>NZ_JAGGJV010000025.1 GCF_017873135.1 Rhizobium herbae | reverse complement strand
GCGACGATGCCGGCGCCGACGGTGCGGCCGCCTTCGCGGATGGCGAAGCGCAGCTTTTCTTCCATCGCGATCGGAACGATCAGCTCGACGGAGACCGTGACGTTGTCGCCAGGCATGACCATTTCCGTGCCTTCAGGAAGCGACACGATGCCGGTCACGTCCGTCGTGCGGAAGTAGAACTGCGGACGGTAGTTGGTGAAGAACGGCGTATGACGGCCGCCTTCTTCCTTCGTCAGGATGTAGGCTTCGGCCATGAACTTCTTGTGCGGCTTGACCGAACCCGGCTTGCACAGGATCTGGCCACGCTCGACGCCGTCACGGGTGACGCCGCGGATCAGCGCGCCGATGTTGTCGCCGGCCTGGCCCTGGTCGAGCAGCTTGCGGAACATTTCAACGCCGGTCACCGTCGTCTTCGTGGTGGCGCGGATGCCGACGATCTCGACTTCTTCGCCAACCTTGACGATGCCACGCTCGACGCGGCCGGTCACGACCGTGCCACGGCCGGAGATCGAGAACACGTCTTCGATCGGCAGCAGGAACGGCAGGTTGATCGGACGCTCAGGCGTCGGGATGTAGGCGTCGACAGCAGCCATCAGCTCGCGGATCGAATCTTCGCCGATCTTCTTGTCCGAATCTTCAAGCGCAGCCAGTGCCGAACCCTTGATGATCGGGATGTCGTCGCCCGGGAAGTCGTACATCGACAACAGTTCGCGCACTTCCAGCTCGACGAGCTCGAGAAGCTCGGCGTCGTCAACCTGGTCGACCTTGTTCAAAAACACCACGATCGCCGGAACGCCGACCTGACGGGCAAGCAGGATGTGCTCGCGGGTCTGCGGCATCGGGCCGTCGGCAGCCGAGCACACCAGGATCGCGCCGTCCATCTGCGCAGCACCGGTGATCATGTTCTTGACGTAGTCGGCGTGGCCGGGGCAGTCGACGTGGGCATAGTGACGGTTGGCCGTCTCGTATTCGACGTGTGCCGTCGAGATGGTGATGCCGCGGGCCTTTTCTTCCGGAGCAGCGTCGATCTGGTCGTACGCCTTGTATTCGCCGAAATACTTCGTGATCGCTGCCGTCAGCGACGTCTTGCCATGGTCGACGTGGCCGATCGTGCCAATGTTAACGTGCGGCTTGTTGCGCTCAAATTTGCTCTTTGCCAT
>NZ_JAGGJV010000024.1 GCF_017873135.1 Rhizobium herbae | reverse complement strand
CATGCGCGTCAGAACCGACCGAGATACAGCGGTCAAGTACTATTGCGAGAAAAGCCTCTTCAACGTCGGACTGAATTCCTCGAACGAAATTACGGGCATTCAGTGCAGGGCCGCCAATCGATGCTTCAATCTCGATTACCCAAGCCGGCGTCTTTAGAGGCCGTGTCAAGGCTTACGTAACCATCGATATCGGAAGGAAACCCCTTCGCCTTGTCATTGTCGGTCGTTTAAGTATGATTTATTGGCTCGGATCCCTATCAACTTATGCGAAGTAGTCGCTGACGATGCTCAAGCGTATTAAGTCCACTCATGTCCGCCTAGGAATGTTTATCGAGGCGATCGAGGGGGCATGGATCGATCATCCGTTCTGGCGTAGGCAATTCCGTCTCGATCGCGCCACGGATGTCGAAAAACTGAAATCCAGCAACGTCAGCACCGTCATCATCAATACGGCCAAAGGGCTGGACGTCACACCCCCCTCTCCTTCGGAAAGAAGAGCATCTTCATCCCCCCGCGAAAATGCCGAACTGAAACGTGCCTTGCAGACAATTGAACAGACAAAGCCGATGATCAGAGAAATGTTCGACAGTGCCAGGCTAGGAGGTATCATACCGATTTCGTACGCCGCGCAAGCCGTTGAGCACATTGCCAGATGCATGAGCAGCAGCTCAAAAGCGTTGATAGAAGTCACCCGTCTCAAATCTAAGGACGAGTATACATTTCTCCATTCTATCGCTGTAAGCGCGCTAACGGTTCATTTGGCGCGCGCGGTCGATCTGAATGAAGAGACGGCTTATGATGTGGGGATGGGTGGGCTTCTTCATGACATCGGCAAAATGCGGATTCCACCGAAGGTCCTGAACAAGACAGGCCCACTCGATGAGCGCGAAATGAGCCTGGTCCGCTTGCATCCTTCTCATGGCTACCAGTTGCTCGTCCGGCAAGGTGACGTGTCGAGTGTTAACCTCGACATCTGCCTCCACCATCACGAAAGAATTGACGGCCGGGGCTACCCAAAGGGCCTTTCGGGCGAAGAAATCAGCATTCCGGTGCGTATTTCCTCGATTTGCGACGTCTACGATGCGCTGACCTCGGTGCGAGCATATAAGAAGGCTTGGAGCCCAAGAGACGCAGCGAGGTTTATGCTCGAGCAAGAAGGTCAGTTCGACCAACGGCTGCTGATG
>NZ_JAGGJV010000023.1 GCF_017873135.1 Rhizobium herbae | reverse complement strand
CAGTCAGAAATACCTCACCAAGCGCTATTGGCCTCCCCTTCACAACCCCGACCAGTTTCGGGAAGGCCAACAGCTAATCAGCTTCTGTGGCTATTTGTGCCTCTCCAGTATCGGAACGCAGACGTCGAGATCGTGGGAAGCCAGGTGCGCGTATCGCATTGTCATCTGGAGGGTTTGATGACCAAGCCACATCTGGACACGGCGGATGTCGATGCCGCCCCTGACGAGCCTCGAAGCGCATGTGTGTCGAAGCACGTGTGGAACAACGTCGCTGTCGGTTGCCAACCCAATTTCCAATTTGGCTTGGTTCCAGACGGCACGGAATTGCTGCTGATCGATACTGACGAATGGACCGATCTGCTCTGGTCGTCGAGCAACCGCAGTCACGGCACGAGAAGTTAGCGGGACCGACCGGCTCTTTCCTGATTTGGTCACCCAGAATGTTACGCGGTCGTCGTTGATATCGTTCCACCGCAGACTGATAGCTTCACCGAGTCGGGCGCCCGTATCAACCAAGAAGATACAAAACCGATGGTAGAGTTCCGAATGCTGCTCGATCGCCGCAAAAAGCCGATCTTCCTCGTCATATTCGAGGAAGCGTATACGACCGGACTTCTCCTTCTGCCGCCGGAACTCGGGTAAACTGTGCACGTCACCCATCTTGAACGCCTTCCGCAACAGTTTGCTGAGTGCGGCCATCTTTCGATTGATGGTCGCATTACTGTTGCCGCGTTTTCTTAAGGAGGCGATCAGGCTGTCTAGCATTTCGTCGGTGAATACCGAGAACTCAGGCGCAACCAGCAGTGTATGGAGCTCGTGTATGAAGGCCGTCACATTGTATTTATGAGACCCTGGCTCCCAGAGCAGATCCCCGTATCGCTCAAAAAGCGACTTCAGAGAAACGCTTTCGACTGATTTGGCGGAGCGGCCGACAGCGAATTGATAATGGAGGCTATAGGCTCCAATACCAGCGCTTTCAAAGTCGGCGGTGTCGCCTGCTTTGTCTCTCGCACGGCTCATGCGCACCTCTTCACCAGGTGCTGCAAGACTGCCTTGCTTCGCATTCAACGTCAATTTGCAAGCTGCGCTGATGTCTCAAACATCGGCAACCCTTAGAATGCAAGAGCCCGCAACCTCTAAAAAAAGGTTGCGGGCAATTGGTAATCCGATCAGACGATCAGATTAGAAGTCGCGCTGCAGGCGGAGAAAACCAGTGGTTTCGTCGCCGCCGACTGCGAACGCAGCAGAGTCGTCTACGTCCTGGTACTGAACAGTCGCGAGAGCCTTGAGGCCGTCCGTGATCTGGTAGCCAGCCGTCAGGCCAACACGCCAAGCGTCAACACCGTTGATGAAGGCGAAATCGCCGAAGTACTGAGCGGCCGGAGTGATCGTCAGCTTGTCGGTTGCCTTGAACTCATACGATGCTGCAACGGTCCATTCGGATTCGTTGTAGTAAGCGTTCGGGTCCGTTGCGTAGACACCAGCCAGGCTGAACGTGCCAGCGCCGAGCTCAGCAGACAGGATCGCACGGATCGCGCCTTCTTCGCGCTCGGTGTCATAACCGCCGAGCAGGGTAGCAGTGACGCCACCAACAGAACCGGAGATCATGGCAGCAACGCCAACGCCATTGTCATGAGCATTGAAGGAGTTCGGGAACTGCGGCAGCGGAGCATCACGAACCGGGCCGCTGACGCCTTCAATTTCGTCAACCGAAATGCCAGCCTTGAATGCGCCGCCATCGTAGGTGTACGAGATCGAGTTGAACAGGGTGTTGGTTGCAAGCGCGTCGGTTTCGCCGGCAATGCCGTCGTCCCACCAGCTGTAGTAGTAGCCGAACTTGAAGCCAGCGATCGCGAACGAAGCCGTGTCAAGGAATGTCGAGCCACCGTCGCCGGTGTTGTCTGCGTTGGTCTGCAGAACGATCGTGCTTTCGAGCGTGCCAAGTTCGGTGTCGTTCTTGGCGTCGAACTGCAGCTGGCCACGTGTGAACGTATCCCAGTCAGACGTACCCGAACGATCAGGACCGAAGTTGGTCTGGAAACGGACGAAGCCGCCGATCTTCAAGCAGGTTTCCGTGCCCGGGATGTAGAAGTAGCCAGTGCCGAAAGCGTCGCAAACGCGAACGTATTCCATTGGTTCCGGCTCAGCAGCTACGATTG
>NZ_JAGGJV010000022.1 GCF_017873135.1 Rhizobium herbae | reverse complement strand
ATGGTGGAGGGTTTCGGGTGCCGTCAGGCGTACGAAAGCCTTTCATGCAGGAACCCGCGGTCTGCACTTGCTGAGCTATGGGGTTTTCTGGATTGGAGCCTCTGGCGGTCGGGCGATCGCCACGACCATTGTCAGTCCGGGCGGGTCCCCAGAGATGGTTTCCAGTGGGGTTGCGAAGGCTTTCCAGGTGAGTGGAAACATGTTCGTCGTGCTGGACGCCCTCATCATGGGTGCTGGCGCAGGCCGTCCCGTTAGCCTGCTCTGCTGTGAGTAGACCATATGTGTGGATCGGCCATGCCGGGTCATGACGCACTCTCCCGGTTCGTTGTTGCCTCGTCTGGTGGTCCACGTGGTTGCCGCCAGCGCTTGAGCACTTCGATGACGACCATGCGTCCACCGCAGCATGGGCATGGCGGCCGGATGTCGGTCGGTTGGTCGTCCGCCTCATCAGGGGGCGGCGGGGCAGCGTTGAGGAGCTCACGGGCACGAGCGATGCTCATCTTTCGATAACCGCCGGCGAGCAGGCCGTAATGCCGGATGCGGTGGAAGCCACGCGGCAAGACATGGAGCAGGAAACGGCGGATGAACTCGTCGAGCGCGAGCGTCATGACCTGCTGCCGATCGCAGCCGTCACGGCGGTAATCCTTGTAGCGGAAGGTGACGCCCGTTTCGTCGAACGCGATCAGGCGACTGTTCGAGATGGCGACCCGGTGCGTGTAGCGCGACAGATAGGCAAGCACTGCTTCCGGCCCCGCAAAGGGCGGCTTGGCATAGACGATCCAGCGCTTCCTGCGGACTGGCGACAGGTATCTTACAAATGCCCGGCGATCAGCCAGAGGCGTAGCCGAACCGAAGAAGGCGAGCCGCCCGGCATCGTGGAATTGGAGCAGCCGTGTCAGGAACAAGCGCTGGAATAGCTTGCCGAGCACACGAACCGGCAGGAGGAATGCTGGACGTGACGATATCCAGCGTGATCCATCGAGCGCGATTCCACCACCTGGCACGATCATGTGAACATGGGGATGATGGGTCATGGCCGATCCCCATGTGTGCAGGACGGCAGTGATGCCGATGCGCGCGCCGAGATGCTTCGGATCGGCAGCGATTGTCAGCATCGTCTCGGATGCGGCCTTAAAGAGCAGATCGTAAACCAGCGCCTTGTTGTGGAAGGCAATGGCGGCTACCTCGGCTGGCAATGTGAAGACGACGTGGAAGTATCCGACGGGCAGGAGATCGGCCTCCCGTTCGGCAAGCCAAGTGCGTGCAGCGGCGCCCTGGCACTTCGGGCAGTGCCGGTTGCGGCAGGAATTGTAGGCGATGCGCCACTCTCCACAATCCTCGCAGGCCTCGACATGTCCGCCCAGTGCAGCTGTGCGGCAGTGCTCGACCGCCGCCATAACCTTGAGCTGGCTCAAGCTGAGATGTCCCGTATGGACTTTCCGATAGTTCGGCCCTGCGGCACGGAAGATATCGGCGACCTCGATCGAGGTACGCATGGTTCAGCCGTCGGGCGTTTTGCCTTCCATCAGCGCCATCAGCCGATCAAGAGGTCCGGCGACCGCGTGAATGGTTCGGGTGGAGACCTTCGCATAGAGAGCCGTCGTCTCCAGCTTGCTATGCCCGAGCAGAACCTGGATGACACGGATATCGGTGCCATCCTCCAGAAGATGGGTGGCAAAGCTGTGCCTCAAGGTATGCGGGCTGACGCGCTTGTGGATGCCGGCAACATCGGCAGCTTCCTGAACCGCGCGATGAAGTTGCCGCGACGAGATCGGATCGGTGCGGCTACGCCCTGGAAACAGCCAGCCGTGAGGCAGCATCACGCCGCGCCGCTTTCCTTCGCGCCACCAAAGCCGCAGCAGTTCGAGGAGCTGCGGAGAAAGCATGGCATTGCGATCCTTGCGTCCCTTGCCTTGTTCAACCCGGATCAGCATGCGTTTGGAGTCGATGTCATCGACCTTGAGATGGGCGACCTCGGAGACGCGCAAGCCCGCGCCATAGGCCACACCGAGGGCGGCCTTGTATTTGATACCAGGTGCCGCCTCCAGTAAGCGGGCAGCTTCCTCAATACTGAGCACATCCGGTAGCTTGCGCGGATTGCGCGTTATCACCAGCGCCCGCGCCAGATCCCGCCGCTTCAGCGTCACCATGAACAGAAAGCGTAGCGCCGAAACCGTGCTGTTAATCGTCGCAGGACCTACGCCGTTCTCATGCTGATGCAACTGGAAACGTCGTGTGTCCTCGACCGTCGCAGTGTCAGGGGCACGCCCAAGAAACGTAGCGAAGCGTCGGACGTGACGGATGTAGTCCTGCCGAGTGTGGGATCCCAACCCTCGCATCAGCATGTCTTCCTGCATGCGCTGACGGAGCGGTGTGGTCGGGGCATCGTGTTGAAAGCTGGCCATTGAACGTTCCTCTCGTTGAAGGGAACGTCATGGTCAGGCAACACCAACAGCCTGCCTAGAACCTCAGATAATCATGCGAAACTCGCCGCGCACTCCCTCCCGCGAAGCGGGTTCGTGCATGA
>NZ_JAGGJV010000021.1 GCF_017873135.1 Rhizobium herbae | reverse complement strand
CCGTAATTTCGTTCGAGGAATTCAGTCCGACGTTGAAGAGGCTTTTCTCGCAATAGTACTTGACCGCTGTATCTCGGTCGGTTCTGACGCGCATGTGACATTGATTGATGGGTTTCATATCGTCGCCTGTAAGGCGCGTGATGCGAAAACCAATCACTCCAAAACTGATGCACGCGAGAGACGAAGTCGAATCCATTGTCAAATCGTCGCGAGTTAGCCCCTAATTTTACTGCCAGTCTCAACGACTCGTTCAGACCACAGGGCTATGTTTGGCGGGGACGAACGCAGCGTCAGGAACGCGATACCAATGAACCCCTGGAATGAACTGGCTGCCAACCTTGCGATAGTCGCCATAACGACATCGCTGTGGACATTCGGACATCGACACGTGACGCGCTTCATGCCTCGGTCAAGGTCGGCAGCGTTCGGTGGAATCATGGCGTGCGGAACGCTCGGAGCGATGTCGTTGCCGTTTCAGTTTCATCCCGGCGTCTTGCTCGATCTTCGTTACACACTTCTGGCGATCTCTGGCCTGTTCGGCGGCCCCGTCGCTGCGGCCGCTCCCTTTGTCGTGGCCGTCGGTCGCCGCGTCATGAGCGGCGGAACCGGACTCTCCGTGGCGCTGCCGTTGATATTCATGGCGACAGCGAGCGGACTGATTGCCCACCGGTTCATCCGCGGCATTCCGGACGGCCGGAGTATCTGCGTGGTGTCGCTCGCTGTGGTCTTCAGCGGTACGGCCGGATTTTTCGTCAAGGTGCCTTTCGATCAATGGCCGGTCGTCATGCCATCCGTTGTCGCGCCGTTCGCATTGCTGCTTTTCGTTTCCGCCATGATCTCAAGCTTTGCGATTTCTCAGGAGCTGAAGCGGCAGGAGGCGACCACCCTGAACCGTATCTACCGCGCGATCATAGAGGCTCTTCCCGACTGTCTGAACGCCAAGGATCTTAAGGGGCGGTTTATCGCCGCCAATCCAGCGACGGCAGCGCTGATGAGTTCCGGGACCGCTGCTAACCTGATCGGAAAGACCGACTTCGACTTCTTTCCGCAGGAAACGGCAAGGGTTTTCAGGGCGGATGAAGAGGCTCTTCTGCGCGACGGCAAGCCCATCCTCATCGAGCAGCGCTTCACCCGCGCGGATGGCGTGGAAACGTGGCTTGCCACGTTAAAAGCACCCTTCGACGATGACGATGGCAAACCGATCGGCATGATCACGCACAATCGGGAGATCACCGACCGGAAACGGCTGGAAAGCGAGTTGGCGCAAACCCAGCGACATCTGGCGGACGCGCTGGCCAGCATGGCTGATGGTCTGGCCATGTTCGACCGGAAAGGAGCGCAGGTCTTCAACAATGCGCGATACCTCGAACTCTTTCCTCTTACGGCTGATGTGCGGTCGACCGGGACCTGCCTGAGGGCAATCATTCGAGCCGCTATAGAACGCGGTGAGGAAGCGCCTGTCGGTGGGGACATTGACGACATAATCGAGAGATCGGCGGCTGCAATTCTAAGTCCTGGCGACCGCCAGATGCGGCTTGCGGATGGACGCTGGATCGAAGCGCGCACCCGCGTAACCGAGGAAGGTGGGAGTTTGATCGTATTTTCCGACATAACGACGAGCAAGCGCACTGAGGAGGAACTTCGTACCTTGAACGAGCGGCTTAAGGTCATGGCACATACTGACGGCCTGACGGGACTGCTCAATCGGAGAGCATTCGATGAAGCGCTGGACGACCTCGTCTCTCGGAGTTCGCAGACAGTCGCCGGGCCAAGCCTTCTCATGATCGATGTCGACAAGTTCAAGGCCTACAACGACACCTACGGACATCCGGTTGGCGACGCCTGTCTGAAGAGGGTTGCAAATCGCGTAGCCGAAATTGTTGCGTCCTATCCTCGCAGTATCGTTGCACGATACGGCGGCGAGGAGATCGCAGTGATCATTCCCCAATGTGACAAAGCCGCTGCTCTGTCAGTGGCAAGACTTCTTTGCGCCCAGGTCCGGAGTATGGAAATCGAGCATGTCGGCAGTGAAAAGGGGCGGGTGACTGTGAGCGTCGGAATAGCCACGATGAATGCGGCCGGCGTCCGCGGCAAGAGGGATCTACTGGGATCTGCCGACGAAGCGCTCTACGCTGCGAAGGCTGCGGGACGCGACTGCGTGAGAAGCTGCGATCCGTCGGATGATGCGGCGGTGGTGCGTGCATAGACGGAGGGAGGTTTGCTCTCTTCCCTTGGCATGGCGAGCATGGGGATTTGGCTGACAGGAACTGGCAATTCGGCTTGCAGCCCTGAGGTGACTAGGAAGGCTATAGGCATCTTCACAATCACAATTCATCGTTTCGACGCGCAGCCATGGAGAAAGTTCAGTGCCTGAGTTTTTCGAGAGCAGAGCGGGAAAGCAACTCCTTGCGTTGACCGCGAGTGCGCTGGTTCTGTGGAGCGTCGGGTACATCTGGCATATTCAGATCTTCAGCGCCTTCCGGCGTCTGAGTATCGCCGCGATCGACGTCCTCGTCCTCAGCGTCTCAATCGTTGGTCTTGCGAGTTTTGTCTATTCGATGTTCCGGATCTTTGATCTGCGCAAAGAGATGCAGCGGCAACACGAACATGGCCGACGGGCACACTGGATTGCCACGCATGACCATTTAACGCGGCTTCCAAATCGATACGCCTTCGAAAAATTCGAAATTTTGCAACCTCCCTTGGATGACGAGGACCACCGTCTGCCGATTGCGACTATTTTCTCGGTCGACCTCGACGGGTTCAAGAAGGTCAATGACCTTGTCGGCCATCAAGGCGGAGATCAGTTGTTGCGGGAGGTCTCAAAACGCCTGGCGGAATTTGCTGCCGAAGGCTGCGTTTTCCGTTTTGGTGGCGACGAGTTCATCGTCGTCGCGAGGGGATTGGCGCCCGAGAAGGAAGAGCGCTTTGCCAGCTTGGTCATTCATTCCGTTACCCGACCGATCCAGGTGGGCCTGATCTGGTGTCAGGTCGGCGCAAGCATCGGATATGCCCGCTGGCCGGAGCATGGCGATTTACCACAGGATGTTTGCCACAAGTCGGATATCGCCCTCTATGAGGCAAAGAGCAAAGGTGCCAACACGTCCTTTCTGTTTCACGAGGACATGCAGCTGAAGGTATCGGCGCGAGCCAAACTCGAGGGCAAGCTGCGAGATGCGATTGAAGCCGGACGCATCAAGCCCTTTTATCAACCTCTCATCGATCTTCGCTCAGGCACTGTTTGTGGCTTTGAAGCCCTCGCACGCTGGACGGAAGAGGACGGCGCCAGTGTTTCGCCGCAACTTTTCATATCGATCGCCGAGGAGACAGGCTTGATTACCACACTGTTTCAGCAGCTCTTGAAGGTGGCCTGTGAAGACGCAAAACTGTGGTCGGACGACATCGTTCTCTCCTTCAATTTGTCCCCCGTTCAGATGGAGGACCGGCTGCTCACGTCACGAATTCTGGAAATTCTAAGGGCGGCCGGACTTTCTCCCGCACGCCTGGAAGTGGAAATCACCGAAAATGCATTGATTGAGGATCCGGATCTGGCTGCCGCGATCATCGACGATCTGCACAACGCTGGGATCCAAATCGCGCTCGACGACTTTGGCACCGGGTATTCCAGCTTGGCACAGCTGGCTCGGTACAAATTCGACAAGATCAAGATTGACAAAAGTT
>NZ_JAGGJV010000020.1 GCF_017873135.1 Rhizobium herbae | reverse complement strand
ATAGATCAGCGACCAATTCTTGAGGTGCATGTCGCCATTGCCGGTAACGGCAGCCAAAGCCAGTCGGCGGACGAATTCGAGCGCGGCTGAGGATGAGACGGCAATCCCGAGGGCGGCGGCAATATCGTGATAGGCCGCACCCTCATATTTTCGTGAGGGATAGATGCCAAACACCTGGGCGAAATCCTCGATATGGATTCGCTTGCCTCCGGTGCTGCGATCGAAGCGTTTGACGAGCAGGACTTTTCCGTCTGACAGCGTCTTGAATTCCTCAGGGATCCCTTCGAATTCTGATTGCTCGACGAGTTCGTGTTCTGGCACTTCCATGCCAATCGCTTCGGCCAAGGCGAGATTGGCATGTTCGTTTTCCGAGACGCCGGGAAACGATGTCGAGGGAAACTTGGCGATATATGAGCCCTGCTCGTTCCCTAAGGGTATGGTCAGGCCGCCACCCTTGCCTGTGTTCTTGATGACGGAAAGTTTCATCTGCACACCCGCGAGCGAAAACCGGGCCTTCGGCCTGGCAGTTGGCAGATATTCAGTACGAGCAACGGTCCCTTGGCTCGGCACAACCCGGACAGCCCCTGGCAGATCCGACCCGAGTGCAGCGAGCAAATCGAAATCATTTCCCGCTCGCACGCTACCTGCATGATGCTTCTCCATCGCCTCGCGAAGTTTATCCTCAGGAAGAAGGTTCGCAAAGAACGCCGGCAAAGCTCTTGCGACAGGCTTCGGGTCCTTGCGCAAACCCCCGTTTGCCGCGCGGAAAGACAGACTGAGCACTGGGAAGCCGCCCGTCTTGCGATAGCTGTCCTCGAAGCTAAACGCATTGAAGTCGCCCGGCGTCCTGACGATTGTGCCGACCTTCAGGTCATTCAGCAGCACTTCAAATGACGATATGGATCTTGGATCGAGAGGCGCATCAGGCATTGGCATCATCATCGGGACTTACGACGAAAGCAGGAAGGTCATCATCGGCGCCATCTGGCTGCAGCAGAGCATCAACCGCCAGGACCATAGCCTGCGGAATGAGCATCAGTTCGAGACCGAGCGCGCGACCAATGTTGATCAGCGTGGTCGTGCGAGCAGCGCTGCTTCCAGCTTCAATCTCGCGGTACCGCGGACGCGATATGCCCGCCATATCCGCAACCCGCTCTTGAGTGAGCCCCAAGCCCTTGCGCGCCGTCTTTAACTGCTGACCTATTTTCAGAAGAGCCTCTGATCCCGACTTCATCGTGATACCTAAACAGTTCATTTCGTTTGGTATGATACGCTTACATATCTCAGGCTACCAAAGTCGTCAAATAAAATGATATTAATAGAGATCATAGATGGAATAATGATCTGTTTATAAGTCATTACTGATGTCGACTGGGCCGTCGCCAATGTGAACACCGTGACTGGCAGAACTCTCCCAACGCACATGTTTTGTTAAAGGCTGCCTCGTGTTCCCGGTTGCCCTCAGCATTGGTGCCGCGAATCCGCGACGCCCGGAAGATATTCCGATACCGCCACCGCTACGTTTCTGGCCTGGTTGCGGATATCCGGAACGGCGGTTATTTCCTAGAATTGCCCCGCTGTCAGTGCGCCGCCGGCAAACAGGCCGGGCTGCGTGCTGCCGTGCCCATTGAGAACCTGCGCATTCCGGCTGACGCAAACACCAAGGCCGAGCTTGTCCGCCGAGATCAGGTCGTCCTCCAGCATCTGCCGAAGGAGCGGCGAGTGGGCGATCCCCGCCCGTTCCATACCCGTGCAATTGATGATCCAGTCAGCCCGCATCCTGATGCCTCCCGCACCGCCGCGCGGCCGAAATGCAAATGCCAGCTGCCGCCCGTCCTCCTCGATCGTCTGCAGCCCGGCGGAGACGAGCTTTCTCAGTCTCCAGCTCCTTCAGGCGCTTCACCTGATCGCCCCGTATTCTGCCCGCCAGCGGTAATATGTAACTTCCGTCACGCCTATCGAACGGATCGCCTCCGCCATCGATTTGCCCTGCGCATTCAGCACGTCAACCTGTCGCAACTTCGTGACGATCTCTTCCGCCTTGTGTCTTTTCGCTGCCATTTCAATGTCCTTCTTCGGCTCATAAGCCATACTTCAAAAAGGATCACTTTTACGTTTCACATGGTTGCCGGAATGTGTTTCGGCGTGGAATATTCCGCACGATTGACAGTCGCCCGAACATGGCCGACAAAGTAGGCTGGCGTCATAGTCTGAACTCTTTGCGGTTAAGTTTACGATGCCACGTCGATCGCTTTGACGGTTTAAGATTCACATCAGCACACCCTAATTCATGGTGCCTTCAGCTTCGGCTCTTGTTCTTTAGCATACACTATGACCTCGGAGGTACGCTCTTGAACCGCCCGCCAAGATGAGACCATTTCTCTAAGAATATGAATGGCTTCCTCTGGAGGCGCTCCAGCAGTTTGCTGAGACTTCATACGCGCCATCCACAAAGTGAGCTGCGCTGGCGTCGGTTCTCTTTGTTCCATGTCATTTCCTATCAAAGGGCTATCGTCGAAACACGTTTGAAACGAGGAAAGTTCCTTCAGTGATGTCTTAGAGTGTCATTTCGCCCCAGCCGGAACCGACCCACAAATGAGGCTGAACGCCCCGACCGTCCAGCCTCCTATCATCCCCTATCGAAATGGTCTCAGTGCACCATGAAGACGGGGACCTTCGAACCTTCGATCATCGACCGGGTGACGCCGCCAAAAATCCGCTCGCGAATCCTTGAATGCCCGTAAGCTCCCATGACGATCATGTCCGCAGACATGTCCATCGCGTGCTGTTGCAGAACGTCGGCGACCGGCCGTCCCATCGATGAGAGTTGATAGACGTTGACGACCGCGGAATGACGGGCGAGGTATCGGGCGACATCAGCACCCGGCTCCTGTCCGTTCTTCCTGATGTCCGCTTTTGGATCGACGAGCACGATATGGACGGTTTCCGCCTGAGCAATAAAATCAAGAGCAGCACGAATCGCGAGGGCTGCTTCGAGACTCGAGTCCCACGCAATCATGACATTCTTCGGCTTCAACGAAATCTTCCCGCGGCTTGGTGCCAGCAGGATTGGGCGCGCGGAATTGAACAGGCAGCCGTCGATGGCCCTAGACTTGAGA
Organism: Rhizobium herbae; assembly: GCF_017873135.1. Taxonomy (GTDB): domain Bacteria; phylum Pseudomonadota; class Alphaproteobacteria; order Rhizobiales; family Rhizobiaceae; genus Pararhizobium; species Pararhizobium herbae. Next base: position 2,716 of record NZ_JAGGJV010000020.1, on the reverse strand, counting down.
TCAAGATCCAGCGTCAGCCCGGCTCCCATGACCGTCAGATCAGAATACCGCGCCCGCTCACCCAGTTGGTCCCCCGCACTCGCGATCTCGGTGAACTTTCCTTCCAGCGAGTAGGAAATTCCGGTCTCCGCCAGCATGTCACACACTTTTGCGACATAGCTGTCCAGCCTTGTCTCTTCATTCTTGCGCTCGTCAAGCCAAACGGTCGCTATGACACCGGCGTCTCCCATGGGCGGCGGCGGCGCCAGTTGTACGACGACGACGGACAGGTGCGCGTCGATCTCGCGGCAGAGTTCAACTGCGTCAAGCAGATCGTGTTCATCCTGATCTACACGAACGACGGACAGAATTGTTTTGCATGACATATTGAATCTCCTTTGGCGAAGCTTGGCCGGGGGTTCACTCTACCGGCGTCTCGAATCCCGTCGTTGATTTGGATCAAAGGGATTCCTTTAACCGCGTGGGGCCAGCGGGAAAATCTTTCGTCGAGCCCGCCTGATGTGGCGAGGCGCATTGTCACACCCGTCCGAGACCCCAGTCAGTCGTCTATCAAGACCCGCTCGGCCGCTCCGTCCATGGCCTCGTACTGGCCGGAACGGAGAGCCCAGACGAATGCAGCCACATCAAGCCCTCCCAGCAACAGCGCGATCGGCATGAGATAGAGAAGAGTTTCCATCAGGCTTCCACCACCTTCCATGTTTTCCATTTGCCGCCAAGCACCCTTCGCACCCATCCTTCTCCTGCTGTCAGCCTCATCGCATTTCCAATAACCAGCAGCGATGGCGGCGAGGAGCGGCGTCACGTGCCCCATGATCGCGATTGGAACCGCGATGAGGTTTATAGCCAATCGCCAGGGTGAAATTCTGCTCTACGAGCCTTTCGGCATGCCTTGCGACCTTCAAGGCAAGCCGAACCGCATTCAAGCTGTCCCGCAGGAATACGAAGTCTACGGCGCTCCTTCCGATGTCGGCCGCTGTCGCGGGGGTCAGGCGTCCCGTCGAGCGGATGAAGACAGGATTCGCGCTCGGCGAGCGCAATCCTGTCTGGCGGACCGGCGGGGAACCGGACCTGACCGGAACACGCGTTGAGTGTTCCTCTCCTGCCGCGGATTGAATGGCTGCAAACATAACGAAATGTCGGGATCGATCAGATCCGGGCGCCACCCGTCGCATCAATCATCTGGCCCGTCGTCCAACGCGCATCGTTCGATGCGAGAAAAGCGATGACGTCGGCGACGTCCTCCGGCCGGCCGACACGTGAGAAGACCGAGAGGGCTTCGGCGCCGGCGCGCGCATCCGGCGATGCCAGCCACTCGGCATTCATATCCGTCTCCGTTACACCCGGCAGCACAGCATTGACCGTAATCCCGCGAGCTGCAAATTCAGGCGCCAGCGCCAGTGTCAACGTCTCCAGCGCGCCCTTAGAGGCCGCATACGCCGGATGGGTCGGCGCCGCGATCCGCGTAAACCCAGTAGAGACATTGATGATGCGGCCGTTGTCACGGATGTCGTCTGCCACTGCCTGGATCAGGAAGAACGGCGCCTTGTAGTTGATCGTCATCACCTCGTCGAAAGCAGCTTCGCTTGTCTGCTTCAACGGCAGTGCGGGCGCGATGCCGGCATTGTTCACCAGAATGTCGAGAGCGGAGGAACCCGTTTCAGTACGCACGGCTTCGCTGAACTGTGCCCAGAGGCTGTCGGCCGCGTCCTTGCCCCGTCTGAGATCGGCCTTCACAGCAACGGCCTTGACGCCAAGCGCCTCGATATCACGTACAGTGGCATTGGCAGCATCCGCGTTGGCGGTATAGTGCACGCCAATCAGCGCCGCACCCTCCTTCGCAAACGCAAGAGCAACCGCGCGGCCGATGCCGCGCGAACTTCCAGTGATGAGGGCTATCTTGTCTGCGAGTCTTTGGGACATGAATCACTCCGTTGCTAAATTAAATAGTGACCCCTATAATAAAGAGGAAAGAAGGTCTGTCAATAATTTAATAGGGATCACTATTATAATGGAGCAGCCAGTCCGCAAACGCGGCAGACCGCGTGTGCTCGATCGCGACGTCGGGCTCGACATCGCGGCACGCTTGTTCTGGGAACGCGGCTACGAGGGAACCTCGACCGCCGACCTCACGAAGGCCATGGGGATCAATCCGCCGACTCTCTATTCAATGTTCGGCTCCAAGGAAGAATTGTACCGTCAGGTGCTCGACTTCAGCATTGTCCGTGAAAACAGCCGCCGTCTGGAAATCCTGCGATCCAACCTCCCGATTCACGAAGCGCTGGGCCTGTACCTTTACGATATCGCTGACGGTGATACCCAGCCGGACAAGCCGCGAGGATGCATGGTCTCGACGGCCGTCCTGCAGCATGCGGAAGAAAATGCGTCCGTCGCTCGGATGACGGCGGCATTGCGCGAGACGTCGATGCAGACTCTAAAAGCCCGCTTCGACCGGGCCGTCGAGGAAGGCGAATTGCCGGCGCAAACCGATACCGATACGCTCGCGCGCTTCTATGGTGCGATTATCCAGGGCATGTCCGCTCAGGCCTGCGATGGCGCCTGCAATGCGCGGCTGAAGCGGCTGATCGATCTCGCACTCACGGCCTGGCCTGGGAAGCGTAGCGCCTGATGGGGAGTTCGGCCCGAAGACACGTGAACTGCTCGTGCTGACCGCAAGCGTCGCAGAACCCTATCGCTGGTTCGCCCATGGGCGCCTTGA
>NZ_JAGGJV010000019.1:2500-5000 GCF_017873135.1 Rhizobium herbae | reverse complement strand
TAAAGCTATAGTAAAGGTGCACGGGGTCTTTCCGTCTGACCGCAGGAACCCCGCATCTTCACGGGGAATTCAATTTCACTGAGTCTATGCTGGAGACAGCGGGGAAGTCGTTACGCCATTCGTGCAGGTCGGAACTTACCCGACAAGGAATTTCGCTACCTTAGGACCGTTATAGTTACGGCCGCCGTTTACTGGGGCTTCAGTTCAAAGCTTGCACCTCTCCCTTTAACCTTCCAGCACCGGGCAGGCGTCAGGCCCTATACGTCGTTTTGCAACTTCGCAGAGCCCTGTGTTTTTGATAAACAGTCGCTACCCCCTGGTCTGTGCCACCTCTTTCCACTTGCGTAAAAAGAGGCCACGCTTCTTCCGAAGTTACGCGTGCAATTTGCCGAGTTCCTTCAGCATAGTTCTCTCAAGCGCCTTGGTATACTCTACCTGACCACCTGTGTCGGTTTCGGGTACGGTCTATACGGTGGAGCTATTTCCTGGAACCGCTCCGCTGCCCTGACAATCCAATAAGCCAGAACAACTTGTGCAATCCGTCACTACCACCAGGCCCACGAATATTAACGTGGTTCCCATCGACTACGCATTTCTGCCTCATCTTAGGGGCCGGCTAACCCTGCTCAGATTAACTTTAAGCAGGAACCCTTGGTCTTTCGGCGAGGGAGTCTCTCACTCCCTTTATCGTTACTCATGTCAACATTCGCACTTCCGATACCTCCAGGACCCCTCACAGGTATCCCTTCACAGGCTTACGGAACGCTCCGCTACCACACGTCTTGCGACGTATCCTCAGCTTCGGTGCATGGCTTTAGCCCCGTTACATTTTCGGCGCAAAGACCCTTATTTAGACCAGTGAGCTGTTACGCTTTCTTTAAATGATGGCTGCTTCTAAGCCAACATCCTGGTTGTTTTGGGATCCTCACATCCTTTCCCACTTAGCCATGACTTGGGGACCTTAGCTGGAGGTCAGGGTTGTTGCCCTCTTCACGACGGACGTTAGCACCCGCCGTGTGTCTGCCGACTAGTACTCCTCGGTATTCGGAGTTTGGTTAGGATCAGTAAGACGGTGAGTCCCCATAGCCCATCCAGTGCTCTACCCCCGAGGGTATTCGGTCGACGCACTACCTAAATAGTTTTCGCGGAGAACCAGCTATTTCCGAGTTTGATTGGCCTTTCACCCCTAGCCACAAGTCATCCCAATCTATTGCAACAGATGCGGGTTCGGTCCTCCAGTTGGTGTTACCCAACCTTCAACCTGCTCATGGCTAGATCACTCGGTTTCGGGTCTAATGCAACGAACTGAACGCCCTATTCAGACTCGCTTTCGCTGCGCCTTCACCTATCGGCTTAAGCTTGCTCGTTACACTAAGTCGTTGACCCATTATACAAAAGGTACGCCGTCACCCTTGCGGGCTCCGACTGTTTGTAGGCAACCGGTTTCAGGTTCTATTTCACTCCCCTTGTCGGGGTGCTTTTCACCTTTCCCTCACGGTACTTGTTCGCTATCGGTCATGCACGAGTACTTAGGCTTAGAGGGTGGTCCCCCTAATTTCAAACAGGATTTCACGTGTCCCGCCTTACTCAAGGACCTTGGGTGTTCTACATGTACGGGGCTATCACCCGCTACGGCCGGACTTTCCATTCCGTTCCACTTTATTCCCCAAGGCCACTGGCCTGGTCCGCGTTCGCTCGCCACTACTTACGGAGTCTCGGTTGATGTCCTTTCCTCCAGGTACTTAGATGTTTCAGTTCCCTGGGTTCGCTTCTTACACCCTATGTATTCAGGTGTAGATACCTTATCACAATGCTTGGAAACCCAAACCGAGCCTAAACTCGGCTTGGATTCTCCAAGCATTTAAGGTGGGTTTCCCCATTCGGAAATCCATGGATCAAAGCTTATTCGCAGCTCCCCACGGCTTATCGCAGCGTATCACGTCCTTCATCGCCTGTGCATGCCAAGGCATCCACCAATTGCCCTTATTTCACTTGATCGTTCTCATTGCCAATGCCCATCCTTAAGCCACCTTCCCGAAGGGAAGGGGCGATGCAGCTACCTTTTACAGCCACATCCAATCCAGATGCCATCGACGTGTTCGATACAATCCCCATATGAAGGCACGCCGGTGCACTTCGAGGTCGTATCTTAAGACCAGCTTCTCGAGATCTGTCCGGTGACGCGCGGTCAGGCAACGCCAATCGACATGTCGTCAGAGGCAGCAGAAACACCAAAATCCCCAAACCCTTGCGGACCTGAAGTTTCGATGGTTCCAACAACCAACAACAAACATGCCTTGAGTAACAAGCTTCCTACCTACCTCCAGCCCCTCCACTGTCTCGGATCGGCTAGACCGTCGACAGCTTTAACAGGACTGGGCTCGGACGTTTCAAATGACCTTTCGATCACCCTCAACACCTGGAAGCTTCCAGACATATCTTCTCTTCACAATGTAATCAGAACAGGCATCAGGCTCAAACGAGCCGATGCAAACTTTTA
>NZ_JAGGJV010000018.1 GCF_017873135.1 Rhizobium herbae | reverse complement strand
CAGACCGCGGAGGGGCTGGAGCTAAATCGCGCCTTCCGGCGGATTAGCGATCCGAAGGTAAAAAGAGCCGTCGTTGCCTTGGCCAAATCAATAGCCAGCGACAATGAAGTTCCATGATAGTGGCCAAGGCAAGCCTACGACAATAAGCTGGCGCTTCAATCGTTGAGAGGGTTTGATGCCGGTCAGCATGCAACTCTTGCTTCTCTGCGCCGGCCTTGGCGCAAAACTCGGCCGCGCTCCTAAACAGACGGGTTTACGGTTCGACCCCAATTTCGCCGTTAGAATGTTTGGGCTGTGATTGAGCTTCGGATGCGGCGAGTGTTTAGGCCGCGATCTGTATCAGATTGAAGGCCTGTCGAACCGTGAATCATGCGCGAGATCGGTATTTCCTCGCTGGTGCCGCGTACGGGGTTGTCTGCCATCGACTTGCATAGCGTCGTCGGCGTCCTTACTTGATAACCAGTCTCTTAGCCTCTCGAGAATGAAAAATGGATCCAAGTACAGTAACACGTTCAATGGTTGGCATTCGCACGTCCATCCCAGATGACGCCTTCACAGCGCGTTCGCTTGGCACCGTTCGTGAAGGAAGTGGCGCGGTCATTCGCGAGGACGGCCTGGTGCTCACCATTGGATATTTGATAACGGAGGCCGACGAGGTCTGGATCACGAGAGCAGACGGGAAGGTCGTGCCTGGGCATGCGCTTGCATATGATCAAGAGACCGGACTTGGCCTGATCCAGGCGCTTGGCGCACTGGACAGCCCAGCCTTGAACCTCGGCGACGCGTCAAAAACACGGGTTGGCGACCCTGTCGTCTTTGCTGACGGCTTTGGCCGGTCGCTACGGACCAAGATCGTAGCGAAGCAGGAGTTTGCCGGATATTGGGAATATTTGCTGGACGAAGCAATCTTTGTCGCGCCAGCCCACCCTTCCTGGGGTGGAGCCGCAGTTATTGGGCAGGACGGCAAGCTGCTGGGTATCGGTTCCCTCAAGCTGGTGATGAACAGGAACGGAACCAGTTCTGACATCAATATGGTTGTCCCGATCAATCTGCTTCCGCCCATTCTCGACGATTTGCTCACGCTGGGAAGAGTGAACAAACCGCCGCGCCCATGGCTCGGCGCGATCTCTGCGGAAAGCAACGGCGACGTGGTTGTCGTCAGCGTTGCTGCCGATGGCCCGGCGGCAAAAGCTGGGCTGCGGGGAGGAGACATCATTGCGGAAGTTCGTGACGGAGAAATTGGCGGCCTTGCCGATTTCTACCGTCAAGTCTGGAAGAGCGGCCCGGCAGGATCGGAAATTCCCGTCAGGGTCTTGCGCGACGGTCGCGAAGCCTGGCTTCGCGTAAAATCAGCCGATCGCGATACCTTCCTGAAAAAGCCCCAGCTACAATAGAGGCCTGGCGCCCGCCAAAAGCTGAAGGCGAGAGCTGGAATTCCACAATCACGCGTCGGTGCGACTGAAAGAGGCTGACGATCCGGGCAAGGTGTGGCTTAAACAGCCGGCTTCTTTTTTGGAGCCGGCAGGAGACCGTCTCGCTGCAGTTGCTTTCGAGCAAGCTTGCGCTGACGGCTAATGGCCTCTGACTTCTGGCGGGCCTTCTTCACGGAGGGCTTCTCAAACGCTTCCCGCAATCGCATTTCGCGGAAGACACCCTCCCGTTGAAGCTTTTTCTTCAAAACGCGAAGCGCCTGATCAACGTTGTTGTCACGAACCAATACCTGCATCTAAAACCTTTCGATGCTCGCAATTCCGCACGAGGGCGGCGGTAATCTATCCTTTTCGCCGAACTTTGCTAGCGGGCAGCGCCGCGATTTTTCGCGAATGAACGCCTAATTTTATCCGTGCCCTAGCAGATTTAGACTTTCGGAGCTCACCCGAATAGATGAAGTTCGGCCGCTGTGTCCCTTCGTCATCATCAATCGATAAACGAGAAGGAACCAGAGCAGGTCGATAAACCTTTAGGGAACGGTGCAATCCAAACGGAAGGTTGCAGCTGTAAGTGTCGAGCGTCCTCGAAAGAATTGTTGTGCCATGATTCTCGAATTGCAGAATGTCATTCTGGAAATGATTGCCAAGGGCCAACCGCTACAGGGTACGATCGAGCGGCTGTGCCTGCACGTTGAGTCAATAGTCCCATGCACGGTATGCTCGGTTCTCACGATTGAAGGGCGGCACCTCCATCCTCTCGCTGGCCCGTCTCTCCCAGACCACTACTCGGCGGCGCTCGACAATCTGAAAGTGGGTCCTTTTGCCGGGTCGTGCGGTACTGCTGCCTATCAAGGGACAGCCGTCACCGTAACTGATATCGAGCATGATCCACGGTGGGCCGATTTCAAGGATTTAGCTCTGCCGCTGGGTTTCAAAGCGTGCTGGTCGACACCGATCTTCAGTGGAGATCGCGTTATCGCAACATTTGCATTTTACTATCGTGAGCACAGGGGGCCGAGCGAGCTCGAACAAACGATCGTCGATGCCTGCGTTCATCTGTGCGCAATCGCGATGGAGCGGGACGAACGCGTGCGTGAGCGCCAGCGCCTGACGTATACGGATGCGCTGACAAGCTTGCCGAACCGCGCCAGATTCAATCAGGCTCTATTAGAATACGCCTCCGGCACTTACGGTACCTGGGGTATCTTGCTTGCCGATATGGATAACCTGAAGCTGGTCAACGACACTTTTGGCCACACGACTGGTGACGATCTCATCCAGATCGTAGCGCAACGGATCGCGTCGGTAGTGACCGCGGAAAAGACCTTCCGGATCGGTGGCGACGAGTTTGCGGTTATCGTCCAAGACACCCCGCCGCTTAATCTCTCAACCGAGGCTGCCAAGATCCTCGCGGTCTTGAAAGAGCCCGCACGCTGCAACGGCCATGTGATTGTCCCAGGCGTGACTATCGGCGGATCGCTCGCGGATCGCGGGGATAGACCCGACCAGGTTCGCCAGTGCGCCGACGTCGCGCTTTATCACGCCAAGGAACGTAATCGGGGCCAGTTTATCGAGTATGTATCAGGACTTGGCACGGCGTTTACACGGCGGTTTCGGGCAATTCGTGATGTCAGTCTTGCCTTGGCCGAAGACCGTATCGACGCGCATTACCAGCCGATCATCCGACTTGACACAGGCGAAGTCGTGGGCTTTGAGGCCCTTTGCCGGATGACCACCGCATCTGGAGACATCATCGCCGCCGCCAATTTTCATGAGGCAACCAAAGACGCGCATGTGGCGGCGGATCTGACGCAGCGCATGCTTTCGCGGGTCGCTACTGATGTGCGCAGATGGCTCGATATGGGGCTACCGTTTCAGCATGTCGGCATCAATCTGGCGGCCGCCGACTTTCATGCCGGTAATCTGCAAGAGCGGCTTTGTGCCGTGTTCTCGGACGCGGGGGTTCCACTGAAGCACATCATTCTTGAGGTGACGGAGTCCGTGTATCTTGGACAGCGCGATCATGTGGTGGCCGACGAGATCAAGGCGTTGAGAGCGCGGGGAATGCGTGTCGCGCTCGATGATTTCGGAACCGGATTTGCTTCACTGACACACCTTCTGACAGTCCCGGTCGACATTGTCAAAATAGACAAGTCGTTCGTCGAGCGGCTTGTGCCGGGTGACGCTGCCGCGATCATCGTCGAAGGCGTGATGGGTATCGCAAATAAACTGGGGCTCCGTGTCGTGGCGGAAGGGATAGAAACGGACGCTCAACTCCGTCAACTTCTGGAGTTTGGATGTACGCTGGGGCAAGGCTACCTGTTCTCCAAGGCTGTCAACCGAGATGCTGCCACATCGTTGCTAACTCGACTTGGGCAACAAACTCCTGATGGTCAGCAGCCTTTGCGAGCTTAGGCTCAGGACTTCCGTAACGGGGCCGTTCCAGTCAAGCAAAAAGTAACGGCCGCAACGCGCAGTCACGCAGCGGTGCGGTAATATCCCTGGCGATAGATTCATTGCGCCGATGCCTGGCTTGGTCCGCCCTTCGTTTGAGATCACCCCGGGTTCATGCTTCGGTCCGTGGTCAGCGCGATAGCTGCCAATGCAACTGTCCTGCCGTCCACGCCAAGTGCACGCGCAAAATCGGCAGCGTTAAGAAGCCCAGACTGATGATGGGCAAGGATGGTCCAGAAGCGTCGTAGCGTTTCGGCGGGGATGCATGGCCGCCTCGGTCTCTTTATCGTCGAACTCGCCCTCCACGAGGAGCGTGCTGGGCTGGTGCATGAGGATCGTGTAGCGGCGAGGGCCTATGTTGCATTCTCCATCACGAGTTGCCCGATACGCCCAGCGTTTCTTTGGTCTGCGTTCTTAATATGTCCATGTAATGCCTGGATAGGGAAGCCAGGCATTGCACTCACGGCTTCAAAGACCGCCGCTCACAGAGAGATCGTACAGCGAGGTAATAAGGTTCTCCAACTTCACCGCCGATTTCAATGCCTCGCTGATCAGGAATTCTTGGGACGCTTGCGCGTGTCTCTACGCTGCGTCGGTCGCCCGATGCCCAACATCATCGTCGGCGTCTCCGGATATTTCGAACGTATTCCGCCCGGCCGCTTTGGCCGCGTACAGAGCAACGTCGGCCTTCTTAAATAGCTCTGAAGGTGTCGAGCCGTCCATGAAGGCTATTCCGACAGAGGCTCCAATCTGGACCTGGCGCCCTTCCAGATGAACAGGTCTGTACAAGGCTCTGACAATGTTGCGGGCGACATTCGACACCGAATCTCGGTTCTCGTTGACCAGAATTGCGAATTCGTCACCGCCGATACGTGCAATCAGCGCTGCCTGTGTGCAAACACGCTCAAGGTGCCGGGCAGTTTCCCTCAAGCAGTCATCTCCGGCAGAATGACCGAAGGTATCGTTCAGGGTCTTAAAGCCATCCAGATCGACCAAAATCAGAGCTCTCGGGGTGTCTCCTCGACCGTAGTCGTCGCAGAACTCCCCGAGTTTTGATTGGAATTGAGCGCGGTTCGCCAAGCCGGTCATAACATCAAAGGCTGCGAGATACTGTGTCCGGTCCTTCGTGATTTTTTCGTCTGTGATGTCCTGCTTAATACCAAAAATGCGAACCGGCTTGGCATCTTCGCATTCGACTGTTGCGGTGATGCGGATCCAACGACGATTGCCCATTGCCGTTATGATTTCGGCATCCATCGTGAAACCATTGCGCTCAGCGATGGCCTTGCTCCGCAGCGTATTGAGATTTCTCGCGGAGGCTTCTGAGTAGCATTTGACAATCTCGCTGCGGTCAAGAATTGACCCGCGCGGCAGATCAAAAATATCGTAGACGACGTCAGTCCATTCCAAAGCATTGTCGGGCAGGCTGCATTGCCATACGCCCAACCTCGCTGCCGCTGACGAGCGGTCGAATATTTTCCGGCTGTGAACCAGAGCAGATGCCTGCTCCTGAATGACGGCTTCTTTCTGACTGATTTGGAGCCGCAGACGCGCAATCGTATCGGTATCGCGGCGCGAAAAGATCATCCGGTTCGCCTTGGATATCCAGGCAAGGGGATGAAAGCCTTTAGAAGGGGATCCTTGGTTGTTGTGTGGGCGATCCATTTAGCCTCAACGCACTGTATTTTGCCACATGCTGCACTGTCGCGCTTAATCCTTAAGACTCTGCATCCACGGAAGTCGCTGCTCAGTGCGTCTGGTCGCTCCAGATCTTGGACCGCTTTCCCACTGGCAAAGGTGGCTCGCTCCAACGACATGCTCGGCGCTGCTGCAGTTGGCGATGGAGCGCAAGATCTCGGCGGACGATGCCAGGCTTGCGCGTATCGCCGCGACCATGGGGCCGACGCTGAAAGTTGTTTGAGGTCACGCTGACGGCGGTTTCCTTGCTAGTAAAAACTGGCCAGGGGGGTGTTTCGTGGACACCAACATCTGGGATGTCAACGTCGAGCTGATGATCGAATGCAGTGATCATTTTCACGTCGTCCGAAGTGCGCGTGAGGCTATCGAATGCCTGACGAAGCGCGCGCCGGAGACCAAGGGATCTCACTGCGCCGGCGCCCGCAAGGCGTGTCTTGCCGCGCTGGAAGGAACAAGCACCCAGAAGGAGGCACGCGCGGCGTTCGAAACCGCCGCGGAGGAGGCCGGCATTCTGCGGCGATCCCAAATAGGCTGAGAGCTGATCGGGGGCTTCAATTTCGCGGCTCATTTGCCGCAGTAGGGCAGTCGCCCGTGCTTTCAATTGCTAGATTTGGCATCACAGCCCGTGTCTTTTTAGGGGTGACAAGTCGAAGATTGCAACTAGATTGCTTGGCGGGGCGAGGGGCACAGGCAAACGCATGTGGTGCCTGTGGAACATTGGCAGTTGCAGAACGGCATGGCCGGAACTGCACACGATAGTCACGGAGGAGCCTCGCAATGCCGAAACCACGCCATATTCGCGACGACTGGTGGATCAACGATCAGACCCCGGACAACCCTTATGGAAAGAGTGAGGATTACGATTCCTTCCTCGATTATCTTGGGGCTCTACCCCGTAGCCTGACGCCAGAGATCGCTGCTGAACCGCTGAGGATCAACGTTTCCGAGCTCAATGACCATCCCGAATACAAGGCCGCCGCAATCGGCGCCCTGCAGATGTGGGCGGCCGTCACGCCGCTGAAATTCGAGATCGTCGATGACGCCCCATTCGACCCTGCAACGGACTGGATCGAGGTTGTCAGCCCCGAACTTGGCGAAGAGGACGACGGCAGCGCCTATTCGGCAAATCGTTATGTCAGCATCGGCCAGCGCTTCCACGACACGGAGCCGAACAAGACCGATGTCGGTGGCTATGTCTTCGATTCTTTCATCCACGAATTCGGCCATGAATTCGGCCTGAACCATCCCGGGCTCTACAACTATAGCGGCCCCGGCGGCGTGCAGATCAACTATCTGAACAATGCGACCTGGACCTACGACCGCCAGCAATACAGCGTCATGTCCTATTTCGACGGGATCGACGTCGGCGAAACCAGCCGCTGGTCGGCCTCGACGCCGCTCATGGCCGACATTGAGGCGGTCATTCGCCGCTTCTTCTCGACCGTCGATGCGGAGGGGGTGCGCACCTACCAGCATATCGAGCTCAACACAGGCGACAATGTCTACGGATTCGGAGCGGCGCTTGCCGGCTACAAGCTCACCTCGTCCGGAACGCAGCATGACATCGGCTTTGCGATCCATGACACCGGCGGGACGGATACGCTCGACTTCTCCGGCTCGACGGCCGGGACGATCCTCGACCTGCGCGCCGGACAGTTCTCCAGCGTCAACGGCCACAGCAACAATGTATCGATCTTTGCCGGCCACAATGCCGACGGGACCGATTATTACATCGAGAATGGCATTGGCAGCAGTTACAACGACATCCTGATCGGCAATGACGGCAACAACGTACTTGACGGCCGGTACGGCGGCGACCGCATGGCTGGCAACGGCGGCGACGATGTCTATTTCGTCGATTCGCTCGACGATATCGTGCGCGAGGAAGCCAATGGCGGCAACGACACGGTCATACTGCTGTCCCGGGGCCTGAAAATCCGCTCAATCGCCAACATCGAACATATCATCTACGCCAACAAGTCGACACTGCAGCCCGGAGATGACGGCGGTGGAGATCGGCCCGTCTTCGGCGACAATACATTGACCAGCATCATCTTCGGCGACAATGGAAACAATACGCTCGACGGCGGCGCGGGCGACGACACGATCTTCGGCCTGGGCGGTGACGACCTGATCATCGGTGGTCGCGATTCGCTTGCCAGCCGCGACATCAACAACACGATCGATGTCGCCGATCTCGAAGACCAGACTGAAAGCGACGATGGCAACGACACGCTCTACGGCGGCCGCGGCAATGACACCATTCTTGGCGGCCAGGGCAATGATATCCTCGACGGCGGCGATGGCGACGATACGCTGAGCGGCCAGGACGGCGTGGATATATTCAGGGGTGGTGCCGGCGTCGACACGGTCGATTTCAGCAAGGAAAGCCCCTTCCAGCTGCTCGTCAACCTCGCTACGAATGTCGCCAGCGGCGGCACCGCCTCGGGGGACATGTTCTACAGCATCGAGAATCTCATAGGTTCCGATGACCGCATCGACCGCTTTATCGGCACGAACGCGGCAAACCATTTCTGGGGCCAGGGCGGCGGCGATTATTTCAACGGCGGCGGCGGCAATGACATCCTGGATGGCGGCAATGACGGCGACATCCTCTATGGGGAAGCCGGCAACGACACGATCATCGGCGGCGCCGGCCAGGACTATCTGGATGGTGGCACCGGCATCGATACCGTCGTCTACGCCGGCAGTTCCGACGGTGTGACGATCGATCTGGCAAATGGTACCGCCAATGGCGGCGACGGGGATGGTCCGGTGCAGATCGTCGGGCGCGGCACCTTGATCAAGCACGACATCCTCTCGGGCTTCGAAAACGCTGTCGGTTCGTCCTTCGATGACCGCATCATCGGCAATGCCCAGGCCAACGAGCTCTCCGGCGGTGCCGGCGACGATATCCTGACGGGTGGTCGTGGTCCCGACAGGCTGAATGGCGGCGCCGGCAGCGACGCGGCGGACTATTCTGACGCGACCAGTGGCCTCAGGCTGACGCTCGCCGGTCGCGGCTCGGGCGGAGACAGATACATCTCGATCGAAAATCTCGCCGGTTCGGGCTTCAACGATCACCTGACCGGCAACGGCGCGGCCAATGTGCTGACCGGCCAGGGCGGCAACGACAGGATCGACGGCGGTGGCGGCGATGATACGCTGCTTGGTGATTTCGCCTATCAGGGCGATGCGCCACCACGCCCCGGCCTGGGAACCGGCTATGCCACGCTCGGACCGGACGCGGTGAACAATTCGATGGCCGCCGCCTTCGATATCTCCAACAACTTTTCGCTGACCAGCGACCTTGACATCTTCGATTCGTCCAGCATCCTTCATACGACCGTCAACGCCACCGGCAACGGCAAGGGCGGATATTACAGCATCGACCTTGCGGCCGGCACGGTGATCACGATCGACATCGATCACGTCGCCGATCCGAACGTCCACGACAGCTGGGTCAGGCTGCTGGACAGCAACGGTGATATCGTCGCGCAGAACGACGATGGCGGTGGCGATCCGGGTTCCAACAGCACCCGGGATTCGAGCACGGTCTTCGTCGTCCAGGAAACCGGAACCTATTACATTCTGGAAGGCAGCTGGTCGGAGACGACTCCGGGTGATGGCTGGACGGAAGCCGTGCCGGACGGCTCGACATACGAGCTGAACGTCTCGGTTGAGTTTCCGCCGGAGCCTGCCCAGCCGGGTGTCGCGGGATCCGATACGCTTGACGGCGGCAGCGGCAGCGACCTCTTGGACGGCGGCCTGGCGGCCGATACGCTTACGGGCGGCACGGGAGAGGACATGTTCCGCTTCTCGACCGAACTCGGGAACGGCAATATCGACTGGATCAAGGACTTCAAGGTCATCGATGACACGATCCTCCTCGATAATCTCATCTTCGAGAGCGTGGGTGGCCACGGTGCTCTGGGCCTGGGCGCATTTTACAAGAGCGCAGCGGGTGCCGCCCATGATGCCGACGACCGCATCATCTACGACACGGATAGTGGCGCTTTGACCTATGACGCCGACGGCGCCGGCGACGTCGCGGCGATCGAGTTTGCGCAGGTCAGCAGAAACCTGAGCCTCTCGGCGTCCGATTTCATTATCATCTGACGTGAGCCTGGCTGGGGTGCTTGCGAGCGCCCCAGCCAAAGAGTGTCGTGCGTATTTTCAGATGCACGAGGTGGGCTGTAGCACATTGAATACGTTCGTCTTTCGACTTTAAACCGTCTGGTTTTCGGAGAAAACCTGCAGCAGGGCTACCGTGCAGTCGGTTTTTCTTTTCGAGTACAGGCTGGGCGGCAATACTGCTACCGCAGGAACGTTGCCTAACTATCTTGGAGAGTATGTGATGAAGCGCCACCGCCGCACAATGTTGATGACCGTCGGAGCTGCGGCTATTGCCGCTGCCTCAGGCGCCGGGACAGTCGCCGCGCAAGCGACGGATATTCGCGGTGCTGTTACGTTCGAGAGGGGCGCGGTTGTCCCGGAAGGTCGTCTTGAGATTTATCTCGAGGACCCGGCCGTTCAGGGCAGTGCGCGTCGCAGCACGGAGACGCACGTCAAAAGCGACGGCCGGTCAAGGACGATCGCCTTTTCCTTGACCCCGCCGGCAAGCTCGGGTGCTTCGTCAACGCTGCGGATCGTGGCACGCCTGGAGCGTGCCGACGGCTGGCTGGTGGCGCGCGGCAGCACACAGCTCAAGGCGGGTGAGTCCGTCAACCTCACGCTCAACGCGGTCACATATTGACCGAGATTCGTAAGGGCATGACGCGGATAGGGCGCCACGCCCTCTCCGCCGTAGCAAAGCACAGCGCAAACCCAGCCGAGATACCGCCCGACCGGGTTGCAGGATATTGCTACCTGGCACTTTTCGGGAAGGCCGGCGGCTTGGCGATATCCTTGGCGTCATGCTGCATGATAAGGGTAGCATTAAGCGCCTGGGCGATTCCCATCAGCCGCTCCATCGACGCCAGCGTTTCGGCACGGTCGAAGTTGAAACCCGGCACGCCACGGCTCTCGAACTGCTCCTCGAAATGCGCGACGTCGCCGGAAAGCACGACGGGTCCGGCTTCTGCCAGGCGCACAAGCAGACTTGTTTCGCCCGGCGTGTGACCCGGTGTCGACAGAATGGTTACCGTGCCGTCGCCGAAGACGTCACGGTCGCCCGAGATGGCGTCAACCTTTGAGCCACCGTCGAGCCACGGCTTGATGAGGGCCGGGTCGACGGCGAAGGGCAGGGGATCGGCCTTGAACTGTGCAAGATCGGCCGCGCCGATCAGCAGCGTTGCCTGCGGAAATGTGACTGCCGTCCGACATGGTCGAAATGGTTGTGGCTGATGCCGAGGCGGGTGATCTGCTCGGGCTTGACGCCAATTTCCGCGAGCTGTGTCGGAATGTCCTTGGCGAGCGTTGGCGCGAGGACCGCGTTCGGATCGAGCTTTGCCCCCAGAAGACCGGCCGGCAAGCCGGTGTCCCAGAGCATGTAGTCCTGGTCGTCGCGGATCACGTAGCAGCTGTCCGTCAGCGTCCGCTACTCGCCGACGTGATTGTCGGTATCGGAAAACAGCGAGAGGTCGCGGACCTCGATCTCGCCGCAATCGAGCCGCCAGAGTTCGACCTGGGCGGAATGGGCCGTGGACGACGATTATGATCTGGCGATCCGCATTTCCGCGACCCCTTCGCACAAGGTCACCATCTGGCGCAAGATCAGCGTCGTTCACCGCATCCTCGTCGCAGCGCCCGGCAGCCGGTTTTGCGACATGAAGCATCCGAACGAGCTCATTCCCTACGATTGCCTGGCCTATAGTCGGTGTATCTCGTGGGGAGTTTTGTGAGGTCGGTCGACGTATGCTTCAGATCGCGTGGGATGCCGAACCTGCATAGTGATTAACCCCTGATGTCACCTCGGTCCCGAAACCACCACTTCTGCTTGATGACTGCCCTGTGTCTGCTTTCAGGAAACGGCGGAACTGATTTGAATGACCGAAATGGTGGAGGGTTTCGGGTGCCGTCAGGCGTACGAAAGCCTTTCATGCAGGAACCCGCGGTCTGCACTTGCTGAGCTATGGGGTTTTCTGGATTG
>NZ_JAGGJV010000017.1 GCF_017873135.1 Rhizobium herbae | reverse complement strand
ATCGCTGCCGTCAGCGACGTCTTGCCATGGTCGACGTGGCCGATCGTGCCAATGTTAACGTGCGGCTTGTTGCGCTCAAATTTGCTCTTTGCCATTTCCGGCTCTCCGTTTTCTGACCCCGAAGGGGTATTCTCTTGTTTCTGTCAGCTGGCGTTAGGCTCCGGTCACTTCTGACCGGAGTACTTCGCCTGAATTTCCTGCGACACGTTCGACGGAACCGGCGCATAGTGATCGAAGGTCATCGTGTACTGTGCACGGCCCTGGCTCATCGAGCGCAGGTTGTCCACGTACTTGAACATGTTGGCCAGCGGCACGTTGGCATTGATCACGACGGCGATGCCGCGCGATTCCTGGCCCTGGATCTGACCGCGACGCGAATTCAGATCGCCGATAACGTCGCCGACGTAATCTTCCGGCGTTACCACTTCGACCTTCATCATCGGCTCAAGAAGCTGAGCGCCGGCCTTCTTTGCTGCTTCACGGAAGCAAGCGCGGGAGGCAATTTCGAAGGCGAGAACCGAGGAGTCGACGTCATGGAAGGCGCCGTCGATGAGCGTCGCCTTGACGCCGAGCATCGGGAAGCCAGCCAGCGGGCCGGAAGACAGAACGCTTTCGATGCCCTTCTGAACGCCGGGGATATATTCCTTCGGGATCGTGCCGCCGACAATCTTGGACTCGAACTTGAAGTCGTCGCCATCGGGGTTCGGTTCGAAGATGATCTTGACGCGCGCGAACTGGCCGGTACCGCCGGACTGCTTCTTGTGCGTGTAGTCTTCTTCATGCTTGCGCGTGATCGATTCACGGTAGGCAACCTGCGGCGCACCGACGGTCGCTTCGACCTTGAATTCGCGACGCATGCGGTCGACGAGGATGTCGAGGTGAAGTTCACCCATGCCGGCGATGATCGTCTGGCCGGATTCTTCATCCGTCTTGACGCGGAACGAAGGATCTTCAGCAGCCAGGCGGTTGAGCGCGAGGCCCATCTTTTCCTGGTCGCCCTTGGTCTTCGGCTCGATGGCGATCTGGATGACTGGCTCGGGGAATTCCATGCGCTCGAGAATAACCTGGTGCAGCGGATCGCAGAGCGTGTCGCCGGTGGTGGTTTCCTTGAGGCCTGCGAGAGCCACGATGTCGCCGGCAAAGGCTTCTTCGATGTCTTCACGGGAATTGGAATGCATCTGCAGCATGCGGCCGACGCGCTCGCGCTTTTCCTTGACCGTGTTCATCACCGACGTGCCCTTGGTGAGCTTGCCGGAATAGATGCGGGCAAAGGTGAGCGAACCGACGAAGGGGTCGTTCATGATCTTGAAGGCGAGCATCGACAAAGGCTCTTCATCCGAAGGATGACGGGCGATTTCGGCTTCGGTCTTCACGTCGATGCCCTTGATCGACGGAATGTCGAGCGGGGACGGCAGGTAGTCGCAGACGGCGTCGAGCAGAGGCTGTACGCCCTTGTTCTTGAAGGCCGTACCGCAGAACATCGGATGGAACTTCACGTCGATGGTACCGCGACGAACCAGCGCACGGATCTGGTCGTTGTCCGGCATGATGCCGTTCAGGTAGTTTTCCATCGCAGTTTCGTCGATATCGACGACGGTCTCGATGAGGAGTTCGCGGTACTGTTCCGCCTTTTCCTTCATGTCGTCCGGGATTTCGACAACGTCCCACTGAGCGCCGAGCGACTCGTCGCGCCAAATCAGAGCGTTCATCTCGATCAGATCGACAACGCCCTTGAATTCGGTTTCCGCGCCGATCGGCAACTGCATGACAACGGCGATGGCGCCGAGACGGGTCTTGATCATTTCCACCGAGCGGTAGAAGTCAGCACCGGTCTTGTCCATCTTGTTGCAGAAGATCATCCGCGGAACGTGGTACTTTTCAGCCTGGCGCCAGACGGTTTCCGTCTGCGGCTCAACACCGGCATTGGCGTCGAGCAGAGCGATCGCACCATCGAGAACGCGCAGCGAACGCTCGACTTCGATGGTGAAGTCGACGTGGCCGGGGGTGTCGATGATGTTGAAGCGGCGCATCTTGCCATCGCGACCCTTCCAGTAGGTCGTCGTGGCAGCGGACGTAATGGTAATACCGCGTTCCTGCTCCTGCTCCATCCAATCCATGGTGGCAGCGCCGTCGTGAACTTCGCCGATCTTGTGCGACTTGCCCGTGTAATACAGAATCCGCTCGGTGGTCGTGGTCTTGCCGGCGTCGATATGCGCCATGATCCCGAAATTGCGGTAGTCTTCGATTTTATATTCGCGAGCCATAATGACTGCCTTTCGAAAATTGTACGTCGATTACCAGCGATAATGCGAGAATGCACGGTTGGCGTCAGCCATCTTGTGCGTGTCTTCGCGCTTCTTCACGGCACTGCCACGGTTGTTCGCAGCATCCATGAGTTCGCCGCAGAGGCGATCGATCATGGTGGTTTCGTTGCGCTTGCGGGCAGCAGCGATAAGCCAGCGAATGGCAAGAGCCTGACGGCGCTCGGGACGAACATCGACCGGAACCTGATAGGTTGCACCACCGACGCGGCGCGAACGAACTTCGACATGCGGAGCGATGTTGTCGAGGGCCGAATGGAACACGGTGACCGGCTCCTGCTTCAGCTTGCCCTGAACGAGATCGAACGCACCGTAAACGATGTTTTCAGCGACCGACTTCTTACCATGAAGCATGATTGCGTTCATGAACTTGGTGACGACCAGATCGCCGAACTTCGGGTCCGGATTGATCTCGCGCTTTTCTGCACTGTGACGACGTGACATACTTTTGTCTCTCAACTTTGAACTGGCGCCTTAACACGCGGAGAACCTCGCGCAGCGCCTTAATTGTGGAACCCGAATTACTTCGGACGCTTCGCACCATACTTCGAACGGCGCTGCTTACGGTTCTTGACACCCTGGGTATCGAGAACGCCGCGAATGATGTGGTAGCGAACGCCCGGCAAGTCCTTTACACGGCCGCCGCGGATCATCACCACGGAGTGTTCCTGAAGGTTGTGACCTTCACCCGGAATGTAGCCGATGACTTCGAAGCCGTTGGTCAGGCGAATCTTGGCGACCTTACGCAGAGCCGAGTTCGGCTTCTTCGGGGTCGTCGTGTAAACGCGGGTGCAAACGCCACGCTTCTGCGGGTTTTCCTGCAGGGCAGGAACCTTGTTGCGCTTTACCTGTGCCTGACGCGGCTTGCGGATCAGCTGGTTTACGGTAGGCATATAACCATCCCTTACAAATTCTGTCTCAATACCCTTGCGGGCGGATCAATGCCGTCTCCGGCGGTTTCGAACGCTTCACAAATGCGCAAAACGAGGACCGATCCGCCTCTCAGCAGATGGCCCGCAAAAAGCAGAGGACGCTCTAGTTTTCAGCGTCTTGCGTGCAGCATTTTGGTCTTCAGCGTGCGTTTCGAACCTTGTTTGAGGCGAACTCCAGAACGTGTCGTTCCGAACCAGCCAGCCTCACATGGGCTCCGATGGGGCGGGGTGTACTGATTTCAGGGTGTCCCGTCAAGGGGAATTAACAAATATTCTTGCCCCCACAGGGCTGACATGCCTGCAAAACAAGGCTTTGACGGCCAAGTCGAGGCAGCGGCGCCACCGATCGGTCCGGATTCGCCAATGCATGGCGTTCAACTTAAAGAATCATAAAGCAATTTCATAATCCAGCACGGACTTGAGAGAATCGCGCCCTGCCCGCCACGATTCGTCGTGGAGGAGTGTTTTTTAGGACGCGCCGCGGTGCAATACACTGTAAAGTCATCGCATACATCTTTCGAAAGAGGAAACAGCCATGACTGCCATCCCTGACAACGACAACAATCTCGACGGGCCGATGATCTTCATCATCATCGGCAAGGCCTATGAGCAGGATGGCGACAAAGAGGGTGTGGACATCCACGTCATGCTGCGCGCGCCCGACGACGACACTGCCGTGCGCGAGGCGCTCAATGCCCTTGCCGAGGAAGGCTTCCTCGAGGCCGACCTCGACCAGATCGGCACCCTCACCGACGTTCCCGACGAAGAACCGCATGCCTCCGCCTACCAGGGTGCGCTTACCGGCGAAGTGGCGATCATCAAGTTCGGCTGACGAACAAACCGTTCGAGACCGGCTTCACGTCGTGTTTCCAGGCTCCATTCGCTTGAGACGCAAAAAGCCGCCCGGATCGCTCCGGGCGGCTTTTTCAATCGGTCGGAAAGGGTGGCGAACCACCCTCGCCTTTCGCGAGCCGTTATTCGGCCGCAGCGCCTTCCTTGGCCGCCATGTCGACGAGCATCGGAGTTGCTGCGTCCGCGCCCGTACCCTTGCGGCGCTCTTCGAGGATCATCTCGTCGCGCGCCGTGGCAATGCGGCGGATCTGGGTCATCGTGCCACCGGTACCGGCCGGGATCAGACGGCCGACGATGACGTTTTCCTTCAGACCCTGGAGGCCATCGGTCTTGCCGGCGATCGCAGCTTCCGTCAGCACCTTGGTCGTTTCCTGGAAGGACGCGGCCGAGATGAAGGACGGCGTCTGCAGCGATGCCTTGGTGATGCCGAGCAGGACCGGATCGCCGTAAGCCGGCTTCTTGCCCTGTTCGATCAGCTGATCGTTGACATCCTCCAGTTCGATGCGGTCGACGCTGTCACCAACGATATAGGAGGAGTCACCAGCGTCGGTCACTTCAACCTTCTGCAGCATCTGGCGAACGATCACCTCGATGTGCTTGTCGTTGATCACAACACCCTGCAGACGGTAGACTTCCTGGATTTCGTTGACCAGGTAGGAAGCAAGTGCCTCCACGCCCTTGATCGCCAGGATGTCGTGCGGAGCCGGGTTACCGTCGAGGATGTAGTCACCCTTTTCGATATAGTCGCCGTCCTGAAGATGGAAGGGCTTGCCCTTCGGGATCAGGTATTCGACCGGCTCCACGCCATCTTCCGCAGGCTCGATCAGAACGCGGCGCTTGTTCTTGTAGTCGCGGCCAAACCGGATCGTACCATCGATTTCGGCGATGATCGCGTGATCCTTCGGACGGCGCGCTTCGAAGAGTTCGGCAACGCGCGGCAGACCGCCGGTGATGTCCTTCGTCTTGGCGCTTTCCAGCGGCGAACGCGCAAGCACGTCACCCTGGGAGACCTTGGTGCCCGGCTCGACCGACAGAATGGCATCGACCGAGAGCATGAAGCGGGCGTCGCCACCACGCGACAGCTTCATGACGGCGCCGTTCTTGTCCTTGATGACGATTGCCGGCTTCAGGTCGATACCGCGCGGCGTCGAACGCCAGTCGATAACCTGACGCTTGGTGATGCCGGTTGCTTCGTCGGTCGCTTCCAGAACGGAGATACCGTCGACGATATCTTCGAAATGAACCGTACCTTCGACTTCCGTCATCATCGGGCGTGTGTAGGGGTCCCACTCGGCCAGACGCTGGCCGCGCTTTACCTTGTCACCGTCATCGACAAAGATTTTCGAACCGTAGGCGACACGCTGCGAGGAGCGCTCGACGCCACGTTCGTCGAGGATCTGGACCGCCATGTTACGGCCCATCGCGACGAGAACGTTTTCCGAATTGCGCAGCATGTTGCGGTTCTTGATCTGGATCGTGCCTTCGTACGACGCTTCCAGGAACGAGCTGTCGACCACCGTTGCCGTGCCACCAAGGTGGAACGTACGCATGGTGAGCTGGGTGCCCGGTTCACCGATCGACTGGGCCGCGATAACACCGACCGCTTCACCCATGTTGACAGGGGTACCGCGGGCAAGGTCACGGCCGTAGCAGACGCCGCAGACGCCGGTCTGGATTTCGCAGGTCAGTGCCGAGCGAATCCGGATCGACTGGATGCCAGCCTTTTCGATTTCGACGACATCGGCTTCGAGGATCATCCGGCCGGCATCGACGATACGATCACCGGTAATCGGGTGATCGATATTGTCGAGAGCCGTACGGCCGAGAACGCGGGCGCCGATGGAGGCAACGACCTGACCGGCATCAACGATGGCGGTCATGGTGAGGCCGGTTTCGGTACCGCAATCCACCGAGTTGACAATGCAATCCTGCGCAACGTCGACGAGACGGCGTGTCAGGTAACCGGAGTTCGCGGTCTTCAAGGCGGTGTCTGCGAGACCCTTACGGGCACCGTGGGTCGAGTTGAAGTACTCGTTAACGGTCAGGCCTTCCTTGAAGTTCGAGATGATCGGCGTCTCGATGATTTCACCCGACGGCTTGGCCATCAGGCCGCGCATGCCGCCCAGCTGACGCATCTGGTTCGGTGAACCACGGGCGCCGGAGTGCGACATCATGTAGATCGCGTTCATCGGCTTCTGACGACCGGTTTCAGGATCGAATTCGACGGCCTTAATGCGGGCCATCATGTCTTCGGCGACCTTGTCCGTTGCCTTGCCCCAGGCGTCGACAACCTTGTTGTACTTTTCGCCCTGGGTGATCAGGCCGTCATTGTACTGCTGTTCGTATTCCTTCACCAGGCTTTCGGTGTCACCGACGATCTTGGCCTTGGTATCCGGAATGACCATGTCGTCCTTGCCGAACGAAATGCCGGCGCGGCAGGCATGGGCAAAGCCGAGCTGCATGATGCGGTCGCAGAAAATGACCGTGTCCTTCTGGCCGCAATGGCGATAGACCGTGTCGATCATCTTGGAGATGTTCTTCTTGGTCAGTTCCTGGTTGCAGACGTCGAACGGCACGTTGGCGTTCTTCGGCAGAAGTTCGCCGATGATCATACGGCCAGGCGTGGTTTCATAGATCTTCGAAACAGGCTTGCCTTCGGCATCGACCGTCTTGAAGCGGCCGCGGATCTTGGCATGCAGCGTCACCGACTTGGTTTCAAGTGCGTGATGCAGCTCGCCGAGGTCGGAGAAGGCCATGCCTTCGCCCGGCTCGTTCTGGTTCAGGATCGACAGATAGTAGAGACCGAGAACCATGTCCTGCGACGGAACGATGATCGGTGCGCCGTTTGCCGGATGCAGGATGTTGTTGGTCGACATCATCAGCACGCGGGCTTCAAGCTGGGCTTCCAGCGACAGCGGCACGTGGACGGCCATCTGGTCGCCGTCGAAGTCGGCGTTGAAGGCCGTGCAGACGAGCGGATGCAGCTGGATCGCCTTGCCTTCGACCAGGATCGGTTCGAAAGCCTGGATGCCCAGACGGTGCAGCGTCGGTGCGCGGTTCAGGAGAACCGGATGCTCGCGGATGACCTCGTCGAGGATATCCCAGACTTCCGGCTTTTCCTTTTCGACCAGCTTCTTGGCCTGCTTGACGGTCGAGGAATAACCCTTGGCGTCGAGGCGGGCGTAGATGAACGGCTTGAACAGTTCGAGCGCCATCTTCTTCGGCAGGCCGCACTGGTGCAGCTTCAGTTCCGGGCCGGTCACGATGACCGAACGGCCGGAATAGTCGACGCGCTTGCCGAGCAGGTTCTGGCGGAAGCGGCCCTGCTTGCCCTTGAGCATGTCGGACAGCGACTTCAGCGGACGCTTGTTGGCACCGGTGATGACGCGGCCGCGGCGGCCGTTGTCGAACAGGGCGTCAACGGATTCCTGCAGCATGCGCTTTTCGTTGCGGATGATGATGCCCGGCGCGCGAAGCTCGATCAGGCGCTTCAGACGGTTGTTCCGGTTGATGACGCGGCGATAGAGGTCGTTGAGGTCGGACGTCGCGAAACGGCCGCCGTCGAGCGGAACCAACGGACGCAGGTCCGGCGGGATCACCGGCACGACCTTCATGATCATCCATTCCGGGCGGTTGCCGGATTCCATGAAGTTCTCGACGATCTTCAGGCGCTTCATCAGCTTCTTCTGCTTCAGCTCGGACGTGGTGTCAGCCATTTCCGCGCGCAGGTCGCCGGCGATCTTTTCGAGATTCATCGAGGCCAGCATCTCGTAGATGGCTTCAGCACCGATCATCGCCGTGAACTGATCTTCGCCGAACTCGTCGACGGCGATCATGTATTCTTCTTCCGAGAGAAGCTGATTTTCCTTGAGGGAAGTCAGGCCCGGCTCGGTGACAATGTAGTTTTCGAAATAGAGGACGCGCTCGATATCCTTCAGCGTCATGTCGAGCAGCGTGGCGATGCGGCTCGGCAGGGACTTCAGGAACCAGATATGGGCAACGGGAGCTGCAAGCTCGATATGGCCCATGCGCTCGCGGCGAACGCGCGACAGCGTCACTTCGACGCCGCACTTTTCGCAGATGATGCCCTTGTACTTCATGCGCTTGTACTTGCCGCACAGGCACTCGTAGTCCTTGATGGGGCCGAAGATGCGCGCGCAGAAAAGACCGTCGCGTTCCGGCTTGAACGTACGATAGTTGATTGTCTCCGGCTTCTTGATCTCACCGTAAGACCAGGAGAGAATCTTCTCCGGCGAGGCGATCGATATCCGGATGGAATCGAATGTCTGTGCAGGCACCTGCGGATTGAAAAGATTCATGACCTCTTGGTTCATGCCTGTCTCCTTCGTGGGCGTGTCGCCCTCAGCTTGGGCAGGAGGCGCCGGCAATCCCGGGCGCCGGCCTCCTGCTTGAAACGGATAAAACCGCATAAAATGCGGCCGCATTTCCTACCCTGTCCCGCTGACGCGAGATCCGGGTGGAAACGGTGCGCGCCGCTTTAGGAAGCGGCACGCACCTTGATGTCTTATTCGGCCGCGTCCGGCAGTTGCTGGTTCGCCGCGTTGAGTTCGTCGAGCTTGGAATTCTCCAGTTCGACGCTGAGACCCAGCGAGCGCATTTCCTTGACGAGAACGTTGAAGCTCTCCGGAATACCGGCTTCGAAGGTGTCGTCGCCACGGACGATCGCCTCGTAGACCTTGGTACGGCCGGCCACGTCGTCGGACTTCACCGTCAACATTTCCTGCAGGGTGTAGGCAGCACCATAGGCTTCCAGAGCCCAGACTTCCATTTCCCCGAAGCGCTGACCGCCGAACTGCGCCTTGCCACCCAGCGGCTGCTGGGTCACGAGCGAGTAAGGACCGATCGAACGAGCATGGATCTTGTCGTCGACAAGGTGGTTCAGCTTCAGCATGTAGATGTAGCCGACAGTCACCTGACGGTCGAACTGATCGCCGGTACGGCCATCATAGAGCGTCGACTGACCGGTCACGTTCAGACCTGCCTGCTCCAGCATCTCGTTGACGTCGGCTTCCACCGCGCCATCGAAAACCGGCGTTGCGATCGAAACGCCACGACGGGTCTGCTCGGCCAGACGGACGATCGATTCATCGTCGTAGTCCTTGATCGGCTCGCCCTTCGGACCGGAACCGATGACGCTGTCGATGACATCGCGCAGCGGCTGGATCTGGGCACCTGCCTTGTAGGCGTCGAGCATGGCGCCGATCTTCTTGCCCATGCCGGCACAGGCCCAACCCAGATGCGTTTCCAGGATCTGGCCGACGTTCATGCGCGAAGGCACGCCCAGCGGGTTCAGAACGACGTCGACATGCGTACCGTCTTCCAGGAACGGCATGTCTTCGATCGGCACGATGCGGGAAACCACACCCTTGTTGCCATGACGGCCGGCCATCTTGTCGCCCGGCTGGATCTTGCGCTTCACAGCGACGAAGACCTTGACCATCTTCATGACGCCCGGAGGCATTTCATCGCCGCGCTGGACCTTTTCGACCTTGTCCATGAAGCGATGCTCGAGCAGCGACTTGGATTCGTCGTACTGGCCACGCAGAGCTTCGACTTCGCCCTGAGCCTTTTCGTCCTCCGTCGCGAACATCCACCACTGCGAGCGGGGATATTCGGAGATGACGGCGTTCGAAAGCTCGGTGCCCTTCTTGAAGCCCTTCGGACCGGCGACGGCGACGTGGCCGCGCAGCATGTCGAGAAGACGCGAGTAGACGTTGCGATCGAGGATCGCCTGTTCGTCGTCGCGGTCCTTGGCAAGACGCTCGATCTCTTCCCGCTCGATGGCCATCGCGCGTTCGTCTTTTTCCACGCCGTGGCGGTTGAAGACGCGGACTTCGACGATGGTGCCGAAGGTGCCCGGAGGCATGCGCATGGAGGTGTCGCGGACGTCGGAGGCCTTTTCACCGAAGATGGCGCGCAGAAGCTTTTCTTCCGGCGTCATCGGGCTTTCGCCCTTCGGGGTGATCTTGCCGACGAGGATGTCGCCAGGGGTCACTTCAGCACCGATATAGACGATACCGGCTTCGTCGAGGTTCTTCAGCGCTTCTTCCGAAACGTTCGGAATGTCGCGGGTGATTTCTTCCGGACCAAGCTTGGTGTCGCGCGCCATCACTTCGAATTCTTCGATGTGGATGGAGGTGAACACGTCGTCGCGAACGATACGCTCGGAGAGCAGGATCGAGTCTTCGTAGTTGTAGCCGTTCCACGGCATGAACGCGACGAGCGCGTTGCGGCCGAGAGCCAGGTCACCGAGATCGGTCGACGGACCGTCAGCGATGATGTCGCCCTTGTTCAGAATGTCACCGACGGTGACCAGCGGGCGCTGGTTGACGCAGGTGTTCTGGTTGGAACGCTGGAACTTCTGCAGACGGTAGATGTCGACGCCGGACTTGCCAGCCTCAAGGTCTTCCGTCGCACGGATAACGATACGGGTCGCGTCAACCTGGTCGACGACACCGCCACGGCGGGCCGCGATAGCAGCACCAGAGTCACGTGCAACGATCGGCTCCATGCCGGTACCGACGAACGGAGCTTCGGCACGCAGCAGAGGCACGGCCTGACGCTGCATGTTGGAGCCCATGAGCGCGCGGTTGGCGTCGTCGTTTTCAAGGAACGGGATGAGAGCCGCCGCGACAGACACGAGCTGCTTGGGCGAAACGTCCATCAGGTTCACGATGTCGCGCGGTGCGAGCATGACGTCGCCGGCATGACGGCAAACGACGAACTCTTCAACGAACGACTGGTCGGCGTTGAGCTCGGAGTTGGCCTGGGCCACGTGATACTTGGCTTCTTCCATCGCCGACAGGTAGACGACATCCTTCGTCACCTTACCGTCGATGATCTTGCGGTAAGGGCTTTCGATGAAGCCGTACTTGTTGACGCGGGCAAAGGTCGCCAGCGAGTTGATCAGACCGATGTTCGGGCCTTCCGGCGTCTCGATCGGGCAGATACGGCCGTAATGGGTCGGGTGAACGTCGCGGACTTCGAAGCCTGCGCGTTCGCGTGTCAGACCACCCGGTCCAAGAGCCGAAAGACGGCGCTTGTGGGTGATTTCCGACAGCGGATTGACCTGGTCCATGAACTGCGACAGCTGCGAGGAACCGAAGAACTCGCGAACGGCTGCGGCAGCCGGCTTGGCGTTGATCAGGTCCTGCGGCATGACGGTATCGATTTCGATCGACGACATGCGTTCCTTGATCGCACGCTCCATGCGGAGCAGACCGAGGCGGTACTGATTTTCCATCAGTTCGCCGACGGAACGCACACGGCGATTGCCGAGGTTGTCGATGTCGTCGATTTCGCCCTTGCCGTCGCGCAGGTCGACCAGCATCCGGACCACGGCAAGGATGTCTTCCTTGCGCAGGATACGGACAGTGTCGGCTGCGTCGAGGTCGAGACGCATGTTCATCTTGACGCGGCCAACGGCCGAAAGGTCGTAGCGCTCGCTGTCGAAGAACAGCGTGTTGAACATGGCTTCTGCCGAATCCATGGTCGGCGGCTCGCCGGGACGCATGACGCGGTAGATGTCGAACAGCGCATCCTGACGGTTTTCGTTCTTGTCGACCGAAAGCGTGTTGCGGATGTAGGCGCCGACATTGATATGGTCGATGTCGAGAACCGGGATCTCGTCGAAACCGGATGTGAGAATGACGCCAAGCGTCTTCTCGTCGATTTCGTCGCCGGCTTCGAGGAAGATTTCACCGGTCGACGGGTTGACCAGATCTTCGGCAAGGAAGTTGCCGTAGAGTTCGTCGTCGGTTGCCTTGATGGCCTTGAGGCCCTTTTCCGTCAGCGTCTTCAACAGACGCGGCGTCAGCTTCTTGCCGGATTCAACCACCACTTCGCCGGTGTCGGCGTCGATCAGGTCGGAGAGAGCCTTCTGGCCCTTGAGGACTTCAGGCTGGAACGGAATCCGCCAGCCCTTGCCGTCGCGCGCATAGAGCGACTTCGTGTAGAAGGTCTCGAGGATTTCTTCGCCATCCATGCCGAGTGCCATGAGCAACGACGTGACAGGAATCTTGCGACGGCGGTCGATACGGGCGTGGACAACGTCCTTGGCATCGAATTCAATGTCGAGCCAGGAGCCGCGATACGGAATGACGCGCGCAGCAAACAGCAGCTTGCCCGAGGAATGGCTCTTGCCCTTGTCGTGGTCGAAGAACACGCCCGGCGAACGGTGCATCTGGGAAACGATGACGCGCTCGGTGCCGTTGACGATGAACGTACCGTTGTTGGTCATGAGCGGCATGTCGCCCATGTAGACGTTCTGTTCCTTGATGTCCTTGATGGACTTCGCGCCCGTATCCTCGTCAATATCGAACACGATGAGCCGCAGCGTCACCTTGAGAGGTGCAGCGTAGGTCAGATCGCGCTGACGGCATTCCTCGACGTCGAACTTCGGTTGTTCGAATTCGTAGGACACGAACTCGAGCATCGAAGCGCCGGAGAAATCCGTGATCGGGAAGACGGACTTGAAAACGGACTGAAGCCCCTCGTCCGGACGTCCGCCCTGCGGTTCGTCCACCATGAGAAACTGGTCGTAGGATGCCTTCTGAACCTCGATGAGGTTCGGCATTTCTGCGACTTCTGGAATTTTACCAAAAAACTTGCGTACGCGCCTGCGACCGTTAAACGAAAGGGTCTGAGCCATCGTCGCTCCTTTAAAAATTGCACCCGGGCCTGCAACAGACGGTGACCGCTGGCCAGTCGGCTCCGTCAATCAATGGGTCGTTCAATCTCGTCCAACCCCCGAAAACGCTTAGCACGGATTGCTGTGGCGTCTTTGGTTCGAGACTATCCTCTTGAAGAACCCATTACCCAAAAGCCGTTTTCAATAGGCTTTTGGGTAATACGTTCAGAAAGCGGTCAAAGAGAGGCGGCCATCTTCATGGCCACCCCTCCTTTAAAGTCGGCAGGATTACTTGACGTCAACCTTGGCGCCAGCGTCTTCCAGCTTCTTCTTGAGATCAGCAGCTTCAGCCTTGGAAACGCCTTCCTTGACAGCCTTCGGAGCGGCTTCAACGAGGTCCTTGGCTTCCTTCAGGCCGAGGCCTGTGATCGCGCGGACTTCCTTGATGACGTTGATCTTGTTAGCGCCGGCTTCTGCCAGGATAACGTCGAACTCAGTCTTTTCTTCTTCAACGACAGCAGCAACAGCAGCGCCGCCAGCAGCGGCAGCTACCGGAGCAGCAGCCGAAACGCCCCACTTCTCTTCGAGAAGCTTGGAAAGCTCAGCAGCTTCCAGAACGGTCAACGAGGAGAGGTCTTCAACGATCTTAGAGAGATCAGCCATTTTTGTAGTTCCTTTTGTTCGGTTCGAACCGGGTTAAATTATAAACAGCAAAAAACCGCCTTATGCGGCTTCTTCGTCCTTCTTGGCGTAGGCCGCAAACACGCGGGCAAGCTGGCTTGCCGGTGCTGCAACAACCGATGCGATGCGCGTTGCCGGGGTCTGAATCATACCCAGCAGCTTTGCACGCAGCTCGTCCAGCGACGGCAGGGTCGCAAGCGACTTGACTGCATCCGCGGTGAGCGTGGTTGCGCCCATGGCACCGCCCAGAACAACGATCTTGTCGTTGGTCTTGGCGAAATCCATGACGACCTTCGGAGCCGTTACGGGATCGGCGCTGAATGCTACCAGCGTCTGCCCCTTGAAGAGATTGGACATCCCTTCGGCTTCCGTACCCTGAAGGGCAATTTTGGCCAGGCGGTTCTTCGCGACTTTGACGGTGCCGCCAGCAGCGCGCATCTTTGAACGGAAGTCGTTCATCTGTGCGACTGTGACACCAGCATAGTGGGCCACGACAACTGAACCGGCGCCCTTGAAGGACTCGTTCAGCTCCGTGACGAATTCGCGTTTTTCCGCTCTTTCCACTGCCTATCTCCAGTTGACTGGACCGCAAAACGCGGGACCAGTCGGTTTGCCTTTGCCGCATGGGATCAGAGTTGATCCCAAGCGACGCTCGAGGATCCTGTCCCCTGCGCGTTCCCGTTTTAAGCGGGTCCGGCACAAGGCAAGCCGAGGTTCGAACCGAATTCCCACGCTTGCGCGCGTCAAATGAAATTCGGGACTCACCCATCTCATGCAGGCTGAAGTGATTAAGGGATAACCACCTGCAATCTCGGACAGGAGTTCCGGGTTTGATCCCGGAATTTCCGGCCCCGAAAGGCCGGAAATCTGTGACCGGGCCTGAGCCCGGATAAACTGATTAAGCGGCGTTGACCGACGAAGGATCAACCTTGACGCCCGGGCCCATGGTCGACGAAATCGCCACGCGCTTGACGTAGTTGCCCTTGGCGCCAGCCGGCTTTGCCTTGATGACGGCATCTGCGAAAGCGCGGATGTTTTCTTCAAGAGCAGCGGCATCGAACGATGCCTTGCCAATGCCTGCATGAACGATACCGGCCTTTTCGACGCGGAACTCGACTGCGCCGCCCTTCGATGCCTTGACAGCACCGGCGACGTCCATCGTGACGGTTCCGACCTTCGGGTTCGGCATCATGCCACGCGGGCCGAGTACCTTGCCGAGACGGCCGACGAGCGGCATCATGTCCGGAGTGGCGATGCAACGATCGAAATCGATCTTGCCGCCCTGAACGATTTCGACAAGTTCTTCAGCACCGACGACGTCAGCACCGGCTGCCTTGGCTTCATCAGCCTTGGCACCACGTGCGAACACGGCGACGCGAACGGTACGGCCGGTGCCGTTCGGCAGGTTGACGACGCCACGGACCATCTGGTCGGCATGACGCGGATCAACGCCGAGGTTCATCGCAACTTCGATGGTTTCATCGAACTTGGCGATGGCACGGGCCTTCACCAGGGTGATGGCTTCCGACAGGGCGACGAGCTTCGTCGGGTCGATGCCTTCGCGGGTCTTCTGTACGCGCTTTGCAATCTTTGTCATGGTCTCAACCTGCCACTTCCAGGCCCATGGAGCGGGCGGAGCCCTCGACCATTGCCATTGCGCCTTCGATATCAGCCGCGTTCAGATCCTTCATCTTGGCTTCAGCGATCTTGCGAACCTGATCCTTGGTGAGGGTACCGGCCTTGGCGCCCTTGCCGGGCGTCTTCGAACCGGACGTCAGCTTCGCTTCCTTCTTCAGGAAGTAGCTGACCGGCGGCTGCTTCATGATGAAGGTGAAGGACTTGTCCTGATAGTAGGTGATGACGACCGGGATCGGCATGCCCTTTTCCAGTTCCTGCGTGGCGGCATTGAACGCCTTGCAGAATTCCATGATGTTTACGCCACGCTGACCAAGCGCCGGGCCGATTGGCGGGGACGGGTTTGCCGATCCTGCCTTGACCTGAAGCTTGAGCTGGCCTGCAACTTTCTTAGCCATTTCTCTCTGCCTTTATGGTTTCCCCGGCATCACCGCTCATCAATCGACGAACTGGAGCCAGGAACGTTATGGCCGGTTTCCCGGCCCTTCATGCCATCCCTTCAAAAGGATAGCGGCTGCGGTTGCGTGGTGCGGACGGCCGATCCGGCTAAGACCGGCTTCCTTCCACGCGGCTGCGGGTTACCCCCGCCTTCGCCGGACACAAACGATCCGGCAAAACCATAAGAACGTCGCGCAGCCGGAACCTTGTCCGGCGCAGCAACCTTCAGAATTCAGACTTTCTCGACCTGAGAATACTCAAGATCCACCGGCGTCGCGCGGCCGAAGATCGAAACTTCAACCTTGAGGCGCGAACGCTCCTCATCAACATCCTGAACGATCCCGTTGAACGAGGCAAACGGACCGTCGGACACACGCACCTGCTCGCCAACCTCGAACGAGATCGAAGGCTTCGGACGATCGACACCGTCCTGAACCTGGCCGAGGATACGCTCGGCCTCGAAATCCGGGATCGGAACCGGCTTGTTGTCGGAGCCGAGGAACCCGGTCACCTTCGGCGTATTCTTGATAAGGTGGTAAGCCTCATCCGTCAGGTTGGCGCGCACCAGCACGTAACCCGGAAAGAACTTGCGTTCGGCATCGACCTTGCGGCCACGACGAACCTCGACGACCTTTTCGGTCGGAACGAGAATCTTTTCAAACAGATGGCTCAGGCCCTTCTGCTTGGCTTTCTCCTCGATCGATTCAGCGACCTTCTTCTCGAAATTCGAGTAGGCGTGAACGATGTACCAACGCGCTGCCATATTCATCCCCAACCGTTCAAACGCCAGCATTCAGGACGAGGCCAATCAGCCAGCCCATCAGTTGGTCCGCAGCAAAAAAGAAGATAGCCGCAAAGAAGACCATGACGAATACCATCAGCGTCGAGATCATCGTCTCGCGCCGCGAAGGCCATGTCACTTTCGCCGTCTCGGAGCGCACCTGCTGCAGAAACGTAAATGGATTTGTTTTGGATGCCATTGAATGCTCACGCCTTAACGGCCCGTAAAGCTGACGATCAGCCCCACGCGCCGCGTGTCTGTTTGAACCCTACATAAAGACCGATTCTATAAATCACAAGAGGTCAACGGTCTTTTTGCGAAATTAGCCGGAAAAGGCAAGCCTTCTCCCTGTATAGTGTGCCAGCTCGCCGCGACATGATCTGCGCTGTTCGAATGGCAGGGGCAGTAAGGCTCGAACTTACGACCTGCGGTTTTGGAGACCGCCGCTCTACCAACTGAGCTATACCCCTAGACCAGCGGCGCCGAATGCTTGAAAGCCGAAGCGCCACGTGAAGTCTGCGGCTTATTATTCAGTTTGCCCGAGGATGACAAGCGTCTTTGCCGGAAAAAAGAAAAGAATTCTGAACCATCCTCTCTTCTTTCTTCGAAGGCAAACCTCTGGGCGATCACACATCCGCTTTGTACGCCTTACCTGTGGGCATCGGGACTGTGCACCAAGGCTCCCGGCGGCGGCGAAACGGTACTTGTTTTGCTGTCCGTCTCGACCTTGCCAGCGGTGACGTTTGCTCATAGCGCGCGCGCAGGTGACGCGAGATGGCGCACCACTCGCCGTCAAACCAAACCGACGGCCCCTGCCCTCCCGCCGCCGCCATGACATCTCCACTGACAGCAAAGGCCCCGCTGTTTCCAACGGAGCCTTCTGAAACCATATAATCGAAGCGACTACTCGACGATGCTTGTCACGATGCCGGCGCCGCGTGCAAATCGCGCTTGCGCGCCATTTGCACCACCTTTGTCGCCGTCGGCAGCTTTCGCCACCGTCTTATCGATTGTTATTCAACAATCGACGCGACGATGCCGGCGCCGCGTGCAAATCGCGCTTGCGCGCCATTTGCACTACCTTTGTCGCCGTCGGCAGCTTTCGCCACCGTCTTATCGATTGTTATTCAACAATCGACGCGACGATGCCGGCGCCGACGGTGCGGCCGCCTTCGCGGATGGCGAAGCGCAGCTTTTCTTCCATCGCGATCGGAACGATCAGCTCGACGGAGAC
>NZ_JAGGJV010000016.1 GCF_017873135.1 Rhizobium herbae | reverse complement strand
GCTCGTCAGGCTCATAACCTGA
Organism: Rhizobium herbae; assembly: GCF_017873135.1. Taxonomy (GTDB): domain Bacteria; phylum Pseudomonadota; class Alphaproteobacteria; order Rhizobiales; family Rhizobiaceae; genus Pararhizobium; species Pararhizobium herbae. The sequence continues at coordinate 60,043 of NZ_JAGGJV010000016.1, read as the reverse complement.
AGGCCGCAGGTTCAAATCCTGCCCCCGCAACCAAATCAAAAACGTGTAAACTTGCCAACGCAAGTCGCTTCAAGGAAAGCTCCTCGACATAACCGTCGAGGAGCTTTTTGCGTTCCGATCCGGAAAAAATCAGTCGGCGGCAATCTTCGCAATCAGAACGTTCAAGGGGGGGCGGGCTGCGGCGGGCGTGCGAGGTTTTGCCCGTTGACCGGCCGAGCGTGCGATACCGCGGCATTCGGCCCGATGATGCTCATATTGTGCTGACAACCCAGTTTGACCAAAGCTTCGCGGCACGTCCATGCCTCCGAAGTCATGCGCATTCAGCCGAAAGACTCACGCCGACGGCGACATGGCGCACGGACGAACCGCATGCCGCGGGAACTGCTGGAAGTCGACGGAAGCAGTTGGTGCCACCGCGCGACAAGGCGAGGCCCAAGTTCATGTTGGAGGCATATCCGTCAAGAATGGATTGCTGGAGCGACGGCGAATTGCGATTGTCAGGACGCGGCAAAATTCCAGGGCAAAGGCGTAGAAAACCAGCCTTCAACCCGTGCCACATACATCTTTCGGCTTAGCTCTCCTGGCGACCGTGCACCCCAATCGATCCAATGCACAAGAGTATGAGCCATTCGATCATATGGACGGGCGCGAGAATATGCTGCTGAAGTGATCCTTGCCATTCGGGGAAGGCCGTTGCCCGTCTCGATGACGCTGTCCAATGATCAAACGGGTTGGAGTGCAACGGGTCATGAGAGCTTCGGCCAGATTGCATGTCAATTCGCCTCGTTCCCGTCCAATGACCAACGGGTCTGGCCGTTCAGGTTCGGTATTCATCGAAGGGGGCCTGCCTGCAACCCGACAGCAAAAAACGCTTCCGTGGCTTGTCGTCGCCTTCCTGATTTGCGTGTTCATTCCGTGGCTGTGGACGATTGGACCGTTGCTGCTGCTTCCATACCGCCTGGTGCTGCTTGCCGGTTTCCTGCCTTGCATGTTCCTGTGGCTTGCCGGAAAGGCCGGCAGGATACGAGCCTCCGATATTCTGATCCTTCTTTACTGTCTGTGGTGTACCATCAGTCTGTTTGTGGTGCACGGCGCACAGACCGGTCTTCAATCCGGCGGCATAATCGTCGTGGAAACCGCAGGGGCGTATTTTTTCGGGCGATGTTTCATTCGCGGTCCCGAACAGTTTTACGCCATGACGCGGCTCCTGTTCGTGATCGTCGCCATCATGCTTCCCTTTGCGCTGCTGGAGGCCGTGACGAACACCAATGTTTCGCTGGCATTGTTCTCAAAGGTATTTCCCACGCATGTCGAAGCCTTCAAGGAGGCCCGATGGGGATTGCGGCGCGTGCAGGGCGTCTTTGAGCATCCAATCCTTTTCGGCGTGTCCTGCGGCGCCATCCTCGCGCTTGTGCACATGGTGCTCGGCGGGGATAAATCCGCCGCCAAGCGGTGGTCTGCTTCCGCGGTCGTGTTTACGACGGCTTTCCTGTCGTTGTCATCAGGACCGCTCACGGCGCTTCTCGCCCAGGTATCGCTTGTTTTCTGGAATTGGCTTCTGGCCAGGGATGCCAGGCGCTGGCAATATCTGTGGGCCGTTGCCCTGTCGCTCTACACTTTCATTTCCCTCGCATCCAACCAGTCGGTTTTCGAATTTCTGCTCACCTATTTTTCATTTGAACCGGCATCTGCATATTACCGCGTTCTAATCTGGAAATTCGGGTCCGGCTCCGCTCTCAACCATCCTCTGTTCGGTGTTGGTTTCGGCAGGTGGGACCGGCCGTCGTGGATGCCTCCCAGCATCGACATGTTCTGGCTGTATCACGCGGTACTCTTCGGTATACCGGCCGGACTTTTCATGATCGGCGGTTTCCTGACCATGTATATGTCCATCGCGTTCCGGAAGGAAACCGACGAGTTCCGCCTGCGCTATCGGACCGCTTACCTGATCATGATGACCGGGTATTTTCTTGTCGGATGGACAGTCCATTTCTGGAACGCGACCTATGTGCTTTTCCTGTTCCTTCTCGGCAGCGGCAGTTGGCTGCTTGACAATGTCGCAAACCCGCTGCCCTCAAGGAAAAGGGCACTCGACCGGCCCGCCGCGCGTACACGTGCGAGCACGAAGGTATCGACGCCACGGGCCGTGTCACCGGCGAAGAGGCGATGAATTACCGATCTTCCCGACCGAAATCATGGCCGAGAGGGTAATTTTTAGCAGAAATTGTCGTGCTCACGGGGGATCGCATTCACGCCATCGACCGGAGGCTTCGATCGCCCAGGCAGGTCAGGAAGGGCGATAGATTGGTGCAGATCTCACGGTTCGCGGATGGCGACGTCCAGGCCGCGCAGCAGGGGATAAAGGAAGTAGGAAATCACCGTCCGACGCCCGACCTTGATTTCCGCGGAAACCGTCATCCCTGGAAGCAGCCGTATGGGCTCTTTGGAGGCGCCAAGCCGAGTATCGGCGATCAAGATGCGCGCCTTGAAGAACGGAACCGCAGGCTGGCCAGCCGCCATACCCTCCTGAGTGGGAGTGAAAGCGTCGCGACTGATGGTTCTGAGCGTGCCGGAGGCGGTACCGAATTTCTGGAACGGGTAGGCATCGAACTTGATCCGCGCTTCCTTGCCAACCGCGAGGCGACCGATATCGCTTGAGCCGATCGAGACCTCCGCTTCCAGCGGGACATTGAGGGGCACCAGCGTGACCACAGGCTCCGCCTCGCGCACCACCGAGCCGATGGAACGCTGGGCGAGATCCAGAACGACAGCATCGGCAGGCGCGGTCAGCGTGACCATGTTGCGGCGCAATTGCATCTTCTTCAGCTCTTCGCCAGCCGTGTCGCGCTGATTGCGCAGTTCGACGAGTTGCTCCATCGATGCGCGCCGGAAGTCCTCGATGAAAGCCTGCCGGTCGGCGGTCAGCTTGGCGAGAGAATGTTTTGCTTCCGCCGCCTTGCCATGCAGCGCCGAGAGGTCCGAATCGACATCCAGGCGCGCATCGCGCGAACCGAGGAAAGCGACCAGCGAACCGGTATCGTTCTTGTAGAGGGTCTCGCGGGCGTTTTCGATCAGGATCAGGTTTTCGCGCCGACTGGTCAGCACCGCTTCCTGATCCTTGCCGGCCGTGATCGCCGCGGCCTGACCCGCGATCTGCTGCCCGAAATTCTGAAGCTGGGCCAGGTAGAAGGCGCGACGCTGTCCAAAGAGCCGCACCTGCAGCAACTCGTCCGAGGAATTGCCGGCCAGCTTTGCGTAGTCGGCGCCGGCGAGCTCCGCCTCAATCCGCTTCACCTGCGCGTCCAGCGCCACAAATTTCGTGTGCTGCTGATCGACATCCGACTGGCTGAATGTGGCATCGAGCGTCGCAAGCGTCTGCCCTGCACGAACCTCCTGGCCGACGGCAACATCGATCGTGCGGACAATCGAGGTTTCGAGCGGTTGAACGACAATGGTCGGCTGGGTTGTGATCAGCTTGCCCGGTGCAATGACGACCTCGTCGATCTTGGAGACCGAGGCCCAGAAAATCGCGATACCGATGAGCGCCGTCACGCCATAGAGCGTCAACCGGGCGATCTTCGGAGGCACGCGTTCTTCCAACTCCACCGCGTCGGACTGGAATTCGGCGATGACGGGCGGTAGAACGCGTTTGACGACAAGCGCGGTCCCGGCCTTTGCGATCGGAACAGGCAGATTCTCGTGAACTATTTCCGGGCGGGCGTTCATGCGGATTGCCTTGTTTGCTGCGACCACAGGTGGCGATACGTAATGCAGCGCGAGACGAGCTGATCGTGACGGCCGATATCGGCGATCTTGCCGCGGTCCACCACGAGGATCACATCGGCATCGACCAGCGTGGACAGGCGGTGGGAAACGATAATGACTGTGCGCCCCGCGGCGATCTTGCTCAAATTCTGCCGCAGGATGGCCTCGCTGTCGGGGTCGAGCGCGCTGGTGGCCTCGTCGAGAATGAGCAGTTTCGGATCGGTGATCAGCGCGCGGGCGATGGCGAGACGCTGCTTCTGGCCGCCGGAAAGGTTGGAGGCATTCTCCTCCAGCATGGATTCAAAACCGCGTGGCAGCCGCTCGATGAATTCTTCGGCGCCGGCAATACGCGCGGCCTCGATAACCTCCTCGATGCTGGCATCGGGCTTTGCTGCTGCAATATTCTCGCGAACCGAGCCCCGGAACAGGAAGTTGTCCTGCAGCACGACGCCGATGCTCGTCCGAAGATGGGCGAGGTCGATTTCTCGGCTGTCATACCCGTCGATCCGCACAAGCCCCTGTTGGTTCTGATAGAGCCCCTGGATCAGCCGGGTCACGGTGGTTTTGCCCGATCCGCTTTTGCCGACGATGCCGAAGACGGATCCTGCGGGAACCGTGAAGGAGACGTCATCAAGCGCCGGCGCGCCGTCAGGCCCGTAGCGGAACGTGACTTTGTCGAATTCGATGCGCCCCTTCAGCTGTGGCCTGATGCCTCGTCCGCGCCCGAACTGCTCAGGGCGCTGGTTCATGATCTCGCCGAGCATGCGAACGGAAAGCGCCACTTCCTGATATTCATGCACCATGGTGACGATCTGGACGAGCGGCCCGGAGACCCTTCCAGCCAGCATGTTGAACGCAACAAGCGCGCCGATCGTCATGGAGCCGCTGAACACGTCAAGCGCGCCGAGGCCGATGATGGCAACGCTCATCAGTTTCTCCAGAAGCCCGGTCAGTGCCTGTGCGACGGTGGAGATCTTATCGACGCGGAATCGCACGGAAATCGCCTGGGCGGAGCGATCGTCCCAGACCTGGCGCTGACGGGGTTCGAGAGCGAGCGACTTGACGGTACGCATTCCATGGACGGTTTCGACCAGCAGAGCCTGCCGCTCGCCTTCCGCCTGATAGAGAGCGTGGAGCCGCCTCTGGAAGGGGCCGACCAGCACCATGACGACGAGGCCGACGAGCGCGGCAAAGCCCAGCACCACGCAAGTGAGCTTGACGCTGTAGAGAACCAGGATCGGGATGAAGACCAGAAGCGACAGGGCATCCAGAAGGGTGAGGAAGAGCCGGCCCGTCAGAAATTCGCGAATGCGCCCCGTTTGCTGCATGTGTTTCACGAGAACGCCGGCGGAGGCCTGCTCGAACAGCGCGATCGGCAGATTGAGCAGGTGCCCGAAGGTGCGCGTCGCCACCCTGATATCGATCTTGTTGGTCGCGTATAGCAGGAGATAGCGTCGCAGGAAGGTGAAGGCAGCGTCGAAGATGAGCGCGATGCCGATGCCGATGGTCAGAACTGCGAGCGTCGCGTAACTCTGGTGAACCAGGACCTTGTCGATCACGAGCTGGAAAAAGATCGGCGTGGCAAGTCCAAGCCCGTAGAGAACGAAGGCGGCCAGCGCGACGTCGCGAAGGAGGCCGCGCTGGCGCACGATTTCCGGTACGAACCAGCGAAAGCCGAACGGTTGATCATCGTCGGCAAGACGATAGCTGCGCTTTATCAGCACCACCGACCCGCGCCAACATCTGGAAAATTGCTCTTCGTTCAGAAGGATGAATTCCGGGCGCTGTGCCAGCGGGTCGAGAATCCGGATTATCTCGTCCTCGCCGCTGCCCGTGGCGCCGGCGATAACGACCCAGTTGCCGTTTTCAAGCTCGGCAAGCACCGGGTAGGCCTCGCCCATCTGAAACAGCGACCGCCACGTGAGGTTCAGGCTCCGGGCACGCAGCCCGGCGTCCTTTGCCATGCGGAGGAGTTGCCGGGTGGGGACCGGTTCATCGCCGATGGCATAGTCGTGCAGCAGCCTCTCGGGTGACAGATCGACACCATGATGGCGGCCCACCAGAGTCAGGCATTGCAGGTTTGTATGCGGAAATGCGCTCATCGCCCCACCTGAGACATTGCAGCCCTTTCACTCAGTTGAAATTCGGCGATACGTTCGCCGATACCTGAGCCTGCGGCGCCGCATCCGCGGCCTGAATTGGCTGGATATCGCCAATGCGGCGCACAGCACCTGCTTCGACCAGGCCGCCGAGCGCCTTTTGCATCAGGTCCACGGCATTGGCGAATGCGTCCACCGGCATGATGATCCGCTGGCGAAACACCGGTCTCGGATTGTTGCTCGCGTCGCGCTCGGTGGCGGAGAGAGACATGAGGTCGATCCGGACGATCGTTCCGGTGACGGTAATTTCGCCGATGCCGTCGGCATAGAGTTCATTGGTCATTGTCTTCTCCATGGTTGATGATCGAGGTTGGTCATGCGGCGTGCACGTGCTCCCAGGGCGGGAATGGATCGTACAGATCGCGGGCAATCCGCGGATCGAAGCCGCTTTCGTGCCCGATGAGACAGGCGTCGAGCGCTTCGCGGATGGCATCTTCGGCAAGGCCTGCACCGATGAAGACCAGTTCCTGCCTGCGGTCACCCCAGACGGCGCTCCAATTGCGATCAAGCAGTGAAAGGAATTGCGGGTGACGTGGCCAATGTGCCCGTGGAACCGTAACCCACCACAGGCCTTTTGCTTCGGTGCGGCGCTGCACGCCGGCAATCGAAAGCAGCCCGATCCAGTCTGGCCGGGTGGCCAGCCAGAAATGACCTTTCGCGCGGATGAGGCCGGGCCATTCCCTCGCAAGGAAATCCTCGAGTTTGGAGGGGTCGAAAGGGCGGCGCGCCCGATAGACAAAGCTCGATATGCCGTATTCCCCGGTTTCGGGCACGTGGTCTCCCCACCCGTACAGTTCCTTGTACCAGAGCGGATGCTTGGCCGATTTCGCCTCGCTGAAAAGGCCGGTATCGAGAATGTCGGAGAGCGGCAGCTGGCCGAAGTTCGTTTCGATGACGCGCGCATCGGGATTGAGCGCGGCGACGATGCGGCGCAGCGTTTCCCGTGTTTCGATCGTCACTTCGGATATCTTGTTGATGACGACGACGTCGGCGAATTCGATCTGCTCGACCAGAAGATCGACCAGCGTGCGCTTGTCGTCATCGTCGCGTGTCTCGCCACGGTCGCGCAGCAGGTCGCTGCTGGAATAGTCTGAAAGCAGATTGGCCGCATCGACAACCGAGACCATCGTGTCGAGCCTGGCGATATCGCAGAGCGCGGCACCCGCTTCATCCCGGAAAGAAAATGTCGCGGCAATCGGCAATGGTTCGGCAATGCCGGTCGCTTCTATCAACAGGTAATCGAACCGTTTCTCCGCCGCGAGCCGGCGGACTTCGCCAAGCAGATCGTCACGCAACGTGCAGCATATGCATCCGTTGCTAAGCTCGACCAGGGTTTCAGTCGTGCGGGACAGATCGGCGCCGCCATCGCGCACGAGATCCGCATCGATGTTGATCTCGCTCATGTCATTGACAAGGACAGCGACACGAAGGCCATCGCGATTGCACAGGACATGGTTCAGTATCGTTGTCTTGCCTGCGCCGAGAAACCCTGCCAGCACCGTTACAGGGAGCCGTGTATCGCTTGTCATCCGCGCCCCTCATGTCCCATTTTCACGCTGCCAGTTGTCTGAACGCCACGTCCACATAGTAGTTCGTGCTGTTGTAGGTGTTCGTCGGAAACAGCCCGCTCGATCCGTATGCGTAGACGCCGTTGCCGCCGCTGAGCGCCGACGAAAGCGCGTGCAGGTTGCCGTTCGTCAGTTCGGAATTGAAGAAGTTGCTTGTCGCCGAATAGTTTCCATTGGTGCTGTAGGAGACGACGTAGGTGGTGTTCGCCTGGATCGCGACGTCCTGGGCGAGATTGACCGATTGCCAGCCGCTGGCGCTCTCGCCACCGAAGGTCGCGCTTGCGAGCAGCGTGCCGGTCGATGACCAGAGATATCCGGTATGCGAACCGGTGTTGCCGGCGCCCTTGTAGAAACGGATTCCGGAGATCCAGCCTGCTGCGTCCGCCTGGAACTTCATGCCGAGGTTGACCGGATTGTTATCGTTGACCGAGATGATCGTCGGCGTGCTGCCAGCACTAAAGACGTTCTGTGTGGCTGCTGGCGATGCAACGGTGAGGGAAACCTGTGCCGAAGCCGTGCCGCCCCTTCCGTCGGAGATGGAATAGGTAAAGCTCGCCGCTCCGGTATAGCCCGTTGTCGGAGTGAACGTGACCGTGTTGGTCTGGCTGTTGAAGGACGCCGAACCGTTGACCCCGCCGCTCACACCCGTGATCGTGAGCGTATCGCCATCCGGATCGCTGTCATTGGCAAGCAGTGCGGAGGCCTGGATGGTAAGTGGCGTATTGAGGATTGCGGAATAGCCCGGGTCGGCAACGGCGACCGGCACGGTGTTCTGGGTCGATTGCTGGTAGAGTACATCGACCCAGTAGTTCGACGCATTGTAGGTTGACGATGGAAACAGGCTGTTCGCCCCGTAGGCGTAGACGCCGTTGCCGCCGCTGGTGCTGCTGGACGGGGCAGTGAGCCCGCCATTGGTGCGGCTGCTGGCGAAATAATTCGCGGTTACCGCGTAGTTGCCGTTGGAATGATAGCTGGCCACGTAGGTCGTGCCGGCTGCGATGGTGAGCGGCTGGGAGAAGGTCACAGTTTGCCAGCCGCTGGTGCTTTCGTTGGTGAAGGTCGCGGTGGCAAGCCGGGTGCCGGTGCTGCTCCAGATGGAGCCAGTATGGGTCCCGGTATCCTGGGCGCCCTTGTAGTAGCGCATGCCGGTGATCGTGCCGCCGGCGGAGGCGACGAACTTCATGCCGAGTTCAACGGCGTTCGGGTCGTTCACGGATGTGACGGCCGGCGTATCCGACAGGCTGAACAGGCTCGTTGCCGTCGATGGTGGCGTGACCGTCAGGTTGACGGTGGCCGAAGCCGTGCCGCCCCTTCCGTCGGAGATGGAATAGGTAAAGCTCGCTGCTCCGGTATAGCCCGTTGTCGGGGTAAACGTGACCGTATTGGTCTGGCTGTTGAAGGAGGCCAAACCGTTGACCCCGCCGCTCACGCCCGTGATCGTGAGCGTATCGCCATCCGGATCCGTGTCATTGGCGAGCAGCGCGGAGGCCTGGATGGTAAGTGGCGTATTGAGGGTTGCGGAATAGCCGGGATCGGCAACCGCGACCGGCGCGGCATTCTGCGTTGACCGCTCGTAGAGAACATCGACCCAGTAGTTCGACGCATTGTAGCTGGATGCCGGGAACAGGCTGTTCGTTCCGTAGGCGTAGACGCCGTTGCCGCCGCTGGTGCTGCTGGATGGCGCGGTGAGCCCGCCATTGGTGCGGCTGCTGGCGAAATAATTCGCGGTTACCACATAATTGCCGTTGGAATGGTAGCTGGCCACGTAGGTCGTGCCGGCTGCGATGGTGAGCGGCTGGGAGAAGATCACCGTTTGCCAGCCACTGGCGCTTTCGCTGGCGAAGGTGGCAGTGGCAAGCCGGGTGCCGGTGCTGCTCCAGATGGAACCCGTGTGGGTGCCGGTATCCTGGGCACCCTTGTAGTAGCGCATGCCGGTGATCGTGCCGCCGGCTGAAGCGACGAACTTCATGCCGAGTTCAACGGCGTTCGGGTCGTTGGAAGTGGCTGCCGGCGTATCCGACAGGCTGAACAGGCTCGTTGCCGTCGACGGTGGCGTGACCGTCAGGTTGACGGTGGCCGAAGCCGTGCCGCCCCTTCCGTCGGAGATGGAATAGGTGAAGCTCGCGGTGCCGGTATAGCCGGCCGTAGGGGTGAAGGTAATTGTGTTGGTCTGGTTGTTGAAAGAAACCGAACCGTTTACCGCGCCACTGGCTCCTGTGACCGCGAGCGCGTCGCCGTTAGGATCCGTGTCATTGGCAAGAAGGGTGGCAGCGGCGATATTCAAGGCCGTATTCTGCACCGTTGCGTAGCCGTTGTCGTTGACGGCGACAGGCACGCCATTCACCGTGGAGGGGTTGAATACGACGTCCACCCAGTAGTTGGCGCCGTTGAAACTGTTGCCGGGGAAGGTCCCGGCATTACCATAGGCATAAACGCCGCCGCCCTGAGCAACGTTCAGCGGGCCTTTGGTGTAGGCGGAATTGAAATATCCATCGGTGGATGAATAATAGCCATTGGTGTGGTAGGAGGCGACATAGGTCGTCCCAGCCGTGATCTGGATCGCACTGGAGAACGTCACCGTCTGCCACCCCGAAATCGACTCTCCTGTCGATATACCGGTCGCAAGAAGCGTCCCGTCGGCCCTCCACAGGCTGACCTTGTGTTCGCCGATATTGTAGAAACCCTTGTAGAAGCGAATTCCTTGCACCGAGCCGGCGGTGCTCGCCTGGAAGCGGACGCCCAGTTCCACGCCATCCCGGTCGATCGTGGTTTCCTCGGCCGGTTTGGTGACCATCGTCCAGAGGCTGGATGTCGATGGCAGGTTGATTGTCACCTGTTTTCCGGTCGAAGGTGTCTCCAGGTTGACGCTGTCATCGACCGCGCGCGACATGATCGTATAGTTTCCGCTTGCCTGCACGACCCAGTTATAGCTCCAGTTTTCCCGACCGGTCGCCTTGAACCAGGACTGGCCGCCGTCAGTGGAGACTTCGATGCCGGCGATGATGCCGCCGCCGGAATCCTGTGCCGTGCCGGTGACGGTGACATGTTGGCCCTCAATGAAGCTTGCGCCGAACGATGGAGACGTAATCGTCGATGTCGGCTTGACGTGGTCGGGCGATTGCGTCGCAAGGATCAGGCTGGCGTCGATCGTCGTGGGTTGAATGCCCATGTCGGCGAACATATTGATCATCGCCTGCTGGACATTGCGGTCGGTCGGGGTTGCTGCGCCATCATGCTGCGCGTTCAGCCCCCACGACCAGAATACCGTGCCGGCTCCGAAGACCAGTGCCCCGCTCTCGGCCCGGTACATGGTCAGGCTGTGGGTTGCATCGGCGCTTCCGATGGTAGTGCCGTAGTCGCGGAGATAAGTATCCACCGAGACGTTCGACAGTGAAAGATTGACGAGTCCGGCCGGCCTGAAACCGTTCTCGACGTCGGAATCCCATTCATAGCCGAGAAGGTTTTTGACAAGCTCGAAGCTTTGGCCCGGCAGGATGTTCGCGACATCCGTGTTGCGCCAGAAGCGAAGATTGGAAAAGTCGTAAGGGATCGAAATCGAGTCTTCGCGGTAGCTATCGACCGTGAACATGGTGCCCGTCAGCGCATTTTCCGGCTTTTGCCCGGGATCCGCATAGCGCGGGTCGCGCCAGGTGCCCGTGCCGATATTGCTCGGATCGGTGCTTGTGCCCCACGTTTCCTTATAGCAGACCATGGTGCGATACGGCGTGCCACTGCCGTCGATGCTGTTTTCCCAGCGCACCTTCCAGTAACATTCGTTGCCACTCCAGAAAGCGAGGTTGACCCCCGCGTCACGCGCCGCCTCGACATTGGTTCGCTGCTCGGCCGACCAGTACTCATCATGCCCGACGGAAAGAAAGGCCTGGTGATTGAGCAATTGGCTGCCGTTTCGGGTGGCGTCGACGCCGGAGATATAGGAGACGTCGTAGCCGTTCTGCTCCAGCCACTGGATCGCGGAATGCTCGACGCCGAAGACGTAATCGTGCGTGCCGCCGTAGGAGCTGGTGTTGGTGACGATGGGGCGATTGTAGCTGATCGCCGAGGCACGACCGATCGCGTTGACGGCGCAACTGCAATTTGGCGGTAGCCAGCCGATCAGGTCATTGGGATCGACTGGGACCTCGCCGACATAAAGGCTGGCGCCGCCCCAGGCGTTATAGGCCTGCCAAGTCGTGTCGGACGTCTGGAACACGATGTCGCTGGTGGAGCCGTCATCGCGAACGATGAAGGGAACGATGCTCTGCCCGTCGGTACCGTCCTCGCGGACCAGCTTTGCGAAGTAGACGCCCGAAACGGCGTCCTGCGGAATTGTCCAGCTGGCCGAGACCGACCAGTTGCCGGCATCGATCAGCCCGAGGGACATGTCGACGATGGGGTGAGGCTGAATCTGCGCGGTGGTGAGCGACTTGTCGATCGTCGCGACCTTGCGGGCGCCATCACCGCCGTAATAACCCATCCGGTAGATGTCCAGACGGTAATGCGTCGAATCCGTCGCTATCTTGAAGTCTACCGTCTGCCCTATGTTCGAGCTGATTTGCGTGGCGAAACCCTGGATATTACCGTCGCCGTCGCCGTCAATGCCCCATTCGCTGCGCGGATTGCCCTGCTTCATATTTTCAAGGGCGATCTTGTTGGGAACCGCGTTAGCCGGAGCTGCGTCCGTTGCCGTGATATCGGGCGCTTCAGAAATGGTTCTGGCGACGACCGGCGGGGCTGCAAAGCCCGATGACAGGGAGGATAGGGAATCGGATTGAAAACTCATCACACGGCCATTCGGCGAAAGCGGCAGGGTGCCGCTTTCGATGGAGGATGTGTTTGCCGAAAGTACCAGCGAAGCATCCTTGCCGTCGACCGTGTCGGTCTTTTCCGAGGGGGCGAGATCGAGGGGCGACGATCGCTCGTCGAGCGAGGAGCCGGCCTTCGTAAGGCCGGGCAAAGCATCCCCGGAAATTGCCGCGCCATTACTCGTACTCGGCGACAAATCCGTCGACGGACGGTATGCGACCGTTACGACATGGTGGGACGGCGCAGTGACCGCCTTTGATGACACCGAGGTCCACGCAGCCAGCGGGCTGTACACGCTGCTCGCTCCACCGGACACGCTCAAATATTGATCGCTCTTGATATGAATTCTTAGCATGCGGCACCGCCCCGTTTGAGACTGATTGACGAAGTCCCCAGACTTGCATCTTGCCAATTTTCTCACCTCAGCGAACCACACCAATCGGTGGTATGCTTCGCGGTGGCCCCATCCTCCTATGTGATTAGGCCGGTCGACTCACAAAGAAGGTCGAGATTGGTCGGTGCGGACGGAGCTCATAGCCTGGGCGAAAATAGCGCGCCGCCAAGCCTGAGGTCACGTTGTGCCGAGCTCGGCGGCTCGAAGCTAAATCGTCAAGGTTGAATAAGCCCGTCAGCCAGAGCGTTTGAAGATGAAGCGCTCTAGATCATGTTAAATCTGGAACGGCAAAACGTCATGGGCTGCTTCGCTACGAATGCGCTCTTGCCCATTATGACCGGAAGACGAAAAGGCTGTTTTTCATGGGTGGCGTGAAGTTAATCACCCTACCTAAAGAACCAAGCCCCTTACTCCATTTGTCGCAATATCCATCGTCGCCGGACGCGATATGCTCAAGCCTCATCCCGCCCGGGATGAAGTGGAGCCAAAGTCCCTGGACGCCTTTCTTCGCGTAATTGAAGAGAGGCGTCTTTTTCACTCATGGCTGTTGAACTCCGCTTCCAAACTTTGGCCCCAGTCGCCGGAGTTTGCAGGCAATACAGCACTGCCCTATGCCGACCGGCGAGCCCGGTCTCAAATCGGTTATTTCAGTTGAGAGAGGATTTGCTGCGGGGCTTTACCAGGTGAAGCAGGCGTAGCCAACTGCGGCAATCGCCAGCAAGGACGCAATGACCCGCCAGCGCGGGCGGGATCTGTGCGTGTTTGGATCACCGATGTTGCCCTGGTATCCGAACGCACGGTGATCCTCGGCAAGCGCGGAATTCAGGTAGTCATCACTGAAGGCGTTGATGGCAGTCTCCTCCCACAATTGCAATCTGGCGTCAGCGATGCGGTTCCAGATGGATGGCGATTGGCGACAAGGGTATTCCAAAACATCGATCGATCCAGATATCACTTCGGTGGTGGTAGAGGGGTACTCCACATCCCCGCAGCGTCGACGAGGCTGGCTCCATCGCTCAGTTCAGCGATTGCAAACGGCCGAAATGCGCATCGGCGATATCCGCGATATATCTGCCGATCGGCAGCGCCGAGGTGGCCGCAGGTGACGGTGCGTTGAGCACATGGATCGTGCGTGCCGTGCGTTCGATCAGGAAATCATGGAGGAGGCGACCATCGCGGCTGACCGCCTGGGCGCGGATGCCTGCCGGATGTGAATGCAGGTCCGACAATTCCAACTCCGGGCAATAGCGTCGGCACAAGGCGAGGTAGCGGCGGCGACTGAGCGAATTGGCCATTTCGCTCAGTCCATAGCGTATGTTGTCTGCCACGACGCGGCGAAATCCGGGAAAGCGAACCATCTCCCAGAGATCCTTGGGGTCGAGGTCACCGAAGCTATATCCATTGCGGGAAAATGCGAGCACGGCATTGGGCCCGACCGTTACGAACCCGCCGACCATCGGCGTCAGATGCACACCGAGGAATGGCAGCGACGGTTCCGGAATGGGATAGATGAGATGTTCAACGATGCGGTCCTTGTCGGCGCCAAGGCGAAAATATTCGCCGCGGAACGGGATGATGGCAATATCCTTTGCAAGGCCGCACATCCGTGCAAGTCTGTCTGCGTTGACGCCGGCGCAAGCGACGACATGCCGGGCGCTGAGCAGCATACCGGTGTCGAGGGTGATCTCGACACCATCGGCCTGTTCGTTGATGTGGGAAGCTTCAGCATCGGTCATGATCGTGCCGCCGGCTTCGATAAGGAGCGCGCCCATGCACCGCGTTATCTCGCCATAGTCGACGATTCCCGAGGCTGGAATGAAGAGAGCCGCGAGACCTGCAATATGCGGTTCGCGTTCAGTCAATTCATCCTTGCTGATCCGGTGAACCTCAAGCCCGTTGGCGACGGCACGCTCGTGGAGCTTTTCCATGCGCGGCAGCTCTTCCGAACTGGTGGCGACAAGCATTTTTCCACGCCGTTCGAAGCGGATGCCGTGCTCTTTGCAGAACTGCATCGTCGCGGTGCTGCCGTCGCGGCAGAACTTTGCCTTCAGGCTACCGGGTTCATAATAGACGCCGGCATGGATGACGCCGCTGTTGCGCCCAGTCTGGTGGCTGGCAAGCATCGGCTCCTTTTCCAGAACTGCGATGGCGAGACCCGGAAAACGCTGCGATAGTTGCATGGCTGTCGACAGTCCGACAATACCACCGCCGATCACCACGATATCGAAGTCCGCTGCCCGCCCGAAATTCATGCTGCCCGGTTCCCATCGCGTGAACCGGTCCGGCATGGGCCGGCCAGTCATATCCGCAGAAAGCGATATCTCGCCACGCGCCGTTGACTTTAATGCCAGGCGCCGCGCGTGTCGTAGATAACTTTGCCTCCGAGGCGCGTGTGCCTCATCGCTTTGAATGGTTCGTGCTCGACGAGAAGAACCACGATGTCGGCGCGCTCCACTGCCTGATATGCGCCCTCAAGGTGGAGATTGCCATATTTGGCCAGCAGTGCTGGCATCACGCTGACATAGGGGTCCGCCACAAGAATTTCGACATCCGGCAGCGCTTTGGCGATGAGCCCGACAACTTCTATCGCGGGGCTTTCTCGCACGTCATCGACATTGGCCTTGAAGGTCAATCCGAGGCAGGCGACCGTCGGAGTGCGGAACCTTTTTGCCTTCTCGACAACCTGCTCTGCAACGTGATGCGGCCGATGATCGTTGACCTCACGCGCTGTACGGATCAAACGCGAGAGCCGCGGCGCTGCGGAAACGATGAACCAGGGGTCTACCGGAATGCAATGCCCGCCGACCCCCGGCCCCGGACTGAGGATGTTGACACGTGGATGCCGGTTGGCAAGGCGGATCACTTCCCAGACGTCGATGTGAAGAGATTCACTGATCAAGGAAATCTCATTGGCGAAGGCAATGTTGACATCGCGATAGGCATTTTCAACGAGCTTCGCCATTTCGGCGCTTGCCGCATCGGTCAGCAGAATTTCGCCCTGAGCGAACAAGCGATAAATGGACGCCGCCTTTTCCGCGCATCTCGGCGTCAAGCCGCCGACAACGCGGTCGTTGGTAATCATCTCGATCATGATGCGGCCGGGAAGAACGCGCTCAGGGCAGTGGGCAACGAATATATCCGCGCCGGTTTCGCCGTCCCGTGGCATCCTCAGATCCGGTCTCAGAGCTCCGATCCAGTCTCCCACCTTTTGCGTTGTGCCGGGAGGGGAGGTTGACTCGAGAACCACAATGTTCCCGGACTTCAGCATTGGAGCAATCTGCTCGGCAGCCGCTTTCACATAGGACAAATCCGCCGTTCGATCTTCATTGAAGGGTGTCGGAACGGCGATGATGAAGGCGTCTGCCGCCGGAGTCTCGGTCGTCGCCGTCAGTCGCCCCATGGCAACGGCACCGCTGACCCCCACGGCAAGATCGGGCTCGACGAACGGCACCTCGCCGCGCGACAAGGCTGCGACGGTGGCCGGATTGATATCAACGCCTATCACGTCGATTCCGCGCGTCGCGATTGCCACAGCTGTGGGCAAACCGATATATCCCATGCCCAGTATGGCCAGTCTGCCCTTGAAAACTTCAGTCATCGGCAATGCTCCGAAGTTGCGTGCCCGGGATCCGGACTCTGGTGGGCGCCACATTTCTGTTTGCACCAACCCTGAAGGCACGCGCGGGATGAAGCATTTCGCGGATGGTGAGTTGGAGGAAGCTGGTGTTGGTCTTCAGATAGCGCCACCAGAGCCGTCTGGGCTCCTGCAGCAGTCTGTAGGCCCATTCCATTCCAGCTCTCTGCCAGGCGATTGGTGCACGCTTCGTGAGACCGGCCATGATGTCGAAGGAGCCGCCGACGCCATGCAGCACGGGAACGTCAAGGGACGAACCATAAGATCCCAGAAATATTTCCTTTTTGGGCGAGGTCATTCCAAGAAAGAGCATATCGGCGCCGGATTCTCGAATGTCGGCCGCGATCTGACCTGCTTCTGCGGCCTCATAGTATCCGTGATGGCTATAGGCGATCCTCAGACCGGGAAAGCGCTGGGCGATAACGCGCTGCATTTCCGCCAAAACATCGGGTTTGGCGCCCAGCAGAGCAATAGACCGGTCATCGCGATGCGCGAGAAAAAGAAGACGCGTGAATATATCGATGCCTGCCACGCGCTCCGGCAAGGGCCGACCGAGCAACTTGCTCGCCCAAACGATGGACTGACCATCCGCCAGCAAAAGATCGCATTCCATTAACGATTCGCGCAGGAGTGCATCCCTGTGAAGCTCGACAACCTTTGCGGCATTGAGCACGCCCAAAAGGATTGGTCGGCGCGTGGCGAGGGCCGTGCGGCACCGCTCGATGACATCATCCATGCACATGGCATCCATATACATGCCGAATAGAAGCTGACGTTGCCTTTGCATATCAAATCTCCTTAAAGGATGCGGGCATGTCCCCCACCGGGCTGGAGGTCAGCCTTGCGACCACTCCTCCAGAACACCATGCGTAAATGAGCCATCCGAGTTCATAGGGCCGACATTCGTAGTCCACCCGGATCGGTGGAAAGAGCATATCAAGTCCCGGGATATGCAGCCCCGGCATCAGTGCTGTCGTCACAGCCGATATTGCTCTCACAGCCTTGCGGGGTTCGCGGCGCGCCACCTTGCGCCAGATCACACCTTTTTCTGAGGCGACGAGCGGCGCCGAGGTCTCGGGATGTTCGTCGAGCCACCGCATGCCTTTGATGATCGCTTGTGAATGGTCGCGGCCGCCGGCTTCCCGAAGGTCGAGCAACGCCATCGGAGCCATCGCATGCTGATGAACGCTGTAGACCGGGTAGCCCTCGACCACACCCCCGTTGCGCGTATCGTAGTGCCACCACCATTGGCCGGACGGTCCCTGCAATGCGCAAATGCGTTCGGCACAGGCTTCGGCTGCCGACAGGGCCATGGCGTTGGGCTGAGCAGCGTGAAGACGGGACAGCGCCTGTATCGGGTAAACCTGGTCGGCAAAGCATCCGATATGCGCGCGCAAGCGCCCGCTCGCCGATGCCGGCAGCATATGCGGAAACAGGCCTGATGAAGACAGTCCCGACATCAGCCGTTTCGTCGCCAGAGAGACCACATCCCCTGTGTCGCCGAATTGTTGCGCTGCCAGACCGGCGCTGAGCGCCCACGCGCAGTGAACCGTGGCGATAGGCGCATCCGAAGCGAGCAGCTGAGCAAGCTGGCGAAAGAGCGGAACGGCATGAAAGCGTCCCGCCTCCGCGGCAGCCCAGGCGGCAAGCGCGATCGCGCCCATGTCTGCGGATGTCGCTGCACGGGCGGCGCATGTATGCGCCAGATCAAAGGCCGTGTCGCCGCTCAGTATCCGTTGCTGCGTTGCCTTGTCGACATAGGATAAGCCGAGAGCGACGATCGACGCATAACGAAGGCTGTCTCCTTCGAGCCGTTCCGTCCAATGCGAATTCTCTTTGACCGCACGCAGCGTATGACCGAATGCGCAGCTTTGGTGCATGCGCGGCAAGCCTCGCTTTGCAATGTCCAGGAAGCGATCGGCCTGAGTTCGTGTCGCGCGCGAAATCGATTCAATGGTCTCCAGCCTGTCGAACGTGCCCGTGCGGCCTTGCTCAGGAGGATGTCTCCGATGTTCGCTGCTGCCCGATGGTGTATTTTGCGTTCGTGATGACAATGAATGCTGAAAATCAATCGGCATGAAAGCTCCTGATACGTTGCCGTTTCAAGGGAAATGGCGGTTGACCAAGGGTTGGGGCAAACGCGTCCTTGAGAGGTGCAGAATTAAGGTCGTCGATTTCTGCCGACATGCTAGAAAATCCCCACAGATATTCCAGCGCACTCAAAGACTTACAGAATCGACATCCGGCATGTCGGCAATGGTAGCGGCATGCGCCGATTGGATTACTTGAATTGCACTTCACTCAGCTTTCCGGATTAGCGGTCGATCCGAACTGGGCGCGGTCTACCTCTCTCTGCAGTCTTTCGGCGCGGGCGCTTTTGCGACAAGGATTGCCGAAGTCCCGTTCACGGGTGTGGCCGGATAGAGAGCGCGAAATGGACACATCGATAAAACAAGCTTCAAATCGGCGAAGAGAGCCTTTGAACGACAACGCCACTGCGGTCCGACCGTCAGGGGCGCGAAGACTTGCGATTGTGACCGTCGCCTACAACAGCGCTTCCGTTTTATCGGGCTTGCTCGATTCTCTGCGTGCGGGTCTCGAGGGAATCGAACACTATGAAGTCATTGTCGTCGACAACGACTCGCACGATCACTCCGTCGATCTGGCGCTGGCCCATCCCATAGGAGCGAGGGTTATTCGAACGGGCCGCAACGGTGGCTATTCTGCCGGTATCAATGCGGCGACCGCAACGATCGCCCCCTCTGCCGATGTGCTTGTTCTCAATCCTGACATTCGCCTGCTGCCCGGCTCAATCCGCAACCTTTATGCTGGCCTGAGCAGTTCTTCGGTCGGGGTGGTGGTGCCGCAGGTCCGGGGCGAGAATGGCGCCGTTTCCAAGTCGATCCGCCGGGAGCCATCGATAATGACCGCGTGGACGGAGGCGCTACTGGGCGGCACGCTGGCTGCGCGCATGGGGCTCGGCGAAATCGTCCACAATCCGGCGCTCTATAAGGACGGGGGGCCGATCGAATGGGCCACCGGTGCGATATTGCTGATTTCTGCCGAAGCGCGCCAGATGATCGGTGATTGGGATGAAAGCTTCTTTCTCTACAGCGAAGAGGTCGACTATCTCCAGCGCGTTCGCGCCGCCGGTCTTGAGGTGCTGTACGCTCCCAAATCCCAGGCGGTCCATATTGGCGGCGATTATCACAGCAGCGACTTTCTTACCGCACTCATGACTGCCAATCGCATCGAATATCACCGCCGGCACCACGGTGCTTTGGCATCTGCCCTGTTCCGATCGGGCATCATTGTCGGAGAGGCGATGCGGCTGGCCATCGGATCAGGCCGTCGCTCAGCGCTTGGCGCCGCGCTCGGCCTTTGGCACCGCCACCAATAAACCATTCCCCCATCTACCGATCGTCATCTCAAACCCGTTGTGCGCTCCTGTTTGCGAATCACACGGGTGGAGAAGTGCCGCGTCCTGCTGACGATTCCCCGCCCAATATCCCTGAAAAACGGTTGAACCAAGTATTCTCAAGGCCTTACGGTTGCGCAGAATAAATTTTAAGAAAAAAAGATGCACGTGCTGCTCTTTTTCTGATTTCGCGGCGAATTGAACACTCCTTCAAAAATTTTTGTAAATCTTTTCAGGGTCCTAGTGGAACTTCAGGTTGCAATTTTGTGCGGGAGTTTAAAAATTTTACGAAAATTTAGTTTCCATTGAATCGCTGAAAATTCGTCAAATATTTCAGAATGAAGCAAGCGATTAAGTATTTTGTGGCAACAGTAAGACCGAAATGGGGCGGCGTGCCCAAATATAATTCACTGTTCTTGCTGCATTGCACCATGTCGGAAGTTGCATTACTGCTCCCTATTGTAGGTCTGGCTCATCTAAAAGAGGTAGCCAGATTTGGTAGTAGGACATTCTTGAAACGGGGTTCAAGGCTGAGGAGAAAGGCAATAGTACAGTGGCACGAACATTACTGAATGCAACCGAAAGTGGTTTTCTGGCGAACGATTACCTGGAGGTCAATCCTCTTGGCATCATCGACCAGGACAAAGCAAACGAGTCTCATGAGGCAACGGTTCCAACCAAAGGTACGCTGAATAGTTCCTTCGACACCGCCGATCACGATTTTCATATCATGGAAGGGTTTGGCGCACGCGACGTCCGCCACGAGGACCGCGTGTCCGACGACAGGCTCGTCAAGCTCGCCTCCACTTCATCGATATCGACTGACGACAGCGCAACTATCGACGCTGCGCGTGCCGGCATCTCCCAGGCGGGCAACGAGCAGAGCGCATCCGGAACGACTCTTGCCAAAACGGCTCTGAGCGCGGAAGGCACCGAAGGTTTTCAGGCGGCTGCGAAATCCGCCAATGCCACCAGCACGCTGAGCACAGCCGTAGCGGCCGATGCCGTGGCCGCCAGCGCGGTGAGCGCCGAAGCGGCAGGCTTTCCCGATGCAACCAACACAGGCCTCAAGGCCGGGGTAGCCCTGACCAAGTATAACGGCACGCTGCACATCACGCAGGACAACGCCGTCATCAGCAACATGGACATCACGGGCGATGTCATCATCGATGCCAAGAACGTCACGATGAGCAACGTCAAGGTGTCGTCCAATGGAGCATGGACAGCCATCAAAGTCATGGACGGCGCGACCGGTTTCACGCTGCAGGACAGTGAAA
Source organism: Rhizobium herbae (assembly GCF_017873135.1). GTDB lineage: Bacteria > Pseudomonadota > Alphaproteobacteria > Rhizobiales > Rhizobiaceae > Pararhizobium > Pararhizobium herbae. Next base: position 39,025 of record NZ_JAGGJV010000016.1, on the reverse strand, counting down.
TTGACGGCGGCGCGGGTGGTAACGGCATCTACGGCCATGGGACCTTCCTGCGCAACGATATCCACGACGTCGAAAACGGTATCAATGTCAGCGGTCCGTCGGAAATCGGCGACAACTACATTCATGATTTCCGCGGCAGCAGCGAAGCTCACTATGACGGTATCGAGGTCAATGCCGGTCACGACATCCACATCTTCCACAACACCGTTATCGTCGATCAGAGCCAGACCTCGGCGGTGATGCTCGACAACTACTTTGGCGGTCTGTCGAACATCACGGTCGAAAACAACCGTCTGGCCGGCGGTGGTTACACCGTCTATCTCGACGGCCGTTTCGGCGGCGGCCCGGTGGACGATTCGACGATCAAGATCATCAACAACCAGATCGGCGATGGCGCTTACGGTGATTTCGCCTTCTTTGACAATAAGCCGGTCGTCTACGGGAATACCGATCTCGACACGCTCCCGACGATGCCGACTGTCTATACGGGCACCGCGGGCGATGACGTGTTGCCCGTTTCCGGAATGGCCAATACCGCCAGCGAGACCTATAAGGGGCTCGCCGGCGATGATCTGCTCAAGGGCGGTGCCGGTGCGGATGTCCTCGAGGGGGGCGCCGGAACGGATACGGCAAGCTATGCAGGATCGACGGCCGTCAAGATCAATCTTCAGACGGGGGTTGTATCTGGGGGGCATGCGGCAGGCGACAAGCTGACCAGCATCGAAAATCTGCTCGGCTCCAGTTCAGCCGATACCCTGACAGGGAGCTCCAGCAACAATGTCCTGAACGGAGGGGCCGGCGCCGACAAACTCGACGGTGGGGCAGGAACGGACACTGCCGCCTATGCGAGCGCCTCCGCTGGAGTGACCGCAAGTCTCGCCGACGCTTCCGTCAACACCGGCGATGCCAAGGGCGATGCCTATGTTTCGATCGAGCGGCTGACAGGTTCGACCCACGCCGACAAACTCTACGGCAATAGCGCTGCCAATCTTCTTAGCGGCAGCTCAGGCAACGATCTCCTGAACGGCGGTAGCGGCAATGACACGCTTTATGGCGGCAGCGGCGCTGACGATCTGACGGGCGGCGCGGGCGCAGACACCTTCGTCTTCAAGGCGGCGTCACAGACCACCGTCGCCTTGGCTGGTCGTGACTCGATCTTCGATTTCTCGGGCACCGGCGGCGACCGGATCGATTTGTCGGCCATCGACGCCAATACGACGGCCTCCGGCAATCAGGCATTCACGTACCTGGGCACCGGAGTCTTCACCGGCAAGGCCGGGGAACTGCGCTATATCAAGGACACCTCCGACACCTATGTCTACGGCGACACCAACGGTGACAAGAAGGTCGATTTCGCCATTCATCTGGATGATGCGATCTCGCTTTCGAAGGGATATTTCCTACTGTAACACGAAAAGGCCGCTCGATGCGGCTTCCAGCCAAAGGCGACCATCGGCCGCCTTTGGCTTCCCGCTCTAGCATTGTCGGAATGGCACCGGTCGATGAAGAGCTTGTCGGCCTACGCCGCAAGGTTCCCTCCCGCGACGCGACATCTCGATCCGTTACCGAAATGAGATCGAGCAACTGGCCGTAGCAGTCGGACGCAAAACGCTCTGCCCATCGGCTCAACGCGACCGTTATGGGAACACAGATCCGGGCGGGTCTCTCCGGAAAAAACGCGCTAAATCCCGCGAACAGGAAATCTCGTGCCGAGGATCGGTTCCACGGCCGCCTGGTGAATGGCAATGATATTGCGGGCAGGCCAGGGGCGGTGGGCAAGCACCGAGTCCGCGTCGAAGGCCGTGACCTCGTAGAGTACATTCTCAATTGGATGGAAATAGAAGAATCGATAACCGTAAGTGGCAAGCTTCGCATACCACGGCAGTGATGCCAGCCCGAGTAACAATATCAATATGTCGGCGCCGCCTTTGGCCAGAAAAACGTCGGCTCCCTCGATGACCTGAGGCTCGAATCCCGCGACATTAATCTTGAGGATTGAGACGTGATCCAATCCCCGTCTCTGAAAGTCATCGGTCAATTTGCGAACCGATACAAGCTCGGTCCCGGTTTCACTGATCCCGCTCAACCACGTGCTTGCCGTGGTCTCGAAATACGCTTCGGACTCAGCGTTTGAGAAAGCGAGCCTATGGACCTCTACCCTGTCGCTTACGCCGTTTCGGAGGATGTTTCTCGACAGAGCGGCGACATTTGCAGAACTCGGCTCGAAGGCGTGGACCTTGGCAGCCGGCAACGTCGCGGCAAATATAGCAAACTGTCCAATCGCAGCGCCAACGTCTGCAACGATCCACCCGGGGTGATAGATCTTGCGGAGCAATGCGAATTCCGGATCGATGAAATCCCCGAATGCCAGGAGTGCGCGGGGAACCTGGCTCGGGAAGGCGAATTCGAGAATCTGCCCGGACCGCAATCGAATTTCGCTTCTGCTCGGTCGGCGCACGTATAAATAGCCTATTCTCATTGCGCCTCTCGCGGCCGCTCTCGCGCCCACCACGCGCCCGCCCCAGAGCATCTTGTCGCCGAAATTGCGCGCCTTGCGGAGAAGTGACGGAACCGAGTTCATTTTGAGGATCTGTCCACCGAATGAGGATTGCTCGAAAGAGCAGAATAGCAATTGTCCCGGCGTTGCAAAACTCGGGAGCAAGGCGTAGCAGGCCTGCCCCTAACCAGTGCGACATACATCTTTCAGCTTAGCTCTCCTGGTGACCGGGCACCCCAATCGATCCAATGCGCAACGGTATGGGGCATTCGATCCATATGGACGGACCTGGCGTCTCAATGACGCGAGTCCAATGGCCGAACAGTTTGAAGTGCAACGGTTCATGGGAGCTTCGGCCAGAGACGGTTGACCGGATCGACGGCATTGAAGTGCCACATTCCGCCTCGGGGGCTTGGCGACATCGACCATCGGATTGCCGCCGAGCCGCTGCCAAGACGCCGTGGAGCGATCAACGAAGATGGGCGGCACGACGCAAGTTATCGAGAACGATCTCCCCCTTGTCGGTATTGACGATGAGGACGACGTGACCCTCGCCGAAGCGGCGGCTAACTGCTACTCGCATTGCTGTCGCAGGAATACCGGCCCGAATAAGCCTACGACGTTTTGTCATGACGTAGTCGTCGCAGTCCCCGCTGGAGACATCGGCCGACCATACATCGACCGTTTCCCGCCTGGGGGTTATTTCGCTGTTGACCTGAGTTTGAACCTTGCTCACGAGCTGCATCAGCGTCGCGGAATAGCGCACGGATCGAGGCCCTTTAGTGGGGCACTCATCGATATGTTCCATGCAATAAAGACTAAATGCGATCGGCTCGGCAGCCTTTACCAGGGACAGGAGAGCCGATGCCAACCAAAAAAGACTCGCCAAGACGGCGATCGCTATCGATCCGAAAATCAATAACAAAGACCAGTTGCGGCCGCCGCGTCGTTCGCAGTTCATTGTGTGCCTGCCGATTTGGTCGGAGCCGGTGTTCGGACGTCCGAACACCGTGGCTGGGCCGGGCGTCCTCACTGTTAAAATCCCTCGGTGATTTCAGCGCGCACTTGACCGCCGCCCTTGTGGGGCGGAGCGTTGTTGTCATGAATCGCTGGAACGTTTCGCCTATCTCTCCGAACGCGGAGGGCAGCCGTCCCCAACGGCGATTGCTGGCGTTGGAGACGCAATTTGTGCATCCAGACATCAGGTGCCGGGATCGTGAAGCCCGCTATCGCCATCTGATGCGCATCGGGCACAATCAAGCACCGTTGTCGGACCTCAGCTGACCAGTTGCTCGGCGCGTGTGGCAATTTTCCGGCGCGTCTCGCGTGCCGGTTGACGCACCTGCAGGATGCGGCGGACTCCAGCCGGCAGCAGGGCCTTCAACTGCTCGCGGCCTGAGTCAATGCTGACGATGGGCGCGAAGGGCGTCATGACAGGACGCTGGTCGACAGGATAGAGGCGTGCGAATTCAACGAAGTTCGAGAAACCTTCGTGGTTGTTGTCGGTGACAAGGAAGGTCTCGGCAGCAGCACCCTCGGCCAAGATCACTTCATGGGTGTCGAGTACAATGTGGAAATACTCGATCATCTCCTGATGGGCCGGAAGGACGGGTGCAATGGAAATACCATTGACGAGATCCTTCGCTCTGATGAGGACGCCATCGATGAGCAGAGCATGGCCGGGAGAGACGTAAAGATCCCTGTGCGGCGTCCGCTCATCTATGGCGTGTCGCGCAATGCGGATCGGGATCACGCTGCCATTCCAGGATGGGCCGCTTCGCTTGTAAAGATGGCGACCGATCCATTTGACAGCCATGGGCTTGCCCCGCGCCGTTTCAACGAGATCACCGATTTGAAGGTTCTCGATGCAAATCTCGCCGGTGGGGGTCATGATAGAGGTACCGCGGAGAAAGCACATGGGATCTCCTTCGGGACCGCCTTCCTTTTTCCACCATGGTTTCCCCATGGCTTGGGCTATCGAGGCAGGAAAGATCGTCGTTGCTGCCAGAGCGCCCACCGCGGCAACTTTCGCACCCGTTTCCGCAGCCAGACCGAGGAAGTGACGCCGCGCACGATTGAGCTGCACGTGCCGTTCGTTGTTTAACAACATGGTATTCTCCCTTTTCAATTCGGCCGGTCTTCAGCGAGCTACAGCAAATCAAACTGCCTCAATCTGCCAATTAGGAAACCAGCATATTCTGTCCTCTAAAAAGCAGCCACTTCTGCAAGAGGTGAAGGCGACCCGTCCTTTTGGGGTAGGATGTACGTCCAAGTGCGCCGGGCACGGCGGGACATCGTGTGCCGGCCAGCCGAAGGCCAAGCATCGACCCATGCCGCGGCCAGTGGCAAGGTTTTTTCAAAAGGCGCGTGTTTTGGAACGATGCGCTGAAGCGGGGGGACGTTGGTGGCACGCTGGGCAGGAGCCAGGATGCATCGTGCCACTCGAATTCAACCTGTCAGCCTCGCCTCGGCTGGTGTCAATTCTGTTCGTCCTTCGAGGGAACGTGGTTTTCTATTTCTTTTGCGTAAAGGATTAGAAGAGCGCCCAGCTCCTTGGCCGCGGTCGGCGACATGGCCGTTTGAAACTGGTGCGGCGAGTGATCCGTGTCCTTGTATGCGTCCCATTCCGACTTGGAAGCAGCGTATCCAATCCGCAGAACGACATGATAAGGCTCGCCGACGGCTACGCCCCATTCCAAGAGGGTGTATGCCTTCAGCTTGTTTTCGACGTCGACCTCCCATTTCGACATGTCGCTTTCGTTCACGGCGAGGACCTTCTCAATGAATGGTTGTTCAAACGTTTTGCCGCGAATATTAGAATGAAACTCTTCCAAATCGCGCTTACCTTTAAGGCGTAGTTCCCTATCCCCCGGGCATCTCAAAATGCGAGGCCGCCGCGCTCGCAGCCCCGCGATCGATCGAACGGCGGCCTCTGACCCCGCGAGGGGCTGATATTGTGACGAACCGGCGTGGAGAATTATTCATAGCTCTCTCTTGGGGAAATTGCGGTAACGGGCAGGCTGCCCTGTGTCAAAAAATGTTACTTGTGAGCATGGTCTAATTTAATAGAATTCGAAGCGCGGGGACGGGGACCCTGCTTTCATTTCATAACGTAGGCATTTGGCTCCTCTCCACATGGAGAGGGGCCGTTGGCTATCGGCTGCAGGTCGCGTTGGAACGAGAGGTAACCGTTGTCCCCGTCGCCCCGACCCGGCAAAGGTTGAGGAACCGTTTCTGCCTAGGCGGCAAAACCGCTTACCACGCGTTCCGGGCGGGATGCCGATGGCTCCTGGGGGGGACTCAGCCCCGCGTCGAACTCAATTGGCCTGTCGCCGAGCGCGAAAAAATGCTCGATAGCCTGGACTGACCGCATCGCGGCTTGTCCATCTCCGTAGGGGTTCACGGCGTGCGCCATTTCCTGGTACGCGCGCCGGTCCGTCAGCAGTTCCGTCACTTCGCTGACGATACGATCCTCATTCGTCCCGACGAGCCGCACGGTGCCGGCCGCGACGGCTTCGGGACGTTCCGTCGTTTCGCGCATGACGAGGACCGGCTTGCCAAAAGTGGGGGCCTCCTCCTGCACGCCGCCGCTATCGGTCAGCACGATCGAGCAGTCGCGCATGGCCTTGACGAAGTCGCCATAATCGAGCGGTTGCGTAATTACTACATTTTCGAGCCCAGCAAGCGGGGGGAGCAGAACGTCGCGGACCGCCGGATTGAGATGGGCTGGAAGCAGAAAGACAATTTCGGGAAATTTCCGGGCAAGCCGTGCAATGGCACGAGCGGTCTGCGCCATCGGCTCGCCCCAGGATTCGCGCCGGTGTGCGGTCACCAAAACGCTTCTCCTGCCCATGATCCGGTGAAGATCCTGATTTTCGGTCACAGTGTTGCGGCCTGATACATGCAGCAAGGCATCAATGACGGTATTGCCCGTGACGACAATATCGCTTTCAGCCACGCCGTCTTTCAAGAGATTGGATTTCGAGGTCAGAGTAGGCGCCAGATGCAGGGCGGCAAGCTGGGTGGTCAGGCGACGGTTTATCTCCTCCGGAAAGGGGTTGTTGCGCTCGCCCGTTCTCAGTCCCGCCTCAAGGTGGATAAGCGGAATCCTTCGGTAGAAGGCGGCCAAAGCCGCGGCAAAACAGGTCGTCGTGTCGCCTTGGACCACAAGCGCATCAGGGCTTTCAGCGTCGATGACGCTGGAGACACCGGCGAGGACGCGGGCGGTGACATTTTCCAGGGTTTGCGATTGGGTGATGATATTGAGATCATGGTCGGGTTGGATTCTGAACAACAGATTGACCTGATCGAGCATTTCACGGTGTTGACCGGTTACGGCGACGACAGGCGTGCAATGGCGTGAGCGAGCGAGCGCATGGACCAGGGGGGCCATCTTGATCGCTTCAGGGCGTGTGCCATAGACAACTAGCAACTTGCGCATGGCAATTTCCTTTTGATCCAGCGTTGCGTTTATGTATGAGCGGGCAGGCAGCAGATTGTTTTTGCGGCATCAATTTCGGCGCATCAGTAATCAGTGCAGTATCGACATTTGTTCAAAACGACCCCGAGCATGTTTGTTCGCTCTGACAGGTACCGCTCACAGTTATCCACGTCTTCGAAGGTGCTGTGTTCCGCCGCGGCGACCAGGATCGCGCAGTCGACATTTGGCAGGAATGCCGTCACGTCGTCGTGGGAGAGCATCGGAGGCATGTCGAACAGAATAACGTCTGGCCCCATCCTCAACCGCAGGTCCTCCAATACCCTTGCCGTTTCCAGGCTCTGCAGCAATTCCGCTGAAAACTGCACCGGCTGATGGTTTGTGCCCACCGCCAGGTTGTCGCCGTATCGCAGGAAAACATCGTGTATCGGCGCGTCACCCTTCAGGAAGTCCTGCATGGAGGCAGGAGCATTGACGCCAAGCATCTCGCCAATTCGCGGTTGTTTCAGATTGAGATCGACCAACAGCGTGCGGCAGTCCTGCTGGTGCGCCAGACTGAATGCCAGGTTGAGAGCGACAAGCGATTTTCCGCAGGATGCTGTCGGGGAGGTTATCGCAATGGAGGTCCAGTTGTTCTGGCGCAGACTCTGCAGGACCCTTGTCCGCATCATGTCGAATGGGACATGAGCAGGGTCAGACCGGTCTATCGTGACGATACGATTTTCAATGATTTTATCAGGGGCGAGATCCAGTGGGGGCAAATTCCCCCAGGCGATCTCAAATCCGAGCCGTGTGCATGCCTGCATTGCCTGCTCCGCCAGCTGATCACTGCTTTGCAATCTCAGACTGTCCTGTAGGGATGCCCTAATTTGATCCATGATTGAAACTCTGATCCTGACGAACTGTTGCTGTTGACGCAGAGAAATTCGGCATTGCCGCCACCTGGCCGATACCGGGGATCACGCCTTGAATGAGGGAAGGCAGCAGTACGGAGGTTTCCCCGCCCCCAATGAACGAGATCGGCACCAGCCCGGCGGCAAGCATTGCCGCCATACGACGCTTGGGGTTTGTGAAGCGAACCTTGTCTGACGTTCCGATGTTCGGAATCGTGGCCAACGGTTGCGATTGCAGCAATCGTGCCAGCTCGACGGGGCGGCGGATCGTCTTGTTGAGCACTTCCAGCAACACGACGAAGGCTAGTCCCAACCCCACTCCTGCAAAGGCGCCAAGACCGACTATGCGGGTACGTTTGGGGCTGATCGCGCTGACGGGCGGCGTTGCGGCTTCCAGAAGCGAAAACCGACCGCCATCCGACCGCCTTTCTATCTGTTCGCCGGTCAATGCTTCCGCGCGCCTTGCGATGGCGGCATTGTACTGCACTTGGATGTTCTGGCGGTTTCGCTCAAGGGAATTCAGGACGGTTTCGCTGGCTGGTGTGCCAGCTATCGACCGGGTCAGATCCTCAATGCGCTGTGCTACGGAAGTCTTCTCCACCGCCACGGCCTGAAGGCGATTATCGATATCCGACAGCTGCAGATTGAGCCCGAAAGGTGCGCTCCGCTCCCCCGGGGGGCCGTTCTCGTTCTTGGATTTCTCTGGCGGACTCGACAGCAGGTTGTTCTGGAGCGATGCGATTCTGGAGCGAAGCGCTGTAATGTTGGGGCTGGCTTCAGAAAAGATCGCGAGTTGCTCGGCCAATGCGCGGTTGAGATCCGCGAGGATCTGTTGCTCCGGCGTGAGTGAAACGGCCCCCTCGAGCTGTCCGGCGTTCGTATAGGTCGCGATCAGACTGCCGCGTTTGGTGTGGAGATCGGACTCCTCGCGTTCAAGCGAAATCAACCTCTCCTGCAGACGGCTTTGCTGGCTGCGACGAAAATCAAGGCTTTCTGGAAGAGTGTCTCTGTTTCCGGTCTTGAATTTGAGGATATCGGCTTCAAGCCGGTTCAGATCGGAGGACAGTCTTGCGACCTCCTGATTGAAGAATTGCAGTGTGCTTCCCGCACGATCAGTCCGCTGGCGCTGGTTCCTTCCCAGAATCATCGCCGCGAGCTCATTTGCTACTTTGGCGGCCATATCCGGCTTGCCTGCCAGGAAGGATACGCTGAAGACCGTCGCCCCCTGATCGCGGCCCTGTGTATCAAACTGCAATTGCTCGAACTTTATGCGGGACCGCATGTCCTTCACGGCGTCTTCGCCATAGCGCTTCATTTTGGTCTCGTCATAGACCTTAAGCTTCTTTGCCAGAGCAAGGAGATCGTCCCGTGTGGTGATTTGCTGCTGAAGAATCTGGAGCTGTTCGACGGCACCCAGAGGGACGGTCGAACGGGCAAGCTCAACCGGAATCTGTGGCGCTTCGATCAAAATTTTGGCGCTTGAGCTGTATACCGAGGGGATAACGCGCGCCGCCGCGATTGCGGACAGCAATGTCATGACGGCAATCGCCAACAGATATGGCAACCTGCGCCGCAGGATAGAAAGATAGAAGCCCAAGTCTATGTTGCCCATTACGCAGACACCCAACTTCTGAACCGGATTGGCATCGTGGCCAAAATCATTGTTCAGTGGTTCGGAATCGCGGCATAGATAGTCAATGTAAGGTGAGAAGAGCAGGGTGGTCTGCTGATCTAGTACATTCGGGCGTGGTAGCTCGTCCGATGCCTTAGCGATGTTTAACTTCGCGTAATCGCTTACAGTCTGCAACGCTGTGCGCTGCGGGCTGATGATGCTTTTTGAAAACATGCCCGATGTTGCGCCGGATAGGCCAAAGTGCGTGATCGCTAGCTTGCAATCCATCGAAAGGCGTATTCGGTGTTCGAGCGCCGCGCCAAACCTCCCCAAGTTGTTTAGCAAGGCCTTACCTGGCTTCAACGGAAGGCGAGGACTCAATCATCTTCCTAAGCTCGGGCGATCCGTTCATGTTGTGGAAAGAACAAGACCCGATCCACCACGGTGGAATGGTCAATGGTTGCCTTTGGGACGCACACCAACGGCATCGCAACACCACTTCGATCCACTAGGACAGACAGATGAATCCTCCCTGGCAGCTCAGCGTGATCATTCCGCACCTCAACGAGCCAGACGATCTGCGTCGCTGCCTTCTTGCCCTGGACGCGCAGCGCGCGGACGGCATTCCGTTCGAGATCATCGTGGTAGATAATGGCTCGCGTGAGATGCCCGAAGCGGCATGCTCAGGCATTCCGGATGTCCGGCTGGTGCGCGAGACTATACCTGGTCCAGGGCCGGCACGTAATCTGGGTGCCAGTATGGCCCGGGCGGACTTGCTGGCATTCATCGATTGCGATTGCATCGCGCAGCCTGGATGGGTTCGGTCGATCGTCGGCCTGATGGCAAGAACCCCGGATATCGACCTTGTCGGCGGCGACATTGGAATTTTGATTACCGACCCCCGACATCCAAGTGCGATCGAATCCTATGAGAGCATCTACAGCTATCGCGCCCGCGCTTATGTCGAACGCTATGGGTTTGCTGCCACGGGAAATATGGCAGTGAGAAAGCAGGTTTTTCACTCTGTTGGTCCTTTCGGCGGAATTGCGACGATGGAGGACACGGAGTGGGGCCAGCGGGCGACGGCAAGGGGGCATCGAATTGCCTTTCTGCCCGAAGCAAGAGTGCTTACACCCTCCTGCAAATCCTTTGCGGATCTTGCGCGCCGATGGGACCGGCACGTGGCTCATGAATTCCGCAAAGTCGTCGGCCGTCCCGCGGCAATGCTGCGATGGCTTGTCGGTGGGTTGGTTGTTGTTGGCTCACCATTGGCCGAAAGTTTCAAGATTTTCACGACGGATCGTGTCTCAGGCGCCCGAAATCGTGTTCTCGCGCTGGCTTGCCTAACCCGCATTCGGCTCCACAGAGGCCGTCGGATGTTCGATCTGGCGCTTCATGGCGACGCGCGTCGATTTGTCGAAAGCTGGAATCGCGACGCATCCTGATCCGGGCCCAGGGCGTAGGAGCTCGTGCTTCCTGCAGATCATGTTCGGCGGGCCGTCACGGACGGCGATCATCGTCGGTGCATTCCGCCCCAATCTGCAATTTTAAAGCAACATGGCGTTATGCGTTGAGGTCATGGCCTTTCGGTGAAGTAAAAATATGAATTCACTGATCATATTTCAGTAAATCTCTCCAAATCCCTTCCTTTTCCTTCAATAATATAGCCGCGATCCGATTTGTTTTGGAGGGGGCTCAATCCATAAAAATACGACTCGTCCTGCTGGTCGTCATGGCCTACATCGAATTGTTTATATTCGATTTATTGTGATTTCCCCTCGTATGGTTAATATCAAATTAATCGCGGTCACAGGGGCAATCCTAAAAAACATGAGGAAGTAAATAATCCTCTTCGCGCAAATTTATATTTTATATTTGCACGCCCCCGTCGCCGCTTTCTTAGAAATGACCATTTTGGAGGCGTCATGTCGGAAGGCGATCTACGATATCCTTCGAGGTTTATCACTCACAACCCGCCGGCTCACAGGGCGATCAAATCAAGATCCCTGTATTTTGCGACCAAACGCTGCTTTGACGTCGCGGTGACATTGCTGGTTGCGCCATTCGCACTGGCGATCGTGGCAGCAGCTGCTGTCCTGATCTGGATCGATGGCGGGCAGGCTTTTTTCTCGCAGCCAAGAGTTGGGAAAAGGGGGGAGATATTTAATCTATGGAAGCTTCGAACCATGGCCCCCGATGCAGAAAGGAAGCTGCAGGAGTATCTGGCTGCCGATCCCCTGGCTAGGGTCGAGTGGGAGACCCAGCAGAAGCTGAGAAACGATCCCCGCATTACAAGGCTGGGCAGGTATCTGCGCAAATATTCCATCGACGAACTTCCGCAATTGCTGAACGTGCTCGTTGGAGACATGAGCCTCGTCGGTCCGCGTCCGATGCTTCCAGAGCAGCGGCAGCACTATCCCGGGACAGCCTACTTCGATATGCGTCCTGGCCTGACGGGGCTTTGGCAGATTAGCGAGCGCAATGGCTGCACTTTTGTCGAACGCGCGCTGCACGATACACGCTACTCCGGCATGATGTGCTTCAGTGCCGATTTGTGGATTCTGTTGCAGACACCCATGGTGGTCCTGAGAGGCACAGGTCTTTGAGGCGGGGGTACAGAACGAAAAAAGCAAGCGCCAGACTATCTGGCGCTTGCCGACTTGATGACCCCATGACTGGGGAACGATATTGTTTCGAGCAGTCTAATGTACAAACAGTCGCATTGGAATTCTCGGCATTCTACATCGACAACTATCCGTTAGTGTTCGCTTCCCTTCATTCCGTCAGTCGACGAAGTCGAAGCAAGCGGGAAGAGATCTTTGATCTTGTATGCCACCTCAGTCCTGTTGGTGGCCTTCACCTTCTTCATGATGTTGCGGATGTGGACCTTTACGGTGCTCTCCCGCAAATTGAGTTCGTAGGCGATGATCTTGTTGGCTTTCCCGCGCCTGAGCGCCTCCACCACTTCAGCCTGCCGTTCCGTGAACATGCCGGCCAAGGGGCGCGCAGCGGGATTTCCCGACTCAAGCGCCTGGCGCATTGCAAACACGCTGCTGGCCGGCACGAAGATGCCGCCTGCCATTGAAAGGGCTATCGCTTCAATACAGACATCAATGCTGACTGAAGATGGAATATAGCCCTTTGCCCCGCATTCGAGTGCCTTCATTATCTGCGGAAGGTCGTCCGTATCGGCGAGTACGATGATCGGAGCTTCCAATGTGGAAGAAAGCCTCTTGATTTCCTCAGCTACGGCTGGCTCGGCAATTTTTTTGCCACCGACATTCAGCAGGATGGCAGCCAGCGGCGGGTAGTCGTGACGCTTGCGCTCCCATTCATCCATCGATCCGAATGCGAGAACATCCATATCCATCTTGTGAGCAGAGATGCAATAAGCAAGGCATTGGCGGTCAAGCGCTCGATCGTCAATGATTAAAAGCGAACGTCCTCGCGGAAGCTCACCAGGGTTTCTATCGTTTTCAGTGTGAAAGGGATCGGTTGCCATGGAATGAAAGAGATTATTCGAGATGTCTTTCCCATTCGTCATTGTTAGCGAATTCATAGGTGGTTACTCCCAAAACGCACATGCGACTTACCCGAACGCAACTACGGGTATCAAAAAAATGCATGCGCTAGCCCCATTCTCTTACTTCTCAGGATATTAACCTGATTTATACATGCTTAATAAATTCCAAATTATATGCGTATATTCTTTTATTACACGATACTGGTGGCGTTGCATAGCATTCGAATGAATTCGCAAACTATTTGGTTTCTTTGATCGGAAAGGCCCGCTCGTCAATTTGAGGTACGCAACCTCCACCAAGTATTAATACCCCTACTTTCTTGGGGGATTGTACGCCCAAATTTGCGGTTTGTAACCTGCGGAGATTGACTTTACGAGCTCCGAGGAGCTGGCGCTGTGGCGGAAAGCGTAGCGAAATCATACCAAAAAGGTTGAGTGCGGACTTCTCCAAAGTGTAAGACAGCCAATTTGTAGGAAAGCCATGAATAGCTAAAGTCATGTCTTATCCTTGTTTTGGTGCTGGTCCCTTGCGTGCCGATGTGATGTTCGATTTCATTCTCGTCTATATTTAAACGGCAAACTTCATTTATGTAATGACCTCCTTACGTTTTCCAGATGACTGCATCGCCTGCCAACGCCCAGAATGGCCAAGGGCTGCCTGCGGCGATCCGCGAGCTGGTCGCGGCTCGATGACTTGACACTACCCTCGATCGGCTCTGTTTCGGCTAGCCGCGAGATCCTTCATGCCCTCTGCACCGGTGAAGTCGCGGATGCATCGTCACCATATTTTTATCTATCGATATTTTCTCCAATTACATCATCGATATTTCCATTCCATTTTGGAGAGTTTCCTACGATGGACACGTATCCATAGTGGCCGCGCCCCATCCTGTTGTTTGAGAATGATACATCGGATATTTCGCCACCATTGAATTGACCGTCGGCGTAAACCGTATACCCGCCGCCGACCAGCCGATTTCCTTCAACACGGACACCGGAGACAGGGCCGAAGTAGTTGCTGAGCATGATCGATGATGTTTGCGGGTGGGGGTTGATGACTGTATTCCCCCTGATGAGAACATCGGATGTTCCGCCATCCGTGGCTATTCCGTCAAAATGGGGATCCTCCCACTGCGATTGCAGATCGTGTATATAATTGTTTTCAATGTCTATTCTGGATGAGCCGGTGAGATAAATTCCATCTTCCACGTGATGGATGTCGCAGCGGCGGATGGTGACGTTGTTGCCGGAAACGCTGATCCCCCGAATGCCGGGTGCCGCCTGGCCGTCGATCTCGCAATTTTCCAGGGTGACACCGTCGGCGCGGATGTCCAATGCCGCCCAGCCCTTGGCCGTTATCCTGCAATTCCTGAGCGTCACGTTGGGTGCGGTGATCGTGACGGTGCCTTGAAAATCCAGGCCGCTAATCGTTGCCCCGGCAACATCAAGCGTGAACGCCGCAGCCGGGGTGAGGGTTGAGCCGGCGAGAACGCCCGTCGTCTTCTCATCCGGATAGGTGACGGCGGCGCTTTTGCTCGTGGCTGGTTCGTTGGAGATTTCCAGTCCCCGAGCGAACGCGCAAGGCCCGCTCGGCGCCTCGACCGCGGCAAGGAGCCAACAAATGGCAAGCCATTCACGTTTGATGAAATACCTCATGGCAACCGGGGCATTGTTCGCACCGATAGGTCCGCTACCCGCCATTGCCGCGAGCGATTCCTATGCGCAAGCAATGAGCACGCCATGACAAGGAGGTCCGACACATATTTCTCCGCAGTTCCGAAGATCAGCTTGGAACATGCGGCAGCCTGTCGGATTCTCCGCCTGAGATGAACATGGACCTTGGTCGAGCAGAGACGTGGCTTTGAACGGTGGAATACGCCTTATGCCTGCTCCAGGCCTGCAGCGGGACGCCGGCGACTGCCTATCGCCGGATGCTGGGTCAACCAAATGGAGAAGCCCTGCTGCTGAAGCACAGCCCAGCCTAACCTGATGGCGCCACCATAGCGAATAAAGATAAATTGTTTCGCGGCGTGTCGTCCCGTACCGACGAAGGGCTGGATGTCTGCGTCACTTTCGGGAAGGAAAGTTGAATTCCCAATTCCCTGCGGCGGTGCTTTCCCGGTCGAACGACGTCTTTGAATATGGGGAATTTCATTCTGATGACGATATCGGTCATTTTGCCCACCTATAACAGGAGCGGCTCACTTGTCGCTGCAATGAACAGCGTGCTCAGCCAGTCGCACAAGGATCTGGAGCTCATCGTTGTCGACGATGCTTCCACGGAAGACATTGAGAGCGTGGTGCGCAGTGTGGAAGATCGCCGCGTACGCTATGTAAGGCGCCCGCGAAACGGCGGTGCCGCAGCCGCGCGAAATACCGGCCTCGGCCATGCCAAAGGCGACTACATCGCCTTTCAGGACAGCGACGACATATGGTTGCCTGGCAAGCTGCAAAAGCAGTTTGCACGGTTCTCCTCGCTCCCCAGCCATGTGGGAGCCGTCACCGGCGCAAAAATCGTTTATGGGCGCGACAATCAACTTCACTATGGACCCGGCCGTGTCGGTTATGCGCCAAACCCCGACGGTTGCCTGCGCCTGGGTGAAGACCAGCTCGGACGCCTGCTGGTCGAGAACCGGATCAGCCTGCAGAATGCTTTGTTTCGCAGGAACTGCATCCCGGATGCAGTCTGGTTCGATGTTTGCGCCAAGGCCAATGAAGACTGGGACTTTGCAATCAGGCTGGCCCGGCACACGTCGATCTACGAAGACATCGAACCGGTCGTGCTGGGATTTATCTCGCCCGACAGCATCTCGAGAAATCGCCGCAAGGAAATCATCGGCGTGCTGCGCATCCTGAAAAAAAACAGGGACGTGCTTCGCAGTCGAAAGAAGCAGAGATCCCTGATGCTGCTTGATGTCTGCCGGTATTTTTACAATGTGGGAAAGAAAAAGAGTGCGTTGCGGTTTCTGGCCGCTGGCCTCGGTGACTATCCGCTTCATATGGAATTGTTGGGCTCGATTTTTGTCGGCAAATTGTTCAAGCGGCGCGCTCAGCGACCGGCTGCTTTCCTGCCGACATAACGGTGAGGCGAGCTGGATTTTGACGGCCGGCTTCGAGGCGTTGCCCTACGGCCCGCATTCCACAGCTTCCGGCGGCCAGCGACCCGAGCGCGCGGCGGCAAGGACCGCCAGCTCTCGGGCCTTTCTCCGTTGCTTTCGAGTTGGGTCATGGTTTGCAAATTCCAGCATCAGAGCCAGACGTGCCGAGCGCGCAGCGTCGGCCAGTCTTCTGCGTGGAGGATTGGCCAAAACTTGCTGGTAGATCCCCAGTTGCAGATCGATGGCGCGTTCAAGGCTGAAACGTTCCGTGACCACTTCGCGCCCCAAGGCACGAAGCTCGGTCCGGCGGGCGGGATCGACAACCAGTTCCTCGATCTGTCGCGCAAGCCGCTGTGCTCCAGGCCATCCGTCCCCCAACCCATAAAAGCCCTGCTTTAAAAACAGCCCTAATGTTCTGGGTTCGAATATCTCGGAAAAAGCCTCCTCGCCCTGGACGATCAGCGGGCGGCCGATCGCCAGGGCGCGCAGCGCTGAACTTCCCATCCCAACCACAAGATCGGCGGCCGCATAGGCTGCCCTTGGATCCATTTCCGCCCCCGGAAGAAGGACGACGTCGCGCCCGTGCCGGAGATTGACTGCCTTTGCCCGCGTTTCCAATGCCTCGCGGGCAGGGCCGTCGCCGACCAGGACAAGTTTCAGCGGATGCGAGCCGGCAAGGAGGTCGACGGCATCAATGGCCCTTACCAGGGCATCAAGCTTGAGGTCGAGTGCGAGACGCGAAACACTGACGATGAGAAAGTCCTTCGCTGACACGCTGTGCCTGCGGCGAAACTCGCTTCCGTCAATGTTTGGATTGTCCCGTTCGACATCGATGGGCGGCTCTATCACCCAGACGTCGCTCCGCTGGACCTTGCGCGCTTGCGCACCGAGATCTTCCGTTCCCATGATCAGCGGCACGGACGCGGGAACGTAAGGCATCACGTCCATGCTCAATACCGTGCAGAGCAACGGCACGTTGAGGAAAAGCGAGGCACCGTAATAGGCGTCGAGACAGCTGGGCCACTCGTATGCGTGGATAAGGTCGATGCGGTTTTGACGGGCAATGGTGGCGATTTGCGCGATCCGAGACGGCGCGGGGCGGTAGGGGAGAGGCCGGGCCGGAATGAACCGCAGTTTGCGTTCGGCGACGTATTCGACAAGCGGGCCTGGGATGCCATAGACGATCACCTCATGACCTGACGCTGCTGCCCCGGCTGCGAGATCGATGGCGTTGATCTGACTGCCGCCGATCGAAAGGTCATGCGGGTATACAAGAAGACGCATCGTTTCCCTCTGCCTCTGGGCCTCTCCATGCCGACCAATTTCGCTGAGGGCCCTGGGAGAGCACGCACGGAGTTATTGTCAGAGTTGCGTGGATGGTATGATCCAGCAACCTCTCCCTTTGATTGAAGTGCATATGAGGCGGCGTGGAAGGCAGCCAGCATCCGCCGTAGAGGGCATCGATGTCCCCCGCGCAGCTACGCCTTTCGATGTGCGAATTACCGCATTTTGTTTCCTTTACTCGTTGATCGAAAGGAACTCTTCTGAATGCGGAAGAATTCAAAAACAGCGCGGCAATCGACGATGTTTTAGCGAGAGAAATCGCCGCATCGAGCCCATTTGAATTCAGCGTCAATCGGGGATTTGGGGTCTTCGCGGCATGATCGCATCGAGTGTTACCTTGGACGAGGGGGTGGTGATCCATCACCCCGATCTGGTCAATCTTTACGGATGCAAAGTGGGGTCTGGCTCCCGCATCGGAACTTTCGTGGAAATCCAGAAAAACGCCGTCATAGGCCGAAACTGCAAGGTCTCCAGTCACTCCTTTATCTGCGAAGGCGTCACGATCGAAGACGGCGTCTTCATCGGCCACGGCGTCATGTTCACCAACGACCCATATCCGCGCGCCGTCAATCCTGATGGAGAACTCGTGTCCGACGGAGAGTGGGAGGTCGTTCCCACCCTGGTCAAGCGCCATGCCGCAATCGGCAGCAATGCCACGGTCCTTCCGGGGGTGACGATCGGCGTGAATGCCATCGTCGGTGCCGGAGCCGTGGTGACGAAAGACGTGCCCGACTGGGCAATCGTTGCAGGTGTTCCCGCCAAAATTGTCGGTCGTGCGCAGGATGCGCCGGCCAGCGTCCCTTTGTTCAGGAGAGTATGATGATCGGTATAGCGGTGATCGGTTACGGTTATTGGGGACCAAACCTTGTCAGAAACATAGCCGAAGTTCCCGGCGCGCGCCTTCTGTATGTCTGCGATCTGATGCCGGAACGGTTGACGACGGTCAAGGCGCGCTATCCAGCCGTGGAAATCACGAGCGATTTCGAGGAGGTCCTGCGCGATCCCCGTGTCGATGCGATTGCGATCGCCACTCCGGTTTCGACCCATTTCAAACTTGCAATGAAGGCAATGATGGCCGGCAAGCATGTCTTCGTCGAAAAGCCGATGGCCTCGACCGTCGATGAAGCGCGCCGCATGGTCGATGAAGCCGCCCGCCGGCGCCTGATCCTCGCCGTCGACCATACGTTCGTGCATACCGGCGCGGTCCGCAAGATGCGCGAAATCGTCGAAAACGGGCTTGGCGACATGTATTACTACGACTCCGTCAGGGTCAATCTGGGCCTGTTCCAGCATGATGTCAGCGTCATCTGGGATCTTGCCGTCCACGATCTCTCCATCATGGACTATGTGCTGCAGGAAAAGCCCGTGGCTGTTTCCGCGACCGGCATGAGCCATGTCGCCGGCGAGCCGGAGAACATTGCCTATCTCAATCTCTTTTTCGAAAGCAAGCTGATCGCTCATATCCATGTCAACTGGCTCGCGCCCGTCAAGGTGCGCCGCACGCTGATCGGCGGCAGCAACAAGATGATCGTCTATGACGACCTGGAGCCCAGCGAAAAGATCAAGATCTACGACAAGGGCATCACGCTGAACGGCAATCCGCAGCGCAATGGCGAGAAAGTCTATCAGATGCTGGTCGGCTACCGCACCGGCGACATGCACGCTCCGCAGCTGGATATGACCGAGGCCTTGGGGCGCGAGCTCAGCCAGTTCGTCGAGTGCGTTGAAAAAAACCAGCAGCCCATCGTCGATGGCCACGCCGGTTTGCGCGTTGTTCGCATTCTTGAAGCGGCAACCCAGTCTCTGGCGCAGCGCGGCCGCGTCGTCGAGCTGGAACAGGCGAGGCGAATTGCATGATCCCCTTCCTTGACCTGAAAGCTCAATATGCATCGCTCAAGAACGAGATCGATGCCGCAGTTCTTGGCGTGCTCGCGTCGGCACAATATGTGCTGGGTCCTGAAGTTGCCCAATTTGAAGAGGAGTTTGCGGCTTACTGCGACGCGAAACATGCCGTCGCCGTCAACACTGGAACAAGTGCGCTTCATCTGTCGCTGCTCGCCGCAGGCGTAGGCCCGGGCGATGAAGTCATTACCGTTCCATTCACCTTTGTCGCGACTGTATCGGCGATCTGCTACGCCGGCGCGGTTCCGGTTTTCGTCGATGTCGAACCGGTCACGCTGACCATGGACCCGGCCAAACTCGAGGCAGCGATCACGCCGCGCACCAAGGCGATCATGCCGGTCCACCTCTACGGACAGATGGCCGACATGGACGCGATCATGGCGACTGCCGGCCGCCATGGCATTCCTGTCATCGAAGATGCCTGCCAGGCCCATGGCGCCGAGTACAAGGGTCGCCGCGCGGGCAGCATCGGTGTTTCCGGTTGCTTCAGCTTCTATCCGGGCAAGAACCTCGGTGCCTGCGGCGAGGGCGGTATCGTTGTCACCAACAATGATGCACATGCCAAGACCATGCGGATGCTGCGCGACTGGGGACAGGAACGGCGCTACCATCATGTGCTGAAAGGGTTCAACTACCGTATGGATGGCATTCAGGGTGCAATCCTGCGCGTAAAGCTGCGGTATCTGGACGTCTGGACCGCCGCGCGCCGCACCCACGCGATGCGCTATTCGTCGCTGCTTTCCAACCTCGACACCGTGGAGACGCCCGTCGAAGTTGCCTATCGTCGGCACGTCTATCATGTCTATGCCGTCCGCTGCCGGGACAGGGACGCTCTCCACCGCGCTTTGGAAGCCGAGGGCATCCAGTCAGGTCTGCATTACCCAGTCCCGGTGCACCTTCAGAAGGCGCATGAAGACCTTGGATACCGGCCGGGCGACTTTCCGGTATCGGAGGCCGCCGCCCGCACGGTTCTTTCGCTGCCGATCTATCCCGAAATGACGGCAAGGCAGGTCGAACAGGTGGTGGCAGCCATGGAGCACGACGCCTATGTCAGCTGATATCACCTCCATTGCACGGATCGTTCAAGCGGTTCACGGCCGCCGTGAAATCCCGGAAGATCCGGACTTCCAGCGTGAACTCTGCGCCGAACTCAAACGCTCGTACGGTGCCGCTGGCCTCATCGAGCTTTATGGCCGCTTTTCCTCCGGTGACGGATATGTCGATGCGTTGATGCGCAAGGTGATCTGGCAAGCCGCCACGCGCCGCTGCGGGGCCGGCCTCCAAATCGGTAGCGCCGCCGGCTTCAAACATCCCGAAACATTCGAGATCGGCAGCGGCGTTTTCATCGGCGCGCAGGCCTACATTCAGGGCCGGTACGATGGAACATGCGTGATCGGCGACAATGTCTGGATCGGTCCGCAAGCCTACATGGACGCGCGCGACCTGGTGATCGAGGAATGCGTCGGCTGGGGGCCTGGCGCCAAGATTCTTGGCTCCAGCCATACGGCCATTCCGATCGACGTACCCATCATCCGCACGGATCTCGAAATCAAGCCCGTCCGCATAGGCGCGTGGGCGGATATCGGAACGAATGCGACGATCCTTCCCGGCGTGACGATCGGCAAGGGCGCGATCGTCGGCGCGGGGGCGGTTGTCGTTTCCGATGTCGCTCCATTCTCGGTGGTCGCGGGGGTCCCGGCGAAATTCCTGCGCTGGCGAAGCGATACCGATACGACGTCGGTCACATCCTGAACTTTGGGGGAGTATTATGAAAGACAAGCGGATACTGATTACTGGCGGCGCCGGTCTCGTTGGATCGCACATCGCCGATCTCGTTGCTCTCGAGCAACCGCGCGAAATCCTGATCCTTGACAATTTCGTGCGTGGTCGACGGGAAAATCTCGCGCAGGCGTCGGCTACCTTTCCGCTGACCATCATCGAGGGAGACATTCGCGACCGTGCCTTGCTTGCGAAGCACTTCGACGGTGTCGACATCGTCTTCCACCAGGCGGCGATCCGGATCACGCAATGCGCCGAGGAGCCTCGTCTTGCGTTCGACGTTCTGGCAGGCGGAACATTCAATGTTCTCGAAGCGGCCGTTAAAGCCAAGGTGGAAAAGGTAATCGCCGCATCCTCGGCGTCCGTTCTCGGGCTCGCCGACAGTTTTCCGACAACCGAAGAGCATCATCCGTACAACAACCGGACGATCTACGGCGCCGCGAAGGCCTTCAATGAAGGATTGCTCCGCAGCTTTGCCGAAATGTACGACTTGAAGTATGTCGGCCTGCGCTACTTCAACGTCTACGGTCCGCGCATGGACGTTTACGGCGCCTATACCGAAGTGCTTATCCGCTGGATGGAACGGATAGCCGGTGGCCTGCCGCCAATCATCAACGGTGACGGCAGCCAGACCATGGATTTCGTCCACATTCGCGATATCGCGCGGGCAAACATGCTTGCCGCGAAAGCCGACGTGACGGACGAGGTCTTCAACGTCGCCAGCGGTACCGAGACCAGTCTTCTGGAACTTGCACAGCTTTTGACCGGTGTCATGAACTCGTCGCTGGAGCCGCAGCATCAGGAGGCACGCAAGGTGAACGCCGTGACGCGCCGGCTGGCCGACACGAGCAAGGCCGAACGTCTCCTGGGCTTCAAGGCGCAGGTGAGCCTTGAGGACGGCCTTCGCGATCTCGTCGACTGGTGGCGCCAGGAGAGGGTGCTCGAGGCCGGGGGGAGAGCCGCATGACCGCGACGCTTCCCCAGATTCCGGTTGCCAAGCCTCTCCTTGATGAAATGGAGGTCGAGGCGGTCCGCCGGGTCGTGTTGTCCGGCTGGGTCACGCAAGGCCCGGAGGTCGCCGCTTTCGAAAACGAATTCGCCGCTTTCGTCGAGGCCGATCACGCCTGCGCGGTGTCAAATTGCACGACCGCGCTGCATCTGGCACTGAAGGCTATTGGCGTCGGCCCAGGGGACGAGGTGATAACCGTCAGCCACACGTTCGTCGCCACGGCGAATGCCATCCGATACTGCGGGGGCATACCGGTGTTCGTCGACATCGAAGTCGACGGATTCAACATCGATCCGGACCTGATCCTGGCAGAAATCACGCCGCGAACGAAAGCGATCCTGTGCGTGCATCAACTCGGCATGCCCTGCGATCTGGCAAAGATCGTCGAGATCGGCCGCAACAGTGGGATTCCAGTCATCGAGGATGCAGCCTGTGCAACGGGAAGCGAGATCCTCTGGGAGGGGCAATGGCAAAAGATCGGCCGGCCGCGCGGGGATATCGCCTGTTTCTCATTTCACCCGCGCAAGGTGGTCACCACCGGTGACGGCGGCATGCTGACCACGGCCAACGCCGAGTACGACCGCAAGTTCCGCCTTTGGCGGCAACACGGCATGAGCGTTCCTGATACGGTCCGGCATGGCTCGCGGCAGGTCATCTATGAGGGATATCCTGAACTCGGCTATAATTATCGGATGACCGACCTCCAGGCTGCCATGGGCCGAGTGCAACTGACGCGGCTGCCGGCCCTCGTGTCGAGGCGGCGTCATCTGGCCGAACTGTATCGTCAGGAGTTGCGCGATATTCCCTGGCTCGACGTGCCCATCGAGCCTGTCTGGGCACGCAGCAACTGGCAGAGCTATTGCGTCAAGCTTCCGCCATGGCTCGACCAGCGGGGCACCATGCAGGCGTTGCTCGACAGGGGAATCTCCACCCGGCGCGGCATCATGAACATCCACCGCGAGGGCGCCTATGCTGACAAGGCGTCGCATCGCGTCGCCGTAGGCCAGCTGCACCGAAGCGAGGCGGCGCAGGAAGGCGCGATCATCCTGCCGTTGTTTGCGCAGATGACCGACGATGAAGTGTTGTTTGTCGCCGAGGCGCTCCGCGACATGTGTGTCGACAGGCAAGCAGCGATCGCATAGCTGCTCCGGCTGCTGAGTGCAGTCCGAAAATGACAGGCTGCCGCTGAAGAAGTGGCGGCCTGTTTGCCGTATTCCCATTACAAGCCGACCCGTTACCGTCACAGCCAGGCGGCTTTTCGCTCGACCGCAGCGGTTCAGGCCAACGCCAACATCCATCTTCTAAGAGGCTGCGGCAGTTTTTCCGGCGGCAGGAGTTCGATCAGCATTTTCAGCGAATACAGTCCGCTTGTCAGGACTGCCAGCGACCCCAGCGCGGTGGCTTGCCAGAACGGCAGAAACAGCGTCGCACAGAAAATCAGCCCGGACGAAACGAGAAAGATACAGCCGACCTTGAGATTGGCCGCGGACCAACGGAAGCCGGTGAGCTTTCGGGCGAAAAAGTAGATGAACATGCCGTGCCAAAGATACAGCCCGAAAAATGCAGCCGCAGAGCCGACCAGTCCGAATTTCGATACGAGCAACCAGGCCAGGCCGATGTGCACCACGGTTGCTGCGACTTCCGTCCAGAAGAAGATCGCCTGCTCGCCCTTCGCCAGCACGATGAAGCCCATCGGCCAGGCTATGATGCGAAGCAGCATGCCCAGGCAGATCCAGCGCAGGAGATCTGCCGCGCCATAGAATTCGGGCGAATAGAACAACCGCATGACGAGCGGCGCAAATGTCAGTGTCGCGAGTACCCCGGGGCCGGCCAGCAGGATACTGACCCGCGCCTGCTCGTTGACCATGCGGTTGCATGCGACATGATCGCCCGAAATCGCGGTGAGGCGCGGGTAGAAGTCGGTGCCCATCGCCTGCAGGATGAAGCCCGCATAGAGACTGCCGAGCGCCCAGGCGGACTGATACAGTCCGGCAGCGGCAATGCCGCCGTGCTGCAGAACGATGATGCGGACGACATAGGCGCTTGCAAGGGTGAGCAAACCGCTGACCATGAAAACGAGGCCCAGTTTCATCAGGCCGCCCAGTTCCTGCCTGAACTGCGGCGTCGTCAGGTTGGTGGCGTCTTTGGGGATTTTCCGACTGTACCACCAGGAGGTGAGAAGCGTAACCGCGGCGACGGCGACGAGAGACGGCGCAATCCCCTCGGCGCCGAAAATGTAGACGAGGGGGATGGTGATCGCTGTAGCAAAAAATGCGGCAAGCACGTTGATGCGCGCAAGAGTTGAGATTTCCCGCATTCCCTGGATCAGCGCAGTCTGTCCTGCCGAGGCGAGCCGAAAGACAATTGCCAGTGAGAGGAATGCGACGCCGGCGGCGTGCTGGTGATCGCCGAAGGTGAAGCGCGCCACAGGAAACGCCAGCGCTGCCAGCAGGAAAGTGCCGGCAAGGCCGAGCACGACGGATATTCGTTGAAGAACGAAGGCGGTCCGCGCAATCCTGCCGGCGTCCCCCGTTCCGACCGCTTCGGCAATTTGACGAACACCGCTGGACTGAATGCCGAGCCCCGCAACCGTCTGGGCAATGTCGGCGATCGAACTGTAAATGCCCATCAGTCCGACGCCTTCCGGGCCAAGGATGACAGCCATCGCCTTGTTGCGGATGATCGAAAAGCCCACGGTCACCAGCGACGAGCCGCCGATCAGAACCGTCGACTTGAGGATCTGCGTGTAGCTTTGCCCTTCCGTCGGGATTTCGCGCACGGTCATGGATTGTTCAAACCTCTTGCCCGTCGCGCGGCTGCGGGGAGTAATTCGGGTAGTCCCTGTCGATGATGCGCCGGACGACCGTTTCTACGCTCGCTTGCCAGCTTGGCGCACGCCAGCCGAAAACTCTTTCGAACTTGTCGGTCGACAGGCAGGAGTTCGCCGGACGTTTGGCCCTGGTGCGGTAGTCGGATGAACGAATGTCCTCGACGTCCGCAAAAGGACCGCCCAGGGCCCGGCTCACATCAAAAATATGCCGGGCGAAGCCCGACCAGTTGGTCTCACCCGTGCCGGCCAAATGATAGATCCCGGAATAATGTCTTGCCGGGTGGGTCGCAACGAGAAGGATCGCCGCCGCCAGATCCAAAGCGGATGTGGGGTTCCCCCACTGATCGGAAACGACACCGATGCTGTCCCGCTCGGCGGCGATGCGCAGCATGGTTCTGACGAAATTGGCGCCGAAGGGACTATAAACCCAGCTTGTCCGGAGAATGATGTGACGGGGGTTGACGCTGGCCACCGCGCGTTCGCTGCGCAGCTTGGTGTAGCCGTACACGGTTTTCGGTTCGGCTTCGTCATCTTCCAGATAGGGATAAGGATCGGTGCCGGAGAAGACGTAGTCGGTGGACAGGTGAATGATCGGCACACGCAGCACCGCGGCGGCTTCGGCAACCGCAGCTGCTCCTGTCACATTCACCGCATAGGCGAGGTTCCGTTCGTCCTCTGCCCGATCGACGGCGGTATAGGCGGCAGCCGAAACGACGATCTCAGGTTTTACTGCCAGAATCGTCTGGCGCACGGAAGGGGGATCGGCGAGGTCGAAATCCGGTCGACCGACGGCGATCAACTCGATGTCGTCCATATAGGCTGCGGCCTCGACAAGACTGGTGACCACTTGACCATTCTTGCCGGTCACCAGGATTTTCATTGCCCTGCTGCCAATCTGCCAAGGCGGCTGCCGCCGTAAGTGCCTTCACGGATCGGCTTCCACCACCATTCATTGTCGAGATACCATGCAATGGTTTGCGCCAGTCCGGTTTCAAAGCTCTCCTGTGGTTTCCAGCCCAGATGGCTTTCTATTTTCGCGGTGTTCATGGCGTAGCGGCGGTCGTGTCCCGGCCGATCGTCCACGAAAGTGATAAGGTCGCGGTAGCTTCGGGAGTGATTGCGCGGCTTCATACGGTCGAGAATGTCGCAGATCGCCTGCACCACTGCGAGGTTGGTGCGCTCGCAGCCTCCTCCGATATTGTAACTTTCGCCGATCGCACCCTTGCTGGCGATCAGGGCCAGCGCGCGCGCATGGTCCTCGACAAAGAGCCAGTCGCGGACATTCGTTCCGGCCCCATAGATCGGCAAGGGCTTCTCGTCGAGGGCATTCAAAATCACCAGCGGTATCAGCTTTTCGGGAAAGTGATACGGACCGTAGTTGTTCGAACAGTTGGACATCACGATCGGCAGGCCGAAGGTCTGGTGCCAGGCGCGAACCAGATGATCCGACGCCGCCTTCGACGCGGAATAGGGCGATGACGGCGCGTAGGGTGTCTGCTCGTTGAAGGTGCTGTCGTCGAAGGGAAGGTCGCCGAAGACCTCGTCCGTGGAGACGTGATGGAAGCGGAATTGCCGTGCTTTCCGGTCGGGCAGTTCGCGCCAGTATTTCAGGGTTGCCTGAAGAAGCCGGAAGGTGCCGACGATGTTGGTTTCGATGAACTGGGCCGGTCCGTCGATCGACCGATCCACATGGGTTTCCGCGGCCAAATGGATGACGCGATCGATCTCTTCCCGTCTCATCAACTCGATCAACGCGGCCTCGTTGCAAATATCCGCATTGACGAAGCGATAGTTCGAGCAGTTCTCGATCGACCAGAGCGAGGCCAGATTGCCGGCATAGGTCAGCTTGTCGACGTTGAGAACGTTTTCTCCGACGGCGACGAGATGCCGGCAGAGTGCTGAACCGATAAAGCCGGCGCCACCTGTCACAAGAATGTTCATGGGCCGCACCCCTCAAGCATGTCGAAGATTTCGGCTTCCTCGAGCGAGGGCGCCAGACGGTCGTTGTCGGACAGTTGAAATGTAGAGGCATTCATCGGCCAGATGATGCCGATGTCGGGATCATCGAAGCGTATGGAGCGGTTGTGGCTGGCCGAATAGGGGTTGGTGACCTTGTAGATCACCTCCGTGTCCGGCTCGAGCGTGAGAAAGCCGTGCGCGAAACCCCTTGGTATCAACACCTGGTTCCATTTGTCGGCGGAAATCCGAACTGCGGTCCAATGGGCGAAGCTGGTCGACCCTCTTCGGATATCAACGGCGACGTCGAAGACGGACCCCTTCACGACCCGGACCAGCTTGTCTTGCGCATAGGGGGGCAACTGGTAGTGCAGCCCCCGCAGCACTCCTGTCGCCGTGGAGCGGGAGTGATTGTCCTGGACGAAGTCGAGCGTCACGCCGTTTTCGGAAAGCCGTTGCGCATTCCATGTTTCCGAGAAGAAACCCCGGTCGTCCTCGAATTTCGGCGGCAGGATTTCCAGCACGCCGTCCAGCCCGAGCGATTTGATTTGGAGGCTCATGCTGCATATTCCTCCACACGACGGCGGAGATAGGCGGCATAGGCCGTCTTTCCGAGGAGGCAGGCGCGGCGGAGAACGTCCTGCGGCCGGAGCCAACCCATTTCCAGGGCAATTTCCTCCGGGCATGCGATCTGGATGCCTTGCCGGCGCTCGACGGTACGGACGAAGGAGGAGGCATCCTGCAGGCTCTCATAGGTGCCGGTATCAAGCCAGGCATAGCCACGCCCGAGCTGGCAGACATGCAGGTCTCCCCGTTCGAGATAGATATTGTTGACGGTCGTGATCTCGAGTTCGCCCCGTTCCGACGGCTTGATGGACGAGGCAATGTCCACGACATCGTTGTCGTAGAAGTAAAGTCCGGTCACCGCCCAGTTGGACTTTGGCACGATGGGCTTCTCTTCGATCGTCATCGCCTTGCCCGTGGCCTTGTCGAAGCTGACGACGCCGTATCGTTCCGGATCCTCGACATGATAGGCAAAGACGGAGGCGCCCTTTTGCCGGGCGGTGGCCTGCCGGCAGATATTCGGGAGCCCGTGTCCGAAGAAGATATTGTCGCCGAGGATCATCGCGACATTATCCTTGCCGATGAAATCCCGGCCGATGATGAAGGCTTCGGCCAGTCCGTTGGGATGGGGCTGTTCCGCGTAGGAAAGGCTGAGGCCGAAATCGGAACCGTCGCCGAAAAGCTCCCGAAAACAGGGTAGATCGCGCGGCGTGGAAATGATGAGTATCTCGCGAATCCCCGCGAGCATCAAAACGCTCAGGGGGTAATAGATCATCGGCTTGTCGTAGATTGGCAGCATCTGCTTCGACACCGCGATCGTGAGGGGATAAAGGCGCGTGCCGCTCCCCCCCGCGAGTATGATCCCCTTCATCTTAGATGCCCCTGGTTTCTGTTTCTCGTTGCCCCTGATGGTTCAATCCGCGGCACCACCCTGCCGTCATGCAAAGCGTTCGGCCACTCATTGACTGGCCTGTTCTGATTGGGTTTTCTGCCCAGCCGAAAGTTCCGTTGTGTCAGGAGATGCAGGAGAAACCTTGCGAAGAACCCGCACGACATCGCCTGGCTGGAGGACGGTTGAATCCGATGCCGAGACTTCCCTGGCCGATCCGCCGCTCTGCCGCGTGACGGTAAAGGCCAGCATCATGCCGCCGCGGGTTTCCGAGCCCGTGTCTCCGGACAACGCTTCAAGGAGAAGTTTCTGCGTCGTGGCCCGCTTCAGCGTCTGCTGGTCGAGACTGGCCTGTTCCGATTGGAGCTCGGAGGCAACCTCGGTTCGCTGCTTGTCGTAGAGCCCATCGAGGTTGCGCGTCGTTTCGGCGATATTCTGGCGAGCGCGCATGATTGCGGTCACAAGGTCGAGCCGGTTTCCATAGTAACTGCGCAATGTACGCTCAAGGTCGGACTGGCGTGTCGGAAGGGCGATGCCGCGCTCGACCATGCCTTTGACGTTGGTCAACTCCTTTCGGATCGACTCGATATCCTCATCCGTGCTGACGATTTTCTTTTCGATGATGGCGATCTCGGACGTCAGCAGATCGCGAAGCTCCGCGTAGGATTTCGACTGCCGGTCCATGTCATTCATGCGAGCGGCATGAATGACCTTTTCCTGCTGGAAGATTGCCGCGGCGAGGCCGCTATCGTCCTGCGCCTCCTGTTCAAAGCGCATTTCCTTTGCGCCCGACATCTCGGCCTGAAGCCGGACAATTCTGATCTTGCTGCGCAGGATCGAGTTGCCGATCTCCTGCAACTGGCCGACATAGCCTGTTTTATCGATGGAACCCTGGGCGCCGTTCAACGGCCGGAATTCTCCACCGCTCATCGCCAGCGATTGCAGGACTGTCAGTCCCGGATGAAACTTGTACTCGCCAGGCTTGTTCACGTCTCCCACGACGTAGATCGGCGGCTGTTCGAGAATCTCGACGGTCGCGTCGGGCGTCTCCACCAACCCCATCCTGGTTTTCAGTCTTTTGGCGATTTCCGTCGCCAGCGTCGTGCTGTCCAGCTCGCCCACCGGCAGGGTGCCGATTATCGGCAGGGACACCGTTCTCGTTTGCGAAATCAGGAATTCGCCGCCGAGTGCCTCCCATTTCTCGTAAACGCCTTTCGTGGGCATCCACTGGACGACCGTTAGGCGAATTCTTGTCTGTGGCACGAGTTGATAGCCATCCGCCAGAACGGGCGAAAAACCACCCCCGAAAACACTCATCGTGACCACAACGAACGCCGCACGGAGTGAACTACCGTATCGCCAGGAAGAGACGTTCAATGTATTTCTCCAAACTGAAAATATACCCGGCCGTTCCATGGCCGAGAGGCAATAAACAGCTTCCAGTGTGCCTATTCGACAAAGATTGAGAAGGGGAAGAGCGGCGGTTCTGCTTCATCAATATGGCTGAGATCGGGAAGCGACACCTGTCGAGAATATGACGGCGGCTATATCGATTGATCTAGACCGATCTAAAGGCGGGCCGGGGTGAAGGAGGGGTAAGAGAGAAAACGAGGGTATACCGTCGCTTGGAGGTCACGCATGCTACTCTCCTCGTCCGTTTGGATGAGAGACGGCCTGGCGATATCGCCAGACGCATTGAACATCGATCCTGTCTCAGCCCTTTTGCGTCGTCGCCGTCGTTCGCAACCTAAGCTACAGTCCTGCGGATAGTGCGTGGATTCCGTTCGCCCTGTCGCTGTGGCAAGCGCAGACGAGCTTAGAGTGATGGGTACGGATATGATGCTGTTGGACGGGAATGAGCATGACGCTGCCGGGGCCAGAAGGCGGCTTGAGCCACAACGCGTCATATTGATCTTGACGAACAGCGGGAGCATATCGGATCGCCTGATCGACGCCGTCGAGCGTGAGTTCCCGTGGATCCGGGTCGAACAGGTCGACGCGGTCGGCGCTGCCTGCAGAGCCTTTGCTCATCCCGTCGCACTCATTCTGGTCGATACAGCCCTGATGAGGACGGCGGAAGCTGCATCGGCAGAACTCCTGCGCATGCATCCACATGCACTGACCGCCGTCATTGAGCCTTATGACAAGGTCTCGGTCACATCCCTGAGCGATGTCCTTGTATCTCCGCTCATTCGAAGCGTTCTGCCAATGGACCTCAGGCTCGATGTCTGGCTGTCGATCATACGTCTGCTGCTCTGCGGCGGTGAGTACTTTCCGCCCGGATTCGTTACTCAGGCAAAACCGCGCGACCAGAGACCGGCCTCATCTGAAAACAACGGTGGTGCACAAAGCCGAGCGATCAATATGGCCGAACTGACCACACGAGAATCGCAGATCCTTGGGATGGTTTCCCACGGTCTCCAAAACAAGCTGATTGCCGCGGAATGCGGGCTTTCGGAGCATACCGTGAAGATTCATCTGCACCACATCATCCGGAAATTGGGTGTCCACAACAGGACGGAGGCCGCTGCGAGGTTTCGCAGCCTCCACGACAACGGGCGATTGATGAATGAGAATTGATCCGGAAGAACCGTCGATCGAGTGTCCTTGGCTTTCCGGATTTCCTCTGTTTGCAGCAGTTGTCATGGCTCAGCCGCGGGCCAGTCGTTGGACGGCTCGGGTTCGGTGGATAGGCCGGTACCGGTCTCGTCTTTGGCCAGATCGAAATCCTCCGCGTAGGCAAGCCGCAGATTTCTCAGCACCTCCTCCATCGCGTTGATCGTTTCAATCGTGCCCCAGCCTTTCGTGTTCGCGTCCGCGATGATGTCCTGCAGGGCGCTTTCAACTGTCTCCTGGCATGCAAGGTCCCGATCGGGATGGCTTACTCTGTGTTTTGCTGCTTCGATTGTCATGGTGCCCTCTATCGCCATAGAACTTAAGGGAGGCCTAATTTGTTCCCTGCCCATGTGTTTAGCGCATCCATGCAATACAACCCGAGCCACCGTGTCGGTTGCTTCTCGCGGGGCCGGTTCTTTGCAGGTTCTCCAATCAAGTCGGCAAACGGCTATGGCAATTCTTGTTCCCATCACCCATTCGTGATAGCTTATATACCGTTCAGCTCTTGCGAGACCAAAGCGGGATCGGTGGGTCTGTGATGAAATATCTTTGCATTTCCGTCCTTGGAACAGTGCTCTGGGCTTCGGTGACGTTCGCCGGCCCGCTGCACGATGCGTCCAGAAATGGAGATGTCGAGGGCGCCAAACGTCTGCTCGATCAGGGTATCGATTTGACCGAGCCTGACAGCGCGGGCGATCCGCCCCTCATCCTCGCATCACTTGCCGGACATGCCGGGGTGGTCGCCGTTTTGTTGGAACGGGGCGCCAACCTTGAGGTTCGCAACAAAAGTGGACTGACCGCCTTGCACGCAGCCGCCTATGGCGGAAATCTCGACGTCGTAAAGTTGCTTGTCGCCAAGGGCGCGGCGGTGAACGACAACAGGAATTTCTACCATATGACGCCGCTCCATGCTGCCGCCGAAGAAGGCCACGCGGACGTCGTGGCGTTTCTGCTGGCCAGCAAGGCGGATATCGAAGCAAAGGAAAGAAACGGCGTTACGCCTTTGACCCAAGCCGGGTGGCGCGAGCATTGGGATACGGCGGACCTGCTTTTGAAAGCAGGCGCTGTCTGCCAGCAAGCCGGAATCGTTGGCGAGTGGCTCTACACCGAATGCACGAAACGGAAATGATTCGAATTGAGGCAACAGGCCACGCCGGCAAAAACGGAGTATGCTTATGTCAGACAATAAACGAAGCCGCCAGGTAGGCATCGCAGCCGCCATAGGAGCCGCTGGTATCGTTCTCCTGTTCGCCCAGATCGCGGTGGCCGAGGATCCCCTGGTCAACACGGGTTATTTCGGCGATGTCGCCATCAAGGGTTACGATCCGGTCGCCTATTTCACGCAGAACGAGGCCGTGCAAGGTTCGGGGAAATATTCCTACCACTGGCTGGGCGCGACCTGGCATTTCTCAAGCTCGAGAAACCGGGATATTTTCATGCGCGATCCGGCCAAATACGCGCCGCAGTACGGTGGATACTGTGCTGACGGGGTTTCCTTGGGAACCGTCACCACCAATATCGATCCAAAGGCCTGGCGGATCATCGAGGGCAAGCTCTACATCAGTTATGATCCGGGTGCTGCCGAGGGCTTTGAAAAGAATCCGACCAAGGTCGTCAATTCGCAGAAGCATTGGGCCGAAGTGCAGCAGACCCTCGTCACGGAAAAACTGCAGAAGGATTGGCGGCAGTATACTGCCAATTGACCTGCCGGGCGTTGTCTTTCCTGCGTTTTTTCATGGGGCAAGAGAAAAGAATTTCAGGGCCTGCGGCGTGACATGGACGTATTGCGCGGTCGGGTCCTGCTTGGCGGTATTGCGATAAACGTATCCGCACACTATGCGGTCCAGGAAATAGCCAGCAAACGTCTCGCACAGGCGATCGTCGCGGATTTCGGTCACCCCTGTAATGCTGGTATTGGCGCTGCGGTACGCGGTGTTTCCCGACTTGTCGAAATACTGGATGAAGTCGGTGCCGTTCTTGTGTTTGCCGACCCATGTCTTGTCGGTGACAAGATTGCGCAATTCCGACCCTGAAACCCGGTCGGCCTCTGCTCCTTCAAAGCCGAAAGGCCATTCTGGAATGCCGGCTGCCCGGAGACCGTCCAGATGGTACTGAAGGTCTTCATCATGCCAATAGTCATAGAGATAGCCGTAGTAAGTCAGATTGCTATCCGGAAAGAGCTTGAGCAATTTTGCCGCTTCGTCGCCGCCGCGCACCCGATCTCCCCTGATCGTATAGGCGGCGGTCAGGTATTCGTGCACGGGTTCCGCGTTTGGCAGCGCGTCGCGCGCCGCCTCCATCAGCGGGATCGCCCGTTCGTTGTCGCGCGCGGTATAAAAAACGATGCCGGCCAGCAACTGAAAACTCGGCGGGGGCGATGGATCAAGCCGCAGGGCTTTCTCCATTTCGACGATCGCCTGTTCATGGTTTCCGGTGTGAGCCAGAATGAGTGCGAGGTTTCCAAAGGCCTCGGCATCGCTTGGCTGGGCCTGAACGGCTTTGTTGGCGGAATCCATCGCCTCCGTCTCCCGACCGTCGACCAGCTGAAGCAGAGCCAGGACAGCGAGTGCCCGCGCATTGTTGGCGTCCAGCTTCAAAGCCTGTCCCGCCGCGTCATAGGCTATTTTCCGGGCCACCGCCGCCGACCAGAGGTAGGTATAATCATTGCGCCAGACATCGACGGCCACGCGGGCGATGCCTGCGTGCGCATTGGCAAAATTCGGATCGAGATCGATTGCCTTCTGGTAAAACGACAAGGTCCTGCGATAGGTCTCGACATCGCTGTAGGTAATACCTTCCTGTTCCGCTCTCAGATAATAGTCATAGGCCTCCAGATTGCCGGTGGGGATCCGCGCCAACTGATCCCGCTCGCCCTCGCTCAGCTTGACGGCCAGGGCCGAAATGATCTTGCCGATGACATCGTCCTGCACTGCAAAGAGGTCGGCATATTGACGATCGTAGCGCTCGGCCCAGAGGGAAAGCCCGGAGACTGCGTCGATAAGCTTGACGTTGATCCGCAGCCGTGGCCCCGCCCGCTGCAATGTGCCTTCCAGGACGTAGTGGACTCCAAGTTCCGCGGCTACGTCCTGAATCTTGCCGGGCGTGTCCCCGATCGCGAAAACCGAATGGCGCGCGATCACGAACAGGCCGGAGACCTTCGACAGTTCGGTGATGAGGTCGTCTGTCAAACCCTCCGCAAGATGATCATGTTCCTTGTCGCCGCTGACATTGATGAAAGGCAGCACTGCGACCGATGGCTTGTCCGGCAGAGGATAAGCCAACCGGGTCACTGCCGCCGGCGTGTGGATAAGGGTCCACGGTTGCCACCAGAGCGCCGCACCGGCCAACAGGAGCGTCATGACTGCGGCCGTTGCGGCTGGGACCCGCCAGGAGCGCCGCTTTTTTCGCACCCCGATCGTCTTGCCAGCCGCCGCGGGGTCAAGCACGATACGGTACACCCGTATCGGCTCGCCAATGCTTTTGACCGTTTGCTCGCCGAGCGAGGCGTAACCGACTGCGAGTTTCGATTTCACCTGGTCATAGGCAGGCCCTGAAATGGCAATGCCTCCCGGTTCTGCCAGCGCCTGTATGCGGTCGGCTATGTTGACGCTGTCGCCGTGGATGTCCTCGCCCTCGACGATAATGTCGCCGAGATTGACGCCAACCCGGAACTCGAGCCGCTGTTCGGACGGAGCCGAGGCGTTTTGCTTGGCCTTTTGCTGCTGCACTTCTATCGCGCAGCGCAAGGCGTCGACGACGCTATGAAACTCGACCAACAGGCCGTCGCCCATGGTCTTGACCAGGCGGCCGCTGTATTCGGCGATCCGCGGTCCGAAAATATCCTTCATATCCGCCTGGAAACGGATGCGCGTACCTTCCTCGTCGATCTGGCTCAAGCGACTGTAACCAACGACATCGGCGATAAGGATTGCTGCGAGATGACGCTCCATGTTCGGGCTTTCTCGGCGTGCGCTGGGCAATATTCTACAGTAGGTCTGTTGCCGACGCTATCGCGGCTGTCCAAATCCAAAAGTGCCGCCACCCGGAACAGGCCGATGGCCATTGCCGAGCGCATGCCTCTTGTGCCGAGCCCCGAGTTGATGCCTGCGGGCATCCCCATCATAAGTCATTGCCGCCCCAAGGGCCAACCGATCAAAAAATGCGAGGCCTGGGCAGTGTGCGAGACTCGCCACCCAGGCCTCTGGTCGCTCCTGTCCACATATGGTGGCGGCGACCTGTAGAGGCTTGGCCTTGGGGAAGACAAAACCTCCAGCCGACGGGAGATGGGGCCTCTCGATCGACCGGTTTAAGTTTAGCAACACTTAATACGCTCGCAATATGAAAGGTCATCATCATCATGATCGTTCGCGAGCCAACGTCGCTTGGTATCGTCGATATCGATACTACGCCTCCCGGGTAGGACGGGCGCGCTACTGGCATCAAGGCCATCCATAAGGCGCAGGGTTGGTCCGAAATCGGCTATAGCCGGATCATCAATCCGGACGGGCGAGCCAAGACCCCACCTTGGCGAGATGTTCGGTGGAGTCAACGCAATGAGACGGCCGGACTTTCAAGCATTGTCAAGGATGCGCGGCTCACCATGCTGCCGCAACTGCGCCTTAAATATTGACGCCAATAAGGCGCTGATATTCCCTTTCAGCCTGCCCATAGGTGTCGCCGGCAAAATCCTGAAGACCCTTCCTGTCGCGAACCCTGACAAGGCCTCGCTCGGCTTCGATCATATGCTTGCCTTCCAATACATGCAAAGCAGTGGTGACGCTTTGGCGCCTGACCGCCAGCATGATCGAAAGGAAATCATGGGTCAGCCCGATCGTATCGCCGTCGGTCCGATCATGGCACATCAAGATCCAGCGTGCGAGCCGCTCCTCGATGTGCTGTGTGGCATTTGCAAGCGCGGTAAAGGCCGTCTGGACGGATACTGTTTGGACATAGCGCGTCAGGAGATTGCGAATCAGGTAGCTCTCGCTCAGCGCGTGGGAGAGTTGAACACTCTCAATACGAAAACCGTTGCCTGCGACCTGCATGAAGATTGAATAGGGAGCAGACCCGGCATTCAGGATGAGCGCAGTCGGCGACATGCCCTCGCGACCGAAGATGCCGATTTCCGCGCTTTGACCGTTGGCCACGGACGCGACGATGGAGCCGATACCGGATTCGATGAAGTAGCTATAGTCCGAAAGCTGGTTCGGCGAAGACAAAGCAAACGTCCGGGGAAGGTCCACTGCCTCAAGGTGAGGCGCAAGACGCTGAAAGTCCTGACCTGAAAGCGAAGCCAGGAGGCGATTTCGGACTGCTTGTTGGACAGGTGACCCCATCGCTCTCTCCTCACAAGGGCAAGAGCAATTGAATCTCCTAGCCGTCCGCTGCAAAAAAGTTGCGGACGATGTAGGCAACTTATCCTTTAACGGTGTTCCCTTTATGGTCAGGAAAAAAATCCGCACAAGCCAGCGAAAGACCTGTGTCCGATAGCGGACGAAGGCGATATGATGTTTCCGGTTGCCACTGGTTCGCAAAGGTCGCGATCAGCGCGGTCTGCTTTGTTCGAATGAGAATATTTCTCGCGCTTGACCGTAGTCGTCAACCGGCGTTCGGCGTGGTGTCTGTGGCGAGTTCTGCCCATTCCGCATAGAGAACCAGTTGGGCGGCCAGCTCCTTGGCTGCGGTCGGGGACATCACGGCTTGTATCTGATGCGGAGCGCGATCCGTCTTTTGATATTCATCCCACTCTTGCCTGGAAATTGCGTAGCCCACGCGCATGACGACGTGGTGTGAGGGGACCGAGGCCACGCCCCACTCGAGGAGAGTCTGCGTTTCCAGTTGATCGTGCTTCTTGAAGCGCCATTTGGAGCGGTCAGTTGGGGTCACGAGGTAGTTCCTCCTGATAATCGAATAGTTTGCAGTGAACTATGCTCAAATCTCTTTTCATGACTTAAAGCCGACATGCCGCCGTGGCGATATCGTTTTTGCCCGTCGTTATGGCCGACTATCGATGTAAACGTGGTAACCGCCTCGTTGTTCCGGCAATTCGCCAGGCGCAGCGAAACGACAGTTTCGACCGCGCGCGGTCAGGGGCGAACTTACGTTTCCTGGAGGTTTGGGATGCGGTGCGCGCTGGGAATGACAGAATGGCGCCGCTTGTCCGGACAATGGAAAAGCCCGCTCGTTTTTTCCCCGTGCGGGCGTTTTCAGGTGGCGTACATTATGCAGTGTAATGGCGCCAATTACGTTTTACCGCTCGTATCCGGATTTTCTAAAAGCGCCAGTGCGGCACATTTCCAACAATCCTCACCGAGACAGATTACGGACGAGCGTGACCAGTTCGGCATCATCCACCGTACCGTGCTGAAATGCGTGCATGATGACCAAAGCCAAATCCAGGGCTTCAAGCCCGTCGGAATGGATATTGCGATGTTTGCATTCGTCGGCAAGAACGCCCTGCATCATTGCAACCGTTTTGCCGCTTATGGGTTCTTCGTAAAGAGACATGTCTTTACCCTCCCATGGGGCGAAGGCCTAACGGCCTTCCAAGCACCAACGCCGTTGGTGGCCGGTGACACGGCATAATGCGCTTTTGGAGTCGAAATTAAAAGTTAATTTGTCCGGTACCGGACATTCTGGTCGAGTGCCTTTTATAGCACCGGCAATTGATCATCAAAACGCCTGTCTCTTGGCATTGCCATCTTGCACGCGGCTGTGAGGAACGCCTTGTGATGTGGCCGATGCCGGGTGCTATCCCGCACCGGTGCATCCAGATTGTGCGGGCCTCAACGACCAAAGAAGGGTGCTCGGATAAGGAGGAATAGGTAGGCGGGGTGAAGATCGATCCGACCGCGATGTGTTATTCTCCAGGGTATCGAAGGCAAACCCGGTGCTCTGCCAATCAAGTCAGGCCTGCGGGATTGTACCGTCATCAACGACAGGAAATGCGAGATCGGACGACGCCGTCGCGATAAGCGCGAAAACGCGTCAGTTGTACAATTGCCTGGGTTTTTGAAGGCCATGTGAATCCGTGTAACGCTTGGGGGCGATATGGCGAACATCACCGTAAATAGTGGCTTTGGTTTCGATATCCGCGACCTCGATTTTAGTGGAATTACGCATGCGGTATCTTACACCCGCAGCAGTACCCGTTTTGTCGCTCAATACGCGATGGGCAAGGACGAGTTCCGTGGCGCCAACTTTACCTATGACAGAATGGGTGCGCCGACTGGCGGTACAGTCACGAGCTACGGCATCTGGTTTCAGGCAACTCGGGCATACCTCATTGACGAGGTCAGCCTGTCAATGAAGAGCATCATGGCGGCTGCACGGACGCCTGGCACCAGCGATGACGTCAACTTGGTTGCCGGCGCGCTCAAGGGAGCCGACAACTTCAATGGCGGCGACGGCGCTGACTACGTGAAGCTCTACGCCGGCAATGACACTGCCAGCGGCGACGGCGGCAACGACATCATTTCCGGTGGAGACGGTAACGACACGCTCAAGGGCGGCGATGGAAACGACAAGCTCTACGGTGAGGCTGGCGCCGACAAGCTGGATGGCGGCGCCGGGACGGACACTGCCTCCTACGCCGCCGCTGCGGTCGGTGTAACGGCAAGCCTCTCCAATGCTGCGGTCAACACCGGCGAAGCCAAGGGCGACGTCTATGTGTCGATAGAGTGGCTGGCGGGTTCGACCTTCGGCGACAAGCTCTACGGCAACGGCAGCGCCAATCTGCTCGCTGGTGGCTCGGGCAATGACCTTCTGAATGGAGGCGCCGGCGCCGACAAGCTCGACGGTGGTACAGGGACGGACACCGCCTCCTATTCCGGCGCATCCGCAGGCGTGACGGCCAGTCTCGCCAATGCGTCCATCAATACCGGCGATGCCAAGGGCGACACCTATGTGTCGATAGAGTGGCTGGCGGGCTCGACCTTCGGCGACAAGCTCTATGGCAACGGCAGCGCCAATCTGCTCGCCGGTGGCTCGGGCAATGACCTTCTGAATGGAGGCGCCGGCGCCGA
The DNA here is from genome assembly GCF_017873135.1 of Rhizobium herbae. Lineage (GTDB taxonomy): Bacteria > Pseudomonadota > Alphaproteobacteria > Rhizobiales > Rhizobiaceae > Pararhizobium > Pararhizobium herbae. The sequence goes on along the minus strand of NZ_JAGGJV010000016.1, from coordinate 51 downwards.
CAAGCTCGACGGTGGTACAGGGACGGACACCGCCGCCTATTACGGCGCATC
>NZ_JAGGJV010000015.1 GCF_017873135.1 Rhizobium herbae | reverse complement strand
CAGACCGCGGAGGGGCTGGAGCTAAATCGCGCCTTCCGGCGGATTAGCGATCCGAAGGTAAAAAGAGCCGTCGTTGCCTTGGCCAAATCAATAGCTGGCGAGCAATATAGAAGGGTGCCCAGATCGGCGACTGGGTAATGGAAATCAAAAGGTGCTTACGGGTGCTCCAACAACAATTTGGCTGCATCGCGATTGGCCTCGACAATTCCCGCGTTAGGAATAGATTGCGCCATCACAAACGAGCCTTGGACCAGCGACAAGATTTGGATGACAGCGCGCTCAGGGTTATCCAAAGCGAGCGGCTCAATAAGCGTCGCAACGAATTCGTGCAGTTCGGTGAAATACTCGGCAATCGTCGCCTGCACCTCCGGCGTGTTTGCCTCGGGCCCAAATTCCGCTAATCCTCTCGCAAACGAACAGCCCCGGAAACTAGGCGATCTGAGGGGTTCATCAATCGCGTCAAAAATCGCGAGCACGCGCTCAGTCGCCGATAGGCCAGGCTTTCCCGTCGCGGTCGCGAGCATCTGGAACCAGATGGCTCTTTTGTCACGTAGATAGGTAGCGATGAGCGTGGCCTTCGAGGGGAAGTGCTTGTAAAACGTCATCTTCGCCACGCCGCTCTCGGCGATGATCCGGTCTATCCCCACAGAGTTGATGCTGAGCCGGTAAAACAGGTCCGAAGCAGTCGTCAATATGCGTTCTCGCGGGGCGAGGCGCTCAAGTGATTGCCCCGCTACATCCATAAACGCACTGTGCGCTTTCATTTTTCGTCACCTCAGATTCTTCACCTGCCAGCAGACAGACTATTCTGTAATTTTTCGGATTGCAAATACATACAGGTCTGTCTATTGATGGTTTGCGATCCATGGATTTGAAGAGAAGGACTTAAGATGAGCGGACAAGTCATTGTTGTAACCGGCGCGAGCAGTGGTTTCGGAAACCTCACGGTGTTGGAACTCGCAAGGCGGGGGCATACTGTGGTTGCGACCATGCGAGACGTCGAAGGGAGAAATGCCAAGGTCCGGAGCGAGCTCATCGACGCGGCGAAAGCTGAAGGGCATGTGCTGCAGGTCCTTGAAATGGACGTCGCAGACGAGGCATCGGTCAATGCAACGATCGATCAGGTCGTCAAGCAGCATGGAAAGATCGACGTGCTGGTCAACAATGCCGGCCTGATGCCCGTCGGCGTTACCGAAGCCTACACGGTGGCAGATATCGAACGGCTCTTTGCGGTCAATTTCTTCGGCGCCGTGCGGGCAGACCGCGCCGTTCTGCCGCATATGCGTGCTGCTGGTAGCGGGCTCCTCGTTCATGTGACATCCCTGATGGGTCGGGTGGTCTTTCCGTTCTTCGGCACCTATTCGGCGAGCAAGTTTGCACTCGAGGGGCTTGCCGAAGCCTATCGGTATGAACTGAAGGGCTTTGGTATCGACTCCGTCATCGTGGAGCCGGGACCATTCCCAAGCAACCTCATCTCGTCGAGCCCGGAGCCATCGGACCAGGCCGTGCTTGCTTCCTACGGCGAGGTCGCGGCGATACCGGGTCAGATCAAGGCCCACGCCAACGATGGACACGACGAGGCCAATCCCCCGCGGCCCCAACGCGTGGCCGATGCCATCGCGGAACTGGTCGAAGCCATGGAGAGGCGTCCATTGCGGACGGTCGTCATGCCTGAAGGCATGGACTTTGGTGTCCATCGACTGAACGAGGCAGTACGCCCGATCCAGAACGACCTGCTCACCTCTTCCGGTATGTCACACGTGCTATGAGGGGGAGCTTTGCGATGAGCACACTCTATAGCACCAAAGTCACTGCGATTGGAGGCCGCAGCGGCACCGTCCGCAGCGAGGACGGTCTTCTCGACCTTCAGTTGGCGCTGCCCGCGACGTTAGGCGGCAAGGGCGGCGCGACCAACCCGGAGCAGTTGTTCGCAGCCGGCTATGCGGCCTGCTTCGAGAATGCGGTGATCCACGTCACGCGCAATAAGGCGACCAGGGTGAAGGATACCGACATCCTGGTGGTGGCCGAAGTGGGCTTGCAGCCAAACGGCAGCGGTGGTTTCGTGCTTTCAGTGGCGCTAGACGTCGCGATCACCGGTCTCGATCAGGCAACGGCTGAGGAGATCGTGCAAGTAGCGCATGCGACGTGCCCGTATTCGAACGCGGTGAGGGGCAATATCGACGTGGCGATCACCGTTACGACGAACTGATGTCGATGCGGGAGGCGGACCGGACGGAAAGGTGCGACAACGCGTCCAACCCTGATCTGAAGATTCGGCTCCCGCTCATCCCGCGTCAACGGCTGGCGTAGCTCCAAATCTGCCCGGTCATCGACAGCGTCTTCGACCTCGACAACGCCCGCACAGCCGTGAACCAGCTTTCAAACCGAACCGCATTCGGCAGGTCGTCGCTTGCGACTGACCGCTGATTAAACTCTCAAGGAGATTCTAGCATGACCGCTTACGCAATTTTCATTCAGGAACGCATCCGCAATACAGCTGAACTGCAGACTTATGCGGAAATGTTGAGGCCATTACTGGGGGAATCGGGAGGAACCGTACTTGCCGCGCACGGCCCTCAAGACGTCCTAGAGGGGGCCGCTCCGGAAGGTGTGGTGATGGTCAGCTTTCCCACGATGGAGGCGGCACGCGCCTTCTACGACAGTCCCGAATACCAAGCTGCCGTAAAACACCGGTTTCTCGGTGCGGACTATCGCTCTTTCATCATAGGAGGGGTCAACTAGGCCCGCGCCCATTCCGGTCCCCCTGGCCTCATGAAATGGTGGCTGGACCTAAAGGAAGGCAATTCACTCCATCAAGTTACATTGCAAAGAACGGCTACAGCCTCTGGAAGGGAATGGCACCCTTGCGGTCATAAAGATTACCATTGTATGCGCTCAGAGTAGGCGTCCTGCGCGGCCGCAATAACCGGCTCGACGGCCCAGATTCCATATGTGGACGGCCCCCAGCTGGCAAGGTGTTTTGCGATAATTTTGATCTGATCGCTTGCGTCCATATGTCCGGCTTGTTGTTGCGTTCGCATATCAACGCTGGCCAAGATGGTTTCCGCAACACAAATCCCAAACATCAAGGCGGCCTTTAACTGCCAATGGGATCTGCGGGTTTCCAAGCCAATCTGATTGACAATTCGCCCGCTGATGACGCGGGCGTTTTTGTGTCTGGTCGCCGCGAGGCGCTGTGCTGGAGATCGCTCTCATCAGAATTAGGCCGTGCATTTTGGGCATAGCTGCACTGCAGCAAAGTCTATTTAATGTGCGGCGAGAATGGGTATTCTGGTTCTTGTCGAAGCGATGCACCTCCTCCCGCAGAGCTTCGATTTCAGACGGCCCACTCCTCCTCCCAAGGGGCGTCTGTCGGAACAGCGGCACTCCTCCTCCCAGCCGTTGTTCGGTTCTTTTCGAAAAGCCTGCCGCACCTCCTCCCGCGGCAGGCTTTTTCGTTTTCAGAGCAGTTGCATCAGCGGCGGAGAGCGAGTTGCTCTTGCCCGTTCTCTGCTCGACCGCCACCACTGCTGATCATTGAGCTTGCACACCTTGACCGAGGAATGATCCCTGGCTGACTGTGTCAGCCCATCAACGATCGCTGAAGCGGCGTTTCGCCGCCTCGGTAACGGGCGTATAAAGGGCGACGCGGGTGCCCTCGGGGTCAGAGAACTGGACCGTGCGATTTCCCCACGGTAAATCCTTGGGTTCATGTACCACCTCGATCTGGTCCTTTAGCCGTGCGAATTCTCGGCTATGCGGACACGCACTGTCTCTTGATTGCGTGGTGTGAATCAAAGCAAGCTTTTCGCCATTTTCGCACCGAACGCATCCTCAATCTCGAGGTTCTCCAAGAGCCCATCGGCATTTCCAAAGGCAAGCTGAGACGGCAATGGCTGCAATCGCGTGAAACCGAGCTTTCCCGTTCGCGCTCTACCCCATGACTGCCGTGAGCTAACCCCCGTTCTTCCAAGGCATTCAAACTATGCCGGGCTTTCGATACTGGGCGAACGAACATCTTGAGCTTTAGGAAATGAGCTCGGCATAGTGTCGGGCTCGGTATAAATTCCCGACCTACACATTGAGACGCTGAAAGTTCAAAGCCGGAACTTTCAGCAATTGGAATACAACTTCGGGCGCAGTCGGTTCTGATTTCCGCCGTGCCGCCGGCGCGATGCTGAATCTCCTGCGGCTGCGCCGGGAGCCGAAGTTGCATGCGCGAATTCCCGAACCGTGGCAATGCCAACGCTATACTCGCTTCTCCGATATGCTCTTTGCGAGGCGTCCGACGGTATGCAACTTTGCATCCCTGCCGCCACAGGTCATGCCGAAGCCAAGAGCCTCTGCCCAAGAAATTCATGCGGCTCGCTCTGCCGGTGGCAAGCAGGATTATCGTGACGGAAATCGGGTCGTGCTATCGCGCACTTGCCTCGATCTGCGGGATCAAGCCAGCGATCATCGCTCCTTGTTGAGGTAACGTTCCAGATCCGCGATGCTTTTCATGAGGGCCTCGAATTCCGGCGGTGTCGCAAAGATCATCACCGACATTCTGTCATAGTCGGTCGCCAGTTTCTTGCGCATATCGGCCGTCGGCACCAGCCGGAAACTGCCGGGTACTGCCCGATCATAACGATGGTCTGGCGCGCGGAACATCAGTTCCTTGTGCCGCCGGCACGCTTCGGCAAGATCGAGCATGGATGCGGTCCCCTTCCCGTAGTCGGGGTGGTTCCAAATCTGGTGAACATCGTAATAGTGTCGCGAATATCGATTGAGATCGGGGACCTTTCCTTCCGCATTGTGGTCCGTGTTTCGCTTCTCGGTCATTTCCGTCATGGCATGAAGAATGAGGACCTTTTCCCAGAAGGTCCGTTCCGGTTTGACAGTCATCACATTGTAGACCGTGAGATCCGAACCGGCTGGCATTTCGGATGCGATGTAGGGGATAATCTGTCGCGTCTCGGCTGGCACAGGATCCGGGCGTGCTCCGCCTTCGATGCGCACCGCCGCCTCGACATAGCCGCCGCTCGTGTCAAAGACACTCCTGTATCCCAGCACCAGTATGTCGAGTGCTTCCTTCTTCCGGTAGGAATCGTACCCGAAGCCGAGCGAGAAATGTCCCGTTTGTCCGGTCTCTCCTTCGATCGCAGCGATTTCATCGTCAAGCAAGCTCTTAAGCGGGCCGGACATATAGTGCCGCGCCGCTTCGTCCACCTGCTCCGCCAGTGCCTTCTGTTGCTGAGTGACGGAGGGGAGCGCCGCAATGTCGGCCTCGAGCGGGACATTCAGGTCCGCCTTGTAGATGCCGATGTCGATGTCCTCGGAGAAACGCTGGATCAGGCCATAGGCCTTGCTGAGGCTGGTGCCGCCCTTGAAATAAAGACCGATTGAATCGTCCTTCCGTCGGTTGAACAGGAAGTCGAGTGCCCAGCAGACATAGAGATCCTTCTCGATGTTCTCGGCCCGCGTCTCAAGATTGGACGCAGAGGCGGAGAACAGCGCTCTCTGCTCGTCGGCGTTTGAGCGAAGGACGTCAATGAAGCTCTGGCGCATGTTCATCCTTCCCATCCTGGTCCGTTGGGGTGTCTTCTTCCTCCGGAGGCGGCGGGTCGCGTGTTATCGTTTCTATCGCCTGGTACATCCAGGCAGGGAGGGCCTGGATGTTTTTGCGCAGATCCTGGACAATCACCTGCCTGTGCGGGCTTCGTGCCAGATAACGGACGATGCCATCGACAACGGCCTCCAGATTGGATCGCTCATCGCGAAACCAGTGGAGGGCCTGGATCACCCGCATAGCCGGCCGGCCGGCCCAAAAAGCAGTCTTGGCCGAAATGCGCTTGAAGTCCAAGATGTAGATGACCGGTTTTGTGGCCTTGGCGTCGCCGGCATTGGCCTCGATCTCGATGGTTCGGGGGTATGTGTCCGCGTAGACCGTGGAACGGGCCGGAACTGCCGTCGTCAGGCCAAGATCGTTGGCGGCCGTCATGCCATCGACGCAAATACGAAGCTTGTCGCGCCGTGCGATCGCATCGATGAATGAGGCGCGTGGCGGAAACACCATCTTGCCGGTCAACTGGCTGATACTCGGCTTGTCATAGAGACCACGATGTGGGCGTCGGATGTCCCCGCGGTTGGTCAGTCTCTGCAGCGCCTTTTCGACGGCGTTCGGTGTTGCGATATCGAGGAAATCGGCGCGCGACCAAACGCCCGAAGGCGCCGCGCCGGCAATCCTTTGGTGAATGCGTTCGAGAGTGTCCGATGTGGGATCCGGCATAGCTGTCCTACCTTCTGACCGAAGATTATATACAAACTTTGGTCACTGACAACCGATACGCGCGTACTGACCAGTTTTTATACCTAAATATTGGTCAGTATGATGATTACTCAGGCTTTCATGTAGGTGGTCAGGCCCTTGTCGTTCGTCTGTTTGCACATGGCAAGGATAGCCGGAGCGAGTTTCAAGCCGAGCGTACATCGGCTCGGTTAGATCTTGTCATCTAGGGAAGCCAGCGCCCGGAAAGAGCCTCAAACAACAGTGCCTTACGACACACTAAAAAACCTAAGAAGCTGATACGAAGAGATAAAAGCAACTCGCATCGAAGGTTCGATCCTCATCAAGGCGATGAATATAGCCGGACCGCGCTTACGCGAGGCCGCATGGCAGGCAAGACGGCTACTTCTGTCCGTGATCACCGGTATGTTGCTGCCGTTGAGGGTTATGCCCATCAAGTTCGATTGCCGCTCCTAGACCGGAAGATTCATCAACCCCAGAAAATATCACAATAAACGCATTGGTTGAGGTGCGGCGCGGCAGCTCGAAGAATCCGAATGAGCATTACGTATAATCGCGGCCCAAACTTAGGGCCGCGATCAACGCGTGTTAGCCGTTATTATCGGACAGGCTTGAACGCTGCGCGCAACTCTTCCGCAAAGAGCTGGGGCTGCTCCCACGCAGCAAAGTGTCCACCTTTCGCTACCTGATTGTAGTAGTACAAAGTCGGGTATGCTTGCTTGCTCCAGCTTTCAGGTGCTTTGTAGATTTCCTTAGGAAATACCGAAATGGCGACCGGTATCTTGATTTCTTTGGTTTTTTGCGCATCGGCACTGAAGTTGTTGTTGTTGTTTTCCCAATAGAAGCGTGAGGACGATGCTCCAGTGTTCGTCAGCCAGTACAAGGTGATGTCATTGAGCATCTCGTCCTTCGATAGGACACGCTCAGGGACGCCGTCACTGTCGCTCCATTGGGCAAATTTTTCGTACATCCACGCGGCAAGACCCGCAGGGGAGTCTGAAAGCGAGTAGCCGATGGTCTGCGGGCGGGTCACCATCATCGCACCGTACGCGGCATTGCGTCCAAAAAATGTGCTGAGCGACTGGAAGGCTTCGCGTTCGTGTGTCGTGAGGTCAGGCGGAGCGGGGTCGCCGCTGTTGATAGCTCTGGTCAGTTCGCCTGGAACCGTCGCGGGCATATTGAGATGTATCGCACGCAAACCCTTTGGTGCTTGGCGAGCCAGCGCATCGGACACTACCGAGCCGTGATCCCCACCCTGGGAAACGTAGTGCTCATATCCGAGCCTTTTCATGAGGGTGTCCCAAGCTCGTGCAGTGCGATCAGGACCCCAGCCCAAATCCGTCGGCTTCCCGGAAAAGCCGTAGCCGGGGATGGAAGGGATGACAACATCAAACGCATCCTCGGGGCGGCCGCCGTAAGCTGTGGGGTCGGTAAGAGGGCCGATGGACTTAATGAACTCGAATGTTGAACCCGGCCAACCGTGAGTGAGAACCACGGGTAGGGCGTTGGGATGACGGGAGCGGACATGGATGAACTGGATCTCAACCCCATCGATCGTGGTGATGAATTCCGGCAATGAATTGAGCTGCGTCTCGGCTTTACGCCAGTTGTAATCAGTGCCCCAATAGCGAACCAATTCCTGAACTTGCGCCAGTTGAATACCCTGCGAGGTATCATCGACGGTTTCCTTGTCGGGCCAGCGTGTCTCGGAAATGCGCTTGCGTAAGTCGTCGAGTTGGGATTGTGGGACGTTGATGTGGAATGGACGGATACTCTCGTCCGAACTGGTGCTTTTCGCCGACGTGGCCGAAATGGTATCGGCGGCGATCGCCGGCAGGATGTATCCCGCGGGAACGAGCATGAGGGAGCCAACCGCAACTGCGATCAGGCGGCCAGCAAAATGCACCCGAATAGTGGAGGCGTTTTCAGTTCTAGGCATAGGTACTCTCCGTTGTTTTGCCTGTTGGTGACGCAGAGCAGGCTAGAAGGCGGAGGTATCCAGCATGTTTTGAAAATTGCCGGAAGTGTATCAGAGCGTAGCATCGCGATTCTGAGCCCGCTCCCCGCATCAGTCGCAAAAGCCTTTTCGATGAGGTCTGCGGCACAGTGAACACTGCGGCTCTCTCGGGGATTCGGATCATGCGACTGTAGGGTCAGGGGTCGACTTGTTGCTTGATCGAATGTGCTTGCGACGCGCCTTAAGCGCGATACGGCCTCGCTAAGGCAAATCTCGTCCTATCGATCCAGACGAAATTTTTGGCGAATGTGTTCTGGCGATGCCAAGTGGCGATTGCTGTCGTGTCCTGGACGGTGCCAACAGGCGCAGGCAGCGCCACCGCTCCCTGCGCCTGTTGCCTGCCGATTTGTTATTTTGAGGGTACGACCAGGGCCTGGCCTTTCCGGACGATATAGGTGGCAAGCTCCGAGGCTTTGCCGGGGCCTACATTTTCCGCCGAGTGAACAACACCTGTGGGAATGAAGAGTGATTGACCGGCGGAAAGCGTGACCGGCTCGCGTCCGTCCAATTTATACTCGAGCGTCCCTTCGATCACATAGGCGATCTCTTCACCAGGGTGGGAATGCCTGACGGCCAGAACACCCGGGAGAAAATCGACACGGACCTGGACGACTTCGTGGCCGGCCACGTTGAGATCGCTCCTAATGAGATCCGTCCGTCGCAGTGGTTCATCGGCGAACGCCTGCAACGACGTCATCGCGCTCATGAGAAACAGGAGGGCTGCGGCAAATGCGTTGATCGGTTTCATGACTGTGTCCTTTCGGGATGGTTGAAGAAGGAATAAAGAATGGGAGGAAATCGTGAACGCGGCAGAGGCGCTTACTTGCTCTCTGTGCCAACGTGCTGCGCCGCTGTCTCGATGACGTCGGCAACTTTCTCAGCTTGCGACGCGAAGACGGCGTGGCTTGCCTTGATCTCGGTCACAACGCTGCCGGCGCGCTTGGCCATCTCACGTTCCAGTTCGGGATTGATCGAGCGGTCTTCGGTTGCAACAATTGACCAGCTCTGCTTCGTCTTCCAGGCGGGATCGCCGATCTTTGCGGTGAAAGCGTCCTTCGAGGCGAAGACCTGCGACTTTGCCAGAAACGCCGCGTCGTCTTTCGGCAGGTCCGCGGCGAAGTCGTTCGCGAAGGCGGCGGGGTCGAGATAGAGATATTTCCCGTCCTTCGTTTCGCGGATATTCATGCCGCCAGCCGGCTTTGAGCTTGCGAGGCTGAGCAGGCTTTCCCCCTTGTCCGGCTGGAAAGCTGCCACGTAGACGAGGCCCGCGACAACAGGGCTATGGCCAGCTTCGGTGATCACCATGCCGCCATAGCTGTGACCGACGAGAAGCGTCGGGCCGTCCTGTAGGTCGAGCACGCGATTGGTGGCTGCGATATCGTCGGCAAGCGACGTGATCGGCTCTTGTACGATCGTGACGTTGAAGCCGCGTTGAACGAGGATATCCGATGCCTTGCGCCAGCCCGAACCATCGGCAAGTGCGCCATGGACGATGACGATATTTTTGACTTCGGCGGCCTGTGCGGCGAAGGCAATCACGCTCGTGGCGAAGGCGAGAGCGAGGGTCGAGATGTAGTGACGGTTCATGGGTTTGACTCCTGTCGTTTGTGGGTGGTTGGGGTAAGGGAGATGAGGTTTCAGCCGAAGGTGAAGGCGTAGGCTTCGACGTCGGGATCGAGGAAACGGATTTCGAACGTTCGTTCCTCCACGTCGCCGGACTGGCGGACGAGCTGGTAGAGTTTTGTTGAGGTCACCGTGCCGTAGCCGTCAGCATCGGTATCGGCGCCATGGCTGGTTCCGGGAGGCTTGCCGTCGATCGTCACCTGGAAGCGGATAGGTTTGCCGGCGGCGCTGGGTCCAAGGACCAGATGCAGGTCGCGAGCACTGAAACGGTAGACAATGCTGCCATCCGCCTGGTCCAGCACGGCCTGTTCAGCGCCGACTGTCCATGTTCCGGAGAGGCCCCATTCATTCAGGCCCGGTTCGTCGATGGAATACGCATTGGCGGCATCAGCATGCAGGCCTTCCGGAGAGACGAAGCTGGCGGCGCGTTTGTAGCCGAGATAGGTTTCGCCGGAACGGACGTTCTTGAGGTCGGGGCTTGCCTCGGCACCTTTGGCGTCTGGCGTCACTGGTGCAGTCGAGCCCATCTCGCTGCCGGCTTCGCGTAAAAGGTCCTGGATTGCCTGCTCGGTCTGGCGATAGTTGCCTTCACCGAAATGATGGTAGCGGATCTGACCCTTGGCATCGATCAGGTAGTGTGCCGGCCAGTAGCTGTTTTCGAAGGCGCGCCAGATCTTGTAGTCGTTGTCGATCGCAACCGGATAGCCGATCTCGAAGTCATCGACCGCCTTTTTGACATTGTCGATCTTCTTTTCGAAGGCGAATTCCGGGGCATGCACGCCGATGACAACCAGGCCCTGGTCTTTGTACTTTTCGGCCCAGGCGCGGACATAGGGGACGGTTCGAATGCAGTTGATGCAGGAATAGGTCCAGAAATCGATGAGGACTACCTTGCCGCGAAGCTCTTCTGTCGTCAGCGGCGGCGAGTTCAGCCATTCGACGGCGCCATTCAACGATGGTGCTGCGCCTTCGATAGGCAAATTGCTGCGGAACGGCTGTGTTGTATCGACGACAGCAGACACTGTGCCGTTGCTGGCAACCTCGGATGAAGTTTGGATTTCAGGCTTGTCGTGTAGTTGGTCAAGCACGGTCTGTTCGAAGGCGGCCGTGCTCGCATAGGAAAGCCGTGCCAAGAGGCCAGTGTCCAGGCCAAGGGCAATGACGGCAACACCGGCCAGTACCGCAGCACCCAGCACCTGGCGAATACGCTCGCTGACGCCGAGCGACCGATTCATGCCGGCAAAGATCTTACCCCCGACAAGAAGGGCGATGGCAAGCGATGTCGCGGCACCTGCGGCATAGGCGACTAGCAGAAAAGTTGTCTGGAGATTGGCGCCTTGCAATGCCGCACCCGTCAGCACGAGGCCGAGGATCGGCCCGGCGCAGGGTGCCCACAGCAGCCCGGTCGCAACGCCGAGGATGGAGGAATTTGCGGCAGTCGGTCCGGAGCCGGGTTTGCCCGACGCGTTCAGCAGTCTATTGCCGAAGTCAACGACCGGCTGGGTGATGACGCTTGCAACGCGTGGCGACAAAAGGCTGACCCCGAAGAGTGCGAGCAGCAAGAGGGCGGCGAGGCGACCATATTCATTGGCATGGACCGCCCAACTGCCACCGACCGCTGCAAGCGTAGCGACCAGTGCGAAAGTGACACTCATGCCGATCAGCATGGGCAGCGTGCTGCGGATAAAAGGCTGCCCCGCACGGGCAAAAACGAAGGGGAGAATGGGAAGGATGCATGGGCTGAGGATTGTCAGCGCTCCCCCGAAATAGGCAATGATGAGAAGAGTCATCGTCGTTTCCTTGAAACCGGTTGATCGGGTTCTGGACGGCGATGGGCACGACCAGCAACGGAGCCAATCTGGTCGGTGCGACGTATCCCGGATGTGTCCGGCTTCAATGAGAAGTGTACCGCTGTGTAGCAAACTGCCGGGCTCACGACAGAGAGACACAAATCATCGGCGGCCGCTTGGATGAGGCGGGGCGAATTGTATCAGAACGTATCGAGGACGCCCGATGCTACATCCGTATTCAATTCCGGGCGTGACGGGACACATGGGGGATACATCCGACCGGCTTTCTTCCAATCACGATCATTCGAGATGGAGAGAACGATGTCCCCTGAATTCAACCACCAGCGCCGGCGCTTCTTCGGTATCGCCGCAATGACTGTGGCTGCCGCCGAATTCGGCATGGCCGCGATAGCCAATGCCCAGTCGTCCGGCGCACCGTCGGGTTCTGCCAACGCGGTAGCGCGCACCTCCTTCGCAGCGCTGAAGCAGATCAAGGCAGGCGTGCTGGATATCGGATACGCAGAAGCCGGCCCAGCGGATGGTCCCGTCGTCCTGCTGGTTCACGGCTGGCCATACGACATCTACAGCTATGTCGATGTCGCACCGATCCTGGCCGATGCAGGCTACCGCGTCATCATTCCCTACCTGCGCGGGTACGGCACGACGCGCTTCCTTGTCGACGAGACGCCGCGAAACGGCCAGCAGGCGGCAATGGCGGCCGACATGATCGCTTTCATGGATGCACTCGGCATCGAAAAGGCGATCCTTGGCGGATACGACTGGGGTGCGCGCACCGTCAACATCATGGCGGCTCTTTGGCCCGAGCGCTGCAAGGCGATGGTTTCCGTCAGCGGCTATCTGATCGGCAGCCAGGACATCAACCAGAAGCCTTTAGCCCCGAAGGCAGAGCTCTCCTGGTGGTACCAGTTCTATTTCGCCACCGAGCGCGGCCGGCTCGGCTATGCCGCCAACACGCACGAGTTTGCGAAGCTGATCTGGCAAACGGCCTCGCCAACATGGAAATTCGACGATGCGACCTTTGATCGTTCGGCTGCCGCATTCGATAATCCGGACCACGTGGACATCACCATTCATAATTATCGCTGGCGGCTCGGTCTCGCCGAAGGCGAAGCGAAATACGATGCCTACGAGAAACAGCTGGCGATGGGGCCGATCATCACTGTTCCGACGATCACCATGGAAGGCGATGAAAACGCCGCGCCGCATCCGCAGCCATCCTCCTATGCGAAGAGGTTCTCCGGAAAATATGAGCATCGAAATATAACGGGCGGTATCGGGCATAATTTGCCGCAGGAGGCGCCGCAGGCGTTTGCCCAGGCCATCCTTGATGTGGCGAAATTCTGAACCGTCAGGCTGCCGCTAGAAAACCCCTTTACTCGCGGCAGCTGACACGGAACTAATGTCGCCGGAAGTACCGCTGAGTTTGATGTTTGAAAGACCAAAGATGGAGCATGTCGACCACATCCTGATCGTCGATGACGACCGTGAAATTCGCGAGCTGATATCGAGCTATCTGAAGAAGAACGGCCTTCGGACGACGGTTGCCGCCGACGGCCGTCAGATGCGAAGTTTCCTGGAGACGAGCACAGTCGATCTAATCGTGCTCGACGTGATGATGCCGGGCGATGACGGGCTCGTGCTGTGCCGCGAGCTTCGCGCCGGCAAGCACAAGGCGACGCCGGTCATCATGCTGACGGCACGTGACGACGAGATGGACCGTATCATCGGGCTCGAAATGGGCGCGGACGACTATCTGCCGAAGCCCTTCGCGGCAAGAGAGCTTCTCGCCCGGATCAAGGCGGTGCTGCGGCGCACGCGAATGCTGCCGCCCAACCTTCAGATCAGCGAGGCAGGGCAACTGCTGACGTTCGGCGACTGGCGGCTCGACACCGTTGGCCGGCATCTTCTTGACAGGGACGGGACGGAGATCGCGCTGAGCGGTGCGGAATATCGGCTGCTGCGGGTTTTCATCGATCATCCCCAACGTGTGCTGAACCGAGATCAGATCCTTAACCTCACGCAGGGCCGCGATGCCGAACTGTTCGACCGCTCGATCGACCTTCTGGTAAGCCGTCTGCGCCAGCGGCTCGGCGACGATGCACGCGAGCCGACCTACATCAAGACGGTGCGGGCCGAAGGCTATGTGTTCTCCGTACCGGTCGAGATTTCGGTGTCCAGGACATGAGTGAGGGCGGCAAGTCCCGTTTCGGCTGGTGGCCAAGCACGCTACGCTCACGCCTGTTTGTCATCCTGTTTACCGGATTGGCGGTTGCCTATGGCCTGTCCTTCAGCATTCTTTTTGCCGAACGCTATATGTCGGCCAAGGCAGTCATGCTCGGGACATTGGAAAGCGATCTGGCAACGTCGATCGCAGTTCTCGACCGGCTTCCGGCCAACGAGCGGGCCGAATGGCTGGATCGCCTGAGCCGTGGCAGCTACCGCCTTGTTCTGGGGCCGGGACTTCCCGGTGTTCCGGATTTGTCGGGCCGTGGCGCCGAGATCGCAGACCGGATCGGGCAGGCGGCCGGCAACAAGTTTCCGATCCACGTCGAAGCCATTCCCGGTGACGGCATGCGGCTGCAGGGGCATCTGACGCTTTCGGACGGTTCACCGCTCACGATCGACGTGACGCCGCGCGGAGTGATGCCCTTGGCCGCATGGCTGCCTTATATCTTTGCCGCACAGATGGCTTTGCTCATCTTCTGCACCTGGTTTGCGGTGCGTCAGGCGGTTCGTCCGCTTGGCGATCTCGCCGCCGCCGCCGATGCGCTCGATCCCAGCAAGAAAGGCTCCCCATTGAACGAGGGTGGACCGGGCGAGGTCGCCAATGCGGCACGTGCCTTCAACGCCATGCGCGACCGTATCGCCCATTACCTGGAAGAACGGGTGCAGATTCTCGCGGCGATCTCGCATGACCTGCAGACGCCGATCACGCGCATGCGGCTGCGCGCCGACATGGCGGACGATAGCCCCGAAAAAGAAAAGCTGATCAGCGATCTGCGCGAGATCGGGCGGCTGGTGCAGGACGGTATCGCCTATGCGCGGAGTTCGCACGGCAATGGCGAAAACACGTCTCGTATCGATCTTGCTTCCTTCATCGACAGTATTGCCTACGATTATCAGGACACCGGCAAGGCGGTCGCGGTTGCAGGCGTCGTCCACGGCACGGCCGTGACGAAACCGCATGCGTTGCGGCGTATCCTGACCAACTTCATCGACAATGCCCTCAAGTTTGCGGGTGCTGCCGAGATCAGCGTCGAACGGACGGCCGAGGGAAATACCATCATTACGGTGACCGACCGTGGGCCAGGTATTCCGGACGACAAGCTGGAGGCCGCCATGCAGCCGTTCTACCGGCTCGAGACTTCACGCAATCGCGACACAGGGGGCACAGGGCTTGGACTGGCCATCGCCCAACAGCTTTCCGTCTCGGTTGGCGGTGCATTGCGGATCTACAATCGCCCCGGTGGAGGACTTGCCGCGGAGATATCGCTGCCTTGAAGAATGCCGGTTTCGTGGGCATTTGTATGAAAAGGTAGCTTGGCGCGCAGCCGCTACGGTCTGATACAATTCCGACCTTTCCGAAAACATGCCGGATACATCGAGGCTGCAAAACACTCCTATCAACAACGTCGCTCTATGCGACAGAACGAAGGAGTGTTCCATGACGAAGATCGAGAAGGTCCTCTATACCGGCAAGACCTATACCACCGGCGGGCGCGACGGCGCGGCGCGCAGCGACGATGCGCAGCTTGACGTCAAGCTTTCGCCTCCGGGCAGCGGCAAGCTCGGCACCAATCCCGAGCAGCTCTTTGCCGCCGGCTGGTCCGCCTGCTTCATAGGCGCCCTCGGTCTTGCTGCTGCCAAGCGCAAGATCCGGTTACCGGCCGAGACCGCCATCGACGCGGAAGTTGATCTCGGCATGACCGCAGACTCCTATGGCCTGCAGGCGCGCTTGAACATCAGCCTGCCGGGCATTGATCCGGAACTGGCGCGCGTGCTGGTCGACGAAGCCCACCAGACGTGTCCCTATTCGAAGGCGACACGCGGCAATATCGCGGTCGAGCTGAAGCTTGCCTGAGCAGTCCCGTAAATCCATGGAGTGTACGATGAAACGCCTGATCGTTGGCATGCTGGCGCTTGCCGTCTTTGCAGCGCCTTGCGTCTATGACGTGTTCTCGCCGGAACCATCGCCTTTTGTCGCTGTCGTCACAGCCGTTGGTCTTCATGGGTAGAAAGACCGGAAACCGGAGAGGGAGTGACTGCCGAAACAGTCGCCCCCCTTTTTCACCAGGACTTGTCGGCTTCGTCCTTGAGTGGAGCCGCAGCGCCCAATGCGGTGGGATCGGCCTTGAGAAGAAGGTCGAGCATCGATTTCGAGCTCGGATCACAGAGAGCGGCGGCATCATCAGGCCCGTCGTGTTCATCTCATCTCTGACCGCCTCCACCCAGCTGCAAGTTACCCGCAGTGGGACGTTGGAAATGTCGAGATAAATAACCGCGACATCCTGACGGTGAGCACTGGAATCCTTCGCGACCCAACGGTGGATTTGATCGCATTGGGCATACCGGCCGAGAAGATCCAGCGGTTCCATATTTCGACGCCGCTCACCTCGGCTAAGAAGATGCAGGCTATCGTGAGGTTAGATAAAGACCCGGCTAGCTGATCTTTCCGCACAGTTCCGGCTGGGGGCTCCGCCTCTACTACGCCGCTCCGGTCCAGTTCGCGGTTGCCTTTCGGAAATCGGTGGAACGCCATGCTGGAGACGATACTGCACAAGTTTTCTCCGGGAACGCGCAATACTTTGCCACCCTTATTTTGACATAGCTTTTAGGGCCTCGGCCGCTCTCGTGTCGTGTCTCTGGCAACCTCACTTGGATTTAGGAGCTGCAGCCCTGCGGATAGAGGTTGCGGCAAACTGCGCACGTTCGCCGTTGGATTAGGACCAGGCACATACCGCCTTAAGCCTTGAAGGCTATGTAAGCCCTTTAACAACAACTTGGCTCCAACGGGCGCTAAGAGCCCATTGTTTTGTAGATCAGTTTTGTGTGTTGGTGGCGAATTCGAATCTCATCAAGAGCATGGGTAAAGCGTGCACCTTGCGGACTTCAAGATGATCCACGAACTGTAAGTTAGCAGGGTTCACGCAATAGGATTTTTGATGGGCGCGTAGCGCGCGCGCCCTCGCGGCCCGCCCGGCAGCTTCCCTCCGCGTTGAATTGCGCCAAGCGGCCCAAAAGCATTCCCGGAGCTTCACCGCGAGAAGGCCATGCTGTCTGTGCCGCCCGGCCTTGGGCCTTGGCGGCCTACAATGTGTTACATAACTGGCGAACTCTGACATACCCGGGATACGTCACACCAGCTTAATGCGGCTATCGACCGCTATCTATATTGAGATCGGTTTTCGGCGACCGCCGACACCGGAGGTGAATCCACCTCGTCATGCTCTGATCGATGGCACTGCCAGTCCTTTCAACAGATCTAAGTCATGGAGAATTCAATGAGCACACAATTGAAACGAAAAATTGCGTTCGCGCTTTTGATGGGCGTCGTGACGACAGGGATGATCTCGTTCGTCATCCTCGCATTAAATCTGGGTTTCTCTGAAAAATTCGCCCTCGCGTGGCTGCGTTCATGGGGCATTGGCTACGTGATCGTCATCCCCGCGATCCTACTGATCGGCCCGCGCGTACAAGCCCAGGTCGAGCGCCTGATCAAGTGAACCGCTACTAGGTTATCGAGGTATCGCTCATGTCAAAACTATCGCTGGCCGCACTGACCGCCTTCATCCTGAGTTCTTCCATCGCTTGGGGGTGTACAGACATCCCTGCAGACCGCGCTCAGAATGTGGAGGTTGGATACACCGCCGTCGATCGTGACGTCACCCTTAGAAGAATGGTCGTTCACAACTCCAAACCGAAGGTGACCGTGCTCTTGCTGCATGGTTTTCCTGAGATCATGTGCGCTTGGACGGATATTTCGTTGAAGCTCGGCAAAGACTATAAAGTCCATGCGATCGACTGGCCCGGGGTACGGTCTTTCAACGAGACCCCCGGCCGGGAAATTTTCTTATGCGCCAAAAGAGTACGCTCGAATTCTACAGGAATGTGCAGATAAGGCGGAAATTCGGACGGACGAGCTCACGATCTACGCGACAGATATTGGAGCTCTACCAGTATTGCTCCTGGCTCTAGAAAATCGCGCTATCGCGCGAACGATCATTTTTGGCGACTTCGCTCCTTTCAACAGGCTGCAATATATGTATGAAAGTCTGCAAAATCTGAAGTCGCAAGCTTCGGCGGATCAAACCCGCGCTTACCTGAACAAGAACCGTGACGACATCCTTGAGAACGCCTACAGGCGAGGCCTTCCTAAAGAAGGCCAGTTCGACGTGTCTCCTGCACAAGGCAGACATGTATCCGGGTGGAATGACCTCCGCCGACGCCTTCTACCAGTACTCCAATTTCACGCGAGACCAAGATTATTTTGAGGCGAACCTGGCCAACCTCAAAACCCGCGTGAAAGTGATTTGGGGTGGTAAAGTGATTTGGGGTGGATATCTACATCAAGAAGGCGATGGGAATTGAATTCGCCAAAACGATCAACGCCGAACTGAGGCTCCTGCCTGTCATGGGATACTACCCACATCTCCAGGATGCCGAGCAAATCGTTCAAGAGATCCGCGCGTCATTTCAATAACCTGTGCTGGCGGCGCTCTGGCGGACCACGTCCGCCGCGCTCGCCAACCAGCGACCCGCCCGTTCTCCGGCTTCACTCACCGTTAACGCTTGTTTAGGTGACACGATACAACGCAGATATGCGCCTTTCTCAAAGCCTAACGCTCTTCCCACCGCGGTTGGGGCCGTTTCAACCTTCGAACAGCGGCGGCAAGGCTGGCCACCTCCGACTGCGGAAACGACCAGCCAGAGAAAAAAGATTTCAAACGAGACCCCTCAGAAGCGCCGGGATTTGCTCCGATACCGTTGGATGGATCGGAACAGACCACTGGAGATCGGTGTAGCGGGTCCCGGTGCTCATGGCGTCGATGATCCCGTGTATGGCTTCATCGCCTTCTATGCCCAGAATCGCTGCTCCGAGGATTTCCTTGGTATCTGCGTCGGCCAATACTTTCATGAAACCCCTTGTTTCACCGCGTTCCTTTGCCCGTCCTACTGCGGCCATCGGTCGCCGAGAAACAAGCACCCTGCGTCCTGAGGAGGAAGCCTCCCTTTCGGTCATCCCGGCACGACCCAGGGGTGGGTCGATGTAGAGGGCATATACGGGAATCCGGCTCGACAGCTTACGGTCTTCGCCATCGAGCAGGTTTGCGGCAGCGATCTCGAAGTCGTTGTAAGACGTGTGCGTAAAGGCTCCTCGCCCGTTGCAGTCGCCGAGCGCCCATATGCCCGCGACGTTGGTCGCCAGCCTGTCGTCAACGACGATGTAGCCACGGGAATTTACCGCGACACCGGCGACGTCAAGGCCCAGATCATCCGTGTTCGGCGTACGTCCGGTCGCAACAAGAACGTGACTGGCGTTGACGGCGGCATCACCGAAGGATATCAGAACCCCATCACTGCCGCGCACGAACGTGATGTTTTCCGCTCCTGTGCGGACGTGAATTCCCTCCGCCTCAAGGATTACCCGAATGGCTTCGGAAGTGTCCTCATCCTCGCGCGAAGCCACATGGGTTGCGCGCTCGATCACGGTAACTTCCGAGCCGAACCGTCGATACATCTGTGCGAACTCCAGGCCAATATAGCTTCCGCCTATGACAGCGAGGTGGCGAGGCAGGGTGTCGAGGTCGAGGATTGAAGTGCTGGTCAGATAGTCGACGTCGTTGATTCCGGGAAAGTCTGGAATGACCGGGCGAGCTCCGACGTTGAGGAATATCTGGGGGGCGGTGAGGGTCTCGCCGTTGATGCTGATACTGTCGGCTGCCTTGAACCGAGCATGGCCATAGACAATGGTGACGCCATCCATGTTGCCGAGCCAATCTGCCAGTCCATTGCGAGCATCCATGGTCACCTTGTTTGCGCGGTGTCGAACGACTTGCATATCGACGGAGATTGCGCCCTCGATTTTAACGCCCAACTCGGAGCCGCGCCGGCTGATATATACCGCTCGGGCGCTAGCAACCAGCGTTTTCGTAGGCATGCAACCGGCATTGACACAGGTTCCGCCGAGGAACTTTCGTTCAATAAGCGCCACCTTCATGCCGCGTTCGGCCATTCGCGCTGCTAGGAAGGGGCCGGCCTGGCCAGCGCCAATGAAAATCGCATCGAACCGTTGCATCTCAGTGCTCCGAACTATCCAGACGTTAATCCTCGAGGACGCGTCTCACCGCAGCTCCTCGCTACAGACCAAGCTTATCACACTACATTGTCTGTCCTGGCGCACCGACCTTGCGCTCGAAGCAACAGCCCGGTTTCTTCAAGTGAAGGTGTCTGCTCCGCGCAGGACAGCTGTTTCAAGGCTTGGCGGCGGCGCGCAGCTTGCGATATTGCGCTGTCGGAAGGCCGCCCCAACCCCAGTTGTCAAGGTCGACCTCCTCAATCACCACATAGGTCGATTCAAGCGGCTTATTGAGGACGTCGAGCAGCACCTGACTAACCCCCTTGATGATGGCAGCCTTTTCTTCGACGGAAATCGAACTACGGTCGGGTGTGGTTCCTTCGCGGGTAACCTGTACGGTGACGATAGGCATTGCAGTCTCCTTTGGGGGGCAAGGTCTTGATGTGCTGGTTTCGGCACCATCCCGAACCCGCATCTGGTGCTTACCAACGTCCGGCGTTTTGGCCGCCATCGACATGAAGAATTTCGCCGGTGACGAAGCCAGCAGTCTCGAGATAGAGGACCGCATCGACGATATCGCGAATTTCGCCCATTCGCCCCACGGGGTGCAGGCCGGCTAGGGCCTCGTGCGTCTCCGGTGGGTTCATCGGCGTCTTGATGATCCCCGGCGAGACAGCGTTGACGCGAATACCGCTTTTGGCGAATTCGATGGCGAGCTCTTTCGTCACGGCGTTAAGGCCGCCCTTGGTCAAGGAGGCAAGCGCTGCGGGTACACCGGCAATTGGCTGATTGACCAGGCTTGTGGTGATCGTGACGATATGGCCGCAGCCCTGTTTCAGCATTTCGGCGGCGACGCGCTGGGTAATGTGGAAGAACCCGGCGACGTTGACGCCCATGTTTCTGTCGTAGTCTTCCTGGGTGAACTCGATGAACGGCTTGGCAACGAAGACACCCGCATTGTTCACCAGCGTGTCGATACGGCCGAAGTGCTCTAGCGCTTTGCGCACAACGCGCTCGGCAGTCTCGGGCTTGCTGATATCGCCGGCCACTGCGAGAATATCAGCATCGGAATAGGCCTCGACGGATCGGGAGGTGGCGATGACGCGGTAGTTCCGGTCGCGGTAGGCGCGCACCAGGGCTGCGCCGATCCCTTGCGATGCGCCGGTGACGATGGCGATTTTCTGTTCAGTGCTCATGATCTGATCCTTTCACGGAGGTTGAGTGCATCGTCAGTTCGATGCACGTTTGTTCGGGGCGAAGCACAGCAAAGAGCTTGGGATTTTGTGCCCAATGGTTTGCGCTTCCGGTACTGGTCGATTGCGGGCGCTTAAGGCCGCATAGCCTTGAATGCGGTTCTAATCTCTTGGCTAAACAATTCGGGTTCCTCCCAAGCTGCGAAGTGTCCGCCCTTGGAAACCTGGTTGTAATAGACGAGGTGAGGGTAGGCCTTGGAGAGCCATTTCTTCGGTGGCTTGTAGACTTCGCCGGGAAAGATGGTGACCCCGACGGGAACATTGATGGGAGTCAATTTCGCTCCGGAAGCGGCATTCTCCCAGTAAATCCGTCCGCTCGAAGGGCCGGTATTCGTCAGCCAGTATAACGTGATATTGTCGAGTATTGCGTCCTTACCCAGAGCAGTCTCCGGATCTCCGGTCGTAAAAACCCAGTCGGCGATCTTGTCGTATAGCCATGCCGCCAGGCCGACAGGTGAGTCCGCGAGGCCGTAACCTATCGTCTCGGGACGGGTATTCATGATGGCCGCGTAGCCGAAGCCGTTGTTCACGAAATCACGAACCTCTCCAAAGACCATCTTTTCTTCCGGGGAGAGAGTGTCTGGTGCTGGTGTGCCGTTCATGAGCGCCTGTGCTGCTGCGGTGGGAAACGTTGTCGCGCGTTCGACCCGGTTGACGTGGATGCCCAAGAGACCATCGGGTGCTTGGCGGCCAAGGGCATCACTGATGATCGCGCCCCAATCTCCGCCTTGGGAGACATAGCGATTATAGCCGAGACGCTTCATCAACATGTCCCATGCCGCGGCGATGCGTTGAGGATTCCAGCCCGTGCTGGTCGGTTTCTGCGAGAAACCGAAGCCGGGGATCGACGGGAGCACCAAATGGAACGCATCTTCTGCCTGACCGCCATGGGCGGTCGGATCTGTGAGCGGTCCTATGACGTTCAGTAATTCGAAGACCGAGCCTGGCCACCCGTGTGTCATGATAAGCGGCAGAGCGTTTTCATGCTTTGAACGAACGTGGATGAAATGGATGTCCAGGCCATCGATGTTGGTCAGGAACTGGGGTGCCGCGTTGAGCTTCTCTTCGGCCTTGCGCCAGTCGTAGGACGTCCGCCAATAATTGACGAGCTCCCTCAATTGGGCCGATTGCACGCCCTGAGACCCGTCGCTCACCGTTTCGTCATCCGGCCAGCGGGTCACGGCAAGACGCTGCCGCAAATCGATGAGTACGGTCTCAGGAATGTCAGCCCGGAACGGCCGGATCGCCCCGGCGGCGGAAACTGCATCGACCGCGTCAGCTGCGATTGCCACCAGCGGGAGGATGGCCGTGGACAGTCCGATCGCAGCACTGCCGACCAATAGAGAGCGTCGGGACATCTGCACTGCTTGATTTGAATTTTGTCCTGTCATGACTGCCTTCCTTGGTTGGGGCCTATTTGACCAGTTCGACGAGGGCGACGCCCTTGCTGACGATGTAGGTGGCAAGTTCCGAAGCCTTGGCGTCACCGACGTTCCTGGCGGAATGCGGTGTTCCAGCAGGAATGAAGAGCGACTGGCCTGCTCTGAGCGTGACGGGCTTTTGCCCCTCGAGCTCGTACTCAAGCATACCCTCGATCACATACGCGACTTCTTCTCCGGGATGCCTATGGCTGACCGCGAAGACGCCTGGCGCGAAGTCGACCCTGACCTGGACAACTTCCTTTCCGGAGACGCTGATGTCGCTTTTGATGAGATCGGTTCGCTGCACCTGCAATTGCTGGGCCTGGACCGTCGAAAACGGCATGATGGACAGCGCAATGGCTGAGATGATGATCATGTGAGTGTTCATTTGTTTCTACCTTTTTAGGTTTCAGATGTTGCCGATAGGGCGGCGAGGGCGGGTTGCCCAAGCTCTGTCTCAGAGCGGCAGGGGCTGGCCGGCCCGTTCCGCCACGATGTAAGTGGCATACCAGTCTGGCCAGTTTGCATCGTGTTGATCACCATTCCGCTTTTCGTGTTCACCGTGTGCGGAGGCGGCGCGTCGAAGCGCGGCCGCAAGCTCGATCGATGAAGTGAACGTCGTTATGTCCGTGTCTACGCGTCCTGGCAGCCTGTCGGTCACCTCCTGCAGGAGCCAGGAGTTGCCGTCCGGGTCACTGAATGTGGCGAACGAACCATAGCTGCGCCGCTGCGGATCCAGGCCGTTGATCGCAGGCTTTCCCGGACCTGTACGGTGAAACACGTCGCTTACAGCAACGCCGCGGACGATAAGCTCGGCACGGGTCGCCTCGATGTCCGAGACGATAAGGAAAAGGCCCTGAGCTGAACCGGGTTCAGCTGATGTAGCGTTCGTTCCAAAGTGCACGGAACTGGGTGAGCCGGAGGGAGTGACCTGTACGACCCTGAACGAATCTCCGACGGTGAA
Organism: Rhizobium herbae; assembly: GCF_017873135.1. Lineage (GTDB taxonomy): Bacteria > Pseudomonadota > Alphaproteobacteria > Rhizobiales > Rhizobiaceae > Pararhizobium > Pararhizobium herbae. Next base: position 51,308 of record NZ_JAGGJV010000015.1, on the reverse strand, counting down.
ATCGGCATCCAGTCTCCAGCCAAGGCCCGTGTAGAAGGTCTTGGCGCGTTCCACATCCGAAACCGGGATGGTGGCAACCTCAAGCTTCATGTCGAGAGGTCGCGCGATCACGGTCCGGATTGCCGTTTCGGATATTTTCTCTTGCTGACGGTCCATCTGTGGCATTGTCGTTTCCCTTCTGATGTTGGGTTGGTTGCTGTGGATCGGCACTAAACGGTGGCCGGGGTGCGGTAACGAGCCGGTGGGGTGCTAAGGGAAAGGCTCGGGATCAATCTCTGCCTTGCCGCTTCGTATGCGTCCCAATCCGCCCCATCCGGTAGCGATGGAATCGTGACCAGCTCACCCTGGTCCAAGCCGGCAAGTGCTGCATCGACGAGGTCATCCGATTGCATGACCATCTTGCTGGGCAGTTGCTCAACGGAGCCGCCGGCCGCGGCCCAGAAATTGGTCGCGGTGGCACCGGGTAGCACGGTTTGGATACGGACGTTCCTGTCGGAAAGCTCCTTGTGAAGTGATTGGCTGAACGCCAGCACAAAGGACTTGGTACCGCCATAGACGCCGTTTAAAATCTCCGGCGCGATGGCGACGGCCGAGGAAATGTTGATAATTGTGCCACGTCCACTAGCCACGAAAGCCGGAACAACAGCGTATGTAAGCCGTGTGAGCGCGATGACGTTCAAGGCGATCATCGCCTCCATCTCATCGACGTTTGATTCAAGCAGCGATACCAGAGCGCCGACGCCGGCGTTGTTGACCAGCATGGTGATGGCGGGATTGGTGGACAACAGGGTCTCGATTCGCTTGAGATCCATCTTGTTGTTGAGGTCGGCCGCGACGGTTTGCACGTTACGGCCCGTTGCGCTGATCAGGCGGTGGGCCACATCGTCCAACGCGCTTTGGTTGCGTGCCACTAGGATGAGGTCGTAGCCGCGACGCGCCAGGCGATCGGCATAGATCGCTCCAATACCGGCGGATGCGCCGGTGATCACAGCGATACCGTTTTTGGAGGTCTTCATTGGGGCTTCTCCTGTTTGATGTGCGCGCGTCGAAGGCGCGCTAATTCAGATCGCATCGATTGATTTGATCGAGGATGCGAGAATTAGTCCTGTGTGAGGGTCTCGGTGTAATGACCAAGTTTGCGTTCGATCTCGCCGTTGGTTTGCAGACCCAGTTTCATAAGTTGGGTGATTTTGGCTTGCGCCTCAGGACGTTGAACGGATGTTATGAATGCATCCCATCCGGCGGCGATCTCCGGATCACTGGGAAGGCTTGCGAAATCGACCAGCCGCTTGGTGTCGGCAATCGCGTTGCCGTCAAAGTTCGAGATGCGCATGGCGAGCGCATTCACGAACCCGTCAAGCTGATCGTCCGGCAGCGAGCGATTGACGTAGCCATATCTCTCGGCCAAATCGCCGTCGATGTCGTCGGCGCCGAGCAGAATTTCGAGTGCCCGCCCGCGGCCCATCAATCTTGGAAGCCTTGCCATCGGTCCGCCACCCGGCACGAGCGCCGCGCCGACTTCCCACTGAGATAGGATGGCCTTTTCGCGGCTTGCGAAACGCATGTCGCTTGCCAGCGCAAGTTCGCTCCCGACACCGGTCGCTCTTCCACGGATCAGACTGATCGACACGACCGGTGCGCGAGACAACCGAACCAGCATGTCGGGCAGAGGATGAAGACCAGTCGGCCCGGATGGCAGGCCCGTGGAATCTGTGAGCGGAGGAACGAAATCATAGTGGGTGAGAAAAAACCCAGGAACCGCGCTGTCGAATACGACGACCTTGAGGTTCGGATCATTTTCGATCGCGGTGACCACAGTATTAAGCTGCGGGATGGTTTCCGGGCCGAAAATGTTGAATGGCGGATTGTTGAATGTTACGCGCCAGTAGGAAGGCGTGCGGCGCTCCACAAGAACCTGATTTGCGGATGACGTTGCGCTTTGTGGCGAAGTTTTTGCCGTCACTTGGGTTGTAGCAATTTGAGTGGGTGCGGTAGCGTGCGAATCCGCGCCGGCCGCCGGGGCCGCACTGGCACTCATGATTGCGACGGCAAGAATTCCCGCCGAGACAGCACTGGGCTTATTTGCCCCAATAAAGTTTCGCTGCGTCGGAACACTCTTCTCTACGGCCGCGGCACCGAGCGGCGCCTTCGGTAGTCGCCCGTGCGGTAGAGGTGAAAGCGATACTGATGACATGTCGTCCTCCTGTATTGAACCGCCAACTCTCAGGCAGTTCCGTTGGAATTTTCGATGGCCGGCGGCCGCTTTCCCAATGAACAGATGGTAGGCGCAGTCCAATTGGGGCGCCACTTAAGCTCTGTGAGCAAACCTGAAATATCCTGAAGCCATCTGATCGCTTGCCTAAGGGGCGGATACCGTTCAATGCGCTCGATGGAGAAGCGGCCATTGCGTGTGCGTGAGTCCTAAATTATAAATTTCCAGTCAGAACAACTGAGACGTTATCGCCGTGGGACAGATCGAGCTACGCGTGTTTGAGTTCCGCGGTTGGGAGATCGATCTCGCGCGTCGGGAGTTGCGTGCGCTTGGCTCGGTGGTACCGATCGGCAGCCGTGCCTTCGAGATTATCGAGACGCTGTTGGATTCGCCCGGCGAACTGGTGACGAAGGACGATCTGATGAAGCGGGTGTGGCCCGGTCTCGTCGTCGAGGACAACACGATTCAGGTCCATATTTCAGCGATCCGGAAGGTACTCGGCGAGGATAAAAATATCCTCAAGACAATCGCCGGCCGCGGCTACCGCCTGCTCGGCGACTGGACAGCCCGGCCAGAAAATTTTACCGAGCAGCCCCATCTGCACGAGCAGGCGCAGTCTACAGCGGTTGCATTCAGGACCAATATTCCGATGGCTGCCTCGCCGCTCGTCGGGCGCGAGACCGCAGTCGAGCAACTCAGCGAGCTTGTCTCGGCCTATCGTGTGGTGACACTGACAGGCCCGGGCGGCATTGGAAAGACAGTGCTGGCATCTGAAGTTGGCCGCAGGGTGTTTCCAACCTTCCAGGGTGATGTCTTGTTCATTGAGCTGGTGTCGTTATCAGATCCCGATCTGGTTTCTTCGACAGTCGCTCATGTCCTTAGTCTGCGAATACACGGCGAGAAGCTGTCGCCGGAATTGGTGGCGAGGGCGATCGGCGGCAGAAGGGCCCTGCTGATCCTCGACAATTGCGAGCACGTCATCGAGGCTGCAGCGGCGCTTACCGAAAACATCGTTCACGTGTGTCCGGATGTCTGCGTGCTGGCGACCAGCCGGGAACTCCTTCGCATCGATGGCGAGTATGCTTATCCTGTGCCGTCACTAGAGGTGCCGGCACAGGATCTGGAGGGCTCGCAGGATGCCTTGGAGCACAGCGCCGTCCAATTGTTCGTCGCGCGGACGCATTCACTGAGGGCAGATTTTGAACCGCAGGATGATAAACTTCCGGCGATTGCTTCGATCTGCCGTCAACTCGACGGCATTCCACTCGCCATAGAATTCGCTGCTGCTCGGGCAGCAACGCTTGGTATCCAGCAGGTTGCAGGGCGTCTCGATGATCGCTTTGCGTTGCTTACCGGCGGACGTCGCACCGCCCTGCCGCGGCATCAGACGCTACGCGCGACGCTGGATTGGAGTTACGACCTACTGCCCGAGACAGAACGGCGGCTTCTTCGGCATCTTTCGATCTTCCCAGCGGGATTTACGATCGAGGCGGCCGCGGCGGTGGTAGATGACCTGGAAACGAGTGTCGCACTCGGTATTTCCAGCCTGGTTTCCAAGTCGCTGGTGGTGCTGGACGGATCGGAGGTGGCACGACGGTGGCGACTACTGGAATCAGTTCGAGTGTACTCGCTTGAGAAGCTGGCGGATGCGGATGAACATGGGAGGGCCATGCGCCACCTCGTGGAGTTCTGCTTGATTTTGTTCTCACCGTTCGCGCCGGAGAGTGAGATCGACCCGCCAATCGATGATCTCGAAGAGTATCGCCGCGAGATTGGCAATCTTCGTGCGGCACTGAATTGGGCGTTGTCGTCTGGTACAGACGCTACTCTCGGAGTCGCGCTTGCAGCTACTGCAAGCGATTTCTGGGTTGCCGTGTCACTGGTCGCTGAGGCAGGCGAGTGGGCCGAAAAGGCGCTCGGACAAATCGGCGACGCCACTGGAACCCGCACGGAAATGGTTTTGCGATGCAGCCTCGGCTACGCTCTGATCTATACTCAGGGGATGAGCCCGCGCGCGCGGCAGATGCTTACGGGTGGGCTGGCGCTCGCACATACCTTTCAGGATTTCGACTACCAGCAGCGCGCAACCTGCGGCCTTTGGCTCTTTTCCGCTCGCTCCATGGCGTTGAAGGATGCGCTCGCTTTTGCTCGGGAGTATGAAGAAGTTGCCAGAGGGCGTGACCTCCAATCTCGATCAACTGCCGCTTGGTTGGTGGGAATACCGCAAACGTATTTGGCATCGCACGCCGAGGCAAATGAGCAGTTGCAGTGGGCGATTGACCAATATCCCTGCGCAAGGCGGCGGCGCGATATGATGCGACTGGGCGCCGATGTGCGAACGTCGGCAAAGGCGCACAACACGGTCAATCTGCTGTCGCAAGGTTTTCTGGATACAGCCTCCCGAACGGCAGGCCGGGCGATCGAAGAGGCACGCGAAACAAATCAACCGTTCGTAGTGTGCGTGGCTCTTGCGTGGGCGGCCGGCTTCGTCGCGTTGAGCCTTGGCGAGTTCGACAAGGCAAGATCCTTTGGCGAGGAACTCGTACATCTCGCGTACAAACACGGGTTGCGCCCGTTCCACGCAGTTGGCCTCTGCGTCAAGGGCAGTCTGGCGGCGAGGGGTGACAACCCTGAAGCAGGGATCGCTCCTCTTCGCGCCGGCCTCGCTGAAATGCAACAAGCAACTTATCTTCTGTTCTATCCCTTTTTTTTGACGGAGCTTGCCGCCGCATTAGGAGCGATCGGTCGGGTCGACGAGAGCCTTGAGGAAATCGGTAAGGCGCTGCGCTTTGCGGTCGAGACAGACTACCGCTGGTTCGTGCCTGAAATCCTCAGGGTAGAAGCTGAACTTCTCGTCCTGCGTGGTTCCGATGATCCGGCGTTGATCGAGAGTCTCCTGCGCCAATCGATGGGGCAAGCTAGTGCGCAGCAAGCCGTTTACTGGGAACTATCTGCAGCTGTGTCCTTGGCTGAGCGATTGCGACGTGTGCAAAAACACGACGAGGCGGTTGAGGTCCTGGCGCCCGTATATGATCGTCTTAGCGAGGGCTTCTTTGCGCCGAGAGTCAAACGGGCCAAGACACTGTTAGACGAATTGGCATAATTCGAGTCGTTCCGCCGTCGAAAGATACCTCAGGATGGAGGTCGAGTTGGCTTTCGAACCACTCCTGGCGCTGGTCTGTGGGCTACCGGCATTATTCAGGTGCAGTTTTTGCCGAGACGGCTGAACAGATCGACCACGATGCCGGGGGCGGCAGCATCGAAAAATTTCGAAACGATGGTGCCAATGGCGATTGGATATCGGCCAGGCCGCATGATGTCTGACCTTCCATCCTAACTCAAAGGGTTAGCGGCCCGCTGATGAGATGCATCTCTTGCTTTGACACATTCCTCTTCAAATGAGAACTAATAGAGAACAGTATGGAGACTCACTGCCGATGATTCGCTATTCCCGCTATATTGAACCCGACGTACCACAGCCACGGGCAGTCCCAAAATCCCCGAGCCCGAAACCACGTACCTTTGTCGTGCCACCGGTGCAGGCTGCGACGGTGTCGGCACCTACATCTCCGAAAACCGAAATACCGCAGCCGGCTGTCGAGACCTTGTTAACGGGCGTCGAGCAACTCGAACTGGCGGCGCTCGACAGCCCGCCGCCGAAAGCCAAGAAAGGTAAGCCCGCCCCCCGCAAGCCTAAAATGCCACCAGCTGATAGCAGCACGGCGCCGGCATTGCCTTTACTCACACAGTTCGAAATTTAAGCGCGGGCCGCGTTAACCAACATCTAAAGCACTGCCTGCCGCAATAGCGAGAGTCGTTTCCCGGTGCGGTGCGGCAGGCGGGCGCTTTAACCGATGCGGGGCCGCCGAGAGCCACCATCCTATGTGAGGACTAAGCCGCCTCCCAAACTTGGTTCAGGATTTTCGCTGCCAAGGCTACCTTGTTCTGCGGTAGGAAACGATCATAGTGCTACTGATTGTCAATCGTGTGGAATATTGGGTCTGACTCACATTTGATGATTTCGAGGTCGAAACTGGTGCAGCTATCAAAAAGGATTCAGCACCATGGCGACCAAATTTCGTCTGTCGTCCCTGATCCCGGCCGGATTGATTGTTGAGCGTTCCGACGAGAGCGACGGGGTTATCACTGTTTCAGCGCGGGCAGCCACCGATCAGCGTTCCTGTCCTTTATGCAACCGTATGTCGGATCGTATTCATAGCCGTTACGTTCGGATAATTGCCGATTTGCCCTGTGCCCCAACGCGGCAGGGTTTCGGAACCACGCTGATCAAGCGCTCCTTCAAGTTAGCCCGAATTCGCCAGCGTTTCGTTTCAATGCATGACCCGTCGCCAACCTTTTTAACATTCTAAGCAACAAGACCTCATTAGACCATCATCGCGAACTGACAACCGAAACCATGCAGATGTGGAACGAAATCGCACGCCTGCAAACCGCATAAGTGGAAGCCGCGCACAACATTTTTGACCGATGTCGGTTAAATTTACAGTGCCCTCTGCTTTGATGCACAATATGCAAGTAGAGACAAGGAATGAGCGAGTTACGGCGCAATTTCTAACTAGAAAATCTCTATTGCCGGACGACTATCACCTTTGATATAAAGCACCCTGAGTTTGGACTTACACACGTTTATAATTTTCTTGCGGCGCACTTTCTCATCCGGAAAAGATGTTGCGGGCTAGGTGGCATACTCGAAGCTCCCAATGTCACCCGGTTGACACCCATGTGTTCGCGTCATGCTCTATATCCGGTAAGTAGCGCCACGACATGCATGCGTTTGTCGTGTGTATAGTTTAAGATGCCACGCTCGCGATGCCTACCGTAACGCCGTCATTTGCTCTGCAGTTCTGCCGCAATCAATCCGATTCCGATCGATCATATCAGTTCAGGAGTGTTACAAATGGCCATCACCAAAAGCTTTTCATTCAGTTTCGTCGAAAACATCGATCCTTTCTCCATTACGGGGCGTGCTGACGCCACCAGCCTTTCCGACGGCGGTATCGCCGTCGTCGGCGATCATATAGGGCACACCGACCTCACGACCTTCGAGGCTGACGGAGACATTGCGGGAAGCGCGTCCGTCATCACCGGCGTCGACTCGGCTGTGACTCAGCTCAGCAATGGAAACATCGTCATACTCTCGGACATCGGCACCGACATGTCATTCCGCATTGTTACGACTACGGGTGCGACCGTGCGAGCCGACACCAGCATCGGCGAGAGCGGAGGCGATGTCTTGGATCCGGAAGTGGAGGCCCTGACCGGCGGCGGTTTCGTCGTCGCCATCCAGGATTTCTTCAGCGGAACCGACAACGACATCGACCTCCGGATTTACGACAGCGCCGGCAACCTGATCATGAACTTCGCGGTCGACAGCAGTGGTGCGAATGATCAGAACCCGAGCGTCGCCGGACTTGTCGACGGTGGCTTCGCCGTTGCCTGGCACCGGAACATCGGCTCTGAAAGCGAGATGTGGTATGCTGTCTATAACGCCGACGGCACCGTGCGGAAGGCACCGGCGCTGCTTGACACGGCCGGTACCGTGAACCGCAATGCCAGTGTGGTTGCGCTCGACAATGGCGGATTCGCTATCGCATACGAAGATAATGGCTGGTCCGGTACCGATATCGACATCACGCTCGCGCGCTTCGACTCCGCCGGCACATTCGTCGACTGGGACGACATCACGCAGAATACCTCGAACGACACCGGGCCATCAGCCACCGTGCTTTCGAACGGCATGATCTCCATCGGCTACACCAACGACACCTTCCCCGACACCGACACGAGAGTCACGCTTGTCGATCAGAACACCGGCGAGGCTCTTACAACTTCGACGGTCGGCGGTTCGCTCGACAACGAATCGGAGATCACGATCGCCGCCATGAACAACGGCCAGATCGGGACGTTCCACACCGATTCGACCACCGGCGACGTCGTCGGCTCGATCCGGCAGGCCACCCGCTTCTCGAACAGCGATGGCGCAAGTGACACCATTGTGGTCGACAGCCTGCGCGACGTCGCTTCGGGCAATGACGGCGACGACACGTTCCAGGGCGGCGCGCTGGATGCGTTCACCAGCGATTCGATCGACGGCGGTGCGGGCAGCGACCGCATCCTGGCGACCGGCGACATCAGCCTCGTCGACACGACGCTGACCTCGATCGAGGAGATCGAGATATTGTTCCCGAACACGGCGACCAGCGTGACGATCCGCGCCGACCAGGTCGGGGCGGGCCTCGCAGCCAATTTGGTCGTCGATTTCAGCCTCAACGCAAGCCCGGACAAGTTCCGCGTCGAGATGCTGACCGCGACCTCCGTTGACCTGTCGCAGTTCCAAATTCAAGACTTCAATCCGAGCGTCGGCGAGGCGGACCGGCTGATCATCCTCGGTGACAACGACGATGAATTGATGCGCGGCACTTCCGTGCGGGACGAACTCTACGGCACGGGCGGCAACGACCTGCTGGACGGTGGCGGGGGCGGAGACTATCTGTCCGGTGGTACCGGCTCCGATCGGGTGACTTATACCAACGCGGCAGCCGGCGTCATCGTCGACCTCTCCAGCCCGGCGGGCAATGCCGGTGAAGCGGCAGGCGATACCTACAATTCGATCGAGAACCTTACCGGTTCGGCCTTCGACGATACGCTGACCGGTACGAACGGCACCAACAGCATGCTCGGCGGGAACGGCGATGACAGAATGGCCGGCTTGAACGGGAGCGACAACCTGTTCGGCAACGACGGAAATGACGTGCTGCTTGGCGGAGCAGGGGCGGATGACCTCTCAGGTGGTGCAGGAAGCGACCGTGCATCCTACGAGACTGCGGCCGCGGCCGTCATCGCAAGCCTCTCCAGTCCTGCGGGTAATACCGGTGATGCTGACGGTGACACCTACAATTCCGTCGAGAACCTGACTGGCTCGGCCTTCGACGATACGCTGACGGGCAACAACGGCACCAACAGTATCCTGGGGGGCGATGGCGATGATACGCTCACCGGCCTTAGCGGGGACGACAATCTATTCGGAAACGACGGTAATGACCTTCTAATCGGCGGAATCGGCGCTGATGACCTTGCCGGCGGCGCAGGCAGCGACCGCGCGTCCTATGCGACGGCGGTCGCAGGCATCATCGCGGCCCTATTGAGCCCGGCAACCAACACCGGCGAGGCGGCGGGCGATACTTTCACATCTGTGGAAAATCTCACTGGCTCCGGCTTCGATGACAAACTGACCGGCACCAACAGTGCCAACAGCATCATCGGCGGCGATGGTGACGATACCATCATAGGACTTGGTGGAGACGACAATCTGTTCGGGCAGGACGGCAATGACATCTTGAACGGGGGTGCTGGCGCGGACGCCTTGTCCGGCGGCGCGGGGACGGATCGTGCGTCCTATGAGACAGCCGGAGCAGGGCTGGTCGCAAACCTGACGAGCCCGGCCAGCAACACCGGCGATGCGGACGGCGACACCTATTCCTCGATCGAAAACCTGACCGGCTCGGCTTTCAACGATAGTTTGACCGGCAACAGCGGGGCCAACAGCATCATCGGTGGCGACGGCAACGACACCATCTTCGGCCTCGGTGGCAATGACAATCTGTTCGGACAAGATGGAAACGACAACCTGATCGGAGGCACCGGTGCCGATGCACTGTCGGGCGGTGACGGAACTGACAGGGCCTCCTACCAGACGGCTACATCAGGCGTGATCGCAAGCCTTACAACACCGGCCAGCAATACTGGTGACGCCGACGGCGACACGTATTCATCGATCGAAAACCTGACCGGCTCGGCCTTCAACGATACGCTGACTGCCAACAGCGCCGATAACGTTCTGATCGGCGGCGATGGCAACGATACGCTCAATGGCCGGGCGGGAAGCGATACGATCACGGGTGGAAACGGTAACGACAATTTCCTGTTCGACACGGCACTCGGAGCAAGCAACGTCGACGGCATAACCGACTTCAGTTTCGTCAACGATACAATCCGGCTGGACAACGCCATCTTTAACGCGATCATAGGCGTTGGAGTGCTCAGCGCCTCGCAGTTTGTCGCCAATACGAGCGGCACTTCTGCCGATGCCAGCGATCGCATTATCTATGAGACCGATACGGGCGAACTGTACTACGATTCCAACGGCACCTCAGCCGGTGGATCACTACTGTTCGCAACCCTCTCGCCCGGCCTCGGCATCAGCAACACGGACTTTTTTATCGCCTGAGGAACACTTGAAGTCATGAAAAAAATCAAAGCCGCCGTCAACCTCTTCCAAATCATGGTACTTGAGCGAGCCAGGAAGCGCTGGGATTTCTTGGTAATTTGATTCTCGGTCCAAGGCCTGGCTCGGCTTCCGGGCCTGTTCGCATGAGCAAAACTAGCGGTTGGCTTTCCTGAGCTTCTAGGTTGGCGTGGGTCATTGTCTCCCGCCTCACGAAATGAGCATTGCCAGCCGGGGCGCAGTATCCGTACGCGGTGTTTTGACCCCACCTACCAGCAGCACCGCCCCCGCTGATTTTCGTGCCGATCTGCAAGAGCCGGGTTTGTACCCTTCGCGATCGGCAAAGGCAGTAAAGCTATCTTGCCGCTCCACCGGGAAGGTGCACGGCGAACGTGGGCAGCCCGGTCCAAGGTATCCCCACGGTGACGGCCGTCTTGACGTTTGTCGGCATTTTGTTCGTCATCGCTTTCGCATTCGTCATCGCGATGTATGGCTTCTAAGTCTCTGACACAGGTTCCAAGTTCAGGGTCGGTCACAAATGTCGAATAGAAATTGAACAACGGGGTCAGTGGTTCAGTTCCCATCAAGGCGATCCATTCGCATGGCTCTTTCACGTTCAGGTTCTAGTCAGCAAAGCTAATTAGGCGTCACTGACAACTTCAAGTGATAAGGTTAAACTCATGAGCGTCTTCCAATCTTCGATCGCTGCACTTGCTGTCATTTGTCTTGGATCGCCTGTATTTGCGGCAAACACGGTCAAAATCACTGAGGGCGGTGAAGGCGGCGGCCCGATGACGCTGTCGGTGGACCAATCGACGATTAAAGCCGGCGAGACAACTTTCCTGGTTCACATCGACGCGCTGAGCGAAGAGCACGAGATGGTGCTTGTGAAAATGAAATCAGCAGATCAAAAGATTGCGGTCGAAGCCGCCAAGGACCGGGTCAACGAAAAGAAGCTGAACAGTATGGGCGAAGTTTCCGAGCTGAAACCCGGCGCGGATGGAGAGCTGAAAGCCAAGCTTGTGCCCGGCTCCTATGTCCTTCTCTGCAATATCAAGGGCCATTTCCAGGCCGGCATGCATGCCATGCTTACGGTTACCAAGTAAGCGTGCCATCATTAGTGTTGATGGCTTTCCAGAAAGCCATGCCGCTTCCTTTGCTCTGATCGCCTACGCCTCGTCCTATATCAAATGCCACTATCCGGATGTGTTCTGTGCCGCCCTCATCAATGCGCAACCGATGGGGTTCTACGCGCCGGCCCAGATCGTCACGGATGCCCGCGTGCACGGTGTTACAATCCGGCCAGTCTGCATCAACCGTTCGCGATGGGACTGCACGCTGGAAGAGATCAAGGGAACCGACAGTCATGCCGTGCGCCTCGGAATGCGTCTGGTCAGAGGCCTACCCGAACAGGATGCGGCAAAAATCGCGGTGGCGCGCGGCGACGAGCCCTTCGCTTCCATCGACGATATGTGGCGCCGCGCCGGCGTGTCATCGGCCTCCTTGGTCAAGTTGGCCGAAGCCGATGCGTTCCGGCCTTCTCTCAAACTTGAAAGACGCGATGCGCTCTGGGCGATCAAAGCCTTGCGCGACGAACCGCTTCCACTATTCGCTGCGGCTGCCGATCGCGAGCGGGCGGTCATTGCCGAACAGCAAGAGCCGGACGTGGCACTTCGGCAGATGACCGAGGGCGCCAATGTCGTCGAGGACTATGGCCATACCGGCGTGACGTTGCGAGCCCATCCGGTGAGCTTCCTGCGCGAGGATCTCATTCTGCGAAATATCGTCACCTGCGCCGAGGCAACCTCGGCCCGCGATGGTCGCTGGCTGATGACTTCAGGCCTTGTTCTGGTCCGTCAGAAGCCAGGTAGCGCCAAGGGCGTCATGTTCATGACGATCGAGGATGAGACAGGCGTTGCCAACATTGTCGTCTGGCCGAGCCTGTTCGAAAAGCAGCGCCGCGTCGTGCTCGGATCCTCAATGATGGCGATCAACGGCAAGATCCAGCGCGAAGGGGGCGTCGTGCATCTAGTGGCGCAACGGATGTTCGATCTGACCACCGATCTGGCAAGCCTGGGCGAGCGGGATGGTTTCCGTCTGCCGTCAGGACGGGGCGACGAGTTCGCGCATGGATCGCCGGGCAGCCCCGATAGACGCGAGCGGCCACCGGCGGGGGTCAAGCCTCGGGACATCTACGTGAGGTTATGCCGAATTCGGCATAAAGGTATTTATCCCGAGCCCGAGACTATGCCGAGCCAGTTCCCTAAAGCCCGCGAATTCCGATAGGTCTGGATGGCAAGCTCGGCATAAAACCTTGATCTGCGCTCGGCTGGATTGCGCCAACAGCGGTCATTCTGCTTGCCAACTGCAGACGATGCGGAAACGCTCTGACCGCCTGCGCTCATGCTTTAAGGCAAGGCGTTGAGTGTCAACCTGGACATTCCGCACCTGTTTGCAGCCATGCGGTGATCAAGGCGGCAAAGGTTTCTTGAGAACCCGGCGGGGCGGGGCGACCGTCCCCCGGATGCCACGCCCACCCTACGAGGTGATCGGTTCCCATGTGCTTGATGAGATCGGCGTGGCTCCGGTTGCCGTTTCTGCTCGTATCTTTGACCTGTCGGCATATTTCCCCCACCGTCAGGCCTTGCCAAGCCATGCTTGCCGGGGCGAGCTGCCAGTGGGCATTCCCAGGGATGGATTTGAGGCGGCTGCCGACGATCTGCCTATTCTCGGGGCCGTGACATGTGCTGCAGACGAGCCCGGCGGGTCCGAATGATGAATCTTTGGCTACCATCAGAGGGGCATGGGGATGCATGTCTTCGCCCTGGGTCGGGCTTCGGGTCGCGGGATGGCAGTTTATGCACCGCGGATGAGTGATCACGCGGCTGGCCTCCTCGAATATGGCCTTCGAGCGCTCGCTGGTATCGGCAATCGCATCGAAATTCGAGACGGCCTTGAGCTGAGTGCCGCCGGATGTTTCGGCGTAGCCACGGATCGAACCGAAGCCCGCAACGATGCCGAAGGATACGACAGCAAGCAACATGAGGTATGATCGCCTGGACATCTTAGACCCTCCGCAGACCCGACTGGTCGATCGGCAGTGTTCTCAGTCGCTTTCCGGTCGCAGCGAAGATCGCGTTGAACAGTGACGGCCCAACGCCCGGCGTGCCGACCTCTCCTATCCCGCCCGGCTTCTCGGAACTGGAGACGATATGGACGTCGATCTTGGGTGCCTCGTGAATGCGCAGGACAGGCGAGTCGTCGAAGTTGCCTTCCACCACTGCTCCGTCTCTGACCGTGATGCGGCCGTAAAGGGCCGCGCTGAGGCCGTAGACGATACCGCTCTGTATCTGTGCCTCAACGGTGTCGGGATTGATTACCTGCCCGCAATCGACGATACAGACGATGCGCTCGGTCTTGAGGCTGCCGTCCTCCCCGATGCTGACCTCGGAAATGGTGGCGGAGAAACTGCCGAAGTCATCCAGCAGGGCGATACCCCTTCCTTTGCCTTTGGGAAGTGGCGTCGTCCACGCCACCTTTTCGGCAGCGAGATCGAGAACGGCAAGGAGCCTCGGTTTGCCTTTCAGAAGGCGGCGGCGGTATTCCAAGGGATCGATGCCCGCTACGTGCGCGAGTTCGTCAATTCCTCCTTCGATCGCGGGCACGTTTCGGGTCGCGCCCACTCCCCGCCAGTTCCCGGTCAACATGCCATCAGGTGCTTCGTGCCTGGCGAAATCTGTGAATTTATTTGGGATCGAGTACGGGGATTCCGCGCCAGCCATGCTGTCCAGGTCGATGCCATCCTTCGTGAAGGCAGGAAACCATCTAGCCATCACAGACGGACCGATCACCCGGTGACGCCACGACAGCGGCATTCCGTCTGGCCCCAGCGTGGCCGTCACCTTGCTATAGTTGAGATAGCGGTAGCAATCATGACGGACGTCTTCTTCGCGGCTCCACGTGACCTTGACCGGGCCTTCAACCTGCTTTGCGATCTTCGCGGCAAGGATCACCCCGTCGACATCGAGCCTGCGCCCAAAGCCTCCGCCCAGCAGATGATTGTGAACCACAACCTTCTCGACAGGTAGGCCCGTGACATCCGCAACGGCCTTCCTTGTCCGCCCCATGACCTGGGTTCCCACCCATACGTCGCACCCGTCGGCGCGAACGTGCAGCGTACAGTTCATCGGCTCCATCGCGGTGTGGGCGAGGATCGGAAGGCGGTAGACGAACTCGTGGACTGGACCGTGTTCGGCCTCCGCTTTATTGACATCCCCTTCGTTGATATAGGCGAGGGCCTGTCCGTTAACGGCGCCTTCCATCCGCGCCTCAAGATCGTCGATCGTCAGATTGCCGTCAGCTCCCTTCTCCCATTCGATGGCGAGGGCTGCCAGTCCCTTGCGTGCGGCACCCGTGTTGTCGGCGACGACCGCAACTGCATCTTCAATCGTGACGACTTGTCTGACGCCCTTGACGGCAATCGCTGGCCCGTCTTCGACCCTGCCCAACTTGCCGCCGAAGTGGGGACAGATCGCTATGGCCGCGTACAACACGCCCTCGGGCCTCGCGTCGATGCCGAATTTCGCCGACCCATTGACCTTGTCCGGACTGTCCAGACGGCGGACCGGCTTGCCTATAACATTGAAGCTGGATGCGTCCTTCAACGGCACATCTTGAGGAACCGGGATCGCTGCAGCCGACTGTATGAGTTTTCCATACGCAACTCGTCTGCCACTTGCCTCGTGAACGACATGACCGGCATCCGCCTTGCATGTATCCGGAGGGACATCCCAATCCTTGGCAGCGCCGTGCACGAGCATTGTCCGCGCGCTCGCGCCAGCGTTTCGCATTTGGTCATAGACCGCGCGGATAGCGAAGGAACCTCCAGTTATCTGGTCGCCCAGGAGGGGGTTCGAATATAGAGACGGATCGGCCGGGGCATGTTCAACTGTCACCTGGTCGATAGGGACTTCGAGTTCCTCAGCAAGGAGCTGGGCCACCGCAGTATAAATGCCCTGTCCCATTTCCACCGAAGGCATCACGAGGACAATCTTTCCCTCGGCAGGAACACGGATGAACGCGTTAGGCTCGAAATCGCCTGGTGGCGTGTCGGCTGCTCGGGACGGGACCGCGCCGATTACAAGACCTGCTCCGGTCAGGGCCGCTCCGATTAGGAAGTGACGTCGAGGAAGGCGAAACTCGATCTGATCGCGGATGGACATCTCATCACCTCGCCTCTGCTGCAAGCTTGATGGCCGCCCGAATGCGGGGATACGTACCGCAACGACAGATGTTCCCGGCCATGACGGCATCGATGTCCTCGTCCGCAGGCGATGGGTTGGCTGCAAGGAGCGCGGTCGCGGACATGATCTGCCCTGACTGACAGTAACCGCATTGCACGACGTCGATGTCGAGCCACGCCTTCTGCACCCGCGCGCCCGCCTCGGTTTCGCCGATCGCCTCGATCGTCGTGATCTGTTTCGAAACCGCTTCAGCAACGGGCAATACGCATGATCTCATCGGCACGCCGTCGATATGTACGGTGCATGCACCGCACATCGCGATCCCGCAACCGAACTTCGTGCCCGTGAGACCTATGCTGTCTCGTATGACCCATAAGAGAGGAATATCGCCGTCAACATCGACGGCATGCTTCACGCCGTTCACCACGAGATCGTATGACATGTGAGCTTCGGCTGAAAGCCGCCCCCAACGAACATCTAGTGCGGGCTGAAAATATCAAACCTTCACCTGTGTGGCAACATAGTCAAACTGGGCTATAGCCTACCAAGGTCACTCCACGGCGACCACCGCCTTATACATTGAGAGGCCGGAGCATCTGGTATGATGCTCCGGCCTCGTTTGTCATTGGGGTGGAGCAACACCGCAATGGCTGCGCGCAAAGCGGTTGGGCTTGACTCCAGCGCTACGCGTAGCAGGGTTCTTCTTTGATCATGCGTGCATTGGACCCTTGTGGCGTCCGCTTCGGGCCGATATTGTTGAAAACCCGGCGAAATGCGCCCGGGTGCGTGTCTCGGGGATGGCCGGGAATATATTTTGCACCGCCGCCCCGATGAAAATTGAAGTGCGCCATTTCGAGCATTTGGGCGAATGGCCGCAAAACCATTTCAAGAGTGATCGGTGCGGCGAGGGCTGAGCGAGTTTTTCAAGAGTATCCGCCAAAAGGCGACTATCGCATCATTCAACCGCGTGTGAACTCGGCCGCCAGAGCACCGAATTCTCCTATGGGCTATAGGCATAGACGTTTCCGCTGGGCCTGCTGTGGCAGAGGTTGGATATTATGCCGAGCTTAGCATCCAGACTTACTGGAAATTCCGTGGCTTTGGGAAGGGGCTCGGCATAGTCTCGGGATCGGGATAAATTCCCGACCTGCACGTCGACGCGCTGAAGATCAAAAGCCGGGATTTTCAGTGAGTTCGGTGGGAGGCTACAGAGGAGATGCGGTCAAAAGCAAGGCAACAGGGACACTGAGCGCTGACGCGGTCAATGCCCACGCAGAAGCTAACTTGATCAGGCGCAATTTTCGCGCGCGGCCTTCGTCCCACTCATATGCCATGCTCAGTTCTCCGAGCGATAATGAAGCATTCCGAGGGATTTGAGTCGAGTCGAGAAAAGGGGGCGGGACAGGTTCATAACCCATCAGGGCGTCTGGTCTATCGACATGCTTTTGCCCCATGACGGATGTCCGACATTCATCGGTACGGCGGTAAGCCCGAACACTTTGCGGCAAGTGCAGATACGACGGCGGGCGTTACAAAAGCCAAGATAGACGATGGCAGCTAGCCGATGTCGAAGTAGTCGAGCAGCAAACCACCGAGAATACCGCCGCCGGCGATGGCCAGATTTCAGGCCGTCACGATCATCGACTGGGCCGCGTCTGAAGCTTGCCGTGCGGCATTCGCAGCCCCAGATGCCGAGCATATACGAGCGTGGCGACGCGGGCATCTGTGGGTGAAGCGGGAGACGATCGACCCGTCAGCCCGCAGCGAGTTTTGAGATGGCGTTGACGTCCACGTAATCGCGCCAGGCAACGATACGATCACCTTCGATTTCGTAGATGCCCATCAGGGTCACCCGGCCGATCTCGCTCCCGTCAGCGCGCTCAAAAATATCCAGCCGCTCTGTGAGGACCCGGTTGCCATCCGCTGCGATGGCGAGCATCTCAATGTGAACCGTCGCGATACCCATGGATTTTTCAAGCTCGTCGATCATCCCGATGGCTTCATCGATGCCGGTCGTGGATGAAATCCCGACATTGGTCCAAACCGTCTGTGGTGTGAACCACCGCCTGATGGCAGGCCTACCGCCATCCTCGACGAAGCTGTTGCAAAACTCAGATACGATCTCTAGCGGGGTAGGCATTTCAATAATCCTTTTTTGAGTATGGGCTGTCGGTTATCGATCAGTCTGTTGTTGTCCGGCATTAGATCCAGGTCGGCGCGAATTCTTCGGCATAGCGCTCGCCGAAACCGCCTTCAGGCAGGATTTCCTTGATCTTGGCCAAGTCTTCCGCCGTCAGCACCAGATCGGCGGCACCGACGTTTTCCGCGACGCGCTCCGCTTTGCGCGAGCCCGGGATCGGCACGATGTCGTTGCCCTGAGCGAGCAACCAAGCGAGCGCCAATTGCGAAACGGTGGCGTCCTTCGACGTAGCAAGCTCTTTCAACTGGCGGACGGCTTCGACATTCTTCTCGAAATTGCCGGGCTGCCAGCGCGGATCGCCACGGCGCATATCACTCTCTTCGAGTTCGGCGGCAGGTTTGACCGCACCTGTCAGAAAGCCACGGCCAAGCGGCGAGTACGGGACGAAGCCAATACCGAGCTCGCGAATGATCGGAAACAGGACTTCCACGTCGCGCTCAAACACCGAATACTCGGTTTGAAGCATCGCCACTTCCTGCACGGCATGAGCCTTGCGGATCGTCTGGGGACCAGCTTCACTTAGTCCGAAATGCTTGACCTTGCCCTCGGCGATCAGGTCCTTGACCGTGCCGGCCACATCTTCGATCGGCACGTTCGGATCAACCCGGTGCTGGTAGAGCACATCGATATGATCGACACCCAGATAGCGCAGGCTGTTTTCGGTCACTTCGCGAATGTGCGCGGGCCGGCTGTCAGCCTCCCATGAGGGGGTAAAGCCGAACTTGGTTGCCAACACCACGTCATCGCGGAAGCCTTTGACCGCGCGGCCGATGAACTTCTCGTTGTCACCCCAGCCATAAAGTTCAGCGGTATCAAAGAATGTTACGCCGAGATCATAGGCCCGACGGATTGTTGCCAGCCCGGCCTCTTCGTCGGCAGAGCCGTAAGCCAGATGAAAGCCCATGGCGCCGTAACCAATGGCAGAGACTTCCGGACCGTTGGTGCCCAGTTTACGTTTTTGCATGAACTTACCTTCCGTTGTGTGAAAGGAATCTGGGTCATCGCCAGGATTTTGGCCATGCCTGATGGTCCTGAAAAATTGCCTGATCCCGCCGGTGGGTTGATCTTTTCAGGCAATTGGCCTCTGATGAGACATGGACAAACTCGATGAAATCCGCGCTCTGGCGACCCGTCATGCTGGTGTCAAACATCCCGGCATGTCGCGATTGAGTATCTTTAGCATCACGGAGCCGACCGAATTGAATGCCTTGGTTTACAACCCGATGGCGTTCATCGTGCTGCAGGGAACCAAGCGGACGTTTATCGGCGATCAGGTGTTCGAGTACGGCCCCGGACAGACCATGGTCGTCGCTGCGGAAATCACTGCGATGGGTCAGATCATAGAGGCATCGCCGGACAAGCCGTTCTTGGCGATCAACCTCGATCTCGATCCAGCAGTGATCATGAACGTGGTGCTCTACCTGTCCGAGACCCCGGAGCTTCAGATGCAGCCGGGCTTCGCCTTCAGCATGGCCAATGCCGAGCTGATCGGCGCTTGGCAAAGACTGCTGGCAATGTATGAGCGCCCAAAGGAAATCCCTGTCATGGCACTCCATTTGGAGCATGAACTGATGTTTCGGCTGATGTTGAGCCCGCACGCCGAGATGCTGCGCCAGATCGCGGGCGTCGATTCCCGATTATCTCATATTCGGCAGGCCATGGCGTGGATCCGTGAGCATTATACGGAGCAACTCAGCATTGAGGACATGGCTGCCGTAGCTGGTATGAGCGAGTCCGTCTTTCACCGGCGCTTCAAGGCGGTGACGGCTGTAAGTCCGCTGCAATATCAAAAGCACATCCGGCTGCAGGAAGCCCGCCGCCGCATGGTTTCGAAGGAAGCCGATGCGGCTTCTGTGTCGTTCGCCGTCGGCTATAAGAGCACGTCGCAATTCAGCAGGGAATACAAGCGCCTTTTTGGCGAGCCTCCACGTCGTGACGCCGTGTTGGTGAAAGCGATCGCCGAAAAGGGTTCGAAGTAGGCTTAGGGGCATCTCGTCTCTGAGACACAAATTCCTGAAGCAGTTTTAGCCTTGAGCGATATCTGCGCCGCAATCGGCACCATCTCTATATCCATGATAAAGGACAATATCATGGATATTCAACGGTCGGCGACGGGTCGATGGTTCGTATCCGTTCAAGAGCTTCAGCCCGCCCTCTTCGCTACGGCGCAGATTGAACGGACGAAACCGGACGGTTTTGAACCGCCAAGCCTTGCGTCACGTCTAGGGCCTGCCGTTCGAGCAGCCGGCGGTAGATATCGTTGTTACGGCGAACGGGGGCTTGGGGGGCCCTCCTCGACGATCTTGCCTTTATCGAAGACGAGCAGGCGATCGAGTGCGCGCACAGGCAGCTACCAAGCGTCAGGAAATAGCGCTTTGTGAGTCTGATGGTGGGCTGGCTCCGGCTACTCCACCAGGGCCGCCGCCGTGTCTTCGAAACTTTCGGCGGGCATCGGCCGGAAACGACGGGTCCTTCTAGTGCAGGATAACGAGCTTATCCGGGTGTTAGAGGCCGACATGCTGACGGAACTCGGCTGCGAGGTGCTGGAAGCCGGATCGGTGGAGGAGAGCCCTCCCGCTGCTCGAACTTGGGCGCGTCGATGTTCTAGTTTCAGATCTCGGGCTTCCCGGAATGTCTGATGTCAACGCCTCTCCAAGTTCTGCATTTTGCTGTCGCCTGGTTCGGTTGGTGGCGCCGGAGGTTTCAAGCACTGCTCCGCGACCGGGCCAGGATCTCACGACATTCTACGACAAGCTTTTCCACCTCATGCGAGCGGGGGGTCCGTGTCCCATACTTGGAGGGTTCGCGAAACGAGGGAAGCGGATTGAAGACGCCATGACTGGAGAAGATGTGATCCATGTCGAGGGACAAGAAAATGACAGCCTTGATCGCCCGAGCGCATCCGTCCTGGATCGCCTCCTCCTTCTGATTAAGCGCCGTCCACTTCTTCAGCTTGTCGGCTTCATCGAAAGGCATTGGCACTGATCTGTAGTGGACAAGGGAATTCCTCAGCACCACAAGTGTTCGCAGATGGTCGTGCGTCGCGAAGCCAGCAGGTATCTCTTGCTGGGCGACCAGTTTCGGGATGACCATCCACTTCGCGACCAGGTCGAGCTTGTCGAGATAGGTCTTGACATAATTGTCATCCAGATGCCACGCGGCGAAATCATAGATGGCCGCTTCGAGACACATGCCGCAGAACACAATGGTTGTTACAGCCGCGGTACTTGCTTCCCCATTCGCGAGGTCATACGGGTATTCTCGCTCGTGGCGTTCTTCTTCGTCAATTTCTTCCCCAACTGTTCCATCGAGGACCTTCTGCGCCTCGTCGCGCGCCTTCCGTTTCTCGAGAAAGTCAAGGTAGGAGCGTTCAGCAATGCTGAAGTAAAAGCTTTGCGAAACGCCCATGCGTGCGCCGCTTACTGGAATTGCTGTCGTTGATGCCATCCGAACCACTTCATCAATAAGGTTACATTTCAAGGAGCATAGTTTTCCCACGATATGCCAAAGGGGTGGGTCGGCGAGCAATCAGTCTGTCGGAACAGACCAGATTGGCTGGATCCGGTCCCAATGCTCCGGAGCCATCGAAATGTTGGTATCATTGGGCAGGTTGATCGAATGTGCCGGCGTAGAGCGCCTCGATCTGCTCAACCTCCGTATCGTTGAGTGCAGCGAACTCCTTTGTGCGCGCCCGCTGCGACAGGCGACCACGATTTTGGTCGAGAAATTTGTGCAGCAACTCGGCTTGGGCCATAGGCATGTCGACGACCTCCTGAACACCAGTCGCGAAAAGATCAAAGGCTTGGAGGAACCGGACTTCCTGCGGCAGATCATGATCCACGGTCTGTTCGACGCAATCGTAGAGGAAGGCGGCATGCTCAGTCGCGTCGAAGTACCGGTAGAACGAAGCGGTGTCGTTCAGCACTTCAACGTTACCAGCAGCGGTGGGGCGCCATTCGATGAAAGGCAACAAAGGCCCAGACCAGGATTCCAGCACAGCCCTGTACTGGTCTATGTTTCGCAGGATTGCTGCGCTGACGGG
Organism: Rhizobium herbae; assembly: GCF_017873135.1. Classification (GTDB taxonomy): domain Bacteria; phylum Pseudomonadota; class Alphaproteobacteria; order Rhizobiales; family Rhizobiaceae; genus Pararhizobium; species Pararhizobium herbae. Next base: position 29,366 of record NZ_JAGGJV010000015.1, on the reverse strand, counting down.
AAACACGAGACCAGGCGGGCTATAGGATGCTGTCGCGAGAGCATGATGGATCAGCCAGCGGTGAAGGCGGCCGTTCCCATCGACATACGGGTGGATGTAGACGAAGCCGAACGCCAGGCAAGCTGCAGCCACGACCGGATCCATCGCTCCTCGTGTCGCGCGATCGGAATAGGCGATGAGACCGCCGATCAAGCTTTCGAGGTCCTCATGTCTCGCGCTGATGTGATCGGGAATGGGCATGTTGGTGTCGCGGTCATGAACTCCGACGAAACCGCCCTCATCTCGGAGCCCGAGACGCACGAAACGAGCATCGCCGATGACGATCCGCTGAAGACGATCGAACTCCTCGACACTGAGCGCTCTCACGCCTGCCTGCGAAATAGCCTGTCCCCAACGCGCCGCTCTTTGCCCAGACGGCCGCTCCCCTTCAATAGCAAACGATGACTTCGAATCGTTGAGCAAGATGAACGCTGCGGCGCGCGCTATCAGATCGGGTCGGACCCGGCCCATCGCCTCGCGCGCCCGCACGCCAAGCGCCTTCTGCGAGAATGCGGCAAGAGCCTCTGTCTTTCGAACGAGCGGACAGAAATCTGCAGTGCCGGGAAGGTTGTTCAGGACCTTGTGCCGAGGCGATGGATCGCCCTCCGCCAGACCATATTGCTGATCCGGGTTGAGAACCGGGACCATTCGCACTTTGCCGGGATCTGGAATATCGAGCTGGATCCCCGTCAGCCATTCGTACAGAAACCAGATCCGTCGCGCAAAGGCGCCGGTTGGAGTCATCCGGATAATCGCCTCGATCGCCTCAGGGTGAGCTGCTCGAAAAAGTGCGGCCAGTACCTGAAGGTCGATGCCTTCATATTTGAAGGCAAAGACCAGCTGAGAGACCAGGGCCGGCTCCGGACGATGGCGAGGCGTGAGCATGAGCCACGCTTCGGTCGATCTGGGGTGATGCCGCTCCGAGATCGCGGCCATCCGCGACGGCGGGGGTACGATTAGGTCAAATGCCGCAATGATCGCAGCATATCCGGCCGGCTCGCCTCGCTCAGGCAAGGGTCTTCCGTGAAAGTCAACCACGCCCTGCGCAGGCCATTCACCCATAGGTCATCTCGCGAAATTGGATCACCGGATCTAGACCCCGTTGCGGGAAACCGTCACCGTCAGCGAAAACCTATCACCGTTGGCAAAACTTGTGAAATATATTCACGCGAGGACGAATCCCTGATGTCATCTGTCTGTCAGCACGTTCGTCCACAGATCGATTCCAAAACGAATGTCGGCAATGCGTATCCCTAATGTAGAGGCCCGACGATACCGGGCCTCCACCTTTCGGGAGCCATAGCCCACAGAGCGTTCTCCTAGAGGCCGCTCGCCCTCAGCATCGCGCCATCGCCAAATACACGGCTGTTCCTGCGCAGGATTTCCGTGGCCCGCCAGTCAGTGAGATTGGCCGCGAGAAAGGGAATGGCATCACCGAACCAGCAGCCGCGAGCAGAGATAGCAACCTGCGCGGCCGTGCGGACTTTTTCCTCGTGGTGATCCGTCAGGCTGCCGAATACGAAATGGGGCATCTCATCTTCCTAGACCACTAGGTGTCGCACGGTCTCCAACGCTAGGGTACTCAATAGGCTTTCGCGCCCTCGAAAGATTTCTGGTTGAGCGTCCCGACCGAAGGCCGTTAAACCTGGCCGGTGTCGCAGCGGCCGGGTTCCGGTCGTCTCTCGACTCGATCTAAGGGCAACCTCCATTTCTATGGAGCAGCACGGAATGGAGCGACAGTATCGGGTCTGCGCCTCCTCAAATGTCAAATAGTTCCATGGTATGGTCTTATGCCGCGACGGACGCCCTACATTCCACAAAGCACATATTTCCAATGACTTAGTGTGAACGGACCGCGTGTCGATGGTTCGATTCGGCTCAAGGCGGTCGATATTGCTTACACTCGGGGACTACATCGCTGCATCGCGTAGAATTCTCAAAGCGGACGGTAGCTTAATTCCGTAGCACGCATTCTCGTGGGGCTTTTTCCGAATGTCTGCGAAAAGGCGCGCGAGAAGTGGGAGGCGTTTTCGAAGCCGACTTCGAGGGCGACTTCGATTAGGGAGGCCTTGGTCCTGATGAGCAGTTGCTTGGCGCGTTCCATCCGCACCCGCCGGTAAACGAGGGCGGGGGAGCTCTTGGTTTCGCCCATGAACAAGCGCTCGAGTTGTCGCCTGGAAAGCCCGACCGATGCGGCAAGTTCCTCGATCGGCAGCCTTCCCTCGATATGCTGCTCCATCATGATCAGCACGGCCCTGATCCTTGGATCCTTACACTCGATGGAGAGCGGTTTACGGGTCTGGATGGCAAGGGCAGTTCGGGCCTTTTCGATGTGGAGAACCTCGAGCGCATTGCGCTCGGCTTCCTTGCTGATGTGGCGTCGCACGATCAACGCCGCCATGTCCGCAGCGCTGCTTCCGCCGGCGCAGGATCCCCTTGTCCGATCGAGGTTGAAGATTCGGTCGGACCGAACTTGATGGTCAGGGAAACGCTCGCGGAACGCATTGTAGTGCAACCAGCTGACGCATGTCCGGTGCTCCTTCATCAGGCCGATTTCGGCAAGGATGAAGGAGCCGGTGCAGACACCGATCAGCTTGACGCTCCTTGTCGATGCCTTCTTCAGGAAGTCGATCGTTTCCTGGTCGACGGAGGGCCCGTTGTTGAGCAGGCCGCCGACCACGACGATGTACTGGAACTGGCTCGGATCGATGAAGTCCGACGTCGGCGCGACCTTGACGCCGCAACTGGACGTTATCAGATGCCGCGTGCTGCCAAGCACCTCCCAGTCGGCCCGTACCCGGCCCGACCTGTCGAATTCGTCGCTCGCCAGCCGCAGCGTGTCGACGAAGAGGGCAAAGGCGGAGAGCGTGAACGATTTCGCGAGCACGAAACCGATCTTCAGTCGATCGACGGGCGTGCCTGTATCCGACGATTTCATCTCAACTCCACCGCGCTTCTGCCTTTATCTGATCTGGAAACCGTGCGCCAAGGGATCCCGATCGTCTACGAAGATCGTATTGTGGCCGATAATCCTGGCCCAGCCGCCGACGCTCGGCTCGATACCGCGGAAGAGACCGACATCGATCTCTTCCTCGATGCGCCCTTCAAAGACCGTGCCGATCAGGCTCTCCTGACGGAAGGTCTCGCCGACATTCAGGCGACCCTTGCCGTGAAGCTGGGCCATGCGCGCCGACGTGCCCGTTCCGCCTGGAGACCGGTCGATGGCCTTGTCGCCATAGAAGACAGCGCCACGGCCATCGGCTTTGTCGCAGGTTGGCGTGTCGCACCATAGAGCGTGATGCACGCCCCTGATCCTCGCGTCATCCGGATGTTCCGGATCGCAGACCTTAGCGAGTGCGTCGCGCAATTTGACGCTGAGATCGACGATATCGCTGGCGGACATGCCGTCCAGTCCCGGCCAAGAGGCCTGCGGCTCGACCACGGCGTAGTAATTTCCACCATAGGCGATATCGACGATCAGGCGACCGACGCCTGCGACATCGACGGCAACGTCTGCGGCGTGAAGATAGCTTGGCACATTGAACATCCGCACCGATTCCACGAATTCGCCGGGTTTGTCGTACTGGACATCGACGCGGCCTGCCGGGGTCTCGATGGAAAGCCTGCCTTCCACTCGCGGCGTGATCAGGCCTTCCTCAATGCTCGCGGTCACGAGACCGATCGTACCGGCACCACACATGGGCAGGCATCCGCTGACTTCGATGAAGATCACCGCGAAGTCGCAATCCTCGCGATAGGCTGGATAGATGATCGCGCCGGACATGATGTCATGGCCGCGCGGCTCGAACATCAGAGCCTTTCGCACCCAGTCATGATCCCGCACGAACAGTTCCCGGCGCTCGGCGATCGGAAGATGCGGAAGAAGCGGACCGCCGCCGGCAACGAGCCGGACCGGATTGCCGCAGGTGTGGCTGTCGATGCAGAAGAAGCTGCGGCGCATGATAAGACCTTTCGAATGTGTCAGTTTCCGGCCGCGGCTGGTGTCTTGCGCTGAAGCGCGCCGCGCGACAGCCGATCGAGGAAGATCGCGACGGCGACGATTGCCAACCCGGCGCGAAGACCCAGCCCCATTTCCATGCGTGTCAGCCCGCGCGTCACCTCGGCCCCCAATCCGCCCGCTCCAACGAGACCGGCGAGGACGACGATGGCGAGGGACAAAAGGATGCACTGGTTGAGCCCGACCAGCAGGGTTGGCGCCGCCGCCGGGATTTCGATCTTGAACAGGATGGCGCGGGGCGAGGCGCCCGTAGCCTGTCCGAGTTCCAGGAGATCCTTCGGAACCTGGCTGAAGGCCAGCGTCGTCAGCCGTAGCATCGGCGGCACGCCGTAGACGATCGTTGCAATGATGGCGGGCACCCGGCCGAGGCTGAAGATCATCACGGCGGGGATGAGGTAAACCCACGGCGGGACCGTCTGCATGATGTCCAGCACGGGGCGGATGGCCGCCTCGAACTTGCGGTAACGGGAGGCGAGGATGCCAAGCGGAAACGCGATCAGCACGGAAATGCACACCGACACCGTCACCAGCGCGAGCGTCTGCATCGATGCTTCCCACAGGCCAGCGAGGAAACAGAACGTCAGCGCAATCGCGCTGGTTATCGCCACGCGAACATTCACGACTACGGCAGCGAAAGCCACGGCGATGATGATGACCGCATAGAAGGGCAGGTAGAGCAGAATCGTTTCAAGGCCACCCAGCACGGCTTCGATCACCTTCGTCACCATGTCGAAGAAGGGATGGAAATTGGCGTTCAGCCAATCGACGACAGGGGCGAGGTACGCGCCGGGGGAGAAGCGAACAAGATTGAGGTCCATCATTTGCCTCCATTGGCGCGGCGCGCGGCACTCTGGGTCAGTCGGTCGATCACCATGGTGAGGATGACGATGGCGATGGCGGCGTTGATCGAGGTGGCGATATCAAGCGTTCTGACGGCGCTGTAGATCGTCTCGCCTAGACCGCCGGAGCCGACGATGCCGGCAATGACGACCATCCCGAAGGCCATCATCAGGCTCTGGTTGATCCCCGCCATGACGCTCGGGATTGCGAAGGGAAGCCTGATCTTGACGAACATCTGCCATGGCGTCAGGCCGCTTGCCTGCCCGAGTTCGAGGAACTCGCGCGGGGTCCTGCGGATGCCGAGCGATGTCAGGCGTATTGCCGGTGGCATGGCGACGATGACGGTGGCCAGGAGAGCCGTGGCCGGACCGTATCCCATCAGCGCGATGGCCGGCAGAAGGTAAATGTAGGGCGGAAGGGTCTGGATCAAATCGAGGATCGGCTCGACGAACTTGTCGAAGGATTTGACGAAACCTGCCACGACGCCGAGCGGAATACCGATGACCAGCGCCATGAAGGTGGCCGTGATGACCAGAGCCAGCGTGCTCATGGTCTCTGCCCACAGCCCCATCACCGCGCATCCGAGCAAGGCGACGCCAGCCAGAAGCCCGGCCGACACGTTGATCAACCGCCACCCCAATGCGACCGCGACAAGGGCGATCACATAGAATGGCGGAAGCTGCACGAGCCAGAGCACGCCGTCATAAGTGCCTTCCAGAACGGTCCGGATGCTGTCGAACAGCCACGAGGCATTGTCGCTGATCCAGTTCAGCGCGTCGTCGATCTTCTCGTCGAAGCTGTCAGTGATGACGGACGTATCCATGACCATCTCCGATCTATGCCGCTACGGGCACGGTAGCAGGACTGCCGGCGACACCACAGAGAAGGCCGCGTGTCGTAACGATGCCGATCACATTGCCACCCTCAACGACGGCGACGGCGTCGCGGCTCGATTGCATGGTCAACTCGATCAGCGCGCCGATGTCCGCCACGGGCGTGGTGCGCAGCAGCGAGCCGACGTCGACATTCGGGTGGCTGCGCGTGTATTCTGCAACCGGCATCATCACGGAGTGCGCCTTGACGAGATGGATCCTGGAAATGCCGGCAACGAACTCGGCGACGTAGTCGTCCGCTGGCTTGGTCACGATCTCCTCGGCATTGCCGACCTGGACGATAACCCCGTCCTTCATGATGGCGATGCGGTCGCCGATGCGAATGGCTTCCTCAAGATCGTGGGTGATGAACACGGCCGATTTTCCGAGCGACTTGGTCAGTTGGCGGAACTCGTCCTGGAGCTGGCGACGGATCAGCGGGTCGAGCGCGCTGAACGGTTCATCCATCAGGATGATCTCGGGATCGGCGGCTAAGGCGCGGGCAAGGCCGACGCGCTGCTGCATGCCGCCCGACAATTCGGACGGGTAGCGCGCCGTCCAGTCGGACAGGCCAACCTTGTCCAGTGCCGCACGGGCTGTCTTGTATCGTTCTTCCTTGCCGACGCCGCGGACTTCAAGACCAAAGGCGGCATTCTCCAGGACGGTGCGGTGCGGGAGCAGGGCGACGCTCTGGAAAACCATCCCGATGTTGCGGGCACGAATGTCGCGGAGTTCGGCTGCATTCAGGGCGGAGATGTCCTTGCCCTTGACGAGAATCTTGCCAAGGCTCGGTTCGATCAGCCTGTTGAGCAGCCGGATCAGCGTGGACTTGCCGCTGCCCGACAGTCCCATGATACAGAAGATCTCGCCACGGCGGACCTGCAGGCTGGCATCCGAGACACCGACGACACAGTCGTAATCCGTCAGGATCTGCTTCTTGGACAAGCCGTTTGTCTTCACCGCCTCGACGGCCGCCTTGGCCCTGGCTCCGAATATCTTCCAGACCGACTGGCAGTCGATCAGGATATCGCTGGCATCATTCATTGACGTGGTCATAGCGTTCCCCGCGAGCCGGTTTGATACCGGCATTCTCATTCGTGGAATGTGGAGCCGGGCCGCCAAATGCACGGAGGCCCGGCATTCGGCTTATTCCGTCGAGATGTTTTCCCAGCGCTTCAGGAGGTCGCCATGGCTGTCGGTCCAGTCCTTGATCGCCTCGTCCATCGTCTTGCCATCGTTGACGGCGCTGTTGATCGCGGTGATGTCTGCGAGCGGGACGTAGACGCTGGCGATGACCTGGCGAGCATTCGGGTTTTCAGCCGAAAAACCCTTCTGGCCGATCCAGTAATAGCTCTGCGGCGGCGGGAAGACGGCCTTCGGATCGGCCAGGAACTTGACGTCGTATTTCTGCATCATCCAGGACGGCTCCCAGATCGTCACGGCAATCCATTCCTTGCGATCGGTTGCGGACTTCAGCGCGGCGGTCATCGCGGCCGTGCTGCCTTCGACGAGCTGGAGCTTGAGATCGTATGCCTTGACGGAGTTGCTGGTATCGCGCATCAGGCCCGATCCCGGCTCGATACCGACGATCTTGCCGCCGAACTTGTCGGCGTTGTCGTTCAGCTGGTCCATGGAATCGATGGTGACGTATTTCGGAACCGCAACGCCCTGAAACAGGCCGTGCGAGACCGGCGAAATCTTTTCGAGGCGCTTCTTGTTCTTGTCCCAGTAATCCTGCGCGACATAGTCCGTCTGCGAGGCGAGGATCTGGACGTCGCCCTTGCTGAGAGCAGCGTAGGCAATGCCCCATTCGGAGAACGGCACGACCTTCACGGTGTAGCCGGAATCTTCGAGAACCTTCTTGGTGATGCCGGTGATCGGCGTGAGGTCTTCCCAGGACATCGTGCCGATGGTGATGGTTTTTTCTTCCGCATGTGCCGACATGACGGTCATTCCGACCATTGCCGCTGCGCAGAATGCTTTCCACAGAGTCTTCATTTCTCGCTCCTAGTTTTGCGTTCCCATTATCTTTGAAGCCTCGCGCTGGGCTCAGTCTTCACATTGCGCGGCGAGGGATTATCCCTCGCGGCCTGCACGCAATTCCTGCAAACGGATCACGGAATTGATGCCGAGCCATGCGAACGGCTCCGGCGGCAGCCGTAAGGGCTGGGCGTGATCCATGTATTCATCAAGCTGTCGGGAGGCCGAGCCGGTGGCGAGGTCGGCGGCCATCATGCCGGCGAGCGTGCTTTTGACCGTGCCGAGGCCGTTTTCGCAGCAGGCCGAATAAAGCCCCTCCTCGATCTCGCCAAAGGCCGGGACGTGGTTGCGGCTGAGGCAAAGGCGGCCGGCCCAGCTGTATTCGAACGGCATGTCGGCAAGACCCGGAAACCGGGCATCGAAGGAGCGGCGATGCTCGCCCGCCATCTTCGCCATGCGCCGTTCACTGACATCAAGCGTTGTCTCGTAGGTGTATTTCGTCCGGATCACGATCCGCGACTGTCCGCCGCTGGTGATCTTGCGCACCGTCGCGCCCATCGCGTCGGCGGGAAGAAGCGCCCACTTGTCACGCCCTGATTTTTCCTTGCCCGCGCCGTCCGCATCGAAGGGCGCTGTCATCGAGGCGTAGGCGAAGATATGCATCAGCCTGCCGCCGAAGTGGCCGAAATCCTGGATGTGGCCGTTGACCGCAACGATGACCCTGGGTGCTGTGACCGTTCCGCGCAACGAGGTGGCGGTCCAGGTTCCACTCTCGCGCTTCAACGCGGTCACGGGCGAGCGCTCGTATACGTCAACGCTTTCAGACAGGCCTGCGGCGAAGCTGCGGATATAGTCGGCCGGCTGGATGAGAACCGCGCCGGGAGTGTAGAGCCCACCCAGATAATAGTCCGACCCGGTGATGTCACGCATCTCGCGCGCATCGAGAAACACATGCTTCTCGGCCGCACTCTTCAGCGATTGCCCGAACGCCATGTTCAGCTTCATGCCGCGCGCGGTTGCGGCGGCATTGATCTTGCCTGAGGGATCGAAGGTCTCGCGGGACATTCCGTATTCACCGGCGGCTTGGGCCGCGAAGGCGATCGCGGAGCGGTTCTGCGCCATCTCCATCTGCGTGGCATCGGCACTGCCGCTTGAATATTCGCTGGAGGTGAGGTTGTGCGGGACGTCGATCATGAAGCCCGAGTTTCGTCCCGACGTGCCTTTCCCCAGTTCACTCGCCTCGAGGATGACGACCTCGTCCTGCGGACGATGCTCTTTCAGCCGGCGGGCCGCGGACAGTCCCGCAAAGCCCGCGCCGATCACGAGCCAGTCCGTATTCACGTTGCCTTCCAGGCTGCGGACCGGGAGCGGTCGCTTGCTGATCGCCTCCCAGCCCGAGACGCCATTTTCAAAAGGCAAGCGCTTGACGGACTTCGTGATCATCGGATCGTCTCGTCCACGGAGCGCTCGGAGATATCGATCCAGATCGTCTTCAGTTCGCAGTAGTTATCGTGGGCAAAAACCGACTTGTCGCGGCCGCCAAAACCCGATTCCTTGTAGCCGCCGAAGGGTGTCGAGGCGTCGCCCTCGCCAAAGCAGTTGACAGTCACCAGGCCGGCCCGGATTTCGCGCGACAGCTTGATCGCCTTGCGCAGACTGCCGGTATAGACCGAAGCGGTGAGGCCATAATTGGTGTTATTGGCCAGAGCGACAGCTTCAGCCAGCGTTTCGAAGGTGGTCACCGACAGGATCGGTCCGAAGATTTCCTCCTGAAAAAGGCGGCTCGCCGGGGTGACGCCATCGACGACGGTGGGCTCGATGAAGATTCCCTTCAGGGTCTCGCCGCCATAGGCGAGCGTCAGCTTCTCCGTCTTCACGTCGTCGAGGAAGGATTTGACCTTGTCGAAATGCGCCTTGCTGACAAGCGCCCCGATGCGATTTTCCGGATCCAGCGGATCGCCGGTCTTCCATTCGCGCAGATAGGCACCGATCCGTTCGAGCAACTCATCCTTGATCTTGCTGTCCACGATCAGGCGCGACGTCGCCGAGCAGTTCTCGCCCATGTTCCAGAAAGCACCGTTGACAACCTGCTCAGCAACCAGGTCGAGATCCTCGGCATCGTCGAGGACGACGGCCGGGTTCTTTCCGCCGCATTCGAGAACGACCTTCTTGAGGTTGGAATCCGCGGCGTAACGTAGGAAGCGACGTCCCGTTGGCGTCGATCCGGTGAAGGCGACCATGTCGACATCCATGTGCAGGCCGATCGGTTCGCCGACGGCCTTGCCGCTGCCGGTGACGACATTGAACACGCCCGCGGGGATGCCGGCCTCGAGAGCCAGTTCCGCGACACGAAGGGTGGTGAGCGTTGTTTCCTGCGCCGGTTTGACGATGACGGAGCAACCCGACGCAAGGGCCGGTCCGATCTTCCAGGCGAGCATCAGCAGCGGGAAATTCCAAGGCAGCACGCAGCCGACCACGCCGATCGGTTCGCGCACCACCATGGCAAGGGCATTCGGCCCGACCGGGTTGGTGTTGTCGTAGAGCTTGTCGATGAGTTCGGCATGGAAGCGGATCGTGTGGATCGTGTCCGGCACATCGACTGTCTGGCATTCGCGCACCGGCTTGCCGCTGTCGATGCTTTCCATGACGGCCAGTTCGTGGCGGTTTTCCTCCAGGAGCTTGGCGAGTTTGAGGAGGGCCGCCTTCCTGTCGCCGGGAGGCAGCAAACGCCAGCGACCGTCGTCGAACGCCGTTTTCGCATTTGCAACCGCATCGTCGACATCACCAGCGTCACAGGCCGCGATCTCGGCCAGCGTCTCGCCGGTGGCAGGGTTCGTCGTCGTGAATGTCTTGCCGGATTTCGCCGGGCGGAAGGCGCCATCGATGAAGGCGTTGGTCGGCAGGTGAAGGTTGGCGGCGATTGCCTTGTATTCGGCCGCGCTCAAGGGTTCATGCATTGTTGGCTCCCGACGTGATCTGGGCAACCGTGCGCTTCAAAGTCGCGACGACGGTTTCAAGGGTTCTCTTTTCTTCGGAATTGAGCGGGCGCAGCGGCGCGCGCACGGAGCCAGTCCTCAGGCCGATGATCTCGCATCCATGTTTGATCGACTGGACGAACTTGCCGCATTCGAGGAAATCCATCAGCGGCAGCATCGCCGTCATGATGGCGCGGCCCTTGTCGAAGTTCTTTTCGAGAACGCAGGCTTCGTAGAGGGCGACATGTTCGCGCGGCAGGAAGTTAGAGCCGGCGCAGACCCAGCTTCTGGCACCCCAGGCGAAGAACTCCAGTGCCTGGTCGTCCCAGCCACAAGACAAGCCGATATGCGGGAATTTGCGCGCCAGGAGATGCACATTGGACATTTCGCCGGAGCTCTCCTTGATCGCCACGACGTTCTTGGATCGGCCCACGCGGGAGAAATAGTCCTCGCGCATAGTGATGCCCATGCGGGCCGGATAATTGTAGAGCATGATCGGCAGGTTGGCGGCACGGTCGATCGTCAGTGCATGGACCGCGTTCTCCTTTTCGGTCGGCAGCGCATAGGGCGGCGACGAGACGAGGATCGCGTCAGCGCCGATTTCCTTCGCAGCCTTCGCATATTCAACGGAGTCTTCCGTTCGCGTTGCACCGGTGCCGATGACGAGGGCGAGATGCTTCCCGATGACATCCTTGGCGTAGGCAGCAAGTTCGAAGCGCTCCTGGGCACTCTGAGCGTAATATTCGCCCGTTGATCCGCCGACAATGATGCCGTGCACCCTGCCCTCGATCAGCGACTCCAGCACAGCCGCAAACCCTTTTCGGTCGATCTGCCCGTCGGGGCTAAGCGGCGTGATCGCCGGGGTGTAGATGCCTTCGAATTTCATGATGATGACTCCATCGATTGCGTCGGCGTTTCGACCAGTGCGTCCGCCTTGAGTGCTTGGGGTGCGATGAACATTTCCATGTTTTCGCGCGACAGTTCCCAGTGTTCAAACACGAGGTCGACGACAGCGTCCTCGTCGCGGGCGGTGATTGCCGCGATGAAGCCGTCATGGTGACCGATCGATTTTTGAAGCCGTTCCTGCATGTCCGCGTTGCGGGGGCGGAAGAATGTGTGGCCGATACGCGCATGATCGATCAGCAACCGGCCAAGGCTCGGCTGCAGGTATTCGTTGCCCGACATCTCGCCGATGATCTCGTGAAACCGGTTGTTGGCGAGCGTCATCGACAGTGCGTCGTGCGAGATACTCGCGGCACGAAACTGTTCCTGCGTGGTCTGCAGCTCGGACAGCTGCTTCACCTTGAAGTTTTGCACCGCCAGGCGGCCGATCGCCGCATAGACCATCGGTGCCACGAGGAAGAAGTGGCGCAAGGTCGAGTGGTTCATCGGGATGACCCGAGCGCCCCGGTTGGTGCGGATATCCACGTAACCTTCGCCTTCCAGGCGACGGAAGACCTCCCGCACCGGAGTCCGTGACAGGCCGTATTTTTCGCTCAGCGACACTTCGTCCAGGTCTTCATCCGGATCGAGTTCCATCGTCAGGATACGGCGCTTGAGATCGTCGTAGAGTTCGCTCTTGCCGCCCTTCATCTCAAATCCCCGATGTGACCAGGCCCGCGCATCGCGCTGTCGGCTTATGAGGACAAGCTTGCATGAGATTTTCGATGAGTCAACAGAATTGTATTTTATAAGTACACAATAGATACACCCAAAATATACAGTTTAATAGCGTGACAAATTTCTAAGCCGGTTGCGCCCGCCCCGATTCAATATCGAGATTGCCAACGGCGATGACCGGCTTTAAGCCAATCGCGATCGGAACGCTTCGGCTTGGGGAATGAACTGAATGAAGAGCGGCAAAAGCACTCTCTACGATGATCTCAAGCGTCAGATCCTGACGATGGAGCTCGACCCCGACGAGGATGTGGATGAGGTCAGCCTTAGTGAGAAATATGGGCTTTCGCGTACGCCTGTACGGGACACCCTCCGTCGCCTCGCAGGCGAAGGGTACATTGACATGCGGGAGAACAGAAGCGCGCGCGTCATTCCGCTGAACCATTCGACTCTTCGACATTTTTTTCTTGTCGCACCGATGATCTATGCGGCGATCGGCCGCCTGGCGGTGCAAAACTTCAAGCCTAAGCAGTTGTCGGATCTAAGCGATACGCAGGAGAGATTTCGAACCGCCAGTCAGAATCTCGATACGCTTGAAATGGTCCTGGAGAACAACCGGTTCCATGCGATCATGGGCGAGATGTCCGGCAACGTCTATCTGCAGCCAAGCCTCGGGCGGCTTCTGGTGGACCACGCCCGCATAGGCCACACCTTTTTTCAACCGCGCAACGACGACATGCGGCAGCGCCTTCAGCTGGCTGTCGAGCATCACGACGGCTTCATCGACGCGATCAAGGCCCATGACGAACACGCTGTCGTCGACCTAGTCTTCAAGCATTGGGAGCTGTCGCGCGAAAACATGGAGCTCTATGTCGTGCCGAACGATATGAAGGCAGATTTTCCGGTTGAGATTGCCGCCCCGTCGCCAGAGAAAAATACTCAGGAGGCTTAAATCTCCGTGCCCGTGTGTGCGGAGCTGGTCAGGACGTTTTCTGAAGAGCCTGCGTCAGCCATCCCGCTGCAAAATCGGCGATTGCGGAGCGCTTGGCATCGACTGGCACCAAAACGTTGTATCGCCCCTCCGCCTCGAACTCCGTGTCTCCGACCTTGACGAGACTGCCGTCCACGAGAAATGTCTTGATGAGCATATCCCATCCGAGCGCAACGCCCTGGCCCGCACGCGCCGCATAGATCGTCTCGGTATAATGGCTGAAGCGAAGCATCGAGCGCAGATTGTCCGGCTTGCGGCCGCGCCGCGCAAACCAGTCTTCCCATCGATACCAGCTTCTGTTTGGAACATCGGTCTCGATCAGTTCATAGCCGCCATGAGGGAAATCCTCGACGCGACGCGACGCGGCATATTGCGGCGAGCAGACGGGATAGATCCGATCGCCGCACGAGCCCAGTACGATCCCGTCGTTGAAAGGCGGCACGCCATATCGGATCGCGATGTCGACGCCGCCATTTGTCAGATCCAGCTTGCTGTCCTGCGAGACAACCCGAATCTGGATGTCGGGATTAAGCTGGCGGAACTCGGCGATCTTCGGAAGCAGCCAGAACGACGAGAATGCGATCGTCGCCCCGATCGTCACCACGTCGGTGACGCTGGCGCGCACCGCATCGACGCTGTCGGCAATGTTGGACAGGCTGTCTGCAAGCGTCGCGCCCAGGATGAGACAGGCCGGAGTCGGCTCGACCGTCCGGTGTCCGCGATGAAAGAGCGGCCGGCCGAAATCATCCTCCAGAAGGGCAATCATGCGGCTGACCGCAGCCTGCGTCACGCCCAATTCGCTGGCGGCGGCCGTAAAGCTGCGGTGCCGGATGGCGGCCTCCAGCGCCACGAGCGCAGTCAGCGATGGCAATTTCTTGCGGAACTGCATTGTTGGAGATCTCCCGGCACATCTTCGCATAATATTTTATCATGCTTTTCACAATAATTTATGCCGTTGAAAACAGCCTGTTTTGCCTCATTCTCCATGTCATATGCATAAGAGGATATCATGCTAAACAAGTTTTCGTCTTCAATCTCCGCAATCCTCGATTCCCGCGCCGAGGGCTATTCGCTGCCGGCTGGCCTGTACACGCGCGAGGACGTGTTTCAAGCCGATCTCGATGTGTTCTTTCGCAAGCACTGGATTTACGTGGGTCTGGAATGCGATGTCCCTGAAGCCGGTGATGCCACCGTCATCGATATCGGCACCACAAGCCTGATCCTTCTGAGGGACGACGACGACGAGATCCGTGTGGTCCACAACGTCTGTCGGCATCGGGGCACCCGGCTTCTCGACGGTGGCCCGACCGTCATTTCGAAACTGGTCTGTCCCTATCACCAGTGGACCTACGAACTATCCGGTGAACTCATCCATGCGCCGCACATGGGGACCGATTTCGACAAATCCTGCCACAATCTGAAGCCGGTGCATTTCCGTTCGATCGGTGGGCTGATCTATGTCTGTCTTTCCGAGACGCCGCCTGCGGATATCGCCCATCTCGAACGCGTGATGGAGGAGCGCCTCGCCCCCTACGACATCCGCAATACCAGGGTCGCCCACCAGACGGATGTGATCGAGACGGGCAACTGGAAGCTGACGATGGAGAACAATCGCGAGTGCTACCACTGCGCCGCCAACCATCCAGAACTCTGCGTGTCCTTCATCGATCTCGACTTCGGTTTCGATCCGGCAACGCTGAGCGAAGAGGATCGCGCGGAGGCGGAAGAGCATCAGCGGCTCTATGTCAAACGCATTGCAGCCTGGGAAGCGGATGGCCATCTGTCCTCGCCGGTGGAACAACTCGCCGGCCATGAAACCAACTTCCGCACACAGCGCCTGATCATCGCAGGGGCAGGGGAATCCCAGACCCCGGACGCAACGGCTGCATCGACAAAGCTTCTCGGCACAATGACGCGCAAGGATTTGGGCGACACCCATCTCTGGGGCCACAACGCGTGGAACCATTTCATGGGCGATCACGCCGTCACCGCCATGGTCATTCCACTCTCGGCGAACCGCACGCTCGTTCGCACCAAATGGCTTGTACACAAGGATGCAGTCGAAGGCGTTGACTACGATCTGGAAAAGCTGACCAACGTCTGGGTGGCGACCACCGACCAGGACGCGGAACTCGTCGGCCGCTCGCAGCTGGGGGTCGAGGATCCGGCCTATGAACCCGGTCCATACTCTCGCTTCACTGAGGGGCAGCTGGACGATTTTGCAACATGGTATGTCGAACGGATGCGCGCTCATGGATATTAAGACAGCACACAGAGCCGACGTGCCAATTGACTGGGCCTACTGGAACCCCGATACCGACACCGAGCTTCTCTGCATCGATATTCATCCGGAAACGCCGGATGTGAAGACTTTCACCTTCGTCTCCAGGGATGGAAAACAGATCGCCTTTGCAGCCGGCCAGTATTTCGCCTTCGACATCGGCGCGGGAGACGAGACGGAGACGCGATGCTACAGCATCTCCTCCTCGCCGCTGCGGACCAACGCGATCTCCATTACGGTAAAGCGGGTTGCCGGTGGCAAGGTTTCCAACTGGCTTCACGACAATCTTGCCCCGGGCGCAATCGTCCAAGCGAGCGGACCGCTAGGCCAGTTCATCCGCCCCACCCGCCCGAACCAGAAATATCTGTTCCTCAGCGGCGGATCCGGCATAACACCGGTTATGTCGATGGCGCGCGAGCTTGCCGACAAGACGCTGCCGGTGGACGTCATCTTTCTGCATGCCGGCCGAACTCCGGGCGATCTGGTGTTCCGCAACGAACTGGCGAGTCTTGCGACCAGGCTGAAGGGATTTCGCCTCTATTTCGTGCCGGAGGCGCTGACCGGCGAAACGTCGTGGTCCGGCCTGCACGGCCGAATTTCGCGCGACCTGTTCAAGCTCATCATTCCCGACCTTTCGGAACGGGTGATAATGTGCTGCGGCCCGGCCCCGTTCATGGCGGCGGCCCGGGCGATTTCCGCCGACCTCGGCGTGCCGCCCGAAAACTACATCGAAGAGAGTTTTGACGCCGCCGTGATCGACGCGCCGCCTCCGATGACGGGCGAGGCCGTGCTCGCACCCTTCAAGGTCGAGTTTGGAAAGCAGGGCCGTACCATCGACGTGACAGCTGATCAGACGGTGCTGTCCTGCGCAAAGAAGGCCGGCATAAAAATACCGTCATCTTGTTCAAACGGCCTTTGCGGCACTTGCAAATCAAAACTCGTCAGCGGCACGGTCGACATGAACCACAATGGTGGCATCCGCCAACGCGAAATCGATGCCGGCTTCTTCCTGCCGTGCTGCTCGAAACCACTCAGCGATTTGGTTATTGAGCGATAAATGCTTAAGCTAGAGATTGAGTGGCGACCCGAAATTTGAGCACTTTGTGTGGCTATCGCGTGTTGGTTTCCGCGCAGAACTGAGCCGGTTAGGCGCTCAGTTCTGCGCGGAAACCAACACGCGGACGGTATCAAGAGCACCCTCCATCTCTGTCCAGGCGTTTTCGAACGCGACTATTTCTTCTGCAGAGTGCTGCTCCGGTGAAGATGGCACGCTCGATGCGACCGATTTCGCGTAAGGCGGCAGCCAGACTGTTCTGTTGCCGGTAGGCGGATAGCTTCTTGAGGATGAGCGAAGGTGTGACCACCTTGTCGGCAAGTGCCCGGATCGCCTTGCGCACGAGATCGCGATAAAGCCGGGAAGCCCGCTTGCTGAGTGGCAGGGCGGAACGACGGCGGAGGTCAACAGCCTGCACCGCCACGCGCTCACGGGTGCCGGCAAATTTAATGTGCTTGCCCGCGCTCCCGACGGGGTAACGGAAGCCATTGAGGCCTTGGGCGACGCCTTCTGTTTGGGTGTGCAATGGCATCCTGAATATAGGCTGACTGAGCACGACCGTCGGATCGTGAAAGGCTTTGTGGCGAAATGCGCGGAGCGCGGAACGCTAGGTGTACCGCAGCCCTCAAGCCGCAATGCTATCATCAAGGCGCGTCTCGATGAACTCGGATTGTCCCCGCCGGAGGCAAAGGCGTAGCCTGAGCGGAGGTCCCTATGCAAAGAAAGCCGCCTTGTAGGGCGACCTGACCGGTGGTGGCGACAGCTTAGCTAGCTGTCCTGCTAACCCGAAATTTGATGCATCAGTCTTCACACATCGTTGAAGCCTTATACAAGACAATTTTACTCATGTTTATTGACACGTGAAATCAATGTGTCTTTTATGCGGCGCGCGTAGAGGCACAGGGAAGAATGGGATCCATAATCAGTGAATTGGCGACAGCTCCTCAAAGGGGACGGGCGGAATTATCGGCATTGACGATGATGAACCGTCGTTCTGTGCCCCCGGCGCTTTTACAAGCCCCGGCGCCGACCGATCAGGAACTGAAGGGCATTTTGACCATTGCCTCCCGGGTACCCGATCACGGGGTACTTGTGCCTTGGCGATTCATTCTCGTGAAGGATCGTCATGCGGATGATCTTCTGGCGGAGTTTCTCCAAGCACATGCCGCTGAGGAGCAAGAAGAGGTCGTGCACTCGTGGAGACGGCGAATCGGTTGGCCATTCCGCGACGATGATCAGCACATCGCGCGGCGGCGGAACCTTGTGGACAACGGTGGCCACATGAGTAACGTTGCTGGTCTCCAAAGGCGGCCCAGGCGGCAAATCAAGTTTCACCCGTGGTCGGCGGTCGGCCAGTCATAAGGCCGCCGGTGAGATGTAATCTGGTATGGGGCAGACGTAAGGCTGTTCTCTTGTTTTTTCCAACCATTCTTCTTTTGCATCGGCAAGCAGTTCGGGTGACGTTGCGAGGTCGAGCCCTGTTGCTGCCAATGCTTTGGCCGCGTGGATCATCGCCTTGTGGGCACCGGCGCTTCGGCCTTGTGCGACCACTTGCCATGTATGGGGATTGGTACCGATCGCCCAGGCCGGTGCCCAGCATTGTGCTGTCGGGGTTACGCGGCTGACATCGCCGACGTCGGTGGAACCGGCTCGGAAATGTGACTGACCTTCGAAGTCACGCAGGCCAAGATGCAGCGGCGTTGAACCATCAATTTTTTCGTTGGAAAAAACGTCCTTCTTGATCTGGTAGAGGCGGATGCTGCTCTTGATTGCCTCGTCGGTAAACGTTGCCTGTATCTTGCGGGCAAAGTCTATATCGCTCTCATCAAACGGGACGGGGCCAATCGAAACAAGATTGTCGTGGATCGCATTTTCTAGCGTCAGATTGGGAAGCAGATTGGTAGCAGCTGTGTCGAAAATAATCTCAACTTCCGTCCCGGTCATCATCGCTGCGCCCCGTGCGACGTGATCGACGCGCTCTGCAAGCGCCAGCGCCTGCGACATTTCCGGTGCGCGGACGAGATAGAGGACTTCGGCATTTGCCTGCACGACATTGGCGGCACGTCCGCCGGTATCGGTAATGGCATAATGCACCCGGCAATCCTGAGGCATGTGTTCGCGCAGGAAATTGACCCCGACATTCATCAGTTCAACGGCATCCAGCGCCGAGCGGCCGAGGTGTGCAGCGTTTGCAGCATGGGCTGCAATGCCCTTGAATCGGTAATAGTATTCGAGAACGGCAAGATTGTGGGTCGAACGCACGCCATTGAAAGGTGCGGGATGCCATGTGAGCGCGGCATCGACATCGGCAAAGGCGCCGGCCCGCACCATGAAGGTTTTGCCTGAGCCACCTTCTTCGCCGGGGCAGCCGTAATAGCGGACAGTTCCCGGCAGGCCATTGGCTTCCAGGTGTCTGGCAAGCGCAATCGCTGCCAGCATCGAGCCGCTGCCAAGGAGATTGTGACCACAGCCATGGCCGCTTCCGCCTGGCTCCGTTGCCACGGGCCGATCCACGCCCGCCGTCTGGCTCATGCCAGCCAACGCATCATATTCGCCGAGAAACGCAATGACAGGCTTGCCACAACCGTACTCGCCGATAAAGGCGGTCTTCATCCCTGCAATATTCTGTCGAACGGAGAATCCATTCTGCTTCAGGGTTTTGACCAACAGTTCCGATGACTTTACCTCGTTGAATTTCAGCTCCGCAAACTCCCAGATCTTGTCGCTGAGGGTGGTGAACTCGGGAGCCAGGGCATCAATGGCCTTGGTGAGTGACTGCAAGGCAGCAGTATCGGGCATGCTTTTTCCTCGGGGAAGATATTGGATGATCCTGGTGCAGGCTGGCCGGTGTGGACCGGCAAGCCTGAAAGCGAAGCCGGCGCTGCGGCATGACGTGCAGCGCCGGCCTGTCGCCGAATCTTACTTGTCGAGCGAAACTTCCCAGAGGCGGGCATTCGACTGCCAGACCGGCTGGCCCTTCAGCGACTTGCTTGCACCCCAGACGTCGATCATGTCGTAGAGGAAGATACCGGGCATCTCCTGAAGCATCAGCTCGTGGAATTCGTCGAAGATCGCCTGGCGCTTGGCTGTGTCAATCTCGGCATAGGCTGCCTTCATCAGTTCGATCGCCTTCGGGCTATCCCACATCAGCGAGGCGTTCTTGTCCTTGTCGCCAACGTAGAAGCTGTACATCAGGGCCGGATCGAGACGCGGTGCGACGGACTGCGAGATGATCTGGTAGTTGCCGGAACGGCGACGATCGACCTGGGTGGCATAGTCGAGCACCTCGATCTGAACATTGAGGCCGATCTGCTGCAACATCGCCTGCGCGATGACGGCTGCCGGGAAGCTCGGCACATTGCCGCGCTTGTTGGCGATGATGCTGATCGGTTCACCCTTGTAGCCGGAATCGGCCAGTTCTTTCTTTGCCGCTTCCAGATCATAGGGCAGACGCGTCTGCTGGGTTTCGCTGAAATAGAGCGAATCCGACGACACCATCGAGCCGTTCGCCTTGCCGGTGCCGTTCGATGCGGCCGCCACCAGTTCGTCGAGATCGAGTGCCATGGCAATGGCGCGGCGCAGGCCCGGCTTGGCCATGACGGGATCGCGGGTCTGGATATAGAAGAGGTTCTTGCCGTTGTTCTGCGAGATGATCACCTGGGCCGTCTCGCTCTTTTCGAACTCGGGGATCAGGTCGGGCGAGATTTCTGCCGTGTCGAGCACGCCGGACTGCAGGCCTGCTTTCACGGTGGAGGCATCCGGAATGACCATGAACTTGATGCCATCGACCAGCGGGCGCTTCGAGCCGACCATGCCGTCCGGCTTTCCGTCATTGGTGGGCGAGACGTACTGATCGAACTTGGAGAGATGGATATATTCGCCCTTCTTCCATTCGTCCCACTTGAACGGGCCGGTGCCGATCGGCTTGTCGAACGTGCCGTCGGCGGCGATCGAGTCCGGTGAAATCATGCCGGTATAGCCGCATTCAGGGCGTGACATCAGGCCGAGGAAAACGGCAGAGGGCTTGTCGAGCGTCATGCTGACGGTCGTGGTGTCCACCGCCTTGATGCCTGTGACCTTCAGCGTGGCGCTGCCGTCAAAATCCTTGAGGCAAGTCCATTTGGTTGCGGGATCGAGATAACGGTTCCAATTCCAGACCACGTCGTCGGCGGTCAGCGTCTTGCCGTTGTGGAATTTCACATCCGGACGCAGCTTGAACGTATAGGTCTGGCCATCGCTGGACATGTCGAAGGACTGGGCCAGCAATGGCTTGACCTCACCATTGTTGGCATAGCCGACAAGACCTTCGACGATGTGCAGGATGACGCCATCGGTATTGCCGTCGCGGTTGACACCGGGATTGCTGCTGCGCAGGTCAGAGCTTTGGGCGATAACGATATCGCGGGCGGCGGAAACACCGGCAACCGACATCAAGATCGTTCCGGCTAGGAGAATGGTTTTCATGTTCTACCCTCTTTTATTGTTGACGTTCGGATGTTTCAGTTGGCTTGGAATGCGTCCCAGCAGGCACGTGACAGTCTGCCGATGGTTTCAAGCGACAGCGTGTAGCCCGGTGTGCCGTCCGGCATGTCCTGGGGCACCTGATCGGTAAAGGCGGCAATGATGTAGAAGGGCTGGCCGTCGCGGTAGACGATGCCGGCATTCATCCGTCCACGCTTTCCGGTGCCGCCCTTGTGGGCAACGACGGTACCGAACGGCAGTCGCGACGGAATGGCATAGCGCAGGATCTGGTTCTTCAGCGTCTGGAGCGCATAGGCGCAGAGGTCCTGTGAAGCGCCGAGCCTTGCGGCGGCTTCCGCCGATGTCTGGGCGTCGAGGATGGTCTGCAGCAGAAACGCCTGATCGCGTGCCGTCGTCGTGGTGACGGACGTCAATGTGTGATCGGGGGACAAGGCCAGCGGTGGAATGAGGAAGCGGTGATGGGTGCCGCTCATGCCGATCGACTTGCAATAGCTGTCGACCTCTTCCAGCGTCAGCCGCTCGAAGACCATCTTGGTGCAGACATTGTCGCTGAGCACCATCATGCCGGTGATCGCGTCGCGCAGCGTGATGACGATGCCGGGCGTCATGTAGCGGAACATGCCGCTGGCCACTTCTTCGGCAAAGCGTGCCTCGTAGGTGATCTGCTCGTCCAGATCGAGCCGACCTTCGTGCACCGCCTTGAGCGCCGCCATCATGATCGATGTCTTGCGCGTGCTTGCCGACGGCGTTTCCTCATCCGCGCCGCGGTCGAACGTCTCGCCGGTCAGGAGGTTTCGGATGCTGAAGCGCGTGACGAAGGTCTGCGCGTCGCAAATGGCGTTCAGGTGTTCGGCTGTGGCCCCGGCCGGTTTGTCGATTGTCGTGCTGTTGTTCATTTTCAATTCTCCAGGCGCCATTTCAGTTTGACGCCGCCGGTCTCGTTGAGATCGAGTGCGGGGATGGCCGAGAGCAGGCGCCGCGTATAGGCCTCCTTCGGGGTGTCGAAGATCGTGTCGCGATCACCCTGTTCGATGATCCGGCCGTCCTGCATGACGACGACGCGGTCGGCCACCTGCTCGACGACGCCGAGATCGTGACTGATGAACAGGCAGGAGAAGCCATAGCGCTTCTGCAGGTCGGAAAAGAGCGTCAGCACCTGCGCCCGGACGGTCACGTCGAGGGCCGATACCGGCTCGTCGGCAATGAGGAAACGTGGCCGGCGGGCAATCGCGCGGGCAATCGCCACGCGCTGCCGCTGACCGCCCGATAGTTCATGCGGATAGCGCAGTGCATATTCCGCACTAAGCCCGACTTCCTCCAGCGTTTCATAGGCACGCTTTTTCTTCGCAGCGCGATCGATGCCGGGAACGAGCCGGAGGGCTTCCTCCACCAGCGCCAGAATGGTCATGCGCGGATCAAGGGACGAGTAGGGGTCCTGAAACACCATCTGGCAGTTCAGCCGATAATCCTTCCAGTCTGCGTCGCGCTTGCGCCCTTGGAACAGGATCTCGCCTTCGCTCTCGCGAACCAGGCCTGCAATGGTGCGACCAAGTGTCGTCTTGCCGGAACCGGACCCACCAACCAGGGCGACGACCTCGCCCTCGTGAATGTCGATCGAGACTCCGTACAGGGCACGCTTGGCGGCTCCTTTTTTCAAAAGCGATTTGCGGCCCGGATAATCGACGACGATATTGCGGGCGGACACCATCGGCGCGGAGGTTATGTTTATGGCCCTGACCTCGCCCCGCACGGGCAGCGAGGACAGGAGCTTGCGGGTATAGGGATGCTGCGGCGTCTCTAGGATCTGTTCGGTCGTTCCGGCCTCGACGATCGATCCTTTCTCCATCACCACGATGCGGGTGGTGTAGCGCGCCACCATCGGCAGGTCATGGCTGATCAAAAGGACGGCTGTCCCTTCCGCCTGGGTCAGCTCGACCATCAGTTCCATGACGTCGCGCTGGATGACGGCGTCGAGCGCCGTCGTCGGTTCGTCGGCAATCAGCAGGGCCGGCTTCAGAAGCATGACCGAGGCGAGCATGATGCGCTGGCGCATGCCACCGGAGAATTCGTGCGGATAGGAGACCAGAGCCCCTTCCGGGTCGCGGATGCCGACCCGCTCCAGCATGGCGAGGATTTTGGCGCGCCGTTCGGCAGGCGTATCCCTGGTGTGAAGGATTAGACCCTCTTCCAGCTGCCGTCCGATGGTCATCGACGGATTGAGCGAGGTCATCGGCTCCTGGAAGACCAGGCCGACTTCGGCGCCGCGCATCGCGCGCAGATCTGCTTCACTCATCGACGTGATGTCGCGGCCTTTGTAGATCACCTGGCCGCCGGTTTTGCGGATCGCGGGCGGCAGAAGCGAAATCAGGGCGCGGGTCGCAAGCGATTTGCCGGAACCGCTTTCGCCGACAATGCCGAAGATTTCACCGGGTTCGAGATCGAAGCTGACATCTTTCACCACATTGAAGCCGCGGTGGGTAATTTCCAGCGAGAGATTGCGCACGCTGAGAAGTTTTTCCTGCGTCATTTCAGACCTCTCATGCGGGGATCGAGTTTGTCGCGAAGCGCGTCGCCGAGCAAGTTTATGCCAAGCAATGTCAGCGCGATGCAGAGACCGGGGAAAAGCCCGAGCCAGACGGCCTGTTCGATGAAGGGCCGTCCGGCCGCCAGCATGTTGCCCCAGGTCGGCGCCGGTGGCGGCACGCCAAGGCCGAGGAAACTCAGGGCACTTTCCGACAGGATGGCCCAGCCGAACATCGATGTGGCGAGAACGGTGATCGGCGCCAGGCAATTGGGCAGGATATGCCGCAGCATGGTGTAGATCTCGCCATTGCCCATGATCTTGGAGGCTTCGACGAATTCGCGTTCGCGCAGCGACAGAACCGCGCCACGGACCACACGCGCCATCGATGGCGTGTAGGCGATGCCGAGCGCAAAGATGATGCCGTACGCGTTGGCGCCGAACACGGCGAGCAGACCAAGCGCCAGCAGAATGCCTGGAAAGGCGAGAAGCGCGTTGTTGATCGCCATGATGATGCCATCGATCCAGCCGCGGGCATAACCGCTGATCAGTCCGATCAGGGTGCCGACGACGACGGCGAAACCGACGGTCAGGCAACCGATCCAGACGCTGGCGCGCGCCCCGATCATCAGGCGGCTGAGGACATCGCGACCGAACTCGTCCGTCCCGAGCAGGTGCGGGGCACCCGGTGCGGCAAGGCGGGCGGTGAAGCTGAGCTTCATCGGGTCGAAGGGTGTCCAGAACAGGCCGATGGCTGCGACGATCAGCAGAATCGAGACAAGCACGCCACCGATCATGCCATTGAGAGTAAAGCGTTTCATTCAGCCACCACACGCGGATCGAAGAGAGGATAGAGGAGATCAACGATCAGGTTGACGACCACATAGGAGAGCGCGACGAACAGGAGACATCCCTGGATGACCGGGTAGTCGCGCTGGAAGATACTGTCGACCATCAGGCGGCCAAGGCCGGGAATGGTGAACACCGTTTCGATCACGGCTATGCCCCCGAGCAGGTTGCCGAGAATGAGGCCGATCATCGTCCAGGTCGGGCCGAAGGCATTCTTGAACGCATGCTTCCAGAGCACGGCGCTTTCCGAAAGGCCTTTGGCACGCGCGTGGGTGATGTAGTCCAGCCGCAGCACTTCGAGGGTGGAGGCGCGGGCCATGCGGATCAGCACGCCAGCCTCATGGATCACCAGCGTCATGATCGGCAGCACCAGATAGAGAAGGCCGCCCACCACGTTGTCGCCGATCGACACATAGCCCAGCACCGGCAGCCAGCCGAGCTTCAGGCCGAAGAACAGCAGCAGCAACAGTCCGAGCCAGAAGGTCGGAATGGACAGAAGTACGGTGGCGGTTCCCACCAGCACCAGATCGGTCCAGCTGTTCTGGCGCCATGCAGCGATCATGCCGGCGGGGACCGCAATCAGGCTTGCCAGAACCACGGCGATGATGACGATCTCAGCCGAGACCATGAAGCGCGACACGACGAGCGGCAGGACGGGCTCGTCATTGACGATCGAGCGGCCGAAATCGCCGGTGAGCACATTGCCGCTCCAGACGAGAAACTGCTCCGGCATCGATTTGTCGAGACCAAGTTCGGTGCGCATGCCGGCGACCTGATCGGGCGTCGCCATATCGCCCAGCATCAGGGCGGCCGGATCACCGGGAATGAAGCGGATCAGCGCGAAAACCGTGATCGATACGATCACAACGGTCGGCAGCGCCATCAGCAGGCGGTTGAGTATGAATCTAATCATCGGTTCCCCTGAACGCGAATGTTGGGGCCGGATCTGCAAAGTCACCGGCTTTTATGCGGCGACTATGAGCGATGCGAAATTTTTGTGCAATATTATGCAGTTTCGTCATAGTCTTATGCGGATAGTGCGTCGGGCACGGCAAGCCGTCACATGGTTGAAATTTTACAACTGATTGTTAGGGCTTGTCTTTTTGGGAGATGATGATCTGCCGCTTGAGCGCCTCCATCAACGCTTTGGCAGCTAGCGACGAGGATGTACCCGAAGGCTTGGCCAATCCGAATTCCTGTTTTGAGATCGGAATGAAAGGACGTTGGACCACCGGCAGGTTTCGGTAGAGGTTGGCGAAAAAGCTGCTCAGAATAGCAACGCCGAGGCCATGCGCGACATACGCGCAAGCCGAACTGTTGGTATGCGTCTCGATCTTGACATTCTGCTTGACGCCGGCGCGTTTGAAGGTCTGGTCGAGCAGCATACGCGTCGGTCTCTGCCGTCCGATCAGAATGAGCGGCACGCCGCGCAGATCCTTCGGCGTGATCTCTCCAAGGGATGCCAGTGGATGTTTCTCCGGAATGACGCAGACACTTGACCCGGTTGCGACCATCTCCATATCAATGCCCGGCCCAACCTGGTCCTCGTAGCGTAGGAAGCCAAAATCGATTACCTGCTGCTCCACCAACCTTGAGATGGTGGAGGTGGTTTCGAAAAAAGTCTCGATCCGCACAGTCGGATAATCGCGTGCGTATTCGACCAACATAGCTGGCGCGAAATTTTCCCACATGCTGCTTGGCAGGCCAATGCGGACCAATTCCGGCCCGGTGGCGCCGCTGCGCAGATCCTCCGCCAGACCGGCAAACCGGTTAATCCCCAGAAGAATGTTTTCCGCATCGCGCGCCAAAATAACGGCTTCCGGCGTCGGGATGAGGCGTCCCTTGTCGCGATCGAAAAGCGTCAGGGACAGATCCGCTTCGAGCTGCTGCAGAAGACGGCTTACGCCGGACTGGCTCAGCCCCATGCTTTTGGCCGTGGCGATCGTTGATCCCGTTGCGAGCAGAGTTTTCAGCACTTCCAGCTGTCTGAAATTGATCATGTGTGGCAGGGCCCCGTGTTCAGCTACGCAGGAGAAACAGCATCTCGTCTTCTATGCCCATTCCCGAAGGTAATGCAGAAACGGTGCCGCCGATTTCGGCAGTGGAATCCTGTCGGAACTAACGATTGCGTAGTCGACGGTAAGATCGGGTTTGAGCGGCACGAAGGCAAGCGGCATGGTCTTATATTCGCGTGCTAGCAATTCGCTGACAATGGCGAGGCCCAGTCCCTCCGCTGCCAGCGCGCAGGCGCAACCGACGGAATGTGCCTCGATAGCCGGGCGCTGACGCAGGCCCTGCTTGTAGAAAAGCGCTTCCAGTTCGTGGCGCACCGGCCGCTCGCGGTTCAACAGGATCAGGTGCTGCGATTTGAGTTCCGGCACGGTCAACGTCTGCTGCCCGGCAAGCGGATGATCCCGGTGCATGACGCAAATATTGCGTGACGGCAAAACATGCTCTTCCCGCAGCCCCGGTGTGGGCGACGGCAACCGGGTGAAACCGAGATCCGCCTGGCCATCGGCGACCATGCGTTCGATTGCCAGATAATTGCCGGACGCGACCTCGATGCGCACCGGCCCGTTCTCGGCCAGGAACCGCTTGATCAGGCGCGGCACCAGTGTCACCGACAGGCTTGCCGGAAAGGCGAGCCGCAACGGGATTTCCAGCGAGCGGCCATTTTCAAGCTCTTTGGCAGTCACCTTCAATGCGGTCAGCCGATCGGATATCGCTCTTATTTCCGGGCCGAGTTGGAGGCCTTCACGTGTCATGGAGAGCCTGTTCTTGTCGCGTTCGAACAGTCGCACGCCGAGATAGAGTTCAAGCTGATGCAGCAGCCGGCTGGCGTTCGATTGGGAAATGCCCAGATCGACCGCGGCGGCAATCGTCGAGCCGGTGGCGGCAATCGCATCATAGGCGTGGATGTGCTTGACGCTGATCGCGATTTCGTTGCCCTGCGCCATTCTCTCTCCTCAAAACGAATAGAACCACCCGCAAACTGCATAAGATTGCGCGATAGAACGAAGCCTCACATTACTGCAGCCACGACAGCGCCGTGCGTCATGCATGACGCACAAAGGACGCGGTAGCGATTTCAATCTGTTGCATAATTTTATCCTAAAGCCATGCCCGGTTTAAGGAATTATGCAATCGAAGTCTTGGCAGGGGTAATAGTCAATGGCAACAGTTCTGGAAAAAATCGCAACGCATGTGGTTTCGAGACCGTTTTTTTCACCTCTTGCCCGGACGCGCGCGCAACAAGCCATCGTCGATACCATCGGCTGCATGGTGGCGGGAGCCAAGGATCAGGCGCCTCAGTCGGTCGCGGCTGCATTTTCCAACGAAATCGGCCCAACCGGCGTCTCAGGGGTGTTCACCGGCGGTCGGTCATCACTCTCGGTTGCCGCCCTGATCAATGGCACGGCCGCGCATTGCCTGGATTTCGATGATAATTTCCATCCTGCCCGCGCCCATGCTTCCGCGGTCCTCGTGCCTGCCTTGCTGGCTGTCGCATCAGCGGACGGCTCTATTTCCGGCGACCAACTCATCCGGGCCTATCTTGCTGGTCTCGAAGCGCAGGCGGCTGTCGGCTTTGGGGTCAATCCTCCGCATTACAACAGGGGTTGGCACGGCACGTCGACTGTCGGCTGCATTGGAGCCGCGGCAGGCGTGGCAATTCTTCTCGGTCTCGATGAAGAGCGTGTGGCACAGGCGATGAGTATTGCGACCAGCCTTGCAGCAGGTCCTAAAGGCCAGTTTGGAACGGCAGTAAAGCCTCTTCATGCCGGCATGGCAGCGCGCAATGCGGTAGAGGCGGCCCATCTTGCGCAAGCAGGTATTACTGGCAGATCTGACATTCTGGAGCGGCGGCAGGGTTTCCTCGATCTGTTTGGCGGTGCGGATTCGACGGGATGGGATTCGCTTTTGTGGGGAGAAAACCACATCATTGAAACACGAGGCTTAGTGACGAAACTTCATCCATGCTGCGCCTCTACACACCGCGTCATAGATGCGGCCCGCGATTTGCAGAATGAGCATGGGTTTTCGCTCGATGAGGTACGGGGCATCGAAACAAAGGTGGGACAGTCCGCCGTCGACAATCTGGCTTATTCCGATCCCGCAGATGAGATGCAGGCGCGTTTTTCGATGCAATATTGCCTTGCCGCCGCGCTTCTTCAAGGCAGGCTTTCCTTGGCTGATTTCACCCGGGACGCGATTTTCCGACCAGAAATCCGGCGTCACATGACCAAAATTTCCATGAGCGCCTTCAGTGCAGAGGAGGAGCGTGGCGTTGAGCGCATTGCGCATCAAGTCACAGTCACGTTGCTTGACGGCCGGAGATTATGGACTGAGCGGCTTCATGCCCAAGGTGCCATTGCCGCCCCAATCACGGAGGCTGAACGGCATTCGAAATTTTCGGATTGTATGCGTTGGGCTGGACTGGAAGATGACCGCTTATACCCAACATGGGCAGATATTGGAGGGGCTGATTCTGTTAAGTCAGCGCTACGGACCTTCGACCAGTCGTACTCCGACCTCACAAGACCCTAATATCATGGCGTTCCTCCCATGAGTGAAGAGGCCAATGTCCGATATCTATACGAGACAGTTCGATATTGAACACTCCAGAAATACGTGCCGCGTTGGATCGCACCATTTTTCCGCTATCGTACCCGATCAGGGCATGACTGCCACCACAAATCTAAGTTAAATCAGTTGCCTATCCAAATTTCTGACACGGCGCTGGGCCAAATCCGTTCAAGGCGCCCATGGGCGAACCAGCGATAGGGTTCTGCGACGCTTGCGGTCAGCACGAGCAGTTCACGTGTCTTCGGGCCGAACTCCCCATCAGG
>NZ_JAGGJV010000014.1 GCF_017873135.1 Rhizobium herbae | reverse complement strand
GGTAACGGCAACGACACCATCATCGAATCCTACAGCCAGGGCACGGACGACCGCTTGATGTTCACCGACATCAATCCTGCCGACGTCACACTGGTGCGCAACGGTAACGATCTTACCGTCGTGATCGCTGAAAGTGCTCCGGGAGCCGGAGATGCCGGATCAGTCCTGATCAAGGAGACAATCGACAACTATCTCGGCCGGGGCGTCGACAAGATCGTCTTCGCCGATGGCACCACATGGACGCGGGCCCAAATTATCCAAATGGTCTCCACTTACACGGGGACCAGTGGCAACGATACCCTTAACGGGGCTGGCATCGCTGACATCATACGAGGTGGCCTCGGCAACGATATAGTGAATGGCGCCGGAGGCAATGACACATATGTCTACGCCCGTGGTGACGGAAACGACACCATCACCGAATCCTTCAATCAGGGTACAGATGACAGTCTGCTGTTCGCCGACGTCAACCCTGCCGACGTCACATTGGTGCGCAACGGGAACGATCTTACCGTCGTGATCGCCGAAAGTGCGCCGGGGGCAGGAGATACCGGATCGGTGCTGATCAAGGGAACCCTCAACGACTACCTCGGTCAAGGCGTCGATAAGATCGTCTTCGCCGACGGCACCACATGGACGCGGGCGCAAATCCGCGAGCTGCTCCTGACCAATACCTCTGCTAATCAGACATTTGGCGGTTTTTCCGGAAACGACACCTATCACTACGCGCGTGGTGACGGGAACGACACCATCACCGAATCCTTCAATCAGGGTACGGACGATCGCCTGGTGTTCACCGACATCAACCCTGCCGACGTCACATTGGTGCGCAACGGGAACGATCTTACCGTCGCGATCGCTGAAAGTGCGCCGGAGGCAGGAGATGCCGGATCGGTGCTGATCAAGGGAACCCTCAACGACTACCTCGGTCAGGGCGTCGATAAGATCGTCTTCGCCGACGGCACCACATGGACACGGGCTCAAATCCGCGACCTGCTCCTTACCAATACCTTTGCTAACCAGACATTTGGCGGTTTTTCCGGAAACGACACCTACCACTACGCGCGTGGTGACGGGAACGACACCATCATCGAGGCCTACAGTAATGGAACAGACGATCGCCTGGTGTTCACCGACATCAACCCTGCCGACGTCACATTGGTGCGCAACGGGAACGATCTTACCGTCGTGATCGCTGAAAGTGCGCCGGGGGCAGGAGATGCCGGATCGGTGCTGATTAAGGAAACCCTCATCGATTATCTCGGTCAAGGAGTCGACAAGGTCGTTTTCGCCGACGGCACCACATGGACACGTGCCGATCTGCGCGTTGTCTCAACGAGCGGCAACGATACTTTCACTGGCTTCAGCACCACTGACATCATTGATGCAGGAGCTGGAAACGACACAATCGACGGAGTGGGTGGCAATGATACCATTACTGGAGGCAGCGGTAACGATGTCATGACCGGAGGAAGCGGTAGCGACATTTTTGTTTTCAAACCCGGCTTCGGCCACGACACAATCATCGATTTCAAAGCCGGAGCTGGAACCGATGATAAGCTGCGATTCGAAAATGGATTGTTCGGCAACTTCACTGCTGTGATATCGGCATCATCGCAATCTGGAGCCAATACAGTCATTCGACTTGATAGTGACAACGACATCACGCTGAAGAACGTAACGTTGACCAACCTACACGCGGACGATTTCTTGTTCGTTGCGTGAATACGAGCAGTACCGGCGGTTCAATGCGCCGGTGCTGCATTGTCGCGTTGTCTTCATCCCAGCGCTTGAAAAGTTGGAATTGCGAACGATGAAATGCGGCAAGTACGGCTATACGCTGCCTGGTCATTGGCCACCCGACAGCCGCAATCCGAGTGCGCTCGAATGGATAACTTTTTTCCGCCAACGACTTGACCAGATCGCAACCGGAGGCACCAGGCAAACGGAAGTGCGAAGGGCGTCATGAAATTCTTGAAATGAAGGCCCCCTCCCTTGCCCCACATAAAGTCGTTCGCGTGTGATGGCCGGAGTAAATTTTGCGACAGGGCTAAAACGTTCCCTGATGCCGACGTCCGCTTTGTGTGGGCGCGCCCCTAGCGTGCTGTTATACACCGGGCCAGATATCTGCGAACCTTACGTAGGTTTTCTGTTTGGTTTCCACTCAAGCCCCAACCCAAGCGCTTCATCACCATCTTCGCAGCGCTGCGAAATCTCTTCGTCCCACCAAGCTCCAACTCAGCGTTGACTATTGTGAAACTTACCCGCTCCCAGAGCAAGTTGCGACAGTCAACGCTAGATTGATTTGCAATCCTGCACATGTCAGCCGGTCAATCGGGGCGCATTCACTATTTTCTTAAACAGGGTGGTCATGGCGTCGCTGATACCTTGTGTTGGACTCACCTCGAAGAATAGGCCACTTGAGGCGCACTCTTCCATTTTAAGGCCGATTGTGGACTGGAACGGTTTGATCCAAGCATTATACCAGTCGTTGGTTGGCAGAGGCAAATAGGTCGTGTAGAGGACCGCAATCTTGTAGCCCTTATCTTTCAGAGCGGTGCAATACTTGGTGTCGATCGGCTCTTGGCATCTGCCGCTGGTCGTTTTCTTCGTGCATAGTGAAGGCTTGTAACTGTCACCTACGCCGTCGGAAACAAAGAACAGAATTTTTTCTGGCGAGCCTGCCGTCAGACCAGTTCCGGGTGTCCCCATTTTATCGCCGATTTGCGTAAGAGCGCGGTCGAAGTCGGTTTGTTGGTCATTGTCGTAGCCTTGGGAAGGGATAGACATTAGTTCGATTTCGTCGGCCTTCTTCCGGGCATTAGTCAGATCGTTTGTCAACGAAACCACTTCGAGCAGCTTCGTATCCTCGGCCTTCTTCCCAAATGTATAGACCGCCATGCGGTACTGATTGCTGCTCTTACGCGATGCCGTGGCTGTGTCCATCAGAGTTGCGGTTGCTTTAGCAACGACATTGATACGGATCGTGACGCCGAGAGTTTTCGCTAAATTGTAGTAACTTTTCTTGTCCTCGACGCCGTTCTTGACGATATGGCACGCGAATGCGCATTTGTCAGAGGTATTAGTCACCATCTTTGAAACATCGTTTGGGGTCGCTCCTACGCCCATGGAGGGGGTGTTATCCAGAAGAAGAAAGAAGTCCCTGTATGTTTCTGTTTGATATTCGGCGACCGCCTGCCCTGAGACCTGAATAGACTCCTTTCCAAGAATTTTCGTGAGGGACGTGGGGACGGACACTTTATAGTAAACAACGGACTGAATCTTGTTGTCTTTTTTAACGACTTTCGCTTTTACATCATCGATGGTGAACGAGATGCTCTCGGAAAGGTTTGCCTGAAAGAAGCTCAAGGCTTCTGCTTTGCCAAGAGTAACCTCGCCGTCACCTGACATGTGACGGGCTTGATCAACGCCTGGTGAAGATTCGGAGATAGCCGCCAACGCCGCTGCATCGGCAGCCCCTTGAAGCTGGGACTTGACTGCCAAAGCATTGCTAAAATCGATGGCGAGGCCTGCAACACCTATGAGCGGCACCAACAATATGGCGGCCATCATCCCAAAGTTGCCAGAGAGATCTCTCCAAAACCGTAGTAACATTGCCAATCCTTATGGAATTAATTTGAAGTCATTACGTTAGTTAGGCACACTTAAAATTTCGGACGAAAGTATAATGAATGGAGTATTATTGCGTCTTCCGTGAAGGTGGGTAAACGCTATGTCCAGAAGCATCTGGAACATGCTTGCGCTGCGATGACCCGCCGTTATTAGCGGTGACGTGACCGCTTCCGGGTGAATTTGGCTAAGGCCTCGGAGCTTTAAAAGCCCCTCCCCTCCATTGACCGCTTGCATTTTCGTGTGACTCTCTTGTATAGTCATTATGGTCACGATAGTCAGGAGTGAACAATGCAGCCATCGGTACGGGATGAGAAAAGCTGGACAGTCGCCGGCGCCAAAGCAAAACTCTCGGAGGTTATCGAACGGGCACAATCCGAGCCTCAGACGATCACCCGAAACGGAAAACCCAGCGTCGTTGTTGTTTCGGCCGAGGAATGGCACAAGAAGACCGTACGCAAGGGCTCACTCGCGGCATTCCTGATGGAATCGCCGCTGCGCCGCGCTGATCTGGACCTTGGGCGCCAAAACGACGAACCGCGTGATCTGCCGCTGTGAGGCTGCTGCTCGACACCAATGTCCTGTCCGAGGTGACGAAACCACGCCCCGACGAACGCGTTCTAGAATGGCTTGATAGACTTGATGAAGACCGCGCCTTCATAAGTGTCGTGTCGATTGCGGAAATTCGGCGAGGCGTTGCTCTGATGGACAGTGGTCGGAAACGTGACGCGCTGGCGGAATGGCTTGACCGCGACCTCCAGGAGCGCTTTGAGCACCGCGTCATCCCCATTGAAGCGTCTGTCGCTCTGGCCTGGGGCGACTTGATGGGGCTTGCGAAGCGAAGCGGTCGCGGGCTTGCGTCGATGGACGGCCTGATCGCTGCCACTGCGGTCGCTCACGACCTTACCCTCGCCACGCGCAATTCGAAGGATTTCGAAGGATTTGGAATCGAACTAATCGATCCCTGGGCCACCTGACATTGATGGCCTGACCTATGTTGGAAGGTATCAGGTGGTCGTTCGACTGCGTCGGGGCCATAGATGCCCTCCCGCCAGGCGTGAATTGGCGTACCCTGATTACAATATCCATATGCTTGAAATGGGTGACCGATGTGCTCAGGGTTATCGAGCGACAACCCGGGTCTCTTTCCTTAGCTCCACCTTGCAAGTTCGACGGGCCTTGTCGAGGGCATCGCGTTGATTTCCCGCTGCCTTTGCCGGTCGAAAGCGAACCCTTTCTCGGGGGCAATAGCAGGTTGAAGTTTCCGTGACGCTGGACGGTACACTCCTCAGAAGGGCCGTTTCAGAGGTCGCCGTTCGGTAAAGATTTCACTTGCTGCCCGCCCATTGAGATATCCGCCGGTTAATGGCCTCGCACGAGTTGATTGATAGGCAGGATTGCTATCAATCACGTTTATAGGGCATTATGAGTTATAGAAGGGGTCTCTATAACTCATGATTTGGAATTGGACACAAAAAGGCTGGCCGCAGTTTAACTATGACGCCACTCAAATTGCGCCCTACGAAAACCGATTTCTTTCTTCTTCCGGTGAAGTGATCGGCGCGGTTCGTCACTTCACTGATGAAGAACGCGATCTTCTGCGGAATGAGCTCCTAAGCGACGAGGCGGTAAAGACGTCACAGATCGAGGGCGAAATGCTTGATCGTCTGAGCGTGCAGTCCTCCTTGCGTCGCCAACTCGGTCTCGATGCCGACAGTCGGCCGGTCAAACCGCAGGAGCGCGGCATCGCTGAAATGATGATCGATGTCTATAATTCCTGGCCTCTTCCGCTCGAAGACACAACCATGTTTCGGTGGCACAGCATGTTGATGAGCGGAAACCGCTACATCGGAACGATCGGCGGGTACCGGACCCATGACGACGCCATGCAGATTGTTTCGGGACGACACGGCAAACCGACCGTTCACTATGAAGCTCCGCCGTCCAAGCAAGTGCCCGAAGAAATGGCGGCTTACGTCGAATGGTTCAACAGATCAGCCCCCAATGGGGCTACTCCCCTCCCCGCTGTGACGCGCGCCGGTCTGGGCCATCTCTATTTCGAGAGCATTCACCCGTTTGAAGATGGTAACGGAAGAATTGGCCGAGCGCTTGCGGAAAAGTCGTTGGCGCAGAGTCTTGAGCGACCAAGCCTCATTGCCCTTGCTCATACCATCGAAAATGGCCGCAAGGCTTACTACAACCAGCTTGAACGCAATCAGCGCACGCTGGATGTTACCGAATGGCTCGTTTACTTTGCCGAGACTGTGCTGGAGGCGCAGCAAACCACCCTGCAGCGTGTCGCATTTTATATTTCCAAGGCGCATTTCTACGACCGGTTCCGCGGCCAATTCAATGAACGCCAGGAGAAAGCCATCGCTCGCATGTTCAGGGAGGGACCCGCAGGGTTCACGGGCGCTTTGAGCGCTGAGAATTACATCGCGATCACACAAACCTCGCGAGCGACGACGACGCGTGACCTTCTTGACCTGGTGGTGAAGGGTGCGCTTACGCGAACCGGAGAACGCCGACACGCCCGCTACACCCTGAACTTGCGTTAGCGCCCCACGGCCTAAGCGGTGATGAAGATCTATTCAAGCGGTTCGGGCCATCGCAGGTCGAACTGGGCCTCCCAATGCTCGCAACGGCATCCTGCGGCCGCTATTCGTGGCGCGGTTATTACCGACTGCACCATCCATATCGTCAGGAGAACGCCTGCTCCCTACCCCACTCACTTCCATTCATGGGACTTTGCTGTGTAGTACGGTCGTTGCGTTACGAATGTCGGCTCATCCGTCATTGAAATGAATTCCAATGCATCGGTTTCGTCATTGAATCCAACGAAGACCATCAGCATGGAGCGAGCGACTGCCTGACCCTTTTTGCGATAGGAAAAATTGACAGCGCAGTGCGGGTATTGCGCGTTCACCGATCGGGCCTGAGAGGCCCTACCGGCGTCCGCCTGGTCGGTTAATGCCACAAACTGGCCAAGCGCGAAAAACCGATCGATCCCTGAAAACGCCGCCGCCTGTGAAATCTGTTGGTTCTGGCCAGTGGCTGCGGAGCGACCGTAATACAAACTGTCCGTCTGGCCTTTGCGTCGCTTAGTCTCGTAGACGACAAGGCTGCCGGCTGCGACCAGTTCCAGCCGCACATCGAATGTTTGGAATCGTTCGGACCGCCGGTCCAGTTCAGCAAAAAGTGCCCTCAGGTCCCCGATGTAGTCGGCGTAGCGTGCAACGTTCATGGAATTTCTGTCCAGTGTTTTTGGTGACAGTCGCGGCTTTTAGCACCGGAGCATTGAAGGGGACACTGCCTTTCGCTTCAATCGCGCCGGCGCGCTTCCCATCATGGCGGTGATCAAAAGGAGTTGAGTTCTCTGAACGAGGCCGATCGCACTACACTTCTCAAAGCGAAGTTACCGGGGAGGAGTGATATCTTGCGAGCGTTTCACATTACACGCATAGTCGCACTGCTGTTTGTTCTTCTCGGCACGTCCGCATTGGCTCAGGATCAGCACGAGCGCCCGCCAGAACAAGGCGTACAGGGCGGGATATTCAGCCTCATCCCGCCGGACTCGATCACCGAGCATAGCCTGAAGCTGGGCACTGACATGCTGCCCTATACGGCGACTGCAGGTACGCTTGACCTGTTCGGCCAAAACGGCGAACGTTCCGCGAAAGTCTTCTACACGGCCTATGTCGCGAAGGACCGCCCGATCGACCGCCCGCTCACCTTCGTGTTCAACGGCGGACCAGGCGCCGCCTCGGCCTATCTTCACCTCGGGCTGGTCGGTCCGCGCGTCCTTGAGTTCGGCGAACGGCAGGATGATGGCACCCGGCCCTCGCTGGTCGACAATCCGGACAGTTGGCTTTCCTTTACAGACCTGGTCTTGATCGATCCCGTCGGGACGGGCTGGAGCCGCGCCACCGACAATGAGGATGTCAAAAGCTTCCATGGGGTTAGACAGGACGCCGAGAGCCTTGCTAAGGTCATTGCCCTGTACACGCAGAAGAACGGGCGCTTGCCTTCTCCAAAATATCTTCTGGGCGAAAGCTACGGTGGATTTCGCGCCGCCAAAGTTGCCTCGGCCCTAAAGGAGACCCAGGGTATTCTCGTCTCAGGCATAATCATGATCTCGCCGATGATTGAGGGCCGGTTCCTGTGGCGCGCTGATGACGATCCGCTGGCTGCTGCCCTGCGCCTACCCTCACTCGCCGCTGCGGAACTTGAGCGGAAAAATGCGTTCGACCCGAGCCTCGTGGAGGACGCTGAACGTTTCGCAATGTCCGACTATCTTGTCTCGCTGGCTGGGCCGCCTTCGCACGGACCTTCTGCGGATGCGTTCTATGCCCGCGTCTCGGCGCTCACGGGTATTCCGCAGCAGCAGGTCTCGCGAACGCGCGGTTTCGTCGGTGACATCTATACGAAGCAGTCAGCGGGTGAGGGCAGGGTTGTCAGCCCCTATGATGCTGCCCATTCGGTTGCCGATGCCTATCCCGAGGCGGCCACTCGCCAAAATGACGATCCCATCCTCGACGGCTTCACCCGGGCCTACGGCGCTGCCTTTGCCACTTACGCCCGCGACGAACTCGGCTTCAAAACCGATATGACATACACACTCTTGAACGAGGATGTGAACCGCCGCTGGGAATGGAACGGTGGGAGGGGTGGCGATAGCCGCGTGACCGCGACCGCGGCAACCGATATCCGCGACCTCCTATCGGTGATCCCTCAGTTTAGGGTGATGGTGGCGCATGGATACAGCGACGCTCTGACGCCCTACGGTTTCAGCAAATATGTCCTCGATCATCTGCCGCCGACGCTTGGGGCGGGACGGACGAAACTTGGGCTCTATCGGGGTGGACATATGTTCTACACGTTGCCGTCGTCACGAGCTGCATTTTCACAGGAGGCCCTTACTTTCTATAAGAATTCGCCGGAGTGATCTTGCAGCAAAAAGGGGATTGATCGCGCGGTTAGCCGCGGCTAACTGCCTATCGGCGTGGGGCACCGAACGCCGAGTGCTGTGGGTCCACAAGGAGCGATATGTCTTCTCTTCTTTTCGCTACCGAACAGAAAGCCCCCAGTTAGCCGCGGCTAACTGGGGGCTTTAAAGTCTGGTGTTAACTTTTCATTAACTAAAAAGCTCTTGCTCTGTTGTGAGAATCGGGGCTTAGAATGCAACTGCGGCTTTTTTTTTGCCCTCACTCGAGTTCCACACGTTTCGCAAGTCTGCTTGGGTTTACTCCCCGAACTACCGTCCAACCTTCTTTGGCGCTCGGTGCATTTGGAGTAGTAGAGCGCCAACTTCTTGAACGGTATTGGCTTTGCTGCTCCAACTTTCCTTATCGAGCCCGCTGACAATAATCGCGTGGCTGCGTCCGCTGTAGGCTGTGTTTATAGCACCGAGATACGCCCAATGCGGGGTATCTAAAGACTTTAAATCTTCTTCGGTCCGTGCGGGCTCGTGGATGGGTTCTATCCGATAATTTGGCGCATGGCCGGTGCCAGTAACGCCGATTCGCAGACAGTATGGGCCACGTTCATCTGGCAGGCCACGAATGATCCCGAGAACCTTCGCGATCCAATCGTCCGGTTTGTTCAGGAGCCCGTTGTTGACCACGTAGGCAAGCGTTGCGTCACTCGGTAACTGGTTCACGTCATCCCCCTGCACTGAACACTCTCAAATCTGTATCAAATTTACCGACACTTGAAGCAGCAAAATCAATGCCTGCGCAGACAGCCACTTTGTCGTTCAGTTTTTATTATTTGACTACTTTTTTATAAACTGATAGACAGCAGTCGGAATCTGACAATAGGAGGTGAAATTGAACGCTTTTGATCCAACTGCTCATCAAGCCAGCCCAAACGGTCCATTAAATCCCGAAACTGTTACTCGCATCAAAGCCATCAAAGACCGCACCGGCATGTCGTATGCAGCCCTAGCGGAGAAATTTGGCTTCAGCGGTACGTTCCTGCATAACCTACTTCAGAAGGCTGCGAACGTTAATACGCAACATGTTGAGCGTATTGCGATGACTCTGATCTCGCTTGAGAGTCCAAACCAAGCACCGGAGATACCCACCAACCGTCCGGAGACCCTTCAACATAGTTTTCACTTACGCCCCGATCTGCAGATCAAAATCGAACTGCCAGTGGACTTAACGGAGCGTGAGGCAGAACGACTCGCACGGTTTATCCAATCACTTCCAGTAAATTAAACAGAAGGATAATTTATATGATCAAGCCCTCTGTCGAACAGGCCCTAGCAGTTATCGCAACTTGCGCAGACCCCAAGAGGCTCCACCAAATCGCCCTGAATGCTCGGAAGAGCGGCGAACTTGCCGTTGCACAGGCTGCGGAGCGCCGCCTTTACGATCTCCTTCCCTCGTCTGAGCCAGGTACGTTGGAACATGACGTGTGGCGAAGCATTCACGCGCTTGAGGGCACGCTGACCCAAGAGCGCGAGAAAACCACCCGACTAAATCGGACTCGCCAGAAAATCGATAAGGTTGGCGAACTGGAAACGGTCGCGTCGCTCATTCTTCGATCAAAGCCTTCTGAAGGATTTCACATGCTTGTCGAGAGACAAATGGGTGATCTGCTGTTCGAAGCCGTTGCACTACGCCACCGTGGGCGATTTGACGACACAGTTTTGGCCGCTGCGGAGCAAAGACTCCTTGACGCAGGAATACCTATCTAGCGGCGAGAGGTAAGCGACAGCCCACCTACCCAGTTCATGCCGCAAACTACCCTAGCCGTTTCCGTCTAGGGTAGTTTGACTGTTTGCGTAAACAACTACCTGATTATTTCCGCTTAACACCCTTTGCACGCCCCTTCTTCAAGCGCTCCGACCGCTCCATGCTGTGCAGCGCGATCTTGTCCTGCAAGTCTTTGTCCGCCTGCACTGCCATCTTCGCAGCCTTCAACAGTTCAACAACTGCATCGAGGTCAGCGGCCTTGAACAATTTGCTCCCTGCTACTTCGAACGCATTGCGTCCGATCCGTACGATGTACCCTGCGCCATCCTTGCGGACGCCCACATTGCCCCTAAAGCGCTAAATGCCATCGTTGAAAGAACGCAAGGATATCCATTTTTTCTTCAGGAATGGGCTTCGGTCGCCTGGAACAACGCCGAAGGACCGGAAATCACGTTCGAGGACATCGACCACTCCTATGCCGAAACATTAGCGTTACTTGATGAGGGGTTCTTTAGGGTCCGGATTGACCGGCTGACAAAGTCAGAGATTCAGTTCGTGAAAACGATGTCGAGCTTGGGCGATGGCCCCTACGCAATGGCAGATGTAGCTCGCGCAATGGACCGCTCGTTGTCGTCGCTTGGGCCAAGCCGGGCTAGCATTATTGCCAAGGGGATGATCTACAGCACCGATCACGGCTTTCTTGACTTTACCGTCCCGCTCTTCGCTGATTTCATGCGGCGGCAGGAATAAACTCTTTGCAAAGGTGGGCATGGAAGTCGTTGAAGATACAGTAATAAGGTTTACCGCTCGCCGAGAAACCGCCTCTTACCCATCACCCTATTTCAAGTTCACGTTTGAGATCAGGAGCGTTTTTTCCGCAATAGCTTACGCTCCGTGAAAACGGCGTCGTCGCAATTTTCCTCGACGCGATCCTGAAACGCCCGCGCAATACGCAGTGACGGAAATACGAGGCGAAGGTTTCCGCGCTCTCGAAAACGTTCGTCTGTTTGGCCCCTCATCGCTGAAAACCCGTCGGGGCCAAGATAATTTGCCTGCCGACGCGCTAAATCGGCAAGCGCTACTGGGTTACGATTTGTCCGACCCACTTTTACGTAAACTGCAACAGCCATATGACGCACTCGCTTGAGAATGTTCGATAAAGGACATTATCATATATAGATCGGCCGGCAATACACCGACGTAAGGATGGTCTACGGCCTCTGCTCGGCCCGGGGCAGCAGACCGATGAACCTGTCGAACAGCGCCAGATCATAGCGATGAGGGTCGCCCGTCGCGGCGGTCGGCGGAAGCATCTGCGGTAGCTCCCACACGACCCTCTCCGGCATCAGCTCTGCGATCGTCTCGTACCATCGCACCAGCGAGCTGTGCAGACGCAGATGCAGGCCGAAATTCGGCCGCGGCCTGGCGGTGTCACCATCCCGCTGCTGTTGGGCGGCCAGCGGATCGATCCTCTTGAACAGGTAGCGATCGGCAAACCCCAGCCGGCGATTGCGGATCGCTTCGCGAGTAAACTCCAACTGGGCAAGCCACTCGGCCTCTCGTGCCTCACCGGTCTGCCAGAGAGCCCAGGAGAAATGCAGTTTTAGAGGATCCGTATCGCAAACGGCGGCACCTTTGGCCCGCTCCATTGCAACAGCGTCGGACCACCGCTTTGCATTCCACTCCGTCCACAGACGGCCAGCCTCGACGGCGTCAGCATGCCGATCAGGCCGGTTCTCCGGATAGCTTTCCTTGATCAGGTATTGCGCAGCATGTTGACGGCACCAGGTCGTCTTGCCAGCGGCACTGATCCCTTCCACGACGATGATCAAGCTGACTTTGCTCCCCGCCCGGAATAATGTGATAAAAAGTTTGAGGGTTTTGTCGCAGAAATTCCAATTCTGCAACATCGCAAATATCGCGCGCAAAACTGAAAAAACTCGGGATTTTTGCGAATATTGAAGAAAGACCGTTATGGGCGTCTTGATTTCCGGCAGTTCCAACGTTGGCAAGACGACATTCGCGACGCGCCTAGCTCAACAGCTTGGATGTAACGTAATCTCGACGGATAGCATCGCACGTCATCCCGGCCGGCCTTGACCGGACGTGCGCCCTCCTGTCGCTGAATATTATTCTCGCCTTTCGCATGAGACGATCTATTGGTTTCTCAAGGTACACCACGAAAACATGTGGCCGAGCATACGGCAACGAATCGACGCAGAGCGCCGTGTTCAAATGCCTTTCGTGTTTGAAGGCTCTGCACTTCGGCCTGAGTATATAGCTCCCCTCATTTCCGACGAGCTGCTGGGGGTTTTCCTCTATGCCGACAACGATTTCCTTCGAGAGAGGATGCGATCCGAGGCGAAATATAATCACTCTGATGAGACTAGGCGCAGCATAATCGACAAATTTATAGACCGATCCTTGCGCGACAATTCGGAAATGCATGTGGCCGCCAGGAAACATGGCGTGAGGGTCGTGGACACCTCAGACGACCTTGCCGTGGCCACTCTCTTTGATGAGTTCGTGCAGCGGACGCTACTTCTAGCGTCGCCAAAATCCTAATTTTGCAGCGCTGCAAAAGTCTGGTTAACCCATCGAGCAAAATTCGGGATTTTCGCGACAAAATTGATGGTGTGGAACGGCCCTTCGCGCCGGCATCCAGGATGCCTATCGTGGTGACGCCAATCGCCACAAGACAGAGGGAACCGTTCCATGGAGAAGATTACCACAATTGGACTGGATTTGGCCAAGTCGGTCTTTCAGATCCACGCCATCACTGAAGGCGGGCACGTCGCTGTCCGCCGTGCCTTGCGGCGATCACAGGTGTTGGAGTTCTTTCGTCACATCGAACCATGCCTTGTC
Source organism: Rhizobium herbae (assembly GCF_017873135.1). Lineage (GTDB taxonomy): Bacteria > Pseudomonadota > Alphaproteobacteria > Rhizobiales > Rhizobiaceae > Pararhizobium > Pararhizobium herbae. Next base: position 68,834 of record NZ_JAGGJV010000014.1, on the reverse strand, counting down.
GGAATGGAAGCATGCGGGAGTGCCCACTACTGGGCCAACGCGATCGGCGAATTCGGCCATACGGTGCGGTTGATGCCGCCAGCGTACGTGAAGCCCTACGTCAAACGTAACAAGACCGATGCCGCCGATGCGGAGGCGATCTGCGAGGCGGTCACGCGCCCGACAATGCGCTTCGTGCCAGTCAAAACACCGGACGAGCAAGCTGCCGGGATGGTTTTGAAGACCCGGGAGTTACTCGTGCGTCAGCGAAGCCAGACGGCGAATGCGATGCGTGCTCATATGGCCGAGCTCGGGATCGTCGCCGCCACCGGCATGACCAGTATTGCAAAGCTCGTCGCCATTTTGCGCGACGATCGTGACGGTCGTCTACCAAACTCGGCCAGAGCTGCGCTTTTGGAGATGGCCGATCAGATCGAAAGGCTGACAGAAAGGGTTGAGGTGCTCGACAGTAAGATTGTCGCAGCAGTGAAAGCTGATGATGCCGCACGTCGTTTAACAACCATCCCCGGCGTCGGTCCTATTATTGCAGCGACTGTTCGTGCCGCGGTTCAGGATCCGGCAGCCTTTCGAACAGGGCGGGATTTGGCGGCCTGGATCGGCATCACGCCAAGAGCGAACTCCAGCGGAGGGAAGGAGCGGCTTGGCAAGATCTCAAAGCGCGGCAATAAGCAGTTGCGAACTCTACTGATTGTCGGTGCTACATCGATTCTGAAACAGGCTCGGAGAGGTTCAAAGCTACCTGGCTGGGTCGTTTCAATAATGGCACGACGCCCCTACAAGGTGGCAGCCGTGGCGCTGGCTAACAAGATGGCCCGCACGATATGGGCGATTTTGGTCAAGGGCGGCACATACCAAGCGCCAGCGATGGCAGAGGCGTAGGAACAGAATTCCCGGCGTTCCTGCGTCGGGATAAAGCGGCAAGGTACGAAAGCGTGATGAACCCGAGGGGCGATACCTCGATGTCGATCAGACCGTCTGACTCACTGCGCCTTTAAGCGCGCAAAATTGATTAGGCGATCGACATCGCGGATCTCATCGTGGCCAGCGGTCAATGACCGCGCTCACAGGCCGGACATATGACTGCACCGTCCGGAGGTGATTTGCGCTGAAAAACCTTGCCAACCGGGCCGTTCCACATATGAGTTAATGAAAAATTTAGATTAAATTTAATCAGATTTTTTGTGTCTTATTGGCAGGCAGAAGAGAGCGTAAAGATTAGTTGCTGATTTCACTCCCCCTGCAACAAGTTTGGAAGTCGCCTGTTGGTTTCCACGCGGAACTGAGCCGGTGGACAAATATGTCCACCAAACTTAGAGAAAGAAAAAATAAATAAACCTAACCCGCGCGAGGACGGGCCGACTCGCGTCGAGACGCGGCGAGCCGTCCCGCTCGTTTTCGTCGCCGAGACGAAGGCGGAGCAGATCGAGCAGTGGCGAGGGTGGCTGGTCGAGCATGGCATGCCAGTGCTTGAAAAGTTGGAACTGCGAACGATGAAATGCGGCAAGTACGGCTACGCGTTGCCTGGCCATTGGCCACCCGACAGCAGCAATCCGAGTGCGCTCGAATGGTTAACTTTTTTCCGCCAACGGCTTGACCTGATCGCAAAGGGAGGTACCAGGCAAACGGAAGTGCGAAGGGCGTCATGACGGCTGGCCCCCCCGGCCAAGACTCTGTTTTTAAGGCTAGGAAGCTTTATCCAGATCAAGAGTGGGATTAAGTGCCCATCTTTGCTCTGAACTGGTGGAGATCTGGCGCGCCCTAGAGGATGAAACTGAAAACATCTACCTAGAGCACTGAAAATGAGATGCCCTGCGCCATGTCCCTGACGGCAGATTCCTCTACCCCATCCGCTCTTTTCCAACATTAAACCCTGTGATTGCATTTCCTGTTGAAACCTCCCGCGATAGTTTCTAGTCTGCGGACAATGGGGGGACGCATGAGCAGCGAGAAAGTAAACGAAGGCCTCGGCTTGGTCCGCTTCATATTGGTGTGCTCAAGTCTGAGCCCCGTGTTTCTTCTTTGGGCAGTTCGTGGCGTGGACGCCATTAGTGACAGCATTTGGATACCGGTATGCGTATTTCTGTTCGCGCTCCCGACGGTGCTACTTTATTTAATATTCAGGACGGCCAAGAAACATCAAAACGTGAAAACGATAACCGTCGTTAGCGCCAAAGATCAGCGCGAGCACCTCCTCACTTACCTGTTCGCGATGCTGATCCCGCTGTTCGACGCAAATGTCGATGAGCTTCGCGATCTAACATCGGTATTAATAGCGTTTCTATTCATCACGTTTTTGTTCTGGCATATGCGTCTTCATTATATGAATCTCGTCTTTGCGATCTTGGGTTACAGAATTTATACAGTGGAAGTCAAAATAGGAACGCCTTCAGGGAATGATGATCGACTAGCGACATACGCGGTCATTTCGCGTCGGCATTATTTGCCGGAGAAAATGCCTTTAACGGGGTATCGGTTGGGTGGAAACGTTCTAGTGGATGAAAAAGACGATGATTAATCAGGAGTTCGACGTTCAAAACATACAGGCGGTGAATCTCGGCGTGAGCCTAAGAGGAAACGCGCAACGCTATTTCATTCCCTCCGACGCTGGAACAAAGAGCGCACTAAAATCGATTTTAAGCGATACCGTGAACGCTTTCGAGGGCGTCGCGACGGCTTGGGAAGTCTACGATATCTCAGAAGATTACGGGAGCAAGCGCCGGATTTATAGTCCTCGTAACAACGAGTACATGACGGCGCTTTCCGAAATTTTCGATGTTGGCGGCCTCCCTGACTTGACCAACTTGAACGATCACGTTTCCGAAATTGAATTCTATTTCGGAGAGTTCACCGACAATCAGGGCCGAAAAGCCGTTGGAATCCGCAAGGCAACTCAGCTTAAGGCTACGTTGACAGCCCGCAATCGGTTAGTCCGTTTAGTCAACGATACGGTTGTACTTATTGAAGAAGACACGCTAAAGCTCGATCCCCAATACGATGTAGTTGTCACGGATGCGAACATTTTCATTCTAAATCCTCGCAATGTGGAATTGGTCGCGCAAATCACCGAACATGTGGCAGCAACCGCTACCGCCAAACTCCAGCATATTCAAGATACTGTTTTGTTCCTCGATATGACACGCATCCAGGCCAGTATCGCTCGCCATCCTCAAATGGCAAGACACGCTGCATCGATCGCTGCCAATCCTAATCTAGCGAACTTCCAGCAAGCACGGATTGAAGAAATGGCTGTACGGCATGGCATTGTCTTTAAGACGCTCGCGGACGGACGCCTTCAATGCCGTGTTCAAGACCATGCGAGGCTCCTCGAAATCCTGGACGCACGTCGCTACCACCTGGACCTGGCAGGAAATGGGGGCGATCCATATCGGGCAACTGGGCGGCAGAAGGTCTCGGCAAAATAGACCAAACTCCCCCTCCAAGCGTGTCCCCGAGTGCACTTGAACCGACTGCCTTCGCTAGAATTCCGCCAGCGGACCATAATTAAGAGTGGCGCGTATAGTTCTCCAAGCAGGCATATTTGCGTCGAGGATCGATATGAAATGCGCGTTGTGATTGGGGACGATGAAATGAGCCATTTCATGAAGTATGACGTATCGCAGGCAGTCCGGTGTGAAACGGATCAAATCGAGGTTTAGCCGAATGGACCGCCTTTGCGGGCTGCTACTTCCCCACTTTGTTCGCATCCGCTGAATAAAGAACCGCTTCACTTGGACATCGAGTTGACGCTCATATTGCTCGATGATCGGCTTGCTGGCCGTCCGTAGCTCTTCGCGGCACCAGTTGAGAAAGACCTCCCGTTTTTCACTCTGGGAGGCTTCCTTCGGCACATTCAGCTCTATGGTTTTGTGGCCGAGCAGCACGTCCCCGCGCTCATAATGATCTTCGATTCTGAGAAGATAGCGCCGCCCCCATATATAGTGGCTTTCACGCTCGATAAATTCACGCGGGGTTTCGCGCTCCTGTAAGACGATCTTCCTTTGATTTTTCCTGATCCAGCCAATTTTCGAGAGGGCAAAGAGCCGGATTGTCTCAAGCTTCATATCGCTTGGTGCGGATACGCGAACGCGGCCCGTTGGAGGGTACACACTCAGATGCACATTCTTAATGTCCTTGAACACGACATCAACCGTTACATCAGCGATTTCCAGCTCGCTCACCATCAGTATTCCCGCTGGGCCTTGATGATGACGAACACGCGCTCAACCTCATCTTTGTCTTGAAGTTCCTTATAAAGAGCCGCTTTGACCGCGCGCTCTTTCGGCTCAACCCCTCTCCAATCGTCGGAACGGGACGTCTTGACGGCAGAATCAATCCGCATGGCAAGGTCTTCATTTTTGCCAAGGTTGTTATAAAGGGCACGCTTGCCTGGGGTATCCAACTGCGCGGGCGTATCTTCGGTTTTTCCGGCAGCCAAAGTTTTTACGATCTCAGCCATGCACTTGAGGTAAGCCTCGTAGTCGAGGGCTTTGGCCCTGCGATCGCGTATCACCTCTTCGAGAAGCGCAGAAATGCGGTCAAAGAAGTCGGGATCGTTCATGCGCTCTTTGACGATTTTGCTGCGAACGTTGTTCTCAATTGTTTCGGCGATGGCCTCGCGATTGCCCTTTAGCCCAGAAAGCTGTCCCGCAATGGCGTCTGCTATGCCCGATTTGACGATAAGTTCGATCAGGCTGATATCATCGAATGGAGAAATTTTACGCGGCTCGTCGGCCTCAATATAGGTATCGATCAGATGACGCATGTCGGCTTCGTAGGCCTTGAGGTCGAGCAATTCACCCGCAGCCCGGCGCACCGTGTCGCGAAGCGCGATACTCTCCTCTACACGCGCCTTGATCCGTTTGATATCGTCGCCGGAGTAGCCCGCCTCCTCCATCTCATCGGCAATGCCAGCATAGGCACGCACAAGGCTGGCTGTGGCCTTGTAGAGCGCAGCTCGCTGGGGCTCTCGCTCCTCAAGGTCTGTTGCAATCTCGGTATTTCCGCAGAAATGGCGAATGTATTGAAGCTCGGCCTTCGGGGGGTCAACCGGCTCGCACAGAAGAACGAGCACTTCAAGAGCTTCATCCAATCTCTCTCGGCCCTTCTCAAGGCGATCTTTGAGAAGGATACCAGGATCCGCACCGCCTGAGGTCGCGTCTAGCTCCGACGTATAAACCGCAATGGCTTTCTCGACCTTTTGTAGCAGGCCCTTGTAATCAACAATGTAGCCAAATTCCTTGTCGTCGCCATCAAGGCGATTGGTCCGGCAAATGGCTTGGAACAGGCCGTGGTCCTGCATCTCTTTGTCAATGTAGAGGTAAGTGCAAGATGGCGCATCAAACCCGGTGAGCAATTTACTGACGACGATCAGCAGCTTCATATTTGCCGGTTGCGTGATGAAGAGGGATTTTACATCTTCTTCGTAACTCTCGGTTTTGCTCATCCCAGGCTTAGCGACGACGGTCTTCAAGAGGTCCGTATAGGTATTGTAAATGAATTGCTTGTCTGACTCGGAATTGGCCCCGGTATCCTCGCGCGTGACGTCCTGCGTCACGGGGTTGTAGGATGTCACGAGCCCGCACCGGCCTCTGAATGGCGTCTTTTGGAGTAACTCAAAGTATTTGCAGGCATCATAGATGCTGGCGGCGACCAGAATAGCGTTACCGCGTTCGCTCGACAGGCGAGGCTTTACGCTAAAATCGAATATCACGTCCTGAACGACCCGCTCTTTGCGGGAACGGGAACTGAGCACATGCTGCATCGTCCCCCACTTCTTTTTCAGCTCATCCTTCTGCCAGTCGTTCAACCCCTTTGTTTTAGCGTCGAACCAAGCTTCGATTTTATCTTCTGAACCGAGCCGCTGGTCGATGTCTCGCGCTTCATAAATCAGATCGAGGACGACTTCATCTTCTACGGCTTCACCGAACTTGTAGGTGTGGATATAGCGACCAAAGACTTCAATGCTTGTCTGGGCATCCTTCTTAAGCAGCGGCGTTCCCGTGAAACCAATGAACACAGCATTCGGCATCAATGCGGTCATCGCTTTGTGCAACTTGCCGCCTTGTGTTCTGTGACATTCGTCGACGAAAACGAACAGATCACCCACTGTTTTGCTAGGCTGTGCCTCTAGTTCCTTGATGAAAGCATCAAAATCATCGACACCGCGCTGGCCAAACTTATGCAACAGAGAGCATAAGAGACGCGGTTTTGCCTGTGCGAGCACAGACATTAAATCCCGCCCACTGTTGGTACGATGAATCGCTTCCCCAGCGCCTGCGAACACACCCTTGATCTGCTTGTCTAGCTCGTCGCGATCCGTAATGACGACGACGCGGGCGTTGGCGTTATTCTCCAGAATCCATTTCGCGAGCAGCACCATGACAATGCTCTTGCCGGACCCCTGAGTATGCCAGATGATCCCACCCTCGCTGCGGCGGATATTCTCTTGAGCGGCTTTGATCCCTAAATATTGGTGAACGCGAGGGAGTTTTTTGACCCCTGCGTCAAACAGCACGAAATCGTGCATCAGCTCCATGAGCCGATCCTTGTTGCAGATTTTGAGCAGGTACTTGTCCAACTTGTACCGGCTGTCGTCCGCCTCATCCTCTTTCCATTTGAGGAAGTATTTTTCCGCTGTGCCGATCGTGCCGTATTGCAGCCCCTCGGAATCGCTTCCAGCGAAAACGATCTGGATCGTGGAGAAGAATGCAGCGTTAAACTCGGGTCTCTGGTTGGAGAGAATCTGGCGAATACCGTCGCCAATACTGACACGGCTGTTCTTTAGCTCGATCACACCAAGGGCGATACCATTCACGTACAAAACCAGATCGGGGCGACGCTCATGCCCGCCACGCAGTGTAACCTCTTCGGCAATCGCAAAATCGTTGGCGTGAGGATTGGACCAGTTGATAAGTTTGACTGTCTCCGAAGGCCGTCCGGCCTCCACCTGAACGGAAACACCGTAGCGCAAAAGCCCGTAGACTGCCTGATTGTTGTCGTAGAGGCTTCGAACCGTATTGCTCGCTTCGATCTCAAGCTTACGGATTGCGGCGCTGATCTGCGCCTCACCGTAGCCGGCACGCCGCAAATAGGCAGCAAGATGCTCTTCCTCGACATTGCTGTTGCGTTCCCGGTCGATCCAATCACCGAGATATCGATATCCGAGTTCTTCCTCAAAGAGCTTGATAACCCTTCGCTGCGTTGTGCGCTCTGGCTTCCCAATCATGTTCATGCAGCGACATCCTCAACAAGGATTTCGGCATTCACATAGCGGCGAAAATCATCGGCGGAGATGAAGCATCGAAAGCCCGCCTGACTTGCCACGGCCAAAACGTCGCTGCCCTCGTTGAGTAGGAGTGCGACAGGCTGGCTCAATTCTTCTTGGATGCCGCTCGGCCAAGCCAAATCGAAGACCGCGCGCTGTTCGCCAGTCTCGGCGTCGGCGAAATCGTAGGCAATCACGCCCTGCGGGAGATTTTTTTGATCCATCCACGCGTTTAACGCTTCAAGCTCCTGTTCCTCATCTTCGCTGGTGATTCCACCTAGAACGACAATCGAAGATGGCGCTGGAGCGGATGGACCTTCGAGCCACCGTGTTTCGCCATGGAGCAATTCTTCCATACGCTTGTTCACCTCGGCTGCCAGCATCGCTTTCCTCGCTTCAAGAAAGCGCGGAAAGTTCTCAATCCGCCAAAGATCGGGGTCCACGGGTATCCACTGGGATGCTAGCGCGCCTGGATGCGCTTTTTCCACTTCCGGGAAATACTCTTCCGGCAAGCGGTCGCTGATGTTGAGATTGGTGTCCTTGGTCAGAAAGCAGAAGTTAGAGAGCGCGTTGACCTCGGCACGTTTGAATTTGCGTTTGTAAAGCTGTGCCTTTGGAAAGATATGGTGCACCTCCAGCTTGCTCATTTTTCCGAGCATACTGGCTTTGAGCGGCAAACCATTGCCCCAGTCGCGGCTCTCCCCCATGCGCGTCAGCAGGTAGAGAACGGGATAAAAACGTGCGCCCAGGCTCCAGCCTGTGAAGTGACCCGGCTCGACGCGCAAACCCCCATGCCAAAGGCGTAGGGTGTCGAGAAGCTTGTCGAGGCCGCCATCCTCGCCGGTCAGCGCTTCAAGGTCTTTGTCGATATAGGACTCTGTCGAGCCAGAGAAGCGGCCCCACATCCCAGCCTGTGCGAACCAGAAGAGCAGCTTGTCGCGCTCCTGCTCGTTGAGCGCCCCTTTATGCTGATCGAGATAGCGGACCAAGACCGGCACGCCAAAGCGCCCGAAGAAAACTTGGTCATGGTCAAGACCAAGCCGCCCAGCGATCAGGTTGAGCGACGTATCGATATGCTTGATCGCGCGCTTCAGGCCGCCCTGAATCTCCTCAGCGGTGCGGTCATGCAAATAAAGAAATTTGGCTTCGCCCGTAAGCACAGTGTTTACCGAGCGCAGCAGCCAATCGAGATTGAAACCATAGCCGTGGCCCGCCCATTCCTTGAGTTTGGCTTTCATCGTATCGCGTGCGTCCGGCCAATCAGCACAGATTTTCGCAAGCGCCAGATCGCCTTTGGATAACTTGGTGCCGCCGCTGTTCACGCGGTTGAAGATATCAACCACTATGTCGAGCGTCTTGTCCGGACCCGTTACCTCCTCGACGTGAAGATCGATCTCGGAAATTGCCAGCAGCTGGCTTAGGCGTCCGATAGCATCGTTGACCAAAGAGGCTGTGTCTGGGCTTGAGGCCAGACGGGAAATAAGGGGGCCAAGCCCAGCAGTCCCTGCTCTCATCAAGGCGCTGACATCCACCCAGCGCGGATCGTCCTGCATTTTCATCGGCTGATAGAAGGCGAAAGTCTCGGTTTCGAGATTGAATTGCAGGCCGTTAAACGCCTGCGCGTTCCCATCGAAGAACTTAGGCGGCTTGCCGCGTACCACACCATAGAGCGATGTCATACGCTGCTGACCGTCGAGGAGTAGCTTCACGACACCTGGAGCAAGCGGTCCGTCACCGCGATGCGCGGCTGTATTGGATTCCGTTGCCCAAACCAGAAGCCCACCCACTGGATGACGGCGATAGAGGGAATCGAACAACCCCCGAACCTGATCGCGATTCCAAACGTAGCCTCGCTGAAACTCGGGGAGTGCCATATGGCCGTTGTCGATATGGTCTAGGACCGTGGAAATTTTCATACCAGCCTCACCCTTCCGGTCAGTAACTCTTGCATCATGCCCTGTTTGAGTTGGCGAACCTTATTGAGCTTAGAAGTTAGCTCCGAAATATCGGAATCGAAATCACCTAAGATCTTTGAGATAGCGTCGGCTTCGTCTTTTGTCGGAGGCATTGCTATGGAGAACGATTTCAAACTTTTGTTGGTGATCTGATTGATTGTTGCGCCAAGATGCCCCGCGATCTGTTTCCGCATGAGATCTGATCGGAAATACTGAAGCACATAGTCGTATTGGGGTGCTCTAAAAACAGCCATGAATGCACCGAAGGCCATACCACGGCAGCGCTTATCAATTTTGGCGGTCTTACCGATAAGTTCTCTGCTCCCGTTTCGAACACAAATCAGGATATCATTTTCATCCACAAGGCATTTGGATGGGACGTTCATTTGGACAAAAACGTTGTCTTTAAAGCTCAACGCTTCCTCTTGGATGTTCGATGATCGAAGTACCAAAATCCCATCAGAGCGAACGTCACTCGGAGCATAGGTCAAGCCATTGAGAACCTCGCCAACTTTGGAAAGCGGGAGATTTTTCCACTCGCCTCTGTATCCGGGCAGACGTTTACGGCCCGAAAGGAGATCTTGCACCGCGCCTTGCTTGATCGCGCGTTTCTTGGCGATGAGGGCTTCCAGTGAATCAATCAGCGCATCGGCATCTGACAACGTCTGCGCGATGAGATCTTGCTCAATCTTCGTTGGAGGCACGGGAAAACGTAATTTCTTGATCTTTCCAAGAGTAAGACGAGTAATTGCGTTCCCAGACATTAATTCCTGAATTTGCGCTTGTCCTTCATGCGAGAGTATACACTGCAGGAAATACGCCGAATTTTGTTCATTTTCGTCAAATCGAAGGAATGCAACACTTGATAGCAGGCTAATTTCTTCCTTAATGGTGTTGATGGCTGCGTTACCTGTACTAGCTCCATCCTTTGTTAAAAGAATGTCTCCAGGTCGTACATCGCAGCGTTTGTATATGGCCGCGTGCTGAGCAGAATCTATTGATTCCACGTCTGATAAATTCAGTCGCCCCAAGCGGATATTCTTAGAGGTAATATACAAATTGTCGTGGCCACCTAAGCGGGGCGAAAAATGAGTTCCGTCTTGAATTTTCTGGCATATGGCGTCTGCTGTAAGCACGTTCCAATCTTCGGGCAACGGAAGGCTTGCCGATAGAGTAGCGGCAGATTCATTTTGCGGTAAAGACCTGGAGACTTTACAGGTTGATGCACTCACCATGCGAACCCCATCCGCTTAAGGTGCTGCTCGATCTTGATGTCAAGATTAGCGACGCGCTTTGCAAGGTCCGGCATCCGCGCTTCGTAGCGCTCCCCCAGCATCCGAACGCGACTCGTCAACGTCTGGCTAGTGCGATCCATTTCTCCGCCAATGTCGGCTTCGATATTCGCAAGCCACTTGTCATCGACAACCAGCGTTTTAATGTCGGTTTCGGTCAGCTTTGGGTATTTCGCCAGCGCCTTGGCGTCAAGTTCGGCTTCGGCCGCCTTAATCTTACTCTTGAGTTCCGCTTCCGTCTCAGACGCATTTTGCCACTCCTTGAGCACAGCGGCTTCTTCGGCAGCGTCTTTATCGCCCTTGATCTCTTTTAGTCGCGCAGCAACGTTGACCTTATTGACCTTATCAAGCTCGGCGAATGCGCCCTCGTCGCCGCCATGCTCTTCTTCAAGTTCAGCAAGTTTGGCGCTCGCAACCGCCAGCTGGCCGGTCAATCGGTCGATCTCTGTCCATTCCTTTGCGAAGAAGCGCGCAACGACCAGCTGCTTGGGGATCAGATCACAGGTCCAGCCCCTGTCTTTATCTTTGCCCTTTTTGTCCTTTTCGATGATGCGATAGGTTTCTGCCTTCCACCCATCAGAGGTGATGAGATATGCATCATCCTGCATCACCTCCGCCCAGTAATCCATGAGGTGTTGGTAGACGTCGTACTTGTCGATAAGCGGTTTGCCTTCGTAGTGAGCAAGCAGACCCTCGGAGCTTTCAAAGATCACATCTTTAGGATGAAAGCCCGGCTTGAGAGCCTTCAAAGTTTCCGAAGTGCGCGTCTTCCATGCTGCAAAATGCGCGGTCATGCCGGTGGTAAACGCCGTAAATTCCGGGTGCTCAAAAATGGTTTGCTTGATGGCGGCCTTGTCCACGGTCAACGTGACGTAACCCGGGCGGCATTCCTTAAACAGGGTAGCCCTGAGCTTCGGGCAGACCGCCCAATAAGCGCTCAGGGCTTCGATATCGGCTTGCGGGATTCCACCGCGCAGATGCCCGTCGATATCCTGCCGGTCTTCGCTCTTCCGGCTGTCGATGTAACGCGGAAGATTGAGATTGAAGTCGTTTTTTTCGATCTGCTCGACCGGCACCATACGAGAGTAGCCGGGGATCGTTGCGGTTTTTGCGAATGCATCGACGATATTGTGAATGTCCTGACTACGCAGCCGATTCTTCGGGCCATCCTTCATGAAGCCCTGGCTGGCATCGATCATGAAGATGCCCTTGCGCGCGGCGGCATCCTTCTTGTCCACGACCACGATACAAGCGGGAATACCTGTGCCATAGAAAAGGTTCGCGGGCAAACCGATGATCGCCTTGATGTAGCCTTTGCGGATCAAGGACTTTCTGATTTCAGCTTCGGCGTTGCCTCGGAACAGAACGCCATGCGGAAGAATGCAAGCCCCTGTGCCGGTACTCTTCAGCGACCTGACGATATGCAACAGGTAGGCGTAGTCTCCCTGCTTCGCGGGCGGAACCCCAAAAGGCTTGAACCGTTCGTGCGGATCGTTAAGCGGGTCCAGCCCCGTGCTCCAGCGCTTATCGCTGAATGGTGGATTGGCCACTACATAGTCGAACTGCTTCAGCCGCCCCTTATCTGTGAACTTTGGATCGGTAAGCGTATTGCCCGGCATGACAACCGCCAAGGGGTTGTCATGCAAGATCATGTTCATGCGTGCAAGACCGCTGGTCGCTGAGTCCTTTTCTTGTCCGTAAAGAGAGACCTTGGTCCCGGCTTCGTCGCCCACCTTCAATAGAAGAGAGCCTGAGCCGCACGTCGGGTCGTAGACGGTCGTGTCCTGGCTCGTCTTCGCCTGGGCAATACCAATGATTTGAGCCATAATGCGGCTGACTTCGGCGGGCGTATAGAACTGGCCCTTACTTTTGCCGCTCTCAGTGGCGAAATGGCGCATGAGATATTCGTAGGCATCGCCCAGAATGTCATCCCCTTCCGCGCGGTTGTTCGAGAAGTCTAGAGACCTGTCCTCGAAGATCGCGATAAGGTTGGTGAGCTTTTCAACCTTCTCTTTCCCGTCGCCAAGCTTCGAGCTTTCATTAAAGTCCGGGAAGTCGCTCTGGTTGAGCGCTTGGTTTGCGGCAGCCAGGGGCGCGATGATCTTCTTGTTGATCTGATCGCCAATATCGCTCTTGCCTTTGAGGGCCACCATATCTTTGAAGCTCGCGCCGTCCGGCACGTTGATCGGGGCGAACGGCTGACCCGCATATTTGTCGCTGACGTATTTAATAAACAGCAACGAGAGGATGTAATCCTTGTACTGGCTCGCATCCATCCCTCCACGAAGCTCGTCGCAGCTTGCCCAGAGGGATGCGTAGATTTCAGATTTCTTGCGGGCCATTACTTCTTGTCTTTCTTCTTCGTCGTTTTCCGGGCGATCCAACGCTCGATGTCTTGCCGCTTGAACCGCCACGATCCGCCGACTTTGAAGCCGGGTATCTCACCCTCAGCCACCAGTCGATAGGCCGTCTTTTCGTTGAGTTTCAGATACTCCGCCACCTCATGGATGGTCATAATTTCCGTCGGCATGGCGCTCGAAGCTCACACGAATCCTCGGCAAGAAAATACGGGAAAATTGCGGACCTAACAATGAGGGATTCTGTCAATTCTTTCACGGCGTTATCGGAGGTGGCCTACGGGAGAACGCCGAGCACTTGGGCGATGTTGAGGAAATCCTGCTACCCGAAGGGATTTGCCCATTCCTTTGTTCGATCCCGCCGGAGGCGATGCGAACACTCCTTCGCCCGAACAGCCATTTCTTAATCGACCGAAAGGCGATCACGTCAAGCCCCGAAGCCTTCGGGCGCGTGCACCGCGCGGGCTTGACGTCTCGCTGCGGTCGATATGATGGCTTTGGAACGGAACGAAGGAACGTCCGGTGCGGGTGGAGAGACGTAATCTCCAGGTCCGGCGCGCTGGGTTCCAAGGGGCTGCAAGAGCCCCTTTGGTCGATGGTGGTGCAGGAAGAGTGCAAAATCGCCTCCTGCGAGGTGGGCCATGGGACAGCTGAAATCTCCCCAGTCGCCTCCATGCGCGAACAGCATGGTGCAGGTATCCAAGGCGGCATACGCTTTTGGTCGCGGGTCCAGTCGGCGATGACGGATGGTCTGGGTGGGTATTGGGAGGGGCAGGTACGTCTTACCTGATCGCTAATGAAACGGGCGGACGTTTCATTGATGCGACGAGGTTCGACATCGAAGCATCACAGGCCGGGAGGATGCAACGGGAGAAGCGTAGCGGGTCTCCCTTGCCAAGAGATGCGTGGTAGTACCACGCACATCTTGCGACCAGCGCTATTTCTATGAATTGATGTAACCCTGAAACCATTCGCCAGTAGTGGCGCGTCAGGATTGTCATGGTATGAAGAATACGAGGAATTATGAAACCCATACCGCTCATTAGATTCGATGCATTTGCGGCCTATGCCCGGCAACCGCTGATCCGATTTCTCTGTGACGAGCTTTCCTGGTTCGAGCATGGGAATGAGCGTGTCCTCGGCCTTACCGTCAAAGATCGGACAGACCATGATTTCGGAGGGCATATTTTCGGCAAGGACCGCAAGGGTCGCTACCGTTGGGTCAGCGGAACGGGATTTTGCGAGCGGAAGCGGCACGCCGAAGTCGAACTGAGACGCGAAATGGAGCGCATGGCGGCGCTTCCGGACGAGGATTATTTCCAGGGCGACGAACAGGGTCAGCCGGTAGATTTTTTCGCAGCGCATGCCGAGGAGAACAAGGTCCACCCGGCATTCAAGGCTCTCCGGGACATAGAGGCTTATTCGGCGGCGCGCGGTATTATCGAACCGATGATGCGATGGTACGAAGATGCCGACGGGAATTTCATCGAGCAGTTTCAAACCACGGGGTTCGATTCTCGTATCTGGGAATTGTATCTTTTCGCGGCATTCACGGAGATGGACTATGAGATTTCGCGCATCCACGCCGTGCCGGATTTTTGCTGCGGCAATCCTGTCGGCGAGTTTACCGTGGAGGCCGTTACCGTGAACGCATCGCGCGACGCTAAAGGAGCGATCGTAGCACCGCCGCCGACCGATACGCCTGAGGAACGCGACGTTTTCATCCGCGAGTACATGCCGACCAGATTCGCCGGAACCCTGAAGGCGAAGCTCGAAAAGCGTTATTGGGAGAAGCCCCATGTTGGCGACAAGCCCCTGCTGTTTGCCATTCAGGATTTTTCTGCGCCAGGCTCTATGACATTTACGCGTTCGGCATTCGAGCGCTACGTCTACGGTTACGAGCCCGACTGGGAACGCGATAAGGACGGCAAGCTTATCATTAAGCCCCGCAAGATCGGGCTTCATCGCTGGGGGGCGAAGCAGGTTCCGTCCGGGTTCTTCGACTTGCCGGATGCCGAGCATGTATCGGCAATTTTATTTTCGAACAGCGGCACGATCTCGAAGTTTAGCAGAATGGGCCTTCTCGCGGGGTTCGGTTCGGAACGTTTGAAACTCGTTCTGGTTGGGACGGCTGTGAATCACGATCCCAATGCGAGCGCACCCGTAACCTTCAAGAAGCAAGTAAGGGATGCCGGGTACGTCGAGACTTGGATCGAAGGGATCGATATCTGGCACAACCCCAACGCCCTGCATCCGCTCGACCCCAACCTGATGCCGGACGTTGCGCATCACTGGCTGCTGCCCGATGGAAATGTCCGAAGCGTTACGCCGAAGTGGCATCCCATGGGCTCGATCACGCTGCATTCTCTGGACGGCGAGGCGGTCAATACCTAGATTTCATTGCTCGTAAGCGTTGCCGATTTGGACCCTGCCTGTTCGGGCGTGCAGTACCGTCGTATGTTCGCGGTCGTCCCTGTTTGTAGGATTTTTATGACAGCCTTTCACCAAGTTGATTTGGGTCGAAATCCCCATGATGAAATCGTGGGCTTTTAAAAGTGCAGAACTACCCCTCAAAAGAGGGACAGTTGTGCGGAAGCCGAGAGTTGGCTTATTGGTCGTTTGTTCTCACTTTAAAGGCAGGCTCAAACACCGTTCGAAGTGGAATTATGATGCCACAGCAACGATTTGGATATCGTAAAAACCGCGCCGCCGGCATCGACGGGCACTAGAGTGGGCGCGCCTTTGCGGAAAGTGCTCGATCTTGCATATCCCACATTGAAGGGTGTTCGTATGGCGCGGTGTTGTCCGCGGTCGCGTCTTGGATTTCCCGACCGAGGTCTCCGATAAACGACCTGTGCGCCAATATTCCAATATTCATCTTAAGCGCTCTTCCAGTTGATCAATCAACCGCGCGCGAGCTTCGACAGTAAGTTTGCCTAGGTTCAACTGCTTCCATCGCACGGCGGGCAGGTCGGCCGCTCCCGGAACGCCGAGAAGCGACCAGTCCGCCTGACCGCGCTTGAATCCCAGGAGAAACTCCTTGTGCTCATCCGGCATGCCTCCCGCCATGGCGGCGATCAGTTCCTCGCGCGCAGCAAGCAGTTCATCGAGGGGAACAGGCTCGGCGGTCATTCCGTCAAAGCCTTGTGCAAACTCGTGGGCGATGTCTTTGCGGTGCGGCACAAGCACCTCAGAGATCGGCCTGTCGTGGCTTATCAGATAGACAACAAAGGCTCGGCGCAGGTCATCGCTGATGCCTTCGTTCGCAAGCAAGTCACGAACGTCAAAGAGATCACGCGGGTGCTGGCGGTCAAGCGCGGCCATGATCTTGCCCGCATACAGGTCGGCAAACGAAACAACCTGCATTTCCGCGAATCCAAAGGCGTCTTCCACACCCGGCGACACTGATCGCATCTCCGGCTCGAAAACGCAGCCGCGTAGAACCGGCGTGACCTCGATTTTGATCTGCGCATCGGGCCGCTGAACGGTCAGCTTGGTGACGATCTGCTCGCGGGCATTCGGGACTTCGGTGACGCGCAGGCCGCGCATTCCCGTTCGCATTTCCACCGCCATGCGCTTCATGGCAGCATCGATCGCGGCCAGGGACTCCGGGCGTGGCGCCACCGGCAGGTAGGTCAGGTCGATATCGACCGACAGACGCGGCATGTCCCGCACAAAAAGGTTGATGGCGGTCCCGCCTTTCAGAGCGAAATCCTTCTCGGCGGCGACGAACGGGAGCACATCGATCAATAGCGCGACCTGGCGCCGATAACGTTCAGACAGGGGCACTGAGGTCCTCCGGGACAGTTATGAGGTAAGTTGGGTCGAGTTTGCCACCCTTGACGAGCATACGCTTGCCGGTGCCGAGACTGATGGCGGCACGGTCTATTTGCTTCAGCCATGCTGGCCGATGGCGATCTGCGAACCAGAAGAACAGCCGCTTGACCTTGACGCTACGGCAGTCGGTGAGAAGCATCTGAAGCCGTCGCGGGCTCAAGGTCCGCAGTCCTTCGACCAGCATATCGACCTGGTGAAAGCTCTCGCGGCCGGGCAGCCCATCAAGCATTTCCAGCAGAGCGCGCTCCGGCGTCGAAGCTATGAGTGGCCAGTCGGACGGTCCTGGCAGTTCCCGCAGCGTGCCTGTCTGCAGAGCTTCTGCCGCCGCCGCGAGAGTCTTGAACAATACCTGCGACCGGTGGAACCGAAACGTTTCTTTCAGGGGAAGCTTCGCAAGCCAGCCCGGGGGCGACTCCATCCCGTACAGGTGAATCGTCGAGGGGCCGGATGCCGACAGGTAGTGGGTGAAGCCCTGCAGGTCGAGTGCGGTTCGCCCGCCGACCGCAAGGTTGCGCCCCATTAGCTTCTGCAGCGAAACGACAGTTTTTTGCCAGTCCAGCTCGCCGAGCGGGCGCTTGTATGTGCCGCGTACCGGCTGAACCAGCCAACCGGCGGAAACATACTGGCTGCGCAGACTCGTTGAGTAGCCGTGCCGCTCCATCCATGCCGCATCAACCAAAAGGCCCTCCGGCAGGGTTCGTTCGAGTTGGTTTAATTTTCCGCTTCTCTGCTCAGTCATACTTAGTAAAATGGCATACTTTCAAACTTAGTTCAAGGTTTGAAAGAATGCCACTTTACGCAGTCAAACTTATCAAAAACGGAAAATTGCAAACCAAACGTTGGAGGCCGTCTCAGGACGCCTCCCTTTCCCAAAATCTGCCCACAGATGGCGTGGCTGAGCTTGATTGTAACCGTGGTCACATCCCCAATCCCAGCCCCTTGTTGAGGCTCCGCTTCAGCTCGTATTGACGCGACAACTCGGCCCGCTGCGCGCGATCTGTTAGGCAGGCGACATGCTTGATCCGATCGAGCTTGGCGGAGACTTCCGGCCCCAGCCGCAGGTTATCGGTCTTCAGATCACGCGGATCGGCGCTACCAAACCGCTGCTCCAGCGCCTGGACGACTTGTCTCGCCTCCTCAAGCGCCTGTTTTCCTTCCGGCGTGCCCGATAGCTGCTCGAGGAGCTTCGGCTTCTCCGCATGGGACAGCCCGTCGAGCTGTTTCAAAATGGCTTCGCTGCGCTGCGTCAGCCCCGGCACCTCGACCACATCCCGCTTCTCACGGTTCCAGGTTTCCGACTGACGCTCTGCTTCAAGCCGCCGCTCCCAGGTTCGGCCGGCTGATGCAACGTAATTGCTGAGTGCGTTGGCGTAATGACGCGCGGCGCGGCGCTCCTTGTTCTCACCCAGAAGCCCAGACTTGCCGCGCAACTCCCCGAGCTGCTCTGGTCGCTCCGCAACCGATTTCGCCAGCGCCTGTCCGTCCATACCCTTGTCCACGATGGCAACGCTGAGCTTGGCCGCGACACCATCCAGATCGGCATAGACATTGCGACCAACGGAACGCACCGCCTCCATGGCCCTCTCAAAGTCCGGCCGTGCCTTTTCGCGAGCTATCTCCTCGACGCTGCGGGAATGTTTCGTCAGCGCCGGCACAAGCGGCTCGACCTTTTCGCCCGGCATCTCGACACCATGCCCACTCCGCTGCGCCTCGGCTGTGGCTGATGGCTGACGAACGGCCTGCGAGCGAACGCGCTCATCCATAGCGCTGTCGTGAGCCGCAGGCCCATCCTCAGCCCGACCAGCCGAAAGGCTGACGGCAATCTCGCTGCGAACGCCAAACTCCTCCGCAAGCCCTCGCCGCTCGGCAAAGGCATGGGTGTAATCCAGCGTCGTTTCCTTCGCCCCCGATCGGCCCATGCTGGCGCTGAGCGCCTTCATGTCCTTCAGCTCGTCGCGGCCGGCATAGAGCTTCACGCTGTCGCGATGACGCGTCATCGCCACATAGGTCAGATGCCGATCCATGGTGCCCGACGCCATGACGAAGGCGCAATCAACCGTCGCCCCTTGGGATTTGTGGATCGTCGTCGCATAGCCGTGATCAAAGGCTTGGTAACTCTTCACGGGTATGGATACGGCACGGGCATTGTTCTGTCCTGCGCCGTCGAGACGTATTTGTAGTGCGCCCAGTTCGACGGCCTCAACGGTTCCCAGCATGCCGTTCTTTACGCCAAGGTCGCGATTGTTTTCCAGCAACACGATCCGGTCGCCTGGCGCGAACGACCGCTTGCCGTCATTGGTCTGATAGACGACTTCACGGCCATGCGGGTCCTGCTCTTGCTCCCCTCGTGCCAGCCGGCCTTGCTCCTGAAGCGAAGCACGTATATCCGCATTGATCGCCCTGACATCGACTCGGCGATGCGCCAACGCAATCCGCGATCCGCTTCGTCGCTCGTCCAGATCGGAGAGATAGTCGCGGACCAAAACGGCCCGCGCCTCATCCCTATTCTTAGAGAAGTTCACAGCCCCGCGATCGGCGTAGCTAGCCAGCGCCTCGCCGGTGCGATGGGTGGCAAACGCAATCGACGCCTCTCGCTGCCAGCCCTCGCTCTGCCGGCGGATTTCGGAAAGCTCGACCGCACCAACACGCTCGGCAATCGCCCGGAACGGGGAGCCCGCCCCGATCGCCTGAAGCTGCTCGTGATCGCCGACCAGAACCAGCTTAGCGCCACGCGCTTCGGCCTCCATCACGAACCGCGCCAACTGCCGGCTTCCAACCATGCCGGCTTCGTCGATAACGAGAACATCGCCCTTGCCGAGCCGTCCCCGCCCCGACTGCCAGCCATACTCCCACGATGCCAAGGTGCGCGAGGCGATATCAGAGGATTCCTCCAATCCCTCAGCAGCCTTGCCAGCCAACGCCGCACCCTGAACCCGATACCCCTGTCGCTCCCAGGCATCGCGCGCGGCGGCAAGCATGGTCGATTTGCCAGCGCCGGCAAAGCCGATCACCGCTGCCACCTGCGCCGACCCGGTGACGTGCTGGACTGCCACGCGCTGCTCCTCACTCAAACCGGAACGCTCGATTAATCGCTCCCGATCCACGAGCAGCATTTCGCCGCGTTCGGCTTTTGCAGACAGTGAAGCCGCGGTTCTTGTCCTGATAGCCTTGTCCTGTAAGCTCAGTGCCTGATCGACATGATGTCGATTAACGCCATGGCTGGAGGACTGTACCAGTCGCTCAGCACTCGCGGCCATGGCGTGCTCGATCTCCAGCATCTCGTAGGTCGAGTATCGCGCAAGCTCGCCATTCTGCCCCGGCCGCAATTCAACCAATGCCGACGATGCCATGACGGCCGCAAAGGCATTCTGGAAACCCTGGCTATCGTCGATGTAACGATGCAGCGCCCGCGCCACATCATGCCGGTCGAACACGCTCTTCTCGTCCGTCAGGATCGACAGCACCTGCTCCGGCTTTTCCCGGATCAGTTCCGCGTTACGGCGTGCTGCCTTCTCGTCGATCCGGGTCCTTGACACATCCAGCCCGCGCCGATCCATCTGCGAGGCAAAGACACCCATATGCTCGGTCGGCTCCACCTCCAGCCCGCGCTCCTGGTGCGAGCGATGATCGATGCGGACATCAAGGCCGGCCCGCACCAGATGACGGTTTGCATGGCTCTCCCAAGACTGGCGGATATCGCGAAGCTGCATATGCGAGGTCGGCTGATCATGGTTCAGCAGCCACTTGTTCTCCCGCTCGATCAGCGTCTTCTCGCCAAGCCCATCAGGCAAAACTGTCCGCGTCGTCATCAGCACATGGGCATGGAAGTTGCGGACATCACCCTCAGTGTGTGGCTGGTGAATGGCGAAGTCCACCGCACCGCCATACCGGTTTGCGAGGTCGCGGGCGAAGTCACGTGTTAGTTCCAGCCGCTGCTCTGAAGTCAGCTCATGCGGGAGTGCGATCTCGAATTCCCGCGCTACCCGCGCGTCCTTGCGTTTCTCCGCATGCTCGACCGCATTCCACAGGCGAGACCGATCAAGAGCCCAATCCGCCTCCACACCGACGGGAAGCACGATCTCTGCATGCTCAACTCCCTTCTTCCGAGCGAAGTCGTGCGCCAGGCCGTCGCGCTCATTCAGCATTATCGTTGCAGTTCGATAGGCGGCAGCCGCCACGGCGCTACGGCCGCCGCTGCGGGCTATCGGCTTCATGCTGCAATGGTAGATCGCCAAAACACGGGGCTCCGGCCGTTACGGCGCATTTCGAACTTGAGTTGCGCAGCAACTCGTAAGTGCGCCCTTGTCATTCCTTCGCTTTGCTCACTCATACGCCGGTGTTGACGCTGCGCTACTCCCAAATTTGCGAGTAGAAATGGCGCTTGCGCTCTGGTCCGATCGCTTCAACGCACTGGGAGATAGCAAAATGAGGCCCGGGCGCAAACATTTCTGACGTGCTGCTTTTGCGCGCATGGGCGGCTGCACAAGCGTCGCAGGTTCCACATATGCCTCATCGGGATGATATCGATGGCCCGCAAGACGATCGGACAACGCATTGTTGAACTGGAAGAGCGAAAGAAGACCCTTGTCGCTCGTCTCGGCAAACAGGAGCGCGCCCGGGACACCAGGCGCAAGGTTCTGCTCGGAGCGCTGGTTCTATATCGGCTCGAGAATTCCAACGATGCAGACTTCAGCCGGCGCCTCGGCGACTGGCTGCGCAAGGAGCTGCCCGGCTTCCTCACCCGTGATGGCGACAAGGACCTGTTCGGCGATATTCTGCAGCCGGCGTCATCGGCCGAAGGGTCTAGCTACGGAAATCCGGAATGAGGTTTTCGCGTTTGCTGAAGTCGATTGTTACGGCTCCGGTCCTCGCCGTCGTATGCACTGTTGTCGGCATATTGTGTTCGGCGCTGCTGCTGCTCGCAAGTTTTCTGATCCATCTGATCGGCGGGTTTGAACCCGGACAGATCAGCGACGTCATCCAAGCCGTCGCCAAATATTTGCCGCTCGTGTTCGGTTCTGTCGGTTGTGTCTCAGCCTTCATCACGGATGTGCCGATTTCCTCTGTCTTCGGCTCCGCTCGCTGGGCAACCGGCAAGGAACTACAAAAACTCGCCGCAACAGTTGATGGTCTGCTGATCGGTCGCGATCCGACAACAAACATGCTGCTGCGTTATGACGGACCGGCCCATCTGCTGACCATAGCACCGACGCGAACGGGCAAAGGTGTTGGCACCATCATCCCCAATCTGCTGAGCGCCGAACGCTCGGTGATCTGCATCGATCCCAAGGGCGAGAATGCCAAGGTCGCGGGCCGCGCACGCGAGCAATTCGGCCCAGTTCACATCCTCGATCCGTTCGGCGTCACGGGCAAAAGCTCCGCTGCCTTCAATCCGCTCGACATGCTCGATCCGGACGGTCTCGATGTCGCGGAAGATGCTAACACGCTGGCCGATGCTCTCGTGTTCGACGAGCCGGGCATGAGTGGCGATGCGCACTGGAATGAGGAGGCCAAGGCGCTCATTGCCGGCCTGATCCTCAAGATCGCGGTGGCGGAATCTACGGGTCGGCGAACGCTCGCTACGCTTCGCGAATATCTCACGTTTGCTCCGGAGCGTTTCCTCGGTCTGATTGCGCAAATGCAAGGCATGGACGAGGCGAATTGTCTGATCGCGCGCGCCGCCAATCGGCACCTTGGCAAATCCGATCGGGAAGCGGCCGGCGTTCTGTCGGCTGCACAGCGTCACACCCATTTCCTCGACAGTCCGCGCATGACTGCGGTAGTTGGCCGATCGAATTTCCGCTTCGCCGATCTCAAGCGCAACAACGTCACCGTGTTTCTGGTCCTGCCGCCCGATCGGCTGTCCACCTATTCCAGATGGCTGCGGCTGCTGATCACCCAGAGCCTTACCGATATGGCGCGGGATCCAGGTGTCCCGGCCCAGCCGGTCCTCTACCTGCTGGACGAGTTCGCTGCTCTCGGCCACCTGGTCCCAGTCGAACGCGCCATGGGCCTCATGGCCGGTTACGGCGTCCAGCTCTGGCCCGTCCTCCAGGATATCCACCAGCTGCGTGCCACCTATGGGAAGCGCGCCGGCACGTTCCTGTCGAATGCCGCCGTGCGTCAGGTTTTTGGAGTCAACGACGTCGAAACCGCCGAACTGATTACCCGCTCGATCGGCAAGACGGATGCGCAGTTCGTGACGAGATCATGGAGCGATGGTAAAAGTTCTTCCTCCGAACATATCTCGGCCCGTGATCTCATCAATGCCGACGAAATCATGCGGCTACCGGAAGATAAGATGATCCTGCTCAGGCAAGGGCAGCGGCCGGCGTGGGTCCGCAAACTCCGATATTATGCCGACCCAGAGTTCAAAGGAGCCTTCGATCCAGTATGAACGACGAAACCGAACTTCTCTCGAAAACTCTGGTCTTCACCCTCAGCGTCATCATCGACAGCGATGCGGAGAAAAGGCGGCGTATCGCGCTGGCCTATCAGGAGGCCGAGTTGCTAGTCGCAACGATACCGCTGGACAATGGCGACGCCCGTTCCCGCATCAAGGCCTGCGTCAAACGCTTTGATCACTACAAGGCCGCAGGAGACGTTGCCAGCGCCGGATGGATGCTGAAAGCGGTCGAGGAACGTATCAGTGAACGAAATCTGCCCGGATGGAGAACATTGCGAGAGGTCGTCGACCAGGCAACCAAGCTTTTGCCCATCGCCATCCCTACACGGCACTGAGACGCTGCATGGCTAGAAGCGATTAGCGCGAGGTTTCTGCCGTAGGCTGTCTTTGCGGCCTAACCAGTGAACGGGCAATATCGATGATATCGTCACGCGATGCCGTTGGATCCTCCATGCTCCAAGCAACCCCCATACCGATCCTGAAATCTACGCCCCTCACTTTGCGAAGCTCGAAATTGCGGTTGGGAAAATCTCTTGTCCATTGCGGCGCAAAGCCGATGCCAAGTCCGGCCGAGACAAGCGATATCAGCGCAAACGTGTCGTCGCAGGTGTAGGCGATGTTGCGCACCAGATCATGCTCGGCGAACATCTCGGCAAAGTACCGTTCGGTGTAGGAGAGGTTCTGGCGCGAGAAAGAGATAATCTTCTGATCGCGGAGGTCCTCAATGCCGATCACCTCAAGTCCGGCAAGCCGGCTGCCCTTCGCGACCGCCAGCATATATTCGTCGCTGGCCATCGAGAAGAAGCGTAAGCTACCAATATTCTCCACAGGCCGGATGAAACCGAGGTTGATCTGGCCGGACTCGAGATTGCGGATAATGTCGCCGGTCGAGCCGCTCTGGATCTGCAACTGGATATCAGGATATTTTCGGGCGATCTTCGCCAAGAACGCGGGAAGCACACCGATGGTGGCCGGGTAGATAGTGCCAATTCTGATCTTCGTTGCGGTTTTGCCAGCAACCGAGCGGGTTACCTCTGCGCTCAGATCGATGTCGCCGAGGATCCGCACACATCGATCATAAAACGTCTCGCCCGCCACGGTCAGCTCAACGCGCCGCGTTGTTCGGACGAACAGCTGCACACCCAATTCACGCTCTAGCGCTTGGATCTGCGTCGACAATGCTGGCTGGGCAATGTGCACCCGAGCCGCCGCCCTGCCGAAATGGAGTTCCTCTGCAACGGCAACGAAGTAGGTGAGTTGGCGGAATTCCATGTGTGCACCTTACAACCAACTGCGTCGCACGTTGTTCGCGACACCAGCCTCAAATGGCAATTCGCCGCAGCCGACGACAACTGACGGGCAAAACAGCGCGCAGCGGCGCGAATCGTTGCGTACCAGACGTTCAAAAGGTAAGTTGAGGTTGTTTAACACTTAAAACTTTTGTTTTCAATACCCAACTTTCGAAAAAAGAAGGTTACGTTGATAAAACCCGCTCAATGTCGCGCCGCGCGAGCTCTCCTTGATTGGACACAAAGCGAGTTGGCCAGTCGTACCGCCATCAGCGCGGTCTCCATCCGTGCGTTTGAGCGAGGTGGCGAAATGCGTGAGAGCAATTTGAGACTCGTGCGATTCACGTTTGAGGCCGCCGGGATCGTGTTCGAGGAAGAAGGTGAAATGGTTCAGGGAGGAATCGGCGTGCGCTTGAAGGCCAGTAACGACTAGTCACTCGAGTGATTCCAACACCGGTACCGTATATTGTTGGTCCGGAGCAGCGTTCCTTCGTCAACATTATTTTAAATGCTGCAGATTTTCCGTCGTTTTCAGCGCGCATGCGTCGCTTACCGGCCCGTGATGTCTCGTTGGGTGACGCTTCGAACCCTATTCGATTGGCCACCTTGACTCCCAAATTTAC
Source organism: Rhizobium herbae (assembly GCF_017873135.1). Lineage (GTDB taxonomy): Bacteria > Pseudomonadota > Alphaproteobacteria > Rhizobiales > Rhizobiaceae > Pararhizobium > Pararhizobium herbae. Next base: position 43,811 of record NZ_JAGGJV010000014.1, on the reverse strand, counting down.
GAGTTTACCCAGTTTCGAAATTGCTCTTCAATTTAACCTACAGAAAACTCTTGGAGAGCTGCGGCCCAAGTGGAGCCATCAGGCCGCACCGTCAAATTCGGAGAAGCCGCAATCATGCTAGCTAAGCTCAGAATGAAATCGAACTTGGGCATACATTGCGCCGCGTACCGATCGGCGCAAGGTCTCCGCACTCTCGGCTGGACAAAATTGCGCGCAGAACGCTGCTTGACCCCGCCGCAAGCCGGGCCGGCGCTGGTACTCATCGACTGCGAATCACACTTCTCAGTTTGTCAGTGGTCCAAGTGGGGAGCGGAGTAATGGCAAACGCCATGTTGAACATTCGCGTCGTTCAACCTCGAATGATGTCGATTAAACAGGCGGCGGACTATGTTGGGTTACCCTTGAAGCGTTTCCCTAGGGTCTGCTCCGTCAGGCCTATTGCAATGCCGGAAAGCCAGGAGCGCTATGACATCCGCGATCTCGATCTATGGCTCGACCAAGTCAAAGCCGGAAACGCGGGTACGGACGCGGAAATCCTGGAGCGGCTCGGATGACAAAACCTCAGTTAAGGCGCCCCAACAAATACAGAGGCTGGCAGATTTTCAGGGACCACGACGGCGATTGGCGCTGCTATCACCGCAAGACGCGGGTGAAGATCGACTGCCGAAAATTCGAGCCATACACACTCGCGTTTGACATGGAGATTCACCGCATCAACGAGTTGGTCAATGAAAAGCAGACCAAGCCAGGGACGCTGGGTATGTTGATAACCAGGTACCGAGAAAGCGTCAGGTTCCACACCGAACTGGCTCCTCGAACGCGCGCCGACTATCAGAAATGCTTCGACTACCTTCAAGCGATCGAAGACACTCCTCTGGACCGTTTCACGCCTCCCCTGATCGCGAAGATCCGCGACAAGGCGCTGGAGAAGCGCAAATTCCGCTTTGCCAACTATGTGCGCTCTGTCCTGTCGGTGATCTTCGACTGGGGAATTGAGTATGGGTATACGAAGGACAATCCAGCGGCCAAGGTGAAGCCCGCTCGACGACCCAAGAGCCTGCCTGACGCCAACCGACCATGGACCGACGCTGAGCGTGAAACCGTTCTCGCCGCCCTGCCATCTCATATGGTGCTGCCGATCGCGCTGATGATGTTCTATGCACTGGATCCGCAGGATGCGCTGGACCTGCCCAGGTCGGCGATCACACAGGCCGGGCTCGACACACGACGCAACAAGACCGGCCAGGCGATTTACCTGCCGCTGTTCGAGCCTGTCTCTGAAGCAATGGCGAATGCACCGAAGCATGATGCGCTGACGTTGTGCGCCAACAGCAGGGGGATGCCCTGGACCTATAATGGGTTCAGCACGAACTGGAGCAAGCTGAAAGGCAAACTGGAGGCCGAAGGCGTGATCCAGCCCGGGCTGACACTAAAGGGTCTCCGGCACACGGTCGCAACCATCCTGGCAGAGATGGGCAAGGACCACGGGACGATTGCCCTCGTGCTTGGCCACGCCACTGTAGGGGGGTGTTACCTTCTGGACACGGACAAATCCGGACCGATCAGCCCTAACCGCCTGTGAATCAACGAGAGATTGGCCGAAACTCTAACGGCGATCCCAAACCGGAACGCAATCGACCCCACAAAAGTGAGATTAAACTGCGCGATCTTCTGGACAGATTCACGCATTCGCCTCGCATTGTTCTGCCAATCGCTCTGACAAGAACGCATTTAGGCAGAACCGCGCTGGAAAAGGGCCTCTCGCGCCGAAAGCAGCCCATCAAGATCGATCGGACCTGACGGACCTCCGTCCACCCTGCCTCGGCGACGATGGCGCGGCCGCTGCTTAATGGTGGGAACTGGCTTCCCACCTCGGCGGAAGATTTCCCACCATTGCTAGATGATTGATCTGACTAGATATTTTTGATGGCCGGGGATGTCCGGCCGGGTTTTGTGGTGGGAAGACCAAAAGTCCCTCTCCGGGCGGAGGGCACGCATAATGCTGTCTATTCACAGCTGCGTGATTGCGTTCGAAAACGCACCTTAAGGTTAAGTGCATACCATGATGCACGCAAACCCTTGATAGTCAAAAAAGCCGCATGGTGTCCCAACTAGGCAGGGCATACGACGCCGTTACAACCGCCCATCCCCTTACAATCATCAGGCCGAACGTTTGCCAGTGCCGGGTTCGGCAGTTGCCTGCTGCAAACGGCGCTTTAAGCGCAACTCGACTTGGGGAAGAACCGCCATAACCTCCTCCTTGTCGTTAACGTCATCGACGACCGCAACAAGGTCATTGTAGAGGCGGACAGCCTCACCGCTCAATCGGCGCGCGGGAGGTTTTTGACCCAGGTCAAGATAAATGCGCTGAACGCTATCTGTTAGGATTTCCAAGATTTCAGCGTTGACCTGGCCGGGGGGACGATCCCGGTCAGCTTCGAACATGGCTCCCTTGCCGGTCACCACCCAATTGATGTCGATATTGAAGACGGCACGGTAGGAAGCCAGCACGTCCGAATCAGGAATGCGATCCCCACGCTCGTAGTTTGCGAGCGACGCCTTACCAATTCCCAAACGTAGACAAAATTCCTCGCGCTCCGGGTCGCCGAAGTGCGTTCGGATACTCCTAAGCCTTTTGCCTAGTTGAGTTTTTATCACTTCCGGCCGAGCCAATTGCGCACCCCCATTAAACTCCATTTGAGATTTACAAAATCTCATTCGTAGTTTAATTATGCATTCCAGTGGCTCGCTTATGCGGTCCACGATTGTACATCGAGTTCCAACAAAAGGCGGGTGCGCCAACACCCGCCAAACGCCGGGAGAAATCCAAAATGAAGCCCAAGCTAGACTGGCACGACATCAAATCGGAGCTTCACCGCCGCAGCATGACGCTAACGAAGCTTGCCGAACTTAACGGCCTCGACCCAACTGCCTGCAGAAAGGTCAAAAGCCACACCAACCGAAAGGCGGAAGCAGTCATAGCAGCGTTCATCGGGCGCAAGCCGGAAGAACTCTGGCCGGACCGCTATCCCATTCAGACATCCCGCATCTTTGATAGCAAGAAATGGGCAGCGTTAGAAAGTCAAAAAGCGACCACCTCCGCTGACACGAGGAAAGCAGCATGAGCTCCCTCTCGTCAGCTAAGATCGCGCCGTCTGACAACGGTGGCGGCTACTTCGAAAACCTGCCGCGCTACGCCTTGCCAGCACTCCAGACTGCATTCGATCGCACCAAGTCCCGCCAGTACAAATCGCAGGCCATCCATACAGGTCTGAAACGGGATCTGCATGAACTGGGGGTCGAGCCCCCAACCTTTCCCATTCTGAACGAGTGGATCGACGGCATTCTGCATGGCCGGATCGAGCGGCCACTTGGCGCGATTGCCACCAATGCCGAGCCTGCGACCTCCCCCACCGCAGAGCCTGCGCCTGCGGAGCTGTTCACGATGCTAACGCCAGAGACATGGCGGCACACGGCGAAAGCCGACGAGAACGCGCTTAGCGATCTGGTGGCACGGGTGATCGATGAAAAAGCCGCTGCTCTCCAGACTGACGCCCGGCGCTACGCACAACTGCTCATTGCCGAGCAGCTGCGTGAACTTGCCGACGAATTGGAGGCAAGCGGCTCATGAGCGTTTTTCAAACCTTCCTGCTTGGCGGATTGGCTTTGAATGGCGGCGCCATTCTGGCGCTCTGGCTGATGCATCGCGGGCACATCAGCAGCCGCCCCATTTTCCGCCTGCTGTTAGTCGGCGCGATTGTTCTCGCTTTGGGCTCTGGGCTCCTTCTGATCATCGGGGTTCCCCTGATCTGATGCCTGCCGCGCCTTCACTTCTCCCGCGCCGATCCGGTCTTGCGTCCTGCGCGGGGAACAGCGGAGCCGCCGTCCTCCAGAGGCGGCTCCGCACCACAATCTCACTCTTCGCCACATAGGTTCCTGCATGACCAAGCATACGGTGCTCCAAATTCCCGAACTCCGCGTCCTGATCCAAGACGTCAAGCTTTCCGAAATTGATATCCCCGAGGACCGCGCCCGCGACTTCGACCCTGCCGAGGCAGAAGCCCTCGCCCCAATCATCGCAATGCAAGGCCTCCAGCATCCAATCCGCATCCGCTCGCACGGAAATCGCTTCATGCTTGTTGCCGGGCTCCGCCGTTTGGAAGCGGTCCGGCTCAACGAATGGCAGAGCATTCCGGCCACCGTTTCGACCGCCGACAATGACGCCGATGCCCGCATTGAAGAGGTAATGGAAAACCTCGCCCGGCATGAGCTGAAAGTTCTCGACCGCTGCCACCATCTGTACGAACTGAAACAGGCCTATGAGCGCCTTTATCCGGCGATGAAGCATGGCGGCGACCGCAAGTCGGAGATCAAGAGCCCAAATTGGGCTCTTGATCCTGAGCAGCCAGAAATTTTCGGTTTTGCCAGGGCCACCGCCGAGAAATTCGGAATCAGTCAAACCGCGATCAAGCTGGCCGTTAAAATCTGGAAAGACCTTTCCGTCGCCTCCCGCACCCGTTGCGCCGGGACATGGCTTGCCGACCATCAAGCCGGTCTCAAGCAGCTTGCCGAGCAGACACCTGTCAATCAGGCCAAGGTTTTGGACTTGCTTTTTTCGGAGCCGCCCAAGGCGACAAACGTTCCGGACGCCCTGACGATCATCGAGAATGGCCGGGTTCTGACACATGATGAGCGGAAGTTCGCAGCCGTCAACAAAGCCCTGTCGAAGATGCCGGAGAAGGCACTCAATTCTGTCGTTGAGGCGCAGGCCGGACGGATCGACGCCCGGCTTGCCGAAATGAAAAAGTCCATCGCCGTCCTCAGCAAGTTCTTCGCGGATTTGCAGGATGACGAACTGGATAACGTTGTCGCCGACCACGAAGAGCGAATTATCGCCTCGCTGAAGCGCCGGGGTCGCATCTAACCATGACCAAGCGCCGCGATCTCAACACGCTGGACCTGTTCCGCGACTATCAGCCACCAGAAGTGGCCGCACGTTTTGAACCGGATGTCGCCAAGGGCGGCACCTTGGATGTCAAGATCGCGCGGGTGCTGTCCGAGGCGATGTCGATGAGCGGGAAAACGCGGGAGCGGATCGCGGCGGAAATGTCCGAATATCTCGCCCAGAACGTCACCGAGAACATGCTTGATTGCTACGCTTCACCCGCGCGGCGGGATCACAAGATCACGCTTGAACGGCTGATCGCCTTGGTCGATGTGACCGGCTGCTACGAACTGCTGGGCTTCATCTGCGAATTTTCCGGATTTGTCGCCGTGCCGGCGCGCTATGCCGAAGTCATCCAGCTTTGGCAGACCGAAGAGCGCCTTGCCGACTTGGAGCGTCAACGGCAGACGCTGCGCGGCCGGGTCGGAGGTCTGCTGAAATGACCTACATGACCGCGCAGGAAATCGCTGACGCCGCTGTTCGGTTGAAACTCAAGGTCATGCCGCAAACGAAACGTGGGGTGCAGGAGCGCATCAAGGCGCTGGAATGGGACAAGACGCACCATTGCAAACCACGCCCCGGCAGCATCGGCGGCGGCGGGCTTGAATACCATATCTCCCTTTTGCCCGACACCATGCAGGCAGCGCTTCAAGCCGAATTGAGCCGCGAGATCGTCATCGCCGATCAACAGGTCCGGAAGGCGAAGGAGATCGCCAAGCGCGAGGCACTTTCTACGAATGCACTCACGGCACGGCAGCGCGAGGTGATGAACGCCCGTTCTGCGATCCTGTCGGCGATCGAGGTGCACCAGATTTCTAACGGCATGTCGCAGCGGCAGTCCATCCAGCACTTCCTTGCCGATCCGTCACTTTTTGACATTTCCGGCAGCATGATTGTCCGCGCGAATGATCGAGCAACCGCCAAAGCGTCCCTCAGCCGTTCCACGATCTATGAATGGTTCAAACTGCGAGATGGACGAGGGGTTGTGGCACTTGCTCCCCTTCCTACGAAGGAGAAACAAGAGATTCCTTCATGGTTCTGGCAGTTCTTCCGATTTTACGCACAGCCGCAAAAACCTTGCCTGACGGACGCGCTCAATAATTACCACAAGGCGCTCCCAGCGCACATCATGCCGCCGAACTACGATCAGGTGCGCCGGTTGATGGCCCGCCTGGGCAATGTCGAAAAGCACCGTGGGCGGGAAGGACACCTGACCCTGAAAAGCCGTCAGGCTTACGTCATGCGTTCGACGGCTGACTTGTTGCCGACCTGCGTCTACACGGCCGACGGCAAAACCTTCGACGCGGAAATCGCACATCCGATCCACGGCCAGCCTTTCCGCCCCGAGATCACGTCGATTGTCGATGTCGCCACCCGCCGTTGCGTCGGCTTTTCCTTCGGCCTTGCCGAAAACACCATCGGCGTTGTCGATGCCCTGCGCCATGCCTGCGAACAGAATGGCATCTGCGCCATCTTCTATGTGGACCGTGGACCGGGCTTCAAGAACGATGTTCTCGACAATCAGTTGACCGGCATCACCGAGCGCCTGGGCATTACCAAGCTGCACTCCCTGCCGCAAAATTCACAGGCACGCGGCATCATCGAGCGGTTCAACGGTTCCGTCTGGAACCCGCTTTCGAAAGAGTTCGACACCTATATCGGCGCGGACATGGACCGGCAGGCGCGGCAGCGTTCGTTCAAGGAAACCCGCCGCGACATGAAACAGATCGGTACAAGCCGCCGCCTGCCAAGCTGGCAAGAGTTCATCATCGCCTGCAAGAACGCGGTGGCATCCTACAATGCAAAGCCGCATGCCGCGCTGCCGGACGGAATGTCACCAGATCAATACTGGCAATATCACGTCTCTACCGGCTTTGAGACCGTTCCGGTTCTGGAAGCTGAGAGTAACGATCTGTTCCGGCCCTACGTCAAACGCCGCACCCGCCGCGCCCTGATTGAGTTTCTGACCAACAGCTATTTCCACCTCGCCCTGGAAGAGTTCGACGGCGACGACGTTCTCGTTGGCTACGACATTCACGACGCCACCAAGGTTTGGGTCCGCGAGATCGACTGGAAGTCCGGCGAAGAGCTGATGGGCCGGCTGATCTGCGTTGCCATCTTCGCCGGCAACGAGGAACGCTACATTCCGTTGACGATGGAACGCGCTGCGATCGAAAAGCGAGCGGCCTCCCGCGCCCGGCGGCTCAATGACCATCTGGCGGAAGTCGAAGCCGAACTGTCACCAGGCCGGTTCCTCGAAGCATCATCCATGCCGGTCATCGACCTTGAACCGATGCCGGTTCCGGTGAGCAACGTCACCGCCATTTCCGACCATCAACCAGTTTTGGCCCCCGAAGCCATCGACGTTCCGCGCCGCAAGACATTCGCCACTGACGAAGAGCTTGCAGCCTGGGCGCTCGAAAATCCGGAAAACCTAACGGTCAATCAGGTGCGGGTTTTGCGTCAATGCCTCCAGAGGCAAACCGCGATCGACCTTTTCAGACTGTCAGGCATCGACGTGGACGCGCTTCGAAACCTCATCCGCGCCGCTGCCTGACATCACATTAACGAGGAAGTACCTAGCATGAAAAACGTATTTGTCGAAACCAGCAACGTTAAACGCTTTCTGTCCGCGCTTTCGGCGCTTGAAGAACGCGGGGCACAGGAGGCTTGCCTAGTCGTTGTTGATGGACTGCCGGGCCTTGGGAAAACGACGACGCTCAAACATTGGGTCGCCCAAAACGGCTGCATCTATCTACGAGCCAAGAAGGAATGGACACCGAGCTGGTTCATGAACGAACTGCTCGAAACGCTCCGGGTTGACCCACCGCATTCGTTTCAGAAGAAGTACGCCAAGGTGCTGGAAGAGCTTGCCACGCGGCAGGGCATGGCCAGCATGGAACGGCGGATTTTCGGTCTGGTGATCGATGAGGCCGACCACGTCTCATCACGCGCGGCAATCCTCGAAACCATCCGCGATATCTCCGACATGATTGAGCTGCCGACCATCCTTGTCGGGATGGGCCGGGTCAACGACAACCTCGCACGGTTTCCGCAGGTCGCTTCGCGCGTGTCGCAGAAGGTGCGTTTCGAGAAGGCGACGAAGGACGATGTCCGTCAGCTCGTTAGATCACGTTGCGAGGTTCCGGTAGCCGACGATCTTATCGATTTCGTCCTGACCGTTAGCCAGGGCTTCAATCGTGAAGTCCTTGAAGCCATCGCCAACATTGAACGCTTCGGACTGCGGTCGGAACCGGGCGAAGGCGGAGTCACGGTGGCCGATATGGCCGGCCTCGTCATCGTCAACGATCGCCGCACCAATCAGGTGATCAAGGTTCCGGGTGCGCTCTGATGGACGCCGCGAAACTTGAGCCCGGCGAAATCCCGACCACGATCCTGCACCACCTCTGCGAGGGAGAATGCCAAACGATCGATCAGATCGTCAACGCACTAGGACTGACCCACCGTCAGGTATCGAACGGCGCCGGGAAACTGATCCTGCGGAACTATCTCGAACGGGTGGAAATCGGTTGCTACCAGCTCACCCGCGATGGACTTACCGCCAAGCACAACGGAACCGTCATCACATCCGGCCCTTGGCGGCCGGACACGGCAGGCACCAGAAAGCCCGTTAGGGACACGTTCCGCCAACGGCTCTGGACGGCCATGAGGATGTCCGGCGCTTTCACCATCGGCGAGCTTGTCATGGCAGCGTCGCGTGATGACGCTGATCCCGAGAACCATACCGGGCGATATCTGCGTTACCTCAAGGCAGCAGGGTACGTTGTGGAATTGCCGGTGCGTGCCAAGGGGACACATCAGACGTCCAACGGCTTCAAACGCTACCGGCTGCTGAAGAATACTGGCCCGACAGCCCCTCTCTATCAGGCGAAGCGCAAGTCCCTCCACGACTACAATTCCGGGGTGGACGTTCCATGCAACAAGCCACTTTGATTGACCTACCGGACCCGGAGTGGATGGACGTTTTACGGGCCGAGGCCGAGAAGCCGAACACCACGAAACAGGCCATAGCCGACGCCCTGGGCGTATCGCGCACCGCGATCTCCCTTCTGATCGCGGGCAAGTACACCGCCCGCACGGACAAGGTGACCCGGAAGATCGCCGACAAGGTGATGGAGCTTTACGCGCATCGCCGCTGGTGCCCGCATCTTCACCGGTCGATCACGCCAACTGCCTGTGCGGAACATCGATCCATGCCGATGCCGATGAGCGATCCGGTGGCCCTGCGCCATTGGGTCGCCTGCAAGAATTGCCCCCAAAATCCCGCCAGCAAGAAGGACCAAACCGATGCTGTCTGACGCGTTGCATACCATGCGTGAACGGTTCTCCAGCGGCGACATTGGTGCTGATCTTCACGGCGTCACGCTGGCGCTCCGCGCCTTCGAAATCGAAGCGCGGAACATGGAAACCCGTATCGAGATTTTCACCGGCCGTCCGCACGTACCGCTCGACGGCAATCTGATCACCGCGCCGGTCATCGATCTCCACGGAGGCGCCGATGCTCTCTGATCTGCTGACCATGCTTCGCGATCAGATCGCGCAATACCGCCACGATGGCGTCATGGCCACTGCTGACCAGATCGTCACTCTCGCGGCCGTCCTCACCTACGCGGCAAACCAAGCCGCCCTGATGGAGCGCCGCGCCGCCGCCATAGCCGACCGGGACAGCAACGTCGTTGCTCTCCCGAACCGCAATACATCCCAACAAGGACCGAAGAAATGAAGCTCGCCATCTCTCTCACCATTCCCGTCGAAGACTTCCACGGCGTGCCCTACGTGCGCCTGGCTAAAAACGAACTCAAGGCGCTCAGCGCTATCAAGCCGGAGCATATCGAAGAGGACGAGCTGGTGCGCCGGCTCTCGGCGAAAGCAGTGGAGATCAACGAGCGACTCGCGGCCTTCCGCACCGAAGTCTTTGATGAAGTCATGGCTTATCGCGATCTGCTTGCCGAAAAATACGGAGTAAAACGGCGCGGATCGAAGGGCAACATCACCCTATCCACCGTGGACACGACCCTTCGCCTACTGATCCAGGTTGCCGACACTCTGACGTTCGGGCCGGAGCTTGAAGTCGCGAAAGAGATCATCGACGAGTGCATCCGTCGCTGGTCTGACGGTTCCAGCGACAATATCCGGGCGCTGGTCGATCAGGCGTTTCAGGTCGATAAGGTTGGAAAGATCAATGCCGACCGCATCCTTGCCCTTCGTCGCCTCAAGATGACGGACGAGACCGGGCAATGGGAAAAGGCCATGGGTATTATTTCGGATTCAGTCCGGACAATGACCTCCAAGGAGCATGCCCGGTTCTATTCCGTTGATCGAGACAGCGGCGATCAGACGCGCATTGCGCTCGATCTCGCCAACGCGTGAGCGCTGCCATGGCCAAGACCGAACGCCACGACAATGATGCCGCAATGAACAGCATCGCGCCCGCAGGCCAAATGGGGGACGAACGATGAAAGGTTGCAGCTACCCCTCAAGGGTGGACCGACGCACTCAGCTCTTTCAGCGTGTGAGTGTCAGCGAGAAGTTGAACTTTCAAGATGACCTTTGCTCTAGGAGGCCAGTCGCGCAAGATGTCATCGTCCGGGCCAGCAAAAATTTTCAGTTGAAGCGTATGAGGACTTTTGCTTCTGTCTTCCCAGCCACGAAGGGGCATAGGCCACCTGAATTGTCCGAGAGCAACGACTTCTCCGTCAAGTTTTGTCTCATGCAAACCGACATTAGTGGTGAGATTGCTTGCAATTCGATGGACAAGCATGCCTCTACGGTTCCAGTTTACCACCCTTACGACCATGATACGGGAATCGTCCAAGTCCGGTGTGACATCGATTGTGGGCAGCGCGTCGCCAAGCTGAAAATCGGTCTGGCGCCGCACATGCCTAAGTTGTCGGTAAAGCGGCAACATAGTCGCACCTGCAACGATCGCCGCCACCCAGCCGCTCAACGCTCCCAGCCAGTTTCGAACTCTTTCTTCAGTAAGAGCTGGGCCGATCACGCCCCAAACGTGGCTTGCGTAAGCGAAAATATCAATGATCACCCCCAAGGCAGCTGCGCCAGCAATGAAAAACCATCCCGCTCTTGTCATGAAGTTCTCCATGCGACCTTACGACCCAGCGTAGCGAGTATGGCTGCTGTGAAGCAACATGATATTTGCCAGCCTCCTTTACAGAAGGCGTCATCGTGATGGATCGCCTTTCCCTCAATCGGTTCTCGATTTTGCAGGATCAGGGAAATTGCCCTGCCTGCGGTTCCCTCGCTTGGGTCCATTCTGGCGACCAAAAGCTGTTCACGGTGCTCTACAAATGCGGCGCGGTTTTCGATGTGAAGGCGGGCGCTTCCATCAGGCATCTAACCCCATGCCCGGCGCCGTCAGCAGTGGCGGCCGCTGCGCTGGAGCGAGCCGCCATGGCTATGGCTAAGGCCGGCCAAGACATTAAGATTGGAGGTGCCGCATGAACGCAACCGCAATCATCAACATCGCCCGCCAACAACTCGGCATCGAAGAGGAAGCCTATCGCGCACTTCTCGTTCGGGTGACCGGTCTTGCCTCTCTCAAGACCATGTCGGCACACCAGCATATTGCTGTCATGGACGAAATGAAGCGGCTTGGCTTCCGCCTCAAGAAAGGCGGGCGAACCCTGCCGGTGGCGACCAAACCGTATATCCGGCTGGTTCATGCGCTTTGGCGGTCTTGCCACCGGAAGGGTGTGATCGCGGACGGCTCCCGGCAGGCGCTCCGCTCATTCGTCAAATCCCGCGCGTCGGTCGATGACCCGGATTTTCTGTCCTACGATCAGGCAAGCCCGATCATCGACGCATTGAAGGCGATGGAGGCACGCGGATGACCGACGATTCTGTTGCAGTCGCGGGCTTGCCAAAGTCGATCCGCGATGTCGCCGAGACGCTCGGCCTGCCCCTCGTCCTGAACGTGATCCACCACTTCGGTGGTCAGGAAATCAAGTTCCCGAAATTCCTCAAGGAAGACCACCCGGTTTATAGGGCTCTTGGCAAAGACGACGCGACTGCGCTATGTAACTTTCTGTCCGGCGAAATGATCTATGTGCCGCACATGAGGCAGCGCCGTTCGATCCGAATGGACGTGCTGGCGCTGGAGGATGCGGGCCGCGAGCGGCGCGAGATCGCCCGCATCCTCGGCGTCTCCCAGCGCCACGTTCGCCGGATGGCGAACAAGACACCGCCTGCCAATCAACTCAGCCTTTTCGATTTCGACTGACCGGACCTTAAGTCCGGTCTTTTTCATGGCGCCCATGCGCCAGTGTCGCCCGCAAATGCTTCCCCTGCCATTTGCGAGGTTTTATGACCACCTACGTTTTCCGCAAACCTTCCCGGCCGATCAGCCGCGTCTTCGTCCATTGCAGCGCCTCGGACAATCCGGATCACGACAATGTCGCGACCATGGACCTCTGGCACAAGCAGCGCGGCTGGGCCGGCGTCGGCTATCATTTCTTCATCCGCAAGAACGGCATGCTCGAAATCGGCCGCTCCCTGGAGCTGACCCCGGCCGCGCAGGAAAACAACAACATCGGCACCATTGCCATCTGCCTGCATGGTCTGAAGGCAGAGAAATTCACCCAGGCGCAGTTCGCCACGCTGATCACCCTTTGCCGCCAGATCGACGCCGCCTATTCGAGCGCCGTCACGTTCCATGGCCATTGCGAAGTCGCCCGCAAGGCCTGCCCTGTGTTCGACTACAAGCGTGTTCTCGGATTGGACGCCAAGGGCCGGCTATCGGCTAAACCCGTTCTGGCCGATAGCGGTGCGATCGAAATGCCGCGCACCCCTGGCATCGAGCATCTGGAAGAGCCCGGCAGTCTCGGCATCGGCGTGCTGCACATTGGCAGCAAGAGCGGAGCGGTCACCGACCTGCAGAAGAAGCTGGTCGCCCTCGGATACTTCGTCGGCAACATTGACGGCGAGTTTGGCACCCGTACCCGCGATTCCGTCATGGCGTGGCAGGCCGATAATCACCTGACCCCTGACGGCCGCTATGGGCCGCTCAGCCGCGAAGCCATGCGTGATGCGAAACCTCGCCCTGTCTCCGAGACCCGCGCCGTTGCCTCACTCGCCAGCTTGTCGGCCAATGGTTCGGGAATCGCCAGGGCGACGATCGACAGCCGCCTTGCGGGCATTGTCCTTTCCGCTGGTGGCGTCCTCGGCGTCGTCAACGAGGTGACCGGTTTCTTTTCGACCGCCACAGGCTCGCTCGGCGAGATCACCAAGACGCTTGAGCAATACGGCCTGAGTCAGGGTGCCGTCATGATCGCGCTCGGCGCTTATGTCGTCTGGAAGTCGATCAAAGCCGGTCGCGCTCACGTCGAAGATTTTAGGAGCGGCAAGACTGCATGACCGGGCCTGAAACTGTATTCGGCGTGAAGATCGCCACCATGATCTCTGCCTCGATCGCTGCCGTTATCTCGGTGGCGATCGAATGGCGCAGCCACGACAGAGTAACCGCGATCGGCTCGATCGTCGCGGGTGTCTTCGTTGCCGCCGTCGCGACCGAAGCCACGTTAGAATTTCTCGGCGTGGCCAACTCCGGCACGTGGAGCCATGCCGTTGCCGGTCTCTACGGCATCACTGGCCGCAACCTCATCATCTGGGCCCGCCGCGCATCGAACGATCCGCCCGAGTTCATCCGCACTATCCTTGGCATCAAAAAGGACAGCGACAAGTAAGCATGGCCAACGATCAGGAAACCCGCCGCAAGGCCCGCGCCGATTACATCTATCGGCGCATGACCATCGCCACGATCGCGATGACGCTCACCGTTTCCCAGGCGACGATTGGCCGATGGAAGAAAGCCGCCAAGGAACGGGGCGACGATTGGGACATTGCCCGGTCGGCCAGCCTGATTGCGGGCGAAGGCCTTGAGACCGTCGTTTCCTCGGTGGTCGAAGATTTCATGATCATGGCGCAATCGCTGCTGGAAGAGATCAAGCACGGTGCGCTTGGCCTTGACCAGAAGGTCAAGCATCTGGTCGCCCTGGCCGATGCCATGACAAAGATGACGGCCAGCGCCGGCAAGCTCGCGCCAAAGATTTCGGAGTTGGGTGTTGCCCAGGACGTAATGACCCACCTCATCGGCTTTGTGCGCGAGAACTTCCCGCAACACATCGGCGTGATCCTCGAAATCATCGAGCCCTTCGGTGAACGGCTGGCGAGCCTCTATGCGTCATGAACAAGCGCCCGACACTTAAGGCGAAAACCACCGCGAAGGAATTTCGCGAGGCCATCGCAAGCATGGCGGAAGACCTGTCGCGGTGGATCGAGCTTTCGGTTACGGCGTTTCCGGCCGATCCGAAGGCGCGGGCCGAGCGGCTGCGCAAGCTGGCCGACCCGCAGACCGGCTTCCAGTACTTCATGGAGACCTATCTGCCGCACTATGTTCGCGGCGACCATAGTCTTTTCCATCAGCATATCTTTGCCCGCGTGCCGGAGATCCTCGCCACGAAAAAGGGCGGCAGAGACCTGTTTGTCGCGCCCCGCGGTTCGTCAAAATCGACGCATCTTTCGCTGGGCTTTGCCCTCTACTGCATCATGCGCGGCCTCAAACGTTACATCCTTGAGGTTTGCGATGTGTACAGCCAGGCCGCGCTTCTGATCGAAGCCCTGAAGGCGGAAATCACCACAAATCCGCGCCTGCAATTCGACTTTCCAGAGGTGTTCGGCGAAGGCCGCACGTGGCGCGAAGGCGAGATCGTCACCCGCAACAATATCCGCGTCGAAGGGCTGGGCGCCCTTCAGAAAATCCGTGGTCGCCGTCATGGTCCCTACCGGCCGGACCTGATGTTTTTCGATGACCTCGAAAACGACGAAGCAGTGCGCAATCCCGACCAGCGCAAGAAGCTCGAAAACTGGATCAATCGCGCCGCCTTGAAGGTCGGCCCACCTGACGGTTCCATGGACGTGATCTGGGTCGGCACCGTGTTGCATTTCGATGCCGTGCTTGTGCGGGCCGCGAAGTCGCCGGTCTGGCGCGTCATCGAATTCCAGGCGATCGTCAAATGGCCCGATCGCATGGACCTTTGGGAGCGCTTCGAAGAGCACTATCAGAACGATGGCGAAGATGCCGCCCGCGCGTTCTATGCCGAGAACAAAGAGGCTATGGACGCGGGTGCTGTGGTCAACTGGCCGTCCGTGCAGCCGCTCCTCTGGCTGATGTTGGAACGGGCCGGAAGCCATGATGCCTTCCAGACCGAATATCAGAATAAGCCGATCAGCGAGGGCAACCCGTTCGGCAAGCTGATCTATTGGAACGTTAGAACGTCCAACCTGATTTTCTTCGGCTCCGTCGATCCGTCGCTCGGCAAGGCTGGCAAGGGCCGCGACCCTTCGGCGATCCTGATCGGCGGCATGGATCGCCTGACAGGCAAGATGGACGTGGTGGAGGCCTCCATTCGCCGCCGCCTGCCGGACATCATCATTGCCGACACGATCGCCCTTCAGCGGGAATATCGATGCCTGCTCTGGTTTATCGAGGCGGTGCAGTTTCAGGAGTTCTTGCGCACGCAGCTGATGGTCGAAGCTGCCAAGGTGGGCGTCGGCATTTCCGCTGTGCCGATCATTCCGCATGCCGACAAGAACCTGCGCATCGAGCGACTACAGCCGCCTGTCACGGCTGGCCTGATCCGTTTCAATTCCGCCCATACGACCTTGATTGATCAATTGCAGCAATGGCCAAACGCCGACCATGACGACGGTCCAGATTGCCTCGACATGCTTTGGCAGAACGCCCTGTTTTATTCCGGTGGCGGTAACGCGGGCGGCAGTGCTGGCGTCATGACCTCCGCTTCGACCGGAACGAATGCCCTTGGAGACTACCGCCTATGACACAACTCGAACCGGTCACCGACGAGGCCCGCAAGAACCTGCCGGCCGATGCCAAGGTACTGATCGCCAACGCGACCAACGACATCACCATTCCGTTCTACTCCGGCCTGCTTCAGCATGCCGACGATACCCTTATCCAGCGCGGCGGCGGCAAGGGTCTGAAAATCTATGACGAGATCGTTCGCGATACCCACGCCTACGCGATGCTGGAAAAACGCAAAAAGCACCTGATCGCCCGCGAATGGGAAGTGAAGGAGGCGTCGGAACTGCCGCTGGACATCCAGGCGGCCGAGTTCGTGCGCGAGGTTTTTAACGTTCTGCCATTCGATCGGATCACCGAGGAACTGGTGGGCGGTGCCACTCTCAAAGGCTTCGCAGTCTCGGAAGTCATCTGGCAGCGGAAAGGCAACCGCATTGTGCCTGCCGAGATCGTCGCCCACGATCAGCGCCGTTTCTGTTTCGATGTCGATTGGCGTCCTCGTCTGCTGACGTGGACGAACATGACGCACGGCGTAGAACTGCCGGACCGCAAGTTCATCGTCCATCGTTTTGGCGTCATCGGAAACAATCCCTACGGCCTGGGGCTTGGCACACGGCTATTCTGGGCCGTGCTGTTCAAGCGCGAGGGCATCGCCTTCTGGCTTCATTTTCTCGACAAGTTCGCGGGACCGACCATCATTGCGGAAACGCCCTACGGCATGCTGAGCGACGAGCAGGCGAAGCTCCTCAATATGCTGGCGTCGATCCGCACCAGCGCTGCGGCAACCGTACCGGTTGGCACCGAGGTGAAGTTTCTGGAGGCAGCTCGCTCCGGGTCGGTCAGCTATCAGGACTGGCTCGCCTATTGGGACAAGCAGATTTCCATCTGCGTGAACGGCGAAACTCTCACCACGGACATCGGCAATGTAGGTTCCAAGGCAGCATCGCAAACCCATGCCGACATGCTCGATCTGCTGGTGGATAGCGACGCCGACCTGTCGTCCGACACCCTTCGCGAGCAGTTAATCACCTGGCTCGTGGAATACAATTTCCCCGGCGCTGCCGTTCCGTCCGTCTGGCGCGTCCGTCCTTCCAACGAGCAGAAGAAGGCCGAAACCCGTAAAGCCAAGGCAGAGGCAGCCACAGCCGAGAATAGTGCATTGGTCGAGATCATCACTACGGCCGGTCAGATCGATGACGATGACGACGCCCGCGAATACATCACCTCGTTCGGCCTGACCGAGGCACTGTCCGACAAAGCGATCGACCGGCTTGTCGAGGCCCGCTTTGCTTTCATGGAAGGCGGCAAGCGTCAGCGCGATCTACGACAGCAGACCGAGAACAATCCCGCCTTTGCAGCGCTGTTCGGTCCCGTAAAAAAAAACTGAATAATTCGGTCAGCTTCGCGGCCGATCCCGACCCGGTGACCGATCTTTCCGATTCGATAGAGGATCGGACAAGCCCCTATCTCTCCCGCCGCCTGGGCGCGATCCGGGCGGCGCTCGATGCGCCCGATCCTCAGTCAGTCGCCCAGGCGCTTCTCGGGCTTGCCGCCAAATGGACGCCCGACGCCTTCGCCCAGATACTCGGCCAGGGACTTGAGCTTGCCGCCTACCACGGCCGCGAAGCCGTCTTCGTCGATGCGGACGAAACCGGCAGCTTTGCCGACCCGGATGTCTTCAGCCAGCCATTCAAGGAACAAATCGACTTCCTGCGCCAGAAGCGCGGCAAGCCGACGAAGACATGGCTTGATGCCATGCACGGCACCCATGACCGCGCGTTTGTCATTGCCGGCGCTACTGACATGGCGATGCTCTCGGATTTCCAGAACGCGCTGGCCGACGCGATGGAAAAGGGCACCACCCTCGACGCCTTCCGCAACGAGTTCGACAGCATCGTTGCCAAGTACGGCTGGGCTTATAACGGCGAGCGCGGCTGGCGCACCCGTGTCATATTCGAAACCAATATGCGGACTTCCTACATGGCCGGTCGCCTGAAGCAGATGCGCGATCCGGACGTGCTGAAGCTCCGACCCTTCTGGGAGTATCGCCACGGCGAAACCCGCACACCGAAGTCGCCGCGTGCGTATCACAAAGCTTGGCACGGTAAGATTTTCCATTGCGACGATCCGTTCTGGGAGACACACTTTCCGCCTAACGACTGGCTTTGCTCATGCGGAGTGCGTTCCCTCTCGCTGCGAGACCTGAAGCGGAGGGGCATGGATGGGCCGGACAAAGCGCCGGCTCCCCTCTATCAGGCCGTCCGCGATCCCGCGTCGGGCCAGCTTGTCGAGCAACCGCAGGGCATCGGTTTCGGCTGGGACTATCAGCCGGGCCATCTTTGGGAACAGGGACTGGTGCCGTCCTCACTGCTCGACCAACCGGGCACCCTGTCATTCGACGGTCGTCATGTCGTGTCGATCGACGTGCCGGAACCGTTGGAGGATTTGCTGTGCTCAGCTGTTCCGTTCAAGTCCGCGCCACTCGCTGAAGGCTTGGAGCCGGAGGAATACATCCAGTCGTTCCTCAAGCCGTTCAACACTGATATCGGCCAGGGCGTCCTGTTCGAAGACAGGGCTGGTGCCATGATGCCGGTGTCGGACCAGCTCTTCCGCGATCGGCGCGGCGACCTGAAGGTAGCGAAGGGCGACCGGGCGACGATGACGCCGCTGCTCGCCGAGGCGCTGCTTGATCCCGATGAAATCTGGCTGGGCGTGGCGCGAAAGAAAGACCCAGTTGATCCAGACCAGGGCGAGCTGCTGCTCGATCGCCGCTACATCCGTGCCGATCCGAAAACCGGGCTGCTGATCGTGTTCGAAGTTGGCGCACGGTTCTGGGAAGCGGTCACCGCCTACAACACCACCACCAAGAGCGGAAAGCCGGATTTGACGGCGCTCGACAAGCGCCGGGGCGGAAAGCTGCTGTACAAGCGCCCGAAAAAGTAAAAGGCCGGGGTGATCCGGCCTTAGTCTCGGCTTGCAAACTTGACCCATCACCAGTCTGACGCATCACCGATAGGGGAAATTATAGCATGAGCGGCATCAGTTACAAGACGACCGTCAACGACGCCGATATGCGCGCCGAGCTTACCACCTTGATCGACCGGATGGAGAACAAGCAGGGTTTCTACAAGAACGTCGGCGAACATCTGTTGAACTCCGTTGGCGATAATTTCGACAACGAGGAAAGTCCGGACGGCGAAAAATGGGCTCCGCTTTCGCCGGTCACCGTTGCGCGACGTGAGGCTCAAGGACACGGGCCGACACCGATCCTTCGGTTTTCCGGCGCTCTGCGAGGCTCAATCAACTTGGAGGCGTCCGCCGATGATGTCAGAGTGGGCACGGCGAAGGTCTACGGCGCGATGATGCACTTTGGCGGGGAATCGAAGGGCTACATGAAAGCGACGATCCTGGCCCGGCCTTATCTTGGCATGGGAGCCGACGACGAACAGGAGATCGCGGCTATCGCTGCGGAGTGGCTCAGATAAGCGGCGTCAGTGCCCGAGCGTCAATTCGCTGGGCCGGCCGGCGGCACTTCCGGCGCTCCGACCATCGTAGCAAGGGATGTTGTCGCTTCTCCGGCCACCAAGGCTGGAAGTGAATATGGTAGTGGCGCTGCCGTCCCCAGGGTTTCGCAAAGGGCTCGCCCAAAACTCTCCAGCATTTCGATATCGGTAGTGATCTGTTCAGGACTGCTCGACTGTTTTGCGTTGAGAGAGTGGGCAATTTCATTGCGGCGCTCGAAGAAGTTTTCCAAACTTTCTACGAAACGACCGTGCGCCTTACCTGCGTCGGTCACGCCGAATGCATCGAGCATGGGCTGCTTATCGGAAGCCATCGAACAGACATCTTTAAGCCCACTGACTTTAAATAGACCATTGATCTCTCGTGGCCGCATGTTGTTCTCATTATGAATGAGTTCGCGGTAGATATCCTTCGAGAGGTCGCCCTTGCAGAATTCATATATCATTGTGAAACGCGCCTGCGCGGCGCCAAAGATATTTTCGGAACCGGCCTTCTTGGCATTGTCGAATTTGACCTTTGCAAGGCCATCCATTGTGCGCTTCCAAGCGGTGCTCGCTAGGTTCGCAGGAAGTTTGTCAAAACTCTCTGTTCCCGCCACGACCGCCCGCGCAAATTCCCGCGCCATTTCGCGTACAAATTCTTCAAACGTCGCCGCCACCAGCAGAGTAGCGGAGTTGGCCGCTGCAATACGCGCTTTGGACAATTGCTTTGGATCTGAGAATGTAACGACTAGAGAGCGGATCGCCTCCATGTCGTCGATGAATTCCTCGGCTATTACCTCAAACACAGTTGTCATCACTTACTCCGGGCGAAGAATCTGCCGCAACACCCTTATGCGTTCCTTGATTGCGTTGGCGGTATTCGCTTGGCCCGTGAGAATTGTTACTATGTTGGCGTCAGCCATTGCGTTGATCATGCGCCCGCGTACGCCAGGCGCGTCCGCGGCAATGGTTGCACGCGACGCCCAAAGCTCATTTATCGCGACCATTGAGGCATCGTAAATGGCCGCAGATACCCGTTCGCGCCCCTTCTCATCGGCGGGTAGCAAGAAAGGCTTACCGTCAAAGAGGGTGTACAGGAATGTAAACCGCTCAATGTACTCCAGTTTCATAACATCGGCTTGCGCATCAGTGAATTGCAACTCCATTGCACGATCTAGGATCGCCTTCATTGAACCACGAATGTTCGTGTCGTCTTTTAGAGCGAAGTAACGCAGCACGAGTTGGCAATCTGCCATGCTTGAGTAGAGCGTATTTTTTTGCCGTAGAGGGTTTTCATAGTAGTCGTTTGGATCGGTCTCGATGTACGGCGGGATGTCGAAGACCGCGGTAAAGAGATTATTTCTCGTAAGTTCCACAATGATCCGATTGAGGGGCCCTGGATTGAGCGCATTGCGGATTTCCTGCGGATTGAGCTTGGTGCCTCCCGTATTCAATCGGTCGAAGATGAAGCGCCGGATATCCGTCATGGTGAGGCGGCTTTGAGCTGCCGTTTCAGCTTCGCTTTCAAGAAGAAGTACAATCGCTGACAAATTGGAGCGCTCTAACGCTCGCTTGATGCGAGGCGGGCATCGGGAGTAACGAATCCCGTTCAACGGCTTAAGCACAGGTAGAGAGGTAAGCGCAAAGTCGCCTGCCAAAAACTCTTTAACAGCGTTCAGCCGCTGCTGTCCGTCCATAACCTCGTACCTCGCCGCGTCGCTCTCGTACAGGAACACGGGCGGTACTGGGATGTTTAAAAGCAGAGATTCGATCAGTTTCGATTTCTGAGCAGTGCTCCAGCGTAACCGGCGCTGATATTCGGGACGGAGATTCAGAACCTCGCCCTTTTCAATCAAGTCTCTGATCTGCGGCAAAAAGAAATTATTCGTTTGGAACACGATGCGAAAAGCGTTCTTAGCGAAAAACTCATCCGGATCGACACCTTGTGCTTCTGGCGCGGCAATTTCGGGACCGTCTTCCGGATCGCCCAAAAGGACTTCGATATTCATGCACAGCTCCTCACAGATCGGGTCTTCATGCAATAGAGCGCGATATCTAGGTTAGCAAGCCGCATCGAGATCAAGGCCCCTTCTGCGCGCCGTCTCCGATCCTCAATTTTGGCTAAATTAAGCTCGGCGGAAAAACGACTGGGTTTGTCCGGGGAACGGCAAGTGCGTTTACAGAGGCGGTGACACGGAAATTTGGAAAGACGCCTGTTACCCCCATCGGAAATCCACTTTGACGCGGATGCGGGGTCGGCTCCCGCTACCGCGATCGCTCGTTTTGTTTAATCGAAGGATGGGCTATAAACCGCAACCCGCCGCCTAAGCCCAGGAAGGCTCCATGACAACCAAGATTCTGATTGATACGTGCGTGTGGCTCGATTTAGCCAAGGACTACCGGGCAGTCCCCGTGTTGACCGCCATCGAGGACTTAGTCGACGCCGATGCTATCCAACTGATCGTGCCTGAAACCATTCCCAGCGAGTTCGCCCGAAACAAGGATCGGGTGGTCGATGACACTAGGCGTGGCCTCAGTTCCCATTTTAAGCGAGTACGGGAAGCTATCACGCAGTTCGGTGAAAATGACACCAAGTCCGCAGCTTTGTTGACCCTCACCGAGATTGACCACAAGCTTTCGATCAATGGTGACATGGCCAAGCGAACGGTGGAAACAATCGAAAAGCTGTTCGTTACCGGGCCCACTATCGACGTTTCCGATTCCGCTAAGCTGAAGGCTGCCGACCGGGCTCTAGCGAAGATAGCGCCGTTCCATCTTGCGAAAAATTCTATGGCGGATGCCATTCATTTGGAAGTTTATGCCGAGGCTATGGCTGCAGAGACGGATCAAGAGACGGCGTTCGTATTTGTCAGTTCCAACTACCGCGACTTCTCGCAGCACAACGGCGACCGTCGGCTACCCCACGACGATCTGGTTCCATTGTTTCCGAAGCCGAAGTCGACTTACTCGATCAACATCGTGGACGTCATTCGAGCGATCGACGGCGAAATGCTCGACAATTACGAATTCGAACACAATTGGCAGGAGCAGCCGCGCCGATTGTCGGAGATTCTAGACGCTCAACACCTTCTATCTCGCCAAGTCTGGTACAACCGGCACTGGGGCCTGCGGACTAGTGTGGAAGACGGTGAAACCGAGATTATAACAAACGAGGAATTTCGAAAACTTGACGGATATCACCCGTATGTCGTGGTCGATAAAATCTGGAAGGGCGCGCTGGCTGCCGCCAAGAAGACGGAGGACGAAATAGGTCTCGACAATCTCGGGCCGTGGAGTGATTTCGAATGGGGCATGATTAATGGCAAGCTTAGCGCCCTACGGTGGGTCACGGGCGATGAGTGGGACATGCTCGACACTTGAGGGTGATATGAGGCCAAGTTTCGTACTTGACCAAGGACGCTGTCCTCCCCGACACTGGGCCGGTGATCCCAATATTTGACGCGAGGCCCGTTAGACCCCCGTTAGAAATCGACTGTGGCGCTATTGCCGCCCCAATCCGTCACCTCAGATGTCGCGAAGGCTTGCATCGTCCAATCAGCTGACGCATTGTGTGCCCGCAACCCCGAATGCCACTGACCGGACCTAACGTCCGGTCATTTTTGTTTTCGGCATCCCGCAAGGTCGTTCTCAGCAAATGAGCTGAGGACCGCATGACCAAAACCGCCCGCATCGAAGTTTTCCGGACCGGCACCTTCACTCCGATGGAAGGCCCGGCGATCAGCTATTCGGCTGCTGACCTGAAAGCGGTCGCGGATGCTTACGACGAAGCGACGGCTCCGGCCCCGATCGTCGTCGGTCACCCGACCACAGACGCCCCCGCATTCGGTTGGGCGAAAAGCTTCGACTTCGACGCCGCAACCGGCATTCTCCATGCGACCGTTGGCGAGATCGCTCCGGCGTTTTCCGAGGCAGTGAAGGCCGGCCATTACAAAAAGGTCTCGCTTCAGTTCCACCGGCCGGAGGGCGTTGCCAATCCAGTGCCGGGCACTTGGTATCCCAAGCACATTGGTTTTCTCGGTGGCATGGCTCCGGCCGTGACCGGCTTGAAGAACGTCGCGTTCTCCGGCGATGCCACCGACAGCGTCACCTTCAGCGCCAGCTTTGGCGAGCGCGGCTTTGAGCAGACGTCATCGCTGCTGCGCATGCTGCGTGAATTTCTAATCGAGAAATTCGGGATGGAAGACGCCGACAAGGCGCTGCCCAGCTACCAGCTCGAATGGCTGAACGACGCCACAATTTCCAACCCTCCCGCACGCCCCGCTTTTTCTACGCCCGCGCCTGCGCCGACAAAGGAGAATGACTTGACCCTACAGACTGACCCAGCTTTCGCAGCGCGGGAGGCCGATTTTACCACCCGCGAAGCGAACCTGAAGGAACGCGAGCAAAAGATTGCCCACGCCGACAACGTCTCTTTTGCCGAAACCCTCGTGACTGAAGGCAAGATCATCCCGGCGTCGAAAGACAAGATCGTCGCCTTTCTCGACGCCGTGCCAATCGAGACATCGGTTTCGTTCGCGGCCGGTGAAGCTGCCGTGCCGCTCGCCCAGGCATTCCGCACGATCCTCTCCGAGCAGCCGAAGGTCATTTCCTTCGGTCGCACCGAACTTCCTGCCCCAGGCTCGGAAGCCGGTTCGGCCTCGTTCGCGTCGGACGGCAAGCCGGTCGACGCCGAGCAGCTCGATATCCACGCGCGGGCAATCGCGCATCAGCTTCAACATCCCGGCATGGCCTTCCTCGACGCCGTGCGTGCGGTTTCTTAAGGAGCCAGCCCTTGCAGTATTTTCACGACGTTCTGTCCTTGACCGCGACGGCCACCAGTCTGTTCGACGCCCTCGATCTCGTGGGCTTCACAGATGCCAAGGTCACGACCGACGACGCGCCGGTCAAGGGTATCGCCAAACATCCGGCCACCGAGATCGGTCTGGACGTGGCGCTGCTGGCCATCGGTATCGCCCGCGTTCGCGCTCGCGGGATCGTCACCAAGGGTGATCGACTGATGTCGGCCGCTGCCGGTGGTGTCAAGAAGATCGGCGCGTCTCCCGTCAATGATTTCGCCTGGGCGCTCACGACCGCTGCCGATGGCGAATTCGTCACCATTCTCGTCCGTTAGGAAACCCGCCCATGACCAAAGCCCTCAATCAGCGCACTGCTGCCGTGATCGACCCGATCCTTTCGACCCACGCACGCGGCTATCGCAATTCCACTTTCATCGCATCCACGCTGTTTCCGCGTGTCTCGATCCCGAACCGCTCGATGCGCGTCATCAAGTTCGGCAAGGAAGCTTTTCGCATGCTGAACACCCGCCGTGCGCCGGGCGCGGACAAGAAGCGTATCCAGTACGGCTACGCCTCCGACCCGGTTTCGCTGGTGCAGGACGCGCTTGAAGGCGTGGTGCCGGTCGAGCATCAGGAAGAGGCGGAAAGCGTGCCGGGCATTGATCTCGGCGCGGGTGCCGTCAACATGGTGCTCGACGCGATCGACCTCAATCTCGAATACGAGAGCGCCCAGATCGCCCGCACAGCCGCGACCTACGACGCGAACCACAAGCTCGCCCTTGTCGGCGCCGATCGCTGGACCGATCCGGCGAGCGATCCCAAGGCCGACTTTGACGCCGGCAAGGAAGCCATTCGCCGCTCCATCGGCCGCTATCCCAATACGGTCGTTTTCGGACCCAACGCCGGCAACGCGCTGAAGAACCATCCGAAGATCAAGGAGCAGTTCAAGTATACGTCGAAGGACAGCATCACGGTCGAAATGATCGCAGCTTATCTCGACATCAAGAAGGTGGTCATCGGCGCGGCCGTCTTTCTGCCGGAGACGGCCGACGATAGCGCGCTCGCCAACGATGTCTGGGGCGACGATGCCATTCTCGCCTACGTGCCGGAAACCGGAGACAATTTCCAAGTTCCGTCCTTTGGCTACACCTATGAACTGCGTGGCTATCCGCAGGTCGAGCAGCCGTATTTCGAGCGCAGCAACGACAGCTGGATTTACCCCACCAAGGTCGAGCGCCGCGCCATCCTGACGGGGGCGGAAGGCGGCTTCCTCTTCCAGAATGCGGGAGCGCAATAATGGAGGAGCGCAACATCAGCCTGCGCCTGTCCGGGCCTGCAAAGATCGACGGCAAATTCCGGAAGTCCGGCGAGAAGGTCAATGTGACCGAGGGCGTGCTGGCCGCCCTGATTGCTGCCGACGTGGTTGATCGCGATAGCGTCAAGATGATCGGCGCTGACGTTCTGACCAGTGTCGATTTCGATAACGCGGTCGCCCACGCGGTGGCCGAGCAGGTCGCCGACATCCGCGCCATCACCGAGCGCATCGAAGCGGAAGCCACCGACAAGGTGGCAGAGGCAGAGCGCCGCGTTAGCGCCGCCCAGGCGGAAGCTGCCACGGCGATCGAAGCCGCCCGAACCGATGCGGCGGAGAAGATCGCTGCCGCTGAAGCGCGCGCCACGGCCGCCGAAAAGGCGAAACCCGTCAAAGAGCCCCGACCCTAAGCCTCTCAAGCCGGGCTCTTGCCAGCAGGGCGGCGACATTTGCCGCCCTGCATCCTCTCAATCGAGATTTGATCCGTGACCCGCTTTCTGACGATCGAAGAATTCAAGACCACCGTCGGACTGGACGAGCTGCTGCAGGTCGCCGGTTACGGCAACCTCAATGATCCCGCAGGCCGGGCGTTGATGGTCGACAAGATCGAAGAGGCTATTGTGTTTTCCGAAGAGCTGCTGATCGGATATGCGCGGGCTCGTTATGCCGTCATCGAGACACTGAACCCGGAAACGACGCCTCCGGTTGTCAAAGGCCATATCAGCGACGTGGCGCGATACCGGCTCCGGTCGCGCCCAGGCGCTCAAGGCCAATCCGACGAGACCGTGAAAAAGCGCCATGACGACGCGCTTGCCTTCTGGAAGCTCGTTGCCACCGGCAAGGCTGAGCTGCCGATCGCCGGTGAACCCGTTAACGGCGAGGCAGGTGGATCGAAGGTCGAGGCGATCATTCCGCCTTCGCGTGTCAGTCACATCCTGAAGGGCTGGTAGCGATGACCGAGAGCCTGCGCACCATCCGCCCACCGCTGATCATCGAGAAGGTCGAGAACGGACTGCTGGAGCGCCTAAAAGAGGATGTTTCCGGGCAATGCAAAGTCGAGGTCTTCCCGGCCGACCCGAAAACCTATGATTTCGGCAATCTGCCAGCCGCATTGCTGATCCACTATTCCGGGTCGCGATTTGCCGCCGCCAAGGGTCCGGCCAACACCGCCCAGTCGCGGCGCATGGAATTCGCCCTGGTACTTTTGTGCCGGTCGCTGCGTGGCGAAGGTGGCGCTTACAACCACCTCGAAGACGTTCGCCTCTCGATCCAAGGCAACAGCTTTGCCGGTGCAGGCCCAGCCGAGATCGTTCGCGATTTCCTTGATGATGAAAAGGACGGGGTTTGGCGCTGGCAGACGGTTATCGCCCTGCCGATCCCGGCCGTTCCTCGCGTCCGTCAGCCACCGGCTCCGCTGATGCGCCCGGCAATCTCTCAATCCTAGAAAGGACCAACGTGGCAAAGCAAGCGCTCAAAAAAGGGCTGATCTATTCAGGCCCGACCACACCGCTCGACATCGAAGGCCGGGCCGAACCGGTGATGCTGATCCCCGGCAAATCCTACGCCGATCTGCCGGAGACGCATCCGATCGTCGCCAACCTCACCGAACGCGGCCTGCTGAAGCCCGCGCCGGAAACCGCAACGGAAATCGCGCCGGAAGGCGCTGCCAATTAGGAGCCCTGCCCATGGCGGCAACATTTCATCACGGCCCGGAAGTCGTCGAGCATAAAGACGGTGTAACCGTCGTTCGCGACGTGAAGTCCGCCGTCACCTATCTCAACGGCACAGCGCCCATCCACCTCATTCACACGACGCCGGAGGAACGCGCCAAGTACATCAACAAGCGCGTCATCATCCGCAGCCTTGCGGAGGCTGCTGCCGCATTCGGCCCGCATGCGTCAGGCTACACGATCCCGGCCGCGCTCGATGCGATCTTTGACCAGGGCGACGGCGGCACGATCATCGTCAACAACGTCTTTGATCCGGACGTCCACAAGGAAGGCGTCACTCCCGACGTTTCGAAGGTGACCACGGCCGAAATCAACGGCACCATCAGCGCCGGCGGCGCGGCCTCGGGCTTCAAGGGCGCTTACGAGTGCTACAACAAGTTCGGCTATTTCCCGAAGCTGATCCTTGCACCTGGCTATTCGCCGACGGCGACGGTGCGGGCGGAGATGGACGTGGTTGCCGGTCGCCTCAACGCCATTGCCATTGCCGATTTGCCGCTTGGCCTGACCAAGCAGCAGGCAGTTGAGGCACGCGGCACCACCGGCAGCGCCAACACGTCCAGCGCCCGCGTCATCCTCACCTATCCGCATGTGCTGATCGAGGACGTTGCGAACAGCGGCACGCGCCTTGACCCGCTGTCGTCGCGGCTGGCTGGCGTCATCATCGCCACCGACCTTGAGCAGGGCTACCACCATTCGGCGTCGAACCGCGAAATCAAGGGCGTCGTGGATCTCGAAGTCCCGATCAACTTCTATCCGTCCGACTACCAGAACGACACCAACTTCCTCAACGAAGCGGGCATCGTCACCGCGATGCGATCGTTCGCCACCGGCTTTCGGACGTTCGGCAACCGCTCGGCCGCGTTCCCGTCATCGGCACATGTCGAGAACTTCATTCATGCCCGGCGCATTCTCGACATGACCCACGAGGCGATCATCTTTTTCCTCATGAACTACGTCGATCGCCTCGGCACTCGCCAGAACGTCGAAGCGGCGGAAGAAGGCGTCAACGCCTACCTGCGGGCAAAGACCGGCGACGGCGTTTTCTACGGCGCTGACTTCCGCTTCGACACACAGAAGAACACGCCCGAGCAGATCGCGGACGGCAGGTTCTTCTACAAGCTGCGCTGCCATCCGACCTCGGTCATGGAGCGCATCACCGTCGACAGCTACGTCGATACGAAGTTCATCACCGACGCGCTCTCGCTCGCGGCTTAACGGGAGGCAATCCACATGACACGTAAAATTGGCCAGATCACCGACGCCGACATCTATATCAATGGCGTCGATGTTTGCGGCCGTGTTTCCGAAATCGACCTGGGCGAGATCGGACATCAGGAAGTCGAGCATTCGTCGCTCGGCATGATCGGGGTGCTGAAGCTTCCCGGTCGCCCGGTGCAGGCGATCGAAGGCAAGATCACCTTCGAATGGCTGGACGAAGGCGTTAGCCGCACCATCCTCAACCCCACGAAGATGACCAAGCTCCAGCTGCATTCCTACGTCGATATCTTCGACGGCGAGGGTCGCAACGACACTGAGTCTCACACGTTGGTGACTCACATCGGTTTCCAGATGATGAAAACCGGTGGCCGCACCGCCAAGCTTGGGGAGCAGATGGGACAGGAACACGACATTTCCATCGGCTACTTCATGCAGAAGGTCTACGGCGCCGACACCCCGATCATCGAATACGACGGCTGGAACAACATCTACCGCATCGATGGCGAAGACGTCTGGCCGCGTTAGCCACGCGGCCGGCACTCCCTTTCTAACGCCTGAACCGTCACAAGGAATTGACCCATGACCACCAAAACCCAATCCGCCGTTGTCGACAAACTGCGAGCGCACAAGGAGGCCAATACGGGCACTTACGAAGTGCCTCTGAAAAAAAGCGGCGTCGTCTGCACCGTGCCGAAATTCATCAATCACGGCCTCTGGATGCGGGCGCAGCGGATCGGCAAGGGAGATATCGCAAAATCCCAGGCCGCGTACATCACCGAAACCGTGCAGTTCGAAGGTGAAAAGATCACTCTGACCGATCTCTCCGAACTGGTTCCGGCCGCCGACAGCCTTCAGCTGATCAACGAACTGTTCGGCGGCGAGGATGACGCGGACAGCGAGGGAAAGGCCAGCAAGACAGCCAGCTAAGGCTGTCCGCGCCGGTCCAACATCTCTTCCTGTTAGAGCGCGGCTGGACCCATGCTGATCTAAATGCAATGGATGAGGACGAGTTCGGCTGGTGGTACGATGAAGCTGTCGCCCTCGAAGAGGCCAAGGCCGAAGCCATCCGCTCCGCCAATGGCAAAGGCTGACCGGACCAATCGTCCGGTCATTTCCCCCCGCATATAATGTCACCTCTGGTCTGGAATTCCGGGCCGGAGGCTTTCCAAAATGAAGTTCATGATGATTTTCGAGGGGGTCGATCGGGCCACCAAGATCATGAACAAGATCATGACCGCCGAGAAGCGCACCGCCGCTTCCGTGAAGGCTGGCGGAAAAGCCACTGAAGCTTCGTCCAACGCGGCAACACGTGCCACCGAACGCGCGGCCGCAGCTTTCAATCGCGTCGGCTCAGCGGCCCGTTCCGCTTTCAATGTTGTCGTCTCCGGCGCTCAAGCGGCCGGGCGTGCGATAGTCAGCTTGCATCAAAAGACTGTCGCGTTGGGGAAATCCGGGTTCAACCAGATCACGACCGGAGCCGGAAAGGCTTTCCGTGGCTTGACGGTCGCGGCAGGTATTGCCGCCACTTTGATGGCGAGTTCGGCCCTTGCCGCCAACCAACTGGTCGGTACAGCATCGAAATTCGAAAAATTCCAGACCATCCTTGAAACCACCGAAGGTTCTTCCGCGAAGGCGAAGGCCGCGATGGGCTGGGTGACTGATTTCGCCGTCAAGACGCCGTATGAGCTTGATCAGGTCATGGATAGCTTTGTGAAGCTGCGGGCCTATGGGCTTGATCCGACAAACGGGCTTCTGCAAGACCTTGGCGACACAGCGGCGGCGATGGGAAAGCCGCTTGAAATGGCGGTCGAAGCAATCGCCGACGCCGTAACCGGCGAGAATGAGCGCCTGAAGGAATTCGGCATCAAGGCTGCGGTCAAGGGTAATGAGATTTATTACACCTACACCGTCAACGGGCAAAAGAAGATCGCCAAGGCGCTGGCATCTGATCCGGGGGGCATCCAGGCGGCGATTACCGGTATCATGCGCGAGCGCTATGGCGGCGCAATGGAGAAGCTGGCCCGCACGTGGGACGGCATGGTCTCCAACCTCTCCGATATCTGGTTGAAGTTTCAGCTCGCCATCATGAATGCGGGCCTT
Organism: Rhizobium herbae; assembly: GCF_017873135.1. Classification (GTDB taxonomy): domain Bacteria; phylum Pseudomonadota; class Alphaproteobacteria; order Rhizobiales; family Rhizobiaceae; genus Pararhizobium; species Pararhizobium herbae. The sequence goes on along the minus strand of NZ_JAGGJV010000014.1, from coordinate 13,352 downwards.
TTCGATTGGATGAAGGGCAAGCTGCAAGGCGTGCTGGATACCGTCAACCGACTTCAGGCCACGGGCGAACTCGACAAATGGGCGGCGAAGATCGGGGCAGCGATCCAATCCGTCCTTGAAGGCACGTGGACGTTCGCCACCCGCGCTTATGAGATTTTCAGCAAACTTGCCGTTTATTTGCAGGCAGCATCCGATTATGTGGGCGGGTGGGAAAACCTCGCAATGGTGCTGGCGGGCTTCGCGTTTGCGCCCACGCTGATCGCCACGGCCGCTGGCCTCGTTCAAATCGCCTATGGCCTAACGCTTCTCGCCACGGCGCTTGCTGCAAACCCCATAATCTTGGCAATCGTCGCGATCGCGGCCGGCGCTGCGCTGATTTATGCCAACTGGGATAAGATCGGCGCATTCTTCAGCAACCTTTGGGCCTCGATCACGGCGGGCATTGCGACCGCCTGGGCGGCCATCACCGATTTTCTCGGCTTCGATCCGCTGGCGATGCTGTCGGCCGGTTGGTCCGACCTGACCAGTGCCATCTCGGCGGCATGGGATTCGCTGCCATCGCTGGAATGGTCCGGCATGATCCCGACGCTGAGCTGGTCGAATTTCGTGACCGTGCTGGAATGGGCGTCATGGCTGCATCCCTTGCGCTGGCTTGACCTTATTCCCGGCTTCAGCTGGGCGGCGATTATCAAGACCGGGCTCAATTGGGCCGACTACATCGCAAGCCTCGATTGGGCGGCTTATCTGCCGTCCCTTTCGTGGTCGGGCATCGTCTCGGCCCTCAGCTGGTCGAACGTGCTGACGGTCATCAATTGGGCCTCATGGCTCCATCCGCTGCGCTGGCTCGACTTCATTCCTGGCTTCAGCTGGTCGGGCATCATCCAGGGCGGGCTTGATTGGGCGAGTTACATCACCGGGCTCAAATGGTCGGACTATCTGCCGTCGTTTTCTTGGCCTGCCTTCCCCGCGTTTTCGTGGCCTGATCTGCCAGCCTTCAAGTGGCCGGACTTCCCGGCGCTCGACTTGCCGGAGATGCCCGATATTGCCGGATGGATCGGGAGCCTGGGCGACAAAATCAGCGTGGCGATCGACGGGCTTGCCACGCGGGCGACCGCCGCCTGGGCCAAGGTCAAGAGCGTTTTCACCTTCGGTGCTGACGCGGAGATGCAGGCGTCTGTCAACGTGACCGATCCGGCGACGATCAGGGCAACGGCGGCGGCGACCGCCGCCCTGAAAACCGACATGGAGGCGGTCGCGGCCATCGACACTGGCCCGGCCATGGGGCGGCTTGCGGCGCTGGAAGCGGCGGCAAAGCGGGTCAGCGATACGGTCATGTCCTCGATCCGCCAAGCGCAGGCGTTCCTCGGCGCTGTCAGCTTCTATCCGCAGGGCGTTGCGCTGATGGATACGCTCGCGGCCGGTATTCGTGCGCGTGCCGCCGTGGTGATCGAGGAAATCCGCAAGGTGACGCAGCTGGTGCGTGATCATCTGCCCTCGTCACCGGCAAAGACCGGCCCGCTATCGGACATCCACCGGCTGAAATTCACAGAGACCATCGCGGGCTCGATCCACGCGGCTCCGATGGTCAAGGCGATGCGGACCGCTGCGGCGGCCACCATGGCGGCGGCGGCAATTGCCATGCCCGCGCTTTCCGCCCAGGCAGGCCCGCAAATGCCCGCGACGCAACAGGCGGCAAATGTGCCGCCTTCCGATGCCGCGCGGAACGAGGCGGCACGCGCTGCCGTCGCCCGCGTCAGCGTCCAGTCGCAGTCCGCCGCGCAACCGGCCGGGTCGCCGATTGCCATTCACTTCAAGGCGGAAACCAAAATTCAGGGCGGCAATGCCGACGAGGTGCGGCAGCAGTGGGACGACCTGATGAGCCAAAGCGGACGCAAGATTGCCGAGCTGGTCGATGAGGAATTGCGCCGCCGCGCTCGGAGGAACGTGTGATGGGCAAGCGATCGGAAGCCGACGCCCGCATCATGGTGCGAAAATTGCCATATTGCGTGACTTCGCCGGAGGGCCGGTTCTACGCGCTGGTGGACGGAAAGAAGGTGGCCGAGCGCGGCCGTTTGTACTGGCACACCAAGCCCGATGCCTTTCGTTGCGGCGTCCGGTTTCTAACGGCTCGCCTCGCCTCGGAAAGGCGGACCCGATGATTTACCTGCTCGGTTCCATCCCGTTAGGAATTGCTGGCCCGGCCGGGCCGGTCGGCCATACGATCGAGCGGGCCGCGACGTTCGCGCAACACGACACGACGCGGGGCAAACCCGCGCTTCAGGCGATCGGCGAAGAGCTGGACCGGCAGACGTTCGATTTCTTTTTCTCGGAAGAGTTCTGCGATGTGCCGGCGGAGCTGGCGAAGCTCGAGACAGCCTTCGCGCTCAAATCGCCGATGCCACTCGTCCTCGGCAATGGCGATTACACCGGCAAACGCTACGTGGTCGAAAGCTTGTCGATCGGCATCACCAAGACCGACCGGCTCGGTGTGCCGGTTCGTGTCGAGGCAACAATAAGCCTGCTTGAAGACCCGATAGCCGGCGGATTGTTCGGGCTGATCATGTCGATTGCCAAGAGCCGCGCACCGGCCTTGTCCGGCGCTGCCGCCAATAATCCGCAGGTTCGCAAAGGTGGTGGGCAATGACGGCTCTAACTGGTGATTATTTCGAATATCGCACGATCGCGGGCGACCGGTGGGATTTGCTCGCCTATCGCTACTATGGCGACCAGAACAAGCAGACGGTGCTTTTGGAAGCCAACCGGCATTTGTATCTTGATGATCTCGCCGTGCCGCCGCTGGTGCTTCCCCAGGGCGTTACGCTCATCATCCCGGTGATCGAGCAAACCGCCACCAACATCGATCTGCTGCCGCCGTGGAAGCGCGACAACCCCTCTTATGGGAGCGTCTGATGGCCTCAGGCCCCTATTTCAGCCTGATCTATCAGGGCGTCGATATCTCGTCCGAACTTGATCCGATGACCACGTCGATCAGCTACACCGACAATCACCACGGCAAGATCGATGAGATTGACGTGACGGTGCAGGACAAGGACGGCCGGTGGAAAGGCGCATGGAAGCCGGAGCCCGGCGATACCATGACGCTCACCATCTTTGACGGCCTGGGCGGTATCCTGCCCTGCGGCACGTTCGAAATGGACGAGCCGGACGCCGAGGGCGACCGTGGCGGCGACCGCATGACCATGCGCGGCCTCGCCGCTCCGATCACCAAGCCCCTGCGGACCCAGAAATCCCGCGCCTTTGAAAAACAGTCCCTGAAGGCGATCGTCAGCAAGGTTGCCGGTGAAAACGGCCTTTCCCTGGAAGGCGAAGTCGAAAGCCTCAATTTCGAGCGAGTGAGCCAGCGCCGGGAGCGAGATCTCGAATTTCTGACGCGGCTGGCCGAAGAGACCGGGCATTATTTCAGTGTCAGGGGCACCCGCGCGATTTTCACCAGCATCAAGTCGGTGGACGGCCGCGCCGCCGCCTTGACCGTCAGCCATTTATCTCTCGGCACATCTCTCCTGTCCTACCGACTGAAGGAACAGACGGCCGACACCTATTCCAAGGCAAAGGTTTCCTATCTCGACCCGAACAAAAAAGAGACGGTCGAAAGCGAGGAAACCGACAGCCAGGTCAAAACCGGCGACGTGCTGAAGATCGCGGGCGAACGCACCGAGAGCCCCGCCAATGCCAAGGCGCTCGCCCGATCGCGGATGCACTTCAAGAATCGCAAACGCCGCTCCGGCTCGTTCTCGCATGTTGGCGATGTGCGGGCCGTGGCGGGTGTGACCGTCAACATGGCGGATTTCGGCAAGTATTCCGGCCTTTACCTTATCGACCGCTCGACCCACCGGATGACGCGCGGCGGATACACAACCGACGTGGAGCTGCTCGATGCGCGCAAATAACGACTACCAGCAAAACAACGCCAACAAACGCGGCATCGTGGTCGATCGCGACCCGAAGAAAATGCGGGTGAAAGTCCAATTCAAGGACGAGGACGATACGGTATCTTTCTGGGTCGATGTCCTGTCGCGGTCATCCGGCAAGACGAAGAGCTTCATGATGCCGGATGTTGACGACGAGGTTTGGTGCGCCGTCGATCTGAAGGGCGAGGACGGCTGCATCATCGGCTCCAAATATAATGACAAGGACACGCCACCGTTTGAGGGAAACGATGATGTGGGCATCACCTTTCCGGGCGGGTCAATTCACATCGATCGCGAAGCTGGCGCGGTAACAATCAACGTTAGAGGTGCTGTGAAAATCCAAGGATCAAGCATCGATCTTGTTAGCGAAACTCTCACCCACAACGGAAAGAACGTGGGTCACGATCATCTGCACACGGGCGTCATACCCGGAGGCGACTTGACCGGAGAGCCGGCTTAACGATCGTCGTCAGCAAATCGCACCATTTCGCTAAGTAAAATGCCAAGGTGGTCGCTAAATTCCTGAAAGTGGCCGGCATTCGCTTTTACTTGGTGTGACGGTGATAAAAGCGCGATCATATCAACCATGGCATTAATTTCAGTCAAGGTTTGTCTAAATTCGTCTACCACTTCATTAGGAATCCGGTACTCGGGATGGGAACGGTCCGTTAGGAACTCGATAGCGCGTGCCATTTGAATCAAGCTGGATTCCGCATCGCTCCCATAAAAGCAAGAAGTGAAAGTTGGCGGAAAAATAAGGTATGCGTCGGCCGTAGTGCCTTTGACGAGGCCTCCTTCGGGACCGTCAACGAGAATGTCATACTTATAGTAGACCCGCACCCCTCTCCCGTTCCGTATGGATTGTTCAAAGTAGGCCTCGCGCGCATCAAACTCTTCATCGGCCTCTTGCTGATCTCGCAATTGCTGCTGTCTTCGCAATATTCCGGTTTGTTCATTGAAAAGCGCTGTAGACGCCCGAGTTTCCGCTACCTGCTCTTTCATCACTTTCCTCGTATCATTCAGCTCTTCTCGCTGGGCTCTGAGTTCTTGCGATTGGATAAAGACGGCACCAGCCAGCCAGAGAAATGCGACGGGGGCGAACGCACCCGCAAGTGCGCCGCCGAGCTGGTTGATATCTTGGCAAGCGAGATAGCGATCAAAAAATCCGGCAAACGCAGAAGTGGAAACGACCACTCCCTGACACTGTTTAGTCTCGACAATCAACAAATAGTAGAGAAAGCAATATGCCAAGGTCAGTGCCACGAGCACCCAAAACGCTCGCGTATTTCTAGTCTTTTGGGCCTCGGCCTTGATATCACTATCGGTCATCTTGCTCTTCATCGCCTCTTCGACTAGTTTTCAACGACCGATAGCAGGAAATGCGGATTGGTTGCACTGACCGGACCTCACGTCCGGTCATTTTTGTTTGGGGCGGCGGCTACCTTCGCCCCATGTTCGACAAAGACAAAATCCCCTATCGCCACTGGTCGCTCAAGGTCGGCCGGATCAACCCGGATACGGGCGAAGCGCCTGATGTGGTGGGCGCGATCGTCTTTGCCATCGACGATCTCAATCAGTCCATTGCCAACATCGTTTTGACGCCGAAAGGCTCCGTACCGACCGAGCCGGAGAAGGGTTGCGATCTGCACGGCGCGATCGACAGGCATCCCAACATCGGCATTCCGCATCTGACCCGCGAAATCTGGGACGCGCTCACCATCTGGGAGCCGCGTATCGTCGTGCAGAAAGTCAGCGTCTCTATAGTGCAGTTTTCGCATTTCACGACGCAGGTTTTCTGGCGGCCGATCGAGAGCGTGATTGATGATATCCGCGTGACGGAGGTCACCTATCGTGGCTGATCCCGTCAAGCGCACCCTTGAACAGCTTCGCGCGGCCGGTGCGCCATCGTTCTTCGAACGCGACCCGGCCGCACTGAAGGCATCCTTCAAGGCTCAATTTGAAGTCGTTTCCGGCCGCACGCTCTATCCGGCCCAAACCGAAATGTTCCTGATCGAAGTCGCGGCCTATGCGCTCTCGATCCTACACGAGGCGGCGCAGACCGCGACCGTGCAGAACACGGCCGTGTTTGGCCAGGGCGTCCATCTGGAAAATCGCGGCGCCAACGTTTCGACCTTCCGGCTCTTGGCGCAGCCCTCGAAAACCACGCTGCGGTTCACTCTGTCGGCCGTCCGGCTGATCGACGTGGCCATTCTTAAGGGCACGCGGGTCGCATCCGGTTCGGCCGTGACGTTCGCCACCGACAAGGATTTGATCATCCCGGCCGGGATGCTTTCGGCCACGGTATCGGCGACGGCCGAGACGCCCGGCGCTGCCTGGAATGGCCTTGGCATCGGCGCGGTGACCGATCTGCTCGATCCGGTCGCCTATGTGACCACGGCCACCAACACCGTGGCCGTTTCGGGCGGGACCGACATCGAGGACGAGGACCGCTTCCGGCTCCGCGTCGTCAATGCCCTGTTCACGATCGCCAAGACCGGCCCGAAAAACGGCTACCGTGAACACGTGATGGCGGTTGACCCGGAAATCACCGACGTTGCCGTGGTCCGGCCGGAGCCGGGCAAGATCAACATTTTCCCGCTGATGCGCACCGGCCTGCCGACATCAGCGCTCAAGAACGCTGTGCTTGCCTATCTCGACCCGGAAACACGCCGGGCCATGGGCGACGATGTTACCATCCTTTCGCCGGAGCCGGTTGATTTCGACATGGTTTTAACGGTGCGGGTCGCCCAGGCGATCGCCGGGATGGAGGCAAAAGCCCGCGCTGCCGCAATCGCCGCTTTCACGCCATGGACACAAACGCTCGGCAGTCAGGTAGCGCCGTCGGTCATCATCGCGGCCGTCAAGGCGGTGCCCGATGTCACCGACGTTTCCTTGACCGGTTTTGCCTTTACCGATCTCGCCGCACACCGCTTCGCAGCCCTTGCCAGCCTGACGGTCAATGTCGTGGTGGCCGCCGATGTCTGATCCCTTCATCCCGGCCTCGCTTGTCCCTCCCGGCGTCAATGACCAGCGCGGCCGCGACTTCGCAGCCGCCTTGAGCAATGTGCTGTCCAGCTTCAGCACCTCGGCGCTGCTCATCCAAGACCCGCTGACGGTTGACGCCCGGCTGTTGCCGATCCTGACCGTCGAACTTGGCATGACCGAATTCATGACGCCCGGCTTGCTTGAGACCCATGTGCGCGAGCTGCTGGCTCGTGCGCCGGAAATCCACGCCTGGACCGGCACGGTCTACGGCACCAAGCGGGCGCTTGGCGCGTTAGGAATTACCGTCGATTGGACGCAGTGGTGGCAGACGACGCCGAAAGGCCCGCATGACACCCATACCGTCATTGCCTACGTCAACGATCATCTGACGGCCGGAAACGACAACCTCTTCAGCGCCGCCACGCAATACGCCGTCAGGCGGATTATCGAGGCCACGCAACGGTGGTCGCAAGAGATCAGCTTTCTGCTCGGCATCAAGTTCGGCAATTCGGCCGGTCTGACGAGCGCTGTCCAGAACGTGGCCGTAGTGCGCCCCACGGCCGAAGCTGTGCCGCCCGTGCCGAATGCGCGGGCGGGCCTTGCTGCCGTTATCCAGAGTTTTGTCGGAGTGCGGCGCTCGGCCGACGCAGCTGCACCGCAGACCGCCACGCGGGCCGGGCTGGCTGCTTCCCTTTCCAGTCTGTCATGCGTTCGGGCGGTCATGCACGTGTTCCTGCCACCCGCCGCACTGGAGCCGCTGCCGGGCGGCCACGCCTTCGTGGTCGATACGCCGACCGGCGACAAATTCGTGATTGATCACGGTGATCGATTCATTTTCAGCAAGGTGAACCCATGAATGCTTTGATACCGATGCTGACCCGCGAGGGCATGAGAGCGGTATTCCGCGCCGACAGTGAGGGGCTTTCCGCCCGGGTCTCGCATATCGCTTTTGGCGATCAGGCTTACCAGCCGGACGGTTCCGAAACCGAATTGGGAAACGAGCGCATGCGCGTTCCCGTCGCGGGCGGCAGTTGGGTGGGTGACTTCACCATTCACCTCACGGCGCTGCTCGACAGCGGGCCGAGCTTCTGGATCAAGGAAGTCGGCTTCATCCTGACCGATGGAACGATGCTGGCCGTTTGGTCAGATACGGACACGCCGCTCGCCTACAAGACGGCAGGCGTGCCGATCGTCACTGCCTTCGACCTGACGCTTGAAGCGCTGCCCGCGTCGGCCGTGACCGTCGAGGCTGGCGATGTCGATCTGACGCTCTTTTTCGGTTCCGACTTCGCCCAGATGGGCGCTGCCATCATGGGCAACGCCAGCCGCCTGATGGCCTTGCGAGACCGGCTGGACGCCGTGGAAGCCGACGAGCGGGTGGAAGGGGCACTCGCGGAAATCCGCCGCCTCTCGATCGAAGTTGACAACATCCGCGCCGCGATAGCCGCGCTCTAACCCAAAGGAACCGACATGAGCCTTACAAGTGACATCGCAACCCTCGTTGGAAGAGCGGATGCGCTCATCAACATCTTCGACGCAAAGAAAGCCGCGATCGACGCCGCTGTCGCCGCCGCGATTGCAACGCTGCCGGAAATGTCGCGGACCTACTACGTCGATCAGGTCGCCGGGAACAATGCCAACAGCGGGCTGGTGCCTGAGCAGCCTTTTCAGACCATCGACCGGGCGCTTTCCTTGGCCGGAGCCGGCCGATACGTCGATATCAGGCTGATGGCGAACTACACGTTCACGTCGCCGCGTATCGGCCTTCGTGCGGGCCAGCATCTGAAGCTTGGCTCTCACCTCTCCGTGTCCGGCAGCATCCGCTACAAGGTCTTCCTCGGTGTCCACGCCCGCCCTGAACCGGAAGTCGTCGGCGACTGGGAGGTTGGCGGCTTTTATTGCCCGTCCTTTGGTTCCAACAGCATCAACGCGTCTTCGATCGAGATCGTGTTTCCGGCCGCACCGGGAGCCGGTGTCATGGTCAACGACAGCTATAACGGCTTCCTCGCTGGAAACGTCACGGATGGGCCGCCTGTGATTGGTCTGGAACTGAACGGGTGCACAGTCACCCGCCCGGCCGGTTCCGTTGGCGTGATCTTTGGTGCCCGCACGCACTTTGCTGCCCTGATGGTCAAGAACACCACCTTTGTCACCCCCGATATGGCGGGCAAATGGGTCGCCGGTGTCGCGGGCGGCTCAACACCCGCATCGGTTGGCTGGGTCGCATCCAACCTCGCAACCCTTTAATCGGAGAACACGACGATGCAGACTTTCACCATCGAATACCAGGGCGTGACCTATGCCAACTTCAGCGAAGGTGCCCTCATCGCCTCCGGCGTGCCTGCCGCCGTCCTTGACGCGGCGAAGGCCGCCAACAGACGCGAAGAGATCAAGACCGAATGCCGCCGACGCATCTATGGCACCGCAAGCGCCGAAGCCCAGATGAACATCAGCGGGGCGGCTTCGCTTGCCTCGGCCAAAGTTGCTGCCGATCGCTCGGCCGAAGAGACGGCGCTGCTCGAAACCTTCGCCCTGGCGCTGAAGTGGATCTCTGACATGCGGGCATCGGTCGAAACGCTTTCGGCTGATCCGGTATCCGACTTCCTGACGGAAGACGCCTGGCCGGATTGCCCCGCCGCTGTTCTCGCGCTCTGCGATCAGTTCTAACGAGGAGCCACGGATGGAGCCGCCACGTATCTACCTCACCCAAGCCTTGCTCGGTGACTTGGAAAACCCCGCAGCCGCCGCAGAACTTGCGGCGACACTCACGCCGCCGCTTCTCGCCACCGGCCCGATCGCCGCCCGCTTCGCGGCGGTCGAGACGGCCGCCAATGGCGCGGACCCGCGCCGACTGGTGTCGGACCTCTATCAGTCGATGCTTGCCTCGGCAGCGAACGCCGCCATTGCCGCCGCGCATGTCAGTCCCGGCTTCTACGATTTCAAACGGCGAATATATAAAGAGAACGGCTTGGCGGCGGGCCGAGCCGAGGCGGCGATCGTCTCCGTTGCAAGGCCCAGCCAAGGCTACGGGCCATTGGGCGCTCTGCCCCAGGTGACTTATCCGGCCAACACGCCGAGATGGGGCAAGAACGGCCTCGAAGTCTATCGCGCCCACGCCAATCTCATGGCCAATTCGGAGTTTGCGGGCGGCAAGGTCGGCGTCATCGGCGCGGGCGGCATATTGCCTGATGGCTTCAATCTCAGCGACAACGGCTTTGCGTGTGAAATCCTCGCCATTACCGAAGAGGGCAACGCGCAGCGCATGCGCGTTAGACTTTCGCGCACAGGCGCCAATCCGAACAAGTCGGTGACGTTGCGGCCTGTGCCCTATGTTGGCGAAACGCTTGCCGCCGCTTCCGGCCGTGCCGCCCACGCGCTCGTCCGCGTGCTGGCTTCGGACAATATTGCAGACTTCCGGCTCACGATCGCCGAGATCAACAGCGGCGTGCACCGAGAATCGGACAAAATCCCGCTAACCGGCGAGTGGAAACATATCGTGGCATTCCTGCGTGGCGAGGTCGGGAACCGGATCAATTGGGGCTTTATCGCTAATCCCGCCGAAGCCCATAGTTTTTCCATCGAGTTCGAAATCACGACCTTGATGTATCAGCAGGCCAATGCGATCGACGATATCACGCCCTGGGCACCGGGACCGCGCCGGACCCTGGCCAACAATCTCGTGACCAACATCACCGCCGCTGGAGCGGTCGCGGGTGTCATTGGTTCCGGTGGCAGCGTCCCGACCAGTTGGGAGCGCAGTAACACCATGCCGCTCGAAATCATCAGCGTGACAACGGTGGGTGGCGTAAAGCGCGTCAGGGCGAAATTCAGCCGGACGGGCGGGGCACCCGTTCTCGCCACCTGCGCGTTGCGCCCCATCGGCTACGCGAACCGGCTCGTACTGTCGAACGACCTTTATGGAGCCGTGGCCAACGCTCGCATCATTGCCAGCACCGGCATCAACAATACGCGTCTTCTCTGGACAGAACTGACATCGGCCGATGTCCTTGTTACCAATCACGTGGTGGACATTCCGAGAGACGGCGAATTCCACAAGGTCGCGGCGGTCGCAACACCCGTCAACGCCAACGGAAAGGGATACGTGCAGTTCGTCTTCGAACCGCTGACGACGACGAACGATTTCTCCGTCGAGTTTGAATTTGACGCCGAGGTCGAATTTGGCATCGTCACCTATCCAATCATCAATGTGGCGGCCGATGACGCGACCCTTTCGCTGCCAAGCGGGACGTTTGACATTCATTTGCCAGGCGAACGCGGCGGCCACATTCTGCTCAATCAAACCGGCGTTATTCCCCTAACGCCTCCCGCAGGTCAGAGCAGCCTGATTGCCAAACTGGCGACCTTGATGGAAGTCGGCAGGGCGAACGTGGACCGCGCTGATTTTGCCGAGGCTTTGGACCGGCCCGTGTTTTCGGAAGCACTCATCACCACGCAAGTGCCCGCCGAATGGGGCGGCGTTCATTGCCGCCCTGACGCCGATTATGCAATTACGCGGGCGACCAACAAGCGCAACCGCCTGCGCTTCGAATGCCGCCCAGGCGACCGGCCGGTATGGAACGCGCCCGACACGGAGCGGTCGGAAGTCTTTCAAAACGGCCTCGTTCCGTTTGTCGAGCGGCGGTACTTTTCGTTTTCGACGATGATCGAGCCCGCAACGGTGATCGACGCGAAAAGCTGGTTCCTCTTCGCACAGCTTCACAATTCGCAAGATGCCACCGACGGCGTGACATCGCCCGCCTTTGCCTTTGAATTGCAGGCAGGCAGCCAGCTTGCCATCGTTGTTCGCTCCAGCGCTCAAAATCCATTGGTGGTCAATCCCGGATCGAAGGCCCTTTTCCGCGACCCATATTTCAAGCTCGGCCGCTTCTATAATTGGGTTATCGAGCTGCGCTACGACAACAACGCGCAAACGTCGATTTTTCGGGTTTGGCGCGATGGAAAGCTGCTCTTCGATTACGATGGCCCGCTTGGCTACATCGACGCTATGCCGCCCTACATGAAAGCGGGCATCTACCGGAATAACTCCAATCGCATCGACGTGGTTCACCTCGTCAATTACGAATATGGGAATGACAGTTTGCTGGAGCGCATCAACGCGCCGCTTCCGATTAGCTGACCTTTGACCGGCGTTTGCCGGTCAGCTCCAGGTGCCCGGAGTGGTCGCCCACTCCGGAAACGGGGTCTTCTTTGCGAGAGCGGCCCCGTCGACAGCTCTCAAAGATAACCGTCACACCCGTTACCCCGCCGAAGCGAGGCGGGCCTGTGTGACCGATTCGTGCAAGGTTTGAAATGCCCCTCGACCACAATTCAATAGACGTCCCCACGACCCAGCCTCCGGCCGCATGGATTGGCGGCAAACGCCAGCTGGCCGCCCGACTTGTCGGCATGATCAATGCCACTCCCCACGTCTCCTATGCCGAACCGTTCGTTGGCATGGGCGGAGTGTTTTTCCGGCGCACCAAGGCTCCGCGATCGGAAGTCATCAACGATCGAAACGGTGAGGTCGTGAACCTGTTTCGCATCCTGCAACGGCACTATCCGCAGTTCATGGACACTCTCAAATTCCAAATCACATCGCGGCGGGAATTCGACCGCCTGAAGGCGTGTGACCCGGTGACACTGACCGATCTGGAGCGTGCGGCACGCTTCCTTTATCTCCAGAAACTGGCCTTCGGCGGGAAGGTGTCGGGCCAGAGTTTTGGCGTCAGTACCCGTGATTCGGCGAGGTTCAATCTCAATCGTCTTGCACCGCTTTTGGAGGACGTGCATGAGCGGCTTTCCGGCGTTGTGATCGAGAACTTGGATTGGCTGGCCTTCATTGATCGCTATGACCGGCCGGGCACCCTGTTCTATCTCGATCCGCCGTATTTCGGGAATGAAGACGACTATGGGAAAGCCCTGTTTGGGCGTGACCAGTTCGTCAAAATTGCAGAAAGGCTGCGCCGGATCGAAGGGAGCTTTATTCTCTCGATCAACGATGTCCCTCCGATCAGGGAAATCTTCTCGGCCTTCGATTTTAACGGAGCGGCTTTGAACTACTCGGTCGGCGGTGGCAAAGGCACTCCCGCGAAAGAGCTAATTGTTACAGGATAACAGCACTAGTCATGTTCCACCGGACTGACGGCGATCACGCCGGCCGGGACGGTTTCTGCAAAGCGCAAGCGCGTCGAACATGCGCTTGACGCGTCCATGTTGAGGTATACGGTGGTCGGGGTCAGGCGTAGCCAATCTCTAGACCCGGCGGAGTTGGATGGGGAGCACGAGACAATCGCGAGCTAAAGAAGCTTTTCCGATGATCTTCAATCACTGACTGTAGGGGCGGTTGACTGGAGGTCAGAAATGAACATTAAGAGCCTTCTTCTCGGCTCCGCTGCAGCTCTCGCAGCAGTATCCGGCGCCCAGGCAGCTGACGCAATC
>NZ_JAGGJV010000013.1 GCF_017873135.1 Rhizobium herbae | reverse complement strand
CCTCGGTGCGAGCATATAAGAAGGCTTGGAGCCCAAGAGACGCAGCGAGGTTTATGCTCGAGCAAGAAGGTCAGTTCGACCAACGGCTGCTGATGCGATTTTTCCATAGCTTGGACATTTGAGACGCTGCGTCTCAGCCAGAAAATGGTTATATCTCGCTCATTCCTACGTCCGAAAGCGCAGCTTTAGCCGGCGCCGATCCGCGTCATCTCACTGTCATCCGCGCCGCGCCCTCCAGCAGGCGCGCGTCGGCTTCCGAGCAAGCCAGCGCTTCCTTACTGGGACGAGATTCTCGACTCCTCGTAATATTCCTGACCCGGAACGTGATAGGTGCCTTCGCGACTGTTGATGCTCACGTCCTTGATATTGCACTGAGGATCAAAGGCGAAGCGGACGCCGAACTCTCTCATGATGCCCAGGCCCGACCAAGGCTGGCAAAACACCACTAAAATCCCCCGCTAACGCTGGTTGAATTTTTATCAAAGGAACAGATCGCTACGGGCTGATCGGCTTCAGGCCGAGACCCATGTCGAGCGCCAGCTGCTTGCGCCTTGCGGCGTAGGCCGGCGCGACCATCGGATAGTCGTCGGGAAGATCCCACTTTTCACGATATTGCTGCGGTGTCAGCTGGTAGTGAGCCATTAGGTGGCGTTTCAGTGTTTGGAATTTCTTCCCGTCCTCAAGGCATACCAGATGGTCGTCCTGGATCGATTTTCGCACCGATACTGGAGGCTTGGGTTTTTCGACGACAGGCTCCGGCTTTAGATCCCCGTTGCTGCCGATCCCGTTCAGCGCGGCATGCACGTCCACTATTACCTTGGTGATTTCGCCCCCGGGAACGACATGCTTCTTGACATAGGCCGAAACGATTTTGGTCGTCAGGGTTACCAGCAGGTCGGGGAATGTTGTCATCGATGGCATGCGGATTTCCGGCAATGGTGGTTGCAATGTAGATAGATGAACCGGCGACTTTTTCAACGCCAAACAAGTTTAGCTTTGTACCACCTATTCACCCGGACCAAGGGCTCTTCAGGTTGGGAATCGATGTGGATTGACTCCTGCGTGTATCCTGTCACGGTACCCCTTTAGGGCGTGGGGACGCCCTCTGGGGGAAATAATGGAAACTTCTATTGTTGCACTGGCGTTCGCGCTGGGCATCTCTGCCGTTTTGTCTGGTTGTTCGACCACACAGGCGGAATTTCAAAGAAATCCAAAGGGAGTGAGCAAAGCGGTACTCTGTCGGACCTTCCTCAGCACGACCGACCAACAATTTATTTATGAACTGACTGGCGAATTGGCCAAGCGTCATATCGACCCGTTAGAATGCGTTGCGATAGTCCAGCAGCAAAACCAAGCAGCGGCTGCACTTGTCGCTGTGGCGCTTGTTGGAACGGCTGTAGCCGTATGCGCCAATAATAATTGCGGTGGTCCGTCCTATCCTACCTATCGCGGCAATTGCCAATATGATTGGCAATATGATTCCGCAGGTAGGCGATGCGGCAACCGAAGCGCTTGGTCGAGACCGGGCGGATACTGATGGGCTTCGATTGAGTTCGGGAGAATATGCCGCGTTTCTTTAGGCTCTTGACACGTCCTGCCCTTCGGCAAATCATCGGTTGATGTCCACCATCCGTGCCGCAAACGAAGTCGGAAGTTGTCGGGTGAAGAGCGCAAAAAACCGATGCTACGCGCCTCGCGCCCAATCCGGGAGATGCGGGGAGATACGGGAATTCCGCCCGGCGGTGGGAAAGACTCACTCTACGACCTAGAGGTTAGCGCCGTAAGATCGGAAACAGGCTCCTACGATGGCGCGAAGGCTTTGCTGCTGGAAATGGCCGGCATGATCCGGACGCTCAAGATCGTGCTCGATGCGACGAACGAACTGATCCAAAAAAGCGGGAATTAACGCGGCTGTTTTGACGACACGGAACGACGAAACGCCATAGATATCGGGGTCCGTTCTTTACGGACCCTTTACCGTTAGAGTGGGAAAGTCCTGCCAAGCGCGATGTGTTTTTCTTACGCGCACATTACTCTCCTCCACTCGACCTAGCCCGCCCCGGCGGGTTTCTTTTTGCAAGAGTACCGGAATCGCGGAATCCGACCTTCCCTTCCCGCTGCTCCGGCGTATTGTCGAATGCGGCGGTCTTCCCTCTCCGAGCCGCCGCTTCCCCCATCGCATTGCCAAATGCGAGAATGCCTATTTGCCCCGCCCTTACCGGCGGGGTTTTTCCTATGCGAGCGGAACTGCGGCCTGATGTAGCTAGCTTTTCGCCGAAATGTTGCAGTGACTGGGGGAAACTGGCGTACTGAAGCGCGTTGGCCCATACTATCGCGTGAGGCAGAATCAAGCCGAAGGCTGCATCATGCGAATTCTGTATGCTTACATTGCGATATGCGCAATTCTGAGTGGCCTCGCTGTGTGGGCCGTCTACGACCTCGTTTCCCCGCCGTTACAGACTGTACAGCACGCAACAGGTGCAAAATCCTTGGAGAAGCCATCCAAAGGGGCGCGAAGAATATGTGCTCCGGGTGCCATATGCCCCTGATCTCTGTTGTCCTCGCCGCTTCGATCATCCAGTTTTTTGGATGCACGAGCAATTTGCACTGACCAAAGCCTCATGCGCATCGACTTCACCCGTGGAAAGACACCGAGCTTCGACCGGGATTGAGAACCGAGCCTGCAGCACCCTTCAACGATGAGCACTGCTACGTTCACCGCGGCTACGGAAAATGGGGATGCTTCGGGTTGGAACCCCGCAGAGCGGTATCAGGTTGTTGGCACAAGGACCATTTGCCGTCGCACTGCTGGGATTAGGGCGCCATATTTCAAAGAGTTTGTCGCCAGTTGGCGGAAGATGAGGGACCGTGCGGTGGCCGCCGCTTCCCTACCGCCATACGCGGTCCGGCGACCCGAATAGCCCTTTGAAGGCTTCAAGATCTTCATAGGGAGAACAGGACTGATAGGAGGTCGCCCAAAAGGGCCGCATGTCCTTGATCGCCGGGATGGGGCTCACAAGATCGCGGACGTTACCGAGATCTGCTAATCGCCCGGTCAGCTCTTGGGCCATTTCTCTTGCGGTGGTTGCAGACTGCTATGTGATGTTGGTAAGGCTCATTGCAACGGCCAAGAGATTTTTGACGCGATGACTCATTTCTTCGGCATGCGGGAACATAGCGTCGCGCTGGCGGGTTTGTCCGAAGAAGGAGCCGCAAATGACTAATAAACTGAATGGTCCGGATATCTATTCGCCTGAGACTCTGGCCAAAAAATACGGACTTAGTATTCAGCAGGCTCGGCGTCACATCAACCGGCTAGGCGCATTGCGCACCGAACTCGACAGCTTCTTAGCATCGTCCTTGAGAACGGACGAGCACCGTAGCCAGGATATCGAAAGAACGGTCAATGAAGTGTCCTACGGGTGACGGGGACCGACTCCGCGTAGTTCTTGGAGGGGATGTGGTGTCATCCGTTTGACAAGCCGGTGGAATGCTTGTCGGCGTGCGGGTATGCAGATGCAAGTAAGAACGCTGCCACGAATGTGTTCCCTCAGATAGCTGACCCCAGCGCCAGGCGGAATGCCGTGCTTGATAAGCCGTTCGCCCCTCGTCGCCTCTGAAATTGTTTCTTTATACATCCTTATGCAGGGTGAAGAGTTTAGCACCCAGTTGGATTTAAGATATGCGCATAGATCAATGGCTTTCCCTTCTCATCATTGCTCTGATGATGGGCGCTTTCGTATGGGGACGCTATCGATACGACGTTGTCGCCGCAGGCTCGCTTCTCGCGGCCGTCCTCGTCGGCATCGTGCCCGCGAAAGAGGCCTTCTCCGGATTCTCGGACGATATTGTGATTATCGTTGGAAGCGCCCTGATCGTCAGCGCGGCGATTTCGCGGTCTGGCATTATGGATATCGCCCTTCGCAGGTTTTCACCTGAGAAACGCGGCCCCCGAACGCAGCTAATAATCCTCGTTGTTATTGTCGCCATTCTGTCCGCATTTATAAAGAATATCGGGGCGCTGGCGATTATGATCCCCGTGGCGATCCAGATGGCGCGAAAGTCTCGCGTTTCACCGTCGATGTTTCTCATGCCAATGGCGTTCGCCTCGTTGCTCGGCGGCCTGATGACGCAGATCGGTACCTCACCCAATATTATCGTTTCCCGGGTGCGGGAGGAAATTACCGGCCAGCCGTTCACGATGTTCGACTACACACCCGTTGGCGCGTCCCTTGCCGTTGTCGGGGCCATATTCCTGGCCGTCTGCTATCGGCTCTTGCCCGTGCGTGTGCGTGAAGAGACCTCGATGGATGAGGCGGTGAAGATCAAGAACTACACGACGGAAGCCCGCGTCACCGCGCCTTCTGTCGCGGTCGGACAATCTATCAGCTGGCTGCAAAAGCCCGCTGGGGGCGACGCGATGGTCACAGGGATAATCACCGAGGGAGGAGCCAGGCGGAAACCGCTTCCAGACATGATCTTAAAAGATGGCGATCTGCTCATCATTGAAGGCGAGCAGTCGGCACTCGACAGGATCGTCAACGAAGGCAAACTTCGATTTTCTGATCGAACGCCGGGAATATCCAACGGCAAGGACTTGAGTTCTGTCGAAGCTATCGTTGGCGAGCACTCCCGTTTTATCGGGTTGAGCGCCAAGGACGTCGCATTGTTTGAGAATACCGGTTTGAATCTTTTGGCGGTCAGCCGACACGGAAAGCGGTTCACGGAACGCTTGGGCGAGATCAAGATCCGCAACGGCGATATCATTGTGTTGCGGGGAGACCTTCAAAAGCTACCTGATCTGCTTCGCGAATGGGGATGCCTGCCGTTGGTGGAACGCGACCTTAAGCTAGGAAGTGTTCGTAATGGCCTAGTTCCAGTTCTAATCCTTGTCGCCACGATGGGTGCGACTGCGTTCGGTGGTGTGCCGGTAGCCACCGCGTTCTTCGCGGCAGCCTTTCTGATGGTTGTGACTGGTTCAGTTCCACTGCGGGACGTCTACAGCCACCTCGATGCCTCAATCCTCATCATGCTCGCTGCTTTGATCCCAATCAGCGACTCGCTGAAGACCACCGGCACAACCGATGTGATAGCGGATCTGCTTTCTCGGATGGCCGAAATGCTACCATCTTATGGGGCTCTTGCGCTCATCTTGGTTGCAGCCATGGCGGTCACGCCATTCTTAAATAACGCCGCAACAGTCCTGGTCATGGCCCCAATCGCCGCCACTTTTGCGGAGAAGCTCGGCTTTCAACCAGACGCATTCTTAATGGCTGTCGCCATCGGGGCCGGGTGCGACTTTCTGACCCCAATCGGTCACCAGTGCAATACTTTGGTTATGGGACCGGGCGGCTATCGCTTCGGGGACTATGCCCGTCTGGGTCTACCGCTTTCAATCATCGTCCTGCTTGTCAGCGTGCCCATGCTCTTGCTTGTTTGGCCAATATAGCGGGAACATACTCCATGTTGGAGCGCTGGGGTGGGCTCCGTCGTTTCAGGCCCCTCCCGGCATCAGAGGAGATAACATATGGAACCACTGATTGGACTGAACCAAAAGGCATTGGCCGGAGAGACGTCGGGAGACCAGTTGGGACCTCCTCTTCCAACAACGTCATCCGAAAAGGTCAACGCGGTCATCCATTGCTACCGCGGTGAGATGGGTCGCATGACGGGTTGGTGAGATCGCTTAGACCGAACCTCGAATTGGGCTGTCACCGTTGTTGCGGCGCTGCTGTCGATCTCATTATCAACTCCACTTCCCATCACGGCGTGATTCTTTTCGGCATGCTGCTGGTATCGTTGCTCTTACTCATCGAAGCCAGACGCTACCGGTTCTAACTGCTGGGTAATCCTCGCATACTAAATATTGCGGCAGACGAACCCTTTTCATCTTGAAAGGGATCGAACTGACGAACCGAATCTTCGGCCTCGGCTGTCGGGCGTTTTTGTTTCAAATCATGGACACAAACATTCTGAGGCAGCCGGCAGATGGCCGGCTCTCAGAGAATCGCGATCCATCTACTATCTGTGTCAGGAGAAGCGGTCTGGACGGAAGCAAGCGAGTAGAGGATGTTCAGTGCCGTAAGCGATCTCACCGGCCAGAAGTTCGCCTGCGATGAGACCTAGCGTTGCTCCGCTATGGCTGAAGGCCACGTAGTAGCCCTTGATGCCCTTCAACTCGCCGAATACCGGTTCACCGTCGCCGGGAATCGGCTTCGGGCCGACACCATAGCTCGCGAATTCGAGCTTCGGATTGCCTTCGAGAATCTTCGAGGCTTCATCGAGAAGTCCCTGAACCGTCGAATCCTGGATCTCGAAGGTTCCGTCCGCCTTGACGAGAACCTCCTCTTCCGACCAGGCGGAATCGAGCGCCAACGCGCCGTCCGGCGTCGGACGGATCGCGACGCGGGGCGTGTTGAGCACTGCCTTCAGCGGCAGGTAAACAGGCTTGGTGCGCACAAGAAGCGCAATGGGGGTTCCATCGGCAATATGCTGGCCCGTTTCGGCAACCATGCCCGGCACTGCGCCGCCGGTAGCCAGTAGAACCGCATCGGCGTCGAAACGTCGACCGCTCGTGGTTGTTACTCCCGTTGCGCGTCTACCCTCGACCGCGACCGTGGCACGGCCGGCATCGGTGACGAGCGCGCCGCCGCGTTGGATGAACTCCGCAGCCAAAATCTTGATCAGCGAAGGGAGATCGACCCACCCCTCACCCGGATTAAAGATCGCCCCTTGCGGCGTGACCGTGCTGGCGTCGATACCCGGCGTGATTGCAGCAATGTCGCTGGCCGACAGATGCAGCGCGTCGTAACCGAGCTTCTGCTCATGGGCGAAAACGGCGGCTATCTCGTTGGAGGCATCGTCGGCGTCCCAGGTCAGGCCACCGTCGAACCGCAGCCAGTCGGCATCCGGGTATTTAGCAGACAGCGTCCGGTACCGGTCGATACCTACCATGCGTAGTTGTTGGTATTGCGGCGAACGCTTGCGGGAGCTGTTGAGCCAGGCAAGCGAACGTCCAGACGCACCGCCGGCCAGCGGGCCGTCATTGACGAGCGTGGTGGCAATGCCGCGCCGCGCAAGATGGACGGCGGTGGAAACCCCGAAGATGCCGCCGCCGACGACGACGACCGTAGAAACGGAAGATGATGATGCCATGGAAGTCTCTCTCACTGGATGGACATTGAATTGTGCGGGCGAGCGGGCTGTTTCCAACACCCGGATCGCGACGAATGGACGAGGCGCCAGCTAAAGCACTTCGGCGAGGAAGTGCTTCAAGCGCTCGCTTTGCGGATTATCGAAGATTGCGACCGGCGTGCCGGCCTCAATCACACGGCCTTCATCCATGAATACCACCTGATCGGCGACCTTGCGGGCAAAGCCCATCTCATGCGTGACGATCACCATGGTCATGCCGCGGCGGCCGAGATCGGCCATCAGATTGAGGACGCCCTTCACCAGTTCTGGGTCGAGCGCACTCGTCACTTCGTCGAACAGGATGACTTCCGGATCCATTGCCAGCGCACGGGCTATCGCCACGCGCTGCTGCTGGCCGCCGGAAAGACCTCCCGGACGATGATGAGCGCGAGCGGCAAGTCCGACATCCGCGAGCCGCGCTTCGGCTATGCGCGCGGCCTCATGCTTCGGCATGCCCTTGATCTTGGTCAGCGACAGCATGACGTTTTCGAGCGCTGTGTGATCCGGGAACAGGTTGAAATGTTGGAACACCATGCCGACCCGCCGACGCAGCTTTTCCGGCTTCATCGCAAGAATGCTGTCACTGTCAAGCAGCACGTCTCCGCCCTTGGGTTCCACCAGCCTGTTGAGGCAGCGTAGCAATGTGGATTTGCCCGATCCGGACGGACCGATGACGCAGGTGACGGTGCCCGGTTTGACCGTCAGATCGACGCCCTTGAGCACCTGAAGTTCACCGTATGCCATGTCAAGCTTGCTGACGGCCAGACTTCCGCCCTTGAAACGGACCTCTGCCGGCGCCAGTGTCTCGGCCACCGGATACGCGCCGACGGCGCTTTCGAGTTCGCTCACTTCCGCCAGGCCGCTGGTCACGATGCCTGCCTTGTGCTTGCCCAGCCTCAGCGTGTTGTCGATGGAGTTGACCACATGGGTCAGGGGAACGGTAATGACGAGATAGAACACACCAGCGAGAAGAAGCGGCGACAGATTTCCAGTCACGACGGCCTGATCCTGGCCGACGCGGAAAATTTCGCGTTCGGAGGCCAGAAGACCCAGGAAATACACAAGGCTCGAATCCTTGACGTTGCCGATGAACTGGTTGACCAGCGCCGGCAGCACGCGGCGGATACCCTGCGGGATGATGATCAGGCGCATGCCCTGCCCGTAGCTCATGCTCAGGGCTCTGCAGGCTTCCATCTGGCCGCGCTCGACGCTCTGGATGCCGGAGCGGAAAATCTCGCCGATATAGGCACCGGCAATCAGGCTGAGCGCCAGGATGCCCAGCGGATAGGGGGACGGCCCGAAAAGCTCGCGGCCGATACGGGCAAAGCCCTGGCCGATCAGAAGAATGGTAACGATGGCCGGCAGGCCGCGAAAGATGTCCGTGTAAATCCGCGCCGGAATGCGCAGCCATCGCGATGGTGAAATGCTCATCACCGCCAGCACCATGCCCAGGATCACGCCCAGAACCGTGGAGGCGGCCGCCAGGATCAGCGTGTTCTTCAGGCCGATGGTGATCATGCTCGGCAGGACATCTGCCATCGCCTGCCAGTCGAGGAAGCTGCGGCGCAGGTTTTCAAGCCAGTTCATTCTTTCCCCTTTTCAGTTGCTGTGCCGGCCGTTCGTCCTGCGGCTTTGAGCGTATGGTGCGGCCGCCGGCAATCATCACCGGCGGCCGTCGCGGTCACTTCTTGGGGAGATAGTCGTCCGGCATCGGCGAACCCGGGAACCACTTTTCGTAGAGCGTCTTCCAGGTGCCGTCCTGCATGGCGGCATGCAGAGCGGTATTCAACGCTTCGCGGAGCTTGTCGTTGCCCTTGCGCAGCACGAACCCGGCGGGAGCATCAAAGGACGGAATGTTCACTGCGATTTTCAGGTCCGGATAACGCAGGCCATATTCCTTCGCGGCCTCATAGTCGAGGAAATGCGCGTCGACCGTGCCATTGTTCAGCGCCGAGACAGCCGAGTTGTTGTCCGGGAACTTCACGAGATCCGTGCCTGTGAAGTTCTTCGCCGCATAGATTTCCTGCAGCGTGCCCTGCACGACACCGAGACGCTTCCCCTTGAGGCCGGCCGCATCGGTGATCGCCTTGTCGGCAGTCAGCACAGAGAGGTAGCCGGCAAGGTAACCGTCGGAAAAGTCGACGGTCTTCTTGCGCGCTTCCGTCGTGCCGATGGCGGCGACGGCGACGTCGAAACGCTCGTTGGCGACGGACGGCATCAACGCCGAGAATTCCTGGCCGGTGAAGACCACCTGTTCCGGCTTGAAGCCGAGGCGGCCCGCGACGTTCAGGAAGAACTCGATGTCGAAGCCTGAAAACGTGCCGTCGGCCTGCGTGAAGGCGTAGGGCTTGGCATCGCCCATCGTGCCGACGCTGATGACCTTCGCGTCGATCAGGCCGTAGGGGTTGTCATCGGCGGCAAGGGCCTGCGCACCGAAGCCCGCGCATGCAATCATAAGAGCCATTGCGCCGGCTAGGGCCGGCGACATCAACGACTTGAGAATTCCAATCTTGCTCATGTCTTCTCTCCACTCTGAAGGTCTGTTCTTTTTCGGCATTCATAAGAAAGCGGCAAATCTCCAACAAACAGTCGAGGCGCCCCAGCGGCGGCATCGACAGGAGTGGCAAAGGTGACGCTCGCCTCTTTCCAAGACGCATTTTATGTAAAAGAGACCGGTCTCTTATTGATTGAGACCGGTCTCAGTGATAATTGTTATCGTGACATTGACCTTCCGTCAACAACTCTTGTAGTCCTTCACGAGATGAAAAAAACAACGCCAAAATCCCGTTCCGTCACCGTCAGCGATGTGGCCAGAGAGGCAAAGGTCTCGAAGGCAACGGCAGCGCGCGCGCTCGGGGGCTATGGCACCGTCAGTGAAAAAGCGCATGAAGACGTCATGGCGGCGGCCAAGGCTCTGGATTACCGGCCAAACGAACTGGCGCGCAGCATGACGACCGGCAAGTCCGGCATCATCGGCGTCGTGGTCGGCGATATCGAAAACCCCTTCTTCAGCCTTGCTGTGCGCGGTATTAGCGACGCTGCCCGCGCCGCCGGGTTCAACGTCATCCTTGCCAATTCCGGCGAACAGATCGAAGCGGAGAAAGCGGCCGTCCGCCTGCTGATCGGCAAACGCGTCGACGGGCTGATCGTCACGCCATCGGAATCGCGCGATGTCACACACCTGCGCGACATCCATCGCTCGGGCAGGCCGCTTGCCCTGCTCGACCGGGCGCTACCCGATCTGGATGTCGATACCGTCACGGTCGACGATCGCGACGTGGCCATACGAGCCACCCGCATTCTCGTCAATGCCGGTCATCGCCACATCGCCTATGTGACAGCAGTCGATGCCGAGGGACACGAATTACGGGATCTGTCCCAGATCTACACCTCGTCGGTGCGCGAGCGTATCGAGGGCTTTCTTGCAGTCTGCCACGATGCCGGCATCACCGATCCCAAACGCCATGTCCGGCTCGGAGCGACCAGCCCGGAGGAGACGCGCCGGATCGCGACCGGGCTGCTATCGACGCCCGACCGTCCAACGGCCATCCTCGCCTCCGACAGTCTGATCGGGCTGGAGCTCTTCAAGGTCATCCAGGCGCTCGGCCTCAGCGTGCCCGGAGATATCTCGCTGATCACCTTCCACGACGCCGATTGGACGAGCGTCACCAGCCCACCGATTACCGTTGTCGATCAGCCGGTCTATGCCCTTGGCAAAAGTGTCGCGGAACTGCTTATCCGCCGCCTGAAAGGCGAAACAAGGCCGCCGGAGCGGCTGATTTTGCCGACGTCGATCATCGAAAGAGGCTCCGTGGGACCGCCGCCGGAAGAGGTGACTGGAGGCAGCCGGACGAAGCCGTCTTCGGACTAAGGAGGAAGGCACCGGATTGGCACTTCGGAGATATCCGGCTGGCAAATTGCCTGCCCGTGAATCCGCGCGAACGCTTGCCCCTTTAGGCGCCAAGGAACAGCCCCAGCGATGTCGGCCATTCCGAATTGCCAAAGATTGCCGAATGCGAACGGTCCGCGACGGGTTGGTGTACTAGGCCACCATGCAGTCGAGCCAAGCCGGGCGGGAGAGCTTTCCGATGCTTGGGTGTGGGTGCGCCGGCTTCCTTTTGGAGCCATTCAATATTGCGGAGGAGCGGCGGTCGGGACTTCTGGCATTAGAGCTGTACGGTTCGCGGAAGCAGCTGACCGCAGGATCCAGCCGCCATCATCCGACGAACAATGGGATAAGAGCCCTTATTAAGACTGCCTTATGATTGGCGCGGTATGTTCGCTCCGCAGCGCTTTTGCGGGCATGACGCCACCCTGCGCTTCCCCCGTTGGGAACATGTCGGAACGTGTACCCCGTGAGAGCTTGTCATGCATAAGAACATCGCCTCGAACGCAGGCCGCAACCAGTTGTCGGTCGCAATCATCGCCATAGTGTTCATTCTCGTTTCGGCCCTGCTGGCCTTCCTTGTGGCCGGTTCGATCCAGACCATCACGATCACGTCAGACGAAATCGATGACAGCCGTGCAATGCACGCCGCTGACGGCGCGCTGCAGTCTTTGAGGAAGCAGCTGGGCGCTACGGTCCGAGACAACGCCTACTGGGACGATGCCTACCGCGAGGTCAGCCTGCAGGAAACGAAAACCGACTGGATCATCGAGAACTGGGCGTCGACCACGGCGGACTATCCATTATACGACACCGCAATCGTCGTCGATGCCAGTAACAAGGTCGTCGTGGCCTACCGTGACGGCGAGGATATGGGAGGGGATTGGTCCGAATTCTTCGGTGGCGCATTCAATGAAATGCTGTCGGCCGCCCGCAAGGCATCCAAGACAGATCCTGTTCCCGTATACTTCGTCAGATCCGCAGCGGGTGTCGCGCTAATCGGCGCGGCTACCATTCAGCCAAGCTTGATCGACAACACGGTCGATCCGCGTGCATTCCACGTACTGGTCTTTGCAAAGCATCTCACGCCCACTGCAGTGGCGGAAGTGTCAGAAGCGTTCAGCATTGACCATCTTACCCTCGTTGACGCCCGCCCGAACGCCGGGCTTTCGGTTCCACTATACGATGTCACAGGGAGAGAAATCGCATTCTTCAGTTGGCCGTCGGAAAAACCCGGAACCGAAAGCTATCTGAAAGTGAAGCCGACGCTGCGGGCCGCTGCGTTCATCCTTGTCCTGTTTCTATGCGCCATCGGGGCCGTAGGTCTTGTCACCGTGAGCAGGCTGCGCGCCAGCGAGAGCCGCGCACGCTTCCGGGCAGATCACGATCCCCTGACCGGACTTTTAAACAGGTCGGGATTGATCGACAGGATGAGCCGGGTGTCTGCCGTGACGCAGGCGGAACATTCATTGCTGCGCCTCCACTTCATCGATCTGGACGGCTTCAAGGGCGTCAACGACGCCTGGGGACACGGTGTCGGCGACGAACTGATCGCAGCGGTGTCGCGCCGTTTGTTGGACACACTCCCGACCGAAGCCCATGTAGCCCGTCTTGGCGGCGACGAATTCGCCGTCGTGACGGTCGATCGGGCTGCAGCACAGACCTTCCCAGCCATCGGCCAGCAGATTCAGATCGCTCTTGAAAGGGAATTTGAAATCGGTGGTCGCACGATCGCGATCGGGGCGAGTGTCGGCGTTGCCATCAACGACGTTATCGGAGCCGACGTCGGAGAACTTATCCGCCGTGCCGATATCGCGCTCTATCGTGCGAAGGACCGGGGCCGGGGAATCACAATTGAGTTCGAGGAGGAGTTTGATCGCGATACAAAGGTGCAAGCGGAGCTCGAGGAACATCTTCGCCAAACCCTTTCGACGGGTGGTATTGGTGTCGCCTACCAGCCACTTGTGCATGCTTCATCCGGGGCGATATGCGGCGTAGAGGCTCTGGCACGTTGGCAGCGAGCGGATGGCACGAGGCATGGTCCGGACATGTTCATCCCCCTCGCCGAAAGATCCGGCCTGATCGATATTCTGGGGATGCAGGTACTTGAGAAATCTTTGAAAGCGGCAAAACGGTGGACGGATATTACGCTCGCTATCAATGTGTCACCACTGCAACTCAAGAACCCGAAGTTTGTTCAGAACGTTCTGGACGCATTGGCGGTGGCGGAGTTTGACCCGCAAAGGCTTTGCATTGAGGTGACCGAGGGCGTGCTGATATCCGATCCGGAACAGGCCCAGCGGGCGATCTCCGGTCTAAAGGACGCAGGCATCAAGATTTCTCTCGACGACTACGGCTCAGGCTTCGCCAGCATTGGCACGTTGCGGCAATTCGGGTTCGACCGCATGAAGATCGACCGTTCACTGATCCTTGCGCTGGGTAATGATGAGAACGGAGGAGCCGTCCTTCAGGCCACGATCGCCCTTGCGAACGCGCTCCACATTCCCGTAACTGCCGAAGGGATAGAGACGGAAGCACAGGCAATGGCGGTGAGACTTTGCGGTTGCGACGAACTTCAGGGCTATCTGTTTAGCAGGCCTGTTACCGAAGACGAGATCACAGCATTCTATTTTGGAGAGATCCCCGCCGCGGCGAGCGGGGTCATGTGAAAAACTATGGCACAAAAAGGCCCGGGGTCGTGCAAACGTCCCTGAGTTATGGCTTTAACTGCAACGATGCGCGACCAGCGCAACGAGTATGTTCTGCATCGATTTGGGCCTGCGAATAAGGCTTGGCTTCATCGTCGAAGACAGTCCAAGTCTGACCCTCGTAGGCAGTTCGGCACGCAGGAAGATCGACCCAGTTCGATCGCTGGAGAACGGCTGTAGCCTACGCCGCACGGGCATCGTCCATCTTTGCAGTTACCAAAGTACCGCCTCTGCGTCGACATGCGAATATGCCGACGCCCGAGCGCCGGGCATATTCGCTGACCGGATTCAATTGGTAGACGCGGCAGGCTTTACGCGCCAATTCGGCCGACCAAGTCCGAAGGGCCAAGTATGGACGTTGCGGTCGTTGAAATAGACGACTTCCTTGAGATCTGGAAACTTGGCCTCCTTGGCAGTCGCCGTTCGTATCCACGGCTGCATGTAGTGGCATCGCCTTCATAGCCCCGTTCCGCCACCCAGATCGGTTTTTTTGAACGGCATCACGCGCTCATAGCCCGGTTGCATTGCCCGAGTGAAGGTCTTGGGCGCGCCATAGGCCCTTATGTCATATGCCTACAGGCCAGAAATCGAGACCGACAAGATCGACATAGTTGCCACCGGGGTGGTATTCCTCCAGGCCCTCAAGCCCTTTTGGAGAAAACATGATCAGGACCGTCGGGGTGTCTCTGCGGATTTGTTCGGCAACTTTCTTATAGGCACTGTTGTAGTTCTGTGCCGGTCAGTTGGACCACGAGAAGCAGCTGGATGTATTAAAGGCCAGCTTACGGACCCAACCGCGGATCGACGGGTGCCGGATATTGTGACGTTTCGCCAGCCCGTGGAGTGTTTTCCCGCACAAATATCCTGCGCCACATGCCGCTCTACTCGATGCATTGAGTACCAGGGTCAGGGCCTCCGTCCACGCTCGATCTCGCGTTGTATTTCTCTGAAGGGGCTGGCTCCGATGCGGCCAGCCAATAGTTCATTTGCTGGACAGCCCAGAACTGCGAAAAGCCAAGATTGCTGCTCTCCCCTCACATCCTATTCAAAAATGAATGGGGAACTTTAACCGCGTGATCGTGTTCTTCCTCTGAGGCCTGAAAACTGGGTCTGTAGTGAGGAAAACCCATGAAGAAGATGATTTTCGCGGCGGCGCTCTTGTGCGTCTCGGCAATGACTACCCATGCCCAGACCACCACAGCCCCTGCAACGGATGGCGACACGCCCGCAGTTGCAACGCCGGAGACTAAGAACGCCACCGCTCCAGTGGAAGGCGCAAACTCCTTCACTGAAGAACAGGCGAAGGAGCGCATGGAAGCGGCCGGCTACAGCACCGTCTCCGATTTAAAACTGGACGACAAGGGTGTTTGGCAGGCCATGGGCACAAAGGACGGAAAGTCCGTTGCTGTGTCGATGGACTACCAGGGCAACATTGTCTCGAAATAATCCGCGGAAACGCGCTGAAAGGTGGATCTCATGAAAACCGTTACTGGACTTTTTGACGACTATAGCAATGCCAGCACGGCTGTAAGCGCACTCGAGGCGCGTGGCATTCCTTCTGACGACATCAGCATCGTGTCCAACAATGCAGACGATCGCTACAAGGATGTTGGCCACGACAGCAATGCAGCCGACGGCGCTGGAACCGGAGCCGGGATCGGCGCGGTGGTTGGCGGAGCGGGCGGCCTTTTGACAGGCTTGGGCATTATGGCAATCCCCGGCGTCGGCCCGGTCGTCGCTGCTGGTTGGCTCGCCGCTACCGCTGCAGGTGCCATTGCAGGCGCTGTCGCGGGTGGAGCTGCGGGCGGACTCATCGGAGCTCTGACGAACTCCGGCGTTCCGGAAGACGATGCACATGTCTACGCGGAAGGTGTGCGCCGTGGCGGAACATTGGTAACCGCCAAAGTTGATGACGACCTGCAGTTCGAGGCAGAAGCGATCCTCAAGCGGTCCAACTGGATCGACCCCGCGGAGCGCCGGCAGGCCTACACGGAACAGGGTTGGACGAAGTTCGATGACACGGCGGAGCCCTACGGGCCGGCGGAGGTCGAACAGGAGCGTAACCGTTATCCGGGACGCACTCTCTAACTGATCAACTTGGAGGGTCGGCCATGTCCGATCCTTCGCAGCTTTCTGACTTCCGGAGGCCTTGCATGTCCAGCACATCGATCCCAGGCGAACACACACAGCTTGATCGGACAGACGGTTCGACCGACACCACGTTCGGACAGTCTGTGGAAAGCCAGGCACAAATTCGGGACGCGGCGGCTACAGGCTCCGGCGAAACCACCGAGCCTTTGAACATATACCGCCTAGTCCCGATCGCCGCTCCTGACGATCCCAACTGGGACAATGCTCCCGGATCGGGAGACGTCATCGTCGCGGCAAGAACGACAGGGGACGCCAGAATCGTTGCAGCCGGCCGAGAACTTGATTTCATGGAGATCGACGCTGCACCTGCCGAAGGCGTGACAACGACCAACGCGAGCGCGTTTCGGAACGAGAAACTCTACACGGTCATCGAGATCGACCGCGGACGCACCGACGTTCAGCGCGGCGTACTTGATGGTGAGGTTTCCGTCGACAATATCAAGCCAACCCAGCTCTGAAAACTGCAAGCAACCAGTCCGCAAGCAATGACGCGCGCGGCGCATACCCAGGATATGGAGATCACAATGGCCAAAGCCTTCAAGACACTTGACGAACTTTTTCACGACACCTTGAAAGATGTCTATTTCGCCGAGAATAAGATCGTGGCGACTCTGCCAAAGATGCAAAAGGCAGCGAAGAATACACAGCTGAAAACCGCGTTCGAAAAGCACTTGGCGGAAACGAAGGTCCATGTCGAACGCCTTGAGGAAGTCTTCAAGATCATCGGTAAGAAGCCTGAAAAGAAGACCTGCGCCGCCATCATGGGCATTACCGACGAAGGCGCGGAAATCATGGAAGAGTACGAAGGCTCCCCCGCCCTTGACGCTGGCCTTCTTGCCGCAGCCCAGGCGGTCGAGCACTACGAAATGTCGCGCTACGGCACGCTTCGTACGTGGGCCCTGGAATTGGGCATGAAGGACGCGGCAAAACTTCTGCAAACGACGCTTGATGAAGAGCAGGCGACTGATATCGCTCTCACCGGGATCGCCACGTCGGTTGTCAATCAAAAAGCCGAAGGCTGACGATACGAACATTCAATCTGGACCCCGATCTTTTTAAAGCGGGGTCCAGAGATGATGCTGGAGTCAGCGCCGACTCAACCCTTCATGCGATCAACCCGGAGCACACAAATGACCGACTGTTGACTTGCATTGCGATGCCGTTGGTAAAGGGCATCCACTCCATCAGCGCAAGTTGCCGCCGTGAACGGATTCGAATCCATCGCAATGCGGACTGAGAGTAGAGGCATCGAACGGCATACCTCCGCTCTTGAACGGCTATTCAGATTTTTCGCGGCTCATCTCGAGATGGCTTGTACAAAGTTCAAGTTGACCGTTTTCGATGGTGCGGCGACACTCTAGCTGCAGCAAGGCAGGAGGGAAAACGATGGACGAGCCAGACAGATGGCGCCACATGGCAAGCGCGCCGAAAGACGGCAGTCGGATCCTCATCACGGTCCGCCCGTCTGAACAGGGGCCGGCGGAAGTTGACCTGGCCTACTGGTCGAATGGAGATCGGTTCGGCGCAGAAGGCTGGCGCGCCTCTGATTCCTCCCCCGGCTGTGTCATTGAATATGCTGAGCCCGAGCTGAAGTGCTGGATGCCGATGCCGTCCGCCAATCGCGGCCGCGCATCCATGCCCTCACCCTGGGAGGGTGACGACGCCCAGCAGTTCGACGGGTCGGGAATCTAACGGATCGCTCCAGTCGCAGTAACTTCGCGCCCTTGGCTTCCCAACGTGCTCAGGATAGCTACTTATCCAAGGCGCGGCCTCAGGGATGGCAGCACGTGATATGGAGGCGAAGGCGCTGGCAGCGAGCGCCAACTGACCTCGGGAAAGCGATCGCTGAGGCAATGCCGCAGTGTTCGACGGACTGATGGACGAGTAACGGACCTACCCACTCCCATCATTCGGTCTTCGCGCTCAGGACGTGCAATTTTCGGATTTCCTCCGCACATTCCAGAAGGATGTGGCTCATGAGCGGGTCGGGCATGTCGTCGATCTGCTGAAAAATAATGTCGAGGCCTGCGACAACGCTTGACGGCATGGATAAGGCGTTGCCCGTGTCCGCGAGTTGTATCCGCTGCTCCGAAATTATTCTTGCGGCGCACTCGACCAGGCGCCGGCGTTCGAAAGCTGATACCTTTGAGACCTCGTTGGCCGACCGATAGAGCGCACTCACAAAGTCGGGGATGGCAGACGTCATCGATTGGCACTTTCAAAGCTGGCGTCAAGCGCATGGATGGTCAACATGCGGCTGATGCAGCATGTGTACAGGGTACGCCGGTCTTCACCAAACCAATCGAGGTTGCGTCGTTAAGCATGCGTACTCGATGCAAAGATCGCATTGATTCGGGTTTACTGACAGCTCGAGGGAGTGGGAGCGATTTTGCTAAATCTTGCCGAGGTGACGCGCGGCATCCATACAGATGCTATGACACTCGATTCAAAAAATATTCGTGGGCCTTAGATCTGCTCGCAAAAAATCCGCTTCCGCCAGCGAACCCACTGGCCCGAAATGCCTGTGGGACCAGGGTAAACCAAACCACCGAAATCCCGATCCCGTCCACTGTCCGCTCCGGTTCTGCCAAGACATTAAACGCCCGCAAAACCGCTGCTGCGCGCCAGGCGCAAAGCAGCGGTCTCCAAAGACGAAAACTCAAGGTGCTCGAAGCCAAGGCTTTTGAAACATTCGGGCTTTTGCCGGCGGCGACACTGGAGGAAATCAGGAGCCGCTATAAGGAAAGGCTCAAAATGCACCATCCCGACGCCAACCCTTTCGATCCGCCCCAAATTGCCCGTCACTCACCGCCGTGCTAACGGCGTGTAAACCTTATCTCGTTAGAGTTTGAATGCTTGGTTGGCTTGAGCACCTCCGAGTGACCACCTGAAAGCCATCCGGACATGAGCCGGATGGCGTTCGTTTAGCGCTGACCCCAAGAACGACGCCCAGCCCTAGTGCTTCCCGTTCAGCCGAATTTCTCCAACGTCCGAACGAAGTTGCTCCAGCCGCGCATTGCCATAGTCGCGAGCATCGATCTCGGTGCGAAACGACCGGTTTTCCGACTGATCACCATTGAAAATAGTGACCATCCAAACGCCCTTAATGAAACTGATGTCGAGCCTGACGCTGGGTCGAGGTGTGGAGACCATTGCAGCCCTCCCGTGCTTTGAGTGCATTCTGCGCGGGGTTTGATGAGATTGAGTCACCCAAATGAGTTACAGGTGCGGCGGCTATTCATTTTGAATTCGTGGATATCGTCGGCGCCGGGAATGTTCGCCTGGCACATCGCGACGGCATCACGAAACAGCGCGTTGGCGGTGTTCTTGTCCTGACCGGTCGAATAGACTTCCGCGCGCTTCACGCCAAACTAGCATAACTTTAGAAGATTGAAATAGAAACAGTTCGCTCGACGCCATCGCGTCATACTTCGACCTTGGCTACGTTGAAAGCAACGCCAGTAATCCACACAAGCCGAGCGAGAATCGATCGATTGCCCAAAATCTTGATCGGGCATAGACTTCCATGGACCGGAGAAGGGTGAGGAGAAGACGATGGCCATCTTCATGGATCGCCATGAACTCAAAGGATTTAGCGCAGCCGACGTTGCCCAGGCGCATCAGAAGGATCTCGAAGTCCAGGACGAATACGGAGTGAAGTTCCTGACCTACTGGTTCGACCATCAGCGCGGCACTGCCTTTTGCCTGATAGATGCTCCGGACAAGGAAACTGCTCAATGCGTTCATCGCGTTGCACACGGCTATGTTGCCGGCGAGGTTGTCGAGGTGGCCCTATCGGCGGTTGAGGCTTTTCTCGGCCGGATCAGCGATCCCGAACCTCTTACCGAAAATACGCAAGATAAGGACAACGCACACCGAGCGATCATGTTCACGGATATTGTCGGATCGACGGAAATGACCTCCCGCCTCGGCGACCTTATGGGTACAGAACTCGTCAGGGCGCATGATTCCATCGTCCGAAGGTGCCTAAGAGGATATGGCGGCAGCGAGGTCAAACACACTGGCGACGGCATCATGGCTTCCTTCGCATCCACCACGCAGGCCGTTGATTGCTCTACCGCCATACTTCAGGAGTTCCTGCGTTACAACCGAGGCAACGCGGAGCCCATACACATTCGGATCGGCATCGATTGTGGAGAGCCCGTCGAGGACAGCAACGATCTTTTTGGCAAGACAGTTCAGCTCGCTGCTCGTTTATGCTCAGCGGCATCGACCGATCAGATTCTCGTTTCTGAGAATGTGTTCCGGAATCAGAACAGCAGCGCTGCCTTTTTAGAAATCGAACGATTGCAGCTAAAGGGGTTCGCTAAGCCGGTCCCCGCGTTCGAATGCGCGTGGACCTGAGCGGTCGGTATTTTAAGAACACGTTCTCCCCATCGCGCCGATCTGCATGGCGATCGACTAGGGTAGGCCGACAACAATCCGCTCGTTCATTATCCCGAGGGCTGTTGCTTGACATCGGGAGATAAGGCGAACCGCCAGCACAAAGACGAATGGCAACGAACCCTCCAACTACAACAGAACTGCTCAGATCGTCTGAGCATTGTCAAAACGAGATTACGCGCAGCTCCGCATTGAGCCCGGGGCGCGTGGTTTTGGCGTTTGGCGTTTGGCACCCTGACGGATGGAATGCGGCACGGCCGGCGAATTTCTGTATTTTAGAAAATTCTTTTGTAGTAGTCTGCGGCAGCGAACTATGGGCCTGGGGTAACTGTAGCATCGGAAGTCCGGATGATCTCAAAAGGAGCACCCGGAGAGGGAGGCTATTGTGAAAGCTGCATTCACAGGGGTAATCTTGCTTGATTTGGTTTTTTCTACGACACCTTGCCTAGCTCATGACGAGGTGGCTCGTGGTAAAGTGATCTCCGAAGAAGAAGCGCGAACTATCAGCGCACATCTTTATGCCGATATCCTGATCACCGCTTGCAAGAACGGATGGCGTTATCCGCTGCAGCAAGTGGCAAGTGGTTTCGAGCGTCATTTCAAGGAATTAAAGCTGCAACTTTCCAATGACGGGTACACGATCGTGTCGATGACCGTGAACGATAATGACGAGCGCCATCCTGCCATGATGATAGCTTCCGGAGAAAGGAAATCACCGACATTCGGATGTGCACATCCGTATTGGCTTGAAATTCGCGACCGAATTGCCCTGCCATAAATCGGGCGACATGTCTGCATCAGGGCGCGACGGCGATGGCACGCCATCCGTGAAAGGGCCCCTGTGACGCTCTCCAGATTCTGAAGTGCATGTCCGAGACCAACCATGCAGTACCGCTTCTCGCTCTGTCTCGCGGAAGCAACCCTAGCCCACTAGTTCGTTCCAATGTTGCTCAACGAAGCGTTCTTTGCGATGAATCAGAACCTGGCCTCTTTAGACTCGTAGACTTGCGCGGAGACTAGTGCCTTTTAAGCTTCCTCTCCCTCCGCGAGACAGGTTTTCGCAAACGGGTGATATCCGCAAATGAACCGGTTTTCCCATTCCCGCCCGTCTGGCTTCGAGCCAAAGACGTAAAGATGGTGATCGCCCCTCCACGGCCACCGACATGGCCGAAGTATCTTCGTGCGTTCGCCACGAAAATACGTCCTGTTCGAGAAGCTTGAGCGCCTCACGGACAGCCGGGCGCGATATCTCTAACCGTTACCCGCTACGAGGCTTCTGTCGTAAACTTGTCACCCCGGATCGGACAGCCTTCAAACCGTTCGCCCTGAAACGAAACGAACCAGCGACCAACTCATCATCCGCACGGCATAACGCGTTTATGGAACTGTTACCAAGTCATCGCCGGCGATAAAGTGAGGCTGAAGTATAGATAATTAGCTTGACGTCGATGGCGCGGCGCCCATGATCATCGCAATAAGATCGGGTACGCTGTCTCGACGTGGAACCAACGAACCAGCAACTCTGCCCTGCCGGAGAACGACGGCCCGATCCGCAACCTGAACGACATGTTCCATGTTGTGGCTGATCAAAATGACCGATACACCGCGCTGCGGAAGGGTTTTGATCAATCCGAGCACTTGCGCCGATTCTCGAACACCCAGCGCTGCCGTTGGTTCGTCCAAGATCACCACTTTGCTTGCAAAGGCCACGGCGCGAGCCACAGCAACAGCCTGTCGTTGTCCGCCCGACATCAGGCCGATTTCTTGCCGCGGATCGAGAGCTTTGATGCCGAGGCTCCCCGCCTGCGCCGTCCAGCCACTGGCTTCACGCGCGGCATTGAGGAACCCCAAAGGTCCCAGCCAGCGAGGCCAAGTGTTTTCGCGTCCAATATAGAAATTCGATGCGACATCGAGATTGTCGAGAACCGCTAGATTCTGAAACACTGTTTCGATACCGGCCCGCCGGGCATCACCGGCCGAGCCGAGGGCCAGCCTTTGTCCATCGAGAAGGATGTCACCCTCGTCCAGTTTCATGATGCCGCTGATGGCACGAACAAGACTTGTCTTGCCTGCGCCATTGTCGCCGAGCAGGGCTAGAATTTCGCCACGCTTCAGCGTGAGATCAACACCGCCAAGCGCCGTGACGAAGCCATATGACTTCACCGCACCGCGGACTTCCAGAACAGTATCGCCGGTCATCGCATAGCCCTCGCGGCACGAGCCCGCAGCTTTTCTTCAAGATAACGGCGTAGAACATCAAGTTCGAGCGCAAACAAGATCGAGATGCCGATGGCGATCGCTTCCCAGAAAGGCGACACGCTCATCAAGTTCAGACCGTTGCGAATGACACCGATGATCAGGGCACCAATCAAGGCGTTTACGATGTGCCCTCTCCCGCCGAACAGGCTGGCGCCGCCAATGATTACCGCTGTAACCGCGTCGAGCTCCATACCCACTCCAGCCAACGGAGATGCAGCATCGGTCCGGCCAGCGTAGATTATCCCCGCAATGCCCGCCATTGCCCCGGAAATCATGTAACAACTCATCACGACTCGGTCGCGCGGAACGCCAAGCCATCCCGCAACATCCGGATTACCGCCGACGGCAAAGATCCATCTGCCCCACAGGGTCTTCAAGGTCAAAACGGCAAGGCAGAGCGTGACGGCACCCACCAGAATGGCAGGCACAGGGATTCCGAGAACGGATCCACTGCCTGCCACCTGCACTACGGGCGTCATGCCGATGTGTTCGGTACCGCCGCTCAAGAGAAGTGCCAGCCCACGGCCAATGCCAAGCGTAGCGACCGTCACGATCAACGGCTGGGGAATTCCTCCCTTGACGATCATGAAGCCATTGAACAGTCCGAAGAGAGCGCCCGCGGAGATGAAGACGGCAATATGCACGAGCCCGTTTTCAAATCCAGCCTGCATCATCAAGCCGGACAGCACCACGGTCAGGCCAAGAATACTGCCGACCGAGACATCGACGCCCCGCACCACGATCACGAGCAATTGGCCAAGAGCCAGTGTCGCGATCATCGCGGTTTGTGTAAAAAGGTTCTGAAGGTTGCGAACAGTCAGAAAATATTCGTTCAGGCCCGCCATGATGATGACAAGGGCAACGAGAATGAAGGCAGGCCCCGTGCGCAGTATGCGTAGACCGATCCTGATTCCGATGGCGTTGGTCCCGTCCGAGTGATCGGTGTCGATTGCTGGTTCAGCCGTTCCCAGTACTCTCTTGGTTTCCCTTGGCGACATAGAACGGATCCAACTCCTGTAAGCAGTGCGGCACTCGGTTCGACGACTGCTGAGCATTGTAGCGATGGGCGACGCACCCGCCGGGTTCGCGAAGGATGCGTCGCTGTTTTTTCGCAGTCGGCCGCTTTATTTCGCTGCGAGCTTTGCCTTTAGCTCATCCGCATAGGCTTTGGCGTTGTCCGGCGTGAGCGGCGTCGCAACTGGAACCACAGTGATTGAGTCCACGGGCTCGTTCTTCGCCACTTTGACCGCTGTATCGATGGCAATGATGCCGATTGCTTCGAACGGATACGGCACGGTATATTTCCAGTTGCCGCCTTCAGCAACCGCCTCCGCTCCATAGAGCTGTCCGCCGATCGAGCCCAGCGGCACACTGCTGCCTGAGGCCTTCAATGCCTGTAGCGATCCCTGCGCGGAAACGTCGAACACGTTGAAGATGCCGGCCAGATCAGGTGTTGAGGTCAGCATGTTCTCGGTAATTGTGCGGGCGCTGGCCGGATCGCACTTTGCATCGGCATCCATGACCACGTTGTATTTTTTGTCTTCCGTCGCCTTCTTGAACCCGTTGATGAATGCATCGGTGTCCGGGTTGCCAAGCAGGCAGCGAATGATTCCAATCTTGGCGCCATCCGGAACGATACCGGCGAAAAGTTCGCCCGCTTTGCCCGACGCTCCGGGAATGTCGTAGAGCACATCCGAGGCATGGCCCTTGAGCTCCGGAAGGCCCGTGTCGAAGCCCACCACCTTGATGCCCTCGGCTTCAGCCTTCTTCAAGGCAGGATAAAGTTGCGCCGCTGCCCCCCCGTGATTGATGGCGATCACGTTGTAGCCTTCGGTCATCGCCTTTTCGATTGCGGTAATGAAGTAATTCGCATTGGTGCGGTCTGGGCCGGCGACGATGTCGATCTGGATCTCGGGGAATTTCGTTGCTTCGGTTTCCGATGCCTGATGCATTCGGACGAAGGATTGGTCGCCGAGATACGGGTAGATCACCAATATTTTTGGCTTGTCTGCCGCCGTGGAGGCGGACGGCAATGCACCGCCAAGGCACAGTGCCAGAGCAAAAAAGCCAAATGTTGCTTTCTTCGTCATTTTAATTTTCCTCCCGTGTTGACCGGAGGAGGCGATCTCCGTCCGGTTATTTCCGTCCGATCAATGATTAGACACCCGGGTCGCGCGCCTCCTCGACCCTTGTCGCTCCGGTCATTATGGCGACCACATCGCCCATCGAATGCGTTTTCGGACTGACAACGGCGGCGCGACGGCCAAGCCGCATGATGTGGATGCGATCGGCGAGTTCGAAAACGTTGGGCATGTTGTGGCTGATCAGTACCACCGGCAGTCCCCGGTCGCGGATGGCCCGGATCAGTTCGAGAACCTGGCCTGTCTCGCGAACGCCGAGCGCTGCGGTCGGCTCATCCATAATCACCAGTTTCCTGGCAAACAGGGCGGCACGGGCAACGGCGACGCCTTGACGTTGGCCGCCCGACAGGGCCTCAACCGCGTTGGTGATCGACGGCAGGCGGAATTTCAGTTCCGCCATGCTACGCTCTGCCTCTTGGCGCATGCGCTTCTTGTCGAGACGGCGGAAGACACTGCCCATGATACCGGGCCGGCGCAGTTCTCGTCCGAGGAAGAGATTGCTGGCAATATCGAGCGCCGGGGCGACCGCAAGGTCCTGATAGACAGTCTCTATGCCGCGGTGCCGCGCATCGAGCGGCCCCTTGAAGTGCACGGGCTCGCCATCGAGCAGGATCTCGCCGCCGTCGGGATGAACGGCACCCGTTAGGGCCTTGATGAGGGTACTTTTGCCCGCGCCGTTATCGCCGACGACGGCCAGGATTTCGCCCGCCCTGAGTTCGAAATCGACGCCGTCGAGCGCGGTCATATGGCCATAGCGCTTAACCACGTTACGGGCTTCAAGTACAATGCCGGCTGAATCCGAAGGGATGGGCTGTAAGGGAGCTGGAGTCTTCATCAGCCTTTCCTTCGCGAAAGCTGGTCGAGCGCGACCGCGACGATGACAAGGATGCCGGTGACGAGATCCTGCCAGAGCGGATCGATGCCGGCCAACGTCAGTCCATTGCGAAGGACGCCAACGATGAGGGCCCCGATCAAGGTCCCGATCAGTCCGCCACGTCCGCCAAAGAGGCTGGTCCCACCGATTACCACCGCCGTGATGGAATCGAGGTTTGCGGTTTGAAGTGCATTTGGGTCAGCGTTCGGAATACGCCCGAGCGCCAGCCAGGCTCCTATGCCGTAGATAAAGCCCGCGAGGAGATAGACCGACAGAAGATGGCGGCGCACGGGAATGCCAACGAGCCTTGCCGCTTCGGGGCTGTTGCCGATGGCGTAGACGTGTCGCCCCCATTTGGTTTCGTTAAGGAGGTACCAGACGAGTGCATACAGAACGAACATCAAAAGAACGCCGTATGTCACGATGAATCCGCCGAGACGAAGCGTGTTTCCGGTCCATCCGAGAAATTCGTCGCGTACCGGAAAGGCACCGCCGGCGGAGATCAGCCGCAACGCAGCAGTTAGAATTCCGAGAATACCGAGCGTGACGATGAACGGCGGCAGCCGTAACCCGCTGATAAGGCCACCGGCGGCAAATCCCGCCGCAGTGCAGACAAGGACAGAAAAAGCCATGGAAAGCGCGGGATCGTAGCCGCTCGTCACGAGCTTTCCGGCGATGATCGTGCCGAGAACGCAGATCGCTCCCACTGCCAGGTCGATTCCGGCAGTCAGAATGACGAGGGTCTGCCCGATGGCCAAGGTTCCGATGATCACCGTTTGCTGCAGGATAATCGAAAGGTTGTGGGTGGCAAGAAATCGCGGGTTGGTGATCGCGAAAATCAGGCCGAATGCCAGCAATACCAACAAGGGGCCGGCGGATGGCACGCCGATGATCTTCGCCATGACCCCGGACGTCTTTTCGGGCGGCGAAACGGGAACTGCGCTCATTTGAGACTCACAAAGTATTTGAGGGTAACAGCCGTGGCGACACCGGCGCCCGACCGGGGCCATTCCGAAGCTGCGTTGCATGATGGTCAGGCAGCGCTGCGAATTCCGAAATGGCCCCCGCCGGGAGAACTCTGTCAGTCACCCCAGCAATTCTTCAGACCCCAGGCTGTATCCTTGGATTCGATCCCGTCCACCGGCTTGTCGGTGATCAGGAAGGAGCCGGTGTTGACGAAACCGCTCGGTTTCTTGCCGGTCGCGGCGTATTCAACCACCGCATCGACGCCCATCGCCGCCATCTTGTAGGGGAACTGCATAACAGTCGCTGCGATCTTGCCATCCTTGACGTCCCGCACTCCGGCGCAGCCACCATCGATGGAGGTCAGCATGACGTCGGCCTCCTTGCCGAAGGATTTCAACGCGGCATAGGCGCCGGCCGCGGCCGGTTCATTGATCGTGTAGACCGCGTTGATGTCGCCATTCTTGGAAAGCAGATTCTCCATGCCGATCTGGCCCTTGTCCTGCGCGCCGTTGGTGATGGCGGCACCTGCGATCGCCGGATCGCCCTCTGCAATGCCGAAGCCCTTCAGATAACCATCGTGCCGGAAGGTGTCGACCGTGCCGCCGGGCGTGCCATCAAGCATGGCGACGATCGGTGTCTTGTCGCCCAGCGCCTTGCGGGCATAGGCGCCCTGCTGGACCCCAGCCTCGAAATTGTCAGTCGCGAAGGTTGCGTCAACTGCGTCCGCGGGATCCGTTGCAGTGTCGAGTGCGATGACAAGAACGCCAGCGTCGCGGGCCTTCTTGATAATGTTCAACATGCCGCTCGAATTGTTCGGCGTGAGTAGAATGCCTTTGGCACCGGCGCTGATCAAATCCTCGATCGCAGCGACCTGCCCCTCGTTGTCTCCGTCGAACTTGCCGGCGCGCGCGATCAGTTTGGCACCCTTCTCCTTGGCCTGGGCTTCGGCCGCCTGGCGCATCTTCACGAAGAACGGGTTGACCTCCGTCTTGGTGACGAGGCCGACGATGACGTCTTCCGCAGACGCCTGGCCTG
Organism: Rhizobium herbae; assembly: GCF_017873135.1. Classification (GTDB taxonomy): domain Bacteria; phylum Pseudomonadota; class Alphaproteobacteria; order Rhizobiales; family Rhizobiaceae; genus Pararhizobium; species Pararhizobium herbae. The sequence continues at coordinate 114,024 of NZ_JAGGJV010000013.1, read as the reverse complement.
TGAAAGCGAACGATACGGCGCAGGCGGCAAGACCGAAGGACGCTGATTTCAGCAGCTTAATTGTAGTCATTTTCTACCCCTCCCAGAGATGGTTGTCACAGTTGGCGAACGTTTTATGCCTTAATCCTCCAAGGCACGGCTGATTTTGATATTACTTTTGCATAAAGTCAAACATAATATCTGTATTAATGTATATTTTTATACATATTGTATTTCACGTCTTCACCCTGCATCGGCAGTATGCCAATCCACGTAGATTGGCTTGAGTGTTTCCTGCAGCAATGTTGATCGCGCTTCCGCCCGTCCTGCATTTTCTTCCTTGCGCGTCACGCCACTGGTCTTCCTTCAGCCGCAGTGGGCTCGGCTCGTACCGCAGGCGCCGTTGCGATTTCAGTGAGGCTATGCATGGCGTCGCGCATGGCGTCGCTGGCGCACAGATCCCGGTAGGTTCTATAAAGAGCACGATAGACGGCGGCATTCTCCATACGCGGCCTATAGGGTTTGAACGTGCGGGCGCCGAAGCGGGCAGCGCCATCTGGGTAGCTCAGAACCAGTCCGGCAGCGACCGCGCCATGAATGGCGGCACCGACTGCGGTCGGATTGGCGATCTCCGGCACCTCGATGGTGCGCTCCATCACGTCAGCCATGATCTGCACAAGAAGCGGGTTATTCTGCGCCAGGCCGCTTGTCATCAGGATGCGGTGGATGGTGAAATCTCCGGCCTCGAAGAGATCGACCACCGTCTTGGCCCCGTAACACAGGGACTCCACCAGTGCCCTGTATATGCCGACTGCGGTCGTCTCCATTGTCAGGCCGAGCAGAAGACCGCTGAGACCCGAATCCGCGAGCGGAACACGGTTTCCGTTCCACCAGTCTACGGCGACCAGGTGATTGGCGCCGGGTTCAATGTTGGCCGCCTCGTTGTTGTAGAGGCGAAAGCTCTCAGCAGGCGTGTCGCCCCTCGGAAAGGCTTTGATAAACCAGGCGAGCGTATCGCCGAAACTCGCCTGCCCCGCTTCATAGCACCAAAGGTCCCGGACCGACCCGTCTCTTGCCACGCCCTCTATGCCGGGCGGTAGTGGACGAAAATTCTCGTTCAGGAACAGATAGGCGGCCGAGGTGCCAAGGGCGCCGACCAGACAGCCGCTGGACACAGCGTCGATCGCCGGCAGAACAACGTGGGAATCAATCACCGCGACAGCAACGATCGCGTCGCCCTCGATGCCGGTGCGCTCGCGCCATGCATTCGACAGCTGGCCCGCGGCCGAGCCGACACGGAGCGGGGGCGACAGCTTTTGGGAGAGGCCGGGCACGATACCCTGCGGATAACCGCTAACTTCGGAATGCTGCGCTTTGTAAGCTGCGAAACCGAGGCTGCGGGCTTCGTTGCCGGTCAGTTGCCAAACGAGCCAATCGCCGGCCTCGATGAATCGATCTGTCTTATCCCAGGTGGCAGGCGCCTCGTCGGCGATCTGGGCCGCCTTTGCCAAAAGCCATTCTCCTGAAAGTTTGCCACCGAAATTGTCGAGGAAGAGGCCGCCCCTGCTGTTGATGGTGTCCGCATAGGGTTGAGCGGCGCCATGTTTCCAGAGCTTCACGTAAGCATGCGGATCGCCCGGATGGAGCTGCGACAGCGCAACACCATTCTGAGTAGCGGGCATCGGGGAGCTCGCGGTAAAGCCGACGCCGATCGACAGGACGGTTTTCCCGCGACCGAGTGTCGCCAGGATATCCTCGGCAGCTTCCGTATAGTCCGCCGCATTCTGCAAGGCCCAGGCCCGGGCCAAAGGCGTGCCATCGGGAAGTGCACGGGTCATGATGCCGTTGCGGTAGTTGTGGGTATGACTGGCGACCGGTTCGCTGGTGACGACGTCAATCAAGACGCCGCGGGCGGATTCAGAACCGTAGTCCAACCCGATGATGTAGGAGCTGGTCATGGCGCTATTGCTCCCCGGCCCCATGAGCAGTCAGCTCTCTGACCGCATTCACGACGGATGCGGTGGTCAGCTTGAAGTGCTCGAATAGCACGTCGGGCGCAGCGGACTCGCCGAAAGTATCGATGCCCAGACAAGCTCCCTCAAGGCCAACATATTTCCACCAATAATCCGTCACGCCTGCCTCGACGGAGATGCGCGGCACGCCTTCGGGCAGGACCTGTTGCTGGTAGTTCCGGTCCTGGCGATCGAAAGCAAAGGTTGATGGCATCGAGACGACACGGACATGAACGCCTTGTTCCGCGAGGATTTCGTATGCCTCGGTCGCGAGTCCGACTTCCGAACCGGTGGCAATGATCACTGCCTGGAGTTGCCCTTGTTCCCGTCGCAAGATGTATCCACCCTTGCGGATCGATGCCAATTGCTCGTTGTCACGAGGCTGAAATGAAAGGTTCTGCCGGCTGAGCGCCAGCACTGTCGGTGTTGCCGCCTGTTCGAGTGCCACTTGCCAGGCAACGGCGGTCTCGACACTGTCGCAGGGGCGCCACACATCCATGTTCGGCATCAGCCGCAGGGTCGCGAGTTGTTCGATCGGCTGATGGGTTGGACCGTCCTGGCCCAGCGCGATCGAATCATGCGTGAGCACGTAGATCGTGCCGAGCTTCATCAGCGCAGCCATTCGCATCGCGTTGCGCGCATATTCGGAGAACATGACATAGGTGCCGCCGAAAGCTCGAACGCCGCCATGGGCGACTAGACCGTTCATGATCGCTGCCATGCCGAACTCGCGAACGCCGTAATAGATGTAGTTGCCGCCGGCCGTCGCCGTGACGGGCTCGATCCCGTTCCACAAGGTCAGGTTCGAACTTGCCAGATCGGCAGAGCCGCCGATGATTTCCGGAAGGACACCGGCGAAAGTCTGAACCGCGTTCTGGCTTGCCTTGCGGGTGGCTATGTTCTCAGCTTTTTCTGCGGTCTGGGCGACGAAGTCCCGCGCCTTCTCATCAAAATCATGCGGGAGCTTTCCTGCCATACGTCGCTCGAACTCCGATGCCTCGTTTGGATAGACCGAGCGGTAGGCTTCGAATTGCTGCGACCAGTCCGCTTGCGACTGCTCGCCTTTAGCGCGAGCGTTCCAAGCTTCCGAGATTTCAGTAGGAACGTGAAAGGGCGCATGCTGCCAGTTCAGTTCGAGGCGCGCATGGGCGATTTCCTCTGAACCTAGCGGAGATCCATGGCTTTCATGGCTTCCTGCTTTGGTGGGTGCGCCCTTGCCGATCACCGTCTTGCAGCAGATAATCGTCGGACGGCTTATATCCGCCTTTGCTTCAGCAATGGCCCGATCGACAGCATCGATATCGTGTCCGTCAATATCAGGAATAACCTGCCAGCCATAGGCCTCGAAACGCTTCGGTGTATCGTCGGAAAACCACCCTTCGACATGTCCGTCGATCGAAATGCCGTTGTCGTCGTAAAGGACGATCAGCTTGCCAAGGCCGAGCGTGCCGGCGAGCGAACATGCCTCATGGGAAATGCCCTCCATGAGGCATCCGTCACCGACGAATGCATAGGTGTGGTGGTCGACGATATCGTATTCCGGACGATTGAAGCGAACCGCGAGCGTTTTCTCCGCGATTGCCATGCCCACTGCATTGGCGATCCCTTGACCCAACGGGCCGGTTGTCGTCTCCACGCCTGGCGTATAGCCGCGCTCCGGATGCCCAGGGGTCTTGCTGTGAAGCCGGCGAAACTGGCGCAAGTCCTCGATTGAAATCTCGTATCCGGTCAAATGCAGCAAGCTGTAAATCAGCATGGATCCATGCCCGTTGCTGAGCACGAAACGGTCACGGTTCGCCCAGGCAGGATTGGCGGGATTGTGCTTGAGGTGCCGGTGCCAAAGAGCAACCGCGATTTCTGCCATCCCCATCGGCATGCCCGGATGCCCGGAATTGGCGTTCTGCACCGCGTCCATGGACAGGGCCCGAATGGCGTTTGCCAAATCCGCCTGTCTGATTGTGATGTCTTGATTTTGCAACATTTAATACTTCCGCCTCATCCCTGACCCAGAGGACGAAAGTCTGCAGAAACAGCGGCGCCACAATGCCGTTCGTCCCAACCGCCCTCCGTGGTTGGCTTCATTTAAGATCGTATATGTTCATAAGTCAATATCTTTATGGATGATTTTGTACAAAAGATTAATTGGACTTTGGAAAATGTCTCTTTAATCCTGTCAGAGTTGGCGCTAAGTCTGTTTCAGAAAAGGAGTTTTGAAGCATGGCGAAAGATGAGGAAACGCTGGAAACGGCCCTCACGAATACGGGTGACATTCTTTCGCTGATCGCTACCAGGGCAGCCACGTCCCGTTCGGCAATTTTGGATGCATCAGGGCTATCGCGTGTGACCGTAACCCAGCGCCTGAACGCGCTCCTTGCTTCAGGGCTCGTCCGCGAAACGGAACGCACCTTGCCCAGCGGCGGGCGGCCGACGCGCGTCCTTGCAATCAATGAAAGCGCAGGCTTCATGCTTGTCGCCAACATCGGCGAAACGCATGTTCATCTCGCGGCAATGGATATGGAGCCGGCCATCATCGTGCAAAGCACGATCCCATTCGGGGCTTCAGATGGCGCGGCGGTTACCCTTTCCCAAATCGCCAACGCTTTCGATGCGCTGGCGGCGAAGACACGGGAAAGTCATGGCTTCCTGCTGGGCGTCAGCCTCAGCCTTCCAACACCGGTGGATTTCAAACGCGGCCGCGTCGTCGGCCCCTCGGTGCTTCACGGCTGGGACGAGTTCGACATCATCGCTTGGCTTGGCGCTCGATACGAGGCGCCAATCTACGTCGAAAACGACGTGAATCTGATGACCATCTACGAGCATAGGCACAATTTCCCAGACGTGGAGGACATGTTCTTCATAAAGGCGGGAACAGGCATTGGTAGCGGTATTGTCACCGGCGGCAGGATTTTCCGGGGCGCGCAGGGAGCCGCCGGGGATATAGGACATATTCAGTTCAGTTCCGACGAGCCGCCGCTCTGCCGCTGCGGCAAACTCGGCTGTGTGGAAGCTCGCGCGGGCGGCTGGGCGATTGCCCGCGACCTTTCAAAAAGAGGTTTCGCAGCGGAAAGCGCAAGGGATGTCATCGACCTCGTCGATAACCAGAAACCCGAGGCGATCATGCTGCTGCGTGAGGCAGGCAGGACAATCGGCGAAGTTGCCTCCGACGTGGTCAGCATCCTTAATCCCAGTCTGATCGTTGTGGGTGGAACGCTGGCCAAGGCCGGCGACTTCCTGCTTTCGGGGATTCGTGAACTCGTTTATCAGCGATGCTTGCCTCTTGCCACGCGTGAATTGCAGATTGTCCTAGCTGACCCGCAGAAAGACAGCGCGCTGTTCGGCGCCGCCCATCTTGTACTCGATGACGTCTTCAGCCCCAGAAAAGTGGTAGGCTTGATCACCCGCTTTGCCGCCGGTCACCAGGAACAAACACCCCGCCAGAAAATTGCTGGTTAGGTGAATCGCGCCCCGCAGGCACTCGAGCAACGGCTGGACGGGTTTACTTCGGTTGGACATGACGACTTTTTAAACGCAAGATGTGGCGTTACCTTCCGACGCGCGTGCTCGGATCCTGCGGTCCCGGAGAATGTTTTGAGAAAACGGTGCGGCCTGTCGGTTGCTCTCGCAAAGGGAATCTCGCTAGGTGGTCGGATTGTCATTTCCGGCATGGCGACTTTCCTGCCGCGGGAACTCCAGACAATGGCTGAAGCAGAGTTTGAAGACGCGCAGTTCGTATCCGCCCTACGTAGGGGCATTCGAGCTGGAGAGCTTTGATTGGGTGCCTGGAAGCAACACGAACCTGCGTCACCTACTAAGAATTGCTTCGGCTGTTACCCGCGGTCAGCCATTGTAAGCGACCGGGAAAATAATGTCTTGATCGAGAAGGACATTGAACTTTTAACTAGGGTGGATCTCGAGGATCGGTTGAACGTCCAGGTTCCGTTGGATGGTACGATCCGCTACTCCGCCGCGCCGCATCCGAGGCAGTGTCCTGGGTCGCGAGCGTCGAACTTTCTGGAACAGCCATGTCGATACCCGTCCCGATCAGGGCAATCAGCCGCCGAGCTGGAAGTTTTCAAAGTGTGATTGTTGACCTTGTCGTTGAAACCGCCATACCCTTGCGCATCCGTCCCCGACATACCGCCGATCTGCAAAGTCGAGCCGTTCGGGAAGATGATGTCGGTCCACGGGAACGCGTTTCTGTCCAAAGGACACCTTGCTGTCATAGCGATCAAAGAGCTTCGTACTCATTTGAATTGATATTCGGCGGGCAGCCACAATCGGGATAACTGTACCGAAACGCCGCACCAGCCCCTGGTCGTATGAATTTCGGCCTTCGGGTTCGGTTCCCTAAACTGTAGCTGTAATTCTTCCTGTCGTTCCATAGGCATTTTATATGTATCTTGGGTTGCATAAATCTTGAGTAATTTCTTTTAAAGATATGCGGTATTTTGATTGGCTCCAAGAAACGTCGCAAATGCGCAAACTTTACTGCGTTCTATTAGAATATTTACATACTATAAACCCCTTATCCCCAGAATTTGCACTATCAAGAATGAAGGTCACATGTGGCTTTCTGCCGTAACTTCTCTTGTCCGTTGAAGCAGAAATTTGGGAGGAATGCATGCTAGGATTTGGCGCCGGGGCTGACGCAAAGGCCGTTCTCGAAGCGATGAGAAAGTCGCAGGCGATCATCGAGTTAGAACTCGATGGTACGATCATCACCGCGAATGAGAACTTTTGTCAGGCGCTCGGTTATCAGCTGTCCGAAATCGCAGGCCAGCACCATCGTCTTTTTGTCGATCCGGCCGAAGCCGCAACCGCAGACTACAGGGAGTTCTGGGCCAAGCTCGCGCGTGGGGAGTTTGACCGCCGCCAGTACAAGCGGATTGGCAAGGGCGGCAAGGAAGTCTGGATCGAGGCCTCCTACAATCCGGTGTTCCGCGGTGGCAAGCCCTACAAGGTCGTAAAATTCGCGACCGACATTACAGAACAGAAACTGAAAAGCGCTGAGGACGCTGGTAAGCTGGACGCGATCTCGCGTGCTCAGGCGGTGATCGAGTTCACGCCGAAGGGCGACATCCTTACCGCAAACGAGAACTTCCTCGACACACTCGGCTATCAGCTTTCAGAGGTCCAGGGCAAGCACCACTCGATGTTCTGCGAACCGGGCTTTACGAACAGCGAAGAATATCGCCGCTTCTGGACGAGACTTGCTGGCGGTGAATTCATTGCGGACGAGTTCATGCGGGTCGGCAAGGGTGGTAAGAAGGCCTATATCCAAGCCTCCTACAATCCCATCTTTGACATGAACGGCAAGGTATTCAAGGTCGTGAAGTTCGCGACCGATGTCACGACGCGCGTGGGCAACGTCGATCAACTCGCAAGGTCCCTCAAGGCCTTGTCGGAAGGCGACCTAACGCAGACCCTCGCCACTCCTTTCCTGCCTTCGCTCGAGAAGTTGCGAGAGGATTTCAACGAGGCCTCCTCCAAGCTCCGAACCACACTGCAGACGATCACCCAGAACGCTGGCGCCATTGCCGCTTCGTCGCAACAGATTCAGTCGGCTTCGAATGACCTCTCCAAACGGACTGAACAGCAGGCCGCTTCCGTCGAGGAAACCGCCGCCGCGCTTGAGGAAATCACCACAACTGTGGCTGACTCTAGTCAGCGCGCCCAAGAGGCGGGCCAGCTTGTCCGCAAGACCAAGGAAAATGCCGAGCACTCAGGAAACATCGTCGGCCAAGCGGTCGAAGCCATGGGAAAAATCGAAAAGTCAGCGGGCGAGATCGCCAACATCATCGGCGTCATTGATGAGATCGCTTTCCAGACCAACCTCCTGGCTCTCAACGCCGGCGTGGAAGCGGCGCGTGCCGGAGATGCCGGCAAAGGCTTTGCCGTTGTCGCACAAGAAGTTCGTGAGCTTGCGCAGCGATCGGCCAAGGCGGCAAAAGAAATCAAGGAACTGATCAAAACATCGAACGAGCATGTAAAAAGCGGAGTTGTGCTGGTCGGCGACACCGGGAAGGCGCTGCTGCAAATCGTAACGCAGGTTGTACAGGTGGATGGCAATGTCGGCGCTATTGTTGAAGCCTCCAAGGAGCAGGCAACTGGCCTGAAGGAAATCAACACAGCCGTCAACACAATCGACCAAGGCACGCAACAAAATGCCGCAATGGTCGAGGAAACAAGTGCGGCGGCCCACAGTCTTTCAAAAGAAGCAGCTCAATTGTTTGAACTCATTGGTCAGTTCAACATCGGAACTACGGCCGTGATCCATCGGGCCGCACCGGCTCCCGCCAACCAGCAGTCGCGACCCGTCGCATCACCCGTTCGCCACATGACGGCCAAAGTAGCCCAAGCGTTCAACGGTAACGCTGCACTGAAAAGCGGCGACAGCTGGGAGGAGTTTTGATGGCGCAGAGTGAGCGATTGATCGGTCTCGACAATGATCAGATAGAAATCATCGCCTTCCGGTTACAGGGCCAGGAATTCTGCGTCATGACAAAGGCTATCCGCGAGATTCGCGGGTGGTCGCCCTCCACTCCGGTTCCGCGCTCTCCTCGCGAAATGCTCGGCGTGATGAATCTTCGCGGGGTAGTGATCCCGGTTATCGATCTGGCGAGCAAGCTCGGAATGGCGCCGACTACCCCAACCGAACGGAGTGCTATTGTGGTAGCGGAGATCCATACAATGGTTGTGGGATTACTGGTTGATCAGGTTTCCGACATTTTGTCCGTCAAGGGAAGCCAGATCCAAGCAATCCCGGACGTGGGCATTTCCATTGATCGGAGTTTTTCCGACGGCATCATCACGCATGACAACAGCATGATCTGCTTTCTCAATCTGGCGGGGATGTTCCGAGCCGACGACGCACAAGCCTACGCGGCTTAGCGAATTCGATGAGGAAAAGCTTGGGGTTCTCCGCAACCGTAGCGGACACGAGGGCCGCAGGTGTTGAATGGGCTCTGTGAGCGGTTAGTGCGGGAGCTTTATGGACAAGCGTTTTGCGTGACGGAGCGCATCTCGCGCGACGAAGTCTCGATCTGGCCCATCGCGTCACGCACAACTTGGCCGGAATGCTCGGTATGAACAACTCGCCTTCCTAAGCGAGAGCCGGTGCGACGAAATTCAAGGTTATCGTTTCGGCAAGTCAATTGAGCTAGTGGCAATAGAGGAGATGCTTAAGCACCAATAGAATAGCCCATAACAAGCGAGTCACCTTGGGTGGGAACTTCTTTGCCCAAACACTCTGACATTACGGGTCAAACATACGAGGCTCGAAGTCGAAACCGAGTGCCTCCAACCGGAACCGGAGATCCTGAAATTGACGGAGAAACGCGATTTACCAAGGACAAGGGCTCTCAAGAGCGGACGCATCATGTTTAACAACGGATCGTCCTCGATCAACTGCACGATCCGCAACCTGTCAGCGGGCGGAGCCAAGCTTCTTATCGAGAATGCCTTACGTCTGCCTGATGAATTCCTCTTGGTGTGTGCCGACTCAGGAGTTACAGGTGCACCGTCAGATGGCGCAAACTCAATGAAATGGGTGTCAGCTTCGACGCTGCCGGCTAGATGAACTTGCATTGTCACTTCTCACCACACGGCGTTTGGCGAGACGCCTGAAGGTGCGGTTAACAGACTTGATATCACCACCCGGCAGGGTGACCAGGACAAGGCGACGGGTATATCTTTGCTTTCCGTGGTGGCCTGACGCGACGAACGAGAGGCCCATCAGCCCGTTGCGCCTTTCACACTTCGGCAGTTGGTGACATCGCGGGCGATTTTCTTCCCAGCTTTAGCAGAAATGCGATCAGAGACACCACCGACCGATTGCCAATGCCGCCGGGCGGCAATGCGCCCTCAAAACGGAAATGATTTCCGCATATCGCCCCGACGTGTCGTTTGCGTGGTGGGATTGCAAAACACCTCTTCCAGGCAGACATTTCCGTACTTGGAGCCGTTTTCATAAACAGCCTGGGATCAGGCTGGTGCATGGCCGAGATAATCCGAGCTTCAGGAACGGAAAATGGCGCGCGAAAAGCATGAGAACAATTCTTTGGCGGCAAAGGCGGCATGGCCACTGCTGATTCTCACGGCTGTGCTGCAGGTTTATTTTGGTCTCTCGGCCGTGGCGTACCCGTTCATGGGTGTGTCGACCCCGGCCTCCGGACTCGGTGGATGGACCGAGGCCACGATGGGCGGGCTCCAGGCGGTTGCCGCCGTCATTGCTTTCATGCTGGCCGTTCAGCGCGATCTTCGCGGCGCTACCCTTGCAGTAGCCGGCAGCATCATGCTGGGCTGGCTTTCGACACTGCCGTCCGTGTTTGAACAGGGACTCGACTTTTACGGCGACAGCAAACTGACCCCGGTCTACTTCGGCGCACCGCCCATCGTCGCAATCGCCGCGGCCACGCTTGCATGGCGCAACGTCTATCCGATCGCGGCCTCCTTCATCGTAAGCGCTATGACGTTTGTCGGCATTTTGTTCGTCATCGCTTTCGCACTCGTCATCGCGATGTACGGTTTCTAAGTCCCTGACTCAGGTTCCAAGTTCAGGGTCGGTCACAAATGTCGGCTTCAAGCCGTGGAGGTCGCCACCCCAGCGCCTTGACACACAGGATTGCAACGGCAAGGGCAACACAAATGTCATGTCGAGCAGGCAGAGCGATCACGCATGGCGGTGGTCTCGCCAATGTGTCGAGCAGCGCATATTCCAGCCGGGATGCCGAAGACATACTTCTCGTGGTTGATGGGAGAGAGGAACTTGGTCAGGAGTTGGCGAATGCCGATCTCGACGTCAGGACATACATGGCTGACCAATTCCAGGCGCTACTCAAGCATCGCGACTTCGACGATTTCCTCGAGGGAAATTTGCGTGGGCAGCCCGGCCGCGTAGCTATCGTGCGCGAGCGCTATGTTGCCATAAGCCACTGCGCAGACGCTGGCGCCCATGCGCATTGAAGCAAACTGGTATAGCCGAAAAGGCACCAAAACCGCAGACAATCGTGACCATGCAGGGCTTGGCACAAATACCAGCGGCGTGATGGGCATAGTCGTCGATGGCTCTACCGCAGGCGCGAACAATGGCGAATACGCGGGCGCGATCGTCCGGGAGATGGTCGTCTGGTTCTGCGGCCTAGAGGAAGCGCTGGATCCCGATGTACTCACGAGACAGCTGCGCGGAATCCATGCGGATTTGCAGGGCCGTTTCCCTCGGGGGGCGGCCAGTTTTATTATCGTACATGTAGCCGCAGGAGGCCGAACGGCCGTTGTCCATGCCGGCGACTGTTTTCTGGGCGAGATCGCCCCAGGCGATCGAATTCGGCGGCAAACTCGCCCTCACACGCTCGCCAATGTCCTTGCCGAAGTTCCAATTGACGAGCTATCGAAAATATCGGCCAGACATCTCCTCAGCAAGAGCTTTCGTTCCCGTGAGCATATGACACCTGAAATCCTCGAAACGGACAGCTTGCCCAGCGTCTATTTAATCTCCACGGATGGCTTCTGGGCCGAACTTTCAGCACACGAGCAGCTTGCCGTGATCGATGGCCGCAAAGTCGAGGCGAATGGAGAGCACGACGACTGCAGTGTTCTAAAGCTTGTCATCACCGAGGTTGCTGACCCCGAACTTATAATGGGTGAGGGTATGCCATCGGCAAATTTCCACAACGGCTGGACAACTCTCACCTGTTAAATTCCAGCAGGATTTGACCCGTTTTCCGTTTGGTGTTTAGCCAAATAGCATCACGCAGTGCTCGTTCGCGCCATAGCCTCCGTTAGCCGGAGATTGATCCCGCGGCCTGTGTTGATCGGCGCATAGTTTTGACTCATACTGGGGTCACTGAAGCCGATTAGACAGACTTCGATGCACGACTTTCGCCATCTTCTGCTGCGTCGCCGCTCTCGTAAAGGCGTGCATACCGGATGCCGGCTGAAACTCGCGAGGTGACGAGACGCCTTCAACTTGGCGACGGCAATGCAGTGTCGCATCACCAGGTAATCAACGCTGATCCGCGCAGCCAGGTCACACCGCTAACCTGATCGAGTATGAAGGTCGCTACGTCTTCCCGCGAGATCGAGCCGCCATTGAAGTCACTCAGGTCCGTGAGTGTCCGGACCGCCTTGCCCCCCGGCTTGTTGTTGAGAACCGACGGACGGACGATGGTCCAGTCGAGCCCGCTGTCCTTAATGACGGCTTCCTGCCGGTTCTTGTCGGCGTAGACCTTGCGCAAAAGCAGAGGGAAGATCAGCTTGTCGAAGAGGAAACCGCCGTGCCCTGCACTGTCGCCAGCGCCCATACCGGTGATGGCGACGAGACGCGAGACGCGCTCTGCTTTCATGGCACCGACAAGCGCTCGGGTCGCGGTCGAAAGAAGCGTGACCTCGCGAAATGGACTCGCTGGTGTGCCGAGCGCGCTGATCACGGCATCGCGCCCCTTGACTGCCTGACGCAGCGCCTTCTCGTCGCGGGCATCTCCAGCGATGATCTTCGCTCCGTTCATGTCTGCGGCCTTCTCCGGCGAGCGCACCAGCAGGGTGACGTCATAGCCGCGGCTTACAGCCTGGCTGACGATATGGCGGCCGGTCGGCCCGGTGGCGCCGAGAACCAAAATCTTCGGTGCGGCGGCGAGATGTGTTTCAGTGATGGACATGGTTTCGGTCCTCTTGAAAGACAGGGCGCCTCTCAAGAGGCCGCCTGTTAGGTTTGTTGCTGGTGTGCTTGTTGCTGGCGGCGATCAGAGTCTGCCCTCTGCGAGCAGTTCGCGGGTCCGCTTCAGCGTTGACAGCAGGGCCGACTTGTAGCCCTTGTCGCTGTCGAACTGCGTCTGCTCCGCCAGTTCCTCGGGACCATTCGGTGCCTTGCCGCGCAGGCCGATGTAGCAGTAGAATTTCAGCTGCAGGGCGCCGCCTTCGTCCTCGAACAGTTCATTGATGATAGCCCCTTCGCGAGGTCCAGTGGCCTGGAAGAAGGTGACCTTGCTCTGCGGTTCGAGCGTGATGATCTCGCGAATGTCAGACCCAGCGATCGTGGCTTCGCGCACAAAGTGGGTAGCGCTTTCCTCCACGACGTCGCAGCGGGTGCAAAGACCGGGTGGGAGAAACAGGCGAGCATCGCGCGCCTTCAGTTCCAGGCCCTTCCAGACCTGATCCCGGGTGAGTTTTGTTTCGCCTTCCGGGTTCACCGGGACGGTAGCCGTTGAGTAAATCATGACAGTGTTCCTTGTTTGGGATGCGCGACTGCTTGCCTCAGGCAGCGGCCACGGTTTCCGAGGCGAAATCGCGATAGGAGCGGAGCGGCCGGCCGAGAAGTGTCGTCAGACGCTCGACGTCACCGCCCTCAGGCAGCATTCCGTCCGTCAGGAAACGCTCGCCCATCATGCGCATGTCGTAGGCCATCCAGGCCGGCATGAACTGCTTGAGGTTTTGCTCGAAGGCTTGGGTATCGCCACCGCCGTAGTTGATCGGGCGGGCGAGCGCGTCCGACCAGATGGCAGCGATATCGGTTCCGGTCAGTGTGTCGGGACCGACGAGGTTGATGCGTTTGATCGGGAGCGGCTGTGCAGCCTGTTCGCGACGCAGCAATTCAAGAGCTGCAATCTCTGCGATGTCGCGCGCGTCGATCATCGCAAGCCCCTTGTCGCCGACCGGCATCGGATAGACACCATAGCCACTGATGACGTCCTTGATCGTCACATCGTTCTGGATGAAGTAGGCCGGACGCAGGATGGTGGCGTGAAAGCCCATCTGCTCGATCATCCGTTCGACGCCAAATTTGCCGGCGAAGTGCGGCACGTTCACGTAGACGTCCGGGTGAATGACCGACAGGTAGACGATCCGTTCGATGCCGGCCGAGCGGGCAACGTTGAGGGCGATCAAAGCCTGGGTGAACTCGTCTGGCGCGACAGCATTCAGCAGGAAGAGCGTCGACACACCGTCGAAGGCAGTGCGCAGGGAGTCGACGTCGAGGAAGTCACCTTTGGCGACGGCAACCTCTACCGGAAAATTGGCCCTGGAAGGGTCGCGGACGAGAGCGCGGACATCAGCGCCGCGGTCGACAAGGTGCTGGATGACTTGGCCGCCGATATTGCCGGTGGCGCCGGTAACGAGAATGGTCATGGGATTTTCTCCGGGTTGGTATTGCTTGACACCCGGAATATGACTGGTTCATTGTTAAACCAATAGACTGTGAAATTAGACAGTTCGTCTCACAGGTGGAACGATTGTGGATCTGGTTGCTCTTGCCGACTTCAACCTTGTGGCGCGTCACGGTGGCTTCGGCAAAGCGTCGCGGGCGTCCGGCCGTCCCAAAGCGACCTTGTCGCGGCGGGTTACAGAACTGGAGGCGTCCCTTCAGCTTCGGCTGTTCGAACGTGGCGCGCGCAACCTGAAACTCACCGAGGAAGGACGCGCGCTTCATGAGCGGACAGCCGCTCTGCTGACGGAGCTCGACGAAACGGCGGCCACAATCGCGGCGGGCGGGGACAAGCCGCGCGGCAGGTTACGGATCAGCGCGCCGCTGCTGTTTTCGCAGACCGCCATGGGTCGGATCGCGGCGGGCTTTGCACTTAAATATCCCGACGTGCGATTGGAAGTCACGACCGAGGACCGAGCCGTAGACATGATCGAGGAAGGCTATGATCTGGTCATCCGGGTCAATCCGGACCCAGACGAAAGTCTTGTCGGTCGACCCTTTCTGCATGATCGCCTCGTTGTCGTGGCAAGCCCCGATCTTCCCCGGCCGGCGGCACATCTCCCGGCGCCAGGTGTCGTGCGCGGGGCCGGTGATCGGCAGACCTGGAACGTCGTGACTTCAGAAGGACCCGCGACGATCGGGATCGAGCCCATCCTCGCCCTGTCGTCACTGATCATGGTTCGGGATGCCGTGCGAACTGGCGTAGGCGCTGCTCGTATGCCGATTTCGCTGGTGAGTCACGATCTGGCCGACGGCACTTTGCTGCACTGGGGCGATATCGAGGGCTCCGAGATCGCGCTGTGGGCGCTTTACCCGTCGCGGCGTCTGTTGAGCGTGCGTGTATCTGCCTTCCTGGATTTTCTAAAGCAGGCCTTTCCCAACGGAACGCCTGGTGAACTGGCGGCCTACATCGGCAGGTGAGGGACCGAAGCAGCCTGCTCCACATTTTGCAATCGCATGAGCGTTACCCAGCAGTGTTTACCCGCGAATAAGCGCCGGGCGGCATTCCCACATGCCGACTGAACGCGACGCTGAAGGCGCTTGTGGAACCGTAGCCGACGCGTTGTGCGATCTCCGCCGTGGCGACATCCTCGCGGAGCAACTCCTTCGCAAGCGCCATGCGCCAGCCGGTCGCGTATTCCATCGGGGCCACGCCAACTTCTTTCCGGAAACGATCGAAGAAGGTCGACCGTGACATGGCGGCGTCCTGAGCAAGTGCTTTCACAGTCATGCTGCGACCGGGATCCGCGTGGATTCGACGCAAGGTCGGTGCCAGCAGTGGATCGGCCATACCGCGCAGAAGGCCGGGCGGTGCCGCAGTGCTTGCCGCGGATCGCAAAGCCTCGATCAACAGCACCTCCAACAGCCGTTGAAGCACCATCTCACGGGCGGTACGCTCGGCCCTCGTTTCATCGTTTATCATCCGGACAAGCATCATCAACCGCTCTTCACCTCGAACATGGATGACCTCCGGTAGCAGCGAGACGAGAAGAGCCTTGTCGTCCGAGCCAAAGGCACAATGACCAACCATCGCCTTGATTTCGGCAGGGGCACCGGAGTCTCCGAGCCGGAAGACACCCTGGCTGGTCTCGAGGCGCTGGGCAAGCGCTCCGCGCGGCGGCGGCTCCAGGCTGCTCATTGTGAACGAGAAGATTTCCGGAACCAGCACGAAGTCGCCGGCGGTCAAAAGCATCGGCTCACGACCGGTGATCGTCATCCGGCAGTGCCCTTCGACCACGGCGCAATAAAAGGGGCTTCCAAGTTCCGTCCGCTCGACGAGCCACTGACCGCCGCCCGTCACCAGCTTGGCGATCGATGGACTTGGTTTGAGCAGCGAGACAACTTCGGCGACTGGATCGGTCATTTTCGGACTTCTGCTAAAAATTCTCGGACAACCGAATATAGTAAGTCCGGCAATGCTCGTCCATCTTTTGGCAGCAATCATCCAGGAGACAAACACATGCCAAAGATACTCATCACCGGTTGCTCTTCCGGCTTCGGTCTCGCAATCGCGCGGACTTTCCTTTCTGAAGAATGGGACGTGGTTGCAACCATGCGCACGCCGCGCAACGACCTGCTCCCCGCTAACGACAGGCTCGAAATCCTGGGGCTGGATGTCACCAGCGCGGATAGCATCACGAAGGCGGTCGAAGCGGTCGGGCCGATCGATGCTCTAGTCAACAACGCAGGCGTCGGCATGCTGAACGTGCTGGAGGGGGCCGAGATGGCGAAGGTCCGCGAGCTGTTTGAAACGAACGTGTTCGGCGCAATGGCCATGACCAAAGCAGTTCTTCCGCAGATGCGGATCCGTAGGTCAGGGGTCATCGTCAACGTCAGCTCCAGCGTTACGATCAAGCCGCTGCCCGCCCTGTCCGTCTACAGCGCGAGCAAAGCCGCATTGAACGCATTTACCGAAAGTCTGGCTCTGGAGGCGGCTCTGTTTGGTGTGCGTGCCAAACTGGTCCTGCCAGGCTCCGCGCCGACGACTGGTTTCGGGAAGAATGCCGTAGCCCGAATGGGAATGAATATTCCCGAAGCATATAGCGCCTTCGTTCAGGACTATCTCACGACGCTGCGATCGGGAACTGAATTCACGAGGCCGGAAGACGTGGCCGAGGCCGTCTGGCGTGCCGTCACGGAGCCGGAAGCGCCGATGAAAATCCCCGCCGGCGCCGATGCACAGACCTGGTTTCGCAAAGCAGGCCACTTCGTCGAGTAGGAGCCCTGCCCCGAACACAGGGCATTTGAAATGAACAATCTCATCGATCTCGCTCGCCACATTCCCACGCCAGACGCAACTCTTACGTTGGCTTATACCCCGATCCGTCTTGCGATGGATGGCCGCCAGCCGCTGGAACTGCGTCTGACTGCACCTGCCAGCGGTGGCAATCTGCCCATCGTGCTGCTGTCGCACGGGTTTGGCCCCTCCAACTATATCCCGTCAAAAGACGGTTACGCTCCACTCGCGCAGTTTTGGGCGGAACGCGGGTTTGCGGTGATCCAGCCGACGCACGCCAGTTCCCGCGTCGGAGGGCTGCCCGTCGACGCACCCGGTGCGCCGTTCTTCTGGCGTGAGCGTATGGAGGAGTTGAAGGCGATCCTCGACCAACTGCCCGAGGTGGAACGTCAGGCGCCTTCGGTTGCGGGCCGGCTGGATCACTTACGGATCGCAGCGGCCGGCCATTCCTTCGGCGGTCACACCGTCGGGCTGCTGTTGGGCGCGCAGTTGAATGGGGAGGATTTCTCCGACCCTCGCATTTCGGCGGGCATTCTGCTCGCCGCTCCTGGCCGTGGCGGGAAGAACATGACGAACGAGAACGCTGCCCGCTTTCCGTTCTTCGACTGGGATTTCTCTAAGCTGACGACGCGCACGCTTGCAGATCGGTGTTTCTGGAATACAAGATAAGTGGAGTGTTAATACGCCGTGCTGTCGTAGTACGGCGTCCCTTGCAATTTCATGGAATCTCATTTTCGCCGGCAATCGATTTGGCCAAGACGACGACGGCTCTTCTTAACTTCGGTTCCAGAATTCGCTGGAACGCGCGATTGAGCTCCCGCCCCTCTGCCGACTTTAAAAACAACGATAACTCGTCAGATCCTTCTACGCTTTGGGATGCTGGGTCCGTTCGGCCTCCGTTTGGAAAGAAGACGGATATCGGAACCTGAAGGATCTCGCTTATTTGGTGAAGCTTGCTGGGACTGACCCGGTTCTTACCACTTTCGTATTTCTGTATCTGTTGAAATGTTATGCCGAGCCGTTCGCCAAGCGCGGTCTGACTCATCTTAAGGAGGGTGCGTTGGAGGCGTATCTTGGAACCAACGTAAAGGTCTGTTGGGAGAGGGGGTTTCATAAATGGTCCTCCACGGGAGATATTGCCGGCGCACCATCGCGACCTGAGGGAAACTCTGTGTATCGGACGCCGGCATGGCTGGCGATAATCCTCGTCACCTAGGAGTTGCCGGTGATCGCGCGCAGGGCCACCTCGGAAACAGCGGCGTCACTTGCCGGTGGGTTGACGCCGATTTGGTGACCACAAGCCTCAGAATGCTCGCCCCATCTTTCTATCACTTTCCAGCCGCGCAACGCAGCCCTGGATTTTCGCCATCAACAAATCGAAATCAACCGGCTTGGTAAGGTAATCGGCTGCTCCCGCTTTAAGCGCGTTGACCATGTTTTCCTTGTCACTTAGTGCTGTCAGGAAGATGAAGGGAATGTTGGCGAGTTGCTCGTGGTTCATCTGAATTTCGGCGAACAACTGATGCCCATTCATTTCGGGCATGGTGATATCGCACACGACGATATCAGGCCATTTGCTGATGATCAGTTCGAGCGCCAGCTTTCCATTGGTGGCTTCGAGCGTAGTAAACCCGGCTTCACTGATCTCTTCGACCAGAAGGTTGCGGATGTCGTCTTCGTCCTCGACGCAAAGGATCGTGATCATTGGTTCAACCTGCTTTCGCCTCATCGCATGTGGCGATGAGCATTGGATTTGTCACAGGAAGAGTTACGGTGAACTTTGTCCCTTGACCCTTCCGGCTTTCGAGCGAAATACTCCCCTTATGCGCCTCAACAATCTGTTTCACGAGGTTGAGGCCAATCCCCGTCCCTGCAATCCCGGTTGAGCTTCTGGCGCGGAAGTAGCGCGTGAACATTTTTGGTAGATCGTCTGTATCAATGCCGACCCCCGTGTCCGTCACCGCCACGCATGCGCTTCCCCCGTCCGAATACCCGGTAATGTAAATGTCCGGCGAAACCGGAGCATACTTCACCGCGTTTGAAATGAGGTTTGTGAACACCTGCTCCATCGCCGCCGTGTCAGCAACCACAACGGGCGGGAGATCGTTAAGTTCCAGGTGGAAGCGATGAGTGGTGGTGATGGAGTGCTGCCGCGCGACACACCGCTCGACAACCTCTCTCAAAGAACAGGGGCGAAATTCGTATGTCATGTTCCCGTGTTCGATGCGGCCCGCCGACAGGAAGCTCTCCATCAGGTCAACCATCCGCGAAACGGCGCCGCGGATCAGACCGGCCTTTTCTTCAACGAATTCACTCGTGACGGCATGCTTGCGCCGCTGGAGCCGCTGGGCCGCCCCATCAATGATGGCGAGCGGTGTGCGGAACTCGTGAGAGGTCATCGTCACGAACTGGCGCTGCAGTTCGTTGATGTGCCGTTCCTGATCGAGCAGTCTTCTCAGTTCCTCAGCCTGTCGCTCGATTTCTTCGGTTCGAAGTAGGACCAATTCCTCAAGTGTTTCCTTATGCCTGAGGAGCGCTTGTTCAGCCCGTCTGTTCACGGTGACGTCGAGGTAGGTCAGAACGCTTCCGCCGCCGGGCTTTGGGGCAGATCGCATTTCGATGACGAGACCCGTTCCGACTTCGCGATCGAAGCAATGTTCTTCGAAGCGCCTGACGTGGGTGAGGCGCTCGCGCACCTTTTCTTCGGGATCGCCAAGGCCGTATTCCCCGCGATGTGCATTGTATCTAAACACGCCTTCGAAGTTGGAGCCTACCGGAAACATGTCTTCGGACAGATCAAGCAACTCATAGAATTTTCGATTGGTCACCAGCATGGTGAGGTCGTTGTCGAGCACACAGATACCGCCGGGAAAGTTGTCGATTGTGGCATGCAACAGGCCGGTGGCATCTTCACGGCCGTCAATGGTGTTTGCGTCGTATCGATTTTGCATCAACGTGTCCTAAATTAGCTACTCACGAGATGGCTGCAGCCGTGGAATATTCCCGTCATTGTTGTAGTCGACATACGTTATTGGTGTATTAAAATTGGGAGGGCAGCTTTAAGGATACGCCTGACTCAAGCAGTATGGTGGAGGTGCGAAGAGATGCACCAATATCGACTAGTCAAGGCGGCGTCTTTACAGGACCTGGCGGCTTCTTCCACCGGCTCAATCCTACTCATAAACGGCGACATTGGCCTGAACTTCGCGCAATCCTTCTCGATCAGGCGATGCCCTTGCCGCCGGTGACACCATAGACCTCACCGTTGATGAAGCTTGCTTCCGACGATGCGAGCAGGACGAACACGGGAGCCAGTTCGACCGGCTGGCCCGGACGACCGAAGTCGCTGTCCTTGCCGAAGTTCTTCACCTTCTCGTCTGGCTGGCCGCCACTCGGCTGGAGAACCGTCCAGACCGGTCCGGGTGCGACGACATTCGCGCGAATGCCACGCTCAATCAGCTGCTTAGCAAGCGCCTTCGTATAGGCAACGATACCGGCCTTTGTCGTGGCATAGTCGAGCAAGATCGGTGACGGCTGATAAGCCTGGATAGAGGCTGTCGTTATCACCGCGGATCCCGCCGGCATATGGGGCACGGCGGCCTGCGCGATCCAGTGGAGCGCATAGAGATTGGTCTTCATCGTTTTGTCGAAATCTTCCGTAGACAACTCTTCGATCTTTTCGCGGTATTGCTGACGGCCGGCATTGATGACGAGGATATCGAGACCACCCAGGCCAGAAACGGTTCTGTCGACCAGCTCTTTGCACCAGGACTCGTCCGTGATGTCGCCCGGAAGCGCGACGGCCTTGCGGCCCTCGGCTCCGATAAGGCTCATCACCTCCCTGGCATCCACGTCTTCATCCGGAAGGTAAGCAATCGCGACGTCGGCCCCCTCGCGGGCAAAGGCGATTGCCGCGGCACGGCCGATGCCAGAATCGCCGCCGGTCACAAGTGCCTTCCTGCCAGTGAGCTTCCCAGACCCGCGATAACTTTCCTCGCCGTGATCCGGGGTGGGATCCATCTTGCGGGCGAGGCCAGGCGCCTGTTGCGGTTGGTCTGGGAAAGGCGGCGCTGGATAAAGCGTGCGAGGATCGTTCATAGAGGTCTTGTCGCTCATAATGACACCTAAGATTTTTTGCGAATTGCATGCGGAATGACTGTCTGTGAACGCCCGTTTCATCCCTTTGTTCCTGTAATGCCGTCGGCTCGGAACAAACTCTTTGCGTTGTCGTTCGTCCTGCTTATCAACGAAGGAGGAAATGTCATGCCCCGTGGCGACAAGTCCAAGTACACCGACAAGCAGGAACGCAAGGCTGACCACATCGCCGAAAGCTACGAAGACCGTGGCGTATCCGAGAAGCAAGCCGAGCGCCGAGCCTGGGCGACCGTCAATAAGGATGATGGCGGCGGCAAGAAGGCCGGCGGTTCCGGGCAAGGCAAGCATACCGGTCATCCGGCCGCCCACAAAGGCGGCGAGAAGGGCGGCAAGGCGGCAGCGTCGCGATCGGCCGCGGACCGTTCCGCTTCGGCAAAGAAGGCGGCTGCGACCAGAAAACGGAACGCCGAGCCCCGCGCTCATCGTTGATCGGTCGTGTCCGATGACCGAGCAGCAGCGTTACATCCCAACACCTGACGGATTCTTGATGGTCTTGAGACAGGGAGACGACATGCTTGCTCGCCTAGGAACGCTGATGGTCGACGAATACATACCTTCGGCCATGGTTTCTGGATTCGGGTTCGCCGGCCAGATCACCTTCGGCTTCTTAGAATTCGAGGCTCGCGAATACAAGCCGAAGAGCTACGAAAACTTTGAGGTGACCAACTTGACGGGCTCGCTTGCCTGGAAGGACGGAAAACCGCTGCCGCATCTGCACGCAACCGCCGGCAGCTCTTCCTTCGAAGCGGTCGGCGGTCATTCATCTTGATGACGCGGTGACACTGAGCAATGGCTATTTTATTCTCGCTGGTGTCACTTCGAACCGCTGCGGCGAGCTTCCGACTTCTTGAAAAACCACCATTTCGATTATACCTTTTCCCCGTGGAAACCGCGTTGAAATGAGGAACGTAAATCCATGAATACCCAGATCTTCAGTGTCCATGACCAACCATTGGCTCCAGAAGATTTAGATTTCTGTCGGGCTGCCTTTCAAGAGATTTGTGCCACGCAGAATATCGACCCAGCATCTGACAAGGCCGGGGATACGGGCGCATTGATCATCGAGCTGTACCGCCAGGGAATTCGAGATTCTGTGCAGCTTGCCGCAATGATCAGAAAGGCCGGCCAGCCGTAAGCAGTGCGCCACTGATGCAATGTGGGCCGTGGCAAGCCGAGGGACGGCTCGGACGCGCGAAGAGCTAGGGTTGGGCTTCCGTCTTGACTCATATGCGCCTCATGCCAAACTAAACCCGTATTGCGTAGAGGGGTCCATGAGCTACGACTGGGATGGAAAACGGACGAAAGTGGCGACGATCGCGAGGCTGGCAACCGGCTTCGGTCTGGTTGCGTTCGCTGCGGCATTGCCGCTCTTGATGTTTGCCTGACGTTAAGCGTTGCCTTACCTCATATCCGCCCTCGCTGTCCTGTCGGCCGCCCTCGCCTTCCACAGGCCAACGCTGTTCTCCTGCTTCGCCGCTTGCATGCTGAATGCAGGCGCGGTTTGGTTTTGGTGGGAGCCATTCATGAGATAACTATTCGCATTTTGACGAGTTGCGCCCAGCGCGGATCGTTGGCTATTTTCTCCCAATGACAAATGATCCGACACGCAATCACCGTATCGCCCACGACCATGCGTCCGGGGTGCCCACCGCAACGCTGGCCGAGCAGCACAGCCTCACTCCCGCGACCGTGCGCGACATTGTCCGAAAGATGAAGCCGCTGCTCCAATGGCAGGACGGCCGGCAAATCGCGGACGGCATGTCGCTACGTGACACTGGCCGTCGAACAAGCAATCGGCATTTGGCCAGCGCCAGAACACGCGACCGAGATCGCCAAAAGTCGACACGACATAATGCGTCCCCTGGCAAGATGCGGATAGTGTTGAAAGAGTTGAATATGTGGCTGGGGTCGCTCGGTAAACGCCCTTGAAGTACCACGGTCCTGAGATCATCGAGGAGATCGATCCCGAAATACCAATGCTGCTCCAGGAATCTCAGAATGGTAGACGACGGAGCAAGAACGCCCGCCGGAGGACTCTGTTGGGGTGTGCGATTCACTCAGCAATAGGACGCCAAAATGCCCGCTTGCACAACGAAGGTGGCGATGACGTGGGCGAAGGTTGACGGCGATGCCGAGGTTGTCGACTAGACTATCATCAATTCACGCGGCGGGCCGGCACCATCGGTTCGCCAACTGTGGTATCGCTGACCACCCGAATGTACGAGACGAACGCTTCATCAGCCGCTAGCATGAGCGCACCTGGAACTACGCCAACTGGTTCACTGTCCTGCAGTGCGTCCAGGCAGGCTTGAAGCGCGCGCAAGTAAGCTTTTCCACCCGCCGACGGCCATGCACCAAGAAGTAGCTCGGCTGCGGCTATAACAGAATCAATTGGTTTGTATCGTTCTCCAACACCCGTCAGCACCCAAATTGTAGGAAATTGACACGACATGTGCGAACACATGACATTCTCCCCTCCTATTGCGCGTGCATATTAGTAACACCGCAAATAACATGCCAGTGCGCCCGCCAACAAGAAAATCCGCTCGCCGGTTAGTCTAAGCGGGGCTTGGGTGGTATTGCGCAGCTACGGCAGATGATCTTAGGGTGATGGGGTCGCTTAGAGAAACAAAAGGACTTCCGCTGCTAATCTAAACGGAAGCCCTTTGCTGCCCGGAGCGTTCGAATTCTACGAGCAGTGCTAATCAGCACGACGACTGCGGCACGTCAACCAGTTTACGGTAATCACTATGAAGGTCAGATTCAGCCCTTGCGCAGTGGCTGAGACATCAACAAACTCATCTCGCTCGGACCTTGGGGGTGCAGCATGATCGATCGAATCTTGTCGGATGACGATATTGAGCTTCTGAAGCGTGCGCTTTCTGGTCGATGCATGCACCTCGCCATAAGTCCTGATGGGGTCGCAGCACAATTTGCCGCCAGTCAATTGATGGAGATGTTTCAGCTCGGAGTTATTAACGAGCAACAATTGGCAAGGGGACCGATACCCATCGCAGCAGCGGGCAATCAACATTGATGTCGCGAGGGCGAGACAAGCCGTAGCTTAAAGAGCCTGCCACCCATCAAGGCAGCAGGCTCTAAAACGCCTCGCAAATACAAACCGCTGAAAAAGCCCCACATTACGGAAAGTCGAAAACGCTTTCGCTAGAAATGCCGTTCCGGTTTCAGCCAAGGCAACGGCACTGGAAAATTAGGCCCCACTTATGGAAATGTCGAGTCACTAGTTTTGGGGAACGACAAACTGTCAAAACTTTGATGGACGCCTTGATATGGCTGCAAAATGTGAGATAATATCCCCATTGATTTTAGGGTAAAATTATAAAGTATTCAGCACAACCCTAGATGCGGCGGACAGAAGAATACCGCATGACTGCTGAGCTGAGCCTTCATAAGTAGTTGGCGGATACGCCAGACAATATGATTTGCTCGTTAGCACACCAACAACATTCCAATCGTTAACCGGATCTGCCCTCCTGGCGCTTCGTTGGTTCACAATTGCAACGGCAAGCAAAGGGTTAACGCCCAATATCTGCCCTTGCGATAAATCCAGTAGTTCGGTTCCCTGGGGCTTGGGAGAGGTTCCGAACTACTGGATTTCGCTCAACGCAGCAGGCCTTGCGGCTTGCTACGCAAGTTTTAAGGGTCACCTTGTTCTGCCGCGCGGCATCCGCCGAACTCTGTCCAGGGGCAAGGAGCGCCTCAGCGGATATTTAGGCAAACTGGTTCTGCCGGAACATGGAGTCAAGCGCTGGCTCGAAGCACAGCCGTCAAAATCAATATTAAAGCACTATATCGGACAAAGCATCCACTGTCGTGGAATATTCTCCATCCGAGGAACTGCCGAGAAACGCGTTTAGTTTATTGTCCTACAATGTCCGATAACCTGCAGTTAATGTCGAATCGGAATCTCCGCGCCCGAATTTCCGGTGATCGAGTACCCGGTGCTGAGCGTGGACAGGGTCGATTTGTGGCTTGGCGTCCTCGCTGCGCCAGTGCTTGACGCAACTTTCGGACGTTACCGTTTGTGATGTAATATCTGGCTGATTTTCGGACACCTGTAAATCCGCACTGTCAAGCCGAATGGCATGGTTTCGGTTTAGATTGTTCGCAATCCGTTGACAGACAGCGGTTACAGCGCGGCGCAAAGTTCGTTCGTTCAGGTCATTTTCTGATGCGAATGCGGAGATCTTCAAGCCTTTCCGGACTTTCACCCAAGACCATGCGTAGATCAGTTTCCGGTCACCCTGATCAGGGAGGGCATTGATCCACTCCCAGACCTGCTCCATGCGGCCCAGAGCGCCCGCCGAGACGGTTTTGCGATAGTAGGCCGCTCCATACCCGTACCCCTCTCCAGGGTCACGCACGGGCTCAGGCATGCCGTTGCCGAACGATTGCGGGCCTCGTGCGGCCGGCGAAAGCCGAAGCGCCTCAGCCATCTCCAAAATCCTGCCCTCGACCACCTTGGCAGTCCAATCCTCGAATTTCATGCAGCGTCTCCGATCATCTCAAGCAAGTCGCCCTGAACGGGCTGAAAGAATTTCACCGATATCAGGACCAGCAGCACGTCGCTCGCCGGGATACCGCAACGCATCGCCTTGGCTCTGCGGCGCAGGCTGCCGAGATTGATGGAATCGAAGTCGGCGACGAGCGTCTTTCGATTGATCAAGTCGGGGTTGCCAGCGATGAGCCTGGATACCGCCTTGAGCATGTCGGCATAAAGCTCACGGGCGTTTTGCCGCGTTCCAGTCATCAACTGGAGGACGAGGCGCAAATGCCCCTCCCCGTACCTGGTGCCGATCTCGCGCACCGTCGGCTTGCAATAGCACTCGAAAGCCCGCCGGCTGGCTGGGCTGTGCAGGTGGGCGTCCATCAGGCGCACGTTGCATTCCCGAGTGACCCGGTAGATGTCGCAGCGGTATGCGCGCGGAGCAATCATAAAGCCCTCCATGGAACAAAACTCGGGGATTTGAGTTTGGCGCGCAGCAAGACTCTGGGAGGAGCAAAATGCACCCGAATGAAATCTGCAACCCAACTGAAATTCAATGGCAGCCGGTGACCGTCAGACTTCGTGGCGGCATTGAGAGGAAAGTATGCGGCCCGCTTCAGGGCTTCGAGATTTTGAACCGACATATGGTCGGACCGAATAGCAATATTTCTGCGAATGCTGCCCGCTGCTGTCGGTTGGCACTCGAACGCAAAATGACACCGGAACAGGCTCGTCAAGCGTTTGTAGCCGCCACGATGGACCAAGAGTTGCGCGCGAATTGAGGGCATGCCCCCGCCCACATCGCCGGATACGCGTTCTCCGCTTTTAACCATAAAGGATTGCCCATGACGCTCCCCGTAAATCCCGGGCCCGACCTGCCCGGTCCGACGCCGCCGGTTCCGCCAATCGATGTGCCGGACCTGCCCCCGCTTGAGCCGGAACAAGAGCCCGACCCCGGCCGCCTTCCTGATGACAAACCGGAACCAAACCCGGTTGAGCCAAGCATCGGCGACGTGTTGGGGGATCTGAGCTAAACCTTCCATAAGGCCGCTTTCCCGACGTTTCACATCGCCCCCAGGATCTGCCGATATTCGGTGGTCAGGGTATCTACGGGCTCGATGACAACGTCGATGGCTTGCTCAGGCCCGATCAGGGAGGGCTCGTCAGCTCGCTCGTTGCCTGTCGCACCGTTATGCCCCTTGACCCACTTGATCGTGATCTGTGCGGCACGTGGGCAAGAATACCGTCACCAACATCGTGCAGCTACAACGGACTGAAGAATCTAGACTTTGCAGTCAAGCATCCATTGAACCCCGTACCGATCGGTGAGCTTGCCATAGTAGCTCCCCCAAGGCTGCATCGCGAGTGGCGTCGTTACCTTTCCGCCGACAGTGAGTTTCGTAAATAATCTGTCGGTGCTGTCGCGATTGCCCATGATGAGAATGTGGGACGAACCTCGCATCGGCTCAGCATCGTGATTGTCCGAGGCGAAGAACAGAACTCCCGGCCCCTCGAAGCGGGCATGCATTACCTTGCCCTTCATCGCTTCGCTGGCGATTGGAATGCCGTGATCTCCATGGCGCATGAGCGTTGTTACCTGACCAAGGCCACATTCCGTATAGAATGTAAGCGCAGCGTCGCACTGCGTGGTGAAGAAAAGATAGTTGGCTAGCTGCATTTCATAGACTCCTGTCTATTGCCGGGCCAACTAGCCCGGCATTCCTGGATATTTGTGAGATGGGGTTAGGCGGCGGAGGCGGTGATGGCTTCTACGAGATCGGCGTTATCGTAGCTACGCCCTGCGATCCCCCAGGCTCCCTCGGGCGCGTAGACGATGTTCGACCAGATGTATTCGCGCCTGAGCTGACCTCCCGCGGCTCGCTCGACCACATCTGTTGCCTTCTCGATAAACGCCCTCTTCGCCTCCGATGTCGCCAGCGCGATTTCGGGGAGTTTCAGCTCAACGAAAGCCGCCTTAACGGGCTTCCCCGCAGCAAGAATATGTTCCTTGGGAAGCACGTTGATCGAACCGACGATATTGGCGGTCATGAACGCGTTTCCGCTGAGGCCGGCGATTTCAAGGACGGCTTCAGTCAGCCCTGCGAAGGCCTTGGCCTGCGCTGCAGGCGATAGTAGACCTTCCGGTATGGTCAGCGTGATGGGCATGGTTCTCTCCTTGTTTAACGTGTGTCCAGACATGATATATACTGAGTACTCTCTATCGATACACACTGATCACTCTCTATGCAATGATAAAGAGTGATCTCTCTTAAAGGGGCCGATATGCGCTACAGCGCCGAGCATAAAAACGAGACACGGTCGAAGGTCGTCGCAGCAGCCGGACAAGTGTTCCGCAAGGAAGGCTACGGCGGCGCAGGTATTGACGCACTAACAAAAGCAGCGGGCGTAACAAACGGCGCATTTTATGGGCACTTTAGATCGAAAAGCGAAGCATTTCGTACCGCCGTCGTTGCCGGACTGGAAGAATTGCGGCAGGGAATCGCGACGCTTAGGACCGAACAGCCGCAGGGCTGGCTGGAAACGTTCGTAGGCTACTATCTAGGGCATAAGCGAACATGCGATCTCGGCGAAAGCTGTGCGCTACCGAGCCTGTCCGCAGATGTAATGCGCACCGATAACGAAACCAGACGCGTCTACACAGAAGAACTGGAGCATCTTATCGCGGAAATCGCTGCCGGTCTGCCAGAAGGCCCTTCGTCGCGTTCGGCGGGAACCCCGCGAGAAGATCAGGCAATTCTATTGCTCACCCTGCTTACCGGCGGCGTCACGCTTGCTCGGGCTGTATCGGACCCGGTACTATCCGAGAAGATTGCCAAGCTTGTAACGGTGGAAGCGATACGTTCCGTTTATTGATCTGGCGATCATCCCGGAGACCAGCGCTGACCGAAGCTTAGGGTGTCATTTCGCCCCCAGCCGGAACCGACCCCCGGTACAGGCGCTCGCCTTCGCGGATAAGGCGGCTGCTGCCTGCCGCAAGATAGGTTTGCGGCATGACCTTCTGGACCTGATGAACCGCAAAAATCTCGTCGACGCGATGCGAATCCCATCCGCCACCGAGACGGCAAAATCCCTCCATGCGTTCTTGCATCGTGGTGTCGTCCCACAGTCCATAAGGCTGCGGGAACGCCAGCACCCACTGGCCTGCCTTGATATCGATGAGCGTGGTCATGCTGCTTTCCTTTTCATCGGGAGAACGGTGGCGTCGCCTTTCGGCCGCGGGATGCCGTAAGCCTTCTCAAAGCCGGAACCGCCTGTTCTCCAACAGCTTACGACGGAATTCGGCACGGGTGCCCGCACTCGAATATTAGATATACCTCAGGAACAAATCCCGCGGCGGCGCGTTGCTGTCGCGCGAGAGTTTCATGATGGTTGGGAGATGACCGATGCATCCGAATGAAGTCCCTACGCCCACCGAAATCGAATGGCGCCCTGTGATCGTCCAAATGCGCGAGGGGCCGGTGTTCAAGGTCTGCGGCCCTCTCCAGGCATTCGCAATCTTGAACTGCCAGAACTTCGTGAAAAATGGCCGGCTTCAACGGCACGCACAGCAATGTTGTCAGTTGGCAATGGAGCGCAAGATGTCCGCTGACGAGGCCAGGCTGGCATTTATGGCCGCTACCATGAGGCAGACACTGAAGGTTGTTTGAGGCCATGCCGCTCGTGGATATCGCGTTACGGGTGATCCTATCCGTCTTTGGCAAATGCAGCCGAAGGAGCATGTCATGAACAACGACAGCATCTGGGATGTGAACGTCGAGCTCGCCATTGAATGCAGCGATCATTTTCGTGTGGTACGGAACGCGCGTGAGGCGATGGCCTGCCTGACCACGAGCTGGCCTGAAATCAAAGGCTCCCGTCACGCAGTCGCCCGACAGGCGTGCCTGGCCGCCTTGGAGGGAACGAAGACCAATGCGGAAGCGCGCATCGCGTTTGAAGCCGCAGCAGAGGAAGCCGGCATCCTGAAGCGGAATTGAAGCAGCCCTGAGGTCTTCGCCAGTGGTTATGCTGCGGTGCTCCGGCCGATCAGTGTTTTTCTGCGTCATTGGCGCGCTAACGGGAAGACTCACGGCTTGCCTCGTTCGTTCACATCGAACCGCGCCGCTTTTAGTCGGCTCACTTCAATCTGCAGTTCGGCCTCGGTCTCGCACTTCCGATACTAGATGGGGATTAAGTGTTGGTCTCACCTTTTGGTGCATCTGCCTCGGAGTGAAAACGGCAAAGATGTGGAGCAAGTACCGCGCTCCCTCCCTCGGCAAGGCGGTATGAGCGGCCTGCGCTACTGCGGAAACCGCGGCATCAAAAACCTCACGCGGGTGATTGGTTTCTGCTAAGCGAACTCAAAATGGCATCTCACACGAAATAATTGGTCCTCACCCTAGCTCTCGGCCAATTCCAGTAGCGCCTTAGCGGCGCTTTCCTCGGTGATCAGCGTGTTGCAGCCTATGCGCTTTATCGTGGCGCGGATCGCCACGGCGCGATGTGCGCCCCCCGAGGAAAGCACGATGTGCCTTGCCTTCTTCAGGGTATCCAGATCAACCGACATCACGCGACTGTTGATCGCGTGATCGACGCTGTTGCCGTCCTTATCGAGGAAGTTGAACATTGTGTCGCAAACGCAGCCGGCATCGATCAGCTGCTGCAATTCCACCTTTGAGATCCAACCTTCGGAGAGCGAAGTCGAACGTGGGCCGATATCGCCGCAGCTGACGATTGCAAGATCGAGGTCTTCCGCCAGGCGGTAGATCGTATCCAATCCGCATTTGTCGATCAGATTGCGCTTGACCACCTGTGCCAGCCAGGAAGACCACGTCAGCATGGGCATGTCCGCGGCTATGCAGGCACGCAGCGCGTCCGATAATCTCGCCGACATCTTGAGTATCGAGCTCATTTGCGCCGCACAGGGACTGGAATTCCACAAGGCTTTGCGGCCGGGCAAAGGTACGGCCGCGGCCTATGACGCGATCCGGAGTGTGGTTCCCCCGCGCACCAGCGACCGTCCCATGTACCCCGAACTTCAAGCCGTCCGAAACCTTATCGATGATGGCACCCTTTCTGATTGTTCCCGGTAGCACCTTTCATCAGAGCCATCTCTCGCTGAGTTCACTGAAAATTCCAAGCTTTCACCTTCAACGTATCGATGCAGGTCGGTATCAATATATCCCTCGTCTTCACACCTATAGATAGCCGCTCGCGGTTGTCCGAACTGCCCAGTGATCCATGTGCTAACTCGTCGCCCCGTCCTGACGGCAGCCGGAAACCATCCCGCTCGCCAAGACCTGCCAGCTCCGGGGTCGGATGGAACATCCGTTGCTCAACGAGATACACAACGCAGCCTTCCCGCTGGATTTTAGCGTTGAAGGCCATCAAGCTCGACCCGAGCACGACACGGCGTTGCTTTCAAACAGGCGCGGCCAGACGACGACATTGGCGACGCCCGTCTCTTCGTCGATCGTCATGAACATCACGCCCTTGGCGCGGACAAGGACAGCCCGCGGTCATCAGCCATCGACCGTCGCGCCCCGACGTCGCCTCGGCACAGGTCACGATGCTCCGCTTCGTAAGATTCTCGCGCAGGAAACTGACAGGGCGCGCGCAATTTTAGCCCCATATGACCGTAGTCCTCGACAGCATTGGCGCCCTCGGTCGTCTGCCTGAGCGCTACGTCCGCCTGCTGCTCGGCAATCACCGCCCGTTCACGCTTGCTACTGATTGGCCAGGGCGCATAGTCTCAGCGGGTGGCTAAGCGGAGTACGGTGTCGGACGAGAGACCGTGCATCGGAATGAACGTTCCCTGCGAGAAGTCTGGAGCGAGGTCAGATCACAGTGCAAACGATCAGATTTTGGGAACGACCGTCGCCAGCTTGCGGAAAGGCGAGAGAACCTCGAGCGAAACGCTGCTACCGAGCGGCACCCGGACGATCGAGCCGGGCCTGATCCGGACAGGTTCGGCATCGCCGAGCGTGCACAGCGCCTCACCCTCGAGAACAACGAAGGTCTCCTCCAGAGGACGGGCCGGATAGGAATAGACACCCGGCTCGGCCTTCCAGACGGCGACGATCGTCCCACCATCACCATCGTCCTCCCAGATCGGACGGCGCCATGAGCCGGAATCGCGGCCCTGCGCGGGAAGACCAGGGGTCAGGTCGATATCGTCGAAAATGTCGTAGATCGGCACAGGCATGGATTGGGTCCTTCGGTTGCTGCTGTCGTGTTCGAGGTCTCGACCGGTTAGGCATGCGGAGGCAAAGGAGCGCCCGCAAGTCTGGTCTTGATCCAATCGGAAACGCGGTAATAGCGCAGGGTCAGTTGCGGGCCGTAGTTCATGTAGTACGGCGCGGCCGTCAGCGGCTCAAGCTTCAGCGACAGGTCTTTCTCCGGCACGCCCTTTGCCCATTCAGAAAGAATACCGCCAAGCATGCTGCCGGTCGGCACGCCCCGGCCAGAAAGGCCGGTCAGGGCGACCACACCGGGAGCAAGATCGTAGAGGCGCGGGACGGTTCGATACTGCATATCCAGCTCTCCGAACCAGAAAAACTCCCAGCGGATTTCCTGCCTGATCTGCGGATGCAGCCATTTTAGCCGGTCGCTCATGACGGTTCGCGTATAGTCCATATCCCGCCCGCGCCGGCCCATCGGGAACATCGAAGCAACGATCCGCCCTTCGGCATTGTATTTGTAGACGTAGATATCGCCGCGCCCGTCATGGATGGTGGTGTTCTGCGGCAGGATAGACCGGCGCTCGCCCTGCGACAGCGGCTGCGTGGCGGCAACGAAGACCTTCTGGATCTTGAAGGTTCCGTCGAGCTTCGGCCAGCCGCCGACCGTATAGGCGCCGGTCGCAAAGATGACCTTGTCTGCAGCGACCTTGCCGTTGGGGGTGCGGATGGCCCAGCCGGTCCCTTCGCGCTCGCAGCCGGTCACGGGCGAACTGGTGTGGACGATGCCACCCTCCTGGAGGACGGCACGGGCGAGACCACGAGAATAGCCGAGAGGGTTGAGATGCCCTGCTTCCTCATGCAGCCAGCCGCCATGAAAGCGCGGGCTGCCGGTGAGCTTTTCCACCTCGTGCCTGTCGAGCGCGCGTGTTTTCGCACCGACCGCATTGTAGGTGCGGACCTTCTCCTCGATCGTCTTCATCACGCCGGGATAGGGCGCGCCCATGACATAACCGTTCTGCTGCCACTCGCACTGGATCTGGTAGCGCTGGATCATGCCGGCAACGCGGTCGTTGGCGCGGGTCTGGCGGGCGATCAGCCGTTCAGCCCAGGGTTCGCCCAGCATCTTGCGCAATTCGGGCAGGCTGTAATGGGTGAAGGTTGGTGTGCAATGGCCGGCATTGCGGCCGGAACCGCCAAAGCCGATCTCCTCCTTTTCCAGAAGCACGACACGGATGCCGTCGCGGGCAAGTTCGAGCGCCGTCGTCAGGCCGGTATAACCGCCGCCGACGATGCACACATCGGCCTTGACCGTGCCCTCCAGCTCCGCCGTTTCCGGAGCGGTCGCGGCGGTCGCGTACCACAGGGTCGTCTTGAAGGGAGAAAACCTGGCCATGCCGCCCCTCCTCAGTTGAGATCGCTGCGGGCGTCGAGCGCGTCGCGCAGACCGTCGCCGATGAAGTTGAAGCTGGTGACGGCGAGCGTGATGGCGACACCGGGCACGATCGCCAGCCAGGGCGCACGGTCGAGATACTGCTGCGCGCCATTCAGCATGTTGCCCCAGCTCGGCAGCGGCGGCTGGATGCCGTAGCCAAGGAAGCTGACATAGGCCTCGAGCAGGATGGCGCGGGCAACCGTCAGCGTGGCGGCGACGATGATCGGGCCGATGGCATTCGGCAGCAGTTCACGGAACATGATCCAGCTGTTGGACAGGCCAAGCATGCGCGCGGCCAGAACGAAATCGCGCTCGCGCAGGGAGCGGACCTCCGCTTCGACGATACGGGCGATTTCCATCCAGCTTGTCACAGCGATGATGACGGTAATCATGAACGGGCTCGGCTTGATGAAAGCCGCCAGCGCTAAGAGCAGGAAAATACTCGGAAAGGACAGGAAAGCATCGACGAAGCGCATCAGCGCTGCCCCGATACGCCCGCCGTAGTAGCCGGCGCAGACGCCGATGACGGTGCCAATGATCGTGCTGAGCAACATGGCGAAGAAGCCGACCAGCAGCGAAATACGTCCTGCCATGAACAGGCGCGCGGCGAGATCGCGGCCGAGCGGGTCGGTTCCGAAGATGTGGTAGCCGGTGAGCGGCGGTGCAAACCGGGCGCGCAGATCGATATAGAGCTCGTCGAACGGCAGCAGATAGGGGCCGATGACGCAGGCGAGCGTCAGCACCGTGATCATGATCAGCCCGATCATGGCGAGCCGATGACGGGCGAAGCGGCGAAATGTGCGGCTTTGCCACCAATGGGATTTCCCGGAGCCGGGAACGGAAACGATTGCGGACATGATCTTTCTCCCTAACTCAGCCGGATACGCGGATCGACGAAAGCGACGAGAAGGTCGGCGATAAGACTGCCGAACAGCACGAGGATGGCGGAGAACATCAGGAGGCCCATGACGACTGGATAGTCGTTGTAACCGAGGCTATCGAGAAACAGCCGCCCCATGCCGGGCCACGTAAACACCGTCTCGGTAACGAGTGCACCACCAAGAATCGTCGGCAGTTGCAAGCCTGCCAGCGTGATCATCGGCAGCAGTGCATTGCCGATTACGTGCTTCATCAGCACCCGCCGTTCCGACAGGCCCTTGGCTTTGGCGGTGCGCACGAAATCCTGGTTGATGACGTCGAGTGTCGCCGTGCGCATGTAGCGGCTCCAGACGGCGACGTTGACGAGCGCCAGAACCACCGTGGGCATGATCAGATGGATGGCGTAGTCCGAAATCGAGCCATTGCCGATCGTGTACATGTTGCCGGCCGGGAGCCATTTCAGCTCAAGGGAAAACACGTAGATGGCGACAAGCCCGAACCAGAATGTCGGGATCGACAGCGCCACCATGGCGCCGACGGTGGCGGAATAGTCGAAGATGGAATAACGTTTCGTCGCGCCCTTGATCCCGACCCAGGTGCCGACGGCGATCGACAGCACGGTGGACGACCCCATCAGCAGCAAGGTCGCGAAGAGATGGCCGGTGATGATGCCGAGCACCGGCTGGCTGTCGCGGTAGGAGCGCCCCCAGTCTCCCTGCAAGAGATGCCAGAGCCAATCAAGGTACTGGATCGGCAGCGGCCGGTTCAGGCCCATCTGCTCGGCTATGCGATCGAGCGTTTCCTGGGTCATACCCGGCGTCAGTGCGTATTGCGACAACGGACCTCCGGGCGCCAGATTAAGTACTGCGAACCCGATCATCGACACCAGAACCAGGAGGATCAAGCTTTGCCATAAACGGCCCAGAAGGTAGCGCAGCATCGCAGTCTCTCCGATTGTTGGGATATCAGGTCCCGGACGTCGAATGCTTCTTTGCCCTCTCCCGCAGCAGGGAGAGGGCTTCAACGGGAACGTGTCAGGATGACCAGTACCAGCTTCCGGGGTTCCAGCTGTCGATGCGCACGTTGACATTGTAAGCGATGCCTTCGGCGCCTTTCTTGTAGCCGCGGACTGTGGCGTACTGGAAGATCGGCAGGAAAGGCAGATCGGTGCGCATGATCTCTTGGATCTTCAGATAGATCTTCTTGCGCTCTTCCGGCACGAATATCTGGCCGCCCTCGGTCAGGAGCTTGTCGACCTCGGGATTGACATACTGCCAGGTATTCTGGCCGGAACCGCCTTTGGCGACGATCGATGTCGATTTGAAGTAGTCCGACGTATCCGGATCGGCACCGGTCAGGAAATCGAGACCGACGACAACGCTGTCGAACTGCGAACTCGTCCAGTATTCGCCCCACATGACGGCAGGCGGCAGGTTGGAGATCGTCATCTCGACGCCGATGTCCTTGAACGACTGCTGCATGAACTGCTGCACCTGTTCGCGGATATGATTGCCGGCCGTCGTGGAATTGGAGAACGACAGCTTGATGCCATCCTTGGCGCGGATACCGTCCTCGCCCGGCACCCAGCCGGCATCATCCAGCACCTTCTTGGCCTTTTCCGGATCATATTCATGCTTCGGCAGGTCCGGATTTGCGTAGAAGGACTGCTGCGGCATGTAGCTTTCGGTCGGCGTCGGCAGGCCATAATACAGGGCCTCGATGATCGTCGCCTTGTCCAGCGCATGGTAGAGAGCCTGACGGACGGCGAGGTCCTTGAACTGCGGCCTCTCCATGTTGAACGTGACGGATTCGACCGTCGACCCCGGTACGACGATCACGGTCTTGCCCTCCAGCACCTTGGCTTCCTCATAGTGATCCGGAGTGATCCATTGCAGGCCGGCAACGTCGATGTCGCCGGTCTTGAACTGGGTGTAGAGCACAGTGAGATCCGGGATATATTTGTAGATGATCCGTTCGAGATAGGGGCCGTCGCCGAAGTAATCGGCATTGGCTTCGAGCGTGATGTGGTCGCCGGCAACGCGCTCCACCCATTTGAACGGACCGGTACCAATGGGCGCATTGTTGAAAGGTGCCGTGTTCTTGTCTTTCTCCGCGCCCAATACATGCTTGGGTACGATGAACGTCGAGGCCAGGATCGACGGATAGGGCGCGAACGGCTTGTCCATCTTCCAGGTGATCTCGGTCGGCGAGACGACGGTCAGTTCGCGCACCAGTTCGTGTCCAGTCTTGCGCCAGCTGCGGAAATCGGGATCGACCATCAATTCCAGCGTGAACTTGACGTCTTCGGCAGTAAACGGCGTTCCATCATGCCATTTGACATCATCACGCAGCTTGACCTTCCAAGACAGTCCGTCGGCGGAGATGCCGCCGTTCTCGACGCTCGGCACTTCGACGGCCAGCGCCGGGATGAACTTGCCGTCAGGATCGATGGCAAAAAGCGGATCAAAAACGCTGAAATGAATGCCTTCATCCACTTCGATATGCAGCAGATGCGGATTGAAGACGGTCGGTTCCTGCGAAAAGCCAACGATCATCTGGCCGGTTGGCTTTGCAGGCGGTGTCGCCGCGAATGCCCGATCGCGGCCGAGAAGACCGGGCATGATCAGACCGGACGCGCCGGCCAGAGCCATCATGGTCAACGCCCGACGGCGCGTCGGATTAAGAATTGCATGCTTGGTTTCGTCAGACATCGGTCCGTTCCCTTTGCTGTTGCTCAGTCACTGTTCCACTTTGTTTTTCTGCACGTCATGCGATCTGCCTTCTTTGTCCGGGCAGATTAGAATCCGCTGATCAGCTCGATCTTCGAACCGTCGGAGAAGCGGGAAAAACGAAAATCCTTCGGATCGACGATCGGCGGTTTTCCCGTAACGATATCGGCCATCAACCGCCCCGCGGCGGGGCCGATGCCGAAGCCGTGGCCGGAAAAACCGGTGGCGATATGGAAGCCAGGGATCTGATCGATCGCGGAAATCACCGGCACGGCATCCGGCGTCACGTCGATATAGCCGGCCCAGCGCTGGGCGATTTCGGCCTTCTCGAAGACAGGGAAAGCCTTCTTGAGATTGGCGAGCGCCAGATCGGACAGTTTGGTGGCAGGCTTCGGGTCGAGCACGCGATTGTATTCGAACGGGCTTGCCTCATCCATCGCCCAGCGGTTCGGGATTCTGGCTTCGTCAAAGAACCGGCCTCCCAGCCGGAATTTCAAAGACCGCCATTCCTTGCTGAGCGCCGGCATGAAATCCCTGGCATAGCGGAAGGATTTTGGGACGATATCGACGACGTTCTCATGACCGGACGCGATCGTGTAGCCGCCGTCCTGGCGTTTGCGCACGGCAAAACCGTTAGACCAGAGGGCCTGCTCCGGCCCACCTTCGAGCGGTTTGGTGCGCAGCACCGAGTTCATCACTTTGAGCTGCGGCAGATCGATTCCGAAATTGCCGGAGAAAAGGCTCGACCAGGCGCCGCCGGCGAGCACCACGGCCGAGCAGGCAATCGGACCGCGCTCGGTGATGACACCGGAAATCTTTCCTCCGACTGTTTCTATGCCGCGGACCGCGCATTCGGTGAGGATCGCCGCACCCTTATCGCGTGCAGCCTCGGCAACTGCGGGTGCCGCCTTCTGCGGTTCGGCCCGCCCGTCGGCCGCGGTATAAAGTGCCCCCTTGATAGCCATGTTCGCGTTCGGGAACATGGCCTTGAACTCTGTGGCGTTGAGCATCCGCGAGTCGAGCTGGTAACCCTCGAGATTGCGGTTCCAGCGCTCGTGATCGACGAATTCCTGATCGGTGGCGCAGGTGAACATGATGCCGGCGCGTTTGTAGCCGGTGGCACGGCCGGTTCTCTGGTCGAGATTGCTCCACAGCCGCAAGGCTTCGGCCATCAGCGGCACTTCGCGCGGATCGCGCCTGGAGATGCGCACCCAGCCCCAGTTGCGGCTCGACTGCTCATGCCCGATGCCGCCCTTTTCGCACAGCGCGACCCGCAGGCCGCGCTCAGTCAGTTCGAGCGCCGTCGAGGTGCCGATGATGCCGCCACCGATGACGACGACATCCACCTCCTTCGGCAGGTCGGCATCGCCGTGGACGGGAACGACATAAGGTCCAGGCATGTCAGTAGGACTCCTCAAGCTGGCAATTGATGGTGAATTCGGCGACGCTCGCCTCGTTCGGCAGGTCCAGCAGCATGGCGATGATGCGGGCGATATCGCACGGATCAGTCATCTCATCGTCGGCGCGGCTTGTCAGGCCGCGCGCCATATCGGTGGCAACGAAGCCGGGGCAAACGGCGGTGGCGCGGATGCCGAGATCCCAGCCGGCGTGGCGGATGCCGTGGGCGAGCGCGACAGCTGCGAACTTGGAGATCGAATAGAGCCCGGCACCGGCACTCTTCACCCGCTTGCCCGAGAGCGAGCCCAGAATGATCACTCGTCCATGGCCGCTCGCCGACAGCGGCGGCCAAGCAGCCTTGGCAAGCCGGCGCGGTGCCTTGACGTTGACCGCCATCGTCATCTCAAGCTCGTCTTCATCCGCCTCGATGACCGTCTTTGGAATCATGATGCCGGCATTGGCGACAATGGCGTCGATCCGGCCATAGGACGCCAGCGCGTCGGCGACCCAGGCCGTTTCGCTCGTGGGATCGGCGGCATCATAGGCGAAGAGCTTGACCCGGCCGGGATCGGCCCAGCCGGGCAAAACCGGCTGGCGCATGCCGAGCGACAAGCACCAGCCCTCACCGTAAAGAAACTTGGCCGTTTCCGAACCGATGCCGCGATTGGCACCCGATATCAACGCTACACGTTCTGCCGTCATGGCACGATCTCCGGAAACAACGATCAGGATAGGCCGGCGATCCGGCGATAGGCCCTGCGCAGGATGTCCGTCAGCAGGCGTTGCTCGTCTTCGGGAATGAAGTCGAAGAAGTCCCTCGATTGCTGGGTAACAATAGCGCGCACCTGCACGGCAAGTTCTGCGCCCTTCTCGGTGATATAAAGCTCCTGCGCCCGGTTATCGTCTGCGGACGTCTCGCGCGTCAAAAGCCCGTGATTTTCCATCTGGTCGACCAGCCGGCCCATGGCGGACCGATCCTTGAGAATGAGCTGCGCAATCACGGAGGGGCGAATTCCCGGATGGCTATCGACCATCAGCAAGGTCGTGATCTTGCCCGTGCCCTTGGCGACGTCGCACCCTTCCAGGCGCTCGTCGAGATCACGCGAGACCCCCAGATTGACCGTGCGGATGTAGAAGCTGAGCGTATCCTCCAGCACGTCGAGATCAATATCGCTTATAGAGACGGGTGGTGTTTTCCTTCGCTCCAGCACGGTGACAAGGCTCCAAAAAAACAATGGGATAGCGTTTCCGTTCTTCAGCGAAAAACAGAAGCTTTAGTCTTAACTCTGGCAGTGTCAGGCGGTCTTCTAAGTGTGATGATTTGCCAGATAGTGGATAAATGCAACTATTTTTTTGATGACACCGGCGATATTTTGTTCACCGCCCAAGGTTGCCTGTTCGATAGGCAGCGCACAGATCAAAGGGAAGCAAAACGATAAAAACCGCCCTGATTTGCACCAGGACGGTTTGCGGAAAGCATCGCACTTTGCGGGATGTCAGGCAGCAGGTTCCCACTCGCTGCCGGGGATCGCCGACACGAGCTTGCGCGTATAATCATGGCCGGGCGCGCGGAAGATCTGCGAGGGCGGGCCGTATTCGACGATCTCGCCCTTGTACATGACGGCGATCTCATCGCAGATTTGGCTTGCGACGCGCAGATCGTGGGTGATGAAGATCATCGCCACCTTCGTCTCCTTCTGGATACTCGTTAGCAGCTCCAAAATCTGCGCCTGGATCGACACATCGAGCGCCGACACGGCTTCATCGGCCACCAGCAGTATCGGGTCGAACATCAGCGCCCTGGCGATGCCGATCCGCTGGCGCTGACCGCCGGAGAACTCATGCGGGAAGCGGTCATAGGCGCCCTCGTCCAGCCCGACCAGCTTTAACGTCCGAAGCGCCTTCGCCTTGGCCTCCGGCACCGATACGCCGTGCGCGACCGGCCCGACAGTCAGAACCTTGCCGATCGTATGGCGCGGGTTGAGTGAGGCGAAGGGGTCCTGAAAGATCATCTGGATATAAGGCCGCATCGAGCGAAACGCATCGTTGGACATCGGCGCGATGTCGCGGCCGTCGAACAGGATCTTGCCGCGGTCCGAGTCCATCAGTTTCAGGAGGACCCGGCCGAGCGACGACTTTCCGGAGCCGGATTCCCCGACGACGCCAAGAGTGCGGGCCTTGCGGATCGAAAAGCTGACATCGTTGACGGCCCGCACCATCCGCCCCTTGGAAAAGAACCCGCCGGAGGTGCTATAGGTCTTGCTGAGATTTGAAACTTCCAGCACCACGGGCGTATCGGCGACCCCTTCGCGATCCTGGGCGGTCATGCGCGGAACGGCGGCGATCAGGCGTTTCGTATAGGGATGCGCGGGCGTATTCAGCACGACATCCGCCGGACCCTGCTCGACCAGATTGCCCTTTTCCATGACAATGACGCGGTCGGCAATCTCCGCGACGACGCCGAAATCGTGGGTAATGAACATCACGCTCATTTTCTTGCGCCGCTGGATTTTGCGGATCAGATCGAGAATCTGCGCTTGGGTCGTGACATCCAGCGCCGTTGTCGGCTCGTCGGCGATCAGGATGTCCGGATCGAGCGCAAGCGCCATGGCGATCATGACGCGCTGACGCTGGCCGCCCGACAGGCGGAAGGGGTATTGATGCTGAAGCAGCGCCGGATCGGGCAAGCCGACCTCATCGAGAAGTTCGAGAACCTTGGCCGCACGGCTTTCAGGCGTGCCCACCTTGTGAGCCTCCATCACCTCGGCGATCTGATCGCCGATTGTCATCAGCGGATTCAGTGCCGAGAGCGGATCCTGGAAGATGATCGAGACGGCGCGCCCACGCAGCCCGCGCAAAGTCTTTTCGTCCGCAGTTATCAGATCCATGCCCTTGAACCAGATGCTTCCGTGGGCAACGGTGATCGCCGATGACAGCAACCCCATGATGGCGTTGGCGGTCACTGACTTTCCCGAGCCGGACTCACCGATGATGCAGAGAATTTCTCCCGAGTTCAGATCGAAGGAGATGTTGTTGACGGCATGCGTCCGCTCCATGTTTTTCGGCAGACTGACAGTCAATTCCCGAACGGACAGCACTATACCGTTGTCGGCTTTTGTTCGCACAGTTTCAGTCTGCAGCATGGCTGATCCCTTTTTGACTCCGATTGGCACAGGAGATTATGCAAGAATGATGCCGAGTACGCTTCTTTAAGCGAGAGCATTTTCCGGGTTCGGGCCATCGGCGCCCCTTTGCGGCTTTGACGCAAAGTGTGTCGAAGAAGGCTTATTGAACAACGATCTTTCCCTTCGAACTGCCGCGGTGAGCAGGTCAACAGTCTTGCGAATTCGGGCATGACGCCGAAGGTCCTCGTGAACCGACAGCCAGTAGCTGCGGCGCAGGAGGAACGACGATTGCAGGACGGGAACAAGCAGGTGTTTTCCCGCAGTAAGATAGGCCGGCAAAATACCCATGGCCATGCCGCTTTCAATCATGGCGCATTGGGCAACGATGCTGGTGCTTGTGAACCGCATCGCGGATGTCAGACCCGGAACGTCGAGATAGGCAAGCTCCTTCGTGTGGAGAAGCCCCGGGATATAGCCGCAGAGCGTATGGCCGGTCAGATCATCCAGCATCTGGGGAATGCCGTTTCGTCCGAGATATTTACGGGTGGCGTAAAAGCCCAGCGCATAATCGGTCAGCTTGCGTGTCGCCAGGCTGCCTTCTTCCGGGCGATCGAGTGTAATAGCGATGTCGGCTTCCCGGGAGGAAAGCGAAAACGTCTGAGGTAAAGCAACAAGCTCGATGTCAAGGTTCGGATAGTCCTGCATGATGGCTGCAATGCGTCCGCCGAGGTAGCCCACGCCGAGCCCCTCCGGTGCACCGATTCGCACGCGGCCCGTCATGCCGGTTGTCTCAGCACCGAGACCGCCGATCTCCTGGAGGACGATTGATTCGAGCTTGGCGGCGGACCGTCTGAGCTCTTCGCCAGCCGACGTAATGCGCAATCGCCTCCCAGCCCGCTCGAAAAGCTGAACGCCCAGGCTTTCCTCGAGCTTGGAAAGACGGCGGCTGATGGTCGAGTGGTCCAACGCAAGCACCTGTGCAGCATCGATAATCCGGCCGGTACGAGCGACGTGCAGAAATACCCTGATATTGTCCCAATCCAATTTCCAGAACTCCTTTTTGCACATGCTATGTGCATTTGCGTTCCTTGTCTTCAACGACGTCGCCAGTAAACCGGTGACATATCGATCAAAAGATGGAGAGACGCGATGGAGGGGGATTATGATTACATTGTCGTGGGGGCCGGGACAGCAGGGTGCATCCTTGCCAACAGGCTGTCTGAAAACCCCAGGAACCGCGTGCTGCTCCTTGAGGCCGGCGGCAAGGACAACTGGATCTGGTTTCATATACCCGTCGGCTATCTTTTCACGATCGGCAATCCCCGCTCCGACTGGATGTTCAAGACAGAAGCGGAAGCCGGCCTGAACGGTCGTTCGCTGTTCTACCCGCGCGGCAAGGTCATTGGCGGGTCGTCGGCGATCAACGCGATGATCGCCATGCGCGGACAGGCGGCGGACTATGACGGTTGGTCGAACCTTGGTCTTCCCGGCTGGGGCTGGCAGGACGTCCTGCCCCATTTCCGGCAGATGGAAGATCATTTTATGGGGGAAAGCGCGTATCATGGCACAGGTGGCGGCTGGCGCGTCGAGGCGCCGCGTCTCTCCTGGCCGATCCTCGACGCCGTTCGGGAGGCCGCAGCGGAACTCGGCGTCCGCAAGATCGCGGATTTCAATACGGGCGACAATGAAGGATCCGGCTATTTTCACGTCAATCAGAAACGAGGTCGTCGGTGGTCGTCGGCGAGGGGTTTCCTGAAGCCGATTCTGGCTCGGCCAAACCTTCGGCTTGTAACCGGTGTTCTTGTGGACCGGCTTGTCATCGAAGACGGGCGGGCAACGGGGGTGCGCTATATCCGCGACGGCGTCTTGAGAACGGCGACGGCAAGAGGCGAGGTCGTGCTGAGTGCCGGCGCCATCGGCTCCGTCCAGCTGTTGCAGCGGTCGGGCATCGGGCCGTCGGAATGGCTTTCGGCCGTGGGCATCGAACCGATTCTTGAGCGGCCCGGCGTGGGGCGCAATCTCCAGGATCATCTGCAGCAGCGCGCCGTCTACAGGATCAGCGGCGCCCGCACGCTGAACGAGACCTATCACTCGCTCTTTCGCCGTGGGCTGATGGGGCTCGACTATGCCCTGCACCGCCGTGGACCGCTGACCATGGCGCCATCCCAGCTCGGCCTGTTCATGCGCTCCGATCCGTCGCACGATCGCGCCAACATCCAGTTTCACGTCCAGCCCCTGTCCCTCGACAGGTTCGGCGAACCGTTGCATCGGTTTCCCGCGATCACCGTCAGCGCCTGCAATCTTAGGCCGACGTCGCGCGGCGAGGTGCGGCTGCGCTCAGCCGACCCCCATGCGCCGCCGCTCATCGCCCCGCACTATCTGACGACAGAGGAAGATAGGCGGGTGGCCGCGGACGCTATCCGCGCGACACGCCGGCTGATGGCACAGCCCGCGTTGAAACCCTACCGTCCAGAGGAAGTTCTGCCGGGCTGCGCCGTCGGCGATGACGAGGCATCGCTGGCCAGGGCCGCCGGCGATATCGGC
This sequence comes from Rhizobium herbae, assembly GCF_017873135.1. GTDB lineage: Bacteria > Pseudomonadota > Alphaproteobacteria > Rhizobiales > Rhizobiaceae > Pararhizobium > Pararhizobium herbae. The sequence continues at coordinate 70,152 of NZ_JAGGJV010000013.1, read as the reverse complement.
ACCACCATATTCCATCCGGTCGGGACCGCGAAGATGGGTCGCGCGGACGATCCGCTGTCCGTCGTCGATGCACGCCTGCGCCTTCACGGGATAGCGCGTCTTCGCGTGATCGATGCGTCGATCATGCCGACAATCACCTCCGGCAACACCAATACGCCGACGGCGATGATCGCGATGAAAGGTGCTGCAATGCTGCTTGAGGATGCACACCAATAACCATGCACGGCCTTTCGTTCCGCTATTGTCACCGGACACGGAAACTGACATCATGGCTTGGCAGGCTTCAATGGGCCGCTGATATTCCATGAGCAGGGTAGCTCTCGACCGGAAACGGGCGGGAGCTTTTTTATTTTTTGGTGGGCGATGATGCATTCAGAAAGCTGGCGAGTCGGTGTGCTGTTCTCCGAAACAGGTGTGACAGGGGCCGTGGAAACAACCCAGAGGGCCGCGACCTTGCTGGCGATCGACGAAATCAATGCGGCCGGCGGCGTGCTCGGCCGGGCGATCGAGCCCGTCGCCTATGATCCCCAATCGACGCCCAATCTCTACAAGGAACTCGCGGTCAAGCTTTGCGACGAAGACCGGGTCCGGGTCGTTTTCGGTTGTCATATGTCGAGTACCCGCAAAGCCGTTCTGCCCGTCATCGAGGCTCGTGACGCGCTGCTGTTCTACCCGACGCTTTACGAGGGATTCGAATACTCCCGTCACTGCATCTATACGGGTGCAGCCCCCAACCAGAACTCCGTCCAGCTCGTCGACTTCCTGACCAAGCATTATGGAAAGCGGGTCTTCCTTGTGGGTTCGAACTACGTCTATCCTTATGAATCCAACCGGACGATCAGCGACCTCTTTCTTCAACTGGGCGGACAGGTGCTGGACGAGATGTATGTTCCCCTGAACCTTAAAACCGAAGATGTCTCCAAGATCATCCGGCATATTCGCGCGGCCCAGCCGGATGTCATCTATTCGACGATCGTCGGCGACGGTATCATTCCGTTCTACACGGCGTTCAAAGAGGCTGGATTCGATGCGGCGACGATGCCGATTGCGAGCCAATCGACCAGCGAGGCGGACGTGATCCGCATGCGGCCGGATGTGGCCGAGGGTCATATCACCGCAGCCCCCTTCTTCGCCTCTCTGGATACACCCCGCGCCCGCGCCTTCGTCTCGGCTTACCAACAGCGATACGGCCTGGAGATGCTGCCAACCGCGCCGGCCGAAGCGGCCTATTTCCAGGTTTATCTCTATGCGGCGGCTTTGCAGCGCGCCGGTGGCGACGGGCTTGAGCAGCTTCTGCCGGCTCTCTATGACGTCGAGTACGATGCCCCGCAGGGTGCGGTGAAGATTGATCGGCTGACAAACCACACGCATCTGTGGCCAAGAGTGGCAAGGGTGAATCCACAGGGCGGATACGACATCGTCTATGATCCGTCGCTCCGGGTGGCGCCAGACCCGTTCATGCGAGAATATCGCCCGGACTTGACGCAGACTTTCCCACATCGTGTCCAGGTTTGACAGGGAGCGACCATGTCTTTCGCCCTTCTCAGAGATTTGCGGGATCTTAAGGTCCTGGTCATCCATCCCCGGACATCCGAAGGGGAGTTTCTCGTGGATCACCTCCGCCGTATCGGTTGTACAGTCAGTTACCTCTGGCCGGTGCCGCCCGAATTGCCACACGGCACGGATGTCGTCTTCCTAGCCATGGAAGATGAGGCGCGACCGGAAATCGAACGCTTGCTGAAATCCTTTCCCAATCCAGCCCCGACCATGCTTGCCATCGTCGGTTACGAAAACCCGTCGACGTTGCAGATCGTTCTGGAAAGCGGCGCGCTCGCCATTGTCGAGAGACCGATCAAACCCTTTGGTCTGCTGACCAATCTCGCCATCGCCCGCAACCTCTGGCTTGAGCGCCAGAAGCTCGTCAAGGAAGCGCGCAAGTACAAGCGCAAGGTGCTGGGAGATCAAAAGCTCGCCCGGGCTAAAGCCATTTTGATGGCCAAGCGCGGCACCAGCGAGAATGAGGCCTACCGCGAAATGCGGGAGCAGGCGATGGCCCGGCGCGTGCCGATCGATGAAATCGCCAATTCGATTATCAGCGCCGAACAGCTCTTGCGCCCGCCCCAAAAACATGATTAGTTTTTCACGTGTTTTGAATAAACACCTCCGGCACATCCCTTCGTTTCACGAAGCCATGTGCCGCTGTTGCACACGGCGCAGCCGTGATGCGGTGATGGCAAGGGTGCCCGCAGGCTGTGACAAGCCTCGCGGGTTTTTTGTTGTCTGCTGACAGTGACGTCAGTCCTCTATCCATTTTTCGGCATGAGAGCCTCGCCGTTCGGTGGGCAGTGCCGCCGCGTGCGCCAATCAAAAAAAGGGGAACCAAGATGGTGTTCAACAGACGTGAATTTCTGAAAACCGCAGCGACCGCTTCCGCAGCACTCGCCCTGCCCGCTCTGGGCAGCCGCGCCTTCGCAGCCGATGCCATCAAGGTCGGCGCGCTCTACTCGCAGACGGGCGGGCTTTCGGTTGCCGAAAAGCTTCTGGCAAACGGCGTCATGATGGCCGTGGCCGAAATCAACGCGGCCGGCGGCGTTCTCGGCCGTCCGGTCGAGGTGGTCGTCGAAGATGGGGCTTCCGATCCGAAAACCTTCAGCGAAAAAGCTTCGAAGCTAATCCTCAAGGACAAGATCTCCACCGTATTCGGCTGCCACACGTCGGCCAGCCGCAAGGCAGTGCTGCCAATCTTCGAGCGACGCGGCGCCATGCTGTTCTACCAGACGCACTACGAAGGCTTCGAGTGCTCGCGCAATGTCGTCTATTCCGGCGCCGTTCCGAACCAGCAACTCTCCAACTACATTCCCTGGATTGTCGAGAAACTGGGCAAGAAGAAATTCTTCATCGTCGGTTCGAACTATGTTTATCCGCGCGAGATGGCCAAGGTTTCCAAGAAGCTGATTGAAGCCGCCGGCGCCGAATGGGTGGCCGACGAATATCTGGAGCTTGGCCATTCGGAATGGGCCGTCATGGTCAGCAAGATCAAGGAATCCGGTGCCGACGTGGTCTTGTCCAACGTGGTCGGCGACTCCATCATCGCCTTCTACCGCGAGTTCAAGAACCAGGGGCTCTCGCAGGAGGTCCTGCCGATCTGCGCGACGGTCACCTCCGAAATCGAGATCGCGGCGATGGGTGCCGAATATGCTGCCGGCAGCTACACCTCCTTCCCCTATTTCATGTCGATCGACACGCCGGCAAACAAGAGCTTCATCGACCGCTTCAGGACCTTCGTCAACGATCCCAAAGCCGTGACTTACCATTCCCTCGAAGCCGCCTATTTTCAGGTCTTCCTGTGGAAGCAGGCCGTCGAAAAATCCGGCGATCTTTCGGCTGATGCGATCAGGGCAGGCATTCGCGGCCAGACATATGAAGCGCCCGGCGGCAAGGTGACCACCGACCCTGATAACCTGCATTGCTGGCTGACGCCGCGCATCGGGCAATGGCAGGCGGACGGCCAGAGCAAGGTGGTGAACGCGTACCCGGCGCCGATCAAGCCACTGCCCTATTCCGCCTATGGCGAGACGGAGAGCAATCTGTTCTGCACCAGCAACGGTCTCGACGCCGCAAAGCTCAAGGGCTGACCCCTCCTCGCGTCGTCCCGCCATCCATGGATGGCGGGATCATGTCTCGGTAAGGCGTGCCTCCGCTCTTCTTCCAAAAGCTTCCATCCTGACTTCAGTATGGAAGGCGCAGGAGAGTCCGGTCCGCCCTTCTCACGAACGGTGGCGTTATGCTCGACATTCTCTTTATCGGCCTCAGTCTCGGCTCGATCCTTCTTCTGGTGGCGCTTGGACTTGCCATCACCTATGGCGCTATGGGCGTCATCAACATGGCCCATGGCGAGATGGTCATGATCGGCGCCTATGTCGCCGTCCTCTCCGGCATCTGGCTGAAAGCAAGCCTTCTGCTCGCGATCCCTCTGGCATTCGTCGTGACGGCCCTGCTCGGCCTTCTGATCGAGCGGGTGGTCGTCCGGCGGCTCTACGGCCGCCTGCTGGACACCCTTCTCGCCACCTGGGGGATCGCCATCCTTTTGCAGCAGGCCGTGCGGCTCGAATTCGGCCTGTCCTTTTTCGGCATTCATGTCGAGGGTCTCGGGGCCGGCCTGCAGAACGTCGCAGTACCTTCTTACCTGCAAGGCACGTTCAGGCTCGCCAGCGCTGACATCAACGCATACCGTACCTTCATCATCGCTGTTACGGCAGCGCTGACACTGATGACATGGTTCATTCTCTATCGCACGTCGGCCGGCATGCAGGTTCGCGCCATCATCCGGAACCCGAAAATGGCCGGAGCCTGCGGCATCGACGTGAAGCGCGTCAATGCCATGACCTTCGCTTTCGGTTCCGGTCTTGCCGGCGTTGCCGGGGTCATGATGTCCGGCTTCAAGACCGTCTTTCCCGACATGGGCACGACGATGGTCGTCGATGGCTTCATGGTCGTGGTGACCGGCGGGGTCGGCAGTCTTTTCGGCACTATCCTCTCCTCAGGCCTGCTGGGCGAAATCAATGCGCTGGTAGCCATCGGCACGAACGACATCCTGGCGCGTGCCGTCGTGTTCGGCGTCGTCATCCTCGTCATTCTCGTCAAGCCCAGCGGGCTGTTCTCGTTCAAGGGTCGCTGACATGAGCATCGAAAGAAAATTCCAGATCGCCGCCTATATGCTTTTCATCGCGGTGATCTTCGCAGCACCCGTTTTCGGCGATGAATTCTGGCTGAACCGCATTTCGAAATATCTCGTCTACGGCATGCTCGGCGTCGCCATCGCGCTCACATGGGGCTATGCCGGCATTCTCAATCTGGGCCAGGGGCTGTTTTTCGGTCTGGGCGCCTACATGCTGGCCATGTCGCTGAAGCTGTCGAGCCTGACCAGTCTCCAACAGGGCTCCGACAGGCCGGTTCCGGATTTCATGCTCTGGAATGCCGAGCCTGGCGCGCCGACGGAACTTTGCTGCATCAACAAAGGCTCCTTTCTCTGGCTTCCCTTTCAAAGCCAGTCAGTCGGGCTTGTGCTCGGCATAGTGCTTCCGGTGGTGATTGCCGGCGCACTCGGCATGCTGGTTTTCCGCAAGCGAATTTCAGGTGTTTTCGTCTCGATCATCACGCTGGCGCTCGTTCTGCTCGTCCGTCTCGTCATGGTCGATGCGCAACCGGTGACCAACGGTTTCAACGGCCTGACAGATCTTGGTTGGCTGACGATTGGCGGCATCGAATTCGACCCCTACAGCAGGGCGACCTATTATCTGTGTGCCGCATGCCTGTCGCTGACGCTCATCGGTGCCCGTCTCATCGTTGAAACCCGCGCGGGCATGATCCTGCAGGCGATCCGCGACGATCATGTGCGCGCCCGCTATCTCGGCTTCGATGTCTCGCTCTACCAGGTGTTTTTCTTCGTCATTTCCGCGGGGATCGCCGGCGTTGCCGGCATGCTCTACGTGGTCGTCGCAGAGTTTGCGTCACCGACATTCATGGACCTGTCCTTTTCCGTGACGATGGTGGTCTGGGCTGCCGTCGGCGGCCGCTCCTCCCTGCTTGGCGCCTGCATCGGCGCGATCCTGATCAACATGATCGAAGCGGAGGTCAGCGAGACCGAAGCGCTGGTGGAGGCATGGAAGGCGATCATTGGCCTCATCTTCGTGCTCGTCGTTCTGTTCATGCCGCGCGGCCTTGGCGGCGTTGCGCATGATGTGCTGCGATGGTTCGTCCGTCGGCGTAAACTAGGCAAGGCCTTTCCGGCATTGCCGCAGCAAAGCGAGGCATTGTGATATGAGCGCCATCGCATTGACCATCGACGGTCTCAGCGTCGATTTTGGTGGCTTCCGCGCCGTCAACAACGTCAGCATCACCGTCTTCGACGGCGAGCTGCGTGTGCTACTCGGCGCAAACGGAGCCGGCAAGACAACCTTGATGGATCTGGTCAGCGGCAAGACCCACAGCACGCAGGGTAAGGTCTTCGTCTACGACACCGATATCACCAACTGGCCCGAACATCGCATCGCACGCGCCGGAATTGGCCGAAAATTCCAGATCCCCAGCGTCTTTCGCGACCTGACGGTACGTCAGAATCTGCAGGTCGCCAATTGCCGCAACCCTTCGGTGCTTGCCAATCTCAGGTTCGGTTTTTCGCGCGCCGAGGCGAGCCGTGTGGACGACGTTCTGGCGCTCACGGGCCTCGAGGCCGAGCATGGCATGATGGCTGCCTATCTCAGCCACGGCCAGACACAGTGGCTGGAGCTCGGCATGCTCATCGTCCAGGATCCCAAGGTGGTTCTACTCGACGAACCGACGGCCGGCATGACCCAGGCGGAAACCCGCAAGACCGCCCAGATCATCAACAATCTCAAAGGTCGCCATACGATCCTCGTTGTCGAGCATGACATGGGGTTCGTCCGCGAAATCGCCGAACGCATCACCGTTCTCCATCTCGGGGAGGTTCTGGCGGAAGGAAGCGTCGAAGATATCGAGCGCAATCCGAAAGTCCGTGAAGCCTATCTCGGTTCGAAAGGAATATCCTGATGATGTCGTTGAAAGACGTGCACAGCTACTACGGCCGCAGCCATATCCTGCACGGCGTCACGCTCGACATTCCGGCCGGCAAGGTCACGAGTATTCTCGGGCGCAACGGCACCGGCAAGACGACGCTGTTGAAAACGCTGATGGCATTGACCGACCGCATGACGGGCGAGATGCGCCTGCAAGGAAAAGACATCGCCTCGTCCCCAACGCATATGAGGGCCCGGGCGGGCATCGCCTACGTCCCGCAGGGCCGGGAGATCATCCCCGATTTTACCATCCGCGAGAACATCCTGATGGGCGCCTTTGCGCGCGCCGATCGCAAACGCGAAATTCCAGCGCTGGTGCCGGAGCTTTTCCCCTATCTGATGGCCAACCTCGATCGACCGGGCGGCGTGCTTTCGGGCGGTCAGCAACAGCAGCTTGCCATCGCCCGGGCGCTTGCCGCCGATCCCAAGGTGCTTCTTCTCGATGAACCCAACGAAGGCATCCAGCCATCCATCGTCGAGGACATCGAAAAGATCATCATTCGGCTCAATCGGGAGATCGGCATGACGATCATCCTTGTCGAGCAAAACGTCGCCTTTGCGCGGCACGCGTCTCACCGGTTCGCAATGCTGGAGAAGGGAGGCGTGGTCGCGGCCGGCACCATCGACACGCTCTCCGACGCGCTTGTTCAACGGCACATGGCTGTCTGAGACAGCCGGGCATCCATTCACAGGGACAATGGGAACGACAATGACATCGACACAAAGCTACACCGCGGCCACCATCCAGTTCGAGCCGACCATGTTCGAGAAGGCACGCAATATTAGCCGACTGGCAGCCCTTTGCGAGGAGGCAGCGGCGGCAGGCGCCCGCTTGATCGTAACCCCGGAAATGGGCACGACCGGCTATTGCTGGTTCGACAGGGCCGAAGTGAAACCGTTTGTCGAGGCTATCCCCGGACCGACCACCGATGTTTTCCAGGCCATTGCTAGCAAATACCGCTGCTATATCGTCGTCGGCATGCCGGAGGTCGATCCGGCCAGTGAGCTATACTACAATACCGCCGTCCTGATTGGCCCCGAGGGCGTCGTCGGCCGGCATCGCAAATCGCATCCCTATATCGCCGAGCCAAAATGGGCTGCAAACGGCGATATCGTCCACGAGGTCTTCGAAACGGAGATCGGCCGAATCTCCATGCTGGTCTGCATGGATCTGCATTTCTTCGAGACGGCGCGCCTAGAGGCTCTCGCGGGTGCCGACATCATCTGCCATATCTCCAACTGGCTCCAGGAACGCACCCCGGCACCTTACTGGATCAACCGCGCCTTCGAAAACGCCTGCTATGTCATCGAAAGTAACCGGTGGGGGCTTGAGAGAACCGTGCAGTTTTCCGGTGGAAGCTGCCTGATCGAGCCAGACGGTACGGTTGCCGCATCGATCGATACGGGCGACGGGATTGCCTATGGCACGGTCGATCTTGCCCGCGCCCGCCGTCGCGAGGTCTTGTGCGAACCGGTATTCAAGTCCCGCCGGCCCGAGCTGTACATGAACATGATGACCAACAGCTTCACCTGGAATCCGGGCGATTACTTCCGCCTCTATGGATACCAGCCGATACCACGCGGACGCGCATCGCGCGCAGCTGTCGCCCAGTTCGCCCCGTCCTCTGTCATCGCCGACAATCTTGCGCGCATAGCCGATCTGGCAGCCGAAGCGAAGGCTACGACAGCGCCGGACATTCTGGTTTTCCCGGAACTGTCGCTGACCGGACTGGAAGCCCCGCAAAGCCGGGCGGAGCCGCTATCAGGCGCGACGGTATCCGCCTTCGTTCGTCTGGCCATGAAACTGGGTTTCTATCTTGTTGCTGGATTTGCCGAAGCGGATGGTGACAAGGTCTACAACAGCGCGGTTCTCGCTGGGCCCGAGGGACTTGTGGGGAGCTATCGCAAGACACATCTCGGCGTAGCCGACAACTGGGCGACGGCTGGCGACGAATGGAAAGTCTTCGATCTTGCCATCGGCCGCCTCGGCCTGGCGATCGGCCATGACGCGCTCTATCCGGAAGCCATCCGTTCGCTCGCGCTGATGGGATGCGATGTGGTTGCCTGCCCCTCGGCCATTGCCGGCACCTTCACTGGCAGCCATGGCGGCACGAAAATCCCACACAATTATCCTATCCCCAAGGGAGCGGATCCCTATCACTGGCATGCTCTGCGCGTGCGCGGGGGCGAGAACAACGTCTATTTCGCCTTTGCCAATGTGCTGGACACAGGACGGGGATATCAAGGCAAGAGCGCTGTGTTCGGACCCGATTCCTTTGCCTTTCCACGCAAGGAATCATCTATTTTAGATGAAGAAGGGATTGCTGCGGCAGCAGTCGATACCACCAATCTCGATACGCCCTATCCGACGAACATCGTCCGGCGAAAGGATCTCGTTGTCATGCGCCAACCGCATCACTATCAGCCGCTCGTCAGATGGCATCAGTGAGAGAACGGCACGATGTCCACATTCACATTCGCGACCGTGCCGCAGATCATCGCGGGGCCGGGCTGCATCGCCAAGCTCTCGGAAGTGACGAAAACCCGGCTTGGGCCGCGCGTCATGGTGATTTCGGACGATGGGGTCGTCAAAGCTGGGCTCGTTCAGCCGGCCCTAGCAACCCTTGCGAACGGCGGCGCTGAGACATCGATCTTCACCGGCGTTGTCGCCGATCCACCGGAAGCCGTGATTCACTCGGCTGTGACACAGGCGATCGGATTCGGGGCCACGGGTGTACTTGGCATCGGCGGCGGCTCGTCGCTTGATGTCGCAAAGCTGGTGGCCCTGCTCTGCAAAAGCGGTGAAGCACTTGGCGATATCTATGGCGTGGGTAAAGCCAGTGGGCAGCGCCTGCCGCTGGTACTCGTGCCGACAACGGCGGGCACCGGGTCTGAAGTCACGCCGATTTCCATTGTCACCACGGGCGCATACGAGAAAAGAGGCGTCGTATCGCCGGTGCTACTACCGGATGCGGCCCTTCTCGACGCGGAGTTGACCATCGGCCTTCCACCGGCCGTGACGGCTGCAACGGGGATTGACGCCATGGTGCACGCCATCGAGGCCTTTACCTCCGTGAGTACGAACAACAATCCGGTTTCCCGTGCCCTTGCCAAAGAGGCTCTTCGGCTTCTCGGGGCGAGTATCGAGATCGCGGTCATGAACGGAACTGATCTGGCCGCCCGACAGGCGATGCTGCTCGGCGCAATGCTGGCCGGTCAGGCCTTTGCCAATTCGCCGGTCGCTGCCGTCCATGCTCTCGCCTATCCGATCGGTGGCCGCTATCACGTTCCGCACGGCCTTTCCAACAGTCTTGTTTTACCGCACGTGCTGCGCTTCAATGCGATCGCGTGTGGTGAAGCCTACGCGGAACTGGCACCTTGCCTTTTTCCTCACCTTGAGCCTGCCGATCAAGCCGAGCGGCTTTCCGGTTTCATCGAAGGACTGGCATTGCTGCCCGTGCGCCTGAACCTCCCTGTACGCCTGAGGGATGTCGGCATTCCCAAAGATGGGCTCTCTCTGCTTGCGGAAAGTGCAATGGAACAGACCCGTTTGCTGGTCAACAATCCGCGCACGGTGTCGCTGTCGGATGCCGCCCGGATCTACGAAGTGGCTTGGTAAAAGGCGCCGAATGTCAGGATCGCGCCACCTGCGAGGATACGGGCCGGATTTTGGCCGCCTTGAGCGGATTGGGACGTTCGACATCTGAAGCGGGACGCTTAAAATATTGATAAAGCGGAAGTTTTTCCGTTTTTTGAGTCTTTAATCAGAACCATACCTGGCTCGCAGCTGAATGCGCACGCACGACTCAATAAGCGGTGATTGGTTTAACCATCTGATTCAATACCGTTATCGCTTCCTTGGCGGCAATATTCGAATGCGGGATGTATTCAAATTTGCCTTGACGTCCCAGACAGATCACACCCTTGGACGCAAGCCGCGCAATTGCAGCGTCACGGCGTGGCTTGAAGCCTTTTTCGGGAATCGGGTAGGCGTTTTTTAGTTCCGAACTGCCGATCAAAAACAGTTCACCTTCAATGAGATTCATCTGCCGAAGATGCGCCAGCAATTCCGAAAATGCACATTCCGGCGTCGGCACTGCAACTGTCGGTGGAACGGTAATCTCGGCCGTGAAGTGTTTGTCATAAGAGTTGGTGTAGGGATAAAAATCGGAGTGAACGGTAATCCGTTTCCAGTTTCCGCCGGTATGAAAATTGTAAAGAACGGAACAGCCGGGTATCCAGGATCCGCGTAGAGCCACAAACAGGCTCAGCAAGGTCACGGTTGGAAGGCCCGTTTCCGGCAGATCGCAAAGTGCAGAAGCCTCATCGAGGGGTATGGTCGAAATGAGCCTCTTTGCCAGAAAGGTTCCGGTCGCAGTTTTGATCTCCATGAGGGGTGAATTGGTCTCGATTTTGAGAGCCCTATTATCAAATATGAAATGAACGCCATGTTCCCGCAGTCCATCAAGGGCTTTCTGATAATAAAGGCCGAATCCACCCGATGGCCGCACGACCGTCTTGCCGTTGGTCAGGGTGATTGTCAGACGGTTTTTTATGCTTCTTCCGAAGCGGTGTCTCAGCGAGGTTTCGCGCGAAAGCCACTGCATGCGCTTGAGCGCGAAATCATAGTCGATGCCGGCTGCATCTACCCCGAATAGCCTCCTGATGTACAAATCCAACCCGACACGTCGATAGAGTACGTCGCCGATCCGGGATAGAGCGAAGCCGCGCGCGCTGTCATACCGGTCTGCGCGAAACCGCCCTCTCAAAAGACTCCAGATGCAAGAAATGCGCTCCAGCAAATTGAATGAAGATGCCTCGACTTGCCAATCGAAGGGGTATTTCCCAACAACGCCGTTGGTGCAGATTTTTTTGACTTCAACGTCCTTGGCAACACATTCTCGAAGCAATTCCGGAAAGTATCGGAACTGCTCGTCAGCCGTGTTAAAACAGATGGAGCCTACATCAAATTCCATGCCATCAATTGTATGAGACTGGTGGTTTCCACCAGGCTCCTTGTAGCTTTCCAGGACAAGAACCGAATGATTTTCACACAGTTGCTTTGCTGCCGTCAAAGCAGAGATTCCACAACCTAAGATGATATAGTCATAGACTTCCGGTGCATTCTCAGGACACTGCATGAACTACGCCCCCATTCCATGCGACGAAATATAACAGTTGTTGGAGCCAACAAAAACACGCATCGCATGCCTACCACTATCGGGAAGAAAGTGTCTGTTCGATTCTATAAAATGGGTATCAGCGCAGGTGGCAAAAATGAACCAAGCGCCCAGGCGCAAAGCGACTTTGTTCGGCGAGTGAACCGAGTGTGAAAAAATGATATGGACGTTAGTCTGGAAACGGTCTCTTCATCCAGGGTAAGTTAAATTGGGAGAGTTGGGGACAATGCTGATAACCAGAGGCCGCCAGGAGTGATAACGGGATGATTGCCGGGCTGATTATTGCGGGACTTGTCTCGTTTGTTGCGGGCTTCATTCTGCATGTCGGTGCGTTTTCGATTTTCGCTTTGATCACCAACATGCTGTACCTCGCCCTGATCTATGAAAGCACCACGGTCTTTGCGTCCCTTGCCTCAACAGCCGCGTTGTTCGTGATCATGCAGATCGCATACGTGATCGGCGTCCTTGTTCCATTTCCGTCTCCGAGCAAAGACGAGCGCACCGGCTTCAGTTTTCCAAAGATGCGCCGCCGTATTGGTTCTCTTCGCAACAAGTCAGGCTGAGTGACACCACGACTCCGTCTACCGCGTCAGCGCGTCCGAAGAGGCAATACGGTGCTGAGCGCGTGCGGGAGGGCTCATGCCGAGCTTGGACCGATGGGGTGTCTCCGGAGCCACTTCGATCAGGTCGCGCGGCTCGACCAAAGTATCTGCGGTAGCCGCTATCCTTGTCGTTTCGCCGTTTTCGCCGCGGCGGGCGATTTGAAACTGGATGAAGTCATCGCCGTGGCCGTCCTCCTCCGGCAATTGTCGTTGTTTCTCATACTCGGTTTCGTCAATAAGGAGACGGGCGACCCGTGTCTGAAGATCGGCTTTGGCGATCCCTCGGACAACCTCGTTCAGTTCATTCTGAATTTGCGAATTCATGGAATTGACGAGTTCCTCGGAGTCGCGTCTGTTTTCCTCAAGCAACTGACGCGCCCGGATCATTTGGAAGTCGAGGTCCAGTAGCTTGTTCTCTGCGTCGGATTCGTCCCGGTCGAGTGAAAAGCGTCGGGAACTCTGGATGAGTCCCTTGTCGACGAGAGAATTGACATTAGACAGTTCCTTTTTCACCAGCGTGACTTGCCGTTGTTGCGCGGCGATCTTGTTCTGCAACGTCTCGATTTCATGCGTGTAGAGTTGGCCAAGACCCTTTGCCGCCGCGATTTTGCTTTCCAATTCGATCTGACGCAGTTTCATCAGATCCAGCTCTTCGGCATGAAGCTCTTCGATTCCCTTTGTGCCGCGCAATTCTTCGGGAATATCGAAGGTCTCCTTCCCTTCCTTTTCGGCCTGCAGCCGCGCGCGACGCACGAAAAGGCCATTGTAATCCAGCTCAGCACCGCCGAGTGTACCGGCGGCCTGGATGCGGTCTCGCTCCAGTCGTGAGCCGATGCTTTCTGGTTCCCGTTGAAACCCGCCCGCCAGGCTTATTGCCTTCAAGACGGTCAGATCGGGACTGAAGGGATATTGACCGGGCTTGTCGACAGCGCCGACGACATAGATTGGTCCATACTGAGAGATCTCTACGGAAGCGGAGGGTTTGTTCGCCAGGCCGGCGCGCTGCTGAAGAAGATCCGCGATCAGCGCCCCCAGTTCCTTCGTCGTCAGCCCCACGGCCTCGACCTCCCCCACGAACGGGATCGAGATGGCGCCGTCGTCATTGATAAGAAAGGCACCGTTGAGCACACTCCAATCCTTGAACTCAGCTTCGCCTGAACGCCATTCGACCACACGTAGCGCGATCCTGTCCTGAGCGACGAGCCGATATGGGTCGGCGGAGGCCGGGAAAGTGGTGAGAAAACCGACTATGACCAGAACAAAAATGAAAGCGGATTTTCTGGCAAGGAGGCTCAGGTAGGGCATTGGTTCACCTCGGGGTCGTGAATCTCAGGGATCGGCCGGAAGTCGGGTGGATGAAGGACAGAAGAATGTCGGTTGCTCTGCCAAATGGCTTGGGCAACGAGGCGCTTAAGCGGCGCGCGAACGAAATATCGTCCGCATGCATGGCGCCGAACAGGCGAAGGCATACCAGATAGACCAGCGCGGCAAGAAAAACGGCGGCAATGAGCCCATGCAGGTTGCTCATAGCGGTCACTGTGAGGAATGCAGCCAAAGCCGCCACGAGCGCAGCGAGAAGGATGCGCAGAAGCGGCCTGAAAGGATACGAAAACCGCAGTCTCGTGGTTATGAACCACAGGCCCAGCCCGATCATAACAAGCTGAATCAAGGCGCGCGATACCGCTGCGCCGACAAGGCCGAAACTTGGGATAAGCAAAAAGCCGACGGCGGCTGATAAGACGGCGCCGACAAGAGAAGAGACGAAAATGAAATCGCTCCGCGCAAGTGCGTTGACGAGATGTGTGCCGATGACTGTTGTTATGGTGAATGCTGCCGCCGTTACGATGATCATCGCGGCTGGGATGGCCGGTTCGAATGAGGAACCGTACAGCAAACCGACCAGGACCGGCACCACTGCCGCCATGCCGAAGCAGGCTGGAAACGCAAGCATAGCAAGGACGCGTGTTCCGCTGGCAAAAACGGATTGCAAGCCAGCCCGGTCTTCCTGGCCATGCTTCTTCGCCAGCATGGGAAGAAACGCGCCCGTCAACAAAAGCGGTCCCTGCGAAGCAAGACCAGAGAGCGCCAGCGCGACGCTGAACAATCCGACTTCCCGATAGCTCCAGAAGGCTTGCAGAAAAAGGATTTCGATGCGCGACCAGACAAAGGTGTTGCACACATTGGCGGCCCAGGAAAACCGCCCGTATCGCCGTACCTCCCGGATGAGTGTCGGGGGGATCGTTCCATGCCGCCATAGGAGGCATAGCGTTGCGAAGGCAATGCAGATTTGCCCAACCGCATAGCCTGTTATTGCGCCGGGACCGCCGTAAAAACGCACACCTACGTAGACGCACCCGATTTGGGCGACCATCGAAACCGAGGTCAGTGCGGCCAGCGTGACAAAATGCTGGGAACCGCGAAGATAGGCTGTGCCGAACATGGCGAAGGATTGGAGCGATGTCAGCATCGCAACGATAATCGCCATATTGACCGGAATATCGGCGGTCAAATCCCCGAAGAAGGGATGGGCGGAACCGAAAGCCGCATCGGTGCTGACCAGATAGAAGACCGCAAGAGCGGCGACACCGAGGAAATTGTAAAGAACAAGACGTCGTGCAAGCATTCCCGGCAGCGCGCGCGCTGCCGTATTATCGTTCTGCCCCTTCAAATCGGCCGGAAATCGGCCGACGCATAGGGCCGTTCCACCGTCGATGATCGGAGTAATGACAAGCGCGATCCACACGGAAAAAGCGACAACGCCTGCACCATCGACGCCTAGAGAATTAGCAATGATCACGCCACTCACGAAACTCGCAAGGACTGTCGAAAGTCCAGCGACAGCTGAGTACAGGGAATGTTTTGCAAAACCAGTCAAAATTTCTCCTTCACTCAAGTATTATCTAGAAGATATATTGACTACTATAATAATACATCTAAATTGTCAGAGATTGTATATAACTATGATATTTTCTAAAGCACCGGAGAGCATGAATGTCATATATTTCTGTAACAATTCGGATATTCATTTTCTTAATTGCGGCAGCGTCAGCCGTTCCAGTTATTTCTTCTTCGATGGTCGCCGCGGAGACAGAGGCAATCGACCCCACGTCTTTTGTTTTGACCTTCAATGAGGATTTCGACTGGCTCGACGTTTCCGCGCGTGGCCCCGGCACGCGCTGGACTGCTCACACACCCTGGAACGGCGATTTCGGCGACGCTCGTTTCACCGATCCTGGTCCCGATTTTCCCTTTACGACCCGAAACGGCATACTCAGGATCGAGGCTCGAAAAACCGCAAACGGAAAATGGGAATCCGGCCTGCTCGCCTCCACAGATTCCAATGGGGATGGGTTCAAGCAGCGTTACGGTTACTTCGAAATGCGCGCCCGTTTTCCCTCGGGTGAAGGTGTATGGCCGGCCTTTTGGCTCGCAAGCCGCGGCACAGAGAAAGCCATCGAGGTCGATGTTACCGAGCACTACGGCCATTTTCCTGGCCGCTACACCGCATCGCTGCACATCTGGGATCGCAAGGCTCCGGCTCTCAGCAAAAGTTCTCACCAGAGGGTGCCTGTCGACGAAGGTACCCTCTCCGCTGGTTTTCACACTTATGGCGTCGCAGTCGAAGCAAACCAGATCCGGTATTTCTTCGACAGGCGGGAAGTATGGTCCATCGCAACGCCGCGCGAACTCGAGCACCCCTTTACCATCCTGATCGATTTGGGGCTTGGCGCAGGCTGGCCGATCGACAACGCGCCCAACCCGTCCGTGATGGAGGTCGACTACGTTCGGGTCTGGTCTCTGCCGGGAGACTAGGGATGTGGTCAATACAGGTTCGGGGCAATCAGATTTGGCGCCGGGATGAGCAAGGATCATGCGGCCGCCCTTTCTGTAATGGCGATGAGTTGATCCATCTGATAGCCAATATCGAGCGCTGGCCGGTCTGCATGCGCCAAGGTCGCCTCGCGTTTCATCCGGTAGACGCCGGAATCGCCCCACATAACGCGCAACTGCTCCGCCCAAAGAGCCGGTGGGTCGTCCCGGCAGAGAAGGATGCCTCCCGGGCCGACTGACTCCGGCAAGCCACCGGAATTGCTCGAGAGAACTGGAATTCCGCTGAACTGCGCCTCGCTGACCACCCTGCCCCACGTCTCCTCCCATTGGCTCGGGACAAGAAGCACCCGCGTCTCCGCGTAGATGCTCCTCATGTCAATGCTGCGCTCGATCATCCGCACATTGGAAAGCCGAGCGAGATGTCTCTGCAGTTGGGATTCGGCCTTCGCCGAAAGAGGCCATCCTCGAACAAAAAGGAAGGGGATGTCGGGACACAATTCGGCGACTGCAAGCGCCAACTCCACGCCCTTGACCGCCACCGGGTTGATGAAGGTGACGTAACGGCCCTCGCCCGGCGTACGGTAAAGTTCAGGCCGGAATATCGGTGGGATGACTGCAGGCTCAATGCCAAATCTGGTCTTGAACCGAGCGGCGGTGTAAGCGGAGTTGGCGATATAGGCCGAAAATGGCAAGTCGTGTGTTGTTTCCTGCCAGGCGCGCGGTCCCGTATCGAATTCAAGGCCGTGCAGATAGGCAACGCTGGATATGCCTCTGCTGCGGAATGTGCGGCCCATCTGCACCATGTTGCCATTCTGCACGACAACAACCTTGGGCAGAACGAGGCCACGCAGATCACTCCAGGGCTTCAAGGAACGATAGACCTCGTAGCCGAGCGAATGATCGACGGAGATGTCGCTAAGCCTTGCACGGCTCGCCAGAAAGCGTCTGGCACCGAAGAAATCGCGCAGTGACAGCTTGGAAAGAACAGCAGTCCTGTGGCCACGCCCATTCAATTCAAGTGCAACCTGATGCGTATTAATCTCCAGGCCGCCGATCAGCTGGGGAAGATGGGGCGTTCCGCTGGCAAGAAGTAGGCTCATGAAGGTATTTCCCTGCCTCTGCGCGCCCGGGGCGTCATGAAAAGCCACTCCTGGACGCCCGTGCGCCGCTCATTCATCAGCTCGACCGCTGTGCCGGGTATCCACTTGGCAAGGAAGGGCAGCTTATGGGATGGGAAATCCCGTATCGTGCGCGGACGGGCGTAGATCGACGTGATCTCATGCGTTTCGCTGAATCGCTGAAGCAGAGCCTTGCTGCAGCCGGGAACCAGACCGTCATGAGTTTCCACCAGAATGTCGGCTTGATTGAGCTCGGGGATGCGGCTGTTATCCAGCAATGCTTTCTCCCCGCCTTCGATGTCGCAGAGGATGAACGGGCGCGAACCGGCTGCGACCAGCGAATTTTGTAGATCTGCCGCCGTACAGAACCCTTCCATCTTTATCCGGTCGGCAACCCCGTTCATCCGTGCGGTGTGCCAGAAAGGCTCGTGATGCTCCGGAAGTCCCTCAAACCCGACGATCTGGGTCGACGGCATACGGCGCGCGAGGCCGATTGCATAATAGCCATCGGCGACGCCGATATTAATCACAGTGCTGTATTCCTGCCGGATGACGGTTTCGATGACCGAATGCAGTTCCAACTCCTGCGTGCCGAGCAGGTAGCCCAAGAGGTGCCGGCTCGAGACCGGGCTGAGATCGAGTTTCATGCCTTCAAACGGGCCGGAGAGCACGGCATCATCCGCGTTTCGCCTGATGAGCGCGCAGGCGCTGTGCCAGAGTGGCGCCACGACCCAGCGTGCAGGTGCTCGTATTCCCTCCGGAAGCTGGCGATAGGAGCGGTAGATCCGCATCGCCGCGGTATTTCCTTCGATTGCGTTCCAGGTTGCGTGACGCATGTTGCCGTCTCCCTTAGAGGTGCGCTGACCGATGCGGCGCTGGCGCATGTTGATGTGGGATTGCATCCGAACTGACCGTATCCGCCTGGCGGAATCCGGGTTCTGCCCGTGTGGAGCGCGCCGCAAGAAGACGCGCCACATTCACTTCGATCAAATGATGAATGGCGTAGGCCGCGGCGACCGACGTCAAATATGCCGCGAGTATGAAGAGGATCGACGGGTTCTTGCCGAAGAGAAACCACCAGATCTTTTCGGCGGCGACGATTGCGAAGAAATGGAAGAGGTAAAGCGCATAGGAAATATCTCCCAGTTGCGTTCCGATCTTTTCCGTGGCGCTCGTTCCGTTCTGCTTTCCGAGCACGCATAGTCCGACTGCCAGGATGCAAAATACCCAGCCGCCCGCCTGCCAAGCCAGCGGGATCGGATAGGAACCGACCGCAAACAAGAAGACTGCCGCGTATGCCAGTAGTAGCCCGACAGCGGCTACGACGGGATGGATACCGGTTGTCTGCCGGCGCGCAGCCTCGGGTATGAGCCCGACTGCAACGCCGGCGGCAAACAGCAGAATGATCGGATCGGTCCAGAAGCCGAGAAGGGTATATGGCTGCGATGTATTGGTGAGAGACTTGGACATTGCGCCGAGTGCGACGAAGCCGACAAGCGTCGAAAAGAGAAGAACAAGCCCGGCCGGCTTTTTGAAAAACAGCGCGATAGCGAACATACAGTAGAAAAAAATCTCATAGTTGAGCGTCCAGCCGACACCCAGAAGGGGACGCATGTAGTTTCCCGGCTCGACGGACTGAGGAATGAAAAAGAGGGATGCTAGGAGCTGCTGCGGATCAAGCGCGCCACCCTTGCGCAGTCGCAAAGCGACTTCGAGCATGGTCGCAGCCCAGTACAAAGGGACGATCCGGATGATCCGCTTGCGCAGGAAGGCGGTCGCAGCGCCCGGCTGCCCAAATTGGCTTCCGGCCGTGTGGATCATGATATAGCCGCTGATGACGAAGAAGACCGCCACGCCCAGCGTGCCCGAATATTGTGCCGCCACGGTCACGACCGAGGGATAGTCGTTCCATTCGGCGTGGCGCAGGATGCTATGATCCAGGACAACCAAGCTTGCCGCGATGCCGCGCAAAATCTGGAGCGCTGGAAGCCTATTCATCGTAAAACCCCGTCGATTCGCGCACTGCAAATTGACTGCCGGTCTCCTCTATTGCTTGCTCCGCGGGATTGAAAACCCGAGACGAACCGTCTGATCTCGCCGCTGATTGCCATCAGTACGACTCCCTAAAGCCTGAGAGCGCGAGACGGCGCGAGACGTTGTGTGAAAAGATCTGCCATGGCTTTCAGATTGCCGAGAAGCCGGGCCGGGCGATCCACGGCCTTTTCGCCGCGCAAGGTACCGTAAAGATTGGCCGCGAGGTTTCTGCTGATATGAAAGAGACCTTTCTTCCAGGAGCAGGTGCCCTTGGCGATCAAATAGCAAGGATTGGCGATCTGCGAATAACCCAGCCGCACACCTCTCTGCCGTCCCGACTTGACGCCAAGATGCACGCCTTTGGCCTGTTCCACTCGGATGATCCGACCGAACGGCGCCATGCTGCGACTGAAATCCACATCCTCCAGCCATGCATAAAGGGGCAGCTCCTCGTCGAATTTCAAGGCATTGGCCCTCACGGTTTCGAGCCGAACCGCCATATTGCAGCCGTAGCCATTGTAGACTTCGGTGAGGCGCCCAGCTGGCGGCGCCGTCGGAGCAGACAATCGTGCGCGCGCCTCTTCAAAGGAGAAGCCGGGCCCGATGATTCCGTCGGCGACGACCCGGCCAGTGGTCAGAATGACATCTGGGCAATCGCGGAAGACCGCCTCGATTTCTGCGAGATACCGGCTGTCCATAACGAAGTCGTCGTCGAGAAAGAGGAGGATGTCGAGATTGTCGGCCGCCTCGACAAGTCGATTGCGCTGATGCGGCAATCCCCGCGGACCGACGAGACGGATGACGCCGGGACGGTCCTCCCATAGCCCGTCGACGTCCTCTTCGCTGGGCGAGCAAACGAGGATTGCGTCCGCCGCGCGGCTCTGCAGCGCGATCAGGTCGATGGTTTTCCCGACGATCTCGGGTCGACCGGCCGTCGCGATCGCGACACCGATCCGGAGTTGACCCGACCCCGGCTCCCGGCTTTTCGAAGGTTTGGAACCGTTCTCCATGGTTTATTTCTCCGCGCTATCGAGGGGTTTGCGGGCGAAGGCCCAGACCATCACGGGGAAATTCGGTTCGTTCTTGAGGGATCCAAGGAAACCCGCCTTCTGCCAGCGCTTGAAATTCGCCTGAACGCAACTGCGGTTACCCCAGGACTTGGTGACAATGTCCTTTTCGGCAAAGCCCGCTTCCTGCAGAAGGCAGGATAGGCCGGTTTCGGTCCAGCGGTTGCAGTCGATCGGCGAGGCATGCACACGCAGCAGAAACGGTGTGGCGATGATAAAATGCCCGCCGGGCCGCAGCATCGAATAGACATTGCGTGCCGCGCGCATCGGCCATTTCAGATGCTCGAATATCTGGTCGGCGATGATGAGATCGAAACTCTGGGGCAGCGTTTCGCTGCAAATATCGAAACCCGGATATTCGGTCGTGCGGTAGGATTTGAAGTTGAATTCTCGCCGCCATTGAACGCCGCCCGAAATCTCCAGCGCGTCGAGTTTTTCCGGACCCTGTTCGCGAATGAATGCAAAGGCGTCGCGATACATCATGACGCGGACCCAATCATCCGTTTCGTAGCCAACCGCCTGCAGGGTTTTTCTCAGACGATCTTTCAATTCCGGATGATTGCGGAGTTCTATAAGGCTCATGATACGCGACTCCTTCATTTTCTTCGCTGTGGGACTGCATTGAGGACGACGCCGAAAATCTCGGTGCCAACGTCACGTAGTGCGTCGACGGCTTCGACGAGAGTGTCGAAAGAAGACTTGCCGTACCGGGCAACGACGATCGACCCATCGAGATAGGGGGCGATCGACTTCGCGTCGGCGGACTCGGGCATGGAAGGCAGATCAACCAAAACGAGATCAAAGCGCTCTTTCAGATCTGCGAAGCTGAAAGCGATGCGCTCCGAGCCGATGCGTTCGCCGGGTGTCACGTCGCGAAAGGAGCCGATCGGCAGAATTGTCAGGCGCTTTTCAATCCGACCGATGAAATCCGCATAGGCGCGGGGATCATTCAGCAGTTCCATCAAACCCGTGGCCTTCTCTTCGCCGAAGACTCTGCTGAGGGTCGGATTGGTGGCGCAGGCGTCGATCAACAATGTCTTTGAGCCCGAGGCAGAGGCAAGAACGGCAAGATTGTAAGCCAGCGTCGTAGCACCAGCTTTCGCTTCCGCTCCAACCAGGCCGATCAGATTGGCCTTCTGGTTGCGGCGCAGCCCGCCAAGCGTTGCCTTGATGTCACGCAGATCGCGACCGAACCATTCCTGTGTGCCGGGCTTTCGGCCCGGTCCATCAAATCGGAGCAGATCGGTGGCGGCCCCCTTCTTGACGCGATTGGCCTGCGACACCTCGCCGATGCACGGTACGCTCGCTTCAGCGGTTATGCGGTCCGCTGATGTAATGAGACGGTTGGCGAAATGCCGGACGATCGCCACGACAACGCCGAAACTCAAGCCGAGAACCAATGCGAAGGCGAGCAGGAGTATGGTCTTCGGCTGGCTCTTTGCGACGGGAACAGTGGCCCGGGAAACAAAGATCGCATCGGACACCGGGTATGAAATCCGCTGCTTGGCTTCCGACCAACTCTGTAGATAGGTCTCATAGAGGCGCCGATAGGTTTCCGATACGCTCTTCAACTCAGTCAATTTGAACTGGCTTCCAGAGTCGCCGGAGGATTGAAACTGGATAACGGCGCGATCGGCGGCGAAGACCGCCTCCCTCAGCTCCGCGACGCGCTGCGCGAGCCATTCGCTCGATTGCAGGGCGGATTGGGATTTCATCCTCACATTCTGCGCAATGTATTGCTCCGCAACGGCATTGGCGATCAAGGCAGTCTTCCTTGGATCGCTTGATGCCGCCGATATTTCGATAACCGTGGATTGACCGACACGACGGATCCAAAGTCGGCTGCGGAGCGTTGCGATGGTGTAGTTTTCCGCCTGCTCTTCCGGCGAACGCGCTGTCTGCAGTCCTGCCTTTTCCGTGCCCGGGCCGATGGAGAACAGCGAGCGCAACAGGTCGGCAACAGGGAGATGCGCCGATTTGAATTCCGGATCCGATTTCAGATCCAATATTTTGACGACCGCTTGGAGGACGTCGCCAGACTTCATGATTTCCATCTGGCCCTCAACGAGCGCTTCTTCAGCCAACATGCGCTGGACATCGGCCGCTGTCGCTTTTTGTGACTCGAGCATGAGTTGCGCGCTCGATACGAACGTTGGCGGTGTAACGGTGACGTAGACAAGCGCGATCAAGACGAAAAGCGCGGTCAAGACGGCAACCAGCGCGCTGTTTGATAGAAGGAAGCCAAAGAGCTGGCGCAGGTCGAGCGGCCTTTCTCGGACTAACGCGGCCGGTGAAGGGGGATAGGCGAGCGCAACAGGGGGCATCCGGCTATTCATGGCGATACACTCCATTGCCAGACGCAAAAGCCTCGCGGCGTAAATTCGAAAGACCGTTTATGGCAACGTTTGGCCGGAAGCTGCCCCGTGGCTGCGGAAGGGCGAACAGGGGCGAACCTTCGTCAGTCGCCTGCTTTTGCCCGGACAGCGGCCCAAGCGCATAGGCGGCGGCAAGGCCAGCGGTGATTGCAAAAAGTGGCCCGAGGTCGATCGCACCGGCAGAAATGGAAGCAGCCGTCACCTGGGCAATGCTAGAGAGCATGGCCGCAAATCCGACCGTCTGCTGCACGCCTGGGCCAGCATTGCGTCGAAGCACGGACCGGACAAGGCTTAGCAGAAAAATGAAGAAGATAATTGTTCCCAGAATGCCGACGTTTGCCAGGAGGGCGACGACGAAGCTCGACGCCCGGATACTGCCCACGCCGGCGCCCATTCCGTTTGTCTCGAGGAGGGAGTTGAGTGCCTGCGCGTTCCAGCGCATCCGTTCCTCGCCCGATTGCGACTCCAGCTTGGTTGTCACCGTAGCGTGCACGAGGTTGCTGATGTTTTCCCACACTGCGGGGATCAACATTACGGTCATGACCAGAAGCGGCAGGGCAAACAGGCACACCGCAACGTAGATGAGATGCCGCGACGTCGCATTGTTTCGCAAAATTCGCGCGATGCAAAAAATGAGCACGATCAGCGTCGTGACAGCGCTCGCCGCGTAAGCGGTCGTGGAAGTGCAAAGAACGAGTGCGACCGCAAGTGCGCTTGCAAGCGCGCCGAGAAATCGGGCGGGAAAGCTTTCAAGACCAAGCATGAGCACGAACGTGAACAAGGCCAGCGCGGTATAACCAAACGCGCCGGCCTCCGGGAATGAGCCGACGATCCGTTTGAAGCCCTCAATATCCCCGTCATTGAGCATCCGGTAATTGGCGTTGCGAATGATGGAAAGAAGATCTGACGAGTTGGTGGAATAGGTTGCGACATCGGCGACCGCAAAGAATATGCAGACGGCGCTGGTGGCGATGAGGGCACGCGCGACGATTGCCATCCCTCCAAGGCGGCCAAAGCCCGCAACAATCGCAAAACAGCAAAAGCTCCCGAGCATATAGATTGCTTGTGTGAGATTGCTGGTACTTGGCGACAGCGGCGTGCTCAAGATCCTGTGCATCTCGTTGTTTCGTGCCAGCGAGTAGACGATCGTCGCACCGGCGAAAATCCGTGGCAGGAACAACGCCGTCAGGACGCTATAGAGCGTAAAAAGTGTGAACCAAAATCCCGGACCTGGATAACTGAGGCAGGACAAGGAGGCGGCGAGCGTCTTGGGACGCAGGGCGACTGCCGCGGTGATAAAGACCAATGCGAAATGAGATGGCTGAATGTTGGCGCCACCAAGCGATGGAAGGATCAAGGCCGCCGCCGCGCCCAGAAGCGTGCACATGCAGAGAAAATACACTCCCACGCTCAGACCTGCCGCCATCGTATAGATGCCGGCAAGGGCGAGGAGAATACCGATCGGTTCAATGGTCATATTGTGGCCTGTCGCTGTCGGTTATGATTTCACTGCTAGCCGGGGCGTTATGTGCAGCCGAGGCAGCCCCTCAGTAGGAACCGCGTCCTGAAAACAGGGCTGGTATTGTCCGCAACATGATCAGCACGTCCTTCATTGGCGACCACGTCTCGCAGTATTCGACATCCAGGCGTACGCGCTCCGCATAGGACACGTCGTTTCGGCCGCTGACCTGCCAGGCGCCGGTCAAGCCGGGCCGTGCGGAAAGATAATAGGAAACATCGCGGCCGTACCGGGCCATCTCATCGGCGACGACCGGTCGGGGGCCGACCAGACTCATGTCTCCACGCAGAACGTTGAAAAGCTGTGGCAGCTCGTCGATACTCGACCGCCGGAGGGACCCGCCAATTGCAGTGAGGCGCGGATCCTTCTTCAGTTTCTGCGACGCATTCCATTCCTCCGCCGTCAGAGGATTTGCGAGCAGGTATTCCCTCAGCCGCGCTTCCGCATCCACACTCATCGTGCGGAACTTCAAACAAGTGAACGGCTGCCCGCCAAAGCCGATGCGTTGGTGCATGAAGAAGATGGGACCGCCATCACAGAGCTTGATCACGATAGCAACGGTGGCGAGAATTGGTGACAGTAAAACGATGGCAGCGCCTGATACCGCCATATCCAGAATTCTTTTATATGCGCCTCCGACCGCAAGAACGGCAGGTGTAATCTTTGTGGATGAAATCGTTGAATCTATGAGATTTAATACATTCGAACGTGATTCAAGCGTGGGAACCTTCCGGAGATATCTAGCCACTCGAAACCCCCATGTTTCTCAAAAAACTTACTTTGATGTCCGACTAAGAAACGATATTTCGACCAAACTGTCTGTGACCAAGGTCATATGCAGTGCAGCAATTTTCTGTCTATTATGAGAAAAATGCGGCAATGCAGAAGAAAAATCCAATAATACACAGGAGATACTGGGGTGGCCGCCCTTTGACAGGCTAAATATTTTTTGGGGAGTTCGACATGTTAAATGCTGTCGGGACTACTGATCGACGTTACAGTCGAGATAAAAGCGAATATTTCTCAACGTTAGGAAAAGATCTAACCGAAAAGCTTCTTAAGACGAAGGTCGCCAAGAATTATATTAAGGGCGACATTATCGCACAGAGCGACAGACCATCAAATTATATTCTGCTAATACATAGCGGATTAGTTAAAACTCTAACATATTTAATGGATGGGCGCGAGTTCGTTGTCGACACGCCGGCGCCAGGTAGCGTGTTTGGCGAGATCGACGTGCTGATGCAAACCCGGCCTTCATTCGAGGTTCAGGCTCTTACCGACTGCGAAATCTGGACCTTGGACGCAAAGATCGTCAAAGATGCAATCGCATCTGATCCAGAAGTCAGTATGAATCTACTCTATTACGTTGTGCGCCGCGTCAAAGAACTGGAAGACCGGCTCCTTTGCTTGACATCGGTCAGCATCCCCTCCCGGTTGGCCAACGCGCTGCTGAGACTTTCCAACGCTGAAAGCCAATGCGGGCGGGTTGCAAACAAAATCAACATCTCCCAGCACGAATTGGCGTCGATGTTGCCGGCATCGCGCGAAAAGGTGAACAGATGCCTGAGGGAGTGGGAACGCAGCAGAATAGTTGATCTATCACCAGGCACGATCACCATCACCAATCCGCGAGCGCTCCATGAATACGCGATCTGCTGACGCCAGGGTTCTCGCTGGGAGACGCGACGGGCTCGTTGGCACGCCGCGCCAGACCTGGATAGACCTCGCCCGTGCTGTTGCCCTGGTACTGGTCGTTGTCGGCCATACGGAACGCGGGCTTGTGGCCGCCGGCATAATGCCAGGCGCAACGGCGGACGACTTCGATCGTGTCATCTACAGTTTCCATATCCCGCTCTTCTTCCTGATCTCCGGACTGCTTTTTGCCCAGTCGATCGGGCGACGTCCGTTCATGCTTTCCTGGAAGGCGCGCACGCTTCGGCTTGTACAGCCTTGCCTGGTCTGGTCCATTGTATTGCTTGGGCTTATCGTCCTGGCTGCAAATTTGGCCAATACGCCCGTCAGTCCGGGCGATGCGCTGGCCGGCATTCTGCTTTTGCCACTTCAACCCGTGAGCATCTTCTGGTTTCTGTACACCCTGCTTCTTTGCATGCTTGCCTCTGGATTAGCTGTCGAATATTGGCGTTTCACGCCCGACAAAATGCTGTTTTGGTCTTTTGTCATTCACCTGATCTATCTTCTTTGGCTGAGCGATCATCAGACCGGCGCAGGATTGCAGTTCGTCAGATTTGGTGAGCACCAACTATATTTTGCAACCGGCTTCTTTCTTGCCCCGTCAGTCTTGTCCAATGATGCGAGCCTCCCGGTGAGGTGGAGGCCCCCTACTAAGTTCGTCGGCGCCTTCGCAATTCTTATGACGGTCTGCTTCCTCGCCGCTGTCATCGTACTGACAGAGCTGGATCTATCCTATCATTCAGCGGTCGGAACGCTTGCTGCACTCAGCGCAAGCGCAGCCGTTCTCAGTGCCTGTTATCTGGTCACAGAAATCCAGAACTGGACGGTTCCCACTGCAGTCCTGACGATTTCGTCGGAAACGCTGGCCATTTTCTGCATGCACGTCCCGTTTATCGGCGCCGCGCGCTTGGCAATGGTCCATCTCGGCGTCACCGATGCCACCGTGCTTCTCGCAGCGGGTACGGTGGCAGGACTATCCGGTCCTTTGCTCGCGCTGAGATTGATGGACAGTCTCGGCCTCGCCGGGTTCGCCGGGTTCGGCGACGACAGCCGGGGGCAAAGATATGGGGGGCGGTCATGATCGCGCAGCCCTTGGACAGTTGGAAATACACTAACGGATCTTCGGAAGACGACGATGTCTCGCGCTGGAACATCCGCGCCGTCGTAGCCGCGGGCAGCGCTAACCCGACGCTGATCATCATGCTGCCGGCGTGGCGTTCGGTCACCGCAATTGCAACATCTCCGGGAAAGCCCGCGGCGGCAGTCCCGCAATGTGTCGTGAAGACGCCCGGAGCTGCCAATGTGTGAATTTTCCCTCTCCGCAGTCGAAAGAGTAGAACCAGCGCTACGCGCCGAAGGATTTGTTTCAGCTGTGTTGCCGCTGCCAAGCGCCGGCAATGCTACGCGTAGGGAGAGCGATGCCGCGCAGAACAGCCGGAAAAACGGCGAAAATACCATCGACCGTATCGTCGTTATCAACGACCTTTCGATCGCCAAAGGCGGCGGTACAGGGTTGGCTTTGCTGTCGGTGCGACTGTTCCGGCAACTGGGCATTCCGGTCACTTATGTCTGCGGAGACGACGGGGAAAATCCCGATTTGGCTGCGCTCGATGTCGAGATCTTGGCGCTTGGGGGCGAACACATTCTGACGGGGGACCGCAGGCGCGCACTGGTGACGGGGATCCACAATGCCGACGCAAAAGTGATGCTTGAACGCTGGATCGACGCGCACGATACAGTCAGCACGGTCTACCACGTCCATGGCTGGTCGAAAATCATGTCGCCGGCGATATTCGTCGCTCTTTCGCGCGTGGCCGGGCGGAGCCTCCTTCACGCGCACGATTTCTTTCTCGCCTGCCCGAACGGCGCGTTTTACAACTACCCTTCGCAGACACCGTGCGAGTGCCGTCCTCTCGGTCCCCGTTGCATGGCCAGCCGCTGCGACAAGCGTAGCTATGGGCAGAAATTGTGGCGCGCTGGCCGTTCTGCCCGATTGCGTTCGATTCTTCTTCGAAAGGGCGCCTCTTCCCGGCGCGTTCTTCTTCTGCACGAGAAGATGGCACCGGCATTTGAACGGTCCGGCTATCCGGCTGAAATGCTTCATACCTTGAGGAATCCGGTAATTCCCTATCGGAAGGAGCGCATCTGCGTCGAGAACAATTCGGAGTTCTTTTTCATTGGGCGGCTGGAGCCTGAAAAAGGCATCGAGGATGCCGTCAAAGCAGCCGCAGCTGCAGGCGTGACGCTCACTATCATAGGCGATGGCCCGCTGAAGGAGCGCCTTTCCGGTTACGGCGAGAATGTTCAGGTCCTCGGCTGGCAAAGCCACAGCCAAATCGCAGAACATGTCCGCAGGGCACGCGCGCTGCTTATGCCGACACGTTATCCCGAGCCCTTTGGCCTGGTTGCCGTTGAGGCATCCCAGAGTGGCGTCCCGGTCATCCTCTCCGACAAGGCCTATCTTGCTGACGAGATGGCTGCCGCCGGAATTGCAATAGCCTGCGACACGTCGAAATCCCCCATATTTGCCGCGACGCTGCGACATCTCGCCGAGATGCCTCGTGTCGACATCCAGGCGATGAGTGAAAGGGCATTTAACCGAGCAACGCAACTGGCCACCTCTCCGGAGGAATGGCGCGACGCTCTTATAGACCACTATCTAAATCTGCTCGCGGGAGCATGAGGATGTCCAGTCTTTTGAACAATAAGCTCATTGTGGTGACTGGCGCAGCCGGATTTATCGGCTCCAACATTGCGCACTCGCTCGCTAGCGATGGCGCGTCGATTGTGGCGTGCGACTGGTTCGGAACGGACAACCGCTGGCGCAACCTCGCGGGAGTTCGGTTGGAAGACATCATAAGTCCGGAAAACCTTATGGCATGGCTCGCGCGGAATCTAGGCGCGGTCGAGGCGATTGTGCATATGGGCGCGATTTCTGCCACGACGGAGCGCGACGTGGACCGCATCGTCAGCAACAATGTTCGCCTGTCGCTCGATCTTTGGGATCATTGCCGTCTGAACGACGTAACTTTCGTCTATGCCTCGTCTGCCGCCACTTACGGCGACGGTTCCCAGGGCTTCACCGGCGACGACAGTGAAACGGGTTTGGCGAAACTGGCACCGCTCAACCCATACGGATGGAGCAAGCATGTCGTCGACCGACGTATCGCCGCCGATGTTGCTCGCGGCAAGACTGTTCCGCTTCGTTGGGCGGGTCTGAAATTCTTCAATGTCTACGGTCCGCACGAAAGCCACAAGCTCGACATGCGATCCGTCATCCACCAGATATGGCCGGATGTAGTGGCCGGCGAACCAATCCGCCTCTTCAAATCCCACCACCCAGACTATGCCGATGGCGGTCAGATGCGCGATTTCATTCATGTCGATGACTGCGTGCATGTCGTCCGCCGCGTCCTTGATGCTCCGACTATCGGCGGCATTTTCAATGTTGGAACCGGCCAGGCGCGTTCGTT
Source organism: Rhizobium herbae (assembly GCF_017873135.1). GTDB lineage: Bacteria > Pseudomonadota > Alphaproteobacteria > Rhizobiales > Rhizobiaceae > Pararhizobium > Pararhizobium herbae. The sequence continues at coordinate 40,662 of NZ_JAGGJV010000013.1, read as the reverse complement.
CCGCGATCTTGCTGTCGCCGCATTCACCGCCGCCGGCGCTCCCCCGCAGATCGAATACGTGGATATGCCAGAGTGCCTGCGCGGTCGCTATCAATATTTCACCCAAGCCGACACGACGCGGCTGGTGTCGAGTGGTCTCGCCCCCAATTTTCAATCATTGGAAGAAGGAGTGACAAGTTATGTCGACTGGCTTTCAAGGCATCCAGACCAATAACCCTGAGATGCTCCCGAGCCGTTCCTTCCTCCTCGATAAGGGGGCGGCCGAAGGTGCGGTTATGCCTGTGGCGCTTCAGCCAACCGGGAAGTCCGCTATCGATGCGTCCGGGCGCGTTCCGCCCAAACACGACGCGGTTGGGCCGTTGCGCATCCGGCTTTTCAACGTCAAATACAGTCCAAATCTTGGCGATGGCCTGCTCTCGGAATGCCTGGAAAAGGCGTTGATGACGCTCGGAGCTAGCAGAGACACCTGGTCGATCGACCTCGCCGCACGGCAGGTCTATGGCGAGGGTATGGCGGGACGGCTCCAAATCATGTCGACACTCGACATGATGCCGAAATGGTTGCGACAGCAGTTTGTCCGGGTGCCACTGGCTATTCAGGCGCGCAGAAAGTGGCGGCCGCACTATTCCAGTCACCTCCAGGGCGCTAGTGCTGTTGTGATCGGCGGCGGTAATCTGATTTCGGATATTGACCTCAATTTCCCAACGAAACTCACTCTGGCGATCAATGAAGCTGAACGATTGTCGCTGCCCTTCGTGGTTTATGCGTCAGGCGTCACGCCGGACTGGTCCCCTCGGGGGACCGCAATGCTGAAAAAGGCGTTCTCCAGCCAGTTCCTACGGGGTGTGTTCGTGCGTGACCAAGACTCCAAGCGCCTATGGGATGGGAAACTTGGCGAAGCCAGCGGCTTCGAGGCCATCGTCGTTCGCGATCCCGGTCTGCTCGCTGCGGATTTCATTCCTCCTTCGAGAACGCACGACACCCAGCTTCCGGTTGCCGGCGTCGGCATCATGAGCCACATCGCAATCCGCTACCACGCTGACAATGCGCCAGAGCCTCTCTACCTTGAGAATTGGTATCTGGACCTGGTGCGGGGTCTTCTCCGCAAGGGTTTCCATGTTGCCATATTCACCAACGGCAGCCCGGAGGATATCGCCTACCTCGCCAATCTCCGTCCACAACTGCTGGCCATCGGGCGTGACGCGGTTTCATTCCCCGTGCAGCGCACGCCGAGTGAGCTTTGCGCGATCATTTCCAGCCTCGATGTCCTTGTCGCCTATCGGATGCACGCGGTCATCGCCGCATACTCCTACGGCGTGCCGGCGGTCGGCCTCGCGTGGGACCGGAAGCTGCAGTCGTTTATGGCGTCGGTCAACCGCGAGAAGTTCCTATGCGACGTGGCGCAAGCAGGCGCACCGGTTGCCGTTGAACTTGCCTGCCGGGCCGTCACTGAGGGCATTCCGGACAATGAGCGCAAGCAGGTGCTGCTGGAGGCCTGGCAAGGCGTGTCACAACTGCTTCATGTATTGGAGCGTGCGCCATGAACGTCATCACGCTGGAGCGGCGGCCGAATCTTGCCGGGCTTTGCCGCCGACTGAAGGACTGGGTCTTCCTCGAAGCATTGCCGTTCTGGAGCACGGTTGGCGTCGATGGCGATCGTGGTTTTATCGAGACGCTCGATCTCGACGGCAAACCCAAAGCCGTCGGTTTCAAACGAACCCGCGTCCATGCGCGCCAGATCTACGTCTTCAGTCATGCCTACACTCTTGGCTTCGATCCGGGCCTTCGCACCGCCCGGAACGGCCTTGATTTTCTGATCGCGCACGGCTGGCTGAAGGGCGGTGGTTGGGCGGTCTCAATGGGTGAAACCGGCGGAATCGTCGACTCGGACCTCGATCTTTACGATCAGGCCTTTGTTCTTCTGGCTTTCGCGTGGTGGACCAGGGCAACGGGCAAGAATGACCTCATTCCGTGGATTGACCGTACCCTGCAGGCGATCGACGACCATTTCGGCCGTCTTGACGGCGAGGGTTGGAAAAGCCGGGTTCCCGACGACGGCCGACTGCTGCAGAACCCACACATGCACATGTTCGAGGCGCTGCTCGCCGTCAAAGCAGTCCATCCGACCACTGACGTCGCACAGCGTATCAGGCAAATTGCTCTTCTCTTCCAAGAGCGGCTCTTCGACCCTACGACTGGGACCATTGCCGAATATTATGACGAGAAATGGAGCCGGATTGGCGGAGACTACGGGCATGTTGTTGAGCCGGGACACCACTTTGAGTGGTATTGGCTCCTTCGCCACGCCGAGCAGATGACCGGTCATGACGCGCGCGACGCGGCAGAACGTTTATTTGCCTTCGCTCAGCAATATGGTGTCGATAGCGCGACGGGTCTCATCCACGATGAGCTGTTGAGCGACGGCAGCGTCCGGTCCGGCCGCCACCGATCGTGGCCGCAAACGGAGAGGCTGAAAGCGCTCCTTGCCCGCGCCGAGTTCGACGGCGCCTTCGACAAAGACTGCGTGACGACCGTGCTGAGTGTACTGCTCGATAAGTATCTCGGCATCGCGCCACGCGGATGCTGGATCGACCATCTCGACGTGACCGGCCGGCCATGCGTATCCGCCATTCCCGCAAGCACCCTTTATCACCTCTTCCTAGCAACCGCCGAGCTTATGCGCCTTGAGCGCCTCTGGGCTGGCGAAAGCACGAGCCATGGAGCGCTGCAATGATTGTGGACAATTTTCTTGGCTGCCGCATTCTTGTCGTCGGAGACGTCATGCTCGACCACTATGTTCGTGGTTCGGTCCAGCGCGTCTCTCCCGAGGCGCCCGCCCTCGTCCTTCAGGTCCTGGATGAGGACTGGGCAATGGGCGGCGCAGGCAATGTCGCGGCGAACATTGCCTCTCTCGGAGGAACCGCAGTTCTATTGGGACTGGTCGGCAAGGACCCTGCGGGCGCAATCCTGCGGGACATGCACGCCGAAAAGAACCTGCGGATCGAAACGAGGCTCTACTGCCAACCCGACTTTCGAACGATAGAAAAGACCCGCTTTCTCGCCCAGGACAGGCACCTGCTGCGTGCCGATCGCGAAAGTCTGACCATGAGCGCGGAAGCCGAAGCCGGGATTATCGCGAGCATACACGAGGCGGCCGAAGGTTGCGCCGCAATGGTGATTTCCGACTATGCAAAGGGCATGATCACGCCGCGAGTGGTTCGCGCGATGGTCGAGGCTGCCAAGCGGAGGGGTATTCCGGTTATCGCTGATCCCAAGCAGCCGAACTTCTCATATTACCGCGGCTGCACGGTACTCACGCCAAACCGCAAGGAACTCGCCGTTGCCAGCGGGATCGAGGCGGACAGCGAAGAGGGCATCGTGGCCGGCATGGAAATCGCGCTCGACCAGTTCTGCGGTCCGATCGTTCTCACGCGCTCAGAGCAAGGCATTTCACTTTTCCGGCCGGGCGCACTGCCCCTGCACGAGCCGGCGTCTACACACCTCGTGCGGGACGTATCGGGCGCCGGCGATACGGTGGTCGCGACACTTTCCCTGTCGCTCGCAGCCGGCGAGACCCTGCCGAAGGCAATGACCATCGCCAACATCGCCGCGTCCGTCGCCGTCGCCAAGAGTGGAACCGCGACCGTCACGGCGGAAGAACTTGCCGGCGCACTTCTGGTGGATGCCGAGCCGGCCAGGAGAGAAGAGAAGCTCGGGACACTTTCCCTGGCCTACGCGCGTCGCGAAGCATGGCGACGGGAGGGGCTCACGGTCGGGTTTACGAATGGTTGCTTCGATATCCTTCACCCAGGGCATGTGAAACTTCTCAAAGCCGCCAAGGCGCAATGCGACCGTCTCATCGTCGGGCTCAACACTGATTCGTCGGTCCGCCGCCTGAAAGGGCCGGAGCGGCCGGTTCAGGTGGAAGGGTCGCGGGCCGTTGTCATTGCCGCCCTCAATTCCGTTGATATGGTCATGCTGTTTGAAGACGATACACCGATGGAGCTGATCCAGGTGCTGCGTCCGGACATTATCTTCAAGGGCGCCGACTACACAGTCGATACGGTCGTGGGCAGTTCGTTCGTCCACAGCTACGGGGGACGAGTCGTGCTGGTCGACCTTGAAGTGGATCAGTCGACGAGCAATCTCATCGCGCGCGCGCGCATGCCGCAACCGCAACCGCAACCGCAACAGAGCGAAGTGGTGCACTGACCATGGCGCGCTCGAGCGAATGGATGCGACAGCTGGATCGATCGCTCCTAGCGGCGATGGTTCGGGTGTTGTCGCTGACGAACCGACGCCGCAGCCTTCCGGTTGCGCCGGAACGCGTAGGCGTCATTCAGCCAACCGCGATCGGGGACACGCTGATCGCCTCTGGAGCCGTGGCGGCAATTGCCGAACGCTACCCCGCAGCACGCGTGATCGTTTTCCACGGCGCGAACAATGCGCCTGCGGTCGGAATGATCGCGTCAAGGCCGGATTCTGTCCTTTGCGACTTTTCGCGACCTGACAGGGCACTTCGTGCGCTGCGCGCTGGACGGCTCGATCTCACTGTTGATCTAACGCCGTGGCCCAACCTGACCGCCATTCTGGCGCGACTGAGTGCACCATGTACCATCGGGTTCGCGCCCGCGGACGCGATACGCGGCAAGCTCTTCGATGTGGCCGTTCCCCATAGCGGAGACCGACACGAGCTGGAAAACCTTGCGGCCATGGCAAGGGTTTTCGGTGCGGCCGACGACTATAGCATGCAAATTCGGACCAAGGATTGTGCCATGGCGTCCGAATTGCCGCTCGATCGGCTCGTCCTTTGCCAACTCTCCGCCGGCGGCAGCCGGGCCGCCGAGAAGGCCTGGCCTTTGGAATATTGGGCGGCACTCTGCTCGCGGCTGATCGATGCCGGCTATGTCCCGGCCTTTACCGGCGTTGCCGGCGATCAGAAGGTCGTCGATGCGCTGTGCGCACTACTCGGCACCGCAGCAAAGGCGACGATCTCCCTTTGCGGCAAAATTCCTTTTGCCGAGCTCGGCGATCTGATGCGCCGTGCCCACGCCGTCGTCACCGTCGATACGAGCGTCCTCCACCTCGCAGGCGCCGTCGATGCGCGGGTCTTCGGACTCCACGGCCCGACACGCTCCCGGCGGTGGGGCGCGCGCTCAACGAATGGGCAAGGATTCGATTCTCCGCACCCGGATGCCGGCTACATCGCCTACGGCACCGAAACCCACCCTCGCGCCATGGAGATCATGAAGGCCCTTACGCCCGACATTGTTCTGCCGGCGGTGTGTGAAGCGGCAAGGTCCGTCAGTCATGTCGAGCCGACTCTCGTTTGACATCCCGCCGCTGGCCGGCGTCGTTCCCAAAATCGATCCGGCAGCGTCGAGCAAGCCGGCTCTGCTTCTTGATCGCGACGGCGTGCTCAACCTCGACACCGGGTATGTTAGGCGATATCGCGATTTTCGCTGGATGCCCGGAGCCATCGAAACGCTGATCGCCTTTTCCCGGGCGAACTGGCACATCTGTGTCGTAACCAATCAATCCGGCATCGCACGCGGGAAATATACCGAAGAGGACGTCGAAAGGCTTCACGCCGACATCACTTACGACGTGACGACAGCGGGCGCGCGTATTGATGCCTTCTACTATTGCCCGTATCACGCCGAGAGCTCCATCGACCGCTACCGGTTCGTCGATCACCCCGACCGCAAGCCCAATCCAGGAATGCTCATCAAGGCCCTGCGTGATTGCGGAGCCTATACCGCCCGGTCAGTCATGGTTGGGGACAAGGTTTCCGATCTTGAGGCCGGCCGGCGTGCAGGCGTCATGGCACTTCATTTCAGGTCGCAAGGACGCCTCGACGATTTCCTCGCCGAAAGCCTCAGCAAACAAGGAGCCTTTTGGAACGACGCCCTCAGCGATAACGCACGGCGAAACGATAACATAATGATATAAGTAACTCTTTATATCTTGTTGACGCCTTGCGTAAATAATGGTAATTGTTAGGAAATTCTTGTGTGCATTGCAAACGTTCACGCGGTTTCTCGCATCGATCTCGTTTGATTTCATCGGATGCGCCTAGACCGCTAGCCATCGAATTCTGGATTTCTATCGACTGCGTGTCTCAACCGGATCGCCTCCACGCCAACAGCGGGATTTGATCACGAAGAGACGAGAAGTGAACTCCTCGGGAAGCCTCGGGGGTTGCCTTAGAAGCGCGGTCGTTGCCAGTTGCGAAAGGAGCAACAATGACCCCATCCCACTTCGACGTACTTACAATCGGAAATGCGATCGTGGACATCATCGCACCGGTGCCACCCAGTTTCCTCGATCGTGAGGGACTGAAAAGAGGCATCATGCATCTCATTGACGAGAGTCGTGCAGAGAGCCTTTACAGAAAAATGCCCCCTCAAAAGCAGCAGATTTCCGGCGGCAGCGCCGCGAATACGGCAGCGGGTGTGGCTTCGCTCGGGGCGCGCGCCTCCTTCGTTGGAAAGGTCAGCGATGACGCGCTTGGTGATTTCTTTGCTGATGATCTCGCGGCGGCGGGCGTTCACTACAAAACCAAGCGGCTGAGGAACGGCGAGGCAACGGCCCGATCGATGATCCTGATCACGCCCGATGGCGAGCGCACCATGAATACCCATCTGGGTGCCTGCCATCAGCTGACCGAGGCAGACATCGACGAGAACCATATAGGCGCAGCGACAATCACCTTCATGGAAGGTTTTCTATGGGATCCACCGGAAGCGAAGAAGGCATTCCTCACCGCTGCGCGATACGCTCATAAGCATGGGAAAACCGTCGCCTTTACCCTGTCGGACCCTTTTTGCGTATCACGCTACCGCAAGGAGTTCCTGGAATTGATCCGTTCCGGCACGGTCGACGTCCTTCTCGCAAACATTCACGAACTGCTGTCTCTCTATCAAACCGCTGATCTCCGGGAGGCCGTTCGGCTGCTGAAAAGCGATGTTCCCCTTGCCGCCGTTACAATGGGTTCAGATGGCGCAATGGTGGTTCGTCACAGCGAAGAGATCAGCATATCCGCCTACCCGGTCGCCGAGGTCGTCGATGTCACAGGAGCAGGAGATCTGTTCGCGGCCGGGTTTCTTCTTGGCATCAGCACCGGACTGGAACCCGCCAAAGCACTGAGGCTTGGCTGCTCATCCGCCTCTGAGGTGATCACCCATATAGGCGCTAGGCCGGAATCGAGCCTTGAGAATTACGTCAGGCGGCAGGGGATTTTCGAACCTCCGCTGCCGCTTTCGCTATAATGCGGTGCAATACTACTGGTATAAATCAGCGCCGACAGTTGACTGGCGCCGTGCTGTTGTCACCTTCGCTCAACACTGGCTCCGACATGACCAAGCTGACCGATGCGGACCTCTTCATTTCTGGTACGCAGTTTCACGGGAGCAGGACATTTTTGTGTGCGAACCGCGCGTATTGCCTCATTGGATAGTCGTTGGTCGTCCGCGAGCATGCCGCGGTAGCGCTTAGAGAATTAAGTAGCCGTTCTGCAAAGCCACTGCCCCGAGGACGACGCCGAAGTCGGCAATCTTATCGCCGCTGACGTCGACTGAGAGAATACCATCGCTAAATCGGACCTGGCCGGCGGCCGTAAAAGCGCTCGACCCGATAAAGGTAAAGGTCTGATTGCCACTGATCAGTGCGTTGGCGTCTATAACACTCAAGTCAATGCGATCTCCCGCAGCACCAGAAAACCCGATGATCGTGTCACGCGCGGAATGCGGACTTTCAGCTATGCTATCAAAATGGAACGTATCGGCTCCGCCTTCGCCGTCCAACCGATCGGCACCAAGACCACCGGTCAGCAGATCGTTCTGATTTCCGCCAAAGAGCTTGTCGTTCCCGCCCCCCCCGAGCAGAGTGTCATTGCCGGCATCTCCGTACAGATAATCATCGCCAACTAGGCCTGATAGCGTATTGATACTTCCATTGCCATAGAGTTGATTATTCCTACTGTTGCCGGTCGCGTCGAGGGCTCCGGGAACAGAAAATCTCAGTTTTTCGACGTTCTCGGGCAGAGTGTAGGATACCGTGGCGTAGACGGTATCGAACCCACCGCCGGGCTGTTCTCGTATGTCCGTGTTCGCGGCATCAACGAGGAACGTATCATTGCTGTTTGTTCCGACGAGCACCACCGGCGTCGAATCGGCCAATTCATAGGCGCGAAAATAATCAATATACAGTTTCTGATGATCGAGCGTCGGATCGATCGGCCAACCGCCACCTGCGGCCAGATCGATCATGAACATCAGATCCGTGCTGAGCGCCGCGGGTGTGACCAGAGAAAAGTGGGCACGGCCGTCCATATAAAACGTCATGGTATCCGGTTTGATTTCGACGCCGTATGTATGCCACCCTGTCGTCATCACACCCGAACCGACGACGTTGTGATGATATTGGCTCGTATGGCCTTCCAGCACGGTCCCTTTCCAATTCCAGTCGTGCAAAATGCTTGCGTATCGATCAGGGACCGTGCTGCCGTGCTGCTCCAGTATGTCAACCTCAAAGACGTGATCTCTCGTCGCCGAAAGGCGCTCCTTCTCACTGGCCCAGAATGCGGGCCACACGCCTTGACCCGCGGGCAGCCACATTCTGACCTCGTAGTAGCCGTAGGGATCGCCATCCTGGGGCGTGGTGCTCGTTCCGTTTGGAAATGTGTTCGAGATCAGTCCACTCTGGAGTTGACCTGACACGTTCCGTGTCATCTCGATTTGCAAGACACTCTGGCCTCCCTGCTGCACGATCGAGAACGGAGAATTGCTGCCACCAACAGGCATGAACCGCGCATCACCAAAGCCCCCGCCCCAAGCCTGCGCGGTGTACCAATTAGCCGTTGCCGTCGTGGTGTTGGCAATGCTCAGTCGCTCAAATTCATCTGCAAAGACAATAGAATAGTTGGCTGGTGCGGGCATGGGTCCCTCGCAACTATGTAAATCATGGACGATGATTGAGAGGTTCGGACGCGCTAAAAATATTCAAATTCCGGTACAGATCGCGGCCATTACCCAGAATTCATTTCATTACGATATCAGATTCTGCAATGCCGTGCCATCGGAATGCACCGCAAAAGCGCACTGGGCCTTTGCTAATTACTCTTGAAGAGACGACCACGATGACTGACATGCAGGGTATACTAACCCGTGCCCCGGTCGAGTTTGGTGGAAAATCGATCACCGAACTGCCTGCGTTGATTAGGCTCTCCACCCTGAGTTGCCCGCAGTGACAGGTGGAGAATCGTCGGATCCGGCATGCGCTCCATCACGATCGGATATGAGAACGCCGGTGAGAAACGATGACCCCACGGGCTGCCAGCATATCCTCGACCATGCGCAGACTGAGCGGAAACCGGAAGTAGAGCCTCACCGCTTGGGCGATCACATCCGCCGGAAATCGGTGACGGCGATAAAGAGGATCACGGGCAAACTGGTCATACTGCCAGATCCCACATTTTGATCGATACTCGGTTAACGTTACGGTGCCCCCGAGAGGCCTCCCGACGACTATGGCCTTCAACGAAGACGAAGCGACGAACGGCGGCGTAACCATCCACGACAAGCATCTCCGTCCTGGCCACCTCAAAAAGAGGGAAGCCTACCACTGGCTGGATTTTACTCCGCCTCGCCAGGAAATCCGCCGGCGTTCATGTGGAAGACTTTGTCATCGCCCTGCCCACAAAAGGACACTGAATCAGAACGCAGTCTCTTTAGGTGAACGTTAAGTATGTGATGCGATGGTTGTTGCTTGCCTAGACATGCCCGCACCCGAACCCCTCTTTGCGATCGAAGCGGACATTAATTTCAAATGCTGAATTTGTGGGAAAAAGATCGTGATTGACAAGATTATGTCCCGTTTCAAGATTCAGACAAAGGTTGTCCTCCTGGTCCTTCCTTTTGTGATCAGCATTTCTGCCGTCGGATTGACCGGCCTCTATGCTTCCGGCCTTCTCCAAGGCCGCATGGAAATCTCCAATAGCGTGCTGCAGTCATTGTCCGGCTTCAAACATGTGTTCACGGGAATGAGTGATTTCCTGATGACGCCAACCCAGCAAAATCACGACCGCGCCGCGAAGTTTGCGGAGGAACAGCTGAACCTGCTCAAGGCAACGACGGAAGAACTGCGCAAGGGAACCGATGTTGCCCTGCTCGACAAGGCGGTTGTTGAATCCCAAACAATTTCTGAGAATATCGAGACGATCTGGGTTTTACAAAAACAACAGGAAAGTATCCTTGCCGACGTCGCAAACGCGCAGGCCGCGTTGCTGGATAAGCAAGGAGAGACCGGGAAGCGCTCATTTAAACTGATCGCAGCGGCAAAGAGGATGGAGAAGGCAGCGAAAAAAAGCCTGACCAATGCCATGGACCTCGATAACGCATCCGTTCTGCTCGACGCTATGGCGTCCGATCATGAACGGGGCCAGACACTTCGGGACAAGTTCAAGAGTTTTGAGAAATACAGCCCGGATCTTGAAAAATCTGTCATCAAGGTTCTGGCCTCGCTTCCAACCGAGAAACAGCCTGACGGCAAAAAATTCGAGGAATTGTCAAAAAATCTGATAGCCCAGGTCAAAGCCAAGGACATGAGCGAAGCCGCAATGAACGTGGCGAACACGACGGTCGGCGACCTCCGCCCGTTCGCGACAACGTTCAAACAGGTCGGCAGGGAGCTGATGCGCCAGTCGATCCTCAATCTGGCGGCGGCCGATATCGAGATATCGAATGCCGAAGGCGTCGCCAACAAGCTGCGCGCGATCGTCGGCAACAATAACGAAATCCGGGTTGTGTTTGCAGAACTTGCCGGAAACCCCTCCGAAGAGGCTGTGAAAAAGGTCGAGCGGGCACTGTACATGTATGCGACCGAAGTGACCCGCCTTTCGCAGGCGGTCAAGAATGACCCGTTCTTCGCAGAGTTGCCGGCGATGATGAAGCCGATCCTTGACGGCCTTGAGAAGGCCGCCATGGCGGTCTCCAGCAGTTCGGTACAGAAGACAACGGAATTCGTAGCAGCCTCCAAGCAGATCGAAGAGACCTGGCAATTGCTGTCCACGTTCGCCGAAACGCAGAAAGCCAACGCGCGTGTTGAGCGCGATGGCGCCAATCGCATCTCCATCGGCGCCGTTCTTCTTGGCATCGTCATTGCCATGGCTGCAGGTGCGGCCCTGGTCGTCACGCTGAAGGGGCCGATCGGGCAGATCACCTCGGCAATGCGACGACTGGCGGATGGCAGGCTGGATACGTCGATTTCGGGCGACCGTCGCCCCGACGAAATCGGCGACATGGCTCGAGCCCTGGCCGTATTCAAGGACAATGCGCTGGCCAAGGTGACGATGGAGGAGCAGACCGAACAGGCACGGTTGGCGACCGAGGAAGAGCGCAGCCGCAACGAGGCCGAGAAGCAGGAAAACGCCGCGCACGTGCAGTTTGCTGTCGATACGCTCGCACGTGGTCTCGGCAATCTCGCCCGAGGCGACCTGCGGTTCATCATCGAAACGCCGTTTGCAAGCGACCTCGATCAACTGCGGAACGACTTCAACAGTTCTGTTGCCGGCCTTCGGGATACGCTGTCGCAGATTCGCAATGCGTCTGGCCTGATCCAGGAAAACGGCCGTCAGGTGGCGGACGCCGCCGACGATCTCGCAAAGCGCACCGAACAGCAGGCCGCCTCGCTGGAGGAAACTGCAGCGGCCGTCGGGGAAATCACAGCGGCCACCAAGACAGCGTCGGCCCGGGCAGGCGAAACCAAAGGCATCGTCGCCACCGCGAAGCGCAATGCCGACAACTCATCCGGCATCGTCCAGAATGCAATCTCGGCAATGAGCCGGATCAAGGGGTCCTCCGACAAGATCAGCCAGATCATCGACGTTATCGACGGGATCGCCTTCCAGACCAACCTGTTGGCACTGAACGCCGGCGTCGAAGCCGCGCGTGCTGGCGAAGCGGGCAAGGGCTTCGCCGTGGTGGCCCAGGAGGTGCGTGAACTTGCCCAGCGTTCTGCGAAGGCGGCAAAGGAAATTGGCGGGCTGATTGCCAACTCCGCCGAAGAAGTATCGACCGGATCGCGTTACGTCGAGGAGACGGGCAATGCGCTGATCGAGATCTCCCGCCAGATCGTCGGTATTTCCGGTCATATCGACCTGATTGCCAACTCGACCAGCGAACAGTCTTTGTCGCTGCAGGAAATCAACTCGACCGTCAACCAGATGGATCAGATGACCCAACGCAACGCGGCTATGGTCGAGGAAACCAATGCCGCCACGCGACAGCTTTCCGAAGAGGCCGACCTGTTGATGGAACTGGTGGGGCGCTTCGCGCTCGACGCCCATCAGGGGCGGCAAGGCCGCCGCGCGGCATAAACCCAAGAATGTTGATTTTCAGCAGGCTTTGACCCGTTTTTTCATTTCGCGTTAGCCCACCAGATCCGATGTTGTGAATTGTCCGCAATCACCTTTGTTCGGCCTGAGTGGATCACGGCGAAATGGTAAAATGGGGATGCGGATAAAAACTTGGACGGATTTTTACGTTAAGGCCGAGACTTCTTCGATACTCGATCGGGCTGAGCGACCCCAGTGATAATTTGATACGCTTTTCATTATACCATCGGATGTAAGCATCAACCTCGTGGACAAACTGTTCGATTGTGATGGTCTTTCAGTCTCTGGGATAGAAGAGTTCCGTTTTCAACCGACCGAAGAAGCCTTCGCACACGGCGTTATCCTGTGAACAGCCCTTCCGGGATATAGAACGTACCAGCTTCGCATCGCTAATCCGAGGAAGCCAGCCAGGCCAGCGATAATGGGCTCCACGATCCGAATGGACGATTGTCCTACCTTCGCCGTCGGTAACTGTTTCGAGGGCGGCGTCCATCATCGGCGACAGCGCGTTAAAGTAGGCCTGATCCGGCGTCTGCCGGTCAAGGGATGAATGTGGGCATCGACTGTTGTAGAAGCTCAGATATCTGCCGATGCCAGCGCGGGCCTCGGACACGGCCTTGTAGGCGTGAAGTAAACATCCTCGTATCCTGATCGACCGCCAGAGCCGCTCGACGAAGACGTTGTCCCGCCAAGCGCCCTTGCCGTCCATCGAGATGCAATCTCCGCTTTCTTCAGCACCGCCGTGAAGTCCACTGAGGTGAACTGCGATCCCGATAGATCGCCTCGATGCCCATCTTCTTCATCAGCGTGGCGACGTGCAGCCGCCCGCCTCCGGCCCTTCTCCTCTCAAAAGCCCTTGCAACATCCAGCTTCCGGCAAAGGGGTAGTCGAGATGCAACTCGTCGATCCCCGAGCGAATGCGCAGCATTCGTCCGCCGGCGCATCAGAGCCAGATCGCCATCGGACACTGGACGATGCAGATAATAGACACTACCACGGCTGAAGCCGCGAAGCTTGGCCTGGCGCACGACCGACAATTTGTGCTCGCGGTCGACCATTTCTTTCCGCCCGGCAATCCCGCCTTGCCGAACGCTCCGGCTAAAAAATCGTTCTCCAGTGTCAGTTCGCCGATCTCAGCGCAAACGCAGTTTGTCGCCGGGCGTGCAGTGTTTTGACATCGACGGTTGGACCGCCGGTTCCGCCTTCGCTTCATCGCCGAAAACGCCTGTCGCCCCCTCAAGGAGCTGGTCTTTCCACTGTTTGATCTGGTTGGCGTGCACGTCAAACTGCTGGGACAATTCCACCAGCATCTGCTCGCCTCGGATGACAGCGACCGCCACTTTTGCCTTGAAAGCCGGGCTATGGTTCCGGCGCGGTCGTCTCGTCATGATCTCTCCTGTTTTCGGCAACTATGCCAAAGTCAGGCAGAAATTCCACTTATCCTGACTGTAAAGATTTCCCGAGCCAGCTCTCCTGCTCATGGTCGTCCTTTCGCCCGCTTCGATGCTGATCTACGCGGTCGCGATAGCTTCGTTGCTGTTTCTTGCGCTGCTTGGCGCAATTGGCGCGAAGGCAGGCGGCGCGCATGTCCTCAAAGCCACTGCTCGCGTTACCTTCTGGGGGGCATTCGCTATGGCGCTGACCGCAGGCATCGTGTCGGCGGGGATCGCCGGCATCATTCAAACAGGCTGGCTTGGAGCCGTCACCACCAATATCGGCGCCGGAATGGAACTCCAGGTCATTGCTGCCGCAGTCATCGGCGGCGCTAACCTGGCCGGTGGCGTCGGCACTGCCTCCGGCGCGCTGATCGGGGCCGCACTGATCGAGGTGATCCGCAACAATCTCGGCTTACTGAGCATCAACGCCTTCTGGCAAGGCACCTTCATCGGCAGTGCCATCGTGCTTGCCGTGCTGTTCGATCGGGTTCGCAACTTCCGGCAAAGTGAATAACAATAGGCCTGTCAGGCGAAGTCGACGTGCCATTTTCTTCAGCGCTTCGAGGGGGTAAATGTCAGGAAAAGCCGACAATGCTCGCTTGGGCGAGCTTGATGGTGTCCGTATCCTCCGCTATCGACACCCCATGCTGACCCATATCGAGCTTGCGGCCGTCCAGTTGCGTCGCCATGCGATCGATGGCGAGTTTGACCCTTTTGCCCGCGTCGTGGCCGTCCTCATACGGCGCGTCGACTCCACAAGCCTTGCAGCAGTGCGATTTGATAAGCCCGGGTCCCGGTATCGGCAATCGCGCCGGTGAACCGCGGCCATGACTGCCACCAGGCCAGTTTGCAGGGATATCCATTCCCGCTATTGCCCGGCAACCGACGCGGGCGGTCACCTACCGTGGCGAGGGCGTGGTCCAGACGCTGGAACGCGTCTGCAAAAAGACTGGCCAAGCACGCTTCCGGGCCACTGGGCAGAAGTAAAACAGGCTTCATATTTGGCAAAAGCTGTATTACAGGTTTGGTAAAGATAGAGGATGGCTCATGCCTCACGCTAACGGCCCTGTCCCCGTCGGTGATTTCGTCACCGGTGCGATTGCATCAATAACGCGTTTGATACGCGACCAAGACCTGAAGCCGGGCGATCGTCTGCCGGCCGAGGCAGCACTGTCAGAACAGCTGCAGGTGTCGCGGACAGTGATCCGCGAGGCGCTGCGCTCGCTGGCGGCGCTTCGTCTCGTCGATCTTGGTGCTGGCAAGCGCCCAACGGTTGCCCAACTGGACGATGCCTCCGTGGCGCTGATGATTGAGCATGGCGTCAGCACCGAACAGATCGACATCCAGCAGATCTATGATGTGCGGCGTACCATCGAAGCGCGTACGGCAGCGCTGGCGGCGCTCCGGCGCACTGAGGCAGAAGCGTTGCTTGTCCTTGGTCACGCTCAGGCGATGGAACGGGCATTCGGCGATCCGGTGGAGATCATGGAGCATGATCTTGCCTTTCACATTGCGATAGCCCGCGCCTCGCGCAATCCGGTCTTCGCGCTAATCATCGGAGCGTTTCAGGGCGTGACGCGCCAGACCTGGCCGATCGGCTGGAAAAGCCGCACCAATGACGACGAGCGCCGGGCGATGAATGCTCTCCATGTCGAGCTCGCCCAGGCGATCCTTGCGGGCGATCCGCAGATCGCTGCCGCTCTAATGAACCGGCATTTCGATCAAAGTATCAAGGCGCTGCTAACGGCAGGCCTCGTGTGACATTCCCAACAGGAGACGGCTATGAAAATCACCGGGCTTGAAACCGTGCGCGTCGCGGAGCGCGCCAATCTTCTCTGGCTACTGGTCCATACCGATGAGGGGATTACCGGCCTTGGCGAGACGTTTTTCGGCGCGGAGACGGTCGAGGCCTATGTGCACGAATATATTGCGCCGAGGGTGATCGGTCGCGATCCCCTGCAGATTGATCTGCTGGCCGCAGATCTGGTCGGCTATCTCGGGTTTCGTTCGTCAGGTGTCGAAGTGCGCGGCAATTCGGCCTTCGACATCGCGCTGTGGGACATTTTTGGCAAGGCGACGGGCATGCCGATCGCGCAGCTGCTGGGCGGCTTCACGCGTCGCGAGATCCGCACCTACAATACCTGTGCAGGGACAGAATATATCAAGAAGGCGACAGGGCAGACGACCGCCAACTACGGTCTGTCGGAAGGGCGTTATTATGACGACCTCAACGGCTTCCTGCACAACGCCGACGAGCTTGCCCGTTCGCTGCTCGATGAGGGCATCACGGCGATGAAGATCTGGCCGTTCGACGCCGCTGCGGAAAAGACTCGTGGCCAGTACATCTCGATGCCGGACCTGAAGCAGGCTCTGCAGCCCTTCGAGAAGATCCGCGCGGCCGTCGGCGACAAGATGGACATCATGGTCGAGTTCCATTCCATGTGGCAGCTTCTGCCGGCCATGCAGATCGCCAAAGCACTGACACCCTATCAGACCTTCTGGCATGAAGATCCGATCAAGATGGACAGCCTGTCGAGCCTTGCCCGCTATGCGGAGGTTTCGCCGGCGCCGATTTCGGCATCGGAAACGCTAGGCTCGCGCTGGGCGTTCCGCGATCTTCTGGAGACCGGGGTAGCCGGCGTGATGATGCTCGACATTTCCTGGTGTGGCGGCCTGTCGGAGGCGCGCAAGATCGCCTCGATGGCCGAGGCTTGGCACCTGCCGGTGGCGCCGCATGACTGCACGGGTCCGGTGGTGCTCTGCGCGTCCACCCATCTGTCGCTCAACGCGCCGAATGCACTGGTCCAGGAAAGTGTGCGTGCTTTCTATCGCACTTGGTACCGGGATCTCGTAACGGCTTTGCCGGAAGTCAAGAATGGCATGATCACCGTTCCGCCGGGGCCGGGCCTTGGCATGGAGCTCAATCCGGAACTGGATCGCGCCTTTACGGTGAGCCGCCATCTTTCCGATGCGGCCAGCCTGTAACGCTTGAACGAAAAGAATATTGGGAGGTTTTGAGTGACAACTATAGAAACCCGCGCCGCCGGACTGGGAGCTTCGGCGATGGCGGGTCCGCTCATCATGCTGCTCGGCATGCTGATGTTTGCCGTCAACGATGCCATGGGAAAGTGGCTAGTGGCGAGCTACGGGCTGGGACAGGTGATCCTCATCCGCAGTCTTGCTGCACTGATCATTCTGGCGCCATTCCTCTGGCAGGCCGGTCTCACATCCATCACCTCGGCCGAGCGGCCATGGATGCAGTTCGCCCGTGTGGCCTTTTCCACCATGGAGGTTTTCTGCTTCTATTATGCGGTGATGTATCTGCCGCTGGCCGATGTGATGACCTACTGGCTGGCAGCACCGATCTATGTGGCGGCGGCGGCGCCACTGCTGCTCGGCGAGACCGTCGGGTGGCGGCGCTGGTGCGCGATCGCTGCCGGTTTTGTCGGCGTCATCATCACGCTCGAGCCGTCGAAGGCAATGTTCACTTTGCCGGCTCTCATCTCGATTGTCGGCAGCGGTGCCTTTGCCTTCATGCTGCTGTCCGGACGCGGCCTGCGCAACACGCCGGACAAGACGCTGGTGTTCTTCCAGGTGGCCGGGGCGGCACTCGTAGGCCTGGCCTTCGCGCCGTACGATTGGGCGCCGATTTCCTCCGCTTTCGATCTGGCGCTGCTCGGTCTGCTGGGTATCGTCGCAATGGCAGCCCATATGCTGGTCAACCGCGCCCTGAAGATCTCGGATGCTGCGACTGTGGCGCCACTGCAATATACGCTGCTGCTCTGGGCGGTGGTATTCGGGTGGATCTTCTTCGACGACGTGCCTCGGTTGGGCATGCTGGTCGGCGCGATGCTTATCGTCGCCTCGGGCCTCTTCATCTTCTTCCGCGAGCGGCAACTCCAGAAGCGAGAAGCTGTGTTGCCGGCGGTTCCCGAGTGAGTTGGAACGGTTTGTGCGGCATGCGAGCCGATCAAAAAAAGACGGGGACCAAAGCGCTAGGCTCGGTCCCCTTTTTCAGAAGTTGAAAGCAATTCGCCTTATTTGCGGATTGCGGCAAGCTCCGCCAGGATGGCGTCCACGACGTCGGCGCCGATTTCGGCCTTGTGTTTGTCGTAAACAATCATTGATTTTTCGCGGATACGAACCTGTTCTTCAGGCGACAGCGTGTTGACGGCGAGGCCGGCGTCCTTGATCTTCGCCAGTGATTTCTGGTTCAGATCCTGGATGACCTTGCGCTCTTCGTCACGGCCAACCACCGCGCATTCACGCAGGGCTGCCTGTTCTTCCGGCGTGTAGGTATCGAAGATCGCCTTGGAAAACAGCAGTAGGAATGGCGTGTATGCGTGGTTCGTCTCGGTGATGTATTTCTGAACCTCGAAGAACTTCGAGGTATCGATCGTCACATAGGGATTTTCCTGGGCGTCGATCGCATTGGTTTCCAGTGCCGAGAAGACTTCACCAAATGCCATCGGCGTGGCGTTTGCGCCCAGGTTCTGGAAAGTGTCGAGGAAGATGTTGTTCTGCATGACGCGAACCTTCATCCCCGAGAAGTCTTCCCACTTGGTGACCGGACGAACGGAGTTCGACAGGTTGCGGAAACCGTTCTCCCAATAGGCGAGATTGACGAGGCCGGCGGCGGCCAGCTTCTCGTTCATCATGTCGCCAAACTTACCGTCAAGCACCGTATAGGCCTCCTGCGGCGTACCGAACAGGAAGGGCAGGTCGAAGACGCCGAGTGCCGGGATGATGCCGACCAGCGGCGAAGACGAGGTGACGACGCCTTCCTGAACGCCCGAGCGTAGCGCCTGGGTTGCCTGAAGATCACCGCCAAGCGCGCCGCCCCAGAATGCCGTGATCTTGAGCTTGCCGCCGGACTTTTCGTCGAGGCAGGCCTGCATCGCCTTGATGCCGTTGCCGACCGGGTGGTCGGCGTTGATGCCGTTCGAAATGCGGATGTTGCGGTCATTGAATTCGGCGAAAGCCGGAACTGCGGCCGACAGGCCGAAGGCGATCGCGGTGGTGGCTAGAAGCAGTTTTCTCATAGTATCCTCCCTGGATGGTCAAGTGAGACAGTTGTCGTCACCGGCTGCTAATGCAGCCAGCGTGCAGGCACGAGCACGAGGTCCGGAAATAGGACCAAGAGAAAGAGCACGATGGTTTGCGCCAGCAGGAACGGCCAGACGCCGGCGGTAACTTTGCCGAGCGGTATGCGTCCGACGCCACTGACGACATTGAGCACGACGCCGACCGGCGGTGTGATCAGGCCGATGCAGTTGTTCATGATGAACATCACGCCGAAATAGACCGGGTCGATGCCTGCTTGCTTAATTATCGGCATCAAAACTGGTGTTAAAATCAGGATGGTCGGCGTCAAGTCGAGCGCTGTGCCGACGACCAGCACGAGGACCATGATCACGAACATCAAAAGCATTGGGCGGTCGATCAACGGCTCGATATAGCCGGCGATTTCAGCCGGAATATTCGCCGCTGTAATCAGCCATGCCGAGACGAGCGCGGCGCAGACAAGGAACATGATGACTGACGTCGTCTTGGCAGCCTGCAAAATGACACGCGGCAGATCTCTGGGTTTCAGTTCCCGGTAGATCACCATGCCGACAAACATGGCATAGGCAGCAGCGATCACGGCCGCCTCGGTTGGTGTCATGATGCCGGCCTTAATACCCCCGAGGATGATCACTGGCATGCCCAACGCCCAAAGGGCCCGGCCGGTCGCCGTCAGTCGCTCCGACATCAGCGCCTTGGGTAGAGGCTGGACGTTGTCTTTGCGAACAACAATCAGCCAGGCGACAACAAGGGATAGACCCATCATGATGCCGGGCACGATACCGGCCATGAACAGCTGGGTGATCGACACGTTTGCCGCGACACCGAAAACAATGAAAGCCATGGATGGCGGGATGACTGGGGCAATGATGCCGCCGGCTGCAATCAGGCCGCCAGCGCGGGGTACGTTGTACCCGGCTTTTGCCATCATCGGCAGAAGAATGGCAGCAAGAGCAGCCGTATCCGCCGCCGCTGAGCCGGAAATACTCGCCATGATAATGGCTGCCATAATGGCCACGATCCCGAGACCGCCGCGGATATGACCCACGCAGGCGATCGCGAAATCAATGATGCGGCGGGACAACCCGCCGGAATTCATCAATTCACCGGCGAGAATGAAGAAGGGAATGGCCAGAAGCGTAAAAGTGTCGGCTCCGGCAATCATGTTTTGCGCAATAATCTGCGTGTTGAACATGCCCATGAACCACATGAGGATGACGCCACAAAACATCAACGCGAAGGCCACGGGTACGCCAATCGCCATCGCACCCAGTAGCGACCCGATAAAGATGAGAAGGGTCATCAGGTACGCTCCGCCAGCTGTTCGATAGTCAGGTTTTCACCCGCGAAGGCGGCGATCTCCTCATCTGTAACACGTCCAGTCAGCAAACGGATCAGGCGTTCGAGCGCAATGATGGCCATACCAGCACCCGTGAAAAGGCCGATTCCGTACACCCAGATCATAGACATGCCCGTCACTGGGGCTGCCATGCTAGCGTTGATCGGAAACTGCTTCCATGTTCCCCAGAAGAAGATGACCGAGCAAACGATAATCACTAGGTTTGCAAGACCCATGCAGATGATGCGGCCTCGACGGGACAGGAACATCACAAGTGTTTCGATGCCGAGATGACCATGCTCGCGAAACGCGACGACCGCACCAATGAACGTCAGCCAGACGAAGAAGTAGCGGGACAGCTCCTCGGACACATTCAAACCTGAATTGAAGCCGTAGCGCATTATTACGTTGACGAAGACCATGATCGCCATGCCGGACAGCAGGACAATGAGCAGAAGCTCGAGGAAGCGGTAGAAGAGGTCTATTGCCTTTTGCATGGTGTGCCTCACGCCTTTTCCAGAAGACCGCGACCGGCCAGGTTGCGAATGAGTGCTCCGACGCCGAATGTCCATTCCGGACAGGCATCGCTGCGCTCTACCCAGTTAACTAGGCGGCCGAGCTTGCTTGTCGATATTTCCACACGATCGCCGACCTCATGGGTGAAGCCGAGCCCGGTGCCACGCCGGTGCTTGACGGGAGCAAACATGGTGCCGAGAAACAGCACGGCGCCATCCGGATACTGGTGATTGCGGTTTCTCAGCTGCGAGGCGAGGTTTTCCGGTGAGCGGCTGATAGCTTCCATCGGGCTTTCGCCCGTCATCTCGAAGCCGTCCTCGCCATGCACCAAAAGCGAGACCCTGACGCGGCGCAGGTCTTCCATTGTGAAGGCGTCGTCGAACAGGCGGATGAAGGGGCCGATCGAGCAGGACGCGTTGTTGTCCTTGGCCTTGCCGAGCAGTAGCGCTGAGCGGCCTTCGACATCGCGCAGGTTTACGTCATTGCCCAGGCAAGCGCCAACGATCGTGCCGTCCGAGCGCAGCGCGAGGACCACTTCCGGCTCCGGATTGTTCCATTGCGAAATCGGATGGATGCCGACAAGAGCGCCACAACCGACGGACGACATCGGCTGAGACTTGGTGAAGATTTCAGCATCGGGGCCGATTCCGACTTCCAGATATTGCGACCAGAGGCCCATGTCCTGCAGCAGACTCTTGACCTTAGCCGCCTGTTCCGAACCGGCGACCAGACCGCGAAGGCTATCTCCGAGAACTGGCGCAAGCTTGCCACGGATGGCTTGGGCTCGCAGCGGGTCTCCCTTGGCCTGCTCCTCGATGACCCGTTCCAGCATGCTGTCGGCAAAGGTCACGCCGGCGGCCTTGATGGCCTGCAAGTCGATCGGGGCCAGAACCGTGCCGTTGTCCCCGGACAGGAAGCTATCGAGGGCACCAAGGTCTGGTAGGCCTGATGTATCGCGCAGGATATCTACAAGGTTTTCTGTTTCGAGAAGGGCCGACATGGTGGCGGCAACGCTCGTCAGGTCCAGAACGCGACCACCGGAAATTGTCACCGGGCACGGGCCAGCGTTCGCCTTCGACCAGACGCGTCCGACCAGAAGAGCATCGGCAACGTCATCCGGCAAGATGGACTCTGCACGCAATACATACCCGGAATTCAAATGTAGTCCTCCCCAGTCTCCGGGAAAGCCTGCCCTCCAGCGTAGCTTGCCCTATTGTCAGGATGTCTGACAACGCTCCACTCACATTTCTAGTATGAGTTACTCCACCTGTCCAGAGGCCAAGGCCCGGGGTCGAGAAAAACCATAAGGGCCTGCACCGTGGCGATCGGGCAAACCGGCGACTTCAGTATACCTCGAGCGTCAAGTCCAGCCGGCCTGCAGCCCCCATGATGTGATGGCGCATTGCGGTGCGGGCCACTAAAGGATCTCGTGTCGCTACGGCGTCCCGGATGGCGACGTGTTCGGCAATCGTCACCTCGACGATTTCCTCAAGGACGGCGGCGGCCCGCGCTGCATTTATGGCAAGGCTGATGCGCTCGGCAATGAAGCCGATAAACAGCGGATAATACTCGTTGTGGGTCGCGGCTGCCAGGGCACGGTGAAATACCAGGTCAGCAACGATCCCCTGATCGGTCCATTTCTCGGCACCTGTCATCCGCGCCAGCGAATCGTCCAGCTTCTTCAGATCGGCGTCGTCGTGATGGACTGCGGCAAGCCCCGCAGCCTCGATCTCCAGCGGCATGCGGAGCTGGAAGAGGCTACGAAAGCTCTCGCGGTCATGGAGATCCGCCTGCTCAATACGAATGGAACCGCGCCTTAATGCTTCGGTGACGAAAGCACCGACACCTTGGCGGGTCTCGACCAGCCCCTCGTTGCGCAGCTGGGCGATCGCCTCGCGCACCACGGAGCGGCTGACGCCGAAGGTCTTGGCCAGAATATGCTCGGTCGGCAGCTTCTCGCCGGCCATGACCCGGCCCTCGGCGATCTCCTTGCCGATATGGCTGGCGATGCGGGCCGGAAGATGCTCGATCCGTCTGATTTGGCTGAAGTCCGCCGTCATGCTGTTGTCCGCCCCTGATAATGCCAGACTATTCTACGATATGCCGGGAAAATTCAATTGGCAGCCCGGGTTCATCACCATCGAAGGATCGATGGCCTGCTTCAGGGCAGTCAGCAATGCGCGCCGCGAAGGAGCCAGCCGCTCTTCGAAATCGGCACGTTTCAGGCGGCCGATGCCGTGCTCGGCGCTGATGCTGCCGTCGTAACCGTCCAGGACCCGATTCACCACCGCCTTGGCCTTATAAATCTTGGCGGCCGCCTCGTCCGGCGAGCTGCCGGATGGCGGCAGGACATTCAGATGCACATTGCCGTCGCCGACATGACCGTAGGACACGCTGATACAATCGGGCAGCGCCTCAGACACCGCCTGTTCGGCATCGCGCACGAAATCGGCAAGACGATGGAGCGGCACGGAAATGTCGGTGCGCATATGCGGGCCGCGCTTGGCCTGCCCCTCGTTCATGCCTTCACGGAAAAGCCAGAGATTGCGGGCCTGGGCCTGCGAGGCGGCGATCACGCCGTCGACCACCAGGCCGTCTTCCATCACGCTGCCGAGGAAGCGCTCCATCAGGTCGGCGATATCGACGAGACCGGAGCCGGAAATTTCCATCAGCACATAGGCCGGATAATCGCCGGCGATCGGCATCGGAAGATCCGGGATCGCTTCCCTTGCCAGGACGAAGGCCAGCGGCGGCATGAATTCGAAGGCCGACATCAGGTCGCTGCAATCGCGCCGGGCGCGTCGATAGAGCTTGATGGCATCCTCAAGAGAGTTCAGCCCGAGCAGAGCGGTTGCCACCTGATCCGGGAAGGGCATCAGCTTGATCGACACGGCAGTGATGATGCCGAGAGTGCCTTCGGCACCGATGAAGAGCTGCTTCAGATCGATGCCGCGATTGTCCTTGCGCAGGGTCGACAGACCATTGAAGATCGTGCCGTCGGGCAGCACCACTTCCAGGCCCAGCACCAGTTCGCGGGTCATGCCATAACGCAGCACGTTGATGCCGCCCGCATTGGTCGAAACATTACCACCAATGTGGCAGGAGCCCTGGGCGCCGAGCGCCAGCGGGAAATACATGTTCTTTTCGGCGATCCGGTCCTTTAGCTCCGACAGGATGCAGCCGGCTTCGACCACCGCCGAAAAGTCGTCTGCGTCGATATTGCGGATGGCGCTCATGCGCTCGAGGCTCAGAACCACCTGGCTTTCCGGCCGATCCGGAATGCTGCCCAGCACCAATCCGGTATTTCCACCTTGGGGAACGATCGAAACACCGAGCTCACGACAGGCACGAACGGCAGCGGCAACATCCTCGGTCGAGCGCGGGCGCAACACCGCGACGGCGCTGCTGGTCACATCGCCGTGCCAGTCCCGACAAAAGCGCAGCATCTCCTCGGTATCCGTCAGCACCATGTCGTTCGTCAATGCCGCGCGCAGGGATGCCTGCAGAGCCACTAATGTACACATGACGTCCGTCTTCATGTCTTATCTTTTTCCCAGACTGCCGCTTCGAGACCGCCTACCCCTTTTCAAGGGGCGGAGTTTTTTTCGTCGGCGTGCCAAATATTCTATTTTCAACTCGATCATATAAGGTTATCAGACAACCTTACAATAGAAATTTTGCCCGCCTTTCATTGAGGGGTTTCTAAGCGATTTTAGGGCGGTCAAATCCAGGGAGGAGAGACCTGATGCATATCCTGATCATCGGCGCGGCTGGCATGGTTGGCCGCAAACTCGCGGCCAAGCTTTCTGCCGACGGCGAGCTCGGCGGCAAGCCGATCAGCGAATTAACCTTGGTGGACGTCGTGACCCCGCAGGCTCCTGACGGTTTTACCGGCAAGGTCAACGCCAAGGAGGCCGATCTATCGGCGCCTGGCGAAGCGGAATCGCTGGTTGCCGCCCAACCCGATGTGATCTTCCATCTGGCGGCAATCGTTTCGGGCGAGGCCGAGCTCGACTTCGAGAAGGGCTATCGGATCAATCTCGATGGCACACGCTACCTGTTCGACGCCATTCGCCTTGCAAATGGCGTCGATGGGTACAGGCCGCGCGTCGTCTTCACGTCGTCGATCGCCGTCGTCGGTGCGCCGCTGCCTTATCCGATCCCGGACGACTATCATACGACGCCACTGACCAGTTACGGCACCCAGAAGGCGATCTGCGAATTGCTTTTGTCCGACTACAGCCGCCGCGGCTTTTTTGACGGCATTGCCATCCGCCTGCCGACGATCTGCATCCGTCCCGGCAAGCCGAACAAGGCAGCGTCCGGCTTCTTCTCCAATATTCTGCGCGAGCCGCTGGTTGGCAAGGAAGCCATTTTGCCGGTAGCCGAAGACGTTCGCCACTGGCACACCTCGCCGCGCTCGGCGGTCGGCTTCCTTATCCATGGGGCAACCATTGATCTGGAGAAGGTCGGACCACGCCGGGCTCTCTCCATGCCGGGCCTCAGTGCCACCGTGGGTGAACAGATCGAGGCGCTGCGCCGCGCGGCCGGCGACAAGGCGGTCGCATTGATCCGCCGTGAGCCGGACGAGATGATCATCAAGATGGTCGCCGGTTGGGCTCCCGGTTTCGAGGCCACGCGCGCGAAAGCGCTTGGCTTTACTGCGGAAACCTCCTTTGATGAGATCATTCGCGTGCATATCGAGGATGAACTGGGAGGAGAACTTTGAGCGAAACAGGTCTGGAGCAAGGGCGACCGCGTAAGATCGCCTTTCTCGGAACAGGGCTGATGGGTGCTCCAATGGCCCGGCGGCTACTCGCCGCCGGTCATCAGGTCACAGTCTGGAATCGCGATCACTCCAAGGCCGAAGTTCTGCTTTCGGATGGTGCGGTGGTTGCTCACACAGCTGCTGCGGCGACCAAGGGTTGCGACATCGTCTTCACCATGCTGAGCGACGGCAAGGCCGTCGACGCGGTGCTGTTTGACGCTGGCGCGGCCGAGGTTTTGGTCGAAGGTACCATTGTGGTCGACAGCAGCTCAATCTCGCCGCCGATTGCCAAGGACCATTCGGCTCGCCTGAAGGCGCTCGGAATAGCGCATGTCGATGCGCCGGTCTCCGGTGGCGTGGTCGGCGCGCAGGCGGGAACGCTGGCCATCATGGCCGGTGGCGACGCGGATGTGATCGATGGGCTCGCCGATGTGTTTGCGGTCCTTGGCCGAGTGACCAATGTCGGGCCGTCCGGTGCCGGACAGATCTGCAAGCTGGCCAACCAGCAGATCGTTGCCATCACCATCGGGGCTGTCGCAGAAGCGATGATGCTCGCCGAAGCCGGCGGGGCATCACGCGAAAAATTCCGCGAAGCCATTCGCGGCGGTTTTGCAGAGAGCCGCATTCTGGAATTGCACGGTGCGCGCATGGTGACGCGTAATTTCGTGCCGGGCGGGCCGTCGAAATTCCAGCTGAAGGATCTCGACGCGGTGAAAGCCATGGCAGATCTGTTTTCGCTGGACCTGCCTTTGACCGAGCAGGTGCGCCGAGAGTTTAGCGACTTCGTGGCGGCCGGCGGCGGCGACATGGATCACAGCGGCTTGCTGCTGCATCTGGAAGCGATGAATGCCGCCGAAAGTGAGGGACGGAAATAATGGTTGAGGATAATAACGTTGGGCGTCGTCTGCGCTCGCAGGACTGGTTCGACAATCCCGATCATCTGGACATGACGGCGCTCTATCTCGAGCGATTCATGAATTACGGCACGACGCCGGAAGAGCTGCGCTCCGGCAAACCGATCATCGGGATTGCTCAAAGTGGCAGCGATATCAACCCCTGCAACCGTCACCATATCGAGCTTGCCAAGCGCATCCGCGACGGCATTCGCGATGCCGGCGGCATCCCGATCGAGTTCCCTACGCATCCGCTGTTCGAAAACTGCAAGCGACCGACCGCGGCACTCGACCGGAACCTCGCTTATCTCGGTCTGGTCGAAATTCTCTACGGTTATCCGCTGGACGGTGTCGTGCTGACCACCGGCTGCGACAAAACCACGCCCTCGGCGCTGATGGCTGCCTCGACCGTCGATATTCCGGCAATCGTCTTTTCCGGCGGCCCGATGCTCGACGGTTGGCATGATGGCGATCTGGTCGGATCCGGCACGGTCATCTGGCGGGCGCGGCGCAAATATGCGGCAGGGGAAATCACGCGTGAGGAATTCCTGCAGTCGGCGCTCGATTCCGCGCCGTCGATCGGCCATTGCAACACCATGGGCACCGCCTCGACGATGAATGCCATGGCGGAGGCGCTCGGCATGTCACTGACCGGCTGCGCCGCCATCCCGGCCGCCTATCGCGAACGGGGCCAGATGGCCTATCGCACCGGGCGGCGGGCAGTCGAACTGGTGCTGCAGAATATCAAACCGTCGGATATCCTGACGCGGGAGGCTTTTCTCAACGCGATCCGAGTGAATTCAGCGATCGGCGGTTCGACCAATGCGCAGCCGCATCTCGCCGCAATGGCCAAGCATGCCGGGGTCGAATTGCATCCCCACGACTGGCAGACGTATGGCTTCGACATTCCGCTGCTGGCCAATATGCAGCCGGCGGGCGCCTATCTCGGCGAGCGGTTTCACAGAGCTGGCGGCGTGCCCGCCATCATGTGGGAACTGCTGCAAGTCGGCAAGCTGGAGGGCGGCTGTGCGACAGTGACCGGCAAGACCATGGCGGAAAATCTGGAGAACCGGGAGGCGAGCGACCGTGAGGTCATCCTGCCCTTCGATGCGCCGCTCAAGGAGCGCGCAGGCTTCCTGGTCTTGAAGGGCAATCTTTTTGATTTCGCCATCATGAAGATGAGCGTCGTCTCAGCCGAATTCCGCGAGCGTTATCTCCGTGAACCGGGCAAGGAAGGCGTGTTCGACGGCAAGGCGGCCGTGTTTGATGGGTCTGAGGACTATCACAGACGTATCAATGACCCGGCACTGGATATCGACGAGCGCACGATCCTGGTGATCCGCGGCGCTGGCCCGCTCGGCTGGCCTGGCTCGGCCGAAGTGGTCAATATGCAGCCGCCGGATCATTTGATCAAGAAGGGTATCCTTAGTCTACCAACGATCGGCGACGGCCGACAGTCTGGCACGGCTGACAGCCCGTCGATCCTCAACGCTTCTCCTGAGAGTGCGGCAGGCGGCGGCCTTGCCTATGTGCGCAGCGGCGACATCATTCGCATCGATTTCAACCATGGCCGTTGCGACATGCTGGTCGAGCCGGAGGAAATCGAACGGCGCAAGTCAGAGGGCATTCCCGCCGTTCCGGCGGATGCCACGCCATGGCAGATGCTGTACCGCCGCACCGTAACGCAACTGTCCGATGGCGCCATCATCGAAGGCGCCCCGGAATTTCGTAAACTTGCTGAAAAGCTGCCACGACATAACCACTAAGGTTGGTGAACATCCATACACACAACGGCTGCTATCGCCGCCCCTTCTTCTACTAAAGCCGTCGGCTTCGGGCTTGTAGGCACAACTGCCGCGCAGGCGTCGATCAGCCGAGCAGAAATTCCAGCCGCTCGTCGACCTTCGTGGGTGTGATCTCGAGAATTCCCGCCGTGACGACCTTCTCTTCCACGAAGGGATCACCCTTCACCCGGTTTTCCAGGTCCGACAGCGTCGTGCGCCAGGGTGCTCACGATCAGATCGTGACCTGAATTCCGAGTTCAACCACACGGCCCGTCGGAAGTTGGAAGTACTCGGTGGCGTTACTGGCATTCCGGGCAAGACCGATGAACACGCGATCCTGCCAAAGCGGCATTCCGCCCCTCGCCGACGGCTTGATCGTGCGGCGCGACAAAAAGAACGACGTCGACATGATATCGAACTTCCAGCCGAGCTTGCGTGCCAGCGCGAGAGCCCTCGGAATGTTCGGCGTCTCCATATAGCCGAAGGTGATGACGGCGCGACTGAACAGAGGATTGAAGCTTTCAAAATGGATCTTCTCGTCGTCCGGCACGATCGGCGAACTGGATGTCACCACACTCAGAATCACGTTGTGTTCGTGGAGGACCTTATAGTGTTTGAGGCTGTGAAGCAGAGCCGTTGGAGCGCCTTCAACTTCGCTGGTCAGAAAGATCGCCGTTCCGGGAACTGTGTTGGGTTTCTTCTTCGTCAGATTGTCGAGAAGGAAGTTCAACGGCACATCGTCGGCCTTGGTTCGGTCTGACAGCAATTTACGTCCCGATATCCATGTCTGCATCAGGAAGGCGACGAAGATGGCGACAACGGCGGGCACCCAACCGCCTTGGGTGAACTTCGCGACATTTGCAGCAAAGAACCCGGCATCGATAATGAGCAGCGGGATGACGACTGCGAGTGCCGCCAAGAGCCGCCAGCGCCATATCTGCCGCATCACGACGAGTAACAGAACGGCTGTCACGAGCATCTCCCCGGTCACTGCGATCCCGTAAGCCGCGGACAGGGCGCTCGAACTTTTGAAGCCGATCACCAGCAGGACGACGGAGATCAGCAGCAGGAAGTTGACCTGCGGCATGAAGATCTGCCCTGCCTGCGTGTCAGAGGTGTGGAGCACGGTGAAACGGGGTAGCAGGTTGAGGTGCATCGCCTGGCTCATGAGCGAGAAAGCACCTGAGATCACCGCTTGGCTGGCAATGACGGTTGCCATTGTAGCCAAAACCACCATCGGCAGCAGCGCCCATTCTGGTTGCATCTCGAAGAAGGGATGCTCGACGGACTCCAGATGGGTCAGCACGAAAGCCCCCTGCCCGAAATAATTCAGCAGAAGGCAGGGAAACACCAGCGCGAGCCAGGCAAAGACGATCGGTCGGCGGCCGAAATGCCCGAGATCGACATAGAGGGCCTCTGCACCTGTGACGGCCAGGAAGACCGCACCAAGCACGGCGATGGAAATATGCGAATGATCGATCAGGAAGCGGACGCCGTAGTAGGGATTGAGAGCGGCCAAAACGCCGGGCGCTTCAAAGATATGAACAAGGCCTGAGACACCAAGCGCGAGAAACCACAGCGCGGTGATCGGTCCGAATACGGATGCCACGCGACCGGTCCCAAATCTCTGGACGAAGAAAAGCGCGACGATAATGCACAGCGTGATCGGCACGACCCAATCGGCGAGCCGCGGCGCAAGGACCTCCAGCCCTTCCACTGCCGAGAGTACGGAAATCGCCGGGGTGATGATGGCATCACCGAGAAACAGCGACGCACCGATGATGCCGAGAACAAGAACCCAGACAGGGCGGCCCTTCAAGCTGTTTCGGGCAAGCGTCATCAAGGAAAGCGTGCCACCTTCTCCCTGGTTGTCAGCCTTCAAAACGAAACCGACATACTTGACCGTGACGACAATGGTCAAAGCCCAGACAATAAGGGAAAGAAGCCCGAGAATCTCCGTGACGGTTCCGCCAGCGGACTGCTTTGACGCATGAAGCGCCTCACGGAAGGCATAGATCGGGCTGGTACCGATATCGCCGTACACGACTCCGATCGCTCCCAAAACCAGAATGCGAAAGTTCGCTTTTTCGGCGAGGTGGCCCTCGCCACCGTTCGACACTGTATCAGGCGTCAAGCTCGGTCTCCGGATTCCAGCATCAAGCTCTACAGCGAGACAGGCCACGGTTCAACCTGCCACTCGCTGGCGCTGATCGATGGGCGGCGTGCTATGCCTCCTCGGGACTTGCCAAGCCTTCAGCTGCTTAGGCACCTTGGGTCCAAACAGCAAGAGGACACCGAGGGGAAGGTGAGGTTTTCCAACCGTGACCAGCGGTGCGTCGATTACAAATTCGACGGAACACGGAAACTTCGACGTCTGCCCCAGGGCGAACGGTCCAGGCGGCCGTCAACCGCTTCATCACGGAGTACAACCAGAAACCGCGGCCATACATCTGGAAAGCAGACCCGGATGAGATCATTGCAGCGTAAAACGTGGGCACCAAGCGTTGGAATCAACGCTCTAGGCTGCAAGGGCGACGCGTTGTGTCACGTGGGCTCTCACTGCCTCGCGCGCCTCCGCAGCTGACGAAAAGCTTCTGCCATCAAGCTCCATGACATCGTACTTCACTGCCATGAAGGCAAGGCAGCCGTCACGCGGGATAAGAACACCGACCGGAATACCCTGGTATTCGACAACCTGCTTCATCACTGATTTCTCCGATCAAGGCGGAATACTGATTGGCACGGATACGGGTGGACGCGGTTTGCGTCACATTCGATCGCGACAGCCATGCACCTTCCGGATGGAAATGAGAGACAAGGTTCTTGTGAAAATATTCAAGATAGTCTCCTCGTCATCTGGGGTCGGACCTGTCAGCTAACAGGGTTTGAACGTACATTACATGTCGGGTTTGTCAATTCGGCAACAGAAAATGGTAGAATTTAATTTTAATAGTATGATATTTGGCGCCCCGTTTAGGAATTGCGTTCCTCAAGGCCTTGTTGCAACGCAACATAGTTCCGCGCGGCGCAATGAGCCCTGACGGTTGATCAGTCTGCTCTCTGCAGCCACGGAGCCGCGAGTGGCGGTCATGTTCGCCGCTTCAGGATGAGCAATGTTCTATAAGCGGAGTTGCTTAGTCCCGTTGTATTCGTGTTGCCGATGGCCACACATCAAGGGCCTGATGAAAGAGTGGTTGAACCCGCACGAGCGAAGCAGACAAGAACACGATCAACTCTCGACCCTTGCCGGGATCAGCCAGGAATAAGGTTGGCCATCGCCGGATAGGCATCAGCCTTCTCGAAGGCGTGCAATTTCCGGTCCTTGATGTTGCGAAGCCTCGGGCCAAAGGGCCTGCCGATCAGGTCGAACAACGCAAAGACAAAGTCGCTGGCTACCGATAAGTGATGGAAATCGGACAGGCGTGCACAAGGCACTTGGGATTTAACTGGTCCTCCGATCTCGTCATTCTCGGCTTGCGCCCTGCGACTTGAACCACCGCGTCCCGACGCCTCAGCCAACCACTCTCAACTTCGACTGCAGATCGGTATGCTCCACTGCGGATATCGACACCGAGGCGAGTGATTTTGTTTGCCAACGCGCCCTCGACGTTTGCGCAGGCATATGCCGCATCTCCTGGTGGCAACGGTTTGAGATTTTGGCGTTCGCACTTCGTCAAGAGCGATAGGCGAACGGATAGCGCCGTTCGGAAACGTTTTTTTACGCTAACCCGGGAAGGCTCTTGATTTTCTTGGCGGGACGAAGCTTCCAAACCAGAACGGTAAATCATCAAGTTGCATTTAAAGTGGCCATAGAACCAGCGCCAGGCTGGCCGCCAAGCCCACTAGCAACGCCATCCCGCCGATCAGCAGGAGGGTTGTTGCGAGGCTTTCGTGTTCGGGCGTAAACGAACCGTTGCAAAATGATGTCTTCAGGCGGGGTAACAAAATGTTCAGCGCATTGAATGCGCTGAAACTACCCTGCGAATGTGGTCACGATTTCGTTTGAGATGCGCGATAGCGTGACCATTGAGAATGCTGGATTGGCGTAATCGCCTTGAGGGGAATAGAACAGGCGTTGCCTCGAACTTAAGCCTATCGCATTGACTTTCAATAATAATCAAACGGGAAGACGCGACGGATTGCCCGCCGCGCCGACAACTTTTTTGGGTAAGGGCGCTGTCAGAAGAGAAAGTCCGCGGCGACCATGGTTGCCACCGCGCTGTAGCCGAGTAACCCTCAATCGCACCGCCGGCACGGTCGGGCGTGCTGATTCGTGGTTGTATCGCCACTTCGAATGGCTATCCGTTGCCCTTTTCCGGTTGCGGAATACCGAGTACTGTCTGCAGGGCCTGCGCGTATGTGCGCCCGACCTGTAACGCGGTGCCGTCCCTCAGGCGCAGCGTGAACGCGCCGTATCGACCTCGCAGTATCTGTACCACCGCCTCGCTCCGTACCAGGGTGCTACGATGAACGCGCAGGAAGCCCATGGGCGCGAGACGATCCTGCATGGAAGATATAGTTTCGGAGACAAGGTGCGACTGACCGCCGACAAACAGGCGGACATAGTCGCGTTCAGCCTGGATATAGTCGATGCTTTCTATTCCAATCCTCTGGTGAACGCCACGGCTTCTGACCCAGAACGACTGGGCGTGAATATAGTCTTGGCTCTGGCGCAGCGACCGCCGCAATGTATCGACCGTCGTCAGGAGATCGGCTATCTGTTCGTCGCGCCCCTGCCCGGCTACCGCGGTTCGTGCACGATGGATAGCCCTCGCGAGACGACTGGGGTCCACAGGCTTCGTCACGTAATCCACGGCCTCCATCTCGAAGGCTCGCAACGCATGGTGGTCGAAAGCCGTCACGAAGACGACCAACGGCGATTCCCGGCCGAGGCGCTCGATAACCGCGAAACCATCGCCGCCGGGGATCTGCACATCGAGCAGTAACATGTCCGGCCGCAGTGCCTGAACGGCAGCGACGGCGGCATCCACATCGCCCGCCTCGCCCACCACGATCACATCATCGATAAATCGTAAAAGCCGAAGCAGGCGCCTGCGCGCGATCTGTTCGTCGTCCACGACAAGTATCCGGAGAGGGAGCGAGGTCATCATCGAACAAGCGGCATGCGTATTTCAACGCGATTGCGCCCATGGCCTGCCGGAACGGCGATGCAAGCGCCGGCACCCGCATAGCGCGCCGCAAGCCGGTTGGCGACATTAGCAAGCCCGATCCCCATGCCCTCTGTTCCGGATGTTTCGCCGGACGGTACGGAGTTCTCCACCCAGAGCCGGAGTGAGCCATCACCGTCCCTGCGCGCGCCGATGATCAGAATGGCCGCCCCGGGCGTCTGTGCAACGCCATGCTTGACGGCGTTTTCTACCAGAGGCTGAAGAATGAGCCCCGGAACCCTGGCGGCGCGAAGAGAGGGATCGACCTCCAGCCTGATTTCCAACCGGTCGGAGAAACGCGCCTCCTCGATCCGCAGGTAGTCCAGTTGCAGCTCGATTTCCGCATCCAGCCGGACATCCGCCATCGGATCCAGGGCAAGCGTCCGGCGCAGGAAGTTTGCCAGCCGCAGTACCATGTCGCGCGCCGTTTCGGTCGATCCCTCCTCCATCAGGCCGGCGACAGAGTTGAGCGTGTTGAACAGGAAGTGCGGGTTCACCTGGTACTGCAGCGCCCGCATCCGGGCATAGAGCGCCTCTTCCCGGA
This sequence comes from Rhizobium herbae, assembly GCF_017873135.1. Lineage (GTDB taxonomy): Bacteria > Pseudomonadota > Alphaproteobacteria > Rhizobiales > Rhizobiaceae > Pararhizobium > Pararhizobium herbae. The sequence goes on along the minus strand of NZ_JAGGJV010000013.1, from coordinate 6,756 downwards.
CAGCGGCCAGATGCTTCTCCGACTCGCGCATTTGCGAATTATACTGGAGCGCAAGATAGAGGCAGGACCAGCCGAACAGCTCCGACGTGGTGAAAACCACCACTTGCGCGAAATACTGGGCGTTGAAGGGGACCGACCGCGGCCAGACGCAGAAAATATGGAAACCCCAGTCGATGAGGCCGGAGATCGGGGCGGCGGCCAGCGACAGGCAACAGGCCACGAGTGCCTTTAACCCCAGGCTCCGTGCCCTGATCTGCCAAAGAACCAGGGTGATCATCACCGCGAGCACCGCATCGCCGGTGATGCCGACCATCTTGCCCAATGCCGATTGAAAGGGATCGACCCCGGCAATCCCCCAGACGACGCTGGAAACGACGAACAGAGCGGCGGCGAAGGCAACCCCCAGTGTTACGACCTCGCGTCCGAAGACGGTCGGGCCGGGTGCATCGGCCAGTGCGGAAGATAGCGAGGTTTGTGCGTGATCGAGGGTCATGTTTTGGATAATCGCTGCCGTTCGGGTCCGTGTCGAGCCGCGCTCGTCGGCTGATTTCAGTCGTTCGTCGAAAATCGCGTGCGCCAGACCGCTATCCTTTGTTGTTCGGCGGAGCTGCCTTGCCCCGTTGTTTTCATCACGAAATGGTGGCGGCGACGACGGTGCCAGGCGAATCCGGGTCCCGTCAGCACACCGTTTTCGTTAAAAGGAAGGATGCGATCGTGGCAACTTATTATGGAGCGCTAGGGGCCGACAGGATTACCGGAAGCAGCAGCCCTGACAATATCTACGGCTATGGAAAGGATAGCTTTCCGGAAGACGAAACCGGCAATGACTATCTGCGCGGCGGCGGCGGCAATGACAACATCTATGGCGGAGGCGGCAACGACACGCTGCTTGGCGACGATGGTGGGGACAAGCTCTACGGCGGCCTCGGAAACGACACTCTCTACGGCGGACGCGGCAATGACCATTTCGACGGCGGGGCCGGCAACGATCTCTTCGTTGTGGAAGACGACCTCATGGATACGTTTCGCGGCGGCTTGGGAACCGACAGGATCCGGCTCGATGACTTTGTCGCCTATCAGCGTCTCATTCTCCCAAAGGAGGCCAGCGTCGAAATTCTCGATCTGAACGGCTTCACGCTCTCCGGCACGAATTATGCCGACAACTTCGATTTCTCCGGAGTCTCCTCCATCAGATATGGTGGAGAGGTTATCAACCTTGGCGCGGGAAACGATGATTACATCGGTCATGCCGGTGCGGACTTCGTCAATGCCGGCGGCGACAATGACAAGCTATTTGGCGGCGCCGGCGACGACGTGTTCTCCGGCGGCAGCGGCGCAGATACGTTTGACGGCGGTACGGGCGACGACACCTTTCTTATTGCCGACAAGAATTCGGACGTGTTTCTGGGCGGCTCCGGCTTCGATACCGTGCGCTTGGAAGGCGCTGCGACGCGGTATCGGCTCATTCTTGATTCCGCCGCGGGCGTGGAGCAACTGGATCGCGACGGGTATACGCTGAACGGCACGTCATCTGCGGACATTTTCAATCTGTCCGGACTCACCCGCTTCGTCAATTCCGGGTCGACCATCGATCTCGGCGGTAGCAATGACCTCTATATCGGCTACGGCGGCACCGACAAGGTCATCGGCGGCAGCGGCAACGACACCCTGCGCGCGGGCGCCGGCAATGACACGCTCGATGGTGGAACAGGCGCGGACACATTGGAAGGCGGCACCGGTAACGACAGCTACGTCATCGACAACAAGGACGACATGGTAACTGAGAAAGCCAGCGCCGGATCAGATATTGTCCGATCCTCAATAACCTACACGCTGACGTCGAATGTCGAGAACCTGTCCCTGACAGGCACCGGCGATATCAGCGGAAAGGGAAACGGGCTTGCCAACGCCATCACGGGCAACAGCGGCAAGAACACGCTCGCTAGCGCGGGGGGCAACGATATCCTGAAAGGCGGCTCTGGCGACGACCGGCTGATTGGCGGCCTCGGCAGCGACGACCTCTACGGCGGTTCCGGCAAAGATAGCTTCGTCTTCGGCTCCCTGCAGGCGTCCACAGTCTCCGAAGCCGGGCGGGATACGGTTTTTGATTTTGCCAAGGGCGACCGGATCGATCTGAAAGCCATCGACGCAAAGGTTGGCACCACGACAAACGATGCCTTCACTTTCATCGGCACGAAAGGTTTCTCCAAGACCGCCGGCGAACTGCGCTTCGAGAAGAATGCATCGGATATTTACGTCTATGGCGACGTGAACGGCGACGGTAAGGCGGACTTTTCCATCCACATCGACAATCTCGCTTCGCTCGGCAAGGATGATTTCCTGCTGTAGAAACGGATCACTAATCCGCTACTGCGCGAGCGGTGTTCGTAGCTGAATGTCGCCCGCGTCGCACCACCCTCGTATCCAGGACTCTCATCTCACAACGCTTCGCAATGCTTCTATCAAACCGTCAAGGACGAGCCATCCCAGGTCGGTTTCGCGGAATATATCGGATTTCTCGTCAGCCTATCTGAACATTCGGACAGTCTTCTAGGTGTTTTAGCGCTCCCGTCGCTTCATCGTCGGGCGAAATTGCTGCGGCTGTCCCCCTCTGAACTGATCCTACCGCAGGACAAGGCAGCGCTCGCGGCGAGAATTCTCAATCAGGTTTGGGAGCGCATAGCCGGTCCGATGAATAGCTGATCCACATTGTCTAGGCAGATGCGGAAACAATCTCTGCATCTGCCTGGACGTCAGTCGTTTTCGCCTTGATAGGAATCGAACCGTCGGTGCGCCAGTCCATTCATACACGAAGCGCCTCGATGACGGCGCGCAGGCCAGCCGACAGGTATTTCCGCGTCGGGTAATAAAGATAAAGCCAGTCCTCGGGCGCACCCCAGGATGCCAGGCATTCGACCAGGCTGCCATTCCGGATATAGGGGCGCGCCCGTTCCTCCCAGACATAAGCCAGCCCCACGCTTGAGAGTGCTGCCTCGACCATCAGTTCGTGGTCATCCAGCGAAAGAGACCCGGTCGGCTCGAACTCGATGATCTTGCCGGCGCGGCTGAACTCCCACGCATAGGGTTTGCCGCTTGGATAGATATTGCGGATGCAGGCATGCTGACGCAGATCATCCGGGGTTTTGGGAAGCGGATGACGCTTGAAATAGCTTGTAGAGCCTACGACGGCAAACCGCAGCCGCGGCTTGATCTTCACAGCCGTCATGCCATCGCGCAGGCTTTCGCCGAGACGGATGCCAGCATCGAACCCCTCCTCCACAATGTCGACGAGGCGGTCGGTGGCGACGATTTCCAGCTGGAGACCGGGATTTTTTGCGATGAGTGGACCAATCACTGAGCGGAACACGAAGGGTGCGACTGAATTGGGCGCATTGATGCGAACCTTGCCGAACGGCGTGTCGCGAAACTGGTTGAGGGCATCGAGCGCCGAGCCGATTTCCCCGAAGGCCGGCGACAGTTGCGCAAGCAACATCGCGCCGGCATCGGTCAGCGACACGCTACGGGTCGTCCGGTTGAGCAGGCGAATGCCCACGCGTGCCTCGAGATTGCCCACCGCATGGCTAATCGCTGAAGCCGTCACCCCGCGCTCTTCGCCGGCCCGGCGAAAGTTGCGGTGACGGGCAACCGCATCGAAGGCGGCCAGTTCCGAGAGATCCGTGCTGCGCATTGTCAAATCTCACTCATCATTGAGAGGAAGATTAACTCTCTAATTCTTATCGTCGAAAAGGTCCAGATTTCTCCTCGCAACCCGGCGCTGATGCCGGACCAAACAGGAGACAAGACAATGGCCGACTTCGTTCCTCCCGCCCACAACACTGCATCGCCCTTCGCCGACATGCGTGGCCATCACGTTGCCGTCCGCACGCCAGACCTCGAAACCGCCAAGCGCTGGTATGTCGAGAAGCTCGATTTCCGCGTCGTCGCCGAATGGGACTATGCCGACGAACAGCTCGCCTATCTGGCACCCGCCACCGACGACCATTTCTATGTGGAAATCCTTGGTGGCGGAGATCCGTCGCCGAATGATGTTCGCCCCTATACCGATCTCGGCGACAGTCTCAAATATGCCGGCTACCACCATTTCTGCCTGAATGTCGCAAGCGTCGATGCCACTGTCGAGGAACTGCGGGCACGCGGCGTCACAATCGTCACCGAGCCGTTCGAACTTTTGGCAATCAGCCGCCGCCTCGCCTTCTTCTGCGATCCCTTCGGCAATCTGATCGAACTGGCAGAAATCCTGCCGTGACCCTTTCTCACCCGGCTGGCCGTCACGGCATCGCGATGGCCAGCACATCAGGAGAACATCCCATGACGAACTCCATCATGATTATCGGCGCTGGCCCGGGCATCGGGCAGGCCGTCGCGGAGAAATTCGGGCGGGAAGGCTGGCACGTCGTGCTCACCGCGCGCAATGCCGATCGTCTGGCCGGTCTGTCCGCCACCCTTTCCGGGCAAGGTCTGCTCGTCTCGACTTTGCAAGCCGATGCGACCGACCCGACCGCCCTCCGCAAGGCGGTCGCCGAGGCCAACCGGATCACCGGCGGGCTGACGGCGGTCCTCTTCAATGCCGCGATCGTGCGTGAACAGGATCTGTTCAGCATGCGCGACGATGAGGTCACGGACGACCTCGCCACCAATGTCGCTGCCGGCCTTCACACGATCCGGGCGTCCGTCGAGCTGTTCGGAGCGCGCGACGGTACGATCCTGGTCACAGGTGGCGGCCTCGCCATCTCACCCCATGCCGGCTATGCCAGTCTCGGCCTTGGCAAGGCGGCCCTGAGAAATGTCGTCGAAGGTTTGGCCGGCCCTCTCGCCGAACGCCGCATCCGCATCGCGGTGGCGACAATCGCCACACTCGTCGGCCCCGGATCGATAGAGGCGAGAGAGGCAGCCGACACAATCTGGACGCTGGCAACGGACCCGACCGCAGGTTGGGAAGCCGTTTACCCCGCAGACGCCTTCAATGGAGACTGACATGACCGAAACATTGACCTTGATTGCCAGGCTGAAGGCCAAACCGGACTGTGCCGCGATGCTTGGCGAAGCGTTGCAGGCTCTCGTCTTACCGACCCGCGCTGAGGCGGGATCGATCGACTATCACTTGCACCGCGACAGCGACGATCCCAGCATCTGGATTCTCTATGAGAACTGGCGATCGCGCGCTGATCTCGATGCGCATTTCCAGCAGCCCTACACCAAAGCCGTCATGGCGCGCTTTCCGGAGCTGCTGGCCCGCGAGATGGAATTGACATTCTGCACCATGACATCGCCGCGTCCCTGAGGCCTGGCACAACATTTTCCTCGTCAACCCGACATCAAGGAAACACCCTCATGAAAATCTGGTTCATCACCGGCGCCTCGCGTGGCTTTGGCGCCCTCGTCACCACACGCGCTCTTGCACAGGGCGACGCCGTCGTCGCCACTGCCCGCAATCCAAAGGCGATCACCGAACGGTTTGGCGAGCACCCCAACCTGCTTCCGGTCGCCCTCGACGTGATCGATCACAAACAGGCGTCCACAGCTGTGAAAGCCGCGATCGATCGCTTCGGCCAGATCGATATCCTGATTAACAACGCCGGTTTCGGACTGATGGGCGCTGTCGAGGAGGCGACGGTATCCGAAATCGAGGCTGTCTACCGCACCAACGTCTTTGGTCTCCTCAACGTGACCCGCGCCGTCCTGCCCTTCATGCGCCGGGCGCGCTCCGGCCGCATCCTGAATATCTCATCGATCGGAGGCTATCGCGGTGCGGCCGGTTTCGGTGTCTACTCCTCGACGAAATTTGCCGTCGAGGGTTTGAGCGAAGCCCTTCATGACGAACTCGCGCCGCTTGGCATCCATGTCACGGTTGTAGAGCCGGGCTATTTCCGCACCGACTTCCTCGACAGTTCGTCCTTGTCGGTCAGCGGTAACATCATCGGCGACTATGAAGCGACTGTCGGTAAGGTGAGAACCATAGCGGCCGGTCTCAGCCATAACCAACCCGGCGACCCTCAAAAGCTGGCAGAGGCGCTCATCGCCTTCGCCGACGTCCCCAATCCGCCGGTCCGCCTGCCGCTCGGTAGCGACACAGTCGCCGTGATCGAGAAAAAGCACGCACAAGACGCTGCCATCCTCTCCGAATGGCGCACCGTCTCGGTCTCGACCGACTTCGCCGTTGACTAATGACGACGCTCGTCCGGTTAAACTTCGTCCGATGGGAGGCCGCTTTCGGGCCTCCCATCGCCTTGAACGGATGAACCATCGACCCGCTCGGCACTTCTCCAGCACGGAACTGCGAACGAGTTACGAGCGACTAGCGCAAAGATACCAATGTCTAGTCCGCGCAAGTGCCGAGGATCGGCGTCATCAGCTTTATGTGGGCATCGACCCGTTCCAACACTTTTTCAGGAATAACGGCACGTTCAGGCAGGGACCACCAGAACTGGTTTACGCGCTCAACTGTATCGGTGACCGCCTTCATAACAGCAGCTTCCGGCAGCCGTGCACGATTGGCAAAGACTTTCCATCGCTGGGCGTTCATTGCCTTGAAGGGCCTCTCACCTGCAAGCGACAGCGCCATGGCGTCCGCTGGAAGATAGGGGACGGTCGAGAGCACGTCGTAGACGGGAGCGAGTGCCGGCTTGTCGCCCTTCCCACGATAGATCAGCGACCAATTCTTGAGGTGCATGTCGCCATTGCCGGTAACGGCAGCCAAAGCCAGTCGGCGGACGAATTCGAGCGCGGCTGAGGATG
>NZ_JAGGJV010000012.1 GCF_017873135.1 Rhizobium herbae | reverse complement strand
TCATGGTCAGGCAACACCAACAGCCTGCCTAGAACCTCAGATAATCATGCGAAACTCGCCGCGCACTCCCTCCCGCGAAGCGGGTTCGTGCATGAGGGCGCAAAGCTGCCGGGCGCTTTATGGCTGCCTCACCGCAAACTTGAGGTCCGAAAGCGGAAATTATTGCCGCTCGACCGTCCTGTTGACTGGGCCCCAAAGCCAGGGCACAAAGGTGGCATCCACGGTCGCTCGCGATGGGAAAACAGAGGGAATTTCAGGGCTTTTCCGATAAGCCATTGAAATCATGTGATAATCAAGGCTCCCTAGCCAATTCTCGCTAAAATCTCTTAATTCCTTGATTTTCCAGTCGTGCCGGATATCGTTTTGGCATCATTGGCGACCTGATGCCCAGAGGTGATGCCCACGGTTTTATAGACCGGCGTCATCGGTGGTCCAGCAGAGGCCGTCACGGCATGGCAATTCGCCACGAGGTCGAAAATCTGATCCGACGCGGAAACATCTTTTACTGGCGTGCGCGCATTCCCACATCATTCGCGCTGCCGGCCGGGCAGCCGGCTTTCACTGAGCCTTCATTGTTCCGATCATAAGAAGGCTAAGATGACCGGCCGAACGCCTTTCGGAAATCCATCCCGTATCTGGCGCATTCATGTCATCCAACGCACCGAACTCGAGGTCCTCGGGTTCCAGTGGCACTCACTCCAATCTGTGCGAATCACGACAAGACTCGACTATAGGATCTCAATCCCGAATGGGTCCCGGTAGTGTTCGATTTGCAGCAACGTAGGTTGGCGGTTCGATGACCAAAATGATGGCGTGATGCTGCAGGCAACATGCTGAGCACAACTCTGTGAGCTCTGGTCTATTGAGGGGCGAGTAGAAGGTCTTGAAACCAGCCGAACGGTTGACCCAAGAGGGCGCAAAGAGCTCGACCGCCAGTGTATGCTGACCGCCGAGCTCTTCCAAAGTATCTTCAGGCGAATGGAGCGACACCACTCAAATCAGCAAGACCATGCGTCTTCCTGATCAAATCGCCTGCGCGCTCTCCGATGACGACACACGGCGCCATCGTGTTTCCGGTGGTGATACGCGGCATGATCGAGGCATCTGCGATACGAAGACTTTCAATCCCGTAGACCTTGAGCTCGTTATTGACCACGGACATGCTGTCGCGTCCCATTTTGGCCGTGCAGGACTGGTGCCAGTACGTGACGGCCGACTTTCGGATGAAATCGATCATCCCTGCCCGGTCGCGTGTGCCCGGAGCTGCCTCGCTCGTGACCAGCGGCGTGAAGGCGTCGCTGTTTCCGAGTTCGCGGCATAGCTCAACCGCGGCCAAGGCGGCAGCCATGTCTTCCGGCTCACTAAGAGAATTCGGTTCAATCAGGATAGGGTCGTTCGTATTGGGGCCGGAGAGCCTCAGCCGGCCACGGCTTTTCGGCTGCGCAAGCCCTGAAAACATCGTCCAGCCATGCGCCGGGGTTTCCAGACCTGTCTCCGCCGGCGAAGGTACGGCGAACTCCAACTGGCATTGAAGAATGTCCGGCTGAGAGAGGCGAGAGTCGCTTTTCCAGTAGAGTTGTGCTTCGCAACCTCCCCCACCGATGCCCTCCGGCTTTCGATATGCCCACGTGCAGCCGAACGCGAGATGATCCTGATGATTTCGACCCACACCAGGGAGATGCTGCACGACAGATATCCCGTGAGCTTTCAGTTCATCCTTCGGGCCAATGCCTGACTGCATCAGCACCTTTGGCGTGTTGATCGCACCCAGCGACAACACCGTTTCGCATCGCGCAGTGAACGCACGCCGCTGACCGTTGACGAGAACCTCAACGCCTGTCGCCCGTTTGCCGTCGAAGATGATGCTCGCGACCAACGCGTCGGTGAGGACCGTAAGGTTTGGTTGTGACATGAGCGGACGAACATAGGATCCGAATACGGACTCCCGCTTGCCATCCCGGATGCGCAGTTCCGCGATCGATGCACCTCCGGCACTTTCCATCAGTTCGCCGTTCGGAGTGTCGAATACTGGAATGCCAATCGCCGATGCAGAGTTCAATAGAGCCTCCGCGATGGGCTGTGGCGAACGTGGCTGGGCGACATAGACCGGCCCTCCAGCGCCGCGGCGCACAGCATCTGGCGGGCCGCGCCAGTCTTCGATCCGCCGATAGTAACCGAGAACCGATTCATAGCCCCAGGCTTCATCGCCCGCTTCGGCCGCGAAATGATTCCAGTCTTCCTTGTGGCCTCGCGCCCAGACCATGACATTGATGCTCGAGCCGCCGCCCAGACCCTTGCCCATGCTGAGAGGAAGCCGCGTACCGCAGAGCTCAGGCGCCGGCTCTCCAACGAAACCCCAGTCACGGCTCGTGCCGAGATTGAGTGGCCATTGCGCCGGGTCTCTAACAGACTCGGCTACGTCATCGCCGCCTGCCTCAAGAAGCAAGACGCGGGCGCTTCCGCATTGTGCCAGTCGAGCGGCAATGACTGAACCACTGGAGCCGGCTCCACATACGATAAAGTCAAAATCGTCTGAAACCTCATGACGTGTCGGTGCCGGATTTTCATGTCGGTATAGGTCATGCGTATTCTGATCCACGGGGTTACCTTTGTGAATTGATGAGCTTGAATTGTGAGAAATGGCGGTGAACGCTAGCGGCTCAAAGGCGCAATCGATCTCAATTGGAGATCGACGGTTTTCCATACGGGCTGCAGTTTCGAGCGTAGTGGGAGGTGATGACGTTCCAGCATGCAATCATCGGAACAGGGATGCCTGTCCCGATGATAAAGCTCGAATGATCATCCTTACTGCGCCGAAACAGTTTTCGCGGCCTCGTCGATAGTGTCCGCGACCACCGTCGGCTGCGTCATGAACAGCGCGTGGCTTGCTGAAACCTTGGTAATCTTGGCTTTAATCCGCTCTGCCATATGGCTCAGCATGGCTTGGTCGAATGCCTTGTCTTCAGTGGCGATGACAGCCCAGCTTGGCTTGGTTCGCCAAGCAGCGTTTTCCAGCTTCGTGCCGAACGCCGACATGTTGATGGGGACCTGCGCGTCCCGCATGAAGGCGACGTCGGCGTCGCTAACGTCATGCGCAAATCCCGCCTTGAATTTTTCGGGGCTGACATAACCAAAACCATCTTTCGTGGTCTCGATGACGAATTCCGTTGCAGGGGCAAAACCTTCATATTGCTGGGCCGTCGTCTCGCCTGCGTCCGGTGACAGCGCGGAGACGTAGACCAGCCCCGCGACCTTCGCATCGATGCCGGCTTCCGTAATGACTGTACCACCCCATGAATGGCCTACCAGAATGGCGGGACCATCCTGTCGTTCGATTGCGCGCCTGGTGGCGGCAACATCGTCTTCGAGGGAGGTCAACGGATTCTGGACGACGGTGACGCGATATCCGCGCTTCGTGAGATTGTCGTAGACGCCCCTCCAGCCTGAGCCATCGGCGAAGGCACCGTGAACGAGTACAACGTTTTTCACGGTCTGGTTTTCAGGGATTATGTCCGCTGCGTTTGCAGGCACTGCGGCGGATATTGCGGCTACGGCGACGGCGGCGAATATGGTCCTGGTGGTCATGGCTTTCTCCTCTTTGTATATGCGATAACTATTATCGCGATAACTGTAAGCTGTCAGATTTCACTTTTCATGTCAACATCATTTATCGCGATATTGTTTTTTGCGGTATCATTTGCTATTTCTGAGCCGACAGGAGTTTGCAAATGACCGAACGGCATAATGATCCACCAGCGCTTCATGATCAGCTTTGCTACGCAATCTACACCGCGGGAATCGCTATCCAGCGTGCCTACAAGCGGGTACTCGACGAGTTGGGTTTGACCTATCCGCAGTACCTCGTGCTCAACGTCCTCTGGCGCGAGGACGAGCAGACGGTTGGTGCCATCGCCCATACCCTGGCTCTGGAATCCAGCACGCTTACGCCGCTTCTGAAGCGGCTGGAAGCATCGGGTTTGCTGCGACGGACACGAAATCTGAGCAATGAGCGGCAGGTTGTCGTTGCATTGACGGACGAGGGACGCACGTTGCAGCACAGGGCCGGCTGCCTCAGCGACACATTGCTCGCAACCTCAACACAGACGCCCCAGGAATTGGCATCCTTGAATCGCGATGTCCGGCATCTCCGCGACGCCATCTATTCACAGATCGGCGGGTGGGACGCACCCGCCTGATCCGTGAAGGCGTCTCGACCCTAAGCTGTTGGCACAGTTCCTCCGTCGATCATGTATTCGGTACCGGTGATCGATGCCGCACGATCGGAGGCGAGGAAGGCAATCAGGTTTGCAACTTCCGCGGGCTTGGCCGGGCGCCCGAGAGGTATGCCGCCCAAACTGTCCATGATGATCTTCTTGCCCCCCTCAAGGTCCGTGCCCGCCGTGTCCGCCAAGCGCTGGGCCAAGTGGACCGACGCTTCCGTTTCGATCCAACCCGGAGACACTCGCACGACACGGACGCCCTTGGGCGACACCTCCTTGGACATGGCCTTGCTATACGTCGATAGTGCTGCCTTGGCTGCGGCATAAGCGGTCGTCGCTTCCGGGAGAGGCAGCACTCTTTGGATGGACGTGACATGCACAACCACACCGGTTCCGCGTGCGACCATGTCTGGAACCAGTTCGCGATCGAGTCGAACAGCGGGAAAAAGATTGAGTGACATTTCCTTGTGCCACTCGGCATCCGTTAGCGCCCCAAAGCCACCGCCGGCTGCTGACGAGCCACCCAGCATATGAACGATGATATCGATCTTGCCGAGACGCTGACGCGCAACGTCCGCGACGGCCGCGCACCCCTCTTCAGTCGTCAGATCGGCCTCGACAAACAATTCTTCCGGCAGGTTCTCAGGACGCGCCCGCGCGGTCGTCAACACCTGCGCACCGAGTTCCCGAAACAGGCTGACGGTCGCAGCCCCGGCGCCCCTGGTTCCCGCAGTGATGAGGGCTCGTTTGCCTCTCAGGTTGAGAAAGTCTGTCATCACCGAATCTCCAGCCTAGCGATCTTGCCGTTCTTGATGGTGAAGGCATATGAGAGCGTCACCGGGCTGCCGGGAAACTGGCCGCTAATTTTGGCTCGGACGAGCACTTTGTTGCCGTCAATGGTGGATTCCCAGGGTTCAGAAACGTACTGAGTCGCCTTCTTCGCTGCCACCCACCATTCACGGATTGCGACGACGCCTTGATGGCGCGATCCCTCATCTTCGACAACTGCTTCGATCGCAAAGGTGTCCGAAAGCGCATCCGCGTTGCTGCCGCTGTCAGCGGCAAAGTACATGTTTACAATATCGGGCATATCCATGCTGTCTCTCCTAGTGATCTGACCTAGTGATCTGACACGATAGTTAGCCCTCGACCATTGCATAGATAAGTGGGATAAACCGGCATGCGGTAATGAACAGATCGGGACAATGGAACAGACCAGCCTGAAGGAACTTGAAGCGGTTATTGCGATTGCCCGGCGTGGCACATTCCGCGCAGCGGCCATCGATCTCGACATGTCCACGACCGCGCTGAGCCACACAATAGGCCGGCTCGAGGCGGAGCTGGGAGTACGATTGTTCAACCGCACCACACGCAGCGTGTCGCTGACGGACGCCGGCAGGCTCTTTGTGCAGCAGGTGGCGCCGTCGCTCCAGGATCTCTATGCCGCCTTGGATTCGGTGCGTGCGCAACGTGAGACACCTTCCGGAACTATACGGATCAACGCAGCGCCGTTCGCGGCGCGCGCCATCATCTCACCGCTCGTGCTTGAGTTCCTGCGCCGCTATCCCGACATGAATGTCGATATTGTAACGGAAGGAAAGATGGTCGATATCGTCAAGGACGGGTTTGATCTGGGGGTCAGGGTTGCGGGCCTCGTTCCCAGCGACATGATCGCCGTTTCACTCGGCCAGCCGCAGCGACATGCTGTGGTTGGGTCTCCTGAATACTTTGCGAAGTATGGCAAACCAGTGATTCCTCCCGACCTTCTCAGCCATCGTTGCATCCGCGTTCGCCTGCCCGACGGTTCCCTGTTTCGGTGGCGTTTCGAAAAGGACGGGGAGCAGGTGCAAATCGATGCACGCGGCCCGATATCGCTGGACGAGGCTAGCCTCACAAGAACCGCTGTCCTGGAAAGCGCCGGTATAGGTTACCTCTTCGAGCAAGACATTCTCCCGGACATCGAGGCTGGGAACGTTGTCCGTGTCCTGGAGGACTGGACGCCACCATATCCGGGGCTTTGCCTTTACTACCCTGGGCGCCGAAATCTGTCAGCCGGGGTCAGGGCGCTCTTGGAACTTGCACGAGAGCTCTCGCGACAGTGAGCCAATTGAACCGCCAATGGAGAAGCTTGTTTATCTCTATAACGTTCCAAGCGTGCGAGAAGATTGCACCATCAAAATCCGGGATCAAACACGATTAGTCTCGACTAAAAACCGAGTTCGCTGAGGGCGGCATGATCATCAGGCCGGCGACCAAGCGGCCACTGAAAGCAGCGGTCGTCGGCGCGGATAGGCAAGTCGTTGATGCTGGCATAGCGCTTCCGCATCAGGCCGCCATCGTCAAACTCCCAATTCTCGTTCCCGAACGATCTGAACCAGTTCCCGCTGTCGTCGTGCCACTCATAGGCAAACCTAACGGCGATCCGATTGTCGCTAAACGCCCAGAGCTCCTTGATCAAACGGTAGTCGAGCTCCCGCCGCCATTTTGCCGAAAGGAACGCGACAATCGCTTCCCTCCCGGTGACAAACTCGGCACGGTTCCGCCACTGGCTGTCCACGGTGTACGCTAACGCAACCCTAGCTGGGTCACGGCTGTTCCATCCGTCTTCGGCAAGCCGCACTTTCTCGACTGCGCTTTCGAACGTGAACGGGGGAAGTGGTGGTCGCTGAGCTGCGCTCATCTTCAAGGTCCTCCCAACTGGGCTCGCAACGTCGCGTTTTCAGTTTCCAATCGCTGCAGTCGCTCACGAAGAGGAGCGACAACCTGTTCAACCTGCTGTTCGGTGTAGCGCGGGGTGATGTGCTGAGGGCAGTTCCAGTCGTACGCCTCAAGCCGAAGCCTGAAAATCGCCTCTGCCCGGCCTTTGTACGTGGGATCGGACACGAGTTCGGTGAGCCCCTGGTCGTCACCGAGCGTCAGCCGCTCAACATGGACGTATATTTTGAGCCGGGCCCGTCGCACGTAGTCCATCAAAAAGAGACAGGCCCGATCGTTGGCGGCGAAATTGCCGGCACTTATATACTGGCGATTCCCCCTGTAGTCGGCAAAGGCCAATGTTTGCTGATCGACGACCTTGAGGAAGCCGGTTTTTCCTCCACGATGTTGAACATACGGCCAGCCCGTTTCGGAGACGGATGCCATATAGAAGCTGTCGCGTGAGGCTATGAAGGCGATCTCGTCTTCGGTGAAGGTGTCTGAAGGGCGGTTGTCAGCGCCCAGCCATATCTGGTCGACCCCCATGTTCGCCTGAGCCGCTCTGACGCTTGGCGTTACAGCAACCTCAAGGAAATGATATGGCATGCCTATTCTCCTTGCCCAGGCAGGCTCGCATCGTTGTCTCACGGTGCGAGCCTGGATCTATCTTTGGGTAGCCGAAATCAGTGCTTGGCATTCATACCTTAAGATCACCGAGAGCTGACATCAGTCCTGCAGGGCCCAGTCCGCGACCTGCCACCGCATCTCCCCACGATCGGCGACGATACGGCCGAGGCCGGGGAAAGGCATGTGCGTGGCAGCGATGAGCGCACCCTCCGACGCGGCAAGCGGAAAGAAGCGATCACGCATGGCTTTCGCAGCGGCACGGTCCTGTTCAAACAGGAAAAACACATCGGTCGCGGCCGGATGCACGACGGGAAAAATCATGTCCGAAACCATGATCATGCTCTTCCCGCCATCTTCGACCCGCACGCCGATATGACCGGGGGTGTGGCCGGTCAGGTCGACGATCGAAACACCCCTCATGATCTCGCGCTCTCCGTCGATCGCTTGGAGCCTCGGGTATAGCCGCACGACCTCCTCCGCCATCCTGAAGCTCGTCTGCAGGTAGTCAGGTGCGCCGTTACGCTTGGCTGGATCGGTCCAGTGGGTAACATCGCGACGATCGATATAAAGATCGGCGCCGGGGTAGTTGTTCTTGCCCCCCAGAACAAGTCCGCCCATGTGGTCTTGGTGCATATGCGTTACGATGACCGCGTCGATCTGTTCGGGCTGTAGACCGAGCGCGGCGAGTGCCTGTGGCAACTGTCCCGTCTGCCCGATCGAACCTGCCGCACCGGCATCGATCAGGATGCGGCGCTCGCCATCCTCGACGAGATATTGGTTGAAGAGGAACCGAACCCCACTTGGCCGGGCGGTGAATTGCGCGCTTGCCGCCCTCTCGACCTCGGTTGCCGAGCGTCCCGGAAAATAGTCATACGGCATGTCGGCATAGCCGTCCGTCAGCGCCGTAACAGTGAACCGTCCGATGCGGATCTGCGCGAACGGGTTCACCGCAACAGGCGCCTTGGCAGCGACCTGCGTCGCCGCACGGGCGGGGGAGTCGCCGAGCAGGCCTGCACCGAGCAGGCTTCCACCGATGAGGCCGAGAGGCAGAGCGCCAGCGAAAGCGCGACGTGAAAGTTGAGGCATGACATCTTTCTCCGGATCAGTAGCACGATGGGACCTATGGCAACGCGAAGGCTATGACATCCATAAACAACCGGATACCTTGGTATTGTGGAAACATTCTTCTCATTTTATGGAAGGTTTTGATGGATCGTTTTGACGCAATGGCGGTGCTATTGGCGGTGGTCGATGCCGGCAGTCTTTCTGCCGGGGCACGGCGGCTGAATGCGCCGCTCGCCACGGTCAGCCGCAAAGTGACCGATCTTGAAAAGCATCTTGGCGTTCGCCTGGTCGTGCGCACCCGCCGCGGCCTCGCCTTGACGGATGAGGGACACGCCTTCGTCGTCGCGTCACGTCGTATTCTCGAGGAACTGGATGCGGCGGAGCGGCAGGCCAGCGGCGATTATGGAGCGCTGCGTGGCGGGCTGCACGTGACCGCGCCGATTGCCTTCGGCGAGCGCCATCTGCTGCCAATTGTGCTCGAATTCCTCAAGGAGCAACCCGATATCAACCTGCGGCTGACCCTGACTGATCGGCAGCTAAGTCTGACGGATGAGCACGTCGACGTAGCCCTACGGATCGGGCACATGCCGAACAGCGCGATTATCGCGACACGGGTTGGTACCGTCCGCCGGGTGATCTGCGCCAGCCCCGACTATCTCGCCCGCCGAGGAGTGCCGCGTCAGCCGGAAGACCTCGCCCTGCATGATGGTATAAGCTTCCAGGGGTTCGCGACCGCCCCGGAATGGCGATACCGCCGGGATGGCGCGGCCTTCGCCGTCGAACCGCGCCTCAAACTCGCGGTCAACACGACAGAGGCTGCCATTCAGGCTGCGCTGGCCGGTATCGGCATTATTCGCGTGCTGTCCTACCAGATCAACGAACATTTGCGCTCTGGCGCTCTGCAGGAATTGTTGGCGGAGTTCGCACCGGAGCCGCTGCCAGTAAATGTTATTCGCGGACCAGCCGATCCGCTGTCGCTGAAGGTGCGGTACTTCCTTGACTGGATCGGCCCGCGCCTGCGCGCACGGATGCCATCCTAGCCCCACCACTCTCTCTTAACACACTGAAATCGTTGAAAAGCTCATGCCGCTGTCGGCCGTTTGATGCGTTTTGCTACAAAGTCTCTGCGCGAAAGCCCCGCCATCGCTGACGGGGCCTGTTTCCGAAGGGGCGTTTCAAGCTGCTGCAAGCGCCTTTTCGATATCCTGCAGCGAATGGCCCGTCAGATCCTTGGCGAGCTCGCCAATCAGAACTTCAGACAGGGATTTGTGGTAGCTCTTGCGCATTTCGCCCAGCGTTCGCGGTGCCGCCACGACCACAAGGCTCTTGATCTTCCCGTCAAGCACTTGCTTGTTCAACATATCCGCCACGCCGGAGCTGAAGCCGTCCTCTTCCTGCTGGCTGTCATCCGGGTTTGCAGAGCTGCTGGAATGGCGGCCGCCGGAGGAGATTTTCGAGCTGTCGATCTCCGCGGAAGGCATCGCCTTCAGCTTCACGTTTGCCGCATCGCCTTCGTTTTGAAAAAGGTTGAACTTCTCGCCATCGGCAACGGCAATAATCGTGTTCTGAGGAAGTTGCATGTTGGATCTCCTTCATAGCAATGCGTATTCCACCCGTGGGATGGGACAATGCTTGTTTCTGTTGCAACGGTAACCCCGCAGCCGAAGATCTGTTCCGTCGCAAGCGTGCGACCTACTCCTCAAACCGGTCCGTGGCGTCACGATCGCGGTCGTAACGTCTGGTGAGTGGAAACGGCGGCAACCAGGACTCGCGACGGATGGTCCAGAGTTCGTAGGTCGGCATCAGCTGGTCGGGCGCATCCAGGGATCCCAGGTTCACCTCGATTTCGTCCGCGGTGCGTGCGAAAACGGACGAGCCGCAGCGGGGACAAAAAAACCGCCCGGCGTAGTCGCGCGTCTCGCCGTCGATCGTCACCGCATCCTGAGGGAATATCGCGGAAGCGTGAAAAAGGGCGCCATGATGCTTGCGGCAGTCGAGACAATGACAAAGGCCGACCCTATACGGCCGCCCCGTTGCGACAATTCGGACGTTGCCGCACAGGCAACCGCCCGTGAATCTGTCCATGCTGCGTCTCCTCCCAATCGAGCCGGCGGAATATTTACAACCGGCAGCGCCGGCATTGCAATTGCCGTTGCGGGCGGAGGAAGACAAATCGCCCTCGGGAAATTCGTCGGGATGGATGCTTTCGCAGGTCGAAGCGCGGCATCCGCGCGCAAAATCGTGGTATCAATTGGCTGAAAAATCTGCGAAAGGCCTGTCGTCCGCAAGGACGGGACGCGGCTGCTATTAGATTTAGAATAGGGCCGGGCGGGCAGATTGACGTCTCTCTCGCTGCCACGAAAGAACGTGGCCGTCCATTTCTCAAGCCACCCTCCGATTTGCGACGCCACTCCTTGATGCCGAGCGGTTCTGCCGCCACCTGGAAAGCGGCAATGAGATGATGGCCGATCGCGCCAGGGCGAATTTTCGCCGGACCCTATCGATGTGCCCCCGGCCGCCAGAGCGACTGGAACGTCATTTTCCACGCGAACACAAACGGTCAATCCGGATTGACGAAACCCCGCGGTTTGCAGGCCGATGAATGCGGATTGTGGGTACAGTCCACGGCAATCAATGCTACAGGTCGCTGCGATATGATCGGCTTTGCCGGCGCCAACATTCTTGAAAGGGGCCATTCATGGCCGAGAAATTCATCGTTCTTCCCTATCGCAAGGTCCGTGGCGGAATGGCGCCGGGCGAGATGCGCCAGGCATCCAACGCAGCCAGCGCCGAGAAGATCGCCGCCGCCATGGCCGGCCGCTTTGCCGGCGTCGCGGCTTATGCCGTTGAGGTCGATGAGGAAACCGGCGACATGACCAGCCCGCGCCTGCTGGTCCAATTCGGGGATATCGCCGAACTGCCGTCGGCTTGATCGCATCGCAATCGTAACAGTGATTCCCGCGCAATTTTGATCAAAAAAGTGGCTGTCCGGCTACTTTCCATGCCTGGACCGTCTTTTCGAGGAACATTCGCCCTGCCGCGACGTTTAGTGGGCAGTTGCCTTCAACGTTTGCTGGCACAGGCACCATTTCTCGAAAGGATATGACCGCCATGAATCAACGTTTTGACCCCAGTGAAAACCGCAACGTGAATCCTGCAGCATGGCCAGCCGAACAGGCAGGCCCGCGTATCGATCCGGTGACAGGAACGCCGGTGAACGATCCGTTGGCAAACCAGCGTCAGCCGGAAGAGATCGAACCCCGTTCGACCCGCTCCCGCTGGCCGGTCCTGATCATCCTGCTTGCAGGTCTGGTTCTGGCATTGCTTGTCTGGCTGCCGGCGGAACTGTCGACCGATCAGACCAATGACGCGGTAACCCCACCTGCGACGACAGAGCAGTCGACCACGCCGCCGGCTGACAACGCCACCCCGCCAGTCGACAACAGCGCGACGCCGGGCACTGCAACTCCGGATACCACGACAACGCCGAACGCAACGCCTGCGACCCCGGATACGCAGACCCCGGCGACCGGTACCGACACGCAGACCCCTGCTACCGGCACTGCTCCGCAGAACTAATCTGCGCCCGATCGATGACACATGGCGGAACCGCTTCAGCGGCTCCGCCATTTTTTTATCCGCGTCGTCGACCGCAGGATTGCTCCGAGGTCACTCCGCCAAATGAACCAAATGCGCCGCCATCCGTTTCCCTCTCGATCCCATCAGAATGAGGACGTAACGATGATCGACAAGACACCGAAAACCACCGGACGCGAGGAAGACTACCGCGACTACGAGGAACGCGACCTCGACGAAGGCTGGCCATATGCCGACGGAACTCCCGGATCGGAAAGAAAGGTTGGCAACGGCTCCTACGGACAGGGCGAGGGAAATTTCGACGAGGCGGGAAATCCCGGATTCCAGCGCAGCAGCGATACCGCGATCGAGAGCAAAAGCGGCGTGGACCCTTTCGGCGACGACACCGAGGCGGACGTCGACGACGACGCGCTTGAAGACACGGTTGCCAATGCGCTTGAAGACAGCGACATCGAAACTTCGGGTATCGACATCAAGGCCCGGCGAGGCAATGTCTGGCTGAAGGGCGCAGTCGATACCGCGCATGAACGGCGCAAGATCGAGGCGCTGGTTTATGCAATGCCCGGCGTGGTCAGCATTCGCAACGACCTCGCGACAAGCGGTGTGGATGGCGGCATACCGACGGATTGGGACGATTGATCCAATCCGGTTCAATTCGTCTTGGCCTTACAAAAAACCCGCATTCGACTTCCGAACGGCTGAGGGGCTTTCGTGAAAACATTAGGCACCAGCGCGACCGGCAATAGAGACGGGTCTGGCAAATCCGCAGATGCAGTGACGCCAGCCAAATTTCTGGTCGGCATCGGCCGCGGTGTCGGCGGCGCCCTGCTGTTTGCACTGCCGATGCAGATGACCATGGAAAT
This sequence comes from Rhizobium herbae, assembly GCF_017873135.1. Classification (GTDB taxonomy): domain Bacteria; phylum Pseudomonadota; class Alphaproteobacteria; order Rhizobiales; family Rhizobiaceae; genus Pararhizobium; species Pararhizobium herbae. The sequence goes on along the minus strand of NZ_JAGGJV010000012.1, from coordinate 220,497 downwards.
GTGGGAGCTTGGCTTCACCATGGACCGGTGGCGCCTGGTTCTCCTGCTTCTGGTTGCCATTCCCCTGCTGATCGGCATTTCCCATCGCATCGGTTTCGAAGAAACGTTCTCCTGGAGGGAGGGGGCTCGCGACGCGATGATCGCCTATGGCCTCGGCATTGTCACAAGTGCCGTCATGCTGACGCTGTTCAAGCTGCTGATGGGCAACATGCCGGCGCAGGAGATTATCGGCAAGATCGCAGTCCAGGCGGTTCCCGCCAGCATCGGCGCCTTGCTGGGGCGGAGCCAGTTGGGCGGCGGCAAGGACGATGCCGATGACGATCCGCAACCGGGCTATGGCAGCGAGCTGTTCATGATGGCGGTGGGCGCCCTGTTCCTCAATCTCAACATGGCGCCAACGGAAGAGATGATCCTGATTTCCTACAAGATGACACCCTGGCACGCTCTTGCAACGATCCTGCTTTCCATCGCCCTCATGCACGCCTTCGTCTATGCCGTCTCCTTCAGGGGCGGCCACGAATTATCGAGCGATACGCCATGGTGGCACGCGCTCATCCGCTTCACCCTGCCCGGATATGTGATCGCCCTGGTCATCAGCCTGTATTCGCTGTGGAGTTTCGGGCGGCTGGACGATGGATCGTTCACCCCGGCAATGACGGCAATGATCGTTCTTGCCTTTCCCGGCGCGATCGGCGCCGCCGCCGCGCGGCTGATCCTGTGAGGAAACACGATGGCTGAGGCAAAACCAGACAGGCGCAACGGCCGGACGGTCAGCCGCGGCGCACACTGGATCGAATGGCTCACCGGGGGACTTTGCACCGCGCTGGTTGCGGCGATGATTGCCTGGATCGCCTCCAATGCCGTGATCGGTTCCGACAGAGCGCCGGATCTCGCCGTTCGGATCATTCGCCAGCAAGCCAACCCCGGTGGCGGCTACGCGGTTTCATTCGTCATCGAGAATAGCGGAACGCGAACCGCGGCCGCTGTCCCGGTCACGGGTGACCTGAAGGATGGCGACAGGGTGATCGAGACACACGAGGTGACCTTCGACTACGTCCCGGCGCAATCGAGTACCACCGGCGCCCTCCTGTTCAAGACCGATCCGTCCGCCCATATGCTCGACATCCGCGCATCAGGTTATGTCGATCCCTGATCGGCATAGGACACCGCTTAGGCGCGGGTTTCTTCACGAGGCAGAGGGACAGCGGAAACTGCATTCCAGCCGAACTGGCTGATGGAAGGATCCCCCTCGCCGGGCACCCAGAAGCTGGCCGCCGGCATCGAACGCCCGGGCGGCTTCGACAGAAGCGCCGTTACTGCTCGTTTTGCTTCCACCGGACGAGAAAACAGACGGCCGTCCAGGCTCCAGACGCCATACTTGACGGCGATGAAGCGAAAACCGTCGCCATCGGGCACGACTGCGCCCACGGCTTCGCCGTTGAACTCTATCACCTGTTTCTGCATGAAATACGCTCCCGCTGCCGCTTGCCACGGCAGTCATTTCCATTCGCTGCGCATGGCGCAACAGACCGAGCCCTCGCCTTCAGCCAACCCTCTTAACGGGTGAATTTGACGTTTGTTCCGGCCTGCGGAAAAAAATAACGGGAATTCATGCAGGGCGACGGGGGCGAGAGAGTTTGTCCTCGCCTCACCGCCCCCCCTTGATCAGGCCAGAAACCGATCGGGTCTGAACGGCTTGATATCGATCACCGTTTTCTCCCCGGTCATCTTTTCGGCGAGCGCGCGACCGGTAACGGGGCCAAGCGTCATGCCGTGATGGGCGTGGCCGAAGGCGAACCAGAGGCCTTCGTGGCGCGGCGCCTTGCCGATGATCGGCATCATGTCCGGCGTGCAGGGGCGCGCGCCCATCCACGGCTCCTCGTCGCGGCGCTCAGCCAGCGGAAAGAACTCGCGGGCAACGCGCTCGGCGCGGGTCAACTGCACCGGCGTTTTGGGTGCATCCCGGTTGGCGAACTCGGCGCCAGTGGTCAATCGGATACCGCGCAGCATCGGGGCGAGGAAATAGCCCTTCTCGGCGTCAAGGACCCAGTTGTTGAGCTGGGCGCCCTCCTCCATGCCATAATGCATGTGGTAGCCGCGCTTGACGGCGAGCGGAAAACGGTAGCCGAGCTTCCTGGTCACCGTATCGGCCCATGGACCGAGCGCAACGACGACTTCCTTGGCCTCGAGCGGGCCTTCGGGCGTTGCGACGCGCCAGCCTGGGCCTTCGAGAATATGCTCCAGCGTTGCCGCGTCGCCGGAGACGAGGCGTCCGCCGAGCGACTGGAAATAGCTGAGGTAGGCCTTGTTGAGGCTGTGCGGATCGCGGATCGACCAGGGATCGGTCCAGCGCAGGCCGCCGGTGAGATCCGCCCTGATCGACGGCTCCATCGTCTTCAACTCGCTGCTGGACAGTTTCTGATGATTGACGCCAAACGTCGACGAAAGCTTTTCCGCGTCCTTGTAGGCGGCGTCGCGCGCCGCCTCCGTACGAAACACCTTCATCCAGCCGTCCTTTCGGATCAGATCGCCGGCTCCCGACGCATCGATCAGGTCGCTGTGTTCGGCGATCGAATTCTCGATCAGCGGCGCATACATCGAGGCAATGTTCTGGTGCTGGGTGAAGCCGGAGTTCCACCAGTAGCGGATGAGGAACGGCACGAGGCCGGGCAGCGCCCGGAAATGGTAGTGCGCGTCGATCGTGTTGTTCAGCGCATAGCGGAACAGCGCACCGAAATCATGCGGGAAGCCATAGGGAAACACGCCTTCGCGCTGGATCAGGCCGGCATTGCCATAGGAAGTTTCCTCGCCGGCGCCACGGCGATCGAGAAGCACCACCGACTTGCCCCGCCGCGCGAGATGGATAGCCGTCGACAGGCCGACGATGCCCGCCCCCAAAACAACGACGTCTGTCTTCATGCCCTGTTCCCCATTGTTCTCTCTGCTTATTTCTTCAGTCTGTTCATGATCTGCTCGAGGAACCCGAGCATCAGCGCGGAGACCACAAACGCAATATGCATGATCGTCGCCCACATCAGCTGCTCGCTGGTATACTGCTGCGTATTCAGGAAAATCTGCAGCAGGTGGATCGACGAGATCGCCACGATCGACGAGGCCACCTTGATCTTCAGGCTGCCGGAATCGAGCTTGCCGAGGAACGACACCTCGGCATCTGCCTCATCGAAACGGCTGACAAAGTTTTCATATCCGGAGATCATCACCATGACGATGAGGCTGGCGACGAGCGCCGCATCGATCAGGCCGAGCATCGCGAGGATCATGTCAGCCTCGTCATAGGTGAAGACCATGATGGCGATCTTGTAGAACTTGTAGGCGAAGGAAACCGCATAGAGGGCAAGCGCTGCGACGAGTCCCAGATAGAAGACCACCAGGAGCCAGCGGCTCGACAGGATGATCCTTTCGACAATGAGTTCCAGCGACTTCATGCTTCGCGCGGCTCCGGATTGTGCAGTTGCGAGATACTCCGGTCATGAATACCGAAGCCCATTGCCTTCGGCAAGGCGGAAGCGGGTTATGTCGAACTCGGCAGCAGAGCAGACGCAAAAAAGGGAACGATGCTTTCGCGCCGCTCCCCTTCTTTATTCATCATTCATCACCTTGGAGGGGATCAGGTTCTGCGCATCAGGCCGGCCACCAGCGAGATGACCAGGAATGCCAGGAACAGGAAGAACAGGATCTGCGCGATACCCGCGGAAGCGCCGGCAATACCGCCAAAACCTAGAACACCCGCGATGATGGCAACAACGAGGAAGACGAGAGCGTAGTAAAGCATCGGAAATTCTCCTTAGTTTAATCCTTCGCTGAATAAACGCCGAAAGAGAAACTTTGTTCCGGAGAAGGGCACCATAGGACGCCATATCCCGCGCGAAATCATTCATTAACCATGGCCGGGAGATTGCCTCGATTTGACACAGATTGACCGTGCATTTCGCGGAACATTACCGATGCGGAGACCGTTGTCAGGGCATATACATCATGCGAGAGAGTAAAATGACCGTGTCGACAACGAATATCTGGAAATCTGCCGCGGCTGCGGCTCGTCAACCGAAACATATGCGTGAGAAAAATCTGCATGTCGGCAGGACTTTGCGCGATCTGTACTTTACCGACGACATGCCTGCGCCGGACGGAAAATTTTCCGACCTTCTGTCTCAACTCGATGCTGCGGAAAAACCGTGCAGTGGCCGAGACCATAGTTGAAAATAGAGATCCAAATCGAACAAAAGACAGCGGCATTGCGCCGCTTTTTTTGTGCCCGCTCAGGAGCCGGCGGACGGTATAAGGACAACAAAAAACCGGCGCCATTTTGACGCCGGTTTTTTCTAGAAGCCGCGTTAGTTTGCCGGCGCTTCGAGAATGATGCCGCGCGGATTGACCTTGTAGGCCTCCTCGTCATAAGCCGCCTGGCTTTCCAGCTGCGCCTTGGTGAACGGCGAGTAGATGGTCATTGCGCCGCCGGCATCGGCCATCACCTGAACGCTCTCGGCACTCATGGCCACCGGCTTCTGCCCGATACCGAGGAAACCGCCGACATCGATGACGTAGGCCTCGACCTTGCCGTCCTTGCTCAGAATGACGTCGCCGATCTCGCCGACCTTGGTATCGTCGGCAACCTTGACATCGGTGCCGATGAGCTTGTCGGCGCTGATCAGCGCCGGATCGACCAGTTTCATCTCATCGGACGGTGTTGCGGCCGTCGTGCCGGTGTCCACCGGCGGCTTGAGATCCGGATCGGTCATCTCAGGCGTCGTTCCGGTGGCCGGCGACGTCGCTTCCGCGGCCTCGTCGGTTATAACCGGCGCGGCTGAGGGCGTCGAAGCATTGTCATCTTCGGGCATTTTTGCCGCAACGCCGTCCATGATGGCCGTACGCTTGAATTCCGGGGCTGCCTGGAGTTCCTCCTTGGTGGCAGAAATGACGATGATACGTTGGCCGTCCCTGTCCGACCATGAAACACGGTCGAAGTTGACAGCCACGTCCTTCTCGCCGATGCCAAGGAAACCGCCGACACCGATCACAAGCGCCTCGGCACCGCCATCGGCGTTGATGACGACGTCGTTGACGTCGCCGATCGCTTCGCCTTGTTCATCGACCCCGGTATAGACGGTTTTGCCAAGGACCGAAGTCGCCAGAATTTGCTCGGGCGCCGCCGAAAAATAGCCGGCCGGGCCTTGCCTGGAGGCATCGGAGCTGGTGCTTGCGGGCTTGGCCGGATCGGCCTTCGTAGCCGCATCCTGCGCCCATGCACTGGAGGTCAGGGCGCCGGAGGCCAGGAACGCGGCAAGTGCGGTCGTCGCCAAGAGGGTGCGGATCATTGTGTACTCCTTCATGCAAGTCGGGATAAAGCCTGTCCGGCGGAAAAGCCGGTGTTCTGCCGGCTGTGATTGCCCTCGGGAAACGGAGCCCTCCGGGTTTTGTTCCGAATTTTATCCAGCTCACTTGATGCCAGTTAGAAAATGACCCGGACGAGGCGGGCAAGGACCAGCAAACGGTTCCGCCGCCGATCAATTTGCTGTTCGGTCTGCCGACGGAATAGGTAAGTAATTTCTTACTTACATTTGCGCGCACCCGTTCTTTTGCGAACACGCTCACAGCCCGGCTTCAATCAGAATTGTCCGCCGGAACAAAATTGTGTGACAGACGTTGTCGCAGCAGAACCCCGTGGCCCGCCAGAGGCCTGAACCCGAAGAGGAAATATCATGCTCGGTACAATTCTGCTGATTGTCTTGGTGCTGTTGCTGGTCGGTGCGCTCCCGAACTGGGGCCATAGCCGCAACTGGGGCTACGGACCCTCGGGCGGTCTCGGACTGGTTGTCGTGATCCTCCTCGTCCTCGTCCTCATGGGCCGTATCTGATCGGCCGCAGTGCTTTTCCCGTTTGACCATTAATGCCCCTTGAAAAGGAACCAGTCATGAAAAAGATTCTTCTCGCAGCAGCCCTTATTCTTCCGCTTGCAGCCTGCTCCCAGACGGAAAAGGGAGCCGGTATCGGTGCCGCTTCCGGCGCCATCATCGGTGGGGTAGCGACGGGCAATGTCCGCGGCGCCGCTGTGGGTGCTGCCGTCGGTGGTGTTGCAGGCGCCTTGATCGGCAATGCCAACGAGCCCGGTCGTTGCGTCTATCGCGACCGCTATGGCCGCCGTTATACGGCAGCTTGCTGATCGCGACAGCAACATAGTCTAAAGACAGGAAAACGGGCTACGGCCCGTTTTTCACGTTCTGACAGATGAGATTGATCAAACCAGCCGGCGACTGTCAGCAGCATGCGTCAGAGCTGCGACTTGCCGATCTGCTCGGCCTTGTCGAGTTTTTCGAGAAGATCAAGAAACATGTCGGGAATGGGTTCCCGCTCGACTGCGCTGTAGAGGGCTTTCAGTTTGGAAGCGATCTGGTTGTTGGGGTCTGCGAGGCCACCACCTGCCCTGCCCGCCATACCGGCACGCCGCTGATTTTCCGGGATGTCACTCATCGACAGTTTTACTCCTGAGCCCGCAACGGCGATCGCCACGCTGCAACGCCTTCACGCTTCCCTTTGGTACACTTAAAACGTTGCTATATTCCAAATTTTCAGGGGTTTCGCTTCCGCCCGCATACAATTGGTTCGGCCCGGAAACTTCCCATAAACCATAAAACATGTTCAAACCAATGCCACGTTTCGACTCGCGATAGCGTCCGACACCGACAAATCTCGGCGCCATCATACTGAAGGAAGTCCTAAATGTCACTTTCCATGCGGATCGCAGCCCATCTTCCCTATCTGCGACGTTTTTCCCGTGCGGTGACTGGATCGCAAACGTCCGGCGACGCCTATGTGGCCGCCGTACTGGAAGCGCTGATCGCCGATATCACGCTTTTTCCGCAAGGCGCCAACGACCGGGTCAACCTTTTCAAGCTGTTCTCCTCGCTGTTCGATACGCTCACGGTCGATCTGCCCGCCACCGCTTCGCCCTTCGGCTGGGAAGCGCGCGCGGCGGCAAACCTTTCTGTGATCCCGCCGGCGGCCCGCAAGGCCTTTCTGCTGGTCGCCGTCGAAGGCTTTACCCCGGATGAAGCGGCCGAAATCCTCGGTGTCACGGATGTCGAAGCCGCGGCATTGCTGCGGGAAGCTTCGGAAGATATCTCCAGACAGGTCGCCACCGAAATCCTGATCATCGAAGACGAACCGCTGATTGCCATGGATATCGAAGACATGGTGACCAGCCTTGGCCACAAGGTCGCAGGCGTGGCAAGAACCTACGGCGAAGCGATTGCGCTTTTTGAAAAGACCGCGCCAAAGATGATTCTCGCCGACATCCAGCTCGCCGACGGCAGCTCAGGCATCGACGCGGTCAACGAGATCCTGAAGAGCGCGACGATCCCGGTGATCTTCATCACCGCGTTTCCGGAGCGGCTGCTGACGGGAACGAAGCCCGAGCCGGCCTTCCTGGTGACCAAGCCGTTCAATCCGGAAATGGTCAAGGCCCTGATCAGCCAGGCCCTGTTCTTCGACGAGAACGCCCGCGCCGGCAAACGCTGACGGGTTATCCGGCAGGCGAAGGCCGGTCGATTGCAAAGGCATCGAACCAGTCTTCCCGGTGGCCGGCGCACAGTTCGGCCAGCATGCGCGATGCCATGAAGCTGAAGGTAATGCCGTTGCCGCCGTAACCATAGGCGGCAAGAATGCGCGGCATGCCGGGAACGACACCGATCAGCGGCAGGCCGTCCTCCGTCTCGCCGAATGCGCCGGACCAGGAATAATCGACGACCGGTTGGGCGGCGGGCCAGAGCTTGACGAGATCGTCGATGAGCGCCGCCGCTTTTTCCGGCATCTTGCTGTCGCGCTCAGTGGGATCAACCGTATCGTCGTCTCCGCCGCCGATGATGATCCGTCCATCCGCCGTGGTGCGCGCATAGTTGTAATTTTCCGACGCCTCCCAGATCAGTTCGCTGCCCGGCCAGAGGCTGCCGGGCGCCTGCGGGGTGGTCGCGATCGCCCAGCTTGACGCCGTCCGATGGATCTCGCTCTTGACGAAATCGGGCATGACATATCCCGTGGCCAGAATGACATGTCGTGCCTCGATGACGAACGGGCCGTCGGTCTCGACCGTCACAGCACCCGGTGCATCATGATAGGCTGTCGCCATCGCATCGATAAGCCGCGCACCACGCGCCGCGGCATCGCGCAACAGTCCCCAGGAGAGAAGCATAGGATCGGCGTCGGCGGCTCCCGGCGACAGGATGGCGGCGGCACGGTCGATACCGAAGCGGGACAAGAGTTCGGCGTGATCAAGCAACATGCCCGGCAAGCCAGCGCGCTGACGCAGGAGATGCTCTTCGCGCAGCGCCGCAGGCCCTACCTCGCCGGCGGCGATATACAGTGTCGAGCGTGGCCGGAAAACGCAATCGAAACCCAGCGCGCCGACGAGACCGGTCAGGCCCTGCACGGCGGCAGCGCTTCGGCGATAGAGAGAGGCCGCCCGGTCGAAACCGTAGAATTCACTCAGTTCGCCGAGCGTACAATCGATTTCCCATTGCAGCATCGCCGTGCTCGCAGCCGTACTGCCAAGGCCCGGCTGCTCGCGATCGATGATCGTGACATCCACCCCACGCGCCGCCAGATGCTGGGCGGCAAGCGATCCGGTGATCCCCCCGCCGACGATGAGCACATCGGTCTTCATGCTTTCCAACAGGCGGACATTGCGGGGCGGCCGAAAACCCCTGCCCCATGGGGCACGACCTCCATGAAGATCATCCTGCACCGTACCGAGGGGATCGAGCGTTGGAGGCATGCTTTTGTCTTTCCGTTGCCATGCACGGATCTAGATCGATCCGGGCCAAGGTTATTCCGACTCGGTGTTCACGCGGGCAATTGCCGCTCGGGCGGTTGAGTACGGACCTCATTGAAGATGGTCATGGCGATCAGCGAAAGCGGCAGGGCCAGCATGGCGCCGACGGCGCCCCACATCCAGGTCCAGAAGATGATCGCAAGGAAGATCAGGAACGGATTGATCTCCAGCCGGTGCCCCAGGATCGCCGGGGTCACCAGGTTTTCCATCACCAGATGCAGCAGGAAGAAGGCCGCGGCGGGAGCGAGCGCCAGCAGCAGCGCATCATGGGTCATCAACCCGGCGCAGAGCAACGCTACCGTCATGATCGTGACGCCGAGATAGGGAATGAAGCTCGACACGAAGGCGAACAATCCCCAGAGCGGCGCCATTGTCAGGCCGCCGACAAAGGCAATCGCTACGGTGATCGTCCCGAGTATCATGTAAATGATGCCGGCCGTCGAAAAATAGAACCCAACCGCATTTTCCGTCGCGTTCATGATCCGGATCGCGGCAAGCCGCCGGTCGCGCGTCGCAAAGGCGAGGATGATCGTCTTGCGCAAATGCGCACGCCCCACCAGGAAAAGCCCGAGTGCCGCAAGGAAAATCAGCGTCTGGATAAAGGCGGGCGTGACACCGGCGGCAACAAGCCCGAGCATGGCGCCGGCGTTCTGGATGGCAACGTCGGTGACGGCTTTTTCGTCGGTGCCGGCAATCGCAGTCTTTGCCCATTCGAACCGCTGGATATAGGGAAGGATGCGCTCGATGGCCCGCTCAAGGATACCGGGCGCCTGGCCCGCCAGCGACGTCAGGGGCTCGATCAGCGTGTTGATCAGAAAGAAAATGCCGACGACGAAAATGATCGCCAGAAGCAACCCGCCGAGTACGGGAGGCAATCCGAATCGCGCCAGCCGATCCGCGGCAAGCCCCAGTACCATGCCGATGACGATGGCAAGGGTTACCGGCATCAGAATGGCTTCCATCATATAGATGGCCGTTGAAGCAAGGATGACGAATGTTCCGACAACACTCCAGGCAACCACCAGGTCGAGCCCTGTTTTCGGCGACGTTTCCGGAATGTCCGCCGCAGCCACCTGTGCCTCTGCCTCCGCCTGTTTTCGCTTCTTGAAAATCCCACTCCCCGGCAAGGCAGCACTCATCTTCCGTCTCTCCATGTGCCCGGTCCGCAACGGTCTCTGCCGAACGGACGAATGAGATCAATATGCGGAAAACGCCGGAGCAGAGGCAGCACCGGCGTGTAACGGCTATTAACTCGTCGCTTACGAAAAGGTTCCCGCACCCATATTGGCCGGCATTGCAGATACTCAAGCAGGCTTTTCAGATAGGGTCGAGTTCGACCGCGCCAAAAACGTCGATCCAAAAGATGAAACCGTTTTGTCGCCTGCTTTCGCCGGACGGGTCAGTAGCGTTCCGGGGGGAAAACGTGGAGCGTCAGGGAGAATAGGCCGAGGCCCAAAATCACGACGATCAATGTGCTGGCGATGTCTTCAGACGTCGCCGGCAGAATACCCAAGCCCAGAACCGCGCCGATGAGCAGGAACAGGCATAGCCTTGGCAACCAGTACAGCATGGCACATTCCTTCGTTGTTGGAGAGCATTCCAGAAGAATGCGTAGTCTAACGCGGAGAGGCAGGAATTGTTCCATACCCTTGCGTTGAACATCGCGAAACATTGGACGTAGATCGAGTGATCCAATTGCTGAGCACGACGTATCGAGTGCAACGCGATGGAGACTGTCATGCACAAAATTGCCATTGTCTTTCTGGGAACGACAATTTCCAGCCTTGCCGCAGCGGCCGAAGCCAATCAGATGAAGGAGGCAGATATCCGCAGCCTCATCATCGGCAAGACGATCTATCTGGCAGCACCGATGGGCGGAGAATTTCCGCTGAATTACCACCCTTCCGGCGAGGTCGATGGCAGTGGCAAGGCGCTGGGCCTGGGAAAATTCATCCAGCCAACCGACAAGGGCCACTGGTGGATACAGTCGGACAAGCTCTGCCAGCAATTCAAGGTCTGGTATGACGGATCGGCAATGTGTTTCGACCTGACGGAAACCGGTCCGGACAAAGTCAAATGGATTCGCGACAACGGCGACACCGGCACCGCACGCATTGGAAACTGATTGCTGGAACGCAAAAAGCCGGCACCTGTTGAAAGCGCCGGCTTTCTCATGGAACAATCGCAGGTCCTAGAGAGCGGCGATCACGATAACTTCGACGAGGTAGTCCGGGGTTGCGAGCTTGGCTTCGCCAGTCGCGCGAGCCGGCGTGTTGCCCTGCGAGGCCCAGGCATCCCAGACGGCATTCATCTTCGGGAAGTCGACCATGTCGGCGAGCCAGATGGTGGCCGACAGGATGCGGGACTTGTCGGTGCCGGCGAGCGCCAACAGACGATCGACGGATGCGAGAGCCTGTTTGGTCTGCTCTGCAACATCCGAGCCTGCCTCACCAACCTGGCCGGCGAGATAGACGGTACCATTGTGCACGACAGCTTGGCTCATGCGCGGGCCGGTTTCGAAGCGTTTGATGTCCATTTTCATATTCCTCGTAAAATGCGGCAGGCCGCATGTGAATTGTTGTAACGCTGGCGCTTTATCGCAGATTTCCAATCAGTGGAACCGTCATTGCGACAACCCGGCAGCCAATGCGCATCATTCAGGCGGCATTTTTCCGGGCAAGGCGCGCCTTGATGCTTTCGACATCGGCGCGGGGCGTCGCGGCGAAAAGCGTCCTTGTGTAGCTGTGCTTCGGATCGCTGAAGACTTCCTCGCGGCTGCCATATTCGACGGCCTCGCCATAATACATCACCATCACGTCATCGGCGATGTAGCGCACCACCGACAAATCGTGGCTGATGAAGACGTAGGTCAGCTGGAATTCGTCCTGTAGGTCGGCAAGCAGGTTGAGAACCTGGGCCTGCACCGACAGGTCGAGCGCCGAGACCGGCTCGTCCAGCACCAGAAGCCGCGGGTTGAGCATCAGGGCGCGGGCAATCGCGACGCGCTGGCGCTGGCCGCCGGAAAACATGTGCGGATAGCGACCGTAGTGCTTTTCCTCGAGGCCGACCTTCTTCAACATGGCCATGGCCTTGGCCTGCCGCTCGTCCGCCTTCATCTTCGTGTTGATGATCAGCGGTTCGGTGAGGATTTCGCCGATCTTCTTGCGCGGGTTGAGCGTGCCGTAGGGGTTCTGAAAGACGATCTGGACCTTCTGGCGCATTTCCGGCGTCAGCCGCTCCTTGGCGATATCGACCTTCACACCGTCGATCAGCATGTCGCCTGATGTCGCAGGGTCAATCATGGTGACGATGCGGGCAAGCGTCGATTTTCCGCAGCCGCTTTCGCCGACTATGGCCAGCGTCTTGCCTTGGTCGACCGAAAAGCTCACGCCCTTGACGGCATGAACGGTCTTGCCTTTTTTGAGGAGGCTGCCCGGGATCTGATAATCGCGGACGAGGTTTCTGGCTTCGAGGACATGGGTCATCGAACAGCTCCTGCAAAGATCTGGTCGTCACTGAGGAATTCCGCGATCGTCGGCAGACGGTCTCCGGTGGCGTTGTCGGGAAGCGCGGAGAGAAGTGCGCGCGTGTATTCGCTCTTCGGGGCCTCGAACAGCGACAGCACATCCGCCTCCTCGATCTTGCGGCCCTTGTACTGGACGATGACACGATCGGCGGTTTCAGCAACAACACCCATATTGTGGGTGATGATGATCAGGCCCATGCCATGTTCTGCCTGGAGCCGCATCAGGAGATCGAGAATCTGCTTCTGGATGGTCACGTCGAGTGCCGTGGTCGGCTCGTCGGCAATCAAAAGCTTCGGATTGCAGGAGAGCGCAATCGCGATCATGACGCGCTGGCACTGGCCACCCGACATCTGGTGCGGGAAATGGCTCAACCGCTCGGCGGGATTGGGAATGCCGACCAGGTCGAAAAGCTCGATGGCGCGCGCCCGGCGGGCCTTCTTGTCGAGACCGAGATGAATGCGCAGCACTTCCTCGATCTGGAACCCGACCGTAAAGCAAGGATTGAGGCTGGCGACCGGTTCCTGAAAGATCATGGCAATGTCCTTGCCGACGATCGTGCGCCGATCGGATGCCGACAGACCGAGAAGATCAACGCCGTTGAACTGCAGCTTGTCAGCGGTAACCTTCGCCGTCCAGGGCAAGAGGCCCATGGCGGCCAGCATCGACACCGACTTGCCGGAACCGGATTCTCCGACGATCGCCAGCACTTCGCCCGCATTGACTTTCATCGAGACGCCATCGACGGCGCGGAACGGGCCGGCAGCCGTCTGGAATTCGACGACGAGATTTTCGACTTCGAAAAGGGACATCATGACCTCTTCAACTTGGGATCAAGCGCATCGCGCAGGCCGTCGCCCATCAGGTTGATGGCAAGGACGGTGATAAGAATGGCAAGGCCGGGGAAGGTTACGACCCACCAGGCGCGCTGGATGAACTCGCGGGCTTCGGCCAGCATCGTGCCCCATTCCGGCGTCGGCGGCTGGGCGCCCATGCCGAGGAAGCCGAGGGCCGCCGCGTCGAGGATCGCCGCCGAGAAGGCGAGCGTCGCCTGGACGATCAGCGGTGCGAGACAATTCGGCAAGATGGTCAGGAACATCAGTCGCAGAGTGCCGGCACCGGCGACCCTGGAGGCGATGACATAATCCTTGGTGCGTTCGGACATGACCGCAGCCCGCGTCAGCCGAACGAAATGCGGCAGGTTGACGAGCGAGATGGCGATCATCGCGTTCAGCAGGCCCGGGCCGAGTACGGCAACCAGCACGAGAGCCAGAAGCAGCGACGGAAAGGCCAGGATGATATCCATGACGCGCATGATGATCGTATCGGTGCGGCCGCGGAAATAGCCGGCGACCAGGCCGACGAGCACGCCGGAAATGACCGAAAGAGTGACGACCACGAGACCGATGAACAGCGAGAAACGCGCGCCATAGATCAGTCGGGACAGGATATCGCGACCGACGGCATCGGTGCCCAGAAGGTAGGTCCACTGCCCGCCCGCAGACAGCGCCGGGGGCAGCAGAAGGACGTCGCGGTTCTGGATGCTCGGACTATGCGGCGTGACGATCGGCGCGAAGATCGCCAGCACCAGGATAATCGTAAAGACCACGAGGCCGATCACCGCGCCCTTGTTGCGCGAGAAATAGAACCAGAACTCGGCAAGCCCGGTCGGCGGCGCGGTGGTTTTGATTTCGACGACAGCCATCAGACCCTCCTAGTGCCGGATACGCGGATTGATGAAGCCGTAGAGCACATCAACGATGAGATTGACGATCATGATCACCGCGGCGATCAGCATCAGTCCGCCCTGGACGACCTGATAGTCGCGTTTGAAGACGGAATCGACCATCCACTTGCCGATGCCCGGCCAGGAAAAGATCGTTTCGGTCAGGATCGCACCGGCCAACAGCACGCCGACCTGCAGGCCGATGGTGGTGATGACCGGGATCAGGGCGTTGCGAAGCGCATGCACGCCGATGACGCGGAACGGCGACAGGCCCTTGGAGCGGGCGGTCCGCACATAGTCTTCGCCAAGCACTTCCAGCATCGCAGAGCGCGTCTGTCGGGCAATGACGGCGAGCGGAATGGTCGCCAGCACGATGGTCGGCAGGATCAGATAGGTGACCGCCGACTTGAAGGCGCCCGCCTGCCCCGAGATCAAACTGTCGATCAACATGAAACCGGTAACCTGCGGGAAGAAATACATCAGCGAGATGCGGCCCGAGACGGGCGTCCAGCCGAGATAGCCGGAGAAGAAGATGACGAGCAGCAGACCCCACCAGAAGATCGGCATGGAATAGCCGACCAGCGCGGTTCCCATCAGCGTCTGGTCGAGCCAGGTGCCGCGCTTGACCGCAGCCAGGACGCCGGCGGGCACACCGAGAGCGACGGCCAGGATGATGGCACAGAGCGACAGCTCGATGGTTGCCGGAAACAGTTGCATGAAATCATCAAGCACGGCCCGTTTGGTAACGATCGAGCTTCCGAAATCGCCGTGCAGCAAGTTCACGAGGTAATCGAAATACTGGATGTAGATCGGCCGGTCGAGGCCGAGATCCGTCATGATCTGGGCATGACGCTCGGGAGACATCACGCGTTCACCCGACATCAGCATGACCGGATCACCGGGCAACAGGCGGATGAACGAGAAGGCGATGATGGAAACCCCGATGAAGGTGGGGATCAGGACGGCCAGCCGTCCGAAAATAAAGCGCAACATGGGCGTTTAGTCCGATTGTAAAACCGGCGGCTCGAGGAATTCGAGCCGCCGGAAACTGCCACCGCGGTTGCGGCGGGCATAGATCATACGGAAGAATTACTCTGCAATATCCACGCCGTTAAAGCGGTGAATGCCGAGCGGATCCATGACGAAGCCGGTCACCTTCTTGTTCATCGGAACGAAGACGAGCGAATGGTCGATGGTGTTCCACGGAGCTTCCTTCTTGAAGATGACCTGGGCCTCCTCATAGAACTTCGTGCGCTCCGCGACGTCGGCGGTTGCCTTGGCCTTGGTCATCAGGTCGTCGAACTCCTTGTTGCACCACTGGGCACGATTGTTGCCGCCGACGGCGTCGCAACCAAGCAGGGTGTCGAGGAAGTTGTCCGGATCGCCATTGTCACCGGTCCAGCCGAGGATGGCCGCGCCGTCGCGGTCCTTGGCGGACGAGAGCTTCAGGTACTCGGCCCATTCGTAGGAAACGATTTCCACCGTAACACCGATGGCGGCCAGATCGGCCTGCATCAGCTCAGCTGCACGGCGAGCGTTCAGCATGTACGGACGAGCGACAGGCATCGCCCAGATCTTCATCTTGAGATCCTTGACGCCAGCGTCTTCAAGCATCTTTTTGGCCGCCGCCGGATCGTACTTGTCGTCTTCGATCTTGTCGTTATAGGACCACATTGTCGGCGGGATCGGGTTCTTGGCGACTGTTGCGGCCCCCTGGAACACGGCGTCGACGATCGCCTGCTTGTTGACGGCCATGTTGAGGGCCTTGCGGACCTCAGCCTTGTCGAACGGAGCAACGAGCGTGTTGTAAGCGAGGTAGGAGACGTTGAGGCCTTCCTGTTCGAGAATCGTCAGGTTCTCGTCCTTCTTCAGCTCGGCAACGTCGGCCGCGTTCGGATACGCCATGATGTGGCATTCGCCGGCCTTCAGCTTCTGCGCGCGGATTGCGGCATCGGTCGTGATGGCGAATACGAGATCGTCGATCTTTTCCTTGCCGGCCCAGTAATCCGGGTTGGCCTTGTAGCGGATCGCAGCGTCCGTCTGGTAAGCGACGAACGTGAACGGACCTGTGCCCAGCGGCTGCTGGTTCAGCAGTTCCATCTTGCCGTCGGCAGCGAGCTTGTCGGCATATTCCTTCGACATGATCGAGGCGAAATCCATGCCGAGGTTGGCGAGGAACGGCGCTTCGGCCTGCTTCAGCTTGAACTTGACAGTGAGGTCATCGACCTTGGTGATCGACTGGATCAGGTCCGGGAAGCCCATGCCTGCGAAATATTCCCAAGACGCGCCGGCAACGTACTTGTTCCAGGGATTGTCTGCCTTGTACTGGCGCTCGAACGAGAAGATCACGTCGTCTGCGTTCAATTCGCGGGTCGGCGTGAAATATTCGGTCGTCTGGAACTTGACGCCCGGACGCAGCTTGAAGGTATATTCAGTGCCGTCAGCCGAAACTTCCCAGCTTTCAGCGAGGCCCGGCTCAAGTTCCGTACCACCATGCTTGAATTCGACGAGACGGTTGTAGACCGTGCGCGACGAAGCGTCGAATGTCTGACCACCTGTATAGAGACCCGGATCAAAACCTTCCGGCGATGCTTCGGAGCAGTAGACCAATGTCTTCGACCATGCCGAACCAGCCATCAATGTGGCGATTGCGGTTGCAGCAAGGAGAGTAGAGAGCTTTTTCATGAGTTTGCTTCCCAGTTTTGTTCTTGTTCTCATATTTTTCTGACGCAGAAGCCGTTGTTTCCGGTCAAGGCCGGATGGAACGACATTTGCTACGGCATTGCAATAAGCATCCGAAAAAAATTGTCCAATTGGAAAATTCCTCCGGATGCGACAGAGGCGGCGCCATACACGACTTTTTCATTCGAAAACGGGCCAAATCGAATCACGGTCGATCGCCATAAAAAGTCAATCCCAAATTGCACGGATAGCGACTGGTTATGCTCCGTGGCATAACCAGATTGCGGGGCGGGGAGGGCTGTCCAGCTTTTATCTGCCAGGCGGGGATAGATGAAAGCGACAATATACAGTCCTTCCCCCCTCCACCACGCTTGCGGCTCGAATCCAGCAGTTCAAAACCGCCCACAACTCCCCTTTCCAGTGCAGATGCCAGTTGCTTATAGTCAATCGCACGTTAAACTGGCGGTCGCGGGATACGTGGGGGACGGCCGCGTCGTGGCAACTCTTCTGAAAAACCACCGGCGATACCATTTTGACAGCGATTTGGAGAAAGCTCTCAATCGGGTCGACTTCTTTCGAATTTTCCATACCATGTCGCTCCGCTATGGTTTCGACCATTTCGGCATCCTGCAACTCGGAAACGAGGGCGATGCCTGCATGTTGACGAACCGGCTGGCCCTGCACGATCTCCCCTCCGGACTGGCAGAGGAATATGACAAACGCCATCGTTTCGGCGATTCCGTCGTATTCAAAAGCCTTCACACATCATCCATTCCTTCCATCTGGAAGGCCGACGACCCTCATCTCGGCCATGGCAGCAATCTGCTCGGCCAACTCGGCTTCGACATGCTGATGTGCGTGCCGGTGACCGGCATCAATGGCGCGCGCTATGCCGTGCTGTTTCTGGGCGACGGTGAGGACATGGACCAGCAGGCGCATTTCGCGCTCTGTTACGACGCCGTTTGCGCCTTCGACTATTTTTACCGGCTGGTCCTGTCCAACAAGGCGGGGCTTGGCCTGACACCGCGAGAGACGGAAATTTTGCGCTGGATCTCGCACGGCAAGACAGCAAGCGAGATCGCGCTGATCGTCTCCGTGTCGGAACACACGGTCAACTCGCATACGGCGACAATCCTGAAGAAGCTCGACGTGGTCAACAGAACCCAGATGGTGGCCAAGGCGATACGGGAGCAGATCATACAATGATGCCGGACCCGCAGCCGATCCACATCCTGCTCGTCGATGACGATCCGGCCGAAAACCTGATCATGCGCGGCGTGATGAAAAAGGTATCGAGCGCGGAGATCCATCTGCACTATTGCGAAACGATTGACGACGCACTCGACTTCATCAAATCCGGAAAACCCGTATCCATGGTACTGATGGACAATCGCCTGCAGCCGCAGGCTGACTTTCGCGAAACCGTTCCAGCCATGCGTCAGCAAGGGTTCATCGGCCCGATCGGGGTGATTTCCTCGTCGCTTGCCGATCCGTATTTTCAGAAATTCGAGGAATACGGCGCCGATTTCCGTATCGACAAGGCCGAGCTCGATCCGACCGCGATCGAATTCATCCTGCGGGAATATGTGACGAAATCATAGCCCAGCAAAAAGCCCGGAAAAACCGGGCTCTTGCTTCAGGACGATGGCTCAGTTCAAGCGGCAGCCGTTTTCGGATGCGTGAGCTGATCGAGGCCAAGCAGGAAATTGATCTGCGGCCGGGCCTTCACCAGATCGTCGATCGAATATTGCTGGAGCACTTCGAAAAAGGCGTTCAGCGCCTTGCGCAACGCCGAGTTCAGGCCGCAGCTATCGACCAGCGGACAATCGATCTCGCCAGCCTCGAAGCATTCCGCCATGGCGAAACTGTCTTCAGTCACCTTGACGATATCGAACAGGCTGATCTCGGCCGCCGGCTTCGGCAGGCGCACGCCGCCGTTGCGGCCCCGCACCGTCTCGACGAGACCGGCCTTGTTGAGTGGCTGCAGGATCTTGAAAAGGAAGAGTTCAGACACTCCATAGGCCTTTGCAATTTCCGGGATGCGGCTGAGATGGCCGTCATTGGCAGCGCAATACATGAGCATGCGGACTGCGTAGTTCGTTTGCTTCGTCAGACGCATCGTTTACTCCAGGCTTCGAAATGTCGGTGCCCCTCGGTTCGGATGAACCTATGAGCCTATAGCGATACTCAAGAATTCGTGGCTATGCGGCGATTCGACCGACAGTCTCACATTCTGCCTCTTCATATAGGACGATTGGTAGTTTGGAACAATTCCAAAAAGCATAAAATCATCTCGATGTGATCATGATCAGCTTCTCGGCGGCTGTCCATCCTTCAAACGGGCAAAAATTGATGTTTAAAATCAAGTTATAGCTGACAGTGAGCGACGCCGGGCTAGTTCGGCGCCTGCTTCTGCCGCAACTCCGCTTCATATTCGCGAATCGCCTTCTTGCGCTCCGGGGTACCAGGATGCGTGGAAAGAATATTTGTCCCGGACGTGTCGCCGAGCTTTTTCTCGATGATCTCGAAGAAGCGCGCAATGGCCGTCGGATCGTATCCGGCCTTTTCCATCAGCTCGACCGAATGGCGGTCGGCAGCAGCTTCCGCCGACCTGGAATAGGAGAGCGACACAAGGCCGCCGCCCTGGACGAGCAGATCCTCGACACTGTCGCCCACATCGCCGGCGATCAGCATGATCAGGCCGGCCATGCCGGCGGCGCGGTAGATCTGCCGCAGGCTGTGCTCCAGTTCGACATGGCCGATCTCGTGTGCCAGCACGCCGATCAGCATCTCGGTGTCGTTGCCGGCGAGTACGACCAGTTCATCCGTAATGATCAGCGTGCCGTCCGGCAACGCAAATGCGTTCGGGCCGATCGCCCCACCTTCGCGGAAATTTAGCGTATAGGCGGAGGCGCCACGATCCGATTTTGCCGCGATGCGGGCAAAACCTTCGGAAATCGTGCGCTTCTTTGCTTCGTCCAGCTTCGTTTCGTCAAGCACGGTACGATCCAGCGTTGCCAGCGTGCTGACGGACATCAGCTTCGGCACGACTGGCGGGGTAACGGCGACGGCAACCTCGACCAGCACCGGGAGCGCGAAACGATAGACCAGACCCGACAGCAGGAAAACCGCTGCGACGAAGACCAGCAGGCGCGGATGAAACCGCTCGAGGCCGTGGACGAACCCGACCCTCTTCCGGCCGTTTGCCAACTGAAGGCCGTCAATCGCATCGTTGTCGGCGGTTTCAAACAGCGAGCCGTCGGGAAACTCGACACGGCGCGGGATCGAGCCGACCCGCGCCGATATATCGAGAGTGGAAAAGACCGCCGATGCGAGCGCCGTGCCATCTTCGGCAATGGCCCCGACCTGCCCGTCCTTTTCGACGAGACGAGCAGCAGCCGAACGGCTGGAATCGCGCGGATGCCAGTCGCCCCGGCAAATCGGCCTTTCGTCAGAAGCCAAAATCGAAGCCCTCGAATTCCATGAACTCCGCGCCGACCGCAGATCCTTCCTGCTCGACCGTTGCGAGGATTTCGCCGACATCTCCGTCGAAACGGACTGCCGTGTGCTCGTTGACATAGCGCGCCATGCGAACCGCCGCCCAAGGGCGCATCAGGCCGAGGGTCAGAACGGTCACGACCACATTCGACACTGCAATCCAGACATAACGGAACCGCGACATGTCGCTCTTGAGGTCATGCTTGCCATCGAAACGGGTCGCCGACCAGGCGATGTTGCGAACGCCGGCACGATAGAACAGGGCAGCAATACCGAAGGACAGCAGCACGGCCAGATAGGCGACGATGCCCAGAATGAACATCGATGCCTGGAATTCGGGTGGCAGCGCATTGGGGTTGTCGATGAGGGCGACGATCAGGGACATATTGGCAAATGCCGCGACTGCGATGACCAGCAAGCCGAGGATGATGATCAATGCCGAGAAGAACCAGGTTTGGTAGATCGGCCCGAGCTTCGGATCCGTTGCAAACGCCCGGCCGCCATAGCGCAGATTGTTGCCGATATAGCGATACATCCAGCGGCTGGCGAGCGGCGCCAGAATGCCGAGCGACAGAACGGCCATCACCGGACCGGCCATGAATGCGACAAAGGCCCCACCCATCTTGCCGACGAAATTGAAGCGGACGTTGCGATAGCTGGTCACCCGGGCACTGAAGCGCAGACCGCGCATGATCAGCCAGGGAAAGAAGAAGAGAACGACGACGGCCAAGGCTATGCCGGCAATCGGAGATGCCGCCAGCAGGATATTGTAGATGACGAAGTAGGCAAAGACGATCAGCCGGCCGATGAAGATCTGCTTGCCCTTGGCATGATATTCGAAGGCGCGGCCGAGCAGTACCGTGTTGCCGTAGAAATAGCGGTTGCGCCGCACCTTCGCCCAGGCCGAGTAGATGCCGAGCGTGACGATCGTCAAAAGGATGTTGACGATCCAGATGCCGAAATATTCCGCAGCGTTTCCGGTAAATGACAGCCGGTGAAAATCCTGCGATGCCGCCGGCAATGGTGCCGTTTCTGTAGTACTCATGGTTGCCCCTCTTCCGTATCATTCGATGCCATTGAAGAACGGCCGAATATCCCCCGATATTCAGCCGCCGAAGAGGAGTCTTAAACGGCCACCACCACAGGTCAACCGCGCTAAGGCGACTACAACAAAAAAGGGCCTCCGCAAGGAGGCCCAATCGGGGAGGATTTCAGAGTGATTACTTCATCGTCGGCATGACGAACTCGGCACCGTCCTTGATGCCGGACGGCCAGCGCGAGGTGATCGTCTTGGTCCTGGTCCAGAACTTGATCGAGTCCGTGCCATGCTGGTTGAGATCGCCGAAGGACGAGGACTTCCAGCCGCCAAACGAGTGATAGGCCAGCGGAACCGGGATCGGCACGTTGACGCCGACCATGCCGATATTAATACGGGACGCGAAGTCGCGGGCGGCGTCGCCGTCGCGGGTGTAGATCGCGACGCCGTTGCCGTATTCATGCTTCATCGGCAGGTCGAGGGCTTCCTCGTAGGTCTTGGCGCGAACGACGGAAAGAACCGGGCCGAAGATTTCCTGCTTGTAGATGTCCATGTCCGGTGTGACGTTGTCGAACAGGCAGCCGCCGACAAAATGGCCGTTTTCATAGCCCTGCAACTTGAAATCGCGGCCGTCGACGACGAGGTTTGCACCTTCTTCGACACCCTTGTTGATCAGGCCGAGAATACGCTCCTTGGCTTCCCTGGTAACGACCGGGCCCATGTCGGCCTTCTCGTCGGTGTAGGGACCGATGCGCAAGGATTCGACCATCGGGGTCAGCTTTCCGATCAGGCGATCGGCGGTGTCCTTGCCGACCGGAACGGCAACCGAGATCGCCATGCAGCGCTCGCCGGCCGAACCGTAGCCGGCTCCCATCAGGGCGTTGGCGGCCTGATCGAGATCGGCATCCGGCATGATGATCATGTGGTTCTTGGCGCCGCCGAAGCACTGGGCGCGCTTGCCGTTCATCGCAGCCGTGCCGTAGACGTAACGGGCAATCGGCGTCGAGCCGACGAAGGAGACGGCGGAGATATCGGGGTGGGTCAGGATCGCATCGACCGCGCCCTTGTCGCCATTGACGACGTTGAGGATGCCGGCCGGAAGACCCGCTTCGATCATCAGTTCGGCCAGGCGGATCGGAACGGACGGATCGCGCTCGGAAGGCTTCAGGATGAAGGCGTTGCCGCAGGCGATTGCCGGGGCGAACATCCACATCGGGATCATGGCCGGAAAATTGAACGGGGTGATGCCGGCACCGATGCCGACGGCCTGGCGAATGGAATACATGTCGATGTTCGGGCCGGCGCCTTCGGTGAATTCGCTCTTGGAAAGATGCGGAATGCCGATGACGAATTCGCAGACTTCGAGGCCACGAATGACGTCGCCCTTGGCATCGTCGATGGTCTTGCCATGCTCGCGCGACAACATCTCGGCCAGTTCATCCATGTTGTCGTTGAGGAGCTGGACGAACTTCATGAAGACACGGGCGCGGCGCTGCGGGTTGGTCGCAGCCCATTTCGGCTGAGCAGCCTTGGCGTTGGCAACGGCGGCGGCCATTTCCGCGTCGCTGGCCAGCGCCACGGTTGCCTGAACTTCGCCGGTTGCAGGATTGAAGACGTTGGCCGTGCGGCCGCTGATGCCGGCAACACGCTGGCCGCCAATGAAATGACCGATCTCGTACATGGTGATCCTCCTGATCTTGATTATGGCGGGAGTGTCGCACTACAATATGCACAAATCAACGCGCGATATTCAGCAACCGTTGTGCGTATATTGATGTCGATAAGGAAATCGGGGAGGTCCTGCAGATGAAAGCCGACGCCGAAAGAATGGTCAGGATGGCAGAGCTGGAAATCGATCCGGCCCGGATTGAGGACTATATCGCGTTGCTGAGAGAGGAGATCGAAGCCTCGGTCGCAAAGGAACCCGGTGTCCTCATGCTTCATGCCGTCACGGTCAAAGGCACGCCGGAGAAAGTTCGTATCCTTGAAGTTTATGCCAGCCGGGAGGATTACGAAGCCCATATCCGGACACCGCACTTCCTCAAATACAAAACGCTGACTGCCGACATGGTGAAGTCGCTCAACCTTATTGACGTGGACCCAATCGTCCTGTGCGCCAAGTGAGGAATGCGGCATGAACTGGGATGATGTCCGCATGTTTCTGGCGGTCGCCCGCGGCGGCCAGATCCTGTCAGCCTCCAAGCGGCTGGGCGTCAATCATGCGACGCTCAGCCGGCGTGTCACGGCGCTGGAGGAATCGCTGAAGACGCGGCTGCTGATCCGCCGCACCAATGGTTGCGACCTGACGGCGGAAGGCGAGATCTTCCTGCATGCCGCCGAGCGGATGGAAACCGAGATGCTGGCGGCGCAGTCGCAGATCGGCCGGATCGATACCGCCGTCGCCGGCACGGTGCGCGTCGGGGCGCCCGATGGTTTCGGGGTGTCGTTCCTCGCCCCGCGGCTTGGCAAGCTGACTGCCCGCTTTCCGGAACTGCGCATCCAGCTGGTGCCGGTTCCGCGCTCGTTTTCACTGTCGCAGCGCGAGGCCGACATCGCCATCACGCTGGAGCGACCGGAACAAGGGCGGCTGATCTCATCGAAGCTGACGGACTACACGCTGGGACTTTATGCATCGCAGGATTATCTGGCTTCCTACGGCGCTCCTGAAACGATCGAGGATCTGAAAACCCATCGCCGCATCGGCTATGTCGAAGACCTGATCTTTACCGCCTCGCTCAATTTCACCGGAGAGATCATGCGCAGCTGGGACGCCTCCTTCGAAATCTCCAGCGCCACCGGCCAGACCGAGGCTGTCCGCTCCAGCGCCGGGATCGGCATCCTGCACAACTATATCGCCCGGCAATATCCCGAACTGACCCGCATCCTGCCGGAGACAACCATCCGGCGGGGCTACTGGACCACCTATCACGAGAGCGCCCGCGATCTCGTCCGCGTCCGCACCGTTGTCGATTTCCTTCAGGAACTGGTCACCGAGGAACACCACATCTTCATTTGAGGATGCTTACTGCGTGGCGGAGGCAACGGCTGCCGGAGCCAGAATGATCGCCGGTTTGAAGATCGCCTTGCTGGAAGCATTCTGCCCGGCGACGGCGGGAACCGTATCGGTGGCGGCAAGAACGGCTGTCTCCCCCGGCATCGGCACCTTGACCGCGTTGGCGACTGTTTTCTCCTCGGTCTTCGCCGTTTCAGACGAAACGTCCGCGATGACAACATGTTTCGGCATCCGGCGCACCGGAGCCACGACGGCGACATCCGTCACAGAGGGTTGCGCCACCTGTTCCGCGATCGGTTGTGTCATATACAGCGGTGCGGCGGACACTTTCCCCGAACCCGCTGCAAAGCGCAGCGTCTGGAACGTCTGCGACGAAACCGGCTTGATCCGCAGCCCCTGCATCAGGACGGCGATACGGTCCTGCGACATGGACGGATTGCAATAGCGAAGCCGGATCTGGGCCGCATAGCCGGAGCCCACACCGCCAATCGGCGTGATGTTTCCGGCAAGCTGCCAGGCATAGATGCAGCTGCCCCCTTTGCCTAAAGCGCCTGTCGCGTACCCGAAGACGCCATAGGCGTTGTCGCCGATCACCGGGCTGACGCGCATGCGCACGCCGGAAAGGGCACCCCGCATTTCCGCCTCGATCTCCGATTGCGACGGCGCGTGCCTGGAGCTCTTACTCCCCTTGCCGACAGTCACCGTCAGCGCATTCTCGCCGGCAAGGTCGGTGGCATTGGCATAGAGGATCGTCTGTTCGGCATCGTTTTCACGCACCGTCTGGCGCACGGACGCGGCCTCGATGCCGGGCACGATCGCCAGGGCATAGTCCGCGGAAACGGCGGTCGCCAGAGACGGGCCGTCTGCTTTCAGAGCCCCGGTCCGCAGGAAAGGATCATCAACCGTCGTGCAGGCGGCAAGCGGCATCATCATCGCAAGGGCAAGGAAAATCCTGTTCATCGGCGGGTATCCCACTGGCTCGTCACCATCAGCCCGCGACGAACGCCGGCATCGGAAAGATGGTCGTTCAGGCGCTGGAACACCTGCTTGGCCATCACCTTGTTGCCAAGGTGGTAATAGGCCCAGCCGCGAAGCTGGCTGAGGTCGGTCGGCTCCGCCACCAGGCTGGCCCGGGCGTTCAGGGCATCCAATGCATTCTGGTATTGTTTCTGATCGAACGACGCGCGTGCGCGCTGGACGTAGATTTCCGCACGAATTTCCCGGTCGCGCTCGGCATTGAGCGGATAGGCGGCCAGAATGGCTTCGGCATCATCGGTCAGGCGACCGCGCAGCAACGTCAATGCCGTGCCGTAGGCGGCGTCGGAGCGTATCTGTCCGCTGGCATTCAACCCTTGCGCAAAGGACGCCCGCGCTTCTGACAAACGGCTCAAGCCCAAATAGCACCAGCCGCCGATCTGTGCGGCATCGGGAGACAGCTGTCCCCTCGCCTGGAGATCGCTCAGGTCGTTGATGCAGGCGCTGTAGCGCTTGGCCTGAAAGTTGCGGAAATAATTGGCCTGGATCGCGCCACGGGGCTTGATGACGGCGGCTGCCTTCTCGCCCTTCGGCGGAGCAGCCGCCTTGATCTCGCTCCAGATATCCGGATAGGCCACGCCGTATTTCTCCTGCAACCCGGCAAATTCCTGCTTCTGCGACAGGCGCAGGTATGAAAGTGCCAGACCCTTGACGCGGGCCGGCGCCACCTTCCAGTCGACCGCCTTCTGGAACCAGGCGGAAGCGGCCTCGTATTGCTTGGAATTATAGGCGTACCAGGCCAAAATCTCGGCATGATCGGCATTCAGCGTCTGCAGGATCGTCGTCGAGTAGGACGCAACGATCTTCTCGTCGATCACGGCCATGTCCGGCTTGGCGAAGCGAAGCGACAGCGCGTTCATCAGGAATTCGGGATCGTCTGACAGGTCCTGCAGATGGGTGGCAGCCACCTGATAGGCTTCCTCCTCGAGGTTCTGCGCGGCGAGGCTGAGATAGAGCCCCTTGGCATTCGAGCCGTCCGCCTGCAGCGCCAGAGCCTTGCCGAACCACAACGCGCTGACGGCAGGCTGCTTGACCTTCAGATAATACCAGCCGAGCAACGCCAGATCCTCGGCCTTCGGCGGCACTTCGGCCTTGAGTGGCACCAATTGATCTTCGGACAGGGGAGCCGTCTGTTTTTCATCGGCATTGAAATCGGCGACCGTCTTGCGCAGGAGATCGAATGCGACGGGTTGCAAGCCTGCCTGCATCGCCGGCGTCACGGCCAGTTTCTGCATGACTGCCTGGACCTCAGCTGCCGGAAAGTCGCGGATAGCCTTTTGCAGCGTCGTCACCAGCACCGCATCAGGCAGGCGTTTATCGCCTTCGCGCAGCAGAATACCGCGATAGACGTCCGCCAGAGGCTGCTTTATGCCGGTCTGCGAATAGGCGTCGATCAGCGTCCAGAGCAGATCCATCTCCGTTTCGGTTGCCGGATCGAGGCTGCCGGAGGCCTGGATCACATCCGTCCAGTTCTTGTTCTTTGCCGCCTCGGTCATCAGCACGCGCTGCTTCTTGCGGGCGAGCTTGTCGGTGAAATCGGCGGTCGGTGCCCAATCCGGCGTCTCGGTCTTGCGGCGGATGATCTCGGCGTCGATGCCGGTGAAATCGCTCTTGTCGTAGAGCTGCCAGAGTGCGGTCTCGTCAGCGCCGCGTGCCGATTGCGGCAGGAACAGATCCTGCGGCATTTCGAACTGCGGAAACTTGAGCCTCAGCCGCGCGGCCTCGGCCGCGACGCGGTCATCCTGCTTCTGTTCGGCATAGTAGTAGAGTGCGGCCAGTTCGACCTCACCGGGCTCGTTGCCGGCCTTCGGCGACGCCTTCGCCGCCTGATCGGCGCCTGCGGCTGCCGAGGTTTCTCCCGTTCCTGTGACGGCAGCCGTCATCGCCTCGTCCACGAGCCGGAAGGACCCTGCCGCCTGGGTCAGGAGAGCGGCGGAATCCTGTGAAAAGCTCAATCCCGGCAAAAGCAGGCTCGATGCGGCCAGCAGCACGACCCAGTGTCTTTTCATCACGATCATTGATCCGACCTCACACCCTTGCGCGGAATGGCAAACCCGAGCCACACGGCGAAAACACCCATCGACGCAACGATAAGCAGAACGTAGAACTGGAAATTGTCGGAGAACCAGGCGGCGGCCAGACGCCGGATGTTGCCGACACTCTGATCCGTCATACCAGCCACGAAACGCGGGCCGGACGGCATGGTATTCACCGCAAGACTCGCGGTTTCGATTTCGGCCGAACCACCATTCAGCCCCGCCCAGACCGCAGGCTCGGCAAGCCGGCGAACGCCGAGAGCGATATCGGCCGGCGATCCTGCATGTACCACCGTCCAGACGGCATCGCCGGAGGGCGATGGAGCCTGCGTCAGCGTCAGAAGAGACCGCCCTTCCTTCAGCGTTGCCACCGTGTCCGCCCCATCCTGATAGTTCAACCATTTGCCGAAGCGCGCGCCGGCGGCCGCAAACCAGCTCTGCAGCTTCGACGTCACCGACAGACCGCCTTCCGGACGCGTGGTCGATTTGCGAAAGGCATCCAGCAGCGCACTGGAATCGTCGCCGCCGTTTTCCGTGACGCCTGCCGCGAAAACAGTGTCGCCGATGGCGGCCGTTTTCATCGGATCGGCGTCCGTGATCGGCGCAGCCATCGCATTCGACTGGAACACATCAAGGGGAAAACCGCCCTTGCCTGTTTTTCCAAGATCGGCAAAGGCGTTCTGGGTGGTGATGACCAGCGCGTTGCGGTCGCCCGAGGCACTGGCGGCGCCCAGGTGGATATCGGCGCCGAGCGGATTGCGGGCGGCCAGCGCCAGGCGGGAGAGCATGGTCAGGGCTGCGCCGGCAGACTGCGCGTCCGGGCGCTCGATGAAGATGTCGAACGGTTTTCCATCGGCATAGGGATAGGCGGTGCCGGCAAAGGCGCCGATATCCGGCAGACGGCCGATGCGGGCAAGCGCCGGGATCTCGATCGCCGTATCCTTCAGAAGTATGAAACGCGGCCGGGCGTCGTCGCGGGCCTCGGGCGCACAGGCCTCGTCGGCTTCGACCGGCAGCTCGGCCAGAAGCTCGACCTTGTTGTTGCCCGGACGAAACGCGCGCAGCGGCAGCTCTATCAGCTTGCCGTCGAACTGTTCACCCTCGGCGTTGCGGAAGGGGTAGCTGGTGACGACGAGATCGTTGACCCGAACCAGGAACTGCGCCGTGCGCTTCAGGCCCGGCGATGTGGCCGCATGCAGCTTCAGGCCGATCGTCGCATAATCGGCGGGATAGAAGTCGGCAGGCATCACCATGTTGAAGCCGGTGCGCGATAGGCGGCCGGAAAAGACGCGGGTGTCGTAGCCGGTATCAGCCAAGGTATAGCGGCTCGACGCATCGGCAAGGATCGTTCCGGACCGGCTCGAAAAGATGCCGCTATCAAGGCTATCCTTTAGCGGACCGCGAATGGCCTCCAGCAGCTGGCCGCTCATCTCGGCGCGCGTGGCACCACGCAGGCTGACCAAGGCACGGCCGACCTCGCCTGAATTCCGAACGGAGAAGCCATAGGGCATGATCGGGGCGCCGACACCCTGCGCCTGTGCCCGGGTCTTGTCGGTCGAGACATAGAGATCGATACCCGGTCCCGTGCCAGGCTTTTCGCCAACGGTCACGGCCAGATCGTCGCGATTGAGAAACAATGCCAGGGTCTGGAGAACCGGAGCTGCGTCATTCAGCATTTCGGCCGTCACCGTCCGCGGCAGGACCAGCCGGATATCGGTGACATCAGCGTCGGTACGGGCAACCGTCAGCAGATCGTCGAAAGAGCGGAAGCCGTTGCTCCTGGCAGCCATGAAGCCGCTGGCGGCGGGATCGATCTCGCTCCAGAGTTCATAGGTTGCCGCCAGCGAACAATCGACCCGATGGAACTGTCGCGCCCTGAGCAGCACCTGATTGCGCCCCGGCTTCAGGAAATCGGCGCTAATCTTCAGCGCTTCCGTCTTGAAGCCGTTCGGCGAGGCGATCGCGAACGTACCGGCAGCCTTGCCGTTGACCTCGACATCCATCACGGAGCTATCCGGCAAGACCGAGACGGCGTTGCGATAGGCAAGTGCCAGCTGACCGCCCGATGCGACCTGATCGGGAGCGAGGTTGAAGCTCAGCCGTGCCACATCGTCCTCGCCGGACAGGCGATAGGCCGGCAGCGCCTGTTCGAACGGCACCAGACCGGTTGCCCTAGCAGCGACCGCTTCTTCGGGAGCCGTGCGCGTCGAGAGAATGCTCTCGCTTTCGCCGGACACGACCCGGGTGACGGGCGGTGCGGCTTCCAACAGGCTCTGGGCGGAAAGAGGCAGCGTCTGTGCCACGATGAGGGCAAGCGTCAGACTGGCGGCCCGAGTGCGAAAAGGCTTAGCCATAGAGCTGCTCTCCCTTGAGAACCAGGCCGGGCTCCGCCGTTTTGACGGGCAGAGGCACCTGGACGATCTTGTTGTCGTTAAGAACCATCGGTGCATCCTCGAAGGACTGGACGACCGTTTCGCGGATCAGGCCGGCGCTGTATCGGATGGCGCGCAGCGATTCCGTCAGGCTCCAGAGTGCGAACCGGCTGGTGCCCCAGAAGAAGTTCTTGCGTATCTGACGGCGAACCAGACGGTCCTGCAGCACGGACTGGTCGGAATACATCAGCTCGGCGATCGCCATTACCGTTTCCGGCGTACGCTCGGAATAGGCAAAGCCGCAGATGGCCGTCTTGTCGATCACCCGGCGGGAGCGATAGACGACATTGAAATTCACCGTCTGGCCGCCGCGGCGCACCTCAACCTTGGCAATCGTCGGATTGACGAGATCCAGCTTCGGTTCCTTGTCGACAAACTCGATCGACACGCCGCCACTCGATGCATCCTGCACGATGACGTGGTGGATGATGTCGTCGATATGCATCAGCGCATGGCGCTTGACCGGCAGGCGCTGGTTGCGGCGCAATTCGCGGCGTTCGGCAATCGCGCCAAGAGCGGCACCGGCAAGGCCGAGATTGATCAGGTTCCACATGGCGACGATCAGCAGCAACTCGCTGGCGACCGGTTCTGTGAGGACGCGGTAACCCGAATAAAGGGCGGCGGCGAGCAGCAGGAAGAAGATGGCGAAGTACGGCTTTGCCAGCGGCGACAGCTTGCTCCTGTCCAGCGTCTGGCCCTTGGCCGTCACATTGAAGGTCGGTTTGCGCGGATTGCGCACGACGCTGATGATGCTGCCGAACAGGAAGACGGCCTGTACATATTCATAAAGCTCGGAAATCCACGGCCAGCGGACGCGGCCATAGAGATAGCTCTGCATGGCGAACGAGCTGATCAGGTAGGTGACGGCGTAGGAGGCGAATTCGAGGATGTTGGCCTTGTAGATCTCCAGCGAGAAGAAGATGTAGAGCAGCGGCGAGAACATGAAGGCCAGCCGCGACAGCGGAAACAGCCAGAACATGTTGATGCCGGCATAGCAGATGCGCTGCGGGATCGAGAGGCCCTTGGCCAGGAACGGCCGCTTCAGGATCAGGATTTGCAGCATGCCCTGGCACCAGCGGGCGCGCTGGCCGATGAAGGAGACGAAGGTTTCCGGCTGCAAACCTGCGATCAGCGGTTTGTCGACATAGACCGAATGCCAGCCCTGGCAATGCAGCGACAGCGCCGTTTCGCAATCCTCGGTGATCGACTGGCCGGAGAATCCATCCGTGGTCATCAGCGCCGAGCGGCGCAGAACGGCAGCCGAACCGCAGAAGAACGACGCATTCCACTTGTCGAGCCCGCGCTGCAGGATCGAATAGAACATCTCGTTTTCCGACGGCATGCGCGCAAAGGTCTGGAGGTTCTTTTCGAGCGGATCGGGATTGAGGAAGTAATGCGGGGTCTGGACGAGGAAGAGCTTGGCATCGTCCTTGAAGAAGCCGACCGTCTCGCGCAGAAAATCGCGTACCGGTGCATGGTCGGCGTCGAAAACCACGACCAGCTCGCCCCTGGAGATCTTCAAGCCTTCGTTGAGGTTGCCGGCTTTGGCGTGATCGTTCTGCTTGCGGGCATGGTAATGCACGTCCATGGCGGCGCAGAGCGCCTTCAGCTGCTCGTGACGGCGGATGGCGGCAACCGCGATATGCGGGTTCTTGTGGTTGCGCTTGGCATCCGTGCCTCCGTCGTCGAGCAGATAGATGTTGAGCTTGTCCTTCGGATAGGCCATCGACTTGGCAGCAGCGAGCGTCACGGCCAGCAGTTCGGCATCTTCATTGTAGCTCGGGATGAAGACATCGACCGTCGGCAGGTCGGCGGCACCGCCCATGTCCGGGGTCTTCCGCTTGATCGGATCGATGACCATGAAGAAGCTGATCGCCAGCATCGCCAGGCAATACATTTCCGCGAGATAGAGCAGGAAACCGGGAATGAAGTTCAGCGGCTCGGTGATATCTGGCAGCGTCTCGGTCGTGCGCCAGAAACCATAGCGGAGCGCGATGATGCCGGCAAAGACGAGCGTGATGACGCGGAAGGCGCTGTTGTCGGGCCGCGTCATGCCAATGAACATGATGCCGAGGACAGCGAAGGAGAGCATGAGCTGCGCCTGAAGGCTCATCGGCAGCAGAATAAGAGTCAAGCCGAGAGCCCCGGCCGGAATCGCCAGATATTTTCCGCACGTCATGTGCCACCAACCCCATTGTCATGTTCAGCGGCGCATCATGCGGGCCGGTCCTACATCGAACAGCCGGAACCTAAGCGGTGAAGGGTCAACAGAATCCTAATATGCGGCGGGTGACCGGAAAGGACACAGGATTAGGTAAACGCAAGGTTTACGGATGGATCCAAGATTTGAGGGGGCACAACGTCCGCTTGCAACGCACGAATCTGAAACACGATTTCGGAGATGAGGACAGCAAAGACGGCACGGTTGGCGTGGATCGACCCTTAACCGTGCAATTGTTATTTCGAGCTGTTAATTCGAGGTGGAATGCCAATTTTAGTGGAAAATGTTCGGATTTTCCTTTCAGTTCAAAGTCATCTCGCGAATGGAACGGATGACCACATTCGGATCGTATGGCTTCGTCATAAATCGAGCTTCAACCGGCAGGGCATCGACATCTATTCTGCGGTGTCCGGATGTCACGATGATCTTTATCGGCGGCCACCTGTCACGAACCGATGCCGCAAGCTTCAAGCCGTCGACGCCACCGGGCATGTCGATGTCGGTGAACATTACCTCGATCCTGCTGTTGGCAATGAGAATATCGATCGCCTGCGCCGCATTCGACGCCTCAAGCACCTCGAATCCCGCATCCTCCAGTTCCTCGACGATACTCATTCTGATGACAGCCTCATCTTCGACGACAAGAACCGCGATACGTGGATTGTCCATGACGTGCTCAGTCTCGTTTGGCCTGCGGCCCTTGCCGGAGGTCACGCAGCTTGTGGCGCGTCGGTTATGACGACGTCATCCCGGTGTATAATTGAAACCCTGGTTCCGGGCATAGCATCTGCCACGGTGATCTCGGCCCCCAATTGATTGCTGAGCGCCTCGACAATACCTGTACCCAGGCCGGGTTTTGCGTCATCCGCTTTCGCCGGCATCCCTATGCCATCATCGCCCACCTGAAGGGTCCAGTCTTTTCCTTTGGCGTGATAGTCGACGGTGATTTTGCCCTTGCGCTGGTTCGGGAACGCGTGCTTGAGCGCATTGATTACAAGCTCGGTGACGACGAGACCAAGGCTTACGGAGATGTTTGCGTCGGTAACGGTTTTGTCCACGTTGACGTCGATCGAGAGTTGCTCTGGATCGTGGATCATGGATGCCCCAAGGCTTCTGCAGAGCTGTTCGAAATAGCTGCGTAGCTCGACCTCTCCGACACTGGATGCCGCGAGCTGCTGCTGGACCGCGGCGATTGACATCACCCGGCTGTGTGCGGATGTCAAATGCGTGCGGGTCTCTTCGGATTGAACCTTCCGGGCGCTCTGCAAAAGAATGCTCGCGATGATCTGCAAGCTGTTGGCCACCCGATGCTGAACCTCCTTGAGGAGGATCGCCTTGTCCCGCAGCAGGTCGTCCTTTACCTTCTCGGCTACTCGCGCGTCCGTGACGTCGGCCACCGTCAAAAGCAGCCGGACCGACGCGTCCGCGTGGTCAAGCTTCTGAGCGCTGAGAACCAGACGCCGAGTATTTTGGGCGGGGCGCTTCAGATCCATCTCGTAACCATGCACATCCGCGATCCCGGCCGCCGTTGCCTCCAGCAAGACCGATAACTGCGCTACGTTCCATTCGCCCGCGCCGAGTTGCGAAAACTTTTTTGCCGCGGCCGTCTTGGGGTCGATCAGAAATGCCTGGTAGAACGAGGTACTGGCCGCGATCACGCAAAGATTGCCGTCGAGAAGCACGATCGGCGCGCTGGAGGATGCAATGACCGCAAGGGCGAGACTGAGCGAGGCTTCGGGATGAAGAGGCGTGACGGCTGTCATGGATGTGTCCTTTCGGCCAGAGGCTCGCGTTGCGAAAGCCATCCCCGGCATGGACCTGGATCAATTCGGAAAAACCGATCCTCAAAGACACTAACACGTATATTGCGGCACAGTTCCATCATTCGCAAAAAACTGAGAAAGAACCAGCCGCGCCCGGTAAAAGACGAAACAAAAATTAATCAAATACTTAATTGTGGAAGAAATGGTACGGTTGGGGGGTCTCGAACCTCCGACCTCAGGTGCCACAAACCTGCGCTCTAACCAACTGAGCTACAACCGCACAAAACAAAGCGGACCAGACAAGGTCGTGTCCCGCTTTCCGGGTCAAATACGGGCAGTCCGTATTTTTTGCAAGCCATAACTTGCCACTTGATGTGAAAAAACCGGGTGACATGCCACCCGGTTCCTTTGATGATGCCCTGCCGGCAAAGCTGGCGCGGCGACAATCAGCCCTTCTTGAAGCCGGCAAATGCCTTTTCGGCGGCATCCTTGCCAGGCTTGGCAACCGTCTCGGCAATCTTCTTGGTTGCTTCCTGCATCGACTTTGCCTGCTCCATGGCAAGCTCGGCCTGCTTGCGGATGAAGGCCGTCTGCAGTTCGAAGAGTTCCGAAACGGACTTGACGCCCATCAGCGCTTCCATGTGCGAGAGCGAATTCTCGGCATTGGTGCGCAGCGCTTCGATGGCCTTGAGGCCGAGAGCGACGGAACCGGACTGTGCGCTTTCCAGCGTCGCCTCGACGGTCTTCGTCGCGTCTTCGGCGGCGGTCTTCATCTTGGAATAGGCGTCCTTGGACTGGGCAGCACCCTTTTCCGCGAAATCGCGGAAGGTTTCGGTGACCTTTGCCGGGTCGAACGATGTAAGCGAAAAGACGTCGTCGATTTTCTTGGTAGCCATGATCTGCGCTCCTTGGTTTGGGCCCTCTCATGAGGCACCCGTTGTGTGATGATGTCTATATAGGCGATTTCATTGTGCATTGCAATATATTTGTGCACTGCACCATCCCTTAAATTCACCCGCATTAACCTTTCGCCGCGAAAGGCTTGTGGGCCATGGTCTGTTCGCTGGACCCTTGGCGCGGCGGCGTCTATTAATAGACTGTTAACAATCCCGTCCGTGTGACGGTTGCGCAAACCAGGTCAGCCGATGCCCGCAAGATCGTATCCCTTTATCGACATCGCCGTTCACGAGCGGGTGCGGGAGCATTTTGCCAAGGGGGACGCCGCCGTCCTGTTTTCACCGGACATGAACCAGGTGCTCTGGTCGAATGGCGAAGGCGCCTTCCTGTTCGGCCAGCCATCGATCTACGATTTCATCGACAGCGGCGCCAACCGCGGCGAAGCATCCTATCGCCAGATGGAAGCTGCCGCCAGGCAGCTGAAACACAGCGGAGACAAGCGAACGTTCCTGATGCGTATCTCCGCCGGCTTCCAGCGCGCTTCGGTCGGCGCATCGGTCGAGATGATCACCGTGCGGCCGGGCGAAACGGCCATCCTCTTTGCAGCCCCGCGTACCGGCAAGCCGCTTGGCCTCGAAGATCGCGCAGCACGGATGATCTCCGGCTTCGACGATCCCGATACGCATATGGCCGTGCTCGACGGCGACGGCGGCATCCTGGCCGCCTCCCCCGGGTTCCAGGCCCTCTCCATGACACCACAGACCTGCCGCTCGCTGGTGGCTGCCGTTGCCCGCGACAGCGACTGGCTGCTCAAGCGACCGATCCCGACCGGCAAGGGCCACCTGCCCGCCGCGATCGGCAAGCTGTCGGAACGTCCTGCCCTGCATCTGCTGTTCGCGGTCGAGACCATTCTCGGCAACCTCGATCCGGGAGCCGATTTCCGCGAAATCGAAGAAGCAAGCACCGCGGCGACCGCAGACGAGCCCGTCATATCCAACAAGGCCGCACCGCTTCTTGCGCCGGCGACCGTGCCGGACGACGTCATCGACGAAATCGAACAGATCGAGGAAATCGCTCCGGAAAGCGAAGGCTTCATCGATTCGCTGGACGAAACCGACGGTGCGGATGCCGATGAGGCATCGACCAGCACCTTAACGGGAGAACCCGAGGATGACCTTGCGGCATTCAATGCAGCAGACGCGGTGATCAACGACAACGCTAGGTCTGTTTCAGATGAGGAAACAGAGCTGCCTTCCGTTGACGACAGCGCCGTGCTTGACGAAACCTACTCCGAAGCAGCTGAGCCGCAGCCAAGCTTGTCACCTGACGAACCCCCGGAACAAATCGCACCGGACGACGACGCTGCCGTCGAGGCCAGAAACGCTGACGAAAATACGGATCGGCCGGTGACAGACGAAACGGCCGCTGATTTTCCGATCGAGACTGTGGCAAGCGAACCGCTTCTGGATGAGCCGATTGAACCTTCCGAAACGCCGGAAGCGCCTGCTGAAGAAAGTACCGCGCCAGACGAAACTCCTTTGACCGAGCCGGACCGTGTTGCGGATAGTGCCGGCGCCGCCACGGATGCGACCACCGCGGAGAGCGACCTTGCCGGTCCGGTCGATGTCACGTCGGAGGACATGCCTGACGAAGAGAACACCACGGAAGAAGCTGCGCAGGGTTTCGTCTTCAACCCCAACAGCCGGGCTGTCCGTTTCGTCTGGAAGATCGATGCGGACGGGCGCTTCAGCGAGATTTCCGAGGAATTCGCAACCGCCGTCGGCCCGAATTCCGCCGATATCGCCGGGCGGAGCTTCACCGAACTGGCGGACCGCTACCATCTCGACCCCGGCAATACGATCGGCGAACTGCTGAAGCGTCGCGATACCTGGTCGGGCAAGACCATCTACTGGCCGGTCGAGGGCACCGGCCTGCAGGTTCCTGTCGATCTGGCGGCGCTTCCGACCTATTCACGCAACCGGGAATTTGACGGCTTCCGTGGCTTCGGCATCGTGCGTGTGGCCGATACGGTCGATGACGAACAGGCCATGGGCCTGACATTCGGCGAACAACCGGCGCCCGCCCAAGAGACCGCTCCGGAAGAAGCCGATGACGGAAAGAGCGAGACTGATGCGCTTTCCGGCGACCGGGAGACGGCAGAGAAAGATGTTGTCGCATACGAGGGAGTTGTCAGCGACGAAACAGATACCGGCGATTTGGAATCCGCTTCAGATGTTGCTTCCGAACCGCCGGCACTGGAATCGGACGACGACCTGTTTGCCGGTCTCGAAGACGAACTGCCCGCAGTGGATGAACCTCCGGAAGATCCCTTCCGTGGCGAGCGTCCGGCGCTGAAGCTGGTCGAGTCCCTGGGACGCCGCGCATCGGACAAGGTCATCCAACTCGACAACCACCGCCCGCAGAGTACAGAGACCCTGAGCCGCAGCGAACAGGCAGCCTTTCGCGAAATCGCGCGTCAGCTTGGCGAGAATTTTGGCAAGCGATCGAATGAAGACGTGCCTGTTAAAGGCGAACCCGTGATCGCCGATCCGTTCGAAGGTACAACGCCGAAAACCGAGGAGACGGACAAGGACGATTTCGCCGGTATCGACGATGCTGGGGTTCCAACCGCCGAAAACGACCTGCCCGAAGCACTCGCTGCAATCGCACCCGCGCGCATCGGCGGCAACAGCAGCCTGACGCCGGAGATACTTGACAATCTGCCGCTCGCCCTGCTGGTTCATAGCGGCGATGATCTGTTTCACGCCAACTCCGAATTCCTGAAGCTTACCGGTTATGCCGATCTGGACGAACTGCGGGAAGAAGGCGGCATCGACGCCCTTTTCGCCGGGGACGATGACGGCCTGTTCGACCTGCCTGATGGCACCATGATGGTGATCCGTAACGATGGCCAGCTCGTGCCGGTGTCGGCGCGGCTGCAATCCATCCGCTGGGAAGACAAGAGTGCCCTGATGATGGCGCTTTCGGCGACCCAGACCGCGCCGGCACCAGTCGTCGTGCCGGAAAACGAGCTCGCGGCTCTGTCCGAGGAAAGCGCGCAGGCGCCGGAAATCCAAGCGCTGCGCATGGAAACCGAGGAGCTTCACTCCATCCTCGAAACGGCGACCGACGGTGTCGTCGTCGTTGGCGCGGATGGTGAAATCCGCTCGGTCAATCGCTCCGCGAGCGCGCTGTTCAATTATGACGACGGCGAAATCCGCGGCAAACCCTTCGCCATGCTGTTTGCCCATGAAAGCCAGAAGGCAGTGCTCGACTATCTCGCCGGCCTTTCCGGCCATGGCGTTGCCAGCGTGCTCAACGACGGCCGCGAAGTGATCGGCCGCGAAGCCTCCGGTGGCTTCATTCCGCTGTTCATGACCATGGGCCGCCTCTCCTCCTCCAACGGGTTCTGCGCCGTCATCCGCGACATCACCCAGTGGAAGCGGACGGAAGAGGAACTGCGCAATGCCAAGCGGGCCGCCGAGACGGCAAACGCCCACAAGAGCGACTTTCTCGCCCGGGTCAGCCACGAGATCCGCACGCCGCTCAACGCGATCATCGGTTTTTCCGACATGATGGCGAGCGAGCATTTCGGCCCGATCGGCAATCCGCGCTATGTCGAATATGCCGGCGATATCGGCCGCTCCGGTCGTCATGTGCTCGACATTGTCAACGACCTGCTCGACATATCGAAGATCGAAGCCGGCGAGATGGATCTGGAATTCACGGCCGTGGAGATCAACGACGCTGTGTCGGAGGCCGTCGCGCTGGTGCAGCCACAAGCCAACAGCCAGCGGGTGATCATCCGCACCTCGCTTTCCGGCTCGGTGCCGAACGTGGTCGCCGACAACCGGTCGATCAAGCAGATCGCGCTGAACATCCTCTCGAACGCCATCCGCTTCACGCCGTCGGGCGGCCAGATCGTCGTTTCCACAGCCTATGAGGCCAATGGCAGCGTCATCCTACGCATTCGCGATACCGGCGTCGGCATGACCCGGACCGAGCTGGAACAGGCGATGAAACCCTTTCGCCAAGTGACGACCGGCGCGCGCAAGCGCGGCGACGGCACCGGCCTCGGCCTGCCGCTGACCAAGGCGATGGCGGAGGCAAACCGGGCGCAGTTCTCGATCAACTCGGCGCCCAACGAAGGCACGCTGGTGGAAATTTCCTTCCCGTCGCAGCGGGTTCTGGCGAACTGACCGGGATTGAAAAACCTTCAGAAAAGCCCAAAAAAAGAGGCAGCTAAGAAGCTGCCTCGATAAGTTAGATGCTAAACAGGTGCTTGAGAAGAAATGACGTCATGTCCAGGCTGGCATCTCTGCCGAAAGCCACCCCTGACATCGGGTGGCCTCAAGTTGAGATCACCATGCCCTGTTATCTGTTAACAAAACCTTGCCACGCAATACTCAAATTTTAGCCATTGGCGGCAAAGACCTAAGCTTTGGTTAATTCGGCGAGCCCGAAATCCTTAACAGAACCAGGTCAGCTCCGCAGTTCGTCAAGGTTTGCGTAGAGATCGAGCGCTTCGGGGTTGGCGAGCGCCTCCTTGTTCTTGACCGGCCGCCCATGCACGACTTCGCGCACCGCGAGTTCGACAATCTTGCCGGACTTGGTGCGCGGAATATCGGCGACCGCGACGATCTTGGCTGGCACGTGACGCGGCGAGGCACCGCTGCGGATCCTGGTCTTGATCGCCCTGACGAGATCGTCGGTCAGTTCGCTTCCCTTTGCCAGGCGCACGAACAGGACGACGCGGACATCATCATCCCAGTCCTGCCCGATGCAGATCGCTTCCGCAATCTCGTCCATCTGCTCGACCTGATTGTAGATCTCGGCCGTACCGATGCGCACGCCACCCGGGTTGAGCGTCGCGTCCGAGCGTCCATGAATGACGATACCGCCATGCTCGGTCCATTCGGCAAAATCGCCGTGGCACCAGATATTGTCGAAGCGCTCGAAATAGGCCGCCTTGTATTTGGCCCCATCCTTGTCGTTCCAGAACATCACCGGCATGGACGGAAACGCCCTGGTGCAGACGAGTTCGCCTTTTTCCTGACGCACCGGCTGGCCGTCATCGTTCCAGACATCCATGGCAAGCCCAAGCCCCGGCCCCTGGATTTCGCCGCGCCAGACGGGCTTCAGCGGATTGCCGAGCACGAAGCAGGAGACGATATCCGTGCCGCCGGAAATGGACGCCAGCTGCACGTCCGGCTTGATTCCCTCATAAACGAACGAAAACCCTTCCGGCGACAGCGGCGAACCGGTTGATGTCATCAATCGCAGCGACGAGAGATCATGCGTGGAGACCGGCGTGAAGCCACCCTTGCGCACGGCGTCGATATATTTCGCCGAGGTGCCGAAGATGGCGAACTGCTCGTCGCGCGCATAGTCGAACAGGACATTGCCGTCGGGGTGGAACGGAGAACCGTCGAAAAGGCAGAGCGTCGCGCCCAGCGCAAGGCCGGACGCCAGCCAGTTCCACATCATCCAGCCGCAGGTGGTGAAGTAGAACAACCTCTCGCCCTCCCTCAGCCCGCAATGGAACCGATGCTCCTTCAGATGCTGCAGCAGCGTGCCGCCGGCCGAATGTACAATGCATTTCGGAACACCCGTCGTGCCCGACGAGAAGAGAATATAGAGCGGGTGCGCGAATGGCAGCGCGACGAATTCGAGAGGTTTCGCCGTGAAAGGCTCGATGAAGGCGGCCAGGGTCCTGCCGTTCGATACCGATGCCGCGAGCGCTTCCGCATCGCCGGCATAGGGAATGATCAGAGCCGGCACGCCGAGGGTCTTGACGACAGCCTGAACCTTTGCGGAAACGTCCTGAAGCTTGCCGGCATACCAGTAGCCGTCACAGGCAATGAACAGCCTGGGTTCGATCTGGCCGAAGCGGTCAAGCACGCCCTGCTCGCCGAAATCGGGCGAACAGGACGACCAGATCGCACCGATGGAAGCGGTGGCCAACATCAGGGCGATGGTTTCCGGCATGTTCGGCATCATCGCGGCAACGCGGTCACCCTTGCCGATACCCGCAGCCTTCAATGCCTGCTGCAGCCTGGACACCAGCGCCCGCAGCTCGTCCCAGGACATGCGCGACTGCGCCTTGTCCTCGCCGCGGAAAACCAGCGCGTCGCCGCTTCCGCTGTGCCGCAGGAGGTTTTCCGCGAAATTCAGTGTCGCATCGGGGAAAAACCGGGCGTCCAGCATCACGTCACCGTGGATCAGCG
The DNA here is from genome assembly GCF_017873135.1 of Rhizobium herbae. GTDB lineage: Bacteria > Pseudomonadota > Alphaproteobacteria > Rhizobiales > Rhizobiaceae > Pararhizobium > Pararhizobium herbae. The sequence continues at coordinate 179,562 of NZ_JAGGJV010000012.1, read as the reverse complement.
CTCGTTCGCCGCGCTCGCCGACCACGCCGCAATGATCCCAGACCGCGGTCCAGAAATCGGCTCGCTCAGTGATTGACCAGTCATGGAATGCGTCATAGTCCGCAAAGGTCTTCGAAAAGCGCTGTTCGCACCGGTTGATGAACGCCTTCATCGGCGTCTGTTCGATGAATTCCGCGGACGGTGTCCAAAGGGGTCGATCTGACTGCATGCTTTCCTCCGCTTCCCAAGCCAGCCTCTATATCATGCTGCGGCGCAAGATAAACAGACAGTGCAAATGATGACTGTGGCAGTTGCGACATTTCCCTGCTCGACCGTTTGATTTCTCCCGGCTGAAAGCCTATCCAGATCCCTTTCAAAACGATTGAAAGCGCGCCGGACTGCAATGAAGCAATTCATCAATATCGCCAGCATGAAAACCAGACTGCTTGACCTTCTCGCGTCACGCACGGTTGCCTGGCTGGTTATCGGCGCGCTCGCCCTTACCGTTCTGTTCAAGGTGGCGCTGCCGCTGTTCGTCTCGACAGCCAGCGTCAAGACCAACATGGAGCGGGTACTGTCCTCGTGGACGGGCGCGCGGGCAAACATTGCCGGTGATCCGCTTATCAGCTTCTGGCCGCACCCTGTCCTGACGCTCCGCACCGTCACCTTCGAGGGTGGCGATGCGGCGACGCCGGAGCTGCTGGCGAAGGCAGACGCCATCGCCGCCGGGTTCGATATCCTCGCTGCGCTGCGCGGCGCGCCTGTCTTCTATGACTTCCGCCTGGTCAACCCGGTTTTCAAGGTAGAACGACGGCTCGACGGAACCTTCAACTGGCGCCGCGCCGGGTGGATGGCCGATGCCATCGCCAACGCGTCGACGAAAACGCCGTCCGCCGTTCGCAACACGCCGATCGGCGACATCGAGATCGACAACGGCACCGTTGAACTCAACGATCGCATCACCGCCAGCGCGCATCACATCAACAATATATCCGGCTCCGTTCAATGGCCGACGCCTGCGGCGCAGATCAGGGCAAACCTTTCGGCTGCCATGAACGGCGAAAAAGTGGAGTTGTCCATCACTTGCGATGAGCCGATGATGCTGCTTTCGGGTCAAAACAGCGCGATCCAGACATCCTTCAGTTCCACGCCGCTGACCTTCAGTTTCGACGGCATCGGCAACGGCTCGGCCCACCCGTTTGCCTCCGGCCAGCTTCAACTGACCGCAAGATCGATTCCGGGGCTGGCGGCATGGTCTCGCGGAAATACGCTGCCTGCGGAGACCACGGGAGCCATCGCCCTCGACACCAGCATGACAATGTCCGGCGAGATATTGAAAATGGACAATCTCTCGCTTTCGCTGGAAGGGGCGAGCGCAACCGGTGTCCTCGACATTGCCTGGAACCGGGCGCGCGGTCCGCGTGTCGATGGAACACTCGCATTTGACCGGCTCGATTTGACCGCTCTGGCTTCTTCGTTTTTGCCACTCCAGCTCGCCGGTTCCCCCGACATGGCGTTCCTGAAGCAAATCGGCCTCGACCTTCGCCTGTCGGCGCAGGAAGCAAGTTATGGCCCGATCGCTCTGACGGATGTTGCCGCGGGCATCATGGCGGAGAACGGACGTGCTTCCGTCGACATCGGTGACGGTACCTATGCCGGCGGCTCGCTCAGCGGCCGCATCGCCCTTGCAAAAGACGGCGGCGATGGCGGGCAATTGCAGTTTTCGCTGAAAGACGCCGATCTGGCGCCGGTCGCCGCCACTCTCGGCCTGGCAGGCCCCTTGCCGCTTGGCCGGGGCGTTTTGAGCGTCGATCTTTCCACCGCCGAGCCATTGTCGAAAATGACCCCGGGCGGTGTTTCCGGTGAAATCCGCTATATGGTCGACAACGGCACCTTGCGGGACTTCAACGGGCCGGAATTCGAACGGCTTGCGGCGCAAGGCCGTTTCTTCAACATCAGCGAAGCTGGCGACGGTTCCTTCGCCTTTACCAGCGCGGAAATCACTGCAACGCTGCGCAACGGCATGGCTGAACTGACCAAGGCGGATATCAAGGGCGAAGGAAGAATCTTGTCTCTCGCCGGGATCATTCCGTACCGGAACGGCAGCCTGGCGCTGGCCGGTGCTATCCAGCCGGACGACACCGCGATACCCGCCGTCCGCTTCTTTGTCGGCGGCTCCTGGCCGAACCCGGTCATTTCACCCCTGGCGGCAATCCCCGCCAAGCCATGAACTGGCTACATCGACTTTGTCACAGGGCATTCTAAAATAAGCAGCCGAATCAGCCCACAGGAGAAGTGTCCGTGCTGCGTTTTCTTGCCGCCCTGCTCAAGATCGCATTGGCATCGCTGCTCACGGGCGCCGGGCTTTCGATCTTCAATATCTCGTCCGAGCAGATCCTGCAGCAGGCAGGTCTGACACCGGACATCCTTTGGGGCTATCTGTTGCGCTTCACGAGCTGGGCGCTGCCGAATATCCTGCTCGGCTCGATGATCGTATTGCCGATCTGGTTGCTGACCTACGTTTTCCTGCCGCCGCGCGAAAGAGAACGGGAGCGCGAGTGACGCCCCTGCCCCCTCCGTCTCAATGAGCGAACGCAGCCTGCTCGTCCTTGACCCGCTGGATTTCCCGGCGGCGCGACACCACGGATGCGATCAGAACGCCGATGGCGACGATGCCGATCAGGATGGTGCAGACCGCGTTGATCTCCGGCGTCACGCCCAGGCGAACCTGGCTGTAGATCCGCATCGGCAGCGTGGTGGCACCAGGCCCCGAGGTAAAGCTCGAAATCACCAGGTCGTCCAGCGACAGCGTGAAGGCGAGAACCCAGCCGGAAAAGACCGCCGGCGCGATAACGGGTAAGGTCACCTGCAGGAAGGTTGCAACCGGCGTCGCGCCAAGGTCCATCGCGGCTTCTTCGATCGAACGGTCGAAGCTCAGGAGCCGGGACTGCACAACGACTGCGACGAAGCACATGGTGAAGGTGATGTGGGCGAGCGTCAGCGTCCAGAAGCCGCGATCGAAACCGATAGCAACGAACAAAAGTAGCATCGACAGGCCGGTGATCACCTCCGGCATGACCAGCGGCGCGTAGATCATGCCGGAAAACAGCATGCGGCCGCGAAACCGCGTGTAGCGCGTCATGGCGAGTGCTGCCAGCGTGCCGAGAACGGTTGCCACCGTCGCCGAGATCAGGCCGACCCGCACGGTCACCCAGGCTGCATCGAGAAGCGCCTGATTGTGAAACAGCTGCACATACCATTTGGTCGAGAAACCGGCCCAGACGGTGACCAGCTTGGATTCGTTGAACGAGAAGATCACCAAAAGCACGATCGGCAGGTAGAGGAAGGCAAAGCCGAGAACGATGGAGGCGATATTGAAACGGGACCAGCGTTGCATGACTATCTCCCCTCGCCGTCGGCCTTGGCCTGCGCATGCTGGAAGAACATGATCGGCACCACGAGAATGAGCAGGAGAATGGTCGCCACAGCCGCGGATACCGGCCAGTCGCGATTGGCGTTGAACTCGTTCCAGAGGGTCTTGCCGATCATCAGCGTCTCGGACCCGCCGAGTAGATCCGGAATGACGAATTCGCCGACCGCCGGAATGAACACGAGCATGCAGCCGGCGATCACGCCGGGCATGGAGAGCGGGAACGTGACGCGCCAGAAAGCCCGGATCGGCGTGCAGCCGAGATCCTGGGCGGCTTCCGTCAGGCTGTGATCCATCTTTTCCAGCGACGAATAGATCGGCAGCACCATGAAGGGCAGATAGGAATAGACGATACCGATATAGATCGCCCAATTGGTGTTGAGGATGATCAGCGGCTGGTCGATCAGACCGAGCGTCAAGAGCAGCTGGTTGAACAAGCCTTCGGGTTTGAGAATGGCGATCCAGGCGTAGACGCGGATCAGGAAGCTCGTCCAGAACGGCAGGATGACCAGCATCAGCAGCGTCGGGCGGATCGTGTTGGGCGCCTGCGCCATGCCGTAAGCCACCGGATAGGCAATCAGCAGCGTCAGAAATGTCGAGACACCGGCGATCCAGAGGCTGGAGGCATAGGCTTTGGTATAGAGCGCATCCTCAGTCAGCCAGATGTAGTTGTCGATCGAGAACTGCTTGATATTGTCGATGAAGCCGCCAACGCCCGACGCCAGATCGAACACCGGCAGATAGGGCGGCATGGCGACGGCCGTTTCCGACAGCGAAATCCGGATGACGATGAAAAAGGGTATCAGGAAGAAGAACAGCAGCCAGGCATAGGGGATGATGATCACCAGCCGGTTGAACAATGCCGATCCGAATTTTGCCATGGCCTCAATCCTTCAGCACGACGCCGGCATTTTCATCGAAGGAAATCCAGACTTCCTGGTCGTAGCCCAGCGGATCCTCGACGGCACGCACGGCGTTCAGCGACGAAGCCTTGATCACCTTGCCGTCCTTCAGCTTGACGTGGAAAACCGTCATATCGCCGAGATAGCCGATATCCCAGATTTCGCCCTGAGCGGCATTGAGCGGCGCGCAGGCAGGCTGGTCGCGGCCGACGCGGATTTTTTCCGGACGAACGGCAAAGCCGGCCTTGGCGCCGACGGCCGGCGGCTCGGTCGAGGCGACGCGAACCGTGAAGCCGGTTTCCGTTGCAATCTCGATTGTGCCATTGCCGACGGCAGAAACGGTGCCGTCAAAAATGTTCACGTCACCGATGAAATCAGCCACGAAGCGCGAATTCGGCGCCTCATAGATTTCCGGCGGGGTGGCGACCTGAACCACCTTGCCGTGCGCCATGACGGCGATGCGGTCGGCCATGGTCATCGCCTCTTCCTGGTCATGCGTGACGACGACAAAGGTCAGGCCGAGTTCCTGCTGCAGGTCCATCAGTTCGAACTGGGTTTCCTCGCGCAGCTTCTTGTCGAGCGCGCCGAGCGGCTCATCAAGCAACAGCACCTTCGGCCGCTTGGCAAGCGAGCGGGCAAGCGCCACGCGCTGGCGCTGGCCGCCGGACAACTGGTGCGGCTTGCGCTTGGCGAATTTGTCGAGCTTGACCAGCTTCAGCATCTGGTCGACGCGCTCGGCGATATCGGCCTTGGGCATACCATCCTGCTTCAGACCGAAGGCGATGTTGTTCTCGACCGTCATATGCGGAAACAGCGCATAGGACTGGAACATCATGTTGACCGGCCGCTTGTAGGGCGGAATGCCGGCAAGGCTCTGTCCGTCGAGGACGATTTCGCCCGAGGTCGGCTGTTCGAAGCCGGCGAGCATACGCAGCAGCGTTGACTTGCCGCAGCCCGACGCGCCGAGCAGCGCGAAGAATTCACGGGGATAGATATTCAGCGACAGATCATCGACAGCGACGAAATCGCCGAACTTCTTGGTGACGTTCTTCACCGCGATGAACGGTATGGATGTGGGGTCTGCCCATGGAGCAAAGGAACGCCGGATACTGCCAAGTGACTTCATCATCTATCCCCGAATGACTTGCACAAACGGCGCCTTCCCCAGCGCCGCAAAAGAAAATTGCCCGGATTTCAGGTCCGGGCAATTGTTTTTGACTTACTGGCCGGTGACCACCTTGGTCCACAGCCGCGTCACCAGACGCTGCGATTTGGCGTCATAGGGCGTGACCGTGAAGAGTTTCGCCAGGACCTCGGGTGTGGGATAGATCGCGGTATCGTCGAGCACTTCCTTGTCGACAAACTGCTGCGAGGCCTTGTTGCCGTTGGCATAGAACACGACGTTCGACGCCTTGGCGACCACTTCCGGCTTCATCATATAGTTCAGGAACTCATGCGCCTCGGCGACATGCGGCGCGTCGGCCGGGATGGCCATGACATCGAACCACATCTGCGCGCCGGTTGGCGGGATGACATAGTTCACCGTGACGCCGGCTTTCGCCTCGGCGGCACGATCGCGCGCCTGGAACACGTCGCCCGAATAACCGACGGCAAGGCAGATATCGCCGTTGGCCAGTGCGTTGATATATTCCGACGAATGGAACTTGCGGACATAGGGGCGGATGGACGTCAGCAACTCTTCCGCCTTCTTCAGGTCGTCCGGGGTGCGGCTGTCGGGATCGAGACCAAGATAAGCCAGGGCCGAAGGCAGAACGTCGGAAGCGGAATCGAGGATGTGAATGCCGCAATCCTTGAACTTCGCGGCAACTTCCGGCTTGAAGATCACATCCCAGGTCGGTGGCTCGTCGGTTCCAAGGATCTGCTTCACCTTCTCGACATTGTAGCCGATGCCGGTGGTGCCCCACATGTAGTCGACGGCATATTCGTTGCCGGGATCGTATTTCTGGATGCGATCGGAAATCACGTCCCACATGTTGGAGATGTTCGGCAGCTTCGACTTGTCGAGCTTCTGGAAGACGCCCGCCGCGATCTGGCGCTGCAGGAAGCTGGCCGTCGGCACCACAACGTCGTAGCCGGTGCCGCCTGCGAGAAGCTTGGTTTCAAGAATTTCGTTGGAATCGAAGACGTCATAAACGACCTTGATGCCGGTTTCCTTGGTGAAGTCTTCGAGAATGCTGGCATCGATATAGTCGGACCAGTTGTAGACGTTGACGACGCGCTCCTGCGCGGTGGCAATCGTTGCGGATCCACTGAGGATCAACGCGGCAAACGCGGTGGCAATCTTTCGCGACATGGAATTCCCCTTGATTTTTTTCGGGTCAGTCCAGGCACGCCGCCGTCGCCTGCCTGTCTGTCCCTCCGTATGCGCGTTTGGAAGTTAGGCATGTTTTCCAACAACCACAAGCGCTTTTAAAGCTCGCGCCTGCGCATTCGATGGCTTCTCAAATTTTAGCGGTCACTGGCAAAAGCCGAATCTTTTCAGTGCGGCACGATCTCCCGACAACAGGAGCAATCCCGCGCTCAGCCTGGATTAACCATAACTTCAAATCGATCGTTAAGCATGGCATTTACGATTGCTTAACCATGCCCGGGATGCGATTTTGCACTGCAACAGATATGCGTTTCGGAGTTGGCCATCATGAGCGTGAAGTCGCCGCGGATCGATCCGCGGGAATTGAAGCGGCTATCGGTGCTGCAATCCCACCGGACGCTTCTTGCCATCGGTTTCGACTGGGCACTGATCGCCGCCGCCATCGCCTTCAGCAAATACATGCAGCATCCGCTCGCCTATCTCGCTGCCGTGCTTGTTATCGCCGGCCGCATGCATGCCTTCGGCTGCCTGATGCATGAGGCGGCCCACTACCGCATCATCAAGAACCGCAAGGCGAGCGACTGGCTGAGCGACCTGCTGCTCGCCTGGCCGATCATGGCGACCGTCGATGGCTACCGGATGAACCATCTTGCCCATCACCAGCACACCAACACCGAGGGCGATCCGGACTGGGTCTCCAAGCTTGGCATGACGCAATTCACCTTCCCGCAGAAGCTCTGGCGCGGCGTGGTGCAACTGCTCGGCTATCTGGTGGCGGTGAATTCGGTGCGCGATATACTCCATATGGCCAAGCGCATCGCCAAGCACGACCGCTCGACCCGGACCTACAAAATCCTGCGGGTCAGTTTTTATGTCGCAGCAGCGATCGTGTTCTCGGTGTTCGGCCTGTGGACGGATTTCACGCTCTATTGGCTGGTGCCGTTCTTCACCTTCTTCTGCCTGTTCCTCTATGTGCGCAGCGTCGCCGAGCATTTCGGCAGCATGGACTATTCAGACGAGCTCGGCAGCTCGCGCACGGTCTACCCTTACATGTGGGAAAAGCTGTTCTTTGCACCCCACAACATCAACTATCACCTGGAACATCACCTCTATCCGGGCGTGCCCTATTACAATCTGCCGGAACTGCATGCAGCGCTGATGCAAAACCCCGACTACGCCAGCCGGGCGCATATCACGCGCGGCTACACGACAGGCCTTGCTTCGGAATGCTTTGCTCCCAACGCACCGCTGTTGCCAGCCCATCACCCGGTCAGCTACTGAAAAACCGCAGCTACTGAAAATCAAACGCACTCAGGCCCGTTACCATCTCGTCAAGCCCGAGCGGCCGGGTGACCGGCGGTTCGGCTCGGGCAAGACAGCCCCGCCGTTCGCAGAGCCGACAGGCCGTGCCGCCGGCAACGGTCATAAGCGGCGCCTCGCCGTAGACGGTTTCCGTGGCATGGGCCGCGTCGCAACCGACAAGGATCGCCGTACGCCGAATGCGCTCCTGAAACCCGGCACGCGGACCTTCGACCGTTCTGGCGACGACGAGAAATTCCCCGCCCCCGAAGACCTCAACGCGGTCCACCAGAACCTGGCCGGTCTGCGAGAAGGCTGCATGGATATTGAGCTTCGGACAGTGGCCGCCGAAGCGCGCCCGCGGAAAACCCTGCGCGCCGGATTTGCGCAGGCGGTGTCCAGCCTGGTCGATTTCCATCAGGAAAAACGCCAGCCCCGAAGCCCCCGGGCGCTGCAGCGTCACCAGCCTGTTTGCCGCCTGCTCGAAGGAGACCTGGAAACGGGCACTCACGACATCGATATCGTATTTCGCCCTCTGAGCCGCCGCCAGAAAAGCACCATAGGGCATCATGATCGCATGGGCGGCATAACGCGCAAGTTCGAAGCGGCCGATGCGCCGCGCTTCGCCGGTCGAAAAGGCCAGCTGTTCGAGATCGGCTGCGATTGCTTCCGGAAGGGCAATCTGGGCAGCCTCCATGGCGATTTCGCGCAACTGGTCCTGCGCCGACAGCCTTTCGGATAAAAACAGCCGCATCGAATGGCGATCGAAGCGGCGGCGCAGGTCCGGCATGACATGCACCGGCAGCGCCCGAACAGTCAGGCCATGTTCCTTGCGCAGCCAGGTCTTCAGCGCCCCGGCAAGATCGTCGCCAGGCGCAAGCTGCGTATGGAACGCTTCCGCGGCCTCATCGATGCGCGCAAAATAATGTGGGCGATTTTCGAAGATGTCGCGCACCTCGTCCATGGGCAGGCGCGCATCGGACAGCGCCGCCATATGACCCTGATCCGACAAAAGCGCGCTCAGGTCCTTCAGCCGCGACGATTGCTCGCGATAGGCGCGATAGAGCTTGAGGATACCCATCGCAGCATTGGGCGCCGCCTCCGCCACCTCGATCAGTTCCTGATCGCCCGGCAGTTCGCCTGACAGCAGCGGGTCGGCGAATATCTCGCGCAATTGCGTGACGCTGCCGGAGGCCTCGCCCTGCAATTCGTCGAGATCGACCTTGTAGACCGAGGCAAGCTTCAGGAGCAATTGCACCGTCAATGGCCGCTGATTGCGCTCGATCAGGTTGAGATAGGACGGCGATATGCCCAGCGCCTCGGCCATGGCCGTCTGGGTGAGCGACAGGCCGTTGCGGATCCGCCGCACACGGGCGCCGGCAAAAATCTTGTTTTCAGCCATTTGTCATGCCTTTTACAATTTTATACCGAAACGGAAATTTACATAATTTACAGAATTACAGAAACCTCTTGTAAAAGACAAGACATGATAACCCTTTTAACAGAAGCAATAATCCGTTTGTTCTGGCACCTTTGTGCGTCGCACTGTAAAACAAATTACATCAGATCGACGATTGAACGGACATTAAACCAAAGTTGAATGACGTTCAGGAAACTGCAGGAGGATACTTATGACTGATTTTTACAATATTGTTCCCGGTGCACCACAGGGCCGTTTCGACGGTATCGAGCGCCCCTACACCGCGGATGACGTCAAGCGTCTGCGCGGCTCCGTCCAGATCCGGCATACGCTTGCCGAAATGGGTGCGAACCGGCTGTGGCAGCTGATCCACGAGGAGGGTTTCGTCAATGCGCTGGGTGCGATGACGGGCAATCAGGCCATGCAGCAGGTCCGCGCCGGCTTGAAGGCGATCTACCTCTCCGGCTGGCAGGTCGCAGCCGATGCGAACACCGCGTCGTCGATGTATCCCGACCAATCGCTTTACCCGGCCAATGCCGCGCCGGAGCTTGCAAAGCGCATCAACCGCACGCTCCAGCGTGCAGACCAGATCGAAACCTCGGAAGGCAAGGGCCTTTCGGTCGATACCTGGTTTGCGCCGATCGTCGCCGATGCGGAAGCTGGTTTCGGCGGACCGCTCAATGCCTTCGAGATCATGAAAGCCTTCATCGAGGCCGGTGCTGCCGGCGTCCATTACGAGGACCAGCTGGCATCGGAAAAGAAGTGCGGCCATCTCGGCGGCAAGGTTCTGATCCCGACGGCCGCGCACATCCGCAACTTGAACGCCGCGCGTCTCGCCGCCGACGTCATGGGCACGCCGACCCTGATCATCGCCCGCACGGACGCCGAGGCAGCCAAGCTCCTGACCTCGGACATCGACGAACGCGACCAGCCCTTCGTCGATTACGATGCCGGCCGGACCACGGAAGGCTTCTACCAGGTCAAGAACGGCATCGAGCCCTGCATCGCCCGCGCCATCGCCTATGCACCCTCTTGCGACCTGATCTGGATGGAGACCGGCAAGCCGGATCTCGAACAGGCCCGCAAGTTCGCCGAGGCGGTACACAAGGTCCATCCGGGCAAGAAGCTCGCCTACAATTGCTCGCCGTCGTTCAACTGGAAGAAAAACCTCGATGACGCGACGATCGCCAAGTTCCAGCGCGAGCTGGGCGCCATGGGCTACAAGTTCCAGTTCATCACGCTCGCCGGCTTCCACCAGCTGAACTTCGGCATGTTCGAGCTTGCCCGCGGCTACAAGGACCGGCAGATGACCGCCTATTCCGAGCTTCAGGAAGCGGAATTCGCCGCCGAGATCAACGGGTACACCGCGACCAAGCACCAGCGCGAAGTCGGCACCGGTTATTTCGACGCCGTGTCGATGGCGATATCCGGCGGCAAGTCTTCGACGACTGCCATGCATGAATCGACCGAACACGAGCAATTCCGCCCGGCGGCGGAGTAACACACTCCCCTCCCTCCGTTCTGAACGCCGGGAGGGGACCGAAGTGCCCTTTCAAGAACCCCGTAGAAGAGGAGAAATGCCATGACAGTCCAGACCCCTATCAAGACGCACGTCAAGGAACGGGCCGAGGAACAATCTTCGGCCATGACACCGGAACAGCAGGCGATGATCCGCATGGTCGCCAACGACCTGCACCGGCTCAACCAGGCCGTCATGAAGGCGGTGGATGCCGGCGTTTCCGTCGAACTCGTCCGCTCGGCCCGGCATCACGGCGGCGAGGGCAACTGGGGCGACCTGCTGATCCCCGTCATCGTCACGCAGGGACGCGGCTGAAGGGAAGAGCGGCCGCGACCCTGAAAACCCGGCGGATCAAGGTCCGCCGGGTTTTCCGTTGAGGCAAAGCGTTAAAGGATGAAGTCCACGGCGCTCAGCACGAAACGGCCGTTGAGCGTGATTTCCATGTCCGATACATAGCCGTAGGATTCGCCTACCACCGTGGTAATGATGGTTTTGTCGCCGACGATCTCGGAATGCACGGTGCCGATGGAGCCGGAATCGGTGCGATCAAAAACGAAGGTCTGGTTTCCCGAGACACCGCGGACAGAATCAATCGCAGACAGATCGATCTTGTCGTAGGTGCGGCTGAAATCGGTGATGATAGGATTAGCGTAGAACTGTGTGGAGTCGTTGAAGACGAAGAGATCAACGCCGGCGCCGCCCGTCAGCACATCCTCGCCGAAAGTCACCTCCAGCCGGTCGTTCCCGGCACCACCATTCATGACGTCAGTACCATAACCATCGATCAGTATGTCATTGCCTGCATCGCCGAACATGCGATTGTCGCCGTACTCTCCCTCAAGTCTGTCATTGCCTGCATCACCATGCAGGGTATCGTTGCCGGAGCCTCCCAGAAGCACGTCGTCCCCGATACCGCCATTGAAGACGTCATCGCCACCGCCGCCGCGAATCGTGTCATTCCCTTCCATGCCGTTGACCGCATGCGGGTCAAAGGACAGGGCTCCGAGATGGATATAGTCGGCAAAGCTGGTGCCGATAACCTTTTCCCCGCCGGCGCCGGCCAAGCGCGCACCGATCGCATTGGCAACAGCCCGCGTCGCGGTGTAGCCGATGGCCACGCCATAGGTCAGGCCATGAAAATCCACCGTATCGAAACCGCCACCACCCTCGGTGCTGTTGCTGGCCGAGAGAACGACGAAATAGTCGTCGCCGGCGCCGCCGAAAAGTTCCGATGACGCCGTGCCGCCCGTCAGCCTGTCATTGCCCTCGTCGCCAAACAGTTTCTGGTTGGTCTTCGAGATCATCGTGTCCCCAAATCTCGACCCATGGACTTCCTCGATGCTGATGATCGTGTCTCCCTTGGAAGCGGAATCATCCCCGCCCCGGCCTTCCCCATTGATCAGGTCGACTACCACGGCGGCACGGCTGTAACGATAGTCGAGCGTATCGCGACCCATGCCACCATTGATCAGGTCCGAGCCCCAGCCGCCGAAGATCAGGTCGTTGCCATAATCGCCGAAAATCCTGTCGTCGCTGCCCAGCCAGATGTCTTCACTCTGGGCGCCGTCCTTGTCCCAAATAACATCGTCGCCGGTCATGGCGCTGACCGTATCATTGCCGAAACCGATCTCGATCATGTCGGCATCGTCGGTGCCGCGCAGATTGTCCCACCAGATCGTATCGGCGATATTGTTGAGCAAGCTGAACCGCATGGCGCATTCCCTTCAGGGCAGATCGAAGCGATCCGTCTGTTCTAAGGGAAAACACTCGGACAGGCTGTGTCGTAGGAAACAGACTTCACCAATGGAAGGTCAGACCGTGCGGCTCGGCCGCTTTCCGGCAATGAGGTCGGAATGGCTTTTCAACAGCCGGAACAGCCGTTCGGAAACCGTGTGGATGTCACGGCGGTGGCGATCCTCGCTGTTGGTGATGATCCATTGCGCGTGGCGCAGGGTCTTCAACTCGTCGCCGACCCGCTCCAGCCCTGGATCGAGATCACCGACGAAACAGGGCAGCACCGCCTGCCCTGCGCCTGCGCGGGCCAGATCGAGCAACGAACGCGGCCGGCTGACGATGACGGCGATCGACGCGCCTGTATTCTCATGCGGCCAGCGCAAATAGGGCGATATCGCATCCTCATCGGACACGGCGAGCCACGAGGCCGCCAGCCCGTCCGGTGCATTGCGCTGGCGATAGGCGGCATAGGCAACCTCGCCTGCGTGGCGACGGGCAAGATGCGGCTCGTCGGGCACCACCGCGCGGATGCCGATATCATGCTCACGGTGGGCAAGCGTTGCCCGGCGCTCGGAAACGGACATATCGAGCCTGAACCCGTCACGGTCGCTGCGGATCGCCTGGATGTTCTCGCAGATCAGCCATGTGCCCCAGGTGCCGGCCATCAGGCGCACCACGGAGGAACCGTGCGCCTCCTGCCGCCAGACGTCCACCTTACGGACGACCGCATCCATCGCCTGCAATTGCTCGAACAGTGCCTGCCCGTCGGCGGTCAACCGGTAGCCGGTCTGGCTGCGCAGAAAGAGCTGCCGACCGATCCCCTGTTCGAGATCAAGGACGCGGCGGCCGACCGTGGCCGGACTGAGGCCGCTCGCCTGCGCCGCGCCAGTCAGGCCGCCATGGCGCGCAACAGCCAGAAATATCTGATAGGCATCCCAGGTTATATCTTTCATCAATGAAAAACATATACCAGTTTCTTCCGTTTATAAACGAATTTTCGAAGCATAGATTGAAAATGCGAACGGAGCGCGGCCATGCCGCCTCCTCATCCCAGATTGAAGGAAGTTGATAGTGCAGGACATCGGGTCCGGCATCGGCTTTCTGTTGCCGAAGGAGACCTGCTATGCCGGAAATGATGGGAATAGTGCTGTTGGCGGAGATACTGTCGAAAGACGCGCGCAAGACGCATGAATTCGAAGAACTGCGCAACCGGAGCCGCCTCCCCGGCAGGCTTTCGGCGGGCCTGCGACTGCTTTGCCTGCGCTGGATTCAATAATCCATCAAAAGAAGAGACCCGGCGGCCACCGCTTTGGTGATCGCCGGGTCTTTGTCTCGTTTTCGACTGTCAGTGCTCAGGCGGCGCGGCTGATCTGGCGGGAAGTATTGCCCTGCTCCAGCCGGAACTGCTCCACCAGCGTCATCAGCATATCGGCCTCGCCTGCCAGTTCGCGGCTGGCATTTGTCGTCTCGGCGACCATGGAAGCATTCTGCTGGGTCATCTGGTCCATCTGGTTGACCGAACCGTTGACCTCCTGCAGGGCCGCCGACTGGTCTCTGCTGGCGGTAGCGATCATCTCGACATGCTGGCTGATGGCGACGATCTGCTTGCTGATCGAAGCGAGTACGGCACCCGTCTCCTGCACCAGCGCCGAGCCGGTGCTGACTTCGCTGGTCGACTTGTCGATCAGCGTCTTGATCTCCTTGGCGGCATTGGCCGAACGCTGTGCCAATTCCCGCACTTCCTGGGCAACGACCGCAAAACCCTTGCCCGCATCGCCGGCGCGTGCGGCCTCGATGCCGGCGTTCAGCGCCAGAAGGTTGGTCTGGAAGGCGATGTCGTCGATGACCTCGATAATCTGCTCGATCTGACGTGACGCGTCCTCGATCCGGCCCATGGCGGCAATCGCGTTCGAGACGACGCTTGCCGAACTGTCGGCGCTTTTCTTGGTTTCGGCAACCGCGCGGTTGGTTTCCTGCGCCCGTCCGGACGAGGATTTGACGGTAACCGTGATCTCCTCGACGGCGGCTGCGGTTTCCTCCAGCGATGCGGCCTGCGCTTCAGTGCGCTTGGAAAGCGCATCGGCCGACGACAGCATGCGGCTGCCGTTGTGCTGGATGGCCTGGGCATTGTCGCGGATATGGACGAGCGTTTCCTGCAGACGGGTGACCGAACCGTTGAAGTCGGTCCGCAGCTGTTCGAGGCGACCGGTAAACGGCGTGTCGATCTGCTGTGTGAGGTCGCCCTGCGAGAGGCGTCCGAGGCCGGCTGCAATGGCGTTCACGGCAAAATCGATCTCACGATCTGTTTCGCGCTTTTCAAGGTCGTGGCGAGCGCGCTCCTCGTCCGTTTCAAGGCGGCGATTTTCGCTTTCGATTTCCATCTGGCGCTTCGCCAGCGCATTTTCCCGGAAGACGGCGAGCGCGCGGGCAATGCCGCCGAACTCGTCCTTCTTGTCGAGATAGGGAACGGAAATATCCAGCTTGCCGGAGGAAATGGTCTCGACCGAGCCTGTCAGAATGCCGAGCGGCCGGATGGATGCACGGATCGCGGCGTAGGCCAGCAGGCCGACGACGATCATCACACCGATGCCAATCGCCAGGATCAGATACTGCAAATAGTTGATCTTACTGAAGTAAACCTCTGTGGGGATGCCGATGAACAACATGCCGACATTGGTGCCGGATGCGTTTTTCACCGGGAAATAACCGGTGATGTAGTCGCGTCCGAACAGCACGGCCGGCCCGTAATAGGCTTCGCCCTTGGCCAGGAATGCCTGCGCCGGATGGTCGGCAGCAAGCTTGGTGCCGACGGCGCGGTCGCCATTTTCCTTTTTCACGTTCGTCGAAATGCGGACGTAGTCGCTGCCCTGTTTCTCGAAGATCGTCGCCACGCCGCCAATCGTCTGGGCGGTGCGGTCGACAAGATCGTGGTCGGGAAGCGTTGCCATCTTGTCTTCGGTGACGCTTGCGAGCGTTCCGTCCTTCACCGCGATCGTCGCATCCGGCACCTTCATGCTGTAGAGGACCGCCATCGCGCGGCTCGCGTCGCGGGCGTCCATGGTCGCATCCGCCATCACATACGTGCGCAAATTATAGTGCATGACGCCGACGATCGTCGCGGTGCTGAGAAAGATCAGCCCCAGCGTGATAGCGACAAGCTGGGAGACGACTGAGGATCGGAAAAGCCGGAACATCGCATGTCCTTCGTACGGAAAAGAGTCATAATCTTTCTAATTTAGAAGGCTTAAAAAACAGTGAGAAAACCTTGCAATTTCCGGGGTTTCGATACGATCCAGCTACGATTTTATAGAAATAAAAATGCCCGGCGCGAGGACCGGGCATCGAGGTTGTCTTCAATTGTTGATCAGGCGGCGCGATTGGCCTGACGCCCGGTGCTGACCGGCTCCAGGCGGAACTGCTCGACCAGCATCATCAGCGTATCGGCCTGGTTGGCAAGTTCGCGGCTGGCGTTGGTCGCCTGATCGACCATGATGGCGTTCTGCTGGGTCATCTGGTCCATCTGGTTGACCGAACCATTGACCTCGTGCAGGGCAGCGGCCTGATCGCGGCTGGCAGTGGCGATCATTTCGACATGGTTGCTGACGGAGACGATCTGCTGGCTGATCGAGGCCAGCACGGCGCCGGTCTCCTGAACCAGTTGCGAACCGGAATTCACCTCGTTGGTCGACTTGTTGATCAATCCCTTGATCTCGCGGGCGGCGCCGGCGGAGCGCTGGGCCAGTTCGCGCACTTCCTGGGCAACGACGGCAAACCCCTTGCCCGCATCGCCGGCACGCGCGGCCTCGATACCGGCATTGAGCGCCAGAAGATTGGTCTGGAAGGCGATCTCGTCGATGACTTCGATGATCTGCTCGATCTGGCGTGACGCATCCTCGATGCGGCCCATGGCGGCAATGGCGTTGCTGACGACGACTGCGGAACTGTCGGCGCTCTTCTTGGTGTGGGTGACTGCGACATTGGCCTCGTGCGCCCGCTCGGCAGACGAACGAACCGTGACGGTGATCTCATCGACAGCTGCCGCCGTTTCCTCCAGCGACGCCGCTTGCGCCTCGGTGCGCTTCGACAGCGAATCCGCCGAGGCATGCATGTCGTTGCCGCTGCGCTGGATCGACAGGGCGTTGTTGCGGATCTGCAGCAGCGTATCCTGCAGGCGGATCAGCGAACCGTTGAAGTCCATGCGCAACTGCTCGAGGCGGCCGGTGAACGGCGTCTCGATCTGTTCTGACAGGTCGCCTCTCGCCAGGCGGCCGAGACCGGCGGCGAGCTGGCTGACGGCGAAATCGATCTGGCTGTCGAGCGCGCGCTTTTCTGTGTCGTTGCGTGTGCGTTCCGCTTCTGCCTGCGCACGCTGCTCTTCGCTTTCCGCTTCGATGCGGACTTTGGAAAGAGCATTTTCCTTGAAGACGCCGAGCGCCCGGGCCATGTCGCCGATTTCATCGCGGCGGGCGCCGCCGTCGATCGAGGTGTCGAGCGCGCCATCGGCAAGACGGCGCATGGCAGCGGTGATCTGACCGATCGGGCCTTTCAGCGTCAGCACCAGCGCGCCGCCGGCCAGAAGCGCGATCAGGATGCCGATGACCGTCGCGAATACGGAAACCTGGTTGGCCTTGTCGCGCTCGACCGAAGCTGTCGTCTTCTGGCCTTCGGCAAAGGCCGTCAGCTGGCCCCAGATGTGATCGATTTCGGCAGCAGCGGCGGAAAACTCTTCGCCGCGCTTCTTGCTGATATCGACAAGAGCCGCGCTGTCCGTGTTCATCTTTTCGATGATCGGATTCAGCGATCCCACAAGATCCGAAAAGAATTTCAAATCGCCGGCAGTCCCGGCCAGGCTCTGAACGTCCTGGCCCATGATCGAGAATTCGCGAGCAAGGCGCTTGCGGCCGTCCTCGTCGGATTTTTCAAGGAAACTCGCGGCGGCAATGCGGATGGAATAGACGGAATTGACCAGCTTGCGCGTGTCGGTCAGCACGGCACCGGCCTTGACCAGAGGCCCGTCCAGTTTTCCGAAGGTCGCGGTGGCGTCACGCATCTTCACGGTGGCGGCGGTTTGCAGCTGGATGCTGTTCTGTCGGAAGCGGGCAACCAGGCGACCGATCGCGGTCGCATTGTCCTCGCTGAGGTCGCCTGTGTCGATCAGCGCCTTGATCTCGGCGACCGTCGTCTTGAAGGTTTCGGCGACGGCCTTCTGGTTTGCCGGCAGGCCCGATGTGATCTTGCGCTGGACCTTGGTCAGGTCGCCATAGGAGGAACTGACAAGCTTGATCTTGTCTTCCGGCGTCGCAGCCTTGGCAAAGGCTGACATGAAGGCAACGAGTGTATCGCTCGACGACGTCAGCCGATCGGCTTCGCGCAGGATCGATTTTGCCGCCTCTTCGTCCTTGCGGACGACACGTTCCATCTTGGTTGCTTCCTCAAGCACTTTCATCTGCTCGCCGAGCAAGCTTCCAAGGCTCGCAGAAATGGATTTGCGAAGTGCGACCTCTTGTTCGTAAAGTGTCCAGAGCTGGCCGACGCGATCACCGATCTTGGTGCTTCCATCAACGGCTTCCTGCAACTGCCGGCGGCCTTCCTCGTCATTCACCTGCGTCAGCGTGTCCGACAGCACGGTCTGCTGCGCTTGCAGCTTCTCGACAACTGCCTGCCGGGTTGCTTCCGACGTATTCTGAAGGAAACTGTTCATGCCGGCATAAACATCCTTGAAGCCGCTCAGCGACTGGAGAACGCTGTTCGATATTTCCATCCGGCCCTGCAGCAATCCGGACGCATAGAGCCCGGTGATACCGACGGCGCAGATGCTGACGACGAAGGGCAGGATGAACAACAGCACCTTGGTCTGGATTTTGAAGCGGGCAAGAATCTTGTCGATGAACATGAACGCACCTTGGCTCGCAGCCTGCATCGCCCCTCCTCGAGCCCTGACAGGCTTCCCCGGTGCGTCAACAAGCTGGTGATTTGATCGAAAACCATACGGCGCATCGCCGCCAGCCTGCCAGGCATTCATTGCATGACCCGCCGCGTTTCCGAGGCAAGATCATGGCAGACTCCGTTGCAGCACATTCTTCAACGGCAACGATTAATATTTGAATAAATGCGACCTAAATCGTTTCAGGCACGGCGGGCGAAGACAGGATAAAGAACGACACCGCGGCCCCGCAAAACGGGCAAAAAATGCCGTCCGCTCAATGCCCGGCACAAAGCCGTCGGCGACAGCTATACTCAGGAAATATCTGGGGCGTCAGAAGGACCAGAAGGAAGGCAGTGCCGTGAGCGCTGCGAGGGCGCAAACGGCGATCACGGACGCGCGGATCAGAAGAGACTTTCGCGCGTTGCTCTCGTCAGTTTTCGCAATGGCGATAGCGCGGGCTGTGGAACGGCTGCGTGACTGGTTCATGGCATCATGTCCTTTCGACCAAAGCAACAATAGACCCGGATGATCCGGACCGCCAGCCCACTTCATGTTGCAACCGCTCGCAATAGAGAAAAAATGTCACTTTTCTGAAACATTTTTCGAAAAGAACCGTCTTTTCCGCATCGCGAGGCCGTTGTGCCAGCTTATGAGACAGGTTCCGCCAGATGTCTTAACAATGACTGAAGACCAACCGGGTCTTTTGCGCCCGTTATACTGTCTGCCCCGCGGAGAAGCCCGATGCCCAGGCCCATTGGAAGTTATACCCGCCGAGCCAGCCGGTGACATCGACACATTCGCCGATGAAATAGAGGCCGGGCACATCCCGCGCCTGCATGCTGCGGGAATCGAGCGCCCTGGTATCGACACCGCCGAGTGTCACTTCCGCGGTGCGGTAGCCCTCCGAGCCGGCCGGAGTGATGGTCCAGTCCTTGATGCCGAGACAGAAGGCATCGATGCCCTTGTCGGAGAGATCGGCGAGCGGCCGGTTGCTGAAGCCGGCAGTCTCGGTAAAGAACTGCGCCAACCTCTTCGGCAACGATTCTGCGAGTGCCGTCTGCAAAGCCTGACGTCCGTTTTCCCGGCGCGCAGCCTTCAGGAGGGCAGCTATATCCACGCGCGGCAACAAGCCAAGACGGATGTCGCCGCCTTCACGCCAATAGGACGATATCTGCAGGATGGCTGGGCCGCTCAAGCCGCGATGGGTGATCAGCACCGCTTCCTCGAACGCGGCCTTGCCCGAGCGCGCTTCGGCATCGACGGCAACGCCGGCAAGCAGACTCAGGCTCTCCAGTTGCGCCGGATCCAGAGTCAACGGCACCAGCGCGGGGCGGGTCTCGATCAGCGGCAGGCCGAATTGTTCGGCAATCCTGTAGGCGAAACCCGTCGCCCCCATCTTCGGGATCGACTTGCCGCCGCTCGCGATGACCAGGGAAGAACAGTCGATCATGCCGTCCGCGGTGACGACCCGAAATCCGGAAAGCGTTTTTTCGACCGACTGTATCTGCGCGCCCAGACGCAGCACCGCGCGGGCATCCTTCATCTCCGTCAGAAGCATGCGGATGATATCCTTGGCGCTGTCATCACAAAACAGCTGGCCAAGCGTCTTTTCGTGCCAGGCGATGCCGTGGCTGTCGACAAGGCTTACAAAATCCTGCGGCGTATAGCGCGCCAGGGCCGACTTGCAGAAATGCGGGTTGGCGGAGAGGAAGTTCTTCGGGCTCGCGTGGATATTGGTGAAGTTGCAGCGCCCACCACCGGAAATGCGGATTTTCTCGCCGGGGGCCTTGGCGTGATCGAGCACGACGACACGGCGGCCGCGCTTGCCCGCCTCGATCGCCGCCATCATGCCGGCGGCCCCTGCCCCGATTATCACCACGTCATATTGCTCAGCCAAGACATCCGTTCCTGTTTCCGTTTCCTTTCGAAGGCGGCGGCGTCAAAGTCAATTGCCGCGCCTTCTCTATGACCGCAAATACAGCCTGTACGGGATGGAAAGTCCCGGTTTTCACCCTAGCCAATTGCCAAACTGTGGCTATGATGACCTATCCGAACCCAAAACCGGTGATTTATGCCTGTCAGAAGAAATGCTGCCCAACCAACTGCAAGGACCGTTAAGAGCGTAAAAATACCCGCCGCACTGCAAGCTCCAAGAGGAGTGAAGACCTGGAAAGAGGCCGCCGATTGGCTGAAAATCCGCGGCATCGAGGACATCGAATGCATCACGCCCGATATCGCCGGCGTGCCGCGCGGCAAGATGATGCCGTCCTCCAAGTTCACGTCCAATACGTCGCTGGCCCTGCCATCCGCGATCTACCGCCATACGATTTCGGGAGAGTACCCGGAGGAAACCGGCGAATTCCGCTATGACAGCCGCGACAGCGACATCAAGCTGGTGCCCGATCTGTCGACCCTTTCTGTCGTCCCCTGGGAGAGTGACCCGACGGCGCAGGTTATCTGCGACATTGCCGGCTCTCAAGGCGAAGACGTTCCCTATACGCCGCGCAACGTTCTCAAGAACGTGCTGGAGCTTTATCGCAAGAAGGGCTGGAAGCCGGTTGTCGCGCCTGAGATCGAGTTTTATCTCGTCGCCAAGAACGACGATCCGGACTATCCGCTGCATCCGCCCAAAGGCCGCTCCGGCCGCTCGATCCAGGGCGGACAAGCCTATTCCATCGCGGGCGTCAACGAATTCGACGAACTCATCGACGACATCTATCATTTCTCGGAAAAGCAGGGTCTGGAGATCGACACGCTGATCCACGAAGAAGGTCCGGCGCAGCTGGAAATCAACCTTCGCCATGGCGATCCCATCGAGCTTGCCGACCAGGTCTTCATGTTCAAGCGGACGATCCGCGAGGCGGCGCTGAAGCACGGCATATATGCGACCTTCATGGCCAAGCCGATGCAAGGACAGGCCGGCTCGGCCATGCATATCCATCAGTCGATCGTCGAGATCAATACGGGGCGCAACCTGTTTTCAAACGCGGATGGATCGGCCTCGAAAGAGTTCTTCTCCTTCATCGGCGGCATGCAGAAATACGTGCCGAAGACGCTGTCGATGATGGCGCCCTATGTGAACTCCTACCGCCGCCTGACGCCGGACATGTCGGCGCCGGTTAACAATGCATGGGGTTACGACAACCGGACGACGGCTTTCCGTGTTCCCGTGTCAGAGCCTGCCGCCCGGCGTGTCGAAAACCGGCTGCCGAGTTCAGACGCCAATCCCTATCTGGCGCTCGCCGCTTCGCTCGGCTGCGGCTATCTCGGCATCGTGCAGGGGCTGGAGCCATCGCCGCCGGCAGAGGCTTCGGCGGATCGCGGTACGGTCGACCTGCCGCGAGGATTGCTGGAAGCCATCTCGCTGCTCGAATCGGAACCTTCGCTCGCCGAGATCTTCAGCCCGGAATTCATCGCCATCTATGGCGGCGTGAAGCGGGGCGAGTTCGAAACCTTCATGCAGGTGATCAGCCCCTGGGAACGCGAATACCTGCTCCTCAATGTCTGACAGGAAAGGCGCGGCCATGCCCTGGCAAAGCCCGATCTCGCCCGGGATTTCCTGGTATGAGGCACAAGTACCGGAACGGCCGGACTATCCGGCACTCTCCGGTTCGATCGACACCGATGTCGCGATCGTCGGCGGCGGCTTCACCGGCCTTCAGGCCGCCTATAATCTTGCCCTGAAGGGCGTTCGCGTGACGCTGATCGACGCCTGCCGCTTCGGCGACGGCGCATCCGGCCGCAATGGCGGGCAGCTCGGCACCGGCCAGCGCTGGTCCCCGGAAGAGCTGGAGGATTCACTCGGTTTCGAGCGGTCCAAGGCGCTGTTCGATCTTGCCGAAGACGCCAAGAAATATCTTCTCGATTTTTCTGCCTTGCACGGCATCGATATCGAATACGTTAAGGGACAACTCAACGTCTGCCACAAGAGACGTCTTGAGAAGGACTACCGCGACAGCGTCGAGATCGCCGCATCGCGATACGGCTACGCTCACCAGAGCTTCATGGAGCGGGACGAAACCGTCGCGCGACTTGGGTCTGACCGTTATCTGTTCGGCATCCGCGACACCGGCACCGGCCATATCCAGCCGATGAAACTGCTGGTCGGGCTGGCGAAGCAGGCCGCATTGGCAGGTGCCTCACTCCACGAGCAGACCAAGGCGCTGAAAATCAACCAAGCCGGTGGCCGGGTCAGTATCGAGACAGACAAGGGCACGATCCGCGCCGAACGTGCGCTGATCGCCTGCAACGGTTATATCGGCAATCTCGAACCGGTGACCGCGCGTCATGTCATGCCGATCCGCTCCTTCATCGGCGCCACGAAAATCCTCACCGATTTTCCCGATGTCCTGCCCGGCGGCGAGGCGGTTGCCGATTCGCGCTTCGTCGTGCGCTATTTCCGCAAGTCGCAGGACGGCCGGCTGCTGTTCGGCGGCCGCGAGGCATATACGGCGGACAATCCGCGCGACATTTCCGACCATATCCGCCGGCAGATCAGCGAGATTTATCCGTCGCTGGAAAATATCGAGATGACGCATGCCTGGGGCGGCTCCGTCGGCATCACCATGCCGCGCCAACCCTTCGTGCGCGAGGTCATGCCCGGCGTCACATCGATCGGCGGTTATTCCGGCCATGGCGTCATGCTGTCAAACTACTGTGGCAAGCTCTATGCCGACCTGGTTACCGGAAACCGCTCAGACCTCGATCTTTTCCGTGATCTGGACATCCCGGCCTTTCCCGGCGGGCAGCGGTTCCGCTCGGTGCTTTTGTTCCTTGCGCTCAGCTGGTATGCCTTGCGCGACAAATTCTAAAAGCGCAATTCTGCACGAGCGAAATCCATTTTATTGCGCCGCACTCTAGCGCTTTTAAATCGATTAGATTATACACTCCTCAGACCAGAACGAGATCGAGATTTCTCATGAGCAGCCAGATCATCCCTGTGGAACCCTTTGACTATGTGGTTTTCGGAGGCACCGGCGACCTTGCAGAACGCAAGTTGCTTCCTGCCCTTTATCATCGCCAGCTTGACGGCCAATTGAGCGACCCGACCCGTATCATCGGGGCCTCGCGCAGCGCGCTCAGCCATGAAGAATATCGTAAATTCGCCACGGACGCCCTGAAGGAACATCTGAAAAAGGGCGAATATGATGACGCCCAGGTCAAGACCTTTACGGATCGTCTCTATTACATTTCCGTCGATGCCAAATCGGACCAGGGCTGGGACAAGCTGAAGGCTCTGCTCGACGAAGGCAAGGAGCGCGTCCGCGCGTTCTATCTTGCGGTTGCTCCGGGTATTTTCGGCGATATCTCCGAAAAGATCCGTGATCACAAACTGATCACCAAGATGACCCGCATCGTCGTCGAAAAGCCGATCGGCCGCGACCTCTCCTCCGCGCTTGAGCTCAACGACACGATCGGCAAGGTGTTCAAGGAAGAGCAGATTTTCCGCATCGACCACTATCTCGGCAAGGAAACCGTACAGAACCTGATGGCGCTGCGCTTTGCCAATACGCTGTACGAGCCGCTGTGGAACTCCGCCTATATCGACCATATCCAGATCACGGTTGCCGAGTCCGTCGGACTTGAAAGCCGTGCCGGTTACTACGACAAGGCCGGCGCGCTGCGCGACATGGTGCAGAACCACATTCTGCAACTTCTCTGCCTGGTTGCCATGGAAGTACCGCCGTCGATGAACGCGGAGGCGGTGCGCGACGAGAAGCTGAAAGTGCTGCGGGCGCTGAAGCCGATCACACCCGCCAATGTCGAGAAAATGACGGTGCGCGGCCAGTACAAGGCGGGGGCTTCCGCCGGGGGCGCGGTCAAGGGGTACCTTGAAGAACTGGAAGGCGGCGTCTCGAACACCGAAACCTTCGTCGCCATCAAGGCCGAGATCGGCAACTGGCGCTGGGCAGGTGTCCCCTTCTACATTCGCACCGGCAAGCGCATGGCCGGCCGTATGTCGGAAATCGTCGTCAGCTTCAAGCCGATTCCGCATTCGATCTTCGATGAAGCGGCCGGCCGCATCGCCGCCAACCAGTTGATCATCCGGCTGCAGCCGGACGAAGGCGTCAAGCAGTCGCTGATGATCAAGGACCCAGGCCCGGGCGGCATGCGCCTGCGCAACGTCTCGCTCGACATGACCTTTGCCGAAGCCTTCAACGCCCGCAGCGCCGATGCCTATGAGCGTCTGTTGCTCGACGTCGTGCGCAACAACCAGACGCTGTTCATGCGCCGCGACGAAGTCGAGGCCGCATGGCGCTGGGTCGATCCGATCCTCAAGTCCTGGGAAGCGGTTAACCAGCAGGTCCAGGCCTATACGGCCGGCACCTGGGGCCCGAGCCAGGCGATTGCGCTGATCGAGCGGGATGGCCGCACCTGGCATGAAGTGATCTGAGGGCTGACGCGGATGACGGCTGCGATGCATGTATTCGACAATGGCGCGGCCCTCGCAGAGGGCCTGGCCGAAGCCGTGGCATCCGCGCTGTCCGCAGCCGTTGCCGCGCGTGGCACAGCCAGCATCGCCGTCTCGGGCGGGTCAACGCCGAAGGCGTTTTTCAAAGCCCTGTCCGGCAAGGCGCTCGACTGGCCGAATGTGACGGTTACGCTGGTCGACGAACGCTTTGTCGCTCCCGACAGCGACCGCTCGAACGAGAAGCTCGTCAAGGACAACCTGCTGATTGAAACGGCCGCTTCGGCGATCTTTCAGCCGCTTTTTTATCCGACGGCGACCGCCGAAGAAGCAGCAGCCACGGTAAGCAAGCAGACGGCCGCTATCGGCTGTCCCTTCGACGTCGTCATTCTCGGCATGGGCGGCGACGGCCATACGGCCTCGTTCTTTCCGGGCGGATCGCGCCTTGCAGAAGCGCTGGATCTGGCCACGCCACGCGGCGTGATGACGATGGAAGCCGAAGGCGCTGGCGAACCACGCCTGACATTTACATTCTCCAGCCTTCAGGATGCCCGACTTCTGGTGCTCCATATCGAAGGAGCGGCCAAGAAGGACGTTCTTGCCAAGGCTGAAGCGCCCGGTGACGAGGCGGAGATGCCGATCCGGGCGATATTGCGCCGGGCCGCCTCCCCGCTTCAGATTTACTGGGCACCCTAAAGCGGGTCGCGATCTCCGGGGATCGCTTCCTGCGCTTTAGGTCTTTGATTTTATGCATGTCGCTATCGCAAAACCGCTGCACACTTTTGCGCGACATGCTTCAAGCCCGAGATCCGGGGCCCCAAGACCCGGATGAACGAAACCATGCAGACCACAGGAGTGGCGAACACTCCGGAACAGGATTGCCATGTCCGCCGACAGCCGCATTGCCGCGATCACCGCCCGCATCGTCGAACGCTCCAAACCCTATCGCGAGCCTTATCTGGCGCGCGTTCGCTCGGCGGCATCCAAGCGCGTCAACCGATCGGTTCTCGGCTGCGGCAACCTTGCCCATGGTTTTGCCGTCTGTTCCCCCTCGGAAAAGGTCGCCCTTTCGGGTGACGAGGTACTGAACCTTGGCATCATCACCTCGTACAACGATATGCTTTCCGCGCATCAGCCGTTTGAAACCTATCCGGCACTGATCCGTCAGGCAGCCCATGAAGTCGGCGGCGTGGCACAGGTGGCCGGCGGCGTTCCGGCCATGTGCGACGGTGTTACCCAAGGCCAGCCCGGAATGGAGCTGTCGCTGTTTTCTCGCGACCTGATCGCCATGGCCGCGGGTGTCGGCCTGTCGCACAATATGTTCGACAGCACCGTCTATCTTGGCGTTTGCGACAAGATCGTACCCGGCCTGATGATCGCCGCCATGACCTTCGGCCACTTGCCTGCCGTTTTCATCCCGGCCGGTCCGATGACCACCGGTCTGCCGAACGACGAAAAGTCACGCGTGCGCCAGCTGTTTGCCGAGGGCAAGATCGGCCGCGACGAACTGCTCGAAGCGGAATCGAAATCCTATCACGGTCCCGGTACCTGTACTTTCTACGGTACGGCCAACTCCAACCAGATGCTGATGGAAATCATGGGCTTCCACCTGCCCGGCGCCTCCTTCATCAATCCGGGCACGCCGCTGCGCGACGCGCTCACCCGCGAAGCCACCAAACGGGCGCTGGCCATCACGGCGCTTGGCAACGAGTTCACGCCGGCCGGCGAAATGATCGACGAACGCTCGATCGTCAACGGCGTCGTCGGCCTGCATGCGACCGGCGGCTCGACCAACCACACCATGCATCTGGTCGCCATGGCGCGTTCGGCCGGCATCGCGCTGACATGGCAGGATATTTCGGAACTTTCCGACATCATCCCGCTGCTTGCCCGCGTCTATCCGAACGGCCTTGCCGACGTGAACCATTTCCACGCGGCCGGCGGCATGGGCTATCTGATCAGCCAGCTTCTCAAGCACGGCCTGTTGCACGACGACGTGCGCACCGTCTTTGGCCAGGGCCTCGAGGCCTATGCGATCGACGTCAAGCTCGGCGAGAACGGCACTGTCGCCCGCGAACCGGCGCCGGAACACAGCCACGATCCGAAAGTGCTTTCGACCGTCGAACATCCGTTCCAGCATTCCGGCGGCCTGAAGATGCTGACCGGCAATCTTGGCAAGGCGGTCATCAAGATCTCGGCCGTCAAGCCGGAACGCCATGTCATCGAGGCTCCGGCCAAGATCTTCCACGATCAGTCCGAACTGCAGACAGCCTTCAAGGAGGGCAAGCTCGAGGGTGACTTCGTCGCCGTCGTCCGTTTCCAGGGCCCGAAGGCCAATGGCATGCCGGAACTGCACAAGCTGACCACCGTACTCGGCATTCTGCAGGATCGCGGCCAGACCGTGGCGCTCGTCACCGACGGCCGCATGTCGGGCGCGTCGGGCAAGGTGCCGTCGGCGATCCACATGACGCCGGAAGCCAAGGACGGCGGGCCGATCTCCAAGATCCGCGAAGGCGACATCATCCGGCTCGACGCTATTCACGGCACGATCCAGGTGCTTGTCGATGCCGCGGAACTGGCCAGCCGCCAACCGGCCGAGGCCGATCTGTCGGACAACGAGTTCGGCATGGGCCGGGAGCTTTTCGCTCCCTTCCGCGCTGCCACAGGCTCCGCCGACCACGGCGCCAGCGTGTTTTTCCACTGAAAGCCGGAGCCTTCGACAATAAATCGAGGTTTTCCTGTCTGGCGGGATTTGATCAGGGCAGCGGCCCGGGATGCATGTCGCTCCGGCCGTCATAGCGTTCGATGGCCAGTTCGAAGATATCGATACCCTCGATGCACCGGGCATTGACCGAGACGCGCCCGCCGGGATAACCGCTGCGCATCAGGGCAACACCGCAAGTCGGGCAAAAATGGTGGCCTTCGGTGACGCAGCGCCAGACATAGGTGGACATGCGCCGCTTTTCGCTGACCAGCGTCACCTTGCTGGCCGGTATTTTCCAGTGAAGGAAGCCAGAGCGCCGGCATGTCGAGCAATTGCATTCGACCAGTTCGGAAATCTCGTCATCGACTTCAAGGCAGATATCGCCGCAATGACAGGAAAGGCGATAGGGTGGCTTCATGGGTCATTGTCTCGCTTCTGTCACGCAATCTCTATCAATCCGTCTCTTGCGCACGAAGTCAAGCATAGGCCGAAGCTTCCTCTCCCCGGTGGAGAGAGGAGAGATCAGCTATAGATATCCAGCACGCGGTTCCGGTGGTTTGGATGCGTGCTGTAGACAAAAATCCGGTTGAGGTCGCGCTCCGACATCAGGCGCAGAAAACGCGCCTCGATGATGTTGTTGGCATGGACCCGCTTGACGATGCAGCCAACCATGCCGATACGGGCACTGGGAACATCGAGATAGAAATTCTGCGGCAGCTTGAACTGCGTGGCGATGCCGATGACGGCGCTGCTTTTCGATATCTTCAGCAACTCGCAACGGCGCGAGCTCAGGTTCAACATGCCCTTTTCGGTATATTCGATCCGCGCCTCGTTGCGCGTGTCCTCCATCGGGAAGTTGGCTTCCCGGTCGTACATGAAGGACTCTTCCTTACTCAGATATGTCGGTTTATCGGATGCCTGTCCCCGCATCTTTTGCTCCCTCGCCTTTGGTTGCAAAAACATTAGCGACAGAGATTTAACAGAGCGTGAGTCGATGGATGATTTCGGCACAGGGCGTATAAAAAAACCGCCCGGAACTGCAATCCAGGCGGGTTTTAAAAATGCAACTGCGGTCTAGACGCGGTAGCTCTTGCCGTTTGCATCGAACAGATGCAGCTTTGCCTTGTCGGCCGTGAAGCGGACCTTCTCGCCGCGCTTGATATCAAGGATACCCGGCACCTTGGCGATGATCGGTTCGTTGGCAACGAGCCCTTCGATATAAAGCAGGGTGACTTCGCCTAGCGCTTCGATGATCGCGACAGTACCTTCGAACAGGAAGTTGTCGCTGGTCGAAACCCGCAGGTCTTCCGGCCGCACGCCGAAGCTTGCGGCCTTGCCGTTTTCCGAAGCTGCGGTCGGGATATCGAGGACGTCCGTCTTACCGCCCGGCAATTCGACCGTGGTCTCGGCACCGGTGCCGACAATCTTGGCCGGGATGATGTTCATCGCCGGCGAGCCGATGAAGCGGGCAACGAAGAGGTTGGCCGGGCGCTCGTAGAGTACCAGCGGGGGACCGACCTGCTCGATATGACCGGCCGAGAGCACAACGATCCGATCGGCGAGCGTCATCGCCTCAACCTGATCGTGTGTCACGTAGATCATCGTCGTATCCGGCATGGATTCGTTCAGCTTGGCGATCTCGATGCGGGTGGCAACACGCAAGGCGGCGTCGAGGTTCGACAACGGCTCATCGAACAGGAAGACCTTCGGGTCGCGGCAGATCGCCCGGCCGATGGCGACGCGCTGGCGCTGGCCGCCGGAAAGCGCCTTCGGCAGGCGGTCGAGATATTTGGTCAGCTGCAGGATATCGGCGGCGGCGCGGACGCGGCGGTCGATCTCTTCCTTCGATTCCTTGGCGATGCGCATGCCGAAGGCCATGTTGTCGTAAACTGTCATGTGCGGGTAGAGCGCGTAGGACTGGAAGACCATGGCGATGCCGCGCTGCGAGGGCGGCACTTCGTTGACCAGCCGCTCGGCAATATACATTTCGCCGCCGGAGATTTCCTCAAGACCGGCGATCATGCGCAGCAGCGTCGACTTTCCGCAACCGGACGGGCCGACGAAGACGACGAACTCGCCCTGTTTGATATCCAGATCGATGCCATGGATGACATCCACCGCGCCATAGGACTTGCGGATATTCTTCAGTTGCAAACCTGCCATGTCATCCTCCCCTTCATTCTCTCATTTTTATCGACACCCGTGGATGCCGGCTTGATCCGATTATTCGACGCGGGCGAAAAAGCCGCTCCAGGCCGGTAGTGTGATCCTGTCTTCTGCCAATTGAGATCCAAAGCCATGGCCTTCTAGAACCTCGAGCCGTTCAACCGGCCGTTGGGCGGTCACTGTTTCGCCGCTCATGTTGAACAGGCACAGGATCGTCTCGTTGCCGAACGTCCGCTCGAAGCTAAGCAGCGGCGCTTCGCAAGCGCGAAACTCGATCTCGCCCTTGGCGAAAGCCGGATGCTGTTTGCGGAAGGTCAGGAAACGCCGGTAGTGGTTGAGTACCGAATTCGGGTCCGTCTGCTGCACCGAGACGGCGCCGCGCACATGATCCGGCGGGACTGGCAGCCATGGCTTGCCGGTGCTGAAGCCGCCATTGACCGCATCCTTTTCCCAGACCATCGGCGTGCGGCAGCCGTCGCGGCCCTTGAAATCCGGCCAGAACTGGATGCCGTAAGGATCCTGCAGATCCTCGTAGGCGAGATCGGCTTCGGTGAGCCCAAGCTCTTCGCCCTGATAGATGCAGACGGAGCCACGCAGGGTCATCAGCAGGCTGGCGAGGAACTTCGCGTGCGCCTGATGATCGGCGATACCCTGGCCCCAGCGGGTGACGTGGCGCACGACGTCGTGGTTGGAAAAGGCCCAGCAGGCCCAGCCTTCCGGCGCGGCACGCGCAAAGTCGTGCAGCACCTGTGCGACACCTGCCGGCGTCAGCGGATCCGGCGCCAGGAATTCGAAGGCGTAGCACATATGCATCTTGTCGTTGCCGGAGGTGTACTGCCCGGCAATCTCAAGACCGATCTGGCTGTCGCCGACTTCGCCGACCGCGGCGATCGCCGGAAACTCGTCCATCACAGCGCGGAAGCGCTTGAGGAATTCGAGGTTTTCCGGCCGGTTCTTGTCGTAGAGATGTTCCTGATAGTTATACGGATTGACCGCCGGTGCCGTGTTGGCATTACGGCGCTCAGGCGCCAGCGCCGGATTGTCGCGCAGTTCCAGATCGTGGAAATAGAAGTTGATCGTATCCAGACGGAAACCGTCGACGCCACGCTCCAGCCAGAAACGCTCGACGGCCAGAAGCGCGTCCTGAACCTGCGGATTGTGCAGGTTCAAGTCCGGCTGCGAGGTCAGGAAGTTGTGCATGTAATATTGCAGCCGTGTCGGGTCCCACTGCCAGGCCGAACCGCCGAAGATCGACATCCAGTTGTTGGGCGGCGTGCCGTCGGGCTTTGAATCCGACCAGACATACCAGTCTGCCTTCGGATTGGAGCGGCTTGAGCGACTTTCGACGAACCACGGATGCTGGTCCGACGTATGAGACAGCACCAGATCGATCATCACGCGGATGCCCAGGCGATGGGCCTCGGCGATCAGCGCGTCGAAATCTGCAAGCAGGCCGAAGATCGGATCGACATCAGTATAGTTCGAGACGTCGTAGCCGAAATCCTTCATCGGCGAGGTGAAGAATGGCGAAATCCAGATCGCATCGACACCCAGCGAGGCGACATGCGGCAGGCGCGCGGTGATACCCTTCAGGTCGCCGATGCCATCGCCATTGGAGTCCTGGTAGGAACGCGGATAGATCTGGTAGATCACCGCGCCACGCCACCAGTCCCTATCGGCCTGCAATGTGGAACCAATTGCCTGGGTCATGCTCATATTCATTCCTGTAGAAGTTCCTTGGATTTAAGAGGTCTCAACCGCCCTTGACCGATCCCGCCAGCAGGCCGCGCACGAGGTAGCGCTGCAGCGTGAAGAAGACGATCAGGGGCACGATGATGGTGACGAAAGCCGATGCCGTCAGGATTTCCCAGTTGCCGCCACGCGAACCCAAGAGGTTGACGAGGCGTCCGGTCAGGACCAGTTCGTTGTTGCCGGTTCCGAGGAAAACCATGGCGACCAGAAGGTCGTTCCAGGTCCACAGGAACTGGAAGATCGAGAAGGAGGCAAGCGCCGGGAAGGATAGCGGCAGGATGATCTTGATGAAGATATCGAAATCGCTGGCGCCATCGACCCGGGCCGATTCCATGATCTCGCGCGGCAGGCCGGCCATGTAGTTGCGCAACAGATAGATCGCCAGCGGCAGGCCGAAGCCCATATGCGCCAGCCAGATGCCGACATAGGTCTTGGCAGGCACGCCGAGGAACGCGCCGACGCCGTTGTAGAGTTTCAGCAGCGGGATGAGCGACATCTGCAGCGGCACAACGAGAAGGCCGACGACGACGGCGATCAGGATCGCGCGCCCCGGAAACTTCATCCAGGCGAGCGCATAGGCGGCGAAGGCGGCGACGAGGATCGGGATGATCGTCGCGGGAATGGCGACGGTCAGCGAGTTGATGAAGGAAGCACCGATGCCTTCGGCGCGCATGACTTCGCGGTAGTTGTCAAAGGTAAAGCGCGGCGGGATGGCAGCCGTGTAGAAGATACGCTGGCCGCGCGCGCCTTCCATGCGGGTGGGCGAAACGATTTCGTAACTGCCGTCGTCCTTGACGGTCAGTGTCTGGCCGTCGCCGATGTCGGCGGGCGTGCCGGCTGGGAATGCGGTCGGTTGCAGCGGCCGAAAGCCGAAGGCCGAAACCTTTGAATTGCCGCCCTCCAGAAGGTTGCCGGCGATGACGAACTTCCCGTCACGTTCGACCTGCGATTCCGGCGAGGCTGCACGGCCGGTCAGGTTCTGCGACGACGTGGAAAGAGCCGTCCACCAGCCGGAAACGGCCAACTGGTCCTTGTCACGCAGCGACGAGATCAACAGGCCGGCGGTCGGCAACGTCCAGAGGACGACCAGAAGGATGACGGAGATATGGACGACCCAGACGAGTGGCGAGCGGGAAGAAGCAATCATCTCAATGGCCCTCCATTTCCTTGGCAGCGTTGCGGATATTCCAGACCATGATCGGGATCACCAGCACCATGATGATGACGGCGATCGCCGCGCCCCGTCCGAAGTCACCGCCACCGCGGAACATCCAGTCGAACATGAGGTTGGCAAGAACCTGGCTTTGCCACTGCCCGTTGGTCATGGCGAGCACGATGTCGAAGACCTTGAGCACCAGGATTGTGATGGTGGTCCAGACGACGGCGATCGTGCCCCACATTTGCGGGATCATGATCTTGAAGAAAATCTGCAGGCCATTGGCGCCATCGATGACGGCGGCTTCAATGGTTTCCTCGGGAATGCCGCGCAGGGCGGCCGAGAGGATGACCATGGCGAAACCGGTCTGGATCCAGATCAGGATGACCATCAGGAAAAAGTTGTTCCAGAACGGCAGCGTCACCCAGGCTTCCGGCGAGCCGCCGAAATAGACGACGATCGCGTTCAGGATGCCGATCTGCTCGGTGCCTTCGGCGCGGTAGTCGTAGATGAATTTCCAGATCACCGAGGCACCGACAAACGAGATCGCCATCGGCATGAAGATCAGCGTCTTGGCGATATTGCCCCACCAGATGCGGTCGGTCAGCGCCGCGATAATGAGGCCAAAAAACGTG
Organism: Rhizobium herbae; assembly: GCF_017873135.1. Taxonomy (GTDB): domain Bacteria; phylum Pseudomonadota; class Alphaproteobacteria; order Rhizobiales; family Rhizobiaceae; genus Pararhizobium; species Pararhizobium herbae. The sequence goes on along the minus strand of NZ_JAGGJV010000012.1, from coordinate 146,199 downwards.
GCGGCGGCGGGAACGACCAGCAGCCAGAGGAAGTTGTTGTAGATCGACTGGCGGAATTCACCGTCGTTGAACATCCAGATGAAATTGTTCAACCCGACGAAATTCTCCCCCGCCCTGTCATGCAGGCTGAGCCAGACGGAGGCGATCACCGGATAGATCAGGTAGATGGTCAGCGAGAACAGCGCCGGTCCGAGGAAGAGCCAAGGCCTGATGGCATTGGTGATGCGCAGGTTGCGCGAGGCAAGCGGACCGGTGAGGCCCTTCGACGGAAAGAGCTTGTCGAGGATCCAGTTCGTGCCGAAGAAATAGGCGGCGCAGGCCAGAACCCCCGCTGCCATCGTGGCGATGGCGAATAACAACTGCTGCATGGCAACTTCCTCCCCAGGAAAATCGGTTGGGGAGAGTTCGCCCCCCTGTCACTTCGTGACATTTCCCCTCAAGGGGAAATCAGTCTTTTGCATCTCGAACTCTTGGTCAGAAACCAACTGGGCTTTGAGACACCTCCCCCTTGAGAGGGAGGTGCCGGCATCATCGAAAAGGGAAAACCGTATTCCCCCTTATCGTTCCTTACTTGATCGAGTCCCAAGCTTTCTGGATACCATCAGCCACATCCTTCGCCGACTTGCCGCCGACATAATCGACCATGCCGGTCCAGAACGCGCCTGCGCCAATCTTGCCCGGCATCAGATCGGAGCCGTCAAAGCGGAAGGTCGTTGCGTTCAGCAGGATTTCGCCCTGCTTCTTCATCGGACCATTGGCATAGGCATCCTTGTTGGCGCTCTTCAACGGCGTCAGGAAGCTCGTTTGCGCCATCCAGACTTCATGGGCGATCGGAGTTTCCAGGAACTCGATGAAGGCGCGCGAAGCCGGCGTATCCTTGGTGATCATGGCAAGCGTGCCAGCACCGAGAACAGGATTGCCGAGTTCCGGCTTGCTGGCATAAGGCGGCATGTAGAAGAAGTCCGCGTCTTCGCCAACCTTGGTGCCTTCGGGGAAGAACGACGGGATGAACGATGCCTGATGGTGCAGGTAGCACTTCGGCGGCGAGGCAAAGAGGCCCTTCGGGCTGTCGCGGAAGTCGGCAGACGCGACAGCGGCAGCGCCGCCATCGACGTTCTTGTCGTTCTTGGCAAACCAGCCGAATTCATCGATGGCGCCGACGACGGCCGGATCGTTGAACGGGATCGCATTGGTAACCCACTTGTCATAGACGTCGGCCGGCTGCGTGCGCAGCATCATGTCTTCGACCCAGTCGGTCGCCGGCCAGCCGGTCGCGCCGCCGGAACCGAGACCAATGCACCACGGCGTGCCGCCATCGGCAACGATCTTCTCGGTCAGGGCTTTCAGCTCTTCCATGGTCTTCGGAACTTCATAGCCCGAATCCTCGAAGTTTTCCGGCACGTACCAGACGAGCGACTTCACATCGATCTTGTAGGGGAATGCGTAGAGTTCCTTCTTGCCGTCCTTGCCTGCATAGGTCGACAGATCGACCCAAGACTGGCCGGCGGCGTAATTTTCGAGAAGCCACTTCTTGGTCTCTTCGCCGAGCGGCGTCAGGTACCCCTTCGAGGCGAGGTCGGCGATCAGCCCCGGCTGCGGCAGGACGGCGACATCCGGAGGGCTGCCCGCCTGCGTGTCGATGACGATCTGCTGCTCATAATTTTCGGACGAGGAATATTTCACATCGACGCCGGTCGCATCGCGGAAATAGTCGAGCACCGATTCGACCAGCGCCTGGTCCTCGCCGCGCCACGGCCCAAAGATCGTCAGCGTCTGCCCCTTGAGGTCATGACCCTTCTTGAATTCTTCGAAACTTGCCCAGTTGAATTTGGAATCTTCGCCCGGCTTGAACTTCAGCTCGGCTGCATTTGTGGCGCCGGCCACAAGCGCAAGCGCCGCCACTCCCATCAAGAATGTTCTCTTCACGTCATTTCCTCCCAAGAAAGACCCGACCCATTGATGCCGGGCAAACATCACCGCGCCACAAAATTCAAAGCGCTTTGAGTTTGCTAACAAATCATTTTGACGGGCAGGAAGTCAAGAGCTTTCCCATTAACGGCGAAGAAAGGCCTAATTCATGCACTGCAGCGAAGGTTTGCGGCGCAATGAAGCGGATTTTTCTGGTTGCCGATCAATGCCGATGATACAAAAAACGTTGCGCGCTGGGGATTGGAAGCGAAAAACATGTAGAAATCAAAGCGCTTTGGGAGGGCGCGCTTGCCATGAATGTGAATTTGAAGCAGCTGGCAGAGATGTTGGGGCTGTCGCAAACGACGGTCAGCCGGGCGCTCAACGGCTATCCGGAAGTGAATGCCGAAACACGTCAACGGGTGTTAAGTGCGGTCCACGAGACCGGATACCGGCCGAACCGCGCCGCCCAAAGGCTTGCAACGGGCCGGGCGGGATCGATCGGACTTGTCATGCCGATCGCCCGGGGGATTGATTCGGACGTGCATTTCGGCGAATTCCTGGCAGGGCTCGGCGAAGAATCCGTCCGGCATGATTTCCACTTCGTCATCAATCCGAGCGCACCCGACGACGAAGAGGCGACCTTCAAGCGGCTGGCTGCCAGCGGCAATGTCGATGCGCTGTTCCTTGCCTATGTGCGCGCCAACGACCCGCGCATCGCCATGCTAAAATCGCTGTCGATCCCTTTTGTCGTGCATGGCCGGGCAATTGGGCAACCCGCCGACTATCCATTTCTGGATATCGACAACACCGGCGCCTTCTATGACGCGACGCGCCTGCTGATCCAGCTAGGGCATCGGCGGATCGCGCTGATCAACGGACCGGGAAACCTCACCTTTTCGATCCGCCGCATGAAGGGAATGCGACGCGCGCTTGAGGAGAACGGCCTGAGCCTCGACGAAGGCCTGGTGCAGAATTCGCTGATGACCGATGAATACGGCCACCGTGCCATGCAGCAGTTTCTGGAGCGGGAGCAGCCGCCGACCGCTGTACTCTGTTCCAGTACCGTGATCGCGCTCGGGGCGGTCAGGGCCATCAACAAGGCGGGATTGCAGATCGGCGCCGATATTTCGCTGATTGCCCATGACGACGTGTTGCCGATGCTGAAACCTGAAAATTTCAGCGTTCCACTGACGACGACACGCTCATCCTTGCGGGCGGCGGGCTCGCGGATCGCCACCCGGCTGATTTCCCGCATCCTGAAGACCGGCGACTATCCGGATCAGGAGCTCTGGCGAACGGAATTGATCGTCAGGGCCTCGACCGGCCCTGCCCCGAAATCGTAAAACTGGCAGTGTTCGCCGGATTAGAACTTCGGCGCGGTCTTGCCGGCTTTGCGGTAGGCTGCAATCACGGTGTTGGCCATCAGCATAGCGATGGTCATCGGGCCGACGCCGCCGGGAACCGGAGTAATGACAGCGGCCACCTCGGCGCACTCCTCGAAGGCGACGTCCCCGACTAGGCGGGACTTGCCCTCGCCCCGTTCAGGTGCCGCAATGCGGTTGATGCCGACATCGATGACCGTCGCACCGGGCTTGACCCAATCGGCCTTGACCATTTCCGGGCGGCCGACGGCTGCAACCAGAATATCGGCGTTGCGGCAGACAGCGGCCAAGTCCCTGGTGCGCGAATGGGCGATGGTCACCGTCGCGTTAGCTGCCAGCAGCAGCTGCGCCATCGGTTTGCCGAACAGGTTGGAACGGCCGATGACGACGGCGTTGAGGCCGGAGAGATCCTCGCCATGGGTGCGCTTGACGAAGACCATGGCACCGGCGGGTGTGCAGGACACGAGGCCGCCATCGAGATCACCGGTCGCCAGTTTGCCGGCATTGACGACATGCAGGCCGTCGACGTCCTTTTCCGGCAGGATCGACTGGATGATCGGCTCGGAATTGAGGTGCTTCGGCAGCGGCAGCTGCACGAGAATACCGTGCAGGCTTTCGTCCTTGTTCAGGGTCTGGACCAGGGCGGCCAGCTCTTCCTGCGTTGTCTCCTCCGGCAGCGTATGCTGAACCGAGGTGAAGCCGCATTCCTTGGCCATCTTGCTCTTGGAGGAAACATAGGCATGGCTTGCCGGATCGTTGCCGACGATGACGACGGCAAGGCCGGTCTTGACACCGGCCTGATCCTTCAGCGCCTGCGACGCGGTTTTCACGGCATCGATCACCGACGCTGCAACTTGCTTGCCATCAATCACGGTCGTCACGGTGTTCTCCCAAATTCTCGTTTGTTCTGTTTCACTCTAGTTTCAGCAAAAAATACCGGTGGCCTCAATGCGTCCTATGCTGTCCAGATCGAATAAATTCAAGGCCGGTTCAAGGATGGTGGCGCGGAAACGCAGCCGGGGAGCGATTTTCTTGCATTGCTGAGGAAATGAACCCGATGGGCCGCTCGGAGCGAGCCCTTTCGTTCCGAGACAAGAACAGTCAACTAGCGCCGGCCGCCGGTTCGCAGCTTGGCATAATGCTCGACGCGGGAACGCAGAGCGCGCAAATCCTCTTGAACCTGCGCGATATTGTCATCGTCTCCATCATTGTCCTGCATCCGGCGAAGATAATCGCGGAGACCTGTCGATGCCGCGTCGTCGCGCTGAGGAAAGGCCGAGAGCGCTGCTGCCGAGGCCGCAGCGTGATGCACGGATGGCGTGCGCAGCCGGTATTCCATCGGTGCAGGCATGGGGTCATCAACGTATTGCGGCGTTCCAGGGCCATCCGGATGATGATCGCCCTGTCCGGGCGGATCGCGTTGCGGAACAACGGCCGCCGGCCGGCTGGACCGTTGAAGCAGATCCTTGAGGCTCCGATAGGCGCCGAGCGCGATGCCCAATCCGACGCCTGCCATGAAACCTGCAATCATGCCGCCGATCGCGATCAGCTTGCGCGAGGGGCCGGTGGCCTGAAGCGGCGGCTGGGCCGACGAAATCACCCGGATGTTCTTCGAGGTCAGCTTCTCTTCCTGGCCGGTTTCGCTTGCCCGTTTCAGGAAGGATTCGTAGATCATCCGCGTCGCATTGGCCTTGCGCTCCAGTTCGCGCAATTCGATGAAGCCGGTCGACGAATTGACCTGCTGCGCCTTCTGGACGGCAAGCTGCTGGACAAGATCCTTCTCTGTCCGGATCGCCCGATCCAGTTCGGTCTGAGCCGTCGCCTCGATGCGGCGAAGCTCGTTGCCGATTTCCGAGCGAGCGACCTCGAGCGACTGGACGGCCGCGAGCCTCTGGGGATGACGCGGGCCGAGGCTTGCATCCAGAGAACTCAACTGCGCACGCGCCTGGGAATATTGCTTGCGCAATTCCTGCAGCGTCACCGAGCTGACTTCCTCGGGGAATGCGCCGCTGAGCACGTCGTTCAGCTGGGTTTTCGTGGCAACGTCAGCCTTTGCTCTTGCATCGGCGATACGGCTGCGCACCGCGCCCACCTGATCGTTCAGGGTCAGCAACTGCTTGTCGGAAATCAGCTCGCCGTCAGCCCCGACAATGTCGTGTTCGGCCTTGTATTTCTCGACTGCGTTTTCCGCCGTATCCAATTCCTTGCGCAGATCGGTCAGGCGGCTGTCGAGAGCGGCCGTCGTCCGCTGGAAGAAGCCGGATTGCGCCGCCTGTTCTTCGTTCAGAAAGGTGGCAACGAGGCGATTGGCGATCAACGCCGACTTGGCCGGATCCCGGCTCTTGACCTCGATAGTGACGATGAAGGTTTTCGGATCGCGTGACACGGTGACCGCGTCGCTCAATTTTTCCAGCGTTCGCGGATTGACCCCGGACGCCGGCGCCGGCTGCGCTTTGCCGGGGGAAACGATGTCGCGGATGACCTCTATGCCAGCTGCCAGGCCGCCTTTGCTTGCCGACACGCCGCCGAATTCAGGATCGCGGTCGAGCCCCATATCGATGGCGACCTTTTCCAGAACCGTGCGCGACCGCAACACTTCGAGCTGGCTGTCGACCAGCGCCAGGATCGCTTCCGTCGCCAGGCTCTCCTTGGACAGGTCCGAATCCGTCAGCCGCACTTCGCGCGGGTCGACATAGAGCTTGCTTTCCGCAACATAGACGCTCGGGGTCGATATCGCGAGAAGCGCGCCGCCGATAGCGCCGACGACCGTCAGCGCCACGATTGTCTTGCGAAGCTGCCAGACGGAGGTCAGGATCGTGGCGAGATCGATCAGCGGCCGATCCCGCTGTTCTGTATAGGTTTCGTGCCTCTCCGCCGCGGAATATGCGGGGGCGCTATCCTGCTTCTGGATTCCCCGTACCGACTGCGTTTTACCGATCCCGAACCAGCCGGCCAAGCGACCTGCGGTGGGTTTCGATGATCCTGTGGCGCGCGGGTGAGCGGACTGCTTGCCGTTTTCAGACTGCGGCGGTTGCGGCTGGGCGGCCGGCTTGGCAAGGCGGTCCAGCAGTTCGCTGGCATTGCGCGCGACGGGAGCGCTGACACGCGCCGACGTTCGGGAACGCCGCGGCGTCTCCACCTCGTTCGACGCAAGGTCGACGGGGGAGCGACGTGCCACAGTCCGTTTGTTGTCTTCCGGATCGAACATCAATGCCTGCAAACGCCCGCAATTGGGCAAAGTGACGAATTGTGAACGAAGCTTAAGTTTTTGTGGAAAACAAACCGTTAACAAGCGTTGGTTCTCATGCCGGCAAATGCTGCAAAGCGGTCGGTTCAAACCGCTCATTAAGCTTTAGAGGCTAGAAACGGGACAGCACATCTGGACCCCGCTCGTGATCGACTTCGCCAAGACCCTCTATGCGCGCCACAGCGGCGTCATTCACGCCTACATCTCGATGACAAGCGGGTCGGCGGGCCGGCTTGTGCTGTCGCTTGTCTATTTCATCTGCATCGCCAACGGGCTTTCGATCGCCGAGTTCGGCCTGTTCGCCACGGCGTCCGCCGCCGGCATCATGATTTCTCGGGTTCTTGCCTTCGGCTTCATGTCGCCGCTTTACCGGGTGGCTACCGTCAAACCCTTGCTGGTGGGCACCTATAGCGCCGGATTTGTCGCCGGCGCCCTGGTATCGCTGCCGCTGTTGGCGGTCCTGTGCCTTGCGATCTACTACGCCGTCTTCGACCGCGATATGGCACTTTCCGTTTTCCTGGCCTTCATGGCTGCGGAAATCATCTGCTGGCGCGGGCTGGAGGTCGTCGTCATCGTCCTCAACGGCCTCGGCCGCTTTGGCCGCGCAGCACTTCTGGTGGTGATCGGCACCGGCATCCGCACTGCGGCCGCGCTGGCCTTTTCGCTGTCGCACTGGACATCGCTCGGGACGTGGTCGCTGTTCTATCTTGCCGCCAATGTGCTCTCCTTGCTGATCGCCATCGTCTGGTTCTTTCCCAAGGTGCGGCTGCGCTGGCGGCCGGAGCTGTATATCCGCCGCTGGGCGGATTCCGTTACCGTCGCCGGTGCCGAGGTGCTTTTCTATATCCAGTCGGAATTCGACAAGATCGCGGTTCTGGCCATCGGCGGGCCGGAGGTTTCGGGCATCTATGCGATCATCATGCGGCTTGCCGACCTGACGGCGCTGCCGGTGCGTTCGTTCAATACGCTGCTGGTCCAGAAGATCATGCGAACGCCGGGCACGATTTCGTCCTGGCGCACCCGGCTGACGATCGAATCTTTGGTGGCGGCGATATCCTTCCTGGCGATCACCGCCATGGCGGTCTATCTCTGTATCTTCCCACGCGGGCTTGGAAACAACGTCGCGCAAGCAGCGCCTTACCTGATGGCAGTGCTGCTGGTGCCGTCATTCCGCAACCTTGTCGAATATCACTCGGAATTGCTCTATGCGACAGGCCGGACGGTGCGCCGGATGGTCAATCTGGTGATTGCCGGGATCGTCAAGGTTGCCCTGCTCGCTGTAGTCTTCAAAGCCAGTACGGATGTCGCCTACTGGGCGCCGCTGCTCAACGGCGTCTATCTGGCGCTCTATGGCGCGTCCTTCGCCCTCACCTACAGCGCGCTGCGCCGCGAAACGGGCCGGGTAATTTAAAGCGATCAGGCGGCGCGTTCGAGAACGGCGTTGCGAATGTCGGCGAGATCGTGCCCGACAAACGACTGCACGCCGATACCGATCTGGTGCGGCGCCATCTCGCCCATGAAATGCCTGAGCCCGCCGATGTCGCGCGTATAGCTGTCGTCGAACCAGAGAACGTGGCAGAGCCCATCGGGCGACGCGGCATGCCCCTCGCCCATCAGCACCTCATCGACGAAACGGCCGTAGATCATGCATTCCGAAAACTGACGCGAACGGATCATGGCGCGAATCCAGTTGCGACCGTGCAGCGCCTCGACATGATCGAGCAGCGCCCGGCAGGTGTCGGTGCGCCAGGCAATCAGCGTATTGATATAGTCATTGGCCGGAAGGCTGAACGGGCCGATGCCCAGGAGCCGGTCGGAATGGGCAAGCCATTCGAGGTGGTTGGAGCGCATCCGCTCGCCGATGGCGCCATTCTTGCGATAGAGCGTCAGCCGGTCGCCTTGCCAGAGGGTCGCAGGGTCGAAATCACGCAGGAAGACCACATCGGAATCGACGGCGAACATGGTCGCTTCCCCGATATGCCGGGACAGCGCCAGCCGGCGCAGCTGCTGCACATGCCAGCCGCGCAAGGGCAGGCTATAGGGGCTGATCCAGAGCTTGCGGCGACCGCCCGACATCGGGTCCGGAACGGCGCGCAGCCACCAAGGCAGGAGATCGCTCTCGCTGATGACCTGCCGGCGCGAGCCTTCCAATTGGCGAAACAAGGCAACGTCGAAGGGCGCGACGAGCAGATAATGAACCCAATCGCCCTTCAGCCGCATATCCATGCTCTCGCACAAAAGACGGCAGCGTTCGAAATCATTGGCGTAGGAGGCGGTCACGACAGCTGTGCGCATCTTGGTATCCGTCAGAAAGACCGTGATCCGGCGCGGTGCCCGCCGATCTGCGACGTCTTTTCCCGCCCTCTCAGCTTGTGGCGGAGAATATAGTATATGAACAACGGGTTGCCCAGGAGATAACGGCGCCAGAGACGGCCCGGCTCGTGGACGAGCCGATGCAGCCATTCCAGACGCAGGCGCCGCACGGTCGACGATGCACGCGGCACCTCCTCCGCCATGAAATCGAACAGCGCGCCGACGCTGATGACAAGCCGGGCGTGGCCTGGACCGACATGGCGGTCGATCCATTTCTCCTGTTTCGGGCTGCCCATGGCGATCAGCAGGATGTCCGGCTTGAGCGCACGGACCCTGACCATGACCTCGTCGGATTGGGCCGCATCGAAATAGCCGTCGGCAACCGCAATGAACTCGTGCCAAGGCGCATGTCTGCGGAAATTTTCCGCAGCCCGCGCCAGAACCTCCGGACGGGCGCCGATCATTGCGACACGCCTTGGCGTTGTCATATAGGTCATCAGCGCCGGCACGAAGTCCGTCCCGTTCAGGTTGGCAGGAAAAGTCTTTCCATGGAACAGCCAGGACGCCAGATCGACGCCGTGCCCGTCGGGCAGGACGATGTGGCGATTGAGGACGGCCCGGTACTCCGGATCATGCATCATCAGATTGGCATTGTTGGCGTTGAGGAACGAAATCACCGTCTGCCCGATCGGCAGCGACGAGATTTCGTCGGCAAAGGCGAAGGCATCCGCCCAGCCGAAATCGCAGACCGGCATGTCGAGGATCATGCGTTGCGATGCGACGATCGATGTGCCCGGGAAGACATTCATCGGGATTTCCCTCCCTCATGCACGGCAAAGCCATAGGGCGCGCTGGCCGATTTCTTGTTCATGGATGACGGCTCGGCGAGTTCTACGGCGAAGGTCGGACCGGACACAGCAGCCGGCCTTGCGAAACGGGAAAGGCCCCGTTCCAGCGTCGCGAGAAGCCTGGATTTCTGCGCCTGATGAAAGGCCGCTCCCGACAAGCGCTGACGATTGCCCGCTCGAACCTGTGCGACTTTTTCCGTCAGCAACCGCGCAAAATCAGCGGGATCGTCGGCAACCGCGCAGTTGCCGGGAAGCTCGCCAATGCCGCGCAGCGATGCGTTTGTGGCAACGCTCGGCATGCCGAGTTCGAAAATCTCGATGGTCTTCAACTGGACCCCCGTACCGCCACGGCTGATCAGCGGAACGACAGCGCCGGCTTCGACGAAAGCGCGTGCGTCCGGCACCCGGCCGAGAAAATGGACCCCGGGATGGGTAATTGCCGGCGCGTCCGGCAACTGGCCGGCGATGCCAATCGACATATCGGCCGGCAGCAGCGGCACGACCTTGGACAAAAACCAGTCAAGGCCAATCCTGTTGGCCTGCCAGCTCCAGGTACCGATCAGAGCCAGATCGTATTCCGGCAGCTTTTCAACGCTGGTCACGGGCAGATCCCAGCGCGTCACCAGCGGCAGGACGGCTGCACGATCCGAGACCGTGTAGCCGAATCCGAAACGATCGGCCTCGGCAAAGGTCCAGATCGCCGAGGCGGCCTGGGTCAGCTGTCGCTCGACCTGCTCGAGGTAATGAGCCTCGCGCTTGAACAGCAGCCGTTCCAGCCGCCCGGACGCGGTTGCTGCATTTTCGAGCGCCGAGTCGGCTTCGACATTGTGGGCGATGTAGATCGTCGGATGTTTCTGGAAGACGCCGGCAAAGGCGCCCGGCAATTGCACGGAATTGAGGAGGATCCCGTCGAATGGCAGCAGCCCCTGCAGCAGCGTCTCGATGTGCTCGCCGTCGACGGTCAACATCTTCGCCGAAGACAGGGTCGTGCGCTTGAGAAATGCCGTTGCCAGCCAGCGTAGCTTTGTTGCGGTCCCCACCTTGGCGTTGGTGACTTCGAGTTCGCCGAGGACATGCATGTCACCGCCCGCAGCAGGATTTTGTCCAGGCTGCAGATAGCCGATCACGCTCACCCGGTGGCCGAGGGCGCGAAGACCGTCAAGGACGGCGCGGTTGGCAATGTCGAACCCCGATGAAGGGTTCTCCACCGGCACCAGCGAGGAAACGAAAACCAGATGCATGCTGCCACACGAGACTTGAGAACAACTGCCCGGACTGTAGCAACACGGCGTGAAATGACCTTTAAACCATTCATTCAAAAGCGAATTTGGAAATTTAGCATCTGTTTAGGAAGATTTGCTTTAGTGCTTGTCAGATCTTCGCCTTCAACAGGTTTCCGCCATGACCCCGCCCGACCAGGATGTGACTGTGTTTTGCCAGACGGCGGTGGATGCGGCTGACAGCATCGAATTCGTCGTCACGCTGCCAACATTCCGGCGGCCGGAACATCTGCTGAAAACCCTGAAAACCGTTATTTCACAGGACCCCGGCTGCCCATTCGCGATCGTGGTGATGGAGAACGACGCGAACGGTCTTGAAGGCGCAGAAGCTGCGAAAACGTTCTTTGCCGACCACCGGATCAACGCCCTCGTGGTGATCGCGCACCAGCGCGGAAATTGCCATGCCTATAATGCCGGCTGGAGCATGGCACTCGCCACCTATCCCAACCTTCGGGCCATCGCCGTCATCGACGACGACGAGATTGCCGCCCCCGACTGGCTCGACAGTCTCGTTTCGGTACAGGCACAGACGCGAGCGGATCTGGTGGGCGGGCCGCAACTACCCGATTTCGAAAACAGGGCGCGCAATGATCGCAAGCGACACCCGGTCTTCATGCCCCATTACGACACGACAGGCCCGGTTCCGATCCTTTACTCCTCGGGCAACGTATTGATCACGCGGCCGGTGCTCGACGCCATGCCAAGACCTTTCCTGGATCCGCTTTTCAATTTCATCGGCGGGGGAGACAGCGATTTTTATCGACGCTGCCGCGAGAAGGATTTCACATTCGCCTGGGCGGCAGAAGCCTGGGTTGCCGAGACCATCCCGGCGCGGCGAACGGAAATGTCCTGGATCAGGGCGCGAAGCCTGAGAAACGGGGCAATTTCGGCGCTGCTTGAACACCGCGCCGCGCCCGGCCTTGCCGGCCGCGCCCGGACCGTTGCCAAATCGCTGGCACTTTTGGCAGTTTCGCCTTTTCGTGGCGTCTCGTTGTGGAGGTCAAGCAAGCTGCCATCAGCGGGGCTTTACCACTTCTACGTGGCCTGGGGGCGCCTGATGATGGAGTTCGGTTTCGTCAATGAGCAGTATCGCAACCCGGAAAAAAACTGAGCGACGTCTGCCTTCGGCTCAATGGCCGGCCGCGGCCGCGCGTTTTTCGCTTTCGGGCATCTGATCGTGGGCTGTTTCGCCGTTCTTGTCGACGATCGGCACAGGCTTGCGCTGTTTTTCGTTCGCCGAATTGGCGATACGGGCAACGTCCGTCTTCGACAGATATTCGAGCTGTTCGACAAGCACCCCGAAGATCACTTCGTCGCGAAACTGCTTGTTGAGCCCGTCCTTCACCGCGGTCTTGAAACTCGCAAGGTCAAAGTTGCTGGTGTCAGCCACATTGATGAGCTTCTGGCCAACGAGAATATCGAACAGCGCATTCGTCACCGATTCCTTGAGCGGCACTTCCATATTCTTGGCCTTGGCCTTGTCGACCGAGAATGAAAGTTTGGTGAGGAAGTAGCCCTGCACCGCGCCATCGGCGATCACCGGCACGGTGATCAATTCGCCCGGCACATATTCCTGCAATGCGCGGCGTTCAGCCTCCGCATCCGTTTCCACCGGCGCCGACGCATGCTGGATCGAAAAATAGACGGATCCGAGCGATACGGCGCAAATCCAGACACCGGTGAAAACAAGCTTCAACATCAGAAATCGCCGTAGCGGAACTGCTGTTCGGAATAGATGCCGTCCGCGTCCGCGTCCTGCACTGCAGTTTTCAGAAGATCGACGACCGATCGGCAGGCTTCCATATGCGCATTCACCTTCTGCGAATTCGCCATCAGCTTGGTTTTGATATGACGCGTCTGCGAGACGAAGGACGGCGAAATCTCGTTCGGCGAAGCGTCGCGATGCAACATCGTCAGTTCATACAGGCACCGGCTCTTGCGCGCATTCGACGCCTTCAGATCGAAGCTTGGATCAATGCCGATCCGGGTGTTCTCGTTGTCGAGGATCATTTCGAGACGCCCCAACACGTTCTGGATACGCACGTCACTCGATGCTGCAACTTCCATTATTTGGCTCCCGTTGGCGCTAGCGGCACGCGGGTCTTGGCCCTTGGCGTGACGTGTGCGCGAAACTTCTGTATCTGGCCGGCCCGGGCTATCCGCCCGGACAACCTCAAGCTTGTCCGCTCTTGTCTTCGGTTCCCATGAAATTGGCGACGGCCTTGCGTTCGTATTCCTGCACCATGCTCAGCGCGACATTGTTGTCATTGCCGTCGAGCGATGCGTTCACCCGGTCAGGACCTTCCGAGCCGACGATACGGTCCGTTACCATGCTCTCGGCAATGCCGACGCCGTCGCCCTGCGCCATGACGTTGCCGATCTGCTCGGCCATCATGCTCTTCCACATGTCACCGGCCGTGCCTTTGCCGTAGATCTCTTCGCTTTCGGTGGGCAGCATCGACTTCACGAAGTTCTGCAGCACCATGGCCTCGAACTTGCGGTAGCTCTCCGGAATTTTCTTGGCCTCGGCACGATTGTTGATGTCGCCGAGACTGTTGGTCGCGCTGTCCTGTTTCAGAACTGCGACCGTGTTGGCAAAGCCGTTTCCGTTTTCGGCAAGGCTCGTCGCCTGAAAAGCGGCGCGATTGGCCTTCAGACGCGCCTGTGCTTCCTGCACTTCCGCCGGATCGGCGGCGCGCACGACATCCATCACCAGGTCGCTTGGAGGAGAAATAGCCATGCGGTGTCCCTCTCGGTCACGGAGCCCAAGCGACGCTTGTATCAGCGCCAGCGATAACTCCACAATTTCAGCAGTTTAAACAAGCGGTCCGGACGCACAGACACCCGGCCCTGAAGCCGCACTATGACCGGCCAACCTTACCGGAAGCTGGTGATCCGCTCATCATATGCTGATCGACGAGGTCGTAGATGGCATTGTCGGCCTCGGTGCGGTCCTCCAGGACACGCGCCTCCTTCATGTTTTCCTCCAGCCGGTCGCCCTTGGCCCGTTCCTTGAGAACGCGGGTTTCGTGCCCCTGCTGGATGCCGAGCAGCATCTGGTCCTTCTGCGCAAGACGGCCGAGTTGCGAGGCATAATGCCCGGAAAACATCGCATGCAGCGGGCTTGCAGATCCCATGGCATCGGCCACGACATCGATGGTTTCGGCGAGATCGCGGCGCTGCCTGGCGGTTTCGGCCAATTCGCTTTCCGCCATCTGCTCCAGGTGCCGCTGCACGGCGACGAGGCGCTTGAGTTTTTCCGACCGGCTTTTCGTCATCGCTAGCTCCCTTGCATCATCGGGCCGAAGCCGTCGGCAAACAGCTTCAGCATCGCTGCGATACCGAGATAGAGGAGAAACATACCGCCCATGATCAGGTACGGCAGCGAGATGAAATAGAGCGGCATCTGCGCCGCCAGCTTGTTGACCATGCCGACGGCGACGTTGAACAGAAGGCCATAGATAATGAAGGGGCTGGCCAGCCGCAGCATGATGTAAAACGTCGTCTCCAGCGCGTTGGTGAGGGTGATAAGGACGCCTTGCGGATCGAATCCGGCGCCGAGCGGCATCACCTTGTAGGAATCGACAATGCTCGACAGGATGACGTGGTGGAAATCGAGCATGAACAGAACCATCAAACCGGCAAAGCTGATCAGATTGGTCAGCTGGTTCTCGGCCGTGTCTTCAAGGACATCGGAGGCCGGCGGCGCGTTGAAGCCGATCATCATCGTAATCACGGTGCCGGTGAATTGCAGACCGAGCACGTAGTAGCGGGCGATCAGGCCGATAACGCTGCCGATGACAGTCTCCGTGGCGACGATGTAGATATAGGTATGCCCCTTGCCGGAAATCTGCGGATAGATCTCGTTCCACATGATCGGCAGGACCGCCATCGAGATCGCCAGCGCAACGAAGATGCGGATCTGGACAGATACGCGCGCCGTCGAGAATCCGGGCATGACCATGATGCAGGCGCCGATCCGGCAGAATGCGGCGAAGAGCGCCAGCACTGTGCCTTCCGGATCGGAAATCATGAGATCGAGCCAATGATCTTTATCTCGAGGCCCTTGGCAAGCTCGACATGCGAGAGAACCGGCAATGTTGCAAAAAGACGCTCGATGATCATGCGCACATAAGAGCGGGATTCGGGCGAACTTACCAGTACGAACGGCATGCCGCGGTCGAGATGTTCACGGATAACCTTGGTCGCCTGCTCGCTGAACTCCTCCAGATGGCGCGGGTCGATGTCGAATTCGACAATCTCGCCTTTGGCGTCGCGCTTCAGCGCCTGGTGGAAGACCATGTCCCACTTGTTGCCGAGGCGCAGGACGCGCAGCGTGCCGTTGTCGGCGAGATCGCCGCACAGCTGTTGCGACATGCGCACGCGCACATGCTCGACGATCTGCTCGGTCTTCCTCACATGCGGCGCGAGTTCGGCGACCGCTTCGAGAATCAGATGCAGGTTGCGGATGGAGACGCGCTCGGCAAGCAACAGTTTCAGCACCGCCTGCAGACCGGAATAGGACATGTGCGAGGTGCAGATTTCGTCGGCCAGCTTGCGATATTCCGGATCGAGCCGTTCGATCAGGATCTTCACATCCTTGTAGGAGAGAAGCTGCGGCAGGTTGTTGCGGATGACTTCGGAGAGATGCGTCAGCACCACGGAGACGTTGTCGATCGGATGGAAGCCTTCGCGCTTCAGATCCTCGGTAAAGGTTTCGAGGATCGACACGGCCGGCATGCCGAAAGCGGGCTCGCGGATGTCGTCCCCCGGAACGCTCGGCTTGCGGCCGCCGCCGGTGACAACGATGACTTCGCCGACACGAACCGTGTTCGAGGCAATCGTCGTGCCGTGGATGCGGATGTGATAGGCCTTGTCTGGAATGCTGATGTCATCCGAAACCTTGATTTCCGGAACGATCAGACCGTATTGGCCAGCGAACTTGCGGCGCATCTTGCCGACGCGGAACGCCAGTTCCTGATGCGCGCCGAGAAGACGTGTCGATACCTGCTTGCCCAGCAGCAGTTCGATTTCCGATGTCTTCAGAACCGACTTGACCGAGTCCTTTTCGCTGTCCGTCTTGTGCTGCGCCGTCTGCTGATCCTGATCGCGCTTGAGCTTGTTGGCCGCCTCCAGCTGACGGGGAATTACCCAGCTCAGAAAGGCCATGCCGCCGCCCAGGACAGCAAACGGGACAAAGGGAAGACCCGGCATGAAGGCAAGCATGAGGATAAGACCGGACGCGACCATGAGGGCGCGCGGATAACCGGCAAGCTGGTTGACCACCGCCTGGTCGGTAGAACCCGAGGTGCCGCCGCGCGACACGAGCAGGCCTGCGGCCAGCGATACGATCAGCGCGGGGATCTGGGAAACCAGACCGTCACCAACCGACAGCTTGACAAAAACGTCGGCGGCCTCGCCGATCGACATGTCGTGGCGGACGTAACCGATGATGATGCCGCCGAAGACGTTGATGGCGGTGATCAGCAGGCCGGCGATGGCGTCGCCGCGCACGAACTTCGAGGCACCGTCCATGGAGCCGAAGAACGAGCTTTCCTCTTCCAGCTCGCGCCGGCGGCGTTGCGCTTCCTTCTCGTCGATCAGACCGGCCGAGAGGTCGGCGTCGATCGACATCTGCTTGCCGGGGATGGCATCCAGGGTGAAGCGGGCGCCGACTTCCGCGATACGCGTGGCGCCCTTGGTGATGACGATGAAATTCACCGTGATCAGGATCAAAAAGACGATCAGACCGATGACGAAATCGCCGCCCATGACGAGTTCGGCGAAGCCGGCGATGACGCCACCGGCCGCATCATGTCCCTCATGCCCGTGCGAAAGAATGACGCGCGTCGTCGCGATATTGAGCGACAGGCGGGTCATCGTCGAGATCAGCAGGATGACGGGAAAGGACGAGAAATCCAGCGGCTTCTGGATCCACAGGGAAACCATCAGGATGAGAACGGAGAATGCGATGGAAAAGGCCAGCCCGATGTCGATCAGAAACGGCGGTATCGGCAGAAAGAGGATCGACAGGATCGCTACGATGCCGAGCGCAAAGCCAATATCCCGGCCTTTGGGCGCGACTTTCGGAATGATCAGAGCAGGAGGTTGTGCCATCGGAAATTCCGTCTCTTCATGAGAGGCGGACAGCATTCATACCTGCTGCCCAAACTAAGCAGCAGGCCTAACGCACCAAACTTGCGCGAAGGTGGCATCATTGTCTGAAAGAAGGAAGCGGACGCGCTTTTCGCAGCGTCCATGGTTATTCAAAGTCCGCCCAAGACGGCGGCCTGCCTCATCAAAAGCCGCTTTGAATGCGGGAGAAGACGACATCGGTGAAGATGGAAATCTGCGAACCGACGAAAGAGGCTGATAGTGCGACCGTCACCAGGACGGCGAGGATTTTCGGCACAAAGGTCAGGGTCATTTCCTGCACCTGGGTCAGCGCCTGAATGAAGGCGATGACGACGCCCACCACCATGGCGGCGAGGACGGCTGGCCCGGAAGCGACGACCACGGTCCAGATCGCCGCCTGTACGATATCGAGGGCATCAGCCTCATTCATGAGCTATCACTTTACGGTAACACCCGGGCCTACGACAAGCTCCTTGCCGGTATCAAGCACCGCGATGATTCCATCCGAGTATAGCTTCACTTCCTTCACGACACCAGTTGTCTTGCCGTCGGCGCTCGTCACCGTCTTGCCAATGACCGCATTGGCTTCGCTGAGCGAGGTGCGCTGCAGGAGGCTCTCGAGATTGGTATTGGTCTTGATCGTCTGTTCGACCTGCGAGAAGGTCGCGAGCTGCGCGATCTGCTCCGTCGAATCCATCGGCTCGGTCGGATCCTGGTTTTTCATCTGGGCCACAAGCAGCTTCAGGAAGCTGTCGTAGTTGAGGCTGGCCGAAGCCGCGTCCGTGCCCGATTCCGTTCCGGATGCCGTGGGGATGTAGCTGCCGGTTGATGTGACGCCGCTTACCGCCATGGTGCAATCTCCTTGCGAATCTGTTCGATCGTTGCCGGGGTGATTTCCTGGTTGTTCAGAATCTTGTCTTCGACCGCGTAGAGACCGCGGATCGCCTTCAGTGCGTCGAAGGCGCGCCCCTGGGTTACCATGCCGTCGATCTTCTTGAGCTCCGAGACGACCTCGTCGTTCTTGAAGCAATTGAGAAGCATGATGACCGACTTGCGGAACATGTTCGTCGACTGCTCGGCGCCTTCCGGATTGATCAGGATCATCTGGGCGATGAAATAGAGCTGTTTCAGGGGAGTCGTCGCATCTTCCGGCTGCAGAACATGGTTCTCGAGCAGGAATGTCACGTCATTCAGGAACTCGACTGCAACCTTACGGTCGACACGCAACACCGCCCCGTTGACAAAAATCCGTTCGCCCGACTTCAGCGAAATACGCAGTGTGCTTTTCATTTGAGTCCATCCCTGATGATGGTTGTGATGTCTATGATGCCCTGGAAGTTCGAGGACTCGCGTTTGCGAATCTTTTCCGTCTCGCCCAAGATCCAGATGGCTATGGAAATAAGGTTGGCGCGCAGCTCATCGTTCAGCTGATTGTCCGAAGCGCGAAGATCCTCGATGAACCGGATCCAGACGCGCCTTGTGTAGTAAATCGCCTCGATGGCCTCCCTCGAATACCCTTTCTGCTGTTTTGCAGCTGCAAGCAGCGCAATCGAGCGGTCGAGTACCTGCCGTTCGCGATCCTTGGAGTCGGCGACGCCGTCCTCCATGATCTCGGCGTAAGAAAACTGATACATTCAGACATCCCTCATGTTTGTCCGGTTCCTCATCTCATCAGAGGTAGTTTATCAAACTCAGTTGCTGAAGCCGCGAGGTCAGCGTGTAGGAGGTTTCGATCTGGGTCAGCAGCGTGTTCATCCGCGTTGACGCCGCGTAGGTATCGACACCTTCAAGATCGGAAATATGAGTCGTCACAAGCTTGATCTGCGCTGCAAGAGAGGTGTTGGCCTTCTTCACCCGCGCTTCGGAGATACCGAGATCGCTGCGCTGCGCGTCGATTCCGGAGATGGCCTCGCCTATATAGCTGGTCACCGACCCGCTTATCGTGGAGCGAACCTCGGAGCTGACATCCGCACCGAGCAGTTCCGAGGCGATAACGCTCGCCAGGGCGAACTTGCGCATGCCGTCGGAATTGGCGGTCGTCGAACTCGGCACCACTTCCGTCGTCGAGATCCGGCTTGTCATGGTCTGGTCGGATGCGCTGGACCAATCTGTCTGCCAGCGCGACTGATCCCCGGCAGCCGGGTCGGTATCGACATACATAGGCTCCAGCGTGTTGGTGATGAAATCTTCCATCTGCGCTTTGGAAAACTGGTTCATCGCCGTCAGCGGCGGCACCTGCGCACCCATGAAGGTCGTCAGAGCCGTATTATAGGCCGCCTTGGCCGCAGCCCCCTCGGCACTATTGTAGTCAATCATCGGCTTCACGTCGGTGTTGATGCCGGAGAACAGAAATTCGCCATTGAAAGAGGTGTTAATCGCCGAGTTGAAGATCGAAAGCGCGTTGGTGACCTCGGTCTTGGCGATCGTCAGCTGATCCGCCGAATTGCTTCCACTCAAACCGATCATAACCTTATTGATCGATTGTGCGGCGTCGGCAACCGACGTAAGCGCTCCCTGCGAGGCGGCGAGGCGCTGCGTGACAACGGCGTTGGTGCTGGTCAGCGTCTGCATTCGGGCCATTTCCCGCTGAAGGTCGAGGGAGCGCGACGTGGAGCCGCCGAGCGCGACGCCGACATCGGCATGGCGGCCGGTGGTAACTTCCGCCTGCAGCTTCACAACTTCGGACTGGCTCTGCTGAATGGTGAGCCGCATAGCGTTCTGGACAGCCAGATTTGAAACGAAGGACGTCTTCATGATTACCTCACAGCTTCCAGAAGTGCCGCCATCATGGCGTCCACGGTACTGACCAGTTTGGCCGATGCTTTGTAGGATTGCTCCAGGTCGAGCAGCAGCGAGAGTTCCTCGTCCATACTGACGCCGGTCTCGTTGTTCAGGGCTTCCTGCGTGCGCGAAAGCAAAGCGACCTTGTTGTCGTTTGCCGTCGAGGCGCTGCTGCGCAAATCCTCGAGCCAGCCGACCGACGAGGTTGCGAAGTCCATAATGCTGGTGCTTCCGTCAAGGCCGGTCGCGGTGTCGAATGCCAGATTGCCGTCCATGGCTGCCGTGAACTTGTCCAGGAGGTCCGAGTAACCTGAGCTTCCTGTTGTATTCTGAACATAGGCAGCGCCGTTGAAGCCGCCGTCGCGAACAAGCAGCGGGTTCGACAGCGCCAGCGGATTGACCTTCAGCGTGGCGGCGATGCCGGGCACGGTTGTCCCTGCGGGTGGCACGGTTGCAGGCGGAACCGCCGGCGTCCAGGTGAAGAGCCCCGGCAAAGTGGTGGCGCCGCTCTGTTCCTTGAAGAGCTCGACCAGACCGCGCGCAACCTCATCCAGCTGCGACTGGTATTTCGGCGCGATCTCATCGCGCAATTGCAGCAGCGTCGAGAGCTTTCCCTCTCCGGAGGTATTCCCCCCAGCCCCGGCGGCGACGGGAACTCCGTCGATATAGACCTTCTGCCCGGTCGTCGTCGCACCAAAGCCCGAGGTGGCTTGGAAGGTCACCTTGCGGGGCGTGTTTTCAAAAAGGACCGTGCCATCGGACGTATAGATGACCGTATCGTTGTTCGACCGCGTCACCGTCGAGATGCCGACGATCTCGGAAATCTGGCGCAGCAGCTTGTCGCGCTGATCGAGCGCATCGCTGGCGTCTGCACCTGACGCCGTTGCACTCAGGACGCCGTTGTTGGCCTTTTCAAAATCCGCCAGCAAGCCGTTGAGCTTATCGACGGAACTTGCAATCTCCTTGTCGGCTTCCAGGCGCATGTCCTGGACGGAGGTCGAGGTCTTGTTGAGCGAGTTCGCCAGATCGGTGGCATCCTGCACCAGCGTTGCCGCGACCGTCGTGTTGCCGGGCGTCGAGGCGAAAGTCTGCAAGCTGTCACGAAACGACGCCAGATAGGTGGATGGCGCCGTTTCGTAGTCGTTGCCGCCGAGCGCGGATTTCAAGGTCTCCAGGCCCGCAAAAAGCGTACCTTGAGCGGAGGCCTGCGAGATGCTGACCATGTTCTGCTTGAGCAATGCGTCATTCTGCGCCCGCTGGATGGAAACGACCTGCGCTCCATTGCCGCTGGTACCGAGCATCGCCAGCCGGCGCGAATAATCCGAGTTGCTGGCATTCGCGATATTCTTCGACACGATCGCGGTCTGCTGCGCCGTGTTGCTGAAGATCGAATTTGCGGTGTTTATCGCAGATGACAGAGACATGACTCAGCCTGTACTTTCAATTACCGCTTCAGGTTCACAAGAACGTCCAGCAGGTCGGCGCCTGTCTGGAAGACCTTCGAATTTGCGGTGTAGCTGCGCTGGGATTCGATCATCGCCGTCAGTTCGTTGGCGATATCGACGTTGGAGCCTTCGAGTGCGCCGGACTGGATGCTGCCGAAATCGCCGGAGCCGGCAAAACCGGTGACGATGACGCCTGAATCCACACCCTGCGAATAGACGTTGCCCGATTGCGGAACGAGATTGTCCGGGCTCTGGACGCTGGCAAGCGCGACGCGATAGCGCGGATCGAGATCGCCGTTTTCATACTTGACGAAGACGATACCTTCGTCGTCGATCTGGTAGCCGGCCACCTTGCTCGGCGCATTGCCGTCGATGGTACCACCGTCCGGATTGAACTTGTAGCCGAGCTGCGTGGTCTTGGCGAGATCGATCGTCAGGGCGCTGAGATCTGCGCCGGTGCCTGGAAGACCGACCATCGCGGTCGTTGTCAAGGTTGACGGGGTGGTCGTCAATTCGCCGTCTGAGTTGAAGGCCAGTGCCTTGGTACCCAAGACACCTACGGCCGGCGGACCGGCGCTGTAGGAGGTACGATCACGCACTTCTACGCTCCATGCGTTCGCACCAGTCTTGCTGTAGACAAAATCGAGAAGACGCGAGTTGCCCTGGCTGTCGAAGACGCTGAGCGATGTCGAGGATTCGGTGCCGATGGCATCCGCCGAATTCAGGTTTGCACCCATGGTTCCGGTCGTGGACCCCTTGGCAACCAGACCGTCGGAGGCAAGGTTGACCTTCGTCAAGCCATCGAAGCCGTTGACGACAACCGTCGGGTCGACGCCTTCTTCGTATTCGTAGCCCATCAGGCTGTAGCCGGCGGAATTAACCAGATTGCCATCGGCATCCGGAACGAAGGCACCGGCGCGGGTGAGGAAGTTGGAGCCGTTTGCACCGGAGACAATGAAAAAACCGCCGCCGTTGATGGCAAGATCGGTGCTCGACGTGGTGTAGGTGGTCGCGCCCTGCTCGGAAATGCTGTAGCGAACTTTCGTTTCGACACCGCCCGAATTGTACGAACCGTTGCTGCTCGGCAGGATCAGGGAAGAAAATTCCGTCGATGCCCGCTTGTAGCCGGTTGTGCTGGCGTTGGCGATGTTTTCGGCGACCGTGCCCAGGCGGTTTGCCTGAGCGTTCATGCCGGAACCGCCGGTTCTCATCATTCCGTAAAGACTCATGTCCGATCCTCGTTTTCGTCGTTATGGCGAGACTATGGGGTGGGCCTTGCGTGAACCTGTCTTGAGAGGGATCGGATGCCGCACATCCGATCCCGAGCGAAGATCAGCTCCAGTCGATGCAGTAGCCAAGGAAACGCTTGGAATCGATCGGATCGAAGCCGAGCCGCTTGCGCAGCTTCTTGCGCAGCTTGCTGATATGGCTTTCGACGACGTTTTCTTCGACGTCCTCATCGAAGATGCCGTAGATGGCATTGAAGATCTGGGACTTGGAAACGCGGCGCCCGCGGTTGGAGACCAGATATTCGAGAATGCGGCGCTCGCGGCGCGGCAGGGCGAAAACCTCGCCCTGGACTTCCGGGTCCCGACCATCCGAGAACACGCGGATCGGGCCGATGTCGGTGAAGTTCACCAGCGCCTTCAAACGGCGGCGGATCGCTGCCGCCCGCGCCAGGATTTCCCGGGGATGAACCGGCTTGCGCACCACGTCGTCGACGCCGCAGTCGAAAAACGCCAGCGTTGTTTCCAATGAAGGGCTGTCGCTGATTGCAATGACCGGGGCCGAAGACCGGTCCCGGATGGCGCGGGGGAGGCTCATGGCCTTTTCGCCCTGACCGATCAGGAACGCCTCGACCGCGTCGATGTCGCTATCGGCAGCCGTGGAAACCCAGTCCCCGAATTCGCTTGGATCGAACCCCTGGGAGGGCACACCCTCCCGTCCAAATAGTGAAGTATATCCGTCTTTCACGAGCTCACGCTCATCAACCACTACGATCATTCGTCCGCCTCCGAATCAGTATGGTGCCTCTATGGTTAAGAGGTACGAATCGGGGGATTCATGAACAACTATGGAATGTTAGTGGCTGAAATTAATAGTAGATTAAGATTTGTGTGCCGATTTGATCTATATCTAGTGGGTACACACAAAAACAGCACTAAAATTTGTGTGGAAACGTTAACGCTATTTTAAGAAACCGCTTGCGTTCATTTTTCCACCGCAATATCGCCGCAATGCTGCGGCGCAGCGAGAAAGCGAATGAAAATCATCTATAGGTTGCATTATTGACAGAAAGTCGACGCGTTTGGTGTCCACTTTCCATAGCCTGTCGCGACGAGATTGGCGATCACCCGACAGACGTATTTCTTCTGTGCGGGGTCGTTGTTCGGTCCGGCGTGATAGCGCGCCACGGCCATTGTCCAGGTCTCGTGTCTGGCATGAAGATTGGACAGGAAACGGGCGGCGTATTCGACATTTTTCCGCGGGTTAAGCATCTCGCCGGGCGAGGCGAAATTCTCTCCGTGAAAGTAGTAGTTGATCTGCATGCAGCCGAGATCGATCAGCTTGGCACCCTGTGCCCGTGCCGCAGTGAAGCGTTGCAACACCTCCTCGGCGCTGTTTTCAAAATAAGCCTTACCCTCGATATTCATGGCAAAGGGCTGGAGCGATCCCTTCCTGCCGGTTTCCGTCAGACCGACGGAGTAAAGGATGCCGGCCGGTATCTGATATTTCGCCGCGGCGGCTGTGATCTCGCTTTCGCAGACCCCGGGACTGGCCTGTGCACTACATATAGACGTCACCAGCGCGGTTAAGCTCAGCACCAGAAGACGCATCGCCCGTACCTTCATTGCCCGTCCACCTTTCGCGACCCTGTTGCTGGCCGCCATTGTCATTGCGCTGGCTCTTGCCCTGCCCTGTGCTATCGCCAGCGGCCTCGCGACCCTGCTGGCCCGCCTGAGGCTGCGCCTGCTGCTGTGCATTGCTGCTGCTCGAATCCGAAGAATTGAAAACGATATTGACCTGATCGACGGCGAAGCCCTGCGCACGCAACGCCTTGACCATGGCGCTTTGATCGTCGCTCAGCTGCCGGAAGGCATCACCGGTCTCGACCTTGATCTCAACATGCAATTCATCGTCCTTGAGCCGCAACGTTGCCGTTACCATGCCAAGATCGATCGGGTGCATCTGGATCTTCAGCGTGTTGAGAACCTTGCCGGTGGACGCCTGTGTCAACGGCGCCGCAGCCCCGGCGCTCGGCTGGAGGGCCCGCGCCCATTCCGGATTGCTGGCGATCTGGCTGGTCACGGCCGACGCGTTGCTGGTCGGCGCGAGGCCAAGATAACGGCGCGCTTCCAGAACAGTCACGGTTTCGGCCTTTGCGGACGTCGCGGGAACATCATTCTTGACGACCGTCTTGTCGCCGTCCGAAGCCAGATTCATGGAAACCGCCTGGCCCTTGCCATCGGCACGGGCAAAGCGGAAGACCTGATCGGATCCCGCCTTGGTTGCATTCTTGACCGCATTCGCATCGGCGGACACACCGCCATCGGTTTTAGACGCCGTTGCATCCTTCGGAGCCGTCTTCGCCTTTCCGGCGCGTTCGGCGAGTGCCTGGAATTCCGACATCGCCGGGGTTGTTTCGGCTCGCACGGACTGGCTCGCATCCACCGGTCTCTGTGCCGTGTCGAGCAGGGTGAGCAACTGGCTGACATCCGCGGATGTCGCATCGGCCGCGTCGCCGGCAGACTTTGACGGCGGCGTCTCGTCGGCCTTTTCCGCTTTAAGATCGTTGTGCTTCGAGAGGTGCGTTTTCGCGTCCTTCAGCAGACCAACCGCCAGCAGACCGGCCACCTTTTCACCTACCGGCCCGTCCACATCGATAGTCGCGTCTTCGCCGACACCGGCAAGCCCCATGGACGACAACAGATCGGCTTTGCCATCCGGCAGCATCAGGGCGAATTTCAACTTTTGATCGCTTCCTTCGGCGACCGCCGGATCCTGTTCGACGTCTTGCGTCGGCATTGTCTTGGCGGGCGCGCGCAACGCAGTGTCGGAAGAATTGCCGATCGCGGGTTTCATCAACCCATCGTTTTTCGGGACAAATCCGCGGCGTGACACCTGTTCGTCCTCGCTGGTGTCCGGGTCTCCGATATCAGGGGCAAGCACATCAGCATTTTTCCCCCTGGAAGATGATACGTCCTTCTCGGTCGCAGGCGCTTCTGCCTCCGTCGCGGGGATGTTGGCGGCGGAGGTCGAGAGGTTCTGCGAAACGGGAAGGCCGCTTTCCGGGGCCGGTTTCGCACTGATCGAGACGACCGGCTGCTTTTTCTTGCCGGCGTCGGCGAAAGCATTCTCGAATGCGGCCCGTTGATTGGCGGCGTCCATGTCCTGCGACTTTCCTGCAGATTTGGCGCCGGACTTAGCCGACCTTATCGGGCTGGTCCCAAGCAGGTTGTCGTCTACGAATGTCATTGTTGTTCTTCCTCCTTCAGGAGAGAATCGATCTCGTCGAGTTTCGAGCGGCCTGTGCTCAGAAACGCATCGAGAACCGGATCAGCCGGGCCTTCTGCCGGCAAAGCCGTCTGCTGCGCGTCGCCCGGTTGAGCGGCTTTCAAAGCCGCCTCGGACGCCGCCGCAGCAAATGGGCTTTCGCCGCTGCCTGTGCCTGCTGCGTCTTCTTCCTTTTTGATATCAGATTTTATTTTAGAAACAGATGCTTGCGTCAGGCTTTCGGAATCGGGTGCCCGCAGTACCTCCCGCGCGACGACCGTCGCTGCCTGACGCA
This sequence comes from Rhizobium herbae, assembly GCF_017873135.1. Classification (GTDB taxonomy): domain Bacteria; phylum Pseudomonadota; class Alphaproteobacteria; order Rhizobiales; family Rhizobiaceae; genus Pararhizobium; species Pararhizobium herbae. Next base: position 120,068 of record NZ_JAGGJV010000012.1, on the reverse strand, counting down.
ATGCGCGATCACGAGGCGAGAGCTCGGCATCGGGAATAGAACTGATGTCCTTGACCGCTTCGAGTATGCCCTTCGAAGGAACGCCGACGAGACCCGAATAGAGGTTGGCCAGGGCTTTCGGCCCGGCGTCAGCGACGTCCGACAGGTCTTGCGCCCGTGCCGAGGCGAGCGTCGCGAGTTCCTGCATGCCGCCGATCGCAGCGCGGCGGGCGATCCGCAGATAGACCTCACGCTGTCTCGGCCTGTCCATGAAACCGAGAATTTCCTGGATTTTGGCTTCCGTCTTTTCCCCGTAATTGGCCACGGCCAATTCGACGAAGACGTCGGCAAACTGGCTGGCATAGGGAGACGTCAGGAAACGCCGGGCATAGGACAGCGAATAGCGGAACCCCTTATCGGGCATGGCGCCACGGGTCGCCAGCGCAATCGAACGCCGTAGGGCCGCTTCCTCGATATTGGTGCCGGGCGCCATCAGCCGTGCCCAGTCATAATACTCCAGCGACTTGGCCGGACTCTGTTGCGAGACCGCATTGCCGAGAACCAGGTAAAGGTATGGGCCGACCCGAGAGTTGCGGTATTCCGGAATGGCCTTGGCCAGGTTTTCGACCATCAGCCCGCCTTTGCCGGCAAGATAGTGACCGAGCGCATCGATGACGCGGCTATCGAAATTGCCGCTGATATCCTGGTTCGCGAGGTAGGACAGCGTTTCCGGATTGCCGCCGCTCATCGCATAGATGAAGGCCGCATCGACATTTCGTGGATCATCGAAAACGGCAGGGGCGGACTCCCGCAGCCGCTTGTCGATCGCAGCCAGCATGAAGCGCTGCATTTCGGCCGCCGAATGGTCCCCGAGAACGATGGCATCCTGGATATATTGCAGGGAGCGCAGCATCTTGTAGGGCGGCAGATCCTCCTGATCCTGCGCGCGTGCGGCCGTGGCGGGTGCAATCCCGATGGCGCATGCGCAGAGAAGGAGGGTACGGATCGCCTTCAACATCGCCATCAGCCCTGATTTGTCTGAAGCAGGATTTCGATCCGGCGGTTGGCAGGCGCCAGGGGATCCTTCGGAACCTGCAGGCGCTTGTCGGCGAAGCCGCTGATCTGGCTGACACGGTTCTCGGCGAGACCACCGCGAATAAGCATGTAGTAAGCGCTCTGGGCCCGGTCGGAGGAAAGCCGCCAGTTGTCATAGGCGCCCCTCTTGAATGGTCTTCCGTCCGTATGGCCGCGGATGGCGATGGCACCGCTGCGCGCCGACAGGAGCTTGCCGATCTTTTCCATGGCGATCACCATGTCCTTTTCGGGCACGGCGGAGCCGACACCGAACATCGGCGCATCCGCCTGCTCGCTGATCGTCACCAGGAGCCCGCCTTCGGTCGGCGTTACCAGCAGTCCTTCGGCAAGCTTGCCGGCGGAACCGCCGATTTCCTTCTCGATCTCGGCCTTCAACGTCTTGGCGGCATTTTCATCCGGCTTCACCGGTACTGCCGTGTCGGACGGATCCTTCATCGCGGTTTCGGGCTGATTCTCCGCAGCTGCGGCTTTGTCCCTCGATGCATTTGCCGGGCCGTCCCCGGCCTTGGCTTCGAGGCTCTCGCCGCCCTTTTCCGCATTCTGCAATTCGACCTGCTTCGTCCAGAAATCGGGGTCGAACGGATCGCGATAGGCTTCGCCACCTTCAGCGCCGGTCGCAGGCCCCGAGGTGGATGCGCCACCGTCGCCCTTGGCGCTGATATTGGCATTTCGGCCGACTTCATTGACGATCTCCGAAAGGACGGAATACGGATTCTCGAAGAAATCGGCGTCGGAATACTGGGTTTCCTCGCCCGAGGTTGCCGTCAGGTCATCGCCGTTCTTTGCCGAACCGCCGGTCTTCGTTTCCGTGCCGTTGACCTTCGACTTCATCTGGTCTTCTTCACCCTTGGCGTCCTTGGCCGGCTGCTTCACGCCCTTTTCGGACGGCTTGGCATCGGTCAGCTGGACAGGGTTGAAATAGGAGGCAAGTGCTGCCTTGGTTTGCGGGTTTGCAGCGTTGATCAGCCACATGACGAGGAAAAATGCCATCATCGCGGTCATGAAGTCGGCATAGGCGATTTTCCAGGCGCCGCCGTGATGGCCGTCATGGTTGCCGCCATGGCGCTTGATGACAATGATTTCGTTCTTGCCGTGGTGATGGCTTTCGTTCTCGCTCATGCCAGCACCTTGCCAACGGTATCGGCCCAAGCGGCCATTCGCGTCACCAGGATCGAATCGCCGAACTCGACCGATAGATCGATATCGCCACTTTCCTGATGGCGGAAGATCAGCGTTTCATCGTCGAGATGACGCTTCAGCGCCTCGAACAGAGCCAGAGGCCCTTTCACCGTGATCTTGGCGCCCTCGCCGGCCCCAACAGAATGCGTGATCATCCCGGCGAGGTCGGCGACTGATTTCTGCATCAGCACTTCATCCATCACAGGAGCCAGCACCCGCGCGGTCTGATCGGAAAGCATGGTGGCGAGTTGCGATCCCATGTCGGAGAAACGATCGAAGATCATGGCGGCGATTTCGTTTTCGCAACGCACGCGCATGGCCTCCAGCTCTGCTGTGTGGCGCGCGTTCAGGGCGGCGATCTCAGCCGCCTGCAGGGCGAACTGCTCGGCTTCCGCTTCGCGGCGGCCTTGCGCGAACGCATCGCGGCGCTCTGCGTCAATGTCGATCTGCGGTTGAACCTGCGGCTTCATGGCGAAAGCACCGTTGGCCGGGAAGTCATCGTCCAGATCCGGAAAATATCGCGGCGGAACCAGGGACAGATCGACTTTCGGGGCGCTGAAATCCTTGAGATAACGGGAAATAGAAGCACTCATCGGCTGCCTCCCGTGACACGGGTTGCCATCACGACCGGGCCTGCCCCCCGTTCGGTTGCAGACGGTATTGGGCTTGCGAGCCTGAAAACGTAAGACTGTGACACTTCCGGAATGTCTCCTTCAGGACCCTGCGGAGCGGGAAGTGCCGCACGGCCCGAACATTTTCAATCCGTACCGGCTCACCGCCGGAAAAACCGGCAGCGCAGGCCGCATACAACGGCAGCACAACATTCATATTGGCTGGCAACCTGAATGAGGATGGCTGCGGCTGGAGACTATCCGGTCAAACTTGTGCGAAAATGTAGGTCGGCGATGGAATATCTGGTCTCGATGAGATCTGGACCCAATGAGGTGTTGGACCGCGCCTGGGCAATTAGCGCGGTCCAACCGTTTCCACCATACCGATGACCGGCGGCAGGGCGGAAAGATGTGTTTGCATCCCCGCGAAAAAGAGGCGGCGACACAAGATAGTCGAGCCGGATCATTGCCCACCGATCCGGCGCGTCCGCGCTTATTGCTGGAACAGGCGCAGGATGTTTTCGGAGTTGGTGTTGGCGATCGAGAGAGCCTGGACGCCAAGCTGCTGCTGCGTCTGCAGCGCTTTCAGCCGGGTCGATTCTTCGTTCATGTCGGCATCCACCAGACGGCCGACGCCCTTGTCGATCACGTCCATCAGGTTGGCGACGAAGTTTTCCTGCATGTCGATACGGCTGGTAATGGCGCCGAGCGTCGATGCGGCATCGGTCAGATTGCTGAGCATGGCGTCGACGGCGCTGATCATGCCATCGATGTCGTTGTCGCTGGTGGTTGTCGTCAGGGTAACCATCTTCGAGCCAGTCGGCGCGGTGCCACCATCAGCGAGAATCAGGTGATAGGTTGCGTTTGCGGTTCCGGTGGCGGCAGTTGTACCGACCGGCTGGGAAACGGTGACAGCCTTGGTCAGCTGACCGAGCGAGGAGTTCTTGGTATCGATCAGGATCGATGCGGCCGTATTGTAGTCCAGGGTCGAAACGGAAACATTGCCGCTCGTCGAGCGGTTGAAGGATGCGACGATCGACTTGGTGCCGGCCGGCGTGGTGCTGTCGTTGTAGAGCCAGTTCTCACCCGAGAAGGAGGCCGATTCGGCAGCGGATGCCAGCTGGTTCTTGAGTTCGGTCAGTTCCTTGTTGATCTTGGTCTTGTCGACACCCGGTTCACGCGCAGCAACGAGCTTTGCCTTGATCTCGGAGACAACGTCGATCGCCGAACTCATGCCTGCGTAGGATGTATCGACCTTTGCCGCGCCGAGCCCAAGGGCATCTTGAACGGTCGACAAGGCAGCGTTGTCAGAACGCATGGTGGTCGCGATCGACCAGTAGGCCGCATTGTCCGCAGCGGTCTCGACGCGATAGCCGGAAGAAATGCGGTTCTGCACTTCTTCCATGTTGGTGTTGATCGAACGCAAAGTCTGGAGAGCGGCCATAGCCGCCGAATTGGTCAGGATGCTGGTCATTTGGTCATTGCCCCAGTTCGAATTTAAACGGAACATTCCGGTTGATGACCGGCAGCGACGGGACCAGCGTCATGCAAACTGCCCCATGTTTAGCCCAAGGACAGCCTATCGCTCTTAACGAACACTTAACAATCATATGGTTAACAAATCATTAAGAGCATTAGCAAGTGGGTAATCAAAATGAACGAAAATAAATCTCCATTGCTGAAGTGTTAAGATTCGCGCAAGCCAACTGGGGAAACGAAAAAACCGCGCCCCTTGCGGGACGCGGTTTTCGGGATATGTCCGGCGGATCGATGGTGAAATCCGCCCGCCGGCGCTATCGCTTTTTCTGGTCCGATTAACGGAAGAGCGAGAGGATGTTTTCCGAGTTGGAGTTGGCGATCGAGAGAGCCTGAATGCCGAGCTGCTGCTGCGTCTGCAGAGCCTTGAGGCGGGTCGACTCTTCGTTCATGTCGGCGTCGACGAGGCGGCCGACACCCTTGTCGATCACATCCATCAGGTCGGCCATGAAGTCGTCCTGCATGTCGATACGCTTGTTGGTGGCGCCGAGTGTCGCGGCGGCATCCGTCAGGCTCGTCAGCATGGCGTCAACGGCGCTGATCATGCCTTCGATATCGTCGTCGGCAGTCGTTGCCGTCAGGGCGATGGCAACCGAACCGGTCGGAGCGGTACCGCCGGAAGCGACGATCAGGTGGTACGTTGCGTTGGCCGTCGTAGCGGCAGTCGCGCCGTTCGGCTGGGCAACAGAGACAGCCTTGGTCAGCTGACCCTTGGTCGAGTCCTTCGTATCGATCAGAACCGAGGTCGAAGCATCGAAGGACAGAACGCCGACCGAAACGGTGCCGGAAGCGGAACGGGTGAACGAGCCAACCATTTCCTTGGTGCCGACGGCAGTTGTCGAGTCGTTGTAGAGCCAGTTTTCACCGGAGAAGGAAGCCGACTGAGCCGTCGAAACCAGCTGGTTCTTGAGCTCGGTGATTTCCTTGTTGATCTTGGTCTTGTCAACGCCCGGTTCGCGGGCAGCGACCAGCTTGGCCTTGATTTCGGAGATGACGTCGATAGCGTTGTCGAGGCCGGTGTAAGCCGTGTCCGTCTTGGCAGCGCCGAGACCGAGAGCGTCCTGGACAGTGGAGAGAGCCTTGTTGTCCGACTTCATGGTCGTTGCGATCGACCAGTAAGCGGCATTGTCCGCTGCCGTTTCGACGCGCAGGCCGGAGGAAACGCGACCCTGGGTCGTTTCCATACCGTCGTTGATCGAACGCAGGGTGGAGAGTGCTGCCATTGCAGCCGAATTGGTGAGAATGCTCGTCATGATAAAACTGCCCCTTTTGAACAGGTGAAATGGAAGGGACATTCCGGTCGTTACCGGGAAACAGCAGCCAGCTTCATGCCTGCTAACGCGTTAAATCTTTTGGTTAACCCGCTGTTTCGATGGTCATAGAAAACACCAACATGGTTAAGGAAAACCTAAAGGCAGAAAACATTTTTTGACGGCAAAGAAAAAACCGCACCTCTTTCGAGATGCGGTTTTCTGTAGGTCGCGAACCCACCGTTTGGGGGGGATGGCCGGCCCGCGCCGTTTTCGATTAACGGAAGAGCGACAGAATGTTCTGCGAGTCCGAGTTGGCGATCGAGAGAGCCTGGATGCCGAGCTGCTGCTGCGTCTGCAGAGCCTTGAGGCGGGTCGACTCTTCGTTCATGTCGGCGTCGACGAGGCGGCCGACACCCTTGTCGATCACATCCATCAGGTCGGCCATGAAGTCGTCCTGCATCGAGATGCGCTTGTTGGTGGCGCCGAGGGTAGCGGCCGAGTCCGTCAGGTTGGTCAGCATGGCGTCAACGGCGCTGATCATGCCTTCGATGTCGTCGTCGGCAGTCGTTGCCGTCAGGGCGATGGCAACCGAACCGGTCGGGGCGGTACCGCCGGAAGCGACGATCAGGTGGTACGTTGCGTTGGCAGTCGTAGCGGCAGTCGCGCCGTTCGGCTGGGCAACAGAGACAGCCTTGGTCAGCTGACCCTTGGTCGAGTCCTTGGTGTCAACCAGAACCGAGGTCGAAGCATCGAAGGACAGAACGCCGACCGAAACGGTGCCGGAAGCGGAACGGGTGAACGAGCCAACCATTTCCTTGGTGCCGACGGCAGTTGTCGAGTCGTTGTAGAGCCAGTTTTCACCGGAGAAGGAAGCCGAAGTTGCTGTCGAAACCAGCTGGTTCTTGAGCTCGGTGATTTCCTTGTTGATCTTGGTCTTGTCAACGCCCGGTTCGCGAGCAGCAACAAGCTTGGCCTTGATTTCGGAAACGACGTCGATGGCGGCGTTCAAACCGGTGTAAGCCGTGTCCGTCTTGGCAGCGCCGAGACCGAGAGCGTCCTGAACCGTGGAAAGAGCCTTGTTGTCCGACTTCATGGTCGTGGCGATCGACCAGTAGGCAGAGTTGTCGGATGCGTTGCCAACCTTCAGGCCGGACGAGATACGACCCTGGGTCGTTTCCATGTCGGAGCTGATGGAGCGCAGCGTCGAAAGTGCTGCCATTGCAGAAGAGTTCGTCAGGATGCTTGTCATTGGGGTTGTCCCTCTAGATACAAAATACAAGATTGGGGACATACCGGACTAAAATACTTACCGGTGATGGCGGTTCGGCATCATGCCACTCGGCTCCTGTTCTTCAGGAAGTCCAAATCCGTCATGTGAGGGTAATGTCGCAGGGAAACATTGCGATATGTTTAAATGCAGCCGGATCTTTGGAGCATACGGAACGGGGAAATCGCGGAGGACTCGGCAACCGACCCCTAAATTTATATATAAAATTCAAATGCTTGACAGATTATCAAAGGTCAAGCCAACGTCCAAAAATAGACGAACCATTAACCACGCCGGCGAGATCAGTTGAAAGACCGCACGAGGCTGCCGACAAGCAGGTTCCAGCCGTCGATGAGAACGAAGAAAAGGATCTTGAAGGGCAGCGAGATCGAGGTGGGCGGCAGCATCATCATGCCCATCGCCATGGTGATGGTCGCGACGATCAGATCGATCACCAGGAATGGCAGCATGATCAGGAAGCCGATCTCGAAACCGCGCCTGATTTCCGAAATCATGAAGGCCGGCACCACGGCGCGCAGATCGACCCTGTCGCCGACGACGACAGTCTGGCCCTTTTCCCGAGCGATATCGATGAACAGCTGCAGATCCTTGTCGCGCGTATTGGCGAGCATGAATTCCCGGAACGGTTCCGAGATGCGCGTCATCGCCTCCGTTTCATTGATCTGGTTCTGCAGGAGCGGATTGACGCCATTCTGCCAGGCCCGATCAAAAGTCGGCGCCATGACGTAGAAGGTCATGAACAGCGCAAGACTGACCATGATCATGTTGGAAGGCGTCGTGGCAAGCCCCATGCCGGAGCGAAGGATCGCGAAGGCGATGACGAAGCGCGGAAAGCTCGTCACCATGATGAGGATGCCCGGAGCGACCGACAGGACCGTCAGAAGGCCAAAGGTGCGGATGATCCAGGACGCAACGGAGCCGTCGATAGGCGTGTTCAGGATGTCGGCGGGAAAGCCCTGTGCTCCCGCAATACCCGACATCGCCAGCATGGCGGCTATGAATGCGATAGTCCGGATCATGAGCGAATCATTGGATAACAAATGTCCTGAAGATGACATTGGTTACGCGCCCTTCGGAGCGAAGGTCAACCCGTTCCTCGATGTCATCCTTGAGATATTGAAATCCGCGCGGTCCCTGGATCTGCTGCAGCGACACCGTTTTGAGATAGGCGGCGATATCCTGATGGATCTGCTCGGCCATCGCCACGTCGGGTGCACCCTTGAAAAGCAGCGCGACTTCAAGCCTGATCCAGTTTTCGGTGGGATAGGCGAGGTTGGTGGTGATCGCATCAAGCTGAACGACACCATTGGCCTCGGTCGCAATTTTCGGCAATCCCTCGTCTTTCTTGCCGCCCTCTTCGGCCGCCTGCGGCTGCCCGGCTTTTTTCAAAGCAATCGCCGCCCTGGCGTCCTCGATGATTTTTGCCTCCTCGGCGCTGACCGGTGCCGGAGCAAGCATGCCGCCGACCAGCCAGCCGCCGCCGCCGGCGATCAACGTCAGGACGGCGAGTGCCGCGATCATGACGACCGGCGATGACTTCTTCTGACCGGCATTGGCGGTATCGGCGTCGTCCATTTTTAAAATCCATCAAGTGTTGGCCACGTCAGGCGCGGCACTGTCGCGTCGTCAGATCGGCGAAACGATATCCATGACCTGCTGGCCCCATGGCGGCTGCTGCACTTCGCTCAGGCGGCCGCGGCCACCATACGAAATACGTGCCTCGGCGATCTTGTCGTAGGAGATCATGTTCTTCGCATCGACATCGTAGGGTCGAACGATACCGGCAACGTTGAGAATACGGATTTCGTGGTTGACCCGAACTTCCTGCGAACCGCTGATCAGCAGATTGCCGTTTTCGAGTACGCCGGTAACCACCGCCGCGATCAACAGGACCAGCTTTTCGGAGCGCTCCGTCGTGCCCTCACCCTTGGACTTGGTGTTCGAGCCGTAGTCGAGACCGCCCTTCCAGCCAAAGTCACTCGATTCGGACTGACCATTGGCACCGATGTTGAAGCCGCTGTCGTTGGTTCGGCTGCGATCCGTCTTGTTGTCGAATGAAGCCTTGTCGTCGATGCGGATATCGACGGTCAGGATGTCGCCGACCTTGAGCGCGCGGGCGTCCTTGAACAGGGCTGCCTGGTTGTCGCTCCACAGCGAATAGCCGTTGACGACCTGGCGCGGCTCCTTCGGATACATCGCCATCTGCGGCGTCTGCGCATATTGCAGGCCGCTGCCGATCGGGCTCATGGCGGGCGCCTTGCCGATCTCGTTCATCGTCTGGTTCTGACATCCCGTCAGCAGACTGGCGGCGAGAAGAACCGAAAGCGGATATCTCATGACGGTTCCTTCGATGTGTTCGGGTCTGTGGCGCTGGAGATGACATTGGTGAGAACCGCCGCCTTCTCGCTGCTCATCTCGCTCAGGATCAGGCTGGACTGGCGCGGCGGCAGCCGCATGATGATCGCCGCTGCGATGCCGGGATTGACAAGCTCGAGCTTGGCAGCGGCGGCATCCGGCTTCATCGTCTTGTAGATACCCACCAGGCCGATCTCCGCCTGCTTGAGAAAATCGTTGCGGCGCTTCAGCCAGTCTTCGTATTCGGCGCGGCGCTTCTCGAGCGTTGCGATACGCGCGTCGATGTCGCCTTGCAGCTTTTCGAGATCCTGCTTCTGGAGAAGATAACGCTGGTCGCGGGCGGCATCGGCGATATTGGTGCAGAACTGCTGGATTTCATCGCCATTCGCCGGGATGCCTGCGGCCGGTGCTGCCACCTCCTGCGCAAATGCGCCGGGCATGGCCAGCATGGTGCAGCCCGCGGCGATCATCATCAGGCGGCGGCGCAGACTGTTCGGTGCGAAGATAAGATTATTATGTGCGGTCATTGCAATACGAGCTCCGCCTGGAGGGCACCGGCCGTCTTGATACCCTGGAGAATGGAAATGATGCCGTCCGGCTTCACACCGATGCTGTTGAGACCAGCAACAAGCGAGCGCAGGTTTGAACCGTCCAGGATGGCGACGGTGCCGCCGTCCTGCGACGCGTCGATGGTCGTATTCGGCTCGACCGCCGTTTCACCGCGCGAAAAGGGTTCCGGCTGCACGACGGTCGGCGTTTCGGTGACCTGCACCGTCAGCGTGCCGTAGCTGACGGCAACCCGGTTGATCCGCACATCCTGCCCGATGACGATCGTGCCGGTGCGTTCATTGATCACGACGCGCGCGGGCACGTCTGTTTCGATGACGAGATTCTCGATATCGGCCATCAGGCGGGAGAGATCGGCCATCTTCGGCTTGTCGATCTCGACGGACTGGGAATCGCGCGCCTCGGCGATGTTGCCGCCGAACTGGGTTTTACCGTAGCGATTGATGGCCGCGGCCATGCCGACGGCGGTCGAAAAGTCAGGGTTTCTCAATTGAAGCACGAGATTGAAGGCGTCCTTGAACTTGGCCGGCAGTTCCCGTTCGATGATCGCGCCGTTCGGAACGCGGCCGGACGTGGTAATCCCTTGTGTAACGGATGCAGCGTCGCCCTGGGCGCTGAAACCCGTCACGACGACCGACCCTTGCGCAACCGCGTAGATCTGACCGTCGGCACCGGACAGCGAGGTCATGACCAGCGTCCCGCCGCGCAGCGAAGTGGAATCGCCAAGCGATCCGACAGTCACGTCGATGCGGGCGCCGGGGCTGGCAAAGGGCGGCAGATTGGCCGTCACGAGAACGGCGGCAATGTTCTTGGAGCGGGAATCGCCGCCCTGCGTCGAAATGCCGAGATTTTGCAGCATGGCGCGCAGGGACTGCTCGGTGAAGGGCGAAGACCGCAGGCTGTCGCCGGTTCCCTGAAGGCCGACCACGAGACCATAGCCGATCAGCTGGTTCTCACGCCCCGACTGCAGTGAAGCAATGTCCTTGATGCGCGACGCAGCCTCGGCCGGCGTGATCGCGATTGAAAAGACCGCCGCGAGCGCCAGCAACCATTTGCCGAAACGAAAGATCATTTTGCCACCACATGAATTGTGCCGTCATCCATCACCGTTCCGGAAACGATGATGCCGGAATCGGTATTGCGCACCCGGATCAGATCGCCGACCGCGGCGTTTTCCAGCGGGGCGCCGCCGGCGGTGATCGTCAGGGGGCCGTTGGTAAAGACGATCCGCACCGCCTTGCCACGCTCCACCGCATAGGGCTCGCGCAATGCGGAAACGAGAATGACGCGCCCTTGCAGCAGCGTGCGGCTGGTCACCTTGCCCGTCACCTGCTCGGTAGATGTCGCATAGTCACCAGCAAGAGCGGGATTGGTAACCTCGACCACTTCCAAACGGTTGCGGTCGATGACTTCGCCTGGATAGATGGTCTGGGTCGGGATGACCGCCATGGGCTTTTCGGCGAATGCCGCGCCTGGAAATATCAGGCCGGCGCAAAGGGAACCGGTGACCGCCAGCGCCCGCAGAAGGAAACTTGCGCGGGTCGCAGCAGCTGTCAATATCGATGCGGTGGCAGTCCGGCGAAACGTCATGTTTGCCATTCCCTCTTTTATCTCAGGTTCTTGCTGACCGTCGCGGCCATTTCGTCAGCCGCCTGGATGATCTTCGAATTCATTTCATAGGCGCGCTGAGCGGAGATCAGGTCGGTGATTTCCTTGACCGGATCGACGTTCGACGCTTCGAGATATTTCTGTTTGATCTGCGCGTAGCCCGGATCGGCCGGGGTCCCGACCACCGGCTCGCCGGAAGCAGCCGTCTGCTTGAAGAGGTTGTCGCCCTGCGGCTCAAGACCTGCCTCATTGACGAAGTTTGCGATCGTCAGCTGGCCGATCTGGGTGGGGATCGTGTCGGCGCCGACGCGAACCGACACCTCACCGGAGGAACTGACGGTGATCTCGCTGGAATTCGCCGGTACGGTGATTTCCGGAATGACCGTGTAGCCGTCGATCGTCACAAGCTGGCCGTCGGCATTGGTGTTGAAGGCGCCGGCCCGGGTGTATGATGTTTCGCCGTCGGGCGTTTCCACCTGGAACCAGCCGCGGCCGACCAGTGCCATGTCGAGGTCGTTGCCGGTGCTGACAAGGCTGCCCTGCAGATGCAGGTTGCGGACTGCGGAAGTCTGAACGCCGAGGCCGACGATGGCACCTTCCGGGACGATCGCCTGGTTGGCGCGGTTCGGCACGCCCTGGGCGCGTTCGGTCTGGTAGAGAAGGTCGGAGAATTCCGCACGCGCGCGCTTGTAACCGGTGGTGTTGATGTTCGCGATATTGTTCGCGATCACTTCCAGGTTCAGCTGCTGAGCGTTCATGCCTGTCGCGGCGATCGAGAGAGCCTTCATTGTTATTATCCTTTAAATCGGCATACGTGCGATTTCGAGATAGGCGCTGACAACCTTGTCGCGGATGGCGATGGCGGTTTGCAGCGACTGCTCGGCGTTCATGACGGAGTCGATGACTTCGCGGGTGTTGGCCTCGCCGCGGATGCCCTGAATGGAGGAGACTTCCGACTGCTTGAGGCTGTTGGTCATCTCGGTCGCCATGTTGCCCATGACTTCGGCAAAGCTCTGGGTTTTGCCGGCCGTGGCCGCACCGCCGAGAATGCTTTGCGCTGAGGAAGCGCTGGACGTGGACGCCACGTCCTTGACGGTCGAAAGGGCGGCGCCGATGGTCTGGATTGCATTGATCATTATTGCGAAGCCCTCAGAAGGTCGATTGTTGCGGAAATCAGGTCGCGTGCCTGCTTCGTGGTCTGGAGATTGGCCTCGTAGGAGCGGTTCGCTTCCCGCATGTCGGCCATTTCGATCAGCACGTTGACGTTCGGCAGCTTGACCATGCCCTTGTCGTCGGCTGCCGGATTGCCCGGATCGAACTCGACGTTAAATTCGGAATCGTCGGTTCCAAGACGCTGGACCTCGACAGTCGATGCGCCGCTGGCGCGGTCGATTTCGGCGGCGAAACTCACTGTCTTGCGGCGGTAAGGATCGGTGCCCGGTGTGTCGCCGGTGGAACGGGCGTTGGCGATGTTTTCCGAAACGATGCGCAGGCGCGTCGATTCCGCTTCGAGACCGGAGGCCGAAACCTTGAGAGCTGAAACCAGAGGATCCATGGCCGTTACTTCCGTACCGTCATGAGCATCATCCGGTGAAACGCCTTCACCAGCCCGGTATTGAGCTCGTAGTCGCGTTTGACTTCACCGGTCTTCATCAGTTCCTTTTCCAGCTGAACGCTGTTGCCGGACTGCTGAACCTCGGCATCGTCGAGCATGCTGGTTTCCGTCACCTGCGCCGAGCTGCTTCCGTCGGTAAAGTGCGCAGGATTGGTGGCCGCCATCTGAAAGCCCGTTTCCTGCAGGACGCTCTCGAAGGGTTTGACGTCCTTGGCGGCATAGTGCGGCGTATTGGCGTTGGCGATGTTACCGGCGACGACGTTCTGGCGGACTGCCAGCCATTGTGCCTGCCGGGAAGCGAGATCGAAAAGCTGTATCGGTTGCATCATGCGACTCCATGCTTGTTGCCGCCGAACCTATGGAAGCAATCTTGCGTGGACCTGAATTGGATGACGCATGGGAAAAGCGGCAGACGCGGGCGCTGCAAAGCAACGTGCCTGGGCGCAGGCAAACGGGCCGTCAGACGAAGAGGCAAGGACGGGGGACGCGCTGGCGCGTCAAGGGCTCGTCAGGCTGACACTGGCACGGCATTGTCGGCAACAGAGGGGCGGCCTTTGTCAGTCCGCCTGGTAGACGTCGCCCTTGGAGGTGATCATCACCCAGCGCCCGTCGCGCTGTTCCAATGTTGCGAGGCGGCTGTTGTCCGGCAGCGTCGAGCCGATGCGGACAATATACATGCCGCTGCTGTCTTCGATCAGCGCACGGCCGTTGGCGACATGCATCAGCTTGAAGCCGTTAGCGGAGGGAAACGGCTGCTCCAGATCTTCCTCTGCGCCAGGTTTCTTGGCGTCGCCCGCGTTCGGAACCGTGGCTGTTGTCAGCTGATCAATGGCTTCCTGCGTTGCAGCGTCGCGCTCCATCATCGCGACGGGAGACGACGTGCCGCCGTGGCCTTCGCGGCCCGGTACGTCACGCGTGTTGCCCTGCCAAAGGGTCGGCATGGAAAACTTGTCCTGGTGCAGGAAAGCATACCAGGGAAAGAACGTGGCGAGCGCTGCAAGAGCGACACCCGTCGCGCCTAGCGCCTTGTCGATCAATGGCGTGCGTTCGCCGCGCTTGCGCTGGGGCACGATTTCGTCGGCATCGTAATCTGTCATCGCTTATCCCCTTCGCGTGTTCTGCGCCTGACCGCCGATGGTCGCCGCCGCCTTCAGCGCATTTGCGAGGTCGGTAAACGCATCGAAGGCCGGCCGCTCACCGGGCGTCTGTTTCAGAATGTCGTAGATGACGGGAACCTGCTTGATCGCCATGTCCAGGTCCGGATCGCTGCCCGGCCGGTAACCGCCGATGAGGCGCAGATCGCGGGTTTCCTCGAAGCGGTGGATCAGCGATTTCAAGCGCCCGACGAGCTTCTCCTGGTCCGGCGACCAGGCCTTGCGCGCCAAGCGCGATACGGATGCAAGCGGATTGATCGGCGGATAGCGGCCCTCTTCTGCGAGGCTGCGATCCATGACGATATGGCCATCGAGAATGCCGCGCGTCGAGTCGGCGATCGGGTCGTTGTGATTGTCGCCATCGACGAGAATGGAGATGATCGCGGTGATCGTTCCCGCCCCTTCGGCGCCCGGACCGGCACGTTCGAGAAGACGCGGCAGCTCGGTGAAGACGGAGGCGGGATAACCGCGTGCGATCGGCGGCTCGCCCGAGGCGGTCGCGACCTCGCGGATGGCATGAGCAAAGCGCGTAACGCTGTCGACGATCAAAAGGACATTGTCGCCCTGGTCGCGGTAATGCTCGGCAATCGTCACGGCCGTCAGCGGCGCCATCTTGCGCAGCATCGGGCTCTCGTCACTGGTGGCGACCACCGCCACCGACTTGGAGAGGTTCTCACCGAGCGTATCCTCGATAAATTCGCGTACTTCACGGCCACGTTCGCCGACCAGCGCGATAACGACCTTGTCGAAGGCATCGGCGCGGGCAAGCATCGACAGCAATGTCGATTTGCCGACGCCGGAGCCTGCGAAGACGCCGAGACGTTGGCCGAGGCAGAGCGGAGAAAAGATGTCGATCGCCCGTACACCGGTGCGGAAGCCATGTTCGACGCGCTTGCGGGTCATCGACGGTGGCGCGGTGTTGGAAATGGGCCTGCGGATGTCGCCCTGCATCAACGGGCCACGCCCGTCGATGGGCTCTCCCAGCGAGTTGATCGTGCGGCCGCACCAGGATTCGGTCGGCGCGATGCGGAATGCACCCTTGCGGATCACCGTGTCGTGAATGCCGATCGGATCGCCCGGCTCGATCGGGCAGACGACGACAGTTTCCTGCTCGACTTTCACGACCTCGCCGAGATGAACGCCGGTCGAACTCTTGTGCGCGACGAAATCGCCGAGGCGAACATGGCGGGAAAGCCCGGTCACCGTGTAGTGGCCAGCCGAGATCATCTGGACATGGCCGCCCGGCGCGATCGAAAAATCCGGATTGGAATAACGCCCGACAAGGCCGGCGAGCGCCGCCAGCGACGTCGACGAATTGCGTATCTGGAGTTTTTCGTTGTGCATTCCGGTTCCTGCCGTCTGCGCGCCAGCCCTAAAGAGCCTGCCTGTGCGTGGCTTCAGCCATTAAAAAATCAACGATGCTATTTGCTGCCGCCGAGCGTCTTGATCGCTTCGTCCAGCGACCCTTCGCTGTCGCGCATCAGTGCCGTAACGTTCTCGAATGCGCGCGACACCATGATCAACTGCGACATTTCCTGAACCGGATTGACGTTGGATTCTTCGACATAGCCCTGCATCACGCCGACATCGAAGCGATCGACGACCGGCTCAGGCTGGGATTTGGGCATGACAGCGCTGTTATCGTAGCGGGAAAAGCCGTTGCTGAAATTGGCTTCGTAGAGGCCGAGCGCGGCGACCTGGGTTCCATCCTGGTGAATGGAGCCGTCCGCGCCCACCTTGATTTCGTTGGCCTGGGAATTGAGCTGGATCGGTGCGCCGCCGGCGTCGAGAACCGGATATCCTCTAAGGGTCACCAGATCGCCGGTTTCCGTCAAGGTAAAGCGGCCGTCGCGAGTCAACGCCGTACCACCTGGCGTATCGATCTGGAACCAGGCATCGCCTTTGATGGCAAAATCCAGCTGGTTGCCGGTGCGGTTCAGGCCGCCATTGTTCGTGTTGAGGAACTCCTGTCCCTCGGAAACGAACGACACCTTTGCGGGCTTTGTATCGCCGAGCAACTGGTTGAACTTCACTTCCGTCGAACGGAAGCCGACCGTACTCGAATTGGCGACGTTGTCGGCCAGCGTGTTCATGCGTTTTTCAAGCGCCATCTGGGATGAGACGGCAACATAGAGACCGGTTTGCATTTCAGCGTCCCCCGAGTTTCAGCGTATTGATGGAGAGAAGGAGGTCGGAGGAAATTCCATACCCGCTGGATGAACCAAAGACGGCGAGTGGATCATAGGGATCCGAAGAGTTGTTGATTTCCCAAAGTGCGGTGAACCGTTCCAGCATCTTCGACAGCTTGGCCGGATCCTGGAAATCCTTGATATCGATCGATTTCTCGATTGCCGCCGCCTGCTTGTCGATATCGGACGCGGCGAATTCGTCAGGCATCTGCAGCAGCGTGCGGGTGACCTGTGCCAGGGCGTCGTCGGCCAACAAACCGAAAGCGCTGGTCACGGTTGGCGCCGTGCGTTCGAAATAGAGCGCCAGGCGCACGCCGGCGTTTTCCTCGCCTGCATTCTGCTCCAGGGTCTGGCGCGCATATTTGTCAGCGACGCCTTTCTGGGCTTTGTCGAAGGATGTGGCCGCCGTGCCGTTGCGGGCGAAGTTCAGCGATTCGACGAGGTCCGAATAGCGGCTGTCGGTCAGCTGCTTGGCGAAAGTGTCATCGCCATCGACGCCTTCGGTCAGCACCTTGCGCATGAAAGCCTTGGCATACCCCATGTCTTCAAGGCCATGAGCCTTGATGGCGTAGTTATAAAGCCGCGTATCGGCGAAGAAGTCGTCGATCGTTTTGACGTTGCCGATATTGGCCAGATAATATTCGGTCTCGCGCGCCACATCCGGCTGCTCGGACACCCGTTCCAGCGATTTGGTGAGGTTGCCTGCTATCATCTGGTAGCTGGTATAAGTCGTCGTCACGACGTTTCCCCGTTCATCCATTAGAAATGACGCAACAAGCGCCGATTGAACGGAAACCTGACGGCTGTTGCTTGCGCGAACCTGTTTCCCCGCAAGGCCCGCAAAAGCGGCCGACAGCCAGCCTCACGCAAGGCTGACCGCCTAACGATACGATCGAAAATCCACCATTGCGGCAGGTATCGAAATGAACATCATCATCGGGTTCCTCTTGACATTGGGCTGTATCCTCGGCGGCTTCATCGCCATGGGCGGCCATATGGAGGTCCTGAACCAGCCCTTCGAGCTCCTCATCATCGGCGGCGCCGGCATCGGCGGCTATATCATGGCCAATTCGATGAAGGTGCTGAAGGATACCGGCAAGGCACTCGGCGAGGCCTTTACCCACAAGGTACCGAAGGAGCGCAATTATCTCGACACGCTGGGCGTGCTCTACAGCCTGATGCGGGATCTGCGCACGAAGTCACGCAACGAGATCGAAAGCCATATCGACAACCCCGACGAATCCGCGATCTTCCAGTCCGCCCCGACGGTGCTGAAGAACAAGGAGCTAACGGCCTTCATCTGCGACTATGTCCGCCTCATCATCATCGGCAATGCCCGTTCACACGAGATCGAGGCGCTGATGGACGAGGAAATCAACACGATCACCCACGACAAGATGAAACCCTATCAAGCGCTGACGACGATGAGCGACGCTTTCCCCGCCATCGGCATCGTCGCCGCCGTCCTCGGCGTCATCAAGGCGATGGGCGCCATTTCCGAAGCGCCGGAAGTGCTGGGCGGCAAGATCGCCGCCGCGCTCGTCGGCACCATGCTCGGCATCTTCCTGTCCTACTGTATCGCCAGCCCGGTGATCGCCAACATCAAGGCCGTCCGCGACAAGCAGAACCGTCTGTATATCATCGTCAAGCAGACCCTGCTTGCCTACATGAACGGCTCTGTCCCACAAGTCGCACTCGAATACGGCCGCAAGACCATTTCGGCATACGAGCGCCCCTCGATCGATGCCGTCGAGCAGGAAATGATGAACCCCGGCGGCGGCAGCGAAAGCAAGGCGGCTTGATCCGATGACCTCAGCAGACAAGAACAACGTGTATACCTTCGACCGCAAGCTGCTTGCCCGGATGACCGGCGGGCTCGGCGACGCCAAGACGATCGGCAAGCTGTGCGGCGAAATCGGACAGGTCTTTACCGAATTCCTGCCGGACATCTTCCAGAACGAAACCGGTCTCGGTATCGAGATCGGCTATGGCGGCTTCGATACCGGCCTGAAGTCGGAACTGATTGCCAAGCTCGGCAGCGGCGTGGCCCTGTGCGACACATCCCTGCGCAACTGGTGCCCCGATTTCATCATCAGCTGTGACAGCCCCGTGATTATCACCCTGATGGAAATCCTGCTCGGCGCGCCGTCGAACACGATCGAAGAGCCGAAACCGCGCTCGCTTTCCAACATCGAACTCGATGTGGCGACCATGATCTTCGAAAAGGTGGCCGACGTACTGAAGTCGGCGGTCACTGTTGCCGGCAGCTTCGAGCCGATTATCGGACGGCCCTACAATGCGGGCGAACGACCGGCCGCGGATCCGGATGTCGCTGATGTCTATGCCGCCTGCATCAATGTGACGATGGGTCTCGGGCCCGTTCTTTCGACCTTCTCGATCATCGTCCCGCAACAGACCTTGCTAAAGACGACCGTCGTTTTTCCAAAGGGCGTCGGCCAGGGGCGCAAGGCCAAGGGCGAGTGGGGCGAACAGCTGGAACAGCAGGTGCGACGCTCCACCGTAAACCTTGAGGCACGCATCAAGCTGCAGAGCCTGACCCTCGACACAATCAGCCGCCTTCAGCCCGGCGACGTCATTCCCTTCCAGGATGCCAAGGACGTCCGCGTCGAGATCAACGCCAACGGCCGCGACCTCTATGTCTGCGAGTTCGGGCGGTCCGGCGCAAAATACACGGTTCGGATCAAGGATACCCACGGTTCGGAGAATGACATTCTCCACCATCTGATGAGTTAAAAGCCCCCTGCCTTACCCGGCAACATGGTTGGGGCAAGTTTCAACTGGAATAGTTTGCACATGGCACCCAAGAAAGCACCAATTGAAGACAAGACGATCCTGAACGTCGGCGATGCCGAGCTCGATCAGGCCATCGACGATCTGCGTGGCGTCCTGCAAAGCGATGCCACGGGCACTATCCCGGAAACGGATTTCGGCATGGATTTCGCCGCGACGTCGACGATCGGCGAGACATCGGATTTCGGAACCGCGTTCGAAACACCCGACAGCGATCTCAGCAGCTTCGGCGGCGATTTCGGCGGCAGCAGCAGTTTCGCCGACCTGGATCAAGGTACGGCGTCTTCGGCTTTCGACGCCGACTCCTTTGGCGGCGGCAGCACGTTCGAGAATCAGGCTTCCGGCGAACCCGGCAGCGGCATGACGGCCAATCTCGATCTGATCATGGACATTCCGATCGATGTGCAGATCGTGCTCGGCACGAGCCGCATGCAGGTCTCCGGCCTGATGAACCTGACGGAAGGCGCGACCATCGCCCTCGACCGCAAGATCGGCGAGCCGGTCGAAATCGTCGTCAACGGCCGGGTCATCGGCCGTGGCGAGATCACGGTTCTTGACGAAGACGAAACACGTTTCGGTGTAAAACTCATCGAAATCAAGGGTACCAGTAAAGTTTGAACCCGGTTAGGGTCATGAGGATCAATCCATGATGGATTTCGACAATTTTGAAGCTTCGGCGCTTACCCGGCCACTCACCCAGATGGACAAGGCTGCTGCCGTTCTCCTCGCGATGGGCAAGCCCATTGCCGGCAAGTTGTTGAAATTCTTCACACAGAGCGAACTACAGGGCATCATCGCCTCGGCCCAGTCGCTCCGCTCGATCCCTCCCCACGAGCTGGAAGTCCTGGTGAACGAGTTCGAGGACCTGTTCACCGAAGGCGCCGGCCTGATGGACAATGCCAAGGCCATCGAAGGCATTCTTGAAGAGGGCCTGACGCCGGACGAAGTGGACGGCCTGCTCGGCCGCCGCACGGCCTTTGCCTCCTATGAAGCCAATATCTGGGACCGCCTGCAGGATTCCGACCCGGTTTACGTCGCCCAGAGCCTGGGCAAGGAACATGCACAGACGATCGCCTATGTCCTGTCGATGATGCCATCGACCTTTGGCGCCAAGGTTCTGCTGCAACTGCCCGAAAGCAGCCGCGCCGACATCATCAACCGTGCCGTCAACATGAAGAACGTCAGCCCCAAGGCCGCGCAGATCATCGAAACCCGTGTGATCGAGCTGATGCGCGAGCTGGATTCGGATCGGAACTCGGTGGGATCGCTCAAGATCGCCGAAGTCATGAACGAGCTGGAAAAAAACCAGGTCGATACGCTCCTTGCCTCGCTCGAATCCATCAGCGCGGAATCGGTCAAGAAGGTTCGCCCGAAGATCTTCCTCTTCGACGACGTCCTCTACATGCCGCAGCGCAGCCGCGTGCAGCTGTTCAACGACGTATCGGGCGACATCATCACGATGGCGCTGCGCGGATCGAGCATGGAACTGCGCGAATCTGTCCTCGCCGCCATCGGCGCGCGCCAGCGCCGCATGATCGAATCGGACCTGGCAGCCGGCGACGTCGGCATCAATCCGCGCGATATCGCCATTGCCCGCCGTTCGATCACGCAGGAAGCCATTCGCCTTGCCGCCAGCGGCCAGATCGAACTCAAGGAAAAGGAAGCGGCCGCGGCCTGATCGGACGCCGCATCGCCCTTCACGCCTTCCAGCACGCAAAACCCTTCAATCGATTTCGATTGGAGGGTTTTTTCGTGAGGCGCCCACCCGTTCCCTTTACTTTCTGTGAAGCATCGGGTTTCCGCACATATCTTTCTTGCATGCTCTTTGGCCTCGGCTCACAACCGTTTAACGGCAACGGCCGCCATGATGCACGAGAGGTCTTCATCCGATGTCGGACGATCAGGACAAAGATAGCAAAACAGAATCGCCGTCCGAGAAAAAAATGACCGACGCCATCGAGAAGGGCAACACGCCCTTCTCGCGCGAAGTCACCATGTTCGCCTCGGTCGTGGCCATCTACATCTTCGTCGTTTTCTTCCTGCCCCAGGGTTTCGCCACCGTCGCGGAATCGCTGAAGGATATTTTCGAGCAGCCGGAAGCGTGGCGTATCGATACAGCAACGGACGTGGTTGCGCTGGTCTCCCACCTGTTCTGGAAGGCGAGCGCATTGCTCATTCCCTTTTTCACCCTATTGATCGTATTCGGGATCGGTTCGTCGATCCTGCAGAACCTTCCGACGCCGGTACTCGATCGCATCGCGCCGAAGATGAACCGGATTTCGCCGATTGGCGGCTTCAAGCGTATTTACGGCATTCAAGGTGTCGTTGAATTCGCCAAGGCATTCACCAAGGTGGCGATCGTTTCGCTCATCATCGTCCTGACACTCTGGAACGACTACTACGCCACGCTCGATTCGATGTTTTCGGATCCGCTGACGATTTTCGCGACGATATCGAAAGATTTCAATCAGATCATGATCGTCATCCTGATCTCCACCTGCGTTATCGCGGTCGCCGACTTCTTCTGGACACGGCACCACTGGTACACCGAACTCAGGATGACGAAACAGGAGGTCAAGGAAGAGCTGAAGCAATCACAGGGCGACCCGATCATCCGCGCGCGGCTTCGCTCGATTGCCCGCGACCGCGCCCGCCGGCGCATGATTACCTCGGTTCCCCGCGCCACGCTCGTCATTGCAAACCCGACGCACTATGCCGTTGCGCTGCGTTATGTCCGCGAGGAGGGCGATGCGCCGGTGGTGGTTGCCAAGGGCCAGGACCTCGTGGCGCTGAAGATTCGCGAGATCGCGGAGGAAAATGGCATCCCGGTTTTTGAAGACCCGCCTCTCGCCCGCTCAATGTTTGCGCAAGTCTCGGTGGATAGTGTGATTCCACCGGTGTTTTACAAGGCAGTCGCCGAACTCATTCACCGGGTCTATGCAACGCAGCCGAAACGGATGACGTGATCCCAATGAAAAAATGCGAATATTCGGAACAACGCGAAAAAATAGTAGCTGATGCGATTCGTCCTGTTGCGACCGAATTGCGTCTGATCGATGCAGCCGACTTCATCGCGCTGCTCCGTTTTGAATCGCATGGGAGCCTGGCCGATCTGGTATCGTCAGCGGCGGAACTCTATTTTCTTCCCGGCACGGTAAATTTCGGGATCGGCGGCAACTACTCGCTGGATTGGGACACAGAGCCGGAGATCACCCTTGATCTCGAATTGAAGCCGGACGGCGTCACCATCTATGCCCAACTCGCCTTGGGCAAGGATTCCGCCGGCCTTGAAATCAACCATATCGCCTTTCAAAAGCCGTCCAACGACCCGGACGAGAATACCGCGTTTCTGGTCAAGAGCCTGAACGCCGCGAAATTCACCAAATCCTATCCGACCGCGCTTGCGGGTTGAAACCGGACGCCGGCCATGATGGCCGAAAAAATCCAATCAGCTGATATAGCCGAGACGAATGGCCTTGGCGATCGCCTGGATTCTGTTGACCGAATCCAGCTTGGTCGTCGCCGCGCCGAGATAGGCGTTTACCGTATGGACCGACAGTCCCATCTTCTCGGCGATCTCCTCGCTGATGTATCCGTCGCCGGCCATCTGCAGACAGCCGATCTCGCGATCGCTGAGCGATTCGGCCGGGAGCATCCGGCGTTCGTCTGCCGCCAACAGGTCCGTCATGATCTGGCAGCTTCGGCCGTGCAGATCGATGATCGCCTCGCTCGACAGGTCGATGTAGCTGCCGGTGAAGACTACATAGCCATTGCCCTGGGCACCAAGCCTGACCGGCAGCGCGATGCCGGAATACGGCAGTATCCGCGCAGCCAGACGTTGGGTGAAGCGGGCAAAGTCCGATGTCTCCGCCGCCTGGTATTCGCCGGTGCCGTTCCACATGACCGGCAGCAGCGATGTATCCAGGTGCGCCAGCAACTCCTCGCCATAGGCCGATGTCAGTTCGTGCGCCGTTGCTTCGGCGTCAGCGCCCCAGTTGTCGAGGACACAGGTCAGCTTTCGCGACGCCGGCAGACCGTTTCCATTCAGGCGCAGAACGGCAAAGTTCCTGGCGTTGATCTGCTTCTGCATGACCTGGAGCCGTGCGACGAGCGTCGCCGCCCGTGACGCCCTGGCCTGTTGCCGCCCGGCCTTGCAATCATCTCCTGCACGTGGATTCGGAAGGAAATAGGTCATGGCCGGCTTCCTAAACGAGGTTGTTACGAACGGCATAGGCGATGGCCTCGGAGCGGGTCTTCGTCGCCGTCTTGCGCATCACGCTGGTGATGTAGTTGTTGATGGTATTGCGCGAGATGCCGAGGATGACGGCGATCTCGTCGCTGGTCTTGCCCTCGGCGATCCAGAAGAGGCACTCGAGCTCGCGTTCCGTCAATTCGAATTCGCGATCGGTCCGCACGCCGCGCTCGCTGGTGAAGCTGGCGAAATAGCCCGTCAGCAGACCGACATCCCTCAGGCTCTCCTGGGAGAGGATCACGTCCTGCGGGAAAAGCAGCATCAGCGACAGACGGGCGCGCCCGACATTGAAGGTTATGGCGCAATATTCGCGGCTGATGCCGCGACTAATGTCGATGTCATCCGGCAGGCTCATAAAGACCGGCTGCATCACAGAAAGACACTTCTCCATTTCGTTGGTCTTGGAATGGAGTTGCGACATGACCTTGCCAAGGCGCTTGACGACATCGAACGGCCAGTCCGAACACACGACGAAGTCGAGACCTTCATCCTGCGACAGATCGTACCGCGCAAGAAGATAGTGAGTGGCGCCGACGTAGTCCGTCAGGGCGGCAAGACCTTTGTTCAGGTTGCCACGCTCGGCGAACTCGCCAAGCCTGCGAATGAGCTGCTCCTTGGATGGAGCCCGCCCGACACCACGCACGCCCGCGACCGGCGCGGGCCAGATCGCAATCTCTGTTTGTAGAGCATCCATGACATTACCCCCGTGATGGATTCGCCTGTGCTCATTCAAGCGTCTTTCGCCGCCGCCGCCGGCAACTGTGTCGAGGCATTCCGCCTTCCCCGACATCCGCAAATCAGTACGCGAATCACTACATAAAATGTACATCGCCCTCTGTGAAAAACTACTGCCCGCTTATCGGGATTTACTTTTGGATAATTCCGTGAAACGATTCGTATCAAGGTGATTTGCAAGACGATGCGAGGACTACAGATCGCCGCCCGTTCGTTTTAAGTAACTGTAATTGTAGCGTTTTTATAAAAATTATTGTCTGCAACGCCCCGGGTCCCATCGATTGGACGGCGCGAAGCTCTTGCTAGCGCGCCAAAACGGCTGAGCAAATCACCATTTTTTCGATCAGTCGCATTTGTCAAGTTTTCATTTTTTTATTTGTTTTTCGCGATGTTGCCGAATTACATCATCGCAACGCGCCATCAAAATAGGTGCAACGCAAAAAATGCAAAGTTAATATTAAAATATTATTGCAGTAATAGTTTGATCATGCTGAATCTTGGCGGATTGCCCGAATCAATACCTGGACCACCACCCGCAACGGCCCAGACAAACCGCATCGTCCCCAGGAAAAAAGTAACGTTTTGTTAAATATAACGAATCTCGAAATGAATCGTTACGTCGTTTGGATGCGTCGCGATTCTTGCCGGTACGCCGTCGCGCCAAGGCAATACAGAAGACTGAGGCGAGTCTATTGTCGGCGGGAATATGGGCCCAATGATTTAACGGCGATTTTTTTCAGAATCCGATGAAAGGCTGGGTCTGCGCGCCAGGGTGCAGACGCATTTTCCCACGCTGCTCCTGAGTTGAAACAACTTTTATCCTGTGCAAACTGAAAAACCCGCCGGCATCGGCGGGTCTCTTTTTGCACATATACGTCGATGGAGAAAACGACCGTCTGTCGTCAGGCGGCCTTCTCGGCAACCCATTTGCGAAGGATCTTGGCGGCACGTTCCTCGCTGATTTCGACCATCCGGGCGAGCCTGCGTTCGGGGCCTTCCTTGACCCTTCGGTTGAAGCCGCCTTCGTCTCCAAGGCTGAGCAGGTCGTCGGTGCTGTCGAACCCGAAATCGGAGCCGAAGCCTTCCATGAGGGCCCCACCGGCCGCACCGGTCGCCGCGGGCGAGAAGTCCGGCAATTCCAGGCCGACCGCTTCGTTCTCGGCAAGCGCCGCGCCACCGCCACCCAGCCCCATCGATCGGGCCAGCGGACGCATTCCCATCCAAACCACCAGGAAGGCCACCACAATGAAGGCAAGGGCATTGATAATACCACCCAGATTGCGGGTCAGCGTTTCCATGATGCCCGGACCGGAAACCGCCTCGTCGAGCAGTTGCGTGTTGACGAAGTCCATCGCGGTCAGCGTGATCGTGTCGCCGCGTGCCGGATCCAGACCGACAGCCGAGGCGACAATCTTCTGCATTTCCTGGACATAGGCGTCGATCTTCGCCTGGTCCGCACCCTCGCCGACCATGGCGGCAACCCGACCGCGATTGACGACGACGGCGACCGAAAGCTTTTCCAGCGTATAGCTGCTCTTGACGGTCGCGACAGTCTTCGAGTTGATTTCGTAGTTGGTCTGTTCTTCCTTCTTTTCCGTCTGGTCGTTCGACTGGGGCCCTGTGGCGCCGCCTGTCGGAGCGGCCTGGGGAACGTTCTGCTGCACGGTCGCCGCGTTGTCCGCCTGTTGCTGGCTGGATTTCTGCTGTTCCTTGGTGACCCGGGTCGAGCGTTCGACGCGCGATTCCGGATCAAAGACCGTTTCCTGGATCTGCTGGGTATCGGTGTTCAGCTTGGCGGTGACGCTGGCACGGAAGTTGTCCATGCCGAGGAATGGCGCGAGCGCCTTGTCGATGTTGCTTTCGATTTCCTGCTGAACATTCTGAATGATGCCCAGCGACTGGTTCATTGCGCTGTTGGACGGATCGTCACCGGAGGCCAAAAGCTGACCGGTCGAATCGAGGATCGTTACATCGTCGATGCCAAGGCCCGGAACGGACGACGCCACCAGATGGCGGATCGATGCTGCGGCGTTGCGACCAATATTGGCGCTGGCCCGGATCATCACCGAAGCCGTCGGCTTCTGCTCGGTCTTTCGGAAGCTGCCGCGGTCGGCCATGACGATATGGACGCGAGCCGCCGAAATTCCGGAGATCTGCTGGATCGTGCGGGCGATCTCACCCTCGAGTGCGCGGACGCGAGTGACTTCCTGCATGAAGGAGGTAAGGCCCAGCGAACCGACATTGTCGAAGAGTTCGTAGCCGGCATTGGCGCTGTTGGGCAGGCCGCGCTCTGCGAGATACAGTCTCGCCTTACCCGTCATACCGACCGGCACCTGCAGGCTGGATCCATCGGAGCCGACCTCAAAATCGATGTTTGCTTCGGCAAGGGCAACGCTGACCTGGTTGAGGTCATTGCTCTCCAGCCCGACATACAGCGTTTCATAGGAAGGTTTGTTGACGTAGAGGCCGGCAGCGAGAACGATCCCGACTGCGATTACCCCGGCTGAAATCAGCGCTATGAGTTTTCCCTGCCCGAGAGCAGCCAGGTTTTTCGTGACCGTCGAAAATTGATCCAACAGATTCATTCTGTTTCCGCACCCAGTGGCGCATGTTCCGGTCAGGCAACATCGCCTGGGGAGTAAACATGCGCAGATCCAAACATTCGGGTTTACTGGATCGATCGGGCGCCTGTCCGACTTCGTCAAATCACGCGCAAATCTACCAGTCCCGATTGGCACACTAGGAAACGAAACTTGCGCGAACTTGTCTTGGAAGGCCGCTTTTGGCTGCGGTGCAAAATAGTCGGCCGACCTGGATCCGGCCCAAAACGAAACCGCCGCCTCAAGACGATCATTGAGGCGGCGGAAAAGGCGGAAAAGGACTTGGCGACGGCTAGAAGGCTTCGAAATCGCCGGCCGCTTCCGTCAGCGGCTGGGAATGACCGTGGCGCAGCATGCCGTTGCCGAGCGACTTCTGCATGTCGGCAAGCTTGACGAGATTGAGAGCTGTGGTCACGTCCACGAGCCAGGACTGGGGAATGGCGGCGGTGACGGTATCGATGAACTCGGCAAGGCCGCGTGTTTTCTGCACGGCAAGATCGATGCCCTGCAGAACCTTCATGCGATCGGTCGATTCCAGAACCGCCTCGCCATGAATATCGCTCAGCATCGGTTCGATCCGCTCGATGAGGTAAGCCACGTCATAGAGCTCCGAAACGATGCGCATCATCACATCCGGGAGCGCCTCGTCAACGTGGGGCATATGGCTCTTCAGTTCAGTCAGCATTACTCGTCCTCACGCTGGCACAATTGCCGTCCAAGATTTCCCAGCCGAACGGCCAAACACTCATACAATCTGCCAAAGCCGCACCCCGAGCGAAACCGGAATGCAGCCCAGGCCCTAGAAGAACTCGATCGCGTTATCGACCGGCTTCGGCGCAGGCCTCGGGCGCTGCTCCTGGGCCACGGTCTTCTGCGTTTCCACGCCCGTCAGGGCATATTGCCGGGCGCGGCCGCTGAGCGGCCAGTATTCGAGCTTACGGCCGTGATCGCCGCCAGTGCTCTCGCCCACGACCTGAATACCTTCGTCCATCAGGAACTGCCGGGCAAACAGCGCGTTCTGCTCACCGACATTGGAGAACCGCGCAATCGTCTTTGCCCCGCCAAAAATCTTTGCCTCCAGCCGTTCGCGGCGGGCACCTTTCTTCAGGAGCCCGTTGATCAGCAACTCCATCAGATGCACGCCGTAGCGTGTGGCATCGCCGCCTGAAGAAATCGCGTCCGCCGACCCCGGCAGAAGGAAGTGGTTCATGCCACCGACACCTGCGACCGGATCACGCATGCACGCAGCCACGCAGGAGCCAAGAATGGTCGAAAGCACGACGTCCGGATCATTGACCACCTTCCACTCACCCTGAATGACATGCACACGTTTGATCGCAGCCTCAGTGGTCATTTCAACGCCCCGAACACAGCCTCGATTGCTGCCTTCATCTTTTCGATGGTGAAGGGTTTAGCCAGCACGTTGTTGGCGCCAAGAGCCGCTGCCTTGGTGACCAGCGCGCGGTCGCCCTGCGCCGTCAGCATGATGAAGGCCGCCTTCTTCGTCGCCGGATTGTTCCGGACCGCGGCCAGAAGGCCGAGACCGTCCATCTTCGGCATGTTGAAATCGGAAATCACCAGATGATGCGGCTGCTGGGCCATGATCTTGGCACCCTGCTCGCCATCGCCGGCGACCGTGATTTGCTTGAAACCGAGTTGCTGCAGGGCGTCGCCCAGCAACAGGCGGCTGGTGACCTGATCGTCGACGATCAGAACTTTGATTTTTTCCGCTAGGGACATTTATTCGTTTCCTTCTCTTCGGGCGGCGGTGCTTTTCAAGACTTCTTCCCCGATTGAGCCGAGGGGGAGTTGGGTTTCGACGGCGCCTAGTTCATAGGCAACCCTCGGCATTCCATACACGACACAGGTTTTTTCATTCTGACCGAATGTGCGGGCACCTGCGTGTCGCATTTTTAAAAGACCGGATGCGCCGTCGCGACCCATTCCGGTCAGGATCACACCGACTGCATTGCGGCCTGCGAGTTCCGCGACGGAATCAAACAGCACATCGACGGAAGGTCGATGACCGTTGACCGGTTCGCGATCCAGCAGACGGCAGCTGGGTGAGGAGGGATTGACGACCTGAAGGTGACGTTCGCCGCCCGGTGCCAAATAAATCTTGCCGATCTCCAGCCGTGCCCCATCCGTAGCTTCCGCCACAGTGGGAGCGCAGAGACGGTTCAGACGCTCGGCAAAACTCTTGGTGAAGGTGTGCGGCATATGCTGCGTGATTACCGTCGGCGGGCAGTTGGCCGGAAATTTCTGCAACACCGCGATCAGGGCTTCGACACCGCCCGTGGAGGAGCCGATCGCTATGATCTTGCGGCCGGCTCTATAGTCTGAAGCCCCGTTGGCATTGGCAGCGCTCGGGGCGGCAATCTTGTTACCGGAGATGATATGCTTGCGCTGCGATCGTGCTGCGGCCTTCACCTTTTCGGCGAGATCGCTGAACGGACGCGGATCTCCGGGCAGAGGCTTGCCGACGCAATCGAACGCACCGATTTCGAGCGCCGCGATGGAGGCTTCGGCCCCCTTGTGCGTCAGCGTCGAGACCATGATCACCGGCATGGGGCGCAGGCGCATGATCTTTTCCAGGAATTCCAGCCCGTTCATGTTGGGCATTTCAATGTCGAGCGTAATGACGTCGGGATCAAGATCCTTGATCGCCTGACGTGCCTGCATGGCGTCAGCGGCCTGGCCGATGACCTGGACATCCGGATCGCTGCTCAGGATAGCGGTAATCAATCCACGCATGGTGGCGCTATCATCGACGACAAGAACGCGTGCAGCACTCATGAGCGTCCTCCATGACCCTTGCCGTTGTAGCAGTAGGTGGTGATGCCGATATTGTCGAAGACCGACTTCGCATCGCCGGAAACACGCTCGGAATGGCCGATGTAAAGATGTCCCTTCGGGTTGAGCATGCCGGCAAACCGCGACCAGATTTTCATCTGGGTCGGTTCGTCGAAATAGATGACGACGTTGCGGCAGAAAATGACGTCGAACTGGCCCTTGAACGGCCACTGCGCCATCAGGTTCAGCTCGTTGAAGGTGATCAGCTTCTTGACCCGGTCATCAACCTGCCACTTCTGGCGGCCGTTGACGTTGGTTTCCGAAAACCACTGCTTGCGCATCGCCGGGCTGACGGTCTCAAGGGCAGTCGCGTCATAGGCGCCGGCCCGGGCAAGTGCCAGGATCTTGGGGTCGATGTCGGTGGCAAGAATGCGGAAATCGTAATCGGCGGCATTCGGCAGCATCGACAGAACCGTCAGCGCGATCGAATAGGGCTCCTGCCCGTCCGAACAAGCCGCCGACCAGATGCGCACGCGGCCACCATTCTTGGCACGGGCAATAAGCTCGGGCAGAACGTCGGATTTCAGATGCTCGAAGTGGTGGTTCTCGCGGAAGAAACGGGTGAAGTTCGTCGTCAGGTGCGAAAGCATGTCGCGGCGCTCGGCAGCACCCGCCGGCGATGAAACCAGCTGGCAATATTCGCGGAAGCCCTTCAGGCCGATATTACGGATATGCTTGGAAAGCCTGGAATAGACGAGCGAAGCCTTCGATTCGTTAAGATAGATGCCGGCATCGGCATAGATCATGGCAGCGATCTCGGCGAGGTCACGGCGCGTCAGCGGATATTCCCCGCTCGCCAGGCACTCGTCCGGGGATAGCTTGCTGTCAAAGGCGGCTGGCATGCTCATGCAGCTTCACTTTCGGTATGAGGAAACACGGCTTCCAGTTCGATCAGGCAGATCATTCTGCCTTCGATCGCCAGGATGCCGCGGGCAAATGTCCGCTCGAACTCGGACGTCATATCCGGCGTCGGCTGGATATCGTCGTCGTTGATCGTCAAAATGTCGGAGACCGCCTCGACGAGGAGACCAACGACCCTGTTCTTGACCTGCGTCACGATGATGACATGGCGCACGGTCGGTTCGGCCGGCTTCATGCCGAGGCGGGCCGACAGATCGATGATCGGCAGGACCGCACCGCGCAGGTTGATCACACCAAGCACATATTGTGGCGCATGCGGCATCGGCGTCGCAGGTGTCCAGCCGCGGATTTCCCGCACCGACATGACATTGACGCAGAATTCCTGATCGCCGATGCGGAACGCGATGAGTTCGCGCCCTCCGTTCGTCAGATTTTTTGCCAGATACGTCATGGTCTTACCCTACGGCGGCCAGCGATGATTCGAGTTGCAAGGACTGGCCGCGCGATGCCGAGACGACGGCATCTACGTCCAGGATGAGAGCGACACGGCCATCACCGAGAATGGTGGCGGCGGCAATGCCGGGCACGTGCGTGTAGTTGGCTTCCAGGCTCTTGATGACGACCTGGCGCTGGCCCTGGATGGCATCGACCATCAGGGCGCGCTGGCCGCCGCCTTCCGATTCCACCAGAAGGGCGACGCCTTCCACCGGATTTGCCTGGGTGGCGCGGAAATTCAGGATGCGACCGACATCGACCAGTGGGCAGAAGGAATTGCGGATCGAGATCAACCGCTGTGTCGCGCCGAAGGAATGGATCGCCGCGGCATCCGGCTGCAGCGTTTCGACAATCGCCGTCAAAGGTACGACCAGCGTCTGGCCGGCAACGGTGACGACCATGCCGTCGAGAACGGCCAGCGTCAGCGGCAGGCTCATGGTGAAGACAGAGCCATGGCCCGGCTTCGACGAGATGTTGATACGGCCGCCAAGTGCCTGGATCGAGCGCTTGACCACGTCCATGCCGACGCCGCGGCCGGAAAGGTCGGAGACCTTGTCGGCGGTGGAGAAGCCGGCGTGGAAGATCAGGTTGTCGATTTCCTCGTCGGACAGGTTGGCGTCGGCCGCGATCAGGTCGTTGTCGATGGCCTTCTGGCGCACCTTCTCGCGGTTGATACCGGCGCCGTCGTCGGACAGTTCGATGACGATGCGCCCCGAGCGGTGCTTGGCGGTCAGCTTCACCGTGCCTTCGGCGCTCTTGCCGGCGGCAAGACGCTTTTCCGGCATTTCAAGGCCGTGGTCGACCGCATTGCGGATCATGTGCGTCAGCGGTTCGGCCAGCTTGTCGATAACAGTCTTGTCGACTTCGGTGTTTTCTCCCTCGGTGACGAGGCGAACCGACTTGCCGGTAATATCGGCGATTTCGCGGACCGTGCGGGCCATGCGCTGGAACACCGGCTTGACCGGCTGCGCGCGGATGGCCATGACCGAATCCTGGATCTCGCGGGTCAGCTGCTGAAGCTCTTCCAGGCCCATATTGATCGAGGAAACGCCGTTCGAGTCGTTCTCGATGACGCTCTGCGACAGCATTGCCTGGTTGATGACAAGCTCGCCGACAAGGTTGATCAGCCGATCGACACGATCGAGATCGACGCGGATCGTCGGGGCAGCGGCGGACGAGGCCTGCTGGGCATTGTTCTGGGCGGCGGCGGCGGCCACGCTTTTTTCGCTGGCTGCGGCACGCGATGCGTTGCCGGCCATCTGCACGACGTTGCTCGCCGTTTCGGCGGCTGCTTCTTGGGCGGCGGCAATCTGCTCTTCCTCTTCGACGACACCGAGAGGCACATCCAGGTCGCCATCGAGCGCCGAGAGATCGAAGGGAACCGGCTGCATCGGCAAGTCGTCGGTGGCAGCGTCCGAAGCTTCGCCCGTTTCCACGGCCGTCACGTCCAGTTCGCAATCCCACTCGGCGAATTCGAACACCGAACGAATGGCATCCTCGCCCTTGTCGGTCTTGATCGACACCTTCCAGGAGAAATAGGCGGTTTCCGGGTCCATCTGGTCGAGCGGCGGCAGGCTGTCCATGTTGCAATGGATGCTCATTTCACCCAGTCGCGAGAGGTCGCGCAGAAGCAGCGTTGCTTCATTGCCCTTGGTGTAGAGTTCCGACTTCGGCTTGAAGACGATGTCGTAGGCCGGAAGATCGCCCACTGCGTCGTCTTCGTCTCCACCGAAATCATCGAAGGAGAAGGCGACAGGGGCAAAGCCGTGTTCGTTGACGACCGGTTCGACCGGCGCCGCCTTGGCAACGGCAGCCGGTTTTGCCACGGCGGCCTTGGGTGCAACCGGCTCCGACGCCGAGGCCGCAGGCGGCGCTTCGCCCTTGGCGAGCGCCTCGAGCTCCCGGATCAACTGTGCTGAACGGGCCTGATCGACACTGCCGCCGTCGCGCGCGACGTTGGTCAAGTCGGCCAGAACGTCCGCCGATTTCAGCATGACTTTCAGGACTTCCTGTGTCGGCTCCAGCTTGTTGGAACGAACGCAATCAAGAGTGGTCTCAAACACGTGCGCGAAAGAGACCAGATCATCCAGTCCGAAAGCTCCGGCACCGCCCTTGATGGAGTGCACCGCGCGGAAAACCGCGTTCACCGTTTCCGGATCACGGTCGCCGTCATTGAGCCGCAGGAGACCGGATTCCAGCTCAGCGAGTTGCTCCTCGCATTCCTGGAAGAAAATCTCTTTGATTTCGTTCATATCCATGGGGGCAATCCTGGCTTAGGCGGTTACGCGCTCGATGGCATCGATCAGTTTTGTCGGATCGAACGGCTTGACGATCCAGCCGGTCGCGCCTGCCTGGCGAGCGCGGTTCTTCTTTTCCGCGTCGCTTTCCGTCGTCAGCACGAGGATCGGGATCGCCCGGAACTTCTCGTTCTTGCGCACGCCTTCGATGAAACCGAAACCGTCGAGGCGGGGCATGTTGATGTCGGTGACGATGACGTCCGGATTGGCATCCTCGAGAATTTCGAGACCCTCGATGCCGTCTTCCGCCTGGATCGTTTCGAAACCGGCATTGTTCAGCGTGACGAGAAGCATGTTCCGGATGGTTCTGGAATCATCGACTGTGAGAACTTTCTTTTTCATTTCTCAGATCTCCTTTGCCATCAGGTGATCGATATTGACCCCGATGAGCTGTGTCGTTTTCGTAAATGCGTCCGACACCTTGGCGAAGGTGAAAGACTGTTTATCCTCTTCCCAGCTTTTTGCTCCGGCCATCAGGACCTGAACGCACAACGCCCCGACACGCTCCACCGCGGAGGCGTCGATAACAAGCGCGTTGCCGCGCAAACCCATCAGCTGGCCGTGCAGCGCGTTGGCCTCGTTCAGATCGAGGACCGGCGCGAGATTCAAACTTTTCCGAGCGGCTTTCTTGGCTGCCATCTCTACTTTCCTTGTCTGACTGGGAGTAATTTACACGGATGGTTCAACTGGTTTTCGGCGCGCGCCTTTGAGCGGACACGCTGAAGCTCGAAGATCGCGGACGGTGGCTGATTGTGCTTGTGGCGGCTCTGCATCAGCGTCCCCATCCGGCAAGGCGGCCCTGCAGGCCGTAGCCGTCGTCGAACCCGTCATTGGGCTCGTCGGCTGTTTCATCCCGCCGTCCGGCCGCAACCGCGACAGTCGCGGAATATGACTGTGCCGCGGCCGCCTTCGGTGCATGCCGCTGGACGTGGAACTGGCGGATTGTCTGGCCGAGTTCGAGGATGACGGTGTGCAGGTCGTCGCAGGTCTCCTTCGCGCCGGCGGCCTGAGTGGAAACCGCGCCAATTTCGGAGCCGATGCGGCCGAGGTCGGATGTCGCCGATTGCAGGCTTGTAACCTGCTCCGCGGTTTCCTCGGCTATTCCGGCGATGGCATCGTTGATGCCCCGGACCTGCTCGACAATGCTGCTGATCGCGGCCTGGGTCCGGCCGACGCGCTCGACGCCCGCTTCGACCTGGGATTTCGTGTTCGAGACCAGCTGCTTAATTTCACGGGCCGCGTCGCCGGAGCGCTGCGCCAAGGCGCGGACTTCCTGGGCCACGACGGCAAACCCTCGTCCGCTTTCTCCGGCCCGCGCTGCTTCGATGCCGGCATTGAGCGCCAGCAGATTGGTCTGGAAGGCGATCTCGTCGATGACGCCGATGATCTGGCCGATCTTTTCAGCCGACGTTTCGATGTCGGCCATGGCGGAAATCGCCTGGCCGGCGATCTCGCCGCTGTGTTCGGCGGACTGGCGGGTGACGGCAACGCTTTTTTCGGCGGCGCGCGTCTGGACCGCATTGTGCTTGACGCGGTCGACGATGGCGCCGAGTGACTTCACGGTTTCGCTAAGCGCTTCCGACTGTTCCTGCGCACGGGCGGCGGATTGCCCGGTTTGGCCCGCAAGTTCGCGCGACGACGTTTCGATCGCATCGGCACGATCGGAGAGACCAATGAACTGGCGCTGCATTGCGTCGAGCGCGCCATTCAATTCCTGTGCCAGGGGCTGGTAGGCGGCGGACACGTCGTTTGGCGTTCGAACGGAGAGATCACCGCGGCCGAGCGCCTGGGTGACATCGCCAAACAGAGCCAGCGCTTCAGCTTCACCCGCCTTGCGCTGCTCGGCGAGCTGACGCTGATGGCTGTGGCGCTGCTCGTTGAAGCGCAGGGAGACGGAAATTTCGGTATCGACGAAAACGGTGCGCACCAGAGCAGTGACGAGGTCAGCCAGTTCCTGCTTGCGCGACTTGCCAAGCGACAGCACCGATTTGGGCCAGAACTCCTCGACCATCGAACAGATCAGGCGCTCCAGCACGACGGCATGGCCGGCGATCTGCCAGCGCGGATCAAGGCCCATCTTGCTCTCGGCATCCGACAGCACCTTGACGCGCTCGGCATAGAGGCTGTCGAAGCGGGCGTCGGTGAGTACGCTCCAGTGTGAGGATTGAAGGTCGTGTAGGCGCTCGATCTGGCGATCGCTGGTGAAATGACGCGCGGCTTCCGGAAAGGTCTGGAGGCGCTGGAAGAGGTCGCGCAACGCAAGTTCCACCTGAGCGCCCAGGGATTGGCGGTTCTTGCGCAGAACATCGGTCTGGTCTTCGTCGAGCCCTGCAAAACGCAAGCGCTCGAGCAGGCTGCCTGCCTGAGCCTTCCTGGTCTGATCTGGCGACGTTTCCTGCCTCAACGCTGTTCCCCGGTCCGGTGCGCAATTCTCGAAAACCGTACGGTTTCCAGAGGTATTCCTTAGAAATTCAATCTATTGCTCTCACGCCACATGCCTTGAAGGGCGCGCAGCTCATAAGCTCAACGGACGTTCCAAAGGGGTTATCCCCAAGCATGCCGTTCTGCAGATACACGTGGCGAAGGCGCAACGCGGCCCGGCCACGGCATTCGGCCGCTTCGTTCCCAATAGGTTATCCGGTGAAAGTGCATACCGGATCAGAACCGGTTCGTCGGTACGGCATCATGCCTTGCCTGGAAGTAGATTTTCCCACTCCGACGTGTACGACCATGTTTATGGTTAATTCCTTGCTTGAAGGTTAACGGTTGATGGTCCGTATCTGCTTTCGCTAAAATTAGACCCGTATTGCCGCAACCGGGCGCAACCGCATGCAAGCCGGGGGTTTGCGCCCGCCGAAGAAACAACAGGTTCTCAATGGTAAAACTTGGGAGTTGATCTAAAGAGGGTGGTTTATTAACTACTGCCTATTCTGACCGGCGCAAGCCATGCGCAAGCATAGCCGGTCAAGCTGAAGCGGCATCATGATGATGACGTAGAAGGGACGAGCAATGATTGTTCTGGGACTGAGCGCTACGCTTATCGCCACCCTCACACTGGCAGCGATCTCCATGCTGCTGAATATCGAGGACGATCGCAAGTCTTTGAACTCGCGCGTGTTTTAAAATTACGGCAAGTTCTTCCAGAGCTGCATAGCTTTCAAACCTGACATTGCTGCCGCAGGCGCAGTATCATTCTCGAACTGCTTCAGAGCGCCACTTTTCGGCATACCCCGCGTAATCCGCAGGCATTTCCCCGATAAACTCCAAAGTATGAACCTGAGCCCGGCTGCCGTCGGCAAGACATGCGGCCCCGAGGCTGGTGCCGGTAGCGCTCTGGCTGCCGATCAGCACGGGCCGTCCCGTTGCCGCGCTCAGCATCCGCAGATAGGTCGCATTCGCCGCGAACGGCCCCTCGACAACGATTTCCCCTTGCGCGCCGATCAGATCGAGGCAGGTCGCGCTCATCAGTGCAAGATAGAAGGATACGACAACGAAGCGCTCGGGGCCGGTCAACGAAGCCTCGTCGCAGGTCCATTGCGCCTTCATGTGCGGGAAAGGCCCCGACCCTTCGGGGACCGATGGCAGAAGCATCCATTGGGCGGCTGCAATCCTGGCCTCGATTTCCCCGGAAACCATCACGGCCTGATCCTTCATCAGGGTGGAGAACGCCCGTCCGCCCATGAAGCGCGCCGACGGCACCGGATCGCCCAGCGCATTGACGTTGATGAGCGTGTCGCGTGTTTCATCCAGCGCAACCTTTTTCGCGCCCATTGCCATGATCACCACCCAGGTTCCGGTGGAGACCACGGAGAAAGGTGCTTGCCGTATCAGGACATGGGGGAGCAGGGAAGAATTGGAATCGTGGATACCACAGAAAACCGGCAGACCTTCCGGCAGACCGCTGTCTTTCGCTGCTTGCGCCGTCAACCCGCCCAGGAGGTCGCTTGCCCGGCGAACCGGCGGAAAAAGCGGCCGCCAGCCACGCGCATCGACCATCGTGGAAAAATCCGCCAAATAGGGATTCCAGAGATCGGTGTGGCAGCCGAGCGAGGTCAGTTCCGTGGAGAGAATGCCGGTCAGCCGATAGGACCAGTATTGCGCATAGGTCAGGATGCTTGCGACCTTGGCGAACGCGTCCGGGAAGGTCCGCTCCTGCCAGTAGATCTGCGCGCCGATATTCAGCCCCCCCGGCAGCCGCGCAGCGCCGGTTTCCGAAAAAAGCGGCCTTACCCTGTCATAATCCGCCGCCAGCGTATCCGGGCCGTTGAACTCATAATCGAGCAGCGGCAGGGCGAGGTCGCCGTTCTTATCCAGCAGCACCGCCGTTGCGCCGTGGGTGGTGACGGAGATCGCATCGATCGGCGTCTCCGCGTTGAGCGCCTTGAGGCTTTCGACGATGAACCGCCACAAACGCTCGACGTCGAAATGCGGGTAGAGCCCGTCATTCGACACGCCATTGGCGGTCTTGCGCACCGCCGTTTCCTCGAAGCGATCGAGATCAACAAGGGCGACCTTGGCATTCGTCTTGCCGATATCGATGACGGCGATGGTTTTCATGGGATCACTTCATATGGAAGACGGTGGTAAGCGGCACGGCGACCGGCTCGTTATCGGCCTTCGTCTCCATGATATCAGCCATATAGGCCCACCATTTCCGCATCACGGGATGATTGGGAAGATCATCCATGGTGTGATCGTCACGCCGCCAGAGAACGCCGAACAGCAGGCCGGTCTCTTCGTCCAGATGGATCGAATAGTCGGATACGCCGGCAGACGTCAAAAGCTCGGACAGTTCAGGCCAGATGGCATCGTGCCGGACCTTGTATTCCTCAGCCATGCCGGGGTTCAGGCGCATCCTAAAGGCATATTTCTGCATATGGCGGCCCTTCAGTGCGCAACACGGCGGCGTGCGCGAGCCCACAGGATCGGCAATGCGATGACGGAAATCAACAGCACGCCTATGAAGATCGACATGACGATTCCGGGAACATTGAGAAGGCCGAAGCCGAAAGTGACCATGCCCATTATGAAGGCCGCCAGCACGACGCCCGGAATGGTGCCGGAGCCGCCGAGAATACTGACGCCGCCAAGTACCACCATCGTCACCACTTCCAGCTCGACACCGAGAGCGATCGACGGACGGGTGGAGCCGAGACGCGAGGTAAGGCAGATCGAGGCGATGCCGGCCATCAGGCCCGTCAGCAGGA
Source organism: Rhizobium herbae (assembly GCF_017873135.1). GTDB lineage: Bacteria > Pseudomonadota > Alphaproteobacteria > Rhizobiales > Rhizobiaceae > Pararhizobium > Pararhizobium herbae. Next base: position 81,528 of record NZ_JAGGJV010000012.1, on the reverse strand, counting down.
AGAGGATGAACTTGACGCGGCCGACGCGCACGCCGGAAAACAGCGCGGCCGTCTGGTTGTTGCCGATGGCATAGACCGCACGGCCGAAATTGGTCTTGTGCAGCAGCACGCTGTAGATCACCGCGAAAACTGCGAAGAGGGCGAATTCGAACGAGAAAACCCACCAGACATAGCCTTGGCCGAAATAAGCGAAGCTGGCCGGATAGCCGGTATAGGCCTGGTCACCGAGGATAATAAAGGACAGGCCGCGGAACAGGCTCATCGTGCCGATGGTGACGACGATCGACGGTAGGCCGAGACCGGTGATCAACAGGCCGTTGACCGCGCCGCAGAGGAGCCCGGTGCCGAGGCCGACGACGACCAGCATCGGCGTATCGGCGCCCATAGTGACGGCAAGGCCCATGGCTGTCGAGGACAAGGCGATGATTGAGGCGACGGAGAGGTCGATCTCGCCGGCAATGATGACCAGCGCCATGGCAAAGGCGATCATTGCCTTCTCGGTGAAATTAAAGGTCGCGTCGGACAGGTTCCACGGATCGAGAAAATAGGGCGAGGCAAACGAGTTGATCGCAAAGATCAGCACGGCTACGACAAGCAGCAGGCTCTCCCAGCTTTTCAGGGCGCGGCTGCCCCTGCTCTGGAGCCGATCTGGAATGACCCTGGGTGAAAGATTCAGCTCAGCCATCAGACCGCCTCCGCTTTCTTGAGAATGACACGGCCCTTGCGCTTTTCGGTGCGGGCGTTGACGGCAACGGCGATGATGATCACCGTTCCGGAAATTGCCAGCTGCGCGAACGGTGAGATATTGATGACCGGCAGCGCATTCTTGATGACGCCGAGGAACAGGCTGCCGAGGACCGCGCCACCGACGGAGCCGATGCCGCCTGCAATCGAAATGCCGCCGATGACGCAGGCCGCGATGATATCGAGTTCGAAGCCGGCGGCGATATCGACATAGGCAACCGCATAGCGCGACACCCAGAGATAGCCGGCGAGACCAGCGAGACCGCCGGAGAGGCAATAGGCGAGGAAGCGCGTGCGGCCGACATCGATGCCGGTATAGACGGCGGCATGCGGATTGCCGCCGACCGCAAAGAAGGCGCGGCCGACAGGGGTGCGCGTCATCAGGATATAGACCGCGGCGATGGCGACGATGGACAGCCAGGACAGGACAGGAAAACCGATCAGCGGCGCGCGCGGCAGCGCCTTGAAAGCGTCGCTCATCTGGTGCGCGTTGATCCAGGCGCCATTTGTCAGCAGGAAGATCATGCCGCGAAAGATGGTCAGCGTGCCGAGTGTCACGACGATCGGCGGGATATCGAGCTTCCAGACAAGCAGGCCGTTGATCGAGCCGAGTGCGGCGCCAAGAGCAACGACGGCGAGGATGACCAACGGGATCGGCACGCCCGGAAAGGCGGCATTGATCATCGCCGCGACCATGCCACAGAGCGCCAGGTTGGCCGCCATCGACAGATCGATACAGCGCGTCAGGATCACGGCCATCTGGCCGAGCGCCAGGATGATCAGGATGGACGTGTCATTATAGACGCGCGCCAGATTGGCCGGCGCAACGAAACCGGGAAAACGTAGCGCGATCGCAAAGACCAGCGCGATGATCGCCAGGACCAGCAGAATTTCGCGGTTCTTGAGCAGTTTTGCCATCACGCGGCCTCCGCGATGCCGGCAGCGGCCCGCACGAGTTTTTCCGCCGTCAGTTCGGACCGTTCGAAACGTCCGGCGATGCGGCCTTCGCGCATGACGATGACGCGGTCGGCCATGCCCATGATTTCAGGGATTTCCGAGGAGACCATGATGACGCTCAATCCCTGCCCTGCCAGTTCGCTCATGAAGGCGTGCACGGCAGCCTTGGAGCCGATGTCGATGCCCTTGGTCGGCTCATCGAGAATGATGACCTTCGGCTGCGTCGCCAGCCACTTGGCGATGACAACCTTCTGCTGGTTGCCGCCCGACAGCGTGCCGACGTCCTGATCGAGCGAAGCGGCGCGCAGGTCGAGGCGCTGCGTATATTCGCGCGCCAGGGCAAATTCATTGGCAAGCTTCAGGAACCCGGCCCGCGAGGTTTTCTGCAGCGACGGCAGCGTGACGTTCTGGAAGATCGGCAGGCCGATGATCGCACCCTGCCGGCCGCGCTCTTCCGGCACATAGACGATGCCGGCTTGGATAGCCTCGGCGGGGGAACGGATGACGAGGACGTCGCCATTCAGCTTGATCGCACCGGCAGACGGCCGGGTGATCCCGATCAGCGACTGCATGAATTCGGAACGCCCGGCACCGATCAGGCCGTAGAAGCCGAGGATTTCGCCGCGGCGCAGCTCGAAATTAATATCCTCGAATTCGGTCGGATGCCGATAGCCTGAGACGGTGAGGACCGGTTCGCCGATCGCCACGTCAACCTTCGGAAAGACCTGGCCGACATCGCGGCCGACCATCATCTTGACCAGCTGATCCTGCGTGACGTCGGAAATCAACCCCTCGCCGACCATGCCTCCGTCGCGGAAGACGGTGTAGCGATCGGCGATACGAAAAATCTCGTCGAACTTGTGGCTGATGAACAGTATCGCCTTGCCGTCGGCCTTCAGCCGGTCGATCAGTTCGTAAAGCTCGTGGATTTCCTTGTGCGACAAAGCGGCCGTTGGCTCGTCCATGATAACAACGCTGGCGTCGATCGACAAAGCCCGGGCGATTGCCACCATATGCTTATTGGCAATGCCGAGATCGCGCAGCCGGATGGTCGGATCGATTTCAGCGCCGACCCGGCGCAGCAGATCGCGGGCATTGCCATTGAGTTTCTTCCAGTCGATCAGACCGAAACGATTGCGCGGCGCATGGCCGAGGAAGATGTTTTCGGCCACGGACAGTTCGTCGAACAGCACTGTTTCCTGATGGATCGCCGTGACGCCGGCATGCGCTGCGGAGAGTGCGGTCGGAAAGTGGGTTTCCTCGCCATCGACACGGATCGTGCCGCCATCGGGCTGGTAGATGCCGGTCAGGATCTTGACGAGGGTGGACTTGCCCGCGCCGTTCTCACCGATCAGCGCCGTGACGGAGCCTGGATACAAGGCGAGAGAGACATCGGACAGCGCCTTCACGCCGGGAAAGGACTTGGAGATGCCTTCAAGGGCAACAGCGGGTTTCATCCGCGATGTGGTCGTTTCCTGCAGCAAGAGGCAATCCACCGGTTGGTTTAAAGGAATATCGGGAGGTTTAGGCACCTCCCTCTTCTCCCCAGCGGGGAGAAGGTGGCCCAAAGGGTCGGATGAGGGGGCTTGCGGCATCGTCAGCTTATGCCGCACCACCCCCTCATCGCCTCGTTTCACTCGGCACTTCTCCCCGCCGGGGGAGAAGTGGATCTTCAAAAATCAGAAGATCTTGGCGAATTCCTCGACGTTCTTGGCGTCATAGACGAACGGGTCGGCCATGGCGCCTTCGTTGTTGTCGTCGAGCTTGACGGTACCCATGCGGCCCATCTTCAGTTCGGCGCCGGGCTTGGCTTCCGCGCCGCCGATCAGGTCATAGGCGATCATGGTGGCGGAATAGCCGAGATCGATCGGGTTCCAGATTGCGAAGGACTTGGACGAACCGGCCTTGACGTGCCCAGCCATTTCCGACGGCAGGCCGAGCCCCGTGACGTTGATCTGACCGACCTTGCCGGCGTCTTCGACGGCCTGTGCGGCGGCAACGATGCCGACGGAGGTCGGAGCGATGATCGCCTTCAGGTTCGGGTAGGACTGGATGAGGCCCTGCGTTTCGCGGTAGGACTTGTCGGCGAGGTCGTCGCCGTAAACGGTGGCAACGACGTTGATGCCCTTGTAGTTGCCCTGGACCTTCTTCATTTCCTCGATCCAGACGTTCTGGTTGGTCGAGGTGGCCGTTGCCGAAAGAACGGCGACGTCGCCGCCATCAGGCAGCTGGTCGGCGGCCAGCTTGATGATCATGTTACCGATCAGCGGGCTGGACGACGGGTTCAGATGCATCAGACGGCCTTCCTTGGCCACACCGGAGTCCCACGAAATAACCTTGATGCCGCGTTCCATGGCCTTCTTCAGAGCCGGAACCAGCGCGTCCGTATCGTTGGCGGAAACGGCGATCGCGTCGACCTTCTGGGCGATCAGCGAGTTGATGACTTCGATCTGGCCTTCAGCCGTTGTCGTCGTCGGGCCGGTATAGATCACTTCGACGTCGCCGAGTTCCTTGGCGGCTTCCTGCGCACCCTTGTTAGCGGCTTCAAAGAAGCCGATGCCGAGCGCCTTGACGACGAGGGCGATCTTCTTGTTTTCCGCATGCGCGGCGTTTGCCATCAGCGCCAGCGACACCGCCGTCGTGACCATCAATGCCTTCAAAATTTTCATGACGTTCTCCTCCCTGAAGCCGCGCGATCACAATGAACGCGTTCATTCGGCTTTATGCTTTCAAGTTCTGCCGGACGACATTCGCCTTCGGCGGTTCCCACTCCCCGCTCCTCACCGGTTTCAGGCCGACGATGAAGCATTCTCTTCGACAATGCTCGACCTCGTATTGGCGATAACCAAACCGACGCCTGCATCTTCGAGCATCTGGACGTGCCTGTCCTCGACGCCCGAATCCGTGATCACCGTGGTGATGCGCTTCAGCCCACACAGGATGAGGCTGGAACGCTTGTGAAATTTCGACGAGTCGATCAGCACGACGAGTTCGTCGGCCTGGTCGATCAGCTTCTGTTCGGCCTGGATGAGCAGAGGGTCAGCCTCCATCAAACCCAGCGGCCCAAGCCCCTGCGCCCCCATGAACATGCGGCGCGCATAGAAATTGCGCGTCACGTCATTGTCGAAGGGGCTGAGGATGATGTTCTGCTCGCGATAGATCGTGCCGCCGGACAGCATCACCGTGTTCTTCGAATGCTTGAGCAGATGCTCGGCTATCGGAAAGGAATTGGTGAAAACCTGCATGCGGCGATTGGCGAGGAAATGCACCATCTGGAAGGTCGTGGTGCCGCCATTGATGATGATCGGCTCGCCGTCCTGACAGAGCGCGACGGCTTCCTTGGCGATCGCCTGCTTCTGGCGGGCATGCAGGCCCTCGTTCACGCTGAACGGGCGGCCGGCCAAGCCAACGAACTGCGGCGGGTTGATCGCTTCCGCGCCGCCACGCACCCGGCGAAGCCGCTTCTGCACATGCAGCGCCGCGATATCCCTGCGGATCGTCGCTTCGGAACTGTCCGTGAGATCGACCAGTTCAGGCACGGTAATGACCGGCTTGTCCTGGACGGCTGACAGAATAATCCTGTGTCGCTCTTTCTCGTGCATTTCGCTCCTCCAACACTGCCTATGCTTCCATCACGACCGCGCATTGTCAATCATATTCAGTCATATTTTTTCATTGTGCAGTGCAATATGATCGTTTTTGATCGTTTCTGATTGACATCGGCGCGGATTTTATGTGATCTGACGGCAACGAATGCGCTCATGGCTTCAGGCCCGGCGCAGAATTGACCGGGAGGAAATGCAGATGCTCGACAAGCAACAAGGCACGCGCCTTGCCAATCTCTGGGATGACGCCAAGGCAGCGGCGATGAGCGAATCGGAGCGGCTGCTGTATCGCTCCAATCTGCTCGGCTCCGACAAGCGCATCACCAATTACGGCGGCGGCAACACCTCCGCCAAGGTCATGGAAAAGGATCCGCTCGGCGGTGGGACCGTCGAAGTGCTCTGGGTCAAGGGCTCCGGCGGCGATGTCGGCACCATCAAGATGGACGGCTTTTCGACGCTCTACATGGAGAAGCTGGAAGCCCTGAAAGGTCTCTACCGCGGCCTTGAGCATGAAGACGAGATGGTCGGCTACCTGCCGCATTGCACCTTCAACCTCAATCCACGCGCCGCTTCGATCGACACCCCGCTGCATGCCTACGTGCCGAAGAAGCATGTCGACCACATGCACCCGGATGCCATCATCGCCATCGCGGCTTCGAAGAACAGCCGTGAGCTGACACAACAGATATTCGGCGATGATATCGGCTGGCTGCCCTGGAAGCGACCGGGCTTCGAACTCGGCCTGTGGCTCGGAAAATTCTGCCAGGAAAACCCGAACGCACGCGGGCTGATCCTGGAAAGCCACGGGCTCTTCACCTGGGGCGACACGGCCAAGGAAGCCTACGAAACGACGATCGAAATCATCAACAAGGCGATTGCCTGGTTTGAAACAACGAACACGGCGCCTGCCTTTGGCGGCGCCGTCAAGCCGGTCTTGCCAGCCGCCGAACGCCGGGCTGTCGCGCAAAAGCTAATGCCGGTCATTCGCGGCATGATCAGCGCCGACGAGCGCAAGCTTGGCCATTTCGACGACAGCCAGGCCGTGCTCGATTTCGTCACCTCGAAGAACCTCGCGCCACTGGCAGCACTCGGCACCTCCTGCCCCGACCATTTCCTGCGCACGAAGATCTGCCCGCTGGTGATCGATTTTGATCCGGCCAACCCCGACATCGACAGAACGCTCGCCGGCCTTGAAGCGGCCATCGCCGAATACCGTGCCGGGTACGCCGCCTATTACGAGCGCTGCAAGCGCGGCAACAGCCCGGCGATGCGCGATCCGAACGCGGTCGTCTACCTTATTCCCGGCGTCGGCATGATCACCTTTGCCAAGGACAAGGCGACAGCCCGTATTTCCGGCGAATTCTACGTCAACGCCATCAATGTCATGCGCGGCGCTTCCGGCGTCTCGACCTATGTCGGCCTGCCGGAACAGGAAGCCTTCGACATCGAATACTGGCTGCTGGAAGAAGCGAAACTCCAGCGCATGCCGAAGCCGAAGATGCTGGCCGGCAAGATCGCCCTGGTCACCGGCGGCGCCGGCGGCATCGGCAAGGCAACGGCCAACCGGCTAATGGCCGAAGGCGCCTGCGTCGTGCTTGCCGATATCGACGAGGAGGCACTGGCATCAGCCTTGAGCGAACTCGGCGGCCGCTACGGCAAGGATTTCGTCCGCGCCGTCACTATGAACGTCACCGACGAAACTGCCGTGCAGACGAGCTTCGCCGATACGCTGCTCGAATTCGGTGGTCTCGATATTCTCGTTTCCAATGCCGGCCTTGCCTCCTCCGCGCCGATCGAAGACACGACGCTGGCGCTGTGGAACAAGAACATGGACATCCTCGCGACAGGCTATTTCCTCGTCTCGCGCGAAGCATTCCGCATCTTCCGCAATCAGAAGGCCGGCGGCAACGTCGTCTTCGTCGCCTCCAAGAACGGCCTTGCCGCATCCCCCGGCGCATCCGCCTATTGCACCGCCAAGGCTGCCGAAATCCATCTCGCCCGTTGCCTGGCGCTGGAAGGCGCATCCGCCCAGATCCGCGTCAATGTCGTCAACCCGGATGCCGTCTTGCGCGGCTCGAAAATCTGGAGCGGTGAGTGGAAGGAACAGCGCGCCGCCGTCTACAAGACGGACATGGAAGGGCTGGAAGCGATGTATCGCGAACGCTCGATGCTGAAGCTCAGCGTCTTCCCGGAAGACATTGCCGAGGCGATCTACTTCCTCGCCTCCGACATGTCGGCCAAGTCGACCGGCAACATCATCAATGTCGACGCGGGCAATGCCCAGTCGTTCACGCGCTGAGCCGGAGAGCGACATGACATTGATGATCAAAAAAGACGTCATCGACGCCGACAATGCCGCGCGCATTGCCGACCTGAAGGCTGACTACGACCACCTTGGCCAGCAACTGGCACGCCGGGGCATCGATATCGATACGATCAAAGAGAAAGTATCTGCTTACGGAGTTGCCGTCCCCTCCTGGGGCGTCGGCACCGGCGGCACGCGTTTCGCCCGCTTCCCCGGTACCGGCGAGCCGCGCAACATCTTCGACAAGATCGAGGATTGCTCGGTCATCCAGCAGCTGACCAAGGCGACGCCGACAGTGTCGCTGCATATTCCCTGGGACAAGGTCGACGATCTGAAGGGACTGAAGGAAAAAGGAAATGCGCTGGGCCTCGGCTTCGACGCGATGAACTCCAACACCTTCTCGGACGCACCGGACCAGGCCCATTCCTACAAGTTCGGCTCGCTGTCACACGCCGACGCCGCAACACGCCAGCAGGCCGTCGATCACAATCTCGAATGCATCGAGATCGGCAAAGCGCTCGGCTCCAACGCCCTGACCGTCTGGATCGGTGATGGTTCGAACTTCCCTGGCCAGGTGAATTTCACCAAGAGCTTCGAGCGCTACCTCGATGCGATGAAGGCTGTTTACAAGGGCCTGCCGGACGACTGGAAGATCTTCTCAGAGCACAAGATGTTCGAGCCGGCCTTCTACTCCACCGTGGTGCAGGACTGGGGAACCAATTACCTGATCGCCCAGGAACTCGGCCCCAAGGCCCATTGCCTGGTCGATCTCGGCCATCACGCGCCGAACGTCAATATCGAGATGATCGTTGCCCGGCTGATCCAGTTCAAGAAACTCGGCGGTTTCCATTTCAACGATTCGAAATATGGCGACGACGATCTGGATACGGGCTCGATCGATCCCTACCGGCTGTTCCTCGTCTTCAACGAACTGGTCGATGCGGAGACACGCAAGGCCGAGGGCTTTGCGCCGATGCACATGCTCGACCAGAGCCATAACGTCACCGACCCGATCGAAAGCCTGATGAACTCGGCGACCGAAGTCAGCCGCGCCTATGCGCAGGCGCTGATCGTCGATCGCAAGGCGCTCGAAGCCTATCAGGACGGTAACGACGCGCTGATGGCGACGGAAACGCTGAAAGCCGCGTTCCGCACCCATGTCGAGCCCATTCTCGCCATGTCCCGTTACGAGGCCGGGGGCGCGATTTCGCCGGTCGCGGCCTATCGGGCAAGCGGTTACCGGGCCAAGGTCTCGAGCGAACGCCCGGCATCGAAGAGCGGCGGTGGCGGCATCGTCTAAGGGCAGTCGATTTCTTCAGAAAGGCCCGAACCCTCGGGCCTTTTTCTGTTTTCGGGCCACCATTTCAGCCCTTTTGCGAAAAAAATGCCACCTCAGCGGCATTTCCAGGTTTCGAGCGGCAAAAAAGTCGCCCAGGAATGCATTTCCCCTCTAACGCAATCCTCTTTTCGCTCTATCTTGCTTCTTGCGGATACAACGGAAAGGAACCATCCATGGGTATCGAAAGCATTGTTGTTTTTCTGATTGTCGGCGCCATCGCCGGCTGGCTTGCAGGCCTGATTGTCTCTGGGTTCGGCTTCGGCCTGATCGGTAATATTGTCATCGGCATCGTCGGCGCCTTCATTGCCGGCGCGCTGTTTCCCTATCTCGGCGTCAGCATCGGCAGCGGTATCCTGGCCGCCATCATCCATTCGACGATCGGCGCCGTCATCCTTCTAGTGCTGATCCGCATCGTCAAACAGGCCTGACGCATCCGACGGGTATCGGTTTGCTACAGGGTGAACCGATACCCCAACTTTATCTGCTTCGGGAGATACCATGTCCGACCTCTACGATCCCCGGATCGAACAAGCGCTGCAATCCTTCATTTCCGATCATCCGGGAATGCACACGCGCAACCAGGCAATCGCCGCCATCCTGATCAACTGGTTCACCAGCCACGGTTACCTGCCGCACGACCAGGAAGGCACACGCCCGGAAAATCTTGACGCGTCGAACGACGACTGAAAAGATCGCCGGATTGCCTGACGTCAGGCCGCACAGGCGTGACGCCGATCAGAAAAGTCATGGGCACCCGATGAGCCTTTCCTCCGTCAAGATTTTCTTTGCCGAAAACGCGCCCGATATCGCCGTGATCGAACTCGAGCAGAGCACCGCGACCGTGGCGCTTGCAGCGGAGGGACACGGCGTCGAGCCGGCGCAGATCGCCAAGACGCTTGCCTTGCGCGTCGCCGACGAGGTCATTCTGATCGTCACGCGCGGTGATGCCCGCCTCGACAACAAGAAGTACAAAGCCCTGTTTTCAACAAAGGCCCGCATGCTCGGCTTCCATGAGGTCGAGGAAGAAACGGGCCACCCCGTCGGCGGCGTCTGCCCGTTCGGGCTTGCAAGGCCGCACAAGGTCTATTGCGACATTTCGCTCAAAGCCTTCGAAGAGGTCGTGCCGGCGGCAGGTGCCCCGCACGCGGCGGTGCGGATCAACCCCGAGAGGATGGCTCTGCTCGCCTCTGCGGAATGGATCGACGTCTCGGACATTTAGACAAATTTGCCTTTGAATGAACACAAAGGTTTCCTTGAAGTTAAGGCCGGAGTGGCGCTGCTTTGGTCCAAAGCAGCTGTTGCCGTTTGAGTTTTCGGACATACGAAGGAGTTGACGACGCGATGGTCAGGCTTGTTTGCCCGCTCTTGCTGGTCGCTGTCATTGGCGCGCCCGCAGCAGCCATGGATCAGTCACTGGTCAAGCAATTCGAGAAGCTCGACCCGCAAACCCGCCTCGAACAGCGATGCGACACCGAAGCGATGTGGAAAATCAATGCCGACAAGACGTCGTTCAAACCGGATAAAGTGATTGCCTACACCTTTGCGGACCCGATCGTCGAGGACGGCAACATGAAGGCGCCGGGTGCGGTCTTTCGCAGCAAGGGTGAATGGTACAAGCTGAAATACAATTGCAGTACCGGACCTGACCATATCGAAATGCTGTCGTTCAACTACAAGATCGGCGACCTGATCCCGCATGACGAGTGGAACGCACACTATCTCTATCCGTGAGCACAATTGGCTCCGGCTTGCGGTTATACGACGATGAAAAGGACCATGACGGCGCCGAGTGACAGCGCAGCCATGATGTTCAAGAGCGTCTTCATGATATGATCGGCCATGTCGAGCATCCTTTGCTCCGCAGGAATGCGTGAGACCGTATGGCTCCCGGCCTGCGGTGATCTTCGCCCGCCCGCGGCAAGACAACATTGCCGATTGCGCCAATTCGCCCGTCGTACGACGGCTCAAAAGGGGGTTTGATCCATCGGAAAAGCGACTCTGCTCTAATTTGCGCCTGGAAGGTTAAAATAACGTCACATTCGCCTTGGGTACAGAAGGCAATTGTTAACCATAAATTCTTCTACGCGCCTGCGCGAAAACTCTTTGACGGATGCATGAAACGCCAGACGGTCGACGTATGGATGAATATTTCGAGACGGAACACAGCGCAGCGAACGCCCGGACGGCATTCATCCCGAATGCAGGCTCCGCGTGCAAAAACACTCCGCTTCTGAAGATGGTTTGGTGGTGACCGCAGTCACCTGCTCGCTCGGATATGCGCGGAAGTATATTCAACGCGCAAACTCCGCGCTCTCGCGCGGCGATTTCCAGGAAAGCGGCAACCGAGGCTACCGCCTGCACATTCAGGACTTCGGCGTCTGCTCCTCACGGATGGCATCGTCATGGTACCAGCTGCTGTAATCGACCGTGAGGATCTGCTTCGGCCGAAAATCCGCAACGGTAGCGGCCTGTTCGAAACGGCGACCGCCCAACTTCCGCCCACCGGCGGGGAACTCATAAATTTTGGCCGTATCGGCCGGAGACATCATTGCCATAGCGTCGGTTTTCCTTTTCTCACAGACCTCACCAGGCCCGCGTGAGCCTAGTATAGCAGACCTGCGCGCGATTTGCGCGGATTGATTAAAAAAAAATCAATCAGCCTAAAAAATAGGCTATTTTTTAGGCATCTGAGTTTTTGCGAGGTTTTTGCTATAAATTTTGTGCGTGTGCACTCAAGTCAAATTGTCGCAAGTTCTGCGTAAAATTTGCGCATCAGCCTTCGCTTTTCTCCAAACCGGGCGAGGAACCACGCCAAAAAGATAAAAATCGATGGCCGAAAGCTCAATTTCATCAGTGATTTCACATTTTCCGGTCGCCCGGCATTCGCAGGCCCGCTGAAATCCTTCCCGGCCTCTATTTCGGCAAAAATCGGCGGACGCGACCAGCGCCGGTCCAAACTGGCATGGCCTGTGCATATAGGTTGGCAGCCGTTGGCGGCGCAGCACGATTGGGGCATTCCTGGTGCTGCGCATCATCAACCCATGAGAGGTTAGAAATGACGAAATTTAAGCTCGAGTATATCTGGCTCGATGGATATACCCCGGTACCGAACCTTCGCGGCAAGACCCAGATCAAGGAATTCGACGCATTTCCGGCGCTCGAGCAGCTGCCGCTGTGGGGCTTCGACGGAAGCTCGACCATGCAGGCCGAAGGCCGCAGCTCCGATTGCGTTTTGAAGCCGGTTGCGATCTATCCGGATCCGGCCCGCACCAACGGCGCGCTCGTCATGTGCGAAGTGATGATGCCGGACGGCGTTACGCCGCACCCGACCAATGCCCGCGCCACGATCCTTGACGACGAAGGCACCTGGTTCGGCTTCGAGCAGGAATATTTCTTCTACAAGGACGGTCGCCCGCTCGGCTTCCCAGAGCATGGCTACCCGGCTCCGCAAGGCCCGTATTACACCGGCGTCGGCTTCTCGAACGTTGGTGACGTTGCCCGCCAGATCGTCGAAGAGCATCTTGACCTCTGCCTCGAAGCCGGCATCAACCATGAAGGCATCAATGCCGAAGTGGCCAAGGGCCAGTGGGAATTCCAGATTTTCGGCAAGGGCTCCAAGAAGGCCGCCGACGAAATCTGGATGGCGCGCTATCTCCTGCAGCGCCTGACCGAACAGTATGGCATCGACATCGAATATCACTGCAAGCCGCTCGGCGATACCGACTGGAACGGCTCGGGCATGCATGCCAACTTCTCGACCAAGTACATGCGCGAAGTCGGCGGCAAGGACTATTTCGAAGCGCTCATGGCAGCCTTCGACAAGAACCTGATGGACCACATCGCCGTCTACGGACCAGACAACGACAAGCGTCTGACCGGCAAGCACGAAACGGCTCCGTGGAACAAGTTCTCCTACGGCGTTGCCGACCGTGGCGCCTCGATCCGCGTTCCGCATTCTTTCATCAAGAATGACTACAAGGGTTACCTGGAAGATCGCCGCCCGAACTCGCAGGGCGACCCCTACCAGATCGCTTCCCAGATCCTCAAGACGATCGCGGAAGTTCCGACCGCAGGCAGCGTTTCGGCTGCCGCATAAATAAATAATCATCATGGCGCCGACTTTCCGGTCGGCGCCATGATTCTGTCCGGCTGGTGGTGCGCCACTGGCAGCCCAGAACTCCGGCGGATTTTCCCGCTCCAGGCGCACTAGGCAAATTCCCGCACTGGTATTCCCGTTGCACCGTGACTAACTTCACAGCTCACAGCACCGAACACCACCGGGATGTCGCCATGCAACCTCAATCCAGCCCCGCCACCAGCCTGCACCGCGACAGCGGTGGAGCGCGCCCAGCCGAAAGCCACGACATCATCGAATGGCTGATGTCCGGGACGCGTGACGAACGGTTTATCGACAATATTTTCGTCGATATGTGCGACAGGCTCATTGAAGCCGGCGTGCCGGTCTCGCGTGGCACGCTGCATTTCCGCATATTGCACCCGCAATGGCTCGGCGCCCGCATCCTGTGGCTGAAAGGGATGAAAGAAGCGGAAATCCAGACGTTTGGCTATGGCGTCGAGGACACGGCCCAGTACCGCAACAGCCCAATCAACGAACTCAACAGCGGTGCGAGCGTTGTCCGTCAGCACCTTGAACCCGGGTTCGGAGCCTCTTCCCCGTACCCGCTCTATGACGAACTGCGCGCCGGGGGGCACACCGACTACATCGCCTGGCCGCTGAAGCACACGCTGGGCAAACACCATATCATCAGCTTTGCAAGCGACAGACCGGGAGGATTCAACGACAGCGACATCGCGTTTCTGACCGATCTTCTACCCGCCTTTGCGCTGGTCAGCGAAATCCGCCTGAAGAACCGGCTTGCTCGGACACTGCTCGAAACCTATGTCGGGCCGCATGCCAGCGAACAGATTCTCGCCGGTGCGACGACGCGTGGCAGCGGCGTGACGGTGGGTGCGGCGATCCTTATCTGCGATCTGCGCGACTTTACCGGCATATCGGACATGTGGCCGCGCGATGATGTCATCGAGCTGCTGAACGGTTACTTCGACGCCATGGCAGAACCGATAGAACGGCATGGCGGCGAAATCCTGAAATTCATGGGCGACGGCCTTCTGGCGATCTTTCCACTCAGCAATACGAATGCCTGCCAGGACCTCCTCAGCGCCATCCGCGAAGCCCAGACCGCCGTGGCATCGCTCAACGAGGAGAATCTGAAAAAAGGGCATGCGGCCCTCGGCTATGGTATCGGCGTCCATGTGGGCGACGTCATGTACGGCAACATCGGCTCCCGCAGCCGACTCGACTTCACTGTCATCGGCCCGACCGTCAACATCGCCTCGCGCCTCGAAAGCCTGACCAAGGAGATCAAACGTCCCGTTCTGCTTTCACGGGCGTTCGTGGAGATGGCGGGATGCGAAGCAAAACTGGACCATCTCGGCTCCCACCTGTTGAGGGGTCTCAGCGAGCCTATCGATGTCTTTGCATTTTGAGGGGGTCGTCTATCTGTTCGGGTAGGCGGAAGCCGCACCAATTGGATTGATCATCGACCGCATCGCTTCCCCAGTGACGTCCAATGTTTGATACGAAACCTGTTGAGAGGCAGGCATGGTCAGCCTCCCGGCAGCGATGTAGAGCAGAAACGAGCCGATCTGATAGGGGAAGATGACATCGATTTCGGCAAAGGCGCGCACCAAAAGCAAGGCGGAAATGCCGAACATCACGAGAGGCTCGGAGCCTCGCACCTGCGTCAGCACTCTTTTCAGATGCCCAAACAGACCGGCAAGAAGAAGAATTGTCAGCAGAAAAACGCCGATTCCGCCCGTCTCCACCATCGTTTCGATGAACGTATTGTGAAAGTGAAAGCCGCTGCGTGAGCCGATGAAGAACTCCTCCCAGAGCCGCTCCGGCTCGGAAAAACCCTGGACCCAGTAAGCCTGATAACCGACGCCGATCACCGGCGATGCCATCGCGGCCTCGATCCCCTGTTGCCAGAGATAGGTGCGTCCGGTGAGTGTCGAATCCTTGCCGAAGGCGCCGAGAATGCTGTCGATCGCGCCGCCGTAGACGGCGCCGACCACCGTCAAGACGCCGAAGACGGCTGCCGCGATGAACAGCAGTTTCCGGTTTCTTGGCGGAAGCAGCGAAAATACGCGCAGGCCGACACACAGGCCGACAACGGCCGCTGTGGTCAGAACGGACGTGGCGGACTGGGAGGCAAACAGGCAATAGGCAGCAAGGAGGCCGGCCGCGCCACAGATCGCAAGCCAGATACCACGCTGCCCGAGCAGGAAAACAGCCGCAAAACTGAAGAAGATCGCAAGCGAAGCGTAAAAGCCGAGCTGGTTCTTGGAGGCAAAGGCACCGACGAAGCTGACCGTCCCGTCTAGCGGGTCGACATGATAGACGCCGAACAGCAATGAATAGAGCAGCACGACGGCGGCACCCGCGACCGAACCAAGCGTCAGGGTTCGGGTATCCAGCGTCCGCATGGCGACCAGCGCGCAAATGACGTGGGAAAGATACTGTACGCCGGCTCTTGCGGTCGTACCGGGCGCTGCCGACCAGAAAACCGAGAGGCAGGCGAAGATCACAAACGCGAAGATCCAGCCATATTTGAGGTAATTTCCCAGCACCCGCCGGTAGTCGATCAGGACCAGAGGCAGCCAGACGGCATAATAAAGCAGGATCGAGACCTGGCCGAAACGCCCGGAATAGGCGAAGACAAAGTAGGAAACAGCGAGGGCGAAAACTCCGTAGACAAAGTTTTCGCCCGGGGTCACCAGATTGGCCTTTGCGATCTTCATGCCAACCGCCTTACTGCGTATTGAGCGTGGGTTCGACCTTCACAACATCACCCGGCTGCACGGGCGTACCCTCGTCTGCCGCGATTTTCGTTGATCTTCCATCCTTCTGGCGGATGATAGAATAGCTGATGTTTGCGGCAACGCCAGCCCGGGGCGTTTGCGACGCGTCGGCCGATTGAACGAGCGCTTCCGTCATCAGGTCGCGGCTTGTAATCAGCTTCAGGGAAAGCGTATCGAGTTCGGATTCGGTATTCTGCAGTTCCTGGGCGAGTTGCGCATCCCAGTCGTTGCGCAGGTTGGTTTCGTCCTGGCTCGCCTTGCTGACGTCCTGCTTGGCTTTGAGCGAAGCGGTGTCGATATCGAGCAGGGCGGCTTGAAGGTCGGCGACCCGCTGTTCGATGGAGAGCTTGCGGGCGCTGAGCGCCAGCCCCTTTTCCGCCAGAACGTCGACGCGCCCCTTGTCCTCGAGGACGAGTTCCAATTGCCGGGTCTGTGTGACCGACTTCTTGCCGAGCGCCTCGATTTCGCTCTGCAGAAGCGCTTTCAGTTCGGCCAGCGCCGTCAGCTGGAGTTTCAGCCGCTTGTCGCGGGAGATCATCAGGGCCTTCTCGCTTTCGACGAGCCCCGCAGCATCCGCAGCACCTTTCAATTCGGGAGGGACGACGATATCGTTCTTCTCGGCAATTTCCGCCTGCAACCGCGCGCGCCGGACGAGCAACCGGTTTCTTTCGGCGATCTGCACGGAGGAATCCCCCTGAGCATTGATGAAGTCGCGCGCAAAGCGCTGGCCGCTTTCGGCCCGGCGCAGGCCGCCACCAAGGCTGACAGCCTTGAGAACCGTCATGTCGGGCGCGAAGGGATATTCGCCGGGCGTCTGAACGTCGCCGGCCAGATAGATCGGCCGGTACTGGGCAAGCTCAACGGAGGCCGACGGGCGATCGGGCAAACCGAACAGCTTTTGAAGCTGCAGGCCGACCTCATCGGCAATCTCGGACGTCGTTTTTCCGGAAGCAGGCACAGTGCCAAGGAAAGGCAGGGAAATACCGCCGGACGCGCCGACCGTGTAGTCGCCGCTGATGGCAGACCAGTCCCTGACGGATCCTTCTGCTGTCTGCCATTCCGCGACGCGTATTCTCAACTTGTCCATGGCACCGAGCGTATAGTCGTCGGCGACGGCCGCGTGGATGCCCGAAACGCTGATTGCGATGGCGAGTGCGGAAAGACGCATTGCGCTCCAGGCCTTGCTGCCAAGAGCGGGAAGTCCTTTGCAGAGACTTCTTTTCATGAAGATTCCTCACTTAATAACAAAGCCGATCCCGGCGTTATGACGGAAGCGGCTTATTCGAGCTGACGACTGTGATCAGTAACTGCCCCGGGAAAGGCAGACAGCAGGAATTGTCTTGGCAACGATGACCACATCGTTGATGAGCGACCAGTTGGTCACGTAATGCGTATCGAAGGCGATACGCGCGGCGTAGGAAACATCATTGCGTCCGCTGACCTGCCACAGACCAGTCAGACCGGGGCGTGACTGCAAGTAGAAGACTGCTGAATGCTCATAAAGTTCGAGTTCGTCTTCGACGACGGGACGTGGGCCGACAACACTCATTTCACCGCGGATGATGTTGATGAGCTGTGGCAGTTCATCCAGGCTCAGTTTGCGCAGAACACTTCCAACGGTTGTTACACGCGGGTCGTCCTGCAGTTTGCGGGTCTTCTGCCACTCCTCGTATGCCTTGGGATTCTTTTGCAGATGGTCTTGCAATATCCTGTCGGCGTCCGGCGCCATTGTCCGGAACTTGAGGCAATGGAAGAAGCGGCCATTATGGCCGACGCGACGATGTCCATAAAACACCTTGCCACCATCGGAAAACTTCACCAGCGCCATGAGAAGCAGAAAGAGCGGGCTGAAAAAGATAAGCGCCAATGATGCGGCAAAGATATCGAAGCCCCTTTTTGATATTCCCCCTATCGGCCGGTGTCCCCCGGATTCGATGTTCGTAAAATACGGCGAGCTTGCCGATCGAGTCGCAGACTTCATGGGAGATAACTCCATTTGGGTTGGCGATTGGTCGGGTCCCCTGAGGGCACATGGGTTCAATTGCGGTTCAATTGCATGTGAGAGTGTAGAGGCAGAATTTGATTTTTAAAGGCAAGGATTAGCCCTCCCCCTCCATATCGGCGGACGCGGGGCCAAGCTGAGAATCAAAAACACAATTATTAATTCAAACGATCGCCGATCGTCTCCATGCCACCTAAATGCAAACTCGGTAAAATACGAATTTTACCCAGAATCCGGAGAGGGCGATGTAGACATAATCATCTTTTAAATCGAATTAGGTCGGATTATATATTTAATACCTCTTATAATATCGATTATATACGTCACTTCCTTTTGAGAGTGTAAAAAGTTTGCACCGCACCATTTTTTTTGCACTGCACAGTTTTTTATTAATGATCGCTAATTTTGTAACAAAAGTTGATCGCGAAGGCGTGTTTATGGCGACCTAATGATTGAGACCGCCGCGACGAGACGCCCCGGTTGCGCCATATAAGGCGATGCACCTTCGAAATATGGCCGAATCCGATGCGGTTTATATTCGATTGCGTTCGCATCACAATTCGACAGTCGCGGTAGGGCCGGCTGCAACGTTGCCGTGGCGACTGCACCAAAAATGTTACCGATTGTCGCGCAATCGACAGATGAATTTAAACGCGGGCTAAGAATTCATGCGGTAAACGACGTACCCATATTGAAACATTCTTGTTTCGACGGTGGTTGAAACCGCAAAGCATGTTCGATATGTTAATAATAGCCTAAGAGGAGAAGGTGGCTTTTTCCATGATGTCTGCAAATCAAGACATAGCCTTGAGGGCGCTTTGATGTTTGCACCGCGTGTTTTCATCAGCATGATCGGGGCACTGAGCGTTTTTGCCATCGTGACCTTGATCCTGACTGGGTCGGTCTGGACGACAGCCTGGCAGACACTTGTCTGCGCGGTCCTTTTGCAGGCCGGATATTTCGTTGCTGTTCTGGTTCTGGTGACAAAAGAAGCCAAGGATCGCCGCAATGTGATGCAAGGTCAGACGTCGATTTCCGCATCGGCTGCTGACGACAAGGAGCCGAAGGCCCTCCATGTCCGCAACAATCCCGGCCATTTCAACTCCTGAATGCGTTTTTAAATCGTCTCTGGCTGTCTGATTTTTTCTGATCCGATCGCCTTTGCCATTGTACGGGACATTCGCCAACTCTTCGCACATGCAACATCGTGCCTTGCCGCGCGTTGAAAGCCGACCTAGGTTCGGCATGACAGCGATAGAGGAATGCGATCATGAAACCGAATGCTGAAGTCTGCGTCATCATCGCCGCGAAGAATGCGGCCGAGACGATTGGCCGTGCCATCACGTCAGCGCTGAAAGAGCCTGAAACCGCCGAAGTCGTCGTCGTTGACGATGGATCGAGCGACGGCACCGCGGATGTTTCCCGCCAGGTGGATGACGGCACGGGAAGACTGACCATCATAAGTTTCAAGATCAACAAAGGGCCGGCGGCGGCCCGCAATCATGCCATTTCGGTGTCGAAGGCGCCGGTACTTGCGATCCTCGATGCCGATGATTTCTTCTTTCCGGGCCGGCTGAACAATCTCCTGTCCCAGAGGGAGTGGGATTTCATCGCCGACAACATTGCCTTCGTCGATGAGGAAAAGGCATCGACCGCGCATCTGGCGCTGAGGACCTTTCCCGCCGCGCCCCGCATTCTCGACCTCAGCGCGTTCATCGAGGGCAATATCTCCAAACGCGGCGTCCGGCGTGGAGAGATCGGATTTCTAAAACCGCTGATGCGGCGTGATTTTCTGGACGCGCACCAACTTCGCTATCAGGAAAGCCTGCGGCTGGGCGAGGACTACGACCTCTATGCCCGCGCGCTGACCAAAGGCGCGCGCTACAAGATCATCCACAGCTGCGGCTATGGCGCCGTCGTCCGCGGCGATTCGCTGAGCAGCAGCCACCGCACGATCGACCTCAAGCGCCTTTACGAGGCCGACAGGGCGATTCTGACGCAGACCGACCTCTCGCCCCAGGCAAGAGCGCTGATCGCCCATCATGAGCGCCATATTCGCGGGCGATACGAGCTTAGGGAATTCCTGGATATCAAGCGGCAGTCCGGCTCAAAAGCCGCCTTGATGCACGCACTCGGCAAGCCGTCCGCGATCCCGGCGATTGCCGGCGGAATTTTCGCCGACAAGACGGAGCGTTTTCACAGGCGCCCCGATACAGCCCCCGTGGCTCTGGGCGGGGCTGGAGGCTTGCGTTATCTCCTTCAGCCGCCATCACCGGCCGTGTGAGGCAAGGGGACGGGCGACAAAGTGTGATCGCGGCTTAGAGATAGTCGCGGCGTACGCTCTCGATAACCGCCAGGAAACGTTCCTTTCGCTCGGCCAGAGCATTATCGGCGCTGAGTTGCGGGGTGGCGCGTGCCGCCTGCCACAGCGACAGGGCCGATGGCGCGGCGAGCAGCTGCTTTGCGGCAATGCGGAGCGAGGTCTGCTTGGGGTCGCGCACGGCGACCGTCTCGCTGCCATCGATCTGCCGTGCGTTCGGATCCTCCAGAGCCTGCCGTTTGCTATCGAAGCCCATACCCCAGAAACGTGCGCCCTTGGCGATCGCTTCGGCCCGGGTTGAGACCGGAACGTGACGTGGACGATAGGTTACACCGACGGTTTGGGCCCAGTCGCTCCATTTGAAGCTGTTGATGCTGCTTGAGGTCGTCACCGCCACCCACGGCACGCGGAAGGCATCGGCAAGAATGGCTCCGTGCATCGATTCCGCGACGATCAGCTCCGACTGGGCGATCTCGCGAATGACCTCCTTGGCATCGCCACGCGGATCGATGTAGTGCAGGCCGACGGTTCCGCATATGATGGGCCATATGCCGGCAGCCGCCGATTCCCAATGGGGAACGAAGCTCTTCTTGTACTTTTTCGGCTGGTTTTTGAATTCGGGCATTTCGGCGACCATGACGGCCGGGTCGATGATGCCGAGTTTTGGATCAATGCCCACCTTCTGCGCCGTCAGGGGACCGCGAACGCAGCGAATGTCCCATTCGCTTTTATCGCTCATATCCGGCAGGGTGCCGTAACCGAAGCCGCTACCGAGCACCAGCTTATGCCTGCCTTCCGGCAGAAGTACGCGGTTAAGTACCGTACCGACACCGACGAGAAGGGTTTCGGCGTGAACGTCACGAAAGCCCGGGATCAAAAAATCCCATAGCCAGAGATTGAGGTCGTCGCCGAAGTTTCCGTGCTGCGATTCCCAGTAGTAGGGGTCCATGACCATCTCCGTCTGCATTGCCAAGGGACTTGAAAAGACACGACTGCCCGAGCCGTCGCGTGCTTCAGTGGGCGCAGCAAAAAATGCTGCACCTGCGAAGGCTAACGTGATAATTTGCCGACGGCAAGCTGAAGCACACTTTGCAACAGCCTGGGATCGCGCCAGACCCAGCGCGCAAGGAGATTGAACTGCGGCATCTTCCGCCGCTTGACCAAACGCGCCTGACTCCAGAGAGCCTGCTTCCTTGCTGTACGCTTGTAGGAGTGAATGGAAGCGGCTTCCGCTGTTTTGCGTGGAAATCGGCCTTCCATCGTGTCGAGCGCAACCCAGGTGTTGAACTGCTGCGAGAGAAACTGCGGAGAATCGCTATCGATACTGTGAAAGATGTTGACGCCCTCTCCCCGTACCGCGCCTGGCTCGTTGCAAAGGATGACCCGTTCGGCGGCAATGGCGCAATCGCAGAAGAAAAGAACGTCTTCCGCCGCCAGACGAAGCTCCGCTTCGAAGCGGACGCTCTCGAACAGCTTTCGCCCGATGACCATACAGGACAGGTGCAGGAAGCTCCAATCCCGAAGCATGACCTTGGGGAATTCCGGAATTTCGAGAACCAGCGGGCTCTCGGAAAGCCGCGTGACCTTCTCCGTCTTTTGCAGTTCGGCCATGTCGTAGTGATAGTAGAAGGCGTCGCCACCGGTGATCGATGCCCAATAGCAATCCGCACTGAAGCGGGTCATCGTCTCCTGTGCATTCTTCAGATGATCGCTCGTCCAGAGATCGTCGGAATCAAGGAACGCGACAAAATCGGTTTGCGCCGTGACGTTGTTGAGGCCCGTGTTGCGCGCGCCGCCGGGTCCGCCATTCGGTTGCTTGATCACGCTGATGCGCGCGCGCTGCTCCTCCGGCAGGTTATCGAGGTCGCCTTCGATCGGGAAGGGCGACTGATCATCGACGATGATGATATCGAAATTCTGGTAACTTTGCGCGAAAACGGACTCCAGGGCCCGTTGCAGAATTCCAGCCTGTTTCTGGTAGTAAGGAATGATAACCGTAAATTTTGCCATCTTTTCGTCCTTGCGGTTTGTCTAGAAGATGTTGCTGGTCTCCTCCCTCAGGCTGCGCCTCCCGCGCCACTCTCCCCTGCCCCGATCCTCCCCATCGCTACACAGGATTTACGCCATGCCCCCTACAGTTAACGTCAAATCCGTCACGAGCAATGTCGGTTGGAGCATTTTATCCAAGACAAGTACATTCGGGCTTAAGTTTGTCACGGTGCCAATTCTGGCCCGTATCCTCACGCCGGAGGAGTTCGGCGCCGTTGCCGTGGCGCTTACGGTGGTACAGTTTCTGGCCATGATCGGCGGTGCAGGACTGACCTCCGCGCTGGTCATCCAACGCGAGGAGGAGATGGAAACGGTCCACTCCGTCTTCTGGGCAAACCTTGCGATTTCCTGCCTGATGGCCCTTGGTCTTTTCATCTGGGCGGATTTCTTCGCCACGCTTCTGGGTGCCCCGGAGGCGGCTTATCTCTTGAAAGTCATGAGCTTTCTCATTCCGCTCCAGCTTGGCGGCGACGTTGCCTATTCGCTGCTCGCCCGGCGCATGAACTTCAGCAAGGATGCCGTCTGGAGCATGATCTCCGAATCGCTCGGCGCCATCGTCGCCGTCGTGCTGGCAATTTTCGGGTGGGGCGTCTGGGCGCTTATGGCGCAGCTTTTCGTCTCTGCCTTCGTACGTCTCTGCGGCCTTTATGCCGTGTCGCACTATATGCCGCGTTTCGTCTTCCATCCTGGGCGCGTTCTCGGCTTGAGCCGCTTCAGCCTCGGCATGATGGGTTCGGAAGTCGCCAACTTCATCACCTTCCAGTCGCCGATGGTGATCATCTCGCGCTATCTCGGCCTTGCCGATGCCGGCGCCTATTCGGCCGCCAACCGGTTTGCCAGCATCCCGAACCAGGTCGTGCTTTCGGCCGTCATGGGTGTTCTGTTCCCGGCATTCAGCGGCATGATGGACGACAAGGAGCGCCGTTCACAGGCGTTGATGTTCAGCACGCAGGTGACCACCGTTCTTCTGGCGCCGATGATGTTCGGTCTCTGGGCCCTGGCGGAACCGGCCATGCGCGTGCTCTTCGGCCAGCAATGGGCCTATGCGTGGCCGGTACTGGGGCTGCTGGCGCTTTCCAAGGGCATCCTGACGCCCTGCAGTACCTTCATTCCCTATCTCAAGGGTGTGGGGCATGGGCGGGCGCTATTCTGGTCGGCCATCATTCGCGCGATCGTTACCTGCGCCGCGGTTGCCTATGGCGCCAGCACCGGTACCCTGATCGACGCGATGATCTGGCTCTGCATCGTCAATGCCGTGACGCTGATCGCCTATTCCTGGGCGGTCTTCCGGGCGGACGGGACGCCGTTCTTCAAGGGCCTCTATGTCAGCAGCCGCCCGATGCTGATGGCGTTGGTGATGGCGCTTGCAGTTCGTTACCTGCTCGATACCTTCGGCTCGCTCATGCCAAATCCAGTCCTGCAGATACTCGCAGGCGCTGTGATCGGCGGGCTCCTCTATACCGTGTTCGTGGTTCTGTCGGAGAGGCCACTGCTGATGAAAATCTACCAGCTCGTCAAAAGCAGACGGGGTGACCGCGGGGGTAAAAGCACTCCCGCGTGAACCATGAGGAAAGCGTATCGGCTGGGTTGCACAGACGCCTTATTTCGATACAGGCAGATCGGCAATTCTGTAAGCTTATAAACCATGAGGTGCAGAATCCGACATTTCCATAACTAATTTTTGCACGGGTAAATCGCTGCCGATGCACTTCTATTGGAATATTCTGATATTCCGCAACACCCCACCCTCATGCATTTTTTCAGGATGCCGAAGGAAAAACGGACGCTCCCGGCAAGAGGTTTTCCCGCTCCATGATTGCGTGCAATGCAGCATGAAATCGAATTTTTTTGCTGCATTGCCATATTTTTCGAGACACACTGCCCTATCTTCGAGATGCAGGCTCAAGTCTGCTCTGGTTGAAACGACCGCTTCGGGGAGGGAGTGGCCCAACAGGGGATGTCGTCTTGGTTATCGACGCGAATATTTCATCGCGGATCAATCTGATGCGCATCTTGCTCATCTCGGGGATTGTTTTCGTACACGTTCCTCATGACCCGCAGACCAGCCCATTTCTCGGCGACAACGGCTTCATAGACTGGATTCGCGTTTTTCTGGGCGACAGCCTTTTCCGCGTCGGCGTTCCATGCCTGAGTGCGATTTCAGGCTATCTCCTGTTCCGCCGGGGGCTTGATGCCTTCGACTACGGCAAGACTATACGCTCGAAGGCGCGCACGGTTCTGCTGCCGTTCCTGATCTGGAGCGTCTCTTTTCTTGTGCTGGTCATCATCGCGCAGAGGCAGGGAATAGCATTCGGGTATCTTCCGGACGCAGCCAATGCAACGCCGCGGGAATTGGTGACGCTTGCGTTTGCCATAGAGTCGCTGCCGATCAACGTTCCGCTCTACTTCCTGCGGGATCTGCTGCTGTGCCTCCTTCTCACGCCGGTTCTGGGGTTCCTGATCAAGCGCTATCCGCTAGCGACGCTGACGGTTTTCTTCGTCTATGCGGTGTTTCCATTCCCGAGCGGCATTTTTCTGAAAAAATCGATCCTCTTCGGTTTCAGCTGCGGCATCTATGCCAGCCTGCACAAGATCAACATCCGCATGCTCGATCCCTATGCGGAGGCAATCGCCATTCTGTTTCTGGCGGCCGCGGTGCTGCTTGCGACCGGCCTCTATTGGACCGGACCTGATTTCCCCGCCTGGCTCGATATCCTGCGCAGCCTGACTGCGATCTGCGGCATCATCGGTTCCTGGGCAATTTCGGCGGTGCTCATTCGCTCGCGCCTCGGCATGCGGCTCTCCAAGCTGGAGGGCCTGAGCTTCTGGATCTTCTGCGCCCACTACCCGCTGCTCATCGCATTCTGGATGGTCTGGAATCGGGCGGCGCATCCGGGGCTCTATCCGCTCTTCTATTTTGCAACACCGATCCTCGCCCTGATCATCCTCGTGACGTCCCACAACGTCACAAAGCGGATGATGCCGCGCTTGCACGCCGTCCTGACAGGCAGCCGTGCCGGGAGCGGTTCCGGCTCCCCGCCGACAAAGCCCGGCAAGGATGGAACAAGCCCCCAGGGTTTGGTCCGACACACGTTCCCCAAAGGAAAGAGTGACACGATGACAAAAACGATCTCCGCCCCGTTCGCCGCCCTTGCGGTTCTGATCGCCGCTCTCCCAGCATCCGCGGTAGCGCAAGACGCAAGCGCAGGCACCTCGTTCGTCGATAATTTCGACAGGATCGATAAAAAGATCTGGTACATTTCGGACGGCTGGGACAATGGCGCCCACCAGAACTGCACCTGGTCGAAAAAGCAGGTCGCTGTTCAAAACGGCGTGCTGGAACTGACCTTCGAGCAGCGCAAGGCCGGCAAGCGCGACTATGCCTGCGGCGAGATCCAGACCCGCAAGCGCTTCGGCTTCGGCACCTACGAGGCGAGGATCAAGACGGCCGATGGCTCCGGGCTGAACTCCGCCTTCTTTACCTATATCGGACCGACCGACAAGAAGCCGCATGACGAGATCGACTTCGAGGTGCTTGGCAAGGATTCCGGCAAGGTCCAGGTCAACCAGTATATTTCGGCCAAGGGCGGCAACGAGAAACTGGTCGATATCGCCGGCGGCGGGAATGCGGCGTTCAATGATTATGCCTTTATCTGGGAACAGGGCCGGCTGCGCTACTATCTCAACGGCAGTCTGGTACAGGATGTCACGGATCCAGCAAAAATCCCGGTTAACGCTCAGAAAATATTCTTCAGCCTCTGGGGAACCGACACCTTGAGCGACTGGATGGGCAAGTTCGACTATCAGGGTCCGGCAAAAATGCAGATCGACCGCGTCGCCTTCACAGCGCCGGGCGAAAAATGCCTGTTTCCGGAATCCATTACCTGCACGCTCAATTGACGCTTGCTCGCACTCGCGACAGAAATGTTGCGACGCACAAAAAACTGAACTAGGCTTGGCGCAAGCTAAGCGGAAAACAGGAAGTTTTCATGCTGGATGTTTTGTACCTGGCACATGATGTGGCGGACCCGGCGATCAGGCGCAGGACCCTGACGCTTGAAGCGGGTGGTGCCAAGGTGACAGTGGCGGGCTTCCGGCGCGGCGCGGACACGCCTGCCAACGACGTCATCGACCTCGGTGTTACCAAGGACGGACGGTTCGGGCAGCGCATCGCCGCCGTCGTCAAAGCTGCGATGCTTCTGCGCCGCAAACTTCACGGGGCACGGAAACCCGATGTCATCATCGCCCGCAACCTCGAAATGCTTGCCCTTGCCAACAGGGCAAATGCGATTTTCGGCAGCGATGTTCCGATCGTCTACGAATGCCTGGACATTCACCGCCTCCTGCTGCGCAAGGACTTTGCCGGCAAGACCCTGCGCGCTACGGAACATTATCTGGGACGGAATGTCAGCCTGCTGGTCACCAGCTCGCCGGCTTTCATCGAGAATTATTTCCGGCCGATTTCCCGGCTGAAAGCACCGACGCTGCTTCTGGAAAACCAGGTGATCGACCTGGGAGACGACGCAGGAATGCAAACCGCCCGCCCCCGTCCACCGCAACCCGGCGAGCCCTGGAAAATCGGCTGGTTCGGCGCCTTGCGATGCCGGAAATCTCTGAAGCTGCTCGCGGAATTCACCCGCGCGATGGACGGAAAATTCGAAGTCGTGCTGCGTGGCCGTCCCGCCTATACGGAATTCGACGACTTTGACGGCTTCGTTGAAAACGAGCCTTTCATGAATTTTCACGGGGCTTACAAAAACCCGGAGGACCTCGCCCGGATCTATGACGAAGTTCAGTTTTCCTGGGGTATCGACTTCTTCGAGGAAGGCTTGAATTCGAGCTGGCTGCTGCCGAACCGGCTTTATGAGGGATGCCGGTACAACACTGTTCCAATCGCCATGCGTGGAACGGAAACGGCGCGTTTTATCAGCGCGAAGCACATTGGTCTCGTCCTCGATCGCGCCCATAGCTCGGCACTTGCAGCGCTCTTTGCCGGCATGACGCCGGAACGCTACCTGGCAGAATTCGGAAAGGTCGCAGCGACCGGCTCGCAAAGCTGGGTCTTCGACCGCGCCGATTGCCAGCGGCTGGTCAACCGGCTGGCAGCGCTGCATGCGAACGACGCCCATACCGCAACGATGCAAGAGCTTTCCCAAACGCACAGCAACAAGGGTGGACTGCTATGAAAGCCGATGATCTGAAGCATGGCCGCAGCCTTATCGTCATTCCCTGCCTCAACGAGGCCAAATATATCGAATCCCTGATCGGCAAGCTCGCTGGCGCGATGCAGGACCTCGACGCCGATCTCGTCGTGGTCGACGGCGGAAGCACCGACGGTACGCGCGACATCGTCCAGCGGATCGCCGGCGTCAATCCGAAGGTCAGGCTGCTCGACAACCCGAAGAAAATCCAGAGCGCGGCGGTCAATCTCGCCGTCGCGACGCTGGGCGCGAATTATGACTACATGATCCGCATCGATGCCCACGGCGAATATCCAGCAGACTATTGCCAGCGCCTGATGGAAGATGCCATCGCGACAGAAGCCGATTCAGTCGTGGTTGCGATGCAGACCGTTGGCTTCAGCACTTTTCAAAAAGCCACGGCCTACGCGCAGAATTCCAAGCTCGGCAATGGCGGCTCGAAGCACCGCACCGGCGCCGTCGGCCACTGGGCGGATCACGGCCACCATGCGCTGATGCGGATTTCCGCGTTCCAGGCGATCGGCGGCTATGACGAGATGTTCAGCCACAATGAAGACGCCGAATTCGATTATCGCCTCAACAAGGCCGGTTATCGGATCTGGATGACCGACAAGACGAGCATGATTTATTATCCACGCAGCACCGCGAGTACACTCTTCCGACAATATTTCGGCTATGGGCGCGGCCGGGCAAAGAATTTCATGAAACACCGTGCCATGCCGAGCATCCGCCAGATGCTGCCGCTGGCCGTCGCACCCGTCGCGGTTGGCGCCTTGCTCGCGATCATCAATTGGGCCGCCGTCATTCCTTTCGGTCTCTGGGCCGTCGCCTGCCTTGGGTACGGCGTATGGATGGCGCTTGGCGAGAAGAACCCTTACGGGCCGCTCGCGGCCGTTTCCGCCATGGTGATGCATTTCGCCTGGTCGGCCGGTTTCTGGCGCGAGCTTCTCGATTTCCGCAATCGCCGGGTCGCCTCATGAGAACAGATATGAACCGGACAGAACATCGCATCCGCATCGATATCGGCGTGTGCACCTATCGACGCCCTGAGCTGGAACAGACCCTATGCTCGCTCGCGGTTATAGCCGTTCCCGTTGGAGCGGAGATTCGGATCGTCGTGGCGGACAACGATGACACGCCAAGCGCCAAGGGACGGGTGGACGCCTTGCGCGCCTTGGTGCCGCACGAGATCGTCTACGTGCATTGCCCGTCCTCCAACATCTCGATCGCCCGCAATGCCTGCCTCGACAATGCCAAAGGGGACTTCCTGGCCTTCATCGACGACGACGAGACGGCCAGCGAAGACTGGGTTGTCCGGCTGATCGAAACGGCGGAAGCGACCAACGCGGATGTGGTGCTCGGCCCGGTCAAGGCCATCTACAGCAAGGACGCACCGCGCTGGATGCGCCGGGGCGACTTCCATTCGACATTCCCGGTCTGGGTCGGCGACCGGATCGTCACCGGCTACACCTGCAATGCGCTTCTGCGTCTCGCTGCCACGTCGCTTGCCGGACGGCGCTTCAACCTTGCACTCGGCCGCAGCGGCGGAGAGGATACGGAATTCTTCACACATATGCACCGGATGGGCGGCAAGATTGCGTACGCGCCGGCCGCCTGGGTGCAGGAGCCGGTGCCGGCCAAGCGCGCCGCCTTTTCGTGGCTCGCCAAGAGGAAGTTCCGTTTCGGCCAGACCCACGGCCGTTTGATCGAAGCAGGGTCCGGCCTGGCGGGCAGAATCCGGCAGCTGGTGCTTGCTTTCGCCAAGAGCGGCTTCTGCGCGATCGCCAGTGCCATCTTCCTCTTCTCTCCCGTTCGCCGGAACCAGTATTTCCTGCGTGCATCAATGCATGCCGGCGTCGTCATCGGACTTCTCGGCGTGCGGGAAATCGAACAGTACGGCGCGGCCGAGGCAAGGTCGTCCTGATGGAGCAACACCCCCAAGCGACATTCATCGTCGCCGCTTTCAAGGCGCAGGACACGATCGAGCGGGCCATCGACAGCGCGCTGGCTCAGACTGGTGTCAGCATCGAGGTGGTCGTCATCGACGATTGCTCGCCGGATGATACGGTGGAGATCGTCAACGCCTACACCGATCCGCGCGTCCGGCTGATCCGGCTCGAGAAGAACCGAGGGCCTGGCGGCGCGCGCAATGCGGGTCTTGCCGCGGCGCGCGGAGACTGGATCGTCATCCTGGATTCCGACGATGCGGTTTCACCTGATCGAACCGCTCGGATGATCGCGCGGGCCACGGGAGCGGGCGCGCAGATCGTGGTCGACAACGTCGATGTCATTCCACTCGACGGCGAACCGAGGAGGATGTTTGAAGACGCGCAGCTTTCCAAGCTGGACACTCTCACTCTTCCCATTTTCATCGGATCGAACGTGCTGTTCCAGTCCGAGCATAATTACGGCTACATGAAGCCGATCTTCGAGCGCCGTTTTCTCGAAGAGCATGCCTTGCGCTTCGACGAAAGCCTGCCGATCGGCGAGGATTATCTGCTTCTGGCATCGGCCCTTGCGAAGGGTGGCCGCTGCGCCGTCGAGCCGAGCGCCGGATACACCTATTATATCAGAAGCGGCTCCATCTCCCGGGTGCTGAAGCTGCATCAGGTGGATGCGATGCTGGCCGCCGATGCAGAGTTTCTGAAAAACCACCGACTGGATGCGGCATCGATGGCGGCCCAGGAAAGGCGTCACCGCAGCATCGAGGATGCGCGGTCCTTCATCATCCTGGTCGACCAGATCAAGGCACGGTCCCTTTCCGGCGCGGTCAAGACCGCGTGGAAGAATCCGGCGGCGATTCGTCATCTTCGGATGCCCATTGCCGTCAGACTGCGGCGCCTGATGGCGCCGTTCAACGCAATTCGCCCTTTCGGTACCCAGCCGAAAACGATGAATAGAACCACCCCGGGCAACAGCCCGCACAAAAGCAAAGGATAGTTCTATGGCTCCTATCAGATCCGTTCGCAAAGCCGTTATTCCCGTGGCCGGAAACGGCACGCGATTCCTGCCCGCAACCAAGGCTATGCCGAAGGAAATGCTGACCATCGTCGACCGTCCCGTCGTGCAATATGCCGTCGAGGAAGCGATGCAGGCAGGCATCGAGCATATCGTCTTCGTGACGGGCCGCAACAAGCAGGCGATCGAGGATCATTTTGACGACGTGCCGGAGCTGATCTCGTCACTGACGCGATCGGGCAAGGATGCCCAGCTTTCCGAGCTGGCGCGCATGCTTCCGACAGCCGGCTCCGTCAGCTTCACCCGCCAGCAGGCTCCGCTCGGCCTTGGCCACGCTGTCTGGTGCGCCCGCGATCTGATCGGCGACGAGCCGTTCGCGCTGCTTCTGCCCGATATGATTTCCTATGGCGCGCGCGGCTGCATGGCCGGCCTGATGGACCTCTACAATGATGTCGGCGGCAACGTCGTCGCGGTCGAGCAATGCGCCCTCGAGGACACCTCGAAATACGGCATCGTCGGCATGGGCGAAAAAACCCGGCACGGGTTCGAAGTCACCCAGATGGTGGAAAAGCCGCCGGTCGCTGAAGCGCCGTCGACCTATTATCTCAACGGCCGCTACATCCTTCAGCCGGAGATCTTCTCGATCCTTGCGCATCAGCAGCGCGGCGCCGGCAATGAGATACAGCTGACCGACGGCATGCTGCGCCTTTCGGCGGAGCAATCGTTCCACGCCCATCCTTATGAAGGAAGGACCTTCGATTGCGGCTCCAAGCAGGGCTTCATCGAGGCGAATGTCGCCTTTGCGCTGGCGCGCGCAGACATCGGCAACCTCGTGTTCGAGTCCGTGCGCGAGATGGTGCTGTCGCACGAACAGGCAATGCAGGCGGCCTGAAACGACGATCTTCCGCCGGTTTGACCCCTGGCGGAAGATCTGGTCTCACCCCTGACGTTTTTTGGGGTGAGATAAGACTACGCAAAAGGATCCGGAGACCGAACGGCCCATGAATCAAAGACCTCTTCCGTTGAACACTGTCCCGTCGCTGCGAAGCGATGAGTCCGATTCGTTCATCGATCTGAACCGGCTGACTGCGATTGCGCTGCGTCGTTCGAGGGTCGTGGCTGTCTGCGTCATCGCGTGCTTCCTTGTGGGTTCCGTTTACCTGCTGTCTGCGACGCCGATCTACACGTCACAAACGCAGATCCTGCTCGATGACAATCTGTCCAAATATGCCGAAGAAACCCCCTCGCCGCAGAGCGCGCAGCAGGCCGACACGCAGCTTTCCAGCGCCGTCGAAATTCTGAAATCCGGCGAGTTGGCGCTCCGCGTCACCGACGCGGAAAATCTCGGTGAGAACGAGACCGTTCTCAATCCGCCGCAATCGGTGATGTCGATGGTGAAATCGGCGATCAGATCAGCCGTCGGCATCTTCGGCAGCCGGCCTGAAATTTCCGAAGCGGCCGCGCGGGAATGGAAGCGGGAGCTGGCGGCGGCCTACATCCAGCAGGGGCTGACGGTTGAACGGGTGGCAAGAAGCTCGGTTGTCTCGCTGTCCTACAAATCGACCGATCCGCATCTCGCTGCCGTCGTCACCCGCGCCTATGCCAACGCCTATCTGACCGATCAGCTGAATGCGAATTTCGACGCCACCGAACGCGCTTCCGTCTGGCTGCAGGAACGATTGACCGATCTGCGCCAGCGCGCGCAGGCTGCCTCGCTGGACGCGGAAAAGTTCAAGGCGGACAATGGCCTGACCTCGACCCGGGGCGAGCTGATGTCCGAGCAGCAGCTGTCTGATCTGAACAGCCAGCTCATCGTCGCACAGGCGGATAGCGCCAGCGCTTCCGCACGCTACAACCAGTTCAAGTCCATCATCGACCAGGGCGCCGAAAACGCCGTGAACAACGCAACGATCTCCTCAAACCAGACCGACAATTCGGTCATCCAGGATTTGCGGACACGCTACCTGACGGTGAGCAAACGCGAACAGGTCATCGTCCAGAATTTCTCCGCCGATCATCCCCAGGCGGTGGCTCTCAGGGCTGAAAAATCGGAGCTTGCCGGTCAGATCTTCCGGGAACTGCAGCAGATTACCGCAAGCTACCGCAACGAGTTCGAGGTGGCGAAGTCGCGCGAGGCATCGCTGCGCCAGAGCATCGAAGGCGTCGTCGGGAGCAATTCGCAGGCAAACAGGTCACTGGTCGACCTGCGCGAGTTGGAACAGAGGGCGACAGCGCTGAAGACGCTCTATGAATCCTATCTCGGCCGTTACGAGGAGGCAGCCCAGCAACGTTCCTTCCCGATCGCAAAGGCGCGGATCATCTCGGATGCCGGCGTTCCCACCTCACCATCCAGCCCCAAGAGAACGATGGTTCTTGCGCTTTCCATCGTGCTTGGCTTCATGCTGGGCGCCGTCATCGCGGGGCTTCAGGAGTTCCGCGAGCGCTTCTTCCGCCTGGAAGAGGACATTCGCTCCATACTCGGGCACAAATCGCTCGGTTACCTGCCGCTGATCGGCAAAAAGACCGATACGCTTTGGAACAAGACGCGCGGACGCCTCTCCAAGGCGGACAAAGCAAAACCGATTAAAACGGATACCGATGGTGATGCCGACATCCCCCTGACGCGCATGACCAGAACTGCCGTCGACGCGCCGCGATCGGCCTTTGCCGAAACGCTGCGCAATGCCAAACTTGCCAGCGACGTCATCCTGCAAGGCCGCCCCAACCGCGTGATCGGTGTCGTCTCGGCGCTACCCGGCGAAGGAAAATCGACCATTGCCGCGAATTTTGCCGGACTGCTTGCCGCCAGCGGCAAACGGACGCTCCTGATCGACGCCGACCTCAGAAACCCGGCGATCAGCAAGATGATCTCTCCGGCACCGAAAACAGGATTGGTGGAAGCCGTTCTGGGTGAAGAGGAATGGACCGCGGGTCTGAGGGTCGATCCGCAGACCCGGCTTGCAATCCTGCCGATCGCGCCGCGCGAACATCTCTACCATACGAACGAACTGCTTGCGTCGCCGGGCATGGAAACCCTGATCGCCAATGTGCGCAAGAGCTTCGACTATATCATTGTCGATCTCGCGCCGCTGGCCCCGGTCATCGACGCCAAGGCATTCTCGCCTTTCGCCGACGGGTTTCTGATGGTGATCGAATGGGGCAAGACACCATCCCGTCTGGTCCGGGACGTGCTGCATTCCGATCCGCAATTCAACGCCAAGATACTCGGCGTGATGCTCAACAAGACGGATATGGACGAACTCGGGAAGTATAGCGATTTCGGTGCAGCGGAAAAATATCGCAAGAGCTATGAGAGTTATTACATCGAGCAGCCCTTGAAGGCCACGCGCTGAGAGTGGACGGCGTCAGCGCAGGCGTGGCTGACGCTCGGCATCAAGCCCGAACACCGTGACGAGACCCATCAGAAAGACCACAACGGCAATTGCGATGACGCAGACCATGCAGACGATCAGGAATTCGGCAAAGCAAGGCAGAAACATCAGGACTCTGACAAATACGGGTTGCGACCTTGCCCAGCCACCCATGCCGTTCCTCATGTAGTTCTCGAAACGATGCATGACATTCGGCATGGGGTGACGGCTCCATCAGTCCTGTCGATCTTTAGAAAAAATTTACCAAAAACCATGGGAGCGCGCAACCAAACCCTGCCTCGAAATCTGCGAAAGACACGTCAATATCGTCGATTTAACAGAGGCCGGGGAGAGACATTTGGAGCCAGCGATACCGTCCGCAGGTAGCCGTAGATCGTCTCTGTTTTGCGTCGTGAAAGATGAGGCCAACGGCAACGCATAAGGCACCCGGCTGACCGGGTGCCTCGAAGTCTCATTCCGCAGCGCTGAGGATTTGGCTTGCCTGCTGCCGCGCCCTGATCTTTGCGATAATCGTCTTTCCGCGCTCGGTGCCCGCCCGTTCAAAGAAGCTTACGACGGCATCGGCGTAGAGCCCCGCGCGCGCTTCCTCGATCGCTTTTGGCAAGGCTTCGCGGAACCGCTCGAAGCAGCCGATATCGGGGTGGGAATAGTTGAGCCGGAGATAGTCGGCCGCTTTCACATCTCCGAGACCATCGCCCGGAATGGCGGCGATCCTTTCCTTCAGCAACCCGACCGTCACTTCCTGTGCGGTCACGCCTGCGCCGGAGACGTCGATCATCATGCAGAACCCGTAAGCCGGACTGACGGGAATGGAGACGCCCTGCGTCCGTTCCACCGTCTCCTGGATATGGGCGTAGTTGCGCCGGATCGTCTCGGTGCTCGCCGCGACATAGGCCGTGTCCTGCATGGCGGCGAGAGCGGCATACTGGCCGGGATAGTTGATGTGGATCTTGGTGATCTCCATCTTCGTCAGGAACGCACCGCGCAGAAGGGCCGGATGCGCCGCCATGAAGCCGACGCGGATCGCCGGCATGCCGTAGCCTTTCGACATGCCGCTGACCGAGACGACGTGGTCCATCGGGTTTTCCTGCGAATGAAGCGAAGCCATCGGAATCTGCTGCACGGATGGATCGGTCTGATGGGTGTTGTGCGTAACGTTGTTGAAGACGACGATATTTTTGCGACGGGCGATCTCGGCGATGGCCAGCAGTTCTTCCCGTGTCTGTACGGTGCCGAAGGGGTTGATCGGGTCGCAGACCACGATCATCTTGGTGCGCGGCGTAATCGCAGCCTCGACCTCAGACGGGACGAGCTTATAGCCATTGGACTCGTTAAGCTCGATCGGCACGATGCGGGCGCCGCAGGCCTCGGCCGCCGGTACGAAATGGAAATAGCCGGGATCGGTGACGATCACTTCATCGCCTTCGTCGAGGAAGGTCAGGTAGGTATAGCCGATGCCGCCTTGCGCGCCCTCGACACCCATGACTTCGAAATCAGGCCCGAGCGCTCGGCCGAATTTTTTCCGCGCTACGAGTTCCTTCAGTTCGGGCAGGCAATCCGGCGGATAGATCGCAAGTTTCTCCGAAGTGGACGCTTCGCGAAATGCCTTCAAGGCTGCTTCCGACGGGCCGATGTGGTTGGCCATGTAGCCCATATCGAAGTAGCCGGGACCGGTGACGTTGTAGACACCGCCGGGCGCGACGTCGTTCCAATCGAGGCCGAGAATGTCGATGGCGGTCTTGAAGGTGAAATAGTTCCCCATGCCTTGGGGATGGTGGAGCAATGTCTTTGCCCGCTTGGACAGCAGCCGCTCCTGCATTTCGACGATCGCAGAATTTTCCATCATTCATATCCCTCTGGTTGGCTTGCTGCCGCCGATCATTCTGTCGGCAGAACTGTCGACAATGCAAAATACATTCATGCCGACAACCTTTGCGCCTGTCAACCGTGCATGCTATGACCGCCTGAAATCGATCGAGAGGCACAATGGAAAAACACGGGAAGCAACCGGGACAATCCTCGGGCGACAACACCGTCGAACGCGCCTACGCCTATCTTAGGGACCGGACGATCAGTTTCGGTTTCCGCCCGGGCGAGCGGATGAACGAGGTCGAACTGGCGGCCATCCTCGGCATGAGCCGCGCGCCGGTTCGCGAGGCGCTGAACCGGCTGATCGTTGACGGTTTGGTGGCTTTCGAACCGAGGCGCGGATTTTTCTGCAGAAAGCTCAGCGCCACGGAAATCACCGAGCTTTTCGGCGTCCGGGCCGACCTCGAACTCTCGGCCGTGCGTCAGGCCTGTGCCGTTGCTTCGCAATCCGATATCGAAATCCAGCAGGCGCGGTGGACGGATGTTGAAACCCATAAACCCGGCATGGCGATCGACACTTTGGTCGAGGCGGACGAAGCCTTTCATCTCGGTATCGCGGCCCTGGCCGGAAATGCCGAACGTTTGAAATATCTGAGAAATATCAATGCACGAATCCGTTTCGTGCGGCGCATCAATCTGGAAGATCCTGCACGCCGCTCGGCCTCGCTCGGAGAACACTCCTTGATCCTCGATGCCATTTCCAGACGCGATGCGGATGGCGCGGTGGCCCTGATGCAGCACCATCTCAGCTTCAGTTCCGAGGAGGTGAAGTCCCGTATTCACGAGGGGTTGGCCAGGATCTACGCAGAGGAAGTTGCGTAAGAAAAAACTTACATACTGATAACGCAGGCACCGCCGGTCAACCCCGCCCCCGCCGCGGTCAGCAACAGTCTCTCGCCCGAGGCGAAGGGCGCGGCCTCATGGGCGAGCGAAAGCGAAAGCGGGATTGTCGCGGCGGAAGAGTTTCCGTAGTCGGCGATCGTGCGGACCGTCCTTTCGGGATCGATACCGAGATTGCCGCAAACCGCATCGAAAATGCGTGCATTGGCCTGATGCGGAACAAAGCGGTGAATATCCTTCGCGCCGAACCCGGCACTTTCGAGCGCCCGGCTGGCGCAGAGGCTCATCATGCCGACCGCCTGCGTGAACATCTCCCGGCCATCGCGCATCGTCATCAGGCATTCGTCCGCCGTCACATCGGCGGCAAACGGCCGGTTGCTTCCACCGGCCGGGATGGAGATCAGGTCGTATCTGCTGCCATCGGAGGCGAGATCGACACCAAGAAGTCCCGCGTCCGTTTCCTGTGACGGCATCAGAACGACCGCGCCTGCCGCATCAGCAAACAACACGGCGCTTGCCCGTTCCGCCGGATTGATACGGCGGCTGAGAATATTGGCTGCGACCACCAGAACCGGCCGGCCCTGCGCGCGAACGAAACCGTCGGCGAGCACCAGCGCATAGAGAAAGCCGGAGCAGGCGCCGGCAAGATCGATAGCCCCCGAATGGGAAAGGCCCAAACGGTGGGCAAGCAGGGGAGCCGAAGGCGGCAGCAGATGATCGGGCGTCGATGTAGCGAGCAGCGTCAGCGCAATCTCGTTCCGGGCGATGCCCGCGCTCTCGATAGCCGCCTCCCCTGCCCTTGCCGCAAGACCGGACAGCGTGTCGCCCGGCCCGGCCCAATGCCTCGCCCGGATGCCGGTTCGACGTTCTATCCAGCCCGGCTCGAGGCCGAGATCTTGCTCGATCTCGGCATTTTCGACGCGCCGGGCCGGAACGGAGTGGCCAAAACCAGCAAGGCGGGACGAACGCGCACCCATCACAATCGACCGGCGACAAAACATGCCGCCGCCTCGTCGATCGCGTCATAGGCCCGGTCAAGTTCGGCGGCGGTGACACAGTAGGGTGGCATCAGGTAAATGACGTTACCAAGCGGACGGATCAACAATTTTCGTTGGCGAAAGAATGCTCTCAGCTTTGGACCGACATCCGAAAGATAACCACCCGTCGGGACAGCGAGATCGAGGGCCGTGATCGTTCCGATCTGGCGGGCATTGCCGAAGCGCGGATCGGACGTGAAGCGAGACAGTCCCTCCTGCTGCAACTCTTGAAGCACCCGAATGCGCTCCCCAACCGGTTCGTTTTCCCAGACCTTCAGATTGGCAACCGCTGCCAAGCAGGCGATCGGGTTGGCCGTATAGGAACTGGAATGGAAGAAGGTCCGGCGGCGATCCGTCGACAGGTGCGCGTCGAATATCTCGGCCGTGCACAGGGTCGCTGCGAGCGGCAGGGCGCCGCCGGTCAAACCCTTCGAGGTGCAGAGGATATCGGGCGTCACGCCGGCCTGCTCGCATGCAAAGAGGCTGCCCGTGCGTCCCCAGCCGGTCATCACCTCGTCGATGACCATCAGGGTGCCATGCCGTTCTGCAATCCGCTTCAATTCGCGGAGGATCGACGCCGGATAGGTGCGCATACCGCCTGCTCCAAGAACCAGCGGCTCGATCAGAAGCGCTGCCACCTGGCCGGTCGCGCAGAAGCGCTCGAAGGCGTCAAGCGTGTCCTGCTCATGGCCAGGTTCGGGAAACGGCAGGCAATCGACGCCGAAGAGCAGCGGTTCATAGGCCTGGTTGAAGACGCCACGCTCCCCCGCCGACATCGTGCCGATCGTATCGCCGTGATAACCGTGCTCCAGAACGCAGACGCGGCGGCGCGGTGCGCCGGAATTGTGGAAGAACCCGAGCGCCATTTTCAGCGCGACTTCGACGCAGGTCGATCCGCTGTCGGAATAGAACACATGCGCCAATCCGGTGGGCGCGATCTTCAACAGACCCCTCGCCAGTTCCTCGGCGGGTTCATGGGTATATTCAGCGAAAATGATCTGGTCGTAGTTCTCGCATGCCGCCTGAATGGCGCTCATGATGGCCGGATGCCGGTGGCCATGGGTGATCACCCACCAGGACGAAATGGCGTCGAGAATACGCGCACCGTCCTCGTCGACCAGGCAG
Organism: Rhizobium herbae; assembly: GCF_017873135.1. Taxonomy (GTDB): domain Bacteria; phylum Pseudomonadota; class Alphaproteobacteria; order Rhizobiales; family Rhizobiaceae; genus Pararhizobium; species Pararhizobium herbae. The sequence continues at coordinate 42,903 of NZ_JAGGJV010000012.1, read as the reverse complement.
GCGCCATCCGTGTGCACAATCCGCTTCATCGCCGGTTCGAGCGCATGCTGGGTGAAGGGGTGCCAGACAGGAGAGGTCATGCGATCACCTCGCGAAACGTGGAAAGCGGGAAATTGTCGCGAAAGGCTTGCCGCAACAGGTCCGGCGTCAACGGATCAAGCCGTGGCAGACGGCCGAGTATCCGCACCTGCCCCATTGCCGCGATGATCCGTTGCGTTTCGGCTGCCTCGTCACCGATGAAGGCGACGCCGAAAACCGGGATGGAGCGGCTGCGCAGCGCTTCCAGCGACAACAGCGTGTGATTGATCGTACCGAGCCCGGTGCGGGCGCAGAGGATGACGGGGATTTGCCAGCGCGCAAAAACATCGGCGAACACCTCCGTTTCCGTCAATGGCACCAGTAGTCCGCCGGCACCCTCGATGATGAGCGGCGCATCCGTCACGGGCGGTACCAGCATGTCCGGCGCGATCGTGACATGATCGATGCGGGCAGCGAGATGGGGTGATGCCGGCGTCCTCAACCTATAGGCTTCCGGCAGGATGCGCTCCGGTGCCAGACCGCTCAGTCGGCTGACGGTCTGGCTATCGGTTTCCTCGTCGAGCCCTGCCTGCACCGGCTTCCAGTAATAGCCGGAAAGCGCGCCGGTAAGTGCTGCGGAAAAAACCGTCTTGCCGATGCCGGTATCCGTGCCGGTGATGACGAAACGCATCATGACGCTTCCTCCGCCATGATGGCCGCGAGCCGGGTGAACATGCGCGCAATCGTTGCCCTGTCGACATTGAGCGTGATAGCGATCCGGAGCCTTGCGGTGCCTTCGGGAACGGTCGGTGGGCGGATAGCGCGGATGTCGAAACCTTCGCCCCGCATGCGCGCGGCAATCCGCACCGCCCGGCCGTTGTCGCCGATCAGCACCGGCAGGATCTGCGATCCGCTGCCCTTGACGCCGAGTTTGGCTGTTAGATCGGCATTGGCGAAAGCCTTTAACTCATCAAAATCCGCTCGACGCTGCGGTTCATCCGCCAGCATGCGCAGCGCTTCGCGCACGGCGGCGGCCATCAGCGGCGATGGCGCGGTTGAATAGATGAAACCTCGCGCCCGGTTGACGAGATAGTCGCAGAGTACAGCACTTGCGCCGAGCAATGCGCCGGAAACGCCGAGGGCCTTGCCACAGGTGTGCAGCACGATGACGTTTTTCCGGTTTTCAAGGCCCGCAGCAAAACCGCGTCCGCCGGGGCCGAAGACGCCGGTGGCGTGCGCCTCGTCGATCACCAGAAAGCCGTCATGACGTTCGGCAACAGCCGCCAGTTCGGCGAGCGGAGCGCGATCGCCATCCATGGAATAGAGGCTTTCGACCGCAATCCACGGGTGGCCAATACCGCCATTGCGCCGCCAGCCGCTGATGGCTTGTTCGAAAGCCTCGACATCATTGTGCGCCACCGCCACGGCCGTGGCCCGGGCTGCCTGAATTCCCTCATGCGCGCTGGCATGGACCAAGGCATCGTGGACGATGAGATCGCCGCGCTGCGGCAGGGTCGAGAACAGGGCTGCATTGGCGGCATAACCGCTGCCGAAATAAAGAGCCCTCTCGGCTCCGAAAAAGGCGGCAGCCGCTTTTTCCAGCGCTTCATGTTCCGGGTGGTTGCCGCGCAGCAGGCGCGAGCCGCCGGCACCGACGGGCACGCCGCGCTGAAGTGCTGCTGTGACTGCCGCCGCCAGCTGCGGAGAACCGGCAAATCCCAGATAGTCGTTCGAGCTGAAATCAGCTCCGTCCTGCGCGATCAAGACCCGCCGCCGTCCCTTGCGGTCCAATCCCGCCAGCGTCGTTTCGTAGCGCAGGAGGCCCGCAGGCATCATTCGGGCAGCTCCAGCTCCATCGGCTTCAATCCCAGGCGGCGGAAGAGGGCTGCGTCCTGATCTTCGCCCGGGTTCTCAGCCGTCAACAGCGTATCGCCGGCAAAGATCGAATTGGCACCGGCGAAGAAACAGAGCGCCTGCATTTCGTCGCTCATCTGCGTGCGCCCGGCCGACAGGCGCACATGCGCGCGCGGCATCAGGATGCGTGCGAGCGCGATGGTCCGGACGAATTCGATCGGATCGACAGGCTCCGCATCGGCAAGTCTTGAGCCGGGGATCGGGATCAGCATGTTGACCGGCACGCTTTCGGGCGGTTCCGGCAGATTGGCGAGCGTCACCAGCATGGAGATGCGATCGTCCGCCGTCTCGCCCATGCCGAGAATGCCGCCGGCGCAGACCTTCATTCCCGCTTCACGCACATTGTGGAGCGTCTCCAGCCGGTCGGCGAAACTGCGGGTGGTGATGATCTGCGGATAGAATTGCTCGGAGGTGTCAATGTTGTGGTTGTAGTAGTCGAGGCCGGCATCCGCCAGTGCTTCCGCCTGCCCCGGCGACAGCATGCCGAGCGTCATGCAGGTCTCCATGCCCAGCGCCTTGACGCTGCCGACCATGGCAACCAGCGTTTCCATGTCGCGATCCTTCGGGCTGCGCCATGCCGCGCCCATGCAGTAGCGGGTCGCACCCTCGGCCTTGGCCTTGCGCGCCTCTGCAACGACCTTTTCGACCATCATCAGCTTCGATGCCTTGAGGCCGGTCGGGGAATGCGCCGACTGGCTGCAATAACCGCAATCCTCGGCGCAGCCGCCGGTCTTGATCGACAGCAGCCGGCTGATCTGCACTGCGTTGGGATCAAAGTTTGCGCGGTGAACCGTTTGAGCCCGGAACAGCAGATCGTTGAACGAAGAATTATAGATAATTTTCGCATCAGCGAGGATAACGCCTTCCGACAGAGCTGCATGATGCGCTTCAGCGTGATTTTCAGCGGTAATTTTGTCGAGCATTTCCGACTCCTCCCTCTTTTTCAGCCGTGGCGGCGAAATAAATATAGATAAGACTCAATATTATCTATAATTTCTCATAGCACACCTCAACGCAACCGCGTTTTCGTTGAGACGCGTTTAAATTTTCAACCATGAGGGGATTAAGATCAGTGTGGCGCGGATCGCGCCTTCGCGCATGTCGGCGGACAGCGTGAAAAAGCGGCTGCTGGAGGTCGGCCTTCAGCCCACGATCGCGAAAGCGTCACGCGTTGTGCCGGAAGCATTGCGGACCGGCTTTTGGCCGATCCACTGGACGTGACGTTCAAGAACGGCGGCGGCGTTCTCGACATTGCCTTGGCGCAAGAATGTCAGGATCGCACGATGGTCGTGATCGGTTCGCACTTCCCATTCAGACCGCCAGCTGGCGAACAGGAAACGGGCGCTGGCGGCATGCAGGTCACTGATCGCGGCCAGCAGGCGCGGCATGCCGCAGGGCGTGACGATCAGGGTGTGAAAGCGTCGATTGGCCTCTTCCCAGGACCGGACATCGCGGGAATTATCGCCGGCGACCGTCGCCTCTTCGGCGAGGTCGAGGATCGATGGCGTGAGATGGGGTGCCGCATGGCGAAGCGCCAGAACCTCGAGCGCCGCGCGCATCTGCGCGACTTCGCGAACTTCCTTGAGATCGAAGGAGGCGACCCGAACGCCGCGGCGCGGTTCGCTGACCGCAAGACCCTGCGCCTCAAGCCGGCGGAAGGCTTCGCGCACGGGCACATGGCTCGTTCCGAATTCTTCCGCGATATGGTCCTGCCGCAGTTTCGTGCCCGGATCCAGTTGTCCGGTCACGATCCTGTCGGCAAGGATGCGGCTGATGCGGCTGGCAATCGTGTCTTCGCTCGTCGAGGTCATTTTTTATAGATAATTTGCCGCGGCGGCGCTGTCGAGGCCGCGATTGTAATCATTGGACATCTTCACAGCCTACGGGCCTGCAGCGGAGGCTGGAAGAATGCGTCGCGCCGAACGGCCCTTGACGCTCCGTCCAAAACTGTGCCTAACTTGGCGCATTCACCAGGGGGGTCCCGACAAGGGGCTGAGATTCTGCTGGGGTGAAAAGCGGCTATGCCGCCTTCATTCAGCGCAGTGACCCGTTGAACCTGATCCAGTTCATACTGGCGTAGGGACGGTGCAAGCGCTGTAGCGACTCGAATTCCGTACGCGGATTCGCGTCAGCGTCTTTTCATCATTCCGGCTCTGATGACTGGGTCTCCAACCTTTGGAGCCTCAACCATGAATATTGCCGCAAAGCCACTCACCCCGACCGTCACCACAGGTCCGCTGCCCGCCTCCCGCAAGGTCCATATACCGGGCGACCTGCACCCGGCCATCCGCGTGTCGATGCGCGAAATCTCGCTTCATCCGACATCAGGCGAACCGCCCGTTGCCGTCTACGATCCCTCGGGTCCCTACACCGATCCGGCCCATACCGTTTCGATCGACGCCGGCCTGCCCCGCCCCCGCCAGGAGTGGGTGACCGAGCGCCGCGATGTCGAGGCCTATGACGGCCGGCATGTCAAACCGGAAGACAACGGCTTTGCCACCGGCGAACGGCTGACGCCGGAATTTCCCATCCGCAACCGGCCGCTAAAGGCCAAAGATGGCAAAGCCGTCACCCAGCTTGCCTATGCCCGCGCCGGCATCATCACGCCGGAGATGGAATATATCGCCATCCGCGAAAACCTCGGCCGCAAGGCCCCGAAGGGCGCGTTGGTCCGCGACGGCGAAAGCTTCGGCGCCAGCATTCCGGATCACGTCACGCCGGAATTCGTCCGCCAGGAAATCGCACGCGGACGGGCCGTCATCCCGGCCAACATCAACCATCCGGAATCCGAACCGATGATCATCGGCCGGAATTTCCTGGTGAAGATCAACGCCAATATCGGCAATTCCGCCGTCACCTCGTCGATGGCCGAAGAGGTCGAAAAAATGGTCTGGGCGACGCGCTGGGGCGCCGATACCGTCATGGACCTGTCGACCGGCCGCAACATCCACAACATCCGCGAATGGATCATCCGCAATTCGCCGGTGCCGATCGGCACCGTGCCGCTCTATCAGGCGCTGGAGAAGGTCAACGGCATTGCCGAGGATCTCACCTGGGAGGTCTATCGCGACACGCTGATCGAGCAGGCCGAGCAGGGCGTCGACTATTTCACCATTCATGCGGGCGTCCGGCTCTCCTACATTCCTCTGACCGTCAACCGCGTCACCGGCATCGTCTCGCGCGGCGGCTCGATCATGGCCAAGTGGTGTCTGCATCACCACAAGGAGAGCTTTCTCTACGAGCATTTCGACGAAATCTGCGACATCGCCCGCGCCTATGACGTCACGTTTTCGCTCGGCGACGGCCTGCGTCCCGGCTCGATCGCCGATGCCAATGACGCAGCGCAATTCGCCGAACTCGAAACGCTCGGCGAACTCACCCAGATCGCCTGGGCGAAGGATTGCCAGGTGATGATCGAAGGCCCCGGCCATGTGCCGATGCACAAGATCAAGGAAAACATGGACAAACAGCTGGAAGTCTGCGGCGAAGCCCCGTTCTATACGCTCGGGCCGCTGACCACCGATATCGCCCCCGGCTACGACCACATCACGTCCGGCATCGGCGCTGCGATGATCGGCTGGTTCGGCACGGCGATGCTCTGCTACGTCACGCCGAAGGAGCACCTGGGTCTGCCTGATCGCAACGACGTCAAGGTCGGGGTCATCACCTACAAGATCGCCGCCCATGCCGCCGATCTCGCCAAGGGGCATCCGGCCGCGCAATTGCGTGACGACGCATTGTCGCGGGCCCGCTTCGAGTTCCGCTGGGAAGACCAGTTCAACCTGTCGCTCGATCCCGAAACAGCTCGCTCCTTCCACGACGAAACCTTGCCGAAAGACGCGCATAAAGTGGCGCATTTCTGCTCGATGTGCGGGCCGAAATTCTGCTCGATGAAGATCTCGCACGACATCCGCGCCGAAGCCCAGAAGGAAGGCCTTGAGGCGATGGCCGCGAAATTCCAGGCGGGCGGCGATCTTTATATGCCGCTCCCCAAAGACGGGTCTGTTCCCCCCGTAGGAGAGTGATCATGCGCGTGCTGATCAGGGGGGCCGGCGTTGCCGGCCTCACGCTTGCCCATGAGCTGGCGACGAAGGGCGTCGCGGTCGAGGTGGCAGAGACAGCGCCACGCGCCGGTGGTGGAGCCTCGTGGTTTGCCGGCGGCATGCTGGCGCCCTGGTGCGAACGCGAAAGTGCGCCCGAAACGGTCCTCACGCTCGGACGCGGTGCAGCCGACTGGTGGGACGCCGCCCTGCCCGGCGATGTCGTCCGCAAGGGCACGCTGGTGGTGGCGCCACCACGCGATACGGCCGAACTGACCCGCTTCGCGAGCCGCACATCGGGGTTCGACTGGCTGGATGCGGATGAGATCGAAGCCCTGGAGCCGGACCTTGCCGGACGATTCCGCAAGGCACTGTTCTTTCGCGATGAAGTACATCTCGATCCGAGGCGCGCGATAACGGCACTGCATGAAAAACTGGCGGCAATGGGCGTGCGGTTCCATTTCGGCGCCGCCACGGACTTTCCGGATGCCGGGTTCGACCGTGTCGTCGATTGCACCGGGGCAGGTGCGATCGGCCGAGCGGCGAATCTGCGCGGCGTGCGTGGCGAAATGCTGATGCTGGAAACATCGGAGGTGACGCTGTCACGCCCTGTCCGGCTGCTGCATCCGCGTATTCCGCTCTATATCGTGCCGCGCGGCGATGGATGCTTCATGGTCGGCGCGACCATGATCGAAAGCAACGACGACGGACCGGTCAGCGCCCGGTCGCTGATGGAGCTTCTGAACGCGGCCTATGCGCTTCATCCGGCTTTCGGCGAGGCCCGGGTGATCGAAACCGGCGCAGGCGTCCGTCCGGCCTATCCGGACAATCTGCCCCGCTTCGACGTTGATGGGAGAACCATCCGGGTCAACGGCTTCTATCGGCACGGGTTCCTGCTTGCGCCATCCGTTGCCTGGGACGTTGCAGCGCACATCATAGGCCCCTCGAAAACGAAACACGTGCCGTCTGCCGGTCCGTTCAAACCTCTCTCGGACCAACGCGGAGCCGCCAACCCACCACAAATTGGAGCAAGCCGATGAAACTGACGATCAACGGCGAAGACCATCAGACCGATATATCGATCCTTTCGGAGCTGCTGACCGCACTGGAATACGAAGGCGACTGGCTGGCGACGGCCGTCAACGGCGAACTGGTGCACCGGGAGGATCGCGAGGCCTTTGCGCTGAGCGATCGCGACCGCATCGAGATCCTTTCGCCGATGCAGGGAGGCTGATCATGCTCGAACTCTATGGAACGTCCGTCGCTTCCCGCCTTCTGCTGGGAACTGCCCGCTATCCCTCTCCTGCCATTCTTGCGGATGCGGTGCGCGCATCGAAGACGGAGATCGTCACCGTGTCGTTGCGCCGGGAGACAGCCGGCAGCCGCACCGGCGGCGCTTTTTTCGAACTGATCCGCACGCTTGGCGTCAGGGTCCTGCCCAACACTGCGGGCTGCCACACGGTCTCCGAAGCGGTGCTGACGGCAAAGATGGCACGCGATGTCTTTGCCACGGACTGGATCAAGCTTGAGGTAATCGGCAATCACGACACATTGCAGCCGGATGTGTTCGGGTTGGTCGAGGCGGCACGCATCCTGAGCAACGAAGGCTTCAAGGTCTTCCCCTACACCACCGACGATCTGGTGGTGGCGGAGCGGCTTCTGGAGGCGGGCTGCGAAGTATTGATGCCCTGGTGCGCGCCGATCGGCTCGGCCATGGGGCCTGTCAATCTGCCGGCATTGCGCAGCATGCGCGCCAATTTTCCAGACGTCCCGCTGATCGTCGATGCCGGTATCGGCAGGCCCTCCCATGCCGCCATCGTCGTGGAACTCGGCTTTGACGCGGTGCTACTGAACACTGCCGTCGCCGGGGCCGCCGATCCTGTTTTGATGGCAGCGGCGTTCTCCGGCGCGATCGATGCGGGCCGCACAGCCTTTCTGGCTGGCATGCTGGAGCCGCGCGACATGGCTGTTCCCTCGACGCCGGTCATCGGCAAGGCGGTGTTTTCATGAGGCTCGATCCCTTCTACCTGATCGTCGATAGCGCGGAGTGGATCGACCGCCTTGTGCCGCTCGGCGTGAAGCTGGTGCAGCTGCGCATGAAGGATTGCGAAGAGATGCAGTTGCGTCGTGAAATCCGTCGCGCGAAGGCGATCTGCGCCGAACATGGCTGCCAGCTGATCATCAACGACTACTGGCAACTGGCTATCGAGGAGGAATGCGATTTCGTCCATCTCGGCCAGGAAGATCTGGCCGAAGCGGATATTGCCGCCATCCGCGCCGCGGGCCTCAAGCTTGGGCTCTCGACGCATGACGAGACGGAACTGGAGACAGCGCTCGCAGCCGCGCCCGACTATGTGGCGTTGGGTCCGGTCTGGCCAACCATCCTTAAAAAGATGAAGTGGGAACCGCAGGGGCTGGACAGGTTGCGGGACTGGAAAACGCGCATCGGCCCCCTGCCGCTCGTGGCGATCGGCGGGCTCAATACCGACCGTATCGACAGCGTCTTTGCCCATGGCGCCGACTGCGCCGCCGTCGTTACCGACATTACCCTGAATGCCGCCCCGGAAGCACGCACGCGGCAATGGATCGAACGGACGGCGCGATTCCGGTGATGAGGAATATTCCACATGTGCTCGTTGTGGCGGGGTCCGATTCCTCGGGCGGCGCCGGCATTGTCCGCGACATCGAGACGCTTGCCGCATTCGGCGTGAAAGCGTCGGTCGCGATCACCGCCGTCACCGTCCAGACGCATCACGGGGTCCAAGGTGTCGATGCCGTGGCACCGGAGCGGGTCGCGCAGCAGATGCGGGCTGCGTTGTCCGCCAATCCTATCGCAGCCGTCAAGATTGGTATGCTGGCGACCCCGGCGACGATTGCTGCCGTGGCGCAGATCCTTGTGGATCATCCTGACATCCCTGTGGTTCTCGATCCGGTTCTGGTCTCGACATCCGGTCGCGCCCTGTTGACCCCGGACGCGACGGATGCCCTGCGTGACCTGTTTCGGGCGTGCACGCTCGTCACGCCCAACCTGCCGGAGCTTTCGGTGCTGGCGGCATCTACCGTTGCCTCATCACCCGATAGCGTGGCCGGTCAGGCCCGGAGCCTTTTGATGGCAGGGGCAAAGGCGGTTCTGGTCAAGGGCGGACACGCCGGCGGCGTGGAAGCCATCGATCTCCTCGTCCAGCCGGAACACGCCGATCAGTCCTTTGCATCCCCTCGCCTTGCTGCGTCGATGCGCGGCACCGGCTGCATGCTCGCCAGCGCGATTGCCGCGCGCCTGGCCTTTGGAGACCCGCTCGCGGCCGCCATCGCCCGAGCCAAGGCCTTCGTGCATGGCAAGTTCCGCGAAACGTGAACAGCCCTTTGCCCGCCGATCTGCGATGATAGCCGGCAAAGGAATACCTTGGACTGCTTCGCTCCATCCTCCTTTGCTAATCTTTCTTAGGGATAGCGCTTCGGACGCGCTATATTTCGCAGGTGAAGACCATGGTGGAGAGATTCGCGCCAATGCCGCATGACATGAATGGTAAGAGTAACCAGCGTGTAGAAACCGACGACGAGCAGCCTTTCTTCGATCAGCTCCGCATGATGCAGCGGGCTTTTGTCGCCTCGCCTGTCCGCAAGACCATCATATGGCTCGCAATCGGGATCGTCATCGTCATACTGGCAACCGCGGCCGGGCAGATCATGCTGAACCGATGGTACAAACCCTTCTACGATACCCTCGAGCGGCGCGATCTCTCCGCCTTTCTGATGCAGTTCATCACCTTTGGCCAGATTGCCGGCACGCTGTTGATCCTCAATGTGCTGCAAACCTGGCTCAACCAGTGGATCCGGATCAAGCTCAGAGAAGGCCTGACGCTCGATCTCATCGGCGAATGGATGAAGCCGGCACGGGCCTTTCGCCTTGCCAATGCCGGCGCGATCGGCATCAATCCCGACCAGCGCGTGCATGAGGACGCCCGTCATCTCGCCGACCTGACGGCCGGCCTCACCATAGGCCTGTTCCAGTCGGGCATTCTGCTTGCCAGTTTCGTCGGCGTTTTGTGGTCGCTTTCGTCCGGCTTCATCTTTCATGTCGGCGGCTATGATCTCAACATTCCCGGTTACATGGTCTGGGCGGCCTTCCTTTACGCCGGGACGGCTGCGGCCGTGAGCTGGTTCGTCGGACGCCCCCTCGTCAAGATCAATGGCGACCACTATGCGCGGGAGGCCGCTCTGCGCTTCTCGCTGATGCGGGTCAATGAGCATATAGAGGCGGTTTCGCTGTCCTCCGGCGAAGGCAATGAAAAGCGTCGTCTCCAGCGCGATCTCGCCTCGGTTCTGGAAATCAGCAACAAGCTGATGATGGCCCTGACACGGCTGACATGGGTCACATCAGGCTATGGTTGGCTCACGGTCGTCGCGCCCATCGTCATCGCGGCCCCGGTCTATTTCAATGGCGATCTCAGTTTTGGCGGCCTGATGATGGCGGTCGGCGCGTTCAACCAGGTGAATACGTCGTTGCGCTGGTTCGTCGACAATATCGACAGCATCGCCGACTGGCGCGCGACACTGCTTCGCGTCGCCGCCTTCCGGTCTGCGATCCTGATGACCGACGAACGGCACGAAAACGACAAGCGAATCGAATTTGCACAGGCTGACGGCGACCGCCTGACTATCGACCGCCTGGAAATTGCCCTGCCGTCCGGCTGCATCAAGCTTGCCGATCAGCATGTCGAAATCCGGCCCGGCGACCGCGTTCTGGTGACCAGTGACTCGGATGTGGAAAAGGCGCCATTTTTCCGGTCTCTGGCCGGCCTTTGGCCCTGGGGATACGGGCGCATTGCCCTACCCGACGGTGACGGCATCGCCTTTGTACCGCGAACGCCCTATTTTCCGCCGGGAACGCTGGAGGAAGTCCTCAGCTATCCGGAAAATCCAGGCAAATTCAAAAAATCCGACATGGTCTCGGTGTTGTCCATGGTCGGCCTGAGCAAGCTGCAAAACAGCTTGGATCAGGACATGCGGACAAGGCTGAAACTCAATGAAGTCGAAATCCGGCTTCTGGCCATTGCACGGCTGGGACTGCACAAACCGAGCTGGATCATCATTGACGAGGCACTCGACACCCTGGACCGCGATGCCTACCAGCAAGTCCTCACCTTTATGGAGCAGGAACTGGGGAGTGCGGCTATCGTGAATATCGGCAGGGTGGCATCCGGCAACCGCTTCTTTACACGCGTGTTGCAGCTCCAGACCAGCCCGGCGGGCAAGGCCATCCGCTTGCTCAGACCCAAAAGCCTTCGCGCGGACAATCCCGAACTGGCGGATTGAACTGCCGCCGCGTACCAACGCAGGCCAGCTTTTGAACTTTCCCCCCTCGAAGAGACGAAGGGGGAAAGCGGGACGATTTAGTTGACGGCTGTGAGCGTTACCGATGTGCCGCCTGCCGCAAGGTTCAGGCCGAGCTGGCCCGTCACGCTGATCGTCTGGAGGTGGATGGAGCCGGAGGTGCCGCCCACGAGAACGTTTGCACCGACACCCGCACCGACCGTGGCTTCAACACTTGCGCCCTGATAGAGACCGCTGAGCGAACCCTGATGGTAACCCGCCGTCGGCGCCAGAACCGCCCAGACGAGCTTGCTGCGCGTCGTGAAGCCGAGGTCAACGCCCATCTTCCTGACCGCGCCGGTATAGTGGTCCGTGCGTTCCTTGCCCACCGAAGAGTGGAAGGTGCAATCAATTTCCTTGGCCGAGCCCAGAACGTAGCCGGCGCCACCGCCAACCTCGCACTCGAGGTAGCCGATCTTCACGCCGCCGCGTACATCGCTCTCCTCATAGCTGGGAGCAGGCGCGCCATTTGCCAGATCGGCAGCCTGAGCGGCAATTCCACCCGTCAGAACCAGCGACGCTGTGGCAAGCGCCATCGCAAGAGTCGTTTTCATCATTCTTTCCTTCTCAAACCGTGACCGGTGCAATGGCACCCGGTCATCCAGTCGGTAAATTTTGCAACTGACAGTGCACAATTCACCTTTCATTAGGACATTTCGAAGGCAGCCGACCCACCGCCTTCGCCAGTTCACAACGCACATACCGGGCAATGGCTCCGGCTTCCTAAAATCCCAACGATTGCTGCGCCGGTTCCGGCGGTCCGACATGGACACCTTCCAGTTCGAGCATGCGCGCCTTGGCAGACGAGCCACCCGGCGCCGAAAAGCCGCCGATCTTGCCGCCCGCCGCAAGCACGCGGTGGCAGGGGATGATCAGCGCCACCGGGTTCTTCGCCATGGCCTGGCCGACGTCGCGCGCTGCCTCCGGCCCGCCTCCAAGCTCCTTTGCCAGGGCGCCATAGGTGGTTGTATGGCCCCAGGCGACCCGCCGCGCGGCACTGTAGATCTGCTCGAAAAATGGATCCTGGCCACCAAGATCCAGTTTGAATCCGGAAAAATCCGTCTCTTCGCCATCGAAATAGCGCTTCACCGCGGCGACCGCTTCAGCCAGTTCCGGCGTCGGCGTTCCAGCCTCGGCACCCGGCAGTCGGCGCAACAGAAGCCGCTCGGTCGCTTCCGCGCTTTTTGTCGGCAGCTGGAAACGGGTGATGCCGACGTCGTTCCAGGCGATACCGCAGAAACCTCCGGCGGTTTCGAAGATGAGATATTGGTGCACAGTCCGACCCATGACACGGCCTCCGTTTTTCCATTCGCCCTGAAAATCGTACGGCCGGACCTCGGATTCAACCCGTTTCTTGCGTCAGATTTCGCAAGGCACAGCCAACCCGACCTTCACCCGATCCATGGCGACAAAGGTCCGGAACTTCTTGACGTTGTTGTTTCCGAAAAAGAGCCGACGCGCCAGCGCCTCGTAGGCCGTCATCGTGGGGACGACGATGACGAGCATGAAATCGGCCTCGCCCGTCACATAGTAGCATTGCTGGATTTCCGGAGCCGCCGAGAATTCCGTCTTGGCCAGGTCGATCAGTTCGGCGGTCTCGCTGATCACCTCGACCTCGACGAAAATGGTGAGCGGCTGCCCGACTTTGGCCGGATTGACGACCGCGACATTCGCCTCGATCACCCCGGTCTCCTCGAGCCGCTTGATCCTGCGCTGCACGGCGGGCGCCGAAAGGTTGACGGCTTCCCCGATCGTCCGCTGCGGAGTCGTGTTGTCCTTCTGCAGGATGCGGAGAATAGCATGGTCGAAGGCGTCAAGCGCTGTGCTGGAAGAAGCTCTGGCCATGGATCTCACGAAACAAACTTGCAATATTGCCCTGCCAATTCAGCGCATTTTTCGCGCGACATGCAATATATATTCGGCGACCTGATCAACGAGGACGCCCGATGTTTCTGACCAACACTCATCCCGACCACAATGCGCCGCTGGAACCGGTGGATGCCGACACTCTTGGCATCGCCGCCGCAGAGAGCGTCGAACTGTTTCTTACCCATCGCGACAATCATGCCGAAACACCGCTCCGCTCCCTCCCAGCCATGGCCAGCGAGCTTGGCATCGGCGCGCTCCACGTCAAGGACGAGGGATACCGGCTCGGCCTTGGCAGTTTCAAGGCACTGGGCGGCTCCTACGCCGTCATCCGCCTGGTGCTGGAGGAGGCCAGCCGGCAGTTGGGAGGCAACATCGACATTGCCGAACTGCATGCGCCGAGGGTGAAAGCCGTCGCCGCCGGGATGACGATGGCCTGCGCCACCGACGGCAATCACGGCCGCTCCGTCGCGCAAGGCGCAGAGCTGGTCGGCGCCAAGGCCGCGATCTTCGTGCATGCCGGCGTCAGCGACGAGCGCGTCGCCGCGATCGGCCGCTTCGGCGCGCAGATGATCCGCGTCGAGGGGACCTATGACGACTCCGTCAGGGAAGCGGCACGTGTGGCCACCGAAAAGGGATGGACGATCGTCTCCGACACGTCATGGTCCGGTTACGAGCGCATTCCCGGGCTGGTGATGCAAGGGTACACGGCCATGGTGCGGGAGTTCCTGCGCCAGGTGTCGGAACCGCCGACGCATGTTTTCGTGCAAGCGGGCGTCGGCGGTATCGCGGCGGCTGTTGCGGGGCATCTGTCGATCGCGCTGGCAGAAAAGCGGCCGGTCTTCGTCGTCGTCGATCCGGCCCGCGCCGCCTGTATCGTCGAGACGGCCCGCGCCGGGCATCCGGTAAAGATCGCACATGGCGAACCGACTGTGATGGCAATGCTCGAATGCTATGAGCCGTCGCTCGTTGCCTGGCGCATCCTGTCCCGTGTTGCCGACGCTTTCATAGCTGTCGATGACGAGGATGCCATCTCGGTGATGAACCGTCTGGCTCGCCCTTCCGGCAATGACCCCGCAATCGTCGCAGGCGAGAGCGGCGGCGCGGGACTGGCGGGCCTGATCCGGGCGGTGGCCGATCCGGAAATCCGGGCCGCCCTCGGGCTCAACGCCACCTCGCGCGTTCTGGTCATCAACACCGAGGGCGCGACAGACCCTAAGCGCTACACCGAACTCGTCGGCATCGCGCCCGAAGAGGTCGGTGCGGCAATCGCGAAATGAGAGGAAGAAGCATGGTGGACCTGCGCTCACTTGAAGAAGACATGACCGCCTGGCGGCGCGACCTGCATGCCCATCCTGAGTTCGGTTTCGAGGAAAGACGAACCGCTTCCTTCGTCGCCGCCAAACTTCGAGAATTCGGCTTCGACGACGTGGCCGAACGTATCGGCGGCACAGGGGTTGTTGGTACCTTGAAACGCGGCGGCGCCAATCACTCGATCGCGCTTCGGGCGGATATGGATGCCCTGCGCATCGCCGAACAGGGAACGATGACCTACCGCTCGCAAGACCCCGGCATCATGCATGCCTGCGGCCATGATGGTCATACGGCCATGCTTTTGGGGGCCGCAAAGCTGCTGGCCGGGGAAGGCGGCTTTGACGGCACCGTGCGCTTTATTTTCCAGCCGGCGGAGGAATGGGGCAAAGGGGCGCTCGCCATGCTCGAGGACGGGCTGATGATAGAGCGGTTCCCGTTCGAGGAGATCTATGGCCTTCACAATATGCCCGGCCTGCCCGTCGGACATTTTGAAACACGCGCCGGCCCGATCATGTCGGCCGAGGACAATTTCGAGATCGTGCTGAAAGGCGTCGGCGGCCACGCAGCGCGGCCGCATTGGGGCAACGAGGTTCTGGTCGCGGCCTGCGCGTTGGTCACCAACCTGCAGACCATCGTCTCGCGCCGCCTCAGCCCCACGGATATCGGTGTCGTCTCGGTGACGGAACTGATCACCGACGGCACCCGAAACGCGCTTCCGGGCCTAGCGCGCATTCTCGGCGATGCCCGCAGTTTTCGGCCGGCAATCAGCGCCGAGATCGAGAAGCAGATGCGGATCATCGCCGAAGGCACGGCGCTTTCCTACAATGTAACGGCGGAGGTGACATATACGCGGGAGTTCGTGCCGCTGCTCAACGATGCTGCCCTGGTCAGCGACGCCTTCGCCGCGGCGCGTTCCGTATTCGAGGCGGACCACATCGCGACCGCGCCGGAACCGATGACCGCATCGGAGGACTTTGCGCGTTTCCTCGATCATGTGCCCGGCTGTTTCGCCTTTGTCGGCAATGGCAGGGAATCCGCGCCGCTGCACAATCCGAACTACGACTTCAACGATGCCTGCCTGCTCTTCGGCGCGCGTTTTCATGCCGCCATCGTGCGGCAACGGCTGCCTTTGGCTTGAAGGGAACGGGCGCTCGAAACAGAGGTTATGACAAAGGCGGGCGACGTTCCCTGCCCGTGCCTTGATCCGGCGACGGAGCCGCGTTGCCGGCAGAGGTTTCGAAATCGAAAATCTTTTGCGTGACCAGGGCCGCCGCCCCCCTCGCCCAGGAATTGTCTTCCCAGTCCGGCAGCACTGGCGGCGGCGCGCGGAACGTGTTTTTCTCCAGCGCCCTGCGCAGTGGACCGAACAACGCATCGCCGAAGGAAACCGCCTCGCCGCCGACAACGATGACCTCCGGATCGGTGATGTTGACGAGATTGGCAAGATGACGGCCGATGCCGTTTCCTGCCTCTTCCAGGACAGCAAGCGCCTGTGGCTCACCCGCCTTCAAGGCAGCCAGAAGTTCGGGCCTTCCCGCCCCTTTTCCCCGTCCCGTGGCGTCGCGCCATGTGTTGAGGATCGCCGGTTCGGCATAATAGGCCATGAGACAGCCGCGCTTGCCGCATTCGCACAGGCGCCCGTTCTCCACGTAGGAGACATGGCCAAATTTTCCAGCCGCACCATTTGCGCCGCGATAGAGTTTACCCTCGAACACCAGCGCACAACCGATGCCGACGCCGATTGCCAGCACGGCCATATTGCGATGCTGACGGCCGAGGCCAAATAGTTGCTGGGCAATAGCGTAGGCGTTGGTGTCGTCCTCCAGCCAGACCGGAACTTTCACCCGCTCGGCGAGCATTCCGCCGAGCGGCACGTTGTCCCAATTATAGCGATGACTGCGGATGCAGACGGCTTTGTGATTGTCGATGACGCCGGGCATGGAGATGCCGATCCCGGCCAGCCGCGCGCCCGGACGATCGACGAGCGACGCCAGTTCGGGCACCGCCTCTGCCAGTGTCGTTACGATGTGATCCGGATCGTGGCCGGCAAGCGGCAGGCGCATCGAACCCAGCGGATTGGTGGCAAGGTCGGTGACGACACATTCCACTGAGCCAACCATCAGCTTGAAGCCGATGGCAAGACCATTGGCGTAGTTGATGTCAACTGGAATGGGGCGGCGTCCGGCGGAACCCGCAACCGTCTTGCCTTCGATCAGCAGGCCTTCATCGATCAGATCAGCCACGACGAAGGTCACTGCCGCCGGGCTCAGCCCTGTCACCGAGGCGATATCGGCGCGGCTGCGCGGCCCTTCCTGCCTCAGGAGATTGAGGATCAGGCGGCGGTTCATCGCCCGGGCCGTGCTCTGGTCACCTTTTAGCTTCACCAATTTTCTTTCTTTATTTTGTAAATTAATTATTGCCTCTGATTTAAACATATGCATAACTTTGCCCGACTGATCAACACCCGAACCGGGTTCAGCGAAATTTAATCCGGTTCATCCCGGCAATATCATCGCGATCCGAAAGGAGCGGGCAAGCGCGCGCTTTGCCCGAGGAGATGCGTTGCGTTGCCGGTCTCGTACTGGCCGTTGAGGAGAACGGCCGTGCCGATGGAAATGGTGAAGAGGCAACAACAAAGGGAGGAGTGACAATGACATTCAAGTGGATCGACCAGGCAGCAACAAGACGTACGTTCCTCAAAGCCGCGGGCGGCGTGTCCGTGGCGGCCGTGACAGGGTTCTCAATGCCGGCCCTTGCCCAATCGGCCGAGGTCACGGTGATTTCGAACGAAAACAATGCCACCGCGCTGGAAGTCCTGCGGCGGATCGGGGCGGATTTCGAAAAGCAGTCCGGCACCAAGGTCGTGATTAACAACATGGATCACGAGGCGCACAAGACGGCGATCCGCAACTATCTGGTCGCCGGCGCCCCCGATATCTGCTTCTGGTTTTCCGGAAACCGCATGAAGGCCTTCGTCAACCGCGGGCTGTTCGATGACATCTCGGATCTGTTCGAGAAGGAAAAATACAAGGATGTGCTGGGCACCACGACCGCCGCGGTGACGGTTGACGGCAAGCAATACGGCCTGCCGACCGGCGGCACCATGTGGGGCATGTTCTATCGCAAGGACGTGTTTGACGAACACGGCCTGACTGTGCCGACCAATTGGGACGAATTCCTCGCCTACGGCCAGAAATCCAAGGAAGCGGGCCTGACCCCGGTCGCGATCGGCACCAAGGAACTTTGGCCGGCAGCCGGCTGGTTCGACCAGATGAACCTGCGGATCAACGGCCTCGACAAGCATTTCGCCCTGATGAACGGCGAGATGGCCTATACCGATGCGACTTTGAAGCCGGTCTTTGACCACTGGGAAGAACTGATCAAACAGGGCTTCTTCACGCCGGACCACACCTCATTCGGCTGGCAGGAGGCGGGAGCCTTTCTCGCCCAGAAGAAGGCCGGCATGATGAATCTCGGCGCCTTCGTCAAATACGCTTTCCCGGAGCAGGATGTCGGCCAGTTGACCTTCGCCCCCTTCCCCAAGATCGAAGGCATCGATCGCTACGAGGAGTTTTCGGTCAATTCCGTGCACATTCCGGCCAACGCCAAGAACAAGGCGGGAGCCCGTGAATTCCTCGCCTTCCTCTACCAGCCGGAAAACCTCAGCGCCTATCTGGAACCCGCCGGCAACGTTCCGCCACGGCACGACCTTCCTCCAAGCAAGGACCCGCTGGTCAATGCGGCGGTTGAAAGCCTGAAGACCGTGGCCGGCAGCTCGCAATATTACGACCGCGACACCGATCCGGACATGGCCCAGGCGGGTCTCACCGGCTTCCAGGAATTCATGGCAAAGCCGGAACGCCGCGATGCCATCCTTCAGCGCCTAGAGGGAACACGACGCCGGATCTTCAAGATCTAGCGCCTCCCGGCGGACGGGAGCGGGGCCTTGTCCCGCTCCCCGATGCCTGTCCAAATCCATACCGTGAATGAGGTACACCAAGGATGAAGACCCTTTGGCGCCACCATCGATGGTGGCTGACACCGACGCTTCTGATCATGCCTGCCGCCATTCTCTTTTCCGTCGTCATATTGGCGTCTTCGGTCGAGAGCCTATGGATCAGCCTGCACGAATGGGACGGCTTCGGCCCGATGCGCTGGATCGGCCTCGACAACTACCGCGAACTCTTCAACGATCCACAGTTCTACGTGTCGCTGAAGAACAACGTCATCTGGCTGGTGATGTTCATGCTGGCGCCGCCGCTGGGTCTTGCCATCGCGCTTCTGGTCAACCAGAAGATCCGCGGCATGCGGTTCCTGAAGTCGCTGTTCTTCATCCCGCTAGTTTTGGCCTCGGTCGCCGTCGGCGTCGTTTTCAGCTGGGTCTACACGCCGCAATTCGGGCTTCTGGCGATCATCTTCCGTTTCTTTGGCGCAACGGCACCGGCGGTGTTGTCGGACGAACATTTCGTTACCTTCGCCGTGGTCACCGCGGCACTCTGGCCGCAGACCGCATTCTGCATGGTGCTTTATCTTGCCGGCCTCAACAATCTCAGCGAAGACCTGATCGGCGCCGGCAGGGTCGATGGCGCCAAGGGCTGGAACATGCTGCGCCACATCGTCCTGCCGCAGCTGACGCAAGTCACCTTCATCGCCATCGCCGTCACCGTCGTCGGCGCGCTTCGCTCCTTCGACATCATCTCGGTGATGACCAGCGGCGGGCCGTTCGGCTCGTCCTCCGTGCTTGCGTACCAGATGTTCGAGCAGTCGATCTTTTCCTACCGCTTCGGCTATGGCGCGGCGATTGCGTCGGTTCTCTTCGTGATCATGGCCGTCTTCATCGTCTGGTATCTCTCGCGCATTATTCGCGCCGAAGAAAGGGGGGCGTGATGTATCCTCGCCCCATTCCTGAAACCGCCATCTGGCAGCGCCGCCTCTATGTCGCGGTTGTCATCGGCATCCTGATCGTCTGGCTCGGCCCGCTATTCGCCGTCGTCCTCACCTCGTTCCGCTCGATGCAGGACGTCATGGGCGGCAATCTCTGGGGCTGGCCGACCCAGTTCGGCCTGATCGAGAACTACACCGCCGTCTTTACCCAGACGCCGATGGCGCAGTATTTTCTCAACAGCCTCATCATCACCATCCCCTCGGTGATCGGCGTGCTGATCCTGAGTACGCTTTCCGGCTTCGTGCTATCGCGCTACCGCTTTCCCGGCAACATGCTGGTCTTTGCGCTTTTCGTCGGCGGCAACTTCCTGCCGCACCAGATCATGATGATCCCGGTGCGCGACCTGATGGTCCGGCTCGGCCTTTACGATACGACCATGGCGCTGATCATCTTCCATGTCGCCTTCCAGACCGGCTTTGCCACCCTGTTCATGCGCAACTTCATCGCCGCGCTGCCGGACGAACTGTTCCAGGCAGCCCGCGCGGAAGGTGCAACACCGTTCCAGACGCTGGTGCATGTGGTGATCCCGCTGGTGCGCCCGGCACTCGCAGCCCTTGCCATCCTGCTCTTCACCTTCATCTGGAATGACTATTTCTGGGCAGTCGTGCTGACCATCAGCGACAGCGTCAAGCCGGTGACCGCCGGCCTTGCCAATCTACGCGGCGAATGGGTCTCGGCGTGGAACCTGATTTCGGCCGGCACCATCGTCGTCGCCGTGCCGCCGGTGATCATGTTCTTCCTGATGCAGAAGCACTTCATCGCCGGCCTCACCATGGGAGCGGTCAAGGGATGACGGATATTCACCTTCCCACTTCGACCGACAGACCTGAAACCGCAATCGCCAGGCAGGATGCCATGACCAGTCTTCAACTCCACCAGATCCAGAAGAGCTACGGCGCCTATCACGCGCTGCGCGGTATCGACCTTGACGTCGAACAGGGCGAATTCATCGTCATGGTCGGCCCGTCCGGCTGCGGCAAGTCCACGCTGTTGAAGACGATCGCCGGGCTCGAAACCATCTCGTCCGGCCAGATCCTCATCAATGGTCGCGATGTCAGCAATACCGAGCCGGGCGAGCGCGGCATCGCCATGGTCTTCCAGTCCTATGCGCTCTATCCGCACATGACGGTGGCGGAAAACATGGGCTTCGGCTTGCGGATGGCCCACCGTCCGAAAGCCGAGATCGACGCGGCCGTGCTGCGCGCGGCAAAAATCCTGCGCATCACCGACCAACTCGACAAGAGGCCGAAGCAGCTTTCGGGCGGCCAGCGCCAGCGCGTCGCCATCGGCCGGGCGATCACCCGCTCGCCCGACGTCTTCCTGTTCGACGAACCGCTCTCCAACCTCGACGCGGCACTGCGCACACAGATGCGCGTCGAGCTTTCAGGCCTGCACGCCAAGCTCGGCGCTACGATGATCTACGTCACCCATGACCAGGTCGAGGCGATGACCATGGCCAGCCGCATCGTCGTGCTCAATCACGGCTCGATCGAGCAGGTCGGATCGCCACTGGAACTCTACCGCAACCCCGCCAATCTCTTCGTCGCCGGTTTCCTCGGAGCGCCGCGGATGAACTTCTTCGAAGTGACCGTGGATTCCGTCTCCGGCCGCAGCGCCACTGTCTCGGCGGCTGGCCTCGCGCCTTTGTCGATCGAACTGGCGGACGGCGCTTCAGTTCAGAAAGGCGACACATTGACGATGGGGGTCCGCCCGGAAAACCTGAGCGTCGCTACCGATCCGGCAGCGGCAACCTTCGCCGGACAGGTCCGGCTGGTCGAGCATCTCGGCCGCGAAACCATCCTCTATATCGATGCCGGCCCGCTGCAATGCGTCAGTTCAGAAAGCGGCAACGGGACTGTCACCGTGCAGATCGGCCATGTCACCGCCATCTCCGCAGACGCCGCCATCGGTCTCAGCATCGATCCGCGCGACGTCTATCTGTTTTCCTCCGGCGAGGCACAGACGATCAGCACCCGCAAATCCATCCTCGCCGACTGACCTGCCATTTCAGGAGCATTTTCATGACCAAGACTTCGCGTGCCCTCTCCGTCTGGCGCACCATCGACACCGACCGCTTCCTGGTCGGCACACCGCATTATCCCGAGCATGTGAACGAAAGCTATTGGGACAATGATGCACGCCGCATGGCAGAAGCCGGCTTCAATGCCGCCCGCCTCGGCGAATTCGCCTGGCACATCTTCGAACCACGCGAAGGCACCTTCGATTTCGACCTGTTCGACCGGGCGATCGCAGGCCTCGGCCGCCATGGCGTCAAGACCATCCTCTGCACTCCGACCGCCACCCCGCCGCGCTGGCTGACCGTCAAACACCCGGAAATCCTCCGGCTCGACGGCAACGGCCGGCCGATGAGCCACGGCTCGCGCCAGCACGCCGATACGTCGAGTCCAGTCTTTCGCGAATACAGCCGCAAGATCACACAGGCGATGGCGGAGCACTACCGCGACAATCCGGATGTCATCGGCTGGCAGACGGACAACGAACTCAACACCAGCATGCCGGAATCCTATTCGCCCTCGGCGCTGAACGAATTCCAGGCCTATCTGCAAGACACCTACAAGACGATCGACAAGCTCAACTTCGCCTGGGGCGGCGATTTCTGGGCGACGGCTTACGACGACTTCAGCCAGATCGTGTTCCCGCAGGACTTTGCCCCAACCTTCCCCGGCCCCGGCCACCTGCAGGACTACCACCGCTTCCTCGCGTTTTCGACCGCGCGCTTCCAGCACGATCAGGTCGAGATTCTGCGGGCCACCAACAAGGACTGGTTCATCTTCCACAATCTCGGCGGACTGCGCGACATCGACTTTCGCGGCCAGTTCTCCACCGATCTCGATTTCGTCGGCTACGACATCTATCCCTTCCTTTATGACGAGTTCTTTCGGTTCGGCGATCATGCGAAGGCCCAGGCGCTGCATCTCGACGTCTGCCGTGGCTTTTCGGGCAACTATATCGTGCCCGAACAACAGTCCGGCTTCGGCGCCCAGCCGGGGTTTTGCACGCTGACGCCCGAGCCCGGTGAGATGCGCCGCATGGCGATGTCGTCGGTGGCGCGTGGCGCCGACGGCGTGATGTTCTTCCGTTGGCGGCCCGCCCATTTCGGAGCCGAGATCTACTGGATGGGCGTCATCGATCATGACGATGTGGCCCGGCATCGCTATGACGAGGCAAAGCAGTTCGCGACCGAGATGACGGCGCTGAAGGACAAGATCCTCGGCACGTGGGTGCGCATGGATGTCGGCATCGCCGGCTCCGATTTCGACAATCAGGAGGCCCACAAGACCTTCCCGATCGGCCTGCCGAGCCCGCAGGACGATGCCATCCTGCTGCATCAGTATTGTTATGATCGCGGCATCGCCTGCGGCTTCATCCATCCGGAGGACGACCTGTCGAAACTCAAGGTCTTCTACGTCCCGCACTGGGTGATCTGGAAGGATGGCTGGACCGAGCGGCTGGAAGCCTTCGCGCGGAACGGCGGAACGGTGATCATCGGCGCCCGTACCGGCACCCGCGACGGCAACAACCACGTGATCCGCGAAGCCGCTCCGGGACGGTCCCTATCGGCATTCACCGGTGTGCGCGTCGAGGATTTCGGACGGCTGGCGGCGCCCGGCGCCAACGGCCTGTTCGCCACCATGACACGCTCCGGCGGATTGGTCATTCCGCCCGACAGGCCGGCCGAATCCAGCCGCCGCATCCGCCGTTTCACCTTCGGCAACCGGGAATTCGATGCGGGACATTTCTACGAGAACCTTGCCATCAATGCCGATGTGGAAGCGCTCGGCGTCTGGTCGAACCGATATGCCGAAGGTATGCCAGTCATCACCTCGCGCACAGTCGGCAAAGGCCGTGTGCTTTATGTCGGCACCTATCTCACCCCCGAACTCACCCATCAGCTTACCACCCGCACCTTCGCGGACGCGGATGTAGCGCCGCTGGTTGCCGGTCTGCCTGATGGCGTCGAGGTGACGATGCGCGAGAACGCAGAGCGGCGCCTGCTCTTTCTGCAGAATATCAAGGACACACCTGCCGTCGTGACGGGCGTCCCGTCCGGCAAGAACCTGCTCGACAGCGACAAGGCTATTACCGGCGCACTGACACTCGCGGGCTATGGCTGCGCCATTATTGAACTAAACTAAGCCCCAGCGGTTGAAGCCGGCGCGGCAAGAATACCGTTGCTGAGGCCCTGCGTCTGAAAAGGAATGAAAGCATGACCACCACAGGCAAAATCCGCTGGGGCATTCTCGGTCCCGGCACGATCGCCAAGGACTTCTTCGCCGGGGCAGCGCAATCGGACAACGGTCCGGTCGAAGCGATCGGCACGCGCAACCCCGGCAAGCCCGGACTGGTGGAAAGCTTCCCCGGAACGCGGATCGTCGACGGCTATGACGCGCTGCTTGCCGATCCGGATATCGAGGCTGTTTATATCGCCATACCCCATCCCGGCCACGCCGAATGGACGATCAAGGCGGCGGAAGCGGGCAAGCATGTGCTGTGCGAAAAGCCGATGGGCCTTTCGGCAGCGGAGGCGGAAGCCATGCAGGAGGCGGCCCGCAAGGCCGGCACCTTCCTCGGCGAGGCCTATATGTACCGCCTGCACCCGCTGACGGCGAAGCTGATCGAGCTTCTGAAAGCCAAGACCATCGGCGACATCAGAATGATCAAGTCCAGCTTCGGCTTCGCCAAGCTGCCCTTCGAGCCGGAACACCGGCTGTTTTCCAACGCGCTTGCCGGCGGCGGTATCCTCGATGTCGGCGGTTATCCGGTCTCGATGGCACGGCTGATCGCCGGTATCGACGAAGCGTCCGGCCTCCTCGATCCCGACAACGTGACAGCCGTCGGCCACCTCGGCGAGACCGGGGTGGACGAGTGGACATCGGCGCTTCTGCATTTTCCGAACGGCATCATCGCCGAGATTTCCTGCTCGATTTCGCTGGCGCAGGACAATGTTCTAAGAATTATCGGCACCAAGGGCCGCATCGAACTCGACCAGTTCTGGTTCGCCGGCGGCAAGCAGGGCGGCAAAAGCACGATCCACATCATCGGTTTGGACGGAAGCCGGAGCGAGATCGAGGTCGAAGAACCCCGTCATCTCTATAGCTTCGAGGTCGATGCTGCGAGCGATGCCATCCGCGCAGGGCGCATCGAATTCAGCTATCCCGGCATGAGCCGGGCCGACACCCTCGGCAATCTGCGCGTGATGGACAAATGGCGGGCGGCAATCGGGCTGGAATACGAAAGCGAGAAATATACGACCCGCACGCGAACGCTGAGAGGTGAAGCGCTCACCCGAAAGACAGACAAGGTCGCGCGCGGCAACATCCCCGGCCTGCCCAAGGAAATGTCACTCGCCGCCCTTGGCCTGATTGAATTTACGACATTTTCAGGCGCGGCCATCGTTCTGGATGCCTTCTTCGAGGCCGGAGGAAATCTCGTCGATACTGCCTTTGGTTACGGCAACGGCCTCCACGATCGTCTTGTCGGCGAATGGATCAGCAGCCGTGGTGTGCGCGAAGAGACGATCGTGATCGGCAAGGGCGCTCATACGCCTTTGTGCTATCCCGACGTGATCGCCAAGCAGCTTACTGTCAGCCTCGACCGCATGAAGGGAGAGTACGTCGATATCTACTTCATGCATCGCGACAATCCCGACATTCCAGTGGGAGAGTTCGTCGATGCGATGGATGCCGAGGTGAAGGCAGGACGCATTCGCGGCCCCTTCGGCGGTTCCAACTGGACGCGTGAACGCTTCGACGAGGCGATCGCCTATGCCGAGCGAACGGGCAAGACGCGCCCGAGCGTTCTGTCGAACAACTTCTCGCTGGCAGACATGGTCGATCCCGTTTGGGCCGGCTGTATCGCATCGACCGGCAGGGAGTGGATGGACTGGCTCGCGGAGAAAAAAGTCACCAATTTCGCCTGGTCCAGCCAGGCGCGTGGTTTCTTCACCGAACGGGCCGGACGCGGCAAGATGGACGATGCCGAGCTGGCGCGCTCCTGGTACTCCGAAAGCAATTTCGCCCGCCGCGACCGGGCCATCGCGCTGGGAAAACGGATCGGCAAGGATCCGATCCAGGTGGCGCTTGCCTATGTGCTGGCGCAACAGGGTCGCGTCGTACCATTGATCGGCCCGCGATCGCTGGCCGAGCTCAACCACAGCCTGGAAGCATTCGACATCCGGCTTTCGCCGGATGACGTTCGCTGGCTGGAAAGGGGTGACAAATGAGTTCCCGCGCGTCATCAATGGCCCCGCGTAGCGGGGAGGAAACCATGCGGCGAATCGGTATCGGCATCATCGGCTGCGGCAATATTTCGGACGCCTATCTGAAGGCCGCGCCGAAATTCCCCGTGCTCGACATTGTCGGCGTGGCCGATATCAACCCGGCGGCGGCAGAAGCCAAGGCGGCGGCCTATGGTGTCTCAGCGCTGACCATCGACGGATTGCTCGCTGATCCCCGCATCGAGATCGTCCTCAACCTGACGACACCACAGCATCACGTGCCGGTCGGGCTGCAGGCGGTGGCGCATGGCAAGCATGTCTATTCGGAAAAGCCGCTGGCAACGACGCTTGCCGATGCCGAGCGGCTGGTTTCGGCTGCCCGCGAAAAAGGCGTGCGGGTCGGCTGCGCGCCCGACACCTTTCTTGGCGGCTCGCACCAGACGGCCCGCAGGGTGCTCGATGCAGGCGCCATCGGCACGGTCGTTGCCGGCTCCGCCTTCATGCAGGTGCCGGGCCACGAGCTCTGGCATCCGAACCCGGACTTCTACTACCAGCCCGGCGGCGGGCCGATGCTCGACATGGGCCCCTACTACCTGACCTGCCTCGTCAATCTGCTGGGTTCGGTAAAATCGGTGACCGGCCAGGCGAAATCGTCCTATGCCACCCGCACCATCGGCTCCGGGCCACGCGAAGGCCAGACGGTGAGCGTCGAGGTGCCGACGCATATTTCCGGCCTGCTCGACTTCGAGAACGGCGCGGCGATTTCGATCACCACCAGTTTCGATGTCTGGAAGCATGAGCACAATCACATCGAACTCTACGGCACCACTGGCTCGATGATCGTTTCCGATCCCAACCAGTTTCAGGGCGACATCAAGACCAGCGAGCGCAAGGGCGACTGGACGGTAGCCGAACAGGTGCACGGCTATGGCGACGGCAACTACCGCATTCTCGGCCTTGCCGACATGGCGCAGGCGATCGTTTCCGGCCGGGAACACCGCGCCAATCTCGCTCTCTCGCTGCATGTGCTGGAGATCATGGAATCGATCATTCGATCTGCCGAAATCGGACAGCGGATCGACCTGAAACATGGCTGCGCCCGGCCGGCGCCGATGCGCGCCGATCTGCCTTTCGGAATTCTGGAATAGGGACAATAGCATGAGCAAGACAGCACTGATCTTCTGGGGTGGCTGGGAAGGCCATACGCCGGCCCGCAGCGCCAATATCGTCAAGGAGATCCTCACCGGCCATGGTTTCGGCGTGCGGCTGGAGCAGGGAACAGCGGGGCTTGCCGATCCTGAGATTTCACAGCTCGACCTGATCGTTCCCATGGTCACCATGTCGACGATCGAGAAGCCGGAACTGGAAAACCTCGTCGCCGCTGTCCGCGGCGGCACCGGTCTTGCCGGTTTTCACGGCACCATGGGCGACAGCTTCCGCAACGAGACCGAGTACCAGTTCATGGTTGGCGGGCAATGGGTTTCCCATCCCGGCAATATCATCGACTATAGGATCGATATCGCCAAGCCGGACGATCCGATCGTCGCAGGCATCGGAGGTTTTGCCTACCACTCGGAGCAATATTACATGCATGTCGATCCGAGTAACGAGGTGCTGGCGACGACGACGTTTACCGGCGAACATTTCGAGTCTATCGATGGCGTCGTCATGCCGGTTGTCTGGAAGCGCCATTACGGCAAGGGCCGCGTCTTCTACAGCGCACTCGGCCACACCGCCGACGAGTTCGAGGTGCCGCAGATGAAGACGATTTTCGAGCGGGGAGCGCTCTGGGCCAGCAGATAGACGGATGGGCGGGCTATAGTTTCAAGCCGAGGCTCGCTCTTCTCACCAGCGACGGCTCCGTCAGGATATGGGTGGCCGTGGCGCGTCCCTCTATCCTTGAAAGCAGCGTCCGCGTTGCCGTCTCGCCGAGTTGCTTTCCCGATTGATCGATGCTCGCAAGATTGACCAAGCTGAGCGCCGATGTCGGCGAGTTGTCATAGCCGACCACGGCCAGATCTTCCGGAACACGAATCCTCAGTTCCGCAGCAAGACTGAGGATGGTGACTGCATCGAGGTCGCTCCAGCAGAAGATCGCCCGTGGCCTGTTCCCGGAAACCAAAAATGCCCGCATCGCCTCCTCGCGCCGCGGCGAATCGATGGCAATATTGACGATTTCCGGCTCTCCCTCGATGCCGGAGCGCTGCATCGCCCGACGATAGCCGATTTCGCGCTGGCGGACGACGGATACCTTGTACCCCTCGCCCGCATCCTGGCTTAACATCGCAATATCGCGATAACCGCACTCCAGCAAGGCCTCGACGGCGAGCTCGGCGCCGCGCTGGTCATCCGTGTTGACCGTATCGAACGTCTCCGCCGCAGCATCGTGGTAGCCCAGAGCGACAATCGGGATCTGGGTCGCAAAGGCTGCGACCACATCCGAAGGCAATCGCGGTGCGACGAGGATAAGGCCATCCATCTTGTAGTCGATCATCGTTTCGATCAGCGACGTCTCCAGCTGGGTGCGCGCTTCCCCCACTCCGATCATCGCCTGATAATGCGACGGCGCCAGAACGCCGTTGACGCCGGCGATCACGCCCGGAAGAAACGGGTTACCGATATCGACGAGCAGAAGCCCGATTGTGAACGTCTGGCCACGAAGGCCCCGCGCCGTCCGCGACGGCCGGTAACCCAGTTCCTGGATCGACACCGTCACCTTGCCGCGCAGATTATCGCTGACACCATAGGCGTTGCGAAGAACCTTCGACACGGCGGCGACGGAAACGCCGGCACGTGACGCAACGGTGCGAATGGTGACGCGGTCTGCCTTGGCAGTCTTCGGCCCGTCTTTCGGTGACATGAATTTCCTTGCAGCAAGCGATGCCAAGCCTTCGAAAACGGCTTGCCGACACACCATGACAGGTTGCCCAAAAAATTTCTATTGCACTCCGCAAAAAAATGTAGAACGTTATACGGAGAACGTTCTACACAATGAGCGCTATGGGGAGGAATTGATGGATTTTCAGCCGGCAGCCGTCAAAGGCGATATCGTTTCACGCGCCTGGAAGGCGGACATGATCGCTCCGCTCGCGGATCAGGGTGAAGGCACCCGTGCCAGTTTCGTAGCGAAGAGCTTCACGCTGAAGACGATCCCGATGACGGCAAAGCTCCACATTTCGGCCCTTGGCCTCTATCGCTGCTTCATCAACGGCAAGCGCGTCGGCGACGATCTGCTGACGCCCGGCTGGACCAACTACGATCACCGTATCGCCTATCAGGGCTACGACGTGGCAGGCCTTCTGCAAGAGGGCGAAAACCGGCTGGAGATCTGGCTTGGCGATGGCTGGTACCGCTCCCCCATCATGTGGAGCGACAAGGCCATTCCCAACTGCTGGGGCAGCCGGACCGCGGCGATCGCCGAGCTTGGCGGTCCGGACGGTATCATCCTGTCAACGGATTCCAGCTGGGTTAGCGGCGGTCTGCCTGTTGTGAAATCCGGTATCTATTTCGGCGAGATCTATGACGCCCGCGACGAAGCCCGCATCGACAGCCACGGTACGGAAGTTCTCGATTTCGACAAGACGCTGCTCGTTGCCCACGAGACCAAACCGGTCCGCGAAATGGCGCCGATCGCACCCATCGACGCATGGGTCGATGATCAGGGACGGACGATCTACGACTTCGGACAGAACGTCGGCGGCTATGTGCGCTATACGGTGAAGGGCGTCGCCGGCGCCGAGATTCGCGTCGAACATTCCGAGGTTCTCGGCCCCGATCGCTACTTCGACAATCGCAACTACCGCACGGCCGCCGCCCATACGATCTATACGCTGAGCGGCAAGGGCGAAGAAATCTACGCGCCCTATTTCACCTTCCAGGGCTTTCGCTACGCCCGGCTGACGATCACCGGCGAGGCGACAATCGTAACCATCGCATCCGTTCCGATTTCCTCAGTGCCGAACGTGGCAGCGGGCTTCACCTCCGGCAACCTGCTGGTCAACCGTCTGGTTGAAAACACCATCTGGTCGCAGCGCGCCAATTTCATCGAGGTGCCGACCGACTGCCCGCAGCGCGACGAGCGTCTCGGCTGGACGGGTGACGCCCAGGTTTTCGCGGCAACGGCCTGCTGGCTGACCGACAGCCAGAGTTTCCTGCGCAAATATCTGCGCGACGTGATGGCGGACCAGCGCGAAGACGGTGCGGTCTCGCACTTCTCGCCGGATCCGACCCGCCTTCATCCGGCGAACTTCCCAGGCTTTGCTGGCTCGACCGGCTGGGGCGACGCCATCGTCGTCATTCCCTGGGTTCTCTATACGCATTACGGCGATCGCACCGTGCTGTCCGAATGCCTCGATTCCATGGTGCGGTGGGTCGATTTCGTCTGGTCGATTTCGGACGGCCCGCTCGTCCGGCCGCCGTCCCATTGGGGCGACCGCGGCTTCACCTTTGGCGACTGGCTACAACCGGTCGGAGATAACCGTAAGCCGCGACCGACGATCTCGGACGATTGCGCCGCCACACTCTATCATTTCATTGCAACCGATCTTCTGGCAAAAATTGCCGCCGTTCTCGGCGAAACGAAGCTCCAGAGCCAGATGCGGTCGCGCGCCGAGGATATCCGCAGCGCGTTCGCCCACGAGTTCATCGCGCCGTCCGGCCGGCTGGCGCACAATGACCAGACATCTTACGCTTTGTCCTTTCTCTACGATCTCATCCCGGCCGAGCACTACGAGACTGCCAAGCGGCACTTCAAGACGCTGATCGAGGATGCCGACTACAAGATCGGCACCGGCTTCATCGGAACGCCGGCGCTTCTGCCTGCGCTCACCAAGCTTGGCCTGGATGAGGTGGCGGGAAAAGTCTTCCTGCAACAGGACGTGCCAGGCTGGCTCTATCAGGTTTCGCAGGGCGCCACGACAATCTGGGAGCGCTGGGATTCGATGGCGCCGGATGGCACCATCTACGAGCCCGACATGAACAGCTACAACCACTATGCCTATGGCGCCGTCTGCCAATGGTTGTTCGAGAGCGTTGCCGGTATTTCGCCCACGCCGCAGGCTCCGGGCTTTGCCGAGGTCATCATCGATCCGGCTCCGATCGCCGCCCTATCGCCGGTATCGGCCTATCACGACGTAGCCCAGGGTCGGATAGAAGCCGGCTGGGAATGCGCAGGCGACAAGGTCATCTACACGCTGACACTGCCCGAAGGGTGCAGTGGCCGCTTCCGGCCCGGACCTCGGCATGGAGCGCCTGTCCTGAACGGCGAAGCGGTTACCGAAGAAACCATCCTTCCGCCTGGAAAACACCATCTCACCTTCACGCTGCAAGGATTGTAAGAGCAATTTATCGAAGGCCAACGTCAAACCGTTCGGAGGAGGAACGACATGACCATTCACATCAAAGCCTATCTCGCATCCGCTGCCCTTATTGCACTGACCGCCGCGGCCCCGGCCCATGCCGAGGTGACGCTGTCTTTCCTGGTCGACAACAGTCCGGACTCTGTCGCTGCCGCGGAGGCACTGGTCGAGGCGTACCAGAAACAGGCGCCCGACGTAACGATCGAGATCGAGCAGCGGCCGGGCGGCGGCGAAGGTGACAACATCGTCAAGACGCGGCTTGCAACGGGCGAAATGTCCGACGTCTTCCTCTATAATTCCGGGTCCCTGCTGCAGGCCCTGAAACCGCAACAATCGCTTGCCGATCTCAGCGATGTGCCTGCCCAGGCAAAGGTGGATCCTGGTTTCAAATCCGTGGTCAGCGCCGACGGCAAGGTTTACGGCGTCCCCTTCGGCACCGCGATGGGCGGCGGAATCTTCTACAACAGGGCAATTTATAAGGAGTTCGGCCTTTCGGTTCCGAAGACCTGGGCCGAGTTCATGGCCAACAACGAAAAGATCAAGGCCGCCGGCAAGGTTGCCGTGGCGCAGACCTACCGCGACACCTGGACGTCGCAGCTGTTCGTTCTTGCCGACTACTACAACCTCCAGGCCGCGGTCCCGAATTTCGCCGAGGACTATACCGACAACAAGGCGAAATATGCCAGCACGCCGGCCGCCATGAAAGGCTTCGAGCATCTGAAGGAGGTCCACGATGCAGGGTTTTTCAACGAGGACTTTGGGGCGGCAAGCTATGACGATGGCTTGAGAATGGTGGCGACGGGCGAGGCTGCCCACTATCCGATGCTGACCTTCGCGATCGGCGCGCTAAAGCAGAACTATCCCGAGAACCTGAACGATGTCGGCTTCTTTGCCCAGCCGGGTGACGACGCGGCGAAAAACGGCCTGACCGTCTGGATGCCGCAGGCCATTTATATTCCGGCGGCCAGCGGCAAGATCGAGGAGGCGAAGAAGTTCGCCGATTTCGTCGGCAGCGTCGAGGGCTGCAAGATCATGACCGACACCAACACGGTGCAGGGGCCGCCGCTCATCGACGGATGCCCATTGCCGGCCGACGTTCCACCGGCGGTCACCGACATGCTTCCCTATTTCAAGACGGCGGGATTGACCGCGCCGGCGCTGGAATTCGTCTCGCCGATCAAGGGTCCTGCGCTCGAACAGATCACCGTCGAAGTCGGCTCCGGTATCCGCGGGCCTGCCGAAGCGGCAGCACTTTATGACGACGACGTGCGCAAGCAGGCAAAACAGCTCGGCTTGTCCAACTGGTAGTGGCATTCTCCGGGAAAGCCGGTCCCGCCCCCACGTGGGAGGCGGGACTTTCTGCACGAAGAGGTAGCCATGGCTCGGACACGTCCCCGCTCGCAAAAATCCCCTTACCCGCTGTGGTTCTTCGTTCCCGCGGCGATCATCTACGGCATCTTCTTTCTCACGCCCACCGTGTCGTCCTTCTGGTACAGCCTGACCCGCTGGGACCTTACGACGGCGGAATTCATCGGGCTCGAAAATTTCCAGCAGTTCTTCTCCGAACCCTTTCTGGTTCAGAGTCTCGTCAACACGCTGATCTATGCCGTGACGACATCCGGGCTGAAGACCGTATGTGGACTGTTGCTGGCAGTACTGTTGACGAGCAACATCTTTGCCCGCGGTTTTTTGCGCACGGTCGTGTTTTTTCCGGTGCTGGTCTCGACCATTGGCATCGGCATCACTTTCACCGTGATGATGCATCCGACCAAGGGTATCATCAACGCCGCGCTTGGCGCACTCGGCATCGCCGGTCCGGGCTGGCTGACCAATCCCTCGCTCGCCTTGTTTTCCGTCGCGCTCGTCGATCTCTGGAAAGGCGTCGGCCTTGCGACGCTGATTTTCATCGCCGGTCTCGCTGCCATCAGCACGGATTACTATGAAGCGGCGCGGATCGACGGAGCGACGCGCTTCCAACAACTCTGGCGGATCACATTACCCCTGGTGCGTCCCGCGACGATCACGGTGGTGACGCTGTCGCTGATCGGCGGGCTCCGATCCTTCGATCTCATCTGGGCGATGACCAGGGGAGGGCCCGGCTTTTCCTCAGACGTCGTCGCCTCCGTCATCTACAAGCAGTATCAGGCGGGTTTCTACGGGCTGTCGACGGCGGGCAATGTCATCCTGTTTGCCCTGATCGTCGCAATCATCCTGCCGTTTTCCCTCTGGTTCAATCGCCGCGAGGTCGTGCAATGAGACATATCCGGCCTTATGTCACCGGCGGAATCGCGCTTCTGTTTGCAGCGGTGGTCTTCATACTGCCCTTCCTGTTCATCCTTATCCAGGCACTGAAATCGAAATCCGAAGCTTCGCGCCTCAGTTTCTCGCTGCCGCAGGAATGGCTGTTCTGGCAGAACCTCATCGCGGTATTCAAGGCGCGCGACTACCAGCTTCTGCTGGCTTACTTCAATTCGACGCTGATCACCGTCGCCTCCGTTTCCATCCTCGTCATTCTCTCGGCGATGGTCGGCTATATCATGCAGCGGCGACGGACACCGTGGAATGCCGTCGCGCAGATCGCGCTATTCATGGGCCTGATGATGCCGCCGGCTGTGGTGCCGACCATCGGGCTGCTGCAGAATCTCGGCCTGTTCAAGACCATCCACGGCATGGTGCTGATCCAGGTCGCCTACAACCTCTCCTTCTCGACGCTGCTGTACCGGTCGTTCATCTCGACCATACCGCGCGATCTCGACGAGGCGGCGCTGATCGACGGCGCCAAGCCCTGGCAGATATTCTTTAGGGTCATCCTGCCGCTGCTGAAGCCCGTGACGGTCACCAACATCGTCGTGCAATCCATCGCCATCTTCAACGACTTCACCAATCCGCTCTATTATCTGCCCGGCAAGGAGAACGTTACCGTGCAGCTGACGCTCTATAATTTCCAGAGCATGTATACGAGCCAGTACAATCTCCTGTTCATGAATATCCTGCTCGTCACGATCCCTCCCCTGATCGTCTTCATCTTCTTCAACCGGCAGATCGTCGCGGGCATGACCGCCGGCGGAGTGAAAGGCTGACTGCATGACCGACCTCACGTTAAAGCAGATCAGAAAGGCCTTCGGCGCCCTCGAAGTGATCAAAGGCATCGATCTCGATGTGCGCTCGGGCGAATTCGTCGTCTTCGTCGGCCCGTCCGGCTGCGGAAAATCGACGCTGCTGCGGATGATCGCCGGGCTCGAGGAGGCCACCTCCGGCACGATCGAGATCGGCGGTGACGATGTCACCTATGCCGAACCATCCAAACGCGGCATCGCCATGGTTTTCCAGAGTTACGCGCTCTATCCGCATATGACCGTTGCCGAAAATATCGGCTTCGGCCTGTCGCTCGCCCGCCGTCCGAAAGCCGAGATCGCGGCAAAGGTGCAGGCAGCGGCCGAAACGCTGCAACTCACCCATCTGCTCGACCGCAAGCCGAAGGCGCTTTCGGGCGGCCAGCGCCAGCGCGTCGCCATCGGCCGGGCGATCGTGCGCGATCCGAAGGTGTTTCTGTTCGACGAACCGCTCTCCAACCTCGATGCCTCGCTCAGGGCGCAGATGCGGCTTGAGATCGCCGAGCTGCATGCGCGGCTGAAAGCGACGATGATCTATGTCACCCATGACCAGACCGAGGCCATGACGATGGCCGACAAGATCGTTGTCCTCAACGGCGGCGGGATCGAGCAGGTGGGCAGCCCGATGGAGCTCTACCGAAACCCCGCGACACCCTTCGTTGCCGGCTTTATCGGCAGCCCGAAGATGAACCTTTATGGCGGCGCCGTCGCGGAACGCATGGGTTGCGCCACCTACGGCATCCGCCCCGAACATATCCGCCTGTCGGGAGAAGCTGGTACATGGCAAGGCCGTCTGCGGCACATCGAGCGTCTCGGCGCCGATGCCATTCTCTATCTCGACGTGCCCGAACTCGGCGAAATGATCGTCCGCGCCGAAGGCGAGACCCCCTTCGTGCCCGGTGCCACCCTATGGGCGAGCCCGATCAACGGCGCAGAGCACAGGTTCGCGGCATAGCATAGAAGGAAACGGCCGGCCGTCAGGGGATTG
Source organism: Rhizobium herbae (assembly GCF_017873135.1). Taxonomy (GTDB): domain Bacteria; phylum Pseudomonadota; class Alphaproteobacteria; order Rhizobiales; family Rhizobiaceae; genus Pararhizobium; species Pararhizobium herbae. The sequence continues at coordinate 7,737 of NZ_JAGGJV010000012.1, read as the reverse complement.
CATAAATCGGTATCTCGCGCGTGATGCCCCTCAGCGCCGCGTTGTGGGATACGGGCTTCAGGTCTTTGGTGACGAGGAGATCCGCTGCTTTTGCGTCGCCCACAACCTCGCCGGTGACGAAGATCGCCTGCAAGGTCGCAAGGCCCTGCACGCGCGAGGCGATGTTGACGGTCTGGCCGAAATAATCCTGACGCTCGTTCATCATCACCGCGATGCAAGGTCCGGTGTGAACGCCGATCTTGAGGATCAGGTCTTCGCGCCCGCTCTTCTCGTTCATCGCCTGCATGGCATCCCGCATCCTCAAGGCGGCGGCGACAGCCCGGTCCGGTGTCGGAAAGGTCGCCATGACGGCATCGCCGATCGTCTTCACCACGGCACCGGTCTCGGCCGCGACGATCTCATGCAGCACCTGGAAATGCGCCCGCACCAGATCGAACGCGACGAGGTCGCCGACCCGCTCGTACAATTCGGTCGAGGCCCGCAGGTCGGTGAACAGGAACGTCAGGCTGGTGATCTTCAGGCGCTGGTCGACATCGAGCGTATCGGTCCGGTAGAGATCGCGAAACGTCTGGTTGGTGAGCAGCCGCTTGGCGGTAAGGAACGGCCGTCGCTTGCCGAGCAGTTCATGCAGGACGTCGCCGGCGATGCAGACGGTCGGCAGAACCCTGGTATCGGTCCTGTTCTCGAGCGCGATGCGCAGCGGTCCCGGGTGCATGTCGATGCTCTGGCTTTGCGCATGCTCCTTGTCGAAGACCAGCGCCAGGTTCTGCCGTTCGCGCGTCACCTCCCCCTTGATATCGAGGAATTGCGCATTGTGGGTCACCGGCTCGAACACGATGATGAATTCCGGCGGCAGTTGCAGCGACAGGACGGCCTTCTCCCCGGGCGCAAGCTCGACATGTTCAAGCACGAAACCATCGACCAGCGCCTCAAAATTGTCCTCGGGCAGATCGACGCCCGAGCCCCAATAGATCTGGCGAAAATATTCGGGCATCGGCAGTTCATGCGGATTGTGCGCGGCGATCTTGCGGACCCGGGGACTGATCGTGAAGGTCACCTCGACCATCTCGTCGAGCGTCGCGGAATAATTGCCGGCGCAGAGCGCGCAGACATAACACTCCTTCTGCATCGTCTTCAGCGTCGCATTGGAATCAAGGACGCCGCCGCAGCCGGGGCAGAGCACGTTCCATGAAATGTCGAAGATACCGACCTGCGCGGCATGCAGGAACGCCGCGATCGTGCGCTCCTCATCGAGCGCATGGCGTGCTGCGAAAGCCAGCGCATTGATGCGACAGAGATGCCTGTCCAGGCCATCGACGACGACCCGCTGCATCGCATCGACCGCAGCCGGATGGACATCCCTGGACTGGCGCAGCAACGAGAACAAAGCTTGGGTTTCGGTTTCGCTCATGACGTCCACCTTCATGTCGCAGCGTTCGATGTCCGAGGCCGTAAATCGCGGAAGGGCGGCATCACCGCGATTGTCGAGAATTCGCCCGGCTCGTCTTACCCTACACCCGTTTGCGCGGGCTGGCACCTGCCGAATGCTGGCTGAGATCGGACACGGATCATCGAAGTTGCGCCGTGCTATCTCAGCGTGGTGCAGGCCCGCGCCGCGATCTGAGCCCGCGAACGAGGGGCATATCTCGTGCCCTTCGGCGGTGCCGACGAATGCGCCACCTTGGTGATTGAAGCGGCTCGATCGTCACGCATCCGACCGCTTCTATGAGGGAAAGACATGGGAGGTGATGTCCGGCAATGCCAAAAGCACCTGCCGGGGAAACATTGTCCTGAAATGTTGCTGGTTTTGATTGAGCATTTAACGATATCGCTTCTCGTAAGTTGCAACGACCAGGGCAGCGCTCTACACAGGTGTAAGAGTGCAGGTTAAATTTGCGCTCCTTGCGGGAGGCATTGCCTGGGAGGGCAGAGTTTCACCGGAATGGGAGGAAAGAGCATGAAACAAGCATCAAAAGACGCTTACGCCGCGTATGAGGAAGATCACCGCTTATTTGGTGCACCGAAAGGCGCTTTCTCACCGACGCTTCGCATCAAGGGGCTTGCCGTGATCACACTGGCTTCGCTGATATTCTGGAGCGTCGTGGGCTATCTCGTTTGGGGATGAACTAGCGGACAACGGCTCCAGTGAACTGAATTGTCTGCCTCGGTGGCTCTGGTGACCGGGGCATTTTTTGACTGCAATCAACTTCCCAATTCGTTTGCAAATGCCGTACAACTCAACTCTTCCAAAATATTCGCTCTTAACTCAATTGGAGGTGAGCGAAACGTAAATGACGGACTACCGGCCCTTCGGAGCTAGAAACGGGGAGTGTTTAGTTGGCATACCTAACCGAAACGCACATGGAACAACTTCCGCCCCGATTGAGTGGTTTCGACCCGCATAAGCCGATGCTTTTCCACTACACGACCTACCCGGGATTCGTCGGCATTCTCAACTCACGACAACTCTGGGCAACCAGCGTGTACCACATGAACGACTCCCACGAGTACGTCCACGGTATGGGGATCGCAATCAGAGTAGTTGGCAAACATCACGACACATTAGAAGGTCGTGCAAAAAAGCTTGCCTTTGCGATATTGCAGTATCTTCCAAACTTTTCCGAAGGAAACATCTGCACAGCATCGTTTTCTGAGAATGGCGATGTTCTAAGCCAATGGAGGGCATACGGGGGAAGCGGCGGAATCTCGCTAGGCTTCTCCTTCGACGCACTGCAAAAGATCGGTAGCCGAAATGGCTTCGAGCTAATTAAGTGCATTTACGACGAGGGCACTAAATCCGCCATTGCCGAGGAATGGTTTGAGCGTTCGGTGACTCGTCTTGAATCTCAATCCGATCCCGACAATGAAATAGACAATATCGCGCTGTGGTTTTGCAATCGGATTCAGCAATGGGCTTGCGCATTCAAGCACTCGGGTTTCCGCGAGGAAAACGAATGGCGGATCATCTCGCGTTTCCTCCCCTATGATCGCCCAGAAATGCATGTAAGGGCAACCAATCGAATGCTCACACCCTATTTCGCTCTACCTTTAGAGGTCGGCAAAGATGGGGATAAATTCGACATCGGGATCGATGAGGTTGTGATCGGACCAACAGATCACAGATCGTTGATTGGGAAGGGAGTCGATGTGGCATTTAAGAACACCGTCTGGAAGGCCCGAACCTGGTCTCACACCCCTTACCGGACTTTTTGAGTACAATCCTCGTAGGCAACCAAAACAGCTGCATTTGATTTTACGCGTTATGCCACACCAGTTAGCGCGCTAGACAATTTCGCGCACGAAGGTTTCCCAACGGTTTGTCTTGGCCAAACCACCGCAATTTGCGCGAAACGTACCGCCACAGCCACACTGAGCGCTCAGGCGACAATACACTGATTTTCTGAATAAAAATGGTGCCCGGAGGCGGATTTGAACCACCGACACGCGGATTTTCAATCCGAAGTTGTTGTCGCTAAATCCATACTTTGCTCCAGAAAAAGTGTCAAAACACCTATGGCACATCAACTACTTACAGCAGCTTTGTCAAATCTACATGCCCCGCATTTTTCATGCTCCGTTGTGGCAGGTCGCGGCGCCAATCCACCGGCGCCTTTTGCGTCGAAGCAGGCAAATATCGGACACTTCTCAACTGTTTGGTGGCGCACATGAGTGGCGCGCGCCCCTTTCGGGACGTGAAGCTGCAATGGCTTCAGCAGTTGAGCTGCGACAGGGATTTGAGCGACAGCGCGCGATCTGTGGCGCTCTATATCGTCACCACGCATTTGAACGGCCACACCGAGAAGGCGTGGCCGTCCTATCAAACGATTGCCGACGCGACCGGCAAGAGCGTCAAGACCATTCAGCGCGCCGTCCGTGAACTTGAGGTCAAAGGATGGTTCGAGGTCCAGCGCGGAAATGGCGTCGGGCGCAATACGGAATATCGTCCCTCAGCAGCATCGACATTACGTGCTTCGGAGGCCCGCGAAAAGACGGACAAGATTGTCACCCTTTACCCGAATGAAGGCGGTCAAATCCGTCCGGCAAGGCGGTCAAATATGTCCAGCGAAGGGGGACAAATATGCCCGCCAAACTTAGAGAAAGAAAAAATAAATAAATCTAACCCGCGCGAGGGCGAGCCGCCGCGCGTCGAGACGTCGCGAGCCGTTCCGCTCGTTTTCGTCGCCGAAACGAAGGCGGGGCAGATCGAGCAGTGGCGAGGGTGGCTGATCGACCAAGGCATGCCAGCGCTTGAAAAGCTGGGACTGCGAGCGATGAAATGCGGCAAGTACGGCTATACGCTGCCTGGCCATTGGCCGCCCGACAGAAGCAATCCGAGTGCGCTCGAATGGATAACTTTTTTCCGCCAACGACTTGACCACATTGCAAAGGGAGGTACCAGACAAACGGAAGTGCGAATGGCGTCATGAAATTCTTGAAATGCGACGCCATACTGCCGAGCGCTGCGATGCGACCTCGTCGCATGGCAAAGAGCATCGATCTCACAATCGCTTCGAGCAAAGCGAGGACGGGAAAACCGAAGGGGAAGGTCGAATATGGTGAGCAGCCTCCAGCCTATATCGACTAGACTCCAGCCACCCGCCAGATCTGTTGCGGGTAGTCGATGATGTCCTGTTTTATACTGTCGCGATTGGGGAGCCTGTCCGACACAACCTCCATACGATCATGGCTTTGGATGACGATGGCGTGTGAACATGCATTTTCCCCCAAAGGCCACACCATCGGGTTTACGTCCTTTAGCCAATGCGAAATTGCAGGAAAAGACCTCATCCGCAGCGGCTTTCTCCTTATCCCCTGATGAACTCGAACGGGCGTACTTTAGGCTGTTTGATGAGGTCCCCTCCGAGATCCGGGCCGTCTAAGATGCGCTCGGTTTATGAGTTAATGACCTATTTTGCGGCGCTCGCGCTCTACCTCCGCGACCGCGGCGCCATGCTCGAGCAGGGTTTTCTGTGGTGCCGGGACCGTTGCATACGGCCCGTCGCACAAGGAACTGGAACGCTTGTTGCGTTCGCAACGGCAACATTATCTCGATCACACCAACGCAATTAGAGTTGTGGAAACTTCCCATCGCACAATCTTTTGAAATCTACGAAAGCTTTCGTATCCTTGGCAGCTATGTCAGCAAGTCCATCAATGTGTTCCTGCATGTACGCGTCAGCTTCGTGCTTGCTGAGACCTCTCGCCTCTAGATTCAGCGCCGCTTTTCCGGCGAGACTTTCGTGTTTTCGACGGTAGGCTTCGGCCATCGTTGGCTGGTTCTCGCTCAGATAGCCCTTCCAATACAAAAAGTAGATAGCTCCACATTGAACCGGGTAATCGTCGTATTGGGGATTGACCGGTGCGGCACGTGCGCTGATCAGCGACGAACCGACCACGACTACCGCAAGCATAATCTTCCTCAATTGCGTCTCCAACGAAAGCTCACGCGGCGGATCGCCGCTGCTCGATTCTTAAACATGCGTGTTAGCGCAGGTCAACCTCCGTACGGAAGTTGCTCGCGGAAGGATTGCGCGGCATGGATTGACAACTTTACGGAACGCATGTCAGACGTGTTGCCATTATTCTTTACACTTTTTTCTGGGGGCCTATATCGTGTCAGATTTTCAAACACCTTCAAGTTTTGGAAAAATAATGGATAGAATAATCCAGCTTGGGCTCGAGGATAGTGGATTTAAAAACGATTTCGAGCCAGAGTCAGCCGAACGATTAGTACGCAATGATTTTCGAGAAGCAGAAAGAAGTGATTTAGCCGACAGCGTTATAGAAGAGCTTAATAAAGAATTTCCTAATTTACCTTTCAATGAGAACGCTGTAAGGCAAAATATCTACGATAGGTACGATGATGCTATTAAAAATCAAGATATTCGATATGGAGCCAAAGTAAACGACGACGGTTCTATTGAAAATGATGGACTCCCTTGGCGCATTGATACCGGCTTTGAGGACCCCATTTATGACGATCTTCGAAATACAATCGGCAATGGCGGGTTTCCGCCTGGAAGTACCGACCCGGGTGGCGATCCCGGCGGCGACCCAGGCGGCGATCCCGGCGGCGACCCGGGCGGTGATCCCGGCGGCGACCCGGGCGGTGATCCCGGCGGCGACCCAGGCGGTGATCCCGGCGGCGGCACGGGTGGCGACACGAGTGGTCCCGGCCCACACAAGCCTAGCAATCCGTTTAACTGGCCACCAATCTCGCCATTGGTACTCGATCTTGACGGCGATGGCGTCGAGATCGTGCCACTCAATGAATCGAATGCGTTCTTTGATCTCACCGAGGACGGCTTTGCCGAGAAGACAGCATGGATTACCCCAGGCGACGGCTTTCTAGCGCGAGACGTCAACGGTAACGGAGCAATTGACGACCTGTCCGAACTTTTTGGTGGGCGGGACATCGACGGTTTTAGCCGATTGGCCGACTTCGATGCCAACGGGGATGGCGTCATAGATGCGCAGGACCCGGTATTTGCCGATTTGCAGGTTTGGCGTGATTTGAATGGGGACGGTCTGACAGACGCCGGCGAATTGACCAGCTTGGCGGTCGAAGGTGTGTCTGGAATCAACCTCAACGCTGAATTCATTGATCAGTGGGAGGGTGGCAACTGGATCAGCCACCGCAGCAGCTTCACATGGGCCGACGGCTCGACCGGCGTGATCGATGATGTATGGTTTGAGAACAACCTGTACGAAACGATCTATAGCTATGGCGAGGACGTACCGATCAGTTCGGAGGCATCCCTCCTCCCGGAGTTGGCTGGCTACGGCACGCTGACCAATCTGTCGGTAAAGCTTACGCAGGATGCGGATTTTCTCGCGACTGTAGGCTCTCTGGTGGACAATGCCCCTTCAATGAATGCCATGGAACTGCGCTCAAGCATCATGGAGATCCTGTTCGAATGGGCGGATGCAGCTTCAGTTGGCCCAAACAGCAGAGGCTCGTACATAGATGCGCGCCATCTCACCTTCCTGGAAAAAATTCACGGGAAGGAATTCGTAGCATACGGCGGGTCCAGCAATCCCGGTCCGCAAGCAGGGAAGGCTCTAGAGCACTACTTCCAGGAGACCGTCGACTGGTATGCTGCTCGCTTCGTCTCTCAGATTGCCATTTCCGGCTTTCTGCGCAATGACAACGTTGGCGCGCTCGTGAGCAATCCGTTCTTCGCATTTGCCTTCGTTGAGTATGCTTCCGACGGTGAAACCGTCACATCCTTCCCAGATGCGTTCTGGGAGGTTCTCGCATCGCAGGTTGCAGACGCCCAACCGTCCCAAGTTCTCTCCGCCGTCGATAAGCTCGCGATTCTCGATCTTTTCCGTTACAAGAACGCAGCCATTGCCAATGCAGTTGATTTTAGCTCAATGGTTATCTCGGAGTTGGGCGCTCGGGGGATCGACCAGGGCGTTCTCCATGCGGCACTGAAATTGATTGAAAATGGCAATCTCGTTCTGGGGAATGGCACCAGTGAGAATCTGTCCGGGTCAAACCTGGATGATGGAATTGTAGGCGGTCTTGGCAACGACACCCTCATCGGCGGCGGCGGCAACGACACGTATGTCTATGCCCGCGGTAACGGCAACGACACCATCACAGAGTCCTACAATCAGGGCGCAGATGACCGTTTGATGTTCACCGACATCAATCCTGCCGACGTCACATTGGTACGCAACGGTAACGATCTTACCGTCGTGATCGCTGAAAGTGCTCCGGGAGCCGGAGAT
>NZ_JAGGJV010000011.1 GCF_017873135.1 Rhizobium herbae | reverse complement strand
CCTCGGTGCGAGCATATAAGAAGGCTTGGAGCCCAAGAGACGCAGCGAGGTTTATGCTCGAGCAAGAAGGTCAGTTCGACCAACGGCTGCTGATGAAATTCTTCCATAGCCTGAGCATTTGACCTTGCTGCGTCTCAGCAAAAACAAAGATTATATCGCTCGCTCCAAGGGTCGAAGGCGCAGCTTTAGCCGATGCCGATCCGCAGCATCCTTACCTTCATCCGCACCTCATCTTCCAGTCGACAATCACCCGCTGGCTCAATCAATTAGAAACCTCTCTCAACTATCCTTTGCAAATGGCTGACATTACACGTTGATTGGCGCTCGCTTGATGACTGTTGACATGCACCAAGCACAAGATCCCGCAAGATTGAAAGAAGTCTCCAGTCGGGGTGACGATCGGTTGGAAGGCTGGACTTCGGCCTTCGCGTTGACGACTGCCTGGAAACGGTCGCTGCTGTTCAAGATGATTGTCGTTTTTCTCGCCGGCATCATGCTTGCGTACAGTGTCGGCGCACTTGTGGGTTGGTCGATGTTCGTCGATTCAGCGAAAGAGCAGTGGAAGAATCAGGCACGCATCAACACGCAGATTGCCAGCGCCACTTTGCGCAACATCTATACTTATATCGCCATCGAAACAGATCAGGGTGGTCAGGTGGAGCGCATCGTCACCAGCCAGCCGATTGGCGACGACGATTCCATCCTCTACACAGGTTTCAACCCGACGGATGTGCTGGCACTGATTACCGCACAAACCAAGAACGACACTTGGCTGTTGCGTTATGACGCAGAAACCCGAGCTTTTGTCGATGTTGCGACCTCTTCCGGTAGCTCAGCGGCGGGCGGCGGTTTCGTCGCTCCGAACGAGCCGCTCTTTGTCGGCGACGCCATCAAGGGGCGCTTTGCGATGGGCTTTGCAACGATCGGGGGCGAAAAGCACTATATCGGTCTGCTGCCGATCGTCGGTCCGGACACCGCCATTCTCGGCGTGGTCGCGATGAGCATCGGCAAGGCTACAAACCTCAACCGCGCGCAGGATGAGTTGGTTCGCAATTCGCTCTTCATATTGCTGACCATTCTCCTCCTTACTGGCGTGCTAGCCACCGTCATGGCAAAGCGCCTCTTCAGGCCGGTGCCTGCCCTCGTTCAAGCCACACTGCAGATCGCCAGCGAAGTCACGGACAAGGTAACGCCTTTCCAGGATCGCAGCGATGAAATCGGTGATTTGGCAAGGGCGATTGAAGCTTTGCGCGAGGCCGTGGTCGAGCGTGGCCGTTTGCGCGAAATTCGCGATATGGCTGTCAAACTTGAACATATGGCCCACCACGATGCACTGACCGGCCTTGCCAATCGCGCGCTGTTGATCAACACCCTCGACCAGGCGCTGGAACACATTGCCAAATCGGACGGCTTCAATGTTCTGCTGCTCGATCTTGATCGTTTCAAGGTGGTCAACGATACGCTGGGGCATGCTTGCGGCGACCTGCTTCTGACAACCACGTCGAACCGCATCACCACCGTTTTGGGTCCGGGCGATCTGGCCGCTCGCCTCGGCGGGGACGAATTTGCCATCGTGCAGCGCGTCAACCGAAATCCGGAACAGGAAGCTCGAACGCTTGCGGCGCGCTTGCTGGAAACGATCTCCTCCGGATTTTTGCTGGAGGGCCACGAAGTGGTCATCGGCACCAGCATCGGTATTGCCTGTGCCCCTGCGCACGGCACGACCGCCAGCCAGCTACTCCAGAACGCCGATCTCGCCCTCTATCGCGCGAAGGCCGCCGGCCGCGGGACGGCGATTGTCTTTGAGGAAGGCATGGACATGGTCGTGCAGGATCAGCACGCCCTTGAGATGGATTTGAAGTTCGCACTTCAGCGTCAAGAATTCGAACTGCACTATCAGCCCGTCGTCAATCTGACCACCAAAGCGGTCTGCGGCTTCGAAGCGCTTGTCCGCTGGCGTCATCCCCAACTTGGCTTGATCGCCCCCAATCGTTTCATTCCGCTGGCGGAAGAAACCGGCATCATTGTAGCGCTTGGAGAATGGGTTCTAAAGCGCGCCGCGAAAGACGCGATGGCCTGGCCCGATCAGATCAAACTTGCCGTCAATCTGTCTCCGGTCCAGCTTCGCCAGGGCAGTATCGTCGAGGCCGCCGCCGCTGCGCTCAGATCGTCGGGCCTGGCATCGTCAAGGCTCGAACTGGAAGTCACTGAAAGTGTGATGCTGGCTGGTGCCCAGAGCAGGGAGGCACTCGAAACGCTGCGCTCCATGGGCATTGCGATCGTCCTCGACGATTTCGGCACCGGCTACGCGTCCCTCAGCTATCTGGCCGACATGTCCTTCAGCAAAATCAAGATCGACAGAGGCTTCATCGCGCATCTTCCGACCCATGCCACCTCGCGCGCCATCGTCGGCGCAATCACCAATTTGGCCCGCGAACTGGATATAGAAGTCACTGCGGAAGGCGTCGAGACCGAGGAACAGTTGCTCATCCTGAAGGCAGCCGGTTGCACCCATGCACAGGGCTATTACTTTGCCCGTCCCAAGCCGATTGACGACGTTGAATGTGAATGGAATGCCAGCGTTAAACCCGCCGTCCGACCTACGCAGTGAGTAAATTGACGACACGCCAACAGCATGCTCGGGTGACGGTTCCCGCCGGATTGAGCAGATAACGATCGGAGAAGCGAATTGCGTATTCTGAATTTCACTCTGTGCATCGTGCCCGGACTTTTCCTACCGGTGGCCGCGATGGCGCAAAGTGCAGAAAGCACTCTGAAGAAGATCGCCGAAACCGGCACAGTCACACTTGGCTATCGCGAGGCAGAACCACCGTTCTCCTACAAGACGCCCGACGGCAAGATTGTCGGCTTCTCGGTGGACCTTTGCAATCGCGTGATCGCAGGCATCAAGCAGCACTTGAAACTCGACACTCTCAAAGTCGAATATGTGCTGGCAACACCGGCGACCCGTTTCATTCTCGTCAAGAGCGGGAAGGTCGATATCGAATGTGCCGCCACAACAAATAATGCCGAAAGACGCAAAGTCGTCGCCTTCTCCTATCCACATTTCCAGACCGCCACTCAGTTCGTCACGCGCCGCGAGGATGGTATTCAAACCCTGGAGGATCTTGCTGGGCGTTCGGTTGCATCTGCATCCGGCACGGTCAACATCGACCAGTTGAACACCATCAATCGCGAGAAAAAGCTGAACATCGGTGTGATGCCAACCAAGACCAATGAAGAGTCCTTCAAATTGGTCGTTTCGGGTCGGGCGTCCGCGTTCGTCATGGACGGCATCCTGCTTGCCGCCATGGTCGCCGAGACGAAGGATCCTTCGAAATATCGCCTCTCGGAGGAAACCCTCAGCAAGCCCGAACCTTATGGTCTGATGATCCGTCATGGCGACGAGGAGTTCAGATCCCTCGTGAACGCTTCCTTGAAGGAGATTTTCACCAGCCCCGAAATCGAGACACTTTATGCCAAATGGTTCACGTCGCCGATTCCACCCGATGGGATGAATCTCGGTCTGCCAATGACACCCGCCCTGAGAGACGCCTTTGCGAATCCGACGGACTATCTGGAATAGGAAGATTTTGCTGATGCGCCAGAAGTCCGGGAGAAACACCATGTCGCCACTGATACGATCTGCACTGACAGCACTTATGATATTTGCCTCCGCCGGGGCTGGATCGGCCCAAGCTCCGGAGTCAACGCTCAAGACGATCGCCGATAGCGGTGTGATCAGGATCGGCTACAGCGCCGAGGACATTCCGTTTTCCTACAGGGCGCCGGACGGCACGGTTACGGGCTATTCGACCGAACTTTGTGTCCGGGTCGTGGATCTCCTCAAGCAGAAACTTGGCCTTGCGGCACTGGCAATAGAATATGTCGAGCGCACTCCCAGCAACCGCGTTGCGATGCTGCGGGACGGGAAATTCGACATCGAATGCGTGGCGAGCACCAACAACGCCGAGCGGCGCAAGAGCGTCGCGTTTTCCTACAGCCACTTCGTCACGGGCACCCAGTTCGTTTCCCTCAAGAAAAGCAATCTGAAATCCATTGGCGATCTCGCAGGGCATACGATTGCGGCCACGTCGGGCACCACCAATATCGGCCAGCTCAACTCCATCAATCGCACGCGCGGGCTGCACATCGCTGTCATGCCCGTCGAAAGCCACACGGCCGCCTTCAAATTGGTGGCGGAAGGTCGTGCTTCGGCCTTCGTGATGGACGGTATTCTTCTCGCCGCGATGATTGCCGCCTCAGATCAACCTGACGACTATGCCCTTTCGAGCGATGCCCTCGGGCGGCCAGAGCCCTATGGTTTGATGATTAGACATGACGATCAGGACTTCAAGGATGCGGTGAACGCGGCGCTCACTGAAATCTATCGCAGCGGGGAGATCGAACCCATCTACAACAGGTGGTTCACGAAGCCGATCCCGCCCAACGGGATCAACATGCGACTGCCGATGTCAAGCGAACTGCGAGAGCTTTTTGCCGAACCATCCCGCTCCTATGACTAGCCTGGGTCAGTAGTCTCAAGGATCAAAGAGCGCCGTTCCCGCCGGAATTTTTGGCTGTACCGCCTGTCTCGCCATTGTGAAGCGACACTTCACAATGGCGAGACAGGCGGTTGCGTTCGATGCAAAGATTGAAGATCTGATCAGTGGCGCCCATGCTTGATTAGAACTCCAATATTCTGGCAGTCAGCTCTCCATCGGGCCCCTTCAGTGGGGCTCTTTGGAGCTGTGCCTCAAACTTTCGAAAGACACGGGCACACCTCCGGCCTCGCCAGATACTGCGTTAGCCGCTCTTCAAAGAGAATGATGACAGAAATCTGCAGCACGTCGGCCCGAGGCTGGGATAATGACTTTAGAACGCCCGCCCCATTTTCCGGTCATTCTCCAGTCGCGCGACGCAGCCCTGGATTTTCGCCATCAGCAAATCAAAATCGACCGGCTTGGTAAGATAATCAGCCGCTCCTGCTTTAAGCGCCGTGACCATATTGTCCTTGTCGCTCAGAGCCGTCAGGAAGATGAACGGAATGTTGGCAAGCTGCTCGTGGTTCATCTGTATTTCGGCGAACAACTGATGCCCATTCATTTCAGGCATGGTGATATCGCACACGACGATATCAGGCCAATTGCTGATGATCAGGTCGAGTGCCTGCTTTCCATTTGTGGCTTCGAGCGTAGTAAACCCGGCTTCGCTGATCTCTTCGACCAGAAGGTTGCGGATGTCGTCTTCATCTTCGACGCAAAGGATGGTGATCATGGGCTTAACCTGCTTTCGCTTCGCCGCATCCAGCGACGGTGAGCATTGGGTTGGTGATAGGAAGAGTTACGGTGAACGTGGACCCTTTGGCCTTCCGGCTTTCGAGCGAAATATTCCCCCTATGTGCCTCAACGATCTGTTTCACCAGGTTTAGGCCAATTCCCGTCCCCGCAATCCCAGTCGAACTTCTGGCACGGAAGTAGCGCTGGAACATTTTTGGCAGGTCGTCGGCATCAATGCCGACCCCTGTGTCGGTGACAGTCAGGCAGGCGCTGCCCACTTCTGAATACCCGGTTATGTAGATGTCCGGCGAAACCGGAGCATACTTCACTGCGTTTGAGATGAGGTTTGTGAACACTTGTTCCATCGCCACTGTGTCAGCAACCACAACGGGTGGGAGATTGTTAAGTTCCAAATGGAAACGGTGGGTGGCAGTAATGGATTGCTGCCGGGCAACACACCGCTCAACAATCTCCCTCAAGGAACAGGGACGGAATTCGTATGTCATGTTTCCGTGTTCGATGCGGCCCGCCGACAGGAAGCTCTCCATCAGGTCCACCATTCTCGAAACGGCGCCGCGGATAAGTCCCGCCTTTTCTTCAACTAACTCGCTCGTGATGGCATACCTGCGCCGCTGGAGGCGCTGGGCCGCACCGTCGATGATGGCGAGCGGCGTCCTGAACTCATGAGAGGTCATCGTTACGAACTGGCGTTGCAGCTCGTTGATATGCCGTTCTTGGTCGAGCAGTCTTCTCAGTTCCTCAGCCTGTCGTTCGATTTCTTCGGTGCGACGCAAGACAAGCTCCTCAAGTATTTCCTTATGTCTGAGGAGCGCCTGCTCAGCCCGTCGGTTGACGGTGACGTCGAGGTAGGTCAGAACGCTCCCGCCCCCCGGCTTTGGTGCTGATCGCATCTCGATGACCAGACCCGTTCCGACCTCGCGATCGAAGCAATGCTCCTCGAAGCGCCTGACGTGGCTGAGGCGCTCGCGCACCTTTTCTTCGGGGTCGCCGGTGCCGTATTCACCACGGCGTGCGTTGTACCGGAACACGCCTTCGAGGTTGGAGCCCACCGGAAACATCTCTTCGGACAGATCTAGCAGCTCATAGAATTTTCGATTGGTTACGAGCATCGTGAGGTCGTTGTCGAGCACACAGATACCGCCGGGAAGTTGTCGATCGTGGCATGCAACAGGCCCGTGGCATCTTCACGACCGTTGAGGGGGGTCGCGTCGTATTGATTCAACATCACCGTTTCCCAAATTAGCAATCTGTGAGATTGCCTAATCCGCGCACCCACTCTCGCCTGCGTTGTAGTCGACAGACGTTAGTTGTGTATTAAAATCGAAATAGCAACTTTAAGGATGCACCGGCCAGTGTACCTCGATGCCTTGATACCTACACCCACTCGGATATGCGGAGCGTGGCTCCCCGTGGTACGCGGCTTCGAAGGACTTAGCCGTCGAGGCCGTCGAGCAAGAGATGATGGATGCCCGCATCAAGACATCAGGGTAATAGGCTGCCATCGAGCGCTCCACCCCGCCGAACGAATAGGCGAGGTGGCTCAGTTCGTGCTCCGCAGTGTGTTTGCATCTCACATTAATGAGCCCTGGTGCCCTTGGTGGGGGTTTGTGACCCAAATGGAATATCGCGTGACGGCTTCTCGGCCAACTCCATAATGAAGTCCTCTGCTGTATCGGCCAATGCCATTGCCACGGCGGCGGGATGCCAGCCTTTTTTACAAAGTTCAATCAGCATCGAGTGGAAGGCTCTTTCGACGTCTCCTCTGCAGCGCGAACTGCTCAGGTCGAATTCAATTTCATTGGTATCGATAAAAACTTTTGCCATAAGAATTCCCCCCTTTTTATAGGGGGAAGGATGGCACATATTTAGAGTTGTGCAATCCGTTTATTAAAGAATGGTTAAATTGAATGGCCGAACATTTGGCGCCTCCTCAGCCCTTTTTGGCGAGCTTCATATACCGCTGGACCGAGTTTTCGGTCTGGCCGGACTTCTCCCGCACCCACAGCCCGAAATGGCCGTGAGGAAGCTTCGCCTTGACCTGCAGCAATCGCCTGCCGAGCTCCAACATCTCTTCCGGTGATTGATGGTCACGCGAGTTTGGCGCCGGCCAGTCTGGCTGTTAAAATAGAAACAATTCGCGCAACTCCATCGGGTCATATTTCGAGCTTGGCTACTTTTGAAAGCAGCGTCAGCAGTTCACACAAACCGAGCGGGAATCGATCGATTGCCCAAAAACCTGATTGGGCATAGACTTCCCATGGACCTGAGACCGGTGAGGAAGACGATGGCCATCTTCATGGATCGCCATGAACTCAAAGGATTTAGCGCAGCCGACGTTGCCCAGGCGCATCAGAAGGATCTCGAAGTCCAGGACGAGTACGGAGTGAAGTTCCTGACCTACTGGTTCGACCATCAGCGCGGCACTGCCTTTTGCCTGATAGATGCTCCGGACAAGGAAACCGCTCAATGCGTTCATCGCGTTGCACACGGCTATGTTGCCGGCGAGGTTGTCGAGGTGGCCATATCGGCGGTTGAGGCTTTTCTCGGCCGGATCAGCGATCCCGAACCTCTTACCGGAAATACGCAAGATAAGGACTACGCACACCGAGCGATTATGTTCACGGATATTGTCGGGTCGACTGAAATGACCTCCCGCCTCGGCGACCTCATGGGTACAGAGCTTGTCAGGGGGCATGATTCCATCGTCCGAAGGTGCCTAAAAGGATGCGGCGGGAGCGAGGTCAAACACACTGGCGACGACATAATGGCGTCCTTCGTATCCACCACGCAGGCCGTTGATTGCGCTACCGCCATTCTTCAGGAGTTCCTGCTTACGACCGAGGCAACACCGAGCCCATACACATTCGGATCGGCATCGATTGCGGAGAACCCGTCGAGGACAGCAACGATCTTTTTGGCAGGACAGTTCAGCTAGCTGCCCGTTTATGCTCGGCGGCCTCGACCGATCAGATTCTTGTTTCGGAGAATGTGCTCCGGAATCAGCACAGCAGCGCTATTTTTACAGAAATCGAACAATTGCAGCTCAAGGGGTTCTCTATGCCGGTACCTGCGTTCGAATGCGCGTGGGCCAGAGCGGTCGGCATTTAAGGACACATTCTCTCCTAACGCGCCGATCTGCATGGGGATCGACTAAGGTAGACCGGCAGCAGCACTTCATGAAGATGTAAAGCGCGACCGAAAGTCGGCACCAGCTGAATGCACCGTTGTTGAAATGATGGGACAAAGAAGACGCCGAAGAGTATGTGGACGATCTGATCCTGGAATACATCCATCGCAGAAAAAGTCCGGCTGCTGCACTCTATCGTTACAATCCGCGACATGCGCAACTTTGTCGGAATACCGACCAGTGGAACCCTGGCTGATGCAGCGCTTGATATAGGCACGGTAGCGGCGTCAATCGATCAGGGACCAAACCAAGGCGTCCGCGCTGTTCTACTGGCATCAGCCGGGCAGATCCGGGGTTTGCGGTTCCCGATGGATTTCAGGATTGGGGTGATCATAAAAGACGGCTCGAGACACTAGACTTGTCGACCTGTCTTTTACCCTTGGTGGGCAGTGTACTGGGTACGCGCGAAACGCTATTGCTACGCGCACCTCACTTCTCTCCCACCCCACTCACCCGCATCGGTGGGTTTCCTTTTGCCGGAGCAACCGATCCCCGGCAATTTTTCAAATATCCGCAAAAGCTAGATTTCGCAGTTGATTGCCAGCGGACAAACCGTAGGTGTCAATCGACAAATGATCGCTGTAGGGCTTGGAGAACAAATGCTGAAGATAGAACGCAAAGAAGCCAGCCGTCTTGTTGGGCTAACCACGGGCATTGTTTCCGCTTACGTGCAGAAGCATATCGTTCCGGCTACAGGGCTTGCTGAGTTAATTGCCGGCGTGCACGCAGCCTTGGAAAACACGCAGCTCGCGGATGTTGTGACGCTGCCGGTATCACTTCCCGAAAAACAGAAGCCTGCAGTTCCGATCCGGAAGTCGGTCACCGATGCATTCATCATCTGTCTGGAAAATGGCAAACAATTCAAATCGATGAAACGCCACCTCGCCACCAGCTACAATATGACCCCTGATGAATACCGCGCGAAGTGGGGGTTGCCGGACGATTATCCGATGGTAGCCCGAGCCTACGCCGAGAAGCGGTCCCAACTCGCTCGGGATATAGGTCTTGGGCAGAAGCGCACGAAGGCGTAACGGAGTGCTGTGGCAAAAGCGGCGGAATTTAACCTATTACATCCGCCTCTCACCGGATCCGGAGAGAGCGAACGAGATCGACGAATACGCGGCTCCTCCACATTCAGATAGTCGTGGGTGCCGTCCTGCTGGATCCCGGTACCTTCGTTGAATGTGAAATGAACGCGCAAACAGTCCCCTTTTCTGAATGATGACGGTTTAGGATTTGCCCACGCCAGCTACGAAGCCGAGAATGCCACCACGAATACTGCCGCCCAGATAAGGGCGGATATTTCAGCGGCCAACAAAAAACCAAAAGCGCTTTCGCTCATGAGATCCTCCTCAGGCAACCTCCATTGCCTTGAGGAAACTATACGGGATGGCCAACGATTTCGCTACCCCTTATAGAATGGATGACCCTTTCAGATCTTGGCTCTCATCATACGCAGAGAAACTGCCGTGTCAGTCAACGATGATCAAGGCAGCAATCGCTTGAATCAAAGTATTTCTTGGCGCTAGCTCAGTGTTCTGATCACACCAAAACATGTGGGCCAGTGCTCAAACACGAATGACCGCGGTCAACAGGTACGACGAGGCTATGTACCCGGGAATCGGTGGCAGCTCGCTCCAGTCCTCACCGGGTTGGAGTTTGGACAATCGCCCAAGTTGCGTGTTTTAGCGGCGAGTGTTAAAAGAAGAACTTCACGGATGGCCGTGACCGAGCCGCGCTCACACGCTCTCTGAGAGAGCGAGATTTTACAATGTTATGCTTCTCGAAGGGCGAGTGGCATTGACCAACACACTTCGCGCGATAGTTCTATATGGAGCGGTAGGATTGGAATAACATTGTGCATCTGAATGTGATGCGGTCTGAGATAGGTTGGCGCAATCGCTGCCGGGAGTTTCTGCAACAGAAGGGAGAGGCAAGGATGTCAGATGCCGAATCGCCGCTGTCCGGTCCCCCCTCAGTTGAGCACCGCTCCTTGTCCGAAACCGATGAGTTGATCTCTTTTTACGATGAAAGCCTCCATCTTATCGACGCTTCGCCGAGGCACAGGGTAAGATACGTCGTTGCCCCCCTGGTTGACGCAACCTTGTGGTACATCTACCCCGAGCTAGTTGCTACTAAATCTAAGTCCGTCGTTGAATCCCTGTTTACCGGCGGGGTGCCGCGGAATGTCGAAATTCCAGATGCAACAACGGGTATTCACCGCAGTCTGCTTATCTTTCGAACTGCTCACGGAATAGGAGTCGTTGAAGCGGAAGGAAACTCGACCGGTTGTGAGTCAACTAATCAAGGTGAGAACGATCGCGCTCGGCTTCTTCACCAGGCAACCCATGATGTTCTGACAGGATTACCAAACCGGCGCCAGTTCAGCGATGAGTTGCACGGCATTCTACCAGTGGTAGCCGACGCGAAGCTGGCTGTGATGCAAATAGATCTTGATGATTTCAAGCCCATCAATGACACATTGGGCCACGGTGCAGGTGATGCAGTTCTCAAAATGGCAGCGGAAAGAATAAAGAGAGTGCTTGGGGAGCGGGAGACTGCTTACCGGCTGGCGGGTGACGAGTTTGCGGTTATTCAGCGGAAAGTCGACCAGCCAATCGAGGCAGAGCGCCTGGCTGATGCGATTGTCAACGCTTTCAAGGAGCCGTTTACGGTTGAGGATATCAATGTCTTCGTGGGAGCGAGCGTGGGGGTTGCGGTAGCGCCTAGCGATGGAAACGAAAACGAGCAGTTGATGAAGGCTGCGGACATTGCGCTTTACGCGGCAAAGAGAGATGGTCGCGGCCGAGCACGGACGTTCAGTCGAGCGATGCTCATCGCCCTGGAGCAACGCGAGATGTTCCGCCGTAGTTTGCGGATTGCCCTTCAAGAGGGGCAATTCTTCGTTGAGTATCAGCCTCTGGTGAAGCCACCATTTTCAATCGTGGGCTTTGAAGCACTTTTGCGATGGCGTCACCCACTTGCGGGCCTGATACCGCCGAGCGTCTTCATTCCTATGGCTGAATCAGACGGCCTCATGAGCGAAATTGGGCAATGGGTTTTGGAGCAAGCTTGCCGAGCGGCGAGGACGTGGCCTGCCCAGTTCACGGTAGCCGTCAATCTTTCCCCGGCGGAGTTTTTACGTGAAGGACTGACGGATCGGGTGGCCCAGACACTGGACGCCGTCGGCTTGCGCGCTGATCGCCTTGAGCTCGAAATAACCGAATCTGTGTTGTTGGAGCGAACGACGAACAATCTAGACACCCTCAATACGCTGAATGTACTCGGCGTTCAGATTTCGCTCGATGATTTTGGAACTCAATATTCCTCTTTGAGCTATCTCAAAAACTTCCCCTTCGACACGATCAAGATCGACAAATATTTCATCAAGGACCTCGAGAGCGATGAGAAGAGCCAGACGATCGTGAGATTTATAATCGCTCTCGCTCACGGCTTGAGAATGCGCGTCACCGCCGAGGGCGTCGAGACGCGAGGACAGGCAAATTGGCTCCAGACGGAGGGGTGCGATCAGTTGCAGGGGTATTTGTTGGGCGTTCCGATGCCTGCGGAAGCGATCGACGAATTCCTTCGCCAATCTTCGTTGGTAATGTCCTAGCCGTGGCATCTTACACCCATTCCTGCACCGCAGCGGCGCCAAGTCCGAGCCTCAGGCCGGGGCCGGCACTGCGTTCAGATCCTGACGGCAGGCTCTTAGCAGGTAAAAGCCGATGTGAAGAGGAGAGGGCATGAATGAGGCCGACAGAGAGTCTGTGGAAGCGGCCTTTGAGCCCTTGCTTCAACTTGAGATGGAGATGACTACCTTCCTTTCGGATTGGCACCATTGCGATCAATTGTCGACATTCATCGGTCGGATCGTCAGTCACAATCGGACAGACCCTGTTCGGCACTCCAACGTCTTCTCATCAGTCCTCAACGAGCTATTGGAGGTCTCGTTTCGCGGTGGCTCTCCCGACGGTCAGATCGACTGTGCCGTCTATCGGCACGGTGCCGTGGAACGGGTAAGACTCACCTTCCCGTGTCCTCCTCACCAGAGACAATTCGTGGGAGAGGCAGTCTCGAAAACACGCCGGGCGGACGCACTAGCGCGCCATCTCGATTCCATCTCGACCGACCTGGCATCAAATCGAGATGCTGTTTTTTTGGATCTCGCGATCAACTTTGACGCTCGCATTCGCTTGGAAAATAGTGCGCCCCCATCGATAACACTCGTCGTGGATTTACCCCTTCAAGGAATTGTGAATTGAGCACTGGGAGTTTTTCCAAACCGTTCAGCGCAGCTTTTGACATCAACAGCCAAGAGTTTTCTCTTACCGGCGTGATCCGACCGCGTTCGGTCGACGAGATCGCAGTGAACATATCGATGCTCAAGGGGGCCATCGACCAGGTGCGCGGCGTTCTCTACATCAACGTAAAGCGCCTTATTCAGATGAACAACACAGCTTTTCACGCGTTTGTGCGGGTGTTTCTCGACGCGTGCCGGGCGCGGCCAGATCTTCGCTTCGTAATCGTCACATCGAGTGTCGTCGGCTGGACCACTCGCATGTTCTCCCATTTGAACAAGATCGAACCGCAGATTACGATCGAGGTCTACGACTCCAAATTCTACCCTGGTCAGAGCTTTGTGGAGGACGCGAGCTTTATTCCGATACTTCGCACGCAAACGAAAATGACTTGGCGCCACGAACGCACAATCCTTCCCCGTCATGGAATGAGACCCGGAATCGCGATGGCGGATATCTGCTGCGGCATCGGAGATTTTGCTGTGCTTGTTCAAAAAGAATTCCAGCCGCTGCGAATTGTCGCTCTTGACCATTCGAGGGCAAGTCTTGCGTATGCACGGGACGTGGCAACCGGGTTTGGCATCACAGATATCGAATATACCTACGGCGACGCGTCCGAAATGTTGCTCGAAGACAGTCAGTTCGACTTCGTGAGCTGCCGCCATTCGTTGCAGATATTCAACCGTCCAGACGTGCTTCTGGCGGAGCTATACCGAATCTGCAAGCCAGGAGGACGTGTATACGTAACCAACGAGAAAAATTCGCACTGCCTCGGCGAACCTCGATCACAGAGCATTCAATGGACATACAATGAAGTGGCCAAACTGTTCAGTCATTTCGAGATGGACGTGGAACTGGGGCCTAAAAGCCGGCGGTATTTTGCAGACGCCGGCTTCGAAGACATTGTCGTCGAGTCAATCATGGTTAGCAATCTGGACGGGGATCCACAGGATTTCGCTGACGTTATCGCTGCTTGGGAAAATGTCTATGCCGGTGAAATGGCCGTGAAACGTGGCGACTCTCCTGAATTTATCCAACGTTTCCGCCAAGGTTTCCAAGACCACATTTTCGCTGCTCTCCACCCTAAGGGCTATGCTGGCTGGCCGATCTGGGTGGCGTCAGGACGCAAACCTCGATGAACGCACCTCAGCAACACACCCCCCGTTTCGGCCTGCGCTCGTTCCGCGCCAAGTTCGTCCTTGTCGTTGGCGGTGCCGTGCTGTTCGATCTGCTCGTCAGCGGCGGGCTGGCGCTCTGGAATGTTCAGAGGCTCTCGCGTGATGCTACGCAAGAGGTGGGACAAGGCCTGGAACAGGCCAACCAAGACTACATTCGCTCCTACGCCGAAGCGACAGCCGCTCGCGTCAATCTTCTCCTGGATCAGGTCCATTCCGACGTCGGTACTTTAGCAGGCGTTCTTCAGGCGCAACTCGACCGTCCAGTGAGAAACTCCCAGATTGGGGAAGCAATGTCACGTGTCGCCCCCGCGGCGGTTACCGTTGTCTACGACGCAAAGGGGGGATGGGCGCAGAACCAACCTGGACCTCTCTCCGTTGTCAGCGTGTGGGGATATCTTCTCGATGCCAATCATAGGCCTCTTTCGGAAGTCCAGGACGAGATCGAAAACAGCGCGGTACTAGACCTGATTGCTCCAAGCTTGTTAGCGAACGGCCAGTCGAAGCTGCAGATGTATTACATCGGCCCGAAAGAGCGGCCAATTTTTAGAACAGCGCCATATACGGACCAAGCTCAGACTTTCGACAAACTCTACCCGGGTCACAACCAGGCAGACTTCTGGACATTCTTCTTCCCGGGTCTCTACGAGTCGTGGCAACAATGGGGACGAGATCCCGAAATGCGTCCGGTTGGTAACAACATTACCCAAACGGCACCCTATACAGACGCAATCACCGGCCGACTCATCGTCAGTTTCTTCCAGCCGCTTTGGTCAGGCGGTGGCAAGCGTGTTGCCGGAGCTGCGGGAGCGGATATCACACTCGACCAGTTGGCGCAGATCGTGGAAAACGTCAAGGTGGCCGATCATGGATTCGGTTTCCTGACAATGTCGGACGGCAATGTCGTCGCCATCAACCCGGTGGGAGAGAAGGTGATCGGCCTCCGGGCATCGAGCGATACAAATAGCGCAGGTGTGACAGGTGTCGAACGCTCCTTGCGCAAGAGCGGGCAGCCGGCGATCGCGCAATTGCCGTTGGGACAGGATGGCTTGCTGCAACATATCCTGCTCAACGAAAACGGCGAGAAGGTACCCTATCTGGTCGTTGTGAAGTCGCTGGAGCCGACAAACCTGTGGGGATCCGGCCCCGTTCGGCGCGAAACCATGTCGCTTGGCATCGTCGTGCCCGAGCGCGAGATTTACGCCTCCTTGTTTGCTGCCCAGGCGAAAATTTCACAGGCCACGAACAGGATATTGATCTACCAGATCCTGGCGCTCCTCGTATCTCTGGTTTTCGTGACTACGGCTGTGTTCGCGGTGTCCAAACGCATAACCAGCGGCATCAGTGCGCTCGCCGGTGCAGCCAAGCGCATTCAGGCCAAGGACTATTCCGTCAGGGTCGAGATTCCGACCCGCGACGAGGTCGGGGAGGCCGGCGCCGCCTTCAATCGCATGGCTGAGCAAATCAGTTTTCATACCGAGAACCTTGAGCAAATGGTGGAGGATCGCACGACGGAGATCGAAGAGGCCAACCTGCAAATCTCGTCGCTGAACATGCAGCTTCGTGGTGAGAATTCGCGTCTCGGCGCCGAACTGGCAGTCGCCCGCCGGATTCAGATGATGGTTCTGCCCAATGTTGGCGAACTCGAAGAAATCACGGATATGGAGATTGTCGCCTACATGCGGCCCGCCGACGAAGTCGGCGGCGACTACTACGATGTTTTAAGAGATGGACAGCGTTTGAAAATCGGCATCGGTGATGTCACGGGACATGGCTTGGAGAGCGGCGTGTTAATGCTGATGGTTCAGTCGGTTGCGCGGGCTCTTCAGGAAGCGGGAGATATGAACCCTTCGCAATTCCTCAATTGTGTCAACCGTACCATCTACAAGAACCTCCTCAGAACCAACGCCAACAAGCATCTTTCCCTCGCATTCCTAGACTACGAGGGGGGACGCCTGACGCTTTCAGGCCAGCATGAGGAACTCATCGTGGTTCGGGATTTCGGAGTGGTGGAACGGATCGACACCCTTGATCTCGGTTTGCCGATCGGTTTGGAGCCGGATATCTCGCTCTTCGTGGCAACACGGGAAATCCCTTTCGGCCATGGTGATATGATCATTCTCCACACCGACGGCGTCACAGAGGCAGAGAACCAGGACGGGGAGCTTTTTGGCATAGAGAGACTTTGCGAATGCGCGCGCGAGCTATACGGGCGAAGCGCTGAAGACGTCAAATTAGGCATCATCAAGGAACTGATGGCGCATATCGGCACCCAGAAGATCCACGACGATATCACTCTTGTCGTAATGAGACACAGGTGAACGATGACGACTTTATATGGAATGGTAGATCTGACGATAGGTACCGGCGAAAACGTTACCCGACTCCGACTATTTGATGGGCCGCTGGATCTTGGCTTCAAGCACTGCGCGATCACTTCGGACTTTGTTGGCGAGTTCGTCGCATTGCCCTACCGCGCTTCGCGCAGCCTATACAGGGAGGTGCGACATAACGTTGGTTACCTGATCAATGAACTGATAGAAAATGCCGTAAAATTCCGCGAAGGCGGTGAGATTCTCGTGGAAACCTCGATCGAGGCGAATACCTTTCGTGTGAAGGTTTCCAATTTCGTCGACCAGACAACGGCCCGGCGATTCCAGCAGCTGCTTTCAGAAATCACGACCGGAGATCCCGGCGAACGGCTCATAGAGAAGATCGAAGCAAATGCGACGCTCGGCAACACGAATAGTTCAGGGCTTGGACTTCTGACGCTCATGAGCGATTATGGTGCCCACTTTGCGTGGGTTTTTGGTTCCAGATTACAGGATCATAAAATCCCGCTGGAAACCTATGCCTCTATCACGGTCCCCGACATCTCAAATTGATTGGCAGACACAATATGGAAATCAAAGAAGAAGAATATCGCGTCTGGTCGGATGAAAAAGAAATCTACTTCGATGGGATCATGCGTCTTCAGAGCGCGGAGGCTTATGCCCCGATTTTTGCCCTTGTCATGGACGCTCTTGAGGCGAACCCGGATCGCCTTACCTTAGACGTGACGGGATTGCAGTTTCTCAATTCTTCCGGAATCAACCTGCTTGCCAAGCTCACGATTGAAACGCGCAACAGGCCAAATGTCCATCTGACGGTGCGCGGAACATCGGAGTTTCCGTGGCAATCAAAGTCACTTCCAAATCTGAAGAAGCTCCACCCGGGCATTGATCTCAGGCTCAATTGACTAGGCCGGATCGACATTCAGGATTCCCAACCGGCATGATCAGTGATTCATAGGCGACCATGTTTTGACATGGGTCTGTGATGGGTAAGCGCTGTTTGCCGGGCACCTTGACCACGACACGTTTTGCCGTTTCGAACGACTTCCGCTGCCAGGCAGATGGCAACAATGCGTCAATTGCAGCGATCAGTAAGCTTATTCGACGATCAGAAAAATTTGCCCAATTTTGATCCTGGGCCTTAACACCGGCTTTATCTCAACGTGGTTCTCTGCGCCGCGAAAAAGATCGAATTTTCGTTCGCTCTGGAAAGTGACCTTCGACCGACCTGATGTGAACGAGCAGTCCTTTGGGCACTGAATAGTCAAATCTGCAGACTCGACTGTCCCCCGGCGACGCCAGTTAACATCCACTTTGACGCCTGATCCTAAACCAGAAATGATCTCGCACCTTTTATCGACCCGGCAATGGGCTTCACCGACGATGGGCTCTGCCAGCCCATCCAGCATAACCGCGGCTTGGATACGCCGCTCATCGGACGCAGCGATTTGAGCGGAAGCGATAATGTCTATATGTACTGCGCAGCAAACAAGCGAAAACGGCTGTGCAAAAATCCGGCCGGCGGGGCAAAAGAGTTCCCGGTATGCCGACCTTTCCTTGAACCTGTCGTCTTGGTCGCGACGCACATAAAGCTTGCCAGCGCCGATATCCATCAGTTCACGCTTGCGCATGGCAGCTTCGAGAAGTCAAAATCTCGGTGTTAGCTATATACACGCTTGCGATGAGATATGGCGAACGACATCCATCAGTACGTTGGCACCTGCGACCAAGTCGGCCTTTGATGTATATTCGGCAGGGTTGTGACTGATGCCGCCGCAGCTGGGAACAAAAATCATCGCGGTTGGCGCGATTGGTGCGATCATCTGCGCGTCATGCCCAGCGCCGGAGGTCATGCGGCGGCAGGTAAGACCGCGCTTTTCCGCAGCACCTTCAATCATTTGCACGATCTCCCGGTTAAAGGCGACAGGACTGGACTGAGCCAGTTGCTCAACTGATATCAGCAATTGTTCCTCCCGTGCCAGCATCTCCAAAAATGCCCCTAATGCTCCACTTTCCTCTTTGAGCCTATGCTCGAATGGGTCGCGAAGATCGACGGTCAACGTAGCGCGAGACGGAATGACGTTGATCGCATTGGGTTCGAGTTCGAGGCAGCCGACCGTCGCAACCGTGGGGGTAGCTGAAGAACGGGCACGTTCGCGAAGATAGGCAATGATACGGGCGGCTCCGTAGCCCGCATCCGCCCGCATGTTAATTGGGGTTGTCCCGGCGTGGTTGGCGGTGCCCTCAACCGTAATCCTTTGCCAGGAGATACCTTGCAGGTTCTCCACCGCTCCCAGGGCGATACCCTCCCTTTCCAGGACAGGGCCCTGTTCAATGTGAAGCTCTACGTAGGCAAAGGGCTTCAGGAACCCGGGCGCTTCCGCTCCAGCGTAACCGATGCGTTTGAGTTCCTCGCCGAGGATCGCTCCATCGGTGCCGACCGTCGAGAGCGCGGCATCCACGTCCAAGCCCCGGGCATAGACCAGCGACCCCATCATGTCAGGTGCGAACCGCACACCCTCCTCATTGGTGAAGGCTGCAACCGCTATTGGACGTATCGGCCGAAAATTTGCCGCCTTGAGGGCCTGTATTACTTCAAGCCCGGCGACAACGCCGTAGCATCCATCGTAAATACCGGCATTGATGACGGTGTCGATATGTGAACCAAGCATGAGGGGCTGGCAGTCTTCAGTTCCGGCCGGGCGCCATATACCAAAGATATTTCCGATACGGTCGACTGCAACGTCGAGACCTGCTTGGCTGAGCCAGCAAACGAAGAGGTCTCTCCCAAGTTTGTCGCCGTCAGATCCGGCAAGCCGGACAAGTCGCCCACCAGCGTCACGTCCGATATTTCCAAGCTCCTTGAGACGCATTAGGAGACGGTCCCCATCAACTGAGATATCGCTCATATTTGACCTTTGGTATCGGCGTGAAGCGTTGTTGCCTCAGCCAGCTTTTGTTCATCTGAAATCGCCCGCGCTGCCATCATTACTCCCTTAGATGCGGACAAATTCCGCCAGTCGACCGTCCTCTCTCCTTCGCTCGGCCAGTAGCGCCGGAGATCCGTCAAACACGATCCGTCCTTTCTCCATAAAGACGACTCGGTCGGAGACCTCCATTGCAAACTTCATCTCGTGTGTGACGATCACCATAGTCCGACCCGATCGCGCCAGCGCGGCCATGATCCGGAGCACTTCGCCGACGGTTTCGGGATCAAGCGCGGATGTGGGTTCGTCGAACAAGAGAATCGACGGGTGCATTGCGAGCGCGCGCGCTATGGCGACGCGCTGTTGCTGGCCTCCGGAAAGTTGATGCGGATACTTGTTCTCGTGGACAAGCATTCCGACATCGTTGAGCATGGTCCGCGCTTCCTGCCGAAGCTCCGAAGCACTTGCGCGCTTGTGATACAGGGGGCCGATCATGACGTTCTCAAGCGCTGTGCGGTGCGGGAAGAGATTGAAGTTCTGGAAAACCATTCCAATCCGGAGTGCGTCGCTGCTGACATGACGGAGTGATTTGGCGAGCTTCTCTTTCGACCCCGCAAGGAAGGGTTTCTCTTCGAGATAGACCACGCCGTGCTCAAGCGTTTCGAGTCCGTTCAGTGAGCGAATGAGTGTGGTTTTCCCAGATCCTGACGGTCCGATAATGGAGACAACTTCACCGGGTTTCACGGCAAGGTTCAGATCCTGGAAGACCGGATAAATACCGAATGACTTGCCACCGCGCTCTAGCCGGATGGCAGGCTGCCTGGACGCTGGCGGACTGTCGGTGCCGATTTCTTCTGCAATCTCGCCGTTCGATGCCACATCCTCCGTGGTTAGCTCGGCCAAGCGTCTGGAAAAGTCCAGCCGCCGTTCGAGTGCCTTCAGTCCGGTATCAAAAACGGTGACGATCAGGATATAGTAGAAGGCGACGGCCACCATCGTTTCGATGACCTTGAAGTTTTGGGTGTAGTAGCGTTGACCGACCAGGAGGATTTCAGCGAGCGAAATGACCGACACGAGTGATGTCAGCTTTACGATCGATACGAACTCGTTACCAAGCGAGGGAAGAGCAATACGCAGTGCCTGTGGGATCACAATCAGGCGCTGGATTCCAGCCCGTGAGAGGCCAAGGACGCGACCCGCCTCGTACTGGCCCTTTCCCACCGAAACAAGAGCGCCGCGGTGAATTTCCGCGATGTACGCCGTCTCGCTCAGCACCATGGCCAAGAGCCCCGCAACGAAGGGGATCGAGAGGAGAGCCGACGTCGAGGGAAAGGCCTGGGGCAGGTTGTAGACAAAGATTAGCAGCACGAGAAGCGGAAGGCTTCTAAAGAACCAGACGTATAGTGCAGCAGCGCGCCTCACAACCATGAGGCCGGAGCGGTCGGCAAGGGCGACGAAAAAGCCAAGGACTACGGCTAGCACCCATGTCGCAACGCTGAGCTCGACGACCAGCAAGGTCGCATTCCAAAAGTCGCGGCTCCACAGGAGCCCGACTGTGTAAGACCAATCGAAAGCCATATCTTCAGTTTCCAACAGAGGATGCCCGAGCCGCCAAGGCGACCCGGGACGGAGTGAGGTTACTTGGCCTCGGTCAACGCAGAGGCGATTTCGGCATCGGTCGGGAGATCAAGGTTGTATTTGGCGAGAATCGCCTTGTATTCCTCACTCGATTTCAGCGGCTCGAACGCCTCTTTGAGTCCGGCAAGCAACTGATCATTGCCTTTCTTCACCGCCAGTCCCATGATGACCGGAAAGAGAATTTTAGAGGACGTGATCTTCAGTCGGTCACCCGATGCAACCAATGCCGCTTTTGATACACCGGCATCGTCGAACACGACATCGGCGCCGCGCGACAGGAGTGCTTGCGCTGCTTCGGCCGACGTTGCGAACTCCTTGACGTCGATTGGGTTGGAACCGCATGTCTCTTGCGAAACCTTCTGCAGTTCGGGCACCCAGGCCGCGCCCTTGAGGTTAGCCACCCGCTTGCCGCAAAGGTCTTCCGGTGTCTTTGGTTCGAAGGTGTCGTCGGCGCGCACCATCAACGAGCCGCCCGTTTTGGCATAAGCGATGTAATCAACCACTTTGGCGCGCGCAGGCGTGACATAGAGCGCAGACGCGATCATATCAAAGCGGTTTGCCTGAAGACCCGGGATGAGACTGGCAAAGCGCGTATCCATAAACGTCACTTCCACACCTAGCTTCGGCGCTATGATAGCCATGACATCGGCGTCAAAGCCCTTCGTCACACCATCCTCAAGATAGTCGTAAGGCGGGTACACCTGGTCCGAGCCGACCAGCAAAGTCCCCTCGGTAATCGTCTTGAGGTTTCGCGCTGCCGCAGACGATCCACTTGCGGTCATTGTGGCCAATGCGGTGAATGCCACTACGACGGCCGAAATAATTTTCTTGTGCATTTTATTCCCCTTTTTTGTGTTTCCCGTGCGGACCATCCGCGCGGTGTTGAAGCAGTCCTCCTCCGTTTTCCCTCCCGAAACTCTTAGCGGATTGTTGGCATCTCCCGCGGGGCGCGCTTGGTAAGGAGCCGCGGTCCGTCCTTGGTGATGGCGATGTTCTCTTCGTGGACGATCATTTTCCCTGGTGCGTATTCCATTCCGGGTTCGATGGTCAGCACCATATTCTCGACGATCACGGTGCCATCACCGAGCCTATGGGAAGGCGGTTCGGTCAACTGCAATCCCAACCCGTGGCCAAGGCGGCCGACGTTGTTGCCGATGGCACCGGCATCGTCGATGATCTTCGCCATGGCGCGGAACACGTCGTCGGTCTTCGCGCCAGGCACAGCCGCAGCGATTCCGGCCTCCGTCGCCAGCCAAAGGGCGTCGTGAACGCGTTTCGCTTCATCGGAGATGCTGCCGATCGCGTAGTTCCGATCGAAGTCACAGAAGTACCCGTCAAATGTTGAACCTGTATCGATAAAAAGGACGTCACCCGCCTGGATCAGACGGTCGTGGGGCCCACACACGATCTGCGACACGCCGCCTGGTCCGGAGATCGCCGGCATGAATGGGGTGGCGTCCGCACCACGGCGGGCAATGTCAATCCGTAACTTTCGGGCGATCTCGCGTTCGCTCTCGCCGATCGAAATACTCGCGGGGAGGGCCTCGTAAGCATCGCTTGCAATTTGGCAAATGTAATGGATGTGGTCGATTTCCGCCGGGGTCTTGACCATGCGGATTTCCCAGATGCAGGGCGATCCATCGGCGATCTCAAGCGCGAGGGTATCGCGCAACCTAAGCAGATCCGACACAGGCATGCGCAGCGCCATCTCGCGGCCAAGCTCCGCACCAATGCGACCATAGCGCCGTGGAAAGCTTTCGATCGTCGATTTGAGCAGAGAGATGCCGTCATCCTCGGGATTCGGAGCTTGCCAGGTGCGAATATCTTTCATCCAGGTCAGCGCCATTTCTGGCGCCCCGATTTCCGGGATGACGGCTACCGGATCACCTTCGAGCGGAACGACAACGAACCACGGCCTGGTCGGGCTTTCCCAGAACTGGGAGTCAAATCCCGTGAAGTAGCGGACATTTGGCGGCGAAGAGACCAGCAGCGCATCGAACTTGTGCCTGTGCATGATCTGTCTTGCGCGCTCGACGCGGGTCTCGAATTCTTTTGGCGAAAAGCCGCGCTGGGGAATGTTGATGGCGCTCATTTTTGTTCCCTTTCTATAGGTTGGTTTGATTGGGATTTGGCATATCAGCTTGAATGGTTGGCAACGTTCCGAAGCACTTCATCAGCGGTTGAACCGACTATGTTTTCGTAAGAAGCTGGATCGGTTGCACTTTCCGTGTTGATGAGGAGGACGCGGCTACTATCGTTGAGGCCAAGTCTCCTGCGCACCTCTGGATCACCGGCAACGGCCAGCAGCCCCGCCAGCCCGGCGCAACCACTTTCGCCCGCGACAATAGGCTGTTCTCGAAAGGCCAGCTTGCGCATGGCGTCCTTCGCCTCCTCTTCCGAAACTGTGGCGAAGGCGGTTGCGATTGCGTTCAGGATCCGCCAGGCGACCAGAGACGGCGTGTAGCACTCAAGCATGGCCATGATGGTTGGTTCGGTGGGAGAAAACGAAGAGAGCCGTCCGGCCTTTGCAGACATGAACAGGCAGGCTGCACGGTCAGGTTCGACGACAATCGTCTTTATGTTCTCGTGTCCAAGCGCCTCACTGAGATGGAGCGAAATACTGCTCGCAAAGCCACCGACCCCTGCCTGTAGAAACACATGGGTTGGCGGATCGATGTTAAGTTCTTCAATCTGATCCAAGGCCTCTTCAGCGAGAATCGTATACCCCTGCGCCACCAACGATGGGATCTCCTCGTAACCCTCCCACGATGTATCTGAAACGAGCACCCAACCGCGCTCCTTGCTGACCCGTTCGGCTTCATCGACAGACATGTCGTAGTTGCCCTTGACACGCACGATTTCATCCGCGCCGATCGCCGCAGCGCGGGCGGTTGTCACCCCCTCATGGACAAAGATGACCGAACGGCAACCGAGAATGCGCGCACCGGCGGCCACCGACTTCCCATGGTTTCCATCGGTGGCGCAGCAGAACGTAATCGATGCCGCGAATCCACGAGCTGCTGGAGAGATGAGCTGCGCGATGGAGATGTTGTCTTCGAGATGCGCCTCCAGCATGCGCTTAAAAAGGGTCATCACCGCATATGCCCCGCCAAGAGCCTTGAAGCTGCCGAGACCTAACCGCTGTCCCTCGTCCTTCATTACGACCGTCGCCACTTCGGTTGCCTGCGCGATCTCTGGCAGCAAGATCAGCGGCGTTGAACGTTCGTTTCGCCAGAGGCTGAGGTAGGGGCGTACAAGGTTCGGCGCCGCAGCGCCGAGAAGCACCTTGTCGGACTCGGTTAGAAGGTCGTGGTCGGGAGAATGGAAATGGATCATGGCCGCCTCGTTCGTCGATTGCGAGACAATATTGCGGAACGACCTTTATTTGCGCTCTCATTTCACATAGTCTTTGCAAGAAGTTTGCGCGAACGAGGGGAAACATGGTTCGATCTATCGCAGTTGAGCTCGATGACTTCGATGTGAAAATCCTGCGCATGGTGCAGCAGGACAACCATGCGTCTCAACGCGTCATCGCAGAGAAAATTGGGCTGTCGCCTCCCGCGGTCGCACGCCGACTTCAGCATCTGCGCGAAACAAAAGTCATCCGACAGGATATTGCGGTGCTGGACGAGACTGCCGTCGGGCGGCCGCTGACGATCATCGTCCATGTCACCACCGAGAATGAACGGTTGGACCTGCTGGATGCAATGAAGGATCGCTTCAACCGGTGTCCACAGGTTCAGCAGTGCTATTACGTCACTGGCGAGATGGACTTCATCCTGATCCTCAACGTGAAGGACATGGCAGAGTACAATGAGGTCACGCGGAGGTTGTTTTTCGACGCGGGCAACGTCAAAAGTTTCCGCACCTGCGTGTCCATGGAAAACGTCAAGACCTACGGCCCAATTCCGGTGTGAGACCCGTTTGAACCGATGATTGAGCGTTGCGGGTCAACAGGGTTCGAATATCGTTCGTTTATGGTCAGGCACCAACTGCCGTACCGATCGCTATGGTGGTGCGACGATCAAGGAGCGGTCACGGTTCGCAAGCCAGGTCGTCGCTGCCATTCGGGGGGCGGTTGGCCCGGACATTCCGATCATCCTGGGTCGGTTGGTGTGTGAAGAAATTCAATGCCACAGACTCGAACTCAAACCGCTCGCGCTCCTCGCCCGCTGACCGCGCCAGGATGGGAGGTAGCTAACGCTATCTCCATCGCGAGAGCCCTCTGCGGGTGCCCTTTAGCATCGCCAATAGGCATGGTTTGCGATGGCTTCGACGATGTCTGGAAACGGCTCCTGTAGTCATTCGGACTTACGCCGATGGTTTTGGCGAAGACCCGGCGCATAGCATTCACGTCCGCGAAGCCGCAAGTCGTAGCGATCCTCAAGAGCGGCTGCGTGGTGTCCTGCAGCAGTCGTCTCGCAGCGTCCGTGCGGGCGGCTGCAACGAATTCCGCCGGCGTGAAGCCGAGCTCCTTACGGAAGACCCGAGCGAAGTTCCGGGTGCTCATGCCGACCTCGTGGGCAAGACTCTCCACGTCGAGGTCGCGGTTCAAATTCGACAAAACGTACTCCTGGGCCTTCTGGATCAGGGTCGTTTCCGACATCTGGCCGACGAGATATGCACTGAACTGCGACTGTCCGCCAGGTCTTTTCATGAACATGACCATGTAGCGCGCAACGATCATTGCGGTGTCCTTGCCATGATCTTCCTCGACGAGCGACAATGCGAGATCGATACCTGCCGTGACACCGGCAGCCGTTATCAGAGACCCGTCGCGCACGTAGATGGCGTCGGCGTCCAGATCGATATCGGGATATTCGTCGCTGAACTTCGCGGCGCATTCCCAATGCGTGGTGACCCTTTTTCCGTCGAGAAGACCGGCGGCGGCGAGCAGGAACACTCCAGTGCAGATCGATCCGAACCGTCTGGCCGTCGGTACTCGACGCTGGAGCCAGGCAATGACGGCTGGGTCGATTTCGAAGAAGGCCGGGTCGCCTGCTACGAGTAGGGTGTCGATATCCTCGTCCTCATCGAAGATTGTCCGATCGGCCATGAACCGCAACTGGCCCGTTCCCGTCACGGAAGGGGCGCCAGTCGACATGATTTGGATATCGTAAGCGTCCATGTCGCCCAATCGTCTTGCCGCCTCCCAGAAGACCTCGGCGGGACCAACGATGTCGAGTGACTGCACGCCGGGTGGCGCGAGGATGACGATTCGCATGGGCTTTAGTCTCCTGGTTTGTCATTCGCCAAATTGGTCATGCAAGATCGCTGCCAGTTCCCTCGCGTCAGGCTGCGTCGTATCTGCCTGCTGTTGAGGTGGAAGTTACATCCCTCATGGACATCCCCCTTGTCGATCTTCGCCTTGGCTGCCGCCTCAAATGCGACGTCGTTCTGTTCATAGAATTCGACGCAGTCTTGCTGCACTGGGGGTTTGAACAATAGTGCACGGAATGCTCGGCGATGAACGATGCAGTTGCCACCATTTCCGGCGGCAAACTGCAGTGCATCGAGGTCGTCCCTCCAGATCATATCGTTGCTCACGTCGCGCGTTCGAAGCGGTTGAAGAGTGTCCCGCTCAACGAGCCCAGGAGCGCCCAGAACACGAGGCTGGTCATGACTGCCGCGGCAACGAATTGACGCTCGAGAGCTTCCGGAGCCAGCGCGTGCGTCCCTTCTGGCGCTGCAGGGGCGCCAATCAAATGAGGCGCGGCGATCAGCGCGATGGCAATCAGGGCCGCCCATGGCTTACGCTTGAACGCGATCAGTCCGATGCCCGCGGCAGTCGCCAGGGCGGTTCCGATCCACCAGAGTTGCCGGTCACCAAGCGGAGCAGAGGGTGTCCCTGGCAGTTCGGGCGGCAGACCCAGCATGGGAGCGAGCATTACGCATGCGAACCCTGCCAATCCCCAAAGCAGGCCTTCGCGCCACGTTACGGGTTTTCCGCGCGTCGCGATAAGGCCGCACAGCACCAGCGCATATCCAATCGCGGTCAGCATGTTGGCGGCCACCGTGAACGCCATTCGTTCAAACCCGTCTGCGGGTTCCCAGGCGCCTTCTTCGTGATCGTGACCAGCTTCATGGACGTGGGCATCCGCCATGGGGGACTTGGTGATCGCCTCGGGCTCCACGTCGCCCGCTTTTTCGTAGATCTCCGCCTTGGCGATCAACTGGCTTGTGCCGGCAAACTGAACCGCGCTTACGGACACACCAACGATGACGCCGGTAAGGGCAGCGGTAAAAACGATGGAGCGAAACAAAGACATTTTAGAGGCCCTCAGTGGCAAGGAAAGGCATTGGCATGACGGGCGTCATGCGCTGCGTTGTGAACGATCTCGATATGGGAAAACCCTACAAAGCCGACGATGATCGCGCCAAAGCACAAGGCCATCGCCGCCTGAAGAATTCTGGCTGCGGAGTTCGCTATGATGGGCGTCGAGATGTTTGAAGTTGCCGATACTGACATTTTTCGTACCTTTCGAGACGGGCGGCGTGCCCTTTGCGAAGTATCTGTTGCTGTTTTTGATCAGCCCGCGAGCACGGCCCGGATCTCTTCGGGATCGATGATGCCAGCCTTGACGACTGCCTTCTCGAGCGCCGCCAGGAACTGGTCGTAGTAGTTCCATGTCGA
Source organism: Rhizobium herbae (assembly GCF_017873135.1). Classification (GTDB taxonomy): domain Bacteria; phylum Pseudomonadota; class Alphaproteobacteria; order Rhizobiales; family Rhizobiaceae; genus Pararhizobium; species Pararhizobium herbae. Next base: position 228,203 of record NZ_JAGGJV010000011.1, on the reverse strand, counting down.
GCGATCGACAGGATGGGCATCCTCCCAGGCCTTGATCGTCGAGATGAGTTCGTCGCGAAAATCATCCCACTCAAAAATGCCGTTCTTGGCGAGCGCCAGGGCCATTCCGAACGAGGACCGCTCCCATTGCGAACCGAAGCAGAGAGACCCGTTGGCGCGAGGCGGATTGTCAGTCTTCCCCATCATCTCGGTGACTGCGAAGTGCTCGAACTGGGTCAACATCGTCGACGGCCTCACGCGGCCTTGGCGATGGCGACGCCCATCATAGCCTCGGGAGTAACGAGCGCCTCAAGCTCCGCTTCCGTCATTCCTTCTGTGCCAACGGGACGTTCAGGAACGACGAACCAGCGGATTTGCGCACTGGAATCCCACACCTTGATTTCGATGGCCTCGGGGACCGGGAGTCCGAACTCGCCCAGGACAGCGCGTGGTTCGCGGGCGGCGCGGCTGCGAAAGGTGGGATCCTTGTACCAGTAGGGAGGCAGCCCCAAGACCGGCCAGGGATAGCAGGAGCAAAGTGTGCATATGATAAGGTTGTGCACATCCGGCGAGTTCGCGACGGCACGCATATGCTCGCCCTCGGCGCCTGCCATGCCCTCGGGCAGATTGAGTTCGGCGATCGCCGCCGGCGTGTCTGTCACGAGCCGATCTTTGAAGGACGGGTCAACCCAGGCTCGGGCGACGATCTTTGCACCGTTGAAGGGTCCCATCTTCGTTTCGAAGAAGTCGAGGACCGTGTCGACGGTCTTGTCCGTTATAATGCCCTTTTTGATCAGCAGGGCTTCGAGAGCCTTGACCCGCGCGGCGCTGTAGGCTTCGCGATCCTCGCGATATTGAAAGCGGTCGATCATGTGATGTGTGCTCCTATTGGATGGCGGGTCAAGCAGCCTGTTTGGCAGATGCTGCCGCAGGCGCTTCGACGTAGTGCGAATACAGATCGGCGTAGAGACTGAAGTTTTTCTCAGTGTTGCCGGGCCAGAGGTCTTCCGGTTCGAACCGAATGCAGTAGACGGGCATTGCAGCGCCGACGCCGTCGGTCCCTGTATCGCAGAGGTAGACGTAAGCTCCATCGTAGACAGTCTCGACGGTGCCGCTCTTGTTGCGGAGAAAGCCCGGAAGTCTGGTGTGCTCGATGGAGGGAACGTTCTTGATTGAAACCAAGTCGCCGACCGCGAAATCAAAAGACACATTGGTGTCGCGCTTCGGGCTGTCGCCTTCGACGAGATATTGCACCACCCGGTTGTCGATGGCCGCGTCGCCGGCGGCAGGAACCGACTTCGACGGATCGCTATAATATTCTTCCGTCAACGCGTCGAGTTCGTCCGCGGTGATATATCCGTTGTCGATGAAGTAGCCGGAAATGCCGCCGAGCCATTTTTCGTAATAGCGGAATTTGAAATAATCGAACGGGTTCAGGGATTCGGCACCCTTTCGAAGGTCCGCCCATGTCCAAACAGTCGTGAATTTGGACGGTGTCGGGGGAAGTGGCAGTTGCGAGGAAAGCGCCATCATAGCCGTATGGATGCCGAAGATGCGGGTTTCCCAGGTCTCGACGAAAACGCGAGTTTCGGTGCTCACCGGGCCTAGACCCTCAAGCCCGCCTAGATAGTGTTGCAGTTTCATGACGTTGTCCTTTCTGCGTTACGGAATTAGGCGGTGATCGGCTTCTTGGCCGCCAGGAGATTGGTGCCCATTTCGGAGAGCAACCCGAAGACGCCCCCAAGCAGCATGGCGGCCATCGCGACGAGTGTTGGATGATTGATGCCGGAGGTCACAACGGTGGTGTTGGTGGCGGCCGTCGTGCCAACGAAGGAGGCGAAGCCAAAGACGATCGCTGGAGTGAAGCTCAGGATCGGAATGGAGGAAGCAAGTACCATTGCCGACGTGCCGAGACCGACCAGGACGGCAGCGAAGATTGGATAGGCTGGTCCGAACTGGATGATTAGGAGCGTGATCGTAGCGATCATGATGCCCGTCCAGTTCGAAACAATGCTTTTGACCAGTCCGCGCTGGCCACCGCCACAAGCGAAGAAGGAAGCCCAGGCGATGAACGTCACCCAGACGGGAACGGGAAATACGGTTGCAGTAACGTAGGTATCGATCGCGCCCAGGACGCCAAGGCTGATCATTGCGGCAATTAGAGGGGGCATGATTGGTCTCCTTGATGGACAAGTGGCATTTCCGGAATGAAGGGGTCAGGAAGCGAGCGCATGCGGATTGGCAAGGCAGCTTCTGAAACCCTCGCGTAGGCTGCGTTCGTCGAGATTGCGACCGATAAAGACCAAGTCGCTCAGGCGAGCCTCGGATGGCTGCCAGATCTTGCCTGGGCGTCCTTCCAGGGTCATATGGACGCCATGGAAGACGTATCGCCGCGCCTCGCCGGCGAAGTTCAACACGCCCTTCATGCGGAAAAGATCGGTACCGATCTCCTGGACAAGTCGGGTGAGCCATCGATTGAGGGCGGCCGGGTCGAGAGCCTCGTAGTCGCGGATAGCGACGCAGCCGATCGTCTGGTCGTGCTCGTGGGCATGTTCGTCCAGAATGTTCGGATCGATCGCTAGAATGTTCTTGAGGTCGAAGGCGCCGATCCCCAGGACGTCGGCCAGTTCCACGTCGCAGGAACTTGTGCGGATGATCCGGGCCAGTGGGTTGCGCCTCGACAGGTCTTGTTCGATTTCGATCAAACGATATTCGTCTTCAAGATCGATCTTGTTGAGCAAGAGGACGTCGGCGAAACTGATCTGCTCGACCGCCTCCTCCTGCGAGAGCTGGCGCGATATGTGACGCGCGTCGACAACTGTCACGATCGCATCGAGCTCAAGCCTTGCCGATAGAACCTCGTCGAGAATGAACGATTGTATGACCGGGGCTGGGTCGGCCAGCCCAGAGGTTTCGATTATGAAACGGTCGATTGGTCGTCCAGATGCGAGCAGGCTGCGGATGGCGGCGATAAGATCGTCCCGGACCGTGCAGCAAATGCAACCATTGTTGAGCTCGACGATTTCATCCTTGGTCTGAACGACGAGTTGTCCATCTATCCCGACCTCCCCATACTCGTTGACGATGACGGCGACACGCTCGGCGCTTCCCAAGCTCAAAATCCGGTTCAGCAGGGTTGTCTTTCCCGCGCCCAAAAAACCCGTCAGGATTGTGGTTTTCAACTTCGACATTGCCGCTTGCTCCGTGTTTGCATAGCTTCGCCGTCTCGCTTAAAGCGGGTTCGATTTCAGCCAGTTCTCGATTTAGAGGTACTATTAGTGGCGAGCCGCTAGGCTTGCTTGAGGCGCATTACAGGTAAAACCGGCCAATAGCGCAATAGGGCCAAGGCATGCATTTCCGGCCAAAATAACAGCAGAAACCGCCAAATTTTCGTACTTTACCGCGGCTGCTGCTTAAATAAACTGCATGCTTAAAACGTAGGCAGGGTATGATTTTATTGTAGTCAATTTCAATGAACTCCCGTTTTTAACCTGGAATGGTCCCCAGATTTGCAAAATTCCATTTAACCGCTTAACAGACCGTTGGCGCAACGGGCCGGGGTCCTGGTGTGGTGCGTGTAGCCAAGCCTCAACTGTGTCGCCCGATCATCGGCCAGGAGATCTCGGGCGTACTTGCGATGCACGCCGTCGATCTCAGCGGTTAAGCTTGTCCGGAAGATGATAATCTGCAAGCCACGATTTCGTCGGGTTGTCATGCCCGTCCCATGACAGAAAAGTCCGGACAAGTGCCCGGACTTTCGATGCGGTTTTCAAGGCAGTGGGGCGGGAGCCATATTCACCGAAGTCCCCTGCGCGGGGCGCCCCTCGTTGTAAAGATTATGTGTTCAGATCGCGCCCTCGCGTTTCCGGAAGGAGAAGTGCACCAATCACTGACGTCAAGCCGGCAAAGGCTACTGTGTACCAGAGCCCGCCGAAGATATTTCCTGTCGTGAGCACAACTGCCGTTGCCACGAAAGGCGCAAATCCGCCGATCCATCCATTGCCGAGTTGCAGGGCAACCGAAACACCGCTGTAGCGTATCCGAACGGGAAAGAGTTCGACCAGAAGCGCCCCGAGCGGTCCGTAGACCATTGTCGCCAGGAAGACCAAGGCAAAGAGGACAAGGACGACCATGGGACCATTCGGCTGGACCGGGGCATTTGCCGCCGGCATCCCCACTTCCGTCAGGGCGGCAACGAGTTCGCCCTCATTCAGGGTTTTAGCCTCGCCACTGTTGATCTGGATTCGGAGAGGTTCTGCATCGACCTTCACGGTGTAAGGAACGGCACGCCCAGTCAGCAGCGCCTTCACCTTCTGGCATTCCGTCGTTGCCTGCGGCCGGAACAATTGTCCGATAAAGGACTGGTCGTGGTTGCAGTCATTACCCACCAGTACCACGGACGTTTTGGCGCGGAACTCTGTCAGCACAGGATTGCCATAGGTCGCCAGTGCTTGGAAAAGCGGCATGATCAGCAGGGCCGACAAGGCGCATCCCGTCACGACGATCCACTTGCGTCCGATCCTGTCGGAAAGCCAACCGAAGAACAGAAAGAACGGGGTGCCGAGCGTAAGGGCAACGAGCATGTAGAAGTTTGCCTGATCCTGGGTCAGCTTTAGTATCGTCGTCATAAAATACAGGCTGTAGAAATGGCCCGTGTACCAGATGACCGCCTGCCCGGCGACGACGCCGAAGATCGCTACCAGCACAAGGCGCAGGTTCTTGCGGTCACCCAAGGTCTCGGCGATCGGGTTCTTCGAGCCTTTCCCCTGCGCCTTCATTTCCTGGAAGACCGGCGACTCGTGTAGCTTCAGGCGGATATAGAGCGACAGGATCAAAAGCAGGATTGAACCGATGAAGGGTATGCGCCATCCCCAGCTCGCAAAATCCTCCGCCGACAACGAGGACCGGCAAAGAACGATCACGATCAGCGACAAGAATAAACCAAGCGTTGCGGTGATCTGAATCCAGCTTGTCGTGAGCCCCCGCCGATCGCTGTCTGAATGCTCCGCAACGTAGGTCACCGCGCCCCCAAACTCGCCGCCAACCGCCAACCCCTGCAGCAGGCGCAGCCCGACCAGCAAAGCCGGCGCTGCCCAGCCGATGGAATCGTATGTCGGCAGCAGACCGATGGCCGCCGTGGCAAGACCCATGACCAGCATGGTTACAAGGAAGGTCTTCTTCCGGCCAACAAGGTCACCGAGCCTGCCAAAGACGATTGCACCAAAAGGCCGAAGGACGAAGCCCGCGCCGAAGGTCGCCAGGGCTGCGAGCAAGGCGGCCGTCTCGTTGCCCTTCGGGAAGAACAGCGTACTGAAGAAGGCGGCAAGGGAGCCGTAGATAAAGAAGTCGTACCATTCGAAAACGGTTCCGAGCGCGGCCGCAAAAACGGTCCGTTTCGTGTTGCGGTCCAGATCGTGCGCTTTTGGCTTGATCTGTGAAGTCATCTCTTGAACAGACATGTGAGCCTCCCACTCAAACGATTTGACGCGAGAGGCCTGTGCCGCTCGACCGAGAAAAACGACTATCGCAGTCCTTGAGAAAGCTCTCGAGGACATGGTTGAAGACCCGCGGCTGCTCGAGCATCGGGAAATGACCCGCGTCCGCTATAACCTCAAGCCGGCTTTCCGGAATACCCTCTGCGAGAACAACGGATTCTCCGGGTGGCGTGATGATGTCCTCAGTGCCGACCACGACCAGCGTGGGGACGCCGATATCGTGAAGATTGGCCCGGCTGTCCGACGCATTGAGTGAGGCGATCGCCTCCCGTGCAACAAAAGCCGGCGTTTGGGCAACCTCTTGTCTGGCAAATTCGACAAGGTCTCTGCCGGCTGTACGGCCGAACGAGCGCTCGATGACATTCTGGCTCGCCTGGACAACGCCGAGGTCATCGATGGCCTTGAGAACATTGTCGACATTGACATCCGCGCCAAGTCCGTGGGGCGTTGCCCCGACAAGCACAAGCGCGAGGACACGCTCGGGGTGGGACAGGGTAAAGGTCTGCACCACCGTTCCTCCCATTGAGAGGCCGACGAGAATGGCTTCGTCGATTTCGAGTGCACGATAGACCGCCAGGATATCATTTGCGAAGGCCGCGATTGTGTAGCTGCGTCCCTCCGGTCGTGGCGATACACCGTGTCCTGGAAGATCGATGCGGATGACCCTGTAACGGGACGAGAACGCCTCAATTTGCTCCCGCCAGAATTGGGCTGTGGTCGTGAACCCGTGCACGAACACAAGCGGCAAACCGGCGCCCGACACGTGCACAACCGTATCGCCGATTGTCTTGGTTTCGATATGCATTATTTCTGCTCCCCTTTTGGTTTCTACACCGGGAGCATCGCAAGGGGCGGGCCAGTTAGCGGTTTTGGAGGGTCACCATCACTCAACGAGCTGGAAACATGAGCAAATTTCGAAGGTCCATCGCCGCTCGACAAACACTTGCCCGTCAGTCTCTCGCAAATACCGTCACCTAATAGAGACACATATTGTCTCGCTTTAGAGACGATTAGTCGGTAGAGTGACAGCGACGCAATTTCATCGGGGTACCAACCAGGTCAGGCTGAGATGACGCTTCCGGAGTGGTTCGCAGGTTCATCGGAAGAAGCCGGGTTCCTCCGTCTCGTGCTCGATCATGTCTCAGACTGCCTCGTCGCCGTCGATACAGCAGGGACAATCGTCCTGATCAATGAGCCCTACTGCAGGCTGCTCGGCGGTGAGGCCGATGACTTCCTCGGGCGCCACATAACCGATGTGGTTGGGCCACAGACCAAGCTTCATTTCGTTGCACGCGGGATCGGCACCCATGTCGGTTATCCGCTCGAGGTTCGTGGCCATAAACTGGTAACGAAGCAAGTACCAGTGCACCGGGACGGCAAGATCATCGGCGCGGTCGGGCTTGCCCTCTTCTCTGACTATGATGCCTTGAAGAAGACCTACAGCCGCATATCGAAAGCGGAACTCGCCATTCCGCAACGTCCTAGAGCGTGGCAATCGAAGTTCAGCCTGAATGACATCATCGGCACGGGTGAGTTGATGGATTCCTATCGTGACGCCATCAAGGTGGCCGCTGCGTATGATTTGCCTGTGATGATTTGTGGCGAGACCGGCGCGGGCAAGGAACTGGCCGCGCATGCCCTTCATGCACTGTCGGACAGGCGTAGTGGACCCTTTGTGTGGGTCAACTGCGCGTCCATTCCCAGCGAGCTGATTGAAGCCGAGCTCTTTGGATACGAAGGCGGTGCTTTCACGGGCGCTCGCAGCCAGGGCAAACCGGGCAAGTTTGAACTTGCCACAGGCGGCGTGCTTTTCCTGGACGAGATCGGCGACATGCCGCTCGCCCTTCAGGGCAGTTTGCTGCGCGTTCTGCAGATGAACGAAATGGTACGTGTCGGCGGTACCAATCCGGTCAGTATCGACTTGAGTATCGTCTGCGCGACCAATAAAGCTCTTCTTGACCTGGTGAAGGTGGGCCGCTTTCGCGAGGACCTGTATCACCGGCTGAATGTTTTGCCGATCAACGTCCCTCCCCTGCGGCATAGGAACGATATCCCACACCTTGCCGAGTGCTTGCTTGCGCGCATCGCAGGTCGGCTGAGTAAGCCCACACCAAACCTGACCGATCACGATCGCAATCTGTTGATCGGATACGCCTGGCCGGGAAACGTGCGCGAGCTCGAAAACGCGCTGACGCGAATGATCATTACCGGGACACTCGCTATTTCTGCCCAGGAGGTTTCCTCAACCCCGGCGGAGCCAGACGCAACGCCACCACTCAAAGACAGGATCCGATCCCAAACGGACGCGGAGATCCGCTCCGCTCTCAAACAAACGCGCGGTAACAGGAGCCGTGCCGCTGAATTGCTCGGTATCAGCCGGGCCCACCTCTATCGCCTTCTCAAGGAGCCGGGCGCAAAATAGCTTGCCTTCAAGGAAGTCGCCCCGTTTTCAGCCGCAAACAATTCCCCCCGCCTTGGCTCGCGTGGTCGGGCAAGACAAACGCTCAGCCAAAATCCAGAGCCTCCAGGATGTCTTCGATAAGATCCTCGGCATCCTCCAGGCCGACGGAGCAGCGGATGACGTCATCTCCAAGCGCGTCGCAAAGACCGCCTCCTGAAAGGGACAGGTGGCGGGTGCTGGTGAGGCGGGCCGAATGGCATATGAGGCTGCCGACCTCTGCCAGATTGACGCCCGACTGTATAAGCCGCAGTCTGCTGATCATCGCCGTGGCACCATCCCTGCCCGCACGAAGGCCGAAAGCCAACATTCCCGAGCCACCTGACATCTGCCTGCGAGCGATTGAATGGTTCGGGTGAGATGGAAGAAAGGGATATCTTACCCACGCCACTGCCGGATGGGTTTCCAATGTCAGCGCGATCGCATGGGCGGCGGAACTGTGCCGATCCATCCTGAGAGCAAGTGTTTTCACGCCACGAAGGATGAGGAACGAAGCCTGCGGTGAAATCACGTTCGCCTCAGGAAAACGAAGGCTGGTTTCCCGTAGTTTTTGAATGGTTGCGGTGTCTCCCAGCAGGGCGCCGCCGAGTGTGTCGCCATGACCGTTGATGTATTTGGTAAGTGATTGCAGGACAATATCGGCGCCGTGCTCAATCGGGCGCTGCAAGGCTGGCGAAGCGAATGTGCTGTCAACGACGATCTTGAGGCCGCAGGAGCGACCGCATTTTGCGATTGCAGCAATGTCGAGGATGTCGCCGAGAGGATTTGTCGGCGTATCAAAATAAATGAGACGCGTTCGAGGTGTCACCGCACGGTAGATGTTTGCCGGAAGCGACAGATCAACCGGGACCATTGTGATGCCGGCCCGCGTTAGCGTCTTCTCCATCAGAGCGGCCGTATCGGTACAAACTTGTCTGTGGACAATCATCTCGTCGCCTTCGGAGAGAAGCGCCAGTGCGAGCATATTGAAGGCGGCCAACCCTGATGAAAGGACCAAGCCGGCCTCGGCTCCTTCGAGGCGAGCCAATGTCTTCTCGAGCATGTCCGTCGCAGAGTGGGCGTTGTTGTCTGCACCGCTGATTTCTCTGACCAATTGAGCGGGACGGTTCAATGACAGGTCGACCGGTTGGTGGATAGCACGCGTCGAGAATCCGAGTTCGTCGAACTCCGGATCGGCCGCATCTAACTCATCGCGATCTCGCATGAACTTGTACCTCATCGGCGGACTAGACCAATCAATCTCTGTTCCAGACGGTATTCGAATATCGGCCGCTGCGGCCATCCGGTCGGCGCGCATTGGGGTGCGCCAGTGAAGATGAGCGTGACCATCGATGTGGCGTTAGGCTCACGGCGTTCGATTTCAGGAGACGGCCGGTGCATGCGGCAACGTTTTTTGCTCCGCCAACCCAAAAGTGCTTCGGTCCGACCTCAAGCAGAAGCAGTTGTATTTACAGGCCGCCCGTTCTCACGCGCGGACGCTGCAGCTCCGCGACAGTCATTACAAAGCGGAGCTCCTCCTTGCCACAATTCATGTAGGCATGTTTGTCTTCCGTCCGTGCCAAAACCGAAGAGCCCGCTTTAACGAGGTGCTCACTGTCAGCCAGTTTCAAGGTAAGCGCACCGGTTTCCACATTCAGCAGTTCGAGTGTTCCGGCCGAATGGCCGGGCGATTCGAAAACCTCACCGGGAAACAGCGTCCAGCGCCAAAGCTCGATTTCATCCGGCCCGTGGGTTCCAACCAGAAGAGTGGCACTCCCGCCCTTCGGACCGCGCCAGAGGATCGAGGCATCCTCGGGTGGAACAATGCGCACAGGCACGTTGACTGCGACCCCGACGAAATCGGCGACGGAAACGCCCAATGCGGTCGCTGCTCGGCAGAGCGTCGCAATGCTCGGGTTTGCGCTGCCCTTTTCGATTTCGACCAGCATGCCTTTGCTGACGCCGGATTTGCGCGACAACTCATCGAGTGTCAGGCCATTCTGTTTCCTGAACAATTTGAGGTTCTGGGACACGGTTGCACTGACGCGTTCGACGTCGGTGACCGCTTCGGTCGATATATTGACTTTCTTTTCCATGGTCAGTATTATAGACTAAATTGGTCAATGGGAGCTAGAGGGCATGTTGGAATTTCCGGTCATCGATAAAGAAATCGCAAACATCGCACCAGACTTTCGCGCGATCAGCGTCTTCGTTGAGATCAAGGATGACACGCGTGGCACCATAGCCAGAAATGTGCTGGAAGAGGCTTGTGATTTTGTCCGAGCTGGAGGGCCAGCCTGGAGTGAAGCACATCTGGCAAGTTGGTCCGACACCTATAGCCGGTTTGGAGCAAAACCAAATCGCACGCCCTGTTCTGCACAGGCGCTGAAGAAGCGGGTGGAGAAGGACGGCCGTATCCCTTCGATCAACCCGATCGTCGATCTCTACAACGCAGTCAGCTTACGTTTTGCCATACCGGTCGGTGGAGAAAACTTCGACGCCTATGTCGGCAAGCCACAGCTGTCTGTTGCCGACGGAACCGAAGTGTTCGACACGGTGATGAACGGAGAGGCTGTCATCGAAAACCCTACCAAGGGTGAAGTCATCTGGCGCGACGATATCGGTGTCACGTGCCGGCGCTGGAACTGGCGGCAAGGTACCCGGACCCGACTGGAGACGCTGGGCGGCCGGATGTGGTTCATCTTGGAAAGTTTGGCGACAATGCCTGAGGAGGCGCTAGAGGAGGCGGCCAACATGCTGGTGAACGGTTTAAGGCAGCTGGCACCAGGCTGTGAGGTCTACAGACACAAGATTATAGCCGGCTAACGCGCCGGCAGTAAATCCGAGACAATGGCAGGGTGAGGAACGTGCGCCGTTTAGGCGGCGCGTGCGGACGTTCGCGTCCATTTTTTACACTCGCAACCACGAATGATGGCGCTGTCAGATACGGCGATGGCGAAGCTTTGCCCGCGGAGGAGTGGGCCAACCCTCGCAAGTCAATGGAGGTGAAATGTACATCGAAACAGTCAAGCCAGCTTTGTTGGTGAGCGACGTTCACAAGAGCTACGGCGCGCACAAGGTGCTGAAGGGGATCTCCCTTTCAGCGGAGAAGGGCGACGTGGTCTCGATCATCGGATCTTCGGGCTCAGGAAAGAGCACGTTCCTGCGCTGCATCAACTTCCTCGAAATTCCGGACCAAGGAACCTTCCAGATCAACGGCGAAGACGTGATCTTCCGCAAGGGCCGTGACGGCAAATGCCACCCCGCCAACTGGCGGCAGATCGAGAGGCTGAGAAGTGGCCTCGGCATGGTCTTCCAGAGCTTCAATCTCTGGCCGCACATGACCATTCTCCAGAACGTCATCGAGGCCCCGATCCACGTCCTGCGTATCGAGCGCAAAGCGGCGATCGAAAAGGCCGAGGCGCTACTGGCCAAAGTCGGTCTCTACGACAAGAAGGACGCCTACCCCGCCTTCCTTTCCGGCGGCCAGCAGCAACGTGCGTCGATTGCCCGCGCGCTCTGCGTCGATCCGGCAGTGATGCTGTTTGATGAACCGACCTCGGCACTCGATCCGGAACTCGTCGGCGAAGTGCTCAAGGTCATCCGTGGGCTGGCCGAGGAAGGCCGCACCATGGTGATGGTCACCCACGAGATGAAGTTCGCACGCGACGTTTCCACCCGCGTCATGTTTTTGCACCAGGGCCAGGTCGAGGAACTCGGCCCTCCGGCCCAGGTCTTTGGTGCACCCACCAGCGCACGCTGCAAGGAGTTTGTTGCAGCCGGTTCGCACTAACCACCACCACCATCCCAACAGAAAAAGGGGAACCCTAAGATGAAGCATTTGGGAAAAGCTCTAGCTGTCGCAGCATTCATGCTGGCGACGAGCGCCCAAGCGGAAATCCGCTTCGGCGTGGTCAATGAGGCCTATGCGCCCTACACTACGAAGGACGCTTCGGGAAAAGCGATTGGCTGGGAGATCGATCTGATGGATGCGATCTGCAAAGAGCTGAAGGAACAATGCACGATCGTCGACGTCTCCTGGGACGGCCTCATTCCGGCTCTGGAGAGCAAGAAGATCGACGTGATCTGGTCTTCGATGTCGATCACCGACGAGCGCAAGAAGCGCATCGATTTCACGGACAAATATTACTCGGCTCTCGCCGGCATGATTGGCGCCAAGGATGGCGTCATCGGCGCGACCGCCGAGCAGCTGAAAGGAAAGACCGTCGGCATCGCCGTGTCGACGACCCAGTCGGCTTACTTCAAGAAGCATTTCGCCGAAATTGCGACCGAGAAAAGTTATGCGACCGTCGATGAATCATTCCAGGACCTCGCGTCGGGCCGCGTCGACTACATCTTTGCCGACACGGGACCGCTCAAGGAACTCCTGAAAACCGATCTCGGCAAGGAGTGCTGCGAATATAAAGGCAGTGTCGAGGCAGATGATGCAGTTCTTGGCGCTGGCGTCGGCGGTGGTGTCCGCAAAGGCGACGACGAGCTTCGCGAAAAGCTGAATGGTGCGATCAAGGCTGTCAGGGCGAACGGCACCTATGCCGAGTTCAGCAAGAAGTACTTCGACTACGACCCCTATTGAGTCCACGGGCGAGGCGGATTTGTCACCAGCCGTTGGTGGCAAATCTGCCGGTCCTGTTCTGGAAGGCTTCCCATGAGTTCCCCAAGTTCCATTCTGGACATGCTGTCGATTTCCCCTCCCGGCTGGGGCGGCGTATTGATCACCGGCGCGTTCGCGACCCTGTTTATCTCGTTTGGTGCCTATCTGTTTGGAATGGTGCTGGGCTTGTTCGGCGCACTCGGCAAGTTGAGTGGGTTTGCCCCACTGCAATATGCTCTCAATGTCTATACGACGATCGTCCGTGCCGTGCCGGAGCTCATCCTGATCGTCTCGCTCTACTATGCGGGAACGGATGGGCTGAATCGGATTCTTGCCATGGCGGGCCTTGGCCCAGTCGAGGTCAATGGCCTGGTCGCAGCAATCGCGGTGCTGGGCTTTGTTCAGGGAGCCTACATGACCGAGGTTTTGCGGGGCGCGATCCTCGCCATTCCTGTTGGCCAGCTTGAAGCCGCCAAGTCCTTTGGGATGCGGCCAGGCTTACGCTTCCGACGCATCGTCTTACCGGCTCTCATCCCCAATGCACTGCCCGGCTTTGCCAATCTGTGGATGTCCGTGATCAAGGACAGCGCCCTGATTGCCGTCGTTGGCTATCAGGAACTGGCTCTTGCTGCCCGCGTCGCCGCGAGCAACACCAAGCAGTACATGGTCTTCTTCCTGGCTGCGGCGGCACTTTATCTCGTCATCACAATTCTATCGAACCTGCTGTTCTCCGCGCTCGAAGCCTACTTCCGCCGCGGCCAACGACCAGTAGCATAGGAGGCGGACATGGATTTCAGCTGGATTTTCGAATACCAGGACTTGCTGCTCTATGGTGCCTTCCTGACATGCCTGCTGCTGACGATTTCGGTCACGCTGGGATTTGCGCTCGCTATCCTCCTGGCGATTGCCCAGGTCGGCCGTGGTTCCATCGCCCGTTGGCTCTCCAAGTCGTACTGCACATTCTTTCGCGGAACGCCTTTGCTCATCCAGCTTTGGCTCATCTATTACGGTCTTGGCTCGTATCTGCCGCATATCCCTGGATTGCGGAGCAGCTTTCTTTGGCCGGTCTTGCGAGAGGGATTGTTCTTTGCGGCGTTGGCCCTGACGCTCAACTTCGCCGCTTACCAGGGGGAGATTCTTCGGGGAGCCATGCTGGCGGTCCCGAAAGGAGAACTTGAGGCTGCACGCGCCGTTGGCATGTCACCCTGGATGATCCTGCGCCGGATCTGGTTGCCGAGAGCGATCCGGATTGGACTGCCAACATTTGCCGGCGAGGTCGTCCTGCAACTCAAGGCGACACCGATCGTATTTTCGGTGACCGTGATGGATCTCTACGGTGCTGCCTACAAAATCCGCCAGGATACGCTCCTCGTCTACGAGCCACTCCTCCTCGTCACCGTCTTCTACGTCAGCCTGACTTTCCTGATCACGCAAGGGTTCCAGAAACTGGAAAACGCCATCCCGGTCAGGCGCTGAGGCACTCCCCAACCACTCACTTCAACAAAGAGGTTAATTATGTCGAGACCAGACAAACACGATCTATCGACGCTCTCCTTCAATACGCTGTCGGTGCACGGCGGCAACGAAATCGACAAGACATCTGGCGCTATTCGCACACCGATCGTGATGGCGAATTCGTACGAACTTCCTTACGACCCTTCTACAATGGACTGGTCGGACACCGAGAGCCCCTCCTATACGCGCAATTCCGGCCACAATCAGATCGGCCTGCAGCGCAAGCTCGCGGCCATAGAGGGCGGCGAGGATGCAGCAGTCTTCGCAACGGGCGTCGCGGCGCTTCACGCGGTGTTCTTTACGTTCTTAAAGAGCGGCGACCACGTGATTGTCGGTGACGTCACCTATGAGGCCGTGTGGCGACTGTTTTCAGAGCTTTTGCCGCAGCGTTACAATATCGAAGCCACCTTCGTTGACATGGGCAATACGGATGCCGTCCGAGCCGCCGTGCGCCCGAACACCAGACTGATCCATACCGAGACCATTGCCAATCCGACAACCAAGGTTGCCGATATCGCGACGCTGGCCTCAATCGCAAAACAAGCGGGCGCGCTCCTGTCGGTGGACTCGACCTTCACCCCTCCCCCATTCTTCCGCCCGCTCGCACTTGGTGCAGATCTCGTCATCCATTCGCTGACGAAATACATCAACGGTCATGGCGACGCGATGGGCGGGGTCGTCATCGGCTCGAAGCCGCTTATCCATCACATCAAGGCAGACGCGCTCGTCGATCTCGGCGGCACGATTTCCCCGTTCAACGCCTGGCTGATCATGCGCGGCTCAGTGACTTTGCCGCTGCGCCTGAAGCAGCAGTTTTCATCGGCAGAGATCGTCGCCCGGTCCCTGGCAGCCGACAAGCGCGTCGCCTATGTCACCTATCCCGGTCTAGACAGCCATGACCAGCACGCGCTTGCCAGAACGCAGTTTGCTGGCAAGGGCTATGGCGCGGTCATGGCTTTTGCCGTCGATGGCGATCCCGATACGCAGAACCGGTTCGTCGCACATCTCAGGGTCATCACGTCCGCCGTCTCGCTTGGTCACGACGAGAGCCTGATCGTCCATGTCGGTGGCAGTGGCCGCGGCGGCTCCGATCGTTACCCGCCGAACTTCCAGAAATACGGGCATCTGCGGCTTTCGATCGGTCTGGAAGACACCGAGGATCTGATTGCTGACATCAGTAACGCCCTCGACGAGACGTTCGGGCGAAGCTGAACACGAAGTCGAGTTGGACATGAATTGCCCCTCGCCGGGCAATTCATGTCGCCGTCAAAGCCTGATGCGCGGTAGACCCGGAGGTCCGCCAGGAAGGATATTATGTACTGGATAATCCTGTTCGTCGCCGGCCTGCTTGAGGTCGTCTGGGCGTTCTACATGAAGAGATCCGACGGTTTCACGCTGCTCATCCCGTCGGCAATCACCGTCATTGCGATGATTGCCAGCGGCGTGCTGCTGTCCCTTTCGATGAAGGTGCTGCCGCTCGGTGCCGCCTACACGGTTTGGACAGGGATCGGTGCAGTTGGCTCCTTTCTGCTCGGAATGGCGATCCTTGGAGAGCCCGCGTCGCCCATGCGTTTGGCAGCGGGCGCCTTGATCGTGTCGGGGATTCTCATGATGAAGCTCGCCAGCACCTGACCTACGTCCGGCAGCAGATTGAGCAAAGTGCGCTGCTCTTTGGTCCGTTTGCCTGGTTCCTGCAGAGCAATCCGCATCCCATGCTTACCCTCATAGACTTCACTGGAGGATCGTTATGACAGTTTACAATATCGCACTTATTGGATTTGGCGGCGTCAATCGCGCCCTGGCCGAACTCATTGCCGCCAAGAACCAGCTCTGGGAGCGCGATCTTGGATTCCGCCTGAATATCGTCGCCGTGAGCGATCTCTATCTTGGCTCCGTGATTTCGCCGAACGGTCTTGATGCGAGGACCCTGGTCGAGGCGAAGTTCGAAAAGGGCGGCTTTGGACAGCTTTCCGGGGGAAGTGCCGAAGCCGACAACGAGACCATTATCAAGACCGCACCCGCAGACATTGTCGTCGAGGCAACGTTCACCAATCCCAAGGACGGCGAACCTGCTGTCTCGCATTGCCGCTGGGCGCTTGAGACCGGCAAACACGTGGTTACCACCAACAAGGGCCCGGTCGCCATTGAGGCCCAGGCGCTCAAGGCGCTGGCAAAGGCCAACGGTGTACGCTTCGAGTACGAGGGCGCCGTGATGAGCGGTACTCCGGTCATTCGCATGGCTGAGAAGACGCTTGCCGGCGCCGAATTGAAGGGCTTCGAAGGAATTTTGAACGGCACCTCCAACTTCGTCCTCGGTCGCATGGAAGCGGGTTTGGATTTCGCATCCGCTGTGAAGGAAGCCCAAGAGCTCGGCTATGCCGAGGCCGATCCCACCGCCGATGTCGAAGGTTTCGACGTTCGTCTGAAGGTCGTCATCCTGGCAAACGAACTGCTTGGTGCAAGTCTCAAGCCCGAGGATGTAAGCTGCAAGGGTATCTCCGGTCTTTCACCTTCCGACATCGAGGATGCGGCACAGGCAAACAGCCGCTGGAAGCTCATCGGGGCTGCGGTCCGCAATGACGATGGCAGCGTGACAGGCAGTGTTGCACCGAGGCGGCTTAGCCTCGATCATCCCCTGGCAGGCGTCAACGGCGCCACCAATGCAGTATCGCTCGACACCGAACTGCTGGGCGCCGTGACGATCACCGGACCCGGCGCTGGCCGCATCGAAACGGCCTATGCGCTTCTTTCCGATATCGTCGCCATTCATTCCACCGGCACTTCTCCCATCGCTAAGGAGGCTGCATGATGCACAACCTTGCACTCACCCAAACGAACGCTCCTGCAGAAATTGCCGTCACCAGCCCGTTCGACGGTACGCTGGTCGGAACGGTCGTGGAAACCTGTGCCGCAAGCGTGAACGCGCTGCTCGAGCGGGCAAGGCGCGGTGCGCAGATTGCCAGAACCCTGCCCCGTCACAAGCGGTCCGCGATCCTTGAAAAGGCCGCTGCGGTCATCGAAGCCGCGCGCGAGGACTTCGCGCTTCTCATCGTCAAAGAAGCGGGCAAGACGATTACGCAGGCTCGCAAAGAGACAACCCGGTGCGTCAATACGCTCAAGCTGTCTGCCGACGAGGCCAAACGCAATGCGGGCGAAGTCATCCCGTTCGATGCCTACGCAGGCTCTGAGTCCCGCCAAGGATGGTACACGAGAGAACCGCTGGGCATCATTGCCGCCATCACGCCCTATAATGATCCGCTCAATCTCGTCGCCCACAAACTTGGCCCGGCAATTGCCGGCGGCAATGCCGTACTTTTGAAGCCGTCCGAACTTACCCCTCTCTCTGCTATCAAGCTCGTCGAAGTCCTGGTCGAAAGCGGTCTACCCGAGGAAATCATAACGGTCGCGATTGGCGGCCCTGAGCTTGGAAAGGCTCTCGTTGCCGCGAGAGACGTTCGCATGGTCTCCTTCACCGGTGGCTTTGCCACCGGCGAGGCAATTGCCAAAACAGCAGGCCTCAAGAAACTTGCCATGGACCTTGGCGGCAATGCACCCGTCATCATCATGGAGAATTGCAACTTCGATGCGGCTGTCGAGGCTTGCGTATCCGGAGCCTACTGGGCGGCAGGTCAGAACTGCATTGGCACACAGCGAATTCTGATCCAACGGCCGATCTATGAGCAATTCAAAGCGAAGTTCGTCGTAGAAACCAGGAAGCTCAAGACCGGCAATCCTTTGGAAGCCGACACCGATGTCGGCCCGATGATCTCAGAAAAGGCGGTCGGCAGAGCGGCCGCAATGGTCGAACGGGCGCTCGCTGCCGGTGCGACGTTGCTTTGCGGCCATAAACCAACTGGAAACCTCTATCCGCCGACAGTCCTGGAGAATGTTCCAGCCTCCTGTGACGCCTGGACCGAGGAAGTGTTCGCGCCGATCGTCATTCTTCAGGCCTTCGATGGGCTGGCGGATGCCATCGATCTGGCAAACAGCCCCGAGTACAGCCTTCACGCCGGCATTTTTACAAACGACCTGGAAGGGGCGCTTGAGGCTGCAAGCAAGATCGAGGCTGGAGGCATCATGATCAACGACTCCTCCGACTATCGGTTCGATGCAATGCCGTTTGGCGGCTTCAAATATGGCAGCATGGGCCGCGAGGGCGTCCGGTTTGCCTATGAGGACATGACCCAGCCTAAGGTCGTGTGCATCAACCGCCTGAGGACGTAACGCCAGGCCGGCTCAAATCCATCGGCAACTCAGGGAGTAAAAATGTTCAAGGGTTCCATTACCGCGCTTGTCACGCCTTTTGCTGATGGTCGCGTCGACGAGGCCGCCTTGCGCGACCTCGTCGAGTGGCAGATCGAAGAAGGATCCTTCGGTCTCGTTCCATGCGGGACAACGGGGGAAAGTCCGACGCTCAGCCATGCCGAGCATAAGCAGGTGGTCGAGATCACCATCACGGCCGCCAAGGGCCGTGTGCCCGTCATCGCGGGCGCCGGCTCAAACAGCACCTCGGAAGCAATCGACTTCGTCCTCCATGCGCAGGACGCCGGCGCCGACGGTGTGCTGATTGTCGCGCCCTATTACAACAAGCCAACCCAGGAAGGGATCTACCAGCATTTCAAGGCGATCGATGCTGCGGCCACCGTTCCGATCATCGTCTACAATATTCCCGGCCGCAGCGTCATCGATATTCAGGTCGAAACGTTGGCCCGCATATTTGAAGACTGCCCAAACGTGAAGGGCGTCAAGGATGCAACCGGCAACCTGTTGCGCCCGTCCCTCGATCGTATGGCCTGCGGGCACTCGTTCAATCTCCTGACCGGTGAAGACGGCACGGCGCTCGGCTACATGGCGCATGGCGGACATGGTTGTATCTCGGTGACGGCGAATGTCGCTCCGGGCCTCTGCGCTGACTTCCAGCAGGCCTGCCTGAACGGCGACTTCGCCGCCGCCTTGAAGCTTCAGGACCGTCTGATGCCCCTGCACCGGGCGCTTTTTCTCGAAACCAACCCTGCTGGGCCGAAATATGCCTTGCAGCGTCTCGGTCGCATACGTGGGGATCTGCGGCTGCCACTCGTTACGATCAGTCCTTCCGTTCAAGAAGAGATCGATAGCGCCATGCGCCATGCGGGGATCCTGATTTGATGGACAAGACAAAGCTTGCTGAGCGTATCGAGTCAGATCTTATCGGGCCGCTCGCTATTCCTCGACACGTCCTTTACGGCGTCCATACACGGCGCGCGGAGCAGAATTTCGACGTATCGGGCCTGCGCCTGAGGGATTTTCCTGAGCTCATCCAGTCGATGGCGATGGTGAAAAAGGCTTCTGCTCTCGCCAACATGGAACTCGGGCTTCTTTCTGCCGAAAAGGCCGAAGCGATCTCTCAAGCATCCGACGAACTCATCGCGCTCAATGATATCGATGAGAACTTTCCCGTCGACATGATGCAGGGAGGGGCCGGCACCTCGACCAACATGAACGTGAACGAGGTTCTGACAAACCTCGCTCTTTTGAAGATGGGCGCCGACGTCTGTGAGTATTCGAGGCTGCACCCAAATGACGACGTCAATCTGTCCCAGTCGACAAACGACGTTTACCCAACAGCTATCCGGCTGACGATCTTGCGAGCATGCGAAGGGCTTATCGCAGCTGAGGTCGCGCTTCGCGACGCCTTTCGCGGCAAGGCCATGCAATATGCAAGCGCTCTAAAGGTCGGTCGGACACAGTTGCAAGACGCCGTGCCGATGACCGCGGGGCAGGAATTTGAAGCCTTCGCTGAACTCATTGACGAGGATATCGTCCAAATCCAGTACGCCTCTAAGCTTCTCAAAGAGATAAACCTCGGCGGCTCGGCAATCGGCACGGCAATCAACGTACCCTCAGGCTTCGCGCAGTTGGCCTGCGGTCACCTGTCCCGAATATCTGGCTATCCGTTAATCCCTGCCCGCAACTTCATCGAAGCGACATCGGACACAGGCGGTTTCGTCTCCTTTTCAGGCGTGCT
The DNA here is from genome assembly GCF_017873135.1 of Rhizobium herbae. GTDB lineage: Bacteria > Pseudomonadota > Alphaproteobacteria > Rhizobiales > Rhizobiaceae > Pararhizobium > Pararhizobium herbae. Next base: position 208,161 of record NZ_JAGGJV010000011.1, on the reverse strand, counting down.
CAAGCGAATTGCGGTTAAATTGACCAAGATCTGCAATGACCTCCGGCTCCTGAGCAGTGGACCCCGCGGCGGTCTGGGTGAGATCCGCTTGCCGCCTGTTCAAGCCGGCTCGTCCATCATGCCTGGCAAGGTCAATCCCGTCATCCCGGAGATGATGAACCAGATCACCTTTCAGGTCATCGGCAATGATCTGACGGTGACGCTCGCAGCAAGTGCCGGCCAGCTCCAGCTGAACGCCATGGAACCCGTCATCGTTTTGAACATCCTGCAATCGATGCGCATGCTGACCAGAGGTATGGTGGTCTTGAAGGAACGCTGCATCGATGGCATCGAAGTCGACGTCGATCGTTGCAAGGCGTTGCTCGACCAATCTCTCGTTCTTGCCACGCCATTGGCGACGCTGATCGGATACAGCAAAGCGGCATACCTCTCCAAGAAGGCGCTGGTCGAGAAGAGAAACTTGCGAGATGTCGTCGAAGAAGAATGCGTTCTGACCGAAAGTCAGGCTCATCAGATTTTTGGAGACGCCGCGGAATTTGCCAATGTTTCAAAGATTATGCGCGGTTGAACGGAGGAAAGAATGGCCGTTTTCACGGAAATATCCGACGAGGACCGAAACTCGATCGCGGCGGCCTATGGCATGACCTCCCTGTCATCGGTGATCGGTATTGCCGACGGCGACAGGGAAACGACCTATCTTTTCCGGGCGGCGGAGGGTGAGTTCATCGTCACGCTGTTCGAAAATGGCGCCGAACCGCTAGATCTCGAGCGGGCGTTCGCAACAATGGCGACGCTGAACAACAGCGGTATTCCCTGCCCGAAACCAACGCGCACGATTGATGGCGATGCGACCTTCCGGGCGGCCGGCCGTCTCGTTGCCGTCGTGAGTTTCGTATCAGGTTCGTCGACAAACGATCCTACGCCAGGAAAGTGTAAAAGCCTTGGCCGCCTCATGGCGCGGATCCACATGACCCTGCAAGGAGGCAAAAAGCGCTCTCTAAATGAACTGCCTGCCGGTCCTCTGCATGGAGCCTTGATACCTTCTAACGTCTTCTTCCTTGGAGACGACGTCAGTGGGGTTATCAACTTTCGGCTTCGGCACGATGATGTGCTGATTTCAGAGATTGCCGAGGTTCTCGTCGGCTGGGCGAGCCTGCTGACTGGAGAGCTGGACGAAGAGAAAGCCAGTGCCATTCGGGCCGGATATGAGAGTGTAAGGCTCCTGACTGAGGCAGAAACAACGGCACTTCCCGCGTTTGTCCTCGCATCCGCCGCCAGACGTTACGCCGGTGAGAAGGACAAGACTCGCCTGCTTCAGGCTGCAGTTCGCGCCTTTGAATCGACAGGATTTGGAGCAGCAGCGCGGCAAGCGGAGTGCCGTCCTGCATGAAATATCTTCTCGACCGCATTGACGAACAGATCCTTGCCGCCTTGAAGTTGAACGCGCGCGCATCTCACGCTGAGCTGTCCGGTCAGGTCAACTTGTCGCGCAATGCTGTTCGCGTTCGAATAGAACGGCTTGAACGCGAAGGCTTTATCAAGGGCTATACAATTGTCACTGGCGAAGGCGGGAACGACAGTCCCATCACCACCGCATTGATGTTTGTCTACCGCCAGGACCGAATGAGGGGCGGCGAGGTCATTCACGCTTTGCGGAAAATTCCGGAGGTCGTCGCTTGCGATGTGATGACGGGCGATTTTGATCTGCTGGTACGGGTCGAATCCGTGGAAGCCGATCGCATACGCCAAATCTGGCAACAAATTTCAGCACTTCCCGGCGTAAGGGATACCCTCACGGCATTTGCACTCTCCTCTGTCATTCGGAAGTGAGCTGTCGGTCCCGAACTCATCATGTGTGGACAGCACTGTAGCTCCAGTGCTCCTAGCCATCACGGAGCGATGCAGCGAATACAAGCGTGGATCGGCGGGCTGGAAGACATCGACGATTGCCCGGAGCCTCACGTAAAGGCAGCCCGCAAATGGTTGAGAGCATGTACAACATCCGGTACTGCGGAGTCCGGTATCGGCCTCACTGGCCGCGGCGGCTCGAAATCTCCGATGCCAAGAAGCGCCACGAGCCTGTACATCACTCTGAAACTGCCAAACCGCTTGAACAACGACCAGAGGGGCTCGAACGCTTTTTCCAATCTCTCGACCTCCTCGGCATTGCCGGCCCGCGCCGCCGTCGCAAGCGCGAGCGCTTCAGCGGGAAGCACCCCCGCGACGACGCTATACCAGGCATCGGCGCCAGCAAGCAAAGCCGACGAAGCTCCCCAGTCACCGCTATATCCGATCGAAAACCCGGTCGGCGACTTGCCGCGCAGATCTGCAAGTTCGGTCTTGAAGTCCTCGTTCGCCGGCAACGGCATCTTGATCGCGGCGATGTTTGGAACTGTGGCGAGCCTGGCGATCAGTGCGCTGCTGAACGTAAACCTGGTCGTGCTCGGATTGTTGTAGATGCAAAGCGGAAGACCGCCACTCTCGGTGACGGCTGCGAAATGCTCAAATACCTCGTCATCCTTCAGCGGAACATACGAGACGGGCGCCAGAAGGAGGCCATCTGCCCCCGCCCCCTTCGCATCGCGTGCCAGAGCCTGCGCCTCGTCAGTGCGAAGCGCACCAACACCGACGATTACCGGAATTCGCCCACCGACGGTTTTGACAGCTGTTTCAACGGCACGCCTGCGCTCGTCGCGCGTCAGGAAGGCATAGGCGCCCGTGCTTCCGAGAAGGCCTATGGAGTCAGCACCCGCATCAACTATGCGCTGCAAGAGCGCCGCAAGCACGGCTGGATCAACGCGCCCGGACGCGTCGGCCGGAGTAATTGGAAAAGCAGATAGGCCTTCGAAGAGAGACATGAATGTTGCCTTGGTTATGTGCGGGAAAGCAGGAGACGGATGCCGGCTGCGCCGAAGAAGATCGCAAGCGTCCCCTCGATCCAGCGGCGAGCCCGGCTGTAGAAGCGCACCATAGGCGCTGTTGAAAAGACAATAGCATAACCACAAAAGATCGTTACGCTCAGGACAGCACATCCAAAGAGGATTGCTGCCACGGTGTAGGAGGACGCACCCGGGCCAAGGCCAAGCGCCACCAGGGCGATCCAGGCGAGAATTGATTTCGGGTTGGTCAGATGCATCAGCAAGCCGCGTCGGTAGAGTGACGAAGTCGTCTCGGGGGTGTTCGTTCCTGCTGTCTCGACCGGTTTTTCGCCAGCGGTGAGAGCGGCTTTGGCTGCCCTGAACGCCAGGTATAGAAGATAAAGCCCGCCGAAGATTTTCAGGATCGTCAGGGCTTCGGCATACCGGGTCAGGATCGCGGATATTCCCGTGGCGGCCATAGCGCCCCAGAAGATCGAGCCGCTGACCACACCGGCAGCAAGCACGAGCGCGGCGCGCCGGCCTTGGTCCATCGCCACGCCCATGATGCGCATGTTACTTGGACCGGGGCTGCCGGCCGCGATCACGTAGGCCGTGTAAACGAGAAGAAGGTGCTGTAACTCCGAGCCCACGCGCATACCCTTTGTTCATGCCGGATCCGACTGAGCGCGACCCCACTCGGGCGGTTGTTCTGATTTCATGCGGCAGTTCGAAGGCTGCACACTCGCGATCGTCGATCAGCCACTACCAGAAAGCATTGAGTTAGGCTAATTAAAGTAGCTTACCTCGATTAAGGCGGACTTACATGCTCGACTACTCCGCATTGCGGGCCTTGGCCGCCGTTGTGCAGACTGGAAGCTTCGAAAAAGCGGCAGGGACGCTCAATGTCACACCATCAGCAGTTTCGCAGCGCGTCAAAAACCTCGAGGAGCGAATGGGGATCGCGCTGATCGTCAGGGGAAATCCGTGCGTTGCCACAGAGCAGGGGCAGCGGGTGTGTCGGCACGTCGAAAATGTTGGGCTGCTTGAACGAGACCTGTACGAGCACATACCGTCGCTCGCGCCGTCCACCCAATTGATTGAACGCGTGACAATCCACCTTGCAACAAATGCTGATAGTCTCGGAACCTGGTTTCTCGAGGCACTTTCCGCATTTGCCAAATCTTCAAGTTGTCTTCTGGACGTTGTTATTGATGACGAGGGCCACACGGCTGATTGGCTAGAGCGCGGGCGGGTGATTGCAGCTGTGACAGACAGCGAAAGGGTGGTCGCCGGATGCCGGCGCACCGCCCTCGGTTCGTTGCGTTACCGGGCCACTGCAAGCCCGGAATTTGTTGAGCGCTATTTTTCCGGAGGCATCAGCGGCGAAGCGCTGCGCACCGCACCGGCCATGACTTTCAACCAGAAAGACAAGCTTCAAGCCCGATGGATCGCCCAGACGCTTGGCGAAGAAGTCATCTGTCCGACGCACTTTCTTCCATCGACGCATGCTTTCGTTGACGCTAGCGTCGGAGGCATTGGCTGGGGCATGAACCCCGAGTATCTCGCTCGCCCACATCTACAGAAAGGAACGCTGGTGGAGTTGATCCCCGACAACCCGCTTGACATTCCGCTCTTTTGGCAGATCAACAGACTTGCTGCAGACCGGTTCGCGACCCTCACCGACATTGTGATTGCAGTCGCCAATCAGCGCCTCGATGATTGAAGCCGACTCCTCAATCTCGTTCCGCGAATTTTATGAGCCAAAGGTCGTAGCCTTGGCTTCGATTGGTCACGACGGCGATCGGCGGCAATCGCCGCGTCGGCTTCCTCCGGCACGAACAAACGGGTGGCCATTTGCACGCCCGCCGAGCCGCATTGAGGCATCGAAGCTTGGGGCACCTTCGTTAGGTCAAGATCGAACTGAGGACGTGCACTGTATTGTGATGGCAACTATTTCAGAGAGATGTACGTCGCCGGGTCGAGAACGGACAACCGTACGGCAACTGGCCTATTGACGGCATCTGCGATCGATTTCTGGATTTTCTCTGCAAGGTCGGAAAGTACCGGGTGGGTGCGGTCCGATTTGGGCAGAATGGCGATCTCAATGTTCACCACGGGTTGGTCAGGCAAGCCATAGGCGGGTAAAATCGCAAGCTGGCAGGCGGCCCTTTCGACCGCTAGTGCACCGCAAATTATGTCTCTCAGTGGCACCAGGGCCTCGCGAACGCCGAGTTGCGCATCTTCGGGAAGTCCCTGATCCACATAGATCTTGATGTTTGGCATGATTGATGCTCACGCTGGATTCAGGACAAAATCGAACGGGGATCGCCATTGCGTACTTCCGTCCGAAACCCGATGATAAGGCGCCATCAACGTTGCCTTGACGCCGAACACAGCGTCGGAACCGAGGTAATCGTCGTCACCGACGAATGTGTGCGTGACAAGTTTTTGATACCCCGCGGCGGTAACGATATAGTGCATATGGGCAGGGCGATAAGGATGCCTGCCAAGCTGCTCAAGCATTTTTCCGACCGGTCCATCATCGGGAATGGGATATGAAACAGGTTTGATGCCGATGAAGCGATAGTGACCATCGGGTCCGGTTACGAAAACTCCCCGGTTGTTCCATCGAGGTTGAATGAGAGGCTGCTGAACATCATAAAAGCCATCAGCATTGTCCGACCATACGTCGATGCAGGCGCCTTCAATGGGATTTCCGTCAAGGTCGATCACCAGACCCTCGAACAGGCAGCTTTCACCCTTGCCGTCGAGAGTAATACAATCCCCCATCTCCCGACGCGGCGCTCCATGCACGTGAAAAGGCCCGAGTACCGTGTTTTCCGTAGCGCCTGGTTGCCTGCGATTGTTTATGGCGTCGACAAGCATGGATACGCCTAAGGTGTCAGACAGAAGGATGAATTCCTGCCGCTGCTCGGAGCAAATTTGCCCGGTTTCCGTCAAAAAATTGATCGCGATCTCCCATTCTTCCTGCGTTAGCCTAGCCTCTTTGATGAAAGCGTGGAGATGCTTCACAAGACAGCTCATGACGCTTCTCAAACGAGGATCGATATTGGGTTCCATTCGCCCGTTTACCGCATCGACCGAGGCGTCTTCCGAGAAGTAACCAGACATTGCTGCTCCTTAGGGTGCTGAATGAGAGTATCGAGTCGAAGCACTAGAAGCGGGTCCTATTGGGACCAACTGGGTGCCGTTGCCTGCCTCATGAGGGCCTTACGCCTTCCCATGCATCCTGGAGCAAAGCCCGTACTCCACCGGCCTCCAGAGGACGCGGGGTCCAGTAGGGGTTGCTGACAGCCAGCGCCGTCGCCCTATCAAGATCGTCAGCGGTCACACCTAGATCACGAAGTCTCATCGGTGCGCCTAAGCTAAGCGCAAAATCATGCAGACCCGTACCGGCGCGCGGCGAGCTGAACAGACGCGCAACAGGCGCGAGCAGTTCCGGAACAGCCTGTTCAGTAAAGGCAACCGTGTGCGGAAGAAGTATCGCGTGCGTTTCCGCGTGAGGCAGATCGAAGGTCCCGCCAAGTGTGTGACAAAGCTTGTGGTGCAACGACATGCCTACAGCACCAAGAACAACCCCGCAGAGCGAGGAGCCGTAAAGCGCCTCTGCGCGCGCCACCGGGCTTCGCGGCGAGCTGACGATGGCGGGAAGCGCTTTGTGCAATGCGGCAATGCCCTCCATAGCCATAAGAGAAGCAATGGGATTGCGGTCTTGGGCATAAAGTCCCTCAATGGCGTGAGCCATTGCGTTGAGGCCACTTGTGACGCTCATCGGAACAGGTAGCCCGAAGGTCAGTTCGGGATCATAAATGACCGTCTTTGGAAGAACCGATGATGCGCGGATCGTCGTTTTGATCCCGTGTTCCGTCTGCCCAAGGATTGGTGTTACCTCGGAACCGGCATAGGTCGTGGCGACAACAAGCTGGGGGGCATTGTTCCTGAAAGCAATGGCCTTTCCCAACCCGATGGTCGATCCTCCACCGAGCGACACGACACAATCCGCTCCGGATCCATCGAACATGGAAAGTGCCTCGGTCGTGACATCGACCGGCGTGTGCATGACTGCGCGGCTGAACACCGCCACCGAAAGTCGGCCCAGCGCGCTCGCCAGCGCTCGCGCGTCATGCTCCTGCTGAGGAGTCGATAGGACAAGCGCCCTGCCGCAACCCAGGCGGCCCAATTCTTCGGAGACTTTTGATATGGACCCGACACCGAACACGATGCGGGGAATAGTGCTATCGAACGTGAACGGCTCGGTCATTGTGGCCTCCTTGAGATCAATTGCAGCGGGCATGGATGCGCCAACATGTTGCCTTCTTGTCGTTGACCAAACGTCCCCATCTCGGTTTCGTTAGCCGCCAATGTTCGGTACCGACATCAGACCGCCGACCCGGCCCACATCCGCCTACGTGACCGGACTATCCGATGCACTGACGAATCTCGACCAAGACTGATCATCACCCGCGTCATCAGCCCATGCGTTCCGAAGCGTAAGACCCCGGGCTTGGTTGGAAAACGACCGTGCGATTGCCGTTGATGAAAGAGCGGTGGTGAATGTGAGCGTGGACCGCGCGTGCCAGTACCTGGTTTTCGACGTCGCGGCCGAGCGAGATATAGTCTTCCGGCGACTGCGCATGGGTGACGCGTACGGTGTCCTGGTCGATGATGGGTCCCTCGTCAAGGTCGGCGGTAACGTAATGAGCTGTGGCGCCGATCAACTTCACGCCCCGCTGATAGGCTTGTTTGTAAGGGTTTGCGCCCTTGAAGCTTGGCAAAAATGAATGGTGAATATTGATGACGCGTCCGGACATCGTGCTGCACATCTCATCCGAGAGTATCTGCATATATCGGGCCAGCACGACCAGATCCGTTCCGGTACTGTCGACCACGTCCATGATACGCGCCTCCGCCGCCGGCTTATTAGCCTTTGTCACCGGTATGTGGTGAAACGGGATATCGTGATTGACGACCAGCTTCTGGTAATCGAAGTGATTGGAAATGACGCCGACGATGTCGATCGGCAGCGCGCCGATCTTCCAGCGGTATAAGAGATCGTTGAGGCAGTGACCGAAGCGCGAGACCATGAGCAGAACCTTCATTCGCTCCTGCGCATCGTGAAGTTTCCACTCCATCCCGAACCTTGCCGCGACTGGTTTAAACCCCTCCATCAGTGCATCCCGCGACGCACCTTCGGAAAAGAGACTGACACGCGTGAAGAACTTCCCGGTGCCCAGGTCGTCGAACTGCGAGCTATCGACGATGTTGCACCCCTGCTCGAACAGAAATCCGGAGACCGCTGCCACGATGCCGCGGGTTGTGTCGCATGAAACCGTCAGGACATAGTTCTTCATTCTTCACCGCGTTCGTTCTAGTCTAGAGCCAGTTGGCCCAAGGGGTGCCCTGTCAGCAGCAATGCTAAGCCGTGCCGATGCGCCGGCCCCGCTTAGGTAGCGGAAAGCCCGATGTGCCGATCGAGCTCGGCACGATTGCTGGCGAGTTTTGCCGCGGTTTCCTCGAAGACAATCTTTCCCTGGTCAAGAGCGACAACCCGATCAGCAAAGCGCAGAGCGAGGCCGATCTGTTGCTCGACCAGAACGACCGTGTGGCCACGGTCGGCAAGATCGCCAAAAACACTGACGAGCCTCTCGCAAATTACCGGCGCCAGTCCCTCCAGGGGTTCGTCCAGCAAAATGATGTCCGGTCTCCCAAGCAGTGCCCGGGCGATCGACAACATCTGTTGTTCCCCTCCGGAAAGCTGGCGACCTCCATTGAACCGGCGTTCCTTCAATCTCGGAAAAAGATCATAGGCTTCGTTCAGATTTGATCCATTCCGCATGCCCGCGATCAGGTTCTCTTCGACAGAGAGCGAGGGGAAGATATCGCGCGTCTGCGGGACGATACCAATCCCTAGCCGCGCGCGCTCGTGGGCTTGTACGCCATCGACAGGAATTCCCCTCAATCTGATGCTTCCGGCGTGCTGGCGGGTTTGCCCCATGATGGTGGCCAGCAGAGTTGTTTTGCCCACTCCGTTCCGTCCGACGATTGCCAGGCGCTCGCCCTTCGCAACCTTGAGCGACACATTGCGAAGAATATGCGTTTCACCATAGCCAGCAATCACGCCGTCCAGTTCCAGCAGCGCATCAGCCATGATCGGCCCCCAGATAGAGTTCCCGGACCTCGCGATTGGAGATCACTTCCTGTGGAGTGCCGTCCAAAAGGATCGCGCCGTTGACCAGGACGATGATCCTATTGGCAACCTCAAAAACCAGTTGCATGTCATGCTCGATGATGAGAACCGACAAATCTGCCGGAAGTCTCTTTATTGCCTGGACGATCAGGTGGCTTTCCGTGGAAGGTACCCCGGCCGCTGGCTCATCAAGGATCAAGACCTTAGGCTTCAAAGCCAATGTCAGCGCCAGTTCGACGAGCCTTTGCTGGCCATAAGCAAGTCCACGTACGGGCTTGTCCGCCAGAGGCGTCAGCGCAAGATCCTCCAGTAACTGAAAGATTTCGCATTCTAACTCAGGTATCCCATCAGAGTGGCAAAAAACCTTGTTCGTGCGGCGCTCCCTTTCCAGTATCGGCAGGCGAATATTCTCGCGAACGGTGAGATCACGGAAGAGATTGGTAATCTGGAAAGTTTTCGCGATTCCGGCTCGAACCCGCTCGGACTCAGACATTTTACCAACGCTTTTGCCGTTGAGCAGGATGGTTCCCGAGGTGGGTTTGAGAACGCCCGTCAACAAGTTCGCAAATGTCGTCTTTCCCGCACCGTTCGGCCCGATCAAGGCGGTCCTCGCTCCATTTGGGAGGGAAAGCGTCAGGTTTCGTGCGACTTGTAAGCCGCCGAAATTTTTCGAAAGTCCATGGACTGCAAGACCGGAGGTCATGGTTTTCTCCTCAACAGCGCGACCAGGCGATCCGGGAGCGAGATCAATCCTTTGGGGAGAGCAAACACGATGATGAGAAGCATGAACCCGATCACGAACAGCCAGTTGAAAGGATCGATGCCTGCTGCAATGTGATGGACGACCATGAACACGAGGGTGCCGACGAGCGCGCCATAGAGGCGCCCGGCTCCGCCGACGATCAACATCACCATGACATCAGCGGAAAGAGAGAAGTTAAAGACTTCGATCCCCACCAGGCCGGTAACCTGCGCGGCCAGCGCGCCAGCGATACCGGCAATCGCTCCAGCTATTACGTAAACCGTCACTTTGCGGCGGTAGACGGGCGTTCCAATCGCTCGCATCCGGCTCGCACTTCCTTCGATGCCGCGAAGTGCCAGCCCAAACGGAGAGGAAGCGAGAATGCAGCAAAAAATCAAGACTGCTATCAGAATGCAGACGGAATAGACGAACGCGACCTGGCCAACGAAGTCGAATTCAAACATGCCGAGAAGGGGAGAGACAGTAATCCCCGCGAGGCCATCGGCCCCGCCAGTAAGCCACCGCGCCTGCGAAGCAGTCTCCTGAAGGACCATGGTAACCGCAATCGAAATCATCAAGAGGGCTACGCCCTGCGCTCGCAAAAGCACGCAACCGGAGATCCAGGCAATCAACGCCCCGGCAACTGCACCGGCCAAAAGTCCAATCAGCGGGTCTGAAGCGAGGTGCAATGACACGAGCCCGGCCGCATAAGCGCCACACCCGTACATCGCCGCATGACCAAGCGTTGCGATCCCCGCATATCCGAGGATCAGGTCAAAGGAGAGCACAAAGATCATCATGATGACGATGCGCGTCAGAAAGGCCAGATCGTAAGGAAACAGGATAAACGCGATGGCGGCTGCAACCGAAACGATCAACGCTGGTAGGACGGGCGCCAGCCGGCCCATTTTTCTTCTGATGGAAACTTGATCGGTGGCATTCGTCATTGAGCTTTCCCCATCAAGCCCTGCGGACGAAGTGCAAGCAACGCCGTAATCGCAAGAAAAAAGAAGATCGTGCCGGTTCCTGGCAGCAGATAGCGACCGGCAGTGTCCAGAATCCCGAGCCCAAGCGAAGCAGCGAATGACCCCGGGATACTGCCCAGGCCACCAACCGAGACGACGATCAGGAAAAGAACCATGTACCGGAGCGGATAATAGGCTTCTATCGGAAGGAGCTCTGCGCCAAGGATACCTCCGAAAGCGGCGAGCCCTGCCCCGATCGCAAAGGCAGCGAGAAAAACGCGAGGCGTGTTGATCCCGAGCGAGGCGGCAGCAACCTTGTTGTCGACAGCTGCGCGCAGATAGATCCCGAAGCGGGTCTTCTCCATCAGAAGCCAGAGCGAAGCCATAATTATAAAGCCGGCAAGGATAACGATCACCCGATGAAGCGGGAGTGTCTTAAATCCGAGATCGACGGCTGCAGTCAGCGACTGGGGCGCCCCCAGAGACAAGATCGTTGAGCCTAGGAACAGGTTCACTGTGGCAATCATCAGGAAAACGATGCCGATGGTCGCCAGTACCTGGCCGAGTTCCCCGAAGCCGTAGATGTGACGATATAGCAGCCGCTCCAGGACAAGCGCGAGCACGATCACTATAATCACAGCAGTGAACGATGCGATCCAGAATGGAACCCCCAAGCGCACGCTAAGCACGTGTACCGCCGCGCCGCCGAGAAGAGCGAAGCCGCCATGGGCAAGGTTGATAATCCTCATGAGTCCCATTGTGATCGATAGTCCGACGGAGATCATGAAGAGGATCATCCCGTAGGCGACGCCATCGACAACAATGCTGAAAATGATCGACATTCGATACCTATCGAGGAAAATGGCACGAGAGGAAGAGTGGCGGGAATATTCCCCGCCACGTGCAACCAGATTACGGGTTGAAGCCCAGGTCCGGAACGTTTGGTATCGTCGCGATTTCCTTGTTGATCAAGGTCCCGTCCGCGGCTCGCTCCACCTGCCGGATATAGACGTTTTGAATCACATGGCGCGAAACGGGATCGATCTTCACGGGGCCGCGCGGGCTCTCCCATTCCAATCCCTTCGCTGCCTCGACCGCCTTTTGTCCGTCGGTTCCAGCCACTTTGATCATTTTATAGATGAGATCAACACCGTCGTAGGCGCCCACCGACGCCATGTTGGCGTGTGAGCCTGGGTGGAGCTCCTTCAGCTTGGCAACGAAGCTCCTATTCAGTTCGGAGTCATGTGCCGCAGAATAGTGGTACGCCGTGACCAAGCCGATCGCCTGGTCACCCAGCGCGTCCAGCGTCGTTTCATCGGTCTCACCGGTGCCGTAAAAAGAAATCCCGGCGGCTTTGAGCCCGTTTTCGTTGTACGCCTTGGTGAAGGCGAACGTTGCTGGACCCACGGGCAGGAACGCAAATACCGCATCCGCTCCGGAAGCCTTGATCCGTTGCATGAACGGCGCGAAATCCGTCGTCTGAAGAGGCATACGAATCTTCTCGACGATGGCGCCACCGTTCTTCTCAAACGAACTGGAGAACGCCGCTTCTGCGTCTATTCCTGGATTGTAGTCAGATACGGCTGTCACGACTTTTTTTGCACCGCTTTTGGCGGCCCACTGCGCAGCCGGCTGAGCGAGTTGTGACAAGGTAAAGCTTGTCCGGAGAAAGAATTCCGACTGTTTGTTGATCGCCGATGTTCCTGCGTTGAAGATGACCGCCGGTACTTTGGCCTGCTTTGTGAGGGGCGCGACAGCGATAGCGTTTGGCGTGAAATCAAAACCCGCCAGATATTTCACACCCTCGCGCACCAAGAGTTCCTGAGCTGCGGCTTTACTCGCGTCGGCGTTTGGGCCTCCGACGTCCTTGTAGATAAATTCAACCTTGTTGCCGGCGACTTCATCTCCATGTTGCGCCACATAGACATCGATTGCTTCACGAAACTGTTTGCCCCAGATGGCATTCGGTCCCGAAAATGTCGCGATAACACCCACCTTGATCGTCTCGGCCAACGCCATGGTGCTCGCCGTTGAGAACGCCGCGGTTACCACGGCGCATAGCGCAAATTTCTTGAATTTCATATTATCCTCCCTCCCGGAAATGCGTCCGGACGCAACTCGGCGAAAGCCGCTCTCCCCAGTAAATATTAGTACGGATACCGTACTATAATTGTCAAGCCGACGCTGATCGCCGACGGTCCTCCAACTCCGGCAGTACCAAGCTCGACATGCAGATATATTTCGGTTCCTTGTCGCTTTGGTTCAGCTCAACGTCGTCAACCTGCCGAACCAAATCGTCGCCAGATACTACGGCGGTGCCGTCATCTCCGGTAGCTTCTTATCCACTCGACAGATTTGCGAACGCCACCAAAAGGGTAGAAGTGCAGGCGGATATCGCCGTACACGCCGTCGATCATTGCGTCGGCGTAGTCGTCGACGAGAACGTCTGGGCCGGCGCTTGACAGTAGCTGGGTGATCGAAAGTCCGTATTTTTTGAGTACCGCTGTCGAGGCGGAGACGCCGCAGACCGACGCAAACCGCATCAGCGTTCTGATGCTTGCTGGCCCGGGAATACCGACATGGATGGGCACCGTTATTCCTCTGCTGCGGATTCCGATGATCCAGTCAAGCACTGGAGCCGCACCGAATGTGAACTGGGTAAAAATCGACCATTCAAGATCGAGCGCTTCGAGAATGCGGCGTTTCTCCGAGATCGCTTCGATAAGCATGCCTGTGCTTTGTAAGGGATGGCCCTCTGGATGCCCAGCTATAGCGACGTGTCTGATCGCATGCTGTTGCAGGACACCGCTCCGCAAGATCGCTGCGGTATCGCGAAATGCGCCCTTGGGAGGATCAAGATCGCCGGCAAGAATGAGCAGACGTGTGACCTGTGCTTCACGAACAAAGTCCGACAGGGCGTCTGACAACTCGGCCTCGGTGCCAATACTCCTCGCCGCAATGTGCGGCATAGGCTCAAAGCCGAACTGGCGTATCGTCTTTGCCGCCGAGATGCGAACGTTTCCGCTTTCCGACGAGAGATACGGGACCGATATCAACGTGCCCTTTGGAATGTCGGGAGATAGGTCCGACAACTGCGATGCATCTTTCGCGGTGACTTCCAACGAAAATCGCTCGAGGACATCGCGATACCGGTGCTCACTTTTCAAGCCTGATATGTCCATATTGACCCCGCCCCGCTCGCGTCTACGCAAGGGGATTTTCGACTGGTTTACCGACAGGAGGGCGCAGATCGCGCGACCGCACATGTGGCGTGACTGGTTTTCGCACGGGCATCGCCTTCCGGTCCCACCTGCACCAATGCAGGTGGGACCGACGCCCGCCGCATTCAGCTGATTGTCGCGCGCTTCATTTTCTGAACCGAACTTGCGTAAGGAACAGGCGCCACAATGGCCCGCACTTTGAATTGTTCATGCTTTTCGACATGCGGCTTACGCGATCCACCCCCAGGTTCACCCCAGGTCAGTGTAACCTCGGTTCCGGGCGCCGCGCTGCGGCCTTCAAGCATGGCAAGCGACAACATCTCACCTTCGTTGTTGCTATAGCCGCAATGACATGAGTGCCCGACCAAGGCCCCATCCAGGCTGCGGACCTCGTCGAACTGGGGCCAGCCATAATAGGCTACCGGCAGATCTATGGCTTTGTAGCGGGGGCCTTGTCCAAGTGCGGACGCAAAGATTGCAGTGACGTCGTCGCGGTTCCACACCAGCGTGACTTTCTGGCGCCGCTGCTCGGGCGGTTGGGATTCCAGCGCCTCACGGCCGATGAAGTCATGGTCGAACTTGAGGATATGGCCATAGCCGAGATCCCAAGGCGTCACATAGTAGTCTTCGATATTCTCCGAAACGAAGCTTCCACCGAGTTGGGCGTTCGCCTCCCACCCATTCCCCGACAGCCATTCACGGAAATCTCGAAGTTCATCACCGGAGTAGATCCCCGGCAGCGGATAGGGCATCCAGCCGAATTCAAAAATCGTGCTGAAGTATGTCTTAGTACCACCCTGCTTCAGGGCATACTGTTCACCCGCTTCCAGAAGGGCAGCCCTCACCCGTTCCATATCGTCGTAGGGGCCGGAAAGTTCGGCGCCGAGATGCCCCGCCATCCCATGGCGCAGCACCATTACCTCGCATCCGCCAATCCGCACTTTCGCGGTCCTGAAAAACGCGATCTCGGGGGCTCCACCCTCGACAGCAGCATTGAAGATATGACCGGCGTTCGGCCCCTCCAGCTGGAACCGATAAAACCATCGCCTGCCGGTCGGGTTGTAAGGCGTTGGATCATCGCGCTCGATGGTAACGTCGTAACCACCTTTTTCGGCGTTGTATTGGACCCAATTCAAGACGGGCATGCCGCTGATGAGTTCGAAAGTTTCGTCGCCAAGTCTGTAGATGACACAATCGCCGATAACATGCCCACGGGGGGTGCATGCGACAAACTGCTTAGCCCGGTCGTTGGTGAAGTTTGCCAAGCTGTTGATGCCGAGGCGCTGCAACAGCTTGAAAGCGTCCGGACCCTTCAACAGGAGCTCGGGCATGTGATGAGACTGATCGAAAAGGATTGCAGTTTCCCGCCAAGCTCTTTGTTCATCCCGCCAATTGGTGAATTCCGGGGGGATGAACGCAGCGGTCAAACCGGTTCGAGCCCGATAATGAGGTGCCAAGGTGTCGTTGTAGAAATAGTCGACAAGATTGCTTTTCTCGTCCACCAGATTTTGCAGCGACCTTCCGCCATTCGACTTAACCATTGTGAAAGTATCCTCCTCATTCCGTTTCATTCCACGGCGCCAGCTTTTCAAGCGAGTTCACACCTTTACCCGTATGCGAGATGCCCTCCGCATCACGTCGCATAGAGACCCCGGAAGGCATTTCGGAGAATTCAGACGGGATCAGAGCAAAATTGCCTCCCACGCACGACCCCATCCGACGCTCAACGCAAACCCAATTTAGTTCGGATGCCTGACCATATGATTTTATTTTAGCCTGTGTCAATCATTTTGAAATTCGGGCTGGAAAAAAAGGGGCATGAACTCTACTCGTTGAAGAAGATGACTCTGAAGGTGGCAAAAAATGACTTTACGCAACGCGTGGCGCAGGAACAACATCGGTCGTCGCATGAACGAGGCGGTCAGAATTTTTGAAAACAGGATTATTGAACATCTCAAGGATCACGGGCATGCGGAACTGACCTCGGCCCATATCAACCTGACCCGGAACCTCGATGAGGACGGAACGAGGCTAACCGAACTCGCCAGACGCGCTTCGTTGACGAAACAGTCGATGAGCGAGCTGGTTGATCAAGTGGAGCGCACGGGCCTTATAGAAAAGCGGCCCGATCCAGCCGATGGTCGAGCAAAGCTGGTATGCTTCACGGAGAAGGGGTTCGAGTGGCTTGAAGCATTTCATCAGAGCCTCGAAGTCGCGGAGAATGAGATGCGTGAGGAACTCGGCGTCGCAATGGTCGACCTGCTCGTTGAGGCATTGGGGAAATATGTCGAAGCTCGCCAGGGAAAACAGCCCGATCTAGCCGGTTGACTTTGGTCCGGTTTCCTTACTAAATCTGCAGACAGGATTTGGGAGGGTAACAAGTGACCGGTGAAGCTTTCGACGTCGTCATTGCGGGGGGCGGACCGTTTGGACTGATGCTTGCAAACGAGCTTGGCCGCCGGGGAATTTCTGCCGTGCTCTTTGATGAGAAGGCGTCGACCGCCTTCAATCCGCAGGCAAACGCCACTCAGGCCAGAACGATGGAGCACTATCGGCGCCTTGGGTTTGCAGACGAAATCCGTGCGCTGGGTATGCCGGAGGATTTCCCGACGGATATCGCCTATTTCACACGCTTCGCTCGTCACGAACTGGCCCGTTTTCGTCTTCCCTCTGCCAAAGAGGCGCGGGAACGCGTCCTAACGATGACAGGATCGTGGAGCGCGGCCGAACTGCCCCACAGAGTTTCTCAGAAATTTGTCGAGCGCGTCCTTCGCGAGCACGCGGAGGCACTGTCGCCGATTTCGATAAATTACGGCTGGCGTGTCTCTGAATTCAACGACACCGGTGACGCTGTAACTGTCACGGCCAGTGAGGTGGAGGGGGCAGCGACGCGCGTGGTCCGGTGCAAATACCTTGTCGGGGCGGATGGCGCCCGAAGCGCCGTTCGCAAGGCGCTTGGCATCCGCTACCAAGGCGACGGCGGTGCTGTCCGGGACTTCTTTGGCGGTAAAATGTTTGCCCTCTACCTACGGTGCCCACAGTTCTACGACGTCGTTCCGTTCCCACCCGCTTGGATGAATGTTGCATTCAACGACGAACGCCGCGCATTTATGGCGGCGGTCGATGGTAAGGGCGAATTCGCCTTTCATACCCAATTGAAAGACGGTGAGCGCGAAGACGATATTTCCGACGACCAGGCCATCGAGATGTTTCGAGCGGCGGTGGGGTACCCAATTGATGCGGAAATTCTGTCTCGCGGCACCTGGACAGCCGGCTATGCGCTGGTTGCGGTGAAGTTTCAACAAGGCCGGGTCTTTCTCGGCGGCGACGCAGTTCATCTTTTCACGCCCGCAGGTGGCTTGGGCTATAACACGGCCGTTGATGATGCGGTCAACCTAGGTTGGAAGCTTGCTGCGGTGATCAAGCAAAGTGCATCTTCGCGACTTCTCGAGACATATGAACAGGAGCGGCGACCCGTTGCGATCAGGAATACCGGGTTTGCCAAGAACTTCGCCGAGTCGATCGGGAACTACGCGCCAAAACTCGGACTGGAAACGCAGTCTGACCTCGGTTTGGAAATACGCAAAGAAGCTGGCGCATATCTGGAAGCTCATGGACGGGCAGAATTCAACATTCCAGGTGTGACTTTCGGTGCTCGTTACAATTCCCCGGTCATTTTTTCCGAAGCAGCCGATGATGCCCCTGACCTTCCCGATGTTTACACGCCCACCGCGTCGCCGGGTGGAAGAGCGCCTCATCTGTGGCTCGATCCTCACACATCCCTATTCGACAGGTTCGGGTTCGAGTGGACACTTCTCAGGCTTCGTCCGTCTACCTGCAGTGGCGACGAGTTGGTCGCCGCAGCCTCGATGATGTCGATGGAACTTGCCGTCGTCGATATCGAGTCTGACCAACTTCTCGAACTTTATCGTGAACCCCTTGTGTTGATCAGACCCGATCAAGTCGTCGCCTGGCGTGGTGATGACCCCGCTCACGGTGCAACAGTCATCAAGACAGTCTTGGGGTACTCACATCCCCATGATCCTGCCGCCGGATGAGGCGAAAATAAAGAACCTGAATTGGAGCGTGTTCACCCGTTCCAAAGTACATTCATGCCACGATTGCAGCTAGGCTCCAACCCGGAGTACCTCACACGCCTAAAATAACATTGACCGCAGAGTAGCTGAAGGGTGCAAAGCCGTCGTCCGTGATAGGAATGAATTCCTTCCTGAACTCGGCGAAACTCGCGCGCAGTCACCGCCGGCGAACTCGTCTGCATTGGGAAGCGCCGATTGATCTCGAGGCAATCCGATCACCATAGCTAACCCTCGCACCTGCACCATTAATAGCCGCCATTGGCAGCGGCTTTCGATTGATACTGTGGCGAGTTAAGAACCCGTCATGGTTTGATACCTTTTGACTGGCAACGTGACTTGATATGAGGTGACGTATCAACTGCCTCTTAGAAGCGAGCTGCTTCATTCGCCAGCCGAGCAGATCCGCTACAAGGCAATACCGGCAATCGCCTTGAGGAACGCATCGATCTCTTCCTCCGAATTGTAGTAATGTGGCGACGCTCGTACGACAGGCGGAAGTTGTCGCGTGTAGGCATCAACAGGGGTACTGGAGGGAGGCGAAACCGAGACGTTGATTCCCTTGCTAGTCAGGTGGGCCAAGACGGCTGACGAGTCCCAGCCCTTAACCGTGAATGAGATGATGGACGCAAGTGGCGCTCCGAGATCATGTACGGACACCGCACGCATCCCCCTCAGGCCTTCGCGAAGCATTGTCGAAAGGTGTTTGCAACGCTCTTCGATGTTCTTGAGCCCAATGCCGAGGGCGTAGTCCACTGCCGTCCGCAGGCCAAGACGAACCGAATAGTTCTTCTCCCAAGTTTCAAAACGTCTAGCATCAGGTCGCAATTCGTATCGACCGGGCGCAGTCCAAGGCGCGCCATAAAGGTCGATCATCGCTGGCTCGATCGTTTCCAGGACGGATTTGCGCATGTACATGAAACCAGTTCCCCGCGGTGCACGGAGAAACTTCCTGCCAGTAGCGGTGAGGATGTCGCAGCCGAGAGCGTTAACATCGATCGGGATTTGACCGGCAGCCTGGCATGCGTCGAGCAGATAGAGAATGCCATTGTCTCGTGCAATTCGACCGATCGCTGCTGCTGGATTGATAAGCCCGCCGTTGGTCGGGATCCAGGTAACGGCAATCAACCGAACGCGATCATCAATCATTTTCACCAGCGCGTCCGGATCCAGGATGCCAGAGGCGTCATTCGGAATGACCTCGATCGATACGCCGGTGCGCTTGGCAACCTGCAGAAAGGCGATGTAGTTCGCTGCAAATTCGGCACTTGCCGTCAGGATCCGGTCCCCAGGTCCAAAAGAGAGGGAATAGAATGCGCGCTGCCAGGCGATCGTTGCGTTTTCAGCGATCGCTATCTCGTCGCGAGCGCAGTTTACAAAAGTCGCCAAGCTGTCATAGGCTCCCTCTAACAGCGAGTTGGCCTCCGCCGCCGCCTCGTAACCTCCAATTTCGCCTTCCCGGTTCAAATAACCGATCACTGCATCGATCACCGGGCTCGGCATCAGCGCCGCCCCAGCATTGTTCAGATGGTTTCTGTTCTTTGTGCCGGGAGTATCAGCACGCAGGCGAAGGAGATCCAAAGTCTTGCGAGCGTCGCCCCTGATTTGTGACATGAGGGTTTCCTTCCTTTGATCGAGCCAGCTATCTTGTTGACGCAATTTGCATTGTCGCGGCAGCCGATACTTTCGCAAGCCGCTGTGCAGAATTGCTCGTTATGTGTGACTGGCCGCTAATTCAGCAGGCCAGAACTGCTCCGCTCGCACCAACTTGCGTAATTTCACCGTGACCAGGGTGCGTTTCTCAGCAAGCGTTGTTCGTCGCGACGAACTGACTCCCTCAAGAATTGCTTTACGGCTTTCACTCTCGGGAGATAAGCTAAGTCTTGATGTGCCGACATCCAGATCTCGCGTTCGCCCTTCAACTCGTCGAGCACTGGAACGAGACCAATGTCCAAGCTGCGTGCGAATTCCGGAAGGGCTACGATACCTGCGCCTGCAGACGCGGCAAACATCTGCGACAACATGCTGTTTGAGCTGAACGCAATCTTCGGGGTGGGTACAAGTTCCTCTAGCCAGAGAACGCTTTCGAGCTGGACCAGCTCTTCGATATAGCCAACAAAGCGGTGCTCGCTAAGATCCGCCGCGTGAGAGGGAACGCCGTTACGCTCCAGATAGGCCTGCGAAGCGAACAAGCCCGTCCTGAAGCGCCCGATCAACTGACTGTCGAGCGAAGTTCCATGCGGTTTGAAGAAGCTTAAGAACAGATCCGCTTCCCGGCGAGCGACCCGAACGGATTGCGGCGATGTTACAAGTTCAAGGTCAAGATCAGGGTACCGGCTACTGAGTTCAACAAGGCGCTGTGAGAGATAAAGCGTTGCGATGCCTTCCATGGTGGCTAATCTGACCGTGCCGCGAATTTCGTCACGATTGCTCACGTCGCTTCGAAGAGCATTCACACCGTTCTCGATTTCCTCCGCTCGCCGCATTGTAACCAGCCCGGCGGGTGTCAGCAAAAGTCCGTCCTTCGTCCGTTCGACGAGTGCGCCGCCAACCGTATATTCCAGACGAGCAAGCCGACGCGATACGGTGGAGTGGCTGACTTTCAGTTCACGGGCTGCTCCTGTCACGCTCTTGCACCGGACGACGATGAGGAAGAGTTTGAGATCGTCCCAATCAAGATGATCGATTGCAGTCGCCATAGTATCCCCGTCTATTTTTGCACAGCGTAGTCCATCCTATTCGCATTGGCGCGCAAATTCGTTCTGTTAGTTTCGAGGGCTGTAAAGCTGAACGTGCAGCGTGCAATGAAGCAAGATGCCCTGCGGACACGCTGACCGCCAGCAGGTTGGCGCCGCTTGAACCTGCCTTTGGAGGAACCATGTCAAGACGAACTGTGAATGCTTCGAACGCTGCGGCAGTAGGACCGTATTCGCACGCGACCTGGGCCGGCGACTTGCTGTTCTGCTCCGGTCAGACTCCACTTGATCCGGGCACCGGCAAACTTGTCGAAGGAAATGTTGCTGATCAGACCCGCCAGTGTTTCGATAATCTGTTTCAGGTCCTGGAGGCAGCAGGCCTCGGGCCGGATGATGTCGTATCCGTCAACGTCTATCTCACCAACATGGACGACTTCGCTCAAATGAACGAGATTTACGCAACGCGATTTTCATCGCCCTATCCTGCCCGCACCACAATCGGCTGCGCCAGCCTGCCCCTTGGTGCACGCATTGAAATCGGTCTAACGGCAAAACGGCACTCGTGACCCGGTCATTGGCGACCTTGTCGAAATGGCCAATCGCCAAAACTTCATGAGGAGAGGAATGTCGATGGGAAATATGACCTTCAAGGCCGCCGCTGCTCATATTGCCCCCGTTTATCTCGATCCCCAGGCGAGCGCTGAGAAGGCTTGTTCGGCAATAGCAGAGGCTGCGCGAAACGGCGCATCGCTCGTGGTATTTTCCGAAAGCTTTCTTCCCGGTTTCCCCGTCTGGGCGGCACTTTACCCACCCATTCAATCGCACGAACATTTTAAGTGCTTCTTGAATGCCTCCGTATACGTGGACGGACCTGAAATCGAGCGTGTGCGGAAAGCTGCGTCCGACAACGGTGTTTTCGTTTCAATCGGTTTCTCCGAGCGCAACCCGGCAAGTGTCGCGGGTCTGTGGAATAGCAATGTCCTGATCTCCGATACGGGTGAGATCCTGATCCACCATCGAAAGCTGGTCGCAACTTTCTTCGAGAAACTGGTTTGGGATCCCGGCGACGGCGCAGGTCTGGTCGTCGCAAATACAAGAATTGGCCGTATTGGCGGTCTCATTTGCGGGGAAAACACAAATCCACTCGCGCGCTATAGTCTGATGACGCAGGCCGAGCAGGTTCATATAAGCACTTATCCGCCGATCTGGCCCACTCGCGTTCCGACAGAGAGCGACAACTACGACAACCGGGCAGCCAACCGCATCCGGGCCTCAGCCCATTGTTTCGAGGGCAAGTGCTTCGGCATCGTTGTCGCCGGCCGGTTCGATGAAAGCGCACGCAGAGCTATTGCTTTGGATGACCCCAAAATCGCAGCTATCATAGATGCCAGTCCGCGGGCCAGCAGCTTTTTCCTTGGACCGACTGGAGCCCCAATTGGTGATGAAATGATCGATGGAGGTATCGGTTATGCCCATATCGATCTGGACGAGTGTGTGGAACCGAAACGATTTCATGACGTCGTTGCTGGTTACAACCGCTTCGATATATTCGACGTCACTGTCAATCGGACACGCCGCAAACCGATCCGGTTCAAAGAAGGCCGGGAGGAATATGGAACCCGCTTCGATGCACCGGCCCTAGAGGAGTAAGGCGATGACGCGGACGGGTATGCACATGATAAAGAAGGGCTTCTCCTTCCAAGGTCCGGCTGAAGGGGTTCATGCCCTCAACTCCTGGATCACTCCGGAGGACGATCTTTTTCTGGTGACGCATATGGGGTTTCTGAACATCGACCCCGACCATTGGCATCTCGATGTCGATGGCCTCGTGGACAACCCAACGAGGTTGCGTCTCTCGGATCTTCAAGCCATGCCTCAGCGCGAGTACATGTCATTTCACGAATGCGCTGGAAGCCCTCTTGCCCCGACAGTCGCCAAGCGCAGGATCGGAAATGTGGTTTGGAAAGGCGTGCCGCTATCGCTTGTTCTGGAACGTGCAAAGATCCGCACCGATGCGTCATATGTATGGACGTCCGGCCTCGAGTGGGGCGAATACGCCGAAATTGAAGAAGCCTATCAAAAAGACCTGCCTATCGAGAAAGCACTCGCAGAAGAGGTTATTCTTGCACTTGAGATCAACGGCCGGCCGCTCACTCCGGAGCGTGGAGGTCCGGTTCGACTGGTTGTGCCGGGTTGGTACGGCACGAATTCCGTAAAGTGGGTTGGTTCCATCACGGCCGCGAACCGGCGGGCGAGCGGCGCCTATACGACGCGCTTCTATAACGATCCCACGCCATCAGGGGTGAAGCCAGTTTGGAGCGTCGCCCCGGAGTCCGTTATCGTGTCGCCATCCCCTCACGATCTACTGTTGGCTGATGTGCCAACAAAAATATGGGGTTGGGCTTGGGGAGATCGTCAGACAGCAGCCGTGGAAGTCAGCGTGGATGGAGGAGGCTCGTGGCAAAGAGCCACCGTAGGTCCGCGCGAGGATAGAAGTTGGCAGCGGTTCGAGTTGCCATGGATCCCAGCATCTGGCCAGCGTGTCCTGCTATGTCGCTGCACCAACGAGCTTGGCGAAGGACAGCCGCCATCGGACGCAAGAAACGCAGTGCACTCAGTCCAAGTTCAAATTGGTGCCTAGGTGTTCGCCCGTAGTGACGATTATGAACCTTCCCTACCGCGCTGACAGGATGCTCCAAAAACTGCGCTAAGGAACATCGAGCGCGCGTTGTCAGGAATCTGCAAAAAGCTTCCCGTTCATGTACTTTAGACCGGTATCGCTCGCGACCGTGACGACCGTCCTACCCTGCCCCAACTCCTTGGCCAAACGAATCGCCGCAGTGACGTTGAGGCCCGTGGACGTACCGACCAACAATCCTTCTTCCCGTGCCAGCCGGTGGCACATAGCACGTGCTTCTTCTTCCGGAATGCTGCGTGCTTCGTCATATAGATCCCGACTGAGCAAAGGCGGAACGAAGCCTACCCCTATGCCTTCGACATGGTGGGTTCCCGCCCAACCCTCCGATATGACAGGTGAAGAGGCCGGCTCCAGAACCACGATCCGAACCGACGCTGAGCGCGATTTAAGAATCCTCGCCACGCCCATTGTCATTCCGGCCACGCCAACCGCGCCACAGAAGGCGTCGATACCGTCTGGAAATTGTGTGACCAACTCGTGGCCGATGTCTTCGTAGCCTATCAAGGCGTCGCGGTTGTTAAATTGGTCCGAATAATAGCAGTCCGACCGCTTGGAGACCTCCTGGGCGTGACGGATCATTGACGGAATTAGATCGGCCGAAATTTCGCCTGACGGGCTGTGGATCAGATCAACGGTTGCGCCAAAGCTGCGCATGGTACGCAATTTCTCCATGGCAAAGGCGTTGGAAGAAGCCACGATGAGATGATAGCCTTTCACTGCGCAAACGAAGGCGAGCGAGGACCCAGTGCTTCCCCCACTCGCCTCAACTACTGTCATTCCTGGCTTCAAATCCCCGCGCCGCTCAGCCTCTTCTATGATGGATTTTGCCATGCGGTCTTTATAGGAACCTGTCGGATTGAAATACTCGAGCTTCACAAAGACTTGAGCACTCCCTTCCGGTACGACGCGACGCAGGCGTATCACCGGTGTATTGCCAATAGCATCGAGCGCGGACTCGACAGGTGGCGGGGGGCTTAGTTGCATGTTTCATTTGTCCTTCCGGTTGATCGTCTAGCGCCCATTGGGCGAGCCACCTGCATGAATTTTTGACGCGCGTTGAGCTTTCGATGGGGCGCCAACTGTGCCGGTGCCAAGTTCGATGGCGCCCGTATGCGTTGTAGGAGGGTTTTCGGGGGTGAACCCGTTGGACAGCCGCCGCAGTTTAAGATGTAGCCTTCCACGTCACCAGTAAAACGGTCACTTCCCGTATCCCATTAGTCGAAGGCTTAGATCGAGCTCGGGAAAACCGGCCCATTGAGCTATACATGATAATCTAGGATTTCGTGGCCTTAACGGATCGCACGAATGGCAAAAAAATTTGGCAAAACTGGCGGGATCAACATTCTGGGCTCCTTTTCGGGATGATCATAATTAGAATTACGCGGACAATCTTGCTAAAGTTTGCTTCGATGGCAGCAGAGATGACCTGCCATGGCAGCGCCCGGTTCTGTCGAAGATAGCTCCACGTCGCCGATGCGCGCCACGGCCGTTTTCGGTGGTTCCAGCGGTCAGCGACCGAAGCCCCGTTTGCGTTTGACGGAGAGGCTTCTCCCAAGTCGGTGCGGTGGGCTGAAACGCGACGAGATCGCCGACCACCGTCAGGGCCTCCGTAAATCCGATTCCGCGCAGATAGCTTGCAAGAGCAAACACATCGCCCTTCGCGTCCGAACGAACGTCGAACCAGCCCCTGTCGTCGTGTATTACGATGATGATGTCGTCGTCGCGCCGGAATTTGACTGCCCGGCGTGTGCTCTCTTTCCTGTCTATTGCGAAGCCCTCATGCTCAAGGAACGCTGCGCAGCCCACCCGGGCGCGCAGTTCTTCGATGTCGTTCTTTTCCATATTCTCTTCTTTAATTTTCCTCACTATCAGTGCCATCAGCGCCCAGGCCGCGAAGATGGAAGCGTGCAAGGGCGCGGTTCGCAATCTGCAGATCTGCGGGACAAGCTCGCGGCGAAGCCTCCCTTGCGTGCGCATCAGCGCAAGCGGCACGCGCTCCCCCGAAGGGGTGATCGGCTCAATGAGCCGATCCATAGGCAAAGGGGTCATAGATATTGATGATGGCGTCCTCGTCGCCGTCATACTCGGCGGAAGGCATGACGCCGATTTCGCTGTCTATTTCGAAGAGGGTGACCGGGACCATCAGGGTCTGGGCAAGATCGAATGCGTGGTTTTGTACGAGGCTGAGATCCGACATGTTAGGCTCCATCCGTTGGCGGGGCCGATCCCCGCTCGATGGCGCCCGTTTGGTCCAGGCCCGGCCGCGGTCACCTCGGCGGCGCAGCCAGAGAGGTCGCAGGAACTGCGAACCCCTCGTGGGGTGACCGTCCAAGGACGGGACTGGATTAGGGATGCCAGACAAGAGAGCGGGATCGGAAATGCCAATGGTTTGGAGCGTTCGTTGATCCGGTCCGAATTGCAGGCCAACCATCCGATCATTCGATCCGTCGGCGGTCAAAAACCCCGGATAGCATTGGATGAATTCTGCCTTCCGTATGGCAGCGGGATTGCCAAAGTCGCTTCTGATGCGCTTCGAACGACCCCGCCGAGACGGGCATCAGGGATGAAAGCTTGAACGGTGAAGACTTGCTGGCAGCAAGACTTTAGCTCAGCCACCTGCCCGGCCCAAGGGCGATGGCGTTGCGGCGTTCCGCACCGGGTTCGCACGATTCAGCGTCGCCAACTTGACGGCTCCGTCATTTTGGCATATTTACAGAATTCTGTAATTTTGAAGTTTGGAATTGTGCGATGACACAGCTTGAATACGACAACATCTTTGAAGCGATCACGGACGATCCGATCGAAGCTGCGGATTTGACGTTGCGATCGGACCTTGTCAACACGCTGGTCGCCATCTTCAAGGAGCGCGGCTGGAAGAACGCCGATATCGGCGCCGCGCTCGACATCCCGCAGTCGCGCGTCAGTGAACTCGTGCGCGGTAAGATCGCCGTCCTTTCGGTCCAGAAGCTTTTTGGCTACCTGGCAGTCCTCGGCTATCGCTTCAAGCCGTCGCTTGATGGCAACCATCACGTGGTTTGCCGTGTCGAAGAAAAACAAAAAGAGGCCGCATAACCGGCCTCTCCTTGCTCCAGTTTCGGAGTGTTATTTCTTCGCCGGTTTTTTGTCTTTAGCCGCCTTCGCTTCAGCCTGGGTCACTTCCCGGACCTCGGCCATCATCTCCTTGTAGCGGGACAGTGCAGTGTCCATTTCCTTCTGATCAGCCTTTTCGCTGGTCTTGGTGAAGGCGTGGAGAATGTAGACAGTGTCGAGGTGTTTTGCGCAGTAGACGGCTCTATAGGCGGGCGAACCGTTCTCGCGCAGCTCGATGACGCCCTTCCATTCGCCTCTGAGAACCTTGAAGTCATCCAGCGGGTCCTCTCCCTCCTGAACTCTTCGGATCTCGCCTGAAAAATTGATTCTAATATCGGTCGGAAGGTCCATAAAGGCGCGCTTGGCGCCGTCGTTCACAAACTTAAATTTCTTGGACATCTAGTTTCAAATTCCTCATTGCTTATAGGACTCTCTTTCTCCCGCTAAGCGGGGTTGGGTTTGCCTGGATGCAAAGCACACCCAGATATGCAACTTTAACACAGCTTTGAGTGAACGGCTGCGAAATTTGAAAAGGAACTGTCATGCCAACCGGTACTGTTAAATTTTTCAACGATGATAAGGGATTTGGTTTCATCACCCCGGAGACGGGCGGAACGGACGTGTTCGTTCACGTGTCCGCTTTGCAGCAAGGCGGGTCGCTGAGAGAAGGTGACAAGGTCACTTTCGAAGTTGGCCAGGACCGCAAGACCGGAAAATCGAAGGCTGAGAACGTTAGCGTGCTCTGACCTGTCGGCCGCGAGACCAGCCTGATCGTCAAATCTGGGCAAGCTGGTCTCGTCCGCGCTCTACGGGGCTTACTGAAAATTACGGCTCTTCACCTTCAAAGTATTGATGTGCAAGTCGGGCACTTATCCCGAGTTGGAGACTATACAGAGCCCGTTCCCTAAGACGCGAGATTTCCGGTCGAACGCTGGTATCAGAAACAGACGATCGCACCAGGCTGACGCTGACAGGGACGTCGTCGAAACCGTCCGTGTCGCCTATTTCCGCTAAGCTCTCGAATGAGATTATGGAAAAGGAACGATCCGATGGCAGAGGCAAACGCAACACTGGCGCTGATCATCGACGGCGACAACGCAACGCCCAAAATTGTCAAAGGCTTACTCGCCGAGATCGCCAATTACGGAACCGCCAGCGTCAAACGTGTCTATGGCGACTGGACCAAACCCAATCTCAACGGCTGGAAGGAATGCCTGCTCGAACATTCGATCCAGCCGGTCCAGCAGTTCGCCTACACCACCGGCAAGAATGCCACCGATGGCGCGATGATCATCGATGCCATGGATCTTCTCTACACCGGACGCTTCTCCGGATTTTGCATTGTCTCCAGTGACAGCGATTTCGCCAGACTTGCAGCGAGGATCCGCGAACAGGGTGTGACCGTCTACGGATTCGGAGAGCGCAAGACCCCTCGTCCCTTCATCACTGCTTGCGACAAGTTCGTCTATTTCGACGTGCTCAATGCGTCGGTCGAAGAACCGGCTGCCGTCGTTGCAGCAGCAGAGCCCGCTCGGAAGGCCGCCAAGAAGGCGAAACCGGTCCAAGCCGCTGCGCCGGTTGTCCCGGTAACCCCCATAAAGAGCAAGATCGACAAGAACCTGATCGATATGCTGACCAAAGCCGTCATCGCCACCGCCGACGAAGACGGCTGGGTCAATCTCGGTGCTGTCGGCAGTCATGTCGCAAAGCAGTCACCCGAATTCGATTCCAGAAACTACGGCTTTGCCCGTCTCAGCGAACTGGTCGAGGCGACGGGGAAATTCGACATCGACCGATCCGGCAAGACGCAGAAAGGCGTCCTCATCCATCTCAAACCGGCATCCACCGCGACCAACAGGTGAAAGGAGCATTCCGACGGCACGCTAGAGCATCGAGGAACGCCTCTCCCGGATCGAGGACCAGCGGAAAAGCCTCCTTCCATCGTTCCTTGACGACGTAGTCTACATGCTGCACGCCTCATCATGAGACGACGAATGAATAGCAACCCCTATTACGAGCCGTAGACTAACGTCGCTTGCATATCGAAGCGTCCGGCGGACATAATTCCGCCGGGTGTTTTCAGTCCAGGCCATAGTGATCTCCACCAAATCTTTGCAAATCCGAAGGACCCACAACTGGCTAAAATCATTCAGCTCTTTTTGGGGCAGCTTCTTAAAGATCAGCCGCGTCAAACACGATCTTTTTCAGGTGTACTCACCAACTTGGCAGCTGCCATGTTTGCTTTCTGAAGCGCATCTGCCATCGTTTTCCCGGACGCAATTTCCGCCGCCAGCACGCCAATGAACTCATCACCGGCGCCGTGGGTGCTTCTAGTATCGACCTTGACTGCTTCAATGAGGATTTCGTCCCCCTCGCGATTTACAAAGGCGGCACCCGCGCCACCTGCGGTTACCACAACCTCCGGAAAGACATTGGCCAGCGTCTTGGCAGCCTGCAGTGCGCCATCGAGCGTTTCGACGACGGGAAGTCCCGTTAGCATCTCGGCTTCGATGGCGTTCACGACGATGATATCAACGAGGCATTGAAGATCGACAGACAGCGGTCGTGCCGGCGCAGCATTGATTAGGATACGACCTCCGGCCCGTTTGACGGCTCTCGCCGCTGCGACATTGGCAGCATCCGGGATTTCGCTCTGCAAAACAAGCAGCGTCGTCCTGTCCAAAAGATCCCGGGCGGCAGCAACGTCTCCATCGCCAAGGGTGAGATTGCTTCCGGAGACAATGACTGCGCCATAGTCTCCTTCGGCATCGAAGATCGCCACGCTCATGCCGGTGGAGTGCGACGCATCGCGCCGAACGAAGGTGTGATCGACATTTTTACGATCGAGATTTTCAATGAGAAACCGCCCGAATTCGTCATCGGCAACCGCCCCAATCATCGACGTCGCAATACCCGTGCGTGCCGACGAAACGGCCTGGTTACCGCCTTTGCCGCCGCTTTTCGGATGCCATGATGTCCCCGTCACTGTTTCACCCTTGCGCGGCCGGGCCGGTCCCATCACGGCGATGTCGTAGTGGAGGCTGCCAAAGACGGTGACGAGGGGTGCAGTTGTCATGGGAGTCGATCTTTTCGTTTGGACGTGACGGCGGACATGGTCCGCTCGAGATTGCGTTCGGCAGCTTTGTAGTCACGCTGGGCAACGGCAACGAACACGGCGTCAAGAATATTGAGCTGCGCAATCCGCGCGGCGGCATTCTCGCCCATCAAAGGGGAACCTTGCGCTGTGGAACAAAGCACCACGTCGGCCGCCTGCGCCAACGCGGACGAGTTGTAGTTGGTGATAGCAATCGTGCGAGCGCCGTTTCGCCGGGCAAGCTGGATCGCCTCGATCACTGCCGTGGTATTGCCCGAATGGGAAAAGCCGATCGCAATGTCTCCATCGACCAGCAGCGACGCCGACATCAGCATCATGTGCAAGTCATCGAAAACGCTGGCGCGCACGCCGATCCGCAGAAATTTGTGCGACACATCCCGTGCAATCTGCGCGGAGCCGCCCACACCATAGAAATCGCGCTGTTTGGCGCGATGGATCAGATCCGCCGCCCTGTCGAACGCCTCCATGTCGAGTATCGACAATGTTTCTTCCAGGGCGTTGATCGAGGTCCGAAAGACCTTTTGCACGATCTCCTGCGACGTATCGTCGACCGAGAGTTCCTGATGCATTTCGGCCGTGGGCTGGCGGTTATACTGGCTGACCGCCGCGCGGAAATCCCGATATCCGGCAAAACCAAGTTTCTTGGTGATCTTCACCACCATGGCTTCCGAAACACCGGCATCGTCGGCAATCTGTTTCAGCGATGTGTCGTCGCTGAAGTCGCGCAACGCAAAGACCGTATCGACCACCTTTGCTTCAAGCGGCGTCAGCAAGGGCATCATCATGCGGATACGCGGGCCGACGGCCTTCGTGTCGAAGTTTTCGGTATTCATTCTCGTCCCCTCGTGGCGCGATCGATCATCATCGCGACGAGGATTATAAGACCGGTTGCCAGCAGTTGATAGAAGGCCTGGACGTTCATCAACGTCAGACCGTTGCGCATCGTGCCGAGAATGATGGCGCCGAGGATCGTTCCCAGGATGCTGCCCTTGCCGCCCATCAGGGACGCTCCGCCGATGGCCGCGGCGGCAATCGCATCAAGCTCCCAGAGATTGCCGAGGATCGGTTCGGCAGCACCCAGGCGCCCGATCAATATCAGGGACGCAAGAGCGGCAAGTCCACCGGAGATCACGTAGGCCGTGATCTTGGTCCGGGCGATTGGGACACCGGCGACGTAGGCTGCTTCCTCATTACCGCCGACGGCCAGAAGATATTCGCCGATCGGGGTTTTCTTGAGCAAGACCCAGGCGGCCAGCGCCACGACGGCAACGATCAGAACGGGCATCGGAATACCGAACAGGTTTCCATTGAAGAGCGATCGAAAACCCGCCGGGATGCCAAGAACAGGATTGCCGCCCGTATAGATCAGCGCGAGTGCGCGGTACGTGCTCAACGTTCCGAGTGTGACGATGAAGGGCTGCAGCCCGACATAGGCGACCAGGACTCCGTTTATGAAACCGCAGGCCATGCCGATCCCGAGGCCCGCCAGGATCGCAAGCGGAACCGGGGTTCCGGAAAGAAGCAGGGTCGCCGTGATGACCGCCGATATCGCAGCGGTAGGCCCAACGGACAGATCGATACCGCCCGATATGATCACCAATGTCATGCCGAGTGCCAGACAGGCGTTGATGCTGGATTGCTGCAGGATATTGACGAGGTTGCGTTCCGACAGGAAGCCAGGGACCAATGTCGCAAACACCGCCATGATGACGACGAGGCCGATCAGCGTGCCGGCGTCTCTCAAAGAAAACGAGAAGCGGCCGAATGCGGGCGAGAGTTTCGTGTCGGCGGCGGCCGGTGAGTTGCTCATAACGTGTTCCTTTATTTCGTCCACGCCTAGGCGGCCGGGGCTGGCGGGCGGCCGGTGTTTGCACCGGGAATAGCATGCGCCACGATGGCGCTTTCTGTGAGGTCGGCACGCGCGATCTCCGCGGCAATCCGGCCGTCGCGCATGACAAGGACACGATCGGAAAGCCGGATAACTTCCGGCAGTTCGGAAGAGACCACCACGATGGAATGCCCATCGGCGGCCAGCGCCTCGATCAGGTGATAGATTTCCGCCTTGGCGCCGACATCGATGCCGCGGGTCGGCTCGTCGAACAGGAGAATCTGCGATTTGCTTGCCAGCCAGCGGGCGATGATCGCTTTCTGCTGGTTGCCGCCGCTGAAGAGCCGGATCGGTCTGTCCAACTGGAAAGGCCTGAGATTGACCCGGCGCAGCAGGTCCTCAGCCGTGTTGCGCAGTTTGCCGCCCTGAATGATGCCGGCTTTGGAGAAGCTTCCGAGCGAGGCAAGTGCCATGTTGATCGTGACGGAGCGGACGGGGATGATCCCCTCCCGCTTGCGCTCTTCCGGAACGAGACCAATGCCGGCAGAAATGGCATCCCGGGGATTGCGCAGGTTCACGGTTTTGCCATCTATGTCGATCGCGCCTGCCGTCAGTCTGTCAGCTCCGGCCAGAAGGCGCAGGAGTTCCGTCCGGCCGGATCCGACAAGCCCGGCGATGCCGAGAACCTCACCACGGTGAAGTTTGAACGATGCATCCCTGATTTTCGTCAGCGACGAGAGCCCCCGCGCCTCGAGTTTCACCGTCGCGGTCGCGTGTGAGACATGCTGCTCCTGCATTAGCTCGCGCCCCACCATCATTGTGATGACATCCTGATGGGAAGCCGTCTGTACATCCACCGCACCGACAAGCTTGCCGTCGCGCATGACACTGGCGCGCTGGCAGATGCGGAACACTTCGTCCATCTTGTGCGAGACATAGATAATCGTCACGCCACTGGCCGATAGCTTCGTTATGACCTCGGCCAGTCGTTCGAATTCACTTGGCGTCAGACTGGATGTCGGTTCATCCATGGCGATGATCCTGGCGCGGTCGAGCAATGCCCGGGCAATCTCGACGATCTGGCGCTGCGCCACCTTGAGCGAAGAGATCGGGGCCGCAGGATCGATGCCGGGTTCGATCATCGACAATGCCTGGGCAGCCCGCCGCTCCTGCTCGCGTCTCGAGACGAACAGCCCGCCCACGGTCGTCAGCGGATGGCCAAGGAACATGTTCTGCGCGACACTCAGATGCGGTACCTGCTGCAGTTCCTGGTGGATCATGGCGATGCCGGCACCACGGGCGTCCATCGGCTTGCGAAAGGAGACGTTTTCGCCGTCGACAAACATGGACCCGGAGGTTGGGCGAAAGACGCCTGACAGAATGCGCAGCAGCGTCGACTTTCCCGCGCCGTTTTCGCCGAGAAGCCCGTGGATTTCGCCGGGTGCGACGTCGAAGGACACGTCGGACAATGCATTCACGCCCGGGAATCTCTTGGATATCGCTTCGAATCTCAGTCTAGGTGTCATTGCGTCACCCCTCCATCGGCAAAGAGATGCCGGCCAGAATGGCCGGCATTCTTATCAGTTGGCGATCACTTCGCCGCAGCTGCGTCTTCCATCAGCACGGCACGGACGTCGACGCCCTCGCCCTGGTAGCGGGCGACATTGTCCTTGGTGATGAGCGCCTGCGGCGTGGCGACGACGCGGGGCAGTTTCTGGCCGGCAACAAGACGCAAGGCGGCTTCAAGAGCAACCTCGCCGGTCAGCACCGGGAAGCTGTCGACGGTGCCCGTCAACTCGCCAGCCTTGATCGACGTATAGGCATCGGAAATGCCGTCCGTGCCGAACACGGCAACCTTGTCCTGAAGGCCGGCTGCCTTGACTGCCTCGACGATACCGAGCGCCATGCCGTCATTGTTGGCATAAAAGCCGATCAGGTCGGGATGCTGCTGCAGGATGTTGGTGGCGGCGTCATAGGATGTCTGGCGATCCCAGTTGCCCGGAACGCTGGCGACGACTTCGAACTTGCCGCCTTCGCTGATCGTCGACTTGAACCCATCCGTACGCTGGACAGCGGCGTAGACACCGGCCTGGCCCTCGACGATGGCGACCTTGCCGCCTTCGGGACGGTTCTCGATGAACCATTTCGCCACGCGCACGCCGTTGTCGCGCTGGACGTTGCCGACATAGTGCTCCGCCTGCGGAATGACGGCATCGTTGACGTTGACGACCGGAATGCCGGCAGCCTTCGCCTGTTCGATCACCGGCTGCAGGTTGGCATCGGTCTGCGGCGAGACCAAAAGGACATTGTATCCCTGGGTGATCAGCCCCTCGGCAATGGTCAGCTGACCGAGCTGGTCGCCTTCACTTTGCGCTGCCTGATAGACCACCGGCACGCCGGCCTTGTCGCCGAACTTCGTGTAACCTTCACCCAGCGAGCGCCAGTATTCGTTGGTCAGAGTCTTGGACACAGCACCAGCCTTGGTACCTTCCGGCGGTTTGGGGAAGGCGCCGAGCTTGGCTTCAAGCTGCGACCAGTCCATGCGGTCCTTTTCGGTGTCGGAGTTGAGTGGTGCAAGTTCCTGCGCGACGGCGGCGCTGAACAGGAAACTGGCGGCCAGACCTGCGGCAACGGTCGTCTTCAAAAATGTCTTCATCGGTTCCTCCCGAGTGTGAAATTCACACGCCGTCCGGCGTGCTGCGGTGTTGGAGTTCAAGCCCTCGCGCCAAGCATCGCTTCTTGAATGATGGACTGGGCGGAGACGGCATCCTGACGGTCAATCGCACCAGACAGGCGATTGTCCTGCTCAAGGCGGTCCACGACGTCAAGCATGCGCTTGACGGTCTGGATGTTCACCTCGCATTCGTGGACCGGATCGAGACCGGTCATATCCGGGAATGTGTCGAAATAGATCGCGCCGTCATAACCGTCCTTGCGGATCTGGCGCAGCAGTTCGATCGTCTGTTGTGTATGAACGGCGCCGACCATCAGTCCATCGTCACGCTTGGCATAGCCGTCGTTGAGATGGACGCCGAGAACACGGCTGTAGCGCGCTATCAGCGCCGCCGCGAAGGCCGGCTGCTCATCGGCATAGAGCACATGGGCGAAGTCCAACGTCACGCCAAGATTGGGGAGGCCGATTTCCTTGATGGCCAGCAGCGTCGTGGCGCAGTCAGGCATCAGGCTGTAGGAGCGCGGCTCGTTCGGCTTGTACTCGATGCTGATCTGGCAATCGGGATCATGTTCGCAAACTTCACGAATTCCGTAAATCTCGTGTTGCCACAAGGTTGCATAGTCGGCCTGGAAGGCGTAATCGAACCCATCCTGCCCGAGCCAGATGGTCATCAGATTGCTGCCGGCCTCACGGGTCGCGTCGATGCCCTTCTTCGTGAGGTCGATGGCTTCACGGCGAACCGCTGCATCAGGGTTGGTGAAGGCGCCAATCTTGAAAGCGGGATTGGTGTAGTAACGCATCGCAAAGCCGTTGATCGCAAGGCCCATGTCCCCGATCTGCCGTGCCAATTCGCGCGGGTCTTCGGAGACGTGATCGGGATAATTGAGATCGAGATCCGTCAATCCATCGACCTTTGCAGCACGGGAGACCATCTGCTTGACACTCGGCTTCCCGGAAAGATCAGGCCATTCGGCCTGCGGCCGGGAGGCAAAGGAGTTGAGGCGGGTGGCGAATTTCAATGGGGTCACTGGACTAGGCTCACATCATTTGGTGTTGGGGTCTACTTCACATAATAATAATATTTTGTAAAGTTATGAAATGTTGTGCGGCGCACCATTCGTGCAGTCATGCTCGTCCTGGGTCGGCGAAGGAGACGCTGTGCTATTTCACCGCGCCCGCCGTCAGGCCTTTAACGATGTAGCGCTCGAGGAATATGCCGATAAGCACGAGCGGCAGAATGGCGGCACTGGCGATCGCTGCCATGGACCACCAGTTGATACCCTGCGATCCGGTCTGGCTTGCGACCATCACCGGCAGGGTCTTGGCATCGGTGCTGGTCAGAAGAGCTGCGAAGAAATACTCGTTCCAGCAGAGAATAACGGACAGGATGAAAGCTGCGACCATGCCGGGCAGCGCAATGGGCAGCACAATCCGCAGGAACGCGCCCCAGATCGAGCAGCCATCAACAAGCGCCGCCTGCTCCAGCTCCAAAGGGATCGTGTCGAACTGGTCGCGCATGATCCAGATGACGATCGGCAGCACCATCAGCGTGTAGACCAGGATGAGGCCAACAAGCGAGTCCAGCAGCATCAGTTGCTTGTAGAGAACCAGGAAAGGCATCGCGAGCACGACCGGTGGCAGGATGAGCTGCGACAGGAAGAAGAAGGAGATGTCCTTGTTGCGCATCCAGAGGAATTTGTAGGAGAACCGGCTCAGGCCGTAGGCCGCGAGCGATCCGATGACAACGGCGAGAAGCGAGGCGCCTGCCGACGCGACGATGCTGTTGAAGAACCGGCGCATGAACTCGTCGCGCACGGTCGATTGCTCAAAGATCGTGTCCGGCGACAGGCCGAGCGAACGCCAGCCTTTCCAGTCCGGCGTGAAATCCACGAAGGGAATGAGATGGCCCTGGGTCACGTTCACCGCGGTCTTGAACGACGTCGTTACCGTCCAGTAGATCGGAAACAGGGAAACGAAGGCCCAAAAGACCAGGGCGGCATAGATCAACATGCTGCGCGTCATGAAGCCGGGCACCGCGAAGCTACGACGTGCGGGCGTTTCTGGACGTATTGCCTCATGTGCTGTCGACATCGTGTCAGCCCTCAGTTTGTTCTTTGCATCCACCGGCTTGCCCATTTCAGGATGAGCGCGACGAAAACGATGATGATGACGAGATAGACTTCGGCGAGCATGGTGCCGTAGCCGACGTTGGAACGGTCCCGGTATTCCCGGAAGATGAAACTCGATACCGTGTCGGTCGCGCCACCGGGGCCGCCTGCCGTGACGTTGATGACGATGTCGGCAAGTTTCAGCTCGAATATGATGCGCAGGATCAAGGCGGTCATGCTCACCGGCAGCATCAGCGGGAAGGTGATTTCCTTGAATGATTGCCAGCCAGTGGCGCCATCGACGCGCGCCGCCTCCTTGATTTCCGCAGGCAATGCCTGCAGGCCTGCCAGCAGCAGAACCATCATGAAGGGAATGGATACCCACGCATCCATGGCCATGATCGACAACCGCGCCAGCCAGGGGGTGGAGAAGAAGGCGGGATTGTCCCAGCCCAGATAGCGTGCCAGCGTCGCCGCGGGACCGAAGCGGTACTCCATTAGCGATTTGCCGATCATCCAGCTGACGGCGACCGGGCTCAGCATCAACGGCAACAGAAAAGCGACGCGGAAGAACTTGCGGGCCTTGATCTCCGCGTTGAGGAGAAGAGCCAGGCCGAAGGCGATCGCATATTGGGCGAGAACCGCCAGAACATAGTAGACCATGTTCAGGAGCGCATTCCAGAAATAGGTATCCGCCAGAAGTGTGCGCAGATTGTCGAGACCGTTGAAGCGTCGTCCCTCGACCGCACTGAGGTTCCAATCGGTAAACGCGATGTAGAGGCCGAAGATTGTCGGGAAGATCACCATGGCGACGGTAAAAAGAACCGCCGGAAGGACGAAGGCCGCACGCTCGCCCGCCTCGCCGCGGATCATCACCTGGGATACGCCGAAGACCACCGCCCAGATGAGATAGACGTAGAGCAGAGGGCGCCAGCTCTCAAAGCCCAACGCAATGACGCCCATGGCATCGAGCGACTGAAGCGCCAGGACCACCAGGAAGGTGATGGTCGCGAACGCCAGCATAGCCCTGCCGAGCAGGACATGTTTTCCGGCAGGGGCAGCACGGCGCACTGCAAATGGTTCGTTCGTGACCAGCGTCATTGACTGAGACATGGCAGCAGACCCTCACGGCCGAAGTTTGAAAATTGTCTCTGCGGTTCCGGCGACATGGGAGAATCATGCCGCCGGAACCCCGCAGGTGAGCCCTTGAGGCGATTGACCTCAGGCTCAGACGCCGAGCGATGCCTTGTAGAGGGCTATCTGCTTGTCGCGGCCCAGCTGATCGGTGATCTTCTCCCAGGCAACGGCAATCGCATCCGCCCCCTCCTGGGCTGTCATCTGGCCTGCGAACACCTTGGCCAACTCGTCTTCCGCGACGCTGTAATACTGGAAGATGCCGGGGATGCGCGGCTCGATGGCAGCATTGGGGTGGTTGTATGAGTTCGACTGCGAGGCGAGATAGTTCGAGATGAAGGCCTCGTCGTAGCCAGCCTCGACCCATTCCTTGGTGTCGAACTGGCTCTTGCGATAGCACTGGAAGCCGGACGGATATGCCGCCATCCACAGAGCCAGGTCTTTGCCGCCGAGATGGGCGGCGGCGCTCCAGGCTGCCTTCTTCTTTTTTTCGTCGCTGTCGACCCGGGCCATGACGTAAACGCCCCATCCGAGGTAGGCCATGTTCGGGGCGTGGTTCGGACCGCTCGACAGCTTGTCCCATTGACCGGTCTTCGAATTGTAGACGTCATCCGAACCAGGCAGGATATCGAAGGCAACACTGTCGCCGATCACCGACGTGTCGCTGGTGCGCGCGCCCGAACCGACATCGCCCCACCAGGAAACCATGGATCCGGTACCAGCCAGGAACTGCTGGAAAGCGGTGGTGCCAGGGTCGGCATTGAGCTGATCGCCAGACTCCGACGGCAACGCGTCGATCACGTCTTGAATGGCCCGGACCCAGGCCGGGTTGTTGATCCGCGGCTTCATCGTATCAACGTCGAAGAGCCAGGCCTTGTCGTCCGGATGCTTGGCATAGGCGGTGGCGCGGCTGCCGAGGAAATAGAAGCCGAATCCACCCCAGGCTTTCGGCGCATCGAGATAGCCGATCGCTTCCATGCCGCCGATCGTCTTGCCCTTGAGAAACTTGGTGACTTCCTGAACCTTCTGCCAGGTCTTGGGCACCCCCCACTCGCCCTCGTGCCCCTCGTCCTTCCAGGCCTTTGCCAGACCGGCATCGGTAAAGTAGTCGGCGCGGTAGTTGAAGTTGTGGCAATCTCCATCAACCGAGATGCGATACGTCTTGCCGTCCCAGGTTCCGACCGGCGCCTTGAGGTAGTCGACATAGTCGTCCATGTCGATCTGGGCCTTGACCCAGTCCGGCATCTCGGATGCAAGGCCCTTGCCGCAGACGTCACCCTCGAACGGCGCGCCCATTTCGAGAATGTCGAAATCCACCGTGCCGGTGGCGATGGCCTGCTGCAAACGCGGATTGTAATCCGCCTGCGCCAGATCGATCCACGAAATCTTGGCGCCAGTGTAGTCTTCCCAGGATTTCAGGAAGCCGCGGAAGATCACATTGTGAAGATTCTGGTTGTTGAGCCCCATGAAAGACAGTGCGACGCCGGCAAATTCCCCCTGCGCAACATTGCTCTTGGTCGCATTGAGGCACAGTTCCCCGACCTTCTGCCAATCCGCATCGGTCGGCGAACCCTTGCCGACGCCGGGAATCCGCAGGATCTGGCTGCGCAAGGACGCGTCCTGCGCGCTGGCGCTGCCGACAGCATCGAGAATGGTGCCGGCGGCGGCAAGAGCCCCCAGACTGGCGCCAGTCTTCAAAATGGCGCGGCGACTCAGGCCGATCGCCATCATTCTTTCGAAATCACTGACTTTCATAATTCACTCCTCCCGTTGAACAAATCACCACACGTGATGGGTATCGGCCGAGCCCCTGCGTCGCAGAGCATCGGCGAAGCGGCTCTCAATCGAGCCGCAATCCGGTTTTCAGATCGAAAAGATTCACGGATGCCGGGTTTGGCGTCATCGCCATCGGCTGACCGGATCGGTCCTCCACCCGGTCGCGAAAGACGCCGATGACTTTCTGGTTGCCGATCCGGGCAAAGACCTGCGTCTCTGATCCCGTCGTCTCCACGACAGTGACGTTGGCCGTCACTTCGCCGCCAAGTGCGAAATGCTCCGGCCGGATGCCGTAGAAGGCGGGTCGGTCGTCAGAGCCTTCCGGTGCGCGAACGAGCGGCAGCCGGATACCGTCGTCGGTCTCGAAAAAGCGTGCCCCGGACGTCCGGATGTGGCCTTTGAGCAGGTTCATCGACGGCGAGCCTATGAAACCGGCAACGAAAGTGTTGGCCGGCTTGTCATAAAGTTCGAGCGGTGAACCGATCTGCTCGACGCGTCCGTCCCGCAGCACGACGATGCGATCCGCCATCGTCATCGCCTCGACCTGGTCATGGGTAACATAGATCATCGTGGTCGCAAGCCGCCGCTGCAATTCCTTGATCTCCGCGCGCATCTGCACCCGCAGCTTCGCATCCAGATTGGAAAGCGGTTCGTCGAACAGAAAAACCTTTGGATCGCGCACGATCGCCCGTCCCATGGCGACACGTTGTCTCTGCCCCCCGGAGAGTTGACGCGGATAGCGTGCGAGATAGGGAACCAGATCGAGAATCTCGGCCGCTTTCTTCACACGGTCATCGATATCCGCCTTGGGCTCTCCGCGCATTTTCAATGCGAAGCCCATGTTCTCTGCGACGGTCTTGTGGGGATAGAGAGCGTAGCTCTGGAACACCATCGCAATGTCGCGATCTTTTGGTGGCAGATCGTTCACCACCTGGCCGTCGATGCGAATATCGCCGAACGTGATCGGCTCCAGGCCCGCGACCATGCGCAGAAGGGTGGATTTGCCGCAGCCCGAAGGGCCGACCAGGACCACGAACTCGCCATCGGGTATTTCCACCGAAACCCCGTGGATAACGGTCAGGCTTCCGTAGGCTTTGCCGACGTTCACGATATCCATGGATGCCAATGCGAATTCCTCCCGGTGCGTCGCGCTCCCCACGACGTTTGATCGTCCCTCCGGAAGGAGGTGGCGGTTGTCGCATCCGGCAACAACCGCCACCGTCCGGTCCACCTTGGGAGGGACATCATTCTGTTAGAAACTTCACACAATACCGTGTTGTTGTAAAGTAATTTATCAACAGGTTCGGAGTTATTTTATTCCGCCTCTCATTCTCCCTGCTTTTTCCACGTGATACTCGGTAAAGTCAGCGCGTCCGGCCTACTGTCCGATGGAGATGCACTGCGCATCACTCAAAGCAGGATTTGCAAACATCACGATAAACATGTACTTCGTGAAGATAACGCCCGCATCTAAGGGAGGTAATAGGTGCTAAAAGGAATCGATCCGGTCATCAACGCTGAACTAATCCATGCGTTGATGCTGATGGGACACGGGGACCAGCTGGTCTTGTGCGATGTCAACCATCCCGCCCAGACCATCGCCCAGCACACCACCTACGGCCGCCTCATTGACGTCTCTGGCTGCGGTCTTGAGCGGACAGCGGAAGCAATCCTCAAGCTTTTTCCGCTCGACACATTCGTCGAAGCCCCCGTGAAACGGATGCAGGT
This sequence comes from Rhizobium herbae, assembly GCF_017873135.1. Classification (GTDB taxonomy): domain Bacteria; phylum Pseudomonadota; class Alphaproteobacteria; order Rhizobiales; family Rhizobiaceae; genus Pararhizobium; species Pararhizobium herbae. The sequence goes on along the minus strand of NZ_JAGGJV010000011.1, from coordinate 167,226 downwards.
TGTGGGCGACCCGGAAAAGCAAATCCCAATCTTTTCCGCGATGCAGACGGTTGTCGATCGAGCGGAAGCGCGGCCGATCAAGATGGGCGCATTGGAACGCTTCGCATTTTACGAGGCTGCAAAAAACTCGTTCGCAATTGTCAGAACCTCGGACCCGGGACCATACGGGTGCTTTATTTTCAGCAAAGGTGTCATTTAGTCGAACTGACCGCCTTGATAGAACTAGAACCGCTGACCCCCTCTTCCATCGAACCGAGCGAGGCCTGAATTGACCGTGCAAATCCAGAGGCTCCTGATGAAACCAGCGGCTGTTGCCGTGACCGCAGGGCAGCGCTCAGCGCTTTTTTAGAAGCTGGAGCTATATCGCGATCGATGTGGACAGCAGCATCGCCGGCATGGCGGGATCGTCCGCATCGGTGACAAGCAGGAGATCCAGTCGATCGCCATCCAGCCGAGCACTGATGCCCTCCACTTTGTATGGCCGGTCAAGTTGCTGCAGGGAGAACAGATGCCCATCGTTGCCGATGATCCCGATGGCAGCCCCGATACAAGGCCCATCGCGATAAGCATCTTCGGTATCTTCCGCCACGCCACAGAAAACCATGTCACCGTTGGGCATAGACGCTGCGTCGGTGAAGCAGAAGGGAACGCCTTCGATCAAGCCAAGGCTGAGCCGATTGATGGCGGATGGGTCGATGGGATCGGCGTGCGCGCTCTGCAACGCATCGAGGACTGGCGAAAGCGGATAACGGATGATCGCATTGTCGGGGTGCCGCTTGTTGCCGCGTTGGAACAAGCGCAACTCGCCGCCGACGACAACCGCGCCCTCGATGTTGAGTTCAGCGAACGCATCGTAAAGCGGGCCGAGAATAGGGGACATATCCAGTTCATGAGACGAACCGCAGACCGCACCAAGCCGGTCGAGGCTGAGCAGAGCGCCGCGGCAACGGTTCGGCCTTGATCCCGATCCGAAAGCCAGGAGGGCGCCATGCGGAAAACCTTGGAAAGCTGGAACGAGGACGAGCGCCTCGAGGTCTGGCTTCTGCCGCTTTCGCTCATCCTTGATATCGGGCAACGCACCCTCAAACAGCCGGATCAGTCGACCGGGCTCAGGGACGCTTGTGGAAAATACACCGAGGTGAAGTTCGTCGTCAGCGACAACATAAGCAATAGGGCCGATGCACACGAGCCCGCTTGCAGCGCTTATATGTGAAGGCTGCGCGCTGGGAATCGTCGCTGAGATGTTGAGTTCGCGCTTCTTGGTAAGGGAGATCATTTGCTGTGTCTTATCAGGCTGAATTGAACAGCTCCAGCGCTTCCCGCACGGATTGGACGAGAGCTGCCGAGATCGGGATGTCCGGCAGCCTCTACCTGTTTTGCCCACACGGTTCTTTCCACACTCACCGCTCTATGCGCCTTCGGTGCGGTCAAAAGGCGTCCACTAAAGAATGCGCGGGTACCCTTCCGAGCCTAACGCCTCAACCACTTTTCGACGCGCGCTCATCCACCCACTGCCAATCGCGGATCTCCGGCATGTCTTGGCCGTGCGCTCGAATATACGCCCGGTGCTCAACCAACTTGCTGTCCATCACTTGCTTCAATCCCACGCGGATGCTTTTCAGTTCCGGCACCCAGTCCAGCACGCTATGCACGATATGGTAGCGGTCGAGGCCGTTCAGCACAGTCATGTCGAAGGGCGTCGTCGTCGTGCCTTCCTCGTTGTAGCCGCGCACATGGATGTTGTTGTGATTGGTTCTACGATAGGTGAGACGATGGATCGTCCAGGGATAGCCGTGGTAGGCGAAGATGACTGGCTTGTCGGTGGTAAACAGCGCGTCGAACTGCTTGTCTGAGAGGCCATGCGGATGATGCTCTTTCGGCTGGAGCGTCATCAAATCCACGACGTTGACGACCCGGATGGCCAGATTCGGAGCAAGCTCCTTGAGGAGCTGCACTGCGGCAAGCGTTTCCAACGTTGGAACGTCGCCAGCACACGCCAATACGACGTCGGGTTCGCCTACATTCCCCGTCGAAGCCCAATCCCAGATGCCTATTCCCGCCCGGCAATGAACGACCGCCTTGTCCATCGACAGCCACTGCCAGGACGGCGGCTTGCCCGCGACAATGATGTTGATGCGATTCCAGGTGCGCAGGACGTGATCGGTCACGCAGAGCAGTGTGTTCGCATCCGGCGGCAGGTAGACGCGCACGATGTCTGCCTTCTTGTTGAGGGCGACATCGATGAAGCCTGGATCCTGATGGCTGAAACCGTTGTGTTCCTGATGCCAGACATGGCTCGAAAGCAGATAATTCAGCGACGAGATGGGTCTGCGCCATGGAATATCCTGGCACGCATCCAACCACTTCGCGTGCTGATTGAACATCGAGTCGACGATGTGAATGAATGCCTCGTAGCAGGAAAACAGCCCGTGCCGGCCGGTGAGGAGGTAGCCTTCCAGCCAGCCCTGGCAGGTGTGCTCTGACAGGATTTCCATAACTCTGCCGTCCCGGCCGAGATGTACATCCTCCGGAAGGATCGTTTCCATCCACGCGCGTTCTGTCACTTGAAAGACATCCTGAAGCCGGTTAGACGCGGTCTCGTCGGGACCGACGATCCGGAAGTTCTTGGCTACGTCGTTAAGCTTCACCACGGCGCGCAGGAAATCGCCCATCGCTTTTGTGGATTCGGCTTTCATGGACCCCGGCTGCCCAGCTACCACTGCATGATCTTGCAATGAGGGGAGATCGAGGGACTTGCGCAAAAGACCACCGTTAGCATGTGGATTGGCACTCATCCGACGCATGCCCCGCGGCGCCGTTTCCCGGATTGATGCGAAGGGAGCGCCTGTCGGGTCAAACAACTCTTCTGGCCGATAGCTTCTCAGCCATTCCTCCAACAGCTTCAAATGCTTCGGATTTTCCGCAATCCCCGACAGCGGCACCTGATGCGACCTCCAGAACCCTTCGGTTTTCAGCCCATCGACCTCTTTCGGGCCGGTCCAGCCCTTTGGGCTGCGCAACACGATCATCGGCCATTTGGGACGTGAGGAATGTTCTGAACCGCCCCGCGCGGCGTTTTGAATGTTATGAATCTTGTCCATGGCCTGGTCGAGAACAACGGCCATGCGCTCGTGCATCAGTGAGGGATCGTGCCCTTCGACAAAGAGCGGCTCGTAACCGTATCCGATGAACAGCGCATGTAGTTCGTCCTCAGGTATGCGCGCCAGAATGGTGGGATTGGCGATCTTGTAGCCGTTCAAATGCAGGATTGGCAGAACGGCGCCGTCGCGCGCAGGGTTCAAGAACTTGTTCGAATGCCAAGCGGCCGCCAGCGGCCCTGTTTCAGCCTCTCCATCGCCGACCACGCAGGCAACGATAAGATCCGGGTTGTCAAAAGCCGCGCCAAAGGCATGTGAAAGTGCATAGCCGAGTTCGCCGCCCTCATGGATGGAGCCGGGGACATCCGGCGCTGCATGGCTGGGTATGCCGCCCGGAAATGAAAACTGCCGGAACAGTTTCCGCATTCCCGCCTCGTCAAGCGTGATGTCTGGATAGAGTTCGCTATACGTGCCTTCGAGATAGGTATTGGCGACCATTGCCGGGCCGCCATGGCCCGGCCCACAGACGTAGATGACACCCTCGTCACGGGCTCGGATAACGCGGTTCAGATGTGCGTAGATGAAGCTCAGGCCGGGCGATGTGCCCCAGTGGCCCAGGAGCCGTGGTTTGACATGATCGAGCCGAAGCGGTTCGCGCAACAGTGGGTTGTCCATCAAGTATATCTGGCCGATCGTCAGATAATTAGCTGCCCGCCAGTACGCGTCGATGTCATGCAATTCGCGCTGCGAAAGACGTTCAGGTGCAACAGATGCACTCAGGGGATCGCTCATATTGGCTCCTGGTTTCGCAGACCTAAAAATTTGCGTGGTGGGGGCGGATTCGGCTGCGAAGTCGAAGCACCGTTCTTGGCGTCTTTATCGACGCTAACGCATCAAACGGTCCTTGGGTCCATCCGGCCGCGACGAATGCCGAAGCGACAGACATGAAACTTGCGGCCAGAGGTCGCATAGCCGGCGAGCGTCTCCAGCGTGCCCGTCGTTTCCGCACGGAGCAGCGACCTGCAATAGATCCGCTAATCTCTGTTCGTCACCGCGACGGCGCGAAGATCGGGAACGAGCGATCCTTCACCGGTGACGCGGATATCGGCGGCGTTTGCCTCATCAGTATCGATATGCATCTCGGTGACGGAGTTGGCGCCGACACGGACCAGGGTCTTGCCGAACACCAGCCCGCGCTCTTCGTCGCCGATGTAAACGTCCACGACCACACCGTCCGCCAGCCCCAGGCGTCTGGCTTCATCCGGGTTCGTATGGATATGACGCGCGGCCACAATCAGTCCATCGGTATCAAGATTACCGGCGGGTCCCATAAGCCGGATCGTTGGCGTACCGTCCAGCTTACCACTGTCGCGAACGGGTGCATCAATGCCGAGCGCAAACCCGTCCGTTCTCGAAATTTCGATCTGCGTCTGGGGACGCTCAGGGCCGAGGATGGCGACGCGCTCCAATCGACCTTTCGGCCCCTCCAGCGCGACGCGCTCGCTCGCGGCCCATTGGCCTGGCTGGCGTAGCGGAATGGCAGGCGTTAGGTGGTATCCAGCTCCGAACAAGGCCTCGACCGCTGGTCGGGACAGGTGAACGTGACGGGCCGATACCGCGACGGGGATCGGTTCGGACACTGTTGCTTTTGGTGCCAATGCAGCGGCCGTCTCCCGGGCGATCATCAACTGCTCGGCAGTCTCGGTGACGATTACCCGCACTCTGGCGCCATAGGCCTGGATCTGCGGGGCAGCGTGGTTGGCAAGTTCGACACACTGGTTGCGGTCGTGGTCGAGTCGCAGACCCATGAACTCCAGTCCATCGCAGATGCGCCGGCGCATTGATGGCGAGTTCTCGCCGATGCCTCCGGTAAAGACGACAGCATCGAGACCACCCATCGCCGCCGCATAGGCTCCAATGTATTTTCGGGCGCGATAGGCGAACAATTCGATCGCAAGCTGGGCATCGGCATCACCTTTGCCGGCCCGATCTTCGACGTCGCGCATGTCGGACGAACCCGTAAGTCCCTTGAGCCCGCTCTCGGAATAAAGCGCTTGCTCAACATCAATGATCGACAGCCCAAGGTGCCGCAACAAGAATCCAAACAGGCCCGGATCAACGTCGCCGGAGCGTGTTCCCATCACCAATCCCTCAAGCGGCGTCATGCCCATCGATGTGTCTATGCTCTCCCCGCGGTTCACCGCGCAGACACTGGCACCGTTGCCAAGATGCACGCTGACGATCTGCAGATCACGCAGCGGTTCGCCAATCTCCTCCGCGGCGCGCATAGCCACATACTTGTGTGAGGTGCCATGGAACCCAAACCGCCGCAGACCGGCATCACGCCAAGCCTTCGGCACGGCGTAAGTCGTTGCACGCGGTGGATTGGTGGCATGAAATGCGGTGTCGAAGACCGCGACCTGAGGAAGATGCGGCCAGACGTCCTTCGCAATGTGCACAGCCAGCAGATTTGCGGGATTGTGCAGCGGCGCCAACGGCGTCAGTGCTTCAATCGCCGTAATCGCTGCTTCATCAAGTACCACTGCGGTTTGGAACTTTGCGCCCCCGTGGACAATCCGGTGGCCGACCGCTTCCAGTTGGGTCACTTGATGGCTATCAAAAATTTGCGGAAGGGCCGTTAAGACAGCTGCAATGTCGCCAAATGGCGCTTCTCCGGTCTCTGCCACACCGTCCTTGGTGATCTTGTAGGAACAGCTCCCGGCCTCAAATTTCTCGTAGGTCGCTTTGAATATCTCGGCCGCCTTTTCTGCAATCTCGAAAACGCCGACTTTGAGGCTGGAACTGCCGCAGTTCAACACAAGAATTTTCACAGAACGCCTTTCGAACCAGTTCGGCTCCGCAGTGTCGGTGGGGTTTCCCGATCTCCAACCTAACATGGTCACGACCGCTGATTGCCGTCGTCACCTCTCCTGTTCAGGGTGTGAGGGCGACCGTCCGGCTGGAAGCAAACCCATAGCACACTTGATTGAAACTGCCGTGTTCAATCTACGCGAGGAATAAGGAGCCCTGGGCGACTTTGTTGGCTACAGTGATCACCGCGCAAAGCGTGGGTTAAGTCCACGAGGCAAGGATAATCTTTTGAACGAACAAAGTCGGTCTTCTTCACTCGATGATTATTCGCTGCAGACAAGCGAAGCTGTAGCGCGAGAGTTGGGCAGCAATGCCGAGGACGGCCTGAGCGGATTGAAGGCGGCAAGGCTCCTGGCTGAATTTGGCCCCAATGAACTGCGGGCGGTGTCTCCGGTGCCCGCCTGGCGACGCATGCTTGCTCAATTTCGGGACCCGCTTGTTTATCTGCTACTGGGCGCGATCGTCGTCGCCTTCGCAGCGTGGCTCATCGAAGGCCGGGAGGGTTTGCCGGTAGATGCGATTGTCATCGCCATGGTGGTCGTGGCCAACGCGACTCTCGGTCTCGTGCAGGAAGCACGGGCAGCGAACGCCGTCGCCGCGCTGGCGCGGATGACGGCTGTGACCTCTTCAGTGCTGCGCGACGGGGAGCGAAGGCGCATTCCGAGCGCCGAGTTGGTCCCGGGCGACATCCTGCTGCTTGAGGAAGGCGACGCCGTTGGCGCCGATGGTCGGCTTCTGCTCTCTGCGAGCCTTCGCGTGCAGGAAGCATCGCTCACCGGCGAAAGCGAGGCCGTTCTGAAAGACGCAGCCGCCCTGGATGATCCCGCGCCGCTCGCCGAACGTTCCAGCATGGTTTTCAAGGGCACTGCGGTCGTTCAGGGGACCGGTCGCGCCGTCATCACCGCTACCGGCATGCAGACCGAGATGGGCGCTATCGCCACCATGCTCGACGCCACGGTGGAGCAGCCGACACCACTGCAGAAGGAGGTGTCGCTGATCGGACGCACGCTCGGCATTGCCGTTGTCGTCATCGCCGTCATCGTGGTCGCCACGGTGCTGCTGGTATCCGATATACAAAGCCCTTCCGACGTCATCACCGTGCTGTTGCTGGGAGTATCGCTGGCAGTCGCGGCCGTGCCGGAAGGTCTTCCGGCAATCCTGTCGCTCGTGCTGGCGCTTGGAGTCCAGCGCATGGCCAAACGCAACGCCGTCGTCAAGACGCTCTCGTCGGTGGAGACCCTCGGCTCAGCCTCCGTCATCTGCTCTGACAAGACCGGCACGCTCACCCGGTCGGAGATGACGATCGAGCGGATCATGACTGCGTCGGGCGGCAGCCGCGTTACGGGCGTTGGCTATGCGCCGCTAGGCCGCCTGGAGGTCGAGGGCGGCGTAGCGCCCGAGGGAACGCTTCGCGCCGAGCAGATCGTCGTCCTCAGCGGAGGCAGCCTGGCCGGCAATGCCGCCTTGCGGCAGACAGAAGACGGAGCCTGGGAGATCCACGGCGATCCAACCGAAGCCGCGTTTCTTGTGGCGGAGTGCAAGCTCGGAGTGGAGGCCCGCCGCCAGCGACGTTTCGAGCGCATCGGCGAGATCCCGTTCAGCTCCGACCGCAAGATGATGTCGACCATCGAGCTCGATCACGAGCACGGGGGCGAACGTATCCTCATCACCAAGGGCGCGCCCGACGTGTTGATGCAGCACTGCAATTGCATCCGAATTGGTATGGACGTGGCCCCGTTCGACGAGGCGCAGCGCACGCGCGCGCACGCCGATGTGGAGCGACTGACGGACGAGGCGCTACGCACTTTGGCGGTCGCCTACCGGCCGTTGGAAGCAGATGAAGACCCGCAATCCAGCGAAACGCTGGAGCACGACCTGATTTTTGTCGGTACCGTGGGCATCATCGACCCGCCGCGCGAAGAAGCGGCGGTCGCGATTTTGGCTGCTCACCGCGCCGGCATCCGGGTCATGATGATCACTGGCGACCATCCACGCACTGCGGCGCGGATCGCTGCTCTGCTGGGCATCGTCGAAAACGGGACGAAGGCACTGACAGGCGCCGAACTGGACGCCATGGACGATGCTGGTTTCGCGGCTGCGGTACGGACGACCTCGGTCTATGCACGCGTGGCGCCCGTACATAAGTTGCGCATTGTTGATGCCCTGCAAGCCGACGGTAGCGTAGTGGCCATGACGGGGGACGGCGTCAACGACGCTCCCGCTTTGAAGGCAGCAGACATTGGCGTCGCCATGGGGATCACCGGCACGGAGGTCACCAAGGAGGCGGCCAAGATGATCCTGGCCGATGACAATTTCGCCACCATTGTCGAGGCGGTGCGCGAAGGGCGCGCCATCTTCGAGAATATCCGCAAGTTCCTCCGCTATCTGCTGTCGTCCAACATGGGCGAAGTTCTGACCGTGTTCTTGGGCGTCGTCGGGGCCGGCGTGATCGGGCTGGGTGGCGGCGGCGAGTTGGTGCTGCCGTTGCTGGCCACCCAGATCCTTTGGATCAATCTGGTCACTGATTCCTGTCCCGCGCTTGCGATGGGCATCGACCCGGAAACCGACGATGTGATGGGGCGTCCGCCTCGCAAGGTGAACGAGCGCGCCATCGACGCGCGCATGTGGCGAGGAGTGATCGCAATCGCCCTCGTAATGGCGCTGGCCACGCTTCTCACCATCGATCTTTACCTGCCGGGTGGGCTGATTGAAGGTTCGCAGAGCCTTGATCAGGCTCGAACTGCCGGGTTCACTGTCCTGGTTCTTGCCCAGCTATTCAATTGCTTCAACGCACGTTCTGAGACGACCAGTGCTTTCCGCCATCTGTTTACGAATCGGTGGCTGTGGGCAGCCATTGGACTGTCAGTTCTGCTCCAGATTGCGGTCGTCAATTTCGGACCGCTCAACGTGGCGTTCGGGACAGTCCCCCTGCCGCTTGAACAGTGGCTCGTCTGCGTGGCCATCGGCAGCAGCGTCCTTTGGTTTGGCGAGGTCCGCAAATGGCTGCTTCGGCGCTGGGGCAGATGATACATATCCACGCACGCACCCGCAGGCGCCGAGAGTGGTGATAGAGATGTGCCTCGGCTTCCAATTATCGAGCCGCGCGTAGATCATCCCAGCAATACCCACAAACGCCACGGCGATGAACATCCGCAGCGTGTCCACATGGGCACGAGCGGCAGGACGACGGATTGGGGAGCAGGAACTGCCGGCAGAACAGGAATAAGGCAATCAAGCCTTAGCTGACCATATTGGTTAGAAGACTACTCCAACCGCGAAAACACCCTACAAGCCGGAAAAATATCGTCGCCTTGAGATCCCATCAGGGGTGAGTAGCGGCCTGCACCGTGGCAGAGTGAGGTCGCTAGAAAACTCTCTGGAGGCCAATCATGCCGATAACAGCAGATCAAACTCAAGCGCAGACCACTACTCCCGTCGATCTTGGCGCAATATTCGTCTCGTTGGAATTGAGTAAATCGACGTGCGCGGCAAGACCGGCTGGCGGCGCGAGGTGGAGGTCGGCCGCGGCTCTTCCGACGCCACCTGCCCGGTCATCGCCGTGGAAACCTGGATCCAGTTCGCCAAGCTGGCCAAAGGCCTCCTCTTCCGCCGGGTCACCGGCGAAGGTAAGGACGTTGGACCCGATCGTCTCAATGACAAGGAGGTGGCCGGGCTGGTCAAGTCGGCGGCCCTTGCCGCCGGTGTACGCGATGACCTCAGCGAGGGCGAGCGCGCGCTCAAATTCTCGGGCCACTCGCTTAGGGCTAGTCTGGCTTCTTCCGCCGAGGTCGATGAATGTCGTCCAGAGCAGCTCGGCCACGCCAGTGCGGAAATGACCCGCAAGTATCAGCGCCGGCGTGAGCGCTTCCGCATCAATCTCACCAAGGCCAGCGGACTTTGAAGGCCGCCTCCCCTGTCCCGGTGATTGCTTTCCGATCGGCGCATTCGCGCCTTCCGACGCGGAACGTGGCTGCCGACCGTGAAGGTGTCAGCCGCGGGCTTTGCTCGCATTCGGCTTGAAGTTGACCAGCAGGGATTTTAGCTCGATTTCGCGAACGCGCCGGGCCGCCTCGCTCGGGCTAACCCAGTCGAAAACGCGTTGTCCTCGCTCTTTGAAATCGGTCATCATCTCTGTCACTTCAATCTGAAACATATCCACGATGCAGAAAGCAACATTGCCGTCAGCAAGTTCTTTCAGGTAGGTATAACGACCCACTGGCTTCTTTTTCACCCTACCCCGCATGCCGGCTTCTTCCCATGCTTCGATAGCTGCCGCTTCGTAGGGCTTCTTGCCCTTCATCGGCCATCCCTTGGGAATGATCCATCGCCGACTTTCGCGCGAGGTGATGACCAGGACCTCAATCTCGGTGACCTGAAAACCATCCTCCTTGTAGCGGAAGCACAGAGCACCGTATTGCTGGCCAAACGATTTCCCGAACAGCTTGTCCGGGGTTCGAGCAAGCTGTTGGAGCAGCGTCGGTGATTTGCCCGCCGTGGGCTGCCTGCCTGGCTTCTCTGACCTCATGACAATTGAGCGTGTCAGATTTTCTTTTCTATCTCAATTGCCTGCGATGTTTTATGACTGTTTTATGACAGTGGTCCACACCGTAGTCAGCAGTGCTTCTTCGGGACCGAGGACCAACCGGGTGAAGCTGATAGGGAGAAAAAATCTGGGCGTCCGCTGCACGCCCGTCTTGCCTCCTCCGGCGAGGTCGATGAGCGTTATGCCCACAAGCAGTTCGGTCTCACCACTGCGGAGATAACCCGGAAATATCGGCGGCGACGCCACCGATTTCTGGTCAATCTGGCAATGGCCTCCAGGCTTTGAGGCGCCCCCTCCCCTACCGACGTGAAGCCGTTGGGTCAAAACCGGGTGCTCGATTTTCGAGCTTACCGCTTCAATTAAAGTCGGGAAGTAAAAGCCACACATGGACAACTATCCGGCAATCAGGTCGGCCACGCGCCGAGCGGAGCCGAGAGCAAGCGTCCAGCCGAGCATGCCGTGGCCGATGTTCAAATACAGTCCGCGAATTCGGCGCGACGGGCGGATGATCGGCTTCGACGAGGGTGTCGTTGGGCGCTCTCCCGACCAGATGGTATCGTCGGGGCCAGCGACCTGGAACTCTGGAAGTACGGAGGATGCGGCCGTCCGCAGAGCATCGAAGCGTCCGGTATCGAAGCCCGCGCCGGCGGCCGTGATATCGGCGAGCCCGGCGACACGGAACCGGTTGCCAATCGCCGCGAAGGCCAGCTTGCGCTTGACATCGGTGAGGCTGACGCGCGGCGCGCCGACCGCCAAAGGAATCGTCAGGGAATAGCCGCGCACCGGCCGAATGGCGCGAGCCTCCGGTACATCGTGAGAGAGCAGTGGCGCTCCCGGCCCGGCGGCAAGGACCGCGCAGTCGAACGCAATGTCCTCGCGATCGAGAAAGCGGATGGCGCAAAGTCTGCCGTTTTTTGCCGTGCGGAAGCCGCAGACACGGCGGCCTAGGAGCGTAATCATCCCGTACTCGCGGACGAGATGGGTCGTGAGCGCCCGGCAGTAGGCGGCCGCGTCGCCAAGCGCATCGCCGGGCGTATACACGACGCCGGCGATCTCGCCCTGGTAACGGCGCAGCGCTGGTTCGATCTCTTCGGCGGTCTCCCGGTTCAGCATACGCTGGTCCAGGTCAAGCGTATTCTTCCTGTCAACCGTGACGCGGGCTGCTCGGAAACTGGCGGCATCGCCGTAGAGATGTAGCTTGCCGGCAAGCCGATAATCGAAGGAAATGTCCGTCTCGACAAGCAGCGCAGCCAATTCCCGACGGGAGGCGGCCGCAAGGTCAAGAATAGTGCGCGTGTTCGCCCACCAGCGTGCGGCCGGCGCATTGGCGAGAAAGCGCAGGCCCCAGATCAGGAAATCGGGATCGGCCTGCCAGCTTATGCGAAAGGCCGGGTCGCGGCCGAGCACGATGGCCGGCAGATGCCGGATCAGCGTGGGCGATGCCATGGCGTCGCCATAGGCCCATGACAATTGCGCCGCATTGCCGGCGCTGGCACACGTACCCGGCTCTCCGGCGGCGTCGATCAGTGTGACGCGATGCCCTTCTCGCGCCAGCACATAGGCAGTGCTCACGCCGACGACGCCGGCTCCTACCACGGCAATGTCCGCCATTTCAGTCCTCATCCGTGAGAATTGCGGTCAATTCGATTTCCACCGGAACACCGCGTGGCAGGGACGAGACACCGACGGCGATGCGAGCATGAGCCCAGCGATCCGGGAAAAGCCCGCGAAGCAATTCGGAGGCTCCGTCGACAACCGCACCATGCCGGGTGAAATCCGGACGTGCGGCAACATAACCGGCGAGCCGTACAAATCCGCTGACCCGCTCCAGCCCGCCCGCAATCCGCTCCAGTTGGGCAAGCGCGTTGAGCAGCGCCCAACGGGCGCAGTCCTGCCCCTCCTCGATCGACACGTCGTCTCCCAGATGCCCTGTTTGCACGACGCTCCCGTCCTTCAACGGCACCTGACCAGACACGGTCACGACACGGCCGCTCCGCACCGCTCCCACGAAGGAACCCGGTGGCACCGATGCTTCCGGCAAGGTCAGTCCAAGATCCGACAACCGGTCATATACGGATGATCCACGAGAAAACTCTTCGGCAGCGGACTTCAAGGCGGACGCGGCGCGGTCGACGAAGGTCTTCAGGACGTATCTGTCGAAGGCTGTCAATCGATATTCCGGATGCCACTGGACGCCGAGGCTAAAGCCGATTGTCTCTCCCTCGAAGGCCTCGATGACGCCGTCTGACGCGCGCGCGACCACCCGAAATTGGCCCGAACCCGTGAGCGCATGGCGGTGTAGGCTGTTGACACTGAGTTTCGCATCACCAAGCCAGCCGGCAAAGGAACTGCCGGGTTCGACGGCGATCTCGTGGGCGAGACGGTCTGGAATGTCGTGCGGCATATGCGCCGTTCTACTATCGGCCATCTCGGGTAGATCCGTTACAAATGTTCCGCCCAGGCACTCGCCGATCAGTTGCATGCCATGGCAGATGCCGAGCAGCGGCTTGCCAACGTCCAGGGCTTGCCGAACGAGCGCCTTTTCGAATTCGCTACGATGTGTCGTGACTTCCGCGCCGGGCCGCGCGCCGGTTATCAAGATACCGTCCGCAATGGTCAGCGCGGCGGATATGCCTCCCGACTCATAGGGCAAGATCAGTGGGATACCACCTGCCTCGGTGATGGCTTCTGCATAGTTCGCGCGCACCACGTATTCCCGCTCGGATGCGGCATTTGCGGTTTCATGAAGATCGGGCGTCATGAGGATCACGGGCCGGCGCGGAAGGGTGGGGAGCCGGTTATATGCCGATCGCTTGCCGGGAACATCGCTGCTGTGGGTGTTCATCATTGTGGCCTTGTCGTATCGATTATCGGACGGCGAGACGCCGTGAAAGCAGGGAAAAGGGCCAGGCAACGAGGAAATAGCAGAGCCCAACGGCGATATAGATCTGCAACGGCAGGAAATATTCCGTCGCCATGGCCCGCCCGGTCAGCACCAATTCATCGACCGTGATCAGCGAGGCGAGGGAGCTATCTTTTAGCAGCGAGACGAAGGTGACGATCATCGGCGACAGCACCACCCTCACCACTTGGGGCAGGATGATGAAGGCGAAGCATTGGCCGGGTGTGAAACCAACAGCAAGCGCCGCCTCACGCTGTCCCTTTGGGATCGCCATCATCCCGGCGCGAAACACTTCCGCCACCTGAGCCGCGAAGCAAAGGGCAAGACCCAGCATGGCGGCGGTGAAGGCATCGAACGTCACACCGATGCCGGGAAGCCCGAAATAGAGAAGGAAGAGCACCGCAAGAAGCGGTACGCCGCGTACCACCGTGACGTAGAGGCTGGCAAAATGCCTGAGCGACGGGGCACTCGATGCCTGGCAAAACCAGAGAAGAAGTCCGAAGACCACAGCCAGAGCGAAGGCTGAAATCGACAGGAGCGTGGTCTTCAGCATAGCGTCGAGGAGAACCGGCAGCCACTCGCCACCATATTCGGCGTAAGGTTGGAAGAAGTTGATCATTTCACCCTCCCGTAACGGATTTCAAGCATTCGCACCGCCTGCATCAGAGGCAGGCTCATGACGAGGTAGAGGCCGGCGGCCGTGGCGTAGATGAGCGTCGTCTGGAAAGACGAGGTGACCATGGAGCGGGCATAGAACATGATCTCGGGTGCTGCGATGGCGGAGACCACCGAGGTATCCTTCAGAAGCTGCACCGCGAAATTGCCGAGCGACGGCAGCGCGATGCGCATCGCCTGTGGCGTCAGGATCGTGAAGATCGTCTGCAGCGGGGTAAAGCCCGTAGCGAGCGCCGCCTCCGTCTGTCCAGGCGAAAGCGACTTGAACCCCGAGCGGAAAATGTCACAGGTTACCGCAGCGCCGATCAACCCCAGCCCAAGGATCGCCGCTCCCATGGAGGAAAGGCGGAAGCCGAGGCTGGCCAACCCGAAATACAGGATGAACAGGTGCGACAGCGCCGGAATGTTGCGGAAAAACTCGACGTAGACATCAATGAGGCCATGAAGGAGCTTTGAAGGGGAGAACTGCCGGAAAAGCGAAAGGGCGAAACCCAGCGCAAGGCCGAGAGCCAAAGCGGAGAAGGTGACAACAGCGGTGATGCCCGCCCCTCGCAGGAGGCCCTGAAGGATGATGAGGAATGGGTCGAGGCTGTTCATTGCAGATCCCTCAATGCCGGATCTGCTTCAGGAAGGCCTGCGTGCGCGGCTCTCGTGGCGTGGTAATCACGTCGCGTGCCAGCCCCTCTTCGACGATCACGCCGCCGTCAAGGAACATCACCCGATCGGCGACGTCGCGTGCAAAGGCGATCTCGTGGGTGACGAGCAGCATGGTGCGGCCTTCAGCCGCCAGTTCCTCGATCACCTTGAGCACCTCGTGCACGAGTTCCGGATCAAGCGCCGAGGTCGGCTCGTCGAACAGCATCAGCTTGGGTTTCTGCGACAGCGCCCGAGCGATCGCGACGCGCTGCTGCTGACCGCCGGACAGTTCGAGTGGTGAGGCGCTTGCACGATGCGACATATGCACCTTGGCGAGCATCTCCATGGCGAGGTCGCGGGCCTCCACAGCGGAAAGCCGCCGGACCTTGCGGGCCGCAATCGCAACGTTTTCCAGGACCGAGAGATGCGGCCAGAGATGAAAGAGCTGGAACACCATGCCCATCTGCGCCCGCTGCGGTGCAAGTTGCCGATCACTCATGATCCGCTCGCTGTCACCTCGCCCGCCTGGCCTGACACCCACCCGTTCCCCATCGAGCCGGATGTCGCCGGCTGACGGCTTTTCGAGAAAGTTCATGCAGCGCAGGCAAGTCGATTTGCCCGAACCAGAGGGGCCGATCAGCGCAATCTTTTCGCCCGCCTTCACCTCGAAATCGATGCCCTTCAGCACCTCCACCGATCCGTAGCTCTTGCGCAATCCCGTCACGCTCAACAATGCCGTCATCGCCGTTCCCCTGTTTTAAACTGGCAAAAGGGAGGCCGCTGGTCTTGCGGCCCAAGAGATGCCGGATCAGCCGCCTGCAGCGCAGGATGGCAGCTTGTAGTCTGTCGGGCGATCCACGCCGGCGCGGAAATTGTCGCCGGAGGGCGTGTACCAGACATCGGCGGACAGGCCGTAGCGGGCGCCGATCGCCTTCATCTCGCAACTTTTCCACATCTCGGCGATGATCGCGTCCATCTTCTGGCGCAGGTCGTCGTTCTTCTTGTTGATGCCATAGACCACCTGCCCAAGGCCGGTCAGAAGTGGAAACTCCGCATTCTGGTCGGCAAAGGCGAGGAACTGCATGTTCCAGTCAGGATTCTGCTTGATGGCATAGGAGACGACCGGCGGATCGCCGATCACGGCTTCGATGCGCCCGGCGATCAGATCGCGCACCGCAGCGTCCGAGGTGTCATACAGCGACAGTTCGAGACCATTGATTTTCTTCAGCTCGGGCACGAACGAAAAGCCCGTGATGGTGCCGACTTTCTTGCCTTCGAGATCAGACAGCTTGTCCCAGTTCGTCTTGGTCGACTGCATGATGCCGTTCTTGAAATAGTGGATCGGCTCCGACAGCGTCATGATCTTGGTGCGCTTTTCCGTCCAGCCCATGGTGCCGAGCATGACGTCGACGCGGCCGGCCTCAACGGAGGCGATGGTGCCGGACCATTCCATCAGCGCCGGCTGGATTTTGAGCCCCAGCTTGTCGGCGATCTTCTGCATGATTTCGCCGTCATAGCCGATCAACTTGCCGTCCTGCCAACCGGAGCCGGGCATGTCGCCGGTGAAGGCGACAGTCAACTTGCTCTCCTCTGCCAGTTCGAATGCCTTTGCTGCGGGCGCGAATGCTGGAAAACTTGCGGCTGCCATGAGCGCGCACACCACCAGCCTTCTCGAAAGAGAAAGTGTCATCGATTTGATCCTTGTTTCTATTGAGTTCCCCAATCCGGCGATTTTCCTTCTCCGGACGTCTCATCTGACGACTGCAAATCTGACAGTCATTCCCTTGCTTGAATTTTAAAAATCAGACATTCTCTTTGAAAATACGACGTGCGATCAGTTATGATCGCGGAGAACCGGCATGAACTTCACGGAGACACATTCTTCACCGGCGCCGGCCGAGGCCGGCTATGTGGAATGGCTCGATGGGCTCTGGTCGCAACGCCTGCTGGCGGCCCGGGACCGCAAACCGGATCTCTCGATCGGTATCCTGCTCTGGCCGACCTTCCCCATGATGTCGCTCACCGGCATCATCGAGCCCCTGCGTCACGCTGCCGACTTCGCCGACAATTCTCGCCCGCTCCACTGCCGCTGGTCGATCATGGGTGGTCCCGGCCACGCGACCGTGGCGAGCTGCGGCATTCGCGTGCATGCGGACGCGCCCTATATCAATCCGACAGATTTCGACTATATCGCCGTGATCGGCGGGCTTCTTCCCCACCTGCGGGCAGCCTCCAGCCAGCATCGCGACTACCTGCGCGTGGCAGCCGCGGCAAGCGTTCCCATTGTCGGTGCCTGTACTGGTGTCTTCGTTCTGGCCCAGGAAGGATTGCTTGAGGGCAGGAAGGCTTCGGTCCACCCGTTTCATGCCGAGGATTTCCGCATCGCCTTTCCGCGCATCGCCTTTTCGACCCGCGACGATTTCCTCATCGATACCGGTCGGATCACCGTGCCCGGCGGCGTTTCGATCCTATCGCTGATGACGGAACTCATCCGTCAGCATTGCGGACCCGACAGGGCGGCCAAAGCCGTACACCAGCTTTCCCTGACGGAGCACAAGTCAATGAGTGCCTTCGATCACGGCCGGGCTTCGGTATTCCGCCATGTCGATGACACGCGCATACAGCGCGCTGTTGTCCTGATCGAAAGCAGAAAGGGTCGGGACGTTTCACCGGAGCAGGCCGCGCGCGCGGCCAGCCTTTCACCGCGCCAGTTCGCCCGGCTTTTCCGGCAGCACATTGGCGTTTCGCCAAAGAGGTTCATTCTGGAGACCCGCCTGCGCTATGCGCGTTTCCTCGTCGAAAACAGCCCCATGTCCATGACCGAGATCGCATTCGAGACCGGGTTTTCGGATTCGGCCCACCTCGCAACCGCTTTCAAGCAAAAATATGGTCAGCCGCCGACGGCGTTCAGGTAAGCCGCTGGTCTTGAACGGATTCGAACCGTCGCCGCATTATATCTTGTGGCCGTCAGCCGGTCGGACACAGCACAGGACTTGGTGTCATGAAATCCCGCGTCTCGTAGCGTGTTCCTGATGATGCGATCGCCATAGTGGACATTCTTTCCCTTGGGGTAGATCGTCCAAACCGGAAGGTCGGGGGTTTTTGCATGCGCCGCCTGGACCATCACCATATCGTCGGGTCCGCCGATGCGGGCGACAATCATCGCGGCCTCGGCGATATCGCCCGTCAACCTGTCTTCCAGGGCATCGGCAAGCGCCGCATCGTCGCAGGTCCCGATCAGAAATACCCTCGCGTCTTTTTCAAGCCCCAGCTTGGCGCGCAGGCTTGGCGGCGGCGTGGCGATCGCCTTTACCCATTTCTCAGCGACGAGGGCGCCCAGATGCAGAGCGATGGTTTCGCTTTCGCAACGGAAGCTCAGTGCCTCCCCGTCTACGCGAACATCGGTCAATCGGTCACGCGGGAACCGTCGCCGGATATCGCCGCGCAGGATGAGTTCCGTGCTCTCCAGCAGAGCACGGACATCGGCAACGTCGCCGCCGATCTCCACCCGCGTGATCGCTTCTCGTCCCATTACGTCCCCTCCAGTTGTGCGACGGCGTTGGCGACGGCCTGTAGCGCGCCGATGTCGGTACGATAAAGCCAGAAACGGCCTTGCTTGCTCAGGATCAGCAGCCCCGATTTTCGCAACACCTTCAGATGTTCGGATACGGTTGCCAGCGACAGTTCCGACAGCGCGGCCAGATCGCCGGCTGCGCGCAGCTCGCTTTGACAGGCCTTTACGAAGAGGCGGCGATCCGGATGGGAAAGCGCGCGTAGCGCCTCGTCGAGCGCCGGGCCATCCAATGTCTTCAACCCTGGATGAGAGTAAGCAAATTGCCGGCCGGATCGCGAACCTGCCCTTTACGAATCCAGCCATTGTCCATTGCCGCCATGGTCACCGTGCCGCCTTCCACAGTGGCCCGGCCGAGAGCGGCGTCCAGATCCGGCACGACGATTCCGAGTGTCAGGCCCGGATCGGGTGCTTCCACGAGCGCCCCGCGCAGACCGGGCGTCTCGACCTGCGCATAGCCGGGTCCACGCGGCGTCACGTCCCAGCCAAACATTGCCTGATAGAAGCCCGCGAGGGTTTGTACATCCTCCCCCGCGATGTCGAAATGACCGATGGTGGAGTGTGTCTTTTGATCGGATGGCATATTACAGGCTCCGTCTAGAGTGGCTGTGCAAATATATTTCGTAATATGACGAAACGTCAAGAACCGCGTCGTATGCGATGAACGAAAGGCGCCAACGCAAGGATGCGCTACGCGATGGGTTAGTGTCATCGGTGTTCCGTCGCGCCAGATGCGATAGCGGGCTTTACGCCCTGCAATTCCGATCGAGGAAGGCCAGTATATCGGCCTTCCAGATGTCGACGCCACGATAAGGAAAGGCGTGACCATCACGTGCGGAGTGACCGAACGCGGGATATAGGCGGATCTCAGCCGGACGTCCTACCGCCTTGCGCGCCGCGAACAGTTCACGGCTCGGCGCAATCGTCACGTCGTTCTCTGCCTGAAAGAAGAGGATTGGTCGTGGCGCCTCTCGTGCGGCCCTCATCATGACGTCGCGCAACGGTGGCGCCTCGTTCCAGCTTTCCGCGCCACCGGCGGCATCGACTGCGGCACAATAGGTGCCATGGCTGGCGGCAAGGAGGGTTTCGATCCCGCCGAAGGAATTGCCCATGGCGGCGATGGCATTCGATCGAACGAAAGGCTGTTGCTTCAGCCAGGCCAACGCCGCACGCTGATCGTTCAGGTGATCTGTCGTCATCAACCGGACCAGGGTTTCCGCCGCTGCCGCCCTGCCGCCGCGGGCTCGAGCCGTCCCGATCTCGTCCATGATATAGGGGCCAGCATCGGCACTCAGACCCTGGCCACGGCGGTACGGCGCGAAGAATGCCCAGCCGTGCGCCACGAAGATCGGCGCTATCGCATCGAACGCCTGGGTATTGAGATCACCGGGCGCGCTTCCGTGATTGTAGAGCAAGGTTGGAAAGGGGCCGGGACCGGCGGGTTTGTAGAGATAGCCGTGTAGAACCTTGTCCCCACTTGGGAAAGCGACCACTTCGGCGGCTCGGCCGGGCCCAGTGCCGCACGAAGACAGCAAGACGCCGAACATCACTAGCAGTATTTGCATGGCCCGCATGCCCAATGCTCCGCTGGTATCTAGCATCATTAGGTCAACCGTCTTTTGCGGGCGATTCTGCGTTTCTGAGGACATTCAGGAGGTAGGTCTGCAATATTAATTGAAGCGCCTCTGTCTTTGTTCTGACTTGGGCCATCGCCTCGCGCATTGCCGCCTCATCGAAAGGATGCTGCCCGGAAAGAGCCTCTTGGGCGTCACGCGCCGCCCTCAGTTCAGCCAATGCCGCGCGCACGGTTGACCTATTCTCTCGCAAAACCGCGCGGAATGCACGCTGGACATCGGGGGAGTAGCGTGCGGTGAGAGCCATCGTAAGAGCGCTGGGGCCGGACTGCCATCGATGCGCGAGATAGCCTATCGTGAAGACGTTGCCGGCAAGTGATATGGCCAGGAGCGCGAAAACACCGGTTCGTAACATGCTGAAGCGTGTCATAGGTTGCTCACCGTACGATCGAATTCATCGCCAAACAGGAATGTTGTCGGCGCGCCGGCCGCAACCGCGAACAGGGACGCTTCGACCGAACGTCCCTCTACTCTGGCAAACTGGTATCCACCCATCATCACCGCTCCGGTCAGGATGAGCACCGCAGCTGCAGCTAGGCGAGGAGACGTAAAAGCATACCACAGCCATTTCGAGTTCCGGTTCGCGTCGAGTTCGTCGAGCACCTTCCGGACCAGAAGGCTGTCATCGACATTATCGATGGCAGCCTCGCGGACCAGGCTGTCGACCGGATCCTCATCCAGACGATTCTCCGCCAGCCGGCGGTATGGCGCCGGCCAGGTCGATACGTCGTCGCCGAAACGGCGTTTCAGTTTCTTGAATTCCTCTTCACTCATAGTCATACCCTTGGGCCTCCGCTTGCCTTTTCCATATGCTCCCGCAACGTGCGCCGCGCGCGGACCAGAAGCTGCTCGACCGAGCCGCCGGTCGCTCCCATCACCTCGGCGATTTCCGCAATGTCGAGATCGGCGACCGCGCGCAGGAGCAGCGCCATGCGCTGGCGCTGCGGCAATCCGAGGATGCCTTTGCGGGCCAAGGCCAACTCCGACCGTCCGGAGATTCTCGCCTCGGCGTCGGGCTCGTCCAAGGTCGGGTCGGCGGGCATCGCATCCAGCCCTACGAAACGCAGCAGCGCGTTCCGTCGTCCGACGTCGATACAGCGGTTCGCGGCGATCCTGTACAGCCAGGTGGTGACCTGTGCCTTGTCCGGATCGAAATGGGCGGCCTTGCGCCATACCGTCCAGAAGACCTCCTGGACGATATCCTCGGCATCCTCACGCGAGCCGCCGAGGTAACGCCGGACAAAGGCCGTCAAGCCCTTGCCGTGGCGCTCGACGAGGTATGCAAGCGCGTGTTGACGCCCCGTCGCGATCGCCAGCATCAGCGAGCGATCGATGTCGGCGGCGGTTTTGTCCACTGTTCGCTTATCGCCCTCCAAGTTTGACTAGCGGACTGACCGGCGCAGCGTAAGAAGCTGGCCACCTTCCGGGCCAGTAACGCTGCGTGCCGTGCGGACACGCCAGGGGCCGACTGCGGTCGCATGCTTGCCTGTCACAGTGGATCCGTTCGGTCCGGTTGCCGAGTAGCTCCGGGCGCAGCGGTCGACGATGCTTGAGGCGCAGCGGCCGCTCGATGTGTATGTCGCGCCATTGGCGCCCGTGCGGGTTGTGGTGCCGGAATATCGTCCGTCCTCACCGCTGACACTGCGGGTGATTTGCCCACCGTGGACAGTCGAACGTGTCCATTCCTCGGCATTGCCAGGACCAGCCATCGCCAGCAGCGGGGCTGTGGCTAGCAGCATGATTGCAAGTCGTGATGCATATTTCATCTTGAATCGTCCTCGGTTTCATCAGAATAGCCGAACGAAGCATATCGCTACTATACGCCGGCTATGCTGCTCATACGAACGAAGCGGCAGGCTCCTACGCTGGACGCTGATTGATTGCTCGCACCATGGTTTTTCTCCGCCACCGCGTAGGAGGGCACCTTGCCACACGTACAAAGCGGAAAGGTCATTGTCAGCGGAGTACGATATGCGAAATTTAACATGGGCTATGCTTGTTCTTTCTGCTGGAGCCCTTTTCTGCTTTGCAGGTCCTGAAGCGCAATCCCAGGAGCTGAGCAGGAGCGAACGCCGAGCACTGGTGCAGGCCTGCCGCGCGGACGTCGCGAGAGTGTGCCCTGGGGCCAAGCTCGGCAGAGGTGCTGTCGCCCAATGCCTTCGCCAGAACCTGACGCAGTTATCTGACGGCTGCCGGTCGGCCATCGCCGGGGTGGCGCCGGGTTCAGGGCAGACAGCGGGTGCGCAAGTCGCTGCCGCACAAACCAGGGTCTACCGGAATATCGCCTATGGCAGTCATCCAAAGCAGCGGATGGACATCTATGTGCCGGATGGTGCCACAAACGCTCCAGTCATATTCATGGTGCATGGTGGCGCATGGGCTATTGGTTCGAAATCGGCCTCCCGCGTCGTCGAGAACAAAATTGCCTACTGGCTGCCGAAAGGCTTTATCTTCGTCTCGGTCGACAACCGCCTGCTGCCGGAAGCTAATCCGCTCGTGCAGGCACAGGATGTCGCCAAGGCTCTTGCTGCAGCCCAGGAAAGGGTGCGGAGCCTGGGCGGCGATCCCCGCCGCTTCGTCCTGATGGGACACTCGGCGGGCGCGCATCTGGTCACGTTGCTTTCCGCCGATCCCAATATGGCAACGCGTGTCGGTGCGCAACTATGGCGTGGCACGGTAGCGTTGGACAGCGCGGCGTACGACGTGATGGAGATCATGAAGAGTTCGCATCCACGGCTGTACGACAGGGCCTTCGGCAACGATCCGGCTTTCTGGCGGCGCGCATCCCCGAGCGCCCAACTCCTGCCCGCAGCGCGACCGATGTTGCTTGTCTGTTCATCAACACGACGCACGTCCTGCGCTCAGGCAGAAGGCTTTGAAGCCGGGGCCAGAACGGTCGGAGTTCACGCCGCAGTGTTGCCGGTGGCCAAGAGCCATTCCGCCATTAACGAAGATCTCGGCAAACCAGGGAGCTACACTGCGGCAGTCGATCGGTTTGTCCAGAGGGTGGTCCAATAGGAAAGTGCAACAGTTTCGCATGAATGGCCAAGTCGGGATGCCTTCAGATGCACCCGCAGGCGCATGTGCCGGGGGCCCTGCTACGATGGCCAGAAGGAGCCGATGGCAGTCCAGGTTCACATTGCGAATACAGGAGCGTTGTTTTTGGCCGATAGCTGCGACCCACGGTTCCGTCGAACACTGTCGGTAAAAGCTGGTTACGCCTTGAAGGGATCAGAACCGTCGAGGCCTTGCCCAAATGGGTTAAGTGCTTGATAAAACGGGATTCACTGTATAACGCATATTTATGGAACTTCTCTATTCTGTGAGTGATGTCTTCAATTAGGTCCTGGCGGAATACGCACCAAATGCTCCGCAGCACTGTATCGCTCAATGTCGCGGACATAGGTACCCGCCATTAGCGCCATGAACATCGATTCGAGCAGAAGAACGCCGGCTTGCAGATGCGATTCCACAGCGACGCTCGCGCAACCACAGATGAAGGCAGTTACCGCGACAACAGCAGTCAATAAGAAAAGAGCGACGGTTATCCCCTTCTTAAGGCGGTGACGTTTGCTTCTCAGCTCATACCAAGTGCCGTTCCATTTAACATGCCGCCCGCCCCTGGCGCGGCTTCGTTGAGCGCCAAGCGGGTCGTCGCGATGCGCCTTCAGCGCTTCCATCTCAGGAATTGTCGCTCGTGTACCGAACGCACGTTCATGTGCTTTTTGTGCTAGCGCTGGATCAGTGAAGGTTGCTGCCAAGTATGCTGTTTCAGCATCAGGCTTCTTGTAGTAATCGACAGCCATCACAAACATCTTGAACAGAATTGCGCAGACAAAGGCGGCAAGACCCACTCCATCAGCAATCCCAAAACCATAATCGATTGGCCTCGACTTGGCTCCATCAAACAGGACGGGCAAGACCTTGGGAAGGACGATTTCAACGAAGCTGTCCGCAAGCAGCAGACCCGAGAGCGCGATAAGAACGCCGAAAGTGGTATCGCGTACCCACCATTTCGAAAACATTTCAATGGCGCTGGCTATTGCCTTCGAAATCGCAGTGGAGGCTGTCATATCGAGCTTTCATAGATTAACAAGTCAAGCTCATTTACTTCATGATCCTTTCGACAAGGTTGCTTTCCAGCCCTTGTGACGTTGCAGAGTGGTGCAGCTTTCATCCATTGAACAGGTTGGCAACTGGCTACCATCGTCAATGGAGGTTCCGGCTTTTGACGTTCAAGTATCGATATGAAGGTCAGGCACGTACATATCTGGGGGCTGCGTCCTTGGCTTCGACCTGTCCCTTGGATCGGGCCGCCACCGTGAGCGAACTCGTCTCCCCTGCCCGTTGGCGGTTTGAAGTCCGTCTGTTTATCCGCAAGACCGGACAGATCACCCGACAGATCGAAGAGCTGCTGGGCAACCAGGTGGACCACCTCCCCTTCCCGCTGAATCCGGCCGTTGATCGCCATCATAGACGAGCCGAGAACCACCCGCCTGCGCTTCTCGAAAAGGCTTGGCCAGACAACAATATTACCAGATCCTCTCATCCTCGCGAGTTGCTCGAGCAGGTGCTGCTCGAAGTCGACGAGAACCAAGACCTGGTTGACGAGGTTCTGGAGGTGACAGCCGAAGATGACGAAACATTCCACATCCGACGTTACGCGGTGCCACAGAATAATCAGGAATCCCTGTCGCGGTAGAATTCCTGCGGGCTAGGGGTCGTTATGCCGGCAAATTAGGCCGCCCCCTAGGAAGCATGTGCCTTTTTGCGGATATACCGTCCACAGGATCACGGCTGCGGGCCAAAATCAACCATAGAGCGAAACAAGTTTGCAACGCGCCTTCTCAAAGTGCCGTGCGAACAGTAAACCATGGAATGTAGTCACCTACAGTCGGGCGCCGGCGTCTCAAAATATGGAATTAATCGCATGACTTTGAATGATAGCTATATCGAGAATGAAATCGCTGCGGGACGTCTCGTAAAAAACGCGACGACGAGCGGTGTGGCAGGCGCATGCTACGAGCTGCGAATGGGCACCGTATATTACGACCTCACCGAAGGTGGAACCAGATTTTCTTTGAAGCAAGGCGAAGCCGCTCTTATCAAGCCTGGCCATCGCGTCGTTCTTATCACCGCTGAAGAACTGGCCATTCCGGATAATATACTCGTACGTGTCGTGAGCAAAGGCGCTCTGTTCAGTATCGGGCTAAGCCCAGTTTCAACTTATGCTGACCCAGGATTTAATGGAAATCTCGGAATCGTTACACAAAACATCAGCGATAAGTTCATTGAGTTGCCACAAGGCGAACCGATCGCAAAAGCTGACTTCAATGAGCTGTCAGCACCAGCAGTGCGGCCATATCAGGGCCAACATGGCTTCCAAGTCGGAATTTGGCCGATCAAAACACAGCTTCAAAAAAATTATCGGGACGTTCAAGAGGACCCTCGTGTATTTTCAGAAAAAGACGAAGCATTCGCTTTGCTTCCTCTGGCAACACGCGTTGTTATCCGAAGAGTCGAAATTACGCAGATCTGGACAGTCGTCGCGGTGTTTTTAGCACTGTTTGTCAACACCGCCTCACTATTCCTAATTAGTGGCCAATGGGTCGATCAGGTTTGGGGTATCGTGGGCAATTTGGCAGCTAGTGGCATCATTGCGCTGGCTGCTCTCGCTGTGAACATTTTCAGAAGGAATGGTTGATGCAACTCTCGGAGATCATTGAACGACAAATCGCCGCTGACTCACGTAGGGGCTTCCCCACCTCGTTCGAGTCCGACAGTGATAGGCACGACCAGCTCATGCGAGACTTGGTAGGTCTTGTCGGAGAAGTTGGGGAATTTGCCGACTTATTAAAGAAAGTAGGCCTCGTTTTTTCAAACCCTGACTACAAAGGTCCATCTCTTGCCGATGCAGAGCCACAATTACGCTCGGAACTAGCGGACGTAGCGATCTACCTATTTAGGCTCTCTGTGATTCTTAAAGGAGACCTGGAAAATGATATTCTCAAGAAGATGAAGACCAATGATCTCAGATATCAGTATCTTGAAAAATAGGCTTGCGTTCTTTCTTCCGGTTAACACAGGCTTTGTCGCCGAAGGCCTCCCAGACCACCGATTTATCGACTTCTATACTGAAAGAAGCTCACCTGAACTATACTGCTCGATCGTTGGAAATATTGTGGTTCCTGACGGGTATGGCAGTAATTCTTCCACTCCCATGCTTTCTAGTGCACCGGTTTGGGGCCAAATCGCGGAGGCGATTAAGGTGGCGGGATCGAAACCAGGCATACAGCTCGCAACAGCTTGGCAAGGTTACACAGGCAACAAGAAGTTTCGATCAAATGAGCCTCAAGTTTTTATCTCCGAGGCTCGTCAACTCGTGGATCAGATGGACGCGGAAGCA
This sequence comes from Rhizobium herbae, assembly GCF_017873135.1. Lineage (GTDB taxonomy): Bacteria > Pseudomonadota > Alphaproteobacteria > Rhizobiales > Rhizobiaceae > Pararhizobium > Pararhizobium herbae. Next base: position 140,890 of record NZ_JAGGJV010000011.1, on the reverse strand, counting down.
ATCAAGAATACGCTCGGGTCATTTGAACTCGCAGCTCACGTAGCGATCGAACATGGTTTTGAACATATCCAGATTCATGCAGCTCATGGCTATCTTCTCAGCTTACTGGTCGATCAACGCATCAATCAGCGAGCGGTAGGTGTGCTGGACCGGCTCGTCTTGCTTGCGGAGGAAATTAAATCTCAAGGGGCCGAATCCTCTATCAGAATCTCTTTGAGAACTGGCGATGAAGTATTTGACAGCGACGGCATGAGCGAATTCCAAAATTCGATCGCTAGACTTCCATTTGACTTTGTCGATCTTTCGTCAGGCTTTTATAATATCGACAAGCGGTTGATCTATCCGGCGACATTGCCCTTCATTGAAAGTCGACTGCACGAGAGCGTGGCGCTCGGCGTCCGCCATCCACACCGCTCGTTCATAATTTCCGGCCATATCGCCACTAAGAATTGGGGCGATTTACCGACGAATTTACATCCGGGTTTGTGCCGCGACCTCATTGCAAATCCAAAGTTTTTGTTGGACCACCAAAATGGATGCCGCAACCATAGCAAGTGTCATTACTATTCGCGCGGGACCGACCATTTAACTTGCGGCCGATGGACGACTGGTTAGCTGCGTTGAGAACAATAACGCATCTATGTCCATGCTGTCAGCGTGTCTCTCCCCAATTATGGAATTCTTAGCTTGGTAGTCGCCAAATATGTTAATGAGGCCCCAGTTTGAGCGTGTGCCAAATGATGGGACCATCGGCGGCTCGATCCACAAGTTGAGCTTGTTCTTTGGAGCTGAAAGCCCAGACACCGACGCTGGACCTATCTGTGAAAACGACCGTTGCAAGGGCCAGCCACGCGAATATCTTCGGGCCAAAAGGCACAATTACAACCCGAAAATCGCGATCAATCGCATTTAGCAAGACCTCGATCCGACCCCGAGCTTGTGACGGGTTCTCTATTTTGTAGTCAAATCTAGTGACATCAAAAATGTCTTCAATATGCTCATTCGCAGAAAGCAGAGCTTTGTCAAATTGCGGATCTATGCCCTTTGGCGAAAATACCCATGCCTTATTTGGTTCGAGAAACTGCAGTGCGCCGAGTGCTAAGCCTGGATCACATCCCAGCCCAAAGAGGGCACCCACTGGAAGCTCGGGAAATGCGGACCAGCCCGCCAGCGCTGGCTTAATTGGACTCGCCAAACGGATTGGTGCTGCGGCGTATGGTCCAGAATATTTCGACGGCGCATAGGCCACTGTGACTGCTACCACGAAGTTTTTGGCCATTTGTCTTAGCACAAGAACAATGTTTGCAATCATCTCCCTCGACATCGCCGAAATGTCTACAAAAACGGATAGGTCACCGCCGCCGCCCACGCCTTCAGCTTCTTTACCAATATTTGTCACCGCATCAGGGCCCAGACCCCCCACAACCTTAAAACCACGGGCTGTGAAAAAAGCTTTGTTCGAACTGTAGGATCCCTCTGCCAGAAATCCAAACTCTAGGCCTATCCCCCTTTGTGCGGTGATGTGCTTTGACTCTGTAACCCATCGACACCGTTGTTCGAATCCGACCGAAACAAACGCCAAATCAAAATCAAATTTTGTTGGTTCTCTTTCGTGTTCATCCCTGATCATGCTTCGTGGCCCTCGTCGAACAGCGACTTCTGCGTCTCGGGAACCTTGACGCCGCGCATTTCCAGAAGCAGCTTAGACAGGTTCACTTTGTCGCCAAGTGTTAGTAGCAAGCGATATCGTGAAGCCAAGGCATAGGATATGCGGAACCGTTGTCCTTTCAATCCGCGCAATAGGCTATCTGGCCCTCCCTCAGCTTGCGGAACATGAATAATCGCACCGGCGTTTAGCGCCTTCCCAATAGCGCTCACGACAGCAGGCGTGACATTCTCGTCTAAAATAAAAGTACCTACATAGTCTGGAGAGAACGGTCTTTTAAGAAGACGGTCTTCAAACCCACGCCCGATCTGATCAACGAAATCAAGTAGACCTTTGCCCGCCTCAAAACCACCCAGGTCTAAGGGAATGACCTGCAAGAGCGAGGTAAGCAACAATTCCACCCGTCGTATCGCTTGCGCTTGTGATGTCGTTGAAATCGGTGCGATTGAGTTGGTCCGCGCTACAAGCTCCTGGTACCCCTGAGCCATCGGACCAACGAGTGTTAGGATAGCGCGCGGGTTCCCTTCCGTGATTTCGACAATGGACGGGTAGCCAGTGTACAAGAAATGAGATTTTCGCGAGCGATTTGCTACCACTCTACCCGACTCAAATTTTCTCAAGTAGTAGTCTCTAGCTACCACAATCGGTAAAACCTTCCGAATATCTTGAGCAAAACTATTTTCGTTGAATTTGTATTCGGCAGAGAATAACCGCTTGTCTAGAACATACTTGCGAAATGAGTCATCCTTCTCCGCCAAGCTCTTGAATTCTGGGGGAATTGTATGACGCTTGCGACCCCTACGACCGAAAGAAGCTTCATTTACGGGACTTTGAAATACCGTCGGAATCGAAGAGACGGTTAAGCCTAATCGGGAGAAGGTATTTGTAAACAGCTCGATGCTGAATTGAATCGCGTCTTCCTTGTTGGCGTATGACAGTTGTATAGTTTGGTAGTCGTGAAATGGCTGGGGTGACGCTGGCGTACGCTCAAACGCAACATCCTCCATGTATGGCGCCATTGCTAGTTTCACCAACACCCGCTCGTCAAAGCCGCGTATGCCAGACAAAAGGAACGACTTTATCGACGTCGGCGCGATTTCCAGCTCGTCGAAAAGAAGCGCCCAACGCCTATCGTCATTTCCAGTGAGGCCGTTGAACGCCGAAATCACCAAGCTTATCTTTGATGGAAAAGCGTCAACTGAGAACGCTTTGTCGACCTCTCCAGCGTTTATCGCGTCGAGTTTGGATTCAAGCGCTAATTCGACACCGAGCAGCGAGTTCAGCATGGGTCGAATTGAAAGATTTTGGCTCAAAACCTTTGCGAAATTTTCCTCTTGGAGTGGCGTGATCTGAACAGCAAGATGTTTTAGGTGATCGGGCGCGCCCCGTGCACCCAATTCTGCAGCCTCCCTCATCGCATGCACCAGAGCGCGTAACGTGTGGATCACAAACGCAGCCTCTTTTCTGTGAGCTTTGAAGTCAAGCGCCTCGAGCGCGTCAATCTGCTTGCCCCAGGCAATATCCGCCGGAACGAACGCCGAATTGAAGGTTACTTGACTCGAAAACTCCGCAGCGCGTGGATGGGTCCATCCTGTCAGCGCGCGAAGCGTTAACATCTTAAGAAGGGTCGTTTTCCCGCTACCCCGGGGTCCGAGCAGCAGGGTATGGTTCCTAGAAATCAGGCTTACAAAATGAATCTCGGGTGGGATAAACGATTTGGCCACATCGGCTGGCGGCATCGAACGTGCATTATACTCTAGCTGAACGCTCATATGCTGCGTCCTATTTGGGCTGGGCTGCCGTCCCGGTTTGAAAGAATTCGGAGGCCTGAATCCGCGAGAGCAGATTCAAAGGCTTCAAAATCAACGGGGGTTAAACGCTCTAGTGCCCCTACCGCCCCAACCGCGTCGGGCCAGGTAGCGTAGGTAGTTCCTCCCGCTTTCAACATTTCGTCGACGCGGTCTACCAACGTTCTAACACTCCCTCGAAATCCAAATCCGGCAAAATGGGGCAACCCTACAGCTCCACGAGAAGCCTTGCTCCAGCCGACGCCGGGTTGCCAGGTCCAAGAAAGCAGCGATCCTGCAGTCGTAAGCCCTTGGCTTCTTGCCCCTACTGGATCGGTGACTAGGAAATGGAACTGGTTGGGATTCTTGTTTTGCGAATCTGCATTGATCTGCGCGCTGAAGCTGGCGCAGCCAACGATAATAGGAGCGTTAGCGCCGCCATGCCCATAGAAAATGTCGGGCACATGCTTATGACCGTGGATCAAAATCCAAGAACTACGGGCCTTTTCTAGTGTTTCGATAAGCTTCTCCCCGCCCCTTGTTTGGCCCACAAATTCTACGTCTCCTTGATCACCCTTGATTGGATGATGGTGGCATAGCAGGACGTTAGTGTCGGCCTTCGGAGCTCGCTTTATCGCCTCCCCGATGGCGAGGAGGGTCAACTCACTGATGCGGCCATGCTCTATCTCAGCTGCAACTTCCTTGCCGCCGCCATGATATGCAGCAGTATTCACGACAACAATATTGCAGTCAGGTTCGCTTATAACGGTAAAATTTTCAGCCCAAAATTCCAAGAACCGCTCACGCTCAACAACTGGTATTTGCGGCTTAGTGGACATTACATATCCACGCGGGTCGAACCTATTTTCCTTGTATCGGGAGTCTAAATCATGGTTTCCAATGGTTGCGATCAACTTCGCACCGCATGAAATCGCTAATTTGTTTAACCTCTCCCAAGCGTAAGTGAACGCCTGAGGATTTGATCTGTTCGTTATGTCGCCAGGGCAGAGTATATAGTCGGGATTTAGCTTATCCTCCCTAATAACTACTTCGAGTTCAGAAATAGGGTCAAGCCGAGCTGACGCTGACGCAGAATATGAACTCACATAGGAAGATGCGCTTGAAGACGATGGATCTTCGTTCGTCGCATGGATGTCGCTGACAAGCAAAAAGCGCTTCATGCTTCGTATCTTAACGGAACTGAGGTGTAGAGAACCTCATTGTTTTTCTTTCGACTTCCCCGAAATCCACCGACGTTCCGTGTCACCTCAAAGCGGGTCTGAACCCAATGGCTCGGAACCTCAATTGGCATTCCGTCGCTGTACGTCAACGCTATTTCAGCTCCTCGTTTCTCCGCAGCTTGGAGTCCGTCAATCAGGTCCTGAAGATCTTTTTTCCCAAAAGACCTCCGCCCATACTCGACGAAAGTACGTTCGTGAGCCGTAAAATAAGGGGGATCCGCGTAGACAAAACATCCATCACCAGCTTGTGCAACGGTCCTCCTAAAATCTTGATGGCGCAGTTTGGCATTTTGTAAGGCAGCGGAGCATTTCAGAAACAATTCAAGCGGGGGCGTATTTCCCATCTCAAGACCGCCGTATGGGACATTAAATTTACCGCTGCTGTTGGTGCGCCAAAGTCCATTGAAGCAATTGCGGTTTAAGTACACGAAGAGGACAGCGGCCTCCAATCCATGTGGCTTCAGTGTGTTAAACTGCTCCCGTTTGCTGTAATATTCATCTGGAGACCGGCTCAACTCGATTACCATAGCATAGAGCTCTGAAGGTCTGTCGCGTACGTACCGCATCGTGTTGATTAGGTGTCCGTTGAGATCTCCGAGCAAAGCGCTTTTTGGACTTCTTTCGAAGAAAAGGGCCGCTGATCCAGCGAATGGCTCGACATAAAGTAAGTTATCGGCGCTATACGCTGCAGATAACTGCTTCAGTGCTTTCCGTTTACTCCCTGCCCATCGGAGAAAGCTTGGACCATGACTTGTTTTCGGTAGCTCCGTCGCCTGCATAGAGACCTTCACCTTCAAAAAAGCTTTCGCAAACCATAGATAGCAGGTGGCAAATGCGTCATCAACCAAAGGCCGAAGGCAAATCATATTCGAACACAGTTTCCTATGAATATCCGAAGATTTATCCCGTGATGGTCGCTCGGTGGTGCTGCCACAATGTGGCTTCATTTTCCTCGGAATAGTGGTCGAGAGACGCAGAGAACATACGCCCCTTTGGCTTCGATGTATCCCGTAGCCAAATTTACATCTCGATTTTTATGCCCATTTGTTGCAGTCTGAACGTCGTATAATAGCATTGGCCGCTTTTGCAGACGCATCCGCCACCGCATGACGAGCCATCCACCTTCCCCGCACATGGGTTAAGCCTGGGTCCCGCAGTCAGGGGATAATATGTTACGCCGTTGATTTCGATGCCGCGGCTCACATCCGCGTTCAACTGATTTTCGTTTTCTGCCATCTACCCCTCCTACTGGTTTGGCTGGATAGTGACGAACACCGCCGAATTCATGGCGCTCGCCACGTTCGCGTTGTGGATCACTCTTGCCTGTTCCACCAGTTCCGGCCCCGCCCTCTTGCTCAGCGGTGTCTCGAGCGGACCGAGTGTGACCACTATGAGATTGGTCTTCGTGCGCGTCGCCTGCAGAAAATTTCCGCTTGGATTGTAAGTGGTACGAACCAGTTTCCAAGTCGGTGTCGCGCTTGCGCCAAATGTTGCGACGAACGTAAGCTTTTGAGTGAACGTACTGAACTGGGGATACTCGATTGTCCTCGTCGTCGCTTCGTGCCCACCGGCAATCGTTGTTTTGTCGAGAATGAAACCGTCAATATCGAGGTCACTGTAAACTTGGGTCCCATCCTGTAGAGACGAACAATCGAGATTTCCCCTCGCGTCCTTCGTCAGTCCTGCTTCGATCAAGAGAACAGAGTTATCTAGGGTAAAGGTGATTTGTTCCTGGCGCGTTGCTCGGGCCGAGAGTTGGAGCCCAGCGCCCACCGTGAAAGTTTTGCCGGCGCCGATCGGGTCCGTGTAGCTGACGCCGGGGTTGAAATTGGATACCTCATCCCAAGATAGATCCAGCGTGATTTTCGTGCCCCAATCTTTCAGCCATGGGACGTGATTTGTCATTAGGGCTTCGAACAAACCTTTCGTGACCTCGCATCGCACATTCGCGATGATGTTGCTTTCCATTTTTCCCTGACGCGTCCTGCCCTGTGCGTCGACCGGGTTTCCTCTAAGGGGGGCTTTTTGTGGGACTACCAGACCGCATCCAGACAAGAGGGAACCAAACAGCAGCACCCTACACACAAGTTTTCCGCTCATCGCCCCCGCTCCCCGGACAAAACGAATACAACCTAAAAATCTTTTCTCTCGGCTACAATTCGCGCAAGGGAAATCGCTCTCTTCGAATAAGAAGTTCTCAGAAAGCGGTGGAAAACTTCAGTTCGGGCAACGCTGGCGCGCAGCTAGGCCCAGGGCCAGCACCTCGGAGTCGGGGCGGGTCGCGCATATCGCTGATATCAGGTCCGGCGCGACGAAAGGCGCCGCCAGCCCGGGCTGCATCGCAAGGCCGTCGTCGTCCCAGCGAAACCCCAAAAGAGTGGCGATCTCCTTGACTAAGGCCGAACCGAGAGTGCCGGACCGCCGCGCCAGCATTCGTGTGGCCAAAAATAGTTTTCCGGTCGGGCCTGCATCGTCACCCGCGGCGGTCAATAGCACGGGTGTCGCGAAGGTTGTTTTCGTCCTCGGTACCGTCGAATATCCGGTCGGCGACAGCGGCCGATTTCAGCGCTAGGCGATCACGCCAGCAGCCGAGCCAAGGCGGTTGAGCACGAACAAGATCATCCAGTGATTCAGGGCGACGCCGGCAGCGAAGGCAGCGTCGGACTCAGTGATGTCGCGGCCACCTGACAGCGCCAGCCTGGCAGGTGGGGCGACCGGATCGAGGGTGGTTCCGTGGTAGCCGCAAGCAAATCCGTGCGGCGGAGCATAGCTCATGTGCGCAGTTTATACCAGTAATGGCATAGATAACCGCACGACCTATCGTTGCCAAAAAAACGATCGATAATGTTGCCTTATCAATAGCTTATAAGATATACTCGACGCTGTCTACCCTAGCGCGCTTGCCGGGCAAGCGACCGCGCAATATCGACAATATCGTTGCGTGACGTCGTCGGATCCTCGGAGTTCCAAGCAATACCGAGACCGATCCGAAAGTCAACGCCCCTCACCTTTCGGAGCGCCACGTTACGGTTCGGAAGGTCCGCTGTCCACTCGGGTGCGAAACCGATACCAAGACCGGCGGAGACCAACGAAACGAGCGAGAACGTGTCATCGCAGGTGTACGCGATATTTCGCGTCAGGTCGTGTTCAGCGAATTTTTCAGCGAAATATCTTTCCGTGTAGGAGAGGTTCTGCCGTGAGAAGGAGATAATCTTCTGGTCGCGCAGATCTTCAATCCCTATGTCCGTTTGGGCGGCAAGCACGCTACTTTTTTCTACCGCCAGCAGGTAGCGCTCATGAGCGATGGAAAAGAATCGGAGAGCGCCGATGTTTTCCACCGGCCGGATGAAACCGAGGTTGATATGTCCGCTCTCCAGGCCACGGATGATGTCATTGGTCGTGCCGCTTGAAATATGCAACTGAATCTCGGGGTACTTTCGCGCAATGCGGGCCAAGAAGGCGGGGAGAATACCAACAGTGGCGGGGTATATGGTTCCGATCCGGATTCTGGTCACCGTCTTTCCCGCAACTGACCGAGTTATGTCAGTGCTCAGATCGATGTCGCTAAGAATGCGCACACAGCGCTCGTAGAACGTTGCCCCTGCCCTCGTCAATTCGACCCGCCGTGTCGTGCGAACGAGCAGCTGGACACCAAGCTCGCGCTCCAGCGACTGGATTTGTGTGCTTAAAGCGGGTTGCGCGATATGAACGCGAGAAGCTGCACGAGCAAAGTGTAGCTCCTCAGCAACGGCGACGAAATAGTGGAGTTGGCGTAATTCCATGAGCTGCTCAAATTCAACCTTCGATGGCCACCGGTGGCGGTTTTCAATTAATTAGGGACTGACAGTCCGTCGATTGTCAAGCATCGAATATGCCCTTCTGACGGGCATGGATGTTCGGCAAAGAATTGGATGGAATCTGCGAAGGCTTCGAGTGGCCAAGGGGCTCTCGCAAGAGCGGCTCGCTCTTGAAGCCGAGATCGACCGTTCGTACGTGGGCCGAGTGGAACGCGGATCGGAGAATGTAACCGTCGGCGCCCTTGAAGCTTTTGCGTCAACACTTGAAGTCGACGTCTCGGCCTTCTTTGCGGAGCTTGATCCAGGAGCACCACGGCCCCTTGCGCTTCGTGCCGGACGTAAGCCAAAGGCGCATTGAGGCAGCTTGCAAACAATTGCCACGCCAGATCGACCCGCTGTGCCTAGAGAACGAGCAGCCGAGTATCGAGTTTCTAACGACTGGATCTGCTTGCTAAGCAGACTGGATCTGCTTGCTAAGCAAGGGCTGCGCGACATGAACGCGAGAAGCCGCCCGCGCAAAATGAAGCTCCTCGGCAACGGCAACGAAGTAGTGGAGTTGGCGAAGTTCCATTCGTTAGCATTCCCATTTTCCGAGAATTTTTGTTGGGTCGAACGCATCACTCAATACCCTGAGTATACGTGAAACGAAATATGTAGGGTATATCCGATGGATTAACGCGGGGCAAGATGATGCCCATGCGACATGGATACCCGCAAGCGCATCGCCTGGAATCTTCGACGTTTGCGGACATCCGCGAACGTGACACAGGAGATTCTCGCGGTAGATGCCCATGTGGACAGAACGGTAATCAGCGATTTGGAACGGGGACGGCACAACGCCTCTGTCGATTTGCTCGATCGTCTTGCCCAAGCGTTGCAATTCGATATTTCTGAATTGTTTGTTGTGCCTGCCGGCACGGATGACGAGCCTGCACCTATTAAGCCTGGTCGAAAACCCAAAGCGAGGTAACCTCCAGCCTCGGCATTGTTATTTTGCGGGCATCAATGATCAGCGATTGATATTAGACCCGCCACTCCCCAACCGTCACCATTCTCCCGGGAACAACAAAACCGGGAGACCATGACGTGAATGTAAACCGATACCTTCCTCTCTGCCTGACGCTCATGCTTAGTGGCGCGCCTGGACTGGCCTTTGCCGAAACCCTCGTCGTCAACAGCTATGGCGGGCCTTACGAGGCAATCATCGAAGAGCGTATCATCAAGCCCTTCGAGGAAAAGTCCGGTATCGATGTCGTCTATGATGCCGTCGGTTCAGCTTCTCAGGATTATGCGAAAATCAAGGCCACCCGGGGCCAACCCGGCTTCGATGTCGTGGTCATGACCGCCTCGCAGTCACTGCAAGGCTGTAAGGACGGGCTTCTGGAGAAGCTCGATGTGACGGCTGTTCCAAACCTCGGAAAACTGGTACCCAGCCTTGCTGCGGTCGCTGGCCCCTGCGGCGCCGTCCATGAGGTTCAGTACATGTCGCTGCTCTATCGCACCGACAAGCTGGCTTCACCGCCGACTTCCTGGTCATCACTCCTTGATCCGGAACTCAAAGGCAGGATCATCCTGCCAACGTTCCAGAACATCATGGCCGTCTTCCTGATGGAAATCATGTCTGTCACCCGCGGCGGCGATATGATCGACAATGTCGATCCCGGCTTTTCGGCAATGGCCGAGCTTGCCCGCCAGTCAATCGGCTTCGAACAATCCTCGGCGATCCTCGAAAGCTACATCAAGGACGGGACCGTGTGGGCAATGCCGTTCTGGAACGGTCGCGCCCAGCTTCTCGTCGATCAGGGTGTTCCCGTCGATTATGTCCGTCCCAAGGAAGGCACGGTCCCGCTGATTGCGACGCTCAACGTACCGGTCGGGGCCACGAACAAGCAGGCTGCCACGGCCTTCATCGACTTCTTTCTGGAGAAGTCGAGCCAGGAAGCATGGGTGACCGGATACAAGGTCGGTAGCGCCCGGACCGACATCGACATTCCCGATGATATTCGAAAGCGTCAGATCACCACGCAAGCCGATCTTGAGAGCCTGAAACTGCCCGACCTCTCGCGTATCGCCGACAAGCTTGGCGAATGGGGCGAACGCTGGGAACGCGACGTCGTTTCCCAGGCGAACTGAGAGGGCAATTTCATGTCGACCATTGCCCTTACCGCGCCGGCAGCGATGCCGGGCGCGCCCGCCCGCTCGTCCGGCTATCTGGTTCTCGCACCTTCCTGTCTGGTGCTGACCATCTTTTTTGCCCTGCCCATGGGCACGATGATCGGGATGAGCTTCATGGACGCTCAGACCCTGTCGCCGACTCTCCTCAACTATCAACGCTTCTTTTCCGACGGCCTGTCGCTTGCCGGTCTTTATCGGACAGCGGTGATGTCCATCCTCGTCGCTGTCTGCGTGACTGTTCTCGGCTATCCCGTCGCCTACTACCTGGCGCGCTCGCGTTCGCGCTGGCGGGCTCTGGTCTTTGCTTTGGCGCTGGCACCCGAACTGGCCGGCGTCGTGCTGCGTACCTATGGCTGGCTGATCATTCTTGAGGATCGCGGCTTCATCAACGACATGCTGATCAATCTCGGCCTGATCGCCTCCCCTCTCCCCCTGTCGAAAAACCTGTTTGCCGTCGTCGTCGGCCTGACGCATGTCGTCCTGCCATTCGGCATCCTGTCCCTGACCACCAGCATCCAGGGCATCGATCCCAATCTGGAGCGGGCTGCGCAGATGCTTGGCGCCTCGCGGCTCTCGGTCATCCGCCACATCATCCTGCCGCTGTCTGTTCCGGGCATCGTCAGTTCGCTGTTGATCTCGTTCACGATGGCGGCCAGTGCCTACGCCACGCCAGCGCTATTAGGCGGAGCACGCTTCAAGGTGCTGGCAACCATGATCTACGAACAGGTGCTCTTCTATATCGACTGGGGATTTGCCGCCGTCATGGCGATAGCGCTGCTGATCATGATGCTCGCCATCTCCTTCCTGGGCATCCGCTACGAGACCCGCCGTGGCAATCGAAGAAGCAACCGGGAAGGGGAAGCGTCATGAACCGGGTTCTGACATGTCTTTTCTGGTTGGCCATTGCGTTGGTGCTGACCTTCATCACCCTGCCGCTGGCGGTGGTGGTTGCAGCCTCGCTCAGCCCGTCATCGGCGGTTACCTTTCTGCCGTGGGAGTGGACGACTGTCTGGTACGGTAATCTGTTGGCCGATCGGTGGCTGCAGCCGTTTTTGCTGAGCGTGAAGATTGCCACCGTTGTCGCTGGTATCAGCGGCGTGCTCGGTGTTCTGGCAGCCTACGCTGTCGTTTATGAGCGCCTCCCCGGCAGCACGGCCATCATGGCAGGCCTGCTGTCGCCGTTATCGGTGCCGCAGATCGTCAAGGGTGTGGCGATCGTGCTGTTCCTGTCGATCATCGGCTTGCAGGGCGTTCTCGGCACGCCGGCACTGATTGCCGCCCATGTGGTCCTTGCCTTGCCGTTCGTCACCCGGATGGCTGCAACATCGCTTGCCAACTTCGACGGCAATCTGGACCGTGCGGCCCAGAGCCTTGGCGCCACCAAACGCCAAAGGTTGCAGCACATTGTGCTGCCGATGATCAAGCCGGGTGTCCTGTCGGGCGTCACCTTCGCCTTCATTATCTCCTTCAACAACATCCCCTTGTCCGTCTTTCTCGTTCGCCCCGGCGACACGACGCTGCCGATCGCGGTGATCAACTATCTGGAATACAGCCTCGATCCCGTGATGGCGGCCGTCAACGTTGCATCGATGATCTTCATTCTGACGGTGATTTTCCTGTTCGAGAAAGTCGGTGGTTTCTCGGCCCAACTGCATGGTGGTAGCAAATGAACAGTTTCGACATAGAACTCGTCTCGGTCAGCAAATCCTTTGCCGGCATCCCGGTGGTGCAGGACCTGAACCTTCAGATCCCGCGCGGCGAATTCGTCAGCATTCTCGGACCCTCCGGCTGCGGCAAGACGACGACCCTCAACATGATCGCCGGCTTCAATACGCCAAGTAGCGGCGATGTCCGGGTCCGCGGCAAAAGTCAGAACCGCATCCCGCCGGAGCGGCGCAATCTCGGACTGGTGTTCCAGAACTATGCGCTGTTCCCGCACATGACCGTTGCTGAAAATGTCGGTTTCGGGCTTCGTATGCGGGGGACCCCTAAGGCGGAGATCGGCAAAGCGGTGGATGCCGCGTTGCGCAGCGTCCGCCTCGACGGTTTTGGCTCGCGCTATCCAAAGGCCCTTTCAGGCGGCCAGCAACAGCGGGTGGCTTTGGCACGAGCGATCGCCCCGAAGCCGTCCGTGCTGCTCCTAGACGAGCCGCTGTCCAACCTCGATCTGAAGCTGCGCGAGGCCATGCGCATCGAGCTCAAGGAAATCCAGGAACAGTTGGACATGACGTTCGTCTATGTCACCCACGATCAGGAAGAGGCGATGGCGATGTCCGACCGGATCGTCGTCATGTGGCAAGGCGCCATCGCGCAGCAGGGCGAGCCCGCTTCCATCTACAGAAATCCCGCGACACGCTTCGTCGCGGATTTCGTGGGCCGTTCCAATATCCTGTCCGTCAGGAGGAGTATTCCTGGGCCGACGTTTCTTGAATTGTGCATCGACGGAACTCAGATCGTGCTGCGCTCGGACTGCGCTGGAAATAATGCCGTCCAATCCTGCTGCATTCGCCCGGAAAGCATCGCGCTTCTGAACGGATCCGATTCTGGAACCGGTCCGCAAAACCGTCTCGACGGCGTCGTGCGCAGGATCGTCAATCTCGGCGCCCACGTCGAACTTCTGGTCGAGGTCGCCACCGGTCTGAGCCTGATGGTTCTTGTTCCCTCAAGCCGGTCGTCCCTGGTGCCAGAGCTGGCAAGCACAGTCACGCTCGGCATCGATCCACAGGACGTTCAGGTGCTTTCGGACTGACCCGCAATCCATAGCCTGCCCGTATCAATGCGTGACGATCGGTATTGGAACCCTTCTCACGCTCACTTCTAGGATGGTGGTGGCCTTAAGAGGAAGGCCCGCAAAAGGAGATGAAAATGCTGACGAAACAAAGACTGCGTGCGGTGCAAAACGACAGCAATGTCTGCGCCGATATCGAGGGGTTCGATTTCAACGCCTACGACGCCCGTGACATCGAGGAACTGCGCCGCTTCTGGCTGCAATATGGCGTTCTGCGCTTCAAGAAGACCGGCATTACCGATGCGCAGCAGGTGGAGTTCTCCCGCCATTTCGGGGACTTCGTCATCCATCCCAAACAGAAGCAGGAGGGTGGTCATCCGACCCATACGGAAATTCTCGTCATCAGCAATGCCATGAAGGACGGCAAGCCGAGCGGCGCGATGGGCAACAGCGAGGCGACATGGCACACCGACACCTGGTTTTACGAGCGGCCGCCGGCAGGCGCTATTCTGCGCGCCGTAACCGTGCCGCCCTCCGGCGGTGACACCTATTTCCTGTCGACCTACAGTGCCTACGAGACCCTGCCGGACGCCTTGAGAAAGGCAACAGACGGCCGGCAGATCTTCTTCCAGAACGTCTATGACAAGACCGGTAAGTTGCGTCTCGGAAAAAGCACGCCCGGTAGCCGCGATTTTCGCGAGTGGACCGGGATCGTTCACCCGCTGGTTCGGATCCATGGCGAGACCGGCCGCAAGGCGCTGTATCTCGGCGGCACGACCGAAGGCGCCTGGATCGTCGGCATGCCGCTCGACGAGAGCGAAGCTTTGCTTCTCGAACTTTGGGACCATACGACCAAGGGACAGGAAGTCTTCGTCCAGCAGTGGGATCAGGGCGACATCATGATGTGGGACAATCGCTGCACCATGCACCGGCGCGATGGCTTCGACCCGTCCCTGATCCGCATCATGCATCGCACGACAACCGCCGGTGAGCGGCCGGTCTGACATCGCCCGCGCCCCTGCCTTGAGGTGAAATTCATGACAATAGAATACCGAATAGACACCCGGCACTCCGCCTGGCCGGAAGACCTGCGCGATCTTCTAGCTGAGGTGGAAACCGCCACGATCGGTCATTTTGAACATCTGGGCTTTCTCGGATCCCAGATCCGTCCGGTCTTTCCCTCAAAGGCGATCGGCAACGCAGTCACCGTCGCGGCACCGGGCCGCGACGGTGTGGTCATCTACAAAGCGATCGATCTGCTTGTCCCCGGTGACATCCTGGTGATTTCTCGTGTCGACCATGACGATATCGCCTGTGTCGGCGGCGGCGTGGTCGCCGCCGCCAAGGCCCGCGGTGCTGCCGGTATCGTCGTCGATGGGCCGTGCACAGACGCGCTGGAAATCGCGCACAGCGGTTTCCCCGTCTGGTGCCGCGGCGTCTCGTCGAAAACCACCAATCGCGCCTACCAGATCGGCGGATCGATCAACGTGCCCATCGCCTGCGGCGGTGCGGCGGTCCTGCCAGGATATGCGGTGCTTGCCGACGACGACGGTGTGTTCGTGGCCGATCCCAATCATATGCGACGTCTCGGAGCCGTAGCGCTCGAGCGGCAAAAACGCTCGCGACATCTGCGGCCCCATCTGGAGGCCGGCAAGTCGATCTTTGACTATCAATCATCGGAGGAATCATGAAGATCTCACTCATTCAGATGAACTCGCAACCGGATCGTGACCACAATCTTCGTCAGGCGCTTCGCCTGATGCAGGATGCGGTCGACAGGGATAGTCCGGATCTGATCGTCCTGCCGGAGCACTTCGACTGGTCAGGGGGGACCGCGCAGCAGAAACAGGTGGCGGCCGATACAGTTCCGGGCGGGCGGACCTATGACGTGCTGCAGGACTTCGCAGCCTCGCATCGGATCTGGCTGCATGCCGGCAGCGTTCTGGAACGGATTGCTGGAAGCACCCGCATCCACAATACCTCGCTCGTGTTCGACCGCGATGGTATCGAAGTCGGGCGGTACCGCAAAATACACCTCTTCGACATCGTGGCCCCAGACGGCAAAGCCTACCGCGAGTCAGAGACCGTTGAGCCCGGAAACGAGCTGGTGGTCTACGAAATCAATGGCCTGCGGATTGGCTGTGCCATTTGTTACGACCTCCGCTTCTCGCGTCTTTTCGACCGCCTGGCGACTGCAGGCGTGGATGTCATCATTCTGCCGGCGGCCTTCACGCTTCAGACGGGCAAGGATCACTGGGAGGTTCTCTGCCGGGCGCGGGCCATCGAGTTCCAGGTGTATTTCGTCGCCTGCGGCCAATGGGGTCCGTATCCGGCGGCCGGAGGCGAAGTCAGGCAGACCTATGGCAACTCGCTTGTCTGCGATCCGTGGGGTCAGGTCATCGGCCGGGCTTCCGATACGGTCGGATTTTTCACCTCATATCTGGACATTGACCGTGTCCGGGCGGTTCGCAATCTTATCCCGATGGATGCGCATCGGGTGGAGTTCGGCGACATCAATGTCCTGGCGGTCGGCCCTTAGTCGGGGGCGCATTCTGCAGGTCGGATCTGTTGGTCGCGGGGAGGGGCCCGAGGATCGGCGAAGACCGCCGGTGCTTCGGCTCTGGAAAATACCCGCCCCCCTGTGTTCCACACTCAACGAAAAACGAGAAACGCCATGCAACAACCCGCAGCAATGGTCCTGGGAAACTACATTGCCCGCGAAACATTGGCCGATCTGCCGCCCGACGTTGTCGGGAAGGCGAACGAATGCCTTCTGGATTCGCTCTGCTGCCTGCTTGGTGGCTATTCCCTGCCGATCGCCGGCGTCCTGGATGGCTTTCTGGACGATGTTGGGTCTCGTGGAGACGTGCCGATCCTCGGCACCAATCGCACGACCGATCCGGGAACCGCCGCCTTCGTCCAGGCCTGCCTGATCAACGCTCTCGACTTCGACGACATCTATCGCAAGGGCCATCCCGGCGCGACGGTGGTCGCGGCCGCGTTGAGTGTCGCGGCGCATGTCAACAGTTGTGGGGCGGACATCCTGGAAGCGATGGTCGTGGGATATGAAGTGGGCGGCCGGGTCGCGATTTCCCTGTCGCATATGCATCCGCGCAAAACGGTGCATGGGCATGGAACGTGGCAGGTCTTTGGTGCGGCCGCGACAGCCGCAAAGCTCCTGAAGCTCGAAGCGCGGCAATCGGCGCATGCAATCGCGATTGCAGCTGCCAATGCGCCCGTCGCCTCCGTCATGAAGACGGTCTATGGCTCTGAACCCAGCATGGCAAAGAACAATTTCGGGGCAGCGGCGCAGACCGGCGTCAACGCAGCCCTTCTCGCGAAAAACGGCTTTGAAGGTCCGCTGGACATCTTTGAGGGGGAGACCGGATTTTGGCGCATGGCCGGCGCCGATGCCTGCGATCTCGAACGACTGACGGCAGGTCTTGGCCGGGTCTACGAAATTCGCGAAGTCGGCTTTAAGCCGTACAGCTGCTGCCGGATCCTGCAGAGCAGCATTCAGGCGTCGCTGAGGGCGTTCGCGACTGCCGGCGTCGATTCAAAGGATCACGCCCACGAACGGCTGGTGATCACCGCCCCACCGATTGTCTGCGAGCCACCGTTCAACAATCCCGCGCCAGCGGATATTTGGGCTGCCCAGTTTAGTGCTCCCTACGCTGTCGCAATGGCGTTGCTTGGTATTGAGCCCGGCCCCGACTGGTTTTCGGAAGAGCAAATCTGTAGTGATGCGGCCATGCGCCTTATGGCGCGGATCGAATTGCGGCCCGACATGGGAAAGCCGGACCCCAATTCTCATCATGTCGCACGTGCCCAACTGTCCCTGAAGGACGGTCGTATTTTCCATGCCGAAGTCAAGATCGCCCTCGGTGAAGCCGCAAATCCATTGCCCAGATCTTTTTTGGAAGAGAAGTTTCTAAAGCTGGCTGAGAGAAGGTTCGGAAGCGATCGTTCACTCGCCCTGTTGAAGGTTATTTCCGGCATAGGCAACATGGCCTCTCTCCAACCCTTGTTCGCTGCGAGCGTGCCGGAGATACCGGGTTCGGGCAGCTTTGGAGAAATGCCGCGGGACGTCCTGCTGGTTCGATAACAAAGGCAACCAGTCTGTTTTCGGTATGAGCGATGGCGACTTTGCGCCCTTGGCAATCATGTGGGACGATGATCGAGAAGGGACGCATGCTTCGAATGCTGAGTTCATCAGGGATATCAATAACCTATCGATTTCATAGGCACGCGTTAGCGACTGGGCGGGCATATATCGCTTTATCACGGGAGTATTACACTATAAAAAATATCGTGTATTCGGTCCGCAGGGAAACCCTGAGTCGCGTTTTCTGCTTCGATCCCCGGCCGATGAGGAGGACTGGCTTAATCCACAAGAGGAGACAGACATGACGAGTGCCTTGCCGCCACTTCATAACGGACACGCGCCGATCACCCTTCAGGAATTGTTCCGCGAGGCGCTCTATGCCTTCGAAGAATGGGAAACGGAACGTACGGAACCGATCGTCACTTTCGAAGGGCGGATCATCCCGATCAGTCTTGTCTTCGAAGCGATGCGCGACTGCGATGACATCGTTCCGATGAACAGTGTCAGTGCCATCACCGAAAGACTGTCCAAGCCCTGGAAAGGCGAAGGGCCGCTGGATCAGATGAGCTTCTCGACGGCCGCCCGTATCATGCGGGTGCTCGTGCGCAAACGCCTTCTTGCCGATGGTGGTGACGATATCGTGGCCGTCTCCAGCCCTACGGTCGAGCGCCAGCCGACAGAATGAGCCTTGCGGGATCGCGGCCGAGCCGTCGCGATCCCGTGCCCAGAGCAGAAACCGCTCTTATTTCCAATCACCCAATTCTACTTCCTGCCGGAACCCTACGAGAGGGCTATCAAAATTGTAAGCTTCGTGCTACATATTCGGTAAATCTGTAGTGCGAAGGTATCAAATGCCAACCCCACATAATCCTCCTGCTGCTGTGCGGCGCGCTCTTCGCAAACTCGGCGCGGATATCCACGATGCTCGCCGGCGTCGACGGCTGCCGATGGCGGTCGTGGCGGAGCGGGCCTTCACCTCCCGCTCTACGCTGCAAAAGGTCGAGGCCGGGGATACCAATGTCAGTATCGGCATCTATGCGGGTGTCCTCCAGGCGCTCGGCTTGCTCGACGGTCTGAGCCAGATCGCCGACATCGGCAACGACCCTGTCGGGCAGGCAATGGCCAGCGCCGACCTGCCCAAGCACGTCCACCTCAAGCGGACAACGGGATCGTCTCGCGATGGCTGACTTCGAGGTGCATATCGACCTGGACGGCCGCACGCGCGCCATTGGAATGGCGAGGAGCAACCGCGTTCGAGGTACGGAAACCATACTGTTCGAGTACGATGGCGCGTGGCTCGTCGATCCGGACCGGTTCTCGCTGGAGCCTGCCCTTGCTTTGACCCGCGGTACCTTTGCCCCGCCCGCCGGACTGGCGACGTTCGGTTCGATCGGAGACTCCGCCCCCGACACATGGGGCCGTCGTCTGATGCAGCGGGCCGAGCGCCGTCTTGCCGAACGCGAACGCCGTGCCGTTCGCACCCTTGCGGAAAGCGATTACCTGCTCGGCGTCGCCGACGAGACCCGCCTGGGCGCACTCAGATTCCGCTGGGCAGGAGAAGAGACGTTCCAGGCGCCGATCCGCGCCGGGGTCCCCGCTCTGATCGAACTCGGGCGGCTGCTTGAAATCACTGAACGGATTCTCCGGGACGAGGAAACGGACGAGGACCTACAGCTCATCTTTGCCCCCGGCTCGTCCCTCGGCGGTGCGCGGCCGAAGGCATCGATCATCGACCAGCACGGGCACCTCTCCATCGCCAAGTTCCCGAAGGAAACTGACGACTACAGCATGGAGACCTGGGAGGAGATCGCGCTGCGGCTGGCCGAGAAGGCCGGCATCACCACTCCGTATCATGAACTGATTGAGGTCGCCGGCAAGGCGGTGATGCTGTCGCGGCGTTTTGATCGTTCCGGCGCATCCCGCATTCCCTTCCTGTCTGCGATGGCGATGATGGGCGCCAGGGACGGTGAGCGCGGCAGCTATCCGGAGATCGTCGACGCCCTTGCGCAACATGGTGCGCAAGGGAAGACCGACGCTCATAGCCTTTATCGGCGCGTCGTCTTCAGCGTGCTGATCTCCAATGTCGACGATCACCTGCGCAACCATGGCTTCCTTTGGCTCGGCAAGGCAGGATGGTCGCTCTCTCCTGCCTATGACCTCAATCCCGTTCCCACCGACCTCAAGGCGCGTGTGCTGACGACCAACATCGACCTCGATGAGGGTACCTGCTCGCTCGACCTGCTTGAGGCGGCTTCGGGGTTCTTCGGCCTCACGCTGCTGCAGGCCCGCGCGATCATCAAGGAGGTGGCAAGTGTTACCGCGACATGGCGCGAAACCGCCAAGGCAGCCGGCGCCCGCTCCGCCGAGATCACACGAATGGCCAGCGCCTTCGAACACGATGATCTAAGAAGGGCGCTGGCGCTTTGATCTGAACGGTGTCGTTTGCCCCATCCACCCTCCAATGACAGCCTGAGCGGTCACTTCATCGCCGATTATTCATCTGAAATTGGCTTTCATTTCCGCTTTTCCCACGAGAAAATACCATCATAGGTAGTCATTCGGAGGGTGGAGCATGACAGTTGCGTTGGAGGAAAGGCCGGAGGGCGGCCTGCGGTTCTTCTCCTTGAAGGATATGGAACGGCGCGGCGTCATGCTCGAGGCCGGCGCTCTGCATGCGGTTGCCCGCGAGGCGTGGGCTGATATTCGCGAGGGCCGCGCATACGGATTGAAATCCGTTCTGCTGCCATTCGAAAGCGAACTCTGGGCTCGTCCGGAATTGGACCACTATCGGAAAAGGTTCGAAGGAGAGCGGCTCGGTTGGAAGTTGTCGACCCTCTCGAGCGTTGGGCCGGACTACGCAGCCGTCAAGATCGTCGGCGCCAACGCACTCAATCGGCATCTGGGACGCCCCAGGTCGATGTCCACGATCGCCCTCTTCGACAAGGTGACGCTTGCGCCGATCTGCCTGTTGGATGGCACCGAGATTTCTGCCGCGAGAACCGCGACTTACGCGACGACGATAGTTGATCGCTTCCTGTCTGGTCGCAACGGTCTATCGGTGTTTATCTTTGGCGCCGGACCGATCGCTGAACGGGTCATCCTGGGCCTTGGCATCTTTGCTCATGAGGCCTTTTCGAAAGTGTTCATTCGAAGCCGATCGGCGGATTCGGCGGTCCATCTTGCGGCGAAGCTCGCGGCGCGCGTCGCATACCCCCTGGTGGCTGTGGATGACAATGACGAACTTCGCGGCTGCGATCTGGTGATTACCGCATCCAATGCCAAAAGGCCTGTCTTCGACGACGCGGAAGCCAACCCGCACGCCGTAACGCTGCACCTCGGCGGCGATGAAACACCCCCTCAATATATCCAACGCGTTCTGAAAACTGGGCGGCTGTTGTGTGACGACATCACAATGGTGTCGCGCCGCAACTCGCAGAGCCTGGCTCTATATTTTTCGAAAGGGCAATCCACCCTGGAAACGCTCGGCCCACTTCTCGGTGTTACCAACTTTTCGGACTTGGGCGACGAGCTTCAAAAGCGCGAAGATGAGCCGCTTCACATCACATGCGTTGGACTGCCGATGCTGGACCTATACGTTGCCAAATATGTCTATGAGACCTTTCTGAAAACAGAACCGAACGCGTAGCTTCGCTGTGGGCGCAACCCGCCCGTTGCGGAATGCCGCATGGGTCAGTTCAACGTGGCACTCAGTTGCCGGTGGAGACGAGACATGTACGCGACGCGAACTCTTGCAGCTTACATCGGTGACTGCGCTGCCGAAAATTTGACGGCGGGCGTAAAGGAGAAGACGCTGTGTTGCATGCTCGATCTGGTGACGGCGGCGATCGCCGGATATGAAACACCGAGCGCTGCGGCGGTTCGCAGTGTTGCAGGACATCTGTTCGGGCCCGGGCCGTCGCCCGTATGGTTTTCCGGGCAGACGTTGAACAGCACAGGTGCTGCCTTCTGCAACGCGGCTGCCGCTTCTGCTCTGGATCTGGACGACGGTCATCGGGCCGCACGCGGACATCCCGGCGCCGCAGTCATTCCCGCCGCGTTGGCGGTCGCAGGCGATATCACCTGCTCGCGGGACGAAATCGTCACGGCGATCGCTCTTGGATATGAAGTCGGGGTGCGTATCGCTGCCGCGCAAAATCCGAACGCGATCAGGAGCCGGCAATCGGGGCGGTGGGTGGGATATGGCGCTGCGGCCGCCGCCGGCCGGCTTTCCGGTGCAACGCCTGCCCGCCTTTCACAGGCATTGGCGATTGCCGGCGTCCTGGCTCCGAACCAGGACGCAAATGGCAGTTCCGGCTATTCGAAACTCACCGGCAACGATGTGAAGGAAGGCATTCCGTGGAGTGTTGCAACCGGCATGACGGCGCTCCACCTTGCCGAATGCGGATTTACCGGGCCTGAAGACATCCTGGATCATGCTTCGCATTTCGACACGTCAAGCATCGTCGGCTACCTGGGCAAGCCGGGGAAAATCGAGGGAACATATTTCAAACCATATTCGTGCTGCCGCTACATCCATCCCGCCATCGATGCGTTGTCCGATCTGGAAACACGCCATCGCGTGACCCATCACGAGATCGCGATGATTGAAGTCGAGATATTTGCCTGGGCGCTCCAGTTGGGCAACCGCGTCAATCCGGAAAACCTGACGGATATCCAATACAGCCTGCCATACTGCCTGGCGATCGCTGCGATCGAGGGCCGCCAGGCGCTGGCCCCGATCAATGTGAATCTGCTGGGTCGCCAGGATCTTGCCGATTTTGCCCACAAGGTCCGTCTGTTGGTCGATAGCGAGATTGACCGTCGGTTTCCTGCCGAGACGCTCGCGAGAGTGACCATGGTCAGCAAAACAGGCGAATCTTTCGTGTCTCCGGTCACCACGCCTCGTGGGGACGTGGGACGACCGATGCACTGGACCGATATTCGCGACAAGTTCCTCGAAATCACCGCGAGGAAGACGTCGGAAAAGAGGCAAGTCATGCTGCTGGATGGATTCGAGCAGTTCAGACGTGGCGATACCGCCCCGCTGCTGGCACGGTTGGCTCAGCCGCTGGCATAGTGATTGTTCTGATCATCTCATCACCAGAGACGACGTCACAGAATTCGACCATTCAGCACGACCGGTCGGCCAGCAATAAACACGTCCCGCACCCGGCTGAGGTTTGCACTATCGGCGACGACGATGTCGGCCCTCTTGCCTTTTTCGATCAACCCTCGATCCCCTGCTAGCTGCGGGAAAATCCGTGCGACATTTCCCGTGGCAAGCGCGATCGCCGCCGGCGCGGCGAGTTGTTTCTTGCGACCGATCCGGTGAATGGCCTCTAAAATCCCATCCCAATGCCCGCCGGCGAAGTCGGTCGATATTGTATCCACGAGACCCGATTCGATCAGTGCGTCGAAATTGGTCACATCGTTTCGCCACCGCGTTGTGATGCAATCAAGCGTCGAAACGTCGATCACGGCACCCCGATCTCTGAGCTTTCCCGCGACTTCGACCGCCTCACCCGCCAGGAAACTTGGATGGTTGGAGTGTCCGGCAACGATCCGGGCAATAGGGTATCTTTCGGCCAAGTCTATAAGAGAGCGCGCCGTCGGCGCGGCATTGTGAAATACCGCCGGATATCCGACCCGAGCCGACTCGCGGGCGATTTCCTCAAATCCAGCCAGTGCTGTCGAGACAGACGGCATGACGCTGTTGGAAACGATGGCCCGGATCGCCTCCGCTTGCACCATCCCTGCCAAGCCGCAGTTGTTCAATTCGGCTTCGAGTTCTTCGTCCGATACCCCATCTGCAGGTTCGAGATAACGGCCAAGAATCGCATTCTTCAATCGCCGCGCCACGGCCGGAAGGACTGTGATGCCCGTCTGGCGCTTGATGGCGTCGGGAATAAACCTGTACTCCTGCGCGCCGCCGCCGAGTGTCTGGCCACCGCCGACTTCGCCGAGAGCCTTTGCCCCCTGCGACAGCAATTGATCGGTCGTTGCCTGGAGGTGCCGTGAGGACAGTCCGGCGCCATCAACGGCAAGGGCCGCCTGTATGTTGTTTTCTGTGTGTGCCGTGGACACGTAAATGTCCATCGGATGCGCCATTGCAGCCTCATGGTCGATCTCGTCGGGGAATGCGAGGCCACAGACATTGAGAAGGGTGGTGGTGCCCTGGAGGAGGTGCCGGTTGCGATTGTAGTCGACCGCGCTGTCGTCCAATGCAGCAGAGCCGCTCGGCATGGAGGGTCCACGGATGCAGCCATGGGCGTGGGCGTTGATGATCCCCGGAATGATCGTGCATCCCGAAGCGTCGATGAAGTCGGCGCCGCCGTCCGAACGCCGGTGGAGACGAGAGGACATGTCGACGTCCCGTATCTCGCCGCCGCTCACAAGCACGTCGGCTCGCGGAAACACCGTCGTTCCGTCGCCCGTAATGACACAACCATCCTGAAGCACGATGTCCATATTGTTCTCTCCGATTGGCTGAAGTCTCGATGACCGGTTACGTCGAGGTCCCATTTGAATCTCCGAGATTCTCCGCAAGCACATTGTCCTCCAAGGCGTAGCCAATTGACCGCACCGTCCGGATCAGATCCGGAGATCCGTTCGAACTCAACGCCTTGCGCAGCCGCCCGATGTGGACATTGACGGTCCGCGGCTCCACGTGAATGTTTCGCGGCCAGGCGTTGGCGGTCAGGTCCCCTCGCCCGCATACCTGCCCGCAATTGCGCATGAGGTGCTGCAGAAGCTTGAACTCGATTGGCCCCAGGTGAATGTCCAGGCCATTTCGTTTGACGCGGTGCGTCTCGAGATTCATCACGATGCCGGCATAGAAAAGCGATGTGTCGCTTTTCATTGTCTTGAAAAAATGGCCGCTGCGCCGCGCGCGGGTGCGCAGAAATTCAAGCAGCCTGGACGGAGCGATGGGCCGGATGAAACTCTCGTCAATACCGGCTTTCAGCAAATCGACATACTGGCTTTGAGCCCCCGGCCTTATCAAGGCAATCGTGGAGATTCTCGCCGTACGTGGATCCTTCTTTAGCCGGACACACGCCGATGCGGCCGAAATCGAACCGCTCGCGGCGTCAAGCAGGATGGCGAAGGGATCGCATTCAGCCCCGAGGTGGACGAGCTCCTCGACGCTTTTGCCGAAAACCGTATCGAACCCGTCGGCCTCCAGGATATGTTCCAGAAGCAGAAAGTAGTCCGAATCTGCCGAGCCGATAAGGATCAGTGGTCGCACAATAGTCGTCCTCGCAGCTACGACCGAGATGCTGGTGGGTTTTCGCGGGCTTGAATCTCGATGATCTTTATTCAGACCGCCGCGACAACCTAGGCAAGTCCTGACGGTATAGGACGCGTCCTGATGGGATCAAGCGAATGCGGGGCGAAGCGGATCGCAATTGTGCGGTGGATGTTGAAAGTTTCACGTCACGGCTGTTCGATTTCTCGTCCGATCGGAGCCCCGCTCGCTTCTTGTCACCGAGGGCTAGATCAGATGAAGCCGCGTTGCGATTGCGACTGCCTGGATGAGGCTGACGGCGCCCAGTTTGTCTCGCGCATTGTCGAGATATGAGCGTGCGGAACTGTATTTGATGCCAAGGAGCGTCGCGGCTTCGCGCATCGATTTTCCTTCTGCAGCCCATCGAAGGCAGATGGCTTCTTGCGGTGCCAGCCTGACGACACTCGAAGCACTGGCGCGCGGACGTCGCAACGTTACGAATGCGTGGGTGAAGGTTGCCGCGGTTATTGCAGGGACGTGATCCAACGGCGCGTGCGATCCGAGGCCCATGCCTGTGGACGCGAAGGTGAGGAAGGCCATGTGGCCGAACCCTGCGGGAATTGCGATTGTCGTCCCCGAGCATATTCCAAACGCATTGGCTTCGCGCGCAAACCCGAGCCGTTGCGGTCGGCGAAATTGCCGGTCTTCCAGAGACCACGTGTAGGGAGCCATCGTTCGCCTGGCGATCTCGATGACGGGGTCGACGCTTTGATAGGATTTTTGGAGGTACCGATCCTGCCATTCCTTAGGATAGTTCGACAGGGCGAAGCTGCTCTTGAAGCTGATGTTGATATAGGCATACAGATCGTACCCAAGCCTATTCGTAAGATTTTGCAGCGAACGTTTGAAGTGCCTCTCCTGCGCGACGAGGCTGACAGCATCGATGAAACGATCGAGATTTTTCCAAGGGTCGACGGGCATCTTCCAGAAATTCCTGCTGCGATGGTTCCAGCCTGTGGCCGCTATCAATCCGATAGGGCAGCCGTTCTCGGCTCATTGTTCACGTCGGCAAACGACATCCAGATGGACGATTCCAACCGCAAGCTATTTCAGCTGCGGGCAATGCCGGAAAATCTCCTGCAGGCGCTCTTTTCTTGACCCTCCGCGGGAAATATTGCAATGGAACGGGCCATAGACACTCACGTGGGTACCATGACCAACAAGAACGCAGCCGGCGCGACGAGCTCCAATAAAATCATGTTGCGGCCCGTTGTTGGTCTGGTGGAAGGCCTCGATCCGTCTCAACTCAAAGATGTCACGATCGACGCGATCGTGAAGCACCGGGTCCTTCGTGACGAGGCGTCTGCGTTGTATGTGGAGCTGCAGAAGCTCGTCAGCGCGCAGGCGCGACCGCAGGAAGTGTGTTTCGCTGAACGCGGCTATATTGCTGCGATGATTGCAGTCCATGCCCACCAGACAGCACTTTCAACTTTGCTGGATGTTCTCGGCTACATCCCAGAGGTTCCCGCTCGACAGCCTTCAAATTAGGTTCAGTTTCGTCGCAACCGCTGTCGCCTGTTGAATGCTGAGGACATCGAGTTTCTTGCGAGCCTGTTTGATGTGAAAGCACACATTATTGTATTTCATGCCCTCCAGGACCGCGATGTCTTCCAGGGTCTTGCCCTCTGCCGACCATTTCAGACAAATCCTTTCCTCGGGTTTCAAGACGATGAGACGGTGTCCAATCGTCGCTGTTGCGGACTGCCGGCTGAATTTCGTGTGGACCTGGGCAACGGACGCGGCAGCGACGACAGGGTCGAAGTCTTCCTCCGAATAGCGCTCGAGCTTGTTGGAGGCCAATGTCAACATCGCGACATTTCCAAAGCCGGACATCACCGGGATCGACACCCCGGACCGAATTCCGAATTCGCGGGCTTCAGTATAGAATTGTCGGGTCTCTTTCGAGAGGTTCCGGCTTTGGTTTTCCGTCCAGCTGAAAGCCCGCATCTTTCGCTTTGCCGTTGTCACCACCGGATCGACGGTCGCATATAGTCGCGACAAATAACGTTCCTGCCATTCGGCCGGGTAGTTCGAGATCGCATAGGTCTCATTGGGGTGAAGGTTCAGATAGGCATAACAATCGAAACCGAGCTCATTGGTCAGGGTTTGAAGGGCGTCCTTCAGAGAGAGTTCATTCGATGCAATCACACACGCGTCAATCAGCTTTTCGAACCACCGATCCAATTCAGAGCTCCTTTCGATGCCGTTTCCGTCCGCGATAAGCTTTCGCGAAAATCTCCTTTCGACGTCATCTCGGGATCATTCAGTATCGATGGAGACAACGACGCGATCAGTTGCATGCCTGTGCATGACAATCGATAGCTGTCACAAATGTGTCTCGCAACTGTTATGATTTAGAACCATTCGAAGCTGCAATTGATATCAATTGCCAATGAATGGGCGTTCAAAACTATCAATTTGATTTTGCGTGAGAAGTCGATATCTGCGAAAAAGTGCAACTTCTAATATACTGTCTCCTTTCCCACCTAACTTTTTTGTGATCTGGCTTTGCCACCCCACCAGGGCCGCCTTTTACCCTGCCTTGTAGGGCGGGAAAACGATGTCCTGGTCGACGACCACATTGAATTTGTATCCGGGGCGAATCTCGAGAGTGGGCTGAACATCGAGGTTCCTGTTGATCGTGCGCTCGGCCACCCGCCCAAATGTCTCGGCGAAATTGCGCCGCGCGGCATCAGACGCCGTATCCTGCGTCGCCAGCGTAGAGCTTTCGGGAACGGACATATCGATGCCGGTTCCGATGACGGCCAGAAGAGCCGCTGACCCGAAGGTCCGCAGATAATGCCGATTGACCTTGTCAACGAAACCCCCATAGCCTTGTGGATCGGTTCCGGCCATGCCTCCGATCTGCAGCGTCGACCCGTTCGGGAAAATGATGTCGGTCCAGACAACCAACACACGCGACTGACCGAACGAAACCTCGGAGTCGTAACGACCAAACAGTTTCGCTCCCTGCGGAATAAGCAGTCTGTGGCCGGTGGCACTGTCAAAGACATGCTGGCTGACCTGAGCGGTGACGCGTCCGGGAAGGTCGGAATTGATGCCGGTGATCAGTGTCGCGGGTATGATCGATCCGCGCTTCAGTTCGTAGGGGGAAAGCTGAGGGACGACGCTATTGGGAAGATATCCCAGCTCCTTGATGTCCTGGTTGAAAAAATCGGCTTTCTTCATCTGGCCATTGGGATCCATGTTCTGTCCCCCGAATCCAGCCTGCATTGCCGCGGAGTAAAGATCGACGGCACTCCGCGACGCCGGTCCCCGTCCCCCATTGGCAGTGGCTAGCGTGCCGGAACTGATGCTCCCGGCATCGGCATCTCGGACGTCGACTGTGAGAGGCGAATCCAGCGCGGCGCCCCTCGCCTGCAATCTTGCCATCTGCTGCCGGTGCTGCTCCCGCAGATACTGTTCCTTCTGTCCGCGCTCGAGGCGAGCCAGCCATTCTTCTTCCGGCTCAAGGCGGCTCTCTCTCTCGAAACGTTGATCCGGTCTTGCGACAGTCGGCTGGATCTCGTCCCGATCCGTGCGCGTTTGCACGACAGGTGCCGGCTGGAAGACCTGCGTTTGCGCAGGCTCGCCGATGATCCCGTCGGAGACGCCGCGTTTCAGCTGGTCGGCATAGGTCGAGGCGGGCGTGTTCGACGCGGCATCGACGCCCGGGCCGCCCCGGAAGTACAGGCCGCGTGACGACAGCCCGTAGATGATCACCGCGAAGAAGAGGACGACGAGGATGATGACGATGATGATCGGCAGGCGGTTGATCCGCCGAATGCTGCGCTGTGGCTCGTCCTGGGAGGATGCTCCGCCCAGCTGCAAGGATTGCACCATGGTGTCCGCCCTCCCCTAGTTACGCTGCATGACCGACAATGGACTGGCAGGCACGGCGCCGGCCGCTGTCGTCCTGTAAGCCCGCGTGAGTTCGACCTTCCGTGTCGATAGCCGTACGAGGGTTTGTCCCTCGAAGTCGTCGACCACATAGGCCAGCTCGATCGACGACTTTTTGTCATCGGTCTTTTGATCCGTGGCAACGGCATAACCCCAGCCCTTGAGAGCTGCTGCCAGCGCCTGCCCTGATGGTGACGCGTCTTCCTTCAGAACAATTGTGCCTGTTCCGGGTCCCACCTGTTCCGCAAACCGGCTGACCATGTCTCCGGCAATGGCGCTCGATGCAGCAGGTGTGATCTCGGGTGGGGCGGCGCTCGTCGTCAGGCCGTCAGCGCCAGTCTGGCAAGCGGACAGCGCCGTCGCGATTAGGGCAATCATGAACGGCCTTCGCATGATCACCCTCCCCTGCGAATGCTGATTTTTTCTTTTCGCCAGCCGACGCCGGAGACAAGAACCGCGCGGTCCACATTGTAGTCGACCACCATCATGTTGTTCTTCATGCGATAGTTGACGACCCGGTTCTGGCCCCCGGAGACGACGAAAAGTACCGGCGCATCCTGTCCGGAAATCGAGCGTGGAAATTGGATGTAGGTTTTCTGACCGTCGGAATAGACCCGGGTCGGCCGCCACGATGCGCGACCACTGACCGAATACGAGAAATTCAACCCCTCTGCGGGAACGCCGGCACCCGGTATCGTGCTTGCCTCCAGCCGGGCATTGATGTCAGCCAGCTTCGTCGAAACATCCTCCGGATACTCGAAGCCGACGCGGGCCATATACTGGCTGGGATGCGATTTCAGCTGAATATGATAGGTCCGGCGGGACGTTGTCACTACCATAGAGGTGACCAGACCCGGTTCGGACGGCTTCACGATCAGGTGGATCGCCTGGCCGCCCGCGGCGCCCGATGTGGCCGGCTCCACCTTCCATCGAACCGTGTCTCCCACAAGGACGTCGCGGACGACCTCACCACCCTGCAGCTCGATATCGCAGACCTGCAAAGGCGAGCACACGACGGAAGGCTGGATTTCTCCAAACAGAAAGATCACCTTTCCGTCCGCCCCTTTGGTCACAAGGCCGGCGCTGCCGCGCCATTTGCCGGAAATACCGGTGCCCTTGGCTTCATTGGGCGTCATGCCTTGCGCGAAGACCGTTCCACTCGACAAGGCGGCGGCGAGTAGGGCGCACGGGGCGAGGCCCCTTGCCCAAACCGAATTGAATGTTTTCTTCATGTGGTGCTTCGGGCTCCTCAAAGCTGTGCCGTCCAGTCGAAGTCTCGAAGGTAAAGACCGATTGGATTGAGGCGGATGACGCTTTCGTCCTGCGGTGCCGTCAGTGTGACAGTCGCGATCCCGCGGAATCGCCGCAAAGCCGTTTCCTTGCCCTTTCGATCGCGCTCGAACTCGGTCCAGTCGATCTGATAGGATTGGTTAGACAGGGCGACGATATTGTTGACCTCGATCGCGACCGTCGCGGTTTTTGCCTTCTCGAACGGCGAGTTTCCGCGGAACCAGGCGTTCACCTTTTCGGTCGAGGGATCCGATGTGCGCAACAGCGCATAGGTCCGATCGATATATTGCTTCTGCACCACGGCATCCGGGCTGACAGACCGGAAGCTCGTCACGAAACTGCCCAGCGTGGCACGCACGACGCGCGGGTCGGCATACTCGATCTGTTGAGGAAAACCCGAACTGACCGAGGTACCCAGCTTGTCGACCTCCACGATGTAGGGGACGAGCTTGACTTGCGAGCTCTGATAAAGTGCGTAGGAAAAACCGATGACCGCCATGGTGAGGCTGGTCATGCCCACGATCCGCCAGGCTGCTGCGGCCCTGACATAGGAGCCGTATCGTTCGTTCCATTCCTGCCGGGCGGCAAGGTACGGATTGTCAGGCGGATGTCGCACTGCCATTCGTCAAATCCCTATATGTCATTTGTTGTCGTCGCGAAGCGGCGAATGCGCTTTCCTGCTGCCGCTACCGGAGGCCTGATCCAACTTTGCGTTCGCAAGGCCCATGATTGACCCGGCATAGGCGCCAGGAGAGCCGATCGCCTTTTCCTTGGCTGCGGATCCGGCTGCCGTGCCGGTTGCCCAGCCGCCGGATGTCACACCCTTCAACGCGGACCCAATAGCCGAAGAGCCGGCCGCGCGTGCGGCGCTAGCGGCTGCCACGCCGGCCGCCGCTCCACCAGCAGCCAGGAAGCCTACCCCGGCTGCGAAAGACGCAGCCTGTCCGCCGTGGCGGATTGCCTCCATGCCGCCGCTAACGGAGGCGCCCTGGACGACACCTTGCATAATGTTTGGCACATACATTGCAATAATGAAGACAACCACGGAGATACCCGCGATCGCTAGGCTTGTTATGAATTGTTGATCCTCTGCTGTCGGAGCCTCGGCCAAGCCAATTAACACCTCCGATCCGATGCGCGAGATCATGACCAATGACATCATCTTCATCCCGACCGAGAACGCATAGACGAGATATCGAATGGCAAAGTCTTTTGTGAAAGATGAACCGCCAAGTCCGAGCATGATCATGCCAGCCAGCAGCCCCACATACATCTCGACCATGACAGCGACGAAGATTGCCGCCACAAGGGAGAACGCGATGACGACAACGACCATCGCGAACACTGCTGCAACCGCCAATGAGTTATCCTCGAACAAGCCGAATTGGACTTGTTGGGACATCTTTGAAGCAACTTCGATCCCAGCATCAAAGATGGCCGCCGGAGATGCTGACCCGCCCTCGGCTCCAAGCTGGAATAGGCTGTCGACGATTGCTTTCGCGAATGTCGGCCCCTGATCGAGAATGAAGGCGAACAGGCCAATGAACATGATCCGCCGCACGAGCTCGGCAAACCAGCTGTCGAGCGCCGCCGCCTGCAGTGCAAGCCAAACCGCCGCGATGCCGATCTCAATCCCGGCAAGGATCCAGAACAGCGACCGTGCAGCATCTGCGACAGTGGACTCCCATCCGCGCGCGGCAGTAACCACCTGATTCTCCAGCGTAGTAAGGACGTTGCCTTGTTGGGCGAGTGCCGGAAAGCAGGTAATCAGGACCAAGCCGCTCGCGATAAAGGTGTGACTGAATATGTTCTTCTTGCCTACCATCGCGGACGCATCTCCTGGCCGCTACGCAGGTCCCGCTTCGGGGCGGGTTTAAAAAAATCCTTCGTTTTTTGGTGCTGCTCGTTGGAGGAAAGATATGGACGGTATCCACCACCAGCGAGGAACCCAAGTGCTGCGGCCGATGTGACTATGGCTCCTACGACCAGGACAATGATCGTGAATTTGCTCACCAGCGTGGCTCCATTTTCTGACCGTCCGGGATGCCCCTCCCGGTTGGAGCAAAGAACTTTTCACGCCGCGCCTGAGCCAGATCCTTGTCGGTTTGCTCTGACTGATACCAGGTTCCCATCATGGTCATTTGCTGGGAGACGAGACCGCGGAGCTTCTGCATCTGCGCGACCTGCTGGGCGGCAATCTGATGGCCGACCTGTAACGCCTTCATCTGGCCGTCGGATGTCTCGGATATCGATCGGAGCGAACTCATGGTGGATTCCTCGCTCGAAAACTGATCCGCCGTGAGACTGGCAGCCTTCAACGTGCCGGTAATCGTATCTCGATTGGTGTCGGACCAGCTTTGATAGCCGGACGAGAAGGTTTCGCCGTTGGGAAGGTTCGATCTCAGGTCGGCAAAGCTCTGGAAGCGCTGCCTCAATACGTCGTCCGCATTACCCATGGAGAAGGCGATCCCTTCGCCTTGCGACACAACGTTCTGCAACTGCTTCAGGTCGCCCTCAACCTGACCCCAAATGTGACTGGGAAGCTGCGCGGTGTTCTGCAGCATGTTGTCGTAGATTTTCAGCTGGTTCTGGATCTGCTCGGCCAGTTGACTGATTTGGGTGAGCTGGTTTTCGACCTGAACGCCGGACTTTTCCAGGAGATTGATCAACTCGGCATTGTTGGCGAGCTGCGTGAATTCCGTGGCTTCACCGGTCACACCTCCCGCAATGGAAATGTCAGGTAGCATGGCTGCCGTCGCGGTCAATGCCGCTGTGAGCAGCCTAGTCTTGCGTGAGAAGGGATGCGGCATCATGAATTCCTCTCGTCTGAAGCCAGTGGACGGGCCATTCAGGACCGTATTCGGATTGAAGGGTGCGAATGCGCTTGAGATCGTCTTTTCCGGTTGCTCCGACGAACGAGAGCGTCAGCGGTCCGAGTGCCATGTCGAACAGGCGCCGGCCTTCGGGAGATGCGACGTAATACTCCCGCTTAGGGATGGCGGTTGCGACGATCTCGATCTGCCGCTCATTGAATCCGATCCGCTCGTAGAACTCCCGCGTGCCCGGCTCTCGTGCGGCGCCGTTCGGCAAGCAGATTTTCGTCGGGCAGCTTTCCTTCAGCACGTCGACGATTCCGGAACGCTCGGCGTCGGAGATGGACTGGGTCGCGAGGAGTACGGCGCAATTGGCTTTGCGCAACACCTTCAACCATTCCCTGATCTTATCGCGAAACACCGGATGGCCGAGCATCAGCCAGGCCTCGTCGAGGATGATCAGGCTTGGGGCGCCGGTGAGGCGCTTTTCGATCCGACGGAACAGGTAGGTGAGCACCGGCACGAGATTGCGCTCCCCCATGTTCATCAGGTGCTCCATCTCGAACGTCTGAAACGACCCAAGCGCGAGGCCGTCCGTTTCAGCGTCGAGTAACTGGCCCATCGGTCCATCGACTGTGTAATGATGCAGCGCGTCTTTGATCTCGCGAAGCTGCACGCCACTGACGAAATCGGACATCGAGCGGCCGGGCGCGCTTGCCATCAGGCCGATTTGCCGGGAGATTGCATTGCGTTGGTCCGGAGTAATGGTGACGCCCTGAAGGGCGACGAGCGTCTCGATCCATTCCGAAGCCCAAGCCCGATCTCCCTCGGTCGTGAGATCGGCCAGGGGGCAGAAAGAAAGTGGTGCCCCCTCCCCTTCCTCGCCGCCGACATCGTAGTGATCGCCGCCTGCCGCAAGCGTTAGCGGCAGCATCGACCGTCCCTTGTCGAAGGCAAAGATCTGGGCGTTTTCATAACGGCGAAACTGGGCGGCAATCAGCGCCAGTAAGGTCGACTTGCCCGAACCGGTCGGGCCGAACACGAGCGTGTGGCCGACGTCGTCGACATGGAGATTCAGTCGAAATGGGGTCGATCCGGACGCGACCTGCATCAAAGGCGGCGATGTTGGCGGATAGAAAGGGCACGGCGCATTCTGGCTGCCGGACCAGACGGAGTTCAACGGAACCAGATCGGAAAGGTTGCGGGTGTTGATCAGCGGCTCGCGGACATTGCAGTACCAGTTGCCAGGAAGGCTTCCAAGGTAGGCGTCGGTGGCATTAAGCGTCTCGATGCGTGCGCCGAAACCTTCCGCCTGGATCAGTCGCCGGATTGCCTCGGTCTTCTCTTTCAGACGTTCGCTATCCTCGTCGAACAGCACCACGACCGGAGTGTAGTAGCCATAGGCGACCAGCTGCGAGGATGCCTCAGCGATAGCATCCTCGGTTTCGGCCACCATCGTCATTGCATCCTGATCGACGGACCGACTCTGCGTCTGGAAAAGTTGATCGAAGAATGGCCGCACCTTCTGCTGCCACTTCTTGCGCGTTCGCTCGAGGCTGGCCTTCGCTTCCTCGGCGTCGAGGAAGATGAACCTGGACGACCAGCGATAGCTCATCGGCATAAGATCGAGACTGCCCAGAATGCCAGGCCAGCTTTCCGCCGGTAGTCCATCGATGGCAACGACTCCGAGGAATTTGTTTTCGATGATCGGTGTCACGCCATGCTGCAGTTCGGCGGTGGCGACCCAGTCAAGGTACATCGGGATATCGGGCAGCCGCACAGGATGGTTGTCACCGGTGATGCAGAAACGGATGAAC
The DNA here is from genome assembly GCF_017873135.1 of Rhizobium herbae. GTDB lineage: Bacteria > Pseudomonadota > Alphaproteobacteria > Rhizobiales > Rhizobiaceae > Pararhizobium > Pararhizobium herbae. The sequence goes on along the minus strand of NZ_JAGGJV010000011.1, from coordinate 106,286 downwards.
TGCATCAGTTCGTCGTATCGGGCGATCCTCGTGCCGCCCCGTTCTTCGATTTCTCGTGTCGCCATCCGCCGGATGGAGATCGTGTTGCCCAGATATTGCTCGACCTCCCGGATCGCGTTGCGGAAGGTGAACAGCACGGTATCGGCATAGGACTGCGTCCGGCTCTTCTCGTCGGAATAGATGTATTTGCTGAGACTGGACCGGCGTTGTTCGGCGGGGCGGTAGGTGAGAATGACCGCATGGCGGCTTTCGAAATGGCCCTGCTCCCGCTCGAAGTGGATCCGCCGCTCCAGATCGATAGCGCGGGTGACTGCATCGGGGAAGTGCGATCCGCCCGCCGACGTGTAGTCGACTGTCGAGACCCGCACCGCTTCGACCTGGATCATCCAGCCGGAACCGAGACGCGAGAGGATGGCGTTGATCTGCCGAGAGATCTCGTTGCGCTCGATATCCGTCGAGCTTTCCGAGTCGGGACCGGCAAAGTACCACCCAGCCATGAGTGAACCATCCTTCAGCAGGATGATACCGTTGTCGACCAGACCGGCATATGGAACCAGATCCGCAAAGGACGGTCCCGATCGCCTGAAGGCGCGAAGTGCGACCATCAAAGTCTCCTCAGTATCTACGCCACGGGGTGGAGGTCACCCGATAGGTCGGCTTGTAGGAGATGTGGCGGATGTAGATGCGCCGCATCATCGGATCGGCCTTGGCCATCATCCGCAAAGCAGCCACGACAACGATCCACACGGCGATGCCAAACAACGCCGAATAGACAGTGAGCACCACGAAGATCAGGATGATCGCCGCAAGCCCGGTGATCAGCACCAGTTCGCGGTCGGCGCCCATCAACAGGTTGGGTCGCGACAGCGCCCGGTGAATGCGATTTCGCTGCAGATTGGAAACAGGATCAGCCATGGTCCGCCTCCCCTCCCCTCTCGGCACGAAAATTTGGCGTTGGTTCTGTGACGGAACCAATCGAAGCCCCCGTTGCACCAAACAGTCCGACGATCTGTGTCGCTCCGAGCAAGATGCCGGCGACGAGGACGACGTACATGAGGCGCCGCGCGAAATCGTTGAGTTCGCCACCGAAGATCAACATCCCGCCGGCAATCGCGACGGCGGCCAGAGCGATGAAGCCAGCAACTGGTCCGGTGATCGATTCCTGGATCTGCTGGAGCGGTCCCTCCCACGGAAGGCCGCCCCCCGAACTTGCCAACGCCGGTGATACCGACGCCAAAATCCACAGGAGCAAGATGCCAATGATCTTGGGTGCCGTGTCATGCTGCATTTTGTTCTGCCTCCTGGGCGTAGGATTGGATCTGGTACTGGCCCGCACTGAATCGCTCGACATGCAGGATGTCGGTTACCCGCCGTCCCTTCCCCGTTCGCTCGATCGAGATGATGAGATCGACGGCGTCGCCGATGACTGCTTGCATCGGCTGGTGGCTGGCTTCGGCCGTCAGCTGCTCGAGGCGCTGCAACGCTGATCGCGCGGAGTTGGAATGAATCGTCGTCACCCCGCCGGGATGGCCGGTGTTCCACGCTTTCAGGAGGGTCAAGGCCGCGCCATCCCGCACCTCGCCAACGATGATGCGATCCGGTCTCAACCGCATCGTGCTCTTGAGCAGCTTGGCCATATCAACGGTATCGCTGGTACGAAGCGCTACGGCGTTATCTGCAGCGCATTGGATCTCGGCTGTGTCTTCGAGGATGACAAGCCGGTCTTCTGGAGCTGATTCCACGATTTGAGCAATCACCGCGTTCGCGAGCGTCGTCTTTCCCGAACCGGTTCCACCGGACACGACGATGTTGAGCCGGGAACTGATGGCGTTACGAATGACTGAGGCTTGATGGGACGTCATCACGTTGCTGCTGACGTAGTCATCGAGAGGTATAAGCCGGGAGGCCCGGCGTCGGATGGTGAAGGATGGGGCAGAAACGATGGGCGGAAGAAGACCCTCGAAGCGGTGTCCTCCTATCGGGATTTCTCCAGAGACGATCGGGCGGACGTCATCGACCTGGGAATTGAGCACATGCGCCACGCTCCCGATGACGATCTCGGCAGCACCTCTGCTCATCTCGCCAGCAGGCGCGATACCGTGCCCCAGCCGCTCGATATAGAGCCTGCCATCCGGATTGAGCATAATCTCAACAACGGTTGGATCATCGAGCGCAACGCATAACCTCTCCCCGAGGGCGTCCTGAAGTTTACGGATCAGACGGGGAAGCGAGAGTAATTGGCTCATGGGCGTTTTCCTAAGCTGCACTTACCTTGGAGGTGGAAATCGGAGCGATAGCTCGGCGGCCTGACGCGGTCGAAACTCGCCTGGTCGGCCGCCAGGAGGCCGGCGACGCTGTTCGTCTCGTTGATCATTTTTGGCTTACCGAGACGGCACATGGGCCATCCGGCACGGAGGAGCAGTCGCTCAAATCGGACGTCGGTTGCTGTCGCGATCTCGCGATAGCCGTAGAGCAAGGACCACTCGATGATGCCGGCGAACATCATCAAGGTAATGTAGTGAAGTGACCCCTCCCCTCTCCTCTCGCGTAACGTCGTGTCCACACAGAAGCGAGAGCTCTCCACCATGGCTGGATGAGCGTTGAGGGTTCCAGACGCGAGAAGCTGGGGGAAGGTCCGCTCCAGCATTGTAGGCCCGATTGCCGGGAGCAGCCGTGCGCAGCCAACGACGCGAGAGCTTCCGGCGACAGTCAGGATGTAGGTCGGTTGAAGATCATCGAACTCGTCATATTCACGACCATCTCGCACCGTGACATTCCAGGAAAGGCGGGATCCGAAAATCTCCGACCGGAGCCTGTGCATGTCGTTCAGCAGCAAAACGTCTTCGCAGGACAAAGCTTTGCTAAGGGCAATGACCTTCATGTGGCAACTCCACTTGGTGTCAGGTGAAGCAGAACTGCATGCCGGTGCGAACGAGGAATAGTCCCAAATTTAGGACTGCGATTCGGGGTTCACAGCGGTTTCCCCATCTCGCTCGGGGAGCCTCGACGATGATTCATGTGGAGAGGGCTCCCAAATTTGGGAGTGAAAGTGCAGTGGAAAGTCAAGCGTTCACGCTCTTCATCTATTTGAAAAGACAGAATAATATGTGAATTCGTAAGGGCGCCCGTCGATCGATTGCCTGAAGTTGCTAACCGACCGTTAACCAAAAAGCCCTTGCCGGGTCGAGAGAATCGCCCATAGTAATCACGCTTTAGAGGTGAAGTGCCTCGGAAAAGCGTTATTCTTAAGGTGGCAGCGAAATTGAACGTGATGGCGAACGTGAACATCAGCGATGACAAGGACTTCGACGAGGAGATCCTTGAGCAGGGCGAGCTCATTTCCGACAAGCTCAACATGCTCCGCCTTGAGCAATATCCGCCCAACGCGGAGAAGGGCCTACGCCTTTTTTCCTCGGTGGAAGTCGCCGACTACATCGGTGTATCACAAAATCACATTAAGAAGCTCCACCTCGAAGGCAAGGGCCCTGTGCCTGAGGTGACGGGGTCGGGCCGACGCTCCTACACCGCGGAGCAAATGCTGGAACTGAGGCAGTTTCTCGACAAGCATGGCAGATCCGATTTTAAGCGCTATGTCCCTCACCGTCGACCGGGTGAAGCGCTGCAGGTCATATCCGTTGTGAATTTCAAGGGTGGTAGCGGCAAGACGACAACGGCGGCGCATCTTGCGCAGTATCTTGCGCTGACAGGCCATCGCGTACTCGCCATCGACCTCGATCCCCAGGCGTCACTAACAGCCTTGCATGGGATACAGCCGGAGCTTGACAAGAACCCCTCCCTCTTCGAGGCGTTGCGCTATGACGATCAGCGCAAGTCGATCAAGGAGGTTATTCAGCCCACGAATTTCCCTGGCCTGGACATTATTCCAGCCAACCTTGAGCTCCAGGAATATGAGTATGAGACGCCGCTCGCTGCCTCGGACAAAAGTTCGCCTGAAGGCCGGATGTTTTTCACCCGCATCTCGATGGCTCTCAGGGAGGTTGATGACCGCTACGATATCGTGGTGATCGATTGTCCGCCACAACTGGGGTATCTCACCCTTACCGCGTTGACCGCATCGACCTCGGTACTGATCACTGTCCACCCGCAGATGCTCGATATCATGTCGATGAGCCAGTTTCTGCTGATGCTCGGCGGGATTCTGCAGTCCATCAAAAGCGCTGGGGCGATTGTTCGCCTCAAGTGGTTCCGCTACCTCGTTACGCGCTATGAGCCAACCGATGGCCCGCAAGCGCAAATGGTCGGGTTTATGCAGGCCATGTTTAACAAACGGATGCTTCAGAACCAGATGGTGAAGTCGACGGCAGTTTCCGACGCCGGCATCACCAAGCAAACCCTCTACGAAGTAGAGCGGAGCCAATTCACCCGGTCAACCTACGATCGTGCGATGGAGTGTTTGAACGGCGTGAACAAGGAAATCACCGCTCTTGTGCATAAAGCGTGGGGGCGAAAATGATCGGTTTTCTTGACAGCCGTGCAGAATGGCAATTTTCACATAGAAATCAGGATGATGAGCCGAAGTTGAGAGGTGATAATGGCTAGGAAGCATTTGCTGACGAGCGTTAGCTCTTCGCCGACCCAAAAAACGATCGATGGTAGCCCCTCGGAAGCACGGGCCGACTATGCCAGGCGCGGTGCTTCGCGTTCTATGATGCAATCTCTCGATGAGATGGCAGAGAACTCGATGCGCGTTCTCGAGGGAGAGACGATCGTCAAGTTGGATCCTGACATGCTCGACGCCTCGGCCTTTGCCGACAGGATCAGCGACAACGAGGAAGAGTTCGCAGGCCTGATGGAAGCGATCAGGCAGGCAGGTCAGTCATCACCTATCCTGGTCCGCCCTCACCCGGATGAGCCGAACCGATACATGATCGTGTACGGCCATCGACGGGCTCGTGCAGCGAAAGAGCTCGGCATCAAGGTCCGCGCAGTCGTCAAACCGCTTGAAGACATTGCTCATGTCATCGCGCAGGGACAGGAAAACACCGCCCGCGCCAATCTCTCGTTTATTGAGAAATCGCTGTTTGCCAGAAAGCTCGGCAATAGCGGTATGAAAAAAGACACCATCAAGACTGCATTGACGATCGACGATACCCTGTTGTCGCGCATGTTGTCCGTTGCAGACACCGTTCCCGAAGCCATTTTGGACGCAGTGGGCTCGGCAAAAGGCGTCGGTCGTGATCGGTGGGAAGATGTCAAAAAACTGGTCACGGATCCTGCCCGCGCCAATTGGGCGATCGAGTATGTCGCCAGCGATACATTCAAAGGGATTGCAGCTGAAGGACGCTTCAACGCGCTCCTTGCGCATTTGAAGCAGTTCAAAAGACCCAAATCAAAGTCTAGCAAACCTTTGGAGAAATCCTGGGGTCTAGCGGAAAAGGCCGTGGTGGTTTCGACCAAGGATGGGGGCCGGGCTTTTACGCTGTCTCTCAAGTCGAAGGACGCGTCGCGCTTCGGTGCCTTTTTATCTGAACGGTTGGAAGATCTCTACGAGGACTTCCAACGAAATGAAACCCAGCGAACAGGAGACTGAACCGCAAAAGAAAAAGGCCCCCAAACGTCGCCGTCGTGGAAGCCTTCCTCATCGTGTAGCAACATGAGAATCGCATTTCCCCGAATCACAGTCAAGAGTCTTTGGCGTCTTTTGAGCGAGCGGACTTCTTTTGCCTTCTGAAAGGTGAAGAAAAATGCAGACGGGAAGTGTGACGACGCCCTTTGGGCGGCGGCCGATGTCGCTTGCCTTGATAAAAGGCCAAATCGAATCGGCCGAAATCAAGCCAGGCAAATCAGTTGATAAGTGGAAGGTCTATCGCGACGTCTGTGACGCGCGTGCAGACCTGGGGTTGAGGGACCGCGCCTTGTCAGTCCTCAACGCGCTTCTGTCCTTTTATCCAGAGACCAATCTTGTTGACGGAAAGAAGCTTGTGGTTTTTCCATCGAATGCGCAGCTCGCGACGCGGGCCAATGGGATCGCGGGGACGACGCTTCGCGAAAACCTGGCGGTTCTCGTGAATGCCGGCATGATCCATCGCAAGGATAGTCCGAACGGCAAGAGATACGCCCGGAAGGATCGCGCAGGCGACCTTCAAGATGCCTTTGGGTTCAGCCTGGCGCCCCTCTTGGCCCGGTCAGAGGAACTGGCTCGCTTGGCTCAGCAGGCGGCTGCGGATCGGCAACACTTGAAAGTCATCAAGGAGAAGATCTCGCTGTGCCGGCGCGATATCCGCAAGATACTCACCGCTGCAATGGAAGAGGGCGCATCAGGCGACTGGGGGAAGATTGAAGCCCATTATGTTGGAGTTGTGTCTCAAATCTCGAAGGCGCGAACCGCTGACGCTCTGAGCGGCATTCTCGATGAATTGTCGATGTTGCTGGAGGAAACACTCAACGCGCTGGAAAACCAGTTAATTTCAGAAAAATCCGACACCAATGATGACGTAGAGCGTCAGCACATACAAAATTCAAATACCGAATCCATCAATGAATCTGAACCTAGCTCTCGAAAAGAGCATGGCGGAAAATCCAGCCAAGCCATCAGGCAGTCGAATGAGCCGATCAAGGCGTTTCCACTTGGTCTAGTGCTGAGGGCCTGCCCGGAAGTGACTATGTATGGACCTAACGGGGCCATCGGCAGTTGGCGCGAGTTGATGTCAGCGGCGATTACGGTCCGATCAATGCTCGGGGTAAGCCCGTCGGCGTATCAGGATGCCTGTGACACCTTGGGCCCTGAAATGGCGGCCGCAGCGATGGCCTGCATTCTGGAGCGGGGAGGGCACATCAATTCCGCCGGAGGGTACTTGCGGGATCTGACGAGGCGAGCCGAGAAGGGAGAGTTTTCACTCGGGCCGATGCTGATGGCGCTGGTTCGAGCCAATGGCGGAGTTGAGCAGAAAACGGGCTGAGAAGGCTGCAGCCAGGGGAAACGGAGGTCGAATGCCGGTTCAACGTCAAATGATCTCCCTGCGCCTTTATCGCAGTTTTCAGCGATCGGCGCGATTTGAGATCGCGTCGATCACCGATCGGTACTCGCGAACGAAATTTTATGCCATCGGTGGCCGGTCGAACGATGGTCGGTACGACCCCTGTGCGTATGCCTAGGAAACGCGGGTGATCCAAGCGTAAATGAGATACTGATAGAGCAAGCGTTGTCTACGCTTTCCGGATGCTGACACCGATGGACTTCAGCGCTGGAATGAGGTCGGGATGCCGGATAAGGTGCACTGCGGGTGTTGCCTCAAGCTTGATTGAGACGGCGCGGTCGTAAACAGCGACGCATTCAGCTGATGTCAGTCTCGGCGAATAGAGTAGGCCGTCGACAGCGAAAGAGCAGTAGAGAGTTTTGCTCAACTTCTGGCCTTCTCGATGTTCCTTGGAACGGGCAGCATCAGTACTCACACCCAGTCTTAGCAACCCGGTCGTGCGCAAGTCGATGACCAGCAGAGGTGCCAAAGCCGTTACCTCGGAAATTGCCCATTCCTCGATCTCGCTTTCATCCAGCACCCGTTCGGTCGCGCCCTCGAAACGGTCCCTGATAATGGTTTCAGCAATTGCTGTTGCCACAGCTCGCGCGCTATAAATGAGCTGAAATAGCCTGCCTGGGCTGGAAAACCGCGTTTGCCCGAAACCCATTACAAGTGGGGTCGCCATATGAGCCACGGGCATCACGCGAAGATAGGTTTGGGGCTGGAACCTGAGCGCCAGGTCGGAGACGATCTGTGGATCAAGCTTCACGTTTCATCCAAAGTCCTGCTCGGCGGCGGCGATAACCTCGCCAATCTTACCAGCCTTGAGCCGATCAATTGGAGCCCCGCCAATGCTTGGTTTTGGCTGAGTGAGCCATTGCCAGGCTGTGCGCGGGTTGCCGATGATCCGGTTCACATCCGACATTCCCTTCACCGGGCGGCCATCCACGAATTGTGCCAGTGGGAATACATGCTTGCGTTCCCCTTTCAAGAGTCCAATGACCGCGCCCCGCTTCTGCCAGTGGTGCAAGGTTGACCGTTTCGTGCCGAAGGCCTTCTCTATCTCGGCGGGACCGGCAACGGCACCCGCCCAATCTTCGATCCGGGCCGGCGTGGAATAGGTTGAAAGCCGCCGCCGCCCTTCATCCAATTCAAGCAGTTTACCGAGCCCTGGCCCCTTGCTCACCTCCACCGGCCGTTCTACCGTCAGAACAGCTAGCGGGGGCGTATCCCGGGCTGCAAGATCTGCAACGACTGCTCCAAGTGCCTCCGCCAGCTTGTCCTCGCGCGATACGATATTCTGTTGCTGCTCGGTTGTCAGTTGCGCGGTGGCGGCCGAGATAGCGACCACGACCTTTCCTGTCGCCATCAGAGCTGTCTTGGACAGACCGGGATTGTGACGAGCGAGGACCTTGAGTATGTCAGCCAATGCGGCGGCAATGTCCAGATTGAACGGTCTCGTTCTTATACTGCTCGCACGCTGTTTTCACTCTTCACCGCACGACACCCGATAGCTGGACGCTTAAGGACGTTGCGCGCAGAGGGGCCTCCGACCGGCCGACGGGCAAGGGAAGTTCGGATATAGGCACCCGCCGCGTATGTGATCTAGCGGCTTGCTTGCGCTATGCGTCGCTACACGACAGCATTCCGGATGCGTAGGCTCGATCAGGGTTCGCTGTCTTCGGATGCGGGGGAGGGGAGGGGAGGACACAACAACTGCCTCAGAAAGGGCAGCTCTCTTGCCGCGCGTGGAGCCAATATTGACCATGCGATTGCGAGGTCTTTTTTGAATTGTCGTTCTAATAACATCCGTACAAGAAGGCGGGGTACCCGCTGATCATGATACCGCGATTGCTTGCAGAATCGAGGCGATCCAGGTGACGATCGCGGCAATTGCGACCACCCGTTCTGGATGTTTAAGAAAATGGGAAAGTTGCATGGCGCGCGCTCCTGGAATTGTAGGAGCCTCAATAATCAGAAATAGATTGGCGTACGGTTACCGGAGGAACAGGCATCGCCTGGATTGAGCCTATCTCAAGCGTCTCAGCATCGCCCGGACTCTAAAGTTCAGTATTTCTTGCGAACGCGGGGAGACGTCCACTTGTGACCTCCGTCAGCCCCGTTTCCCGCCAGGATTACACGTGCCGCTCGTCTGCCACACAATGAGACAATCTAGGCCAATTCAGCGGAGCCAGGACCAAGAGAAACAGATGGGTCGGAGTGATATCTATCACCGTTTTGCGCTATGAAGAGTTCTCCGAAGGGCCTCGTCCTGGTCCTCTTCAGACAGCAACACGCGCTGTGACGGCGCATCGCCATCCCTCACTTCAAAGGTATCCGGCGTAACGTCATGTATCACGCTGTAGGCCCGCATCGCAGCGTCCTTCTGGTCGTTTGCCTCGACGATCATGCTAACGGTGACCTGGTAGTGAGCTATAGAGATTCCTTAATTGCCGGCGTCGTCGGACCTGTAAGCGCAGTAGCCTCTGAGGTCAAAGCTTGGGCGGACATTCGAGCGGGAAATTGCGGGTGGCAAGCCTCCCGTCAACGCAAGTTGACTGCCGATGTGCCTTGATCGTTGGATAGCGATAATCTCCTCTTACTCACGAATTTCTGTCCCTACTGGGAGGTGCGCCGAAAGGCGAGACCACCTTCTATCAGGAATCCGCCTTGGATGATCGGGCGGCGCCTCATAAACGCTGTTTTTAGGCTTCTGCGCGATGATATCAGCATTCTCGCCGTGCTGCAGCGTTTCGACAGATAATCTAATATCATCAGACATTTAGATGGAACAGCCTACAGCATCCGAGCAGCGCGGCCGCTTCGTCTCGTGGCGCTGTTGTAATAGCCAGATGCTTGCTGCACGGAACGATGACGCGACTGTTCCATAGCCTCGGGCAAGGGAATGCCCCGGTTGGCGGCCTCGGTCAGATAGCCCGACCGCAGTCCATGCGCCGAAAACTCCCCGCTGTCCAATCCGGCCATCACCGCCCGCTGCTTGAGAATGGCATTGACCGACTGCGGATCGAGCGCCCGCTTCGAAACCGTCCCCCAACGTCCGATCCCCCGAAACACGCTCCCGCTCTCGATCTTCGCAACCGCCATCCAGGCATTCAGCGCCTCCACCGGCCGACCTGTGAGATAGACGACGTCGTCCTGCTCGCCACTGCTGGTCTTGGTACGACCGAGATGAATGGCGAGTGAGGGGAGGGGAGGGCCATTCTCGACCGGGATCGGCGGCTCGACGGTCAGTTGCTCACGTCGCAGTCCGGCGATCTCGCTGCGCCTTCGGCCGCCGGAGGCAAAGGCGACCATGAGGACCGCCCGGTCACGCAGATCGCGCAGGCTGTCGGTCCCACAGGTAGCCAGAAGCTTTGCCAGCACGTCACCTGTGACCGCCTTGGCGCTTTTGCGACCCCGCGTCCGGGGGACGGCACGCACGGCAAGGCGGATGGCGGACTTGAGGGCAGGGGAGGCGAAGGCCCCGTCAAAACCGCGCCATTTGGTCAGTGTCGACCAGTTCGCCAGCCGCCGGCGCACCGTTGCGGGCGCGTGCGGACCGACGGATTTGAGGAAACCTTGGCTTCGAAGGTTCTCGTCGACGTCTACAGGCATGCCGTGGTCGGGATCGGTGTCGCGGCGTTGCGGGTCCCAGAGGTGATGCGCAACGAATTTCAAAAGCAGCGCCTCGGGCGCCGGCCAGGGCAGCGATTTTCCGGTGGCGGCCAGCCCCCAGGCTTCGAGGTAAGTGAGATCCGATGTCAGGGCGCGCAGTGTGTTGTCGCCCATGCCCTGGTTGACGAGATGGCGCAGCGTCTCGACATCCTGGTCGGTGAGCAGTTCGGCCAGTTCGTCGCGGCGCTCGATCGGCAGCACGGCGGCGATGGTGTCGAGTTCTTCGGCCCGTCGCTCGACGGCGGTGAGGGATGTCTTGGATTTGGCCACGAACGCTCCAAAATCGCTGTATTCGGCGGCCTTGAGGGCCGCGATTTGCCCCGATTCTTGCTGATTTGCGACTCCAGATCAACAACCATCGATAACCAGTACTTATCGATGGTTATAGCCTCAACCCTCGATCATACCATGTTAGGAACCGTAATATTCAGATAGAGTTCCTTTAGCAAATCATTTACCATGATTTCAATGGCTTACGATGTCGCGAAAATCAGCATGACAGCCCTGTTGCGGCGTAAGCGGGGCTGATTTGGTGGCAATGCCGATAAACTTTGCAGGTTTGATGGGCCATGTGCTGGCTGTGAAAGGGCCGAAGGTCGTTAAGCGCGTGCCGCAATCATGGATGGGAGTGGCGGAATAAGATGATGGTCGACGCCAATGCCCAGCCGATCGCCAAGATAGTGCCAGAACGAAAGGCCGAGCTTCTGGCAGGTCTTCATCAGGCCGAGCATGCTGTCGCGCGCCTGCCGACCATTGCGACTGACCGTGCCACCCGAGATCTTCCGCTTGATGACAAAGCCGCGCAGATCTCTTTCCGACGCATTGGTATGGAGCGGGGTTTCAGGCCGCTCCAGAACCCGCAGCAGTTCGGACTTGCGGCGCTTCAGCCGAGACAGCAGTTTGTCGAGATCGCCATATCCGGTTCGAATGGAGAAAATTCGATCGAACCGGACCTCAAGGCCTTGGGCAGCACGTCGACTCGGACTTCGCGAAAAATCTTTCAGAGCCTTGTAGAAGAGCCAGATAAGTTCGCGCAGGGTCTCGACATGCTTCACCTGGCGCGGCGTCGCCGGCATCAGCTTGTGCAGCAGCCTTTCGGTATGGACCCAGCAGAGCGCATGGGTGCCGACCCGGAACTGTCCGGCGTCGTCGGAGACGATCACCGCATTGCCGACCAGACCATGATGGCGGATGGCACCCCAGATGCCGGCCTCGGCAAATGGTCGGATGATGTCCCTGTCGAAGATATCGATGCCATGTTCAGCCAGATACGCGAGAAACGGAACCTGATTGGCAAACCGCCGCGGCTCGCGGGTGTTCAACCGCGCCAGAAGGGCAGGGTCCACCTGCCGGTCTTCCAGAAAGGTGAAGGCAGCATCGTTGAGGACATAGTCCTGATAGTTGCCGCGCAGCAGGGCCAGAAAGTTCAGCCGCGACTTCGACGGCCCTGTGCGAAACACAGTGAAATGCTCGCCCCCGATATGCGTGGTATGAAAATTGCGGTTGGCATGGCGGGCGCCTGTGTCGTCGACCGTCACAAAGGGAGCCGAAACCAGGCCGGCATGCAGAACGGCGGCATCCTCGGCATGAAAGCCATCCAGTCGCTCCGTCAAAACCCGGATGACCTGGCGTTTGGAAATCTCGACACCGACATCGTTGAGCAAGGTCGTCAGCCGCTGCGTCGTGACCTGCCCATGGGCGTGAAGCATCAGGCAGAAGCGTCGCAGATTGGCGCCATAGCCGGCTCGGATTCCTGCCGGCAGCGGCGCGATGATCGTTCTGCCATCCGGCGTCACCCAGCATTCGCGGCGATAGCGCACCACCTCGACCCGCATGACCAGATCCCTCACGACGCAATCCTTGTAGCCCTTGAAGCGCGATCCAGGTGGAACGCTGGCAGGCAGCACCTCTTCGCGCGTGACCTTGCCCGTGTCGCCTTTCGGCCCGCGGCGGCTCGCAGGCTTCTCTTTGCCAGCAACCGTCTTGTCGCCGGTTGCCTGTTCCATGCCCGAGGGTCTGAACGGCGGGCGTGGCGGCAGGTTCTTCAGCCGCGCAATCTCGTCGCGCAGAAGCTGGTTGTCGACCTTCAGCCGGGTGTTTTCGATCCTGAGCTGGTCGTTCTCGTCGCTAAGCTTGTGGTTTTCGGCCTCGAGCTTTTCGATCCGGATGTCTGCCCGATCGGCCCGTGCAACCAGACCCGTCACAAGCTCACGCAGCGCTTTCAGCGACAGCGTATCGGCATGCTCGACCATGGGAAGGCGGCGCTTCGTCATAAAGGAAGTGAATCATGATTTACAAAAAACAGGAATCCCTTCTGCCACCAAAAATGCTCCAGGTACTGTTGCGGCCAGCTTTTGATGCCGGCTGTGGCTTTTATTTCCCGATTTCAATTGAAGCGGTAAGCTAGAGATTCGACCCCCATTTTTGACCTAGCGGCTTCAACCTGATCTGGTTGGAGGAACGCATCGTGTTCCTGCGCGCTCTCGGACGGGTTACGGCGCACCTGCGTCAGCGAGGACGCAACATTCCGAATGAGTTGCCGAAACACACCTCGCCACCCAGTTGGGGGCATCTAAATCTCATCGGCAGCTATTCGTGGGATACCGCGCAGCAGATACCGGATGGCTTCACGCCCCTGCCACTTCCCAGCAACCTCCTCAGAGCAGCGTAGGAAGGGGCAACCGATCATAATTGAGCCTGTATTTTTTATTCCATAGAACTTCCACCAATATCGGAGAGGTTGTTATGACTGTCGTTCGCTATCTTGTTGCCGGAACATGTTTGCTCGCTTTGGCCGCTCCGGCTGCTGCATTTGCTCAGGATAAGCCTTCAAATCTGAATGGTGAGTGGACGTCCGACTGCCTTTCGATCGGGAAAAACGACAGGCACGGCTACGTCACGCGCATCGTCGTCAGCGGCAAGGATGTGACCGCCACTTCGCAGGTCTACGCCATGAATACGTGCCAGAGGCCTACGGTGCAGGTCAACTTCAAGGGAGAGCTTCTCACCGAGGATGCCGATGGCAATCACGCCCGGATTGAATATGTCGTGCGCTCCATTACCACTACGCCCAATATAAGCGACGTTGTCGACCACTATAATAGAGAGACTGCCGATCAGGCAGGGTGCGGGTTAAAAGGCTGGGAGGAAAACGTTCCGTTCTCCGTTGCTGGCAAAAAGTGCGGTCCCTTTACCTTCGCCGCCGAGGGCATCCGCCTCTTTGACACCGTCTGGATCAAAGGGAATGAGCTACGTTTTGGTGCCTTTCCCGTCAAGTGGACAACCACGTCTCCTGAACAAGCGCCGACCACGCCGCTGGATACGGTCTACTACCGTACCGGCAAATAGGTTCTTCGATCGTTCGAGCTTAGCGTGTCTGGGGAACAGAGCTTGTTCCACCCCCGGCTTCACATCGAGCAGGGGAGGGGCATGTCAAAGCCCGGATGCCTTGGTGAGATTCACACGGAACCGGTCTCGGCGCCGCTGATATTTTCGGGTCATCTCGGCGGACGCGTGACCGAGCTGCTTCTGCACGTAGCGTTCGTCGACCTCGGCCGAGGAGGCAAGGCCGGCGCGTAGCGAATGGCCGGAGAATTTCTCCCCGCGTTCGCTCTCGGAAAGATCGCCGCGAACACCGGCGGCAAGCACCGCCGACTTGACCAGGCGGGCGACCTCCTTGTCATTGAGACGATCTGGTCCAACGTCTTTGCCTTTGCCGGTGACGCGGCGGAATAGGGGGCCTTTGGCAAGCTTTGCGAAGCGGATCCAAGTCTCGACGGCGACGATGGGGCAGGTCGCATCCGACGAGCCGCGGCCGATCTCGACCTCGCGCCAGCCGGTTTTGCCCCGAAGGGTGACGAGCATGCCCTTGTCGAGGATTTCGATCCAGCCCGAAGAATCCTCTGTCTGGTCGCGGCCGAGGTCGAGCCCAACAATCTCCGAGCGGCGTAGGCCGCCGGCAAAGCCGATCAGCAGCATCGCGCGGTCGCGCAAGCCGCGCAGGGTTCCCCTGTCCAGCGTCTCCAGCATGGCGATCAGATCTTCCGGCAGAATGGCTTCCTTCTGCCGGGGAGGGGACGCGTGGGTGTTGCGAATGCCGGCCATCACGGTGGCGATGGCGCGGTCCTTGCGATCAAGCGGCGTGCCGCGCTGGGCGCAGTTCCAGCCGATGGCCGACAGGCGCCGTTCGATGGTGGACACCGTGTTCGCCTTCATGCCGCGTTCTGCGGTCCCTGACGCGCAGGCGGTGATGTAGAGACCGACGACCTGCGGATCCGGGGGGAGGGGCGCAACATTCTGGCGCCGACACCAAGCAGCGAAATGCTTCCAGTCGGAAGCGTAGGCGCGGCGGGTATTGGTGGAACTGGCGGCCTCGACATAGGCGCGGGCGCGATCGGCCAGTTGTTCCAGGTGCGACGGCAGGCTGGTGCCCGGCGCTGGTAGAGGGGAGGGGAGACCGCTGTTCCCGGCCGACGACTTTGGCGCGGAAACATCACTAGAATGCGCCATGCTGTCAGACGGCGCAGCGCTCATATCGGCGTGATTTTCGCTGTTCTGCTCGATGATTTGGGCCATTCTCTCTATAAAGAGCAAAACGTCCGATAATGCAATCTTATCGGACATAATCTAGCGCTGACATACTGTGCGGTTTTAACCGAAAAATGTGGCTAAAAGAGCGCGCATCGATTATGCTCGACAGCATGGATTCGCGCCTCCGCTCACCTTCCGCCGCCCCGATACCGCCATCGACCGTGCCACCTATGCCGGGCTGGGTGACCTTGCGCGGCAAAGATCCGAGCGATACAGACGTCGCCTTCGCCGCCGGCATCGCTCTGAAATCGCTCGACGATCTGGTTCGCGCCGACCTGCCGTGGGCGGGCTGCTGGCGCCAGCGCCTTGCGCTCAGGGCCTCGCATTCAGCCGTGCAGATGATTGGCCGAAACGAAGGCGCGGCGGGCTTGCGCGATGTGGTGCTGCTCACCGCGCCTGGCAACGATCCCGGACCGGCCGGAGCGATGTATTTGGCATTCCAGAAACTGGCGGCAAAGAAGCGGCCGATCAGCAGCAAAGGTCTGGAAGAACTGGCGGCGCTGATGGGGATGCGTCGCGAGGGCCTGAGCGAAATTGCCGATTTATTTGACGGCGCGCTTCAGTCCGGTCGTGCTGTGCCCTTCGTCGTCGCCGACCTGGTCACCAACATCTGCGCCGCCCGGCCAGATGCCGAAATTTTGGCCTGGTGGCTGGCCGACCGCCTGCTCGCGGAAAAACTCGCCTGGGCGTGTGGCGTGCCGCTCACGATGGGCGAGCGTCATGGCGCAGCGTTCAAGACCATCGGTGGCCGCGGGCGGGTGCGGCCGGGGGAGCCCGCTTTCCCGCGGGCGGTGTGCCTGGCGCTCGTGTCCGCCACGGTCGAGGCCTTGCGGCAGGCCAATGACATTGGCCGCCGCGCCGAAAAATTGTTGGCGGTGGCGCCGAAGGTGCGAACCAAAGGCGCCGGCGGCATCATCGAAAAGTTGCTCAACGAGGATGCCGTGCCCGCCTCCGCACCCGACAGCCATCTCTCCCGTTGGGCGGCGACGCGATTGTTCGAGCGGCTGGAAAGTTTTGGCGCGGTGCGTGAACTCTCCGGCCGCACCTCGTTTCGGATTTTTGGGCTTTGACGATGGCTGGATCAAATGCAGCCAAAGCAGTTCGAGGCCGCAGACCGAAGTCGAAGGATGAAATCCTCTTCGATAGAGAGCTTGAGGATTTACCGCCGGAACTGCGCTGGCGCGAGTGGATGCTGCGCGTCGAGGCGGTGATCTTTTCTGCCACCGAGCCGGTCAGCCGCGAGATTTTGGCGCGCGTGGTCGGAAAGAGCTGTAGCATCGATCTCCTCATCGACGATTTGCGTGAGGAACTGCGGTCCCGTCCCTATGATATCGTCGCGGTCGCCGGCGGTTGGCAGCATCGAAGCCGTTCGGCCTACGCATCTGCGATCCGGGCATCGCAGGCGCCAACGCGGTCGGCCCCGGCGTATCTGTCGGAGCATGAGGCTGCGGTGCTGGCGGCAATCGCCTACCTACAGCCGGTGACCCGCAGCGAGCTGTCCACCATGTTCGGCAAGGAGATAAGCCGCGACACGATCGCCAGTTTGCGCGATGCCGGGTTTCTCGGCTCTGGCCCGCGCAGCCCGACACCCGGCGCGCCCTACACCTATGTAACGACGAAGCATTTCCTATCGGCGTTCGGCCTTGAGACACTGCGTGACCTGCCCGATCTGGAGCGGCTTGAGGATGACGGGCTGCTTAGCCGACAGGCGCTTGTGCGGGAAGAGTTGGCGAAAGAAGGCGCCGATGGCGACGAGCAGGATCAGCTGTAAGCGCATTTGGTGGGCATGACGGACTGCCATGGGCCGCTCCACTTCCCTTAAGCCGCGCCAGCTACTCTATCACATAGCCGAGCGCCCGATAACCCACGCGTCGTTTCGCTGCCATCCGAGCCAGAACCGGAACGGTGTTATCGACATAGTCGACCACCAAAACGTCTCTCTTGCCATCATGTTGGCGATGCAGACGGCCGACATACTGCGCCAAAGTGCCTCTCCAGGCGATCGGCATGGTCAGGAACAACGTGTCGAGACGGGCATCATCGAAGCCTTCCCCGATGTAGCGGCCTATCGCAAGTATCAGGCGCTCATCATCGTCTGCGACATTCAACGCCGCGTTGGCTTGCTTGCGATCCTTCGCCGACATGCCGCCGCGCAGCACCACCAGATTCTTCACGAACGGCGAGAATTTTTGCTGGAGATAATCGAGGTGATCCTTACGCTCAGTCAGCAGGATGGGCGAACGTCTGGCCTCGAGGGATTTCAGCACGTCATCGAAAATCAGGTCATTTCGGCCTTGGTCCTGCGCAAGGGCCGCATAGATCGCTGGCATTGACGGGCGCTCGGCCGAGACGAGTGACGCTGGCAACTCAAACTTCGTCGAACGGTCGCGGGCACGGTGGCGAATACCACGCTCGGCAGCTTGAACCCTTGCATCGACCCGGTGACGAACGGGGCCGCATTGCATGAAGATGATCGGATGATGACCGTCTTTTCGCGCAACGGTGGCAGATAAGCCTACGACATACCGCGCTTTGGATCTGCGAGCGACAAGTTCAAAACTTGCAGCGGACAGATGGTGGCACTCGTCGACAATCAGATGACCGTAATTTCCCACGATGTCATCGACCTCGCCATTCCGAACCAGGCTTTGGATCAGCGCCACATCGATGACCCCCGTTGGCTTCCTTTTCCCGCCACCGATGACGCCGATCTGCTTTGGTTCGATGCTCAGGAAGGAAGTCAGACGCTCTACCCATTGGGTGAGAAGCTCCCTCCGGTGAACGAGAACCAGCGTGTTGCGGCCGCGATGTGCTATGAGTGCAGCTGCGACAACTGTCTTGCCGAACGCGGTCGTGGCGGCGAGCACGCCGTTATCGTTGGCGACAAGAGCATCAAAGGCCCGCGATTGTGGCCGTCGCAGTTCCCCTTGGAACGAAACGCCGGCGGGTAGAGCCTCCCCATCTTCGCGGAGATCCTCCAAAATGGCGATGGCGCCATGGCTCTTGATCAGCTCTACAGTTTCGTCGAAGCAGCCTCGTGGCAGCGCGACATGGCGTGGGTGAAGCTCGGCACAGGAGATGATCCGAGGTTTGCCGAAGGTCGGCAAACGCATTGCTTGCGTACGATAGAATTCCGGGTTCTGGAATGCCGCCAGGCGCACGAACTGCGCAATCAGCGCGGACGGAAGCTCGGTCCTATCGATGTACACCTGGTCGGCGATCACGACCTTGATGCTTTGCGGGATCGCAGCCTCAATTCGCCGCGGCTCGCTACGCCGCGACGGCAACATCTTCCACGGCTCATCGGCATGTTCGTCATCGACTGGCATCCGGACGCCCAAGACCCGCCCCGACAATTCAGCTTCATCGGCGATCCTGAAGACAATGTCCGCCGATAGCCTGGTCAGGGACGAGAGGTAGGCCCACTGGTCGTCGTAAGGCCGCAAGTCGTCATCGACAAAAACGCTGTTGCCGTTTTCGCGAGCTCTCCTTTGCAGAGGAAGCGCGATCAGATTACCGAAACCGCCAAGCGGCATCGTATCCTGATTGGGAAAGAAACGATCATAAGATGTGAAGCCAATCTCGGGACGGTTCTCCATCGTCTCCGTGATCAGGGCAGCGCCCAGTTGCCGGGCGATCCGGGCCGGAATGGGTTCGGAGAAGAATATCCAGACATGACCGCCGTTCCCAGATCTCGACCGTTCAAGAGCTGCGGCAATTCCCTTTGCACGACAGGTAGCCAGCAATGCTCTGGTGTCATCAGCCCAGCTTTCCTTGTCGAAATCCGCTGCGAGGAACCAGCACGTTTCGTCTTGCAGCAACGGATACACCCCGGCAACAAAATCGCCAGACCGAAAATCGCCAGACCGAAAATCGCCGCCGCGAAGATGCTTTTCGATGATATCCTCGGAGGGCGGAATGAAAGCCTGATGCGAACATTCCCCGCATTTGACCTTCGGCTTACCGCAGATCCCCTTTGCCCACTCGTTGGAGCAGGCAGGCGAATAGCCGGAGCGCGCGGCCTTCCTGTTTTCCCAACGAACTGGGAAAACATCGGGGCGCCCCGCGAACAGGCGTCGGAACAACTCGATTTTCTCGGCTGACGGTGAACTGTTGGTAACAGGGGCATCGACAGACGACGGTCGTTCCGGCGCGCAGCTATCGGATGTGACCATTTTCTCCAGCATTTCTAACATACGCTCGAGCTCCAGACGCTCAGCATCGAGATCAGCCAAGCGCCGCCGAATCCGCGCAATCTCTTCAGAAGTGTCGTCCCAACCTGCCAACGCCGCAGTCCACTTTCCAAAGTCCTGTCATGCGTCAACATAGACCAAAGACAGCTCGCGCTTAAGTCCCAAACCGCGCATCCGGACCACCGCTAACCCCGCTGTCCGCCCGCCGCTTGGTGATCGCCGGGCTGGTGGTGAGTTCGAGCCCACCGACGATGAGGGCTTCTCGTGATACTCGCGTAGGCACACAATAGCGCTGAGAGGTCTGCAGCCGGAGGAGGGCGTGTGATGGAAGGTTGCTGCCCAAGCCGTTTGAGGGCATCCGCAAGCAGCGTGATCAAAGGAAGGTGACCACCCGCGGAGAGGATCAGCCGTCGCCAATGTGTGACCACAACATCATCATCGACCGTCAACCAATCACTGGATCTTATTGCGAGCCGTTCGACGCAGCGAATTCGCGTCGACGTGGACAGGCTCGTCAGGGGCGATGTCGCATAGAGGCCGGCAACATTTGGCATGCCAAGTAGGCGCTGAACGACGGTAACGCTGGCCCGTGAGCCTGTTATCGCTTCCAGTCGGCAGATATCGTCGATGCAGCGGTCAAGCCGTCTTACCTCTGGACCGACACCGACAATCGATGCCCGACGCAGGTCATAGCCGCAGCGGGCGCAATGATGTTGCGGAACGAGTTCAGTCTGATCGAAAGCCGCAACACGGCTGCGGCACGATGGGCATCGATCGCGCAACCCGCAACCATGTTTTGAACAGCAAGCTTTGGTTGCCAACCGCCATCGTCGCCGAAAGTATGGCTGTGCATCCTCAGCCAGGCATCGAGAACAGAACTGCAGCCACCGCGAACTGTCGCGACGTCCGTTGTTTCGCAATGGCAGCAAGAGCGGCTTCAGCGGCGATCCAGCTAGCGACATCGCCGAGAGTTGGTGTTCCGAAATCCCGGTGTGGGCTTGGAGAAGGGTTGCAATGTCGGCCGGGAGCTTGAGGTCCAGGGCGGCCGACCACATCCCTGCATTAAGCCCGAGTACGCGGGCGAACGGTCGAGGCGCAATGCCGTTCGCAAATGCAAGCCGGTGCAACCAGCTCGATAGCAATTCGTCGGCCTGCGGCGTGACGATGACGGGCCACTTTTCCGAAACGACATCGCGGTATCGCTCGCGGATGCCGATTGCCAGGCCGGGAGCATCGATGACCATCATAGAAGGCTCTGACGCAGAGGGGAGTTGCGCCGCTGTGAGATCGGCACATAGCGCAGCGCGTCGATGTTGGCTTTGCTGATGCGTTCGGTCCCGGATGTGATTGCCGCGATCGCCGCCTTCGCGACGATGGTGACTATCTCGCCAATCAAGCCTTCCGACAGGCTGAATATTAGCCGGGCCAACGGTTCGGTCGACAAATCCGAGCTTTTGGCCAGCGGCAAAGCGGCTTCGAGACTGTCGAGCAGCATGAGATAGTTCTCGTCATATTGCCAGCGTGGAACTGCGACCAGGTCGAAGCGGCTCGCCATCTCGCTGGTGGCGTTGATAAAATCGCAGACGGCCACCTCGCCAATCAGCACCGGCGAGATGTCGTACTGGCGGCCAATCCGCCGCAGGAATGCAAAAACGGCTTCGACGTCGCGCGGACGACCCCGCAACGCATTATGAAACTCGTCGAAAATCAGCACCTTCGGTTTGAGGCTGAACAGCAAATGGTCGAGTTGTTCGGCCTTGCGGCCAAGGTTCCACATATCGGCGCCGGGCGCCCGCAGCGCCTGCAGAATACTGGCATAGAAATGGCCAAGGCCAGCGCCTTCGCGTGTCTGGGCTATCCATACCCTTTGCTTGGGCGAGGTTCTCAGGTGCTCGACGGCGAACCGCTCGGCAATCATCGTCTTACCGTTGGCGTACGGGCCGACCAACATCAGCCCCTGGGTTCGCAAAGACGGAGGCCGTAACAGAAGCTCGGCAAGTCGCCGATGGCTATCCTGGGCGGCATGATGCCCGATCCACCGTGGCGCGCGGATATAAGCGATCCTTGCCTCATGATCACGATCAAGATACGGCCGGACATGCTCGATCAAATGATCCACTGTTGCTACCAATCCTCCACCGGCAACCGGCTCTTCTGACGCGTGGGATGCTCGGCGGGAGGAAGTGCCGGCTGCTGCATAATGGCATAAGGCTTTTCCGCCGCGGCGGCATGGGCCTTGCGGACAGCATCACGCAACTGGCGCCTGGAGGGTTTCGCCGATTGCACAATGGCTGCGATCTCGCGGCGGAGCGCCACCTTCTCAGTGCTTGAGCGGTGGTTTGCCGCACGCCGACGGGTGCGTTCCGCCGCATGCTCCCACATCGTCACTGACGTCAGTTGGCCGTTGCGTCGCTCGACCGGCCGAAACTGTCGGTTTTCCGGGTCGCGGATGTAAACATGGCTGATGTCACGGGGGTCGTATCGCACCTCAAGCCTTCCGAGCCGGTCACGCTCGGGAACGACGGCGCTCAGCCACGGCGAATAATAGTGCATGGCGAACATGTTGATCCCTTGCGGTGACAATTGCCTTTCCGTTCCCGGCAAGAACGACAACAGCACGCGCTGCGGGTCATCGTCGAACCGAGGCAGGGCGGCTGCGTTGCGCCGCCATTCCGTCATGGGGACCTTCAGGGTCTTGGAATTTTCCTGCAGGTTGTGATCGATCACGGCCAGCGCAACGCAGCGCTCCAGATCGGCGAAGCTCAGGCAGGCGCGCCGCTCGGATGGATATTCGTCGCGGTGGGCCACCGAACGGCCCGAAGAGCCCGGGTAGGTGGCGAGGACCGCATTGAGCTTTCCCAGCAGCCGCTCAACGACCCCGCCTTGATGGACACGGCCTCGATCGCGATACCGGATCCTGATCCCATAATCGTCACATCCTCGCTGGAAGGCGTGTCCCTTGAACTCCATTGCCGAGTCCGTGACGAGCAGCTGCGGTCGACCGAACATCGGCCAGGCGTGATTGAGATTGCGCGCTGCAAGCCATGTATCTTTCGGACACATGGCTTGGGCGAGACAAAGCGCAACGGATAGAGCCGACGGCTTTTCCAAGGTGAGGCAGAAGCCGAGAATGGATCGCGTCGCCACGTCGGTGATGACAGTCAAATAGGGTCGGCCGACGAACACACCGGCGCCATCGACCACCTCCACGAAATTGATGTCGGTCGGCGTATGGTCGATTTGGCACACGGCGAGCGGGTGCGGCGCATGGATATAGCCGGGTCGCGGCTTCAGCCGCAGCAAGTGCTTTGGATTGGCCGATCGCTTCTTCGCGATCTCTTCAGGCGAAAACAACATCGGGATGCGCCGAGCGACCGTCACATATGAGGGAACGGCAAGACCGGCTTCCTCGCAGCGCGCGCGGATCTCGTCGACCACGGGAGCAAGTGGGGTCGGCTCGAGCGTCAGCCACTTCTCGCGAAGTGTGGCGGCGATGATCGCCTCCACGTGTTCCGGCAGCCGCTTGCGCCGACTGGTCGCAGTGCGAGGAAGCAAGCTGGTCACTGTCCGATCGGCGCGATAGCGGGCGAGGAGATTGTAGATTTGCCGGGTGGTGAGCCGCAGTTCAGCCGCAGCGCGTTTGATGGCAGCCCGCCTTGGATTGCCGCCATCCAGGATTTTGTCCAGCTCGCGGGCCATTCGACGCGCCATCAACCAGTGCTCGTCCGAGACCGGGCGCGCCGCCGGCGAACTTCGATCGTGAAATGGCTTTGGCAAAGGGCCTCGCTGAAATCATTAGCGGAAAATCGTCGCCAGTTTAGCGCCAGAACCCAACTGGCGTATGACATTCCCCGGATTGAAATCTGGAAGTAAAAGCCACACCGCTACCGTACTCACGCGTCTCGACGAGCGCATCGCCCGTTCGCCGGTCGGCCAGGGCTTTATTGAGCGCACTCACTTTGCCGACGCCTGCGCCTCGTTGTGGATCGACGGCGAACTCGTCCATCTCGAAGACCTCGTCCTCCATGATGCCACGCGGGATATTCGCACACCGACCCATGAGCTGACAATCGCCCGCGACGTGTTGCGCACGCGTCGGCGCGTTGCTGCCCAACCACCCGGCTGGGCGTTTTCCGCCGACGGACTTCGGACACTGCGAAAAACCGCAGAGATCACGTCCGGCGACGCCGAGGAGGGAGAGATGGCCGGCGGCATCCGGCGCGCGGACGCGTCAGATCCGGAAGGGGAGGGGGAAGATATCGACGACATCGAGAATCTCCCTGGCGTCGACTATGCTGCCATCGATGCGGTGCTCGCCCGATCGAAGGCGGCGATCGAGAACGCAAGCCGGCCCGGCCGCGGAGGTGGCCAAGACAAAGATCCGATGATCTATGATCTCGACTGGGACGAGGACGAACGGCTCGACGAATGGCGCAGCGTGCTGCGCCAGACCGAAAACCTACCGGCGGTGCTGCAGGCGATCATCGCCCTCGATGCCTGGAACGAGTTGACGGTGCTGCAGCACGCGCCTTGGCTCGGGCGATTGTTGGCGGCGTCGATCCTGCGCCAGGCCGGCGTTACCACTGGTGCCCATCTCGCCCCTATCAATCTCGGCCTGAAAACCATTCCGGTCGATCGGCGCAGGCATCGCGACCGGCAAACCCGGCTGCTCGCCATCGTCCAAGGTCTTATCGCGGCCGCCGAGATCGGGCTGAAGGAGCACGATCGTCTGGCGCTGGCGAAAACACTGATGGACCGAAAGCTCGATGGGCGACGGACGTCTTCGAAACTGCCGGAGCTGGTCGAGCTGGTTATGGCTAGGCCGTTGGTGTCGGCCGGCATGGTGGCGAAAACGCTGGACGTCACGCCGCAAGCGGCGCGGCGGATCGTTTTGGAACTTGGCTTGCGCGAGATGACGGGGAGGGGGAGGTTTCGAGCATGGGGTCTGTTATAAACCAGACGCCCATTCTGAGAGCCAGCCAGCTGCCCCCCGCCCACCGTTAAGCTCTGGATATCGCGGGCAGTTCAAATCCAGCCTGGCATTGAAGACCGTCAATCCCTGAGATGCCCGGCTGATCAGCGCACTACGGACGGAGTTGTGGAAACAGGCGCTCCGCAGCATCATCCAGCAGATCAATTTCACTTTGATAGAAATGAGCCCAGTCTTCCTCTCGCACCAGTTGGTTCTCGACCGCAATGATCGCGCGTCGGCACCAAAGCAGTCCTGTGTGCATTATTGATATCTGTCCGCAAGAGCGGCCGGGTCTGCTCGCCGGGCTCTATTCCAGAGAAAAGCTTATGCTTGAAGTAGCTATTTAGGTCGGAACGCATTCCTCCTAAAACGAAAAAACATCGCGCCTTTGAATGATGGGCAAGCATCTCGAGTCGGATCAGGTCCCAGAATATTTTGTCGACGCTCGGCTTGGTTTTTCCGATCCATTTCGATTCGACAGCGATCGTGATTGAGGGATAGGGATCGCAAACGACAAAATCAATTTCTGGACGCCTCCCCGGCCCTTTTGCAAGCTCGCTCAAGACCGGATGAACGTATTCCGCCCTGACACGATTTCCTGACCTGGCGCTCAAGATCTGCCCAATGGGTTGGGTCAGGTATTTCTCGCTAAACAGGCCGGATCGGTCACAGGCGTGCTCGAACTGCAACCACGATCCAACACCCTCACACAGCAGCCTCGCGTAGTTCATCAGTCACCTGTCCAATTCTTGCTTAAATCTCTCGCCTGCGCTGACAATCCATTTGCGCATCCTGCACACGTCCAGCAAGTTGAAATTCGCGGACTGGTCGACTCGCATGTGGTCCAGCTTGCTTTGCCGTTCTTGTAAATCGGTTAAAAGCAACACCAGACTTACATCTTGGCTCTTAAACCATATTACGTGCCTGTATAGACGGTCATTGTCGACCGCTTCGGGGCCATGATAGCTCCCTTCCAGCCCATGCCTGATTTGACCCATGCTTTGAGTGCATGGCCGACCTGAGACCTTGGCCTTATCGAAGTGAGGACAAGAGCCCATATTCCAATCATCGAAACGACGTTGGAACCAAAGCATGGTTGCTGGCGTCAAGAGACCTCACGAAAAGGGAACGTCATGAACGTAGCACGCTCTTTCAACAACTGGCGCAAGTATCGTCAGACCGTTACCGAACTTGGCCGCATGAGCTCGCGCGAACTGCTCGACCTCGGTACCGTTGCGATAGTATTTTGCGGACGACGGGTTTTCCCTAATATCGGATAGCGAAACGCCTAGATCGATCGATAACCGATCGGTCAGTCGTTGCAGCCTAATGATGACGGTCGAGATGTTCGCGGGTTGCGGCGGCCCCAGCGTTTCTACACGTAAGCGGCGATTTATTTTTTCCTCGACGCCTTGTGTAAATAGAGTTTCAACATTACCTCAAGTTTTACCAGTCTGCTTGGCTTGAGAACGAACAAATCGTGCCGCGATTTGCATCGGACGACGTAGCATTTCTAGATTAATTCGTAAGGAATTATCAACAACGAGACAGCGACAACCTATTTGAGGAGATGTTAATGGAGTTTTTGCATGACATTTCCGGTTACGTCGCTTCAATAGTAAGCAGCCCAGAATTTAACGAAGCTCTAAAAATAAATTTTATAAAGTATTTTTGGCTTGTAATATTGTGGCCGTTTCGTTGGGTTTTATTGAATCCCATAGTTTTTGCAGTGAAGTATCTTTTTTCTGAACAATTCGGTGACATCCGGAGGATCTCCGGCGAATACTACCTATACCACCTCCCAATCATGCCGGAGTTGACACAACGCAAGAATCTAACGGCGAAGATCCGGCTGTCAAAGATGAAAATCAAGGTTCATCTTCGATCAATCTCTGTTAGCCAGCATGAGTGTATCGGCACCGATACTGTCGGTTACAAGGGTGACATCACCTTCAAGAAGGAGTTCGTCTACATCGCTGCTGTCGGCGTCATGGACAGATATACCGGTAATGTCAAATATTTGACCCTTTACCGAACGTATTTCCCGCATTCGTCCAAGGGCGTTGCGTCCAAGGTCTACGCCTCAATGACGCGCAACGTTCGGCGCCTAAAAACCGACCCGGCGGTGCCGTCGCCGAACCCGGTTAACCTGGGGATGTGCGGCGCCATGACCGGCATTTCCAATGCGAACAATATCTACCAGTTGAAGGTGATCCTTTCGCGCTATCCGCTGTCTTATCCCGAAGCCGAGCGGCTACTCCAGGAACTGACCTCGGACGGCACGACCGTCCCGGTCATGAAGTCTATTCGCAGGGAGCTCGAGGCCATGCCTCAGCTCACTCTGGACACCGTCAAGCATGATTTTGAGAGCCCCTTTGGCTAAGCCGCAAAGTGAAACAATCGAAGGAAGAGCGATGAAGGAACCGAATATTCTTGTGCTCGCCGATACCGAGCGGGACATCATCTTGGATCTGGTCGAAACGATCCAGAAGTCTAACGAGAGCCTACTGCCGCTCGACTTCGCCGTAAGGGCTGCGCTTTACGCTGGCTCCTTGCCGTTCCCAGTTCGCGAGTTTTTTGCCGAATTCCGGACCAGTGAAAAGGATCCGGCGATTATCGTCCGAGGCAACCCGCAATTTGAAGAGAAGCCCACCCCGCCGCAGATCTTGCCCGATCTCAACTCAGAGCGCCTGTCAGCTGACGAGATCCTCCATCTGCTCTACGGCTCCTTGCTTGGAGACGCATTCACTTGGCGGACCATTCAGTTCGGCAATCTGATCAACAATGTTTTGCCTATCAAAGGCAACGAGGCCCTCCCGATCAGTTCGGGATCGAAAAACCTGTTCGATCTCCATACCGAGGATGCTTTCCATGAAAATGCGGGGGAGTATTTCGGTCTCTACTGTCTGCGCAACGATGAGCGAGCCTCGACGATTTTGAGCTTCATCGACGACATCGATATAGCGGCCGAGCATTTGCCGCTGCTTTTCTCACCCAGCTTCAGGATCGCGCCGAATATCGCGCATTCGGTCGTTGAAGAAAAGGTGCTTCAGGGCATTCTGTTTGGGTCGAAAAGTCAGCCCTACATCAAGGCAAATCTCAATTACCTGGAGGGTGGGACGACCGATCATGAGCACGCCGATGCGCTCGCGGCTCTTGTTTGGCAGCTGAATGAAGTCAAGCAGGACGTGATCCTGGAGCGAGGCGACGCTCTTTACATCGACAACTACCGAACACTGCATGGGCGCGCGCCCTATGAGGCGAAATATGATGGAACCGGGCGGTGGCTCAAACGAATTTACATCAGCGGAAGTATAAGGCGGTCCCGTAAACTACGTGCGGAGGCCCGATCAAGGATAGTCGAGGGAGAGGAAGCATGACCAAGGTTGAAGACTTTTCATTTGTAGTCGACGGCAACACTCTGGCTGCGACTCGACTGATTGCTGTGCCGGACAAACCAGTCTCGGTCCTGTCCCTGCACGGGGCCGGGAAGGCCAGTCGAAAACGCATTATGTATGTGCTGGACGTTTTGGCTTCGCAAGGTTTGTCATCAATGTGTTTTGATTTCTCGGGCCACGGCGATAGCACCGGTCTGCTCTCCGGCTCCAGCCTCCAAACACGCCTTGCGGAAGCCAACGCGGCCTGTGAATTTTTTTCTGATGCGTGTCCAGACACGATCATTGCGAGTAGCATGGGTGCCCATGTTGCCGCTCAACTAGCTTCTGTCAAAGCTATAAAGAACCTCATCCTTTTTTGCCCTGCTGCCTATGGGAAAGGCTCGGAGGATCTGAAGTTTGACGACACGTTCTCCGCATTCATTCGAAAGCCTGGCTCATATTCAGACTCTCTCGCGTTTTCGAGCCTCGGGGAATTTCGAGGAAACCTGCTCGTCGTTGTGGGCAGCGAGGACGCCGTGATACCTGAGGAAGTTGTTTCAACATATTATGACTGCGCTCCGCACGCGCGTCATCGCGAAGTTCTACGCATTCCGCACGCCGGCCATCAAATCCATACCTGGCTGGAGGACCATCCCGATGACAGGGGCCAGGTCCTTGCCAGGCTTCAAGCTCTCTTGTTCTAGGCAAGGTTTCATGAGCGACGAGGTGAAAGGTCCAGTGGAGGGCTGGCGGCTGAACATTCTGCGTCATTCAATGCATCGCCGTGGCAAGAGAGTGCGGACGATAGGGCACTATTGGGTCTCGGTCGGTGGGGTGACGCGAGCACATCTGACCGGCACTTGTGTGGAATGCGGTGGTCCAGGGGCCAACGCACCCGAAGGCAACGGTCGCAGGCTTGCAGAAGGTGAGTATGCAATTGTCACCCATGTCGGCGCGGCCTATTCCACATTTGGCTACGACGATAGCTGCGATTTCTCGGTAACGCCAAAGCCGGCGCTCGGCCTTGCCGGTACGGGTGACCGCACGGAGATTCTTATCCATCCGGGTATCGGCTTTCTCAGAAGCGTGGGCTGCATCAATCTGACCAAGGATCTCGAGGAAGCGGATATGGACATTGACCCGGATGATAGCGTGCGCCGCGTCATTGCAATGCTGAAAGACCTGGAGACCTTTTGCGGTGGACGTTTTCCGGGTGATGGCGCTACCCAAGTACCTCGATCCTCGGTTGTCATTGTCGGAGAACCGTAGAGAGCAAGCTGCGGGACGTTACCCGCCGATCGCTGCAGCCATCGGCATCTGCAGCGTCATTGATCTTGCCGCTGGCCAAATCACAAATTTTGCCACTGGAGGCTCGATCTGGTGCGATGATTGATACCGGGAGGTCACTTCTATATATTATCAGCACGAGCAGTTCACGTGTCTTAGGGCCGATCTCTCCGTTAGCTGCTACGCTTGCCAGGCCAAGCCGTGAGTGCGAGATCCATCAGCCGCTTCAGTCGCGCATTGCAGGCGCCGTCGCAGGCCTGTGCGGACATGCCCTGAATAATCGCACCGTAGAGAGCAGGATCAGCGTCCGGCTGCAGCATGAAATCAGAAGATCTCCGCAGATTTAGCGTTTCTACGACGGTATGATTGCGAGCTTGCTGCCTAAGCATAGGCGGGGCACGTCCGGGACCGCGAACCCAACATTGCTAGGTTGGCAGGTCATCGCTACGATACAGCCGCGTCACCCTCTTGTGCTCCCCGCTCTCAAATGCCGCCGCCAGCCCTCTTTCCGATTCCTCATCGCGCATTCCTTTACAGGGGAAGATGGCCACGGGCGAAATCCATCGTGCATGAAATTCCTAGACCTAAACTAGTGGGCACGGAAATTGATTGTACTCGGGCAGTGATCGGACAGTCGCTTAAGATCTTCCGGGATTGAGGGTGTCCAAGCGAATTGCCTCTCGGACGCTGGATCGAGATTTGCGCGCGCTATGCTGCCGAACAGGAAAAATTCGATCGGAAGCATGTTGTAGTCGTCACTATCCGACAGGGTCGCGGGGAGGCTATTTGACGTATCGGCCCAGCAAGTGGCGGCGACCTTATACGGGGCGCGATAGACGACAATATCTTGTCGACTGTCGCGGTCGTGGCCGTCGAATCCCGGAGAATACGCAGTGATCGCTTGCCAGACCTCGTCTTGGTTACGTCCTGCCCCAGCATCCAGGCGGCGATTAAAGTCTCCGACAACCATCCATGCATCGCCTCCTGCCTCTCGCGCCGCGATCCATGCATGGAGCGGAAACATCTGCCGTCCAAGCGTGTCACAAGCGTCCTTTTGAGGCGCTGTAGTTGCCGGATCGACAGTAAACAGGCGAAAATTGATCCGGTCGTCAAAGCAGCCGGACTTCATGTGCACGACCAGAACACGCAGACGTGCGGCTCCAGCGACGACGGTAACGTCGAGCCCCCAACGGAGATCACGGATCGTTCCGTCGCCATCTGCCGACTTGACATTCAGGGTCGCATAGTCCGCAACCGGACCAACATTGACGCCTGCCTGATTACGCCAAGCAACCGCGGTATATTGGCTTCGGGAATCACCTAAAGGTTTAGAGGCAGTTTCGTCGGAGCGGGTACATGCCGGCATCGAGACGGCGCCTTGATCCAGCGCATATTGGCCACTGATGCAATGCTGCCAGCCTTCGGAAACCGGAAAAACTGCGTCGATGGCCGCAGGGCTTGTCACTTCCTGCAGAAAAAACACGTCCCCGCCCGCTTGATCTCGCCAGAGCCGCAGGTCAGAAAAATCGGCGGTTTTGCGCACATAGTCGTCCGGGAAAACGGTATGCGGATCGCCGGCAAAGGTAAGGGTCTGAATATTCCAATTGCCCAACTTCACATCGGCAGCGGTTGCGGAGCTTCCAACCGCGCAGAGCAGAGTGATAACAGCTATTTTAAGATAATTCATGTTTCCCCCAACGGTGATATCTGCAGACAGGTTGTCCTAGACCTGGCTCGATCGCGCAAAAAACTGCCGGCGTGCCGATTGGGCGGTGTTTCCGAAATACGTCTGCCACCAATCGTCGGTTCTTAAAGGCTTGGGCGGATCGTTCGGCTTGCGCCACGCCAAAGACTCGCGAAACGCGTGATGGGTGTAAAGCCGCATGAATTCGCCCAGGTAAATGTCGGCTACCCGTTTGTTGCCGACCACAACGATCATGTTCTCATCGTTCTGTTTCGTCGATGCATCGCTGAAGTTTGCAGAGCCGGCGACCACGATTGGATTGTCGGACAGTGGATCGACGAGCATAAACTTGTTGTGGATGTAGTCGACATTGCCGTTGAGGCCGCTGAGTTGCTCCTTCACCCATCCGTCGATCTTGTTCGTGGCAATCATCGATCCGATCGCAAAGGTATTCTCCGGCATATTGCGCAGCGCCTGGACGGCTTCCTGTTCCGCCTTCAGTTCCGGCGACCCCTTCTTCATGGGACGTGTCGCCGCCTCCAGCAAAGCGAGCCGGAATGGTGCCTTCGCAGTCCGATATACATCCTTGAAGAGATCGTTGATACCGAATGCGAACGTCATGAACAGACCTTCGTTCGCAGCTTTGCCGAGGCCGGCATACCAGGAGAGGGCGGCCAGTGTTTTCCGGGGGCTGAAGATCGCACCTGTTCCCGATTGCCGTGGCGACGAAGGAAGTGGGGTCAACTGCTCGACAATCGGCACGAGTTCACGAACCCCGGGATCGTCCGTGGCCATGGCAGTCCAATACTTTAGGTAGAGGTCGGCGATAGCCGGTTCCTCGACGACATGGGCAACATTTGAATGCCCGAAAATTCCGCCGTCAGAGAAGTTGGCACCGCCGGTCCAGACGGAGGACGCCTGTCCGTTCTCGATCTTCACCATGAACTTATTGTGCGAGATATAGGATGGATTGGCCTTCCGTTCGATACAGATATCGGTGAGCTTGACAGTGAGATCAGGTCTCTCGGCATCCACCGCGGCGATCGCTTCGCGGTTTGCCTTCTGGGGCTGCGCCTTGCGGGCGTCAAATATGATTTTGATGTCGATCCCGCGGCTTGCCGCTTGTCTCAAAACCATCAAAAATGGCTCGTAGTTCAACTCGTAGGCGGAGATCCGGAGCTGATGCTTGCCGGGAACGCAATCTTCGACAAACGACTTCATCGCTTCGTATAGACCACGGGAAAGCCAAATAAAGGCTTGCCCGTTTTGCACGTCTTTGGGAAGCCGGTCACCAAAGCGACGGACATATTCTTGGGAAGCCGCCACACCGCGATTGAAATAGATGTCGTGGTTGCCGCTTTGCGGGCTCTCGGTCGTCACCTTCACGGAAACGGCTTTGAACGGCACCAGCGTGCTCGGCGTGCCCTTCAGCGCCGTGACCGTATAAATATATGTCTTGCCGGGCTCGGCGGAATAATCCGCCCATTGAAAGCTCTGAAACGGTTGCTTTTCCGAAGAATAGGTCGAGCCCGGCGGGAAGCCGGGATCCGTCTCTGTAAACGTCTTCATCCCCTCGAGAAAACGAGCGTCTCTTCCTTCAGGGTCGGTGCGGTGAATCGAGAAGCCGAGAAGGCCGGCGCAATCTCGCTTTTTCAGGTCAAAGCCCAGCAAAACCACATAGGTGCCGGCGACGGCCAGGACCGTTAGACCATTTTTGGAGAGAGAATTCCGCATGCCAATCCCCCAAGACGTGCGATAAGCCGTGCAATTAATGGTAGTATGCTTTTGTGTAATGTTGAAGACGTAAGTTTTCGTCGCATCTCATTGTGAATTTGAGATGCGAATTACCTGCCCAGTTCGCTGCCGGTGCGGCTGTTGCCGCATCACCAAGCAGGTACTCGACTGGAGTTGTGCAGGCATCAGGTCGCTCACGCCGTTCTGCCATCAATGCATGTCCAGAGACCTTCTGTTCGGTGTCCTCAGTCCATCCGTGCCACAGAGCGGATCCTGCTGCGGCTCTTCGGAAGGCGAGCCTGAAAGGTGTCGAGCTGCTGCAAGGCTTTGAAAGAGCGTCCAAGTGCAGCAATTGCTTCCGCGCGCTCAACCAACACCTGCCGCTCCCTGGCTGAAAGTTGCGCGTAAGAAAGAGGCTGATAGGAGGTCCCGATTGTCGCATAGTCGAGTGACCCCGGTTCCGGAGGCTCGCCATAGGCATCGGCAAAACCCTGCAGCATTTCGTCAAGGGCGCGCACCTCGACCAGGTATCGCCGCCATTTATGTTCGTTGAGGCAGAACTGGTCTGCGATGAGTTCGCCGGCCTGATCCCCGAACTCCGTGAGCTGCGTAATGCGCGCGGGCGGCATTTCGAGGTTCAGCCCACCTTCTTCCTTCTTCAGATTGACAGTGACAATGCGTTCCCGGTAGCCGGCAAGAATAGACTGTAGCGAATCCTGCCAGTCTTTGGCGCTGTCGAACAGCGCAAAAACAAATCCAGACAGCCCACTGAAATTGTAGACTGGCAAAAGTTGGCCCTGTCCGGCGCCAGTTGGAAGCACGACACGGGTCTCACCTTTCGTCCCTGGTTTTTCCTGCTTCGGATTGTATTCGCCGAGCGAAATCCCGAATGTCGGTCGCGAGGGGAGAAATTGGTCAAAGAAATGAACGGGAAAATTACTGGACAGCCCGCCGTCGGAGAACACGCAGCGAACCATGCGCTGCTGCTCGTCAATGCCCATCAAAGTGTGATCCATACGATGAAGAGGGACGGCCGAAATCAGCCCCGGAAAACTCAAGCTCATTCGTGCCAGGACCACAAGCGGCAGATTTTCGACCTTGAACGGATGGAGATCCCCGTCACTCCCGTCTCGAGGAGTGCTCAGCATCGCATCGACGACACGCGCCGGAAACAGCCCCCGAAACTCTTTCTGCGAGAAATAATGCAGATTGTTTTCCATTGGAAGGACATAGGGGCGATGGGTGGTGATATCCGTCGTCACTGTCTGCACGATGATTTCTCGGGATTTAAGGTCTTGAGCACCGAGAGGCGACCCGGTTATCTCCCGGCCTGCGACGGCGTCGATGGTGTCCGCAAGCCATTCGGTCAGGGCAGGGTGTCCGGCCGGCGTGTAGGGTTGCGTCATTCCATTGCACATGCCGAAATCGGCTGCTGGCAGCCCACTCCTGACCTGTAGCACGGCCGCGATCGCGGACGCGAGGGGCGGGAGCAAGACCAGCAGGCTGAGGGATAACGCCCCTGCCCACCAGGAATGCCAAGACAAGAGAGCCATCAGTGCTACAAAAACCCCCGGGACGGCGCCGAGCAACGCCGCCATTGGATAACCTCTGAAGAGTGCGCCAAGGATTGAAGCCGGCTTCTTCGAAAGCAAGGCTAGCAGCAGATTGAACAGCGGTCGCAATTCGGGGATGGGCTGAAACTTCTCAAGCAGCGTCGCCGACAGTGCCTTCGGCAGCGCTTCGATTTTCTCGAACCCTCCTTGGTCTCGCCCGTACTCGGCGGCGGCCGTGACGACAGCGGCGATGGCGCCGGCCGATGTGCCACCGATGTTGCGAAACCGATAGGTTTTCGACAGCCTGGCGACCGCCTTCGGGTAGACAACCCCACTCGTGATGCCGCCCTTCATGACCAGATCGCAGCTTCGTTCCGGTGTGCTCATTCCACTCTCCGTCGGCTAGGGTTTCAAGATATTCGACCACGCTTTGACCAGGCTCGAATAGGGTCGTTCAGGCTCCGCCATCCCTCTGATTTCTGCCAGGATCTGATCGCTCAGGAGGCTCAAGCGCGTGCCCATCTTTTTGTCCTTCGATGAACGACGTGCGAGAAGGATCTCGGAGATTTCATCGATCTCATCGATCAGTTCGCTAAGGAATTCGAGCGTTCGCAAAACCCGCGTGCGTTCCTGAACCAACGCCAACCGATTGAGCCCATAGACGTGAATCGATGTCAGGCCGCGCCTGGAGGGTACGCCGTCGATCAATATGGGAAGGACGAGGCCAAGGGGATTCTTACGGTCGATGTAAAACGTCAGATGTTCGTCCGGCACATCTAGACACGGGTTGAGGAGGTCCGGCTTTTCGTCGATCAGCGGGTGTAAAGCTGTCGCCCGTTCTCCTGCGACCGGAAAGAGATCCTGCTTTCCAAGCGGCATCATACCGCCTTGGATTAACGGAGACTTCAACAGTTGTTCCAGACTGCTTGGCACATCGGGGAGATGTTGCCATCGTCGTCGATTACAGTCGATACAGCTCGGGAGCAA
The DNA here is from genome assembly GCF_017873135.1 of Rhizobium herbae. GTDB lineage: Bacteria > Pseudomonadota > Alphaproteobacteria > Rhizobiales > Rhizobiaceae > Pararhizobium > Pararhizobium herbae. The sequence goes on along the minus strand of NZ_JAGGJV010000011.1, from coordinate 71,254 downwards.
GTTCTCCCACACCATCGCCAGCCACCAGTATCCGGGGTGGTCCGCCACGTCAGCGATCCGTCCTTTGGGCCGGTAATGCTCGACATCTACCGGCGCCTGACTGGCATATCGCGTCTCGCAATAGGCACACTTGCCGAAGAACAGTTTCTCCAGCGCATATTTTACGGCGTCGTCAGAATAGGCACTGAACGAAAAGCCATCCTTTTTGCCTTTTTTCTTCGAGACGGGCGCTATGGGTACAACTCCAGCTGCCGCGTCTGCCGCTATCTTGGCCCTTAATGCAGCCTCTGCCACTTCCTGTGCGGTGAAGAATTTCTTGGCTTTCTCGAGTTCCTTCAAGCCCAGGCTTTTCGGCCCAACAAGAACGTCCGGCGCCGGCACGGAGAGGCGGTCGACGCGACGCATCACACCCCCTCCAACGCAGCGAGGATACGGTTGATCGTTTTTTGGCGCAGGCTTTCGCGACGACGTCCCGGCAACTTGCCGCGCTTCGCAAGATAAAGGGAGATCGCATCCTGCACGAGGCGAGCCACTTCGCTGGTCCCGACCGGAAGCGCATCGAGGACTTTTCGTTGGATTGCATCCATCGCCATCTTCACCTCCTCGCTCGGAGGCCTACCGTCATTCTTGGCGAGATAATCGCCAAGCTGCGCAATGCTTTCCTCCGATCTAGGATCGTCCGTGGAGAACAGACTGAACAGATCGGATGTCAGAAGTTGCTCGATGGTGAGCGTCGAGACCTCCGGCAATTTCATCACCCGATCGACCATGACAGGAATGGCACTCCCAGGCCGCTGGTCGGCGACCTTGCTCAGGACAACGACCTCGCCATCTCGCATCCCTCTCAGACATAAGGGGTCATGCGTGGTGACGATAAAGGTCATGGAAGGGAGGGCCGTTCTCAAACCCTTCATGATCTGGATTTTCCACCTCGGGTGGAGATGGGCTTCGACCTCGTCGATGAGAACGATCCCTTCCGACGAGACTAGGGAAACGAAATGGGGATTGACGCTTCGATCCATCAGCCAACGCATGATGTCGCAAGAAAGGGCTAGGATCGTTCGAAACCCTGACGACACGTTGGAGAGCGGTGTCCTGCTCTTCTTTCCGGCGGCATTTATCTGCATTTCGACAAAACACCGCTTGGTCACCGGATCGCGGAAAATCACGTCCACCTCCTCGCCCGCTCCAAAGATCGCGCCAAGCGCCTGCATGACCGACCGGAACTCGGTTGGAGATAGGCTGAACAACCATTCCTCCGGGTTCGTCAGCAGACGGTCCGAATGAAACAGGCTTATGACCGGGCGTGATGGGCTCCATGGATGAAGATCGCTCAAATAGTGTCGATAGGCGCCATATCCGAATACGAATGGGAGATGCCTAGAGCCGGTCTGCGAAAAGCTGCTCCCGCGAATGGTCAGCGTGGATTCGTGATTGCCATCGTAGCGCAGCCGTACCCGAGCAGTAGCCTTTTTCTTTATTTCTGGCGCACCCATGAAGCTCGGGTCCAGGCGGAAACTATCGGGTTTAGGAGCAAGCTCGGATCGGGCATCCGGGTGCACGAGAGCGAGCGCGATCGCTTCAAGGATCGAGCTCTTGCCGGCAGCGTTTTCGCCGAGAATTAACAGCGCTTGCGCCAAACGCGCCGATGGTTCGGGAGCCGCCGGCATCTTGATCGACAATGTCTCGATCGCCTTGAAATTTGTCAGCGTTATTTCCGTCAGCCGCGGTCTTGTCGGCGTATCGTCCTCCTCGACAATATTCGCGGACGCGCTGATCTCGGCCTGCTCGGCCTCACTAACCGGGGTCTGCCGCGAAAAGATTCGCCAAAGACCAATAAATTCATTGGTATCGTTGGGTCCGCCACCTCTTAACCCTGCGTAGTCCGCAAAAGCCTGTTCTCGCTTCTTCTTCAGCCGCGTCCTGTTGAGGTTGAATTGCCTGATCGTCTCCTCGCCCATGAGGCTCGCAGCTTGCAGCGAACCATCGTCGAGCGGCACGAGATGCCGAAAGATTTCTTCTGGTCCGCAGGGATCGAGAAAGAGCGAACTTTCGTTGATTGTGAGTTCCGGCCACGTGCCGTCGCCTCTCACCACAAATTGCTCATACTCGTCTGCGGTGGGCACCGGCATTCGCTGGCCGGACACTGGAAAATAGTTGGCGCGCTTCGGTCGACATTCCCCGCATATGGGATAGAGATTTATCCATGCATCGGAGAGCCAACCGTAATAGAGATGTGCGTCACGGTTCCTGCCATCTTGCTCATCTCCGATGATCGGGTCCGCATCGTTTGTCGGCCTGAAACGATGAACATACATGGGCTTGGATGCCTGTTCACAGAAGGCGCATTTTCCGAGAAAGACATGCGACAGGTCCCGCAGGACCTCACGGTTGTCGAATTCCATGATCGGAACCCGGGTCTGCTCACGCTTTGCCGGGTCCAGGCGCAGGTACTGTAGGAACGAGCGTCGTCTATCGATTGCCAGGGAACCGCCCAGCGAAAGGGGCGCGGCTGATGTCCTCTGCACTGTTCGCATGCCATCCCCTTACCAATAGCGTCGATTGCAGAAGCCGGCATTCCCGCCACACTCACAGCTCACCCGAAGTGCCAACCCCAAGATCAAAACCTGTGTAAGCGGGCTTTTCCTTCATCCCGTCAGTTGAGCCCTGATGCCCCGCAAACTCGCACTCACCATTCTTAGTTACTCGATCATGTATAACGAGCATTGCGATTGCAACTTTAAAGATAAATCTTGCGCTGATTATTAGCGTTGGCAATATATCGAAACTTAGGTCCGGAGGCTAAATGGGCATTGTCGTTTCACGTTCGAGCATTCTCGCCAACGCGCGTCACGCTCTGGTCAACCTGGAGAAGACCGGAGACTCTGGATTTGAAGGATTCATCCAGCGCCTCCTGTCGGCCCACCTGGGCGTGAGTTTGCGACTATCGTCCTCCGGCGAACAGGATGGCCGCGACATGAGTGCAGGAACAGTCGCCGCAGAAGCCAAACGCTACGGACAGAAGAAATTGAACCTGCGCGAACTTGCTGGAGAAGCGGTTCTGGCGAAGGCTGCCAGCCACGAGCTTGAATTCTGGATCCTTGCAACCACCGACACACTCGCCCAACAGAAAGTCGCGCGGTTAGAAAAGGTGGCCGCACAGGCCAAGCTCGAAATTGGCATTGTAGATTGGGCGCCGGCGGATTGCCCGCGGTTATTGGCACTTGTCCACCAGCATGAGAGTGTCGCACTACATTGGTTTGAGGAGAACGCCCCCGCGGCATGGAAGGACATTTCCGTCGCGTTGGCCGAGGTCCGATCGCAGGCAAAAACCCTCGAACGCGTCGGCAGGGAAATTCAAGATCTGGGCCGAGGTCTTGCACTTACGGATGCATTGCGCCGGACGCTCGTACATGCAGTGAATTCGGCTCTCTCGGACGAGTCCGGCGATAGCTCAAAGGCGCTTTTCGGTCAAAGGATCGATTTCTATGCCCCGTCTGCGGGCGCCATTTCACGCCCCGAGCTGAACACGCGGCTGGACCGAAGCCTCGCAAACGCCGAAGACAATGGCAATCATGTGCTTGCAATTGTCGGGCCGGAAGGCGTCGGGAAGACTTGGGCTATCGTTCGTTATGTCGTAGAGCGTTGGCCGGACAGGCCCATGCTCTTCATCTCGAGCAATATGTTCCAGCTTGCGGCGACAGGGGACTGGGGTCACACGAAACTATTGGTCGAAAGTGTGTTGCGCTCCATTGCGCTCGTCAAGGACTGTGACCCGCGCCTTCGCGACGAGCGGTATGTCGCTAAACTTTTGACGGCCTTGCGCCAAGCCCGCTCGGACAAATTCAGCCCTATTGTCATCCTCGACGGATTTAACGAACGAGATGGCGCTCATTGGGGCTCTGCCATTTCCGGCCTCCGCAACCTTCTGTCGCTTTCAAGCGACCCGCCTATTTTAGTGACAACCAGAGCCTCGCCCTGGCCGCAGCTGGCGCGGATCTTGCAAAAACAGGCCGTCGGCTACTCTGATTTTGACGTTTTCGGATTCAGCGAAACCGAATTCAAGGCAGCGTGCACGCGGCAGGGGGTTGATGCGAGTGCCTTCGATGCGGAAACCGCGAAGGACCTTCGCAATCCTCGTCTGTTCAGAATAGCTGCGGGACTCTTGAATGCACTCGCTGGCGCACCGGTGACACGGGAGAGAATTTTCTGGGAATACTGGCGGCATCGACAGGAAGAAGATGCTGGCAAACAAATCGAAACGGATGAGTTTGCAAGCCTTCTCAAAGCTCATGTGCGCGACGCATGGAGCAATCTGAGGCTCCTAAAGGGCGAGCGGACCCTGTATATCGATGTCAAAGCTTCACAAGAGGCCGCGCGCTTTGCTGGCGTCGAACATGCTGTTCACGATCTGCAGGACGTGCTCTCGTCAGACTTTTTCAGTCCTGGAGACCGCGATGACAGCAGGGAATGGCGCATCGCGTCAAACCGGCTGAACTATGTGCTCGGTCTGTCCTTACAGAGGCGCCTGGTCGAGGTTACCGACCGGGCCATGTCGTTAGAAGATAACCGTCAAGCGGTTGAAATTCAGCTTGGCGAAGATATCGATCCGATGGCCGACACGGACTCGGCCGGCGTCATCGTGGCGACCGCGCTGCTCGCTTCCTGCCTGCAATCTAATCGCAATCCCTCAGTTTCAGTGGCCTGCCTCGTTTATCTTCTCCATCTTCGCAACGCCCGAAACCATGATGTGGCACCGACCGTACGGGGCATGGTTTACGTGGCTGCCTGCGCCGATCCTGCGATCTTTGTCGAGGCGGTGGAAGAAATGGAAGACCGCGATCCGTGGCTGGTCGAAGCATTGCGAACGGCTCACGGCGCAGGCACGGACCAGGCCTGCATCGTTGATGCGGTAAGGTCCTGGCTGGGAGACGAGTCGCCGAACGAGCTGGTCACAACGGCGATCCACATTCTGGCCGGGCACAATCTCGCCCCTTTCGGAAAGCTATTGCGCGAACGCCAAGACCCGGATGGCTACGCCGATCTTTCTTTTTGGTTGATGTTTCTCGATGAGGCGAGCCGGTCGCCAGTATCGCCACTCGATATCGACGGTGATGCGGAGTTTCTGGACAACAGCGAGGAACTCGACAACGAGCATGATGATCCGCTCTCTATCGAGACGCTGCTGAAACAGGATCTCGATCGCGAAATCGCTTCTTCTGGCGATGGAGGGTTGCACCGCGAGGACGACATTGATGAAGCGGGCGACTATCCTTGGACGGATGCAGAGGAACGGGGGCATGTTCCTGCCATGCCGCCGTCTCTGGGAGAGGACTGGTTGGGGCTTGACGAGCATCTGCCTCGTCTCTTAGAGCGCCGGTGGAATCCGCAGGTTCAGGAGGTTCATCTTTTCCATGTCGAACTGCTGGAAAATAGGCTCGTGGCACTTCCATTGGAAAAGCGGGTAGGATTTCTGCGGACGGTATTCCTAAGGAGTCCTCCTCCATCATCGCCGACCAATTATGAGCTCAGATATGGTTTCGCATTGCCAGAGAGTGCGATCGACGAGTTGCTCGCAAATACGCTAGGCGACGAGAAACAACTCGGTAACACCCTCGGATGGCTGAATTATTTTGGCTTATCAAAATTCGATCTTTCAGAACAAACCGCAAGAGCGCTGGTGGCGGTTCTCGTCGACAATGATCGTGTACCTGAGCTGCGGGCGGACGTCGCACAATTCCTCGGCAGGAGTAAAAGTTTCGCTGTCGCTCAATGGCTGGAGCAATCCGGCTGGCTGCCTGAACTCGAAACAAACACTGTCGTCAGCATGCACGCCGCAACAGCACTTCTTCCTTTTTGTTCGGTCGAGGGCGGTTATCATCGACTGCGCGACCGGATCGTCGCGACGATCCTCTGCGACGCGATTGACACCGTTCCCTCGAACGATCTGCCGGCAGTTTTGCACGATTTTGATACGCATGTCGGGCAATGCAGGGACGACATCCCGCAAAATTGGTACCCGACCGGTCGCACTGCTTCCGGCAATTACCTTGATCCAAAGGGATCGGATCGCCGCTTGGCACTCGCAACATTGGAGATGTCGATCACGGCGGCACACCGTATTGCACGGGCTGACCCTGCATTGGCGATAAAGTGGTTCTCGGATTTGATGGATGTGCGCACTGCCTTCTGGGGAGATGAATCGCTCATAGAGTTTCTGTCCGGTCTCATAGTCGGCATTGGAGTTTGCGACATTGCCGCTGCGGCAACAGGGCTCGATCGGTTAATCGCACATCTTGCAGATGTGAATGCCGACGCTGATGACGCCGTGCTGCTCCCAGAACGTCTCGTGGAAGCTGCATTCATGCTTCCATGTGACGCGGCGCTCGCTGGGGTGATGACCAATATGGTTCTTCTGGCGAATGATGATGCAACACTCTGCTTGATTGCCCGCTCAGCGAAAGGAGCTTGGCGCGACTGGCTTGAAAAACTTTGCGAAAACGAAAGGTCGAGCGAGAGGCCGGCTCGCGTCGCTAGAGCTCGCACACTCCAAGCGATGGCGCGCTTAAAATCAGCCAGCTTGCCAGAAGAATTTGGCTTCGCCCGGATAGAACGCTTTGCGACTGCGATTGAAGATGAGCGTAGGATTGCTGAAGCTTCAATAAAAGCGTGGGTCAGTGCGGTTCCGAACGAGCGCAAGGAACTTGAGGAGACGTTTTTCGACGCCGCGTCAGGTCAGCTTCTCGATCTGCCGGACCTTGGCGCAGTTGGCGAGATCGGCCAATTATTTGCGGCTCGCATAGAACTTCATGAGCGCAACCAGATCGAAAGCCGAACGGGACAGCTTTTCGGCATGAATGGAGCGCCCACGCGGTTTGTGGCCGCAAATAGTTCCTACCGTGTTTTCCCAGTTCGTTCAAACAGGAAGAGGCGTTTCGCCGAGTCAGCGGAGGTTGAGTGATCGGGCAGCACAGAAAGCTTTCTGACATACTTCAACTGACGGCTGACAGGCACCTCGGGTCACGCTAATGCGGACCAGTCGCTGCGGTGCGCTGGACCATTGACCGTAGAAAGTCGATTGCCTGGTCGCGGGGCATTCCGCGAGCGAGAGCCTGATCCACGGCCTCCTGAAAGCGACCGCGAACCTGGCCAAAAGCCGACAAGGTTTCAGCCTTAATCTTTGTAGGCGCATTCAAATCGAGCGGTAGCAAGTCGCCGTCCGTCAACGCGATCTGCGCCACTCCAACTGCTTGCGGCTCAGCGATCTTGCTCGCCAGTGCCGCTGCCTCAGCCACGAAAACCAATCCTGCAAGCACATCTGGCGACGTGCGATTGCATTCTATCACCGCACTGTTGTATTGGACGACCACTGCGTCCTGGAGATCCAGCCGCACGCTGCGCCGCCACATTTCTCGCGCAGTGGCCAGATGTTTATCAGCTCTGTCCCAGTCATCCGCTTCACGTCGTTCCAGATAGCCCGTAGCTGCCAATGTGTGGGCGCTGAACAACTCGAGCCAATCGGAAAGGAATGGTGCAGCCAGACCGCGCTCAAAACTCTCAATTGCATCGCCAAAGGGTTTGCCTCGCTCGAGTTGAAGTTTGCCCAGGTTGAAATGGCTTGTGCCGGTCAGCGACGCAAAATACGTCGCCGCAAGCGCAAATTTCTCAGCGCCGGTCCCATCGCCATTCGCTTCAGCCGCATTCGACCGGGCTTGCAGGGAGATTGCAATCGAACCTGGGCCACCCAGCCCAAACCAGGATGCGGCTATAATACAAGCGATTGCCGCCACCAGAGCGCGGCTGAGCAAAGACCAGGACCCGGGCCGCAACTGGGCACGCCACCGCCGGATGGCGAGCAGGCAAAAAATCGATCCCGGCAAGAAGCACGCGAGCCCAAGGAAATAGCCGTTCGTCACGACAGGTTCGACGATCCCCGCAAGCACGGTCGCAGTTCCCGCTGCGAACCACCATCCCGCCCTCCCGCCCATCGAAGCGGCCGCAAACAGAGCGCCGGCGCTTGTGGTGCAGATGGCAATGATGCCGCTCTCGGCAATCGAAGACAGCAACAATCGCCATGGGTCACTGCGAAAGAGGTTGGGGTAGTCGTCAAGGAGGGGGATGCTCGTGAGCATTCCCGGCACTGTTTGCGGCAGGGTGTAGCCAGCGGCGACCATGCCGGCAAACAGGAGTAAAACGCCGATATCCGTCGAGGCGGCCCCGAGGATGCCGCTAGGTGACTGTCTAAGCACGACGCGACCGACCGCGAATGCCCCCACATATGGGATCGCTACGGCTGCGAGCGCATAGCCAAGCGCCAAGCCTTGGGAAAGCAGACCCTGCGGCAAGACACTTTGCCAATAGGCAAGAGGGCCTGAAATCAAGCTCGTGAAGGACCCAAGCGCAAACCCGAACAACGCAACCAGACGCCAGTCGGCACGCATCTTTTCGACAGACATGCCGCGCCAGGGCCGGCTGACGACAGTCCCGCCCGAAAGCAGATGCTCTGCGCGCACAAGCGCCTCCGACCCGCCGACCCATCTTGCGAAGTGATCGGCAGCGGCCTCGCGATAGGCGACAGCGACGTTGAGAACCGCAATTGAAATCGCCACGAGAACGGGCAAGACGACGATGGAACTCTTGCCGAGGAGCGAAGCGGAGAGCGCGGACAACAGCTTCTGCCCAGCGTCGACGTCATACAATGTCGACGAAGCGACGTTGAGCAGAACGACCATGGGGACAATCCAAAGCGTGACCTGCAGGAGTCGCTCAAAGGCTACGAACCAAAATAGATCGCGCCCCAGGATGTGGCGATATTCGTGCGCCAAGACGGCGTCCAGCGCTCCGCGGTCGCCGGTCAGGCGCAGGTACGCCAAGGCCGGAACCACGATAGAAAATTCTCGGTTCTGACCCAGCCCAGTGGCCACGAGACGTGGCGACGACAAGACCGGACCACCGGGATCTACAACGCTTACCACATCGCCAAGGACTGCTATCTGCACCCCGAATTGCCTGAATTGGTCCGCGAGCCAAATGTTCTCCGGCGCAATTGGCTGCACCGAAGCATGGCGAAGCAGGGCGAGGTCGCGGCGGCGCTGAATTCCAAGAATTGCGGCAGCGATGACAATGATTGCGAAAGGGGCAGCCACGGAAGCAAGTGTTGCGAGAGTATCAAGAACACTCCCGCCAAAAACGCGGCCGAAGGCTCCGTAGGGCATCAGGTAGACAAACCACGAAGCGGCTGCCGCAAGCAGCGCCATGAGCAGCAGCCCGGACGTGCTGGCAGCAGGCGGCGGTCCCGGAACCGGCGCTATAGTGCTATTTGAGCCAATATCCAATGATCGTCCCCAGCAGCCCGTACCCTACTTTCTTGAGATCATCTGAGGCGTCTACGATGTTGAACACGACGGACAGGGCGACCGCCAGGGTCGCTGCCGTCACGAGAACCTGCACGACGAAGCGCCGCCTGATCGCGCGTGTCTCATCGAGCTTTTGAAGGAGGCCGACGACTTCAACGGTCTGCTCATGCGTGAGCTTGCGTCCATGCTCGCGCAGCAGTCCAATTGCAGTGGTGACTGCATCGGGCGTCGCCTTACGCCCGAAAAATCCCAAGCCCGAGCCATGTCCGAGTTCGATCAGGAATTGGGCCGCGTCATTGACCTGAGGATCCTTTGACCGGGATTGTGACGAGAAGGCGTCAGCAGTTGCTCGAATTCCAGAAAAGAAAATCATTCCATTTTCCTGTAAGTCCGGTCGAACCGATCTTGATGCCCCCGCCGGCGCCTGCACCGACACAACCATAACGTCAATATTTGCTGCCGATCAAGCCCGCCTGGGATTATGACGTCGCCGTCCACCGATCTAAAGATCAATCGACGCTCGCATAGTCGGGCTCGAACTGCTGGACGCGTTCGTGGCGTGATTTGTTGAACATCAAACGCAAGACATCGGGACGAGAATAATGGCCAACCGGATCGTAAGCAGCCTTGGCGATGCCGACGAGGCCGAGATCGACATACATAATGCCCTCCTGTTTCTCTGGAATGGTCGAGGTCAAGGGTGCGCCATCGGGACCAAAGATCATTGTGAACCCCCGCCTTCCAGTAGAAGGACTATCGGCCAGCATCTCGATCATCGTCTTCGAAACCAGGGCGCTGGGCGCCAGCGCAAAGCACTGTCCTTCCAGCGCAGCCGGCCGAGTTATGTGCTATGAACTGCGATATGGGAACCGTCTCCTTCCCCCCCGGCTGCGGCGACAGTTATCAAGGCGTCCATCGCATGAGCAATTTCGGGAGAGGAAAGGCGGAAATTTCGCAATGTATGGCCCTATCGTTCGAGGCTTCGTATTGTGACATGCCACTCCCTTGCTGCCGACTGAAAATGCGGTTGCATATTGGAGCCATTAGGCTAACCATAACGGAGTTGAATTCACATAACTCGGAATTATGTGAAGGGTTTCGCTGCCAAGCTTGGGTTTGTGGCTGAAGAGAATGGACGCTGGCCAGTTGTCTAAGGCTCTTTATTGACTGGATCGAACAATATCGCGCAATACTGGGGCTAATAGCTGTCGGCCCAGGGGGCAAAACTTGACCGATCCCAACATCGATCCCAGCCAGGCAGCATCCGTTTCTACTCTTGAGACCATCGCACATTCAGATGACACTGCACTCGAATCTCGGCTCAACCGGATCGAAGCAGAAATAATGAAGTCGCGAATTGATCACGAAGCCGCATTGATGGGGCAGGAGCATCGGCTGGTAGCATCTGTGAAAAATTTAAGCGAAGTCATCTTCATGCGGTCCGGAGACGAAAGGTGGCGCCTATTGTCACCGGCACTGACCGCATTTGTTTGGTGTCTTGTCCCCTCAGGCGGCACTGCAGCGGTGGGGCTGGTGGCGATTCTGACTCTCTTGGTCACGTTCCAACAGTCGCGGCTACTTGCCATACAAAACGATAAAGTTGAAATTCAAAATCTGCTTGCTGAGGCACAACGTCGCGCGAGCTTGGTCGTCGAGATAACCGCGATCTTCGAGCAGATTGACAAGGAAAAGCAAGCCACCGAACGGACCGCTGACAATTACTGTTCTGATACTCGAAAGCGAAGCTGTTTTCGGCAACCTGTCGCCGAAGAACCGCAGCCGGTTTTCGTGCCATCGCAGGCTACTCTGGGCAGAATTGCGGCCCTTACCCAAGCATTGCGCCCGTATCGATATCTAACCGTTGAGGGTGCAGAGCCAGGCCAATGCCCGCAGGATACCGCATCTCCCGCGCTTAGCGAGGCATATAATAGCCTCCTCGGAAATATGATCGGAAGAGGCCCGCGAGGATCGCATGACGGCGTGCCCGCGGATAGCGCGAAAACTCTTATCGCAGGGGTTTATGCAAATCATCCCTTGGGAACTCGTAAAGCCTCGGATGGGCTGCTAGCTGCTTTTGCTCACTGGGTTGATATGCTGTCGGGCACCAGCCTTTCGACTGCCGCGCAATTAAATTGCGCGCCGGCCAGTCCCGAGCGCGGTCAACTTCTCGTCTCACTCCACGCTGCAGGAGTCGATCTAAGCGCAATCCAAACCGCCGGGGGCGATTTTACTTACTCGGATATTCCCGGCGCGTTTCTCTCGGGAATCCGCTTAAACGAAGTGAACCTCACGGGATCCCGCCTTCCTGGCGCAAGCTTTACCGGCTCAGATCTCACGGCTGTCACGTTTCGCAATGCTGATTTGACAAATGTGCGCTTCAGCAACGCCAGCATTAGAAAGAGCGATTTTGAAGGGGCCCGAATCCAGGTCTACAACCGCGACGGCGATGCACCACTGTTCTTTATTCCGCGCCTTTCTGACGACAATCTGCTATCAGGGATTCGGCTTTATCAGAAGGCAGGTCACCCGAATATTTTCGCTCGCGTGTGCGGGACTCTCAAGTTGGCAAGTGATGTAGCCACGCCCAACCAAGGCCCTACGTTGGCCGACAACGCGTCATCTTATGGTTTACTGATTGAAACTGTGACGGAATCTGAGAGTGTTAAGAGGCAAGAAGCGGTGCTGATCTTCGACCTTAAGACAGGAACGCAGTCACTGTATGGCGACCCCTCGACCACTCAACTTGAGTATTTACCCTTTAAGGAATGCCCTGTTTGACAACGCGTTCAAATGGTCCACGGTGACGGACGTGATGTGTTTCGGTGCGGCACATGATCTTTCCATAAGCACCGCACTTTGCTCTGGCACCCCGACGAGAACAGGCGCCGGTTTAGGCTTGAAGCATATCCGAACTTCCAAAACGAACTGTACGACTAGAAAGTCGTTATTTCTTAGTAGCTTGTGAATTAAAGTGCCGCGCTCACGGTTCGACTCCCATCAAGGCGACCATTGCGAGCATGTTGGCGCCTGCGGGGCAGGGTACGATGAACATCTGAGTTTGCCCTTGCAAACAGCGCACGGCAATTATTCAACCAAGCGGGCGACGTAATCGAACTCGGAATTGCCATTGCCGGTGGTAAAGGCGGGCGAGTCCGGCGACCACTCGAGCCGTTGCGTCACGCTCTTTAGATCCGGTGCCGCATAAACGAGATGATCAGTGAGGCGAGGGTTGGGCAATCAATCGCTAGCCTTCGATATCTGCGTTAAAGCAGATTGGGAATCTTTGTAGTCGGCAATAAACGGTGCACGACTGTTGATGGTGCGCTCTACGCTTGGTCTCGACAACGGCCATTATGTTCCCTATACGTTCACGTCATTAGAAAATCATCCTGCTCCAGATACGAATAGGTCCGACACGGAAGTGCGTGTTTTTTTGCATCGTATGCCGCCGGGCACGAACGACACTGACGACTATGCCTCGAGTGCGCTGGTGCCTATTTCCTGCCAAAACCATGTCGCGACGATTTTTGGCGACCTACCCTTGCAACGGGCCATGAAGCAACGAAAGCAGGATCTTCGACATGGATAAGTCCATCGTCTTGCCAGGCTCCAACGACGCCGCGGTTTTCCCGCACGTAGGTTTGACGGCCATCGGGAAATCGAAGTTCGAGGCGAATTGCCACAGGCGCGTTTGACAATCTTAGCCCCTTCGGCCGTCCAGGTCTCTCGTTATGAAACAGGAGTGGCTGCCGGCGCGCGTAGATCCCAAGCGGGTAGCCGGCGTTGCGCAGGTTCTCAGGGAAATCTGGATGATCAACGACGTCGCCGTCAAATTCGATGCCAAGCTTCCGCCACTCGCGAGTGAAGCGCTTCTCCTCCGCTTTTGCAGTGGCCTCGTCATCCGCATTCTTCTCGTCGGGCTTGTTCCATTTCGACCCGAAGGGATGGGCATTTCGGGGCGGTCGCTCTCCGTCTTCCTCATAGTAGCCGATGGCATTGTTGATATGATGGAAGTTTCTAAAGCGATGTTTTTTCGTGATCGCGGCCCGGATCAGCCAACTATTATGGAAGACGTAGTGAGGCCCATCGGCCTCATGCGCGACGGGAAATTTGAACAATTGACCTGACGTGTGCTCGTCCCGCGGCGGTCCGGGGCGGTAGCGGTTCCAGCCAAGATTTCCGTAGATGTAGAAATATCCCGACCGTTGCATCTCCAGTGAAAACAGACCATAGCAGTCGACGAACTTGTTGTGCCGCACAGTCCAGTTCCAGGCAAAATCCTCGGGCTCAACGGCATTGTCCCTGATCCGCACAAACCAGTTGTTTTCGATCAGGACATTACGCGAGAAGTTGGTCACCGTCGATGCAGCCGCTTGATTGAAGAAATGAATGGCGTTGAAGGCATCGATGATGACATTATTGCGGATAATGACATATCCAGCGATCGTCCAGGCCCGGAAGAAGTCTCCATCGAAAGCGCGGGCATCGTGATTGACGCTCACACGCTTGTTCGTCTCGGCAAAATTGCGATGCACATCTTCCCAATCCATCTTCTGCCAAAGCAGCAGGCTTGGTGGATCAGCGTCGACAATGCGGTCTTTCGCTCGGATTGACGCCAGGTCCGTCATGCCATGCCGGCTGATATCCTGAATCCAGCTACATTCTTCGATGAGTAGGTGGCGGGTATTTGGGCCTGTTGCACCGATCGCAAAGGTGCCACCGCGAAAGTCGACTCCGCGTATAGTGATATGCTGGCAATTGTCGAGATAGATCGCCGTCGGCCAGCAGCCGTCGAAGACTAGATCCTCAATGACGAGCCATTGGCAATCCCGCAAGATGAGCGCTGCATTGTCCGCGACATAGTAGACGCCTGGGTATTGGCCGCCGGCCTCTTGAACGGCTGACAGCCTGTTCGCCGTTTTACGATAGTGTTCATAGGTTTCCCCTTTCCCAACCGTGGCATTTTTCCCGGACAGTATGATCGGCCGATCCTGGGTTCCCGACTTGGACGCGATGATGAGAGGGTCCTTGTAACGTCCTTCCTGGAGCTCCAGATTGATCCCACATCGAAGGGCGTCGATGCCGCTATGGACATCTTGAGGTCCGACCTTGATGGGAGACGCCATCAAGCGTTCTTGTCCCAAAAAGCCCAGATCAAGCGGAAGCCGAGGTACTGTCCTTGTCTCGTCATATCGGCATACCGTACATTTTCATGAGATCAATCACGCCGTTAAACTCGTAGTCCCGTATGTAGTCGATCAGGACTTGCCGTTTTCTCTGAAGCGCCTTGCGCTCCTTGTCTCTTTCTCCACCGAGCAGCTCGAGATAATACTCGAAGTAGCGTTTGAACTCCGCCTTCGAAACCACGCGTTCGCGGATCAGCCCTTCCATCCGCTCGAGGCGAGCAAGAAAATCGTTGAAGATACTCCTGATGTGGTGATCGAGTGCCGAGAATCCGGCGTCTTTATCATCGCCCGCGATCTTCTTCTCGTTGGCCGCTCGGTCTTCTGAGAGCTTATAGCGTTGCACGGAGCTACGCTTCGTGCCGGGTTTGCGCATCGCCAAATGAAAATCCTGCTCGGTAAATTCCACGAGCCTGTCGGTTCCGGTGTCGTCCCGAAAGGGGATGTAGCAAACATTCCAATCAAGCGCGGCCAATGCCGTTTTTACTGCTGGGTCGGATATGAGATTTTGCATTTCTTCTGCCGCAGCACGTGCCTGCTCGCGGCGACTGTTCCAATAGTACTGAACTAGGGCAGCGGCTCCGCCCAGAAGCGTGAGACTGACTGCAATCCAGTCCGTCAATGAGGATGCGCCTTCCGTGTTCGCTATCATCGCTATTCAATCCATCGTTGGAAGCCGAATGACTTTAGGATCGTGATCGCTCATTTGCTGAGCTGCAGGGCGAAGGGAATTCAGGTGAAAGACTCTAAGTTCCGAAAAGCCGGGCAATTTCGGAATGTGCTTCCCGAAACCGTGCCGGGTTTAGCAGAAGCTTGTATTCGCGCGTCCAGTTCATGCCGCATGATCCGTATCCCCCGCTGGAACCCGCACAACCCACAACTTTACCCTTCGCTAAAATATGCGACATGGATTGTTATCTGACAAGACCAAAACTTAAGAGAGTGCAATGCAGGATAGAAAATGCTCTGAACGGGGAAGGGTATATATAGGTGGATGTGCCTCGTCATCGCGGACCGGTGCTGCCCGAGGCGAGTTGAACGAGTAGGTGCGTGACAATCGCATCCCGTTTAGCAACGCCCTTGGGTCTGTTTTCTGCGTCGAGCGCCACCAATGTCTTCCTCGCCAGATCGTCCATCTTTGTCAGCGCCTCAGCGTTGGTTGAATCGGCAGTGATCGCCTCGCTGGTGAACCCCGGCAATTGCAAGAGTTTGCCCGCATCGGGAAAATCGATCGCCTCCCAGAAGCGCTGTTCTGCCTGAGAGTTGTCATTCTGGCCGGTGAGAAAACTGATGACTCGCGCTGTCGTTGCCCTGCGCCATCGTACAACCAAAATTGGTTTTGTCACGAGATTCCATAAATCGATCTGATGCGCCCGAGAAAGCCAAGATGGGCTCTCCCGTTCGACTCCCCTCAAGGCGTCCAGCTTCCGAGGGATCGAATCCGGGTAATGCGGTGCCCGGAAGAGTTCAGCACTCGTTCTTGCTGCGCCTATGTAACTCCAAAACTCGTCGTTCCACAGTCGAACTCCCGTCAGCCGTGCCAAGAAATCACGCTCACGTCACGGTGCCGGAGACACCAATACGCCACCAGCAGAAGGCAGCGCCCTAAACGGGAGGTGGCAATGGCGATTCATTTCGATGTGGTCCGGGACGGCCGGCATTTTTCCGCTCGCGTCAACAACAACGACATCTTTCCCATCGGAGCCCGCGTTCGGTTCCGCAACAGGAATACGGGAGTCGAGCGTTTCGGACTTTCCAACGACGCGGGTTTCTTCGGCAATGCCGAGGCGAAAAAACAGCTGTATCTCGCCAAAGATTATCAGGATGTGCACGGTTTCTGGTCGGCGTTTATAGAGCCGACAGCGATCTGCGAGGGCCAGAGCTTCATTTCATTGAACACTTATGACCGGGCGAGATTCACGTTCGGCTTCGGCCAGTTCGCCGCCCATGTTCCGGACGGCGATTTTATTGTCTGGTTTAGGGATATGCTGCAGCGGCCTGAAGTCCTTGACTATTTTCCCAATCTTGAGGTGCGCGGCGGACGGATCGTGAAGCTCGAAGCAGGGAGGGCCGTCACGATGGAGGATGATAATTCCACCGAAAAGCTGCAGCTCTATCTCAACCCGACCTTGGACGACGTCGAGGATGCGGAAGTCATAGCCGCAGCGAAGCTGATCCACTGGACAACACATCATCCCGAAGCGCGGCTCCTCCAGGTGCAGCATATGATCCACACGGCACGCCGCCTGGTAAGGGAAGGCGACCGTCGTCTTGGACTTGACGGCATTAGCGCTGATCTGTGCTGCATCGTCATGGACATCAGACACCATGGTCGCGCCGGGTTCGACGATCTGCAACGGGCATTGCTGGCAACCGATCCGTTCACCGCGCTGCTGAATGTGGGTGCGGAGAATGAACCCGAGCGCTGCAAGAATCTCAAGACGGCCCTGAAGACGCGGCGGGCCAACCTCGCACAGAAAAAATGGTCACGCGCCAACGGCGATTTCATTTGAGGTGACGGCTATGACAATTCGAGACAACCTTGTGAACGTGGCGCGCCGGGAATGGACCAGATGGGGCGGCCCGATCGAGAAAATCAACGGCACACGTATGGGCTTTACCAGTTCGCGGATGGAGGCAGACCATCCATTCTGGACGTTTGTCCATGAATACTGGAACGCCGTCGGAAGCGATCTGGACGGGCGGGATTCTCCCGCCTGGTCCGCTGCTTTCATATCCTACTGCTTCAAGGAGGCTGGCGCCGGCGCGTCGTTCCCTTCGCATGAAAACCATTCGATCTACGTGTCCAAGATCGATTCGGGAAATTTCCAAGGCCTTTCGCTGGAGGATCCCGGTGTTACGTCGCTGTCCGTCGGAGACCTTGTCTGGGCTAGCCGCAGCGGCGACGGTTGCCGCGCCCCTCCGATGACATTCGCCGACGCCAAGAGGGAACTGAAGAGGATCCGCGAGCATGGCGGTGACAGCTTCTGCAGCCATTCAGACATCGTCGTGGCCGTGCGGAGCGGAGAGGCCGACGTCATTGGCGGCAATGTCCGGCAGGCGGTGACGCGGACGACCTACAAGCTCGATTCCGCCGGCAGAATAAGGGATGGGCGCCGCACATTTGTGGGAGTGATTCAAAATGCGTTATGAGCGTTTCGGAACCGTGCTTCTCGCGATCAACCTCGCGCTTGCAACGTCGCCCGCAATGGCCGCCTTTTTCGAGTATGAGGGTGTTTGCGAGGCGTCCGCCGCAGCCAAACTTGATGATGATCATTTCGTCGTCGCCAGCGACGAAACTGAAACCCTGACCATCTACAAGCGAAACGAGAAATCGCCGGTTTCAACTTTGGCGCTGCCCGATGTCACGGACATTGAGGCTGCAGCCCGCATCGGCGATACGATATTCTGGCTGACATCGCACTCCCTGAACAAGGAAGGCGAGGACAAGACCAAGCGCAAACTTCTGCTTGCCACCCAGATCGATCCCGACGGCCATACGCTTCGGCTCGTCGGAGAATATCGCGATTTGCGAGCAAAGATCGCGGAAGCGCTTGGCACGGACGAGGCGACCTTGAAGCCCAACCTGAATATAGAGGGCCTTGCCGCGACACCCGGCGGCGATTTGCTCGTCGGATTGCGTGGACCGCTGACAGGAGAAAACAAGGCGCAGGTTATAAGGCTGAAAAACCCCCTTACACCTGGCACCGTCCCGGCAGCAGCGGCGACATCGACGGGCGAGGAGATCCCGCCGGTCTCAGAGTTATCTCTCGACGGGCTCGGAATTCGATCTCTTGAGAAGATCGGAACCGGTGAGCACGCCTACCTGATTGTTGCGGGCTCGGTGGCGGATGGCGGTCCGCAGCCGAAACTCTATTGGTGGGACGGAAAGCACGTTCCCCAACCTCACACGACCGTTGATCTCCACGGCATGGTGCCCGAGGCGCTGTTTGCGTGGAACGAGGATGAATTCCAAGTTCTCGGTGACAATGGTGACGCGTGCAGCGACGAATCGGACAATCGCAGGTGGTTTCCAAGTCTTGACGTGAAGCCGTGACCTTCAAAAAGGACCTGTTCGAGCAACAGGCAACGCGATCGACGGGCGGACGCCGTCACGAACGGTCATCACGATGTTTTTCAGTTCATTAGGGAGAAGACAATGCGTCAGATAGAGTCTTTGAAGCACTCCAAGAATTTCGATCGCGTGCTCGCCTCCGCCATGCAAAGACTATCAGCGGTGACGCCGCCGCCAACAAGGCGGGAAGCCGCTTCCGGGGCTGACATGGCCATCGAGGCCACGGCCGAGAGCCTATCCAAAAAGATCGTCCCGGACTTGACGGATTTCCGAGGGCCTTCAGCAGGCCTCGAAGCCATTATCCTTGCCGAAATGCGGCCGCCCTATTTCATCATAAACGACGAGATCCAGATTGTCGGCGACTATGATCGTGTCGATCTCATTCGAGACCGCAAGGTATTGCTTGAGGCATCGGCCAAGAATGTGGGCCGGGTGGATCTTCTCTATCATCCAACCCAGGAATTCGTCGGTACCGGCTGGCTGATTGACAAGGGCATCGTCGTCACGAACCGACATGTCGCTGAGTTTTTTACCGATATCGATCGAAACGGCGACTTCCAGTTCAAGAACGGCGTTGGCAGCGACCACCTGGTCGTGATGATGGATTATGTAAGGCAGTATCAGTCCAACACCGCGCCACGGCGCGCCTTTGCCAGCGAAGTTCTCTACATCGCCGCGCAACATGAGCCGGACTTCGCATTTCTGCGGGTGGAGGCGATCGACGGCGCCGAGCCGGTGCAGATCGCAACAAGACGCGGTGTTCCTGGCCAGCCGGTCGCAGCTGTCGGCTACCCTGCGTGGGACGGCCAGCGCAACGACCCGCAATTGATGGCAAGCCTGTTCGGGGGTGTATATGACGTCAAGCGGTTCTCGCCAGGGCTCATTATTGGGGACACCGAAGGCGGCGTTATCCTCCAAGCTGACTATACATCGCTCGGCGGCAATTCCGGATCTGCGGTAATCGATCTTGATACGGCCGAAGTTGTGGGTCTCCATTTCGGAGGTGTGTTCCGGCAAACGAACTCCGCGGTGGCGATCGATATTGTCGCTGCAGCCTTGCGGCGAATGAAGACGCAAATTGCCGTTGGAGCGTTGCCAGGCGCGATGACAAACGAAGTCCCAAGCGCGCCTGACAAGTTTTCAGGCCGCATGGGCTATGATCCCCACTTTCTCGGCAAAGGTGGGCTCGCAGCCCCCATGCCTAAGCTTGGTCTCTGGGCGAGCGACGTCGCCCCGGTCTCGGACGATGCTGATTCCGTCCTCAAATATGAGCACTTCTCCACGATCCAGAGCAAATCGCGTCGTCTGCCGTTGGTCACCGCCGTCAATATCGACGGTGAGCGCCAGCGCAAGCTCGATCGGGAGGGAGATTGGGCGCTCGATGGGCGGATTGCGCCCGAGCACCAGATCGGCAACGAGCTTTATCGTAACAATCGTCTTGATCGCGGGCACATGGTTCGCCGGCGCGATCCGGGCTGGGGCAACCCGGATGAGGCGTCGCAAGGGGAAGCCGACACATTTCACTACACTAACAGCGTCCCCCAGCACGAGGACCTCAATCAAAAGAGCTGGGTGCGCCTGGAGGACTATCTTCTTCTCTCAGCCGAGACGCGCGGTTTCAAGGCGTCGGTCTTCACCGGGCCGATCCTCCGTTCGACGGACAGGCGCCTCAAGGGCCAGCCTGGAGTGAGCGGTTTCCAGGTACCCGAGGAATTCTGGAAGGTTGCCGTGATGGTCAACACGCAAACCAAGAAACTGCATGCCACAGCCTACGTGCTTTCGCACGGGCCGCTGATCCGCGACATGACCGAGACTGCATTCGTCTACGGCCAACATGAGACCTATCAGGTCAAAGTGGCGTTCGTGGAGCAGGTGACGGGCCTCGATTTTGGAAAGCTGCGCAACTTCGATCCGCTCGCAACGAGCACCGAGGGCGTTTTCGGCAGCGCCGCCAGGCGGATTTCCCGACGAGAAGACCTGAAATTATAGGGATTGGGCTGAGGTCCCGCCTGTAACCCGGCGACATCGCAAGTCCGCGCTGTCGTGCACACATGCTGAAACGAGCGGAGGTTGTCATGACAGCAACACTGAAATTGGACTGGGTGGTCGTCGAGAAGCAAAGCACAGCGCCAACAATTGTTCCAACAATGCCCGGCCTTGCAACGGCGGCTCATACAGATGGTTTCGGCGACACGGCTCTCGTCGCCGCAGAACAGGCACCTGCCACCACGCGTGTCGAGGCAATGACAGTTCACGAGGCTGCCGAAACCGCAGCGTCCCAGAACGTTCTGGGCACAGCTATCAACATGCCGCTGATGCTAATCCGGGCGGCGGCGCCAGCAAATCCGGCCGCTGTACCCCCGGGTGTTGCCTGGGGAATAGAGACCGTACGCGCCGATACGTCCGATGCCAAAGGCGCAGGCACGATCATTGCCGTGCTCGATACCGGGATAGAAGCGGATCACCCGGCATTTCAGGGGGTGGAGTTCATTCATCGAAACTTTACCGATGGGCCGGCCCACGATATCGACGGGCACGGTACCCATTGCGCGGGCACGATCTTCGGGCGCGATGTCGGTGGACATCGCATTGGAATTGCGCGCGGGGTCAAAAAGGCACTGATCGGCAAGGTGATCGGCGGCAGCAATGGCGGGTCGAGCGATTCGCTTGTAAAGGCGGTGCTCTGGGCTCAGTCGCAGGGGGCTGACGTCATTTCTATGTCCCTGGGCATGGATTTTCCAGGCTTTCAGGAACGGTTGATGACGGTGAACAACCTGCCCATCCGCCAAGCCACGTCGATCGCACTCGAAGCCTACAGGCTCAATCTTGAAATGTTCAACAAGCTCTCTCAGTCCATTCTCGGTACGCAAGGGATCATGGGCGGCAGCGTCGTCGTCGGCGCGGCCGGCAATGAAAGTGCAATGCCCGACTACACGATCGCCGCGTCGCCTCCCGCCAATTCCACGGAGTTCATCTCGGTCGGCGCAGTCGGCCCCAAGGCAGGTGGCGGCTACGAACTGGCATCCTTTTCGAACGTCAACGCCAAGCTTGCGGCACCCGGCACCGGGATCTGGTCGGCTGCACTGGGTGGAGGGCTGACGGAAATGGACGGCACCAGCATGGCCGCGCCGCACGTCGCCGGCGTCGCGTGCCTGTGGTATGAGAAGCTAAGGCGTACCCAAGGCAGTTCCGATGCCGCAGCGGTCATCTTCGAGTTGCGCAGGAGCGCTTTGTCGCTGGCGCCGGCTATTGCGAAGAACCTGATCCACTGGGGTCTCGTCCAGGCGCCTCAAGCCTAGAGGCAGCGATCATGGATGGAGAGCCAGACATCATGGATGCGCTATACGCGCCTTTTGCGACATCGGATGCAGGTCTGGTGCAGATCAGAGCGACGTTCCAGGACACCGTCTCCGGAATGGGTTTCCTCATCAGTCCATGGTATGCGGTGACGTGCGCTCATGTCGTCAACGTAGCGCTGGGCAGAGACATTCGCGACAAGTCGATCCCTCCCGAGGACGTAACCGTTACCGTCACAGCGCCGCTGGCGGAAGACGTATCTGACGGTGAGGGTGGGACGGGAATGCCGCGCATAACGGCAAGCCTTGTTCGATTTCGACCTCCAGGACGCCTTCCATCGGACGATATCGCCTTGCTGCGTCTGAGCAGGGCTGCGCCACAGGAGGTTGGTATGTCCTTGCTCGCGGCCATCCCGGCCCCCAGCCTCGCCAACAACGAGCTCGACGTCTTCGGGGCACCATCGGGAACAACGCTTCCCATTCACTTCCCCGCGCGTTTTGCCGGCAAGACCAATCAGGCCTGGGTGCAGATCGACGATGTGAGCAACCGCGGCATGTTTGTGACGGGCGGTTTCAGTGGCGGCCGCGTCTGGAGCCATGACCACGAGGCAGCTGTCGGCATGGTTGTCGCCAAGCACATCAGCCCCGATCAGCGCGTTGCGTTCATGATACCGGCGGCTTCTATCCTGGATTTTCTGAAGGACATGCCAGGTGAAATCAGACGTGTGAGCCCGGGGTTCTGCCGAGCCTGGACCTTCACCGCCAGTATCTCGTTCTTGTTGATACTGACCCATTTCCTGGGGGACCGCATGACCAACTATCCAGCCGGTCTGGCGCTGGGGGCGGGCAACCCGGTGATGAATGCGTTTCAAGGTCTGCGCATCAGTTCCATCCTTGTCCCGCTCATGCTGTTCATGCTCATCAGCTTTTCGCGATCGTTTTCCGAGCATCCCTGGTGGCAGCGGGTTCCTCTGTTTGGACACATGCGGGAGCCACCGAAGCCTGCAAGGAGCAAGTTTACCGCAATCCTCAGTCTCATCCTGTTCGCCCTTCTTCCAGTGGCTGGCCAGGTGCATTTCTTCGAGGGCTTCGTTACCAAGGGACGCGTCTACATCGATCCCCCTGTATTCGGCATGACGGCCGAGGCACTTGGGCAGGAACAACAGATCTGTGACGGCTACTGTACCCATGTCGATGCCGGGCGCATGCGTCTCGTCAGGCCAATTAACAACGCGCCCGGCGGCTATTTCGACAACGCTTATCATTACGGAGAACTGACTGCCGGCAACCCCAAATCAAACTCGGTCACATTCTTTCCGATCCTCGAGCCGGTTCTCTACGGGATTTTTCTGGCGACGAGCCTCGGACTGCTTGCTTATCTGCTCAACTGCATATTTTCGGCGCCTATCAGACTACGTGCCCCCGCGGTCGTAGAGTGATGGGCGATAGAATCGCCACAATCAAAAGGCGCGCTGTGGCAAGTGACCAACGTGCAAACCGGAGGATGCGTCATGACTGGGTTGTTTCAGAATGGACGCGAAATGCCCACAAAATTTCGCGCCCTTGCGGTCGGTGCTTTGATCGCAGCCTCCTGCGCAACCAAGGCCGGTGCATGTGACATGCTTGTGAGCAACCTCATCACAAACGCGGTGCGTCCGGCGATCTCGACGCTTGGATGCGGTGATCTCGCCAGCGCTGGAATGGATGTCGCGGACCATACATTGACTGGTGTTTGCTACACATCCAACGCCACAACGTCCATGATCGACATGACGGCCAGGCTGCGTTGTTCGACCGGGTCGGGCGCCCTCATCAGCGCCAGCGTGTCGGAAACGATCACTGCACATGCGATGATCGATGGCGGCAGTTGCCAGGTTACCGAGGTCCGTGTCAATGCAAGCGGGGAACTCGGCGAATTGATCCTCAGTTCACTGAACGCTGCAGGCGCTGCTCGCGCAGCACTGCAGGATGCCATGGACAATGTCTGCAAACCATAATGATCGCAGCCAATCTCCATAGCCAACTCGCACCGCTGTGTTGATCATTGTCGAAGTGTCTGGTCCATCAGAAAGGCGCGCCACGGAAGGAAGACCTTTTCCAGGAGAGGGGAGATTTCATAGCGGCTGCAGGCAGCGTCCGAGCATTTGATACTGGAATGGGTGAACATGTTTGGCGAAGGGCTAAGGCTTCCCAAAGACTGCCCGCGCCAATCGCTGAGATGTCCGATGTGGCTCGGCGTGGAATGCCTGTGGCATCCGGCGCACGACGTCATTTCCAGATTGAAGGCGATCTTACTGTCCTTATCCGGAAGCCCTGGTTGCGTCGAAATCGTCTGGAGTGCGGTGAAGACATGGTTGTCCGGCGTTTCGTTCTTCCATATCGCAACTTTGTAGCCGTCGCCGAAGACATCCTCTGCGACCATCTGACCTGCTTCCAGGCAGATGTTGGCAAGCTCGAAAGCAAGCTTGCCGAACTCGATGGTTTTCAGGCCGTCAACGTTCTCAGCGATTTTCCTACCCACAGCAGTGTTGCAATCTTCGCCGGCTTCCTTGCATCCGGATTCAGGGACCATAATGCTGACCGGCGGTGTCGCTGAGAGGGAGGTCGGCGTAATGCGAAGGCCAAGACTGGTTCTCCGGAAGGAATACTGGCGCAACAGCCATCTGCTTGTCTTATCGCGGGTGTTCGTCCGGATCTGCCCGACGGGTTTCGCCAAGGGGAGTGCGAGTGACGACGCATCGTCGGGAAGAAGTCCCAGATTGGAAGCACTGATGACAGGCCCAAACTTGAAATCCGCGCCGGCTTCAGGCGGAAACGACATGGTGCCGTCCTTGTTCATGCCGATTTCTTCGAGAAAGAAGGCGCGCAACATGCCTCTGGCGTTGCTGTCGTTTGTGTTTGCAAGCGCGTTCCAGAAGCGCTGAACGGCAAGACACATGCCATTGCCCTGATTGGGGAGGGCCGCCTCGAAGGACATGTAGAACTGGCCTAGTGCGCCGAGCTGGACCAGCGTGTCCGTCGCGTCCGAACTAAGCGTATCGGCAGCCGCAATGACCCGGTACTCGCCGCATGTGTCGGGATTCTGTTTGCCGTAAACGAGATCGCCGCGATTGACGAGCGCGATGATCGTGAAAGGCGGTCCGCCGTTTCTCCCGGTTCGCAGGTCCGCAACCTTTGAAAGTGAAGCTTCAGCCCTCGGCCTTATAGTGGGGCATGTATAGGAAAACCCGTTGATAAGCGTGTCCGTGCAACCGATGTCGGCTGCATACTGGGGGTCCGGTGCTGCGGCCGTGCGCCACCAATCCTGAAACAGCGCAAGTCCCGATGGCGCATTGGGTCCAAGACTCGATGCGAGTACCTCCATGAGGTCGGCGAAGGAAACGGCCTCCAGAAGGGCCCTGTCGCGTACGTAGAGCGAACGGTCGATATTGATTGTCGACGCGGTCTCGACACCTTCGGTCTGGAGCCGGTCCATCAGCACAACACGCATTGCCTGAGGGATGACACGCAGTTCCGCGTTCTCGCTGTTCACTTCTCCGGTGATCGCCTGAAGCCCGAGGAGGCTCGACTGCCCGCATTGGCCCGTTCCTGCGCTCGACACGAGCGGCGCGGTCAATGTTCCTATGCTCACTATTGCAACAATTGCCTTCAGCCACTTCATATCTCGCCCCCCGGTTGTTCGAATGAAATCACGTGCTAATTTACCGTTGTTGCGTGATCTACTCGTGAAACGACAGCCGATTTTTGCGTATTCACGGTCAGATCACAGTCATGCTGCGATGACTTCCAAAGGCGTTGCAGCCTTTTGATCTTACAGAGGGGAATTTAACATGAGTGCGCTTGACTTGTTCAACAACCGGAACTTCCCGCCATTCGCATTTGGCCGGCAAATCGACGAGACGGATGCCGTCCTTGCAGACTATGTCGCAATCGGAAAATTGATTGTGGAGTGGGCCAAGAACCCGCAATCCGCACCAACAACCATGGCCGAACTCCGCAGCAAGGTCGGAGCCTTCATGACCATCGATGCGAAATACACACGCTTTCGGATCGAACAGGCCGATAGCGATACGGCCGAGGGGCTTGAGTTCGTGTTGCGCTTGCCGCCGGCGGGACAGGTGGCAGAAAGCGAGGGGCGCGTTGCCAGTGCATCGCCCGGGCAGGATTACCCTCTGCCAAATCTTTATGCGGATCTCGCCGGCAACGATGTTCCCCTCGACGCATTTTACGGCCGTGTCGCCGACTATACCATGCGAAGCTGCCGCTGACGGGCTTTTCATGCCAGGCCGAATCCGGCCTTGTTCAGGCCAGATTCGAGCCGTTCCCGATCCGCCAGCATGCGGATTGGGAATATCTGGCTAAACCAGGCGCGAATGTTTCGTTGCGTTGGCTTGTCCTTTCCATACCACGCTTCCTTGATCCGCTTTTCGAAAGCCAGTGCAGCGGTGCGGGTGGCGACTTCGTCTCCAAGTTGGGCGAGGATCGCTGCCCGCATTCCGAAAATGAAATACGCGCCGTCGCCGCTTCGCTCGATTGCCTTCAAGGCGTCTTTGTAATTGTCGTTGTGATATTGTATGCAGGCGACGTAGGCCCAATGCATCGCGTCGCCACCTCGACCAACCATCGTGGCACGCTCGGCAAGTTCGATGGAGCTTGTTTTTTCCCCTGCATAGCAGAGTCCCTGGGCGGACGAGATGAGTGTCCGAAGATCATTGTCGTTGATGTCCACGGCCAATTTGAAGTAGTGGATCGCCTGGTCGAAATCATCGTTCATCATGTAGCTCCAGGCCAGCGTCAATTGCGTTCGGCTATCGTGCGGTGCCATGTGCGAAGCCCGCCTTGCAAGCGTCAGCGATTCCGCCTCGCGCTCGCGATTTCTCATGACCCCTGGAAAGATATGATGGCGTGAATTGAGTATCTGGACGAGGCTTGAGATTGCTGGCGCAAAGGTCGCCGATTGTGCCAGGACAGAGCGAAATAAAGCTTCCGCACGCGCTTCTTCCTTTGGCCGCCAATTGATCAGGAGGCTCTGTCCCAGGAGCCATTTGTCATAGACATCGAGGCTGGATTGGTTGCTGCCAAGGATTCGGGATAGTCGGTGGGCTGAAATTTCAATATCCAGAGCAAAGGCGATCTTGCGGATCGTATCGCGTTGCTGGCCGCTGAAACGCATATAGTCGACCTGAAGGTGTTCGCTCCAGAGGCAGGTTCTTGTCGAAATTGACATCAGGTTGACCGTGAGAAAATCGGCCTCGCCGACGGTTTGCCCAGAGATCACGACCTCGTAGACCTTGTCGGCATTCTGCATGGACGCAAGCCGGCGATCCTCGGCCTCGAATTCGCGAACCGACCAGTCCCGAAATCTCGAAAGCGCACCGATCAGTTCGTTGCGTAACACGGCAAAACGCTGAGTGGACGCCGTCGCGGCATGGGTAAACGCGACAGGATGGACAAGCAGAAGCAGTCTTGCATCACCCTGGCCGCGTTCCTGGACCGTCGCAGAAATACCTGGACTGGGTATAGGGGGCGATTTCACCTGCGTTAAAGCATCGACAAAGTCGACCAGCGCCTTGCTCGGTTTGACGCCGTAATTGTTCGAAAGAAGAAGCCTCAATTCCTTGTAGAGCCTGATGGCCTCGGGAATATTGTCTTCCGCAACGGCAATCTCCATAAGTTGCCTGCATGCCGACTCATCGCTAGGGTCGAGGTTGAAAAGCGCCCGTGCCGCAGCCTTGACCAAACTGGCTCCCTGTCTCTGCAGCACGATTGCCGAAAGTGCCCGCAGGCACCTCCTGCTGAATGCTGTCCTCTGAACGGAGATCCACAGGTCGAGTTCCGGATCTATGCCTTCGAAATGGGACAGGAACTGTTCGTGCAAAAGCGTTCGTTCCAGAAGTATTGCGGGGATCCTTCCCGCTTCCAGTTCGCTTGTGATTAGCTCTGCGTCGGTCGCTGGAGGCGAACGGGAGAGCCAGATCGCGAACTTGTCTCCGTTCAGGAGCAGCAGACCGCTCTTCAAAGCCAGTTCTTTGTTGAGACGGCTAAGCTCCTGCCGTAGCGAAACGCGTGCTTCGGCGTCACCGGATCTACTCCACAACAGAGTCGATAGGCGTGAACGTGTTTCGGTATGGCTTTCCTTGAGCCAAAGATAGGAAAGCAGAACTTGCGACTTACGCCGGCTCACATGCAATTCTTCATCATTCAAATAAAGACCGAAGCCATCGATCAGCTTCAATCTGCAAAATGCTGGATCGACCATGGGTTCAATCTTTGTATTAATAGCCTTCGCTAATACAGTTCCGTGGCGGATACACCATTCCAGAGACCGTCGTTGTATGTCAAGGTATTTGCACGCATGGCGATTGGCATGTGCGTGACGAGCATTCGGACGACTGGCAGGAAGGGATCGCTGGAGAGACGTGCGGCAAAGACTTGATGGCCGCGATCAATCAGGCGACGGGCGATGACCGCGGGATCGGTCTGCGCGTGGGGCTGGTCATGGCACCAGACGGTCGGAGCCAATGATTTCAGGGCCGGAAACCCGGGATCAACCGTTTCCGCGCGCCTGAGATGCCGCAGATCGGTCTGACCGAGGCCGAAGGGGCCGGCGCGATCGCGTTTAATCGTTGCAAGGAGCAGACCGAACTCCATCTGTACCAGTTCTCGAACAGCGCCTGTCGCTGCTCTTGTAATGTCTGGATGCGCCGCCGTGGCCAAAACGAACCCTTTGCCATTCTTCAAAAACGACGCTGCTGCGATCACCGGGATGACGGCATCGCCACCGATGTCGAGCAAAATGACGTCGCGATCGCAGACAGCGCGCCGCGCGTGAGTAAGCCACGCAATTGCCTCCATCAGTGCAGGATGCGAAGCGTCAATACCCCGCGCTGCATGAGAGCCGCCCCACCAGCGCCGCGCCGCATCGCGCTCGATGATTTCGCACATGGCATGGAGCAGCGCCTCCTCGATGCTGCGGCCGGCAGCGCAGCCTGTGGATATATCCAGGTGGGCGCTCTCGGGAAGGTAACAACAGCTTGCTGCAGGAAGCGAAACCAGCCTTCCCTCCGGGAAGGTCATGGCCCTCAGCCACTGCTGCGGCTGCTGTGCTGCGGACACCTCTGAGACGGTAATTGCATCGTCAGGAACAGGCATCGCTGTGGCCGCTCGCGGATCGCTCTGCGCCAGAAACTCCGCAGCCTCGCCAACACAGGCCTGAAATGCCTGCGTGGCATCGAGGTTGCATCCGGCAAATGTCATTGGGCGGTTTGCCTGCGGAAGCAGCGCCATAACGATGACCGCGCCGGGGGCACCGGGAGGGCGAATGGTTTGGATGCCGGTCAGCCTTGCCGCCATCCTTCGTAATGATTGTGCATTGCTCATGCCCCGATCTTGCCGCGATTGTCATCACCAGGCAATGCCAGCAGGAGTTGACAACCTGTCAAGCGCAACATGTCCTGATCGACACCGTTGGCGATGCGAGTTCTGCCATCGGCGTTGCTCTCGATAGGGCCACGGGCAAAGACTCCGTCGGGCGCTCCATCACCTGGTCGCGAAAGGTCTGCCATGGAAAATGCGAGCCCGGATCGGTTCTGCGATCAGGATCGAGCACGGCATGGGATACGACCTGCTTGAGGTTTGGATATTTCCACCAGCAGTGTCGAACAATCCGCGCTGCGGCAGTCACCTGCCATTCGGAGAACGGATCGACCACATCGCGCCTTTGCGAGTTGACGATCTCGATGCCAAGGCTCCAGTGATTGACTTTTGTGGCGCCACCGTTGACGGCAGCATGAGACCGGTCGTTGCGGACATGCCAGGCAGCGCGGGCTTCCGGAGCGCATGCCCATACGAATTGGCCGTGTGCCTCTTCGTCTTCGTCCGGAACGAGCCAATGCCAGCTGGCATTGCCATCGCGCATGACGCTCATCGCGCCGGACGATGACACGCCGGCCGTGGCATGGATGACGACCGCGCGGATACCCAGAATGAAATCGAAAATGCGTGCCGACGTCGAGCGGCTCCAGTAGTCCTGGACACCAGGATACCATTCTTCCTGCAACGATGCGAATTCCGGCCGGCCGGTGGCCGGCAAATCGAACAAATAGCCCTTGGGATCTGGCATGAATTTTCTCCTTTGTCTGGTCTGTGTTTTCGCGCCGAGGCTGTCTCTCCCTCGGTTGGCGAAACGTGGCGGTTCGCCACACAAAGATCATTGTCGCTGGACGCGTGATCCAAACGTGAAGGCGGCAGATGTTCAATCAGACATGCATGAGCCGGCAGCAGGCAAGCTCACTCCCCGCGTAGCCTCTCATCTCCAGATCGACAGGCGCCCCGGTTGCAAGGAGAGACGGGCTCAGCGGCAGAGTAAATTCCAAGCGGGCGTCCACTATCTCGTGCGAGGCGAGCGGCCGCTGATTGACGAAAATGTCGAGATGGCTGAGATTATGTGTAGTACCGCTGAACTCAAGCAAGCTGTCGCTGCGGCTGACAAGGGGTTTGAATATCACCTGTGGTCGCTTTTCGTCCATTTCTCTAATGATTGAGGCTGCGGCCGCGATCAAGTCCGTGTCCTCTTTGAGGATATCGTTGCGCCGGATCCTGTATTGCCGATCCGGCTTAACACCGAGGTCCTCGAGTTCTGTGCCAGCCTCGCCCCGCACGCGCAAAGTGCGGCGGATTGCAACCCTCATGTCAGCGTCTTTGGGAAGTGCTTGCAAAGGCGAAGGCATGTTTGCGTCCTTGAAGAACCTCCTGATCAGGTCGAGTGTCCAGACATTGGCGCCGCCGGCGCCGGTATTGTTGTCAACACCCAGAACAATTCCGATCCCATGATCCTGGAATCCGGCAGCAAAGATGTCAGTGGTGCTGTAGCAGCGCGCATCGGTAATCAGCACGACATTGCCGTAATAGCGTTGGCCGATATCGTTACAACGCTCAGGCGGCGTAATGGGGAACGCAGCGGAATAGGCAGCGCCGGTTTCCATTGCCCGTTCAAGAGACTTGGCCCATAAGCTGAACGCAGGAATGCCCGTGCAAAGCTGCTGGTTTGGCGCGCTGCTTATGAACTGGACCCGACTGGGTTCGATTGTCTTGGGTGTGAGAAGCTGCAGCAAGCGCTCGCCTGCCCAAATCAAACCACCTCCATTGCCGCGAACATCGATGATCAGTCCGTCTTGAGGCATTTCGCTGTGCTCGATCAATCGCAGGAATTCATTGACGAAAGCCCGGTCGTCTGTCACCGAGAATGTGGCGATCCGGAGATATCCGTAGTTCCGCCCTGCAACGGTCCTCACGCTCGCCGTAAAGACATCCGGCATCGTGGATTTAAGGCCTTCGACCGCGTTGGAGGTCGCTGTTTCCTCGGCCGCAGCCACACTTTCCAGTTCTCCGCTCGCTGCCATTCTTGCTGCAACCTGATTCCGTGCTTCTTCGCGAACAGAATCCAGTCGCTTTTGCTCCTCAATCACATGTTGACCGAAAAGCAGTTTGTTAATCCGGCGATATGTATCGCCTTCGAGATCAATACCGAAGGCTGCCGCAAGTTCCGTCCCGTCTTCTGGAAGCGCAGCTTCCGTTTCCGGTGGCAGATTTGTGATGATCCACTCGCAGCGAAACTCCAAGAGTTCGCCACCAGGTGCTTCGTAGCCCACATCAACCCATTCCTCGTCTGGCGGCGGCGATATATTCATCGCACGTCTTGTGAGGCCGGCAACGCCACGAGAGCGTCGCGCCTCCGTATTGCTCCCGGCATGATAGGAGGCAGCAATCTCTATGGCCCGCTCGATCGGTACGCCATTCCAGTAGAGGATCCGGGTGCCACGCCTGAAGGTTTGATGGTCAAATCCCGGCATGCCCTCAGCCATGATATAACACCATTCATCGTTCTCGAAGCATCGCGCCACCCGGAATGGCAGAAACGCGATCATCCTCGCGAAGTAGGACGGCAAAATATAATTGGTGTGCATGTCACGAAGCGAGGTAAAGATTTCCGTCATTTCGTGGTGAAAGGTGATCTCGCTCTCGATATCTTTCAGACGCCTGCGCAACAGACGCAGTCGCTGGAGTGGATCGACTGCATGCATGGCCCGCTTCATGGGCAGATGCACGTAGAAATCCTCAAGCAGCGTTATGGCTTGGTCCACGATGAGCTCCCGCTCCGACACTTCCAAGTGATCAATCGTGCTTAAGAATTCGCGAAGACAGTGGCCGTTGCTCAATGTCGCCTTTGCGCTGTCGGTTGCCCCATTGATCAAATCCTCTAGCGAGCCGCCATCATATTTCGGTATTTCGGTCATGTGTGCCTCCTGGTATTTTTGCAAAAGGTCCTCTTAGCTGCCTTCCAAAGCGCGTTTCCGAGAAGCATTCAGATATCCGCCCAGGAGCTCACTGATGGCGTTGATCGCAGTCGTGCCCCCTGCAAGCACGCCTGCGGTCAGGACGATGTCGACGAACTGAAAGAGGGGCGGATGAGTGCCTTCGAGCAATGAATCCAGAACCCTGACACCTACAAAAGCCACCAGCAGGCTTGCGACGAACGCCAAGCTCAATCTGGTGCGATCGGCCTTAGCATCGACTGTGACAAGGGTCTGGTTTTGTACCGCAAGATCGGCGCAGATCGCTTCAATTCGTGCGGCGGGAAAGCCGGCGTTGGACGAAGTTATGGCCGCGATACTTTCTGCGGTGAGAGGAGGAATGCTGCCAGCACGAGCGGCTTCGATTGCAATCTTGGAATGCATGTCGAGCGTGGCCCTTGAGCTTGAAAGGACGGACTCCAGTTCCTTGCCTTTAGCGCGTACAAGCTCTTGCTGGTTTTCACGGCTTTCGCCGAACCAAATGTCGTTTAAAACTGCGATCGCGCGTTCTGAAACTGCAGCGATGACGAAGAGGCCGGTGAGCAAGCCCGGCACGATTTCGGTTGCAAGCTTGGGCTTAAAGGCCAAAAGCAATGGCATCTGCCCCGCCCACCAAACGACGCCAAGAAGGAGAACGGAAGCCAAGAGTACATATTGCGCTGATTTCTGTTTCATTTCAGTTCGCTCCGCGAAGGACAGAAGAACACAAGACGAGAATGGGTGTGATCCGAACGTGAAATTGTGGTTGCAGAGCTAAGGAAGGCGAAGCTAACCCCTTACCCGCTTGCATTGGCTGCAGACAAACAACCGAACTCAGGACTAAATCATCGTGACTGGCCGTTTGCGCTGCGAATAGACTCGCGGGGTGGCCGCGCCGCAGTACGTTCAGCCTTTCGGAGCTGCTTGATCTCAGTCTCCGGGCCAAGCGGGGCTGTTCGGCATCAGGAACGCCGGATTCTGGAAATTTCCTGCATTCTGGATCGCTACTCGGACCTGCGCATGCGGATCGTTCACCGAGAACGGAGCCGCAGCGCCTGGCAACCTCCGACTTTTCGCCCGTGCTGGTCGGGGTAAAGACCAAACGATGGATCGGTCAACATCATGGGGAAATCAGAGGATATTCGCTTGCGTTGATCCATGCTCGCCGGAACCCAAACCGTTCGGTGAACTACTCTGCGAGGAAGTCCAGCGGACATTGGGTGGCATCTGGATCGGCGTCGACGCTGATGTTCGCACCCTTTGCATCGGCAAGAGCTGGTTCAACCTTGCGGCGCATCGGGGACGAACTTGCCTTCATATCGGACGCGAAAATTGCGATCGCAGCAGTTACTCAACCAAACGGGCGGCGTAGTCGAACTCGGAATTGCCATTGCCGCTGGTAAAGGCGGGCGAGCCCGGCGACCACTCGAGCCGTTGCGTCACGCTCTTTAGATCCGGTGCCGCATACCCTTCGGTGAGCTAGTCTGAGACGAAGTCCAGCGGACATTGACTGGCATCTGGATCAGCGTCGGTGCTGATGTTCGCACCCTTGCATCGGCAAGATGCTCGTCAGCCTTGCGGTGCATCGGGCACGAACTTTCCTTCATATCGGACGCGAAAATTGCGGCGTTCGGTCTCTTCCCGGAAGCACAGGAAAATCAGCTCGAGATCGTTTTTATTGTCGATACGTCCGAGCAGGCAGAGAGTGACGACAGCTGTTTCTAGATAGCTGCCGCTCAACCTGATTGCCGCATTTCTGATTTCGTTGATGCCGAGGTCATTGCGACTGTCGCTGCGCTGGTAGACTAGCCAAAAATGGGCCGTCTGCCAGATCGACCGCAAGGCATCTGTCACCTGCTCTTTAAACTCCGCGGAGCTCATGGCCGGAGTCCAGGAGACGGTAAGCTCGTCGTCCGTGCCGTACACATTGAAGTACCCGTCGAAATCGTTTCCGCTCGACAGTCGTTCCTCAATCATTTCGAATGCTGTGGCCTCGGTGATGGAATTTCTGAAAAATACGGCCATGGGACGCCAAAAAACGGGACGGTCGATAGGGATCGTGACGCTCCGTTCCATGAACGTCGTCGTCACGTCCGGAGAAAACGCGGATCATCGCTAAAGTGTACAGCTTATAAAGCCGGTTTCTTCTTTGGAGCCGGCAGGAGACCGTCCCGCTGGAGCTGCTTGCGAGCAAGCTTGCGCTGGCGGCTGATGCCCTCGGACTTCTGGCGCGCCTTCTTCACCGACGGCTTCTCAAAGGCTTCCCGCAATCGCATCTCCCGGAAGACGCCTTCACGCTGGAGTTTCTTCTTCAAGACGCGAAGCGCCTGATCAACATTGTTGTCGCGAACCAATACCTGCATTCAAAACCTTTCGACGCTTGCAATTCTGCAAGGAACCGGCGGCAACTTAACGTTTTGCCCGAACTTTGCTAGCGGGCAGCCCGCGATT
The DNA here is from genome assembly GCF_017873135.1 of Rhizobium herbae. Classification (GTDB taxonomy): domain Bacteria; phylum Pseudomonadota; class Alphaproteobacteria; order Rhizobiales; family Rhizobiaceae; genus Pararhizobium; species Pararhizobium herbae. Next base: position 36,562 of record NZ_JAGGJV010000011.1, on the reverse strand, counting down.
TTTCGCGATCAACGTGCAAAATTATCCGCAACCAGGAAGATTTAAGTTTTCGGAGTTCGCCCACCCTCATCCATCAACCGATTGATCTCCGTTTCAAGGTCAAGGGGCTGTGCGGTTGCAGGTTCGTCCGTGTTCGGAATATGTTCTGCTGCTATTGCTGCAGCGGCGCTGCAGCGACGCGCGGCGGATCGTTCGCGGACGAGGGAGCGGTAACGCCGGGCAACCTCCGGCATGTCGATATGCCCGGCAATCCATTCTTCGATCCATGCGTGGAAACGGTCGTCCTGTTCAACGGGGCGGCCTGCCTCCCGCGCGCGCTGAAACGCATTCTCTGCAGCTTTTCGTCTGACCTCAGCTGACATCTGACCCCCATGCTATGCTTGCTTTGCCTGAACACAGGCGTGGCGTCGGGATGTCCTTGTGTCCCAGCGGTCCCATCACCCCGTGATAGTCTTGACGCTGCGTGCGGTTAAAGTGTGACCGGCGGGCCGTCGCGCTTTGGGTGGCCAGAGACTTCGCCTAAGGGATAGAGGCGGATACGCACAAAGCAAAACCGCGAATGATTGGCGAAAGAGACACATCAGGATGTTCTGTTGGGGAAAAATGCAAAGGCAATCCGTTCACGATGACGGTAACGCATCCTAAAGCTGCATGCCCTACAACCTGAATATGGGGGCGGTGATGACCAAAATATTGAAATTTCAGGCAGCGAAAAAGTCGAGGTGGGACGTAAAGCCTGCCGAAATCGCAGCGGTCGGGCTCGCGTTGATGTGTGGCGTCGGTTTTGGCGCCTATAGCCTTATGCCTGCCAGCGCGAGTGGCGAGTATATCTCCAAGCAGTTCAGCATGTGCAGTGGCCCCGTACGCGTGACCTGCGTCGTGGACGGCGACACGTTCTGGCTCGATGGCACAAAGATCAGAGTGGCCGATATCGATGCCCCGGAAATCGGCGAACCCAAATGTGCTTCTGAAAAAGCTCTTGGCGAACGGACGAAACTGCGGTTGCGCGAGATGCTCAACGCCGGCGCCTTCGATCTCGCCGCGTTTGAGAACCGGGACGAAGACAAGTATGGCCGAAAACTTCGTGTGATCATGCGGGGCGGACAGTCGTTGGGAAACCAGCTGGTGACGGAGGGTTTGGCACGAACCTGGACCGGCAGGCGCGAACCATGGTGCTGACAGCACGAAACGGAATGCAAATCGTCCACCGCCATTTTGCTATCCGGGCAAGGTTGCTGCTGGCGATATTGGTTGTCCTTCTGATCGTCGCACCGCTCTCCGCGAACGGCGCGAACACGCCCTGCAGCGGCCGCAAGGGTGGCGTTGATCGCTGCCAGGGAGAGACGTTCATCTGCAAAGATGGGTCCGTCAGCGCCAGCAAGAAATCCTGCTCCGCCGTCATGGGAGGAGCAGGTCTGATGAGTTCGCCTTCACAGGAAATGACGCCAGCGTTATCCGACGACTGCTCGTGCCGCTCGGGCCGGTTTTGCGTCGGACCGAGGGGCGGGCACTACTGCCTGTCAGATAGCGGCAAGAAAAGCTATCTGAAGAAATAATTGATCAGGATTATGCGGAACGCACGTCGGCATTTAAGGCAACGGGAGACCGAGCCGGCCGTAGCTTGCGCCGTTCGCGGGCTCATTCCACCACCAAACCGTAGAATAACCCAAGCATGACATCGCTGCCCCCTTTCCTGGTTCCGGACCGAGATCTATCCCCTCCCGGATGCCGTCCCGCAAACCACCCGCGTGACAACATTCGATCGTTTCAGAGCTTGAGCTGCATCCATTTTGAGTGAAGCCCTGAAACCTCTGCATCAAGCGCAGGGCTTGGGAACTTTGCGTATGCGGCGATCATCGCCGCATTTCTTTTGCACTGTAAACATCCCTGACACGATCAACGATCGGATGCGTCTATCCACACCCAGCGTAGCTCCAAGCAGCAAGTCAGCAACAGCAACGGCAACGGCAACCTCACCCTTCATTGCATCCGGACAGGCAGTGGCCCGATCAGGGAAGCGGGTCATGCAGATCAGATCAAACGACAGCCGCACTCCACCTTTGGCATTTCCAACCCCGCTCTTTTGTCTGGCATCCCTAATCCAGTCCCGTCCTTGGACGGTCAACCCGCAAGGGGTTCGCAGTTCCTGCGACCTCTCGGCTGCGCCTGCGAGGTGACCGCGGCCGAGCCCGGACAAACGGGCGCCATCGAGCGGGGATTGGCCCCGCCAACGGATGGAGCCACATATGTCGCACGATCTCAGCATCGCACAAAACCACGCACTCGATCTTGCCCGGACCCTGATGGTTCCGGTCACCCTCTTTAAGGTGGAGGGAGAGATCGGCGTCATGCCTTCCGCCGAATATGATGGCGATGAAGACGCCATCATCCACGAATACGACCCCTTCGCATACGGACCGGCTCATTGAGCCGGTTTCCCCGTCCGGGGATGCCGCTTGCGCTCCTGCGCGCGCAAGGGATGCTTCGCCGCGAGCTTTACTCGCATTTTTGGGAGTTGTGAACCGCGCCCTTGCGCGCTTGGGTCTTCGCGCCGGTGAGACGCTTGGTCAGGAAACAGAATGAAAGAGAAGGGGAGTCAACATGGAGAAAGCTGAAATCCAAGCTCTTCGGGTGCGGGTCGGCTGTTCCGCCCTGTTGGAACACGAAGGCTTCGCGATTGATCTCAAGGAGAGCACGCGCCGCGCCGTCAAATTCCGGCGAGACGACGACATCATTATCGTCATTCACGACGACAAAGGCTGGTTCGACGCGCGTTCAGACGCCAAAGGCGATGTCTTTGCGCTTGCGAGCTATCTCATTGGCGGCGGATTTTCCGAAGCGCTCGCGGCGGTTGGGGGACTTGTCGCCTATCAGCCCACACTGCCGGCTTGGGAGCGGCCATCGCGCGTTCTGACCGGTACCGCGCCGATCACGCAACGATGGGAACAGCGCAAGCGCCCGTGGCGCGCTTCTGCCACTTGGTCTTATCTGACCCAAAGCCGTGCAATTCCCTGGCATATCGTCCGCAAGGCAATTGATGCCGATCTCATCCGTGAAGGCCCGTATGGCAGCCTGTGGGCAAAACACGCCGATGGCGCAGACCAGGTCGTCGGATGGGAAGAACGCGGACCCGATTGGCGCGGTTTTGCGACCGGGGGCGCCAAGCAGCTTTTCCGGTTCGGTGTGACAACGGCGCGGCGCATCTGCGTGACGGAGGCGGCCATCGACGCGATGAGCTTGGCAGCAATCGAGGAGGCAAGAGGTGACACGCTCTATGTCAGCACCGGCGGCGGCTGGTCGCCGCTGACCGCTCAGGCGCTGGAGATCCTGGCATCCCAGCGAAACGCGCAGCTTGTCGCAGCGACGGACAATAACGTTCAAGGCGAGGTCTTTGCAGACCGTATCCGGCAGATGGCGGAGGTCGCCGGATGCGACTTCTCTCGGCTGAGGCCACGCGCCGAGGATTGGAATGAGGAATTGAAGGAAAGGCGGGAGAAGGGAGAGCTGCCGCATACGCCGTCAGCGCATCAAGGGTGAAGCTTCGCCCGCTCGACGAGCGGCCCCTTGAAACCCATCACCTAAGTCATTGGTTTCTCGTTTGATGACTCCCAAGCGGAGTTACCAGGCCACACCTATTCGCCGATCTCACGTGGGGCCTTGTTGTTGATCTTGAATTCGAGCCATGTGCCTTCGTTCGGCTCATGCAGCAAGCGATCGAGCAGCGAACAGGGATTGGGGATCGACATTCGAGAACTCCTTTTATCCCCCTTGTATAAGATTCGGTGCTTTTGCGGGCTGTTCACGCATTGAACCTCGAAAATGCCAAGTAAAAACAATGCAATCAGATCTTGGAACGGGGCATGCTTTATATCGTGCTTTTGTCGCCAAGTCGTTTTGAAGGGTCGTGGTATTTCCCGCCTGCTCGTTTATATCCCCCTTTTATCGAAACTCAGGTGCGCAATACAGATCGTAGAAAAAATAACATTTGAAAACAACGATTTAAAGAATGCGAAGGAGAGAGGATTCTTTTGGAAGACGGAGATTTTGAAAAACCTTTCGCAGCACGGCACAACGGCTGACGGTTCCCTCAAACGCCCCGGTCGCCAGGCCGGGCCCGCGTCCTTCGCAAGGCGAGTGTGCCTCGCTTGTCCGCAAGCCGGGTCCGCTCCGGCGCAATTGCAGCCGTCGGTCCGACCTGCGGTTCGGGAAATGTCTTCGAGAAGAAGACAAGGAGGTAAGGACATCCTGTCCGCCCGAAACCGAAAGGTCATTCCCATGCAGTTGATTACAGCCGATCCGCGCAGCTTGAAGGACAATCCCGACAGGTCCCGCCAGTCGAAACCATCACCGCAGTCCGACGCACTGCTTTGCGCATCGATCAAGGCGATCGGCGTCCTGCAGCCGCCCGTCGTCAAACGCGATCCGGAGGGCGGCAACAGCTACGTCATCGTCTTCGGCCACAGGCGGGCCGCACAGGCCATTGCCGCGGAACTTTTGGAAATCCCGCTTCTGCTGGCCGATCCGTCGGACGATCTCGGCGCGATGCAGTCGTTTGCGGAGAACATCGCCCGCGAACCGTTGAACCCCGTCGACCAGTGGCGCGCCATCGAGCGGCTCGTGGCTCTCGGATGGACCGAGGCGTCGATCGCCATGGCGCTCGCACTCCCCAGCCGGCAGATCCGCAAGCTGCAGCTTCTGGCCGATATACTGCCCGCCATGCTCGACCAGATGGCGCGTGGTGATATGCCGAACGAGCAGCAGTTGCGCACGATCGCCGCCGCTGGGCAGGACGAGCAGGCCGAGGTCTGGAAGAAGTACAAGCCGAAGAAGCAGGATCCGCAGGTGTCGTGGTGGGAGGTCGCCCGGGCGCTGACCACCACCCGGATGCTGGCCAAACATGCAAGTTTCGGCGAGGATCTGGCACAGGCTTATGGCATCACCTGGGTCGAGGACCTATTTGCACCCGCTGACGAGGACAGCCGCTACACGACCGACGTAGAAGCGTTTCTAAGTGCGCAGCAGGAGTGGCTGGCAAACAACCTGCCAAAGCGCGGCGCGATCATCGAAGCCAATGAATACGGGCAGGTCAAACTGCCGGCCAAGGCTCAACAGGTCTACGGCAAGGCGGGCAAGGGCGATCTCACCGGTTGGTATGTCAATCAGCGCGATGGCTCCGTCCAATCCGTCGTCTATCGTATGCCGGAGATCAAGAAGGGGGCGACCGACCATGGCGCCACGGTTCCCGCCGCAGATGTTGCGGAAGAAAAGCAGCGGCCCAATGTCACGCAGAAGGGTCTCGACATGATCGGCGACCTGCGCACCGATGCACTGCACGAGGCACTCGCGCGTGCCCCGATCGAACAGGACACGCTGATGGCGCTGCTCATTCTCGCTTTCGCCGGCACGAATGTCACCTTCGCCAGCGGTTCTTCGAACAATCCTTACGGCCACGCCAAATGCGAGCCGCATGCTGCCCGGCTCATCGGCGAGGATGGAAAACTCGCCTTCGATCGCGATACGCTCGTCCAGGTCGCACGTTCGGTTCTGATCGACGTCATGTCCTTGCGGCGCAACCGCTCAGATAGCGGGCTCATTGCCCGCATTGCCGGCGATGCGATTGGAGCGGACGGCTTCCTGCCGAATATGGCCACGGAAGACTTCCTCTCATGCCTGTCGCGCAATGCCCTGGAGGCAACTGCGGATGCAGCGGGCGTTCCAGGTCGAATCAAGGTGAAGGACACGAGGGCGGCTCTGGTCGAACATTTCGCTCAGGCAAAGCTCGTTCATTCGACAGCGCTCTTGGCGCCAGCAGTGGAAGACGTCCGCGCCTGGGCGGCGCGTCATGCACCCATCGAAACCGAGAATGATGGGAGCGAAATCGCGGAAGGCGCGGTGGATCAACCCGTCGGAGACGGGCTCGAGGAAGACAGTAGCGCGATGAATGAGGACGCCGCGCAAGGCTTCCGCGAGGCGGCCGAGTAGGCCGATAAGCTCAAAACCTGAACCAACGCCGCCGGCTCTCGCTGGCGGCGTTGTTGTTTCAACGGCGGTGACAGGAGACAACACCGTCCACTGACAAGCAAAAGAGAGGTCGGATATGACTGCCGCACGCAAACGCCGGGGAGCCAAACCGCGACGGATCATATCAACCCTACGTAATTCCAATGGCTGTAATGGCAACGCCTCCAACGGGCCTGGGCGGCGATATGTTGAGGAATGCGCTCGGCGCTGAGCGATGGCTGCTTAAAGACCTTACAGACGGAGAGGCCTTGCTCTAATAAAGTCGCGACGAAAAGAAGGGCTGATGAACGATGAGAAAGCTGGTCGCAGGAAAACTCCACGGCATCCATGTGACGGAGGCGAACCTTAACTACCACGGGTCCATTACGCTGGATCCGGACCATTGCGAAGCAGCCGGTATTCTCCCCATGGAGTTCGTCGAGATCTGGAACAAGAATTCCGGGGAGCGGATTTCCACCTACGTCATCCTCGGCGAACGCGGTTCCAGGTGCTGCATTTTAAACGGAGCGGCCGCGCGCACATGTCAGCCCGGTGATCAGGTCATCATTTGCAACTCGGTCTATCTGGACGAAACGCGGATTACGTCGTTGAAGCCGAAGGTGCTCACCTTCGACGAAGACAATCGGGTGCGGGATCGTTTGAGCTATTCGGTCGACGTCGATGCGCAAGGACGATACACGTTCGACCTCCTCGATGAGGCGAATGCGACACTGCCCATCCCACTTCTTGTGTCTGGCGCATAGCAACCCTCGAGGCACCTCCACGTATGTGGTGGGCAGGCCTGACGAAACTGGCGGCTGCCATGAAACGGGGAAGCGAGCCTGCCGTCGGCCGGATTGATGCCAGGCCATTTTGAAACCTTTCGCCCGATTACTTAAGATCCACCTGGAGCCAGCCATAGGTCCGGTCCTGCTCCTCGGTTTTGCTGCGGTCTGACATGGGCGCGTCCCGGTCAAAGGCCGCGTACCGCGCCGCGTTGCGGCAGGATCACCGCGTCTTCGCAAGGCAGGCCCGCGTCTGTCGCAGGCCGCTGACGCGGACCGCCTCCATCCGCAGACCTACCTTGCTCAGCCTGCAGCGCCCTGACCTTGGGCCGGGCCGCTGGCGCCCATGTCCTTTCGACCGCACCCGAGGAACAGAGCCGGACAAACGACCGGCAACCCCGCGGGCTTCGCTGAAACATCGCTCGAAAGGATCCCATCATGGCCACTACTCACCGTTCCAACCAAAAGGCTCGTCCCGCAAAGTCCCAGCGCGCCACCACCCTCGAAATGGTCAGGCACGCCTGCCCGGACACCACCCAGGCGCTACGCATCTCCGAAAGCTTCGGCCTTGCCGTCATCGACAGTGACGGCATTCGCGACCTCCATCGCGGCCAACTGATCGAGAGCGCCGAGGCGCTGAAAGACGGCCTTGCCGAAAAGGCCATGCAGATCCACATGCAGCGCATCGTCGGGTCCTTCGTCGGCTCGGCTTACGGCGCCGGACAATTCTACAGCCGATCGGTCACTGAAGCTCGCGACCTCACCACCAAACTCTCCAATGACTATCGCGACGAGGACCTTGAAGGTCCTGTGGGGTTCGACAGCAGGGCACAGCGCAAGCGTGAATTCGCCGCCGACATGGGCCTGCAGGCCCACGTGCTCCGAATAGCCGCCGAAGGCGCCGTCTGCGCCTACGAGGACATCACCGGGGAAAGCTGGAAGCCCTACGAGCGCACGGTCGAGCAATCTGGCGCATCTGTCGATCAAAAGGCCGCCAGCGCCCAGATGGCAGCTTTCGAATAGCAGGATCGCGGGGCTTCGGCCCCGCATCCCTCCCGCGGTCGAAACGGTCGGCGCCACAAGGCGCCGGCTTTTTGTGCGTGGACATATAGCGCCCATGCGGTCCGTTCCGGATCGCGGTCTAGCTTCGGCCGGCTGGGTGCCGGCGCAACGGCAAGCCGTCCTCCACTGCGTTTCGGCCCGGATCTCACGACTCCCACTCTTCGGATAGATGACCTCGGGTGCGCCGTCGCCGGCCTGCGCTCTTCGACCGCCGTGACGGACCGCGGTGGGCGCGGTCTGCGAAGCGAGGAGAAGAAAATGAGACAGGAACGCTGGAAGAGCGATCAGGAAACGCGCGTCGACATCTATTCGAAAATCACAGACCGCATCATCGCCTCGCTGGAGGAGGGCGTCCGCCCTTGGGTGCAGCCCTGGAGCGCGGGCCATATGGAAGGTCGCATTACCCGTCCATTGCGCCACAATGGCGAGCCCTATTCCGGCATTAATGTTCTGCTCCTCTGGTCGGAAACGGTCTCGCGCGGTTTCCGCTCTCCGACATGGATGACATTTCGTCAGGCAGCCGAACTCGGCGCCCATGTCCGCAAGGGCGAGACCGGTTCGACCGTCGTTTATGCCAACCGCGTCAGCAGGACGGAAACGGCGGACAATGGCGACGAGGTAGCGCGCGAAATTCCATTTTTGAAAGCCTACACGGTCTTCAATCTCGAACAGATCGACGACCTGCCCGATGGATACCTGCCCTCTCTTACCGAAAATCCCAAGATGGACGTCAATCGCATTGCTAAAGCGGACGCATTTTTCGCGGCAACGGGAGCCGTGGTCCGCCATGGTGGCAACAAGGCCTTCTTTGCTCCGGGCCTCGATATCATCCAGATGCCGCCGATCGAAACCTTTCGGGATGTTGAATCTTATTACGCCACCCTGGGTCATGAACACATTCACTGGGTTGGAGCCAAGCATCGACTCGATCGGGATCTGTCGCGCTACTCGAAGGACAAGTCTGAGCGTGCACGCGAAGAGCTGATCGCGGAGCTAGGAAGTTGCTTTTTATGCGCAGATCTCGGGGTCGTCCCGGAACTGGAGCCGCGCCCCGACCACGCATCATACCTACAGTCGTGGTTGCGTGTACTTGCCGATGACCGCAAAGCGATCTTTCAGGCGGCAGCGCATGCGCAACGCGCTGTGAATTATCTGCACGGCCTCCAGCCTCTGGTGTCTGAAGAGAGCGAGGCAGCCTGATGACGACGCTCCATTCCTCCTCCCGATTGCTGGTCGTCGCCTGCTTGGCGACGAAACGGGGTGATACCAAATACATCCCCGCGATTGACCGACATAAATGGGCCGCTCTGGCGAACTTTACGGTTTGCGGATCGCCATGCGGAAAAGGCGAAACTGCCCTCCTGTCGGCACGCCTCGGCTTTCGATCGGCAGACCCGCCGATCGAAATGTACGACGCCCGGATGACTGTCGAGATTGCCGCCGCCATGAAGGCCGGGGGTCTCAGGACGCTGTGGCCCCACTGAAGACCCAGCGCTGGATGATGCCATCCGGCGATCATCCCGGTGAGCATTTCGCCAGCATGACGCAGTATGGGCGAGCGCCGTTGTCGGAGGGGGCGCTTGTTGGTGGTCATCCTTACCTCGATGTCACGCGCTATTTTGTGACGCTCTTCTGCGACGGCGGTTATCTCACGGCCAATGCCTCGATCACGGCAATGAACGGTCCCAACCTAGGCGGGCAAGAAGGCGGCCGCGAGGCAGATCTAAATCCAGCATATACAGAAATGCTGTATATGCTGGATTTTCGGTCGTAAGTGTGTTATACGTCCTTCGATGCGACACCCCAGGAGATCAGCATGCCCCACACGCCAGGCTCTTATACGACAAGTGATCTCTCACGAAAGTCCGGCGACATCATCGCCGAGGCGCTTCGCCATCCCGTGACGATCACCCAGCGCAACAAGCCGCGTCTGGTGCTGCTCAACATCGAGGACTACGATCGGTTGATGCGCCAGTCCGATGCCCGGTCTGCCATGACGCTCGAAACCATGCCAGATGAATTGTTCGGCGAGTTCGAGACAGCGGTTGGCGCCTATGCCGACAGCGATGAGGCTGGCCGGTGAGCGGTTATGACGACATCCAGACCGCGGCGATCGTTCGCTATCCCTATCTTTGGGCGCGAGAAAGCGGCAAAGGCGAGACCGAGGGCCGGAAAAATCGGCCCGTTGCGGTCGGCGTCCGGATTCCCCGGCCCGACGGTGATCTGGCGTTGTTCTTTCCGATCACCACGAAGCAGCCCGACAAGGCACGCTTCGCCACTGAAATTCCCTCGATTGAAAAGCGACGAGCAGGGCTGGATGCCGATCTCCGGCTTTGGATCATCCTCGATGAGTTCAACAGCGATGTGATCGGGCGCTCATTTTATCTTGAACCAGAACCGCCGCTCGGCCGGTTCAGCAAGGCATTTTTCCTCCCCCTGCTTCGGGAGTTCGTCGCACGCCGGAAATCCCTGATAGAAATCAGCCGCTTCCGATAGCGCCAGTAGCAGCCGTCACTTTGAGCTCACTCGATAGAGCGGTAAGCCACGCACGTCGTCTGTCTCGATACATCCTTACGGTCACCCGGATTGGGACAGATGGCAACATAAATCCGGGATCGTCAGCCCGCGAAAACGGGCATTCTATGTTGCTTATCCCCTGGATTTAAGCTGCCACTATGATCCATCCCGGAAGTCCCGTCTCTTCGGGCGACGTCACCGACATCAAGCCGCAGGGCGAACCAGCAGTCGGGCCTCAGCCATCGCACTGAAACCCGGTTGAAAGATCAACGTGATCTGCGGCGCGTGCTTTTTGCGATGAAGCGGCCATGCAATCGAAAGCTTGCAATTCGGCATATCGACAACGCGGCGAGAGACAGCTTGAGCCAACCCCGCAAGTGCATCGAGGCGAGGGATCAAGCCTGGCGTTTGTGAGCTTGGCGTGCTGGAGCGTGGAGCAGGTCGTTTCCTACCGGTCACCGCTCGATGGCGCCATTGCCGTATTCCTTTCGAACTGCCACTGGCTCACCCACTGCGGTCTCGATGGGGCATGTCTGACCGAAGACCGCCGAGCGGAAGCTCGGCTCGATCGGCATCCGCAACGGCCGGCTCGTTTTCTTCCCCTGTGCGCCGAAGCGCCCATTCCTCGCGCGGCAAGAAAGCCTCCCCATTGGCCGTCCTCCACTGTCGTTTCGGCCTTTCAGGTGCAGGCCAATCGTCCCCGGTCTGATCGACAGCCATCGAGGCCGCGGTGGGCGCGGCCCGAACAACAGAAAAGGAATAGGACAATGGCAACTATCGGCTCTTTCACCGCTTCCGGCAACGGCTTCAACGGCACCATCAAGACCCTCAACCTCAACGTCAAGGCAACGGTCCGCGCAGTCGAGCGCACCACCGAAAAGGGTCCGGACTTCCGCATCCTCGCAGGCAATGTCGAGTTCGGCGCCGGGTGGAAAAAGACCTCGAACGAAGGCCGCGAGTACCTCTCGGTCAAGCTCGACGACCCGAGCTTCCCGGCCCCGATCTACGCAACCCTGATCGAGGTCGAAGGCGAGGAAGGCCTCTCCCTCATCTGGTCCCGGCCGAACCGGGACTGATAGCAACGAAGGCCCCGCCGAAAGGCGGGGCTCTCCCTTTTGGGGATCACTTGTTCAGTGCATCCTTGAGCGCCTTTGCGGGCGCAAATGTCAGCTTCTTCGAAGCAGCAACTGTCATCTTTTCGCCGGTGGCGGGATTGCGACCTTCGCGTTCCGGCGATGCCTTCACTTTGAACTTTCCAAATCCCGGGATGGAGGTTTCAGCGTCGGTGCTCGCCGCGCTGGCGATCGCTTGGAACACGGCCTCGACGATGCCCTTGGCCTGGACCTTGGTCAGGCTGTTGTCGGCCGCGATCTTGTCGGCAATTTCATTGGTGGTGGTCATGGAATTCCCTCGTATCATCTAACAAGACGGAATCCCTGTCAGCTTGGGGAGGCTTTGTCATTGACGCACTGCGATGACGCATACGAGATTTGTCGGATTTCCACAGGTGGTTTCGGCCCATAGCCGCGTTTTCGCTTTTTGCGAACGAGTTCGAGGAAAAGCCCGACGGCATGCTTCTCCTCATTGAAGACATGCACCTTCTTTTGCCCGTGCGTTCCGATCCTGCCCCAGCTGCGCACCAACAGTACTTCTCCAAACAATGTCTGTTGGACGGCGAGGGCATAGAATCGTGCCATGTTTTTCTCCGGCACGACACGCTCGACATAGAGGTGATAGGGTTGAACGATCATCTGCGCAGAATCGCGCGTTTAGATTCCGGCGTCCAATCAGAGTTTTGAATCGGACTTAGCGAATAGATTCACGTTTGTGATGTCAGGCCACTCTTGTGAAACCGATTCTCACCCACGGATGCAATCATATCCATTCGCCTGAACCAGATCGCTCGCCCACATCGGAGCGGTGGATTTCCTGCTGTAAAGACGATCTGTTCGTCGGTGCGCATGCGCAGCACTTCGTGCGGCTGAATAAGCGGCCTCGCCGACAACTGCTTGGAACGGGTCCGGGAGGATCCCGACATCTTGGAGCTTCTCGAGATTTGATCGACCTCGACGGTCGTCATGCCGCATCTTTTCGAAATATAATCCGCAGTCTCCGGGTCATTGACGGCCGCAAATGAAACCCATGACACGCTCTCAAACCATTTCGACGTTGCGTCGCGCCCGCCGTACGCTTCGCGCATCTGACCGATCGACTGATAGAGCATCATGAGCGTAATCCCGTACTTCCGGCCTGCATCGCGTGCTGTCTCGAGAATGCGCAAATATCCGAGCCTTGCGACTTCGTCCAACAGAAAGAGCGCACGTCCGCTGATGTCGCCGTCTCGGTTGTAAATCGCGTTGAGGAAAGAGCCTATGATGACGCGGGCAATCCCCGCATGGTTCTCAAGCGTCTTTAGGTCCAGATTGATAAAGACATCGACCGTGCCGCATCCCAGATCGTCCGTCTTGAAGCTTGAACCGGATACCAGTGCCGCATAGTTTGGATACGAAAGCCAATGCGTTTCCTTTGCCGCATTGGCATAGACGCCCGAGAATGTCTCCGGCGTCATGTTGATAAACGGCGCGACATTTTCTTTCACGAATGTCGACTTGGACTCGTCGTAGATGTCCTGAAGACGAGCTCTCAGTCTGGGCTCGGGTTCCGACAGATTGGCACGAACCTGACGCAGGGTCTGGTTTTCCGCCTCCGTGTTTCCCGACAGGCAGACGTCGGCGATGATGGCTGTCAGAAGCTGCAGTGACGAGGAACGAAAAAAGTCGTCTCGAACGGCGTTCTGACGCGGATTGTCACTGACGATCCACGACGCCACCGCGGCAATGTCCTCTTCTTTGGTGGCGCCAAACCGACCGACCCAATCGAGAGCGTTGAAGCCGTTCTCCGGTGCCTTGGGATCGAGAACATGAACCTCGCGGCCGGCGCGCATGCGATGTTTCATCACCATGGGCGCGACTTCATTTGACGGATCGAGCGCTACGAGCGTGCCGCCCCACTTCAGGGCCGTCGGGACCGTGACCGATGTCGTCTTGAAGCCGCCCGATCCGGCAAATACGATGCCATGTGATGAGCCGAACGAACCGTCGAAGCAGAGCAACGGTGCTCGTCCGCCTGCGCCCCAGGTCGTGGCGTCGTCAGCTCGGAATGCTGCAGTGGAAACGCCGTCGCGGTCGACCCTATAAGCTTCTCCCACGACGATGCCACCTGTGGGTGGAAACAATTGTGCGGCAACGGCAGAATCCATCCAATTGGAATCGCCATAGACAGCGCGTTTGCCCTTGACGCGCTTTGGCGCGGCGGACACAGGAGCGACATTTCCCTTCAGGGCGACTCGCAATCCGAACAGACCGCATAGTGCGGCGATTGTCGCTCCAGTCATCGCGGCGGGATCGAGATAACTCCAGATCGATTGACCAGATGCAATCTGGCCTGAGAACGCTGCAAGACGGACAACTTCGCGGACGATTGCCAGCGTGACGACCGTCACGGTTCCGACCATCACACCAAGGGCTATTGTTCGGATATAGACGGCGCCCGCGGCTGAAAACAGGAACATCACTGCAACGGCGCCGGCCGCAAAATAAGGCAGGGCAATGCCAACTCTGCCCAGAAATTGTTGCGCAGCCGCAGTTTTTCCCAGGGCAGCAAGAGCGGCCTCATGACCGGTCAGCGTGATGCAGGTGCCAACGACTAAAACGATCGGCGTCAAAAACATGACGGCTCTACGCGCGGTCATCGCCGAATGCCGCCGCGCCGATCGCCATCAGTCTAAGGCGCTCATTGTCGTCGGCTCTCAAACGGTTTGCCGCATCGATCAGCAGGCCGAGCAGGAGCGCGCGCTTTTCGTAGCGAAGACCGGCTTTGACAATCAGGCCGCCGAGTTCGATTTTCTCCCGCGTGTCCTTCTTGCGGGCGTCAGATATCGATCTACGCACCATGCGCTCAGCCCTCGCCACGCCCGTCCGAAGCCTCGCCAGTTGAGATCGCCGCCGTCGCTGATACCGACCTTTTCCCAAGCCCTTTGCGAAACCGCGTCGCCACCTCTTCGAACGCAGCCTGAAGTTCAGCCTCGTCGATCTCGATATCGCCAAGCCCCGCTTTCAGTGCGATCCGGCCGATACGTTCGGCATCCCGCGTTTCCGCTTGCTTCAATTGTTCCTGAAGCTTGACGATTTCTGCCCTGATCTTTGACGAAGGCTTTTTCATCCCGGTCGTTCCTTCTCGCAAGTTTCTCCCTGTAAATTAGAGGCATTGCGCGTCTGAGCGCTTAGCGCCAGTCGCAAATTTGGGAGTTGGCGAAGCCAACACCGCTGTCCATCATCCCGCCGCTCGACGAGAGCGGATCCAAGGGCGCAGTTATACGTCGCGATGCGACGCTCTGCTTTTCGGCCCTTTGTGGGCCTCCGCTCCCGGCGAACACGATGTGTCTATTCGTTCGGGAGATGGCCGGCTTGGCGATCACGCATTTCACAGCCCAGATCATCGGTCGCGGCGAGGGCCGCAGCGCGGTACTGTCGGCCGCCTATCGCCACTGCGCCAGGATGGAACATGAAGGCGAGGCGCGGGTCGTCGACTATTCGAACAAGCGTGGGCTGATTCACGAGGAGTTCCTGCTCCCGCCGGACCCGCCAGCCTGGGTTCGGACGCTGATTTCCGACCGCTCGGTCGCCGGTGCCGTCGAAGCCTTCTGGAACAGGGTCGAGCAAGCCGAAAAACGCGCCGATGCCCAGTTCGCCCGCGAGTTCATCATCGCTCTGCCGGTCGAGCTTTCTGCCGAGCAGAACATCGCCCTGATGCGCGATTTCGTTGCCGATCAGATTCTGGCGCGGGGACAGGTGGCGGACTGGGTCTATCACGACGAACCGGGCAATCCGCATGTGCATTTGATGACGACGTTGCGGCCGCTCAGCGAAGGCGGTTTCGGTGCAAAAAAGGTGGCGTTGATCGGCGAGGACGGTCAGCCGCTTCGCAATCCCGCCGGCAAGATCGTATACAGGCTCTGGTCCGGCGAGAAGAGCGATCTGATCGAGCAACGCCAACGTTGGTACGAGTGCCAGAACCGGCATCTCGCTCTCGCCGGTTTCGACATTCGGGTCGATGGGCGATCCTACGCCGAGCGCGGTATCGACATCGTCCCGACAATCCATATCGGCGTTGCCGTGAAAGCCATTGAGCGCCAGGCGAAGTCCGAGGGCAGGGATCCGGAGCTTGATCGGCTGCGGATCCATGAGGAAGCTAGGGCCGAAAATGCAAGGCGTATCGTCGATCGCCCGGACATCGTCCTCGATCTGATCACTCGGGAAATGTCTGTCTTCTCCGAGCGTGATATCGCCAAGATACTGCACCGGTACATCGACGATGCCGGTACCTTCCAGCAATTGATGGCGCGCATCCTGCAGAATCCCCAGGTCGTCCGCCTGGACGCCGAGCGCATGGATTTTGCGACCGGCTCCAGGCTGCCGTCAAAGCACACGACGCGCGAACTGATCATGCTTGAGGCGGAAATGGCCCGGCGCGCGGTCTGGCTTTCCGAGCGCCGCACATTCGAAATCAAGCGCCCGGTCCTCGACGCTGTGTTCCAGCGCCATTCGAAGCTCTCCGACGAACAACGAACTGCCATCGAATACGTGGCTGCTGACCGGCGGATCGCAGCGATTGTTGGCCGCGCCGGCGCCGGAAAGACGACGATGATGAAGGCGGCACGCGAGGCCTGGGAAGCGGGCGGCTATCGCGTCGTCGGCGGTGCTCTTGCGGGCAAGGCCGCAGAAGGCCTGGAGAAGGAAGCGGGCATCATCTCGCGCACGCTGTCGTCGTGGGAACTGCGCTGGCAGAGGGGCAATGATCGTCTTGACGACCGGACCATCTTCGTCCTCGACGAAGCTGGGATGGTGTCGTCGAGGCAAATGGCATTGTTCGTTGAGACTACCACAAGGACCGGCGCCAAGATCGTTCTGGTCGGCGACCCAGAGCAGTTGCAGCCGATTGAGGCCGGTGCGGCTTTCCGCACCATCGCGGATCGGATCGGTTATGCCGAGCTGGAGACGATCTATCGTCAGCGGCAACAATGGATGCGCGACGCCTCGCTGGATCTGGCGCGGGGCAGGGTGGCAGAGGCGCTCTCTGCTTATCGCCAGAACGGCAAGGTCCTCGGTTCGGAGCTGAAAGCGCAGGCTGTCGGCAATCTGATTGATGACTGGAGCCGAGATTATGATCCAACCGGGACGACGCTGATCCTCGCGCATCTGCGCCGCGACGTGCGCATGCTCAACGAGATGGCAAGGGCGAGATTGGTCACGCATGGCATTCTCGACGTGGGACATCTGTTTCGAACAGAAGATGGCGATCGCCGCTTCGCCGCTGGCGATCAGATCGTCTTTCTCAAGAACGAGGGATCGCTCGGCGTCAAGAATGGCATGCTTGCCCGGATCGTTGAGGCTGGTCCAACGCGGTTTGTGGCAAGGGTGGGTGAGGGCGACGATCACCGTATCGTTGAAGTCGATCAACGGTTCTACCGCCATGTCGATCATGGCTACGCCACCACGGTGCACAAGAGCCAGGGTGCCACCGTCGATCGCGTCAAGGTGCTGGCCTCACTCTCGCTCGACCGGCATCTCACCTATGTGGCGCTCACCCGTCACCGTGAAGATGTGGCGCTCTATTTTGGTCGCCGCTCCTTCGACAAGGCAGGCGGACTGATCTCAATCCTGTCGCGGCGCCGCGCCAAGGAAACGACCCTCGACTACCAGCACGGCCGCTTCTATCGCGCCGCCCTTGCCTATGCCGAAAGCCGCGGCCTGCACATCGCCCGTGTCGCCCGCGCGCTTGTATCCGACCGGCTGAAATGGACCGTCCGGCAGAGCTCAAGACTCGTTAATCTGGGCAACCGGCTTTTTGCCATCGGCAGGAAACTCGGTGTTTTCGATCGACAAGCCGCCACCACAAACCAAACAACGAAGGAGGCTCGCCCGATGATCTCCGGCATCACGACGTTCCCGAAATCCCTGTCCGATACCGTTGAGGACAAGCTTGCCGCAGATCCCGGTCTGACGAAGATCTGGGACGATGTATCCGCCCGCTTCCGCCTTGTCTTCGTGGATCCTGAAGCCGCCTTCAAGGCCGTCAATGTCGATGCCGTACTGATCGATCCGGCCGCTCGGAAAACCACGCTGGCGACCCTTATTGAAAAGCCGGAAAGCTTCGGCGCGCTGCGCGGTAAAACCGGGTTGTTGTCCAGCAAGGCGGACAAGCAGGCACGCGTTCAGGCCGAGAATAACGTGCCGGCTCTCACACGCGGTATTGAACGCTATCTCCGCGCGCGAGCGGAAGCCGAACACAAGCATGAAGCAGAGGAACGTGCTAGCCGCCTGCGGGTCGCCACGAAGATTCCGGCACTCTCGCCAACCGCCAGCGTGATCCTTGAATGGGTGCGCGACGCAATCGATCGCAACGATCTTCCGGCAGCCCTTGCTTTTGCACTGAGCAACCGCGAGGCGAAGGTGGAAATCGACGCGTTTGGCAAAGCGGTTTCCGAGCGGTTCGGCGAGCGCGCCCTGCTTGGGAGCGCGGCAAAGGATACCAGCGGGCAGACGTTCCGCGAATTGACGGCGGGCATGAGCCCGGCTCAGGCCGCAGCGATCAACGCTGCGTGGCCGGCGATGCGGGCTGCACAAAAGCTGGCGGGCCACGAACGTTCGACGCAAGCACAGAAGCAATCGGAGACCATACGTCTGGCCCACCGGTTGGGGCTCGGCCTGAAATGATAGTTGTGGAAATCAGGCCTCAGACGAAAGCAACGCTGCAGCTATTGTCATTCGCTGTCACCATTGCGGTCTTGGTCCTAGCGGCCGGCTGGTTCGGTGGCTATAGGATCAATATGACGCCGAGCTATCCTCTGGGGCTCTGGCGCATTCAGCCTCTCACCCGGGGTGTTCGTGTTGACGATCGGGTATTCATTTGCCCGCCGGACAACGATGTCTTCAGATCGGCCAAAGCGCGCGGCTATCTGCGCGACGGACTTTGCCCCGGAGGATCTGGTCCTTTTATCAAAACTGTTGCGGCGACCGCCGGCCAGCGCGTCGAGATCAATGGTTCGGTCAAGATCGATGGCATTCTGCTGCCGCGCTCTCTTACTGTGACGAGGGACGGGCAGGGGCGTCCTCTCACTGAATTCGCAGGCGGCGTTATTCCGCGCGGGTTCCTGTTCCTGCACTCGGGTTTTGTTGGGTCCTATGACTCCCGCTATTTCGGCCCCATTCCCCAAAGCGGGGTGCTTGGCCTCGCGCAAGAGGTGTTCACCTATGTGCCGTGAAACACTCACCTCCATCGGTCTGGTCGCAGGGGCGGTTTTTGTCGGTACATGCGGTTGGAGCGGGCAAGTCCTGTTCCTACCACTGGCGCTCCTTTTCCCTTTGCTGTGGTCACTTGCGCCTACGCGCACTGCAGCAGTTATGATCGCTGCGGCCTATTTTCTCGCCGCATCGCGGGGCCTGCCACAGGGTGTCGTCAACTTTTATGGCTCGGGGGAAGTGCACCGTCACGGATTGTGGCTGATTGCGGCCGCGGGCTTTGTGGTCGTTCACACCGTTTGTTGGATGCGGCGATCTGGTGGACGGCGTTGCGCGGGCTATGCAATCGCTTCGGTCCTGATGATCCTCCCACCGTTCGGCGTCGTCGGATGGGCGCACCCACTGACGGCCGCGGGCGTGTTGTTTCCCGGCTGGAGTTGGATCGGTCTTCTTGCGACCGCGACCGGCATGCTCGCCCTAACGACGAGACAATGGCCGATCGTCGTCGTAGCCTTGGGAGGCCTTTGGGTCTGGTCAGCCTCATGCTGGGAGCCTCCTTCCTTGCCGAAAGGCTGGGTGGGTGTCCACACGCTTCTTGGCCCATCAATGGGCCGCAGTTTTGATCTTGAGCAGCAACGGTTACTTGTCAGGGCAGTGCGAGCGGAAGCTGCAATCGGAGCTCGGGTAGTTGTTCTTCCCGAGAGCGCGATGGGCTTCTGGACGCCGACGATGGAACGATATTGGCGAACAGCTCTGGAGGGAAGCGATGTCACGGTGTTCGCCGGGGCTTCGGTGGTTGATCCTGCCGGTTACGACAACGTCATGGTCTCAATGAACCGGGATGGCGGATCACCGAATTATCGCGAGCGTATGCCGGTACCCGTGTCCATGTGGCAGCCATGGCTGGCCTGGATGGGAAGAAGCGGCGGCACCCGGGCCAACTTCTTCGCCAATCCGATCGTCACCGTGGCCGGCGCGCGCGTCGCCACTCTGATTTGCTACGAGCAGCTGCTCACGTGGCCGGTCCTGCAGTCGATGTTTCATGAGCCTGATGTAATCGTCGCAAGCGGGAACGGCTGGTGGACGGCCGGCACCTCAATCGTCGAAATTCAACGCACGAGTGCGCTCGCCTGGGCCGCTCTGTTCAACACCCCCATCGTCGTTTCCTTCAACACGTGAGCCTTGTGGAACATCTATGTTTGATCCTGCCTTGATCACCATATGCGCGGATCCACACCTGAAGCCCGCCATCATCGAACGGTTCATTGCTGAGGCCGGTTCCGCGAACCCGCTGGCGGTTACCGTGAGATCCGGCGATCGACTCATTCTTGTGCCCGTTGCGAGGACGAGCGAGGAGGCGATGGCGATCGTGTCAAAATATGTCGGCCATGCGGTCGTCAGGGTTGGAGTTACGCAATATCCAGCCGGGATCGGCGTGAACGAAGCCTCCGAGCTGAAGGTCAACCTCATCGACGCCTGCGAAAATATTCGTGTGGGGACCGGTCTGTTCGCGAAGATCTATCGTATCGTCACGAAATGGTATGGATCAGAGCCGCCGGAGGCATTCGATGACGCCATTTATGCTTGGAAGACGGGTTACTTCGAGGGTAAGTCCGTGTTCCTCGAACCGGACCCCGAGAAGGCGGAGACGGGCGCTGCTGGGAACCCCGATGATGCCCGGTCTACGCCGGCCACCCCCGCGATGGATATGACCAGCCACGGGAACCACCCTGCGAGCGCTGATCCGCGCGTCGATTTATCGAGAATTAATGGATCCCAATGAGTGTTTCGCCGATAGTTCAGTAACAAACCGGCCCCTATCGCGGCGGTCCCGGAAGTTGATCTGATGGCGGACTGACAATGGGATCGGCACGGGTACTTGAGTGCCCTGATCTCGATTTGCAAGACACCCCGCGGATCAGTTGTGAGCTAATGCCAAACATGTCCGTGAAGTAGTGTTCGTGGGCAAGGTGGCTACCCAGAGCTTCCCCGTGTTGGGTGAAAAACGCGTTGAAATTCGTTGTCAATAAACTCGAAATAATATTCTGTGCATATTGACAGCGACTTAAAACGGTCGTGAACGATTTTCCCTACTCAAGGATCTACCAATGGCTGATGATACGAACTTTACTCCTGCAGTCGATACGGCGTCCACTGAAGCTTCTCCGAAGACAAAAGAAAAGAAGACGCGCGCACCGCGGAAGCCAAAAGCCGCTGCGGAAGCTGTTGCTGACACTTCGGTAAGCACGCCGGTAAAGAAGACTCGCGGTCCGGCAAAGAAAGCAGTGGCGACCAGTGTGCCTGTTGCAGCCGAGCCGGCCGCGAAGGCACCAGCTCCCGCAAAGAAGGCGAGGGCTGCGAAGGCTCAGCCCGCCAAGCGCACGCCGAAAGTCGCGGCCGCGCCGGTTGATACGGACGGTTTTGCCGATCTTCTGAAGCTCGAAGAAGAAAACCAGAAGCTTCGTAAGGAGCTTTCCGGCAAACTCCGCGCCGAAAACGCTGATCTCCGTAAAAAGCTCGGGCTGGCTTGATCGTAGACGATCGCCGGCAGCGGCCGATGTAAAGCCGCTTCACGACTAAAGACTGGGCTCGCATTGCAAGCCCGGTCTCCCGCTCGGTACTATGGGGCCAGGAAACGAGTCGGGAGACATCGATGAGATCACCATGGCAACTAATCAAGGGCTTTGCATCACGCCGCAAGTCAGATGAAACCGTTGCATCGGTCGATGAGGCCGTGCCGACATCTGACCCGCAGGTTGATTTGTTCGAGCAACTCAATGCGCAGCAAAGGGAACTGCAAGCGCACCTTCAATCGACCGCTGACGGGAACAACACAGACCGGCAGCCCGCTTCCACCGAGGCAGACGCTCAGCAACCCTTACCGTCGGCACAAACCGATCCCGTGCCTTCGCAAGTGGCAGATAACGTTGCTCCGGAGGGACAGGACCGGCCCGGACCAGTAGCGCCGGCCATAAAGACTATCGATGGGAAAAGCGGGACAGACACCCTTACCACCAGATCAAGCGGGCGACGGGCGACGGCGGTTCAAGCGCGAGAAAACCTCGGCAAGCGGACGGTAGTCAAGACAGCATTAGAACAGCCAATAGCGACGAAGAAGACGGCCGTTGACGAGGCCGCTGAGCTAGACCTTGAGATCAAAAGTCTTCGATTGCAGCTGTCTGCGAAACTGCTTGAGCAGAACACACAGTTGCGTCGTATGGTTGGGCGCTACGGTGACACGTGAGCACGAATCCGGCGGTGATGGTTTTACAAGTTCTGTCCCGGACAGCTTCGGAATTAGCACTGTCGACTGCCACTTTTTGGTGTTAAAAAATTTCGATAATCGTTATGCGTGTATCACATAAGGATAATTATGGAACTAAATCGCCTTCGATTTGCTGGTAATCCGACGGTTCGTCTGTAACTCGGCTTGATTGTCACCTACGAGCAAAAAAGACAGCAACTTCGGTGTGGGGCTGTAAGAGAAGGGCCGCACTGGTGACGCCGGCCCTTCTCCGATTGGCCCTCCTACTTGAAGTCGGCCATGTTTTGCGGCGTAACGAGAGCCGCGCCCGAGTCGATAAGTTTGGGAACGTCCTCGCCCGCAATCGCGCGAACGAGCGCGTCAACGCCTAGTTCAGCCATCTTGGCCGGGAACTGCGCGACGGAGGCATCTTCGATACCGGCGGTCAGCGCCTCCTCTTCGCCACAGCAAAAATCGAACCCGACCAGGACGATCTTGTCAGAGGCGATGCCGGCATTCTTGATGGCGCGCGCAGCACCGGCGGCCGGCGGGCCGCAGGCCGCATAGATCGCTTTGAGGTCCGGATTGGCCGTGAGCAGATCTTCCGCCACTGAGATGCCGAGTTCTTCGGTGCAATTGGTGCCGTTGCGACCGACGACGTTCACGGCAAGACCGTCCAACCCCTCCAGCATACCCTTGACGCGATCATCAAGCGCCGGAACGCCCGGTACTCCCTCCAGGATGCCGAGCGTATCGCCGGCGGAAAGCACCGACTTCAGATAGGCTCCGGCAATCTTGCCGGCATTGTAGTTGTCGGTGGTGGCCAGCGCGGCGGCATTCTCCCAGCCGGGGATGGAGTTATCCATGAGCACCACTTTCACGCCGCCGGCGATGGCCTTGTCGAGTGCTGACGTGACTGTCGGGTCCACGGGGGTGATGGCGATCCCCTTGACACCCTGGGTAACCATCGATTCGATCAGGGCGATCTGCCCTTCGATGTCGGTGGCCGATGCGCCCTGCCCATAGATGATTTCAACACCCGGATGGGCCTCGGCATAGGCCTTGGCTGCATTTTCCATCGTGGCGAAGAACGGCACCGGGAACTTGGTGATGAAGCCCAGTTTCACGTCTGCGGCAATTGCCGGGAAGGCGATGGAGCTCCCCAGCGCCAGCCATCCCAATAGTCGTACGAGTTTCATGATAGTCCTCCCGTTGATGAATGCCTCTTGCATGCGACCGCTCCGCCGCCGGAGGCCCGGCAGGCGAACCTCCTCATTCAGCCCCGACGATCATCGCCACCAGATCCTGCTGGTTGGACCGGTTGGGCTTTTCGATTTCGCCGACCTTGTGCCCCTGCCGCAGCACCACCGCGCGGTCGGCCAGTTCAACGACATGCTCCATATTGTGGGTGATCAGGATCACCGCGTTCCCCTCGTCCCGCAGCTGGGCGATGAGGTTGAGAACCTTGCGGCTTTCACGCAGGCCGAGAGCGGCCGTGGGCTCGTCGAGAATGACAACCTTGCGGGCAAACACAGCCGCACGGGCAACAGCGATGGCCTGCCTCTGCCCGCCCGACATGAGGGCCACCTGGGCGTCGAATCTGGGTAGCTTGACCTTGAGCCGGTCGATGACGGCGGCCGCTTCACTGTTCATTTTACGGCTGGCAAGAAGCCGCAAGCCGCGCGGCAGCCAGCGCGGAAACGATAGTTCCCGTCCACAGTAGAAATTTTCGGCCGGCGTCAGGTTGTCGAAAAGCGCCAGATCCTGATAGACCGTTTCGATCCCGGCACCGCGCGCGGCGGCGGGAGTGCGGATGGCGACTTTTTCGCCTTCGATCAGGATATCGCCTTCATCGAGCCCATGCACCCCGCTGACACATTTGATCAGCGTGGACTTGCCGGCACCATTGTCTCCCAGCAGGGCCAGCACCTCGCCCCGACAGGCTACAAAACCGACGCCCTTGAGAGCATGGACCGCACCGAAGCGCTTGTGCGCGCCGCGCACTTCCAGAACGGGCTTGCTCATCCCAAAGCTCCCGCCTGTTTCACCCGCATACGCGATTCAAGATGATTGCGCAGCACATCCGACTCGACCGCCAGCACGATGATCACGCCGATGGCGATCAACTGAAAATAGAGGTTGACGTTAAGCAGGTTGAGGGCGTTGCGAATGACGCCGATCATAACCGCACCGACCAGCGCATGACCAAGATTTCCACGGCCGCCGAGAAAACTGGCGCCGCCGATGATCACGGCCGCGATCGTATCGAGTTCGAGCAGGTTGCCATAGAGAGGCGAACCCGCCTCGGCGCGCCCGGAGAGAACGATGGCACCGACCCCGCAACAGAGACCGGACATCATGTAGGTGGAGACGAGAACCTGATTGACCGGAATGCCCATGCGACGGGCGGCGTCCGGCTGGCCCCCAACCGCATAGATCCAGCGCCCCCAAACCACATAGCGCGCGATGACAAAAACAAGCGCTGCCACGGCCAGGACGACGAAAAACGAGTTTGGAACCCCGTAGCTGGTGCCTCCGCCGATGGCCGTGATCGTAGCCGGCATTCCGCGCATGGTTGTGTGGCCGATCGACAACTCCAGCGCCAGGCCGCGCGCAATGGAGAGCGTGGCCAGAGTGATGATGAATGGATGAGGCAGACGGCCGTAGACATAGACCAGCCCGTTCACCGCGCCCACTGCGGCCCCCGCAAGCAACATGGTGCCCATGACAATGAATGCGTTGTCTGTGACCCGGAACATCAGCGCTCCAAGCACCGTCGCCAGCGCCAGATTGGCGCCCACCGACAGATCAATGCCGCGGGTCAGGATGACGAGGTGCTGGCCGAGCGCGACAACGGCAATCACCGCGATCTGCGCCAGAATGTTGGAGATGTTTCGGGGCGTGAAGAAATTGGGGACGCTGAGGGTGAGGATCACCAACAGCACGATGAGAATGACAACCGGCCCGGCGCTCAGGAGTTTGAGCGCCACGGACAGCCCGGACGCATGCTCCTGCTCCGCACCTTGCTGCACGGAAGGGCTCCCTCCCAAGAACTTGGCCTCCACCTCGTCCTCCACAACACGGCCTCCGCAGCCCGCTGATTGATATTTGCTAATATCAGCAATATGCTTTTGCAAAGTCAATTCATTTTTTGGTTTAATATTATCGCGGACGATGTATGAAGAAGCTGGGCAAGGGAACCATCGAAGCCAACGGCGTTGAATTTCTCACAGTCGCATGGCAGTTGTCTTTTTATACGGGGAAATGATCGACTTATGTCCAAATCCAAGAGACAAGTGAGTGTGGGGCGCCCCACAATGATGGATGTTGCTGCCGCTGCGGGAGTCTCCCAGGCCACCGTCTCATTGGTCCTCAGCGGAACGAAGGGCGCGCGGCTTGCTGACGCGACCCGGGGCCGGGTGCTGGAAGCGGCACAGGCACTTGGCTACCGGTTTGTTCGCCGGGGAACCAAGGCGCCGCCGGGCGGGCAGTCCACCATCGTTTTCGTCGCCGATGAAACCTCAACCGACCCCTGGATGTCGCTGGCCTTCGAGGGCGCCCGGGACAAGGCGCTCGAATACGGCATCAATATGCTGATGGTGGTGAGCCACGGCGACGCGGACCTTGAGAGCAACATCATCGGTGGGCTGAAGAAACTGCCCATTCTCGGCCTGATCTACGGGACGATTCTGACCCGGCTCGTGCAGATTCCCTCCGCCCTTGCCGATCTGAGCATCGTTCTGGTGAACTGCTACGACGAACATCGCGAGCATCACTGCGTTCTGCCCGGCGACCTCCTGGGTGGTCGCACGGCGACTGAACACCTGCTGCTGTCCGGCCGCCGGCGGATCGGCTTCATCAATGGCCAGCAGGGTGTGGACGCAGCCCGTGACCGCCTCAAAGGCTACAAGCAGGCATTGGCCAGCAACGATATCGCCTTTGATCCGGCTCTCGTGCGCCCTGGCAATTGGGAGCCATCGGCGGGTTATGAAATGACGCTGGAGCTGATGGCATTGGACAATCCACCCGATGCCATCTTCTGCGCCAATGACATGATGGCCGTCGGCTGCTTCGACGCATTGAAACAGCTCGGCGCCAGAATACCGGACGATGTCGCCGTGATCGGCTTCGACGACCGCAACATCGCGCAGTATACGCACCCGCCGCTTTCGACCCTCGTGCTGCCACTCTATGAGATGGGCCGCACGGCTGCCGAATTGCTGATCGACGCGGCCGGCGGCCTGCACACCAATCCAAGCCGAATCAAGGTCGAGTGCGAACTGATCGCACGTCAATCGACAGGCACCCAGCGCTTCGCCGATGTCGAAGCCCCCGTGGCGGCGCAGTGACGGCTTGAGGGCACCCGCCACCATAGCGATGGGACACCGTCCTCAACCCTGCTGGCGGATGCTGCGAAATCGGTCGAAAGCCACAGCAATAACAATGAACGACCCGACGAAAGCGCCCTGCCAGAAGGTGCTAATACCGAGCAATATCAGACTGTTGCGGATCACCTCGATGAGAAGCGCACCCACCACCGCGCCAAACGCCGTGCCCACGCCGCCTGCCAGATTGGCCCCGCCGATAACGGCCGCAGCGATCACCGAAAGTTCCATACCCTGGCCGAGATTGGTTGTGACGCCGCCCAGCCAGCCCACTTCCAGCACCCCGGTGATCCCGGCCGTCAGCGCCGAGAATACATAAACGGAAACCTTCAATTGCCGCACGGGAATTCCGGTAAGCTTGGCCGCGTTCTCGTTGCCACCCATCGCGAAGAGGTGCTGGCCCCAGCGGGTCCATTTGAAGATGAACCCCGTTACTCCAGCCAGAAGAGCCATGACGATCAGCGGGTTCGGCAGGCCCATGGTGGAGCCGCCACCCAGCGCCAGCAGCAGATCGTGATCCGGACCGAACTGGTAGATCATCTTGTTATTGGACAGGACCATTGCGAGCGAGCGCGCCACCGACAGCATGCCCAGCGTCACGACGAAAGGCGGCATGCCCGCATAGGCGATCAGTATGCCGTTCACCGCGCCTAAAAGGATTGCAACGCCCAGCGCCGCCGGAATACCGATCCAGAACGGCATGCCCGCCGACATCAAAACAGCCACGGTCATGGACGACAGCACGACCGTAGATCCCACCGACAGATCTATGCCCCCGGACGCGATCACAGCGGTCATGCCGAGAGCAATAATGGCCACGAATGCGAAGTTGCGCGAGACATTGAACAGGTTCCGCTCGGTGGCGAATGTGTCGGTCAATAGCGACAGCGCCAGGCAGGCCAGCATCGCAGCCATGAAGACCCAGAAGGTCTGCTGGCTGGTGAGCCGCGATAGCAAACCGCGATGTTCTGACTGATCGATAACTTCAGCCAGTGAATGTGCGGTCGGTACGGAATTTCTCTTTCCCTGGTCGCTCATGCGAATTCGATTGCTCCCGTGATAAGGCCGGTAACTTCCTCGGGCGACGAATCCGCCGCCCTCTTGCTGGCCACCAGACGACCGCGACGCAGCACGGCGATCCTGTCGGCGACTTGAAACACGTCCGGCATGCGATGGCTGACCAGCACCACGGCAATGCCGTGATCGCTCAGATAACGTATGAGATTGAGTACCTCCGCGACCTGCCGCACCGAAATTGCGGCGGTGGGCTCGTCCATCAGGACGATCTTCGCGTCGCTGAGAAGGGCGCGGGCGATGGCCACGGCCTGCCGTTGTCCGCCCGACATGCGCTTGACCAGATCGCGCGGCCGGGTTTCGGATTTAAGCCTGGCGAACAGCTCTCCGGCCCTGATCCGCATGCGCGCATAGTCAAGGATCTGGATCGGCCCGATCCGCCTGGTCAGTTCGCGCCCCAGAAAGACGTTTGCGGCAGCCGACAGGTTGTCGCAAATGGCAAGGTCCTGATAGACGACCTCGATTCCGGCACGCTGGGCATCCAGCGGTTTGTGGAACTCGACCCTTGTGTCCGAGATGAAGATCTCGCCTGCGCTCGGCGCAAAATTTCCAGCGATGACCTTCACCAAGGTGGACTTGCCCGCTCCATTATCCCCCATCAGGCCGATGACTTCTCCCGGCTCGATCGAAAGCGACACATCGCTCAATGCGTGGATTGCCCCGAAGTGCTTGCTCACCCCCTCAAGTCTCAGCGCGCTCATGTTCCTCCCTTTCTGTCCGCCCGCCGCTTCGAATCGGCCGCGGTAGCGAAGCATCGCGCCATGGCCGCAACCTGTAGCCGTGCTGCGTCCCTCCCCGGTCCGCAACTTCGACGAAATTCCTGCTTGACGGCCTCGCTAATTGAGTGCTGTTATTAGCACATAATATGATCACCTCTGCAACTAGAATGATCATCAATATTGGCTCGAACTGACTTCGGTTCGCGCCTCGCATGTGTGCCGCAATGGGAGGAACAGGGCGGCAGACGGTTCTGGCGAGCGCTTGGGCAAAGCTATGCCTGCTCGGCCGGATAACCCCAAACGGAGGAGTGCACTGCATTGAGGTACGTAAATCATATCGCGGCCGCTGCCCTTGTTGCCCTAGCGGCCGGCGCAGCAGAGGCGCAGGACAAGAAGACCTTGGCCATCGTCGTCAAGGGACTGGACAACCCGTTCTTCGAGCAGATTAACCTGGGCTGCCAGGACTGGGCGAAGAACAATCCCGATTCGGAATATGAGTGCCTGTACACCGGCCCGGCATCGAGCGCCGACGAAGCCGGCCAGGTGCAGCTTGTCGATGACCTTATCGCCAAAGGCGTGGCCGCGATCGCCATTTCGCCATCCAACGCCGCGGCCATGGCCAACCGCCTTAAGGAAATTGCACCGAAGATGCCGGTTATGACGGTCGATGCGGATCTCTCGGAGGGAGACCGCGCGCTGCGCTCGGCCTATCTGGGAACCGACAATTACCTGATGGGCGTGAAGATGGCTGAACAGGCCACACGGCTGAAGCCGAAGGGCGGTACGGTTTGCCTCCAGTTGGGCAACGTGGCTGCCGACAATATCAATGCTCGCGCAGCCGGATTCCGCGATACCATCGCCGGTACCAAGGGCATCGACCGCCTGACAGGGCAAAGCGGCTGGAGTGAAATCGAAGGTTGCCCGGTCTTTACCAATGACCAGATCGACCTTGCCAATCAGCAGATGGCCGATGTCTTCACATCTAAGCCGGACCTCGACGCCTTCATTTTGATTGGCGGCTGGGCACAATTCGCGCCGCAAGCCTATGCCCAGGTCACCGATCAGGTCATGGACCGCCTGAAAAGCAATGATCTGATCATTGTGGCTGGCGATACCCTTCCACCACAGGTGCAGGCTTTCAATGAAGGACGCAGCCACGCCCAGGTGGGCCAGCGCCCCTTCGAAATGGGGCAACGTTCACCGGACGTTATGATCCAGCTGATCAAGGGTGAGAAAGTCGAAGACACGATCTACACCGGGCTGGATGTCTGCACGCGCGAAGAGCCGGGCTTCTGTGCACCCAAATAAGGTGATTTCGAAGCAATCCCGTCATGGCGTTCCGGCGCCATGACGCTCTCGGCTGCCTGCAAGGGCTACGCCTATACCCTCGATTTGAAAGTGCCTGTGGAGCGTAGGGGAAGCAAATTGAAACTTTTGGTCACTGGACTAACGGGAAAGGTGGGAGGCAATTTCCTGCCGGAATATCTGGCCGCCGAAAAGTTCTCCGGCTGGTCGCTGCGCGCGCTTTGCAACAACCGCATCATTGATCATGCAGCTGTCGAGATCGTGCGCGGTTCCTTGTCGGATTCGGACGCAGTCCATGCTGCTATGGATGACGTGACCCATGTGCTGCACATGGCTGCGGTCAAGGAATCGCCCGATCTGGCGATCGACGTCGGCATCAAGGGCATGTTCAACCTGCTTGAAGCCTTCCGAAGTTCGAAGACGGCAAGGCAGTTTGTCCTGATCGGCGGGGACTGTTCGGTGGGCCACATTTTCCATCGATACGATGCTCCGATTACCGAGAGTTCGCCGCTGCGCGCCTACCCCGGCTGCTACGCGCTCACCAAGGTGATCGAGGAAGTCATGCTCGAGCAATACCGGATTCAGTACGGCATCAACGCCTGCTGCCTGCGGGCGCCCTGGATCATGGAGAAGGACGATCTCAGGTATGTGCTGAGCTTTCGCGATCAGTTCGGCGGACCGGCCTGGCGCGAATTCCTGACGGAGGAGGAAATTGCCCGCCACGCAAACGCCGACGCAGTCCCGTTGCTCCGCGATGCGACGGGCGCTTCGCTCAAACGCAATTTCGTCCACGTCAGCGATCTTGTCAGCGCGATTCTCCTGGCACTCGACAATCCCGCCGCCAGTGGCGAACTTTTCAACGTCGCCATGGATATCCCGGTGGACTATGCCAGCGTCGCGGCCCAGCTGAGCGCCACGCACGGTCTGCCGGTCGTGGAGATTTCGACGCCCTATCACAGCAACTGGCTCGACAACACAAAGGCACGCATGCGGCTCGGCTGGCGTCCGGCCGTCGACCTCAAACTCCTGATCGAGCAAGCCTGGTTCTATGTCCGGGCACCCGATGATCCGCGCCTCGTCTGGTACCCGGGGTAAGGCAAGCAATATCCGACGCCGGCACCGGGCGATCCGCATGCGGCCGTCCGGGCGACGCCCGAAGCAAAGGATATCGACCGCCCTCAGGCAAACGCATTGCTGCAGGGCATTCAGCAACGCTGGAGCATGGCCGTGACCATGCTCTCAAAAAGGGAGGACGAACAATGAAACTGAACTTTGCTGTCTCCATCGCCATAGTGGCTGCCGGTCTGGCCGGCCCTGTTGCCGCGCAGGACAAACCCCAGTTGGCCTTCGTCGTGAATGCCGCTTCAGATTTCTGGAAACTCGCCGAAGCCGGCGTAAACAAAGCCCAGGGTGAGCTGCCGGGCTATGAACTGCAATTCCGCTACCCGGCTCAGGGAACAGCCGCCCTGCAGAACGCCCTGATGGATGACCTTGTCGCCGCAGGCACCGATGCCATCATGATCTCGTCGGCCGACCCGAAGAACTCCATCGATGCTTTCAATCGTATTGCAGGACAGGTGCCGCTGTTCACCACCGACAGCGACGCGCCTGCCAGCAAGCGCATCGCCTACCTCGGCTCTTCCAACACCCTGGCAGGCGTACAAGCTGGCGAAATCGCCGTTGCGGCGATGCCTGACGGTGGAAAGTGCATGGGCTTCGTCGGGTTCCTGGGCGCCGACAACGCCGTTGAGCGGATCGCCGGGTTCCGTAAGGCGGTGGAAGGTTCGGGTATCGAGCTTGTCGACGTGCGCGGCGACGACGTTGATTTCGCCCGTGCGCGGTCAAACGTCGATGATGTGCTTGCCGCGAATCCGGACATCACCTGCATGGTCGGGTTTTATTCCTACAACCCGCCAAAGATTTACGAGGCCCTTCAGGCTGCAGGCAAGCTCGGCGCGATCAAGGTCATCGCCTTTGACGAAGATCCGATCACGCTTGGCGCGGTGCGCGAAGGCAGCTTTGCCGGCACCGTCGTGCAGGATCCCTACCAGTGGGGTTACCAAGGCATGCACCTGATGGCGAAATACCTTGAAGGCGACAAGTCGGGTGTTCCGGCGGATGGCCTCATCATTGTTCCGACCAAAGTCATCGATAAGGCCAATGTCGATGCCTTCGAGAAGGAACTCAAGGAGCGCATTGGCGGGTAAACTCCTCTCGGTCAACGCGGCCGCATCGGGCTCGGGCCATCTGCCCGGCCCGGTGTGCGCTTGTCGCTTTGCAACAATCGCCCAACGTCAACGTATCGCTGTTGCGGCAAGATCAGATGGCCAACACCTATGATGCCCAAAGAGGATCAGAAACGCACCCTGTTGGCGCTTGAGAACATTTCAAAGGCCTATACCGGCGTGGTGGCACTCTCCAATGTGTCCATGGCGGTAATGTCTGGCGAAGTGCTGGCATTGATCGGAGAAAACGGCGCCGGCAAGTCCACGCTGATGAAGATCCTGGGTGGCGTCATCCAGCCCAGTTCAGGCCATATCCTCATTGATGAGGTGCGATACGACCGGTTTTCGGTGACCGAATCCCAGTCCGTCGGGATCGCCTTCGTGCATCAGGAACTCAACGTCTTCGACAATCTCGATGTGGCAGCCAACATGTTCCTAGGTCGCGAAAAGCGCGCCGGCTTCCTCAGGTTGCTGGATGTGAAGGCGATGCGTGCCGCAGCCGAACCGCTTCTGCGCCGCGTCGGGGCCAGCTTCAGGCCTGATACGCCGGTCGCTGATCTGTCGCTCGCCGAACGACAATTGCTTGAAATCGCCAAAGCGCTCTCCATCCAGGCACGTCTCATCATCATGGATGAACCAACGTCGTCACTCACCCTTTCGGAAACGAAAACGCTGATGACCGTCATTGCCGGCCTCAAGGCCAAGGGTATCGCCGTCATCTATATATCGCATCGCCTGAGCGAGATTGCGGAATGCGCCGATCGGGTTTTCGTACTCCGTGATGGCAAGGCAGCCGGCGAACTTGGCAAGGGCGAGATAAACCATGACGCCATGATCCGCATGATGATCGGGCGCGACCTCAATTCCCTCTATGCGCCGCCGGCCCGTGCCCCCGGCGAGCCGATCCTGTCCTTGAAGGCGGTCAGAACCCGCGCCAAGCCACGGGCCTTGGTCGAATTCGATGTCCATGACGGCGAAATCCTGGGCGTGGCCGGGCTGGTCGGTGCTGGACGGACGGAACTGGCCGAGGCCATTTTCGGCATAGACGCGATTCTTGAGGGCGAGATTATGCTGGCGGGCAAGCCGTTTCGGGCAGCCTGTCCGCGTGACGCCATCGATGCCGGTGTCTATCTGGTGCCCGAGGATCGCAAGCGAACCGGCCTCGTCTTGGAAAGCCCTGTCTGCGAGAACATATGCCTCGCCGATCTCGGCTCGATGTCGTCCGGCGGCTTCGTCTCAAGGAGACTCGTCAAGGCGCGCGCCGAAGACCAGCGCGCCAAACTTGGCATCAGAACCACCGATGTCATGCGCAACGCCGCCGAGCTTTCCGGTGGCAATCAGCAAAAGGTGGTTCTCGGCAAATGGTTGTCAATGCGGCCCGCATTGATCATCTTCGACGAACCCACCCGCGGCATCGACGTCGCCTCCAAGGTCGAGATTTACCGGCTGATGCGCGCTCTGGCGGATGCAGGCGTCGGGGTGATGATGATCTCCAGTGACATGGAAGAAGTCATCGGCGTGTCGGACCGCATCGTCGTGCTGCGGGAAGGCGAAATCGCCGGATCGCTGTCACGGCCCGAGTTCTCCGAGCACAACGTGCTCAAACTGGCCGTCGGCGCAAACTAGGAAAGAGACCAATGCACAAGAAAGACCTCGGCCTGGCTGTCCTGATCATCCTTGTGGGAGCGGTGGTCTATCTGCAAAATCCGCTCTTCCTCTCGCCGATCAATCTGGGCAACACCGCCAACCTGATCGGTCTGTTCGGTCTCTTCGCCATCGGCCAGGGTTTTGTCATCATGACCGGAGGTATCGACCTGTCGGTCGGTTCGATGATTGCGCTGCTCGGGGTTCTTTTCGTCGATATGGTGGGCAAGTTCGGCGTACCGTGGCCGGTGGCAATTCTTGTCATTCTGGTCATCGGAACGCTGCTTGGATTAGCGCATGGACTGCTGATCACCAGGCTGCGGATGCAGCCCTTCGTGGTGACGCTGTGCGGCCTGCTGATCTATCGCGGCGTCGCGCGCGGCTATACGGGTGAAGCCACGGCCGGCTTTCCCTTCGGCGCAAACTATCCGACGCTCGAATGGCTGACGATCGGCCGTTCCTTCGGCGTGCCCCACGCCTTCTTTGCCATGATCATCATCGGCGTCATCTGCTGGTTCGTGCTGCATCGCTCCGTCTTTGGCCGGCATTTGCAGGCGGTCGGCAAGAATGAGGATGCGGCACGCTATTCAGGCATCCGCACCGGTTTCGTCATCACCGCCGCCTATGTGATCTGCGCCGCGCTGACCGCTGTTGCCGCGGTCTATTTCGCCATGTTCACCCGATCGGTGCAGCCGTCGTCGCATGGCAATTTCTACGAGCTCTACGCCATCGCGGCAGCCGTCCTCGGCGGCTTCTCGCTGCGGGGTGGAGAAGGCTCGATCATCGGCGTGGTGCTGGGCGCGGTCCTGCTTCAGGAGTTGCAGAACCTGGTCAATCTGCTCGGCATCCCGTCCTCGCTCAATTTCGCGGTGATGGGAGCGGTGATCCTGGCCGGGGTTCTCGCCGACCAGCAGTTCAACCTCTACCGGGCGAGGAGACGGGCCACGGCTGCGCTGGGCGTCCCCAACAAGTCAGGCTCAGCACGACATCAGACACCAGCTACAACCAACGACCTCACTCCATAGTGTCGCGTTTTGCCTAATTCTTGATAGCTGCCGGAAACCACTGCAATCCCCGATGCACTGTATCTCCAGTGCCTCCACAACCACTCGTAACCATCCCGGGGAAATCGCCAGATGTCTGAAGGTGCGGCGCGCTTGAAGCGTTTGAGTTTTCCGACAGCCTGCTCAATGCGGGCGCGACCTATCAGATTATTGCGACATATCAAGATATTACGAAATCTGGGGCATACGCATATTTATGGAACTTTACCATCTTGATCTTCATGCACACATCTGAATCAGGCTCTAGCCCCGAAACGTAGCTTTACTTCTCCTTGAAACAGACGGCGAAGATCCCGATACGATCGAAACCCCAGCGGGCGCGTCAACCGAAGTGCCGTAGATTGTGAAACCCCACCACGGACTTTGGCGGCTGCCCCTCATGTGTGAACGTCATGGTATGCCCCCCGCAAAGAGCCAACCCCAAACCATTAAATGCTTGCCAAACTGACAGTCTGACCAGACTTGGCCGAGCGCGTCGCAGCCTCGGCGACGGCGAGCGCGTTGACGCCATCGTCAAGCGTGACGGGCAATGCCGACCCCGAATTGACGGCGTCGACAAACGCTGCCCATTCCGCGGAATAGGCCCGCATGTAGCGCTCCAGGAAAAAGAACTCGGGCTGAGGCTTGCGGGACACGAGCGTTTGCGCCAGGGTACAGTTCTCCAGCACCGTCAGATGCGGAAACAGGTTGAATTGCTGGAAGACCATGCCGACCGACTGGCGTACGCGTCGGAACGCATGGGTTGATATCAAGGCTGTAGTTGTAAATGGAAAACAGGTTGCAGCATCGGTGATCGATGCCGTGAAAACCGCGTCGCAAACACTCAAGGACGAAATCGGCGTCAAGACCGATCTGGTTGGCGTATCGGTCGCCCATCGTCTCGGACGCTGGACACCTCGGCGAAGCTGGTTTCCAGCATGATAATTTCGGTTTCCTGCATCGCCGATCTCCTGCGCTTTGTCTGATGATGCGCGACAATCGCAGGCCGATGTTTCAGTTAGAGTTCGCGGCGCAGGCCCGAATGTTTCAATTGTTTCAGTGCCGGCATCTTTTCAGTGTTCCGACCCGCGTTTACAGATTCGGAGCGCTTGTCGTCAGGGAGGCGAGGAGGCGGCTAATATCCTCTGGGATGAACGGCTTTTCGATCACCGGACATCCAGCACGGGCAAGAAATCGTCCGGCGGCCGGTCCCAGGGTATCGCCGGTCACGAAGCCGATGTGGGTTGAAAGTGCCGGATGGGCTGTCTGCAGCCACTCGTATCAAGGTAATAGGCTGCCATCGAGCGCTCCACCCCGCCGAACGAATAGGCGAGGTGGCTCAGTTCGTGCTCCGCAGTGTGTTTGCATCTCACATTAATGAGCCCTGGTGCCCTTGGTGGGGGTCTGTGACCCAAATGGAATATTGCGTGACGGCTTCTCGGCCAACTCCATAATGAAGTCCTCTGCTGTATCGGCCAATGCCATTGCCACGGCGGCGGGATGCCAACCTTTTTTACAAAGTTCAATCAGCATCGAGTGGAAGGCTCTTTCGACGTCTCCTCTGCAGCGCGAACTGCTCAGGTCGAATTCAATTTCATTGGTATCGATAAAAACTTTTGCCATAAGAATTCCCCCCTTTTTATAGGGGGAAGGATGGCACATATTTAGAGTTGTGCAATCCGTTTATTAAAGAATGGTTAAATTGGATGACCGAACATTTGGCGCCTCCTCAGCCCTTTTTGGCGAGCTTCATATACCACTGGACCGGGTTTTGGTCATGCCGGACTTCTCCCGCACCCACAGCCCGAAATGGCCGTGAGGAAGCTTGGCATTGACCTGCAGCAATCGCCTGCCCAACTCCAACATTTCTTCCGGTGATTACATCGGGTCATATTTCGAGCTTGGCTACTTTTGAAAGCAGCGTCAGCAGTTCACGCCGCCTTCCGCCTGGCGAAGGATGGCAAGGATTTGGGGTTCGCTAAATCTGCTCGTCTTCATCAAAATCTCCTCGATCATAAAGCCCGAGAAAATTCTACTTTTGAAGCCCGTTAAAAACGAGGGGATTACCCTCTGATGTCCGCTTTTCGTGGCGGGTGTCTAGCACGGACCGTCGGCCCCGTACTCGTCAGCAGGCGAGAGCGGAAATTATTCCCGCTTTGCGCCTTCATGCACGAACCCGCTTCGCGGGAGGGAGTGCGCGGCGAGTTTCGCATGATTATCTGAGGTTCTAGGCAGGCTGTTGGTGTTGCCTGACCATGA
>NZ_JAGGJV010000010.1 GCF_017873135.1 Rhizobium herbae | reverse complement strand
GGTGGCTCGGGCAATGACCTTCTGAATGGAGGCGCCGGCGCCGACAAGCTCGACGGTGGTACAGGGACGGACACCGCCGCCTATTACGGCGCATCCGCAGGCGTGACGGCCAGTCTCGCCAATGCGTCTATCAATACCGGCCATGCCAAGGGCGACGTCTATGTGTCGATCGAGCGGCTGACAGGTTCGTCCTATGGCGACAAGCTCTACGGCAACGGCAGCGCCAATCTGCTCGCCGGTGGATCCGGCAACGATGTCCTTAACGGCGGCAGCGGTAATGATACGCTTTATGGCGGCAGCGGTGCTGACGATCTGACGGGCGGTGCGGGTGCAGACACCTTCGTCTTTAGAACACTGGTCGACACGACCACGGCGCGCGCGGGGCGGGATTCGATCTTCGACTTCTCCGTCACCGGCAATGACAGGATTGACCTGTCGGCCATCGATGCGAACACGTCGGCTTCAGGCAATCAGGCATTCTGGTACCTGGGAACATCTGCCTTCACCGGACACGCCGGCGAACTGCGGTATATCAAGCAGGCCTCCGACACCTACGTCTATGGCGATGTCAACGGCGACAAGACGGCTGATTTCGCCATTCACCTCGATGACGCCCTCAGCCTGGAGAAAGGCGATTTCGTTCTTTAAGAAAAGGCGACGGTAGAGACCGGCCTGGCTCCCGGGCATCAAAGGGTGAGCCTGCAAAGCATTTGTTTTTGCGGATTTAGTGTGATGCCGCAGGTCGACAACCGTACAATATCCGTTCGGCCGCCGTTCGTGATTGGTGTAGCGAAGCCTCATGTTCGGTTTATCAAGGGAACGGTTGCAGATAGTTTAGCTGGTCGAGCCGATGACATAAGCCGCGCTAGACATCACAATCCGCCCCTGTTTCTCATTTCAGGAGACGACTGCATGGAAGCCGATCGCACCGAGTTCCCCGCATCAACCGATCATACTGGCTATATCCGCAAGGTCGATGTCGAGGGTGATACCATGTGGGCTCTGGTCGATTTCGATGGCGATCCGATCTGCATAGCCAATCGGAAATCGTCGATCTATTTCTTCGCTAGAAATCACGATATCAAGGTCGTGCTTCTACACTGACATTCGAACGGAGCGGGTATCCGCCATCAGTGCCGGCACGAGGAACAAGACAAGATCGCGAGAAGCAGTATTTTCTCGTTAAAAGCCGAAAAGCGAGTCTTACAATACCGGCGCGGGCGCTCGGGCCATCGACGCGGCGCCACGCGAGACTGGCCAGGGCCGGCGCATGTCACCGGCCGCGACAGGCTTTGATTACGGCCTCGGCCCATTGCCGTTCCGGGAGCAGATCGGCGGCTATCTCGGGCACGGCAACGTGCATATCAAGGTAGAGGACGGTCGGTTCCGATCACTCTGCCTTCCGAGGCTTCAACACGCCCGGATCCACGGCCCGGCACAAGCTGAACGGATGCTATCAAGAAGGGGTACCGCTGTTCCGGCGTTTGAACTCATTCAAGGGCACCGCTTGAGTGCGCGGCGCCTTGCGCGGAAGGCGCTACCGCGATCCAACCAGAACGCTTATCGCCGTGGCAGCATTTTGCGGCCAGCGTTACGGATTGTAAGTGCCGAATCTGCCATCTGCGCAACAAGCCCACCAGCAATCGCTGAGGTGAGAGCCTCGGTGTAATTCTGGCCTTCGAGCCCGTGCTTTTTGGCATGGCTTTCGACTGCGCCGCGTGTCGCGGTCGGTGAAACGCCCCATCGGGTATTGTGGAAGGCGTTGATGATGATCTGGTATTTTTCGGTGAGGGTCATGGTGGTACTCCGGTGGGCTGTCGTGGTGCTACCAGTAAGTCGACCAAGTTGATAGGTTTGTTCTGCGTGGCGGACGCCGAAGGCGGCATGGACGGACATCCGTTAAAATCGTTGGAAATGGCGCCGTAGCCTCATTGGGGAAACGGGGGCAGGACCGACCGGCCTTCAAGCGCGCTGCCGTCTGACGCGGCATGGCTGATTTGGTTGAGGCCTGATCGCGCTTTCGCAGGTCAGGCCTCGTGCCGCCGTTCAGGGCCGAATCTGCGGGGCGACAATTCAAGATAGCGCTTTTCGACACGCAACGATCTACCAGAAAAAGAGGTACACCATGACTGTTCGCAAGCGGACGATGCTCGGCGTCGTGCACGTCACTGCTACGCCTCAGGTTGGGGCTAGGGTAGGGGGTGCCGGCATTCGCGCCATCCATAAGGCGGCTGATCCGACATCCGCTACAACGAAACTATCAATCCGGATGGCCACGCCGAATTGGCCGTGGCAAGGGGACGGTTAGCGCTCATGTCGCCGGGTTTAATTCGATCTCCTATAGCCTGCCGATGGTCGGCGGCATTGACGCCAAGAACCGGCCGGATTTCGACCCCGTCAGGGATGCGGAGCTCGTCACGTTGAAGCGGCGGATGCATGATGGACCGTCGATTTCCCCGCCATCAAGTGGTGCGGCCATCGCGACCTGTCACCCGGCAAGACCGGCAAGGGGGGCATCGACTCATTCGAACATCGAAGCCTGCCCGTGCTTCGACGTGCTTCCATTGGCGCAGGAACTCGGCCTGCCGATCGCTGATCTGCGGCGAAAGCGTTTTGACTGTCCGCGATGCGCGTTTTTTCAACGGTGTGTATTTGCGAGGCGTTTTAGAACCTGCTGCCTCGATTGGTGGCCGGCTCTTCTACAGTGTATCTCGACATCAATGTTGATTGCTCGCTGCTGCAATCGGTATTGGTCCCCTTGCCAATTGCCACTCGTCGATAACCCCGAGCTGGAACATCTCCATCAGTTGACCAGCGGCAAATTGTGCTGCGACCCCATCAGGGCTTATGCCGAGGTGCATGCATCGACCAGAAAGCGCACGCTTCAGAAGCTCAATATCCTCGTCCGACAATTTTCGATTGATCATGCTGCCCCCCAAGCCCTAGCGGGGCGAGTTTGTCGATGTCTCGGCCTCTGCGCAATTGCTGAATCTAGCCGTCAGGACGATTGAAGCATGGATTGTTGTTGAACTTAGGGAGCCGTTGCCTCGATCGCCATCGTCCGGCCCCCATTCATTCCATGACCCCCGCCGTCGTGGGTGAAAGGGCCGCGGCTGGCCAATACCTCATTGTCCGGACCCGGACGACCGGCAACGAAGGCGGCTTATTGTGATATGGTTCGCTATCATTACGGCGCGACCTGAGCCACCTCGCGGCCAGTCTGCGGGTTGGCGTGCCAAGCCCCGGTGACAGAAATGTCCCGGGGCTTTC
Source organism: Rhizobium herbae (assembly GCF_017873135.1). Taxonomy (GTDB): domain Bacteria; phylum Pseudomonadota; class Alphaproteobacteria; order Rhizobiales; family Rhizobiaceae; genus Pararhizobium; species Pararhizobium herbae. Next base: position 275,018 of record NZ_JAGGJV010000010.1, on the reverse strand, counting down.
GTCGTTCGGAGGGGCAGGGCGATGATCCTCACCCCGTCGCGGCGGTGAAACGCCAGTCTGGACCAGCGGATGCAGCCGTCAGGTTACAAACGCTGACGCAGCAGTCGGAACTCTTGAGAGTAGAGCTAAGATGACAATGCACGCCGTTGAAGCGAGACCGTTTCGGGAGCCTTGGCGCGGGCCAGATCCGCGAGAAATCGTTCCATCAGCGTGGAATCACCAAACCGACGATAGTCGCGCTCTGATTGGAGCGAGAAGTCGGGCTTGGCCTTGACCAAACTGGCCATGGTCTCCCTGGCCTTGTCCAGCTCCGAGCGACCCGCCTGCAATGCGGTCTGAATGAGCAGGCAGTTTGAATCCTGCGGCGCACGGATCAGGCACTCTTGTATAACGTTCGCAGCCTCATCGCTGCGACCAGCCGCATAAAGCGCCTGACCATGGACATAAGCATAGTATTCCGGAGCCATGGGATGAAGACGGCGGGCACGCTCGGCATTGCGTAACGCCCCATCGTAGTCACCAAAACGAACTTGGGCCTTTGCGAGCGCCATCATGCTGTCAGGATCGTTCGGATTGAGTTCCACTGACCGCTGTCCAGCTTGCAAAGCACCGGCATAGTCGCCGCTTGCTGCCAAGCCGAAGCTTAACACCTGATATCCCATCGCCAAATTTGGATCGAGCCGGATAGATTGACGCGCCTCGCTCAAACCAATCTCGAGGTCTCGGTCTGTGGCGCGACCGCTGACGCTCTGCGCGACATCCAAGATATAGGTCATGCCGAGATTGGCACGCGCCACGGCATAGGCAGGGTCCAGTTCCAACGCCCGTTGGAAAAGGCCTCGGGCGGAAAGAAGCGCCTCGGCATCTTTTGAATCGTGCGTGAAGCGAGCCCGTGCCTGCAGAACGAGGTCGTAGGCCTGCAGATTCTTGGTTGGGCGTTTTATCGCCTCTGCAACTTCTGACTTGCGTACAAAGGAGACAAGATTGGCAACGATCTCGGACGTCAATTCGCTTTCGACCGTGAATATATCATCGATATGGCGGTCGTAGCTGCGCGACCAGAGGTGGGCTCCACTGTTAACGTCGATAAGTTGGGCCGCAACGCGGAGTTTATCACCCACCCGTCGCGCGCTGCCTTCGACCACGTATGCCACACCCAATTTCTCGCCGACCTTGCGAACATCGGCTTCCTGGCCTCGCATTGCATAGGTGGAGTTGCGGGCAATCACCTGGAGTTCAGAGTTACGGGCAAGCTCCGTGGTGATGTCTTCCGTCAGGCCGTCGGCAAAGTAGGCCTGTGTTGGCTCGCCGCTCATATTATTGAAAGGCATAACAGCCACAGACGGCCGAGGATCGGTGCGTTGGCCGCCGGCAAGCGCCGATAACTCAGCCGGTATCCGGCCGATCATGGCCGCAAGAGGAAGCGGCTGAATTGAAATTCCAATGAGCACGAGCGAGGCAGCCCCAAGACAATAAGCAAGACGAGCGCTTACGTGCGGGGCAAAAGACGTGAACCCACCCCATTTGGTTCTCGGCTGTCCTTTACCCCTGACCCTATAGACATCGAGTGGTTCAGGAATGTTTTTGGCATAGCGACGTCCAATGCGGAAAAACTCGTCTCCTCGGCTCCGGTCAGCGCTCAGCACCACCGCACCACTCACGAAGATACTGCCCGGATCTGCCATCGCCTCAAGGCGCGAAGCGACATTCACACCATCGCCATACATGTCACCATTATCCTCGATGACATCGCCCAGATTGATGCCGATCCGAAACTCGAAGGGCCGCGCTTCAAAGCCGTTCTGAATCTCTATCGCCGCATTCAACGCTTCGTTGACACTCGGGAATGTGGCAAGGAAGCCATCCCCACTGTTTTTGAATGTTCGGCCGCCGTGGTGCTGGACCGCTGGCTCGATCACGTCGTCGAAAACGGAACGCAACTCCGCATACGTCGTTGCTTCGTTTTCAGCCATGAGCCGACTGTAGCCGACAATGTCCCCGGCCATAATCGCTGCGAGCTTACGTTGCATGGCCGAACTATCCGTGTGCATTTCTATCTCGCTCTACTGACGAATGCCCTTCTGGGTGGGAGATCCCGGCATGGGCAGCGTAGAGGAGCAGAGATACCAGACATCAAGCCATCCGATTACCCGTCATTGCTCGCATGAGGTTATGAGTGCAGCTTCTGAATAGGCGAATTTCAGCGATGCACACACTGTCTCGCGAGCCTCTCCGAGCGAACAATAACTCTACTGACCTCTATGCCGTGACGGACATCTGAAGGGTCAAGGACTACGGGTGCAAAGCGAGGTGCAACGTCAGTCGACGATCGATGGCTGCCGCGTATTCATGAACCCCATTTCTAACATCATGCGGATTGCACCGTCTAATACTCTGTCATGAGGCGCGGTATCGATTGCCAATCGGACACAGGAGTTTGGGTTGAGCAAGGAGCCTTTATGCAGAAGTCGTCCCCCCTTCTAAACACCACTCCAGCTACTCCGTACTGCGCGATCATGACGGACGATGCCGAAACGATCCTGAATTATGCCGGCGAAGGCGCAGAAAGTCAGTTTGGCAGCGCGCTCGTCACCTTGGTGGACATTCGTGGGGGAGCTTCCCGTGCGCTTGGCGCTCAGATGGCTGTGCGGGGTGACGGTGGTTACTGCGGCTATGTCTCGGGAGGCTGCACCGAGGCGGCGGTTGCGGCCGAAGCGATCGAAGCCATTGGCAAAGGAGTCGACAGGTATTTGCTTCTTGGAGAAGGATCGCGGTTTTTCGACATTGTCCTTCCTTGCGGCGGCGGCATTACTCTGGCAATCCACGTGTTGAAAGACGCCAATCCTGTGCGGGAGGTTCTGGCCCTGCTTCGATCACGCAGGCGCGTTGCTCTTGGCTACGATCCGCATCGCCAGTCCGTCAGGGTTATCGGCCCGTCCATTAATGCAGGCTGGGGCGATGGTTTGTTCGTTCGTCGCTATCGACCCAAGGCGCGCCTGATTTTGTGCGGACGCGGCATCGAACTGGATACGACAACGCGGCTCGCAACCGCTTCGGCGTTCGAGACCTTGTCATTCGATGGCCGATCACCTGCGAAAATTGACGACGATGTCGATCAGGACACAGCCGTTGCCCTGTTGTTTCATGATATCGATCAGGAAATCCCGTTCCTTAAAGCGGCACTCGCACAAGAACCTTTCTATCTCGGTGCCCTGGGCAGCCGGCGAACCCACGAAAAGCGCTGTCAGGCTCTGCTCGCGCTTGGGTACAGCGAAACTCAGATCGAGCGCATCAAGGCGCCGATTGGGATGTTCGGTCCCGTACGCGATGCCGGTGCCCTTGCACTATCCGTGCTGGCGGATGTGGGGGGCGCATATTCGAATAGATCGAGTTGACTGGTCCTTGGGACGAGGCTCTAGCCCAATCCGCTCATTCCAGTTGCCTCTCACCCGAATGCCGTTTGAATCGGCGCATTCAGAAATCCCGTTTCTAGGCTCATGCAGTTAATGCCGCCTAATCCGGAGTCAGTCAGCGAGGTATCGTGCTGCATGAAGGTTGACGGTGAAGATCGGCAGTCTTTGGCTCATGGCTGGGCCGCGGGGATTCTCCGCGAACCACCGCTGGTAGCAACGATACTGACGCGCGCAACTCCATCGTCCTTTCATGGATTTCACAGCCTGCTTATTCGGGAAGAACACGCATGATAAAAATTCTGGCTTCCGTTTCGTCCACTGCTCTGGTTCTTCTGTCAACCATAGCCCCCGCCGTTGCGGAGGGAGATGCAGCCTTGGGGCAAAAAGCGTTTCAGCGCTGTTCCGCCTGCCATTCGACCACGGACCAGAAAAAGGCAGGGCCAGGTCTTGGCGGCGTTGTTGGACGCGCAGCCGGCTCTGTGGAGGGTGTCCGCTATTCGGCGGCCATGAAGGCGTCGGGATTGGTATGGGACGAGGCGACGTTGGATCGGTTTCTGGCAGCGCCTCGTGATGTTGTGCCGAAAACCACGATGTCCGTGAGCGTGCCCAAGCCTGAGGATCGGCAGAATATCATCGCCTACCTGAAGTCCCTGCCTCAATAGGGGCGACCGGCTGCCGAGCATGGAACCCGTTTGGCGATGCCGCTGGGACCTGGTCCCCAGTTGAGGTGGTTCCTCGTGTTGTCGCATCGCATTCAGAAACCGCATTTCTAACCTCATGCAGTTTGCCCGAACTAATCCGGTATTGCCGGACGCGCTATCGTCGCCGCGGAGAGCAGGCCCCTGGTCAACTGCGTCTTGTTCATCCTGGAGATTGGCGCCGGCACCGCCGTCGCCGCCGGTTTCCTTTGAGGCGGTCGGTTCCAACGGCCGGCTGCAAAACCGCAGGCACCGAGACTATCGATATGAAATATAGGAGAACCGACCAGCCATGATCACACTGAATATCAACGGCAGTCAGCACGAGGTCGATGCCGACCCGGACATGCCCATCCTTTGGGTTCTGCGCGACACGCTCGGAATGACCGGTACCAAGTTCGGTTGCGGCGCAGCGCTTTGCGGCGCGTGCACCGTGCATCTGGATGGCGAGGCCGTCCGCTCCTGCAGCACGCCTGTTTCCGCTGCCGAGGGTCTGAAAATCACCACCATCGAAAAAACCACCGACGGCAGCGACCGCGTTGGCGCCGCCGTGCATGCGGCCTGGGTCAAGCACGACGTGGCGCAGTGCGGTTATTGTCAGAGCGGTCAGATCATGAGCGCCACGGCTTTCCTTGCATCCCTGCCCTCCGGTTCGCAGCCGACGGCCGAGGAGATCGATGCCGCAATGGAAGGCAATATCTGTCGCTGCGGAACTTATGTCCGTATCCGCGCCGCCATAGCCGACGCTGCCAGCACTCTCGTCTAAAGGAGACGCCGTATGTTGCCGAACCCGAACATCGACTATAGCGAATTACCGCGTGCACTGCAGCACATGCTGGAACGTAGCCGCTCAAAGGTGGCCGAAGCGATGCCACGCCGCAGTTTTCTCAAGCTGACGGGGTCTCTCGGCCTCGCTGTCGGCATTTTCCCCCACATGGCCGCAGCGCAGTCTACAAACACCGATGCGGCAGCAGCCAGCCTGAAGCCGACCGAGCAGCCCTCTGCATTCGTTCAGATCGCGCCAAATGGCGAAGTGACGGTCACGATCAACCGGCTGGAGTTCGGTCAGGGCGTTCAGACGGCATTGCCGATGATCCTTGCCGAAGAACTCGATGCGGACTGGAGCCTGGTCCGCAGCCAGCTCGGCACCAATGATGCGGCCTACGTCGATCCGCTCTTCGGCATCCACCTCACCGGTGGTTCGAACACCATCAAGAACAGCTTTACGCAATATCGCGAACTCGGCGCCCGCGTTCGCGCCATGCTGCTTTCCGCAGCGGCGGCGCGCTTGAACGTGGATGTTTCCACACTGCGAACCGAGGCTGGTGTGGTTCTGGCTACCGGTGGCCGCAAGCTCGGTTATGGAGAGCTTGCCGAGGCGGCGATGGCTTTGCCCGTGCCTCAGACGATTGCGCTGAAGGACCCGAAGGATTTCCGCATTATCGGCAAGCCCACCCAGCGCCTGGACGCACAGGCCAAGAGCAGTGGCCAGCAAAGTTTTGGCATCGACTTCAAGCTGCCGGGACAATTGACGGCCGTTGTGGCCCGTCCTCCGGTGTTCGGAGCCAGGATTGCCTCTCTGGACGACAGTGCAGCACGCGCGATAAAGGGCGTAAAAGCCGTTTTGCGGATTCCCTTGGACCGCGGCGCCGAGGGCGTGACAGTTATCGCCGACGGATATTGGCAGGCCAGCCAGGGTCGTGATGCCCTCAAGGTGGAATGGGACACATCGGCTGTGGAAAAGGTCGATAGTGAAAAGCAGCTCGCTCAGTTTCGCGAGATTGCCACTCGCCCCGGTCCGCGCCAGTTCGATGCCGACATGGCACCACTCGAAACGGCGCCCCTCAGTCTGGAAGCCGAGTTCGTGTTCCCATATCTCGCCCACGCGGCAATGGAACCGCTGAACTGCACGGTTCGGCTTTCCGACGATCGTGCCGAGATCTGGATGGGGAGCCAAAGTGCCGGGCTCGACGCCGGCGCTGCCGCAACCGTGCTTGGCCTCAAGCCGGAACAGGTCGTGGTGAATGTGCTGACGTCGGGTGGCGGTTTCGGCCGACGCTTTTCCAGCAGCAGCGACACGGCGATGGAAGCCTGTCAAATAGCCAAAGCCGCCAAGGCGGCAGGGCTGGACGCTCCGGTGCGCATGCTCTGGAGCCGCGAGGACGATATGAGGGGCGGCTACTACCGTCCAACGCATCTTCACCGCGCCCGCATCGGATTTGACAAGCAAGGCAACGTACTGGCATGGGACCACACCATCGTCGGCCAGTCCATACTGACGGGAACCGTGTTCGAGAAGTTCCAGGTGAAGAACGGCATCGATGCCGCCACGACCGAAGGGATGCGGAACCCCTATCCGCTTCCCATGCGCCTGACAGTGCATCATCCCGTTGTCAATGTGCCGGTTCTTTGGTGGCGCAGCGTTGGCTCCACCCATACGGCTTTCGTGATGGAGACGTTGCTTGACGATATAGCGCGAGCCACCGACCAGGACCCGGTTTCCTACCGTATGAAGATGTTTGGCGAGGAGCACACTCGTCATCGCGATGCACTGCAACTCGCCGTAGACAAGAGCGGTTACGGCAGCAAGACCCTGGCCGAAGGCAGGGGCTGGGGTGTGGCCGTACATGAATCCTTTTCATCCGTGGTGGCCTACGTGGTGGAAGCCTCCGTTGTCGATGGACAGCCGAAGCTGCATCGGGTCACTGCCGGGGTTCACTGCAATCTGGCCGTCAACCCCAGGACAGTGGAAGCGCAGGTACAGGGCGCGGCGATCATGGGCTTGTCGACGTGCCTTGCCGGCTCGGAAATTACGCTCAAGGACGGTGTCGTGGAACAAGGCAACTTCAGCGAATACACGATGGCAAGGATCACTGATGTGCCGGAGTTTGATGTCAACATCGTACCAAGCGCGGATGCACCGACAGGCATGGGCGAGCCCGGCCTGCCACCATTGGCACCTGCATTTGCCAATGCCATCTCGCGTCTGACAGGCAAGCCGGTTCGGCAGATGCCTTTCAACCTGGCTTAGACCCACATCGGGACGAAAACTTGATCCGGTCCTGTGCGCCGCTGGATGTAGCGGCCGCACAGGACCGAGGTGTTTTTCAATTGCGTGGCGCAACGCATCTCGATGAACCCAGATTGAGGTCGCAACCGGATCACCATGAGGCAACATTCATTGCATGACGTTAGAATTGGGATTTCTGAATGGGCCCCAGACGGTTCGCTAGTCTTTGAAACGGAGCGCCTCGACGAGGAGAGCAAACGCAGCCGTATGCTGACGCCTGCTCGGGTAATAAAGGTGATAGCCCGGGAACGGCTGGCACCAATCGTCCAGGACCCGGATCAGTCGGCCGTCTTCAATATATTGCGAGACCTGGCTTTCGAATGTGTAGGCAAGTGCCAATCCGTCCAGGGCAGCGGCTTCGAGCAGTTGACCGTCGTTGATGATAATTGGCCCGTTCATCCTGACCTGAAGCTCCTCGCCATCACGCCCGAACTCCCAGGCATACAACCCACCTCCTGTGGTCTGACGGTAGTTTACTCCCCGATGCTCCCCGAGATCGCGGGGCGTTATCGGGATTTTGCGGTTCTCGAAGTAGGACGGCGATCCGACGACTGCCATGCGCAGGTCCGGGCCGATCCTGACGGCCACCATGTCCTTCTGAACCTGTTCCCCAATGCGGATACCTGCGTCGAACCGGTCCGCCACAATATCGGTAAGGCCCTCATCAAGGATGATCTCCATTTCGATGTCCGGATATTCCGCCAGGAACGTGGTGACGACAGGCCAGAGCACGCTCGTGGCGGCATATCGGAACGTCGTGATGCGGATCGTGCCTGCGGGCTTGTCGCGCAGCGCGGTGATGGCTGCGATTTCGCTTTCGATGTTTTCAAACGAGGGCCGAAGGTTTCGCAGCATGCGTTGCCCGGCATCGGTCAGCGACAGGCTTCGTGTGGTGCGTGAGATCAGCCGCACCCCGAGCCTCTGTTCCAGCGTCCTGACCGAGTAACTGACAGCAGACTGGGAAAGCCCCAGCTTGGCGGCTGCGCGCGTAAAACTTCCGGCCTCGGCGACGGCGATGAAGGCCGCAAGTTCGCTGAAATCACCGTGTCTCATTTATCAGTCCCATTTCTAACTTCATGCAGATTATAGCAACTAATCATCGTTTGTCTTCATTGCTATTTGCCATTTCACAAACTGTGCAAACGGCAAGCAAGAGAGATCATCGATCATGGAAGCCACCCAACCACTGTATGAACCGTTCGTCTTCGCCAACGGGCTCACGCTTCGAAACAGGGTCGTCATGGCCCCGATGACGACGTGGTCGGCGAACGACGATGGAACTGTCTCTGATGAGGAAGTTGCCTACTATCGACGCAGGGTGAACGGCGTGGGCCTCGTTCTGACGGGCTGCACGCATGTTTCGCCCAATGGCATCGGGTTCACGGGCGAATTCGCTTCTTATGACGACAGCTTCACGCCAAGCCTCCGGCGTCTGGCCGTGGCAGCCAAGAGCGGCGGTGCGCCAGCGGTTCTCCAGATTTTCCACGCTGGGAACAAGGCCGTGCCAGGACTCATTCCCGGCGGAGACGTCGTGAGTGCCAGCGCACTGCAAGTTCCTGCCGGCCCCTTCAATCCGGGCGGCGTCACCACACGCGCACTGAGCCATGGCGAAATCCAAGACATAATTTCCGCGTTCGGCGAGGCAACACGCCGCGCCATCGAAGCAGGCTTCGATGGCATCGAACTCCATGGTGCCCATGGATTCCTAATCCAGAACTTCTTTTCACCACTCTACAATCATCGCGACGACGAGTGGGGAGGCACGCTGGAAAACCGGATGCGGTTCCCGCTCGCCGTGGTCAGTGAGGTAAGGCGGGTAATAGGTACATACGCGACGCGTCCATTCCTTCTTGGATATCGGGTCTCGCCCGAGGAATCGGAACCGGGCGGCCTTCGTATAAACGACACCTACACGCTTATCGAGCATCTCATCGACAGCGGGGCGGACTACATCCATGCATCACTGTCGAGTGTGCTCGAAGCCAAGCCCCTCGAAGCCATCGATGATCGTAGCATCGCTGAACTGATCGCCGCCAGGGTTGCCGGACGCGTTCCGGTTATCGCCGCTGGCCAGGTCAGAACACCCCAACAGGCGGAAAGCGCCCTCAATCTGGGCCTTTCGCTCGTGGCTGTCGGCCAGGGGCTGGTGATAAACCCGGACTGGGTCGAACTTTCACAGTGGGACGACGGGAATCTGATCGAGATAGAGATCAGGACCACGGCAATCCCGGAAATCGTCCTTCCAGCCAAGCTCTGGGGCGTCATCGAGGCAGCCACCGGCTGGTTCAACATCAACGATGATCACGCAGCGCAGCGGCAGAAGGCCAGCGCCTAGAGCCTCTGCGCACAATTTACAATGAAGGAAGATTCTATGAGTAAAGTCTGGATGATCACAGGAGCCGGGCGCGGCATGGGCCTGGACTTCGCCAAGGCGGTTCTGGCTGCCGGCGACAAGCTCGTTGCAACCGGCCGCAATCCGGAGCGCGTTGCCAAGGCTATCGGCCCATCGGAAAACCTGCTGGTCGTCGCGCTGGATGTAACCAAGCCGGCCGATGCGGATTTCGCTGTTAAGGCCGCACTCGAACGCTTTGGCCGCATCGACATACTGGTCAACAATGCCGCGAGCTTCCAAGCAGGCTATTTTGAGGAATTGACGCCGGCCCAGATATATCTGCAACTGGCCAGTAGTCTTATCGGCCCCATGAGCGTCACCCGCGCTGTCCTGCCGGTGATGCGCCATCAGGGGGCAGGGAGGATCATCTCGATCTCGTCGACGGCCAGCCTGCTGGGCTTTGAGTTCTGCAGCGCCTACTCCGCCTCGAAGTTTGCCCTCGATGGGTGGATGGAATCGCTGCAGCCGGAAGTGGCGCCGTTCGGCATTGAAACGATGATCGTCAATCCGGGCTTCTTCCGCACCGAATTATTGACCGATGAATCAACCCAATATGCCCCGCCGTCTGTCAGCGACTACGACGAAAGGCGCGCCCAGCACCTCGCCTTCTGGAAGTCCGCCAACGGCCAGCAACCCGGCGATCCGGCCAAACTCGCCCAAGCGCTGATCACCCTGGTCAATCAGCCGGAGCTACCCCGCCGGTTCATCGCCGGAGCGGATGCTGTTGGCATGGTGGAACAGAAAATCGTGCTGCTGCAGCAACAGATCGACGCCCACCGGGAGCTTTCAAGTTCGCTTGCCTTCGAGGTGAAAGCTTAGGTTTTCCTCTGCGGGGGCGTCACGGACGCCCCCGCAACCACGTAATCTTCAAATCCCGCAGGAGGTTTTCATGCGCTTCATTTCGCGCTGCGTAGGTCTAGCGGCCGCCGCCATGCTCATCCTCGCGATGTCGGGGCCTGGTGTTCGCGCTGATACCAATCGCGCGACGTTCCCGAAGGATTTCGACAAGTACGTTCTTTACGCCACCTATGACCGGGGAGCCTCCAAGGAGGAGGCCTTCGCAAAGCCCGAAACGATTGCGCTTTCCAAGTCCGGTAATCCGCTGCCGGCCGGCACGCAGCTCGTCCTGGGCATCTGGACGGATTATAAGCTCACGGGCTACTTCGTCATGGAAAAAGGTGTGGGCTGGGGTCAGGACGTCGATGAGAAATTGCGCACGGGCGACTGGCATTTCCAGCAATTTGATACCGAAGGACAAGTCAACCGGACCGCGATCGCCGAGCGGTGCCAGGCCTGTCACCAGTCGCAGGAAAGCAATGATTTCATGTTCACCATCGACCGGATGCGGGCCTATCTGCCCTGATGTCGCTGTTTCGCGCGCGTCTGCTGATGGACCTTGTGGCTGCCGCCCTGCTGCTGACCGCTCTGGCCTACGACTGGCTTGGCAATGCCACGCATGAAATTGTCGGCACGGTCATGTTCCTGCTGCTGATCGCTCACAACACCTTCAACCGTCGCTGGTACGGGTCGGCGGCCAAAAGCGGCCGCGACGCGCGCGGTTGGCTCAACATCGCCAGCATCCTGGCGCTCCTGGTGACGATGTTGACACTCGTGGCGACCAGCGTTGTGATCTCCCGCACCGTGTTCAGCTTCCTGCCGCTCAGCGGTTCGTTTGGTGCCCGTCAAATCCACGGGCTCGCGGCCTACTGGGCGCTGCTGCTGGCGTCTATCCACCTCGGTATGCGCTGGCCGCTCATTATGGCCGCAGTCCGCAGCCTGATCGGGATTACCCGTCCCAATCGGGTCCGCACCATGGTCCTCCGCGTTATCGCTGTCGCGATTGCGGTCTACGGGATCCACAGTTGGATGGTCATCGGCGTCGGGCCCAAGCTCATGGCAGAGATCATGTTGAACTTCTGGAACTTCGAGGAAGCGGCGGTGGAGTTCTTCGTGCGCCACGCCGCGATCGTCGGGCTTTGCGCGTTTCTCGTCCATTATTGCACTTTGGGGATGAAGAGCATTGGCCGTGGGAGGAGACATCTGCTTCAATCCGGGTGTCATCCGGAGACACAAAACACGCGAAAGGATACAACTCGCGATGCCTCTATATGATGTGGCGGCAGAAATGTCCGCGGGCGTTCGTCGTTCGCGGTTTCTCGATCTGAAGCTGTTTTTCCCAGGCGGTTACCGCGTCCATGGCTGCCATCACACGGGCGACATGGCCGGCACTTCGAGCGTCGCCGGCCGATGGTCCGGTGTCTTTCCAATCACCGCCGTCTGGATGAAATCCCGGATGATCGGCGTGAACCGTTGTCGCGATGCGTCCTCGTTGCGGGCTTAACGAACATCGCGCCCGACGCCAAGGGACAGCTGGCGGCTATTGACTGGTGGCGCGATAGCCGGAATTGTAATCTCCATGCGAAGACCGCCGGACGCCTTGTTTTGGGCGGTCGCCCTGCCGCCATGCCATTCGGCTGCCCGGCGCGTGATAGCAAGCCCGAGGCCGAACCCTGAGCGCGCGGTGGCCGTTGAACTTTGAGAGAATGGCTGGAAAATGGCCTCCAATTCCGCTTCCGGAACACCGAGGCCTTCGTCCTCTATCGACAGTAAAAGCTGATTCCCCTTCACCTCCGAGCTGACAAGAACCGATGTGCCAGCCTCGGTGTGTGTGATCGCGTTGCGGATCACGTTTTCGAGTGCCCGGTAAATCAGTTCGCCATTGACCGAGGCCACACACGAATCGACACCCTTGTACTGGACCTCTATGCCGCGGGCCTGCCCTTCGAAGCCGGCGTCTTCAACAATCTCGCGAACAAGATCGATGACATCCAGCGTCTGCCGGTCAAAGCGCAGAGTATCGCGTTCAGACAGCCTTGCCAGCGTCAGGATTTCCTCAACCAGTTCGTCGAGGCGTTCAACCTCCCGTCCCATTCGTTCGATCATCGCCGTCAGCCGCATGGGGTTTTGCTGCAACACGCCGATGGCTGCCTGCAGCCTCGACAACGGCGAGCGAAGCTCGTGGGAGACATCATGGAACAACTGTTGCTGTGCGACCTGAAGTTCCTGGAGCCGCGCCGCGGTGATGTCCAGGTCGTGTGCCAGAGATGTTATCTCGTCGCGCTTGCTGCCGATCGTATGTGCTATTCGAACATCGAGCTGGCCGTTAGCCAGGGAGCGAAGTCCGTAGCGCAGCTGCTCGACCGGCGTAATGAAATAACGGGCCAGCCAGTAAGCCGCCGCCGCGGCGGCAAGAAGTGCCGCCAGCCAGGGAACCGTCCTTGGCCACGTCCTGGAAATCATGCCCCGCGCCGAACCAGTGATCTCCATCCGGTAGCAATTCCCATCCCTCACTGCGTTTCTAACGAGGTCGTTGCCAGTGGCCGAGGTGCAGTCGATCGCCAGCCCCATCGGGTTTATGCTGATCTGGATGTTGCGGCCAGTTCGTTGCATGGCCGCAATCAGCTTTGTCGCTGCGTCCACTCCGTCTGATTGCAGAATCTGCGCTGTCGTTTCCAGCGCAAGGATATGCTCACGGTTTACGACTTCTTCCTCGAACGGTGATTGAAAAAGCATGCTGATCGCAAAGAGCAGCGCTATGGACCCCGCCATGGCCAACCATACGACGGTGAAGAACTTCCAGAACAGTCGACGCATTGCTAGCCTTCCAGTAGCTGATAGCCACGACCTCTCACGGCCTGTATCCAGGACTGTCCGTCCGCGCGGGCCCCGAGCTTTTGACGAATGCTGCTGATATGGACGTCGATCCGCCGATCGAATGCGGTCAGGGGTTTGCCGAAAGCACGCAGCGAGATCTCTTGCTTGGAGACGAGTTGGCCGGCGGACCGGACGAGAACCTCCAGCAGGCTGAACTCTGTGCCGGTCAGCTCAAGCTGTGCACCATGCCACTGGGCTTTCCGGTTCGATGGATAGAGGACCAGTGCGCCGGTCTTTAGTTCTTCTACCGCGCCATCCCGCTCACTGCGGCCGGAACGGCGCAGGATCGCGCGGATTCGGGCAGCCAGTTCGCCTGGCGAACAGGGTTTGGAAACATAGTCATCCGCTCCCAGATTGAGACCGGAAATACGGTCGATATCGTCACCGCGGGCCGTCAGCATCAGCACCGGCACGTCGCTCACCTGCCGGATTTTCCGCAGGACCTCGATGCCATTCATACGCGGCATCATGATATCCAGAACGATGAGATCGGTTGAGGACGACATGGCTTCGGCGACACCGATCCTGCCATCCGCGGTTGTCTCGACGGCGAAACCTTCCTCGGTCAGGTATTCGCCGAGCAAATTCGTGAGCTCGATATCATCATCGATCAAAAGCACCTTGGTCATGTCTTGCATCCGTCAGGTCGATGCATGCACCTTTAAGGCTTGCAGGCCGCGGATACAGCACTTTTACCTAACTTAACACGTTCTTGACCGACATTAACATCACGATCCCTATAGTGCGGCCGACAGCTTTCGAGGCAGCACGGATCCCATGCGCAGTATAGTTTTTTCTTCAATTTCGATCTTCGCCACGATGGCGTTGCTCACCGGCTGCACCAGCTTGGGCGAACTGAAACCTTCAAGGTCTGTCGTGGCTACCGGCTGGCACGCGACGTTGCCGCATGGTGGTCGTTCGACCGACCTTCTGGCCTGGTGGGCGAGCTTCAAGGACCCCTCGCTGGATGGATTGCTGAGCCTGGCGGAACGCGAAAATCCCTCCGTCCAGGAAGCCGTCGCCAATATCCACAAGGCTCGAGCCACGCTCGATACCGCTAGGGCAGGCCTTTTCCCGTCACTCGATGGTTCTGCCACCGCAACGCGCGAGGGCAACAAGGGGGACGATGTCAACAGGATCACGGCTGGAACCAGTAAAGGTGGTGCTCTGGATGCCGCATGGGAGCTCGATCTGTTCGGCAAGACCAAGAAAGAGGCACAGGCTTCGGCGTTACGGGCTGAAGGTCAGATCTGGTCGTGGCATGACGCACGGCTTTCCGTCGCGGCCGAAGTCGGTGATTACTATGTCCAGTATCGCGCTTGTCGTCAGCTGGAACGGCTTTACCGGGATGAGCTTGCCTCGCAGAGAGAAACGATCCGTGTCACGGAAAAATCGGCGCAGTCAGGATTTACCTCGACGGCCGATCTGGCGCTTGCCCGTGCCAGCGCAGCAACCTCCTCGTCCAGCCTGACTGCTCAGCGTGGGGATTGCGAGATCATTGTCAAATCGCTGGTCCAGCTGACAGGCGGCGACGAACTCGTCGTCAGAAAACTGCTGGAACAGGGAAAGAGCCGCATTCCTCAGCCATCAGCGTTGCGCATCACCTCGGTTCCCGCTGACGTCTTGCGGCAAAGACCTGACATCAATGCCCTGGAAGCCGAAGTTGCGGCGAGCATCGCAGACGTCGGTGCAGCAAAGGCTGATCTGTATCCCAGTCTCAGCCTGAGCGGATCGATTTCGATCAGCCAGTCCACAGTAACAGGCAGATCGGTCCCATGGTCGTTCGGGCCGGCGCTGTCGATACCGCTGCTTGACGGCGGGACAAGACGGGCGGCGGTGCGAAGCGCCGTCGCGGACTATGATATTGCGGTCGCGAGTTACAAGAGCGGCGTCCTGACGGCTGTCGCCGACGTCGAGACGGCGCTCATCCGGGTCAATACAGCGCTGCAGCGGATCAACGATGCCAAAACGGCGGCTGACAACTATCAAAACTATTTCAGCTCAGTCGATCAGAACTGGAAGTCCGGCGGGGTCAGTATCCTTGACCGCGAAGAAGCCCGTCGCTCGGCGCAATCGGCAGCTATCACCCTCATCGAAATCAGGCGCGACGCGATCCAGTACTGGATCGCGCTCTA
Organism: Rhizobium herbae; assembly: GCF_017873135.1. Classification (GTDB taxonomy): domain Bacteria; phylum Pseudomonadota; class Alphaproteobacteria; order Rhizobiales; family Rhizobiaceae; genus Pararhizobium; species Pararhizobium herbae. The sequence goes on along the minus strand of NZ_JAGGJV010000010.1, from coordinate 259,596 downwards.
CAAGGCTCTGGGAGGCGGCTGGTCCGCCTCGGACGACGCCTCGATTGCCTCTGTCAACGGAATACACTGATGCGTAGATTTACTTTCCTTCCTGTCGTCACGGCGCTCGCCCTGACGTCTAATCTTGCGCTCAGCGTCACGGCCCGAAGCCAGGAGGTCGAACAGAAAGGCGCTCAAGCGGCGGCTTTGACTGTTAGCATTGCCAGGCCGGAGGTTTCTTTATGGCCGGTGACCATCCCTGCGAGTGGCCGCCTCGCTGCATGGCATGAGGCAATCATCGCCGCCGAGGTCAGTGGACAGAGGATCATTGATGTCAGGGCGGATGTCGGTACGTCGGTGAAGAAAGGCGACCTGCTCGTGCAGTTCGCACCCGAGACCGCGCAAGCGGAACTGGAACAACAGCAGGCTTCCGTCGAACAGGCCGAAGCCGACCTTGACCAGGCGACGGCAAACGCCGACCGTGCGCGAGGACTGACAGGATCCGGTGCGCTATCGAGCCAGCAGACGACGGAATATCTGATTACTGAGCGTAAGGCGAAGGCCGAGCTCTCCTCAGCGAAGGCCGCGTTGACATCCGCTCAACTGACATTGGACCGCACCAAGATTTACGCGATAGACGATGGCGTGATTTCCGAACGCTCTGCATCTCTTGGAAAGGTCGTCACCGCCGGCGACGAATTGTTCAAGCTGATCCGACAGAACCGGGTCGAATGGCAGGCTGAGTTACCTTTAAAGCGACTGGCGGACGTCAAGGAAGGCACAAAGGCGGTCATTCCCACCCCGGTCGGTGAAGTGAAGGGTAAGGTCAGGCTGATCGCGCCGACGACATCGACGGACAATGGTCGCGTGACGGTCTATGTGGCCCTTTATCCCGATGCGGGCATGCCGCAACCGAAAACCGGCATCCTGGTCAGTGGCTATTTCGAGTTCGATCGCACGGAGGCGCTGACGGTACCGGCGACCGCCGTTGTGATGCGGGACGGCTTTTCGTACGTCTTTATCCTGAATGACGCAGACCAGCCAACGGTCGCGCGAAAGCGCGTCCAGACCGGCCGGCGGCAGGATGATCGCGTCGAGATCGTTACGGGAATCGAGAAGGCCGACAAAGTCGTGACGTCAGGTGGCGCATTCCTCGCTGACGGTTCAGCTGTGCGGGTATCCGAAGGCACTGAAACGGCCAAGACGGAGGAGACGAAATGAATTTCTCCTCGTGGTCCATCCGCAATCCCGTTCCGCCCATCCTGCTTTTTGCATTGCTGACCGCCTGTGGCCTATGGGCCTTCAATCGTCTCGACATCCAAAATTTCCCCGATATGGATCTTCCAACAATCGAGATCAGCGCTTCGCTCGACGGGGCGGCAGCCTCCCAGCTTGAAACCGAGGTGGCGCGCAAGATCGAGGATGAGCTGACGGGCCTTACCCAGCTGGATTCCGTGACCACGACGATCACTGACGGCTCGGTGAGCATCTCTGTCGCGTTCGAAGTGGGAAAGGACACTCAAGAAGCGCTGGACGAGGTGAAAAGCGCTGTCGACCAGGCGCAGGACGACCTGCCGAAGGACATGAATGCACCAACCGTCTCGAAACAGTCGTTGAACGCTTCGCCGCTGATCACCTATGTGGTGCGTTCCGACACACTGGACGATGCGGAACTGTCGTGGTTCATCGACAACGACATGTCACGCGCGCTGATGGCTGTGGACGGTGTTGGCGAAGTCGGTCGCCTCGGAGGCATCGATCGGGAAGTCAGGGTGGAGCTCAACGCAAACCTGCTTGACGGCCTGGGATTGACCGCAAACGATGTCAACGGGCAGCTTGAAGCGGTGCAATCCGATCTTTCAGGTGGGAAAGGACGGATTGGCGGCGAAAGCCAGTCGGTCCGCACTTTGGCGGCTGCGGACAGCGCCGATCAGCTTAGCGCAACGCCTATTCCGCTGCCAAAGGGAAGCTGGGTTCGACTGGATGAACTCGGCACCGTCACCGATTCCCACAGCGATGTTACTTCGCTTGCCTATCTGAACGGCAAACCGGTCATTGCGGCCCAGATCAAGCGTTCCAAAGGGTATTCCGATATTGCGGTCACCGAGAATGTCCGCGAAGCCATGAAGGCGTTTGCCGCGGCCAATCCCCGCGTGACAATCGAGGAAGCCTACAACACGATTGTTCCGACCGAGCAGAATTATGAATCGTCGATGCACATGGTCTACGAAGGCGCGTTGATCGCGATCTTTGTGGTCTGGCTTTTCCTGCGCGATTGGCGTGCGACGCTTCTGGCTGCCGTTGCATTGCCGCTATCGATCGTACCCACGTTTCTTGTGATGTATCTGCTTGACTACAGTTTGAACACGATCACGCTCCTGGCGTTGTCGTTGGTCGTTGGAATTCTCGTCGACGACGCGATCGTCGAGATCGAGAACATCGAGCGACACCTCAATATGGGAAAAAGTCCTTTCGAAGCGGCGATGGAGGCGGCCGACGAAATCGGCCTGGCGGTTATCGCCACCACGTTCACCTTGGTCGCCGTGTTTTTGCCCACCGCCTTCATGGGCGGAATTCCAGGCATCATCTTCAAGCAATTCGGCATCACGGCTTCCGTCGCCGTTCTCGCCTCGCTTTTGGTCGCGCGGTTGGTCACGCCGATGATGGCGGCCTACATCATGAAGGCGACAGACAAGGCGCACGAAGACGACGGTCGCTTGATGCAGGCCTATCTCTGGCTGGTCAAAGGTGCGCTTCGGCATCGCTGGATCCCAGTGCTCGGGACTGTAGGGTTCCTGGCATTCTCGGCCTTGCTCCTGACCAATCTGTCGACTGGCTTTTTCCCGGCGTCCGACGACGGGCAGACCCAGGTTTCCATTACCACGCCTCCCGGGTCGACGATTGAATCGACTGACGCCGCCGCGCGGAAGGCATCCGCGATCATCGCCGGCGTGGATCATGTCACCTCGGTGTTTCAGGCAACGGGCACAGCCTCCACCGGCGGCATGAACAGTACATCGAATGCGAGCACCGACAGCGCCACGATCGTCGTCAACCTCACACCGATTGACGATCGTGATATCAAGCAGTCACAGATCGAAGCGGATTTGCGCACGGCCCTGGAGAAGCTGCCCGGTGTTCGTGTCGAGATAGGCTCCGGCGGCAATGGCACAGAGCTCACGCTTACGCTGGCGGGCGATGATTCCGAACTTCTGGAGCAGGCGGCAGGCAGCCTTGAGGCCGAACTGCGCACCCTGTCTGGTATCGGCAATGTCACGTCGTCTGCGGCCAAGCAATCGCCGGAGATTACAATCAAACCGGATTTGGCTGAAGCCGCGTCGCTGGGAGTAACGTCTCAAGCTATCGCCGAGGCTATCCGCGTTGCGACTGCGGGCGCCTACGACACCGCCTTGTCCCAGCTCAATCTACCGGAACGCCAGGTGCCTATCCGGGTTATGCTGGACACAAAAAGCCGACAGTCACTGGATGCAGTTTCCCTTATCCCCGTTGAAGGCAAGGAGGGCAACGTTTCGCTCGGCGCTGTTGCGGATATTTCGATAGGATCCAGCCCAAGTCAAATCGATCGCCTCGATCGGTCACGCAATGTCTCGCTTACCATCGAATTGAATGGCAGAAGCCTGTCGGACGTGACGGCGGAGGCCGCCCGGTTGCCCAGCTATCAGAATTTACCGCAGGGTGTGAAATTTGTTGAGCAGGGCGAATTGAAGCGTCAGAGCGAGCTGTTCACCAGTTTCGGCACGGCGATGGCGATTGGCATCTTCTGCATCTACGCCGTTCTGGTTCTTCTGTTCCATGACTTCCTTCAGCCTGTGACAATCCTGATGGCCCTGCCGCTGGCGCTTGGCGGCGCCCTGCTGCCGCTGGTCCTGACCGGTACAGCCTTCTCCATGCCCGCCGTGATCGGTCTGCTGCTATTGATGGGGATCGTGTCCAAAAACTCGATCCTGCTCGTCGAGTACGCTATAGAGGCACGGAGAGGTGGCATGTCTCGCTACGACGCGCTTGTCGATGCATGCCACAAGCGGGCACGACCGATCATCATGACGACCATCGCCATGGCGGGTGGCATGTTGCCGGCCGCACTGAGCCTCGTGTCGGGTGACTCGAGCTTTCGCCAGCCCATGGGCATCGTCGTGATTGGAGGACTGATTACCTCGACCTTCCTGAGTCTCCTGGTCATCCCGGTTGTGTTCACACTGCTGGATGATGTGCTGGGCCTGTTCAAGGCAAGGTTTCAAAAGAGCAAGGCGTAAACGGTCATTGGCTTGCGGAGACCTTGAGGTAGATGGCGTTCAAAAAGCCGTCTGCCTCAAGCGCCGAACTGCAATCAGACTTCGGCGATGAAAATGTTTTCGATCGCTCCCAGGGCTTCGACTTCGACGCGGACGACGTCGCCCGGTTTCATGAATGTTTTCGTCGCAATTCCAACATTGGCCGGCGTGCCGGTGATGATGATATCGCCCGGTTCCAACGTCATGACCGTCGACAGGTATGCGATCTGGTCGTAGATGTCGTAGATCATGTCACCGGTCGATGTTCGCTGCCGCTCCTGTCCGTTCAGCGAAAGGGTGAGGGTCAGATCGTGCGGATCGCTTATCTCGTCATCCGTCGTGATCCAAGGGCCGATGGGGCCGTGCGTGTCGAAGGATTTGCCGAGGGTATAGGTCGGTGAGCGGAACTGCCAGTCGCGCGCGGTGACGTCATTGGCCACCAGATAACCGGCAATGACGGTTCGGGCTTCTTCGCTCTTCACATGGCGGCAACGCTTGCCGATGACAAAACCCAGTTCGGCCTCGTAATCGACCATCGTCGATGCCTGGGGCAGGACAATGTCGCTGTAGGGACCATTGATGCAGCTGACCTGCTTGTTGAACCACAGCTGGCTGTCGGGGATCTTGATCCCTGCCGCCGCTGCTTCTTCGGCATGCGCCTTGTAGTTCATGCCGATCGCCAGGAATTTGCGCGGATCGGCAACAGGCGCTTCCAGTCGTATGTCAGCGAGCGGAAACGATGGCGCCTGCACTTGCTCAAGTGCCGGACGCAGCGTTTCATAGTTTTCCAGCAACAGGCGCATCGAACCCCCGCAATCCTTGGTTTCATCGGTCAGATCGACAATCCTGTCGCCCTCGACCTTGCCAAGACGGGTGCTGCCGTCGATCGTGAATCTTGCCAATTTCATCGTGTAATTCCTGGGTTATGCGGGCTCTACGGCGCGCATGGTGTTGACCGAGACGGCGATGCCGGGACCGGAAAAGGCAACCATCTGCACCTTGGTGACTTCGAGAATATCGAGATTGGCCATGCCGTTGACGACATGCGCGCTGAGCGGCAATTGCTCGAACGTGGCCCGGTGCCACGCCACCGTGCCCTTGGCGGACCAGCGTTTGAAGTCGAAGCCGTCGAAATTGATGTTGCCGACCCTGCCACCTGTTCCGGGTGGGGCGGCCGCGGTCGTGACATAGGCCACATCGGCCCCCTCACACCCGCCAATACTGGTGCGGGGAACATATTTGTAATACATCGCCGGGCCGTTATCCGCTCCGGGCAGGGCAGGCTCATTGCCGGCGTCGATCAGGTCCGTGAGGGTGATGTCGAAGAACTTGAACCCCATCCAGGACGCAGAGCATGCAGCGGTTCCAAGCTCCCTATCATGGGTGATCTGCGGAATGTCGGCAAACATCTTTGGAAAGCCCAGTTCGTCGCGTCCGGTCATGATGGCATCGGGCGCCCCTTCCCACAGCACCGGGCAGAAGGTGCCTTCGAGGGTTTCCATCCTGCCGCGATAGGTTACCGGAAAGTCGACGACGACGATGCCGTAGCCGCGCCCGGCCAGCCAGTAGAGGTTCTTGAACCAGGCGCAGGAAACGGTGAGAAGCGGCTCGCCGCGCAGGTCCATCCCCGGCGGAAGCAACGCCTCCAGTTTTTTCGGATCGGTGCGATAGGTGACCGCCATCCATTCCGCGTTCATCCGGCCGGTTTCCTCCGGCACCCACATACCGCCGCCGGGCTTCTGGCGGGGGCCGGGCGCTGGTCCGAACGAAACCGGCATTCGGTAGCGGAATTCGGGGTTCAGTGTGATACTCATGTTTCGGATATTTCCTCTTTGGGAAGTCTTCGTGCCAGGTATCCTTCGGCCTAGACCGTGGCATCGAAAGGTATGCCGGGACGCAGGAAGGAGGCGGTTGGCGGAGTGCCCCACAGGTTTAGCCAGCGGCCGGCCAATCCTTCTGAAATATCCCAACTGCGCGGCTCATAGGTGGCGTCATTGTCGATACGATCCAGCTCGATCGAGTTCTCGACCAGGCAGCCATGCGGGTCGGCGTAGTAGGTAAAGATATTGCCGCCCGCACCGTGGCGGCCGGGTCCCCACACCAGGGCCTGGTCCTTGCCCGCGAGATTGTCGGCGATCGTCTGCAGGTCCTGAAGGGAATGCAGATCGAAGGCGTAGTGGTGCAATCCGCTTTCGCCGGGACCCATGGCAATCGTGTGATGATAGCCGTCTTCTGCCCGGTACCAGCGCAGTGCACCACCTTCCGTCATGTCCGACAGCTTCATGCCGAGGACCTTCTGGCAGAACTCGCCATAGGCGGCGGTATCCGGTGCAAAGGAATTGATGTGCTCGACCCGACGGGGACGGGCACCGGGTGCCGAATAGCTGTAGTGCCGCGGCTGGTTTCGGGCGATCGGGGTGTGGACTTCGAGGATGGTGCCGCCGGGGGCAACCAGGCGCACGGCGCGGTCGTAGTGCTTGCCGAGCGGCCTGTCCGACAGGATTTCCAGACCGTCCGACTTTGCGCGACGATAGACCTCATCGACGGCATCCGCACTCACAGCCTCAAGCCCGCAGGCGACAGCCTTTCCGTCGCCCTTGATATAGGTCACTTCATGATGGCGGTCATTGCTGGTGAGATAGACGGTTTCGCCGTCCACTTCCGTGATCCTCAGTCCGACGACGTCGCAAAGGTCCTTTGCTGCGCCCAGAGGATCGGGCGAGGAGATGACCACGTGGCCCATTTGCCGAATGAGATATGTCATGGCTATTCCTCCTACAGCGCCGCTTTGACCGAAGGGCGGTCTGAAATTCGCGTGAGATAGGCCTGGATGTTCGGCCAAGGGAACAGGTCGATCTCCTGCCGCTTCGTCCATCCGAGAATGACGAAGGCGTAGGCATCAGCGATGGAAAACGTTGCGCCGGCGAGATAATCGCTGGCGGCCAGACGGTCATTGAGGACGCCGAAGACGCGCGGCAACAAGGCTGCCTTTGTGATTGCGGCAAATTCCGGTGGCGTGTTCGGCCGCATCAACGGCGAGAAGGTCTTGTGCAGTTCGGTGGCGATGTAATTGGTCCATTCCAGCACGCGGTAGCGTTCGAGATTGCCAGGCGGCGGCAGAAGACCGGATTCGGGCGCCTGGTCAGCGATATACTGTATGATCACGGCGCCTTCGGTCAGTACCTCGCCATTGCCGAGAACCAGTGCCGGGACCTGGCCCTTTGGATTGATAGCGAGAAAACTTGTTCCGTCCGCCAGCGTCTTGTCCCTCACGTTGACTTCTACCGTCTCGAAGGCAATGCCCGCTTCTTCGAGCACGATGCGGGATGCGGTCGAGCAGGCGCCGGGCGCGTGATAAAGTTTCATGTACTAAGTCTCCAAGTGTCAGTGAAAAGAAGTTCGTTTGTGCCTTGCCTGTTCAGGAGAGGCACAAACGACGTCGTCAAAAGCGTTTCGGCGGCGCAATCTTGTTCACGCCACTCCAATGTTCGGACAGGCGTTCATCCCGGATCCGGTACGCATCGAAGACGAAATAATCATAGGTGGCGCCGGGGTTGTTGGGATCGGGCTGGGGCAGGGACGCCGCCACAACGACCATGTCGCCGTCAGCCACGATCAAGCTCGGGGGAATGTTCATTTCGTCCGGTTCGGGAACCGGGCCGTTCGGGAAAACCGCCCGCACGAAGCCCTCAAGACCCGCACGGCCGCCCGGAAGGTGGCTGTTGTGCTGCTTGTAATCTTCGGTGACGAAGTCCTTGACGGCTTCCGGGTTCTGGCCGTCGAAAACGCGACGGTAGAATTCCCGGACGAGATGCTTGTTTCGTTCAAGTCGTACATGGTTTTCCGTGTCGTTCATTCCTGATCTCTCCTGCTGTGGAATAAAATCGCTTACGGTCCGCGGCGCGGCGAAAGGCCAAGGCTGCCGCTCAAATCGAAGGCCAGTGTCGCGTAGAAAACGAAACCGTCTTTCTGCCTGCCCGTCGAAAAATCGGCCAAGACCGAAGTGTTGGGATTGACGACATAGGCGGCGCCCAGATCGAGAATGCCGTTGCCGAACATCCCCATGCTTCCATGGACATCGAACATGAACGTGTCTTTTGGCTGCGCCTCATCTACTCCCGAGAAGAACAGCCGGGCATTGCGTTCGTACTGGGCTCGTTCATCGCTGAGGCCGATGTAGTGAACCGAGGCGCCGATCGTCGCGACGGGGTTCTCTGCCCAGAAGCCGGAATATTCAAGACCCGCATAAGCCTCCCACGGATAGGCCTGGCCCTCACCGAAGGTGTGGAAAATTCCGCCGTAAACCGCCACGTTTTCCGGGATCAGTCCGCCAGACGGCGTACTCCAGATTACTTTGCGTGCTTGCGCGTAGACACCACTGGTGCCGCTATCATGCGTGATAATCGTCGGTGCAGCTCCAAATGTCGGATTCCCCCATCCGTCATTGTAGAGAGCGTCCTCGTAGGGAGCCGAACGATGATAGGCCCCGACTTCAAACTTCAACGGATTGGCGTTGTCCAGGAACGTCTCGTCATGACGGATATTGGCGATGGCGATGTATCCGTCGGAGCTGCCTGATTGCCAATCCCATCCATTGCCATTCTGCCAATTGTCGGGATTGTCCTCGATAATCCCCAGCCCGAACGTGGTGATCGGGGTTGGTTTGTAAGCCACGCGGCCACCCCAAACAGAAAGCGGCTCGCCCGGTATGTTGAGGTTGATCGCCTGCGTCGAGTTGATGCAGGCAAGGCCACCGCAGAAGCCCTTTGTCATGAAGTCCAGAGCCAGCCCCATGCGGCCAGCCTCGACCTGAAAGCGGTCATCGAAAAGGTCGGCTTCAAGCGTGAGGCGCGTCAGGTCCGTACCGGAATCGACAACCGGGACCGGGAAGAAGGCATTCGACATGTCGAAAAGGTAGCCGTCTTCATTGTAGGACGGGTGATTGACCGTCTCCATGAACCTCACGCGCAGATCGGATGAGAGATGACCTGTCACGTCGAAGAGGAACACGCCATAGTTGACCGACGAACCGCCTGCGAAACCAAAGTCGGGTGCGTTCTGGTAGATGTTGATATAGCTCAACCGGAGATCAATTCCGTTGTCATGGAGCGACTTGCCAATGTCTGCCAACGGGCCGGAATATACCGGCGCGGGCAGGCCGGGAGGTGTATCCTCCAAAATAAGGGTTGGGTTTTCAGCAGACGCTGGAACGGTGAACGCAAGCAGAAGCGGCACGATGGTGGTGTGTAGAACTCGCATTGTTATTCCCCCCTAAAGAATAGAACCTGTTCATTCCGCTGCGATTGCATTGACCGAAGACTCTTCCCTCCTTCGGTGACTGTGCGGCGGAGAGGCAGCCAGGATGGCCAGCAATGCGATGACGCAAAGCACGGTCACGATTATGAACATCCACCCATATGTTCCCGTTTGATCAAAGACGGCCCCCGCTGAGCCGGCGCCTACGGCGGCGCATAGCGTTGAAACCGGCATCATCGAGCCCAGGATGGTCGAGAAGGACCCCTTGCCGAAATAGTTGCCGAGAAGCGCCATAACGCAGACCTGCGAGGCGCCATATCCGATGCCGGCGGGAAGCGCGTACATCAGGATACCGACAAACCCTTCAGGTCTGACAACCATGCAGAAGGCCACGGCTACCAAAGCCATGCTCACGGCGGCGATGACAGACGGTGAGATGCGGTCCCCGAGGAGGCCGGCGGTCATGTTGCCGACAAAGGATGCGACAATGATGATTGCCACCGCATTGGCGGCTTCCGCCGATGAATATCCGATGTCCTGTAGGTGCACCGCGCCGTGAGCCAGGAGGAAGACCCAGGCGACGCCGGCAACGCTCATATAGATCAGGATGAGCCAGTAGGCTCTGGTGCGAACTGCTTCCTTGAGTGTCCAGTGCGTCGTGCTCTTGAACACGTTGCCGCGGTCGCGTGCCGCAAGGCTCGTCGGGTTTTCGGCAATCGCGCTCGCAACGTGCCGCTCGTTCAGCATCGTCCATGCCACGACAATGGCGACAACCGCAAACCCGGCGATGACCCACCATGCCATGCGCCAATTGCCGTCCGATATGGCGATGAGCTTTTCAAGCGCCGGCGGGGAGAAAAACCCACCCACCTCAACGGCTGAGAAGACGACTGATACCGCCAGCGCACGACGCACATGGAACCAGTTGGTAACGACCGTCTGCGCCGGCAGCATCCCGGCCAGGCACACACCCGTGCCCACGAGGAAGCCGAAGGCCACGGCATATTGCCATCCCGTATGAACAAATGTTGCCATCGCGAGCGATCCGGCAAGCAGTACCAGGCATCCGAAGGTCACCGTGGCACGATAACCGAATTTCCGGATAAGCACGGCAACGACAGGTCCCTGAAAGCCCATCATCATGACGAATATCCCGAACCCCATGCCGAACACGGCCCGGTCCATGTTGAGATCTTCGATCATTCGAGCATTGACGACAGACGTGCCGACACTCGGCACCGCTACAACGAGCGCCACGATCAACCACAGAGCCCCGAGCACTTTGGCCGCATGGGCGCTGTATTCAAAACCTTTGTTCGTCTCAGGTTTGGCGACGGCCCCCGGCCTGTTTCCCTGTTCCAAGACATCCTCCTCCTCTTGTTGAATATGGCGTGCGACCTCCACCGCACGCTGGCGCCTCCGTCAGCCCGCTGGCGGTGGCCCTCGATCAGGCAAGCCCCCGGCAAACATCGGGAAGGGCGCAATGCCCATCAGCTGGCGCCCGAAGATTTCGGCGGTGGGGTCGAGCCTCACCGTGCCATGCAGCATCGCGACTCGTATGTCGCGAACGAAGCGCTGGATGGCGTTGTTCTCGTTTGCTGTTGCCGACCCTATGCTGAGCTGGAGTGTGCCGACGGCACTGTCCAGCGTATGGGCGGCGTAGACGTTCTCCATCATCATCGCCTGCTCCTGCTCGGCCGATATCTCGATCCCGTCAATCGCGTGACGATCGAGAAGGTCCGCGGCACTGTGGACCGTCGTTTCGGCCAGCTTGATCATGGCATAGGCTTTTGCTGCGCAAATCTGGGTGGAGGCCATGTCAGCAACGCGGGGATAGGGCAGGTTGAAGGGCTGCTGCTTCCTGGCCATGTCAATATAGGTTTCCAGCGCACCGCGAGCCATGCCCAGGACGATGGAGAGATGGGTCAGATTGGTCAGCAGCATCAGCCCGCGGCCATCAAACTTGCTTGCCAGACCCTGGTAGCGTTGGCGGGTTTCATCCATGCGGAGAGGGAATTCGGCCAGATCCATGAAACGCTGGTCCGGCACGAACTGTTCTTCGCGCACGGTCAAGCTGTTGGAGGATGTGGCCTTCATCCCCATGACATGCCAGTTGTCGATAATTTCCACCTGGCTTGCCTTCAAGACCGCAATCGCGCGGCCAACCATGCCCGGTCCGGTCTCGTACTCGACACCGACCACCATCCATTGGGCGTGCTTGCAACCGCTTCCGAAATGCCAGGAGCCGCTGACCATCCAGCCGCCATCGACGCGGCGCGCCGAGCCGACCTTGGTGGCAAAGACCGATGCGCCCGCCGCAAGGGGCCCAATCCAATCTTCGCTGCCGGCAAAGATTTCCTGCACGGCTTGCTCTGGAAACGCGAGCACGTTGCGCAAGCCGCCCGCGACAAAAACCATCCAGCCCGCTGCGCCGTCGCCTCTGCCGATTTCGGAAACGATCTCGACGACGTCACGCGCACCAAGTGCGTGTCCGCCGAAATCCGTTGGCAAGCTCAGCTTGAATGCACCGATATCGGTCAAGGCTTTCAGGCTCTCTGCCGTGAGCGCCCCGAGTTTCTCTCCGTCGCCCGCGTTCTTTCGCAACAAGGGCACCAGCGCCTTGGCCTTGTCGCGGATTTTGCGACCCACCGCCGTGCTGTAAGGCGAGTCGAGCGCGGACGGCGCCGGATGCTCGAATTGCTTCATGCTCATTTCCATGGGGACATTTCCTTATCTTTATGAAATTGGTGGCTGAACGCGGCGCACTAGAGCGCCGAATGACGCTCGCAGACGTGAAAGCGGCGTTGAAGCCAGGCGACCGGTTTGGAGTTCTGTCCGGCAAGAGACACCTCAAGAACGCGACCGATGAGAAGCTGATGGTCGCCGGCCAGCTGGGCGCGCTCCAGGGAACATTGAAGAAAAGTGTCGAATTGCGTCAGAAGCGGCACGCCGAACGGGGACAGCCTGAAATCGACATCATTGAATTTGCCGGTGCCGCTGGAGGCGAAGCGCATCGCCAAATCCTGTTGCGGTTCCGCAACCACGTGGACAGCGAAATGCCCGTGGCTGAGGATGGCTGAAAGCGTTGTCGAGCGTTGCGCCAGGCCGAAGACCACCAGCGGAGGCTTGAAAGACAGGGACGTGAAACTGCTGACCGTCGCTCCGGCAAACTCGCCACAAGGGCTCGTACTGGTAACCACGACCACGCCGGATGGAAGTCGGCCGAAGGCGCTCCGCAGATCCTCGACATCGGGACATGTCTCAGGCCCGTTTTTCTTCGCAGCAAAGTGCTGTGCCGCCACGCTCCCCATCATCGTAAACTCTCCTCAAATAGCTTAGAGGTATCTTAGCACTAAAAGATTTTTGGTCAATCCTGCTTCTGCCTTCGAGCGATTTTTGTGCGAAGGCGATTGCGCGAATGGAATCAGAACTTTATGTAGAGGAAGAGGATTTCCTCTCCATTTTCCTTTTAGCTCTAAGTTAGATGTGAAACACCGATGGCGCAGACCGAAGGCATATTTTCCGATCTTATCAGCCAGTGGGAGGTCGATTTCCCCGGCGAGGACAGCGCGCCTATTGCGATCGCCATGCGCCTGCGCCACCTCCACATGCTGGATCAGGAATCTCTCCATGAGACGCTCGTGTCCTTCGATATCGGCATAGGCGAAATCGACGTGCTCAATCATCTTCGCTACCAGCCAGCGCCCCATCGGTTGCGGCCCAGTGATCTCGCCGAGCTTTGCATGGTCACCACGGGCGCCATCACAGGCCGAATTACGAGGTTGGAGCAGAAGGGTTTTGTCGTGCGTGTTCCTTCAAGTTCGGACAAGCGCACGATATTCGTGCAGATGACCGAGAGTGGTGAAAGCCTATTGCTTGAAACCCGTGAACAGGTCGCTCGATCATCGCGCTTCCTGAAAGGCGTTCGGACGCTCTCTGCATCTGAGCGAGACCGTTTGAACCGTCTCTTGACCAAGCTCATAAGCGTCTTCTGAACCTTTAAAGCAGCGGTATTCCGATCCACTCTCGGATGCGTCAGTTCTCCATTATCCGGGGACCGGCGTTGGTGCGCGCAACCCTAGCGGGTTCAGTCGGTTGCCGGGGCTGGCCGCAGACAGCGCACCCCCGTGAAATAAGCCCTGCATGTTTTGCCGCCGCAAAGCGGTCCACTGTGCGCCCGGACGGTATCCGCAGGCGATGAGCGGCTCTCGGCTGTCGAGGCATCACCATATGTCAAAATTGCATGAGGGCAATGCTGACATGGGATATTTTACAAAAAATTGCTATTTAGCGACAATCTATGTTGTCAGATTATCAAAATATGATAATTAAATGGAGTATTGAAATCAGGGAGGATCAGAATGACCCTTACAGCGGTGCGCGCAGGCGCTTATCTGCATCATGTAGCCTTCGAGAGCGCCGATCCCGAGCGCTTGGCCCAATTCTACGCCGATGCAATGGACATGGAATTGACGAAAACGGATAACGAGTGGATCTGCGAAGGGCCGCAACGCCGCTATGTCGTGCGGGCAGGGGAAAGCCGGAAGCTCGCCTATGCCGGCCTTGCCTGCAGGGATGCGGAGGGGGTTGCCGAGCTGAAGGCCCGTGCCGAAGCGGAGGGGCTGGACATCCTGGCTTCACCGTCGGCCTTCTTTGAAGACGGTGCTTTCGCCGTGCGCGATCCGGACGGCCACCTGATCGCCTTCGGTCTGGCAAAGCCGCAGAAGGCGGGATTCAAAGGCATTTGCGGCCCCACCCAGCACCTGACTTTTGCGTCGCTCGATGTCGAAGCATTCAGCGACTTCTATCATGGCAAGCTGGGCTTTGCGCTTTCGGACCGGGTCCTTCACAAGGATGGAACACTCGCGACCTGCTTTACCCGTTCCAACCACGAGCATCACACCATCGCCTGCTTCAAATCGGACCGGACGGGGGTGGATCATCACTCCTACGAAGCCGGCGAATGGGACACTATCAGGGACTGGTGCGACCACGTTGCGGAACGCAACATTCCGCTGATGTGGGGTCCTGGTCGCCACGGGCCTGGCAACAACCTCTTCATCTTCATCGAAGATCCCGACAAGAACTGGATCGAGATTTCTGCCGAGCTCGAGGTCATCCACGACCGCCCGGTCAAGGAGTGGCTGCATGAGCCGCGTACGCTGAACCTGTGGGGCAAGGCGATCCTGCGCTCGTGACCCGGCCGCAATAAGAGGAATGGAACCATGCAATTTGTAAGCTATACGCGTCTCGGCCGCCCCGGATTCGGGGCGAAGGTCGGGGAGGGGATCATTGATCTCACGGAACGGCTCGCGCCCGGCGCAACCAGTCTGAAACAGGCAATCGCCGCCGGGCTTCTGCCGGTGGCTCGGGAGTATATCTCCGGACGTAGCGCCGAGTTTACCGATGCGGATGTGGCGCTGCTGCCGGTCATTCCCGATCCCGGGAAAATTCTCTGCGTTGGCCTCAACTACGAGAGCCACCGCGCCGAGACCAAGCGTCCGGACGCCAAATATCCAACGATCTTCACGCGGTTCGCCGATAGCCAGATTGCCCATCGCCAGGCGATCCTCAAGCCGCGGGTATCGGACCATCTCGATTTTGAAGCCGAACTTGCGGTGGTGATCGGCCGGGGCGGGCGCTATATTTCACAGGAGACGGCGCTTGACCATATTGTCGGCTATGCCTGCTACAATGATGCCACCGTGCGGGACTGGCAGCGTCATACCTTCCAGTTCACGCCGGGCAAGAATTTTCCCTCGACGGGAGCCTTCGGACCGCAGCTTGTGACACCTGACGAGGTCGGAGATTATCGCAGTCTGCGCATCAGCGGGCGGCTGAACGGCGAGGTCATGCAGGACGCGACCCTCGCGGACCTGATTTTCCCGATCGCGACGCTCATTTCCTACTGCTCGTCCTTCACGCCTCTTCAGTCTGGGGACGTGATCCTCACCGGTACGCCAGGTGGTGTCGGCGACCGGCGCGATCCGCCTTTGTTCATGAAACCGGGCGACGTGTTCGAGGTGGATATTCCAGGGGTCGGCCTGCTCATCAATCCGATTGCAACGGAGAGCTAGTCATTGCGCCGGTAATGAAAGCTATGAGGAGGAGCCTATGACCGTTACCAAGCCTGCCGCAAGGGCTGACATCGCCATCGTCGGGGCCGGCCCTACCGGCCTGACCCTTGCCAATCTGCTCGGGGGCATGGGTGTATCGACGATCCTGATCGAACGAAACCTGACGACGGTCGAGGAACCCCGGGCGGTCTCGATCGATGACGAATCCATGCGCACCATGCAAGCGATCGGTCTTGCCGACGCGGTGGAGGGAATCGTCGCGCGGGGTTATGGCTCGCGCTATCTCTCGCCGCGCCAAAAGCTTTTCCTGACCGTGGAGCCGACGTCGCGCGACTACGGGTTTGACAAGCGCAACGCCTTTCAACAGCCGGAACTCGAGGCTTTGCTGCGCGCCGGCGTGAACCGTTACCCTCACGTAACGCAAATGTTCGGCTGGGAGATGCAGTCCTTTTCACAGGACGGCGATGGCGTCTGCCTGGAAATCTCCGGCGCCGACGGCGCAATGCGCAGAATAGCGGCGCGCTACATGGTGGCATGTGACGGCGGCCGATCACCCACGCGCGCCAAGCTTGGCATAGAACTCGCAGGATCCACCTTCGCCGAGCGCTGGCTCATCGTCGACCTCGTGCGTACCGAAAACCGCTTTCGCCACACGGAAGTCTATTGCGACCCGGCCCGCCCCTGCATTTCACTGCCGGGGCCGCACAATATCCGCCGCTACGAATTCATGCTGCATGCCGGCGAGGACGAGAAAACGGCGACAGACGAGGCTTTCGTCCGCAATCTTCTCGCCCAGGTCGGCCCGGACCGGGACTGTAACTTCCGTCGCGTCCGGGTCTATACGTTCCATGCGCGGGTGGCCACGCGCTGGCGTGAGAACAATGTCTTCCTGGCCGGCGACGCGGCGCATCTTTCTCCGCCCTTTGCCGGGCAGGGTATGAACAGCGGCCTGCGCGACGCACACAATCTTGGCTGGAAGCTGGCCGAAGCCGTTCGTGGAACTGTTCCTGGCAACGTTCTCGACAGTTACGAGATCGAGCGCAAACCGCATGCCTGGGAGATGATCACGCTCGCGCTCAGGATGGGCCGGGTCATGATGCCTGACAATGCCCTCAAGGCGTTCGTGACGCGTGCGGCATTTCGCGTGCTTGGGACCTATCCCCCTGCGCGGGATTACTTCGCGCAAATGCGTTACAAGCCAAAGCCACGTTTCCGGGCCGGTCTGATGTGGGGCGATGGCCGGCCCGAAAAATCCACCATGGTCGGTCGCCTGGTGCCGCAACCGACGGTGGAGGATACGTATCTGCGCCGGCGGTTGCTGGACCAGGTCTTGCCTGACAAGCCGGTTGTTCTGGTGTTCGACGAGTTTCCGGATCGTACAGTGAGTGCAGATTCGGTGCTTCTCCTCCAGAAGGCCGGTGCGGAAGTGGTCGGCCTGACACCGGAATGGATCAACCCGGTCGACGGTAGCTTTTCCGTCTATCGAGATGTGAGCCGGCTCTTCAGCGTGCCGCAGATGAAGAGCTATCTCGGACACGCGCTGCTTCTGCGGCGTGATCGCTATATCGCCGCGGCTGTTCCTGTCGCCTCGGTCGACAGTCTTCGTGAAAAGGTGGCCGCTCTGGGCGCTGGCCCTGCAAGCGCTCCTTCCGCAGTCTCTCTCGTTGTCGCCCTTTGATAAGCGTCCAGCAGCAGATCCGCAAGGCTGGCGGGTATTCGCATTGACACGCCGCGATCCTGAATGGCAATTAGGTGTGCGTAACCCGGCGCGAACACCGGTCTTTTGAGGAAATTCGATGGCAGGGCTTGATCGATTTGTCGATATTTTGAGACTTTTCGATCAGCACAAGACCGACTGGACCATCCAGCAGATCGCCGATGCCACAGAAGTTCCTGCAAGCACAGTCTATCGGACGGTCCGCGAATTGGTGGGGCAGGGCTTTCTCGATCCGTCGATCGAGGCGCACTACAGGCTCGGCGCCGCATTCATCGAATTCGACCGGCGCCTGCGCATCTCCGATCCGCTGATCCGGGAAGGCGAGCCTGTGCTTCGTGATGTCGTCCATGCTTCGCCGATACCCTGCGTGGCCGTGCTGGCGCGGCTCTATCGCGACCAGGTGATCTGCGTCGCCGACAGACGTGCCGCCGACGCCGATATCGCAACAAGTTACGAACGCGGTCGCCCGATGCCGCTGACGCGTGGCGCGACGTCAAAAACCATTCTGGCGCAGCTGCCGCGTGCCAGGCTCAGCAAGCTCCTCAAAAGTGTGGCAGAGGCCGGTGCGCCTTTAGATGACGTGACGGCGGAGCTCGGCGGCATCCGCAGGCGTGGCTATGTGATCACGCGGGGTGAGGTCGACAGGGGCCTCGTCGGCATCTCCGTGCCGTTATCCTGCCCGGAAGCTGCGATTAACGCGAGCATGAGCCTCATCGTGAGACAGGAGGACTGCAGCGAGGCTGTGGAACGGCGTCTCGTCATGACCCTCATGCCCGCCGCTGACATGCTCGCTGCGAAGTTGAGGCCATCGAGTTCTCTGTGTGCGGAATGATTCTCGATTTCCGATATTTGTAAAGTTTCTGACGCCGTAATTATCAAAATATAATAATTTAATTGACATATGCTGATGGTTTCGGCATGGTTGTTCCTGCGAGGAGACAAGGCGTCGATGGTGCTTTGCGCGGGAGGAAACCATGTCCAAGCTGCATGCAGGCATCAAATGCCGTCAGGGAAATGCCGAGAGCGCGGGTTTGCACGAGACCAGCTCGGCGGGTTCGCTGGAATGTGGTAACCGATCCGGTTGCCGGTTTCAGGGCTCCACGTCGCGACGGCCCGGACGATCAAATGCGTCCTTTTCGCCGTTGTTACGGTGTTGCGCGCGAAAACCATCTTCCGCACCGAACAACGTGCCGAGCTATCGGGTGGCGGGCCAACCGCATGACGGCAACATCAGTTTTGCAGCATTCCCCGACTGCCAGGCCATAAAGAAAATACCCGCCACATAGAGCGCCGCCTGCCGCGGCCGCGCGGTGCTATTTCGAGCCAACGTTATTTGCCCTGCGACTGTCGCCTGACCCGTTGATTGCGGGGCTGAGAAAATTCGTGGGTCTAAATGAAATGCCGCCGCAGGAACCGGCGGTTCTGCCACCAGGAGAATTTGAAATGCAACAACATGTTCAGCCCCCCGCATTCGTTGCCAGCGCCTACAGCGGCTTTACCGGACAGTATATTGCCGGCCGCTGGGTTGCGGGGACAGAAGGTGTAACTTCGCTTGACCGAAATCCGTTCAACGACGATACGGTCGCGGAAATCTCCCTTGCCAGCCTTGCCGATCTGGACCTGGCTTTCGAGGCGGCTCGATCCGCCCAGGCAGAGTGGGCAAAAACGTTGCCATCCGAACGTGCGGCTGTGTTTCTGAAGGCCGTTGCCATCCTTGAGGCGCGCAAGGACGAGATCATTGGGTGGATCGTGCGCGAATCCGGCAGCACCCGCATCAAAGCGGGTATCGAGTGGGGCGCCGTGCGCGCCGGCATGCTGGAGGCGGCAACCATGCCATCTGCGGCGCAGGGGCATATTATCCCGGTCGATCGCCCCGGCAAGGAAGCCAGGGTCTACAAAAAGCCGGTCGGCGTGGTTGGCGTTATCAGCCCGTGGAACTTTCCACTGCACCTTTCCAACCGGTCGGTCGCGCCCGCCATTGCGCTCGGCAATACGGTCGTGCTGAAACCCTCCAACGACACGCCCGTGACGGGCGGACTGCTGCTCGCCAAAATCTACGAGGAAGCGGGCCTGCCCGCAGGTGTCCTGAACGTTGTCGTCGGCAGTTCCGCGACCATCGGCGATGCCTTCTCCCGCCATGCCATCCCGCGCGTTCTCACCTTCACCGGCTCGACGCCGGTGGGTCGGCATATCGCGCGCGTTGCAGCGGAGTCGGCGCTTTTGAAGCGCATCGGCCTCGAACTTGGCGGCAACGCTCCCCTGGTCGTGCTCGACGACGCCGATCTTGGCAAGGCCGTGCATGCAGCGCTGATCGGGCGGTTCATGCACCAGGGCCAGATCTGCATGAGCACCAACCGCATCATTGTCGATGTCTCGCTCTACGACCGCTTCGTCGAAGCCTTCACGGAAGTGGCGAAGACGGTGAAGTATGGCGATCCCGATCTGCCCGATACGCTGGTTGGGCCACTCTGCAACGACAGTCAGGTTCGTAACGTCCGCGCCAGCATCGAGCAGGCCCGCGCCGCCGGCTTTCGCGAATGCCTTGCCGGCACGATCGAGGGTCGGGTCGTTCCGCCGCATGTCTTTGCAAATGTCACCAACGATTCCGATTTCGCGCGCCAGGAGATTTTCGGCCCCGTCGCGCCGCTTATCCGCGCGGCCGATGAGGCAGAGGCACTCGCTTTCGCCAACGATACCGAGTTCGGCCTTTCCAGTGCGGTCTTCACCGGCAACGAAGCCCGCGGCCTTGCCTTTGCACAACGCATCGAGGCGGGAATGACGCATATCAACGACATCACCATCCACGACTACCCGCATGTGATGTTCGGCGGCGAAAAGAATTCCGGTCTCGGGCGCTTCAATGGCAAGTGGATCGTCGAGGAATTCACCACCGACCACTTCGTGTCGATCCAGCGCTAGCGGCTGCAGCGCCACGGCCCAACAGCCTTGGCGCCGCTCGTTCACCATCCGGGCCGCGGGGGGCGGTCTGCTTCAAAAGAGGAGGTTGATATGCAGAATGTGTCCGCAGGCGTGCAGCAGGGGTTGCTATTGGTGGCCGTCGCATGGCTGGCGCCGATCGGATCGACGCTGTTCGCGCCGGTCCTGCCACAGATGATCGCGCATTTTTCCGACGTGCCGCGCGCCGAACTGCTCGCGCCACTGGCGCTGGTGACGCCTGCTCTCTTTGTTGCGCTGCTTGCGCCGCTTGCCGGCATTCTGGCCGACAGGACGGGGCGCAAGCGCCTGCTGCTCGCGGCGCTCGCCTTCTATGCCGCGGCGGGTATCGCGCCCTATTGGATAGACAACCTCAATGGCATCATAGTGTCGCGGGTTGTTGTCGGGATCGCCGAGGCCGGCGTGATGACGGCAAGCACCGCGCTGATCTGTGACTATTTCACCGGCGAACGCCGTGCCCATTGGCTCTCCGTGCAGTTCGGATCGGCGTCGCTGGTCGCAACCTTCTGTTTCATGCTCGCAGGTTTCCTTGGTGGATATGACTGGCGCGCACCCTTTCTGGTCTATGGCGCGACGGCGCTGTTTATCCCGCTCGTCCTTATGCTCATCTTCGAACCGGCACCTGTGGCGCCCGAGGCGCGCGTCCTGGTGCGCGAAAACAGGGCGCCCGGCTTGTTCACGCCGCGCTTTATCGCCTGCCTTGCGCTGACGCTTCTGTGCGGCATGTTGTTTTATGTCACGCCGGTCCATATTTCGCTGGTACTCAGTGAGCGCGGTTTTACCGATGCGGGCATGCTCGGACTTGCCAGCGCCATTGGCTCCATTGGTGTCGTGGTCGGCGCAGTCGCCTTCCGCATACAGTCACAGCGCTCGATCGGGATGCTGCTCGTGGTGGCCATGGCCGCGCAGGCCATCGGTTACGCCGTTCTCTACACCCAGCCTTCATGGGCGGCCGGCGCCATGGGCATGTTCATCAACAATATCGGTTGCGGGATTTCTCTTCCGCTGGTTCTCGCCTTCACGATGAGCAATCTGCGCAGTGACTACCGCGGGCGGGCGTCGGGTATCTGGACCTCAATGTTTTTTATCGGGCAATTTGTCTGCCCGATTGGTGTGAACGCCATTGCCGCCGCCTCCGGCGGGATGGTTGCAGCCATGGCCGTATTTGCGGGGATCACGCTTTTCGCGGCTTTGGTTTTCCTGGCCGGATTGATCTTCGGCCATTCCTTCAAGGAGCCGGCCACAGCGGGCCGCGACATCATGCCTGTCCATTAAGCAGGAGCAGTGGGGGGGGCGCATGCTTTCCTCCCGTCGTGCGGCCGCGTTTGCAAATTCCAAAACATCCGAAGTGGGGGATCACGATGGAAATACAATTGCTTAGCCTAAAATCAACTCTGCTGGTAATCAGCGGCCTCACCGGCATGTTGGCCGGGGACATCGCCAACGCGGCCGAGTTCTACCAGACGACAACACCCGGAGCCACATCCGACATACGCGCCGCCGAGCTGCCACCGGAACCGGGGTTTTACGCCGTCGGCGGCGTTTGGGGCCACTGGCGGGACCAACTGAGCGATGGCAATGGCAATGCAATGTTCCCGGATACGGATGATCGACTTCTGCAGGGCCAGCTGGGTGGACTTTACGTCTATCCGGGGGAGTTCCTGGGTGGGCGGATGGCGTCATCGCTGATCTTTGTCTACGGCAAGCACGACCTGACGATCACCGACAGTTTGCCGGTCGACCTCAGCGACAAGCACACGGGGTCCTTCGATGCCTATTCCGACCTCTTCTTCTGGTCGAAGAGCTGGTACGAAGGACCACCGCCCGGGTCGGCGGGCCAGCCGGTACCGGGTCCGGATTTCATTCCGCCCATGCCCGTCGGTTTCACGCTGGGCCTCGGGCTCGGCGTGACGATCCCGATCGGTACCTTCGACGGCAGCACGGTCGGCAGCCCCGGGTTCAACAATTGGGTCCTGTCGCCGAACATTGCCTTCACCTACCGGACCAGGCCGATTTTCCTGGATGGGACAGAATTTTCCACGCGGATATTCTACAACCACAATTTCGAGCGCGAGGATGCAACCGGGGGATTCAACTACCGCGACGGCGACTACATCTCGGCTGATTTCGCCATCACGGAGCGCTACGATCGGTTCCAGTTCGGTCTTGCCGGCAATGTCAAATGGCAGATTGAGGACGATGCAGGGTCGCTCGCCGTTCCGGCGGCGGACGGCCAGCGCCACAAGTCAATTCGCCTTGGTCCGATTCTGGCGATCGACTTTCCCGAGCAGCGCACCACCGTTTCGCTGAAATTCCTGACGGATGTTTATACCCGAAACGCCTTCGACGGCAATTATTTGCAGCTGAGCTTTATTCGCAAGCTCTGGTGAGCCGCGTCTGCTTGCGCCGGAGCGGATCAGGCCGGTCCGTTTCCGGTGCCAAAAGTATTGAGGAAAATGCGGACGGCCGGTTCGACGTTCTGCGCAATCTCTTCCTCGGTGGCCCCGTCTCGAATGGCCCAGAGGCACTGCTCGAACAGTCGGGCTTCGCACAGGGCCTTGAAACGCCATGCGGCTCCGCCGGGGTCGCATATGGTCAGTTCTTGGCGATCGGCCGCCTGGGCCAGAATGGAGGCTATGACCCCGATGATGCTTTTCGGACCATTTTCGAAAAAGATCTTGCCAAGCTCCGGGAAGCGTGTGGCTTCTGCGATGACGAGCCGGTTGATCGACATGATTTCCGGTGACAGCAACAATCGTAGATAGTTTATGCCCAATGCCGTAAGCGTCGATGCAAGGCCGGCACCTCCCTCCGGCAAAAGCAGGAATTCCTCGCGTCTCTGCTTGCCGGCAGCGATGACAAAGGCGGCGAAGATTTCCTCCTTGGACGAAAAATATCCATAGAGGGTTCCCTTGGAGCCGCCGACCGCGGATGCGATCGTCGCCATGGAAACGGAGCCATAGCCTTCGCGCAGGAAGAGTGCGCCGGCAATGTCGATGATCTCGCTTCTTTTTTTCTCGCTTCGAACACGCATGGCGTCGTTATAACCGGACAGATGCGTACTGTTAAGTTGACCTCGGAATAAATTTATAATAGTACAGTTATGTACGGTTATAGGAGGAGTTCACATGACACGGCCTTTCCCCAGCAGCCCGGAATTCACCGGTGCGCTTTACAAACCCGTCCGCTTCGAAGGCGAGGTCTATGATCTCGAGATCGAGGGAACGGTGCCGGCCGAAATCGACGGTACGTTCTTCCAGGCGGCACCCGATCCGCAGTATCCGCCCATGCTCGGCGAAGACATGTTCTTCAACGGCGATGGTGTTATCAGCGCCTTTCGCTTCAAGAGCGGGCATGTCGATTTCAAGCGCCGATACGTCATGACGGAGCGGCTGAAGGCGCAGCGTGCCGCCCGCGCCTCGCTGCACGGCGTCTATCGCAACCAGTATACGAATGATCCAAGCGTCCGGGACCTGAACAACAGCACCGCAAATACGAATGTGATCCTGCATGCCGGCAGGCTGCTGGCGCTGAAGGAGGATAGCGCGCCCTACGCGCTTGATCCTGTTACGCTCGAAACCATTGGCCTGTGGGATTTCGACGGCCAGCTCACCAGCGCCACCTTCACGGCGCATCCGAAGATCGACCCGGCCAGCGGCGACCTTCTTTGCTTTGGCTACGAGGCCAAGGGCGATGCGACGCCCGACGTCGTTTATTACGAGATTGATGCGCAGGGCCGCAAGAAGCGGGAGACATGGATTGTCGCTCCGTATGCAGCGATGATCCATGATTTCGCGGTCACCGAGAACTATGTGATCTTTCCTCTAATGCCGCTCACCGTCGATGCCGAGCGGCTCCGGCAAGGCGGGAAACACTTTCAGTGGCAACCGGGGCTCGACCAGCTTTTCGGCGTGCTCCGCCGCGATGGCGACGGTCGCGACGTGCGCTGGTTCAAGGCTCCCAACGGGTTCCAGGGCCATACGCTCAATGCTTTTGACGATGGCGGCCGCATCTACATCGACATGCCGGTCACCAGCGGCAACATCTTCTATTTCTTCCCGCAATCGGATGGCACGGTTCCGCCACCGGAGACATTGTCTTCGAACATGATGCGGTTGACCTTCGATATGAACGCGCGTGGCAATACGCTGCAGATGACGCCGCTCACCCAGTTTCCGTGCGAATTTCCCCGCAGCGACGATCGATACATGGGGCGGCCATATCAGCACGGCTTCGTCATCGCGATGGATCCGACAAAGCCTTTCGACGAGGCCCGGGTCGGGCGGCGTCCATTCCAGTTTTTCAACATGCTTGCCCATATCAACGTTGCGACGGGCAAGACCAAGACCTGGTTTGCAGATGATCAGTCCTGCTTCCAGGAGCCGATCTTCGTGCCGAGGCACGCCGATGCACCCGAGGGCGATGGCTACATAATCGGCCTTGTAAACCGGCTGGCGGAGCGTGCGACGGATCTTCTCGTGCTCGACGCGCAGCACATATCCGAAGGTCCGATCGCTACGATAAAACTGCCGATGCGGCTGCGCATGTCATTGCACGGAAACTGGGTACCTGGTTCAGCCTTGCATGCAGGCTGAGCCGAGCCTCCGCATTGTCGTAGCTGTTCTGTCAGGACCGCGGTAGGGTCGGCGACTATACCGTCATCCGGCTCCGGTCTCTGTCGTATGCGGTCGGTTTTGCAGATGAACAGCTGCGCAAGGTGCCGAAGATGTAGGTTCAGCCGCGGCGGCGCGTCGACGCAGCCACACGGAGCCCGGAGTTCGTGCCGACTACCGCCGGCTCGGACACGTCCACGGCGCCGTCCCAACCGCCTCCCAGGGCCTTGTTCAGGGCGATGTAATAACGCGCCACATCCAGCTTGGTCTCGATCAGGTCTTCCTCGACCGAGTAGAGTGTCTTTTCCGCGTCCAGCACGGCAAAGAGGTCACCACTGCCCAAGTTCTGAATTTCGCGAGAGAACTTGACAGCCTCCCGGTAGCGAGCGGCGGACAATGCGAGCTTTGATCGCCTCAGGCGCGATTGATTGAGGGAAACGATAGCATTCTGAACGTCTTCCAAGGCCGAAAGAACAGTTTCCTGGTATTCAAAGAAGGATTGATCACGTTGGGCTTTGGCCACATCGACCGCTGCCTTTAGCTGACCGCCTTGAAAAACCGGGATATTGATACTGGGGCCGAGGGACCAGCTTATCGTCGAATTCTTGCCCAGGTCGCCAAAACTCGTGGCTGACGAGTCGATGGACCCCGTCAGCGAAATTGACGGATATCGGTTCGCCTCTGCCCGCCCGATGCCGGCCGTCGACTTCGCGAGTTGGCGCTCCGCAACTCTGATATCCGGTCTGTTAACAAGCAGGTCGCCGGGGATGCCTATCGATTGAGCCTTGGGTGGCAGCGGGATTCTTCCGTTGCTCGCCAAGGTGGATTCGAGGGCAAGCGGCGCACGACCGAGCAGCACGCCGAGCCGATGCACTGCCTTGGCGTATTCTATCCGATAAGACGGGATGTCCGCCTCTATGGCCGCCGTTTGTGCCTCCGCCTTGACGACATCAACGAGGGAGGCTTCTCCGCCCTGTTGCTGTTGCCGTGTCAATGTTGCGGTTTGTCGTTGCGATCTGGCCGATCGCTCGCCTAAATCCATGAGCTCCTGATACGCGCGCGCCTGGACATAATAGGACGCCACATCACCCACCAGAGTGACCAGCGTATCGCGCAGCTCCGCCTCGGAAGCGTCTTCCGCATATTTTGCAGCCTCCAGCGCGCGTTTGTTTCCGCCGAACAGGTCAAGTTCCCAGCTGGCGTCAAAACCTGCCTGATACTGGCTGTAGACTGACGCATCGGCTGATGACGACGAACTCT
The DNA here is from genome assembly GCF_017873135.1 of Rhizobium herbae. Classification (GTDB taxonomy): domain Bacteria; phylum Pseudomonadota; class Alphaproteobacteria; order Rhizobiales; family Rhizobiaceae; genus Pararhizobium; species Pararhizobium herbae. Next base: position 233,447 of record NZ_JAGGJV010000010.1, on the reverse strand, counting down.
TGAGCCGATCGACGGCCGAGGTGGCGGAAAGCGTTGGGAAAAGACTTCCGGCCTCCTGTCTGGTGGTTGCCCTGGCTTCGCGGATCTTGGCTTTCGCCGCGGCAACGTCCAGGTTTCCCGCAACGGCGTCTGCAACAAGCTGATCAAGCACCGGATCCCCTAACCGCTTCCACCATTGCGCGAGCTCGGGCGGTTTAGACGGAAGCTTTTCCCTCGTCCAGAGAGCTGGAAGAGACATTGCCGGTTCCTTGTAGTCCGGCCCGACCGTGCACCCGTTTATGATCAACATAAACGATAGCAATGCCGTCAGGTGCGGGCGGATCTCATGCGGACGACCGGATATTTTCAGTTGCATCGTACAGTCCTGTATGGGTGAAATCAGGAGTTACGCACGGCAATCGCGCTCCTGGAGGCCGACGGCCGACCCCAAGGCTGATCTCTGCGATAGACAGCGAAATCTTCAGTGGCTCTTGATAGACCAACGAACGTTAAGCGCTGTTAAGAGGATGTAAAACTGGGTAAAATCCGAGCCCCGCGGCAAGCTTCGTGATCGGAAGTCCAACAATGCAGCGGTAGCGGATCGCCAATGGCTTGAATCTAGCCCGACCGCCGCCCTGATCGAGCAAGGTTGGGCAAGTCCGAGGCCGGGGCTGAACTCGGTCGTGCAGTAACGATGCAACTCTGCCGCCGCCGGATGGGGAGGGCACGAGAAATCGTTGCGCCAAGCTTGGCACATGCTGGCTCCTTCCCGACAGCTTTTCACCACACAGCCGCAGTGCGGCTGTGTGAGATTGTCTCGTGTCCACGCCGAAAAATATAATATAAATACGTATTGATTCAGAAATGAAGTGATACATTAATGAGTATATTGAAATAAAATGATACTTTTATGAAAAAAAATATTATTTGTACGAATCAATCAAGTATATAATTGGTAATGAAGGGAATTTTTATTTGATGTGAGCTCTCGGCGAGCAAGAGGTGTTATTCATGATACGGGTTTGCATCGCAACCGCCCTCTGGATTTTCCTCCATGTATGCTTTGCAAATGCCGAAAATCGTAAGCCTCCGGGGTTGGAAGGGCCAGAGCCTCACGATACGATCATGAGGATTTCGAATGTCGGTCCTGGAGCAAAAGAGGCGATAAAGCTTGGCCTCAACAAGGCTGTCGTTGTCGATCTTCCCTCGGACGCGCATGATATACTTGTTGCCGATCCGTCCCTTGCCGATGCGGTGACACGGACCTCGCGGCGAATCTATCTTTTTGGCAAGTCGATCGGTCAGACCAACATCTTCGTCTTTGGTCCTGACGGTAAAGAGATCGTCAGACTTGACATCCGCATCGAGCGCGACATCGCGGAGTTGGAGGCCAACCTGCGCCGCTTCATAAGGGATGCGGACATCAGTGTCGAAATCGTCTCCGATAACATCGTGCTTACCGGCACCGTCAGTACAACGTTGGATTCCACGACCGCCGCTGACCTGGCCGAGGCCTTTCTGAAGGGAGGGGAGGCGACAACACGCAACATTACCGCACAAGGCAACAATGGTGACGCCGCCATCTTTGCAGAGGACCGCCAGACGTCACAGATTGTCAACTTGCTGAGAGTGGAGGGCGAGGATCAGGTCACGCTCAAGGTCACTGTCGCCGAGGTCAGCCGTCAGGTTTTGAAACAACTTGGGTTTAGCGGCTCGATCACCGGGTCGGGGGTCGATTTCTCTTTTTCAAATCCGTCAAACCTCGGCAATGCGACAAATACGACCGCATCGACGTTCCACGGCTCGGTCGGAGGTTTTGATCTATCGAGTTCAATGAATGCAATGGAACAGGCCGGCGTCATGCGCACGCTGGCTGAACCCAGTCTCACCGCCATTTCCGGACAAGAAGCCAAGCTCTATGTGGGTGGCGACTACCGCCTGGCGTCCGGTCAGGAGGTCACGCAAGAGGACGATGGCAGCAAAACCGTGACCCGCGAGGTCGAGAGTGTGGAATACGGCATCGAACTCAACTTCAAGCCGGTCGTGCTCGGACCGGGCCGCATCAGTCTCTTCATCGAAACCAAGGTTTCTGAGCCGACGTTCGAAGGCTCCATCGTTAACGGCAATTCGGATGCAAGCGTTCCCGGCCAGACCTACCTCGCCATTCGAAAACGCGAAGCGTCCACGACCGTCGAATTGCCGTCGGGGGGATCGATTGTGATCGCGGGTTTGGTACAGGACAATGTCCGTCAGGCCATCTCCGGTCTGCCGGGCATGTCAAAGATCCCGGTTTTTGGTGCGCTGTTTCGAAGCAAAGACTTTATCCGCAACGAATCAGAGCTGGTCATCATTGCAACGCCATATCTGGTTCGGCCCGTCGCCCGCTCGGCGATTTCTCGACCCGACGACAATTTCAACCCCGCAAACGATTTGGAAAGCGGCTTCCTTGGCCACGTCAACCGAATTTACGGCGCAACTGGAAAGAAGCCGGAAGGCCGCTATTACGGATCGGTGGGGTTCATCTACAAATAACGTTGCGGCAAAGCGTTGCGCTATGAGGGGGGCTGAATGCAATCTACCCGGCAGGCGGAGGACCTACCCACACGCCTGCCGGGATGGCGGGAATAACATTCGCCAAGCCATCAAGCATACTTTGCAGGACGCTCTCGCTCAGCTCGTCTGCCTTTTCGCTGGGGCCGACGAGGTGGTCTACCAGCAACAAAGTGAGACCATGCATTTGCGACCAAAAGATTAGAATGGCACCATTAATCTCTCGTGTATTTGCCACGGTGTTCGGAAGGAGGCGTCCGAGAGCGCCGTCGCTTATCGCGTCCACCAGAAGCGCCTTCAAGCTCTCAGCCGCATTTCTTTCGATAGCAGGGCGCCCATTATCCTGACCGGCAAGATAGCCGCCGAACATCAACCTATAGAGCGCGGGATTGTTGACTCCGCCACAAACATAAGCACGCGCAATTGCTGCCAGCCGCTCGCGCGGACTGTCGAGATGCTGCGTCGCGTCGCTCATCTTTTTTGCGAGAAGCTCGAATCCTGCCGCCGAGACGGCCGCCAACAAATCACGTTTGTCGGCGAAGTGCTTGTAGGGGGCGTTATGGCTGACGCCCGCTCGACGGGCGAGTTCCCGAAGCGAAAACTCCGTGCTTTGCGATTCGCTGAGGACATCGAGCGCAGCACCGACGATCGCCCGGTGTAGGTCTCCATGGTGATAGGGGCGCTGATCTGCAGTTGAAGCGGCTTTGGTCATGCTTGTCCATCTAGATGCTGATGTTGCGCGTGTCAACTTTTATGCCAAGTCAATGTTGACAATGTCTACTTCTGCGCTTAAGTGGGCGCTGTCAACATAGGGCTGCGGCCCGTCACGCATCAGATCGGAGACTGCAAATGAACGGCGTGGGCTCTTTTTTGGTTGCAACACTAGCGGAGCAAAAAATGCAGCCTTTTCGATTGTTGGGAATTGGTCTTGCCTGCGCCTACTTGGCCAGCTGTGAGGACCAGGCCCGGGTGGCGCCACCGCCGCAACAGGTGCGGGTCGTTCCCGCGACGACCGCCCAGTATCAGCCGGGCGCGGAAATCACGGGCGAGGTGAAGGCCCGGATCCAGACTGAACTTTCCTTTCGCATCAGTGGCAGGGTCATTCAGAGATGGGTTGATGTCGGCTCGCACGTTCACGCCGGAGAAGTCCTCGCACGGCTTCACGATGTCGAGCAACAAGCCGACGTAAGCGTCGCCCGGGCCGCATTGGAATCGGCGCAGGCAATCGTCAATCAAAAGATGCTGGCCTTCGAGCGGGCCGAAAAGCTCGCCCAGGCACAGGTGATAGCGCAGCAGGTTTTTGACGAATCTCGCAAGGACCTGACGAGCGCGCAGGCCTCTCTGGAAGCTGCAAAGGCAGCGCTGGCAACAGCCCTGGACGCATTGTCCTATACGGAGTTGAAGGCCGATACCGATGGGATCATCACCGCGCGAAACATAGAGGTGGGGCAGGTTGTGTCAGCCGCGCAGTCCGCCTTCACGCTTGCCCATGACGGCCCCCGGGATGCGGTGTTCGATGTCTTCGAGGCTTTCTTCCTGGGCGGCCCCCCGTCAGCCGACGTCGAGGTGGCGCCGGTCGGCGATCGTGCGCTCCAAGTGCATGCCGGCATCCGGGAGGTCTCCCCGGTGATAGACACCAAAGCCGGTACAATCCGGATCAAGGTCGGGTTTCCGCAGGACGCGCAATGGCCGCTCGGCACGCCGGTCGTGGGCAAGCTTCGCTCGTCTCCGCGCAAGGGCATCGTGCTGTCCTATAGCGCGATCGCCTCGGCCAAAGGTGAACCCGCCGTGTGGCTGGTCGACAGCGAAAGCCGCTCCGTGTCCCTCCGCAAGGTTACGGTCGCCCGCTACCGCAAAAACGATTTCGTCGTGACCGGCGGCATCGCCCCCAATGATCTGATCGTCACGGACGGCGGAAAGTTTCTCAAGGAAGGCCAGGCAGTGGCCTGGGAGGGCAAGTGAGATGAGCCTTAACCGTTGGTATGCTTCCCTTCCCCTTTTTCTGTCGATCTCACTTCTTGTCAGCTGCGAGCAAAGCTCGGTCGCAGGCGAGGAGGTAGGCCCCCGTCCCGTCAAATCCGTCACGGTGACAGCCGAGCAGGAGGAGGCCCGGGGCTTGCCCGGGGTTGTCCGGGCCCGGGTCGAGACCGACCTGGCCTTCCGCACGCTCGGACGAATCGTATCGCGCAAGGTCGACGTGGGCGATCTCGTGGAGAAAGGCGATCTTGTTGCCGAGATTGATCCGCTGAGCCTGCGGCTGGCGGTCAGGAGCGCAGAGGCCGACCTGCGTGATGCCGAGGCGCAGTTTGAGAACGCTGCCATGACAGAAAAGCGCAGGCGTACCCTTGCGCGCATAAACGCCGCCAGCGTTGCGGATCGGGACCTTGCCGAGCAACAATTGAAATCGGCCAAAGCGAATGTCGCAAAATCGATGGCCAGCCTCGCCAAGGCGCATGAGCAGCTTGGTTATGCCGAGGTGAGGGCGGAGTTCGACGGCGTTGTTACCGCCACCTTCGTTGAAATGGGGCAGACAGTTTCGGCGGGCCAGCCAGTCCTCAGGCTGGCACGTCTGGAACAGCGTGATGTGGTCGTCGATGTTCCCGAGGCGCAATTTCGATCCGTGCATCTGGATGACCGCTTCAACATCGCCCTCCAACTCGATCGCACTGTGCAGACCTTTGGCGTCGTGCGCGAGATCGGGCCGCAGGCGGATGCCAATACCCGGACCCACAGGCTGAAGATCGCAGTTGATCAGGCACCGGAGGTTTTCCGCCTCGGTGCAGTGGTGACCGCGACGCCTATGGTTGACGGAAAGACACGAGAAATCGCGCTACCGATCGCCGCCATTTGTCACAAGGGTGGCGCTGACCAGGTCTGGGTCGTGAATCCGTCGACAGGAACCGTCACGCCGAGACCGGTCCAGCTCAATGCCCCGGCGGCCGATGCCCGCTCTGTCCGGATACTGTCCGGGCTGCGGGAGGGCGAAGAAGTCGTCATCGCCGGGGTCAACGAACTTGCCGATGGACAGAAAGTTAAACTCGCACAGGAGCCACGCCCGTGAGCAAATTCAACCTTTCGGACTGGGCGCTCGAGCATCGCTCTCTCGTCTGGTATTTCATGATCATCTTCGCACTGGCGGGCGCGTATGCCTATCTAAGTCTGGGCCGTGAAGAAGATCCGTCCTTCACGATCAAGACGATGGTGATACAGGCTCAGTGGCCCGGTGCCTCGGCCGAGGAAGTGACGCAGCAGGTTACGGACCGCATCGAAAAGAAGCTGCAGGAACTCGATAACCTGGAACATACAAGAAGCATCACGACCGCTGGTCAGGCGATCGTCTTCGTCGATCTGCTGCCGGATACGAATGCCCGGGATGTCAAGCCGACCTGGTCGCGGGTACGCAACCTGATTGACGATATCAAGCACGAGTTTCCGCAGGGCGTGGTCGGTCCGTTTTTCGACGACCAATTCGGGGATGTCTACGGCAATATCTTTGCCTTTACAGGAGACGGGCTTAGTCACAGGGAGTTGCGTGATTTCGCCGAGGGCGCGCGAACGCAGATTCTCAAGATCCCGGATGTCGGCAAGGTCGACATCGTCGGTGCACAGGACGAGGTGATCTACCTCGAATTCTCTACCCGCAAGATCGCGGCCCTCGGCATCGACCGCGCCGACATCATCGCCACGCTACAGGCGCAGAATGCCGTCACCCAGTCGGGTTTTATCGAGGCAGGACCGGAACGCATTGCCCTGCGCGTCGGCGGACGCTTCATCTCCGAAGACACCTTGCGCGGGATCAATCTGAGAGTGAACGATCGCTTCTTTCCTCTGACCGACGTCGCCAACATCACCCGCGGTTATGTCGACCCGCCCACTTCGCTCTTCCGCTTCAACGGAAAGCCGGCGATCGGGCTGGCGATTGGAATGAAGACGGGCGGCAACCTGCTCGCCTTCGGCGAAGCGCTCGAAAAAACGATGACCAAAATTGTCCGGGATCTTCCCGTCGGCGTTTCGGTCGAACAGGTATCCGACCAGCCGAAAGTGGTTGACGAGGCGGTTGGAGGGTTCACAAAGGCCCTGTTCGAGGCGGTCGCGATCGTGCTCGCGATCAGTTTCATCAGTCTCGGGTTCAGGGCTGGCCTGGTCGTAGCGATAGCCATCCCGCTCGTGCTCGCCATCACCTTCGTGGTGATGCTCTATGCCGACATCTCGCTGCAGCGAATCTCGCTGGGGGCGCTCATTATTGCGCTCGGTCTTCTCGTTGACGACGCCATGATCGCCGTCGAGATGATGGTGGCACGGCTGGAACTGGGCGAGACTCTCCGGAAAGCCGCCACTCACGTCTACACATCCACGGCCTTCCCGATGCTGACGGGCACGCTCGTCACCGTCGCGGGCTTTATACCGGTCGCATTTAACAAAAGCAGCGCCGGCGAATTCACCTTCACCCTCTTCGTCGTGATTGCCGTTTCGCTCGTCGTCTCCTGGATCGTCGCGGTATTGTTTACACCCCTCATCGGCGTAACCTTGCTTCCCAAGACGATGAAGAAGCATGCCGAACACAAGGGCCGGTTCGCAAAGGTGTTCTCTGGACTGCTACAATTCTGCCTGCGCTGGCGCTGGATGACGATCATTGCCACGGTGGTTCTTTTCGCCGGATCGATCATCAGCCTGTCGCTGGTGCAACAGCAGTTCTTCCCGAGCTCCGACCGGCCGGAACTGATCGTCGACTGGAACCTGCCGCAGAACAGTTCCATTGCCGAAACGAGCCGTCAGATGGCTCAGTTCGAGCGTGAGGTGCTGGCCGGCAACCCTGCGGTGGAGCACTGGTCGACCTACGTCGGAAGAGGTGCGCCGCGCTTCATCCTTTCCTTCGACGTGCAGCCGGCTGATGTTTCTTTCGGGCAGACGATCATCGTCACCAAAGGGCTCGACGTTCGCGACAAGCTGAAGCAGGAAGCGCAAGCTTATCTTCAGAAGACGTTTCCTGGGACTGACGCCTATGTAAAGCTTCTGGACATCGGCCCGCCTGTCGGCAAACCGGTTCAGTACCGCGTGTCCGGTGAGGATCTCCAGACGGTGCGCGATCTGGCGCAGAAACTCGGCACCGTTATTGGCGCGCATCCTTCGCTGACAAACCTGGCTTTCGACTGGAATGAGCCGACCCGCGTCGTGAAGATCGACGTACTGCAGGACAAGGCACGACAGCTCGGTGTTTCGTCCCAGGACATCGCCATGGCGCTGAACACCGTCGTTCAAGGGAATGCAGTAACGCAGGTCAGGGACGACATCTACCTGGTCGACGTGGTCGGCCGTGCCGCAGAAAAGGAGCGGGAGTCGATCGACACGTTGCTCGATCTGCAGCTGCAGAGCAGCAGCGGTCAGCCTGTTCCGCTGTCATCGGTCGCGGCGTTCCGGTATGAGCTCGAACAGCCGACGATCTGGCGCCGCGACAGGGTCCCGGCCATCACGATCCAGGCCGGGATCGGCGATGCGACGCAGCCGGCAACCATCGTGAAGGCGCTCTCCGACAAGGTTGCGGCTTTCGAGAAGACACTGCCTGCCGGGTATTCCGTCAAGGTCGGCGGCGCGGTGGAGGAAAGTGCCAAGTCGCAGGGTCCGATTGCGACGGTGGCGCCGGCTATGTTGCTCATCATGGCAACGCTGCTAATGGTCCAGCTTCAGAGCTTCCACCGGTTGTTCCTGGTCTTTTCGGTTGCGCCCTTGGCGCTCATCGGTGTCGTCGCCGCCCTGCTGATGAGCAACGCCCCGCTTGGCTTCGTCGCGCTCCTGGGCGTGCTTGCGCTCGTCGGAATCCTTATTCGCAACTCGGTAATTTTGATCGTGGAGATTGAGACATTGCGGGCAGCTGGAAAGTCGGCTTGGACGGCGGTGGTGGAGGCAACCGAACACCGCATGCGGCCGATCCTGCTGACGGCAGCAGCCGCGACACTCGCGCTGATCCCGATCTCGCACGAAATATTCTGGGGCCCCATGGCCTACGCCATGATGGGTGGGATCGTCGTGGGAACGGCGCTGACGCTGCTGTTCCTCCCGGCGCTGTATGTCGCCTGGTTCCGGATACCACGCGAGGAACGGGCGGAACTGGCATGACAGCCCTGCTCACGTTCCTTGGGCGAACCGCCCCGCTTCTCCTGGTCCTGTGTCTTGCTGCGTCGGGTTGCGCCAGCCGTGTCCAGAACGTCCTTCAGCCCCTTGCCGCTGCTCCGACAGACACAAGCCGGGTCACCATGCTGGTCGCCACGACACGCAAGCGGTCGGAGGATCCCGGCAAACTCTATTCCGGCGGCCGCGGAACGGCTATTTCCCTCAAGAGTGTCACCGTATCGATACCCTCCGACCGGAACCGCAAGATCGGAGAGGTGCAATGGCCTTCGCGCATGCCGCCCAACCCCGAAAAGGAGTTTGCGGCCACCAAGGTTGCCGCAATCCAATCGGAAGGGCAGGTCCTGGACTGGTACCATAGAAACCAAAACTCCAAGCGTCAGGTCATCATTTTCGTCCATGGATTCAACAACACCTATGCCGATGCGGTCTTCCGTTTCGCGCAGATCGTCCATGACTCGGGAACCGATGCCACACCGATCCTCTTCACCTGGCCGTCGAGAGGCCGTGTCTTCGACTACCTCTACGACAAGGAGAGTGCCAACTATTCGCGCCGTGCCCTGGAAGATCTGATCCTACAGGCTGCGAAAAGTCCCGACGTTGCCGATGTGACGATCCTCGCTCACTCCATGGGGGGCTGGCTTGCCGCAGAGGCCCTGCGCGGTGTCGCCATGCGCGAAAAATCGATCCCGGCGAAGGTCAAGAACGTCATTCTGGCATCGCCGGATATCGACATCGACGTATTTCGTCGTCAGTTCATCGAGATGGGTCCGAAGCGGCCGCATTTTGCCATCCTGACGTCGACACACGACAAGGCTCTCGAGGTGTCCGGCTGGCTCTCGGGCGGCGTCGACCGCGTCGGTGGCTCGGATCTCAGGCCATATGCCTCCGTGCTTGAAGAACTTGGCGTTTCGGTCATCGACACGAGCGCCATCAAGACCAAAGATCCGCTCGGCCACAATACCTTCGCCGACAGTCCTGAGATCGTACGCTTGCTTGGGCGACGGCTGGCTGGCCAAACGCTCGCTGGCCGAGAGGCGACATTTGCGGATCGTGTCGGGGTGGCGGCCGTCAATTTCGCCGGGTCGGCAGCGCGTGCTGCCGTCGCGGCTCCGGTCGCGGTCATCAGCGGCGAGGCTCGCGACCTGTTGAAACGCGAGCTTTCCCCCTCGACCGGGCAGATCGTTGACGGTCAGATCTCGTATTGAGATCAGGGGCGCTGCGGAAGTGGTCGATGTTAGGCCCCACACACAAAACCCGGAACCCGCCAGAGAAATCCGGCGGGCTTCTTCTTGTCCAGGGAATGGCCATACATGGATGCTGCGCTGCACCATAATATGGCAATAGGCGGCAAGGCGGATGAATGGGCGTTGACACTAGCCCATCGCTCTGGCGCTTTATGCTATTGATTATGCATCGTAAAATTCGATATCGGCGGGTCGCCTCCTGTTCCGGGGCGTGACGCCTCTGATTGTCTCGCCATAACGGACTGTTGGCCATCCCGGATGGGGGCGTCCTCCGGCGCCTGTTCATGATTGCCGGCCTGTGGTACCGACGGAACGAGTTCAGCCTCCCGTCTCCTCGCGTCAACAAGGACGAAGCCGATGCCGATCTTGAGCAATGGTAATGCGCTTACCGTATGGGAAGACACCAACAACGAGAGCCCCGATGCGATTCTTTTTACGATCACGGAGGCGGACGGCGGCGATGTCATCGGTCCGATAGCGGCGCAGACGGACTATTTTTTTGGCTGGGTCGATCTCGCCTCGGTCGATGTGTTCGACGGTTTCTTTACCGTCACGACCTTCACCAATGACGGTAGGACCGAAATCTTTTCGAGGGTGGAGACGCATGTTTTCGACAACGAAGGCAACTATATCCGCACCTTGTCCGCCCAGGCGGCCTATCTTTCGACGCAGATCGTCTCCGTCACCGCCGAAAGCCCCGACGACATAACGGTGACATGGATAGGCGCGAACGAATATTTCGGCGGCGAAAACACCCAGTACGGCGTGCACCAGATCATCCTGGAGGATGGTGCACTTCAGCCCGACACCTTCGTCAACCATGCCCCCACCGTCACCGACCTGACCTTTACGCTTTCAACCGGGCAATCTCTCGACGATATCCAGTTCAGCGCGGCGGATGCGGATTTCGACCTTTTGAGCTTTGTCGTCGCGGACGGACCGGATCATGGCACGCTGGCGCAGGAAACACGCTATGATGGCGGCTACTATCCCTTTCCCCAGGGCGAATATGCAGGCAGCCTGCACTATCACCAGGACTTCCTGAACGGCAACTATTTCGATTATATACCCGAGGCCGGCTTTACGGGGACCGACAGCTTCACGGTCTACGCCACCGATGGCCAGGGCAACAGCAATCTTGCGACCATCACGATCACGGTTGCCTTGCCACCCCAATCCATCGTCCTGACGGACGCCAAGGACATCATCAGCTACAAGGCGTACGATCATGCGGTGATCGTCGCGGCGATGGGCGGCAACGACCGGGTTACCGGTAGCCGGTTCAACGACACGCTCAACGGCGATGCCGGCAATGATCGTCTGCGGGGAGGCGAGGGCGACGACATTCTCGCCGGCGGCACGGGCTGCGACCGCCTTCGGGGCGGCGCTGGTGATGATGTCCTCAACGGCGGTGCTGGCCGTGACACACTGGCCGGCGGCGCCGGTCATGATTCCTTCGTCTTCGACACCGCCCCCGGCCGGGCGAATGCCGACAGGATTGCGGACTTCCGCACCGCCGACGACGTGTTCCGGCTGGACAGCTCCATCTTCGTCGGGCTTGCGGCCGGTGCTCTCAGCGCCGAAGCCTTTGTGATCGGCAAGGCCGCTCTCGATGGCAATGACCGTATCATCTATGACAAGGCGTCGGGCGCGCTGCTGTTCGATGCGGACGGCGCTGGTGGGGCGTCGGCGATAAAATTCGCAATGGTGACCCGCGGCATATCGCTGGCCGCGGACGATTTCCTTCTCTTCTAGGCACGTTTGCAAACGGTCGATTGTTTGCCGAATGTCAGAATGGAAATTAGTTTCCGAGCCCAGTAGGCACCCGCGAAAAAGAGAGAGGATCGATGTCGGGACATGGGAGACTGCGTGGTGGCCGCCATGCGCATGGGCGTACAGGAGGGCCGGTTCCGGCGTGCCGCTTTCGAACGGCCTCGTCAGCACGCCACGGATTTCCATTCCGTCGGGCAGGCGAAAACGCTGGCTACCGAACCAGCCAGCCGCCATCGACCGGCACGGTTATGCCGGTGACATAGCCTGAGCCGGGGGAGGCGAGATACAACACCGATGTGGCAAGATCATCCGGCGTGCCCCAGCGGCCCATCGGGATGCGGGCGGAGATCTGGGCGTTGCGGTTCTGATCGTTGCGCAATGCCTCGGTATTATCCGTCTCCATGTAGCCGGGAGCGATGGCGTTGACTGTGATGCCGTGCGGTGCAAGCTCGTTGGCCATGGCCTTCGTCAGGCCGGCGATGCCATGCTTGGACGCCGTATAGGCCGGCACGCGAATGCCGCCCTGGAAGGACAGCATCGAGGCGATATTGATGATGCGTCCGGCGCGCTTCGTCTCGACCATGTGCCGGGCGGCGGCCTGCGATAGAAGGAAGGCCGATTTCAGGTTGACGTCGATGACGTCATCCCAATCCTCCTCCGAATGATCGAGCAGATCGGCACGGCGGATGATGCCGGCATTGTTGACGAGGATGTCGATGCCGCCCAACTCAGAAACGATGGAACCGACGATGTCCTTCGCATCGAATTTCTGCGAGAGATCGACTTCGAGCGGATGAAAGCGGCGGCCGGTCTGGCGGATGGCCTCGGCTGTCTCGGGCATCGGACTGGAGCCGAGTGCTGCGATATCGGCACCGGCCTGTGCCAGCGCCAGCGCCATGCCCCGGCCGAGGCCCGTTCTGGCGCCGGTGACCAGCGCCACTTTGCCGGAAAGATCAAATGGCGTGTTCAAGGCGAAGCCCCTTCTCGTCGAACAGATGCAGGGGAGCCGCCGATAGCGACAGGCGGATATCGGCTCCCGGCGTCAGATTGTGCTGTCCCGGTGCGACGACCAGGACTTTCTGGCCGGCGACGTCTGTGTGGAGGATGGTTTCGGAGCCGAGCGCTTCGACCAGCGTGATCTTGGCCGAGATGCCGTCGGTGCCGGAGCCGATCGAAATGTGCTGCGGACGGACGCCGAGGGTGATGCGCGCGCCGGTGGCAAGGCTGTCTGCGGCCACCGGCAGTTCCAGCCTATTGCCGCCGGCGAAGGTGGCGACGGCCTTGCTGGAGGATGGCGACTCCACCGTGCCTTCGAGGAAGTTCATGTGCGGCGAGCCGATGAAGCCGGCGACGAAGCGGTTGGCAGGGGTATTGTAGAGTTGCATCGGCGTGCCGATCTGCTCGATGCGGCCCGCGCGCAGCACGACGATGCGGTCGGCAAGCGTCATCGCCTCGATCTGGTCATGGGTCACGTAGATCATCGTCGCCGAAAGCCGGGCGTGCAGTGCCGCCAGCTCGGCGCGGGTGGAGCCGCGCAGTTCTGCGTCGAGGTTGGACAGCGGCTCGTCGAGCAGAAAGGCGACGGGACGGCGCACGATCGCCCGGCCGATGGCGACGCGCTGGCGCTGGCCGCCGGAAAGCTGTCCGGGCCGCCGGTCGAGATAGTGTTCGATCTCCAGCATGCGGGCCGCCTCGGTGATGCGGGTGGCAATCTCGGCCTTCGGCATCTTGCTGTTTTCCAGCCCGAAAGCGAGGTTCTGGCGCACGCTCATATGCGGATAGAGGGCATAGGACTGGAACACCATGGCAAGCCCGCGATCGGAGGCGGGGATGGCGTTGACCACCGTTCCGTCGATGGCGAGTTCGCCGCCTGTCGGCTTTTCAAGACCGGCGATCATGCGCAGGAGCGTGGACTTGCCGCAGCCGGACGGGCCGACAAAGACGACGAGCTCGCCATCGGCGATCTCCAGATTGATGCCATGGAGCACGTCGATCGCGCCGAACGACTTTGTGATATTGGTGAGTTTGATGTGTCCCATGATGCACCCTTATTTCAGGCCGGTTCCGGCGATGCCGGTGGTGATGAAGCGCTGCAGGAAGAGGAAGACCAGAACCACGGGGATCATGGTCACGACGGTCATCGCCAGGATGAAATGCCACTGCACGTTGAGCTCGCCGGAATAGATGCTCAGGCCCACCTGCAGGGTATAAAGCTCCTTGCGGGACAGGACGATCAGCGGCCAGAGGAAGTCGTTCCAGCGCCAGACGACGGAGAAGATGGCGAGCACGGCGAGCGCCGGCGCCGTCAAGGGCAGGATGATGCGCCAGTAGATCTGCCATTCCGACGCCTTGTCCATGCGCGCCGCGTCGAGCAGTTCGTCGGGGATGGTCAGCATGTACTGGCGCAGGATGAACACGCCGGTCGGCGTCGCCACCGTCGGCAGGATGACGCCCCAGAGATTGTTGAACAGGCCGAGCGCCGAGACGATCGAATAGAGCGGCACCATGATGACCGACAGCGGCACCATCAGCGTCGCGAGGATCAGGAGCATGGCGAAGGTCCGGCCGCGGAATTCGTATTTGCTCAAGGCAAACGCCGCCATGGAATTGACCACCAGGGTGATCAGCGTCGCCGTCACCGTGACGAAGACCGAGTTCCAGAGATAGCGGACGAAATCGAAATGAGTGAACGGCTCGGTATAGTTCTCGGTTGCAAACGACATCTGCCGGACCGGGGTGCGCTTGGCGATGTTGACCTTGACGATCTCGGCTGGCTTCTCGGGATCGACCATCTGGCTGACGGTGCCGATGCGCCTGATCTCGGCGAGCGTCGCCTTGCTGCCGTCCTCAAGTGTCACTTCGTAGAGATCGAGCGGCTTGTCATAACCTTCGACGGTCACCTTCTGGGTGACATAGGGCAGGATGGTCGGCGGGAATTCGGCCAGGGCCGCGGGTGACTTGAAAGACGATGCGGTCAGCCAGACGGCCGGGCCGAACATCACGAACAGGCCTACGATGAGCCAGACCCAGGTGACGATATCCGTCCAGTGCCAGCCCTTGCCGCCCTTGCGGCGAAACAGGAATTCGATGGCCCGGCTCATTTGCGGGCTCCCTTCTTGTCACGTGAACGGCTGAGGCCGAGCTGCACGAGTGTGAGAACAACGAGCACCAATCCCATCAGGATGGATGCGGCGGCGGCAAGGCCGGGATTGCGCAACTGCGCCGCAAAGCCGGTCTCGTAAATGTATTGCGTGACAAACAGCGTGCTGGTGCCCGGTCCGCCGCCCGTCAGTACGTAGACTTCGTCGAAGATCTGCACGGCGCGGATGAGGACCAACACGATGACGACGAGCAGGTTGGGCATCAACAGCGGCAGGGTGATACGGGTGAAGACCCGCATGGCCCGCGTCCCGTCCATCTCGGCCGCCTCATAGAGATCCTTCGGAATGGCCTGCAGCCCGGCAAGGATGATCAGCGTGTAGAAGCCCATATGCGCCCAGATCGAGACGCCGACGGTTGCGGCAAAGGCCCAGTTGCGGTCGTTCAGCCAGACATGCGGTTCGAAGCCGAAGCCGAAGAGGCCGAAGTTGAGGAGGCCCTGCCGCTGCAAAATCCACTTCCAGATGAGGCCGACGACGACGGGCGACAGCAGTACCGGAAAGAAGAACACCGCGCGCCAGAAGCTGCGCGCCATCAGCTCGCGATTGAGGATCAGGGCCGTGACCAGCGAAAAGCCGATCATCAGCGTGACCTGCAGGATGACGAACCAGCCGGTATTGCTGACTGCCGTCCAGAATGTGTCTTCGGCGCAGGTATTGGGGTTCAGATAATTCGCGCAGTCGAACAGCCGCGCATATTGATCCACGCCGACAAAGGTACGGTCCGACAGGAACAGCGCGGTACCGCCGGTCATCGAGTAGGCGAAGTTGATGAAGAACGGCAGGAGTACGAAGATGCCGAAGATCAGCATGTTCGGCAGCAGGAAGAAAGCCGCCATGCCGCCGAGACCAAAGGTCTTCTGGACCCAGCGCAAGGGCGCATCGATGAGGCCCATGGCAAGGCTAACGGGCACCATCGCTGTCTCGCCCAGGCTCTGGCCGATCCGGCGCTGACTGGTCTGGCGGGATATCTCTGCCATTGTTGATCACTTTCCTTTTGCCCGGTGAACGGCGCAGATGCTCGGCTAAGGTCGAAGATACGAAGCGGGCGGCTGGACGGGATTGCCCGCCGCCGCCCGCCTATTCGTGCCTCAGAGAGCCGAGTCCTTGACCTTGGCGGCGATATCCGCGTCGATGCGGCTATAGGCCTCATCGAGCGTCATTTCGCCGGCGGCTGCCTGGCTGACGCGGGTGACCAGCGCGCCATAGACCGTGTCGGACCAGGCCCAGCCGGGCAGCTTGCGTGCGATGTCGGACAAGCCCGTCGAGGCCGTCACGAAGATGCCGAGGGCTGCCTTGGCCTGAGCGTCGTCGGTCTTGAAGTTCAGCCCCTTTTCGATCACGCCCTTGTGCGCCGGCAGGAACAGGGTGCGTTCGGAAAACTCCTTCACGATCGGTTCGCTTGCCAGGTAATCCATGACCTTGGCGACGTCCTTCGGGTTCTTGGTGTACTTGATTGCTACCAGGCCGGCACCGCCCGGCATGCCGGTGCAGTTTGCCGGGCCGCATGGGCTGCCTGTCGCCACCCAGTCGAAGTTCGAGCCGATCTTGGTCGAGAAGTTCGGCACCTGCCAGGAGCCGGAATAGTAGAAGGCGACCTGGCCGTTGATGAAATCGTCGGCGCCGGCGCGGTAGGTCGAGCCTGCGGCCGAGACCCAGATGTCCTTGCTCATCGTGCCGTCTTCGATCCAGCCGATGAATTTGGATATGAAGCCCTTCGCCCCATCATCCAGCGGTGCCGGCTTGCCGTCGGCTCCGATATAGTTGGCGCCAAAGGAAAGGTCGGGCGCCGTCAGGCGATGTCCGGACCGATCAAGCGCCATCGGGAACGGTATCTGCTGGCTTTCGGCCACCTGCTTGGAAGCCTTCGCCCAATCGTCCCATGTGGCGTCCTTGCCGGGAAGGGCAACGCCAGCCTGGTCGAACAGCGTCTTGTTGGCAAAGCCGCCGGTCAGCGTGACCTGCGTCATGAAGCCGGAAATCTGGTTGGAGCCGTCGGGACGCATCCAGTCGGCCTGATCGCCGAAGTTCTTGTCCCAGTAGGCGGGTTCGGCCACCAGCGGCCGCAAGTCGAGCCAATGCTTGCTCAGCGCCTTGAGATTGGCGAGACGGGCGATATCCGGGCCGTCGCCGGCTTCGAGCTGCACCGGCAGCTGTTCGCGCACGACGCTGAAGGACACGTTGTCGATGACAACCTTGATATCCGGATTGTCCTTCATGAAGCGATCCATGAGGTCTTTCAGGACTTCGCCCTCGACGCCATCGGAATACCACATGATACGCACGTCCCCGGCGAGTGCCGCCGTGGAGGTCAAAAGCCCGACGGCGAATGCCGCGAGCATCGTTCTGGTCTTGGTCATTGTCTTTCTCCTCCTCAGGGTGCGAGCCTTCTCCTTGCCCGCATTCGAATGGGCGCCGGCTTCTCCTTGCCGGCGCTGTCTCGTCAGTGTGCGGCCAGCATGGCGACCTCGCCGGCGACCGTGAAATCCTTGGGAACGATCGTCCGGCCTTCGGCTTCCACCGTGCCGTCCTTGCGGAATGTGACCGTGCCGTAGTCGGGATCCTCGACGACCAGTGAGCCGTCTGCTGTCTCTTCAACGGAAAGTGATGCGAACCGGCTTTCCACCGTTGAAAGATCCGGCGCTTCACAGACCCGCACGATCCAGCGGGTATTCTGGCCGTATTGGCGCAATTCGGCATTGGCCGAAGGGCCTGTCGTCACCGGCCGCAGGTCGGTGCTGCCGAGCAGGATCACCGCGCCGCCGCCGCTGCGGGCCATGGCGAGGTTTCCGCTCACTGTACTTTCATCGAACTCGGCGAGCGGGAACCAGGCATGGGTGAAATCCGGCTGCTCTTCGAAGGTCAGAAAGTCGAGTACGGCCAGCCCCCGGTACTGGTGGGCGCGGGGGAGGGTGCCGCAACCACCCCAAAAGGACGGCCGGCCGTACCCGAACTGAATTGTTTCGCCGGGATGATTGATCCAGACGGCCGCCTCGGGTCGCTGGCCGAGGCGCAGATGCAGGATGGTTTCCTGATAGCCCCATTCGTTCCAGCGATAATGGGCGGCGGAGCCCATGGCGAAATCGCGGCTCTTGTAGTGATAGAGCGCTGCGAACCGGTCTTGACCCTGCGCGAACCGCCATTCCTGATGCTCGTCCGTCTGATGGCTGGCAACGGCGGCGAGGTCTTGCGGGATAACCAGCCCATGGTCGCGCAGGCAGACCGCAAGCTGCGGCAAAGCGTGGACGCGGCGTCCGTACCAGCCGGCACCCCAGAGCAGGCGGGCAACGCCGGAAAGCTCGAGCGAGCGCCCGGCGCAAAGCGTGTGTTCGTAGGAACGTCCCTGCGCTGCCGTGACCATGCCGTGATGGGCAGAGCGAGCGATGACTTCGCAGAGGCGAACGATGCCCTTCATGGCGCGCTCGGCGATATCGGCGTCGGGCGACAGAGCGGCAAGCGCCGTCAGACCCTTGAGATCGATCGGGAAGTACGGCGCGGAGTTGAATTCCGCCATTTCCCAGGCCTCGAAATGATCGAGCCAGGCGCGGACACGGGCGGCACCGATGGCGCTTTGTTCTTCGCCCTTGCGGCCGGAGCGGGCGAAGGTTTCTCCGGCCAGCAGATGTCCGGCGAGATAGGCCGAGGTGTGGAACAGGAGCGAGTGGTTCTCGGAAAAGTACCACTGAACATCGTTGCCGGGCTCGTCCATCCAGTAGCGGAAATTAAGGATGGCGCGGTCGATACGGTCGCGCGTCGCCTGGCCGATATCCTTGCCCCAGACGGTGCGGGACCAGATCAGCGGTACGAGGGAAAAGTCGGCGCAGTCGTGGCAATCCTCGATCGACGGCAATATTTCCTCGATCATCGCATCGGTATCGGCGCCGCCAAGGCCGTTTGCCAGCCGCGCGAAAGCGCGGACGGTATCGCGTTCGGAGAATTCCGAGACTTCGTTCAGCGTTTCGGCAATGCGGTCGGCAAGCGCCGCGGGTGCTTTGCCCTGGCGGCCGGTATGGCAGATCTCGATGCCGAGCGAGCGCGAGGCGGTAAAGCCGCCGGCCTTCAGCGTGATGCGGAAATGCCGGAAGTCGGCGGGGGCCTTTTCCGAGGGGCCGATGACCAGCCTCGCTTCGCCTGCCTTGAGGACGAAGTCGTAATCGACATGTTCGGTCGACATGAAGTCGCCCTCGATCGTCACGTTGACGGCGACATCGACGGGCAGGGGCTTGGCGAGCAGAAGCGTGATATCGCTTTCGAAATAGGCCGTCCTGTCGAAATGCATGCCTTCAAGCGCCGTCTCGATGGTTTCGGCGACCTTGCCTTCGATCGGCACCGGCACGGCGACGCTGGCGGCCGGGCCTTGCAGGTAATCGAGCTGGAAGAAATAGCGCGCGTCGCGTTCGGCAAGATCGTCGAAGAAGATAGTGACTTCGTTCAATCCTTCCTTCAGCGGCAGGTCGAACTCGGCCTTCGCTTCGAGATTGCGGCTATAGGGCGCCATCCAGCCAACTTCCGTGCCGTTCAGCCAGAGGATCGCGCCGCCGCAGGTGCCGAGGCGCACCTTGGCAGTCCCTGCCTTTTCCGCGGCGATGAAGGTGCGGGCAAAGGTGGCCAGCCGCGTCGGGCGGAACCAGAAGCCGGAGAGGTCGAGCCGGGGCGAGCCGAAGGGCAGCCACCAGCGGGTTGCCTCGAAAGTGCCGCGCACGTCCGGACGCTTGCCGCGATACTGCTCGGCAAAGATCGTCCGGCAGGGATACTCGTGCGGGATGAAATTCTTGTGCTTGGTGAGAAAGAAGAACGGGTCCATCTCGCCCTTCATCGGCGCGTCGGGCACATCGAAGCGCTCTTCGGCAATGGTTCCGAGCTGCCAGTAGCGGATGGCGTCGCCGGATTTCAGTTCGCGGTTCATCAGGGATCTCATCGGGGTCATTTCAGCTCTGCCAGGGCCACCGGGGCCACGTCGTTATATTCCTGATTTTCTCCGGTCATGCCCCAGACGAAGGCATAGGGGCCGGTTCCGGCGCCCATATGGATAGACCAGGCGGGTGACAAAACGGCGTCGCCATTGGCGACGATCAGATGGCGGGTTTCTTCGGGGCGGCCCATCAGGTGGATGATGCGGTCTTCCGCCGCCATGTCGAAGTAGCAGTAGGCTTCCATCCGGCGCTCGTGCAAATGCGGCGGCATGGTGTTCCAGACGCTGCCCTCGGCAAGATCGGTGATGCCCATCAAGAGCAGGCAGGATGGCGTGACCTCCGGGTGGATGTACATGGCGAGCCGCCGCTTGTTCGACCGGCGGCCATCACCGAGATCGACCGCCTTCGATTCGGCCTTTTTGATCAGCTTGTGCGGGATGTCGGCACCGGCCGGCACCGAGTTCATGTAGAACCGGGCAGGGGTCTTTCCCGAGAGGCTGCTCATCACAATCTCCCGCGCACCGCGGCCGAGGTAGAGCACGTCACGGTTTTCCAGCGTGAAGCTCTGTCCGTCGACGCTCACAGTGCCGGTGCCGCCGAGATTGGCAATGCCCATTTCGCGCGCTGACAGGAGATAGGGCGTGCCGATCTCGTCGCCGGAACCGAAGCTCACGTTCCTGGAAACCGGCATCGCGCCGCCGAGAAGCAGGCGGTCGACATGCGTATAGGTGAAATTGGCGGCATCCGGCGTGAACAGGTCGGTCATCAGGAAGGCGCTGCGGAGTTTTTCCGTGTCATAGCCTTTGACGTCTTGCGGTGCTGCTCCGTACAAAATCTTCATCGTCATGCTGCTTGTCCTTCTGTGCCGACATGCTGCAGTCCTTCGGACAGGCACAGGATCGCCAGGGCCTGGCCGTAGCCGGTCGGTTGAATGGGAATGTCCCTGTAGAACTGAAGATCGTGGCCCATGCGCGTGCCGTAGGAGACATTCAGCACGGTGCCGGTTTCATCGATATTGTCCATCACCACCCGCAAGGCCTTGAGGCCGGCGGTGCGCCATGCCGGGGTGCCGAGGCCGAGGCGATAGCCCTTCAACAGGCCGTAGCCGATCCCGGCGGTGGCGGAAATCTCCTCATAGGAGGTCGCATCGTCGAGCAGCGTGCGCCATGCACCGGACGGCGCCTGCAGCGACAGCAGCGCATCGACCTGCGCGACGAGAACGCCCTGCAGGAAATCCTTCACCGGCCTGGCAAGGTCGGCGAGATCGAAGAGATCGAGCAATCCCGCGGTGATCCACGCATTGCCGCGCGCCCAGCGCGCCTCGGCAAAATTGTGCCGGCCGTCGAAGGTCCAGCCGTGGAACCAGAGGCCCGTATGGGTATCGGCGAGATAGCGGGTGTGGACGAGAAACTGCCGAGAGGCCTCATCGACCAGTTCGCGCCGTCCGCTCGCCTGCCCGTAGGACGCCAGAAACAGGGCGACCATATAGAGCGTATCGTCCCAGAGCTCGTCGTGATTGACCTTGTCGGAGACGTGATGCTCGAAGCCGCCTTCCGGCGTGCGGCCAAGCTCCGCGATTACCCGGTTTGCCCAGTCGTCAAGGACCGGCTGCCAACGGGAATCGCGGGTTTTTGCCCAGAGAACCGACAGGCCGAGCATCGGCGCCGTGGTATTGACGTTGAGCTGCGGCAGGCCGGCTGCGATGCGTTCCTGGTACCAGGATTCGACGAGCTGGCGCAGGTCGTCGCGGCCGGTGAACAGCCAGAGCTTGATCAGGCCATAGAGGCCGACGCCCTGCGGCCATTCCCAGCTGTCGAAGCTGATATAGTCGCCGGCGGTTCCGTCGAGATTGGGCTCATGGAAACGGCCGTCGTGCTTGAGGCCGGTCGTTCCGGCAACAAGGCGATCGAGACCGTTGCGAATATCGCGGCCATCTGGACCCATGAATGCTCCTCCACATGCGCCGCTCTTGGGGACGGCTCGTTGCGGAAATAAATGCACGTCGAATTTTGTTGCGCAATCTGAAAATTTTTCTCATGTTGATGGAAGGGAGATCGACATGACGGTAAAACCGATCGCGGGCAAGCGTGGAAAGAAGAGCAGGCGCGTGCGCCTGGAGGACATCGCCGAGGCTTGCGGCGTGTCGCTGAGTACAGCTTCGCGGGCGATTGCCGGCGAAAAAGGTGTGCGGCCGGAAATCCGCCAGCGGGTGCTCGAAGCCGCCAAGATCGCCAATTATGTGATCCCGACGGCGGTCGCCGGCCAGAAGGTCATTCTGGCGGCCTCTAGTGCTGCGATGATCGACTACGTGCGCAACCAGTTCACCCTCTATGTTCTCGAGGGGGTGCAGGAACGCGCACAGGCGCTTGGACTTGAGATCGTCACGCGGCCGATCGCCGACAGACAGGAGGAACTCGCCGTCCTCCAAGAGGCGCTGGACGATCCTCAGGTCGCTGGCCTGCTGTTTCTCACCGTCGATGACGAGGACATGCTGGCCGCGACGCGCGGTTTCGACAAGCCGGTCGTGCTTCTCAATGGCGATGATCCGTTCATGCGGCTGTCCAGTGTCACCCCCTGCAACCGCTCCAGCGCGCGGCTGGCCGCCGACCATCTGATCGAACTCGGCCATGAGCGCATCCTGTTCCTGATGCGGCCGGGACGGCGTACCATCGAGCGGCGCTACGAGGGATGGAAGGATGCACTGTTGCATCACGGGCTTGCCGCCGACGCGGATCTGGTGGTGCCGGTGGAGGACTGGCTGCCCGAACTGGCGGCGCAGGCGATTGCGTCGCGGATCGAGGCGCGCGGGCTCGATTTTACCGCGGTGCTGGCCGCAGGCGACAGCCTCGCCGTCGGCGCCATGATGGGCGTCCAGCAGCGGGGCTATTCCGTGCCCGGCGACGTGTCGGTGATGGGCATGGACGACCTGCCGCAGGCGGCTTTCCTCAATCCGCCACTGACGACGATGCACATCCCGATGCGTGAGATCGGCTCGGTCGCACTCGACCTTTTGCGCGACAGCCTGTCCGGCCTGCCGATGCCGCCGCGTCGTGTGGAGCTGGCCTGTCACCTGGTCGAGCGTGCTTCCACGGGGCTGCGTAGAACTGTTTCCGTCGCGTAAGGGGCGCGTGATAAACGCCTGGCCCGCTTCACTTTGCATTGCTTTCGGACGAGAGCGACGGCCTGCTAAGGTTTCCCGTGCTTGCCGGGCACCAGCAGGCTTTCGGCAATCTGCGCCGCTTCCTCGATATGGGCGCGGCAGGCTGTGGTTGCCGCGTCCGGATCGTTGCGCAGGATGGCGTTGAAGATTTCGCGCATTCTGGCAGGCCCAGATACCGTGCGGTTGGTCGTGGAAAGGGTCATGACCCGCAGCCGGGAAATGCGGCTGTTCAGCCGCTTGACGATATCCCAGGCGATCTCGTGGCCGCCCGACAGGAAGATCGTCTCGTAGAATTCCGTTGTGGCGGCAAGGATCGTCAGGGCATCGTTCTTGCGGGAATTGCGGTCGAGGTCCTCCAGCACCGTCTTCAGTTTTTCCTTGGTCGCCGCATCGGCGTTGCGGGCGCAATCGGCGACCGCCGTCGTTTCGAGCGCGATGCGGACATCATAGATCTGGCGGGCCTGGTGCCAGTCGATGCGGGCGACGATCGGCCCCTGCTTGGGGGCGGTCTCGACCAGGCCTTCCGTTTCCAGATGGCGTAGCACCTCGCGGATGACCGATCGAGACACGCCGAGCTGGTCGCACAAAGTGCGTTCGACAAGCCGCTGTCCCGGGCTGAAAAGGCCGGCGATGATGGCGTTGCGCAGGCGCTCGAGTGCCATTTCGCGCAGGGTGACCGGCGGCGTATCAATCCGGAGCGATTCGAGATTCGGGACGGTTTCGTCGGTCGGGGCAAACAGATTCTGGTTCATGCTTCTCTCATAGACGCAGAAATGATTCCAAACAAGGCTTGACACGTGATCTTATGGTATACCATCATACGAGACATCGACATATTGAAGGAAAACGGCCTTGGCTATCGAAATCCGCAAAACCCTGCTGCAGGTCGAAACCATCCTCATCGAAGGAGGCAAGGCTGCGCCGATACCGCTCAAGCTCTATGCGGCTATGGCCGTAGTGAAGAACCCGTGGGCCGGAAAGGGCTTTGTCGAAGACCTGAAGCCGGAGATTCATGCGGTGGCGCCGGTGCTTGGCGAATTGCTGACGCGGATGATCATCGACGCCGTCGGATCCGGCGAGCAGGTGGAAGCTTATGGCAAGGCAGCGGTGGTGGGGCTGGACGGCGAACTTGAGCATGCGTCCGCTTTGATCCACACGTTGCGTTTCGGCAATCACTACCGCACTGCCGTCGGCGCAAAGTCCTATCTCGCTTTCTGCAACACGCGTGGTCCGGCCAATGCGCCGGTGATGATCCCGCTGATGGACAAGAACGACGAAGGCCGTCGCTCGCACTACCTCACCATCCAGACGGCGATCGGCGATGCACCGGCGGCCAATGAGATTCTTGTTGCTCTCGGTGCATCGGTGGGCGGACGCCCGCACCATCGCATCGGCGACCGCTACCAGGATCTGAAAGATCTCGGCAACGACGCCAGCAATCCGGCAGCGGTCTGACATGGACATGATCCGGCGGTTCCATACGAAAAGCGGCATTGCCTACGCGGAGCAGGGCGCCGGCGAGCCGCTGGTGCTGATCCACGGGGTCGGCATGCGGCTGGAGGCCTGGGCGCCGCAAATGGCAGCTCTTGGCAGGAGCCATCGTGTGATCGCCGTCGACATGCCGGGCCATGGCGAAAGCCGGGCCTTGCCGGAGAATGCCGGGCTTGACGCCTTTGTTGCCTGGCTCGGCCTTTTTCTCGACGACCTCGAGCTTGATCGCGCCAATCTGGCCGGACACTCGATGGGCGCTTTGATTGCCGGCGGCGCGGCAGCCACGTTCGGATCAAGAGTGTCCCGGGTTGCCCTTCTGAACGCGGTCTACCGCCGCGATGCAGCCGCGAGCGCGGCAGTCATCGACAGGGCTCGGGAAATCCGCGCCGGGCAGGTCGATGTCGATGGTCCGCTGCTGCGCTGGTTCGGGGCCGACAGCCGCGAGAGCAGCGCCTACCGGCTGACCCATCGCTGGCTCTCGTCTGTCGACCGCGGCGGTTACGCCACGGCCTATGCGGCCTTTGCCGCCGGGGACAGCGCCTATGCCGATTGCTGGCCGGATGTCGGATGTCCGGCCTTGTTTCTGACCGGAACCGACGATCCCAACTCGACCCCGGCGATGGCGCAGGCGATGGCATATGCTGCTCCCAATGGTTACGCCGTGCTGATCGACGGCCACCGGCATATGGTCAATCTGACGGCCCCCGATGAGGTCAACGCGATCCTCTCGGAATGGCTGGAGAAACCGGAGGAGAAACGATGAGCGAAGCAAGTTTCGATGCCCGCGCCCTGCGCGACGCGTTCGGCGCCTTCCCGACCGGCGTGACGGTGGTGACGGCGTATGATCCGTCCGGCCAGCCGATCGGCTTTACCGCCAATTCGTTTACCTCCGTGTCGCTGGACCCGCCGCTGCTGCTGATCTGCCTGGCGAAGACGTCGCGAAATTTCGCGGCAATGACCGGTTCGGACGGGTTTGCGGTGAATATCCTTTCCGAGACGCAGAAGGATGTCTCCAATACCTTCGCCCGCCCAGTCGAGGATCGTTTCGCGGCCGTAGACTGGAAGACCGGACCCGAGGGGTCGCCGATTTTTTCGGATGTCGCGGCATGGTTCGATTGTTCCACCGAAGCCATACTCGATGCGGGCGATCACGTGATCATGACCGGCCGGGTGAAGGCTTTCGACAACAGCGGCAGGAACGGTCTGGGGTATGCCAGGGGCAGCTATTTTACCCCCGCATTGGCGGGCAAGGCCGTTTCGGCGGCGGCCGAAGGCGAGGCGCAGCTGAGCGCGGTGATCGAGCGTGACGGCTCGGTTCTTCTGCTCGGAAGCGACGTTCTCAGCCTGCCGACCTGCGCCATGGAAGGCGGCGAGCCGACGCAGATGCTGCGGGATTATCTCGAAACGCTGACGGGTCTCACCGTCTCCGTCGGCTTCCTCTATTCCGTCTACGAGAGTCGCACCGACAACCGGCAGCACATCGTCTATCGCGCGACTGCGACTGCCGGTGAACCCGCTGCCGGCCGCTTCCTGCCGCCGGCCGACGCCTTGCAGCAAACCCTCGACAGCGCGGCGACCGCCGATATCCTCCGGCGTTTCGATATGGAAAACTCCATCGGTAATTTCGGCGTGTATTTCGGCAATGAGACGGCCGGAAAAGTGCACCCGGTTTCAAGGAAGGCCTGACCGCGATGAAATTCTCTCTTTTCGTCCATATGGAGCGGCTCGACGCGGAGCAGGATCACAGGAGCCTCTACGAGGAGTTCGTGGCGCTGTGCGAAATCGCCGACAAGGGCGGCATGCATGCGATCTGGACCGGCGAACACCACGGCATGGATTTCACCATTGCCCCCAATCCCTTCATCACCATCGCCGATCTGGCCCGCCGTACCAGCAATGTGCGGCTAGGTACCGGCACGGTGATCGCGCCGTTCTGGCATCCGATCAAGCTTGCCGGCGAGGCGGCGATGACGGACCTCATCTGCGACGGGCGGCTGGATATCGGCATCGCCCGTGGCGCCTATTCGTTCGAATACGAACGGCTGCTACCGGGCCTCGACGCCTGGGGTGCCGGCCAGCGTATGCGCGAACTCATCCCCGCCGTCCAGAAACTGTGGGAGGGCGACTACGCCCATGACGGGGAATTCTATAAATTCCCCGCGACCACCTCGGCGCCGAAGCCGATCCAGCAGCACCCGCCGATCTGGGTGGCGGCGCGCGACCCGAACAGCCATGAATTCGCCGTCGCCAATGGCTGCAATGTGCAGGTGACGCCGCTCTGGCAGGGGGATGATGAAGTCGAGACGCTGATGGGGCGTTTCAACGAGGCCTGTGCGAAGAACGCCGCCGTCGAACGCCCGAAGATCATGCTGCTGCGTCATACCTATGTGGGGTCCGATGAAGCGGATATTGCGCAGGCCGCTCATGAGATGAGCGTCTATTACAACTACTTCTTTGCCTGGTTCAAGAACGAGAAGCCGATCCATCAGGGCCTGATCGAGCGTATTCCGGCCGAGGATATCGCCGCCAATGCGATGCTGTCGGCGGATGTCATGCGGGCCAACAATGTGGTCGGGGGAGCAGACGCGGTCATCGGACGGCTAAAAGCCTATGAGGCGATGGGCTACGACGAATATTCCTTCTGGATCGACACCGGCATGAGTTTCGAGCGCAAGAAGGCTTCGCTCGAACGCTTCATCGCCGATGTCATGCCGGCATTTCAGGGGTAAATCAGATGCGACGCTTCCAATGCTACATCGCCGGCCATTTCGAGGATGGTGAGGCCCGTTTTCCAAGCGTCGATCCGGCAACCGGCAATGCCTGGGCCGAGATGCCGGAAAGCCGGGAGGCCGATGTCGACCGTGCGGTCAATGCCGCTCACGATGCCCTTTACGGTGACGGCCCGTGGTCGAAGATGACAGCGACGCAGCGCGGCAAGCTGCTCTACAAACTGGCGGATCTGGTCGCCGCAAACGCGCCAAGGCTGGCCGAGATCGAAACCCGCGACACCGGCAAGATCATCCGCGAGACCTCGTCGCAGATCGCCTATGTGGCGGATTACTACCGTTATTACGCCGGGCTTGCCGACAAGATCGAGGGCGCCTATCTGCCGATCGACAAGCCGGACATGGAAGTATGGCTGCGCCGAGAGCCGGTTGGCGTCGTTGCGGCCATCGTGCCCTGGAACAGCCAGCTGTTTCTGGCGGCGGTCAAGATCGGCCCGGCGCTGGCTGCCGGGTGCACGCTGGTCGTCAAGGCCTCGGAGGACGGTCCCGGACCGCTTCTGGAGTTCGCCCGGCTGATCGACGAGGCGGGGTTTCCAGCGGGTGTCGTGAACGTCGTCACCGGCTTCGGGGCCACGTGCGGTGCCGCGCTGACCGCCCATCCGAAGGTTGCCCATATCGCCTTTACGGGCGGGGCGGAAACCGCACGCCATATCGTGCGCAGTTCGGCGGAAAACCTGGCATCGACCTCGCTGGAACTTGGCGGCAAATCACCGCTGCTGGTCTTTGCGGACGCCGATCTCGAAAGTGCCGCCAATGCCCAGATCGCCGGCATTTTCGCCGCCACCGGCCAGAGTTGCGTCGCTGCATCCCGGCTGATCGTCGAGCGCAGCGTCAAGGACCGGTTTCTCTCAATTCTGAAAGCAAAGGCCGAGGCGATCCGCGTCGGTTCGCCGCTGGATATGAAAACCGAGGTCGGCCCGCTCGCCACCAAGCGGCAACGCCAGCACATCGAAACGCTGGTGGCCGCATCGCTCAATGCCGGCGCACGTCTCGTCACTGGCGGCGCGTCTCCTGAAGGCGACGGCTTTTTCTACCAGCCGACAATCCTGGATTGCGACGACACACGCTCGCCTTCGCTGCAAAAAGAGTTCTTTGGCCCCGTCCTGTCCGTCGTCTCGTTCGAGACGGAGGCGCAAGCTCTGGCGCTTGCCAACGATACGCTTTACGGCCTCGCCTCAGGGATCTTCACCCAGAACCTGACACGGGCGCACCGCCTGATGAAATCGCTGCATGCCGGCGTCGTCTGGGTCAATACCTATCGCGCAGTCTCGCCGATCGCGGCCTTCGGCGGCTCTGGCCTTTCCGGTGATGGGCGCGAAGGCGGGCTTGCGGCTGCACTCGGCTACACCCGAACGAAGACCGTGTGGCTGCGGACGTCCGATGATCCCATTCCCGATCCTTTCGTGATGCGGTGACGGCGATGGTTTACGAGATCCGCACCTACCGGCTGAAGAACGGCGCGATTCCTGCCTATCTCAAGGTCGTGGAGGAGGAGGGCATCGCCATCCAGAAGAAACATCTGGGCGAACTGGTCGGCTATTTCTTTTCGGAAATCGGCGTGATCAACGAGATCGTCCATATCTGGGGCTTTTCAAGCCTTGACGATCGTGAGGCCCGGCGCGGCCGGCTGATGGCGGATGCGGACTGGCAGGCATTTCTGCCGAAGATCCGCGATCTGATCGAAGTCGCCGAAAACAAGATCATGAAACCGGCAGCCTTTTCACCCGCAGGAGGAACCCGGCCGGTTTGATCCGGCCAGAGCCGCTGGCTCGCTGAATACGACATTTCGGGAATCCATCACCTTCCAGGGAACCCCGGGACGGACGGCCGAAGGCTGTCCGGAAAACGAAGAAAAACAGTCCAACAAAACGGAGCAAGGGAACATGAAAAACAAAGTTATCATCGCGGCATTGGCCGCAACGCTCAGCCTCACGACGCAGGCCAGCGCCGCCGACATGGTTTTCACCAGCTGGGGTGGAACAACACAGGATGTGCAGAAAGCCGCCTGGGCGGACAAGTTCACGGAAAAGAGCGGTATCGCCGTTCTGCAGGACGGGCCGACCGACTACGGCAAGATCAAGGCCATGGTCGAAGCTGCAGGCGTCACCTGGGACGTCGTTGACGTCGAGGGTGACTATGCCGTCCAGGCCGGCAAGGCGGGGCTTCTGGAAAAGCTCGATTTCACCGCCATCGACAAGAGCAAGCTCGATCCGCGTTTTGTCACCGATTATTCGGTCGGCAGCTTCTATTATTCCTTCGTGATCGGCTGCAACAAGGATGCCGTCTCGGCCTGCCCGAAGAGTTGGGCGGATCTGTTCGACACGACAAAATTCCCCGGCAAGCGGACCTTCTACAAGTGGTCGGCGCCCGGCGTCATCGAGGCGGCGCTGCTGGCCGATGGCGTCGCGCCCGACAAGCTCTATCCGCTCGATCTCGACCGCGCCTTCAAGAAGCTCGACACGATCAAGTCCGATATCATCTGGTGGACGGGTGGCGCGCAGTCGCAGCAGTTGCTGGCGTCGGCCGAGGCACCTTTCGGTTCGTTCTGGAACGGCCGCCTGACGGCACTGGCCGCAACCGGGGTAACGGTCGAAACCTCATGGGAGCAGAACATCACAGCGGCCGATGCGCTGGTCGTGCCGAAGGGTGCGAAGAACAAGGACGCGGCGATGAAGTTCATTGCGCTGGCGACTTCTGCCGAAGGTCAGGCCGAGATGGCAAAGGGAACCGGCTACGCGCCGATCAATCTCGACTCGCCGAAACTGATGGACGCGGAACTGGCCAAGACGCTGCCGGATCAGCAGACGGCGAGCCAGGTGAATGCCGACATGGGCTACTGGGCCGAAAATCGCGATGCGATCGGCGAACGCTGGTACGCCTGGCAGGCAAAGTAAGCCTTGTCGCGGGCGCAGATCGTCTGCGCCCGCATTTCCCTCTTCGACCGGCATATTTTCGGAAGGTATTTCGGCATGGTCCTTTTGACCGAACGAGACAGTCCACCACCGGCGGCAAGGCTGCGGCTTGTGCGGCCGATGAATTTCGCGCTGACCGTTCCGGCCTTGCTGCTGCTCGTGGTGTTCTTCATCCTGCCGGTGCTGTCGCTGCTGTTGCGCAGCGTCATGGAACCGGAGCCGGGGCTCGGCAACTATGCGGCTCTGCTCGGCTCGACGACCTATCTGAAGATATTCCTGAACACCTTCGTCGTTTCGGCGCTGGTGACGGTCGTTACGCTCGCCATCGGCTTTCCCGTCGCCTGGGCGCTCGCCATCATGCCGTCGCGGTTGTCCTCGATCGTCTTTGCGATCCTGCTCCTGTCGATGTGGACGAACCTTCTGACGCGGACCTATGCCTGGATGGTGCTCTTGCAGCGCACCGGCGTGATCAACAAGACGCTGATGGGCCTTGGCCTGATCAGCGAGCCGCTGCCGCTGGTCAACAACCTGACCGGCGTCACCATCGGCATGACCTATATCATGCTGCCCTTCATCATCCTGCCGCTCTACGGCGTCATCCGCAAGATCGACCCGGCCATCCTGCAGGCGGCGGCGCTGTGCGGCGCGACCCGGTGGCAGGCGCTGACGCGTGTCCTCATTCCGCTGGCGGCACCCGGCATGGTCTCCGGCGCACTGATGGTCTTCGTCATGTCGCTCGGCTATTTCGTTACGCCGGCGCTGCTCGGCGGAACGGCCAACATGATGCTGGCCGAACTGATCGCGCAGTTCGTCCAGTCCCTGGTCAACTGGGGTATGGGTGGTGCTGCGGCGCTGGTGCTGCTGGTCGTCACCCTGACGCTCTATGCCATCCAGCTCAGGCTGTTCGGCACGGCTCGCATGGAGGGCCGCTGAAATGCTGCTCAATTTCGACCGCCTCGGCGGATGGAAATGGATACTGCTCGGGATCACCGGCCTGACGTCGGCCTTCCTGATCCTGCCGATCGTCTTTATCGCGGCGCTGTCCTTCGGCTCGTCGCAATGGCTGATCTTTCCGCCGCCCGGCTGGACGCTGAAATGGTACGCCATGTTCTTCGCCGATCCGCGCTGGCTGGAGGCTGCGGGCACCAGCTTTTACATCGCCGCGATCGTCACCGTCCTGTCCGTCCTGATCGGTCTCGTCGCTTCGTTTGGCCTGGTGCACGGTCGGTTCATCGGCAAGGAGGGGCTGAGGGCACTGTTTTTGACGCCGATGATCCTGCCGGTGGTGGTGCTTGCCGTCGCGCTCTACGCCTTCTTCCTCCGTATCGGGCTGAACGGCACGGTCACCGGCTTCGTCATCGCCCATCTCGTCGTCGCCTTGCCGTTCTCGATCCTCTCCATCACCAATGCGCTGGAAGGCTTCGACAAGTCTATCGAGGACGCGGCGGTGCTGTGCGGTGCAAGCCCGCTCGAGGCGAAGCTGCGGATCACGCTGCCCTCGATCAGCCATGGTCTCTTCTCGGCAGCTGTCTTTTCGTTTCTTACCTCCTGGGACGAGGTGGTGCTGGCGATCTTCATGGCAAGCCCCACTCTGCAGACGCTGCCCGTCAAAATCTGGGCGACGCTGCGGCAGGACCTGACGCCGGTGATCGCTGCCGCTTCCACCCTTCTTATCGTCGTTACCATAGCGCTGATGCTGCTGGTCGCGCTGCTGCGCAAAGGACTGAAATCATGAGTTTCCTGCAAATCCGTGCTCTCAGAAAGGACTACGGCATCGTCACCGCCGTCCGCGACGTCAATCTGACCGTTGAGCGCGGCGAGTTCATGACCTTCCTCGGGCCGTCCGGATCGGGCAAGAGCACGACGCTCTATATCCTGGCGGGTTTCGAAAATCCGACGGCGGGCGACATCCTGCTCGATGGCGAAAGCCTGATCTCAACGCCCTCGCACAAGCGCAATATCGGCATGGTGTTCCAGCGCTACACGCTGTTTCCGCATCTGTCGGTCGGCGAGAACATCGCGTTTCCCTTGAAGGTCCGGCGCCTGCCCAAGGCCGAGATCGATGCCAAGGTCAAAAAGATGCTGAAGCTTGTCCGGCTCGAAGGGTTCGAGGACCGCAAGCCGGCGCAGATGTCGGGCGGCCAGCAGCAGCGCGTGGCGCTGGCGCGGGCGCTCGCCTATGATCCGCCGGTGCTTTTGATGGACGAGCCGCTGTCGGCGCTCGACAAGAAATTGCGGGAAGAGATCCAGCACGAGATCCGACGCATCCATCAGGAAACCGAGGTGACCATCCTCTATGTGACGCATGACCAGGAGGAGGCGCTCAGGCTGTCGGACCGGATCGCGGTCTTTTCCAGGGGCGTCATCGACCAGATCGGTACCGGGCCGGAGCTTTACGCCAATCCGGCCACCCGTTTCGTCGCGGAATTCGTCGGGGATAGCGATTTCGTCGATTGCCGTATTCTTTCCGCGCAGAATGGACGTGCCGATATCTCCATCGGGTCGAGCCTGACAATCCGCGGCGTGCCGATGCATGGCGGGGGTGCGGCGGGCGGCATGGCGGCGCTGATGCTCCGGCCCGAACGCCTGTCGTTGGCGCGGGGGTCTGTCGGAGAGGGGACAGCCAATCTTGCTGCTACCGTTACCGATATCGCCTTCCTCGGCAGCAATATCCACGTCGCTGCTGCCGCCGAGACGGGGGAGGCGCTTTCGGTGCGCCTGCCCTTCGGTCATGAAGCCGCGTCCAGTCTTGCGCGAGGGGATATGGTTTCGCTCGGTTTCGATCCGGCCAGCGCGCACGTCTTCAGCGCGTAGGCGGCGCTCCAAGCGTCGATGTCGCGGGCGCAGCTATTCCGGCAGCCTATCGCAATGATCAGCCTGCGGTGTTGAACGATTTTTCGAGGTTTTCCCAGTTTTCGTCCATCGCGTATGCGGGCGAAAGGAACGGGATGCTCAGATGGCCGAACCGGATGGATAGCTGCCTTTCGGCCGTGTCTTCCTTCACCTTGGCAATCTGGTGCAGGTAGATCGCGGAGGCAAGGCCGGTTCGATCCGCGCCCGATAGGCAGTGGATGAGGATGGGTTTAGGCGCGTCGCGCAGGAGCGCGACGAGCTTTTGCGATTCCTCCAGCGTCAGCTGCTGACTTGCCGACATTCTGAAATCGATGTGGTTGACACCGAGAGCGGCGGCGGTGGCAACTTCGTCCTTGTACCACGCTGCGTCTTCACTGCTGCCGCGCAGATTGACGATGGTCTTGATGCCATAGCGCTGTGTGTAGTCAGCGACCTGAGAAGCCGTCGGCTGGTTGGAGCGGTATAGCTCGCCCGGCACGACCGCGTAGAAATTGCCGGTCGCCTGAATGGCCAGGAAATAGGCCCCAAACGCCACCGCCATCGCGAAGGCCGTCAGGCCGCCAAATTTCAAAGCCTTGATTATCATATGAGTGACCTCTTTTGCTGAGGCCAAACTGGGTGACTTTGCTGACAACCACATGAACGCCATGCGACTGAATCAAGAAACTTTGGTTGAGAGGCCCCGGACCTGAGCGGCCGGGATCGGATGACGGTCTTTTGCCCTTGGTCTGCCGCCGGCGAGAAGTGCATGAAATATATTTCAGCATATGAATTATATTGACATGGCTGCGCTGTTGCGATTATCTGCCCCTACCGGACTTCGAGGAGGAACTCCGGTCTTCATTGGATCATCGGCCGCCCGTTGGGCGTAGCCGGATATTGGGAGGGGCTTCGGCCTCGAGGAGGAATCTTGCGCAATTTTCTAAGCACGACCGCATTGGCGGTCCTTGCATCGACGCTTTTTGCCGGCGTTGCCGCTGCTGAAACGGACAATCCGTTTCGCTGCAAGCCGGGCGAAAAATACGTCATGAACGTCATGGTCTCGGGCGTCGAATACTGGTTCCCGGTCTATGAGATGTTCAAGCAGGCCGGCCAGCAGCTCGGTTGCGAGACCGCCTATACCGGCACGCCGGAATATGACGTCAACAAGCAGATCGCCACCTTCGACCAGGCGCTGGCCCAGAACCCGGCCGGCATCCTCGTCCATCCGATGAACTCCGATCCGTTCATCGAGCCGATCAACCGGGCGATCGATCAGGGCACGGCCGTCGTCACCTTCGCAGCCGATGCGCCGCTCTCCAAGCGCATCTCGTTCATCACCTCGGACAATACCCGCGAAGGCACCTATGCCGCTGACGCGATTGCCGAAAAAATGGGTGGCAAGGGCGAATATGCGGTTCTCGAAAATCCGGGCCAGGACAATCATGACAAGCGCATCGCCGCGTTTATCGCCCGTATGGAGGCAAAATACCCGGACATGAAGCTGGTCGGCCGCGCTGCGTCCAACCAGGATCCGAACAAGGCCTATCAGGGCCTGATGAGCCTGGTACAGGCGCATCCGAACCTTGGCGCCGTGTTCATGCCGGAAGCCAACTCGGCGATCGGTGCTTCGCAGGCCAACAAGGAAAGCGGCGGCAAGATCCTCGTGATGTGCGCCGACGTCAATGCCAACATTCTCGACATGATCAAGGCGGGCGAAGTGTTCGGTTCGATCAACCCGAACCAGGGCATGCAGGGTTACATGGGCTTCATGCTGCTGTGGCTTGCCAAGCATCCGGAACTCATCGATCCGATGAACGACGCCAAGCGCGCCGGCTTCAACCCGATGAGCATTCCCTTCGTCGACAATGGTCTGTCGATCGTCACGGCGGACAATGCCGACGACTTCTACTGGGACAAGTACCTGAAGCGGCGGGGCACCAAAGGCATCGAGGAGTAACCTTTGTGCCGGCTGTCCGGGGTTTGATCCCGGACAGCCACCGCAGGTGTTAACGAGGATATTATCATGGCGCCGGTGCCGGTTCTGGAAATCCGCAATGTCAGCAAGCACTTCGGTGCGGTGAAGGCTTTGACGGACGTGAGCTTTAGCCTGGAGAAAGGCGAAGTGCATGCGCTTTGCGGCGAAAACGGCGCGGGTAAATCGACGCTGATGAATATCATTGCCGGTGTGCTGCAGCCGACCGAGGGCGACGTTTTTGTCGATGGTGCTGTGGTCAAGGTGACCTCGCCGGCCGTGGCGCAATCGCTCGGGCTTGGGCTCGTGCACCAGGAAATCGCGCTTTGCCCCGATGCGACGGTGGCCGAGAACATGTTCATGGCGGCCACCAACCGCCGCCGCTCGCCTTTCATGAATTATGGCAGGCTGGAGCGAGACGCGCAGGCCGTGATGAACCGGCTGGCGCCGATCGACGTGCGCCGCAAGGTCGCCGAACTGTCGATCTCCAGCCAGCAATTGGTCGAGATCGCCAAGGCGCTGACGCTCGATTGCCGCGTTTTGATCTTCGACGAACCGACGGCGGCGCTGACGGAATCCGAGGCGCAAGTGCTGTTCGGGATCATTCGCGATCTGAAGGCTCAAGGGATTTCGATCATCTATATCAGCCATCGCATGGCCGAAATCTTCAGCCTATGCGACCGGGTGACGGTGTTTCGCGACGGGCGTTATGTCTCGACGGAGAATGTGGCAGACCTGACGCCGGATGATATCGTGCGCCGCATGGTCGGGCGGGAGATCACCCAGCTCTATCCGGAAAAGCAGGCGCTGACGGAACGGACGGACGATACCATTCTGAGCGTGCGCGGGCTTGGCGACGGCAGCCGCTTCCACGATGTCAGTTTCGAATTGCGCAAGGGCGAGATTCTTGGCGTCGGCGGGCTGATCGGCTCGGGCCGGACGGAAATTGCCGAGGGCATCTGCGGATTGCGGCCGGTGACGCACGGCGAGGTGAAGCTGCATGGACAGGCCTTGCACGCCCGGTCCTATGCGCAGGCCGTCAAGGCGGGTGTCGTCTATCTTTCGGAGGACCGCAAGGGTTCCGGCGTTTTCCTGGAGCTTTCCATCGCCCAGAACATTGCTGTTCTCGATCTGAAGTCGCTGACGGGACCGCTGGGCCTGTTGAATTCGAAGGCCGAGGCGGACCGCGCCCGGGATTTGACGAAACGGCTCGGCGTGCGGATGGGCGGCATCGACATGCCGGTCTCGTCGCTCTCGGGCGGCAACCAGCAGAAGGTGGCGATTGCCAAGCAGCTGGCGGTCAATCCCAAGGTCATCCTGATGGACGAGCCGACGCGCGGCATCGATGTCGGCGCCAAATCGGAAATCCACCGGCTGCTGCGCGATCTCGCGCGTTCCGGCATCGGCATCGTCGTCATCTCGTCGGAACTGCCGGAACTTCTCGGTCTCTGCGACCGAGTGCTGGTGATCCGCGAGGGCACGGTTGCAGGCGAAGTCGAGGGCGAGACGATGACGGAAGAGGCGATCATGCGTCTCGCATCGGGTGTCGGAGATCACAACAATTCGAAGGCATCAGAGCATGCCGCGTAAAGAACAAGCAGGGGCAGGAGACAGGGTCATGGCGGAGGCTACACTGACAACGGCGCATCAGGCACGCGCGGCCGGCTGGAAACGGCTGGGGACGATGCGCGAGGCGGGACTGATCGCGATCATTCTGGCGCTCTGCATCGTCATGAGCTTTGCCTCGCCGCATTTCCTGACGCTCGGCAACTTCCGGGCCATGCTGATGTCGTTCTCGGTGGAAGGCATCGTCGTCGTCGGCATGACCATCCTGCTGATCGTCGGCGGCATCGACCTGTCGGTCGGTTCGGTCGTCTGCTTCTCGATGGTGCTGTCGGGTTCGCTCTTCCTGATGGGGCTCGATCCCTGGAGCGCATCGTTGATCGGGATCATCGCCAGCGGCCTGATCGGTTGCGTCATGGGCTTCTTCGTGACGGTGGTGGGGCTCAACCACTTCATAACCTCGCTTGCGGCCATGGTAATCGTGCGCGGCATCTGCCTTATCATCACCAAGGGCACGCCGCTGTCGCTGTTCACCCTGCCGCCCTCGTTCAAGGCGGTCGGGCAGGGCACGTTCCATGGTGTTCCCTATGTGATCCTGATCTTCGTCGCCGTCGTCGTGTTGTTCGATTTCCTGCTGCGCCGGGCAACGGCGTTCCGCAAGGTGTTCTATACCGGCAGCAACGAGAAGGCGGCGCTCTATTCCGGCATCAAGACCAACCAGGTGAAATTCTGGGTGACGGTGCTCTGCGCAACGCTGTCCGGTGTCGCCGGCGTCATCTACATGTCCCGCTTCGGTGCCGCGACCCCGACCTTCGGGGTGGGCATGGAACTCAACATCATTGCCGCGGCGGTGATCGGTGGCGCCTCGCTGAATGGCGGCTCCGGCACGATCCTCGGTGCAATTCTTGGTATTGCATTGCTCTCGGTCGTGACAAGCTCGTTGATCCTGCTTGACGTGTCCGTCTATTGGCAGGACATGATCAAAGGCTGCATTCTGCTGGCCGCCGTCTCCATCGACCATTTCCTGCACAAGCGGAAGGCTGCCTGATATGCCAATAGCCAAGCTCAAACCCGCCAATGCGCCGCGCGAGGAAATCGTCATCGCCCGGCAGATGCACCAGGCGCTGGTCCTGCATTTCCTCGAAGGGCTGACGCAGGCGCAGATCGCCGACCAGCTCGGTATTTCGCACGCTACCGTCAACCGCTTGATCAAGCGCGGCCGCCAGCTCGGCCTGGTCGAGATCAAGATCAAGTCGCCGGTCGAGCCGCTGGTCGACATGGAAGAGCGGTTGCTGGCGCTCGGCGGCATCAGCCGCGCCGTGGTGGTGCCGACCGTATCGGACAATCCGCAGACAGCGCTTCAGGCTGTCGGCGAAGCGGCGGCCCGGCTGTTGCTGGAGGAGATCATCGACGGCGACACGATCTGCATTACCGGTGGCAAAGGCGTCAGCGCCGTGGTTGCCGGCATGCATGCGCAGCGGCGCTTCGATGTCGAGGTGATCCCGGCGACCGGCTGCGTCCAGGGCAAGCATTATACCGACGTGAACCATGTCTCGACGATGATGGCTGACCGGCTCGGCGGGCGCTCCTACCAGATTCATGCGCCGCTGTTTGCCGATAGCGCTGCGGAACGCGGCATGCTGATCAATATGCGCTCCGTTGCCGACGTCTTCAAACGGGCGCGCGAGGCAAAGATCGCGGTGGTCGGTATCGGTTCGATCCTGTCGGACGACAGCAGCTATTACGACCTGCATCCGTCATCGAGTACCGATCGTGCGGCAATCGAGCGTTCGGGCGCGTCCTGCGAACTGCTGGCGCATCTGCTCGACGATCAGGGCCGGGTCTGCGACTACAGCCTCAACCGGTCGCTGGTATCGCTGACGCTTCCCGAGTTTGCGTCGATTCCGACCAAGATCGGTGTGGCGAGCGGGCCGAACAAGGCGGGACCGATCCTCAGCGTGCTGCGGGGCAATCATCTGGATACGCTGGTGACCGACGAGGCGACGGGTGCGCGGGTTCTCGCACTGGCGAATGGCGAAGGAAAATGGGCATGAGCGGGCAGCAATTGACACGCGAAATCGGCAAATCCGGCGTTTCCGCCTCGGCAGTCGGGCTTGGAACCTGGGCGATCGGCGGCTGGATGTGGGGCGGGACCGACGAAAAGGAATCTATCGCAGCAATTCAGGCCTCGCTTGATGCCGGGGTGACACTGATCGATACGGCACCGGCCTATGGGCTGGGGCGCTCGGAGGAGATCGTCGGCAAGGCGCTGGTTGGTCGCCGCGACAAGGCCGTGATCGCCACCAAATGCGGTCTTGTCTGGCATACGCAGAAGGGCCGGCATTTCTTCGATCAGGACGGCAAGCCGGTGCACCGCTATCTCGGCCGCGATGCGATCGTGCACGAGGTTGAGGAAAGCCTGGGACGGCTCGGAACCGACCATATCGACCTTTACATCACCCATTGGCAGGACCCGACGACGCCGATCGAGGAAACCATGCGGGCGCTGGAAGACCTGCGTATATCCGGCAAGATTCGGGCAATCGGGGCCAGCAATGTCAGCAAGGACGACCTGGATGCCTATATTGCAGCCGGTGGTCTCGATGCGATCCAGGAGCGGTTCAGCATGATCGATCGCGAGATCGAGGTGGACCTTCTGCCGTCGACCAGGGCCAACGGCATCGCGACGCTCAGCTATTCGTCGCTGGCGCTGGGGCTGCTGTCCGGCACCATCGGTCCGGATCGGGTATTTTCCGGCGACGACCAGCGCAAGGACAATCCGCGCTTTTCGGTCGGCAACCGTGAGAAGGCAACGGCGCTTGCCGATGCCATCCGGCCGATCGCGGACAAACACGGCGCCAGCATCGCCCAGACGGTGATTGCCTGGACGCTGGCTCAGCCCGGCGTGACCTTTGCGCTGTGCGGCGCGCGCAATCCGGCGCAGGCAATCGACAATGCGCGGGCCGGGACCATCCGGCTGGAGGCGGCCGAGCTGGACGCCATCGATACGGCCATAACGGCGAAACTGACTGATATGGACAGGTAGCGGATCGCCATCATGAAACGTGAAGAGATATTGGACGGGCTCCGCCAGAGCCCGAAGGTGGACGTGTGTGTCATCGGCGGCGGCATCAACGGCATCAGCGTCTTCCGGGAGCTGGCGCTGCAGGGGCTGAACGTGCTGCTCGTCGAAAAGCACGACTATTGCTCCGGAGCCAGTTCGGCGCTGTCGCGCATGGTGCATGGCGGGCTACGCTACCTGGAAAACGGCGAATTCAAGCTGGTGCAGGAATCGCTGGTCGAGCGCGACCGGCTGTTGCGCAACGCGCCGCATTATGTCGCGCCGCTGCCGACGACGGTGCCGGTGTTCGATATCTTTTCCGGTCTCGGCAATGGCATCGTCCGGTTCCTGGGGCTCAGTCGCCGGCCGAGCCGCCGGGGCGCGGTTGCCATCAAGGCGGGCCTCAGTATCTATGATTTCCTGACGCGCAAGCGGGCGCTGATGCCGCGCCACCAGTTTCGCGGGCGGCGCACGACCCTGACCAAGTGGCCGGCGCTCAATCCTGATATCAAGAGTTCCGCCACCTATTTCGACGCCTGGGTCAGCCATCCGGAGCGGCTGGGTATTGAGCTGTTGCAGGATGGTCTCGCAGCGACCTTGGGGGCCATGGCGCTGAATTATGCGGAACTGCGCCGGACCGAAGACGGCCGGTATCGCATCGAGGATCGTATCGGCGGCACGGCGGTTTTCGTCGAGCCGAAGTTGATCATCAACGCCACCGGCGGCTGGATCGACATTGCCAATCAAACCCTGTTTTCGTCGGACGCACGGCCGGCACCGCTGATGGGCGGCACCAAGGGCTCGCACCTGATCATCGACAATGACGAGCTGCGCGCGGCTCTCGCCGATCACATGATCTACTACGAGAACGAAGACGGGCGGATCTGTATCCTCTTTCCCTATCTCGGCAAGGTTCTGGTCGGCTCCACTGATATCCGCGTCGACGATCCGGAGAGCGTGCGCTGCGAGGCCGACGAGCGGGACTATATCCTGCAATCGCTCGCGTTCGTGCTGCCGGATATCAAGATCAGGCCCCAGGAGATCGTCTTCCAGTTTGCTGGAGTGCGGCCGCTGCCTGCCAGCACCGACAGTTTTACCGGCCGCATTCCACGCGATCATTTCTGCACGGTCGTTGAAACCAAGGATGGTGGGCCGCCGGTGCTGTGCATGATCGGCGGCAAGTGGACGACGTTCCGGTCGTTCGGAGAGCTGGCGGCCGATATGGCGCTGGAAAAACTCGGCAGGCAACGGCGTGTCGCAACAACCGACAGGCCGATCGGCGGCGGGCGGGCATTTCCTTCTGATCGGGCCGCATGGATATCGCATCTGGCCGCTGCAACCGGCCTGTCCGCTAGGCGCGTAGTTGAGCTTTTCGGTCGTTACGGCACGGATGCCGAAGCAATCGCCGATTTCATCGCCGCAGGCCCCGATATGCCGCTGCCGCATACCGGTTACTCGGCGCGCGAATTGCAGTTTCTGATCCGCGATGAAGCCGTCGAACATCTCGACGACCTGCTTTTGCGGCGCACGACACTCGCCGTCTCGGGCGAACTCTCGCTCGCCATGATGGACGCCGTACTCAACCTCCTGGCGCAGGAAAAGCGCTGGACGATGGCGCAGCGCGCCAGCGAGCGGACCCGTTTTCTCACCCTTCTCAGCGAACGCCACGGCATCGATGAAAATATGCTTTCCGCAAGGAACGAACCAAGGAGCACAGAATGCGACACAACAGCAAAGTCCGGATGAACCGGCTGTTCGGCAGCGGCCGCTGCCTCGACGTGGCGATTGATCACGGCGTCTGCAACGAACCGTCCTTCCTCAACGGGCTGGAGGACATTCAGGCTGTCGTCAAGGCGCTGGTTTCTGCCGGACCGGATGCCATCCAGATGAATTATGGCCAGGCGGACCTGTTGCAGGACGTTCCCGGCAAGGACAAGCCGGCGCTGGTGATGCGCATCGACATGGGCAATCCGTATAACCGTATCCGCCACCGCGACATGTGGGCGGTGCTGCAGAACGAAGCCGAGCCGCTGATCGGCGCGCTCGAGATGGATGCGGCCTGCGTCGTCGTCAACCTGTTCATGCTGCCGGACGAGCCGGACCTGTTTCGCCAGTGCGTGCAGAACATTTCCCGCGTGCGGGCCGATTGCGACAAATACGGCATGCCGCTGATGATCGAGCCGCTGGTGATGCAGCCGGTGACTGAGAAGGGCGGCTATATGGTCGATGGCGATGCCGACAAGATCGTCACGCTGACGCGGCTCGCACGCGAGATGGGCGCCGATATCGTCAAGGCCGACCCGACCGACAACCCGCAAGATTTCCACAGGGTCGTGGAAGCGGCCAGATGCCCGGTTCTGGTGCGCGGCGGCGGCAAGGAAGATTTGCGCGCCGTGTTCGACAAATCCGCGGCCTTGATGCGGCAGGGCGCAATGGGCATGGTCTATGGGCGCAACATCTACCAGCACGCCAATCCGAGTGCCGTGGTGCGCGGGCTGATGGCGATCATCCATGATAACGCCAGCGGCGAACAGGCATTTGCGCTCTATCAGCAGGGGTAAGGGGTGATCCCCACCGGGGAGAAGTGCCGAGCGTATGCGAGGCGATGAGGGGGCGGCGAATTCAGAGCCTGCCGCCCCCTCATCCGGCCCTTCGGGCAACCTTCTCCCCGCTGGGGAGAAGAGGGGATCGGCGCTGGGCTTTCTGCCCGAACCGCGCAAGACTGTCAGAACCTTGGGAGGGGGCAGAATGAAACAATATCTATTGGGGCTCGACGCCGGAAACACCGTGATCAAGGCGGTGATTTTCGACCGGGCGGGCAACGAAATCGCCGCTGCGTCCCAAGAAGGGCACAGCCGCATGCCGTGTCCCGGCCATGTCGAGCGCGGGCTTGACGAACTGTGGGCGAATGCAAGGCAGGTCATCCGCGCCTGCATCGAAAAGGCAAAGATCCAGCCGGAGGAGATCGCCGCGATCGGTTGCGCCGGGCATGGCAACGGTCTCTATGCGCTCGATCGCGACGGCGCGCCGCTGCTTGGTATCCAGTCAATCGATACGCGGGCGGCAGGACTGGTCGATGAGTGGCGCGAATCCGGAATCGGCGACCGGACCTATCCGATTGCCCGTCAGCGGCCGTGGCCATCGCAGACGCCGACATTGCTGGCCTGGCTGAAGCGTTACCGCCCGGAGCAGTTCAACCGGATCGGCACGGTGTTCTTCTCCAAGGATTTCATCGTCAACCGCCTCACCGGCGAGCGTGTCAGCGAAGTGTCGGATATGTCCGGTGCCGGCCTGCTCGATCTTGCTAAGCGCCGCTACGACAAGGCGCTGATGGAGGCCTATGGCCTCGGCGATTGTTTGGACCTCCTGCCGCCGTTGATCGAAAGTGCCGACATTGCCGGCACGGTCACGGAGGAGGTGGCCAGGCAAACCGGGCTTGCTGCCGGCACGCCCGTGGTCGGCGGGCTGTTCGACGTCGTTGCCTCGGCGCTCGGCTCAGGCGTGACGCGCACCGGCAGCGCCTCGATCATTGCCGGCACCTGGAGCATCAACCAGGTGATCATCGACGGTCCCGACCTTGACGGACCGGTGTTCATGTCCTCGACCTTCGATCGCAGCCGCTATATGGCGATGGAAAACAGTGCCACCTCGGCCGCCAATCTCGAATGGCTGGTCAGGGAATTCTTCGAAGGCGAGCATACGGAAGGTGTTTCGCCGTTCGATGCAGCTTGCGCGCTGGCA
This sequence comes from Rhizobium herbae, assembly GCF_017873135.1. Classification (GTDB taxonomy): domain Bacteria; phylum Pseudomonadota; class Alphaproteobacteria; order Rhizobiales; family Rhizobiaceae; genus Pararhizobium; species Pararhizobium herbae. The sequence goes on along the minus strand of NZ_JAGGJV010000010.1, from coordinate 190,180 downwards.
GGCGCGGTCGAGCCCGCGACGGACGATCCGCTCTACCATCCGTATCTCTATGGCGCGCAGCAGGACGGCCATGCGCGGGCAGGTTTCTATGGCATTGCCGGCTGGCACACCAAGGGGCATCTCGTTCGCGCGCTGCTCGAAGGGGTCGTCTTCGGTCATCGCGCGCATATCGAGACGATCCGCAAGGCCGGCGCCGTATTCAACGAGGCGGTTCTCTCCGGTGGCGGATCGCGCAGCCTGATCTGGCCGCAGATCTTTGCCGATGTGCTCGGCGTTTCCGTTACTGTGGCCCGGTCGCGGGAAACCGGTGCACTGGGGGCGGCGATTGCGGCCGGAACCGGCGTCGGTATCTTCGCTGATTTCGATGCGGGTGCGGCGGCGATGGTGCAGACCGAGCGGCATTATCGTCCGAACGTCTCGCTTGAGGCGCATTATGCGCGGCGCTACGCTCTCTATAACGATATCACTGACGCGATGGCACCGCTCTGGCGGCGTTTGACGGCGGTGCAGCCTGTTGTTGCGGGAGTGGCGGCGTGAACATGCATGTGAATGATCAGGCCATTGATGCAGGAAGCTACGATTTCATCGTTGTCGGGGCGGGATCGGCGGGATGCGTTCTGGCCAACCGGCTCTCGGCCGATCCGAAGAACCGCGTGCTTTTGCTTGAGGCTGGTGGAAGCGACCGGTATCACTGGGTGCATGTGCCGATCGGCTATCTCTACTGTATGGGCAATCCGCGCACCGACTGGATGATGAAGACGGCGGCGGAAGCCGGGTTGAACGGCCGATCTTTGCCGTATCCGCGTGGAAAGGTGCTGGGCGGCTGCTCGTCGATCAACGGCATGATCTATATGCGTGGGCAGGCTGCCGACTATGACGGTTGGCGGCAGGCGGGTAATTCCGGCTGGGGCTGGGACGACGTGCTGCCTTTTTTCCTCAAATCCGAGGACAATTATCGCGGCAAATCTCCGATGCACGGTGCGGGCGGCGAATGGCGGGTGGAAAAGCAGCGTCTCTCCTGGCCGATCCTCGACGCCTTTCGCGATGCCGCCGAAGAACTCGGTATTCGCAAAACCGACGATTTCAACGACGGCGACAATGAGGGGTCGGGCTATTTCGAGGTCAACCAGCGCGGCGGCCTGCGCTGGAACACCACCAAGGCTTTCCTACGCCCGGCGATGAAGCGGGCTAACTTGCGCGTACTGACCGGTGCTGAAACCGAGCGGCTGGAGTTCGACGGCAGGATGGTGACCGGCGTGCGGTTCCGGCTGAACGGGCAGACCCATTTCGCCCATGCCAGCCGCGAGGTCATTCTGTCCGCCGGGGCGATCAACTCGCCGAAAATTCTGGAGCTTTCAGGGATCGGCCGGCCGGATGTGTTGTCCCGTGCCGGAATCGAACCAACTCACGACCTTCCGGGTGTTGGTGAAAACCTGCAGGACCATCTGCAGATTCGCACGGTCTTCCGGATTGAGGGTGCAAAGACGCTGAACCAGCTCTATCACAACCTGTTCACGCGGGCCGGCATGGGGCTCGAATATATGCTGCGTCGGTCCGGACCGCTGTCGATGGCGCCGAGCCAGCTCGGCATCTTTGCCAAGAGCGATCCGGCGGTGGCGACGGCCGATCTCGAATATCACGTGCAGCCGCTCAGCACCGACCGGCTCGGCGAGCCGCTGCATAAGTTCCCCGCCGTCACCGTGTCCGTCTGCAACCTGCGGCCGGAAAGCCGGGGCACTGTCCATATCGGCGGGCCGGAGCTTTCTGTCGCCCCGGAAATCCGGCCGAACTATCTTTCGACCGAAGGCGACCGGATTGTCGCGACCAATTCCATCCGTCAGGCCCGCCGTTTGATGCAGGCCGGGGCGATCCGCAAATACCGGCCACAGGAGATGCTGCCGGGAACGGAATATCAGAGCGATGAGGACCTGATCCGCCGCGTCGGCGACATTGCGACAACGATCTTTCACCCGGTCGGCACCTGCAAGATGGGCAGCGATACGATGGCGGTGGTCGATCCGCAGTTGCGGGTGCATGGGCTGGCGAAATTGCGGGTGGTGGACGCCTCCATCATGCCGACGATCGTCTCGGGCAATACCAATTCGCCAGTGATCATGATTGCCGAAAAGGCTGCGGAGCTGATTTCTTCAGGCCTTTGATGCGAACCCGCTGTGGCGAGGGGCGGGCGCTTCAGTCTGGCTTGTCGGTTGACAATCTTATACGCCGCAGTTTCCTTACGGTACGACCGGGCGCCGCGAAACGGCTGCAACCGGTATCTGGGAGGATCTGAAATGATGGCTGCGCTTTTCCCCTTGCTGATCTTTTCGGCGGCGCTCGGCGCCGGCATCAATGCCGGCCTGTTCTTCATCTTCTCCGTCTGCATCATGGGCGCGCTCGGACGCTTGCCCGCCGAGCAGGGCATCGCCGCCATGCAGGCGATCAACGTGGTGATCCTCAATCCATTATTCCTGCTCGCCTTCATGGGGACGGCAGTTCTGTCGCTTGTCCTCGTTGCCGGCGGCTTCGTCCATGGCGGCCCGGCGCGGATTTACCTGATCGCCGGCGGGCTCCTCTTTCTCGGTGGGACGATCCTGGTGACGATGGTCTTCAATGTGCCGATGAACAATGCGCTCGAAGCGTTGCAGCCGGGCAGCGACGAAGCCGCCCGCCTGTGGTCGTCGACCTATCTGGTCGATTGGGTCCGGTGGAACCATGTGCGCACCCTGTCGTCCATCGGCGCATTGGGCTGTTTCGTCATGGCCTTTCGCGCAGCCTGAACGTCAGCCCAGCGCATTGGCTCGCGTCTTGAGGATGGCCGAAAAGCGCGGGTCGAAGGCTCGGCTGATCGGTTCGGCGGCGGCGCCGAGTGCAACCGACCACGGGTCGGTCATCCCCAGTTGCAGGCGCGGCGCTGACCGGTCCGGGCGGTCGGCGTTGGACGGCAGCAGCGGAGGGATGGCCTCGAACAGCTTGCGGGTGAGTATCTCCGGCCCGCTGGAACACAGGATGACGGTCTGAGGGTCGAAGATCGTCTCGATAAGCTGCACGCCCCAGCGCAGCTCTTCGGCGGCAGCATCGATCCATGACACAACCGCCGGATCGTCGTTGTTCACCAATGTGTTCAGCCGCTCGTGAAGGCCCGGCTCGGCCGGATCGGCACCGAGGTGCTGGTAGAGCGAGGCGAGCGACGCGCGGTGTTCGAGCGAGGCCTGCGTTGGGTGCCGGGCGCTGGGTGGCAAAAGCACCATGCCGATTTCGCCGGCATTGCCGTTGCCGCCGGCATAGAGTTCGCCGTTGAGGATAAGGCCGGCACCGATGCCGTAGCCGACATAAAGGCAGACAGCATGGTCGATACCATGGGCCGCGCCGACCATGCGCTCGGCGGTTGCGCAGGCGGTGGCGTCGTTCTGAAGCGCGACTTCAAGTCCGGTGCCGGCGGCGAGCGTTTCGAGCAGCGGAAAGTTCTGCCAGGCGGCCATCATCCACTGATCGTCATTGTCGGTCGCCAGCCCGAACGGACCGGGCATGGCGACGCCGAGGCCGACAAGCCGCTTTTCGGCCTGATCGGCGACGCCGGCGAGTTCGGTCCGGACATGTTCGATGAGATCGAGGATGACCTTGGCGCCATTGGCCGGGCCGCCCGGCGGCAGGTTTGCCTGGGCGCGCACCAGCACGGTGCCGACGAGATCAACCGCGATCGCCCGGGTGACATGCCGGTCGATCTGCAGGCCAATGGCGAAGGCGCCGTCCGGCACCAGCCGATAGGGAGTCGAGGGCTGGCCACGGCCGTTGCGAACGGCTGCCAGCGACACCACCAGCCCATCCTGTTCCAGATCCTCGATGATGTTGGATACCGTCTGCTTGGTGAGCTTCGTCGCCCGGGCGAGATCGGCTCGCGATAATTGCCCGTTCAGCCGCAGCGCGTCGATCATGACGCGGCGGTTGTGGGCGCTGGTGCCCTCCTGGTTGGTGCCACTCTTGGCCCGGATCGGCCGCATCTCGTTCATCCCGGAAATTCCTCTTGACACCATTAGAATATTGAACAAGAAATAAGTCAAAGCAATTGACTTAATAAAAAGAGCCGCAGAGCTTTTAAGGGAACAAAACGGCTGACGGGATCACTCCTAGTGGCCGTGCGACACTTCGACAAGGCATGCCGGACACCGCGACAGCGCGGTTTGCGGAAGGGCGCGTGTTGCTTCGCGCCGACAAAACGATTGTTGTCCATCACTGGAGAGGGAAAAACATGTTGAAATCCAAGCGCAACGCGCTCATCGGCGCCACTCTGATCGGTGCATTTTTTGCCACCAATGCCTATGCCGAAACGACGCTGAACGCGTTGTTCATGGCGCAGGCGGCCTATAGCGAGGCGGACGTGCGCGCCATGACGGAGGCCTTCGCCAAGACCAATCCGGACGTCAAGGTCAATCTTGAATTCGTGCCTTACGAAGGCCTGCACGACAAGACGGTTCTGGCGCAGGGATCGGGCGGCGGCTACGACGTCGTTCTGTTCGACGTGATCTGGCCGGCCGAATATGCCAGCAACAAGGTTCTGGTCGACGTCTCCTCGCGCGTCACCGACGATATGAAGAAGAACGTGCTGCCCGGCGCCTGGACGACGGTTCAGTATGATGGCGCCTATTATGGCATGCCGTGGATCCTCGACACGAAATACCTGTTCTACAACAAGGAAATCCTCGAAAAAGCCGGCATCAAGACGCCGCCGAAGACCTGGGACGAGCTTGCCGAACAGGCAAAGACCATCAAGGACAAGGGCCTGCTGGCCACCCCGATCGCCTGGAGCTGGTCGCAGGCAGAAGCCGCGATCTGCGATTACACGACGCTGGTCAGCGCGTACGGCGGTGACTTCCTGAAGGATGGCAAGCCGGACTTTCAGACCGGCGGCGGCCTCGATGCGCTGAAATACATGGTATCGAGCTACTCATCCGGTATCTCCAACCCGAATTCCAAGGAATTCCTCGAGGAAGATGTCCGCAAGGTGTTCGAGAACGGCGAAGCCGCCTTCGCGCTGAACTGGACCTACATGTACAACCTCGCCAATGCCGGCAAGGACAGCAAGGTGGCCGGCAAGGTCGGGGTCGTTCCGGCGCCGGGCGTTGCGGGCAAGAGCGAGGTTTCGGCCGTCAACGGTTCGATGGGCCTTGGCATCACCGCGACCAGCAAGCATCCGGACGAAGCCTGGAAATACATCACCTTCATGACCTCGCAGGCGGTGCAGAACCAGTATGCCAAGCTCAGCCTGCCGATCTGGGCCTCGTCCTATGAAGACCCCGCCGTCAGCAAGGACCAGGAAGAGTTGATCGGCGCCGCCAAGCAATCGCTGGCCGCCATGTATCCGCGTCCGACGACGCCGAAATACCAGGAACTTTCCGTCGCGCTGCAGCAGGCTATTCAGGAAGCCCTGCTCGGCCAGACCAGTCCGGAGGATGCCCTGAAGACCGCCGCCGAGAATAGCGGTCTCTGAGACTTTCCGTCTCGCATCCACCGATCTCCGGGCGGCACCCTCCCTGCCGCCCGGACCCTTCCATCAACCCTTGCATCCCATAAACTTTTCAGGAAGAGTTGCCCCATGACCGGGACATCGATGACCACACGCGCATGGCTGCTGATGCTGCCGCTGCTCGCCGTCATGATCGCCGTCATCGGCTGGCCGCTTGCCGATACGATCGGGCTTTCCTTCACCGATGCCAAACTTGTCGGCACATCAGGCAATTTCGTCGGCATCGACAATTATGTGAAGACGCTCTCGGGCTCCAATTTCCAGCGGACGCTGGTGACCACGACCATCTTTGCCGTCGTCTCCGTCTTCGCGGAAATGGTTCTGGGCGTTCTTGCAGCCCTTCTCCTCAATCAGCAATTTTACGGACGCACCGTGCTGCGCGGGTTGATGATCCTGCCCTGGGCGTTGCCGACCGTCGTCAACGCCACCCTCTGGCGGCTGATCTATAATCCGGAATATGGCGCGCTGAACGCCGCGCTCACCCAGATCGGTTTGCTCGACGCCTACCGTTCCTGGCTCGGCGAGCCCGGCACGGCGCTGGCCGCCCTGATCGTTGCAGATTGCTGGAAGAACTTTCCGTTGGTGGCGTTGATCGCGCTTGCGGCACTCCAGGCGGTGCCGCGCGATATCACCGCCGCATCGCTGGTCGATGGCGCCGGTCCTTTCGCTCGTTTCCGCTTCGTCATCCTGCCCTATCTCGCCGGTCCGCTGGTGGTGGCGCTGGTGCTCAGAACCATCGAGGCGTTCAAGGTATTCGACATCATCTGGGTGATGACCCGCGGCGGGCCGGCCAACAGCACGCGCACGCTGTCGATCCTCGTCTATCAGGAAGCATTCTCCTTCCAACGTGCGGGGTCGGGGGCCTCGCTGGCGCTGATCGTCACGCTTCTGGTGGCGGTGCTGGCTGCGGCCTATGCCGTCCTCGTCCGCCGGACCGCAGGGAGCAACGCCTGATGGAACGCCAGAGTTTTGTCTTCTCCGTCTTCATCCATGCCTGCGCGCTGCTGCTCGCCGCCGTGATCCTTGCGCCGCTCCTCTGGCTGTTCATCATGAGCATTTCGCCGGCGGCCGACCTGACGGCCAAACCGCTTGTCTGGTGGCCGCAATCCATCGATTTCTCGCGTTATGGCGTCTTGCTCTCCAGCGTCGAAAACAGTGCCGGTGCTGCCTTTGTTGCGTCTCTGGTCAACAGCATCCTCGTTGCCGGCATGGCGACCATCGCGGCGCTGGCGCTTGCCATTCCCGCGGCGTGGGCCGTGTCGCGCACGCCGTCGATCGGCTGGTCGCTTTACATGGTGATCGCTACCTATATGCTGCCGCCGGTGGCGCTTGCGGTGCCGCTCTATTTCGGCCTCGCGCATCTCGGCCTGCTCAACAACGTGTTCGGGCTGGCGCTGGTCTATCTGACCATTCTTGCGCCCTTCACCACCTGGCTGATGAAATCCGGCTTCGATGCCATCCCCAGGGAGATCGAGGCGGCGGCGATGATGGACGGCGCAGGGCTGTTTGCGACGCTGCGGATCATCACCCTGCCACTGGCAGCCCCGGTCATGGCGACCTCGGCGCTGTTTGCCTTCCTGCTGGCCTGGGACGAATTTTTCTACGCGCTGCTGTTCACCTCGGACCTGCGCGCCAAGACATTGACCGTCGCCATCGCCGATCTCGCCGGCGGCCGTGTCTCCGATTACGGACTGATCGCAACCGCGGGTGTGCTGGCCGCCCTGCCGCCCGTGGTGATTGGTCTTGTCATGCAACGGGCCCTGATTTCCGGGCTGACCAGCGGCGGCGTCAAGGGATGACCATGACTTCAAACGACAACCGCCCGATAGGGCTTCAGGCAATAGACCGCGAAATGGCGCGGCAGAATGCCGATGCCATTGCTTCCTTCGAGGGCAATGCTGAACGGGCAAAGACCATTGCCGCATCGCTGAAGGCCACCGGTCGCCTGTTGCTGCTCGGCATGGGCGGCTCGCATGCCGCAAACCGGGCCGTCGAGCCGCTCTACCGGGCGCTTGGCGTCGAGGCGATCGCGGTCACCTTGTCCGAACAGCTGGGAGAACCGTTGTCGATCGATGGGCGGACGGTTCTGATCACCTCGCAGTCGGGAGAAAGCGCGGAAGTCCTGCGCTGGTTTACCGAGACCGGCGGCAACAAGGACACATTCGGCCTGACGCTGGAGGGGACATCCTTTCTGGCCAGAACGGCACCTTGCCTCATCGGTGCCGGCGGTACGGAACTCGCCTTTGCCGCGACCCGCAGCCTGACGGTCAGTTTCGCGCTGCACCTGGCGATCCTTTCGGCGCTGGGCGAGGATTCAGGCCCGGCGCTGGACGTGCTTGCGGCACCCGCTACCAACGATGTTGCCGCGGCGCTTGCCGTCTTTGAAAATGTCGCAACCGTGGTGACCTCCGGCCGTCGTCTGCAGGGGTTGGCGGAAGCGCTGGCGCTCGGGCTGACCGAACTGTCGCGCTATCCCTGCTTTTCGCTGGAGGGCGGGCAACTGCGGCATGGTCCGATGGAAATGCTGGGTCCGATGGTTGGCGTTGTGCTGTTCAGAGGCAATGACGCGACCGCCGATCTGGTGACGGCAATGGCTGTGTCGGCGGTGGAGACGGGGGCTCCGATCGTCATGTTCGATGCTTCCGGACAGCCGCCGGTGGAGGGGACGACGACGCTGAGTTTCGCACCGGCGACAGGGCTGGCTGCTATCTTCTCGATGCTGCCGGTTGCCCAGCGCTTCATGATCGCCTTTGCCGAGGCTCGTGTCGAGAATGCGGGAACGCCGGTGCGTTCCACCAAGATCACCCGGAGCGAATGAGATGCGTCCGCTTGCCGTCATCGGAAATGTCAATGTCGACCTGATCCTCGGGCCGGCGGAGCCCTGGCCGAAGGCGGGCACGGAGATCATCGTCGATCACGACGAATTGCGGGTCGGCGGCTCGGCTGGAAATGCAGCCCTTGCCTGGGGCGCGCTCGGCGTCGATTTTGACATCGCCGCCAATACCGGTACCGATGAATTCGGTCGCTGGCTGCGCGAATCCTTCGGAAGCCGCGCCGAAAAATGGCCGATCCGCCCGGAGGGCACGACGCTTTCGGTCGGCATTACCCATCCCGACGGGGAACGGACGTTCTTCACCACGCGCGGACATCTGCCGCGGTTTTCGCTCGATTGCGTGTTTGCCGCCCTCGACGGTGCTCGCCTGTCCGGCGGCTACGCGCTGCTTTGCGGCTCCTTCCTCACCGACGATCTGACGCGCGACTATCCGGCGCTGTTCGACTGGGCCGACAGCCACGGTATCACGGTTGCGCTCGATACCGGCTGGCCGCTCGACGGCTGGACGGAGGCGAACCGGGAGGCGACGCGCGGCTGGCTTTCGCGCTGTGGCTGCGCGCTTTTGAACGAGGTGGAATCGACGACGCTTTCCGGAGTGTCCGATCCGGTCGAGGCAGCGCGGGAAATCAAGCGTCATATGCCCAAGAACGCCATTGTCGTTGTCAAGCGCGGTCCCGAGGGGGCAATCGCCATCGGTGCCGACGGCGCGCTGGTTTCCGCAACCGCCCCTGCCGTCAAGGTCGTCGATACGATCGGTGCCGGCGATGTCTTCAATGCCGCTTTCCTGGCCGCGCTTGCGGATGCCAAGCCGCTTGCCGATTGCCTCAAGGCAGGCACCGCCGTCGCCTCGCGTGCCATTTCCACGCTCCCCCGCAGCTATGGCGGCCCCATATCGGACGCAACCGGAGAGGCCGCATCATGAGCGCGCTCGAGATCCAGAATATCCGCAAGACCTATGGCGCTGTCGAAACGTTGAAGGGCATCGATATCTCGCTGGAAAGCGGCGAATTCCTGGTGCTTCTCGGATCATCGGGTTGCGGCAAGTCGACCTTGCTCAATATCATTGCCGGACTTGCCGAGGCATCGGGCGGCGATATCCGGATCGGTGGGCGCTCGATCCTCGGTGTGCATCCGAAGGACCGCGACATTGCCATGGTGTTCCAGTCCTATGCGCTCTATCCGAACCTCTCGGTCCATCGAAACATCGGCTTTGGTCTCGAAATGCGCAAGGTTCCAGCGGCTGAACGGGAAAGGGCGGTGCAGGAAACGGCCAAGCTGCTGCAGATCGAGAATCTGCTGGATCGCAAGCCCGGCCAGCTTTCCGGCGGCCAGCGCCAGCGCGTCGCGATCGGCCGGGCGCTGGTGCGCAAGCCCCAGGTCTTCCTGTTCGACGAACCGCTCTCCAATCTCGACGCCAAGCTGCGCATGGAAACACGCACCGAGCTGAAACGGCTGCACCAGATGCTCGGCACGACGATCGTCTACGTCACCCATGACCAGATCGAGGCGATGACGCTGGCGACGCGGATCGCCGTGATGCGCAACGGCCGGATCGAGCAGCTCGGCACGCCGGAGGAGGTCTATGACCATCCGGCCACGCTCTATGTCGCCGGTTTCGTCGGCTCGCCGCCGATGAACGTGCTCGATGGCGTGGTCACAGGCGAGGGCGTGCAGTTGGATGGAGGCGCGGTCATCGCCTTGCCGGTTCGGCTGAAAAATGTGGTTGCTGCCGGACGCCGGGTCAAGCTCGGCGTTCGTCCCGAAGCGCTTCGGCTGGTGGGGGAGACGGCCGACCATCGCGTGCTTGACGTCGAGATCGAGGTTGTCGAACTGACAGGCCCGGAACTGGTGGTGACGGGCAGGGTGAGCGGACAGCGGGTGACCGCCTGCCTGCCGCCGCGCACGAAGCTGACGGTGGGCATGAAGCAGGCGTTTACCTTCGACGAGGATGCTCTGCATCTCTTCGACGCGGAAACGGAACTGGCGCTGGGTTGACGGTCTTTCGACAAATCGCATCTTCCAGCCGTTTCCATCGCCGGTTCGATGTTCTAGAACCGCATCTTCATGAAGATCGCTTTTTATTGCCCGCTGAAATCCCCCAACCATCCCGTTCCCTCCGGGGACCGGCTGATGGCGCGTCTGTTGATGGCGGCGTTGGCGCGGGCGGGGCATCAGGTGGAGATTGCTTCGGAGTTGCGGGCTTTCCTGCCCGATGCTTCGGCCGCCGCCGTCGAGGCTCTGTCGACTGCCGCGGAAGGGGAAAGGGAGCGGCTTTCGGCGCTCTGGCGAGAGACAGGCAATCCCGATGCCTGGTTCTGCTACCATCCCTATTACAAGGCGCCTGATCTCATCGGGCCGGCGCTCGCCCGGGAATTCGCAATAGGCTACGTGACGGCGGAAGCATCCTATTCAGCCCGGCGCAACACCGGGCTGTGGGCCGGGACGCAGCAACAGGTGCTGGAAACGGTGAAGCAGGCTTCGGTGAATATCTGCCTGACACGGCGCGATCTTGACGGGCTTGCCGCCGCGGCGCCCGATGCGCGTCTGGCCTTGCTTGCGCCCTTCATCGACCCGGCCCTCATGCTTGCGAGGCAGCCCATGCCGGAGCCCGGGCGATTGATCACCGTGGCGATGATGCGCTCCGGCGATAAGATGCAGAGCTACGTCATGCTGGCCGAGGCTCTGTCGCGGCTGATGCATCTGCCCTGGCAACTGTCCGTCGTCGGAGATGGGCCGCGTGCAGCGGAGGTGAGGGCGCTGTTTGCCGGCTTCGACGAGGGCCGGATCATCTGGCACGGCGAAAAACCCGCTGATGACATCGCCGGTCTTCTGTCGCGTTCGGCACTCTATGTCTGGCCCGGCTGTGGCGAGGCCTATGGGCTTGCCTATCTCGAGGCGCAGGCGGCGGGTTTGCCTGTCGTCGCGCAGGAGATCGCCGGCGTGCCGGAAGTGGTGGCGCATGGGCGAACGGGCCTGCTGACGCCGCCCGGCGATATCGATGCCTATGCGCAGGCGATCGAGCGGCTGTTGACGCGGCATGAGGAGCGAACGGCGCTGGCCCGCGCGGCAAGACCATTTGCTAGCGAGGAACGCTCGCTCGACCGGGCGGCGGAGCGGCTGGGCATCATCCTCGATGAACACCTGAAACAGGCACGATAACATGAACGATTTCGAGAAGACTATTGTCGAGGAACTGGGCCGCTGGCAGCAGACGGGCAAGGTAGCGCGCTTCTGGCTGCGGGACGATGATGCCGTCGAGCCGACTGCGCCGCTCGACCGGCTCTTGGAGATATCAGGCATATTTTCGGTGCCGCTGACGTTGGCGATCATTCCGGCCCATACGGGCGAAGCGCTTGCAGCGAGGCTGGAGCGGGAGCCGTTATGCACTGTCGCGGTCCACGGCTGGTCGCATAAAAACTACGCGGGTGCTGAAGAGAAGAAGCAGGAGCTTGGCCGGCACCGGCCGGCTGCCGCCGTGCTTGGCGAACTGAAGCAGGGTTTTGATCGTCTGGCCGGACTGCACAGCGGGCGGTTCGTCCCCATGCTCGTGCCGCCGTGGAACCGCATCGATGCGGCGCTTGTGCCGCATCTGGCCGGGCTCGGCTATGAGGCGCTGTCGGTCTACGGCCCGGAAAAACCGGCGGACCTGCCCCTGATCAATAGCCATGTGGATGTCATGGATTGGCACGGCACGCGGGGCGGGCGTGATCCACAGGCATTGGTGGTCGAGATCGTGGCACGCTTGCGGCATATGTTCGACAATGGCGGGACAATGGGGCTTCTGACCCACCATCTGGTCCATGATGACGCCGTCTGGAATTTTATGAGCGCTCTGTTCGCAGTCACCTCGCGCCATCCCGCATGCCTCTGGACACCGGTCCCCGATATTCTGCGGGGGCAAAAAGCTCCGGTCCATCAAGGCTGAGGAGGGTCGGCTTTCAGAGGTCGATCACCTGGCCGTCACGGGCCATGAAGGCGCCGCCGAATTCCTGCTCGGCGAGCCGCTGAATGGCGTCGAGTTCGCTGTCGGTGCGCAACGGCGAATGATGGATGAACGCCACCTGCTTGGCTTTCGCCGTTTTGGCAAGCCGGATGGCCTGCTGCCAGGAGGAATGGCCGTAGCCGACATGGCGATGCATCTCGTCGTCGGTATACATGCAATCATAGAGAAAGAGGTCGGCGCCATCGATCAGGTCGAGTACCGCCGGATCGAGCGTGCCCGGCTTGTGTTCAGTATCCGTCACCAGCGCCACGGCGCGGCCACCCCATTCCACGCGGTAGCCGATCGCGCCGCCCGGATGGTTGAGGCTGCCCGTCCTGATCGCCACATCGGGATAGGGAAACAGCACGTCGCCGGAACGAAAATCCCGGCAGTTGATTGAAGCGCGGCAGATATCGGGCTCGACGGGGAACCACGGCGGGCGCATGAACTCGCCGATCATCTGGCGCGTGGACATGCGGCCGGCCAAATGTCCGGACCATAGAGTTACCGAGGCATGCGGATCGAACAGCGCCGGCAGGTAGGGAAGGCCGACGATGTGGTCGTAATGGCAGTGGGTGAAGAACAGGTTGAAATCGGAAACGCCCTCGGACTTGAGCGCCTGGCCCGCCGGCATCAATCCGGAGCCGGCATCGAACAATAGCCTATGGGGTCCGCATTGCATCTCGATGCAGATGGTGTTGCCGCCATAGTTCTGGAATTCGGCCCCCGAGACCGGGAGGCTGCCGCGCACTCCCCATAACCGCACCCGAAACACGTTTTCGTTCACTCTCTCGCCTCAGTCACGGCCAACTCTATCGGCTGTCCTTCTGCAACTGTCCCACTTAATTCTTAAGGTCGTCTTTTAAGGTGGGCTTGATTAACCAAGCCTCATTGCCGTCATGTTAGCCAAACTGCATGGGTTAAGCGAGACTCGAATTCGCTTTTTCTTTCCATATGTGCCAGAGACGAAAGGAAACAAATCCGGTTTGAACGCGCAGACGGAAAACAACCAAAGAATGCCATCCTCAAAGCATCCGCGCATTGCCGTCATCGCCGATGCGCATTTTCACGATCTATACGCCGACTATGGCTTTCCGGGCATCGTGCAGGGCGATCGCCGGCTGACATTCAGGCTGCTTGCCGATACGGCCCGCTCGACGCGCGTCTTCAACGAAAGCTATTTCGCGTTCCATCATGCGCTCGACGAAATCGCCGCCAGTGGCATCCGCCATGTCGTGCTGCTCGGAGACTATTCCGACGACGGGCAGGTGGAAACCGTCAAGGGCGTGAAACGGGTGCTCGATGATTATGCGGCGCGGTTCGGCATGCGCTTCTACGCCACCGTCGGCAATCACGACATTTTCGGCGCTGCCGGCCGGCATCGCGCCAAGCGGTTCATGAACGAGGACGGCAGCTACAGCATTCTCAGCAGCGACCCGCATATGCGCGATCGTGGCGCGCATTCGGTCATCGCCAGTGATCGGATGTATTGCCGGGGATATCCGGATGGGCTCGATGCCATGGCAGATTTCGGCTTCTTTCCGCGGCCGGGCGACCTTCATTGGGAAACACCGTTCGGCACGGACGGGAATCCGGCAGCGCGGTTCTATCAGGTACAGTCACCCGATGGCAAAACCACACGCTCGTTGATGGACGCATCCTATCTGGTCGAACCCTTTCCCGGCGTCTGGCTGCTGATGATCGATGCCAATGTTTTTGTACCCGTCGATGGCGTGTCCCCGGGCGAGGCCGGCGACCTTGCCGATAGCACCAGCGCCGGCTGGAACGCCATGCTGACGCACAAGCGCTTCGTTCTCGACTGGATGAAGGATATTGCCGGGCGTGCGCGCCATGAAGGCAAATGCCTGCTCGCGTTTTCGCATTATCCCGTTCTCGATCCGCTCGACGCGACGGTCGATGACGAGGTGGCGCTCCTGGGCCGGACGGGCATGTCGGAACGTATCCCCACGAGGGCCGTTGCCGAAGCGCTGATTGCGGCGGGCATCGACATTCATTTCAGCGGGCATCTGCATGTCAATGACACCGCGCGCCACGACAACGGCGATCGGTTCCTGATCAACGTGGCGATGCCGTCTCTGGTTGCCTTTCCCGGGGCCTACAAGGTGGTCACGGTCGGCGAGCAACGCATCGACATCGAGACAGTCGGGATCAATGCCATGCCGCTCGATGCAGATTTGAGGCTGGCCTATGACAAGGAGATCGTGCCGTCGCGGCTGGAAGCAGGCAGCCTGCTGGATGTCGATGACTACGGCGGTTTCCTGTTCGAACATCTCGCCCATCTGGTCGGACGGCGCTACCTGAAGCGCGAATGGCCGAAGGACATCACGGCGATGATCCGCACCCTCGACCTTGATGATCTGGCCGCGCTGGCGCTGATCGACGAACCGGTCGCCGCTGTGGATGCCATTGCCACGCTTGCGGCTGCCCGCACGGACGCGGAGCTTCAGCAGCGGCTGGCGGCTGCGGGAGCAGGGGCTGCGCAGCTCTCGGTTACGGCGATGGAGTTCCTGGCCGACTGGTATCGGTTGCGGATGGGAAGCGAACTGGCGTTCGACTGGATCACGAGGGAGCGGATGGCGTCGTACCGGGCAGTGGGGCAGCTTTTCGCGGATGGCAACTGGAGCGATACGAACGCGACGCAGGCTCGGTTTGCGCTCATCTTCCGGATGTTCTGGAAATACGCGTCCGGTCTGCCGTCAGGCAATTTCAGTATCGACCGGATGACCGGAGCGATCAGCCGGATTGATCTGCGGCAGGGCGAGAAAAAGACCGCGCAGCAGTAATGCGAGATCAGGCGGGTTGTTCCGGCGCCTTGCGTGCCGCGCGGCTGCGGGCCTCGGACAGTTCGCTCGTCGTGTGGCTCAGGCGGTCGGCCAAAACGCGCATGATCTCGATGGTGATCTCGGGGAAATCGGTCAAAAGCTTGAGGAAGTGATCCTTGCGGATGCGCAGGGCTTCCACCGCGGTTGTCGTCTGCACTGTGGCGGTTCGCGAGACATCACAAAGGATGGCAATCTCGCCGACGATTGAATTTGTCTCGACTTCGGCGATCTTGATCGGCCCGGTGGAGGAATCCACGAGAATATCAGCCTTGCCGGCCAGCACGACATAGGCCGCGTCGCCGGTGTCGCCCTGATGGAAAATGGCCTCGCCGGCATCATAGCTGACACGGTCGGATGTGAAGGCGAGAAGCTTCAGCTTTCCCGGTTCGACATTCGAAAACAGCGGCACGCGCCGCAGCATTTGAACTTCATCCTTCAGAAGCATTTCCGTGCCCATTCCCCATTTTCTTCCTTCCGGATCACGCGCCGGTGATGGTCACCAACGCTTCCATTTGGAAGGATATCCATGCCTGCGTCCCGTCGCACGCATGGACTTCGCCTTTGACATTATGATGACACAAGTTCCTTAAAGATACCGTTATTCTCAACAAGCGTCGCATGCGTGCCGTCCTCCACCAGCATGCCTCTGTCAAACACCAGAACACGGTCGAACAGGCTCGACAGCGCGGTATTCGACAGCACCCAGATGACCGCCGGATCCCTCCCGTCCCGGCGTACGAGTTTCAGGACATCGCGGACGATTTCGTCCTGAAGGCGGTGGTCGAGGCCGGGAAGCGGCCGGTTGAAGATATAATAGTCCGACCGGCGGACCAGCGCGCGCGCCAGATTGAGTTTCTGCCGCTGCACGGCGGTCAGGCGCTTGCCGCCGGCGCCGAGATTGAAGTCCAGGCCGATATCGATCACGCGCTCCAACAACCCGAGGGAGTTCAACAGCGAGCTGACGATCGAGCGGATGCGTTTCGAGCCGTCGGAATGCTTGTGGCTGATGCGGCCGAACAGAATATTGTCCATCAGGCTTGCCGAGGCCAGATAGTGTTCCGGGTCGTAACGTTCGATATCGCCGCGCATATTGTCCGGCATTCCGTCATGGAACTGGCGGCGGACATCGACGATCTTCGCCATCAATTCGTCGGTCAGAAGACCGAAGCGATGCCGCGGCTCGATGTAGCGGAAGCTCAGGCGAATGATTGCCCCGCGGTCATCTTCAGAGGCGCCATCGAAGCTCTTGCCTTTCAGTTTCTGCAGCAGCAGTTGGTATTCCGGAATGTCGTCCGCCGTCATGAAGGTGAGCTGCTGGAAGAATGGATGATCCGGCGGCAGGTCGGCGAACAGCTCCACCGCGTTTTCGGCGATGCTGTAGCCCATGTCGAACATGATGCGGTCGAGCCCGGTGCGTCCGACGACCGAGCGGAAATAGGCATTCTTGCCGATTGCCTTGCCGATGAAGGCCGGGCCGGTTGCCGTGCCGAACAAAAGGTTTTCGCCGACCGTGGCCTCGGTGTTGTAGGCGCCTGGCTCGAAGGAGACGACGAGGCTGCTCAGGCCCGCCTCTTCCAGCTCGTCGCGAAGGGCGTGGCGCATCTCGACGAGACCCTCGGCAAGGCCTGCATGGTCGCTCGGCGATACAGTGCTGCGAAGCGCGAGGTCGAGGATATCCTTCGATAGCTGAACGGTGTCGAGAACGGAGAGAATGGGGGCGAAGAGGTCGCCCGCCTCGGTCGCATTGGCGGCTTCGTAGTCGATCCAGTCGCTGTTGACATCATAGTCCGGATTCCCGGCCAGCTTTGCCTCGTGGATCTGCCATTTGCGATGCGTGGCACCACTGCCCTGGTATACGGCATCCTTCAGCGGCGCATGCTTCAGGCCGTAAAGCAGGTTGTCGCGCAAACTTCCATAGAAGAAGTAGGCATCGGACGAAACATAG
Source organism: Rhizobium herbae (assembly GCF_017873135.1). Lineage (GTDB taxonomy): Bacteria > Pseudomonadota > Alphaproteobacteria > Rhizobiales > Rhizobiaceae > Pararhizobium > Pararhizobium herbae. The sequence continues at coordinate 173,056 of NZ_JAGGJV010000010.1, read as the reverse complement.
GAGATAGCCCGTCCGGTGACGGACTCGGGCAATTCCAGAAGATCGTCGCCGCCGGCGGTCACCTTGCCGCTCTCCGGCCAGGTAAGACGCGCAAAGGCTTCCGCGAGCATGTCGCCGCCGCCCGCGGCGCCGCCAACGATGGCAACCGTCTCGCCGGGATGGATCTGCACGGAAACGCGTTCCAGCAGCTTGGCGCCGCTGTCATCGGCAAGCGACAGGCTGACCGCGGCCAACGGATGCTTCAGCGAGCCGGCATCCTTGATGGCGATGGCTTGAATAGCCGGGTCGATCGTCCGGTCGACGCTGAACTGTTCGACCACCTGGACATATTTCACCTGGACGTCCTGACGGGTCTGGTCCCAGTCGATCAGGTCCTTCAGCGGGCCGGGCAGGTCCTTGTAGGCGCTGATCACGGCAATCAGCTGGCCGATGTCGAGCCGGCCCTGCAGCGCCAGATAGCCGCCGATGCAGTAGAACAGGAAGGGCGTCAGCTGGGCGAGGAAATTGTTGATGAACTTGACCAGGAATTTCCACTGATAGAGGTCGTAGCGGATCTTGAAAATGCGCCCCAGGCGGGATGCGATGTCAGCGCGCTCGTAGTTCGAGGTGTCGTAGGCGTGGATCGTGCCGATGCCGTCGACGATCTCGCTGACGCGGCCGGCAAGCTCGCGGGCGGTAATCTGGCGCTCGCGGCCGAGCACGAGCAGCCGTCGGCGCATGCGCGGAATGATCAGCGCCTGGACGCCGACCATGACGGCGGCGATCAGGCCGAGCCAGACATTCTGCATGAAGATGAAGAACAGTGCCGTCAGCGCCTGTCCGCCGAGCAGCGCCGGCTGGACGAAGGCATCGCCGGTGAAGCCGCCCAGGGGCTCGACCTCGTCCTTCACCATGCTGGAGACTTCGGCGCCCTTCATGCGTTTGAACTGGCTGGGCGGGAAACGCAGGATACGATCGACAAGCTCGAAGCGGATGCGCCGCAGCAGCCGTTCGCCAAGCCGGCCCTTGTAGGTATTGATGTAGAACTTGAAGAGCCCGTTGATGATCACCAGCACGAGGAAAACCATGCTGAGTGCGAACAGCGTCTGCATACGCGTCAGTTCGATGCCATCAAAGAGCGTGACGGTGCCAAGCCAGGGCAGGTCGAAACTGATGTTCATGAAAGTCTGGGTGGCGCCCGGCTGGTCGAAGCCCTGGCCCTGGATGGGGCCGTTGACGATCTGCTTGGGCAGGTCGAACGACAGGAAGTAGGGAATCATCGAGACGGCGACGACCAGAAGGATCCAGAGTTGCTGGCCTCGGGTATGGGTCCAGATGTAGCGGGCGAGGCGTTTTTCCATGGGTGAATTCAACTAGCCGAATAGCGGGTGTCGAGGACGTAGAAGCGCCGGGCGGCGTAGGGCGTGCCGGCGATCTCCGGGTCGTGCAGGTGAAGATCGAACAGTCCCCGGACCGTCACGGACGGGCGGCTGACGATATGCGGCACCTGTGATGCAGCACGTTCAAGCTCGGGCGCGTATTCGATAACGACGGTTTTCGCATTGTCGATCAGCGAAAACAGCAGATCCCCGAGAGGATCCTTACGGCCGAACGGTTTCAGCGAATAGCCGAGCAGAACGAGGCCATAGCTGCCGGGCTGATAGTGATAGTCGATCTGCTGGAACTTGGCAGGGATATGCCGCACGTGGCATTGCCCGCCGTTCAGCTCGGTCGCTTCGTGAGCCTCGGTCTTCGGGTCGACGGAGGTCACCGACAGTGGATGGTGGGTGAGATAAGGCGTGATGGGTCGGATGTGGCCACCGATTTCCAGGATGTGCGGGCAGTCGCGCATGAAGTGCGCGGCAAAGACCTGCCGCATGGTTGCGCCAAGTCCTGCCAGATGCGGTATGTCCTTTCCCGCCTCCAGGGACGGCGAAACGGCCGCGGCATCCTTCAGATTGACTTGCATTCCTTGCACTCCAGAAAAGTCCAGACTACAACACGCGCATGATGAAAACCACCCGAACAAACGAAGCAAACACAACAGATTGGCACGAGAGCGCCTTCGATATTATCCGCGGTCTGTCCGCCTATACGGGAAGCTCTCTGATAGAAGGCCTTGCGAAAGTTGTCGCCAAATATCCTGACGCGGACCTGGGCACGGCCTTCAACCACAAGCAGGTTGGAAGCAAGATATGGGCACGCGAAAAGCTGTTTGAAAGCCTTGGCGGGAAATTTAAACACATCATCCTGCTTGGCGGCTGGTATGGCGTGTTGCCGGCCATGTTTTTCGACGACCGCCGATTCGATATCGCGCTGATCGAGAGCATCGACATCGATCCGGATGTCGCAGCGGTCGCTGAAACGCTGAACGCCAAGGCGGGCGAGCGTTTCCGGGCCGTCACGCAGGATATGTACGGGCTCGATTACCAGGCGCGCGATGCGGATCTGGTGATCAACACCAGCTGCGAGCACATCGCCGATCTTCCGGCGTGGCTCTCGCTCTTGCCACGCGGCACGCAGGTCATGCTGCAGTCGAACGATTATTTCAGCGAGCCGACCCACATCAACTGCGTGCCGTCGCTCGAGGCCTTCCAGGAGCAGACGTCGCTCAGCCACGTAGCGTTTGCCGGCTCGCTGGCGATGAAGAAATACACACGCTTCATGGTGATCGGCACCGTCTGATGCGCTATCAGAGCAGCCCGCGCAGGATTTCGGCGGTGCGGTGCGCGCCGTCGAGATCGAGGCTGTGCGGCGGGCGGTCGGTCTCCAGGAGAGCGGTTTTGATGGCCTGCGTCATGCTTTCCGGCGAGAGATCATCTTCGGTCAGAACATGAGCAAGTCCCAACTTTTCCAGGCGCTCCGCCCGGACTGTCTGTTCGGTTTCACCGCCAGCGGTAAACGGGATCAGCAGGGCGTGGCAGCCGGCACGCAGAATATCGCAGACTGTGTTGTAGCCCGCTTGTGACACGGACAATTTGGCGCCGGCCAGCAGGCTGGCGAAATCCGGACGGAAGCGGTAGACGCTGACATGCGAGGGCGCATCGGCCGAGATGGCGTCGAAATCGGACTGGGGCAGATTGGGGCCGGCGATCAGCGCCCAGGACAGGGCCGCGCCGAGGGACTTGGCGGCTTCAAGCGCCGCGCGGATCAAGGCATTGCCGACGGCGCCGCCGCCGGCTGAGACGATGACGTCGAAACGCTCGGTTGGCTGTCCGGGCGACGGTGCGGCCACCAGCCCCGTGTAGACAACCTTGTCCGCGATGTCCGCAGCCAGCGGAAAGGTATCTTCAAGCCGGGCGAAAGCCGGATCGCCATGGACCAGGACGCGGTCGAAATACTGCTTCACCGTTGCAACGGTTTCTTCGTCGCGGCCGGGCTTGGAGCGCTCCTGCAGGATATCGCGCAGCGAGGTGACGACCAAGGGCTTCGGATCCGTCGTGGCGATCGCATCGAGCAGGGGGAGCAGTTCGAAACGGACCTGCCTGCGGCCGAAGGGGAAGGCCTCGATGATGACGATATCGGGCTGGCTTTGCCGGAAAGCCGTCAGCAGCCGATCCCGGCGATTATCCTTGAAGGCATCGTCGACCGGATTGCCGTCGATATCGGCCAGTCCGGAAAAGCCGGCATCCCCTGCCGTGATCGGCGGCAAGGCGACGTGATGTACGAGCGGTCCGGGAAAGCCTGTGACCGGCGTGCCGCCGGTGACCACCGTGACGTCGAAACCATCCTCGGCCAGAGCCCGGGCAATGCGGCTGGCGCGGGCGAGGTGTCCGATGCCGAGCAAGTGCTGGACGTAGAAAAACGCGCGGGGCGCCGTTTGAACCTCGGTCATTGCGAAACCTGCCATTCCGTCTCGAACAGGTTTTTCAGCTGGCGGATGCTGGTTTCATGGTCGAATTCGCGGCGCACCGTTTGTTCCGCCGCTTCTCCCAGCCGCTGTCGCAGGGCTGGATCGCGGATGGCCTTTTCCAAGGCCCCGGCCAGCGCTTGGGCGTTCTCCGGCGGGACGACAAAGCCGTTTTCGCCATCGACAAGGAGTTCGGGCACGCCGGAGATGTTCGTCGATACGCAGACCAGGGACTGGCTCGACGCCTCGACAAGCACGTTCGGCAATCCATCCCGATCGCCATCGGCGGTGATGCGGCAGGCAAGGGCGAAAATATCGGCGTTGCGATAATGCCCCAGCACCTCCGTTTGCGACAGCGCGCCATGCCAGGTGACTTTTTCGGCAATGCCAAGCTCGGACGCCAGCGCCTGAAGCTTTTTCAGCAGTTCGCCGCCGCCGATATGTTCGAATTTCCAGTTGATATCCGCAGGCAGCAGGCTGAGCGCGCGCAGCAGGATATCGAACCCCTTCTTCTCTACGGCGCGGCCAACGCTGACGATCGTCACGGGAGCTTCCGGCCGCGATCCGTCATGGGATGGGCGGATGTCGTCAAATGTGCCGAAACGGGTGAGGTCGAGGCCGTGATAACTCAGATGCACATGCGGCTTGCCGCCGGCAAGATGGCGCAACTGCTCAAATCCCGTCTGCGTGCAGGTCACCGTCCAGCGGGTGCTGGCAAGTTTGCCGGCAAGCTCCCATTCGGGCGATGTCCAGATGTCCTTGGCATGGGCCGAACAGGTCCAGGGCGTACCCCTTATCATGCTGGCGTAGCGGGCGACGGAGGCGGGCGTGTGGATGAAATGTGCGTGCAGCCACTCGCCACCCTTCGGCCACTCGGCGCAGAGCACCATTGCCTGGCCGAAACGGCGAAGCCGGTTGCGCGTCCGATCGCGCCAGAAATCCGAAGCGAGCGAGAGCAGACCGCGCCAGAATCCAGGCTTCGGCAGGCAGAAGGCAAGCGCACGCAAGCCCCTGAGACGTTCCTCGTGCAGATATTCCGGCAGATAGTGAACCGGAGCGCGGATTTCGTCGTGAACAGGATGGCGCTTCTTGTCCGTCGGGTGGCGCAGCGCCACAAGCGCGAGTTCGAAACCGGCCCTTTCCAGTCCGAGCAGTTCCTGGGCGATGAAGGTTTCCGACAGGCGCGGATATCCCTTCAGCACCACGACGATCTTGCGGCGTTCAGTCAACGTGTCGTCACCCTTTCACGACCGTCAGGTGCTCGCGGTCGCGGCGGCCGAGCCATTCCCCAACGATCTGCGATATGTTCGCAAGGCCTTCGAGTGTCATGCCTTTGGCGCTTTTCGATGGCGGGTTGCGATTCGGCAGGGCCTTGAGAGCAGCAGCGAAGCGCATGGGGTCGGCGGCTTCCTCGGGCAGAAGCATGTCGATCAGGCCAAGCTCGGCGGCGCGGCTTGCCCGGATCAGCTGCTCTTCGCGCGGCATGACCCGGGGCACGATCAGTGCCGGCTTGTCGAAGGAGAGAATTTCGCAATAGGTGTTGTAGCCGCCCATGGCGACAACGCCCTTGGCGCCGGCGATCAGTTCCTCCATCCTGTTGTCGAATTCGATGACCTCGACATACGGGATCTTGGCGCATTTCATGATCAGCTTGTGGCGCTGCTTCGCCGGCATATAGGGGCCAAGCACGATCAGCGCCTTGTGCGTGAGCGTCGGATCTTCCTGATAGGCGTCGATGACGTCGTGGATCAGGTCGGAGCCGTCGCCGCCGCCGCCGGTGGTCACCAGGATGTAGTCGCCCTTTGGCTTGTGCTCGGATTCCACATCTTGCGAGACGCTTCTTTGCAGGAAGCCGACAAAGTCCATTTTTGCGCGCACAGACGGGGGAACGTCCAGGCCGATCAGCGGGTCGTAGAAATCCGGTGGGCCGTAGACCCAGACACTGTCGTAAAACTGGCCGATCTTGCGCATCACGTCGTTGCGCTTCCACTCGGCGTCGAGCAGATGCGGCGCGTCCATGACCTCGCGCAGGCCGAGAACCAGGGTCGTTCCCTGCTTTTTCAGATAGGCCAGCGTGTCCTCGACTTCGCCATGCAGGCCCATCGGCTCCTTGTCGACGATGAAGATGTCCGGCTGGAAAGTCTCGGCCGTATGGCGGATGATCGACTTGCGCATCTTCAGCGTCTCGTGCAGGTCGATATGCCTGTCCATCGAGGTGTATTCGCCGTTGCGCAGCTTGATGACGCTGGGGATCTTCACGAAATCGACGCGCGCCCGGTAGTCGAAGGCCCCCGCGATCGTAGCACCCGAAATGATCAGGATGTTGACGCCGCGATAATCCTCCACCAGCGAATGCGCGATGGTCCGGCAACGGCGGAGATGACCAAGGCCGAAGGTGTCGTGGCTGTACATCAGGATACGGGCATCCTCGATCCGGCGCGTCATGAGCGGAGCCTCTTGTCTCCCCTGGCGCTGCCGATCTCCTTGCGGAGTGTCCTTAGCATATCAGTATCCACTTCACTTATACGGATCGGCAGCATCGCGAAGACCGTCGCCCAGGAAATTGAACGCCAGAATCACGAGGATGACCGGAATGGTTGGAAACAGCAGCCAGGGATAAAAAGCAATGACGCTGACGCTGCGGGCTTCCGTCAGGAGAATGCCCCAGCTGGTGATTGGCGGACGGAGACCGAGACCGAGGAAGCTCAATGCCGTCTCGCCGAGGATCATGCCCGGGATTGCGAGCGTGGCCGTCGCGATCAGGTGGGACATGAAGCCGGGGACAAGATGGCGGCCGATGATGCGGCTGGAGCCGGCGCCCATCAGCTGTGCCGCCAGCACGTAGTCCTCTTCACGCAGGGCCAGCAGCTTGGAGCGCACGGCACGCGCCAGCCCCGTCCAGTCGAGCAGGCCGAGAATGGCGGTGATGCCGAGATAGATCAGGATCGGGCTCCATGTCACCGGCATGATCGCTGCCAGCGCCATCCAGAGCGGTATGCTCGGTATGGATTGTAAAACCTCGATGATGCGCTGGACGATCAGATCGAAGACACCGCCGTGGTAGCCGGCCAGACCACCGATGGTGATACCCAGCACGAAGCTCATGGTGATGCCGAGCAGGCCGATGGTCAACGATATCCGGGCTCCGTAGAGGATACGCGACAACACGTCGCGACCGAGGCGATCGCTTCCCAGCAGGAAGAGTTGCCCGTCCTTGGCCGGGCAGACCAGATGGACATTGGTCTGTACGAGACCCCAGAACCTGTAACCGTCGCCCCGGCAGAAGAAGCGAATCGGCTCAACCCGGTCCGGTTTGTCCGTGTAGATCCGGCGCAGCGTGTCCATGTCGAGCGTCATCGTGCGGCCATAGACGAACGGTCCGACGAACTTGCCGTCATGAAACAGATGGACGCGCTGCGGCGGCGAATGGATGAAGTCGACGTTGCGGGTGTGCAGATTGTACGGCGCCAGAAACTCGACGATGGCGATGGTCGCGTAGAGAAAGGTGAGAAAATAAAGCGAGTACAGCGCCAACCGGTGTTTCTTGAACTTCCACCACATCAGCCGCAGCTGCGATGCCTGGTAGACTCGCGATTGTTCCTCGGACATCACATCGATGGAATGGGGATCGAACGCCGCCGTCGAGACATAATGCGCCAGCGGTGCGCCGGATTCAGGTAGGGACACAGTCACTTGGTGCTACCGCCTTGCAGTCTGATGCGCGGGTCGAGGAATGCGAGTGCGATGTCCGATATCAGCACGCCGATCACGGTGAGGAATGCCAGGAACATCAGGAACGAACCGGCAAGATACATATCCTGACTTTGCAACGCTTTTATCAGCATCGGGCCTGTTGTTTCGAGAGACAGCACGATGGCAGTGATCTCCGCCCCTGAAATGATCGCCGGCAGGATCGAACCGATATCCGAGATGAAAAAGTTGAGCGCCATGCGTAGGGGATATTTGACCAGGGCGCGGAACGGATGCAAGCCCTTGGCGCGAGCGGTCACGACATATTGTTTCTGCAGCTCGTCCAACAGATTGGCGCGCAGACGGCGTATCATGCCTGCGGTACCGGCGGTGCCGACGATCAGCACGGGAATCCACAGGTGTTCAAGAATGGATTTCGCCTTCTCCCAGCTCATCGGTTCGGCCAGGTATTTCTGGTCCATCAGATGGCCGATCGAGGTGCCGAACCAGATATTGGCGAAATACATCAGGATCAGCGCAAACATGAAGTTCGGAATGGCGATGCCGATCAGGCCGACAAACGTCAGGCCATAGTCGCCCCAGCTGTATTGATGGGTGGCGGAATAGATGCCGATCGGGAAGGCGATCAGCCATGTGAACAGGATGGTGACGAAGGAAACCAGTACCGTCAGCCAGAGACGGTCACCGACCACCTCGTTGACCGGCAGCTGATATTCGAACGAATAGCCATAGTCGCCCTGCACCAGGCCAGCGGCCCAATGGAAATACCTGATCACCGGCGGCTGATCGAAGCCGTACTCCTTGCGCAACGCGTCAATCTCAGCGGTGTCCACAGCTTCGCCCTGGGCGCGAAGTTCGGCAATGTAGCTCTCGAAGTAATCTCCAGGTGGCAGTTCGATGATCGTGAAAACCAGCGCGGAAATGATGACGAGGGTCGGGATCATTGCCAGGATACGCCAGAAAATGTAACGCACCATGGTCAGCTAACCTCTTCGCTGTACCAGAACGTGTCTGGCATATAGACCCCGAGATAACAGGTCGGGTCGAAGCCGTAGAGGCCCTTTTCGGGAATATTGCGGATATAGGCGGAATGCATGACCGGCTGCAGAGTCGCATTGACGATGCCGATCGAAAAGACGTTCTGCGTATAGATTTCCAGCATTTCGTGCCAGATGCGTGTCCGTTCTCCGGTGTTGTCCGTCTTTCGCCATTGCTTCACCAGATCGATCAGCTTGACCGCTTCCGGCAATTCCGGCGCAGTTCCGTTTTGCTCGATGGAGAGATAGTACATGCCCCAAGAGGGCCATTGAAACTGGTCGTCTCTGCTCGGCGCAAGATCGCCCGGGTTCATATCGGCTGTGGGCACGCCATTTTCGATGCCTGACCACATGGACATCATGATCTCGCCACTCATCGTCCGGCTGCTGAAAACGTCCCGTTGCGAGGTCTTGATAAAAAGCGCGAAGCCGACTTTCGCCCAATGGTCCTTGATGAGTTCCAGCACGTCGGTCTCGAGCGTACTCTCACCAGCGGTCTCGACGACGATCTGGGCTTCCCGCCCGTCGGGTAGCAGCCGTATGCCGTCGCTGTTGCGTTGCGTCAGGCCGACCTCGTCGAGTAGCCTGTTGGCCTGATCGGGATCGTGGCTTGCCCATGCGGCCGCATATTCCGGCTTGAACAGTGGGCTTTCCTGCAGGATTGTGTCCGCGCTTTCCTTCGCAAGCCCGTAGAAGCTGACCATGTTGATTTCGTGCCGGTCGATCGCCAGCGACAGGGCGCGCCGGACCCGCACGTCCCAGAACAGGTCGCGCCACACCTTGTCGCTGCAATTGAGATTCGGCAAAAGGGCGAGGCGAGAGCCTTGAGTCCTTTTCCAGAGATTGACCTTCACGGGATAGCGTTTTTCCGCATCCTTGAAGAACGCGTAGTCGGAAAAATCGACGCCGGTGGACTGTAGGTCGGTTTCACCCGCCCCGGTCTTGGCCGCGATGATTTCCGACGAGCTGATATTGAGCAGCCAGCGATCGATGTAAGGCAGCTGCAGGCCGTTTTCGTCGATCCGGTGAAAGAACGGATTGCGCTCGAACACGAACTGCTCGGCCGGCGGCGCCGTGCGCGGAATCCACGGGTCCAGCGATGGCAGGTCGGGATTTTCAGGACGGTACTGGCGCGACATTTTGATGTGCAGATCGGCCCACTTCTTGACCCGGTACTGTTTCATCAACGCCGACAGGCGGAAATCGTCCTGATACTTCTTGTGGAAGTGCCGCATATAGGCCGACGGCATCAGGATGACGACCGGCGAGGCGGCGGCAAGGCCCGGCAGGAAGTCCGGATTGGGCGTTTTCCAGGTGTAGCGGACAGTCAGTTTGTCGATGATCTCGAATGTCGGCCCTTCACCATCGGCGAGAAGCTCGCGCTGGATGCCGCCCTTGCGCAAATCCTTGTTGAGGATCACGTCTTCCCAGGTATAGCGAAAGTCCTCGGAGGTCAGGTAGCTGCCGTTCGACCAGCGGTGACCGTCACGGATCTTGAAGGTAAAAATCCGGCCTTCCTGAACGTCGAAACTTTCCAGGATATCGGGCTGGAACTGCAGGTCCTCGGTATAGCCGACCAGACGGGCATAGCCGTTGATCGTCATCATCCGGATGTCCTTCTGGCTGCCAATCAGCATGCGGACAGTGCCGCCGTACTTTCCGGGCTGCCGGCCCATGGCGGCCAGATTGACGCGCCGCGGGTTTTTCGGCAGGCGATCAGGCAGATCAGGCAGGGCCTGAGCCCGCAGATAAGGCCGCAGGAATGGCGGCTCCGGGGCCGCTCGGGCGACGCCGGGCACGAGAGCGGAGGCAAGCAACCCAAGGGTCATGCGCCGGGTGATCATGATACGAGCTCCCTGACATCGGCGGTTTTGCGCGCCAGAACAAGATGGCCGTTGCCGAGGTCCGCTGTTCCCAGCACGGTCCCGTCGCCCTCGTCGGAAAACTGTTTGCCCCAGCTGCGCTTGTCGGACGCGCCGCTTGGGTTGAGCATGGAAAAGTTCAGCGGCCGGTCGAGATCGGGGAAAGGTACTGCGGCAAGCAGCGATTTCGTATAGGGGTGAACGGGCGCCTGCATCAACGTTTCGCGCGGGGCGATCTCGACGATGCGGCCGCCGCACATCACCGCGATCCGGTCGGCCATGTAATCGACGACGGCAAGGTTGTGCGAGATGAACAGGTAGGTCAGCCCCAGTTCCTTCTGCAGATCCTTCAACAGGTTGAGGATCTGGGCCTGAACCGAAACATCGAGCGCGGAGACCGGCTCGTCGCAGATCAAAAGGTCAGGCCCGAGCGCCAGCGCCCTGGCGATACCGATACGCTGGCGCTGGCCACCAGAAAAGCTGTGGGGATAACGATTGAGATGGCGCTCGTTGAGGCCGATCGCCTTCAACAGCGCCTTCACCGTCTCGACACGCGACTTGCCGTTGCCGCGCCCGTGGATTTCGAGCGGCTCGCTCAGGATGTTCTGGACCGTCATGCGCGGGGACAGTGAGGAGACGGGGTCCTGGAAAACCATCTGCACCTTGGTGCGCAGTGCCAGGAGTCCTGATCCTTCAGCTTTCAGCACGTCGATTGGGCCATCGCTGCTGTCGAGCATCACCGCGCCTTCGTCCGGCGTCACCGCACGCATCAGGATCTTGCTGAGCGTGGTCTTGCCGCAACCGCTTTCACCCACCAGCCCAAGACATTCGCCGCGCATGATGTCGAAGCTGACGCCGTCGACCGCCTTGGTCGCCGGCGAGGTGTCCTTGGTCAGCCAGCTCGATTTTCGGGTGGCGAAGGTCTTGCTGACGTCGCGCACCGAAAGCAGGATTTCCGGCTTCAAGGCTTCGTCGGCCGCGACGATCATCTTTTTCCCGAGCAGGTTGCTGGTATTCACCGGAACTTCGCGCAGCGCTTTCAGGCGCTCTCCCGGCTTCATGTCGAAATGCGGAACGGCGGCCATCAGTCCCTTGAGATAGGGATGCGACGGCTTGCGGAAAATAGCCTCGACCGGCCCGGCCTCCATGATCTCGCCGTGGTAGATAACGACGACCTCGTCGGCCACATTGGCAACGACGCCGAGATCATGGGTGATCAAGAGCATGGCCATGTTCAGCTTGGTCTGCAGCCCGCGCAACAGTTGCAGGATCTGCGCCTGGATGGTCACGTCGAGCGCGGTCGTCGGTTCGTCGGCGATCAAAAGCGAGGGATTGCAAATCAGGGCCATGGCGATCATGGCGCGCTGGCGCATGCCGCCCGACAGTTCGAAGGGATACATGTCGAAGGCGCGCGACGGCTTGGCGAAGCCGACCAATGCCAGCATTTCCTCGGTGCGCTCACGGCGCTCGCGTCCGGACATGCCGGTGTGGATTTTCAGGGATTCGCTGATCTGGTTGCCGATCGTGTGCAGCGGTGACAGCGAGGTCATCGGCTCCTGGAAGATCTTGCCGATGCGATTGCCGCGCAGGTTGCGGATCTCCCGCCCGTCGCGCGGCATCAGCAGCAAGTCGGCCGGCCCCTTGCTGGTCGCCGGATCGCAGAAGAGGATGCGGCCGCTGCATGTGGCCGTCTTCGGCAGGATGCCCATCACCGCCTGGCTGATGACGGATTTGCCCGAGCCGGATTCGCCGACCAGAGCCGTCACCTTGCCCGGCAGGACGCGCAGGCTGGCGTTGCGCACGGCATCGAGCTGCCCGCCGAGCATCGCGAACGAGATACTCAAATCCTCGATCCGCAACAGGTCTGCGCCTGAATTCATGCCAGCAGGTGTCCTTGTTTCATAGCGGCCCGCTGTCACGCAGAGATCGCCTCCGGGTGGAAACCCGGCTTCATCGCAGGGAGACTATCGCACGGAAATTGGCGTGTCCATGACCTTCGGCTGGTAAAGTTGGCGCGGATATAGCCGCGGCGGCAAGCCACCACGAACGAAGAAACTATAATCATTCGAACGGGATCAGAGTTTTTCGCGTCCCGCTAATGCAATCAGCGGGCTTGGCCGCGTTGGCCTCTTGATCCGTTATTGCAGCAGCTTGTTCCAGAGGGGCTCGCGCGGCTGCGGTTTCTTGCTGTTGCGATAGAGCAGCATGACCTGTTCCGCCTCCGAACGCGTCTCCAGCGAACGGCTTTGTATGGTCTCGCTTGCGTCCAGCTTCATGTTTTCGTCTCCGGGCAGAAGCACGGTCACCTTCTGGCGCACGCCGCGCAGCTTTTCCTGGCCGAGCGTCACCCAGTCACCGCCGCAATAGGTGGCGAAAGCCTGACTGGCAACGATCGGCTGGGTGTATTTCTTGGTCAGGCCCTGCAGCCGCTCCACCTCGTTGACGGCGGCGCCGAAGGCGGAAAACGCCAGTCGATCCTTGAGGCCAACATTGCCGAACATGACATTGCCGACATGCAGTCCGATACCATAATTGACATCGCCAATACCCTGGCGCCGACGGTCGGCGTTGAGTTCGGCCATATGCGCCGTGGCCTGGCGAACCGCTGCCATCGCGGCAAGGGCGGCGACCTGGGACGGTTCCCGGTGGCGACCGCAGGGATAGACGGCGAGAAAACCGTCGCCGACGAAACTCAGTATCTCGCCGCCATTGCGGCTGAACGGAGTGGCGATGGCATCGAAGAATTGGTTGAGCGTATCGATATAAACCTGCCGGCCTTCCCGTTCTGCAAGCACCGTCGATTGTCGCATGTCCACCATCACCAGCGCGGCCCGGATGGTTTCGCCATCGCCCCGCCGAGTCTGGCCGGAGAGGACGCGCTTGCCGGCATTTTCGCCGAGATAGGTGGTGAGCATGTTGTCGGCGAGCTTGCCGAGAACGGCCATCTTGGCGGCGACCGCCAGGTTGTTCTGGATGCGCAGCAACGCCTCGATGACATCGTCGTCAAAGCCGCCATGGGCGTCGGTGGACCAAGAGCCGATCATGCCCTGGCCGGACGTTGTGCCGAATGACTGGACGAAGGCGATATAGTCGGTGACACCCATTTCCTTCAGATCGTCGAAGATCGGAAATTCGGAAGGAGCCTTGGGATCGATCTGCCGGCGCATGTGCTCGAGGTTGTTGCTCAGCAGATAATAATAGGGGCTTTGCAGAAAGCGGTCCGGCTTTTCATCGGTGGGATCGGCGCGATAGCCTTCGACGATGACACCCTGGCCGCGCAGCCAGGTGAAGCCGAGCGCATCATAGAGCGGGTGCAGCATCGAAAAGCTCAAATGGACACGATTGAGCGGCAGGCCGGACGCCGCAAGCCTCTCGCAGAATCCCGCGACCACTGTTTCGAGAGTTTCGCCGTTGAGGGCGGCCTGCTGCAACCAGTACGATACGCGGTCCAGCAGATGGGTGGAAACAGTCGTCTTGTGGATGTTCATCGCTTGACGTGTCGCTTTCTCAACGAAAATCCCAAGGTTTGCCGACCGCGGGATATCCAGTTTGCTGCTTGTCTGCCACTCGGTGGACCGGGCGCCCGCTCCCTGAGCAATATAAGTGGCGATATCGGCAAAACCAGATTCGGCCCTCACAAAATTGGAGAATTGTTCCGCCCGCGGCGGAATGCGCAGTCGGACCGGTCCTTGACACTCGGCCAATTTATCCTCAACTGACCCGCATCAGCAAAGGCGCCTGCGCGCGTCCGATCAGTCGAGAACACCCATTTGACCGTCAATTCCTCCTTGAGCGAGACCCTCCTTTCGAAGATAGCGGACCGCAGCGCCCACGCCGGTGTCATCGGGCTCGGCTATGTCGGCTTGCCGCTGGCGATCACCGTTGCCCGCAGCGGTTTCACCGTGACCGGCTTCGATATCGACCCGCAAAAGATCGTCGCCATCGATGCCGGGCGTTCCTATATCGAGGCGGTGCCGGATGCGGTCCTGGCCACGGAGACGGCAGAAGGCCGCTTCCGTGCAACAACCGATTTCCAAGCGCTTGCTGCCTGCGACGTCATCGTCATCTGCGTGCCAACGCCGCTGACGAAACACCGCGATCCCGATCTTTCCTTCATTACAAAGACCTGCGACCGCATTGCCGAGACGCTGAAACCCGGACAGTTGATCGTGCTGGAATCGACCACCTATCCCGGCACGACGGACGAGGTTGTGCGGCCGATCCTTGAAAGAACCGGCCTGAAGTCGACACGGGATTTCTTCCTTGGCTTCTCACCGGAGCGCGAGGATCCGGGCAACCGCGATTTCCATACGTCAAGCATTCCCAAGGTCGTGGCCGGAGACGGTGAAGCGGCTTCGGGCCTGATGGCGGCATTCTATGGGGCCGTGGTCCAGTCAGTCGTTCCGGTATCGTCGCCCGCCACCGCCGAGGCCGTGAAGCTGACGGAAAACATTTTTCGCGCTGTCAATATCGCGCTCGTCAACGAGTTGAAGGTCGTCTACGAGGCCATGGGCATCGACATCTGGGAGGTGATCGACGCGGCAAAGACCAAGCCTTTCGGCTATATGCCGTTTTATCCCGGCCCCGGTCTCGGTGGTCACTGCATCCCGATCGATCCGTTTTATCTCACGTGGAAGTCGCGCGAATACGAGCTGCCGACACGCTTCATCGAACTTGCCGGCGAGATCAATTCCGCCATGCCGCGCCATGTCGTGGGGAGGCTGGCCGAGGCGCTCGATATCCATCTCGGCAAGGCGCTCAGCCGGTCACGCGTGCTGGTGATCGGCCTGGCCTACAAGAAGAACGTGCCGGACATCCGCGAAAGCCCGTCGCTGAAACTGATCGAACTGATCGAGGAACGGGGCGGGAGCGCCGCATACCACGATCCGCATGTCGCCGAAATTCCGAGGACGCGCGAATACATGGCGCTGAAGGGGCGGACGTCGGTGCCACTGGAGGAGCAATTGGTGAAGGGCTTCGATGCCGTACTGATCGCAACCGATCACGACGCCGTCGACTATGCGGCACTTGCGCGCTGGTCGCCGTTGATCATCGACACCCGCAACGCCTTTGCCCGCAGGGGCATCGAAGAGGGAACCATCCTCAAGGCGTAGCCGCGACCGACGCCGCGGCCGATATCTGGTTTTTCAGCCGGCTGGCGGCCATCGCATAACCGCCGGCTGCGCCATCGATGAAATGCATATGATCGTGGCTGAGCGGCGTCGGAACGATGCAGGTCATCAGCGCCGAATCCTGGCGGTGAAGGCCGAAGCGGCAGATGCCGGCGCTGGCCGCTTGCTCCAGCCGTGCCTCGATCTGCCGCAACCTTTCGGGATCGACATCGATGGTCATTTTCAAACCATCGTCGAACTTTCGGAAATCGGTGTTGCGTGCGACATCGCGGCGATAGGCTTTCGGGTCAAAGCCACCCAGCGTCATGCCAAGACGGTAAAGCCCGACGGTGAGCAGATATTGCCCAAGGATGAAGAGCCGGTGTGCGAAGCGTTTTCCTTTTGGCGCGGTCTTCGTTTCTGCCGATAGTCCCGCTGCCGATAGTCCGATCTGCGGACCTTCGGCCCCAACCGGATGGCCTTCCCGTTCTTCACCTGCGGCGAGCGCCACGATGGCGGAGACCAGTGCCTGAAACGCGGCTATGTTCCCTGATCCCACGGGAACCGCGATGATCGAGACGATATCGCCGTGGCGGGACTGGATCGGGTTCCACCGGCAGGAGAGGCCCGTAAGGTCCGGTCGTGCGCCCGGTGGCGCCGTCGGAACGGCAAACAAACCCTCCTTCATACGCGCCTCGGCCCAGCTCGATCCGCCGCCGGCAAACATTGCGTAGGATATATCGGGATTGACCTGGAAGCGGGCGACACGCACCTCAAGGCCCGCCGCGACGACATCGGCAACGGGGACGAGGGCGGCGCGCAGCGTCAGTTGCAGTTCCTCGCCGACCCAATTCTGGACCGCGGAGAGGGCGTTTCGTGCCTTTTCCACGCCGGACGGCGGAACGGCGACCATTGCGCCGTCTCCCCCGAAGACAAAGGGAAGGTCGTTCTTGCCCAAAGCGTTGAGGATGGCCGAAATGACGCTGGCGCCGGCCATGTTGACCGCCTTGTAGCGCCCGGCCTCGATCGCACCGGTCGAATCGACGATATCGGCGGTCGCCAGGGCCCAGTCGGCAGGCAATGCCCGATAGTTCTGGCTGTCGGCGACGCCTTCGAACTCGACGAAGACCGGAAGCGCACTGAAGAATGTTTCGCTGGAAAGCTGGCTCATGCTGCGAGGCTAACATATTCGCTCGGGGCAGGCGACGGTGGTTTCGCCACCCGGGATGGGGAAATGCAGGCCGGGGAATAAATCAATGGTACGCCTCCGCATGGTTGAATTTACCGCTAATTTACCCCTGCCACGGTCGACCGGGCGCGCGACCTCGTGTTAAGCGAGACGACCCGCATGATTTGGAATGGATGGATAAAATTAGATGAGCCGCCTTGATGGTTTTATTTCCCGTATGCAGTCACAGCGCGAAATCCTCAACCACGTCCAGGAGAATTCGATGATTGCGCCCGATGGCGTGATTCTTGAAATCGGGCTGGGCAACGGGCGGACCTACGATCATATCCGCGAGCGGTTTCCAACAAACCGCATCATCGTCTTCGATCGTGCCGTCGGCTCGCATCCGGCATCAACACCGCCGGAGGAAGATCTCATCCTGGGGGACATCAAGGATACGATCCAGCAATTTGCCGGCAAGAACATTGCGCTTGCGCATGCCGACATCGGCACGGCCTATCCTGAAAAGGATGCGCGGACACTGACCTGGCTGCCGCAGTCGGTGGCAGCAGCCCTTGCGCTTGGCGGCATTGCGGTGAGCGGCCTGCCGCTCGACAATCCGGAACTCGAACCGCTGCCGTTGCCGGCTGGCGTCGAGCCGGGACGTTATTATTTCTACCGGAAGCGCTGAACGGCTGCTTCTACTCTTGCCTTATCGGGCGAGCGGTGTGTTACGGCAGGAGCAGGACATCGAACTGCTCCTGCTGGATCGGCAGAGCAGTCACTTTCATCTCCTCCTGGCGACCCTCGAAGAACACGATGCAGTCCTCGTAGAAGCCTGCCAGGTGATCGACGAAAGCCTTCGATCCGGCCGGTCCGTAGAAGACCGGAGAGAACTCCATGTAGAACGGCACGCGCCGGGCAAGAAGCGGTTGCATGGAACGGGCCGCAACCGGCTCGTAGCCCTCGATATCCATCCAGATCAGCCCGATGTCTTCTGCGGCGACCCCGGCTTCGGCAAGCAAGGCGGTGACCGGCTTGACCGGAACCTTGATCTCGATATCCTGGTCGCTCTGGCGCAGTGCGCTGCTCTTGCCGTGATTGTCCCGGTGGAGGAAGAAATCGATCGTGCCTGCGTTTTCGCCGGCGGCGCTGTTGATCGCGGTGATTTGCTCTCCCAGGCCGTTCTGGTCGATATTGGTTCGAAGCAGCTGAAAGTTGCGCGGATCCGGCTCCACCGTGACGATGCGACGGAAGGCCCGGCTGAGCGCGAAGTAGATGGTCTGGGTGCCGATGTTGCCGCCGAGTTCGAGAAGGACTTTTTCCGGTTGCAGCAGCCCCCTTTGCCGCAGAACGGATAACAGCCGGTCGACGTTTTCCCGTTCGAAATGACCTTTTCGATAGATCTTCCGGCCGATGTAGTCATGCGGGGAAAAGGTCATCAGGTGATCGCCGCAATCGGCGGTCATGGAGAGAATTTTCGGGCTGACGGCATTGACGAGCATTTCGCGGCCGGTCGGGGTGGCGAGAAATCGCTTTGCCATGCGATTGCGCCATTTGCGCAGCCGGCGCTTCCAGGATTTCATCGCAAACATGCCTTCGCCGTCTCCATCGTATCGTGTCCTTCTTCAACACGAGATTGGGCGGAAAATGAAGGCGTTTCTGCGAAAACGCTGCCCCTTGCGATGGAGACCGCTTCAGCCCGGCTTTCCTGCGGTGCCGCGCCGCGCGCAAAGCCATCGACCTTGATGGTCATCGGCCGCGGCTGCCTGCCGCGAAATTCAACAGGTGCTCCGCAAGCGTATGTCGAATTGGTGCGCCGCCGCATCGAACGCGCTTGACAAATTTTTCATGATGTGAAAATTCTTTCAACAAGAGATAAAAATATCATGCTGTGAAAAAAATAGCAGAGCGAGGGCGGAGACATGGCTTTGGGTGGCGGTTCAATTCGGGACGATGAGTCGAGCATGGCGACGCGTGCCGCATGGCTGCATTACGCCGGTGGGCTGACCCAGTCCGAAGTTGCCAAGCGCCTCGGCCTGTCTTCGCTCAAGGCACACCGCCTGATCACCAAGGCCAACCAGGAAGGCCTGGTGAAGGTCTATATCGACGGCGAAGTTTCCGAATGCGTCGAACTCGAGCAGAAGCTGTCTGCCCGCTACGGTCTCGACTATTGCGAAGTCGTGCCGGATTTCGATCCGGAGGACCTGCCGCTGAAGGCGCTCGGCATTTCCGGGGCTCAGTTCCTCAAGCGCGAGATCGAGAAGGACGGTTCCGTCCTGATTGGCATGGGGCATGGGCGGACGCTTGCCGCCTGCGTCGAATATCTGCCGCGCACCACCAACAACGACGTCCGCTTCGTCTCGCTGCTCGGCGGCCTTACGCGCCGGTTTTCCGCCAACCCGCATGACGTTATCCACCGGCTGGCCGAGCGCACCGGGGCTGAAGCCTATGTCATGCCAGTGCCGTTCTTCGCCAACACGGTCGAGGATCGCGACGTTCTGTTCAACCAGCGCGGCGTGCGCGAGGTTTTCGATCTCGCCAGCAGCGCCGATCTGCTGCTCGTCGGCATCGGCACGGTCGAGCGCGAGGCGTCGCTGGTCGCCACCGGCATGATCGAGAAAAGCGAGATCGAGGAAATCAAGAACGGCGGCGGTGCCGGCGAACTGCTCGGCCATTTCTTCGACGACAAGGGCCAGCCGATCGAGACGTCGCTGTCCAACCGCACGTTCACGCTGAGCCGCGAGGACCTGAAGAACCGCCGCACGGTCGCCGTTGCCGGCGGCAAGGTGAAGGCCCGCGCCATTCGGGCCGTGCTCGAAAGCCGATTCCTCAGCGGTCTGATCACCGACGAGAAGACGGCGCAGACATTGATGGAGGACGCCGCCTGAAATGGCGCCGTTCCGGATGAGGAAATGACGGCTGTCAACCGGCCCGGGGAGTGGTTCGGTTCAGCCTTTCGCAGCAGCAGCATCCCGCCTGGTCTTGTGCCGCGGGGTGCATGCGCTGCGATCTGGAGGAAATACCGGTCGGGTAAGCCGGTACGGCTCAATGGGTTGAGCATGTTTTGCCCGTGAAGGAGGAGAAGACCGATGCATGAGAAAGAAAAAGACCTCATCAGTGCATTCCTGCGTGGAGAGGTGGACCGCCGCGGAATGCTGAAGGGCCTTGGCGCCATGGGGATCACGGCCGGTTCCGCCGGCACGCTGCTCAACATGATGTCCACCAGGGCACTTGCCGCCGATTTCGACTGGAAGAAACATTCCGGCAAGGCGCTGAAACTGCTTTTGAACAAGCACCCCTATGCCGATGCCATGATCGCCAACCTGCAGAACTTCAAGGATCTGACGGGCATCGAAGTGACCTATGACGTGTTTCCGGAAGACGTCTATTTCGACAAGGTGACGGCTGCCCTATCGTCCGGCTCCACCGAATATGATGCGTTCATGACCGGCGCCTACATGACCTGGACCTATGGTCCGGCCGGCTGGATCACCGACCTGAAGGAGTGGATCAACGATCCGGAAAAGACCAACCCCAACTATGCCTGGGACGACTTCCTGCCGGGCGTCAAGAATTCCTGCGCCTGGAACGGCCAGCCGGGCGGTGCGCTTGGTTCGGACGACGCCAAGCAATGGTGCATTCCGTGGGGCTTCGAACAGAACAACATCACCTACAACAAGGCGATGTTCGACAAAGCGGGCGTTGCCGTCCCCAAGAACATCGATGAAATGATCGCCGCTGCCGCCAAGCTGCAGAAGGATGTCGGCGGCATCTACGGCATCGGCGTTCGCGGTTCGCGCTCCTGGGCGACGATCCATCCGGGCTTCCTGTCGGCCTACTCGAACTTCAACGAGAAGGACCTCAACGTCACCGACGGCAAGCTGTCGGCGGCGATGGGAACGGCAGGCTCCAAGGCATTCCACGCCAAATGGGTGCAGATGATCCAGGAAAGCGGCCCGAAGGACTGGTCGACCTACACCTGGTATCAGGTCGGCACCGATCTCGGCGCCGGCGCCTCGGCGATGATCTTCGACGCCGACATTCTCGGCTACTTCATGAACGGCGGCGACAACAAGATGGCCGGTCAGCTGTCTTACGCCGCCTTCA
This sequence comes from Rhizobium herbae, assembly GCF_017873135.1. GTDB lineage: Bacteria > Pseudomonadota > Alphaproteobacteria > Rhizobiales > Rhizobiaceae > Pararhizobium > Pararhizobium herbae. The sequence continues at coordinate 152,228 of NZ_JAGGJV010000010.1, read as the reverse complement.
CCGCCAACCCGGATGCAACGGCCTCGACGCCGAACATCTGGATCTGGTCGCTCGCCATGTCCAACTTTTCCAAGGACAAGGACGCCACCTGGTACTTCATGCAGTGGGCTTCAGGTCCGGAACACGCGATCTTCGGCGCCACCAAGATGGATTTCGTCGATCCGGTCCGCCAGTCGGTCTGGAAGGACGAAGCATTCCGCACCAAACTCGACAAGTATCCGGGCTACGTCGACATGTTCGACGCTTCGGCTGCCGGCGCATCGATCAAGTTCACGCCGCAGCCGCTGTTCTTCGACGTCACCACCGAATGGGCGGCAACGCTGCAGAAGATGGTCGCCAAGGAAGTGCCGGTTGACGAAGGTCTCGACCAGCTCGTCGAGAGCATCGATCGCCAGCTGAAGGAAGCTGGTCTCGGTTAATCTGCCTCCCAAGCAGAGCCCGGCGCTTGAGAGAGTGCCGGGCAACCCGCACACCGGCTGAATGCCACTGAAAGACAACCTGAGATGCCGATGGACTGGCGCTCGAGCTTGATTGCTTGTGCCCTCGCGTGGTTTCTTCAAAAGACAAAGAACGGAGCTCGACATGGCTTCAACAGCAACCCTCCGCAAGCCGGCTTCAGGTTTTCGCATCAGCAGGAAGATGCTGCCCTATGTGCTCAGCCTGCCGGCGCTGCTCGTGTGCATCGGCATCCTGATCCCGTTTATCACCGCGGTGATCTATTCCTTCCAGCGCTATCGCCTCAGCCAGCCCTGGGCGCGGCAGTTCAACTGGGGTGAGAACTATCTCAACTTCTTCACCGACCCGGCCTTCTGGAACACGCTGAAAGTGTCGCTGCTCTATGCCGGCATCACCGTGACGCTGGAACTGCTGCTGGGTCTCGGCATCGCGCTGCTTCTGCAGCGCCGCTCGACGGTCAACAATTTCATCTCGATCATGCTGCTTTTGCCACTGATGATCGCACCGGCGCTGGCCGCGCTGATGTGGAAGCTGATGACCAATCCGAGTTTCGGGATCCTGAGCTATCTGGCAAGCCTGATCGGACTTCACGATTTCCGCTGGGCGTCGTCCCCGAGTACGGCGCTGCTCACCGTCGTCCTCGTCGATATCTGGGTCTACACGCCTTTCATCATGATCCTGCTGCTGGCCGGCTTGCGCTCGTTGCCGACCCAGCCATTCGAGGCGGCAGCGCTCGATGGCGTGCCGAGGACGTTCGTGTTCTTCCGCATCACGCTGCCGATGCTGACGCCCTATATCCTGACGGCGACGCTGTTCCGTCTGCTCGACAGTATCCAGCAGTTCGATATCATCTACGCGATGACGCAAGGCGGGCCGGGCAATACGCTGACCGTTTTCCAGGTGGAGGCCTATCTCAACTTCTTCCAGTCGACCAATGTCGGGCGTTCCGCAGCACTGATGGTCATCCTCTGGGCGATCACCTACTTCCTGTCGAACATCTTCATCAAGAACTGGCTGCGGCTGCGCGAACGCGCTCGTGGCGAAGCGTGAGGGGAAAATCATGGAAACCACATCCACGCTTGAAAAAACGCTGCGGCTGATTGCGCTGACGCTTGTCGTCATCTTCTTCATGTTCCCGATCTTCTGGATCTTCCTGATGTCGTTCCAGACCAACGAGACGATCCTGGCGATCCCGCCGTCGATCATCTTCACGCCAACCTTGTCGAACTATGCGGCGCTGATTACCGGCAAGCTGACGACCGCCGCCGGCACGCTCGACATCGCCTTCATGCGCAATCTCGGCAACTCGATCTTCCTGTCGGTAACGTCGGTAGCCCTTGCGCTGGTTCTCGGCGTCCCCGCGGCCTATGCCTTCGCCCGCCACAAGTTCAAGGGCTCCGAGGACATCGCGTTCACGCTGCTGTCCTTCCGGTTCGCGCCGCCATTGCTCGTGCTTTTGCCGCTCACCCAGTATTTCCAGTGGCTCGGGCTGTCCGATACCTATTTCGGCCTGATCTGGGTCTACCAGCTGATCTGCCTGCCGCTCATCCTGTGGATCGTGCGCGGCTATTTCGAGGATATCTCGGCCGATGTCGAATATGCCTATCGTATCGCCGGTCATTCCTGGTTTGCGACCTTCCGCAAGATCGCCCTGCCGCTGGCAGGACCGGGGATCGCCGCCGCTGGCCTGCTTGCCTTCATCTTCGCCTGGAACAACTTCGTCTTCGCGCTGGTGCTGGCCTCGGCCGACAAGCAGCCGGTGACGGTGGGCGCGCTTGCGTTCGTGACCTCCTCCGGCATCCAGTATGGCCAGATCGCCTCGGCCATCGTGCTTTCGGTCACGCCGACGCTTGCACTTGCACTCTACGCCCAGCGCTACCTCGTCGAAGGACTGTCGCTCGGCGCGGTTAAGGGATAAATCATGACGACGCTTCAGCTTAAAAATATCACCAAGCGCTACAAGACCAACCCGGTTCTCGACAACCTGTCGCTGGATGTGGCCGATGGCGAGACGCTGGTCCTGTTCGGCCCGTCGGGTGCCGGCAAGACCGTGCTGCTCCGGCTGGTGGCCGGGGTGATCGATCCCGACGAGGGGCAGATCCTGATCGGCGGCGAGGATGTCAGCGATATCGACGCCGAATATCGCGGCATCGGCATGGCCTTCCAGAATTTCGCCCTGTTCCCGCATATGAGCGCTTTCGACAACATCGCCAGCCCGCTGACGGCGACGAATGCGACGAAGGATGTGATCTCGGCCGGCGTCCTGAAAGTCGCAAAGCTCCTGAAGATCGATCACGTTCTGACGCATCACCCCAAGGCGCTGTCGAACGGCCAGAAGCAGCGCACCGCGCTTGCCCGCGCCCTTGCCGGTTCGCCGCCATTGCTCCTGCTTGACGATCCCTTGCGCAACGTCGATGCCAAGCTGCGTTTCGAGATGCGTCTGGAGCTGCCGCGCCTGCTGGCCGCTCAGGGTGCAACGGTCGTCTACGTGACGCAGGATTACAAGGAAGCGATGGCGCTGGGTGACCGGATCGCCGTCATGTCGCAAGGGCGTATTCGCCAGATCGGCACGCCGGAGGATATCTACAATACGCCGGCCGATATCGAGATTGCCCGGCTGTTCGGCGACCCGACGATTAACCTTCTGGATGTGACGCCGAAGTCCGGTCCGGATGGGGTTTATGTCGAGCTTTCCAACGTCAAGGTGCCGTTGCCGGGCATGCCGGCGAGTGTGGTTGGAAAAACATCTGTGATTGGGCTCAGACCGGAAACCATTGTTTTTACAGATGCGGGCGCATCGGGCGCAATTCCGGTGACGGTCGAGGCGGAAACGCCGCTGAACGAGAAAACGGTGACGCTGGTGCTGACAGCCCGTGGCCGTGAAATCCTGGTTTCGCGCCCGGCCGGAACGCCGGGGCCGACATCCGGTCCCGCCCATATCGCCGTCCACGGAAATACGACATTTCTGTTCGACAAGGAGAGCGGCGGGCTGATCCGGTCAGCCGCCATCCCGATGACACGCAATGGAGAAGCGGCATGAGCGAGACAGCGCTTTTTATCAAGGGTGTCGATAAGTTCTACGGCCCGATCGATCACGGCGTCCATGCCGTTAAACAGCTCAACATGGATGTGAAGAAGGGCGAGATCATCGCGCTTCTCGGCTCGTCCGGCTGCGGCAAGACATCGACTTTGCGCATGATCGCCGGTTTCGAAGCTGTCTCTCGCGGGACGATTTCGATGAAAGGACGCGAGGTCCAGACCTTTGCGCCCGTCAAGCGCAATGTCGCCATGGCGTTCGAAGGCTATTCGCTCTATCCGCCGCTGACGGTGCGCGAAAACATCGCGTTTGCCTTGAAGGCATCCCGGCTCTCCCAGAGCGTCGTCGATGAGAAGGTGGCGAATATCGCCAAGTTGTTGGAGATTGAGGACATCATGGGTCGTTATCCAAGCTCGATCTCGGGCGGCCAGCAGCAGCGCGCCTCACTTGGTCGCGCCCTGATCCGCGATGCCGACCTGCATCTGCTCGACGAGCCGATGGGGCAGCTGGAACCGCAACTGCGGGCACTGTTGCGCGGCCGCATCAAGCATTTCATCAAGGAGCGCGGGCTGACCGCTATCCTCGTCACCCATGACCAGACGGAAGCCAACGCGCTGGCCGATCGGATCGCCGTCATGGAAGGCGGCGTGCTGCAGCAGTTCGATACGCCGCAGATGATCAAGGAGCGTCCGGCCAACCTGTTCACCGGGACCTTTGTCGGCGAGCCGCCGATGAACGTGTTTTCGGCGGGGATTTCCGGGACCAGTGATACGGTATCCTTCGGTCTCAACGAAGGCGTGAAGCTGGATTACAAGGCTTCGGATTTCTCGCATGCGGTGCGCGCCGAACTGATGAAACGCAGCAAGGTTGTGCTCGGCATCCGGCCCTATGCCGTCCGGCGCAGCGAAGGCGGTGTCGGCGCGAAGGTTGCGGTCAACCAGTGGCTCGGCGACCAGACGCATATCGCCGCTGACTTTGCCGGGGGCACGATGGTGCTGGTCGAGCATGACCGGACCAATCTGACAATCGGCGAGACTGTCGCCATCCGCCTCGACCCGTCGAGCCTGCATGTCTTTGACGGCGACAATGGCCGGGCGATCAGCCACGGGCAGGAGCTTGCCTGATGCGCGATATCCTGATCGGGATCGATGCGGGAACCTCCGTCATCAAGTCGGTCGCCTTCGATCTCGGCGGCCGTCAGATCGCGGCCTGTGCGATCCCGAACAGCTATGAAAGCGAAGGCGGCAAGGGCGTCGTACAGGATCTCGACCGGACCTGGGCAGATGCCGCCAAGACGCTCGCCGATCTTGCCGGCAAGGTCGAGAACCTTGCAAGCCGTGTCGCTGCCATCTCGGTGACCGCACAGGGCGACGGTACCTGGCTGATCGACAAAAACGGCGATCCCGTCGGCAAGGGCTGGCTCTGGCTCGATGCTCGCGCCGGGGAAACCGTCGAGCGGTTGCGTGGCGACAGCGGCGATGTGGCCCGGTTTTCCCATACGGGTTCCGGCCTTGCCGCTTGCCAGATGGGGTCTCAGCTGCGCTGGATCCTCGACAACGCCCCGGAAATGCTTGATGGCGCGACGACCGGATTTCACTGCAAGGACTGGCTCTATTTCAAGCTGACCGGGCAGCGAGCCACCGATCCGTCGGAAGCCAACTTCACCTTCGGCAATTTCCGCACGCGGCAATATTCCGAGGATGTCATCGACTTTCTCGATCTGAGGAAGCAGCGTCACCTGTTGCCGGAGATCGTTGACGGTGCGGTGACCCGGCATGCGCTGAGCGACAGCGCCGCTGCGTTGACGGGGCTTCTGGCCGGAACGCCAGTCGTACTCGGTTATGTCGATGTCGTCTGTACTTCTCTCGGTGCCGGTCTTTATGAACCGGGCGTGGATACGGGCTGCTCGATCGTCGGCTCCACCGGCATGCATATGCGGCTGGCGACGAGCCCGGATCACGTGCAGCTCAACAAGGATCTGACGGGCTATACCATGTGCCTGCCCATGCCCGGTCACTATGCACAGATGCAGTCGAACATGGCGGCGACGCTGAACATCGACTGGATACTGGCGCTGGCTGGCAGCGTGCTCAAAGGCATGGGAATAGAGAAAAGCAAGCCCGAGCTTCTTTCCCATGTTGAAGACTGGCTTTCGGAAGCCAAGGAAACCTCGCTGCTGTTCCATCCATACATCTCTGAGGCCGGCGAGCGCGGGCCGTTCGTAGATGCCTCGGCGCGGGCATCCTTCATCGGGCTCGACATGAACCACGGCTTTGCAGACATGGTTCGAGCGGTGTTCAATGGGCTGGCGATGGCATCGCGCGATTGTTATGCGGAGATGGGGCCGCTTCCGTCGCGGGTGCGCCTGACCGGCGGGGCCGCGCGCAGCGCCTCCCTGCGGCGCATTCTCGGCGGGGCGCTTGGCTGTGCCGTGCAGACCAGCGAGCGGGAAGAGGCGGGCGCTGCCGGAACGGCGATGATTGCTGCCGTCTCGCTTGGCATCTATGGCTCCATGGCCGAATGCGTCAAGGAATGGGTGACCCCCTACCAGCGGCAGGCGGAACCTGCCGACACGATCATGAAAGCGCGCTTTGATGCCGCGTTTCCCATCTACAGGCAATCGCGCCTGGCCCTTCGTCCGGTCTGGCACGCCCTGTCCCACGGCGCTGCCCCGGCATCTGAACAGGAAAGACTGAAATGAAGAAGATCGCCATCATCGGAGACCGGTTCATGCTGCCGACGGTCTTTCGCGACAAGGTCGTGGAAGCCTGTGGTGACGGACATGACATTCGTCTCCTCGAACAGCCCTGGCCGGACGAGCCGATGGAGCATGGCTATGCCGTCGAGGGTATGGACGGCCTGAAGGAATATGTCGGCAAGGCCGACGACATCGTCGACTTCGTCGGTGACGCCGAACTGGTGATCACCCAGCTTGCGCCGTTTTCCCGCGCCATGCTCTCACGCCTGCCAAGCCTGAAATTCATCGCCGTGTCGCGCGGCGGGCCGGTCAACATCGATATGAATGCCGCGCGCGACGCCGGTGTGCTGGTCGTCAATACGCCCGGCCGCAATGCCAGCGCCGTCGCCGAATTCACGCTCGGCGCGATCCTTGCCGAAACCCGGCTGATCCGCACCGGTCATGAATCCCTGCGCAAGGGGGAATGGCGCGGCGAACTCTATCGCGCGGACAAGACGGGACGCGAACTCTCCGAAATGACCGTCGGCGTCGTCGGCTACGGCAATATCGGCACCAAGGTGGTGCGGCTGCTGCGGGCGTTCGGGACCAAGGTTCTGGTGCACGATCCCTATGTCCAGCTGTCGGCCGAAGACCGCAATGCCGGTGTCGAGCATGTTGCCCTGGATGATCTCCTGTCGCGCTCCGATGTGGTGACGCTGCATCCGCGTGTGACGGAGGAGACGCGCAACATCATGAATGCGGAAAGCTTTGCCAAGATGAAGCCGGGCGCGATCTTCGTGAACACGGCACGCGGACCGCTGGTCGATTACGACGCTCTCTATGAAGCTCTGGTCAACGGCCCGCTGGGTTCTGCCATGCTGGAAACCTTTGCAATCGAGCCGGTGCCTGTCGACTGGCCGCTGCTGCAGCTTCCGAACGTGACGCTGACGCCGCATATCGCCGGAGCTTCGGTGCGGACCGTCACCTATGCGGCCGAGATGGCGGCCGAAGAAGTGCGCCGCTACGTCGCCGGCCTGCCGCCGGTCAATCCGTGCTGAGGGCTTTCCGATGAGCGAACTCGAATTGCGACAGGCCATCATCGACCAGTGCCGCGCCATGAATGCCAGCGGCCTCAACCAGGGCACATCGGGCAATATCAGCGTTCGGCATGGCGAGCGGATGCTGATCACGCCGTCGGCCATTCCTTATGCCCAGATGACGCCGGACATGATTGTTTCCATGCCGATCGAAGGCGATGCATCGCAATGGGAGGGGCCGAAGAAGCCCTCGGTCGAATGGCCTTTCCATCGCGACATTTTGCGCGCGCGCCCGGAAATCGGCGCGGTCGTCCATACGCACTCGACGTTTGCCACCATTCTGGCAATCGCCCGCAAGCCAATCCCGGCCTGCCACTACATGATCGCGGCTTTCGGCGGCCATGACGTGCGGGTCTGCGACTATGCGCGCTACGGCTCGAAAGAATTGTCCGAGAACGTGATCACTGCGCTCGAAGGGCGCTCGGCCTGCCTGATGGCCAATCACGGCATGGTCGCGACCGGACCCAGTCTGGACAAGGCCATGTGGGCGGCGGTCGAACTCGAGACGATTGCCAAGCAATATTACCACTCCCTGCTGATCGGCGGTCCGGTCATTCTGCCGGAGGCGGAGATTGCCGGCGTATTGAAGGGGTTTGCGACATACGGATTGCAGGAGAAACGTTCGTGAGCGCCGGCATCATCGACCTGTTCATTATCGGCGGCGGCGTCAATGGCGCGGGTATCGCCCGTGATGCGGCAGGGCGAGGCATGTCGGTTGTCCTTTGCGAGAAGGATGATCTGGCGCAGGGCACCAGTTCGCGTTCCGGCAAGCTCGTGCATGGCGGCCTGCGCTATCTCGAATATTACGAATTCCGGCTGGTGCGCGAGGCTTTGATCGAGCGCGAAGTGCTGCTCGAATCCGCGCCGCATATCATCTGGCCAATGCGCTTCGTGCTGCCGCACAGCTCGTCCGACCGACCGGCCTGGCTCGTCCGTCTGGGACTGTTTCTCTACGATCATCTTGGCGGGCGCAAACGGCTGCCGGGAACGCGCACGCTCGATCTGCGCACGGCGCCGGAAGGTGCGCCGATCAAGACGGAGTATCGCAAGGCCTTCGAATATTCCGATTGCTGGGTCGATGACGCCCGTCTCGTTCTGCTCAACGCGCTCGACGCCAAGCAGCGCGGCGCCGAGATTCATACCCGGACGGCCTGTACCTCGGTGCGCCGCAACGGCGATCTCTGGGATATCGAGATGACGGACACCGGTACCGGCCGCAAGACCGAGCTTCAGGCGCGCTGCGTCGTGAATACGGCGGGGCCGTGGGTGAATGACGTCATCGGTCGCGTTGCCGGGCTCAATTCCCGCCGTAACGTCCGCCTCGTCAAGGGCAGCCACATCATCGTGCCGAAATTCTGGGAGGGGCGGCAGGCCTATCTGGTGCAGAACCCGGACAAGCGGGTGATCTTCATCAACCCCTATGAGAACGACCTGGCGCTGATCGGCACTACGGATATTCCCTATGAAGGCCGTCCGGAGGACGTGAAGGCCGATGCCAACGAGATCGATTACCTGATCAAATCGGTGAACCGCTATTTCAAGCAGCAGCTGACGGAAAACGATATCGTGCACAGCTTCTCCGGCGTGCGGCCGCTCTACGACGACAATGCTGAAAACCCTTCGGCCGTGACGCGCGACTATATTTTCGAGGTCGATGCAGTGAACGGCAAGGCGCCGCTGCTGTCCGTCTTCGGCGGCAAGATCACCACCTTCCGCAAGCTTTCGGAACATGCGCTGGAGAAGATCAGGCCGTTCTTCCCGGCGATGGCGCCGGGCTGGACCTCCAAGGGCATCCTGCCGGGCGGCGACATGCCAAAGGCCGATTTCGATCAGTTCCTCGGTGATCTCCGCGCAAAATACCGCTGGCTGCCCGCCGATCTGGCCAAGCACTATGCAAGGCTTTATGGCACGCGCGCCCATGAGCTGATCGGCAGCGCGGCGTCGCTCGACGATCTGGGGCCGTCTTTCGGCAAGCTGCTGTACGAGCGCGAGGCGCGATTCCTGATCGAAACAGAGTGGGCGCAGACGCCGCAGGACATTCTGGAGCGCCGGACGAAACACGGGTTGCACATGACACCGGCGGAGCGCGAGGTTTTTGCGTCCTGGTGTCTGAGTCAGTCGCAGGCGGCTTGAGGGAGATCACGGTGAGAAGTTCTGAATTCGAAGCCCTTCTGGATGTCTCGGCGCGGGTCGGTGCCGACCCGGCGCTGGTGCAGGCGGCCGGCGGCAATACGTCGATCAAGGAAGGCGGCACGCTGTGGATCAAGGCGTCCGGCCTCTGGCTTATGCATGCTCGGCAGCGTGACGTGATGGTGCCGGTGGCGCTCGATGCTTTGCTTGACGCGCTGGAACGCGACGATCCTTCGACCGAAAAGGCACAGGATTTCGTCATCAAGGATCGCAATCCATCCGGCTTGCGGCCGTCGATCGAAACGACCGTGCACGCGCTGATGCCGCAGAAAGTCGTGATCCACGTCCATTGCGTCGAGACGATCGCGACCGCCGTTCAGGTCAACGGCGAAGCCATCGCCGCGTCCAAGCTGGCCGGAATTCCGCATGTATTCGTGCCCTATGCCCGCCCTGGGCTGCCGCTTGCCAAGGCGATTGCCGCGCGGATTCGGCCGGATACCAGCGTGCTGATCCTCGGCAATCACGGTCTTGCGGTGGCTGCCGAAACGGTGGCGGAGGCGGAAGTCCTGCTGGCTGACGTTTCAGGGAGACTGGCCTTGCCGCGCCGCAAGGCACCTGATGCGAACCTCCCGGTTTTGTCCCGGCTTGCGGTCGGCAGTGGTTTCACCCTGCCGGACGACAGCCTGATACACGATGTGGCGACCGATCTGGCGAGCTGCCGGATCGCTGCCGGCGGCAGCCTTTACCCCGACCATGTCATCTTTCTCGGCCGTGGCTCGTTTGTCGCGGCACCCGGCGATACGGCAGTCTCCATCGAGGAGCAGCACCGCGCCGAAGGGCTGACCTTGCCACCGGCGCTGCTGTTTCCGGGAAAGGGTGTGCTCGTTGCCAGGGAGATCACGGCCGGGGCGCTTGCCATGGCGCGCTGCCTGTCCGATGTGCTTGGCCGCATCACAGACGGCGCGCGGCTGCGCTATCTGACGGATGCGGAGAACGCCGAACTGCTCGGTTGGGACGCGGAAAAATACCGGCAGGAGCTGAACCGGGCCGGGAAAGCGTTGCAATGATGACAAACACTGCAAACGCTCCGCTGGTGATCGGCATCGATATCGGCACATCCGGCGCCCGCGCTGTGGCAATGGATCTCGGCTTCAACATTGTCGCGTCCGGATCATCGAAGCTGGTGGATTTTTCTGACGATCATCGCGATCCCATTGTCTGGTGGAAGGCCGTGCAAACCGCATTTTTCCAAGTGCTGGAGGCAATCGACCGGCCGCAGGTGAGAGCGATTGCGATCGATGGCACGTCCGGCACCATGCTGCCCGTTAGCGCCGATGGCGCACCGCTTGCCGTGCCGATGATGTATAACGATCCCGTCGATGACGTCGATATTCTGGCCCGGATTGCCAGCCACGCGCCGAAGGAAAGCGCCGCGCACGGGGCGACGTCCGGGCTGGCGAAGGTGCTGACCTTTCAGTCCATCCCGGATATCTTTCGCATCCTCCATCAGGCCGACTGGCTGGCCGGTCATTTCACCGGCCTCTACAGTGTTTCCGACGAGAACAACGCGCTGAAGACCGGCTACGATCCGGTATCGCGCAGCTGGCCGGAGTGGATCGGCAGGACCGGCGCGGGGATGGATGTGTTGCCGGATGTGTTGCCTGCAGGAGCTCCGATTGCCGGAATTTCCGTCGCGGCTGCCGAGGCTTTCGGCCTCCCGATCAGTACTATCATTGTCGCGGGCACGACGGATGGCTGCGCCTCGTTTCTGGCGACCGGCGCCGATCAGCCGGGCGACGCAGTCTCTGCCCTTGGAACGACGCTGACAGTCAAGATGCTCTCCGACCGGCCGCTGTTTGCGCCGGAATACGGGCTCTATAGCCACCGTTTCGGCGACATGTGGCTGGCCGGCGGAGCGTCGAACACCGGCGGCGTCGTGCTGTCGGCGCATTTCGGCAATGACCGTATCGCCGCGCTATCGACGGAGATCGATCCATCGACCGATACCGGGCTCGACTATTATCCGCTCACGAGGGACGGCGAGCGATTTCCTGTCAACGATCCGGCGATGAAGCCGCGCATGAGCCCGCGGCCGGAGAGCGATGCCGAGTTTCTGAAGGCGATTTTCGAAGGGATCGCCGGCGTCGAGGCAATCGCCTATCAGCGTCTCGGGTCGCTCGGTAGCCCGGCGCTGCGCTCTGTTCGTACTGTCGGTGGCGGCGCGCAAAATGCGGTCTGGACGGCGATCCGCAATCGGAAGATACCGGTCCCCTTCCTGCCGGTGGTGTCGGAAGAGGCGGCAGCCGGAACGGCGCGGCTTGCGCTGATTGGCGCAAAATCGGCAGGTGTCTTGTGACCGGCGCTCCGCAAGCAATTTCCGGCCTGGATGAGATTGCCATGCATTTCGATGCATTCCTGATCGATCAGTTCGGCGTGCTGCGGGACGGCAAGGGACCTTATCCCGGTGCTGCGGAAACGCTTGTTCGCCTGAAACAATCCGGTAAGACAATCATCATCCTGTCCAACTCGGGCAAGCGCTCGGCGGAAAACGATCGCCGACTTGCTGCGCTCGGTTTCGATCCGGAAAGCTGGGACTGGTTCCTGACGTCCGGCGAGGTGGCCTGGAAGATACTGGGGTCCGAAAGCCTCGGAGAAGGCAAGGGCCTTGCCCGCAAATGCCTGCTGATCAGCCGCGACGGCGATACGTCGCCGCTTGACGGGCTCGATCTGATCCGGACCGAACGGGGCGACGACGCGGATTTCATTCTGCTCGCCGCAAGCGAGGGCGATGTTCGTCCGCTTGCCGACTACGAAACTCTTTTGGCTCCTGCCGCCAGACGTGCCGTGCCGTGCCTGTGCACGAATCCGGACAAGATCATGCTGACGAAGGAGGGGACGGCCTTCGGGGCAGGGCGCATCGCCGAGCTTTACGAAGAGCTTGGCGGAACGGTGCGCTGGATCGGCAAGCCGTTTCCCGACATCTATGCGACGGCGCTCGAATTTCTCGGCCTGATCGATCCGGAGCGCATCTGCTGCATCGGCGACAGCATCGAGCATGATATTGCCGGTGCCGCAGGCGCGGGGCTGAAATCGGTGCTGGTGACGACCGGCATTCTCGAAACGGCATCGGACGCGGAGCGGCAGGCGCTGTTTGCCGAGCATGGCGCCATCCCCGATTTCATCCTGCCGAAGTTCATCTGGTAAGAGAGGCCAAGATCATGGCGTTCACGCTGTCGCTCAACACCAATCCGCTGGTCAACCGCTTCGCCGAGGCCGACGACCTGATCGACACGATCGCCGAGAAAATCCGCATCGGTTACGTTCAGCTTACCCATGAATTCATCAATCCCGGCTGGCCGGCGGCAACGATTGCCAAGCAGTTGCGCCAGTTCAAAAAGGCGCTGGGCCGGACCGGCGTGAAAGTCACCTCGGGGATGACTGGCCCCTATGGCCGGCTCAATCATTTCGGCCATCCCGATGCCGATGTTCGCCGCTACTATGTCGATTGGTTCAAGACCTTTGCCGATATTTCGGCCGAGCTCGGCGCGTCGGGCATGGGTACGCAATTCGCCATCTTCACCCACAAGGATTACGACGATCCGGCACGGCGCGAGCAGATGATGCGGATCGCCATCGACTGCTGGGCGGAAGTCGCAGAACATGCCAAGGGCGCGGGCCTCACCTATCTCTTCTGGGAGCCGATGTCGATCGGCCGGGAGTTCGGCCATACGATCGCCGAATGCCGGGCGCTCAACGGCCGGCTCGCGCAATCCGGCCTGCCGATCCCGATGAAGATGATGGTCGATATCGACCACGGCGACGTCACCTCCAGCAATCCCGATGACATCGACCCCTATGCCTGGGCGGAGGCCTTTCCGAAGGAATCGCCGATCATCCACATCAAGCAGTCGTCAATGAACAAGGGCGGCCACTGGCCCTTCATTGCCGCCCATAACAAGGACGGCCGCATCACGCCGGAAAAACTGCTCGACACGATCAGCCGTGGCGGCGGCACGGACAACGAGATCTGCCTTGAACTCTCCTTCCGCGAACGCGAACCGACAGACCACCTCGTCGTCGAGATGATCCGCGAATCCGTCGAATTCTGGGAACCCCATATTGATACGGGCTTCAACGCGCGACGCGGCCTCTGATCACTTGTTTCAAAAGCCTTGCGTCGCCAGGAATGCCTTCATGCGTTCGGCTGCGAGATTGGGCTTATCCAGCACATTGGCCTTGTCGGCCAGACGGAAGATATCGGCATAGTGCAGCACGCCGCGGGCCGATTGCAGGCCGGCCGGCATGGTGAAATGCCTCTGGTGGCCATTGAGCCAGGCAAGAAAGACGACGCCGGCCTTGTAATACTGCGTGGGTGCCTCGAAGATTTTTCGCGACAAGGGCACGGTCGGTTCGATCACTGCGCGGAATGTCGCGACATCGCCCGCCGCCAGTGAGGCCAGTGCTTTCGACGCGGATGGCGCGACGGCGTCGAAGATGCCGAGCAGGGCATGGCTGTATTTTTTTCCGTCGCCCTCGATCAGTTCGGCATAGTTGAAATCGTCGCCGGTGAAGCAGAGCACCTCTTCGGGCAGACGGTTGCGCAGAGCCACTTCGCAGGCATTGTCGAGCAGCGAGATCTTGATACCTTCGACCTTGGCCTTGTTTTCCCCGATGATCGACAGGACGGTTTCGAGCGCCGTTTCGAAATTCTCCGAGCCCCAATAGCCTTTCAACTGCGGATCGAACATGTCGCCCAGCCAATGCAGCACGACCTTGTCTTTCGTCTGGCGAAGAATGTGGCCGTAGACCTTGCGGTAGTCGTCGGGCGACTTGGCAATGCGGGCAAGCGCGCGGCTTGCCATCATGATCGATCGTCCGCCCTGTTGTTCGACAAAGCCGATCTGCGTTTCGTAGGCACGGATCACGTCGTCCAGCGAGCGTGTGTCGGTGGGGGCCAGATGATCGGTGCCGGCACCGCAGGCAAGATCGGCGCCGGGCACGGTGCGCGCTTCCGTCAGCGAACGACGGATCAGTTCCTGCGCGCCAGCCCAGTCGAGACCCATTCCCCGCTGCGACGTGTCCATTGCTTCGGCGATCTTGAAACCCAGGCTCCAGAGGTGATGGCGGAAGGCCATCGTCGTTTCCCAGTCGATGGCGGAGCGGCCCCACGGGTCGAGGTCGCGCAGCGGGTCAGAGACGACGTGCGCCGCCGCATAGGCGATGCGATTGAAGGTCGGAACCGTTGCGGGCCGCATGATCGGCGTTCCCAAAAGGCGATAAGGCTCAATCGTGCCGTCGGCGCGCGGCAGCGACAGGGTAACGGACATGCAGGCTCCTCCCTCAGTGTTGGAAGCTGAATAATTTAGACCGTTCCAAATTTCAAGTGATAATTTGGCGAAGTGATCATGCTGCGATGCATTCAAAAGGCGCGACGGTCATCTGTAAACCACCCTGATTGCCTCCGCACACAAGTGCTTCCTCGAGTGAATATCTATATATTTCAATCGCATTTGTGTTTTCAGACTTACCCACGCGTTCGGTGTGACGATCAGCTCTGATCGGGTTGTACATTTTTCCGGAAATTTACTTGACAGAATTGGAACGTTCCAATTATCTTGCGGCGAGTGTTGAGGCGACAAGACCTCTCCGGGAGGAAAATGTGGGTAAGGAACGGGTGACAGTCATCGATATTGCGCATGCCGCCGGCGTGTCGAAGTCGACCGTGTCGCTCGTGCTTCAGGCAAGCCCCCTGGTCAACGAGGTGACCCGCGCCAAGGTGAACGCGGTCATTCGCGATCTCGGCTATGTCTACAATCGTGGCGCCGCCAACCTGCGCCAATCCAATTCCAAATCGAAAATCATCGGTATCGTCGTCAACGACCTGACCAACAGCTTCTTCGCCGAGCTTGCCGTCGGCGTCGACATGGTGGTGCAGTCGGCAGGCTATGTGCAGTTCCTCGCCAATACCGCCGAAAGCGTCGATCGCCAGCGCGAGGTCATATCCTCGATGCGCGAACACGGCATTTCCGGCCTCATCCTGTCGCCGGCGCGCGGCACGGAAGCGGCGGATCTGAAGTCGCTGGTGGCAAGCGGCATCCCGGTCGTCAATGTCGTCCGCCAGGTCGCGGGCGCCAAGGTTTCGTCTCTGGTTTCCGACAATCACGCCGGCATGCGCGATGCGGTTCGCCATCTTGCCGGGTTAGGTCATCATCGTATCGCCTTCCTCGGCGGTTTTCCCGACACCGCCGTTTTTAATGAGCGGCTGCAGGGGTATCGCGATGCGCTCTCGGATATGGACCTGGCCGTTCATGATGAACTGGTTGTCAGTTCAGCACCCTCGCGGGCCGGTGGCGTCGCGGCCATCGAACGGGCGCTGCTTTTGCGCGAGCGGCCCACTGCCGCTGTTTGCTTCAATGATGCGGTTGCCTTCGGGGTTTGCGACGGGCTTCGTGCCCATCGGCTCGATCCGGGCGAGGATTTTGCCGTCATCGGCTTTGACGATGTGATCGAGGCGCAGACGGCGGTGCCCGCGTTGACCACCGTTTCGGTCGATCCGCAGGGCATGGGGCGGCGAGCCGCCCAGCTTCTCTTGAAACAGATCAATGCCGGACGGGCGGATGCGGAAGCGATCGTCAGTTCCGTGCGGCTCGTCGTGCGCCAGAGCTGCGGCTCGGCGAGCGACAAGAGGGAAAGGCTGTCTTTGCTATGACGCGTTGGGGTTTGATCGGGGCAAGCACGATTGCTCGTGAATGGGTGATCGATGCGATCCGCGCCGTCGGCGGCGAGATCGTTTCGGTGATGAGCACGAGTGCCGAGCGGGGCGCCAAATATGCTGGCGAACACGGCATCGCGAAATCCGTGACCAGCGTTGCCGACCTCGTGGGCGATCCCGATGTACAGGCGGTCTATATTTCCACCACCAACGAACTTCACCGCGATCAGGTGATCGCCGCCGTCAGGTCCGGCAGGCATGTACTCTGCGAAAAGCCGCTGGCGACTTCGCTGGAGGACGCGCGCGCCATGGTCAAGGCGGCAAAGGACGCGGGCGTGGTGATGGCGACCAATCACCATCTGCGCGGTGCGGCCACGCACCGGGCCATGCGCGATGCAATTGCCGCAGGCAGGATCGGAAAACCGCTGGCGGCCCGTGTCTGCCATGCCGGTTACCTGCCTGCGCATCTGCAGGGCTGGCGGCTTGACCGGCCAGAGGCGGGCGGTGGCGTCATTCTCGATATCACCGTGCATGACACCGATACGCTGCGCTTTGTACTGGGCGACGATCCGGTGGAAGCTATTGCCTTCGGTCAATTCGGGGGCATGGCGCAGGCGGGGCTTGAAGATGCGGCCATGGGCGTTCTGCGGTTTAAATCCGGGCTGATCGCGCAATTTCACGACGGGTTCACCACCAAATATGCCGTCACCGGTTTCGAGATACACGGCTCCGAGGGCTCGCTGATCGGTCGCAACTGCATGACGCAGAAGGCAGTCGGAACGGTCACCCTTCGCAACGCCGATGGCGAGGCGGAATTGCCGCTCGACCACCGCAATCTCTACGAAAACACCCTTCTTGCCTTCGATGCGGCGATCGCCGGCAAGGGCAAGCCGCTCTGCGGCGGCGAGGATGGCGTCTGGTCGCTGGCCACGGGGCTTGCTGTGATGAAATCAGCGCAGACCGGCGGCACGGTCGCGATCGAAACCGGACTTTGAGAGCATTTCCATGAGCAAGCATATCATCACCCCGGCTGAGGCAGCCTCCCTGATCCCCGACGGAGCGGTTGTATCCGTGTCGTCGTCGAGCGGTCTCGGGTGCCCGGATCTGATGCTGAAGGCGATCGGCGAGCGCTTCGATGCGACCGGCCATCCGCGCGATCTGACGACGCTGCACCCGATTGCCGCCGGCGACATGAGCGGCATCAAGGGTATCGACCACATTGCCAGAAAGGGCCTCTTGAAGAAGATCATCGGCGGCTCCTATCCCTCCGGCCCTTCGACATCGGAACCACCGCTGATCTGGCAGATGATCGGCAACAACGAGGTTGCCGCCTACAATATCCCCTCCGGCGTGCTGTTCGACATGCACCGCGAAGCCGCCGCCAAACGTCCGGGCGTGCTGACCAAGATCGGCCTCGATACCTTCGTCGATCCGTCGCGGCAGGGCTGTGCGATGAATGCGTCGGCTGCCGCAGAACCTGTCGTCAAGAAGATCGAGTTCGAGGGCGAGGACTGGCTCTATTTCAAGGCGATCGTGCCGCAGGTGGCGATTATCCGGGCGACCACCGCCGATGAGCGCGGCAACCTCACCTATGAGCACGAGGGCGCCTATCTTGGTGGTCTCGACCAGGCATTGGCGGCTCGCAACAATGGCGGCATCGTCATCGCGCAGGTCAAGCGCATCACCAAATCCGGCTCGATGAAGCCGCACGACGTGCGCGTGCCCGGCATGCTGGTCGACTATGTGATCGTCGATCCCGACCAGAAGCAGACGACGCTGACGGATTACGATCCGGCGATCTCTGGCGAAATCTTCCGGCCGCTCGACAGTTTTCGCGTGCCCGAATTCAATATTCAGAAGGTCATTGCACGCCGCGTTGCTCAGGAGTTGCAAGGTGGAAGCTGCGTCAACCTCGGCTTCGGTATCTCGGCCAATGTGCCGCGTGTCCTGCTGGAAGAGGGGCTGCATGGCTCGGTCACCTGGGTGATTGAACAGGGTGCGGTCGGCGGCGTGCCGCTGCTCGATTTTGCCTTCGGTTGCGCGTCGAATGCCGACGCCTTCATGCCGTCGCCCTACCAGTTCACCTATTTTCAGGGGGCGGGCTTCGATGCCTCGCTGCTGTCCTTCCTCGAAATCGGCAGGGACGGCTCGGTGAATGTTTCGAAACTCTCCTTCCGGCCGCATGTGACGGCAGGGGCGGGCGGGTTCGTCGATATCACGGCACGGGCAAAGAAGATCGTTTTCTCCGGCATGTTCAATGCCGGTGCGAAGCTCTCCATGGCCGAGGGCAAGCTGGTAATCGAGAAAGAGGGCAAGCTGAAGAAGCTGGTCAACGAGGTCGAGCACGTCACCTTCTCCGGTCGCCGCGCTGTCGAACAGGGGCAGGACATCACCTATGTCACCGAGCGCTGCGTGCTGAAGCTGACGCCGCAGGGCATCATGCTCACCGAGATCGCGCCGGGCGTCGATTTGCAGGCGCATATTCTCGACCAGTCGGAATTTCCGCTGATCGTTTCCGACAAGCTCAAGGTCATGGACATGGCGCTGTTCCATGAAGCGCCGATCGGCCTGACGCTGCCGCAAAAGCCTATCCGGACACTGGAAGGGGCGGCACATGTCTGATGAACGGATCAGGATCGAAGTTGAGGATGCGATTGCCATCCTGACGGTTGCCCGGCCGGACAAGTTGAACGCATTCGATATCGACATGTTGAAAGCGCTTTCTGCGGCCTGCGATACGGTCGAAGCGGATGCCAATATCCGCGTGGTCATCCTGACGGGGGAGGGCAAGGCCTTTTCCGCCGGTGGCGACATCAAGGCTTGGGGCGCGATGAGTCCGAATGAGTTCGGTCATCAATGGGTGCGCTTCGGCCACCGGGTATTTGAACGATTGGCGACGCTGCGCATGCCGGTGATCGCCGCGATCAACGGCCACACGCTCGGCGGTGGGCTGGAACTGGCGGCGGCGGCGGATATCCGCATTGCGGAAATCCAGGTGAAGATCGGCCTGCCGGAAACGAGCCTCGGCATGGTGCCGGGCTGGTCGGGTACGCAGCGCCTGGTCAAGCGGTTCGGGGCGCAGGTCGTGCGCCGGATGGTGCTGGGCGGCGAGATGTTCTCCGCCGACGAGGCACGGCATCTGGGTCTGATTGACGCGGTGGCCGGAACCGGCACGGTGATGAGCATGGCCCGGGATTATGCCCATCGCATCGCCAAGCGCGGGCCAGCCGCGCTCGAAATCTGCAAGTTGATGATTGCGTCTGCCAACGGCGAAGACAACGGAACCGCCGTCGAGGCGCTGGGGTCGATCCTGGCCGCCAAGACCGGCGACATGAAAGAGGGCGTCGCGGCTTTTACGGACAAGCGCCCCGCGGAATTCAAGGGAGAATGGTAATGACGGTTCTGGTGAAGCCCAAGGCTTTGACTGATACAAAGGTGCGCGAGTTCCAGATGCTGATCGACGGCAAATGGGGCAATGCGGCCGAAGGCAGGACGCTAGAGCGCGTGGCGCCGGGTCACGGCGTTACCGTCAGCCGCTATCAGGCTGCGACGAAAGCCGATGCCGAACGGGCGATTGCCGCCGCGCGCAAAGCCTTCGATGATGGTCCTTGGCCGCGCATGACGGCGTCCGAGCGTTCGCTGATCCTGCTCAAGGCGGCCGACATGATTGCGGCGCGTGCCGATGAACTCGCCTATCTCGACTGCATCGAATCCGGCAAGCCGATCAGCCAGGCGAAGGGGGAACTCGGCGGTGCTGCCGATATCTGGCGCTATGCCGCGGCCCTTGCCCGTGATCTGCATGGCGAAAGCTACAATACGCTCGGCGACGGCACGCTCGGTGTCGTGCTGCGCGAAGCGATCGGCGTCGTCTCGATCATCACGCCGTGGAATTTTCCGTTCCTGATCGTCAGCCAGAAGTTGCCTTTCGCGCTGGCCGCCGGCTGCACCACGGTGGTCAAGCCGTCCGAACTTACCTCCGGCTCGACGCTGGTGCTGGGCGAAATCCTCGAGGCCGCCGGTGTTCCGGCCGGTGTGGTCAACATCATCTCCGGCACCGGCCCGGATGTCGGCGCTATCATGACCTCGCACCCGGATGTCGACATGATTTCCTTCACCGGCTCGACCGGTGTCGGCAAGCTGACGATGACCAATGCGGCGCAGACGCTGAAGAAGGTTTCGCTGGAACTTGGCGGCAAGAACCCGCAGATCGTCTTTCCGGATGCCAATCTCGACGATTTCATCGATGCCGCCGTGTTCGGCGCCTATTTCAATGCCGGCGAATGCTGCAATGCCGGTTCTCGGCTGATCGTTCACAAGGAGATCGCGCAGGATGTCATCGCCCGCATCGCGGCAATGTCGGCCAAGGTCAAGGTCGGCGATCCGCTCGATCCGCAAACTCAGGTCGGCGCGATCATCACGCCGCAGCATCTGGAAAAGATCGTCGGTTATGTCTCGGCCGCTTCCGGCAAAGGCGCGACGGTCTCGCATGGCGGCGCAGCGCTGGATCTCGGCTCCGGCCAGTTCATGTCGCCAACTATTCTGTCGTCGGTGACACCGGACATGGCCGTGGCCCGCGAAGAGGTCTTCGGTCCTGTCCTGTCCGTGCTGACCTTCGAAACCACCGACGAGGCGATCCGCCTTGCCAACTCCATCGATTACGGCTTGTCGGCCGGCGTCTGGAGCCGCGATTTCGATACCTGCTTGACGGTGGGCCGCAAGGTGCGGGCCGGTACGGTCTGGATGAACACTTTCATGGATGGCGCCTCGGAACTGCCATTCGGCGGCTATCGCCAGTCCGGCCTCGGCCGCGAACTCGGCCGTCATGCGGTGGAGGATTATACCGAGACCAAGACGCTCAACATGCATATCGGCGGCCGCACCGGCTGGTGGATGCCGCGCGGGTAAGATGGATTGACTGAGGCGATGAAGGGAAAGGAGGGCGTGATGCAGGAATTGAATTTAAATCTGGAGCAGGGCGCTGCTTCCCGTTCTTTCAATTCGACTGAATTCGGGGACACTTACTCCCCTCTGTCTCTGTGGGACATCTCCCCCTCAAGGGGGGAGATCGTTCTTTTCCCTTGTGCCGACAGAGCCAGCGGCCAATCTCCCCCCTTGAGGGGGAGATGTCGGCGTCGCCGACAGAGGGGGGTAAACTCCACGGGGATAGCCAACAGCCCCTTCGTATCACACCGCCGGAAAGCCGATCTGCGGCCTGAGCAGTACCTGCATCTCGGCCGTCTCATCACCCGCGATCCGGGCAAGAAGGACGCGGCCCATCTGTTCGCCGGTATCGGTCAGGTCCTCGTAGATCGTCTCGACCTTCGGCTGGATCTGGCTCAAGAGCTTCGAGGTCCGCTTGGCGACGATGTCGTATTCGAGCCCAAGCGTCAGGCCGTGGTCGCTCATGCCGGTAATGGTTGCGAGCGCGGAAACTTCGCCGCCGCAGGCAAAGCCGTCGGGGGCGTCGGGCTGCCCGGCACGGCGGCTCATGTAATCGCGGATCTGCTCGACCGGACAGTCGAGATCGATCTCGTCGGGGATCTCGTAGGCGACGCCGGCCTCCCGCACCGCGGTCATGAATCCATGCAGGAGATGCTGCGAGAAGGTCATGCGCTTTGGCGGCAGGATGATCATCGGCTTGCGGCGGCCGCGGGCGATCAGCCGCTTGGTTGCCTCATAGGCAAAACTGAAATTGTCATAGTCGACATACGGATGCGGGGTGGTGAATTCGGTCCTGCCGTGGGTGACGAACGGGAAGCCGTTTTCGAGCAGCAGGCGGACGCGCGGATCGAAGGGTTCAGTGCGCGAGAAGATCAGGCCATCGGCCATGCCGTTGCGCACGATGTGGCGGACCGCGTCGATATTGGCGCCGCTGATGAAGTTCGGCATGACGATCAGGTGATAGGACGTGTCTCTCAGCGCCTTGGCAAGGCCGTGCATCAGCGAGATGCCGTAACCGAGGATTTCCTCGTGCGGATCGAGCAGGACACAGATGACATTGGTCCGGCCGGTCTTCAGCCGCTGGGCGGCGCGATCCGGCAGGTAGCCGATCTCGGCTGCAACCTCCTGGACGCGCTTGCGGGTCTCGGCCGAAATCTGCGGCGCGTTGCTCAGCGCGCGCGATACGGTGGTGACCGCAAATCCGGTGAGATCGGCGATCGTTCGCAGCGTTGGCCGGACGTGTCGGGCCGTGGTTTGTTCCGGCGCCATGGGTTTGGGAGTGTCTGCCAATGACATTCTTTCTATACGCGAGCACGAGCCGCTTTGTAACGCGGGACAAACGGATGCGCAATGCATGCTGTGCAAACGTTATAAATGCGTTTTCGCGGTTAATTCTTGCTGCGATGCAGCATGGGATTTCTGCTTATAAAACAGCAAATTCAATGTGTTCTCTTTCCTTAGCTCAAAACACTGGCACCGGCTTGACTTGCGGGTATTTATAACGTTTTAAATTGTCCAGCGGCGTGTGCCGCAGATATATTGCTACCCCGTTTTTGGGAGCGGGACGGCACTCAACGGCGGGAGGAGATTCCGCCTCGATGACTTGCAACCGGGAGGATTACGATGCGCAAGTTTATGACGACGACGGCAATGGCGGCTTTGATGGTGGCAGGCTGCGGGCTTGCGGCCCATGCCGAGGATGTCAAGGAAGTTCAGATGTTGCATTGGTGGACGTCGGGCGGCGAAGCGGCTGCTCTGAACGTCCTCAAGGGCGACCTGGCCAAGGAAGGCTTTGCCTGGAAGGACGTGCCGGTTGCCGGTGGTGGCGGCGATGCCGCCATGACCGCGCTGAAGGCCATGGTTGCCGCAGGCACCTATCCGACAGCCTCGCAGATGCTCGGCTATACCGTACTCGACTATGCGGCTGCCGGTGTGATGGGCGACCTCACCGAAACGGCCGTCAAGGAAGGCTGGGACAAGTCAGTTCCGGCAGCGCTGCAGAAGTTCTCGGTCTATGACGGCAAATGGGTTGCTGCGCCGGTCAACGTTCACTCGGTGAACTGGTTGTGGATCAACAAGGCCGTGATGGACAAGATCGGCGGCACTGAGCCCAAGACCTTCGAAGACCTGGTTGCCCTGCTCGACAAGGCCAAGGCTGCAGGCGTCATCCCGCTGGCTCTGGGTGGTCAGAACTGGCAGGAAGCCACGATGTTCGACTCGATCGTCCTTTCCACGGGCGGTCCTGAATTCTACAAGAAGGCCTTCAACGATCTCGACGAAGAGTCGCTCAAGTCCGACACGATGAAGAAGTCGTTCGATAACCTCGCAACGATCATCAAATATGTTGATCCGAACTTCTCGGGCCGCGACTGGAACCTGGCAACCGCCATGGTCATCAAGGGCGATGCCCTCGTGCAGGTCATGGGCGACTGGGCAAAGGGCGAATTCGTCGCTGCCAAGAAAACCCCGGATACGGACTTCCTGTGCTACCGCTTCCCCGGCACCGACGGCAGCGTGATCTACAACTCCGACATGTTCGGCATGTTCAACGTTCCGGACGACCAGAAGGCTGCCCAGGTCGCGCTTGCGACCGCAACCCTGTCGAAGAGCTTCCAGTCGGCGTTCAACGTCGTCAAGGGTTCGGTTCCTGCCCGGACCGACGTTCCGGACACGGATTTCGACGCCTGCGGCAAGAAGGGCATCGCCGACCTGAAGGCAGCGAACGACGGCGGCACGCTGTTCGGCTCGCTGGCCCAGGGCTACGGTGCACCTCCGGCGATAGCCAATGCCTATAAGGACGTCGTGTCCAAGTTCGTGCACGGCCAGATCAAGACCTCCGACGAAGCCGTTACGGAACTCGTCAAGGCGATCGACGACGCACGCTGATCGTTCGCTGAACAGGAACCTTCCCCGCCAAAGCGGGGGAGGTTTCCAGACACGAATGCCGATGACGGCCCTGGGAGGGGACGATTTTCATGAGCACTGTGACTACCCCCGAAATCAGCCTGACGCCGGAGCGCTCGACGCGGACCTCCTTGCGTTCCCGGCTGCAGGATGCGCTGCCGAAGATCGTGCTGGCGCCAAGCTTCGTCATCACGCTGGTCTTCGTTTACGGCTTCATCATCTGGACGGGCTACCTGTCCTTCACCAATTCCAAGACGTTTCCGTCCTATGCGATCACGGGTGCGCGCGCCTATCAACGGCTGTGGCGCTGGACGTTCGAGAGCGACCCGCCCTCCAGCTGGTACACCTCGATCACCAATATGGGCATTTTCGGCTTTCTCTATATCGGCATCTGCCTGGGCCTTGGCCTGTTCCTCGCTATCCTGCTTGATCAGAAAATCCGCGGCGAGGGGCTGCTGCGGCCGATCTATCTCTACCCGATGGCGCTGTCCTTCATTGTTACCGGCGTTGCCTGGAAGTGGTTCCTCGATCCGGGTCTCGGTCTCGAGCAGACGCTGCATCAATGGGGCTGGACGAGCTTTCATTTCGACTGGATCAAGAACAAGGATTTCGTGATCTATACCGTCGTCATCGCCGGTGTCTGGCAGGCCTCCGGTTTCGTCATGGCGATGTTTCTGGCAGGGTTGCGCGGCATCGACGGCGAGATCATGAAGGCGGCGCAGATCGATGGCGCGACGACGATCCAGCTCTATCGCCGCATCATCATTCCGTTGCTGCGCCCGGTCTTCCTGTCCGCCTTCATCGTACTCGCCCATATGGCGATCAAGTCCTACGACCTCGTGGTGGCGCTGACATCGGGCGGCCCCGGCGGTTCTGCCTGGCTGCCGTCCAATTTTATGTACGAATACACGTTCAAGCGCAACGAAATGGCCGTCGGCTCGGCCAGCGCCATCATCATGCTGATGACGATCTCGGCGATCATCGTGCCTTATCTCTATTCTGAACTGCGGGAGAAATCACGATGAGCGCGATCGTCTCCTCGGGCACGGCGGCGCGGCGCAGCAATGGCGCACGGATGTTCAACCGGGTCGTCATTTACGGGCTTCTGGCATTCTTCGCCATCGTCTATCTCATGCCGCTGTTCGTGATGCTGGTCACATCCTTCAAGACGATGGACGAAATCCAGAACGGCAACATGCTGTCGCTGCCGAGCGCACCGACCTTCGAGCCGTGGGTGAAGGCCTGGGGCGAGACCTGCGTCGGTCTCACCTGCGCCGGTATCAAGGGCTACTTCTGGAATTCGCTGAAGATGGTCATTCCGGCCGTGCTGATTTCGACGATTCTCGGCGCACTCAACGGCTACGTGCTGACCAAGTGGCGCTTCCGCGGCCACACGTTGGTCTTCGGTATGATGCTGTTTGCCTGCTTCATCCCGTTTCAGTCGGTGCTTCTGCCGATGGCGACCATTCTCGGCAGCCTTGGACGCTTCGGTATCACGTTGCAAAACGCGACCGGTTTCCGCTTCGGTTTCGGCAATCCGACGGTCAATCTGGTGCTGGTCCATGTCATCTATGGTCTCGGCTTCACGACGCTGTTCTTCCGCAATTTCTACGAGGCTTTCCCGACCGAATTGGTGAAGGCCGCGCAGGTCGATGGCGCCGGTTTCTTTCAGATTTTCCGGCGGATCATGCTGCCGAATTCGCTGCCGATCATCGTCGTCACGGTGATCTACCAGTTCACCAATATCTGGAACGACTTCCTGTTTGCCTCGGCCTATGCCGGAACCGGTGAATCCATGCCGATGACGGTGGCTTTGAACAACGTCGTCAACACCTCGACCGGGGTGGTCGAATACAACGTCAACATGGCAGCCGCGATGATCGCCGCCATGCCCACGCTTCTCGTCTACGTTCTCGCCGGCCGCTATTTCGTACGCGGACTGATGGCGGGCGCCGTCAAAGGATAACACATGGCTTTCCTCGAAATATCCGGTCTCAGAAAGCGTTTCGGCTCTCTGGAAATCCTCAAGGGCATCGACCTTGAGCTTGAGAAGGGTGGTTTTCTGGTACTCGTCGGCCCGTCCGGCTGCGGCAAGTCCACGTTGCTCAACACGATTGCCGGGCTTGAAACGATCACCGAGGGCACGATCCGCGTCGATGGACGGGCGATCGACGACCTGCATCCGTCCAAGCGCGATATCGCCATGGTGTTCCAGTCCTACGCGCTCTATCCGAACATGACCGTTGCCGGGAACATCTCCTTCGGCATGGAGATGCGCGGTGTGCCGGTCGAGGAACGCAAGAAGGCCATCGACAAAGTGGCTAAAGTTCTGCAGATCACCCATCTGCTCGACCGCAAACCGAGCCAGCTGTCCGGCGGCCAGCGCCAGCGTGTTGCCATGGGGAGGGCACTGGTGCGCGATCCGAAGCTGTTCCTGTTCGACGAACCGCTGTCCAACCTCGATGCCAAGCTGCGCGTCGACATGCGCATCGAGATCAAGCGGCTGCATCAGGCGACCGGCACGTCGATCGTCTACGTCACGCACGACCAGATTGAGGCAATGACGCTGGCGACCAAGATCGCCGTCATGCGTGATGGCGAGGTGCAGCAGTTCGGCACGCCGGCCGAGATCTACAACAATCCGAAGAACCTGTTCGTCGCTGATTTCATGGGCTCGCCTGCGATGAACCTTCTGACCGCGACGATCGAAGGCGGCGGCAATGACCTGCATGTTTCGCTGCTGCGTCCGGAAGCCGAACCCTTGCGTGTGCCGGTGCCGCAGATCGGCGGTCTGGCCGCCTATTCCGGCAAGCAGGTCATTTTCGGCATACGGCCAGAAGCCCTGACCGATCCGGATGGCGCCGACCGCAATGCGAAATCCCTGTTTGAAGGCGATTGCCTGATCGACGTCGTCGAGCCTGCCGGTTCCGACACGTTCGCCGTGACCAAGCTCGGCGGCAAGGAGGTCGTGGCCCGCCTGCGCGCCGATGCCCGCATCGCGCCCGGCCAGACCGCCCGGCTTGCCTTCAACCTGGACAAGGCGGTGTTCTTCGATCCGCAAAGCCAGCAGCGCATCGGCTGAGTTCTGTCATGATGAAGCAGTCCGATATTGTCATCATCGGCTCCGGCATTGGCGGAGCAACGGTCGCGTCGGCCCTTGCCGGTTCGGGTGCGGAAATCCTCATTCTTGAGGCCGGAGGTCATATCGAAGACCGCCCAGAGAACCGCGACCAGCGGGCGATTTTTCAACGCGGCCATTTCCGACCGAAAGAACTCTGGTACGAAACCGACGGAAAGGGCTTCAACCCCGGCAACTACTACAATGTCGGCGGCAATTCGAAATTCTTCGGTGCGGTGCTGGTACGCTACCGCCGCGAGGATTTTGCCGAGATGGCTCATCTGGAAGGCGTCTCGCCAGCCTGGCCCTTTGCCTATGAGGAGCTGGAACCCTGGTACAGCCGGGCCGAGCAGCTCTATCAGGTGCGCGGGGCTCTCGGGCAGGATCCGACCGAGCCTGTGCATTCGCAACCCTATGCCTTTCCCCCGGTTGCCGACGAGCCGCCGATCGCGTCGGTCCGCGAGAAACTCAAGCGCAACGGGCTGCATCCCTATTCGCTGCCGCTGGGCGTCGATATCGACAAGTGGCTCGCCAAGGCAAAGACGCCATGGGATGCGCATCCTAACAGCTTCGACGGCAAGATGGATGCCGAGACGGCGGCGCTGACGATCGCCTTGCAACATGGGAATGTGCGGCTACAGACCGGATCGCGAGTGACGCGGCTTGAGACGGCAGCGGATGGCAAGCGCATCGAGACGGTGCGTTATATCAAGGACGGCGTCGAGCAGACGGTGTCGCCGAAGCTGGTCATCCTGTCCGCCGGCGCCGTGCAGTCGTCGGTGCTGCTGCTGCGGTCCGCCAATGCGGCCAATCCGAAGGGGCTTGCCAACAGTTCGGATCAGGTCGGCCGCAATTTCATGAACCACAATTCGAGCGCAGTGCTGGCAATCTCGCCGTTCTTCAGGAACACCTCAATCTACCAGAAGACTTTCGGCTTCAACGATTATTATCTCTCGGATGGCGAGGGTGGTCCGCCGCTCGGCAATGTCCAGCTTCTTGGCCGTATTTCCGGGCCGATCCTGAAGGCGAACATTCCGTCCATGCCGGAATGGCTGCTCAATCAGGTCTCGAAACACGCGATCGATTTCTACGCGATGAGCGAGGATATCCCGCATCCGGAAAGCCGGATCATGGTCGATGGCGAGCGCATCGTGCTGCAATGGGTGCGGACCAACTGGGACGCGCATCTGATGCTGGTGAAGAAGCTGAAGCAGGCCTTGCGGGCGGCAGGATTTCCGATCGTGCTGTCGCGGCCGTTCGACAAGCGCACGCCATCGCATCAGTGCGGCACGGTGAAGATGGGCAATGATCCGGCGTTGGCGCCGCTCGACGTCTATTGCCGGGCGTTCGATCACCAGAACCTGTTTGTGGTCGATGCCAGCTGCCTGCCGACATCGGCGGCGGTCAATCCGGCGTTGACGGTGGCGGCGCAGGCGCTGCGTGTTGCCGATCACATTGTTTCAAAGGATTTGGCGGCATGACCGGTCACAAGCGCCCCGTTGCCATCGTCACCGGCGGCCGTCGCGGTATCGGGTTGGGCATTGCCAGGGCCTTGGCGAAAGGCGGCTTCGACATCGCCATTACGGGTATCGGCGAAGCTGATCAGGTCGGCTCCGTGCTGGATGAACTCGCTGCTCTGGGTTCCAAAGCGATCTTTCTGAAGGCGGACCTCTCCGATCTTTCCGGCCATCAGGCGACGGTCGATGCGGTTCTGGGGCAATTCGGCTCCATCGATTGCCTCGTCAACAATGCGGGCATGGCGTCAGTGGTGCGTGGTGATTTCCTGGAATTGTCGCCGGAAAATTTCGATACGATCGTTGCGACGAACTTGCGCGGCACGGTGTTTTTCACGCAGGCCGTGGTGAAGGCGATGCTCGCAACCAAATCTGCCGCGAGCCGCTCGGTGATCAACATCACCTCCGTTTCCGCAACGCTGACTTCGCCCGAGCGTCTGGACTATTGCATGAGCAAGGCGGGACTCGCCGCCTTTTCGCAAGGGCTGGCTCTGCGGCTGGCAGACGCCGGCATCTCCGTCTTCGAGGTGCGGCCCGGCATCATCCGCTCGGATATGACGGCCGGTGTTTCAGGAAAATACGATGCGCTGATTGCCGATGGTCTGGTGCCGATGAAGCGCTGGGGCGAGGCGGATGATATCGGCCGGATGGTCGCAGCCCTTGCCAGCGGCGGTTTCGGTTTTGCCACCGGATCGGTGATCCATGCGGATGGCGGGCTGTCGATCGGAAGGCTGTAGGGAACAGGCGGGTTTGTGGCTCAGCCCCTCATCCGGCCTATCGGTCACCTTCTCCCCGCAAACGGGGAGAAGGAACAAGCGGCAAACTCCGTCGTCCCCTCTCCCCGCTTGCGGGGGGAGGGCTAGAGTGAGGGGCAGGCATCCCCTCGATAATTGACTTTTGAGGACGCTGACATGACCTACGACTACATCATCACCGGCGCAGGACCAGCCGGTTGCGTTCTCGCCAACCGGCTGACCGAGGATGCGGACGTCGAGGTGCTGCTGCTCGAAGCGGGCGGCAGCGACTGGCACCCGCTGTTCCACATGCCGGCCGGGTTTGCCAAGATGACCAAGGGTGTTGCCAGCTGGGGCTGGGAGACCGTGCCGCAGAAGCACATGAAGGGTCGGGTGATGCGTTATACCCAGGCCAAGGTGGTCGGCGGCGGCTCCTCGATCAATGCGCAGCTTTATACGCGCGGCAATGCGGTCGATTACGATCTCTGGGCGAGCGAGGACGGCTGCACGGGTTGGGACTACCGCAGCGTTCTGCCCTATTTCAAGCGCGCCGAGGACAACCAGCGTTTCGCCGACGATTATCATACCTATGGCGGACCGCTCGGCGTTTCCATGCCCGCTTCCGGCCTGCCGATCTGCGATGCCTATATCCGCGCGGGGCAGGAACTCGGCATTCCCTACAATCACGATTTCAACGGCAAACAGCAGGCCGGTATCGGCTTCTACCAGTTGACCCAGCGCAACCGCCGCCGGTCGTCCGCATCGCTTGCCTATCTGAGCCCGATCAAGGGCCGCAAGAACCTGACTGTTCGGCTCGGGGCGCTGGTGACACGGGTCGTGCTTGAGGGAACGCGCGCGGTCGGCGTCGAGGTTGCGACCTCCAAGGGCCTGGAAATCATCCGGGCCGGGCGCGAAGTGCTTGTCACGTCCGGCGCCATCGGCTCGCCGAAGCTCTTACAGCAATCCGGCATTGGCCCGGCCGATCACTTGCGCTCCGTCGGGCTCGAGGTGAAGCACGATCTGCCCGGCGTCGGCAGCAATCTGCAGGATCATCTCGATCTCTTCGTCATTTCAGAATGCACCGGCGATCATACCTATGACGGCGTCGCCAAGTGGCACCGGTCGATCTGGGCGGGTCTGCAATATGTGCTGTTCCGCTCCGGCCCGGTCGCCTCGTCGCTGTTTGAGACCGGCGGTTTCTGGTATGCCGACCCGAATGCGCGCTCGCCGGATATCCAGTTCCATCTGGGCCTCGGCTCCGGCATCGAGGCTGGCGTCGAGAAGCTGAAGAATGCAGGCGTGACGCTCAATTCCGCCTATCTGCATCCGCGCTCGCGCGGCACGGTGCGATTGTCATCCTCCAATCCGGCGGCGGCTCCCTTGATTGATCCGAACTACTGGGAAGACGCGCATGACCGCAAAATGTCGATCGAGGGTTTGAAGATCGCCCGGGAAATCCTCCAGCAGGCCGCATTGAAACCGTTCGTCATGGCGGAGCGGCTACCAGGGCCGAAGGTGATGACGGACGAGGAGATGTTCGATTACGGCTGTGCCAGCGCCAAGACCGACCATCATCCCGTCGGTACCTGCAAGATGGGCACGGGCTCCGATGCCGTCGTCGGTCTTGATCTCAAGGTCCACGGGCTTGAAGGTTTGCGGGTCTGCGACAGTTCCGTCATGCCGCGCGTTCCCTCTTGCAATACCAACGGGCCGACGATCATGATGGGTGAAAAGGGATCGGACATCATCCGCGACCGGCAGCCCTTGCCGGCGGCGATCTTCTCCCACGAACGCAACGACCAGCGGCCGCGAGCGCGCGCCGATATCCGATAGGAGTTCCGCCATGATCCGCCATTGTGTCTTCATCCGTTTCAAGGCGAGCGTTTCGGATGCCGAGAGAGTGTCTATCCTCTCGGACATCGCCGCACTAAAAGCACACGTCCCGGGCTATCTTTCGATCGATATCGGCCCCAATGTCAGCCCCGAAGGGCTTGGCAAGTCCTACAATGGCGGCTTCATCATCGACTTCAAGGATGCTGGCGCGCGGGACGCCTATCTCGTTCATCCCGATCATGAAAAGGCCGGCGGCCGGATCGTTGCCGCCACCGAAGGCGGCGTCGACGGCGTCTTCGTCTATGATTTCGACATTGCGGGCTGACTGCATATGACGCCTGACCCCAGGGACTTTCTGGCAAGCCTGTTTACGGCGGCGGTCGAAGCTGCCGATCCTCTCGCGGCCATCCGCGCCCATCTGCCGGAAAAGCCCAAGGGGCGGATGATCGTCGTCGGCGCCGGCAAGGCGGCGAGCCAGATGGCAGCGGCGTTCGAAAGCCTGTGGGACGGGCCGTTGGAAGGCGCAGTCGTGGCGCGGCACGGGCCGATCGCGGCCTGCAAGCGCATCCGGGTTTTGCAATCGGCTCATCCGGTGCCGGACGAGGCGGGGCTTGCCGGATCGGCGGAGCTGCTGCGGCTGGTCGAGGGGCTGACGCCGGACGATCTGGTCGTCGCCCTGATTTCCGGTGGGGGTTCGTCGCTGTTGCCGGCGCCTCCGGACGGTCTGGCACTGGCCGACGAGATCGCGGTAAACAAGGCACTGCTCGCATCCGGTGCGCCGATTTCGGCGATGAACGTGGTGCGCAAGCATGTTTCGCGCATCAAGGGCGGACGGCTGGCCTTTGCCGCGGCACCGGCGCGCGTCGTCAGCCTGATCGTCTCCGATGTGCCCGGCGATAACCCCGCCTTTGTCGCCTCCGGCCCGACGTTCCCGAACATGTCCACGCCCGCGGATGCGCTTGCCATCGTCGCCCGATACGGGATGGCCCTGCCGGACGCCGTCATGCGGCATCTGCGATCAGAACAGGCGGCGGCACCCCGTTCGGATCATTCGGCATTCGCCCGCCACAGCCATCACATCATCGCATCGGCGAGTGTTTCGCTCGACGCAGCAGCGGCGAGGGCACGGTCGCTCGGTGTCGAGGCTGTCGTCCTGTCCGATGCGATCGAGGGTGAGGCGCGCGACATCGGCCGCATGCATGCGGCGATCGCGAGGGAAACGGCGTTGCGCAACCGGCCGTTTCAGAAGCCCATCGTCATCCTCTCCGGCGGCGAAACCACGGTGACGATCGCGGGCGATGCCTATGGCAAGGGCGGGCGCAACAGCGAGCTCCTCTTGTCCTTGGCGCTGGATATCGATGGTATCGACGGTATTCACGCGCTGGCCGCCGACACCGATGGCATCGATGGGTCCGAGGACAATGCCGGCGCCTTTGCCGATGGCTCTACCATCGCACGAATGCGGGCTGCGGGTGCTGATCCTCGCGATCATCTTGCCCGGCACGATGCCTGGACGGCGTTCAACGCCAGCGGCGACCTGTTCGTGCCCGGTCCCACCGGCACCAATGTCAACGATCTGCGCGCCTTGCTGATCCTTTAGCGCGTTTTCGAGCCTGTGGTTTGAAAGTCGTTGCTCACAGAGTGGCGTTGACCATATCATTTATTTTGATATTAATTGGTTTTGCTGGTGGAGCAGCGATGATCGAGCGCGGGAAGAACTGATGAGCCGAAATTTTCTAGTGATCGATCCGGAAGAGGGAATGGCGGTCCTGAAGGGGCTGGCCTCGACATCCCGGATCGCGATGCTCAAGCTCCTGCATGTCAAAGGCCCGCAAAACGTCAACGAAATCTCCGAAATCCTGGGTCTGCCGCAGTCCACGGTATCGACCAACGTCGCGATTCTCGAAGAGGCCGGGCTGATCCGCACGGAATCGCAGAAGGCGCGCAAGGGCAACCAGAAGATCTGCTATTCGAATTTCGACGAGGTTCTGGTCGTCTTCAAGGACGATATCAAGGCGCTGAAATCGAGCGGCATCGAGGTTGCCATGCCGCTTGGGCTCTACACGAGCTGCGAGGTCACCGGCCCCTGCGGCCTCTGTTCCGTCGACGGAATCATCGGCCTTCTCGATGTGCCGGATACGTTTCTCGACCCCGACCGCATGAAAGCCGGGCTGATCTGGTTTACCCGCGGCTATGTCGAATATCAGTTTCCGAACAATGCGCGCCTGACCAATACGCAGATCGAAGAGATTGAATTTGCAATGGAATTGAGCTCGGAAGTGCCGGGCACAAGCGCAGATTGGCCGTCCGACATCACCCTTTCGGTCAATGGTGTCGATGCCGCGACTTGGACGTCCCCCGGCGATTATGGCGACAAGCGTGGTGTCTTCACACCGGACTGGTGGAAGCTCAAGGGCTCGCAATACGGCAAGCTGAAGAACTGGCGAATCGCTGGCGATGGCACCTACATTGACGGTCTGAAGATTTCCGACGTCGCCTTGAGCGATCTGCGCCTCTCCGAACATCACTCCATCCGGCTTCGCATCGCGGTGCGTGAAAATGCAAAACATCCCGGCGGAATCAATATCTTCGGCCGTGGCTTCGGCAATTACGACCAGGACATCGTGATGCGATTGAAAACGAAATAACGGATATAAACCCGATTTTCTGAATTATATCGCTTGACGCTGCCAGCTTCTTCCGTTTTATTATCGTCAAAAGTGATTGATATCACAAAAGACGATTATTCAGGGAGGGCATGCCGTGAAGGCTTCCGTTGTCGCACACCGGGACTATGTGATTTCGCAGATCGACGATCGGCTCTACGGTTCGTTTCTCGAGCATCTGGGCCGCGCTATTTATACCGGCATCTACGAGCCCGATCACGCGACCGCCGATGAAAACGGCATGCGCAAGGATGTCATCGACCTCGTCAAGGAACTGAAGGTTCCGGTCGTGCGCTATCCCGGCGGCAACTTCGTCTCGGCCTACAATTGGGAAGACGGCATCGGACCGAAGGAAGACCGTCCGACGCGGCTCGATCTTGCCTGGCACACGTCCGACAGCAACCAGGTCGGCATCCACGAATTCGCCGACTGGTGCGACAGTGTCGGCACCGAGATGATGCTGGCCGTCAATCTCGGTTCGCGCGGTCTGGATGAAGCCCGCAATTTCCTCGAATATGTCAATCATCCCGGCGGCAGCAAGTGGAGCGACATGCGTATCGCCAATGGTCGCGCCGAGCCGTTCAACACAAAACTCTGGTGCCTCGGCAACGAGATGGACGGTCCCTGGCAGATCGGTCACAAGACGGCCGACGAATATGGCCGGCTTGCCCATGAAACCGCCAAGGCCATGCGCGCCTTCGACAGCTCGCTGGAGCTGATCGTCTGCGGTTCGTCCAATGCCCACATGCCGACCTATCCGGAATGGGAGGCGACCGTTCTCGAACATACCTACAACGAGGTCGACTACATCTCGCTGCATATGTATTTCGAAAACCGGGCCGGCGACACCGCGAACTATCTGGCCCAGAGCGTCGAACTCGACAATTACATCGTCACGGTTTCCGGCGTCATCGATTATGTGAAGGCGAAGAAGCGCTCGAAGAAGCAGGTCTACATCTCCTTCGACGAATGGAACGTCTGGTACCATTCCAAGGAGCAGGACAAGGCGCTTCTGGAAGGCAACCAGGGCTGGCCACATGCGCCGGCTCTCCTCGAGGACATCTACAATTTCGAGGACGTGTTGCAGGTCGGCCTGATCCTCAACACCTTCATCCGCCGCTCCGATGTCGTGCGCATCGCCTGCATCGCGCAGCTGGTCAACGTCATCGCACCGATCATGACCGCGCCGAACGGCGATGCCTGGCGGCAGTCGATCTTCTATCCCTATTATTTCGCCTCGGTCTTCGGCCGTGGCACGGCGCTCAACTTGGCCGTCAATTCGCCGACCTACGATGCGCCTGTCGCCGATAAGGTGCCCTTCGTCGATGTCGCGGGCGTGCATGATGCGGACGGCAAGACGGTTACCTTCTTCGCGGTCAATCGCCATCTGACGGACAGCATCGAGACGGAATTCAGTCTCGCCGGCTTCGAGCGGGCGGAAATCTTCGATCATCAGGTGATGACACATGCGGATTTGCGCGCCGTCAATATGGCTGAAAAGCCCGACAACGTCGCGCCCCGCAAGGGAACCGGCGCGTCGGTCAAGGGCGACATCGTGTCGGTGCCGCTGCCGCCGCTGTCCTATCAGATCATCCGCGTGAAGGTCTGATACCTGTATATCATAATTTATGATGTATATCAAAAATATTGACTTGAGTTTCGTTTCGGAGATACTCGGCGCCACGGAGAAGGCGCCGAGACCGGGGAGGAGACCCAGGTCGCGGCATGCAGAATCCGAGGAATGGCCGGGTTGGTCGTGGCAGGCGTTTTCGCCGCCGCACCGGATCGGAACCGTTCCATCACGGCAAGGGAGGTTGACGTGACGGCCCATA
Source organism: Rhizobium herbae (assembly GCF_017873135.1). Lineage (GTDB taxonomy): Bacteria > Pseudomonadota > Alphaproteobacteria > Rhizobiales > Rhizobiaceae > Pararhizobium > Pararhizobium herbae. Next base: position 116,577 of record NZ_JAGGJV010000010.1, on the reverse strand, counting down.
TCGAGATCAAGGACGTGGTCAAGCGTTTTGGCGCTGCGACGGTGATCGACCATTTGTCGCTCTCCATCGATCCCAATGAATTCATGGTGTTTCTCGGGCCTTCAGGCTGTGGAAAATCGACGCTGCTGCGGATGATCGCAGGTCTCGAAAGCGTCGACGAGGGCACTATTTCCATCAACGGCCAGCGCATCGACAACCTGCCGCCGGGCCAACGCGATATCGCCATGGTGTTCCAGAGCTATGCGCTCTATCCACACATGACGGTTGCCGACAATATGGCCTTCGGGCTGCGCAATATCGGTGTTGCCGCCGATGTCATCTCCGCCCGTGTTGCCGAGGCCGGCCGCATGCTGGAGATCGGCCATCTCCTGGAGCGCAAGCCGGGGCAGCTTTCCGGCGGCCAGCGCCAGCGCGTCGCCATCGGCCGCGCCATCGTCAAGGAACCGAAGGCCTTCCTGTTCGACGAGCCCTTATCCAACCTTGATGCGGCGTTGCGTGTCCGTACCCGCGTTGAACTTGCCCAGCTTCGGCACCGGGTGAAATCGACGATGATCTTCGTCACCCACGACCAGATCGAGGCGATGACGCTTGCCGACCGCATCGTCGTCATGAACAACCGCAAGATCGAGCAGATCGGCACGCCGATGGAGATCTACTCCCGGCCGGCGACGCGCTTCGTTGCGACGTTCGTCGGTTCGCCGACCATGAACTTCGTACCGGTGCGCGTCGCAGGAGGGGAGACCGGCGGTGCGACCGTGACGCTGGGCGACGGCACGCAGGTGAAGACGGCCATTCCGGCGATGAAGCTGGACCCCGGCAATTTCACGCTCGGCATCCGCGCCGAGGCGGTTCGGGTCGTTGCGGACGGGCAGGGCGTGACCACCGGAACGGTCGATGTTCTGGAGCGGCTCGGCGAGCGCACGCTGGTTTACACAAAGCTCAAGGATGGCAGTGTCATTGTCGCCGAAGACATCGGCTACAGCCGTGTTGCCGTCAACGATACGGTTTCGCTGTCGATCGACGGATCGCGGGTGCACCTGTTCGACACGTCCGACCGTGCCTGGCATTGCGAGGAGGGGATCAATGGCTGAAGCGGTGGTCTCTTCGCAGGTTGGCCGGTCTTCACGCGCATTGACCGCGCAAAAGGCGCCGCCGGCCAATATCAACGCGTCGCAGTGGCGCAATGCCCTGTTCATCGCCCCTTATCTGTTCTTCTTTGCCACCATGCTGGTCTTTCCGCTCATCTGGGGCATCTGGCTGAGCTTCCACAAGGCCGATACGTTCGGCGTCGGAAAATTCGTCGGCATCGCCAATTATGTGCGGCTGTTCAGCGACAAGATTTTCCTTCAGTCGGTCGGCAATACCTTCTATTTCGTGCTTCTGACGGTACCCGTGCTGGCGCTTCTGGGCCTGTTTCTGGCCCTGGCGCTCAATCGCCAGACGCGCAGTGCCGCCTTCCTGCGCGCCGCGTTCTTCTCCTCGTCTGTACTCTCGGTCACCATCGTTACGCTGATCTGGCGGATCGTGTTCATTCCCGATTTCGGCCTGTTGGCAACGATCTATGGCTGGTTCGGGCTGCCGGGACCGGCGTTCCTGTCCAGCCCCGATCTTTCGATGATCGCCATTGCGATCGCCACGATCTGGTGGTGCATCGGCCTGCCGATGATGCTGTATCTCTCGGCCCTGCAGCAGATCCCGGGCGAGATTTACGAGGCGGCGGCGCTCGACAACGCCAACCGCTGGCAGACCTTTCGGTCGATCACGCTGCCGTCGATCAAGCGCACGTTCATTCTCGTCGTTCTCATCCAAGTGGTCATGCAGTTCCAGCTGTTCGGGCAGGCGCGGCTGATGACGCAGGGCGGCCCGAACAACACGTCGAAGCCGATCGTCATGTACATCTACGACGTTGCCTTCAAGCGCTGGGACCTTGGCATGGGGGCTGCCGCATCGGAAGTACTATTCGTCCTGATCCTGATCGCCGCGATGGCGCAATTCCTGCTGACGCGCAAACGGGGAGAAAACTGATGAGCAATGTCCGCTCTACCAGCATCATGGGACGCGAGTTCGGCGACCGTGTCGTGCTTGCGCTCGTCATCATCTTCGCGCTGATCATGCTGGCTCCGGTTCTCTGGGTAATCGGGCTGTCGCTGAAGGCCAATGCCGAGCTGATGGCCGATACGAACTCGGTCTTCCGCACACCTTACACGGTGATGAACTACTTCAATATCCTCGCGAACTCGTCGGTATTTCGCTGGATCCTGAACAGCCTCATCGTTTCGACCGGCCTGACAATCGGCACGCTGGTTCTCTGCTCGCTTGCCGGCTACGGCTTTGCGCGGCTGAATTTCCCCGGCCGCGATATCCTGTTCGTCGTCGTGCTTCTCGGCCTTGCCGTGCCGGAACAGGCGGTGCTGATCGCGCGCCACCAGATCTTCGGCATTCTGAAGCTGCACAATACCTATCAGGGGCTGATCCTGCCGGGGCTTTCCGCACCCTTCGGCGTGTTCCTGATGACGCAGTATTTTCGCGCCATTCCCAAGGAACTGGATGAGGCGGCACTGCTCGACAATGCCAGCCGTTTCAAGATCTTCTGGAAGGTGCTTCTGCCGCTGACCGTTCCTGCCCAGGCAACGCTCGGCATCTTCACCTTCCTGTGGTCGTGGAACGATTACTTCTGGCCGCTAATTTCAGGCACCAAGAACACCATGTTCACGCTGACGGTCGGCATGGCGTCGACGCAGACCAATTTCGCGCAGTCGGAAGGGTTGGGTTTCCTGATGGCGCAGGCGATCTTTGCCGGTGCGCCGATCCTCGTCCTCTACCTGTTCTTCCAGAAATATATCGTCACGGCCGTCTCGGGCGCCGCCGTGCGCTAACGCCACCTGGACATTTGCCAATAGCCGGATGCGGACAGTCGTGCTGCGCCGGTCATGAAAGACAGGCCCTTGGGAGAGGGTTTGACCGCACCAACGGAACGAAACCAACGGAGGAGACAAGCATGACACGGCATTTCAGATCATGGATCATGGCGGCGGCATCCGTCGCGGCAATGGCGAGCGCGTCGCCCGCCTTTGCGCAGGATGTTACCGAGATTTCGGTGCAGCGCTTCTTCGGCGCTTGCGACGCAGATTTCGGCACCAATACCGATGTCAGCAAGGCTGTCGGCGAATGCGGCATCATCACCTCGCTGATCAACAAGTTCAACGCCGACAATCCGGACATCAAGGCAACCGTGACCACGGTCGAATGGCCGGGCTACGACCAGCTGACGGCGCAGTTCGCCGCCGGCGATCCGCCGGATATTGTCACCGTGCATGAATCCGCGTTGTCGGACTACCAGTCCAAAGGCCTGCTGCTGCCGCTCGACGAGTTGCTGGCAACCGTCGGAATTTCACCGGACAGCTTTACCGATGCCGGCCGCGGCGGCGTCACCAAGGAAGACAAGATCTACGCCCTGCCGATCGACAGCTGGACGATGCTCTATCATATCAATCTGGGCCTGTTCAAGCAGGCGGGCCTTCTGAATGCCGACGGCACGCCGATACTTCCGACGAGCGTGGACGAGCTTCTGGCCCAGGCCGAGCAGTTCAAGCAGAAGACGGGCAAGCCCTATTTCGTCCAGAATCTGGCCAACGAGACCGCGCTATTCACCCGCAATCTCTATACCTATCTCTTCCAGCAGGATTCCGACTTCTTCGCCGATCCGACGAAAGTGAAGCTGAACACGCCTGAAGCCAAGAAGGTGTTCGAGCTGTACAAGGCGATCTTCGACAAGGACTACACGACCAAGAACATGGATTATGGTGCCGCCATCCAGGCTTTCCTGGCAGGCGAGGGCGGCGTGCAGTTGAACGGCACGTGGGTCGTCGGCGACTACAATGCCTCCGCGGCAACCGCAGGCACGGCACTGAACTCGGGCGGCTATGCCGTTTATCCCTATCCGCAGCTCTTTGGCGGCAAGAAGGCACAATATGCCGATGGCCACACCTGGGCCGTGTCCAACAAGGATGACCGGACGCCGGAACAGCTCGCCGCCATCGGCAAGTTCCTGAAGTTCTTCGCCGATAACGATTTCGAATGGTCGCGCACCGGCCATCTGCCGGCCTTCAAGGCCGTGCTTGACTCTGATGCCTTCAAGGCACTGCCGCACCGCGACACGCTGGCACCGATTGCCACGCTCGGCACGCCGCTGCCATCCGCCGTTCAGCGCCAGTTCGCCATTCAGGATATTATCGGCGAGGAAATGGGCGCTGCCGTCACCGGCCAGAAGGAGGTCGATGCTGCCCTGACGGATGCCGAAAGCCGCATCAACGAGCTGCTGGCCAACCTTTAGGGCGCGCGCCCGGGGTGATTGGCTCGGATACCTCCGAGGATAGGGTGGGCTCACCCCCCTCTGTCACTTCCTGACATCTCCCCCTCAAGGGGGGAGATTGTTCTTTTTCCTTATAGGGTTTCGAGGCTTGTAGTGATCTCCCCCCTTGAGGGGGAGATGTCGGCGTCGCCGACAGAGGGGGGGTGGGTTTCCCCCGTTTCGAAACCGGTCATACCGTCTCCTCCTGCAATATCTTCACCGGGCGATCCCATTGGATCAGCACGACGCAGCCGGTATCGCTCCAGACGGAATGCTCGGTGCCTTGCCTGTTGACGACGAGGCTGCCCGGACCATAGTCGCCCGCCTCGTCGGACTGGGTGCCCTCCAGCACCACGATGGTTTCAAGACCCATATGAAGGTGGCGCGGGACCGAGGCGCCGGCTTCGTATTTCAACAGCGCGACGCCGGGCTGGTCGTTTTCGAACGGCTGGATCCAGTGGATCGTCACGTCTTCGCGGAAGGGTTCGAACGGCAATGTCTTCCAGCCGCCGGATGTCAGGCTTTCGCGTGTCGTTTCGGGCATCAGGCTATTCCTTCGATGATGTCGTCGACCGATCCGACCCAGCCGACGATGGCGCCCTGGGCCTTGATCATGGCGATGGCGGCGCTTTTGAATTCGGGAAAATAGCTCTCCGTCGCTTCTTCCGCGAGCAGGCATTCGTAGCCCCGGTCATTGGCTTCGCGCATGGTCGTCTGCACGCAGACTTCCGTCGTCACGCCGGCGAATACCAGTTGCTCGATGCCTCTGGCCTTCAGGATGTCGCCGAGCGGCGTCGCGTAGAACGCACCCTTGCCGGGCTTCTCGATCACCACTTCGCCGTCGATCGGCGCCAGTTCGGAGAGGATCGCCGTACCCGGTTCGCCTGATATCAGGACGCGGCCCATCGGCCCCTGGTCGCCGATCTTCAGTGTCGGGTTGCCGCGGTTGCGTTTGGCAGGCGGCAGGTCGGAAAGGTCGGCGCGGTGGCATTCCATCGTGTGGATGACGGGGAGGCCGGCGCTGCGAAACCCTTCGATCAGCTTCTTGACGTCCGGAACGATCTTCGTGACGCGGCCGACATCGTTGCCGAGGCTTGCGCCGAAGCCGCCTGGCTCGGCGAAATCGCGCTGCATGTCGATGACGATGAGTGCAATCGCATCGCGCTTGAGCGGGAAGGCAAAGGGTTCGGCCTTGATCTCTGCTGTAAGTCTTTCTGGCATCAGTGATGCCCCGCCATATGCGCGCCGATCACGGAAATGTCGGCCGACAGGGCCGGCGTCTCGTAGACCAGCTTGCCATCCGACATCACCATGATGCGGTCCGACATTTCGAGAAGCTCGTCCAGGTCCTCCGAGAGCAGAAGCACGGCGGTGCCGGCGTTGCGTGCCTTCATGATGCGGGCGCGGATTTCAGCGACGGCGGAGAAATCCAGACCGAAGCAGGGATTGGAGACGATCAGCAGATCGACATCGCCCGTCAGTTCGCGGGCAAGCACGGCACGCTGGACATTGCCGCCGGAGAGAGAAGCTATCGGCGATGAGTGCGACGCCGTCTTCACCTTGAAGTCCGAGATCAGCGACGCCGCGCGCTTGCGCATCGATTTCATGTCGAGCCAGAGCGCGTCGCCGCCCTCTTTCTTCACGTCGAAGGTGCGGAAGGCGAGGTTTTCGGTGACCGTCATTTTCGGCGCGCAGGCGTTGTTGAGCGGCTCCTCCGGGATGAAGCGGACGTTGTTGATGCGGGTTTCCTGGCGTGTGGCGCCATAGAGCGCGCCCTTGACGGTGATACTGCCGGCATCCGGCGGTCGCTGGCCGGCGAGAACTTCGGCAAGCTCCTTCTGGCCGTTGCCGGAGATGCCGGCAATGCCGACGATCTCGCCGGCGTGGACCGTCAGGTTGCCGATATCGATCATCTTCAGGCCGGTCCGGTCCGGCGCCTTGATGTCGCTGACGACGAGGATCGGCCTGGCATCGGCGGGTACCGGCAGGCGGGTGTCGAGTTCGGCGAGCTTGACGTCGCCGATCATCATCGCGGCCATGTCCTTGGTGGTGAGGTCCTTGACCAGCCCGCTGCCGGCCATCTTGCCGCGCCTGAGAACCGTGACGGCATCGGTGAATTTCGTGACTTCGTGGAACTTGTGGCTGATCATTAAAACAGTGAGTTCGCCGCGCTCGGTCATCCCGCGCACGAGGCCGAGCATCTCGTCGGCTTCGGCCGGCGTCAGCACAGAGGTCGGCTCGTCGAGAATGAGGAAGCTGCGGCCGAGATAGAGCTGCTTGACGATTTCGAGCTTCTGCTTTTCGCCGGCCGCCAGTTCGCTTACCGGCCGGTCAAGCGGGATCTTGAAGGGCATGCGCTCCATGAAGGCCGCAAGGTCCTTGCGCTCCTTCGCCCAATTGATGATTGCCGGCACGTGGGTGCGGTTGATGACCAGGTTTTCAGCGCCGGTCAGCGACGGGACAAGCGTGAATTGCTGGTAGACCATGCCCAGCCCATAGGTCGCGGCGTCCCTGGGGGACTGGACGGAAACTTCCCGGCCATCGACCGACAGCGAGCCGGAGGTCTGATGATAGAAACCCATGATGCATTTGACCAGCGTCGACTTGCCGGCACCGTTCTCGCCCAGCAATGCGTGAAACGTGCCGGCCGGAACGTCGATCGAGACGTTGTCGAGTGCGGTAAAACCGCCGAAGCGCATGGTCATGCCGATGGTCTGGATACCGACGGCCTTGCCGGCCTGCGGAAGCGGCGTGTCGCGAACCTGAACGATCATGGCTGTTGCCTTTCAAGGTTTGTCTTCGGGGGGGCGGGTTGGTTGCTGTTCATGGGTTCGTTGCCCTTTCCACGATGATGGCGACAGGTCCACCGCCGGGTGGGCCCTGGTGCTCGGCGCCGCCGGACACATAGATATCGGTCATGCCGAACAGTCCGGCCAGCACGCCGCCGACGAAGGCGCGGGCGTGGCGGGTGGCGGAAATATCGGAATCGTCGAGCATGGTGTGGCGGCGTCCGCGAACCTTCCCCGTCGGATCGGGCTCGGCCTTGGCCAGCACCGCTACAAGCTTGCCTTCGGCGAGGCGCTGTTGGGCTGTTCGAACCGAGGCCGTATCTATTGCGTCCTTCATCACGGCATGGTCGATGGCGAGCGGACCGGACCAACTGTCGCTCATGCCCAGCACGATGATCTCGTGATCGGCAAGCTCGACGCCGGCCGATGTCGATGCACGCCCTGAGTAAAAATCGAGGCGATTGCAGATGTCCTTGTCGGCAATCTCTTCCAGATCGATTTCGCCCAGCGCCACGGCGACGCCGAGCGCGGATGCGCCGCGCGAAAAGCCCATGGATTTCAGCGTGTCGCGGGTGACGGTGGTTTCTCCGCGCGCTTCCGTTTCGGCCACGCGCGAGAGCGTCAATAGGGGGCATTTGATCTGGACGAAGTGGACATCGTCGGCGTTGCCGATCCCGGCATCGGCCATGGCTTCGCGCACGCCGTCCGCCACCAGTTCGATCTGGCCACGTCGTCCAAGTTTTTCCGGCTCCATATCCGGCGTGCGGGAAACGCCAATGGCCAATGACCGCTCCGGGTTGGCCTCGACGGTATCGCGGCAAAAGATGGTCCAGTGCGGCGATAACGCGCCTTCCGTGCCGCCGGACATGACAATGGAAGCGCCGGTGACGCCATGGCGGGCAAACAGGGTTTCGAACGTGCTGGTCGCATAGCCGCGGGTGAAATCGTTGACGCAGCCATTACCTTCCGTCTTGCCGAGTACGGCGACGACGGTTTTCGGATCGAGTCCGTTTTCGAACAGCGCCTCGACGCCGGAGACATCGGCCGGGCCGGAGGCGGACACACGGTAGAGGGCGGCGCGCTGCGATGGCATCAGGGCAGGGCCTCGATCAGCGACTTGGAGTTGGACACCGCGCCGAAGACGCCGCCCTGCATCTTGACCATGTTGATGGCGGCCAGATGGTTGCCGTAGTCGGTGGCGCCGCAGCAATCGGTGAGCATCACGCATTCGAAGCCGCGGTCGTTTGCCTCGCGCATCGTGGTGGAGACACAGACATCGGTGGTGATGCCGGTGAGAACGATGTTCTCGATACGCTTCTGGTTGAGGATCAGCTCGAGGTCGGTGGCGCAGAAGGAGCCCTTGCCGGGCTTGTCGATGATGACCTCGCCTTCGATCGGATAGAGTTCGGGGATGATGTCCCAGCCCGGTTCGCCGCGAGTCAGGATGCGTCCGCACGGACCGGCATCGCCGATGCCGGCGCCGATGCGCTGCGAGCGCCAGCGCTTGTTGGCGGGCAGGTCGGCGAGATCAGGGCGGTGGCCTTCGCGGGTGTGGATGATGTGGTATCCCTTGGCACGCATGGCCGCGAGTACGGCCTTGATCGGCTCGATCGGCGCCTGCACCAGCGAGAGATCGTAGCCCATGTGATCGACATAGCCGCCGGGACCGCAGAAATCCGTCTGCATGTCGATGATGATAAGGGCCGTATTGTCCGGGCGGAGCGCGCCATTATAGGGCCATGGATAGGGATCGGCGTCGATATAGCTGAGCTTTTCACCGGTGAGCGCTGCGCTGGAAAGGGTGTTCATGGCGAAAGCTCCTATTTGGTGATCGACAGGGCGCCCGGAGCGCCGGCGAGCGAGCGGGTGGGCGAGGAGGTGACAACGAGGATGACGAGGGTGAGCACGTAAGGGGCGGCGTAGAACAGGTAGTAGCCTTGCGTGACGCCGACCGATTGCAGCGCCGGGCCAAGCGCACCGGCTCCGCCGAAGAGAAGGGCGGCGAGGAAACAGCCGATCGGGTTCCAGCGGGCAAAGATGACCAGGGCCACCGCCATCAGGCCTTGACCCGACGAGATGCCTTCGTTCCACGAGCCGGGGTAGAACAGCGACAGATAGGCACCGCCGACGGCCGCGAGCGATCCGCCGACGGCTGTTGCCAGCAGCCGCACGGTGTCGGGATTGAGACCCATGGCGCGGGCCGCATCCGAACTGTCGCCGACCACGCGCAGGATGAGGCCGACGCGGGTGTTCTTGAAGGCCCACCACAGGGCGACCGCCAGAAGCGCGCCGATGATGAAGAGCACGTTGATATTCAGTGCCGACTGAATCTGCGGCGAACTCGACCAGCCGCCGAGCGCGATCGAGGGCAGGTGCGGCGCGACGGGCTGGATGAAGGGTTTGCCGAGGAAGAAGGCAAGGCCGAGGCCGAACTGCATCATGGCGATGCCGATGGCGATGTCATTGACCTTGGGGAACTTGCAGATGAAGCCGTGGATCAGGCCGAAGACGGCGCCGGTCGCCATGGCGGCGAGAACGCCGAGCCAGGGCGAATTGCTCATGACCGCGACCGCATAGGCCGTCATGGCGCCGAAGACGAGCGTGCCCTCGAGACCGAGATTGATGCGGCCGGAGCGTTCGGTGATCGATTCTCCGAGGCTGACGAAGATGAAGGGTGTGGAGACGCGGATGGCGCCTGCGAAGATGGCGAGCGGAACGCCCCAGATGCCGATGCCTTCCATTATGCTGTCCTCTTCCAAAGGTCTGGATTGAAGATCTTGAAGCGGCCGTAGAAGGTCTCGCAGAACAGGATGACGACGAACAGCGTACCCTGAAGCACAAGCACTGTCGCATCCGGCAGACCCATGCGGCGCTGGATCAGGCCGCCCGAGGCATCGATGCCGCCGAGCAGGATGGCGACGGGGATGATGGCCAGCGGATTGTGACGGGCGAGGAAGGCGACGAGAATGCCGGTATAGCCGTATCCGGCGGCAAGCGAGGCATTGGCGGACCCTTGCACGGCCGCAACTTCGACCATGCCGGCGAGCCCGGCAAAGCTGCCGGCCAAGGCCGTGAAGCCGACGATCAGCCGACCGACCGGCAGCCCCTGGATCTGTGCGGCGCGGACATTGCCGCCGGCGATCCGGGCGGCAAAGCCAAAGCTGGTGGCCTCGATCAATATCCACGAGACGATGCAGGCGAGAATGCCGATCACCAATCCCCAGTTGACATCCATGCCCGGAATGCTGCCGAGCATATATTCGGCCGGCAGCGGTGTCGTCGACGGCTTGTTGAGGCTGGCGGGATCGCGGAGCGGCCCCTCGATGAAATGGTTCATTAGCGCGATGGCAATATAGGCCATCAGCAAGGACGCGATGGTTTCGTTGACGCCGCGATAGTGGCGCAGCACGCCCACCATACCGATCCAGATGCCGCCCATGATCATGCCGGCAATCGCCATCACGACAAGAACGATGATGGGCGAGACCGAGCCCGTCAGCGGCAGGGCGGCAGCGGCGGCTGCGACACCGCCGAGAACGACTGCGCCTTCACCGCCGATGATGACGAGGCCGAGCCGGGCGGGCAGGGCGACACAGAGGGCGGTGAGCAGCAAGGGGGCCGCGCGGCTCAAGCTGTTCTGGATGGAAAACCAGCTGCCGAAGCCGCCGGTATACATCAGCTTGAAAAGGTCGATCGGCGATTTTCCGACCACCGTGATGAAGATGGAAAAGAGCGCCAGGCCGGTAAGGATGGCTCCCAGCGAGATCGCCACCGGTTCCGCCCTGCGCGCCAGCCATTCCAGGATGGGGCGCAGGTTACCCGATTGAGCGGAAAGCGGAGGGAGTGTTGGAATATTCGCCTCGATCGTCATGACGCTCTTCCTTTCGATCAGGATGTCGAACCGACGACGCCCTCGACGAGATAGGCCATGCTTTCCAGTTCGATCGCATCCTCGGCGAGCGTCTGGCCGGCGGTCACCGCATCGCCGCCCTTGTTGTCCTTGATCGGTCCCTTGAAGACGGAGAAACTGCCCTTCATCATTTCGGCCAGCGTCGCGTCGAATTTGGTGCGTGCCTCGGCGGAGACGCCCGGTCCGAGCGGGCTCATCTTGACGAAGCCGTCCTTCAGTCCGCCGCGGACGAAGTTGCCGAGCGGAGTACCGGCTTGCGCCTCGGTGACGAATTTCGTGTAGACGTTGCCCCAGGCCCATTCGGCGCCGGTCAGGTACTTTTCCGGTGCGAGCGGACTCTGGTTGGCATGGTAGCCGCAGACGAAGGCGCCGCGTCCGGCAGCCGTCTCGACCACCACCTTCGGGCTGTCGACATGGCAGGTGATGACGTCGGCGCCCTGGTCGATCAGCGCGTTGGTGGCTTCGGCTTCCTTGACGGCGAGCGACCATTCGCCGGTAAAGATTACCTGGCAGGTGATGGCCGGATCGACCGACCGGGCGCCGAGCAGGAAGGAATTGATGTTCTGCAGTACCTGCGGGATCGGCTTGGCGGCGACGAAGCCGATTTTCTTGCTCTTGGAGGCGTAACCGGCCGTGATTCCGTTCAGGTATTGCCCCTGGCCGATATAGCCGAAATAGGAGCCGGTGTTCATCGGGTTGACGCCCTCTTTCCAGAGGCCGCCGCAGTGGCGGAACTGGACGTCCGGATATTTTGCGGCCATGGCCAGCATATGGGGGTCGAAATAGCCGAAGGATGTCGGGAAGACGAGGCCTGCGCCATCGAGGTTGATCATCGATTCCATCGTCTTCTGGACGTCGACCGTCTCGGGGACGTTTTCCTCTTCAACGACTGTGACGCCCGGCATCGCCTTGATGACAGCGGCGCCTTCGGCATGGGCCTGGTTATAGCCGTAGTCGTCCTTGGGGCCGACATAGATGAAGCCGACGGTCAGCGCTGTCTGGGCTGCGGCTGTCGTCGAAAAGAGCGAAGGAGAAAGGCCGATGGCGGCGGCGCCGGCGGCGGTCGATTGCAGAAAGCTGCGGCGGTTCATGGGAAGGAGTTTGATCATGGCGGGCTCCTCGCGGCGTGGTGCCGGGTTCGTAAAAGGTCACGAGAAACTGTATGCAATGAGTATGCCAATCTTTAATGTATTGTTTTTGCCTAATTATTTTAGGGCCGAATTCTATCTAGCGTAAACTGTATGCAATTTTTTTGATGATTGATTTATTTTTAAGCAAGCGGGAAAATTTAGACAACGTCAAGGATGTGGATGTCTCTCAGTTTAAGAATCGCTTTGAAGGCAGGGCGCTATATCGTAAATAATATAGTAAAATCAGCTTATTAAAACCGACATTGACAATAGCGGCGCTGCATTGCATCTGTATGCAGTGTAAATTTGAAGCAGATTCGATCCGTGAAGCTCGCCAGAAAAAAAGAAATTATCCGGTCCGGAACAACCGTCGAGCAGATGGTCAGGGCGATTGCCGATTTGATTATCACCGGCGCCATGCGTCCCGGCGAGCGGCTTGACGAGATTTCGCTGGCAAACCGTTTTGAAGTTTCCCGCACGCCGGTTCGCGAGGCTCTGGGGCAGCTGTGCGCGATCGGCCTCGTCGGGCGGGAGCCCAACAAGAGCGCTGTTGTCACCAATGTGACGCAACAAAATCTCGCCTCGATGTTCGAGGCGATGGCGGAGCTTGAGGGGATCTGCGCGCGCCTGTCGGCCGAACGGATGACGGTGGACGAACGCCGCATGCTGGAAGCCGAACACAAGGCGTCGGCACGCCTGGTGCATCGCAGCGCCGAAGAAGAGTACGAGGCGCACAACACCGATTTCCACACGCGTCTCTATCGCGGTGCCCATAGCGATCATATCACCGACCTTGCCATCCAGACCCGTGCGCGCCTTGCGCCCTTCCGGCGGGCACAGTTCCGTATTCCGGGGCGGCTGGCAAAATCCTACGACGAGCACGAAGGTATCGTGACGGCGATCCTGCGGGCCGACGCTGTAGTGGCGGGGCAGGCGGCTTATGCACATGTTTCGATCGTTAGCGGTGCGAGTGCCGTTTTTGCATCCGGCCCGGGCGCGGATTGACCGAAATACAGATGCACCGCATCCGTCGGAATCCCTCCAGGGCGTAGACCTTTGCGTTCTCCACCGCCAAACGACGTTGCCAGGTTCGGCAATTCGGACTAGGATTGGTAGCTCAAGTCGGTATTCCATGCCTCTTGATCGGCAAAGCAGGAACCGGCGGTCATCGTGACGCCGACAATGTGATCTGGTCAGTTTTGATCACGTTCGTTCAATGGCCAAGACAAACGCGATTGTACGCGTCAGACCCCACGCTATGCATCCCTGTGTCAGAGGCCTGTTTGGCCCCACTTTCCAGACCTGAAGCCGGAACAAATATGCAGGATTTCCGTTCCTGCCTTGTGGTGGAGGTAGCACATGTTCATACGGTTCGGATACGAGATCGGCATCAGTTGCAGCCAGCCGACGCCGATGATGACCTATCTTTCCGTCGATCGCGCCAGGCGTTCCGATATTATCAGCGAGCGTGGGCCGATTTCCGATCCGGCGGTGAAAATGGGAGAAGTCGCCGATCCGTTCGGCAATGTCTGCATGCGTATGGTGGTTCCCGAAGGCGGGCTGCATCTGAGCTATGATGCCGTCATCAAGGACAGCGGCCGGCCGGATGCGATCAATCTGCAAGCGGGCGCCGTTCCGGTCGAAAAGCTGCCCGCCGACTGCCTGCCCTACCTTTCAGCCAGCCGCTATTGCGAAACAGACCGTTTCGGCGCGCTTGCCTGGCGCCATTTTGGTGAGATCGAGCCCGGTTGGGGCCGCGTCCAGGCGATCTGCGATTATGTGCACGAACGGCTGACCTTCAGCTACGGCTACTCTTCCACCTTGCGAACCGCCATGGAGGCGCATGAGGAGAGGGCCGGCGTTTGCCGCGATTACGCCCATCTTGCCGTTACCCTATGCCGCTGCATGAACATGCCCGCCCGTTACGTCAACGGCTATATGGGCGACATCGGTGTTGCGGGCGACCCTGCGCCGATGGACTTCAATGCCTGGTTCGAGGTTTATCTTCAGGACCGGTGGTACACGTTCGACGCCCGCCACAATGTCCCGCGCATCGGCCGCATCGCCGTTGCGCGCGGCCGCGATGCCGCCGATATTCCGCTGATCCAGACCTTCGGCAAGCATGAACTCACGACCTTCAAAGTCTGGACTCATATGGAGGACAACGGGGCGCTGACCCGGCCGCACAGGCAGCCGGAGGTTTCGCTGCTCAATCCCTGGTTCAGTGAGCAATGGTCCCGCCATGTCCGGGAGAGGGAACACGCTCAGGAACATTAAGGCGGCTGCCGCGTTTCTTCCGATAGCGGGTCGCGCTTCAAGGATGATGGATCATGCTTCGAGGACGGTTTTTTCCTTTAGCGCGCAAAACAAAGAAAATAATATCTATAAACTTGATGGGAAATATCGGAGAAATTCAGGACAACGAAACCGCAAGCAGCACATCTGCAACAACTTAAGTGGAGGACAGGATGCAAGGTTCGAAACCAGTCATGCAGAATCGCACAGGCTTTGGCGCTCATTCCGGAACGCAGTTTTCCTGGACCATGGCAGCGCAGGCGGCCGCCTTGGCTGCGGCCTTCCTTTTCGTTTCCGCGCTGATTTTCGGCGCAATCTGACCCCTGACCGCAGCGGTCATTCCGCAGGTCGAACACTTGTCAAAGCCCTTGAATCGATACGATTCAAGGGCTTCTTCTATTCATGATGCGCGTGAAAGATGCTCGTGGACGGCCAGCCATGCTCCCTCCGGCTGCCTCTCGAAGACGATCGTCTCCCGTTCGTGGCTGGTGACGGCCTCGCCGCCGAATTCAGCTTTCGTTTCGACGCTGTGGGTGAAGATCGCCATGCTGCCGAACATCTGCAGATTGCGGTCGCTGGAGCGGCAGGACAGAACCTTGAAGCCGTCGCGTGTTTCCCAGAGCGCCCATTCCGCCTCGTAGGCCGCCCGGGTTCTCAAGGGACGATCGAGATTGTGGAAGATGAATGTCGCGTCCATCGAGAAGGCGGCGAAATATTTTTCCCGGTCGTGGCGCGAAAAGGCGTCGATCAGGCTATCGGCGGCCGCAAGGACCGCATTCGTCGTGTGTTCCATCCCTGAATGTCTCGCTTTTATTGTATTTTAGGGCTGCTGATGAGGGTTGCGAGCGGTCGGTTCTGCCGGGCGACGATCTCCTTCAGCGTATCGAGTGTCATCGTCTCGTTCTTAACGAATTCAATGAACATCATGTTGAGGTTGTTGAAGAACATCTGCCCGGCGGCAACGGCGTCTATTCCCGGCATGACGGCACCACGCAGTTGCAGTTTGGTGATCAGCGTCGAGACCTGGTCGCACAGGCGGCCGTCCAGCTCGGTATAACGCTTGCTGAATGGGCTTTCCGGCTGCTGGATCGAGATCGCCATGGCCGTGCGCCACATTTCCTTGCTGAGATAGACGAGGGAATGGTCGTAATATTGGCCGATCAGCGCCTTGAGCGCTTCGCCGACGGTGTCGGGCGGGCTGTCGACGATGGTCTTGCCGGCAGCCAGCACTTCCTCGACTTCCATCGAGACAGCGGCGACGAGGATGTCGCCCTTGTTCTGGTAGTAATTGTAGAAGGTTCCGACGGAGACTTCTGCCCGTTCGGCGATGTCCTCGATGCGGGCGCTGTCATAGCCGACCTCCCGGAAAAGGTCCGTAGCTGCTTGCAGGATGCGCCGATTCCTGTCGGCTTTCTGTTTTGCGCGAAGCCCCGTCATCCCGCCTTTTTCCTTTTTTTGAATGTCCTCAAAATTGACATTGACTTAAAAACTGAACTCATTCAATCTTTTTGTGAAGGCGCCGCAATGAGCGCTGTAAACCAGAGGGCAACGCGATGATCACTTCCGTGAATGGCGCTTTCGCGCGTCGATTTTTCTCTTCCGTGGCGGCGATCTCGCTCGTTGCCGTCTCCACCGTCAGTGTGCCGGCGCCTGCTTTTGCGACCGAGGAGCTGAATGCGCTGGTCTGGTGCGACCATACCGATCCGGCGCTGGTCGAGCCGTTCGAGAAGGCCAATGACGTCAAGGTCAACCTCAAGGACTACGAGGGCACCGGCGCGGCACTGTCGATCCTTGAACAGTCGCAGCCGGGCGACTGGGACGTACTCGTCATCGACGGGGTCGACGTCCAGCGTGCCGTCGGCCTTGATCTCCTTGCCGAAATTCCCGCCGACACGTTGCCGACCGCCGATATCTTTCCCGAAGTGCGGATGGAAGCCAACAACACCAAGGACGGCAAGACCTATGCCGTCACCGAAAAGTTCGGCTACAACACGATTTCCTACGACAAGACCAAGGTCGATCCGGCCGACATGAAGGATCTGTCGATCATCTGGTCGGACAAATACAAGGGTCGCATCGCGCTCTACGACTATTACTTGCCGATGATCGGCCTCGTCGCGCTCGGCCTCGGCAAGAAGACCGCCGAGCTCTCCGACGCGGACATGCCGGCGATCACCGAGAAACTGTCGGAGATGAAGAAAGTCTCCAAGCAGGTGAGCGACGTCGTCTCCTCGCAGACGGCACTTGCGACCGGCGAGGTCGATATTCTCGTCGGCGGCGGCGAGTGGATTACGGCGGCACTGTCCGGCGAAAAGCCCAATCTCGACTGGACTGTGCCTGATCAGGGCGCCGTGCGCTGGGCGCAGTCGATCGGCGTCATGAAGGCATCGAAGAAGCAGGATCTGGCGCTGAAATTCGTCCAGTACATCGTCAGCCCCGAAGGTCAGGCGCGGCTTGCCACATCCTCCTGCTACTGGGCGATGCCGGCCAACATGAAGGCCGGCGAGCACCTGACCGATGCCCAGAAGGCGGCCCTGCGCTGGAACGATCAGGCCGAATACCTCAAGAAGACCCAGCTCTACCCGATTCCGAGCGCCGAACTCGACCAGAAGATGCAGGACGCCTGGACGGACATGATGCAGCAGTAAAACCTGCAAAGATTGCCCCTCACCCTAACCCTCTCCCCGCTTGCGGGGAGAGGGTACGACGGAGGTTGCCGCATCTCCCTTCTCCCCGTTCGCGGGGAGAAGGTGCCCGACAGGGCGGATGAGGGGCTATTCCAGAACCGGAGCTGTCAGCATGTCCACCATCACCCTCGAAGACACCGAACGCCGCAAAGCCTGGGGCTTTGTCGCGCCGGCACTGCTGTGGACGGTCGCCTTCTTCATCGTGCCGTTCCTGTTCATGGCGGCAATGAGCCTGTGGTCGCGGCAGAGCGGCCAGATCATCCGGGTGTGGAATCTCGACAATTATTTCGCCTTCTTCGAGAAGGATTCGCTGTTCAAGGGGCTGACCAATTCGCTGGAGATCACCCTGATCGTCACGGTGCTGTCGGTGCTTCTTGCCTATCCGCTGGCCTGGATCATTGCCGAGCGGGTGCCGAAGCGCTTCCAGCGCCTGGCGCTGATCATGGCCGTGCTGCCGTTCTGGACGTCCTATGTGGTGCGCTCCTATTCCTGGCTGCTGGTGCTGTCGCGAAACGGCGTCATCAACCAGACGCTGATGACGTTCGGTCTGATCAGCGAGCCGCTGGAAATCGCCAGCAACCGCACCGCCACCGTCATCGGCTTCGTGCATTTCTTCGTCATGCTTTTGACCTTGACCATCTATGCCAACCTCATCCAGCTCTCGCCGAACTATCGCCGGGCTGCCGCCGATCTCGGTGCCAATGCCTTGCAGACCTTCTGGCACGTCATCCTGCCCTTGACGCTGCCCGGCATCATGACCGGGGCGTTCCTGACCTTCGTGCTCTGCATCGGCGACTACGTCACGCCGCAGATTCTCGGCGGCAACAACGAGCTGGTGCTGCCGCAGATCATCATGCTGCAGCTTGGCCGCCGCGCCGACTTCCCGATGGCGGCGGCGCTGTCGATTATCCTGATGCTGGCAGTGACCGTTGCCTACGTGCTCTGCGCCCGCTGGCTGAAGATCGAGAGGGCATGAGATGCGCGATGTACTGACCAAGGTTGCTTCCTTCGCCTATGCCGGCCTGATCTACGGTTTCATCTTCCTGCCCGTCGCGGTGCTGGTGCTGTTTTCCTTTCAGGACGGTCGCCTGCCGGTGCCGCCATTCAACGGATTTTCGCTGCAATGGTACGAGGCCGTCTTTGCCGATCGCAAGCTGATGGCGGCGCTCGCCAATTCCTTTGTCGTGGCGATCGTCTCCTCGCTCATCGCCTGCCTGCTCGGCTTTCTGGCCGCCTATGCGCTGGCCCGCTACAAGCTGCCGGGGTCGGCTTTGCAGCGGGGGCTGCTGATTGCGCCGATGACGGTCAGCTATCTCATCATTGCGCTCGGGTTGCTGACGGTGCTCAACACCTTCGGTATCAAGCTGTCGCTCTGGACGGTCGGCATCGGTCATGTGGTGATCAACCTGCCGCTCTGCTTTGCCATCATTTATTCCTCGATGGGTGATCATCACATCAATATCGAGCGCGCCGCCCGCGATCTCGGCGCCAATGATTTCAAGGTGATGGCGCTGGTCACCGCGCCGATGCTGATGCCGTCCATCCTCGCCGCCTTCTTCCTGTCGGTCACCTTCAGCTGGGACGAGTTCATCATCGCGTTTCTCCTGTCGCGCTTCGACGTGACGCTGCCGGTCGAAATCTGGAGCCTGCTGCGCTCCGGCCTCAACCCGAAAACCAATGCCATCGGCTCGCTGGTCTTCCTCGTTTCCGTCGCCGTGCTGGCGGTTCTGGAACTGACCCTGTTCGGAAAGACGAAAAAATCATGACCGCTCCGGTTTCGGTTCACAATGCCACCAAGATTTTTGGCGCGTTCACCGCGCTCGACGATGTCTCGCTCGATATCGAGGCCGGCGAGTTCATCGTCCTGCTCGGTCCCTCCGGCTGCGGCAAGACCACGCTGCTCTCCATCCTCGGTGGTTTTCAGTCGCCGACCAAAGGGCGCGTTGTGATCGGCGGCAAGGACATGACCAGTGTGCCGCCGGCAAAACGCCCGACGACGACGATGTTTCAGGATTACGCGCTGTTTCCGCATATGAAGCTCCGCGACAATGTCGGTTTCGGTCTGCGCATGCGCGGTATGGCAAAGGCCGAGCGGGACGAAAAGGCGCTCGGCTTCCTCGATCTCGTCGGTTTGAAAACGTCCGCCGACAAGAAGCCGCACGAGCTTTCCGGCGGCCAGCGCCAGCGTGTTGCTCTTGCCCGGGCGCTTGCTGTCGATCCCGACGTGCTCTTGCTCGACGAACCGCTCGGTGCGCTTGATCTGAAACTGCGCCGCCAGATGCAGGATGAATTGAAGGCGATCCAGAAGCGGGTCGGCACCACCTTTGTCCACGTGACCCACGATCAGGAAGAGGCCATGGCGATCGCCGACCGGATCGTGGTGATGAACCAGGGCCGGATCGAGGATTTCGGACCGCCTGCCGACATCTACATGCGGCCACGCTCGGTCTTTTCGGCCGGCTTCATGGGCGAGGTCAATTTCATTCCGGGCACGGTGAAGCACCGGGTTGATGCGTCTGCCTTGGTCGATACGTCGGTCGGCGATATCGCTCTTCCCCTCAAGAGCTTCACCGTTGGAGCACCCAGCCCCGGTCAAAAAGTTACGCTCTGCATCCGCCCGGAACATTTCCGCCGGGCAGGCGAGGCCGAAGGCCCGGTCGTGTCGCTGGGTGATGCAACCATCACCGGCAGCGCCTTTTTCGGCACGCACTACCGCTGCCATCTGAAACCGTCGTCTGCGCCCGATCTCAGCATCGTGGCGCATATGCCGCAATCAGCTGATGTGGCGGATGGCCAGATCCTCCCCCTTGCCGTCAATCTCGCCGACATCGTAGCCTTGCCAGCGCAAAGCGGCAGGAGTTGAACATGCAACGCATCGGTGCGGACAAATGGTATCAGGTGAAACGTCTCGATGACGATGTCACCGCCATTTCCGAGCCGTTCATCCAGGAATTCTATCGCTGCAACATCTGGCATGTGCGCGGCCGCGATCGGGACATGCTGGTCGATAGCGGCATGGGCGTCGTGTCGCTGAGGGAATACGTTCCGCTGGTGACCGAACGCGACCTGATCGCCGTCGCCAGTCACACGCATTTCGATCACATCGGCTGCCATCACGAATTCGAATGCCGTGCCGTGCATTCCGCCGAGGCTGATCTGCTGGCCAACCCAACGCGGCAAAACACACTGGCCGATCCCTATGTCACCGACGACATTTTCGACGCGCTGCCGCCCGAGCCCTATTGCTCGAAATGCTATGCGGTGAAAAAGGCGCCTGCGACACGCATCCTCGAAGATGGCGATGTGATTGATCTCGGCGACCGGGTGTTCGAGGTCATCCATACGCCTGGCCACTCCCCGGGGGGTATTGCGCTTTACGAGAAGGCGACCGAAATTCTGTTCTCCGGCGATATCCTCTATGACGGGCCGCTGATCGAGGATACCTATCATTCCAACGCCGACGACTATCTAGCTTCCATGGAGCGCCTGTTGAAAATTCCCGCCCGCATCGTGCATGGCGGCCATTTTCCGAGCTTCAGCGGGCAACGCTACCGCCAATTGATCATCGATTGGCTGAACGAAAAACAGAAGACGATCTGACGGGAAGGACAAGAAGCATGCTCGACAAACGCAAATTCTACATCAACGGCGAATGGGTCGCCCCGCTGGTGGCCAACGATCTCGAGGTCCTCAACCCGGCGACCGAAAAGCCGGTCGCGGTGATTTCCATGGGCACATCAGCCGATATCGACCGCGCCGTCGCCGCCGCCAAGAAGGCTTTCGTCACCTATAGCCGCACCAGCACCGAGGAGCGTCTGGCGCTTCTGGAAAAGCTGTTGGCGGTTTACAAGCGCCGCTATGAGGAGATGGCCCAGACCATTACGCTCGAGCTTGGTGCACCGCTGACCATGAGCCGCGAACAGCAGGCCGATGTCGGCGTCGGCCATCTTCAGGGGTTCATCGATGCCTTGAAGCGCCTGCATATGCGTGAAGTCCTGCCAAACGGCGACGTCATGCTGCGCGAGCCGATCGGCGTCTGCGGCCTGATCACGCCGTGGAACTGGCCGATCAACCAGATTGCCCTGAAGGTCGTTCCGGCGCTGGCAACGGGTTCGACCTGCATTCTGAAGCCGAGTGAATTCACGCCGCTGAATGCGATGCTCTATGCCGAAATGGTGCATGAAGCCGGATTCCCGGCAGGAACGTTCAACCTCGTCAACGGCGATGGCCTGAATGCCGGGGCCGCGCTTTCCAAGCACAAGGACGTCGACATGATGTCGTTTACCGGCTCGACCCGCGCCGGCATCGCCGTCAGCAAGGATGCGGCCGAAACGGTCAAGCGCGTGACGCTGGAACTGGGCGGCAAGTCGCCGAACATTGTCTTCGAAGATGCAGACCTTGAAGATCGCGTCGCCGGCAGCGTGCTGGAATGCTTCAACAATTCCGGCCAGTCCTGCGATGCGCCGACGCGTCTTCTGGTGCAGAAATCGGTCTACGACAAGGCCGTCGAGATTGCCACGCGGGTGGGTAAGGAGGCCAAGGTCGGCAATCCGGCCGAAGAGGGCAGCCATATCGGGCCGCTGGTCAGCGACGTCCAGTTCGGCCGGGTGCAGGCACTGATCGAGGCTGGCATTGCCGAGGGTGCGCGCGTTCTTGTTGGCGGTGCGGGCAAGCCGGCAGGCTTCGAGACCGGCTATTTCGTCAAGCCGACCATCTTTGCCGATGTCAACAACACCATGCGCATCGCCCGCGAAGAGGTGTTCGGACCGGTGCTGGCCATCATGCCGTTCGAGACGGAAGAGGAAGCAATCGAGATCGCCAATGACACCAATTACGGTCTTGCCGCCTATGTCCAGACCGGCGATCCCAAGCGGGCCGAACGTGTCGCCTCAAGGCTTCGCGCAGGCATGGTGCATATCAATGGCGGGCCGCATCGCTACGGCAGCCCGTTCGGCGGCTACAAGCAATCCGGCAACGGCCGCGAAGGCGGCATGTTCGGACTCGAGGATTTTCTTGAAGTGAAGACGGTTCACCGGCCGGATGCGGCTTGAAACGACGGGTTCTCTGATAGAAAGCCATCATCCGCAGGCCGAAAGTCTGCGGATGATGGAATTTTACAGCTGAGCCGGAGGGCCGCATCGTGCTTGCCGGCATCCTGATCGCCCGCAGGGGCTGATCAGAGCCCCGGCAGATTGAAGCTTGATAGCCGTTCTTCCAGCCGAAGGATCGTCGGCGCGTCGGCATTGGCAAAGGCAAAGCGCAGATAGCCTTCCTGGCCCTCGCCGAAATAATCACCGGGCAGGCAGACGATGCCGGCGAGTTTTGCCAGTTTTTCCGCGACGAATTCGGAGCGGATATCCGGATAGGGATGGCGGATATAGGCGAAATAGGCGCCGATCGCCTGAAGCTTCCAGCCCTTCAACTTGCTCATCACCTGTTTCAATGCCTCGGCGCGTCTGGCGATTTCGACGCGGTTGCCCGCCCGCCAGTCGTCCAGTGCCGGCAATGCCTTGGCAACCGCCGACTGGGCCGAGCGTGGAGCGCAAATCTGCAGGTTGTCCATGATTTTCGCGACCTGTTCCACCACCTTTGGCCCTGCCGTGATGGCGCCAAGGCGATGGCCGGGGATGCAGAAGGACTTGGAGAAGCTGTATAGGCAGATGAGGCTATCCTGCCAGCCCTTGATCGACAGGAGTTCATGCGGCGCACCGCTGTCCTCCGCCAGAAAATCGCGGTAGGTTTCGTCGAGGATCAGCCATGTGCGGTTGGCGCGGCAGAGATCGTAGATCCGGCGAAGCAGTGCGGGTGGATACACCGATCCGGTCGGGTTGTTGGGCGTGACGAGCGCCAGAGCGCGGACACCGGGCTTCAGCGCCGACGCGATGGCGTCGATATCGGGCAAAAAACCGTCGCTGGCGTCACAGGGCACCAGATCGATACCGATGCCGAGCATTGCTAGCGTCGTTTCCTGATTGAAATAGAAAGGGTTGGTCATCAGGATCGTATCGCCCGCCTTGGCAATTGCCATTGCCGTGCAGATGAAGGCCTGGTTGCAGCCGGAGGTGATGTGGATGTTTTTAACTCCGACCGGCGCTTTGTAGAGACTGGAGACATGCGTCGCATAGGCGGTCCGCAAGACCTGCTCGCCCTCGATCGCGCCATAGCCGGTGAATGCGGGTGAAGCGGCGGCTTTACCCAGCCATTTCAGCATGCCCGGATGCGGGGGATAGCCGGGAACGGCCTGGCTGAGATCGATCAGCGGCCCGCGCGTGCCGTCATAGGCCTTTGCCCAGGCAAGAACGGACGGCACCGGCGGCGGCGAGAGCTTGGCGATCAGCGGATTGAAATGCGGCATCGAATTGTCCTGTGGTTCACGATTTTGCCCGGCGCTTCGGCATTCTTTCGGGACGCCGGGTGCGGGCGGGGGAGGAGACGGGCTGGAAACCATCCTTGGCGGGCAGGCGTTCCGGTGCGCTGATCTTGGGGACACGGGCGCGGATGATGGTGCGCGCCGAGGTCTGTAGCTCCGGCATGGGGTCGCTTTCAAGGGCTGAAAACAGCCAGTCGATGAAGACCTTGACGATCGGCGCTGCCCTGATCTCGTTGCGGCAGGCGACGTAGAAGGCGTCGTTGGCCGGCACCGTCAGGTCGAAGGGCGCGATCAGTTCGCCCTTGGCGATCAGGCTGCCGGCGGTGATGGTGTCGCCGAGCGCCACGCCCTGGTTGTGCAGGGCTGCTTCCGTCGAAAGCCGGGCGTCGCTCATGAAATGCTGACGACCGCGCGGAATGTCGATGCCGTCGGCGGCGGCAAGCCAGGTGTTCCACTCGCGGCCGTCGTCGCCATGCAGGATGACGTGATCGCGCAGGTCGCGCAGCGAGCGCAAAGGCCGCATGTTGAGAAGCGTGGGGCTGACGACGGGAAACAGTTCCAGCCGGCTCCACAACCGCGCCCAGCAATCCGGCCAGTTGCCGTCGCCATAGAGCAGGCAGATATCGACATCGCCGGAAAACAGGTTGGCCGCGTCGTTGGAGGCGATCAGAGTCAGTTGTACGTCCGGAAACTGCTCGGTGAACTGGTGCAGGCGCGGGATCATCCAGAAGGAGATAAGGGCCGGCACGCAGACGATGCGCAATTCGCCGCTGGTGGTCGGTCGGGTCATCGCGGCGGTGGCGGCGGCGATGCCTTCGAAGGCATGGGTGACTGCGGGGAGAAGCAGTGCGCCCTGGGGCGTCAGCTTCAGCCGCTTGCCGCCACGCTCGAAGAGGGCAGCGTTGAAGGACAGTTCCAGCGCTCGGATCTGATGGCTGATCGCGCCATGCGTGACGTTGAGTTCGCGCGCGGCAGCCGATACGGAACCACGCCGGGCGGTTGCCTCGAAGGCGCGCAAGGGGTTCAGCGGGGGCAGGCGGCTGGACAAGAACGAGGCTCCGAAGCGCGGAAAACGATGTTAGTTTTTCTCACATCAAACGCTATAACAATGTCAATTGATTTTCCAATCAATTTGTTTCCTAATGTCGGCAACAAAGGCAAAAGCCTGGGGAACATGCAACTGAGATCGCCTTCGCCAAGCGTGCGCGAGGACTCAGGTTTAGCGGCAGAACAGTGTCATTTTTACGCTCGGAAACCGACTGAAGCGCACGTCCTCCCGGCCCAACACGAGGTCAAGCGGACATGGCATGGGATGACAGCAAGCTCAGCGAACTGAAGGCGAAGTACGGCGAAGCCCATGGCGGCGAAATGTTCGACCCGACCTTCCGCAAGGTCGCCGACAAGATCTTTTCCAAGAACGGCACGCGGCTTGCGCCTTATGCCGGCATCCCGACGTTCCTGATGGCTCCCTATATGCCTGTCGATGCCAACGAGCCGGATTTCGGCAATCTGCAGGTGGCGATCGTCGGCGTGCCGATGGATCTCGGCGTCACCAACCGTCCGGGCTCGCGCTTCGGGCCGCGCGCCATGCGCACGATCGAACGCATCGGCCCCTACAACCATGTCCTCGGCTGCGCGCCGGTGCATGATCTGCGGGTGGCCGATATCGGCGACGTGCCGTTCCAGAGCCGCTACCGATTGGAACTGAGCCATGACGATATCGAAAAGCGCATCAACCAGATCGTCGATGCCGGCGTTGTTCCCTTGTCCGTCGGCGGCGATCACTCGATCAGCCATCCGATCCTGAAGGCTGTCGGCAAGAACCGCCCGGTCGGCATGATCCATATCGACGCCCACTGCGATACCGGCGGCGCCTATGACCTGACCAAGTTCCATCATGGCGGTCCGTTCCGCAACGCCGTACTCGACGGCGTGCTCGATCCGACCCGCACGATCCAGATCGGCATTCGCGGCTCCTCGGAATATCTGTGGGAGTTTTCCTACGAGTCCGGCATGACCGTCATCCATGCCGAGGAAGTCACCGGCATGGGCATGCCGGCGATCATCGAGAAGGCCA
The DNA here is from genome assembly GCF_017873135.1 of Rhizobium herbae. Lineage (GTDB taxonomy): Bacteria > Pseudomonadota > Alphaproteobacteria > Rhizobiales > Rhizobiaceae > Pararhizobium > Pararhizobium herbae. Next base: position 90,968 of record NZ_JAGGJV010000010.1, on the reverse strand, counting down.
AGAAGATTGTCGGCGACGGCCCGACCTATCTGTCCTTCGACATCGACAGTGTCGATCCGAGCTTTGCACCGGGCACCGGCACGCCTGAGATCGGTGGCCTGACGACTCGCGAAGTGCTGGAGCTGATCCGTGGCCTCAAGGGGCTGAACCTCGTCGGCGGCGATGTCGTCGAAGTCGCACCGCAATACGATTCCACGACCAACACCGCCCATGTCGGCTCGCAGGTCCTGTTCGAAATCCTCAGCCTCATGGTGTTCAGCCCGTTCGTCAACGGCACGCGGGATTGAGGGGGCACGCAGCCCCTCATCCGGCCTGTCGGCCACCTTCTCCCTGCAAGCGGGGAGAAGGGACAAGTAGACACATCTCGCGCTTCTCGATGTTTCGAGGATGTTGCGTCGAATTCGATCGTTCCCTCTCCCTGCTTGCGGGGAGAGGGTTAGGGTGAGGGGCTATCGCCACACCCCATGCCGTGCCTGCCTACAAACAAAACTCATAAGGGGAATAAAATGACCAAGCTCTCAAACCTGAAAACGGCCTTCACCGCCGCACTGATGCTCAGCGGCGCCGTTCTCGGCTTCGCATCCGCTGCCAACGCCGATGCCATCGACGACATCACCAAGGCAGGCGTTCTGAACGTCGGCGTGTTCGCCGATTTCCCGCCCTTCTCCTCGGCCAGCGCCGACATGAGCCTGAAGGGCTACGATATCGACGTCGCGCAATACATCGCCGATGCGCTGAAGGTGAAGCTGGTTCCGGTGCCGATCACCGGCCAGAACCGCATTCCCTATCTCACCGAAAAGCGCGTCGATATGCTGGTCAGCGTCGGCTACAGCAAGGAGCGTGCCGAAGTCATCGATTTCGCCGCGGCCTATGCACCGTACTACATCGCCGTGATCGGTCCGGCCGCTCTCGAGGTCAAGGGCAAGGAAGACCTCGCCGGCAAGAGCATTGCCGTCAACCGTGGTACGCTCGAAGACACATCGCTGACGGAAGCTGCCCCCAAGGATGCCGACATCAAGCGTTTCGACAACTACAATTCGGTGATTCAGGCCTTCATCTCCGGCCAGACCGAACTGATGGTCGTCGGCAACGACGTCGGTGCCCAGGTTCTGGCCCGTCAGGAAGCCTTGAAGCCGGAGCAGAAGTTCCAGCTGATGACCTCGCCGTCGCATCTGGCGCTCAACAAGGGCGAAGACCGGCTGAAGACGGCGATCAACGACGCCGTTGCCAAGATGCTGGCCGATGGCAAGCTGAACGCCAGTTCGGAAGCCTGGCTGAAGGTTCCGCTCAACCCTGAAAACCTGAAGGATTGATCCTTTGGGCTATGCGCTCGACTTCGGCTGGCTGGACGATGCGATCCTCCTGATCGCAAACGGCGCAGCCATGACGATGTTCCTGATCGCGGTGTCGGCTGTTGCCGGCACCGTACTCAGCATTCTCGGTGCCGCCGGACGGCGCAGCCGCCATGCCGTGATCCGGCAGGCGATCGCCGCCTATGTCGAGTTCGTCCGCAATACGCCGTTTCTGGTGCAGCTGTTCTTCATCTATTTCGGCCTGCCCAGCCTCGGCATCCGTCTCGATCCGGTCGTTGCCGCCATTCTGGCAATGACCTTGAACATGACCGCCTATACCACCGAGATCGTCGGCGCCGGCCTTGATGCTGTACCGAAGGGCCAGAAGGAGGCAGCACTCGCTCTCGGCTTGCGGCCGCGACAGGTCTTCATCAAGATCGTGCTGCCGCAGGCGCTGAAGGTTATCTATCCGGCGCTCACCAGCCAGATCGTCATCATGATGCTGGAATCGGCCGTCGTTTCGCAGATCGCCGTGCGCGAACTGACCTATGAGGCCGACATGCTGCAGGCGCGCACCTTCCGCGCCTTCGAGACCTATTTCATCGTGACGCTGGTCTATCTTGCCATGAGCATCGGCCTGCGCCGGCTGCTGGTTGCCGGCGGCAACCGCCTGCTGTCCGGAGGCGTGTCATGATCGAATTCACCCTCTGGGATATTGTCCGAAACCTGCTGATGGCTGCGCGGTGGACCATCCTGCTCTCGGCTGTCGCCTTTGCCGGCGGCACCATTGTCGGCCTGCTCATCCTGTTCATGCGTATTTCCAAGCGCCGCTGGGTTCGGCGGTTTGCCGAATATTACATCGGCCTGTTCCAGGGAACGCCGCTGCTGATGCAGCTGTTCCTGTTGTTCTTCGGCCTGCCTTTGCTGGGCCTGCGCATCGAACCCTGGACGGCTGCCGTGCTGGGGCTTACGCTGTGCGCGAGCGCGTTTCTGGCGGAAATCTGGCGCGGTGGCGTGCAGGCGGTGCCATTAGGACAATGGGATGCGGGTAGCAGTCTCGGGCTGCATTATCTCAAGCAATTGCGGCTGATCATCCTGCCGCAGGCCTTTGCGATGACGCGGGCGCCGACAGTCGGTTTTCTGGTGCAATTGATCAAGAGTACGGCGCTCACGTCGATCATCGGCTTCGAGGAACTGGTCAGGACTTCTAATGCCATCAACAATGCCACCTTCGAGCCGTTCAAGGTCTATGGCTTTGTTGCCCTTATCTATTTCGCGCTGTGTTTTCCGCTGACGCGATACGCCAAAATGCTGGAGCTTCGCGCTCTGAAACACTGATCAAAATACAATCCGGGCTTGCAGTCCGGGAGAAAAATTGAGAACAGACCGGGAGTTGCAAAAGCCTCCGGCGTAGAAAAAGGAGAACGACGATGACTGAACTTCTGAACAAGGGTGTCGGCCGCCGCGCCGTGCTGGGCGCTGGCCTTGCCGGTGTATCGATGCTGGCCATGCCGTCGATCCTGCGCGCGCAGGACAAGTCGCTGAAGGTCGGCGTCTATGGCGGCTACTTCAAGGATTCGTTCGACAAGAACATCTTCCCGGACTTCACCAAAGCGACGGGTATCGCGATCGAAGCGGTTGCCGAGCCGACCGGCGAAGCGTGGCTTGTTCAGCTCGACCAGGCCGCCAAGGCAGGCCAGGCGCCGGCCGACGTCTCGATGATGTCGCAGGTGTCGATGCTGAAGGGCCAGGCGACCGATCTCTGGGCACCGCTCGATGTCGCGAAGATCCCGAACGCGTCCAACCTCATCGACCGTTTCGTCAACAAGTACCCCGACGGTCGTGTTGCCGGTATCGGTGCCGTTTCCTGGTACATCACGCTGGTGACCAATACGGACGTCTTCAAGGAAGCGCCGACCTCCTGGGAAGCGCTGTGGGATCCGGCAAATACCGACAAGCTTGGCTTGCTGGCGCTGGTCTCCAACTCATTCCTTCTGGAAGTGACGGCGAAGACCTATCTCGGCGGCACCAATGCACTGGATACGGAAGAGGGCATCCAGAAAGCGTTCGACAAGCTGGCCGAAGTCAAGCCGAACGTCCGTCTCTGGTATCGTGACGAGGCGCAGTTCGAACAGGCGCTGAAGTCGGGCGAAATCCCGATGGGCCAATATTACCACGACGTCACCGGCCTTGCCGCTGCCGACGGCAACCCCGTCCGCTCGACTTTCCCTAAGGAAGGCGGCATCCAGGATTCGGGTTGCTGGGCCCTGTCGCGCGCCTCGACCAAGGTCGAGGAAGCCCATGTGTTCATCGACTATATGAGCCAGCCGTCGATCCAGGCGATCCTGTCGCGCAAGGTCGGCACCTCGCCGACCGTCAAGCGCGAGCTGACCGACCTGACGGATGCGGAATTCGCCGCGGTTTCGTCCGATATCGACCCGATCATTCCACGCTACGATCTCTACCAGACGAAGTCGGATTGGCTGAACCAGAAGTGGACCGAGCTGATCGTCGGTTGATATTTACCCTCCCCTTGAGGGGGAGGGTCGGTACGCAGTGCCGGGGTGGGGTGACCTTTTGTCCCAAACAATGGATCACCCACCCGCAGCTACGCTGCGACCTCCCCCCTCAAGGGGGAGGTAAAGACCGCCACGACCGTCTTGTGTCCTGCGCGGTAACTGAAGATAGATTTCCGCATGATGCGAAAAGACAGGAACACGATGTCAGGCCTCGCCCTCAACAACGTCACGAAGGAATTCGGGACTTTCACCGCGGTCAACAATGTCGAGCTGACGGTGCCGCATGGCACGTTCGTCTGCATGCTCGGACCGTCCGGTTGCGGCAAGACCACGCTGTTGCGCATGATCGCCGGCCTCGATCTGCCGACCGGCGGTGCGATCAACCTTGATGGCGAGGACATCACCCATGTTCCCACCCACAAACGCAACCTCGGCATGGTGTTCCAGTCGCTGGCGCTGTTTCCGCATCTGACGGTCGGAGAGAACATCGCCTACCCCTTGCGCATTCGCGGTGCGCCGAAGGAAGACCAGAAGAAGCGTGTCGACGAGCTTCTGGCGATGATCCATCTCAGCGGTTATTCCGACCGGCCGGTGTCGAAATTGTCGGGCGGCCAGCGCCAGCGCGTCGCGATTGCCCGCGCGCTGGCGATTTCGCCCAAGCTTTTCCTGCTCGACGAGCCGCTTTCGGCGCTCGACGCCAAGCTGCGCGAGGCGATGCAGGTGGAATTGCGCCAGTTGCAGCAGCAGCTCGGCATCACCACGATCGTGGTGACCCATGACCAGCGCGAGGCGATGACCATGGCCGATACCGTCGTTGTCATGAAGGGCGGCGAAATCCGTCAGGCCGCGTCGCCGATCGAAATCTATCGGCGTCCGGCCGATACGTTCGTTGCCGATTTCATCGGTTCGACCAACCTGCTGGAGGCCGAAGCCGACAGCACCGGTCATGTCACTGTGCTCGGTCAGCCAGTCTCCGGCGTTTCGCTTGGTGCGGATACCAGGAAGGCAACATTGTCGATCCGGCCGGAGGACATCCATCTGACGGCGCCCGGCGATGGCGCGCTGTCCGGCACCGTGACCTTCGTGCGCGATCTCGGCGGCACGATCGAAACCTTTGTCGATATTGCCGGCCGCCAGATCGTCGCTGTCTCGACGCCGCGCGCCCGGCCGGAAGTCACCGTCGGTCAGCCGGTCGGCGTGGTACTTCTGCCCGATGTTTGCGTGGTGCTGGCCAAATGAGACGCGAAGCCCCGCAAAAAATCGGCGACTATGCGCCGTTGTTCTTTCCCGCGATGATGCTGATCGTCTTCTTTGTGGTTCCTTTCGCGACGATGATCGCCGTCTCGTTCTTCCAGCGTCAGCAGGGCGGCTTCTATGTGCCGGCCTTCGAATTGTCGAATTACCAGCGCTTCCTCAGCCTGTTCTTCGCCAATGTACTCGGCTTCTCGCTGATGCTGGCGGTCACTGTCGCCATCTGCTGCATCGTGCTGGCAGTCCCCTTCACCTATCTTCTGACCCGCATGGCGCGAAAAGTGCAGATCGCTTGGCTGGTGGCGCTTTTGTCGGTGCTGTCGCTGTCTGAGGTTATCATCGGTTTTGCCTGGTCGACACTGTTTTCGCGCACGGCCGGGATCACCAATCTTCTGGTCATGGCGGGTATCATGAGCGAGGCCAAGGCGCTGCTGCCGAGCTTTGGCGCGGTGCTGACGGGCATGGTCTACCAGGCGTTTCCCTATACGGTGCTGGTGCTTTATCCGGCGCTGGTGCGGCTCGATCCGACACTGACGGAAGCTGCGCGCACGCTGGGCGCCTCGCCGATCAAGGCATTTTTCACCGTCGTCGTTCCAGCACTGCGGAATACCATCACCGCGACGCTGATCATGGTGTTCATCTTCGCGCTCGGCTCCTATCTCCTGCCGCAGCTTCTCGGCAGGCCGCAGCACTGGACGCTGTCGGTGCTGATCACCGACCAGGCGATCTATCAGTCCAACATGCCGTTTGCGGCTGCCATGGCGGTGTTCCTCGTGCTGGTGACACTCGGACTTGTGGCGTTGACCGTGATTGCCGGACGCAAGGGAGAAGCCGCATGACCGGCGCGCTGAGCAAAGTCTATTTCTTCCTGATCGGCCTGTTTCTGGCGCTTCCGATGATCGTCGTTGCCGGCGTGTCGGTCAACGCCAAGCAGACGCTCGCCTTTCCGCCCAAGGGTTTTTCGCTGTCCTGGTACGGCGAAATCTTCCTCAATCCGGAATGGCGAAACGCGCTGCTTGCCTCGCTGACGCTGGCGATCCTGTCGGCAGCGCTGGCCGTCGCCATCGCCCTTCCGCTCGCCTGGTTCCTGTGGCGGCGGATCGCGCCCTGGGCAAACATCTTCCAGCTTCTCGGCATTGCGCCATTCACGCTGCCGCCTGTTATCACCGCGCTCGGGCTGCTCACTTTCTGGGCGACCACCGGTTTTTACGGCCAGCCATGGACCGCAGTCGTCAGCCACGCGATCTTCTTCGTGACGCTGCCGCTGGTGACCTTGTCGCTCGGCTTCACGGCGATCGACCGTTCGCTGGTGGAAGCCGCGGCAACGATGGGCGCCGATGACAAGACGATTTTCCGCACCGTCGTGTTGCCGCTGATCCTGCCCTATATCGTTTCGGGCTATGCTTTTGCCTTCGTCCTGTCGCTCAACGAGTATATCGTCGCCTACATGACCGTCGGCTTCACCATGGAAACGCTGCCGATCAAGATCTTCAATGCGCTTCGCTACGGCTACACGCCGACCATGGCCTCGGTGACGATCCTGTTCGTGGCGACAGCTGCGGTCATCTTCTCCCTTGTCGCGCGGTTCGGCGATCTGCCGAAACTGCTCGGCGCCATGTCATCGGACGACACATGATCACGCTCGCCGCCCTGCAGATGAAATCGGAAAGCGGCGACGTCGCCGCCAATCTCGCACGCATCGGGCAGGCGGCGAAGGACGCGGCAGCCAGGGGCGCAAGCCTCTTGATTACCCCGGAACTCGGCCTCACCGGCTACGGTGCCGGCGATATCATCCGCGATCTTGCCGAGCCGGCGAACGGGCCTCTGTTGCAGCGGCTGCAGGCTATCTCGGAGGAGACGGGCGTCGCGATCATTGCCGGCTTTGCCGAAAGGGCGGAAAGCATGATCTTCAACAGCGCCGCCTATGTCGATGGTTCCACCACCCCTGTCGTCTATCGCAAGTCCAACCTTTACGGCGATTACGAGCGGGGGCTGTTTGCCCCTGCCGAGCCAGGCACAGTTCTGTTTACGCATCGCGGCGTCAGATGCGGCATGCTGATCTGCTACGATGTCGAATTCCCGGAAAACGTCCGGCGCCTGGCTTTGGCCAGCGCCGATGCCGTGCTGGTGCCGACCGCGCTTCCGGCTGGCTATTCCGGCACGTTCATCGCCGACCACATGATCCAGACGCGGGCCTTCGAGAATCAGGTCTTTGTCGCCTATATCAATCATTGCGGCGCCGACGAGCGCTTCACCTTTGCCGGATCGTCGCGCATCGCCGCGCCCGACGGCAGTCTTCTGGCAAGTGCGCCTACTCACGGTGATGCGCTGATGATCGCGGCGATCGATCCCGTCGCTTTCAATGTCTCGAAAAGCGAAAACACCTATTTGAGCGACCTTCGGCGCCCGTCCTGATCGTCATCACGATCCGGTGAAAGCCTGCTTTTGCCGCTGGCTCGCAAAAACCATCCAGCCGCTCTCCCCGTACTCTCCTTTGCAACGTAGGAGAGACACATGACACGCATCCTGTTTTCGCTGGCCGTTCTGGGCCTGCTGTCTCCGGCACCACCTGCTTCGGCAGCGGATACCATGATGGAGACGTTCTTCCGCGGAAAAACCACTGCGACGGGATCGTTTTCCGCGATCAACGGGGTGAAACGGCAATTCGATGTAGTCCTGACCGGGAGGGTGCGCGGAGACACGCTGACGGTGCGTGAGGACTTTGTCTATTCCGGCGGGGAAAGGGACCGCAAGACGTGGCGGTTCGTGCGCACCGGTCCGGCAACATATTCAGGAACGCGGGAGGATGTCGTCGGCACGACAACGCTGCGTGTGGACGGCAACACGGCGCGGTTCAACTACCTGGTCGATCTCGACCCCGGTCCGGGGAAGAACATTGTGCGTTTCTTCGACAAGATGGTTCTCGCCGACGATGGCAGGACTATCGCGAATACGGCGAGTGTGTGGAAATACATCTTTCCGGTGGCGCGGGTAACGGTGGATTTCAGGCGATAGGGATCGTCGTTCATCTTTAGTGAACATTCTGTCCGTAACGCGCCTCTTTATTAAACAAGCCATTCAACCGATATTCGCCTCACATTCACCAATGGAGGCAGCTATGAGCTTGCAACTGACAGGGATTCATCACCTGACCGCGATTACCGCGAACGCCAGGGAAAACCTGCGTTTCTACACGCAGACGCTCGGCATGCGGCTGGTCAAGAAAACCGTGAACCAGGACGACACCACCGCCTATCACCTGTTCTATGCCGACGGCGAGGCAACGCCCGGCACGGACCTGACCTTCTTCGACTGGCCCGTCAACCGGGAAGCGCGCGGCACGCACAGTGTTTCGCGCACCGGCCTTCGCGTCGGCAGTCCGGAAAGCGTCGAATGGTGGAAGGCCCGGTTTGGCGAATTGAGCATTGCGTCGGGCGATGTTATCGAGATCGACGGCCGCCTGTCGCTTGATTTCGAGGACGGCGAGGGCCAGCGTTTCCAGCTGATCGATGATGGCGGGCTTGTGCCGTCACATCCGTGGGATCGCAGCCCTGTTCCGGCCGAACACCAGATCAAGGGTCTTGGACCCATCACCATGAGCGTTCCGGATATCACCAATACGCAATTGGTGCTGGAGCAGGTGATGAACATGACGAAGCAGCGCCAGTATCCGTCGCCCGATGGCAATGGCGAGGTACACGTCTTTGCGATGGGCGAGGGCGGTCCGGCTGCCGAACTGCACGTCGCGGTTCAGCCCGGTCTTCCAGCCGCACGGCAAGGTGCCGGCGCCGTGCACCATATCGCCTTCCGCGCGCCGGACGAAGCCGCGCTGCACGCATGGACCGAACGTCTGGAAGGGTTCCGCCTGCCGTCGAGCGGCGAGGTCGAGCGTTTCTATTTCCGCTCGCTCTATTTCCGCGAGCCGAACGGCATCCTGTTCGAGATCGCCACCGACGGCCCTGGCTTTGCCGTCGACGAGCCGATGGAAACGCTCGGCGAAGGCCTGTCGCTGCCGCCGTTCCTTGAGCATAAGCGCGTCCAGATCGAGGCCCGGCTAAAGCCGCTGGTCTAAGCGCAGAAACAAAAGGCCGGGAGCAAAACTTCCGGCTTTTTTGTCTGTACTTTTCCGCGTTTCGCAGCATGCTTCGGGCAAAGCAAAAAAGGAATCTCCTGCATGACAAAATTGATCGGCATCTCCGGAAGTCTGAGAAAGGCCTCGTTCAACAAGGCCCTGCTGCACGCGGCGATTCCAATGGCGCCACAAGGCGTGGCCTTCACGATCGGCACCATAGAGGGCATTCCGCTCTACAACGCGGACGTGGAAAAGGAAGGTGTGCCGGAGGCGGTGCAGGTGTTGAAAGACCAGATCGCCACTGCCGATGGCGTCATCCTGTTCACGCCGGAATACAACAATTCCATGCCCGGCGTTTTCAAGAACGCTATCGATTGGGTGAGTTCGTCGATGACCGGCGCGCCGAATGTCTTTGCCGGCCGGGCGTTTGCCATCGCCGGCACGTCGCCGGGGCCGTTCGGCACCTTGCTCAGCCAGAATGCCTGGCTCTCCGTCCTGCGCACGCTCGGCGCCGACCTCTGGTCGGGCAAGCGGCTGATGCTGCCGAAGGCAGGCTCGCTGTTCGACAAGGACGGCAATCTGATCGACGAGGAAGCCAAAGCGCGGTTGAAGGCCTTCGTCGAAGCTTTCGCGGTCTATGTTGCCGCAAAAACGGCTTAGGCCGTAGCCTCATAAACTTGGAGCCACAGGCGGATCGAGGCAAGTTGGACCATCGCGAGAAAGTTCTCGGCTATCTTGTCGTATCGGGTGGCAACCCTGCGGAAGTGCTTCAGCTTAGAAGAAACGTTCGATGAGGTTTCGCTCACGGTACAGCCATGTGCTGAAATATGATTTCGACCGTCGGTTGGCCTTGGGCGGGATATTGGCAAACGCGCCCTTCCCGCGGAGAGATGCCCGGATGCGATCAGCATCGTAGACCTTGTCCACCAGCACGATTGTTCCAGCTCCAACATGGTCGAGCAGATCGTCGGCTGCTTGCCCGTCCACGACCGCATGAATTTTGGTCGTGAGCCCGCCTCGGGAGCGGCCGAGACAATGATCTCGATCCCCCTTTTTGCCGTCGCAGCCTGCTGGTGCGCGCGAGCGGAGGTGCTGTCGATCATCTGGATGTCGCCATCATGGGCGGCGGCAATAGCATCTATCATCCGACCCACACGCCTGCCTTCCGCCATCGCGCGAAGCGATTATAGCAGGTGGTGCGTGGGCCATAACGATCCTCATGGTGAGCCCTGAACCAGAAATCGGCGCGCTGTGAAAGCATAAAAGCAGAAGACGATCTCGCATTGGAGGCAGCCCAATGCTATTGTTCGTGCAATAGAAAAGGGAGCAAGACAATCATGGATTTGGTAATTCCCAGCGCAACGAATCTCAGCCTGTTCGTCAGCGCCACACTGGTGCTGCTTCTCGTGCCGGGACCGGCAGTTCTTTACATCTTCGCGCGCTCGGTCGAGCAGGGTCGCTCTGCCGGGCTCGTCTCGATCCTTGGCATCCATACGGCCACGCTTGTTCATGTTGTCGCCGCCGCTGTGGGATTGTCGGCGCTCCTGGCATCGTCCGCGCTCGCCTTCAGCGCAGTGAAGTATGCGGGCGCGGCCTACCTGATCTGGCTCGGCCTCAAGAAGCTTTTCGGCCCCTCGGACATTCCCAACGTCGAGGGCGGTTTACCGACGCGAAGCCGCATGCGTCTCTTTCGGGAGGGCTTTATCGTTAACCTCCTCAATCCGAAGACAGCGCTGTTCTTTCTGGCTTTCTTGCCGCAGTTCGTTGAGGTCAACCGTGGCCATGTGGCAATGCAGATCGCTTTTCTCGGGCTTGTCTACACAGCGATTGGCGTTCTGACGGACAGCTCCTACGCACTTGCCGCCGGCACCGCCGGCAAGTGGCTGAAGCGCAGTCCCGTGTATCTGAAGGCTGAACGCTGGGTCAGTGGTTTCGTGTATATCGGCCTTGGCTTGACGGCCGCTTTTGCTGGCAATCAAAAGAAATAGACCATCCGTTTTCCCCTGGAAGTCGCCCTAAACGGCTAGCCTGTCGGTGACGATCTGGAATCGACGGCACGTCATCGCAAAAATCAGATAGCCGTTCGCGTTTATGGGTTCACGGCTTAGTATTTTTCAGGGAGCCGTCGCCTTCAACCATTCCCGGATGGCTTGGGCATCCATGCCGCCGATCTCGTGCCCTGCATCCAGCGTTACGGTTTCGAGCGTCGCGCCTGCCTTGCGGAAAATGGAATCGAGCGGCGATGCGTAGCGGGAGTAGGCATCCGTCTTTCCCGTCACCATCAGGATATTGGTGCCGGAAAGATCCGTTTCCGGTATTGTGTCCAGCGGATTCATCATGCGCAGCAGCGCGGCATTCCTGATCAATCCCGGATGGAGCAGCATGGTGGCGATCAGCATGTTGGCACCGTTCGAGTAACCGACGAAAACCATCTTTTCGCGGTCGATGCCATAGGCGGGAATGGCGCCTTCGATCATCGCGACGAAGGCTTCGACTTCGGAGGCGATATCCTTCTGGTCGAAGGTAAACGGCGTGATCCGGCGGAAGAAACGCGGGAAACCTTCCTCGGTGCTGCGGCCGCGCAGACTGAGGAGCAATGAATTCGGAGCGATCTGGCGGCCGAGCGGCAAAAGACTGGTCTCGTTGGCGCCGCTGCCGTGCAAGAGGACGATGGTGCGGCCGTCCGGGTTTTTCGGCTGGTTCAGGCGATGAACGAAGGGCAGGTCGCGCTCGGTAAAACGCTCCTCGCCGGGAAGCGAAAATTGCGGCAGCATGACGAGATTGGCTTCCAGATCGCCGCCGAAATGCTCGGGGACGAAGAGTTTCGTCCCGAGGGTTTCGAGGCTCTCGTCCACCGTCATGCCCGGCCCATCGGTGGCCAGTTCGAACAGCGTGCCGCCCGGTTCGCGGACATAGAGCGAGTAGAAATATTTGCGGTCGTGGGCGGAGATTTCACCTACGTCTTCCGCCTCCAGTTGCATGCGGACGTCGTTTACGGCCGAGGTGCCGGTTGCGCGAAACGCGATGTGATCGATGGTGCCGGTGCCAGGCGCTGCGGTCCAGAAACCGGCGGCATCGCGCACGTCGACGACATCGCCGGAGGCTGAGGTCAGGCGACGGATCGCCTCCGTCCTGTCCGTTTCCGCATAACCGAAATGCCGGGTCACGAATGCAGCGGTGCCATCGGGCTTGGCTGTCAGGATCGTCGCACCGCGCAACCGCCGGATCGCGTCTGCCTGCGGGATGTCGGGCGTGACATGAACGGCAGGAGCGGCAACGGCCTGCGTGCCCACAAGCTTGACGATGACGCCATCCGGATCCTTCAGGCGGATCACCGGCTCGCCGAATTCGTGCGTGGGTCCGGTTGCAGCCACATTGTACCGAAGGGCGCGGGTCAGCCAGAAGCCGATGCTGTCCGGCGCGATGGCAAAGGCGATTTCGCTCGGCTGGCCATGGCCGACACGGCCCGGAGCGCCGTCCTCCCAGACGAGAAACGTCACCAGCGACCCCGGCGATCCGGTCTCATCGCCGTAGAGCAGGTGAAGCTGCGCCGCATCCTCGAAGCCTGCGGTGCGCTTGACAAGGCGGAGCCCCAGGAAGCCGGCATAAAAATCGATATTGGCCTGCACCTTGCGGGTGATCAGGGTGATGTGGTGAATGCCGCTCGTCATATGATGAAACCCGTTGATTTGGCCACAGAGAAGCAGCAAACAGAGTGCTGCGCCAGCGCTTCTGCGTGAACACATCGTCCACCGCCTGAACGCTCCAGCAGACACCCGCCGCAGCCGCGTCAGCTGATTCTCGGGCGCTCTTTTGCGAGGAACGCCTTGAAGGTATCGGCGTAGTCGGGATGCCAGCGCGACAGCGGCGGGCGGTTCTCGACGATATCGCCGGCGGCCCAGAGGATACGTTTCTCATCGGTCGGACGTGCAACGTCGTTATCCGGGCAGAGAATGTAGAAATCTCCGCCTTCGAGGCTCTGCATCATGAAATCGACAGTCTCCTGCGACGTCCAGGCAGCCTCCGGCTTTTCCGTGCTGCCGTTGGCTGTCAGTCCCGTATAGACGAAGCCGGGGATCAGCAGATGCGCGGATATGGCGCAGTCAGGCGTGTTGCGCAGTTCGTGCTGCAGGGCTTCGGTAAAGGCTTTGACGCCGGCCTTCGTGACATTGTAGGCGGAATCGCCCGGCGGCGTGGTGATGCCCTGCTTGGAGCCGGTGTTGATGATGAGGCCGGTCTGACCGTGGGCGATCATGGCTGGCGCAAAGATGCGCGACCCGTTGATGACGCCCCAGAGGTTGACCGCGAAGACCTTTTCCCACGCATCCTGCGAACCGAACATCGAACTGCCGGGGATGCCGGCATTGTTCATCAGCACGTGCACCCGGCCGAAACGTTCGACCGCCGCCTTTTCAAGCGCGGTGAGCGAATCGATGCTCGAAACATCCGTGGGGACGGCAGCAACGCTGTCGGGGCCGTGCGGAGATATTGCCGCCGTTTCGCGTGCAGCCTTGTCCAGCCGCTCGCCCGGCAGATCGGCGAGAACGACGTTCATGCCGAGGCCGACGAACCGCTTGGCTGCGGCAAGGCCGATGCCGGACGCGGCTCCGGTCACGACGGCGACATGGTTACTGGCAAAGGCTGGATGATTCATTGCTGTTCCGTCTCAATCTCAAGGGCATGATCTGGAACGGAAAACTAGGCGTGCTGCGCGGAGAAGTCCACCGGTGCTTTGCACAGCCCCTTGCCGGAAGAACAACGGGCTCTAATTTTTCAGAAAAATCAAAGACCTGCTTTCCCGTCCAGGCATCCACCCCATCGAGGAACAAAATGGCCGCGCCAAAGACCCGGAACAACCGACAGACGCCCTGCGAACAATGTCCCCTGCGTGCGCTTCCCCATTTCCGCGAGTTCAAGCCGGATGAACTGGATTTCGTTTCAAACTTCAAGACGGGCGAGCTGGCGGTCGATGCGGGAACCACGATACTGGTGGAAGGGTCGCACAGCGCGCACCTCTTCACGGTGCTTTCCGGCTGGGGTTTTCGCTACAAGATGCTGGACGACGGCCGCCGGCAGATCCTGAACTACATGATGCCGGGCGATCTTATCGGGCTGCAGGGCAGCCTGATGGGCGAGATGCAGCATTCGGTCGAGGCGCTTTCTCCCGTGACGCTGTGTGTCTTCGAGCGCGACAAGCTCGGTACGCTCTATCGCAACTATCCCGACCTTGCGTATGATCTGACCTGGATCGCCGCGCAGGAGGAGCGCATCCTTGATGAAAACCTCTTGAGCATAGGGCGCCGTTCGGCACTCGAACGGGCGGCCTATCTCCTGGCTTTCCTCTATCAGCGGGCCAAGGCAAGCAACCTGTTCAAGGGCGCGCGGGTCTCCATTCCGATCACCCAGCAGCATGTGGCTGATACGCTCGGGCTTTCGATCGTTCACACCAACAAGACCTTGAAAAAACTGGGGGAGCGCAAGCTGATCCGCTGGGCCGATCGGGGTTGCGACATTCTGGACGATGAAGGTCTGATGAAGATATCGGGCTGGGAGGGGTATCATGACAAGAACCGCCCGTTCATCTAACCGCCGGGACCTGATATCGCCGGCTCAATATCGGCCCGGGATATGTCTTTTTTAAATGCTGCCGTCCTTTTCTTGTCATACTAATCGGATTGACGGGGCGCGATTCAAATACCGCCGGCCGACTTGCAGACAGGACCCATACTGGTGGCGCTCACGGAAATCCCAGCTTCGATCAGGCGCGTGCTAGTGCTGGAAGACAATTTCATCATTGCCATGGAAGCAGAGGATATTCTGCGCTCCCTTGGCATCGAACATGTCGAGATTGCCGGCAACCTGGCGGAGGCCGGTGCCTTGACCGAAGCGCAGTCTTTCGATTTCGCTGTTCTGGACGTCAATCTGGGCAATCAGACGAGTTTCGATTTCGCGAGCAGTCTCGCTATGCGTCAGATACCCTTCGGCTT
Source organism: Rhizobium herbae (assembly GCF_017873135.1). Lineage (GTDB taxonomy): Bacteria > Pseudomonadota > Alphaproteobacteria > Rhizobiales > Rhizobiaceae > Pararhizobium > Pararhizobium herbae. The sequence continues at coordinate 75,847 of NZ_JAGGJV010000010.1, read as the reverse complement.
CGTGACCGGATATGGCGACAACTCGATCTTTCCCGTCGCGCTGCGCGGAATTCCGCGCATCACCAAACCTTTCAATGAAAGCGCGATGGCCGGTCTGCTCGCCACCGCGGGTGCTGTTCGGCCATAGTTCACCGTCAACAAACCTTCCCTTCGGAGCCCTGTGATCCTTGCCGTCTGGTGAACCGCTCAACCGGTGCCTTTCCCTTTGCGTGCACAATAAATCTGCATAGTTTCTGATATATTCCTGTTTGGGCAGGAAGGGACAGGGGCGCGCGCCCATTCTCAGAACGGATGTTTTTCGCCTGCTCAACCGGCTTGTAATTGGTGTGGGCTGTGTATATTGAGGGGCCACAATAAATGGTTTGCTATGAGTATCGGAGCGAGCGGCCTCGTATGAACGGAAAACGAAAATATCGTGTTGGCGGGTGGTGCGCAGCATCAATCGCAATATTGTTTCTGTCATCGTGTCAGGGCGAGACGAAGCCACCGGAAAAGCCGAAAACAGCCGTTCGCACGCAGAGCGCAGACTTTGTCGATTATCGTCAGACGGTGACGCTGACCGGCGAGGTCGTCGCGCATGTCCAGACCAATCTTTCGTTTCGTGTCAGCGGTCAGATAACGGAATGGTATGCCGACGTCGGGTCGCATGTGACGGTTGGTGAGGTTCTGGCCCGCATCGATCCCAGTGAGCAAAAGGCGGATGTAGAGGCGTCCGAGGCCGCTGTTCGCGCAGCGGAAGCGCAGGTCAGGCAGGCCACCTCGGCATTCGAACGTCAGAAAGCGCTTTTGGCGAAGAACTCGACCACGCAGGAGACCTTCGATCTGGCCGAGACCTCGCTGCGGACCGCCACGGCATCGCTCGATTCCGCCAAAGCAGAACTCGGCACGTCGCGTGATTCGCTGTCCTATACCGAGCTTCGCGCCGATGCCGACGGCATCGTCACCGTGCGCAATGCGGAAGCCGGCCAAGTGGTCCAGGCGGCGCAGACCATGTTCACGGTTGCCAGGGACGGCCCGCGCGACGCGATCTTCGACGTCTACGAATCGCTGCTTTTCGAAAAGCCTTCGGAGCCGAAAATTGGGCTCGCGCTTGTCAGCGATCCCTCTGTCAAAACCGAGGGGTCAATCAGCGAGGTGTCGCCGACGATCGATACGACGACCGGAACCGTACGGGTCAAGATCGCCATGGACAAGACCCCAGACCGCATGACGCTCGGTGCGTCGGTAACCGGATTTGCGAGTTCGCAGCCGACGAAGCTGGTGATGCTGCCATGGACCTCGCTTTCCGCAGTCGGCGGCAAGCCCGCAGTGTGGGTAGTCGATCGCAACGACAGCACGGTCAATCTGAAACCCGTGACCGTGGCATACTACGAGACGGGTCGCGTGCTGATTTCCGACGGCATCTCCAAGGGTGACACCGTGGTGATTGACGGGTCAAAGATGCTGCGCCCCGGCCAGGTGGTCGATATCGCCAAGGAGCAGGCTGAATGAACAGGGTATCCCTCGCGTTGCTTTTCGCACCGTTTACGCTTCTGATGCTCGCAGGCTGCCAAGAGAAAGAAGAACAGGCTGCTCCGGTTATTCGCCCAGTGCTTTCGCAAATTGCTGTCCTTCGGCCGCTTCCCGGATCCAGCTTTGCAGGTACAGTACAGCCAAAGGTTCAGACCGTATTCGGCCCGCGCGTGACCGGTCTCCTCGTAGCCCGGGATGTCGATACCGGGGACACCGTGAGCCGAGGGCAATTGCTGGCGGCCCTCGACCCCACCGCTCTTGAACTGGCCGTTGGCTCTGCCCGTGCCGATCTTGCCAATAAGGAAGCGACGCTGGCCAATGCCGTTTCCGTCGAGCAGCGGACCAGGGCCTTGCTCAAGGCTGGTACTGAAACACAGGCAGCGGTGGAAAGCGCCGAGCAATCGACGGCGGCCGCGCAGGCTTCGGTCGTGCAGTCCCGCGCGACGCTATCCAAGGCGACGGAGCAGCTCTCCTATACGCAGATCACGGCGGCGTTCGATGGCATCGTCACGGAAACCGGAGCCGAGGTTGGCCAGGTTGTTGCAGCCGGTGCTTCCGTCGTGACCGTCGCCCGACCGGACGACAGGGACGCCGTGGTGGACATTCCGGACGGCAACGCGCTTCTGCCGGTGGGAACGCCGTTTCTGGTTTCCCTCCAGATCAATCCTGCGATGACGGTGGTCGGCAAGGTGCGCGAGATCGCGCCGGCCGCGGATGCGGCGACGCGGACGCGCCGCGTCAAGATTGCTCTTGAAAACCCGCCGGAAAGCTTCCGGCTGGGAACCACGATCACCGCCTTGCTGAAAGAAGCCGCCGTCGAGCAGATGGTTCTGCCAGCAACGGCCATCCTTTCGCGCGACGGCAAGTCCTTCGTCTGGGTGGTGGACGAGGGTGACGGAACCGTCAAGGCCCGCGAAGTGGTCACCGGCGCCGAAGCAGGCGGAAATATTCTTATCTCGTCGGGTGTCGATCCGGGCATGCGTGTCGTCACCGCCGGCGTACATAGCCTCAAGGACGGCGAGAAAGTGAAATTCGAAGACGGGGAACGGTCATGAAAAAATTCAACCTTTCAGACTGGGCGCTCAATCACGCGTCCATGGTCTGGTATTTCATGATCGTCTTCGGCCTGCTTGGTTTCTTCTCCTATCTCAGCTTGGGGCGAGAAGAGGATCCGAACTTCACCATCAAGACGATGACCATCTCGGCCCAGTGGCCAGGCGCCTCCGTCGAGGAGACCACGCGCCAGGTGACGGAGCGTATCGAGCGCAAGCTCGAGGAACTGGAATCGCTCGACTATACGCGCAGTATCACGACACCCGGGCAGACGATCGTTTTCGTCAACCTGAAGGACACCACCAAGGCGCGCGATGTCGCTTCGATCTGGCTGACCGTCCGCAACTATATCGGCGATATCAGGGGCCAATTTCCTGCCGGCGTGCAAGATCCGGCCTTCAACGATCGGTTCGGCGACGTATTCGGCAATATCTATGCGTTTACCGCGGATGGCTTCAATCAGCGCCAATTGCGCGACTATGTCGAGAACGCCCGCCGCGATGTTCTCACTGTTCCCAATGTCGGCAAGGTGGATCTCGTCGGCGCCCAGGATGAAGTCATCTACCTGGAATTCTCCACCCGCCAGCTTGCGGCTCTGGGCGTGAACCAGAATGACGTGGTGGCGACATTGCAGGCGCAGAATGCCATCGAACCATCCGGCGTAATACAGGCCGACGGCGAACGTGTGAGTATTCGGGTCAACGGCCAGTTCACCTCCGAAGACAGCTTGCGTGCGGTCAATCTACAGGTCAACAACCGGTTCTTCCGATTGAGCGACATTGCCACCATCACCCGCGGTTACACCGATCCGCCGACGGCGCTCTTCCGCTATAATGGGCAGGCGGCCATTGGCCTTGCGATCGGAATGAAACAGGGCGCCAACCTGCTGGAATTCGGCAAAGCGCTGGAAGAGGAAATCAAGGTCGTCCAGTCGGAACTGCCGGTCGGTGTCGATATTCATCTGGTGTCCGATCAGCCGCTGATCGTCGAAGAGGCCGTTTCCGGCTTCACCAAGGCTTTGGCCGAGGCGGTTATCATCGTTCTCGTCGTCAGCTTCATCAGCCTTGGCATGCGCGCCGGTCTGGTGGTGGCCCTGTCCATCCCGCTGACGTTGGCCATTACTTTCGTGTTCATGTCCTACTACGGCATATCGTTGCAGCGCATATCGCTCGGCGCGCTGATCATCGCGCTTGGCCTTTTGGTCGATGATGCCATGATCGCGGTGGAAATGATGGTCGCCCGGCTCGAAATGGGCGATTCGTTGCGAAAATCGGCGACGTATGTCTATACGCACACGGCCTTTCCGATGCTGACCGGCACGCTCGTGACTGTTGCAAGCTTCATTCCCGTTGGCCTCAACAACAGTGCTGCCGGCGAGTTCACGTTCACGCTGTTCGTGGTCATCGCCGTTTCGCTGCTGGTGTCCTGGGTCGTGGCCGTGATCTTCGCGCCCTTGCTGGGCGTGACGATTCTCCCCAAGACGATGAAGCAGCACCATGGCGAAAAAGGCCGTATCGGTCGCGCCTTCGGCGGCTTGCTCGGCCTTTGCATGCGCTGGAAATGGCTGACGATCATCGTCACCGTGCTGGTGTTCGCAGGTTCTGTCTACAGCATGCAGTTCGTGCAGCAGCAGTTCTTCCCCTCGTCCGACCGTCTCGAGCTGATCGTAGACTGGTCGTTGCCGCAGAATGCGTCGATCACCGAAACCAATGCCCAGATGGCGAAGTTCGAGAAGGAGAAGCTTGCGGGCAATCCGGATATCGAACGCTGGTCGACCTATGTCGGCCAAGGTGCGCAGCGTTTCGTCCTGTCCTTCGACGTGCAGCCGCCGAATACGGCCTTCGGCCAGATGGTGATCGTGACGAAGAGCCTTGCGGTGCGCGATGCGCTGAAGGTCGATCTGCAAGCCTATCTGAAGAAGACCTTCGTCGGCACGGATGCCTATGTGAAGCTGCTCGACATCGGCCCGCCGGTCGGCCGCCCCGTGCAGTATCGCGTCAGCGGACCGGATATTGGCGAGGTCCGCAAGCTTGCCCTCGGCCTCGGCAACATCGTCGGCAAGAATCCGCTGCTCGGCGATATCGTCTATGACTGGAACGAGCCCGCCCGTGTCATCAAGGTGGACGTGCTGCAGGACAAGGCACGCCAGCTCGGGGTGACCTCGCAGGATATCGCCTCGGCGCTGAACGGCATCGTCGGCGGTACCACGGTCACGCAGGTTCGCGACGATATCTACCTCATCAACGTGGTCGCCCGCGCCAAGGCATCCGAGCGGCAGTCGATCGAGACCCTGCGCGACCTGCAGCTTCCCGGAACCAACGGCAATTCGGTGCCGCTCGCCGCAGTCGCCAATTTCCGCTACGAGATGGAGCAGCCGGTCGTCTGGCGCCGCGAGCGCATGCCGACGCTGATCGTCAAGGCCGGCATTCGCGATGCAACCCAGCCGGCGACGATCGTCGCCCAGCTTGAAAAGGATGTGTCGGCCTATTCGTCCAAGCTGCCCGTCGGCTACAAGGTCGTCGTCGGCGGCAGCGTCGAGGAGAGCGCCAAGAGCCAGGCGCCGATCGCCGCCGTCATACCGCTCATGCTGTTTGTCATGGCGACGATCCTGATGATCCAGCTTCAGAGCTTTTCGCGGCTTTTCCTGGTCTTTGCGGTCGCTCCGCTGGCTCTGATCGGCGTGGTGATTGCGCTTCTCTCCAGCAATGCGCCGATGGGGTTCGTCGCCATTCTCGGCATCCTGGCGCTGATCGGCATCCTGATCCGAAACTCGGTCATTCTCGTCGTGCAGATCGAGGACCTGCGCAAGGAGGGCGTCCACCCCTGGGATGCGGTCAGGGAGGCGACCGAGCATCGTATGCGACCCATCATGCTGACGGCTGCGGCCGCAAGTCTGGCACTGATCCCGATTGCGCGGGAAATCTTCTGGGGGCCGATGGCCTACGCCATGATGGGCGGCATCATCGTCGGCACGGTGCTGACGCTGCTCTTCCTGCCGGCGCTCTATCTCGCCTGGTTCCGTATCAAGCCGCCGGAAAAGACAGAAGGTGCCGAACTGGAGGGATCGCCGGCTACGACCACGGAAGATGCCGTGCCGGTTTAGGAAGACGGGCGTTTTAAGGGGGCTGTTTTTCACAGCATCACCACCGTCAGCTCCGTCTTGTCATAACCGAAATCGAGCGGCGCGGTGCCGGTATGTTCCAGCACCAGCCAATCTCCGGCGTTCAGAAGTGCCATGCCTATGGCGCAATTTCCATAGGACGCGGAAGCCGCGTCGTTATCGTTGACGCTGGCGATGGTCGTCGTGCCGTTGACCTTGACGGCGACGGAAAATGCACCGGAGGGATTGGCTTCGACGCCGAGGCAGACGAGGTAGGGAGCCGCGACCGGCACCACCAGCCGGTTGCCGCCGCCTGCGACGGCGGGGCCGAGACTGAAACCGCCCTGGTTGATACTCAATGTGGAAAAACCGGTCTGCGAGCCGGATGCCGGTGTCAGCACCCCGCCGCCGCGGGTGGCGCGCACAAGAGGCCGTTGCGGCATGCGCACCTGACCCTGGCCGGTGATGCTCAGCGCCGATGTCCAGGCTGTTCCGTCCGGACTGACCTTGACGGTGAAATCATCCGAGCTGGTGAGCCCCATTTCCGCCCGGCCGGACCATCCCGTCTGGAACAGGAGGCTCGCCGTATCGCCCATCGTTGCCTTGTTGACCTTGACCTGATGCCCGTGCCCGTCATGCGTCAGCAACGTGGCGACTGCTGCAACGGCGAGCCGGTTGGTGTTGTCGGCGGCGATGTTGATACCGAGATGTGCTGGCGTACCGACCGCGTCATAGAAAACCCAGGCACTGCCGTCGTGAATCTTCATCCTGTCCTCGGCGAGAAACCACCCGCGCCAGCCTTCCTTCGGGGCAATGAAAATCCAGTCGCCATCCTGCCTGAAGGCGAGCTTGCCACTCTTTCCCGCCCATGCGCCCGTGGGAGATGCCGCGACGTCGTAGCAGGTCCCTTCCTGCGGGTCGGATGGCGGCGTTGACAGCGATGCGGTGATCGTCAGTTGTGTCAGTGCGTCGAGGCGTTGCAGCGCTTCATTGTGAGTGACGTGCTTCTGCGCCTGCGAGGGCAGGATATAGGGCAGTTCCAGGTTGACGGTCGTCTCGCTCATCGGCAGTTCTCCCTTGTGGTGAGGAGAAGGTTACCCGTATGGTCGGAGCAGGGGATTACGAACTGGCTTTGGTCTTGTCGGCAAAGAGAAATTCCGGCTGAGCTTGCCCGTCACTCCCCGACCTGCACGATGGTCCGGATTTGCTAATCCTTGCCGCGCGACACGAAATAGGGATTGGCAAAGTCGACATCGGACGTCTGGTTGCGCTTGCCATAGGCGAGCGGATCGCCATTCATGGTGAGGGTCTCGCCACCGGCTGCCCGCAGGATGGCATCTCCGGCGGCGGTATCCCATTCCATCGTCCGACTGAGGCGTGGATAGATATCGGCGAGCCCTTCGGCGAGAAGACAGAATTTCAGCGAAGAACCGATGGATTCGTAGTCGGTAATGCCGTGTTCGGCGAGATAGGCGATGGTTTCCTGGCTGTTGTGGGACCGGCTGGCCAGTGCCACCAGCCGGTCGCCGCGGCTGCGGCAGCCGATGATGGTCGGCGGGCCGATATCGCGCTGACCTGAAACCACGGACTTCTTCGCCTTGCTACGCGTGGCGGCATAGAGAATGCCGATTGCCGGCGCGTAGACGACGCCGACGATCGGTTCTCCGTTTTCGATCAGCGCGATGTTGACCGTAAAGTCATCATTGCGGCCGACAAATTCCTTGGTGCCGTCGAGCGGATCGACAAGGAAGAACGACTTACCTTCTATATCGGGGATGTGGCCGGCGGCGACGGCTTCCTCGGCGACCACGGGGATATCGGGAAACGCTGCTGCCAGTCGATCGAGAATGATTTTTTCGGCGCTCTCGTCTGCATCGGTCACAGGGGAACAGTCGGCCTTGTAGCTGACCTCCGGTCCGGCATGATAGACGTCGAGGATCGCTTTCCCCGCAGCCACGGCCGCCGCTTCCAGAACGTCCAGCATCTTGCTTCCTGCGCCTTCCTGCCGTCTTCGGCCATGGCGTTCAAATTTTTCCCGGAGACGTTGAACGCGATCATCCGGTACAATGACTATACATCCACATTCCTTACCGGTCTTTTCAATATTTGCGCGTCAAATTTTTCCGACTGTGCCGCATTTGGCACTGTGTCCCGCGTTCCGTTCGGATAAATCTGCGACAGTGCGGCACGACGCATTCGATCCGTCTTTGCCACGGTGGTCTTTGCGCCGATCACAGCATATGCAAATGTGCGTTGCACTATTGGTAGGGTGAATTGGGACTGGCATGCGCTATTCGGCATTCTCGATCGTCAAGAACGCGCTTTCGGGCAACGTCAACTGGAAGCCGGCCTGGCGGCAGCCGGAGCCCAAGCCCTTCTACGATGTGATCATCGTCGGCGGCGGCGGGCATGGTTTGGCGACGGCCTACTATCTCGCCAGGGAATTCGGCCTCAAGAACATCGCGGTGCTGGAGAAAAACTATCTCGGCTCTGGCAATGTCGGGCGCAACACGACGATCGTGCGTTCCAACTACATGCTGCCCGGCAACGAGCCGTTCTACGAGTTTTCGATGAAGCTCTGGGAAGGCATGGAGCAGGATCTCAACTACAATGCCATGCTGTCGCAGCGCGGCGTCATCAATCTCTACCACAATGACGGCCAGCGCGACGCCTATATCCGCCGCGGCAATGCCATGTGGATGGAGGGCGTTCCGGCCGAACTGCTGGATCGCGCGGCATTAAAGAAGATGCTGCCATTCCTCAATTTCGCCCATGCCCGCTTCCCGATCATGGGCGGCCTCTTGCAGAAGCGCGGCGGCACGGCGCGTCACGATGCGGTTGCCTGGGGCTATGCCCGTGCCGCCGACCGGCTTGGCGTCGATCTCATCCAGAATTGCGAAGTGACAGGCATCCGCCGCGAGCACGGCGTGGTGACTGGTGTCGAGACATCGAAGGGTTTCATTGGCTGCGGCAAACTGGGCCTGGCTGCGGCCGGCAATACCTCGCGCGTCGGCGAGATGGCCGGCCTGAAGCTGCCGATCGAGAGCCATGTGCTGCAGGCTTTCGTCACCGAGGGGCTGAAGCCAGCCATCGACCACGTCATCACCTATGGTGCCGGGCACTTCTACATCTCGCAGTCGGACAAGGGCGGCCTTGTCTTTGGCGCCGAGATCGACGGCTACAATTCCTACGCCCAGCGCGGCAATCTGGCGACGGTCGAGCATGTGATGGAGGAGGGGGTGACGATGATCCCCGGCCTGTCACGCGTACGGGTCCTGCGCTCCTGGGGCGGCGTCATGGACATGAGCATGGATGGCTCGCCGATCATCAGCCAGACGCCGATCGACAATCTTTATCTCAACTGTGGCTGGTGCTACGGCGGCTTCAAGGCGACGCCGGCGTCGGGCTGGTGCTTCGCGCATCTGATCGCCAAGAACGAGACCCATCCCGTTGCCCGTTTCCTGCGCCTCGACCGTTTCGAACGCGGCTATCCAATCGACGAACATGGCGCTGGTCCACAGCCCAACCTGCATTGAGACCTTAGAATGGCGAGCCTCATTCACTGCCCGCATTGCGGCGTCCGGCCAAAGGAAGAGTTTTCGATCAGGGGCGATGCGTCGCTGGTGCGTCCTGATCCGGAGGCGTCTGACGAGGCCTGGCACGACTATGTCCACATTCGCTCCAACCCGCGCGGGCGCTACCGCGAGCATTGGCAGCATGTGGCGGGCTGTCGGCGCTGGCTGGTCGTCGAGCGCGACACATTCACTCATGAAGTCTTCTCTGTAACGGATGGTGCGGCCACGGCGCGGGAGGCTGGCCGATGACCGCCTATCGTCTCACATCGGGTGGTCTTGTCGATCGCGGCGCCAACCTCGATTTCAAGTTCGACGGGAAGACATTGACGGGCCTTTCCGGCGATACGCTGGCCTCAGCCCTTCTTGCCAATGATAGGCTTCTGGTCGGCCGCAGCTTCAAGTATCACCGGCCGCGCGGTATTGTCACCGCCGGTGCCTCCGAGCCGAATGCGCTGGTCACGATCGGCAAGGGTGCAAGCACAGACCCGAACACCAAGGCGACGGTTGCCGAACTTTATGCCGGGCTCGATGCCCGCAGCCAGAACCGCTGGCCGTCGCTGAAATACGATTTTGGCGCGGTGAACGGCCTGTTGTCGCCCTTCCTCGGTGCCGGTTTCTACTACAAGACCTTCATGTGGCCGGCTGCCTTCTGGGAAAAGGTCTACGAGCCGATCATCCGCAGGGCGGCCGGGCTCGGGCGCGTGGTACTGGAGCGTGATCCGGAAGCTTACGAGAAATGCTGGGCGCATTGCGATCTGCTGGTTGTTGGCTCCGGTCCGACGGGCTTGATGGCGGCGCTCGTTGCCGGACGGGCCGGACTTCGCGTCATCCTCGCTGACGAGGATTTCAGGCTTGGCGGTTCGCTGCTGGCTGAAACTACGCGCATCGATGGCGTATCCGCTCAAGCTTTCGCCGAGGCATCGCTCGCCGAGCTCCGGTCGCTGCCGAACGTCACCATCATGCCGCGCACCACCGTTTTCGGCTGGTATGACGACAATGTTTTTGGCGCGGTCGAACGGGTGCAGAAGCATGTGGCCATGCCGCAGGCGAAGCTTCCGGTGGAACGGCTCTGGCGTATCGCTGCCAAGCGGGCGCTGCTGGCAACCGGAGCCGAAGAGCGGCCTCTGGTATTCGGCGGCAACGACAAGCCCGGCGTGATGATGGCCGGCGCCATGCGCACCTATGCCAACCGATTTGGTGTGGCGGCGGGCAGGTCTGTTGCGATCTTTTCCAATGGCAGTGCCGGTTATCAGGCCGCACACGATCTTGCTGCTCAGGGCGTAGAGATCGCCGCCATCATTGATAGCCGCTCCGACGTTGCGGATGTCGCTCCTGCCGGTGTTCGTCTCATCCAATCGGGTTCGGTCATTGATACGCAGGGTCGTCAACGCGTTTCCGGCATCGTCGTCGAACGCTCGGGCTTCGAAGAGACCATCGCCTGCGATGCGATCGGCATGTCCGGCGGCTGGAATCCGGTCATTCATCTCGCCTGCCAGCGCGGTGCAAAGGCGGTGTGGTCACCGGAGTTGCAGACCTTCCTCGCGCCCGACGTCGGCAACGGGCTGGTCGTTGCGGGCTCGGCGGCCGGACGATACACTCTGGTTGGCTGTCTGGCGGATGGTGCGCAAAAGGCTGCCGCCATCGCTGCCGATCTCGGTTTTTCGGCGCCTGCTGAGGCGATGCCGGTCGTGGAGGAGGACATCGACCCCTCGTTCACCGCGCTTTGGTATTCCCCGGGCGCCAAGGCCAAGGCCTTCATCGATTTCCAGAATGACGTTCACGTCAGGGATATCGGGCTCGCGCTGCGCGAAGGCTTCGGCCATGTCGAGCATGCCAAGCGCTATACGACAAACGGCATGGCAACGGACCAGGGCAAGCTTTCCGGCATCAACGCGACGGGCCTTCTGGCCGCCATGCAGGGTATCAGCCCCGCCGATGTGGGAACGACGACCTTCCGGCCGTTCTATACGCCGGTCACGCTCGGCGCTCTCGCCGGCACGTCCCGCGATGAGCATGCGGCTCCGGTGCGCAAATCGCCTCTCCACGGCTGGGCGCAAAAGAACGGCGCCGTCTTCGTCGATTCCGGGCTCTGGTATCGTCCTGCCTATTTCGCCCGGAGCGGCGAAAAGACATGGCGTGAAAGCACGGACCGCGAAGTTCGCAATGTTCGCGAAAATGTCGGTCTCTGCGATGTCTCGACGCTCGGCAAGATCGAGATTTTCGGACCGGACGCGGCCGAGTTCCTTAATCGCATCTACTGCAATGCTTTTCTGAAATTGCCGGTCGGCAAGGCGCGTTATGGGTTGATGCTGCGCGAGGACGGCATGGTCTATGACGACGGCACCACCAGCCGGCTGTCGAGCGAGCATTTCTTCATGACCACCACCACGGCGCTGGCCGGCGGCGTGATGTCCCATATGGAATATTGCGCGCAGGTGCTCTGGCCGGACCTCAGGGTTCGCTTCTGTTCCTCGACCGATCAATGGGCGCAGATGGCGATCGCCGGGCCGAAAGCCCGCCTTGTCGTCCAGGCGTTGGTGGAAGACGACATTTCGGATGCGGCATTTCCCTTTCTTGCTGCTGGTATCGTCGCGCTGAAAGGCGGCCTGAAGGCGCGGCTGTTCCGGATCTCCTTTTCCGGCGAACTGGCTTACGAGTTGGCGGTTCCCGCAGGCTCCGGCGAGGCGGTCGCGGATGCGATCATGGAGGAGGGCAGGGCGCACGGGATTTGCGCCTATGGCCTGGAAGCGCTGAACGTGCTGCGCATGGAAAAAGGGCATGTCACCCATGCCGAATTCGACGGCCGCGTGACGCCGGACGACGCCGGTTTCGGACGCATGGTATCGGCGCAGAAACCCGACTTTATCGGCAAGCGGTTGTCCACCCGCTACGGCCTGACCGCCGCCGATCGCATGCAGATGGTGGGACTGAAACCGGTGGAGGCCGACCAGCATATCCGCGCTGGTGCGCATTTGTTGCGCGAGGGTGCCAAACCTTCGACGCTCAATGACCAGGGTTATGTCAGCTCCGCCTGCTTTTCGCCGACACTTGGTCACGATATCGCGCTTGCCTTCCTCAAGTCCGGCCGCGAGCGGTACGGCGAGCGTATCGTCGTCTGGGACAAGCTCGCCGGTGCCGATGTCGTGGCGGAGGTCTGCAACCCGGTCTTCGTCGATCCCGGCAATGCCAAACTGAACGTCTGAGGCCGAGACATGACAATGCCGTACATTTCCCGCCACCCTCTTGAAAACCGCCTCCCGCTTGAGCCAGGCATCCGCGCCGTCGATCATATGGACGTTCCGCGCGGAACTGCGATTGCCACCGTGATGGCGATGGATGGCGAGGACGCTGCCGTGGCCGCGGGCCTTGCGGTGGCGGGCGATATGTCGTTGCGGTTCGTCGCCCCTGGCGAATGGCTGGCGGTCTCGCAATCGGACACGCCGGAGGGTCTTTGCCGCAATCTTTCGCTGCTGCTTGCCGAGACCGCCTCTGTTTTCGACCAGAGCGATGGCCGGGTTGTTCTCAGGCTTTCCGGTCCCAATGTCCGGCGAATCCTCGCAAAGGGTATTGGTATCGATCTGCATCCCGCAGTTTTCGAAATAGGCACGTCGTCGAACGTTCTCTGTGGACATATCAGCATCAATCTCGCCCGCACCGGCGAGAACGAATTCGAGCTGATCGTCATGCGCAGCTTCGCCGAGTCGCTGTTTGACGACCTGCGCCTGATGGGACGGGAGTTCGACCTTTCGGCCGATTTTTCGGCGCAAGGGTAAAAGCGTCATTGCATGCCGCTTTTACGGCGCGGCTGAAGCAGCGGATGACGGGAATGGGCAAGACCTGTTCGCAGGGATGTCTTTATCCGCGTCGACTTTCCCACTACGGTTTCGACAGCCAAGATTTCGCTCAACTGACCGGGGACGCTTTTCCGTGAGCCCGCCGGAAACCGGAGAATATCCATGAAAAGCCACACCAGGGTCGTCGTCATCGGCGGCGGCGTCGTCGGTTGTTCGATCCTCTATCACCTGACGAAATTCGGCTGGACCGATGTCGTTCTCCTCGAACGCTCGGAACTCACCTCCGGCTCGACCTGGCACGCCGCCGGCGGCATGCACACGATCAACGGCGACCCGAACGTCGCCAAGCTGCAGAAATACACGGTCGAACTCTACAAGGAAATCCAGGACTATTCCGGCCAGGATATCGGCATGCACATGACCTCGGGCATGATGCTGGCCGCGACCAAGGAAAGGTTCGACTGGATGAAGTCGATCCTCGCCAAGGGCCGCTACATGGGGCTGGAAGCCGAACTGCTCAGCCCCAAGGAAGCGCATGAACTGATGCCGCTGCTCGATCCGACCCAGTTCGTCGGTGCGGTGTTCGATCCGGTGGAAGGCCATCTCGATCCCTATGGCACCACGCATGCCTATGCCAAGTCCGCCAAGAAGAACGGCGCAGACATCTATCTGCACACCAAGGTCGAGGACCTCGTGCAGCTGGAAAACGGCTCCTGGCGCGTCATCACCAACAAGGGCGAGATCATCGCCGAGCATATCGTCAATGCCGCCGGTCTCTGGGCGCGCGAAGTCGGCCGCATGACCGGGCTGGAACTTCCCGTTCTTGCCATGGAGCATATGTACCTTATCACCGAGGACATGCCTGAAGTCATCGAGTTCAACCAGACGCGCGGCAAGGAGCTGATGCACTGCGTCGATTTCGACGGCGAGATCTATCTGCGCCAGGAACGCAACGGCATGCTGATGGGCACCTATGAAAAGGCCTGCCGTCCATGGTCGCCGGTCACCACGCCCTGGGATTTCGGCCATGAACTGCTGGCCGAGGACATCGAGCGCATCACGCCCGAGCTCGAGGTTGGCTTCCGCCATTTCCCGGCCTTCAACAATGCCGGTATCAAGAAGATCATCAACGGCCCCTTCACCTTCTCGCCGGATGGCAATCCGCTGGTCGGGCCGGTGCGCGGCCTCACCAACTACTGGTCGGCCTGCGCCGTCATGGCCGGTTTCAGCCAGGGCGGCGGCGTCGGGCTGGCACTCGCCAACTGGATCATCTACGGCGATCCGGGCTTTGACGTCTTTGCCATGGACGTCTCGCGTTACGGCGACTTTGCGACTCTCGGCTTCACCAACGCCAAGGTGCGCGAAAACTATTCCCGCCGCTTCTCGATCCGCTATCCGAACGAAGAACTGCCGGGCGCACGGCCTTTCCTGACCACTCCAATCTACGACAAGCTGAAGGAGGCCGGCGCCGTCTTCGGTGCCTCCTACGGTCTCGAAGCGCCACTCTGGTTTGCGCCACAGGGCGAGGAGGATAAATTCTCCTGGCGCCGCTCCAACGATTTCGATGTCGTCGGTGCCGAGGCAAAGGCCGTGCGCGACAGTGTCGGCCTGATGGAAACCTCCGGCTTTGCCAAATACACGATCACCGGCAAAGGCGCGGAAGCCTGGCTCGACCGGATGCTGACCTGCCGCATCCCCGCGACCGGGCGCATGTCTCTGGCCCCGATGCTCAAGGACGACGGCAAGCTGATCGGCGACTTCACGCTGGCGAAGCTCGGCGAAGGCGATTTCCTGCTGATCGGCTCCGGTATTGCCGAGGACTATCACATGCGCTGGTTCGAGAGCCATCTGCCGAAGGATGGTTCCGTGACGTTGAAGGCGCTGAACCTGCAGCTGGTCGGCCTGTCGATTGCGGGTCCGAATTCCCGCGCGCTGATCTCCAGGCTTACCCATCTCGACATGTCGGATGCTGCCTTCCCATTTATGGATATCCGCCGTATGGATCTCGGTATGGCCCCGGCCATCGTCGGTCGCGTCAGCTATACCGGCGACCTCGGCTACGAAATCTGGATGAAACCGGAATATCAGCGTTATCTCTACGACCTGATCATGGAGGTCGGCGCCGAATTTTCCATCAAACCGTTCGGCCTGCGGGCGCTCAACGCCCTGCGCGTCGAAAAATCCTTCGGCAGCTGGTCGCGCGAGTACCGGCCGCTCTATGGTCCGTTCGAAGCCGGGCTCGGGCGTTTTGTCGCCCTGAAGAAGGACGCCGAGTTTATCGGCAAGGCGGCTGCCACGAAGGAGAAGGCAGAGGGCGGAACGTTGCGCCTGCGCACCTTTATCATCGACGCCAGGGACGCGGATGTCATCGGCGATGAGCCGATCTATCTCAACGGCGAAGTGCGCGGCTGGGTCACCTCGGGCGGTTATGCTCATGCGTCGGGCGTCTCGGTTGCCATCGGTTACGTGCCAAAGGAGATTGCCGACGAGACGGAAGGATGGCAGGTCGAACTGCTCGGCGAAATGCTGACCGCTCGCCTGCAGGTCCAGCCGCTTTTCGACGCCAACGGGTCGCGCATGCGATCCTGACAGGTTTGGTGACCATCGCATAGCGCTGGCTGGTGGCGAATATGCTTCAGCAAGCGCTATGCCGGCCGCCAGCCGTAGGATTCACGGTTTTGTGCCTAAAATAGTGCTGCAAACCGCCATTTTTTTGATTTTCTGGCTGTTAAAGCGTCAATATCACCAAATTGGCAAAGAATTTCAGGAAACC
This sequence comes from Rhizobium herbae, assembly GCF_017873135.1. Taxonomy (GTDB): domain Bacteria; phylum Pseudomonadota; class Alphaproteobacteria; order Rhizobiales; family Rhizobiaceae; genus Pararhizobium; species Pararhizobium herbae. Next base: position 60,040 of record NZ_JAGGJV010000010.1, on the reverse strand, counting down.
ATCATTTTACGCTTCACTTTTGTTTCGAAAGCATTATGGAATCCCCTATCGAAAAGGCTCGGAAAGAGCTTCTAAAACAAGAGGTCTGACCTAATAGGATCAGACCCGGGGGATATAGATGGAGTATTTTGTCCAGCAGCTCGTCAACGGGCTGACTCTTGGCTCGATTTACGGTTTGATCGCCATTGGTTACACAATGGTTTACGGCATTATCGGCATGGTGAACTTCGCCCACGGCGATATTTTCATGCTTGGCGGTTTTTCAGCTCTGATCGTCTATCTGTTGCTGCTGTCCGTATTTGGCGGCATACCCATTGCTCTCGCGCTGTTCGTGATGATCATCGTGGCAATGCTGATGACCGGATTGTGGAACTGGGTGATCGAAAAAATGGCGTACCGGCCGCTGCGCGGTTCGTTCCGTCTGGCGCCACTGATCACTGCGATCGGTATGTCGATTGCGCTTTCGAACTTCATTCAGGTAACGCAAGGCCCGCGCAACAAGCCGATCCCATCCATGGTGTCGTCGGTCTACGAAGTTTTTGGTATCTCGATCTCGCTGAAGCAGATCATCATCGTGTTGGTTACGGCGGTGCTGTTGACGATCTTCTGGTATATCGTCAATCACACGCCGCTCGGCCGCGCCCAGCGCGCCACCGAGCAGGACCGCAAGATGGCGGCGCTTCTCGGTATTGACGTCGACAAGACGATTTCGATCACCTTTGTCATGGGCGCGGCGCTCGCTGCCGTCGCCGGTACCATGTACCTGATGTATTATGGTGTCATCGTCTTTACCGACGGCTTCACCCCGGGCGTCAAGGCGTTCACGGCTGCTGTTCTCGGCGGTATCGGCTCGCTGCCGGGCGCTGTTCTGGGTGGCATCATGATCGGTCTCATCGAATCGCTTTGGTCTGCCTACTTCACCATCGACTACAAGGATGTCGCGACATTCTCGATCCTCGCCGTCGTGCTGATCTTCAAGCCGTCCGGTATCCTGGGTCGGCCGGAAGTCGAGAAGGTATAATTTCATGGCAAACACCACGTCCACACCCGTAAGCGCCGACAGCAACCTGACGGCGCGGGCCTTGCGTGAAGGTTTTTACGCCGGCCTCATCTCCCTCGGTCTCTTCGTTCTGTTCGTAGGGCTTAAAACCGACCAGAACATCCTGAACGAACTCATTCTAGTTCAGCGCTGGGGACTTCTTGCGATTTTCGTCGCCGTTGCCGCGGTCGGCCGGTTTGCCATGGTGGCCTATATTCGGCCGTTCATGGAGCGCCAGAAAGTCACCAACCTCGTCACTGGGCTTCTGCCTGACAGCGTAGCGACCCGATTCTTCAAGCTGCCCGTATTTATCGCCGCGGCCGTTATCGGGCTGGGGCTGATGATCTTCGGGGGTACGATCTCGGCGTCTATTTCGCCGACGGCCGGTGCTTATCTCTCGCTGATCCGCGGCGCTGCCGTCGTCTATACGCTGGCATCGGTATTCTTCTACTTTCGCGCCTATATCGTTGCGAATTTCAGCATGCTGGCGATCATTGCGCTGATCCTCTATCCGCCGGTCATCCTGGCGCTGACGGGGGTGCAGGGTTCACTGAAGTGGGTCGATAATTTCGGTGTCCAGATTCTCATCTATGTGATGCTGGCCTGGGGCTTGAACATCGTCGTCGGTCTCGCCGGCCTGCTCGATCTTGGTTACGTTGCCTTCTACGCCGTCGGGGCCTATTCCTACGCGTTGCTGTCGAGCTATTTCGGGCTGTCCTTCTGGATCCTGCTGCCGCTCGCGGGCATTCTGGCCGCTTTCTGGGGCATGATCCTCGGTTTCCCGGTGCTGAGGCTCAAAGGCGACTATCTTGCCATCGTGACGCTGGCCTTCGGCGAAATCATCCGTCTGGTTCTGATAAACTGGACTGAAGTCACCAAAGGTACGTTCGGGGTTTCCGGCATTCCCAAGGCCACCCTGTTCGGCATCAAGTTCGATGCGTCGAAGGATGGTTTCGCAGCCCTGATGGGCCTGCCGATGTCGTCGGCCTATTACAAGATTTTCCTGTTCTATCTTATCCTGGCCCTGGCGCTGCTGACGGCGTTCGTCAGCATCCGCCTGCGCCGCATGCCGATCGGCCGCGCCTGGGAAGCCTTGCGCGAGGACGAGATTGCCTGCCGCTCGCTCGGCATCAACACGGTGACGACGAAGCTGACCGCCTTTTCCATCGGTGCCATGTTCGGCGGGTTCGCGGGCTCATTCTTCGCTGTTCGCCAAGGGTTCGTCTCGCCTGAATCCTTCGTCTTCCTGGAATCGGCCATCATCCTTGCCATCGTCGTTCTCGGCGGCATGGGCTCGCTCGTCGGCATCGCCGTGGCTGCCGCCGTGATGATCGGTGGAACGGAGTTGCTGCGCGAAATGAGCCTTCTGAAGCAAATCTTCGGGGAGGATTTCACGCCGGAACTCTACCGCATGCTTCTCTTTGGTATCGCCATGATCGTCGTGATGGTCTGGAAGCCACGTGGCTTCGTCGGCTCGCGCGAACCAACGGCATTCCTGCGCGAACGCAAGAGTGTCTCCGGCAGCTTCACCAAGGAAGGTCACGGTTGATCATGGCCGGAACGAATATGATGACGAAAGATCCCATTCTCAAAGTCGATCACCTGTCGATGCGATTCGGCGGACTGATGGCCATCAACGACCTGTCGTTCGAAGCGTATCGTGGTGACATCACCGCGCTCATCGGTCCGAACGGCGCTGGCAAGACCACGGTCTTCAACTGCATCACCGGCTTCTACAAGCCGACGATGGGCATGATCACGATGCGGCAGAAGGCGGGCAAGGAGTTTCTCCTTGAGCGCATGTCGGATTTCGAGGTCAACCGCGACGCCAAGGTTGCCCGTACCTTCCAGAACATCCGGCTCTTTTCCGGCTTGACGGTGCTGGAAAACCTGCTTGTCGCCCAGCACAACAAGCTGATGATGGCTTCGGGTTATACCGTGCTCGGTCTTCTCGGCTTTCCGACCTACAAGAAGGCTGCGGCGCAGTCGATCGAGCAGGCGAAATACTGGCTCGACAAGGCAAACCTCACCGACCGCGCCGACGATCCGGCCGGCGATCTTCCCTATGGCGCCCAGCGCCGTCTGGAGATCGCCCGCGCCATGTGCACCGGCCCGGAATTCCTTTGCCTCGACGAGCCCGCCGCCGGTCTCAACCCGCGCGAATCTCTGGCGCTCAACGAGTTGCTGCGTGGCATCCGCAGCGATACTGGCACCTCGATCCTGCTGATCGAGCACGACATGTCCGTCGTCATGGAAATCTCCGACCATGTCGTCGTGCTGGAATATGGCCAGAAGATCTCGGACGGTAATCCCGACCATGTGAAGAATGATCCGAAGGTGATTGCTGCCTATCTCGGTGTCGAGGATGATGAGGTCGAAGACGTGATTGCCGAAGTCGAAGGCGAAACGGGGGGAGCGCACTGATGAGCGACATGCTTCTCCAGGTAAAGGCCGTTGAAACATATTACGGCAACATCCGGGCGCTTGGCGGCGTCGACGTCGAGGTCAACAAGGGCGAAATCGTCTGCATGATCGGTGCCAACGGCGCCGGCAAGTCGACCTTGATGATGACCATCTGCGGCAGCCCGCAGGCGCGCACCGGTTCGGTGACCTTTGATGGCCAGGATATCACGCATATGCCGACGCACGAGATTGCCCGGCTGCGCATCGCCCAGTCTCCGGAAGGCCGACGCATCTTCCCGCGCATGACCGTCTATGAAAACCTTCAGATGGGTGCCAGCCTAGACAATCTGAAATATTTCAACGAGGACGTCGAAAAGATCTTCACGCTGTTTCCGCGCCTGAAGGAGCGACAGGCGCAGCGCGGCGGCACGCTTTCGGGCGGCGAGCAGCAGATGCTGTCGATCGGCCGCGCTCTGATGGCACGCCCGAAACTGCTTCTTCTCGATGAGCCGTCGCTGGGTCTGGCGCCGCTGATCGTCAAGCAGATCTTCGCGGCGATCAAGGTGCTGAACAAGGAACAGGGGCTGACCGTGTTCCTGGTCGAGCAGAACGCCTTTGCTGCATTGAAACTGTCGGATCGTGGTTATGTCATGGTCAACGGCAAGGTGACGATGAGCGGCAGCGGCAAAGAACTTTTGGCCAATCCGGAAGTTCGGGCCGCCTATCTGGAAGGTGGCCATCATTGATGGCTTGATTGCCCACGCCGGTACTCTTGCCGGGCTGCGGGCGAACGGACGAAATCGATATGCGCGGGTACGCATCGCTATCCGACGCCTGCCAGGCGCTTTGAGGGAGAAACGGGATGCAAGGCATTCTTTTTGAAGAACCGACTGTTCTGCAGTTTGCGCTCATCACCGTGGTGATGGGCGGCTGGACGGCATGGCGGACGGGAAAAAGTACGGCGGAAGGCTGGAAGAACTATCCGGTATTGATCATTTACACGCTGCTTCTCGGCGTCGCGATCCGCTTCATCCACCACGCGCTCTTCAACGGCACGATGTTGACTTTGCAGTATTATATCGTGGACACGATCGTGCTTTTGTTGTTTGCTTTCGCGGGTTATCGCTACTACCGTACGAAGCAGATGGCCAACAATTACTACTGGCTTTACGAGAAGGCATCGCCTTTTTCCTGGAAAGCCAAATAAGAGGGAACCCCGCAGCGGCGCTGTGTGCGCTGAAGCGGATACAAGAACACCGGCGCGATTATGGTGGGTATCGTGACTGGTTTTAAAAACACCCGCTCAATTTTTTGGGAGTAACGAGATGAAAAAGTCACTTTTGTCAGCTGTTGCGCTGACTGCAATGGTTGCTTTCAGCGGCACTGCATGGGCTGACCTGCTGGTTGGTGTTGCTGGCCCGCTGACCGGACCGAACGCAGCGTTCGGCGCACAGCTCCAGAAGGGTGCTGAGCAGGCTGCTGCTGATATCAATGCTGCTGGCGGTATCAACGGCGAGCAGATCAAGATCGTACTCGGCGACGACGTTTCCGATCCGAAGCAGGGTGTTTCCGTTGCCAACAAGTTCGTTGCTGACGGCGTCAAGTTCGTTATCGGTCACTTCAATTCCGGCGTTTCGATCCCGGCTTCGGAAGTATACGCTGAAAATGGTATCCTGCAGATCACTCCTGCTTCCACCAACCCGAATTTCACAGAGCGTGGCCTGTGGAACACCTTCCGTACCTGCGGCCGTGACGACCAGCAGGGCGCCGTTGCCGGTGCCTATATCGCTGCGAACTTCAAGGACGCCAAGCTTGCCGTCGTTCACGACAAGACGCCTTACGGCCAGGGTCTCGCTGATTTGACCAAGGCTGCCGTCAACGAAGCCGGCGTCAAGGAAGTCGTATACGAAGGTATCACTGCCGGCGACAAGGACTTCTCGGCCCTGATCGCCAAGATGAAGGAAGCTGGCGTAACGGTAGTTTACTATGGTGGTCTTCATACCGAATTCGGTCTGATTGAACGCCAGGCTGCCGACCAAGGCCTGAAGGCAACCTTCATGTCGGGCGACGGTATCGTTTCGAACGAACTTGCTTCGATCGCTGGCGACGCTGTCAACGGCACGCTGATGACGTTTGCTCCGGATCCGCGCAAAAACCCGAACGCCAAGGAACTCGTCGAAAAGTTCCGCGCTGCCGGCTTCGAGCCTGAAGCCTACACGCTGTACTCCTATGCTGCCCTGCAGGTCATCGCAGAAGCTGCCAAGACGACCGGCGGCAACGATCCGCAGGCTGTTGCCGAGAACATCAAGGGCAAGGGTCCGTTCAAGACCGTCATCGGTGAATTCGGCTATGACGACAAGGGCGACATCACGCGTCCGGACTACGTCATGTACACCTGGAAGAAGGGTGACGACGGCAAGTTCAGCTACTTCGAAAACGAATAATCGTTTTCGGTCTAGCGCCGATTGGTCCTTCTGGACCGCGAAAGGCCCGGCATTGCCGGGCCTTTCTGCATTCTCGGTCCGTTATGGCCCGATATCTCGGGCCGGCTCACTCCCGCAACAGCGATGACCGCAGTGTTGCGATTTCCGTCTTCAGCTGCGTCAGCTCACCCATGTCCAGACCGCTTGCCTGCAGAATGCAAGCGGGAATGGTTTTTGCCTTTTCCTGCAACGCTTGGCCGGTTGCTGTCAATTGCACCCGCACCTGCCGCTCGTCCGCCTTGTCGCGTGTCCGCACGATCAGGCCGAGGGTTTCCAGGCGCTTCAGCACCGGTGTCAGCGTGCTTGATTCGAGAAACAGTTTTTCCCCGAGACTTCCAACGGTCTGGTCATCCCGCTCCCACAGCGTGACCATGGCGATGTATTGCGTGTACGTCAGCCCAACAGCATCCAGAAGCGGCTTGTAGACGCGGTTAAGCGCGTGATTGGCGGAGTAGATCGCGAAACAGAGGAAGTCGTCGAGTTTCGCGATATCCCTTTCAACGTTCGATGTCTGATCCATTGTGTTCGTCCTTCAATTGATAGCTTTAAAATAAATCGTTCGCGATTTAATCGCAAGGTATTGACATCGAAATCTCGCGGGAATAAATATCGATAACGATTTAATCGTGCACGATCTAATGTGGTTTCCGATCATGATGATCTTGGTCGATTTCCGATTTTTAATATCGTGCACGATTAAATCGCTACGAAATAAAAATGCACCGCGCCCTGCGTCGCAGATTAAGAAGGAGAACGTCATGTCCAACAGCACCAACGAACACAATTTTTCCCGCCGCAATATCCTGCTTGCCAGCGCCGGCGGAGCGGGGATCGCCGTCGTTTCGAGCGCTCTGAGCGGTTCGACTGCCGCCGCCCAGGATCAGGCTGCTACGGCTAACCAGGCTCCGGCTCAACGCAGCGTCGATAGCATCGTCACGCGCGACGGCGTCGAAATCTACTACAAGGACTGGGGCCCGAAGGATGGCCAGGTGGTTATCCTCAGCCATGGCTGGCCGCTCTCGTCCGACAGCTGGGAGGCGCAAGCCCTGCATCTCGCCGACAACGGTTTCCGCGTCATCACCCATGACCGCCGTGGGCACGGGCGTTCTTCCCAGCCTTGGGACGGCAACGACATGGATCACTATGCCGATGACCTGGCGGATCTGATCGAGGTACTGGACCTGAAGAACGTCTCCCTGTTCGGCTTCTCCACCGGCGGCGGCGAAATCAGCCGCTATATCGGCCGCCATGGCACGGCCCGGGTTGCCAGGGCCGGCCTGATCTCCGCTGTACCGCCGCTGATGCTGAAGACGGCTGCCAATCCCGGCGGTCTGCCGATCGAGGTCTTCGACGGAATCCGTGCGGCATCGATCGCCGACCGTTCACAGCTCTACAAGGATATTGCCTCCGGTCCGTTCTTCGGCTTCAACCGCCCCGGCGCCAAGGCTTCGCAGGGCATGATCGACAGTTTCTGGCTGCAGGGCATGACCGGCGGCCACAAGAACACCTATGACTCGATCAAGGCGTTCTCGGAAACTGACTTCACCGAGGATCTGAAGGGGTTCGACGTGCCGACGCTGATCGTTCATGGCGACGACGACCAGATCGTGCCGATCGATGCTGCGGCTCGTGCCTCGAAGAAGCTAGTGCCGCATGCCACGTTGAAGGTCTATGCCGGTGCGCCGCATGGCATCACCGATACGCACAAGCAGCAGCTAAACGATGACATGCTCGCTTTCCTGAAGAGCTAAATGAAACAATCGGGGCGTTGTCTCCAGCGCCCCGATCGGCATATCTCTTTCTACCAATTGGCCGCTGGATTGCGGCCGTTGCCGTGGTAATTGTCTGCTCCAGATTCCAGTCAGGAGCAGCCGATGACCCAGAAACCACGTATCCTCGTCACCCGCCGCTGGCCCGATGCCGTCGAGCGCGTCCTGGCCGAGCGGTTCGATGCATCCTTCAATGCCGCTGATATCGCCATGGACGCCGGGGCGCTCACTGAGGCGTTGCGTTCCTTCGATGCGGTCTTGCCGACAGTATCCGATCGCCTCCCGGCCTCGCTTTTCGAGGGGAGCGACATCCGCACGAAAATTCTGGGGAACTTCGGCGTCGGCTATAATCACATCGACACCGCCGCTGCGAAGGCGCGCGGCATTGTGGTCACCAACACGCCGGGCGTGCTGACCGATTGCACCGCCGATATAGCGATGTCGCTGCTTTTGTCCGTTGCGCGCCGGGCCGGCGAGGGCGAGCGGCAAGTCCGCGCCGGAGAATGGACCGGCTGGCGGCCGACGCACATGATCGGCACCAAGGTGACGGGCAAGATACTCGGGATCATCGGGTTTGGTCGCATCGGCAAGGCGATGGCGAAACGCTGTCATTTCGGCTTCGACATGGACGTCGTGTTCTACAACAGGTCGAAAATCGATCTGGCAGAAGCGACGCGCTATGGTGCACGGCAGCTGGATACCGTCGAGGAGGTGCTGGCCACCGCCGATTTCGTCTCCCTGCATTGCCCGGGCGGCGGCGAAAACCGGAATCTGATCAATGCGCGGCGACTGGCCCTGATGAAACCGGAAGCGTTTTTGATCAATACCGCGCGCGGCGACGTCGTCGATGAAAACGCTTTGATCGAGGCGCTGGAAACCGGTGTCATCCGTGGTGCCGGACTGGACGTCTTCGAGGCGGAGCCCAATGTTCCAGCGCGGCTGCGGACTCTCGAAAATGTCGTGTTGCTTCCTCATCTCGGTAGCGCGACTCAAGAGACACGCACCGCCATGGGCATGAAGGTGGTCGAGAACGTCACGGCCTTCTTCGAGGGTAGGGAGTTGCTGGACCGCGTGGCGTAAGCTCCTGGCTTCAAAAGACTAAATTTTAGCTTGTTGCGATATTGCAACGCAGCATGATTGTCTTTGGACGGCGGTTGCTCACGGGCGGGAATCGGCAGATATTGATTAAATATAAGGCAGGCTTTCGCGTCGCCTAAACTGTGTGCCGGCGGCGCCAAGCCAAGGAACGGAAGCAGGATCCCGGAAGGGACCTTGCCGATGTCGGTGCCGGCAAAGTTGCCAGGCGTCAGCCGGTATGCGGGAAGAAACGCTTGAAGGGCGGGAACAGCAGTGGTCCCAAACCAGGAGTTCTTCATGCGCTCGTCAAAGGTAACCTGCCGCCCCATCGGCGATGGACATGTCGCGATTGCTATTCCCTTCATACAGGAAGGCACATCGTACTTCCGTTGGGTAATACCGCCGTTGATCGCAGCCAGCTTGTGGCCGGCGATGGGCAAGGCGCATGATGCGCCGTCGGGCTGGAGCTATCCGTTCTCCTGCTGCTCGAATCAGGATTGCCGGCCGGTCGCAACCAAGGCGATCAGCGAGAAGCCGCAGGGTTATGTGATCAATATCACAGGCGAGATCGTGCCTTATGCCGACAAGCGCGTCAGGATCTCGCCGGATGGCGAATTCCACTGGTGTTCGGTGGCGGGCGAGGAGAAAAGCCGAACCCTCTGTCTCTTCGTACCCCCGCATTCCTACTGAACGTTCACACCTCGTGCAGCGCGTTCGCCGCCTTGACGGCGGCGGAGGCGCGGTTCTCGACGCCCAATTTCACATAGATCTGTTCCAGGTGCTTGTTGACCGTGCGAGCACTCAATCCCAGGATCTCGCCGATATCGCGGTTGGATTTACCCTTGGCGATCCAGAGAAGGACCTGTGCCTCGCGTACAGTCAGCGAAAAAGCCTGGCGAAGAGTTTCGTCGTCACTGGTCTGGCTGACGCCAGTGAGCCGAAACAGGAATTCGTCACCGCCGATGGCACCGAGATAGGCGAGTTGCAGCACCGGCTGGCCGTTCTGCTGGATCATGAGCGGGCCGTCCTTCGACACGCCGTGTTTTTCCCGTTCCTGCAGCCATTGGCGGATATGGATGGCGAGCGTATCCAGTCCGTCGTCGCGCCCGGTGGCTGCATTGACCAGGCGCGTCGCCTGCGGGGTCGACCACTGGATCGTGCCATTGCTTCGCACGGCGAGCAGATGCCGCCCGGCTGCATCCAGAGCCACGCGCGCGCTTTGCGCGGAACGCGCATTGGCAAGGTGCACGCGGATGCGGGCGCGCAATTCGTCGATATTGATCGGCTTGGAGAGATAGTCGACGCCACCGGATTCCAGTGCGTGGACGATGTGCTCGGTTTCCGTAAGGCCGGTCATGAAGATGACGGGAACCTGGGTTATGGCCGGATTTGTCTTCAGCGTCCGGCATGTGTCGAAACCGTCCATGCCCGGCATGACGGCGTCCATGAGGATGACATCGGGCGTAATGCGGTCGACGACGTTGATCGCCGCATTGCCGGAGGTGGCAATCAGCACGGAAAACCCCGATTGTTCGAGCGCATCCGTGAGGAACCCCAGTGTCTCCGGTGAATCATCCACGATGAGCACTATGTCGCGCGGATGCACTGCTTCATTCACCGGCCGGTCTCCCCTGTTTGTTGATGTTCTGCAGGAAGTCGGCGTAACCGGCAAGGTCGAAAGCCTGAACATAGGTCTTGACCGCATCCGTGAACGGCTGATTTTCCTCCAGCCGCGCGAGATCGGCGAGCTTGGCTTCGATGCCGCGGACATAGCCGATCTCTCCGAGCCGGATCAATTCCTCGACATGGGCGGCGCCGGGAGTCTTTACCTTGCCCTTGCCCTTGCCGTTTGATTTCGGCGCGGGCTGCACCGTATCGCCATAGATCCATTCGAGGGCCAGATGGACCGCCAGCTTGTCATGCAGTTGCCGGATATCGAAGGGCTTGGCGAGGGTGTCGTTGTGGCCGGTATGCGTGTCGGCGGCCGTGCCGTCGCCGATATTGGCCGAGAGCATGATGACCGGCGCGGTCTGTTCATGATCGCGCAACCGCGTGACCAACTGCCAGCCATTCATGCCGGGCATCGAGATATCGACGAGGAAGAGATCGGGTTTGATGCCCTCGATCAGGGTCAGGCATTCCGTGCCGCCAGCCGCGGTCAGCACAACGAAATCGAGCGGCATCAGCACCTCTCGCATCAGGTCGCGATGATCCTCGTTGTCATCGACGACGACTATGGTCCGACGCGGACCGGCGTAACCGGCGATCTTGCGCACCGAGGGCAGGGAGGCAGTAGGCCGACTGATCGCCGACAGCATCAGCCGCACGCGGAAGGTCGAACCCTTGTCGCGCTCGCTGTCTACGACGATCTCACCGCCGAGCGTCTGGGTCAGAAGCTGCGTGATGGTGAGCCCCAGCCCGAGACCCGGCATCGGACGAATGTGTTCGGCTTCGCCGCGTTGGAACGGTTCGAAAATGCGCGGTAGGTCCGTCTCAGAGATGCCTCGGCCGGTATCGGAAACCGTAAATGTCGCCACCTGGCTGCGATAGGAGACATCGAAGCGGATCGTCCCGACATCGGTAAACTTGATCGCGTTGGAGAGCAAGTTGACGAGGATCTGGCGCAGGCGTTTCTCGTCGGTGCGAACATATTGCGGCAAAGCACTTGCCCGGTCGTGTTCGAAGATCAGACCCTTGGCCTGCGCCTGCGGGCGGAACATATCGGCAATCTGGTCGAGGAAGTCCTGGATATTGATCTCGTTGGAATAGACCTGCAGGCGACCGGCCTCGATCTTGGAAATATCAAGCAGCCCGTCGATCAGGCCGGAGAGATGATCGGCACTGCGCTTGATGACCTTGATGGCCGACTGGCGCGGCGCGGGAATTGTTTCGTCGCGCTCGAGGATTTGCGCATAGCCAAGGACGGCATTTAGCGGCGTGCGGAGTTCATGGCTGAGGCCCACCACGTAGCGGCTCTTGGCGCGATTGGCCGCTTCTGCCGTTTCCTTGGCATATTGCAGCGCCGCGTCGGTTTTCTTGTGCGCGGCGATTTCCTTCAGGAGCAGGGTGTTCTGACGCGAGGATTCCTCTTCAGCCACCAGCCGGCTGTCATGGGCAAGGACGTAGAACCAGCAGACGACACCGGTCACGACAGCGAAGACGAAGAACACCACACCGACGGTCCGGTTGATCACCGCCGCCGTCTCCGGCGAGGCCGTGCCGGTCTGATGCGCGATCATGGCAAGGATGGCTCCGATGCCGGCGATGGAAAGAACAACGGCAATCCCGTAGCGGCCAAGGCGGGTGGAGAGTGTTTCCGTGATCCTTTGCGGCAGCAGGGCCTTGGCGACCACCGCCGTCTGGGCATTGAAGCTTGCATGCGGCTTGCACATGTCGTGGCAGCGGCTGTCGAGCGAACAGCAGAGCGAGCAGATCGGCGCCGAATAGGCCGGGCACCAGGCCATGTCCTCCGGCTCGAACGGATGCTCGCAGATCGAGCAGGTGACGGTGGAGAGTTTCTTCCAGCTCTGGCGCGGCTTGCGGGCAAGATAGTATTTGCCCTTGGTGCCCCAGGCGATGGCGGGCGAGACGATGAAGGCGGTGATCAGCGCTATATAGGGAGCCAGCGACGCCGCCAAGGCGCCGAGCAGACCGAAATGTGCGGTGAGTGCGATCAGTGCCGACGCCGTCATGGCCCCGACGCCGACCGGGTTGATATCGTAGAGATGGGCGCGCTTGAACTCGATGTTGGGCGGGGCAAGACCGAGCGGCTTGTTGATGAACAGGTCGGCCGAGATCGTGCAGAGCCAGGACATGGCGATGATCGAGAAGATGCCGAGCGTTTCCTCCAGCAGCTTGTAGATGCCGAGTTCCATCAACAGCAGTGCGATCGCCACGTTGAACATCAGCCAGACGACGCGGCCGGGATGGCTGTGGGTGAGACGCGAGAAGAAGTTCGACCAGGCAAGCGAACCGGCATAGGCGTTCATGACATTGATCTTCAGCTGCGACACGACCACGAAGGCCGCCATCAGCAGCAGGGCAGCGTTATGCCATGGAATCATATAGCCGAAGGCGGTCAGATACATGTGCGCAGGGTCGGCGGCATCCTCCACCGGGACGCCGGCGCTGAGACACAGGACGACGAGGAAGGATCCGGCCAGCAGCTTCGGAGCACCGACGATCACCCAGCCGGCACCGGCGAGGAACACGGCGAACCGATGATGCAATTTGCGTTGCCCTTCCGGTGGCAGGAAGCGCAGAAAATCCACCTGCTCGCCGATCTGCGCCATCAGGGCGAGGATGACGGCGGAGGCAGCTCCAAACTCGACGAGCGAAAATGGTGCGAAGGAACCGGGCGCACCCGCTGCCTTGTGGGCACCGGCAAAGGCGAGCCAGAGGTCGAACTTGCTCCAGTCGGCCAGCGCGATGAAGATGAAGGGCAGGATGTTGAGGATGATCCAGAACGGCTGCGTCATCAGCTGGAACTTGCTGATCAGCCGCACGCCATGGGTCACCAGTGGGATCACCATCACGGCACTGATGATATAGCCGATCCAGACGGGAATACCGAGCGCCAGCTCCAGCGCCGCTGACATGATCGAGGCCTCGATCGCAAACAGCATGAAGGTGAACGAGGCATAGATCAGCGAGGTGATCGTCGAGCCGATATAGCCGAAGCTGGCGCCGCGGGTCAGGAGATCGATGTCGACGCCATGGCGGATGGCATAGCGGCTGATCGGCAGGCCGACGCCGAGCATGACGAGGCTTGCCGCGAGGATGGCGATGATGGCGTTGGTCGTGCCGTAGGAGAGTGTGATGGCGCCGCCGATCGCTTCCAGCGCCAGGAAGGAGATCGCCCCGATCGCCGTCTGCGAGATGCGCTGCGACGAGAACTGCCTGGCGCTCTTGGCGGTAAAGCGCAGCGCATAGTCTTCCAGCGTCTGGTTGGCGACCCAGCGATTGTACTCGCGCCGGACCGGAATGATGCGCTGGCGTGCTGTCATCTGCTGCGTGCGTTTCCTTGGGTCATCGACAATCGGCATCCTTGCGGCCGCAACAAAGTCGTAACACAGAAAATCGCGATCCTTAAGTGTGCTGCATTGCACACTTCGCCCCGGTGTCTACGTCAATTGACGTATACAGAATTGCCCGCCCCCAGCGGATAGTTCCTTTACGAACGGTAAAGGTCTCCCAAGAGCCGTCGTCAAAAGAACGAGAGGGGTTCACAATGAAAATCAAATCTCATGTTATGAGCGCGTTCCTGGCCGGTGCGCTTGCCACGACAGCATTCTCCAGCGTCTATGCCGCCGAAGACACGATCAAGGTCGGCATCCTGCATTCGCTTTCCGGCACCATGGCCATCTCCGAGACCACACTCAAGGACGCCATGCTGATGCTCATCGAGGATCAGAACAAGAAGGGCGGTCTGCTCGGCAAGAAACTCGAAGCCGTCGTCGTCGATCCGGCGTCCGACTGGCCGCTGTTTGCCGAAAAGGCTCGCGAGCTGATCTCCGTCGACAAGGTTTCGGCCGTTTTCGGTTGCTGGACCTCGTCGTCGCGCAAATCGGTCCTACCGGTTTTTGAAGAGCTGAACTCGCTGCTCTTCTACCCGGTCCAGTACGAGGGTGAAGAATCCTCGCGCAACATCTTCTACACCGGTGCCGCTCCGAACCAGCAGGCGATCCCGGCCGTCGATTACCTGATGAACACCGAAGGCGTCGAGCGTTTCGTGCTTGAAGGTACCGACTATGTCTATCCGCGCACGACCAACAAGATCCTTGAGGCATACCTGATCGCCAAGGGCATCCCGAAGGAAGACATCCTCATCAACTACACGCCGTTCGGTTTCTCCGACTGGCAGACGGAAGTCGCCAAGATCAAGGAATTCGGTTCGGCCGGCAAGAAGACCGCCGTCGTTTCGACCATCAACGGTGACGCCAACGTTCCGTTCTACAAGGAACTCGGCAACAAGGGCATCAAGGCAACCGACATCCCGGTCGTCGCCTTCTCGGTCGGCGAAGAAGAGCTTGCCGGTCTCGACACCAAGCCGCTCGTCGGCCATCTCGCTGCCTGGAACTACTTCCAGTCCGTCGATGCGCCGGCCAATGCCGAGTTCATCAAGGAATGGCACGCATTCACCAAGAACGACAAGCGTGTAACGAATGACCCGATGGAAGCCGCCTATATCGGCTTCAAGGCCTGGGTTTCGGCGGTTGAGGCTGCTGGCACCACCGACACGGACGCTGTTCTCGATACGATCATCGGCACCACCGTTCCCAACCTTTCGGGCGGCTACGCCACCGTGATGCCGAACCACCACATCACCAAGCCGGTGCTGATCGGTGAAATCCAGGCAGACGGCCAGTTCGAAATCGTGCAGCAGACGCCTGCCGTTGTCGGCGACGAATGGTCCGATTACCTGCCCGACTCGAAAGACCTGATCTCCGATTGGCGCAAGCCAATGTCCTGCGGCAACTTCAACGTTGCAACCGGCAAGTGCGGCGGCAAGGGCTCCTGATTTCATCGAATGATTTTCATCAAGGCCAGTATATTCCGGAAACGGTTTAACGCCGTTTCCCCCAATTGATCCAATGACCTTTCGATTTGATGCCAATACCCTCCGTCCAGATCTCCCATCTGGACGGAGGGACTTTCATCCCTGCGCCCCGTGCTTGGCATGTTTTCTGCATGGTGGACGTTTGGGACGCGGTTCCGGATGCCGATCCTGTCCGATCTGATCGTCGGGCGAGCGGATTGCGGAAATCTTAAGCAACAGCGCCGGCATGAAGCGTTTTCCAGTGAATGCGCGGCGTCAAGCCAACGGAACAAGAAGAGCTCATGTATCGCGCCATCCAGACCTTCCTTGTTGCTCTCTGCCTGCTCGTCAGTTGCCTTGCAACGGGCCTGCGTGCCCAGGAGGACATCCGCCCGCTGGTCGATGCGCTCGGCGCAACCAGCTTTCCGCAGAAGATCGAGGCCGTCAAAGCACTCGCTGCGTCGGGCAATCCGAAGGTTGCCGACATCCTGCAAAATCTCACCGACGGTAAACTTTACGCGCCGAAGACCGGCGGCGCGGTTTATCTCGAAGGCGCGGCTGACGGCGCGTATCTCGATGCCCTGACCGGTGCGCCGGCAAACGAGGTTCCCGGAAATCTCGCCAAAATCAGGTTGAACAACGGCCTGCGCGGCGCGATCGGGGCGGCGCTCAGCCAGCTGACGCTCCTGAGCCCGGACCGTGCGGCCCGCCTGACGGCGTCGCAGGATTTGCTCAAGGACGCAAACCCGGACAATCTCGCGCTGTTGAATTCCGCTCTGGCACAGGAGAAAGACGCCGAGGTCAAGGCGACCATGGAAGCGGCCCGCGCCGTTATCCTCTTGAAAACCGATGCCAGCGCCGAGGACAAGAAGGCGGCCATCGATATGATCGCTGCGCGCGGAAACCGCGATGCGCTGACCATCCTGACCGCTGCCATGGACAATGCGCCGGATGACTTGAAGCCGGCGATCGAGAAGAACATCGCCTCGATCAAAACCAGTCTTGCCGCATGGGACGTGGCGCAGAACATCTGGTACGGATTGTCGCTCGGCTCCGTGCTGCTTCTCGCGGCCATCGGACTTGCCATCACCTTCGGCGTCATGGGCATCATCAACATGGCGCATGGCGAAATGGTCATGCTCGGCGCTTACACCACCTATGTCGTGCAGCAGACGGTCGCTTCGGTGGCGCCCGGAATGACCGATTATTCGCTCGCCTTCGCGGTCCCGGCCGCCTTCCTGTTTACGGGGCTGGTCGGGGTCGGCATCGAGCGCAGCGTCATCCGCTGGCTCTATGGCCGGCCGCTCGAAACACTGCTTGCCACCTGGGGCATCTCGCTGATCCTGCAGCAGGCGATCCGCACCATCTTCGGGCCGACCAACCGCCAGGTCGACAATCCGAGCTGGATGTCCGGCGCCTTCGAAGTCGGCGGCCTTGCCATCACCTACAACCGCATGTGGATCATCGTCTTTTCGCTCGGTGTTTTCGTCGCACTGCTGTTGCTGCTCAAGCGTTCCAAGTTCGGCCTGCAGATGCGCGCCGTCACCCAGAACCGCCGTATGGCCTCCTCAATGGGCATTCGCACGCCCTGGGTGGATGCGCTGACCTTCGGCCTCGGCTCCGGCATCGCCGGCATGGCCGGTGTGGCGCTCAGCCAGATCGACAACGTCTCGCCCAATCTCGGCCAGAACTACATCATCGACAGCTTCATGGTCGTGGTTTTCGGCGGTGTCGGCAATCTCTGGGGTACGCTGGTCGGCGCCTTGACGCTCGGCATCGCCAACAAGTTCCTCGAGCCCTATGCCGGCGCGGTGCTGGGCAAGATTCTCATCCTCATCTTCATCATTCTTTTCATCCAGCGGCGGCCACGCGGCCTGTTCGCGCTCAAGGGAAGGGCGGTCGAACAATGATCACGCAAATGCTTTTCAGCCGGCACGAGAAGAAAACGGTCTGGGCGGTCTTCCTGATCCTGCTTGCCGCTGCCCTCGTGCCGCTTGCCAATCTTCTCATCCCGGAAGGCAGCGCCTTTCATGTCCCCGGCTATCTGGTACCGCTGCTCGGCAAATACCTGTGCTACGCCCTTTTGGCTTTGGCGCTTGATCTCGTCTGGGGCTATTGCGGCATTCTTTCGCTCGGCCATGGCGCATTCTTCGCGCTCGGTGGTTACGCCATGGGCATGTACCTGATGCGCCAGATCGGCGATCGGGGCGTCTATGCCAACCCGCTTCTGCCCGATTTCATGGTGTTCCTCAACTGGCAGGAACTGCCCTGGTACTGGTACGGCTTCAACCATTTCGCCTTCGCCGCGCTGATGGTTGTTCTGGTGCCCGGCCTGCTGGCCTTCGTCTTCGGCTGGTTCGCCTTCCGCTCGCGCGTTACCGGCGTCTATCTCTCGATCATCACCCAGGCGATGACCTATGCGCTGCTGCTTGCTTTCTTCCGCAACGAGATGGGCTTCGGCGGCAATAACGGTCTCACCGATTTCAAGGAAATCCTCGGATTCAATGTTCAGGCCGGCGGTACGCGGGCGGCGCTCTTTGCGGCCACGGCGATAGCGCTGGCTCTGGCCCTGGTCCTCAGCTCCGCCATCGTCCGTTCGAAATACGGCAAGGTACTGGTCGGCGTGCGCGATGCCGAAAGCCGGACCCGCTTTCTGGGATACCGGGTCGAGAACATGAAACTGTTCATCTTCACCGTCTCTGCGATGATGGCGGGTGTCGCCGGTGCGCTGTACGTGCCGCAGGTCGGCATCATCAATCCGGGCGAATTCGCGCCGGCCAACTCGATCGAAGTCGTCATCTGGACGGCCGTCGGCGGCCGCGGCACGCTGATCGGTCCGATCATCGGCGCCATTCTTGTCAACTTCGGCAAGAGCATCTTTACCGCCGCCTTCCCGGAATTCTGGCTGTTCGCGCTCGGCGCCCTGTTCGTCGCAACGACGTTGTTCCTGCCCAAGGGCGTCGTCGGCACGGTCCAGCAGTTCATTGCCCGCCGCAAGGAGCAGAAAAAGGCCGATGCTGTCGAGCAGGCCTATCAGGACAAGGCGGCTGCCAAGGCGGAGAGTCAGCTTGCAACACTTGAACCCCAGGCCGCGGAGTAAGATCGATGGACGAAAAGACCTCCACAAGCCTTCTCTATCTTGATGGCGTATCGGTGTCCTTCGACGGCTTCAAGGCGTTGAACTCGCTGTCCTTCGTCGTCGAGCCCGGCGAATTGCGGGCCATCATCGGCCCGAATGGCGCCGGCAAGACGACGATGATGGACATCATCACCGGCAAGACCCGGCCGGACAGCGGTCAGGTCTTCTTCAATGGCGATATCGATCTCACCAAGAAGGACGAGGCCGATATCGCCCAGCTCGGAATCGGCCGCAAGTTCCAGAAGCCGACGGTGTTCGAAAGCCATACGGTCTGGGACAATATCGAGCTGGCGCTCAACCGGAAGCGCGGCGTATTCTCGACGCTGTTTTATCGTCTGACGCCGGCGGACAAGACACGCATCGAGGAAATTCTCGAAACCGTGCGGATGACGGCACGCAAGGACGATCTGGCCGCCAATCTCTCGCATGGGCAGAAGCAGTGGCTGGAAATCGGCATGCTGCTTGCTCAGGAGCCGAAACTTCTTCTGGTCGATGAGCCGGTGGCCGGCATGACGGATGCCGAAACGGCCGAGACCGCCATCCTGTTGAAGGAAATCGCCAAGACCCGTTCCGTTGTTGTTGTCGAGCACGACATGGGCTTCATCCGCGATCTCGGCGTCAAGGTGACGTGTCTTGCGGAAGGCTCGGTGCTGGCCGAAGGCTCGATCGATTTCGTCAGCAACGATCCGAAAGTGATCGAGAATTATTTGGGGCGGTGACGATGCATTACAATGTTTCCATGTTTGCGACAGAGTTTTCGGTTGGCTTACCCCCCTCTGTCCCTTTGGGACATCTCCCCCACAAGGGGGGAGATCATTCTTTTCCGATTTACGTTCAGAAGCCCTTGGCAATCTCCCCCCTTGTGGGGGAGATGTCGGCGTCGCCGACAGAGGGGGGTAAACCCTCCACTGGGAAGGAAGGTGCCGCATGCTGACCGTCGACAACATCAATATGCATTACGGCGCAGCACAAGCTTTGCGCGGCGTCTCTATCACCGCGCCCATGGGCAAGATCACTTGCGTGCTTGGTCGTAACGGCGTCGGCAAGACCAGCCTGTTGCGCGCCATCACCGGCCAGCATGGGCCAAGTGCCGGGACGATCACTTTCAATGGTACGGTCCTGAACGGCATGGCGCCCTATAATCGTGCCAAGCATGGCATCGGCTTCGTGCCGCAGGGCCGCGAAGTCTTTCCGCTCCTCACGGTCAAGGAGAACCTGGAATCCGGTTATGCGCCGGTGGCGCGCAAGGACCGCTTCATTCCCGACGATATCTTCAGCCTGTTTCCCATTTTGCAGACCATGCTTGGCCGTCGCGGCGGCGACCTGTCCGGCGGGCAGCAGCAGCAGCTGGCGATCGGACGGGCGCTGGTGACACGGCCGAAAATCCTGGTGCTCGACGAGCCGACCGAAGGCATCCAGCCGTCGATCATCAAGGATATCGGTCGTGCGATCCAGTATCTGCGCGATTCCACGGGGATGGCAATTCTGCTTGTGGAACAATATCTTGACTTCTGCCGTGAGCTTGCAGACCATGTCTACATCATGGATCGGGGCGAGATCGTGCATGAGGGACCGGCGGAGACGCTGGACACACCGGAAGCGCGCCGCCACCTGACAGTTTAACGGCGGATTTCAATGGCTGAGGCAGCGGTAGTCGCGCCGCAAAGGGCGTGGGGCAAGGGACGGCTGGTGGCAAAGCCGTTTGCCGGGCGCACGCGGCTGGCCGAATTCTACCAGGAAGGCTGCGCCAAGATCCGGCTGCCGGATACGTTCGACGCCACGATGGAAGCGGTGCTGATCAACAGTTCCGGTGGCCTGACCGGTGGCGATCACATGGAGTGGTCGTTTTCCGCCGGCGAGGGTACGCACCTGACGCTGACGACACAGGCCTGCGAAAAGATCTACAAAGCCAGTGCCGGGACGGCGGCCGTTGCGGCGCAGATTTCCGTCGCGGCGGGGGCGACGGTGCATTGGTTGCCGCAGGAGACGATCCTGTTCGACCGCGCTTCGCTTTCCCGAAGGCTTGATGTCGATATCGCCGAGGGAGCGGAGTTTCTGGCTGTCGAGGCTGTTCTGCTCGGCCGCAAGGCAATGGGCGAAGCGATGCGGGAAGGGCTGTTTCAGGATTGCTGGCGCATTCGCAAGAATGGTGCCCTGCTGCATGCGGAAAACCTGCGGCTTTCCGGGGATATCGCCGAACTGACTCATGAAACAGCCGTACTCGGCGGGCAGGTGGCATTTGCCACGCTTTTTTACACCGGCGCCGATTGCGAGCAGCAGGTCGACAAACTGCGAGGCCTGATCGGCGGTACCGATGGCGGGGCGAGCTACCATCAGGTGGCGGGCGAGGACAAGCTGATTGCCCGCCTTGTCGCGCCTGACGGCTTTGCCTTGAGAAAAATCCTCATCCCGATCATTTCGCACTTGCGCAAGGGCGCCTCTGTGCCGAAAGTCTGGAACCTGTAATCGACACGCAATCCTGGTGGCCGCGCATGAACCTTACTCCCCGTGAAAAAGACAAACTGCTGATTTCGATGGCGGCCATGGTTGCCCGCCGGCGGCTGGAGCGCGGGGTGAAACTCAATCACCCGGAGGCGATCGCGCTGATCACCGACTTCGTCGTCGAAGGCGCGCGCGACGGCCGCTCGGTGGCTGACCTCATGGAGGCGGGGGCTCACGTGATCACCCGCGCCCAGGTGATGGAGGGCATCCCGGAAATGATTCACGACATCCAGATCGAGGCCACCTTTCCGGACGGCACCAAGCTCGTCACCGTCCACGAACCCATTCGCTGAAGATGAGGCGATGCTGCAACTGAGACCCAACTGCGAATGCTGCGACAAGGACCTGCCGCCCGGCAGCCGCGAAGCGATGATCTGCAGCTTCGAATGCACGTTCTGCACGCAATGCGCATCCGAGGTTCTCGACGGGCAATGCCCGAACTGTGCCGGTGAACTCGTTCGCCGCCCGGTTCGTCCCGCCGCAAAGCTGGGCAAGTTTCCGGCATCCACCGAACGTGTTGTGAAGCCGGACGGCTGTGCGCCGATCAAGGCTGCGTAAACAGGAGAGACAGAGCATGATCCCCGGTGAAATCATTACTGCCAGCGGCGATATCGAGCTGAATGTTGGGCTGGACACGGTGTCGCTCGAGGTGTCCAATACTGGCGACCGGCCGATCCAGGTCGGCAGTCATTATCATTTTGCCGAAACCAATGCCGGCCTGTCGTTCGACCGCGCGGTGGCGCATGGCAGACGTCTCGACATTCCGGCAGGCACGGCCGTGCGCTTCGAGCCCGGACAGACGCGCAGCGTTACGCTCATTTCCTTTGCCGGAAAACGCGAAGTCTATGGTTTTCGCCAGAAGGTCATGGGCAAGTTATGAAGCGGCGGCTGGTCGCGATTGGCGTGATCGTCGCGTTCCTTGGGCTGGAAGCGCCGTTCGCGTGGGCCCAGGAAGAGCCGCAGGTCGATTGCGAGAATGCCATGGCCCAGTCGGAGATGAACTTTTGCGCCAACAAGGATTATGAGGCTGCCGACAAGGAACTGAACGCCGCCTACAGGAAAACCATGGCGGCAATGAAGGAGACCGACAAGGAACTGGGCGAAATCAACGCCAACTATGTCGGCGCGGTCGAGGCCCTGAAGAAGGCGCAGCGTGCCTGGATCGATTATCGCGACGGCCAATGTGAACTCGCCGGCTTCGAGGCGCGGGGCGGCTCGATGGAACCGATGCTGGTTTCCGGCTGCCTGGCAGACCTGACGAAAAAGCGCACCGAGGAACTGAAGGGCCTGATGGAAGGTCCTGGAAACTGAGAGCCTTGGAAACCGAGGGAAGAGTGACGGCAGACCGAACCATCGCGATCGTCGGAAACGGTTCCGTGCCGGAGGGGACGGCCGTGATCATCGACGCGGCCGATCTGGTGATCCGTTTCAACGACTGCCGCTCGTGCGGCGCGGGTGGGCAGAAGACGGATATCGTCGCCGTCTGCAATACCGGGCGCCCGGCGCTGGCGATGCTGGGTGGTGGCCAGTGGAAGACGAATGCGGCGGTGCGGCGGGCTGGTCAAATCTGGTGCGTTCGCGACGCCGACGAATTTCAGGCATTGCGGCCGCAACTGTCGGCGAGCCATCCGGATCTCGATGATTTCTGCGACGACTATACCGATGGTTTTCGTGCATTTGCCAAAGCGACCGGCCGCGCCTTTCATACAGTTCCGGCCTTGGCGCAGGAGAGTGTCGATGCCGCGCTGAAACAGTTCGATGCGGGCGCCTATGTCGTGCCGAGCAGCGGCATGATTACGATAGCCGAGGTGCTGGCGCATTGGCGGCGACCGGGCGATCGCGTCGTACTCGCCGGTTTCGGCCATGCCGGCTGGGAGTGGCACCCGTTTGCGGCCGAGCGCCGCTATGTCGACACGTTGGTCACCGCGGGATATTTGGAGCGCGTTGACAATGTCGTTGCAGCCAAACTTGGAGCGCCTTACATTCATGCTAGGAAGTAAGGAGTATCTGTCATGAATCAGTCGGCAAAGGTCACGTCTAAAGGACAGATTACGCTGCCTGCCGATGTGCGCAGGTCGCTGCACTTGAAACCAGGCGACAGGATTGATTTCATCCGGAACGACGCAGGGAATTTTGAAATCAAGGCACGGGGCGCTCGCCTTTCGGATTTGCGGGGGATCGTGAAGCCCGATTTCCCAGTCACAGGCGAGGACATCGACCGCTGGATCAGGGAGGCACGCGCTGCCGGGTATCAGAGTGACGAGGAATGATCGGGCTCGACACCAACATCCTGCTTCGATGGTTGATGGCAGACGCGTTGACGGAGGAAGAGGATCTGGGGCAGGCCGAGCTAGTTGGCGATTTTTTGTCCGCGGAAGCGGATAAGCTGTTCGTCAACCATATCGTTCTTGTTGAAACGATATGGGTCCTGAAACATAGGGTAAAACTCAGCAGGGCGACGCTTGTATCTGTTATGAAAAAGATTCTCGATTCTGCGATCATCGTCGCGGATCCACACATCGTTACGGCTGCAATGGACATGTATTCCCGCTACCCCGGTGATTTCTCCGACCACCTGATCGGAGAGGTCAATAGGCAGAATGGCTGTAGAACGACAATGACTTTTGACAAAGTAGCATCGAAATCTCCCAATTTTTCTGAACTTCAGAGGTAGACCATGTCTTATAAAATGTCGCGCGCGGCCTATGCCAGCATGTTCGGCCCCACCATCGGCGACAAGGTGCGGCTTGCCGATACCGAACTGTTCATCGAGGTCGAAAAGGATTTTACCACCTATGGAGACGAGGTGAAGTTCGGCGGCGGCAAGGTCATCCGCGACGGCATGGGGCAAAGCCAGGCGACGCGGGCGCAAGGGGCGGTCGATACCGTCATCACCAATGCGCTGATCGTCGATCATACGGGCATCGTCAAGGCCGATGTCGGCCTGAAGGACGGGCGCATCGCTGCGATCGGCAAGGCCGGCAATCCGGATACCCAGCCGGGCGTGACCATCATCGTCGGGCCTTCGACGGAGGTCATTGCCGGGGAGGGCAAAATCCTCACGGCCGGCGGCATGGACGCGCATATCCACTTCATCTGCCCGCAGCAGATCGAGGAGGCGCTGATGTCGGGCATCACCACCATGCTCGGCGGCGGCAGCGGCCCGGCGCACGGCACGCTGGCGACAACCTGCACCGGCGCCTGGCATATCGAGCGGATGATCGAAAGTTTCGACGGCTTTCCAATGAACCTGGCGCTGGCCGGCAAGGGCAATGCCTCGCTACCGGCGCCGCTCGAGGAAATGATCCTTGCCGGCGCGTCAAGCCTGAAGCTGCACGAAGACTGGGGCACGACACCGGCCGCCATCGACAATTGCCTGTCGGTTGCCGATGCCTATGACGTGCAGGTGATGATCCATACCGACACGCTGAATGAAAGCGGCTTCGTCGAGGACACGATCGATGCCATCAAGGGGCGGACCATCCATGCCTTCCATACAGAAGGTGCTGGCGGTGGGCATGCGCCCGACATCATCAAGATCTGCGGCCAGTCGAACGTCATTCCGTCCTCGACAAACCCCACGCGACCCTACACGATCAACACCCTGGCCGAGCATCTCGACATGCTGATGGTCTGCCATCACCTGTCGCCGTCCATCCCGGAAGATATCGCCTTTGCCGAAAGCCGCATCCGCAAGGAAACCATCGCGGCCGAAGACATCCTGCACGATATCGGCGCCTTCTCGATCATTTCCTCCGACAGCCAGGCCATGGGCCGCGTCGGCGAGGTGGCGATCCGCACCTGGCAGACCGCCGACAAGATGAAGCGGCAGCGGGGCCGGTTGGCGCAGGAAACCGGCGAAAACGACAATTTCCGCGTCCGGCGCTATATCGCCAAATACACCATCAACCCGGCCATCGCGCAGGGGCTTTCCCATGAGATCGGCTCGATCGAGGTCGGCAAGCGCGCCGATCTGGTGATCTGGAATCCCGCCTTCTTCGGCATCAAGCCCGATATGGTGCTGCTTGGCGGCATGATCGCGGCCGCTCCGATGGGCGATCCGAATGCCTCGATCCCGACGCCGCAGCCGGTGCATTACCGGCCGATGTTTGGCGCCTTCGGCAAGGCACGCACCAATTCCTCCGTGACGTTCGTATCGCAGGCCTCGCTGGATGCGGGTATCAAGGGCCGTCTCGGCGTGGCCAAGCAACTGATCGCGGTGAAGAACACCCGCGGCGGCATCAGCAAGGCTTCGATGATCCACAACAGCCTGACGCCGCATATCGAAGTCGATCCGGAAACCTACGAGGTCCGTGCCGATGGCGAGTTGCTCACCTGCGAACCCGCAACGGTGCTGCCGATGGCGCAGCGGTATTTCCTGTTCTAGGCTGGTCTTCGATCGTGAAAGAACCCTGCTGATGTCCCGGAAACGGCCCGTTCGACGGCTGCTTGCCGCCCTGTTCGGGGCGGTGATGACGGCCGCCGCCGGCACGCTGATCCCGCGTCCGTTCTGGCCCGCGGCACAGGCGGCTGTGGCTGGCGAAGAGATGCATCGCATTCTCGTCCTGTCGAACCCCATTCACACGGATATCGCCATTCCCATCGATGTCGAAACGCTGGCCCGCTTTCCGTTTCTGGCGGAAAGCGGCATGCCGGTCACGCATCCAAATGCGCGCTGGCTCGTCTTCGGCTGGGGAGGCCGCGCTTTCTATATCGAGACGCCGACATGGTCTGACCTGAAGCCGGTGCCGCTGATCAAGGGGCTGACGATGGACCGGTCGGTCATCCATGCGGATGTCGCCGGAGAGATCGTCGAGCCTTCGGATCTCGTCGCCGGTTTCGAAATCGGGCCGGACGAATATCAGCGGCTTCTGTCGTTCATCGCGGAGAGCTTCACGCCGGCGGACGGCCGGATCGAGGCGATTCCGGGCGCCGCCTATGGCCCGAACGACCGATTCTTCGAAGCCAATGGCTGGTTCAGCGCGGCCGTCGGCTGCAACACATGGACGGCTAAAGCGCTTCGCGAAGCCGGATTACGCACAGGCTGGTGGAATCCGTTGCCGGTTTCACTGACAACATCGCTCTCGCTGTACAACTGAAATGCCGCCCGAGTTGAGACGCCTGTGGCTGTCATGAAATCCGGTGCCGGGCCTGTTTGGTCTGGCGCCGGATTTTTTTGTTGTTACAGTGGCATGAATGAATTTTGAGGCTTGCAGAATGCCCTATCGCTCGACCCAGATCCTGTCTCCCGGTCCGACAGACAAGACACCACTCCACACGATTGCGCTGGCCCATGACCAGCGGCATCTGCGCCGCAAGCTGCTGCATCTCGACAATGACGATGTGGTGATGCTCGACCTGAAGGAGGCCGTCATGCTCGGAGATGGCGACCTGCTGGTGCTGGACAGCGGCGACTACGTGCGCATCGCTGCCGTCGAGGAGACGCTCTACGACATCCGCCCGCGCGACCCGCTGCACCTGATCGAGCTTGCCTGGCATCTCGGCAATCGGCACCTGCCGACGGAAATCCGGCAGGATAGGATATTGATCCTGCGCGATCCGGTGATCAAGTCAATGCTGGAAGGTCTAGGCGCCACGGTTGCCGAGGTGAGGGAACCGTTCCAGCCGATGCGCGGTGCCTATCATGGTTCGGGCGGTCATTCCCATGGGCATGCCCACGGACAGGTCGGCCATCGTCACGCCCATGACTGACCGTGCCGACACGCAGGCGCTGCTGCGGCTGGTGACATGGATGTCGCCGGCCTTTCCGATTGGCGCATTTTCCTATTCCGGCGGACTTGAGCAGGCGGCTCATGATGGTCAGGTCACCGATGCGCTAGGGCTTTCCCGTTGGCTGCGGGCTTTGATCGCGCATGGGTCGAGCTGGAACGATGCGGTGCTTCTGGCCGAGAGTTATCGCGCCTTTGGCGATCCATCGAGGCTTGACGCCGTGCGGGAAGTGGCGGAGGCGCTGGCCGGTTCGCGCGAGCGTCATATGGAGACGACGCTGCAGGGCGAGGCCTTCCTGACCGCTGCGGCCCATTGGCCGCATTCGGTGCTCGAAACGCTGACCGGCGTTGTCGCCTATCCCGTCGCGGTTGGCGCTGTCGCGGGTGCGCATCGCACCGGGCTGGAGCCGGCTCTGGCCGCTTATCTGCACGCAACCGCCTCCAATCTCGTCTCCGTGGCGATCCGCTGCGGCGTCACGGGCCAGACGCATGGGGTCGGCGTGCTTGCCGCGCTCGAGCCGGTGATTGCCGACGTGGCGGGGCTGGCGGCTTCGAGTACGCTGGACGATCTCGGCTCGGCCACCATTCTGGCCGAGATTTCGGCCCTGCGCCATGAGACACTGCATTCGCGGCTCTTCCGGTCCTGACCGAACGAGCTCGCAATTTTTATGAAAGGAATATTGCGATGAAATCAGCCAACGGCCCCCTTCGCGTCGGCATCGGCGGTCCGGTCGGCTCCGGCAAGACGGCGCTGACGGACAAGCTCTGCAAGGCGATGCGCGAGACCTATTCCGTCGCCGTGGTCACCAACGACATCTACACCAAGGAGGATGCCGAGGCGCTGGTGCGCATGCAGGCGCTGCCGTCGGACCGGATCGTCGGCGTCGAGACTGGCGGCTGCCCGCACACGGCAATCCGCGAGGATGCGACGATCAACCTGCAGGCCATCGCCGATCTCAACCGCCGCATTCCCGATCTCGACGTGATCTTCATCGAATCCGGCGGCGACAATCTGGCGGCGACCTTTTCGCCCGATCTTGCCGATATAACCATCTATGTCATCTCTGTCTGCCAGGGCGAGGAAATCCCGCGCAAGGGCGGGCCGGGCATCACGCGCTCGGATCTGCTGGTGATCAACAAGAAGGATCTTGCGCCCTATGTCGGCGCCGATCTCGACGTGATGGAACGGGACGCCACGCGCATGCGCAAGGAACTCCCTTTCGTGTTTTCCGACATGAAGCGTGGCGACGGCATCGAGCGGATCGTCGAGTTTCTGACGGTCGAGGGCGGGCTGTAGCGGTCGCGAAGTCTCAATGAAAAAGCCCGGCCGCATTATCCATGCGGCCGGGCTTCTCGTTTGTTGTGCTCGGCCTATTCGGCCGCGAGCGCAGGATGGTTGATGACGTTGCCGCCGCGCTTCGGTCCTTCCAGCTTGTCCAGCCGCTGCTGCAACTCGCCGATCGTCTTGCTCTGGTCGGTGACGATTTCCGTCAGTGCCTCGTTTTCCAGAACCTCCAGTTCCTCGTCCTTCTTGCCGACCATGCGGCCGAAGAGCCAGCCGAGCAGCCGCGACACGTCATCCATGATCAGGAAGAACGACGGCACGACGAGAAGTGAAAGGACGGTCGAGACGATGATGCCGCCGATGACGGCGATCGCCATCGGGGCGCGGAACGAGCCGCCCTCGCCAACGCCGAGCGCGGACGGGATCATGCCCGCCGACATGGCGATCGAGGTCATGATGATCGGCTGGGCCCGCTTGCGACCGGCCTCGACCATGGCCTGAACACGTCCCATGCCATGACGCTTCATCTCGACGGCGAAATCGACCAGCAGGATCGCGTTCTTGGTGACGATGCCCATCAGCATCAGCACACCGATCATGACCGGCATCGAAAACGCGTTGCGCGTCAGAATCAAAGCAACGGCGACGCCACCGATGGCAAGCGGCAGCGAAAGCAGGATGGTGAAAGGCTGGATCACATCCTTGAACAGCAGGATGAGCACCACCAGAACCATGAGCAGGCCGAGCAACATGGCATTGCCGAAGCTCTGCATCATTTCGCTCTGGATCTTCGCGTCCCCGCTTTCGGCAAGCCGCACGGTCGATGGCAGTTTCGTTTCGTCGACGATCCGTTTGAACTCCGCGGTCGAGGTATCCAGCGCGGTTCCCTGCGGCACGTCCGAGCCGATGGAGGCCACGCGGTTGCGGGCGTTGCGCAGGATCGAGCTTGGGCCTTCCGAGTAGCTGATATCGGCGACGCTATCGATCGGAACGGTCGCGCCGGACGCAGTCTTCACCTTGAGGGCGCCGATCGCCCGCAGGTCACGGCGGACGTCGAGCGATGTCTGCACGCGGATCGGGATGAGCCGGTCATCGAGCGAGATCTTGGTGAGCGCCGCATCGACATCGCCGGTCGTGGCGACGCGGATGGTCTGAGAGATCTGCTGCGGCGTGATGCCGAGGCGGGCGATCTCATCCTTGCGCGGCCGTATCTGGAGTTCCGGCCTCGGCAAAGCGCCCTCGGAACTGACGTTGGAGAGGATCGGCGAGGCGCGCAGCTTGCCTTCCAGCAGGCCGATGGCTTCATTCAGGTCGTCTTCGTTCGACGACAGGAAGTTGAAGGTCAACTCGCGCTCGCCGCGATCGTTCAGCTTGGTGATGCGGACATCGGGAATGCCGCGCAGGTTGGCGAAGATGTCCTTCTCGACATCCCACTGCGGACGGGTGCGGCCATCCATCTGCATCTTGGGCATATATTGGCCGATGAGCGGAAGACCACCGAGGCCCTTGTTCACCAGGGTCTTCAGCAGGGAATGATCGATCTTGCCAAGGATGATGCGAACCGTTGCACGGCGCAGTTCGAGGTCGCCTTTCGGCGATGCGCCGCCAAGGATGAAAACACTATCCACGCCATCCACATCGCGCACGGCGTCGTAGATTTTGGTTGTGGTCGCATCTGTTTCGGCAAGCGTGGCATTGGGCGGCAGTTCGACCGAGAGTACGACACGCGAGCTATCGTCCGGCGGCATGAAGCTGCCTGGTACCTGGGTCATGAGATAGAGCGATCCGACCAGGAATGCGAATGCGGCGAGCATCGTCGCATAGCGCATGTACCAGCGCGTTGTCGTAGCGGTGACCAACCGTGTGTAGGCCTTCATCAGGCGACCGTCGTTGTCATGATGATCGTCGACGCCGTCTTCGGGCCGCATCAGATAGGCTGCCATCAGCGGGGTTATCAGGCGCGCCACCATCAGCGAGAAGAAGACGGAGAAGGCGACCGTCAGGCCGAACTGGATGAAGTACTGGCCGGCAATGCCCGGCATGAACGACACCGGCACGAAGACCGCGATGATCGTGAAGCTTGTGGCGATGACCGCAAGCCCGATTTCATCGGCGGCATCGAGCGAAGCCCGGTACGGCGTCTTGCCCATCTTGATATGCCGGGCGATGTTCTCGATCTCGACGATCGCGTCATCGACCAGGATACCGGTCGCCAGCGTCAGCGCGAGGAAGCTGACCAGATTGAGCGAAAAACCCATCAGGTCCATGATCCAGAATGTCGGGATCGCGGACAGGGGAAGGGCGACGGCAGCGATGAAGGTTGCCCGCCAGTTTCTCAGGAACAAAAGCACGACGATGACGGCGAGGATCGAGCCTTCCAGCAGCGTGTGAAGCGCTGCTTCATAGTTGCCGTAAGTGAAGTAGACGGCATCGTCCACCATCGCGATATTGACTTCGGGATGGGCGGCCCGGACCGTGTCGAGGCTTTTCGCCACCGTTTCGGCGACCGAGACTTCGCTTGCTCCCTTGGAACGGAAGACGGCAAAGGTGACCGACGCATCGCCATTGAAGCGCGAAAAGGACTTCTGCTCCTCATAGGTATCGGTGACGGTGCCGAGGTCCGACAGTTTCACGAAACGTCCATTGGGCAGGGCGATCGTCGTATCGGCCAGTTGTGCCACGTTGCGGGCATCGCCGAGCGTGCGGATGGTCTGCTCGTTGCCGCCGATCTGGCCGCGGCCGGAACCGAGATCGACGTTGGTGCTGCGCAGTTGATTGTTGACATCGGGCGCGGTGATGCCGAAGGAATCGAGCTTGCTCGGATCGAGTTCGACCTTGATTTCCCGATCCGATCCGCCGTAACGGTCGATCCGGCCAACGCCGGGCTGGCCCTGCAGGGCGCGCTTGATCGTGTCGTCGACGAACCAGGACAGTTCCTCGAGCGTCATGTCCGGCGAGGTTACGGAGAAGGTCTGGATCGCCTGACCTTCGACATCGATCTTGGTAACGACCGGTTCCTCAACATCGGCAGGCAGATCGCTGCGGATGCGGTCGATGGCGTCCTTGGTGTCCTGGACGGCTTCCTCTGTCGGCTTTTCGATGCGGAACACGATACTGGTGACCGACTGTCCGTCGGTTACGGTCGACTGGATTTCGTCAACGCCGGCAATTGATGCAACGGCATCCTCGACCTCCTTCGTCACCTGCATTTCCAGTTCCGACGGCGAGGCGCCGTTCTGGGTCACCGTGATGGCGACCACCGGAACGTCGATGTTCGGGAATTTTGTGATCGGCAACGCGTAAAACGACTGGATGCCAAGGTAAAGCAGAAGCGCAAAACCGAGGATCGGTGCGATGGGATTTCGGATGGACCAGGCGGAAAAGTTCATCGCTGTGACCTCGATCAGTTCGATACGGTTTCGGCGTCTGCAAGTACGGGCTTGATGCGATCACCATCCCGCACGAAGGCGCCGGCCTTGGTGATCACCCGGTCGCCCTGCTTGAGGCCCGTCCGGATCTCGATATATCCGTTGTCCTGTATGCCGGTTTCGACCTTGGCAACATGTGCCACGTCGCCTTCGACCTTGCGGGTGACCATGCCGTCCCTGGTATTTGTGACCGCCGAGAGCGGCAGGACGAGCGCCTCTTTCTCAGTGACGATGATCTGCGCTCTGGCATACATGCCAACCCGGGCTTTTTCCGGTTCCAGCAGGCTGATATAGACATTGCCGAGACGGGTCTGGGTGTCGATCACCGGCGAGATCAGCCGGATCTTGCCGTCGATCTGCGTCTTCCCGTCCGCGAGCGTTATTTTTGCCCTCTGGCCGATCTCCAGTTTTGGCAGATCGGTCTCGATGATATCGGCCTTCATTTCCACGGCGCCGTCGCGAATGATGGTGAACAGCGGCTCGCCAGTGCCGTTGGCGATCGCCCCGATCTTGGCGGTCCGGGCGGAGACCACACCAGCCACCGGCGTCTTCACGTCTGTGCGGGCAAGCCGCAGGTCGACATCGGAAATCTGGGCATCGACAACCTTGATATCTGCCTGCGCAACGGAGACCAGTTGTTCGGAAGACCTGACGCGTGCAAGGGCAACCGTGGCCGCGGCCTTTTCCTGATCGCGCTGCGCCGTCGACATCGATCCCGCGTCGGCCAGCTTCTTCGATCGCTCGCTGACGCGGAGGGCTTCCTCGGCATTGGCCTGGGCCTCGGCAAGTTGTGCCTGATACTGAGCGAGAGATGCATTGGCCTTGGCAAGGCTCGCAGCATACTGGCTTTTCTGCAGCAGGAGCATGTCCGGGTTCAATGTGGCAAGCGTGCTCTCGGCATCGACATGGTCGCCGACATCGGCGTTCAGCGTGCGGATGGAAAGTCCGTCGACCAGCGGGGAGACATAGGTCTCTTCGACGGCTTTGACGGCGCCGGTTGCCACGACCCGATCGACGATGGGTTTCATTTCTACCTGGCTGACGACGATTGACGGCAAGGCCTGTTCGGTTTTCGGCGTGACGGCTTCTTCCGCAAATGCCGTACTCGACAGGAAGGCCAGCAACAGGGCAGTGGAAACACCAAACGCAAACGTCTTGTTACGGGCCATCGGCTCACTTTCCTCGAATTCCGGATAAATCAGTTTGCTGACGCCGCACGCCTTCAAGGAAGGATTTGTCGTCGTCACCTGCTGGAAGGGAAGGAAATCTCGCCTCAGTCTTGCCAAGCGATAAGTTTTCCCCCGCATCCTCCTCAAAAATGCCTCGGGCTCTATTTAGTTAGGCCCTTTCGGCTATGCAAGACGATACAAAAAAACAATGGTGCCTCATTATTTTATTTGTTGAATGCCATCAATGCAATTTCTGATTTATGCTGTTTTGTTGCGGAGAAGTGTTTTCCAGGTGTTGCAAATGAGAAACGCGCGGGGCTAACCGCGCGTTTCTTGTTCAAAAAAAACGATTATAACGGTCTACTTGAGAGCAGCGTCGGTGATCTCGTGGGTGAAGGCGCCGACCGGCTCCTTGGTGATGACCGGATCGGATCCGCCCTTCATCAGCGAGGCAACGGTCCGCTTGTAGTCGGCCTCATCGAGCGCGCCGTTCGAGCCGGCCGTCAGCTTGGCGATTTCGCCCATCATGCGCTTCTGGTGCATTTCCGTCTGTGCACCGGTGGAATCGTTTTCAAGAACGATGCCGGCCGCTTCATCCGGATTGGTTTCCGCGTACTTCCAGCCCTTCATGGATGCACGGACGAACTTGACCATCTTTTCCTTGAAGGCCGGATCCTTGAGCTTGTCTTCAAGCACGTAGAGGCCGTCTTCCAGAGTGGCGACGCCCTGGTCCTCGTATTTGAAGGTGACCAGATCCTCCGGCTTGATACCGGCATCGATGACCTGCCAGTATTCGTTGTAGGTCATGGTCGAGATGCAGGCTGCCTGCTTCTGGATCAGAGGATCGACGTTGAAGCCCTGCTTCAGCACGGTGACGCCATCCGGGCCGCCGTCCGTCTTCAGGCCCAACTGGCTCATCCAGGATAGGAACGGATATTCGTTGCCGAAGAACCAGACGCCGAGCGTCTTGCCCTTGAAATCGGCAGGCGAGGCCACGCCGGATTCCTTCAGGCAGGTCAGCATCATGCCCGAAGACTTGAACGGCTGGGCGATATTGACGAGCGGCACGCCCTTTTCGCGCGTGGCCAGTGCCGATGGCATCCAGTCGACGACCACATCGGCGCCGCCGCCGGCAATCACCTGCGGAGGGGCGATATCCGGGCCACCCGGCTTGATCTCGACGTCGAGGCCTTCGGCTTCATAAAAGCCCTTGTCCTTGGCGACATAGTATCCGGCGAACTGGGCCTGCGTGACCCATTTCAGCTGCAGGACCACCTTGTCGGCGGCGATCGCCTGGACTGCGGACAGCGAAAAGGCGCTTGCCAGCAGCAAGGATGCAAGTTTCGTCTTCATGTCAGTTCCCTCTTTTTTGTTATGCCTCTCCAACCACGAAAAGGCGGGCCTTCCGTTTCGCCTGCCCACCGCGGGCAGGCTTTTTCTCAGACCGTCCGGGCGTTTCGCACGGACGGGTGCCAGAACGTGACGGCGCGCTCGATGAGCGCCACGATCCCGTAAAAGGCTGAGCCAGCCACCGCCGCGACGGCGATCTCGGCCCAAACCATGTCGACATTCATGCGCCCCACTTCGGTGGAAATCCGGAACCCCATGCCGACGATCGGGGTGCCGAAGAATTCGGCCACGATAGCGCCGATCAGCGCCAGCGTGGAATTGATCTTGAGCGCATTGAAGATGAAAGGCCATGCCGCCGGAAGCCGCAATTTGACGAGCGTCTGGAACCATGTCGCGGCATAGGTCCGCATCAGGTCCTTTTCCATCGAACTGGTGGCCGCAAGCCCCGATACCGTGTTCACCAGCATCGGGAAGAAGGTCATGATCACCACGACCGCGACCTTCGACTGCCAGTCGAAACCGAACCACATCACCATGATCGGCGCGACGCCGATGACGGGGAGGGCAGAAACAAAGTTGCCGAGCGGCAGCAGGCCCTTCTGCAGGAAGGGCGAGCGGTCGATGGCGATGGCGACGAGAAAGCCGAGGCCGCAGCCGAGCGCGTATCCGGTGATCACGGCCTTCAGGAATGTCTGCTGGAAATCGGCCCAGAGGGTCGGCAGGGAGTGGATCAGGCGGGTCCAGATCATCGAGGGCGGTGGCAGCAGAACGAAGGGGATATGTAGTCCTCGGGTAAGCACCTCCCAAAGATAAAGAACACTTAGCCCAAAAATCAGCGGTGCCGCATAGAATGCCAACCGTGCGACCCATGCATTTCTATAATTGGAGGACGATAAGAGTTCGTTGAGCAGCCAAGCGGTTGCAATACACGCGATTACTGTCGTCCAGTAATTAGTTGGTGGCGCCTCACTGCCAAAACCGTTCAGCGAGCTTAAAGTTATAGGAACAAATGCGATGAGATACGCTAATGCAGCCCATTCCAGCGCTGGGATAGGTTTCTTTCGTTTACGGCGCAGGGAAAATGCCAAGCAATAGATGATCAAAGGCAACATCAGAAATGCGCCCCACCGCGGCCCGCTCAGATATGGCGTGGCAAGCAGCGGGTAGAATGTGAAAAACTGCAAACCCGTAATCAACACCAAAAAAGTTTGCAAAGAGGTCAATCGTCTCATGCCCGGGTCCCCATGCGCTTGAGGACGGCGGTGTGGGCGAAGCCGACGATGATCACCAGAGTTGCGGCGAGTGCAGCCGCCATGAACAGGGCCGACCAGATCTGCACCGTCTGGCCGTAGTAGGAACCGGCCAGCAGGCGCGCGCCGAGGCCGGACACGGCGCCGGTCGGCAATTCGCCAACGATGGCGCCGACCAGCGAGATGGCGATGGCGACCTTCAGCGATGTGAAGAGATAGGGCATGGACGACGGCCAGCGCAGTTTCCAGAAGGTCTGCGACGGGCTGGCGTAATAGGTGTGCATCAGGTCAAGCTGGATCTGCTCGGGGCTGCGAAGCCCTTTCACCATGCCGACCACGATCGGGAAGAAGCTGAGATAGGTGGAGATCAGCGCCTTCGGCAGCAGCCCCGAGATCCCGACCGCATTGAGCACGACGATGATCATCGGCGCGATGGCGAGGATCGGAATGGTCTGGCTGGCGATGACCCAGGGCATCAGCGACCGGTCCATCGCCCGGTTGTGGACGATGCCGACAGCCAGCAGGATGCCAAGCACGGTGCCAATGCCGAAGCCGAGCAGCGTTGCCGAGAGCGTGATCCAGGCATGATAGACGAGGCTGCGCTTGGAGGTAATCGGCATCAAGACTGTCGTATTCCAGATTTCGGCGATCACCTGATGCGGGGCGGGAAGGACCGGCCGTTGCTGGAACATGGTTTTCGGCAGGATCTCGGAGAAGGTGATTGCCGTTCCGGCGCGCGCGGCGGTGTCACGCTCAAACGGCACATTGAGGAAGATGACGGCAACATACCAGATGACCAGCAGGGCAAGGAGAATGACCCCCACCGGCATGACCCTGTCTTTGAAGAAGTTCGACTTTTCCATGCTCAGGCCTTTCCCCCGCTCGGCAGCATCATCAGGGCCATCGATACGATGCCGAGCGCTACGCCCGCCAGTTGCGGCATGGTCATCCGCTCGCCGAAGACGGCAAAGGCGATGACGTTGATCAGCAGGAGCTGGGCGATGGCCGAGGCCGAGATCGCAAGGCCGAGCCCGCCCTCGCGCATCAGCCGCACCATCATCAGGTTACCGATGCAGTAGAGACCAAGCGAGAAGATCAGGATCAGAATGTTGTTGCTGGACACGTAGTAGCGCGAGGCGGTCGCGGCGCTGAGGAAGATGGCCATGGAGGCGGAAAGCCAGAGGATGAATTGGAGGTTCATGAAAGGCACCTCACCGTATGCCACGGCATAATCGATCTACTCATCATAACTATGCCCCGCTCTCAGGCCTTCGCGAACGCGGCTGGCAATCTCCAGGAATTCCGGGCTTTCGCGGATATCCAAGGGCCGTTCCTTGGGCAAGGTCGATTCGATGATGTCCGTCACACGGCCGGGGCGGGGGCTCATGACGACGATCTTGGTGGAGAGATAGACGGCTTCCGGGATCGAGTGGGTGACGAAGCATATGGTCTTGTTGGTCCGGTCCCAGAGCTTCAGCAGTTGCTCGTTCAGGTGATCACGGACGATTTCGTCCAGCGCGCCGAAGGGTTCGTCCATCAGCAGCAGGTCGGCATCGAAGGCGAGCGCGCGGGCGATGGAGGCGCGCTGCTGCATGCCGCCGGAGAGCTGCCAGGGGAATTTCTTGCCGAAGCCGGTGAGGTTGACGAGATCCAGCGTGCGGTCGATGCGGGCCTTCTGGTCGGCGGCGCTGTAGCCCATGATCTCCAGCGGCAGGGCGATGTTCTTCTCGATCGTGCGCCAGGGATAAAGCGCGGCTGCCTGGAAGACATAGCCGTAGGAGCGATTCTTGCGGGCATCTTCGGGCGTGGTGCCATTGACGGTGATCGCGCCGGAGGTCGGCTTTTCGAGATCGGCGATGACCCGCAGGAAGGTGGTCTTGCCGCAGCCGGAAGGGCCGATGAAGGAAACGAAATCGCCCTTGTTGACATCGAGGTTGACGCCGGTCAGGGCGTTGACGGGACCGTCATTGGTCTCGAAGGTGAGGCCGAGATCGCGCGCCGAAACGACGGATGCTGGTGTGATTGTCATTGTGTCCGGTGCGCTCCGCCCTGAATGCCATTGCCTGGAAGTTTGCTGTGACGTCATTCGGCTCTCTGCCTTGGATAGTCGTACTTCATATTTTTCGAATGAGGTATGCTGCGCGCGATGTTGCCACCTAGGAGATGGGGAAATGTTGCAATCATCGAAACCGACCTGCCGGATTGTCCGTCCCGGCCAGACCTATGACGGCAAGCAGGGGTTCAGCTATTTCGAGGGAATTTCGGCGGAAGCGGTCGGATCGACGGGTATCTGCATGCATCTTCTGACGATCCCACCGGGCGGCCGCGCCAAGGCGCATAAACACGAGACCCATGAAACAGCTATCTACATGCTGTCCGGCGAGGCGCATACCTGGTTCGGCGAACGGCTGGAGGAGCATGTGATCGTGCGGGCGGGAGAGATGTTCTACATCCCGGCTGGTGTTCCGCATCTTCCGGCCAATTTGTCGGACAAGCCCGCGTCGGCGGTGATTGCTCGGACAGATCCGAACGAGCAGGAGAGCGTCGTCCTGCTGCCTGAGCTGGAAGCGCTGGTTCCGGTCTGAGCCGTCAGTGGGACAGTGCAGGGCGATGGTCATTTGCATTTATCCAGCGGTCCCCAGATGGAGCGATCCTTGAAGACGATCGTATAGGAAGCGTCCACCCGATTGATATCGACATCGTGATCGGTCTCTGCCTCCATTCCTTCTTCCTGGCAGGCGATGATTGCCGAAAAGGACGAGCCCCTTTTCGTGATTGGCCCCTTGAAGGTGCAATAGGACGCAGCCGAAGTGATAGCCTCATCCGTCAAAAGGAAAAAGAAATCTGCGCCTGAGCTTTCGCCTGTACTGGCGTAGATGCAGCCCTCCTTGTTGCCATAGGCTCCATCAAGGAGTTTCGCCTGCGCGGATGCGGCCGCAGGGATCATCACGGTGAAGACGATTGTCATCAGAAGGTGCATACAACATTGGGAAATATGCTGCTTCAACTTCCAATCCCTTTCTCAAAACATGGCCTGAGACTGACACGATAAAGAGTGTAGGCAGCAATCATTCCTGCCGGGACGGTTTCGAACTGAAGTCCGGTCAAGGGACCGGGGTTTAAACGCCCTGTGGTCAAGTTCGAGAAGAGGCTCACAAGCGACTGACCGAAGAATATTGCTGCCGATGGTACCATTGCGCCGCCGAGGAGAAGGACTGAAAGGCTGCGGATGCCGAAATATCGCATGACCCAAAGAAAAGCCAAAGTGAAGGGCAAACCGAGGACCATAATCGCCGCCAGTGCGAATGGAAGTAAAAATACGAGGAGGACGCCTGCGCTGCCTGGTATGGAAGGAAGCATGCCTGCGGCAAGCATTTTTGTGAAAGCCCACACAAGGAAACCTGCCGGAACGGCGAGAATATAGCCGTAGATCACCTCCCATAAATCGACCGGCCTTTCCACGCGCATCACACCCCGCTTGCCGGAATGCCGGTGCGCTGGACCTTGCGTGGCGCGGTGATGTCCTTCCAGGTGGAGAGCGCCTTGTTGACGGCGGTAAAGGGTTCCCGGCTGACGAACTTGCCCTGGCCTTCGCGGGTCTTGATGGTCGATTCCTCGATGGCGACGACGCCGCCCGTCAGTGTGTAGCGCGGCAGGCCGGTGACCTGCTTGCCTTCGAAGACATTGTAGTCGATCGCCGATTGCTGGCTTGCGGCCGAGATCGTCTTCGAGCGCTGCGGATCCCAGACCACGAGATCGGCATCGGCGCCGACGAGGATCGCGCCCTTCCTCGGATACATGTTGAGGATCTTGGCGATGTTGGTCGAGGTGACGGCGACGAACTCGTTCATGGTGATGCGGCCGGTGGCGACGCCGTGCGTCCAGAGCATCGGCATGCGGTCTTCAAGCCCGCCGGTGCCATTGGGGATCTTGGTAAAATCGCCGACGCCGAAACGCTTCTGGGCGGTGGTGAAGGCGCAGTGGTCGGTTGCGACCACCTGCAGGGAACCGGCGGCAAGTCCGGCCCAGAGACTGTCCTGATGCTGCTTGTTGCGGAACGGCGGCGACATGACGCGGCGGGCGGCGTGGTCCCAGTCGGGATTGGCATATTCGGTCTCGTCCAGCGTCAGGTGCTGGATCAGCGGCTCGCCATAGACACGCATGCCGTTCTGACGCGCACGGCGGATCGCTTCATGCGCCTGCTCGCAGGAGGTGTGGACGACGTAAAGCGGGGCGCCTGCCATGTCGGCGATGATGATGGCGCGGTTGGTCGCTTCGCCCTCGACGGCGGCGGGGCGGGAATAGGCGTGGGCTTCCGGGCCGTTGTTGCCGTCTGCCAGCAGCTTTGCCTGCATCTGCGCGACGATGTCGCCGTTTTCGGCATGGACCATCGGCAGCGCGCCAAGCTCGGCGCAGCGCTGGAACGAATGGAACATCTCGTCGTCGTCCACCATCAGGGCGCCCTTGTAGGCCATGAAGTGCTTGAACGAGTTGATGCCCTTGTCCTGGACGATGGTCTGCATCTCGTTGAAGACCTGCTCGCTCCACCAGGTGATCGCCATGTGGAAGGAGAAGTCGCAATTGGCGCGCGAGGTCTTGTTGTCCCACATGGTCAACGCTTCGAGCAGCGACTGGCCGGGCGAGGGGAGCGCGAAATCGACCACCATGGTTGTGCCGCCGGAGAGCGCTGCGCGCGTGCCGCTTTCAAAATCGTCGGACGAATAGGTACCCATGAACGGCATTTCGAGATGGGTATGCGGATCGATGCCGCCCGGCATGACATAACAGCCGGTCGCGTCCAACGTCTCGTCGCCCGAGAGGTTCGGACCAATCTCGACGATCCTGCCGCCATCGACCTTGACATCCGCCTTGTAGGTGAGGTCGGCGGTGACGATGGTTCCGTTTTTGATGACTGTGGTCATTCGTCTGTACCTCTTGTGATAAAAGATTTGGCGTCTTGAAGGTATTTATCGTAACGGTCGCTGAAAATGACGGGGTTCCAAGCCTCAAGACGATTGTCGAGTGTCCACAGTGCCATCTGCTCGGCGTTATCAACGAGTTGCGCCAGATTCTCTCCAGCATTAAGACGGCCGAGACAATCCGAAAGAATAAGCGCTTCCGCGAGTGTGAGCTGGATCGTCACATTCTGGTTCATTTCGAGCGACACGTTCATTTCCCGCACCCGATTTACCCCACGATCCCCGCCGTCTCCACCACTGCATGGAACAGCACATCGCAGCCCGCAGACGCCCATTCCTTGGATATCTCTTCCGCCTCGTTGTGGCTCAGGCCCCCGACGCAGGGACACATGACCATCGTCGCAGGCGCGACCTTGGCGGCCCAGCAGGCGTCATGGCCGGCGCCGGAGATCAGGTTCATGTGGCTGTAGCCGAGTTTTTCGGCGGCGGTGCGCACGGCGGTGACGAGCGTGGGATCGAAGGTCACCGGCTCGAAATGGCCGATGGCCTCGATCGAACAGCCGACGCCGAGCGCTTCGGTGATCTTCGGCGCTTCCGCTTCGATCCTGGCGCGCATGCGGTCGAGCTTGGCCTTGTCGGGCGAGCGAATATCGACGGTGAAGACGACTTTGCCCGGCAGAACGTTGCGGGAGTTGGGTGAGAAGAACACCTGCCCTACGCCGCCGACAGCGCCCGGCTGGTTTTCCATGGCGACGCCCTGGACCATCTCGATGATCCGCGCCATGGCAAGGCCGGCATTGACGCGCAGGTTCATCGGGGTCGAGCCGGTATGGGCCTCGCGGCCGGTCAGCGTGAATTCCAGCCACCACAGGCCCTGACAGTGGGTGACGACGCCGATGGTCTTTTCCTCTGCCTCAAGGATCGGACCCTGCTCGATATGGTATTCAAAATAGGCGTGCATCTTGCGGGCACCGACTTCTTCCTCGCCAAGCCAGCCGATGCGGCTCAGCTCGTCGCCATAGGTCTTGCCCTCGGGGTCCTTGCGGCCATAGGCGAAATCGAGCGAATGAACGCCGGCAAAAACGCCGGAGGCGAGCATGGCAGGCGCGAAACGCGCGCCTTCCTCGTTCGCCCAGTTGGTGACGACGATCGGATGTCTGGTCTTGATGCCGAGATCGTTCATGGTGCGCACGACTTCCAGCGCGCCGAGCACGCCCAGCACGCCGTCATACTTGCCGCCGGTCGGCTGCGTGTCGAGATGCGAGCCGACATAGACGGGCAGGGCATCGGGATCGGTGCCGGGGCGGGTGGCAAACATCGTGCCCATCTTGTCGACGCCGACGGTCAATCCGGCATCTTCGCACCATGTCTTGAAAAGGTGGCGGCCTTCGCCGTCCTCGTCGGTCAGGGTCTGGCGATTGTTGCCGCCGGCGATGCCGGGGCCGATCTTCGCCATGTCCATCAGCATGTCCCACAGACGGTCTGCATTGACACGCATGTTCTCGCCCGGTGCATGAGCCATGGCGGTTCTCCTCATTCTTTTTGGGGGAGGCACGTTCTCAGCGCATCCCGTCGTTCCCGTGGTCAAATCGGGGCCATCTGGTTTTTTCGATTGCCCTGCGATCAGTCGTTGCGTTTGAAAGTGAACTGACTGATAATTTGACCGGTTGGTAAAACATTACAACTTCCATTGCCGCACTCAAGACGGAAAAACAGAAAAAACGAAAGTGTCGTCCGAATTTTTAGAACTTGCGGTTTTCGGGTGATTTCAGGCCGTGTGCAGACGACGATTGGTGAGAAGACAGGGGGAAATATGGTACTTCCGAGGGCAGCCCGAACACAAAGGCGAACCCGCATCCAGGAGGAGAAGGAAGAACTGATTCTGGAGGCGGCGCTCGACGTGTTCGCCACCCACGGTTTTCGCGGCAGCACGATCGATCAGATCGCCGATGTGGCCGGCATGTCGAAGCCAAACCTGCTTTATTATTTCCGCACCAAGGAAGCGATGCACCGAGCATTGATCGACCGGGTACTCGACAGCTGGCTCGATCCTTTGCGCGAATTTGATGCCGAAGGAAACCCGGTCTCGGAAATCCGCAGCTATATCCGCCGCAAGCTGGAAATGGCGCGTGATTTTCCGCGCGAAAGCCGGTTGTTTGCCAACGAGATCCTGCAAGGGGCTCCCCATATCGAGGACGAACTGAAAGGGCCGCTGAAGACGCTGGTGGACGAGAAGGCGGAGGTGATCCGCGCCTGGGCGAAGGCCGGCAAGATCGCCAAATGCGATCCCTACCATCTGATCTTCGCCATCTGGTCGACGACCCAGCATTATGCCGATTTCGATGTGCAGGTGCGTGGTGTGCTGGGCGAGGGGCGATCCGGCGAAGGGCGTTTCGAGGATGCTGCCCGTTTCCTCGAACAACTGTTCGTCACGGGCCTTTCGGCCGACGGCTCGGCGAGTTGACGTCGGTCAGCGTGCCGCTGGCTGCGACGGCACGTCCTGCTTTTGTGCCGCGGCTGCCATCAGCGCTTCGAATTCGGACGCGTTCTGAACGATGAGGGTTTCGAGCGTGCCCGTCCGGCCTCGAATGGAGATATTGTAGCTTTCGCGGTTGTTGACGGTAAGGCCCGCATAGCGCACGACGTCGGCGGAAACCGCCAACTGCGCGTCATATTCCTTGGCGAAACCTTCCAGCCGGCTGGCGGCGTTGATCGTGTCGCCGACGGCGGTGAGCGCCGAGGCCTTGCCGTAGCCGATCTGGCCGATGATCGCCGGGCCGGCATGCATGCCCATGGCGATACGCAGCGGCTTGTCCAGTTCGCTCATGAAGTTGCGGTTGAGGACGTCGACGCCCTTGGCGATGCGAACAGTTGCGGTCAGCGCCTGCGCGCAAGCTTCCTCGATGCTATTGTTCAGTCCGAAGATGGCCAGCGCGCCATCGCCGATGAACTTGTCGATCATGCCGCCCGATTCTTCGACAGCCTCGCCGATGGTCTCGAAATAGCGGTTGAGCAGGAAGACCGTATCGAACGGCAGCTGTTGCTGGGCAAGCAGCGTGAAATCGCGCAGGTCGCAGAACAGGACAGCAATGCGGCGCTCGCGGCCGGCCGCTTCCTGTTCGCTCGGCTGAATTTTGAGGCCGACATTATCGGCGCCGAGAATGGGGGAAATGCTGAGATTGTGGTTCGGCCGCAGCTGGCAGGCAAGGCGTACATTGTCCGGCGCGCGGATACGCGCGAGCGTTGCCCTTTCGGCCTCCGTCGCCGGGGGTTGCCGTTCCAATCCTTCCGTTACCCGCACGCGGCAGGTGGAACAGCGTCCGCGTCCACCGCAGATCGACAGGTGCGGGATGCCGGCGGCGCGGCTCGCCTCAAGCACGCTGAAACCCTTGGCAACCGAAATCGCCCTGTCCGGGTAGGTGATCCGGATCTTTCCACGGACCGGAATGAGGCGCGCGATCAAGGTTACGCCAATCGCCGTCATGAGCGTTACGAAGATTGTCACCCGGATATCCGACAGGATTTCGGGGGAGGTTCGAACCGGCTTGAACCAGGCGTCCGAGGGGATGGCCGGGATCGAACGCGCGCCGACGACAAAACCCAACAAAGCCAGAAGCGGAACGAGCAGGGCAAACGAGTAGATCAGCAGGAAATACCGGGGATACCAGTCCCGGCCGCGCATCCAGAACCAGAAGCCAAGACAGCCATGCGACCAGGCCAGCACAAGCGCCGCCGATTGCGTGCTTGCGGTCAACGGATTGGACCACAGGCGCGGCAGAACTTCGTAGTAGCCGTCTCCATACCCGGTCAGCGCCGATTCGATGCGCGTGTTGATGACATGACTGACGAGCA
Organism: Rhizobium herbae; assembly: GCF_017873135.1. Classification (GTDB taxonomy): domain Bacteria; phylum Pseudomonadota; class Alphaproteobacteria; order Rhizobiales; family Rhizobiaceae; genus Pararhizobium; species Pararhizobium herbae. The sequence goes on along the minus strand of NZ_JAGGJV010000010.1, from coordinate 16,108 downwards.
AAAAGGGGAAAGACAGGCCGAAGACGATTTTCAGCGCCTCGCGGATCGGCATGCGCAGTGTCTGCCGTCGATAGAGGCTTTCCAGAGACAGCACGAAATGAACGAGAAGCGAGCCGTAAAGCAGTATCGTTCCCGGCCAGCTTCTCCAGACGAAATTGAAAATTCTGCGCATGTTTTCCATTGCCTCGACCGATACGAGGCCAAGCGCGTGATTGGAAAAATGGGTGAGCAGGAACAGTCCCAGGCAGACGCCTGTCAGCAAATGCAGCCTTTTGCGCGTTCTGGATGAGGCGATTTTCAAACGGGAATCCGGAGTTGGCGGCGAAGCGCCGCATTTTGCTATCGTTTCTTATTGACGAGTTCGCGGTAAGGAGCAACGCACGTTTTGGAGACGCTTTGTCGCAATTTCGTGTCCAATCCGTTATTGCGGGTGCTTATTGTCGTGTCGTATGCCGAAAATCCGGGCCTTTTCCCACAAGGGACCGCAGACGCCCGGGGTTTAGCCGGGCGCCTGCCATCGTTCAGTCCCGATCTCTAAAAGTAGTGATCCCGCTCGATGCCGTCATAACGGCCGGACTTCAGGCAGCAGTGCTTGAAACCGCCTCCGCGATTGGCAGGGGCAGGGATCGTTGCGGCCGAGTTTCTCGATCAGTTCGACGTCGCCGTGAACGAAGCGGTTGCCGGTCTTGACTTTGGTTTCGGAAGGATAAGATTTGCGTCGCTTGGACGTGACCTCAAAAGCTCACGTCGTTGAAGGTTTGGCGTGACATGATTGCCTCCTGTCTTGGGGCGCTGCGACAGATGCAGCGGTGTCTGCATATCAGGTTTGCCATAGCGAGCAAATGCAATCGGCCGCCCGGCTTGCAGCGAGGCGACCGATTCGTGTCGTCGATACGAATTATTCCGCCGCCTGACGGGCCATCGGATTGTTCGGATGGGTCGTCCAGTTGGCATAGTTGGCATCGACCACCTTGCCGGTGCGCTCGTCCAGCGTGCCCGGCTCAAGCCCGACCATGGTGATACAGTCCTGCACGGGACAGACGTTGACGCAGAGATTGCAGCCGACGCATTCGTCTTCCATCACCTCGAAATGTCTCTTGCCATCGACATATTGGGTGATCGCCTGGTGCGAGGTGTCCTCGCAGGCGATGTGGCAGCGGCCGCACTGGATGCAGGCATCCTGGTCGATGCGGGCCTTGGCGATGTAGTTGAGGTTGAGGTACTGCCAGTCGGAAACGTTGGGCACCGCGCGGCCGCAGATATCGTCGAGCGTGCGATGGCCCTTGGTGTCCATCCAGTTGGACAAGCCGGTGATCATTTCCTGGACGATCTTGAAGCCGTAGGTCATGGCTGCGGTGCAGACCTGAACGTTGCCGGCGCCGAGAACGAGGAATTCGGCTGCGTCACGCCAGGTGGTGATGCCGCCGATGCCCGAGATCGGCAGGCCGTAGGTTTCCGGATCGCGGGCGATCTCGGCCACCATGTTCAGCGCGATCGGCTTGACCGCCGGGCCGCAATAGCCGCCATGGCTGCCCTTGCCGTCGATCGAGGGTTCCGGCGAGAACGTGTCGAGATTGACAGAGGTGATCGAGTTGATCGTGTTGATCAGAGAGACGGCATCGGTGCCGCCGCTCTTGGCGGCGCGGGCCGGCTTGCGCACGTCGGTGATGTTCGGCGTCAGCTTGGTAATGACCGGCATGCGGGTATACTGCTTGCACCAGCGCACGACCATTTCGATATATTCCGGCACTTGGCCCACCGCGGCACCCATGCCGCGCTCCGACATGCCGTGCGGACAGCCGAAATTGAGCTCGATGCCATCGGCACCGGTTTCCTCGACCAGCGGCAGGATCGCCTTCCAGGCATTTTCCTCACAGGGAACCATGATCGAGGCGATCAGGGCGCGGTCCGGCCAGTTCATCTTGACCTGCTTCATTTCACGCAGGTTCGTGTAGAGGTCGCGGTCGGTAATCAGCTCGATGTTGTTGAGGCCGAGAAGCCGGCGGTCGGCACCCCAGATGGCGCCATAACGCGGACCGTTGACGTTGACGACCGGTGGGCCTTCCTCGCCCAGCGTCTTCCAGACGACGCCGCCCCAGCCTGCCTTGAAGGCGCGCTCGACATTATAGGCCTTGTCGGTCGGCGGCGCGGACGCCAGCCAGAACGGGTTGGGGGACTTGATACCGACGAAGTTATTACGGAGATCAGCCATTGTTCATTCTCCCCTTCAAGCGACGGCGACAGCCGGCTGCGATGCAGCGGCAAGCACGCGGTTGATCGATTCGGCCGCGTCGCGACCCATGGCGACGGCGGAGACCGTCAGGTCCTCACCGCCCAGCACACAGTCGCCGCCGGCCCAGACGCGGTCGAGCGACGTGCGGCCTTCGTCGTCGATGACGATGCGGCCGGATTGCAGCGTAATGACCCCGAGACCATCGGCCTCGAATGTCTGGCCGATGGCCTTCAGTACATGATCGGCGGTGATCACGCCGGTTTCGCCTGTCGTGATGAGGCGTCCGTCCTCGATCGTGGTGTAGTCGAGTTCGATGCCTGCCACCTTGCCGTCGCGGGCGATGACGCGTTTCGGCTGCAGCCAATGGCGGATGGTGACGCCCTTGGCGGCAGCAAGATCCTGCTCGAACTCCGAGGCGTTCATGTTCTCCTTGCCGCGGCGGTAGCAGATGGTCACTTCCTCGGCGCCAAGCAGCTTTGCCTGCACGGCCGCATCGACGGCGGTCATGCCGCCGCCAAGCACCACGACCCGGCGGCCGACGGGGATGTCCGATTTGGTTTCCGATTGCCTGAGAGCGGCGATGAAATCGACCGCATCCTCGACGCCTTCGGCGGTTTCGCCTTCGGCCCGCAGTGCGTTGACGCCGGCAAGACCGAGGCCGAGGAAGACGGCGTCATGCTTGGCCAGCATGTCGCTCAGCGAAAAATCGCGCCCGAGCATCTGGCGGTTGCGGATTTCGATGCCGCCGATGGCGAGTACGTAGTCGACTTCGGCCTGGGCGAAGTCGTCGACCGCCTTGTAGGTGGCGATACCGTATTCGTTGAGGCCGCCGGCTTTTTCGCGCGCGTCGTAGATGACGACGTCGTGACCCTTGACGGCCAGCCGGTGGGCGCAGGCGAGACCTGCCGGGCCTGCGCCGACGACGGCAATGGATTTACCGGTCGGTTCTGCACGCTCGTAGAACTGACGGTTTTCGCGCATGGCGATATCGGTCGCGTAACGCTGCAGCCGCCCGATCTCGACCGGGCGATGTTCGGCGGTATTGCGCACACAGGCCTGCTCGCAGAGCGTTTCGGTGGGACAGACGCGGGCACACATGCCGCCCAGAATGTTCTGGTCGAAGATGGTGTTGGCCGAGCCGATCGGGTTTCCTGTCGATATCTGCCGGATGAACAGCGGGATATCGATGGAGGTGGGACAGGCCGTCATGCAGGGCGCGTCGTAGCAGAAGTAGCAGCGGTCGGACGCGACCAGCGCCTCGTGCTCGTCCAGCGGCGGATGCAGGTCGGAAAAATTCTTTTCATATTCCACTGGCGAGAGGCGCCCGCTCAGTATTCCAGTTTCAGTCGTTCCCATTTTTTGCTCCCAAATGTCAGGCCTCAGGATGATGAAACGGTAACACGCTTTATTTTTTTATCAAACGGTAAAATTTTAAAAATGAAATCGCGGGAATCTAGGCGGCGCAGGGGTTTCGCCAGGCTTCCAACCAATATGGCAATGGTCTGTATTTGACAGAAGGCGGGAAAAAGTGTCAGCACATTGCCTAGGGAGTACAGCAGATGGCGCGCAGACCGGAAGGCAATAACAGGCTTGATGACGCCGCGCGTGCGGGCTGGCTCTATTATGTTGCCGGGCGTACCCAGGACGAGATCGCTTCCGCGATGGGCATTTCCCGCCAATCAGCGCAGCGGCTGGTTTCGCTGGCCATGGCCGAGCGCCTGATCAAGGTTCGCCTCGACCATCCGATTGCCGCCTGTCTCGAACTGGGGCTTCGGCTGAAGGAAAAATTCGACCTCAAGCAGGTGGATATCGTGCCGAGCGATCCCGGGTCTTCCTCAACGACGGTCGGCATTGCCGAAGCGGGGGCGGCCGAAATCGAGCGCTGGCTGAAATCGACCGATCCGATCATTCTGGCCATTGGCACAGGCCGAACGCTGAAGGCGGCGATCGACCAGCTTCCGGCAATGGAATGTCCGCAGCATCGCATAGTGTCCCTGACCGGTAATATCGGTCTCGACGGATCGGCTGCCTATTACAACGTCATCTTCTCAATGGCGGATGCGGTCAAGGCGCGGCATTTTCCGATGCCGCTGCCGGTTCTCGTATCCTCGCCGGAGGAGCGGGCGGTGCTGCACAGCCAGGCGCTGGTGAAATCGGCGCTGCAGCTTGGCGCCGAGGCGAATGTCGCTTTCGTCGGCGTCGGCGAACTCGGCCAGCAGGCGCCTTTGTGCGAGGATGGTTTCCTGGCCCCCGACGAGATGGCGCGGCTGATGGACGAGGGTGCCGCAGGCGAGATCTGCGGCTGGATGTTCGATCGCGAGGGGCAGATGATGCCCGGCAGCATCAACAAGCGCGTCGCGAGCGTGCCCTTGCCGTCGCGTGATTCGGCAACGGTCATCGGCATTGCCAAAGGCCAGCGAAAATACGTCGCGTTGAGAGCTGCGCTCAAAGGTCGCGTGATCAACGGCGTCATCACCGACGAGACGACCGCAGAGTATTTGCTCAACAGCTGAGCGAATACCCACAAATTTTCACGAACAAAATCAAATCAGTAAGGGATCGTTTCTGCGGTGCAGCAACGAATGCGATTGACATTTTTTGCAAACGTGTGAGTAATTGCCCACGAGCAAGGCAAATGCTCATAACTCTTCTGGGAGGAAGATATATGAACTTGAAAACTTTTTTGCTGGGCACGTGCTCGGCAGTCGTCATCGCGGGTTTTGCACAGGCAGAAACCCTCACCATTGCAACGGTGAACAACGGTGACATGGTCCGGATGCAGACGCTGACGGACGATTTTACCAAGGCAAATCCCGACATCCAGCTCGAATGGGTCACCCTCGAAGAGAACGTGCTGCGCGAACGCGTCACCACGGATATCGCAACCAAGGGCGGCCAGTACGACGTTCTGACGATCGGCACCTATGAAGTTCCGATCTGGGCCAAGCAGGGCTGGCTCCTGCCGCTCGAAAAGCTCGGCGCCGATTACGACGTCGACGACCTGCTGCCGGCTATCCGCTCGGGCCTCACCATGGACGACAAGCTCTATGCGGCTCCGTTCTATGGCGAAAGCTCGATGGTCATGTACCGCAAGGACCTGATCGAAAAGGCCGGGCTGACCATGCCCGACGCTCCGACCTGGGAATTCATCGGCGAGGCAGCCCGCAAGATGACCGACCGTGCGGCCGGCATCAACGGCATCTGCCTTCGCGGCAAGGCCGGCTGGGGCGAGAACATGGCGTTTCTGACCGCCACGTCCAATGCCTTCGGCGCTCGCTGGTTTGACGAGAACTGGAAGCCCCAGTTCGATCAGCCGGAATGGAAAGCCACGCTCGACATGTACGTCAAGCTGATGAACGACGCAGGCCCGCAGGGTGCCTCGTCCAACGGCTTCAACGAAAACCTGGCGCTCTTCCAGCAGGGCAAGTGCGGAATGTGGATCGACGCCACGGTTGCAGCGTCGTTCGTGACCAACCCGAAGGACTCGACGGTTGCCGACAAGGTCGGTTTCGCTCTTGCTCCCGACACAGGTCTCGGCAAGCGCGGCAACTGGCTGTGGGCCTGGAACCTTGCCATTCCGGCAGGTACCCAGAAGGCGGACGCCGCCGAGAAGTTCGTGTCCTGGGCAACCAGCAAGCACTATCTCGACATCGTCGCCGCCAAGGAAGGCTGGGCAAACGTCCCTCCGGGCACGCGCACCTCGCTCTATGAAAATGCCGAGTATCAGAAGGCGGCTCCGTTCGCCAAGATGACGCTCGACAGCATCAATGCCGCCGACCCGAAGAACCCGTCCGTAAAGCCGGTGCCTTACGTTGGCGTTCAGTTCGTCGCCATCCCGGAATTCCAGGGTCTCGGCACGACGGTCGGGCAGCTCTTCTCCGCCGCTCTGGCAGGCCAGATGACGGTTGACGATGCGCTGGCTCAGGCACAGCAGGTAACCACTCGCGAAATGACCCGCGGCGGCTACATCAAGTAAGCGTCTCCCAAGGACGTGGCTGTCCGGATACCATTCATCCGGGCAGCCAACTCCTCGACGGCCCAGAGTGTGCCGCGGCGCAAATTTTTTATACGCGCCATGTTTAAACTTTACGCATGATAATATAGTAAGCGAGACCAACGCACCGATTTGTCATAACGTCGGGCGGCATGGCAGAGGGAGGGTTGTTCCATGGCTACGCAGAATACGAAGGCGCTTGCGCGCTGGATGATGGCCCCGTCCGTCGGGCTTCTCCTGATCTGGATGATCGTTCCGCTGGCAATGACGCTGTGGTTCTCGTTCCAGAACTACAACCTGCTCAATCCCGGCAATGTCAGCTTCGCTGGCCTGTTCAATTACCAGTATTTCTACACGGATCCGGCCTTCTTCCAGTCCATCTGGAACACGATGGTCCTCGTTGTGGGTGTACTTCTGATCACCGTCATCGGTGGTATCGCGCTCGGTCTGCTGCTCGATCAGCCGATGTTCGGGCAGGGGATCGTGCGCATCATGATCATTTCGCCGTTCTTCGTCATGCCGCCGGTGGCAGCGCTCGTCTGGAAGAACATGATCATGCATCCGGGCTACGGCGTGTTCGCCGATATCAGCCGTGCCCTCGGTCTTCAGCCGGTTGACTGGTTCGCGCAATATCCGCTGTTTTCCATCATCATCATCGTCGCCTGGCAGTGGCTGCCGTTTGCAACGCTCATTCTTCTGACCGCGCTGCAATCACTGGACGGAGAACAGAAGGAAGCGGCCGAGATGGACGGCGCCAATTTCGTCAACCGGTTCATCTATCTGACGCTGCCGCATCTGGCCCGCTCGATCACCGTCGTCATCCTGATCCAGACGATCTTCCTGCTTGGTGTCTATGCCGAAATTCTCGTCACCACCAATGGTGGCCCGGGCTACGCATCGACGAACCTGCCGTTCCTGATCTACCGCACGGCTCTACTCGGTTATGATGTCGGCGGCGCTTCGGCGGGCGGCATCATCGCAGTCATCCTCGCCAATATCGTCGCCTTCTTCCTGATGCGCGCCGTTGGCAAGAACCTCGACAGATAAGGGAGGCTAGACCATGGCCCGTGCAGTCTCGACCAGAAAAACCGTCGTCGTCACGATCTTCGCATGGATCGTCGCCCTGATCATCTTCTTTCCGATCCTTTACACGATCATCACCAGCTTCAAGTCCGAAACCGAGGCGATCCAGGGTTTCAGCCTGATCCCGTCAGGCACGGTCGAGAGCTACGGGGCCGTGCAGGCGCAGAGCAACTACTTCAAGTTCTTCCTGAACTCTGTCGTCCTGTCGCTTGGCTCGACCTTCCTGGCGCTTCTGATCTCGGTGCCGGCAGCATGGTCGATGGCTTTTTCGCCGACGGCCAAGACCAAGGACATCCTGATGTGGATGCTTTCCACCAAGATGATGCCTGCCGTGGCCGTGCTGGTGCCGATCTACCTGATCTTCCGTGATTTCGGCCTGCTCGACAGCCGCATCGGCCTGACGGTGATGCTGACGATGATCAACCTGCCGATCGTGATCTGGATGCTCTACACCTACTTCCGCGAAATTCCCGGCGAGATCCTGGAAGCTGCGCGGATGGACGGTGCTTCGCTCTGGGGCGAGATCTTCTATGTCCTGACGCCGATGGCGGTGCCCGGCATCGCATCGACCATGCTGCTCAACATCATTCTCGCCTGGAACGAAGCCTTCTGGACGATCCGTCTGACCACGACCAATGCAGCACCGCTCACAGCCTTCATCGCTTCCTTCTCCAGTCCGCAAGGTCTGTTCTGGGCAAAGCTTTCGGCGGCCTCGACGCTGGCGATCGCGCCGATCCTGATCATGGGCTGGTTCAGCCAGAAGCAACTTGTCCGCGGCCTGACCTTCGGCGCCGTGAAGTAACTTAAGAAAAGACTTGGGAGGCACGCATGGGCAATATTCAACTGAAAAAGGTCAACAAATCCTTCGGCGCGACGCAGGTCATTCCGGGAATCGACCTGATGATCAACGAGGGCGAGTTCGTCGTCTTCGTCGGCCCCTCGGGCTGCGGAAAGTCGACGCTGCTGCGCTTGATCGCCGGCCTGGAGGATACGTCCTCGGGCACGATCGAGATCGACGGCCGCGATGTCACAGGCACGGCACCGGCGAAACGTGGGCTGGCCATGGTGTTCCAGTCCTATGCGCTTTACCCGCATATGTCGGTGCGCAACAATATCGCATTTCCGTTGAAGATGGCGAAACTCGATCCGGCGTTGATCGACAAGAAGGTGACGGAGGCAGCCCGCGTGCTCAACCTCACCAACTATCTCGACCGCCGTCCGGGCCAGCTCTCCGGCGGCCAGCGCCAGCGCGTCGCCATCGGCCGTGCCATCGTGCGCGAACCCTCGGCATTCCTGTTCGACGAGCCGCTGTCCAACCTCGACGCTGCCTTGCGCGGCACGATGCGGCTCGAAATCAGCGAACTTCATCATCAGCTGAAGACAACGATGATCTACGTCACCCACGACCAGGTCGAGGCCATGACCATGGCCGACAAGATCGTGGTTCTCAACGCCGGCAACATCGAGCAGGTGGGCTCGCCGCTTGATCTCTATCACCGGCCGGACAATATCTTCGTCGCCGGCTTCATCGGTTCGCCGCGCATGAATTTCGCGACAGGCGAATTCTCCAAACCGTACAACGCCCATTCGATCGGCGTCCGCCCGGAGCATCTCCAGCTGTCGACGCAGTCGGGCGCCTGGCGCGGCGTGGTCGGCGTGGCCGAGCATCTAGGCTCGGATACCTTCCTGCACATTCATGTCGACGGTATCGGTCTGGTCACGGCCCGCGTCGGCGGGGATTTCGCGGTCACGCATGGCGACCAGGTTTTCCTGACGCCGGAAGAGGGCCGGGTTCATAAATTCGACGACAAGGGACTGGCAATTCGATGACACGGCTACAGGGAAAAAGCGCGCTGATCACAGGATCGGCGCGTGGTATCGGGCGCGCTTTCGCGGAGGCTTATATCCGCGAAGGGGCGACGGTCGCCATCGCTGACATCAATCTCGATCGCGCGAAAGCGACTGCTGCCGAGATAGGTCCAGCGGCCTATGCGATTGAGATGGACGTGACCAACCAGGCTTCCATCGATGCGGCGATTGCCGCTGTCGTGGAAAAAGCCGGCGGTCTCGATATTCTGGTCAACAATGCCGCCCTGTTCGATCTCGCCCCCATCGTCGAGATCACGCGGGAAAGTTATGACCGTCTCTTTACGATCAATGTCTCCGGCACGCTCTTTACCATGCAAGCTGCTGCAAAGCAGATGATCGCGCAGGGACGCGGCGGCAAGATCATCAACATGGCCAGCCAGGCGGGGCGCCGCGGGGAAGCTCTTGTCGCCGTTTATTGCGCCACCAAGGCGGCGGTCATCAGCCTGACCCAGTCGGCCGGGCTGGACCTGATCAAGCACGGCATCAACGTCAATGCGATTGCACCCGGCGTCGTCGATGGCGAGCACTGGGACGGCGTCGATGCGCTATTTGCCAAGTTCGAGAACCGGCCGCTCGGCGAGAAGAAGAAACTGGTGGCTGCCGAAGTTCCGTTCGGACGCATGGGAACGGCCGAAGACTTGACGGGCATGGCGATCTTCCTCGCCTCCGCTGAGAGCAACTATGTCGTTTCGCAGACCTACAATGTCGATGGCGGCAACTGGATGAGCTGATCGAAGCTCGTCGAAAGGAATGAACATGACGACCAAACTTTCGCTCGCCAATCTTGACGCCATCAAGGCGACCGCCGCGATCCCGGCCTATGACCGGTCGACATTGAAGGCGGGCATCGTCCATTTCGGCGTCGGCAATTTTCATCGCGCCCATCAGGCGATCTATCTCGACGATCTCTTCAACACGGGCAGCGATCACGATTGGGCAATCGTCGGGGCAGGGGTTTTGCCGTCCGACGAGGCGATGCGGGCGAAACTTGAGGAACAGGACTTCCTGACGACAGTCGTCGAACAGGACAATAACAAGAGTGCCGCGCGCGTCACTGCGCCGATGATCGATTATCTGCGGCCGGGCAATGCGGCGGCGACGGCTGCAAGACTTGCCGATCCGACGATCCGCATTGTCTCATTGACGATCACGGAGGGCGGCTATTTCATCGACCCAGCCTCCGGCGCCTTCAATCCCGAGCATCCGGCGATCGTCGCCGACAGTCAGAACCCGGGCGATCCGAAAACCGTGTTCGGTCTGATCATCGCGGGCCTGAAAGCGCGCAGGGACAAGGGCATCGTGCCGTTCACCGTGATGTCCTGCGACAATATTCCGGGCAATGGCGAAGTCACCCACGCCGCCGTGTCAGGCCTGGCACGGCTCTCCGATCCGGCGCTTGCCGAATGGATCGAAGCCAACGTGGCATTTCCCAACGGCATGGTGGACCGTATCACACCGGCGACCGGACCACGCGAAGTCGGCATTGTGGCCGACGACTATGGTATTGACGACAACTGGCCGGTCTTCTGTGAGGAATTCAAGCAATGGGTGCTGGAAGATCATTTTCCAGCTGGCCGCCCGGCGCTTGAAAAGGTCGGTGTCCAGTTCGTGCCGGATGTGGCGCCCTATGAGCACATGAAGATCCGCATTCTGAATGGCGGCCATGCGGCGATTGCCTATCCCGCGGCGCTTCTCGACATCCATTTCGTCCATGAGGCGATGGAGGATAAGACGGTCTGCGCGTTTCTGGCCAAGCTTGAACAGGACGAAATCATTCCGGTCATCCCGCCGGTGCCGAACACGGATCTCAATACCTATTTCAAAAAGGTGGAGTCGCGCCTGTTCAATCCAAAGATCGGAGACACGATCCCGCGTCTGGCGCAGGACGGCTCCAACCGGCAGCCGAAGTTCATCCTGCCGACGACAGCCGACCGATTGCGGCGCGGCGAAGACGTCGTCGGCCTGGCGCTGGTCTCGGCGCTCTGGTGCCGCTACTTCGCGGGAACCTCCGATAGCGGCAAGGCTATCGCCTTCAACGATGCCAGTGCCGACCGGCTTCATGCGGCGGCCATTGAAGCCAAGGACGATCCACAGGCCTTCCTTGCGCTTTCGGATATCTTCGGCGATGTTGCGCAATCAACGCTGTTTCAAAGGCGGTTTGCACACGCGTTGCGGACGCTTTGGGACAAGGGCACGCGGGCAACGCTTCAGCTCTATCTCGACGGCAAACTTGGAGAATGATCTCATGACGCTTCAGTCCTTGCGTAACGTCGCGGCTGCAATAGGCGCTCGATCTGGCACGCAAGCGGCCGCTTGATGGAGATGACCGCGCATCCGCCCAAACTGGTGATTTTCGATTGCGACGGCGTGCTGGTGGACAGCGAACCGTTGTCGCTCGATGTGCTTGTTCGCGTGCTGCGCAATGCCGGTGTCGATATGGATGCCGAGGAGGCGACGGAACGGTTCCTCGGCAAGAGCCTGAAGACGATGTCGGATATTCTGCATGAGGACTACGGTCTTGCGGTGGACGATCATTTTCTCGAGGAGATGCGCCTCGATCTCTACGAGCGCTTTCGCCAGGAACTGCAGCCGGTTGCTGGTGTCGCAACAGCGCTTGACCAGCTTGATATCGCCCGATGTGTCGCCTCTTCGAGCCAGATGGAGCGCATCCGGCTCTCCCTGACCATCACAGGATTGATCGACAAGCTTGATCCCTATCTGTTCAGCTCGAGCATGGTCGAGCGCGGCAAGCCTGCACCGGATCTCTTCCTGCACGCTGCCGCCAAGATGGCCACCCCACCCGAAAATTGCATTGTCGTGGAAGACAGCCCGGCTGGCATAGAAGCTGCCAAGGCCGCAGGCATGCGGGTTTTCGCGTTTGCCGGCGCTTCGCATGCAAAGTCGGAGCGGCATCTGGAAACGCTGCGGCAGCTCGACCCCGATGTGCTGTTTGACGACATGCGGGAATTGATCCATCTTATCCGCAAAGAACAAAGGGACGGGAACGCAGGGCTCTGATGGCTGATTTGATCGTTGCTGTCGATGTCGGAACCGGCAGCGCCCGTGCTGGCATTTTCGATCGGCATGGCAAGCAGCTGGCCCGGGCGGATTATCCGATCGCGATGAACCGGCCGGAAGAAAATCACGCCGAGCATGATTCCGAAAATATCTGGACGGCCGTCTGCATTGCCGTCAAAACGGCGCGCGCCAAGGCTGGGGTGCCCGCCGAAGCCATTGCTGCGATCGGGTTTGATGCGACGTGCTCGTTGGTCGTGCGCGACAGAAACGGCGCCCCCTTGTCCGTCAATCGCAAGGGCGATCCGCGCTGGGACACGATCGTATGGCTCGATCATCGCGCCCTGAAGCAGGCCGATTTCTGCACGGCCACGGAACATCCGGTGCTGAACCATTCCGGTCGCGTCATGTCGCCGGAAATGGAAATGCCGAAGCTCATGTGGTTGAAGCAGAACCTGCCGCAACAATGGGAAAGGGCGGGATATTTCTTCGATCTCGCCGATTTCATGTCCTGGCGGGCGACCGGCAATGCGGCGCGGTCCCGCTGCACGCTGACAGCCAAGTGGAACTATTTGTCCCATGAGGAGACCGGCTGGCAGGACGGGTTCCTTGCCAGGATCGGGCTTGAGGACCTGCGGGAGCGGGGCGGGCTGCCGGAGGAAACGCTGCCGGTCGGACAATCGACAGGGCATCTGACCGCTGCGGCTGCGGTAGAACTGGGCCTGCATGAGACCTGCCAGGTGGCGACGGGGCTGATCGATGCCTATGCCGGCGCCATCGGTGTTCTCGGCGAATTTGCCGGCGAGCCCGAGCGGCTGGAGCGGCAACTTGCCCTGATCGCCGGAACCTCCAGCTGCATCGTCGCCTTCTCCAAGGAGATGAAATCGGGCTTTGGAATGTGGGGCCCCTATTTCGAGGCCGCATTTCCAGGCAGCTGGCTGATCGAGGGCGGGCAGTCGGCGACAGGCGCGCTGCTCGATCATGTCGTCCGCAGCCACAGCGCCGGCGGGGAGCCGGATGCTGAAGTTCATCAGAGGATCGTTCTGCGCATTCAGGAACTGCGGGCCGCTCATGGAACCGAATTCGCGGCGCGGCTGCATGTGCTGCCGGATTTTCATGGAAACCGCTCGCCGCTCGCCGATCCGCACGCGCTTGGCGTGATCAGCGGCCTGACGCTCGACAGTTCGTTCGATGCGCTTTGCCGGCTTTACTGGCGCACCTGTGTCGCCATTGCGCTTGGCATTCGCCATATTCTGGAAACGATGAAACAGGCCGGTTACGATCTCGACACGCTGCATATAACAGGCGGCCATGTGCGCAATCCGCTATTGATGGAGCTCTACTCCGACGTGACGGGTTGCACGGTCGTCGTGCCGGAAACGAACGACGCCGTTCTATTGGGCACCGCCATGGTCGCGTCGGTCGCAGGCGGTCTCTATCCGGATCTTGGCGCAGCCGGACCGGCCATGTCACCTGGTGGGCACGCACGATATCCAAACGCGGAGATGCGGGAAACCTATGACCGCGACTATCGAAAGTTCTTGAGCCTCTATCGGCACCGCGCCGAACTGGAATCGCTCTGAACGCGACCGTTTCAATGCGTGAAGAGTTTTGTTGAAAAAATCAAAAACCGAGCGGAACTTTTTCCCGATGGGTTCGTTTAGGTGATGTCCGGATCGTGGTTCGTGTCGCCCCCAATGCGAACCACCCATAAATGATCCGACATCCAGCTCACACGCCCCCTCGGTGAGTTGTCAATATCAGCCAGTGCCTTCCCCGGGCGCTGGCTGTTCTTTTTCAAGCGACCGCTCGAAAGACGTTTCACCCCGCGCACGCCCGGAAGCACCAGGATGGGTATCATTCCTCGACGTGGTCGATGATTTCGTATTCCCGCGATGGAATGGTCAGGTGATATTCAATGCGATCGGGTGTCGTCAGATACATCGCCCGACCGCCGATCGCTACCGGCACGACACGCTCCAGAACCGTACGCGCAAAGGTATGCTCGTCTGCCTCCCGCAGGGTAGCGGCGGGAGGCAGGTGTTCGATCCATGCCAGTTCGATGGCATCATTGTCATCGAGGATCGTCCCGAAACAATCGATCGTCAGCGAGTTCACGCCTGCCGAGATCGCGCCATGGGATGCGGAATTGACGATAAGTTCGTGCAGCGCTAGCCCGATATGCAGCGTCGCATTCGGCGACAGATGGGCATTGATACCGTTGACCGAGATCGGCGTTTCGGAATTGGGCCAGTAGGCACTGAATTGCCGTTCGATCAGTGCGAAGAGATAGGCGCCGCGCCAACTGGAATCGGTGACGAGGTCCTGCGAATAGGCAAGCGACTGGATGCGTCCCCGAAATTTGATGAGAAAATAGTCCAGCGACAGGGCTTGGCGCGCTGTCTGCGTTGCGATCCCCTGGATGATTGCCAGCAGGTTCTTCGAGCGGTGGCTGAGTTCGCGCAGCAGGGTTTTAAGGATGCGCTCGCGATGCCGGGTTTCCGAAATGTCGGTAATCACGGAAAGAATTCCGGTCATCCCCTGCGTATCGACACGTTCGATGTCTATCCGGTAGGTCAGGATGCCGGTGGCAGACGCCACGTCGATTTCAGTCGAGGCGGGATTGTTGTTGCGCGCCACGTCGCGCTTCAATGCGGTCAAGCGGGCGCCATCTTCGGCTCCAAACGTCTCCTCGTCTGCCTGCTTTGCCGTTGCCAGCGACTGCAGTCCTTCAGGCAGATTTCCGGAAAGAACGGCGTCAAGATCGTCCGATTGATAGAGATAGCCCGAACCTGATTTCTTCAAAACCAGCTCCATCAAGACCGCGCTGGTATTGGCTCCGGTCTTGATGGGGGCTGAACTGCCTGCATTGCCCACGCGATATGCCTTCCATTCTCTGATCGATTGTTCGCTCAGCTCCCGCGCCCACGAAAGAAGCGCATTCGTCCGATCGGTATTTCGACAGGAAACTGGCCGGGCTTAGATGTCGGCGTGTTTCACCGGGGCGCTCTTGGCGCCCCGCGTCATTGGATAGAGAGATTGTTCGCCCGGATGCCGCGGGCGAAGGCATTTCAGGCTGCGGCCTTGGTGGATTCGTTGAAGAATAGCGCCTGGCTGATCAGCGCCTTGACCATGTCCGGGTTAAACGGCTTGGTGACGAGGAAAGTCGGCTCGGGCCGCTCGCCGGTCAGCAGACGTTCGGGGAACGCCGTGATGAAAATCACCGGAATGGCCGTGTTCTTCAATATATCGTTGACCGCGTCGATACCCGAGCTACCGTCGGCAAGCTGAATATCGGCGAGCACCATGCTCGGCCGGGTCGCCTTGAACAGCGCCACGGCCTCGTCGCGCGTGCGCGCGATGCCGGTGACCTTATGCCCGAGGCTCTCGACCATCTGTTCGATGTCGATCGCAATCAGCGGCTCGTCCTCGATGATCATGATATCGGTTGCGACCTGGCGGGAAATCTCTTCCGATGCACGCTCAAGCAACTGGTTCATGCCGCTCTCGCTCGTGTCGAGGACTTCGGCCGCCTCGCTCGTGCGGAACCCTTCGACCGAAACAAGCAGGAAGGCCTGCCGGGCGAGCGGCGAGACGGACGCGAGATTGATCGATGCCCGCTTTTCCCACGCAAACGGAGACACCGGTTCCGGGATCAAAACGGACGATGAGCCGAAGAGCTTCGTATAGAGCTGAAACAGGGCGACCCTGTCGCTGCTGGCTTGCGGGAAGATGGCGACATCCGCGATCAGCGCCTCCAGAACGGCCGCGACATACGCGTCGCCCGAGGTCTGCGATCCGGTCAACGCACGCGAATATCTGCGCAAATAGGGCAGGAACGGGGCGATCCGGGTGGAAAGTGACATATATGAACTCCCTCAATCTGGCCGATGTGATGGCCATGACAGCGGGGA
>NZ_JAGGJV010000009.1 GCF_017873135.1 Rhizobium herbae | reverse complement strand
CTGCGCAAATAGGGCAGGAACGGGGCGATCCGGGTGGAAAGTGACATATATGAACTCCCTCAATCTGGCCGATGTGATGGCCATGACAGCGGGGAAACGCGATGCGAAAAAAAGGTTCCTTTCCATGGAACAAATTTTTTCGCGGCGCATTATGCAGCCAGATGAACTTCTGAAGGTATTTTGACTTTATGACCTACAAAACTGGGGCAGGGCGCGAGGCTGCAATGTCTGTGCGTGCCGACAATCCAAACGCGCAGATTGCAACGAAGCTCCGCGCACTCTATCTTTCTGTACAGGAAGAAGCCATTCCGGACCGGTTCCTCGACCTGCTAGAGAAACTCGATGCGGTCGAACGCCAGTCGATGGCGGATGTGGCAGAATGAGCGGTGGCATGACGTCTGAGGAACCCAGTTTCAAGCGTGAGATGCTCGCAGCCCTTCCCAGCCTGCGCGCCTTTGCCATGTCGTTGATTGGCCGGCACGACCGGGCCGACGATCTCGTTCAGGATACCATCATGAAGGCGTGGGCCAAGCAGGACCATTTCGAGATGGGCACGAACATGAAGGCGTGGCTATTCACCATCCTGCGCAACGAACTCTATAGCCAGATGCGCAAGCGCGGCCGTGAGGTTCAAGACAGCGACGGCTATTTCACCGAGTCGCTTGCCCAGCATCCGGCACAGTATGGATCGCTCGATCTCCAGGATTTCAAGCGCGCTCTCGAAACATTGCCGCCCGACCAGAGGGAGGCGATCATTCTGGTCGGCGCGTCCGGGTTTTCCTACGAAGAAGCAGCGGAAATCTGCGGCTGCGCGCTCGGGACGATCAAGAGCCGCGTCAATCGCGCCCGCCAGAGACTTCAGGATATACTGCAGATCACCGGCGAAAACGAATATGGTCCTGACGCAACATCTGCGCCGATCACGTCGCGGGCTTTCGTGTCCTGATAGTAAATTTTCGATGTCCCGCAACTGTTGTTTCGAGATTTGGAGGATGTTTCTTCCCGCGGGACATCATGCCGTCAGGGTATGATTGCGTCGCTGGTCACAATCGTGCAGAAACTGCGACAGGTACGCTGCAAGGGGGATGCAGCGGGTTCCAGACAGTGACGGCGTCCGGGGCTGGGTGTGGAAATTCATGACCAGAAAAAATAACGATCCGCAGACAGCGGCCACCGCGACGCTGACATCGGCCCAGCGGCTTGGTGTCCTGCATTCAGTCGTCCCGGATATGGCCGAGCCGGATGCCGATTTTCGCGACCTTGCCGAGATCGCTGCCAGTCTTTTCGATGCTCCGGTGGCGTTGGTGACACTTGTGGACGCCAAGCATCAATGGTTCAAGGCAGCTGTCGGGACCGATGAGAAGCATGCGCCTTCGGCGGAGTCGTTTTGCATGCATACGATAGCCGGGTCTTCCGATGAGGCGCTGATTGTCGCAGATGCGGCTGCCGATCCTCGGTTTGCCCGCCAGCCGCGTGTCGTGGGTGCACCGTTTCTACGGTTTTATGCAGGCGTTCCGCTGGTCATCGACGAGCAGCCGGTGGGCACGATCTGTGTTTTCGATGTCAAGCCGCGCCTCGATCTGGCTCCGCTGCTCGTGACGCAATTGCAGAGACTGTCGCGTATAGCCTCCTCGCTCTTCAAGTTGAAGCACGAGGCGCATCAGCGTGCGCTGAAGGAAGCCGCCCTTTCCCGAGAGGAACAGCGGCACGCCATGGCGCTGGATGCGGCCAATGTCGGCAGCTGGCTTTGGGATGTCCGCTCCGGCAAGGTTTCATGCAACCAGCCGATGCTGCGCATGTTCGGCATGGCGCCGACAAAGAGCGTCCATGCCAGAGATATTTTTAGTGCCATTCATCATGACGACCGCGCAGCAACGCTTTCGAAGCTGCGTTCCGCGATGGCGCAGGATGAAGAGTATGACGGAACTTTCCGGGTGGCGTCTACAGGACGCTGGCTGCTCGGACGTGGCCGCGTGCATGAACGTGACGCACGAGGCAAGCCGACGCTTTTTCTCGGAATCAACATCGACGTGACCGAAGAACAGGGGGCGGCCCAGCGGACCCGTTTGCTTCTGCGCGAACTCAACCATCGGGTCAAGAACACGCTTGCGATGCTGCAGTCATTGGCCCGCCAGACGCTGCGACGGACAAGCGATCCACAGGAATTCATGACGGCGTTTGCCGGCAGGCTTCAGGCGATTTCCGAAGCGCATGGGCTGCTATCGGATCACGAATGGGGCGAGATCCGCCTTTCCGCGCTGCTCGCCAAACAACTGGCGCCGCATGTGCGTGACTATGAAAAGCAGGTCGAAATCCACAAGGACGAGATTCTGCTCGGCCCGGATCAGGCCGTCGGCCTCGGGCTGGTTCTGCACGAACTGGCGACCAATGCCGCGAAATATGGATCGCTGTCGGTTCCTGGCGGCAAGGTGGTATTGACCGCGCGCGGTGTCGATGAAGATGGCCATCGCGTTCTGCATATGACATGGACGGAGGTTGGCGGTCCGCCCGTCGATGAGCCGACGCGGCGCGGTTTTGGATCTATCCTGATCGAGCGAAGCCTCGACAAGGTGATGGGCAGCTCGGTGAAGGTCGAATATTTGCGGGCAGGATTGACGGCGATCGTCCGCCTGCCGCTTTGAGGACTTTTCCCCGAGCGTTTCAGGAACGATTGCTGTCGCCCGACTTTCGCATCAAACCAAGCACTGTGCCAACGCCAACGGCAAGACCGGCCGCCAGGAGCGGCTGCCTGCGGAAAAGGGTGAGCGCCGTGGCAATGGCAAAGGTGGTCTGCGCCTGCGACCGGCGACGCTTTTCGGCGGCAATGCGTTGATCCCGCGCATTCAGCGCATACATGATGCCGATGACGACAACTCCGATGACCAGCGAAACGACGGCAAGGATAATCATGGCCTGGACTGGCGTATACACGGCACTCAGGTAGATGGCGCCAGCCACGAGCGCGAAAATGTAGGCGGTCAAGAAAAACAGCGATGCAACAAGCCACAGGGCTCCGTTGCGCTTGTAGCGCGACACCGTGACGCCGACGTCCGTCACCACGAGAGCCGAAAGCATTGTGGCCAAAGGACCCATTTTTTTCTCCAGAAGGCAGAAGAGGACAAAAAGACCGGATGACAATCATCTTGTCTCCGGTCTCGCTACGCGGCAGTGGTTCGATCGCTGCCGCCCTTATCAGGATCGCTTAGCGGCGGATAAGAGCTGCGACGAGAAGACCGAGGGCAGCGGCCGCCCCTAAGGTTGCAACGGGATGCTCGCGCACCGTGTGGCGCACTTGTTTCTCGGTCACGGCATAGCGGCTGCGCAGCTCGGCAAACAGCGCTTCGCCATTTTCTAAAAGGTCCTGCAGGCCAGCCTCCGCGCTGTCGCGTGCATCATGGGCTCTTGCCCGAACGTCGCTGGAGGCTTCGGCAGCTCTGGTGCGCACGCTCTTCGAGGCTTCGGTGCCGCGCTGCGAAAGGAGCTTTGCGAGCGATGCGATCTCGTCGCGAATCTCGCTGATCTGATCTTCGATGGTCGCGTCAACGAGGCGCTTCTTTGCGCTGGAACCTGAAAAGAGACCTGTTGCCATGGTGAAAACTCCTATGTGCGGCGGGACCGCGGTTTCACGGCTGGCCCCGGTGTGCGTTCGTACCGACTTGTGAAATGATCAACGTGTCAGCGGTTCGCAACATCAACGCGCAACGTTGTATTTGGTTCCATTCCGAAGGCGAGGGCCGCTGGTTCAACCCAGTGCGGTGTGCGGCAAAACGAAAGGGACGCTGCCGACAGGTGTGGCGTTGACCCGCATGGCGCAACCGAAGACCGCTTCCATGACGGCGTCCGTCATCACTTCGTTCGGATGCCCCGCAGTGTGAACACGCCCGGTCTTCATCATGATCATTCTGTCGGCAAACATCGCCGTCAGATTGAGGTCGTGCATGATGGCGATGACGCCGCCGCCGCGTTCGCAGAAATTCCGGGCAAGCCGCATGATGGTCAGCTGGTGGCGGATGTCGAGACTGGAGACAGGCTCGTCCAGTAACAGGAACGCGGGTTCGCCGTGCCGGACCGGTTCCCAAATCTGACAGAGTGCGCGGGCAAGCTGGACACGCTGCTGCTCGCCTCCGGAAAGCTCCTGATAGAAGCGGCCGGCAAAGCCGGACAGGTCGACGGCTTCCAAGGCGTCCCGGGCGATGCGATCCGTTTCTCCAGCGTCTGCCTTGGCGCCGACCGAGAGCCCCATGCGGACGATTTCGCGCACGGTGAAGGGAAAGGAGATAATGGTAGACTGCGGCAGCACGGCGCGCTTCAGTGCCAGTTCCCAGGGTTTCAGCACCGAAATATCGTGGCCGTTGATGCTGACGGTGCCGTCATAGGCGAGTTCGCCGGCAATCGCCTTGAGGCTGGTGGTCTTGCCGGAGCCGTTGGGGCCGACGATTGCCGTCAGCTGTCCGGCGGCGGCCTCGATGCTGACGCCGTGCAGCACCTGTTTTCCGGAAAGCCGGACGGAGAGATTGCTGGCCTTGATCATGGTCTAAAGCCCCATATGGGAGCGCCCGCGGAGCAGGATCCACAGGAAGAAAGGGGCCCCCGCGAAAGCGGTGATGATGCCGATCGGCAATTCCGCCGGCGGAACGATGGTACGGGCGATCATATCGGCGAAGATCAGCAGCGTGCCGCCAAGCAGGGCGGATGCAGGCAGGAGATAACGGTGATCCGGGCCGATGATCATCCGCAGCACATGCGGCACGACGATGCCGACGAAACCGATACCACCGCTGACGGCGACGGAAGCGCCGGTCAATGCGGCGACGCTGACGATGGCGATGTTCTTCAGCCTCTGAACCGGAATACCCATGTGGAAGGCCGCTGCTTCACCGAGCGTCAGGGCATTGAGGCCACGCGCCAGAAACGGCACGACGGCGAGAGAAACCAGGACGATCGGCGCGGTGGAGAGTATCTTCGTCCAGTTTGCTCCGGCGAGCGATCCGAGGCCCCAGAAGGTCAGGTCGCGCAACTGCTTGTCGTCGGCGATGAAGATGAGGACGCCGGTCACGGCGTTGGCAAGTGCGGCGAGCGCTATGCCCGCAAGCAGCATCGTCGCGACCGAGGTCTGGCCGCTGCGTGTCGCGATCCGGTACAGCACTATTGTCGTGAAGAGGCAGCCGAGGAACGCGGCGACCGGCAGTGCATAGAAGCCGAAGACGGCAAAGAGCGGGCCGAAAAGGGAGTTGCCGAGCACGATCGTCAGCACGGCGCCCAGGCTGGCGCCGGAGGATATGCCGACGAGCGCCGGGTCGGCGAGCGGATTGCGAAAGAGGCCCTGCATGATGGTGCCGGATACTGCAAGCGAGGCACCGACCAGCAGCCCCATGACGGCGCGGGGCAGGCGGATGTCGAGGATGATGATACGGTCGCGCACGCTCAACGCCTGCTCCGCCCCTTCCACGCCGAAGAGCCAGCGCAGTACGTTGCCGAGCGAAGCGTCGGCCGCCCCGGTCATGATGGAGGCAACAAACATCAAAACGGCGATCGCGATGAGCACAAGGATCAGCAGTTGCGCCAGCCGCGACCGGTCGCCCATATGCCAGTCGGACTTCAAGCGCGCCGCAAACGACCGCAGCGGGCCGTCACCGGCGGCCATTTCACTGCGAGGCATTCGGTTTTTTTCCGTAGATCGCCGTGTTGAGTTCGCGCACCGTGCTTGCCGTGCGCGGACCGAAGCCGAGCAGATACAGGCCGTCCATGCGGATCACCGCCTTGGTCTTTTCTGCGGGCGTCAGGCTGAGGGCCGGATGGGCGAAGAGTTCGTCATCGGTCGCCGCATGGCCGCCGCTGCGGCTCATCATCAGGACGACATCGGGCTTGGCCTCAATGATCGCTTCGTCGGTCAGCGGCTTGTAGCCGGGGAAGCTGCCCGTGGCGTTGACGGCGCCGGAGAGCGTGATGATGCCATCGGCCGCGGTGCCGGTGCCGGACGCCATGATCTTTCCGCCCTGCGTACTCAGGATGAAGATCACGCGCTTGCGTTCGCTCTCGGGACGCTTGGCGGCATCGGCCACCGCCGCGTCGAGATCAGCCTTGACCTGATCGGAGAGGGCCGCCGCCTTTTCCGGCACGCCGAGGAAATCACCGACTGTGCGGATCTTCTCAAGAATGCCGTCGCGGTCGAACTTCTCCGAAACCGTCTGGAACGGGATTTTTGCGTCCTTGAGAACGTTGAGCGTCTCCGGCGGACCGCTGCCTTCGACGGCGATGATGGCGCTGGGGTTGATGGCGATCACGCCCTCCGGCGACAATTGCCGCATATAGCCGACATCAGGAAGCTTGTTGGCTGCCTCCGGATAGACGCTGGTCGAGTCGCGGCCGACCAGCTTGCCTTCTTCGCCGAGCGCGTAAACGATCTCGGTAATGGCGCCGCCGACGGAGACCAGCCGGGAGGTGTCCGCCTTCTGCATTTCCTGGGCGACGGCCGCACGCACGAAGGACGGACCGTCCGGAAGGGCAACCGGCAGGACGAAGGGGGTGGACACCGCGAAGATCGCCAGAGCCAGTTCCCAGGAACGCAGCCGGCGGAAATCATAGGAGGTCTTCATGATCGGCTCCTTCAGGCTGCTTCGGTGATCTCGAGCCGGGCGAGGTTTTCCATGATGGTGCGCCATTCCTCGCGTTCGGCGAAGCCTTCCTTGCGCTTGCCGAAGAACTGGATGACCATTTCGCCCTTGGCGTCGAGCGCTTCGAGCGACGTCACATGGCCATCGGCCGTCGGCTTGCGGACAGCCCAGATTTCCGCGAGGTGATCGGTGCGCAGGTGCAGGTGGAACGTCGGATCCATGATGTTGAGCCACGGACCCATTGTCTGGATGTTGGCGATGGCACCGGAATGAATCTGGATAATGCCGTGGTTGCCGACGAAGCACATGATCGGCAGCTCGACCTTCGCCGACTCACGCATCATCTCCTCGACGGCTTCAGGCTGCAGCTTCCAGGCAAAATCTTCACCAACCGACTGCAGTGCCTGGCGGCGGCCGAGTTTCAGCTTGCGCAGCAGGCCATGGAACTGATGTGTGTCGGTCATCCTGCCCCATTCGTCGCGCAGCATCGCAACATCGACGGAGGCGCTTTCACCTTCGGAAAGGCTTTCGACAGCGGCAACCGCAACGAATTCCTGTGACTGGTCGTCCAGCCTGAAGGCATCAACGATGCTCTGGTAGGCGTCGAGATTGGAAGCCGGACGCAGGTGCACCTTGTGAACGGCGGTTCCTTGGCTGTCGAAGAATTGCAGGCTGCGGCGCACGTCGTCGCCATCGGTTTTCGTCACGGCAAAGCCGTGCGCCCAGGCACCGGGGAAGATGCGCAGGTCGATGTTTTCACCGAGTACGATCGCGGCATGCTTGCCGGGGGTGATGTTCTCGAACACGCCGATCTTCTCGTGCACCGCGCTTTCGTTGCGGGTCAGCGCCATGACCTCGCCGAGTTCGGCCGCCCGCTCCAGGAAACGGTTGGCGTCGCCATCGATGCGAACGGCGGTCAGGCCACATTCGGCCGCAACGAGGGCGGCTTCCGAAATGCCCAGCTGAGCTGCGATATCGCGCTCACGCATTTTGGGGTTGGCTGCCCGGTAGGCGCGGATTTCGGACGGGGTCGGGCGGGGCGTTTGCGTCATATGTCTGGCCTATTTGTTCAGAATAAGTTTGCCCTGGCGGGTGATTTTCATGCGGTAGATGGCGCCGTCATGCGAGATCAGGATTTCGTTTTCGCCACGGAAGAGCTCGCGGCTTTCAACGATGCGCTGCGTCTGGCTTGCCGGCAAAACGACCGGCACGGCATCTGGTTCATTGGGTGTCACAGGCTTCAGGTCCTGATCATGGCGACCGAAAGCGGGGGATTGCTCCCCTTCTCAGGCCGGGTCATTGCGATTAGTATCTTGACTTCATTACTCATCTTTTATTATGGACGCAATACAGGATTTTCGCAGTCAAGTTTAATTGTGGCGATGAAATGCGTGGCTGCGGCTCAGCTTTCCAGGCGGCGGGTTTTTCGCAGTCGAGACACCAGTGTTTGAGAATGGATAGACCATGATGAAATTCGATCGATTGCTGCTCTTGGCCTTCCTGGCAGTCTTCCATGCGGGCGAGGGCGCGTTGGCGCAGGAGGCCGGAACGTCCGGCAATCTTTCGATCGAAATGAATGATCTGGCGCCGTCGGAAAAGGGTTGCAAGCTGACGTTCGTCGCGGGAAACGGGCTGACTCAATCACTCTCCAAGGTCTCTTTCGAATTCGTGCTTTTCGATGAGAAGGGTTTGGTCGAGCGGATGGCGGTTCTCGATTTTCGCGATCTGCCGGCCGGCAAGACCAAGGTACGTCAGTTCGATCTCGCTGGAACGAAATGCGAGGCTGTCAAGAGCCTGCTGATCAACGATGCGCCGGTCTGCACCGGCGAGGGTGTCGCCAAGGACGCCTGCATGAAGGCGCTGAAGACCGGATCGAAATCGTCTGTCGAATTGAAGGGCTGATGCGGATTTCGCATCAGTATCTGTGATGAACAAGACTATCAAATGGACCGGGGCGATCGTCCTTTCGCTGCTGGCGCATGCGGGGGCGGCAAAGCTGTTTGCGCCCGCCGACAAGCCGTCGGAGCAGGCGATGGTCGAAGGCGGCGAGGAGATGGAAGTCGCCGTGCTCGGCAATGCGTTTGAAGAAACGATCCTGGCCGGGGATCCGGACGAGGCGATCGTGCCGGAGGAAATCCAGCCGGAAGAGGTCGAGCCACAGCCTGTCGAGGTGGCGGAAGTACCGCCGGTGCAATCCGAAGTGACGGCCGAGACACCGACGGATATCCTGCCGACCGAGGCCGATGTCATTCTGCCGGCTGAGGAAATACCACCGGTCACGGCGGAACAACCTGAAATCACGGCGACCGTTGCGCCGGCGGAAACCGTCACTCCGGAGGAAAAGCCGGAGCCGGAGGAGATCAAGCCGGAGCCGAAGAAGAAGCCGGAGCCGCTGAAGAAGCCTGAAAAGGAAAAGCCACAGAAAAAGCCGGTCAAGAAGAGGGCGGGCGATGCGGGCAAACAGGTTGAATCCGCGAACAAAGGCCAGGCCGATGGGATGGAGAATGCCGTCAGCAATTCCAATTCCGGTAAAAAGGGCAAAGTGTCCGAGCAAGCGGGAAATGCGAGTCTTTCTAACTATGACGGTAAGATTCGAGCGAAGTTGAGCCGCGCGAAGCGTTATCCTTCGGCGGCACGACGGGAGAAGGCGGAAGGCACTGCGACTATCCGCTTCGTGGTGCAAAGCAATGGAAGCCTGGGTAGCGTATCACTTATTAGAAGTTCCGGTTTCCAGGCCTTGGATGATGCGGCTGTCCAAAGCGCTCAGCGTGCAGGGCCTTTTGCCGACACCCCGAACGGACAACCTAGAACGATTATAATTCCCATAGAATTTAGATTCCCAGGGCGCCGCTAAGTGCACGCCCTGCTGTCGGGCTCGGTTGGCAAGTCAGCACATAAAACATGATAAAAATATTCATCTTTATACTTTACTCTTTTTATCAAGTTAAATAGGGTTCCCGCACGATCAGCCGCACGGCCGATTCCGAAACAAAGCGGAGACTGACATG
Organism: Rhizobium herbae; assembly: GCF_017873135.1. GTDB lineage: Bacteria > Pseudomonadota > Alphaproteobacteria > Rhizobiales > Rhizobiaceae > Pararhizobium > Pararhizobium herbae. The sequence continues at coordinate 277,407 of NZ_JAGGJV010000009.1, read as the reverse complement.
GGTGACAAACGGCATCAGCTCAAGGCGAAGCAGAAGCAGGGCCGGGAGACTGAAAGGCGCGTGGCTCCGGCTGCAGCCGAAGCTCAGGGTTCCCGCCTCGAAGGCCGCAGCTTCCTCTATGTCGGTGGTCGCGATTGCCAGGTGGCGCATCTGCGCCAGATCGCCAGTTCCCATGGCGCCGAGCTGATCCATCACGATGGCGGTTTGCGCGAGGCAGTGTCCCGCATCGACAACATTCTTCCCTCCGTCGACTGCGTCTTCTGCCCGATCGACTGTATCAGCCATGATGCGTGTTTGCGGGTAAAGACCGGCTGCAAGAAGTGGGGCAAGGCCTTCGTACCCTTGCGCAACGGCAGCAAGTCGAGCCTGGAGCGCGCGTTCCTCGATCTGAAGGCCAGCCGCGGCAACGCCGGCTGATCTGCTGTTTGGGACTATGTGCGAGTACATTTTTCGGCGCCCGCTTCCTGTGGAGATGACAAGAATGAACAATGAGCGTCCCGATCAATTCATGATGATCGGATTGCACAAGCTGGCCTCGCAATTCGGCGACGGGTTGGTGCCGGAACTTTATGAGCTTCTGTCGCGCCGCGCGCGCATGGTGGAAGACAATCCGAACGTGGCGGAATTTCCGGCCTGGCAGTCACGCCCGCCGGCTCGCGCGCCTTTAGGGCTTGCGCCTGAGCCGAGAGACAATATCCTGCCGTTCCCATCCGGCGGCGCGATTGCCGCGCCGGCCAAAGACCGGGCTTGAGGATATCCGCATGTATTTCGCCATGAACAGATTCAGGATCGCGATCGGCCACGAAACGGCTTTCGAAGATGTGTGGAAGAACCGTGACTCCAGCCTTTCTGAAGTTCCCGGGTTCAAGGAGTTCCGGTTGCTGCGCGGCGATACCGTTGCCGACGAGGGCTATACGCTGTTCGTTTCCAGCTCGATCTGGGAAAGCCACGATGCCTTTTCGGCCTGGACGAAATCCGAGAATTTCCGCGCGGCGCACAAGAGCGCGGCGGATAACCGGGCGATGTATCTCGGTCCGCCGAAATTCGAGGGATTCTCCGTCGTCGAGGGGGCGTGATGGCCGATCTGTCTGGCGAAAATCGCATCGAGGTCCTGCCTGTCCTGCCGTCGCTGGATATCGGCGAGACCTTGGCGTTCTATCGCGACAAGCTGGGCTTCGACGTCACGATCTATCAGGAGCAAGACTATCTCATCCTGCGCCGCGAAGACATGGAACTGCATTTCTGGCTGACCGATGATCGCAGCCTTTGCGAGAAGACGTCCGTCTATCTGCGCGGCGGCGGCATCGGCGATCTCTACCACGAGTTCGCTGAGAAAAACGTCGAGCGACTGAGCGAAATGTCCGTGAGGCCCTGGAACATGGAAGAGTTTTACATCCACGATCCGCACGGAAACCTGCTGCGCTTCGGCCGCATTCCGCGCGGTTGAGCGGCCGGCTAGACTTCTCTTCGAATGAAGAATGCACCGGCGGCAACCGTGACCCAACCGGCCATCATGATGACGCCACCCGTTGGCGCCGACATCGGAAAGAGCCCATGGCCAAGGAAATGCCGTGCGGTCAGGTCGGCGGCAAACAGGGCCGTGCCCGCTGACAGCAGAAGTGCGGCAATCCCAGCTGTCCGCATCATCGGCCAGGCCGCGTAAAGTGCGATGAGGGCAGGGGCGTGTGCCAGGCACATGGCCGACGCGCCGCCGAGCAGACGCGGGTCGGCTCCATGCGAGGCGGCAGCGGCGCTGATGACGCCAAACAATCCCATCAGCCCGGCAATGAAAAGGATAACCGGTCGCAACTGGCCATTCTGCATGGTCTATTCGTCCCTGTTCTGCATGTGATGGGCAAGCCGGGTGACCGGCTCCAGGATGACCGACCGCAATTGCGGATGCGAAACGGTTTCCTCCAGCGCCTGGGTGAAACACAGCAGCCACTCATCGCGCTCCTGCTGACCGATCGCTGCGCCAAAATGCCGGCTCCTGAGCCTCGGATGGCCGCGCTTGTCGGTGTAGAGCGGCGGGCCGCCGAGCCAGCCGGTCAGGTACTCATAGAATTTTTCCTCGCTGCCAGACAGATCTGCCGGGTGCACGGCGCGGCAGCGCGCGGCTTCCGGCAGCGTGTCCATGAGTTCGTAGAAACGGTGGGTCAGCGCCCGCACGGTGCCGTCGCCGCCGATCGCGTTGTAAAGTGTTTCCGTCTGCCCGTCCGTCATCGTCGTTTCCCTGATTGCCGCTACTTCTAGCGTGCCGCGCTATCGTGTTCCATCGGTTTTCGCTGAACCACGCCTGTTGCGGCGATTGATCGCATTATCGCGGTCGCGACAGGAATTTTCTTGACAAACCGTCTAGACGGTATCTTATGGCTGTATGTCCATCGCTCATCATCGCCGGAAACAGCCAGAACTCGTCCGCCAGCAATTGCTGGAGGTCGCCGCGCGCCTCTCGCTTGAACTCGGGGCGTCGGGGGTAACGCTGGATGCCGTGTCGCAGGCGGCTGGCGTCAGCAAGGGCGGGTTGCTGCATCATTTTCCCAACAAGATGGCGCTGCTGGATGGTCTGTTCGATGACCTGACCGGCAAGCTCGACCGGACGATCGCCGAGGAAATGCGCAACGATCCCGTCGCGCATGGGCGGTTCACCCGTGCCTATCTGGCTTGCGTCTTTGCCTTACAGGACGAAACCGACACACAAGGCTGGCAGGTGCTGACCATTGCACTGCTTTCTGAGCCGCAGTTGCGGGCGCGCTGGCGGTTATGGGTGGCCGATCACGCGGATGAATTCGTTGGCACCGATTCCTCGGTTGGCTGCCTGCTGGCGCGGTTTGCCGCCGACGGCCTGTGGCTTGCCGACATCCTCAAGAGCCATGATGTCGATCAGCAGACGCGACAGGCGATGCGCACTCAACTCGTCGCACTTTCCTTGCAGTAACCGGCCATTGGAGCTCCAGATGAACCCCGCAATGCTCTATGGCGTGCTCGTGATCGCGATTGTCTTCGAGGTGCTCGGCACCTCGGCGATGCAGGCCGCCCAGCATTTTACCAAGCTTGTGCCGACGGTGATCATGGTCGTCTGCTATGCAATCGCCTTCTACTTCCTGTCCTATACGCTGCGGGTCATTCCGGTGGGGATCGCCTATGCGGTCTGGAGTGGCCTCGGCATCGTCCTCATCTCGCTTGTCGGTTATTTCGGTTTCGGGCAGAAGCTTGATCTTGCTGCCGTTCTCGGGCTCGGCTTGATCATCGCCGGAGTTGTCGTGCTCAATTTCTTCTCCAAATCCAGCTTTCACTAATCTATTCGCGCTGCCGGATTTTCGCTTGCAAAAGCGTTGTCGGGATTCTATCGCTTCAAATTGAAAGCGGTTTCAAATTCATTGGCCATGGACCGATGAAGCGAAAAAAGGATTGATCATGACCATAAAGGCGGTTGTCTGGGGCGAGAACATTCACGAGCAGACCAATGAGGTTGTCAGAAGCATTTACCCGAACGGGATGCACAACACGATCGCAGCGGCGCTGAACACGGACCCGACGATTGAGGCGACAACGGCAACCTTGCAGGAGCCGGAGCATGGCTTGAGCGTCGAACGCCTTGCCGCGACCGATGTTCTGCTCTGGTGGGGCCACAAGGATCATGGCGCGGTGTCGGACGAGATCGTCGAGCGCGTCGCCAAGCGTGTCTGGGAAGGCATGGGCCTGATCGTTCTGCATTCCGGCCATTTCTCCAAGCCGTTCAAGCGGCTGATGGGCACGCCCTGTGCGCTGAAATGGCGCGAGGCGGGTGAGCGGGAAAGGCTGTGGGTGATCAATCCGCGTCATCCGATCGCCGCAGGTCTCGATGAGAACTTCGTGCTGGAAAATGAAGAGATGTACGGCGAGCAGTTTTCCGTGCCGGAGCCGCTGGAAACCGTCTTCATCTCCTGGTTTGCCGGTGGCGAAGTGTTCCGTTCGGGCCTGACCTGGCGCCGCGGTGCCGGCAATATCTTCTATTTCCGCCCCGGCCACGAGACCTATCCGACCTATCACGACGCCAACGTGCACACGGTTCTGCGCAACTCGGTCAAGTGGGCCTACAATCCGCAGGGCACCTACACCGCAATTCACGACGCGCCGAATGTACCGGTGGAAAAGGCTCTGGAGCCGATCGTCGAGCGCGGCCCACGGCTGCATCAGGCTGGCGAGGAAGGATACAAGTGATGAAAACCATTCGTCTCCTCATTCTCGGCACCGGCGGCATGGCCAATACCCATGCGATGAATTTTGCGACGATTTCGGGCGTCGAGCTTGTTGCAGCTGTCGATGTCGATCTGGTCCGGGTGCAGGCCTTCGCGTTGCGCCATGAGATCGCCAAGACGTTCACGTCACTCGACGAGGCGATTGCCTGGGGCGAGTTCGATGCCGTTACGAATGTGACGCCGGACAAGATCCACTATCCGACGACCCTGAAGCTTCTGGCGGCCGGTAAACATGTGCTCTGCGAAAAGCCGCTGGCCGAAGACTATGCAAAGGCCGACGAGATGGCGACGGCGGCGGAAAAATCTGGCCTGGTGACCATGGTCAACCTGACCTACCGCAATGTCGCCGAAGTCCAGAAAGCCCGCCAGATGGTTCTCGCCGGCGAGATCGGCAAGGTCCGGCATATCGAGGCATCCTATCTGCAGAGCTGGCTGGTTTCCAAGGCGTGGGGCGATTGGTCGACGGAATCGCAATGGCTGTGGCGGCTGTCGACCAAGCATGGCTCGAACGGTGTACTCGGCGATGTCGGCATTCATATTCTTGATTTTGCCGGCTACGGCGCGGCCACGGATGTCGATCATATCTTCGCCCGACTCAAAACCTTCGACAAGGCACCCGGCAACAAGATCGGCGAATACGATCTCGATGCCAATGACAGCTTCACCATGACCGCCGAATTTGCCAATGGCGCCATGGGCGTGGTCCATGCCAGCCGTTGGGCAACGGGGCATCTCAATGAGCTGCGTCTGCGCATGCATGGCAACAAGGGCGCGATCGAAGTCATCCACACGCCGGACGGATCGACACTGCGCGCTTGCCTCGGCAAGGACATCGAAAAAGGCATCTGGAAGGACATCGACGCCGGAACGGTTTTGACGAACTATCAGCGCTTCATCGATGCGATCAGGGCCGGTAGGACGGCGGAGCCTGGCTTCCGCCATGCGGCGGATTTGCAGAAGGTTCTCGATCTGGCGATGGTCACCGAGAAGGAACGCCGCGAGCTCGCGGTTTAAATCCGCTTAACCGCCGCCGTCGAGTTGCGGATGACCAGTTCAACCGGCCAGACCTCGCGCAGGGTCTCGGCCGGTGTTCCCTGTAGCATTTCCAGCACCATTTCCCCGATCCGTGCGCCTGCCGCGCGGATCGATGACCGCGTGGTCGACAGTGTCGGCACCAGATGGTCGGGGCTGATATAGGGAAAGACGTCGTCATGGGCGATCAGCGAGATATCCTCGCCGACCTTCAAACCTGCGATCCTGATCGCCCGCATGGCACCCAGCGCCGACATCATCGAGCCGGCGACGACAGCCGTTGGCCGGTCGTCCAGTTTCAGGAAACCTTGCATCAGCCGGAAGCCCATCTCGTCGGTGAATTCGCCATGTCCGCAGAGCGCCGGATCGATCGTAACGCCGCGTTCGTCCAGCGCCGTCTGGTAGCCCTCTTGCCGGTGTTCCGCGAAAATCCGGCCGCGATAGCCGTTGAGAAGCGCGATGCGGCGATGGCCGAGATCAAGCAGATGGCTGGCCGCCTGGCGCACCGCGCCGAAATTGTCGATGTCCAGCCAGCCGAAATTGCCGTCTGAATTGGTGCGTCCATGGACGATGAAGGGCAGGCGCAGCGAATTGAGGAGCGCAATACGCGGATCGTCGATAAAAGGCGAATGCAGGATGACGGCATCGACGCGCTTGCTGGCTGCCAGCCGCCGATAGGTGGTCAACTCCGCTTCCTGCGAATCCACAGTGGATACGAGAATATCGACTTCTTCCTGCTGCAACCGCCCGCCGAGTCCACCCATGAATTCGCTGGTATGCGGACCGAATTCGCCACCGCCCTTCAGCACAATGCCGATCGCGCCAACCCGGCCTGTGGCAAGACCAAGTGCGCTGGTGTTCGGCCGGTAGCCATATTCGAGCGCCGCCTTCAGCACGCGTTCGCGGGTTGCCTGCTTCACCTCGGGATAACCGCTCAAGGCGCGGCTCACCGTCGTCTGCGACAGTTCGAGCCGGTTTGCGAACTCCTTGAGGTTCATGCGGTATTTCCTGTTGTCTGCCGTCCCAATGTAAGCCGCTTTACGGCTGCGTCAAAGGGGCAATACCCGGCACGCCGTCGCGAATGCGCCTGGAGAAATCAGGGGCTGCGTCCGCTGCCCGCGCTCGGTTGCTGATCGCGCCGCCTTCGCGCAATTGTTCGAGCGTGTAGCCCGGCATGAAGCCGTTCACCTCGGCGATATAGGCCGGCAGGTAGCCGGAAAACAGCAGGCGATAATCCAGCGGCAGGCCCGGAACGATGCGGCTGACCATCTCGTAGACGATCGTCGTGCAATTGGCAGTCACTGTGTTGTAGAATTGCGGCGTCTCGGTCAGGCTGTTGGCCTGATCGACATAGGCCATGAACAGCGAGCGCATCGCCGATTTTGGCATGTTGATGCGGTAGATATAGACGTCTTCCTTACGGATATTGGTGCGCACCCGCACGATGTCGCGCTCGTCGGCGGCAATCACGCTGGTCTCGAACTCTTTGAAGAAGCCGCCGATTTCGGAAAAGCTCTCATGCCGTTCCTTGCGGATTTCCACCGAGAAGGTGACGAACGTGCCGTCCTCGAAACCAAACGAGATCAGTGTGTGGGCGACTGCCGGGCCTGACCAGTAGGACAGCAGCAGATCGACGGAGGCGAGCTTGTCGAGATCGTAAGTCCGCGTTTCCCAGCGGACGGTATAGTCTGTCGGCGCCCGCCAGTCGAAATTGCGCACATTGGCAAGCGTCACCTCGTGGCCGTTGACGACGCCGGCAGTCATCTGCCCGACCTCGTCGGCCCAGTCGCGGCTGTTGCTGGCCGGAATGGAGCCCCACCAGAAGAGCAGCAGGGCGATCATGACCGGATAGATCAGGGCTGCAAGCCGGGACCGCCAGCGCAGATAGGCGAACAGCGCTGCAAGCGAAAGAACGGCCCATGTCGCCGCCGCCGCACCCCGTATCCAGACGTTGCCAGGTATCTGATAGAACAGGGCAATCGCACCCCAGATGGCAAAGCCGAGAATGGCCAGCGCGGAAAATATGCGCAGCATCGTCCCGAGCAGATGCAAACGTGCCCGCCTTGGTTGATCCGTCATGTTCTACGCCTCTCCAGGACCGCCGCCCTGCCGCTAAGTCGATGGGATTTCGGCAGGCGGCTCTATGTGTCGATGGGCGCCGCCGCTGCCGCTTGTGCCCGGATGGTCAGTCATTGGCAGATTTCCAGCCGGGACAACACCCATTTTTCGGGCGGACACCGTTCTTTCCCTCCAGAATATTGCCGGATTCTCGTATCCGTCCGCATGTCGGTGCCGCATTGTCTCAATCGACAAGCCTTTGTTCTCGCCCCGCTTTTTCAGTGTGGAATTTCATAAGGACTGCATTGTTATTCGCCATGCGATTCACTAGCATCGCATTCTTGACCAATCGGACAAAAATGGGCTTCTCCCATTTGCACACCAGGCAGGACAGGGATTTTCTGAATGCAGGCGGTTTTCGACGGCCACAACGATGTGCTGCTGAGACTATGGAGCAATGCCAAGAACGGGGCCGATCCGGTCCGGGAATTTGCCGAGGGAACGACGGAAGGCCATATCGACGGCCCGCGCGCCAGGCGGGGCGGGCTCGCCGGCGGACTGTCGGCGATCTATATTCCGTCCGAACATCTCGTTTTGAAAACGCCTGACGAGAACGGCCATTATGCGACGCCGTTGTCGGAGCCGCTGGAGCGGCAGCCTTCTCTCGATATCGCGCTCGAGTTCGCGGCCATCGCCCTTCGGCTGGATCGCGCCGGTGCCTGGAAGCTCTGTCGCTCGACCGCTGACATCCGTGCCGCAATGGAAAAGGGCATTTTTGCCGCGGTTTTGCATATGGAAGGCTGCGAGGCGATCGGTGAGGATCTCGCCGCGCTCGAAACATTCTATGCCGCCGGTTTGCGCTCGCTCGGCCCGGTCTGGAGCCGCAACAACATCTTCGGCCATGGTGTGCCCTTTGCCTTTCCGATGGGGCCGGACACCGGACCCGGCCTGACCGATGCCGGCTTCGCTTTGGTTCGCGAATGCAATCGGCTCGGCATTCTCATCGATCTCGCCCACATCACTGAAAAGGGTTTCTGGGATGTGGCGAAAACCACCGACCAACCGCTGATCGCCAGCCACTCCAATGCGCATTCATTGACCACAGTCGCCCGCAACCTGACGGATCGCCAGATGGATGCGATCCGCGACAGCAATGGTCTGGCGGGACTCAACTATGCGACGACCATGCTGCGGCCCGATGGGCTGGAAAATGCGAAGACGCCGCTCTCCGACATGGTGCGTCACATCGACTACATGGTCGGGCGCATGGGCATCGATTGCGTGGCGCTCGGATCGGACTTCGACGGGGCAACCATTCCGGAAGAAATAACCGACGCGGCGGGCAACCAGAACCTGATTGCCGCCCTGCGGGACGCCGGATATGGTGACGCGGAACTGACAAAAATATGCCGGGAAAATTGGCTGAGGGTTTTGGCTCAAGCCTGGCACGAAGCCGTTTGAGCTGGAAGAAAAAGGCCCATAACGGGCTCAAAAAAGGGAACAGAGAGATGATGCATTCACTAAACAGGCATGTCCGAATGTTGACGGCAGGCGCCGCCATGTCGCTGATCTTGATGGCAGGTGCGCCCGCATTCGCCGAAACGCCGGCCGATACCCTGGTCGAGGGCTGGGCGATCGACGACATCATCACCATGGATCCGGGCGAAGCCTTCGAACTGTCGACCGCCGAAGTCACCGCCAACACCTATAGCTATCTTGTCCGCCTCGATCTCAACGACACGTCCAAGATCGTCGGCGACCTCGCCGAAAGCTGGACGGTCTCGGATGATGGCCTGACCTACACGTTCAAGCTGAAGCCGGACCTCAAGTTTGCTTCCGGCAACCCCGTGACGGCGGAAGACGTCGCCTATTCCTTCGAGCGCGTCGTCAAGCTCGACAAGAGCCCCGCCTTCATCCTCACCCAGTTTGGCCTGACGGGCGACAACGTGACGGAAAAAGCCAAGGCGACCGATGCCGGCACCTTCACCTTCACCGTCGACAAGGCCTATGCGCCGAGCTTCGTCTTGAACTGCCTGACCGCAACCGTCGGTGCTGTCGTCGACAAAAAGCTCGTGCTGGAGCATGTGGCCGCTGTTACGCCGTCCGACGAGTACAAGTATGACAACGACTTCGGCAATGAATGGCTGAAGACCGGCTATGCCGGCTCTGGCGCCTTCAAGATGCGCGAATGGCGCGCCAATGAAGTCGTCGTCATGGAACGCAACGACAACTATTATGGCGAAAAGGCGCCGCTTGCCCGTGTCATCTACCGTCATATGAAGGAAAGCTCCGGCCAACGCCTCGCACTCGAAGCCGGTGACATCGACGTTGCGCGCAATCTGGAGCCGGGCGATCTCGATGCGGTTACCAAAAACACGGACCTTGCCACCACAAGCGCACCGAAGGGCACGGTCTATTACATCAGCCTGAACCAGAAGAATGCCAATCTGGCCAAGCCGGAAGTGGCCGAAGCTTTCAAGTATCTGATCGACTACGACGCGATCGGCTCGACCCTGATCAAGGGCATCGGTGAAATCCACCAGACTTTCCTGCCGAAGGGCGTTCTCGGCGAACTCGATGAGAACCCGTACAAGTTCGACGTCGCCAAGGCCAAGGAGCTGCTGGGCAAGGCCGGTCTTGCCGATGGCTTCGCCGTGACCATGGATGTGCGCAACAACCAGCCGGTGACCGGCATCGCTGAATCCATTCAGCAGACGCTGGGCCAGGCCGGCATCAAGATGGAAATCATCCCCGGCGACGGCAAACAGACCCTGACCAAGTACCGTGCCCGCACGCACGACATCTATATCGGCCAGTGGGGCCAGGATTATTTCGATCCGAACTCCAATGCAGAGACCTTCACCGTCAATCCGGACAATTCCGACGAAGGCAAGACCAAGACGCTCGCCTGGCGTAATACCTGGGACGTGCCGAAGGAATGGACCGAGGAGAGCAAGGCTGCCCTGCTTGAAAGGGATGCGACCAAGCGTGCTGACATGTACAAGGACCTGCAGAAGAAGGTTCTGGAAAAGAGCCCGTTCGTGGTGATCTTCCAGCAGACGGAAGTCGCCGGCTATCGCGGTAATCTCAAGGGCTTCAAGCTCGGTCCGAGCTTTGATACCAACTACGTCTTCAACGTTTCCAAGGAATAGGCCGGAGACGACCGGTGACCATTCCCGAAACAACGCAACTGGCCGGGCGCAAACGCGCCCGCGCCAACGGTTTGGCCAAGAGCGTTCTGCGCTTCCTGGTCATCATCGTCACGACCTATCTCGGCTTGCTGGCGGTGACCTTCTTCATCGGCCGCGTCATCCCGATCGATCCTGTTCTGGCCGTTCTTGGCGACCGGGCGCCGGCGCATGTGGTCGAGCGGACCCGTGAACTGATGGGCTTCAACAAGCCGCTTTACGTGCAGTTCTATCTCTATGTCCGGGATGCTCTGACCGGCAATTTCGGCACCTCCGTTCTGACCACCAATCCGGTGATGGCCGACATCCGCCGTGTCTTTCCGGCGACGCTGGAACTGGCGACGTTCGGAACGATCATCGGCAGCCTCTTCGGCGTGCCGCTGGGCGTGCTTGCAGCCGTCAAGCGCGGTTCGATCGCCGACCAGATCGTCCGCGTCGTCGGCCTTGTCGGTTATTCCGTGCCGATCTTCTGGCTGGCGCTGTTGTCGCTGTTGTTGTTCTACGCCAAGCTGCGATGGGTGGCCTTCCCGGGCCGCATCGACATCGTCTACGAATATAGCTTTACGCCGGTGACGGGCCTCTATCTGATTGACTCTTTCTGGCAGGGGCAGTGGGACGTGTTCCGCGACGTCTTCCGCCACATCATCCTGCCGGCCAGCCTGCTCGGCTATTTCTCGCTTGCCTATATCAGCCGTATGACCCGCAGCTTCATGCTCAACGAACTCAGCCAGGAATATATCGTCGCCGCACGCGCCAAGGGATTGTCGGAAACGCGGATCATCTGGGGGCACGCGCTGCGCAATGCCGCGGTGCCGCTGGTCACCGTGATTGCGCTGTCCTATGCCGGCCTTCTGGAAGGCTCGGTGCTGACGGAGACGGTCTTTGCCTGGCCGGGGCTCGGCCTCTATATCACCAATTCGCTGCAGAATGCCGACATGAACGCGGTGCTGGGCGGCACCATCGTCATCGGTTCCGTCTTCATCGCCATCAACATCCTGTCCGATCTTCTTTACCGGACGCTTGACCCGAGGACGCGCGCGCGATGAGCCAGTCCAGCCTTCAAACCATCCCCGTGACCCGCCGCCAGTGGCTGATGTCCGACAGGCCGCAATCGCGCCTGCAGGCCCGGCTCGGCCGCGCCTATATGACCTGGCAGCGGTTTTCGGCCAACAAGCTTGCCGTTGCCGGCCTCTGCATCATCCTTCTGCTCATTCTCATCGCGATCTTTGCCGATGTGCTGGCGCCGCATTCGCCTGTCATCGGCAATCTCGGCGGTGCGCGGCTACTACCGCCGGGCAGCGAAGGTTATCTGCTTGGCACTGACGACCAGGGCAGGGACATTCTCTCGCGCCTCCTGCACGGATCGCGGCTGACACTGCTGGTCATCGTTCTCGTGGCGATCATCGCCGCCCCCATCGGCCTTCTGGTCGGCGCGGTCTCCGGTTATGCCGGTGGCTGGGTGGATGCGGTGTTGATGCGGATCACCGACATCTTCCTTGCCTTCCCCAAGCTCGTGCTGGCGCTCGCCTTCGTTGCCGCCATGGGTCCGGGCATCGAAAACGCCATTCTTGCCATCGCCATCACCTCCTGGCCGCCCTATGCCCGCATCGCCCGCGCCGAGACGCTGACGGTGCGCAATTCGGATTACATCGCCGCCGTGCGACTGATGGGGGCTTCGCCGTTCCGCATCGTGCTGCGGCATGTCATGCCGATGTGCGTATCCTCGCTGATCGTCCGCGTCACGCTCGACATGGCCGGTATCATCCTGACGGCGGCGGGCCTCGGCTTTCTCGGGCTTGGCGCGCAGCCGCCGCTGCCGGAATGGGGCGCGATGATCGCGTCGGGCCGCCGCTTCATTCTCGACCAGTGGTGGGTCGCCACCATGCCCGGCATTGCCATCCTCATCGTCAGTCTCGGCTTCAACCTTTTGGGTGACGGCCTGCGCGATGCGCTCGATCCACGGGAGAGCGGCCAATGAGCACAATGCTGACGGTCGACGATCTCCGGGTGTCATTTCCCACCCGTACCGGCCTGATCGAGGCGGTACGAGGCGTCTCCTTCACACTCGGGCGCGAGCGGCTGGGGATTGTCGGCGAAAGCGGCTCGGGAAAATCGCAGACGGGCAGGGCGATCATGGGGCTGACGCCGGCGCATGCGAAGGTATCGGCCAGCAAGCTGAACTTCGCCGGTATCGACCTTCTGACCGCCCCCGCCAAGGTCAGACGATCGTTGCGTGGCAGCCGCATTGCGATGATCCTGCAGGATCCGAAATATTCGCTCAACCCCGTCATGAGCATCGGCCGGCAGATCGTCGAGACGCTGCGCACGCATGAGAATGTCGGCAAGCGTGAGGCGCGTGATCGCGCCATCGCCATGCTGGAGGCGGTCCAGATCCGCGATGCCGGCCGTGTCTTCGATCTGCATCCGCACGAGGTTTCCGGCGGCATGGGCCAGCGCGCCATGATCGCCATGATGCTGATCGCCGGGCCGGAACTGCTGGTTGCCGACGAGCCGACATCGGCGCTCGATGTGACCGTGCAGCTCGAGGTACTCGGCATCCTCGACAAGCTGGTTTCCGAGCGCGGCATGGGCCTGATCTTCATCTCCCATGATCTCCGGCTCGTGTCGTCCTTCTGCGATCGGGTCATCGTCATGTATGCCGGCAAGATCGTCGAGGAACTGGTAGCGTCCGACCTTGGCAATGCGAAACATCCCTATACGCAAGGGCTGCTCAACTGCATGCCGACGCTCGGCACGGACCGACACCCACTGCCGGTACTCGATCGCCAGCCGGAGTGGGCGCTATGACGGCAATTGTATCGGCTGAAAACCTGACGGTCACCTATGACGATTTCCTGGCGCTCGACACTGTCAGCATCGACGTGGCGCCAGGTGAATCCTTCGGTCTCGTCGGCGAATCCGGATCGGGCAAATCGACGCTGCTGCGCGCCATCGCCGGCCTGTCGCCGGTAACGTCAGGCAGGATCGTACTCGACGGCAAGCCTCTCGATGCCAAATACCGCGACAAGGCGTTCTATCGCCAGGTGCAGATGGTGTTCCAGGATCCCTACGGCTCGCTGCACCCCCGCCAGACGGTCGACCGGCTGCTGCAGGAGCCGCTGGCCATCCACGGCGTCGCCGATGCCGAGCGCCGCATCCTGCGCGCGCTCGATGAGGTTGGCCTCGGCTCATCCTTCCGCTTCCGCTATTCGCATCAGCTTTCGGGCGGCCAGCGCCAGCGCATCGCCATTGCAAGGGCGCTGATCATCGAACCGCAGATCATGCTGCTCGACGAGCCGACCTCGGCGCTCGATGCCTCGGTGCAGGCCGAAGTTCTCAACCTGCTCGAACAGGTCCGCCGCGACCGCAAGCTCACCTATATCATGGTCAGCCACGACCTCGGTGTCGTCACCCATATGTGCGAGCGGCTGGCGGTGATGAAGAACGGCAAGGTGGTCGAACGGTTGTCATCGGCCGATCTCGTTGCGGGACGGCTGAGCGAGGATTATACGAAGAATTTGATGGTTGCGAGCAAGGGGTTTGTGCGGAACGCCGTGGCGTAAAGCTGAAGGGCTGGCCGCTGGGAGCCTGAACAAATCATACGGCTGCGGCACCTCCCTTGAGGTCCGACAATCAGCGCCTTGCACTGTACATTAGAAAGGCGCAATATTTCTCCTGCTGGGGCATGGTTCACCTTGGGAGGAGCAGACCATGAACGACATGAGCCTCATGAACCTGCAAGCAGGAAAGACGAAGATTGGTGTTGCGGCCATCGAGGCGTTTGCCGGGTGTCTGCGTGGCAAGGTGCTGGACGCAAGTGATGCGTCCTATGACGAGGTGCGGACGATCTGGAACGCCATGATCGACCGCCGGCCGGCCCTGATCGCGCAATGCGCTGGGGCAGCCGACGTGGTTAATGCGGTACGATTTGCAGCCAAAAACAAGCTGCTCGTATCGGTGCGCGGCGGTGGGCACAATATTGCCGGCAACGCGGTCTGCGACGGCGGCATGATGATCGACCTGTCGCCGATGAAGTCGGTGCGTGTCGATGTTGCGGCAAAACGGGCGTGGGTCGAGCCGGGGGCGACCTTGGCCGATGTCGACAAGGAAACCCAGGCTTTCGGCCTGATTGTACCGACCGGCATCAATTCGACGACCGGCATTGCCGGGCTGACGCTTGGTGGCGGCTTCGGCTGGATCACGCGCAAATTCGGGCTGACGATTGACAATCTCCTTTCCGCCGATGTGGTGATGGCGAATGGTGAGTTGGTTCGGGCAAGTGCCAAGGACCATCCCGACCTGTTCTGGGCGCTGAGGGGCGGCGGCGGAAATTTCGGCATTGTCACTGCGTTTGAATTTCAGCTGCATGACCTCGGTCCACAGGTGCTTTCGGGGCTGGTCGTGCATCCGTTCTCCGATGCGAAAACGGTTCTTCAGCAATATCGACAAGCGCTGGAAAAAGCGCCGGACGAGTTGACCTGCTGGGTCGTCATGCGGCAGGCGCCGCCACTGCCATTCCTTCCGCAGGAGTGGCATGGCAAGGAGGTCGTGGTTCTCGCCATGTGCTATTGTGGCGATCTTGCCGCGGGCGAGAAGGCGACGAAACAGTTGCGTTCGATCGGCAAGCCGATTGCCGATGTTGTCGGCCCCAATCCGTTTGCCGGCTGGCAACAGGCATTCGATCCCCTGCTGACGCCCGGTGCCCGCAACTACTGGAAGAGTCATGATTTCATAGAGCTTTCCGACGCGACGATCGGTATACTGCTCGATGCCGTCGGCAAGCTGCCCGGACCGGAATGCGAGATCTTCATCGGTCACGTCGGAGGCACCGCCGGACGTGTCGCTGCTGATGCGACGGCTTTCCCACAACGAAATTCACATTTTGTCATGAACGTTCACGCGCGCTGGCGCGAAGCGGCCATGGACAAGGCCTGCATCGGCTGGGCACGCCAACTCTTCGAGGCGGCAAAACCCCATGCCGCTGGAACGGCCTACATCAACTTCATGCCCGAAGACGAGGGGGACCGCGTCGAGGCCGCCTATGGCGATAACTACAAGCGACTCGCCGAAATCAAGCGGCAGTATGATCCGCAAAACCTGTTCCGTATGAACCAGAACGTGCGGCCTGTCGGGGAGAGACGGATGATGTGAGCCAGCTAATCGGCTTCCGCGCAAATTTTGGTGCACCCGACTGGATTCGAACCAGTGACCCCTGCCTTCGGAGGGCAGTACTCTATCCAGCTGAGCTACGGGTGCATCCGCGACGGCAAGGCGTCGAAGCAGGCTGTGACCGGTTCATAGACTAGGATGCGCGGCGCTTCAATGGTCAATGCGCATCCCGTGAAAGGAAATTCCGGAGTTTTCGCTTTGGCTTGGCTGAGGGGGCCGTTCGTTCGGTTGGCGTTGCAGGTAGCCTGATGCGCGCAGGCGATCAGGGAGGGGACGATTTCTGCCGCGCGAAATCGCCGGCCGTTTGCCGCCAACGAAAAATGCCGCGCTTTTGCTGCGCGGCATCGAATTTTCGAGGATCGGACAGTTCAAGCCGATTGCATGGCGCCCGGTCCGGCGATCGCCTTCGGCGGGACCTTGCCGAGGATGATCATGCCGAGAACTTCGTCCTTGGTCACGTCTTCGGTGCGGGCGTGGCCGACAACCTGGCCGTTCTTCATCACCGACACGCGGTCGGCAAGGTCGAAGACGTCGTGGATGTCGTGGCTAATCAGGAAGATGCCTATGCCTTCGCGCTTCAGCTGCTTGATCAGTTCGCCGACCTGTGCCGTTTCCTGGGGGCCGAGCGCTGCCGTCGGCTCGTCCATGATCAGGATACGGGCGTCGAACAGGATGGCGCGGGCGATTGCGACGGACTGGCGCTGACCGCCAGACAGTGCTTTCACGGGTTCCTTGAAGCGGCGGAAGTTGGGGTTGAGCCGCCCCATGACCTCGCGGGCCTTGGCTTCCATCGCCACGTCGTCGAGCGTGCCCCAGGGGGTGCGCAGTTCGCGGCCGAGATAGAGGTTGGCGGCGGCGTCGACATTGTCGGCGACGGCCAGCGTCTGGTAGATCGTCTCGATGCCGTAGCCCTTGGCATCGCGCGGGTTGCTGATATGGACCGGCTCGCCATTGATCAGGATTTCGCCGGCATCGCGCTTGTAGGCGCCCGATAGGATCTTGATCAGGGTCGACTTGCCGGCGCCGTTGTGGCCCAGCAGGGCCACGACTTCTCCCGGGTAGAGATCGATCGAGGCGTTGTCGACGGCGTGGATACCGCCGAAGGAGATGGAAATGTTCTTCATTTCCACCAGTGGAGTGCGTTGTTCCGTCATTGTTCGTACTCCTCTACTTGGCTCGGCCGCGGTACACGGTATCCAGCCAGACGGCCATGACCAGCACGATGCCGATGACGATGCTTTGCAGCGGCGTATCGATGCGCAACAGCACCATGCCGGATTGCAACGACTGCATGACGATCGCGCCGAGAACGGCACCGGAGATCGTGCCCATGCCACCGGCGAGCGACGTGCCGCCAATGACTGCTGCTGCGATCGTGTACAACTCGTCGAGCGTGCCCTGTGCATTGGTGGCTGCATTGAGGCGGGCGGTTGAGATTGCCGCGGCGATGGCGCAGAGCGCGCCCATCAGCGCGAAGATGCGCACCGTCACCCAGCGGGTCTTGATGCCGGCAAGCTCGGCTGCTTCGGGATTGCCGCCGATGGCAAAGACATAGCGGCCGAAACGGGTGCGGGTAGTGAGGAAACTCATCGCTATGGCGATGCCGACGGCCATCAGGACCGGGATGGCGATGCCAAGCGGGATCTGCAGTCCGCCTTCAGGCCAGGGGATATTGTTGGCCTCGGCATATTTCTTGGCGAGGTTGACCGGCATGTAGTAGCTGTTGAGTACCCAGACGGCGATCATGACCGTGACGCAGCCGACGGTAGAGAGGAAATACTCCGCCCACATCGGACGCAGCGGAAAGCCGAAGCGCTTGCGCTGTTTGCGGGAGTTGATGATCGACGCGACAATGACGAGGCAGGCGAGCACGCCGACGATCCAGCTCGCGGTGGCACCGATCGATCCCTCCGCGCCGCCGCCCATCAGCCGGAATTTCGTATCCATCGGCGCGACCGTTGCGCCGCTGATGACCAGGAAGGCGCCGGCACGCCAGACGAGCAGCCCGCCCAGCGTGACGATGAATGCGGGGACATTGAGAAACGCGATGATCATGCCTTGGAACGCGCCGATGGCCGTGCCGAGCGCAATACCCACGGCAAGCGCGATGATCCATGTGGCCGGATTGTCGAAGCCGATGAGCGGCGGCAGGATCTTGGCCTGAGTGATCGCCATGATCATGCCGACGAAACCGAGGATCGAACCGACCGACAGGTCAATGTTGCGGGTGACGATGACCAGCACCATGCCGGTTGCCATGACGGAAACCGAGGCAGCCTGAACCGTCAGGTTCCAAAGGTTGCGCGGTGTCAGGAAAAGGCCGCCGAAAAGGCCGCCGGTGGTAAGCTGAAAGCCGAGCCAGATGATCAACAGCGCGCCGATCATCCCGAGAAGACGGGTGTCGATCTCGGTCGCCTGCAGGAAACGCTGCAAGGCGGTTCCCTGTGTCTGGCGCACGCTGCTGGAAGGTGCGGCAATGGTGGTTTTTGCCATTTCCTGAGTACTCCCCCTTTATTTTTGTCCTTAAGGACCGCACATCGGAGAAGCGCCGCAACGGTGATCGCTGCGGCGCTCGTGACGGGACCTTATGTGCCCATGGTCAGGATCGGATCAGTTGCAGACAGCAACGGTTCCGGCCTTGACGCCCTGGCAGGTTTCTTCCTTGGAAATCCAGCCGGCGTCGATGACGACGTTCAGATTGTCCTTGGTGATCGGCTGCGGTGCGATGAAGAACGAGTTCATTTCAACGCCCTTCGGGCCGCCGGAGAACTTCACGTTGCCTTCGATGGCGTCCATGGCGGTGCCGCCGGCAAGCGCTACGGCGATTTCGCCGGCCTTCTTGCCGAGTTCGCGGCTATCCTTCCAGACCGATACTGTCTGCGTGCCGAGGGCGACGCGGTTCAGAGCGGCCTTGTCGCCGTCCTGGCCAGAAACCGGGACCGAGCCTGCCAGACCCTGGGCTTCGAGAGCCGCTACAACGCCGCCGGCCATGCCGTCGTTCGAGGACACGACGCCGTCGACCTTGTTGTCGTTGGCGGTCAGGAACTGCTCCATGTTCTTCTGGGCAGCTTCAGGCTTCCAGCCGTCGGTGTAGGCTTCGCCGACATTCTTGATCTTGCCGGCGTCCATGGCGGCCTTCAGCACTTCCATCTGTCCGGAAAACAGGAAGTCTGCGTTCGGATCGGTCGATGCGCCCTTGATGAAGACGTAGTTGCCTTCCGGCTTGACCTTGAACACTTCGGCAGCCTGCATGCGGCCGACTTCCTTGTTGTCGAAGGTGATGTAGTAGGCAGCCGGATTTTCGATCAGGCGGTCGTAACCGACGACCGGGATGCCTTCGGCAGCAGCCTTTTCAATGGCCGGACCGATTGCTTCCGAGTCCTGGGCCAGAACGATGATGGCGTTGGCGCCCTGTGCGATCAGCGATTCGATGTCGGTCAGCTGCTTTGCGGCGGAAGCCTGTGCGTCAGCGGAGATGTACTTGTCGCCGGATGCTTCCAGAGCTGCCTTGATGGCGGCTTCGTCGGTCTTCCAACGCTCTTCCTGGAAGTTCGACCAGGAAACACCGACGACCAGATCCTTGGCCATGGCTGCGGTGTGCAGGGATACGATGATGGCAGCGCCTGCCATCAGTGTCAAAACTGATTTCATGAAGTCCTCCCAAGTGACCGCTGGCCGTCCGTGCGAACCTCCCGCACGGCCCCCGGCCAGCAAATATGCCTGTCGCAAACCCGAAAGAGTTTTTTCTCGACAGTCGAGAAAATAGATGTCAGAGTTTTGGAGGGCTGTCAACAACGCTTTGACAACAGCATGTTGCACCGGACAGATGCTTTGGGAGGGGCATGTGTTTGTGAGAATCACAGTGAGTTATGGGAATGCGCAATGCTGACCAAATCCAGCACTGAACTGGTGCGTCAGCAGAACAGCGCGCTGGTGCTTGCGACGCTCAGGCGCCTGGGTCCGCTGTCGCATACGGATATTTCCGCGCATACCGGTTTGGCGTCGGCGACCGTTTCGGCGATCACCGCCGAACTGGAGCGGGTCGAGGTGATCGAGAAGGCGGAGCAGCAGCCGCATTCCGGCCGCGGGCGGCCGCGCGTGCTGTTCGCGCAGCGCCGCGACAGCGGTTTTCTCATTGCCGTGCGGATATCCTCGGATGTCGTCCAATATTCCCTGGTGGACTATTCCGGACGCCTGATCGACCGGTTTGAAGAGCAGCGCAATCACAAGGTTGCGGGAACGAAGCATTTCGCCGAGGAGTTCCTCGACGCACTGGCCCGGCTCATTCACCGGTCCCGATTGGAAAAGACCCAGATTCTCGCGGTCTCGATCAGCAGCAAGGGCACCGTCGATGCCGATGGCAAACGGCTGTTGTGGTCGCCGGTCTTCGGTGGAGAACAGATCGATTTCGTCTCCCTGCTGCAGCCGGAATGGCGCGCCAAGGTGACGTTGAACAACGAGACCTTGCTGGTTGCCCAGGCCCTTGGGATGAAGGCGGATGCAAGCCAGGCCGGTTCGTTCCGTGCGCTTGCCGCCCTGTCGCTCGGCCATAGCATCGGGCTTGGCATTGCACGCAAGGACCGGTTCGGCGAACTCGAGGTGACGGCCCCCAATTTCGGGCACATGCTGCATGCCGCCAATGGCTGCCTGTGCCGTTGCGGGTCGTTTGGCTGCATCGAGGCGTCGGCGGGCTTCTACGGAATCCTGCGCACCGCCTTCGAAGTGCCGCCCGATACGATCCCGGCGAAATTCGTGCCGCTGGCCGAAATGGATAAGATCGCCGCGAGCGCGCGCCAGGGAAACCGGATGGCGGGTTATGCCTTCCGGCAGGCGGGCATCGCGCTCGGCAACGGCCTTTCCCGGCTGCTCAGCCTCTACGATCGAATGCCGATCTATATCACGGGGCCGGGAACCCGTTACTTCGATCTCCTGCAGCGCGGCGTTGATGAGGGGCTTGAGCAATCGCACGAAGTGCGGCTGCAGGGACGTCCGGAAATCTCCGTCATCTTCGACGAGCAGAGGCTGATCTTCGATGGACATCTGGATCGAGCGTTGACCGACATGGACCATGACATCGCAGCCTTCCGGCCGGTCCCTCCGGGCGCGGATCAGGTTTCATAGAAAAGGCCGGGCAAAACCCGGCCTTCATGATTACGTCTGCCGTCTTCATTCAAGCGTCGATGCGGATCTGACGCTTCTCCGTCACGGACTTCACGGCGGCATCGGCCAGCGCCAGAGCTGCGAGGCCATCGGCGCCGGAGGGCGTGATCTTGGTGCCCATTTCGATCGCGGAGATGAAGCCGGCGATTTCGTTGGCATAGGCCTCGGTGTAGCGCGTCATGAAGAAATCATGCAGCGGCGGGCGGGTGTAGCCGTCGCCGTTGGCGATTTCGATCGACACGGCACGCTGGTTTTCCGCCGAGACGACACCCTTCGAGCCATGCACTTCGATGCGCTGGTCGTAGCCATAGGTGGCGCGGCGGGAGTTCGAGATGATCGCCTGCTTGCCGGAGGCGGTTTCGAGGATCACCGAAACGCTGTCATAATCGCCGGCCTTGCCGATTTCCGGATCGACGAGAACCGCGGCATGCGCGGTGACGATGACGGGTTCTTCGCCGAGCAGGAAGCGGGCCATGTCGAAATCATGGATGGTCATGTCGCGGAAGATGCCACCGGAGCGCTTGATATAATCGACGGGCGGTGCGCCCGGATCGCGCGAGATGATCGTCACCATTTCGACGGTGCCGATCTTGCCGTCGTCGATCGCCTTGCGCACGGCCATGAAATGCGGGTCGAAGCGGCGGTTGAAGCCGACCATCAGCTTGCCCTTGGTCTCTTCGACCACCTTCATGCATTCGCGGACGCGGCCAACATCGAGGTCGATCGGCTTTTCGCAGAAGATCGCCTTGCCGGCGCGCGCAAAGCGCTCGATCAGGTCGGCATGGGTGTCGGTCGGGGTGCAGATGACGACGGCGTCGATGTCGGCGGCCTTTTCGATTTCCTCGATCGTGCGCACGGCGCAGCCATACTGCTTGGCAATCGCATCGGCTGCGGCAGGAAACGCGTCTGCCACGGCGACGAGTACCGCATCCGGATTGCCGCTGACGGCCTTGGCGTGAACCTTGCCGATACGGCCGGCGCCGAGAAGACCAAATCTGACAGTCATGTTACATCTCTTTTTGTCGAGCGGCGGTTGCCGCGAAGGGCGGAGTGATGACGCTCACTCCGGACAGGCGTTGTGGAATTGGGTGCGCGCTGATGCGTTGGATGTCATTTCGGGCGCCTGGCAGTCTGCTATGCCGCAGCCGGCGCAGTGGTCTCTCTCCCGGTCCGTCTCATTCGGCGCACGCCTGGATGGGAAATCTCCCGCGACACAGGCGCAAATCAGAATGAAAAAGAAATATTTGTTATTTTCGGAATATTTATTCCATTTAAAGCGCTGCCGTCAAGTTGTTAAACCCTCGCTGCCCTTGCGGTAAACATCTTTTTGGACATAAAGCTGTGGTCGCTGACGCCCGACCGTGACGGTCCGGCCTATCTTGAGGACGTTTCTGCATGATGAAGTTCATCGATCCGGACCACCCGTTCTATCGGCCGCTCTGGATTCGGCTTCTGATCGTCGCGGTCTGTGCGATTTGGACGGCGGTGGAGTTTTACGTCAACCTGGAGACGACGTGGGGCATGATCTTTCTCGCGGTTACCGCCTATACCGCCTGCGTCCTGATCATCTTCTTCAAGCCGAAGACAACAGTCGTGGAAGATGCAAAGCCCGACGATCCCGTCTGAACGGATCAGGCGACGCGCGCGATTCGCAATCGCCTTTGCCCTTCGTCGATCAGCATGTTGGCAATTTTCATGCGCGTGGTCGCATTCGAACGGAAATCCGGATGATGGCGGTCCGGATGGTTGCTTGAGGCGAAAATGCGGCGTTTGTCTGCCAGGGTCTGTAGCGTCTCGCTATCGGTCAGCGCCAGATCGGCGGCAATGTCTTCCGGGCGAATGCGAAACAGGTGATCCGGCATGATGGGGGCGGGCAGGGGCTTCGGCGGTGCCAGCATGTCGTCGCCCGCCATGTCGAAATAGGCGCGCTGCACGGCGCTGCTGTCCGTGGGATCAGCGGATGCAAGATTGCCGACGAAGCCGGCATTGAGGCCGCGTATGGTGGCGGAGACCGTCTGCTCGTCGCGGATGGCGTCCTCTTCGTCTTCTTCCGCTTTCAATCGCTCCAGTACCGACTCGAATACCGACATTCCGAACATCACGGCCTCCATTTTCGATTGAAGTCAGAGCATATCAAGGTTTTGCGGACCTGATCAGGCAGTGCTTTGCTTGAGGATCAGATCGTAGAGAAGCTTGGCACTCGGCGGCAGGGCGCGGCCGCGCGCGGTGATGAGGCTGTAGGGACGGATCTTGACGTTGAAATCGATGGGAAGGATCCGGATCTCACCCGCCTGGCTGCCGTTGCCGGCAATGAGGTTGGCAACGTCGCGGGCAACCGGCGCCACGGCGTTGGTGTTGCGGACGATCGAAATGGTGAGGATCGTCGACGACGTATTGATGATGGTCGCGGGCAGCGGGGTGTCCGCCGACAGGAAGCTGTCTTCGACGGCACGGCGCAGCAGAGTTCCGGATGGCTGGAAAACCCAGTCGTAGCCTGGAAGATCGGTGGAACTGACGACACCCTTGTCGAGCAGAGGATGTCCCTCCCGCACGATCAGGCAGACGTCTTCCTCGCCGATCTCGATCAGGTTGAACTGCCGCGGATCCGTGTCATCGGGAATTCTGCCGATGACGAAGTCATGCCGGGCCGCGAGAAGTTCGCGCACCAGCACATTGCTGTTTTCGATCTGGATGCTGATCTCGATGCCGGGGTACGCAGTCGAAACCTGGCGTATGGCGGGGACGGCGAGATTGAGAGCCGGTCCTGTGACGGACCCCAAGGATACGGAGCCGCCGCTGCCGGTCTTCAGCTCATTGATTTCGCGTGTCGTTTCCCGCAGTTCCAGGAACACTGTCCGGGCCCGCCTTGCAAGCGCCCTGCCATATTGCGTCAATTCGACACCGCGCGCGACGCGCGCGCAAAGCGGCGCCTTCAGGATGGCCTCCACCTCGCCCAGCATGCGCGAGGCTGCAGGCTGCGATATGCTCAGCGCGTCGGCCGCCGCGCTGATCTGGCCATGGTCCTCGATAGCGAGAATCAGTTGCAGATGGCTCATTTTAAGACCGGATCGAAAAATACCCCGCTCGGAATAATCCACGGGCACGGATGAGAGTTGCACGGAATCGTCCATATTTTACCCACCTTCCGAGAAAAATGCGTTCGCATCTGCGAAAAATCACACTGTTGAGTGATACTATACCGTAAATGATATGAGGATACACCTATATTGTATTTGACAGTTATGATGTTTGATTCCAGTTTGCGGCCATGTGCGCCAGCGTGCTCGGGAGCGTGTAAGGCCTGGGAGGGCTTTCTTTCACCCCTTAAACCTCCGCCAAGAGATTTTATGATCTCTCGGCTACGCGAAGCGCTGCACATATCGAGGCCGGCCGATCGCCTGTCTGGATCAACACTCAGGGAGAGATACATGAGATTAGTTACTTCGCTTCTCGCCGCCGCAGCGCTCAGCGTGGCGTCGTTCGTCGTTCCGGCGATCGCCCAGGACAAGGGCACCGTTGGCATCTCGATGCCGACCAAGACCTCGACCCGCTGGATTTCCGACGGCGAGAGCATGGAAAAGCTGTTCAAGGAAGCCGGTTATACCCCGGACCTGCAGTTTGCTGACGATGACATTCCGAACCAGCTCGCCCAGATCGAAAACATGGTCACCAAGGGTGCCAAGGTTCTCGTCATCGGCGCTATCGACGGCACAACGCTGTCCGACATTCTTGCCAAGGCTCACGAAGCCGGCGTCAAGGTCATCGCCTACGACCGCCTGATCCGCGATTCGGGCAATGTCGACTACTACGCAACGTTCGATAACTTCCAGGTCGGTGTTCTGCAGGCAACCAGCCTCGTGGACGGCCTGAAGGCGAAGTTCGCAGGTGTAAAGCCCTGGAACGTGGAACTCTTCGGCGGTTCGCCGGACGACAACAACGCCTTCTTCTTCTATGACGGCGCAATGTCGGTTCTTCAGCCGCTCATCGACAGCGGTGATATCGTCGTCAAGTCCGGCCAGCAGGGCATGGAACAGGTCGGTACGCTGCGTTGGGACGGTGCCGTTGCACAGGCCCGCATGGAGAACCTGCTCTCGTCGACCTACACCGATGCGCAGGTCAATGGTGTTCTGTCCCCCTATGACGGTCTGTCCATCGGTATCCTGTCGGCTCTCAAGGGTGTCGGTTATGGCTCGGGCGACCTGAAGATCCCGGTTGTCACCGGTCAGGACGCAGAACTGCCGTCGGTCAAGTCGATCCTGGCTGACGAACAGTATTCGACAATCTTCAAGGATACCCGCGAACTGGCCAAGGTTGCCGTCAAGATGACGGACTCCATCCTCAGCGGCAAAGAGCCGGAAGTGAACGACACGAAGACCTACGACAACGGCGTCAAGGTCGTTCCGTCGTTTCTGCTGAAGCCGCTTGCCGTCGACAAGGCCAACGCCAAGGAAATCCTCGTGGGCGCCGGCTACTACACGGAAGACCAGATCAACAATTGATCTTGTCCCTTCCATCTCGGGTCCGCGATTCGTCGCGGACCTTTTTATCTTGATGAGGGCATTGTATAGACGGTTCGTCTTTGCCTCATCATCCCCGGACTGCCGCAGGAATACCCGACCATGGACAATATCATTCTCGAAATGCGGGGCATCACCAAGACGTTCCCGGGCGTAAAGGCTCTGGACAACGTCAATCTGAAGGTCCGCGAAGGTGAAATTCACGCTCTTGTCGGCGAAAACGGTGCGGGCAAGTCAACGTTGATGAAGGTTTTGAGCGGCGTTTATCCCGCCGGAAGCTATGACGGCGAAATTCACTACGACAACCAAGTTCGCAATTTTTCGACCATTTCCGACAGCGAGCATCTGGGCATCATCATCATTCACCAGGAGCTGGCGCTTGTGCCGCTTCTGTCGATCGCCGAAAACATCTTTCTGGGCAACGAACTCGCCACCAATGGCGTCATCGACTGGAAGCAGACTTTCGCGCGGACGAAGGAACTGCTGGACAAGGTGGGGCTTAACGAACCGCCGACCGCCCGCATCACTGATATCGGCATCGGCAAGCAGCAGCTGGTGGAAATCGCCAAGGCGCTGTCGAAGAAGGTCCGGCTGCTGATCCTCGACGAGCCGACCGCCTCGCTCAACGAAACGGATTCCGACGCGCTCTTGAAGCTGCTCATGGAATTCCGCAAGCAGGGCATGACCTCGATCATCATTTCGCACAAGTTGAACGAGATCAAGAAAGTCGCGGACAAGATCACCATCATCCGCGATGGCGGCACCGTGGAAACGCTCGACTGTCACAATGAGGACATCAGCGAAGACCGTATCATCAAGGGCATGGTCGGCCGCGACATGGAAGATCGCTATCCGCCGCGTGAACCAAAGATCGGCGGCATGCTGCTCGAGGTGAAGAACTGGAATGTCTTCCATCAGCATCACCGCGACCGGCAGTTTCTGCACGATATCAATTTCAACGTTCGGGCCGGCGAAGTCGTCGGCATTGCAGGCTTGATGGGCGCCGGGCGCACCGAAACAGCCATGAGCATCTTCGGCAAATCCTGGGGTCACAAGATTACCGGCGAGGTCTCTATGCACGGCAAGCCGGTCGATGTCAGCACCATTCCACGGGCTATCGATGCCGGTCTTGCCTATGTCACGGAAGACCGCAAGCATCTCGGCCTCGTGCTGAACAACAACATCATGCACAACACCACCTTGTCGAATCTTGAAGCCGTTTCCTCGGCGGGTGTCATAGACAACCACAAGGAAAGGACCGTGGCGACCGATTACCGTTCGAAGCTGCGCATCCGTTCCCATTCGATCTACCAGGAAGCGGTCAACCTGTCGGGCGGCAACCAGCAGAAGGTCGTGCTGTCCAAGTGGCTGTTCACCAATCCCGAGGTCCTGATCCTCGATGAGCCGACGCGCGGCATCGATGTCGGCGCGAAATACGAAATCTATTCCATCATCAACCAGCTTGCCGCCGAAGGTAAGGGCATCCTGATGATTTCATCGGAAATGCCCGAACTGCTCGGAACCTGCGACCGCATCTACGTCATGAACGAAGGACGCATCGTCGCCGAGCTTTCGAAAGCGGAAGCGAGCCAGGAATCCATCATGCGGGCTATCATGCGCTCGGGGGAGAAACATTAATGGTCACCGAAACCAGCACCCAGAAAACTACACCGTCCATCGGGGACTATCTCAGGAACAACATCCGCGAATACGGCCTTCTCGTTGCCCTCGTCGTTATCATGCTGTTTTTCCAGGTCGTGACCGGCGGCGTTCTGTTCAAGCCCGTCAACATCACCAACCTGATCCTGCAGAACTCGTTCATCGTCATCATGGCGCTGGGCATGCTGCTGATCATCGTTGCCGGCCATATCGATCTGTCCGTCGGTTCGATCGTCGCCCTTACGGGCGGCCTCTCGGCCATCATGCTCGTCAAGATGGGCATTCATTATTCGCTGGTCGTTCCCTTGTGTCTCATCCTTGGCGGCGTGATCGGCGCGGCACAGGGCTATTGGATCGCCTATCAGAAGATCCCGGCCTTCATCGTCACGCTCGCCGGCATGCTTGTTTTCCGCGGCGTCACCTACGTCGTCCTGCAGAACCGCCCGATCGGCCCGTTCCCGAAGGAATTTCAGGTTCTCTCGACAGGGTTCGTGCCTGATATCCTCTGGTTCGCAAACCCTCTCCCGGGCACTATCACCAACCTGTTCGCGTTGGTCGCCGTTCTGGTCCTGGTCGGGCTTGCGATCTATGCCGGCCTGAAGGATCGTGCCAGCAACGAGAAGCACGGCACGGAAAACGAACCTTTCGCCTTCTTCGCGCTCCAGATGGGCATCATCGCCGTCGTCGCCATCTTCCTCGGCTTCCAGCTTTCGACCTATCGCGGACTGCCCAACGTCCTGGTCGTGATGGCCGTGCTGATCGCGCTGTACACGTTCATCACCACGCGCTCGACCATCGGTCGCCGCGTCTATGCCATGGGCGGCAACGAGAAGGCTGCCAAGCTGTCCGGCATCAACACCGAACGCCTGACATTCTACACGTTCGTCAACATGGGCGTTCTCGCGGCGCTCGCCGGCATGATCATCGCGGCGCGCCTCAACTCGGCAACGCCAAAGGCCGGCGTCGGTTTCGAGCTTGACGTCATCGCGGCCTGCTTCATCGGTGGCGCTTCTGCATCCGGCGGCGTCGGCAAGATCACGGGCGCCGTCATCGGCGCCTTCATCATGGGCGTCATGAACAACGGCATGTCGATCATGGGCCTCGGCATCGATTACCAGCAACTGGTGAAAGGCCTCGTGCTTCTCGCTGCCGTGTTCTTCGATGTCTACAACAAGAACAAGGGCTGACCGGTTCCGGTCCATCCCGCGCCGCCGGCATTTGCCGGTCGGCGTAAATCCGGTGCCGGAGCGCGTCTCGCGCTCGAACGCAAGCGATGACGCTCCGGCCCCGCGCATCATGACGAGAACGGCGGCTTTGCCGCCATGAACGGGAGCGTGTGCCATGTCTCCCAACGGGTTGTTGTTGCCGAAAGCCAGCCGCTTGACGCCGAGAAGACAGCCCGGATTTAGAAAAGGACAAAGCTGTGCTGATTTCCCAGGTGAAGAACAATGACGGCTCGATCACAGTCGCCGTTCGCGAATTGGGGCAAACCGCCCGCGCGGTAAAGAATGCTGCAAGCGTCTACGCATTGGCGATGGAAGCTGCCAACTCGGGCAAGTCCCTGAAGGCTGTCGTCGAGGCGCACGGCCTTGGCGATGAAATCGATCTTCAGGACGTTCACGCCAAAGGCAACTTCCTGCCGCCGATCACACATCCGGACGATGCTCATCTGCACCTGACCGGTACGGGGCTGACGCATCTCGGTTCCGCCTCGACGCGTGACGCCATGCACGCCGCCGTCTCCAAGGTGGAGGAGGGCGCTACCGACACGATGAAGATGTTCAAGATGGGCCTGGAAGGCGGCAAGCCGAAGCCGGGCGAAAAAGGCGTACAGCCGGAATGGTTCTACAAGGGCAACGGTTCGCAGACGGTGGCGCCCGGCGGCGAACTCGTCTCTCCGTCGTTCGCGCAGGACGGCGGCGAAGAGCCGGAAATGGCTGGCATCTACGTGATCTCCGACAAGGGCGCGGCTTTCCGCATCGGCTTTGCCGTCGCCAACGAATTCTCCGATCATGTGACCGAGCGCGTCAACTATCTCTACCTCGCCCATTCGAAGTTGCGGCCTGCAAGCTTCGGCCCGGAAATCCGGATTGGTGAAGCCCCGAGCGACATTCGCGGCACCTCGCGGATTATCCGCGACGGCGCCGTTTTCTGGGAAAAGCCGTTCCTGTCGGGCGAAACCAATATGTCCCATACTTTCGCCAATCTGGAATATCACCACTTTAAATACGGAATTTTCCGGGCGCCGGGCGATGTGCATGTCCATATGTTTGGAACGGCGACGCTGTCGTTCGGCGATGGCATCAAGACGGAGGCCGGCGACATCTTCGAAATCGAGGCACCCGAATTCGGCCTGCCGCTGCGCAATACGCTGGCGATTGCCGGCGAAGACGACATCGTGATCGGCCAGCTCTGATCCGCTCAAGCATTTGATTGCGGGTGCCGATCCCACGGCGCCCGCGCAAACCAAGGAGGCTTTTAGCCCATGACACTCCATCACAACCTGATTGCCGGCGAATGGGTCGGCAGCAACGGCGTTGAAAACATCAATCCCTCGAACACCAATGAAATTGTCGGCCTCTACGCCACCGCCAGCGCCGATGATGCCAAGACCGCGATTGCCGCCGCTAAGGCTGCGTTTCCGGCATGGTCGCGCTCGGGCATTCTTGAGCGTCATGCGATCCTGAAAAAGACCGCCGACGAGATTCTGGCCCGCAAGGATGAGCTTGGAAAACTGCTCGCCCGCGAAGAGGGCAAGACGCTGCCGGAAGCGATCGGCGAAACCATCCGCGCCGCGCAGATATTCGATTTCTTCGCAGGCGAAGCGCTGCGGCTGGCCGGCGAAGTCCTGCCGTCCGTTCGTCCGAACATCGGCGTCGAGATTACCCGCGAGCCGATCGGCGTCATCGGCATCATCACGCCGTGGAACTTCCCGATCGCCATTCCTGCCTGGAAGATCGCCCCGGCGCTCTGCTACGGCAACACCGTTGTTTTCAAGCCGGCCGAACTTGTTCCGGGCTGCTCCTGGGCGATTGTGGATATTCTCCACCGCGCCGGTCTGCCGAAGGGCGTGCTCAACCTCGTCATGGGCAAGGGCTCGGTCGTCGGCCAGGCCATGCTCGACAGCCCGGATCTGGCCGGCATCACCTTCACCGGCTCGACCGGTACCGGCAAGCGGGTCGCGAGCGCTTCCATCGAGCATAACCGCAAGTTCCAGCTGGAAATGGGCGGCAAGAACCCGATGGTCGTGCTTGACGATGCCGATCTCACCGTTGCCGTCGAATCGGCTGCAAACTCCGGCTTTTTCTCGACCGGCCAGCGTTGCACGGCGTCGTCCCGCCTGATCGTCACCGAAGGCATCCATGACAAGTTCGTCGCCGCGCTGACCGAAAAGCTGAAGACGCTTGTGGTCGACGACGCGCTGAAGGCCGGCACCCATATCGGCCCGGTGGTCGATGAACGCCAGCTCGCCACCGACACCGACTACATCGCCATCGGCAAACAGGAGGGCGCCAAGCTCGCCTTCGGCGGCGAGACGATCCAGCGCGACAATCCGGGCTTCTACCTTCAGCCGACGCTGTTTACCGAAGCCACCAACCAGATGCGCATCAGCCGCGAGGAAATCTTCGGCCCGGTCGCATCCGTCATTCGGGTCAAGGATTATGAGGAAGCACTTGCAACCGCCAACGACACGCCGTTTGGCCTGTCGGCCGGTATCGCAACGACGAGCCTCAAGCATGCGACCCACTTCAAGCGCAATTCGGAAGCCGGCATGGTGATGGTCAACCTGCCGACCGCCGGTGTCGATTTCCACGTTCCGTTCGGTGGCCGCAAGGCCTCCTCGTTCGGTTCGCGCGAGCAGGGCAAGTATGCGGCCGAATTCTTCACCGTGGTGAAGACGGCCTACACGCTGGCATAAGGACTTTTCCGGCGGATCGGCCAAAAGGTCGGTCCGGTCTCCGGGGCTTCAAAGGACGATAACGATGTTTAAGAAAGCGGAATGGCCGCGTAGGCTGAGGTCGCAGGAATGGTACGGCGGCACGAGCCGTGACGTCATCTATCACCGCGGCTGGATGAAGAACCAGGGGTATCCGCACGATCTGTTCGACGGGCGTCCGGTGATCGGGATACTCAACACCTGGTCGGATATGACACCGTGCAACGGTCATCTGCGCGAACTCGCCGAGAAGGTGAAGGCGGGCATATGGGAAGCCGGCGGCTTCCCGATGGAGGTGCCGGTGTTCTCGGCGTCCGAAAACACCTTCCGTCCGACGGCGATGATGTACCGCAACCTTGCCGCACTCGCGGTCGAGGAAGCGATCCGTGGCCAACCGATGGACGGCTGTGTGCTTCTGGTCGGCTGCGACAAGACCACGCCGTCGCTGATCATGGGCGCCGCCTCTGTCGATCTGCCCTCGATCGTCGTGACCGGCGGCCCGATGCTGAACGGCTATTTCCGCGGTGAACGTGTTGGCTCGGGCACGCATCTGTGGAAGTTTTCCGAGATGGTGAAGGCCGGCGAGATGACGCAGGACGAATTCCTTGAGGCGGAAGCCTCGATGAGCCGTTCGTCGGGCACCTGCAACACCATGGGTACCGCCTCCACCATGGCTTCCATGGCCGAGGCGCTCGGCATGGCTCTGTCAGGCAATGCTGCGATCCCGGGGGTCGATTCCCGCCGCAAGGTCATGGCGCAGCTCACTGGCCGGCGCATCGTTCAGATGGTCAAGGACGATCTGAAGCCTTCCGACATCATGACGAAGCAGGCCTTCGAAAACGCCATCCGCACCAATGCCGCTATCGGCGGATCGACCAATGCCGTCATCCATCTGCTCGCCATGGCCGGTCGCGTCGGCATCGATCTGACGCTGGACGACTGGGATCGCTGCGGCCGCGACGTGCCTACCATCGTCAACCTGATGCCGTCGGGCAAATACCTGATGGAAGAGTTCTTCTATGCCGGCGGCCTGCCGGTGGTGCTGAAGCGCCTCGGCGAGGCTGGCCTCCTGCACAGGGATGCACTCACCGTATCCGGCGAAACCATGTGGGACGAGGTCAAGGACGTCGTCAACTGGAACGAGGACGTCATCCTGCCTGCCGAGAAGGCTTTGACGCAGTCTGGCGGCATCGTCGTGCTGCGCGGCAATCTCGCGCCGAAGGGCGCGGTGCTGAAGCCGTCCGCCGCTTCGCCGCATCTGTTGACGCACCGGGGCCGGGCGGTCGTGTTCGAGGACATCGACGACTACAAGGCGAAGATCAACGACGACAATCTCGACATCGACGAGACCTGCATCATGGTCATGAAGAACTGTGGGCCGAAGGGCTATCCGGGTATGGCCGAGGTCGGCAACATGGGCCTGCCGCCCAAGGTACTCAAGAAGGGCATCACCGATATGGTGCGCATCTCCGATGCCCGCATGTCCGGCACGGCCTACGGTACCGTCGTGCTGCATACGTCACCGGAAGCCGCCGTCGGCGGCCCGCTCGCCGTGGTCAAGAATGGTGACTTTATCGAGCTCGACGTGCCGAACCGCCGTCTGCACCTCGATATTTCCGACGAAGAGCTGGCGCAGCGTCTCGCTGCATGGCAGCCGCACCACGATCTGCCGACCTCCGGCTATGCCTGGCTGCATCAGCAGCATGTCCAGGGAGCCGATACCGGCGCCGACCTCGACTTCCTCAAGGGATGTCGCGGTAGCGCGGTTGGTAAAGACAGTCACTGATCTGTTCAGTTTGCTCAGAAAATGGCCGGTTCTCCGGCCATTTTTTCTATCGCTGCATCGTCAGGGTTACTCCCAACTGTTTAGCGGCTGCCGCCAGGGCTTTATCCTTTGTCGCCAATGCTGCGCCCCTGCGTGCTGCAAGTTCCAGATAAGCCGCATCATAGCTCGTCAATTTATGCGCTCTCGCAAGAGATAACGTTTCGCTCCAGGCTCTACCTGCAGTTTGCGGGTCGGTCTCGATTGGCATCTGGGTAATCAGGTCGAGCCTTTGTGCAATTTCGGAGGCCGAGATGCGTCCGCGCCGTTCGGCATGGAGCAATACGTTTGCAAGTTCCAGATGGAACAGCGACGGAACCAGGCCGCCGCTTGCGATCACGTCCTGTGCAACGGCATCGGTTTGATCGGAAGCCTCATCTTCGAAGCACCATGCAAGCGCAATCGAAGCATCAATGACAATTGTCATTTCCGACCTTCATCGCGCAGTTCTTTCCATGAAATGCCGCCCAACGTATTGGTCCGGCGCAGTTCTTTCAACTTCTGGAAAGCACTTTCAGGCGCCGATGCTTCAATGGATTCTGCGCTTACGAGCCGAGCAATTGCTTTTCCATGTTTGGTGATCGTGATTTCTTCACCATTTGCAACGCGGTCCAACAAGGACGAAAAATGTGTTTTCGCTTCGAATGCACCGATTTTCGACATAGAGATAGCTCCAATTCTGGTTTAAACTTTAAACCAGAATTGGAGCTGAGTAAATATCAGTGTTGACGTGATTGAACGGCTACTGACTCTGCGTCTGGCTCTGTCCCTGCTGCTCGACAGTCACCAAAACCTTAAGCGCTTCGCTCGACGATCCATGGATCAGGCCGGAAATCGGCGCTGCGTCGCGATAGTCGAGACCACAGGCGATGCGGACATAGCGCTCGTCCGGGCACATCTTGTTGGCGGCGTCGAAGCCGACCCAGCCAAGGCCGTTGAGGTGCACTTCCGCCCAGGCATGGCTGGCGGTCTGCTCCGGCTGGTCTTCCATCATCAGGTAGCCGGAGATATAGCGGGCCGGCAGGCCAAGCGTGCGCGCGGCGGCGATCATGATATGTGCATGATCCTGGCAGACGCCGCTCTTTTGCAGCAGGGCCTGCTCGGCCGTCGTTTCCGTTCCGGTCTCGCCCTGCCTGTATTCGACCGTCTCCGCGATCGTGCCCATCAGGGCATGCATCCTGGCAAGGTCGGTATCGCCGGCCATCGCCTTGGCGAGATTGCGGATCGGCTTGGCCATCTTCGTCAGCGGCGTTTCGCGCAGGTAGAGCCAGAGCGGCGCATAGGCCTGGTGAACGCCATAGACGCCCGCCTTGTCTTCGGTTTCCACCTCGCCCGATGCAACGATGCGGATGGAGGTCTGGTCGCCGTTGACGCTGACGAGATTGACGCGGTTGCCGAAATGGTCGTCATAGCCGACCTCCATCTTGGCGCCCTCGACGGAGGTTTCCCAGCTGATGACGGTCTGGCCGGTCTGCGTCAGCGGTGTCAGCCGCAGGCGCTGCAGTGAATATTGCACCGGTTCGGCATAGGTGTATTCGGTGGTGTGGCTGATCTTCAGACGCATGTACTCGCTCCCATCCGAATCTCAGTTGAACCGGTAACCGTCGGAGATTTCCTGTCCCAGACGGTTATTGTGGCTGATGAAGTTCTCGATGTATTCGTGCAGGCCCTGGTCCATGACATCCTTGATCGAGTGGCTGCGCAGCGACGACAGCGTCTCTTCCGCCGTTGCGTGCGCCGCGTGGGTCTCGCCGTATTCCCGCGCGAGATAGCCGAGATTGCTGACGATCTTTTCGTAGCAATAGGCAAGCGAGCGCGGCATGCGGCCGTTGAGGATCAGGAAGTCGGCGATGTTGGACGGCTTGTATTCCGCCTCGTAGACCCAGCCATAGGAGCGGTGCGCCGAGACCGAGCGCAGGATCGATTCCCACTGGACGTTGTCGATCGAGGAGCCGACCTGGCTGACTGCCGGCAGCAGAACGTAGTATTTCACGTCGAGAATACGCGCGGTATTGTCCGCCCGCTCGATAAACGTGCCGATGCGCGAGAAGTTGAAAATCTCGTTGCGCAGCATGGTGCCATGAAAGGCACCGCGGATCAGGGCAGTCTTGCGCTTGATCGCGTCGATCGCTTCCGGCAGGTCCGCCGGCTTGACACGCCGTGCCAGCATGGTCTTGAGATCCAGCCAGCATTCGTTGGTGGCTTCCCAGGTTTCCCTAGTCAGCGCGGTGCGCACCATGCGGGCATTGTTGCGGCCCGAATCGATGCACGACATGACGCTGGAGGGATTGGACTTGTCTCGCAGCAGAAAGTCGATCGCGTCGGCGGTCGTCAGGTTTTCATAGAGATCGTCGTAGATGTCGCGGACGCCGGAGCTTTGCAGCACTCCATCCCAATCGTCTTCTGTTGCTTCCGAGCGTGTCAGCGACATGCGCAGGCCGGCGTCGATCAGCCGGGCGCTGTTTTCGGCGCGCTCGATATAGCGGAACATCCAGTTCAGGCCGTTTGCGGTTCTTCCAAGCATTTCGTATCAGTCCTCCAGAACCCAGGTATCCTTGGTGCCGCCGCCCTGGCTGGAATTGACCACCAGCGAGCCGGCCTTCAGAGCCACACGGGTCAATCCACCCGGAATGATCTGCACCTTGTCGGAGACGAGGACATAAGGGCGAAGGTCCACATGGCGTGGCGCGATGCCCTTGTTGACGAGGATAGGCACTGTCGAAAGGGAAAGTGTCGGCTGCGCAATATAATTCGACGGCCGGGCCTTGAGTTTCTCGGCAAACATGACCCGTTCCTTTTTGGA
Organism: Rhizobium herbae; assembly: GCF_017873135.1. GTDB lineage: Bacteria > Pseudomonadota > Alphaproteobacteria > Rhizobiales > Rhizobiaceae > Pararhizobium > Pararhizobium herbae. The sequence goes on along the minus strand of NZ_JAGGJV010000009.1, from coordinate 241,821 downwards.
GGCGGTCGGGCCGACCAGCATGCCGTAGCCGCCGGATCCATGCACTTCCTTGACGACGAGATCGGCGAGGTTTTCAAGCACGTATTTCAGGCTGTCGGCCTCCGAACAGCGCCAGGTCGGCACGTTCTCGAGCAATGCCTTGCGGCCGGTATAGAACTCGACGATCTCGGGCATGTAGGAATAGATCGCCTTGTCGTCGCATATGCCGGTGCCGGGCGCGTTGGCGATGGTGATGTTGCCGGCGCGGTAGACGTCCATGATGCCGGGAATGCCGAGTGCCGATTCGGGCTTGAAGGTGAGGGGGTCGAGATAGTCGTCGTCAACGCGGCGGTAGAGGACGTCGATCGCCTCGTAGCCGCGGGTGGTGCGCATCTTCACCTTGCCGTCGATGACGCGCAGGTCCGACCCTTCGACAAGCTCGACGCCCATCATGTCGGCGAGGAACGCGTGTTCGTAATAGGCGGAATTGTAGATGCCCGGGGTGAGTACCGCGACGCGCGGCTTGCCCTCGCAGCCGGGAGGGGCGAGCGACGCCAGGCTGTGGCGCAGCAGGTACGGATAGTTCTCGACCGGGCGCACGCGGTTCTGATGGAAGAGTTCCGGGAACATCTGCATCATCGTTTCCCGGTTTTCCAGCATGTAGCTGACACCGGACGGCGTGCGGGCATTGTCTTCCAGCACGTAGAACTGGTCTTCGCCGGTGCGAACGATATCGGTGCCGACGATGTGGGTATAGACGCCGCCCGGTGGGCGGAAGCCGATCATCTGCGGCAGGAAGGCGACATTGCGTTCGATCAGCTCGCGGGGAACACGGCCAGCCTTGATAATTTCCTGCTTGTGATAGATGTCGTCGAGAAAGGCGTTGAGGGCGATGACCCGCTGCTCGATGCCCTGTGCCAGCTTGCGCCACTCACGGCCGGAGATGATGCGCGGGATCAGGTCGAAGGGGATGAGCTTTTCGGCGCTGTCCGCGTGCCCGTAGACCGCAAAGGTGATGCCCGTCTTGCGGAAGATGTTCTCGGCCTCTTTCGATTTTGCAATCAGGCGGGCCTTGTCCTGGGATGCGTACCAATCATTGTAAGTCGTATACGGCTGGCGCGGGCTATTGTCCGCATTCATCATTTCGTCAAATGCCAACGGTGTGATCCCCTTTTTTTGCCATTTGAGTACAACAGCAAGGGCAATGCAAGAAGCATGCTCGTTTGGGGGCAAAAGAAATTTCCGCACAATATCGCTGCTTTTTTAGGCCAAGCCCCCCTTTTGGTCCGCCATTTGATGCATGTTTCACCAGATCGCCTTCCGAAGCGCGAAGAGCGGTTGGAACGATGGGATATGTCGCGGATCCCGCATCGTGCGATTGCCTGATTTTTAAGCTGACGAAATGCGGCGTGGTTGTCGATCCCTGAACATAAACATCAGGAATTTTGCTTTGACCATCAGCATGGGGAGCTCTATCGCAATCGGCGACCGTGACATCGCATCAGGAAGCCCGCATGACCCTCGACCGCCTGGCTCCGGCCATTTTCGTTCTGCTCTGGTCGACGGGATGGGTGATGGCGAAATATGCCGACATCTATGCCGATCCGCTGACATTCCTGGTGATGCGCTATCTTCTCGCGACGTTGCTGTTCATCGGCTTCTGTCTTGCGACCCGGGCTACCTGGCCGAAAACCTGGAGGTCTGCCGGGCATGCGGTGTTTTCCGGGATGTTCCTGCACGGGCTTTATCTTGGTGCCGTCTGGTGGGCGATCGGACAGGGCGTCCCGGCGGCGATCTCCGGCATTATCGCCGGGCTGCAGCCGCTGATGACGGCGGCGGTGGCGCCCGCCCTGATCGGCGAAAACCTTTCGGGCCAGCAGAAGCTCGGGCTTTTGCTCGGCTTCCTCGGCATCGCGCTTGCGGTCGTGCCGAAAGTGCTGACGATCGATACCGGCGCAACGCCGATCCATATCTTCCCGGTCGTCATCAATGTGCTGGGCATGGCGGCCGTTACCTACGGCACGATCCATCAGAAGCGGTATCTGCAGGACGGCGACATCCGCTCGATCGCGACGCTGCAATATGTCGGCGCGCTGATCGTCACTTTGCCGCTGGCATTTTTCCTGGAGGAGATGCGGGTGGTCTGGAGCGTACAGCTGTTCGCAGCCCTCGCCTGGGCGGTGCTTGGCCTGTCGATGGGAGCGATCGCCTTATTGCTCTACTTGATCCGCCGTGGGCAGGTCTCCAAGGCAGCATCGCTGATCTATCTGGTCCCACCATTGGCGGCGCTGCAGGCCTGGCTGTTCTTCGATGAGGCACTGACATTGCCGATGATCGTCGGAACGGTGATTGCTGTTGCCGGCGTCTATCTGACGAACCGTAAGGCAACACCGATCCCAGCGTAAATGGGGCTAGGTTTCCCACGTACCCGGGGGAAGTCACAACAAAATGTCTGTCCGACTAGGCGCCCGTGCCCCGGGCTTTGTGCGGCACGCCGTGTGCAGGCCCTTCCTCTTTGACTTCGCGCGGTGTCGGTGCGGTGATGGCACCATGGTTCGGGTCTCTCACATCCTGCCCTTTCGAACCGTCTGCAGCCGGGGAGAGTTCACGATCGCGGCTGCTGCGCCGTGTCTGCCGCAGGCGCGTCGCTTCATCGATCAGGGCGGTCAGTTCATCTTCGGAAAAGTCGGATAGGTCGAAAGTCTTGGCCACAATGGTCTCCTTGGCTTGCTCGTATCCATGATAAACGCGCAACTTCGGAAATCGGCCAATCCCCCAGGCAGATTTTATCGGGGCTGGCGAGGAAATGGCGCCCATGCAGCTTGCCGGGCGTTGATCCTCGAATCAAAACGGCGGGGTTTTGCCCCGCCGTTTTCAATCTTCAAAAGTGCCGAATGCGAAAGGCTTATGCCTCGTCGCGGCGGGGCGCGGTGTTGGCCCGCTTGCGCTGGCCCTGTGCGCCGGCACCGGCAGCTGCATCGCGGTTCTGGCCGCCGTTGCCAGCACCATGGTTGCGGTTGCGCCATTCGCCCTGCTTCTGGCCGGGACGTCCGTTGCGGTTGCCGCCGGGGCGCTTGGCAAGTGCCTGCTCGTGGGCTGCCTGCGCTGCCGGGCCCTGGCCCTTGCGGTGCTGCTTCCTCGGTTCGCCGGCCGCCAGCAGATCGTCACCGGCAAACGGGCTCGGTGCTGCGCGCTCTGCGCGGTGGACGTTGTCGCTGCCGCCCTGCGGACGCGGACGACGCTCGGCGTGACCATTGCCGGCTGGGCGTGCTGCATTGCGGGCGCCATTGCCGCCACGGCCACCCTTCGGGCGGGCACGGTCGGCCGGGACTTCGCCGCTGGCAACGGTGATGTCGATGTGCATCAGGCGTTCGATGTCGCGCAGCAGACGGATTTCATCCGGAGCGCAGAAGGCAATCGCGATACCGTCGCGGCCGGCACGTGCCGTGCGGCCGATGCGGTGGACATAGGCGTCCGCGACTTCCGGCAGGTCGTAGTTGTAGACGTGGGTGACGCCGGGAACGTCGATGCCGCGGGCGGCAACGTCGGTGGCGACGAGAATACGGGTCTGGCCGTCACGGAAGTTCTTCAAGGCGCGCTCGCGCTGGCCCTGGCTCTTGTTGCCGTGGATCGAGGCGACGGAGAAGCCGACATGCTCGAGATGCTTCATCAGCTTTTCGGCGCCATGCTTGGTGCGCGAGAAGACAAGGGCGAGGCCCTGCGGGTTCTCGGTGAGCGACTTCTTCAGCAGTTCGGTCTTCTGGCTGGCACCCTGGACGAAGTGCACATACTGCTCGACCTTGTCGGCAGCCTTGCCCGGAGGTGTGACTTCGACGCGCTTCGGGTTGCTCAGATATTCAGCGGACAGATCGGCGATCGCCTTCGGCATGGTGGCCGAAAACAGCAGCGTCTGGCGGTTCTTCGGAACCAGCTTGGAGATTTTGCGCAGGTCGTGGATGAAGCCGAGGTCGAGCATCTGGTCGGCTTCGTCAAGCACGAGATAGCGGGCCTGGGTCAGCGTCACGGCGCGGCGGGCAACAAGATCGAGAAGACGGCCGGGGGTGGCGACAAGGATATCGACGCCGCGGGCAAGCTGCTCGGACTGCTTGTTGATCGATGCGCCGCCGACGACGAGGCCGATCTTCAAGGGGGTCTTCTTGACGAAGTCCTTCAGGTTGGCGGCAATCTGGTTCACCAGTTCGCGGGTCGGCGCCAGAACGAGGGCGCGGATGTTACGCGGATCGGGACGCTTGTCGTCCTTCAGCATCTTTTCGATCATCGGCAGGCCGAAAGCGGCCGTCTTGCCGGTGCCGGTCTGGGCGAGACCAATGAGGTCATGGCCTTCCATCACGAGCGGAATGGCTTCGGCCTGGATCGGCGTCGGCGTATCGAACCCAAGGGAGGTCAGGGTCGAAAGCACGTGCTCGGAGAGGCCAAGGTCTTTGAAAGTGGTCAATGTAGTACCTTTTCGGGGGCGCAAAACGAGATTTGCCGGAACTGCACCATGCGGTTCCGGTTTCGCTTCGCGTCAAGAACCCCGCGTGATTTGGGAACTTGTGGGTTGATTAAGCTGTCTGCGCTGCATCCTGCCACGGTTGGCAAGACATTCTGTGTTGCGCTTATCCTTCGTTACGGATCGGTTAGATCCCGCAGGGCTCGCTCACGCGGCGGCCGGAAGGTGACGCTGGGCCTCATGTCGTTGTTTTGCCGTCAAAAGTCAAGTGATAGTTTTTTGCACATGCGAAGAGAACGGGTGTCAGGGCATGACAAGCTGGAAATCCGCGCCTGCCAGTACCTCGCCGTTCACGAGAACCTCAAGACGATGGCTTCCGGGATAATATTGCCTCGTGGTGATCGCCCGCATCGCATGCCGTCGTGCCATCTCGACGGTCTCACCGGGTTTGAGCATGAGGCTCTTCCACTTGAAGACCTTCGGCGCAAGACTGCCATTGGCTTTGCGATGATGGATCGCATAGTCGACCATCACCTGCTGCGGTGCAATGCCGTCATTGACGATGGCGAGCGTGAAGGCGAGCGAATCGCCGAAATCGACGCTTTCTGTCTGAATACTCAGTGCCGCGCCGATTCCCGAAAGCGGCGCGAAGCCGAAATTGGCGAGCGCTGCCGCATGCCCTTTCTTCAGGAGCGTGCGTGAGGCGTGTCGCAGCAATTGCCTGCGCTCGGGCGATGCTTCACCGATGTGCCTGCCGACGAATTCGGCGACGAGGTCGGGATGATCCTTGGCGATATCGTTCAGGCTGTTGGCAACGGACCGGCGCACATAGTCCTCCGGATCGTCCAACAGGGTCGTGAGGATCGGCAGGATCGGCTGCGGGTCGCGCATCAGCGCCGGCAGCCGCATGGCCCAGGGCAGGCGTGGCCGGGTTCCCTCGCTTGCCAGCCGGCGGACATGGTGGTTCGCGTCAGCCGTCCATCGGCCGATCGTTGCCAGCGCCCGGTCCTGATCGGCGTGAATGAAGGGCCGGATACCGAATTCGGCGGTGAAATGCGGCGTCAGTTGCTTCAGCAACTCAAGCGATAGATCGAAGTGGCCCAGACCTTTTTGTGCGACGAACTGGCTGACCGGCAGAAGGGCCCAGCCGGTCATTCCGGCACGCCCGTTCTTCGGTAAAATTGCCGAGAGAATGGCCGCGGCCTTGCTGAAATCACCCGGCAAGGTCTCGCCAAGGGCGTCGCGGATCTGCAGCGAGCGCTGCATCAATTCCAGTTGCTGCATGTCGCGCGTGGCAACCTCGACAAAACGCGCCGTGTCGAACGTATCGTCGCTTGCCGCAATCTGGCTTGCCATCGTTTTTACGAGTGCAGGATGCAGGAGGTTCTTCAGCGGTTCAGCCATGTGGTGGTCCGATATGTGATTCCGGCAGACCATAGCCGCTGTCTTGCCGGGAATGTAGGGGATGGTTTGCCGAAGCGGGATTTCGCCGGGCAGATTTTGCGAACCGGCATTTTTCAAGGAACCATCTTCTTTCCCGCCACGTTGATTCCTTCGCGTGTCCCGTTTTCGGGCGAGGCGCGGCCAGCGTTCGGTCCTGGTGCCGCCGGTATCGCGACTTATGGATTTTGGGGCACTGCTTGAGGAGTAAACAATGACAACCACATGGATTCTTGCCGCCGACGGAAATCAGGCGCGTCTTTTGAAGGGCGTGAATTTTCTCAAAGATGGACCCCAAAGCCCTGAGCAGGAGATTTTTCAACTGGATACCAAGCGCGTCCAGGACATCATGACCGACAAGCCGGGCCGCAGCCATTCCTCGGCAGGACACGGCCGTTCGGCGATGGAATATTCAAGCGATCCGGTCCGCGAGGAGCAGCAGAAGTTCACGGCGGACGTTGCCGGCAAAATAGATAGGTATGAACAGGAGGGCGCGTTCGATCGATTGGTCGTTTGCGCAGCGCCACAGACGCTCGGAGATCTGCGCTCCATGCTTTCGACCGCGACGCGGGCGAAAACCACCACGGAGATCAGCAAGGACTATAGCAATCTTCCGACCGACAAGCTGATTTCGTCGGTCCGTGCCGCAATGTCGAACTGATCAGGGACGTCAAGGGCAGGCACCATTGCCTGCCCTTGCAATTTAATCCCACGGCGAGAGACTCACGAGCAGACGCGGGCCCTGTACTGGTCGCCCCAGGCGTTTTGACGCCAGACAGTGTGGCAACGGGGATATTCGTTGACGACGACATACGGGCGATAGGCCGGCCGGTAATAGGCCGGAGGCGCATAGTAGCGTGGTTGGCTCAACGCTCCGCCGACGATCGCTCCGCCGACAAGGCCGGTGGCCAAGCCAGGCCAGAAGCGATCGTGGGCATTGGCTTCGGAGGTGGTGGCAAGCGTGGTGCCCGCAAGTGTCAGGGCGACCAGGCCGGTGGTAATTGCTGTTCTCAACGAAAACATGGTCCTGTTCCTTGTGTTCGAGCGATGGCCGCCTGCCGGTCATGTCTTGCTCGAACAAGGATATAAATGCGCTGAATTGTGGCTTTGTTGCCTTAGAGTTTCATTAAATTTCCGTTAGAAATCAGTGGGAACGCCGCCTTCAGCCTTCCGGCGGGCGACGAAGGCATCGAGTTCCTCCTCAATGGCCGGATCGAGCGGCGGCTTCTCGTATTCGTTCAGCTTTTCCTTGAAGACGCGGTTGGCGTGATCATAGGTCGTCGGCCGCCCGGCCTCCGTCCATGTTTCGAAATTGCGCCAGTCCGAAAGGATCGGCGAATAGAAGGCTGTCTCGTAGCGAGCCAGGGTATGGGCCGTGCCGAAATAGTGTCCACCGGGGCCGACGTCGCGAACGGCATCGAGACCGAGCGCATCCTCGCTGACGTCCAAAGGAGTAAGAAACTCGGCCACCATCTGCAGCATGTCGACGTCGAGGATGAATTTTTCGAAGGATGCGGTCAGCCCCCCCTCGCTCCAGCCAGCCGAATGCATGATGAAGTTGCCGCCCCCTTGCGTCAGCGCCCAGAGCGACAGCGCCGATTCGTAGGCTGCCTGCGCATCGAGCGTGTTGGAGGCGTTGGTGTTGGAGGTGCGGTAGGGGATCTTGTACCTGCGTGCGAGCTGTCCGCCGGCGATCACGGCCTTCATGTATTCCGGCGTGCCGAAAGCGGGTGCGCCGGTCTTCATGTCGACGTTCGAAGTGAAGCCGCCATACATGACCGGCGAACCGCGCCGCACCATCTGGGTAAAGGCGATGCCGGCCAGCGCCTCGGCGTTCTGCTGCACCACAGCCCCCGCGATCGTCACCGGCGCCATTGCGCCCGCTAGCGTGAACGGCGTGACGACGACGACCTGGTTGCGTGACGACATTTCGATGATGCCCTGCAGCATCGGGCCGTCGAGGCGTAGCGGCGAGGAGGTATTGATGATGGTGAACAGCGAGGGTTCGCGCTCCATCTGTTCGGCCGAAATGCCGCGGCCGATGCGGGCAATTTCCAGCGCGTCGATGTTGCGCTGCTGGCCGAGCGAATAGCAGTGGAACACCTTGTCGGTGAGCTTCACCATGTCCGACAAGCAATCGAGATGGCGCACCGAGGCGTGGATGTCGATCGGCTCGACCGGATAGCCGCCGGTCGTGTGGATGATGTCGTAGGATTGGGCGAGCTTCACCAGCTTGCGGAAATCCTCCTGGTTGCCGGCGCGGCGACCGCCCTCGCGGTCGGCCACAAAGGGTGCCGAGGCGATCTGCGCGAAAACCAGATTGTTGCCGCCGATCTCAACATTACGAACCGGGTTGCGGGCATGCATGGTGAAACCGGACGGCACGGAAGCGATCATGTCCATGATCAGGCCGCGATCGAGGCGGACACGGTCTGTGCCGGGCGTCACGTCGGCGCCTGCTGCCTTCATCCGGTTGCGCGCTTCCGGCAGGATGACATCCATGCCGATCTCTTCGAGGATGGTCAGAGAGGCATCGTGAATAGCCTCCAGCGCGTCTTCAGACAGCACGCTGGATTTCGTCATCGTGTTGACGAGGTTGAGATATTTCGATGTTCCTCCACCCTTGCGGGAGCGATCCGCGCCGCGTCCACCGGTTCGACGGCGGCGTTCCACCGGGGCGTCAGCGTCGCTCAGGGACGATTGCGGAAATTCGTTCTCGCTCATGACTTTTCCATCGGTTTGGACAGAATGTCATGTTGCAGATTCGAGGCTCTATATGCGCCACCATTTGCGACAGCAAAATTCCTTGAGAGAGAAGGGTAGTTTGCGGGCTGGTTTTTAAACGACGCCGAATGTCGATTTCACGCCGCGCAGCATTTCCCGTTTATTGCCGAATCCGGGCCTGCGTTCGACCGAAAAGCCTGCTGCCTGGAGATTGCGCCGCACGAAACCGGCGGCGGCGTAGGTGGCGAATGTACCGGTCTCGACTGTCTTGTCGCATACAAGCCGCATGATTTCTTCCGACCACATATCCGGATTGCGCTTGGGCGCAAAGCCGTCGAGATACCAGGCGTCGAACGGGCCATCGGATCGGGCGACTTCCTCGAAGGCGGTGCCGCAGATGACGGTAAGGCGCATGCCGCCGGCGAAATCGAGATCTATGCAACCGCTTGGCTGCTTTGGCCAATCTGCGCAGAGGCCCAGCCGTTCGGCCTCGATCTCCGGCCAGCGCGACAGCGCCCGGTCGATATCGCCGGCGTTCATTGGAAAACGCTCGAACGAGATGAAATGGAGGCTTGCGTCCTCGACGCGCGTCTCCTTCCATTGCCGCCATGTTTCGCAGAAATTCAGACCCGTGCCGAAACCGAGTTCGCCGATCCTGAAGGTGCCAGGCCTGCGCCAGCGTTCCGGCAAGCTGTTGCCCTCAAGAAAGACGTGGCCGCATTCGAGCCGTCCGTCCTCGCGGCAATAAAAATGGTCGCCAAATTCCTGCGAATAAGGCATATCGCCCTCGTGCCATTCGAGGGTTTGCCGGTCTGGCGCGGGAGCGCTTTCGGAGTTTTCGGTGGACATGCCGAACCGATAATCTCCGTACATGAGAAGGTCAATCGATGGCGGATCTGTTGATCGTTGGCGGCGGTATCATGGGGCTCTGGGCTGCCGTCATGGCCGAGCGGGCTGGGCTGGAAACGATTCTCGTCGAACGCGACAGGATCGGTGCCGGTGCCAGCGGCGGCGTGCTAGGCGCCCTGATGCCGTATATGCCGGATCGCTGGGACATCAAGAAGCAGTTTCAGTTCGACGCATTGGTCTCGCTGGAGGCGGAAATCGCCGGCCTCGAGGCGCAGGCAGGGATGTCCGCCGGCTATCGCCGCTCCGGACGGCTGATGCCGTTGCCCAGGCCGCATTTGCGGACCATCGCGCTTCGTCATGAGAAGGATGCATTGACCAACTGGCGTCGGGACGACAAACGGTTTTTCTGGCATGTTCAGGATAGCCCAGCGGCAGCCGGCTGGCCGGAGAGCGAGGCCATGGCGAGCGGCGTGGTGTTCGATACGCTCGCTGCACGGGTCGATCCGCGCCTGCTGCTAGCGTTGCTGACCAGATGTCTGCGGCAATCCCGTCATGTGCGGATCGAAGAGGGACGGGAACTTGTCGGTCTCGATCCGGTCGCCGGAAAGGCGACGTTTGCCGGCGGGCATTCGCTTTCTTTCGGACACTGCATTCTTGCTGCCGGCGTGCAGTCCTTCCCGCATCTGGACGCGCTTGAACGTTTGCCGGTCCCGGTCTCCAGCGGTGCCGCTGTCAAGGGGCAGGCGGCCGTGCTGAAAGCGGATATCGATTCTGCCCTGCCGGTGATTTTCATGGATGGGCTCTATGTGGTGCCGCACGACAACGGGCTTGTCGCGGTCGGAAGCACCAGCGAAAACAGTTTCGCTGAACCATTGTCGAACGACGACTTGCTGGAAGACTTGTTGCTGCGGGCAAGGGCTGTGGTTCCGTTGTTGCGTGATGCGCCGGTTGTCGAACGCTGGGCAGGGTTGCGGCCAAAGGCGATCGGTCGCGACCCGATGGTCGGGCGCCATCCCGATCATGAGCGGCTCTATGCCCTGACCGGGGGGTTCAAGATCAGTTTCGGCCTGGCGCATCGCCTCGCGGCAAGCGTGATCGGTGAAATGGCGGGGCAGGTGGACGAAACGCTGCCCGACAGCTTCCGCTGCCGGACGCATTTTTCGCTGCTGGGCGCTTGCTGAACCTTCCTGAAACGCGAAAGAGCCCCGCGCGGACGCAGGGCTCTTTCCAACGTTGATGAGGACGGGTTACATCCAATAGGGCGGGACGCCGTAATAGTCATAGACGCGGCGGCCGTTTTCCTTGTTCCAGTCGTACTCGTCTTCGCCTTCATATTTTGGCGCATTTTCCACCTGCTCACGTGTCAGGTCGGTGCGATAGCCGCCAAGGTTTTCGTCATAACTCAGCTTGGCCCATGGGAGCGGGTAGTGATCTTCGCCGATGCCGAGGAACCCGCCGAAGCCGAGAACGGCATAGGAGACGCGGCCGCTACGTTTTTCCAGGATCACGCGCTCGATCGAGCCGATATGTTTGCCGTCCTGGCCGTAAACGCGGGTACCCTCGACCTTGTCGCTGGCGATCAGGTCATGGGTTTCCTTGATGTCGGCGTCTTGGCGATTGGTGTCCTGGTAAGTCATGATTCTTCTCCGTTTTTGGTGTTGCCGCGGAGAAAACGAAACAAAAGCCGGTTGGTTCCGGCTGATTTTCCGTGTTTTCGGCCAGATTGCCGCTTTTCCCGAGTGAGCTGGCAGCTAGCCACCGGTTGAAAACGGCGATTCTTCGTCATTCTGTCACGCAAATCGCTTAACCCCGGTCGCAGAACGAGATGCAACGGAGCGGAGCCCATGCGTTACGCCATCTATTTTACGCCGTCGATATACGACCCCTTGTCGGTCGCCGCGGCCAGCTGGCTTGGCCGCAACGTCTATTCCGGCGAGGCGCCGGAGGCACCGTCGATTGCCGGGTTCAGCCGGCAGGAATTGGCTTTTCACACGGCCGTGCCGCGCCGGTATGGATTTCACGGCACCATCAAGGCGCCGTTCTGGCTTAGTCCGGAAACCAGCGAATCGGCGCTGCTGAAATCGCTGATGCATTTCGCCAGCACGATGACGCCGTTCGAAATTCCCCGCATGGAAATATCGAGACTGGGCGAATTCTTCGGCCTTGCCCCTTCGGTTCCCAGCGAACAGATGAACCATCTGGCGGCCTCCGTCGTCCAGGCTTTCGACGCTTTCCGTGCGCCGCTGAGCGATGCCGAGATCGAGCGCCGCGATCCAGACCGCTTGACGGCGCCGCAGTTTTCCAATCTGCACCGCTGGGGTTACCCTTACGTGATGGACGAGTTCCGTTTTCACATGATGCTGACGGGGCCGGTGAATTCCAATCTCAATGCCCGGTTCGAGACGGCGTTGCGTGAATTTTTCGGGCCTTTGCTGAACGAGCCGCTGAAGATTTCAAGCCTTGCGCTCTTCATCGAGCCGGAACCGGGCGCGCCGCTGCGCGTCCATTCGCAGCATCCACTTGGCAAGCTGTCGGCGCACCGCCCCGTCGCCGCCGGTGTCACGACGCGTGCGACGGCAATCTCGGACGTGTCGCCACGCATTTCGGAGACAAAGGCGGCTCTTGTCGCTCGGCGTCTCCAGGCGAACTGCTAAGGAGGTCGGGGTTGTTGCGGTCCACGCAACAGCCTTTCCCAGTCTTGGATAGACTGCGCATTTCACCATTTTGACTTCGACTTTCCGGTCTCGGATGCTACCGTTCCGGCACATTCGAAGGGTGATTTGATGGCAGAACAATCCTATCCGCGCGATCTCATCGGCTATGGCCGCGATCTTCCGCAGGTCCGCTGGCCGGGCGATGCGCATATCGCCGTGCAATTCGTGGTCAATTACGAGGAAGGCGGCGAAAGTTCTATCCTCGATGGCGACAAGTCCTCCGAATCGCTGCTGTCGGAGATCGTCGGCGCCCAGCCTTGGCCCGGGCAGCGCAATCTCAACATGGAATCGATCTACGAATATGGGGCGCGCGCCGGTTTCTGGCGGCTTTGGCGGATGTTCACCAGCCGCAATGTCGATGTCACGGTCTATGGCGTGACGCTTGCTATGGCACGCAATCCGGAAGCGGTCGCCGCCATGAAGGAAGCCGGCTGGGAAATCGCCAGCCACGGTTATCGCTGGCTGGAATACAAGGATTTTTCCGAAGAAGAAGAACGCAAGCATATCTTCGAGGCCGTGCGCCTGCACAAGGAACTGACCGGCTCGCACCCGCTCGGCATGTATCAGGGCAAACCGTCTGCCAACACGTTGAAACTGGTGCTGGAGGAGGGCGGTTTCGTCTATTCCTCCGACAGTTATGCCGATGAACTGCCCTATTGGGTTCCGGGCCTGACCACGGACAAGCCGCATCTGATCATTCCCTATACGCTCGATGCCAACGACATGCGGTTTGCAACGCCGCAGGGCTTCAATTCCGGCGACCAGTTCTTCACCTATCTGAAAGACACGTTCGACGTGCTCTACGCGGAGGGCAAGGACGGCAGTCCGAAGATGATGAATGTCGGCCTGCATTGCCGCCTCGTCGGCCGTCCCGGCCGGGCCGCGGCCCTGGCGCGTTTCGTCGACTATGTACTCAGCCACGAGAAGGTCTGGATTCCCCGGCGCATCGATATCGCCCGGCACTGGCATGAACATCACAAGCCGGAGGGTGGATTGTGATCGGCACGAGGGAAAGCTTCGTCGAGCGGTTCGGCGGCGTCTTCGAGCATTCGCCCTGGGTGGCCGAGAGAGCCTTCGACCGGAATGCCGACATCGTGCTGACGGCGAACGCCGTGCATTCGGCGCTGGTTGCCGCGTTTCGCCCTGCCTCGCATGCCGAGCGCCTTGCGGTTTTGAGAGCCCATCCCGATCTTGCGGGAAAACTGGCGATCGCTGGAGGTCTGACGGAGGATTCCAAGGCCGAGCAGGCATCCGCCGGCCTCGACCGGCTCACGGCCAGCGAACACGCACGCTTCTCCGGCCTGAACACGGCCTACACGGAAAAATTCGGCTTTCCCTTCATCATCGCGGTGAAAGGCCTGACGAAAGACGATATTCTCGCCGCTTTCGAAAGGCGGATTGACAACAGCCCGGAAGAGGAATTTGAGACAGCGTCAGCGCAGGTCGAAAAGATCGCGCTGTTGCGTTTGCGTTCGATGCTTCCGGGAGAAGACAATGCCTAAGACGATGCCGCCAGGCTTTCCTGTGGCGGGACTGCGAAACTGATGCCGAAGCTTTTGACGATCGAGCCGCTGACGCAGACGGCTTTTGCGCCGTTTGGTACGGTTATTGAACCTGATCCGGCTTCGATGCGGCTGATCAATGGCGGTTCGACCGAGCGGTTTCATGCGCTGGGGCTGGCCGATGTGACGGGCGACGGCGCCCGTGTGATCATCAATATCTTTCGCGGCCAGCCTCGGAGCTTCCCCTATGGTCTGACAATGATGGAGCGCCATCCGCTGGGCTCGCAGAGTTTCTCGCCGATCGGCGGCGGTCCATGGCTGGCAATCGTCGCGCCGGATGAGGGCGGAAAACCGGGTTTTCCGCGTGTTTTTCTCGCAACAGGCAGCCAGGGTGTCAATTATGGCCGTAATATCTGGCACCATCCGCTGATGGCTGTCGGCGCGGTCAGCGATTTTGTGGTTGTCGATCGCGACGGGCCGGGCAACAATCTGGAAGAGGTCTCCTACGACGAGCCCTTCGTCATTCCGAACCCAGTTTGAATACGAGGTTTCCATGAGCACGTCCGGCCGCCTGACAACCCATGTCCTCGATACCGCTCTCGGCAAGCCCGCCAGGGGTTTGAAGATCGATTTGTTCCTTATCGAGGGCGAGGGGCGGCGGCTGCTGCGTTCGGTCGAAACCAACAGCGACGGCCGGGTTGATGGGCCGATGCTGGAGGGTGAAGCATTCGCTGTCGGGACTTACGAGTTGCTGTTTCACGCGGGAGACTATCTGCGCGCAACCGGCGGCGCCTTGCCGGAGCCGACTTTTCTCGATCTCATCCCGCTGCGCTTCGGGATTGCCGATGAGACCAGCCATTATCACGTGCCGCTGCTGCTTTCGCCGTTCAGCTACTCGACCTATCGGGGCAGTTGAGCGCCCTTAAAATGACAATCTGAAATCGTCGCTCGACCCTGCCATATTGGAATTGTGAATTGTAGTTCACGGTTTTTTTCTGTAATCTAGGACTTGAGAATGGAAGTTCGCCAAACTGTCCTTTTCCGGGATTGGCTTGAAAACCTGAAAGACGGGCGAGCCAGAACGCGCATTGCCCAGCGTGTCGTGCGTCTTCAGGCTGGCCTTTTCGGAGATGCAAAGTTTTTCGATGGTATTGGCGAACTTCGTGTCGATCAGGGACCAGGTTACCGCGTTTATTTCGTTCAGCGCGGAAATGTTCTTGTTATCCTTCTCTGCGGTGGAGATAAAAGCACACAAAGCAAGGACATCAGGAGAGCCAAGGCAATGGCGGGCGATTTGGACATAGATCATGGCAATTGAAACACTGCCGTTTGATGCGGCACAATATGTCGATACAGCTGAATCACAGGCCGAGCTTCTCGGTGATGCCTTTGAAACCGGCGACGCGACCTATATCACGGCTGCTCTTGGTGTTGTTGCCCGGGCAAGGGGCATGACGCAAGTTGCCAAGGATGCTGGAGTAACGCGAGAGGCTCTTTACAAGGCTTTGAGCGCGGAAGGCGACCCCAAGCTTTCAACGCTTCTCGGTGTGGTCAAGGCGCTTGGCGTCAATCTGACTGTTACGCCTGCATAAGCGCCGATCATTCCGCAATCACATCCCGGTTGATATCGCGGATATCCCGTTTGCCGCAGAGCGCCATGGTGATGTCGAGTTCCTTGCGGATGATGTCCAGCGCAGTGGTGACGCCAGCCTTGCCGCCGGCGCCGAGGCCGTAGAGGAAGGGGCGGCCGATATAGGTGCCCTTGGCGCCGAGCGCGACCGCCTTCAACACATCCTGACCGGAGCGGATGCCGCCGTCGACATGGACTTCGATCTGGTCGCCGACCGCATCGACGATCCTTGGCAGCATGCTGATGGAGGAGGGGGCGCCGTCGAGCTGGCGGCCGCCGTGGTTGGAAACGATGATCGCGTCGGCGCCGGTGCGCGCGGCCATCTTTGCGTCCTCGACGTCGAGAATGCCCTTCAGAATGAGCGGGCCGCCCCACATCTTCTTGATTTCCTCGACATTTTCCCATGACAGCTGCGGGTCGAACTGTTCGGCCGTCCACGAAGAAAGCGACGAGAGGTCAGAGACGTTCTTGGCGTGGCCGACGATATTGCCGAAGCTGCGACGCTTGGTCTGCAGCATCTGCATGCACCAGAGCGGCCGTGTCGCCATCTGCCAGATATGTTTGGGCGTGAATTTCGGTGGGGCGGAGAGGCCGTTGCGCAGGTCCTTGTGGCGCTGGCCCAGAATCTGCAGGTCGAGCGTCAGCACCAGCGCCGAGCATTTCGCCGCCTTGGCGCGGTCGATCAGGTTCTTGACGAACTCCCGGTCGCGCATGACGTAAAGCTGGAACCAGAAGGGTTTTGTCGTCACGGACGCCACATCCTCGATCGAGCAGATACTCATCGTCGACAGCGTGAAGGGTACGCCGAATTCCTCTGCCGCCCTTGCTGCCAGCATCTCGCCGTCGGCATGCTGCATGCCGGTCAGCCCGGTCGGCGACAATGCCACCGGCATCGAAACCTTCTGGCCGATCATCGTACTTTCGAGCGAGCGGTTGGTCATGTCGACCAGCACCCGTTGGCGCAACTTCACCTTGCGGAAATCCTCCTCGTTGGCGCGATAGGTACCCTCGGTCCAGGCGCCGCTGTCGGCATAGTCGAAGAACATCTTCGGCACGCGGCGCTTGGCAAGGGCCTTCAGATCGCTGATTTCGAGGATTTTGGACATGGGTTCGGGTTTCCATCTCAAGGGATGCCCCGGCAATATCATGTTTCGGGAACGGTTGTTAAGAGCAGAAGGTCAAAGAGGTAAAATTATTTTACCTCTTTGACGGTGAACGGTCAGCCGCCGTCGGCGATCTGTCCGTTCACCGTCGCATGCACCTCGCGCGCCCGCGGCGGCTTGGCGAGACGGCGCCGGAACGTTCCCGGTTTCGTGCCGAACCGATCGTGAAAGGCTTCATAGAAGCGGGAAAGAGAACCGAAGCCAGCCTCGAAGGCGATGGACGTGATCGGCAGGTCGGTGGAAATCAGCAGCGACTGGGCGGTGTCCAACCGATGCCGGATAATCGACTGGTTTATGGTCACGCCGACCGTGCGTTTGAAGATACCCATCGCGTAGTTCGGGTGCAGGCCGACATCGCGCCCGACATCCTCGGCCGATATGTTTTCCAGCGCATGCTCGGTGATGAAGCGCATCATGCGCTCGACATGGAACATGCGGTCGGCATCGTGATGCTCGAAGGAGGCTATGGCCGAGCCCTGCTCGCGCAGGTCCTGCCAGCCTTCGCGGTCAAGCCGGCGCACGCGGGCGCCCAGTTCCTCGCGGACGATCTGTTCCAGCTCCGCGTCTCCGGACAGAAGCTCTTCGCGCCAGCGTATGAAAATGTCGCGGTCATAGGGGCGAATATCCAGCGCCTCGATCATCGCGCCGCGAAACACCGCATCGCGGAAACGGCTGAGGCTCGGCAGCGCGAGGAAAACCGACATCGGCACGTAGAGGCAGATGAACCGGGTCGGGTCTTTGATATCCGTCACCTGATGCGGGATCATCCCCCAGAACAGGCAAAGCCGGCCTTCGGAAACGCTGAGTTCGCGCCCGTCGAACCAATAGGTCATCTCGCCTTCGAGCACGAAGTTGAGTTCGATCTGGCTGTGCATGTGCGGGCCTTCCATGCGCCGCACATTGATGTTGTCGCCGGCACAGAACCGGTGGTCGCCAAAGACCACCAGCGGATGGGCCGGGTCGCGTTCCGGATGCACAGCGGTAGCGCCGAGCAGGTTCACGGGTTTGCGGCGTCTCGTCATGGTATCGTGCAGACCTTAGGATAGCGGAATTTAATGCCGGAATATCGGAAGTAGATTGCGGGTTTCGGCAGCAAGGTCAAGCGGCTCATGCGGGGAAGAGGAACAGACCAGCCGCAGGATGCAACGGCACCACACGCTGATCCTTGGGAGGATATCATGAATTCTTTTAAAGCCGCGCTCGCGCTCGGCTATGCGCTGACCGTCTCGACCGCTTTCGCCGGCGAGCTTGTGATCAACTCCGACCAGTCCGATCCGGCGCCGAAAAAGGCGATGGAAACGCTGCTCGAAGGCTTCAAGGCCGCCAATCCGGACGTTACTGTCAAGTGGAACAATTTCGACCACGAAGGCTACAAGTCGGCGATCCGCAACTTCCTGACCGCCGATGCGCCCGACGTGGTGTCCTGGTATTCCGGCAACCGCATGGCGCCTTTTGTCAAGGCCGGCCTTTTCGAGGATGTGACCGACCTCTGGACCGAAAACAAGCTGGACGACCAGCTGAAATCGGCCGTCAAGTCGATGGAAATTGACGGCAAGAAATGGGGCATCCCCTATTCCTACTATCAGTGGGGCATCTACTACCGGAAGGACATCTTCGAAAAGGAAGGCATCACCCCACCAAAGAACTGGGCCGAACTGATCGCAGCCTGCGAAAAGATCAAGGCGGCCGGCATGACACCGTTTGCAATCGGCACCAAGGCCTTGTGGCCGACCGGCGGCTGGTTCGACTATCTCGACCTGCGCGTCAACGGCTATGAATTCCACATGGACCTCACGGCCGGCAAGGTTCCCTACACCGATCCGAAGGTGAAGGCCGTGTTCGAAAAGTGGGCCGAACTAGTGAAACCGGGCTACTTCCTGGAAAACCATGCCGCCATCGACTGGCAGGATGCCATTCCGCAGTTCGTCCAGGGCAAGGCCCCGATGTATCTGATGGGCAATTTTGCCGTCGCCGCTATGGTGGACGGCGGGTTGAAGGCTGACCAGATCGGCTTCCTGCAGTTCCCGGAAATCACCGCAGGCATTCCGATGGCCGAAGACGCACCGACCGAATCCTTCCACATCCCGTCGGGTGCGAAGAACAAGGAAGACGCCCGCAAGTTCCTCGCTTATCTTGCGACGCCTGAAGCGCAGACCAAGATGAACGAGGTTCTAGGTCAGCTTCCGGTCAACAACCAGTCGGCAAAATCGAACGATCCGTTCCTGAAGGCCGGTTTCGAGATGCTGGCGAACGCCTATGCGCTTGCCCAGTTCTACGACCGCGACGCACCGGCGGAAATGGCCAAGGTCGGAATGGAAGGCTTCCAGCAGTTCATGGTCAAGCCTGATAATGTCGATACGATCCTCGAACGCCTCGAAAAGGCGCGCGGGCGTATCTACAAGTAACGCCCTTGGGTGTCGGCCCCTCATCCGCCCTGTCGGGCACCTTCTCCCCGTTGTGACGGGGAGAAGGGACAAGCGGCAACCTCTGTCGTCCCTTCTCCCCGCCTGCTGGGAGAGGGCTAGGGTGAGGGGCTACCGCCGGTTAAGGTCGATTGTTTTCAAATTACTTCAGCAAAGGGGCCGCGATGAGCAGCACCGTTCCCGCGACGTCGAGTTACTGGAAACGCAACCAGCAGCGCCTGGCGCCCTGGCTGTTTCTGGCGCCCGGCATGATCATGTTTTCGATCTATGTGATCATCCCGATCTTCGAATCCATCTGGATCAGTTTCTACGATTGGGACGGTCTGGGTGCCAAGACCTGGATCGGCATGGCCAACTATGTCGAGCTTCTCGATGACGAGGCGTTCTACACTTCGCTGAAGAACAACATCCTGTGGCTGGTGCTCTATCTGCTCGCAGTGCCTGCCGGGCTTGCGGTGGCGCTGTTCCTCAACCAGACGGTCGCCGGTATCCGGCTTTACAAGTCGCTGTTCTTCTTTCCATTCGTCATCAGTCAGGTCGTCGTCGGCCTGATCTTCACCTGGTTCTATGCGCCGGACTTCGGCCTGCTCTCGGCGCTGATCAAGGCGGTGAGCGGCGAGAATATCGCCATCCTGGCCGACGAGCGCTACGTGACGCTCGGCATCATCGCCGCCGGCCTCTGGCCGCAGATTGCCTATTGCATGATCCTCTACCTGACGGGCCTCAACAACATCAATCCGGAGCAGGTGGAAGCCGCCCGCATGGACGGTGCCAAGGGCTGGTCGCTCTTGTGGAATATCGTGCTGCCGCAGCTTGGTCCCGCCACCTTCATTGCCATCGTCGTCACCGTCATCGGCGCGCTGCGCTCCTTCGACCTGGTGTCGATCATGACCGACGGCGGACCCTACGGATCGAGCCGCGTGTTGTCCTTCTACATGTACGAGCAGGCGCTGTCGGAATACGGCTACCGCATGGGTTACGGCGCGGCGATCGCGGTCGTTCTGTTCATGATCATGATGGTCTTCATCACGCTGTTCATCGTGCGCATGCTGATGCAGGAAAGGAACGCCTGATGTTTCCAACCCCTGTCCAGAAGGCCCCGGCCTGGGTGCGCCACGCCTATACGATTATCCTGCCGATCGCGCTGATCGTCTGGCTGTTGCCGCTGATCGGCGTTGCCATCACCTCGATCCGCCCCTCCGGCGACCTTGCCGCCGGCAACTATTTCGGCATGCCGTCGCGCTTTGCCGGTTTCGAGAATTATACCGCCGTGTTCCGGGATTCGCCGATCGGGTGGTATATCCTCAATTCCTTCAAGGTGACGATCCCGACGGTTATCGGCGCGGTCGGGCTTGCCTGCCTGTCCGGCTTTGCGCTGGCGGTCTACAAGTTCCGCGCCAACCTCATCGTCTTCTTCCTGTTCGTGGCCGGCAATTTCATCCCTTTCCAGATCCTCATGGTTCCGGTGCGCGACATGACGCTGAAGGCGGGGCTCTACGACAGTATTTCCGGCCTCGTGCTTTTCCATGTCGCCTTCCAGACCGGATTCTGCACGCTGTTCATGCGCAACTTCATCAAGTCCCTACCGTTCGCGCTGATCGAATCCGCCCGCGTCGAGGGTGTCAGCGAGTGGCGGATCTTCCGCTATATCGTCCTGCCGCTGATGCGTCCGGCCATCGCGGCCCTTTCCGTATTGGTCTTCACCTTCATCTGGAACGATTATTTCTGGGCGACGGTGCTGGTGCAGGGCCAGCATGCGATGCCGGTGACGGCAGGGCTCTACTCTTTGAACGGCCAGTGGATCGCCGCCTGGCATCTGGTCTCGGCCGGCTCCATCGTTGCTGCCATGCCGCCGGTCCTGATGTTCTTCCTGATGCAGAAGCATTTCATCGCCGGTCTGACGCTGGGAGCGACCAAGGGATGATCGCCGCCTGCTTTTCCACCATTCATCTAATCTCGGGAGGCAAGGCCAATGGCTGATGTCACGCTCCACAATGTCAAGAAACAGTTCGGCGCCGTCAGCGTCATCAAGGGTGTTGACCTCACCATCGCCGATGGCGAGTTCTGCGTCTTCGTCGGTCCGTCCGGCTGCGGAAAGTCCACCCTTCTGCGCATGATCGCAGGCCTTGAGGAAATTTCCTCCGGTGACCTGAAGATCGGCGGCAACGACATGACCCATGTCGGCCCGTCCGAGCGCGGCGTCGCCATGGTGTTCCAGTCCTATGCGCTCTATCCGCACATGACTGTCGCCGACAATATCGGTTTCGGCCTGCGCATGACCGGCCACGACAAGGCCGAGATCGAGAAGCGCACCAAACATGCCGCGAAGATGCTGCAACTCGAGCCGCTTCTCACCCGCAAGCCATCCCAACTCTCCGGCGGCCAGCGCCAGCGCGTCGCCATTGGCCGTGCCATCGTGCGCAATCCGGAGGTGTTCCTGTTCGACGAACCGCTCTCCAACCTCGACGCGGCGCTGCGCGTGCAGATGCGCACCGAGATCAGCACGCTGCATCAGGACCTCAAGGCAACGATGATCTACGTCACCCACGATCAGGTGGAAGCCATGACCATGGCCGACAAGATCGTGGTTTTGAGTGCCGGTTCGATCGAGCAGATCGGTTCGCCGCTCGAACTTTACCACCGGCCGAAAAACATCTTCGTCGCCGGCTTCATCGGCTCGCCGAAGATGAATTTTCTGAAGGCGACGGCAGCACCCGCCGGCGACCAGATCCGCGTCACGCTGCCCGACAGCGTCGATATTCTGCTGCCCGCCGGCAATTCCAGCGTCAGCCAAGGCCAGAGCGTCACGCTGGGCATTCGCCCCGAGCATATCGATGCGGACGCCAGGGACGGGGCCATCCTGCCTGCGAAGCTCAGGCTCGCCGAATATCTCGGCTCCGAGACCATGTTCTATGTAAGCCTTGCCGATGGCAGCGATATCGCCGTCAAGGCCGATGGGCTGGCCACGGCGAAGCCGGGCGCGGATTTCCGCATTGGCATCCCGCCGAAGGCCTGCCATCTCTTTGACGCCTCGGGCGTCGCCATCATCAACGGGGATCTGACGAAATAATGCTTGGCGTTTGTTATTATCCGGAACACTGGCCAGAAGCCTGGTGGGCAAAGGACGCCCGCCGTATGCGGGAGCTTAACATCTCCTTCGTCCGCATCGGCGAATTCGCCTGGTCGCGGCTGGAGCCGAAGCGGGGCGAGTTCGATTTCGGCTGGCTCGACCGTGCGATGGACACGCTCGGTGCCGCCGGGCTGAAGGTCGTGCTTGGCACACCGACGGCGACGCCGCCGAAATGGCTGATGGACGAATATCCGGAGATCGCTCCGGTCGATCATCAGGGCCATGTGCGCGGCTTCGGTTCGCGCCGGCACTACACGTTTTCGTCCGAAGTCTGGTGGCGCGAAAGTGCGCGCATCGTCGAGATCATCGCCAAGCGCTACGGCGAACATCCGGCACTCGACGGCTGGCAGACCGACAACGAATATGGCTGCCACGACACGACGCAGTCCTGGGGACCGGAAGACCTGAAGGCGTTCCGCCGCTGGCTGCGGCTGCGCTACCAGTCGACCGAACAGCTCAACGAGGCCTGGGGCAATGTGTTCTGGTCGATGGAGGTGAACAGTTTCGAAGACGTGGTTCTGCCGAACCTCACCGTCACCGAGACGAACCCGGCGGCACGACTCGATTTCTGGCGCTTCCAGTCGGGGCAGGTGGCGGCCTACGACAAGATGCAGTGCGAGATCATCCGCAAGCATTCGCCGGGCCGCTGGATCACCCATAATTTCATGGGCTTCATCAACGATTTCGATCACTGGAAGGTCGGCGAAAATCTCGATATCGCCTCCTGGGACAGCTATCCGATCGGCTTCGTCGAGAAATTCCCGTTCAGCCAGGAAGAGAAAAACCGCTGGGCCGAGACATCGCATCCCGATATCGCACCGTTCCACCACGATCTCTACCGCGGCGTCGGCCGCGGCCGGTTCTGGATCATGGAGCAGCAGCCGGGGCCGGTGAACTGGGCGCCGTGGAACCCTGTGCCGAAGCCGGGCATGGTGCGTCTCTGGACCTGGGAAGCCTTGGCGCATGGGGCCGAAGTGGTCAGCTATTTCCGCTGGCGCCAGGCACCCTTCGCGCAGGAGCAGATGCATGCCGGTCTCAACCTGCCGGGCTCGGATGAGTTGTCTGTCGGTGGCTTCGAGGCGGAAACCACTGGCCGCGAGATTGTCGAGACCGGCGCGTTGCCGGCAACCGAACAGGCGCCGGTCGCCATCGTCTATGATTACGAGACCTATTGGGCCACCGCCATCCAGCCGCAGGGCAGGGATTTCCAGTATCACGATCTGGCCTTCCGCTGGTACGAAGCGGTGCGCAAGCTCGGCCTGAACGTCGATTTTGTTCCCCCCGGTGCCCCGCTTGACGGCTACAAGCTGGTGCTGGTTCCGTCGCTGATGATGGTATCGGACGCTGCTCTTCAGGCTTTCAGCGCCGCTCATGGCATCGTGCTCTATGGCCCGCGCACCGGCTCGCGCACACGCCAGTTTGCCATTCCTGACAATCTGCCGCCGGGTCCGCTTGCCGCACTCACCGGCATCCGTCTGACACAGGTTTCATCGCTGCGTCCCGGTCTCGAGGATGCCGTTTCCGGCACGGTCTCCGGTGCCGCCATCCGCTGGCGGGAATATGTCGAGACGGACAGTGAAGTGCTGGCGCGCTTCGGTAACGGCGATGCGGCGTTGACCGCGAAGGGCGGGCACCACTATCTCGCCTGCTGGCCGGATCAGAGCCTGCTTCAGCAGACGCTGACTCATCTGGCGGCGAAAGCCGGTCTTGAGACGGTGGCACTGCCCGATCACATCCGGCTGCGCAGGCGGGGCGGGGTGACCTTTGCTTTCAACTACGGGACGGAGGCCTGGGCAAGCCCGGCCGCTGGTAAGCTCATTCTCGGCGAGGCGCAGGTGAAGCCGCAGACCGTGGTGGCCTGGCGGGAATAAGCAATCCTCCTCATTGCCCTTGCGTAAAAAGCGATCTTCGTCACAAGAGGAGATCGCTTTTTTGTATATTGGGATTTTGAATGAGAACCAGCTTGAGAGAGAAAATCATAGAAGTCTGCGATCGCAAGATCGCAGAAAAAGGCCCCGGTGTCGGGCTCTCCTTCTATGCGTTCTTCGCCAACAGGAATGATGACCCCGAATTGCTGATGGAAGCCGCGGAATGGTGGATCCGGACACATAAGCTGGATCACTTCGAAAAGGCCGTGAAGATCAGGGCAATGGTTGAAGAGATGGCTTAGCCGGTCAACTCAGCCTTCGCCGCCATGCCCGCCACATAGGTCTCGGCAATCGCCCGGTCATCCCCCATCGTTTGCAGCAGGAAAAGCTCGTCGGCGAGCGAGGTCACAACCTCCGCCTTCAGCGCCATGGCCGGGGTTGCCGCCATGTTCAGCACGATGAAATCGGCATCGGTGCCGGGCTCCAGCGTGCCGATCTTGTCGGTAAGCGACAGTGCTTCGGCATTGCCGAGCGTCATGTAGTAAAAACTCTCGAACGGGTTTAGGCGTTCGCCCTGCAATTGCTGGATCTTGTAGGCCTCGTCCATGGTACGCAGCATCGAATAGCTCGATCCGCCGCCGATATCGGTGGCGACAGAGACACGGACGGGTTTTTCGCGATTGACCAGCTTTTTCAATGGAAACAGCCCGGAGCCGAGGAAGAGGTTGGACGTCGGGCAGTGGACGGCGATCGACCCGGTCTCGCTCATCGCGTCCATTTCGCGCTCCGACAGATGGATGCAATGGCCGAACAGCGTCTTTGGGCCGAGCAGACCGTAGCGGGCATAGACGTCGGTATAGTCGGCGGCATCCGGATAGAGGGAGCAGGTGAAATCGATCTCGTCGCGATTTTCCGACAGATGCGTCTGCACATGCAGGTCGGGGAATTCGCGCACCAGCGCTCCCGCCGCTGACATCTGCTCGGGCGTCGAGGTGATGGCAAAGCGCGGCGTAATGGCGACGTGGTTGCGGCCCTTGCCGTGCCATTGTTCGATGACAGCGCGGGTTTCGTCATAGCCCATTTGCGGCGTGTCCAGCAGGCCCTGCGGCGCGTTGCGATCCATCATCACCTTGCCGGCGACCATGCGCATGTTGCGGGCAAGCGCTTCGGCGAAGAAGGCGTCGGCGGAGGTCTTGTGCACGGAGCAATAGGCGACGGCGGTCGTCGTGCCGTGGCGGACCATTTCGTCGAAGAAGTGCGTGGCAATGCGCTGCGCATGCGCCGTCTCGACAAAGCGGCATTCCTCCGGGAAGGTATAGGTGTTCAGCCATTCGAGCAGGTTGGCGGCATAGGAGCCGATCACCTGCATCTGTGGGAAATGCAGGTGCGTGTCGATGAAGCCGGGCAGGATCAGGTGCGGGCGGTGGTCGATTTCCGGCACGCCGTCAGGTGCCTGCGTCTTCACGGCCTCGTAGGTGCCGCTCGCGACGATCAATCCGTTCTCGACCAGCAGCGCGCCGTCGGTCTCATAGCTATAGGCGTCAGCGTCATCCAGGCTCGCTGGCACGCGGCGAAAGCTTAATGTGCGGCCGCGAATGAGGGTGGCGGTCATTCTGTCCTGCCTTCCGAAACGGCGCTTTCGAACCATGCTGTCAAAAGCTTGCGTTCGTCATTGGTCATGTCGGTGATATTGCCAGGCGGCATCGCGTGGCTGCGGCCGGCCTGAATGTAGATTTCGCGGGCGTGGGCGGCGATTTCCGCGTCATTTTCCAGCGTCACGCCCTTCGGCGGCCGGTTGATGCCTTCATAGACGGGCTCCGCCGAATGGCACATGGAGCAGCGTGTCGAGATCGTATCCTTCACGGCCGGGAAATGCGCATTGGAGGCGAACTGTTTGAAGGCGGGCGCGACCTCGGCCGTGCCCTCGCCGGTCAGAACCTTCGGTACGGTCGAAAGCCACATGATCACGATGAAGATCAACAGCGTCACCAGCCATGTCCATGTCGGCCGTCCCTTGCGGGCATGGGTGGTGTTGAACCAGTGGCGAATTGTGACGCCCATCAGGAACACCAGCGCCGCGATCACCCAGTTATAGGCGGTGGCGAAGGCCAGCGGATAGTGGTTCGACAGCATGAAAAAGATGACGGGGAGGGTCAGATAGTTGTTGTGTAGCGAACGCTGCTTGGCAATGACGCCATATTTCGGGTCCGGCGTGCGCCCGGCGATCAGGTCGGCGACGACGACGCGCTGGTTCGGCATGATGATGAAGAAGACATTGGCCGACATGATCGTCGCGGTGAAGGCGCCGAGATGCAGGAAGGCGGCGCGTCCGGTGAAAACCTGTGTATAGCCCCAGGCCATGACGACGAGCGCGGTATAAAGAATGCCCATCAGCGTCCAGGTGTTCCTGCCGAGCGGCGACTTACATAGCAGGTCGTAGAAGATCCAGCCGACGGCGAGCGAAGCCAGCGAAATCAGGATTGCCGTGGTCGAGGAGATATCCAGCACATGCCGGTCGATCAGGAAGAGGTCGGCGCCGCCGTAGTAGACCAGACAGAGCATGGCAAAACCGGACAGCCAGGTGGCGTAGCTCTCCCATTTGAACCAGGTGAGGTGTTCCGGCATTGTGGCGGGGGCGACGAGATATTTCTGGACGTGATAGAAGCCGCCGCCGTGCACCTGCCACTCCTCGCCATAGGCGCCGGCGGGAAGATGATCGCGTTTCACGAGGCCGAGATCGAGCGCGATGAAATAGAAGGACGAACCGATCCAGGCGATTGCGGTAATGACGTGCAGCCAGCGGACGGCAAAGGCCAGCCATTCCCAGGCGATAGCGAACTCATACATTCAGTGTCCCCATTCTTGCCTCCCGCTTCGCTACTGTGCGAAAAAATGGCGGCATGGGAAAGAGGCAAACGCGATGTCTTTATCGCCCTGCAAGAATTGCGATCATTTCTTTCGTCTTCACGCCCTGGCGACCCTTCTCAAAGCTGGAATACGACAGGCGCCCGCTGGCGAGTGCAGCGGTCAGGCGCTGGCAGCCGACTTCGAGCGCCTTTGCGGACGACGTGTGCGTATAGACCGCCATTTCGGCGATAATGTCAGGCTTCCCCAGCTTCTTGCGGCAAAGCTGCAAGACTTTTTCCCGCAGCTTGGCATCCTTTTTCAGTTCGTTCTGCATTGCCCTGTAGTCTTTGGCATCCGTCTTTTTCGGTTTCTCGGGCGGAGTGACCGTCAAGGTATAGTCGCGGTAGGGTTTGGGATCGGGAACGAGTTTGCTGAACCGGCGTCGCGCTTCGTTGGCTATGGCGCGATCGCGCGCGTGATCCCCGGAGGACGTGCCAAGCTTCACATCCGCCAGTCTTCCATAGGCGTCGGTTTCAAAATGGACGACGGTTGCCCCGGTGCATGAGGAAAGTGCAAGCATCATGAAAAGGCAAATGGCAAAAGTTTTCGGCATGAATGATCCCCTCGAATGCACGCACTTTTGACCGAAGCGTGGGGAAAAAGAAAGTACGCCCTATGCGTGTTTTACGCATTTCGAACGGAATCCTTCGGACATGATTAATTCGCCGTTTGGTGAGCCGCATCGGGGTTGGAGGCACTTGCGGAGGGCGCGAATTCATTGAGTATCCAGTCGCGGAAGCTTTTGATCTTGGGGGATTTTCGCCTCGCCTGCTGATAGACCAGCCAATATTGGTGGCCGTCATTGCCGCGCAGTTCGAACGGTTGGTAGATTCGTCCAAGGGCAATGTCGTCAGGATAGAATTCCGGGGTGAGGATCGCCACACCCTGTCCGGCAATCGCCGCCCGGGCCTCGAAGGACTGAGCGCCGAGACGACTCGCCGGTCGACTTGCAAGATCTGCGTCGTGTACGCCCGCCGCGGCAAACCAGTGTGTCCACCAAGGATCACCGGGGTCGATAATCGGCAGTTTGAGAAGATCGCGGGGCGTGTGGATGCCGCCGACACTTTCGGCGAGTTGCCGACTGAGCATCGGCGTAAAATCGACGCTCATGAGCGGATGGCTGATCAGTCCCGGCCAATCTCCCGTGCCTGAGCGGATAGCGAGATCGACGGCTTCGTGATTGAAATCGATAATGGTTTCGCTGGTCGTCAGGCGCACGGCGACGCTTGGATGTTTGAGTTGGAACGAGCCGAGATGGTGAGCGAGCCACTGCGACGCGAAAGTCGGCGTCGAATGGATGAGAAGCGTGGCTTCCGCATCGTCGCGAACACTTGCCATGGCGTCCCGCAGCATGTCGAAAGCCTCCCCGACTTTCGGCGCCAGCCTCTGGCCAACCTCCGTCAGCACAATCTGCCGGGGCCGGCGCAGGAACAGCGGTTCGCCGACATTCTCCTCTATCAGCTTGATCTGGTAGCTGACTGCCGTCTGCGTCATGCCGAGTTCAGCGCCCGCCTTGGTGAAACTGCCCAGACGGGCTGCCGCTTCGAAGACCCGAAGCGCATTCAATGGAAACTGTTTCGACATCTTCATGGATAAGTTCTCTTGATGCATCCAGACGGTTGTTCGATTGGAATTTGAGCATGTTTGCGCGCATGCTGCAATCACCTTCACAGGAACAACAGGTGTCGTTATGGATTGCCAAGCAATTGAAAGATATGAATCAATGCCGAAAAAGCGCCGCCAGGGATGGCGTTCGATGCTGGCACGCATGCTGCACGGCCTTCGGCCAAGCTACCCGAAACTCGATCTCGAAGTGATGTCCGACTATATGAAGAGAGATATGGGTTTCATGGATGGTCGCGACTCACGTCAGGATTCGGATCTGACCCGATAGCTCTCGATCGCGACAAGGATTTCGGCCGATGTCATGGCGGCGATTACGGCCGGGCGTTTGTCACTGACGGCCTTGCCGCCAATCGGCAGCACCAGTCTGCCGACCAAATCGTCGCCCAAACCCTCTTTTTTCGCCCAGTTTGCAAAAGTGGCGCGCTTGGTCTTCGAGCCGATCATGCCGATATAGGCGAGATCGTCGCGAGCCAGCGCCTCTTTTGCAATCAGGAAATCGAGCGCATGGTCATGCGTGAGGATGACGACGGCAGAGCCAGGCGCAATATCCTTGACGATTGATTCCGGCATGGCGACCAGCCGATGGCTGGCGCCGGCCGACATCAGGTCGAGTTCGCTTTTTCGCGTTTCCACGGCGTAGGTCTTCAACGGCAGCAGCAACAGCGCATCGGCCAATGCCCGGCCGACATGACCGGCACCGAACAGCCAGACTTCCGGCAGCGTCTCGACATTGTGCTTCAGCTTCGCCTCAAGCGCTTTGCGTGCGGCATCATCGCCGATGCGGAACGTCAGGATCACGCGCCCCCCGCAGCACTGGCCGATATCAGGCCCAAGCGGGATATCCATCTCGACCTGGTCACTGACGCCGGCCAGAAGCGCGCGGGCGTTGTCGATCGCCAGATGTTCCATCTGGCCGCCGCCGATGGTTCCATGTGCATCAGTCGGTGATACCAGCATGAAGGCACCAGCCTCACGTGGCGTCGAGCCGAAGGTCTCCCTGATCTCGACGATGACCAGCTTGTATTCGCGCTCAAGGAAGGCTTCGAGACTATCGATTGCAAAGTTCATTTCAATGTCTCTTCAAGCTTTCGCCGTGCGCAGGCGCTCGATCGCCATCAGCGCGCGTTCCGGCGTTGCCGGCGTGTCGAGCCTTGGGCATTCGCGGTAGTCCGCAACGCTGGCGACGGCCATGGAGAGAGCCTCCAGCACCGAGATCGGCAGCATGAAAGGCGGTTCGCCGACCGCCTTGGAGCGGCCGATGGTCATCTCGGCATTCTCGGCCCATTCCGCCAGTTTGACGTTGAAGATTTTTGGCCGGTCGGAGGCAAGCGGGATTTTGTAGGTCGATGGCGCATGGGTGCGCAGACGGCCCTTGTCGTCCCACCAGAGTTCTTCGGTCGTCAGCCAGCCCATGCCTTGCACGAAGGCGCCCTCGACCTGGCCGATGTCGATGGCCGGATTGAGCGACTTGCCGACATCGTGCAGCACGTCGACGCGGTCGACCATGTATTCGCCGGTCAGCGTGTCTATGGACACCTCGGAGACGGAGGCGCCATAGGCGAAATAGTAGAAGGGCGTGCCGCGTCCGGTATTGCGATCCCAATGTATTTTCGGCGTCTTGTAGAAGCCGGCGGCGGAAAGCTGGATGCGGGCGAAGTAGGCCTGCTTGATGAAGTCGGGGAAGGGCACCAATTCTTCACCGATCTTCACATGGTTCGGCACGAAGCTGATGTTTTCCGCATCCGTCTGCCAGCGCTCGGCGGCAAACTCCACGAGACGTTCCTTGATCTGCCGGGCGGCATCGTAAGCCGCCATGCCGTTGAGGTCGGAGCCGGAAGAAGCGGCGGTCGCCGAGGTGTTCGGCACCTTGCCGGTGGTGGTCGCGGTGATCTTGACGTTGGTGATATCGACCTGGAAGCTCTCGGCCAGAACCTGCGCCACCTTGGTATAGAGCCCCTGGCCCATTTCCGTGCCGCCATGGTTCAGGTGGATCGAGCCGTCCTGATAGACGTGCACCAAGGCACCCGCCTGGTTGAAGGCGGTCATGGTGAAGGAAATGCCGAATTTCACCGGCGTCAGCGCGATGCCCTTGCGGATGATGCGGCTGGTCTTGTTGAAATCGAGGACCGATTGCCGCCGCGCCTGATAGTCGGCATTCTCTTCCAGTTCAGCGACGATACGTCGGATGATGTTGTCTTCCACCTGCTGATGATAGGGTGTCAGATCGCGACCGGACCCTTTCTCGCCGTAGAAATTCAGCTTGCGGATCTCCAGCGGATCCTTGCCGAGCGCATAGGCGATCTCCTCGATGATCCGCTCGCCGCCGACCATGCCCTGCGGTCCGCCGAAGCCGCGATAGGCTGTGTTGGAGACGGTGTGCGTCTTCAAGGGCTGCGAGGTCAGCTTCACATGCGGATAGAAATAGGAGCTGTCGGCATGGAACAGGGCACGGTCGGTGACCGGCCCCGAGAGGTCGGAGGAATAGCCGCAGCGTGCCGCATAGTTGGCCTTGACCGCATGGATGCGGCCGTCGTCGTCAAAGCCGACATCGTAGTCGACGAGGAAATCGTGGCGTTTGCCCGTCGCGGTCATGTCCTCGTCGCGGTCAGGGCGAAACTTGACGGCGCGGTTAAGCTTCTTGGCGGCGACGGCGGCAAGTGCTGCAAACTGGTTGCCCTGCGTTTCCTTGCCGCCAAAGCCGCCGCCCATGCGCCGGACATTCACCGTTACTGCATTGGAAGGAACTCCGAGTACATGCCCGACCATATGCTGGATTTCGCTCGGATGCTGGGTGGAAGACCAGACGGTGATCTCGTCGTCTTCGCCTGGAATGGCCATGGCGATGTGGCTTTCGAGGTAGAAATGCTCCTGGCCGCCAATGCGCATCCGGCCGGTGAGGCGCCGCGGAGAAAGCTCCAGCTCCGCTTCTGCGTCGCCTCGGGCAAGCGTCAACGGCTTGGTGACGATCTCGGCGCCATTTTCCAACGCGTCGAGGATATCGGTATGGTGCGGCAGGTCGCGATAGGTGATCTTCGCCTTGCGGGCGGCACGCCGGGCGATATCGCGGGTCTCGGCGATTACCGCGAATGCCGGCTGGCCGTGGAACTGCACCAGGCCATCGGCCAGCACCGGCTCGTCATCGAGATGGCTGGGGCTGATATCGTTGGAATGCGGCATGTCCCTGGCTGTCAGCACGCAGACGACACCGGGGTATGATCCGACCTCCGACAGGTCCATGGCGATAATTTCGGCATGCGCGCGATCAGTCATCCCCAAGGCACCGTGCAGCGTTCCCGCCGGTTCCGGAATGTCGTCAATATAGTCAGCGGTGCCGGAGACATGCTTGTGGGCGCTGTCGTGGCGCAGACCGGAATGCATCGATCCGGCGATGGTCTTGCGCTCGTCGAAGGTGGATTTGTCCATCAGCATGCGCCTCCGCTTCGTTCTCTTCTCCCCAGCGGGGAGAAGGTGGCCCAAAGGGCCGGATGAGGGGGAGCCGCATAAACCGGTGTTTGCCGCAAGACCCCCTCATCGCCTCGTTTCACTCGGCAATTCTCCCCGCGGGGGAGAAGAGGAAAACCGCCGCCCGCACTCATGCCGTCACCTCAAAGCGGACAAGTTCCGCCTTTTGTCCCGATGTCTCCAGGAAAAACCGCAACAGCAGGTTCTTCGCCGTCAGCATGCGATAGGCGGCCGTTGCCCGCCAGTCGGTCAGCGGCTGGTAGTCCTGCTCAAATGCGGCCTGCGCCAGATTAACCGTCTCCTCGTTCCAAAGCTTGCCGATCAGCGCCGCCTCGACGGTTGCTGCCCGTTTCGGGGTGCCGGCCATACCGCCAAACGCGATCCGTGCCGAGGTCACGAGGCCACCGCTATCGAGTGCAATGCGAAAGGCGCCGCAGAGCGCTGAAATATCCTCGTCGCGCCGCTTGGAGACCTTGTAGACAGCGAAATGCTCATCGGCGGGTAGGTTGGGTACGAAAATGCTCTCGACGAATTCGCCGGGTTTGCGGTCCTGCCGGCCGTAGTCGATGAAATAGTCCTCGAGCGGCACGGTGCGCTGTCCGGCCTTCGATCGCAGGGTGACGCCGGCGCCGAGTACGATCAGCGGCGGCGGGGTATCGCCGATCGGCGAGCCGTTGGCGACATTGCCGCCGATCGTGCCCATGTTGCGCACCTGCTCGCCGCCCAGCCGGTCCAGCATGCGGCCGAAGGCAGGATAGCGGGCGGAAATCAGATCGAAGGCGACTGAGTAGCTGACGCTGGCGCCGATGGTGATGCCATCGTCTGTTTCGCCAATGGTTTGCAGGTCTTCGAGCCCGTTGATGAAGATGACAGGGTTGAGCTCGCGCATCTGCTTGGTCACCCAGAGGCCGACATCGGTTGAGCCGGCGACGATCGTTGCCTGCGGATGCTCCGCGAGCGCGTCGACAAGGTCAGCGGTTGTGCCGGGGACGATCAGGGTGGCGTCGCCGCTCACCATGCGGATTGTCGTCGTCGAACGGATCGCCGCCAGCCTGGCAATGATCTCTTCGCGGACCTTGACGATGGGATCGAATACTGCGTCAGGCCTTGCCTGCGTGACGGCCTCCGCGGCCTTGACGATCGGCTCGTAGCCCGTGCATCGACAGAGATTGCCCTGCAATGCCTTTTCGATGTCTGCCCGGCCCGGCTTGTCCTTCGACAACCAGAGGCCATAGAGCGACATGACGAAGCCGGGTGTGCAGAAGCCGCATTGCGAGCCGTGATAATCAACCATGGCCTGTTGCACCGGATGCAGCGTTCCGTCCTTGGCCGCCAGATGTTCGACGGTGACGACATGGGTGGCGTTGAGCGAACCGGTGAAGCGGATGCAGGCATTGACACTTTCGTAGACGAGTTTGTCACCCGCCAGCCGCCCGATCAGCACCGTGCAGGCGCCGCAGTCGCCCTCGGCGCAACCTTCCTTGGTGCCGGTCAGCCGCAGTTCGAGACGCAGGAAATCGAGCAGTGTTCCGGTTGGCGATAGAGATGTCAGCGTGACGTCCCGCTCGTTCAGGATGAAACGGATGCTGTCGGTCGTTTCTGTCATGCGGTCTCTTCTTCTCATTTCGACTCTTGAAACTATGCCCAAAACAAGCACGGTGACAATTGTGTTTTTACCATTGCAGGTGCCTTGCAGGCGCAGCCTTGTTGGCGATCGAATCTGCGTTTTGTTTTCGTTTGACATTCGTTTTTGTATCGTATTGAAGTTTTTGAAATGGCCTGCGGTCTTGAGGAGAGATTGCGAGCAGAAGAAACGCTGGGAGGGGCAAGATGAGCGGATATGTTCTCGCAATCGATCAGGGCACGACATCGAGCCGTGCGATCGTCTTCGACAAGGACCAGAAAATCGCCGGGTCCGGGCAGAAGGAATTCAAGCAGCATTTTCCCAAATCCGGCTGGGTCGAGCATGATCCCGAGGAAATCTGGGAGACTGTCGTCTGGACGATCAAGGAAGCCATCCGCAAGGCTGGGATCAAGGCGAGCGACCTTTCGGCGATCGGCATCACCAACCAGCGCGAGACCGTCGTCGTCTGGGAGCGCGACAGCGGCAAACCGATCCACAATGCCATCGTCTGGCAGGATCGCCGGACCGCGTCCTATTGCGACAAGCTGAAGCGCCAGGGGCTGGAAAAGACGTTTACGAAGAAGACCGGCCTGCTGCTCGACCCGTATTTTTCCGGCACCAAGCTTTCCTGGATGCTGGCCAATGTCAAAGGCGCGCGCACCCGCGGCGCCAAGGGCGAACTCTGCTTCGGCACGATCGACACATTCCTGATCTGGCGGCTGACTGGCGGCAAATCCTTCGTTACCGATGCGACCAATGCGTCGCGCACCCTGATGTTCAATATCGCCACCAACGACTGGGACCGCGACCTGCTGGAAATCCTGCGGGTTCCAGAGGCGATGCTGCCGGCGGTGCTGGATTGCGCTGATGATTTCGGCGTGACGGATACGTCCGTCTTTGGCGCGGCGATCCCGATCCTCGGCGTTGCCGGCGACCAGCAGGCGGCAACCATCGGTCAGGCTTGCTTCCAGCCCGGCATGATGAAATCCACCTATGGCACCGGCTGCTTCGCGCTGCTGAACACCGGCAAGGACATCGTCCGCTCGAAGAACCGGCTGTTGACGACGATTGCCTATCGCCTTGACGGCGAAACCACCTATGCGCTGGAAGGCTCGATCTTCGTCGCCGGTGCCGCGGTTCAGTGGTTGCGCGACGGGCTGAAGGTGATCAAGGCGGCTTCCGATACCGGCACGCTGGCCGAAAGCGCCGATCCGTCGCAGGAGGTTTATCTCGTCCCGGCCTTCACCGGGCTTGGAGCCCCGCATTGGGACCCGGATGCGCGCGGCGCCATCTTCGGCATGACGCGCAACACCGGCCCGGCCGAGTTCGCCCGCGCCGCGCTTGAGGCCGTCTGCTACCAGACGCGCGATCTGCTCGACGCGATGCACAAGGACTGGAAGAGCGACGGCAAGGAGACGGTTCTGCGCGTTGACGGCGGCATGGTCGCCTCCGACTGGACGATGCAGCGTCTCTCCGACCTGCTCGATGCGCCAGTGGATCGACCGACCATTCTCGAGACAACGGCGCTCGGCGTCGCCTGGCTTGCCGGCAGCCGGGCAGGGGTCTGGCCGAACCAGAAGGATTTTGCCAAATCCTGGGCGCGCGACCGGCGCTTTGAACCGACGATGGACGAGGCAACACGCAAGACCAAGATCAAGGGCTGGAAGGATGCCGTGCGGCGGACGCTGAGTGAATAATCTGACTTGTCCGGACTTCGGCAATTCCTGTTCTCTGGAAACACAGCGTTTCAGGGCAGGGCCTGTGATATGCCTCGACGAGCGACTATTTGTGATGCCAATCAGTAGCTTCGCCCCTCGGGCTGATCGAACAGGCAGGACGCAATGGAACTTGGTCTTTATACCTTCGGCGATGTGCACCCGCAGGCGCCGGACGGGCGCGGCAGGGAAGGCGAGGAGCGGGTTCGTCATCTGATCGAGGAAATCGAGCTGGCCGATCAGGTCGGGCTTGATGTGTTCGGTCTCGGCGAGCATCACCGGCCGGACTACGTCGCCTCGGCCCCGGCGATGATCCTTGCGGCTGCGGCTGCGCGGACCAAAAACATCAAGTTGACCAGCGCCGTCACGGTGCTGAGTTCCGACGATCCCGTGCGGGTGTTCCAGCAGTTCGCCACACTCGACCTGATCTCGAACGGTCGCGCCGAGATCATGGCGGGGCGGGGCTCGTTCATCGAATCCTTCCCGTTGTTCGGCTACGATCTCGAAGACTACGACCAGCTGTTTTCGGAAAAGCTCGATTTGCTGCTCGCTATCCGCGATGGCGAAAAGGTCACATGGTCCGGCGAGAAGCGCGCACCGATCAACGGACGCGGCGTCTATCCGCGCCCTGTGAACGATCCGCTTCCGGTCTGGATCGCCGTCGGCGGCACGCCGCAATCGGTGGCCCGCGCCGGGGCGCTCGGCCTGCCGGTGGCGCTGGCGATCATCGGCGGCGAGCCGGCCCGCTATGCGCCGCTGTTTGATCTCTACCGCGAGGCCGCGCGACGCGCCGGACAGGATGCCTCGAAGCTGAAAACCAGCATCAATGTGCACGGCTTCATCGCCGAGACGACGGAAAAGGCCGGCGACCAGTTCTATGGTCCGCAGGCCGAGGTGATGAACCGCATCGGCCGCGAGCGTGGCTGGGGGCCGACCAGCCGTGCGCATTTCAACCAGTCGATCGGACCGAACGGCAATCTCTTCCTCGGCGACCCCGATACGGTCGCGGAAAAGATCGTCCGCCATCAGAAGATCTTCAAGAATGATCGCTTCCTGCTGCAGATGGCGATCGGACTGATGCCGCATGACCAGATCATGCGCGGCATCGAACTCTACGGCACCAAGGTGGCGCCGCTGGTGCGCGCGGCACTGGCGGAAGAGAAGAAACAGGCGGAAACGGCCTGATTTTGCCGATTTTCCTGCTTGTGATGTCTGGATCGACCGCTTTCGGCGCGTTACATAAACAGCCGAAAGCGAGAGACGATGACACTCAACAATGACGAAGACCTGGAGCGGCTGAAGGAAATCGGCCGGATCTGTGCCAACGCGATCCAGGTGATGGCAACGGCGCTCGAGCCCGGCATGACGACGGCCGAACTCGACGCGATCGGCCGCAAGGTTCTGGAAGATGCCGGCGCCCGTTCCGCACCGGAGCTGTCCTATAATTTCCCCGGCGCCACCTGCATCAGCGTCAACGAGGAGGTTGCCCACGGCATTCCGGGCACGCGCATCATCAAGGCCGGCGATCTCGTCAATATCGACGTTTCGGCCGAAAAGAACGGCCTGTTTGCCGATACCGGCGCGTCCTTCGCCGTTCCCCCCGTAAAGCCGCAGATCGAGCGTCTCTGCCGCGACGGCAAGCGGGCCATGTGGGTGGGCCTGAACGAGGTGAAGGCAGGCAAGCCGCTGGCGGCGATCGGCAACGCCATCGGCAGCTTTGCCAGGAAAAACCGCTATACGCTGGTGACCAATCTTGCCAGCCACGGTGTCGGACGCTCGCTGCACGAGGAGCCGACGGAAATCGCCACCTGGCCGGACAAACATGAAAAGCGGCGTATGACCGACGGTATGGTCTTCACCGTCGAGCCATTCCTGTCGCTGGGCGCCCAATGGGCCGAGGGTGGCGATGACGCATGGACGCTCTATAGCGAGCCACGCGCGCCGACGGTCCAGTACGAACACACGGTCGTCGTCACCCGCAACGGGCCGCTGGTCATTACGCTGCCGGGCTGATCTCTCCTCAATCAGGTCGCTCTTGCATTCACGCCGCTGAACGGCACCATCAAATTTTGTCGTTTGTCGTCGCCATGCTGCATTGCGATAGATAGGGGATGACGACGCTGGACCGCCCCTTGAACCAGAGCCTTGCTCCCACCGCCTTCGCAGGCGCCATCGCCATGGCTGTTGCCATGGGCTTCGGGCGTTTTTCCTACACCCCGATCCTGCCGGGCATGATGGCCGATCTCGGCATGACGCCGGCCGATGCCGGGCTGATCGCCTCGGCCAATTTCATCGGCTACCTCGTCGGTGCGGTTGCAGCGGGCTACGGCTGGGGGGCGGGGCGCGAGCGGCTGATCAGCCTGTCGGCGCTGGTGATGACCGCGGCGCTGCTCCTTGCCATGGGGCTGACATCGTCGTTGGTCCTGTTTTCCGTCATCCGCTTTCTGGCCGGTGTCGCCAGTGCTTTCGCGATGATCTTCACCTCGGCAATCGTGCTCAGTAGGGGGCTCGCCGCCGGCAATTCGCATGTTCAATCCGTCCATTTCGGCGGCGTCGGCATCGGTATCGCCGTGTCGTCGCTGATGGTCTTCCTTCTGCCCACCGGCGGTTTCGGTGGCTTTGCGGACTGGCAAGTGGCCTGGTTCGGCGGTGCCATCATCGCTTGCCTTGGCACCCTCGTCGTCGCGGCCCTCCTGCCGACAGGCCCGGCTGCGGGAAAAAACACCGAGAGGGAAAAGCCGCTGGTCTGGACCCGGCCGCTGGTGGTGATCACGCTCACCTATGGCCTGTTCGGCTTCGGCTACGTGATCACCGCGACCTTCCTCGTCGCCATGGCGCGGCAAGGGGCGACCGATCACACCGTCGAGTTTCTCGCCTGGCTGATCACCGGGCTTAGCGCCGCCGTGTCGGTTCATATCTGGCGTCGCGCGGTGCCGCGTCTTGGGATCGTCGGGGTCTATCTGGCGGGTCTGCTGGTCGAGGCGGTCGGCCTCGTCCTCGTCGTTGCCCTGCCATCGCCCTACGCGCCGCTCATCGGTGGCCTGATGCTTGGACTGACCTTTATCAT
The DNA here is from genome assembly GCF_017873135.1 of Rhizobium herbae. Classification (GTDB taxonomy): domain Bacteria; phylum Pseudomonadota; class Alphaproteobacteria; order Rhizobiales; family Rhizobiaceae; genus Pararhizobium; species Pararhizobium herbae. The sequence goes on along the minus strand of NZ_JAGGJV010000009.1, from coordinate 203,545 downwards.
GGTCACCGCCTATGGCCTGCAGATCGGCCGGGCGCTGGCGCCGCAAAGCCCGCGCAAGGCACTCGCCTTCATGACCGCCGCCTTCGGCGTCGGCCAGATCATCGGTCCGTTGGTTGCCGGCTGGCTGGCCGAAGGCAGCGGCAGCTTTACCGCGCCGACGCTCGTGGCGGCCGGGGTGCTGCTTTTCTGCGCGGCGCTGATCGGGCTGGAGATGCGGCGACTCGTGGCGGCTACAGGCGAATGACCGGCCCGTGATTAAATAACGGTAACATTAGCTTGACGTGATTGGCAGGGCAGGGGTTTTGCCTTAGGTTCGGCGCATCGAAGCAGGGTGGTCGTGCCCTCAAGAAACGTGAGTGCCCGCCTTGTTTCATTCCTTCTTCCCCAAACCGAAACTATTTTTTATCTCGGCTTTCGTATGGGCCATGGTCATCATCGGATCCTGGTACGGGGGCGGAAGCACACTCGGCCCCGCACTCGGCTTCGCGGCTCGCGATCCCAATGCCGGGGTGGATGTTTCGCTATTCTGGTCCGGGGCATTCTTGTGGTTCTACATTTATTACGCGGTGGCCACTGCGGTCTTTTCCGCCTTCTGGTTCTGGTACGCTCCCCATCGTTGGCAATATTGGTCGGTGTTGGGAAGCTCTTTGGTTGTGTTCGTGACCTATTTTTCGGTGCAGGTCAGCGTTGCATTCAATGCCTGGTATGGCCCCTACTACGATCTCCTCCAACAGGCTATGGCGAAGACTGCCCCGGTGACCGCGGAGCAGCTCTATACCGGGCTTCTGGGGATCACAGGCATTGCTTTCGTCTCCATAACGGTCAGCGTGCTGAACTTATTCTTCGTCAGCCACTACATCTTTCGCTGGCGCACCGCGATGAACGAATTCTACATGGCGAACTGGTCGAAGCTTCGCCACATTGAGGGCGCCTCGCAGCGCGTGCAGGAAGATACGATGCGTTTTTCCACGACTGTCGAAGGTCTCGGTGTAGGCTTCGTCAGGGCGATCATGACACTGATTGCATTCATGCCAGTGCTATTCTCCTTTTCCGACAGGATCAACGAACTGCCGATCATCGGGGTGGTCCCGCATGCGCTGGTCTGGGCAGCGATCTTCTGGTCGTTGTTCGGCACCCTTTTTCTGGCAGTCGTCGGAATTAAGCTACCTGGTCTCGAATTCCGCAACCAACGCGTCGAAGCAGCCTACCGCAAGGAGCTCGTCTATGGCGAAGACCATGAGGATCGGGCTCAGCCGGCGACGGTGGCGGAGCTTTTCACCAACGTTCGGAAGAACTACTTCCGGCTCTATTTCCACTATCTCTACTTCAACATTGCGCGCTTTTTCTATCTCCGTGCGGATGACCTCTTTAGTCTGCTCGTGCTGATTCCGTCAGTCGCCGCCGGGAAGGTGACGCTGGGCGTCTTCACTCAGGTCAGCAACGTCTTCGATCAGGTGCGGTCATCGTTTCAATTCCTGATCAACTCCTGGACGACGATCGTTGAACTGATATCCATCTACAAGCGCCTGAAGGCTTTTGAAGCCACGATCGATGATGCGCCGCTGCCGGCGATCGACCAACGCTACCTCGCACGCGAGGAAACGGACGGCGAGCTCGCAGCCGACAAGCCGTAAACGCTGACGTTATGACGATAACCTTCAAAAGGCGGAGCGATCCGCCTTTTTCTGTTTGGCAATCATTGGTAGAGCCTGCGCGTAGCTGACGCAGGCGACATCCGGTTTGCCGCAGGTCTCGGTCAGGAACCGGTCGAGCGCCCGCCAATAGGCGCCGCCGTTCATTTCGACGAAGTGGAAGCCGAGTTGCAAAGGGATGCGATCGCCGCGATATTGCGCCTCGAAAGCCTTCCGGTAGGCTTCGAACGCGCGCTCTTCGAAGGCGACGCTGTCCTTGCGGTTTTCCACGCCCATCGAGTGGCGGATGAAGAGATTGTAGTCCATGCCGATCACCCGGCGCTGCTGCGGGCCTTCCGGGATCAGCGGTAGGCCGAAGCGCGGCATTCCCTCCGCATTGGATGGCCAGCCGGGACCTTTGGTGACGAGGCTTGCATCATAGGTAAAGCCGTCCTGCTTCAAGGCCGGCAGCAAGCCGTCACTCAGCGACAGGTAAGGCGCGCGAAACCCTTTGATGTCCTTGGCCGCGAAATCCGCCCAGCCCTGCGGTTCCTCCTTGTCGATGCCGCCGGCTTTCCAGGCGTTCGCCACGGCGGTGTGGAACGAGGAAAGTTCCTGCTTCCAGTCTGCCTCGCTCCAGCCCTTGCCGTCAAAATGGCCGCAGGCATGGCTGCCGATGTCATGGCCGTCCTGATGCGCCTGCCAGATATGGCGGACGCGGGCCTGGATCTCCTCGCGGCTCTGGGCGAAGCCGACATTGGAACGTCCGGCCTTCTGGCCCGGCGCCTGATAGCTTCTGCCACCCTCTGTTCTCGTCATCAAAAAAGTACAGGAGAGGAAATAGGTGAAATGCGCGCCCGTCCGCTTGCCCATCTCAAGGCTCTTTTCCCAGAGCCTGTTGTCATGGGCGCCGTCGAAGGAAATGATGACGAGCTGTTTGCGCTCCTCCGGTGCCGGCGGCTTGACGGCATGGGCGAGCGCGGGGACGAGTGCCAATGCGAGAGCAAGGCCGGGAACGGCGGCAAATCTGGACATGCGGAAACCTTGGACGGCGAATGCGGAATTGATGTCCCTGACCCAAGAATGCGGCAATCCTTTGATCGCTCTTTAAACTTGGGCGCGATCCGGTTATGCGATGGGATAGAAATCTCAAACAAGACGGGTGGATATCATGGCATTGCTGGTTCTGGGGATCGTCATCTTTCTGGGCATGCATCTGGTGCGCGTCGTGGCGCCTGGCCTGCGTGCCTCGGTGATCGAGCGTAACGGCAAGAACGCCTGGATGGGCATTTACACCGTGATCAGCCTGATCGGCCTCGGTCTGATCGTCTATGGCTTCGGCGAGGCAAGGGCCGTGACCGGCATGCTTTACAATCCGCCGGTGTTTTTGAAGCATATCTCGCTGCTGTTGATGTTGCTGGCCTTCATCTGTCTGGCCGCCGGCTTCCTGCCGGCAGGCCGCATTGCTGTGATGGTCAAGCATCCGCAGATCCTGTCGATCAAGATCTGGGCGCTCGCGCATCTGCTTGCCAACGGCGAGACGTCTTCGGTGTTGTTGTTCGGCTCGTTCCTCGCCTGGGCGGTCATCATGCGCATCTCGATGAAGCGGCGGCAGCGGGCCGGAGAACTGGTGCTGCCTGTGTTCCGGTCGGCGCGATACGACCTGTTTGCAATCCTCATCGGTGTTGCCGCCTATCTGCTCTTTATCTGGAAGCTGCATGAACTGCTGATCGGTGTTGCGCCGATAGTCATGGGCTAATCGGGGCGAATAGCGGCTAAATCGCGCTGCCCCCTTACAACGGCCTCAAAATACGGTAGAAGCGCGCAAATCTTTACATTCATCTTTGCAGGGAAGGCCGGGAAACCGGAACTTAGGAATGGCGAACCAGGACGACAGCTTTATCCGCGAAGTCAACGAAGAACTGCGCTCAGAACAGGTGAAAGCCGTCTGGACGCGGTTCGGCAGCGTCATCATCGGGATCGCCATTCTCATCGTGATCGGCACCATTGGCAAGGTGGGTTACGAATACTGGCATGAGACGTCGGCCTCGCAGTCGGGCGACCAGTTTCTCGCAGCGCTGACGCTGTCGAAGGAAAACAAGACCGACGAGGCGCTCGCAGCGCTGAACACGCTGGAGAAGGATGGCTACGGCGCCTATCCGGTTCTGGCAAAGATGCGGGCTGCAACCCTGCAGGCGCAGAAGGGCGATACGGCGGCTGCCGTCCAGGTCTTCTCCGATATTGCCAAGGATGCCAGCCTGCCACAGGCCATGCGTGATGCGGCCCGGATGCGCGCCGCCTATCTGCTGGTCGATACCGGCACCTACGAGCAGGTTTCGGCCGAGGCCGAGCAGCTTGCCGTCCCTGCCAATGGACTGCGGCATTCGGCGCGCGAAGCGCTGGGGCTCGCCGCCTACAAGGCCGGCGACATGGCTAAGGCCAAGACCTGGTTCCAGCAGATCGCTGACGATTCCGAGACCCCACGCAATCTGGCAAACCGCGCCCAGATGCTGCTCGATCTGATTACCGCGAGCGGCAAGGCGTCCTGAACGGACGCCCAAGAAAACAAATTGGAGCATGCCGGTTTCGGATGCTCTGAAGACAGGATTATTCGATGAACTTCACCGTCGCCATCGTAGGGCGCCCCAATGTCGGAAAGTCGACGCTTTTCAACCGTCTGGTTGGCAAGAAGCTGGCGCTTGTCGACGATACACCGGGTGTGACCCGCGACCGCCGTCCGGGCGACGCCAAGCTCGTCGATCTCCGCTTCACCATCATCGATACCGCCGGCCTCGAGCAGTCCGGGCCGGAAACGCTGCAGGGCCGCATGTGGCTGCAGACGGAAGCGGCGATCGATGAAGCCGACCTGACGCTGTTCGTCGTCGATGCCAAATACGGGCTGACGCCCGCCGACGAGACGCTTGGCGAGATGCTGCGCCGTCGCGGCAAGCCGGTGGTGCTGGTTGCCAACAAATCCGAGGCCAAGGGCTCCGACGGCGGCTATTACGACGCCTTCACGCTGGGACTCGGCGAACCCGTCGCCATCTCTGCCGAACATGGACAGGGCATGATCGACCTGCGCGATGCCATCGTCGCTGCCATCGGCGAGGACAGGGCTTTTCCGCCCGAGATCGACGAGCCAGAGACCAATGTCGATCTGCGCGGCGAGCAAGGCGACGATGTTGATGACGACTATGAACCGGAATATGACGACACCAAGCCGTTGCGCGTGGCGATCATCGGCCGTCCGAATGCCGGCAAGTCGACACTGATCAACCGTTTCCTCGGTGAGGACCGCCTTTTGACCGGCCCCGAGGCCGGCATCACTCGCGACAGCATTTCGGTGGAATGGGACTGGCGCGGCCGCACCATCAAGATGTTCGATACCGCCGGTATGCGCAAGAAGGCCCGTGTGCAGGAAAAGCTCGAAAAGCTCTCCGTCGCCGACAGCCTGCGCTCGATCCGGTTTGCCGAATCCGTCGTCATCGTCTTCGACGCGACCATTCCCTTCGAGAAGCAGGACCTGCAGCTGGTCGATCTCGTCGCCCGCGAAGGCCGCGCCGCGATCCTCGCCTTCAACAAGTGGGATCTGGTTGAGGACACCCAGGCGCTGCTGGCCGACCTGCGCGAAAAGACCGAACGTCTTTTGCCGCAGGTGCGCGGCATCCGCGCCGTGCCGATCTCCGGCCAGACCGGCTACGGTCTGGACAAGCTGATGCAGTCGATCATCGACACCGACAAGACCTGGAACCGCCGCATATCCACCGCCAAGCTCAACAAGTGGCTGGAATCGCAGCAGATCCAGCATCCGCCGCCGGCCGTTTCCGGCCGTCGCCTGAAGCTGAAATACATGACGCAGGTCAAGGCCCGTCCACCGGGTTTCATGATCTCGTGCACACGGCCGGAATCCGTTCCGGAAAGTTATATCCGCTATCTGACGAACGGCCTGCGCGCCGATTTCGAGATGCCGGGCGTGCCGATCCGCATTCACTTGAGGGCGTCGGAAAATCCGTTCGAAAACCGTAAGAAGCGCAAGATCCACTGATTTTCAGCGCTTGTGGCCGCGAATGGCGCTCGGGGCAAAACCGAACCTGGCGCGGAACCGCAACGCGAATCGCGATTGCGATTCGTAGCCGACTTCCTGGGCGATGTGCAGGACCGACAGGTTGGTCGATTGCAGCAGCTGCATCGCCACCGACATCCGCACGTCGGCAAGCAGCGACTGGAACGACCACCCCTCGGCCGAAAGCTTGCGCCGAAGCGTCGCCTCGCTGACGCCGAGCGTCCCGCAGAGCCCGGCACCGGACCAGTCCTCTGCCGGTTCTGACATGAGGAGGGCCCTTACCCGTGGCGCGAAACCGCCTGGGCGGGGCGAGGTGAAACGGCCACCTGAAAGATCGAGCCAGATGAGCAGTTCCTTGACGCGGTGAACGGCGATCGCCTCGGGCACGCTGTCCGGAGTGGCAATGGCCTCAGTTGCCAAGCGATAGGCATCAAGAAAACCCCTTTCCGGGGCCTTCAGCGCCAGCGCCCTTTCGATTGGTGGTGTCATACTCGCCGGGGGCGATTGGGCAAGCACGAGATCTGGATCGAAGGCGATCCACCGGGCCTGATAGGCGCCAGCGGCGTCCGCCGCATTGATCACGTCGAATACCTGGTCCTGGCACAGCGCCACCGCACCGCCGGCCTTGATCGTCAGCTCATAATCGCCGTTGCGCAGGATTTTGGTTCCATGCTCGACGAGGATGATCACCGGCCGGTTGATGACGATATTGGAATATCTCAGCCGGTTGTGCTGGACGATCCGCGCGGCGACGCCCACGGCCGGGCGGACAAAAATCTTATGGTCCATAGGCGCCGATATGACGCCGGGCTTGGGTGTCGCTGTGATGGCCGCCGCTTCTCCGGAAGCTACGACGGAATGCCGCGGCCGGCTGTCGCCGCGCGGCATCTCCTGCTCGCCCTTTAAAAGCTCCTCGCTCATCGATTCCTATCGGCTACCCTTGGCTGAGATCGTCGCCACGGCGAGCGTGTTCATGTTGCTGACAAACCCGATCAGCGCCGGCGTTGCATTTTCAGGCACCGGCAGCGTGTCGATGCCCAATGCCTTCACCGTGATCGTATAGTCGTGCTCCGTGCCCTTAGGCGGGCAGGGGCCGCCATATCCGGCCATGCCGGCATCGGTGGGCGTCATCAGGGCACCTTTGGGCAACTGGCCGGCGCCATTTCCGGCACCTGAAGGCAGGGATGTCGCGCTTGCCGGGATATTCGTCACCACCCAATGCCACCAGCCCGAGCCCGTCGGCGCATCCTTGTCGTAGAGCGTGACGACGAAACTCTTTGTTCCTTCCGGCGCGTTCGACCAGGAAATTTCCGGTGAGATATTCTTGCCTGTGCAGCCCATGCCATTTGCGAATTGCGCCTGCTCGACCTTGCCCGAAGCGAAATCGCTACTGGTCACCTTGAAATCCGCGGCGGAAACCGTGTTCGCGCCCAAGCTTGCCATCGCGAAAACAGCCGTTGTCATCAATTTTCCGATCATTCCGATCTCCTTTGCTTCGTGGGTAAGCGCAGGATAGGGTGATAATCGATGCCGATCGATGCCGTTCGGATCGAACTTGGTGCCGAACCGATCAAATGTCGAGTGGTTTCACGCGAAGGGCAGCTTGTCCCGGGCGACCAGGGCGCCGTGATGCTGGATGACCGACGCCGCTGTCGCGGCTGCAAAACCGGCTGCTGCGATCGGATCGCCGTCGACGGCATAACGGGCAAGGAATGCACCGTTGAAGCTGTCGCCGGCGCTGGTGGTATCGACGATCTTTTCAGCCTTGGCCGAAGCGACGAATTCGGGGGCGGCATTGCCGAAGCTCAAGGTAACGCCATTCGCCCCGTCCTTCACCACGATGTTTTCGACGCCCAGACCACGATAGCGCGCAATGGTCGCGGCGATATCGGTATCGCCGAAATGTGTGGCCTCGTCGTCGAAGCTCGGCATGACGAGACTTGCTGCCCGAGCGCCTGCGGAGATCGTTTCGAGCATGTACGACTTATCGTCCCAGAGGCGTGGCCGGATGTTGGGATCGAAGACCACGAGCTTGCCCGCGGCCTTCGCCCGGCGCAGTTCGGAAAGCAATGTTTCGACGGCAGCCGGCGCAAGAATGGCTAGGGTGATGCCGGAAAAGACGATGATGTCGGAGGCTTCGATGGCTGCACGCAGATGGTTGGCGTCGTCTGCCAGCGTCTTGGCGGCGGAGACCGAGCGCCAGTAGGAGAAGCTGCGTTCGCCATCCTTCAGGTGGATCATGTAGAGGCCGGGCGAACGACCCTCTATGCGGCGGATATGGCTGGTGCCGACGCCAGTCTTTTCGATGAAGGCGAGCATTTCGCCGGAAACCGTGTCGGTGCCGACGGCCGTCAGGTAATCGACCGACCAGTCCTTGGGCAGGAAGAGCCGGGCGTAATAGGCAGTGTTGAAGGTATCGCCGGCATAGCCCTTGCGCAGGAGATCGCCCTCGGCCTGCATCAGTTCCACCATGCATTCGCCGATCGAAAGCAGCCTGCCCGCCATGAAAGTTCCCCCGCTAGTCACGCCCTTTTGCGAAAGCCGAGATACGGCTTACCAGCGCGGAAGGCAAGCGGATGCCGTCGTTGCGGGCGGCGATGAAGGACGTGAATTTCGATGCGCCCGGGATATGGATGCCGTAGCCGGTCGATAGCCGTGTCAGCTGCGCGTCCAGCCGAATCTCGAAACTTTCGTCGAGCAGTGAGGGTGCAATGGCGATGACCGTTAGCCCGCTGCCGGGCGTCCTGTCGCCGCTGACGAAATCCGGCGCATCGAGCGACCAGTTGGCGCCGCCGAGACCTGCGGCCAGTACCTCGACCATCAACGCGATATTGGCGCCGCGTGGCCCTCCGAAGGCGATCATGGCGCCTTTCATGGCTTCCTTGGCGTCCGTGGTCGGCTGGCCCATCGCATCGACGGCCCAGCCAGCCGGTATCGGCTCGCCGCGTGCTGCTGCCTCGCGGATGTTGACGAAAGCCGTGGCACTGGAGGATTGGTCGATGAGCAGCGGGGCACCATTTTTGCGGGGGGCGGCGAAGGCGAGCGGGTTGGTGCAATAGACCGGTTTGCCGCCGCCGGAACCGGCGATCAGTGCCGGGCCGTTGGTCGCGGCGATGCCGACAAGTCCCTGCTCCGCGAGCCGGAAGGCATAGTCGCCGAGTTCGCCGGAAGTATAGCTGTTTGCCTGGGCAAACAGCGCGATGCCGAACGTTCGGGCCTTTTCGGCAAGGTCGTCAAAGGCGAGATCGAACCCGAGTTGCGCGATGCCGCCGTCTGCATCGACGTGGATGAGGGCAGGGGCGGGGTCGGTTCTCAGGGGCTCTGCCTTCCCGTTGATGCGTCCGGCGACGAGGCTTTCGAGATAATCGACCAGATGGGAAAAGCCGACGGCGGACGGGCTGCGCGCGTCGGCATTGACCGTCGCGTGGGCGAGTGACGCTGCCATTGCTGCGTTGGCGCCAGCGCCGGTGAGGGCGGCGACTGCAAATTCGCGTGCGTCCGAAAGACTGAACGTCACCATGTCTTCGGTCATTTCGATCTCCAGCGCAGTCTTGCCACCATCATCATTTTTGCATCGGTGCCCGTCAATGTCTTCAAACGGCAGGGAATGCCGTTTACTCGTTGTTCCCGCAACGTTACATCTTGCAGGCATATCCTTGTGATCGCGGAGTTTTTTGATGGCATCTCCCTTGAAGTCCAATCCCGATTGGTGGCGCGGCGCGGTGATCTATCAGGTCTATCCACGCTCCTTCCAGGATACCAAGGGGGATGGGTTCGGCGATCTGAAGGGCGTGACGCAAAGATTGCCCTATATTGCCAGCCTCGGGGTCGATGCCATCTGGCTGTCGCCGTTCTTCACCTCGCCGATGGCCGACATGGGCTATGACGTTTCGAACTATTGCGATGTCGATCCGATGTTCGGCACGCTGGCCGATTTCGATGCGATGCTGAAGAACGCGCATCAGCTTGGCATCAAGGTCATCATCGATCAGGTGATCTCGCATACCTCCGACCAGCACCCGTGGTTCAAGGAAAGCCGCTCGGACCGGACCAATCCGAAATCCGACTGGTATGTCTGGGCCGATCCGAAGCCGGACGGCACGGCGCCCAACAACTGGATGTCGATCTTCGGCGGCCCGGGCTGGGAATGGGACGGCGTGCGCAAGCAGTATTACATGCACAATTTCCTCGGCTCGCAGCCGGATCTGAACTTCCACAATCCGGACGTTCAGGAGGCTCTCTTGGAGACCGTCCGCTTCTGGCTGAAGCGCGGCGTTGATGGATTCCGGCTCGACACGGTGAATTTCTATTTCCACGACAAGGAACTGCGCGATAATCCGCCGCTAGTTTATGATCCCGATGCCATCGGGCTGGATGCGCCCGACGTCAATCCCTATGGCATGCAGAACCATCTCTACGACAAGACGCAGCCGGAAAATATCGGCTTCCTGCAGCGGTTTCGCGCCCTGCTCGAGGAATTCGACGATCGCGCGTCCGTGGGCGAGGTCGGCGATGGTGCGCGGTCACTGAAAACGGTGGCCGCCTATACCGGCGGCGGCGACAAGCTGCATATGTGCTACACCTTCGATCTTCTCGGGCCGGATTTCACTGCCACCCATATCCGCCGCTGCGTCACCGCCTTTCAGGATGCGGTGACCGATGGCTGGGTCTGTTGGGCGTTTTCCAACCACGATGTCACGCGTCACATCAGCCGTTTCGCGCAAACTGTGGAGGAGCGCGAACGGATTGCCAAGCTGGCGATCTCGGTGCTGGCCGCGCTGCGGGGTTCGATCTGCCTTTATCAGGGCGAGGAACTGGCTTTGCCGGAAGCCGAGCTGGAGTTCGCGGACCTGCGCGATCCCTACGGCATCCGCTTCTGGCCGGCCTTCAAGGGCCGCGACGGATGCCGCACGCCGATGGTTTGGGAAAAGGATGCCGATTTTGCCGGCTTTTCGGAAGCGAAACCGTGGCTGCCGGTGCCCGCCGAACACCGGCCATTGGCCGTCGATCAGCAGGAGGAGGCTGGGTCTGTGCTCGATCACTACCGGCAGACGCTGGCTTTCCGCAAGGCGCATGCCCCGCTGCTCGATGGCAGCATGATCTTCCTCGAAACCAATCAGGACATTCTGGCCTTCACCCGGGAAAAAGGCGGCGAGAAACTGCTCTTCGTCTTTAACCTGCATCGCGGCCCGCAGACGGTGCCATTGCCGAAGGGCGTGAAGATCGCCGACCTCGTGCCGATGCCGGGCTTTGCGCCGCAGATAGAAGACGGTGAGATCGTGCTTGAGGCGATGGATGTGTTTTGCGGGCGGATTTCACTTTAGGAGTTTGTCGTATTCAGCGTGGGAGCCGATCCAGAACCACACCATGTCATCGTTTTGACGGACAGCCAGCGCGTGCCACGACGCCCCCACTCTGACAGACCAGAAACGGCCGGCCTGCTTGAAATGCAGGGAAGGATGTTTGGGCTCTGTCTTCAGTTTTTCGAAATTGCGATCAGCCAGTTCTCGAACATGAGTGGGCAGTGCATCGTAGGTCTGCCAGAACGCTGTGGTCGCGTGGTTTTTCAAAGGCTGCGAGACCGGCCAGCCTTGAATTCCGCAAGAGCACCATCCGCCAGGGCATCCAGAGCGCCGCTCTTGGCATCCTGCTCAAACTGGATATCCCAGCGCTCGGCCTGAAGCTCACGGAACCATGTCGCAAAAGCCTGCAACTCGTTTGCGTCGAGCTCGGAAACCGATTTTTCGATCTGTTCCAACTTGGTCATGTCAAACTCCTGTCTCCGCAAATTTAGGCGGTTCACAAGGTTATTCCAAGACAAATATTCTCACCCGATCAGCGCAAACTTGTCGACATCCACGAGACCCATATCCGAAATCTTCAGGTGCGGGATGACCGGCAGGGGCAGGAACGCCAGTTGCAGGAACGGTTCCTGCAGCGTTGCACCCAGCGCGAAGGCGGCCTCGCGCAGGTGGTGCAGCGTATCGCGCACGCTTTCATAGGGCTCAAGGCTCATCAGGCCGGCAACGGGCAGCGAGATTTCGCCGGTCACCTTGCCGTCCTCGACCACGACGAAGCCGCCCTTGATCTCACCGAGGCGATTGGCGGCCAGCGCCATGTCGTCCTCGTTGACGCCGACGACGCAGATGTTGTGGCTGTCATGGCCGACGGTCGAGGCGATGGCGCCCTTCTTCAGGCCGAAGCCCTGGACGAAGCCGTTGGCGTGGTTGCCGTTGATGCCGTGGCGCTCGATGACGGCGACCTTGATGATGTCGCGGCCGAGATCGACGCCGGCCTGATTGCCCGAAGCCGGCAGCTTGAAGCGGCGATGTTCGGTGATGATCTTGCCGGGCAGCACGCCGATGACCGACGTCTCGCCCTCGGCATAGGGCACGCCGAAATCGGCGGCATTGACATGACCGGCCTTGACGCTGTCGAGGCCGACGGGGGCAACGGCGCGGCGGGTGTCAAACAGGTCGTCCGTGACGAGACGGCCGCCGGCAAAGACCTTTTCGGCCTTGCCGTTTTCGAGGCTGTCGATCACCACCAGATCGGCCCGCCATCCCGGAGCGACGAGGCCGCGGTCGCGCAGGCCAAAGGCGCGCGCGGCCGAAATCGAGGCAGCGCGGTAGACCACCAGGGGCTCCACGCCTTGGGTGATCGCCTCGCGGATCATGTAGTCGAGATGCCCCTGTTCGGCGATATCCAGCGGATTGCGGTCGTCGGTGCAGAGCGCCAGAAACGGCGACAGGCGCTCGGTGAGGATCGGCATCAGCGCATGCAGATCCTTGGAGACCGAGCCTTCGCGGACAAGGATATGCATGCCCTTGCGGATCTTTTCGAGGGCCTCTTCAGCTGTCGTGCATTCGTGGTCGGTGCGGATGCCGGTGGACAGATAGCCGTTCAGATCGAGCCCGCGCAGCAGCGGCGCATGTCCGTCGATATGACCGCCCTGAAAGGCTTCGAGCTTGGCGAGGCAAATCGGGTCCTTGTGGATGACGCCCGGGAAGTTCATGAATTCCGCAAGGCCAATGACCTTTTCATGATCGCGGAACGGCAGCAGTTTTTCGATCGGCAGGTTGGCGCCGGACGTTTCCAGGTGCGTCGCCGGCACGCAGCTCGACAGCTGTACGCGGATATCCATGATGGTTTCGAGTGCGCTATCGAGGAAGAATTGGATGCCTTCGGTGCCGAGCACATTGGCGATCTCGTGCGGGTCGCAGATCACCGTCGTCACACCATAGGGCAGAACACAGCGATCAAATTCATGCGGCGTGACCAGCGAGGATTCGATGTGCAGATGCGTGTCGATGAAACCGGGAACGACGATCTTGCCGGTGATGTCGATCTCGCGGGCGCCCGCGTAGGTTCCGCAGGTGCCGACGATGCGGTCGCCGCAGATGGCGATGTCCGAGGCCACAAGATCGCCGGTGACGAGATCGAAGAAGCGGCCCCCCTTGAGCACGATCTCGGCGGGTATGCGACCTGTGCCCTGGTCGATGAGGTCGGGGAGAGTTGGACGCATTATGGGCTCCTGTTCAGATTGAGGCACCATAGCGGGGAGGGTGGCCCTGATGGAAGGCGCAAGCCATCCAAAACTGCCAAAGATGTCATTCAGATGTACAAGGCGGCCATCTTGCGCCAGGCGGAGCCACGATGGGCCCGGCCATCCCAGCGGTGCAGCTGGTGGCGGACACCTCTTTCTGTCAACAGATGGGTCAAATGGAGATTGTTGTCGAGAAACGGATCGGCATCGCCGATGGTCAGCACGATATCGACCTGGCGCAGCCTGTCCAGCTGCCACTCGCAGGTGAGGCCCGGCAGGAAATGTGTCGGGGTGTGGAAATAGATTTCGTCGTCGTAGTAGCCCTGGAACAGGTTGCCGAAGGATTCGACCTGCATGGTCAAATCGTAGCGTCCGGAGAAGGCCACGAGTTTGCGAAACAGATGCGGATGCCGGAACACCAGGCTGGCGGCCTGGAAGGCCCCAAGACTGCATCCGTGCACAATGGTGCAGCCATTCGGGTTCTTCTGCGCCATCAGCGGCAGCACTTCGTTGAGGACGTAATCCTCGAGTGCTGCATGGCGGCGAATGCGCGCGGCGGGATGGCGATGGCCGTCGTAGAAGCTTTCATTGGCCAGCCCCTCGATGCAATAGAGCTGAAGGTGGCCGGCCTCGATCTTGTCGGCGAGGCTGGCGACCACGCCGAGCTGTTCATATTCCCAGAAACGTCCGTCACGCGTCGGAAACATCAGTACCTTCGAGCCGGCATGGCCAAAGACCAGCAGCTCCATATCACGATGGAGTCGCGGACTGTACCAGCGGTGATATTCGCGGTTCATGGTGTCCTGAAGAATTGCCCGACTTTTGCCATTAGCGCAGCATGCTGCGCTTCTGCTTCAGGATAATCGAAATGCCCGGCGTCTAGGATGAAGATTTCATTATAATTTGATTTCGGCAGGGCATTCGCCACCGAAAATTGGCAGGGCGGTGCGACGGCCGGGTCGAACAGGGCAACCGCCATCAGCATGGGTATCCGGATGCGCGATGCCGCCGTTGCCGCGTCGAAGAAACGCAGCGTCTCCAGCACATCGGGATGTCTTCTTCGATAGGCCTGGACGGACGCGGCGCTGCCTATGGTCGTAAGGGTCAACCAGAGTGGGCGGTTGCCGAATGTCGGAACGATCAGATGGCCGCGATCGATGCGTGTGTCGAAGGGGATGGCCAGCGCGCCGATGCCGCCGCCAAAGCTGATGCCGCTGTAGCCAATCCGGCCATCGGTCTGTGGAAAAATTGCCGCCAGCGCGGATACGGCCACCCAGAGATCCTCGACACAGCCGCCGATGACATAGCGCTCCGGCTTGTCGATATCACACAGGACATGCCAGGCGGCATCCGGCGATATCGGTTTGCGGGCGCTTCGCGACAGGCCGCGAAAGCAGGGAAACAGGATCGCCGTCTCCTCGACGGGAATGTCGTAGTCCGGCGCATCCCGCCCGCCATAGCCGTGACCGACGACAAGCCCGCGCCGCACCGGGCCATCGCGCGGTACTAGCAGCCAGCCACCGATCAAAAAGCCGTCCGTCGATGTGTAGGTGATGTCACGGACCAGCCAGTTCGGATGGCTGGTCGCGCTTTCGCTGATCGTCGGCTTGGGGTCCACTGTCAGCGCATGGGCATAGCGACCGCCCCAGAAGGTATCGAAACCGGCCGGCACCTCGGGCGGAACGATCGCCAGAAGCGCGTCAAGTGTCATCCCGTAGGTCGGGTCGAACTCGAAGGGATGGCGTGTCGGTATGCTCACGGAATGTTCGTTTCACTTATAAAAAAAACGGCTGCGAAACTGTTCGCCCGACAGCCGGTTCCCATCGCCTTCAGAGGCTCAGTCAGATGTTGCTCTCCAACACCTTGCGAATACCGTCGATCAGTTCGTCGATCTCGGCCTTTGAGATAATCAGTGGTGGCGAAAGGGCGATGATGTCGCCGGTGGTGCGGATCAGGTAGCCGCTTTCATAGGCCTTCAGGAAGGCCGAGAAGGCGCGCTTGGTCGGCTCGCCGGCAATCGGCGCCAGTTCGATGGCACCGATCAGGCCGATGTTGCGGATGTCGATGACATGCGGGCAATCGCGCAGCGAATGCAGCGCGTCGCCCCAGTAGGACGCAAGCTCGGCACCGCGGGTCAAAAGGCCTTCGTCGCGGTAGGTGTCGAGGGTGCCGAGAGCCGCGGCGCAGGCGATCGGATTGCCGGAATAGGTGTAGCCGTGGAAGAACTCGATCATGTGCTCCGGACCGCTCATGAAGGCATCATGGATTTCAGCGGTGACGAACACCGCACCCATCGGGATGACGCCGTTGGTGAGGCCCTTGGCGGTGACGATCATGTCCGGCTTGACGTCGAAATATTGCGCCGCGAACGGCGTTCCGAGACGGCCGTAGCCGGTGATGACTTCGTCGAAGATCAACAGGATGCCATGCTTGGTGCAGATCTCGCGCAGTTTCTGCAGATAACCCTTCGGCGGGATGAGGACGCCGGTGGAGCCTGCGACCGGCTCGACGATGACGGCGGCGATGGTCGAGGCGTCATGCAGCGTGACGATGCGTTCCAGTTCGGTCGCGATGTCGCCGCCATGTTCCGGCTCGCCCTTGGTGAAGGCGTTCTTTTCCGGCAGGTGGGTGTGCGGCATGTGATCGACGCCGGAGAGCAGCGTGCCGAACATCTTGCGGTTGGAAACGATGCCTCCGACGGAGATGCCGCCGAAATTGACGCCGTGATAGCCGCGCTCGCGGCCGATCAGGCGGGTTCGCGAACCCTGGCCCTTCACCTTGTGATAGGCCAGCGCTACCTTTAGCGCGGTCTCGACCGATTCAGAGCCCGAATTGGTGTAGAGGACATGCTCCATGCCGTCGGGCGCGATGTCGATGAGGCGGTTTGCCAGTTCGAAGGCCTTGGGATGGCCGAGCTGGAAGGCGGGGGCATAGTCGAGCTCGCCCGCCTGTTCGCGGATGGCTTCGGTGATCAGGGGGCGGCAGTGGCCGGCGTTCACGCACCAGAGGCCCGCGGTTCCGTCAAGCACCTGGCGGCCGTCGTGTGTGGTGTAGTGCATGTCCTTCGCCTTGACGAACATGCGCGGTTCTTTCTTGTACTGCCGGTTGGCCGTAAAGGGCATCCAGAAGGCGCTGAGATCGTTGGGCGTGGCATTGAGGCGGTTCGACATCGTATTCTCCGTGGCGTTTTTTATGTCTGGCGGCCAAGTCCAGATGGATGAGGTGAATCTTTACCTGCCGGTCAAACTATCAGGGCGCCTTTCCGGGTCAAGTCTTGGCCCAGCAACGACCGAACGGGTTTCCGGGCTGGCGAAAGTCGAGAATCCTTCGGGCGGAAACATTTGGAAACAAGGCTTGCAGCCCTGTCTTTTCCGAAGTTTAACCTGTTTGCAGCAGAGTGGCGCCGCGTTCCCCGAAACCCGGGCTCAGGATAGAGACCTTGCCAAAAATTCCAGCCAGCCTCGTGCTCGCGCTCTTCGTTTGCCTCACCGGGCCGGCGGGCGCGGCCGACATGATTGCCGATGGTGCCTTTGAAAAGGGACAGGACGGCTTCTGGGCCACCGGCGGCGTTGCCTTGTCGCGTGAACGCGGCAAACTGTGCGCGGACGTCGAGGCTGGCGGCGAGCCCTGGGACCGGTTGCTCGGTGTCAACGACCTGGAGTTTTCACCGGGTACATCCTACCGTGTGACGGTGGCGATGGAAGCCAGGGAACGGCATTCCTTTCCAATCATGGTTCAACGCAATGCGGAGCCGTGGACAGCGCAGGCGACGTTCAACGCCGAGACCAAAGCGGGAAAGGCGGAGTTTTCAGCCGTTTTCCAGGCGACGGAAGCCGAGCCGGCGCAGATCATTTTCCAGTTGGGGGGAGCGGAAAAGTCCTGGCGCGTCTGCCTCGACGACGTGGCGATAAACGAGGCGAAATCCGACGAGATCACGTCGGCTGCCAGGGACGCGATGCACGCCCTGCCGGCGCTGGTCAACCAGGCAGGCTATTTCCTCGATGGACCGAAGCGGGCGACGATCCTGTCGGACGCCGCCGAGCCGCTGCCATTCAAGCTTGAAGATGCGGCGGGCATGGTGGTCGGCGAGGGCGTGGCGGCGCCTGCCGGCTTTGACGAAACGGTTGGCGCAGACACCCAGATCGCCGATTTCTCGGCCTTTGCAACCGCTGGCGAGGGGTACCGCCTGATCGTCGGCGACAAGAAGAGTTATCCATTCTCTGTCGGCCATGATGTCTACGGTAAATTGCGCGTCGACGCGCTGTCATGGTTCTATCCGCAGCGCAGCGGCATCAAGATCAAGGGGGACATCGCCGGCGAAGCCTATGCCCGTCCTGCCGGGCATGTGCAGGAGAGCCCGAACCGGGGCGATAGCCAGGTCACCTGCCTTACCGGCAAGGTGGCCGCAAAGCTCTACGGCAAGGACTGGACGTGCGACTACACACTCGACGTGTCCGGCGGCTGGTACGACGCGGGCGACCAGGGCAAATACGTGGTCAACGGCGGTATTGCCGTGGCACAGCTTCTCGGCACGTTCGAACGGGGCCTGGTCTACGGCAAGGGTGCGTCGCCGGTTATGAGCGACAGCCTGTCGCGCATCCCGGAGAACGGCAACGGTATTCCCGACATTCTGGACGAGGCACGTTGGGAACTCGAATTCCTGATGAAGATGATGGTGCCCGACGGCCAGCCGCTGGCCGGTATGGTGCATCACAAGGTTCACGATACGAAATGGACCGAGGTACCTATGCCGCCGCATCTCGATCCGGAGCTGCGCGCCCTGCATCGTCCGTCGACGGCAGCAACGCTCAATCTCGCCGCCACTGCCGCGCAAGGCGCGCGGCTTTTTGCGTCGTATGATGAAGTGTTTTCCAAGCAACTCCTGGCCGCGGCGCAAAAGGCCTGGCTGGCCGCTGCCGCCAATCCGGTTCTCTATGCGCCGGATTCGGATGGCCATCAGGGTGGCGGTGACTATGGCGACACCGATATCACCGATGAAACCTACTGGGCCGCCGCCGAGCTTTATATCACCACGGGCGAGGCCAAATATCTGACGACGTTGAAAGCCTCGACCTATTGGGCGGGGCCGGTCTTTCCTGCCGTCGGCGCCTTCGACTGGCGCAGCGTCGCGGGTCTCGGCCGTCTCGACCTCGCACTTTACGGCGATAATCTTCCCGAAGACGACAAGGCGATGATCCGCGCATCGGTGGTGTCCGCCGCCAAAAACTTCATCGGCCTGCAGAAGAAGGAGCCGTTCGGGCATATCTACCGGCCGGCCGACAATCGCTATGACTGGGGATCAAACCAGCTCATCCTGCAGAACATGATCGTCGTTTCGGCCGGCTATGACCTGACGGGCGAGCGACCGTTTCTCGACAGCGTGCGCGAAAGCATGGACTATATCTTCGGGCGGAATGCGATGAACATCTCCTATGTCACGGGTTACGGCAGCGTTTTTGCGAAGAACCAGCACAGCCGCTGGTATGCCCATCAGATCGACGATGCATTGCCCAATCCTCCCGTCGGTACCCTGGCTGGCGGGCCGAATTCGACGCTGGTCGACGATGTCGCCAAGGCACGTCTCAAGGGCTGCCGGCCGCAGACCTGCTATATAGACGACATCATGTCCTGGGGGACGAACGAGATGACGATCAACTGGAACGCGCCCCTGGTCTACATCGCGTCCTTCCTGGCGGATGCGCGATGAGCGGACGGACGGGCATCGCTTTCATTGGCACGGGTTTCGTTGCCGACTATTACATGACGACGCTGGCAAACCATCCGCAATTACGGCTGGCCGGTGTCTGGGATGTCGATCCCGCCCGGCTGCGCCAGTTCAGCGACTATTGGAAGGTCCGCGCCTTTGCCTCGGCCGATGAAGCCTTCGCCGATCCTGCCGTTGCCATCGTCGTCAACCTGACGCCACCGGAAAGCCATCACGCCGTCAACAAGGCGGCGCTGCTTGCGGGAAAGCATGTCTATTGCGAGAAGCCGCTGGCGATGACGGTGGACGAGGCGCGCGAATTGGTCGGTCTCGCAGCGGAGAATGGGTTGATCCTGGCGGGCGCACCGGCCAATGCGCTCAGCGACGCCCGCGCCCATTGCGCCGACATCCTTGCCTCCAGTGTCATCGGCACGCCGCGCCTTGCCTATGCCGAAATGGAGGACGGGCCGGTCTTTCTCGACAAATGGCAGGAATGGCGCAGCCGCTCGGGCGCGAAATGGCCGGCCGTCCATGAATTCGAGATCGGTTGCACCTTGGAGCATGCCGGCTATGCGACAAGCTGGCTCGTATCGCTGTTCGGGCCGGTGGCCAATGTCGCGGCCTTTTCGGCGCTCACCTTTCCGAACAAGGGGCCGGGGACCGAAGCCCTCGCGCTCGGGCCGGATTTTTCCGTCGGTTGCCTGACCTTCCGGTCGGGTCTTGTCGCGCGTCTGACAAGTGGACTTGCGGCACCCAGGGATCGGTCGCTGACGATCGTCGGCGACAAGGGGACGATCGTCGTGCGCGATCTCTGGGACAATCGCTCGCCGATCCATGTCGAACTGGCAGGCGCCGGACGGCCGCTGTTGCATCGCCTGATCGAGCGTCTCGAATGGCAGTTTCAGCGGAAATTCCCGTTTCGTCTCACCGCCGGAAAGTCCGTATCCTATCCGCACGCTGCGGAGAAAAGCGTCCTCCCGGCCTATCCGTCGCAGATCGATTTCGTGCGCGGCATCGCGGTGCAGGCGGACGCGATCAGGACAGGCACCAAGCCGTTCTTTTCCGGCGAGACCGCGCTGCATCTGACGGATATCGTGCTGGCGCTCAACGCCGGCAGGCGGGATCATACGCCGACCGCGCTATGATGCGCGCTGCGCCAGAATGGTTTCGATGATGTCGAGGGCAGCGATGCTGGCGCCAAGCGGCATCAGCGGGTGCTCGCGCTTTCCCTCCAATATGGCCTTGCTTGCAGCTTCGATCTCGAACTGCAGCCCACTGCCGGGAAATCCGTGTTCGTGGACCGTGAGGCCGGGCAGGGGCAATCTGCGCGCAATTTTGCTGATGGCACGAGACAGGCGGCCGGAACGGGGTGGTGCCGCGACGTAGTTGGCAAGACGATTTCTCGTCACCAGGATACGGTTTGCTCGCAGAAAAGGCGCATCAATGACGAGTCTGCCCGCCTCGCCTTCGATGATGAAGCGATTGCCACCATTGCGATCGAAGCCGCAGGAGATTGATGCTTCGAAGGCGCCGAAGCCAAGCCGGATGTCTGCCGACATATCGACGCCCGTGGGCGCTGCAAGCCAGCGACCTGCGATCGATTGCGGAGAGCCGAACAGCGCCAGCACCAGCGCGATCGGATAGATGCCTAGGTCGAGAAGAGAGCCGCCGCCGAGCACTTGCGAAAAAAAGCGGCTGTTGCCGTCGAAGGTCTTTGCATAGGCAAGCTCGGCGCGGATGCCGGTGATTGCGCCGATGGTATTGTCTGCCAGAAGGCTGCGCACCCGGTCGATCGCCGGCAGGAAGACGGTCCAGAGACCTTCCATCGCGAAGGTCTGCTGGTTTGCTGCCAGTTCGGCAAGCGATCGCGCCTGCGCGGCCATTGTGACAAGCGGCTTTTCGATGAGAACAGGTTTTCCTGCGTTCAACAGCGTCCATGCCTGGTCGAAATGAGCGGTATTCGGCGTGGCCAGGTAGACGGCGTCAACCAGAGGGTCACCGGCCAGGGCCTCGATATCCGCGATGATGCGAAGGGGGCCGACGCGTTGCGAAAAATTGGTGGCGGCTTCGACCGTCCGTGAACACACGGCAACAAGCTCGGCATTTTCAGCCAGCCGGATGTCGTCGGCAAAGGTCGAGGCGATTGCGCCTGTCCCAAGCACGGCCCATTTGACGGTCGCTGCGGCCGCCAGCCGGTTTTTGTCTGTCGTGTCCATGGCGCAGATACTGCATGCCAAGTCTCAAAGGCGCGTAAACGTGAAGGATGGATGCCGCGGCAATGATGCTTCAAGGCAAGGTCCACGGTCTGGACAGTTCGGGGCCGGCACGCGGCCCCGAACTGTATCAGGCGGTACGGCGCTGGGCGACGCGTTCGGTCGCGCTGCTTTCGTCGCCGTAGATATCCTTCAGTGTTTTCAATACTTTCAGGACGGCATCCGAAGAACTCGAATAGTAGATCGTCTGCGCATCCCTACGGGTGGTGACGAGATTCTGGGCACGCAGTTTCGAGAGATGTTGCGACAGGGCAGACTGGCTGAGGCCGACCTGGTTTGCCAAGGCGCCGACAGCCATTTCCTCGTTCACCAGTGAACTGAGAATCAGCAGACGCTTCGGGTTGGCCATAGCCGACAGAAACTCCGCAGCTATTTCAGCCTTACCGTGTTTCTGAGGAGAGATCGTTTGCATTCGGTACTCCATGCGAAGTTCACATCACGCTTGGTTATGAATGTGAATATGAGATAATTAGACGTGATGAATAAAAGGACAACCTCCCACTACAAGAATTCGGGGTAGGTGAGGGTTAGTTAACCGTAAAGTTTTACCAGCATTGTCCGTAACTCCCCCTCAGATTGTAGGGGTTGCTCATATTCCAGTCGCTTCAGCTGGTCGCCCGACGCCAGATCGATCCCGGCGGCATCGAGGCCGCAGATTCGCCAGCCCGTGCCCTTTGCTTTGCAATAGGCCTTTGCATATCTGTTTGCCGCATCGGAATGGTCGGTGTTCATGTGGACGATCGCCCGGGTTTCCATCGCGGCAAGATCGTCGATTGCCGGAGAGCGGATGAGCAGGTCCTCGCCGTCAAGCGCATAGGCCCGGCCGAAGCCGCCATTGAGGCTGGCCTTCAGCGGCGTGAGCCGCAAAAAGGCGAAATCCGGGAAATCGACATAGAGCTGCGCTTTCGGATGGCGGCGGATGAAGCGCTCGCGGATGCGCGTATGGGGTGGGCTGTCGCGCTCGACCTTTTCCGCCTCGCACTGGACTGTCAGCCGGGCATGGGCGAGCGGATCGCCCTTACCGATTTCGCCTGTCAGCAGCGAGCAGCGGCTATCGGCGGCGAGCGCCTGCGTATGTGTCGACAGGGCGGAGACCAGAATGACCGGCGTCCCGTCGGTATCGATGCCGAGGAGCACACGGCTGACGAAGGGAAAACCGCTGCTTCCCGGTTCAATGACGGCGATGGCGGCGTGGCGAGCCGAGCGCAGCAGAACGCGGGCAAGCCTGCGTGCCTCGTCGTCTGTTTCGCGCAGGACGGAAGGTTTGTCGGCCATCGGCTTTGCCTCGTGTTCGAATGCGAAACGCCCGGAACGATTGCGTCCGGGCGTCACTTATAGCGGCATTCAGGCTCGACCGGTCAACTCTTGTTGCGGTGCCTCGTCAGGCCTTCCACGACGTTCTGGGCGTTGATGGTGCCGACGATGGCCCCATTTTCGACGACGCCGATGCTGCCGGGTTGACGCGACATGGCATCGAGAATGTCGATCAGCGGCGTTGTCGGCTTGGCGGTCGCCGAGACGCCGGCGGCGCTGTCGGTGCGGTTGACACCCTGGCTCATGACGTCCATCGCGGTCAGCATGGTGATCGGGTTCATGTGCTGGACGAAATCGGCGACATATTGGTTGGCCGGGTTCTTGACGATATCCTGCGGCGTGCCGCACTGGATGATGCGTCCGCCTTCCATGATGGCGATGCGGTTGCCGATGCGGAAGGCTTCGTCGAGATCGTGGCTGACGAACAGGATGGTCTTTTTCAGCCGCCGCTGGAATTCCAGCAGTTCGTCCTGAAGCCGGGTCCGGATCAGCGGATCGAGCGCCGAGAATGGCTCATCCATCAGAAGGATCGGTGCGCCGGTGGCAAAGGCGCGGGCCAAGCCGACACGCTGCTGCATGCCGCCGGAGAGTTCCTTGACCTGGCGGCCGGCCCATTTCGTCAGGTTGACCAGTTCCAGCTGTTCGGCGACACGATCCTTGCGTTCCTTGTCCGGCACGCCGGCAAGTTCCAGCCCGAAGCCGACATTGTCCTCGACGGTGCGCCAGGGCAGCAATGCGAATTGCTGGAACACCATCGAGACATCATGCATGCGGAAGTCGCGCAGCGACTTGGCACTGGTCTTGTACGGATTGATCATTCCGTGCCCGGTCTTCACCTGCACTTCGCCGCGCACGACCGGCGCCAGGCCATTGACGGCGCGCAGCAGGGTCGACTTGCCCGAGCCAGACAGTCCCATCAGCACGAGGATTTCGCCCTCAGTGATGGTCAGCGATGCGTCGGCGACGCCGAGCACCAGCCCGGTCGCAGCGCCGATTTCGTCGCGGGTCTTGCCCTGATCGACCATGGCGATGGCGGCTTCCGGCTTGTTGCCGAAGATGATGTCGACATTCTTGAAAACGACGGCTTCGGTCATGCGCCTTCTCCTTCATCGGACGAACGGAACAGGCGGTCGAGAATGATCGCGAGAATGACGATACAGAGGCCGGATTCAAAGCCCATGGCGATGTTGACCGTATTCAGCGCCCGCACCACGGGAACGCCCAGACCGGCTGCGCCGACAAGCGCCGAGATGACCACCATCGACAGCGACAGCATGATGGTCTGCGTCAGGCCGGCCATGATCTGCGGCATGGCAAACGGCAGTTCGATCTTGCGCAGGACCTGCGATGGCGTCGCGCCAAAGGAGACCGCCGCCTCCACCAGCGATGGCGGCGTCGAGATGATGCCGAGGCGGGTGAGCCGGATCGGTGCCGGAATGGCGAAGATCACTGTTGCGATCAGGCCCGGCACCATGCCGAGGCCGAACAGAACAAGGGCCGGTATCAGATAGACGAAGGTCGGGATCGTCTGCATCAGGTCGAGGATCGGCCGCATCACGGCGTAAACCCAGGCACGCCGTGCCGCGGCAATGCCGAGCGGAATACCGACGGCCATGCTGACCGCGCTGGCGGCCAGGACCAGGGCCAGCGTTTCAGTCGTTGCTTTCCAGTAGCCGAGATTGATGATCAAGAGCAGGCCCAGCAGCGTGAACACCGTGACGCCAATGGAGCGGCGGAACCAGTAGGACGCTGCCGTCACCACGGCCACCACGATCAGCGGGTGCGGCGTCTGCAATATCCAGAGGATAATGTTGACGACACCCGACAGCAGGGCGGACAGGTGATCGAAAAAGCTTTCGAAATTGGTGGTCAGCCAGGTGAAGAAATCCTTCGCCCAGCGGCCAATGGGGATGCGTCTTTCAGGGTCGGTGAGCCATTCCACGGAGATTCGCCTGGTTCTTGAGGTCGATGATGGGGCGGATGTGCTTTTAAAAAAGGCGGGGACTCTGCCCCGCCTTCGTCTGTCGATCAGAGACCGAGCGCGGTTTTGACCGCTGGCAGACCTTCGCCGCCGTCCTTCGTGGTGACACCGGCGAGCCAGGGGTCGATCGCCGTCGGATTGGCCTTCAGCCATGCGGTCGCAGCGGCTTCCGGATCCTGGCCATCATTGAGAATCTTGCCCATGATCTCGTTTTCCATCGGAAGCGAGAATTTCAGGTTGGTGATCAGCTTGCCGACATTCGGGCATTCGGTGGTGTAGCCGGCGCGAACATTGGTGAACACGGTGGCGCCGCCAAAGTTGGGGCCGAAGATATCGTCGCCGCCGGACAGGTATGTCAGCTTGAAATTGGCATTCATCGGATGGGGCTCCCAACCGAGGAAGACGACCGGAGCGCCGTCTTTCTCGGTGCGGGCAACCTGCGCCAGCATGCCCTGTTCCGAGGATTCCACAACTTCGAAGCCCTTGAGGCCGAAGGTGTCCTTGTCGATCATGTCGATGATCAGGCGGTTGCCGTCATTGCCCGGCTCGATGCCGTAGATCTTGCCTTCCAGTTCGTCCTTGTGGGCGGCGATATCCTTGAAATCCTTGATGCCGAGTTCGGCACCCTTGGCGTTGGTCGCCAGCGTGTACTTGGCGCCCTCAAGGTTCGGACCGAAGGATTCGACCGACTTGTCGTCGAGGAAGGGACGAACGTCATTTTCCTGTGTCGGCATCCAATTGCCGAGGAAGACGTCGATGTCCTTGTTTTTCAGCGACTGGTAGGTGACCGGTACCGACAGGACCTTGATGTCCGTCGCGTAGCCAAGGCCCTTGAGGATGGTGGAAACAGTCGCGGTGGTCGCGGTAATGTCGGTCCAGCCGACATCGGCGAACCGCACGGTGCCACAGCTTTCCGGCTCGGCGGCATTGGCGTTCGCAGTCAGCGCGGCCAGCGATACGGCTGCGGTCAGCATGAATTTCAGTGTCAGTCTGTTCATCGTTATCATTCCCCTGCTTTTGTGATTTAGCCAATCACCAAATGTCCGCCAATTCAAGCGCCCTGGTGTTGCCTGCGATTGTATTGGCACATTCGCCGGACACGCCCGCGTAAAACGACGCGGGATGTCGCATTGCTCATGTTCTGCCGCCTGCCCTCGATTTTCTGTGACTTTTGCGCTTGCGCTCTGGCCTTCCTCGCCCGGTCTGTTCATGAACAATCGACAGCATACAGAAGAGGACGCCATGGCAAAACTGTATTTCAGCTACGCCACCATGAACGCCGGCAAATCGACCCTGCTCCTGCAGGCGTCCTATAATTACCGCGAGCGCGGCATGCGCACGGTCATCCTGATCGCCGCCTTCGACGACCGGGCGGGTAAAGGGAGGGTGTCCTCGCGCATCGGGCTCAGCGAGGATGGCATCTCCTTCCATCACGATGACGACCTTTATGCCCTGATCGAACGGCTGCATGCCGAAGAGACGATCGCCTGCGTTTTCGTCGACGAAGCCCAATTCCTCGGTGAAGATCAGGTCTGGCAACTGGCGCGCATCGCCGATCGCATCGGCATTCCCGTGATGGCCTACGGGTTGCGCACGGATTTCCAGGGCAAGCTCTTTCCCGGCTCGATGGCGCTGCTGGCGATCGCCGACGAGATGCGCGAAGTTCGCACGATCTGCCATTGCGGCCGCAAGGCGACCATGGTGGCGCGAATGGATGCCGAGGGCAACATCGTGCGCGAAGGCGCCCAGGTCGATGTCGGCGGCAACGAGAAATACGTGGTCTATTGCCGCCGCCATTGGGAAGACAAGATGAACGAGGGCTGAGGCGGGCTATCGCCGGGTGGCTGTGCCGTGCCATGATGGCGGCGATCCTGTCCACGTTCGGGGAAGCTGTCCATGTCTCTGCGTTTCGTTTCACTCAGCCTTTTTCTCTGTCTTGGAGCGGGCCTTGCCCACGCCGCCGGCGATGCGGAGGCTGGCGCGCAGGTCTTCAAGAAATGTGGCGTCTGCCATACCGCGAGCGAGCCCGTGAACAGGGTCGGCCCGAGCCTGATGGGCGTCATCGGCCGTCCGGTTGCAACCTTTGCGGGCTATAGCTACTCAAGCGCCATGAAAGCCTTTGGCGAGGATGGCAAGGTCTGGAGCGAGGACGAGCTTTCGGAATATCTTCTCAGCCCGAAGGCGATGGTTCCCGGCACGAAGATGACCTTTCCGGGGCTGAAGAAACCGCAGGATATAGAAAACGTCATTGCTTATTTAAAGACGACGGCTACGAAATAGGGTGTTCCCCGAAAGGCAGGTTGCCGGCGAGGGGGTGTGCAACTGAAAATCAACGGTTGAAGCCCTTGTGCTTCAAATCACCGCTCCCATTATATAAGCTGATGTCACGACTGAATAATTAAGCTGCGCGGTACGTCTGCACCGGAGCAACCAGGGGGAAAACCGATGGCGACACTTCAGAATTTTGAGAGCGAAATCGAGAAAACGCGCGGCATCGTCGAACAGATGCGCGGCAAGATGAATCAGTCGGCTGTCGTGCTCGACCAGTTCGCCAAGTCCGATACCAAACTGGGCGACGCGAATTTCGATATCGAGAATGCCCGCATCCAGGACGTCATCAACCAGCAGAAGGTGATGGAAGGCAACATTGCCGACCTGATCATCGGCCTGGAAGACGCCACCAACGTTTTCGGCGCCGAATTCGAGAGCATGAAGAGCTATACCGGTTACGAGAAGTTCATCGGCATTTTTTCCAAGCAGAGCGCGCAGCGCATGCGCACCGACCGCGTCCGCAACATGTCGCTCGCCGGCAATCTGCAGGAGTTGCTTTCCAAATCCGATACGATCGTCGGTATCCTGAAGGAACAGAAGGGCGTTCTCGACCAGCGCTACAAGACCTCGGAGGCAAGCCTGCTGCAGGTGATCGAGCGCCGCAAGGGCACGATGGCAAACCTGCAGGACACCCAGAAGCGGATCGAGGAACTGAACCCGCTTCTGATGGACATCGAGAACAGGATTGCTGCCTCCACCGACCAGATTTCCCGCACCCAGCTCGAAGGTGAGCGTTCGGTATTGGCGACCGAATACAACGAGAAGCAGGCCAAGGAGCAGGAACTCCTGGCCGAGAGCCAGACCTACGAGCGCTACACCTCGATGTTCCAGACCTTCGTCGACAGCCTCAACAACCAGATCGCCGCGCAGAATACGCTGATCAACAAGCTGACGATCGATACCGAGCAGCGCATCGTACTCTACAAGGCGCTGGAAGATTCGCTGAAGACGGCGGCCCAACAGGACGTCGCCCACAAGATCAACACGCTCGGCAGCCAGGTCGATACGGCGGCGGAAGAAACCATGGCCGGCATCGGCTCGGCCTCGCAGCGGCACATCGGCGATCTCCTGGAAATGCACGAGAAGAACATGCTCTCGACGCAGGACATCCAGCGCCGCAAGAAGCTCGCCGACGACGCGTTCGCGCGGCGGTTCCAGGCGGTGATGGACAAGCACAATTCGGCGAATTACGTGAAATCGTGATTGTCGTCCACGATGATGCCGTTTGATCGAAAGTGGGATGGGTTGTTCCATTCTAGCCGCATGGCGGCTTCTACCTCCCCCTTGAGGGGGGAGGTCGCGCGGAACGCGCGGGTGGGGGTGACAGTTGGATGTCGCGGAAGGTCACCCCGCCCCGGAGCTTCGCTCCCACCCTCCCCCTCAAGGGGAGGGTGGACATCATGAACGCCGCATCAGAAGGCGCCGTCGGCCAGTATTTTGCCTCGATCCGGGCAGCGCTCGGCGGGCTTGAGATTTTTCTGGGTGATCGCAACTCGCCGCTTTATCGCAACACGGTGGTGGGCGAGGTAGTCGTGCCCTATCTGGCGCGGCTGAAGGCGTCGTTCTCCTGCTGGGAAAACCGCATCGGCTTCATCGAGCAGTTCCGGATTTCACGGGCGGAAAGCGGCTTTCCGGTGTTCCAGAATGTGCTGGAACTGGAAAACGATCGGCAATCGGCCGAAAAGCGGCTGTCTGGCATTCCGGTCGCAGACGCGCTGCGACAGGAAATGGCCGATTTCATCCTGCGCCAGAAAGCATTTCCGACGGAGCTGCAGTCACGCATGGCCGAGCGGCTCTATCTCGAGCAGATCGGCAAGGGCGATATCTTCTCGCCCTTCATCATGCCCGAGACGATCCGCGTTGCCGTCAATCCGAAGACCATGCGTCCTTATTACGTCGTCTGCTGGGGCGCCTTCGATGGCGCAAGCACCTTGCCCATGGTCTATATGGCCACGATCGAGGATTCCTCGGAAAAGATCGCCAAGCTGCTGGTGACGCCGGACGGCAAGCTTAATCCGGAGACGGACATTCCGTTGCCGATCGGCGGACTTCTCAATCCGGAATTTGCCAGCCGTTTCGACGATTTTGCGCTGAAGAACAGCGCCTACTCGCTGACGCCGGTGACGATCGCCACCAATCTCGACAAGGATTTTCCGGAACTGCATCCCAAGCAGCTGCGGCGCATCGTGCTTGGACCGTTCTACTCGGCTGGCATTACCGAGAACAATGCCAAGATCAACGACATCCTCTCCAAGGTCCGCAAGACCGAAAACGCCTGGCTTCTGACCTGGACGGTGCAGGAAGTGTTTTCCAAGGCCGAACGGCCGGCCCAGCGCGGTTTTTTCTCGTCGACGCCGGCGTCGGAAGAGTTCCATATCGATACCGACAATCTCGAAGCGACGCGCATGGGCGTCAGCTCCTACGAGAAGCACGCTTTGGTGCCGCACGACGCTTACCAGGCGCTCTATGCCGCTGGCGATGCGGCGCAGGTGTTCGGCGACTACAAGGTGCATGTGATTTCCGGAAACCAGGTCATCAGCGAGGTGTAGGACAATGTCACTGAACGCGGGCTTGACGACGCTGCATGAGGACGACATTGCCAAACATCAGGCGGTGGCGCAGGGATTGGTCACCCGGCTGATCATTCTGGAGGCGGACGATCCGTCCGCGGGAACGGCGCTGGCCGGGACCGGCCGCCGCTTCGTTTCCACGGTCTCGACCGGCGGCCAGCGACGCACCCGCGAGGTGGAGCTGATAAAGACCATTCAGTCGGTACGGTCAGCCGATCCGCTGATGTCTCCGGCCCAGCATACGCTGCTCTATCGTTCGCGGCGCGGCGTCCAGGTGGCGCTTGCCGTCGCCGATGTGTTTGCCCGCCAGAGCAATCTGGAAGGGCTGCAATCGCGCAACGCGACCGCGCCGCTATCGGGCGAGGATGCCACCCAGTTCAAGGCGCTTCTGTCGGCATCGGCCTATATCGCTGCCTTCACCTTCGCGGCCTATCTCGGCGCGACGCTTGCAGGCGAGGGCGAGCCGGTCGAGGACGGAACGGAGCCGGATTTCCTGTTCGACACGCCGCAGGATGCGCTGAAAGGCATGATCTCGGCCTTGGACAAGACCATCGCCGGTGCACCGGACGATGCGGCGCTGACCAGCCGGGCGCGGGCTTTTGCCCGGCTTGCCATCGAGGGGCTGATCGGCCGCAAGGCGCGGTTCACCGGGCTTGCGAGCTTCGAGAACGTCCATATCCGCCTCGATCAGGACGATTTCACGCTCAACGGCTTCGATGTGGCGCCGGGGCAGAAGCGCAAGCCTCTGGTGATGACCTTCAAGAAGCCGGAAGAGATCATCGGCAACCACATCGCCAAATATCAGGCGCTGAAGCTCGCCAAGATGCTGATGGCCTATGACTTCGACCGGCAGATGAACCCGTTCGTCGAACTCGGCGGGTTCCTCTTCACCTTCATCGGCGACGGCATGCCGGGGACCGGCAAGACGATCCTGATCCAGATGCTGGCCGGTCTGCTCAACGACTACTGCGAGATCGCCGGTTATGCCTTCCACTACGAGAATTTCGGCGTCGACCAGATCTCCTCCTATCAGGGAAAATCGGGGCAGAACTGCAAGGAATTCGTCAACAACGTCATCAATCCGCGCGCCATCGGTTTCGGAACAATCGACGATGTCGACCAGGTGGCGGCCAAGCGCTCGGACGACCGGGCGTCTGCCGGCCAGCACGAGGTGACGGCGGTGCTGATGGAAAGCTTTGCCGGCGCTTCGACGGTGATCCGCGGCAACTGCACCTTCGGCATGTTCTCCAACTATCCCGAGAACGTCGATGACGCCCTGCGGCAGCGCGCCGGCGCCCGTTGGCTGGTCGATGGGCCGCAGTCGGAAGGCGATTATATCGACATCTTCGCCATGCTGGTCGGCAAGAATCACAAGATCCCGCTTGGAGAACACCAGCTGTTTGCCGGCCAGGAGATCAAAAAGGCCGTCTCGCAATCCTACGCAGAACATGCCCGTCCGAAGGAAGAGGGCTTGCTTGCCGTCTGGGAGCGCTACGAGAAGGAGGAAGGCAGGATCGAGACATTGGCCGATGTCGGCTCCTATCTGCACATGATCAAGGAGGCGGAGCCGCGCTTTACGGGCCGGGCGATCAAGAACATCACCGATGCGGTCAAGATGCGGGCGATGGACGTGGAACTGCCCGACGACTGGTTCGTCGCGCCGGAAGCTTTCATGCACAAGGCGTATGACGAGAAGAAGGCGATGATCGAGGAGCTGCGCGGGCCGATTACGCTCGACATGGTGATGCAGGAGATCAACCGCTACGCTGACAGCGAATTCCGCTACACCGACAAATCCGACGATGCGGCAGTGACAGATATCATCCGCCGGGAGCGCCAGAGGGAGAAGGCGATCCGCGAGATCGAGGCGATGAAGGCGGACGGGCGGTGGCAGGGGTAGGGCTGCCAAACGGTTCTGGAAGTCGAACCCTGACCATGCTATATGGTATACACGTATCCCACATGGAAAATTGTCATGGCCAAGCAAACGGCAATCCGTCTCCCCGACGAGACTTATGAAAGATTGCAGGCTCTCGCTGCTCGCACGGGACGGACGGCGACGTTCTATATCCGGCAGGCGATCGAGGAGCATCTGGAAGATCTCGAGGACATCTATCTTGCAGAGCAGGAACTCGAACGCGTCCGGCGTGGGGAAAGCCGTATCTACACGTTGAAGGAAGTCGAGGACGAATTTGGCTTGGGAGATTGAATTCACCGAAGGTGCCAAGAAGCAATTAAGCAATCTAGGGTATTCCGAGGCCAAGCGCGTTCGCGATTTTCTTTTCAAGAGAGTTGCCGCACATCAAAATCCCAGAATTCTTGGTGCAGCACTTCAGGGTTCAGAACTGGGTGGATACTGGCGGTACCGCTTGGGGGATTACCGTATAATCTGCGAGATTCATGATGAGCGGGTTGTGGTCTTGGTCGTTGGAATTGGGCATCGCCGTGAAATCTATTCGTAACATTCTGGTGAGCCAGACTTTGTCGCCATCCGCTCATCGCATGGTTTTTGGATGAAACTTCTCCTCGAAGCCGAACTCATCTATGGACGCCTGCTCGAAATCTCCGAGCCGCATCTGATCGCGCGCTATAACAAGGCACTCCAGGGCTTCGGTCTTCGCCCGACGGCGCTGCCGTCCTTCCAGATCGACATGACCGGGTTTTCGCCGGAGATCGCCGATGAACTGGGCGATCGTGACTATCTCGACCCCAATCGCGTCAACCGCCGCTTCATCATCATGACGCCGGACCAGGAAGAACTGCCGGTCGTTCATACGAGCTTCTCCAATACCGCCGCGCTGATGCACGAGTTTTTCGCCGCCAATACCCGCGCAATCAATGCGGTGACGATCAAGGATGCGCTGTACGGCGAGATCGAGGATTCGGTATCGGTCGTCAATGATATCGACGACCTCTTGTCGATCAACGAAGTTCGCTTTCGCGTGCTGTCGGCCGAGGACATGCTCGGCAAGGCGGCCGAACTGCGCACCCTCGTTGACCGGCTGAAGACCGTGCCGACCGCCTGGGCTGACGATGCGTTGCTCAATCGGATGGTCGAGCTTGCCAGGATCACCGGCGATATCCGCGAGAATGCACTGGTGCCGGACAAGCTGGTCTTCCGTCATGATGCCTTCTGGGCCAATCATTTCGGCGGCGTCTATGTCTTTCTGGATGAAAAGACGACGACGGTGATCTGCGATCCGTCGGTGCCAGGCTTTCGCCGGTCGCGGCCCTGGCAGGTCGGTTATATCAGCCTGTCTGACCACCAGCGCATCTACGAGTTCCTGGCATCGACCAACCGGCTGCAATTGCCGCAGGCATCCTGGGTGGAGAGTTCCGGGCTCTATCAGCACCGCGCGGACATGATCCTGCGCGGACTTGTCAATCAGGCCGACCCGACCACGGATCTCAACGCGATCGATTCGATCTGGCTGCAGACCTGGATGCATCGCAATTCTGCGCTGGTGTCATCGGATGGCGCCTATCCGTTCCTGCAGACCATGCTGCGCACTGTCCTGGCTTCAGGCACCATCAAGATGCAGGACGTGGCGCCGGAAAACCGTTTCCTGCTGGTACGCGCCGCACCGGAACATCCCGATCAATGGCTGACCAACCGCTTGATTTCGCAACTGGTCCCGCGCGATTTTGTCTCCCGCTTCGTCTTTGACAAGCAGGGGTTTTATGCGGCCTATGAACATTATAGTGAAAAGTTCAGGGAATATGTTGTGGCGACGCTGACCGGGACATATCTCAAGGACAAGGTGGCGTTCCGAAAACGCCTTTATGGCCTCAAGGAGGATAACAGCAATGCTTGATCCGATCGTCGCGTTTTTCCAGCGTATATTTGCAGCGATCGGCCGGGGCATTGGCCTGGTGGTGGCCTGGATCCTCTTTCCGTTCATCGCGGTTGCCAACTGGTATCGCGGACGTGCCTGGATCATCAAGGGACCGATCGGCATTGCCCTTCTCGCCCTCATTGGCCTCTATGGCTATTTCTTCTGGCAGACACAGGCCTGGACCAATTTCGATCCGGATTATCCAAACCGCTATAATCTTGCCGGGCGCAAGAACGATGCCGGTCTCCCGGTCAAGGTAGCGGCAGGGCAGACGGCGCCCGCCAATACCTGCGAGCGTTCGGCCATCGTCGACGTGACCGCCGATTTGATCGACTACAACGTCAACCAGAATGCCTGGATCTCGTCGATGATCCTCTACAAGACCGGACTGTTCGGCATGGATTGGGACCAGACGCCGTGGTTCGACAACAAGGCGTCCTTCCAGCGCGGTGTCAACGAGGCGGTACGCCGCACGACGGTCGAACTGGTCGATTCTCTGGTGCGCATGCGCGGCACGTCCGGCATCAATCCGCTGCTGCAGAGCGTGCGCAGCAAGATGCAGTATGAGGAAACCAACTGGTATTTCGGCCTGTCGCCGTTCGGCCCGCTGACGCCGACGCCGTCGCAGTATCGCGCGGCGATGAACGATCTTCGCACCTTCAACGATGAACTGGCGAAATGCTCCGCGACGTTCGATGCGCGCGCCGACAATTTCCTGGAATTCATGGATCGCGTCGCAAGCTCGATCGGCAGCACCTCTGCGATGCTGCGCGAGCGCTCGGAAAACTTCAATGGCGGCTGGTTCGACACGCGGGCGGATGATCGCTTCTGGTTCGCCTACGGCCAGCTTTACGGCTACTACGGCGTGCTGACGGCGGCCGGCGCCGATTTCGACGGGATCATCACCCAGCGCGGTCTGACGCCGATCTGGACCGAAAGCATCAAGCAGCTGCGCGCGGCCCTGCGTATCCAGCCGTTTATCATCTCGAACGGTCAGGAGGATGGCTGGATCATGCCGACCCATCTGGCGACGCTCGGGTTTTATGTCCTGCGGGTCCGCTCGAACCTCGTCGAAATGCGCGACATTCTGGCGAGGTAGCACGTGGATCGGCGGCAGAGGGTTTCGCTGAGAATATTGTCGCAGATGCACGGATGGGTATTCGCGCTGATTGCTCTGTCTGTCCTCGCAATTCCGGCGCCTGCCGGTGCGGCTCAGCCGGACAAGGAGGCCATGGTCTTTTCCATCGTGCGGAATGCGGCGCCCGCATGCGAACCCAATTGTCCGGAATGGATCTTCGCCGAAGGCAAGATCGTCGGCAATTCCCCTTCCGGGCTGAAGCGGATTTTGAAACAGGCGGGGAAGCGGCGGCTTCCCATCCTGATCAATTCGCCCGGCGGCGACGTCGATGCGGCCATCGCCATGGGGCGGATGATCCGGGCGAAAGGACTTGATACCGCGGTGTCTTTAACCCGCTTCAAGGGATGCAAACCGCGCGATCCCGATTGCAAGCTGCTTCCCCAAAATCAGGGCGTCTATTCCGGAAATGCCTATTCCGGGGGTGCGTTCTGTGTTTCGGCCTGTCCGCTGATGCTCGCCGGGGGTATCGAACGCCTCGCCAGCCAGTGGTCCTATGTCGGCGTCCATCAGGTGACGACCGTCTATCGGGAGGCCAAGGTCACCTACCAGACGCGCTATCGGATCGTGAATGGCAAAAAGAAGATTCTCGATCGAACGGTCGCAAGCCGCGGTCCCACCAAAACCCGCACCACAACGAAACTCAGCAAGGCCATGCGAAACAAGCTGGTTGGATATTTCGGCGAGATGGGCATCCGCACCGCTACTCTGGATGCCATGCTGAGTACTCCGGCCAGCGAGATGCGGCAACTCCCCGAAAACGAATTGTTGCAGCTGAAGCTCATCACCCGATCCGGAACGGTCGACATGCTTGTGGCCTCCGCTATCTGCAGGAACGAAGTTCCCGCTGACAACTGCAGGGCGACGATGTCTGTTCAGACGATCCCGGGGCCGGCGAACTCCCCGAAGCCATAGCGAGCATGTTCGCCTGCCATATGCGATTTGTCGCTGAGAAAAGGTGATTTGTCGTTTTTGGCGTACCCGGCGGCAAAGTAGGGTGTGGCCAATACGTTCGCTTCACGCTCATATGCGTCGAGATAAAAAAACGGTGGAAGGGGAGAGACACCATATGGCCGAGGTCAAGTCCGATATCGAAATAGCCCGCGCAGCGACGAAAAAACCGATCCTCGAGATTGGCGCAAAGCTTGGGATCCCGCCCGAACATCTGCTTCCCTACGGCCACGACAAGGCGAAAATCAGCGCCGAATTCATCTCACAACAGAAAGGCAGACAGGACGGCCGGCTGATCCTGGTCACGGCGATCAATCCGACGCCGGCGGGCGAAGGCAAGACGACGACGACCGTCGGTCTCGGCGACGGGCTCAATCGCATTGGTAAGAAGGCGGTCGTCTGCATTCGCGAGGCGTCGCTCGGCCCCTGTTTCGGCGTCAAGGGCGGGGCGGCTGGCGGCGGCTATGCGCAGGTCGTGCCGATGGAGGATATCAACCTCCATTTCACCGGCGACTTCCACGCCATCACGTCCGCTCACAACCTGCTGTCGGCGCTGATCGACAACCACATCTACTGGGGCAACGAGCAGAATATCGACATCCGCCGTATTGCCTGGCGCCGCGTGATGGACATGAACGACCGGGGGCTGCGCCATATCGTCGGCTCGCTTGGCGGCGTTGCCAACGGTTTTCCGCGTGAGACCGGCTTCGATATCACCGTCGCCTCGGAAGTGATGGCTATCCTGTGCCTGTCCACCGATCTCAAGGATCTCGAAAAGCGCCTCGGCGACATCATCATCGCCTATCGGCGCGACAAGACGCCGGTCTTTGCCCGCGATC
This sequence comes from Rhizobium herbae, assembly GCF_017873135.1. GTDB lineage: Bacteria > Pseudomonadota > Alphaproteobacteria > Rhizobiales > Rhizobiaceae > Pararhizobium > Pararhizobium herbae. Next base: position 167,371 of record NZ_JAGGJV010000009.1, on the reverse strand, counting down.
TCAAGGCCGACGGCGCCATGGCCGTATTGTTGAAGGATGCGATGCAGCCGAATATCGTGCAGACGCTGGAAAACAATCCGGCCTTTGTGCATGGCGGCCCGTTCGCCAATATCGCACACGGTTGCAACTCCGTGGTGGCGACGACGACGGCGTTGAAGCTTGCCGACTATGTCGTCACCGAAGCCGGTTTCGGCGCTGATCTCGGTGCGGAAAAGTTCTTCGACATCAAGTGCCGCAAGGCTGGATTAAAGCCCGATGCAGCGGTGATCGTTGCGACCGCGCGCGCGATGAAGATGAATGGTGGTGTAAAGAAGGAAGATCTCGGCCAGGAGAATGTCGACGCCGTGAAGAAGGGCTGCGCCAATCTCGGCCGCCATGTCCAGAACGTCAAAAAATTCGGTGTGCCGGTGGTCGTCGCGATCAATCATTTCACCTTGGATACCGAGGCCGAGATCCGGGCGATCAAGGACTACGTCGCGACCCTGGGTGCCGAAGCGATCCTTTGCAAACACTGGGAGCAGGGCTCTGCAGGCATGGAGGATCTGGCCCGCAAGGTCGTGGCGCTGGCCGAAAACGGCCGTTCTCAGTTCTCGCCGCTCTATCCCGACGACATGCCGCTGTTCCACAAGATCGAAACCATCGCCAAGGACATCTATCACGCCGGCGAGGTTATCGCCGACAAGTCTGTACGGGATCAACTCCGGATATGGGAAGACCAGGGCTACGGCCACCTGCCGATCTGCATGGCCAAGACACAGTATTCATTCTCAACCGACCCTAATCTGCGCGGCGCGCCGACCGGGCATACCGTGCCCATCCGCGAGGTTCGCCTGTCGGCCGGCGCCGGCTTCGTCGTCGTCATTACCGGCGAGATCATGACCATGCCGGGCCTGCCGAAGGTGCCGTCGTCGGAGAAGATTTTCCTGAACGAGCAGGGTTTTATCGAAGGGCTGTTTTAGGACCAATCATGAGGACCGTGGCATATGCACGGCCCCAGGCCCTCAGCAGCTTTCGCCTCAGCTGTAAGCGCCGAGGTAGTCGACCTTACCTACCGCCACGCCCTTGTTGCGCAAGATGTCGTGGGTGGTGGCGACATGGAAGAAGAAATTCGGCAGTGCGAATTTCAGCACGTAATCGTCGCCAGTGAAGGTAAATTTCAACTTGCCGAAACTGATGGTGACGTCGCGGCCATCGCTGCCCTCCAAATCGGACGGCTTGACGGTTTCGAGGAAGGCGATCGTCTTGGCGATGCGTTCGCGAAGTTCGGCAAAGGTCTTTTCCTCATCCGGAAAGCTTGGCGCGGGAACGCCGGTCAGGCGCCCGATCGCGTTCTTGGCGGTGTCGCTGACGCGCTGGATCTGGCCGGAAAGCGGCAGCATATCGGGGGCAAGCCGGGCACCGAACAAATCGTCCAGCGGAATCTTCTTTTCGGCCGCGTGGGACTCGGCCTTGTCGAGAAGTGCGGCAAGAACGTTCAGACCGCGAATGAACACCGGTACCGACAGTTTGAACATGGAAACAGGCATGGAGAATTCCTTGTCTTGGGTGCCGGGGGCAAGTCCAACGATCTCAGACAGATGGGGTGCGCTCGGCCTTCGCGCAAGCCAGATGTGGCTGCCGGATGCTATCTTTATCAAGCCAAAGCCGGATGATGTGTGACGATGTCTCACCGGCAGTAACGGTATCCGCCTTTCCGCTCGATCACGTCGAAATGCAGGTGGTCCTCGTGGGCTTCGTCACTGCCGGGGTCGAGCACGGTTTCGAAATAGAGGCAACCGGTCGCGGTCACCGCGCGCTGGAAGGCACCGGCTAGTGTCGAATCTTCGTCGCGCGGTTGGATCTCGATCGATTTGCCACTCTTGAAGGTGAAGGAGGCGATGTCGATGGCATTGCCGCGCGCGTGTTCGGAGATCTTCCCGGTCTTTGCATTGTTGCGCAACCGGCAGATATAGCTTGATGCCTGATTGATCGTGGTCAGTGGGCCTTCGTTTTCGAGGGCTGCCCTGACAGCAGGCAGGACCGCGTCCTTGGTCCAGCGGGCGAGTTCCAGCGCCGTTTCGCAACGCATCTTGCCTTCGGGCTTCAGCGTGATGCCGGGAAGGACGGTCTGGAGCGTCAATGGTTTGTCGATGCCGCAGCCCTTGCCGTCATCGATCCGCTTTTCCTCGCGAAAGGTGGCGCCGAGTTCCTTCAACGCCGTCAGGCAGGCGGCATATTCCTTGCCGTCCTCCGGCGCAATCGTCAGCACCGGCTCGGGTTTGCTTTCAGGCGTCTCTATAGAAGGCGTGTCGGGCGAAGGCTTGGTCTCCGGCGATGTCTGTGCCGGTTTCTCGTCCTTGGACGGCAGAGGGTCTTCCTTCGCCTTTTTCTCCGTTTTTTCCGCCGGTTTCGCCGTCTCTGTTGTTGCCGGCTTTTGTTCGGGGAGGGGACCTTTTTCGGGAAGGCCGGCGCTTGAAAGCAGGAGGATCGACAGGAGGGAGGCGATGATTCGAAGGTGCATGAACGAACTCCGGTTCTGCCAGCGGCGGCAGGGTCACGGTTTCACAACGCATTCGGGCGGTGAAGGGTTGCATTGCAGCCGCAAGGCATCGCTTCACTGCCCATGGAGTTCCTTCAGGGCATTTGTCGAGGCTTGGTATTATTCCGGTGCGCCGATCCGGATGGGACGTGTTCCGACCGGAGCGCCGGTGACGCGGTCGATGGTGACGGCATCGATCTCCGTTCCGGTCTCGGCGTCGAAGAACCGCGTCACCTCGCCGCCGCTGCGATGCTTGCGTCCCCACGCGCCGATCGCAAACAGCACCGGCAGAAAGTCGCGGCCGGCCTGCGTCAGCAGATATTCGTCCCGTGGCGGACGCTCGGAATAGCGGTGTTTTTCCAGCAGCCCATCGTCGGTTAGGGCTGAAAGCCGCGCCGTCAGCATCGTCGGCGCGATACCCAGACTTTTGCGGAATTCATCGAAGCGGGTCAGCCCCGTATGGGCATCCCGCATGATCAGCATGCTCCATGCGTCCCCTACAATGGCAAGGCTGCGGGCGATCAGGCATGGTTGGTTCGAAAGATTCTTCATGTTGATATCTTTTTGATAGTGACTTACTACTAAAATCATAGTAACTGATTGTTCATCGATGTTCCACGACAAAATGAAAGTTGAACGCAATGAACAAGACAGAACGCGGCATCGCCCTGGTGACGGGTGCTTCCTCCGGGATTGGACTGGCAACGGCACAAGCGCTGCGGCGCGATGGCTATCGTGTTTTCGGCACCAGCCGGAAGCCGATGCCCGATACATCGGATGGGATCACGATGCTGGTCTGCGACGTGATCGATGACGCATCGGTGCAGAGCCTCGTCGATGAGGTTCTCAGCCGCGCGGGGCGGATCGATCTTCTCGTCAACAATGCCGGTCTCGGGCTCATAGGGGGCGCTGAAGAATCCTCCGTCGCACAGGTGCAAGCCCTGTTCGACGTCAATCTGTTCGGCGTCATCCGCATGACCAATGCGGTGTTGCCGTCGATGCGGCGGCGCGGCAAAGGGCGCATCATCAACATCGGCTCGGTCCTGGGCTTCATACCTGCGCCCTATTCGGCTTATTATTCAGCGGCCAAGCACGCAATCGAGGGCTATTCGGAATCACTGGATCACGAGGTGCGTGCCTTCAATATTCGCGTCTCGGTGATCGAGCCGGCCTTTGTGCGTACTGTCTTCGACCAGAACGGGATCAAGCCTGATTCCCTGCTGAAGGAATATGATCGTGCTCGAGCCGACGTGGACGCGCTCTTTCGCGATGTGATGCCCAAAGCCGATCTGCCGGATGTGGTCGCCGATGTGGTCGTCAAGGCCGCGGCCGATGCCCGTCCGCGACGGCGCTATACCGCCGGCAAGGCAGCCAGACAGATCAGCATATTGCGCCGGTTTGCCCCCGCAGAGATATTCGACAAGAGCTTACGCAAGCAGTTCCGCCTGCCGGTCTGACGGCACTGCTCGCTCGCCATGAAAATGAAAGTTAAGCTGATGAAATCATTCATGATCGATCGCTACAAGAAAAGCGGCGCCCTGCGGCTCGGCGAAAGTCCTTTGCCTGCTATGAAGGACAACGACGTCATGGTGGAAATCCATGCCGCCGGAGTGAACCCGTTGGACAGCAAGATCCGGGACGGAGAGTTCAAGCTCATCCTGCCCTACCGCCTTCCTTTGGTGCTGGGCAACGATGTTGCCGGTGTCGTGGTCCGGGTCGGGGCCAAGGTCCGGCAGTTCAAGCCGGGCGATGAGGTCTACGCGCGTCCGGCGCAGGATCGCATCGGGACTTTCGCGGAATATATTGCCATGGACGCGGCCGATGTCGCCTTGAAGCCCGCCAACCTGACCATGGAAGAGGCCGCCTCCATTCCGCTTACCGCCCTGACGGCATGGCAGGCGCTGGTCGAGCGGGCCAACGTGCAGAAGGGGCAGAAAGTGCTGATCCATGCCGGCTCGGGCGGTGTGGGCACGATGGCGATCCAGCTTGCCAAGCATCTCGGGGCTTATGTGGCGACGACCACCAGCACAGCCAATATCGATCTCGTCAAAAGTCTCGGCGCAGACGTCGTAGTCGACTACAAGACGGACGACTTTGCGACGGTGCTGCAGGGCTACGACGTCGTGCTGAACAGCCTCGGCAAGGACACGCTGGAGAAGTCTCTTGCCGTGCTGAAGCCCGGCGGGAAATTGATCTCGATTTCCGGTCCGCCCGATCCGGATTTCGCAAAGGAGAATGGTTTCGGCTGGCTGCTGCAACAGATCATGCGCCTGCTGAGCTCAGGAATCAGGCGGAAATCGAAGCGCCGGGGAATCCGCTATTCCTTCCTCTTCATGACGGCGAATGGCGGACAGCTCGCAAAGATCACCGCCCTGATCGAGGCAGGCGTCATACGCCCGGTGATGGACCGGATTTTTCCGTTCGAAAAGACCAACGAGGCATTGGCCTATGTCGAAACGGGTCGTGCGAAGGGCAAGGTCGTTATCGCCGTCAAATGACATCCGACAAGTAGAACTGTTGGAGCAAAGCGCGCAGACGAATTGCGCCAGATGCTCTCGCCGATCCGGCAGGCATCGGAGCCGGAAAAAGTGAAAGTGGCCGGAATCCCTCGGCTTTTCCGATCAACAAAAAAGTGCACGTGCACATTGAGAGAAAGAAAAATCATGTCGCAGAAAATCGAAAATGCCGTTGCTCTCGTCACCGGCGCCAATCGCGGTATCGGCCGCGAATTCGTCACCGAACTGCTGCGCCGTGGCGCAAGCAAGATCTATCTCGGTGCCCGCGATCCGGCTTCGCTTGCCGATCTCGTTGCTGTCGATCCTGCTCGCCTCGTGCCGCTCAAGCTTGATGTGACCAAAGCGGCGGATGTCGCGGAAGCCGCGAAAGAGGCAACCGATGTCACGCTGCTGATCAACAATGCCGGTTTTGCCGGCGGGCAGGGGGTTATCTCCGCGTCTGACATTTCGATCGCCCGGCAGGAAATGGACGTGAACTATTTCGGCGTGCTGGCGCTGTCGAAGGCCTTCGCACCGATCCTCGCCAAGGTGCCGCAGAGCAGCATCGTCAATGTCTTGTCCTTCCTGTCTCTGGTGACACTGCCCTCGGCCGGTACCTACTCGGCGTCAAAGGCAGCCGGTCTGGCCGCAAGCCGTTCCATTCGGGCAGAATTGCAGAGCCAGGGCACGCAGGTCGTCGCCACGATGCCGGTGCAGGTGGAAACCGACATGGGCCGTAACCTGCCGGAGCCGCGCCTGCAACCGATTGACGTTGTCAGCGAAACGCTCGATGCTGTCGAGACCGGTGTGGAAGAGGTTTTCCCGGGCGAGCTGACCCGCAATGTCGCAGCAGCGTTCGCGGCCGATCCGAAGGGCGTACAGGCGCACATGTTGACCAGGCTACCTGGCTAGGAGGCGTAAAAGCGCTGCGGAAAACGGACTTTTATTTTTCCGCAGGTGGCCGCTTGCACAATCTTGCGTCTCACGCTAACAATTCCGCCATGACACAGGCACGCAACATTGCAATCTGGTGGTGGGCTCGCTAAAGCGGCCTTGACCAGTCATGCGTGATTGAGACGACAAGCCGCCCGGAAGTTTCGAGGCGGCTTTTTTGTATTCGGGCCGCAGGAATGACGGGCCTGAACGGAGCGACAGATGGCGACGACAATTCTTGCAGACGGCGCGGAAGCCTATACCACCAAGGGCGGCATTTCCGTCACCCGCCGGCGGCGCGAGGCCCCTTACGGCGAAGCGATCTCCAGCTATGTCGACAGGCTCGACGAACGCCGAGGCGCGGTCTTTTCCTCCAACTACGAATATCCGGGCCGCTACACCCGCTGGGACACGGCGATCATCGATCCGCCGCTCGCCATCTCCTCCTTCGGCCGTTCGCTGTGGATCGATGCCTATAACGAGCGCGGCGAAGCGCTGTTGTCGATGATTTCCGACCATCTTGCCGGGATTGCGGACATCACGCTCGGTGCCTCGACGGCCCGCCGTCTTGACCTGACGATCAACATGCCGGACCGGGTCTTCACCGAAGAAGAACGCTCGAAGATGCCGACGGTGTTCACGGTGCTGCGTGCGGTGACCAGCCTGTTCTATTCGCAGGAGGATTCCAGCCTCGGGCTTTACGGCGCCTTCGGCTACGATCTTGCCTTTCAGTTCGATGCCATCGAACTCAAGCTCAAGCGTCCGGACGACCAGCGCGACATGGTGCTGTTCCTGCCCGACGAAATTCTCGTCGTCGATCACTATGCCGCCAAGGCCTGGATCGACCGCTACGATTTCGCCAAGGACGGCAAGACCACCGCAGGCAAGGCGGGCGATATCGCGCCGGAACCTTTCCGCACCGTCGACAGCATTCCGCCGCATGGCGATCACCGCCCCGGCGAATATGCCGAACTGGTGACGAAGGCGAAGGAAAGTTTTCGCCGCGGCGACCTTTTCGAGGTCGTTCCCGGCCAGAAGTTCTTTGAGCGCTGCGAAAGCAAGCCATCGGAAATCTCTAACCGGCTGAAGGCGATCAATCCGTCGCCCTACTCCTTCTTCATCAATCTCGGAAACCAGGAATATCTGGTCGGTGCCTCACCGGAAATGTTCGTGCGCGTCTCCGGCCGCCGGATCGAGACCTGCCCGATCTCCGGCACGATCAAGCGTGGCGAGGACCCGATCGCCGACTCGGAACAGATCCTCAAGCTCCTGAATTCAAAGAAGGACGAATCCGAGCTGACCATGTGCTCGGACGTCGACCGCAACGACAAGAGCCGTGTCTGCGTACCCGGCTCGGTCAAGGTCATCGGCCGCCGCCAGATCGAGATGTATTCGCGCCTGATCCACACGGTCGACCACATCGAAGGCCGCCTGCGCGACGACATGGATGCCTTCGACGGCTTCCTCTCCCATGCCTGGGCCGTCACTGTTACCGGTGCGCCGAAACTCTGGGCGATGCGCTTCATCGAAAGCCATGAAAAGAGCGCCCGCCTCTGGTATGGTGGCGCCATCGGCATGGTTGGCTTCAACGGCGACATGAACACCGGCCTGACACTGCGCACCATCCGCATCAAGGACGGCATTGCCGAGGTGCGCGCCGGTGCCACATTGCTCAACGACAGCAATCCGGAAGAAGAAGAAGCCGAAACCGAACTGAAGGCATCCGCCATGATCGCAGCGATCCGCGACGCAAAATCCGCCAACAGCCGCGGCACCGGCCGCGACGTGGCCTCGGTCGGCACCGGCGTCAATATCCTGCTTGTCGATCACGAGGACAGCTTCGTCCACACGTTGGCCAACTATTTCCGCCAGACGGGTGCGACGGTCACCACCGTGCGCTCGCCGGTCGCCGACGAGATCTTCGAACGCGTCAAGCCGGACCTCGTCGTGCTGTCGCCCGGTCCGGGCATGCCGAAGGACTTCGATTGCAAGGCGACGATCAAGAAGGCGCGGGCCCGCGACCTGCCGATCTTCGGCGTCTGCCTCGGGCTGCAGGCGCTCGCCGAAGCCTATGGCGGCGACCTGCGCCAACTCGCCGTTCCGATGCACGGCAAGCCGTCGCGTATTCGCGTGCTTGAGCCCGGAATTGTCTTCTCAGGGCTCGGCAAGGAAGTGACGGTCGGCCGTTATCACTCGATCTTCGCCGATCCCTCGACATTGCCGCGCGAGTTCATGATCACAGCCGAGAGCGACGACGGCACGATCATGGGCATCGAGCACATGAAGGAGCCGATCGCAGCCGTGCAGTTCCACCCGGAATCGATCATGACGCTCGGCGGCGACGCCGGCATGCGGATGATCGAGAATGTGGTGGCGCACCTGGCCAAGCGGGCGAAGATCAAGGCTGCCTGACAAAGCATGGACGCAAGGTTGAAAACCGTCGCGCCCGAAATGGCGCGGCGGTTCTTTTTATTGGAAATGGGGGCCAGCAATGGCGACTGACACTCAGGGAAACAAGGCCCAGCGTTTGGCGTTTTGGGGCATTCCGCTCGCGGTCCTCGTACTGGGGTTGAAGATGCTCGCCTGGTGGCTCACCGGCTCGGTAGCGCTGCTGTCCGACGGGCTGGAATCGATCGTCAACGTCGTTGCCGCGATCGTCGCCTTCGTCGTTATCGGTTATGCGGCAAAACCCGCCGATGCGGGCCATCCCTTCGGTCACTACAAGGCGGAGTATTTGTCGGCAGTCATCGAGGGCGTGCTGATCGTCGTGGCGGCGCTGCTCATCGTCTGGGAAGCCGTGCCGGCCATACTGGAACCGCGCCTGATGGAAGCCCCGGTTATCGGCCTTGGGATCAATGTCCTCGCCGGCATCGTCAACGCTCTCTGGGCCTATACGCTGATCCGCGCCGGGCGGGCGCTTCGCTCGCCGGCATTGGCGGCCGATGGCCATCACATCCTCTCCGACGTCGTGACGTCGATCGGCGTTCTGATCGGCCTCGTGCTGGCCATCGCCACCGGCTACGCGGTGCTTGATCCGCTGCTCGCGGTGCTGGTTGCCTTCAACATTCTCTATCAGGGCTGGAAGGTGATCAGCCGTTCTGTCGACGGATTGATGGACAAGGCCGTTCCCGCCGAAGAGGAAGATGCGATCAAGCAGGCGATTGCCGCCAATGCGACCGGCTCCCTCGGCGTCCACGACCTGAAGACCCGCGAGGCGGGATCGGCCATCTTCGTCGATTTTCATATGGTGGTTCCGGCGGCCATGCCGGTCGGCGATGCGCATGATATCTGCGACCGCCTGGAAGACGCGATCCGGGAGGTCAATCCCGGCGCCAAGATTGCCATCCATGTCGAGCCGGAGAGCGAAAAGGCCCATGGTATAAGAGTGAAGGTTATTGAAGGAATGAAACGATGACGAAAACGGATGTCTCCGGCCTGTCTCAACTGGGCCAGAATGTGGCAGCACCCCAAAGCCCCGAAGAGGCTGTACTCGAGCGCGTGCCGACCAGCCATGCAGGCACGGATTTCGTGGTGCGCTTCACCGCGCCGGAATTCACCTCGCTCTGCCCGATGACCGGCCAGCCGGATTTCGCCCATATCGTCATCGACTATGTGCCGGATGGCTGGCTGGTCGAATCCAAGTCGCTGAAGCTCTACCTGCATTCGTTCCGCAATCACGGCGCGTTCCACGAGGATTGCACCATCGATATCGCCAAGCGCCTGGTCGATCTGCTTGCGCCGAAATGGCTGCGGATCGGGGCCTACTGGTATCCGCGCGGCGGTATTCCGATCGACGTGTTCTGGCAGACCGGCGCACCGCCGGAAGGCCTTTGGTTGCCGGATCAGGGCGTTCAGCCCTATCGCGGGCGCGGCTGAAACGAAAAACGGCGGGTTGTTGAGCCCGCCGTTTTTATTTGGATAGAGTGGGTGTCAGCTGAAGATCAGCGCCATGCCGGCGAACGCGGTGATGCCGCCGAGGATGCGCGAAATGATCCGGCCGGACGAGAGCCGGCTGACGCCAAGACCCAGGCCGATGCCGGCGGCATGCAGAAGTGCTGTTGCGACCACAAAGCCGGTGCTGAAGGGCATAGCGCCGGCGGCACCCAGTTCGCCGCCATGGGCATAGCCGTGGAACAGGGCAAAGACCCCGACGACTGCTGCGCAGGCCAGCGTCTCCATCCGTACCGCCATGGCAACCAGAAGGCCAAGCGCGACGACGGAGGCGAGGATGGCCGGCTCGACGAAGGGCAGGTGCACACCGGTCATCGCCAGCGCGAAACCCAAGGCCATGGTGCCGACAAAGGCGGACGGAACGATCCACAGCGCGCGGCCGCCGATCTGCGCTGCCCAGAGGCCGACGGCGATCATGACGAGGATATGGTCGAGGCCCGACAGGGGATGGGTGAACCCTGCCATCAGCGAACCATGCCCGGCTGGATCGAGATGGGCAAAGGCTGGCGCTGCGGAGGCGGCGAAGGCCAGGCCCGTGAGAAGAAGGCGTTTTTTCATTGTGGTCCCCACTGAAGGGCGGGAGCGTGGGAGGCGGCCCCGCCGGATGCGAATTCATGACGCCGGTATCTTATTGCCGATTGTGAACCTGTCCATACGGCAAATACCGAAGAGCCGGAAAAACGGTTTCGACACCTTTTTTCCGGCACTGATGTGGTTTGTACCCGTATTCGGTTTGAACGTTGTTTTTGCCGGGAGGACAGCGGCGGTCAGACGTCGAAGCTGTCGTCGGAAAAATCCGGGCTGTCGTCGCTGAAATCGGCATTGGTAAGGGAATTGTCGTTTCCGGCAGAGTTGGCGATATCCGGCGTCGTATCGCCGCTGCCGAAGTAATTGTTGTTGACGACGTTTTCCTCGATCACCTCCTGTGGTCCAGTCAGCCCGCCTGTTCCGCCAAACAGGCCATGGCCGCCACCGAAGAGGCCGGTCAGCGAATTGGCAAGCAGCATGCCGCCGGCAACGCCCGCTGCCGTCCCCATCGCGCCACGCAGGAAGCCGCCGGCGGGAGACGGGGCAGCTGCGCCCCACGGACCGGCGGTCGGCCGCTGTTCATTCCCCCAGGGGCCGGAGGGTGCCGACTGCTGCGCATAGGCGGGTTGAGAGGATTGCGGAGGTTGACTGCCGAACAGGCCGCCGAGACCGCCAAGGAAGCTGCCGCCGCTTTTCTGCGGCTGCTCACTTCGGCTTTCCAGCTCCGTTATCCTTTGTTCCAGCTCCTTGAGGCGGCCGGCGGCGGAGCGCAGTGCCTGATCTTGCAAGATCACCGCCTGGGACAGAAGGTACGGGGCGTGGGGTTGGGCACGGATGGCCTCGTTGATCAGCGTTTCGGCCTGCGGATCGCGCTGGGTATCCTGCGCTGCGCGGGTCCGTTCGAAAAGCTCTTCGAGCAGTTTTTGTTCATCAGGTGACATCATCGTTCTCCTGGGACACGGGGACGGCATCTCTTGTCGTGCGTTCCGGTCGTCACGAACCTGATTTAGGCAACGATCATGGCGGCGCAACGTCGCGGGGCCTGCATTACGCATTTGTAATGGATGATGTCGCCGCCGCATTTTTACCAATGCGCCGCTTTGCCTCGCAGGCCGCATTGTTATAGGAGGAAAGTTGCACTATGTGCAGGACAGATGAAATCATGCTGGAGACGAGCGTATGAATCGTATGAATGAAGACGAGGAAGACAAGGCAAAGGAACTGCCTTTGGGCAAGGAAACCGAGGCGAACCTTTTCAAGTCGCGCTCGATCTTTATCTACGGCACGATCAACCAGGAACTGGCGCAGAAGGTCTGCTCGCAGCTTGTGGCGCTTGCCGCTGCCAGCGACGAGGACATCCGTATCTTCGTCAGCTCTCCGGGCGGTCATGTCGAATCCGGTGATTCGATCCATGACATGATCCAGTTCATCAAGCCGAAGGTCTGGATGATCGGCACCGGCTGGGTCGCTTCCGCCGGCGCGCTGATCTACGTATCGGCTCCGAAGGAGCGGCGCATCTGCCTGCCGAACACGCGCTTCCTGCTTCACCAACCCTCTGGCGGCACGCGCGGCATGGCCTCGGACATCGAAATCCAGGCCCGCGAGATCATCAAGATGAACGAGCGCCTGAACCGGATCTTTTCGGAAGCGACCGGTCAGTCGGTCGAGAAGATCGCCAAGGACACGGACCGCGACTATTGGCTCTCGGCTGAAGAGGCCAAGACCTATGGTCTCGTTTCGCGGATCGTGAAGTCGGCCGCGGAAATCTGAGCCTTTCGGATATTCGAAGCATTTCGACCCCGCTGGTTTTTCCGGCGGGGTTTCTTATTGTCCGGGAGCTGTAGCAGTGAGGGGATGATCTTGGGGAACCGTGTCGATTGCAACGAGTTTCATGTTCTCGGCAGCGCATTGATCCAGATATTGCTCGCTCGGTAAATGCAAACGCACGCGCCAATAACAGGCGGTTCCGTCCCTGCTAGCGGATTGCAGCTGTAACGGTTTGCTGTTATTCGGGACGCAAAAGATAGTGAGGAAGAATGTTCGGCAAGCTGATATTGCAACTCGATGGCTCGGAATTAGAACGAAAGAAAGCCAAGTCGGTTACCGGATCCTGCAAGGTGCTGGGTGGAACGGAAAATCTCATCTCCATCGGCGAAAACTCTGTTTTTTCTGGAGATATCGTCATCACCGGCAGCGGAAACAAAGTTGTCATCGGAAACAACTGCGATTTTAACGGCAAGATCACCGTCAAGGGTGATAATCAGACCGTCCATTTCGGCGATCATTCGACGGCCAAACGGGTGAGCATCCTTTGCCAGGAAAACTGTGACGTCATCATCGGCAAATGGTGCATGCTGTCGCGCGGTATCGAAATCCGAACGACGGACGCACACTCGATTATTGACAGGGCAACAAAGGCCCGAACCAATTTGCCCGGATCTGTCTCCATCGGCGCCCACGTCTGGATTGGTGCAAATGCGATGATCAGCAAGGGCGCACGTATTGCAGCCGATACCGTTGTGGGTGCTGGATCTTTCGTCAACGGTCAGTTTGATGAGGAGTCCGTTTTGCTCGCTGGGGTCCCGGCCCAAATCCGCAAACGCGGACTGACCTGGAGCCGGTCGCTTAAGTTCAATCCGGCTCGCATTGACGACTGGCGGGAAGATGTCTGAACATTCTTGCCGCCATACACCATAAACGATAGCCTTCAGCTATCGGAAAGTGTTGCCGATATCGACAGTACCTGTGACGGGCGAGTTCAACAAGTCTGCGCGGAATTGCGCTCCCACTTCGGTCGGGGCAGGCATATTCGTGAAGCTGTTGTTCCGAATCGTCGTGAAGTCATCCTCTATCCGCACACCCACTTCCGTCAGATTGGCGAATCTGTTGTCCGTGATGATGTTGGAAGGGGCGTGGTCGAGGAAATATCGGTTTTTCAGCGCCCCAGTGTAGGGCGACTTGTCCCAGCAATCCGATTTTGACAAGTCGCGGCTTTGGCGTGATGCGACCCAAACACCCACCGGCATATTCATAAAGGTGTTGCCAACTATCTCATTATGGGCAGCGGGCTCTACACGTATGCCGGTTTGGGCGTTATGCTCCGAGCAATTCTTATAGAGAAAAATTCCACCACCTGCGTTCCCGTCAAAGACATTGTCTTTGATCAGATTTGAAGACGCAGAATCGATCGCCAGACCTTCACGGAAAGAACTCGGAATTTTTTTTACTTTTCCGGATGTCCGGTTTCGAAAACCGCAGTGTTCGAAAACATTGCCGAGAATCTGATTATATTTGGAATAAGCGTCGATGTAGATGCACACGCCATACGAATCTTTGATCGTCGAATTGCTTACCGTCACCCCGGTAATGTATTTCTTGATGTAAATACCTGCGTTTTTCGCAGCACCTATGGTCACATCGTCAATGACAACGCTTTTCGGGGAGAATGCTCGAACGGCATCGCCATTCATCTGTTGTGATTCACTAAGGCCCGCAACATTCACGCCGTTGTCGATCACTATCCCCGCCGAGTCGGCATTCAGGATGATGCAATTTTTGACCGAGATATCGGTGATAACCTTGCCCGCGTCAGCCTTGATTTGGATACCAAAGTCCCGTTGGTACTGCAGGTTGATCGTCGCGCCGCGGCAATCCAATGTTGTTTGCGACTGCGAAATGACAAAGGTTTCGTCATATTCGCAGTCCGGATCCAGCAGAACCAGTCCGGTCAGCTGACGCGCTTCACTCTGTAACGAGCAAGCCTCCTTTGCCTGTGCTGGGCTACCGTTAACAGCCCACAGGAAAAGAAAAATGACGTTGATAAAAACAGCCAAGGGCGCATTCAGCATAAAGTTCAGCTCAGCAGCCCTGGCCTCTTTGCGGTATTTCTGGATTTTTTGCACGTCAGATGGCTCACTGATTTGCTCTTGTATCCGTCCCACAACACCGGGCATTGCCTACGACGTCGTCACCACTGGCAATGCTTGTTACGTTCATGGTCCTGAAGGACGTGTCTCGCCGGATTCTGGCTCAATAGATCAGGATTCTGCCCGACTGATATCGGGAGCATCTTGCAACAACGATTTGGACTTTTGTGGTTCCACTGCCGCTACGGAAGCAAGTTCGTTCAATTGCTCATCGCTGAGAATGTACACCGGTCGACCCAGGCCAATACGAGTGCTCTCAAATTTTGGATCATCGATGCTAGGCGAGCGTACAAAGAGATCCCCTGATGCCGCATTAAACACGCTGGATGCCGCAAATACTCGTTCGACCCCGAGATAGGACTTCATTCTCTCTGCGCCATATTCATCGATAAGGTCCTTAGCGACGACGACCGCAGATGGTCGGAATAGCTCATTGCCGATCTTCGGCTCCGCGTTCGCGGTGGTCAACTGAAGCTGGTTGTGCGGAGCTTGAAGGATACTGTCCAGGTTTTGCTGGATACGTGAGAGGGCCTCTCCATCGATACCAAATTTTTCGTTCGAGAAATTACTTGCCGCCCATTCCAGTGTACGTTCGGACATGCGGTGATCGTTCGATCGCAGTGCTTCATCTGCGTGTAAGGAAAATTGAAGTCCTGATGTTGCTATGAGGATATCCGTATTTTCCCATATGGTCGGCAAATCAATATACTTCATCGCAATGCTGGGTTTGGACATCAGCCGCGCCTCAAACAGCATTGTACTGTTGACCGAAACAACCAGATCGGCTTGGCACAATGTCTCCTCGGGAGTCAGGACATATTCGCCGGCGACGTCGATCGATACGTTCGGGCTTGCGTTCAACCTCAGTTGTAGATGTTCAGGCAGAATTTGTTCGCGCGACGGCGGCGTTCTTAAAAACAGATGGTGTCCTCGGTCGTGGCAATATTGCAAAACGTCCGAAATAGCCGAGGCCTGCCGCTGCCTAGCGTATTTTTTGTCGTTATAGTTGTCCATGGGTTGCATCGTGAACAGCACGATCTTTGCGTTTTCAGCGATGCCGAACAATTGCTCAAACTGCTGCCTGGTGAGAGCCGGACGATATTTGAAATCGAAGTCCAGCTTTGGCGACCCCACCTTGACGATACGGGATCGCGGATATCCTCTCTCCTCGAAGATTCCCGCCTGCATCTCACCCCAACACAGAACGTGATCCGTCAAGGGGGCGTTGGTTCTGCGGCGTTTCTGGTAATAGAAAGTGTCGGTTGTCGAAAAAACGCTTTCGTGCGGGATCAATATAGTCCTAATCCCGATGCTCCTGCAGGCGAAAACGATTTCTCTAAGGGGGGCAGTCCAGTCGAGTGTCAAAACAATCGCGTCAATCCCCTTGGTGCGCAATGCAAGCAGCGAAGCCAGGGCCAGCCGGCGGAACCGGATCGGGTCCCTTTCCGCTGCCTGCGTCAGTGCTCTGCGGATCTCAGGGTGCTGTTGACCCTTAAAGATATTGACATCGACAAATTTGATATGCGGGCAGGCGTCGATGACCCGTGCGATCAAGATGTCGCTGTGCTCTGGTATCCACCTCACGTAACCGACCATTTTTGTCCCTGCTTCCTTTGACGGAAGGTCAATGGGATTGGTCGATACAGCCCAGTCCTCGAAAAGGAATTCGAAATCCTCTTTTGAGGCGACGGCCGATAGCGGGGGTCTTTTGTGAGCCGCAACCGCGCGTCGAACCGGTTTTGCTGATTTCTTTTTACCGAAAAAAAAGTTCCAACTATGTTTTATGTTCTTTTCCAAACCGAAACCTATTTTCATGCAAGCTTGCTCCAGAGGCACGCGACCGCCTGTTTAAAACCACTTGATAGTGAGTTAGATTCGCAATGTCCACAATGCAAGGGTGGTCGCCAGTTGCCGCACGGATACACGAACGGGATGCCACAGTTCTGGTGAATTGAAACCTCAAATACGGGCACTTTTAGGAGCGGTAATGCCGATTCCAAATCTCAAGAAAAATGCTGTCGTTAAGGTCCGGCAATTGCTAAAAGATGGGAACATTGCTCCTGCAAGGATTATTTGTTCCCTTTTCGAATGCGACAAAACCGCTCCGGCGGAAGAGATAGCTTTTTACGGAAGGCTGCTTTTAATGACTCGTCAATACGGCCTGGCAAAACGGACCCTCCAATTTGCTTACGGCAAGTCAAGATCGGACGATGTTGGTCGCGATCTGGAAACGGCGACCTGGTTAGGCAAAAGCAGGAGTGATCTTCGTCAGATGCGGGCGGGCGCGGCACTGTCATTCGTCCTCGATTTGCCGGATGTGTCCCGGGTACTCGACGTTGGTTCCGGCGGTGGTCAGCATGCACAGAAGTTTGCTTCTGCGGGCAAATCGGTGCATTGCGTTGATTACGGACGCTCCGTCTACTTTCAGCGATCGGAAACGGTCCCAAAGCTTGAGGGGGGTGATGTCGTCGAATTGACGATCGGAGATTTCATGGATCTGCCCGTGCAGCAGCCATATGATCTGGTGTGGTGCAGCCATGTACTGGAACATCAAGTGGATGCGAATGCCTTTCTCAAGCGATGCCTCAGTTTCACCGCTGACGACAAATGGCTCGCAATAACCGTTCCTCCTCTGAAACACTCAATTGTCGGTGGTCATGTCAGTCTCTGGAATGCGGGACTGATTCTGTACCAACTGGTTATGGCTGGAAACGATTGCTCCGATGCGGTTGTCATGACATATGAATACAACATCAGCATCATTGTCAGGAAACGGATCATTTCCCTACCCGTACTGGATTACGATGCCGGCGATATCGACCGGCTTGCTGATTTTCTGCCGCATAATTGTGGTGAAGGTTTTGACGGACGTATGATAGGCGGTCGAACGCCTCGAATACCCAACGAATTGGAAACTCAGGAATTGACGGTTCCGATCCATTAAGATTCTGAACAGAGTTAGAAAGCATGAAAATTTCAAAATTGGCAAAGACTATTTACCGCGCTATAACGCGGCCATTATCCGCGAAAAAACGCAATTGGTTGAACCCTGGAACGGCAATCCCTTCGAGGAACGCTGTTCCTGAAAGTCTGAGTGAATTCCTCGCCAAAGGTAACGGTGCCAAGCTAGATAATCCGCCCCTTTTCGCTTTTTACTTTGATGATCGGAAGAGTTACCTAAAAAAGTGGTTTCCGGAGAAAACTTTGCTTCTTATGGGCATGCGCGTTGACAAGGGCATGTTCGAAAAGAATTTCAAGTCATTGTTGCTGTCCAATCCGGATTCCGAGATTTTGTCTTGGGGATACCGGGCCGACAAGTGGGTTTATGATTTTGCCAACGAGCATTGCATACCGCTAACCTATTGTGAGGACGGCTTCATCAGAAGCACCGGATTGGGCAATGAGAGGCAGCAGCCGTTGTCGCTTTGCTTCGATCGTCAAGGCATCTACTTCGACGCACGCTCGCCATCGGACCTTGAAACCCTGCTGTCGCTCTACGACTTTCAACGCGATGCGACGCTCATGGAGCGGGCAGCGGTGTGCAGGGAAAAGCTGCTTTCCCTGGGGTTAAGCAAGTATAACTTTGCCAGCCCACAGGACATTGACAATATTTACGGGCCAAAGTCGGGGAAAAGAATTCTCGTACTGGGCCAGGTCGAAACGGATGCATCCATAAAATACGGCTGCGAAAAGAAGATCAACAACAATGACGCGGTGCGCTTGGCCCGGGCCGAAAATCCGGATGCGCAGATTATCTACAAACCGCATCCCGATGTTCTTCACGGAGGCAAATTGCAGGTCTCTGACCCACAGGAGGTCGCGGATATTGCGACCGTCGTATACGAAAGCATTCCTTTCGCGCAGGCGTTGGAAACGATCGACCATGTCTACACCATCACGTCGCTTGGTGGATTCGAGGCTTTGCTGCGCGGAATCACGGTTACGACTTTGGGATGCCCGTTTTATTCCGGATGGGGGCTCACCGACGATCGCCAGCCCAATCCACGCCGTAAGCGCAACCTGACAATCGATCAGTTGTTCGCCGGGGCTTATATCCTTTATCCTTGGTATTTTCATCCCCTGGACAACCGTCGCATTGAACTTGAGGAAGCGCTTGAAGTTATGGCGCAGCTTAAAGCCGGGCGGGATGCAGGGATCGATGCGACTCCATCTGCGCTTATGGGAATTGCATTACCCAACGTTGTGGCTGCGTCGGTAACGACGTGATGTCGCCAAGGGAACCGGCACAGTTCCAAACCACCGTGCCGGTCCTCGTCTTTGGCGATCCAATCATCGTTCGATCGTTCCGAAAGCAGAGTCTTCACGGATTTTCTCGGTTGCCCTTGCCTCCGCCTCCGGTTATATACCGCTTTATGTTGAAGTCAGGCGCCATCATCATCGAACAGGTTTCCCGCGGGCACATTGCCTTTGCGGAGCGTTCGCGCGCCTTCACATCGCTTCTTCTTCTCGGCCTTACACGCGGTTGCCGGGTTCTTTGAAGGAGCGCCCGGTGGCCGAAAGCCCACCGGCCCCAGCTCCTTGCATCCTGTGAATTCCAGATACGAAAAGAACCCGAGAGCCAGCATTTTGCCGTCGCAATGCGACCGTTGATCGGTTATTGCATGCGGGCCATGCGCCTCACAGATGAAGAGAAGCCGCAATGATCATGAAGTCCCACACCGTCAAGCAGGGCATGCCCGAGGCCGCGGTCAAGTACCAGCCCTATCCGCAGATCAATATTCCCGACCGCACCTGGCCGGGCAACACCATCACCAAGGCGCCGATCTGGTGTTCGGTCGACCTGCGCGATGGCAACCAGTCGCTGGTCGACCCGATGGGTCACGACCGCAAGGCCCGGATGTTCCAGCTGCTGCTCGACATGGGCTTCAAGGAAATCGAGATCGGTTTCCCGTCCGCGTCGCAGACCGATTTCGATTTCGCCCGCTGGTGCGTGGAGGAGGGCAATGTTCCCGCCGACGTGTCGCTGCAGGTCCTGGTCCAGTGCCGTCCCGAACTGATCACCCGCACGTTCGAATCGCTGCAGGGCGCCAACAAGCCGATCGTGCATTTCTACAATTCCACTAGTGAGCTGCAGCGCCGCGTGGTGTTTGCCAAGGACGTGCGCGGCATCAAGCAGATCGCCACCGATGCGGCCAAGATGATCGCCGACATGGCCGCCAAGGCCGGTGGCGGCTTCCGCTTCGAATACTCGCCGGAAAGTTTTACAGGCACCGAGCTGGAAGTGGCGCTGGAAATCTGCAACGCGGTGTCCGAGATCATTCAGCCGACGCCGGACAACAAGCTGATCCTGAACCTGCCCTCGACCGTCGAGATGGCGACGCCGAACATCTACGCCGACCAGATCGAATGGATGTGCCGCAATCTCGACAATCGTGAAAACCTGATCATCTCGCTGCATCCGCACAATGACCGCGGCACGGGCATCGCCGCCACCGAACTGGGCCTGATGGCCGGCGCCGATCGTGTCGAGGGTACGTTGTTCGGCAATGGCGAGCGCACCGGCAACGTCGACGTGGTGACGCTGGCCTTGAACATGTTCACGCAAGGGATCGACCCCGAACTGGATTGCTCCGACATCGAACGGATCAAGGAAGTCTACGAATATTCCAACCAGATGGTCATTCCGGAGCGTCACCCCTACGTCGGCGAACTGGTCTACACGGCCTTCTCCGGCTCGCACCAGGATGCGATCAACAAGGGCATGAAGGCGATCAAGGTTGCCAACAAGCCATTGTGGGAAGTGCCGTACCTGCCGATCGACCCACAGGACGTCGGCCGTTCCTATGAGGCGATCATCCGCATCAACTCGCAGTCCGGCAAGGGCGGCATCGCCTATATCCTGCAAGCCGACTACGGCATCAACCTGCCGCGCAACCTGCAGGTCGAATTCCGCGAGGACATCCAGCGCATCACCGACGAACATGGCAAGGAACTGCCGTCGAAAGCGATCCATGGTCGTTTCATCGAGCGTTATGTCGATCAACCCGGCGCCCGCATCCGCTTCGTCGATCACCACACCTATCCGGTCGGCGAACACAAGGGTCTCCGCGTCGTTGCCGCCGAGATCACCGACGATGGCGAGACCAGACGGATCGAGGGCAAGGGGACAGGTCCGATCGACGGCTTCATCAATGCGCTGTCGATCTATCTCGGCATCGATATGTCGGTTGCCGATTACTCCGAGCATTCGCTGCAGCACGGCTCCAATGCCGCGGCGATCGCTTATGTCGAAGTCGAATATTCGGGCGGCAAGCTCTTCGGTGTCGGAATCAACACCAATATCGTCGCGGCGTCCCTTGAAGCCATCGTTTCGGCTGCCAATCGGGTTCTTGAGCAGAAGCAACGGTAAGCTTCGTCATTTCGAACAAGCATGAGAATCAAACAGTTCAGGACCGCAGCGCCACCGCTGCGGTCTTTTTGTGTGCGCTGCGGTATGATTTTTCAGGAAAATCCGAAACTGCGAATCCTGTTTTGTACTTTGGGTAAAATTATGGATTATTCTGCGCGTCATGATTGTATCTGCATTCGCGCTAAAGTTTAATTTTTCATTAAAAGAATTTATTAACCACAAAGATCTAATATGCCTGTCCAGTAAGACAGCTGGACACACAGCGCCGTATTCGGCCTGCTGCCATGAAGGCACGCCCGATCCCGATTAGCCGGGATGTCTTGATTATCTCATTCATTTGAAAAGCGCTGCCTGTGCCTGTTTCTGTGCGCCGGCCAGTAGGAGGATTCAACATGAAACTAGGTTTCGGCATCGGAATGCGCCTAGGCATTGGCTTCGGCTTTCTCGTTCTGCTCATGCTTCTTCTGACCCAGCAATCGGTGTCGAAGGTCGACGCGATCAACAGCGATCTCGGCGAGATCAACGACGTCAACAGCGTCAAGCAGCGTTTCGCGATCAATTTCCGCGGCAGCGTTCATGACCGCGCCATCGCCATCCGTGACGTGACGATCGTCGAGACGCCTGAGGAGCGGCAGGCTGCGGTCTCCTTGATTGCGAAGCTTGCCGATACCTACGCTGCCAATGAAGCGAAGATGAAGGACATGATCGCCGCCGGCGCGTCCGACCAGGAAAAGACGATCCTTGCGGAAATCGCCGACATCCAGTCAAAGACCAACCCGCTGGTAGCAGAAATCGTTTCCCTCGAAGACAAGGGAGACAAGGCTGCGGCCAAGAAGATCCTGCTGGAGCAGGCGCGCCCGCTGTTCGTTTCGTGGCTCGGTGCCATCAACAAGTTCATCGACTACCAGGAAGAACTCAACAAGTCCGTCGGCGGTGATATCCGTGGCGTGGTGAGCGGGTTCCAGACGATGGCTCTTGGTTCGCTGGCCGGCGCGGTCGCGCTGGCGATGATCGCCGCTTTCGTCGCGACCCGGTCGATCACCGGCCCGATGGCAAAGCTGCAAGCTGCGCTTCGCCAGATGGCGCAAGGCAAGCTGGACGGCGACCAGGCGCTCGATGCCCGTCGTGATCAGATCGGCGATCTGGCCCGCGCCGTTGGTGCTGTCCGCGACGCCGTCGGCTCGCAGGCCGCGCGCCAGGCTGAAAGCGACGCAGAGCGGGCGGCTGCCGAACGAACTCAACTGGAAAATACTGCCCGCCAGCGCGACGCGGAAACTGCCCAGACCAACCATGCCGTGGCCCAGCTTGGTGAAGCGTTGGAAGAGATGGCGAATGGCAATCTCGAATTCCGCCTGTCCGAACCCTTCGGCTCAGCTCTCGACGAGTTGCGCGTCAACTTCAACAATTCCGTCGACAAGCTCCATTCGGCTCTCAAGGCGATCGGAGGCAATGCCTTTTCGATCGACGCCGGCGCTAAGGAAATTAGCGGGGCGGCCAACGATCTGGCGCGCCGGACCGAACAGCAGGCGGCCTCGATCGAACAGACGGCCGCGGCACTGGACGAAATCTCCGCGACCGTCAACGATTCGACCAAGCGGGCCGAAGAGGCGGGAACTTTGGTTGCCAAGACGCGTGCAAACGCCGAGCGCTCCGGCGAGGTCGTCAAACGCGCAGTCGCGGCGATGGGCCAGATCGAAGGCTCATCGAACGAGATCAACAACATCATCAGCGTCATCGACGATATCGCCTTCCAGACCAATCTTCTGGCGCTGAACGCCGGTGTCGAAGCGGCACGGGCAGGGGACGCGGGCAAGGGCTTTGCCGTCGTGGCACAGGAGGTGCGCGAGCTTGCCCAGCGCTCTGCCAATGCCGCCAAGGAGATCAAGCAGCTGATCAACAATTCCGGCGAACAGGTGCGTTCCGGTGTGACGCTGGTCGGCGAAACCGGCAAGGCGCTGACCGAAATCGTCGCCGAGGTGCAGGAGATCAACCGCCATGTCAACTCGATCGTCGAATCCGCCAAGGAACAGTCCGTGGCGCTGAAGGAGATCAACGCCGCCGTCAACACAATGGATCACTCGACGCAGCAGAACGCCGCGATGGTCGAGGAAACCTCGGCTGCCAGCCAGAAACTCGCCATGGAAGCAGCATCGTTGTCCGATCAACTGGCAAAATTCCGCTTCGAAGGCGGCGGCAATGTCAGGCATGTCCAGGCAGCCGGACCTTCATCGACGCCGCGTTCTTCACCGGCTGGCGCCATGATCCGCAAGGTGGCCTCGGCCTTCGGCGGCCGCGCCCCGGCGGCCCAGGCTCAGGCATCAAACGACTGGCAGGAGTTCTGATATCTGAATACCACCAAAAAGGGCCGCATCCCGACAGAGGCGGCCCTTTTTACGTGAGCGGTGTCGGTCTTCAGATCGTCGCCGATACGGCGTCGGCAAGCTGCTGAAGATTGGCATCGGCCGAAGGGCCGACCACCACGTAGGCCGCACCGGCCTTCTGCCAGGAAATCATCGCGATATCGTCGCGCATGCTTTCGGTCATCTTTCCGTCCGTCGTACCGGGTCTGCTCTTGAGGAAGCAGATCGCGAAAACGTCGCCGTCCTCGTCCTTGTACATCAGCTGTGCCACCGGTTTGCCGGCTGCGACCAGCAGGCGCGCGCCTTCAAAGGTCAGGCCTTTGTCGCTGAGATCCGGCAACGCGAAATTCACCCCGACGCTTGAGGCCAGCCAGCTCTCGATCTTGGTGTTGCCGGCCGGAACTTCGACCAGATGTTCCGCCGTTTGCCGCGAATAGATGCGGTGGTAATCGGCGATATCGTCGAGCCAGGTGCGGGCAGCGGCCATGTCCACGGGCGCAACGCCGTCATTGCCGGTCTTACCGATGATAAAGCCGGTCGAGCCGCCGACGAGCAGCAAAGCGATCGACGCCGCGAGTGCCCGCGGCCAAAGGCGCAGCCTTGCCTGGCGCGGCGCGGCGTTGACGACGCGCTCGGACTTCGGATTGACGCCGGGTCCCTGCTTGATGCGACGGACCAGCGACAGCGGGACCGGATCGTGCAGAAATTCCTCGAATGCCTTGTTGCCGAAGGCGTTGCCGGCCTTCAGCATTTCAAGCACCAGCCGGGCTTCGTCATCGCGCGCCACCAGCTGTTCCAGTTCTTTCCGTTCCGCTTCATTCACTTCGCCGTCGATATAGGCCGACAGACGAACTTCAAGCGCGAGCCCCTTCGTGTTTTGCAACGTTCAGGCCCTCCTTTCCGTCGTCTCTGTAATCATTGCGGCCAGACGCATGCGTGCGGTCGAAAGCCTGCTCATCACCGTGCCGATCGGGATCTTCAGAATATCGGCGGCTTCCCGGTAGCTGTGCCCCTCGACATTCACCAACAGGAAGACGCTCGCCAGCCCTTCCGGCATGGAGAGGATCATCTTCTGCAACTGGTTGGCGTAAACGGCCTTTTCGCCGGATGCCTCGATCGACAGTTCGTCCTGTTCGGATGCATCGACGGTGCCGCCGCCGGTGCGTACCTTGCGTTTTCTGATTTCGTCGATCCACAGGTTGCGTGTCATTGCGTATATCCAGCTTTCAAGCCGCCCTTCACCGTTCCAGAGGTGGTTGCGGGTGATCGCACGCTCGCAGACCTCCTGAACCAGGTCATCGGCGTCGGCGGCGTTGCGCGTCAGTGTCATTGCGAAACGGCGCAACTTGGGCAGCACACTGACCAGGTCCCGTCTGAATTCGTTCGATTCTGCCGCTGGACGCATTGCTCTTCCAAAGAAACGTTCCGGATCGGGATTTTATTCGTCCGGGTCGAAATACACGCCGGTTGATATGAAACATTTGACCCATGGTCTGCAAGTCGGCAGCCGGCCGGAAGCACATATTTCGCCGCTTCGGGACATTTCTCAATACCAAATAACAGGCCGAGCAACCCTGAAGAGCAGCCCGGCCTGGTCTCGATCAATAATGGCGGACGCCGCCGAGGGATTCGAGAAGCGCGCGGTAGGCCCAGCTGTTTTCGCCACCACGATCGCGAATCTCGATCAGCTGCGCCTTGGCCTCCTCGACCTTGCCCTGTTCGATCAGCGCCTGGCCCATATAGGAGCGGGCGAGGATGTAGTTCTCGTCCGCCTGCAGCGCGCGCTTGTAGAAGCTCATGCCGAGTTCCATGCGTCCGGCCTTGCGGTTGGAATAGCCGCGATAGTTGAGAATACGGGCGCTGTTCTGGTCCTTGACGGCGTCCAGCACCTTCAGCGAGTTTTCATACTGGCCGGCATAGGCAAGTTCGCGCGCCGCCTTGAACAGGGTGTCGTCATCGAGCCCGCTTTTCTTCGGATCGGCACATTCCTTCTTCACCTCGTCCCAGACCTTTCCATCCTTGCATTCGGTCGAAGTCTTGGTTTCTTCCGGCGGCTTGGTCGTGTCTTCGCCGGCGGCCCAGGCCGATTGGCCGAGGGCAAAGAGGGAGGCGGCTGAAAACAGGGCAATCAGTGCGGTCTTGCGATTGATCATGGTCATCTCCTGGCTGAAAACTGCTTCCGGCAAACCGGGTTGCGCGACGTCCTTGCGGGGGCCAGCGGTCCTGTCTTCCGGTCAGTCACGTATGACGGATGACGAGCGCCGATTATTTCGTCAGCATAGCGGTTTTTGGTGTTTTGGCGAGTAACGATCGCAGGATCAAAAGCGCGTGGTTTCGACCAAAGTCACCGAACGGCCGTCCATGGTGAGTTCGAAGCGCTCGCGGACCAGGTTCCATTGCCCTGGGCTTCCAGAGATGAAAAACAGGTTGAATCCGGCCGGCGGTTTCTTGCCGCCCCGGCCTTGAGATGCCGATGCGATGCCGACGACCGGTACCGGTTTCACCTGGCCCTTGAGCGAATAGACCGTGTTCAGATGCGTATGCCCGTGCAGCACCAGTTCGGCGCCGCCGGCGGTAATCGTGGCGGCAAACCGCCTGATGCCGAGCATGCGCTTGTGCATGGAGGTTGCCCCCCGGATCGGCGGATGGTGGATCATCACGACGCGGAACAGGCCGGCTTCGCCCGCCGCGCGCAGCAGATTGACTGTTTCACGCGCCTGGCGGCTGCCGAAATAGCCGCTGGCAGCAAAGGGCGGCGTGGCAACCGCGGTCGAGCAGCCGATCAGCGCCACGGGTCCGCGAACGCGCAGATAGGGATAGCAGTGAAAATCCTCGTCCCATTCCGCCGGTCCCCGCTCGCCGCGCATATAGGGATACCAGGCCCTGGTGGTTTTCTCGTAGGCGCCCGGTACATAGGCATCGTGGTTGCCGGGCACGATCGAGATGTTCTCCGGCTCGCCTGCCTCCTTCAGCCATTCGGTCATCACCTCGATTTCGCGGGAGGAGGCGAGGTTGACCAGATCGCCGGTGATCGCCAGATGATCCGGATCGACCCGCTCGATCTCGTCCATCAAAAGGTTGAGCGTATCGCCGACAAGATGGTTGCGGCGGTTGCGGTGCCAGTTGACGAAGCCGGTGATGCGTTTCGATGCGAGTTCGCGGAACGAAAGATCGGGCAGGGGGCCAAGATGAATGTCGGAAATATGCGCGAGTTTGAACATAACTGGTACCTAGCGCATATTCCTGAAAAGGGGAATCACTCGACGCGGTTTATCCTCCCCGAGACGATGGGTGAGCAATGACGGAAGGAACCCGATCGGCATGAGCGAAACGCCACCGGAAATGCGCAGCTGGAGATCCAGGCTCTTTACACGCCTGGTCCATAGCTATTTCGCGCTTGCGCGGGGCATGACGATGGGGGTGCGCGCTGCCTGCTTTGACAGCGAGGGCCGGGTTTTCCTAGTCAGGCATTCCTATATTCCCGGTTGGCACATGCCGGGCGGCGGGCTGGAGCGGGGCGAGACGGCCTTCCAGGCGCTGGTCAAGGAACTGCGCGAGGAGGGAAATCTGGAAATGACCGATCTCCCTGAACTCTTTCACGTCTATTTCAACCGTCAGACCAGCAAGCGCGATCACGTCGTTTTCTATCGTTGCCGCAATGTCCGGCAGGTCTCGCCGAAGAAGCCGGGCCTTGAGATCGTCGAAAGCGGCTTTTTTACGCTGGACAAACTGCCGGCGGATACGACTGCCGCCACCCACCGGCGTCTGGCGGAACTCTCGGGGAGCGCTCCGCCAGCCGATTTCTGGTAGCTCAGGCGGCCAGCGTCTCGCGGCCATGCGGTGCGTCGAGGGCGAGGATTGGCCCGACGGGAACCACGCCGGTCGGATTGATCATCGTGTGGCTGCGGTAATAGTGTTCCTTGATGTGGCGCATGTTGACCGTCTCGGCGACGCCTTCGACCTGGTAAAGGTCCTGCAGGTAGCCTTGCAGGTTCCTGTAGTCTGCGATGCGGCGGATGTTGCACTTGAAATGGCCGACATAGACCGGATCGAAGCGCACCAGCGTCGTGAACAGCCGCCAATCGGCTTCGGTGACCCTTCCGCCGGTCAAATATCGCCGTGTCGACAGCCGCTCCTCCAGCTCGTCCAGCATCTCGAACAGCACCGTGACGTTTTCCTGGTAGGCGTCCTGCGTCGTGGCAAAGCCTGCTTTGTAGACGCCGTTGTTGACGGCGTTGTAGATGCGCTCGTTGAGACCGTCGATTTCGCCGCGCAGGTCTTGCGGATAGAAATCCTCGTTCGAACCGGTCAATCCATCGAAAGCCGAATTGAACATCCGGATGATTTCGGAGGATTCGTTCGAGACCATCCTGTTCTGCTGCTTGTCCCAGAGCACCGGCACGGTGACGCGGCCGGAATAGTGCGGGTCGGCCTTCACATAGACCTGCCAGAGCGCGTCCGAGCCGAACAGATGATCGACGGTGCCGCCGATCTCGTTCTTGAACTCCCAGCCCTTCGACAACATCAGCGGATCGACGACCGAGACGGTGATCAGGTCTTCGAGCTTCTTCAGCTTGCGGAAGATCAGCGTGCGATGCGCCCAGGGGCAGGCGAGCGACACGTAGAGATGATAGCGCCCGGCCTCCGCCTTGAAGTCGCCTTCGCCGGAGGGGCCGGCCGAGCCGTCGGCGGTGATCCAGTTGCGGAACTGCGCGGCCGCCCGCTTGAAATGGCCCTTGGTTTCCTTCGTATCGTACCAGACGTCCTGCCAGACGCCGTCAACCAGCATGCCCATCGTCGCTATCTCCCGCGGCGAGAGCGCCGCTTGTTCCGTGAATTCGTTGTCCTCTAAATAGCGACTATAGGCGGCGCATATAGCCCGCAAATACTGAACAGTGCGTTTTAGGCTTTGACGTGGCGCTTTTTTCTGCTATCCGGCCATCCAGAATTTTCATGCACACGGATTCAATTTGATGTTTTTCCCGGGAAGCCCACGACGACGCTGATGCCGAAAACGCCTTGAGGGCGAAGCCATCACCTTTTATCCGTCTCGTATGCCCGGTTTCCCGATGTTCATGAAAAAGCACGACCTCGTCTATCTCACCGAAGACGCTTCCCACGACGCTGCCATCGACCTCATCAATGAGGAAGCATTCGGTCCCGGCCGGTTCGCCCGCGCCGCCGCCCGCATCCGCGAGCAGGGTCCGCACGACCTGTCGCTGTCCTTCGTCTGCGCCGACGATGGCGAAACCATCGCCTCGGTGCGGATGACCCCGGTTCTCGCCGGCTCCATCAAGGGCCACCTGCTCGGGCCGCTCGCGGTGCGCCCGTCGCACAAGAACCGCGGTATCGGCCGGGAACTGGTGCGCATCGCCGTCGAGGCGGCGCGGCGCAAGGGGTCGCAATGCGTCATCCTGGTCGGCGACCCGCCCTATTACCAGCCGCTCGGCTTCGAGAAGGTCGCTTATGGCGCGCTCACTTTTCCCGGGCCGGTCGATTTCAATCGCGTTCTGGTCGTGCCGATGACGGAAGACGTTCATGCCGGCCTGAAGGGCGACATCCATTGGCGGGCGTGATTGCCGGGCAAGGGAATACCGGCGGATAAGTCCGCCGGTTTCCCAATTCCGCCACAGTGACTGCGAATATCCCGGCCATCGCAACCGGGATATTGTCAATGCGTCTCCTGCCGGCCTTCTTCGCCTCGCTTCTGTTTGCCAACTCGGTCTCCGCCGCCGATCTCATCCATTTCTGGGACAAGCCGCAGCACGGTGGCAACAGCTTCAATCGTTTGCCGCCGGACCAGGCCTATTTCGACGCCCTGAAAGGCTATGGCGCCAGCTGGGTGCGGCTGTCCTACGACAAGTGGAAGCCGGCGAAACGCGACTTCCTGATTGGCGATGCCGACAAATACGAGGGCATTCCGGCGCAGGACCTTGCGACGCTGAAGGCGACGCTCGACCGGGCCGACAAGGCCGGGCTAAAAGTCGTGATCACGCCGCTGTCGCTGCCCGGCATGCGCTGGGCGCAGAACAACGGCAACACATTCGATGGCCGGATCTGGCAGGACGAGGTGTGGTGGGCGCAGGCCGCCGCCTTCTGGAAGGATCTGGCCGCGGCCCTGAAGGATCACCCCGGTGTTGCGGCCTACAACATCATCAACGAGCCGGCACCGGAGAAGAACAATGGTGTTGCCGAACATGCGAGCGCGGATGCGATGGGCGCCTGGTATGCCGGGCAGGCTGGAACGGCGCGCGACTTGCCTGCCTTCTACGAGACGGTCATCAAGGCCATCCGCGAAGTCGATCCGTCGACGCCGATCATGGCCGATGCGGGCTGGTATGCGGCAGCCGATGCCTTCAGCTATTGGCCAAAGCCGCTCGCCGACGACAAGGTGCTCTACAGCTTCCATATGTACGAGCCCTATGCGGCCACCAGCGCGCCGAATATGAAGCGCGAAACCCCTTATGCCTATCCGGGCAAGGTGCCGTTCGGCGATGCTGACGAGACCTGGAACCGCGAGCGTGTCGCAGCTTACCTGAAACAGCCGGTCGACTGGGCCGACAGCCATAATGTACCCCGCAACCGCATGGTCGCCGGCGAATTCGGCTGCATGCGCCGCTGGGCAGGCTGCACGACCTATCTCGAGGTCGTGCTGACGTCGCTCGACGACAGCAAGCTGCACTGGGCGTTCTACAGCTTCCGCGAGGATAGCTGGGATGGCATGGATTACGAGCTCGGCTCGAAAAAGGTCCACTGGAAATATTGGGACGCGATCGATGCCGGGGAACCCGATCCGGTCAAGCGCAAGCCCGGCCCGGAATTCGATCCGATTCGGAAGAGGTTGTAGGCGGCCCGCAGAAGAAGACTGCGCGCCAAGCGAAGGTTGAACCCCGCACTCATTTACCGGTCGGCCATACAGAAGGCTTGCTTTGGCTGACCGAGGCTAGCCTGAAAATGCTAGTCGAAATCAAAACTCCCCCACTTTTTTGCATTTTGTATTGCCGCCATAAGAGTGTCGTGCCCTTGATCTCTGTGATCTATAGGCTCATCTAAAAAAAGCTCTATGGAATTTTTTCGCAAATTGTACATCTCGCGTATTTCCTCGTCGGGCCTATATGCGTCAATGCTTTGAACGTAATATAGATTAGATCCCAAATGGCTGAAGCAAATAAAAACGTATACAAATTTACTATTATTTGAGTTTTCCCACACCTCAATTTTTTCGTACATTTTTATTTCAATAGCTCCCTTCTTCCAGACATAACTCCGCTCCCGTATTTGCTTTGGTATTTTCGAGCTAAGTCACAAACTTTCCAGAAGGTGTCGTTACTGCCGCCTTTTTGCTCTTTACATGTACTATATTTCCAGTCTCTGTGTCCTTGTATTCGCGTCCTTCGCGAATAATTCGCCCTCACCGACCGCCCTATGTGGGTCGGTTTTTGCTTCTTCAGCCCGTTGGCGTCCATGCGCTGTGTATGGGTCAAAAGTTTTCTTCTTACCATCGGGATCGTCATCATCAGGATCATCGTCGTTCTTATTTTCGTCTGGCGTTGCACCACCAACTGACGCACCGTCTTTTTTCGAAAAATCAGACTCATCTCCACCACCAGCGGACGAATTGGACATCACCCCTAAGTCAATTGCCTAGGTGCTACAATGACCAACTCATCGTCAATCAATGTGACGAGTGAAGCGCGGCCACGGATCCTCATGTGCGTTTTCGCGTCCTTTCGGCATTCGGGTTCATGATTGATCCGATAGTTGATTAGCCGTCGCCATCCTTCATGTGAGAGCGCGATCTGTTCTGCCGTTGGTATATCCACCCCCGATGAGGCCCGGATTTCTTTGATCAGCAATGTCCAAGATGCCTTCTCGCGAAAAAGCCTATCGACTAGAAAGAGAACACGATCTTCCATTTTCATATCCAACGCTGCCTTCGTTGAAGCGCTTAGAGGTCAAGTCCGAGAAGATTGCTAATAGAACCTAGCTTGACTGGCAACAACCACGGCTAACGGTCATTCCTAAATTTCAATCACGGTAACGCAACCCGCGCCGCCAAATCGGGAGCAAGTGCCATGCAGCTCGAATAAGAGGTGCTACTGGCGATAGGTTAGTGATATGTCGTGTTGCTAACTCAGGAGTGAAACCCGATGGCGCACCACTAAAACTGCCGTCGGACAAATATTCACCGCCCCTCGCGATGCCAAGTCGCCGAAAGCACGAACAGCAGCGCCGCCAGACCAAGGAAGCCGGCAAACAGCGACAGCGAATTGATGCCCTTCAGCACCGTCTCGTCGGTCATGCGCAGCGACATGCGCTGGTCGTCGGCAACGCGGACGGCGCCGCGCACCGGCAGGATCGGCGGCAGGTCGACCGGACCATTGGCATCGGCAAGGCGCTGCACCAGTCCCTTGGTCTTTTCCGCCCAGGGCGTAAGCGTTTCCGTGGTCGAGATCGTCGCCTTGAACTCCGGCGCATCGACGCTGCCGACATGGACCAGCGTGTTGAGTTCGCCATTGGTGACTTCGAACAGGCCGGTCTCGGCCGTGCGGACACTGGCCTTGTAAAGGCCCGGTTCGCCTTCCTTGAGAGCGATCCTCTCCGTCTTGCCCGAGGGGTAGGTCAATGTGGCTTCGCCCGGATCGCCGGCAATGGTCTGGCGGGCGATTTCGAGCGTCCGGCCGCTGGCATGGGCCGTGAGCGCCTCTTCCTCCAGCGCCGGTTCCTGCATCAGCCAATGGGCCGTGCGGCGATAGAGCGAAACGCTCGGGCCGCCGCCCTCAAAGCCGCGCGACCAGAGCCAGCCCTGATCGGACAAGAGCATGGCGACGCGGCCCTTGCCGACGCGGTTCAGCACCAGGAGCGGTTTGCCGTCGGCGGCCTGCATCACCGTCTGGCCGAGCGGCTTGTCGACATCCACCGTGCGGAACCAGCGGCCCCAATGCGGCGGCTCGCTGTCGGCGCCCGCGAGGCCGCGGGTGACCGGGTGTTTCTTTCCCTCATCCGAAAGACGCGGATAGAAGGCCTTTTCATTCATGAAGCCGGTGGGGCTTGCGGGAAGTACGGCCGACAGCGGCGTCGTTGCAATCGAATCATCGCCGGCATGTTCGGGGCCTGCCGCGATCAGCAGCGCGCCGCCGTTTTCGACATATTGGGCGATGTTGTCATAGTAGAGGATCGGCAGAACGCCGCGATGCTGATAGCGGTCGAAGATGATCAGGTCGAATTCCTTGATCTTCTCGACGAACAGTTCGCGCGTCGGAAAGGCGATCAGCGACAGTTCGTTGATCGGCGTGCCGTCCTGTTTTTCCGGCGGCCGCAGGATGGTGAAATGCACGAGATCGACGGCGGCGTCGGATTTCAACAGGTTGCGCCAGGCGCGTTCACCGGCATGTGGCTCGCCCGAAACCAGCAGCACGCGCAGGTTTTCGCGGATGCCGTCTATGACATGGACGGCGCGGTTGTTGGCCTCCGTCACTTCGCCGGCAACAGGTGCCACGGCGAATTCGAGGATGTTGTTGCCGCCACGCGGGACGGTGAAGGCGAAGGGCACGTCGGTGCCGGGCTCAGCCATTTCCGTGGCGATCCGGTTGCCGTTGAGGCTGACGGTGACTTCCGCCGTGCCGCCGGGGGCTTTGCCGTCATCGGCGATGCGGAAGGTGACCTTCTGCTCCTCGCCGACAATGCCGAAGCGCGGGCCGCTGACGATCTCGATGCGGCGATCGAATTCGTCCGGCTTGCCGGTGATCAGCCCATGGATCGGCGCGTCGAAGCCGAGCGTCTGGTTGACGTCCGGAACATCATGGATCTGGCCGTCGGTGATGAAGATCGCGCCGCCGACGCGGGCGGGCGGGACATCGGCCAGCGCCGTCTGGAGGGCGGTGAAGAGCTTGGTCGACGGCGTTTCTGTATTCTCGTCATCTGCCGCCTCGACGATGCGCGCCTCGATCTGCGGGAATTTGGCCAGCCGCTGCTTCAGCGTTGCCAGCGCCGCATCGGTCATTGCGCGGCGGCCGGCATTGTCCTGGCTCTGGCTGCGATCGACGACGACCCCGACGATGGTCGAGAGCGGTTCGCGCTCCTCCTGGAAGAAGACGGGATTGGCGACCGCCAGGCACAGGGCCACCAGCGCCGCCGTGCGGAACGCCACGCCGCGCACGCCGCGCCAGAAGCCGAGCGCCGACAGCAAGATTGCCACGAGCGCAAGAGCGGCGATCGCGGACCAGGGCAATAGAGGCTGAAAATCGAGTGTCATCGCCATGCCCTCACTGGCCAAGCCGTTCGAGCAGAGCCGGGATATGCACCTGGTCGGCCTTGTAGTTGCCGGTCAGCATATACATCATGATGTTGACGCCGGAGCGGAAGGCGAGTTCGCGCTGCTGCTCGTCCGGCGGCACGGTCGGCAAAAGCGGCATACCGTTGGTGTCGATCGCCCAGGCGCCGGCGAAATCATTGCCGGTGATCATGATCGGCGACACGCCGTCGCCCGAGCGCGCCGGCCTGCCGGTCGGCTGTGAGCCATTGTCCGGTTGAGCCTCGATCCACAGCGGGCTGCCATTGTAGCGTCCGGGGAAGCTCGACAGCAGGTAGAAGGACTTGGTCAGCACATTGTCGGTCGGCACCGGCTCCAGCGGCGGGATGTCGAGATCGGCAAGGATCGCCTGCAGCCGCTCGCCGTTGGGACTGGTACCGGCGCTCGTTCCAAGCGAGGAGAATTGGTCGCGCGTGTCGAACAGTACCGTGCCGCCGGCACGCATATAGGCGTCGATCCGGCTGATCGCCGCCGGGCTCGGCATCGGCGCATTGGCCGACACCGGCCAGTAGATCAGCGAATAGAAGGACAGCTCGTCCGAGGCGATATCGAGGCCGATCGGCGGGCCGGGTTCGAGCGTCGTACGGTAGGTCAGGAATTCGGTCAGACCGGCAAGGCCGCGCTCGGAAAGGCGGTCGACATCGGCTTCGCCGGTGATGACATAAGCCAGATGGGTCTTGTCCAGTTGCCGGAGGATCAGGTCGTCGCCGGGCCTGCTGTCATCGGCAAGCGAAGAGGCGGGTGTTATGATCAGCGTACCCGCTGCCAGCGCCAGGACGATCATGGCCGCGGCCGGCATTCTCAGCCGTGCAAAAGCGCCGCCCATGAACAGGACGACGGCCGTATCGATCAAAAGCAGGATGAGCGCCGCGGCAAACAGCGACGGTTTCAGCGACCACGCCTCGGCGCCGATCAGCGGTTCGGCGGTGTAGGGTATGGAAAGACCGGTGGCGTCGATCGGCTTCAATTGCGTATCGCGGGGCAACAGGTTCAGGGCGGTAAATCCTTCTTCCGAACCATAAAGGCCGGGCGGGTTTTCGGCGGTGGAGACCGGCGTCGTTCCCGCCGCGATTTCCAGCGGCCGCGCCCGGCCGGTTTCGCTGATCAGCACGCCGTCGGCATTCAGCAGGCGGTACGGTGCCAATGTCTGGCCCGACGCTGCTCCGTCGCTCGCTACACCGCCGCTGCGCGACAATTGCACGCTCCGGCGCAGCATCTCGACGAAATCGCCCGAGATCGGCAAGTTCGACCAGGTCGCCTCGGCGCTGACATGGAAGAGGATGATGCGGCCGGCGCCTTGCGTCTTGGTTGTCACCAACGGCGTGCCGTCGGCAAGGCTTGCCCAGGTGCGCGACGAGAGATCGGCGGTCGGTTCGGCAAGAACCTGCCGCTTGACGAGGATGCCTTCGGGACGCGGCATGCCGGCAAAAGGGCTCAGCGCCGGATAGTCGGCCAGCGGCTGCGGCTCCGACCAGGACAGGGCACCACCCAGTGCGCGTTCGCCCTGTCGCAACGTGACGGGCACCAGCGGATCGTCGGCAGGGGCGGCGGCCAGGCGCGGACCGGCAAAGCGGATCAGCGTGCCGCCGTTTTCGATCCATTTGGTCACCGGCGCATAGGTCTCTTCCGGCAGGCGGCCGATATCGGCCATGATCAGCATGGATGGCTTCTGCGCCAGCAGTTCGGGGATCGACACCGCCAGATCGGCTTCGTTTGGCTGGATCAGATCGGCATAGGGTGCGAGTGCCCGATTGATATAGTAGAGCGGGGAGAGCAAAGGCTGCGACTGGTCGCGCGCCTCGCCGCTCAGGAGAGCCACGCGACGGCGGCGGAAGCCGTCGTCGAGCAGGAACGTGCCGCCGGCCGTCGCCGCGCCGTCGATGGCGACCCGCGCGAAATCGTTGCGCAGTTCGAACGGCGCTGCGAGCGTTCCCTTGGCCAGCCCTTCGCCGGCTGCAAAGGCGAGAGAGCCATTGGCGATCGCCCGACCGCGCGTATCGTAGGCGGTGATCGGCAAAGTCCGTGCAGTGGCGGTATCGAGGCGGGTGGCGCTAACCACCATCGACTCGGCATCATTGGCGGAATTGCTGATGGCCACCGCCTGGTCGTTGCTGCCCTCGATCAGTCTGAAATTTTCCGGGGAGAGGGCGGCGAGTTCCGCCATGATCTTGGTGTCCCCCGCATCGATACCGTCCGACAGGAAAGCCAGTGTGCCCGGAGCCGTTCCATTGAGCCCCGTGCGCAAGGCGTTGATCGCCGCTTCCCGATTGGGGCGTAGCGGCTGCGGCGCGGCGGCGGCCATGCGGTTGCGCGCAGATGTTGCCGATCCCGGCACGGCATTGTGTTCGCTGTCGGCGGTGAAGACGATTGCGACCGGCAGGTCCTTTGCTTCCGCGTCTCCGATCAATGCGTCCGCCGTTTCGACGCGACGCTGCCAGTCGGTTGCCGTCGCCCAGCTGTTGTCGATCACCAGCGCCAGCGGACCATTGCCGGCCAGCGTGTTCGAGCGCGGATTGAAGACCGGATCGGCGATGGCGAGGATGATCGCAGCGGCCATCAGCATGCGCAGCAGCGTCAGCCACCACGGGCTTTTCGACGGTGTCTCCTCACGCTTGAGGACGCTGGCGAGAATCCTGAGCGGCGGGAAGACTTCGGTCACAGGCTTCGGCGGCGTCATGCGCAAAAGCCACCAGATCGCCGGCAGGGCGACGAGGGCTGCGAGCATCAGCGGATTGGCGAAGATAAACGGCAGGAAGCTCATAGCTGGCCTCCATGGGTCGCGCGCCCGGGCATGCCGGAGAGATACATGTGCACCGCCACCAACGCTTCGGAGGCAAGATGGTCGGTCCGGTGCGGCGTGAATGTCCAGCCGAGATGGCGGAGGTTTTCGCCGAGGCTGTCACGCCGGGCAATATAGGCGCGTCGATAGTCGTCGCGGACGATCTCGGCACGGCCGGCCGTCAGCTTTTCGCCGGTTTCCGGATCGGTGAATTCGGTGCGGCCGGCATAGGGGAAACTCTCCTCGGCGGGGTCGGCGATCTCGACCACATGGCCACGCAGGCCGCGGCGGGCAAGCGGTCCGAGCTGTGCCATGATCGTGTCGGCCGGGTCGAGGAAGTCGCCGATCAGCACGAGGTCGCTCGCCCCCCGGATCATTGCCGTTTGCGGCAGGCCGCCGGACAGCGGCGTGTGCATCAGCGCCGTTGCCAGCCGTTCGGCGGCGTTGCGGGCCGAGACAGGCTCCATCACGCCGGGGCAGCCGATGCGCTCGCCGGAACGGGCGAGAATTTCGGCCAGCGCCAGCATCAGCACCAGCGCCCGGCTTTCCTTGGAGACGGCACCGAACTTCGACTTGTACATCATCGACGGGGAGAGATCGGCCCAGAGCCAGATGGTATGGGCTGCCTCCCATTCGCGGTCGCGCACATAGGTATGATCGTCGCGGGCCGAACGGCGCCAGTCGATACGTGACAGGCTTTCGCCATCGCTATAGGGGCGGAACTGCCAGAAATTTTCGCCGATGCCACGCTTGCGGCGCCCGTGCCAGCCGGAGATGACCGTGTTGGCGATGCGCTTTGCCTCGACCATGCAATCGGGGATCAGCCGGGCGCGGCTCTGCGCGCGGGAAAGAACCTCTCCGGACGGCGTCGGTTCGACGATTTGCCCTATCGAGGCCATTCATTATCCCTTGGCTTGCTTGACCAGGCCGGTGATGACGTCACGCACCGACATGCCTTCCGCCCGTGCCGCGAATGTCAGCGCCATGCGGTGCTGCAGAACCGGTTCGGCGAGCGCCATGATGTCATCGATGGATGGTGCCAGCCTGCCGTCGTAGAGGGCGCGGGCGCGGGCGCAGAGCATCAGCGACTGGCCGGCGCGCGGGCCGGGACCCCAGGCGACGTTCTTGTCGGTTGCCGCGTTGCCGTTTCCGGGGCGGGCCGAACGCACCAGCGATAGAATGGCATCGACCACCTTTTCGCTGACGGGCATCTGGCGGATCAGGTGCTGGATATCCTGAAGCTGCCTGGCATCGATGACGCCGTGAACTTCGTTTTCATGGATACCGGTGGTTTCCAGCAGGATCTGCCGTTCGGCGGCAAGCTCGGGGTAACCGACATCGACCTGCATCAGGAAGCGGTCGAGCTGGGCCTCGGGCAGGGGATAGGTGCCTTCCTGCTCCAGCGGGTTCTGGGTTGCCAGCACATGGAAGGGCTGCGGCAGGTCGTTGCGCTGGCCGGCCACCGTGACGTGATATTCCTGCATGGCCTGGAGGAGCGCCGACTGGGTGCGCGGGCTGGCCCGGTTGATTTCGTCGGCCATCAGCAGTTGCGTGAAGATCGGGCCTGGCACGAAGCGGAACGACCGCCGGCCGTTTTCGTCCTGGTCCATCACTTCCGAACCGAGGATATCGGACGGCATCAGGTCCGGCGTGAACTGGATACGGCTGGAGTTGAGGCCAAGCACGGTGCCGAGTGTCGAGACCAGCTTGGTCTTGGCAAGACCGGGAACGCCGACCAGCAGCGCGTGGCCGCCGGAGAGAACGGCCAGCAGCGTCTGTTCGACGACGCTCTCCTGGCCGAAGATCACCTTGCCGACTTCCTTGCGGATCACGGCGATTTCGCCCAGAGCCTTTTCGGCGGCGGCGATGATCGCCTTGTCGTCGATCGCGCCGTCTGTCGTCTTCATCACACCCATCGTCTGTCTCCAGTGGCCGGCAATGGTGCCGAATCGCGAAAAGCGCTCTTTCCGTCTCTGTTTTTCAATCTATGCTCCGCCCGGTGGCTGACAAGACGCAAGCAACGCACTATCTCGTGAGGCGGTGCTCGATAAAACGCAAGAATAGGGCCAAACGGGACGGAACGATGGCGGATGCCGAAATACATGGGACAGGCGATGCGGCGGGCCTTGCGGCGCTGATCACGCGTGCTGCCGGCCAGACCAACGGGCAAACCAGGGGTTTACCGCCCGTTGAGCGGTGGAATCCACCGTTTTGCGGCGATATCGACATGGAAATCCGCGCTGACGGCACTTGGTTCTACATGGGCACGCCGATCGGCCGGCAGCCGTTGGTGCGGCTGTTTTCGACGGTTCTGCGCAAGGACGAGGACGGCCGGACCTATCTCGTAACTCCTGTGGAAAAACTAGGCATCCGCATCGTCGATGCGCCTTTCGTCGCCGTTGAGATGAATGTGACACAAAGAGGTGGTGAGCAGGTGCTAACATTCCGCACCAATGTCGGCGATGTCGTGGAGGCAGGGGGCGAGCACGATCTTCGCTTCGTCATCCATGGCGAGAACAGAGAATTGAAACCGTACCTGCATGTGCGCGGACGGTTGGAGGCGCTGGTTTCGCGCGCGGTGATGTATGATCTTGTCGCACTCGGCGAGACCGTGGTGATCGACGGCGTCGCGATGTTTGCCGTCCGCTCCGGCGGCGTGGTGTTCACCATCATGCCTGCCCAGGAACTGGAAGCGCTTTCGGCATGACCGATATCCTGTTTTCAGCCGAGGATTTTCGGCGTCGCGCGTTGGAGCAATCCGGCAGCCCGGTGGAGGATGCCTGGCGCGAGCATGGTGATTTCCTGCTCAATCCGGATGTCATCCCCTATCTCGAAACGCTGAAATTGAAGGATGCCGCCGTTCTCGTTCCGGTCATCGACGATGGCGACGAGGCACGCGTTATCTTCACCCAGCGCACCGCCACCTTGCGCAAGCATTCCGGCCAGGTCGCATTTCCCGGCGGTGCCATCGATCCGGAGGATGACACACCGGAGCGTGCTGCCTTGCGCGAAACCGAGGAGGAAATCGGCCTTGACCGGCGTTTCGTCGAGACGGTGGGGCGGTTGCCCCACTACATGGCGATGTCCGGTTTCCGCATCACGCCGATCCTGGCGATCGTGCAGCCGGGCTATGACCTTGCGCTCAATCCCAATGAGGTTGCCGCCGTCTTCGATGTGCCGCTGTCGTTCCTGATGAACCCCGACAATCACGGTCGCGGCCAGGCCACCTGGAAGGGGGCCGAACGGCATTTTTACAGCATGCCCTATGGCGAGCAGCATATCTGGGGCATTACCGCGGGCATTGTCCGCATGTTGTACGAAAGGCTTTATGCATGACCTCCGTTGCCACTGAGGCCTGGTTTTCGGCACCTGCGCTGACGCGCGTCTTCGATCTGCTGAATGCCGATGGCGGCGAAGTCCGTGTCGTCGGCGGCGCTGTGCGCAACAGCCTGATGGGCCTTGCCGTCGCCGATATCGATATGGCGACCACGCTGCTGCCGGAAGAAGTCGTCGCCCGTGCGAAGTCGGCCGGTATAAAGTCGGTTCCGACGGGGATCGAGCATGGCACGGTGACGCTGGTGGTCGATGGTGCGCCCTACGAAGTGACGACGCTGCGCCGCGACGTGGAAACCGACGGTCGTCGTGCCGAGGTCGCTTTCGGCACGGATTGGCAAGTGGATGCCGAGCGACGCGACCTGACGATCAATGCGCTCTATGCCAATGCGAAGGGTGAGGTCATCGACCTTGTCGGCGGGCTCGCGGACATCGAAAAACGCAATATCCGCTTCATCGGCAATGCCGCCGAGCGCGTCGCCGAAGACTATCTTCGGGTTCTCCGCTTCTTCCGCTTCTTTGCCCACTATGGCTCCGGCCGTCCGGATGCCGACGGTTTGCGCGCCTGTGCACAGGCGCGCTCCAAGCTGTCAGGGCTTTCCGCCGAGAGGGTGTGGTCGGAGTTGAAGAAGCTGCTTTCGGCTGAGGATCCGGGGCGGGCCTTACTCTGGATGCGTACTTCCGGGGTGCTGACCGAAATTCTGCCGGAAAGCGAAAAATGGGGTATCGACGCAATTCCCGGACTGGTGTCCGCTGAACAGACATTCGGCTGGCAACCCGATCCCCTGTTGCGGCTTGCTGCGATGATTCCGCCGGATGCCGAGCGTCTGGATGCGATGGCAAAGCGGCTGCGGCTGTCGAAGGCGGAGGCTGCCAGTTTCGCCGCATGGACAAAGGCGCCGCGCCTGCCGGCCGTCATCGCTGATACGGCTTTTGATCGACTCCTCTACCGCAACGGAGCCTATGGTTTGATGACGAGCCTCCGGCTTGCACTGGCCTCGTCGCGGCAGAAATCCGAAAACGATCCGGCGCAACTGCCGGAGACGGCACGGCTGAAACGATTGCTGACACGGGCGGAGAAATGGCAGAAACCGGTCTTCCCGCTGACGGGTTCCGACGTTCTGGCCGTGGGCATTCCGGCGGGTCCGCGTGTCGGGGAAATCCTCGGGCAGCTTGAGGACACCTGGGTGGACGGCAATTTCAATGCGGACCGGGCAACGCTTGTTGCCCGGCTTCAGTCACTGGTCTGAAAATCAGGCCGCTTTCGTTTCCTCGACGATGCGCGCCTTGATGTTGTCGACCATGGTTTCTCGGATCAGCGTTTCGCCGTGGGACTGACGCAGGTGATCGACGGCGCGGCGTACGACTTCCGCGTCGCTGTCGGCGCGGGTGTGCCAGTCGCAACCGGGTACGAGGGACCCGCATTCAAACAATCGCATGATGCTCCTCCTTATTTTGCGTATTCCGCCTGACCGGTGGTTTCCGGCGGGCGGGATACGTCCAGTATAACCGAAAACGCCTGCCGTTGGTTCCCGGACTGCGAGAAGCGCCTTCCTGTTTCTGACGATGGTGCAATCATTGCAAATGGGCGGCCGGCAGCGGCAGGATCGCGACATGGCCTTGAAGCTTCCTTCTCAGGGTCACATTGTCGCCCGATCCATCCTGAAGTTTGTCGTCAGGGGTTCGCCCCTCCGGAAAGGCGGTGAAAACCGTCTTGAGACTGACTTAAGGAAGGACACGCATATGACCATTCGCCACATGCCCGTCGCAGCTTTGACCGCTGCAGCACTCAGCCTGATCGTCATCAACTCGCCGGCTTTTGCGCAAGGGGCCGCCGAGCCGCAAGGCACGCAGCCGATACAGGGCACAGCACCCGCTGCCATCAGCGATCAGAAAATCGAGGCCTTCGCCGTTGCCTATCTGCAGGTCGACAAGGTGCGTCAGGACTATGCCGCCAAGATCGGCGCCGAAAAGGACGCTGTTAACAAGCAGAAGCTGCAGAACGAAGCCAACCAGCAGATGATCAACGCGGTCGAAAAGTCACCCGGCATGTCGCTGGATGAATACAAGACGGTCATCACCGCCGCGCAGACCAATCCGGATGTCGCCAAGAAGGTGCAGGAAAAACTGAAGGTTACCAACTCCGCCCAGTAGGGGCGTGGTCAGCATCGGAGCAGGGCCACTCTATTGCGCCCTGCTCCATAGTCCCCATGGAAAACACCGGGTATCGCTGCGGCGAACGGACGATTGCCGACAAAAATCCACTATAGAAAAATGTGGCTTTGATGCTATGCCTTCGTCTCCCTGAGACGTCCGCAAAGGCATGCCTTCCATCATGAAATCTTCTCTCCAGCAGGAATTGATCGCCTCGATCCGCAATATCGCGGATTATCCGAAACCCGGCATCATGTTCCGCGACATCACCACGCTGCTCGGCAATCCGCGCGCCTTCCGCCGCGCGATCGACGAGCTCGTTCATCCCTTTGCCGGCACGAAAATCGACAAGGTGGCTGGTGTCGAAGCGCGCGGCTTCATCATGGGCGGCGCGATGGCGCACCAGATGTCGGCCGGGTTCGTTCCGATCCGCAAGAAGGGCAAGCTGCCGCACGATACGGTGCGCATCGCCTACAGCCTGGAATATGGCGTCGACGAGATGGAAATGCATCGCGACGCCATCAAGCCGGGTGAAAAGGTCATCCTTGTCGATGACCTGATCGCCACCGGCGGTACGGCCGAAGGCGCGACAAAGCTCCTGCAGCAGATGGGTGCCGATATCGTTGCCGCCTGCTTCATCATCGACCTGCCGGAACTCGGCGGCCGCAGGAAGATCGAGGCGCTCGGCGTCAAGGTGCTGACGCTGATCGAGTTCGACGGTCACTGAGGCCCAATTTCAGGGAAACTCGATCACCTTGCTCTCGAACCGGATCACCGGTTCGCCATTCTGGTTCTCGCCTTCGCACAGGATGGTGTTGATGCGCCATCCCGGCCGCGACTCCAGGTCCTTGGCCGCGACGAAGGTAACGGAATAGGTGATCGTGTCGCCGGCAAAGACGGGTCGCAGCCAGCGCATGTCGCGAAAGCCGGGCGAGGGGCCGAGCTTGGGGGCAACGATGCCCTTCGCCGCCAGCCGTTTCATTTCCCCCATCCAGTAGGGCACGAAACACTTCATCCAGCCGGCGCAGGTATGCCAGCCCGACGCGCAGAGCCCGCCGAACAGCGATTTCCTGGCTGCCTCGGCATCAAGATGAAACGGTTGCGGATCAAATTTTTCGGCGAAATGGATAATGTCCCCGGCGGTAAAGGTGACCATTCCGATCGTTTCCCGTGTGCCCTCGGGATGGAGGTCCGACAGCTTCATGCTTTTTCCCCCGCCGGCTGGCAGCGGATCATGTTGGCAT
This sequence comes from Rhizobium herbae, assembly GCF_017873135.1. GTDB lineage: Bacteria > Pseudomonadota > Alphaproteobacteria > Rhizobiales > Rhizobiaceae > Pararhizobium > Pararhizobium herbae. The sequence continues at coordinate 124,468 of NZ_JAGGJV010000009.1, read as the reverse complement.
AGTCGCAGACCGCCACCGTTTCGCCGCGCTGGTTGGTGACGACGGCTCTCAGCCGCACGATGCCGATCTCGGGTCTCGATCGGGAGACGCGTGCCTCGACGACCGTGCAGGCGCCCGATAGCGTGTCGCCGGCCAGTACCGCCTTCTTCCATTCCATGCTGTCGACGCCAGGAGAGCCTTCCGAGGCCGTCTCGTGGATATAGCTGTCGCAGAGCATGCGCATCATCATGGCGCTGGTGTGCCAGCCTGATGCCGCCAGGCCGCCGAGAATACTGGCCTTGCCGCCTTCTTCCGACAGGTGCATCGGCTGCGGATCGAATTCAGACGCAAAGGCGATGACATCCTCGGCCTTCACGATGATCGGCTTGAACTCGAACCGCTTGCCGGCCGGAAAATCCTCGAAATGAAGCATGGGCAATCGTCCTCCAACCGCCATGTTTTAGCATCCGTGGGCGCGATGGGAAATGAAAACAGGCGGGAATCGAGCAGGAATGATGCGACCCACTTGGCGGCAGGTCATGGCTGGAAGGGCAGATCCTGACCGTTGATCTTCACCTTCTTGTTCTCGTCGACAACGATGTTCCACATCTGCCGGCCATCCGGCGCCGGCTTGGCAAAGCCCTTGACCATCAGCAGCATGAAAGCTGCCTGGCCGAATTCCGGCACTGTCGCGGCGTTCTGCTGCAGATAGGAAATCGTCTTGTCGAAATCCTTGGCGTAGAGGGTGAGGTCAGTATTCTGGCGGCCCTGCTGCTCGGGATAGACGGTGGTAGTGCCGGAGAGACTGAAGTCGTAGACGGCGGAGCGGGCCGAGATGTCGTCATATTTGATCGTCAGTGCGCCGCCCGGCAGGAAGATGCGGCCGACCTCGGCCGATTGTTCGTCGGTCAGCGGTTTCTCGGCGTTGAAATCGGCATGGTCGATGAAATAGGTGATGCCGCTGGCAAGATCGATGTTCTGAAACGAGATGCGCGAGTTCACGGTTTCCGGCAGCGCCGCCATAAACGCATCCGGCACTACGCCGGGCGGCACAGACGGTTTGTCGATCGCGATGCCGAAGCCGAAATTGGCCTTGTCCTTCAGGCCGTTCGTATCGATCGTATAGCGCAGGGTTTCGGCGCCGAACGTGCCCGTTGGGGTGCCGACCTTGAGGTTGGCGACCTCGATCGATTCCAGCAGCGTCTCGAACATCGGCAGGTTGGCGCGAACGAGCGCCTTGAGTTGCACCTGCTCCGTGGGCAGCAGCGTCTTCTTTTTCACCTTGTCGAGGATGAAAAACACGATGTCCTGCAGTGGGCGATAGGCAAGGCCGTTGAACGCCACGTCCGCCGTCACGTTGTCGGCGGAAATATCGATCTTCGTCTTGGCGGGATCGATGACCGTTTCAGTAAAGCCGTTCAACGCCGTGTTGGATCGGATGTCCACCGTCTCCGGCGTCGCCCGCTTGGTATCTACGGTCGATTTCATCGACCCGAAGCGGGCCTCGACGGATTGCTGCGGGGATTTCGACGTCATGAAGATGCCGTCTGCGGTCATCTCCGCGGATTTGAAATAGAGCAGGTCCGGATCGACGATGCCCTCGGTGCGCATGGCGTCGATCTTGTAGGTAAAATCGGTTTTTTCGGTTCCGGTGGCCAACTGTCCCCTGACGTCGAGATCCGCCGTCTGGGCGAAGTGCCACAACCCGTCTTCCATGGGCCTGATCAGCGACAGCAAGGGCTTCAAGCCGGAAATGCTGAACGTGTTCGGATCCACATCCTTCAAAAGCACGGTCGGATCGAAGGTGACTTCATAGTCCGTTGTGCCGGGGCGGACTTTGATCAGACCTGATTTCGCCAGGTCGTCTGGCAGGTAAGCAGTGAATTTCTGTTCGAGTTCCAGCGCGCCCTGATGGCTGATGTCCGCTGCCTGAACCGATTGCGTGACGAGGGCGGTTGAAAGCAGAAGGGCGGGAAGCAGGCGCATCGAAGACTCCTTGATATGGTTGCGGGCAAACATATCGCCGATCGCCGGAAGGGCAAGTGCCGCGGCTGCCGAAAGGCACGCTCATGACAACGCCGTTCGTCAAAATGAGCGAACGGCGTTCCAATATATTGAATTGCTTTTAATATTTATCCGTCTGGCTCGTGTGAGCGAGCCGGTGCCGGTCTTACGTGTTGAAGCGGAAGTGGATCACGTCGCCGTCCTGGACGACATATTCCTTGCCTTCGTCCCGGCCCTTGCCGGCCTCCTTGGCGCCGACTTCACCGTTGAACGCGATGTAATCGTCATAGCCGATGGTAAAGGCGCGGATGAAGCCGCGTTCGAAGTCGGTGTGGATGACTCCGGCGGCGGCAGGCGCCTTGGTGCCGCGCGGGATGGTCCAGGCGCGCGTTTCCTTGGGGCCGACGGTGAAATAGGTGATGAGGTCGAGCAGCTTGTAGCCGGCGCGGATCAGCTGGTCGAGGCCGGCTTCATGCAGGCCGAGTGCCTCGAGGAATTCCTTGGCTTCCTCTTCCGGCAGCTGCGCCACTTCCGATTCGATCGCAGCCGAGATCACGACCGTCTGGGCGCCTTGCGCCTTTGCCATTTCCTCGACAGCCCTGGTGTGGGCGTTGCCCGACACCGCGTCGGCTTCGGCGACATTGCAGACATAAAGCACCGGATGTGCCGTCAAAAGGTTGAGGCCCTTCAGGATTTCCAGCTCTTCGGCATCCAGCGTCGACAGAAGCGTGCGAACCGGCTTGCCTTCGTTCAGCAGCTTCAGCGAAGCATCCATGACCGGCAGCAGTGTCATGGATTCCTTGTCCTTGGAGGCGGCGCGCTTGCGCGTCTGCTCGGTGCGGCGCTCCAGGCTTTCCAGATCGGCGAGCATCAGCTCGGTCTCGATCGTCTCGGCGTCGCCGACCGGATTGATGCGGCCTTCCACATGGGTGATATCGTCATCCTCGAAGCAACGCAGCACGTGCACGGTTGCGTCGACCTCGCGGATATTGGCCAAGAACTTGTTGCCGAGGCCTTCACCCTTCGAGGCGCCGCGCACGAGGCCGGCGATGTCGACGAAGGAGATGCGGGTCGGGATCAGTTCCTTGGACTTGGCGATATCGGCAAGCTTGCGCATGCGCGGATCGGGCACCGCCACTTCGCCGGTGTTCGGCTCGATGGTGCAGAACGGATAGTTCGCCGCCTGCGCCTGCGCCGTCTTGGTCAGCGCGTTGAAGAGAGTGGACTTGCCGACATTCGGCAGTCCGACGATACCGCATTTGAAACCCATGGCACCTTGTCCATATCTTGAAAAACTTTGCCCTGCCTATGGGGGAAGGGCTTGATATGGTCAAGCCTTGCCGTTCCGCGGCGGTCGCATTTTCCGGTTTGGGCAGCCAAAGCCGGGGTAAAAGCGCGCCCGGCGCTGCCGGGCGCGCAAGTTTCACAGGCGGAACACCTTGACCGCGTTGCCGCGTTCCAGGTCCTTGTTGGCGAGGAAAAGCGCTGTCCTGGCGTTGCGCGCATCCCGTTCCGCCAGCAGTTGCAGCACGGCCTGAAGACGGCGGATTGCCGTCGCCTTGTTGCGGTGCTGCGAGCGCTCGTCGCGGCAGATGACGGTGATGCCGCTCGGTACGTGGGTCGCCCGCACGGCGCTGTCCGTCGTGTTCTGGTGCTGTCCGCCGGGACCGCCGGCCCGCAGCGTTTCAAAGCGGATGTCCTGCGGATTGATCGCTGTGGCATCCGCAGCGTCGCCTGCGAGCTCGATGGTGCGAACGCCGACGAACCAGTTCTGTCGCTTGTGATGCGGCCGCACCGTGCTCTTGAAAACGAACCGGATGGTGCCGCAATAGCCATTGGCGAACGTCGTTGCGCCATCGCCGCTGATCGTGACGATGGCGGATGCCGGGCCATGTGTATCCGGTGCCCGCGCGGCCGTTGCCTCAAAGATGCAGCCGTGCGCTTTCGCGTCCTTTTCGAGGGTGGAAAGAAGTGCGGAGAGCGCGATGCGGCATTCGACCGGGCCGTTGCCGGCGGTGACGAGGAGATGGATGTCAACCACGTTTTCGTCTCCGTTCCTGGCGGCGTTCGCGCCCCTTGTCCCGCTTGGCCTCGTCGTGGTCGATATCGACCTTCTTGTAGGTGACGAGTGGCTTCATCGCAGCCAGCGGCCGGATGAGGCCATGCCCCGCCAGATCCTCGACCACCTGTGCTGCGCTCTTGTAGGCGCCTGCGGCTTCTTCGACTGCAAGCCGGCGGTCGTCGCAGATGGCCACACCACCCCAGGCGTTACGCAGCAGGCTTTCGCGCTCGCTGCGGGTGTTGCCGGTGCGGCCATGCATGTTGCGGCGATCGTATTTGCGGCCTGCGCCGTGCGAAATCGCCCAATGTGAGATCGCAGCGCCGGCCAGCGGCTCGACCACATAGCTGAGGCTTGCCCGCGAACCGGCGATGGGGGCGATGACGCCGGCCGTCACCGCTGCTGCGCCCTTGTAATGGACATGGCCCTCCGCGCCGGCTCGCACGAGATTGTGCGGCACATCGGCGATCAGCCGGACCTCGGTGCGAAGCACCGCGGCCGCCCGCTCGGCGATGATCTGCCGGTTGAGGGCTGCCCAGTCGACGCAGAGATCATGCCGGGTGAGCCAGGCAATGCCCGCATCCGATGCCGGATCGAGCCCCTCGTCAAGAGAGGCGTTTCCGGCAAGCGTGTCGGCAAAGACAATGGCGCCGAGATTGCGTGATCCGGAATGAACCAGCAGATAGGTTTTCTGCTTGTCCAGATGCAGGGACGCTTCCGGGCACAGCAGTTCGCCCACCGCCTGGATTTCGCAGAAGTGGTTGCCGCCGCCGATCGTGCCAAGGGTATCGGCCTTTGCAACCAGCGAGCGGGCATTTTCCATTGCATCGCTGTCCATCTGGCCGAAGGCCGGCGTTTCGAGCTGACGCAGTGCGTCGGCAGCCTTTTCGATTCTGAACTTGCGCAGCGGCAAGTCGAGTTCGAAGAGGCTCATGCCGCAGCCGATATCGGTGCCGATCAGCTGCGGGTAAAGACGTGTTGACAGCGCCGCCATGCCGACGGGGCCGTATTTTCCCGGGTGAAGGTCCGGAAATCCGGCGATCGACAGCATGCCCGGCATATGGGCCATATCGGCCAGTTGTTGCAGGGCGGATCCCTCGATCCAGGATTTTTCGGTAAAGTAATGCGCCACGGCGACGGGCTTGCCGCACGGCATGGTGTTAGGACCGGAGTCCCCTATAAGATTGCCCATGGATATCTTCCGAAGACAGGGTAAATCGTCCGGCCACGCGGCCGGCTCTTTAAGCCCTCGGCAGCGTGTCTACGCTGACTAGGCCTGTGCCCTTGAGGGGCTTGCTGAAATGATGTCGGTCATTGTCGGCTCCCTGTCTCGATAAAATCTGAAGTGCCGTATACGCGAAATTGCGCGGGATACAATCATCCGCCGGCGTGCTTCGGCGACTTGACGGCCGGCCGTGTCTTCGCTGTCACAGCCGCCGCATCTTGAACGCCGGGCTGCGCGGTGCAAATATGCGGGAGACAGACGTCATCCGCCGCCAGCCTCTTTGTTTCGTGAGAGGATATCCCGATGGTCGAAAACGACACCGCTCTCCAGCCGAAAACAAGAACCAAGCCGAAGCTGGAGCGGCCGAAGCTCTACAAGGTCATCCTGATCAACGACGACTACACGCCGCGCGAGTTCGTCATCATGGTGCTGAAGGCGGTGTTCCATATGAGCGAGGAGACCGGCTACCGGATGATGATGACCGCCCACAAGATGGGCGTCTGCGTCATCGTCGTCTGCGCGAAGGACATTGCCGAGAGCAAGGCCAAGGAGGCGACCGATCTCGGCAAGGAGGCGGGGTTTCCGCTGATGTTCGCCACGGAGCCGGAGGAATAGGTTGCCTGCTTCTCAAACGCCGCCGGGCCGTCTGATCTGATACCCGGTCTTGTCCTGAATAAAGCCGCAGCCCTCGTAGAATGCCAGTGTTGCCGGATATTTCGATCCGGTGAGCAGCATGACCTTGTAGCAGCCGCGCTCCCATGCATGCGTGAATGCGTGCCGTATCAGGCCCCTTGCATGACCGCGTTTGCGATAGCGCGCGTCCGTCACGACATTTTCGATCAGTGCATAGGGTGCGCCGCTACGTGTGAGGTTCGGGATAATGACCAGCGTCACCGGTGAGGTCACGATGTCTCCCGACACCCCAACGAACACTGTCATGCCGGGCTGGGCGGAGATTTCCGAAAAGCGTGCCACTGCGATATCGAGCGGCAATTCGGGACTGTCCGCATTGAGATGCCGATAGAGCGCCAGCAGCCCTGCAAGATCGCTTTCCGTGGCTGGACGGATGCTGAAATCATCTGCCGGCATGCGCCTAGTCGCCCTTGTTACCGAACAGCTTCTTCAGCATGTCGGCCATCGGCCCAGTCGTTGGCAGAATCTTCGGCTGGGCGCCGTTGCGGGCCTGGCGGATATGGGATTTGCCCGCTGGCTTGTTCGGGCCGGGTTTCGCCGGTGCCGTCTCAGGCTCCGGCTTGCCGCCGGTGGCAAGCGTCAGCTTGTTGAGAAACTGCGAATCCTCAGCCCTCACCAGCATGTCGGCATTGTCGGCAAGAGCATCCAGCAACGGCTCCAGCCAGACGCGGTCGGTTTTGGCGAAATCGCCCAGCACGTGGTTGTGCACCTGTTCCTTGGAGCCCGGATGGCCGATGCCGAGGCGCAGGCGGCGGTATTCCCGGCCGCAATGGGCGTCGAGCGACTTGATGCCGTTATGGCCGCCATGGCCGCCGCCCGTCTTGATCCGCGCCTTGCCCTGAATGAGATCGAGTTCGTCGTAGATCGCCAGAATGTCCTTCGGCTCCAGCTTGTAAAAGCGCATGGCCTCGCCGACGGCTTCGCCCGACAGGTTCATGAAGGTCTGCGGCTTCATCAGGAGAACACGCTCGCCGCCGATCTCGCCCTCGGAAATCAGCGCCTTGAACTTCTTCGACCATGGCGAAAAAGCGTGACGCCGCTGGATCGCGTCGACGGCCATGAACCCGATATTGTGGCGGTTGCCGGCATATTGGGCGCCGGGATTACCAAGACCTGCGAAAATCAGCATGGATATATCTCTAACAGTCGGACAGAACTGTCTTGCACCGCGTCGGCGCCCGGATGTCAACTATCCGTTGGGCGCACGCGCCTATTTTCCGGCCTGACGGTACCGTTCGTAGATCGCCGCCTGTGTGCCGTTGGTGATCAGCCTGTCCAGTTCGACCTGCATTTTTTCAATCGTGCTGTCGGGAACCTGCAGATTGCAGGCGATGCCGGCGCGGGTTGCTTCAAGGTTGAGCGCCGCCTCGATCGGCTGGCCCTGCCTGCGCATGCTTTCATAGGTCGTGCGCGTCATGATCATCAACTCCACCCGGCCGCTGAGCAGCTTCTTTAACGAGAGATCGAGGCTGGCGGCGCTGTCGAGACGGGGAAATCCTTGCTGCCTGGCATAGGTTTCGGCAGAATCGTCCTTGTGCACGCCGATGGTAAAGCGCTTCGCCTCGTCGATCGTTGCGGGGGCAAACGGCTGGCCTGCCTTGCGCACCATGATCATCAGGTCGAGAACCAGCGGTTGGACCCATTTGAAGCGTGCCATCCGCTCGGGGATCAGTCCCGTGGTGAAAACGCAGGTATCCGGCGTGCTCTCGGCCAGCGAAAACGCCCGCGCCCAGGGCTGCATCTCCATCGTGTAGTCGAGTTTCGCGGCTTGCATGAGCGTCTTGACCTGATCGACGGAAATTCCCAGTAGCCTGTCGCTTTCCCGGTAGCTGAAGGGCGGGTATTCCTCTGTCAGCAGATGAAGGGGATGTGCCTGCGCCGCGCTGCAGAACGCCAGGAAGAGAGCGAGTGCCGGATATTTCATATCATTCCTTAAAGAGCGCACGCACGGGAGGGAGGCTTCCGCGACGATTCTGTTCGGACATCAATGACATACCACCATTTTGAAGCACGTGCATCAACGGGCGCCACGCTGTCGCCGCGGCGATCGCCTACCGGTTCGACCGCAGGCCGTATTTGGCAAATATCCGGTCCTGCGTGCCGTCTGCCATCAACTTGTCGAGCTGTGCCTGCATCTTTGCAACCACCTCATCCGGCAGGCCGAGATTGCACGCGAAGCCGTACAGTTTCCCCTCGAGCACGAGTGCGGATTCGAGCGCCTTGCCCTGATCGCGCATGGATTCAAACGTCTTTTCAGACGTCATCATCAGATCGATGCGCCCGCTCAACAGCTTCTTGACCGTGGCTTCCATATCGGCGGCAAGATCGATCTTCGGAAAAGCGTTTTTCTTGAGATAGTTGGCAGAGAAGTCTTCGCGCTGTGTCCCGACGGTAAAGCGTTTGGCTTCCTCGATATTTGCCGGATTGACGCCGGACCCTGCCTTGCGCACCATGACCATGTGATCGACCAGAAGGGGCTCGACCCATTTGAAGCGCTTGTCGCGTTCATCGTCGTGCCCGGTGGTGAACAGGCAGGTCCAGGGCTGGCTTTCCGCCATTGCCAGCGCGCGCGCCCAGGGGAGAATTTCGAGGGAATATTCGGTTTCGAGCGCCTTCATCAGCAGCTCGGCCTGCTCGACGGAAGCGCCTTTGATGACGCCGTTTTCGCTGAAATTATAGGGAGGATACTCCTCTGTCAGCAATTTGAGCGTGTCGGCATACGCTTCACCGGTCAGGAAAAGAACGAGTGCGAAAGCCAGATGTTTCATACCCGTTCTCCTCCCGGTTTTGTCATGCGAGGTGTGTGGCCTTCGCCTCTGACTCCATTTCCAACATTAGTAGCATATTTTCGATCGGCATTGGCCTGCTGAAAAGGTAGCCCTGGCCGAAATCGAGACCCAGCTTGCGCAACAGTTCCCACTGTTCCTTCGTCTCGATGCCTTCGGCGACGACGGTGCAACCCATCTGGTGGGAGATCGTCCGGATGCCCTTGATCAGCATGCGGCTCTTGCGGCGGATGTCGGCCGTTCCCGTGGTCAGCGAGCGGGTGAAGGACTGATCGACCTTGACGATATCGACGGGGAAGCGGTTGAGATAGCTGAGCGAGGAATAGCCCGTTCCGAAATCGTCGAGTGCGATGCGGCAGCCGAATTCGCTGAGTTGCTTCAGCACGGCATGAACATCCGGATTGTCGAGCATCAGCACGGCCTCGGTGATCTCGATGACGATGCGGGCAGGGGAGATGTGGTGTTTGAGCAGCAGTGCCGCGAGCTTGTGCGGCAGCGTCTCCTCGAATTGCAGCGGCGAGAAGTTGACGGCGAGATAGGTGGTCTCCGTACCTTCGAGCCGTGTCAGGCGGGCGAGATGGCCGATGGCCTTTTCCAGCACGCGCTCGCCGATACGGGCGATCGTGCCGGTTTCCTCGGCTATGCCAATGATCTTGGCCGGCGGCAGGATGCCCTTTTCCGGATGGTTCAGGCGCATCAGCGCCTCGAAGCCGGCAATGCGGCCATCGGCAAGGCTGACGATCGGCTGCAGATAGGCTTCGAACCAGTCTTCCTTGAGACCTGCCTCGATGTTCTGTTCCATCTCATGGCGCTCGCGGGCGGTGTCAAGCATGCTGGCGTCGAAGACGAGCATGCCGTTCTTGCCGTCACGCTTGCGCGCGTACATCGCCATGTCGGACTTCAACAGCAGCTCGGCGGCATTCGTCGCATGAACGGGATACAGCGCGATGCCGATGCTGGCGCTTACCGAAAGCTCCGCGCCTTCTATCAGGATCGGTTGGCTAAGGCTGGCACAGATGCGGTCGCCAATCTCGCTTGCCAGCGCTTCGACTTCCGCGGCATTGACCAGGATGGCGAATTCGTCCCCGCCAAGCCGCGACATCGTATCGTCCGGGCGCAGCGTCGTGCGGATGCGGGCAACGACCTGGCGCAGGACCTCGTCGCCGGCGGCGTGGCCGAAATTGTCGTTGATCCATTTGAACCGGTCGAGATCGATGAAGATGCAGGCCAGTTGCATCGCGTTTTCGTCGGCATTGCGGATGGCGTCATCAAGCGATGCTTCAAATCCCTGGCGGTTCAGGAGACCTGTCAGGTGATCGGTGATCGCCTGTGCGTGGTTGCGGCTTTCGGCTTGCTTCAGCTCCGTAACGTCGGTCATGACGGAAAGGGAGAGACCGCCGCGCTCGTCGCTGGTGGCGCTTTTCATCTCCAGGATCAGCACTGTCATCGTTTCGCCATTCGCCTTGATGAACGGCACAGTGACTTCGCAGATATTGGCATGTGTGGGGTTCACATTGCTGCGTCGTGCCCGGTAGGTTTCGTGCCAGTGTTCATCGACGAAATCGGTGAAGGTACGCCCGATCACCGCATCGCGGGCATAACCGGTCGCCATCAGCCAGTAGTCGCTGACGGCGGTGATGCAGTTGGCCGGATCGAGCGAGAACAGCATGGAGGGGGTGAGATTGTAGATGTCGGTGGCGCGGCTGTGGGCCAGCTTCAGCTCGGTCTCCTCGCGTTCCAGTTTACTCTGCATCTCGTTGAAATTATGGGCCAGGGTGCCCATTTCGTCGTCCGAAGTCCAATCGACGTGGTGACGGGAGCCGAGCCGGCGCGTTGCTTCTATCGCGGCTGTCAGACGCATCAGCGGCCGGATGACTGTGATGCGGTTGCCGATGATGGCTGAGGCAAAGACGATGCCGACGGCAACGACGAGGATAACGAAGACGCTCAGTTCATCCTTGCTGAAACGCGACAGAAGGCCGGGGGCGGAGACCCAAATTTCGACGGTGCCGACGGATTTCTGCCCGTCCTGGGAGTTGTAGAAAATTTCTTTTGCGAGAACCGTATGCGGCAGGGTGGCATCCACCGGGCCGGCAGGAAGTTGCACGGAGATCGAATTGGAACTGTCCTTGACGTGAACGGACATGATGGCGACATCGCCGATCAGCGATTTCGCGATCTGCTCGATACTGTCCGTATCGAAGTCCCAGAGCGGCTTTCCAAGCGCCTGCGCACCGGCTTCCATGAGAACCTGCGTGTTCTGCAGACTTTCACGGGCGACACGTTCTGACGACAGGGTCAGAAACAACACGATGAGAGGGGCGACGAAGATCAGCATCGCCCCACAAACGATCGCAATAAAGCGATTTTCGACAGAATGCATCATCGGATGCACCCGGTCGTTCTACCAATCTCACGTCCCATTAGGATTCTCGTACACTGAAGCCGGATAATCCCCCGACAACAACACATCATGAAAATCTTAAATGTTGCTGAAACCCATGGATGAAAACGTGTCGCTGCGGTTGCGAAGGCAGGTTTTTAAATTCGCCGGGGCGAACGGCGTACAAAGAAAAGCCCGCCGCACCTGAGGTGCGGCGGGCTGACAATCAAAGCCGACAGGCTTCGATTATTCGGATGCTGTTTCTTCTTCTTCCGTCGTGCCGCCAGCCGGCTGCGCGATGGTAGCGATCGTGAAGTCGCGGTCGGCGATAACCGGCGTTGCGTTCTTCGGCAGCTTGATGTTCGAGATGTGGATGCCGTCGCCGATCTTGAGGCCCGACAGGTCGGCCGTCAGGAATTCCGGAATGTCGTCGGCCGGAACGACCAGTTCGACTTCGTGGCGAACGATGTTCAGAACGCCACCGATCTTGAGGCCCGGAGACTTTTCTTCATTGACGAAGTGAACCGGGATTTCCACGGTGACGACGCTGTCCTTCGAAACGCGAAGGAAGTCGACATGCATGGTGAAGTCACGGACCGGATCCAGCTGGTAGTCCTTCGGCAGGACGCGGATCTTCTCGCCGCCAACGTCGATCGTGGCGATCGTGGTCATGAAACCACCGGCGTGAATCTTCTGGGTGACTTCCTTCGTGGAGAGGGCGATGGAAATCGGTGTCTGCTTGTCACCGTAGATGACAGCAGGAATAAGACCGTTGCGGCGAAGTTCACGGGAGGACCCCTTACCAACCCGTTCGCGCGTTTCGGCCTTGAGCTCATAGGATGCGTGGCTCATGGTCGTACCTTTCTGGTGTTTTTGGAGAGCTCATCCGCTTATCTAGCAAGACAGGATGAACCGAGACGTTTGACCGCCTCATCCGCGTTTGCCTCCAAGGGTGTCTGCGCGGACGCGCGTCCATAACCGAGAACGCTCCGAATTGCAAGCAAAGCCCGGTTTTGTCGACGAAACCCGGTTTTGCCGGAAAACCCGCTCGAAAGTGGCGACGCAACCTGAGTTGCACGTTATGCGAGACTTCCTTCAGGGATTGATAACCGTCAAATGATCAAGTCCGGATCACGTTAATCTCTCTTAGTCGTTGCATGGCACATTGCGCGCACGGTTAAAACAGGTGCCCCATGCTCAAGATTCTTTCCTGCATCGCAACAGACCATAACTATGGTCTGTTGGCCGTTGCAACGTTCGTCTGTATCCTCGGTTCGGTTCTGACCATGCGGCTCTATGCGCGTGTCAGGCGCACCGTCGGTGTGCAGAAGCTGAACTGGCTGTTCATGAGCGGGGTCATCGGCGGTTCTACCATCTGGACAACGCATTTCATCGCCATGCTGAGCTTCAGGCCTTCTCTCGAACACGCCTATGAGCCGATCCTGACAATGATGTCGCTCGGGGTGGCGATCGGCGTCACGACGTTCGGCTTCTTCATTACCGCCATGCGCAAGACCGGCCCGACCATCGAACTCGGCGGCGCCATCGTCGGCGCGGGTATTGCCATCATGCATTATATGGGCATGGCGGCCTATCAGATCGCTGGCCGTATGGAATGGGACTTTGGCTATTATGCAGCCTCGATCGTCCTGGGTATGAGCTTCGGCGCCCTCGCCACGAGCCGGATTGCCCGCCCGGTAACGCGCTTCTGCAAATATGGCGGCGTCGTCGCACTGATCCTGGCGATCGTCAGCATGCATTTCACCGGCATGACTGCCGTGACCATCATTCCCGATCCGATGATCGAACCGTCCGCGGCCCTTATTCCCGACAGCCTGCTGATCATCATGGTCATGGCGCTGACTTGCGTGATGCTGGGTCTTGGCGCATCGACCTACATTATCGACCTCCATTCGACGCAAGGGGCCGCCGAGCGGTTCCGCCATTTGTCGCTCCATGATCCGTTGACCGGCTTGCCGAACCGCGTCGCCTTCGGCGAGCATCTCGATGAAATCATTCGGCACCAGAAGGACGATACTGCGCGTGTCGCCGTACTCTCCTTCGACCTCGACCGCTTCAAGGACGTCAACGATGTGCATGGGCATGCGGCGGGTGACGCGGTCCTGCGTACGATCGCCGAGCGGATGTCCAAGGTTCTGGGCGAGGGGGAGTTCATTGCCCGGATCGGTGGTGATGAATTCGTCGCGCTCACCTCCAATTTCTTCCTGAAGAGCGAGGCAAAGACTTTTGCGTCGCGCCTGATCGCGGAGATCGGCAAGCCGGTCGAATGGCAGGGCACGACCTTTCTGGTCGGCACCAGCGTCGGCATTTCACTCTTTCCAGTCGATGCGCGTGCGCCCGAGGAGCTTCTGGCCCAGGCGGACCTGGCCATGTACCGGGCCAAGGCGGCCGGCTCCAATTCCATCCGGCTCTATGAGCCGTCCATGGATGACGCCGCCCGTGATCGCAGCATCCTTGCCATGGATATGCGTCGGGGCATCGACCGCAACGAATTCGAACTCTACTACCAGTACCAGAACAGTTCGCTGACGCGCGACGTCATCGGTTTCGAGGTCCTGCTCCGCTGGCATCATCCGGTGCGCGGCATGGTGCCGCCGATGGAGTTCATTCCGATTGCCGAGAAGAACGGCTTCATCCATGAACTGGGGGACTGGGTTCTTTTGACCGCCTGCCGGCAGGCCGCGTCCTGGGAAAACCCGATCAAGATCGCGGTCAATGTGGCGCCGGCCCAGCTTGCCGACACGAACTTTCCGAGCCGCGTGCGTGAAATCCTCGTCGAAACCGGTCTCGACGCCGCCCGCCTCGAACTGGAAATCACGGAATCCGGTATCATCGCCGACCAGCAGCACGCACTGCATATCATCCGGCAATTGAAGCAACTCGGCGTCAACATCGCCATGGACGACTACGGCACGGGCTATTCGTCTCTCTCGACCTTGCAGAATTTCCCGTTCGACAAGATCAAGATCGACCGGGCCTTTATCGACGGCGTCACCAGCAACCGCCAGTCGGCGGCGATCGTGCGCTCGACCATCATCCTTGCCCAGAGCCTCGATATTCCCGTGCTTGCCGAAGGGGTAGAGAACGAGGAACACATGGACTTCCTGCGCAACGAAGGCTGCCTGCAGGTGCAGGGATTTCTGTTCGGAAGGCCGATGCCACGCAGCGAAATCGAACATGTGGTCAATGCCGTCGCAAAGGGTGCCGGCAAATCCGAAAAAACAACCGAGCACGACGCACGCGAGGAAAGTGCCGCCGCCTGATCCATCGTTTCGGTTCTCCTGGGCCGAAAGTGGTCTGAGGCGACCATGACGCGGCCGCCTGGCCACGGGCGGGGCGTGCGATGTATCGCATCGATACACTTTTTGGGTGTATGTTCCTTCGGCCCGCGTCACGCATCACACGCGAAAAAGCGCTGTTTTCCGGGTATGCCGCTGGAAACGGGGCTGGTACTTCCGGCCGGCTTCCGCCAAAAAAAGTGACGCAACCGCCTTTAATGATTATTAGTGGTTGTGTGAAACGATGCCGAGCGTATCAACGCGGGTATTGTCTATGCTCAAGGTTCTTTCCTGTATCGCCATGGACCATAGCTACGGTTTTCTTGCATTTGCAACTCTTGTTTGCATATTGGGGTCGATCCTGACTGTCCGGCTCTACGCTCGCGTCCAGCGCAGCATTGGCATGCAGAAGCTGAGCTGGCTGGTCATGACCGGGGTTGTCGGCGGATCGACGATCTGGATGACGCATTTCATCGCCATGCTGAGTTTCAACTCGCCGCTGGCGCATGCCTACGAGCCGACGCTGACGATGGCGTCGCTGGCTGCTGCGATTGGTATCACCACCTTGGGATTTCTCGTCACCGCGACAGGCAAGCCTGGCGTCGCGATCGATCTCGGCGGCGGCGTTGTCGGGGCCGGCATTGCCATCATGCACTATATGGGCATGGCCGGTTACGAGATTGCGGGCCGGCTCGAATGGGATCCCGACTACTACGCGGCGTCCGTGTTTCTGGGCGTCGGCTTCGGCGCCGTCGCCATGAGCCGGATCGCGCGACCGGTCACGCGGTTTTGCCAGTATGGCGGCATCCTCGCCCTGATCCTGGCGATCACCACGATGCATTTCACAGGCATGAGCGCGATGACGATCATCCCGGATCCGCTTATTGTTCCCTCGGCCGATGTGATCCCCGATAGCCTGCTGACCGTTGTGGTTGCCATTGTCGGGATGATGCTGGTGCTTGGGGCATCGATCTACGCCATCGATCTTCATTCCACGCGGGGGGCAGCCGAACGGTTCCGTCATCTGTCGCTGCATGATCCGCTGACGGGACTGCCGAACCGCGTCGCTCTCGGAGAGCACCTTCAGGCGGTCATTCGCGGCCAGAAGGACGATGCTGGCGGGATCGCCGTCCTGTCCTTCGATCTCGATCGGTTCAAGGATGTCAACGACGTTCACGGCCATGCGGCGGGTGATGCCGTTCTGCGCGGTGTCGCCGAGCGCATGTCAAAGGTGTTGGGCGAGGGGGAGTTCCTTGCTCGCATGGGCGGTGATGAATTCGTTGCGCTGACCAGCAATCTATCCATTGGCAACGAAGCATCGGCTTTCGCGTCGCGGCTGATTGCCGCGATTGTCGGGCCTATCGAATGGGAGGGGAAAAACCTGCTGGTCGGCACCAGCGTCGGCATTTCTCTCTACCCCGATGATGCGCGCATGCCGGAGGAGCTTCTGGCGCAAGCGGACCTTGCCATGTATCGCGCCAAGGCTGTCGGCTCGAATGCCGTGCGGCACTATGAGCCGGCGATGGACGATGCGGCGCGCGACCGGAGCGCTCTCGCCATGGATATGCGCCAGGGCATCCAGCGCAATGAATTCGAACTCTACTACCAGTACCAAAACAATTCTCTGACCCGTGACGTCATCGGCTTCGAGGTTCTGCTGCGCTGGCATCATCCCGTTCGGGGCATGGTGTCGCCTGCCGAGTTCATTCCGATCGCCGACAAGAACGGCTTCATTCACGAATTGGGAGACTGGGTTCTGCGCACAGCCTGTCAGCAGGCGGCGTGCTGGAGGAATCCATTCAAGATCGCCGTCAATGTCGCGCCGGGCCAGCTTGCCAATGTCAACCTTGCGGCGCGGGTGCATGAGATTCTTCAGGAAACGGGCCTCCAGCCATCGCGGCTGGAACTGGAAATCACCGAATCCGGCATCATCGCCGATCAGCAGAACGCCCTGCGTGTCATCCGGCAGCTGAAGCAGCTGGGTGTCAGGATCGCCATGGACGACTACGGCACCGGCTATTCGTCTCTGACGACCTTGCAGAATTTCCCGTTCGACAAGATCAAGATCGACCGTGCCTTCATCAACGGCGTGACGACCAATCGCCAGTCAGCGGCGATCGTCCGGTCGACTATCATCCTGGCCGATAGTCTTGGCATTCCGGTTCTGGCCGAAGGCGTGGAACGCGAAGAGCATATGGCCTTCCTGCTGAAGGAGGGCTGCCCGCAGGTGCAGGGCTACCTGTTCGGCAGGCCGATGCCATTGAGCGAGATCAGCCATGTGGTCAACGCGCAGGCTGGAGATCGAGACGGCAGCCAGGCTGACAGCGACGAGGTGGAAATTGTTCCCATGCGCGCCGCCGTCGGATGATGGTGTCTTTCAGCGTCCACGGGACCGGGTGAACCGGGCAAGTGCGAGCATGAGACCGCCGGCCAGCAATCCCCAGAATGCGCCCGAAATTCCAGCGAAGCTGACGCCGGAGGCCGTTACCAGAAAGGTCACCGCGGCAGCTTCCCGGCTATCCTGCTCCTTGAAAGCCGCCATGGCGGAGCCCGCGAAGGCGCCGATCAGTGCAAGGCCGGCGACGGCTTGAATGAGGATCGGCGGGGCGAGGCTGACGAAAGCTGTCACGGTCGCGGCCATCAGGCCGAAGACAACGTAGCCGACACCGGCGACGATTGCCGACCAGTAGCGTCGGGCCGGATCGCGGTGCGCATCCTCGCCGGCGCACATGGCGGCCGTAATCGCTGCAAGATTGACCGCATGACCGCCGAAGGGCGCGCTCAGAATCGAAAACACTCCCGTGGTGGCAAAGAGCGGACCGGGTTGCGGCTCGTAACCGTTGACCTTCAAGACGGCAATACCCGGGATATTCTGCGAGGCCATGGTGACGATGAACAGCGGCAGGGCGATGCTGACGAGGCCGGCGATGGTAAAGGCGGGAGTGACCCATTCGACATGCGGGACGAGCGTCGCTGAAATCCGCGCCATGGCGTCGGCAGGCATATCGACGCCGAAGGTCAGCACCAGCACGAAGGCGAGAAGCGCTGCGGGCACGGCAAACAACCGGTTGATGCTACCGACGACGACCCAGGCGAGAACGATGGGCAGGCCGAACAGCGGGTTGAAGGCAATGGCCTTGACCGGCGCGAAGCAGAGCCCGATCAGCACGCCGGCAAGCATCGCATTGGCGAGAGCCGCCGGGATCGCCGCGACGGCGCGGCCGAGCGGTTTCCACAGTCCGGCAAGGATGATCAGCGCGCCGCAGATCAGAAATCCGCCGACGGCGGTGTTGAACCCGCCTTCCACCGCGCCGGAGCTTGCCAGCAGAGCCGCGCCCGGTGTCGACCAGGCGATGCTGACCGGCAGCCGTGTCGCGATGCTAAGTACGATGGCGCAAAGCCCCATCGCGATCGACAGCGCCATCAACCCGGACGCCGCCTGAGCCTCCGTGGCGCCGACCCCCGTCAACCCGTGCAGCACGACGGCAAAGGAACTGGCAAAGCCCACGAAGGCGGTGAGCAGGCCCATGAAAAGGCTCTGAAGCGAAAATTCACGAAGCATTGTGCAAGAAAACCAGGAGAGCGTGGGGATGAAAGCAACAAGTCTGCCCTATCACATCGTCAAATCGGCGCAATACCATGCCACCAATGCCGCTGACAAAAGTCGCCTTCGCCCCTTTTGTCTTTGACCTTTGTTCAACTGGACGGTTTATGGTGCCTACACGTATAGTGCGATGCGCGTCAGCCCTCGGGGAGGAGAGCCGATGAAACATTCAGATCACGTACAAGCAGTCGCACATCACACATCGGCGGCAGCCAGTTCGCCCGTGGCGGCCTCCTGGCGCCGGTGCCTGACGGTGCATGGCCTGTCTCCCGAGGAGGCCCGCTCGCCGCTTCGGCTGTCCGAGCAGGAATTCCGCGCTGCCCGTGAAAAATCCGGGCATCTGATCGAGGAGGCGCAGGGTGAACTCGACCGGCTGTTCTCGACGGTTGGCAAGGCTGGCTGCTGCCTGCTTTTGACCGATGAAAACGGTATTGCGCTCGAGCGCCGCGGCGCTTCGGGCGATGACAACGACTTTCGCGGGCTGGGGCTCTGGTCCGGCACGATCTGGAGCGAGGCAAGCGTTGGCACCAACGGCATCGGCACGGCGATTGCCGACGAGCGGGCCGTCGTCATCCAGCGCGACCAGCATTTTCTCAGCTGCAACACGGCTCTCAGCTGCGCCACTGCAATCATCCGCGATCATCGTGGCCAGATAGCCGCGGCAATCGATATTTCAACCTGTCGGGAGGACGCCGGCGAGATGGCCATGCTGCTCCTCTCGCAAGCGGTACGCGATGCCGCATCCCGGATCGAAGCCAATCTGTTCCGCCGCGCCTTCAACGGTGCGCGCATCCTGCTGGTGCCGGCCGACAGCAAGAGCAATCCGGGGCTCATCGCCATCGACCGCGATGATCTCGTGCTTGGCGCCACCCGCGCGGCCCGTCTCAAGCTTAATCTCGACGACCGGCGCATCGCCAGCGGTATTCCCGCCGCCGACCTGCTGAACGAAACGCCGATCGGGCAGGGCGAGGATCTTCTCGACGCCGAACGCGCAGCCCTTCGCCGCGTCCTGTCGCGGGCCAGCGGCAATGTCTCGCTGGCTGCCGATACTCTGGGGATCAGCAGGGCGACACTCTATCGCAAGATGAAGAAGCTCTCGGTCAATTGAGCTTCGCCGTATCGCTGATACTATTCTTGCTGCGTTGCAGCATGTTTGTTGCCGCCCGCGTGTCGCACATCTGAAACACTTGCAGACGCCTGCGGACACTGCGCCTCTACCTTCCAGGAGCCTTCAGGCGCACCTTTCCTCCCAGCAGATTGTTGGAGTCTGTTTTCGGAGGAGAAATCACATGTTGCATCAGAAAATCGTCGAAAACCCGTTCAAGCAGAAATATGGCAACTTCATCGGCGGCCAATGGCGCGAGCCGGTCAGCGGCCGCTATTTCGACAACACCACCCCGGTGACCGGCGGCGTGCTCTGCCAGATCGCCCGCTCGGAAGCAGCCGATGTCGAGCTGGCGCTGGACGCCGCGCATGCAGCCAAGGACAAATGGGGCCGCACCTCGTCGACCGAGCGCGCCAATATCCTGATGAAGATCGCGAGCCGCATGGAAGACAATATCGAGCTTCTGGCAAAGGCCGAGACCTGGGACAACGGCAAGCCGCTGCGCGAAACCATGGCCGCCGACATGCCGCTTGCCATCGACCATTTCCGCTATTTCGCTTCCTGCGTCCGCGCCCAGGAGGGCTCGATCGGCGAGATCGACCACGATACCGTCGCCTATCACTTCCATGAGCCGCTCGGCGTTGTCGCTCAGATCATTCCCTGGAACTTCCCGATCCTGATGGCTGCCTGGAAGCTTGCGCCCGCGCTTGCCGCCGGCAACTGCGTCATCCTCAAGCCTGCCGAACAGACACCGGCGTCGATCCTCGTCTGGATCGAACTCGTCGGCGACCTCCTGCCGCCCGGCGTGCTCAACATCGTCAACGGTTTCGGTCTTGAAGCCGGCAAGCCGCTCGCCACCAACCCGCGCATTAACAAGGTGGCGTTTACCGGTGAGACCTCGACCGGCCGGCTGATCATGCAATATGCCAGCCAGAACCTCATTCCGGTGACGCTGGAACTGGGCGGCAAGTCGCCGAACATTTTCTTCGAAGACGTCATGCGCGAGGACGACGACTATCTCGACAAAGCGCTCGAAGGCTTTGCAATGTTCGCGTTGAACCAGGGCGAGGTCTGCACATGCCCGAGCCGTGCGCTGATCCATGAAAAGATCTACGATCGCTTCATGGAAAAGGCGATTGCCCGTGTTGCGGCGATCAAGCAGGGCAACCCGCTCGACATGTCGACGATGATCGGTGCGCAGGCTTCCAGCGAGCAGCTGGAAAAGATCATGTCCTATATGGACATCGGCCGCCAGGAAGGCGCCGAAGTGCTGATCGGCGGCGAGCGCAACAATCTTGAGGGCGAACTTGCGGGCGGCTTCTACGTCAAGCCGACCGTGTTCAAAGGCCATAACAAGATGCGCGTCTTCCAGGAGGAAATTTTTGGGCCTGTCGTGTCCGTGACCACCTTCAAGACCGACGCGGAAGCGCTCGAGATCGCCAACGACACGCTCTACGGTCTCGGCTCGGGCGTCTGGAGCCGCGATGCTAACCGCTGCTACAATTTCGGCCGCGACATCCAGGCCGGCCGTGTGTGGACCAATTGCTACCATGCCTATCCGGCAGGGGCGGCGTTCGGCGGCTACAAGCAGTCCGGCATCGGCCGCGAGACCCACAAGATGATGCTCGATCACTACCAGCAGACCAAGAACATGCTGGTGAGCTACAGCCCCAAGGCTCTGGGTTTCTTCTGATTTAGCTTTACCTCCCCCTCGAGGGGGGAGGTCGCAGCGCAGCTGCGGGTGGGGGTGATCCATTGGGTTACGCCGAAGTTGCTCCCACCCAAATCTTAGTCACAGAACAAACAGGCGGATCATGACAGCGCTTTTCCCGACCAAGGCACTCGCGGCTGGTCACCCACCCCAGAGCTTGTGCTCCGACCCTCCCCCTCAAGGGGAGGGTAAATAATGACCGATACCCTCAACGGCGAACCGCGCGTGCTGGCCACGGACGCGGCGCTCGCCTTCATCAAGGAGATCCAGCAGGATCATCCGGACATCCTGTTCCATCAGTCCGGCGGCTGTTGCGACGGGTCATCGCCCATGTGCTATCCGGCTGACGACTACATCGTCGGCGATCATGACGTGAAGCTCGGCGAGATCGGCGGGGTGCCGGTCTATATCTCCGCCAGCCAGTTCGAGGTCTGGAAACATACGCAGCTGATCATCGACGTCGTGCCGGGCAGGGGCGGCATGTTCTCGCTCGACAATGGCCGCGAGCGGCGGTTTCTGACCCGCTCCAAGCTTTTCAATGGCGGCGAAGCCTGCGCCCTTCCGATCGTCAAGCGGGGATAGCACCACCCACCGGTTTCGACGATCGCGTTGCCCGCTAACTGTCGATATGCCGGAACGGAAATCGTCTCTAGACGGCTGACGCATCCTATGCATGATGCCGTCCGGTTGCGGCAAAACGGTGCCGCTTCATGACAGGGAACGAAGAAACGCATGCTTGAAAACGGTTACCACGACGTCCCTTCCGACAAGACCGTCAGCATCGTCACCTATCTGCAGATGTTCGAACGGCCACCTGCACGCGAGGAAGCAGTTGGACCGTGGACGTTGCGTCGTTATGAGAGGGTCGATCTGGAGGAATGCCGGGGGATCTACCGCAGGATCGGCGCCGAATGGCTCTGGTCTTCCCGCCTGCTGATGAGCGACGCGGAACTGGCCTCGAACGTCCATTCTCCGGATGTCGAGATGTATATTCTTGAGCTCGATGGCGTTGCCGAAGGCATCGCAGAGCTTGATTTCCGCGCATCCGGCGAATGCGAAATGACGTTTTTCGGGGTGTCTTCGGTGCTGATCGGCACCGGTGCTGGTCGCTGGTTGATGAACCGTGCGATCGACATGGCTTGGCGCCATCCGATTAAGCGGTTCTGGCTACACACCTGCACCTTGGACAGTCCGCCTGCGCTGCCGTTCTATATCCGATCCGGCTTCACGCCGTTCAAGCGCCGTGTGGAAGTTGCCGACGATCCGCGGCTGACTGGTCACAGTCCGAAAACCGCGGCGCCGCAATTGCCGATCCTCGTTTGAAGCCGGGACCGATCAATCGAACAAGCTGGAAACCGATTCTTCCTGGCTGGTGCGGTTGATCGCTTCGCCGATCAGGCTGGCGGTCGAGATGACGCGGATGTTGTGGGCGGACTGAACCGCCGTGGTCGGCTGGATACTGTCGGTGATCACCAGTTCCTTCAGCTTCGACGACGTGACGCGGGCAACCGCGCCGCCGGACAGGACGCCGTGGGTAATGTAGGCGGTGACGCTGGTCGCGCCGTTCTTCAGAAGAGCCTCGGCGGCGTTGCAGAGCGTGCCGCCACTGTCGACGATATCGTCGATCAGCAGACAGTCCTTGCCGGTGACGTCGCCGATGACGTTCATGACTTCCGACTCACCGGCCCGTTCGCGGCGCTTGTCGACGATCGCCAGCTGGCAGTCGAGACGCTTGGCGAGCGCACGTGCGCGCACCACGCCGCCGACGTCCGGCGATACGACCATAACGTTTTCGAGATTGTAGTTTTCCTTCACATCGCGCGACAGGATCGGCACGGCGTAGAGGTTGTCCGTCGGAATATCGAAGAAACCCTGGATCTGGCCGGCATGCAGGTCGAGCGTCAGCACGCGGTCGGCACCGGCCTCAGTGATCAGGTTGGCGACCAGCTTGGCTGAGATCGGCGTGCGCGGACCGGGCTTGCGGTCCTGGCGGGCATAGCCGAAATAGGGGATGACGGCGGTGATGCGGCGGGCTGACGAGCGGCGCATGGCGTCGATCATGATCAGCAGTTCCATCAGGTGGTCATTGGTCGGAAACGACGTCGACTGGACGAGGAAGACGTCCTCACCGCGCACGTTTTCCTGAATTTCCACGAAGATTTCCTGGTCCGCAAACCGTCTGACGGTTGCTTTGCCCAGGGGCAGGTTGAGATAATTGCAGATCGCTTCGGCGAGCAGCCGGTTCGAGTTGCCTGCGAAAACCTTCATCGATGGTCCGCCTGTGCTGGCGTGGGTCGTTACCCACGCAAATTCCGTAAGCCAGCCGGGGTCTCGATCGTCCCAAGCTTATGCGCGCTTCATAACGTCCTTGACTTTGAATGCAAGAGGATTGCCGCGTCGCAGCGTGGTTTATCCTAAAAAGTTTTCAGATAACGTGGCGAAGAGATGACAGCGGCAGTGTTTAACCAGCGTTGTTTTCGCGCCAGCTGAGATATTCGCCGATCGTTTTGGTGGCGATCGCCTGCATCGTCTGCGGCGGAACGACGGACCAGAGATCGGCGGCGGTGGCATCCACGGTGTCCTGCCCCTGAATGCGGTGCAGCCGGTTGCCCGTGCCGTCGAGGACGTCCCAGACATAGACGACCGTCGTCTTGCCGCCGTCGTTCAACACCGAGAAATAGCCCTTCAGGATATGCTGGCTGCTGGTGTCGGATGCGGCCTTGATGGTCAGGCCGTGCGAACGGGCCTCGCTGCCGAGCTGTTTCGACAGGGGCGTGACGGCCGTGACGGGGGCGCCGATGATCGGCAGAAAGCGGATCGTGCCTGCCGTTGCCGCAGGGGCGATCGCAGCGGCTTTTTGCTGTTGCTGGACTTGCGGCTTCTGCTCGGCTGCCTGCTCGACGGGCTCGGTGGATTGCTCGACTGGAGCCGTATTGTCATTTGAGGCAGTGTCCGCCGGTTCGGCGATAACCGGACGGCGCGTGATCCGCTGCTCCTGCGCCGGGACCTGGCCCTGCTGCAAGCGTCCGGCCTGCGCATCCAGCGATCCGGCGGGATCGGTATAGTCGGCGTCGCCCTGCGCCATCAGCGTGCCGCTCGGGCCTTCGGAAAAGCCCTCCTGTTCCGGCGCGGCAAGCTGCGAGGTTTGAACCGATGCCGTTGCTTGCGGAGCGACCTCGACCGTTTGCATGGAATCGAGATCGGTCTGGCTGACCGGTGGGGAGCGAAAGCTGCCGCCGCCGACGTCTACCTGCGGGGTCAGGTCGTCCATGCTGTTGCAGCCCGAGAGAGCTAGGGCAATTCCAAGGCTTGCAAGAAGCGTGATCGGCTTGCGCATTGTTCTACCGTCCGGTTTCCTCGGCGGCGGAGTGACAAAGGCCCCCACCTTTCTCCGCCAATCGGCCAAACGATAGCTCAATTTTCCTAAGCAGTTATGAAGTCCAGTCCGTAGCGCGACAGTGCCTTCGGCGCGCTTTCCGTCGTCAGGTAGGTCTGGCCGAGCGTCATGGCCGTGCCGCTGTCACTGTCCATGATGATCATGTGCACGAACAGCGACATGTCGGGAAGGATCTCCTGCGGATTGCCGATGTGGAACATCTGCTGCTCCATCCAGGAGGGCGAGAAGCGGGCGCCGAGCGAGTAGCCGCAGGCATTCAGCCGGTGACGGGTCAGGCCGCGCTCGTCCATGATCTTGGAATGAATGTCGAACACGGTGCCGAAAGTATTGCCGGGCCTCAAGACCATCTCGATCGCCTGAATGGTCTCGCGGCAGGCGCTGTAGAGTTCGCGGTGGCGATTGGTCGGCTCGCCGATGACGACGGTACGCATCATGGCGGCGTGATAGTGAGCGCTGACGCCGGCCCATTCCAGGGTCAACTGATCCTGAGCCTCGAGGGTACGGCGGCCCGCCTTGTACCGGCAGAGCAACGCGTCGGCGCCGGAGCCGATGATGAACTCGTTGGCCGGATAATCACCGCCGCCGGCAAAGACGGCACCCTGCATCGCCGCGAGAATGGCGGCCTCGCTGCCGCCGGCATGGATTAGCGGAATGGCGGCATCCAGCGCGTCGTCGGCAAGGCTCGCGGCCTTCTCGACATAAATGATTTCGGCTGGGCTCTTGATCAGGCGCAGGCGGCCGACCAGCAGCGAGGCATCGACCAGCTCGCCGAAATTCGTCAGCTGATGGTCGAGCAATCGGGCGATGCGGCCGGTCATGCCATGGGTATCGTATTCGATGCCGATGCGTGTGCCGAGCAGGTCGAGATCGCTGAGCAGGTTCTTAAGGTCCATCGTCGGATCGGCGTTGACCCGGTCGACCCAGACCTCGACGCGCTCGATGTTGGACGTGTGCTTGGCCTGGCGCAGGTCGGCCGAGCGGGTGAGCAGCACCATCGATCCGTCGGCCTTGACCACCAGCGTCTGGAAGAAGCAGTAGCCGAAGGTGTCGTAGCCGGTCAGCCAATACATGCTTTCCTGCGCAAACAGCAGCATGGCGGCAAGCTTTTCTTCCTTCATCTTTGCCGTCAGCCGGTCCAGCCGCGCTGAAAATTCGTCCTGCGTAAAATGCAGTGCCATGTCATGCCTCCCGAATGGATATTGCAGAGATTTGCCGGCCGTAATCCGGCTCGCTGCGATGGGTCGTGCGGCGGTAGGAGAAGAAACGCTCCTCGTCCGCATAGGTGCAAAGATCGAGATTTTCCGCCGTGACGCCCGCGTCCGCGAGCCGTTTGGTCGTCAGCCCCGGCAGGTCGAACATGGCGTGGCCCTCGCGCGGCGAAGGAGAGAAGAAGATCGCGTAGCCGGGGTCTTTTTCCAGGAACCGTTCGACGAATTCCGCGCCGACCTCGTAGTTTCGCCGGCTGATCGAAGGTCCAAGGCTTGCAATGATCCGCTCACGGCGGGCGCCGAGCGATATCATCGCGCCGATGGTGCTTTCGAGCACGCCGCCGAGCGCGCCCTTCCAGCCGGCATGGGCCGCGCCGATCACGCCTGCTTCGGCATCGGCAAAAAGAACGGGACCACAATCGGCCGACAGCACGCCGATCACCAGCCCCGGCGTCGCCGTCACCAGCGCGTCGGCCTCGGCCCTGGTGCCGTCATAGCTGCCATCGACGATGACCGCGTCCGGCGAATGGACCTGATGCACCGTTGCCAGCTTCTGCGGATCTGCGCCGAACCATGCGCTGACCCGCGCACGATTCTCTTCGACTCTGGCGCGCTCGTCATTGGACCCGAGCCCGACATTGAGGCCCCGGTAGATGCCGTCCGAGACGCCGCCTTTGCGGGTGAAATAGCCGTGCTTTACGGCCTTTCCGGCTTGCTCGGACAGCAGCGGGCTTTGGACAGGTGAGGGCAAGGCATCATCCTTCATCGGTGGTTTTGCCCTTTCAATATGCTGCGATGCGGTGGGTTTTCCGGGCATGCCGTTTTCGTCGGCCCGGGTGATTTGGCCGGATGTTGGCCTTAGGGGCCGCCGCTGTCAATCCACCGAAACGACAGCCGGCGTCGCCACCAGTCCTTCCGTGCCGTTACTTCTGGAAGGGCACAAGAGCGACGCTCGGGCTGCTGACGACGAGGACCTTGAACAATTCGCCCATTTTCCCTTCGCCGGCACCCGCCAGCCTTTCGGCATCCGCCCGGATGTTCTCCTGCATTGCCGTGTCCTTGCCGCGGCCGAGTGCTGCGGCTCGTTCGGCAAGGCCGAGGGCGATGAGAAAATCGCCTTGATAGGTCAGTCCGTTGATCTGCAAACCTTCGGTCACCGCTCGCCTTGCAAGCTGTTCGAAATCCACATGGCTGGTGATGTCGGCTTGCCCTGGATGTGCAAGCGGGTGGTCAAACTGGTGGTCGCGCACCGCCTGCAGCGTATCGCCGAGGCCCGTTGCCATATGACCGTAGTCGATGATCACCGCTGTGCCGCCGCCCGTGCGGAGGCGCTCGCTGAGCGCTGCCATGACCGCGTCACGGGCTGGCGCAATCTCGAATGCCGTGCCCAAGGGGGCGGTCTGGGCGGCAGGGGGCAGGAGGTCCGGATCGATCCCGGCGACGCCGGCCGCAAAGGTCAGCTCGCCTTCGGCGTCGAGGCCGACAAGGCGTTCCTTGAACCCTTGCGCCGTCTTGACGAACTGGCGGATCGGGATGGCATCGAAAAGCTCGTTGGCGGCCAGAAGCAGAAAGCCTTCCGGCAATGTATCGAAGCTGTCGTGCCAGGAAATCTTGAATTTGTGGGCAACAAGGGTCTGTTGTTGCACTTTCTGCAGCCGTTCGCTGGTCTCGACCAGATGTACGTTGGCCGCCTCATAGAGGGCAGGCGAGAGCTTGGCGATGACACGCAGGATATCCGACATCATCGTGCCGCGGCCCGGGCCGATCTCGGCGATGTTGACCGGGGCAGGTTCGCCGTGCCGCTGCCAGGCCTGAACGAGGAATATGCCGAGCATCTCGCCGAACAGCTGGCTGATCTCCGGCGCCGTGATGAAGTCGCCGGACTGGCCGAACGGCTCGCGCGTCTTGTAATATCCATAATCGGGATCGGCCAGGCACAGGGAAAAATAGTCGGTGACGCTGATCGGGCCGTTGGCCAGGATCAGCGCCTTGATCTTTTCTGCAAGGGGAGACGTCATTGCGCGCCCCTCAGATGAAGGCCGCGCTTGCCCGGCGGGCCCGCGCGATCGCCCACAGACCGATGAAGACCATCGGCAGCGACAAGAGCATGCCCATCGTCAGCCAGCCGCCAAAGAGATAGCCGAGTTGCGCGTCCGGCTCGCGGAAGAATTCCACGAAGATGCGGGCGAGACCATAGCCGGTGACGAAGACGCCGCAGACGAGGCCCGGTGTTTTCAGCGCGTGGCGGCGATAGATGAGAATGGCGAGAACGGTCAAAAGCACGAGGCCCTCGAGTGCTGCCTCGTAAAGCTGGCTCGGATGGCGCGCGAACGGGCCGCCGGTCGGAAAGACCACTGCCCAGGGCACCGACGACAGCCGGCCCCAGAGCTCGCCGTTGATGAAGTTGGCGATGCGCCCGAAGAACAGACCGATCGGGACAACGGCCGAGACGATATCGAACAGGCTCCAGACGGCGATCCTGTTGCGGCGGGCAAACAGGATCATGGCGATCATGGTGCCGATCAGGCCGCCGTGGAACGACATGCCGCCATTCCAGATTTCCAAAGCCCGGATCGGGTTGGCAAGCACGCTTTGAAGATCGTAGAACAGGATATAGCCGATGCGCCCGCCGCCGACGATACCGGCTGCGACCCAGAGCAGGAAATCGTCGAGCTGTACCTCGGTCGCAGCGGGCTTTCCGTTGCGCCAGAGGGATGCATTGCGGACCAGCCGGCGGGCATATTGCCAGCCGATCAGGATGCCGGCCACGTAGGCGAGGCCGTACCAGTGGATCTGCAAGGGACCAATGGAAATCAGCACCGGATCGATTTCCGGAAAAGGCATGATCGAGAAGAGTGTCGCTATTGTTTCCAAGGTCTTGCTTCATTCCAGTCCGTTGTTTGCCGGAACATGGCGCTCCGGCAAGGCAGGGTCAAGGCGGGCCGCTTGCAGGAAAGGCGGTCATCACCGGTATTTTTCCTTGCATCGGCCCGCTTGTCCTCCTACCTCCTCTGTCAAGTCCGCAATGCGGGCAAGGGACGATAGGGATCGGAGACCTAAGACGATGAGCACAGGCGCAAACCGTATTCTGGATGATTTCGCCAAGTTGATGACGGACGCGGCGGGCGCTGCCCAGGGCGTCCGCAAGGAAATGGAAACCGTTTTTCGCGCGCAGGGCGAGCGGCTTCTGAATTCCATGGATATTGTCAAGCGCGAGGAGTTCGAGGCTGTCAGGGAAATGGCGCTCAAGGCGCGTGATGAAAACGACGCGCTTCTGGCCCGCATCGCAGCCCTTGAAGCGCGCCTTTCAGAAACCGGCAAATGACGATTCCCGAAGCGGCGGCGTTGATTGCGTCGCCGCTTTTGATCCGCCCGCCGCGCCTGCGTCCCGGACCGGCACAGGGCACCGGGTTTTTGGCTCTGCCTGAAGGGCATTTTTCATAAATTTTTTACCCTGTGGACACTGCCGAAAAATGCTTACGGCAGAGTCGTTTAAGAACCTGGGCTGAATCAATTTAAGAGAGCCTATCCACAACCACCGGCGCTATTTTTCACGCGGGGGGCTTTCATGCGGACTCCGGCATTATACACTGATTTTAAATGATGATTCGAAACGGATCACGCAAGCTCCAGGCAGGGTACGTCAGCCAGGATGGTCGTGTTTCCGGTAATCATAAGTGTTCGTTTCTGGTGTTCGAGTTTGCTGCCCTCGTGTGTGAACGCGACGACGCATGTCTGCACCGGGACTTTTGGGGTGATGCATGAGCCTGATGGAACTGGAACTTGAGCGCCAATCGAACCCGGTCGATATGATCGAGTTCGTCGCAGCCAACAATGACTGGTGCTTCGAGCGCTCGGGCGAAGACGAAATCGCCATGACGGTCGAGGGCAAGTGGACCGACTATCATGTCTCCTTCTCCTGGATGGAAGAGTTCGAAGCGCTGCATCTTGCCTGCGCCTTCGATATCAAGGTTCCCGAAAGCCGCGTCAATGAAGTGATCCGGCTGCTCTCCCATATCAATGGCCAGGTGCTGATGGGCCATTTTGATCTCTGGCGCCAGGAAGACGTTGTGATCTTCCGCCAGTCGCTGTTGCTGTCCGGCGGCGCCGAGCCGACCAACCAGCAGGTCGAGGTGCTGCTTTCCAGCGCGCTCGAATCCTGCGAATCCTATTTCCAGGCCTTCCAGTTCGTCGTCTGGTCCGGCGTCGATGCGCAGAGCGCGGTCGAAGCGGTGATGTTCGAAACCGTCGGAGAGGCATGACGATGGCTGTGCTTGCGGCTGGTCCGATCGTTCTTGTCGGTGCCGGCAATATGGGCGGCGCGATGCTTGCCGGCTGGCTGAAAAGCGGCATCTCCGGTGCCGATCTGCTGGTGATTGATCCCGGTCCGCCGCCTGCCATGGCCAAGCTGATCGCCGACAATGGCGCACGCCACGAAACCGCAGCGCCCGCCGGATTGAAAGCCGGCGTCCTGTTCCTTGCGGTCAAACCGCAGATGATGGGCGCTGTGCTTCCTCCTTTGAGGGGGCTTGTCGGGCCTGAGACGATTGTGGTTTCGGTCGCCGCCGGAACGACGCTGTCCTTCATGCAATCGCATCTCGGCGACGCTGCCATGGTGCGTGCCATGCCGAATACGCCGGCGATGATCGGGCGCGGCGTTACCGGGGCCTTTGCCAATGGTGCGGTATCCGCTGAAAAGCGCGATCTCGTCCACAATCTCCTGAAAGTCTCCGGCCCGGTCGAATGGGTCGAAACCGAAGCCGATATCGATGCGGTCACTGCCGTGTCGGGTAGTGGCCCGGCCTATGTCTTTTATCTCGTCGAGTGCATGGCGGAGGCCGGCCGCAAGGCCGGTCTTCAGGCGGACCTTGCCATGCGGCTCGCACGGGAAACTGTCGCGGGGGCTGGTGAACTGTTGCACCAGTCCCCCGATGACGCCTCGAAGCTCCGCCAGAACGTCACGTCCCCGGGCGGTACGACGGCGGCGGCGCTCAACATCCTCATGGCCGATGACGGCATGCAGCCTCTGTTCGACAAGGCGATTGCCGCAGCCCGCAAGCGGGCGGAAGAACTGGCTGGCTAATTCGGGATTACTCCATGACCGAGACCATCACCTACGCCGATTTCGAGCGGGTCGATATTCGCACCGGCACGATCATCGAGGCTTCACCCTTTCCGGAGGCGCGCAAGCCGGCGATCAAGATCGTCATCGATTTCGGGCCGGAGATCGGGCTGAAGAAATCCTCGGCGCAGATCACCACGCATTATACGCCGGAAACGCTGGTCGGCCGGCAGGTGCTGGGCGTGGTCAATTTCCCGCCACGCCAGATCGGTCCCTTCCGCTCCGAAGTGCTGACGCTCGGTTTCGAGGATGAGGCCGGCGCCATCGTCCTCGCCGCGACCGACAAGCCGGTGCCGAACGGCAAACGGCTCTTGTAAGGATACATCCGATGGATATGGCCGCCGTCCGCGAATTCATCCGCGTCACCTGCCTGCGCGACGCGGCCATGGTTGCCGGCGATTGGTCCGCCACGCATGTCGTCTCGCTTCTCGATCCGGAACTCGCCGAACAGCATGTGCCGCGCATCTCGGGGGCAAAACACCATGTCGTGCGGTTGCGTGACCAGGAGAACGCAGTGGCCACCGGCCATTTTCCCGAAGCGATAACGGCATTTTTCGATGCGGTTCTTCCTGCCATCGAGCAGCAGGACAGCCGCATCGTCGTCCATTGCCATGCGGGCGTCAGCCGCTCCACAGCGTTTGCCTACGGCATTCTCGCCCACCGCTTCGGCGCCGGGCGCGAGGACGATGCGTTCGCGGCTCTGATGTCGATCGTCAACAAGCCCTGGCCGAACCGCCGTATCATCGAGATTTTCGATGCCCATTGGCAGAGGGAAGGGCGCTTGCTGGCCCCACTCGATGCGATGCGGGAAAAACATCCGAAGCGCATCGATGCCTGGCACCGCTTCAACGCACGGCGCGGAATGGGCGGCGGTTATTCGCGGTGAGCGGGCTCCTGATCCGAGGTTTTGGAACCTATGCTACCTTTTGAAGAGATATAGAAATGACCGTCTACGATCTCGATTTAAGCGATGCCAAGTTTGACATCATGGGGTGGCATGACTCCAGGGTGTATTCACTGATCTTGCCGAAGGACGATTGCAGCCTCACTATTGACCTAGATTATATATTCCAATGGCATCAACGTGATGGTCAGTTTGTCGGTTTTGATGTCGCTCCCTGCCTTTTGACTTTCCACAATATCTCGGGATTGAAGATCGCGCTGGATTATGCGAACCGCGGCTCTGCCTATATCAGCGACATCCACCGCAAAGGCCCTAAGCCAGCTCCCAAAGCGGGCGTGGAACTTTGGGAATACGAGATAGAGCTGGATAGCGGCACGATCTCGTTTACTGCCACGGGATACACGCAATCAGTAACGGGACCGATTGTCTTTTCCGAGTCGCAAGACCTTGGGCGGTAGGCGTCCTGCGGTTTTCAGCGCATTTGGTAGTGTTGATCGCCCGATCAAGCCGGTACCCGCACCACCGCCCGCAATCCTCCCATCGGACTATCCGACAGCGTGACATTGCCGCCGTGGCTTCGTGCGATGTCGCGAGCGATGGCAAGACCGAGGCCTGTGCCGGAACTGTCGAGATTGCGGGCCTCGTCCAGCCGGAAGAACGGCTTGAAGACGTCGTCGCGCGAACGTTCGGGAATACCGGGACCGTCGTCATCGACCGTGACCGTCAGCCATTTGGTGCTGTGCTTGGTGTCGATATGAACGGTGTTGGCATATCGGTAGGCATTGGACGCCAGGTTGGCGACCAGACGGGTAAACGCATTGGGGCGGACGCGGACATTGTCGTCGCCCTCGACGGACGTTGTCACTGTCTTGCCCTGCAGTTCGGCTTCCAGCGTCAGCCGGTTCATCAGGTCGCTGAGCTTCAATTGCCCGACATCTTCCTCCGCTTCGCCGCGGGCGAAGGCGAGGTAGCCCTCCAGCATGCTCTGCATGTCCTCGACGTCCTGGTTGAGGTTATCGAGATCGGCGCTGTCGCCGGCCAGCGCCAGCTGCAGCTTGAAGCGGGTGAGGATGGTGCGCAGGTCGTGGCTGACGCCGGTCAGCATGGCCGTGCGCTGCTCGATCTGACGCTCGATGCGCTCGCGCATCTGGATGAAGGCAAGGCCGGCACGGCGGATTTCGTCGGCGCCGCGTGGCGAAAAATCGTCGATCTTCTGCCCCTTGCCAAAGCTTTCGGCTGCCTTGGCAAGCGTCAGGATCGGCCGGATCTGCCCGCGCAGGAACAATATGGCGATCGTCAAAAGCACCAGCGAGGCACCGACCATCCAGACGATGAAGATATGGGTGTTGGAGGCATAGGCCTGGCTGCGACGGGCATAGACGCGCAGGATGCGCCGATCGTCGAGCTTGATGCGGACTTCGACAAGATCGGAATTGCCGACCGTGTCGATCCAGAACGGCTTGCGGATCTGGTCGGAAATCTCCTCGCTGAGGATCTGGTCGAGGATTTCGAAAAATGGTTTCGGCCGCGGTGCCGGCAATTCGCCATCGGGCTCGATGGAGACGCTGAGGTTCAGCCGCTCGCGGGCGATGCGGACGATGTCGGAATAGTCGCTGGTCGGCATCGCGTCGATCAGGTCGATGACGGCGGCGATATCGCCGGTGACGGCCCGCGACAATCGCTGGGTGACGAGCTGCCAGTGCCGCTCCATGAAGACGAAGGCGACGACCGACTGCAACAGCACCATCGGGATAATGACGATCAGCAGCGAGCGGGCATAAAGTCCCATCGGCAGCTGCCGGCGCAGCCAGCGGAGGGCGCGCTTCCAGGGCGTGTCGGCGGTGTGCGAGCGGTAGCGCCTCAGGATGTCAAAGCTCGCCATGGATGCCATCCAGCCGGGTCATTTTCTAGTCCACGCTCAGTCGGTAGCCGATGCCGCGCACCGTCTGGAGCCAGACGGGATTCGAGGGGTCGTCCTCGATCTTGCGGCGCAGGCGGTTGATCTGGACGTCGATGGTTCGCTCGCCGACCTCGGCATCGTCGCTGACCAGTTCATGGCGCGGGATGGTCTCGCCGGCGCGCTGCGAAAACAGCATCATGATCTCCTGCTCGCGATCGGTCAGCCGGATATGATCGGCGCCACGCCGGAGCTCCTTGCGCACGACGGAAAATGTGAAGGGGCCGAAAATCACCTGCTCCACCTTGGGTGCCTTTATCGGCGCGTTGCGTCTGAGGATATTGTTGATGCGCAGCACCAGTTCACGCGGATCGAAGGGTTTGGGCAGGTAATCGTCGGCACCGGCTTCCAGGCCCTCGATGCGAGCATTCGATTCCGCCAGCGCGGTCAGCATGATCACCGGCACCGTCTTGACCTTGCGCAGGCTCTGGGTCAGCGAGATGCCGGTTTCGCCGGGCATCATCACGTCGACGATCAACAGGTCGTAGTCGATGCCCTCGAGCTTGCGGCGTGCTTCGCCGGCATCCGCGGCGGTGGTCACGCGGAATCCCTTTTCCATCAGATAGCGGTTGAGAAGATCGCGGATACGGCGGTCGTCATCCACAACCAGCAGATGGGCGGCATCGTCGTCGATCCTCGTCGTCTTTATCATCTGTCGTATGCCCTGTCATCTCGCATAGGCCGGCCCCCGCGGGCCGGGATTTTCAATTGTCGTCGGCATTCTTCATGCCTGCCAGGAAGCGCTTGACCAGTTCCCGCGCGCCGGGACCGGTCTTGGCCATGGCGTCGGCGATGCGCCGCGATTGTGGCTCGGCCAAGGCTCTTGCGAGCGTCTTGCCTTCCTTCGTTGTATAGAGCTTGCGCTGCCTGCGATCCTCCGGCCCGGCAACTTGGTGAATATACCCTGAATCGATGAGCTGCTTCAAAACGCGAGCAAGGCTCTGCTTGGTGATCCGCAGGGTATCGAGCAGGTCGGCAACGGTCATGCCGGGTTCACGATCGACAAAATGCAGGACGCGATGATGGGCACGTCCGAAGCCGCGCTTTTCGAGAATCACGTCGGGATCCGAGGTAAAATCCCGATAGGCAAAGAAGAACAGCTCGATGATTTCAAAATCCACCGCTTCTATGGTGTCTGTCCCGGCCGCGGATGCGTCCTGTTCGGCTTTCTGGTTCGGCTGTCCTGCCACGCAGTCATTTCCTTTCAATTGCAATGCATTCTACGAAACATTCGAAAAAATATGTCAGTTATATTGACATATTTTTTCGCTATTGGTAAGCCACTGGTCGCAGAAGGGCGAACACCCGGCGCCATCCTATCCTTGAAGATAGGCCGCGCCGCGCCGATCTCCAATCCAAAATCACAATAGCGGATTTCCCTGCTTCGCGTTTGCCGATAAAGTGGAACAGGGATGACAATCAACACAAAGAATGGCGTATGGACGCCCAGGGATGAGACGATGGCAGCAGTTCCTTTTGATCAGTTGGACGGTCAGATCTGGTTCAACGGCGAGTTCGTCGACTGGAAGGATGCGAAGATCCACGTACTCACCCACGGTCTTCATTATGCCAGCGCCGTCTTCGAAGGCGAGCGCGCCTATGGCGGGCGCATCTTCAAGCTGACCGAACACAATCAGCGCCTGCACAAGTCGGCCGAAATCCTTGGATTCTCCGTTCCCTATTCCGTTGCCGAACTGGACGCCGCCACGGTAGAGCTTCTCAAGCGTCAGGGCTTTTCCGATGCCTATGTTCGCCCCATCGCATGGCGCGGCTCGGAAATGATGGGCATCTCCGCCCAGAACAACCGCATCAACGTTTCCATCGCCATCTGGCAGTGGGGCAGCTATTTCAATCCGGCCGAAAAGCTCAAGGGCATCCGCCTCGACATCGCCGAATATCGCCGCCCCGATCCGAAGACCGCGCCCTGCGCCTCGAAGGCCGCCGGCCTCTACATGATCTGCACCATTTCCAAGCACGCCGCGGAAGCCAAGGGGTATGCGGATGCGATGATGCTCGATTATCGCGGTCAGGTCGCCGAAGCGACCGGCGCCAACATCTTCTTCGTCAAGGACGGCGTCATCCACACGCCGGTGCCGGATTGTTTCCTCAACGGCATCACTCGCCAGACGGTCATCGAACTCGCCAGGCGCCGCGGATACCAGGTGGTCGAGCGGGCGATCATGCCGGAGGAGCTTGCGGGCTTCTCCGAATGCTTCCTGACCGGCTCCGCCGCGGAAGTCACGCCGGTCTCCGAGATCGGCCCTTATACGTTCAAACCGGCGACGATTTCCGAAACGCTGATGAACGACTATATGAAGGAAGTCTACCCTGTGGCGGCGGCGGCGGAATAAGCGGCTATCCTTGTCCGAGTTAAAAAAAAGGCGGCTCATGGGCCGCCTTTTCGTTTGATATTCAGCCAGGCTAAATGAGCGCGACCGGGTCCGGACCGCGCGAAATGGTTCAGGCTCTCTTTCCGCCCAGCACCAGACCTGCAAGACCGGTGAGCACGCCACCGCCGACAAGTCCGCCGATGGCCTGGGTGATGAGCCCAGCCGCAGCGGCTTCGCCGCCCAGCATCTGAACGAGAAATCCGCCGCCAAGGCCGCCGATCGCACCGACGATCGTGCGCACAACGACGCTGAGTGCCTGTTGCTTGAGAACCGCTCCAGCTGCGTTGCCGCCAGCGGCGCCGGCGATCAATTGCGTGATGATAGGCAATAATGCTTCCATTGCTCTCTCCCGTTTCAGCCACCGGCCCCCGGACTCAGTGGCACGCCGTCGATCCGGCATGCGCAGGTTGAGATGAAAATCCGCACGAGTCAATTTCGCAACTGCGAAATGAGCGTACTCAATAAATCGCCTTCAGGTGGAGAGAAAAGCCGGGCGAATTTCATCGGCCTGTCATGCAGGGCGATAACGGGAAGCGGGCTTGGCAAGGCGCTTCGTCGTTTTGCCCCGCCGACCCCAAAAACCGCGTTTCCCTTGCCGTCCCCTGCAAGCATTTGACGGTTGCCCGCCTGCCGCCGGCGTCTGTGCCTCGACCAGGCGCACCAGAGCGATGTTCCCCGCGGAACTGCGAATACCGGGAGAATGTAAAATATTGCACCCGTTCCGCTTTCCCGGAACCTTTGCGCAATTCCGGTGTTTAGACGCCGACAGAGGGGACCATCACGATGCAACAGGACATAACTCAGGATCCGCATTCGGCCGTGCGCCAGCTGCGCCCGGTCGTCATCACCGTCGTTGCCGCCAAGCTTGCAGTTTTTGCACTTTTGATGACCACGATCAATTTCCAGGCGCCGTTGCCGGCAACCGTCGAAATCGCCGAGATGCGCTAAAGCCATTTTCTCCGGTGCCGACGCAACGCAGCTGCTCTCCGCGCGATTGACCGTCTTTCCCGTTTTCATTGCCGCGCGTCCGTCCTATATGCTTTGCAACACATTGAGACAGCGAGGCGCAGGCGGCATGTTACAGGCGGGCATTATCCCGGTTACCCATTTCCAGCAGAATTGCACGGTGTTGTTCGACACCGACACCAAGGAAGGCGTGATCGTCGATCCGGGCGGTGATGTCGATATCATCCTCAAGACGATCAAGGAAAACGGCATCGCGCTGAAAGCGATCTGGCTGACCCACGGCCATATCGACCACGCCGGTGGCGCCAAGGAACTCAAGGAAGCCCTGAACCTCGATATCATCGGGCCGCACAAGGACGACCTGCCGCTGCTCGAACGGCTTGAAGCCCAGGCTGAGAAATTCGGACTGGCGATGAAGGTGGAGAACGTGCTGCCGGACCGGTGGCTGGAGGACGGCGACACGGTGTCCTTCGGCGATCACGTCTTCGAGGTCCTGCATTGCCCGGGGCACGCGCCCGGCCATGTCGTCTATTTCAACCGTAAACAGGGTTTCGCTCATGTCGGCGATGTGCTGTTTCGCGGCTCCATCGGTCGCACCGATCTTCCAGGCGGCAACCACCAGCAGCTTCTCGATTCCATCCGCGACAAGATCCTGCCGCTCGGCGATACCGTCGGTTTCATCTGCGGTCATGGTCCGGGTGGCCAGATCGGCGAGGAGCGCCGGACCAACCCCTATCTGCGTGGTTTGTAGGCCTCGCTGGTCAGCGCACGCGGAAGTGTCTTCAAAATCGGCACAACAAAAAAGGCACGCGCCGGCTGGCGCGTGCCTTTTTCACGGATTGGATACTGTCTCAGCCGGCGCGGCAGAAATATTCTCTGCCGTCATAACCGACGAAGGTGCCGGACCGGGAATCGAACGAGCGGTAACGCTGCGAGCAATAACGGTACCAGCCGGGGGACCAGGGCTCAAGCGCACCGTAGCTCTCGACCACCACGGGACGGGGGCGGCGATAGACCGGGCGCGGTTCGTAATATTCAGGTTCCGGATCGATATAGACCCGTTCCTGGTAGCGCGGCTGGCTGGCAATGGCACCGCCGATGATCACGCCAGTGGCAAGACCCAGTGCGCCAAGGGCAACAGCGTCGCCGTTGTTGTGGTGTCCACCGTGGCGATAGTAGTTGCGGCGTCCCCAGTCTTCGGCCTGCACCGGCGTGACTGCCGGAATGACAGTGGCAGCAGTGGCAAGGGCCAGAACAGCAGCTTTGATAAACTTGTTCATTGTTTTGATCCTGTGAATGGGCCGGACCGTTTCCGTCCTTCATGATGGAAACAGATTAATATGGCGAAACTGAATGCAGGCTGAATGAAAAAACCCGGCAACGAGGCCGGGCTTCAACGTGAATCGGTTTGCAGCGAGTGGACTGTTTAGCCCGAAACCTGCAGGTTGACCGCCTTCGGGCCTTTGCCGCGGCGATCCGGTTCCGTGTCGAAGCTGACCTTCTGATTTTCGGATAGTCCGTTCAGGCCCGAGGCCTGGACTGCGGAAATATGCACGAAGATGTCGGCGCCACCGTTATCAGGCTTGATGAAACCGAAGCCCTTGTCGGTGTTGAAGAATTTAACAATGCCAGTCTCGGCCATGCGTCAGGTCCTTTTTCCTCTGCCCGAATGCGGCGGGCAGCATTACGATGTTTGCCCCAGGGGCGTGCGGCAGGCAGTTCTCGACTATGAGGAAAGGGTCCTGTAATTGCAGCCAGCCATCGAAAAACTCTGTCTTTGCCTGACTGCCCGGAACATTTTGCGTGTCCGGCGCGCGTTATTTAAAGGTCTTCCCGTGTTCGCAAATTGCCCGAACACAGTAAGCTTGCTGTGTTTATTTTAAATTGGCAAGCAAAAGTTTTTTGAAACAAGTGTGCCATTTTGGTTTGTTTAAAAAGCAATCAACTGCCGAAAAATATGATTTTTCGGATTATATATTGCAAGCTATTGAAAATATTGCCGTTTGCTATTTTTTGCATATTTTTTAGGCTGTTTTCGGCAGGGTTGGCCATAGAGCGGCGTGGTACTCCGGTGCACGTCCATAGCTTCTTCAAATATTAACCGTTTGATAAAACTTGCAACTTCGTTGCGGGACCGTGCCGTTGCTCCAACATCGACTCTGTGGAAAGCAAGGGCCTGCCGCTCGCAAAGACCCATGCTTCGGCAGCAGCGGCCAAGTGCGCCGCCCCATACGACAAGGCGGAGCGATCAGCTCTTCTTGTCCGCAGCGGAGATCCGCAGCAGCGCGCCATCGTCTCCGTCCGTCAGCATCAGGATGGAGCCGTCGGGCGCTACCTTGACGTCGCGGATGCGTCCGAATTCGCCCTCGAACAGCCGTTCCTCCGAAACGACCGCGCCGCTGTCGTCCCGCTCCAGCCGTGCCAGCAGCTGATACTTCAGCGCCGCGACCAAAAGATTGCCTTCCCACTGCGGAAACATCGCGCCGTGATAGACATCGATGGCTCCGGGCGCGATCGACGGATCCCAGTAGTAGAGCGGCTGCTCGTAGCCGTCAGCGGCCTGGCCGACGCCGATCTCCACGCCGGAATAGTCTTTGCCATAGGTGATCACCGGCCAGCCGTAATTCCTGCCCGGCTGCGGCGTGTTGATCTCATCGCCGCCGCGCGCACCATGTTCGACGGTCAGCAACTGGTTGTTGGCGGGGTCGATAACGATCCCTTGCGGATTGCGGTGACCCTTCGACCAGATCTCGGGAAGCCCGGTCTTGCCGTCCTTATAGGGGCCGTCCTTATAGGGATTGCCCGACGGGATGCTGCCATCCGCGTTGATATGCAGAATGGCGCCCGCATGGTCGCGCATGTCCTGCGCGCGATCCCGTTCGCCGCGATCGCCGATGCCGAAAAACAAGCTACCATCGGCGGCGATGGCGATCCGTGATCCGAAATGCTGGCCCTTGCCGGTGAATCTGTTCATCCGAAAGAGCTCCTTCACCTCCGCCAGGCTCTTTCCGTCCTCGGCAAGCACGGCGCGCACGATCGCCGTTCCATAACCACCGCCCTCCGCAACCGCCATCGACAGGAACAGCGTCCGGCTGGTCGCAAAGCCCGGATCGAGCGCCACATCGAGAAGCCCGCCCTGTCCCTGGCGCGCCACCTCTGGAACGCCGGCGATCGGCTCCGAAAGTTTGCCGTCCCGGATGGTGCGAAGCGTGCCGCCAAGCTCGGTGACGATGAAGCTGCCGTCGGGCAACACCTCGACCGACCAGGGATTGTCCAGGCCGGAGGCAATCGTGCCGACCTGCACGGATGCTTTCTCCGTCGAAAATTGCGCTGGCTCCTGAGCGAAGGCCAGGGAAGGGGAAGGGGCAGAGAGAAGA
The DNA here is from genome assembly GCF_017873135.1 of Rhizobium herbae. Taxonomy (GTDB): domain Bacteria; phylum Pseudomonadota; class Alphaproteobacteria; order Rhizobiales; family Rhizobiaceae; genus Pararhizobium; species Pararhizobium herbae. Next base: position 84,299 of record NZ_JAGGJV010000009.1, on the reverse strand, counting down.
GCCGCCGCCAGACCGGCGGATTTCAACAGGTATCCAGGTGTCGTCTTCATCTCGCGCTCCATGTGCTTCCCCTGGAAGCTGGGGTCTCAGACGACGGGATCAAGGCCGGTTAAAGGGTTTCTGCAATCAAAAGGATTTTACCGGGAGTTGAACGGGCTTATCGAGTGCCGAGAGCTTCGATTGTCCGGCGTCCGGAACAAGTTCCGCATTGACGATATAGCGCAAAGGGCCTTGCTCGGTCGCATCGAACGGCCAGCAGGTGGCAAGCGCCAGATTGCGGCCGGGCGCATCCGCGTTGATGCCGCTCTCGTCCCAGCGGGCGATCCGGCTGGTGCCGGCGCGGAAGGTGAGGTTTGTTCCATCCTTGCGGGTGACGAGCAGAAGGTCGCCCGGCTTGACGTCCTTCAGCCAGCGGAAATGCGTGTCACGATGGGCGGCGATGACGGAGGTGCCGAGTTCGCCCGGTGCCGGGGTGTTGGCCAGCCGCGCCGGCCCGAAGGCGAGCGCCTCGCCGCTGGCGCCGGAAAGCACGACGGCGGTCTTGCCGATGCGCGGAGCGGCGATCTCCGCCTCGGTGGAAAAATCGGCCCAGGGCCATGGTTTGACGTCCGCGTCTCCCTGCAGCTGCGCCTCGAAGCTGCGCTTCAGCAGCACCTGCGAAACCTCCGCCTTGGCCTTCATGTAGAAGCCCTTGCCGACCAGCATCAGGCCGGCGAGCGCCACGAGCAGGATCCCGGCCAGCACGACCGTCTCCAGCGCGTTGAGGCGCGCCAGAAAGCCGGCGCGCCCTTCGTCGGTGTGGTTGCCATCATTGCTGCGTTTATCTGACACGGCCGCGTGCCTCCAAAACAAGGCCGCGCAGCTGCCAGCGCCACAGGCTGAAGGTGGTGGCCGCCATCAGGGCGAAGGCGAGCAGCATCAGGCCGATCAGGATATGCCGGTCGGCCAGCGTCGCCGTCTGCGGCAGGTCCACCTGTGTCCCGGCATCGGCGATCAGGCCGGCTGCGCGCGCCGTTGGCGCCGCGGCCATGCGGTCGGCAACCAGCATTGCCTGTTCCTCGCTCTGTTCAAGCGACGCCTTGCGCTGGCCTTCCGGGATCGTCTGTTGCGGCTTTTCGCCAAAGACCTTGTCGAAGTCCCAACCGTCGGGCAGGTTGAGCGGCAGATCGGTGCTGGCCACAGGTTGGCCGGCGGGACGCGATGGCGTGACGTCGACGGCAACGAGACTGGTGACGCGCGAGACGAGATGGTTGGCAAGCGCCACCGTCTCGATCTGCTTGTCGAGCGTCGCCGCGTCGTTCACGGCATAGGCGCTGGCTTCGAGATCATCGATCTTGCGGCGTGCCCAAAGCTTGGCGATACCCTTGCCCTCGGAGGCCTTGGCAACGTCCATCTCGATACGCCAGGGCTGGCTGCCGGTCTTGCCGATGATCTGCAATTTGCCGACAGCCGATGTGCCGTCCAACTGTGCGGTCAGTGCCACCGGCTCGCCGCGATAGAGATCCGGCATCGGGTTTGGTGTGATATCCTGCGCATTCGCGCCATCGAAGGTCACGGCGATATCGGTCATGACAGGCTTTTCGAGCTTGTCGAACAGTTCGCCCATGCGGGCCGCGACCTGATCTTCCGAGCCGATCAGCGTAAACGTGCCACGGCCGATTTCGGCGGCCTTGGTCATGAAGTGAGTGTTGGGCGCCGAGCCGATGCCGACGGTGAAGACGCGGGCATCGCCACGATTCCTGGAGATTTCCGCGAACAGCTGTTCTTCGTTGCCGATTGCGCCATCGGTGAGGAACACCACCTGCCGCAGGGCACCGGGTTCGACGGTCCCTTGCGTGCGCAGCGCCGCCTCCAGCGCCGGCAGCATTTCCGTGCCGCCGTCCGCCGTCAGGCCGCGAACGAAGGCGATGGCATCCTCGCGCTTGTCCGGCGTCGCCTGGACCAGGGACGGAAAATGTACGCTCATCGTATCGTCGAAGCGGATGACGTTGAACCTGTCTTGCGGTTGAAGCTTGGAGATGGCCAGCGCCAGGCTTTCGCGGGCCTGCTCGATCGATTTGCCAGCCATGGAGCCGGAATTGTCGATGACGAAGACCACCTCGCGCTTCGGCCGCGCGTCTGTCGCGGCGGCATCATCGGCCGGCGGCGTCACGAAGCCGAGCAGATAGGTCTTGCCGTTCATCGTCTCGCGGAACAGGCCCGCATGCGGCGTCTTGCCGGCGCTCGCAGTCCAGCTCAGCTCGAAATCCTTGTCGGCCGGGACGCTGCCGCTCTTCAGCGAAATCGTCCGCGCCATGTCGTCGACGGTCTGCGTGTCTGTCGCATGGAATGGCGAGGTCACGTTGCCGAGCGGGAAACCGGCGTTCAGGTTGACCGTCAGCGTCACCGGATTGATCCGGGCGTTCTCGGCCGGGTCCAGCACCGGTGCCGTGATCCTGTCGCGATCCGGAACCGGGTCGTTGGCCGCATAACCGGAATTGGGGTCGAGATCGACGGTCTGGACGATCGGATCCGGATTGTAGCGGGGTGCGACGACCATCGGGAACCGGAGCGAAAATTCGCCGCCCGACTGATGCACGCTGCTCTGGTATTCGATCTGCACGACGATGGTTTCGCCGGGGCCGATATTGGCGACCTGGTTGGTGAAGATGTTGGGGCGCTGCTGCTCTAGAAGCGCCGTCTTCTTGCCCTCGGCCTTGGCCTGCTCATAAACCTTGCGGGCCTCTTCGCGGGCCTTGATCTCGCCCTCGATGAAGCGGTCGCCGATCTGCATCTTGAGCGTATCGACGGCGGAGTTTTCCGGCAGCGGAAAGACATAGGTGCCCTCGACCCAGCCCTTGCTCGGGTTCTGGAAGCGCTGGGTGACGCGGGTGCGGATGATCGGGCCGTTGACGTCGATCACCACGTCGGTCGCCAGGCGCGGCGCTTCGACGAAGGAGCCGGGCTCCTTGGAGGGGAAGAGCAGGGCGCCGGTGCCCATGTCGTTGGGATGCACATAGCCGGCGAAACGTTGCGGCTTGCCTTCGGCCGTTTCGGCTGCCGCGTGCGAGAAAAAGCCCATCGCGAAAAGCAGGACCAGAGTTACCGCCGCAAGGGCTGCGACCAGCAGATATTCGATGTGTCGGGTGTGCGAGCGGCTTGGCGGCGCTCCCGCATTTTCGGTGTCCAGAAGCATTGCAGGCCCCCTCGGCGCAAATGGATTCGTCTGCCATCAGAAAAGCCCCGGAAACCGGCTGCACAAGGACGGAATTGCGGCAGGCCAAGGCATTTGTTGTGACCAAATCAAGGCGTTGCGGAAATTCGTCAAAGCTTTTGTTTTTGATGAATAAATTCCCGTACAGGAACGTTATTCTCCCTCGTGTCCATGAGGCCGCAGCATCTTGCCATTTCTCTTTAGCCGGGTCGAAAAAGCAGAGTCGTTTCAGGTATCTGCGCAGCGTGGCCGACAAAGTGATTCATCCAATCGGGTGATGTCACCGATGAAACATTGTCATGGTCACGCATTTTGCCGACTTTTACGGGCATTTGCGCTTGAAACCGGGGCTGTCTTTCGACATACACCTAACCGCTATGGAGGCAGGCAGAGCCCGCTCCATTGGCCGCATGCTGTTTCAACCTGATCAGGACAAACATATCATGGCCTTTCTTGCCGACGCTCTTTCCCGTGTAAAGCCATCCGCCACCATCGCCGTTTCCCAGAAAGCCCGGGAGCTGAAAGCCAAGGGCCGCGATGTGATCGGGCTTGGCGCCGGGGAGCCGGATTTCGATACGCCGGACAATATCAAGAAGGCCGCCATAGACGCGATCAACCGCGGCGAGACGAAGTACACGCCGGTTTCGGGCATCCCGGAACTGCGCGAGGCGATCGCCAGGAAGTTCAAGCGCGAGAACAACCTCGAATACACCGCCGCCCAGACGATCGTCGGCACCGGTGGAAAGCAGATTCTTTTCAACGCCTTCATGGCGACGATGAATCCAGGCGATGAAGTCGTTATCCCGGCACCTTACTGGGTGTCCTATCCGGAGATGGTGTCGATCTGCGGCGGCACGCCGGTGTTCGTCGAAGCGACGCAGGCCAATAATTTCAAGCTGACCGCCGAAGACCTCGACAAGGCGATCACGGACAAGACCAAGTGGTTCATCTTCAACTCGCCGTCCAACCCGTCGGGCGCTGCCTACAGCCATGCGGAACTCAAGGCCCTGACCGACGTGCTGCTCAAGCATCCGCATGTCTGGGTGCTGACCGACGACATGTACGAACACCTGACCTATGGCGACTTCAAGTTCGCCACACCGGTCGAAGTCGAGCCGAAGCTCTATGACCGCACACTCACCATGAACGGTGTTTCCAAGGCCTATGCCATGACCGGCTGGCGCATCGGCTATGCGGCCGGCCCGCTGGCGCTGATCAAGGCGATGGACATGATCCAGGGCCAGCAGACCTCGGGCGCCTGCTCGATCGCCCAGTGGGCGGCTGTCGAGGCGCTCAACGGCACCCAGGACTTCATTCCGGAAAACAAGAAGATCTTCGAAGGCCGCCGCGATCTGGTCGTCTCGATGCTGAACCAGGCCAAGGGCATCGAATGCCCGTCGCCGGAAGGTGCGTTCTACGTCTATCCGTCCTGCAAGGGCCTGATCGGCAAGACGGCGCCTTCGGGCAAGGTCATCGAAACCGACGAGGACTTCGTTTCCGAGCTGCTGGAATCCGAAGGCGTCGCCGTCGTCCACGGCTCGGCCTTCGGCCTCGGCCCCAACTTTCGTATCTCCTACGCGACCTCGGAAGAGCTGCTTGAGGAAGCCTGCAAGCGCATCCAGCGCTTCTGCGGCGCCTGCAAGTAAGGAATCACTGCAATGCAACAGGAGCCCGCCGGAAACGGCGGGTTTTTTGTTGGTAGTCATTGGCTCCCATCGGGCAGTCAGCGTAGCGACATCTGGCCTAACAGCCTTAAATTACTGCCCCGAACACGCCCCGCGGGTTCCACTTCCGCGCGATTCCCGGTACATGACCGCCTGTCGAGGAGCCAAGTCATGAATATCGCGCCGCATCACAGGATCTACATCTGTTTCTTCCTGTTCGCCGTCTCGCTTGGGGCGCTGCTGGCCCGCATGCCTGATTTGCAAGTGGCTTTGAATGTCAACAAATCCGAGCTGGGACTGACCCTCATCGGCATGGCGATCGGTGCGCTGATTTCGCTGACATTCTCTTCGCCGCTGATCGCGCATCTGGGCGCGCGAACGACCGCCTTCGTGACCGTTCTTGGCACTGCTGCGTCGTTCGCAATCGTTCCCTGGGTCGGCGCGGCACCGATGGTTTTCTGCGTGCTGTTCGGGGCAGGGCTTCTGGCCGGCGCGCTGGAAATCAATCTCAATGTCGAGATCGACCGCCTCGAGGCGCAGCTCTGCCGCGGCATCATGAATCGTGCCCACGGTTTCTGGAGCTTCGGCTTCTTTGTCACGGCGCTGATCGCGTCGGCCGTGCGCCAGGCCGAAATCTCGATGCAGCTTCATCTTGCAGTCACGCTCGCTGTCGTTCTGATCGTCGGAACGATTGCCATTTCCGGCATCCGCAACGCGCCGGCGCGGGCTGTTGTGCATGAGGCGAAGGCGCCGCTGCTGGCCCTGCCGACCCTTGGCCTCCTGCCGCTCTGCATTATCGGCGTCGCTGCCTTCCTCGTCGAAGGTGCCGGCATCGACTGGTCGGCGATCTACATGCGTGACGTCTTCGCGGTCGAGCCGTTCATCGGCGGCCTCGGCCTGACGCTGTTCACCTTCTTCATGGCGATGGCACGACTATTCATCGACCCGGTCGTCGACCGGTTTGGCGCCCGCGCTGTCGCCACGGCCCTGCTGATCCTGTCGGCGATCGGCCTCAGCGCCGTCTGGCTGGCGCCGCACGCCTATGTCGCGCTGCTCGGCTTCGCGCTGATGGGGGCTGGATGCAGTGCGGTCTATCCGCTGGCGGTGTCGGCTGCCGCCCAGCGCACCGACCGGGCGGCGCAGGTGAATGTCGCAGCGCTCGGCCAGGTGACGTTCATCGTCTTCTTCCTCGCCCCGCCGCTGCTTGGCTTCATCGCCGAACATGCCGGCATCCGCACGTCCTACCTCGTCTGCCTGCCGTTGATCATCTATGCGCTGTTCTCGGTCAAGGCGCTGGCGCCGCGGCGAGGCCCGGAAGGCGCGGCGGATGGCTCATTGCCATCGCTCCCATAGGTGTTTGGCGGCTTGCGACACCAGTTCGTGTCGCCTCGTACCCTAAACAGACGCATTCTGTTGTCGCCGGATGACCCTGCGATCTCAGACAACCTTGGCGGCGGTCACTTCCACCTCGACCAGAAATTCCGGCCGGGTGAAGCCGCTGACGATGATCAGGGTCGAGACCGGTTTCGGCTCCAGTGTGTAGCGGTCGCGGACCGCCATATAGGCCGGAAAGTCCTCGCGTCTGGTGACGAAACCGCTGATGCGGATAACGTCGGCGAAGCTCATGCCGGCGTCCGACAGGATGGCGCCGATCGCCGCAAAGCAGAGTTCGGCCTGCGCCGTCACATCGGGCGGAATGGTGTCGTCGAGGCCGATCCCCAGTTGCCCGGAGGTTACCAGCAGGCTGGCGCCCGGCGGCACCATCAGGCCGTGATTGTAGTTGCCGAAGGGGCGGCGGACCGAGGGGGGATTGAAGGCGGTTTTTTCCGGCATCGGCTCAGAACCTCTCCATCTTCGCCTTCACCTTTGCCATGAAGCGCGACCGGGTTTCTTCCGTGCAATTGTTCATGTCGTAGTGGGCGAGAAAGGTGACAGGCGACCACGGATTGATCTGGGCGCGCAGCAACCGCTTGACGATCTTCTTCGGCGGATTGCCGGCGACAAACGCCCGGAACGGTGTCGCGCCATAGGTCATGACAGCGCCGAGCTTGCGGATATGGCGCAGCCGCGATTGAACCTTGCCGTCCACCAGCTCGAAGGAAATGCCCGGCAGCCAGACGCGATCGAAATAACCTTTCAGGATCGCCGGAAAGCCGAAATTCCAGACCGGCGTGACAATGACCAGCCCCTGCGCCGCCAGAAGCCGGTCGCAATAGTCCTTCACCAGCGCGGTATTGTCCGGATAGTCGTGATAGATCAGCCGGTCGCGGCGCGACAGGACCGGATCAAAACCCTCTGCATAGAGATTGCAATCATCGACGTCATGACCGGCCGCCTGAAGGCTTTCGCGGGTCAGCCGGTGCAGGGCGCCGCCGAAACTTTCCTCGACCGGGTGGGAATGCAGCAGCAGGACACGCATCAGACCCCCAGTGCCGCAAGGCCGGGGAAGAGGTAGTTCTTGCCGGCAGTAAAGTCGAAATCCGGATTGTCCCAGGCGATCATCTTGCCGGGGTTGAGCAGGCCCTTGGGGTCGGTCTGTTTCTTGAAGGCGAGCTGGGTCGTGTCGGTCTGCTTCATGCCGCCTTCTTCCAGTGTGTAGCGATGCGGATTGAAGATCGGGCAACCATTGTCTTCATGGATGCGGATGATTTCTTCCAGCCGCGCTTCAGTGGTGTAGCGCACCAGCGGCAGGCCTGAGCACTGGATGGCCGCATCGAATTTGATGAACTCGAGATGCCCCGGCACTTCGTCGCCGAAGATCTCCACCAGTTTCCCAACCTTGGCAACGTGATCGGGACCTGGGTACTGCACCTGCAGATAGGTGAAGTTCGGATCGACCTTCAGGGCGCGCAGCGTCGTGTGGTTCCAGGCGAGTTCATAGGCATGCGGGATGCCTTTCATGCTCTCGACCTTGTCGGAGCGAAACAGGATCTCGCCTTTCTGCTGGGCGACGAAGGCAGTGAACGGATCCATCGCATGCGGCGCGATCATGATCACCACGACCGACTGGTTGCGATCGCGCAGGAAGGGCTTGTGGCGGGTGAAATAGTCGTAAGGGATCGGGGCTGCGATCGGCGCCACCTCCTTCAGCAGCAGGCCGTTCATATGGCTGAGCGCATCGGAAAAGCGGACGGCCTCCATGAAGTCGTCATAGCCGACCAGAACGTCCACCCAGTCGTAGGCCGGGGCGAGCGGCATTTCGACTTCGGTGATAATGCCGTTGGTGCCATAGGCGTGGCTGACCTTCTGCAGGTCCCAACCGGTGAGGTCCAGCACCTGCGGTTCGGCCTCCATGGTGACGACGCGCAGGCGGAGAATATTGCCGAGATCGCGCAGCCCACCCCAGGTGATCGAACCGACGCCGCCCGATCCGCCGGCGATGAAGCCGCCGATGGTTGCGGTCTGGGCGGTCGAGGGGTGGAAGCGCAACTCCTGGCCGGAATGGGCCTTGGTCTGTTTGTCGAGCTGGGAAATGACGACGCCGGGCTCGCAGATAACCCGGCCGGGCTGGATGGATTTGACCTTGTCCATGCCGGCGAGGTTGAGGATGATGCCGCCCGAGAGCGGCATGGCCTGGCCATAGTTGCCGGTGCCGGCGCCCCGCGGGGTCACGGGTGCCCCGTGCGCGTAGGCGACCTTCAGGGTGCGGATAACCTCTTCCTCGGTCTTGGGCGAAACGACGAGGTCGCCGGTGACGTTCTCCAGCTGACCCTTCAGGATCGGTGAGTACCAGAAGAAGTCACGGCTCTTCTGGCGCACCAGCGCTGGATTGTCCTCGACGGCGATGCCTTCGAGTTCCTTCTTGATGGCGGCGTAGTCGGGCATGTCATGCTCCAAGGATCGGGTCGAGTTCGCGGTAGTCCGGCAGGCTGCGGTCGATGCCCATGCCATTCCGCATCACGATGCGGTCGGCCTGCGGACGGGAAAGGAATTCGCTCCAGCGGCGGGCGCTGAAAAGCACGAGATCGGCGGGACCGCCGACGGCAATGCGGCCAAGGTCCGGGCGGCCGAGAATATCGGCGGGCGAGGTGGTGACGACACGGGCCGCATCCGTCAGCGGATGATCGAGATGCAGGATGCGCACGGCCTCGCGGAAGACTTCGACCGGGTCCATGTCGCCATAGGCATAGAAGGGATCGCGGGTATTGTCCGACGACACGGCGGTGGCGACGCCGGCAGCCGCAAGCTCGTGAAACAGCGTCACCCCGCGCCAGCGCGGCGTGCGGCCCGGATGCCGGTCCTGCAGATACATGTTGCACATCGGCAGCGACACGACGGAGATGCCGGCACGGGCAACGAGGTCGATGGTGGTGCTTGCCACGTCCTCGTCCTGCCGGGCGAGAGAACAGCAGTGGCCGACGGTGACGACACCTTCGAAGCCATGACGAAGTTTGGCTTCGGCGATGGTCTTCAGTGTCAAAACCTGTTTTTCCTCGGTCTCGTCGACATGCAGGTCGATGTCGAAGCCGTTCTCCGCGGCAGTGCGAAACAGGAGATCGAGGCGCTCCTCCAGGTCCGGCATCAGGTAGGTGACGCCGCCCAGAACACCTTTTTGCTCCCGGATGACCGAAACAAGATCATCAAAAAACGCCTCGTCGTAAATCTTGTCGAGCGGGAACAGGGCGACCGCCTGCAGCGCAATCCGGTCTTTCCACGCCTCGCGGACCTCGGAGAACACCTCGAAGGAAATGCGGTGCTGGGGTGCAATGGAATCGAGGTGGGTACGGATCAGGTGGGTGCCATGCGCGTAGGCCGAGCGCAGTGAAAATTCCATCCGCGTCCTCACGTCGGAAGCCGACCAGTTGGCCTCGCGGTCGATGCCGACATTGTCGAGCGCGCCCATGAAGGTTCCGTCCGGGTTCGGGCGGCGCGGCCAGATGTGACCCTTGTCGAGATGGGTGTGCATGTCGGCAAAACACGGCCAGACCATGCCCTGGCGCAGATCAGCCTTCGGCAGTTCCGCCGGAGCGGTGCCTGCGGGCAGGACGGCGTCGATCTTGCCGTTGGAAATCACGATATCGACAGACGCCAACCCTTCGATGGCGGGGCCGGTGGACGCGGTCACCGCGATTGCCGGAACCGTGGCGTTGCTGAGCGCGAAATGCGGAGCGTCCGGCAGGAAAAGGAAAGGGGTCGACATCAGTTTTCCCTTTTCAGGCTGCTCTCGTGCCAACGATGCAGGCTCAGCCATGAGATGAAGGAGGTCAGCGCGAAGATCGCCACGCCGAGCAGCGACAGCAGGATCAGGGCTGCAAACAGCCGCGGAATGTTCATCCGGTACTGAGCCTCAAGCAGCCGGAAGGCAAGGCCGGAACCGGCGCCTGCCGAACCTGCCGCGAATTCGGCGACGACGGCGGCGATCAGCGCCAGCCCGCCGCCGATGCGAAGCCCGGTCATGAAATAGGGCAGGGACGCCGGAAGCTTCAAGTAGAGCAGCGTCTGCCAGCGCGACGCGCCGTAGAGATCGAACAGGTTCAAAAGGTTGTGATCGACGCTCTTCAGCCCCTGCACCATGTTCGACAGGATCGGGAAGAAGGCGACGAGAAAGGCGCAGATCAGCAGCGCAACCTGCGTCGAGGGTGCATAGATCAGGATCAAGGGCGAGATGGCGACGATCGGGGTCACCTGCAGGATGACGGCGATCGGGTAGAAGGCGATTTCGATCCAGCGTGATTGCACCAGGAAAACCGCAAACCCGACGCCGCCGATGAGAGCGAGAAGAAGCGACAGCAGCGTGATCTTGGTGGTGATCCAGAGCGCCGGCGACAGGGTGTGCCAGTCGGTGACGAGGGCGTTGGCAACGGCAACGGGGCTCGGCAGGATATAGGGAGGAACCCCGGAAACCGTGACGCCGATATGCCAGAGCAGGACCATGATCGCGAGCACGAAGAAGGGCACGAGAACGCGCAGCAGCAGGTCGCGGTTCCTGTTGCGGAAGGATGAGGGGATGACAGCGGATGTGTCGGACGCTGTGCCTTGCGTGCTCATCAGTGCTCTCCCGATCCGATAGCTTCGAGCAGCATGGTCGAGACTTTTTCGCAGGCCTGGCGATATTCCTCCGAGGTCCGGTAATGGGCGTCGCGCTCCAGGCTGGTGCGCAGCGGAAAGTCGGCATGGACGCGGCCGGGCCTGGCCTTCATCACCACGATGCGGTTGGATAGATAGGCGGATTCGAACACCGAATGGGTGACGAAGATCACTGTGATGCCGGTTTCCTTCCACAGGCGCAGCACGTCGTCGTTGAGCTTCTGGCGAGTGATCTCGTCGAGTGCGGCGAAAGGCTCGTCCATCAACAGCAGCTTCGGCTTCGTCACCAGCGCGCGGGCGATGGAGACGCGCATCTTCATGCCGCCGGAGAGTTCGCGCGGATAGGCGTCGGCGAAATCCTTGAGGCCGACGGTCGCAAGCGCCTCGACGATCTGCGGGCGGGCAGCGGCTTGCGAGACGCCGCGCAGTTTCAGCGGCAGATGGACATTGCCGAAGACGGTCTGCCAGGGCATCAGCGTCGGCTCCTGAAAGACGAAGCTGATGTCGCCTTCCGGCAGGCCTCTGGAGTTGATTCGTGAGCTTGGCCAGTCGATCTTGCCGGACGATGCGTCGCCGAGTCCGGCGATGATGCGCAGCGCCGTCGACTTGCCGCAACCTGACGGCCCCAGCAGGCTGACGAATTCTCCGCCTTCCACGACGAGCGACATGTCGGAGAGCGCCAGCGTGCCGCTCGAAAACCGTTTCGACACCGAATCCATGGCAACCAACGGCCGTTTGCGTCCGTCGATGGACCGCTTCGGCGCGTGCGTCCCTGCTAAAATCATTGCTGTCTCGGCTGTTGGACAGTTTCTGTGACCCGCCGCCAGGCCGGCGGCGGGAAATGACCGGGGTACCGTTATTTCTTCAGCGCCATGCCGACGCCCTTGCAGGTAAACTGCGCGGCAAAGGCCTTCTTGTAGTCGGTTTCGGCCTTGAACAGCTTCATGGCGACGCCGTCGTCGAAGAATTTCTTGTAGTGCTCCTCGGTGAGGCAGCCGATGCCTTTTTCAAGCGCCGCGCCGGATTCCAGAATGCCGTATTCCTTCATCTTGGCGATCGAATAGGCGATCTGGCCGTCGGTCATTTCCGGGTTGTCGGTCTTGATCAGGGCGTTGGCCTTGGCATTGTCGCCATAGAGATAGTTGTACCAGCCTTCGATCGAGGCATCGACGAAGCGCTGCACCAGGTCCGGGTTGGTTTCGACCAGCGATGCCTGCGTGGTGATCATCGTCGAATAGGGCGAGTAGCCGCTGTCGGCCAGCAGGAAGACCTTCGGCGTCATGCCAGCCTGCTTCTCGATCTCATAGGGTTCCGACGTCAGATAACCCTGCTGGGCGGATTGCTTGTCGGCGAGAAAGGGGGCCGGGCTGAAGTTGTAGGGCTTGTACTGCTCGTCCTTGAAACCGGGGAAGTTCGCCTTCATCCACTCGAAATAGGTGAGGTAGCCGTCCTTGCCCATGAAGATCGTCGGCAGTTTGGCCAGATCCTCGAATTTTTCGATGCCCTGATCCGGATGGGCGATCAAAACCTGCGGGTCCTTCTGGAAGATGGCGGCGACATCGACGATCGGGATACCCTGTTCGACAGCGGAAATTTCGGCCTGTGGGCTGCCCATGAAGAAGTCGATCTTGCCCGAAATCAGGAGCGCGCCGTTGGCGGCGTTCGGTCCTCCCTGTACGATCGTGACGTCAAGACCGTGCTTTGCATAGGTGCCATCGGCGACTGCCTGGTAAAAACCGCCATGCTCGGCCTGCGCCAGCCAGTTGGTGCCATAGGTCACCTTGTCGGCGGCGGCGGCCTGGGTGGATGCGAGGACCAAGGCGCCGAGGCCGGCAATGACAGGAATTGCATTCGATTTCAGTAGATTGCGCATTCTGCGTCGTTCCCCTTTGATGCAACGGACGGCCGTCATTGATCGTCCATTTTCTCCATTTGAGCGGTTGCTTTGCTCTTTGAAAAGCATCAAAATTCGTCCGCATTGATGCCTTTTAAGCATCTATCTGCGGACTGCGTTCAAAGTGTCGGTCCGCTGCGCGAACGATGAAAGAACAGGCTGATGCTGCATTCCCGAAAGCTGCAATATATCAACGAAATCGCCCGTTGCGGGTCCATTCGCAAGGCCGCCGCCCGCCTGAATGTCGCGTCCTCGGCGATCAACCGCCAGATCCTGGCGCTGGAGGAGGAAATCGGCGTACCGATCTTCGAGCGGCTGCCGCGCGGTCTGCGGCTGACGGCTGCGGGCGAACTCTGCATCGAGCATATCCGCGACGTGCTGAAGAATTACGAGCGGCTGGAATCGCGCATTCGCGGTTTGAAGATGCCGCAGGCGGGCAAGGTGTCGATCGTGACCACGGTCGGATTGGCAGCCGGGCCGTTGCCGGAAATCATCGCCAAGTTCATCGGCCAGCATCCGCGTGTGCGTATCCAGTTGCGCAACGACGGCGGCTCGACCACGCTTCACCCGGTTCTGACCGGCGAGGTCGATATCGGCCTCGGTTTCAATATCCCGGCGACGCCCGGCATCCGCACGCTTGCCAATTTCGACGTGCCGATCGGTGTCGTTCTGCCGCCCGGACACAAGCTGGCGGGCACCGGTCCGATCAGTCTCGCCGATGTCGTGCAGGAGCGGCTGGTGCTGGCGCAAACCGGCACCAGCCTGCGCGATGTCATCAATCTGGCGCTGGCGCCGCTGCCGGTTTCGGTGGAGCCGGTGGTGGAGACCAATGCCTCGGAGATGCTGAAACAGTTGGTCAAATCCGGCACCGGCCTGACCCTGCTCAACCCGCTGGATGTGATCGTCGAATGCCGGCGCGGCGAACTGGTGTTCCGCCCGATCGCCGAGACGCATTCCCGCCAGCCGATGAAGCTGTTTGCGCGGGCGCGGGCGCCGCTCGATGCCGCCACCAGCCTGTTCGTCGAATATCTGATGGCGGAATTGCTGGCGATGATGCAGGAACTGCAGACCAACGGTCACATTCTGGCGCCGGAAAAATGAGGCCGGACCGTTCCTATTTCGAATAGAGATGGGAGAGAGGGTAGTTGGTCAGATCGTCGAGAAGGTCGATGAAACCCTTTGCCTGGTGCCGGGCGATCAGCGCGCCCTTTTCCGCCGTGCCGAGCGACGCGTCGCCAACGACGCCGTTGGGGTTGAGATCATGGGCGATCCAGGCCAGTGAATGCGGTGGCAGGGGTTGCAGGTAGCGGGTGTTGTCCTTCATCCATTCGGCCCTGGAGGCGAAATTCTCGGCCTTGTCCATGCGCACCAGATCGGCACGGAAATGCAGCATCATCGAGGTTTCCATGTCGCCGCCGTGAATGCCGAACTTCTGCTCGTGTTCGCTGATCAGGCCTTCGGGGCTGCCGAAGCGCGACCACTGGGTGGCGACGACCGCCATGGAAAAACGCACGCGCAGTTCGCGCGCGACGATGTTCATGACATCGAGATTGCCGCCATGCGAATTGACGATCACCATCTTGCGCACGCCGGCTTCCGCCACCTTGCCGCCGATTGCGGTCCAGGCGGGAATGAGGATCTCCGCCCCGAGCGACAGGGTGCCGGGGCCGTAGATATGCTCGTTGGCCTTGCCGATCTCCTGCGTCGGAAGAACGAGAACGTCCAGTGTTTCCGGCAGTTGCTTGCGCACCTCGGACAGCATGCCGTTGGCGATGGTGACATCGGTGGAGATCGGCAGATGCGGACCGTGCTGCTCGGTGGAAGCGATCGGCAGGATGGCAATGGTCCGGTCGACCGACAAATGGGCGAAGTCGCCGGTATTCAACTCGTTCCAGAAAAATGGTCTGCTCATGGCTGCGTCCCCGCTCGTCATTCTAAGCGAGGAATACGGGAAGATTACGGGCAACGAAAAGCATCAATTTGCGCCCGGCGCGATGCCTTTTTGTGTGCGTTGTCTGCTCGCCGAAACAGATGTGCATTCAACACCCCGGCCGTCATATGCGTATTGATGCAATGGCTGAGCGCGGGCGCCTCTGCAATCCCGACTATTCGATGGTCCCGCCAAATGTTCCGGATTTCCCGATATAGGCCAGCAGTCCCTCCACCAGTACATCGAAGCTGGCGCGGCAGCGGGGCGTGGTCTTCAGGTTCTCGTGCATGACGACGAAGGTTTCGAGCGGCAGTTCGAATTCCGTCTCGAACAGCCGTACGATGTCGGGATCGCGCCTGGCGAGCGCCACCTGGCAGACGCCGATGCCGAAGCCGGCGCGGATCGCCGCCAGCTGCGCCAGGTTGCTGTCCGCCCGGAACGAGGGACGCATCAGCTCGATCAGCGGGACACGTTTGCGGATCGCCCGCACGAAGGCGCTTTCCCGGTCGAAGCCGATGGTGCGGTGGTGGAGCAGGTCTTCCAGCTTTTCCGGGAACCCGTGTTTGTCGAGATAGCGCCGGTGCGCGTGCAACCCGAGCGGAATGCCGCCGATCCGGCGGGTGATCAGTGCGTCCTGTTCGGGCGCTACCATGCGCACGGCGATATCGGCCTCCTGCCGCATCAGGTCCTCGACGGCATCGGACAGGGAAAGCTCGATGACGAGGTCCGGGTACCGGTCGTTGAGCGCCGCGAGCATCGGCGGCAGCACCTCGATGCCGATCACCTCGCTGGCACTGATGCGCACCGTGCCGCGCACACCGCCGCCCAGTCCAGTCGCTGTCCTGAGCAAGGCAGCCGCGTTGGCGGCCAGCTGTTCGGCATGCGGCCTGAGCTCGGTTGCCGCTTCCGTCGGGATCAGCCCCTGCGGCGAGCGGATGAACAGCTGGAAGCCGATGATATCTTCCAGCGCATCGATATGCCTGCCGATGGTCGGCTGCGTCAGCCCGAGTTCGCGGGCGGCGGCAGACAGCGATCCCTCCTGCAGAACGGTCAGGAAGGTGCGGTAGAAATCCCAGCTCGGTTCGATTTTGTTCATCTATTTTTGTATATCAGATAAATTGTTTTCGGCAATTTCGTTTATCTGTAATTGCGCTCAGGATGATCTCCATCGAACACGGAGATCAGACATGACCGGCGAAACAAGACAGACAGCCCTCATCCTTGGCGCCACCGGCGGCATCGGCAGCGCGGTTGCCCGAACCCTCAAGGCACGCGGCTGGGCGATCCGCGCCCTGCATCGCGACGCCGCCAAAGTCGCCCCGAAAAGCCCGGACTTCGAATGGGTGCAGGGCGACGCAATGAACGCCGGCGATGTGCTTGCCGCGGCACGAGACGCAAGCCTGATCGTTCACGCCGTCAACCCGGCCGGCTATCGCAACTGGGGCACGCTGGTCCTGCCGATGATCGACAACACGATCGCGGCGGCCAAGGCTGTCGGCGCCACGGTGCTTCTGCCCGGCACGATCTACAATTTCGGTCCCGACGCCTTCCCGCTGCTGCATGAAAAATCGCCGCAAAACCCGGTCACGGCAAAGGGAAAGATCCGCGCCGAGCTGGAACGCCGCCTGGAAAGAGCATCGCAGGATGGCGTTCGGGTCATCGTCGTCAGGGCAGGGGATTTCTTTGGTCCGGGCGCTGCCAACAGCTGGTTCTCCCAGGGACTTGTCACGCCCGGAAAGCCGGTCGCCACCGTCACCTATCCCGGCAGGAAGGGTACCGGCCATCAATGGGCCTATCTGCCTGACGTCGCCGAAACGATGGCGCGGCTGGTCGATCGCCGCAAAACGCTGGCGCCGTTCGCCGTCTATCACATGCAGGGTTTCTGGGATGAGGACGGTACACGGATGGTTGCCGCGATCCGCCGCGCCAGTGGCAACCCGGATATGAAGGTCAAGGCGTTTCCCTGGTGGATGATGCCGTTCGTCTCGCCCTTCGTGCCGCTGCTGAAGGAACTGCGGGAGATGCGCTATGTCTGGCAGGAGCCTTTGCGCATGCCGAACGACAGGTTGATCGCCGCCATCGGGGCCGAACCGTGGACGCCGATCGACGCGGCCGTGCGGGCGTCGCTTGCCGATCTCGGCTGCCTGCCGCCGGAAGCGGCGCTGCCGCAACGGGCTCTGCCGGCGCCGCGTCAAGGCGAAGCGGTCGAGGTCGCGGGATAATGCTTAGTTCTTGAAAACGATGCAGGCGCCGCCACCCTTGCGGATTTCAGTGCACACCGCATCGGCCTCGGCCCGCGTCTGGCGGCCGATGCGGGCGGTGTAGCGCAGCCGGGTACCGAAAGCTCTGTTGCGCTCCCGCTGGATCAGCGGCTTTTCGCTATTGAGCGGTGAGGGCATGCGGCTGACGGTGGCAAGGAACAGCCGCTCCGCCACGGATTTCTGGAAATGCGCCGAAAGTTGCGCTCCCCACGGTGCCCATGTGCCTTCTTCCTCGAATTCCACCTCCTTCAGGCGCCGTTTGCCGGCAAGGGCTGTGCAGGCGTCATAGAATGACTTGTCCTTGTCGAGCCGCAGGTCGAGCGAGGCCGGTGGATTGTCCTTCCATTCCTCCACCGGGTGGGCGGTGATGGCGAGCACATAGGCACGGGTCTCGTAAGGCAGGTTGCCGGTCGCCAGAAATGTGCCAAGACCGCCTTCTCCGGCATTGTAGGCGGCCGCGGCAAGGCCGAGATTGCCGAAGCGGTCGCGCAACGCATCGAGATATTCCGCCGATTTCCCCAGCGCTTCCAGCGCATCGAAGCTGTTGGAGAGCCCGCGCAGCTTCGCGGTTGACGGAATGAACTGCGCGATGCCCTCGGCTCCTTTGGGGCTGACGGCATCCGGCCGGAACAGGCTTTCCTTCCAGATCAGCCGTGCGAAGAAATCGGGCGGCAGGGCGTTGGTTTCGGCGAAATGGCCAAGGGCGGTGCAGATATCGCGGCTGAAGCTGCGGGCACGGACGCAGAGTGTCGTGCCGGCCGTTTCGGCGGAATACAGACACGGCGGTGCGCGCCATTCCGGCTGGGCTAGGGCGATGCTGGGGCTTGGGAACGTGCCGCTAGCCAGTGTAACGGCAAACAGCGCCGTCAGCCACGCCCGATCGTGCCGCTGTCCTTCGTGTTTCATCCGCAGAGCGACCATCCGCCAAACATCTCGATGGCCCTTGATAGCACCGATGCGGTGGTTTCGGGAGGCGGCTTATGCCTATTCCGGCAAGGTCAGCTGCATGAAGGTCAG
This sequence comes from Rhizobium herbae, assembly GCF_017873135.1. GTDB lineage: Bacteria > Pseudomonadota > Alphaproteobacteria > Rhizobiales > Rhizobiaceae > Pararhizobium > Pararhizobium herbae. The sequence continues at coordinate 66,313 of NZ_JAGGJV010000009.1, read as the reverse complement.
GTCCAGCCAGCGGTCGAACTTGGTGCCGACCTCCTTCATCTGGCCGGTGATCTTGAAGCCGAGCTTTTCGTGCAGCCGGATCGATGCTTCGTTGCTGGCCTCGATGCCCGCCACCATCACATGTTTGCCGCAGGCCGCCGCGCGCTCGATCAGGGCCAGCATCAGCAACCTGCCGATGCCGCCGCCGCGCTGGTTCTTCTCGACATAAACCGAATGCTCGACCGTGTGGCGGTAGCCGTCAAAGGCTCTCCAGTCGCCGAAGGAGGCATAGCCGGCGATCGTGCCATCGTCGGCAACGGCCACCAGCACCGGATAGCCGAGACGCTTGCGATCAGCCAGCCAATTGGCACGGTTTGCAAGATCGACCTGTGTGTCGTTCCAGATCGCCGTCGTGTTCAGCACGGCATCATTGTAGATGTCGCGAATGGCGGGCAGGTCGGTCTCCTCGGCGTCGCGCAGGTGCATCAGGTGTCTCCAGCAGTTTGCCGAAGCTCTATGCCGCGGCAGCACCGTTGTACAGCCGGTAAATCATCCCTTGCCCGAAACAGGCCAAGTACCGCTGGCAAGCTCCGCGGCGGCAATTTCCGCGACATGAAGAGCCGGTGCCGGGTCGTCGCCATCCTCAAGCGACCACGCGGCGGAAAGTCCCGCATAGGCGAGGATCCAGCGCAATAACCGCTCCGGCGCAAGGCCTGATTCCCGTACGACGATGGGCAGCTGGCGGCGCAGTCTTGCCGGGTCCTTCGCCGCCGCCGGGTCCGGATTGCAGAACAGGTTGGCATAGTCATAGCCGCGTTCGCCGAACAATCCCTTCGGGTCGATCGCCAGCCAGCCCCGGTCTTCGAAATCGAGGATATTGCCGTGGTGGATATCGCCGTGCAGGACGCCGATCTCCTGGGGCATGGCAAGCAGCGCTTTTGCGACAGCGTTCGAGTTGCCAAACATGCCGCCGTGGGCGGAAGCCGCCGCTTCCAGCGCGCGGAACCGGATGTCGAGGGGGACAAGCTCGGGATAGGGTTTGGCAGGCGGCCTGTGAAGGGTTTGAACGGTCCTGCAGATGATCCGGCTTGCCGCGTCATCTTCGCCATTCATCGCCATGAACAGCAGCGAGCGCTTGCCTTCAGCCCGTTCCAGCAGGATCGCCTCACCGTCACGGGCATAGACCTTGGCAGCACCTTCGCCGTCCCACCACTGCATCAGCAAGCCGCCGCGCGTTTCCTCAGCGATGGTCGCTACCTTCAGCATGGCGGGCAGGCCCTGCCAGCGGACGGGGAGGAGGCGGCTGGAGTGGGTGACGACCGGCGCGCCGTCGGGCGTGAGTCCCCATGCCTTGATGTAAGGGTCAAACATTGCAGGCCCTTCGCTTGAAGATTTTCAAGGTTGGAGAAACGGTGGTTCGCTTCCTCTTCTCCCCGCAGGGGAGAAGAGGCAATAAGCGTCACCCCGCGAGGCATGCGGTGCACGAGTTTGGCGCAAGAGGTCACCCCACCCCGGCACCGCGTGCCGACCCTCCCCCTCAAGGGGAGGGTGGATTATCAAGCGACCTGCTGCTCGAGTACCGGGTAATCCGTATAACCCTTGGCACCGCCGCCGTAGAACGTGGCCTGATCCGGCGTGTTGAGTGGCGCATTGTCCTTCAGGCGCTGCACCAGGTCCGGATTGGCGATGAACGGCTTGCCGAAGGCGACGAGGTCGGTCTTGCCCTCAGCGACGGACTGGATGGCGAGTTCGCGGTCGTAGCCGTTATTGGTCATCCAGGCCGCTTCGCCGCCGGCCTTTTCATAGGCCTGGCGCAGCGCCTTGTAGTCGAAAGGCTTGTCGCCCTGCTGGAAATCGCGCGGGCCGCCGGTCGCACCCTCGATGACGTGGATGTAGGACAGCTTGTACTTGGCGAGGCCCTCGACGACATAGGTGAACAGCGTCTGCGCATCCGGATCGGAGCTATCGTTGGCCGGCGTTACCGGCGAAATGCGGATGCCCGTGCGGCCCTCGCCGATTTCCCTGGCGATGACGTCGACGACCTCAAACAGGAAGCGGGCGCGATTTTCGATCGGGCCGCCATATGCGTCGGTGCGCACGTTCGAGCCCGAACGCAGGAACTGGTCGATCAGGTAGCCGTTTGCCGCATGGATCTCGACGCCGTCGAACCCGGCATCGATGGCTGCGCGGGCCGCCTTGTGATAGTCTTCGAGGATACCCGGGATTTCGGAGAGTTCGAGCGCGCGCGGCTCGGAAGTCTCTGCGAATGTGCCGGTGCCGTCTTCGTTGATCAGATAGGTCTTCGACTTCGCCTGAATGGCGGAGGCAGACACCGGCTTGCCGCCGTTCGGCTGCAGCGAGGTGTGGGAGATCCGGCCGACATGCCACATCTGCACGACGATCTTGCCGCCGGCCTTGTGCACGGCGTCCGTCACCTTGCTCCAGCCGTCAAGCGCTTCCTTGGTATAGAGGCCCGGAACGTCGGCATAGCCCTGGCCCTGATGGGTGATCGCGGTTGCTTCGGTGATCAGCAGGCCGGCGGTGGCGCGCTGCTCGTAATAGGTGACGTTGAGCGTGTTCGGCACGGCGCCCGGCGAGCGGTTGCGGGTCAAAGGCGCCATCACGATACGGTTGGCAAGTTCGATGTCGCCGATCTTGATCGGGTCGAAGAGGGAAGTCATGGGAAGTCCTTTTCGTTCGTTACGGGTGTTATTGTCTTGAGAGGATAAAACCTGGGGTCAGCCTGCCCGTCAGAGCGTGTTGCCGATGTCTTTCAGGAACGTCTCGATTGTTTCTTCGTTCCGCTTGTAGAAAATCCACTGACCGACACGTTTGGTGGTAACGAGGTCTGCTCGCTGCAGGATCGACAGATGACCGGAAACGGTCGATTGCGACAGGCCGCAGCGCTCGAACTGGCTGGCGCAGATGCCCATGTCGAGTGGATGGTGCTGGTCGGAAAAATGCGCCTCCGGCTCCTTCATCCAGCCAAGCATCTCGATGCGCTTGGGATGCGCCAGTGCTTTCAAGATTTCGTCCCTGTCCATCGATCGTCTCTGTATCGTTAAATCCCGATATACCGATACGTAGATCGGGATATGCCGATATTCAAGTCACGTCTTTGTGAGGAGTGTTCAGGAGGTGATTGGGCTGGACCGCGAAATTCTGGGCAAAAAAAGAGGGCCACTGGAGGTCAGGGCCCTTTTTGAGATGTGAAGGTTAAAAACCTCCAGAGGGGAACAGCTGCTGCGGTGGCACTGGGAGGAAGAAGACCACCATGTGCATCAGCTTGAAGGGATATGGGAAAGTGCTGCGCAGATTTCAATGCTGGGGGCCAAGAAAAATTGCAACTTTAAGGATGTGCTTGAAATCAGGGCAAAAAAAGAGGGCCACAAGAAAAACTTGGGCCCTTTATAGTTATGAAGGTATTTAAACCTCCAGAGGGGAACAGCTGCTGCGGTGGCACTGGGAGGAAAAAAGCCACCAAGATGCATCAGCTGCAGTCGGTATGATGGTTTTTTGGGCTATTCGCAATCATTTAATATGCATGACAGCCATGTGCTGAGCGCAGCTCTGCGTATTTTTGAGGCGATTTCCCGCGTGAGCCACTTGCACGGAATGAGCGTATTGGAAAAACACAAATTAAAACAGCAGTTTGTCTAGTCGGAATATAGAGAGCATTTTTTGTGCAGCTGCGAAGGCCGCATCAGAAGTTCCAGTTGCGTGCCTTGGCGACGATGAAATCGCGGAAGACTTTCAGCTTGGCGGCGTTCTTCATCTCGTCCGGATAGCAGAAATAAGTATCGAAGGACGGAATATCGGCACCGATCGGCAGTTGAATGAGGCCGGGATCGCGACCGACGATATAGTCGGGCATCATGGCGATGCCGATGCCGAGCAGGCAGGCGCGCTTGATCGATGTCTGGCTGTTGATCTGCAGATGCGAGGGGCGGGGATTGTCCGAATCGCGTCCGGCGATCTCCAGCCAGTTGACGTCGAGCAGATAGTTGGGGGCCGGCTCGCCGAAGGTGATGATGCGGTGGTTGTCGAGATCCTCGATCGACTGCGGCTCTCCGTACTTGTTGATGTAGGAGGGAGCGGCATAGACATGCATGTGCACGGTGAAGAGCTTGCGCTGGATGAGATCGGACTGCTGCGGCTGGCGCAGCCGGATGGCGCAGTCCGCGTGGCGCATGTTGACGTCCAGTTCCTCGTTGTCGAGGATCAGCTGGACCTGCATGTCGGGATAGAGCGACAGGAATTCCTGCACCTTGTCGGTGAGCCAGCCCTGGCCGAGGCCGACGGTCGTGGTGATGCGCAGCTTGCCGGTGGGCTTGTCGGTGTTCTCCGTCAGCTGGACCTTGACGCCTTCGAGCTTCATCAGCACTTCGTGGGCGGTCCGGTAGAGGATTTCGCCCTGTTCGGTGAGGATCAGGCCACGGGCGTGGCGGTGGAACAGCTTGATGCCGACATCCTGCTCGAGCGAGCTGACCTGCCGGCTGATGGCCGATTGCGAAAGGTGCAGTTTGTCGGCCGCATGGGTGAACGATCCCGCTTCCGCCGCCGCATGGAAAATACGCAGTTTGTCCCAGTCTAGCGGCATGCCGTCCCCCATAGGTACTTGTGGCGGAAAACGGCCTCGTTGTTCCCCGCCATAAGGCTGATTGGTCTGTTCCCACTCAGGAGCGGCCTTTGACCGCTCCCATCATTCGCGGCTTCTATTCGGCCGCAATTGCGACAGGCATGTGGCCCGCCAGGTATTTTTCTGCCTCGAGCGCTGCCATGCAGCCCATTCCCGCAGCCGTGATCGCCTGACGGTAGATATCGTCCGTCACGTCGCCCGCCGCGTAGACGCCTGCAACATCAGTGGCAGTCGAATCGGGAGCTGTCCAGAGGTAGCCGTTCGGCTTCAGCCTCAACTTGTCCTTGAAGAGCTCGACCGCAGGCGCATGGCCGATCGCCACGAACACGCCGTCGATCGGCATCTCGCTTAAAGCACCCGTCTTGGTGTTGCGCAGCTTGACGCCGCTGACGGAGGCCGGCATCGGCGGCTTGGCGGCAGCGCCGGTATATTCCGTCACCTCGTGATCCCAGAGGATCTCGACGTTTGCCTTGGCGAACAGCCGTTCCTGCAGGATTTTTTCGGCGCGGAAATGATCGCGGCGATGTACGACGGTCACGGTCTTTGCCAGGTTCGACAGATAGAGTGCTTCCTCGACAGCCGAATTGCCGCCGCCGACCACGATCACGTTCTTGTTGCGATAGAAGAAGCCGTCGCAGGTGGCGCAGGCAGAAACGCCGAAGCCCATGAAGGTCGGCTCGCTGTCGATGCCCAGCCATTTCGCCTTGGCGCCGGTGGCGATGATCAGCACATCGGCCGTCCAGTCGGTACCGCTGTCGGTCTTGAGCCTGAACGGCCGCACCGAGACATCGACATCGGTCACGAGGTCGTTGACGATCTCGGCGCCGACATGAGTTGCCTGCTTCAGCATCTGCTCCATCATCCAGGGACCTTGGACCGGATCGGCATAGCCCGGATAATTCTCGACATCGGTGGTGATCATCAACTGGCCACCCTGTTCCATGCCGGCGATCAAAACCGGATTGAGCATGGCGCGCGCCGAATAGATCGCGGCGGTGTAGCCTGCCGGGCCGGAGCCGATGATGAGAACTTTGGTGTGTCGGGCAGTCATGGTCCGGGTCCTTCGATGGCCGGGACGGTATAGCAGCGTCCGGCTTCGTCAAATGGTGAGAAAATCCTATCTAGTTTAGGGATTCTCGCAGCCCTGTTTCAAGGGCGGCGCTGTTGATACACACAGATGTGTTGCTCCATTGCCCCGGTTTCGTGAGGTTTTTGTGCATGACACACGAAGACGCCCTCGTTTTTCCATCCGAATACGTGTTACCGACGAGCCTTGTGACAATGGCCGATCGGGATCGAACTGGCAGTGAAAAAACGGCAATCCTCATACCCGTTGGAAAATCCGGACGATTTCGATTACGGTCGTACGCTGTTTCACAGATTCCGGACATGGCTCGATAGCCGTCGTGTCGCAGCCCGGCTTAGGAACAGGACCGAAACAGCGCCATTGTCGCCTTTGTCACCGGGCACCTTCCGACCGCTTCAGGATCGCGACGTGCCGTTGCTTTTCCTGGCACATAACGATCTCAAATTCATACGCTCACTGCTTGCCCATTATCGCGCGCTCGGCGTTACCCGATTCATCTGCGTCGACGACCGGTCCGATGATGGAACCCGTGAATTGCTGTGCGCCCAGCCCGACGTCGACGTCTGGACGTCCTCCGTGCGCTACGGCGAAGCCCGGCGCGGAAAGCTCTGGCGCGAGGCGCTGTTTGCTCGTTACGGCAAGAACCGCTGGTATCTCAATATCGACGCGGACGAATATCTCGTCTACGACCGCTGCTTCGAAAAGCCGTTGCCTGATCTGATTGCCAGGCTGGAAAGTCTGGGCGTGAGGCGTTTCGCAGCCCCGATGATCGACATGTATCCCGGCGGCAGCGTCAGTGCCTTTGCCTTCGACGGTGCGACGGAGGCCATGCCCTGGGAGATTGCCGACTGCATCGACGGCACCGGCTACGTCATCGAGAAGACCAAGCGCTTTCTCAGCCTTGCCGGCGGTCCGCGCCGCCGCAAATTTGCCGCGGAAGCCGAAATGATGAAGTACCCGCTGATATACTGGGACGACGAATGCAGCTTTGGCATCAGCATCCATCAGCCGCTGCCCTTCGATCGCAATTTCTCGCCTATCTGCGGCGTGCTGCTGCATTTCAAGTTCTTCGCCGATTATCACGAGAAGACACGGGCTGCGGTAGCCGACAAGCAGTATTTCGGCGGTGCGCGCGAGTACCAGCGCATCCTCGATACGGTCGAGGCCAGCGGCGATCTCGATTTCGTTTATGATGGCACCCTGAAATATTCATCGCCGGAGCAATTGATCGAGCGCGGCTTCATGCGGCCGGTCTGGTCGGCCGATCGCCGCGTGGAGACTTAGAGGCGCCATGCGCATAGGATCGATTTCCCATTACTTCTGTCTTTTCCGCGGATTACTGCTGCCGGGACATTTGCGTGTCGGCCGGAAGGCTCAGATCCGGTGGGGCGCGTTCATCGACGCCTATCGCGGGCGTGTGGTGATCGGCGACAGGTTCAAGATACACCGGGGCGGTTTCATCGATGCCCAGAAGGGCAACATCGAGATCGGCTCGAACGTGTCGATCAATCCCTATAGTATCCTTTATGGTCTTGGAGGGATCAGGATCGGCAACGACGTCCGGATCGCCGCCCATGTCGTGATCGTTTCGTTCGACCATCGTTATGACGATGTTGCCAAACCCATTACCATGCAGGGTGTCATCGCCAAACCGATCGTTATCGAGGACGATGTCTGGATCGGTGCCGGCGCGAAGGTATTGGGTGGCTCCCATATATCCAAGGGCTGTGTCATCGGTGCAAATGCGGTGGTTAAAGGCAGGACGGAGCCTTATGGAATTTATGTTGGCAGCCCGGCGCGGCTTTTGAAGTATCGCGGGCAATAGCAATAAAAGGTCCCACAGAAGGTGGACCGGCAAGAAAAGCGGGAAGCTCAACCATGGTGATGCGCGTCGAACTTGATGCTATCGATATGAAAATTCTGCGCGAACTCCAGAATGACGGGCGGATGACCAATGTCGAACTAGCCGAACGTGTCGGTATATCGGCGCCGCCGTGTCTGCGCCGCGTGCGCAAGCTGGAGGAGGCCGGTATCATCCGCGGCTATCGCGCCCTCCTGAATGCACCGGCGCTCGGCTATGATCTGGTTGCCTTCTGCATGGTCGGCCTCAAGCATCAGTCCGATGCCAACCTCAAGGCGTTTGCCAAGCAGACCGCCAATTGGCCGCTGGTGCGCGAGGCGTGGATGGTCTCCGGCGAATCCGATTTTCTCCTGCAATGCGTGGCTGAAAACCTTGCGGGCTTTCAGGATTTCGTTATTGAAGAGCTCACGGCTGCGGAGAATGTGGATACCGTGCGAACGATGTTGACCATCCGGCAGGTCAAAGATGTTTCTCTTATAGAGATCTAGGCGTCCTGCTTTCTACTGCCGCGCAGGTGTCTCCGCTTATCACGATAGGATCAGGTGTTTTGAAAAGATTGCTGCGGTCGCTGCGCAAAAGCTTCAGGTACATGTTCAACGTGCGCACCGTCCGCCTTGGCGGTGTTGCGATTGATACGACAGTCGGTCACATCCCGGAAAACGTCCGCGAGCTGATCTTTCGCGAGATTTATGAAGACACCGAACGCGACTTGATCGGCAAGATCCTGAAGCCCGGCATGCGCACGCTGGAGATCGGCACAGGCATCGGCTTCGTCAGTCTTGTTGCAGCGCGTATCTGCGGCGAAAGCAATGTCTTCTGCTACGAGGCCAACCCGGAGCTCGAGCCGACGATCCGGCGGAATTTCGCGCTCAACGGCATGACGCCGAACCTGACCATGCGGGCTGTGACCGTCGATGGCGCGCCGATCACCTTCTTCAAGAGTGACAACATCATCTCGTCCAGCCTCTATGACCGCAAGCGTGACGACAAGCAGATCGTCGTGGAAAGCGAAGCGCTCAGCGATGTTCTGGCAAAGCATGATCCGTCCGCATTGATCATGGATGTCGAAGGGGCCGAGATCGATCTCCTCGGCGATGTCGATCTGAAGAACATCACCCATATCATCGTCGAATTGCATCCGCACATCGTTGGCGACGCTGCCATTTCAACGCTTATCGCCAGCCTGAACGCGCGCGGCTACGTCATGCGCAGCAGCAACCGGAAAACCTCCCATTTTTCCCGCGCAGCCTGAAAAGCCCCTTCCATGCCATCAAAACTCCCGCTCTCCGCCTTCATCATCTGCCTGAATGAAGAAGCCTATCTCGGCAATTGCATCGAGAGCCTGGAGAGCTGCGCCGAAATCGTCGTCGTCGATTCCGGTTCGACAGATGGCACGGCTGCGCTGGTGCAATCCTATACCGACAAGGGCTGGCCGATCCGTTTCCTGTTCGAGCCCTGGCGTGGTTATGCGGGCCAGAAACAGTTCGCGCTCGATCAGTGCAGCCAGCCCTGGTGCCTGAACATCGATGCCGACGAGCGGCTGGACGAACCGTTGCAGGCCTTGCTGCCGTCGCTGATCGGAGCGCCCGCGGAAACCGTCGGCTGGCGCGTTGCCCGCCGGCCCTATCTGATCGGCTATGGCTACACGCCGGACACGGTGCGCGAGCGCAAGAACCTGCGGCTGATCCGCAAGGGCAGGGGCGCCTACGATCTTGCCCAGAAGGTCCATGAGGGCATCGTGCCGGACGGCAAGGTCGAGGCGGCGGCGACCGGCAGCCTGTTGCACTACCGCCCGCTGATCATCGATGAGCAGATCCTCAAGGAAAACAAGTATTCGACGCTGAAGGCCGACCAGCAGTTTGCGGCCGGAAAACCGCCACGTCCCTACAAGATGCTGTTCAGCCCGCCGCTCTATTTCCTGCGGCTTTATTTCCGCAACGGTCTCTGGCGCTGCGGCTTTCCCGGTTTCATCGAGGCTGCGACCGGCGGTGTCTACGCCTTCCTGACGGCGGCCAAGATCTACCAGCGGCATGCGCTGCGGCGGAAGCCGAATTTCGACGACATGGAGCGCGCGCGACGCGGCAAATGAGGACGTCATGAAGGTTATGCACTATCACTTCGGCAAGGACGGCGGCGCCGAGCGCTTCTTTGTCAACCTGGTCAATGCCCTTCACGATCGCGGTGTCGAGCAGCGCATGCTGATCCGCCCGGATCGCAGTTGGCGCAAGGATATCGAGGCGTGCGGGACTGTCTACGAAGGTGTTTTCCGTCGCGTCTCACTGTCCCGATTTCTTCTGCAGGCCAGAATGAAGAGCGTGCTCCGCGAGTTTCGGCCCGATGTCATCATGGCCTGGCAATTGCGGGCGAGCCGCTTCATGCCGCGGTGGGACGACGCGTTTCGCCTGTCGCGCCTTGGGGATTATCCCGAACATCTCGACTACTACAAGAATGTCCAGACCCTTGTTTGCATAACGCCCGATATGGCCGACAAGGTGCGGAAGATGGGCTGGTCGCGCGACATCGAGGTGATTGCCAATTTCACTCGGGCAAAGCCCGTTGATGCCGTTCAGCGCAGCGAGTTGCAAACCCCCGACGACGCTTTCGTGGTTGCCGGAATGGGCCGTTTTGTCCCGCGCAAGGGTTTTGACTACCTGATCCGGGCGATTGCCAATGTCCCTAATGCCTATCTCTGGCTGCTCGGTGACGGGCCAGAGCGCGACAACCTGGTCAAGCTGGTCACCGATCTGGGCATTTCCGACCGTGTGCGGTTCCCGGGGTGGAAAACCAACGCCTATGGCTATCTTGCCGCCGCCGATGCCTTTGCCGTCACGTCGCTGCACGAACCGCTCGGCAATGTCTGTTTCGAGGGGTGGGGCGCCGGAAAGCCGACCATCGCAGCACGCGCTGAAGGTCCTTCATGGGTGATGACGGATGACGTCGATGCGCTGATGGTCGATTGCGCCGATGCCGCAGGTCTGACAGCCGCGATAGAAAGATTGCGGGCAGATCCAGCTCTCCGCCAGCGCCTCAGCGATGGCGGACAGGCGACGTTGCGCCAGCGCTTTTCCGAGGATGCGATCAGTGCTGCTTACATCGACCTCTTCCAACGCGGATCTGCCTCCCGATGAAGGTTTCGCATTTTCATTTTGGCAAGGACGGCGGGGCGGAACGTTTTTTCGTCCATCTCGTCAATGCGCTGTCGCGTCGCGGCATAGACCAAACGGCGGTCATTCGCCCCAATCGCGTCTGGCGACGGGATATCAACAATGCTGTTGGCGTGACGGAGAGCAATTTCCGCAATCTGTCGCTTGATCGGGTCCTGCTGCCCAGGAAAGTCCTGCGGATGGCGACGAGCAGCAAACCGGATGCGCTGATGGCGTGGGCGCCGCGGGCGAGCGAACTGATGCCGGACTACAAGGGTTGCATCAAGATCTCGCGGCTCGGCGATTATCCCACCCGGCTGCACTATTTCAAGAACACCGACGTGATCGTCTGCAACACGCCGGGCATTGCCGATCATGTGCGCAGTCTCGGCTGGACGCGCGGCGTCGAGGTCATCTCCAACTTCACCAACGCCGAGCGCGTCACGCCGGTTGACCGCAAGAGCTTGAACACGCCAGAAGATGCGCCCGTCGTCATGTCGATGGGGCGTTTCGTGCCGCGCAAAGGCTTTGCTCTGCTGACCGAGGCTGTGGCCAAGCTGCCTGGCGTCTATCTCTGGATTGCGGGTGACGGCGAGGAGATGGAGAATGTCCGCAAGCTGGCCGCCGATCTGGGTGTCATCGACCGGGTCCGCTTCCTCGGCTGGCAGAAGGACACGCGGCCCTACGTGGCCGCCGCCGATATCTTCGTCATGCCGTCGAGCCATGAGCCGCTCGGGAATGTCATCCTTGAAGCTTGGGCACAAGGCAAACCGGTCGTTTCCAGCCGTTCCGAAGGTCCGACCTGGTTCATGCGCGATGGAGAGAATGGCCTGCTCGCCGATATCGGCGATACCGATGGTTTCAGCAGGGCGATCGAACGGCTGATCAATGACAAGCAACTGGCGGATCGTGTCGCGCTGGGCGGGCACGAGACGCTGGTTGGCCAGTTTTCCGAAGAGGCCGTCGCCAACGCCTATATCGAACTGTTCAAGCGCAAGCCTTAAGCGCCGCTCAGCAGCCGTTCATAGACCGCGCCGATGCTCGACGCTTCACCGCGGATGCTGAAACTCTCGATCGCGCGGGCAAGGCCGCGCTCGCCCGCCAGTCTTGCCCGCTGCGGATCGTCCATGAGCAGAGCGGCGGCATCCGTCATGGCGGCCAGTTCGTTGGCCGGTATCAGGATGCCGGTCTCGTCCTTGCCCGTTGACAGCAGTTCGGAAAAGGCGCCGACATCGGTCGCCACGACCGGCACCTGCGTCGCCATCGCCTCAAGCGGGGTGAGGCCGAAACCCTCCCAGCGCTGCGGCGCGATGAACAGGTCGAGCGCGCGATACCATTCCGGGATGTTGGTGTGTTCGCCGACGAACAGGATGCGGTCGGCGAGACCGGCCCGTTTGACCTTGTCCTTCAGGTCATTTTCGAACGCAACATGGGCCGGCGTCGCACGGCCGGCGATGATGGCGATCCAGTCGGGCCTCTGGGGCAAAAGGCTGATCATGCTGTCCACGAAGAGGTCGGTGCCCTTCTGGTGGCGCACCCGGCCGAAGCAGCCGGCGATCTTCCTGTCCGCCGGCAGGCCGAGCACTGTCTTGGCGGCGGCCTTGTCTGTGGCCGGAAAGAAGCGCTGCGTATCGATCCCATGCATGATGGTGGTACTCGGCACGTCCAGATAGGCGGCGGTACGGTTGCTGGTGGCGATCACTGCGTCCATGCGCCGGACAAGGAATTTGGTCCAGCCGGAATGCTTGCGCTGCGAGGCGGAGGTGAAGACGATCTTCAGCCTCATCCGCAGCACATCGCGCAGAAAAACCGCCGGCAGCATCTCGACATTGCGGCGGGCATGCCAGACGCGCAAGCGCCGGCCCCTGGGCCGGGCCCAGAGTTTCAAAAGAGCGCCATAGCCGATGTGGGGCAAAGCTTCCGGCAGGCCGGGCCCGAGGGTCGCAACCTTCTGGCCGAGCGCGCGCTGCACGGGAACAAGCTGGATGATGGTGGAGGTGACGCCGGAAAGGCGGCGCTTGAAGTTCGGCGCGATGATCTCGACGTCGCTGATGTCTTCCACGCTTTGCAACCCTTTTCGTCGTCTAACAGAAAAAGCCCGGAGGCAGCTTTATGCGCCGTCCGGGCTTTTAAATGGACATGCCGGGGATCAGCCCCAGTTGATCGCGAGGATCTCGTAGGCCTTCGAGCCGCCGGGGGCGACGACTTCGATCGAATCGCCGACCTCCTTGCCGATCAGCGCACGGGCGATCGGCGAGGAAATGGAGATGCGACCCTGCTTCACGTCGGCTTCCTGGTCGCCGACGATCTGGTAGGTCTTGTTCTCCTCGGTGTCTTCGTCGATCAGCTTGACGGTGGCGCCGAACTTGATCTTCGAGCCGGACATCTTCGACAGGTCGATGACTTCGGCGCGCGCAACGTAATCCTCGACTTCGCCGATGCGGCCTTCGTTGTGGCTCTGGGCTTCCTTGGCCGCGTGATATTCCGCGTTTTCCGAGAGGTCGCCATGGGCGCGTGCTTCGGAAATTGCTTCGATGATCCGCGGGCGTTCTTCCTGCTGGCGCCAGCGCAGTTCTTCCTGCAGCTTGGCAAATCCGCTCTGAGTCATCGGTACTTTTTCGACCATTTCACTGTCCTTCATAGTCCATGCTTTGCCCGCTTCAGGCAGGCTTAGCACAAAAGAAAACGGTCACCGGAGCGCTAACCCCGGAACCGTGAGAAACATTTGAACAATGCTTATAGCAGAAAGCGGAGTCCAAAAGCCAGATTATTCGATTGAGGCAGGCATGAGGGATGACGAACATGAGCGTCCCAATCCGCGCGATAAACGCGCCGATGGTTTTGGTGACTTTTCCATGTGTTCGATCAGGGCATGAATTTCCCTTGTAATATTTGCGGGCTTCGAATGCATTAAGCGTGTTCGGAATTATGTAGAAATAAATTTCATTTTTCTAATATTTTGAAATTCCAGGTTGTGTTTTGCGGCCTTTCGCATTGATATTCCCGGGTTTGACATGGAATTCTTTTTGACCCTTGGGAGCGATGGTTATGCCCAACGATTACATCTTCACCGCGCGCAGGCGTGTCGGGGAGAAATTCACCGATGAACCCGGCCCCGTGCGGTTTCTCAAAGTACCGGCATCGGTCCAATCCTATGATGCGAGACATGTCATATCGAGCCCAAACGATTGGGCCGCCGAGGTTCAGGGACTGGCGGATGGTGACGAAAATCCAAACTCCATCGGCCCCAAGGGCGATGTCCTGATTTTCGTTCACGGCTATAACAACGACATTCCCATTATCCTCGACCGCATGCGGCAACTGCGCGCAGACATGGTTGCAGAAGGTTGGCACGGCGAAATCGTCGCCTTCGATTGGCCGAGCAACAACCAGACCCTGAACTATTGGGAGGATCGCTCGGACGGTGCCGGCGTGGCTGCCGAACTCGTAGCGAAAGGCATCGTTCTGCTGAAGAAGGGCCAGGATGCCGGCTGCGAAACGAATGTCCACGTCATGGGACATTCGACGGGCGCCTACGTGATCATGGAGGCGTTCGCGCAGGCCGAGAAGCGCGGCGATCTGTTCAAGAGCGACTGGCGCGTGGGGCAGGTTGCCTTTATCGGTGGCGACGTGTCTTCCGACAGCCTGACATTATCGAGCGAATGGGCACAGCCGATGTTCCGCAGGATCATGCGGTTGACCAATTATTCCAATCCTTTCGATGCTGTCCTTGCCGTATCCAATGCCAAAAGACTCGGTGTGTCGCCTCGTGTGGGGCGCGTCGGTCTGCCCGCAATCGTCAATGCGAAGGCCATCAATGTCGATTGTGGCGCCTACTTCAACACGCTCAACCCGAAGACGGCAAAGGTGATCGGTTCGTGGACGCATTCATGGCATATCGGCAACCGCGTTTTCGCGCGTGACCTGGCAATGACCCTTGAAGGTGCGATCGACCGCAACGCTATTCCGACGAGAGCGATTGAGCATGACAGGCTTATCCTGCAGGACAAGCCGAGACCGAAGTTCCAGTCGGAATGGGATGTCAAGACCGATGCGAAAAATGCCGCGCCGCGCATCTGACCGGGGATATGCTGTCGGCGCAATGGATTTCCGCTCGCTAGGGCATGAACCGGCGTGATGCCCCCGACGGAACCGCGAGGCGGCAAAACAGCGCTTCGGTCGGCTTTCCGGATTTCGGCCTCCCGAAGAAAATTCCGCCGTCCGCAAAATAGCGCTTTACCTCAACAGCACTTGAGGTTGTAACAGTCGTGCTTCCCTACTGGAGACGGAAGCATGACGACTGACAATATCCCCTATATGGACGAGAAAATGACTGGCAGCGCCGTGGAGACTTCGGCCGGATGGGGCGAGCTGCTGCGGCCGCGTTACCTTGTTTCGACGGTAACACTTTGCCTCGGCGTCGCCCTGTTCGCTTTCAACGAGTTCTTCATCTCCACGGCCCTGCCGACGGCGGTCGAGGATCTTGGCGGCGCCGCCCTTTTGTCCTGGGCCTTCACTCTTTATCTCGTCTTCGCCATTATCGGCGGTCTGGTCGCGGCCAATCTCAAGCAGCGGTTCGGCGCACGCAACACGCTGCTCTCTGCGGCGATCGTCTTTGTCGCCGGCACTGTGCTGGCAACATTTGCAACCGACATGACACAGGTGCTTGCCGGGCGGCTGCTTCAGGGGGCGGGCGAGGGCATCGTCGCAGCGCTTTGCTATGCGCTGATTCCTGAGCTTTTCCCCTCGCGGCTGGTGCCGAAAGTGTTCGGTGCGGAAGCGATCGTCTGGGCCATGGCCGCCTTTTCCGGACCGCTGGTCGCCGGTGGCCTGACCGAGCATTTCTCCTGGCGGGCCGCCTTCTTCGTCAGCATCCCGGCGGCCATCATCTTCATCATCCTCGTGGTCGCCATCGTGCCGCGCGGCGTGTCCGGTTCGGGACCGACATCGGCCATTCCGTTCGCGCGGTTGGCCGCAGCGGGTGCTGGCATCCTGATGATTTCCCTTTCGGGCATTGCTGGCGGCACCGTGTCCATGGCGTCGCTGCTGATCGGTGCCACCTCGGTGCTTGCGACCGTCGTTTACCTCGATCGCCGTTCGGGCAACCCCGTTCTGCCGAGGGCTGCCTTCACCGTCCGCAAGGCGCTGGGAACGGGGCTGTGGGTGATCCTGCTGATGCCGCTGGCTCAGGCGGCCGGATCGGTCTTTCTCGTCTACAGCCTGCAGCATCTCTGGAAACTCGGGCCGACCGCGGCCGGCGCGCTCAGTGCCGTCATGGCAATCTCCTGGAGCGTCACTGCGATAGGCGTTGCCAGCGTCCGGTCGCTGACATTGCGCAACCGCATCATGCTGGCGGGGCCGGTGCTGCTTCTGGCGGGGCTTGTCGCCGTCATGACGGCGATCGGCACCGGCGCGCTCTGGCTTATCCTGCCGGGGCAGGCCGCGATCGGCGCCGGTTTCGGCACGTCATGGGGCACGCTCAGCCAGTTGCTGATGGATGTGTCCACAGATGCCGAGCGCGACAGGACATCGGCCATGCTGCCGACGCTGCAATCGGCGGGCTACGCCATCGGCGCCGCCGTCTTCGGGCTCGTGGCCAACGTCATGGGGTTTGGCGAGGCCGCATCGGTAGAGACGATGCGCAATGCGATGCTGCTGGTTTTCGGCACCGGATGCGTGATTGCCGCCGCGTCGGTTTTCTTTGGGATGATGACGGCAAGACTGGCCCGCATCGAGGCCAAATTCTGAGAGCGTATGATGCAGAAGCGGCGCCCTCTCGGGCGCCGCTTGAAACCGTCAATCCTGGAAATAACTCTGCAACGTCCGGACTTCGAGGCTTCCGGCCTTCAGTGCCTTGATCGCCCGTGCCGCCGCTTCGGCGCCTGCCATCGTCGTGTAGTACGGCACCTTCTGCATCAGCGTCGCCCGGCGCAGCGATTTTGAGTCCGAGATCGCCTTGGAGCTGTCCGTCGTGTTGATGACCAGATGGACCTGGCGGTTGCGGATGGCGTCCTCGATATGCGGACGGCCTTCCTGCACCTTGTTGATCTTGGTGGCGGTGATGCCGTTTTCACCGAGGAAGCGGGCGGTGCCGCCGGTTGCCAGCACCTTGAAGCCGATCTCGGTCAGGTGACGGATGGCGGGCAGGACCCGTTCCTTGTCCTCGTCGCGCACCGACACGAACACCGTGCCTTCGCGCGGCAGGTCGACGCCGGCGCCGAGCTGGGCCTTGGCAAAGGCCAGCGCAAAATCGGTGTCGAGGCCAATGACTTCGCCGGTCGAGCGCATTTCCGGGCCGAGCAGGATATCGACGCCGGGGAAGCGGGCGAACGGGAAGACGGCTTCCTTGACCGCGATGTGGTTGAGATTGCGCGGGTCCGGCTTCTTGCCATAGGCGGCAATCGCGTCATCGAGCTTTTCGCCCGCCATGATGCGGGCGGCGATCTTGGCGATCGGCGCGCCGATGGTCTTGGCGACAAAGGGCACGGTGCGCGAGGCGCGCGGGTTGACTTCGAGAACGTAGATCGTGCCGTCCTTGATGGCATATTGCACGTTCATCAGGCCGCCGACCTTCAGCGCCTTGGCCATCGCCTTGGTCTGGCGCTCCAGTTCGTCGACGATCTCGTCGGAGAGCGTGTAGACCGGCAGCGAGCAGGCTGAGTCGCCCGAGTGAATGCCGGCTTCCTCGATATGCTCCATGATGCCGGAGACGAAGACGGTCTCCCCATCGGAGAGCGCGTCGACGTCGACCTCGACGGCATTGGTCAGGTACGAGTCGAACAGCAGCGGGTTCTTGCCGAGCAGCGTGTTGATCTGGCCGGTCTTGTCGTTCGGATACCGCTGCTTGATGTCTTCCGGAACGAGACCCGGAACCGTATCGAGCAGATAGGTCTGCAGCATTGATTCCGAATGGATGATCTGCATGGCGCGGCCACCCAAGACATAGGACGGGCGCACGACCAGCGGGAAGCCGATTTCCGATGCGACGAGGCGGGCCTGCTCGACCGAATAGGCGATGCCGTTGTTGGGCTGGTTGAGGTCGAGCTTCATCAGCAGCTTCTGGAACCGGTCGCGGTCTTCGGCCAGATCGATCATATCGGGTGCGGTGCCGAGGATCGGGATGCCGTTCTTTTCCAGCGCTTCGGCCAGCTTCAGCGGCGTCTGACCGCCGAACTGGACGATGACGCCGTGTAAGATCCCGTTTTCCTGTTCGGCGCGGAGGATTTCGATGACGTCTTCGGCCGTCAGCGGCTCGAAATAGAGGCGGTCTGAGGTGTCGTAGTCTGTCGAAACCGTTTCCGGGTTGCAGTTGACCATGATCGCCTCATAGCCGGCATCCTTCAGGGCGAAGGCGGCATGGCAGCAGCAATAGTCGAACTCGATGCCCTGGCCGATGCGGTTTGGGCCGCCGCCGAGGATAACGACCTTCTTGCGGTCGGAAATCTGCGCTTCGGAGCGTGCAGCGCCATCGAACGGCGTCTCGTAGGTCGAGTACATATAGGCCGTCGGCGAGGCGAATTCAGCGGCGCAGGTGTCGATGCGCTTGTAGACCGGACGCACATTCAACCGGTTGCGCAGTTCGGCGACTTCCTTCGGGCGGCTCTTCGACAGTGTCGCAAGCCGCGCATCGGAAAAGCCCATCGCCTTCAGCATGCGCAGGTTTTCGGCGTCATCCGGCAGGCCGTGTTCGCGCACGCGGGCTTCCATGTCGACGATTGCCTTGAACTGCGCGATGAACCACGGGTCGATCTTCGATCCGTCATGTACGTCGGCCTCAGACATGCCCATGCGCAGTGCCTGGGCGACCATGCGCAGCCGGTCCGGCGTCGGCGTGCCGATGGCGGCGCGGATGGCGTTGTGGTTGTCGCCGGTTTCTTCCAGCCCGGGGATCTCGATTTCGTCGAGACCGGTGAGGCCCGTTTCAAGCCCGCGCAGCGCCTTCTGCAGCGATTCGGCAAAGGTACGGCCAATCGCCATGACTTCGCCGACCGACTTCATTGCCGTCGTCAACGTCGTGCCGGCGCCGGGGAACTTTTCGAAGGCGAAACGCGGGATCTTGGTCACCACGTAATCAATGGACGGTTCGAACGAGGCAGGCGTCGCGCCGCCGGTAATGTCGTTGTCGAGTTCGTCGAGCGTGTAGCCGACGGCCAGCTTGGCGGCGATCTTGGCGATCGGGAAGCCGGTGGCCTTCGAGGCCAGCGCCGACGAGCGCGACACGCGCGGGTTCATCTCGATGACGACCAGACGGCCGTCCTTCGGGTTGACGGCGAACTGCACGTTGGAGCCGCCGGTCTCGACGCCGATCTCGCGCAGGACCGCGATCGAGGCGTTGCGCATGATCTGGTATTCTTTGTCGCTCAGCGTCAGGGCAGGAGCAACCGTGATACTATCGCCGGTGTGCACGCCCATCGGATCGATGTTCTCGATCGAGCAGATGATGATGCAGTTGTCCGCCGTGTCACGGACCACTTCCATCTCGTATTCCTTCCAGCCGAGCACCGATTCCTCGATCAGCACTTCGGTCGTCGGCGAGGCGTCGAGGCCGGAACCGATGATCTCGAAGAATTCCGAGCGGTTATAGGCAATGCCGCCGCCGGTGCCGCCCATGGTGAAGGAAGGGCGGATGATGGCGGGAAGACCAATGGTGTCGAGCGCCTGCGCGCCGATCGCCATGGCATGGCTCATGTAGCGCTGCTTGCGGTCGGTTTCGCCGAGGTTCCAGGTGTTTTCCAGATCGTCCAGTGCTTTGTCGAGGGCCGCGCCCGAGAGGGAGGCCTTCAGCTTGTCGCGCTCGGCGACATGCAGCTTGCGGTCGATGTCCTTGATCTCGGTGGCGTTGGCGAGCAGCGACTTCGGGGTTTCCAGTCCGATGCGCGACATGGCTTCGCGAAACAGCGCCCGGTCTTCCGCCATGTCGATGGCTTCCGGCTTGGCGCCGATCATCTCGACATTGTAGCGGTCGAGTACGCCCATCCTCTTGAGGGAAAGGGCAGTGTTCAGCGCGGTCTGGCCGCCCATCGTCGGGAGCAGCGCGTCGGGGCGTTCCTTGGCGATGATCTTGGCGACCACTTCCGGGGTGATCGGCTCGACATAGGTCGCATCCGCCATGTCGGGGTCGGTCATGATCGTGGCGGGGTTGGAGTTGACCAGGATGACCCGGTAACCCTCTTCCTTCAGCGCCTTGCACGCTTGTGTGCCGGAATAGTCGAACTCGCAGGCCTGGCCGATGACGATCGGTCCCGCACCGATGATGAGGATCGATTTAATGTCTTGGCGCTTTGGCATGGTCTCTATCCGCTTTTCAGGCTGCGCGAAAAACCGGCCAGGGTGGGAAATCACCGGTCGGGGCGCGCATGCTTGGTCTTTTCAGGCTAGAAGCGGCTTATAGGGAAATGTGAGGGGGAGCGGAACCCCGAAAATGCGGGTTTCGACAGGAAAAAACGAAAGATTCACTTCGTTGGGGCCTGGCTCTTCGAATGAGAACCTGTGCCGCAGGACGATCCGGATCAGGCGGCGTCGACGAGTCGTTTCTGGATCTTTGCTTTTGCCGGATCGACGTGATCGCCGGCTCTGTCTTCCCACCAGCCACCGAGCGCATCGATCAGCGGCACGAGCTTGAGGCCCGATGCTGTGAGATCGTAGTCGACGCGGAGCGGATATCCGGGATAGGCCGTGCGCCGGATGATACCCGCGACCTCCAGCTTGCGCAGTTCCAGCGCCAGCATGCGGTGCGATAGTGTCGGGTTGTCGCGCTGCAGATCGCTGAACCGTTTCGTGCCGTCCTTCAGATAGTAGAGCAGCAGCGTCGGCCAGCGGCCGCTCAGTACACGCATGACTTCTTCGATCGGGCAGTTGGAGACGACGTCTTTCATGAGGCGGGTCCTGGTTACAAAATAGTGCGTAATTTACATGGGGCCGCCAGAGGGTAGGGTCAACCATCGCTGCGCAGCGTGACCTCAACAACAAAAGAGATACGAAAAATGGAACCTATCCTCCTTTACGGCTTCCCGTCCGGAAGCTCGATGGGGCTCGTCGCTGCGTTCGAACATGTCGGCCAGCCCTACCGCCTCTGCCGCGTCGATATGCTCACCGAGATGAAGAACGACACCTATGCCCGGCTCAACGGCCGTCAGGAAACGCCGGTGCTGATCACCGATGAGGGCCGGGTGCTGACCGAAACCATGGCGATCGCCGCATGGCTGGAAGCGCGCGATACGACCCGCCGCATCAGCTTCGATCGCCGCTCGCCGGAGGCGGATCGGATGCATCAGCTGATGGCCTTCGTGAACACCGGCTTCACCGCCGCCTTCACGCCGCTCTGGGCGGCCTTCGAAATGGAAACGGCAAAACCCGAAACACTCGCGGTTTTGCGCGATTTCGGCCGCGCGTCCGTAGCACTGCGCCACGCACAGCTCGAAGCGCTGATCGGCGACACGCCCTTCCTCGTTGGCGACCGCCTCACATTGGCGGATACCACACTCATCGGTGTGGCCCGTTGGGCGGAGTTCCACGAGGCCGTCGACGGCAATGCCTATCCCAGGCTCGCCGCCCTGCGCCGCCGGATCGAGGCCGAATCGGTGGTGCAATACGCCTTGGCCATCGAGGATGGTGAAAAGCCGGCCGGATCGGGTGCCTGCCTGGGCCAGGTCCCACTGACGGACGTGATCAAGCGCTTCGCCGCCTGATCCAAAAAACTATCGCCGCCGCAAACCATCAGTGCAATTTTAGCGCGTATGTTTTGCGGCGGTTCGAGATGAGAGGCGACTCCTTTGAAAATAGCGTGTAGGAATTGGTTGGATGCGGCGCTGTCTTGACTGAAGTGCGGCCTGCAAGTCCGGAACAGGCACGACCATATGATCAATTTTCAGAATCTCGAAGACGCGCAAAGGCTGGCCCAGGCGATCGTCAACACGATTCACGATCCGCTTCTCGTCCTCGACAAGCGCTTCCATGTGCTGGCCGCCAGCCGATCCTTCTACGAGACGTTCAAGGTGAATGCCGAGGATACCTATGGCCGGTTGCTCTACACGCTCGGCGATGGCCAGTGGGACATACCCGCACTGCGTCTGCTCCTGGAAACGATCATTCCGGCACAGGCCGCCATGGACGGTTTCGAGGTCGAGCACGATTTCCCCGGCCTCGGCCGCAGGAACATGCTGCTGAACGCGCGGCAGGTGGTCTACGGCGAGGGCTCCGACGCGACGATCCTGCTCGCCTTCACCGACATCAGCGCCCGGCGGGCGGTCGAGCGCGAGAAGGAAGTCCTGCATGAACGCACCCAGGAGCTGCTGCTCCAGAAAGGCGTCCTGCTTCAGGAAATGCAGCACCGCGTTGCCAACAGCCTGCAGATCATTGCCAGCATCCTGCTGCTGAAGGCCCGTGCGGTGACGTCGGAGGAGACGCGCCGCGATCTGCAGGATGCGCATCAACGGGTGATGTCGGTCGCCGAGGTGCAGCGCCACCTTCATGTGACCGGCGGCATCGACCAGATCGAGGTCGGTTCCTACCTGTCGAAGCTCTGCGGCAGCCTGGCATCCTCGATGACGGGCGGGAGCCAGCCGATCGACATCAAGGTGTCGGCCGAAGACGGCCGGATCGGCTCCGATCAGGCGGTCAGCCTCGGTCTCATCGTCACCGAACTGGTCATCAACGCGATCAAGTATGCTTTTCCTGTCCCCAACTCCGGGGCGTCCATCGATGTGTCCTACGAGGTGAACGGCAGTGACTGGAAGCTTGTCGTTTCCGACAATGGCGTCGGCAAGACTATAGTGCCCAACGTCAAGTCAGGCGGAGGCTTGGGCACGGCCATCGTGCAGGCGCTGGTCAAGCAGCTGGGCGCGCAGATCGAGACGACATCTGGCGATACAGGGACGGCCGTGTCGATCGCACATGCAACCTTCACCGCGCGTCTGCCGGAAGCAGCTTAAGGCATGTTCCGGCAGCCATTTGTCCTCTCAACTATCGCGGGCGGTTGACTGCCTGCCGGTGATGCTGTCGATGTGGATGGTGAAGAAGACCGGCGCAATCGCCTTTTCGCCGGCAACAGCCGTGCCCGGCTTCAAGGCGCCCGGCTCCCACCAGTTCGCCCGTTTTTCCAGCAGGGACCAGGCGTGAATCCGTTCGTCGTGCCATTGCGGGTTGTCGGGGAGTTCTTCATAGCTGCCCTCGACGACAACGCTTCGCCACTCCTCATTGTCCTTGATCTCGCCAACCTGAACGCAGACCTGCGGGTTGGCTCTCAACCAGTCGATTTTCTGTCCGGGCATCGAAAAACCGTAGAGACTGGGAGATTCAAAAGCATACTGGATCGGCACGACATACGGCCGATTGTCCTTGGCGCAGGCAAGGTGGGCAATGTGCCCGCGCGACAGGACGTCGGCGCAGTCCTTGCTGGTCATCTCTTTCACGATCATAACGGCTCCGTTCCTTCCGGACATCGATTGTCCATCGGCAATGGTAGCACGGTTCGCGATCCGGTTTTCTAAATTCGGGTCCCGATGGACGAACGGCCGCAGCCTGATCGTTGCGTTTCTGCCGCCGCTACGCCGATGCTGCCATCGCCAGCACCTTCACTTCTCCCGCGACCGGCGGGTTGCGGATCACTTCCGGCGCCTCTTCCAGCGTGATTTTTCGCGAGATCAGCTTTTCGACGTTGATCACCCCTGAGGCAACCAGATCGGCGGCCCGGCGGTGGGTGAAGGGATTGATGAAGGAGCCGAGTACCCTGAGTTCCCTGAAGAGGATGTCAAACGGCTCGATCCGCACCTTCTCCCCCTGCGCCATGACGCCGAGGATGACGACGGTGCCGCCGGCCTTGGCAAGTCTTGTCGATTGCTCGACCGTCGCGGCGACGCCGGCGCATTCGATCACCACGTCCACCCCGCCCGGAACCAGCCCGTCAGGCCCCGCGATCTGCGCGATGATGTCGTCGGCGGAGGGATCGACGCTTGCCGTTGCGCCCAGCTCTTCGGCCAGTTTTCGTTTCGATTCCTGCCGTGTGGACAGAATGACGGTCGTCGCACCCGCCAGCCGCGCCAACTGGACCGTCAAAAGCCCGATGACGCCGCCGCCGAGCACCACGACGGATGAACCGGCCTTGATCTCCGCCATGTCGATGCCGTGCAGGCAGCAGGCGAGCGGCTCGCAGAAGGCGCCATGACTTGGGTCGAGGCTGAGCGGAATCTCGAAGGCCTGTTTCTGCGGCACGATGACATAATCGGCGAAACCGCCGTCGCGGCTGATGCCGATGGCTTTCAGATTGCGGCAGAGGTTGACCCGGCCCGCCTGGCATTGCGGGCAGCGGCCGCAGGAAATGTTCGGGTCGCCGGTGATCCTAGCGCCCAGCTTGAAGCCCTTCACGTCGCCGCCCATCGCCTCGACGATGCCTGAGAATTCGTGACCGAGCGTGACGGGCGGCGTCGAGGGAAACTCGCCATGCAAAAGGTGGCGGTCGGTGCCGCAGATGCCGCAAGCCTCGACACGCACCAGGAGGTCGTCCGGGCCGGGCACGGGTTTTTCCACCTCGCGCACGAAAAGGTTGCCGATCGATTCCAGGCGCATGGCTTTCATAGGATCGTTCCTCCCAAAACAATGTCCGCCATTCTGGCATGGCCCGTTGCTAGGTGCCAACCGTCGATCCGATTTTTAGGCGGTGAAAAACTTTGTCGTTTTGGTCTTGTACAAAATCGCCTCTGGCGCGTTATATGATCTTGAAAAGGTTAGACGGCCGCTAGGGCAGAGACGGGGAGATCACATCATGGAATGGAAGGGCCGGCGCCAATCGGGCAATGTCGAGGACGAGCGCGGATCAGGTCCGGTGCAGGGCGGCATGGGCGGCAATCCGTTCGGGCGCGGCGGCGGCTTCCGTCTCCCCACCGGTGGTGGCGGTCGCGGCGGCGGCATGAGCATCGGCACGATCATCTTCCTCGTCGTCATCTATTTCGTGCTCAAGATGATGGGCATCGACATGCTGCAGGTGATGGAGGGCGGACAGGTCAATTCGCCTGGCGTCGAGCAGAGCCAGTCCGGGGCGCCGCAGGGTTCGGCGCAGGAGGAGGAAACCAAGGCTTTCGTCTCGACGGTGCTGGCCGAGACTGAAGACACCTGGAACGGCATTTTCCAGGCCAGCGGCGAAACCTATGTCGAGCCCAAGCTCGTGCTGTTCCGCGACGGCGTCAATTCAGCCTGCGGCATGGCCTCGTCGGCCAGCGGTCCGTTCTATTGCCCGGGCGACCAGAAGGTCTATCTCGACATGGCCTTCTTCGATGAACTGGCCCAGAAATTCGAGGCTTCGGGCGATTTCGCCGAAGCCTATGTGATCGCTCACGAGGTCGGCCATCACGTGCAGAACCTGCTCGGAATCCTGCCGAAGGTCAACGCCCAGCGCCAGCGCATGAGCGAGGCCGATTCCAACCAGATGTCGATCCGCGTCGAACTTCAGGCGGATTGCTTCGCCGGTATCTGGGGCAAGTACACCCAGCAGAAGGGTCTGCTTGATCAGGGGGACCTCGAAGAAGCGCTCAACGCCGCCACCCAGATCGGCGACGATACGCTGCAGAAGCGGACCCAGGGCTATGTCGTCCCGGAAAGCTTCAACCATGGCACCTCGGCTCAGCGCTCGACCTGGTTCAAGCGCGGCTTCGACAGCGGCAAGCTGTCGGCCTGCGATACGTTCAAGGGCAATATCTGAGCGAAAGCCGGCGCGCCGCCATCCCGGCGTGCCGGCTTTATTCGCGATGCCACGGAAACAGTGAGCGGTTTGCGGGTTCGAAAAAATTTCATTCTTCGCGATGCGGCGGATCGCAAAAGGGACCGGACAACCTATATCTCTCCTGACCGGGGCGGCACGCCGACGGTAAAGCCGGCCGAAAGCTGGACGGCCAGTGAAGGAGACCAAGCATGCGGAAATTCATTGCCCTCACATTTGCGGCCACCGCGCTGGCCCTGTCGGTCCCGCCATCTGCCGGCGCCACAGAGACGCTCGGCACCATTCTTTTCGGCCACCCTTCCGAGCCCGGCATAGCTGTCATCTTCCTGCGCTCAAGCTACCATGATGACGACACAGTCTCTTCGATCTATCGCCATCCGTCCGCAGCCATGCTTGCGCGCGCGCAGGCCGAAATCGCCTCCAATCCGGTTATAAAAGCGTCGCTTGAACGCCGGAATATCCGGCCCCAGAACGTCCTTGCCATTCAGACCGCGCTTGATGGCGGCAAAGTCATCTATGCGAGATGACAGCCGCGCTACTACCGAAGTGACGGCGGCAGTCGGCGCATTGGCGGCAAGATATTCCGGTTTTTGATGTGTTGAGGAGAAAGACAGTGAAGAAGATCGTCACGCTTGTTCTGACCGCAGCTCTTTTATCCGCCGCCGGCAGCGTTCCGCTCATCGGAACCGCCTATGCCCAGAAGGCGCATTCGAGCCGCCCGGTCAACACCAATCCCCGGGTCACGGTGATCATCATCCGCGATTATATCGGTCCGGATGATTTCCAGCAGGTGCCGCGAACCTACCGGTATCCCTCGGCGCAGACCTATGCGCGCGGGCAGGAAGAGATCCGTTCCACGCCCAACATCCGCGCTGCCCTGCAAAAGAGAGGCATTCCGGCGCGCAACGTCAACGGCGTCCAGACCGCCTTCAATGGCGGCAAGATCGTCTATGTAAGATGATCGCGGGGATGATGCGCCATAGCGCCACAAGTGGTTGGGGTTCGGGCCTCTGGGGTTCAGGCAACGAATAGGCCGCCACTGGATACCACCCCGGCGGATTTTCTCTCCTTGAGGGGAGACCCAATGTCTCGGCAGTCTCCCTTTTCTCCCCATCGGGGAGAAGGTGCCCGTAGGGCGGATGAGGGGGCGGCTGGCTCAGAATATGCGGACGCACCCCCTCATCGTCTCGCTTTGCTCGACACTTCTCCCCGTTGGGGAGAAGAGGGAAGGCGCCGCCAATACTGCGCAATCCATACACAATCGCTTCCCCTCAACGGGAGGTAAAAGCGCCTTACTTCTCACTGTCCATATGCGCGAGCATCGCCTCGGGATAACGTCCACCGGCAGCCGCATTCTTGGGCACGGCCGCTTCGATGGCGGTGAGATCGGCGGCCGACAGGTTTATGCCCTGCGATCCCAGCGCTTCCTCCAGCCGCTCGACTTTTCGCGCGCCGATCAGCGGAATGATGTCGCTGCCCTTGGCCGCCACCCAGGCAATGGCGATCTGCGCCACCGAAACGCCCTTTGCTTGCGCGATTCTGCGCAGGGCTTCGACGAGTTCGAGGTTGCGGTCGACATTTTCGCCCTGGAAGCGCGGGCTGTGGGCGCGGAAGTCGCCCTTGCTCTGTCCGTGGCCCTTCTGCCAGTGGCCGCTGATCAGGCCGCGCGACAGCACGCCATAGGCGGTGACGGCGATGCCGAGATCGCGGCAGGCGGGCAGGATCGTATCCTCGATGCCGCGCGAGATCAGCGAATACTCGATCTGCAGGTCGACGATCGGGTGGACGGCGGCGGCTCGTCGGATCGTATCCGCGCCGACTTCCGAGAGGCCGATATGGCGGACATAGCCGGCCTTGATCATATCGGCGATGGCGCCGACCGTATCCTCGATCGGCACGTTCGGGTCGAGCCGGGCAGGGCGGTAGATGTCGATATAGTCGACGCCGAGCCGTTGCAGCGAATAGGCGACGAAGTTCTTCAGTGCCGCCGGACGATTGTCCATGCCGTTGAAGCCGCCGTCGCGGTCGCGCAGCGCGCCGGTCTTGACGCTGATGATCACCTTGTCGCGGGCGACAGCCTTCAGCGCCTCGCCGATCAGCATCTCGTTATGGCCCATGCCGTAGAAATCGCCGGTATCGAGCAGGTTGATGCCGGCATCGAGGGCCGCATGGATGGTGGCGATCCCGTCCGCCCGGTCGGAAGGCCCGTACATGCCGGACATGCCCATGCAGCCGAGGCCGAGGGTCGAGACGGAGGGGCCGGTCTTGCCGAGTTGAACATATTTCATGTCGCTTCTCCTTGGTTTCAGCCGCGCAGGCGGCGTCGTGTTCGGACGTGGTTTTACCGCGAAAGACTTTGTGCGATAATCCGCCTCAACGCGCACAAGCTGTTTGGAAAATCGTACAATGACCGATCTGCCGCTGGCCGACCTCGATGCCTTTACCGCCGTGGCGCGGGAGCGCAATTTTCGCGCCGCCGCCCGCCGGCGTGGCGTTTCGGCATCCTCGCTCAGCGAAGCGCTGCGGCGTCTTGAGGAGAGGCTCGGCGTCCGCCTGCTCAACCGCACCACCCGCAGCGTCACCCTGACGGAGGCGGGCGAACAGCTGATGGAAAGGCTCTCGCCGGCGCTCAGTGAGGTTGCCCTGGCGCTCGACCAGATCGGCAGCTTTCGCGACACCGCCACCGGGACCCTGCGCCTGAACGTCGCCACCGTCGTTGCCCGCGCCGTCCTGCCGGATCTTATCGCCGATTTCCTCAAGGCCTATCCCGGCATCACGCTGGAGGTCAGCGCCGACGACAGTTTCATCGACGTGCTGGCCGCCGGTTTCGATGCCGGCGTGCGTTATGACGAGCGGCTGGAAAAGGACATGATCGCGGTGCCGATCGGCCCGCGCCGCCAGCGCTTTGTCACCGCCGCGTCCCCCGCCTACCTGCTTGCCCATGGTGAGCCTCGCCACCCGCGCGACATCCTCGATCATGCCTGCATCCGTCACCGCTTTGCCAGCGGCAACATGCATTCATGGGAGTTCGAACGTGGCGACGAGACGGTACGCATTTCGCCGAAGGCCCGCATCACCGCCAATACGCTGGAGCTGGAAATCAGCGCCGCGATTGCCGGCCTCGGCATCATCGCCACATTCGAGGACTTCCTGGCGCCCGCGATTGCCCGCGGCGAGCTGGTGCCCATCCTTGCGGACTGGATGCCGGACTTTCCCGGCCCCTATCTCTATTATGCAAGCCGCAAGCACATGCCGCCGCCGCTGCGGGCCTTCGTCGATTTCCTGAAGAGCCGGCCGCGAAGCTAGCCGCTCAACCCCACATCAATGTTCCCGAAGCAATCATCACGAACATTGAAATGTTCACGTATTGTTTCGGTCTCTTTTTTTCGATAGAGACGATTTGCCAGTCCCCGTTCGCGTTCTGTATCCGCGCAAGGGCGGATGCAAAAAGAGGTTTGTTCGATGATCGACCCCAAGTCAGCGCGGCGCGGCCTATTCCTCGTTTTCGTCATCCTGTTCCTCGATATCATGGGCATCGCCATCATCGTGCCGGTGTTGCCGGCCTATCTGAAGGAGCTGACGGGCGATACGATCAGCGAAGCGGCGGTCGATGGCGGCTGGCTGATGCTGGTCTATTCCGGCATGCAGTTCGTCTTCGCGCCATTGATTGGCAACCTGTCGGATCGCTTCGGCCGGCGGCCTATCCTGCTTGCCTCTGTCCTGACCTTTGCACTCGATAATCTGATCTGCGCGTTGGCGGCAACCTACTGGATGCTGTTCGTCGGACGGGTGCTGGCCGGCATCAGCGGCGCCAGCTTTTCCACTGCCGCAGCCTATATCGCCGATGTCAGCGACGATACCAACCGTGCCAAGAATTTCGGCCTGATCGGTATCGCCTTCGGTACGGGGTTTGCGCTCGGGCCGGTGCTGGGCGGCCTTTTGGGCGAATTTGGCCCGCGCATTCCCTTCTATGGTGCCGCCGCCCTGTCCTTCGTCAACTTCGCCGTCGCCTGGTTCCTGCTGCCGGAGACGCTGGAAAGTCACAACCGTCGCCGTTTCGAATGGAGGCGCGCCAATCCGCTGGGTGCCTTGAAACAGATGCGCAACTATCCTGGCATCGGCTGGGTACTGCTGGTGTTCTTCCTGTTCTGGCAGGCGCATGCGGTCTATCCGGCCGTCTGGTCCTTCGTCGCCTCCTATCGCTACAATTGGAGTGAAGGACAGATCGGCCTGTCGCTCGGCATCTTCGGTGTCTGTGGCGCGCTGGTCATGGCCTTCGTGTTGCCGAAGGCTATCCCGCGTCTTGGCGAGTGGAAGGCAGGCGCGGTCGGCCTGATTTTCACCGGTCTCGGCCTTTTCGGCTATGCCTTCGCGTTCCAGGGCTGGATGATCTATGCCGTCATCCTCGCCACCTGCCTCGAAGCGCTCGCCGACCCGCCGCTGCGCAGCATCGCGTCTGCCAAGGTGCCGCCATCGGCGCAAGGAGAGCTGCAAGGCGCGCTGTCGAGCATTTCCAGCTTCACAACGATCCTCGGACCGCTGATGTTCGCGCAAATCTTCAGCGTTTTCACCGCGCCACAGGCCACCGTCACCTTCGCTGGCGCCCCCTATCTTCTTGGCGCCGTCTTCGTTGCTTTGGCCGTTACGATTTACCTTCTGAAGGTGCGGCCGATACCCGCGGCGGCGGAAGACGGCAATGATCTGGCACGGGCGGTGTGAGGCATCGCTTGGCCCTTCCTTGTTTTTACTGCGACGCCGGTTTGCCGGTCACATCATCCAGGACCATCTGATTGAGGGCGCACCACATGGGATAGTTCACATAGCCGCCGTGGTCTGCGATGACGTTGGAAAAGGCCCGCATGTTCCAGAACGGCGAATTTGCCGGCTCATATGATATATCGCCGCGGCTGTGTTCTGGCCAAAGTACCTGTCTGATCTGGTAGTTGACCCTTGGCGTTCGGGATACAAATGTGAGTTTGTTTTGTCCGTGCTCGGTGTAATGGCTGTCCCATCCGGAGGGGGAACGCTGCCGCGTTGCGCTGAGCCAGCCGTCCATGCTCACGCATTGAGTATCTGTTCTTGTCGCTGATTGCGCGTAACTGGTATTTTTCTCCGACCCGTCGTTGGTAACGATCTCGTGTGTCGCGCCAAAATGGTAGTTCTTTCGCGGAAGTACGTGTCCGATCGCATGGCGCCGGTCTTCGGCTAAGCGCAGGACTGCCAGCTGCCCAGCCGGAAAAGCCACGCCGGTAGCCCAGTCATAGGCCACCTTCTTGCCCTTCGTTTCACTCACCGCCCAGTTGTCGGTCGCGGTGAGCGAAACATAAATCGGACGTTGCCTTTGCGGGTATTCCTTTTCCCAGGCAGACGTTCGATCGATAGCGGCGATATCCCCGCTGACGCCGGCCACCTTCGATCGCATGGCCTTCTGTATATCGATCCAGTTGTGCGCTTCCGATGCCGGGTTGATGAGGACGGTCAAATCGCCCAGAAGCGGAGTCATTTCCGTTCCCGTTTTGTGTGCGATGACGGAATTGATGGCTCTCGTTTTCAATCCGGTCGCCAGCAGGTTGCCACCGAAGGAATGGCCGATGACCATCATTTTATCAGCATCCGGATTGCCGGGATCAAGGTTGAGCTGTGCTTGAATTTCGTCGATCTGCTCGATGACGAAGGGCGCGTGTTTTTCGCTCTGACGTTTGCGTGCCCAGAACGTCGGAGCGGCCAGCGCGGTGCCGATTGTTTCGTTTGCCGGTTCGTGGACGGATTTCCCCCGCCAACCTATATAGACCCCGACAACCTCCGTATCGCAATAGCGGCGTTTCTCCTGGCAGCGCCAGTTCAGGAAGCTTCTGGCGTAGGCCAGCAGGACCCGAAATCGGCGGACATCGTTGTCCTGCAGATTGGCATCATGGCGCCAGCCGTGGACGAAGGTAATGACGTATTTCTGTTTGTCGGATTGCAGCGCAGCCAAAAGTGCCTGGCTTTGCGCTGATGCCTTGCCCGGTTGATGCTTCAAACCCAGCGATCTTTCGTCAAACTCCAGAAACGCCAATTTGTAGCGCTTTTCGTTCTCCGCCAGCCAGCCCTCGTTTCCTGCTTCCGGCAACCGGTAGGTCGCGATCATGCAGGAATATCCTGTGCCGTTCGGTGTTTCGATGCCGTCTTCATCGGTTGTAAAGACGCCGGAACAGCCGGGCTCGCCGGCTCCCCTGTAGAGAGCCGAACTGGTCGAGGTGCAGCCCATGAGAAGGCTTCCCGCAAGCAGAACGCCAGCCATGAGCAAACAGTGTCTTTTTTCTCGATCGAATTTCATGAAGGCCCCCGCCAATTCATGACGAGTAGATCATATTCTTGAGCGCAATCAAGAGTTGATTTTTGCGTGTATTGTTGCCCTGGGTTTGCACGAAAAACGATCAATTTTTGTGATGTTTGGATGAAAATATAAGCACTTTGGCCTTTGTTGCTGGTGCTTTGCGACCGGTTGTTCTATTTCCGTCTCTTCCGTCGTGCGGCCCATTCCGGCTGCGACGAAGCCAAGGCTCGTTTCTCATCATGCTGACTTCGACCCCAAATCAGGCGGCCGTCCGCACAGATAACTCCTGGCCGGCGCATTATCGCGCCAGCATCGTGCTGGGCGTGCCCTTCGTTGGCGCGCAGCTGGCGCAGTTTGCCATCCATGCCACCGATGTACTGATGGTCGGTCGTCTCGGTACGACGGAACTGGCGGCGATGGTTCTGGCCGCCCAGATGTTCTTCACCGTCTTCATCTTCGGCTCCGGATTTGCCAATGCCGTCGTGCCGATCGTAGCCCAGGCCGAAGGGCGGGGCGACCGCGTTGCCGTTCGCCGCGCCGTGCGCATGGGCATGTGGGCCGTGCTCGGCTATGGCGTGCTGACGATGCCTGTCCTGTGGCAGGCGGAACATGTTTTGCGGATGCTCGGTCAGCAGCCGGAGGTGGCGGCTCTTGCCGGAAGCTATCTGCGCGTTGCGCTCTGGGGCATGTTCCCGGCATTGCTGTTCATGGTCCTGCGCGGGTTCCTGAGCTCGCTGGAACGCGCCGGCATCATCCTCTATGTGACGATCATCGTGCTGCTCAGCAACGCGGCGCTGTGCTACGTGTTCATCTACGGTCATTTCGGCGCGCCTGCGCTCGGCATCGTCGGTGCCGCCATCTCGGCGTTCGTGGTCAACACGCTGAGCTTCGTGCTGCTCTATGCCTATATCCAGCTTCAGCCGCAGACCCGTTCCTACGAGATATTCGTGCGCTTCTGGCGGCCTGACTGGCCGGTGCTGAAGGACGTCGTCAAGCTCGGCCTGCCGATCGCCGTCACCATCCTGGCCGAGGTCAGCCTGTTCACCGTCGCCTCGCTTTTGATGGGCATGATCGGCACCGTCGAACTCGCTGCCCATGGTATCGCCCTGCAGTTCGCCTCCATCGCCTTCATGGTGCCGCTCGGTCTGGCGCAGGTGGCCACCGTGCGCATCGGTCTTGCCCATGGCAGGCGGGATGCCGAGGGGATCAAGCGGGCGGCGATTGCCGTGCTGGTCATCGGCTGCGGATTTGCCCTGATCGGCAGCTTCGTCTTCGCGGTGTTTTCGCACGAGCTTGCCGCGATGTATCTCGATACAAGCCGGCCGGATGCGGCGCAGGTTCTCGCCTATGCCGGTCCGCTGATCGTCATCGCCGGAGCGTTCCAGCTGGTCGATGGCGTCCAGGCCTTGGCCGCTGGCATGCTGCGCGGCCTGAAGGACACTACCGTGCCGATGATCCTGGCGCTGGTGTCCTACTGGGCGATCGGTTTTTTCGCCGCCTATCTGCTCGCCTTCCATTTCGGCTTCGGCGGCGTCGGCGTCTGGTACGGCTTCGTCCTCGGCCTTGCCGCCGCCAGCATCACGCTGACCTGGCGCTTCTTCCGGTTTCTGTCGCGGGAGCGGAAGTTGCTGGCTCTACCGGCATAGGACGATCTGTCAAGCGCGGAGATGGACATGCCGGAAAACGCACTGAACTTTCAGCCGGAACTGATCGGTGAAACGCTTGTTCTGCGTCCCCTGAAGGCCGATGATTTCGACGGGCTCTATGCGGCCGGCAGTGATCCGGCCGTCTGGGCAGGGCACCCGGCCAGGGAACGGTACAAGCCGGATCTTTTCCGCCAGTATTTCGACGCCCAGTTGGCCAGCAAGGGCACGCTGGTTTTCATCGATCGGGCTACCGGTAAATTGATTGGCTGCTCGCGCTATTACCTGGCGCCGGACCAGCCGCAGGCGGTCTCGATCGGCTTCACCTTCCTCAACAATGCCTACTGGGGCGGGGCGACCAATTTCGAGATCAAGCGCCTGATGCTCGATCATGCTTTCAAGAGCGTCAATGACGTGTGGTTCCACATCGACCCCGCCAATATCCGCTCGCAGAAGGCGACCGCCAAACTCGGCGCGACGCATGCCTATGATGCGGTGCTGGATATTTCCGGTTCGCCGGTGAACTGGATGTGCTTTCGACTGACGCGGGATGCCTGGGCCAGGGTGAAGTCAGCGGAGGGACACTGAACTGGAAGCCCGATCGCAGCCTTGCTGTGTTATTTTTGTTCTTTATTTGTTCCGTTTTCTCGTTTAGGCTGGCGATGATCAAACGGAGGATAAAATGACCGCTTATGCGACTGTTGGAACATTGGATCATGCAGCGTCGGTGCGCTTCTACGACGCGACCCTGGCCACAATCGGCTGGAGCGCCCACGCCAACTATCCGGGCTGGCGTGGCTATACACTGGGCGGGACTGGCGAAGGCTTCCTTCTGTGGGTCTGCGAACCGTTCAACAACGAACCGGCGACACCCGGCAACGGCACCATGGTCGGCTTCATGGTGAAATCGCATGCGGAGGTCGATGCCTTCTACCATGCGGCGCTCGCCAATGGCGGCACCGACGAAGGAGCGCCAGGCGCTCGTCCGCAATATGGGCCGGACTGGTACTCGGCCTATATGCGCGACCCGGCCGGCAACAAGCTGTCCGTGGTCTTCAACGGCTAAACGCAAAAGCCTCGGTACTCCTTTGAGAGACCGGGGCTTTTCGCCGTTCAATGACGCTAAATCTCAACGTTCTGCGAGGGCCGGTTCGCCCTTCTTCTCGCGCACCAGGTTGATGAAGCGGCGGAAGAGGTAGTGGCTGTCCTGCGGGCCTGGCGAGGCTTCCGGGTGATGCTGGACCGAGAACACCGGCTTGCCGGTGAGGCGCAGGCCGCAATTGGTGCCGTCGAACAGGGAAACGTGAGTCTCTTCAACGCCTTCCGGGAGGGACTTCGAATCCACCGCGAAGCCGTGGTTCATCGAGACGATCTCGACCTTGCCGGTCGTATGGTCTTTCACCGGATGGTTGGCGCCGTGGTGGCCCTGATGCATCTTCTCGGTCGTGGCGCCGAGCGCAAGACCGAGCATCTGGTGGCCGAGGCAGATGCCGAATAGCGGGATATCGCTCTTGATCAGTTCCTGGATCACCGGAACCGCATATTCGCCGGTCGCTGCCGGATCCCCCGGGCCGTTCGACAGGAAGATACCATCCGGCTTTTGCGCCAGAACCTCTTCGGCCGATGTCGTTGCCGGCATCACGGTAACCTTGCAGCCAAGGCCTGTGAACAGGCGCAGGATGTTGCGCTTGACGCCATAGTCGAGCGCCACGACATGATGCGTCGTGTCGGCCTCGGTCAGTTCGTCGTAGCCTTCGTTCCAGACCCAGGGCTTTTCGCTCCAGCGCGAGGTCTGGCCGGAGGAGGCTTGCCTTGCGAGGTCGAGTCCTTCGAGCCCACTCCAGGCTTTCGCTTCCGCCTTCAGCGACTCGATGTCGAAGACGCCGTTCGGGTCGTGGGCGATCACCGCGTTCGGGGCGCCGTTCTCGCGGATCCAGGCCGTCAGCGCCCGCGTGTCGATGCCGCTAAGCCCGATGATACCGCGCGCCTTCAGCCAGGCGTCGAGATGCTTTTCGGCGCGGTAGCTGGACGGCGCGGTGATGTCGGCCTTGAAGATGACGCCGACCGCGCCGTGGCGGGCTGCCGGCGTCAGGTCCTCGATATCCGCGTCATTGGCGCCGATATTGCCGATGTGCGGGAAGGTGAAGGTGACGATCTGGCCGAGATAGGACGGGTCGGTCATGATCTCCTGGTAGCCGGTGAGCGCCGTGTTGAAGACCACTTCGGCCTGCACCTTGCCGGTGGCGCCGATGCCCTTGCCCTCGATGACGGTGCCATCGGCCAGAACGAGCAGGGCGGTTGGTTTTGCGGTGGTCCAGGGCGCTGTCGCGGTCATAATCTTCATCCCGTTCAGGCGGCGCATGGCGGACGTTCAAGGGAACGCCGGCCGGCCGTTTTGGTTTGCAGGCGGGCAGATGCGGGCGATGGGCGCGCGCTGTCAGGCCTGGTCACGATGTTGGTGCAGGTGACGGTCAATAGCCGCAGCATCCGCCAAGGTCAATCTTGAAGACGGGCGGATCGGGCTTTTCCTTATGCTTTTACCGCGGATTGACGCAATTCGTTTGCTCCCTCTCGTCCGGCTGGTTTATGAAGCGCCATCAAACAGGAGTAAGGACAATGATACGCGATCAACTCGCTGCCGCCCTCAAGGATGCGATGAAATCGAAGGATGCGCCGCGGCTTTCTACCGTCCGTCTGATTCAGGCCGACATCAAGACCCGCGATATCGCCAATCGCAGCGCCGGCAAGGGCGAGGCCAGCGACGACGAAATTCTGCAGATCCTGGCAAAGATGGTCAAGCAGCGCGAGGAATCGGCGAAGATCTACGAAGACAACGCCCGCCCGGAGCTTGCCGCCAAGGAACGCGCCGAGATCGTCGTCGTGCAGGGCTTCATGCCGAAGCAACTGTCGGACGCGGACGTGCGCGCCAATGTCGCCGCGGCGATCGCGGAAGCCGGTGCAAGCGGCCCGAAGGACATGGGCAAGGTCATGGCCGTGCTGAAGGAGCGTTATGCCGGCCAGATGGACTTTTCCAAGGCATCGTCCGTGCTCAAGGAACTGCTGTCAGCTGCCTGACGCCCGGTACCGGCGACGCGGCTTCCGCATGGAACGCCGCGTCGATGATGGCGAATTTTTCCGCCTGGTAGATCCAGTATTCCTTGACGAACCCCTGCGAAAGCCAGAGCATGTTGCGGCGCGAGACGGTTTCGAAGCTGACGCTGCCCATTTCGGCCGCCTTGCTCATCAGCCGTTTCAGATGCGTCTTTGAAATCATGTAGGACTGGCAGATATCGGCCGATGAAACCGGGCCGATCATCGTGCGCGGTGCATCCGGATCGAATTCGGTGATCATCGAGATGAAGTAATCCATCACCACACCGCCGGAGTTGGCCCATGTAAAGAGATTGAACGTCTCGCCGGGATTGCGGACGCCGTGGTTTTCCAGGAGACCAAGCGCGATGATCGGCTGCAGCCGGGTAAACAGGGCGGGGTTTTCCGTCAGCGAAACCGCCCGGTTTCCGCCGTCCAGCGTGTCGAGGATGGCCAGATGCGCGTAGAGCCACCTGACCACCTGCTGGACCGCGGTATCGGTCGGCTCCAGTGGCCGCATGCGATTGTCGGGCGGATTGTCGCTGGCACGCACGAAACGATAGGCCAGCATTTCCTGGATGAAGGTCGCCGCCGTGTTGCGGCTGGCAATGCCGTGATCGATCGCCTTGCTGACGAAGCGCCCGGCATAAAGCTGTTTCGTCGGATCGGCTGGGTCACGCCCATAATGCAGCGAAAGCCCGAGCTGCGCCATCAGCCAGCGCTGTTGCGAGGCAAAGATCGAGGACATTCGCGGATTTTCGGCGAACATCGCCGTCATCTGCCGCGCATAGATCCGCATGGCTTTGAAGAAGGTGGTGTTGGAAGCAAGCTCGTTCGCTGAGAAAATCATCGCGGGAATCCGAAAGGGCCATGAACACTTCATTGCCTTTGTATACGTTTGCTATCAACATTTTATTCAAGGAATATGTCATGTCCACGGGGGCATGCGCGGTTTCCAGCCGGATGCCACGTGCGATGGCCTGTGAATTGCGGGTATGACCTCCACCCTCGCTGGCGCGGGCGCGGTTTGCCGCCTATATGGAAGCCAGCCCAGAGGTATTCATGCGATTTTCCAACTCTTTCCTTGACGAGATCCGCGACCGCGTTCCCATTTCGGACGTGATCGGCAAACGCGTCACCTGGGATCGCAAGAAAACCAATGCCTCGCGCGGCGACTACTGGGCCTGCTGCCCGTTCCATGGCGAGAAATCCCCGAGCTTCCATTGCGAGGACCGCAAGGGCCGCTACCATTGCTTCGGCTGCGGCGTCTCGGGCGATCATTTCCGCTTTCTTACCGATCTCGACGGCATGGCCTTTCCCGAAGCCGTGCAGCAGGTCGCCGATCTCGCCGGCGTCGCCATGCCGCAGCCCGATGTCGAGGCGGAAAAGCGCGACCGCCAGCGCACCGGCCTGCAGGATGTCATGGAAATGGCGACGCAGTTCTTCGAAGCCCAGTTGCAGACCGCGAACGGCGCCAAGGCGCGGGCCTACCTGCGCGACCGCGGCCTGACGGGCCGCACCATCGAGACTTTTCGCCTCGGCTATGCGCCGGAAAGCCGCAATGCGCTGAAGGAGCATCTCGCCGGCAAGGGTGTGCCCAAGGACCAGATCGAGGCCTGCGGCCTCGTCGTCCATGGCCCGGATATCCCGGTGTCCTACGACCGTTTCCGCGACCGCATCATGTTCCCGATCCTGTCGTCGCGCGAAAAGGTCATCGCCTTTGGCGGCCGCGCCATGTCGCCGGACGCGCCGGCGAAATACCTCAATTCCAACGAGACCGAGCTCTTTCACAAGGGCAACGTGCTCTACAACTTTTCCCGCGCGCGCAAGGCGATGGGTGGCGCTGACGGCGCAGGCACCATCATTGCCGTCGAAGGCTATATGGACGTCATCGCCCTGCATCAGGCCGGCATCGAGAATGCCGTTGCCCCGCTCGGCACCGCGCTGACCGAAAACCAGATGGCATTGCTGTGGAAGCTCACCCAGCAGCCCGTTCTCTGCTTTGATGGCGACGGCGCCGGCATCCGCGCCGCCAACCGGGCGGTGGACCTGGCGCTGCCGCATCTGAAGCCCGGCTTCTCAGTCCGCTTCGCCATGCTGCCGGATGGCAAAGACCCCGACGATCTGGTGCGCCACGAAGGCCGCGCGCCGTTCGACAAGGTGATGGCGTCTGCCCGCTCGCTGTCGGAAATGGTCTGGCTGCGCGAGGCGCAGGCCGGCTCCTTCGATACGCCGGAGAGCCGCGCCCAGCTGGAGGCGACACTGAAGCAGGTCGTCTCGGTGATATCAGACGAAAACGTCCGCCGCCACTATGGCCAGGATGTCCGCGACCGGCTCAACCAGTTCTTTCAGGGTGCTTCGCGCCAGCAGAACGGCCAGCGCGGTTTCGACCGCAACCAGCGTCAGGGCGCCAACCGCAATGGCGGCCAAGGTCGCGGCGGCCAGCCGGGCGGGCGTATGTCGGAACGCTCCGGCATTTCCGATCGTCTCGCCCGCTCGTCGCTGGTCAGCGGTCATCAGGCCCTGCCGCCGCTGCGCGAAAGCGTGCTGGCGCTGACCATCGTCAATCATCCGCAACTACTGTTCGAGGAATATGACGAGATTTCCGCGATCGAATACGACAATCGCGACCTGCAGCGCTTCTGGTCGTCGGTGCTCAACGCCGCCGCCGCCAAGGGTCCGCGCCTGTCGCGCGAAATCCTCGTCGAGCAGTTGGAAACCGAAGGCTTCGGCGACCTGCTGAAATCGCTCGACCAGCAGATCCGCTTCGCCCGCCTGTGGACCGCGACGACTGCCGCAGCACCGGAAGACGCCCGCGAAGGCTACCTCCAGGCGCTGGCTTTGCACCAGCGCACCAAGGCCCTGCTCTGGCAGCGCCGCGAACTCGAAAGCGAGCTCGCCTACGCAACGGAAGAAGGCGACGACGACACCGTCAGCCAGATCCTGCGCAACTTGCAGGAGGTGCAGCTGGAAGTGACGCGGCTGGAAAACCAGGAGGCGATCATTGACGGCTTCGGCGTGCTGTCGGGACGGGTGAAGGGGCCGGCGGGGAAGTAGGGGGCAGCCTTGGCCCCCTTGTCTATTCTCCGGGCGGAACATTCGCCCGAGCGGGGATCGTCTGGGCGCGTTGCCCGATGTTTCGGCCGTATTGGTGAAACGGCAGCTCGATGAAAACATAGGAGAGCCGCGAGATCACCAGGGTTCCGGCCAGGGTTGCGCAGACAAGAACAGCGAACTGCGGCCAGGGTTCATCGATGCCCAGCGCCTGAACCGCGCGCAGCACCAGGATCAGGACGATCATGTGGGAAAGGTAGACCGAGTAGGCCATGCTGCCGATCCACTGCAGCGGCCGCGCATTCGCTACCCTGCTGAAAAGTGCCGCCGCCCCGCCTTCCTTTTCCCGGGCGCAGATCACCAGCATGATGACCGTCGCCCAGATGAGATACGGCAGGACACTGACCGATCGCTGCAGCAGCAATCCCGCGATCACAAGCGCCCAGACTTTCACGATCGGTATCGATCGCAGCGGATGGGCTTCTCTGTCCCGGTATTTCATGAAGATGAACGTCGCGATCCCGAGGGTAAAATCGAGAAGCCATCCGCCGATGAAGCTTTCCGGCATTCGCGGCAGGATAAACGCAACCGCAAGGGCGCCGAGAAGCAGCAGCCCGATACGGATCGCATTCATCTTCGTCGTCAGCACGGCAATGAAAAACGGCGCTATCAGATAGTATTGCCATTCCAGGGATATGCTCCAGGCCTGTCCCAGAAATGCATAGTCTGTCGACGGAAGCAGGCTTGGCGGCACGAGACCGTGCAGCGCCGGCAGATGTGCTGCGAGATGCCAGGGCCAATAGGTGATCGTATCGGTCGCGATCTTTATTCTCGCCGCCTGCATCACGCCGGAGGGTGCATTCAGCCAGGTTTCCAGGGCGAAATTGGCCAGGAGGACGGAAAGCGCCAGGTAAAACAGGTAGACCGGGAAAATTCGGAACGCCCGGCGCGTGATATAGAGGCCATAGCCCTCCGGCTTCTTGTCGATCAATGCGGCGATGGCAAAGCCGCTTAAGAGAATGAACACGGTGACGGCGTAGAAATTGTAGAGCTTTGCTTCGATCAGGCGTCCGTGCAGGACAGAGGCGGTCGCGACGTGCCCAACCACGACCCAGATCGCCAGAACCCCGCGCAGGGCTTCGAATTCTTTTACGTACCGCATCAAACCACCGTTCATTCGTGCTGTTGCGTCGGCATCATCTTAGTGCACTGCAGCAATTTTTAGTCAACCGCTGAAGATGGGTGCCCGGTTCCCGAAATTGGGCGGTTCCGCCGCGACACGCTTTTCACCATGGCGGAGATACTCGAAGGGCTGCAGGGCGCGTTAGCCTCTTGCCGAGGGGGCGATGAATTGCAAAAGTCGGTTTTCAACGCGGGACCTGCGGCGCCGTTTTGCAAGTCCGGAGGAGGGGAACCATGACTGAAATCACCTTGCTGGCTTTCGCACTCGTTTCGTTCATCGGCATCGCCACGCCCGGTCCGACCGTGCTTCTGGCGCTGACCAACGGCTCGCGCTTCGGCGTGCGTCGCGCGCTCATCGGCATGGTCGGCGCGGTGCTGTCCGATTTTGTCCTGATCGGCGCTGTCGCCTTGGGGCTCGGGGCGCTGCTGGCGGCGTCCGAATTCTGGTTCTCGGTGGTCAAATGGATCGGCGCCGGTTATCTCGCCTTTCTCGGCATCATGCTGCTGCGCTCCAAAGGCACGTTGAGCGAGACCCTGCACGGCACGGCGGAGAGCGGTTCTGGATCGGCGCGCGCCATCTTCCTGAAAAGCTTCCTGGTCGCCGTCACCAACCCCAAGGGATACCTGTTCTTCTCGGCCTTCCTGCCGCAATTCATCGTGCCGGTGGAACCGCAGGTCCAGCAATATGCCGTTCTCGCCCTTGTCTTTGCGACAATCGATTTTCTGGTCATGTTCGGTTACGCAACGCTCGGCTCGCAGGCCGTGAAGGTGCTGAAAAAGTCCGGCGCGCTGTGGCTCGACCGCATCTGCGGCGGCGCGCTTCTGGCGCTCGCCGGTTCGCTGGCGTTTTACCGGCGCTCGAGCGTTTGATAGTTTGGCGGTGATGATGGATGGGGTCGCGGTATCGCGTTGCTCACCGACCAGCTGTGCGGGATGTACGCATGTCGATGAATCCTGTGGGCTGAAAAGCGAAGTCCAAGCTTGATAATCGCGCCGACAAGGCCTTTAAGACAATCTGCAAAAAAGGATTGTTGGACATGGCGACAAGCGTTCTGGATGCGAGCGGCGGCGTAAAGCAGGTGATTTGCATCAACTGGGGCACCAAATACGGTCCCCCCTTCATCAACAGACTGTATGCGATGGTCGCTCGCAATATCACGCCGCCATTCACGTTCACATGCTTTACGGACAACCGTGCCGATCTGCGTCCTGAAATCCTCTGCGAGGACCTGCCGCCGCTTGACGTTGAGAATATGCCGGTCAACACGAAAGGCATCTGGCCGAAGGCCCGGCTGTGGGGTCCCAAACTTGGCAGTCTGACCGGTCCTGTCCTGTTTCTGGATCTCGACCTGGTTATCGTCGGTTCGCTCGATGGGTTTTTCGAATGCGGCAAAGCCGACGACCTGTTCATGGCGCGAAATCAGACCACGCCCTTCGAACGGCTCGGGCAGAGTTCAGTGTTCCGGTTCTCGGTGGGGACATTGTTGCCATTGCAGGAAAAATTTCGCGCTAACCCGCAGAAGGTTGCAGACGAGTATCGTTTCGAACAGCGTTTCGTGACGCGTAACGCACCGGGAGGCGCAAAGTTTTTTCCGCGTCGCTGGGTGCTGCATTTCAGGCAGGATTGCCGGCGCCCATTTCCTCTCAATTATGTCCTGCCGCCACGCCTGTTGCCCAACGCCCGCGTGGTGCTGTTCCCGCGTGATATCTTGCCGCAGCACGCCATCGACGGGCAATATGGCTATAGAGGCCGCATCGGCTCACGCCGCGACCATATTCTTGGCGTGTTCGATGCAAAGAAGAGGGGAAAGCGATGGCCCTTTCGCTATTTGCGGCAATTCATACTTCCCTCTCCATGGGTTGCCGATCACTGGCGCGAATGAGGCTGAATGCCGATCATCCGCTCTCGCTTGATGGCACGTGACACTGTCTTTCCGTATCGATATCCAGTGCGGAATCATGCGAGAGTGACGGGCTGCAAGAGAAAGATTTCATGTCCCAGCTGCAAAGACCCGATGCGATGCCCCGGATGACCGAACGGCCGTTCGACGCCGCGTCTGGCCGCAAAAATCCCCTCGACATCCTGAAAACCGTCTACGGCTATCCGGCCTTTCGCGGCAAGCAGGCCGCCGTGGTTGAACGGGTTGTGTCGGGCGGCGATGCCGTCGTGCTGTTTCCGACCGGTGCCGGCAAGTCGCTCTGCTTCCAGATCCCCGCGCTTTGCCGCGATGGCGTCGGCATCGTCGTCTCGCCGCTGATTGCGCTGATGCGCGATCAGGTCGAGGCGCTGAAGCAGCTTGGCGTCAGGGCGGCGGCACTCAATTCGTCGCTGACGCGCGAAGAATTCCTCGATGTCCGCCGGGCGATCGCAAACGGCGATCTCGATCTTCTCTACGTAACGCCGGAGCGCATCGTCACGCCGGCCTTCAAGGAGATGATCGGCAATGCGAAGATTTCGCTGTTTGCCATCGACGAGGCCCATTGCGTCTCCCAGTGGGGCCATGATTTTCGCCCGGAATACCGCGAACTGGGCCAGCTTGCCGAGCATTATCCGGGCGTGCCGCGCATGGCGCTGACGGCGACGGCCGATCCGCATACCCGCGAAGACATTATCGACAAGCTGTCCTTGCGTTCCGCCGAAGTCTTCACCACCTCGTTCGATCGTCCCAACATCGCCTATGAGATCGTCGAGCGCGACCAGCCGCGCCAGCAGCTGTTGCGCTTCCTGTCGCGCCACAAGGGCTCGAGCGGCATCGTCTATTGCCTGTCGCGCGCCAAGGTCGAGGACACCGCCGAATGGCTGAACGGGCAGGGTATTCGCGCGCTTGCCTATCACGCAGGCATGGACCGCTCGGTGCGCGATGCCAATCAGGATGCGTTCCTGAAGGAAGAAGACCTCTGCCTGGTCGCCACCGTTGCCTTCGGCATGGGCATCGACAAGCCGAACGTGCGTTACGTCGCCCATCTCGACCTGCCGGGCTCGGTCGAGGCCTATTACCAGGAAACCGGCCGTGCGGGGCGCGACGGCCTGCCGTCCGATGTCTGGATGGCCTATGGCATGGCCGATGTCATCCAGCGCGGCCGGATGATCGATGGCGGCACCTCGGGCGACGATATCAAGCGGGTCGAGCGCGCCAAGCTCAACGCGCTGCTTGCCATCTGCGAGACGCCCGGCTGCCGGCGGCAATCGATCCTTGCCCATTTCGGCGAGGCGCATGCCGGCAAGTGCGGCAATTGCGATACCTGCGTCAATCCGGTCGAAACCTGGGATGGAACCGACGCCGCCATCAAGGCGCTGGCCGCCATCTACCGCACCGGCGAACGTTTCGGCACCGGCCACCTGATCGACGTGCTGCTTGGCAACGAGAACGAAAAGACCACCCGTTTCGGTCATGCCGACATGCCGGTCTTCGGCGCCGGCAAGGATATCCCCTCGAAAACCTGGCAGTCGGTCTATCGCCAGCTTCTCGCCGCCGGTCTGGTTAGTGTCGATCACGAGGCCTTTGGCGCGCTGAAGCTGGAGCCAGACGCCCGCGCCGTC
The DNA here is from genome assembly GCF_017873135.1 of Rhizobium herbae. Lineage (GTDB taxonomy): Bacteria > Pseudomonadota > Alphaproteobacteria > Rhizobiales > Rhizobiaceae > Pararhizobium > Pararhizobium herbae. The sequence continues at coordinate 22,068 of NZ_JAGGJV010000009.1, read as the reverse complement.
TTCAAGCGCGAACGCGAGGTCCGCTTCCGCAAGGACCGGCCGACGACGGGCAAGGCCGCGCGTCACTCGAAGGGCGGCTCGCCGGCTGCGAAAGCCGAATTGTCGGGTGGCGACCAGGATCTGTTCCAGCAGTTGCGGGCGCTGCGCGCCGGCCTCGCCAAGGAGATGGGCGTGCCCCCTTATGTCATCTTCCCGGATACGACGCTGATTGCGCTTTCCAAGGAGCGGCCGCAGACCCGCGACGCGCTTTTGGGCATTTCCGGCATCGGACAATCGAAGCTGGAACGCTATGGAGATGCGTTTCTGAAGGTGATTAGGGCATTCGAGTAGGCTCGTGTTCCGCAGCTGAGCGGCTTGCTCGTTCTTCTCCCCAGTGGGGAGAAGCGCCGGATGAGGGGGCGGCTGGCTCCGAATTTGCCGAACCACTCCCTCATCGCCTCGTTTCACTCGGCACTTCTCCCCGATGGGGAGAAGTGGGAGAATGTCGCCTACATCCGCACCGTCATGCCACCGTCCACCGTCAGCACATGGCCGTTGACGAACGACGCTGCGTCGCTTGCCAGAAACAGCGCGGCACCGGCGATCTCGTCGGGCCGGCCCCAGCGCTGTGCCGGGATGCGCTGGCGCACGAAGGGCATCAGCTCCTCGTTGGCCGCCATCGCCGCGTTGGTTTCGGTGGCAAACCAGCCGGGTGCAATCGCGTTGCTGGTGATGCCATGGGGACCGAATTCAACCGCCATCGAGCGCATCAGCCCGGTCAGGCCCTGTTTGGCGGCGGGATAGATGCCGTCGCCCGGCATCGCCACCTGGCCGTTGATCGAGGTGATGGCAATCAGCCGCCCGTGTTCGCGGCGCTTCATGATCGCGGCGGCATCGCGCGACAGGGTGATGGCGGCGATCAGGTCGGTGCGGATGAGGTCGAGAACGGCGTCGTCGTCGAATTCGGCCAGTGGCCGTCGGTCGCGGGCGCCGACATTGTTGACGAGGATGTCGAGCCGGCCGTGCCGTTGCTCGATGCCGGCAAGCGTGGCGCGCTGCGCCTGCCGGTCCGCGATGTCGAAGGCCGCGGCTTCCGCGCTGCCGCCCGCAGCTGCGATCTTGCCGACGGCGTCCTCAAGCGTCGCCACCGTGCGTCCGCTGACGACGACATGCGCTCCGGCCTCGGCCAGCGCCCGGGCGATCTCCAGTCCGAGCCCCCGCGCGCCGCCGGTCACCAGCGCCACCCGGCCTTTCAGGGAAAATCTGTCGAAGATGCTCATGGTGCCCTCGTCGCATGGATATATGTGCCCATCGACACCGAAATACTGGACTCAGTCAATTAGTTTTTGTTGTCTCGGCCTCTTCGCAGCGTCAATGTGAAGGCCGCGTGCTGTTTTGAAACACCCTTCGTCGCATCCGGACAAGGCCGGCCGATCGTCCTGTCGCGTCAACGCCGCCGCCCGCCGCTGTCTTCTGCTTTCTTCAGCGCAGGAATATGATAGGTCTCCATCGCAACCCGATATCAGCTTGGAAAGCGGCCTTCATGACGTCAGCCTTCATCAAACATCTGTCCTCCGAACTCGAAGGCCTGAAGTCCGCCGGGCTCTACAAGACCGAGCGCGTGATCGTCTCCAAGCAGGCCGGCGAGATCGAGGTCGCGTCCGGTGCCAGGGTGCTGAATTTCTGCGCCAACAACTATCTCGGCCTTGCCAACAACGCGGAACTCGCCGAGGCCGGCAAACAGGCGCTCGACCGCTACGGCTACGGCATGGCCTCCGTCCGCTTCATCTGCGGCACGCAGGAAGAGCACAAGCAGCTGGAAGCCCGCATCTCGTCCTTCCTCGGTCTGGAGGACACGATCCTCTATTCCTCCTGCTTCGACGCCAATGGCGGGCTGTTCGAGACGCTCCTGAACGAAGAAGACGCGATCATCTCCGATGCGCTCAACCACGCCTCGATCATCGACGGCGTGCGCCTCTCCAAGGCAAAGCGCTTCCGCTACGCCAACAACGACATGGCCGCTCTCGAAGAGGAACTGAAAAAGGCCGAAGGTTCGCGCTTCAAGCTGATCGCCACCGACGGCGTCTTTTCCATGGACGGCATCATCGCCAATCTGCAAGGCGTCTGCGATCTCGCCGAAAAATACGGTGCCATGGTCATGGTCGATGACAGCCACGCCGTCGGTTTCGTCGGCAAGCATGGCCGTGGTTCGGCCGAATATTGCGGCGTCGAGGGCCGGGTGGACATCATCACCGGCACGCTCGGCAAGGCGCTCGGCGGCGCCTCCGGCGGCTATACGTCGGCAAAGGCGGAAGTGGTCGACTGGCTGCGCCAGCGCTCGCGTCCCTACCTGTTTTCCAACACGCTGGCTCCCGTCATCGCGGCCGCCTCGCTGAAGGTGTTCGACCTGATCGACAATGGCGATGCCCTGCGCGCGCGGCTGGAAGCCAACGCCATCCTGTTCCGCACTGAAATGAGCAAGCTCGGCTTCACGCTGGCCGGCGAGGGACACCCGATCATCCCGGTGATGCTCGGCGATGCGTCGCTTGCCCAGGCCTTTGCGGCAAAAATGCTGGAAAAAGGGGTCTACGTCGTCGGCTTCGCCTTCCCGGTCGTCCCCAAGGGCCAGGCACGCATCCGCACCCAGATGTCGGCCGCCCACAGCGAGGCGGACGTTCGGCGGGCGATCGCGGTGTTCGAGGAGGTCGGCAAGGAACTGGGGGTGATTTGATGCCCCTGCCTCCCCCTTGTGGGGGGAGGTCGCAGCGAAGCTGCGGGTGGGGGTGACCACCGCGAACACCAAGGTCAATTGCATATGCCGCAGATCATCCCACCCCGTCGCTGCGCGCCGACCCTCCCCCTCAAGGGGAGGGTGGAAGACATTCGCCGCCGATGACAAAAATATTCTGAGGAACCACCCATGACCAACATGATGAAAGCCCTCGTCAAATCCAAACCGGAAGTCGGTCTCTGGATGGAAAACGTGCCAGTGCCGGAACCCGGCCCCAACGACGTGCTGATCAAGGTGAAGAAATCCGCCATCTGCGGCACCGACGTGCATATCTGGAACTGGGACCAGTGGGCGCAGAAGACCATTCCGGTGCCGATGGTGGTCGGCCACGAGTTCGTCGGTGTGATTGCTGAGATCGGTTCGGCCGTCACCAGGTATCATGTCGGCGAGCGCGTCTCGGGCGAGGGGCACATCGTCTGCGGCAAGTGCCGCAACTGCCGGGCGGGCAGGGGACACCTCTGCCGCAACACGCTCGGCGTCGGCGTGCATCGGCCCGGCTCCTTCGGCGAATATGTCTGCATTCCGGAATACAATGTCGTCGCCATACCCGACGAGGTGCCGGACGAGGTCGCCGCGATCTTCGATCCCTTCGGCAATGCCGTGCACACCGCTCTATCCTTCGATGTCGTCGGCGAGGACGTGCTGGTGACCGGCGCCGGGCCGATCGGCATCATGGGGGCGATGGTTGCCAAACGCTCCGGCGCCCGCAAGGTCGTCATCACCGACATCAATCCGGTGCGGCTGGCATTGGCTGAAAAGATGGGCATCGATTATGTCGTCGATGCCTCGAAGGAAAACCTGTCGGACGTGATGAAGCGCATCGGCATGACCGAGGGTTTCGATGTCGGGCTGGAAATGTCGGGGGCTGCCCCTGCCTTCCGCGACATGATCGACAAGATGAACAATGGCGGCAAGATCGCCATTCTCGGCATTGCGCCGACCGGTTTCGAGATCGACTGGAACAAGGTGATCTTCAAGATGCTCAACCTGAAGGGCATCTATGGCCGCGAGATGTTCGAGACCTGGTACAAGATGATCGCCTTCGTCCAAGGCGGCCTCGACCTGTCGCCGATCATCACCCACCGCATCGGCATCGACGATTTCCGCGATGGCTTCGAGGCGATGCGCTCGGGCAATTCCGGCAAGGTGGTGATGGACTGGTAAGTCGGCTGGTGCTTGAGACCATGCATCTCCAAGGTCGTGGCCTTGGGCAGTCTTCTTGTCCGCGCGCAGATTCCGCGGGCCCTTGTCTTTTGATGAACAGTTCCTACATTCCGGGCATGGAACTGAATCCCTGAAGCACACAGCTTGATTCAGCCTTTTTTGCCGATTTGAACGGTTTTTCGCCGGAAATGCTTGACGGGACCGAAAATTGTGGGAATCACCATTTCTAACACAGAAGGTGAAATGGGTACGGCGGATACGACCATCATGAAAATGATGTCCAGATGGCACTGCTGTCGCAGCCGGCCGGTGGAACCGCGGTGACTATCGTGGTTAATCAGGAATTAAATATCATCCCTTTACGTCAGGGGTAATGATTCGCGGTGGGAGCGGTTGACGCGCCCACGCCCTCCCGGGGGTTTGGCCCCTGAAAGGGTTTGCACCGCTCACACGTTGAATGCTGTCCAGGAAAGCGACGATATAAATGGCAACCAAAGTCAAAGAGAACGAAGAAGCAGAAGCCGAACGCGAAGGCGCACCCGACGGCCCGCTTCTCGATCTCTCGGATGACGCGGTCAAGAAGATGATCAAGGCCGCCAAGAAGCGCGGCTACGTGACCATGGACGAGCTGAACTCCGTCCTGCCTTCCGAAGAGGTGACCTCCGAGCAGATCGAGGACACGATGGCGATGCTGTCCGACATGGGCATCAACGTCGTCGAGGACGAGGAAGCCGACGAAGGCCCCGCCGCTGCCGAGGAAGAAGACAGCGATTCCGACGGCGAGAGCGAAGGCGGCGAACTGGCGCCGTCGAGCGGCACAGCCCTTGCCACTGCCAAGAAGAAAGAACCGACCGACCGCACCGACGATCCGGTGCGCATGTACCTGCGCGAAATGGGCTCGGTGGAGCTCCTGTCGCGCGAGGGCGAAATCGCCATTGCCAAGCGCATCGAGGCCGGCCGCGAAACGATGATCGCGGGCCTCTGTGAGAGCCCGTTGACGTTCCAGGCCATCATCATCTGGCGCGACGAACTCAACGAAGGCAACACGTTGCTGCGCGAGATCATCGATCTCGAAACCACCTATTCCGGTCCGGAAGCCAAGGCGGCACCGCAGTTCCAAAGCCCGGAAAAGATCGAAGCCGACCGCAAGGCGGCCGAGGAAAAGGAAAAGAACCGCAAGCCGCGTGCCGGCGACGACGACGTGACCAATGTCGGCGGCGAAGGCCAGCCGATGGAGGAAGAGGAAGAGGACGACGACGAATCGAACCTCTCGCTCGCCGCCATGGAAGCGGAACTGCGTCCGCAGGTCATGGAAACGCTCGACATCATCGCCGAGACCTACAAGAAGCTGCGCAAGCTGCAGGACCAGCAGGTCGAAGCCCGCCTGCAGGCGACCGGCACGCTGTCGCCGGCCCAGGAGCGCCGCTACAAGGAGCTGAAGGACGAGCTGATCACGGCTGTGAAGTCGCTGTCGCTCAACCAGAACCGCGTCGACAGCCTCGTCGAGCAGCTTTACGATATCTCCAAGCGTCTGATGCAGAACGAGGGCCGCCTGCTGCGTCTGGCCGAATCCTACGGCGTCAAGCGTGATAGTTTCCTGGAGCAGTATTCCGGCGCCGAACTCGATCCGAACTGGATGAAGTCGATCGCCAATCTGGCCGCCAAGGGCTGGAAGGAATTCGCCAAGAACGAAGGCACGATGATCCGCAACATTCGCGGCGAGATCCAGAATCTCGCCACGGAAACCGGTATCTCGATCTTCGAATTCCGCCGCATCGTGTCGATGGTGCAGAAGGGCGAGCGCGAAGCCCGCATCGCCAAGAAGGAAATGGTCGAAGCCAACCTTCGCCTCGTCATCTCGATCGCCAAGAAATACACCAACCGCGGCCTGCAGTTCCTCGATCTCATCCAGGAAGGCAATATCGGCCTGATGAAGGCGGTCGACAAGTTCGAGTACCGCCGCGGCTACAAGTTCTCCACCTATGCGACCTGGTGGATCCGGCAGGCGATCACCCGTTCGATCGCCGACCAGGCCCGCACCATCCGCATTCCGGTGCACATGATCGAGACGATCAACAAGATCGTCCGCACATCGCGGCAGATGCTGCACGAGATCGGCCGCGAGCCGACGCCTGAAGAACTGGCAGAAAAGCTCGCCATGCCGCTCGAAAAGGTCCGCAAGGTCCTGAAGATCGCCAAGGAGCCGATCTCGCTCGAAACCCCGGTGGGTGACGAAGAGGATTCGCATCTCGGCGACTTCATCGAGGACAAGAACGCGCTGCTGCCGATCGACGCCGCCATCCAGGCGAACCTGCGCGAAACGACGACCCGGGTTCTGGCATCGCTCACCCCGCGCGAGGAACGCGTCCTGCGCATGCGCTTCGGCATCGGCATGAACACCGATCATACGCTTGAGGAAGTCGGCCAGCAGTTCTCGGTCACCCGCGAACGTATCCGCCAGATCGAAGCCAAGGCGCTGCGCAAGCTCAAGCACCCGAGCCGGAGCCGCAAGCTGAGAAGCTTCCTCGACAGCTGATCCGGCAAAAGCAGATTTGACTACCACGAGCGGCCCGGATGCGGCCGCTCGCTGCAATGTGGAATACTCTCCATTTCTTTCAGCCGCTTTGATTTGTCGCGAAACCTGGAGTTTCACGACGGCGAGCCCGCATGACCCTTCCCGACTGATCGTGAATCATTGAGCTTGCGAATCGCATAAGTGTGTGCTTATGTGTCGGCATGATTGAGAACGATATCTTCAAGGCTCTGGCCGATCCGACCCGCTGTGCGATCTTCGAGAAACTGGCATCCGGCAGCATGAACGCCAGTGCCTTGCGGCAGGGCATTGAGATCAGCCAGCCGGCCATGTCCCAACATCTTTCGGTTCTGCGCAATGCAAAACTCGTGCGGGAAGAACGGCAGGGCCGTTTCGTAAACTACGAGGTCGATCCAGATGGCTTGGCGCTGATAGCCGGATGGCTGGCGAAGTATCGCGCCTACTGGCCCGCACGCATCGACGCTTTGAAAGTCTTGCTGAGGGATATGGACCAATGAACGGTATCGAGGTTGAGGAGCAGGCGAAGGACATAGTGCTCGAATACGAACTCGAGGCATCACCTGAAAAAGTCTGGCGAGCGATCAGCATCCCGGCGTTTCGCGAGAAATGGCTGCCGAAACGGCAACTGGCCGATGCCGAGCCGGTCTCCTCGACGCCCGGCGAGGAAATTCGCTACAGAATGCGGGACGACGAGCCGCCCTTCCTCGAAAGCATCGTGGCGTTTCAGCTCAGGCCCAATGCCGTTGGTGGCACCAGGCTTAGAATCATCCATGAGCTGGCGGATGCGCGACTGGAGCGGCCTCCCCGAAGGGCTGCCAACACCAACCGGTTCTGCCTGATGCGCGCCGCCTGACGGCTCGCTTCTCCCCAAAAATTCTGGAAAGAAGGAATTCGCCGATGCGCGAAGCGATGCAACTCGTCCCCATGGTGATAGAGCAATCAAGCAGGGGCGAGCGGTCTTTCGACATCTACTCCCGCCTTTTGCGAGAGAGGATCATCTTCCTCAACGGCGAGGTGAACGACGCCGTCGCGTCTCTGGTTTGCGCGCAACTTCTGTTTCTGGAAGCGGAAAATTCCAAAAAGCCGATCAGCCTTTATATCAATTCTCCCGGCGGTGTCGTGACAAGCGGCCTGGCCATGTATGACACTATGCGCTTCATCCGTGCGCCGGTGCATACGCTGTGCATGGGAACGGCCCGTTCGATGGGATCGTTCCTGTTGATGGCGGGCCAGTCAGGTGAGCGGACCGCCTTGCCCAATGCCAGCATCCATATCCATCAACCCCTGGGAGGCTTCCAGGGACAGGCATCGGACATGCTCATCCATGCCGAGGAAATGAAGCGGACCAAGCACCGTATGACGCGGCTCTATGCCGAGCATTGCGGTCGCAGCTTTGACGAGTTCGAGCGCGCCATGGATCGCGACCGTTTCATGACGGCAGAGGAAGCCGTGGAATGGGGGCTCATCGACCGCATTCTGCAGGTTCGTGAAGAGGACCAACTTGAATCCGCAGAGATATAGCGATCGCTGGCATCCGGGGGCGGTCGGGTTGCTTCCGTTTTCACTGTTTGCGGTCGTGCGCATCAGGCGTAAAATCCCTCCCGGATGCGGAGATGAGGCGATGCTTTGCGAGATGGCGTCGCAGGGGAGGTGTGCTATGACCATGTATATCTTGCTGATCAACTGGACGGAGCAGGGCGTCAAGAATGTGCGCGAGTCACCGAAACGTCTCGACGCGGCGAAGAAACTGCTGAAGGATATGGGTGGCTCGTTCAAGGACTTCTATCTGACCATGGGCGACCATGACATGGTGGCGGTCTGCGAGGCGCCCGACGACGCGGTTGCCGCGCGTTTCGCCCTTTCTCTCGGAATGGGCGGCAATGTGCGCACCCGCACGTTGAAGGCATTTCCGGAAGCCGCCTATCGCGAGCTGATCAACTCGCTGGGCTAGGGCGCGTCGTGGCGATCCCGGCAGGGCCACGCTGACGAAGCTTTTGTCGTGAGGAGAACCGGATGCATGAAAAACCGATGAAAATTCCAGGCTCCGATCATCCGATCACCATCACGCCGAACCCGGGCCGCGTTGTGGTGACGGCCGGCGGAGAAACCGTCGCCGACAGCTGCAATGCGCTCACTTTGCGCGAGGCGTGCTATCCGGCGGTACAGTACATCCCGCGCGCCGATGTCGATATGGCGCGTTTGGAGCGCACCGACCATGCCACCTATTGCCCCTACAAGGGCGATTGCTCCTATTTCAGCGTGCCTGCCGGCGGCGAACGGCTGGTGAATGCCGTCTGGTCCTACGAGGCGCCCTATGCTTCGGTCGACGCGATCAAGGGTCACCTGGCCTTCTATGCCGATCGCTTCGAGATCACCGGCCGCGAGGCTTGAGCGAGGGGCGTGGTTCGGCGCCGTGCGTTCGCGGATCGCTAGGAACGCGGCAAGTCGCGTGCTACTGAGACGTGAGCCGGCCGAACACACCGGCGGAATTTTGTCTTTTCCCGTTCCCGCCGGTCACGCTCCGGTCAGTATCCGGCCGTATTCACCGACACATGCAGCAGACTCTGAAAAAATGGCGGGGAACATTCGGCGCGGGGCTTGTCGCGTCGCTCGTGCTGCATGTCGTGCTTGCCGTCGTGCTGCTTTTCCGCCTGCCGCTCGATCCGCCGCAGCCTGAGAAGGAGGAGACGGTCAAGGTCGAGATGGTGCCCGAACCCGAGAAGAAGCCGGAGCCTGAGAAGAAGCCGGAACCTGAAAAGAAACAGGAACCCGTGGCGAAGCCGGAGCCAGAAACCAAGCCGCAGGAAAAGCCCGAGCCGCAGCCAAAGCCGGCGGAAGACGCAAAGCCCGTCGAAAAGCCGGTCGAACAGGCCGAGAAAAAGCCTGCGGCGAAGTCTGAAGAGCAGCCGGCGAAAAAACCGGAGACAAAGCCTTCCGAAGCGCAAAAGCTGGAAGAGCGGAAAGCGGAGGCTGCGCTACCCCTGCCGCAGGCATTCGAGTCTGCCGCAAAGGAAGGCGGCAAGGAAGCGGGCGGTGATCGTCCGTCGGAGCCGGAGAAAAAGCCTGATAGCGAGCCCCGGGCCGAACGTTCCATCCCGCCGGTTGAGAGCGTGCCGCAGAAAACCGAGCAGGATCTTGGCAAGCCGCAGGACAAGCCGGTGGAGACGCCCACTGTCGCCAAGCCGCCCGAACTCGATCTGCCGGAATCGGCGAATGCCACTGATGTGTTCAACGAAGGTGAGGCGCTGATCGAAAACGTGCCGACACCACAGACGCGACCGAAAGACATCGCCACGGACAATAAGGCGGTGAGCCAGGAGATTGCGTCGGCTGACGCTCTGACCGCGGAAGCGAGACCCCAGCGCCCGCCATCGGAGTTGAAGAAGGCAAGCGAACTCTATTCCGCCAAGACGCTTTCGGATCCCCGTATCCATCAGGCGCTTGGCAAGCTGCCGAAGGAACGGCGGATTGTGCAGATATGCATGATCGAGACGCTGGAGCAGGTCCGCCGTGCCCGGCCGGATACCGTGCCGCAAGGGCTGTTTTTCGATCCGCGCAATGGGTCGCCGATCTCGGGCGAGGTTATGACGGCCAATGGCGCCGCCTACAAGACTGCCGGAGGATGGATCGACGTCGATTTCAAATGCACCGTCAATGCCGACGCTGACGGGATCACCGCCTTCAGCTTCGCGGTTGGTGGGTCGGTGCCGAAAAGCCAGTGGCAAGCGCGGCGGTTTCCGGCGGAGTGACCCGCCGCGCCTTTTTCCTACTTGTAAAACCCCTCGCGCAGGTTGAGGCCGTGTTCCAGCCAGACTTTCATGGCGCAGAGCGCGCCCGTCCAGCCCTCGCAATTGCCGTAGGATCCCTTGAGCCCGCCGGGCGTTTCGGGCCAGCCTTCCTCGGTGATCGCCACCAGCGTCCGCCCGTCGTCAAGGGCCTCGAAGGTCATGGTCACCGTCGTGTCGTAGCCGACCGGCTGCGGGCTGCCCTCGTTTGCCGCCCACTGGAAGACGATCTTCTTGTCCTTGACCACATCGACCACCTTGACCGGAAAGGCGCCGGGAAAATCGTGGAAATCCCAGGTGACGGTGGCGCCGGTCTCCAGTCGGCCCTTGGCGCCGCCGGTGGTGAAATAGCGTGACAATTGCGCCGGGTTGACCACCGCCTCGAAAACCTCTGCGACCGGTTTGGCGATCCGGCCGGCGACCCTGAATTTCAGTTCCATGATGTTTTCCTCCCGTTTTCTGCTTGTTCTGGCTCTCATTATGTTATAAAAAAATAACATGTCAATCGATGATGAAAACGATAGAATCTTCAAGGCCTTGGCTGCCTCCAGCCGACGCATGATGCTCGATATGCTGAAGGACCAGCCGCAGACGACGGGAGAATTGTGCGCGCGGTTTCCAGCGCTCGACCGCTGCACGGTGATGCAGCACCTGAAGGTTTTGGAAGAGGCGGATCTGGTGATCGTCAGGCGCGAGGGCCGCGAGCGCTGGAACTATCTCAACCCGCTGCCGATCAAGGATATCCACGACCGCTGGATCGGCGCCTATGCCGCACAGGCGGTCAGTCTGCTCGCGCGCCTCAAGGATGACCTCGAAGGGTAGGGGCGGGTCAGCCCCCGGCCGCCGCCTTTTCCAGCGCGGCCACGTCCAGCTTCACCATGCGCATCATCGCGTCCATGGTTCGTCCCGCCCTGGCCGCATCGGGATCGTTGAGCAGTCGCATCAACGCATCGGGGATGATCTGCCAGGAGACGCCGAAGCGGTCGGTCAGCCAGCCGCATTGCTGCGCATGTCCGCCTTCCAGCAGGCTGTCCCAGTAGTGGTCGACCTCCGCCTGGTCGGCGCATTTGACGAAGAAGGAGATGGCGGGCGTGAAATGATAGTGCGGACCGCCATTCAGGCCCATGAATTCCTGGCCTTCCAGCTCAAAGGCGGCGGTAAAGGTTTTTCCGTCCGGGCCGCGCTTGTGATAGGTCACCTTCGCATTCCTGAAAATCGATGTGTAGAATTCCAGCGCCTCGTCGAGGCGGTCGTCGAACCAGAGAAACGGCGTGATCTTCTGCATGCTCTTTTCCTCCCTTTGAATGTCTCCCCGCTTCGGGCGCCTCCGCACCCTCCCTCCCAGTCAACGCCCATCCGCCGAAAAAGGCCAGTCGAAAAATCGCCGCGACCCAGCTTGTTTCATCGAAAAACATATCGTAAGATATGTCTAGTGTTACATCTTACGAAGGGAAATAGTATGCGCGGACGTCACGGCGGACATCATGGGCACCCCAATCACGCTCATCCGAGTCACGACGGCTCCTGCCGGGAGCGTCATGCTCACGGACGCCACGGTCCAGGACGTTTCGAAGGCGGCTTTGCCTCACCGGGCGGTTTTCGCGCCGGCCGCAAGCTCTCTTCCGGCGATCTGCAATTGCTGATCCTGGCGCTGCTCGCCCGCCAGCCGGCCCATGGCTACGAGTTGATCCGCACCATCGAGGAACTGTCCGGCGGCTTCTACGTGCCGAGCCCCGGCATGATCTATCCGGCTTTGACCTATCTCGACGAAATCGGTCATGCGACGGCCGAAGCGGACGGCAACAAGAAGCTGTTCAGCATGACGGACGCTGGCCGCGCCGCGCTCGAAGCTGACCGGGCAGGGGCCGATCGCATTATCGAAGGGCTCGGCCGCATCGGCTCAAAGATGGATGCCGTGCGCGATGTCATTGAGGGGCGGGGACCGCCGTCGGGCGAGGACCCGGAAGCCCATGGCCACCACGCGCTGGAAATCGCCCGCCAGGCCATCAAGGCCTCGCTCTTCCACAAGCGGGGCTGTTCGCCGCAGGAGGCGACACGGCTGGCGGATATCCTGCGCCGCGCTGTCGAAGAGATCAATCGCGGTTAGCCGCACCCAAATTGAAGGACTTCCCATGACCGAAAGACACGCCGTCGCGCGCGTCCGCCACGAACTGCGCCGCCGTCTTCTGACCGTGAAGACGGCCGAGCGCCTGACCCCGCAGATGGTGCGCGTTACCTTGACCGGCGACGATCTCGCCGGCTTCGTCAGCGCCGGCTATGACGATCACGTCAAGCTTTGCCTGCCTCTGGCCGGGCAGGATACCCCTGTCTGGCCCGCAGGTCCGGATGCGCCAACTCTCCCCGAGGGCACCGTTGCCTCCCCCATGCGCGATTTTACCCCGCGCCGCCATGATGCCGCGGGCGGTGAACTGGTGGTCGATTTCGCCATCCACGAAGCCGGTCCCGCGACGGAGTGGGCGTCGGCCGCCGGACCGGGCACCACGCTCGGCGTCGCAGGCCCGCGCGGTTCCTTCGTCGTCACCGACGATTTCGACTGGTATCTGCTGATCGGCGACGAAACGGCACTTCCCGCCATCGGCCGCAGGCTCGAGGAGTTGCGCGCGGACGTACCGGTCATCGTCATCGCCACCGTTGCGAGCGCCGAAGAAGAACAGACCTTCGAAACCCAATCCATACTCGAAACCCGCTGGGTCCACCGCCCGCTGAGCCGCGCCAGCGATCCCGCCCCCTTGCTCGACGCCGTCAAGGCGCTGACCCTGCCGGAAGGCGACGGCTACGTCTGGATCGCCGGCGAAAACGACACGGTCAAGCTGCTGCGCAAGCATCTGGTCGACGAACGCGGCCACAACCGCGCCTGGATCAAGGCTGCCGGCTACTGGCGCAAGGGCAGCGCCGGGTTCCACGAGAACCATAACGAGGGGTGAAAACTCCGCTGAAGGGCACAGGACATAACGGCCGCGCGCACGGAGTGTTCGCGGCCGTTCCGTTTCCCATTCGGGGCGATCCTGGGTATTCATGCGGACGCAATCGGGTTAGTTTCCTCGCCTGAAGACAGGAGACATCATGAGCGAGACGCGACGCAAGCTGACGACCATCTTCTCCGCCGATGTTCAGGACTATACGCGCCTGATGGGCGCGGACGAGGAAGGCACGCTGGCACTGCTGAAGCGGTATCGGGATGCGATGTCGCGCCTGATCGGGTCGCATGGCGGGCGCGTGATCAACACCTGGGGCGACGGGGTGATCGCCGAATTCCCGAGTGTCGTCGAGGCGGTGCGTGCCGCCGTGGACGTTCAAAACGAGCTGGCCGGCCTCAATGCGGTGCGGCCGGCGGATGGCCGCATGCTGTTTCGCATCGGCATCAATCTCGGCGATGTGATTGTCGAAGGCGACGACATCTATGGCGACGGCGTCAATATCGCTGCGCGGCTACAGGCCTCGGCGGCGGCCGGCGGGATCGTCATATCGAATACGGTCTATGATCAGGTCCGCAACAAGGTGGCTGTCGGCTTCGATTTTCTCGGACCGCTCCAGATCAAGAATGTCGCGGATGCCGTGCCGAGCTATGCCGTGCGCATCGGCGACGCCACGGGCGAGGCACCGCCACCGGTAACAGTCGTGCATCATCAGGATGCCGCCCCGGCAAAGTTCGGCCCGCAACCGGGCGCAAGAGAAGCGGGTGCAAGAGAAGCGGGTGCAAGAGAACCGGACGCAGGAAAACTGAACATAAGTGCCGGCAGGAAGTTTGGTCTGCTTTCCCTGGCCGTCGCTGCCCTGGTTGCCGTCAACCTTTTGTCCTGGCGCGGCGTTTTCTGGGCAGCCTGGCCGCTTCTCGGCCTTGCCTTTCTGGTCGTCATGGCCTGGGTTCGGACGCAGACCCGCATCGACCGGCGCCTTGCCGCCCTCGGTGTCGTCGGGCTCGCCACTGTCGCCATCAATCTTTTGGCCTGGAATGGAACATTCTGGGCGATCTGGCCGCTTCTGGCCGTCGCCGTTGCTGCCGGCGCTCGATGGATGACGCGCGGTTGAGGCCTTGCCGGGGTTTTATGAGAATCATGGCGCAGGCCGTAAGGCATGGGTGTGTTCAAGGTGGCGGATTGCGGTTGACGCAAGCTGAAGTGAAACTTTGCGTCATTTGGCCATGGGGTTGCGTCACCGCTCAATTCTTCGTTAATTTATTGACCGCATCTTGATTCCGGTCCTTGAAGGGAATGCAGGAAATGGCAGTCGCAAGGATATTCGGAAAGTCCTCCATGGAGGCGTTGCAGCGGGAGACTGATCGCCTGGCTGCGCTGGAACGCCTCGACCTCCTCGACACTCCACGGGACGAAGGCTTCGATCGGATTGTGCGATTGATCAAGGCTGTCTTTGCGGTCGATATCGGGCTGGTGTCCCTGATCGACGCACATCGCCAGTGGTACAAGGCTTGCTCGGGCCTTTCATCCGACGAGGTGTCGCGCGAAGACACGTTCTGCCGCCATGTCGTCGATCGTGAAGAACCGATTGTCGTGACTGATGCCACGAAAGACCAACGTTTTTCGTACCATCCGGCCGTGACGGGGGAGACCCATATCCGGTTTTATGCAGGCGTACCGCTGAAAACGAAAGAGGGGCATATAATTGGAACGGTATGCGCGATCGACCGCAGCCCGAGATCGTTCGGCAACAGGGAACTCGCCATTCTCGAGGAACTGGCGGGCGCCGCGATGGACCGGATCGAGTTGTTGCAGTCGGCAGCAACCGACAGCTTGACTGAGGCCTTGACGCGGCGTGCCTTCAAACAGGAGGCCGATCTGTTCATCTCCCTGGCCCTGCGCCATCAGCATGATCTGTCCTGCATCGTCCTCGACATCGATCACTTCAAACAGGTCAATGACACCTACGGGCATGCCGCGGGAGACGAAGTTCTGAAATCGGTGGCGGCGACCTGCAAGGCGGCGCTGAGGGCGGGGGATCTGTTCGGCCGTCTCGGGGGCGAGGAGTTCGCCATCATCCTTCCGCATGTCGACCGGGAAGGCGCTGTCGCCGTCGCTGAAAAAGTGAGAAGCGCAATCTCGTCGCAGCCAGTTTGTGGCGACTACGGCACGCTGAGCGTCACGGCCAGCCTGGGCATAGCGGGACTGTCGATCGTCAGCAAGGACATAGAGACCCTGCTGGCCCAGGCGGATGCTGCCATGTACCAGGCCAAGAACAGGGGCCGGAACCGTTGCGTTTCGTGGAGCACCGTCCAGGCTGAACATACGATGGGTTCGAGGCGGCGGGTGCTGAAGGCGGGTTCCATCCTGTTCAATGATCGGCGCTCGACCATTGACTGCACGGTCAAATCTCTCGGCATCGATAGCGCCGGCCTTTCCGTTTCCAGTTCCGCCGGCATTCCGCCCGAATTCGTTCTGTCTATCAAGGGGGAAGGATTCGAAACCAATTGCCAGATCATCGCGCAAGACCGGCAAAACCTCGAAGTGGTTTTCAGGTAACTCGGCTAGCAGGTAACCCGGCTAGGTTATTTGGGCTGAGAGCCCCGGATGCAGTCACACGCGGCGCCTGAAAAAGCATATCGTTGTCGTCTCCGCCGTCAGCACGTCGTTTCCAACGGCGGAAGAAACGACGAGTTCAGCCATTCTTGCCGATCGCAGAATTCACCATGCCGGCAGGCGACGGCACCCTCTGAATTGCCGGCTAAAACGCAAAAGCGGCGCCGTATCTTGCCGCAGAGTGTGGCTTAATACCAGCGCCCGCGCCCGAACCAGCCGCCGCCGAGTACGAGAACGATAAGAACGATGATGAGAAGTGTGGTGGTATCCATGGACGTCTCCTCGAAGTACCCTGACCATCTCCATCGTGCCTATTTGCACGGTGCGTTGATCATGATGGCACTCCAGCATACTCAAACGTCCGGAACCGGGTTTGGTTCCATTTGCAGGGCGCGCTGGCCTTGCCCCCCTCAAATTCATCCCCGCAATGTCGTGCCGCACCCCTCCCGTCCCGCCGCCGGTTTGCCATGCTGGCGAGGCAAACCGGAGCGTCTGACGAAACTTGGAATGAACCGGACCGGGCGCTAAAGCGCCATGTCCGGAACACGGCGAACATCGCCGGTCGGGGTGGCGGTGCCCGGTTTGCCCAGCGCGGAGGTATCGATGGCCGGCGGGGCGATGGCCAGTTGCAGCCGGTCGGCCGTCCTGGCCCATTCCTGCGCCAGTGCCTGCGGGTCCTCGTTGAGCTTGGTGCCGTAGCTCGGCACGATCGCGCGGATCTTTGCCTGCCATTCGGGCGTGGCGAGCCGGTCGGAAAACACCTTCTGCAGCACATCGAGCATGATGGGGGCCGCGGTGGATGCGCCCGGCGAAGCGCCGAGCAGGGCTGCGACGCTGCCATCCTGCGCTGCGACGATTTCGGTTCCGAGCTTCAGGACGCCGCCCTTTTCTTCGTCGCGCTTGATGATCTGCACGCGCTGGCCGGCCTGCCACAAACGCCAGTCCTCGGCTTTGGCATGCGGGAAATATTCCTGCAGCGCTGCCAGACGGTCCTCGTCCGACATCAGCAATTGCCCGGCCAGATATTCGACCAGATCGAACTCGTCCAGCCCGACGCGGATCATCGGCCAGATGTTGTCCAGCGTCACCGAGGCCGGAAGGTCGAAGTAGGAACCGTCCTTGAGGAACTTCGTGGAGAAGGTGGCGAACGGTCCGAACAGAACGACGCGCTTGCCGTCGAGCATGCGCGTATCGAGATGCGGCACGGACATTGGCGGCGCACCGGTCGAGGCCTGACCATAGGCCTTTGCCAGATGCTGGCTGACAATATCGGGATTGTCGCAGACGAGGAACGAGCCGCCGACAGGGAAGCCGCCGTAGTCGTCGCCTTCGGGAATGCCCGACATCTGCAGCAGGGGCAGGGCGCCGCCACCGGCGCCGAGGAACAGGAATTTCGCGTTGATCGCGCCCTTGTCGGAGCCGTCCTTGGTATCGACATAGCTGACGCGCCAGGTGCCGTCCTCATTGCGCTGGATATCGCGCACCTCGCTGGAGGTGGTCAGCGTGAATGTCGACTGGCTCTTCAGATGCGCGACATACTGGCGGGTGATCTCGCCGAAATTGACGTCGGTTCCCAGCGGCGACCAGGTGGCTGCGAGCTTTTGCGAACGATCGCGCCCTTCCATCATCAGCGGAACCCATTTGGCGATCTCGTCGTGATCGGTGGAGAACTGCATGCCGGAGAACAGCGCGCTCGCCTTCAGCGCTTCGTAGCGCTTCTGCAGGAACTGCGTATTCGCGTCTCCCCAGACAAAGCTCATATGCGGCGTGGAATTGATGAACGAGCGCGGATCCTTGAGAACGCCCCTGTCGAGCTGATGGCTGAGGAACTGCCGCGTGATCTGGAAGGATTCGTTGATCTCGACCGCCTTGGTGATGTGGACGGTGCCGTTCTCGTCCTGCGGCGTGTAGTTGAGTTCGGCCAGGGCAGAGTGACCGGTACCGGCATTGTTCCAGCCGTTGGAGCTCTCCATCGCGACATCGTCCAGCCGCTCGATCATCTCGATGGTCCAGGAGGGTTCCAGTTCGGTGAGCAGAACACCAAGCGTCGCGCTCATGATGCCGCCTCCGACAAGCAGCACATCGACCGTCTTTTCGGAAGGAACCGCCCAGCTCGGCAGCGCGGAAAGGCTGAGGGCCACAGCACCCGTGGCCGCGGAGCCGAGAAGTTGGCGCCGGCTTATCTCGAAACGAGAATGTTCGATGTTCGCGGGGATGTTATCGTCATGAGTGGGCATCTCAAACCTCAAATTGCCTGGCTCCCGATCCTCCCGAGGTGCGCTATAAGCGAAACCCCATACAGTGACAAGGCCCCAGACGGTGACGAGGTCCCCAACATTCACGACGCTATTCCGCCGCATCGTGTGCAACTTTCGGCCTGCTTGATTTGACGCTCTACATTGTTAGGGCCACTGCCGGCCTCTCAAAGCGCAAGCCGAGCACGAGGGGCACGCTGATCGCGTAGACGACGACCACCGACAGCCAGATCGCTCCGGGCCACTCTGACCTGACGACGAAATAGAAGCTGGAGAATGCGAGGGGAGCGGCGATCGAGGCGAGGCTGACCGCCGACGCGAGCACACCCTGGAACTGCCCCTGCTGGCTCTCATCCACCTGCCGGGTCGCCAGCGACTGCAGGGCCGGCACGCCGATGCCGGCAAGCGCGAAAATCGGCATGATCGCGAAGATCATCCAGCTCTCAGTGGCAAACGCCATGCCGATCAGTGCCATACAGGCGCTGGCAACGCCGGTCAGGATCGCTGCTCGCTCGCCGAGCAGCTTGACCGCGGGGCCGGGCAGGAACGCCTGGGCGAGGGTCTGGCAGACGCCAAAACTGCCCAGCGAAAGGCCGATCCAAAGACCGTTCCACTGAAACGTGTCGCTCCCCCACAAGGCCCAGCAGACGCCGTAGGCCTCGCCGGTGGCGCTGAAGACGAAAAAGATGACGATGATGGGCAGCAGGCTCTTCATCGAGAACACCCAGCGCAGCGGCCGCAAAGGGTTGAGCGAAGCCAGATCGATTTTCTCCCGGCTGGGGATGCGTGACTCCGGCAGGATGAAGAACGCCAGGAGGAGGTTGAAGCCATTGAGCGCCGCCGCCGCGATGAAGGGCAGCTGCAGCCAATGGTCGCCGAGGACGCCGCCGAGGACGGGACCGATGATGAAGCCGATGCCGAACATGGCGTTGAACAGGCCAAAGCGGCGCGCGCGCGTGTCCTCGGGGGAAATGTCGGTGATATAGGCGGCTGCGACGGAAGTGTTGGCACTCGTCAGGCCGGCGATGGCCCGCCCGATCACCAGCATCCAGAGACTGGGCGCAAAGGCCAGGAACAGGTAGTTGACGGCCGCTCCGGCGAGCGAGATCAGGAGCACCGGCCGGCGGCCGAGCCGGTCGCTCAGCGAACCGAGTACCGGTGCGAAAACGAACTGCATGACCGCGTAGAGAGCTGTCATGACGCCGATATAGGGCGCGACGTTTTCAGCGTGGGTCACGTCCTCCAGCAGCGAAGGCAGGATAGGAAAAATGAGGCCGATGCCGACGGCATCAAGGACAATGGCAGTGAAGATGACGATGAGTGGTTTGTTCATGACGTGTTCCGATGAACGCGCGCATGCAGCGCCGTTGGGCGCCGATGGCTGCGATTGGGCCCGACGCTGTCAGGCGGTACTTTTTGGGAACGCTGGCCGAGCCATGCTTGAAAGCGCATGGGTGGCGTGTGCTTGACCGCCTGGACGACAATTCGTCCACCTGTTTACTCCGCTACTGGGCGGATCAAGGGAAGCGGTCGCTTTTCGCGACTGCTGTTCATTTACGCCCGAAGACCGTACGCGGCAAGTGCCTTTGTTGGCGATGACGAAGGACTTGATATGAGAGCTGCTCCTGGCCCATGGTAGCGCCATCGGCGTCGCTGCCGCTCCCGATGACGAGGTGCGAGTATCCGCTGTTGGCGTGGAGCGCGCCGATCTCCCCTCTCGCGAACGTTTCTACCGCGTGCCGACAATGACGGTCGCGGTCGAACGAAGCCGTACCTGGCCGTCCTGCATGGACTGTCGCGCCAATGCCAGGACCTCGGCGCGGATTTGCGCTTGCGTCGCCATATCGGCTTTCGCAAGCCCCGCGACCACGGGTGCTGCGATGTCCGTCATGAAGTCCCAGTACCTTTCGGGCGATTGGTGGGTCATGACGGATGAAACCTCCTCCTCGCTGATCTCTGCCAGGCCGGCTTCTTCGAAGGCGGCACGCATCAATCCAGCCGGGGCGCACCGAAAGAGCCCCGGCGATCCGGGCGGCGGCGCGGGCATCTCCACATGACGAGCAATCGTCGACATGATCGTCGTTGCCCACGGGTTTTTGTCCGGCCCGCTCCAGACTGCCGCGCAGATCCGTGTGCCGGGTTTCGCCACCCGTGCAAATTCGCGAGCGGCAAGTGTGATGTCGGGAAAGAACATGAAGCCGAAGCGGCACAAAACGCCGTCGAAGTGCGCGTCGGGGAAGGGTAAGGCTCCGGCGTCGCATGCCTTGGTTTCGAAATTCGACAGGCCACGGCGGGCTGCATTCTCGGCGGCGACCGCCAGCATGCGCTCGGAGAGATCGGTTACGGTCACCCGCCCGCGCGGCACCATAGCCGCCGCGGTCAGGCCAGGTTCGCCGGTTCCGGCAGCAACGTCAAGGACGTGCGAGTGTTCACGCAAATTCGCGCGCCGCAGCATTGCATCACCAAACGGAGCCAGCCAGCCGAGAACCAGCTCGTCCCATTTCTGCCAGCCGGTGGAAAAACGATCCCACGTGGCGCGCTGCTGATCGCGGATCTCATCGAAGCTTCCAGGCATGCCCGTCGTCCTTCCATGAAAGACCTCCCCGGCCGGAGAGGTGCCATATTATGGACCGTCCGGACCGGGTTGCAATCAAATAGGACGCGGAGGCCTCGTTACGAGACGTTGCTAGTATGACGTTTGTCGTACCCGCCTGATTGCCGCCGCGATAGCGAGGTCGCGTTGTTCGTCGTCTCCCTCCACGTTCCAGGCTGCGGAAAGACAACCGTAGCAGAACGCTTGGTCAAGCAGCCGGCGCGGGTCGATGTCCAGAGTCCGGGAGAAGACATCCGTCATCTGCGCGATGCGTCGAGGGTCGAGACAAAGATCGTCTCTGTCAGCCGGGTCGTAGAACATGTTGGCAGCACCAAAGCCTACGTCGCCGATGAGGCCGACGGGATCGATCACCAGCCAGCCGCGATCGGAGAGCATGATGTTTTCATGATGCAGATCGCCATGTAACCCGCGCAGTCTGGTGGCATCGCTTATCAGCCGATCGGCAAGGATCGCCGCGTCGACATAGTCCGTTTGGCGGCCCGCATTTCGATCATCACGCGCCCGCTGAAACAAAGCCTCGAAGCGGTCCCGGATCGGGAGAAGAGCGGAAGGCAGAGGTTCATCTGATGCTGCATACAGCTCAGCCATGAGCTCCGCGGCAATTTCGGTCGCGTGACCGTCGCCCTGTTCGGCAACGACGTGAGAGAGTATGCGCTCCCCTGCATATTCGAGCAGCATCTGATTGTTTTCGCGGCCGAGCAGGCGAACTGCGCCCCTGCCGTTGCGCCATGCCAGATAGTCGGCCCCGCGAAGTTCATCAGCAATGTCGTCTATGGGTTTCAACGCCTTGACGATTGCAGGAGCCCCGTTTGGCAACAGGACTTTCCAGATAAAACTTGAAAACGTGTTTGCAATGAGAACGGGTTCCGAGACATTCCAATGAACAGGAAGATCGAGTGGCATAGACGTCAATGTCAAATCGCAGGTCCAATCGCAGGTGGCAGGCAAGGCGCCCGCGATCCGGTCGTGCGGGGCCAAAATTCTTGCCGCATGATGTTTGGGGATGGATCCTCGGGTCAAGCCCGGGGATGACGACCTTTGGGGTTTGGCCAAGTCGTCGGATACCGAGGAATGCGAAGTGCCTTGTTTGAAACCGCGCGTCCATCCCCTCCGTCATCCGCGTTCATTCCCTCCGTCATCCGCCCCTTTCCTCCGTCATCCTCGGGCCTGACCCGAGGATCCACTCCCAAGCATCACCAGCGCATGCGCCACACCAAAAAAATTCATCCCCGCAAATCCCCGCCCTTTGGTTCCGTGCCATCATGACTTCGTTCCGCCGAGGATACACCGGTTTGCGTTGCCGGCGAGGCGGGGCCGGTGCCCGGACGGTTTGGCGAAACGCGCGCGAAATCCCCGGGGCTGCGTGAAAGGCGG
>NZ_JAGGJV010000008.1 GCF_017873135.1 Rhizobium herbae | reverse complement strand
ATCGCTGCCGTCAGCGACGTCTTGCCATGGTCGACGTGGCCGATCGTGCCAATGTTAACGTGCGGCTTGTTGCGCTCAAATTTGCTCTTTGCCATGGGGTCAAGTTTCCTGTGATCAATGAGAATGCACCATCCGGCGGCGCCGGTTTGGGGAGGCGTTTAAGGGTTTCGGAAGAATTGCGCAAGACTTAAATGTTTTGCGGCCCGCCAGGCCCTTAGCCCGTTTATGACGCCTATGTGGGGATCGCCGGGCGCGATTCCAATGCCGACGTCGCAGAATACGGAAATCGCCGTAAATCCGTGGCTTACGAGCGTGTCTTGAAGTCGAGCGTGAGGATGGCGACCATCGATGGCTTTGCTGGAGCGGGTAGCGGGAATCGAACCCGCGTATTCAGCTTGGAAGGCTGCTGCTCTACCATTGAGCTATACCCGCGGGTCAAGATCCGTCTGACAGAATGGTGGAGGGAGTTGGATTTGAACCAACGTAGGCTGAGCCAACGGATTTACAGTCCGTCCCCTTTAACCACTCGGGCATCCCTCCATTATTCTGTCGGGATCAAGCGACCAAGCATTTCAGATCAAAGCGTTGTTTGCCGGGGCAAGTCAGCCCTTCAATCTGCGCCGGGTATATGACGGTCCCGTTTCATCCTGTCAACACGGCGCTTCAGAAAAAGTTGCGAAATTCGCCATAAAGATCGCAAGCGCCCGATTTCGCGAAAAACGGTTCCACGGGCGGCCTATCCTCAGTATAAGACGGGCATGAGCAAAGATAATCCCGGCGACAGACCCGCCAAAGACACCCACTACGCAACCCTCCGGCGCGCCCACCGCGATGCCCGGCGCGAGCGTGGTGAAATTCCAACCCCCGTACAGGACAAGCGCAAGAAGAGCGCCGCACCCGACTGGAAGGCACCGCAGCTGGCACCCGATCAGGTACTGCTTTACGGCATCCACACAGTACGCGCGGCACTCGACAATCCCGAGCGCAAGATCACCAAGCTTTCGGTGACGCAGAATGCTCTGATCCGTCTGGAAACGGGACCGATCGAAGACCTCGGCTTTCCCGTGGAAATCGTCACGCCGCAGGATCTGGACAAGATACTCGGACCCGATGCGATCCATCAGGGCGCGATGCTGGAAACCGCGCCCCTGCCCGTCCGCCGTCTCTCGGCGTTGAAAGACAGCCCGCTTATTCTGGTGCTCGATCAGGTCACCGATCCGCACAATGTCGGCGCCATCATGCGCTCGGCCGTCGCCTTCAATGCCGGCGCGCTGATCACCACACAACGCCACAGCCCGACGGAATCAGGTGTGATGGCAAAGTCCGCCTCCGGCGCGCTGGAGATGATCCCCTATATCCAGATCACCAATCTCGCCGACGCGCTGGAAGAGTTGCACAAGCTCGGCTTCGTCTCGATCGGGCTTGATTCGGAAGGTCCCGCACCGCTCGAACAGACGCTTTCGGGTGAAAAGATCGCCCTCGTTCTCGGTGCCGAAGGCAAGGGATTGCGGCTGAAGACGCGCCAGACCGTCAACGCGCTCGCGCGTCTCGACATGCCGGGCGCCATCAAGTCGCTGAACGTGTCGAACGCCGCTGCCATAGCGATGTACGCTGCGCGCGGCCACCTGGCCAAAGCCTGAGCGGCTACTGCGTCAAAGGCAGCACGGCAACAGACAATCGCGCTTCGGGACAACCATCCCGGAGCTTGCGCCATGTCGTAACGTTGAGTTCCATTTCGCAACGCGCCAGATAGGCGGTGTCGCCGACCCGGATACAAACAGTCTGGCCGAGTTCGAGTTTCGAGCCATCGCGGTTTCTGCATGTGCAGCCCGCATCCGGAGGGGCCGCAAGGGACGCAGCAGGAGAGGTTCCGGCAAAGACCGAAACGAGCGTGACCATCAAGAGTGCCGGAACGCCTTTCATAAGCGAAGTTTAATACAAAAACGCAGGCAGTCCAGCCCCGAAAGGTGGCCGCTCCCCACGGGTGTGCCGACAGCGGACTTGCGGCAGGCCGCTATCCCGTGCGCTCAGGCTTTCTTCAGGAATTCGGTGCGCAGCACCAGCCCCTTGATCTTGGCGTGGCGGCATTCGACCTCGTCGGGATCGCCGGTCAAATGGATGCCCTTGATCATCGTGCCGCGCTTCAGGGTCTCGGACGTGCCCTTGACCTTGAGGTCCTTGATCAGGGTGACGTTGTCACCCTCGACGAGAATTGTACCGTTGCTGTCCCTGACATCCGTCATTATGATTCCAATCCGTGTGCTGTCGGCCGAAAGAGCCGGTGATCCGGGCTCTACCGGCTCAAGACGAGCCTGTCCAGTCGGCGTCAGGACGGCAGCATGCAGCGTGTCGGCCCGTCCCGCGGTGTCACCGTCGCCCCGTTCGCTGCCCATCGAAGCTCTACCGGATACTCGATGACGCTCGGCAAGGCCTTGATCGCTTCGGCATAGTCCGGCGTACGCTTCATCTCCGCCTCGTAAGCGGCTGCGCAATCTGGAATTCGAGTACGGTCCAGACCTGTGTCAGTACCAATCTGTTTCGCGCATGGTTGCGGCGCGGCATAGAGCGAGCAAGACGAGGTAAAGTTGCGGTGAAACTGCAGGGACAGACGGTCATCACCGGCGTTGATCGACGACAGGCTATCGATCGCCAGGGAATCGGCGAAGAGTTTCATGGCCGTCTTTCCGTCGTAGACCACAAATGACAAACCGCCATTCCATCCATCCGCTGCCCGGAAAAAGACGAAACGCCCGGCGACACCAAGAAAATATCCGGCGGTGTCGTCTCGGATCACCCGCTCGCCGCTCCCTTCCCGCCCACATGCCGCGTCCTGTGCCATCAGTGCCAGCGTCTCGGCGCCGACCTCGCCAAGATCGACTTCCTTGACCATGAAGTCCCTATAGCGGCGGCAGGTTATCTTCGGTTCCGCCGACGGGTTGTCCGGATCGGCGGGAAGTTTGACGATATCGACGGCGATGGGCTTGTCGAACGGATCCGCGGCGGCGACCGCGGGGGAAAGCTGCAGGATGGCCAGAACCAGCCCGGCAAGAACGTGAACTCGGCGCACGGCAATCTCCTCCCGCATATCCGTGGACCGTAGCCGATGGATCAGCAAAAGAACAATGCCGTTTTTCTGTCCTTCACCGGACGCAAAAAGCCGGACACTCGCTGTGCCCGGCTTTCGAGATTCAACAAATCAAAGGATGATCAGGCGGCGATATCGAAATGACCGCGGCCGGCAATGGCCTTTTCAGCTTCGCTGATCGCGGCTTCCTTCGAATCCGGGCTGACGGAAAGGCCTTCGGCGCGGACGAATTCGACATCGGTGATGCCGATAAAGCCGAACACGGTGCTGAGATAGGTTTCCTGATGATCCATGGCGCTGATCGGCGAAGCACCGGAATAGTGACCGCCGCGGGTCGAAGCAACGATGACCTTCTTGCCCTTGGCCAGACCTTCGACGCCGGTCTCGCTGTAGCGGAACGTCGTTCCGGCAACGAGGATGCGGTCGATCCAGGTCTTCAGCTGGCTCGGAATGGCAAAATTGTACATCGGCGCGCCGACGACAATCACATCGGCAGCCAGAAACTCATTGAGCGAGGCGCGGCCGGCATCCAGCTCGGAAACCAGTGTCGCGTCCAGCCCTTCCGGATTGGCGGAAGCCGCCATCAGGTGCGAGCCGTTGAGATGCGCCAGCGGCTGGGCGGCGAGATCGCGGTAGGTGACGCTGTCGCCGGGGCGCTCGGCCTTGATCCGTGCGACGATCGATGCCGTCAGGCGGCGGGATACGGAATGATCGCCGAGAATACCGGAGTCGATATGGAGAATGTTCATGGTGGCACCTTCGTGTGCTTGTGTGGCGTTGGGGTGCATCACATATGAATTTAAAACAATCGGCCGATAAGCCGGCCCTTTTTCGACAGGCCGTTTCCTGATAGAAACAATGATTGTCGATCATCGATGGAAATGAAGGTGTGACATGCAGGACCTGAACGATCTCGCGCTGTTTGCCGCCGTGGTGAAGCACAAGGGCTTTTCCTCGGCCGCAAGGGTGCTCAACATTCCGAAATCCAAGCTCAGCAAGCATGTGGCGCGGCTGGAGCAGCAGCTTGACGTCCGTCTTCTCGAACGCTCGACCCGCAAGCTGCGGGTGACCGAGATCGGCCAGGCCTTCTACGAGCGCTGCGAAACGATCCTGTCCGGCGTCGAGGCCGCCGAAGCAGTTGTTGCGGCGGCCAAGAGCGAGCCGACGGGTGTCGTGCGCCTCGCCTGCCCGATTGGCTTCACGCCGATGGTCGCGCATATTCTTCCTACCTTCCACCGGCGTTATCCCGGCGTGCGGCTGCTGATCACAACCACCAACCGCCGGATCGATCTGGTCGAGGAACGCATCGACATCGCGCTTCGGGCGCGCGACCAGCTGGATACCGACAACAACCTTATCGTCCGCAAGCTTGGCGAGGCGCGCCAGTTTCTCGCGGCAAGCCCGGCGCTGATGGCGCGGATCGGCAACGTGACGATCGACACGCTGGGCAGGATGCCGACGCTGTCGATGAACGAACAGCATCTTTCCGATACCTGGCAGTTGAACCATGCTGACGGAACGAAACGCGACATTGTCCACCAGCCGATCATCGGCTGCAGCGATTTCGGCATCCTCGAGCGCGCGGCCATCGAAGGGGTTGGAATTGCGCTTCTGCCGGATCATATCTGCGGCCGGGGATTTCGGACCGGCGTCCTGATGCCGGTGCTGCCCGAATGGTCCTCGAACGCCACCATCGCCCATCTGGTCTTCACCTCGCGCCACGGCATGCTGCCCTCGGTTCGCGCGCTCATCGACTTCCTCGCCGAAAACCTGCCCGGCGCGATGTCACGCTGCACGGAAATCGACCCGCGCCCGGCGATGCTGGAGGCCGCGGAATAATATGACGGCGTTTCGACCGCCCCCTGTTCGGACGGTTCTGGAACGCGCAATCTGATGCCATCAACGAATCGGCGGCGTCGGGGAGCGGCAGGATCATGACGATAGAGCGGCGGCGGGGCATCATCCACAGGCGAAGAACCGCGATCGGTACCGCTCTTGTCGCGGCCATCGCGTTTCTCGCTGGCATGACGGACGCGGCAGGGCTGCTCATTGCCGGCAGTTTCGTTTCCTTCATGAGCGGCAATACCACCCGCGCCGCCGTTGCGCTCGCCGACGGGCAAGCGGGATATGCGGTCATCCTGCTCGGCGCCCTCTTGACGTTCGTCGCCGGCAACGCGCTCGGCATCGTCATCGCCCACAATGCCGCCAGGCGCACCTTCCGCGTGCTTTCCTGGGTCACCCTCATGCTTGCCTTTGCTGCGACGATCACCGGCCCGGATTTCGCAACGCTTCAGTTCTACGCGATCGTGCTTGCCATGGGGCTGGTCAATGCCGCCGTCGAGCACATCGAGGGATTGCCCATCGGACTGACCTATGTGACCGGCGGCCTTTCACGCTTCGGCCGGGGCATCGGCAGCTGGATCGTCGGCACGCCCCGGCGCGACTGGGCCATGCAAATCGTCCCCTGGCTCGGAATGGCCGCGGGCGGTATCTGCGGCGCATTTCTCGAACGGGCGCTGGGCGCCGGCGTGCTCTGGCTGGCCTGCGCCCTGTCGGCGACCATTGCCATCGCCGTCTTCTTCATTCCACCAAGGCTCCAGAAACGCCACGCCCATCGCCCGCCGCCCGCACCGGCAAACATCCGGACAAAACCCATTCCGTGATCACACCCTTGGAGGACGGCGGATTGCGGCTGTCCCGGCACGCACGCCTGCGTCGAAGCTGGAAAAGCAGCCGCCCCACTGCATTTTTGCTTTACACAGGATCAGAATATGCTAACTCCCTGCCGCAAGTGCTGCCCTTATAGCTCAGTTGGTAGAGCACCTGATTTGTAATCAGGGGGTCCCGGGTTCGAGTCCTGGTGGGGGCACCATTTTTTACGCGCCATTGCACCCTACTCGTTGCCCGAGTTCGATTTCACCCCACGGCGTCGCACCATTCTTTCCCTTCCACACGGCGATCTTTTATGCATGATACCGCTGGCATAGCCGGCGGCGGCGCATGCTTTCATGTTGCCCGGCTGACGGACGGGCCGCTTTTTCAGGACGCTGCATCCGGAGCATCCGACTTCACACCATACAGGCATTTCATGGCTCGCACGTTCACAACCATCGCCTTCGCCGCTTCCGCCACCGACGAAGCACAGACGGCTGCGGCGGAGCTGATCGCTCTTTACGGCCAGGAGGATCCGGCGGAAGCGGACGTGATCGTGGCCCTCGGCGGAGACGGCTTCATGCTGCAGACGCTGCACCAGACCATGAACTCCGGCAAGCTGGTCTATGGCATGAATCGCGGCTCGATCGGCTTCCTGATGAACCGCTACAGCACCGAAAACCTGCGCGAGCGCCTGGCGGAAGCCGTCGAGAACACATTCCGGCCGCTAGAGATGCTGACTGTCGATACGGAGGGCAACCGCTTTCGGGCGCTCGCCATCAACGAGGTCTACCTGTTTCGCCAATCCTACCAGGCGGCAAAGCTCAAGGTTGTCGTCGATGGCCGGGTGCGGCTCGAGGAGCTGATCTGCGACGGCGTTCTGCTCTCCACGCCCGCCGGCTCGACAGCCTACAATCTCTCCGCCCACGGCCCCATCCTGCCGCTCGAAGCGCCGTTGCTGGCGCTCACGCCCGTCAGCCCTTTCCGGCCACGGCGCTGGCGCGGTGCGCTGCTGCCCAACAAGGTCACCGTCGATATCGCGATTCTCGAACCCGACAAACGTCCGGTCAACGCCGTTGCCGACCATGTCGAGGTCAAATCGGTGGTCCAGGTCCGCATCGCCGAATCGGAAAACATCACGGCGCATATCCTGTCCGACCCCGACTATTCCTGGTCGGACCGCATTCTTGCGGAGCAGTTCTCGAACTGACACGGGCATTCGGTGCCGCGCTTTGCGGCAAAGTCTTGAATGGGAATCGATTTCGGCCGAAACTTGTGCGAGAGTCCAATGTGCCTCGGTGCCCGCCAGGGATACGGGCACCAGAGCATCCGGCTTTTCAAGTGAGCTCACCAAAGGCGAAGACGATGCTCCAGATTCGATGCTCCAGCGCAGCCCGTGCGCTTTCGCTTGACCATGATGTGGCCTCGCGACCGATCGCCGAAGACGGCCGGATGCGGATTTCGTCTCCCGCCCGCTCTCCAACTGTCCTCTCTCTGGCCGCCTGCTGCCTGACCCTGCTGCTCGCTGCGGGGTCGCCGGCCCGCGCGGACGATACCGTGCCGATGCCGGACAATATCATTTTCGTCACCAGTACCGGATATTGGGAGGAAAGCGGCGATCCTTTGAACGTGCTCGATCCGAATGGAACCAGGACGGCGGAAAATCAACCGGCAGCAGGTTCATCGAACCCGGCACAGCGCGGCTACTACAAGCTTGTCGCGGTGCGCCAGCCCGAAGGCAACGCCCACATCTTTCTGCAGCAGATCGCCCTGGACGCCGCGGGACCGAAAGTGGTCTCTTCGGCAGAACTCGAAGAATTTTCCGCGATGAAGGCCTATGTCACCGACATTCGGCCCGAGACATCAGACGGTGTTGCAAACCAGCCCGGGCTGTTTGCGACCGTTTATCTGAAGACCGACCCGACGGCGGCGGAGCCGGAGACCTGGACGGTGCTGATCGACGACATCGGCGACATCAAGGTCGAGCGCGAAACGAATTGACGGCTTGCAAGCGCCAAAAGAAAGCCGGGCGATGAATGTGCCCGGCTTTTCGATATCGTGGAATGTCCTTCAGTCTCAGGCCAGATCGTCGACCACAGCGTCGGCGCCGCCATTGACGCGGTGGGCGAGCGCTGCCTCCATGAACTCGTTGAGGTCGCCGTCGAGCACATCGTCCGGTGCGGTGCTTGCCACCCCCGTGCGCAGGTCCTTGACCAGCTGGTAGGGTTGCAGCACGTAGGAGCGGATCTGGTGTCCCCAGCCGATATCGCTCTTCGACGCTGCTTCGGCGTTGGCTGCCTCTTCGCGCTTCTTCAGTTCGGCTTCGTAGAGGCGGGCGCGCAGCATGTCCCAGGCCTTGGCCTTGTTCTTGTGCTGCGAGCGCTCCTGCTGGCACTGCACGACGATGCCGGAGGGCATATGCGTGATACGCACGGCCGAATCGGTGGTGTTGACGTGCTGGCCGCCGGCGCCCGACGAGCGGTAGGTGTCGATGCGGCAATCGCTTTCGTTGATGTCGATCTGGATCGAATCGTCGATCACCGGATAGACCCAGATGGACGAGAACGAGGTATGACGGCGGGCGTTGCTGTCGAACGGCGAAATCCGCACGAGACGATGAACGCCTGATTCAGTCTTCAGCCAGCCATAGGCATTGTGCCCCTTGACGAGCAGCGTCGCCGACTTGATGCCGGCTTCTTCGCCGTCATGGACTTCCATGAGCTCGACCTTGTAGCCTTGGCGTTCGGCCCAGCGGGTATACATGCGCAACAGGATGTTGGCC
This sequence comes from Rhizobium herbae, assembly GCF_017873135.1. GTDB lineage: Bacteria > Pseudomonadota > Alphaproteobacteria > Rhizobiales > Rhizobiaceae > Pararhizobium > Pararhizobium herbae. The sequence continues at coordinate 322,271 of NZ_JAGGJV010000008.1, read as the reverse complement.
CAGTCCTGGCTCTCGGTGCCGCCGGCGCCGGAATGGACTTCCAGATAGGTGTCGTTGCCATCGGCTTCGCCCGACAGCATGGCCTCCACCTGGCGGCGGGCCGCTTCGATGCGCAGCACCTTCAGCGAATCTTCGGCTTCCTTGATGATGCCGGCGTCGCCCTCTTCCTCACCGAGCTCGATGAGGTCGATGGCGTCCTGCATCTGTTGTTCGAAGGAACGAACACTGTTGATGCCGTCATCGAGGTGCTGGCGCTCGCGCATCAGCTTCTGAGCTTCGGCCGCATCGTTCCAGAGGTTCGGATCCTCCGACTTGTTGTTCAACCAGTCCAGTCGTCTTACCGCCTGATCCCAGTCAAAGATGCCTCCTCAGCAGGCTTATGGCCTGCTTGATTTCGTCGACGATATTCTCGATTTCGGTCCGCATGGTCCTGCTTCTTGCGCTCTTATGGAATGTGCGCCGTGAATAGCGACGCCCGCCGCTTATGTAAAGACGGCGGGCGGCGGGAAAGGTGGAAGATGACGTTAAAACAGGCCGCTTGAACCGCGGTTGATCGCGTCATTCGCTTGCGGCGACGCCTTCAGGATTTCTTCAGGCGGAATATACTGGTCGGCACCGCCGATCACGGAGAAGGTGTCGGCCGGACCGGTTCCTGGCTTGAACGCCTCGATGATCGTGTCCGGATCGCCGTCCGCAGCCGCCATGCCGGTCTTGCGGTTGACCGGAATGAGGCTCATGCCATCAGGCACGACGAACTTGACCGGGCGCGTCCCCTGCATCGCCGCCTGCATGAAGTCGTTGAACACGGGAGCTGCGAGACCACCGCCGGTCGCACCACGTCCGAGCGGCGCCGGGCTGTCGAATCCGAGATAAAGGCCTGCGACCATGTCCGGCGTATAGCCGACGAACCAGGCATCCTTCTCGTCATTGGTCGTGCCGGTCTTGCCGGCAACCGGACGGTCAAGCTTGATCTTGCCGGCCGCCGTACCGCGCTGGATGACGCCTTCCATCATCGAGGTGATCTGGTAGGCAGTCATCGGATCCAGAACCTGCTCCCGATTGTCGGTAATGACCGGCTCTTCCTGATCTTCCCAATCGGTGGCGTTGCAATTGTCGCAGGTCCGCTCCTCATGACGGAAGATCGTCTTGCCGTAGCGGTCCTGGATGCGGTCGATCATCGATGGCTTGATCTGCTTGCCGCCGTTGGCAAGCACGGCATAGGCGGACACCATCCGCAGCACCGTCGTTTCGCCCGAACCGAGCGACATGGCCAGCACCGGCAGCATCTTGTCGTAGATGCCGAAGCGTTCGGCATATTCGGCAACGAGGTTCATGCCCATGTCGTTGGCAAGCCGCACGGTCATCAGATTGCGCGATTTTTCAATGCCGAGCCGCAGTGTCGAAGGCCCGGCCGAACCGCCGCCGTAGTTTTCCGGACGCCAGACCTGGCCGCCGGTGACGAGCTCGAAGGGTGCGTCGAGAATGACGGATGCGGGCGTGTAACCGTTGTCGAGCGCTGCCGCGTAGACGAATGGCTTGAAGGATGATCCCGGCTGGCGCATCGCCTGCGTCGCACGGTTGAACTCCGACTGGCCGTAAGAGAAGCCGCCGGCCATGGCGAGAACGCGGCCGGTCTGCGGATCCATGGCGACAAGGCCGCCCTGGACCTTCGGCGGCTGGCGCAGGCGATATTCACCGGCTTCGTCGGTCGCTTCGACATAGACGACATCGCCGGGACCGACGACGCCGTCCGGCGACTTCGCCGACTTGCGATCTCCGGTCGAAGAGCGATAGGCCCATTGCATGTTCTTTGCGGTAATGTGACCGGTCAGGCGATCGGTGCCAACCTTGCCGGCTCCATCCTTTTCCGGCTGGATACCGATTTCGGCGCCATTGTCGTCCACGGAGAGTACGACCGCGAGTTTCCACTCGGGAACGTCGGACAGCGCCTCGAGCTTGCCAAGCGGCTCGCCCCAGTCTCCACCGATCTCGATCGTCTTCAGCGCGCCATGGAAACCACGGCGCTCATCATAGCTGACCAGCGCGTTCTGCAGCGCCTTGCGGGCTTCCACCTGCAGCCGCGGGTCGAGCGACGTGCGGACCGACAGGCCACCTTCATAGAGGGCATTGTCGCCATAACGCTGGATGATCTGGCGGCGGACCTCTTCGGCGAAGTAATCCGACGCGAACAGATGGGAACCGCCACGCCGGACGGTCACGCCCAGCGGCTGGGTCTTGGCCTCATCGCCGTCGCTCTTGGTGACGTAGCCGTTTTCAACCATGCGGTCGATAACCCAGTTGCGGCGCTCAAGCGCAGCCTTTTCGCGGCGGAACGGGTGATAGTTCGACGGTCCCTTCGGCAAAGCGGCCAGATAGGCCGTCTCCGCAATCGTCAGTTCCGTGACAGACTTGTCGAAATAGGTCAGCGCTGCGCCGGCGATGCCGTAGGAATTCAGCCCGAAGAAAATCTCGTTGAGATAGAGTTCGAGGATACGGTCCTTGCTGTAGGCCTGCTCGATGCGGAACGACAGGATGGCTTCCTTGACCTTGCGGTCGATCGTCTGGTCGGCGGAAAGCAGGAAGTTCTTGGCAACCTGCTGCGTGATCGTCGAGGCGCCAACGGGGCGGCGGCCGGAGCCGAAATTCTGCAGGTTGACGAAAATGGCGCGACCGAGACCGGTGATGTCAACGCCGGGATGCTGATAGAAATTCTTGTCTTCAGCCGAAATGAAGGCGGCCTTGACGCGGTCCGGAACGGCCTGGATCGGCAGATAAAGGCGACGCTCGCGCGCATATTCGGCCATCAGCGCGCCGTTGCCGGCATGCACGCGCGTCGTTACCGGCGGCGCATAGCTGTTGAGAACCTCGTAGTCCGGCAAATCCTTGGTCACATGGCCGAGGTAGATGGCAGCGGCCGCGGCAACGCCGAGCACCAGAAATGCGCCAATGCCGAAAAAATATCCAATCAGTCTGATCATCAGCCAGCTACCGGTACCCTGTTATCGTTTCCCTGTGCGCAGCACACGTTCCCGGTGGGCCTACCCCGCACCTTGCCCGAATGCAATCACGCCGACAAATTAAACTGCGAATGAAGGTCGCCGCTGGAAAGCCGGCCGCACCTCTTGCGCGTTGCACGCTTACGATCGGCCATCGTGTTCCAGATCACCCATCGCACACTTCAGGTTTCCGGATAGCGACCGGATTGTGAGCAAAATAGGGCTTGCGGCGCATTAAACGCATCCCATCCCCTTGAAAACGATATCGCTGTTACCCCGGCGACACAAATTACAACAAACGTTATTGCCGGTCAAAGCTACGGAATTACGACGGGCAACACCCACAAAAGCCGTTTCAACCGCCGTTTGCCACTGCCCCGCTGCGATAGCTGCGCACGGCAACAGCCAGAAGACCCGCGACCTTCCGGCGCCAGGCCGGATCGACAAGCAGTTTCTCGTCCTGCTTGTTGGACAAAAAGCCAAGCTCGAGCAGAATCGACGGGACGTCAGGCGCCTGCAAGACCCTGAAGCCGGCATAACGGTGCGGATTGTTGATCAGGTTGATCTGCCCCTCGAACGAGGAGACGACGGAGCGTGCCAGATTGACCGAGAACGCCTGTGTCTCGCGTCGCGTCAGATCGATGAGAATGTCGGCGACCTCTGCCGGTTCGGTCTTGAAGGAGACGCCGGCAATCTCGTCGGACAGGTTTTCACGCTCGGCAAGATTGGCGGCCAGATGGTCGGATGCCTTATCGGAAATGGTGTAGACGGTTGCGCCGCGAATATCGTGCTGCCTGAGCGTATCGGCATGAATTGAGATGAACAGGTTGGCACCGTGCTGCCGGGCGATCTGCACCCGCTCCGGCAGGGACAGGAATTCGTCCTTGTCCCGCGTCAGGAAAGCCTTGATACCGCTCTCCTTGTTGAGGGTCTCGACCAGTTCGCCTGCGAAAGCGAGCGTAACGCTCTTTTCTTCCATCTTGGTATCGCTGCCGATCGCGCCCGTATCGATACCGCCATGCCCGGCATCGACGGCGACGACGAACGAGCCTGCGGTCGGAGGCTCAACCAGCCGCCCGGTCTTCGTGGACGCAACGGTACCGGTCCATTTCTGCTCTTCGAGAAGGCCGGAAAAACGCTCCTCGGTCACTCGCTCCGCGTCGAGCACGAGGCGGAATCCCTTCCCGCCCTCGTCCGCCTTCACGTCGGCGACGGTGATCGCCACCGGTTTTTTCGCCGTCAGGACGACACGAGAACTACCGGCACCCATGGCGCCATAGCGAATTTCCGTAAACAGGCCCCTCGCCTTCAGGTCTTCCGGCTTCAATCCGAACGATGTCTCGGGCAGATCGACGATGACGCGCGTGGGATTGGCGACATAGTGGACGAAGAAAACCGGCTTGCGATCGAAATCGATCACCACCCTGGTGCGGGCGTCGTCGCCGGCGATCCGCGCGCCATAGGCAAGCAACGGCGCATCCGCGGCATGGGTAACCAGACCCGAACCCAGCAAGAAAAGGCCAACAAGGCACCGTCGCATCATCGCAGATAGGATCAAATCCGCTATCCCTTGTCGCCAATATCTCATCGAACACCCGATGAACGCATCATTGATAACCCGAATGCGACGTTCCATCTCAAGGCATAGCCGGTGCACATGGCGAGCCGCCGCTCCGACTATCCATGACGCCATATGGTTAACCGAACCTTGCCTGCCGCGCACAAGGCACGCCCGCTGTCGTCATCCAACTCCAGAAACAGACATTGAGGCAGCCAAAAACCCGCACTCCGGCAGTACACACACCGACAAGCGAATCAATCAATATTATGGCCGTTCCGGCTTTTCCCTTGCCATTGTGACATAGAAAACATAAAAGCTTCACAGGGAGAAAGTGTTGACGGGATAGAATCGACGACCGGCAGCCAAAGGGTTTTTTAAGCCCTGGCGCCAGAGCGTGATCGGGACGGGTAAAACCGTTTCTATACAGATCACGTCTCGGACAAGCAGTCGCGCTTCATCCGCCGTCGCTCCACTTTTTCCTCGCATGCTGAATCGTGAAATTCCGGCGGTGGCCGGAGCGTTTATGGTGACGATCACCGAAGGCCCGTGACCGGGCACATTCATCGGGCCTTCAGGGCCTAATATATTGGCATTCTTGTTTGGTCATTGACGTTGTCCCAGCAGTATCGGTCAGAAGTAAACAGGCCACGGAACGAAACCGTTCCGGCTGCCGTCTGGCTGTTGGACCACCTCCTCGCCCCTACAGGAACATCTACATCCGGCGAAAAACCTGAGCTGTCTGGAAAGTCTCCTTCGGGACGCTATTTTCCTGCGGTTTCCAGGGTGCGCCGAGGAGCACCACCTACATGGCAGAGAAAATGCTTATCGACGCGTCTCACGCTGAAGAGACGCGCGTCGTTGTCGTACGCGGAAACCGCATAGAAGAATTCGACTTCGAATCCGAACACAAGAAACAGATACGCGGCAATATCTATCTCGCAAAAGTCACGCGCGTAGAGCCGTCGCTGCAGGCGGCCTTCGTTGACTATGGCGGAAATCGCCACGGCTTCCTGGCCTTCGCCGAAATCCATCCCGACTATTACCAGATCCCGCTGGCCGATCGGCAGGCCCTGCTCCGGCAGGAAGCCGAGGAAGCGCGCCGCGACGACGACATCGAGCATGTCGAGACGGGCACCGACCTTGGCCCGGATTCCGAAGAGGAACTGGCGGAAACGGCTGCGGACAACAACGTGGTCGAAATCGTCGAGACCGCGGACGAGCCTGTTGCCGTCGCTGCGGAAGAAGAAAAGCCGAAGACCAAGGCAAAGCGCCCGCGCCGGACCAAGAAGGCCGCTGCCGAAGTTGCCGAGACGACCCCGGACGCTGACGGCGAAGAGGGTTCGGGCGGCGAAATGGCTGCCATGGTCGATACCGACAGCATATCCGAAGAGACCCGCGGCGGTCGCCGCAACAGCGATGACGACGATGATGACGATGGTCATCACGAGGAAAAGGAAATCATCGAATCCGTCGGCGCCGAAGACGCCATGGAAGAAGTGCCGGACCGGCAGGTCAACCGCCGTCCGCGCAAGCAGTACCGCATCCAGGAAGTCATCAAGCGCCGGCAGATCCTGCTGGTGCAGGTGGCCAAGGAAGAGCGCGGCAACAAGGGCGCGGCGCTGACCACGTACCTGTCGCTCGCAGGCCGCTATTCGGTTCTGATGCCAAACACTGCGCGCGGTGGCGGCATTTCCCGTAAGATCACCAACCTGCCGGATCGCAAGCGCCTGAAGGAAATTGCCCGCGCGCTCGACGTGCCGCAGGGCATGGGCGTCATCCTGCGCACCGCCGGTGCCAACCGCACCAAGGTCGAGGTCAAGCGCGACTTCGAATATCTGATGCGCCTGTGGGAAAACGTCCGCACGCTGACGCTGTCCTCGACCGCACCCTGCCTCGTCTATGAGGAAGGCAGCCTGATCAAGCGCTCGATCCGCGACCTCTACAACAAGGATATCAACGAGATCATCGTTGCCGGCGAGGAAGGCTACAAGGAAGCCAAGGCTTTCATGAAGATGCTGATGCCGAGCCACGCCAAGGTGGTTCAGCCCTATCGCGACGTGCATCCGATCTTCTCGCGCTCGGGCATCGAAGCCCAGCTCGACCGCATGCTGGTACCGCAGGTTACGCTGAAGTCCGGCGGCTACATCATCATCAACCAGACCGAAGCGCTGGTGGCCATCGACGTCAACTCGGGCCGCTCGACCCGCGAACACTCGATCGAGGATACAGCACTCCAGACGAACCTGGAAGCTGCAGAAGAAGTCGCCCGTCAGCTGCGCCTGCGCGACCTTGCCGGTCTCGTCGTCGTCGACTTCATCGACATGGAAGAAAAGCGCAACAACCGCTCTGTTGAAAAGCGCCTGAAGGATCATCTCAAGAACGATCGCGCCCGCATCCAGGTCGGCCGCATCTCGCATTTCGGCCTGCTCGAAATGTCGCGCCAGCGTATCCGCGCATCGGTGCTTGAAAGCACGATGCAGGTCTGCTCGCATTGCAACGGCACCGGTCACGTTCGCTCGCAGTCCTCCGTTGCCCTGCATGTCCTGCGCGGCGTCGAGGAATACCTGCTGAAGAACACGACGCACGACATCACCGTGCGCACGACGCCGGATATCGCGCTCTACCTTCTCAACCACAAGCGCGGCACGATCGTCGATTACGAAGAACGTTTTGGCGTTCAGATCATCATCGAGGCGGACGCCCATGTCGGCGCCCAGCATTTCGCCATCGATCGCGGCGAAGCCGTCGAAAACCCGGTCAAGATCGATCAGATCATCCAGTTCGAGCCTGAAATCGACGAGGATGATGATATCGTCATCGAAGAGGATATCGACGACGAGGAAGAAGTCGTGGTCGAGGCCAAGCCCGAGCGGGCGGAGCGGGCCGAACGCGAACCGGCTGCTCAGAGCGACGACCAGGGCAACCGCAAGCGCAAGCGTCGCCGGCGGCGGCGTGGCGGCCGCCCGGGTGGCGACCAGGCTACCGAGGCCGGCGTCCGCGCCGACGATGCGTCGGATGGGGACCACGACGAGGACGAAGGCGACGAGGTTGTCGCACAGGCCGGTGCCGAAGATGCACAGGAAGCAGGCCTGAGCGAAGAAGAACGCCAGAAGCGCAAGCGCCGTCGCCGTGGCAAGCGTGGTGGTCGCCGCAACCGTCCGGACGAGGCTGAAGGTGAAAACCTTGCAGCCGACGGGGAAACGAACGGCGAAGACGGTTCTCCGAGCGAGTTGGAAGCTCCGGCTGCCATCGAAACGGAAGTTGTTGTTGTCGCCGCTGAAGACGTTGCTGAAGCGCCGGTGGTTGAGGAAGACGCCAAACCCGCCAAGCCCAAGCGCAGCCGCAAGAAGGCCGTCGCTGCCGTGGAAGAAACAGCTGTCGAGGATGCTGCGATTGTGAGCGCTGACGCAGATGCCCAGGCCGCAGTGGAAGCAAAGCCGGAAGAGGTTACGGTCGCCGAAGAGCCCGCGATCGAGAAGGCTGCCGCTTCGCTGGACGAAACGAAGCCGGTGCGCGCCAACCGCGATATCGACACGATCGCCAGCGAACCCGTGGTCAAGTCGTCCACCGTCAAGAAGGACGATGGCGACGGCGAGCCGGCAAAGCCCAAGAAGGGCGGCTGGTGGCAGAAGCGCGGCTTCTTCTGAGCCGCATCTGACAATCACACATGAAAAACCGGCCAAGCGATTGGCCGGTTTTTTCGTTTCAGCGCCTGTTCCATAAGGAACAGTGAAAATACCGCGACTGTGAGAGAGTGCGCCACACTGGGCGAGATGGGTTCGCCCGGCGTCAACCAGAGGAGACAATCATGCGACGTTTCATTGTCGCCGCAGCCCTTGCCGCCATTCCGGCGGTTTCCCTTGCAGCAACGCCTCATGCCGGCGTTAGCAGTCGCCAGCGTTACAACGACTACTACTACAGGAGCTACGACACAGCCTTCCAGCCGGTCTGCGTGACCAGAAAAGTCCGCACAACGGATGAGTGGGGCAATCCTGCCGTCAAGACCGTCCGCATTTGCCGCTAAGACAAGCGGTTCAAGCTGATCTCAGATCGATGGGCGTTCGCCGGGCGGGCATAGCGGCGCCTGAAAGGCGCGCGCGGCAAAGACAAGTCCGCTTCACAGCCTGATTCAACATCGTCACAGACCGATTCCGAAAAACCGTGCAATCGCCTGACATCATTCGGCAATCATGCCAGCCAGCGGGCGATGCGATCCATCGCCTCAGCCATGTCCACTGGCGCGCCCGCGTAGGAAAACCGCATCGCGCGGTGTCCTTCCAACGGGTCGAAATCCAGCCCCGGCGTTGCTGCGACATTGATCTCGGCCAGCATCTTGCGGGCGAACTCCATGCTGTCATTGGTGAACCGGCTGACATCGGCATAGGCGTAGAATGCCCCGTCCATCGGCGATGCGATGGTAAAGCCGATCTCGGGCAGGCGTTTCAAAAGCAGGTCGCGGTTGGCGGCATAGGATGCCTTGTAGACGTCCAACTCCGCCTCGCAGCCGAGGGCAGCTTCCGCCGCGATCTGCGACAGTTCCGGCGGCGAGATGTAGAGGCTCTGGGCAATGCGCTCGAAGGCGCGCACTTGGCTTTCCGGCAGCACCATCCAGCCGATCCGCCAGCCGGTCATGCAGTAATATTTCGAGAAGGAATTGACGATCACCGCCTCGTCGGTCACGGCAAGCGCCGTCGTCTCCTCGCCCGCGAAGGTCAGGCCGTGATAGATCTCGTCGGAGATGAAGGCGACGCCGCGCTCATGGCAATAATCGGCCAAGGCCTTCAGCCCCGCCCTGCCCGTCACGGTTCCCGTCGGATTGGCCGGGCTTGCGAGCAAAACGCCGTTCAGCGGTTTGCCGGCTTTTACCGCCGCGGCCTCCAAGCTTTCCGGCGTGAGAGTGAACCCGCGTTCGGCACCCGCCTCGACCTCGACGACGGTCAGGCCGAGCGCTGCCAGGATATTGCGGTAGGCCGGATAACCTGGCCGGGCGATGGCAACGCAATCGCCGGGATCAAACAGCGCCAGAAAGGCCAGATTGAAGCCTGCCGATGATCCCGTCGTCACGGCAATCCGCTGCGGATCGATATCGACGCCATACCGCGTGCGATAGTGCCGGGCGATCGCCATCCTCAGCGACGAAGTCCCCAGCGCGTCGGTATAACCCAGCCGGCCGTGATCGAGCGCCGTTCGCGCCGCCTCGAGCGCCGCCTTGGGGGCCGGATGGCTCGGCTGGCCCACCGCCATGGAAATGACGGGATAACCGGCTTCGCGGCGCTTGGTGGCCTCGGCCAGAACATCCATGGCGTGGAAGGGTTCGACGGAACTGCGGGCGGAAAGCGGCTTCAACGGCACATCCTCGGTGTTTTCGACATGTCAGCGCATGTGCCTGATCGCAAAGGCCTTCACAAGTGCGCGAGCGCCGCATTTCCGCCGATTTTGCGGTTTCGTTTGGCGCCGCGCCATCCTATGCTGGCGCGGAAATCATGTTGTCTTTCAAACAAGCCTGTTGACCCGGCCCTAACACTTGAACGACAGACTGCAGCAAAGAAAGACAACGAGGACTATATGGCATTCAACGCTCGCAAGATCATCGCCGCTTCGCTCATCCTGCTTTCGGCGACCGCAGCCCTGCCACAGGGTGCCAATGCGCTGGACGCCAAGCAGAAGCAGGAGATCGGCGATTTCATCAAGGAATACCTTGTCGCCAATCCGGAAATCCTGCTGGAAGCGCAACAGGCCCTGAAGAAAAAGCAGGCCGACGAGCAGCTGCAGCAGGCGCAAGCTGCCATTACCGACAATGAAAAAGAGATTTTCCAATCGCCCTATGACGTCACGCTCGGCAATCCGAACGGCGACGTCACCATCGTGGAATTCTACGACTACAATTGCGGCTACTGCAAACGCGCCCTGTCCGACATGGAAACCATCCTCGAAAAGGACAAGAATGTCCGCTTCGTGCTGAAGGAACTGCCGATCCTCGGCCCGGATTCGATGGCGGCCCACAAGGTGAGCACCGCCTTCCGGGCGATCGCACCGGAGAAGTACGGCGACTTCCATCGCGCGCTGCTCGGCGGCGAGGATCGCGCCAACGAGGAGACGGCGATGGCCGTTGCCACGGGTCTTGGCGTGTCCGAGGCTGACCTGCGCAAGAAGATGGGCGAGAACACCCAGGACGACGCCGTCAAGGAAGTCTACACGCTTGCCAACAGTCTCGGCATTACCGGCACGCCGTCTTACGTCGTCGGCAAGGAAGCCGTTTACGGCGCGGTGGGTGCTGAAGAGATCGAAACCAAGGTCACCAATGTCCGTACCTGCGGCAAGACCGTCTGCTGATCGGTCCTTTGCGCAGGATGAAATGTGATCGCTTGTGGACAAATTCCGCCGGAGACCAAAGGGCTTTTCCTCGGCAGGCCATGCGTCTATAGGTAACGCTCGATTATCGGACCCGATCCCTTATGCCATCGACTATTTTCGTGCTGAACGGCCCCAACCTCAACGCGCTCGGCAAACGCGAGCCCGGCATCTATGGTGGGCAGACGCTGGCCGACATTGAAGCGATGTGCGTGGAGCATGGCAAGACGCTCGGTCTTGAGGTCGTCTGCCGCCAGAGCAACCATGAAGGCGATCTTGTCGACTGGTTCCACGAGGCCGGCAGCGTGGCCCAGGGTATCGCCATCAACGCCGGTGCCTATACTCATACGTCGATCGCGCTGCACGACGCGGCAAAGGCGATCGGCATTCCGGTGGTCGAAGTGCACCTTTCCAATGTTCATGCCCGCGAGGAATTCCGGCACAAATCGATGCTGGCTCCTGCCGCCAAAGGCGTGATCTGCGGTTTCGGTGCCGACAGTTACATTCTCGCGCTCAATGCGCTAAAGACACTCACGCAACACACGAAATAAAAAGAACACGAGGCTCATATCCATGGCTGACAAGAAACCCGCGATCGACCAGACGCTGATCCGCGATCTCGCCAACATCCTGAACGAAACCGATCTCACCGAAATCGAAGTGGAACAGGACGACCTGCGCATTCGTGTTTCGCGTGCCGGTACGCCGCAATACGTATCCGCTCCGGTTCCGGCCGCCGCACCGGTTCAGGTTGCGTCAACCGGCGTTGCCGCTGCTGCCGCCGCGGAAACCGCAAGAGCCTCCAAGAACGCAGTTACCGCGCCGATGGTCGGTACGGTCTACCTGTCCCCGGCTCCCGGTTCGCGCGCCTTCGTCGAAGTCGGCGCCACCGTCAAGGAAGGCCAGACCATCCTGATCATCGAGGCCATGAAGACGATGAACCAGATCCCGGCGCCCCGCTCCGGCAAGGTTACCGAAATCCTCGTTGAAGACGGCGCGCCAGTTGAGTATGGCGAAGCGCTTGTTGTCATCGAATAGGCCGCACAGATGATTTCCAAGATTCTCATCGCCAATCGCGGCGAAATCGCCCTTCGGGTCCTGCGCGCCTGCAAGGAACTCGGCATCGCGACCGTCGCGGTCCACTCAACCGCCGACGCCAATGCCATGCATGTGCGTCTTGCCGACGAAAGTGTGTGTATCGGCCCACCGCCGTCGCGCGACAGCTATCTGAACATCCACCAGATCGTCGCGGCCTGCGAGATCACCGGCGCCGACGCCGTGCATCCGGGCTACGGCTTCCTGTCGGAAAATGCCAAGTTCGCCGATATCCTCGACGCCCACGGCATCACCTTCATCGGCCCGACCGCCGATCATATCCGCATCATGGGCGACAAGATCACGGCCAAGGAAACCGCCAAGTCGCTTGGCATTCCGGTCGTTCCCGGTTCCGCCGGCGAAGTGAAGCCCGAGAATGCCCTGGAAATCGCCCGGGAAATCGGTTTCCCGGTCCTCATCAAGGCGACGGCAGGCGGCGGCGGACGCGGCATGAAGGTGGCGAAGAACGAGGAGGAACTGTCCGAGGCGGTTTCGACCGCCCGTTCCGAGGCTCTGGCCGCATTCGGCAACGATGCCGTCTACATGGAAAAATACCTCGGCAAGCCGCGTCATATCGAGATCCAGGTCGTCGGCGACGGCGAAGGCAACGCCATTCACCTCGGCGAACGTGACTGCTCCTTGCAGCGCCGCCACCAGAAGGTCTGGGAAGAAGCCAATTCACCTGCACTGAACGTCGAGCAGCGGATGAAGATCGGCGAAATCTGCGCCGATGCCATGCGCAAGCTGAAATATCGCGGCGCCGGCACGATCGAATTTCTGTATGAGAACGGCGAGTTCTTCTTCATCGAGATGAACACCCGCCTGCAGGTCGAGCATCCGATCACCGAAGCGATCACCGGCATCGACCTCGTTCACGAGCAGATCCGCGTCGCTTCCGGCGGCGGCCTGTCGGTGACGCAGGACGAAATCGTCTTTTCCGGCCATGCCATCGAATGCCGCATCAATGCCGAGGATCCGCGCACCTTCGTGCCCTCACCCGGCACGATCACGCATTTCCATGCGCCCGGCGGTCTCGGCGTGCGTGTCGATAGCGGCGCCTATCAAGGCTACAAGATCCCGCCCTATTACGATAGCCTGATCGGCAAGCTGATCGTGCACGGACGCACCCGCGTCGAATGCATGATGCGCCTGCGCCGCGTGCTCGACGAATTCGTCATCGACGGCATCAAGACGACCTTGCCCTTGTTCCAGGACCTGATCAACAATCAGGACATTGCCAACGGCGACTACGATATCCATTGGCTGGAAAACTATCTGGCCCAGCCGGTCGAATGAGGTTTTGAATGAAAGGGACCCGCAGCAGGCAACCGGACATTACACCGGATTTGCTGTTGCGGGCCTATTCCATCGGGCTTTTCCCGATGGCCGATTCAGCTGACGACCCCGAACTCTTCTGGGTCGAGCCGGAACTGCGCGGCATCATCCCGCTCGACGATTTCCACGTTTCCAAGAGCCTTGCGAAAACCATTCGCCGCGCGCCCTTCGACATCCGCTTCGACACGGCCTTCGAAGAGGTGATGAAGGGCTGTGCCGCCCCTGCCCCGGATCGCCCGACCACCTGGATCAACGCCAAGATCCGTTCGCTCTACGCCACGCTGCATGACATGGGACACGCTCACTCGGTCGAAGCCTGGGACGGGGACGAGCTCGTCGGCGGGCTGTACGGGGTATCCCTCGGCTCGGCCTTCTTCGGCGAAAGCATGTTCTCGCGCCGGACGGATGCCTCGAAAATCTGCCTCGTGCATCTGGTCGAGCGCCTGCGCACACGCGGTTTCAAACTGCTCGATACCCAGTTCACCACCGAACACCTGAAAAGCTTCGGCGCCGTCGATGTGCCGAAGGCGCGCTATGAAAAGATGCTGGCGCGGGCGATTGCGTCGCCGCATCTCCAGTTTTAACCAATGATGTTGATTGAGACATCCTCCAGTTGAATTTCTCCGTTTCGTTGAGCTATTGATAGTTTGGAGATCGGGGACCAATCGAATGTCAAAAAAGCTTATTGTTTCAGCCGCCTTGCTGCTGTGGTCGTGCACTTTTGCCGAAGCAAAGACCTACCGGGAAATTTTTGGACGCGAAGCGGAGCTTCCGGCCGAGTTGAAAACACTGGTTGAATCTCTTGACTACAAGCAAGGCATCGTCGACCTGCCGCTTGCTCACGCCAAGCTGAACATCCCGGCGGAATTCTACTTCCTCAATCAGGCCGACACAGCGCGCGTCCTGACCCAGCTTTGGGGCAACCCGCCCGCTGCTGCCGAGGGCAGCCTGGGGATGATTTTCCCGGTCAAGTATGCACCGGAATCATCGGACTCCTGGGGGTCCGTCATCGACTACGTGGATGATGGCTATGTCTCGGACATCGACGCGCAGGCAACTGATTTCGACGCACTTCTCACCGAACTGAAACAAGCCGCGATCGAAGGAAATCTCCAGCGTGAGAAGGATGGCTACGACCCGATCACCTTGGTCGGCTGGGCGTCCCCGCCATTCTACGAGAAATCCGCCCACACCTTGCACTGGGCACGCGATCTGCTTTTCGGCAAGGATGCGAACTCACCTCATACCTTGAACTACTCGCTCCGCATCCTGGGACGCGAAGGGATTCTGGAGTTGAATTTCGTCGCTGGCCTCGAACAGCTGCCCGAGATCAAGGCCAGCATTCCGAGTATGACAAAGATCGCGACCTTCGATTCCGGAAAAGCCTATACAGATTTCCGCGATGGCGACAAACTGGCCGCCTACGGCATGGCGGGCCTTATCGCCGCCGGCGCCGGCGCCAAGATCGCGGCGAAGGTAGGCTTCCTGGCAATTGCATTGGCGTTCCTGAAAAAGGGAGGCGTGATCTTGCTAATCGCCGGCGGCGCCATCGTCCGTTTTGCCAAAGGCCTGTTCGGACAAAAAACGCCCCCGTCCGCCTGATCATATCGCCCGGTGTAAGCCGGGCGACCACCATTCTGCGGGCTACTGCTTGGCAGCGGAATCCGGCGGCGGCAGGTCGGACTTTGCCTTGCAGCTGTTCAGCCAGACGTCATAGACCGGGTGCTCGACGGCGTTAAGGCCCGGGCTGTCGGCAAACATCCAGCCGGTAAAGATGCGGCGGATCTTGCGGTCGAGGGTGATTTCGTCGACCTCGACGAAGGTATCGGTCTTCGGCGCCTCGGTATCGTCGCGACTGTAGCAGACGCGCGGCGTCACCTGCAGCGCACCGAACTGGACGGTCTCGCCGATATAGACGTCGAAGGTTGTGATACGGCCGGTGATCTTGTCGATACCGGAAAAGACCGCGACCGGATTGGTGATCCGCGCAGCCTCGACGGAAGCTGTCATCGACAGAAGCGAGGCACCGGCAATCGCGAACAGGGAAGCGGCCGCAATAATCCGGCGCATCTGAATTCGCTGACTTGAAACTACCATGAATGCCCGTCTCCCGCGCGATTCCCGATCAAATTGCCGGGCATCAGGCGCTAAACATCAAATGTGGCCGAGGCATGATGCCTGCGGTGCAATCAACAATCCCGGAAAAGATCCTGCCGTTAAATTCGGCTCAGGAGCGCGGCGTCCAGGCATCGTAGTCGCCGGTGACTCGCGGACGCTCGCCGGCGGCGCTGATCGAGCCCGGCGGCCGGTAGGCCTGCGCGGAGCCGGTGCCGTTGGGCTGGTGCGGCTTCTGCCATTCGCGCGGCTTGTAGCTTTCGTCGGCCGGCGACACATCGGTGCGGTGATGCATCCAGCCATGCCAGCCCGGCGGAATGGCGGAGGCGTCGGCATAGCCGTTGTAGATCACCCAGCGGCGCGTGCGGCCTTCGGAATCCTTGCCGCCCTGATAGTAGACGTTGCCGGCATCATCCGAACCGACGCGATTGCCGAAGCGCCACGTGTGGAAGCGGGTGCCGATCGTCTGTCCATTCCACCAGGTAAAAATCTGCAGCAGAGACTTCATGATGTCCGTCCTTGACCGCGCCAAACAACCGCGCGGGATATCCTAGAGTGCTGTTCCGCTTATGCCGCGCAGCCTGGCGCTTGTCCAGTGATTCCGTTGCTGGAGCGTCATTTCAACCGCATCTTGAAGCCGAGATGGGAGGGCTCAAAACCCACACGTTCATAGAAACGATGGGCGTCCTTGCGGTCCTTGTTCGATGTCAGCTGCACCTTGGAAAAACCTTGAGCACGGGCTGCATCGACAGCAAACCGCATCATCGCCTCGCCGATCCCCCTGCCGCGCACGTCGTGGCGCGTCTGGACAGCCTCGATCATCAAATTAGAGCTGCCACGGCCGACAAGCGTCGTCAGGATCGTGGCCTGGAAAGTGCCTACCACCTCTCCGTCCAGCACAGCCACATACAGCGCCTCGTTGGGTGTTGCCGTGATGCGCTCAAATGCCGCGAGATAATCAGCGAAAGCGTCCGGATCGTTCGTGTCGCCATGGCCGCCGACGGTGTCCGATGCGAACAATGCGATGATGTCCGGCAGATCGCCCCGATAAGCCTTCCTGATCGACAATCTCAGTTCTGGTCCGCGCATTTCATCAGATTCCCGTTTTCGTCCCGAGGCTTGCCAGTGGATGAAGAAGGAAATGTGACAACGGCGCGGAACGCAGTTTGCAAACTGCTCAACCGAGCGGCTTTTCCATGATGATCGCCGGGATACCCGACTGGCCGTCGCCACAGTTCGTGGTCTCGCCGATTTTCACAAAGCCGTGCGCTTCGTAGAAGGAGATGGCCGGATGGTTCTGCGGCTCGACCTCAAGCTGCATGAATTCGGCATCGGGAAAGCAGGTTTCGAGTTCGGCGAACATGTCGCGGCCGATACCCTGGCGCTGGAACCTGGGATGCACGTAGAGCTGATGCAGGACCGCGCCCTTCTTCAGCGTTTCGGACATGGCGGCATAGCCCATACCGCCGATGTCCTTGCCGTTGTCCGCCACCACGAATTCGGCATTCTTGCGGGCCAGCCGTATCTTCAGCGCCGGCACCGAATGCCATTTCGCCGTCAGCTCCGCCACTTTGTCGGCGCCATAGAGCGAGTCATAGGTCGCGTGCCAGGTTTCGCCGAGAAGCGCGCTCACCTTTACGAGATCACGCTCTGACGCTGTGCGGACGAAGAACATGTTTTGGGCCTTTCAATCGCAATTCCGGACGGAAACCCGCTTCACACTTTTCCTGGAATTGCTCATTCCTCGATGCCGAGCTTGGCCTTGACCAGAGCCTGTACGGCCTGCGGGTTGGCCTTGCCTCCGGTCGATTTCATCACCTGGCCGACGAACCAGCCGGCAAGCGAGGGCTTGGCCTGAACCTTGGCGACCTGATCCGGGTTGGCGGCGATGATTTCATCCACAGCCTTCTCGATGGCGCCGGTGTCGGTCACCTGCTTCATGCCGCGAGACTCGACCAGTTCGGCCGGGTCGCCGCCCTCGGTCCAGATGATTTCGAACAGGTCCTTGGCGATCTTGCCGGAGATGACTTCGGACTTGATAAGGTCGAGGATGGCTCCGAGCTGGGCGGGCGAAACCGGAGTCTCTTCAATGCCTTTGCCGGCTTTGTTCAAGGCACCGAGCAAATCGTTGATCACCCAGTTGGCGGCGATCTTGCCGTCGCGGCCGGCAGCGACAGCCTCGAAATAATCGGCGATCGCCTTTTCGGAAACCAGGACGGAGGCGTCATAGATCGACAGGCCGAGGTCGCGCACGAAGCGCTCCTTCTTGTCGTCGGGCAGTTCCGGCAGATCGGCCTTCAGCGCCGCGACGAAAGCATCGTCGAATTCCAGCGGCAAAAGGTCCGGATCGGGGAAATAGCGGTAGTCATGCGCATCTTCCTTGGAGCGCATCGAGCGGGTCTCACCCTTGTTCGGGTCGAACAGGCGGGTTTCCTGGTCGATCGAGCCGCCATCCTCCAGAATGCCGATCTGGCGGCGGGCTTCGTATTCGATCGCCTGACCGATGAAGCGGATGGAGTTGACGTTCTTGATTTCGCAGCGCGTGCCGAAATCCTCGCCGGGGCGGCGCACGGAGACGTTGACGTCGGCGCGCATCGAGCCCTCGTCCATGTTGCCGTCGCAGGTGCCGAGATAACGCACGATAGACCGCAGCTTGGTGACATAGGCCTTGGCTTCATCCGACGAGCGCATGTCCGGCTTGGAGACGATTTCCATCAACGCCACGCCTGAACGGTTGAGGTCGACATAGGACATGGTCGGGCTCTGGTCGTGCATCGACTTGCCGGCATCCTGTTCCAGATGCAGCCGTTCGATGCCGATTTCGATATCCTCGAACTGGCCCTGACGATCGGGCCCGACCGAGATGATGATCTTGCCTTCGCCGACGATCGGATCCTTGAACTGGGAGATCTGGTAGCCCTGCGGCAGATCGGGATAAAAGTAGTTCTTGCGGTCGAAGATCGAGCGCTTGTTGATCTGGGCCTTCAGGCCAAGACCGGTGCGCACGGCCTGCTTGACGCATTCCTCGTTGATGACGGGCAGCATGCCGGGCATCGCCGCGTCGACCAGCGAAACGTTGGAGTTCGGCGCGTTGCCGAACGTCGTCGACGCACCCGAAAACAGCTTCGAATTGCTGGTCACCTGGGCATGGACTTCAAGGCCGATGATGACTTCCCAGTCGCCTGTGGCGCCGGGAATATAGCGTTTCGGTTCGGAGATGCGGACGTCGACGAGGGTCATGGAATGCTCTTCTGTAAGCTTAAATTCGTGTTTCTCTGGGTAGAACAATTGGCTATGGCGTGCAAGGCTTGTCGCGCGTGAAGGTCATGCAAACCCGCCGGAGACGGCGCGTTTGCAGTCCGTTCAGACCTGCCTGCCAAGATGAAACCATGACAACGAGCCAGACCATCGTCCTGATCATTCTGCTGATCAACATCATCACCTTCTGCGTCTTCTGGTGGGACAAGGACGCGGCCCGCGAAGGGCATTGGCGCGTGCCGGAAAGCAGACTACTCGGCCTCGCGCTGATCGGCGGCAGCCTCGGCGCTGTCGCGGGACAAGAGCTGCTTCGACACAAGACGCGGAAAGAGCCGTTTCGCACCGAGCTCATGCTGATCGTCACCCTTCATATCGCCGCGCTTGCGGCATGGCTTTCAGCCCCTATCTGGTTTCCATACGCTCTCGCTTTCATCAGATAATTGCTGCCCCACCGTCTCTCGAATTTTCGATCCGGCTTGACACGCGATCCTATTCGTAACTATTATTATTACATGAAAAGAAACAGCCGCCTTTCCGCAGTGCTGCACGCGCTGCTGCACATGGCAGAGCGCGATCGTCCGATGACGTCGGAAGAGCTCGCGACCTGCCTCCACACCAATCCCGTCGTCGTCCGCCGCACCATGGCCGGGCTGCGCGAGACCGGGCTCGTTACCTCCGTCCGCGGCCATGGCGGCGGCTGGACGCTCGCCCGGGCACTCGAAGACGTCAGCATGCGCGATATCTATGCCGCCCTTGGCGAGCCCATGCTGTTCCAGATGGGCAATGTCAGCGAAAGCCCCGGCTGCCTTGTCGAACAGGCGGTCAATCATGCCCTGGACGATGCATTCCGCGATGCCGAGGCGATGCTGATCGCGCGGCTGGGCGAAGTCACGCTTGCCACGCTCGCCGACGACTTCAAGCGGCGCTTTGCCGAACACAGAGCCACGCTGAAACAGCTCGGCTGACATTGACCATCTCCAGTCGTTCGCCATCCGGTTTCCCTCTCGGGCGTCCGGCCGGCGGAGCCATGAAAGGAAAGACCATGCAACAGGACGCAATCATCATCGGCGGCGGTTTTGCCGGATTGTCCGCAGCCTACATTCTCGCCCGTGCACGACGGCGTGTCACAATCATCGACAGTGGAACACCGCGCAACCGTTTTGCCGCGCATTCACACGGCGTTCTGGCGCTCGACGGCAAATCGGGTCTTGAGATTCTGGCCGATGCGCGGGCGCAGCTCGCCGCCTATCCGACCGTGACCTTCATCGAAGGCGAGGCTCTCTCTGCGGAAGGCATGATCGACGATTTCCGCGTTCACGTTGCGGGACACGACAGCATCGCCACGCGTCGTTTGCTTCTCGCCAGCGGCATGGAAGACCGCCTGCCCGAGATTCCCGGCCTGAAAGAACGCTGGGGCAAGACCGTGCTGCATTGCCCCTATTGCCACGGCTATGAAATCGGCGGCGGGCCGCTCGGCGTTCTGGCAACGCATCCGATGTCGGCGCATCAGGCGGCCGTGGTTGCCGACTGGGGCGATGTCACCCTGTTTACCAACGGCATGCCGGAGCCGGACGAGGGCGCCTTCGCTCTTCTCGAAAGACGCAAGGTCAGCCTGCAGGCAGGCCTTGTCAGCGCCATCGAGACGGGCACGGGCGAGATGTTGCGGGTATGTCTGGAGAACGGGCGGAGCGTCGAGGTCAAGGCGCTGTTCGTCGGGCCGGACCTACATATGCGCGGCACCATCGCCCAGACCTTCGGCTGCGCGCTGGAGGAAACCGCCGCCGGCAAGATCATCGCCACGGACGCCATGAAGGCGACCAGTGTCGCGGGGGTCTACGCCGCCGGCGACATTGCCCGCGCGTTCGGCAACATCACGCTCGTTTCCGCCGATGGCGTGATGGCGGGGCTTGGGCTTCATCAGTCGCTGATGTTCCCAGCGCATTCTTGACGACGCTCTCCTCTTTCGCTTAAAAAGCGGTCGTCCTTATGGAGTTTTGATGTTCTCCTTGTCTGAGATTGCCTGAGGGCCCTGCCCGCAAAACCTTTTGCGCGCACGGGCCGGAAAACGAAGCCCTGACGTTCGACCGAACGCCAGACCCGTTTTCATGCGTTCAACCGAACGCCTTTCGGATCTCACCATCAATGGACATTTCACGCGACGAACAGCGTATTCTTCACCTCATGGCCCAGGGCGGGCGCATCGAAATCATCCGCTTAAACGGTAAAACGATCGACCAGGCCCGATGCTTCACGCGCGACGGCTGGCTCTATCCCGATTTCGGGCTGGAGCTTTTCCGCAAGCTGAAGCGCAAGAAGGCAATCTCCTCCTCCGGCGGCAGACCCTACCGGATCACCCAACGCGGCCTCGTTCTTGTGCGGGCGCAGTTGAACAACCGCTGACGGAGATATCCCGGCGGGAGCGGATGAACGCTCTCGCCGGGACATCGATACATGATTCCGGGCATATGAGCGTTCTGCTCAAAACCACTGCTGCCCCAATTGGACAACAGGCTCTTCCAGAGTTTTGGTCATGCCGACCGTTTCGACGTCCCTGTCGAGTTTGGGCGCGTAGGCAGTTGAGAGCGAGCTGATCGAATATCCATGCTTGCGAAAGAACCCGATCGCCTGGGTGTTCTGCGCATGCGTCTTGATGACGGCAGCGCCAAAGCCCTCGGCAAGGATCCTGCTCTCCAGCTCCGCAAGCAGCGCAGAGCCGAGACCGCTGCGCTGGGCCGCGGGCTCTATCCAGAGATCGGAGATGTTGCCATCGCGATCTTCACGGGCCGCCCAGCCGACGACGGTACCGCCACTCTCGATGACACTGACCGAAAACCAACTCGATCTCAGGAAGGACAGAAACGACAGTTCCGCGACACGGCGCATGCCCTGCGCGTCGACAAGGCCGGACACGGCCCTCTCCCACGCCTGCAGACCTATGTCGACGAGCGCGGATACATCTTCCTGCCGGGCATGGCGGGTGACAATCATGAAGCACCTCTCTCATCCCATGAAACCATCCGAATCGATTCTTGGCGAGTCGCAGACACGTCCTGGTTTTATTCCAGAAGCCGCCGCGCGTACGCCATCACCGTTCTCGCAATCGACCAATCTGACGCCTCAGATTTTCTCGCAATTCGTTATCATTACGGCTTTCTCCATTTGGCTCATCCGAGAACTGAGTACTTTTGACCTACACGGCTCATCAATTCAGATGAAATTGCACCCAAATGAGAACCATTGCGCTGCTGGAAACCATCGCTGCTTTAGGCGATGATTCTCTCTTCGGCCTGCCTGCATAGCGCTAACTATCCCGCCCCCTGCCAGAGACACGATCATACCCCCGGAGGCTCGGGAAGTGTTTGGGATACCGGCAGCATTTACCAAGACGGAGAAGAAGATGGTGGTTTTAAGCGAAACGAAAAGCCTGTTCGCTCAACGGGCAGCGAGCACCAACCAGCGCCTTGCAGATCTTGCGACGATTGAGTGGCCATTCCTTATCGATCCAGACAATGTGATCGTTGGCACCAATCGCAACGACACGCTCAGCGCACAGGCAGGAGGCGACATTGTCTTCGGCCTTGGCGGCAATGACGAACTGAGGAGCACGTTCAACCGAACGACGCTCTTCGGCGGCAGCGGTAACGACACGCTGACGACCAAAATCGTCGTACCACTACAAGGCACTCAACCTGTTCATGGACGTGCAATCCAGAGCGGCGGCGCAGGCAACGATACTCTCAATGCTATTGTAAGCCTTCGGGGCGGAGACGCGACCATTCAGGATCACGATTTGACCGCGAAGCTCCTGCTCGACGGCGGCCAGGGCAACGATGTTATCACCGCAAAGGCCAATGTCGTGTTCGCCGTATTCGGCAATGTGACCGTAGCGACCCGCGTTCTCGGCGGGAGCGGCAACGACACGATCCATGTCGTTGCCGACACCCGTGGCGCACTTGACGGCAACATCGCGATGAATTCCGTCGCAGGCGGTTCGGGTGACGATCGCATCACCGCTCTGGCCAAGACAGAGTTCAACGGCTTCATCGCCAAGGCCATCAACACTCTCAGCGGCGGGAACGGTAACGATGTTCTCGATGCCTCAGCCATGGGGGTGTCCAATGCCACCGAACTGGTGTCGAACGCCCTTCACGGGGGTACGGGCAATGACGTGCTGCGAGCATACAATCTGACAGATTCAAACTCGCGGGCACCGGTGGGCATCAACGAACTCTGGGGTGATGGAGGCAATGACGTCCTGAAGGCGACGCATTCCACCGATGGCGAGAACGCCGCCACGGATGTCACCAACCGCCTGGATGGAGGCAAGGGAGATGACAGTCTCAGTGCAGCCTCCACCGCGCGTGGCGGATTTGTCAAGGCGCTAAACCAGCTGAAGGGCGGCGATGGAAAGGACGCTCTGACGGCGTGCCTCGATGCCGATGCTCACGGCGGGCCGAGCTTTCCACACCGTAGCTTGTACGACGTTTCGAATGTCCTGGACGGAGGTTCCGGCAACGATCATCTCAAGGCCCTTCTCTCAGTGAAGGCCGAAGCCGATGTGACAGATGGTTCTCAAGCGGAAAACCATCTGTTCGGCGGCTCCGGCAACGACACACTCTTGGCCACCGTCGCGCGCAACTCTGTCGGAGCGAGCTTTCTGGATGGCGGTTCGGGGAATGATCATCTCACCGTTTTCGGCGGCTCGCAGAATGTCCTCAAGGGTGGAGACGGAAACGACACGCTGACTGGCGGCATTGGCAACGACACCCTGCTCGGCGGAAGCGGTGCCGACCGGTTCGTCTTCGCCCCGCAAAATGGGCACGACATGGCCGACTTTCAAAAGGGCAAGGATATCATCGACCTAAAGGCCCTTGGGGCAATCGACATTCACAATTTTGCCGATCTGGACATCGATTCATCCGGGGGGAGCAGCATCATTCACTTCGATGTTGACAATGATCTCACCATCGCCGGCGTGAATGATCTGAGTGCGAGCGACTTCTGGTTTGCGTGACTGCATAATGTCCACCCGCAAGCGCAGGTTCATTCGCCGTGACGGATTGCTGCAAACGCAATGTCGCGCACCGTAGAAGTGACGAAGGGCCGTGTTGCAATCCAAACACGTCCCTTCGATGCGAACTCAAGCCTGTGAAGCGAATGTTATCCGCCAATCACCACCACTTTGAAGGCGAAAACTTGCCGGCGGCCTGCTCGATGACATGCGCCGTCCTGAACAGCGTTTCCTCCTCGAACGGCTTGCCGATCAGCTGCAGGCCGAGCGGCAGGCCCTTGTGGTCGAGGCCGGCGGGAACAGCGATGCCCGGCAGACCCGCCATGTTGACCGTCACGGTGAAAATGTCGTTGAGGTACATCTTGACCGGATCGGACGCGAGGTCCTCGTCGGCGATGCCGAAGGCGGAGGATGGGGTCGCAGGCGTCAGGATCGCGTCGACACCGGCATGGAAGGCCAGTTCGAAATCGCGCTTGATCAGGGTGCGGACCTTCTGGGCCTGCAGGTAATAGGCGTCGTAATAGCCGGCAGACAGCACATAGGTGCCGATCATGATACGGCGCTTGACCTCGGTGCCGAAGCCGGCCGCCCGGGTCTTCTCATACATGTCGGCAATGTCCTTGCCATCGACGCGCAGGCCATAGCGAACGCCGTCGTAGCGGGCAAGGTTGGATGAGGCTTCGGCGGGTGCGACGATATAATAGGCCGGCAGCGCATATTTGGTGTGCGGCAGGCTGATATCGACGATCTCGGCACCGGCGTCCCTGAGCCAGGCAATACCCTGCTGCCACAAGGTTTCGATCTCTTCCGGCATGCCGTCGACACGGTATTCCTTCGGAATGCCGATCTTCATGCCTTTCAGCGACTGGCCGAGCGACGCCTCATAGTCCGGCACCGGGAGATCGACGGAGGTCGTGTCCTTGGCATCGACGCTCGCCATGGACTTCAAAAGAATCGCCGCGTCGCGCACGTCGCGGGCGATCGGGCCGGCCTGGTCGAGCGACGAGGCGAAGGCGACGATGCCCCAGCGCGAGCAGCGGCCATAGGTCGGCTTGATGCCGACCGTGCCGGTAAACGCGGCCGGCTGGCGGATCGAGCCGCCGGTATCGGTTGCCGTGGCACCGGCGCAGAGAAACGCGGCAACGGCTGCGGCCGAACCGCCGGAGGAACCGCCGGGAACCAGATCGACGTTAGAGCCCTTGGCGCGCCAGGGGTTTTTCACCGGGCCGTAATAGGAACTCTCGTTCGACGAGCCCATGGCAAACTCGTCCATGTTGAGCTTGCCGAGCATGACGGCGCCATCGTTCCACAGGTTCTGGGTAACGGTGGATTCATACTTCGGCTTGAAGCCGTCGAGAATATGGCTGCAGGCCTGGGTGTGGATACCTTCGGTACCAAACAGATCCTTGATCCCGAGCGGAATGCCTTCAAGCGCACCGGCCTTGCCGGCAGCAATACGGGCGTCAGACGCTTTTGCCATGTCGCGTGCCTTGTCCGGCGTGGTGACGACATAGGCATTCAGCGCGCCATTGGCCGCATCGATCGCGCCGATATAGGCCTCCGTCAGTTCGACGGCGGAAATTTCCTTGGCGGCGAGTTTGGTGCGCGCTTCGGCGATGGTCAGGCGGGTCAGGTCGGTCATGGCAGGCTTTCAACAATCGGGTGCGTTCGGGCGGCGGCAGTGAAGGCTTATTCGACAACCTTCGGGACAAGGAAGAAATTCCGGTCCTCGTTCGGCGCATTGGCGACGATATCGTCGGCCTTGTTGCCGTCGGTGACGACGTCCGCCCGCTTCTTCATCGCCATCGGTGTCACCGAGGTCATCGGCTCGACGCCATCGACATTGACCTCGGACAACTGCTCGACGAAGCCGAGGATGCCGTTCAGTTCGCCGGTCATGCGCTGTGCGTCTTCTTCGGTGACGGCAATGCGGGCAAGGCGCGCGACGCGCTTCACGGTGGCGAGGTCTACGGACATGGGTGTCTCCGGTCTTCAAGGAACTTTCCCCCGCTATAATGGCCGGATTGCTGCCACGCAACGGGGGAATGCATCCTGGGCCGTTTAGACGGTGACAATACCGCCGACAGCAGGTGTCTCGACCTTCGTCGATGCGCCGTCCATGCCGGCGACAAAGGTCTCCGGCGTCTGGTCGATGATGCCGAAGGAGCCGTAATGGCAAGGCAGAACGCTGCCGAACTTGAAGAAGCGCCGGCAGGCAAGCGCCGCCACGGCACCGCCCATGGTGAACCGGTCACCGATCGGCACGAGGCCGATTTCCGGCTGGTGCAGCTCCTGGATCAGCGCCATGTCGGAGAAAATGTCGGTATCGCCCATGTGATAAAGCGTCGGCTCGTCCTCGAAATGCAGGACCAGGCCGTTGGCGCTGCCGAGCGAATGCGACACGCCGTCTTCCGTCAACTGGGCCGAGGAATGCAGGGCGTTGACGAAGGTGGTGGAAAAGCCGCCGAGATGGATGGTGCCGCCGGTATTGCCCATCTCGATCGCCTTGACGCCCTTCGATCCGAGCCACGCCGCCAGATCGGCGTTGGCGACGACGGTGGCACCGGTTTCCTTCGCCAGCGCAATCGTATCGCCGACATGGTCGCCGTGGCCGTGGGTGAGCAGGATATGGGTAAGACCGGCCGCGGCATCCTTGCGGGACGATTCGTCGAAGGACGGATTGCCGGTGAAGAACGGATCGATCAGGATTTTCGCCTTGGCGGTCTCGAGATGAAAAGCGGAATGTCCGAGCCATTTGATCTTCATGAAAATACTCCTTGATTGAGCGGCGGGGATGATTTGCCGGCGGGATGCGGATATGGATCACCCGACTAATCCTTAAAGACAGAATCGGCAAATCACATGACTGTTCTCACCGTCGAAGATCTCGCATCCACCCTTGCTCCCAGCCAGGCGATCTGCGGGCTTGATCTCGGCACCAAGACGATCGGCATTTCCGTGTCCGATCTCGGGCGACGGTTCGCAACACCGCGCGAGGTGATCAGGCGGGTGAAATTCGGCATCGATGCGCAAGCGCTGGTCGCCATGGCCGCTAAAGAAAAGATCGCCGCCTTCATCATCGGCCTGCCGATCAACATGGACGGTTCGGAGGGGCCGCGCGCCCAGGCGACGCGCGCCTTCGTGCGCAACATGGAGCAAAAGACGGACCTGCCGTTCGTCTATTGGGACGAGCGGCTGTCGACGGTGGCGGCGGAACGCGTGCTGATCGAGATGGACGTATCGCGCAAGAAGCGGGCCGACCGGATCGATTCGGCGGCCGCCTCCTTCATTCTTCAGGGCGCGCTGGACAGGTTGGCATCCTTGGCAAAGGGTCCAGCCTTCGATTCAGAAGGCTGAGCTGCCGGAAAGCGCCCGTTGTACCAGGCGCGGATTTCACGGCGCTTGCGATAGGCGATGATCGCAAAGACGACCAGACTATCGAAGGCGATGGCGCGGGCGACCAGCGGCGGAATGGTTTCAGGCGGCAGGCCGAGCACATTGCCATAAACGGCGAAGACTAGATCGTGCGCCTGGCGCGTCAGCATGAAGATGCCGAAGCTCATGTCGTAGTAGGAAAGGCCGTACCAGCCGGTGAGAATTATGATGGGGCACGCCCAGAGGATCAGGAACCACTTCATGCCGGCCTCCCCTGCATGACCGCGCCGCCCTTGAACCGGGCCGATGCCCAATCCAGCGCAAGCAGGCCCACAAGGATAAGGGCCGGGACAGCCAGATCGAGCGCGAGGCTCGCAAAAAACATCATCATGATGATCGTCAAGCCAGTTCTCACCGAACGTGCTCCATTCCGGAAATCGTTAATTTCTCTTCACGCCCTACTCTTGTCCGTTAACCCTGACGGCGCAACGTAAACCATTTGTTAAGGTTAATTTCCGCGTGGTCCGGTTGCCGGCCTGTGGACAAGGGGCTATCGGTGAAACACCTCCCTCCTTCAGGCCTTTCCCCCATGACGATCATCTTCGAAAGCATCCTGCCGATCTTCCTGCTCGTCTCGCTGGGCGTCTGGCTGAAGCGCTCGCCGTTGATCGACCTCACACTCTGGGAAGGACTGGAGCAGCTCGGCTACTATGTGCTGTTCCCGGCTCTGTTGTTCTCGACACTGGCGACAGCCAATTTCGCCGGCATGAAACCCGACGCGACGGCACTGGCGACGATCGGCAGCATCACGCTGATGTCGGTGGCACTGCTGTCGCTCTGGCCGGTTTTGCGCGCGAGACACGTTTCGTCGGCATCCTTCACCTCGATCTTCCAGACGGCCACACGCTGGAACGGCTTCATGGCGCTTGCCATCGCGCAGAAGCTTTACGGTCCGATCGGTCTCAGCCTGACGGCATTGGTCATGACTTTGGTGATCATCCCGATCAATCTCTACAATATCGGCGTGCTCATCGGCTTTAATGGCGGACCGAAGGGGCTCAGGTTCTTCGCCTTCAAGATTGCCACCAATCCGCTGATCGTCGCCTCTGTGCTGGGTATCGCGCTCAATTATCTGGGGATTGCCGTCTATGGCCCGGTGCTCAGCGCCATCGAGATGCTGGCGAGCGCCTCGCTCAGTCTCGGCCTCGTCATGGTGGGCGCAGGCCTGAAAGTGTCGGACGCGCTGAAACCGAGCCTTGTCGCCCTTCTCGCCGTCTTCCTGAAACTGATCATCATGCCGGTCTTCATGGTCGGCACGAGTTATCTTCTGGGTATTCGCGGCGACGCCCTGCTGGTGATCGCGCTCGGCGCCAGCGTGCCGACGGCGATGAACGGTTACCTGCTCGCCAAGCAGATGGGCGGCGACGCGCCGCTCTACGCGGCCGTCGCCACAATCCAGACCGTCGCCTCGTTCTTCAGCATTCCGCTGGTACTGACCGTGACCGGCTATATCGCCGCCGGATAAAGCAGGTCGACGATATAGGCGGAATCGAAGCGCGAATCGAGCATGCCGTAGGTGGAGCGCCAGCCGGCGGCAAGCCGGGATTCGAGGAAAGCATCGGCAATGCGCCCTGCCCCGAGCCGGTAAAGTTCGGCGGCGGCGGCAGCCAGCGCCAGCTGCTCGACCAGCATGCGAGCCGCACCTTCGTCGCGCTCGCAGAGCGACATCGCCGCCCGCAGCACATCGACGGTCTTTTTCGCAGCCGGACCGAGATCGCGGCTGATCACCTGGAACAACAGTTCGAACAGATCCTTGCCGCGTGTCAGCACGCGCAACACGTCGAGCGCCATGACATTGCCGGAGCCTTCCCAGATCGCATTGACCGGGGCTTCGCGATAATGTCGGGCGATGGGGCGCTCCTCCACATAACCGCTGCCGCCAAGGCATTCCATCGCCTCGGCGATCAACGCGGGCGCGATCTTGCAGCTCCAGTATTTGGCAACAGGTGTCATGATGCGGGCATAGGCCGCGTCTTCGGCGCTATCGCGCGCCTTGTCGAAGGCCTCGGCAAGGCGGAAGGACAAAGCGCTGGCGGCGGCGACGTCGAGCGCCATATCGGCCAGCACCCGCGTCATCATCGGCTGGGCGATCAGCGGCTTGCCGGAAACCTTGCGGCCGCGCACGTGATGCACCGCCTCTGCCAGCGAGGCGCGCATCATGCCGGCGGAGGCCAGCGCGCAATCCAACCGCGTCAGCGTCACCATGTCGAGAATCGTGCGGATACCCGCGTCCGGCGCTCCAAGCACGAAGCCGAACGTGTCGGAGAATTCGACTTCAGAAGACGCGTTCGAACGATTGCCGAGCTTGTCCTTCAGCCGCTGGAAGCGCAGGCCGTTGGCCGATCCATCCTCCAGCAGACGCGGAACGAGGAAACAGCCGAGGCCATCGCGGGTCTGCGCCAGTATGACGAAGGCGTCGCTCATCGGTGCAGACATGAACCACTTGTGGCCGTTCAGCCGGTAGATCCCCTCGCCGACCCGCTCGGCCGTCGAGGTATTGGCGCGCACGTCGGTGCCGCCCTGCTTTTCCGTCATGCCCATGCCGATCGTCACCGACGACTTCTGCATCCATGGACGGTTGGTCGAATCATATTTGCGCGACAGGATTTTCGGCGCCCATTCCTTCTGGACGGCGGGCGACGCGGAGATTGCCGCGACCGACGCGCTGGTCATGGTGAGCGGGCAGAGATGGCCGCATTCGAGCTGTGCCGTCAGGTAGAAGCGGATGGCGCGCGCCTTGTGCGAACGGCCGCGCTCGTCGGCCAGATCTTCCCAGGCGGACGCATGCAGGCCCGAGGTCATCGACCGGCGCATCAGAGCATGCCAGGCGGGATGAAACTCGACCACGTCGAGGCGTTCGCCGCGCGGCCCATGGGTGCGCAGCTTCGGCACGCCCTCATTGGCCATGCGCGCCAGATCCTGGGCTTCCGGCGAGGTCACGTAGCGCCCGATCGATTCGAAGTCGTCGCGCAAGGGACGCGGCATCGACGCGGCGATATCGACCACCAGCGGATCGGACCTAAAGGCATTGATCCCCGACCAGGGTTTCGGCTGGTTCAGATCGGCAAGTTTCTGTTCATTTCGGTTCAGAGTCATGTGGCGTTTCTAACCCAAGTCCCGATGCTTAGGAACAGCACCGGGACGGGATAAACGATGCTTCCCGCAACAATTTGCGCAAGGCTGTAAAGCCGCCACAAAAGCATGGGGATGTGCCTCGTTTGGGCCACCGCCGCCTTGCCGGTTCACGCTACAGTCATTATAGACCCACGCAACTTTGAAAAAATGAGGCGGCTCCCCATGGATTTCTTTCCGCATCGCCACCTGCTCGGCATCAAGGGCTTGACGGAACAGGACATCACGCTCCTGCTCGACCGGGCCGACGAAGCCGTCAAGATTTCCCGCCAGAGAGAAAAGAAGACCTCGACGCTGCGCGGCCTGACGCAGATCAACCTGTTCTTCGAAGCCTCGACCCGGACGCAATCCTCCTTCGAACTTGCCGGCAAGCGCCTCGGCGCCGACGTGATGAACATGTCGGTGAGCAATTCGTCGGTGAAGAAGGGCGAAACGCTGATCGATACGGCGATGACGCTGAATGCGATGCATCCGGATGTGCTGGTCGTGCGCCACTCCTCCGCCGGTGCCGCCGCACTGCTCGCGCAAAAGGTCTCCTGCTCCGTCGTCAACGCCGGCGACGGCCAGCATGAACATCCGACGCAGGCGCTGCTCGATGCGCTGACCATCCGCCGCGCCAAGGGCAAGCTGTCGCGCATCATCGTCGCCATCTGCGGCGACGTGCTGCATTCGCGTGTCGCCCGCTCCAACATCCTTCTCCTCAACCAGATGGGCGCCCGCGTCCGCGTCGTCGCACCTGCCACTCTGCTGCCTTCCGGCATCGCCGACATGGGCGCCGAGGTCTATCACTCGATGGAGGAAGGCCTGAAGGACGCCGACGTCGTGATGATGCTCAGGCTGCAGCGCGAGCGCATGGCCGGCTCCTTCGTGCCGTCAGTGCGCGAATATTTCCGCTATTACGGGCTCGATGCCGAAAAGCTGAAGGCTGCCAAGGAAGACGCGCTCGTGATGCATCCCGGCCCGATGAACCGCGGCGTCGAGATCGCCTCCGAGATCGCCGACGGACCGCAGAGCGTCATCGAGCAACAGGTCGAGATGGGGGTCGCCGTGCGGATGGCGGTGATGGAAACGCTTCTTCTTTCGCAGAACCAGGGGCCGCGCGCATGACCAACTCCCTCGTCCTGAAAAACCTTCGCATCATCGACCCCTCCCGTAATCTCGACGAGATCGGCACCATCATCGTCGAAAACGGCGTGATCCTGGCTGCCGGAAAGACGGCGCAGAACCAGGGCATGCCTGAAGGTGCAACCGTCAAGGACTGCAACGGCCTCGTCGCCGTGCCCGGCCTGGTCGATGCCCGCGTCTTCGTCGGCGAACCCGGCGGCGAATATCGCGAAACCATCGAATCCGCCTCGCGGGCTGCTGCTGCCGGCGGCGTCACCTCGATCATTACCATGCCGGACACCGATCCGGTGATAGACGATATCGCCTTGGTGCAGTTCGTCCAGAAGACCGCGCGCGACAAGGCGCTGATCAATGTCTATCCGGCGGCGGCGCTGACCAAACATCTCGACGGCGAGGAGATGACCGAGTTCGGCCTGCTGCGCGAAGCCGGTGCCGTCTGCTTCACCAACGGCCGCCGCCCGGTACATGACACGCTCGTCCTTCGCCGTGCCATGACCTACGCCCGCGAATTCGGCGCAGTCATTTCGCTCGAAACCCGCGACAGGTATCTGGGCGCCGACGGCGTCATGAACGAAGGATTGCTCGCCAGTTGGCTCGGCCTCTCCGGCGTGCCGCGCGAAGCCGAGATCATTCCGCTGGAGCGCGACCTGCGTATCGCCGGGCTGACCAAGGCCGCCTATCATGCCGCGAAAATCTCGCTGCCCGAATCGGCCGAGGCCATTGCCACCGCCCGCAAGCGCGGCGCCAACGTCACCTGCGGCATCTCGATCAACCATCTGACGCTCAACGAAAACGACATCGGCGAATACCGCACCTTCTTCAAGCTCTCGCCGCCGTTGCGCGGCGAAGACGACCGGGTGGCGATGACCCAGGCGCTGGCCGACGGCACCATCGACATCATCGTCTCGTCGCACGATCCGCAGGACGTCGACACCAAGCGCCTGCCGTTTGCCGACGCCGCCGATGGCGCGATCGGGCTGGAAACGCTGCTTCCAGCCGCCCTGCGCCTGCATCACAACGGCACCGTGCCTCTGATGCGCCTGATCGATGCGCTGTCGACGCGGCCCGCGCAGATTTTCGGGCTCGATGCCGGCACGCTGAAGCCGGGCGCCAAGGCCGACATCACCGTGATCGATCTCGACGAGCCCTGGCTTTACGCAAAAGAAGCGATCGTCTCCCGCTCGAAAAACACGCCGTTCGAAAATGCCCGCTTTACCGGCCGGGCAGTGGCCACTTATGTTGCGGGCAAACTGGTTTACTCTGGACAGCCCCTTTGAATGATCGATGACTGGAGCGACCAAAGCCGACAGATAAAGACGAAGGACGAATTTGTTTCGTTTCTGAGTTCGTTTCTTCAGGATTGTCGCGAGAATGGCGAAGAGTGGGAAAATGCCACGTTGGCCAAGTTCCTGCAGGCGATGCTGGCTTGGACCAAAGACAGCGATGGATATTACCAAAATATGGGTAAAGTCGATTTGACCGAACCGGACTGGCGAAGGTTTGCCGACATGTTGCTTGCCGCACGAGCGTATGAATAAAAAGATCCGGTAATTTCGTAGTCGCTTCGGGAGGGGCATTAGATGACAGATATAGCTGATTGGCAGCTCGCACTGCCGCTGACACTTGGCTGTCTGGTTTTCGGCTATCTGCTGGGCTCGATCCCCTTTGGCCTCATCCTTACCCGCATGGCCGGGCTCGGTGACATCCGCTCGATCGGCTCCGGCAATATCGGCGCGACCAATGTGCTGCGCACCGGCAACAAGAAACTGGCCGCTGCCACCCTGCTGCTCGATGCCTTGAAGGGAGCTGCCGCTGCGGCAATTGCTTCACGTTGGGGGATGGAGGCCGGTATTGTTGCTGGTTTCGCCGCCTTCCTCGGTCACCTCTACCCCGTCTGGCTCGGTTTCAAGGGCGGCAAGGGCATTGCGACCTATATCGGCGTGCTGCTGGGGCTCGCCCCCGTCATCGTTCTCGTGTTCGCGGCAGTCTGGCTGGCGATGGCCAAGCTCACCCGTTATTCGTCCCTCTCGGCGCTGGTTGCAACGCTTGTCGTTCCGGTTGTACTGTTGGCAGCGGGATACGGCAAAGTCGGCCTGCTCTTCGTGGTGATGAGCATCATCACCTGGATCAAGCACAGGGCCAACATCCAGCGGCTTTTGGCCGGCACGGAAGGCCGGATCGGGGAAAAGGGATAGGACAAGCATGTCGAACGCCGGCGCAGGACGAAACGGGATTGCGCTGACGGAACGACAGAGGATTGCCTGGCTGAGACTGATCCGCAGCGACAATGTCGGGCCTGCAACCTTCCGCGATCTCATCAATCAATTCGGCTCGGCCGAGACAGCGATCGAACTGCTGCCCGAGCTTTCCCGCCGCGGCGGCTCCACCCGCGCGATCCGCATCGCATCCGTCGCGGAAGCGGAGAAGGAACTTGCGAGCGCCCATCATTTCGGCGCCCGCTTCCTCGGCATCGGCGAACCCGGCTATCCGCCTGCCCTGCGCCAGATCGACGGCGCACCGCCGCTGCTGGCCGTCAAGGGCAATCCCGCCCTCGGCACTGTCCCCTCGCTCGGTATCGTCGGCTCGCGCAATGCCTCGATCAGCGGCACGAAATTCGCCGCCATGATTGCGCGCGACGTCGGCCATGCGGGCTACTCCATCATATCGGGGCTTGCGCGCGGCATCGACACGGCGGCGCACCGCGCCAGCCTTGGCACAGGAACGATCGCCGCGCTCGCCGGTGGCCTTGACCAACCCTATCCGCCGGAAAATGTCGGCCTGCTGGAGGAGATCACCGAGGGCAACGGCCTGGCGATCAGCGAAATGCCGTTCGGCTGGGAACCGCGCGCCCGCGATTTTCCACGCCGCAACCGGCTGATCGCCGGCGTCAGCCTCGGGCTTGCCGTCGTCGAAGCTGCCGCCCGCTCCGGCTCGCTGATCACGGCGCGCTACGCGGCCGATTTCGGCCGGCTGGTCTTTGCGGTGCCCGGCTCGCCGCTCGATCCGCGCTGTCACGGCACCAACGGACTTTTGAAGGACGGAGCAATCGTGACGACGGAGCCGCAGGATATCCTGCAGGCGCTGGCCCCGCTCAGCCGTATCGATCTCTTCACGCCGCCACGGGTGGAGGAACCGGGCGAACATGACGCCGGGACGACGGAGGCACCGCCGAATGAGAGGGATCGCGTACGGATCACCGATGCGCTCGGGCCTACACCTGTCGAGATCGACGACATCATCCGGCATACCGGACTTTCCGCATCGGCCGTCTACCTTCTCCTTCTGGAACTGGATCTCGCCGGACGGCTGCACCGGCATGCCGGCGGCCTTGTTTCCCTCAGCAGCGGAGAATGACTGCCGGCGTCACCCGACAAGATATCGCCGGTATCGACAAAGGTCTTTTCTGCCTCTTTCCCACGCGCGGCAACGATCCTTCAAAGGCAATAACACGTCCATCCTGAATTGCATTCAACACGATACCCCTTATAGATTGCATTGCGCCGTGCGGGCTTATTTTCGGTCCGGCACTTGACCGCAGACGAATCCCTGTCCATGTCGGGGCATCGATATCTCCCAATGTGCCGCCTCTCCCCGGCCTGGCACAGCTTTGAACGGTTGCTTTGAGAATATGACCATGAATGTCGTCGTCGTGGAATCGCCCGCAAAGGCGAAGACCATCAACAAGTATCTGGGCCCAGGCTACAAGGTGCTGGCCTCCTTCGGTCACGTCCGCGACTTGCCGGCCAAGGATGGTTCCGTCCTTCCGGACGACGACTTTGCCATGCTCTGGGAAGTCGATACCGCGTCCGCCAAGCGCATGAAGGACATCGGCGACGCACTCAAGAGCGCCGATGGCCTCATTCTCGCGACCGACCCGGATCGCGAGGGAGAAGCGATTTCCTGGCACGTGCTCGATCTGTTGAAGAAGAAGAAGCTGATCGGCGACAAGCCAGTAAGCCGCGTCGTCTTCAACGCCATCACCAAGAAGGCCGTGCTCGACGCGATGGCCAATCCGCGCGACATCGACGTGCCGCTGGTCGACGCCTATCTGGCGCGCCGGGCGCTCGACTATCTCGTCGGCTTCAACCTGTCGCCGGTCCTGTGGCGCAAGCTGCCCGGCGCCCGCTCGGCCGGCCGCGTGCAGTCCGTTGCCCTTCGCCTCGTCTGCGACCGGGAAGCCGAGATCGAACGCTTCGTTTCGGAAGAATACTGGAACCTCTCCGCGCTGCTGAAGACGCCGCGCGGCGATGAATTCGAGGCCCGCCTGGTCTCCGCCGATGGCAAGCGCCTACCGCCCCGGGGCGTCACCAATGGCGAAGACGCCGGCAAGCTGAAGGCTCTGCTGGATGGTGCTGCCTATACGGTCGAAAGCATCGAAGCGAAGCCCGTCAAGCGCAACCCGTCGCCGCCCTTCACCACCTCGACGCTGCAGCAGGCCGCATCCTCCAAGCTCGGGTTTTCCGCCTCCCGTACCATGCAGGTTGCCCAGAAACTCTATGAAGGCGTGGATCTCGGCGGCGAAACCGTCGGTCTCATTACCTATATGCGTACCGACGGCGTGCAGATGGCAGCCGAAGCAATCGACGCCGCGCGCAGCGCCATCGGCGACCAGTTTGGCAGCCGCTACGTGCCCGACAAGCCGCGCCTCTACTCGACCAAGGCCAAGAATGCCCAGGAAGCCCACGAAGCCGTGCGGCCGACCGATTTCACCCGCACGCCTGATCAGGTGAAGCGTTTCCTCGATGCCGACCAGCTGCGCCTCTACGACCTGATCTGGAAGCGCGGCATTGCCAGCCAGATGGCATCGGCCGAAATCGAGCGCACCACCGCGGAAATCATCGCCGACAACAAGGGCGAAAAAGCCGGTCTGCGCGCTGTCGGTTCGGTCATCCGTTTCGACGGCTTCATTGCTGCCTATACCGATACCAAGGAAGATGGCGAGCAGAGCGATGGCGACGACGAGGATGGTCGCCTGCCCGAGATCAATGCGCGCGAAAACCTCGCCAAGCAGAAGATCAATTCGACCCAGCACTTCACCGAGCCGCCGCCGCGGTATTCGGAAGCAACGCTGATCAAGAAGATGGAAGAGCTTGGCATCGGCCGTCCCTCCACCTACGCGGCGACGCTGAAGACGCTCAGCGACCGGGAATATGTCGTCATGGACAAGCGTAAGCTGATCCCTGAAGCCAAGGGCCGTCTAGTCACCGCCTTCCTCGAAAGCTTTTTCACACGCTATGTGGAATATGACTTCACTGCATCGCTGGAAGAAAAGCTCGACCAGATATCCGCCGGTGAATTGAACTGGAAGGACGTTCTTCGCGATTTCTGGAAGGATTTCTTCGCCCAGATCGAAGACACCAAGGAACTGCGCGTCACCAATGTTCTCGATGCGCTGAACGAGGAACTGGCACCGCTGGTCTTCCCGAAGCGCGAGGACGGCAGCGATCCGCGCACCTGCCAGGTCTGCGGTACAGGCAAGCTGTCGTTGAAGCTCGGCCGCAACGGCGCGTTCATCGGCTGCTCCAACTATCCGGAATGCAAGTATACGCGGCCGTTCGGCGCGGAAGCGGTAAACGGCGAAGCTGGCGTCAGCAACGAGCCGCTGGCGCTCGGCAAGGATCCGCATACGAGCGAGGAAATTACCCTGCGCTCCGGCCGTTTCGGTCCCTATGTCCAGCGTGGCGACGGCAAGGAAGCCAAGCGCTCGAGCCTGCCCAAGGGCTGGGCGCCGGCAAGCATCGACCACGAGAAGGCTTTGGCGCTTCTGTCGCTGCCGCGCGATATTGGCGCGCATCCGGAAAGTGGCAAGATGATCTCGTCCGGCCTTGGCCGCTACGGGCCGTTCATCCTGCATGACGGTAAATATGCCAATGTCGAAAGCATTGAGGACGTGTTCTCGATCGGTCTCAACCGCGCCGTCTCCGTGCTTGCCGACAAGGCAGCCAAGGGACCGGGCGGACGGGGTGCAGCGGCCGCGGCCCTCAAGGAGGTCGGCGACCATCCGGACGGTGGCGCGATCACCGTGCGCGACGGCAAGTACGGTCCATACGTCAACTGGGGCAAGGTCAATGCGACCCTGCCCAAGGGCAAGGATCCGGCGTCGGTGACGCTTGAGGAATCGCTCCTGCTGATTGCCGAGCGCATTGCCAAGGGCGGTATCAAGCCGGCCAAGGGCAAGGCGACTAAGGCTGCAAAGCCGAAGACTGCAAAAGCAGAAGGCACCGCGGCAGCCAAATCGGCAAAGCCGAAAGCGGCAGCCAAACCGAAGACGGCTGCCAAGCCAAAGGCAGCAGCAAAAGCCAAGAAGGCCTGAACGTGACCAGAACCCCACGCGATCGACCCGAACGGCCCGGTAAACCCGCAGTCCGGATCGGACGCGCGGGCAAGAAGGCCATCCCATCGGCAGACGATACCGTGATCATTCACGGGGCCGTGCCGCCGCGCGACGTGCTGATGCGCTTCATTTCGGAAAATCCGGACAAGGCCTCGAAACGCGAGATCTACAAGGCTTTCGGCCTGAAGGGTGAAACGCGTATCGAGCTGAAGGCCCTGCTGCGCGAGATGGAACAGGACGGGCTTCTGGAAAAGAAGCGCAATTCACTGGTGCGCCCCGGCGCCCTTCCCCCCGTCACCGTTCTCGACATCACCACCCGCGACAAGGACGGCGAACTGATCGGCAGGCCGGCCGAATGGCCCGACGATGCGGGCGTGGCACCCGCCGTGTCGATTCGCCAGTCGAGCGTCGGTCAGTCCAAGGGCAAGATGCCCGTCGGCGGCATCGGCGACCGGGTGCTGGCCAAGATCTTCCCGGCCAAGGATCGCGGCGGCCCGGCCTATACGGCGCGGATCATCAAGGTTCTCGACCGCAAGCGCAACAACAACGCCGCCCTCGGCGTCTTCCGCGCATCCGCGGATGGCGGCGGCCGGATCATGCCGATCGAGAAGCGCGGCGAGGAGATGCAGGTCGATGCCGAGCATCAGGGGCCGGCCAAGGATGGGGATCTCGTCGAAGTCGAGATCGTCCGCTCCGGCCGGTTCGGCCTGCCGCGCGCGGCGGTCAAATCCGTCATCGGCTCGGTCGCCACCGAAAAGGCGATCTCGATGATCGCCATCCACGCCCATGGCATTCCCTATATCTTTCCCGACAGCGTCATCAAGGAAGCGGACGCCGCAGGGCCTGCGACCATGTCGCACCGCGAGGACTGGCGCTCGCTGCCGCTGATCACCATCGATCCGGCCGACGCCAAGGACCATGACGACGCCGTGCATGCCGAGCCCGATCCCTCCCCCGACAATGAGGGCGGCGTGATCGTCACCGTCGCCATTGCCGACGTCTCCTGGTATGTCCGGCCGAAATCGGCGCTCGACCAGGAAGCGCTGAAACGCGGCAATTCCGTCTATTTCCCCGACCGCGTCGTGCCGATGCTGCCGGAGCGGATTTCCAACGAACTCTGCTCGCTGAAGCAGGGTGTCGACCGCCCGGCTCTTGCCGTGCGCATGCGCTTTTCGAAGGAAGGCCGCAAGGCAGGCCACACCTTCCATCGCATCATGATGCGGAGTGCCGCCAAGCTCTCCTACAATCAGGCGCAGGCCGCGATCGACGGTAATCCGGACGATCAGACCGGGCCGCTGCTGGAGCCGATCCTGAAGCCGCTGTGGGACGCCTATGCGACCCTCACTCGCGGCCGCGAGCGTCGTCAGCCGCTCGAACTCAACATGCCCGAGCGCAAGATCGTCCTGAAGCCAGACGGCACCGTCGACCGGGTCTTCGTGCCGGATCGCCTCGATGCCCACAAGCTGATCGAGGAGATGATGATCCAGGCGAACGTCGCCGCCGCCGAGACGCTGGAGATCAAGCGCCAGCCGCTGGTCTACCGCGTCCATGATGCGCCATCGCTGGCCAAGCAGGAAACGCTGCGCGAGTTTCTCGCCACGCTCGACCTCTCGCTCGTCAAGGGCGGCAATCTTCGTTCCAACCACTTTAACGGCATCCTGTCGAAGGCTGTGGACCAGCCCTACGAGACCATGGTCAACGAGATGGTGCTGCGCTCGCAGAGCCAGGCGATCTACAGCCCGGAAAACATCGGCCATTTCGGCCTCAACCTGATGAAATACGCGCATTTCACCTCGCCGATCCGCCGCTACGCCGACCTGATCGTGCACCGCGCGCTGGTCGGAACACTCGGCCTTGGCGAAGGCGGCATCACGCCGGCCGAAGAAGCCGCGCTCAACGATATTGCAGCGGAGATTTCCACCTTCGAGCGCCGGGCGATGGCCGCCGAACGCGATACCGTCGACCGGCTGATCGCCCATCACCTGAGCGGCCGCGTCAACGAGGAATTCGACGGACGCGTATCGGGCGTCACCAAGGCAGGACTATTTGTCACCCTTCCGGCCTATGGTGCGGACGGTTTCGTACCTATATCTACGCTGGGCCGCGACTATTTCATCTATGACGAGGCCCATCAGGCCCTGTCCGGTGAAAAGACCGGGCTTGGTTATCGCCTGGGCGACCAGATCCGCGTCAAACTGGTGGAAGCCGTGCCGCTTGCCGGCGCGCTCCGCTTCGAAATGATCAGCGAAGGGCGCAAGATGCCGACGGCAACGCGGTCGTTCCACAAGTCCGGACGCCGGGATCATGGCGGCGCTCGCAAGATTCCCGGAACGCGGCCACCGCGCGGCAGGCGATAGAGGACGCGGGCTTACCTGCGTCCGCAGAGTTGAGGATATGGACATGCAGGCAACTGGCAGCAATCCGGAGACAATCCGCTTCGAGCAGACGCACCGGGGCGACCGTCCGGTATGGCGCTCGATCAAACGCGGGCTTTTGAACCGTTGCCCTGCCTGCGGTGACGGCAGGCTCTTCGGTCGATTCCTGAAATCCGTCGAAGCATGCTCGTCCTGCGGTGAACATCTCGACCGGCACAGCGCCGACGATTTTCCACCCTATATCGTCGTGACGATCATGGGCCATCTGGTTCTCGGCGGTTTCATGATGACGGAGATGATCCTGCCATTGTCCAACTGGGGGCATCTCGCCATCTGGGTGCCGGTTACCATCCTTGGCTCGCTCGGGCTGCTGCAGCCCGTCAAGGGCGGCGTCATCGGCCTGCAATGGGCACTGCGGATGCATGGCTTCGGCGACCAGGACGACAAGCCGGAAGACGTTTTGCCCGCGACGGACCGTACTGCGTGACGGGTACCAGCGACGTGCCGGCCCGCACCCCGCTTCCAGGGGTACAAAAACCTCGACCGCCCCGGCCCCGCGACGCTGCGTCGATCATGCTGCTCGACCGCTCGCAGGACTGTGTTCGCGTGCTGGTCGGCAAGCGCAACAAGGCGCATGTCTTCATGCCGGACCTGCACGTATTTCCCGGCGGGCGCCGGGACAGGGACGACCACAAACTTCCCTGGAGCGGCGATATCCACCCGGCCGTGCTGGAGCGCCTGAAAACCGGCTACGGTCAGCGCGCCTCCGAAAGCCGGCTTCGCGCCTTCGCGCTTGCCGCCCTTCGCGAACTGCACGAAGAGGCAAGTATCGCGATTGGCGCCAAAGACTGCGGAAACACAGCGTTACCTTTCCTTCCCGATCTGACAAACTTGCGCTATATGGCACGGGCGATTACCCCTCCGGGATATCCGCGCCGGTTCGACACCCACTTCTTCGCTGTTTTCACAGACGAGGCGGGCGTAGAGCCGGGCGATATCCGTGACAGCCGGGAGCTCGAAGATTTGAGGTGGATTGATGTGAACGATGCTTCGGCGGTACGGATGCCGGACATAACCGGGATTATCCTCGGCGATTTGAGGGCAAGCCTTGAATCCGATGCGTCTTTGCCCTTTGGACGGCCGGTGCCGTTCTATTACACGCGTCATGGACGATTTGTCCGCGACCTCCTTTAAGGAATTTCATTGCATGTCACAGCCGCCGTCCGGCACGCCAGCGCCGGTTGAGGAGATACACTGGCCATCGCTGATTGCCGCCATTGCCGCCATCACGGCGGTTGGCATCGCGATCGGTCTCGGTCTGCCGCTGCTCAGCATCATCATGGAAAAGCGCGGCATTTCCTCCACGATGATCGGCCTAAACTCGGCGATGGCGGGCCTTGCCTCGATGGCGGCAGCCACCGTGACTGCGAAAATCGCCCATCGGCACGGCGTCGCCAACACGATGCTGCTCGCCGTCCTCTTTGCCGCAATGAGCGCACTCGGTTTCTATTACATCGAGAACTTCTGGCTGTGGTTTCCGCTCCGCGTGGTCTTCCACGGCGCCATCACGGTGCTGTTCGTGCTCTCCGAGTTCTGGATCAACGCCACGGCGCCACCGAGCCGCCGCGGGCTCGTTCTCGGCATCTATGGCACCGTGCTGTCGCTGGGGTTTGCGGCCGGGCCCCTGCTCTTCTCCATCCTCGGCAGCGACGGCATCCTGCCGTTCGCGTTTGGCGCCAGCGTCATCCTTCTGGCGGCTATCCCGATCTTCCTTGCCCGCAACGAAAGCCCGGCGCTCGATGAGAAACCGGAGCTGCATTTCATGCGCTACGTGTTCCTGGTGCCTACCGCCACTGCGGCCGTATTCATTTTCGG
Organism: Rhizobium herbae; assembly: GCF_017873135.1. Lineage (GTDB taxonomy): Bacteria > Pseudomonadota > Alphaproteobacteria > Rhizobiales > Rhizobiaceae > Pararhizobium > Pararhizobium herbae. The sequence continues at coordinate 280,273 of NZ_JAGGJV010000008.1, read as the reverse complement.
CGCGGTCGAATCGGGTGGCCTCTCGCTCTTTCTGATCTATGGAACCCGCAGCGGCTTCACCGAATCGCAGGCAGCCCTGCTTTTGACGGTCATGGGCATCGGCAATGTGATCTTCCAGATTCCCTTGGGCATGCTGTCCGACCGCATGAAGGACCGGCGCAATCTTCTCGCGCTGATGACCGTCGTCGGATTGATCGGCGCCCTCTGCCTGCCCCTGCTGCAGGGCAACTGGTGGCTGATGGCTATCGTGCTGCTGTTCTGGGGCGGAAGCGTCTCCGGCCTTTATACCGTGGGCTTGAGCCATCTCGGCTCGCGCCTCACGGGCGCCGATCTCGCGGCCGCCAATGCCGCCTTCATCTTCTCCTATGCGGTCGGAACAGTCGCCGGGCCTCAAGCGATCGGCGCCGCGATGGATATCTCCGGCAATGACGGTTTTGCCTGGGCAATCGCCGGTTTCTTCGGGCTTTATGTGGTACTTTCCGTAGTGAGAATCGTTTTAAACCCAAAACGGACTTGACTTTTCGGGCGCGATTTGTAGTTTCGCGCCAAGTTTGCCGGGACCCTTCCCTTGGAAGTCCGCGGCTTTGTTTTTTTATAAAGGCAGGACGACCATGGCGAAAGCTGCAAAAATCAAGATCAAGCTGCTGTCGACGGCCGACACAGGTACTTTCTACGTGACTTCGAAGAACAGCCGCACCAAGACCGACAAGCTGTCGTTCACGAAGTACGACCCGGTCGTACGCAAGCACGTCGAATTCAAGGAAACCAAGATCAAGTAAGATCTGGTTCCCTTTTGAAATACGAAGGCGCCGACTGAAAAGTCCGGCGCCTTTTTGTTGTGGTCTACTCCAAACGGCCATGCCGGTTCCAAACGGCAATGCCGGCCGACGAAGCCGACTGTTGCACCTTGGCGCTTTCCAGCCTTGTCAGTTCCCATTGCCAGGAATCAAAGCCAGGAATCAAAAACGCCGCCCCCATGACAGGGACAGCGTTTTAATGGGCGTCGGCTGACCGCAACCGCGGCACGAGGAACCGCATTGGTTACAAATCAGCCGACAAACCCCACGACCCAGGAGATGCGGCGGACCTGACATCATGGGGTAACTGGCGGGAGTTTGTTTCTCCCTTATTGATGAGAATTGACCGAAAATAAAAAAAAATCAATGAATTCTTAACCAAGGCGCGCAACCACACCCAGACATGGTTAATTTACCATTGTCTCATATGCGATCAGCACTGACTTCAGGTTGAACTGTTCCCCGGATGACTGTTTCTCGAAAGTGATATTGTTGTTTTATAAAATGACGAATTGGCAATGCGACAGATTCAAGCAAGAACTTCCATACGTTTAATAGGCTGTTTTAGCTACGCAATTTTTAATTGCGACACAATAAGCTACTTCCCCTGCCGATTCCACGACGGAAACCGCAGACCTGGTTTGCGACCATGGCGCGATTGTTTAATTTTACACTTTTTACGCTAGATAAATAGCAACTGTAGCGCGCGGCTCTCGTTTTTCTGTGGAAAACGACAAAAAAGACGGAGTTTCATGCCAGGACAGTTCACGCGGCTGCGGCGACCACCTGGTTCCGGCCGTTGTTCTTGGCCTGATACAATGCCGTATCCGCGCGCTTCAGCAAAGCCTCCGGCGTATCGCCCTCCGGGTTGAGCGTGGCGATACCGAGGGACGCCGTTATCGACAGAGGCGTCTCGGAATTCGGGAGGGTAAAAGCCCTGTCCTCGACGATCATGCGCAGGCGCTCGGCAATAGCAGCGGCTGCGTCGGCTGGCGTGTCCGGCATCACGACGACGAACTCCTCGCCGCCAAACCGGCACGCAAGGTCGGCACCACGCACCGTGGAGCGGACACGATGGGCGAAATCGCGCAGGACCTCGTCTCCGGCGTCATGACCATAGGTATCGTTGACGCTCTTGAAGCGATCGATATCGGTGATGCAGATCGACAGCGGCCGCCCGCGGACAAGGGCGCGATCGATCAGAAGTTTCAGATGGTTGTCGAGATAGCGGCGATTGTGCAGGCCGGTCAGCCCATCCGTGACAGCAAGCTCGATGGTCTGCTTGACGCTCGCCCTCAGCCGGTCGTTGCAATGCTTGCGGCGGATCTGCGTCAAGCTGCGGGCAACCAGTTCATTGGGATCGACCGGCCGCATCAGATAGTCGGTGACGCCCAGATCGAGCGCGCGCACGATCATTTCCTCATGCCCCTGCTCGGCGATGATGAGGAGCGGAATGTAGCGCGTGCGCTCGAGCGAGCGCAACTGCGAGCAGAGCCGCAAGGGATCGTAGTCGTCAAAATTCGAATTGACGATGACGAGATCGAAGCTGCTTTCCGCGGCTTCGAACAGTGCTGCCTGCGGATCGGACATCGCCGTCACGTCGGCAATCGGCTTCAGCGCCCGGACGATGCGCTCCTGCGAACTGCCCCTGCCATCGACCAGCAGAACGTTGCCGAACTCGTCCGGCCGGTCCGTGGCGGTCAGATCCTGCAATCCGACACTATGGGCCGTTTCGGCACGAAGACGCAGTTCGTCGCTGACATTCTTCAGGCGCACGAGGCTCTTGACGCGCGACATCAGCTGGAGGTCGTTGACCGGCTTGGTCAGGAAATCGTCGGCACCGGCCTTCAGGCCCCGCACCCGGTCGGAGGGCTGATCGAGCGCGGTCACCATGACGACGGGAATATGCGCAGTGCGTGGGTTCGACTTCAGGCGCTCGCAGACCTCGAACCCGTTAATGCCCGGCATCATGATGTCGAGCAGGATGAGATCGACCGGCTGTTTCTCGCAGATCGCCAGGGCCTCATAACCGTCGGCGGCTGTCAGCACGTCGAAATACTCGGCCACGAGCCGCGCTTCGAGCAGCTTCACGTTGGCTGGTATGTCGTCGACGACAAGAATACGCGCAGTCATGCAATCTTTCCTGCCAATGAGCGCCTGAAACAGAGAGCGTGTTCAACTCTCGAATTTGTATCAAACGCAAGAACATGGTTCACAGCGACGTTTTTACAGTCGCCCTTAGCGCCGCGTCATGCGTCGCCCAAATAAGTTTTGATGGTCTCGATAAATTTCGGCACCGAGATCGGCTTGGACACATAGGCCTCGCAGCCCCCCTGCCTGATCCGCTCTTCGTCACCCTTCATCGCGAATGCCGTCACTGCGATCACCGGAATGACATGCAGCTCGTCGTCTTCCTTCAGCCACTTGGTCACCTCAAGCCCGGAAACCTCCGGCAACTGGATGTCCATGAGAATCAGGTCCGGGCGGTGTTTTCGCGCAAGATCAAGGGCTTCCATGCCATTACGGGTCTGGATGGTCGTGTAACCGGATGCCTCGATCAGGTCACGAAAGAGCTTCATATTCAGCTCGTTGTCTTCAACAATCATCACCTGTTTGGGCATTTCGATCCCTTGTTTTGCGGTTCCAGCTTGCAAGCCCGCCGCATCCCTATAAGTTGCGGCACGCTCGGGTTCACTGTTCCCGGAAGCTTGATGCTAAAGCTATTTGGTTGAAAAACAGGTAATATTCAGTGAAAAAATCACCTGATTGCGATAAGGATTCATACTTGTGACACCGGCTGAAGAAACAGCGATCGCTATCCTCGGATGGCTGGCAAACGAGCCGGAACTGCTCGGACGGTTTCTGGCGCTGACCGGTACCGATCCCACCTCCCTGCGCAATGCCGTCAATGATCCGGGCTTTCTGGCCGGCATCGTCGATTTCCTGATGGGCCATGAGCCCACGCTGCTGGCCTTTTGCGAGGCGACCTGCACGCCGCCCGAAGATGTCGTGCGGGCGCATGCCATGCTGTCGGGACCGGACAATCCCGGGGATTTCTGACCGTGACGGATGTGCTCGACCTCAACCATATCCACTTGTCCGACCGGCCGCTGATCGTCTGCGACATCGACGAGGTGGTGCTCGAATTCGTCACGCCTTTCCGCGACTTCCTGCGCTCGTCCGGTTGTGATCTGCTGCCGCGATCGTTCCGGCTGCATGGAAACGTCGTGCGGCTGGACAGCGGCGAACCGGTGGCGGACCAGATGACAACGGATTTTCTCGAGGAGTTCTTTACGCTCCAGGACGCATGGCAGACGCCGGCCGATCGCGTTGTCGACACCCTGGCCTCGCTTTCCGTGGATGCCGACATCATTTTCCTCACTGCCATGCCGCCGCGCCACACCGGCGTCAGGCGGGCACTGCTCGACCGGCATGGCCTTCACTACCCGCTGCTGGCCAGCGAAGAACCCAAAGGCCCGATCATCAAGCGCCTGCATGACGCCCGCACCGTGCCTCTGGTGTTCATCGACGATATCCTGCGCAATCTGCAATCGGTGCGCACCCACGCGCCGGAGTGCCTGCTGGTCAACCTGATGGCGAACGCGCAATTCCGGGCGATGGCGCCGGATCCGGGCGATGGCATTCTGAAAGCGGACAGCTGGACGGACGCAGCCGCGCTTATCCGCACACATATCCTGCGGTAAAAGACATGGGAGTCGAATATGCCCCACCCCACGGTCGTGGAATTTATCGATGCAATAAGAAGCAGAAGCTCGAGCGTTGTGCTCGTCGGCAGCGGCTTCGTTGAATTTGCAGATGTTGTTCACGAGAGTGGCTCTTATGTTGATGTCATACTCGCAGACCATTTGGGCCGGATTACATATTATCAGGGCGGCTTTGCGGATTACGAGATCATCGACTCCGACGGAGAACAGCTCGTCTGGGAGCACATCGAACGGATAGATGAAATCGAGCAGCTCGTTGAAAGGTTCAATAAACTTTGCTCCGCCGTGAATGCTTATGCCCAAGCCCGCCCGATCTAAAACTATATATCCCATCTCACGGCACCTGCCTTGAGACTCGGCAGCTTAGGGCGTATCGTGAAAATGTTCAACTTTTGTTCTGATCGATGCAAACAGACGCGCAGCAATTTCCGGGTTTTTGCCGAGACTGCCTGACGGGCCAGCCGGCCGGCATGCGCCGTTGCCGGGCCTGCGGCAGCCCGCGCCTGCTGTATCACGCCGAACTCTATCAACTGACCCTTGCCCATATCGACTGCGACGCCTTCTATGCGTCCGTCGAGAAGCGCGACAATCCGGAGCTGGCCGACAAGCCGGTGATCATCGGCGGCGGCAAGCGCGGCGTTGTCTCCACCTGCTGCTACATCGCCCGCATCCATGGCGTCCGCTCCGCGATGCCGATGTTCAAGGCGCTGGAGGCCTGTCCGCAGGCTGTTGTCATCAAGCCGGACATGGAGAAATATGTGCGGGTCGGCCGCCAGGTGCGCATGCTGATGCAGGAGCTGACGCCGCTGGTGCAGCCGCTGTCGATTGATGAAGCCTTTCTCGAGCTGAAAGGCACCGAGCGCCTGCACCACGATCCCCCTGCCCGGACCCTGGCAAAATTCGCCCGCCGCGTCGAACAGGAGATCGGCATCACCGTTTCGGTCGGCCTGTCCTACTGCAAGTTCCTCGCCAAGGTCGCCTCCGACCTGCAGAAGCCGCGCGGCTTTTCCGTCATCGGCGCGGCCGAGGCGCTGGATTTTCTCAAAGACAGGCCAGTCACGATGATCTGGGGCGTCGGCAAAGCCTTTTCGGCAACCCTGGAGCGCGATGGTATCCGCACCATAGGCCAGCTGCAGACGATGGAAGAAACCGACCTGATGAAGCGCTACGGCACGATGGGCCAGCGCCTCTACCGCCTGTCGCGCGGGCAGGACGAGCGTACCGTGGATATCGATGGCGAAGCCAAGAGCGTCTCTTCGGAAACGACCTTCAACGACGATCTCTGTGACTACGACGACCTGGTGACGCATCTGCGCCGCTTGAGCGAGCAGGTGGCGCACCGCCTGCGCAAGGCCGATATCGCCGGGCAGACCGTCGTGCTGAAGCTGAAGACCGCCGATTTCAAGAGCCGGACGCGCAACCGCCGTCTCGACAGCCCGACCCGGCTTGCCGACCGCATCTTCCGCACCGGCATGCAGCTTCTCGACAAGGAAACCGACGGGACGAAATTCCGCCTGATCGGCATCGGCGTCTCCGACCTTTCCGCTCCCGATCTTGCCGATCCGCCGGATCTCGTCGATACGCAGGCGACGCGCCGTGCGGCTGCGGAAGCGGCAATCAATACGTTGCGCGACAAGTTCGGCAAGGCGTCGGTCGAGACCGGCTACACTTTCGGCAAGGGCGGGCGAAAGTAGAAGGATGGGCGAAAGTAGCCGGCTTCACGTTGATGTGTTCCGCGCGAAACAGCAAAGCTTCTTTAAATCTCTCAAGCTAGGCTCATCCTTGGTTTCTTGTGTCCGGATGTTCCTATGGTTTTGCGTCTTGCCTTCGGTATCGGCTTCGCCCTCACCCTGTCTGCCAGCACCGCTTTTGCGGCCGGCGAGCAGGCTCCTCTGCAGATAATCGTTTCCAAGGACCAGCAATCACTGGTGGTCTACGATGGTGACACTGTCGTTGCGACGTCCAATATCTCGTCGGGGAAAGCCGGTCACTCGACGCCGACCGGCATCTTTTCCATTCTGGAGAAACGCCGCTTCCACAAGTCGAACATCTATTCGAATGCGCCGATGCCCTTCATGCAGCGGCTGACCTGGTCTGGCATCGCGCTGCATGCCTCCAATCATGTTCCAAGCTATCCGGCGTCGCACGGCTGCGTGCGTTTGCCCGATGATTTCGCCAAGCAACTGTTCAAGATGACCGGTCGCGGCCTGCATGTGCTGATCTCCGACCGCCAGCTGACGCCGGTCGCCATCTCCGACCCCTTCCTTTTCCAGCCGGCAGCCCAAGAGCCCGCGCTGCTTTCGGACGCGACGTTGCGGCCGAGCGTCTCGCAGGTTGACGCGAAATCCGTCGAAGTCGCCACGATCGAGCCCGATGCGGCCAAGACTGCGCCCGTCGAGACCGAAAAAGAACCGCCGATCCGCATGCTGATCACCCATCGCGGCCAGCGCGAGATCACGCTCGATATCCAGGCGCTGCTCAATCAACTGGGTTATGCCGCAGGCATTCCCGATGGTTACGCCGGTACGCAAACCGTGGAGGCCGTCAGGGCCTTTCAGACGGCGGAAAAACTGCCTGTCGACGGCAAGATAACGCCTGCTTTCGTGGAAGCGCTCTATCTCAAGGCAGGCAAGGGCAAGCCGCCAAACGGCCAGCTTCTCGTTCGCCGCGATTTTACGCCGCTGTTCGAAACGCCCGTGGTGATCGACAAGCCGGAGATCGCGCTCGGCACGCATTTCTTCCAGTTCCAGAACATCGATGCTTCGACCGGCAAGGGCGAGTGGTTCACTGTCACGCTCGACAATGCCCTACCCGGCGGGATGAAGAAACGGCTGGGCATTACCGTGGAAGAAGATGCGACGGCGTTCAATGCCGCGCAACGCAGCATGAGCCGCATCACCATTCCCGATGACGCGCGCCAGCGGATCGACGGTCTTCTGGCCGAGGGCTCGTCGCTAACCATCTCCGACATGGGGCTTGGACAGGAAACCGGCGACGGCACGGACTTCGTGACGATTACCCACACCAAGCCGAAATCCTGAACCCGAATTACACCAGTTCGACGTCGATGACGCCGGGTGCTGTTCGCAGCGCCGCCGCAATTTCCGGTGAGATGCGGTATTTCTCGTTCAGCTCCACCTCGATCTCCCGCTGGCCGTTGTCCTTGATGACGATGAAGGACACCAGACCATCCCCGCGCGTATTCAGATGCGTGGCGACCGACCGCAACGGGCCACTGTCGCGGACATAGACCCGTAGCGCCTTCTGCATCTGGAGCGACCGCTCTTCCAGCGACTGCAGCGTCTGAATGCGCAGTCCGATGCCTTCCGGCCGCTCTTCGGCCTGCACCGTCATCACCAGCGATTTTCCAGGCTCCAGCAGATCGCGATACTGGTTGAGCGCCTCGGAAAACAGCACCGCCTCGAACTGGCCGGTGGAATCGGAAAAGGCAATGATGCCCATCTTGTTGCCGGTGCGGGTCTTGCGCTCCTGTTTCGAGGTCACCGTTCCCGCCAGTCGTCCCGCCGCCGCGCCCTTTTTCACGGATGCCGCAAAATCGGCGAAGGTCTGGACGCGGATCTTTGCCAGCAGGTCGTTGTAGGTGTCGAGCGGATGGGCGGAGAGATAGAAGCCGAGAACCTGGAACTCGCGGTGCAGCTTTTCCGATGCCAGCCACGGCGAATAGGCCGGCAGGCTGATCCGCTCCGGCCCCGTCGCGGCGCCCGCCCCGAACATGTCGCTCTGACCGCTGATTTTGTTGGCCTGGGCGATCTGCGCGAAACCGAGGATGCGGTCGAGACCGCCGACAAGCTCTGCCCGGTCGTAGCCGAAGCAATCGAAGGCGCCGGCGCAGATCAGGCTTTCGAAGACGCGCCGGTTCAAGAGCTTCGGATCGATCCGCAGGCAGAAATCCTCGAGATTGGCGAAGGGCTCGTCGCCACGCATCTCGACGATGTGATCGACCGCCGCCTCGCCGACGCCCTTGATGGCCGAGAGCGAATAGTAGATGCGGTTGTCGCCTGTCTCGAAGCGCCGGAACGAGGTCTGGACCGACGGCGGGATGACCTCGATGTCGAGCCGCATCGCATCCTGGCGGAAATCGTTGATCTTGTCGGTATTCGACATATCGAGCGTCATCGACGCTGCCAGGAACTCGACCGGGAAATGCGCCTTCAGATAGGCGGTCTGGTAGGAAACGATGGCGTAGGCGGCGGCATGCGACTTGTTGAAGCCGTAGTTGGCGAACTTGGCCAGAAGGTCGAAGATCAGATCGGACTGCGGCTTCGAGACGCCGTTGTCGACGGCGCCGGTGACGAAACGGGCGCGCTGCTTGTCCATCTCCTCCTTGATCTTCTTGCCCATGGCGCGGCGCAGAAGATCGGCTTCGCCGAGCGAATAGCCCGACAGGACCTGGGCGATCTGCATCACCTGTTCCTGGTAGACGATAACCCCTTGTGTTTCCTTCAGCAGGTAATCGATCTTCGGATGGATCGACTCGATCTCTTCCTCGCCATGCTTGCGAGCATTGTACACCGGGATGTTTTCCATCGGGCCGGGGCGATAGAGCGCCACCAGCGCGATGATATCCTCGATGCAGTCCGGCCGCATGCCGATCAGCGCTTTGCGCATGCCGGCACTTTCCACCTGGAACACGCCAACCGTGTCGCCCTTGGACAGCATCTCGTAGGTTTTCTGATCATCGAGCGGCAGGGCTTCGAGCCTGACCTCGATATTGCGTTTCTTGATGAAATCGACGGCGACCTTGAGCACGGTGAGCGTTTTCAGGCCGAGGAAGTCGAACTTGACGAGACCGGCCTGCTCGACCCACTTCATGTTGAACTGGGTGACGGGCATATCCGAGCGCGGATCGCGGTACATCGGCACCAGCTGCGACAGCGGCCGGTCGCCGATGACGATGCCGGCGGCATGGGTCGAGGCGTGGCGGTAGAGACCTTCGATCTTCTGGGCAATGTCCAGAAGGCGACCGATCACCGGCTCCTTGTCGACCTCTTCCTGGAACCGCGGCTCTTCCTCGATCGCCTTGGCAAGTGTCGTCGGATTGGCCGGATTGTTCGGCACCATCTTGCAGATCTTGTCGACCTGACCATAGGGCATTTCGAGAACGCGGCCGACGTCGCGCAGTGCTGCGCGCGCCTGCAGCGATCCGAAGGTGATGATCTGCGCCACCTGCTCGCGGCCATACTTGCGCTGCACGTAGCGGATCACTTCTTCGCGCCGGTCCTGGCAGAAGTCGATGTCGAAGTCGGGCATCGAGACGCGGTCGGGATTGAGGAAACGTTCGAACAGCAGCGAAAACCGCAAGGGATCGACGTCGGTGATGGTCAGCGCATAGGCGACCAGCGAGCCCGCACCCGACCCACGGCCAGGGCCGACCGGAATATCCTGCTGCTTTGCCCATTTGATGAAGTCGGCAACGATCAGGAAGTAGCCCGGAAATTTCATCTTCTCGATGACGCTGAGCTCGAAATCCAGCCGTTCGCGATAATCGGTCTCCGTATAGCCAGGCGACATCCCGAGCGTGCGCAGCCTGTCGTCGAGACCTTCGACCGCCTGACGGCGCAGCTCGATCTCCTCGGCGCGCTCAGCCTCCTTCGGATCATCCGAAGCGCCGGTAAACCGCGGCAGGATCGGGGCGCGCGTCTTCAGGACGAAGGAGCAGCGCCTGGCGATCTCGAGCGTGTTGTCGAGCGCCTCCGGCAGATCGGCAAACAGCGCCGCCATGTCCTTGCGGCTTTTCAGGTAATGGTCCGGCGTCAGGCGGAAGCGGCTGTCGTCCGACACCATCGCATTGTGGGCGACCGCCATCAGCGCGTCATGCGCCTCGAATTCGGCCGGCGACGGGAAGAACGGCTCGTTGGTCGCCACGATCGGCAGGTCGAGCTTGTAGGCGAGATCGACGATCCGGTTTTCGTGGCGCCGATCGTATTTTCCATGACGCTGAAGTTCGACATAGAGCCGGTCGCCAAACAGCGCAGCCAGTGTTTTGAGGCGCGTTTCGGCGAGCCCCGGATGTCCGGATTTCAACGGCATGTCGACCGGTCCGCCCGAGGCGCCGGTCAGCGCAATCAAGCCGTTCGTTCCGCCGTCGCGCAGCCAGGACAGCGCGATGCGGACGGACTGGTTGCCCTCGCCGTCCAGATAGGCGCGGCTGACGATATCGACGAGACGGACGTATCCCTCGTCCGTGGCGGCGATCAGCACGATCGCCGGAAGCTTGGCCAGATGCTGGGCATGACCGCGTTTTTCGCCCTCGCCTTCATCCTCCATGTCGATCGACAGCTGGCAGCCGATCAAGGGCTGCAAACCATCGTCCATGCATTTCTGCGAGAATTCGAGCGCGGCAAACAGGTTGTTGGTGTCGGCAATGCCGATCGCAGGCTGCCCGTCGGACACGGCCTTGCCGATGATCTTCTTGATCGGCAGGGCGCCCTCAAGCAGCGAGAAAGCCGAATGAACGCGAAGATGAACAAACCGGGGAGACGTTTCGCCCGGGACGCCGCTATCCAACCGCTTGTCGTTTACAGCATCCGCCATCGCACACCCCGATTCCCGTGAAGGCCCGAGGATATCCTGTTTCCGTCCGCAGATGTCCAGATTTCATCCGCCGTCCGACGGCATTTTCATGCGGGTCCCGGATTGTCCACAGCCCGAACCGGTTCGGCTTCCGTGAAATGAAGAATCCGGCCACGATGTTCGAAGGCTTGAACCCTCTTCACATTCCAATGACGATAATCGAGAGGCTGGCGACGAACATGGCGATGGAGGTGAAAGCAGCGAGATCACGAATAAAGTCGGTCATTGGCAGGCTCCTTTTCCGTTATGTTCTTATAATGTTCTATTTATGTTCACGCGTCAAGCAGCAACTGCAAATCTTGCGATCGGGTGCTGCCGGGATGGTAAACACTTTCAATCCACGCCTTTCTCCACAGCGACGCCATCTGGACGCATGCCGGCCGGCCGACTAGTTTGGTGCCAAGGGCAATCGGGGAATGAAACATGAAGATATCGCTGGCCGTCATGACGGCGTTCATTGGCTTTTGCGCAAGCACGGCGCAGGCCGCCGAAGCCATCGATCCGGACCGCATCGTGTTCGCGGCCACGGGCGATTGGGACAAGGACGGCAGCATGGATCTCGCCATGCTGGTGGCCGCCGCCGAGGGCAGCGATGAGGATCATGCTGTGTATATCTACCTCAATGACGGCGATACCGAGCGGCTGAAACTAAAGACTGTGGCGACCAACAAGATATGGGGAGACCTGACCATGGCCGGACGGGCTCCCTCGATCGCGGCGCTACCGAACGGTTCGATCCTGATCACCTCTCACAATGACGCCGTTGGCCGCGATCGCTGGGAGCAGAAGCTGACCGTCGCCTATCGCAACTTCGACTTCGTGGTGGCCGGATATACCTACACGTCCTACGACACACTTGACCCGGACAACACCACGAATTGCGACTTCAATGTCCTCACCGGCAAGGGCAAACTCAACGACAAGCCTGTCGCGGTCGCGGGAAAGATGATTTTCCTCAAGGACTGGAACGACGAAACAGGTCAGAAAGTCTGTCAGGAACAATAGCCTTCAACGTTCATCTTTTGTTCTTTACAAGAGCAGCGTCTCGCGCCATCCTTCTGCTTCAGTCGGGGAGAGTGGCGGCATGCGAGATATCGACCAGCTGACGGCCTTCATCGTCGAGGCCAAGGCAAAGACCTATGTCGGCGGCGGCACGGCCCTGCCCTCCTGCCGGCAAGCCTCGCATGACATCGGACATGCGCGCGACGGATGGTCCTATCTCGACAGCTATTTCGGGGGAACGGATTTTGCCGGGCAGGAAGTCGTCTGGAATGCGGGCACGCCGATCTGGGCTATGAACTATTTTGGACGGATCATCCTTCCGGATTTGATCGATTCAGTCCGGGCGGGGACGGTCATTCAAGCGGCCTTGGCCAGCATGTATATGCAGCAAGGCCGGTTTCTGGGCGGGTTGCGATACGACCACGACCATGGCCTCTATCTGGACGCAAGCGACGGAGACACCGCACATTTTCGCGGGCGGGAGGTTATTATTGTCGATGGGCTTGGGGCCTATGAGCTGGACTATCGCGGCGGTCTTATCCGTCCGTGATCCATGAGCCAGTCCGGTTACAACTCGACGACCTTACCGCCTTCGATGGTGACGCGGCGGTCCATGCGCGAGGCCAGCTCGTAATTGTGCGTGGCGATCATGGCCGCAAGGCCGGACTGGCGCACCAACGCCTCCAGCGCCTCGAACACATAGCCCGCGGTTTCCGGATCGAGGTTGCCCGTCGGCTCGTCGGCCAGCAGCACCAGCGGCGCGTTGGCAACCGCCCTGGCGATGGCGACCCGTTGCTGCTCGCCGCCTGACAACTCCGAGGGGCGATGCTCGGCGCGGTGGCCGATGCGCATGTAGTCGAGCAATGCGGCTGCGCGTTCGCGCGCTTCGGCCTTGTTGAGGCCGGCGATCAGCTGCGGCATCATGATGTTTTCGATCGCCGTGAACTCCGGCAGCAGATGATGGGCCTGATAGACGAAGCCGATCTCGTTGCGGCGGATGGCCGTGCGCTCCTGGTCACCCAATGTTCCGCAGGATTGACCATTGATCAGCACTTCGCCGCCATCCGGCCGCTCGAGCAGCCCTGCCAGATGCAGCAGCGTCGACTTGCCGGTGCCTGACGGAGCGACAAGCGCCACGGTCTGGCCGCCGTGCAGCGAAAAATCGGCGCCTTTGAGGATCGACAGGGTTTCTTCGCCCTGGCTGTAGTAACGTTCGACGCCGGAAAGCTGCAGTGCCACGCGCGCATTCATCGTGTCAGTCATCCTTAATTATTCGTAGCGCAGGGCCTGAACCGGGTCCAGGCGCGAGGCGCGCCAGGCCGGAAAGATCGTGGCGAGGAAGGACAGGCCGATGGCCATGGCGACCACGGAAATGGTCTCACCCGGGTTCATGTCGGCCGGAAGTTGGCTGAGGAAGTAGAGTTCGGGATTGAACAGCGTCTGGCCCGAAATCCAGGAAAAGAACTGGCGGATGGATTCGATGTTGAGGCAGACGACGACGCCCAGAAGTACGCCTGCGAACGTGCCGACGATGCCGATCGCCGCGCCCGTCATGAAGAATATCCGCATGATCGCACCCGATGTCGCCCCCATGGTACGCAGGATGGCGATGTCGCTGCCCTTGTCCTTCACCAGCATGATCAGGCCAGAGACGATGTTGAGCGCCGCTACCAGGACGATCAGCGTCAGGATCATGAACATGACGTTGCGCTCGACGGCAAGCGCGGAGAAGAACGTCTTGTTGCGGTCGCGCCAATCGCTGATCAGCACCTGGCGGCCGGCGGCATCCTCCACCGGCTGGCGCAGGTCGTCGACCAGATCGGGATTGGTGACGAACAGCTCGATCGACTGGGCGATGCCCTCGGCGTTGAAATAGAGCTGCGCTTCCTCCAGCGGCATAAAGATGATCGAGGCATCATATTCCGACATGCCGAGCTCGAAGATCGCCGATACGGTGTAGGACTTGACGCGCGGATTGACGCCCATCGGGGTGATGTCGCCTTCGGGTGCCACCAGCGTGATCGTGCCGCCGGCAGTGATGCCCAGCTGCTCGGCCATGCGCGAGCCGATAGCCACGCCTGTTCCCGCCGCGTAACCGACGAGATCGCCGGACGTGATGTGGTTCGAAATCGCCTTCATCTTGGTCAGATCGTCGGCGCGCACGCCGCGTACCAGCGCGCCGGTACCGGCGCCGCCCGGACCGGAAGCCAGCGTCTGCCCCTCGATCATCGGGATCGCCATGGTGACGCCCTTGACGCCGGAAAACTTCGTCGCCAGATCGGCATAGTTGTCGAGCGGCCCGTCGAGCGGCTGGACGATCATGTGCCCGTTGATGCCGAGGATGCGCGAAATAAGCTCGGTGCGAAAGCCGTTCATGACAGCCATGACGATGATCAGCGTTGCGACGCCGAGCATGATGCCGATGAAGGAAAATCCGGCGATCACCGAAATGAACGCTTCCTTGCGGCGCGAGCGCAGGTAGCGCCAGGCCACCATGCGCTCAAATGTGGAAAACGGACGGCTCGACGGCGGCTGGGCGGCCGCTGCCTTATCCTGCTCTAGCGTCGCGGCGCTCATTCCCTGGTCCCTTATTTCGAGGCGGTCAGCTTGTTGATGGCGGCCTCGATGGTCAATGTTTCGCGGGCGCCGGTCTTGCGGTTCTTGAGTTCGACCTCGCCGTTTGCGACCGAGCGCGGGCCGGCAATGATCTGTACCGGCACACCGATCAGGTCGGCGGTGGCAAACTTGGTTCCGGCGCGATCGTCCTTGTCGTCATACAGCGTATCGAATCCTGCGTTGTTGAGCGCAGCATAGATGGTTTCGCACGCTGCGTCGCAGGCTTCGTCGCCGGATTTCATATTGATCACAACCGCATCGAACGGCGCGATCGAGTCGGGCCAGATGATGCCGTTCTCGTCATGCGAGGCTTCGATGATCGCCGGAACCAGCCGGGTCGGGCCGATGCCGTAGGACCCCATGTGCACGGTGTGCTCCTTGCCGTCCGGACCCTGCACCTTGGCGCCCATGGCTTCGGAATACTTCGTGCCGAAATAGAAGATATGACCGACCTCGATACCGCGCGCCGAAACCTTCGAGGCATCGTCGATCGCGTCGAAAGCGGCCGCGTCATGCATCTCCGACGTGGCGGCATAGAGCGAGGTCCACTTGTCGAAGACGGCCTTCATGGCGGCCGCGTCCCAGAAATTCGTGTCTTCGCCGGGAATGTCGAAATTCAGGAAATCCTTGTGGCAGAAGACTTCCGATTCGCCGGTGTCGGCAAGGATGATGAACTCGTGGCTGAGGTCGCCACCGATGGGGCCGGTGTCGGCACGCATCGGAATGGCGCGCAGGCCCAGACGCGTGAAGGTGCGCAGATAGGCGGCAAACATGCGGTTATAGCTGTCCACCGCCCCTTCGCGGTTGAGATCGAAAGAATAGGCATCCTTCATCAGAAACTCACGCGAGCGCATGGTGCCGAAGCGCGGGCGGATCTCGTCGCGGAACTTCAGCTGGATATGATAGAGATTGAGCGGCAGGTCCTTGTAGGACTTCACATAGGAGCGGAACACATCCGTGATCATCTCCTCGTTGGTCGGCCCATAGAGCATCGGCCGGTCCTGCCGGTCCTTGATGCGCAGCATTTCCTTGCCATAGGCGTCGTAGCGCCCGCTTTCCTGCCAGAGTTCGGCCGATTGCAGCGTCGGCATCAGAAGCTCGACGGCGCCGGCGCGGTTCTGCTCTTCCCGAATGATCTTGTTGACCTTGTCGAGTACGCGCTTGCCGAGCGGCAGCCAGGTATAGATGCCGGCCGACTGCTGGCGAACCATGCCGGCACGCAGCATTAGCCGGTGCGAGACGATCTCCGCTTCCTTGGGATTTTCCTTCAGAATGGGCATGAAAAAGCGGGACAGGCGCATGAACGGGTTCCAGAACTTAAAAGCACTTCGCACTATCGTTGGAATCGGGCGAAATAACGTTGAGCTTGCAGGCCGCACACACGCGTCAGGCGCGCAAGCCGGATACTGCCGTTTGACTGTTTGCCGCGGCGATCCGGCCAGCTGATTCCGCAAAGAGGATGCACCGCGCTCACGCGTTCATAGACGCTTCGCGACAGGAAGAAAACCCGTCATCTTCGCGGGTGCCTCACCTGACGGGAGCCAGAATTCGAAGACCGGGCAAGCTGAAATTCGGGCTTTAAAAAGGCACGGTAGTAACAGGATTCTGACAGAAGTTGTCAACGGAAAAATTTTACCTAAGTGTAGCAAAAATACAAAAAAATCAGATGACAACGCATAATGTTTGAGCTAGTTTCGGCTCAGAAAAGAGGCAGGGAGATTAAATTCTTGTCGATTTCGCGGTCAAGTCTTGGGAGGATAAGATCTTAGGCGCGTTTACACGCAGCCACCGGTAACGGATAAGGATCACGCGATACTTTAAGAAACAAGGCTTTTAGCCTTGTTTTTTTTTGATTTTTTTACAGTTCACCTTTTAGAGAATTTTGGACACGACTTGATTCGTGTCGATTATGTGGCACGCACCTCATCTCGTTGAGCCAAACGCTCGGTAAGCTGTCGCTATCGCACCGGCGAATGTCGCAGGAACAACACGCGCTTCTTCGATCTCAATAGAACTTTGGAGCGAACTGCGGGATCGCGTCGAGGCCGTAGCCGAGACGGACAGAGAGGATATACCAGGCGAAGTGAATCACGGCCGCAAGCACGGACGTCATCAAAAAGACCCGAAATGCGCGGAAGCGCGCCGGCGCACTTTCAACACTTCCCGGCACGACCTCGTTTTCCTCCGCCTGAGTCCGCAAGCCAATCGGCAGGACGATGAACAGCGTTAGCCACCAGATGATGAAATAGATCGCGAAGACGGAGAAGATGGGCATGGTAGTCTCTCACTGCGGAGGGAGATGAAAAGCTCCCTTTGGCATTGTGCTTTGGAGCGACGTTATAGCGCTTTCCCGCCAACTCGACAAATATCTGGCTCGCGCCCTTCTGTCACACCTGTTCGAGCTCGATCAGCGTACCGAAGAAATCCTTCGGGTGGAGAAACAGCACCGGCTTTCCATGCGCGCCGATCTTCGGGCTGCCGTCGCCCAGAACCCTGCCCCCGGCGGCAACGAGACTATCGCGCGCGCCCAGGATGTCATCGACCTCGTAGCAGATATGATGCATGCCGCCGGCGGGGTTCTTGGCAAGGAAGGCCGCGATCGGCGAGTCTGCGCCGAGCGGTTCCAGAAGCTCCACCTTGGTATTGGACAGAGTGACGAAGACAACGCTGACACCATGCTCCGGCAAGGCTTCGGGCTCGGTTACCGAGGCGCCAAGCATCGACCGGTATCGCTCCGCCGCCTCGGCAAGATTCGGCACGGCCAGAGCGATATGATTGACACGTCCAAGCATGAATGGCCTTTAAGCTGTCAGAGCTTGTTGATGAACACCGTGACGACCGGCTTCTTGCCCCAGACTTCGTTGGCAGTGCCGCGGATCGCCCGGCGCACGGCTTCCGTTACCAATGCAATATCCTTGCGCTTGCCGCGCGGAATGCTTTCGACGGCGCCAAGGACTGCATCATAGAGCGTATCGTTCATGTCTTCGCCTTCATCGTCGAATTCCGGCAAGCCGATCGGAACGACGATCGGGTCGGCAGCGAAATCGTAGCGCGCGTCGAGAACCACATTGACCGAGACATGTCCGGCAAAGGAGAGCTTGCGACGCTCACCGATCCCCATCTCCTCGAAATCGCCGATCAGGCTGCCATCCTTGTAGATGCGGCCATGCGGCGCCGTGCCGATCACGGTTGCAGGCCCGGGAGCGATACGCAGAATGTCACCGTTGCGAACACGCGGAACGGTCTTGATGCCGGATTGAAGGCCGAGTTCGGCCTGCGCTGTCAGATGCGCGGCCTCACCATGAACGGGCACCAGCATTTGCGGACGCGTCCATGCGTACATCTGTTGCAGCTCGTTGCGACGGGGATGGCCGGAAACGTGGACGAGAGCTTCGGTGTCGGTGACGATATGAATGCCCTGCTCGACGAGGCCGTTCTTGATGTCGTTGATCGCCTTCTCGTTGCCGGGAATGGCGCGCGAGGAAAACACGACCGTGTCCCCGGCCGTCAGCGCAACGTTGCGCATTTCGTCGCGCGAGATCTTTGCCAGTGCCGCGCGGGATTCGCCCTGGCTCCCGGTCAGGATGATCACGACCTTGTCGCGCGGGATATAGCCGAATTCGTCTTCGGCGATGAACGGGTTCAGTCCTTCCATCAGCCCAACGTCGCGGGCGACGTCGCAGACGCGTTTCATCGAGCTGCCGAGAAGCAGGACTTCGCGACCGGCGGCGGCGGATGCCTTGGCAATCGAGCGGATGCGGCCGACATTGGACGAGAAGGTGGTGATCGCCACGCGGCCCTTGGCGTCCTCGATGATCTTGGTGAGGCTGGTCGAGACTTCCTCTTCCGATGGTGACACGCCATCGCGCATCGCATTGGTGCTGTCGCACATCAGCGCCAGAACGCCCTCGTCGCCGACGGCGCGGAAGCGCGCTTCATCGGTGAAGGGCCCGAGCGACGGCGCATGATCGATCTTCCAGTCGCCGGTGTGGACGATATTGCCGAGCGGCGTGCGGATGACCAGCGACATCGGCTCGGGGATCGAATGGTTGACGCCAACAGCCTCGATTTCGAACGGACCGACATTGATGCGGTCGCCCTCCTTGAAGATGGTGATCGGCACTTCGGCGCGGCTGCGCTCGTAGGAGCGCTTGGCTTCCAGCATGCCGGCGGTGAACGGCGAGGCATAGACCGGGACGTTGAGGCCCGGCCAGAGATCGGCAAGCGCGCCATAGTGGTCTTCATGGGCATGGGTAATGATGATGCCCTTGAGGTTCTTGCGCTCTTCGGCAAGAAACCGGATATCGGGCAGCACCAGATCGACACCGGGCAGGTCCAGGCCCGGGAAGGTCACGCCGCAATCAACCATGATCCACTGACGATGGGCGGGAGCACCATAGCCGTAAAGGGCCAGGTTCATGCCGATTTCCCCAACTCCGCCCAGCGGCAGGAAGACGAGTTCGTCTTGTTTGCTCATTTATTGATTGCGCCTTATGTCACCCAAAATGGGTTTATCCAAAAAATACATCGCCCGCGGCGATGCGTTGAACCGTGCCTGCCCCGAGATCGAGCATCAGCCGGCCGTCTTCATCTATGCCTTCGAACCGCCCGGAAAGCGAGCGATCCGGCAGGTTGACGGTGATCTTCTGGCCTATTCCGCCAGCAGCCGACCGCCATTGTGCAATAATCTCGGCTATGCCCTCGCCGCAATTCCAGACGTTCAATGCCTCGCCCATGCTGCGAAACAGATGGGCAAACAGTTCGTCCGGCGAAACGGTGGCACCTTCCGCCTGCAGGCTCGTCACAGGATAAAGCCCATGGTCCGGCGCCAGCGCAACATTGATACCGCAGCCGATGACCAGAGCATGATGTCCGTCTGGCAGCCCCTCGCCTTCAAGCAGGATACCGCAGCACTTCTTGCCTGCAATCAGAATATCGTTCGGCCATTTGATCGAGACCGGATTGGAGCCCGGCGGCATCACCACCTGGATCGCCCGGTGCACCGCGACGGCGACTGCGAGCGGTAGGGAATGCAGTTTCTCCATTGGCGCCGGATCGATCAGAAGCAGCGAAGCGTAGAGATTGCCCGGTTCGGACGCCCAGGCACGACCGCGCCGCCCCCGGCCGGAAATCTGTCGCGCCGCAGTGATCCAGTGCAGTCCCGGATCACCGGCGCGGGCCCGGATCAGGCATTCCGTGTTCGTCGATCCGACATCGCCCAGGGCCGTGTGCCGGAAGTCGTCGAGCGCGATCCTGCCGATCCGGTTCTGTCCTGTCAAAAGAAGGTCCGCGCTGCGACTTCGGCCGCCGTGCCGATCGGTCCGCCGATCAGCACATAGGCGAGAACGAACAGACCGGAGAGCCCGTACACGAGGCGCAACACACCGGAGGGACGGGCAAACTCGCCCTTGGCATCATCGAACCACATCAGCTTGATGACGCGCAGGTAATAGTAGGCACCGACGACCGATGCCAGCACGCCGATGATCGCCAGTGCGAAGAGATGCGCCTCGATCGCCGCCATGAAGACGAAATATTTGGCGAAGAAGCCAGCCAGCGGCGGGATGCCGGCAAGCGAGAACATCATGACGGTCAGTACCGTCGCCATGAAAGGATTGGTTTGCGACAGGCCGGCAAGATCATCGATCTCCTCGACGTGATTTCCGTCCTTGCGCTTCATCGCCATGATGCAGGCAAAGGTACCGAGCGTCATGACCATGTAGACCAACATATAGATCAGCACGCCGCGCACGCCTGCCATCGAGCCGCTGGCGAGACCCACGAGCGCATAGCCCATGTGACCGATCGAGGAATAGGCCATCAGGCGCTTGATGTTCTTCTGGCCGATGGCCGCGAAAGCACCGAGCAGCATGGAGGCGATGGAGATGAAAACGATGATCTGCTGCCAATCGGCGACGATCGGCTCGAACGGCGAGATCACCAGACGGATCAGCATCGCCATCGCTGCGACCTTCGGAGCGGCTGCGAAGAACGCGGTCACCGGTGTCGGTGCGCCTTCGTAAACATCCGGCGTCCACATGTGGAAGGGAACGGCCGAAATCTTGAAGGCAACGCCGGCAAGAATGAAGACCAATCCGAAGATCAGGCCCAGCGAGCGGCCTTCGGCCGACAATGCCGCGGCAATACCTTCAAAACTGGTATGGCCTGTGAAGCCATAGACCAGCGACATGCCGTAAAGCAGCATGCCCGACGACAGCGCGCCGAGAACGAAATATTTGAGGCCGGCTTCCGTCGAGCGCAGATTGTCGCGGTTCATCGCGGCAACGACGTAGAGCGCCAGCGACTGCAATTCGAGCGCCAGATAGACCGAGATCAGGTCATTGGCCGAGATCATCAGCATCATGCCGAGCGTGGCAAGCACGATCAGGACGGGAAACTCGAACCGGTCGATGCCGGTCGAACGCGCCTCGCCCGCCGACATGATCAGCGCCACCATGGAGCCGACCAGCGTCAGCACCTTCATGAACTTGGCGAACGGATCGGACAGGAAGGCGCCATTATAGGCCTGGCCATCGCCGGTCTGCCAGATCAGCCAGGCGCCGGAAACGGCGAGCAGCCCGACGGCTAGGCCGGTGACCAGACCGGACGACTTCTCGCCCAAGAAGACACCGATCATCAACAGGACCATGGCGCCGACCGCAAGGATCATCTCCGGCGTCGACAGGTGCAGGCTAGCGAGGAATGTTTCAGCAGTCATTTCAATCCCGTCCTGTCGTCATTTCGCCGAAAGCGCAACGTCATGCGCTGCCTGCACGGCCGCAGTGTAGTTGTTTACCAGCACATCCACCGAGGCAGCCGTCGCATCGAATACCGGAGCCGGATAGACGCCGAAGAAGATGGTCAGCACGATCAGCGGATAGAGCAGAGCCTTTTCACGGCCGGACAGATCCAGCAGCGACTTCAGGCTGTCCTTGTCCAGCGCGCCGAAAATCACCCGGCGATAGAGCCAGAGCGCGTAGCACGCGGACAGAATGACACCCGTCGTCGCGAAGAAGGCGACCCAGGTGTTTGCCCGGAAGGCGCCGACCAGCACGGTGATTTCGCCAACGAAGCCCGAGGTACCGGGAAGACCGACATTGGCCATGGTGAAGACCATGAAGGCAACCGCGTATTTCGGCATGTTGTTGACGAGGCCGCCATACGCGCTGATCTCGCGGGTGTGGGTGCGGTCATAGACGACACCGACGCAGAGGAAGAGCGCGCCGGACACGATGCCGTGCGACAGCATCTGGAAGATTGCGCCCTGCACGCCTTGCGTATTGGCCGCGAAAATCCCCATCGTCACATAGCCCATGTGGGCGACCGAAGAATAGGCGATGAGCTTCTTGATGTCGGACTGCATCATCGCCACCAGCGAGGTGTAGATGATCGCCACCACCGACAGCGTGAAGACGAACGGCGCGAAATATTCGGACGCGAGCGGGAACATCGGCAGCGAGAAGCGCAGGAAGCCGTAGCCGCCGAGCTTCAGGAGAACGCCGGCCAGGATGACCGAACCCGCCGTCGGCGCCTGGACGTGTGCGTCGGGAAGCCAGGTGTGGACCGGCCACATCGGCATCTTCACCGCGAACGACGCGAAGAAGGCGAGCCATAGCCATGTCTGCATCTGGCGCGGGAACTGATAGGCGAGCAGTTCGGCGATATCGGTCGTGCCGGCCTGCCAGTACATCGCCATGATGGCGAGCAGCATCAGAACCGAGCCGAGCAGCGTATAAAGGAAGAACTTGTAGGACGCGTAGACGCGGTCCTTGCCGCCCCAGACGCCGATGATGATGAACATCGGGATCAGGCCGGCCTCGAAGAACACGTAGAACAGCACGATATCGAGCGACACGAAGACGCCGATCATGAACACTTCCAGAAGAAGGAAAGCGATCATGTACTGCTTCAGGCGCTTTTCGACCGAGATCCAGCTTGCCAGCACGCAGAAGGGCATGAGGAAAGCCGACAGCACGACGAAGAGGACCGAAATGCCGTCGATGCCGAGATGGTACGAAATACCGGTCCCGAGCCATGCATGCTTCTCGACCATCTGGAAGCCGGGGTTCGACTTGTCGAAGCTCCACCATACGATCAACGACAGCACGAACACCGCCAGCGTCGTAAACAGCGAGATATTCAGGATGTTGCGGCGGCCGGCAACGCTGTTCTCATTGGTCAGAAGCAACATTAACACGCCAGCGAGCGGCAGAAAGGTGACAAACGAAAGAATGGGCCAATCGGTCATCAGAAGGAGCTCCCGAGCATCATCCAGGTAACAAGCGCCGCGATGCCGATGAGCATTACGAAGGCGTAGTGATAGAGGTAACCGGTCTGAAGGCGAACGACGCGGTCGGTAACATCCATGACGCGGGCGGCAATGCCGTTCGGGCCGTAGCCATCGATGACCCTGCCGTCACCTTCCTTCCACAGGAATGTGCCGATGCGCTTGGCGGGCCGCACGAACAGGAAGTCGTAGAGTTCGTCGAAGTACCACTTGTTGAGCAGGAACTGGTAGAGACCGCGATGCTGATTGGCCAGGTATTTCGGCGTCTCAGGCGAGCGGATGTACATGTACCAGGCGGTGACGAAGCCGAGGATCATCGCGATGAACGGACTGAGGGCAACCAAAGCCGGAACATGATGGAAGTGCTCCAGGATTTCGTTCTCCGGTCCAGTGAATAGCGCGCCCTGCCAGAACTCGGCATATTCGTGACCAAAGAAACGGCCTTCGAACACCATGCCGGCGAAAACCGCACCAATGCCGAGGATGAACAGCGGCACCAGCATGACCATCGGCGATTCATGGACATGATGCATGACTTCGTGGGAAGCGCGCGGCTTGCCATAGAAGGTCATGAAAATAAGGCGCCAGGAATAGAAGCTGGTGAAGCAGGCAGCAATGACGAGCAGCGTGAAGGCAAAGCCCGCGACCGGCGAATGCGCGGCATAGGCAGATTCGATGATGATGTCCTTCGAGATGAAGCCGGCAAGACCAATGCCCGAGAACGGGATACCGACGCCGGTGATCGCCAGAGTGCCGACCATCATCATGGCGAAGGTCCATTTGATGTGCTTACGCAAGCCACCCATGTAGCGCATGTCCTGTTCGCCATCGACGGCGTGGATGACCGAGCCGGCGCAGAGGAACAGCAGCGCTTTGAAGAAGGCATGAGTGAACAAATGGAATATCCCAGCGCCATAGGCACCGGTGCCGAGCGCCACGAACATGTAGCCGAGCTGCGAACAGGTCGAATAGGCGATGACGCGCTTGATGTCATTCTGCACGAGGCCGACGGTGGCCGCAAAGAACGCGGTGATCGCGCCGACCACGGTGACGACCATCAGAGCCGTATGCGACAGTTCGAACAGCGGCGACATGCGGGCGACGAGGAAGACGCCGGCGGTGACCATGGTCGCGGCATGGATGAGCGCCGACACGGGCGTCGGGCCTTCCATGGCGTCCGGCAGCCAGGTGTGCAGCAGGAACTGCGCCGACTTGCCCATCGCGCCCATGAAGAGCAGCAGGCATATGGCGGTAACGGCGTGCGCCTTGTCGAGATGCATGCCGAACAGGGTGATGACGGCCTCGCCGCCCTCATGGGCACCTTCCGCCGGCAGATAGGTGGCGGCTGTGGCAAAGATCGTCTCAAAACTGATCGAACCGAACAACACGAAGACGCCGAAGATGCCGAGCGCGAAGCCGAAGTCGCCGACGCGGTTGACGATGAAGGCCTTCATCGCCGCAGCCGTGGCCGACGGCTTCTTGTACCAGAAGCCGATCAGCAGATAGGACGCAAGGCCCACGCCTTCCCAGCCGAAGAACATCTGCAGCAGGTTGTCGGATGTCACCAGCATCAGCATGGCGAAAGTGAACAGCGACAGGTAGGCAAAGAAACGCGGCCGGTTCGCATCGTGGTGCATGTAGCCGATCGAGTAGATATGAACCAGGCAGGAGACCGTGTTGACGACGACGAACATGACGGCCGTCAGCGTATCGACGCGGAAAGCCCATTCGGCGTCGAAGCTGCCGGACTGGACCCAGCGCATCACCGTGACCTTGATCATCTCCGTCTCGCCGATCGCGACGTCGAAGAAGACGATCCACGAGAGGACCGCGACGATGATCATGAAACCGCTGGTGACATATTCCGATGCCTTGGCGCCGATCGAGGTGCCGAACAGGCCCGCGATCAGGAAGCCGATCAGCGGCAGGAAGACGATGGCTTGAATAATCGTATTCATTGGCCGCTCAGCCCTTCATCATGTTGACGTCTTCCACGGCGATGGAGCCGCGGTTGCGGTAGAAGACGACGAGAATTGCAAGACCGATGGCGGCTTCCGCGGCCGCGACGGTCAGAATGAACAGGGCGAACACCTGGCCGGTGATGTCGTTGAGGAACGACGAGAAGGCGACCATATTGATGTTCACCGCAAGCAGGATGAGTTCCACCGACATCAGGATGATGATGACGTTCTTCCGGTTGAGGAAGATGCCGAAGACGCCCAGCGTGAACAGGATGGCGCTGACGGTCAGATAGTGGGAAATACCGATTTCCATGATGTTTGTTCCTTGACCTCGCGTCCGTCTTAAAGACCCTGCCCCGACTTCACCTTGACCACTTCGACAGCGGTCTTCGGCGTGCGGGCAACCTGTGTGGGAATATCCTGGCGCTTGATGTTGTCACGGTGGCGCAGCGTCAGCACGATGGCGCCGATCATCGCGACCAGCAGAACCAGGCCGGCAATCTGGAAGAAGTAGACATAATGCGTATAGAGCACGTCGCCGAGCGCGGCCGTGTTGGTGCGATCGGCGATCGCCGGGATCGGCATCGAGATCGTCTTGGCGATTTCCGGCGAGAACGAGCTGCCGCCGACCACGATGATCAGTTCGGCAGCCAGCACGAGGCCGATCAAGGCACCGACCGGCGCATATTCAAGCACGCCCGACCGCAGTTCCGTGAAGTCGATGTCGAGCATCATCACCACGAAGAGGAAGAGAACCGCGACGGCACCGATATAGACGACCAGCAGGATCATCGCCAGGAACTCGGCGCCGGTCAGAAGAAACAGACCGGCCGAGTTGAAGAACGTCAGGATCAGGAACAGCACGGAATAAACAGGGTTCCGCGCGGAAATCACCATGAACGCCGACGCAACCGCGACGAATGAAAAAAGATAGAAAAAAAGAGCCTGCAGACCCATGATCGGTGCCTTTTTCGTCTTCCCCGGGCAGGCATGGCCAAAAGGCCACCCTTCCCACTGGCGCACCGGAACTCCCGGCCAACGCCCTAAATCTGATGGGCGCCCGCCTCAGTGGCGGGCGCAGTCCGGTTGCAGCGGTCTCAGCGGTAAGGCGAGTCCATTGCAATGTTGCGGGCAATTTCGCGTTCCCAGCGGTCGCCGTTGGCCAGCAGCCGGTCCTTGTCGTAGTAGAGCTCTTCGCGTGTCTCGGTGGCGAACTCGAAGTTCGGACCTTCGACGATCGCGTCCACCGGACAGGCTTCCTGGCAGAAACCGCAATAGATGCACTTCACCATGTCGATGTCGTAACGCACCGTGCGGCGGGTGCCATCGTTGCGGCGCGGGCCGGCTTCGATGGTGATTGCCTGGGCAGGACAGATCGCCTCGCACAGCTTGCAGGCGATGCAGCGTTCCTCGCCGTTCGGATAACGGCGCAGCGCATGCTCGCCGCGAAAGCGCGGGCTGATCGGCCCCTTTTCAAACGGGTAGTTCAGCGTCGACTTCGGCGCGAAGAAATACCGCATCGACAGGAAAAACGCGTTGACGAATTCCTTGAGGAACAGCGAACTGACGGCTTGCGACAGACTTGCCATCATCAACCTCCAAACGTGCCGGCCAGGGAGGCGCCGGCTGATTTTGCGAAACGGGGAACGGACATCAGGCCCACACCACCAGTTTCAGCGTGACTGCAACAATGAAGACCATGGCAAGCGACAGCGGAAGGAAGACCTTCCAGCCGAGACGCATCAGCTGGTCGTAGCGGTAGCGTGGCACGAAGGCCTTCACCATGGCGAACATGAAGAACACCATCGAGGCTTTCAGGATGAACCAGATGATGCCCGGAACCCAGTTGAGGAACCAGACGTCGACCGGGGGCAGCCAGCCGCCGAGGAACAGGATCGTCGTCAGCGCGCACATCAGGCAGATGGCTGCATATTCGCCGAGCATGAACATCATGTACGGGGTCGAGCCATACTCGACCATGAAGCCGGCGACCAGTTCCGATTCCGCTTCGACCAGATCGAAGGGTGGACGGTTGGTTTCCGCCAGCGCCGAGATGAAGAAGATGATGAACATCGGGAACAGCGGCAGCCAGTACCAGTCGAGGAACGAGCCCGGCAGGCCCATCATCGTGCCGAGGCCGTCACGCTGCGAATCGACGATATCCGTCAGATTCAGCGAACCGGCGCAGAGAAGCACGGTGACGATGACGAAACCGATGGAGACTTCGTAGGAGACCATCTGGGCGGCGGAGCGCAGCGCCGAGAGGAACGGATATTTCGAGTTCGATGCCCAGCCGCCGATGATGACGCCGTAGACCTCAAGCGAGGAAATGGCGAAGACATAGAGGATGCCGACATTGATATTGGCCATTACCCAGTTGGCATTGAGCGGAATGACCGCCCAGGCTGCGAGCGCCAGCGTCACGGACACCAGCGGCGCCAGCAGGAACAGGATCTTGTTCGAACCGGCAGGAATGACTGGCTCCTTGAAGACGAACTTCAAAAGATCGGCGAAGGACTGGAAAAGACCCCAGGGGCCTACCACATTCGGTCCACGGCGCATCTGCACCGCCGCCCAGATCTTGCGGTCCGCCAGCAGGATGTAGGCGATGAAGATCAAAAGCGCGACCAGCAGCAACAGCGACTGGCCGATCATGATGGCCGTTGGCCAGACATAGGTGGAAATGAAAGCGTCCATTTTCGTCTTATTCCCTCGCGCTCATTCCGCCGCAGCTTTGAAGTTGTTGCGTGCCAAAGCCGAACATTCGGCCATGACGGCGGACGCGCGTGCTATCGGGTTCGTCAAATAGAAGTCTTTGACCGGAGACGCAAACGCCGATTTAGCCATCTCACCGGCTTTTTGTGCAAGTGCGGCAATTTCACCGCTACCACCCGGCGCAATCATGTCGACATCGGCGAAATGCGGGTGCGCCGCATGGAGCTTGCCACGCAATTCGGCAAGCGAATCAAACGGCAGCTTCTTGCCAAGCACGTCGGACAGCGCGCGAATGATCGCCCAGTCCTCGCGGGCATCGCCCGGCGCGAAACCGGCGCGGTTGCCGATCTGGACGCGGCCTTCGGTGTTGACCCAGGTACCGGACTTTTCCGTATAGGTCGCGCCCGGCAGGATGACGTCGGCGCCGTGCGCGCCCTCGTCGCCGTGCGAGCCGATATAGACGGTGAAGCCGGCGGTCTTGCCGGAGAAATCCATTTCGTCGGCGCCGAGCAGGAACAGGACGTCCGTGCCGGTCAGCATCTGAGCAGCAGTCTTACCCCCCTCACCCGGCACGAAGCCGAGATCGAGACCACCGACGCGGGCGGCGGCCGTATGCAGGACGGCAAAGCCGTTCCAGTCTGCGGTCACGGCACCAACGGCCCCTGCGAGCTTTGCAGCGGCAGCCAGAACCGAGGCGCCGTTGCCACCGGTGATCGCGCCCTGGCCGACGATGATCATCGGACGCTGTGCCTTCTTCAACACGCTCAGGAACTTGCCCTTGCCGCCGACAAGCTCAGCCAGCGAATCCGTGCCTGCACCGAGATATTCGTAAGTGTAACGAAGCTCGGCCTGCTCGCCGATCACGGCGATAGGGAAATTGGCCATCCGGAACCGCTTGCGGATGCGGGCGTTGAGAACGGAGGCTTCAAAGCGCGGGTTCGAGCCGATGATCAGCAGCGCGTCGGCGCTTTCGATGCCAAGGATCGTCGGGTTGAAGATGTAGCTCGAACGGCCGAAAGAAGGATCAAGCGCTGCGCCATCCTGGCGGCAATCGATGTTCTTAGAGCCGAGCGAAGAAATCAGTTCCTTCAGCGCGTACATTTCCTCAACGGATGCCAGATCGCCGGCAATGGCGCCGATCCTGTCGCCGCTGGTCTTGGCAACGGCTGCCTTGATGGCGGCAAAGGCCTCGTTCCAGCTGGCGGGCTGCAGACGGCCGTCCTTCTTCACGTAAGGGCGGTCGAGACGCTGGGTCTTCAGGCCATCCCAGATGAAGCGGGTCTTGTCGGAAATCCACTCTTCGTTGATCTCTTCATTGACGCGCGGCATGACGCGCATGACTTCGCGGCCACGGGTATCGACGCGGATGGCCGAGCCGACGGCATCCATGACGTCGACCGATTCGGTCTTTCCAAGTTCCCACGGACGGGCGTTGAAGGCATACGGCTTGGAGGTCAGCGCGCCGACCGGGCAGAGATCGACGACGTTGCCCTGAAGCTCCGACGTCATCGCCTGCTCGAGATAGGTTGTGATCTCCGCATCTTCGCCGCGGCCGATCAGGCCGAGTTCGGCGATGCCGGCAACTTCGGTGGTGAAGCGGACGCAGCGCGTGCAGTGAATGCAGCGGTTCATCACGGTCTTGACCAGCGGGCCGATATACTTGTCTTCGACGGCGCGCTTGTTTTCGTTGTAGCGGGTCGAATCGACGCCGAAGGCCATGGCCTGATCCTGCAGGTCGCATTCGCCACCCTGGTCGCAGATCGGGCAATCGAGCGGATGGTTGATGAGCAGGAATTCCATCACGCCTTCACGGGCCTTCTTGACCATCGGCGTGGTCGTGAAGACTTCCGGCGCTTCGCCGTTCGGGCCGGGACGCAGGTCGCGCACGCCCATAGCGCAGGAGGCTGCGGGTTTCGGCGGCCCCCCCTTCACCTCGATCAGACACATGCGGCAGTTTCCGGCGACCGACAGCCGCTCGTGGAAACAGAAGCGCGGAACCTCGGCGCCGGCCTCTTCGCACGCCTGCAACAGCGTGAAATGATCCGGGACCTCGATCTCTTTTCCGTCGACTTTCAGCTTTGCCATCTTCGCACTCAATCCTGTCGTTCATTCGCCAGCCAAAGCGGCGAACAGATATTATAAAGGCACGCTAACCTGTTGAACGAAAGCCACCGGCTCCCGCTCGAAATCCAATCTCAACCCTTCATAAGGGCCTTTGCCTGCTCGACCCAGCCGTCCCGCGCGATCCGTCCGCCAAAGCCGAGCTGCGCGTCGAAACGCTGTGCGTCCTTATCGCTCCACGACGCGACATCCGCATAACGCCGCACGCCCATTCCATTCAAAACCTGCTCCAGCTTCGGGCCGATGCCGGAAATCCGCTTCAGGTCGTCGGCCTGCGTTTCGACAACGCGGGCAACCCTCTGCCGTTTCGGCTTTTCGGCCCTCACCGGTTCAGCTTTGACCGGCTTCGCCTTCTCGGGCTCGACCCGCACCGGTTTAGCCTCAACCGACGCCTTGGCAGGCGACGCTGCCGCAGCAGCACCCGCCATCGGTTCGGCCGGCTGCGCCACAGGCTTTTCGTCCAGGGCAGCGCCGGTCTTCTGCGCCGTCTCGGCCATGCCCTGCATCGCGCCGAGCATGAAGCCGGCGATATGGCTGGTCATGCCGAGCCCGACAGCCGTTGCCGCGGCAAAAGCCGCCGCCGGATGCTGCATCAGCGGATGCAGCGGCACCTTCGGCATATCCTTCAACCACTCGGCCATGCCGAATGGATCATTTGTACTGCCGATACCGGAACCGAACGAGGGGCCTGCGGATCCCGCCTGCGTGCCTTTGTGCGTTTCGTGTTCCGGCTTGGCCATATCGCTTACTCCGCCGCCTGCAACACCGCACCATGCGACGAGGAATTGCGGGTGTATTCGTCGATGCGTGCTTCCATCTCCGGACGGAAATTGCGGATCAGGCCCTGGATCGGCCATGCCGCGGCATCGCCGAGCGCGCAGATCGTGTGCCCCTCCACCTGCTTGGTGACATCGAACAGCATGTCGATCTCGCGCTTCTGGGCGCGGCCCTGAACCATGCGCTCCATGACGCGCATCATCCAGCCGGTGCCTTCGCGGCACGGCGTGCACTGGCCGCAGCTCTCGTGCTTGTAGAAAGCAGCAAGGCGCCAGATGGCCTTGATGATGTCGGTGGAGCGATCCATGACGATGATGGCGGCGGTCCCGAACGACGACTTGACGTCGCGCATGCCGTCGAAATCCATCGGCGCATCGATGATATGTTCTGCTTTCACCACCGGGCAGGACGAGCCGCCGGGAATGACCGCCAGAAGATTGTCCCAGCCGCCACGAATGCCGCCGCAATGGCGCTCGATCATCTCGCGGAAGGGAGTGCCCATCGCGTCTTCGAACGTGCACGGCCTGTTGACGTGGCCGGAGACCATGAACAGCTTGGTGCCGACATTGTTCGGACGGCCGATCGCCGAGAACCAGCCGGCGCCACGGCGCAGGATGGTCGGGGCAACCGCGATCGATTCGACGTTGTTGACCGTCGTCGGGCAGCCATAGAGACCCATATTGGCCGGGAACGGCGGCTTCAGGCGCGGCTGGCCCTTCTTGCCTTCGAGGCTTTCCAGCAGGGCCGTCTCTTCGCCGCAGATATAGGCGCCGGCGCCGTGATGGACGTAGATGTCCATGTCCCAGCCGTGCTTGTTGTTGATGCCGAGAAAGCCTGCGTCATAACATTCGTCGATTGCCGCCTGCAGCGCCTCGCGCTCGCGGATATATTCGCCGCGCACGTAGATATAGGCGACATGCGCGCCCATGGCGAAGCTCGCAATCAGGCAGCCTTCGATCAGCGTATGCGGATCGTGGCGCATGATGTCGCGGTCCTTGCAGGTACCGGGCTCGGATTCGTCGGCATTGACGACGAGGTAATGCGGGCGTCCGTCGCTTTCCTTCGGCATGAAGGACCACTTCAGGCCCGTTGGGAAGCCAGCGCCGCCACGGCCGCGAAGACCGGAAGCCTTCATCTCGTTGATGATCCAGTCGCGGCCCTTTTCGAGGATCTGCTTGGTGCCATCCCAATGGCCGCGGCTCATGACACCCTTCAGGGACTTGTCATGGATGCCATAGATATTGGTAAAAATGCGATCTTTATCGTCCAGCATGGTTCACCTGTCTATCGCGGCTTCTTGCCGAAAACTTTGATGTATTCGGCTTCGCCGCCCTTGGCCAGCGCCTTGGCCTGCTTGACCCAATCGTCGCGTTCGATGCGGCCCTTGAAATTGAGATAGCCGTCCACCCATTCGCGCTCGGCCTTCTTCCAGCCCGCGACCTGCGCGAAGGTGAAGATGCCGAGTTCATGCAGGATGCCTTCGATCTTCGGACCGACGCCGGAGATCAGCTTGAGGTCATCCGGGGTCGCCGGCTTTGCAATGCCGGCGGGACGGTTCTTGTCCTCAAGCGAGGGCTTTGCGGTGTCAGCGGGCTTGCCAACGAGAGCAGCAGGCGTTGCCGCGGCCGTTTCCGGTTTGGCGACCTTGCCGCCTTCAGCCTTGGTGTCTCCGGCAACCTTGTCGTTCGCCGCCGACTCCGCCTTTGCCGTCACCGGCGTCTTTAGAGTCGGATCGGTTTCGGGAGCAGCGGTCTTCGCGCGTCCGGCGTTCGACGGCGGCACGCTGACGGCAGCGTCGTCGTTCACCTTCTTGGCGCGCGGCGCGGCCGGCTTCTTTTCCGGTGCCAGCAGTGTCGTCGGACCGCCAACTGGCGCCGAAAAGATACGGTCGATCTGCGGTCCCGGCTTGACGTCAGCGCCCTTGCCTGCGTCGAAACGGTCGATGATGTATTCCAGCTGCGGAACCGTCAGATCTTCATAGGTGTCCTTGAAGATCATCACCATCGGCGCGTTGACGCAGGTCCCCTGACACTCGACCTCTTCCCAGGAGAGCGTGCCGGCTTCGTTCGGCGTCAGCGGGTTGGGGTGAATGCGCTTCTTGCAGAGATTGATCAGGTCTTCGGAACCGCGCAGCATGCAGGGCGTCGTGCCGCACACCTGCACATGGGCGCGCGTACCGACCGGCTTCAGCTGAAACTGGGTATAGAAGGTCGCGACTTCGAGCACACGGATATAGGGCATGGCGAGCATGTCGGCGACGCTCTCGATCGCCGCCTTGGTGACCCAGCCATCCTGCTCCTGCGCCCGCATCAACAGCGGGATGACCGCCGATTGCTCGCGGCCCTTCGGGTATTTCTTGATCGTTGCCTTGGCCCAGGCGGCATTGTCCTTGCTGAACGCAAAGGCCGCTGGCTGGACGTTTTCTTCGGCTAGTCGACGAACGGACATTCTTCCCGCACCTTATCAGTTAATCGAACCGCACCGCGATTTCGTCAAGGAGACGAACTCGCAGGCATAGGCTGACTGGTCTTTTTGTAAAAATACGATGTAGCGCGTGCCGTTCGGCACCGCGGCCCTGATTTCATAACCCTGGGTCAAAAGCTTGCCCATGCCACTGCCGGCATCAGATGAGCTCATCGCTTCGCTCGGCTGGGCAGCCTGCTGCGCCAAAGCCGGCGCGGCAGCCAAAACCAGACCGAACATTGTCAGGGCGATAGAACGCATCAGCGATCCACCTCACCGAAGACGATATCAAGCGAACCCAGGATGGCCGATACGTCGGCCAGCTGGTGGCCGCGACAGATGTAATCCATCGCCTGCAGATGGGCATAACCCGGAGCCCGGATCTTGCAGCGATACGGCTTGTTGGTACCGTCGGAGATCAGATAGACGCCGAACTCGCCCTTCGGTGCTTCCACCGCCGCGTAAACCTCGCCCTCGGGCACATGATAGCCTTCGGTGTAAAGCTTGAAGTGGTGGATCAGCGCTTCCATCGAACGCTTCATCTCGCCGCGCTTCGGCGGAACAATCTTGCCGTCGAGCGACGAGACCGGCCCGATCTTGGCGTCGCCCAGCAGACGGTTGACGCACTGGCGCATGATCTTGGCCGATTCGCGCATCTCGATCATGCGGATCAGGTAACGGTCGAAACAGTCGCCGTTCTTGCCGATCGGGATGTCGAAATCCATGTCGGCGTAGCATTCGTAAGGCTGCGACTTGCGCAGGTCCCATGCGGCGCCCGAACCGCGCACCATGACGCCGGAAAAGCCCCAGGCCCAGGCGTCGTCAAGGGTCACCACGCCGATATCGACGTTGCGCTGCTTGAAGATGCGGTTACCGGTGAGCAATTCGTCGATATCGTCGACGGTCTTCAGGAACGGATCGATCCACTTGCCGATATCTTCGACCAGTTCATGCGGCAGGTCCTGATGAACCCCGCCTGGACGGAAATAGGCCGAGTGCATGCGCGCGCCGCAGGCCCGCTCATAGAAAACCATCAGCTTTTCGCGTTCTTCGAAGCCCCAGAGCGGCGGCGTCAACGCGCCGACGTCCATGGCCTGCGTCGTGACGTTCAAGAGATGCGACAGGATACGGCCGATTTCCGAATATAGAACACGGATCAGCTGGCCGCGGATCGGCACTTCCGTTCCGGTCAGCCTCTCGACCGCCAGTGCAAAGGCATGTTCCTGGTTCATCGGCGCGACATAGTCGAGCCGGTCGAAATAGGGCACGGCCTGCAGATAGGTCTTGGTCTCGATCAGCTTTTCGGTGCCGCGATGCAAGAGGCCGATATGCGGATCGACGCGCTCGACGATTTCGCCGTCGAGTTCGAGAACAAGCCGCAAAACACCATGCGCCGCTGGGTGCTGGGGTCCGAAATTGATATTGAAATTGCGAACGTTATGTTCGTTCATTGCCGCTTGCTCCAAGCCGGACAAGCCCGCATGTTTGCGAGCCCTCGGCCTTCATCGTCACTTCGCGTTTGCTTTTTCATCACCCGGCAGAACGTAGTCCGTTCCTTCCCAGGGCGACATGAAATCGAAATTGCGGAATTCCTGTTTCAATTCGACCGGTTCGTAAACCACCCGCTTGGCTTCGTCATTGTAGCGAACCTCGACGAAACCGGTCGTCGGGAAGTCCTTGCGCAACGGATAGCCTTCGAAACCGTAGTCGGTGAGGATGCGGCGCAGGTCCGGATGGCCGGTGAAGAGGATGCCGTACATGTCGTAGGCTTCCCGCTCGAACCAGTCGGCGCCGGGATAAACGGCACAGGCCGACGGCACAGGCTGATCTTCGCCGGTTGCGATCTTCACGCGGATGCGCAGGTTCTGCTTCGGCGACAGCATGTGATAGACCACATCGAACCGATCCGGACGCTGCGGCCAGTCGACACCGCAAATATCGGTAAAGTTGATGAAGCCGCAGCGGGCGTCATCCCGCAGGAACGTCAGGAGCGCGATCAGATTGTCGGCGGTGGACGTCAGCGTCAGTTCACCAAAGCTGATGACGGCATCCGAGATCAACGCACCGCGCGTTTCGCGGATATAAGTAGCAAGTCCGTTCAGGGCTTCACTCATGTTCAGGTCCCCTGCCCTTACCGTTCGATCGTGCCTGTGCGGCGGATCTTCTTCTGCAGCAGGAGCACACCGTAAAGGAGCGCTTCTGCCGTGGGAGGACAGCCCGGCACATAGATATCGACCGGCACGACGCGGTCACAACCGCGCACCACCGAATAGGAATAATGATAGTAGCCACCGCCATTGGCGCAGGAGCCCATCGAGATGACGTAGCGCGGCTCAGGCATCTGGTCGTAGACCTTGCGCAAAGCGGGCGCCATCTTGTTGGTCAGCGTGCCGGCAACGATCATCACGTCGGACTGGCGCGGTGAAGCGCGCGGTGCAAAACCGAAGCGCTCCGCATCGTAGCGCGGCATCGACATCTGCATCATTTCGACCGCACAGCAGGCGAGACCGAAGGTCATCCACATCAGCGAGCCGGTACGGGCCCAGTTGATCAGTTCATCGGTCGAGGTGACCAGAAAACCCTTGTCGGCGAGCTCATTGTTGATCTCGCCGAAATATTTGTCATTGCTGCCGATCGGCTTGCCGGTCGAGGGATCGACGATCCCCTTCGGCTTTGGCGCAACGAGCGTGGTGCCGGAGGTCAGTTCCATTCCAGCGCTCCCTTTTTCCATTCATAGATAAAGCCGATGGTCAGCACGCCGAGGAACGACATCATCGACCAGAAGCCGAACCAGCCCATTTCCTTGAACGACACCGCCCAGGGAAACAGAAACGCCACTTCGAGGTCGAAGATGATGAAGAGAATCGACACGAGATAGAATCGGATATCGAATTTCATACGGGCGTCGTCGAATGCGTTGAAGCCGCATTCGTAGGCCGAAAGCTTTTCATCGTCGGGCGCCTTGTAGGCCACGGCGAACGGCGCGATCAGCAGCGCCAGGCCGATAACCAGCGAAATACCGATGAAAATCGCGATCGGAATGTAGGAGCCGAGAAGGTCTGTCATTGTGATCCGTCCCTGCCTGCGAGGCGCGCTGGAGAAGCGCAAAACAAAGGCTCACAGGCCGAAAAATATGTTGCAACGCCAAAGTGGTTAGCGCAGCCAGCGCCGCTGTGCAAGCCTTCAGAACGGTTTTCATCCCCTTCATTGGCCGGAATGAAGACCGGCCAAAAGCTAGCATCTCCCATGGGCACGCGCAAATGCCGCAAAACCTCAAGGAAGGCAGGCACGACAGCCCGACGACCCCCTGCCCGGCAACCCCAGAGACATATGGTCGCGCGGGCTCAAATCGATTGAAACCGGTGGCCGTCACGCCAAGAATCATGTGGGCGCAAGCACTGCCTGCCTCCTTGAGATGCGGCAGGACTGCATGGCCCCCATCCCCGATTTGCATGGGTTGCCAGGCCAAGACACACGCCTTCTCCACGCCCTCCTGCAGCCGCCGATCACGACGGGCGCTGCTTGTCGCACAATGCCGGCGGTTGACTTGCCGCCAGACTTTCGACGGCGAGAACACTCACGCAACCGTCGCGCAAGCTTTCTTATGCAAAGTATCTCTAATAGAGGGCGAACTCATGGATGATATTCTTTGGCATGAGAGTGTTTTGTTCGAACTGAACGATCGTCAGGGCGTCGTGGCCGTCTCCAGTTCGTTGGAAGCCGCCGACCTGCTTTTGAACAAATGGCCGAAGAAGCGCGGCCCGAGCTACAAGCTCGCAGTCATGACGTGCCTCGCCTCCTTTCAAGGGAAACAACCACCGGAACTTGCGCGACAGGACCTGATCGCGGCAGCCATCGAAGCGCATATCTACGTCAAGCCGCGATCGATCAGCATCTGATGTTCTAATGGCGCGCCCGTGAGGCGGCTGAGACCATGCTTTTCAGACATCACACCTCCGGCTCGGTGCCCGGGGCCGAGCATTTTTAGGATCGTCCGCACGAAACAGAAGAAGGTCGCCCCCGTGAAGAGGATTGCTCACCATCGATATCCTTTTTCCGCGGGGGCGAAACCGTCGAGGCCGGCGATCGGACGGAATGCCCTGCCCGGCGACGTCTGGAGTATAGAAGGAAACACCAGCGGAATGCCGCTCATGGCGCGGATAAGCGTCCTGCTATGGGGAGAACGCGCTGGAGAACCGAAGTTCCTCACGGCAACCGGCTTGCGTGAAACGCTGCGTCTGGCCTTTGGCCCTGACGACGAGAGAGTGAGCTTCGTCTGCCGCCAGGTGGAAGAAACCGGCCGCTGCGAACTGGGCGACGAGAGCGGGCAATCCGGCTATGTGATCGAGAAAGTCCTGCATGCGTGACACGACACGCTTGTCTCCGGGTACCGGCCATCCATCGGAACGCGTAAAAAACCAAAGGCGCCACCCATTGTCGGATCGCGGAGGATACTTGAACTGCCAAGTGCAATCTTGAGCACAGCTGCCAGGCGAAAATACCTCGGAAAATCGCAATAACCGACCGGATCCGTCAATCCAGTCAGTTTCAAACCATGCAATGTCGATTGAAATCATTACGGAAATGGCGCGAGTGACGGGGCTCGAACCCGCGACCTCCGGCGTGACAGGCCGGCACTCTAACCAACTGAGCTACACCCGCGCATTATGGAGTAAAATTCCCGGACCTAAGCAAATTTGCTATTCTTGAAATGGCGCGAGTGACGGGGCTCGAACCCGCGACCTCCGGCGTGACAGGCCGGCACTCTAACCAACTGAGCTACACCCGCGCATTTCATTTCAAGTGATCCGGATGCTTTTACATCCGCTCGAACCGGCTTGGCCGCTTCGATGAGCGGCTAACTACGAGGTTCGTCTTTGGGTGTCAAGCAGGTTTGGAGACAAAACCGTGACAGCCATCGAATTGTTTCCACAGGCCCGAAAAAGCATGCTGCAAAGTGCATGCTATCCGGCAGCAGCGCCTCAGCTTCCCGCCCTGCCTCGAACCAATCGGCCATGCGTTTGTTCGGCATTGCGGCCCCGCCGGTTTTCCACATCCGATTTCTCGCCCCGCCGCCGGGACTGATGGTCTCTGCAAAAAAATCAAAAAATCTTCCGTTACACCCTTGCGGTTTTTCGCCGATACGCATAGATCACGGCCACCGACGCGGCGGACATTGCTTCTGCTTCGCGAAGGGCGATTAGCTCAGTTGGTAGAGCGCCTCGTTTACACCGAGGATGTCGGCGGTTCGAGTCCGTCATCGCCCACCACTCCCTTTCTGTCAGATTATTGTGTTCTCTCTCAAAAATGCGCGTCTCTGTGCGATTTCCGAGGTGGCAGGACCGCCCGGACCTCTTGCCACGCGGCGGCGGCATCGCCATGTCTTTGCGGACGAAAATACGAGTCGATCCGTAGGCATCACTTGGCGTATCGCGGATCGGCGATCGCGGCAGTAAAAAGGGGAACGCGACATGAGGAAAGCAATCTTGGCAACAGCGCTTGCGACGGGTCTCGCCGCCTGTACCGCCATGCCGGAAATCGCGCCGATCCCCGGCAGCATTACCTATGGCGGCCAGCCTGCCACCAAGCTGACCAAGGCCCCCGTCGGCAGCGTGGTTCATCATCAGCTCGACGACGAATACGGCCATCCGGCCGAGGAAACCTATATCATCCAGCCCGACCGCTCGCTGAGGCTGGTGCGTAGGGAACAGATCGTCGATCCGAACTGAAGAGAGTAACGACAGAAACCACGCCACCGTTCCGAAGCGTGGTTTCTGTATCGGCAGTTCAGACTTCTTCCTTCTTGCGCGCTGGCGTCTTGCGCTTCGGCTCTTCCGGTGCTTCCGGCACATAGGGCTTTTCGCCCTTCGGCGTCGGCGCCAGCAGGTTCTTCAGCGCCGACAGACGATCCTTCAGCAGTGGGCGAAAGCGCGTGGCGCGATAGGGCATGTCGGCTGCCCCATAGCCTTCCGGACCGTCGTCATTCCCCCGGTGGATTTCCGCCAGCTTGACGCCGATGAACTCGCCGTCAATATAATGCTTGTAGGGCCCGACCCAGCGGATGGTATAGATCTGACCCTTGCGGATGCCTTGGTCGATCGAGACGTTCTTGAACTTATCGTCGATGCAGACGACCTTTTGTCCAACATGAAAATTGTTCATCGGCAAAACCCTCAAGCGGCAGTCTCCGGCGCAAAACCGTCAAGACCGTAAACCTTCGTCTTCAGATAGCTGCGTTCAGCCGCCCATTGCAACGAGGAAGCGACACGAACGCCGGTTCCCCTTCGCGTTCGGTCGTCGCCACAACCTTATTTCCCTTGATATTGCTCGTCGCTCACGAACTCCATCCAATCCACCGCCTTGCCGTCAAGCGCCTCCTGGATGGCGATGTGGGTCATGGCGGTCGTGGGCGCAGCCCCATGCCAATGTTTTTCGCCCGGCGGAAACCAGACGGTATCGCCTGCCCTGATCTCGCGGATAGGCCCGCCCCAGGTCTGAGCAAGGCCGCTACCGGAGGTGACGATCAGGGTCTGGCCGAGCGGATGGGTATGCCAGGCCGTGCGCGCGCCGGCCTCGAAGGTCACGGCCGCGCTGCGGACGCGGGCCGGCTCCGGCGCGTCGATGATCGGGTCCAGGCGGACGCTGCCGGTAAAATACTCGGCCGGCGGTCGAACCGACGGACGCGATCCACAGGGTTTGATCTCCATGGCGATGGCTCCTTGGCGTAAAAATCCCCTGCGAACAGGCAAAGGATGGGAATTGAAGGACATAACATAGCGTGCTGTGACCAGAAGTCTCGCATACGATTGTAGTCTCGTGCCGATCCAGCAACAGAGGCGTTTCATTCGCCCCGCATGGAAATCACAGCGTATGGATCGTTGCGTCCGGGCAGGCCTTCAGGGCTATCTCGCAGAGATGCTGGTGATGCGTCAGATAGATCACCTGCCCAACCCCAGCCATATCCGCCATCAGCGAAAAGGCGTGCTGCGCCCTGTTATCGTCGAAGGTCTCCATGATGTCGTCGGCGATGAACGGCAGCGATTCGCGCGTTGCCGCGATCTCGTGGTAGCCGGCCATGCGCAACGCCAGATAAAGCTGGAACCGCGTGCCCTTGGAAAGATCGCGTGCCAGTTTCGATCCCCCGCCCTTGGCATTGGCGATGAGGAACTCCTCGCCCTTGTCGGCCTGGGTCGTCAGTCCCTCGTAGTCACCGCCGCTGATGGCGCTGAAGGCAGCGGATGCCCGCTGCATCATCGCGCTGCGATGGCGCTCGCGATAGAGCCTCAGCGCCGTTTCTCCGGCGAGGATACCGATGCGCAGCCGCAGATAGGCGGTAGCGCGTTCCTCGATTTCGGCCAGCACCGTGCGGCGGCGCTCGTCAATGTGCGCTGCCGCATCGCCTCCGCCGATCGCCGCAAGTGCCTTGTCCGCATCCCGGCGCTCCGCATGCAGTTCGCTGGCGTCCCGATCGCATTGCTCCCACCGCGACTGCAGCTCTGCCATTTCCAATCGCAGGCCCTCCTCATCGACGGCGCTGAGGATCATTTCCGCGTCATCCGCACGCCCGACGCCCAGACGGGATGCCAGATCGGCTTCCACCTCAACAATCCGCTGCCGCAGGCGTTCGCGCGCCTTGGCCGCTTCCAGTTGTGCGCCGACCTCAACAAGGGTCGCGCAGCCGAACAGATCAAGCATGCCGCGCTTCTGCGCGTCGTGCCGTTCACGCGATTCGATCAAGGTCCGCTGTTCGGAAACGCGCGCATTATTGTCGTCCGAAAGCCGTCGGAAAAGCGCTTCCTGCCTTTCGGCACCGGCAAGCCGATCCCGAATCGCCTGGAAAGTGACCAATGGTTCATCGGATGCCGGCAAGGAGAGCCGTTCGGCGAACGTTTTGATGGTCGCTCCAAAGGCCAGCTGATCCCTGCGCATGCCATCGATACGATGGTCCAGATCCGCCTTGCGCTGGATGAGCTTGTCCAGATCCTGGAGAACGGCAAGCACCGGAACGATCTCCTGCGCGGACCGGGTTCGTCCGCTTTCAACCAGCCATGTGGCGCTTACCGCTTCATCCCACCGCGCAGTCCAGTCCGACATTTCGGCGTCTGCCGCGGCCCATGCCGCGTCGCGCGTGCTCAGTGCGGCCTGCGTCCTTTCCGCCGTCTCCTTGGCAGCGGCATGGGCGCGATGGGCCGACTGCATGGCATTCATGGTGCGCTCGGCGAAAGCGATCGCATCCTCCAGCCGATCCGGCATGTCCTTGTTCAGGCCGCGCGCCTCGAACATCCGCGCCAGACGCTCCAGCGCCTTTGCCTCGTCCGCCATCGCAAGCCGTAAATCCTGCTGCGCCGTGCGAAGCTGATTGCGGATCTCGAGTGCCGCAGTCCGGCGAACAAGCCACGCCACAAGCTGGTTCAGCTTCATGTCCTCGGGAAGGCTGCAATGGCGGGCCGCCACGGAAATCTCAGTCCTGAGTTCAGCAATTTCTCCGAGCGCAGCCGCATGCTGCTGCCGGAGTACCGAAAGCCTGGCGTTGCGTTCGGCAATGGACAGCGAAAGGCCTCTGGCCTGCGCAAGGTCCTGCGCCCGCGCCAGTCGCAGCGCCGTCGCCTCGTCGTCTTTTTTCAGAGCGGTTTCGAATGCGTGCGCCGTTTCGCCGTCCAACCGCCCTGCGTGGGCCTGCCAGGCAAGGTCCCTCGCCTGCCGCAGCGTCAGCGCCGCGTCATCGCCGGCAAAGCCGCCGGTGCGGGTCAATTCTCCAAGCCGGGCGCCCTCCGCCGCGATCAGCGCAGTCTCGTCCGCGATCCGGTCATCGAGCCGTTTCAGCTGTTCCGTCAGCGCCGTGCGCCGCGCCGTCCACTCGGCAATATCGGCATCTTCAGGGATGGCCAGCACCGCCAGGCCGTCGGCATCCAGCTGCGCGGGCGCCAGCGTCGCAAGCCTGTCGGTCAACTGGTCCTTCAGCCCGGCAATCTGCCGGTTCGCCGCTTGCTGCCGCAGCAGGCAATCGCTCTGCCGAAGGGTTTGCAGCACATCGGCAAGAGGCGCCGGGTCGCCGGCAGCGCGGTCCGAATCCGTCAGCGCCGCCTGCGCCTTCAGCGCCTCGCCGTTTGCGTCCATGGCCTGCTGCCGTTCGCGTACAGCTGTCGCCAGCCGCTCGTTCAGTGCGGAATGCGTCTGCGCCAGGTCCTGAATACGCGCGGTGACGGCGGCGGGCAGAATGAGTGCCGCGGGGTCTGCCGCATCGGCACGGTCCAGACGCGCAAGACACACGGCGATATCGGCAGCGATCTTGCCGCGCTCGTCGAGGCGATTGGGCATGTCGCTGGCGGCCGTCCTGTGACGCGCCTCCAGTCCGGAACTCTCCAGATCACGGATATCCGCGGCAAGGGCGAGTACGGAACCGTCCCGCTCGATGGCGGCGATCTCCACTGCCCTTCGTTCGATATCGCTTTCCAGCTGCTCCAGCCGGGCGCCGATGTCGGCTTCCTCGCGTTGCAGCTGCGGCAGCATTGTGTGCCAGGCCGCAGGGGGCTCCGGCATATAGCCGAAAGCGCCAAGCCCGGCACGCAGGCCGCGCAGCCGCGCCAGAATCGGCAGTCCATCGATGCGGTCGCGCGCCCGATCGAGGGAAACGCGCAATTCAGCCCGCGCCTTTACCGCAGCCTCGTGCCGTTCCGTCGCCACGTCCCGCGCCTTGCGCAGGTTTGCGAATTCGCGCGCATTGACGTCGATGGCGCTCTTTTCGTCTTTCAGAACGTCGAGTTCCGCCTTCAGCTCCGCCAGCCGATGTTTGCGGCCCTGCGGCTTGTAGAAGGCGTCGGCCTGGGCCTTCAGTCCGGACAGGATGGCGCTGCTGTCCGGCAGGCCGGAACTGGCGGAAAACAACAGCGCACCGAGTTCGCCTTCGCTCTTGAGGATGCTTTCGCCGCCCCTTTCGATGCTGTCGTCATCGAGCGAGAACATCATCTGGTAGGTTGCCCGGTCGATCGAGCCGAGCGCGGCCGAAAACAGATTGTCCGGCAAAGCCTGGTCATCCGGCCCGAGAAGCGAATTCTGCTTGCGCTTGATTCGGGCGACGGCCTGGGTTCTGCCGCCGGTCTCAATCACACCGCCGACGCGCATCGTCTCATAGGGATGCAGGAAACCATAGGCGCTGCGGTTGTCGATCCCGAACAGCAGATCGAGAAAGGCGGAAAACAGGGTCGATTTCCCTGCCTCGTTCGGGCCGTAGACGAGGTGAAAATCCGGGCTGCCGGCACGCGCTTCGCCAAAATCCAGGCTGCGTCCGGTGAACTTGCCATAGCGAACGAGATCGAGACGATGGAGGCGCATCAGCGATCCGCCTCCCCTGCATCGCCGTGCAGATGGGCGAGAACTTCATCGCTGCCGGAGAGCGCGATCGCCTCGGCAAACTGCTTGGCGGTCTCCTCGTCGCCGGCCAAGCTTTCACGCAGCTCGCGCGGCAGCTGCAACAGCAGTTCGTCCAGCATCGCACTCGCCTCTTGCCGGAAGGCATGCGACGGCAGGACGTCGGAGCGGATGAGCGCCGCCAGTTCCTCGACCGGATCAGGGCCGGAGACGGACGCGGCTGCCTCCATGCCCCGGCATTCGATGTCAATCTTCTCGATCCAGCAGCCGGTAAGACCCGCTGCCAGATTGGAAATTTCGGCCGCCAGGAAATCCGGATCGCGCCTGAGCTTCCAGGCAAGCGGCGTTGAGCCTGTCAGGGCAATGCGAAGGATGAGATGATCGGCCACCGAGCGGCATCTCGTCGCCGACAGTGCGTCCCCCACGTTCTCCAGCATCTGCCGCCAA
The DNA here is from genome assembly GCF_017873135.1 of Rhizobium herbae. GTDB lineage: Bacteria > Pseudomonadota > Alphaproteobacteria > Rhizobiales > Rhizobiaceae > Pararhizobium > Pararhizobium herbae. The sequence continues at coordinate 236,400 of NZ_JAGGJV010000008.1, read as the reverse complement.
TCCTGCGCGCCGGTCAAATCGACCGCAAGACGCTCGAACACCGCCTGCCCGATCTCATGCGCCCGATGTTCGAAACTGCCGTCGTCGCCGACAGTCACCAGCGTCACCGTCTTCGGGCCTGCTTCGTTGATATCCCGCCCCTGCGGCATGCCGGGCATGACGATCAGCGGCATCTCGGAATGCACCTGCCGCAGGTGGACATGGCCCAGCGCCCAGTAGTCGAAACCGTGCCGGGAAAGCTCGGCGACGCTGCATGGCGCATAGGGATCGTGTCCCGGCGCACCGGCCAGGCTGGTGTGCAGCATGCCGATGTTGACGGCGTCGATGACCGGCGCCTGAAAGGACGAGAGCAGGCTGTCGGGCGCATGCGGATTATCGAAGCCGACGCCGTGGATATAGACCTCGCGTCCATTCTCAAGAACCTTCGCCAATATCGGTTTCACACGGCCCGAGAAGAGATGGACGTTTGAGGGAAGTGTCAGCTCTTTCTTGATGGTCGATTGAGAATCATGATTACCGCGGATGACGAACACCCGGATCCCGGCAGCCTCCAGCCGGCGCAGCTCGCCGGCGAGATAAAGCGCCGTGTTCATCGAGGTCTGCGAACCGTCATAGAGATCGCCCGCGATCAGCAGCGCATCGACGCTCTCCGCCAGACACAGATCGACGATCCGTGCGAGCGCCGTCCGGGTCGCGCCGCGCACCAGTTCGGCGAGTTCCGGATTTTTCAGCGCCAGGCTGCGCAACGGAGAATCGAGATGAAGATCGGCGGTATGGACGAAACGGAATGGCATGCCCGACCATGGCCCGCGCTGCGGGGCCGCGTCAATGCCGTGGGCACCCTGCCCGCGCGTCTATTCAGCGCTTTCCCGCGCGGAACATTATTGGGGTGATGTGAGACCCAAGGCCAACGGCCAGGAATTAGACTTGACTACAACACCGGGAATACCGTCATTTGACATGGCACCTCATAATATCCATATAAAACACATGAAATCCACGATCGAAGTCTCCGACAAGCTCTTTGAGCTTTATCATCGCGTCCATCGCCTCGTAAACGAGTCGATGCGGGACCAGGGCGTGTCGCTGGCGCGCAGCAAGTTTCTGTTCTTTTTGAGCAAGCTTGGACCATGCCGATCGACCGACATTGCCGAAGCGCTCAATTTCGCTCCGCGCACGGTGACGGAAGCCATCGATGGACTGGAGCGCGACAAGCTTGTCCTGCGAAAGCCCGATCCGGAAGACCGACGCGCCAAGATCGTCTCGATCACCGAGGTTGGCCGCGTGGTGATGGAAGCGGCCGAGCATCCGCGAAAACTGCTGATCGAGGAAATCTTCTCGGCACTCGACGACGAGCAGCTCGACCAGATGCATGAGATTGTCAGCCGGCTGGTTGCCAAGGCGGACGAAATCCGCAAGCGCAAGGAAGACGGTGAAGGTGCGAGGGAAAGCGCCGCCGAATAGCGCCGACATCCACCAATTGCATCCGACCCAAATAGAAAAGGCCAGGACATCATGTCCCGGCCTTTTCCGTTACCAGTACTGAAGCAATTACATCGCGTTCATCGTACCGATCGGGAAGAACAGCGTTTCGCCGGAGGAATCATCGACTCCGTCATTGTCGGTGACCACGTAACCGTTGCCGGCGGCATCGACCGTGAATCCTTCGACCTTGTCGACGACATAGCCGCCCAGTGCCTTCAGTTCGGGAATGAGGTCGCGGACCTCTTCCTTCTTGACGACAGGCAGTTCGCCGCCGAGCTTGGCCGGCTTCAAATCGGCCAGCGCGACACGATAGATCTTCTTCAGCTTGGCGGCCTCACCGATCAGGTTGTCGCGTTCGATGACATAGGCATAATCGCCATAGACGGAGATTTCCGACAGGCCGACCCAGCCTTCTTCGGTCTTTTCGAGCGGGTAACGCACCGCACCCCATTCCTCGGACGCCGGATTGTAGGAAACCAGCTTGACGAAGCCCTTTTCGTCATCCTTCCAGGGCCGCTGCATTGCCATCCACAGCGTCGTTGCATCGCCTTCGCCAACGCTGGTGACGCCTTCGAAGCCCCAGCGCACCTCATTGGCGCGGAGTTCTTCCGGAATGGCGATCTCCTTCTTGATCGCGCCCTTGGCGTTCACATGGATCAGCGCGTTCGCATAGAGCTTGGCCGCATCGCCCTCGGAGGCCAGCCAGAAGCCGCCCTCACCGTCGGTGGTAACGCCTTCGATGTCGAGTTTCTGGGCCGGGGCACCGTCACGGGTGATGGTAAGCGCTTCGGTGATCAGCGCAGGCTTCTGCGTGGCATCGATGGTGAAGATGCGCGGCTGCGCGGAATAGACGGAGTCGCTGACCGCATAAAGCTTGCCGGGCTGGTCCTTGATCGCGGCAAGACCGGAAAGAGCACCGAAGCCAAGCGGCACGCCGTCCTTTTCGGCCGAGGTGATCTGCGGATAGGCAGCAGTGCCTTCGGCACGCTCGTAGATCATGACATGCGAGCGGGCGCCGCCGTCTTCGACCAGGTCGACCTCGTTGGCAGTTGCCAGAAGATTGCGGCCGGGAATGGCGACGCCACCTTCCGGCGAGATGCCCGAGGGCAGGATCTGCAGCAGTTCGGGATCAGCACCGGTGTCCTTAAAGACGCCGACGACGGAAGCACGCTCGGCCAGAACGAAGAACAGTTTGTCGTCGCCGAAGGTGGCGGCTTCCAGGCCTTCCGGCTCGATGCCCTTGGCGGACGACCGCTTCTCCGGATAGTGGCCGATCGCGGCCGCTGCATGCTCGAAGCTCGAGCCCGCTTCGTAGAGAACCTTGCCGGTCTTGTCGAAGATGGTGAAGCCGCGCGAACCGCCTTCATAGTCGCCTTCATTGGCAACGACCAGGCGGTTGTCGTCCAGCCACTTGACGGCATCCGGCTCGCGCTTGACGTCCTTCAGATCGCTGGTGAAGGACAGCTTGCCATCGCGCTTGTCGTCGACGGCCGTAAGGTTCGCGGTGCCGGCCGAAAAATGCGTCTTCACAGTGCCGGTCGTGCCGTCGATGATAACGATATGGTTGTTTTCCTGCAGTGTCAGAGCGATTTCGTTCAGGCCGTTGAAAGCAACGAATTCCGGCTCCGGATCATCGCCGCCAATGTCGGAGAGACCCGTCAGCGTCACGTGCTTGATCGAGGCGCAATCGGCGGCGCCATCCTTCAAGGAGACGATGACCAGATCGCCCGCCGGCATCTGCGGGAGCTTGCCGTCATTGACCTTTTCGTCACGCTCGTTCTCGATGGCGATCGCGGCCATCGTTTTGTCCTTGTTGACCGAAACCGAATCCGGCTGTCCGCCGAGGTCGCATTTGGCGTCCAGTTTCTTTGTCGCCAGATCCACGGTCGCAAGGAAGCCTGACGGCTTGACGAAGCTTTCACGGGTGTTGACGGCAACCAGCGCCTTGCCACCGGCAATCGCGACGGATGTCGGTTCGCCTTCGAACGAAACGATGCCGCCAGCCTTCGGGGTCTTCGGATCGGTGATGTCGATGAAGCCGATCGCCTTCAGCGGGCTGTCGGAATAGACGAGCGTATTACCGTCTTCGCTGGCCGTGATGATTTCAGCCGAGGTCACGGATTTCTTGTCAGCGTCGGCCGGAAGATTGTCGGCTACGGCAAAAGAGGCAATGCGATTGAAAACCGGCTCGGCAAATGCGCCGGAAGCAGTGGATGCGGCAAGCACGGCGGCAAGCGCTGCGGTCAGTGAAAATGTCTTCACGGGAATCCCTCCAGATAAATCAAATACCGAGGGGTTGTGATCGCGCAGTGTAACACGCGCGTGACAGCCGGAGCATATTAGAAAACAGTCGGCAAGCGGATGTGAGCAGCGAGAAAAAGCAGCATCCAGAAACGAAAAGAGGCCCGGGAAAACCCGGACCTCAAATCAACCTGCTATCGAACCGTCAGCGTCTTCGCCACGGTGCTGCAGGCGAAACATGAAACTTAATTCACGGAGTCCTTCAGACCCTTGCCGGCAGAGAACTTCGGCACGTTGCGTGCCGGAATATCAACTTCTGCGCCGGTGGACGGGTTGCGACCCTTCGATGCTTCGCGGCGGCTGACCGAGAAGTTGCCGAAGCCGACGAGACGAACGTCGCCGCCGTTCTTCAGTTCTGCCTGGATAACGTCGAAGATTGCATCAACTGCAGACGATGCGTCGGTCTTCGAGAGTCCGGCCTTCTCGGCAACTGCGGACACGAGCTCATTTTTGTTCATGTTTCCACCCCTTTCAATACTGGTTCGAAACGACTTAAATTTTCAAGCCGGGAGCAGCATACGCGCCACCCCCGCCTTGGCAAACCCAATCGCTCCGAATCCCATGGAATGCAAGGCTTTGCGAGAGGTTTTACATAAAAAAGACCGGCAAAAATGCCGGTCTTCCACTGTTTCCGTTCCAAATCGGCACCCAACCTGCGGCAGGCACCAGTTGGAGTTCAAGTCAAGTGCCTAGTGAGCAATCGACGTTCCGGCGTCATCGACCGGATCGACAGCGGCAATCGGCACCGCCTGCTTGGCAGGATCCCACTCGATCGCCACCGGAACCCGCAGCAATGCATGCTGCAGGACTTCACCGATATGCGAGACCGGAATGATCTCCATGTTGTTCTTCACGTTGTCCGGAATATCCGCCAGATCCTTGGCGTTTTCTTCCGGGATCAGCACCTTCTTGATGCCGCCGCGAAGCGCTGCGAGCAGCTTTTCCTTCAAACCGCCGATCGGCAGGACACGGCCGCGCAGGGTGATTTCACCGGTCATCGCCACGTCCTTGTTGACAGCGATACCGGTCATGATCGAGACGATCGCGGTTGCCATGGCCACACCGGCGGACGGACCGTCCTTGGGTGTCGCGCCTTCCGGCACGTGCACATGGATGTCGCTCCTGTCGAACAGCGGCGGCTCGATGCCGAAGTCAATCGCGCGCGAGCGGACATAGGATGCCGCAGCCGAAATCGATTCCTTCATCACGTCGCGCAGGTTGCCGGTCACCGTCATGCGGCCCTTGCCGGGCATCATCACGCCTTCGATCGTCAGCAACTCGCCGCCGACCTCGGTCCAGGCCAGACCCGTGACAACGCCCACCTGATCGGTGCGCTCAGCTTCGCCATGACGATAGCGCGGAACACCGAGATAGTCGTTGATGTTCTCGGCTGTCACCTCGACCTTGTCGGTGCGCCCCTTCAAGATTTCCGTCACGGCCTTGCGGGCGACCTTCATCAGTTCGCGCTCAAGGCTGCGCACACCGGCTTCGCGGGTGTAGGTCTGGATGATCGTCGACAGCGCGCCGTCGGTGATCGAGAACTCCTTCGGCTGAAGCGCGTGATCGGCAATCGCCTTCGGCAGCAGATGCCGCTTGGCGATCTCCAGCTTTTCTTCTTCCGTGTAGCCGGCGATGCGGATCACTTCCATGCGGTCCATCAAGGGGGCTGGAATGTTCAGCGTGTTCGCCGTGGTGATGAACATCACGTTCGAGAGGTCGTATTCGACCTCCAGATAGTGGTCCATGAACGTCGAGTTCTGTTCCGGATCCAGCACCTCAAGCAGAGCCGAGGACGGATCGCCGCGGAAATCCTGGCCCATCTTGTCGATCTCGTCGAGCAGGAAGAGCGGATTGGACTTCTTCGCCTTCTTCATCGACTGGATGACCTTGCCGGGCATCGAGCCGATATAGGTGCGGCGGTGACCGCGGATTTCGGCTTCGTCGCGAACGCCGCCGAGCGCCATGCGGATATACTCACGGCCGGTCGCCTTGGCGATCGACTTGGCAAGCGAGGTCTTGCCGACGCCCGGAGGACCGACGAGGCACAGGATCGGTCCCTTGATCTTCTGCGAACGCGCCTGAACCGCCAGATACTCGATGATCCGTTCCTTGACCTTGTCGAGGCCGAAGTGATCGAGTTCCAACACCTTCTCGGCATGGTTCAGGTCGGTCTTGACCTTCGACTTCTTCGACCACGGAATGCCGAGCAGCCAATCCAGATAGTTGCGCACGACGGTGGCTTCCGCCGACATCGGGCTCATCTGGCGCAGCTTCTTGACTTCCGCGTCGGCCTTTTCGCGGGCCTCCTTGGAGAGCTTGGTCTTGACGATGCGGTCCTCGAGTTCGGCCATCTCGTCGCGGCCTTCCTCGCCGTCGCCGAGCTCCTTCTGGATCGCCTTCATCTGCTCGTTCAGGTAATATTCGCGCTGGGTCTTTTCCATCTGGCGCTTGACGCGCGAGCGGATGCGTTTTTCGACCTGGAGAACGGAGATTTCGCCTTCCATGAAGCCGAGCGCCTTTTCAAGGCGCAGCTTGACGCTGGTCGTCTCGAGCATTTCCTGCTTTTCGACAATCTTGATGGAGAGGTGCGAAGCGACCGTATCGGCAAGCTTCGAATAGTCTTCGATCTGGCTGGCAGCGCCAACGACTTCCGGGGAAATCTTCTTGTTGAGCTTCACATAGCTCTCGAATTCGGACACCACAGAGCGGCTGAGCGCTTCGATCTCGACCGGGTCTTCTTCCGGTTCGGCAAGCGGGTGCGCCATCGCTTCGTAGAACTCATCACGGGCGGTATAGCCGTCGATCTCGGCGCGCGAACGGCCTTCGACAAGCACCTTGACGGTACCGTCGGGCAGTTTCAGCAGTTGAAGCACGTTGGCAATGGTGCCGATCTGATAGATTGCAGCGGGTTCCGGATCGTCGTCGCTCGCGTTGATCTGGGTCGCAAGCATGATCTGCTTGTCGGTACCCATGACTTCTTCCAGCGCGCGGATCGACTTCTCGCGGCCGACAAACAGCGGTACGATCATGTGCGGGAACACCACGATGTCGCGTAGCGGCAGCACCGGATAGGTCGCGCTCTCAATTGCCGGAGACGTTTTGCTCGTCATGTCATTTCCTTTCCGTCCCGTTTCCGGGCCCGTTACCCGAAGCGTTCAAGAGCGCTTCCGGTCCTCATTCTTTCCACTGTCAGGTGGAGTGTGTGACGTCTGTTTTCAACCCTTTGCCGACTACCGAACCGGGAGGGCGCCGTAGTCGGATATTAAACGGCATCTGACTGTTGCGGGCCTTGCCGCGGAACTTAACGCACACGATTCGTATCAGGACACGCCGACACAGAATCGTTATATAATCGCGTTGTTGGCTGCTTTTAGCAATCGCCGATTCTGCCGATTGTCCATTCGACCACAACGCCCGGAATTCAAGCTGTTGACGCGTCGAAGCACTGCAAAATATGCAAGGCAGCCACGCCTTTTTGGCTTCACCCGTTCGTCCTGACAGGCAGTGGCATAGTCACATTTACAATTTTCCCCATAAAAAAGGCCCGCACGTGGCGGGCCTCTTCAACTTAAGTCGCGTTCGATCAGGCCGAAACGTTGGCCTTTTCTTCAGACCGCTCCGAATAGATGTAGAGCGGACGGGCCGAACCCTTGACCACCTCGTCGGAGATGACCACTTCGCGAACGCCTTCGAGCGTCGGCAGTTCGAACATCGTGTCGAGCAGGATCTTTTCCATGATCGAACGGAGGCCGCGGGCGCCGGTCTTGCGGATGATGGCACGCTTGGCGATTTCGCGCAGCGCATCCTCGTGGAAGGTCAGTTCCACGTCTTCCATCTCGAACAGGCGCTGGTACTGCTTGATCAGCGCGTTCTTCGGCTCCGACAGGATCTGGATCAGCGCCGGCTCGTCGAGATCCTCTAGCGTCGCCAGGACTGGCAGACGGCCGATGAATTCCGGGATGAGGCCGAACTTTACCAGATCTTCAGGTTCCAGTTCGCGCAGCACTTCGCCGACCCGGCGATCTTCCGGCGACTTCACCGAAGCGCCGAAGCCGATCGAGGTCTTTTCGCCACGGGCCGAAATGATCTTGTCGAGGCCAGCAAAGGCGCCGCCGCAGATGAACAGGATGTTGGTCGTGTCGACCTGCAGGAATTCCTGCTGCGGATGCTTGCGGCCGCCCTGCGGCGGAACGGAAGCGACCGTGCCTTCCATGATCTTCAGAAGCGCCTGCTGCACGCCCTCGCCCGACACGTCCCTCGTGATCGACGGATTGTCGGACTTGCGCGAGATCTTGTCGACTTCGTCGATATAGACGATGCCGCGCTGGGCCCGCTCGACATTGTAGTCGGCCGACTGCAGCAGCTTCAGGATGATGTTCTCGACGTCCTCGCCGACATAACCGGCTTCGGTCAGCGTCGTCGCATCGGCCATGGTGAACGGCACGTCGATGATGCGCGCCAGCGTCTGTGCCAGATAGGTCTTGCCGCAACCGGTCGGGCCGACGAGCATGATGTTCGACTTCGCAAGCTCGATGTCGCTTCCCTTCGCGGAATGCGCCAGACGCTTGTAATGGTTGTGGACGGCGACCGACAGGATGCGCTTGGCCTGTTGCTGGCCGATCACATATTCGTCGAGAACCTTGATGATCTCCTGCGGCGTCGGAACGCCGTCACGGGACTTGACCATCGAGGTCTTGTTCTCTTCGCGGATGATGTCCATGCAGAGTTCGACGCATTCATCGCAGATGAACACCGTCGGTCCGGCAATCAGCTTGCGGACCTCGTGCTGGCTCTTCCCGCAGAAGGAGCAGTATAGGGTATTCTTCGAGTCACCGCCGTTGCTACCGCTGACCTTGCTCATATCACTTTCCTTCCAGCACGCCGGACACCTTGAGACAAGGTGAAACGGACTACTCAACCCGCCCCGCATTACCTTCCGCGTTCACACGCAAAGATACGGCGCTTTCGGGAGTACGAACCGGCTTCAAACAACCACGTTTGATGTCCGGCAGCAACGAATCTCCCACCGAATACCGAATGCTAGGACTTCAAACTTCAACATAGCATTAACGGTCGATATTAACGGCTTTGGTCTGCGGATAAAGCCCTATGACGGTTACAATTGTGTCACAAATGCATCTATCCGCACACAAAAGCTTGAAACTTACGCGTCCGTCGCGGATTCCATCGCTTCACGCGAGGTGATCACCTTGTCGACAACACCCCAGCTCAGCGCTTCGTCCGCTGTCATAAAGTGGTCACGATCAAGCGTCTGTTCAACCTCTTCCAACGTGCGGCCGGTGTGCTTGACATAAACTTCGTTCAAACGGCGCTTCATTTTCAGGATATCGCGGGCATGACGTTCGATGTCGGATGCCTGGCCCTGGAAGCCGCCAGACGGCTGGTGAACCATGATGCGGGCGTTCGGCGTCGCAAAGCGCATGTCCTTGTGGCCGGCGGCCAGAAGCAGCGACCCCATGGAGGCGGCCTGGCCGATGCACAGCGTCGAAACGGCTGGCTTGATGAACTGCATCGTATCGTAGATCGCCATGCCGGCGGTGACGACGCCACCCGGCGAATTGATGTAGAGGGCGATTTCCTTCTTCGGGTTCTCAGCCTCGAGAAACAGCAGCTGAGCGCAGATCAGCGTTGCCATGTGGTCTTCCACAGGACCCGTCAAAAAGATGATGCGCTCTTTCAGGAGGCGCGAAAAGATATCGTAGGAGCGCTCGCCGCGATTGGTCTGTTCAACGACCATCGGCACCAGAGCCATAGCGGTATCAACGGGATTTCTCATGTCAAACCTTTGTCTAGCTGGTGCACAAACCCTTTTGCACACCGGGAATCATCGGGAATATCTCTTGTCCATACATAGAGTGTCCCACACCCCCACTTCAAGTCGCGAACTCTGCATAACGTTAATACCCGAATGGCGCGGCGATATTGCCGTCGCGGCGCATCCATGCGGATCCTTTAGCGGGTTCTAACGGGCAGGATAGAGCGCCAGCCGGTATTTTTCGCTTTTTCACACAGGCTTTCGGGCCTTCAGGGTGAAAAATCGGTAAATGCGGATCAAAGTTGCGATTCGATCGGCAGTATACGGATGATCCCGGCCGTCAGGCGGCGCCAGAAACCGGCCTCCGGTTCGCGGTAAAGTACGCGCGGCGCGCTGCCCTCGCTGTCGTGCCAGCGAAGACGCCCCTTGTCGAGCGACAGCCGAAAGCTGTTTTCCGGGCTTGTCTCCTCGTCGAAAATCGCCTCGACCTCCGTGACCAGCGCCGGATGGGTGAAAAGCACCCCCATCTCCGTATTCAGCGAGGCCGAGCGCGGATCGAAATTCATCGATCCGACGAACCCGGTCTTTCCATCGACGGTAAAGGCCTTGGTGTGCAGACTGGCGCCGCGCGAACCGAACAGCGACATACGCTGGGGATCGCCGAATTCGTGCATGGCCTTCAGCTCGAACAATGTCGTGCCGCTTTTCAACAGCGCCTTGCGGTAGTTGGCGTAGGCACCGTGAACCGCCGCGACGTCGGTGGCCGCCAGCGAATTCGTCAATACGTCGACCTTGACCTTCCGTTCCACCAACCTGGCGATTTCGGCAATGCCCTGGGCGCCGGGGATGAAATAGGGCGAAATAACCCGGACATCCCGTTGCGCCGATGTCAGGACCGGCATCAATTCCCGCATGATCCAGTTGTTGCGTTTCTGTAGAAACGCCTTCTCGGGCGGATCGGATATGAGCCTGGCAGCGCTTGTCCAATGAAGCGGCACCTTTGCCGGCAACAGGCCACCATCCCGGGTCGCCAGATCGACCTGCGCCAGATAGTGAAGCCCGCCCGATGTTGCGGCAATCTTTTCGAGCTTCTCCCTGAAAGCCGGCAGATAGTGCGCGCGCGGCGTCCGCAGCGCGCTGATCGGCACGACCATCGGGCTATTCCAATAGCGGTCGAAAACCGCTGCGGCATCGTCGGCGACGGGGCCGAGCATCCAGACGTCGAGATCGCGAAAGTTCGATTGCTCGTCCGCGTCGAAATAGGCATCGCCGATGTTGCGGCCGCCGGCGATCACGAGACAGCCATCGGCGATCCATTGCTTGTTGTGCATGCGCCGCGTGGCGCGGAAAGGTCGCAGCACCATCTCGAAGCCGCGCTTGAAGCGGTCGGTGCGCGCGCGGCTGGGGTTGAACAGTCGAACCTCGATATTCGGATGGCCGTCAAGCGACAGGCACATGCGGTCGTGCAGCCCGGCATTGATATCGTCGAGAAGCAACCGCACCCGAACGCCGCGATCGGCGGCGGCCAGCACTTCACGCGTCAGCATCCGGCCGGTGAGGTCGTTCTTCCAGTAGTAATACTGCAAATCGAGGCTGCGCCCGGCCTTGCGCGCCGACAGCGCCCTGAGTGTGAAGGCCGTCATATTGTCCGAGATCAGTGAAATGCCGTGCAGCCCCTCATGCGCTTTAAGCAAGGGCGTTGCCAATCGGTCGAGTTCGGTCTGATCGTGCCCCGGCTGCAAAGCGGTCGATGCAGGGCCCTGCAATCTACGCCCGAAACGGCCGTACGTGTAGACTGCGACGAGCGCGAACAGGCCGGACACGAAAACGGACAGGGCAACAATAGCGGCACGCATGAAACGACGACCTGTCCGTCAGGGTTGAGCGGTGGAAACCGCTTCGATTGGATTTCCGCCGCGCCCAAGCGCCGCCTTGAGGTCGATATAGGCCTTGATCGGCAGGTGATCGGAAGCCACGCGGGCAAGCGGCGTATTGTGCACTTCGACGGCGGTGACCAGATTGTGCGGGCTTCCCATGACGCGGTCGAGCGCCAGAAGCGGGAACCGCGAGGGAAAGCTCGGCACAACGGTGGCGGCATGATCGAAGACGGGACTGAGGTAACTCAGCGCCGACCGGCGCCCCGTCCGCCACTCGTTGAGATCGCCGATCAACAGCGTCGGACGTTCCTCCGCCTCGCTGATGGCCGCGATGATCGCCTCCGCCTGCCGGGCGCGGGAATGTCTCAGCAGGCCGAAATGAGCGGCGATGATGCGCAGCGGCCCAGCCTTCAGGTCGAGATCGACGACAAGAGCGCCGCGCGGCTCGACGCCCGGCAGCCTCAACTGGTGGACCTTGGCGACCGCCCCCTCGCGCAAAAGCAGCACATTGCCGTGCCAGCCGTGTCCCTTGGCGGAAAAAGCGGCGATCGGCACCGCGATCAGATGACAGTCGCGGTGCAGCCGCTCAAGGTCCAAAAGGCCCGCCCGTTCGCCGAAACGCTGGTCTGCCTCCTGGAGGGCGATGATATCGGCGCCGATTTCGCTGATCACTTCGGTGGTGCGACCGGGATCGAAGCGGTTGTCGGTGCCGACGCATTTGTGGATATTGTAGGAAGCGATGACGGTATCGCCGCGCTCGCCCGCCGGATCCCGGCCTGCAAGCGAGACGCGCTTGCCGCGGAGAGCGGCCAGAATGCCCGCTGACAGGCTGGTATGCGACGAAGCCATAGTCTCTCTCTGGTCGTTGCCGTTCATCGTCCATGAAATAGACATGTCACACCGCAAGGCAAGGCGGCATCCGACAAATGCGCGTTTTTCGGTGTCTGCATCACGATTTTCCAGGTAGCAATATCTGGCATGCACATGACAATTTCCTTGTCGGCCATGCCGCACTCACCATAGATCGCAATCCTACGCACGTCGTTTCATCCAGCGAGAATGCCAAATGCCCGCACAATCTGCCATTTCCGTCGCCCCCTCGACCCGCAGCGTCAGCATCGACGTCCGCGATCCGGCCTTTTACAGGAACCCGCTGGCATCTTACGCGAAGCTGCATCAACAATGTCCGGCCTTCTTCTGGGAAGAACAGCAGAAATGGTTTTTCGCCGGCTACGACCAGGTGAACGGCCTGTTGCGAGACCGCCGCTTCGGCCGGCAGATCCTGCATGTCGCGACCCGTGAGGAACTGGGCCTACCCGACCCCAAGCCGCATTTGCAGGATTTCGACCGGCTGGAGGCCTATTCCCTGCTCGAACTCGAACCGCCGGCGCATACGCGGCTTCGAACGCTGGTCAACCGCGCCTTCGTTTCGCGCCAGATCGAGCAGTTGAAGCCGGAAATCGCAGCACTCTCCCATTCCCTCATCGACGGTTTCGAAAAGGACGGCGAGGTCGAGCTTCTCAAGACCTATGCCGAAATCATCCCCGTCACCGTGATCGCCCGCATGCTCGGCGTGCCGGTGGACATGGCGCCCAAGCTGCTCGACTGGTCGCACCGCATGGTGCGGATGTACATGTTCAACCCGACGCTCGAAACCGAACTCGACGCCAACCAGGCGTCTGCCGAATTCAGCGCCTACCTGAAGAGCATCATCGACTGGAAACGCGACAATCCCTCCGACGACCTGCTGACACACATGATCACCTCCGAGAAGGATGGCGAGCGGCTGTCGGACGACGAGCTGATCTCCACGGCCGTCCTTTTGCTCAACGCCGGACACGAGGCGACAGTTCACCAGCTCGGTAACGCCGTGCGCACCCTGCTCGAAACCGGCACGTCCGCCGAAGCGGCGTTCTCCAGCGACGCCGCCACCGAGCGGGCGATCGAGGAATGCATGCGCTACGCGGCCCCGCTGCACATCTTCCAGCGCTACGCGCTTTCCGATATCGAGCTGGACGACGGCATCAGCCTGAAGAAGGGCGACAAGATCGGCCTGCTGCTGGCCGCCGCCAATGTCGATCCGAAGAAATTCTCCGATCCCCTCGCCTTCCGTCCGGACCGCAACGAAGGCGCCCACGTCTCGTTCGGCGCCGGCCTGCATTTCTGCATCGGCGCACCGCTGGCAAGGCTCGAACTGAAACTGTCGCTGCCGATCCTGTTCGAACGGTTGCCGGGGCTGCGGCTCAAGGGCGAGCCCCAGGTGAAGGACAGCTATCATTTCCACGGATTGGAGCGGCTGGAACTGGAGTGGTAACGGTGTTGGCGGATGTATTTCGTCAGATATCTCAGAACACAAACGAGATAATGGTCGTTGCCTTTTTCGTCGCCTATCCGTCGTTGCTGCTGGCGATGATCATTCTGCCGATCATGCCGTACTTCAACCGCCTTTCCTTCTGGATTCTTGCGTTCTCAAATGCGGTTTTCTGCTATTGGCTGGCGTCTGATGCTGCTGATAGCGACGATCGGTTCGGGGTCGGCGTACTGATCGCCTTTGCCGCTATCGTGTTGTTCTTGATATGCTTTGCCCTTGGAGCAACGATCAGCACTTTTCGGAGACGGAAAGAAGCAGCGGCGAACCGCTATGTCGATGTACTGTTCGCGTTCGTTACATCCGTTCCAATACCATTGATAATTTTGTTTCCGCTGGGCATTTTCGCGCGTTGGCCCGGCATTATCGTCTTCGGGCTGCTGATCTGTCTCGCAGTCGCCTTGGTCTGCCTGGCTTTTTTCGCCGTGCCCGGGCTGCGGCAAAGGTCACCGTTTGATCGTTTCGGTTTATCCTGCCTGATGCTCGCAGCAACGCTCACGCTGTCTGTGACCATCGCCTATGTATCTGCCGTCGCTGTTTGGACCGAAGCGGAAAGGGGCGCGGAGGGACACCCTTATTGTCTGCAATCAGGCAACCGGCCGGTCACTACCATGATGGACGCGTCGGTTCTGACTTTTCGTGAGCCGAAATACAGCGGCAGCGGAGTTCGCTTTCTTCGAAACCACGGCCTCCTCATCGTGGATGCGGCGGATGGGCGGCACGTTTTCAACTGGTCTTATCGCAAGACAACGTTCACGTCGGATTCGCTCTATGATTCCCCAAACAGTACCGCTCGGCCGGAGATTTTGTGCACCCCGCAACAACACCCTTAACTCAAACCCGAATGACATAGTCCTTGCGAGTCGTTTCAATCACTTCCCAGGTTCCCTTGAAGCCGGGTCTGAGGATCATGCTGTCGCCGGCCTTCAGATGCGTCTCGGCGCCGCCGTCTTCGATGACGACGGAAACGCCGGACAGGATGTGGAAATACTCCCACTCGTCATAGGCGATCCGCCACTTGCCCGGCGTCGCCTCCCATATGCCGGCATAGATGCCGCCTTCGGCTTCCTCGAAATTCCAGGTGCGAAATTCCGGCGTGCCGGAGATCAGCCGGTCGGGTGCCGGGGCACCCGCTTCAGGTTCGATGGACGTCGGATCGAATGTCAACGCGTAGGTCATGCAGGCTCCGCAAGAAGGAGATGGCCGGAAAACCGGCCATCTTCGGTTGTCTCAGGCTTTCGCCAGCGATTGTTCCAGATCGGCGATGATGTCGGTGATATCCTCGATGCCGACAGACAGGCGAACGACCTCCGGTCCGGCACCGGCTGCCGTCTGCTGTTCCGGCGTCAATTGCCGGTGCGTGGTCGAGGCCGGGTGGATCACCAGCGAGCGCGTATCGCCGATATTGGCGAGGTGCGAGAACATTTCCAAACCTTCGACGAAGCGCTTACCGGCCTCATAGCCGTCCTTCAGGCCGAACGTGAAGACGGCGCCGGCTCCCTTTGAGGAGTATTTCTGCTGAAGCGCGTGATTGGCGTCACCTTCAAGGCCCGCATATTTGACCCAGGCGACCTTGTCATGGGTACTCAGCCATTTGGCAACGGCAAGCGCGTTGTCACAATGGCGCTGCATCCTGAGCGGCAGAGTCTCGATGCCCGTCAGTAGCAGGAAAGCGTTGAACGGAGAAATGGCCGGGCCGAAATCGCGCAAGCCAAGCACACGGCAGGCGATGGCGAAGGCGAAGTTGCCGAAGGTCGCGTGCAGCACCATACCGGCATATTCCGGCCGTGGTTCCGAGAGGATCGGATACTTGCCTGATTTCGACCAGTCGAACGTGCCGCCATCGACCAGAACGCCGCCCATCGAATTGCCATGGCCGCCCATGAATTTGGTCAGCGAATGCACGACGATGTCGGCACCGTGCTCGATCGGGCGGATGAGGTAGGGCGTCGCCATGGTGTTGTCGACGATCAGCGGCAGGCCGTGCTTCTTTGCGACTTCCGAGATCGCCGCGATATCGACGAAGGTGCCGCCGGGATTGGCCAGGCTCTCGATGAAGATTGCCTTGGTGCGGCCGTCGATCTGGCTCTCGAAGGAGGAAATATCCGCCGTATCGACCCAGCGCACCTGCCAGTCGAAGGACTTGAATGCATTGCCGAACTGATTGACGGAACCGCCGTAGAGCTGGCGGGCAGCCAGAAAATTGTCGCCGGGGCTCATGATGGCATGGAACACCAGCAGCTGCGCCGCATGACCGGAGGCAACGGCCAGCGCCGCCGTGCCGCCTTCGAGCGCTGCGACGCGTTCTTCAAGCACAGCCTGCGTCGGGTTCATGATGCGGGTGTAGATGTTGCCGAAAGCCTGCAGACCGAACAGCGAGGCGGCGTGATCGGCATCGTTGAAGACAAAGCTCGTCGTCTGGTAGATCGGCGTTGCCCGCGCGCCGGTAGTCGGGTCTGGTGCTGCGCCAGCGTGGATGGCGAGCGTGTTGAAACCTGGATTGTTCTTCATCGGCGTGTCCTCCCTTGATCAAGTTCGGCGCACTATTTCAGAGGCGGCACGTTCCGGTCAAAGACTGTTTTGCCCGATTTGCACGCCGAACGAGCAAGGAATTCCAAACCGGATTTCGGCGAGGAGAAGGCTCAGCCGACCAGCCGCGGATATTCGATCGCCGGGCATCGATCCATCACCACCTGGATGCCATTCTCCTCGGCCTTTGCCGCCGCTTCGTCATCGCGGACCGACAATTGCCCCCAGATGACTTTCGGGCGGACTTTCAGCGCAAGAATTTCATCAATGAGCGCCGGAAGCGCGTCCGCTGCGCGAAACACATCGACCATGTCGATCGGCTCGGGGATATCGGCGAGCCGGGCATAGACCGTCCGGCCCTGGATTTCCTTGCCCGCCTGGCCCGGATTGACCGGGAAAACCATGTAGCCCTTGCGCAAGAGGAACGCCATCACCCGGTGGCTCGGCCGCTCGGTATTGGGCGATGCGCCGACCAGGGCTATGGTTTTCGTCGCGCGCAGAATATCGGACAGATAGTAGTCGGGATACACGTCATGATTCATCGTCGAATTCCGCGCTGCACAATCGTTGTGGGGATAATTGGGACAGCTCTCCCCTCTGTCAACCGATCACATGTGGGTTCGCGCCTGATTTCTTGAGCGATGTGGATCGTAGCGCGTGGCAAAAATTGGCCTTTTGCGTCAAATCAAGTTGCTTTTCGCGATAGTGCCCTGCAAAACCCAACTATTCCGCCGTTTTCCTCGCATTCCCTGAAGGTTTCCCGTGCCTCTTGACGTCATCGCTCTCGTTTTATTCGGGGCGCTCCTGCATGCGACCTGGAACGCGCTGGTCAAGGCGGGGTCGGAGAAATCGCTGGATGCCGCGATGGTCGCGCTCGGTGCCGCGGTCGTTGCCCTGCCCTTCCTGCCGTTCATGCCGCTGCCGCATCCGGATGCCTGGCCGTTCATCCTGGTCTCGGCGCTTTTCCAGTTCGCCTATTTCCAGCTTGTCGCCGCCGCCTACCGCGCTGGCGATATCGGCCTCGTCTATCCGCTGATGCGCGGCGTCGCGCCGCTGCTGGTGGCGGCGACCAGCGGCGCGATCATCGGCGAGAATCTTTCCAGTGGTGCTATCGCCGGCGTCTTGACGATCTCGACCGGCGTGCTGACGCTTGCTTTCGAGGCGCGCAAGGGCGGCAAGCGCGCGATCCTGCTGGCGCTGGCCAATGCCGTGGTGATCGCCAGCTACACCTATGTCGACGGCATCGGCGCGCGGCTGGCGCTCAATCCCATCTCCTACACACTCTGGATGGCGCTTTTGCCGCCGGTGCTGCTGTTTTCATGGGCCTTCGCTAAGCGCGGCATCGCTCCGGTTCTCTTTCACGTCCGCCATCAATGGTGGCGCGGCCTGATCGGCGGCGGCGGCTCGATCGGCGCCTATGGCTTGGCGCTCTGGGCGATGACGAAAGCGCCGGTTGCGACTGTTGCAGCGCTGCGCGAAACGTCGATCCTGTTTGCCATCGTCATTTCCATCGTCTTCCTCAAGGAACGCGTCAGCATCTTCCGCATCGCGGCCGCCTGCCTGATCGCGCTTGGGGCGCTGATGCTGAAGCTGGCTTGAACGCTGTTTCAGCGATTTTCAGGCGGCCGATTTCGCAGGAAGAACTTCCGTTTTGATCCGATCACCGTTTTGCCGCGCCGCAACGGCAAGATCATAGGTAGCCTGAAGTCCCAGCCAGAACTGAGGATCATTTCCAAAGAACTGACCGAGCCTCAAAGCGGTGTCGGCGGAAATCGCACGCTTTCCATTCAGGATCTCGGAAACACGGCCGGAGTTTATGCGCAGCGCCAGTGCCAGTGCGTTGCCCGTCATGCCGCGTGTATCCAGTTCTTCCCTGAGCATTGCGCCCGGATGAATTTCAAACATCGCATTCTCCTTCAATGGTAGTCCACGATTTCAACGTCATAAGCGTGTCCGTCTTCAAATCGAAAACACAGCCGCCAAGGTCCGTTGATGGTCATGGCCCATTGTGTCTTCCGATCTCCCGACAACTTATGCAGACCAACCGATTTCAATGGCGCCAAATCATCGAGTGAACGGGCGTTGTGCAACATCACCAGCCGCATTTTTGCCTTTTCGGAATCCAGTCCGGAAAATTTCGATTTTCCGCTTTCCGTAAATTGCCGCGTCGCGCTGTTGGCAATCGATTTGATCATCCGCGAAACATACTACGCTGTGCGTAATACGTCTATCGTACAACGTTGAACGTTACTCCGCCTTCCACTCCGGCGTCCGCTTACCCAGAACCGCATCGATGCCCTCTTTCGCATCGGACTTGAGCATGTTCTCCACCATCACGCCCGTGGCGAAATCATAGGCTTCCGTGATGCTCATCTCCGCCTGACCATAGAACGCCCGCTTGCCGATCCGTAGCGCCTGCGGCGATTTCGAGGCGATGACGGCGGCGTATTTGTTGACCACCTGTTGCAGATACTGTTTCGGCACGATGCGGTTGACGAGGCCGAAATCCTTGGCTGTCGATGCGTCGATGGTTTCACCCGTGAGCAGCATCTCCATGGCCTGCTTGGGGTGCGCCGCGCGCGACACGGCGACCATCGGCGTCGAGCAGAACAGGCCGATATTGACGCCGGGGGTGCAGAAGGTCGAGCTGTCCGTGCAGATCGCCAGATCGCAGCTCGCCACCAGCTGCAAGCCCGCCGCCGTCGCCAGCCCGTCGATCTCGGCGATGACCGGTTGCGGCAGCCGGTTGAGCTTCAGCATGAGATCGGCACAGAGCCGCACGGATTTTTCGAAGAAAGCTCGCCCTTGATCGTCGTCGGCGCGATGCGTCGTCAATTCCTTCAGGTCGTGGCCGGCGGAGAACAGCGCGCCGGAAGCAGCCAGGATCACAACCCGGATGTCATCGGACTTGGCAACGGCATCGAGTTCACCGGCTAGCGCTTCCATTACCGCAATCGACAGCGTGTTAGCCGGCGGGTTGTTCAAGGTCAGCCGCAGAACATTGCCGGAGACCTCGCGCAGCACCAGGCCGCGGGGTTCTTCCTTGTGCAGGGGAACGATGTCCGCCATGTTTTTCTCCTTTGTCTGATCTCGCGGCTTGTCCGGATCAGCGCTTGGTACGCCGCGGCAACCGCCGTTTCAAGCACGGGCGGTAGAGTTTAAGACTTTCTTCCAGCTTGCCCTGGCCGCCCGCCGGTCTGTAAAGCAGGCCTCTATTTTGGGAGTGAACCATGCCTCTGGAGCCGATCCTCACCATCGAAGACCTCAACCGCTTCCTCGAAACGGATTTTTCCGAGGTGCATACCGACGGCAAGATCTTCGAGGTCATCGCCACCGGCCCAGGCTTTGCCACCATGCGGCTCGATCCGCAGGAAAAGCACCTGCGCCCCGGCGGCACCGTTTCCGGGCCGACACTGTTCGCGCTCGCCGACGTCACGGCCTATATTACCCTGCTTGCCCATATCGGCCCCGTGGCGCTCGCCGTCACCACCAATCTCAACATCAATTTCCTGCGGAAACCGAAGCTCGGGCCCCTGCAATGCACCTGCCGTATCCTGAAACTCGGCAAGCGGCTGGCGGTTCTCGATGCGGCAATCTCAGAGATTGGTGCCCGAGAACTGGTCGCCCACGCGACTGCGACCTATTCGATTCCACCGCGATAATTTGTGGTATATAAATACCTCATATCTAACCATATGTTTTATATGGGTATTTTTTCAAACCATCAAAAACGGTGATCTTGACGGCATTTCATCCCTTGCGTATAAGCCGCACCAGATCGCGGTCCCTTGGGGCCGCTTTCATTTTTGGCTGACTTTCGGGTCCGTCAATTCAAGCAACAAGAAACGCCCGGCGGCAACGCATCGGGTTCAAACGAAAGAGTTTTAACATGTCAACCTTCGTTCAGAAGCCTGCAGAGGTGGAGAAGAAGTGGATCCTCATCGACGCCGAAGGCCTCGTTGTTGGTCGCGTCGCTTCCATCATCGCCAACATCCTGCGCGGCAAGAATAAAGTCACCTACACCCCTCACGTTGACGATGGTGACAATGTCATCGTGATCAACGCCGAGAAGGCTGTCCTCACCGGCAAGAAGTACACCGACAAGAAGTACTACTGGCACACCGGTTACCCGGGCGGCATCAAGGAGCGCACCGCGCGCCAGATCATCGAAGGCCGCTTCCCGGAGCGCGTTCTCGAGAAGGCTGTCGAGCGCATGGTTCCCCGTGGTCCGCTTGGCCGTCGCCAGATGAAGAACCTGCGCGTTTACGCCGGCACCAATCATCCGCATGAAGCACAGCAGCCGACCGTCCTCGACGTCGCCGCGCTGAACAGCAAGAACACAAGGAGCGCCTAATCGTGGCTGATCTCTCTTCTCTGAAAGACCTCGGCACGGCGACTGAAGCAACCGCTTCGGCTCCGGTTCATGTCCGCAAGGTCGACGCCCAGGGCCGCTCCTATGCGACCGGCAAGCGCAAGAACGCCGTAGCCCGCGTCTGGGTCAAGCCGGGTTCCGGCAAGATCACCGTCAACGGCCGCGAATTCGCTACCTACTTCGCGCGTCCGGTTCTGCAGATGATCCTGCGCCAGCCGATCTTCGCTGCTGCCCGCGACGGCCAGTTCGATATCGATGCAACTGTTGCAGGCGGCGGTCTTTCCGGCCAGGCCGGTGCCGTTCGTCACGGCATCTCGAAGGCTCTCACCTACTTCGAACCGGGCCTGCGTCCGGTCCTGAAGAAGGGTGGCTTCCTGACCCGTGACTCGCGCGTCGTCGAGCGTAAGAAGTACGGCAAGGCCAAGGCCCGCCGTTCGTTCCAGTTCTCGAAGCGTTAATCGTTTCGAAAATTTCGATTTGGAGAAGGCGGGCTTTGTCCCGCCTTTTTCTATGCACTGATGTCAGATCGGCAGTTCCGTCGAGAACTTGAGCTCGCGCAGCACGAAGCTCGACACCACCGTGCGCACATGCGGATTGCGCATCAGGTAGCGCGTCATGAACGCCTCGTAGCTTTCGACATCGCTCGCCCGGATTTTCAGCATGTAATCGAACGCGCCGGAGAGTGCGTAGCACTCCATGATCTCCGGCCGCTCCAGCACCACCGAGGCAAAGGACGCCACCGCTTCCTCGTGGTGATCTTCCAGCGTCACATGCGCGATGACACAAAGCTTGAGATCGAGTTTTCCCGGATCGAGCAGCGTCACGCGCTTGCGGATGACGCCATCCGCCTCCAGCTCCTGGATCTTCCGCCAGGCCGAACTTTGCGACATGCCGGCTTTCTCCGCCAGTTCCGCCAGCGACAGGCTGCCATCGGCCTGAACCAGTTGCAGCAGCTTGCGGTGAAAACTCCCGGATTCTTTCATATTTCCTGCGTCCCTCGAAAATTCTTGCCAAGATTATGGCGATAGACAGCAGGAAAGAAAGGAAAATCCACCGTTTTTGGAGCATAATTGCACAGACGTCGCAGTGCCCGGGAGGATCTGAGCATGACCAAGGAAAGCAGCTACACCGCTAAACTGCCCGGCCCAGACGGGCTCTATGCCTACACAGCCGAGGAAGATACGATCTGGGGCGAACTCTACGAGCGCCAGATGAAGCTTCTGGCAAACATGGCCTGCCGCGAATATCTGGATGGCGTCAAGATGCTTGGCCTCAAGCCGGACAAGGTTCCGCAGCTCGCCGACGTCGACCGTCGCCTGCATGAAACCACCGGATTCGGGGTCGAAGGCGTCCCCGCCCTTATTCCGCCATCACGCTTCTACGAGCTTCTGTCGCAGGGCAAATTTCCGCTCGCCACCTTCCTGCGCCGCCGCGAGCATATCGACTATATCGAGGAGCCCGACCTGTTCCATGAGGTGTTTGGCCACTGCCCGCTGCTCACCAACCAGAGCTACGCCAATTTCGTCCGGCATTTCGGCGAAACCGCCGTCAGCCTCGGCAAGGGCTATTCCTGGCACCTGTTCCGCATCTTCTGGTTCACAGTCGAATTCGGCCTGATCAACACGCCGCAGGGCCGCCGCTGCTTTGGCGCCGGCATCGTCTCCTCGCCGAGCGAGGCAAAAGCCGCGATGGACGGCACTGCCTGTGAGTTCCGGCCGTTCGATCTCCTGAGCGTGCTGAGGACACCCTACCGGATCGATATCGTTCAGCCGATCTACTATGTCATCGACAGCTTCGCCGACCTCGAAGCGATCGTCCAGCAGGACATCGAAGGCCTGATATTGAAGGCGAAATCGCTGGGTGACTTTGCGCCCACGTTCGAAGCCAAGGCCTCGTGAAAGACGGATTATCCGGCGGCGGCCACAATCGGGGTCTTGCCTTCCATCGGCCGATTGTCCAACGTCTCGCCACGCAACGGACGAGACGGATCATGGCCAACAAGACGATAGACCACGCGATCACCGCCACATCGCTGAAAAGTGCTGCGACCGACCCGACCCATGCCGGCGTCCTGTCGTTCATGCGGCGGAAATACACCAAGAGCCTGAAGGGCGTTGATGCCGTCGTCTGGGGTATACCCTTCGACGCGGCGACGTCCAATCGTCCCGGCGCGCGTTTCGGGCCGCAGGCGATCCGCCGGGCGTCGGCCATATTCGACAACGATCCGCAGTACCCGTTCGAACGCGACCTGTTTGCCGACATGGCGACGATCGACTATGGTGACTGCCTGCTCGACTACGGCAATCACGGCAAGACGCCGGCGACCATCGAACGCGAAGCGACAAAAATCCTAAAGAGCGGCGCCTTCCTGCTCAGCCTTGGCGGCGATCATTTCGTCACGCTGCCGCTGCTGCGCGCCCATGCCGCCGTTCATGGTCCCCTCGCCCTCGTCCATTTCGATGCGCATCAGGACACCTGGGCCGACGAGAAAGGCCGCATCGACCACGGCTCCTTCCTTGGTCGTGCCGCCCGCGAAGGACTGATCGATACCGCAAGCTCGATCCAGCTCGGCATCCGCACCCATGCGCCCGACGATTGCGGCATCCGCATTCTCTACGGTTACGATATCGAGGAGATGAGCGCCGGCGAGATCGCCGACGTCATCCTCCACCATGTCGGCGACCGCCCGGCCTATCTCACCTTCGATATCGACTGCCTCGACCCGGCCTATGCGCCGGGCACCGGTACGCCGGTTTCCGGCGGCCCGTCCTCGGCGAAGATCCTGTCGGTGATCCGCAAGCTGGGGGCGCTGGTCATCAAGGGGGCCGATGTCGTCGAGGTTGCCCCGGCCTACGACCATGCCGATATCACCGCCATTGCGGCCTCCACCATCGCGATGTATATGCTCGGCCTTCATGCCGAACAGCTGGCGGAACGACGTGGGTAGTGGCCCGCGCGAGCCTGTTGTCAAACTGATTCAATTTCATGCCAAAGTGATTCCGTAAACACGGCTAATCATCTGGCAGGACAGGATAAAACCATGAAACCGAAGATCTTCATCGATGGCGAACACGGCACCACGGGGCTGCAGATCCGCAGCCGCATGGCTGGTCGTTCGGATGTGGAACTCTTGTCCATTCCGGAAGCGGAACGCCGCAACGCCGCCATTCGCGAAGACCTTTTGAACAGCGCCGACGTCGCCATCCTCTGCCTGCCCGACGATGCCTCCAAACAGGCCGTCGCCATGCTGGAAGGCAACAACAAGGTGCGCATCATCGACACTTCGACGGCGCACCGCATCGCGCCGGACTGGGCCTATGGTTTCGCAGAAATGGATACCGCGCAGGCCGGAAAAATCCGTGACGCCCGCCTCGTCGCCAATCCCGGCTGCTACCCGACTGGCGCCATCGGCCTGATCCGCCCGTTGCGCCAGGCCGGCATCCTGCCGGAACACTATCCGGTCACGGTCAATGCGGTCTCCGGCTATACCGGCGGCGGCAAGCAGATGATCGCGCAGATGGAAGACCCGGAAAATCCGGACCATATCGATTCGCCGAACTTCCTCTACGGCCTGACGCTCAAGCACAAACACGTACCGGAAATGCAGACGCATGGCCTGCTCGATCGCGCGCCGATCTTTTCCCCCTCGGTCGGCCGTTTCCCGCAGGGCATGATCGTCCAGGTGCCGCTGTTCCTTGATCAGCTAAACGACGGCGCAACGCTCGAAACTATTCACGCAGCCCTCGCCGCCCACTATGCCGGCCAGTCGATCGTCGAGGTCGTTTCCCGCGAAGAAAGCGCGAAAATGGCCCGTATCGATGCCGTCGAACTCGCCGGCAAGGACACGATGAAACTGTATGTCTTCGGATCCGACGGCGGCGGACAGGTCAATCTCGTCGCCCTGCTCGACAATCTCGGCAAGGGTGCCTCGGGAGCGGCGGTCCAGAACATGGATCTGATGCTTTCGGCTTAAGACTCCCCAAGGGGCGGCTTTTCGCCGTCCCGCCACCCGACCGCGATGGCGGAAAGGCACCGACCTGACATGGGCGATACCGGTTTCTTCGCGACCCTTCTTGCAAGGGTCGCAGCCTCGTTGCCCGAACACGGCCTCTACCCGCTGCTGGTCTGCACCTTCATCGCCGGCATGGCGCGCGGCTTTTCCGGATTCGGTGCGGCGCTCATCCTGATCCCGATCGGTGGCTCGATCGTTGGCCCGAAGATCATTTCGCCCGTCCTCCTGGTGATCGACACGATCGCGTCAGCGGGAATGTTGCCCGCCGCATGGCGTGCCGCCAACCGGCGCGAGGTATTCACCATGGCGTCCGGCGCATTGATCGGCGTGCCGCTCGGCACGGCGGCGCTGGCGCTTGCCGATCCGCTCATCCTGCGCTGGGCGATCACCATCGTCGCGGCATGTCTGCTGATCCTGCTGGTCTCCGGCTGGCGCTATCACGGCCAGCCGCGTGCGCCACTGACGGCCGGTGTCGGCGGCATTGCTGGGGTTTTCAGCGGTGCTGCGCAACTCGGCGGCCCGCCGGTCGTCGCCTACTGGCTGAGCGGCGCCAGCGACGTTCTGGTCATCCGCTCCAACTTGATGCTCTATTTCGTGATTTCCTCGGCGCTGACAGCGGTCAGCTATCTCGTCGGCGGCCTGTTCGTCGAACAGGTCTTCGCCCTTACGCTCATCATCCTTCCGCTCTACGCCGGAGGACTTTACGTCGGCTCTCGCCTGTTCGGCCTCGCCAAACCATCGACGTTCCGGACCATCTGCTACGTCCTGATCGGCGCAGCTGCCGTCCTCGGCATGCCTGCGCTCGACACGCTTTTGCGCTGATCAGTCCCGCACCTCGATCGCCAGCGGCCGCGGATATTCGCCTGCAAAAGCCCGCCAATGGGCAACGGCGAAACCGAGTACGATCAAGGCGCCGCCCTGATGCGCCACGCCCCAGCCGACCGGCACCTGCAGCAGCAGCGTGGTGATGCCGATCATCGCCTGGATCGTCACCAGCACGAAGAGCAGGACTGACCGCCGCGCGTGCGTCGTGTCCGGCGCGCTGCGCAGCGAGGCGATCATGTGCATCAGCACGAAGGCGAACAGCACATAGGCGCCAATCCGGTGAATGAACTGCACGGTCTTCGGGTTCTCGAAAACGTTGATCCAGGCCGGCTGCTGGATGAACAGATCGCCTGGCACCAGCGAACCGTCCATCAGCGGCCAGGTGTTGTAGCTCAAGCCCGCATCGAGGCCGGCGACCAGCGCGCCGAGATAGATCTGGAACAGCGCCATGCAGGCGACGATCGCTGCCATCTTCTTCGAGCTTTTCGTCGGCGCCGGATCATCCGCATGCGGTGCCAGACCGCGGCCGATCCAGATGCAGGAGACGAAGATCAGACAGGCGATGACGAGATGGGTGGCAAGCCGGTACTGGCTGACCTCGGTGCGGTCGGCGAGACCGGACGAGACCATCCACCAGCCGATAAAGCCCTGAAAACCGCCCAGCGCCAAAAGGCCGACCAGCGGCAGTTTCAAGCGCGGCTCGATCTGCCCCCTGATCCAGAAGAAAGCCAGCGGCAGGGCGAAGACCAGCCCGATCGAGCGGGCCAGCAGCCGGTGCGCCCACTCCCACCAGAAGATTGTCTTGAACCCCTCGACGGTCATGTCGCTGTTGAGCAGTTCATATTGCGGGATCTGCTTGTAGAGATCGAACTCCTCCTGCCATTCGGCGGCGGTCAGCGGCGGAATGACACCATGGATCGGCTTCCATTGCGTAATCGACAGGCCGGATTCGGTCAGCCGCGTCGCCCCCCCGACCAGCACCAGCGCAAACAACGCCAGCACGACCACACCCAGCCAGATCCTGATCCGCGTGCGATTGCGGCTGACGACGTCGATCTCCCGCAGAAGCCGCTGTTGCGTTGCCAAATCCGTGCTTGCCATCTGAGGACTCCACTGTCGAAAGGCATGGCCCTGGCCCGCAGAAGGCGATTTGTCATTGGGTACATGCATCAAAGCCGTTGATTTGCACCAGAGCGCTGTGCAAAACAAGGCTTACCCCTTTGCGGCATGCCGTCGCGGCCAGATGCCGGGCGCCCTTGCCAACCGGAAAGACCTGAATGCCCGCACGCCTCAGAAAACTGATCGGCACGATCCTGATCGTCATCCTCGTCATCGTCTATGCGCTGGCGGCCACCACCTTTGCCTCGCTGCTGCTCGGCGCGGCCCCCTGGTGGGTGCATCTGCTCTACTTCTTCTTCACCGGCCTGCTGTGGGTGCTGCCTGCCATGCTGATCATCAAGTGGATGGAAAAGCCTGCCAAGCCGCGCTGACCCAAGGAAAATATCATGAAAATCGCAGTGATCGCCGATATCCACGGCAATGATCTGGCGCTCGAAGCCGTACTCGCCGACATCGGCGCACACGGTATCGACGATGTGGTCAATCTCGGCGATCATCTGAGCGGCCCGCTGAATGCTGCCCGGACGGCCGATATCCTGATGTCGCGCAATTTCCCGTCGATCCGGGGCAACCACGACCGCTGGCTGATCACCAAGGAACCGGCCGACATGGGCCGCTGGGATCGCGCCGCCCACGACGAACTGCAGCCGCACCATCTCGACTGGCTGCGCACCCTGCCCCCGACGCTCGTTCACCGGCAGGAGCTCTTTCTCTGCCACGGCACGCCGCAGGACGATCTCATCTACTGGCTGGAAGACCTGACAAACGAAGGCGTGGTGCATATGTCGGCCCGCCAGCGGATCGAGGGCTTCGCCGCCGGCATCGACCACCCCGTCATCCTCTGCGGCCATACCCATATTCCGCGCGCCGTGCACCTTGCCGATGGCCGGTTGATCGTCAATCCCGGCAGCGTCGGTTGCCCCGGCTATGACGATGACGAACCGGTGTTCCACAAGGTGGAAACCGGCTCGCCCGATGCCTCCTACGCCATTCTGTCGAAGGCGGACGGCCGCTGGGACGTGACCTTCCGGCGCGTATCCTACGATCACATGGCGATGTCGCGGCTTGCCGGCGCGCGCGGAAATAGGGAATGGGCCAATGCACTCGCCAGCGGCTGGGTTGGCGACTGACGGGGCCTGCCCATCGGACCTTTAGCCATTTGGTAACCGCATTTTTTAAAAGCAGGGACAACCGTTCCGTGGCCCGTCCAATTTAAATGAAAATAAGGACATGCTTGCGTTAGATGGGACGTCACCCAGTTCCCGGAACAGCAAGCGATCATGACGGACGTGGACTTCAACATGATGCCCGTTAGCGAGGCTCGCCGCCGCGTCTGGCATGCCCGTCGCGACAAGGCGCAGGATATTGCCGCCGCAACAGACCTGAAGCTCTCCGTCCATGTCAGCATGCAGGCGCTGGAAGCCGATTGGCGCGCGCTGGAAGCCTCCTCCGCCGCATCCCTGCATCAAGGCTTCGACTGGTGCGCCGCCTGGGCCAAGACCCATCCCAACCAGCTGCTGCTCGTGCGCGGCAGCATCGGCCAGAAAACGGTCTTCATCCTGCCGCTCGAACTGGTTCGCGGCCGGTTCTTCCGCACGGCGCGGTTCATCGGCTCGCCGCACAGCAATCTCAATACCGGGCTTTTCGCCGCCGATTTCGATCCTCTCACCTGCGAACAGTTGGGCGCGTCGCTGATCGCCGATCTATCGGCGAAACTGTCGCGTGTCGCCGATATCGTCACGCTGGAGAAAATGCCCTTCGACTGGCATGGGACCTGCCATCCCCTCGCCTCGCTCCCGGCGGTTCGCAACCAGAATTCGTCCTTCCAGCTGCCGCTTCTTGCAAGCTTCGAAGCGACGCTGGCCCAGATCAATGCCAAACGGCGGCGCAAGAAATTTCGTGTTTCGGAAAAGCGGCTGGAAGCGCTCGGCGGCTATGAACACGTTGTAGCCACAACACGCCGGGACCGGCGGCAGATCCTTGACCTCTTCTTCGAGCAGAAAGCCATCCGCTTCAAGGCGCTCGGCCTGCCCAACGTTTTCCAGGACAGGGAGACGCAGGCCTTCTTCCATACGCTGGCGGCCGTGGAACCGACGGCGGAAGGTCAGCCGCTGGAACTCAACGCAATCCGTTTGCGCGGAGAACAGAACGGCCGCATCGTCGCCATCGCCGGGCTGTCGCGCAAGGGCGACCACGTCATCTGCCAGTTCGGATCGATCGACGAGGAAATGGCCGCCGACGCCAGCCCGGGCGAACTGCTCTTCTATCTGATGATCCGCAAATGCAATGCCGAAGGGGTAACGTTGTTCGATTTCGGTATCGGCGACCAAGCTTACAAGCGCTCCTGGTGCACGGTCGAGACCGTCCAGCGCGATATCGTCCTGCCATTGACGCTGCGCGGACGTCTGGCGGCCGGGGCCCACCGCACGGCGGTCCGGATGAAGGTCTGGATCAAGAAGAACAGGAAGGCCTATGCCTTTCTCCAGCGCCTGCGCCAGCAACGGCAGACGCCCGACGCAGCGGCCGTCCCGGATACCGACGGCGACTGAAACAATCGCCGATTGTCACGCCGCGCGGCGGCCGGAATTTCCAGGCTGCGGATAACCCGTTCCCGTCATCAGCACGATTTCACCGAAACCGGCCTCACCGAAACCGGTGATCAGTTCGATGATTTCTTCATTGCCGACTGCCGGAGCGGAGATGATGATCTGCGTATCCTTCGACCGCGTCACCTTTCGGATCGCATTGACATCGGCCGGGCCGCACTCGATCAGCACCGTATCATAGGCGTTCGACAGGGCATCGATGATCATCTGCAGGCGTTCGATGCCGCGCATGGCAAGCACCGGATCGGCGTCGCCCTGCGGGATGATATGGGCGTCGGACAGACGGTCGGCATGGATCGTTTCGGTGAAGGGAACTTCGCCGACGAGCAGATTGGTGATGCCGGCAAGATCGGTCGACTGCGCCATCAGGCGTGTCGGGCAGGCCGAGCCGGTCAGGTCGATCAGGACAATCTTGCGTCCCTCCTCGGCAACCAGTCGCGTCAGCGCTACCGCATTCACCGAGCCGTCATCGCCGGCCGGCGATACGGAGATCGCCACGCGAACATCGTCCTCGCAAAGATGGTCGGCGACGGATTCGATCGAAAAATCATCCTCCTGCGGATCAGCGTCATCGGACGGCGCCGTTTCGGCAACGACGGGTTCGCGAACGGCAACAGGCACTGGCTGGACAGCCTCTGGCTGAGACACGACCTTCCGCGCCGACGGCGCTTCCTGCACCTGCTCTTCTTCAAAGGCCTGCTCTTCCCTCCGTCCCACCGGACGCAGGGCGCGGCCGCTGAACAATTCGGAAAGCATGATTATCACGCAGCTGACAAGGAAGCTGGCAACGGCGGCGACGATGGTGATCGGCAGCACCTTGGGGAAACTGACCTCGGTCGGCTCGACCGCCTGGGATATGATCCGGGCGTCGGCGGGTGCCGCATTTTCGCCGCTGCGCGAGGTCGCCTCGCGGTAGCGCGCCAGATAGGTTTCGAGCAACTGCCGCTGCGCGGTCGCTTCCCGCTCCAGCGCCCGCAGGCCGACCTCGTCCTCGCCGGCCTTGGCGGATGTCGCCTTCAGCGTGTTGAGCTGGGCCACCAGCTGCCGCTCGCGCAACTGCGAGACGTTCGCCTCGTTTTCCAGGCTGCCGAGGATCTTCTTCGTTTCGCTGATGATCTGCGCGCGAATGCCCTGCAGCTGCGACTTCAATCCCTTCAGGCGCGGATGCCCGTCCAAAAGGGTGGTCGAAAGATCGGCGATCTGCCCCTGGATATTGGATTCGGTTTCCTTGAGGCGCTGGATCATCGGCGAGGCGACGACATCGTTCAGCGTATCGACGGCCCGGCCGCTGGCAAGCGCCGTGCGGACGTTTTCGGCCCGCGCCTCGGCATTGGCCCGTTCGCCCCGCACGCGGGCAAGCTCGGTGGAAATATCGTTCAGCTGCTTGGTCGCAAACGTACCGCCGGTTTCACCGGTGAGCAGCAGGTCGGAAGACGACCGGTAATTGGCAACCTTCTCCTCGGCGTCGCGCACCTTTTCGCGCAGATTGGCAATCTCCGGCTCCAGCCAGCGGCTGGCCTCCGAATTGGAATCGAGCTTGGCGCCGCTTTGCAGCGACTGGAAGACCTTGGCCATCGCATTGGGGATGGCGGCTGCCAGCTGCGGATCCTCCGAGGTGAATTGCATCGCAATCACCCGCGATTTCTCGACCTGATAGACCTGCAGCTTCTTTTCGAACTCCTTCAGAACGCGCTCTTCCGGCGGCAGGTCGAGCGGGTTCTTCTTGATGCCCAGCATGACAAGCACGTCGGAGATCGCCGACGGGTTTGCCGTCGGGTCGAATTCCGGCAGTTCATAGAGCTTCATTTCACGGGCGACCTGCTTGATCAGGTCGGCCGAGCGCAGGACCTGTACCTGGCTGGAAATGCCGGACTCGTCGAACTGGCTGTCACCTGTCTGCGGCTGCCCCTGGTTTGCACCGCTGAATTCGGCCTGACGCGATTCGATCAGAATGCGGGCTTCCCCCTGGTATTCAGGAGACATGAGGTTCGCGCCGACAAAGGCGAGGCCCGCGAAAGCGACGGTCGCCATCAGCACCCTGCCCCGCCGGCGCCAGATGGCGCGGAAAAGCCCGCCGAGATCGATATCTACATCCTGATGACCGTCGTTGACGCTCGACATGCGCTTTACCTCGAACCTGCACAACTTCGCGTCACCGTAAACAAACATGGTAACGCAAGGGTTAATGCGGTGAAGAGCCCAGGAATAGCGTACGATGACGATTGTATGAAAGCATAAACATACCGCTCAACGCGAATTTCTTCGCCGCCTTTACCGGCTATTAACCCTAACGGATTGATAACATCAGGCCATGACATGGTTTCTGGAGCGCGAGAGCCCGATGACATCCGCACGATTGAAAACAGGCCCTGCCTTGGCCGCACTCTCTCTGTGCCTTGCAATTTCAGGGTGCAGCAGCTATCAGCCCGCGCCCAAGGCATTCCACGAGGCAACGATCCAGCCCTACCGGGTGGACAGCGGCGACAAGCTGCGCATCAGCGTCTTCGAGCAGGCAGGCCTGACTGGCAGCTACACGGTTGACCAGGCAGGCTACGTCGCCTTCCCGCTGATCGGCGCCGTGCCGTCGCGCGGACATACCCTGCCCGAAATGGAAAAGATGATCGCCAGCAAGCTGCGTGAAGGCTACCTGCGCGATCCGGACGTGACGATCGAGGTCGATCGTTACCGCTCCGTCTTCATCATGGGTGAGGTCGGCCAGGCCGGGCAGTATTCCTATGTTCCAGGCATGACCGTGCAGAACGCCATCGCAGTCGCCGGCGGTTACTCGCCGCGTGCAAATCAAGCAAATGTCGATGTCACCCGCAAGATCAACGGGCGCATCCTGACCGGCCGCGTTTCCATCTCCGACCCGATCATGGCCGGCGACACCATCTACGTTCGCGAGCGGCTGTTCTGACAGCCATGCCGGATTCCCCGCCGCTGCGCATCATCCATTGTTTCAGGTCGCCCATCGGTGGAATTTTCCGCCATGTGCGCGATCTGGCCGAAGCGCATGCCAGGCAGGGCCACGAAGTCGGCATCGTCTGCGACAGCACCACGGGCGGCAGCTACGAAGACGCTCTTTTCGACGAGATAAGGCCGTTTCTGGCGCTCGGTCTCGTTCGCCTGCCGATCCGCCGGTCCATCGGCCCCACCGATCTGGCGGCCCTCTGGAGCAGTTACAAGGAAATCAGAAGTTTGCAGCCGGATATCCTGCACGGTCACGGCGCCAAGGGTGGCGTTCTGGCCCGGATCATCGGCTCAGCCTTGCGGGTGAACAGGTATTGCGTTGCCCGCCTTTATTCGCCGCATGGCGGCAGCCTGCACTACGACAGCAAGACACTAACCGGAAAAACGGTGTTCCTCCTTGAGCGCCTGCAGGAATATCTGACGGACGCAATCGTCTTCGTCTGCGATTTCGAGCGCCGGACCTACGAGGCCAAGGTCGGCAAGCCGCGACCCTATAGCGAATTGATCTACAACGGCATCGATGATCGCGATTTCGAAACCGTCTACGCCCGTCCGGATGCCGTGGACTTCCTCTATATCGGCATGCTGCGCGATCTGAAGGGGCCTGACCTTTTCATCGATGCCTTCGCCAAAACCGAGCGGATCATCGGCAAACCCCTGTCGGCGATGATGATCGGTGACGGACCGCAGAGGCAGGAATACGAGCAGATGATGCTGGAACGCGGCCTTGGCCGCCGCATCGAAATGCTGCCCGCGATGAAGGCACGCGATGCGTTCGCCTTCACCCGCAATGTCGTCGTACCCTCGCGCGCCGAATCCATGCCCTATATCGTCCTCGAGGCGCTTGCCGCCCGCAAGCCGGTGATCGCTTCCAGGGTCGGCGGCATCCCGGAGGTTCTCGGCGCCGAAAGTGCCGCGCTCGCCACGCCGGACGACGCGCAGGCGCTCGCGGCGGTCATGACGGCGGCGGCGACCGAGCCCGACTGGGCAGCCAAGGTTATGCCGGAAGCCGAAGCGTTCAAGGCGGCTTTCTCGACATCGACAATGGCTGGCAGCATCATGCGGCTCTACCGCCAGCTCGTGCCGGAATCGTCCGTATTACAGAAGGTCGCGCCCAAGCACTCTTAGGCGTTTCTTAGGGGCTTTCTGCTATCCCGAAGGGACACAACGGCCCGGGCGGATATTATGAACCAGATCGACAATCCGGAATCTTTCGACGCCGACGCATTGCGCAAGAAGATTTCCGAGATCCGGACCATTGCGCCCGGCGAGAAACGCGACAACGAACCGAAGCGCGAACTCAATCCGCTTGCGCGCCGCATTGCGTCGCAATTCCGTACCGATACCTATTCTCCGAACATGATCATCGGCCTGATGCGCCTGTTCGAATTCACCGCGCTGTTTGCCATCGGCTATGCCATCCACATGCTTTATATCGCGCCGCCGCTTGACGAGCTGCTCGGCTATTGCGGGCTGATTGCCGGCGGCTCGATGCTCACGGTGGCTTTCCTGCAGCTGTGCGACGGGTATCAGGTCCCCACGCTGCGGTCTTCGGCGCGGGCCCTGCCCCGGTTGATCGGCTGCTGGACGCTGGCCTTCGCGTCCATGACGCTC
This sequence comes from Rhizobium herbae, assembly GCF_017873135.1. Classification (GTDB taxonomy): domain Bacteria; phylum Pseudomonadota; class Alphaproteobacteria; order Rhizobiales; family Rhizobiaceae; genus Pararhizobium; species Pararhizobium herbae. The sequence goes on along the minus strand of NZ_JAGGJV010000008.1, from coordinate 202,546 downwards.
GTGCTGTTTGTCCTCAAGATCGGCGGGACTTTCTCGCGGCTCTCCTTCGGTGGCTGGTACGTGCTCGGTGCAATCTTCCTCGTTGCGGAGCGCGCCTTCATCGCCTTTTCAATCCGCCGCTGGGCACGCAACGGCATCATGGAGCGCCGGGCGGTCATCGTCGGCGGCGGCCAGCCGGCCAAGGATCTGATCCGTTCGCTCGAACAGCAGACCGACAACGATATCCGCATCTGCGGCATCTTCGACGACCGCGACGAGCGCCGCTCGCCCGGCATCATCGCCGGATACCCCAAGCTCGGCACGGTTGCCGAACTGGTGGATTTCGCCCGCCTCACCCGCATCGACATGCTGATCATCGCCTTGCCGCTTTCGGCGGAACAGCGCATCCTCGAGCTGTTGAAAAAGCTTTGGGTCCTGCCGGCTGATATCCGTCTTGCCGCCCATGCCAACAATCTGCGGTTCCGTCCGCGCAGCTATTCGCATATCGGCCAGGTGCCGATGCTCGACATCTTCGACAAGCCGATCGCCGACTGGGATTCCGTCGCCAAGCGCATCTTCGACGTCTTCTTCAGCATCGTCGCACTCGCCGTTCTCTGGCCGGTCTTCATCGGCGCCGCGATTGCCGTGAAGATCAGCTCGCCGGGGCCGATCATCTTCAAGCAGAAGCGCCACGGCTTCAACAACGAGACGATCGACGTCTACAAGTTCCGCTCGATGTATACCAACATGAGCGACCCGACGGCCCGCAATGCCGTCACCAAGGGCGATCCGCGCGTCACCCGCGTCGGCCGGTTCCTGCGCAAGTCCTCGATCGACGAACTGCCTCAGATCTTCAACGTGCTGAGAGGCCAGCTATCTCTGGTCGGCCCGCGCCCGCATGCCGTGCTTGCCCAGACCGCAGACCGTACCTATTCCGATGTCGTCGAAGGCTACTTCGCCCGTCACCGCGTCAAGCCCGGCGTCACCGGCTGGGCGCAGATCAACGGCTGGCGCGGCGAGATCGACAATGACGAAAAGATCAGGTTCCGCACGGCGTTCGACCTCTACTACATCGAAAACTGGTCGCTGTGGCTGGACCTGAAGATCCTGTTCCTGACGCCGATCCGGCTTCTCAACACGGAAAACGCCTATTGAGCGCACTGAACACCACGTCTGCCGCGGGTTTCCGCCCGCAGCTCGCCGCCGTCGCGATCCTCGGCTCGGCGATGGTGACGTTCGGCGTCTTCCTGTCAGGCTTCGTCATTGCCGAACCGGCCCCCTATGAGATCTTCATGGCGGCGCTCATAGGGCTCTGGTTTCTCTTCGGCCTGAAGATTTCACGCTCCGTCGCGCCGCTTCTGGCCCTGCTCATCCTGTTCATGACCGGCGGCCTGCTGTCGCTGACTGTCATGCGGGACCTTGCGGCCGGCCCGATGTACATGGCCGTATCGGGCTTCCTCTGCCTTTCCTCGGTGTTTTACGCGGCCATCATCGAAGCGCGTCACGAGCGGCTGAAACTGATCTTCGACGCGTGGGTTGCCGCCGGCGTCCTGACCTCCCTGCTCGGCATTCTCGGTTATTTCGGCGCGATCCCGGGGGCGGAGAATTTTACGCTCTACGACCGCGCCAAGGGCGCGTTCCAGGACCCCAACGTCTTCGGTCCCTTCCTGGTCGCACCTTCGATCTACCTCATGTACCGGTTGCTCACCGAGCGTATCACGACCGCGCCGCTAAGGGCGGTCGCCATCCTTATCATGGCGCTCGGCCTGTTCCTCTCCTTCTCCCGTGCTGCCTGGGCGCTCTATCTATTCTGCGCCTGCGCGCTCGTCCTTATCATGCTGCTCAAGGAACGGACCGGCGCCTTCCGGCTGAAGATCCTCGTGCTGGCGCTGGCCGGCGCGCTACTGATGGTCGCGGCGCTTGTCATCGCGCTGCAGATCCCGCAGGTCGCCGATCTCTTTTCCAACCGCACCCAGCTTGTCCAGGACTATGACGGCGGCCATCTCGGCCGCTTCGACCGCCACAAGATCGGCTTCCTGATGTCGATGGAAAAGCCGCTCGGCATCGGCCCGATGGTGTTCAGCACCCTGTTTCCCGAGGACGAGCACAATGTCTGGCTGAAATCGCTGACCTCCTACGGCTGGCTCGGTTTCGTCTCCTATGTCACGCTGATCCTCTGGACGGTGACGATGGGCTTCCGCTTCCTTTTGCTCGACCGGCCCTGGCAGCCCTATCTGATGATCGCGTGGATCGTCCTGATCGGCCACGCCGCCATCGGCAATGTCATCGACACCGATCACTGGCGGCATTTCTTCCTGCTGCTGGGCGTCATCTGGGGCTGCGGCGCCCTGGAATACCGCCATCGGCGCCAGGCTTCGGTCCCTCCCGCACATTGGCGTTCGCCGGCGCCAACGCTGCGTTAACATCAACACTGTACACAAGGTGTACGGATCGGTTCCATGTCGGGACCGGCGGCGGATTGTCCTGAATGAACATCGACCCCTCCATCGCCGAAGCTGAAAGCGGACTGCGCCTTCTCCAGGTTCTCGAGCCGAGCGGCGGCGGCTCGGGCCGCCATTTTCTCGATCTCTGCCGGGGATTGAAGCAGCGCGGCCACCATGTCGAGGCGGTCTATTCGCCGATCCGGGCGGAAGATGCCTTTGTCCGCGAACTGAAATCGATCGGTCTTCCCACCGTCCACGCCGTCGCCATGAAACGGTCTCCGGGCCTGTCCGACATTGCCGCCTTTCGGGCGCTGCGGCGCATCATCAACGGCAGTGTTCCTTTCGACATCGTCCACGGCCACAGCTCGAAGGCCGGCGCGCTCACCCGCCTGCGCCTGCCCGGCTTCCACGCGCCGCGCGTTTATACCCCGCATGCTTTCCGCACCATGGACCCGACGCTCGGCAAGGCCGGACGGCTGATATTCGGCAGCATCGAGACCATCCTTGCCCAATTGTTCACCGATCACCTGATCTGCGTTTCCGACGACGAGCATGCCCATGCCCGGTCGTTCGGCATGCCGGCGCGAAAACTCTCCGTCATCGTCAACGGCGTGGCGCCGCCGCCGCTTGACATGGCAAAGACGGTGCGTGCCAGCTTCGGCATTTCAGACGATGCCTTCGTCTTCGGTTTCGTCGGCCGGCTGTCCCACCAGAAGGCGCCCGAACGGCTGATCGAGGCCTTCCGCAATGCCGCCTCGCGGCTGCCGGAGGCGCAGCTGATCATGGTCGGCTCCGGCGAACTCGAACCGGAAATCCGCAAGGCCATCGCCGAGAGCGGCTTGCAGAAGCGCATTCGCCTGACCTCGGCCTTCACCGGCCCGCAGGCTGTTCCCGCCTTCGACGTGCTGGTCATGCCGAGCCGCTACGAGGCGATGTCCTATGTGATGCTGGAGGCGGCGGCCGCCGGAAAGCCGATCGTCTCGACCGATGTCGGCGGCGCAACCATGGCGATCGACAGGGACAGAAGCGGCCTGATCGTTCCAAACGACGGCGATACCGCCAAGCTCGCCAATGCCATGATCGAAAGCGCCGACCCTGAGCGTCATCGCCGGATGACGGCGGCGGCGCAGGCGCGAATGGCGAATTTTTCGATGGGACAGATGATCGACAAGACCGAGGCGGTGTACCGGCGGCTTGTCGCCACGCGGTGACCAGCCGGATCTTTCAGTACGCCCGGCGGGAAAGCAGCGGCGCAATCACCCCTGCGCGCACCAGCCCCGTTTGCCGTCCGCCCTGCGCCGGGCCAACCCCTCGGAAACCAGCATGTCACCGATCGATCGCCCCTGCCCGACTGTCACTGTCGCGTCCTGACCGGAGGCGCCCACCAGCTGGACATCGCCGGCATTGAGGATTTCCCAGAGCCGCTTTTTCGCCAGCGAGCCGAGCTTGCGCTCGTTGTCGCACTTGGCCTGCTTGATTCTTGGCGGCTGGATGTCGGCGATCTGGATTTTCCGCCGGCCGTACCAGAACGTGCCGCCATCGACGACACAGTTCTCCAGCGTCTCCGTGCAGAAATAAAAGGCGCCCGGCTTGCCGCCAACGGCCGTCTGCGCGCCAACAACCCTCTGCTCGCCAACGGGCTTCAGCGCGCCAACGTCCACGGCCGCCTGCTCGATGGGCCGCACCGCCGGCATCGCCAGCGCAGGTTTTGCGATCGGCTGGATTTTCTCGACACGTTTTTCGGGAGCGGACTGTTTTTCCACAGGGCGCGGCTTGGCGATCGACGCCGTGTAGAAGGGCGCCGTCATCGGCATGATCTCGACCCGATGGTCATAAGCAACGGCAGCACCGACCGACAGGATACCGACCAGATACCACGGCCACATGCTGCCCTTCGACTGCTTCCGGCTCGCCCGCCGCTTCTGGCCTTTTCTCGCCGCTGTCTTCGCCATGGTCTGGATCCCTGATTCGCCACCGCATTATCGGGGCAAGGGATTGCCGAAAACTTTAAGAATCGCGAAAATCTGCCGTTGCGGACGTGTTTGCGGCATTTCGGGTGGCAACCAAAAACGTCCCCGCTTTTTCAGCGTATTTATCCCGTTTTCCAAAATCAGGGCTTGCGCCCCGAGTCCTGATTATATACGGCTCTTTTCGGTTCGGAGTGTAGCGCAGCCCGGTAGCGCACTTGACTGGGGGTCAAGGGGTCGTGGGTTCGAATCCCGCCACTCCGACCATTTTTTTCTTGAAGTCCCTGTCATATTGAAACGCCGCGCAAAACGGCGTCTGCATTTCAATGCACCGAGACATCTGTCTCCGGCTCGTCCAGGAAAGACTGGATGCCGTCGCGCTCGACGGTGGCCAGAAACTCCTCGAAGGCTTCCTTGTCCGTTGCAAAGGGCTCTTCCCAGACGGTCAGGCCCTCGTCCTGGTCGATCACCTCCAGCGTCCAGCCATCGGTACTGCCTTCCTTGCGGAAGATGTCGACGAGCACGGTGACGCCGTCATCGGTGAATTCGCCGGCGAAATCGGAATGCTCGAGCTTCTGTTTCTTCGTCATGGTCGTCAGGCCTGTTTCGTGTTGGTGACAGTGTTGGTGACGGTGGCGGTGAGCCGGCCCCTGGAGCGTTCGCGGGCCGTGCTGCCCTCCAGCCGTTTTGCCGCTTCCTTGATTTCGAGCGGCGTGAAGAGAGTGCGGTATTCCGGTCGCGTCATCGCGGCCTCCATCGACAGTTCCGTTTTCTTTGCCTCGACCAGGCGTTCGAGACCGGTCGTGCCGGGCTTGAACACCAGTTCCTTCGCAGCCTCGACGCCGCCCTTCAGGATGACGAGACGGCGAAACAGCACGGGGCGGAAGCCGAATCGCGCGCAGTGATCATACAGGGCAAGCATCTCGCCGTGAAACTTCGCCGGAAGGGCCTTGGTCATGTCGCTGTTTTATTCATCGGGCTTTTCTTCATTCGGGCGACGGACAGATGGGGATGCCGGGCGCCTGCGCCAAGGCCTCAAGACAGTCTGTCACTCTTGCACCGGGATCTCCGCTTCGGCGGCGGCGGCCAGAAACGCTTTGCGGGCATCCTCGGCCGGCCTCTTGCCCTCGACGACCTGCGCGCAGATATCGAGCGCGCGATCCAGCGCCGGCGCGTCTTCCAGCGGCCAATCCTCGATCATCGCCCAGGATGCCTCGGTGGTGTTGGAGATCGTTACGTATTTGCCCGGCCCCTCAAGGGCAAGCGTCACGCTTTTCGTCCAGGCCTGTTCCATGTGTTTTTGCCTTGCTCGGAATTCGATCCGGGTTGTTACCATGAACATGGATGGCGGCACGACAGGAAAGCGGAATAAACAGGCCGGATTGTTTCTCGTGTCAGCGTACCTGGTCGAGCAGGCGCTTGCATTCCAGAAGGTCGTAGAGCGCCTCCTGCAGCAGCGCCCGGTCCTCCTTGCCGACGGACGTCTTGCCGACCGAAATTTCCGGCGCCTCGTCGTTCCCGCCGACGAAGGAGAAGAACCGGCGGCTGGCCGGCGCCTTGGCGCGGCCGACGATCTGGTCCTCCTCCGGATTGCCGAGCTTCGGCTGAACCTGTTCCTCGAGATTGGCGGCCGCCAGCGCCTCGACGGTTGCCAGATCGCCGCTGGCGATCGCCGCGACGAACTTGTTGCCGTTCATCTTCAAAAGTTTCTGCACGCCCTTGATCGTGTAGCCATGGTCATAGAGCAGATGGCGAATGCCCTTGAGCAGATCGACGTCTTCCGGCCGGTAGTAGCGCCGGCCGCCGCCCCGCTTCATCGGCTTGATCTGCAGAAAGCGCGTCTCCCAGAATCTGAGGACATGCTGCGGCAGGTCGAGATCATCGGCCACTTCACTGATGGTGCGAAACGCATCCGGGCTCTTGTCCATGTCTTCCCCCATTTCGCGTCGAACACGTCCGGCTCTGTATAGCGTGAGCATTGCCACACGCCGTTATTGCCGTGAATGCGAATGATTACACGAATCATGCGCATTTCAACGGCTTATGCAGGTGTTTTCAACCACTTTAATGATGGAAGGCGTCGTTACGGGGCCGGCGACTGCGGTTTCAGCTTGGCCTTGCGCGACAGATGCGCCTTGAGAACGCGCTGCTTCAGCACGTTGGAGGCCTTGAACGTCATGACGCGGCGCGGAGAAATCGGCACTTCCTCGCCGGTTTTCGGGTTGCGGCCGATGCGCTCGTTCTTGTCGCGCACCTGGAACGTCGCGAAGGAGGACAGCTTGACGCTTTCGCCACGCACGATTGCGTTGCAGATTTCATCGATCACCGTCTCGACCAGTTCGGCCGATTCCGTTCGGGAAAGACCTACCTTGCGAAAAACCGATTCGGCCAGGTCTGCTCGTGTCACCGTTTTTCCGCTCATCTTCCCCCACCGATTTTCTTGAAATATCGATTAGCCCGGAAAGAGTATTGCCCTTGTCCATTCCGGTCAAGCGTCTGCGCCATATCACATTTTTTTACCAGCGCAGCAGCACCGAACCCCAGGTGAAGCCACCGCCCATCGCCTCGAGCAGGACGAGATCGCCCTTCTTGATGCGCCCGTCGGACGCCGCGACATTGAGTGCCAGCGGGATGGAGGCGGCCGAGGTGTTGCCGTGAAGATCAACGGTCACCACAACCTTTTCGAGCGGTATGCCGAGCTTCTTCGCCGAACCGTCGATGATGCGGCGGTTGGCCTGATGCGGAACCAGCCAGTCGAGATCGTCGGCCGTGGTGCCGGTGGCCTCGAAGGCGGCCTCGATGACGTCGGTGATCATGCCGACCGCATGCTTGAAGACCTCGCGGCCCTCCATGCGCAGGTGGCCGACCGTGCCGGTGGTCGATGGCCCCCCGTCGACATAGAGCTTTTCCTTGTGGGCGCCGTCTGAGCGCAGCTGAGTGGTCAGCACGCCGCGATCGGCCGTGGTACCGTTGCCTTCCTGGCCTTCCAGGATGATGGCGCCGGCGCCGTCGCCGAACAGCACGCAGGTCGTGCGGTCGTTCCAGTCGAGAATGCGCGAAAACGTCTCAGCGCCGATGACCAGAACCCGCTTGGCCAGACCACCGCGGATATAGGCGTCCGCCGTCGTCACGGCAAAGATGAAGCCGGAACAGACCGCCTGCACGTCGAAAGCGGCACCATGGTGCATGCCGAGGCGATTCTGGATATTGACGGCCGTTGCCGGAAACGTGTTGTCGGGCGTCGAGGTCGCGACGATGATGACGTCGAGATCGGCGGGCGTGAGGCCGGCATTGGTCAACGCGGCGCGGGCCGCCGCCTCGCCGAGCGAGGCGGTAGTTTCCCCCTCGCTGGCGATGTAACGCTGGCGAATGCCGGTGCGCTGCACGATCCATTCGTCGGACGTGTCGACCTTTTCTTCCATTTCGCGATTGGTCATCACCCGTTTCGGAAGCGATGCCCCAAAACCGCGAACCACAGAACGGATCATACTCTTCAAACCTCGTCAGCCGTGCCGGTCGCCGCACCTTCCGAAGGGCGCGAGGCATGGTATTTTTGCAAATCGTTTTCGATCTTGGCCTTCAGCCCGTTGCGGACCATGTCGTAGCCGACGTCGATGGCGGCTGCGAAACCTTCCGCGTCCGTTCCTCCATGGCTCTTGATCACGACGCCATTAAGGCCGAGGAAGACGCCGCCGTTCACCTTGCGCGGGTCCATCTTCTCGCGCAGGCGGTCGAAGGCGCCCTTGGCTAGAATATACCCTATTTTGGCAAGCAGCGTGCGCGACATCGCCGCGCGCAGATATTCGGCGATCTGGCGGGCGGTGCCTTCGGCGGCCTTCAACGCTATATTGCCCGAAAACCCCTCCGTCACCACGACGTCGACGGTACCCCGGCCGATATCGTCACCCTCGACGAAGCCGAAATAATCGATGCTGTCGAGGCCGGCTTCGCGCAACAGCCTTCCGGCTTCCTTGACCTGTTCCTGGCCCTTGATCTCCTCGACGCCGACATTGAGCAGGCCAAGCGTCGGCCGTTCGACCTCGAACAGGGCGCGCGCCATGGCGCCGCCCATCAGCGCGAAATCCATCAGCTGCTGCGCATCCGCGCCGATCGTGGCACCAACATCGAGCACGATGCTCTCGCCCTTCAGCGTCGGCCAGATCGCCGCGATCGCCGGGCGCTGGATGCCCTGCATCATCCGCAGGCAGAACACCGACATTGCCATCAGCGCGCCGGTATTGCCCGCGGAAACGACCACGTCGGCCTCCCCCTTGCTGACGGCGTCGATTGCCTGCCACATGCTCGCCTTGCCACGCCCGCGCCGGAGCGCCTGGCTCGGCTTCTCGTCCATGGCAATCGCCAGTTCGGACGCATGGAAGGTGCTGCTCGCCTTCAGCTTGGGGTACTTCTCCAAAAGGGGAGTACATTGGTCCTCGAGGCCATAGAGCACGAAGCGGATATCGGGATGCCGTTCGAGCGCCTTTGCGGCACCCGGGATGACGACCTGCGGACCGAAGTCGCCGCCCATCACATCAAGAGAAATTCTGACCACGCGTGCCTTATCCTTTATTCCTGCCACACTGCATGTTTCGTCCCGGCGCAATCAGTCTGAGCGATGGAGACACACGTGTTTTCATGACGTTTGAGACGTAACAGTCCCGCGTGCGGGACAAAACGGCCCAACGGGCTGGATTTCGGCCAAAATACCGTTTTTCGCTGACGTGACAACCGAATTGTGCCGCACGGCTTTTCGGACTCAGTCCTTTTTCCAATCCTTGAGTGCCGCGAAGGGATTTGGACGGATATCGTCCTTGTCGCTGCTTTCGATCCGCTCACCAAAGCTCGCCCCGTCCTTGCGCGGATAGGGATCGATGGCAAGCGCCGCGTGTTCGGTGACGGCAAGGCCGACATCGATGGTGTCGCCGGCAAACGTGTCCGGGAGGTCCGGCCCTTCGGGGTCGAGAATCATTTCGCCGCTGTCATTGGCGGCGATCCGCGCCAGCCGCGAGCCTTCCGGCACGAAGATCGCCTCAACGGGTTCGTCGATCGCCGATTCCACCGGTTCCAGCGTTACGACGCAGGCCTGGACGATCATGGCCTGGACACGGCCCTTGATCTTGACGCCATCCTTCTTCCAGCGGGCGATCTGCAGCTCAGCCTTGAGCGACTGCACCTCCAGCACATCCCAAAGCTCGCCCAGCGCCTTGCGCTCCGCCTCATTCGCCTCGAGACGAACCGTCACGGCATTGGCGGAAATATTGCCGACCTTGACCGGATAGGAGAATGCGGGCTTTTCGTCGTGGTTCATCGTCAGGTCCTTTCGGGCGGTAACGCCGCCCAAGATAGTGCTGCCAGCCGTCACTCGGCTCCGGCGTCCCCTCTCGCGAGGCGGGCTCAGCCTTGCGCTTGCGGCAGGTCGATCCGGCCGGTTTCTACGACATCCTCGCCTTGCAGCGCAAGCTGCGCCTCGGCGGCCAGCAAATAGTCGGCAAGCCCCTGCATGGAAAGAGATGGGTCCTCGGTCTGAGGATGGAAATTGCGCTTCAGCGCCGCCGCCAGCACATCGCGATCCTTGCTTTCGAGTGCCGCGGCATAGCTTTCGAGACGTCCGTAAAACATCGCGGCAAGCTTCTTCATGCGCTTCGGCACGCCGACATCACCGACCCCGAGCTCGCGGATCGAATGATCGACATCCTCGAAGAAGGCGTCGATGATCTCCTGGGCGATCTCCTGTCCGGCACGTTCGGAACTGCGGGTGCGGCGGAAATAGAGGATCAGCGACGCGGACAGCATCTCGAAGCGTCCCATCACCGTATCCGGCACGTCGAGGTCGGTATAGAGATACGGACGGCGCGCAGCGGTGGTCAAAAGGTCGTACTGGCGCGCGACGATGGCCGTATTGCTGTTTTTTTTGCCGAACAGTCCGAATATCATCATAAAGCCCAAGTTTGCCTGCTTCAAAATGCGCAAGGCCGCGCATCCTGTTATTGCATGATCGCCGAAGCTGGTTTACCGAAGCAGGCACGAAATGCAATGGCGCATCTGCCAGCGTTACCTTGAGGGAGATGTCGTTGACGAAACGGTATTTCAGGTCAGACATGAAATTTCTGAACAACGTCGCTTTTACATTGGCAATTTGCGCAACGACCCTTTCCGGCTGCAAGACGGCGGATATGCTGAACACCAGCGAAACCCTCAATCAGGGCTATGTTGTCGACCAGGAGACGCTGGCTCTGGCACCGGTCGGCTCCAGCCGCGAGCAGGTGCTTCTGTCGCTCGGCACGCCGTCGACCACGGCAACCTTCGACAATGAGGTGTTCTACTACATTTCGCAGAAGCGCCAGCGTCCCGTCGCCTTCATGAAGCCGAAGCTGGTCGACCAGAGCATTCTCGCCGTGTATTTCGACAAGGACGGCGTCGTCTCGCAGCTGGCGCACTACACGCTGCAGGACGGCAAGGTCTTCGACATGATTTCCCGCACGACACCGACCGGCGGCAAGGAAATGACCTTCCTCGGTCAGCTGCTCTCCGGCAACGGCATCGGCAAGAGCATGGCGAAGTCCGTGCTGGGCAACGCCAACAACAAGTGATTGGCACCTGAGCCGCAACCGGCTCGCGATCCGGAAACGAAAACCCGCCGGCGATTGCGCCGGCGGGTTTTTCTTTGTCCGTCGTTCTTTTCACCTGCGGCACCCCGGGAGATGCCGCAGGCTTGTTTTTGACGCGTGATCAGGCGAGAACCGCCAGAAGCAGAAGCGCGACGATGTTGGTGATCTTGATTGCCGGGTTGACGGCGGGGCCTGCCGTATCCTTGTAGGGGTCCCCGACCGTGTCGCCGGTGACGGAGGCCTTGTGCGCGTCCGATCCTTTCATGTGGCGAACACCGTCCTTGTCGACAAAGCCGTCCTCGAAGCTCTTCTTGGCATTGTCCCAGGCACCGCCGCCAGAGGTCATCGAGATGGCGACGAAGATGCCGTTGACGATGACGCCGAGAAGCGAAGCGCCGAGCGCTGCGAAGGCGGACGCCTTGGAGCCGGAGATCAACAGCACGCCGAAATAGACCACGACCGGCGCCAGCACCGGCAGCAGCGACGGCACGATCATTTCGCGGATCGCAGCCTTGGTCAGCATGTCGACGGCGCGGCCGTAGTCCGGGCGATCCGTGCCTGCCATGATGCCGGGCTTTTCGCGGAACTGACGGCGGACTTCCTCGACCACGGCACTGGCCGCACGGCCGACGGCCGTCATGGCAATACCGCCGAAGAGATAGGGGATCAGACCGCCGAAGATCAGGCCGGCGACGACGTAAGGGTTGGAGAGATCGAACGAGATCGTCCCGACGTCGGCGAAGTAGGGATACTTGTCGCCGTTGGCGACGAAGTATTTGAGGTCGTTCGAATAGGCCGCAAACAGCACCAGGGCGCCGAGGCCGGCCGAACCGATCGCGTAGCCCTTGGTTACCGCCTTGGTGGTATTGCCGACGGCGTCGAGCGCGTCGGTCGACTTGCGAACTTCCGGAGGAAGACCGGCCATCTCGGCGATGCCGCCGGCATTGTCGGTCACAGGGCCGAAGGCGTCGAGCGCCACGATCATGCCGGCGATGCCGAGCATGGCGGTGACCGCGATGCCGGTGCCGAACAGGCCTGCCAGCTGGTAGGTCGAGATAATGCCGCCAACGATGACGATGGCGGGCAGCGCCGTCGATTCCAGCGACACGGCAAGCCCCTGGATGACGTTGGTGCCGTGGCCGCTGACGGAGGCCTGGGCGATCGAGTTCACCGGCCGCTTGTTGGTCCCGGTGTAGTATTCGGTAATCACCACGATCAGCGCGGTGACGACGAGCCCGAGAATACCGCAGATGAACAGGTTGGTGCCGGTAATGTCCTTGCCCTCGACGGTGCCGATCGAGCCCCAGCCGATGGTAAGCGAGGTGGCCGCACCGAGGCCGATGATCGACAACAGGCCGGTAACGATCAGGCCCTTGTAGAGGGCGCCCATGATCGAGCCGTTGGAACCGAGCTTGACGAAGAAGGCGCCGATGATCGAGGTGATGATACAGGCGCCGCAGATGGCCAGCGGATAGGACATGACGACGGCAAGGTTGGCGCCGCCGGCAAAGAAGATGGCGGCCAGCACCATGGTTGCGACGATCGAGACCGCATAGGTTTCGAACAGGTCGGCCGCCATGCCGGCGCAGTCGCCGACATTGTCGCCGACATTGTCTGCGATCGTGGCAGGATTGCGTGGATCGTCCTCCGGAATGCCGGCTTCCACCTTGCCGACGAGATCGCCGCCGACATCGGCACCCTTGGTGAAGATGCCGCCGCCGAGACGGGCGAAGATCGAGATCAGCGAAGCGCCGAAACCGAGCGATACGAGCGCGTCGATGACCTCACGCGAGCCTTCCGCAAGGCCGAGACCAGCCGTCAGCACGAGGTAGTAGATCGTGACGCCGAGCAGCGCCAGGCCGGCGACGAGCATGCCGGTGATCGCACCGGACTTGAAGGCAATATCGAGACCTGCGGCAAGACTGACGGAGGACGCCTGCGCCGTGCGCACGTTGGCCCGGACAGAGACGTGCATGCCGATGAAACCGGCGGCACCCGACAGGACCGCGCCGATCAGGAAGCCGATGGCGGCGGTAACGGAGAGAAGAACCCAGGCACCGATGAAGACGACGGCGCCGACGATGGCAATGGTCTTGTATTGACGTGTGAGATAGGCCTGCGCCCCCTCGCGTATGAAGCCTGCAATCTCTTGCATGCGGGCATTGCCCTGATCGGCTGACAGCACCGATTGCGTCGCCCAGATGGCATAGACCACCGAAAGCAACCCGCATGCGATAACGCCCAGTAGTATGGTCATTTCGCTCTTTCCTCCGTTTAAGCCTGCGGGCTCACTCCGTTCCACAGACCCCCAAAAAGCGCTGCGAGCCGTGCTTCCTCTTCAAGCGGCGGCGGCAGACGTGGCCGCAGAGTGCGGGGACGAATCGCTATCGTCAAGCCGCCACAATCGGAAAAACCCACGTTTTTCGGTATGTTGGCGGTGGCTTACAGGTACGGAATACTACTTTTGGAGATAAATCTCAGGCAGAACGCCGCCTTTCGGCGATAAACAGGGAAAACAGCAACAAAAGGCAAAAAGCGGTGACCGGCCAGACAGCAGCGCTCAGCATATCCCAGCCATAGGCCGTCAGAACCTTGCCGGAACCGAAGGATGCGAGCGCGACCGCGGTGAACAGGATGATATCGTGGAACCCCTGCACCTTGTCAGCCTCCTGCGGCCTGTAACTTGAGGCAACGATCGCGGTCGAGCCGATGAAACCGAAGTTCCAGCCCGTTCCCAGCAGGATCAGCGCACCCCAGAAATTCCACAGCCCGATGCCCGCGTGAGCCACCAGCGCGCAGAGCATGAGGATAACCAGGCCGCAGGCAACGACCTTTTCGGCGCCAAAGCGGCTGACCAGCATGCCGGTGAAGAAACTCGGCGCGAACATTGCCAGCACATGCCACTGGATGCCGAGCGTCGCCATGTCCTGCGAAAAACCGCAGCCGACGACCATGGCGATCGGCGCACCCGTCATCATGAAGGTCATCAGCGCATAGGTAGAGATGCCGCAGACCATGCCGGTGAGAAAGCGCCGGTTCAGCACGATCTCCCGCAAGGGGCGAACAGGGCCGGTGGGGGCGGCGCCCGCGACCGGGCGCAGGTCCGGCAGCCGCAGGAACGCCAATATGGCGATGGCTGCAAGGCAGGTGGGAACGAGTGCGATGAAGGCACCGGCAAAGAACACCGGCGCCAGCATATCCTTGGTGAGGATGACCAGTTGCGGCCCGAGTACGGCGGAGACCATGCCTCCGGCCAAGATCCAGGAAATCGCGCGCGGCTTGTAGAATCTGGGGGACGCATCCGCCGCGGCGAAACGCAGTTTCTGGGTGAAGCCGCCAGCCACGCCGGACACGCACATGCCCAGCGCAAACAGCCAGAAATCGCTCAGAAACAGCGCGTAGGCCGCAAGCACGCCGCCGCCGGCGCCGAGAAGCGCGCCCACCATGAAGGCTGCCTTGCGGCCGAGCAATCTGGACATGGCGGCGACGAAAACGGCGCCGAGCGCCACGCCGACATTGAAGCCCGTCAGCGGCGCCGTCGCCAGCGACTTGTCGTCGCCGAGCAATTGATAGCCGGCAACGCCGCCGACGGAAAAGACGATCGGACCGATCGTCCCGAGTACGGCCTGCGCAGCGGTCAGCAGATAGACGTTGCGACGGGCGCCGCGCAGTTCATGATCCATGTCCTGCACCCCGCCCACCCGCAGCGTCATCGGATGATCCTACTTCTTGACGTCGGTTCTGATCGTGCGGGCGATCCGGTCGAGCACGGCATTGACGAGCTTCGGCTCGTCGTCTTCGAAGAAGGCCTTGGCGATCTCGACATATTCGGTGACGATGACGGCAACGGGAACGTCCCGGCGCTCGCGCAGTTCGAACGTGCCGGCGCGCAGGATGGCGCGGACCGTCGAATCGAGGCGCGACAAAGCCCAGTCGTCCTGAAGGGCGGTGCCGATCAGCGGATCGAGCTGGCGCTGGTCGCGCACGACACCGGCGACGATCGAGCGGAACCATGAGGCATCGGCCTTCAGATAGGTTTCGCCGTCGATTTCCTGGCCGAGACGATGCGTCTCGTATTCCGCGACGATCTCGAGCACGCCGGTGCCGCCGATATCCATCTGGTAGAGCGCCTGAACGGCAGCAAGACGGGCAGCACCGCGCTGGTTTGCCTGCTTGATCGGCTGATCGGCCGGCGGATTGGTCGGAATATCGCTCACTGTTCGCCGCCCAGCTTGATCTTCAGGTCGATCATGGTCAGCGCGGCGCGGGCGGCAAAACCGCCCTTGTCGCCTTCGGACTTCTTCGCGCGGGCCCAGGCCTGCGCGTCGTTCTCGACCGTCAGGATGCCGTTGCCGATGGCAAGGCTCTCGCTGACGGTAAGATCCATGATCGCGCGCGAGGATTCGTTGGCGACGATGTCAAAGTGATAGGTCTCACCACGGATGACCATGCCGAGCGCGACGAAGCCGTCATATTCGGTGCCGCCATTGTCGATGCCATCAAGCGCCATGGCGATCGCGGCGGGAATTTCCAGCGCGCCGGGGACGGTGACGACGTCATAGGTCGCCCCGGCATCCTTCAGCGCCGATGTCGCGCCGTCGAGCAAAGCGTCGGCCATGTCGTCATAGAAGCGCGCTTCCACAATCAGAATATGTGGTTTGGATGTTTCGGCCATTTTTCACCCGTTTGAAATTTGGGGCCGGACATCTCCGGCGCAGGCGGCGGTCAAACCACGCCGGAGCCCGGTTGGCAAGCATTTTTCGCTGGAATGACCGATTTGCAGGGACACCGGAAGCCGATTGCATGCGGAACCGCGGAAATTGGCGTCGCCTTTTCAATTCGGTGGCGTCTCTGTACAAGTTTGATCCGAGTGGAGAAAAACATGACAGAGATGAAGAAACCCATAGTCAACCCCGCCGAGCTGCACCTGGATCATGGCCAACAGGGGACGTTTTTCGAATCCCGGGATGTCTCTTTCGGCGCGCAGCTGGGCCTCAAGGACCTCGGCGTCGGCTATAGCGAGGTGCCGCCGGGAAAAGCCAGCTGCCCGTTCCACAATCACCATATCGAGGAAGAGCTGTTCGTGATCCTCAGCGGCCAAGGCGAATATCGCTTCGGCGCCAACCGCTACCCCGTCAAACCGGGCGATGTGCTCGGCGCCCCTGCCGGCGGACCGGAGACCGCCCATCACCTGATCAACACCGGCACCCTCCCGCTCACATACCTGTCGATTTCGGCCAACGCCAAAGCCGAGATCGTCGAATACCCGGACTCAGGCAAGTTCCTGGCGAAGTCGCGCGCAACGCCCGGCGGCAAGCCGGTTTTCCGCTTCGTCGGGCGAAAGGAAAGCGAAGTCGATTATTGGGACGGAGAGCCGGGAATCTGATCGAATGACGGAATCGCATTTCAAACGGACTGAACGACGCTCATGCACACTGTCCCCACCATCGAGACCGAACGCCTGATCCTTCGCCCCTACCGCCGCGACGATTTCGGCCCCTACAGCACGCTGTTTGCCGATGCCGAGGTGACGCGCTTCATCGGCGGCGTACCGTTTTCACGCGAGCAGGCCTGGACGCGGTTCCTGCGCCAGGTCGGCATGTGGCACTATTTCGGTTTCGGCTTCTTCGCTTTGCAGGACCGCGAGACAGGCCAGTTCATCGGCGAAGCCGGTTTTCACGACCTGCACCGCGTTATCAGCCCATCCCTCGAAGGCACAATGGAAACCGGCTGGGCACTCTCCCCCCGCTCGCACGGCCGCGGCCTTGCGACGGAGGCCGTCGGCGCAGCCTTGAAATGGGGCGACCAGCAGTTTCCGTCGCTGAAAAAGACCTGCATCATCGACACATCCAACCTCGCCTCGCTCCGGGTGGCGTCAAAGCTGCAATTCAAGGAGGCGCGGCGGACGGTTTATCATGGAGCGCAGGTGATTTTGCTGGAGCGATAACTCTTCAGCTCCGGCCCCATCATACCGGCTGGAGGGCAGGCCACTCGCCTCACCTCTTTTGGCGACCCTCATTCGGCGTGCCTGAAGGGACACGCCTGCGCTGCTCCACGGCAAATGCCGAACTTTCCCATCCCACCGCCATGCCCGGGTCGCGCGCCGGCTTAACGCCCGAAAAGGGGTGCTAAGATACTGAAGAATAGGTAGGAGGGGTGAAGTTTCATCCGTCCGGCATGTGCTATTCTTAACGGTCTTGGGGACCAGCCCGGCGCTTTGCCGAGGAGGTCACTTCGCGGGATTATGCAAGAGACATAGGACGCCCCACGCCGTCTGGCTGGACGCGGGGGCGATGTGCGGTTGCGTGCTTTCTAGAAGTGCCGTGGGTCTTCCATAGTAGCCCAAGGGGAGGGCAAAATGGCGAACATTACCGTAAACAGCGGCTTTGGCTTCGATATCCGCGACTTTGATTTCAGTGAAATCCTGCATGCCGTTTCCTACAGCCGCACCAGTACGAGCTTTGTCGCTCAATACGCGCTGGGCAAGGAGGAATTCGGCGGCAGCAACTTTACCTATGACGGAATGGGCACGCCGATTGGCGGTACCGTCACGAGCCATGCCACCTGGCACCAGGCAACGCGGGCATACCTGTTTGACGGTTTCAGCATCCCGATGACCAGCGTTTGGGCGGCTGTAAAGACGACGAGCACCAGCGATGACCTTGCGCTGATCAAGAACGTGCTTGCAGCGGCCGACGTCTTCAAGGGCGGAAACGGCGCTGACTACGTGAAGCTTTACGGAGGCAACGATACTGCCGCGGGCAACGGCGGCAACGATACTATTTTTGGCGGGACCGGAAACGACACGATCACGGGCGGCGACGGCTCGGACAAGCTCTATGGCGAAGCCGGGGCCGACAAGCTGGATGGCGGAGCTGGGACCGACACTGCCTACTATGGCGGCGCCACGGCCGGCGTGACCGCAAGCCTCGCCAATGCCGCCATCAATACCGGCGATGCCCAGGGAGATACCTACGTTTCGATCGAACGGCTGTCAGGTTCGAGCCACGCCGACACGCTCTACGGCAATGGCAGCGCCAACCTGCTCGCCGGTGGCTCCGGCAATGATGTCCTGAACGCCGCCAGCGGCAACGACACGATCAATGGCGGGCTCGGCGCGGATGACATGTGGGGGGGCGCAGGTGCCGATACCTTCGACTTCAATGCACTGACGGATACCACCGTCGCCCTCGCCGGTCGGGACTCGATCTTCGATTTCTCTGGTACCGGCGGTGACCGGCTGGACCTGTCGACCATCGATGCAAATGCGACAGTTTCGGGGGATCAGGCCTTCACCTACCTCGGGACGGCAATCTTCACCGGCACGGCCGGAGAACTGCGCTATATCAAGCAGGCCTCCGACACTTACATCTATGGCGACGTCAATGGCGACAAGAAGGTCGATTTCGCCATTCACCTGGATGATGCGATCTCGCTGTCGAATGGAAATTTCATTCTCTGAGAGCGAAGGCCAATTGCTGCCGCAGCCGTTCCGGGCGGGTGGCTTTATTTCCGCGATGGTCAGCGGACTGATCCGGTTTAGTGTCCTTGCGGCGGGGCGCCCGTCGTCCAGGGCACGCGGATACCGACTACCCCGACGCAGCTTCCGGCTCACCGCAGCCTAAAATTTGATGAACAATTTTTAATTTAACTTCAACGACTTGGGACCTTTTCCCGCCATTTTTCGGCACTATCTCCGAAGTGTCGGCACGGTGCAAGGCCGATCATTGCAACCCAAGGCCTTCCATGGCGCAAGACGCGTCACGGAGACCCGCCCTGTGGCCTGCCAAAGGGCAGTCCACAGGCATCCTATGGAGCTGAAACCATGAACCGCATCGTAAAACTCTCCGCAATCGTCGCACTCACCGCCTTCCCGCTCGCCGGCGTTTCCCTGGCCGCGGGCACGCAGGAGAACTGGCCGCAACAGATCGACCGAACCGTCGCGACCTACAAGGGCAACAATTTCAACATCGTCCATTCCAATACGCTGGATGCCGGCGAATGGGTCGGCACCACGTCGTCGAGCGAGCAGGCAACCTTCCAGAAAGCGCTCGCATCCAACCGGACACTGGCGAAGGAACTGAAGGCCCGCAGCGTCACGCTTGCCAACGTGATCGGCGCGAGCCAGGCCGCTGACGGCGGGCTGACCTTCTACGTCCGCTGACTGCCATTCGAAAGCCGGCCTCTCCCTTCCAACGGGGGAGGTCTATATTTCCGCCTTCGGCGCCGGAAATTCCGCCAGCCTTGCGGCATAGCGCGCCATCGTATCAACTTCGAAATTGACGAAATCGCCCGCCTTGCGCCGCCCCCAGGTGGTCACCTCCAGCGAGTGGCGGATCAGCAGCACGTCGAAATCGGTTCCATTCACCGCGTTGACCGTCAGCGAGGTGCCGTCGAGCGCAACGGAACCCTTCGGCGCCACGAATTTGGCCAGATGGTCCGGCGCGCGCAGGCGAAAACGGGTCGCCTCGCCTTCCGTCTCCACCGAGAGGATTTCCGCCCTGCCGTCGACATGACCGGACACCAGATGGCCGCCGAGTTCGTCGCCGATCTTCAGCGAGCGCTCCAGATTGATGGGCTGGCCTGACTTCCACGACGAGATCGTCGTCAGCCTGAGCGCTTCTTCCCAGGCCTCCACCTCGAACCAGCGGCCGTTCGCGCCCTCTTCCGGCAGGGTCGTCACCGTCAGGCAGACGCCGGAACAGGCGATCGAGGCGCCGATGTCGATGCCCTTGGGATCATAGGCGGTGACGATACGCAGCTTGATGCCCTCGTCGAGGGGGGTGATCGTTTCGACGGTGCCGATATCGGTGATAATGCCGGTGAACATCAGGGGGTTCTTTCGTATTCGTAGGTGTCGAGAAGATCGTCGCCGAAAGTATCCGACCGCCGGTGGACGAAGCCGACCGGGATCAGGTTGCGTTCAAGTGGGGATGGCACCCCCTGGTCGCCAAGGGTCACGGGCGCGGTGAACAGCAGAATCCGGTCGACAAGCCCTTCGTTGAGGAATTGCTGTGCCGTCCGTGCGCCGCCTTCGACCAGAAGCGAGGAAATTCCCCGCGTTGCCAGCGCCCCGAGAAGATCGGCTGGCACCGCCGGATCGCAGACGACGACCTCGACGCCGGCGGCCTCCAGGGCCTGCCGCCGCTCGGCAAAGGATATCGAGCCGTCCTCCTGCCCCGTGACGACGAGAACCGGCACGGCGTGGGCCGTCTGCACCAGTTTCGAGGACACCGGCAGATCGAGATCGCCGTCGATGACGATCCGCAACGGCGAGCGGTGCTCCAGACCGGGAATTCGGACGGTCAGTTCCGGGTCGTCGGCGATCGCCGTGCCGATGCCGACGAGGATCGCATCGGTCTCCGCCCGCAGCCGCTGCACATGATCGCGGGCGGACGCGCCGGTAATGCGCACCTGCCCCTGCCCCTTGATGCCGATCATGCCATCGGCGGAAACGGCAAGCTTGAGAGTCACATAGGGCCGATTGTTGTGCTTGCGCATGAGGTAGCCCTCAAGCTCCCGCTCACCCTCTTCCGCAAGCACGCCGGTGACCACCTCGATGCCGGCGTCGCGCAGCATTTCGAGACCGCGCCCGGCGACCCGCTCGTCAGGATCGGTGACGGCAACGACGACGCGGGCGACACCGGCGGCGATCAGCGCATCGGCACAGGGCGGCGTCTTGCCATGGTGGGAACAGGGTTCGAGCGTCACGTAGGCGGTGGCGCCGCGCGCAAGCGCACCGGCGACAGCCAGAGCCTGCGTCTCCGCATGCGGCCTGCCGCCCGACGCCGTCACGGCACTGCCGACGATCTTCGGACCGTCGCCGTCATCGCGGACGATGACGCAGCCGACGGACGGGTTGGAGCCGGTTGCGCCGAGATTGCGGTGCGCGATGCGCAACGCCTCTGTCATGAACCGCTCGTCTTCAATCCTGTCTGCCATGTCGATGCCGTTCCGTGTTTCCCGATCCTGCAAACGTCAAACGCCGCCTTTCGGCGGCGCCAGCTTTGGTGGCGATCAGGCGCCGGGATCACGCGCGATCTTGGCGCTGATCTCGGCGATCACCTTCTCGAAATCGTCCGCATGGGAGAAATCGCGATAGACCGAGGCGTAGCGGACGAAGGCAACGTCGTCGAGGCCCTTGAGCGCTTCCAGCACCTGCAGGCCGATCTCTTCGGACGGGATTTCCGTCTCGCCGGAGCTTTCCAGCCGCCGGACGATACCGGACACCGCCCGCTCGATCCGGTCACGATCGACCGGCCGCTTGCGCAAGGCGATCTCGAACGAACGCAACAGCTTGTCGCGGTCGAACGGCGCCTTGCGGCCGGTCTTCTTCAGGATCATCAGTTCCCTGAGCTGCACCCTTTCGAAGGTCGTGAAGCGGCCGCCGCAATCCGGGCAGATGCGTCGGCGGCGGATGGCGGCGCCGTCCTCCGCAGGACGGCTATCCTTCACCTGGCTGTCTTCCGATCCGCAATAGGGGCAGCGCATCAAGGCTCCTTGATAAGAGGTCTGTGATCAGAGGTAAGGGTACATCGGGAAACGGTCGGTCAGCTTGACGACCTTTTCGCGAACACCGGCTTCGACGGCTGCATTGCCTTCGTCCGAATTGGCGACCTTAAGGCCGTCGAGAACTTCGACGATCAGGTTGCCGATTTCGCGGAATTCAGCTTCCTTGAAGCCGCGCGTCGTGCCGGCCGGAGTGCCGAGGCGGACACCGGAGGTGACGAACGGCTTTTCCGGATCGAACGGGATACCGTTCTTGTTGCAGGTGATGTAGGCGCGGCCGAGCGCTGCCTCGGCGCGCTTGCCCGTGGCGTTCTTCTTGCGCAGGTCGACCAGCATCAGGTGGTTGTCGGTGCCGCCCGAGACGATGTCGAGGCCGCCGGCCACCAGCGTTTCGGACAGCGCCTTGGCGTTCTTGACGATCTGGGCGGCGTAATCCTGGAATTCCGGCTTCAGCGCCTCGCCGAAGGCAACGGCCTTGGCGGCGATGACGTGCATCAGCGGGCCGCCCTGCAGGCCGGGGAAGACGGCCGAGTTGAACTTCTTTGCCAGATCCTCGTCATTGGTGAGGATCATGCCGCCGCGCGGGCCGCGCAGCGACTTGTGCGTGGTGGTCGTTGCAACATGGCAATGCGGGAATGGCGACGGATGCTGGTTGCCGGCAACAAGGCCTGCAATATGGGCCATGTCGACCATCAGCCACGCGCCGACTTCATCGGCGATCTCGCGGAACCGCTTCCAGTCCCAGATGCGGGAATAGGCGGTGCCGCCGGCGATGATCAGCTTCGGCTTGTGCTTGCGCGCCGATTCGGCCACGGCATCCATGTCGAGCAGGTTGTCGCCTTCGCGCACGCCGTAGGAAACGACGTTGAACCACTTGCCGGACATGTTGACCGGGGATCCATGCGTCAGGTGACCGCCCGAATTGAGATCGAGACCCATGAAGGTATCGCCCGGCTGCAGCAGCGCCAGGAATACGGCCTGGTTCATCTGAGAACCCGAGTTCGGCTGGACGTTGGCGAAATTGACGCCGAACAGCTTCTTGGCGCGCTCGATGGCGAGTTCCTCGGCGATATCAACGAACTGGCAGCCGCCATAGTAACGCTTGCCCGGATAACCCTCGGCATATTTGTTGGTCATGATCGAGCCCTGCGCTTCCAGAACGGCGCGCGAGACGATGTTTTCCGATGCGATCAGTTCGATCTCATGACGCTGGCGGCCAAGCTCTTTCTCGATCGCGCCGAAAATATCCGGATCGCTGTCGGCGAGAGAACGGCTGAAGAATACGTCGGTGGCGGCGGCAGAAACGCTCATTCTCAAAGCTCCTTAAGAGACGGTGCACGGTGTTTACCGTCCTCGCATGGCAAGGGCAATACGGGCTGTGCGATTTGCGCCATTTCCCCCATTTGCCGCGCCGGGAATGCGACATGTAGCAGCAATGCAAAAGGCCGCGCCCCCTTTGAAGGATGCGCGGCCCCGCTCAAGACGTACAGTCGGCTTATTGCGGCAGGTTTTCCTGCTCGACGGAACCCGCAGCCTGCTCGATGCCGGTCGTCGTCTGCAGCGCCAGTTCCTGCTCGCCGTCCATCTGGTAGATGTCGTCGCGGAACTGCACGATGCCGTCCGTCGCCGCCCAGGCGGTGATGTACTTGAAGTAGACAGGAACCTCGACAGCCAGCTGGATCGGCGAATTCTGACCGGTGCGGATCGTTGCCTCGATCTGCTGGCGCGACCAGCCGGGCGTGTCGCGCAGCAGCCATGTCGCCAGATCACGGACGTTCTGAACACGGACACAGCCGGACGATTCGAAGCGTGCCAGCTTGTTGAACAGGCCCTGCTGCGGCGTATCGTGCATGTACTCGTTGTTCGGATTGTGGAAGTTGATCTTGGTGGACGCCATGGCGTTCGTCTTGCCGGGGTCCTGACGGAACGTCAGGTTCGGGGCCTTCTCGGCGTTCCAGTCGATCGTTTCCGGCTGAACTTCGTTGCCCTGCCCGTCGATCAGGCGGATGGAATTCTTCTTCAGATATTCCGGGTCCTTGCGCATCAACGGCACGATGTCCTTCTCGACGATCGAGCGCGGAGACGTCCAGTACGGGTTGAGGATGACCTCGTAGATCTTCGAGTTGATGATGTGGGTCGGACGGCTGAGACGGCCGACGACGGCCGTATGACGCTGCGCCACGCGACCGTTTTCGACGGCTTCGATATAGGCGGCGGGAATGTTAACCAGCACGTAGCGGCTGCCGAGATCGCCCGACATCGACTGAAGCCGCACCACATTGGTGTTCAGCTGCTGCAGGCGCACATCCGCGGAGATGTTCATCGCCTTGACGGTATAATCGCCCATGACGCCGTCCGCTGGCAATCCATGCCGCGCCTGGAACCGCTTGACGGCGCCGTCGACATAGCTGTCGAAGGAGTTGGAAATACCGGCGGAGCGCGGCAGGTCGCCGACGATCATCAGGCGCTGGCGCAGGGCCTGCACCGACGGATCGGAAACGCCCATCTCCAGGCGAACCGACGAATTGACCTGCGGCCAGCCGCCGGCCGAGGCGATCTGCTGGTACTGGGCAATGGCGTTCTGCGTGTTGGCAAGCGTATCCATGCCGAAGATCGGCGTGTTGGAAACGACGGCGGTGGCGCTGCGCGAAGCCTTGGCGTCGAACTGGTCGTCCCAGGCACCGCGGCGCGGCGCATTGATGATCTCGTCGAGCGCGTCCTGCGCCAAAGCACCGCCAGCCCAGGCGGCGGCACCGAAAGCGGCGGCCGAGGCCAGAAAGTTCCGGCGTGAGAATGCATCAATTCCGGGTTTTTTCGACATAATTCCTACCATTCAATGCTGCGACACAAACGCAGCGCTACCACGAATATGGTTAACAAACGCAAACTACACGTGCAGTCCCCTGCCCGCAGTTCACATTCGTGAGATCGTGAACGCCAGTTGCCGCCAGTCGCACATCGGCAACAGTGGGAGCACAAAGACCCGCATTCTCGTGCCCTCGTCGCTGTCATAGTAATATGGCCAATTCGTGTCGCGGGCCGGCTGCGTCCGGCTTCGAAGCGTTCACTGGTGATCGGTGCAACATTCCAGCGACATCGGTTCAGCTCGGGACCGAGGCAGCGGTTTGGCCGTGGAGGCGGCGAAAGCGCGGGCAACCCGATGCACACCAATCGTTGAATGGGAGAAAATCGCGCAGCAGCGCGCGTGGTTGTCGATCGGATGCCGAAAGGTCATCGATCTCCGGTTTCCCGATAAGCAACGCTTGAATCGGGCCGGGAAATAGGGGCATTTTCATCTTGCCATCCTATGTCCGCTTCTCATCCTGCGGCCGGTGAGCCGCAGGAGGGAGAAACAGCAGTCAGCTTGAGGCTCCGATCAGAGCTTGTAGAGCATCGTGTCGTTCCAGAAGCGGTCGAGGCGCTGCAGGAGCTTGTTCATCTGGCCGAACTCGTCGGTGCCGATGCCGCCGACCTTCTGGATCGAGCCGATATGGCGCTCATAGAGCTTGGCGACCGTCTCGGCGATCTCCTGGCCTTCGTCCGTCAGGCTGATGCGGACCGAACGACGGTCGATGCGCGAGCGCTGGTGGTTGATGAAGCCGAGATCAACCAGCTTTTTAACATTGTAGGATACGTTGGAGCCGAGATAGTAACCGCGCGAGCGCAGTTCGCCGGCCGTCAGTTCCGAATTGCCGATGTTGAAGAGGAGAAGCGCCTGGACGGCGTTGACGTCGGAGCGGCCCGACCGGTCGAATTCGTCCTTGACGACGTCGAGCAGACGGCGGTGAAGACGTTCGACGAGGTGAAGGGATTCCATGTAGAGCGAACGGATCGCGTCTTCGTGGGGATCTTTGACGGCAACGACCTGCGGTTTCATTTTGGTGTTCATCATGACTGCCTCACTGTTTGTTTGGCGGTGTATGTATCTCTTCCCGCCTTGAGGTAGACACTATCGAATACGTATAAAATTCGACTTAAACTACAGCCTTAACAGCGCCTTACTATCCACAGCCCTTGTGTCAGGGTAAATCAATTCTTGCAGCCTTGGCTTGGCGTGCCCGCTGATAGACGATCGCAGCCCGGAAAAGCACGAAGGTGAAAGCCACCGTGCCATGCAGAACAAGCAGCAGCGGCTTCACTCCGAAGATCTGCGGATAGACCGCAAACATCACGATTTCAGTCGCCGCCGCCACCACCCAGAGCACCGGCCCCCAGGAGACAAGCAGCCACAGCCCGAGCGCTGCCACGGGATAGACGACGGCAAGCGCGGTCGCCGCGACCCGCCACGGCACCGGCAACAAGTCGAACCGCCCGCCGCCGCCAAACGAAAAGCCGATCAGCATCGCCCAATAAGTGAGCCCGAACCAGAAACACGAAATGGATACCAGCCGCAGGAACAACCCGAAGAGCGTTTCGGTCAGCGAGAGCTTGGGAATTTTTACAGAATCAAGAGCCATGGCTGCGAGGATACGTGGCGGGCGGGCGCTTTGCCAGACGGGGATTTCTGGAGGCTCTGCATCGCACGCTTTGCTCAAGTACGTGACTTCGCGGGTATATCATCCGCAGCAATCCATGGATCAAGCGACGCTCGATGCCGCCGCCCCGAAATGGAAGCGGCAAGGCAAAACAAAAAAAGGACCCCGCTTGCGGAGCCCTTTTCTGCAAAAGTGGCGATCTTTACTTCGTGTATACGACCTTGCCACCGTTGGCGGCCGTCTGGATGCCTATGACATTTTCGAGCTGCACGTTCTTGGCCACGAGGCTTGCCATCAGAGCGGGATCGTTCTGGATTTCAGTCTGCGCCTTGGTGATCGATTCCGGCGACGGATTGCGATAGGTCGCAGGGATGGAGGACGTGTCGGTGCTTGCGTTGGTTTCAGAGCCGACATTGACGATGGTCAGCATGTCGTCGGCCACCATCGGCGTGGCGGTCTGGGCTGCGGCATAACCACCCATCGACATGGCGGAAATGGCGGCGGCAAAAGCGATCTTGACTACGGCTTTCATTGTCTCTCCTTGGGTCTGGAGACCACTCTCACCGCTCATCGGTGACGTCGTCGGGCGCTCCAAAAGACGCAGCAGGAACGGGGCAAAACGGAAATGGTTCCTGCACGATCGCTGTTTGGTGGACAAAACGGCACCAGGACACCAAACCGGCGAAGCCTTCGCTGTTTTCCTTTGCCCGCATCGCATGATAAACCGCGACCACACGACCCAGCTGACGGAAAGACCACCGCAATGACCGACAAGACCAACGCTGTTGACCTCATCACCGGCCACCGCCGCATGCGCCGCAACCGCAAGGCCGACTGGACGCGCCGCATGGTGCAGGAAAACCGGCTGACGGTGGACGATCTGATCTGGCCGATCTTCGTGGTTCCGGGCTCCGGCATCGTCGAGCCGATCGAGGCCATGCCCGGCGTCAACCGGATGAGCATCGACAAGGCCGTCGAGGCTGCGAAGGAAGCCGCCGATCTCGGCATCCCTGCCCTTGCCACCTTTCCGAACATCGAAATGTCGCTCAGGGACGACACCGGTTCCAACAGCCTTGCCGCCAACAACTTGATCAACGAGACGACCCGCGCCATCAAGAAGAGCGTGCCGAACATCGGCGTCATCACCGACGTGGCGCTCGATCCGTTCACCAGCCATGGCCATGACGGAATCCTGCGCGACGGCGAGATCGTCAACGACGAGACGGTGGCGCAGATCGCCAGGGCCGCCGTGCTGCAGGCCGATGCCGGCGCCGACATCATCGCCCCCTCCGACATGATGGACGGCCGCATCGGCGCCATCCGCCAGGCCTTGGACGCTGCCGGCCACCAGAATGTCGGCATCATGTCCTACGCCACCAAATTCGCCTCCGCCTTCTACGGCCCCTACCGCGAGGCGATCGGCACCGGCGGGCTACTGAAGGGCGACAAGAAGACCTATTACATCGACCCGGCCAACGGCACCGAGGCGATGCGCGACGCAGCGCTCGACGTCGAGGAAGGCGCCGACATGCTGATGGTCAAGCCCGGCCTGCCCTATCTCGACATCTGCTGGAGGATGAAGGAGGCTTTCGGCCTGCCGGTCTTTGCCTACCAGGTCTCCGGCGAATATTCGCAGATCAAGGCGGCCGCCGCCAACGGCTGGATCGACGGCGAGCGCGTCATGCTCGAAACCCTGCTCGCCTTCAAGCGTGCCGGCTGCGACGGCATCCTCAGCTATTTCGCCATGGATGTGGCACGGATATTGGCGAAGCGCTGATAGCCGCCCGCCCCCAATGGAGGCATGACGATGAGCAGTGTGGACACCGAAACCCTGCGTTTCTACGCGACCGAAGCCGAAGTCTATGCGCTGCGGTCACGGGCAACGAAGAACGCACGCCTTGACGGCTTCCTGACGGGACTGCCGGCAGGCGCGAGAATTCTCGAATTGGGATGCGGCGGCGGTCAGGACAGCCACGCTATGCTGGCGCGCGGTTTCGACGTCACGCCCACCGACGGCTCGCCGGAAATGGCCGAGCAGGCCGAGCGATTGCTGGGGCGCCCGGTCGCCGTCCTCGCATTCGATCGCCTGGACGAAACGGCCGCCTATGATGCGGTATGGGCCAGTGCCTGCCTGCTTCATGTGCCGAGACAGGAACTGGCCGCGGTGCTGTCGCGCATCCACCGGGCGCTGAAACCCGGCGGGACTTTCTATGCGAGCTTCAAGGCGGGATCGGCCGAAGGGCGCGACGGGTTGCAGCGCTACTATAACTATCCCTCCCGCGACTGGCTGACGGCGCGATATGCGCCCCTCGAGTGGATGCGCGTCGATGTCGGGGAAAACAAGGGGCGCGGCTACGACGGCGAGGAAACGGACTGGCTGCACGTGACCGCGATACGTCGAGGATAAACTGCAGGCTTTGCGGTTATTTCACCGCTTCATTTGATTTTTCGGTCCACACTTCCCATATCCCTGCTGTTGAATTTGGAGAACGGCAATGAGTACGCAGGATGACAATGTGAGAATCCCCAGCAGCGACTGGCGGGCCTATCAGGGCGTGCTCAGCCGTCGCGTCATGGCTTTCGTCATCGACTATGCGATCGTCGCGCTTTTGTGGATTCCCGCCGCCGTCGTCGTGTTCTTCCTCGGCATCCTGACGTTCGGCCTCGGCTTCTTCCTCTATCCCGTGCTCTTTGCCGGTCTCGCCATGCTCTATTTCGGCGTGACGGTCGGCGGCCCGAAACAGGCGTCGCCGGGCATGAACATGATGGGCCTGGCGATCGCCCGCACCGACGGCCGGCCGATGGATTTCCTGACGGCCATCGTGCATCTGGTGATCTTCTGGATCGCCAATGCGCTGTTGACCCCGCTGGTCCTTCTCGTCGGCCTGTTCACCGATCGCGGCCGCCTGCTGCATGACCTGCTCATCGGCACGGTGACTGTGCGCCGCGACATCTATTGATTCGCACGTCTGCGAAGGGATGGAAGTGTGACATCCCTTCGCTGCCGGCCAGCCGCGCAGCCGAAAATCACAGCTTTATCGCATCGCAATCCGACGGTTCAAAAAGTCGCGATTGACCTTTTTCATTCTTGCGCCATGCTGATGTTTTCGAAGCGGCCAAGAAGAGCGATCCCCGCACCATATGAACACGCAAACTGCACCGTCCCCGCAATTCTACCTGACCGCGCCGGCGACCTGCCCGTATCTGCCGCAGGAGATGGAGCGGAAGGTGTTTACCCACATGGTGGGCGAGCGGGCCCCTGAACTCAACGATCTCCTGACCCAGGGCGGCTTCCGCCGCTCGCAGAACATCGCCTACCGGCCGGCCTGCGAGAGCTGCCGGGCCTGCGTCTCGGTCCGGATCGTCGCCGGCGAGTTCTCCCCCACCCGCTCGATGCGGCGTATCCTGGCGCTGAACAGCGACGTCGTCTCGACGGAATATCCGGCGGAGCCTTCCAGCGAACAGTACAGCCTGTTTCGCCGTTATCTCGACCACCGCCACCAGAAGGGCGGCATGTCGGACATGTCGGTGCTCGACTATGCGATGATGGTGGAGGACACACACGTCAACACCAAGATCATCGAATACCGGCTGAAGGTCGAAGGCGACGGCATCGGTCAGGCCAAGGGGCCGCTGATCTGCGCGGCGCTGACCGACAAGATGGGCGACGGGCTATCGATGGTCTATTCCTATTTCGACCCGGAGCTGTCCGACCGCTCGCTCGGCACCTTCATGATCCTCGATCATATCCGCAAGGTGAAAGATCGCGGCCTGCCGCATGTCTATCTCGGCTATTGGGTCAAAGGTTCGCGCAAGATGGACTATAAAACAAAGTTTCTGCCGCAGGAGCACCTTATGGCGCAGGGCTGGGAACGGTATACAGGCGAAGGCACTGTTACCGAATCGGACTGAATCTTGAGCCAAGCCATCGATGCCGCCCACCACCGCCGCGGACTTCTCATCACCGGTCTCGGCGGCCTTGCCCTCTCCTTCGACATTCCGCTGATCCGCTCGTCGCAGGGCGAGGTGTGGTCGCTGCTGGCCCTGCGCAGCCTGTGTACCTTCACGGTGGCGCTGGTCGCCTGGGTCGTGCTCAACAAATTCCTCGGCCGCAAGATCGCGCTGATCCCCGGCAAGGCGGGACTGCTGGCCGGCCTGTTCTACGGCCTCGGTACCTTCACGTTCCTGTTGTCCGTTTTCAACACCGCGACGGCCAACGTCGTCTTCATCGTCGCCTTCACCTCGATGTTCGCAGCCGTGCTATCGTGGATCTTCCTGAAGGAACGCCCGTCCAACGCCACGCTGGTGACGATGGCGATCATGGTCTTCGGCGTCGGGCTGATCGTTCACGGCGGCTTGAAAAGCGGCAATGTCTTCGGCGATGCCATGGCGGTCTGTTCCGCCCTCCTGCTTGCCTGCGCCATCACCGTCAGCCGGGCGAGCGGCAAGGACATGGGCTTGGTCCCGCTGGCAACCGCGATCTTTCCCTGCGTCATCGGCTACCTGCTGTCGCCATCCGAAGGCCTTGCCATCGCCCATCCCGGCTTCATCATGTTCGACGGCCTGATCATGATCCCGCTCGCTTTCTTCTGCCTCGCCACCGGCCCGCGCTACCTGTCGGCGCCGGAAGTCGGCATGTTCTACCTGCTCGAAACCATCCTCGCCCCTATCTGGATCTGGATCGCCTTCATGGAAGTCCCGACCGTGCAGACGCTATTGGGTGGCGCCGTGCTGATTCTGGCACTGGTCGGGCATTCGGTATGGCAGATGCGGAGGAAATCGGCGGTGGACGCGTCGAGCGAGTTTCCGTTTACGGGGTGAAATTCACGCGCAATTGCTGACTAGCAAAACCGATGTTATAACGTGATTATAACATTGGAGTTTTGCCATGAACATCACCATCCGCAAGATCGGCAATTCCGAAGGCGTCATCATCCCGAAGGAAATGCTTGAACGATATGGCCTGAAGGCAGGCGATCAGATGCAACTCACCGCAAAAGATGGCGGCTTTCAGATGCAGCCGCTCGAGGAAGCATTTCAGCGTCAACTCGAACACGCCAATCGTTTCATGGACAAATACAAGGTCGCTTTGAAAAAGCTGGCCGAATGAGGGATTTCGTTTTTCTGGAACGACCTCTCATTGAGGCATTGCAAACTATCCAGATCCAGCGTTTTGGCGGCGCTTTCGGTTTAAGAGACGAAGGCGCACTGGAATCGGCTCTGGCACGGCCGGTCAACAAAGACCATTACGGTTGCGACGATGTTATCGAACTTGCCGCCGCATATCTGTTCGGTCTTGCAATGAACCATGCGTTTATTGATGGGAACAAGCGTATCGCCATTGTTGCGGCGGCTGTTTTCCTGATGGAGAACGGTTACGAGATCGAAACGAGCGATAGCCTTCTCTTCAGCTTCGTCCTATCGGTCGCTGCTGGCGAGATCGACGAAGACGGGGCCATCCGCTTCCTGCGGGACGTCACCGTTCCATCTGAAAACAGATAAGCGGGCGGGTTAATCCCCCGCGCATCCATCACCCCGTAAATTTCCCACTCCTCGGGAACCCCTTCGGTACCGCCCTGCCCGCCGTTGCCCGGTCGCCCAGCCATTCGATCAGTTCGTCCTTGGTCTTGGTGAAGCTGCGGCCGGCGCTGTCGGCCCAGGTGAGGCCGTCGGCAATGGCAAAGCAGCGGATGTCGGAGATGCCGCCGTCCTTGTAGCGCTGCAGGCGCACCCCCTTGCCGCGTCCCATTTCGGGGATCTGGGCAAGCGGGAAGACCAGCATCTTGCGGTTTTCGCCGACGATGGCGACATGATCGCCCTTGACCGGGATGACGAGCTTGGCCTCGTCCGGCATGGCGACGTTCATGATCTGCTTGCCCTTGCGGGTGTTGGCCGCCATCTCGGCCTCCGGCACGACGAAACCGTTGCCCGCAGCCGAGGAGATCAGCAGCTTGCGCGAGGGATCGTGGACGAAGGCGGTCAGCACATCCTGGTCGTTTTCCATATCGACGATGATGCGCAACGGTTCGCCATGGCCGCGGCCGCCCGGCAGCTTGTCGCCGCCCAGCGTATAGGCCTTGCCGCCGGTGGTGACGACGAGGATGCGGTCGGTGGTGGACGCCGTGAACGACAGCTTCAGGCCGTCGCCTTCCTTGAACGGCAAGGTCGAGACATCGGAGATGTGGCCCTTCAACGCCCGGATCCAGCCCTTTTCCGAGATGACGACGGTGATCGGCTCTTTCTCGATCATCGCCTGCTGGATGGCTTCCAAATCGGCTTCCGGCGCGTTGGAGAACAGCGTGCGGCGGCGGCCGAGCTCGGTGGCCTTGGCGAATTTCTTCTTCACCTCGCCGATTTCCCAGGCGACGGTCTGCCACTGCTTGTCGTCGGAGGCCAGCAGCGTCTCGATTTCCGCCTTCTCCTTCGACAGCGCTTCGAACTCGGTGCGGATCTCGAACTCTTCCAGCTTGCGCAAAGAGCGCAGCCGCATGTTGAGGATCGATTCGGCCTGCAGGTCGGTGAGCGTGAAACGCTCCATCAAGGCCGGCTTCGGCTCGTCTTCCTCGCGGATGATGCGGATGACTTCGTCGAGGTTCAGATAGGCAATCAGGTAGCCGCCGAGAATTTCCAGACGACGATCGATGGCCGCCAGCCGGAAGCGCGAGCGGCGCTGCAGCACTTCGCGGCGGTGCTGCAGCCATTCCGAGAGAACCTCGTTCAGCGCCATCACCTTGGGCACGCGGCCCATCGAGAGCACGTTCATGTTCAGCGGAATGCGGTTTTCCAGCTCCGAGAGCTTGAACAGCGATTCCATCAGGATCGTCGGATCGACCGAACGGCTCTTCGGCACCAGAATGAGCCGGACATCCTCGGCCGATTCGTCGCGCACGTCCTCGAGCAACGGCACCTTGCGGGCAATCAGCAGCTCGGCGATCTTTTCGATCAGCCGCGATTTCTGCACCTGGAAGGGAATTTCGGTGACGATGATCTGGTAACCGCCGCGGCCGGTATCCTCGACCTCCCACTTGGCGCGCACGCGAAAACCGCCGCGGCCGGTCTTGTAGGCCTCGATGATGCTTTCGCGGCTGTCGATAATGATGCCGCCTGTCGGAAGATCCGGACCTTCGATGCCGCCCCGTTCCGGGTTGTTCGGATCAAACATCAGGTCCTCGACCGTCGCATCCGGGTGTCTGATCAGATGCAGCGCCGCGTCGCAGAGTTCGTGCGCATTGTGCGGCGGGATCGAGGTCGCCATGCCCACGGCGATGCCGGAGGCGCCGTTGGCCAGAAGGTTCGGGAAGGCGCCGGGCATGACGACTGGTTCCTGGTCTTCCTCGTTGTAGGTCGGGCGGAAATCCACCGCGTCCTGGTCGATGCCTTCGAGCAGAAGGCTCGCGACGTCGGTCATGCGCGCTTCGGTGTACCGATAGGCGGCGGCACTGTCGCCGTCGATATTGCCGAAGTTGCCCTGGCCATCGACGATCGGGTAACGCTGCGAGAAATCCTGTGCCAGACGCACCAGCGCATCATAGACCGACTGGTCGCCATGCGGGTGGAACTTACCGATGACGTCACCGACGATACGGGCGCATTTCTTGAACGACGAATTGGAGCGCAGCCCCATTTCGCTCATCGCATGGATGATACGGCGATGGACCGGCTTCAGGCCGTCGCGCACGTCCGGAAGCGCGCGGTGCATGATGGTCGACAGCGCATAGGCAAGGTAGCGCTCTTCCAGCGCCGCCTTGAGGTCAACCGGCAGAATGTGATCGTCTCCGCCCGACGGCGGCAAAAGGCTTTGTCCCATGATTTCTTGCTACCCCAACACGCCCTGAACGGCAAGGATTGCAGGGCATTGCGCTGTGGAGAACCTTGCCTGCGACAGACATGCAAGGCGCCTGGATATCTCTGCAAAATTCCGTCCGCCAGCTACCACACATGGTTGCATTCGTGCTAGTCGCAGATCACCACAGTTAAAACGATTCCAGAACAGAGGTCATTTCATGCGCATCCCGTCGAAGTTCGCCGCCATCGGCCTCGCCTGCCTGTCCCTGCAAAGCGCAAATGCAGCAGAAATCAGCATTCCCGCCAATCGCGAAAGCGCGATCAATTTCGTCACCGGCGTTACCCCCAGTTGCCGCAATATAGGCAAGCCGAAGATGAAAGTCGTCAAAGAGCCAGCACATGGCAGCGTCCGGTTTCAATGGATCAAATACAAGATCAGCAACATCTCCAGGCTTTGCGATGGAAAGCCGGCATGGGGCATGGCGATCCTCTTCAAGCCGCAACCGGGCTTTCGCGGCAAGGACAGCCTCACCTTCGGCATGAGCATGCAGCGATACGAGGGCCGCTCGGATACCAAGTACATTCAGGATTCGATCGACGTCGTCGTGAAATAGCCCGAAGCAACTCTCCACCGGCGATTTTCATCCCAAAAATGGACACCGGTACGAAACATGACACCGCAACGCAATTCGAATATATTTCGGCCTCAATCCGTATTAGAAATGCCTTCGAAATTAAACCTTTACAACAAAGGAACCACCCTATGCTGCCTAACCGCAACCTCCGTCTGATGCTGGCGAGCGCCGCTTTTATCGGCCTTTCCGGGCCGGCCTTCGCGCTCGACGGCGCGGACCTCGTCACCAAGCTCAATGCCGCCTATGCGCTCAGCGGCGCAACCATTGCCTATGAAAACGTTGCGGTGGACGGCACGACGGTGACGCTGACCGGCGTCACCGTCAAATCGACGGCCGCCCCCGGCAAAGATTTCAAGGTCGGCGAAGTGACGCTCGAGGGCGTCGAGGAAAGCGACAACGGCGGCTATTATGTCGAGACCGTCACGCTGCCGGATGTCGACGTCAAGGAGGATGAAACCGCGGTCACGGCCAAGGACATCACCATGGGCGGCCTCACTATTCCCGGCAATCCGACGGGCGGCACGATCAACGACATGGTCCTTTACGAATCCGCCGGCACCGGCCCCGTGACTGTGACCGTCAAGGGCAAGCAGGTGTTTTCGATGGACGAATCGGAAGCCAACCTGGCGAAGCAGGAAAGCGATGCCGGCTTCGATTTCGACGCGACGCTTTCCGGCATCAAGGCTGACCTTTCCGACGTCGAGGACGCCAAGGCCAAGGATGCGATCGAAAAGCTCGGCCTGAAGACGCTTTCCGGCGAGATGACGATCAAGGGAAGCTGGGAAGTCGCCTCCGGCAATGTCTCGCTTGAGGAATATGCCTTCGACTTCGCCAATGTCGGCCGCCTTGCCTTTGCCGTCGATATTTCCGGCTACACGCTGGAATTCATGAAATCCATACAGGAGGCGATGAAGGCACAGGAGGCCAATCCGAACAAGGAAGAAGCCAACCAGGCCATGGGCCTTGCAATGATGGGCCTCGTCCAGCAGTTGACCTTCAACAGCGCTTCCCTGCGCTTCGACGATGCGACGATCACCAAGCGCGTGCTTGACTATATCGGAGCCCAGCAGGGCGTGACCGGCGATCAGCTGGCACAGTCGCTGAAGGGCATGGTACCGCTGATGATGGCACAGCTTAACGTGCCGGAACTGCAGAACCAGGTCTCGACCGCGGTCAACACCTATCTGGATGGGCCGAAGAGCCTGACGATCTCGGCCGAGCCGGCCAACCCCGTTCCCTTCCCGATGATCATCGGCGCCGCCATGGGCGCCCCGAACACCGTACCGGGCGTGCTTGGCGTCAAGGTGACGGCGAACGACTGATCCGACGGATCAGCCCTGAATATGAGAAGGCCCGGCGTTCAGCACGCCGGGCCTCTTTTTATGATCCATCAGTGCCTTAAGCAGGCTTCCTTCCTGTGCCAGACCAGTCGACCGCGCGGGTGGAAAACATCGTCGCCGCGATGGTGACGAACGAAATCAGCGCGCCGGCAAGCAGGGCGTATTCGTCTTCCCGCAGGATCAGGTACATGACCGCATAGGCTGTACACAGCACGAAGGCGAGTCCCGCGCCGCGCCGCGCGCTGCCGGTCACCGAGCCGACATAGGTCGAGATCAGCCCAGCGGTTGCCAGCGACGCCAGAACATAGGCGATCTCGAAACCGGTATGTTCGGCCAGCGCCAGAAGCAGGATATAGAAGACCACCAAGGCAAGCCCCGTCAGCACATACTGGATCCAGTGAACCTTGCGGGCGCTTTTCAGTTCGATGATGAAAACGGCGAGAAAGACCACCGAGAAGAAGCCGATCGAATATTTCAGCGTCCGGGCGACGACCTGGTAGAACTTGACCGGCTCGACCATATTGATCGACATCAGGCTGTTCGACAGCGGCATCACCGAGCCGGAGACGACGCGATCGACGCCGCGGGCAAGATAGGGGATCGTCCACTTGGCGGAAAATCCCTTGCCGTCGATCGATTTTTCCTCGGGCAGGAACAGGCCTTCGAAGCCCGGGTGCGGCCAATTGGCCTCAGCCGAGAAATGCGTCGTCTGGCCGGCGGGCGCAACGGCAAAGCTGCCGGAACCGTTGAGCGACAGGTCCATGGCAAAGGCAAAGCCGCTTTCGACAAGGGCGCGGCCGATCGGACGGTTCACGCCCGAATCCAGCTTGGCGGGCGAACCGTAGGGCTCCGGTGAACCGAGCATAAGAGACGTGATGGCTTTCATGCCGGGATCGAACGGCATCAACGGCCCGCCGTCTATGCGTACGCCGGCGTCGGAACGGATGCCGGTAATATCGGCGATGCTCATCACCAGCATTGCCCGGTCGAGATCCGGCTTGCCCTCGATCTGCCGGAGATCGTCGATCATGCCGGGCGCAAACTTGCCGGATATGGCGATCCTGGCGTTGTAGACCGGCAGCGTGTAGATCGACAGTTTGCGTTCTTCCGTCGCCAGCTTCGAATCCACGCTCAATGTTTCGGGCATCAGCAGCGCCCATTCGGTGACGGTCTGCCAGACAATGCGGCCGTCGATCGTCTGGTTGCGGTTGACCTCGAAGGGCACGGCGACATAGGGGCCGTTGAGGACCTGCGGCCCTCCCCATCCCTTGGCGATCCGCGATGAGACCTCTTCCGCCCGGCGGCCACGTTCCTCCACCAGCCCCCAGACGAGCAGCGTCGGAATCAACAACGCCACCGAGATGAAGCCGATCATGATGAACTTGACACCGGGCGAAGACAGGAGCGTTCGGAGCGTTCCGGGCTGCGACGTTGTATCGGATTGTGAAAATGGTTGCTTGTCTCCGAAACCCTCTTCCGGGATTAAGTCGCTATCGGTCATGTCCAAACCCCCAGACATTGAAACCGGCTGGGTACGTGCCGGCACACTATCGTTAAGCGTGCATTGAGGCCGATTGCGCGCGGAATATCGCCGCTTTGAGGGCTGTTTTCAGGCAAATTGCGGATGCGAAAAACCCGGCGATCTGCATCGCCGGGTTGATCAAATCCAATCGGGAGAGGACTTGCCTCAGTCCTTCTTCATCGGCGGAATGACGCGCAACGACAGTTCCGCGAGCTGCTTGGGCATGGCCGGCGCCGGTGCGTTCATCAGCAGGTCCTGCGCCTGCTGGTTCATCGGGAACAGCGTGATCTCGCGCAGGTTCTTGGCGCCGAGCAGAAGCATGACGACCCGGTCGATGCCGAAGGCGCAGCCGCCATGCGGAGGTGCGCCGTACTGGAAGGCGCGGTACATGCCGCCGAAACGCTCTTCAACGTCCGTCTGCGACAGGCCGACCAGTTCGAACGCCTTGACCATCAGTTCCGGCGACTGGTTTCGGATCGAGCCCGAGGCGATTTCGAAGCCGTTGCAGACAGCGTCATACTGATAGGCCTTGATCGTCAACGGATCTTGGCTTTGCAGCGCCTCGAGACCGCCCTGCGGCATCGAGAACGGGTTGTGGGCGAAATCGACCTTCTTGTCTTCGTCGCTCCATTCGTAGAACGGGAAGTCGATGATCCAGCACAGTTCGAACCGGTCGCGATCGACGAGGTTCAGGTCCTCGCCGGCCTTGGTGCGGGCTTCGCCAGCGAACTTGTAGAATTTGGACGGATCGCCGGCGACGAAGAAGCAGGCATCGCCGACATCAAGGCCGAGCTGCGTGCGGATCGCTTCGGTCCGCTCCTCGCCGATGTTCTTGGCAAGCGGGCCGGAGCCGGCGGTCGTGCCGTCCTCTTCCTTGCGCCAGAAGATGTAGCCGAGGCCCGGCTGGCCGGTCGACTGCGCCCAGGCATTCATGCGGTCGCAGAAGGCGCGCGAACCACCGGTCTTGGCCGGGATGGCCCAGACCTCGACCTTCGGATCGCGCTCGATCATGCCGGCGAACACCTTGAAGCCGGAACCGGCGAAATGTTCGGTGACGGCCTGCATCTCGATCGGGTTGCGCAGGTCCGGCTTGTCGGAGCCGTATTTGCGGATGGCCTGGTCATAGGGAATGCGCGGCCATTCCTTGGTGACGGGCTTGCCCTCGGCGAACTGCTCGAACACGCCGGTCATCAGCGGGCCCATCGTATCCCAGACATCTTCCTGGGTGACGAAGCTCATCTCGACGTCGAGCTGGTAGAATTCGCCCGGCAGGCGGTCGGCGCGCGGGTCTTCGTCGCGGAAGCACGGCGCGATCTGGAAGTAGCGGTCGAAACCGGCGACCATCAGCAGCTGCTTGTACTGCTGCGGCGCCTGCGGCAGCGCGAAGAACGTGCCGGGATGGATGCGGGATGGCACGAGGAAGTCGCGCGCGCCTTCCGGCGAGGAGGCCGTCAGGATCGGCGTCGAATATTCGGCAAAGCCAGCCGAGTTCATACGCAGGCGCATGTCGGAAATGATCTGGCTGCGCTTGACGATGTTCTTGTGCAGCGTTTCGCGGCGCAGGTCGAGGAAGCGGTACTTGAGGCGGATGTCTTCCGGATAATCGGGCTCGCCGAACACCGGCAGCGGCAGTTCTTTTGCCGCGGAGAGCACTTCGATCTCCTGCGCGTAAAGCTCGATCTCGCCGGTCGCCATCTGCTTGTTGACGGTTTCGTCCGAGCGCGCCTTGACGGTGCCGTCGATGCGGATGACCCATTCGCCGCGCACGGTTTCTGCCGTCTTGAAGGCGGGACTGTCGGGATCGACGACGATCTGCGTCATGCCGTAATGATCGCGAAGGTCGATGAACAACAGGCCGCCATGGTCGCGGACGCGGTGGACCCAGCCGGAGATACGAACGGTCTGTCCGACGTCGGCTTTGCGAAGAGCGGCACAAGTGTGGCTGCGGTAACGATGCATGATATTATCCTGGAACCAAGTGGCCGCGCGGCCACGCCAAAGCGCGCTGCGGCAGCGTCAAAATCGGGCGGAAAAGCGCATGATGGGGGCGATTTGTCAAGGCCGGGGCTGCGTGCGTGCGACCACAGGCACGCAGAGAAGCATCAGCGGAAGACATGGCGGAAACCTCCCATTCATGCGGGACGCTGAATAGACCATCAATTTTCGTGACTGTTTTTGCCGATCCGCTCCGTCTATTGATGTGGCTCGGCACGCAGACATAGAGTCGCGTCCGTCCGGATACCCTTGCTTCATGTCCCAGATCCGTCCCCTCATCCCCCTTCTCATCACCGCCGGTATCCTGATCGGCGGCAATGGGCTGCAGGGGACGTATATTTCGCTGCGCGCCCTTCAGGAGGGTTTTTCCACCTCGCTGATCGGCCTTGTCGGCACCGGCTACAATATCGGCTTTGCCATCGGCTGCATCTATGTGACGCGCATCCTGCGCTCGATCGGCCACATCCGGACGTTTTCGGCCATGGCGGCCATTGCGTCGGCCGCCTCGATCGCCATGGTTCTCCTAATCGATCCGTGGTTCTGGTTTTTGATGCGGCTGATTGCCGGCATCTGTTTTGCCAGCCTTTTCGCCACGGTGGAAAGCTGGCTGAATGCGCGCGTGACGAATGCCAACCGCGCCCGCACCCTGTCGATCTACCGCCTGGTCGATCTCGGATCGGTCACCGCGGCGCAATACCTGATCCCGACCGTCGGCATTGAAGGATTCCAGTTGTTTGCGATCGTGTCCATGGCGCTGACTCTGTCGCTGGTGCCGATCTCCTTTGCCGACCGTTCCAGTCCCGGCGCACCCGAGGCGATCCGGTTCGATGTCAAGGCGCTGTGGAACATCTCGCCGCTCGCCACCATCGGCTGCATCGTCGTCGGGCTGACGAACTCGACGTTCCGCTCGCTCGGACCGATCTATGCCGAGGGCATCGGCCTGTCGATCACCGCGATTGCCACCTTCATGAGCGTCGGCATCATCGGCGGGGTGGTGCTGCAATATCCGCTCGGGCTCTATTCCGACCGGCTGGACCGGCGACTGATCATCCTGCTCGCCACCTTCGGCTCGCTGCTGGCGGGGCTGTTCCTGGCGCTTTTTGCCGGCAGCGACGAATGGCTGAACTTCATTGGTATCTTCATCTTCGGCGCCTTCGCCATGCCGCTCTATTCGCTCTGCTCGGCCCATGCCAACGACCATGCTGCGGAAGGCCAGCATGCGCTGGTATCGGCCGGCATGCTGTTCTTCTGGTCGTGCGGCGCCATCATCGGGCCGCTGTTTGCCTCGTTCATGCTCGATATCTTCGGGCCGCAGGCGCTGTTCATCTATACCGCCGCCGTGCTGGCCGCCTTCATGCTCTACACGCTGCAACGGATGACGGCGCGTAGCGCGGTACCGGCCGGCGCGCGTTCAATGCGGTTCCGCAATCTCTTGCGCACGTCCTCCTTCTTCAACAAGCTGGCGGCATCGCCCGAGGACAAGAAAAAGGTATGAGCGCTGCGGCAAGATGCGCATCGTTGCCAATTGCTGAATGACGGCATCAAGTTTAAACCCAAGCATCCCAATCTCCGGAATTCTGCCTCATGCCGATCATCAGCCGCCGCACGCTTCTGAAGGGCTCCGCCGCAGCAGCAGCCTCGTTTACGATCGGAGGCGGACTGGCGGCCCGACGCGGCATCGCCGCCCCCTCGCCGCTCCTGCTCAAGGCGCAGTTCACTGATGCATCACTGGTAGGCGACGGCGTCACGCCAAAGGTCATGACCTACGGAACAAGCGAGGCGGCCGCGACCGGCATGCCGCCGGTCATCCGGATGAAAAAGGGCGAGCCTTTTGCCGCCCGGCTGATGAATGCACTGGACGAACCGACGACGGTCCACTGGCACGGGCTGCGCATCGTCAACGCCATGGATGGCGTACCGGAGATGACCCAACCTTACGTCTATCCCGGCGACGGCTTCGACTATGTCTTCACGCCGCCCGACGCCGGCACCTTCTGGTATCATCCGCATTGCAACACGCTGACGCAGATGGGCCACGGGCTGACCGGCGTCATCGTCGTCGAAAATCCCGACGATGCGGTTTTCGACGCGGAGATCGTGCTCAACCTGCGTGATTGGCGGCTTGGCGCCGGCGGCGCCTTCATCGCCCCCTTCAAGCCCCGCGATGCCGCGCGCGGCGGCACCTATGGCACGGTGCGTACCGCCAACTGGCAGCAGGAACCAAGCTATGACGCGCCCGCCGGCGGCCTCGTCCGCATCCGGATCGCCGCCACCGACGTGACCCGCATCTACACGCTCGGCGCGGACGGCGCACCGGCGTTGGTCATCGCGCTCGACGGCAATCCGGTGGAAATGCCCTTCCCGCTCGACCTTCTGGATTTCGGCCCCGGCCAGCGCGTCGAACTGGTCCTGCGCATGCCGGACGACGAAGGCGCCGTGGTCAAGCTTGGCAACTTCCGCGGCTCCAGCCCCTTCACCATCGCGACACTGCGCGCGACCGGCGCATCGCTGAAGCGCGATATCCGCGACGTGAAGCCGCTTCCCGCCAACCCGATCGCAGAGGCCGATCTTTCCACGGCCGTGCGCATTCCGCTCGATTTCACCGCCACGGCGGAGCATGCGCCCGTTCCCAGCATCTGCGGCACGCTCGGTTATACGTTCTGGGCGATCAACAAGGTACCGTGGCAGGGCGATACGCCCGATCCGGGGGCGCCGGTCTCGGAACTGAAGCTTGGCAAAAGCTACGTGCTGCAGGTCCGGAACCGGACGCCGCACGCGCACCCGATCCATCTGCACGGCCTCAGCTTCCGTATCCTCAGTTCCAACAAGCGGACCATCCTGCCGCCGCCGACCGACACGATCCTGCTTTTGCCGGACGAACAGGCCGAACTCGGCCTCGTCGCCGACAATCCCGGCGACTGGCTGCTCCATTGCCATATCATCGAGCATCAGAAGACGGGAATGTCGGGATATTTCCGTGTCGTTTGAGCTTTTTTCGTTGTGACGCCGGGCGCGAAGGGATACATCGGGTGAGTTTTAACGGCCGCATTTCCGCCACAGTGATTGAAGTTTGATGATCGAGACAACCGCCGAACTGGCCGCCGCCTGCGAAACGCTGGCCCAGGGCCAATACCTGACCATCGATACGGAATTTCTCCGCGAAACGACCTTCTGGCCGCAACTCTGCCTGATCCAGATGGCTGGACCGGACATTGCCGTCATCGTCGATCCGCTGGCGAAGGGCATCGATCTGGCGCCGTTCTTCGAGCTGATGGCCGATACCAGCGTCATCAAGGTGTTCCATGCCGCGC
The DNA here is from genome assembly GCF_017873135.1 of Rhizobium herbae. Classification (GTDB taxonomy): domain Bacteria; phylum Pseudomonadota; class Alphaproteobacteria; order Rhizobiales; family Rhizobiaceae; genus Pararhizobium; species Pararhizobium herbae. The sequence continues at coordinate 159,976 of NZ_JAGGJV010000008.1, read as the reverse complement.
GCCAGGACATCGAAATCATCTACAATCTCGGCAAGCTGATCCCGCATCCGATCTTCGACACGCAGGTCGCCGCCATGGTCTGCGGCTTCGGCGACAGCGTCTCCTATGACCAGCTCGTCAGCCGGATCAAGAACGTCCATATCGACAAGTCCTCGCGCTTCACTGACTGGAGCCGCCGGCCGTTGTCGGAAAAGCAGCTCGACTATGCGCTGGCCGACGTCACCCACCTGCGCGATGTCTACCTGCACCTGAAGGAAGAGCTGGAGCGCGAAGGCCGCTCGCTCTGGCTCACCGAGGAAATGGCGATCCTCGAAGCCAAGGAAACCTACGACATCCATCCCGACGACGCCTGGCAGCGGCTGAAGATGCGGCTGAAGAAGCCGGTGGAACTGGCCGTCCTGCAGAAGGTCGCCGCCTGGCGCGAACGCGAGGCACGCAGCCGCAACGTTCCGCGCGGCCGTATCCTGAAGGACGACGGCCTCTACGAGATCGCCCAGCAGCAGCCGAAGGACATGGAAGCCCTCTCCCGCCTGCGCACCATTCCAAAGGGCTGGGAACGCTCGGCAGCAGGCACCGCGATCATCGAGGCCGTCAACGCCGCGATCGATATGCCGAAGGCGGACATGCCGAAAATGCCGCGCCAGAACCAGTCGCCGGAAGGCGCGCAGGCCGCCAGCGAAATGCTCAAGGTGCTGCTGAAGCTGATCGCCGAAAAACAGGGCGTTGCCGCCAAGATCATCGCCAACAGCGACGATCTCGAACGCATCGCATCCGAAGGTCCGAAAGCCGATGTCGGCGCCTTGAAAGGCTGGCGCCGCGAGCTGTTCGGCGACACCGCCCTGAAGCTGATCAACGGCGAAGTCGCCCTGCGTTTCGTCGACCGCAAGATCGAGGCCGTCGAGCTTTAGGCACGTGAGGCCGGAAACGCCAACGGGGGGTTCCGGGCCTTTCAGCGGCCACGATTGTTCGGGAAACTTAGAAATTTACGACTGAATTTCCGAACCCATTGGAACGGATCGCTTTCGCAGAGTGTTCAGCCAGAGCAACAGGAAAAGCGCGCCACCACTACAGACGACAAGCAGTGCAAGAGTAGCTGTCGCCCCAGACCCCGTCAAAAGCCCCGAAAGGATTGGCGCCGCCATCGCACTGGTCAGGTTCATTGGAAGGGCTATTGCCGACATGGCGGCCGCGTAGTCGGCCTTGCGGTAGAAGACGAGCGGCATGGTCGCACGGGCTACCGCAAACGCGCCGCTGCCGATTCCGAAAAGAATGAGGCAGGCCAATACCGCCCATGATGTTGCACCGAAGGCGAGAAGCATCATAAGACCTGCCGGAATCATCGCCCCCGCCACCAGGCCGGTCGCCAGTGAATCCCATCGCCTGCCGCCGGCCATATCGATCAGGCGTCCGCAGACCTTGAGCACGCCGAGGAACGAGGCAAGGCCGACAGCCCATGCCGGATCGGCTCCAAGCGTGCGGAACAGTTCTATCCCCGTTGCCTCCATGCCGAAGGTCACGAAGCTATTCAATGCGATCGCCGCGACGAGGAACCAGAAGATGCGCCCTCTCCGAACCGCCCCACCGCCATCGCTCCTGTTCTGCCGGCTGCCGCCAACTTCCGGCAGGCCGAGGAAAATCATCGGGGTGACGATGGCGAGCATAACCACGGCATAGATCTGCGTCGCGACGCGCCAGCCGACCGTATGCTCCAGAAACGCCGTGACCGGCCAAAACACGCTGCCCGCAAGGCCGGTGACGAGCATCAGCGTGCCGATCATCCCACGCGCCCGATCATCGGCGAAGCCGGCAAGATAGATGTAAGCAGCGGTTGTAAGAAACATCGCACCGGCAAGGCCTATCAGCCCCCAAGCCATGAGGTAAACGGGCACGGATTGAGCCGCGCCCACGCATGCGATCCCGCAACCGATCAATGCGGCGCCAATGGCCATGATCCTGCGCGCACCGAAACGGTGGAAAGCCTTGCCGATGACCGGCGCCATGAGGCCCATGGTGACGAACATGACGGCAGTTCCCAGAAAAACCGTGGGCAATGTGGTTCGCAGATCGGCGGCAATGAGCGAGGCAGTTACAGGAAGTATCCCGACAACACCCCAACCCGTGATTTGCGTGAAGGCCAGAACGACGAATACGATCAAGTGACGCGGCATGAGAATATTTTATTCGTGCCGCATGTCAGAGATATAACACTCGCCTGCCCGGCCGCTGGGCAAGCCTGCGCGGCCGGGCGTGAAACGCCACGGACCGCGACACGAAATCGCTTGACCCGACCTGCCCAAATGGAACAATGCCTGTATGCACCGGGGGAGCGGAGCTGATTCATGAGAGACATATCCCCGACAGAAAACTGGCTCCTGATCACGCTCGGCATGGCGCTCAGCGGCATCCTCTACGGTATGGTGGCCTATCCCGGCGAGCCGGTGATCATCGGCGCGGTCTTCGCGGCCTTCATGGGCGTGCCGATGATCGCCTTCGAACGGCGAATCCTGTTGCGGCCGCTTTACCGGCGTATCGAGCGGCTTCCGACCTTTGCCTTCATCGTCGCGGCACTGGTCATCTACGAGATACTGATGAGCATCGGCTATGCGCTGGCAACCCTGCTGATGCGGGCGCTGGGGTTCATCCCGCTCAGGCCGCTGGCCGAGGCCCTGGTGATGCCCTTCAACGTCTTTGTCTATGCGCTTGCCGTCTGCGCGCTGATCGTCTTCATCCTGCGCGTACGCGACCTGCTCGGGCGCGACGTGTTCACCAGCATGCTGATCAGCCGCTATCGCCGGCCGGTGAGGGAGGAGCGCGTCTTCCTGTTCATCGACCTCGCCGATTCGACATCCTTCGCCGAAAAACATGGCGACCTGCGCGCGCAACAATTTCTCAAAGCCCTGTTTGCGGCCTTCGCCGAACCGGTCCGGCGCCACAAGGGTGCGATCGACGATTATGTCGGGGATGCTGCCATCGTCACCTGGCCGCTTGCACGGGGTGTGAAATTCGCACGCTGCGTCCGCTGCATCTTCGATATTCTCGACGACATCGAAGCCAACGCGGACACCTGGCGCAAGAATTTCGGTCAGGTTCCACGGCTGCGCGCAGCCCTGCACGGCGGCTTCATCATCACGGCGGAAATCGGCGTCGACCACCACAAGATCGCCTATTTCGGCGATACCGTGAACACCACCGCGCGACTTGAAACATTGTGCAAGGCACTGAACAGATCCGTGCTGATCTCGACCGAGCTTGCCCAGCGCATCAAGCTGCCGGACACGATCGCCGTCGAGGATCTGGGCACCCATGCCGTCAGGGGTCGCGGCCAGACGCTCGGTGTCATGGCGCTGGCCGAGCAGGCGAAAGCAGAACTCCTCGCCCCCTTCGAGCTGCGGATTCCTGCCGAGTAGCCGCCGGACCGGCGAAAGAACTCCGACTGGAGAAAACGGAAACCTGAATGCGGCAATCAGTGCCGGCCTAATCCGGCTTAGACGAGGAATGTGCCGTTCTGCATCGCACCGTAGAGTTCCGCGACAACCTCCGCCTTGTCGGAGATGACGTTGACCACCATCCAGTCATTGTTCGTGCCGAAGAACGTGTCGGCGGCGGCGGTTTTGGCAACCGGTCCGGAGCTGCCGTCGACATTGTATCGGATCGTGACGTCATCTGCGATCAGATAGGTGCCATCGACAAACCCGGAGCGAATATCAAGGACGCCGCTGACAATCTTCTCATCGAGTTGATAGGCCTTGAGATCGATCCTGTCGCCGGACGAAATGTCTTTGAAATGAAGATCGGCTGACGCGGCATTCTTGCCGGAAAAGACGAACGTGTCGTTTCCGGCGCCACCGAAAAAGGCCGCCTCGACATCGCCCTTTCCGGAATAGGATACGGTGATCTTGTTGCTCGCAGCATTGCCCAAGACGGCCAGGCTGACGGGAAGACCGTCCAGTGTCTGGCCAAGGCTGGCGATATCGATGCCGGCATTGCCGACATTCGAGGCCAGCGCGACAATTTCCACATTGTCCAGCTTGAAGATGCCGGCCACGCCGAGCAGGACGGTATCGACGCCGCCCTTTGCGCTTTCCACCACCCTGTCGCCGCTATCGGTAACCAGGTAGAAATCATCGCCGGTACCGCCCGTCATAAGGTCGGCCCCCGCACCGCCCCCGAGGCGATCATTTCCGGCATCGCCGTAGAGCTTGTCGCCGTCGACGCCGCCAAGCAGGGTGTCGTTGCCGGCGCCGCCTCTCAATGTATCAGCACCGGCGCCACCAAAGAGGAGATCGTTGCCATCGCCACCGCTGAGGGTGTCGGCACCTTTTCCTCCAGCCGCTATCCCGCTTTTCAGACCGCCATCCACGCGCTGCAGGGTCGCAAGCTCCTTGACCACATCGAGTTTGCCTCCGGCAACCTGCACCGCCGGGCCGACGGCAGCAATGGTCAATCGCCCCGCCTGGTAGCTGCCATAGTAATCGTCGCCGGAAAGAACATCGTTCTTGCCGTTTCCGTTCAGAACATCGGCACCGCCATGCCCGATCAGAACGTCGGCCCCCTTTCCGCCGGAAATCACCTCCGCGATGTCGTGATCAACCTTGAAGGGTGTCGTATAGCCGCCGAAAAGTTTGATGTAGTCTGAAATCGGCACCTTGTTGCCGTCGATCGGGACGGTATCACCGCCGGAATTCAGGAACGTCTTTTCACCGCCGTGGCCGACGAGATGGGAACCACCCAGCATGCCCGAAACGGTGATCTTCAGGCCGTTGAGGACCTGCCCTTCGTATTGCCAGACACTTTTGAGATACGACCATTGAAGCTGCATGTATTTTCGGATTGCGGCCTCCTGAACGGCAGATGAGTTCAGGAATTCCTGCTTCGTATCGATGCCGTTCAAGCCGGTGAAAAAGTCGGGCTTCCAATCGTTCTTGGACGTCCCGTCCTTCAGGTAATATTTGAGGTCGATAAGCGCGAGTTCGCCGAACTGATATTTTCCAAGGTAGCCGAGCTGGTTAACCGCTTTGTAGTTTCCGCCGGATTCCCTTTCCCCCAGCGCCTCGAAAAAATCGTCATACGATTTTGCCACCGCATATCCCCGCTTCAACCGGATTGAGAGACCATCAATGCACGTATTCCTAACTTAATCTTCGAGGCAAACAATAGGGCAAAGCAACGCTGCGATTAGAGCTATGCGTTTGGCGATATATTCGACCACCCGCAAGGCGCGTCACCAAAGCTTCATGGGAACGTCAATCAATCGTCAATCGGCATTCACAAACCCTGCCTATCGGGAACAGGTTCAATCTTCCAACTCGTGAGACCCCGATGAAAAAGACAATTCTCGCTCCCTTGGCACTTGGCATTCTGATGACATCGGCCGCTCTTGCCGAAGACACTGTTTTCCCGGCCAAGCTCGCGGCCCATGCCGTGCTGCCGGCCAACACGATCATCGCGGCACCTGCCGACGCGGCCGATTATCTGAAGACCTCCGGCAAGTTCACGACACCTGACCGCAAGCGCACCGAGGCGCTCGGCACCGTGCCCGGCAAGGACGGCGTTCGCCTCACCGGCCTGTCCCTGCCCTTCGACGGCCAGCCGATGCAGGGTTTCTCCGGCATCAAGACCATGCCGGACGGCACCTTCTGGAGCCTGTCGGACAACGGCTTCGGCTCGAAGATGAATTCCTCCGACACCATGCTGATGCTGCACAACATCAAGATCGATTGGGATGCCGGCAAGGTTGCGGTGGTCAAGGATGTCTTCCTCAGCGATCCCGACAAGAAGGCCCCCTTCCCGATCGTCATGGAAGGTGCCGCCAAGCGCTATCTGACAGGTGCGGATTTCGACGTCGAATCGATCCAGCCGGTTGCCGACGGCTTCTGGGTCGGCGAGGAGTTCGGTCCCTATATCCTGAAATTCGACCTCGACGGCAAGCTGACCGACGTGATCCCGACCACAGTCAACGGCAAGCCGGTGATGTCGCCCGACAATCCGACGCTCGCCGTACAGGCCGATCCTTCGAAGCCGATGCCGGCGCTCAACGTCAAGCGTTCCGGCGGCTATGAAGGCCTTGCCCTGTCGAAGGACGGCACGAAGCTCTACGGCCTGCTCGAAGGTCCGCTCTGGACGGATGCCGAGACCGTCGAACAGGCCGAAGGCCGCCCGGCGCTGCGCATCATTGAACTCGACGTCGCATCGAAAGCCTGGACCGGCCGCAGCTGGCTCTATCCGCTCGCTGAAGGCGGCGAGGCGATCGGCGATTTCAACATGCTGGACGACAAGACGGCGCTGGTGATCGAGCGCGACAACGGCGCCGGTACCGTCGACAAGGCCTGCGCTAATCCGAAGGAACCGAAGCCGGACTGCTTTGCCGTCGGCTCCAAGGTCAAGCGCGTCTACAAGATCGAGATGACCGATGACAACGCCGGCAAGGCCGTGCGCAAGATCGGCTATATCGATCTCCTGAAGATCGCCGACCCGGACAACAAGAAGCGCCAGGGCGGCGGCGAAGGCTTTTACGACATGCCCTTCGTCACCATCGAGAATGTCGACCGCGTCGATGACACCCACATCATCGTCGGCAACGACAACAACCTGCCGTTCTCGGCCGGCCGTGCGCTCGACAAGGCTGATGACAACGAGTTCGTGCTGCTCGAAGTCGGCGAGTTTCTGAACGCCAAGTAAAAAGACGAAGGCCCTGCAGCGTTCAACTGCAGGGCCTTTCGATTCATGCCATCACGAGCAGCGCTCAGAGGATGAAATAGCCCTTGCTCAGGATCAGGGCGTCATCGAAATGGATGGCGAAATCGGCTTTCTTGTCGCCGTTGATATCGGCATAGACATAGGTATCGGAGGCTTGCTTGACGTAGCGCAGTTCGCCGGCCTTGCCATGGAAACCCGCAGTGCCAATGAAGTCGAACGCTTGGTTGCCCGAAGATTTCGTATTTGCATCGATAGCGGCCAGATGGATTCTGTCCCCGTCGGCGCCGGAGAAATCGTGGATCGTATCACGGCCGGAGACCGAAACAGTCGATTCCGATTTATCCCCGAATATGAACGAATCCTTGCCTGCGCCGCCGATCAGATCATCCGCGCCAACATCGCCATAAAGCTTGTCGCCGCCGCCGGCACCGTTGATTATGTCGTTGCCCGCATCGCCAACGATCCAGTTGATGCTTTCGTTGCCGTAGAGCCTGTCGGCATGGGCCGACCCGACGAGACCTTCGATCGAGGAATAGGTGTCTCCCCTGGCATCGTTTGTGTTGATGGACGTGTTGGCAAGGCTGGCCGTGACACCCTTCGTTGCGAACATGTAATATGCCGTATCGAAGCCGGATCCGCCGAAAAGCTTGTCAGCACCGATACCGCCAAGGAAATCGTCATCGCCGTCATTGCCTTTCAACGTATCGTTGCCGAGGCCGCCGACGAGGCCGTCCGCATAGTTCGTCCCGTTGACCGTATCATTGCCGGCAAGGATCAAGGCCTGAAAAGTCGCGTCGTTTCCAGCAAAAATCGCATCGCCGAGCTTAGCGGCCGACACGCTCAAGCCCGTAACCGATACGGCAGTCGTTCCGTCGATGACGACTTTTATGCTGGTTACAGTGCCAGCCGTGATATCGGTAGGCCGACCCGACGACGATGAAACCTTCAAACCGGTTCCGTTGAACAACGTGTAATTCATGGAGTCATCAAACAGCTTAAGCATCATCGTCGACCATGATGCCTTGTTGTAATCCAAAACATCGTCCACGCTCGTCGCAAGCATATCGACGCCATAACCCGTATTTCCATAAGTAATCGTCGCCATGGATTCCCGCCTGTTACAATAAATTCTAAAGTGATTCTTAACCTTTAAGTTGTATCAAGATATACCATTCCTCGCGGCGCCCGCAATACGCGACCGGCGCTAAAACCATGACGCCAACGAGAGAATTACCCCTCGAACCGGAAACCAATCCGCTTGCCCGTCAACTTGGCGAGTTGCTGCAACCGGCCGTCAAGCCGTTCGCCTGCGAACTCCGAATAGGCCGACGGGATCACGAATTCGAGGTCGAGGTCGGAAGATGTCGACGGGCGGATATCGAGGTTGCGCACGACGCCCGGCATTGATGCCGACAACAGGTAGACCACTCTCAGCAAGCCGCCGAGCAGTTTGGCGAGTTCCAGCATGCGCGGCGTGGCAATCGCCGCCAGTGGCTCGGTCGCGCCGTCATCGTTGAGGCCTTCGAAACGGTAGTAGTTGGCAAGGGCAATATAGGCGCGGCCGGCATGGGTGATGCCGGAAAAGGTGCTGTGAGCGATGATGTTGAGCGCCTGCAGGCCGCGATAATCGGGATGGGCACGCCAGCTGATATCGGCGAGCAGGCAGGCCGCCTGGCGGTAGCGGCCCTCTTCCTCGGTCTCGGTGATGCCGAAATGCGGCACCATCTTGCCGCTCCAGTCGGCAAGCTCGCGCGCATGCTCGGGCGAGCGGGCGCGCAGGATGGCGATTTCGCGCGCCGCCACCAGCAGAGGATCGTGGGCACGGACGGTGTCCGACAGCAGCGAGAACAGGTAGCCCTCGCGCACGCCGAGCGCCGAAAAAGAAATCGTCGCCGGCTTCATCTGGGCGATCACTTCCTGCATCGCAACGGCCCCGAACGGCAGGAGCGTGCGGCGGCTCTTGGAAATATGCGCGTATGCCGGCGCCTTCAGGTCCTTCGGCTCGATCACCTCGGGCAGGAAGGCCATGGCCTCGTCGAAGGAGATCTCGTAGCCCTGCATCATGTGCAGCGGATAGTTGCGCGTTTCCATGTGCAGCTTGGCGATCGAGCGCCAGGTGCCGCCAACGGCATAGAAGGTACGGCCCGCAACGTTCTGCAGGACCTGCGCGCCCTTCACGTAGCGGCGCACATGGCTGCGCGCCTTGACGATTGATCCCTCTGCATGTTCCGACAGCCTTATGCCGCCGAGCGGCAGGGTGATGCCCTTGCCGATTTTGGTACCGACGACATCGACGAGTTCGAGCGAACCGCCGCCGAGGTCGCCGACGACGCCGTCGGGGTCGTGATAACCGCTGATAATGCCGAGCGCGGAGAAATAGGCCTCCTCCTCGCCGGTCAGCACGCGCACCTTCTGGCCGAGAATGATCTCGGCGCGGCGGATGAAATCCGGGCCGTTCGATGCGTCGCGGGCAGCAGCCGTTGCCAGCACGAACACGGTGGAAGCGCGCGCCTGCGTCGACAAAGCCCTGAAACGATGCAGCGCCTTCAGCGCCCGCTCGACGCTCTCGGCGTCCATTCGGCCGGTCGCGTCGATACCCTTGCCAAGGCCGCACATGACCTTTTCGTTGAACAGAACGGCCGGAGACCGGCTCAGCCCCTCATAGATCACAAGCCGAATCGAGTTCGACCCAATGTCCACGACGGAGACCGGGGCGATACCAGGCAAACGCCCCTGGGCTTCAGATTCTACCATGCCATTCCAGTTTTATCTTCTACGGCCGTTGTCCCAGCCGGCTATTACCTTGGGGGTACTGGACTTCAAGGCCTCGCCCCGCCCGGACAGGCTGGGATTGGTCATGAAATAGACCTGTGCGTTGAACGGTTCGGAATCCCTGGCGACTTCCATGCGCCGCGACGTTCCGTCCGAAAGGATCTCGTAGCTCTGCTGGTTATCGATGAGATTGCCCAGCATGATCTGCGACAGCACCTGTTCATGCACAGTCCGGTTGATGAGAGGCACAAGGGTCTCCACCCGCCGGTCCAGATTGCGCGGCATCAAGTCCGCCGACCCGATATAGACGAGCGCGTGCTCGGAGGGAAGCCCATGGCCGTTGCCGAAGCAGAAGATACGCGAATGTTCGAGGAAGCGCCCGACGATGGATTTGACGCGAATCCTTTCGGACAGCCCTGGAACCTGCGGCCGCAGGCAGCAGATGCCGCGCACAACCAGATCGATCTCCACGCCGGCCCGGCTGGCGCGATAGAGCGCATCGATAATCTCAGGATCGACCAGCGAGTTCATCTTCATCCAGATCGAGGCCGGCCGGCCGGCCTCCGCATGGACGATTTCCTCGCCGATATGCTGCAGGATGCGCGGGCGTAGCGTGTGCGGCGAAATCGCCAGCTTCATACCCGCTTCCGGCTCGCCGTAGCCGGTGATGAAGTTGAAGATATTGGCCATGTCATGGGCGATCTTCGGATTGCAGGTGAAGAACGACAGGTCGGTATAGATCTTCGCCGTGACCGGATGATAGTTGCCTGTGCCGAGATGGCAGTAGGTCCGAAGCTTGCCTTCCTCGCGGCGCACCACCATCGACATCTTCGCATGCGTCTTCAGTTCGATGAAGCCGAACACGACCTGCACGCCGGCCCGCTCCAGATCGCGGGCCCAGCGGATATTGGCTTCCTCGTCGAAACGCGCCTTCAATTCGACCAGCGCCGTCACCGACTTGCCGGCTTCGGCCGCGTCGATCAACGCCCGGACGATCGGGCTATCGTTGGAAGTGCGGTAGAGCGTCTGCTTTATCGCCAGAACGTCAGGATCGCGCGCAGCCTGGAGCAGAAACTGGACCACCACGTCGAAGCTCTCATAGGGATGGTGGACGACCATGTCCTTTTCGCGGATGGCGGCAAGACAGTCTCCGGCATGTTCGCGGACACGTTCGGGAAATCGCGCATTGTACGGCTCGAAGCGCAGATCCTCGCGCGGCGCCTTGGTGATCTCGGAGAGCGTGTTGAGCGCCAGAAGGCCGGGCAGAACTGCGACGCGGTTTACCGGCACGCCGAGTTCGCCGACGACGAACTGGCGCAGTTCCAGCGGCATTTCCGAATCGATCTCGATGCGGATCACCGAACCGCGGCGGCGGCGCTTCAGGGCCGTCTCGTAGAAGCGGACGAGATCCTCGGCCTCTTCCTCGACTTCGATATCGCTGTCGCGGATGATACGGAAGGTTCCGGAGCCCTTGACCTCGTACCCCGGGAAGAGCCGCTCGATGAACAGGCTGACGGCGTCTTCCAGCGTGATGTAGCGGATCACCGACTTGGCGTCCGGCAGGCGAATGAAGCGATCAAGCGCCACCGGCAGACGCAGGAGCGCCGTCATCGGCTCGCGACCGCGCTTGCTGGTGAGCTGCAGGCCCATGGTGAAGCCGAGATTGGGAATGAACGGGAACGGATGGGCGGGGTCGATCGACAGCGGCGTCAGCACCGGGAAGATCGCCTGCTCGAACTCGTTGGCAAGCCATGTCCTGTCCTGCGCCGACAGCGAGATCGGCCGGACGATGAGAATGTCTTCCTTGGCAAGATATTGCTGCAGGACGGCAAGCGAGGCCTGCTGTTCCATCTGCAGGTTGTCTATTTCCTTGAGGATGTCTTCCAGCTGCTCGGCGGGCGTCTTTCCGTCCGGGCTGCGAACAACGACGCCCTGTCGGACCTGGCCTTCGAGGCCTGCGACGCGGACCATGAAGAACTCGTCGAGGTTGGCGGCGGAAATCGACAGGAAGCGCACGCGCTCCAGCAACGGATGGGCGGTATTGAGGGTTTCCTCAAGGACGCGGCGGTTGAACTGAAGCCAGGAGAATTCACGGTTGATGAAGCGTTCCGGGCTGGTCATCAGGTCGATCTGATCGGCCACAGGCTCGTTGGCAATTGTCGCAGATGTTACAGTGTCCATGACCAAGACCGCCTTTTTTGTTCTTCGATGCAGCTAGCGCAGTTTGACGACCTAACTATGACAGTCAATCGATTTCGCGTGTCTTTCCAAGGGCATTCAGCACCTCTGACGCCAGTGCCCGGTTGATGCGCGTCCCGCGTGCGAGCGCCAGATGGTCCAGCCTCTCGACGACGGTCTGGGCGGATTCGAGCGAGCGTTCCATACGCGCCACGATATAGCCGATCAGCCGGTCATCGACGGAGAGCTGTCGGTCGGCCAGAAGCTTGACCAGAACCTGGGCCAAAAGCTCGTCGTCCGGCTCGCCGATCTCGACCACAGTCGCAGCCTTCAGGCGTGAGCGCAGGTCCGGCAGCTCGACCGGCCAGGACATCGGCCAAAGCCGGCTGGTGATCAACAGGCTGGTTCCGTTTTCCCGGACGCTGTTGATGACGTGGAACAGCGCCCGGTCGTCAAACCCCCGGCGGTCGGCGTCCTCGAACAGGACCGGACCCGCCGCCGCGATGTCGGCCGCATTGCTGTCCGCTGTCGGATGAATGGCGACGGCAGCGCTGTTTTCCCGCCAGATCGCCGCAAGGTGCGATTTGCCCGACCCTACAGGTCCTGCAAGGATCACCACGGGCGACGTCCAGCGCGGCCAGCTGTCGATGATGGAAACGGCCGCTTTCAGCCGTTCGGACACGAGCAGGTCGTCACGGCCCGTCTGGGGCTCGTGCTCGAAAACGAGCGGCAACTGTTCGAACTTGCGGACCATACGCTGTTACTCTGGAAGCCTGTGCTCTGGGCTCTTGTGTTCCGGCTCGATCGTCAGGATGTGGCGATGGCCGTGATAGAGCGTGCTGTCAAGGTACCGCCCGATGCCGAACCGGACAAGCACGCCGATGGCAGCGGCGCACGGGACTGCGACCAGGAGCCCGACGAAGCCGAACAGGGCGCCGAAGGCCAGAAGCGCGAACATCAGCCAGACCGGATGCAGGCCGACGCTTTTGCCGACCAGCCGCGGCTGGAGGACATTGCCTTCGAGAAACTGCCCGGCAAAGAAGATCACGGCGATGATGCCGATATGGATATAATCCGGCCAGAACTGCACGAGTGCCACACCGAGGGCAAGCACCAGCCCGACCATCGAGCCGACATAGGGGATGAAGCTGATCATACCGGCAAACAGGCCGATCAGCAGGCCGAAGTTCAGGCCGGCGAAAGACAGGGAAACACCATAGAACAGGCCGAGGATGATGCAGAGCGAGCCCTGGCCGCGCACGAAGCCGGCAATCGTCAGGTTCATGTCGCGGGCGATCTGACGCACCGTGGCGACGTGATCGCGCGGGATCCAGCTGTCGACCTTGTCAACCATGCGGTCCCAGTCGAGCAGCAGATAGAAGGCGACCACCGGCGTGACGACAAACAGCGAGATGATGTCGAGCAGCGCCATGCCCGAATTCCACAATTGCTGGAACAGCGTGCCGAGGAAGCTTGCCCCCTGCTCGAGCAGCTTGGCCGAGTTCTGCTTGATCGTGTCCATCTGGCCCGTGATCCAGCTTGGAAGCCACTCGGCGCGCTGGCTGGTCAAAAATTCCTGCAGCAGCGAAATATAGCCGGGCATCTTCTGGATGAAATCGGACGCCTGGGTGAAGACGATGGGAATGATGATCACCAGCGACAGGGCGAAGACGATGATGAAGCCGATCAGGATGACGACCGTTGCCATCAGGCGGCTGAGGCCAATTCTTTCCAGCCGGTCGGCGACAGGATCGAGGAAATAGGCAAGCGCCATGCCGGCGATGAACGGCAGCAGGATGGTCGAGAACACCATCAGGAAGGCGATGAAGGCGGCAAGGAAAAGCAGCCAGAAGATGATCTGGCGCTGCAGCCCGCTGCTGCTCAATTTGTTGACCATGCCGCTGTTCCGATGTGTTGCCGCTGGCGCCGCACCGCGCCGCTTCCATTGCTGGAGATAGGATGTGGCACCGACCATGGTCAAGCCTGTGGCCGCAAACGGCCGACAATGGCGGGCAAAACAGCAAAAAAGCGGGAGTATCCGGGGCAATATGCTTGCACTTGCGGCACCACCATGCCAATCGCAATCCAAATATGACGAGCCGGCGGAGATCAAGCCATGAGCGAGCCAGGAAAGAACGGTCTGACCTACAGCGATGCGGGTGTGGACATCGACGCCGGAAACCTTTTGGTGGAAAAGATCAAGCCGCATGTGCGCTCGACGCGGCGCCCCGGCGCCGACGGCGAGATCGGCGGCTTCGGCGGCCTGTTCGACCTGAAGGCGGCGGGTTTCACCGATCCGGTGCTGGTTGCGGCCAATGACGGCGTCGGCACCAAGTTGAAGATCGCCATCGATGCCGACAAGCACGATACTGTCGGCATCGATCTCGTCGCCATGTGCGTCAACGATCTGGTCGTCCAGGGCGCCGAGCCGCTGTTCTTCCTCGACTACTTCGCCACCGGCAAGCTCGATCCGGATCAGGGCGCTTCGATCGTCGGCGGCATTGCCGCGGGCTGCCGCGAGGCCGGCTGCGCGCTGATCGGCGGCGAAACTGCTGAAATGCCGGGCATGTATGCGGGCGGCGACTATGATCTCGCCGGCTTCGCGGTTGGTGCCGCCGAACGCGGGCAGTTGCTGCCGGCCGGCGATATCGCCGAGGGCGACGTGATCCTCGGCCTCGCCTCCTCCGGCGTCCATTCCAACGGATACTCGCTGGTGCGCAAGATCGTCTCGCTCTCGGGCCTCGCCTGGGACGCACCGGCACCCTTCGGCGAAGGGACCCTGGCCGACGTGCTGATGACCCCGACGCGCATCTATGTGAAGCCGCTGCTCAAGGCGATCCGCGAGACCGGAAAGATCAAGGCGCTCGCCCACATCACCGGCGGCGGCTTTCCGGAGAACATTCCGCGCGTGCTGCCCAAGCATCTGGCCGCCGAGATCGATCTCGATGCCATCAAGGCGCCGGCGGTGTTCTCCTGGCTTGCCAAAACCGGCGGCGTTGCCGCCAACGAGATGCTGCGCACCTTCAACTGCGGCGTCGGCATGATCGCCGTCGTCAAGGCGGAAGACGCGGAGAAGGTGACGTCGGTCCTCACAGCTGAAGGCGAAACCGTCTTTGCACTCGGCCGCATGGTCGCCCGTGAAGAGGGTGCGGCCGGCACGATCTACAAGGGCACGCTGGCTCTATGAACGATGCGGTCAAAGCGGCCCGCAAGCGGGTCGTGGTGTTCATTTCCGGCGGCGGCTCCAACATGCTGGCGCTGGTGAAAGCCGCCTCCGAGCCGGGCTTTCCGGCTGAGATTGTCGCCGTGATCTCGGACAAGGCCGATGCCGGCGGGCTCGCCAAGGCAGCGCCCCTCGGAATCGCGACGTTTGCGTTCGTGCGCAAGGACTTCGAGAGCAAGCAAGCCCATGAAGCCGCGATCCTGACAGAACTCGACCGTCTATCCCCGGACATCATCTGTCTGGCTGGTTACATGCGGCTTTTGAGCGCCACCTTCATCAACGCTTACGAAGGCCGGATCATCAACATCCACCCTTCCCTGCTGCCGCTGTTTCCAGGCCTGCATACCCATCAGCGGGCCATCGACGCCGGCATGACCGAAGCCGGCTGCACCGTGCATTTCGTCACCGAGGGCATGGATGAAGGACCGGTTATCCTGCAGGCCAAGGTGCCGGTGCTGCCGGGCGATACGTCGGAAGACCTTGCAGCACGGGTGCTGGTCGAGGAGCACAAGTCCTATCCGCAGGCTCTTCGCCTCTTGGCCGAGGGCAAGGTGCGGATGGTGGACGGGAAGGTAGTTGTGGCGGATATTCAGGGCTGAATGCTCAATGACGATTATCAGATCGACGTCATTTCGCTAACGCAGCTCGATTCAACATCGCCCATTGCAACAGCATGATCGTCTTGCCGTCGCAGATCTCGCCGCTGTCGATCATCGCCATCGCATCGCCAAGCGGCACCTCCAGCACCTCGATGTCCTCGTCCTCGTGCGCGGCGCCGCCGCCGTCTTCGGCGCGCACCGTCACGTCGATGATCGCGGCAAAGAAGTGGATGGTCTCGGTCACCGCGCCGGGCGACATGAAGGCCTGGAAGACGGGACGGACATCGGTGACCAGATAGCCGGTTTCCTCCATCACCTCGCGTTTGATCGCCTCGGCCGGATGATCGCCGTCGAGCAGTCCGGCCGGCGTTTCCAAAAGCCAGCCGGAATGACCGTTGAGGTGCGCCGGCATGCGGAACTGCCGCACGAGGATGACGCTGTCGCGCCTGGGATCGTAGAGCAGGATGGTCGCGCCGTTGCCGCGATCGTAGACCTCGCGCTTCAGTTTCTTGGTGACACCGTTCGAGCCGGTGTAATCGAAGGTGACGTTGCGCAGGTGGTACCAGTTTTTCGAAAGCGTCTCGTCCTTGAGGATCTCGACCTTCGCATCCTTGAATTTCGCCATTTCCAGTTCAGTCCTTGCGCAGCCATACGTGATTGTCGTGGAACGCCGCCCCGCCATAGGGGGCTGCCGCGTCGGCGCCGGTCAGCACGTTGATGCCCTCGCCGTCGAGATGCGCGTCGTTCGGCCAGAGGCCTTCGGCGATCACCACACCGCGCCGCGCACCGCCGCCGAGCTTGGCATGCAGGCGAATTTCGCCGCGCTCATTACCGATCCGGACGATATCGCCTTCGGCAACGCCGAGTGCCGCCGCGTCGTCCGCATGGATCATCACCTCCGGACGGACTTCCTTCTGGAGCGAGGATGGCGTCTCGGCAAAGGTCGAGTTCAGAAAGGAGCGCGCCGGCGATGTCGCCAGACGGAACGGATGTGTCTCGTCAGCGACCTCGATCAAATTGACATGATCGGGAAACTCGGGAAGCTGCGCATGCGGGCCGAAAACGCCCAAGGCCTTCGGCGGGCGGTTCGGTGCCGGCGTACCTGTCCAGTCGGCCTTGAAGCGGAATTTTCCGTCGGGATGACCGAACCCCTTGATGAAATGGGCCGTCTCGAAATCCGGCTGGACATCCAGCCATTTCTCGCGCTTCAGCCCTTCATAGCCGATGCCGTAGTTGACCAGGATATGGTCGATATGCTCGCGCTCGCTCAAGCCGAAGCCGGGTTTGTCCGAAACGCCCAGGCGCTTGGCCAGTTCCTCGATGACGAAGAGGTTGGGGCGCACCGTCGGTGGCGGCTCGACGACCTTGGGGCCAAGCAGAATGTGCTGGTGGCCGCCGCCGCGATAGAGATCGTCATGTTCGAGAAACATGGTGGCGGGCAGAACGATATCGGCGACCTTGGCCGTATCGGTCATGAACTGCTCGTGCACGGCAACGAAAAGATCGTCGCGCAGGAAGCCGCGCTTCACCAGCCGCTGCTCCGGCGCCACATTGACCGGATTGGTGTTCTGGATCAGCATCGCCGTCACCGGGCCGCGATGGCGCAGGGCTTCCGCATCGCCGGTCAGCACCCGGCCGATCTGCGACTGGTCGAGCATGCGGATATCCGGGTCCAGCATCACTGATCCGACCAGTTCGCGCTTGTCGAACCGGAAGATATCGTTGTTGGAATGAAAGGCGCCGCCACCCTCGTGCTTCCAGGAGCCGAGTACGGTAGGCACCGAGGCTGCGGCATGGATGGCGACCGCGCCGTTGCGCTGGCGGGTAAAACCGTAGCCGAGACGGAAATAGGTTTTCGGGGTCGTGCCGACGAGCTTGCCGAAGGCTTCGATCTCGTCCACGGGCAGCCCCGTGATGGCCGAGGCCCATTCCGGCGTGCGCGTCTTCAGGTGGTTTTCGAGACCGGCCGGATCATCGGCATACTCAGCCAGATAGGCACGGTCCGCATAGTTGTCGCGGAAGGCGATGTGCATCACGGCGCAGGCGAGCGCCGCGTCGGTGCCGGGCTTCAGCACCAGACCCATATCGGCCTGCTTGATGGTCGGATTGTCGTAGATGTCGATGACGACGATCTTGGCGCCGCGTTCCTTGCGGGCCTTGATGGCGTGGGTCATGACGTTGACCTGGGTCGAGACCGCATTGGTGCCCCAGATGACGACACAATCGGATTTCGCCATCTCGCGCGGATCAGGCCCGCGCAGCGAACCGGTTCCCATTGTCAGCCCGGTCCAGGCGAGATTGGTGCAGATCGAACCGAAGAAGCCGGAATATTTCTTCGCATGACGCAGGCGGTCGATCGAATCGCGCTGCACCTGCCCCATCGTGCCGGCATAGAAATAGGGCCAGACAGCTTCGGAGCCATGCGTCTGCTCCGCCCTGACGAAGGCGCTGGCGATTTCGTCGAGCGCGTCTTCCCAGGAAAGTTCCTGCCAGCTGCCCTCGCCTTTCGCGCCCCTGCGGCGCTGCGGCACCATCAGGCGGCCGGGATGATAGATGCGCTCGGAATAGCGGGCCACCTTGGCGCAAATAACCCCGGCGGTGTACGTATTGGCGCCGGCGCCGCGCACCCGGCCGATCCGGCCTTCGGGCGTGACATCGACCTCCAGCGCACAGGCCGAGGGACAGTCATGCGGACAGACGGTGTGGCCGACGGACATTTGTGGTTTTATGGGGGTCGCAACGTTCATGGCTTTTCTATATTGCATCGCGAAAGGGTCTCAAAGTCCCCAACGCCATGCATTCCAACATTTCATCCGAACGATCAGGAACGCGAATGAATTACCGTCACATCTACCACGCCGGAAATTTCGCCGACGTGCTGAAGCATGCGGTGCTTGCCCGGCTGATCGTCTACATGGCGCAGAAGGACAAGGCATTTCGTGTGCTCGATACGCATGCGGGCATCGGCCTTTATGACCTCTCCAGCGAGGAAGCGCAGAAAACCGGCGAGTGGGTGGATGGCATTGGCCGCATTCTCGATACGGATATTCCCGCCAAGGCAAAGGCAATCCTGGAGCCCTACCTCACGGCGGTGCGCGACCTCAATCCCGACGGCGGCCTGACGCTCTATCCCGGCTCGCCGAAACTCACCCGCATGCTGATGCGGCCGCAGGACCGGCTGTCGGCGATGGAGCTGCATCCCGACGACTACGAGACGCTGCACCGCCTGTTCGACGGCGACTTCCAGAGCCGCATCACCGAGCTTGACGGCTGGCTGGCGCTCGGAGCCCATCTGCCGCCGAAGGAGAAGCGCGGCATCGTGCTGGTCGATCCGCCGTTCGAGATTGCTGGCGAATACGAGAGGCTGGCCGACGGCCTGCACAAGGCATACCGACGGTTTTCCGGCGGCACCTTCTGCCTGTGGTATCCGCTCAAGCAGGGCGCACCGATTGCCGAGTTCCATGCAGCCCTTCAGGCGCTGGAAATCCCAAAAATGCTCTGCGCCGAACTCGTTGTTCGCAGTGACCGCGACACGACCGGGCTTTCCGGCTCCGGCCTGATCATCGTCAATCCGCCCTTCACGCTGAAGGGCGAACTCGACATCCTGCTGCCCTTCCTCAAGGACCGGCTGAAACAGGATCGCCATGCGTCGGCCCGCGCCTTCTGGCTGCGCGGCGAGGAGATGCCCGAGCGGGATTGAACGGGGCTTGACGGTCCGGCTGCAAGAGACGCAATCTGAATGTCATTCAGGGCTGAAACGGGGAAGACGATCATGAAAGCGATGCTTGAAACCGCCTTCCTCTTCTCGCTTGCCGCCATGACATGCTTCGCAGCACCGGTGAAGGCCGGCGATTATCTGAATTCCCGCACGGGACGCGTCACCGATGCCTGCCGCAGCCGGGATGTGCTTGCCTTCATCACCTCCGACTTCGGCTATCGGGCCTCTCACTATCTCAAGAGGGATATCGCCATCGCCGAAATCCGTGACATGCGGCAGAAACGGCTTGTCCTGCGCGACGAGACCCGACCGGTCCAGCGCGAATATTGCAGCGCTACCGCCATCACAACGGACGGAAAGCGGCGCGGGCTCTGGTATCTGATCGAACGCGGCTTCGGCTTTGCCGGCATGGGATCGAACATCGAATTCTGCCTGAGCGGTCTTGATCCCTGGAATGTCCATGGTGCGCAGTGCGCTTCGTTGCGGTGAAAGGCGTGATGTCCGGTTTCCGCCGCATTGTCCTGCTCCTGCTTGGTGCGCTGCTGCTCGCCGCCTGCGATGGCGAAAGTGACGCGCGGAAGGCCCCGCAGAACGCCAACACCTCGATGACGACGACACCGATCGCCGGCAATCCCGTCAAAACGCCATCCGGCGCGCAACCGGTTCCTCTCGGCAGCGGTTTCGATTTCTACGTGCTTTCGCTCTCCTGGTCGCCGAGCTGGTGCATCGAGAACGATCCGTCCGGCCGCACCGAACAATGCGACCCGGACAATAGCCATGGTTTCATCGTCCACGGCCTCTGGCCGCAGAACGAACAGGGCTATCCGGAATTCTGCCGGACGCGCGACCCCGACCGGGTGCCGGACGCGCTGGGGCGGACCCTGTTCGACATCATGCCCTCCATGGGCCTGATCGGCCATGAATGGCGCAAGCACGGTTCGTGTTCGGGGCTCGGCCAGAGAGACTATTTTGCCGTCCTGCGCGCTGCCCGGGAAAAGGTGACGATACCGCCGGCGCTGCAATCGGTGGCATCGCCTCGGCGGACGAGCGCCGCGGAGATCGAAACTGCGCTCACCACCGCCAATCCCGGCCTGCGGACAAATGCCATGGCCGTCAGCTGCGCGGCCGGACGCGTCGATGAAGTCCGCATCTGCTTCAACAAGGACTTGAGCTTCCGCGCCTGCGGCGAGATCGATCGCGCCGGTTGCACGGTGAAAAGCCTCAGCCTGCCGGCCACACCCTGACCACCAGAAGAAAGAAACCTCGCATGAAAATTCTCTATTCCCCCGCCTCCCCCTATTCCAACAAGGTGCGCATGGGTGCGCACTATGCCGGGATTGCGGCCGAAAGCGTGCTGACAGACACCAACGCCAATCCGCCCGAACTGATCGGCAACAATCCGCTCGGCAAGATTCCGACGCTGATTACGCCTGCTGGAAAGGCGATCTACGACAGCCGGGCAATCATGCATTTCATCGACCGCGAGACGAAGGGCAAGCTCTATCCGCGCAATGCGGAAAAGCGGACCGAGGTGGAAATGCTGGAAGCGCTTTGCGACGGCATCTGCGACAGCCTGCTCGCCATCGTCTACGAAAAGCGCTTCCACCCGCCGGAAAAGATCCACCAGCCGTGGATCGACAGGCAATGGGAAAAGGTCGTGCGCGGTCTCGATTACCTCAACGCCAACATGCCGAAGACCGGCGCCAAGCTGCATGCCGGCCATTTCGCACTTGCCGCGATGCTGCGCTACATCGAGCTGCGCTTCTCCGGTGAATGGCAGAAGGGCCGCCCGAAGCTGAAGAACTGGCCGCAGAAATTCGAGAAATTCTTCCCCGATTATGCGCAGTTCAAAATCTGAGCCGCTGACGACGGTGGGTTGTAAAATGCAAGAAGGCCGGATCGCTCCGGCCTTCCTGTTCATTCACGATGTTCCGATCGATCAGAACTTGACGCCCATACCGACGCGGACGCTGTGTTCGTCGTAGCCCGACGAAACCTTGCCGCCCGGCAGGCTGAAGTCCTTCGAACCGTAATCGGTGTAGCGGTATTCGACGCGGGCCGTGACGTTGTCGGTCACGAAGGCTTCGGCACCAGCACCGGCCGTCCAGCCGAGCAGCGTGTTCTTGTCCGAGCCACCGCCATTGGCGGTTGCCTTGACGTTGGACGCGGCAACACCCGCCGTACCGTAGACGAGAACCGGGTTCAGATCATAACCGACGCGGCCGCGGACCGAGCCATTGACGCCCTGCTCCATCTTGCGTGCCGAATTCCTGGTGTCGTTGTCGCCGTAGTTGATATCGGCTTCAGCACCGTAGACGATGTTGCCGCTCTGCATGTTGTAGCCGCCATAGAGACCGCCGCCGAAACCTGCAGCTCCACGGCCGCCGGTTGCGTCATACTGGCCATGTGCCCAGTTGGCCGTGCCGCCGACATAGGCGCCCGACCAGTTCTTGATCGCCGGCTCGCTGTACTCGGCAGCCGGAGCCGCCGGAACTTCGTCGATCGCGTCAGCGGCCTGAACGGCGGAGAAGGCGATGAGGGATACGGCAGATGCCATGAGAGTGGTGATGAGAGTACGCATTAAAGTCTCCTTTCGAACCGATGCTCCGGACCCTCGCGGTCCTAAACTGATACATCGGACAAATTGCAATTAACCCCGCCCGGTTGAGGAGAATTTGGTCGTCAAATGCGGATTCTCAAGAGCCAAATTGTGAAATTTTAGTGGCGGGAGGATGGCTGAATTTCGATGTTGCTCTGTAGCCACAGGGTAATTATTAACCACAAATAAAGAATAACGAAATCTATACTGTAAACGTCGAAATCAATTCAATTTAGGCGTTTTCCGTTAAATTTTCCGAAACGAATTCGTGGAGCCCGTTTCGCATTGTCTGCCCGGCTCCTATATCCTTGCCGGATGCAGACATTTCGAATCGCACGGCGGGGACACATTTGAGGCAGCCTTTGAAAACAGCGCTGGTGACCGGCGGCGCCAAGCGCATCGGCAAGGCGATCGTCGAGGATCTGGCCGCCCATGGCTTCGCCGTGGCCATCCACGCAAACACCTCCCTGCCGGAGGCTGAAGCGCTTGCCGCCAACCTCCGCTCGCAAGGCGGCAAGGCTTCGGCGATCATGGCTGATCTCGCCGACACGGCTTCCGTCCTGACAGTGATGGAACAGGCCGTTGCGGCTTTGGGGCCGATCGGCCTGCTGGTCAACAATGCCTCGCTCTTCAAGAAGGACAGCCTCGAAGACTTCGACGAGGCCATCTGGGACCGGCATTTCGCCCTACACGTCAAGGCCCCGTCTCTGCTTGCCCGCGATTTCGCAGCGCAATTGCCAAAGGAAAACGCGGGCCTGGTCGTCAACATCATCGACCAGCGCGTCTGGGCTCCAAACCCCCGATTTTATTCCTATATGTTGTCGAAGTCGGCGCTGCTGACGGCGACCGGGACGATGGCCCAGGCCTTGGCGCCGGAAATCCGCGTCAACGGCATCGGCCCCGGCCCGGCCCTGCCGAACGAACGGCAGAACAAGGCCGATTTCGACGCGCAGGTCGAGGCAGTGATCCTGAAACAAGGCCCGCGGCTCGACGAGTTCGGCCGGACGATCCGGTTTCTGTTCGACACGCCGTCGATCACCGGGCAGATGATCGCGCTCGACGGCGGCCAGCATCTGGCCTGGCAGACGCCGGATATTTTGGAGATTGTGGAATGAGCGGGCGCGTGCCGACAGACGGCGGCATTCTCTATGACGAAAATGCCAGCGACGACGAGGACCTGATCGAGGTCCCGGATAACGGCGCCCCCGCGCCTATTCTGGACTGGGCCGAGACCAGCGCCATTCCCGATGGATTGCGCGGCGCGGAGCTGATCCAGGCTTTCGTCAAGCTTCTGCCCAACAGCCCGGGCGTCTACCGCATGTTCAACGAGGCGGGCGACGTTCTCTATGTCGGCAAGGCGCGCAGCCTGAAGAAGCGCGTCAGCAATTATGCGCAGGGACGCGGCCATTCCAACCGCATCGCCAAGATGGTGCGCGAAACCGCCAATATGGAATTCGTGACGACGCGCACCGAGATCGAGGCGCTGCTGCTCGAAGCGAATCTCATCAAGCGCTTACGGCCGCGCTTTAACGTTCTGCTGCGCGACGACAAGTCCTTTCCCTATATTCTGGTGACGGGCGACTCGAGAGCCCCGGCGCTTTACAAGCATCGCGGCGCACGCAGCCGCAAGGGCGATTTTTTCGGCCCCTTCGCCTCGGCCGGCGCCGTCGGCCGCACGATCAATTCGCTGCAACGCGCCTTTCTCCTGCGCACCTGCACCGACAGCGTCTTCGAAAGCCGCACCCGCCCCTGCCTGCTGCACCAGATCAAGCGTTGCGCCGCCCCCTGCACCCATGAAGTCAGCGACGCCGACTATGCGGAACTGGTCACCGAAGCGAAGGATTTTCTCTCCGGCAAGAGCCAGGCGGTCAAGGCGACGATCGCGGCGGCGATGAGCGAGGCCTCGGAAAATCTCGATTTCGAGCGGGCAGCCCTCTACCGCGACCGGCTGGCGGCGCTGTCGCATGTCCAGAGCCATCAGGGCATCAACCCGTCCGGAGTCGAGGAAGCCGATGTCTTCGCCATCCACCACGAAGGCGGCGTCTCCTGCATCCAGGTGTTCTTCTTCCGCACCGGCCAGAACTGGGGCAACCGAGCCTATTTCCCCAAGGCCGATCCGACGTTGACGCCGGCCGAAGTGCTCAGTGCCTTCCTTGCCCAGTTCTACGACGACAAGCCCTGTCCGCGACAGATCCTGCTGTGCGAAACGGTCGAGGAACAGGACCTGCTCGGCGAAGCGCTCAGCGAGAAATCGGGCTACAAGGTCGCGATCCTCGTTCCCCAGCGCGGCGAGAAGAAGGATCTGGTCGAACACGCCGTCGCCAATGCCCGCGAGGCGCATGGCCGCAAGCTGGCCGATACCGCCTCGCAGTCACGCCTGCTGGAAGGGCTTGCCACCACATTCAAGCTGGAGCGCACGCCGCGCCGCATCGAGATCTACGACAACTCCCATATCATGGGTACCAATGCCGTCGGCGGCATGGTGGTGGCCGGGCCGGAAGGCTTCGTCAAAAGCCAGTATCGCAAGTTCAACATCAAATCGACCGACATCACGCCCGGCGACGACTTCGGCATGATGAAGGAGGTAATGACACGTCGCTTCTCCCGTCTCCTGAAGGAAGAGGGAAAACCCGACCGCAGCATCGAGACCAACGAGGACAGCGCATTTCCGGCCTGGCCAGACGTTATCCTGATCGACGGCGGCCAGGGCCAGATGACGGCTGTGCGGGCAATCCTCAAGGAACTGGACATCGAGGATTGCGTCGTCGCCATCGGCGTCGCCAAGGGCGTCGACCGCGAGGCCGGCCGCGAGCGCTTCTTCCCGCCCGGCGGCAGCCGCGACGGCTTCACCCTGCCGCCGCGCGATCCTGTGCTCTATTTCATCCAGCGCATGCGCGACGAGGCGCACCGCTTCGCCATCGGCTCGCACCGGGCGCGGCGCAAGAAGGAGATGGTCAAGAATCCGCTGGACGAGATCGGCGGCATCGGCCCGACGCGCAAGCGCGCGCTGCTCCACCATTTCGGCACCGCCAAGGCCGTGTCCCGCGCCGGCATCAACGACCTGATCGCGGTCGAAGGCATTTCGGAAGCCGTGGCGCGGATCGTCTACGATCATTTTCACGAGGACGGCGCGAAGTAGAGCGTAAACCAGGGTGGAAGAGGAGCTTACCCTTCGGGGAAGATGCATCTCATCCGGTTCACGGTGCGTTCAGACGAATTCCGCCATAATTCAGGCCGATCTCTCAATGACCGGTTGACGCCGCTGTCACAAAGTCTTTCATCTGTAGCCACGAACCCGCAGAGAACCCGAATCGATGTCCACGACGCCTGCCGCCTACAACATCCCCAATCTCCTGACCTATGCCCGCATACTGGCCGTGCCGCTGATCGTCCTGTGTTTCTTCATCGAGGGCAGGCTGCAGAGTTCGGACTTTGCCCGCTGGACGGCCTTGGGGCTTTTTGCCTTCGCCTCGATCACCGACTTTTTCGATGGCTATCTGGCGCGCATCTGGCAGCAGACCTCCAATATCGGCCGCATGCTCGATCCGATCGCCGACAAGCTTCTGGTCGCCTCCGTCCTGCTGCTCGTTGCCGCCGACGGCACGATTGCCGGCTGGTCGATCTGGGCTGCGATCATCATCCTGTGCCGCGAAATCCTCGTTTCCGGCCTGCGCGAATATCTGGCGGCGCTGAAGGTCAGCGTGCCGGTGACCCGTATCGCCAAGTGGAAGACGACGATCCAGATGGTCGCCATCGCCTTCCTGCTCGCAGGCCCCGCCGGCGACAAGGTTCTGCCTTACACCACCGAGATGGGCATCCTGCTTCTCTGGGTCGCCGCCGCCATCACGCTCTATACCGGCTACGACTATTTCCGCGCCGGCCTCAAGCACATGGTCGACTGATGGCGACCGTCAACCTCGTCTACTTCGCCTGGGTGCGCGAGCGGATCGGCAGGGCCGAGGAAACGCTGGAACTTCCAGACGGCATCGTCACGGCCGGCGACCTGCTCGCCCATCTGAAGACGCTCGGCGAGGAATATGAGACGGCGCTGGAGCATGAGAATGTCATCCGCGTCGCCATCAACCAGGAACATGTCGAGCACGACGAGCCGATTGCCGGTGCGCGGGAAATCGCGCTGTTCCCGCCAATGACCGGAGGCTGACGCCGTGGGCGGCGTGCCTGTCACCGTTCGCGTCCAGCGCGAAGATTTCGACCTCGCCGCCGAGGTGCAAGCCCTGTCCGCCGGTCGCCACGATATCGGCGCCGTCGTTACCTTCTCCGGCCTCTGCCGCGACGAGGCCGGCATGCTGAGCGCCCTTGAACTCGAGCATTATCCCGGCATGGCGGAGGCGGAAATCAACCGCATCTGCGAGGAGGCCGTCACCCGCTTCGGACTACAGGCCGTCTCGGCCATCCACCGCTACGGAAAAATCCTGCCAGGCGAAAACATCGTCCTCGTCGTCACCGCCTCGCCGCACCGGCAGGCAGCTTTCGACGGCGCCAATTTCATCATGGATTTCCTGAAAACCTCGGCGCCTTTCTGGAAGAAGGAACACGCCGCCGACGGTATCGAGCGCGGCTGGGTCAGCGCCAAGGACGAAGACGACAGCGCGCGGGATCGCTGGTCGAAGGACTGATTACGGCTGGAATTGCTCCTTGCGCGTCAGCACCAGCAGCAGGACCAGGAACGAGAAGATCGCAAAATCCCGCCAGAGCATCGGGCCGTAGGCGCTCCACAGCGTTTCGCCCAGGCCCATCGCCGCCGCCCCCACTGCCGCCAGCACAGGCGCCGTCTGGCCGCCGATCGCCGCGATGAACAACACCTTGACGCCGAAGATCAGGCCTGCACCAAAATCCATGTTGCCGTAGTAGGACGTGGCGAGAATGCCGGCGATGGCAGCCAGCAGCGCCGAAAGCCCGTAGGCCGCAACGAACACCCGGCTGCCGTCGACGCCGCAGAGCGCCGCGGCTCCCGCATCATCCGATACCGCCCGCCAGGAACGGCCCCAGGCGGACCGCGCCAGAAACACATGCCCTGCCCCGACCATGGAGAGCATCACCACGGTATTGAGAAGCTGGATCACCGTCAGCGTCACCGGGAATTGCGGATCGGGCCAGAGGACCAGCGGCGTGTTGAGGAAGGGCGGCAGCCAGAGGCTGCGGGTCTTTGCCGCAATTCGCGACAGCTCCATCAGCACCAGCGCCACGCCGAGCGAGGCGACCACGACCGTATTGGCCGAGGTCGCCACCAGCCTGCGCATGATCGAGCGGCCGATGAAGAGGCCGGCGCCGAGCGCATAGACCAGCGCCGAAATGGCGCCGACGGCAAGCGCCGCCGGCAGGACCAGCCACAGCCGGTTCCAGGCAAAATCGGAAAACAGCAGGAAGATCTGGCCGGAAAAGCCGAACAGCGCGCCATAGGTGAGGTCCGCCCGCCGGGTCACGGAAAACGCGATGGAATAGCCGAAGGCCAGCAGCGCATAAAGGGCGGCGATAGGCAGGGCACTGGCAAGCTGCTGGAGAAAATAGGCCATGACACATCCACTGATGACAAAATCATTATAACTGGTAAAATGCGTTTTACCAGTTAGGATATGGCATGACGTTTTCCTGGACCCCGCATCGTTTTTCCGGTGGCGCGCTTGCGCTCGATGTCGCCAATTCGGTGATCCTGCGCTTCGACGCCGAGCGCCGGATCGACCGTTATGCCGATCCCGCTGCCATGAGGGACTTTGCCACTGCCGCAATGAAATTCTCCGCGGAACAGGCGCTGTTCGGTCCGCTCGAACCTGTCGCGCCGCAGAACCGAGCTGCCTTTCTCGATCTCCGGGAAGCCACCGACCGGCATTTTCGCGCCGAAGTGCTGGGGCTTGCCTCCTCCGAACGGCTGGCCGACCTGCTGGACGCAGCCTCCACCGTCATCCGCCGCCACCCGACCAAATCCGCCTGCACGCCGCTCGACGCAGCAACGGCCCGTTCGGCGCTGATGCTGGCCACTCTCGGCGAGCCGGAGCGCCTGAAGATCTGCCCTAATTGCCAATGGCTGTTTCTCGACCGCAGCCGCAACCGCAGCCGCACCTGGTGCGACATGACCGTCTGCGGAAACCGCGTGAAAGCGAGCCGCCACTATCAGCGCCAGAAGAAGGAGTTGACCGCATGAGCCCCCGCAGCAAGCGCTTTCCCCTCGCCGCTGGTGTTCTCGCCGTCCTGTCGGTGCTCTCCGCCTGCCAGCGCGAGACCGGCCCCGATCCGCTGCAACTGACCGGCAAGATATTCATCTTCAACTATCGCCTCGCCTATGCCACCTACATGATCACGCTGAGCAAGACCGAACCTGTTCCGGATGGCAGTACCGTTGTGGCTACATTCGAAAACCCCGCCGGCGGGCCGCCGCTGACGCTCGACCGCAAGCTGTTTGAAAAACTCGACAAGGTGGTCCTCGAAAGCCCGGATGTCACCTGCGTGAAGAAGCACACACCCTATGCGGTGACGATCGAGGTCAAAGGCCCGGACGGGACCATCCTGCAAACGCTGAAGACCACGGTGACCTCCAGCCTCGATCAGGACATCATGCCGGCGCAGGCGCTGGTCGTCGGCCCGGCCTACGACAAGAATCCGGACGTCTTCAAGGCGGGCAAGACACCGGAACATTTCGCGACGGCGAAGTGCGGGACATAGAGATGTGCAAGCCTCTGCTGTCGCGCATGAGGCGATGATTTATCCGGAAGGCAACCAGCCTTTTGGGTTGCAATAGGGCAACGACACTCTGGGCGGGACTGTTCATCGCGTATCTATCTGGCCATGCAAAACCCGGCTTGTCAGGCCGGGTTCTCGACGATAAGCGGCAGGTGAGCCGCTAGTGCGTGGTGCTGTTTATAAGTGCATCGATGAGTGCGATCTGCGAACGATTGCCGCGCTTGTACTCGTTGATCAATATTTTCGCTTCAGCAGTCGCATCCTTGCGCAGAATGCGATGCTGCGAGCACCAAGCGTCAAGAACCGTCTGGAGCATATTGAGGTCTTTCGGCGGTATTGCGATATCCGGCTTTTGCATCATTTTCCTCCCAAGGATTGGCTTTTTTTTTTCGTGATAAGCCGCCTCCCAACGGCCTCCAGCACGTTCGACCTTAGTCCAAAGTATTAGGGGTTCAAGATGAAAACGTGACACTTTACGTGAGGTACGTACCCGTTTTTTCTACCAGCAGGAATTGTAATCCCCTCGCAAATTAATCGGGTTCAAAAGTGGGATTTTCTCGGGTTTGATGATCGAGGACACACGGGAATTCGCCGCGCAATGGCTCCGGCCCCGAAGGCAATGATTCGCTCGGCTTTGGATCTTTCGGTAAACCCCGAAGAGCCTGTCGGGCTCAATCCCAACAAAAAACCGGAGCGTTTCCGCCCCGGCTCTTAAATTCAGTCTTTTCAAGTCCTTCGGGCCGAAACCCTCAAGAATTGATTCAGCCGACGATTTCGGTGTCGGAGAACCAGTACTTGATTTCCTGGGCAGCGGTTTCCGGAGCGTCCGAGCCGTGAACCGAATTTTCGCCGATCGACAAAGCGTGGGTCTTGCGGATCGTGCCTTCGTCGGCGTTGGCCGGGTTGGTCGCGCCCATGATTTCGCGGTTCTTCAGGATGGCGCCTTCGCCTTCGAGAACCTGAACGATGGTCGGGCCGGAGGTCATGCCTTCAACCAGTTCGCCGAAGAAGGGGCGTTCCTTGTGCACGGCGTAGAAGCCTTCGGCTTCGCGCTTGCTCATCCAGACGCGCTTGGAAGCGATGACGCGGAGGCCTGCATCTTCGAGCATCTTGGTGATGGCGCCCGTCAGGTTGCGCTTGGTGGCGTCCGGCTTGATCATCGAAAAGGTGCGTTCAATCGCCATTGTCTCAATTCCCTTGGGTTTTCCGTGAATTTGGCGGTTCAATAGCCGCCAATGCCGCGCAAAACAAGGGGGGAGCGGCGAAGTTTCACGCCGCTGTCACGCAGCGCCCGACGCCGCCGCGGAGATCGAGGCAGCGCTTCGACCCGCCCATGACCGCAGCGCCGCTCTCGAGAATCGCCTTCAGCCGGACGAAGCGCTTCGCTTGCAGCGGCCGAAAACGCCACAGCCGGTAAGCGGCGGCAACGGCACACAACAATCAAATCAGTAAATTTCATCGATCGCATCACCCACCGCGATACGGTTATGGGATAGGCTGGAAGCATCGCCTAAGGAGGACGCAATGCTCGATCACTACCGCATGTTTGCCGACTACAACCGCTGGGCCAATCGCCTGCTCTATGAGGCGGCGCGCAACCTCACCGATGCGCAATACCGCGAGAACAAGGGCGCCTTCTTCGGCTCGCTGCATGCGACGCTCAACCATGTGCTGGCAGCCGACCGCATCTGGATGAAACGCTTCACCGGCACCGGCGATGCGCCCGCCTCGCTCGACACCATCCTGTTTGACGATCTCGCCGGCCTGTCAGCGGCGCGAACAGCCGAAGACGACCGCATCGTCGCCTGGATCGCGTCCTTGAGCGAAGCCGACCTTGCCGGCCGCTTCACCTACACCCCGATCACCAACCCCACCCCCGTCACCCAGCGCCTCGCCCCGCCGCTCGCCCATTTCTTCAACCACCAGACCCATCACCGGGGTCAGTGCCACATGACACTGACGGCGCTTGGGGGACCGAGCCTTGCGCTGGATATGAGCTATTTTTTGCGGGCAGCGGAGGGGCGGCATTACGCCGAGTGACTCAACCAGCGGAAATCATTTGGTTCTTCCGGGCAGTCACAACACCGTCACAAGGTTTGAGCAAGTCAGGCGAGTCAATATCCGCTTCGATTTTCAGGAGGAGGACGGCAAGACAATGGATTGGTATCCGATCGAAGCTCTCGAGGCTGGCAAGCTTGCCGTTCTGCGTTTCGAAAACGAGGACGCGCAGCGCTGGGTCGGATATATCCATGGCGACGGCATCTGCCATTGGCCGGAAAACGTCTCGGGCCGCAAGCCGGACGGCTGGCAGGACCTGTCCGCCCTGTTCGTCGCCCTGCCCGACACAACCAAGCAGATCCTGTCGGCGGCGCTTTAGGCGCCGGTACCGAGACTCCCTGTTTCCGCCCGCGCAGATTTGACCTATTCTGCCGGCAGGCATGGCGGGGAGAGCGACATGAAGCGAAGGATGCTCGGGCTTGCGGGACTGCTGCTGTTTCATCCGGCTGCACAGGCGCAATTCATGGATGCGGACGACCTCAACACATTCTGCCAGCAGAAACACCCCGTAACCGTCGGCTATGTCGCCGGCGTGCTCGACCGCTGGTCGCGCGACCTGCATCACGCCGAAATGTCCGACGTGGTCGACGCGGAAAACAACCGGCCGAAGAGCAAGGTGCCGGTGACGGACAAGATCCGCGCCAATGTCTGCAATCCCATCACCATCCCGCTTGAAGAGCAGGTAAACACCGTCTGCGCCTTCGTCGCGGCCAATCCGAAGGAGCGCGGCCGCAGCGCCGACATGCTGGTCCAGCTGGCCATGCAGGCGAAATGGCCCTGCCCGGCGAAGTAGAACCGCAACCAAAGTCTCATGCTTCAGTGGCCGTTCATCCGCCCCTTTTTGACGGTCTTTTAATCCCGATGCGCTAGAGCTTTCCTTGCGATCGACCGCGTCTCCCGCGGTCTTGTGAGGGCTCGGATATGACGGACAAGTCTCGAAACGACGGCGCACAGAATGCTGCGATCCTTCTCAAGGTCGCGCAGACCATGGCGAAGCTCGGTGTCGCGCCCTTCCCGCGCAATTACGAACTGTTCTACGAGGCGCTGTCCGGCCACAATGCAGAGCTGACGCGCGACGTCGCCGCCCTTGGCAGCCAGCCTGCGCAAAACCGGATCGAACAGATCGGCATCCGATATCACCTCACCGGCTTTGCAGCGGTTGCGGCCGATACGATCCGCGCCGACACGGTACGGTCGATTGCCGCCATGAGCGGTGCACTGAACAATGGCATCGCCAGGAAGGAAGCCTTCGCCGCGCTGCTGCGCGGCTTCATCGACCGTCTGGAGACCGATCCCGTCGCCGGCATGTCGGAGTTCGCCGATGATGCCGCACGTTTGCGCGATGCCGTCGCCGTCTTCGAACGCGAGGAACGGGCGTTCGCCACCTCCATGAACGAAACCGTGGCGCTGCTCGGTGGTCTTCGCAGCGACATCGAGGTGATGCGCAAGGCATCGATGCGCGACCCCATCACCGGCCTTGCCAACCGGATCGCCTTTTCGGCCAAGCTTTCGGCGCTTTATGACGACGGCAACGCCGCCGGCCCGGCGGCGTTGGCGCTGGTGACGATCGAGGGCCTGCGCGACCTCGGCGAAAGCCATGGCGCGGCCGTCGCCGAAAAGGCCTTGAAGAAGCTGGCCCCGGTGTTCCGCAAATCCATCAAGAAGAACGATTTCGTCGCCCGCATCGGCACCGACGAGTTCGCCTTCGTCTTCCATGACGTCTTAGCCGAGAATGCCGAGGCGATCGCGCAGCGCATCCGCGCGTCGGTGGAAGGCGTACAGATCGCCTTGCCGAACCGGACGTTCACGGCGCAAACCCTGTCGCTGTCAACCGGCATCGCCATGGCCTTGACCGCATCGGGCAGCGTCGATCTCTTCACCCAGGCGGAGCTTGCCCGCGGCGCCGTGCGCAGCAGCGGCAGGCCCGGCGTACTCGTCTTTTCCGCCGCGATCGGCGGCCGGACGAAGAAAACGTACGCGCCGCACGCCGCTTGATCGTATTGCACTGCGGCAAACCCTTGCCTTATCGCGAGACTTCCGCCAAAACGCGGCCATGATCACGCTCAACAACCTTTCGGCCCGCATTGTCGGACGCCTTCTCATCGACCAGGCCAGCGTCGCGCTGCCGGCGGGTATCAAAGCTGGCCTTGTCGGCAAGAACGGTGCCGGCAAGTCGACCCTGTTCAAAATCATCACCGGCGACATGGAGGCGGAGACCGGTTCGGTCTCGATCCCGAAGAACGCCCGCATCGGCCAGGTGGCGCAGGAAGCACCCGGCACCGAGGAACCGCTGATCGAGATCGTGCTGAAGGCCGACAAGGAGCGCGAGGCGCTGCTCGCCGAAGCCGAGACCGCCACCGACCCGCACCGCATCGCCGACATCCACATGCGGCTGGCCGATATCCAGGCGCATTCGGCTGAGTCCCGTGCCGCCAGCATTCTGGCCGGCCTCGGCTTCGATGCCGCGGCGCAATTGCGTCCCGCCTCGTCCTTCTCCGGCGGCTGGCGCATGCGCGTGGCGCTGGCGGCCGTGCTGTTCTCCGAGCCCGACCTGCTGCTGCTCGACGAGCCGACCAACTATCTCGACCTTGAAGGCACGCTGTGGCTGGAAGACTACATCAGCAAGTATCCGCACACGGTCATCATCATCTCCCATGACCGCGACCTTTTGAACACCGCCGTCAACGCCATCGTCCATCTCGACCAGCAGAAGCTGACCTTCTATCGCGGCTCCTACGACCAGTTCGAGCGCCAGCGCGCCGAGGCGATGGAGTTGCAGACCAAGGCCAAGGTCAAGAACGACGCGGCGCGCAAGCACCTGCAGGCCTTCATCGACCGCTTCAAGGCCAAGGCGTCCAAGGCTCGCCAGGCGCAGAGCCGCGTCAAGGCGCTGGAGCGCATGGGCACGGTGTCTTCGGTCATCGAGGATCACGTCCAGGGCTTCAAGTTTCCCGATCCGGAAAAGGAAGCGGCCTCGCCGATCATCGCGCTGGAAAGCGGCTCCGTCGGCTATACGCCGGGCAAGCCGATCCTGCAGCACCTGTCGCTGCGCATCGACACCGACGACCGCATCGCCCTTCTCGGCTCGAACGGCAACGGCAAGTCCACCTTCGCCAAGCTGATCTCCGGCCGCCTGCCGGCCACCGGCGGTTCTGTCCAGACGGCGCCGGGCCTGAAGATCGGTTTCTTCGCCCAGCACCAGCTGGACGACCTGATCCCCGAGCATGATGCCGTCGAGCATGTGCGCCAGCGCATGCCGGGTGCGACCGAAGGCAAGGTACGCGCCCGCGTCGCCCAGATGGGCCTTGCGACCGCCAAGATGAGTACGCCGGCCAAGGATCTCTCCGGCGGCGAAAAGGCCCGTCTGCTGATGGGTCTTGCCGCCTTCGATGCGCCGAACCTGTTGATCCTCGATGAGCCGACCAACCATCTGGATATCGACAGCCGCAATGCGCTGATCCAGGCGCTGAACGAATATACCGGCGCCGTCATCCTGATCTCGCACGATCGCCACCTGATCGAGGCAACGGCCGACCGGCTGTGGCTGGTGAAAGACGGTACCGTCTCCAACTATGACGGCGATCTTGAAGACTACCGCGCAACCATCGTCCAGAGTTCCAGGGGCAAGGGCGGCAAGAACAAGGGCAATGGCGGCGAGGAGCAACTCAGCAAGGCCGAGCAGCGCAAGGCCAATGCCGACAAGCGCGCAACCTTCGCGCCGCTGAAGAAAAAGATCAACGATGTCGAATCCTTGACGGCAAAACTGAACAAACAGATTCAAGCCCTCGACAAGGAGCTTGAAGACCAGGACCTCTACGACAAGTTCCCGGAAAAGGCCGCCGCCAAGGTCAAGGAACGCGCCGAGGTCGTCGCCAAGCTTGCCAAGGCCGAGGAACATTGGATGACATTGTCCGACGAATACGAACAGGCGATGGCGGGCTGATCGGCGGCCTTCGGGTTGACTGTTTTGAGTACCTAGTCTCCTCCTTCATGCTCGCCCTTGCGGCGGGCATCCGGGACAAGTTTTGCCTTTCAAAAATCGAATCCGGCGCACTTTGTCGGCTGTCTGAATGGCGGGCTAATCCCGCCATTTTCTTTCGTGTGCCGTTCTCGCCTTTACACAATCATGACCCGCCTACGCGCCGGGATGGTCATCGCCGCGACGCCGGTGATAACGCAGGCAAGCCCCACCAATGCGGTGCCGCTGACACTCTCTCCCAGAAAGACAACGCCAATCGCCACGCCAATGGGAACGCGCAGATAGGCCTGTGCGGTCGTGCCCACGGAGCCCAGCGTGTGCACCAGCCGGAAATAGATGACGAAGGCCAATGCCGTTGAAAACACCGAGAGGCCCAGCAAGGCGAGAATCGAGCCTGTGGACGGCGCCAATGTCCATGGCCGGTCGATCGCAAGACTAAGCGGCATGAGGATGACGGCGCCGCAGATCAGAGAGCCCGCCGCCGGCATCATCGGATCGAGCGACTTGAAGCCGCGGCCGAAAATGGCGGCACCCGCATAGCAGATCGTCGCGGCGACGATGGCGAGCTGGGCCGGCAGCTGGTCACCGGCACCGTTCAGTGCTTCCAGACCGACGACAAGGGTAATTCCCGCGATCCCGGTGATAACGCCGAACAGCTTGCGTCCCGTCACCGGTTCATGGCGCGTCAGGAGGGCGGTCAGGAGAAAGGCAAAGATGGGCGTTGTCGAATTCAGGATGGCGGCCAAACCGGCATCGACGGTCTTTTCCGCCCAGGCGATCAGCGTGAAGGGGATCGCGCTGTTCAGGCAGGCCTGAAACAGGAACCTGCCCCATGTCGCCCTATCCTTTGGCAGGCAAAGCCCGCGAAAGCGCAGAACCGCCAGCAACAGCAGGCCGGCGATCAGGGTGCGGGTGGCAATCAGCGTGATCGGCGGAATGGTCTCCACGCCGATCTTGATGAAGGTGTAGGATGCGCCCCAGAGCGTTGCGAGCGCCATGAGCAGCGCCAGTTCCTTTTTCAAGTCTATCGTGTCCGGTATCATGATCGTCTCGCATCAGAAGGATTGCCAAATTCCATCCCGCTATAGCGACCTAAACGCCGGAATGCTTCGATGAAGACCGAAGTGTAAAATCTCTTTTGGGAAAAGTCCCCCGCGCCCGATCCTACCGTGCGAATTTTCGCGCGCCGGCGACGCAGAGGATGACGGCGACGGTGACCGCCAGCATCGCCCACGTCACCGGCTCATCCAGCAGGGTTGCCGCCAGTGCCAGCCCGAAGAACGGTTGCAGCAGCTGCAACTGGCCGACGGCGGCGATGCCGCCCTGCACAAGGCCGCGATACCAGAAGATGAAACCGATCAGCATGCTGAACAGCGACACGTAGGCAAGGCTGAGCCAGGCAGGCAGCGCAACGTTGGAGAACGTTGCCGGCATGAAGGTTATCGACAGGGCGATCATCACCGGCAGCGACAGGACCAGAGCCCAGCAAATCACCTGCCAGCCGCCCAGCGTGCGCGACAGCCTTGCCCCTTCGGCATAACCGAGCCCGCAGACGATGATGGCGGCAAGCATCAGCCCATCGCCCACAGGTGACGCCGCTCCGCCCTGCACAAGGGCAAAACCGGCCACCAGTGCGCTGCCGAGAGCGGAGAATATCCAGAAGGCCGGTTTTGGCCGTTCGCCGCCGCGCAACACGCCGAAGATCGCCGTCGACAGCGGCAGCAGGCCGATGAAGACGATGGAATGCGCCGAGGTAACGTGCTGGAGCGCCAGCGCCGTCAGCAGCGGAAAGCCAAGGACGACGCCGAAGGCGACGACCGCGAGCGAGACGATATCGTTGCGCGAGGGCCGCTTCTGCCGGAAGGCGAGAAGCAGGCAGAGCGCCAGGAGGCCGGCAATCGCCGCGCGCGCCACCGTCAGGAACACCGGGTCCAATTGCATCACCGCCACGCGGGTCGCGGGCAGCGAGCCGCTGAAGATCACCACGCCGATCAGTCCGTTGATCCATCCGCTCGCCATCCGGTCCATGTCACACTCCTTCGTTTCGCCCTTATCGGCGGCGGCGGCTGGCAATGCCAGCAACAGTCGTGTACAGTTTGGCAAAACTGTTATGGTATCGGATCCCGTACAGATGCTCGACAAGACAAAGAACGGCACCCGTATCGCCGCGGTTATCGCCACGATCAGGCAGCGCATTGCCGGCCGCAGCCTTACGGCCGGTGACAAGCTGCCGTCGATCCGGGCGTTTGCACGAGCCCTGCAGGTTTCCACGTCCACCGTGGTCGAAGCCTATGACCGACTTGCCGCCGAAGGCGTGATCCAGGCGCGTGCAGGCTCGGGCTTCTACGTGGCAAGTCAGGCGGTGCCCCTTGCTTTGTCGGAAATCGGGCCGAAACTGGACCGGGCCGTCGATCCCTTCTGGGTATCGCGCCAATCGTTGGACGCCGGCGGCGACGATCTCAAGCCGGGATGCGGCTGGCTGCCGCCCTCCTGGATGCCGGACGACGGCATACGCCGCGCCTTGCGGACCTTGTCGCGCACTGATGGTCCGTCGCTCGCCGACTACGGCACGCCGCTTGGCCTGCCGCCTTTGCGCCAGCTGATCGCGCGCCGAATGGGTGATCACGGCATCGATGCATCGCCGGACCAGATCATGCTGACGGAATCGGGAACGCAGGCGCTGGATCTCTTGTGCCGGTTTCTGCTCGAGCCGGGCGACACCGTCATGGTGGATGATCCCTGCTATTTCAATTTTCACGCGCTGCTGCGCGCCCATCGCGCCCGTATCGTCAGCGTTGCCTATACGCCCACAGGCCCGGATATCGAACAGTTCGCGAAGGCGCTGCAGGAACACAGGCCGCGGCTCTACATCACCAATTCCGCCATCCACAATCCGACCGGGGCGATGCTGTCGCCGGTAACGGCGCACCGGGTGCTGAAGCTTGCCGAACAGGCCGGCCTCACCATTATCGAGGACGACATCTTCGCCGATTTCGAGCATGTGCCCGCCCCAAGGCTCGCCGCCTTCGATGGTCTTGACCGAGTCGTCCATATCGGCAGCTTTTCCAAGACCCTGTCGGCATCGGCGCGCTGCGGGTTCATCGCCGCCCGCCCGGACTGGATCGAAGGGCTGATCGACCTGAAGATCGCCACCACATTCGGCGGCGGCCGGCTCACCGCCGAACTGGTGCTGAATGTGCTGCGCGACGGCAGCTACCGCAAGCATATGGAAGGGCTGCGCCATCGCCTCTCGCGCGCCATGGCCGAGGTCAACGCCCGGCTGAAAAACCTTGGGCTCGTACCGTGGATCGAGCCCCAGGCCGGCTTGTTTCTCTGGAGCCGCCTGCCCGATGACCTTGATTCGGCAGATGTCGCCAGGCAAGCGCTGGCAGACAATATCGTTCTTGCCCCCGGCAATGTGTTCAGCCTGTCGCAATCGGCTTCCAGCTTTCTGCGGTTCAATGTCTCGCAGTCCCAGGACGAGCGCGTGTTTGCAGCACTGCGCAAGGCCATTGCGCGAAAGCGATAGCCGGCCGCGGCGGATTCGCTTGCGAGAGATCCTTATCCACAAGCAGACGCTAAAATTTTACCAAAGGGTTTAAGGCACCATTCAAATGAAGGCTTTAACCTTGCCTTCCATGAAACACGAAACGCAAAATGCCTTCCGGTTCCGGCGCGTCAAATGGGGTGACCCCCGGCACGCGATGAACGCGCTGCGCAACAAGGAACCTGTCCTTACCGATGACGCTCAGGCGTCCGGCAGGCTGTTCTGGGTTCTCGTCGTGCTTCTGGTGATCAGCGTCTTTGCCAGTATCGTGATCATCGGCGGGCATCACAATCTCCTCGCCTGGACCTGATATCCCGACCTCACCCTATCCCAGCTCGAACGTGGTAATCCCGTAGATCTGCCCGAGCGGCAGCTCCGGCACCGGGCCGCGATACATCCGCGCCGTCTCGAACACCGGCTTCAGATTGTAGCGATCGCACAGCGCCCGCGCCGCCGCGTTCGGTTCGGGGATATCGAGATAGACCTGACCGCCGCCGACGCTGGTCACCAGCTTGCGAAAGATCAGATCGGCGCCGGTTTCGGTATCGGCAAACAGCGGGCCGATCTTGTGGCCCTCGCGGCAGGCGCGGATGGTGCCGTAGCCGAGGACCTCCGCGTTTCGCAGCAAGGCAAAGCTCTCGCGCGTTGTGAGCGCCTTCAGCCATTCGCGCAGGAATGCATCGCGCCGGGCCGGATTGAACCGTGCATCATAGTCGGCCAGCATCGGCACATGGACCGGAGAGACGGACACAAGCTCGGTGCCGGGTGGCTCCGTGCACTGGACTTCGCCGCCATAGCGAAAATTGGCGTGGGCATAGACGAAGCCGGATTTGCGGTAATTGTCCTGCTGCGCCACCACGCCGTCGAGCCCGATCGTGCGCCCGCCCGCTTCCGCCACCGCCGCCTGCCAGAGCCTGAGCCCTATCCCCTGCCCGCGAAAATCCGGATGCGCCATGTAGAAGCCGAGGAAGGCATAGCTTTCGTCGTAGCGCACCAGCGACAGCGCCGCCGCTGTCGTGCCCCCCTCCTCGGCGATCCAGTAGCCCTCCGGATCGGCGGCCCAGAAGGCCGGCGCATCGTCGAGACCGGGATTCCAGCCCTCCCTGGCTGCCCAGTCGATCAGGATATCGAGATCGGCGCGGCTGGCTTTTCGAATGATCGGGGGCATGGGCACTCCTGTTTTGACTTGCAGACTATCCAAATAGCGCGGCATTGCTATTGTCCACCACCGGCAGTCGCGATTGTCCGCGTGTCATCGTTTATGCGTCGTGACAGCCGCTTGCCCGCACTTCTCTTTCTGCTACAAAGCCCGTCATAAAGTCATACAAATCGAGCGAAACACCATGAGCCCCATCAATATCTCGATCGTCGGCGTCGGCAAGATCGTCCGCGACCAGCATCTTCCCTCCATCGCGAAGAACAGCGACTACAACCTGATCGCCGCCGCCAGCCGCCATGGCGTCGTCGATGGCATCGACAATTTCAAGTCGATCGAGGCGATGCTCGAAGCAGTGCCGGCCATCGATGCCGTCTCGCTCTGCATGCCGCCGCAGTTCCGCTATGCGGCTGCCCGCACCGCGCTTGAGGCCGGCAAGCATGTGTTCCTCGAAAAGCCGCCAGGCGCGACGCTGAGCGAAGTCGCCGACCTGGAATCGCTTGCAGCCTCGAAGGGCCTGTCGCTGTTTGCCAGCTGGCACTCGCGTTATGCGCCAGCCGTCGAAGCCGCGAAGGCCTTTCTCGCCTCCACGAAAATCAACGATGTCAAGGTGATCTGGAAGGAAGACGTGCGCCACTGGCATCCGAACCAGGACTGGATCTGGGCAGCGGGCGGCCTCGGCGTCTTCGATCCGGGCATCAACGCGCTGTCGATCGTCACGCATATCCTGCCGAACCCGCTGTTCATCACCTCGGCGACGCTGGAATTCCCGGAAAACAAGGACGCCCCGATCGCCGCGTCGATCGTCTTCAGCGATGCCAACAACCTGCCCGTCTCGGCCGAGTTCGACTGGCGCCAGACCGGCCACCAGAGCTGGGACATCGTTGCCGAAACCGATGCCGGCATGATGGTTCTGTCCGAAGGCGGCGCCAAGCTGTCGATCGACGGCAAGCTCGTGCATGACGAGCCGGAACAGGAATACCCCGCCCTCTACGCCCGCTTCGCCGAGATCATCAAGGCGAAAAAATCCGACGTCGATCTCGCTCCGCTGCGGCATGTCGCCGATGCGTTCATGCTGGGTCGGCGCAAGTTCGTGGATGCGTTTTTCGATTGATTGGTTCGGCTGATCTAAGCGTCCCGGGGTTTGCCCGGGACGAAAGTCAGAGATACCGAGCCTGCGCGAATAACACCGGCCAACCCGTAAATCGGTACAAATACGATCTCGACATCACCCTCTGTTTGACTCCTGGGATAATAAACCCTGCGATCGTCACGTTCTGGCAAGGGGCGAATGATCAGATCGCCGATAACATTCTGTGGGCTGAAGTTTTCGAGCTCAAGATCGATGATATCATCGATCAACAGCGTCACCACAGCGTGTTTAACGGGATCGATGTTGTCCATTCCCCAAATATGAATTGAGATTGTGCTGGCAGAGCGTCGATTGAGAACCACCTGCGTAATCTCGCCATCATGGAAAAACGGAACATGCCCGAAATAGGCGATCAGCGCTTCGCCGCCGGGAATCGCTTGCCAAGATTTCTCGTCCATACGTTCCATCGACGCCGTTGCCCTTCAAGCTAAGCCTTCTTCACCCAACGCCCGTCCTGATTCTGCTGCCAATAGGTCAGCGCATGCCCCTCGCCCTTCAGCGTCTTCCAATGCCCGCGCGCGCCCTCCAGTTGAGCCTGATCATAACCGTCGAACATGAACACCACCCGTTCATAGCCGCCGACCGGTGGCGGCTCTGCTCCGTCGATCAGGAAGCGGACGGTGGCGGCGTTATCGTTACCCTCTCCTGCCGTCAAAAGGATCGGCTGGTCCCCGGCAAACTCGGCGGCATCCGTGCCATGCGGCAAAAAGCTGTCGTCGCGGTAGGTCCACAGATGATTGTCGAGCATGTCGCGGCGCTCGTCGGCCACAGTCTGCACGACGACGCGCCAGCCGCGTTCGACACAGCGGTCGAGCAGCGGCGGCAGCGCGTCTTCGAGCTTGGATTCGGTCAGATGGTAGAACAGGATTTCCGTCACGGTTCAGATCAGCTCTCGTAGTTGGCGCGGATCAGTTCATCCAGCAGACGCACGCCGAAGCCCGAGCCCCAGGACTGGTTGACTTCGTCGGTGGGCGAGCCCATCGCGGTGCCGGCGATATCCAGATGCGCCCAGGGCGTATCCTTGACGAAGCGCTTGAGGAATTGCGCCGCGGTGATCGAGCCGGCGTAGCGGCCGCCGGTGTTCTTCATGTCGGCGAACTTGCTGTCGATCATCTTGTCATATTCCCTGCCGAGCGGCAGGCGCCACAGCCGTTCCTGCGTCGTCAGCCCCGCCGCCGTCAGTTGTCCCGCAAGCCTGTCGTCATTGGTGAACAGGCCGGCATGATGACTGCCGAGCGCCACCATGACGGCGCCGGTCAGCGTCGCCAGATTGACCATGAACTGC
This sequence comes from Rhizobium herbae, assembly GCF_017873135.1. GTDB lineage: Bacteria > Pseudomonadota > Alphaproteobacteria > Rhizobiales > Rhizobiaceae > Pararhizobium > Pararhizobium herbae. The sequence goes on along the minus strand of NZ_JAGGJV010000008.1, from coordinate 118,317 downwards.
GGCTTGAAGCGGTCGTTGCAATACCAGAGCGCATCGCAGAGCACGAGCCGGCCTTCGGCGTCGGTGTTGATGATCTCGATCGTCTGGCCGGACATCGAGGTGACGATGTCGCCCGGACGCTGGGCATTGCCATCCGGCATGTTTTCCACGAGCCCGATGATCCCGACCACATTGGCCTTGGCCTTGCGCGTTGCCAAAACGTGCATCAGGCCGGTGACGGCAGCGGCACCACCCATGTCGCCCTTCATGTCCTCCATGCCGGCGCCCGGCTTGATCGAAATACCGCCACTGTCGAAAACGACGCCCTTGCCGACAAAAGCCACCGGCTTGTCTTTCGGTTTTCCACCTTTCCACTGCATGACCGCCAGGCGCGGCGGCCGGACCGAGCCCTGCGCCACGCCCAGCAGCGCGCCCATGCCGAGCTTCTTCATTTCGCGCTCGGTGAGGATTTCGACCTCGACGCCGAGCTTCTCCAGCTCCTTCGCCTTGGCCGCGAATTCGACCGGGCCGAGGATATTAGCGGGTTCATTGACCAGATCACGAGCGATGAAGACGCCTTCGGCGATCGCCTGCGAATTCACCGCCGCCTTCTTGGCGGCAATGACGGCACCGGTGACGATCGTCACTTTCACCGGCTTCGGCGGACCCTTCTGGTCGTCGTCGTCCTTCTTCGTCGTCTTGTAGGTATCGAAGCTGTAGGCATTCATCTCCATGCCGAGCGCGAAATCGGCGGCCGCCTTGCCGGAAACCTCGACGCCCGGCGCATCGAGGAATATCGCGACCTTGTCGGCACCACGGATTTTCGACGCGGCGGCACCACCGGCCTTCAGCCAGTCATGCGCGGCAAGGCTGGCACCATCGCCGAGGCCGAGGACAAGAATGCGATCGACCGGCGATCCATGCGGCGCGACCACGTCGAGCGTACTCAGCGACTTCGCCTTGAACTTGGCGATTCTCGCGGCCTTGGAAAGAATTGCTTCGGGATCGGCTTCCGCGGTCCCGGCCGCCTCTTTTCCGTCAAGAGTCTTGAGCAGGATCGCCAGGCCACCGGACAGGCGTACCGATTTGCTGAAACCGATTTCGAATTTCAATGACATGAAGAGACTCCAGAATGACCCCAGGCGGACGCCTGTATGTTACATGGCGGTTACAGTGGCAAACATTCGCCATCAACCGCAAGCCCGGAAACAGGTCCGTGCACCCTTCTTCGTTTTGATGGCCTTGGCAAGACGCACCCTTGTGTTTACATGCTGTTAACCATCATTCTTTGCCGAGCCTTAGCCCTGCCCTTTTACAATTTGGTTGTCGTGGAAAACTTGCAAACCCGTTCAATGAGCGCGATAGGGACAGACGAACCGGCAAGAGGCGTACCGGCGAAGCCATACCGGGCAAGCGGCGGGAAGATGGGCCAGGACCAGGCATGAAATTGATCGAACGCTATATCCTGAAGCGGGCAACGGGCATGTTCCTTGTCACGCTCCTGCCGCTGATGGCGATCGTCTGGACGACCCAGGCGTTGACGAGCGTCAATCTGGTAACGGACAGCGGTCAGTCGATCTTTGCCTTCATGCGCCTGGCAACGCTTATCCTGCCGACGATCATCCCGCTCATTCTGCCTTTCGCGCTGGTTATCGGCGTGGCGCAGACGCTGACGGCCATGAACGCGGATTCCGAGTTGACTGTTCTGAACGCCGCCGGCGCCTCGCGCATGACGATCATCCGCCCGATTCTCTATCTCGGCGTTGCGCTCAGCGTCTTGTCCTTCACCGTCGACAACTTCGTCGAGCCCTATTCACGTACGGCCGTGCGCAAGATGATCGCCACCGCGCATGCCGACCTGTTGTCGTCGATCGTCCAGGAAAATACCTTCCGCAAGATCGGCGACGGCCTTTATGTGCAGGTGGCCTCCCGGCGCAGCGGCGGCGTGTTGCATGGAATCTTCGTCGCCGATTCGCGCGATCCCGCCTATGAGCTCGTCTATTATGCGCGCGAAGGTGCCGTCGACGAGAGCGGAACGGCGTTGGTGATGAAGGACGGCGAGGTGCATCGCAAACTGCCTGACGGCAACGTCTCGATCATCAAATTCGACAGTTACGCCTTCGACCTGACCGACATGACGAAGTCAGCGGGCCAAGCCACGATCCGTGCGAAGGACCGCGACCTGCCCTTCCTCATGAATCCGGACCCGAAGGATCCGATCTACCTGAAAGATCCTATGTCCTTCGAGGCGGAATTGCATCGCCGGTTCACGGAATGGATTTACCCGCTGCTTTTCGCGCTGGTCGCGCTGGTCGTCAGCAGTGACGCACGGTCGCACCGCGAAGCGCGCGTGCATCCGATGATCACGGCGTTGCTGACCTGCCTGTTCATCCGCTGGATGACGTTTTACGCCGCAAACAGCGCGGAGGAATCGCGTCCCTTCATTCTGATCATGTATCTGATCCCGCTCATCACCGGTTATCTGGCGATACAACAGCTTCTGGGAAACAGGCGGCTTGAAATTCCGATCACTCTGGAGCAGAAGGTCAAGGAGATCCTGGTTCGCCTGCGCCTGACCAAGGCAGCACCTGCATCTGACGGGAACAAGGCTCCATGATATTCACGACGCTCGGGCGTTATTTTTTCAGGCGCTACGCGATAACCACGTTCTGGTTCCTCGCCGGCATCTTCTCCTTGATCTTCATCATCGATTTCAGCGAACTTTCGAACCGCATGTCGCAGCTGCCGCACTATTCGGTCACCGGCGCCCTTTTGATGACGACGTTCCGCATTCCGATGATCCTGCAGCAGACGGTGCCGTTCGTCGCACTGTTTGCCGGCATGGCGGCCCTGATCTCGCTTAATCGCCGCTATGAGCTTGTGGTCGCGCGCGCAGCGGGCATTTCCGTCTGGCAGTTCCTGCAGCCCTTCGTCATCGGCGCCTTCCTGTTCGGCATCCTGGCGGTGATCGCGCTCAATCCGATCGCCGCATGGGGCACCAAGCAGGCCGAAGCGCTCGAGGCAAAATGGGGAAGCTCGTCTTCCGCCGTCTCGGCGATCTCGATCCCCTGGCTTCGCCAGATCTATGGGAAAGACGATACGATCATCGGCGCCCGGTCCGTTCAGGACGAGGGCAGGACGCTGGTCAACGTCACGGTGATCCATTTCGATCCGCTTGGTACGATCGTTTCGAGACAGGATGCGGCAACAGCAAAACTGGAAGATGGTTACTGGCTTCTTAACGGTGTGACGGAAACGCGCAACGGGCAGCTGCCGCAGCGTCTCGCAGCGGTACAGCTGCCGACGCATCTGAAACCGGAATTCGTTCAGGAAACGTTGACGAAGGCTGATTCCATTCAGTTTTTCGACCTTAGACGCAAGATCGAAGTGGCAAAGTCGTTCGGCTTCCCGACCTACGGCATGGAAACCCAATTCCACTCCATGCTTTCGCTTCCACTGCTTCTGGTCGCAATGACATTGATCGCTGCAAGCGTCTCGTTAAAATTTAGCCGGTTTAACCAATCGAGACCGGTAATTCTCGGTGGAATCCTGTCGGGCTTCGTGCTTTATGTCGTCACCGTGCTTGTAAAAGCATTCGGGAGCAGCGGCATTGTGCCTCCGTTCGTTGCAGCCTGGTTGCCAGTTGTTGTAGCGATGGCGCTGGGCTCGACGATTCTATTGCATGAGGAGGACGGCTAGTGGCGGCAGGCAACCGCAAACATATCAGGCTGCTGGCGGCCATTCTGCTTTCAGGTGTTGCGTTCCAAACGTTTACTCCGATCGCTCCCGCATGGGCACAAGACACCAATATCGATTCGTTCAATCCGAAAATGCCAGAAGACGCCAAGATGCTTCTGTCGGCCAACGAGCTTGTCTACAACAAGGACGCCGAGCGTGTGATCGTGCGCGGCGCCGTGCAGATCAATTATGGCGGCTACCAGATGGTCGCCCAGCAGGTCGAATACAGCCAGAAGACCGGGCGCATTATTGCGACCGGTGAAATCGAGCTGATCGAGCCGGGCGGCAACAAGGTCTATGCAGACCAGATGGACGTGACCGATGACTTCGGCAACGGCTTCATCGAAAGGCTGCGCGTCGAAACCACCGACCTGACAAAACTCGCAGCGGTGAGCGGTGAGCGGCGCAACGGCGAGGAGATGATCCTCAACAATGCCGTCTACACCGCCTGCACGCCCTGCGCGACCAATCCCGATCATCGCTCGCTCTGGCACGTCAAGGCGCAGCGTATCGTCCAGAACGGCAAGACCCATACGATTCGCATGGAGAACGCCAAATTCGAGCTGTTCGGCAAGCCGATCCTCTTCCTGCCGGTCCTCGAGGTTCCCGACCAGACGGTCAAGCGCAAGAGCGGCTTCCTGTTTCCGAGTTTCCGCTACACCCAGAAGCTCGGTGCCGGCGTCAGCATTCCCTATTACTGGGCGATTTCGCCCTATATGGATGCGACAGTGACGGCAACCGGCCTGACCCGTCAGGGATTCCTGCTTCAGGGCGAATTCCGCCAGCGCTTCGAAAACGGCGAACATGTTCTCAGCATGGCCGGCATCAGCCAGCTGAACCGTGGCAGCTTTACCGGCAACACCGTCGACGCCCAGGAAACCAACCGCGGCATGATCGGCTCCCAGGCGAAGTTCGAGATCAATCCACGCTGGACGTTCGGCTGGGACGTGCTGGTGCAGAGCGACAACAACTTCGCCAAGACCTATGAGCTGTCGACCTTCGACGGCACGACCCTGACCAATCAGGCCTACCTGACCGGTCTCGGCAAGCGCAATTATTTCGACGCGCGCGCCTTCTATTTCGACATCCAGGATGCCGATCCGAACAGCCTGGCCGAAAACAAGCAGGCCGTGGCCCAGGTTCTCGACTATTCCTATACGCACCCCCAGCCGGTGTTCGGTGGCGAACTGACGGCCGATGTCAACCTGACCAATATCAACCGCAACCGTCAGGACGAATTGACGATACCGGGTGTGGTCGATCGCTTTCCCGGCCTCGACGGCACGTACCACCGCCTGAGCGCCGAGCTGGAATGGAAGCGCAATTTCATCATCCCGGGCGGCCTGTCGCTGACGCCGATCCTTGCCGCCCGCGGCGATGCGATCGGAACAACCATGTCCGATCCGGGCGGCGGCTATACAGGCAACTACTATGACGATGATGCCGCCACGCGGCGCATGCTGACAGCCGGTATCGATGCCCGCTACCCGATCCTGATGACCACCGAGTACAGCAGCCATATCCTCGAGCCGATCGCCCAGGTCTTTGCCCGTCCGGACGAGGAATATGCCGGCGGCTTGCCGAACGAGGACGCCCAGAGCTTCGTCTTCGACGCGACATCGCTGTTCGACCGCGACAAGTTCTCGGGCTATGACCGCATCGAAGGCGGAACGCGGGCCAATCTCGGCTTCCGCTATACCGGCGCGCTCGGCAACGGTTACGCCGTCCGGGCGATTGCCGGCCAATCCTTCCATCTCGGCGGGCTGAATTCCTTTGCAACCGACGACCTGGTCAAGGCCGGATCCGATTCCGGCCTGGAAACCGATCGCTCCGATTACGTGGCCATGGTCGGCATCGACGCGCCCTCCGGCTTGACCGCAAGCTTCAGCAGCCGTTTCGACGAGAGCAATTTCGATATGCGGCGGGCCGATGCCACTGTGGGTTACCAGGGTATCCTCTGGCAGACGGCCGTCACCTACACCAGCATTCAGGCGCAACCGCTCTATGGATCGACAAGCGACCAGGATGAAATCCAGACGGCCGCGGCCTACAAGTTCGCCGACTACTGGTCGGTGTTCGGATCGGTCACCTACGACCTGAACAGCAATGTCATTACCCGCAACGGCGTCGGCATCACCTATGACGACCGGGATACGATCTTCTCGCTCGTCTATAAGGAAGAGCGCGATACCGATCAGTCCGTCGCCAACGACTGGTCGATCGGCGCACGCATCAGCTTCCGTACACTCGGCGACATCGACGTCGGCGATACGAAATTCGACGGCTTGAACTGAGACACGCCGCTGCCACGGCGTTCTCTCCACACCTGCGGCAATCGCACCTCAAAAGCATTGCCGCAGGTGAACGACAGCGGAAACCGCTATTTGCTGTGATCGGCAGGCCTTGTCATTGTTCGGCCGCATGTATTATGCATCCTTGCAAAGAAAATGCGCAGGACGACGGCGTTTGGCCTGAAGACCATGGCCTCCGGACACGTCACGTTCGGCGGAAAACGAAAAGGATAGGGAATGGGCGGGAAACTTTCGATCACGCGCACGGTTTCGGCAATGATCCTTGCCTGCGGCCTGGCATTTGCCTCCGCGCCGGCGGCCTTCGCCGCAAGCAAGGTGGTCGCCGTCGTCAACGGTGCGCCCATCACATCCGGAGATATCGCCAAACGCGCCGCCTTCATGCGGCTGCAGCGGCAGAGCGGCGGCGCGGATGCCGCCCGCCAGCAGATGATTGACGAATCCCTGAAGCGAGAGGAAGTTTTGAGGGTCGGCGCTTCCGTCAGCACGACGGAGGTCGACGGCGCCGTCGGGCGTTTTGCCGCCGGCAACAAGTTGACGGTGGAACAGCTGTCGCATGTTCTCGACCAGGCCGGCGTCGGCATCGACCACTTCAGAAACTATGTCGCCGTTGCCATGAGCTGGCCGCGCGTCGTCAATGCCCGTTTCGGCGGCGGTGGCGGTGGCGGACGCCTTTCGAACGAGGATCTCGTCCGGCGCATGCAGGAAAACGGCGGCAACAAGCCGGTGACGACGGAATATTTCCTGCAGCAGGTGATCTTCGTCGTGCCGGCCTCCAAGCGCAACGCCATCATCGGCAAGCGCCAGGCGGAAGCCAATGCCTCGCGCGAGAAATATCCCGGCTGCGATCAGGCCAAGGTCTTTGCCGCCACGATGCGGGACGTCTCGATCCGCAACCTTGGCCGCATGATGGCACAGGAACTTCCCGCCGACTGGAAACCGTTGATCGAAAAGGCCGGCGACGGCACCACGACCGGAACCCGCGTGACCGACAGGGGCGTCGAGTATCTCGCCATCTGCAAGAAGCGTCAGGTTTCCGACGATCTCGCCGCTGAAATGGTTTTCCGCGCCGAAGACCTCGGCAAGAAGCAGGATGGCGAAGATCCGAACAGCAAGAAGTATATCGAGGAACTGCGCAAGAAGGCGCAGATCGTCGAAAAGTAGCCGCGTCCTCATGCCTCCAATGCGCGACAGGCCGCTCGCCCTGACCATGGGCGATCCGGCAGGGATCGGCCTCGACATCAGCCTTGCCGTCTGGATGAACAGGCAGGCCTGGCAGACACCACCCTTCATCCTGATCGGCGACCCCGCGGCGCTTGCCGACCGCGCCCGTCTCCTCGGCTGCGACGTTGCGATCCGCGAAACGGATTGCACCGGGGCTGTAACCGCCTTTCGTGACGCGCTGCCGGTGCTTCCGGTCCCCTGCGCGTCCCCTGTCACGCCTGGCCAGCCGGACTCCGCCAACGCCGGCGCGATCACCGGCGCCATCGAAACGGCCGTCCGGCTGACGATGGAGGGGGCCACGTCTGCCATCGTCACCAATCCGATCGCCAAATCCGTCCTCTACGACGCTGGCTTCCAGTTCCCCGGGCATACCGAATTTCTCGCCGATATCGGGCAGCGCCTGACCGGCAAGCCGTTGCTGCCCGTGATGATGCTCGCCGGACCCAAACTGATGGCCGTTCCGGTGACGATCCACATCCCCTTGAAGGATGTGCCGGCGCAACTGACCTCCGACCTGATCTACCGGACCTGCGCGATCACCGTGAGCGACCTTCGCGACCGCTTCGGGCTCGCCTCTCCGCGTGTCGCCGTCGCGGGTCTCAACCCGCATGCCGGCGAAAACGGCGCGCTGGGTCTGGAAGACGATGCGATCATCCGCCCGGTCATCGAGCGGCTGAAATCCGAGGGCGTCGATATCACCGGCCCCCTGCCCGCCGACACGATGTTCCACGATCGCGCCCGCGCAACCTATGACGTGGCGATCTGCATGTATCATGATCAGGCGCTGATCCCTGCCAAGGCGTTCGGCTTCGACGACAGCGTCAATGTCACGCTCGGCCTGCCTTTCATTCGCACCTCGCCGGATCACGGCACGGCGTTCAGCCTGGCGGCCAAGGGCATTGCCCGCGCCGACAGCCTGCTGGCAGCACTCCGGATGGCGCAGCAACTGGCCGACAATGCCTTGCGGAGCCAAAGCTGATGGCGGCGATCGACGGACTGCCGCCGCTGCGCGATGTTATCGCCCGCCATGGCCTCGACGCCAGGAAGGCGCTCGGCCAGAATTTTCTGCTCGACCTCAACCTCACCCAGAAGATCGCCCGCACGGCCGGTCCGCTCGAAGACGCGACAGTGATCGAGGTCGGGCCCGGTCCCGGCGGTCTCACCCGTGCCATCCTGTCGCTTGGCGCCAAAAAGGTCATTGCGATCGAGCGGGATTCCCGCTGCCTGCCGGCCCTTGCCGAAATCGCCGATTTCTATCCCGGGCGCCTCGACGTGATCGAAGGCGATGCGCTGAAGACGCCGTTCGAGGAACTCGTCGCGCAAGGCCCGGTCAAGATCATTGCCAATCTGCCTTACAATGTCGGCACGCAATTGCTGGTCAACTGGCTTTTACCGAAGGCATGGCCGCCGTTCTACCAGTCGATGACGCTGATGTTCCAGCGCGAGGTCGGTCTGCGCATCGTGGCCGATGCCGACGACGACCATTACGGCCGCCTTGGCGTGCTCTGCGGCTGGCGGACGGAGGCGCGCATGGCTTTCGACGTGCCGCCGCAGGCCTTCTCGCCGCCGCCGAAGGTCACCTCGTCGGTGGTGCATCTCGAGCCGCGTGCAAACCCGATCCCCTGCTCGGCTGCGGACCTCGAAAAAGTGACGATGGCCGCCTTCGGCCAGCGCCGCAAGATGCTGCGCCAGAGCGTCAAATCGATCGGCGGGGAAGCGCTGCTCGCAAGAGCCGAAATCGATCCGAAGCGGCGGGCTGAAACGCTTTCGGTGGAAGAGTTCTGCCGGCTGGCGAATTGCCTTTGAATGCAGCCTGACAGCGAGCCTCCGGGTTCGACCCTGCCAACGTCACTACGAGTGCAGTTTTAACCTACGGATTTCATGCGCCAACTCCGGTCTCCCTCTTCTCCCCCGCGGGGAGAAGTGCTGAGGGTATGCGAGGCGATGAGGGGGCGGTTCGGCACATTCTGAGTGTTTGGCCCCCTCATCCGGCCCTCCGGGCCACCTTCTCCCCGCTGGGGAGAAGAGGGAGCGTACCGCGCGCTTACAGCTTCGGCGTTTCCGTCAAAAGCCCGTTGACGAACTCGAACAAGCCCGGGCGCCGGTCGCGGCGCAGGCGTTCCGCCTCGACGATGGCCTGGACGGAGGCAAAGGCGCTGTCGAGATCCTCGTTGACGACGATATAGTCGTATTCCAGCCAGTGCTCGATCTCGGCGCGGGAATTGGCCAGCCGCGTGGCGATGACCTCTTCGCTATCCTCGGCGCGGCGGTGCAGGCGGGATTGCAGTTCGGCCATGGTCGGCGGCAGGATGAAGATCGACACGACATCGCCGCCCATCTTTTCCTGAAGCTGCTGGGCGCCCTGCCAGTCGATATCGAACAGCATGTCCTGCCCTTGCGACATCGCAGCTTCCACGGCGTCACGCGGCGTACCGTAGAAATTGCCGTGAACCTCAGCCCATTCCAGCAGTGCATCCGTCTGGCGCAGTCCCTCGAACTCGCGGATCGACTTGAAGAAGTAGTGACGGCCCTCGATCTCGCTCGGCCGGCGCTTGCGCGTCGTGACGCTGACGGAGATGCTCATATGCGGATCGGCTTCGAGCAGGTTTCGCGCAATCGTCGACTTTCCGGCGCCCGATGGCGAGGAAATCACCAGCATGAGGCCGCGGCGCTGAATGGCTTTGGAAGATGGCGGGCTCATGGTCACTCCAGATTTTGGACCTGTTCACGGAACTGGTCGATGACGACCTTCAGTTCGATACCGGCGGCGGTGACCGTCGCGGCATTCGACTTGGAACAGATGGTATTTGATTCGCGGTTAAATTCCTGGGAAAGGAAATCGAGTTTGCGGCCGACCGGGCCGCCTTTCTTCAAAAGATCGCGGGCGGCCGTGACATGGGTGCGCAGGCGATCGATCTCCTCGCGGATATCCGCCTTGGCCGCCAGCAGCGCCACTTCGCCGTAGAGGCGGTCCTGATCGACCATCGAGCCGCCGTCCATCACCAGCGCCACCTGGCTGGCAAGTCGGATTGTGATCGACGTCACGCTGCGGGACGGGTCCGCTTCGATCTCACGGGCCAGCAGTTCGATTCTGTCGACCTGCTCGAGAAGAACCCCATAGAGCGCCGACCCTTCGCTTTCGCGCATGGATGTCATGTCGGAGAGCGCCAGCCGCAGTCCGGAAAGCAGGTCCGCATCACGCGCGGCGCGCTCGCCCTCCCGCTCCTCCGGCTCGCGGAAATCGACAATGCCGCGAATGGAAAGCAGCGTGTCGAGGCGCAGCGGAGCCGGATCGATGACGTCGCGCAACTGCTCGCGCAACGATAGGACGGCGGCCAGAGCGTTTTGATTGACGACGGTTTCGACACCGGCCTCGCTGGCGCTGACGCTGAGATTGACCTGCATATTGCCACGCGAAAAGCTCTCTGCCGCCAGCTTGCGCACCTCGGTCTCCAGATGTTCGGTGCCTGTCGGCAGCCGCAGCCTGAGATCGAGCCCCTTGCCGTTGACCGAGCGCAATTCCCATGCCCAGCGATAGCGCCCGGAGGTCCCCTCACGGCGGGCAAATCCTGTCATGGATTGCAGCGGCATCACTTTCTCCTCCGGCCCCTACAACATCCGCGCGCCAACCGGCGGGCAAAGAGGCTGCAGAACTTTGAATTGATGCATGAATGTGTACGGCTCCGGCACGGTCGACCGCAAGGGTCAAGCGCACCGGAGCCGTATCATCCACAAGCGTAATTGCAGATATCGGGCGGATTATTCCTGGGCTGGCTCTGGCTCTGCCGCTTTCGCAGCGGCGGCGGCCTTTTCAGCCTCAAGCTTGCGCCACCGCTTGACGTTGTTGTTGTGCTCGTCGAGGGTCGCGGCGAACACATGCCCACCGGTGCCATCGGCCACGAAATAGAGATCCGACGTCCGCGACGGGTTGGCGACCGCCTCAAGCGCCGCCCTGCCCGGATTGGCGATCGGCGTCGGTGGCAGGCCCTTGATCAGGTAGGTGTTGTAGGGCGTCTGCTTGTCGAGATCCGACTTCAGGATCGGCCGGTCGGCCGGCTTTCCGTCACCACCGAAGATGCCGTAGATGATCGTCGGGTCGGATTGCAGCCGCATGCCTTTTTCCAGGCGGTTGATGAAGACGGAAGCGACCCGCGAGCGCTCGTCGGCAATGCCGGTCTCCTTCTCGACGATCGACGCCAGGGTGACGAATTCCTCGCGGCTGGAGATCGGCAGGTCCGGATCGCGCCGGTCCCAGATCTGATCCACGAGGCTTTTCTGCGCCGCCGCCATCTGCGCGACGATTTCGGCGCGCTTGGTGCCACGCGAGAACTTGTAGGTATCGGGACGCAACGTGCCCTCGGCTGGCAGTTCTGCTGGAAGATTGCCTTCCAGCACGGGATCGGTGCTCAGTCTCGAAAACATCTGCTTGACCGTCAGGCCTTCAGGCAGCGACACGGAATAGAGAATGGATTTACCCGACTTCAGGAGCTGCATGATCTCCTGCATGGAAGAGCCGGCCTTGATCTCGTATTCGCCGGCCTTCAGCGTATCGTTGCCTTCCAGGTAGGCTTCCGACATGAAGCGGAAGACCCGGCCGTCGGAGACGATATTGTTGCGCTCGAGGCTGCCGGAAATTTCCTTGATGCTTGCACCGTTGCGCACGATGAAATTGCTGTTGGCCGTCAGCGGGCCCTGAGCCTCATAGGCTGTCATGGCGTAGTAGACCGTACCGGCAGCGGCAATCGTCAGGCAGACGATGACGGTCATCACGAAATTCAGAAAGATAACGACCTGGCTTTTCGCCTTGCGCGACCGCTTCGGCGGCTGCGGCACTTTTTCCGGACGAAGGGCTTCGCTCGCCGATTTCGGAATGATCGGGCCGTTGCTGCCTGCCTCGTTGCGGCCGAAAGGCGCTGGGCTATTTTCGTTTGCGTCGTTCACTGGCGTCCTGGTTCTGGAGTTCGCATCATGCACGTCTCAATCCCTGATGCGAACTCCAGAAGAGAAACAGGAAAGAGAATCATCTCAACGCGATTGTAGCGACCGTAATCCCTTGGCCTTGTGTCAGCATGTCCGGCAGACCAGCGTCGCTTCGCCAGCCTCAGTCACAATCGCCCGTATCGCACGTTTGAACTGAGCAATGCGGCAAAAGCACGATAACGGGAGGAATTATCGTGTTTAGAGACAGCGCCGCTCGACGGCAGCGCACGTCGCGGACCGCCACCCGGCAGGTCCGCCTTTTTCGGCATCAGGCATAACGGCGCAGAACGAGGGATGCGTTCGTGCCGCCGAAGCCGAAGGAATTCGACAGGGCCACATTGATCTCGCGCTTGCGCGCGACATGCGGCACCAGATCGATCTTGGTTTCGACCGAGGGATTGTCGAGATTGAGCGTCGGCGGGGCGACATTGTCGCGGATCGCCAGCGCGCAGAAGATCGCCTCCACGGCACCGGCAGCACCGAGCAGGTGGCCGATCGCCGATTTCGTCGAAGACATCGAGACCTTGCCCGCATGCTCGCCCATCACCCGCTCGACCGCGCCGAGTTCGATCGTGTCGGCCATGGTCGACGTGCCGTGGGCGTTGACGTAATCGACATCGGCAGCCGTCAGGCCGGCGCGCTTCAGCGCCATCTGCATGCAGCGATAGGCGCCGTCGCCATCTTCTGCAGGTGCCGTGATGTGGTAGGCGTCGCCGGACAGGCCGTAGCCGACGACTTCGGCATAGATCTTGGCGCCACGCGCCTTGGCATGTTCGAGTTCTTCGAGAACGACGATGCCGGCGCCCTCGCCCATGACGAAGCCGTCGCGGTCCTTGTCGTAAGGGCGCGATGCCTTGGTCGGATCGTCGTTGTGCTGTGTCGACAGTGCCTTGCAGGCGGCAAAGCCGGCAAGGGCAATGCGCGAGATCGGCGATTCCGTGCCGCCGGCCACCATCACGTCGGCATCGCCCATGGCGATGAAGCGGCTTGCGTCGCCGATGGCGTGGGCGCCGGTCGAACAGGCGGTGACGACGGAATGATTGGGGCCGCGCAGCTTGTGGCGGATCGACACCTGGCCGGAGGCAAGGTTGATCAGGCGGCCCGGAATGAAGAACGGGGAGACCCGGCGGGGGCCCCGGTCGCGCAGCGTGATGCCGCCTTCGACGATGCCTTCGAGGCCGCCGATGCCCGAGCCGATCATCACGCCGGTGGCGATCTGGTCCTCGTCGGTCTTCGGATGCCACCCGGCATCGGCAAGCGCCATGTCGGCGGCGGCCATCGCATAGATGATGAAGCTGTCGACCTTGCGCTGTTCCTTCAGCTCCATCCAGTTGTCAGGATTGAAGGTGCCATTGGTGCCATCACCGAACGGCAGGCGGCAGGCGATCTTCGCAGGCAGGTCGTCGACTTCGAATTCGGTAACCTTGCGGGCGGCATTGTCTCCGGCGATGAGCCGCGACCAAGTGAGCTCGGTTCCGCAACCCAAGGGAGATACCATGCCGGTACCGGTGATAACGACACGTCTCATAACCCGTGATCCACCCTGCCAGTTAATTCCAGAACCGGACCGGACCTCAAGCTAAAAACCGGATCCGCACATCCATTTCCGTGATGCGATATCACGTGATCTCAGGTACGGAAGCCAGCAGGCTTTCCTCGATCACGCTTGTTGCTCCCGAAACGGGGAGCCCAGTCCCGGGAAGGGACGAAAGGCGGGCCGCAATGCGCCCCGCCCGAACACCGCCTGATATCAGGCCTGTGCCTTTTCGATGAACTTGACGGCGTCGCCGACAGTCAGGATCGAATCTGCTGCATCGTCGGGGATTTCGACGCCGAACTCTTCTTCGAATGCCATGACCAGTTCGACGGTGTCGAGCGAGTCCGCGCCCAGGTCGTCGATAAAGCTTGCGCCTTCCGTAACCTTTTCGGCGTCGACGCCAAGATGATCAATAACAATTTTCTTTACGCGTTCTGCTACGTCGCTCATGTCGGATTCCTCGACCTTTGTTTTTCTCAACGATGCCGTTCTGACATCGGTACCTTATTAACGCCTGGTAGATCAAGACGATCCGCCCGGCAATTCCTTCAACCGCAAGAGGGCAATTCACGCCCGCCAAAGCCTGGCGTTTGCCGCGTATCTTCCGATCGACTGCGCACAGTCATGGCCCGCTTAACACGGTTTATGTCTGTCGCAAAGTCCGAAAATGGCCGAGCTTGGCTTGCTCAACATGCAATTCCCGGTATTTGCACCCCATGTCCGGCATTCGACGGAAATCGTGGGCGTACAGGCCTTTGCCCGGCCCCGACCCACGATCAGATCATCGCCATGCCGCCGTTGACATGGATGGTCTGACCGGTGACGTAACCGGCCTCGTTGGACGCCAGATAGGCAACCGCGGAAGCGACTTCGCCGCCCGTTCCCATCCGCTTCATCGGGATGGCGCCCATGATGGCGTCCTTCTGCTTGTCGTTGAGCTTGCCGGTCATGGCGCTTTCGATGAAGCCCGGCGCGACGCAGTTGACCGTGACGTTGCGCGTGGCGATCTCCTGGGCGAGCGACTTGGAAAAGCCGATCATGCCGGCCTTCGAGGCGCAATAGTTGGCCTGGCCCGGATTGCCGGTGACGCCGACGATCGAGGTGATGTTGATGATGCGGCCATGGCGGCGGCGCATCATCGGATGGGTCAGCTCGCGGGTCAGCCGGAAAACCGAGGTGAGATTGACTTCCAGAACCGCGTCCCAGTCCTCGTCGCTCATGCGCACGAACAGGCCGTCCTTGGTGATCCCGGCATTGTTGACGAGGATATCGACGCCGCCGAGTTCGCTTTCAGCCTTTTCGCCGAGCGCCTTGACGGCGGCACGATCGGCCAGGTTTGCCGGGAACAGATGGACGCGCTCGCCGAGCGCATTGCCAAGCTCTTCGAGCTTTTCGACGCGGGTGCCGTGCAGGCCGACGGTGGCGCCCTGGGCATGCAGGATGCGGGCGATCTCTTCGCCGATGCCGCCGGATGCGCCGGTAACGAGAGCCTTGCGGCCAGACAGATCGAACATGGTTTTGATCCTTATAGGTTTCAGCTCAATAGATTTCGGCTCAGGCGAGCAGAGTTTGAAGCGCCGTCTCGATATCGGCGGGAGAATTGACGGCGATACCCGTCACTGTCTTGTCGATGCGGCGCGCAAGACCGGTCAGCACCTTGCCGGAGCCGATCTCGTACAGCGTCGTCACATCGTTTGCGGCAAACCATTCGACGGTCTCGCGCCAGCGGACCTGGCCGGTGACCTGTTCGACCAGCAGGCCGGCGATCTCGTTTGCATCGCTCACCGGAGCCGCGCGTACATTGGCGATCAGCGGCACGACCGGATTGCTCTTCGCAACAGTCGAAAGCGCCTCCCGCATGGCGTCGGCTGCCGGCGCCATCAGCGTCGAATGGAAGGGAGCCGAGACCGGCAAAAGGATGGCGCGCTTGGCGCCCTTCTCCGTTGCCAAAGCCGCAGCCTTCTCGACCGCCGCTTTTTCGCCGGATATCACCAGCTGGCCGCCGCCATTGTCGTTGGCGATCTGGCAGGAGCCGACCTCGCCGACACCATCGCAGATGGACTGCACATCGCCATGCTCCAGCCCGATGATCGCCGCCATCGCGCCCTTGCCGACCGGAACCGCCGCCTGCATGGCATTGCCGCGGATGCGCAGCAGCCGCGCCGTATCGGCCAGCGAAAACGTGCCGGCGGCACAGAGCGCCGAATATTCGCCGAGCGAATGGCCGGCCACGTAGGCAACCTTCGATTTCAGGTCGAGCCCCCTGGCCTCCAGCACCCGGAGTGCCGCGATCGATACCGCCATCAGCGCCGGCTGGGCGTTGGCCGTCAGCGTCAGCGTTTCCTCCGGGCCATTCCACATGATGTCGGAGAGCTTTTCGCCGAGCGCCTCGTCGACCTCGGCAAAGACGCTTGCTGCCTCCGGAAAGGCGTCGGCCAGATCCTTGCCCATGCCGAGCGCCTGGCTGCCCTGTCCTGGAAATGTGAATGCGATTGCCATGAGGTCCGTCCTCGTCCTGCGCGCGCCGCGCCGTTTCATTCCAACCCATTGCCGGCAAACATAAGGCATTAACCGGCTTTTTCCTCTCCATTCACATTCCTTGAGGCGGAGTCAAGCTTTGCGCGGCCGAAGCCCCGCCTGTGCACGGCATTCGCTTTTCTCTTGCGCCGCAGCAAACAGCCACTACATTCGCCGCCGAACGAAGATCGAGGCACCTCCCATGCGCTACAACACACTCGGCCGCACCGGCATCAAGGTTTCGCACATCTGCCTGGGCACCATGACCTGGGGCACCCAGAACAGCGAGGCGGAAGCCCATCAACAGATGGACTATGCCGTAGACCAGGGCATCAACTTCTTCGATACCGCCGAGCTCTACCCCGTCACGCCCGCCGGCCCCGAAACCATGGGGCTCACTGAAGACTATATCGGCACCTGGCTGAAGAAGAGCGGCAAGCGGAGCGACATCGTCGTCGCCACCAAGGTCGCCGGCCCCGGCCGCCCCTATATCCGCAATGGCACGCCTGCCGGCCCGAAAACCATGCGCGAGGCGCTGGAGATCAGCCTGAAGCGGCTGCAGACCGATCATATCGATCTCTACCAGATGCACTGGCCGAACCGCGGCCATTATCATTTCCGCCAGGCCTGGACCTACGATCCCTCGCATCAGGATACGCCGGCGACGCTCGAAGACCTGCACGCCATCCTCGAAACGCTCGGCGCCTTCGTCAAGGAAGGCAAGGTCCGCGCCATCGGCCTGTCGAACGAGACCGCCTGGGGCACGATGAAGCTGCTCGATCTCGCCGAAAAACACGGCCTGCCGCGCATCGCCTCGCTGCAAAACGAATACAACTTCCTCTACCGCAGCTTCGACCTTGATCTTTCCGAAGTCAGCCACCACGAGAATGTCGGCCTGCTCGCCTATTCGCCGCTCGCCGCCGGCCTGATGACCGGCAAATACCTGAACGGCGCCCGTCCCGAAGGCTCCCGCCTCTCGATCAACGGCGACCTCGGCGGCCGCTACACCGAGTTCCAGAACGCCGCCGTCGCCGCCTACGCCGAACTCGCCAAGACCCACAACCTCAACCTCGCCCAGATGCAGCTCGCCTTCAGCCTCACCCGCCCCTTCATGACTTCGGTGATCATCGGCGCGACCAGCATGGACCAGCTGAAGACGGATATCGGGGCGAAGGATGTGGTTCTGTCAGCCGAGGTGATGCAGGGGATCGCACGGCTGCACCGGGAGTTTCCGGCGCCGATTTGAGGGAGTGGGGGTGGGGTGCGCCACAAGCGGTCATCTACGAGCCTGAAGAATGTAGTCTGGCGCATGAGCCGTACGGCATCGCGACAACCGCTGCGGAAACTCGCCCAAAAAAATTGATCACATTTCCGAAGTCGTATCCCTGACATCGTTCGAAAGCGGCTCTGTCGAAGCAATCTCTTTCGAAGCATAGAGGATACCCCGATATGCCGTTGGAGAGCTGCCCTTGATGCGTTTGAATGCATTGCTGAAAGCGCTCTCGGACGTATAGCCAAGCGATCGGGCGACGACCGCTACAGGTGTCTTCTCATTTCGCAGTGCGCGCTCAGCAAGGTGCATACGCCACTCGGCCAGATAGGTCAGCGGGGCGACACCTGCGACAGTCCTAAAGTGGAACGCGAACGATGTCCGCGACATGGCGCATGCTTTAGCGAGTTCCTCCAGATGCCAGGACCGAGCAGGGTCGCCATGCATCAGGCGGAGTGCGGGCGCGATCCTTGGGTCGGCAAGCGCCCGTAGCCAGCCGGCGGGCATGCGGCTAGCCGTGTCGATGTATGAGCGAAGGATTTGGATGAAGAGCAGTTGTGTCAACTGTGCCGCTGCAAGCCGAGCACCCGGCTGATCTTCGTCTCTTTCGTCTATCAACCGGTCGAGAAGCCATCGGAATACCACCGCATGAGACGATGCCGCCCGCGCATGAATCCATTGGGGCAATATATCTGCGAACAACCTGCCTCGGATCGGGTCGAGAAGAACATGTCCGCCGATATGCGCGAAGTCGTTGCCGTCGCCGATTGTCGCCATCGTCCGGCCCGCGCCGGAGAACAGTTCCATCGCCCCGACGGGCTCGACACTCGGATCGCTGGAAAGGACGAAACCTCGCGGAACAGACAACAGTCCGATGTCGCCGGTTTCGAACAGCGCGGGCTCCGGCTCTCCATCGAGACTGACCCAGCAACGTCCCTTCACGACTGCGAAAAACTTGATCTTTTCGCGTGCCGGGAAACGGATTGCCCACGGACCGCCGGCGGTGAAACCACCTGTAACGACGGCCTCTGCGTTTGTGAGTGTGAGTACGTCAGAGAAGGGGTCAACTTGCATTCTCGTACTATCGCGCAAGCAAACCGTACTTTCAAGCATTCACCGTGCGAAAATCTCATCCTACCTTCAAGGCACCCACCAGCCGCTATCAATGCGGCATGAATTCAATATCTCTGAGGTATGACATGACCAATGACCTTGTACTTGTAACCGGCGGCACCGGATTCATTGCGCAATATTGCATGCTGGCGCTGCTGAAAGCAGGCTATCGGGTGCGCACGACAGTTCGTTCCCTCGAGCGGCAAGCCGAGGTGCGGGATTACCTCAAGGTGGGTGGCGTGGATGCCGGCGATCGTCTTTCGTTCGTCGTTACCAATCTCACCGACGATCTCGGATGGCCGGACGCTGTCGCGGAGTGCGCTTATGTCATGCACGGTGCTTCCCCGACCCCGTCCGGCGACCAGACCCGCGCGGAAGACTGGATAGAGCCTGCCGTAAATGGAAACCTCAGAGTGCTGCGGGCGGCTCGTGACGCCGGGGTCAGGCGTGTCGTGCTGACGTCGGCTTTCGGCGCGATCGGGGTTGGACATAAGCCCGATTATCGCAGGCCGTTCGATGAAACCGACTGGAGCGACCTGAACGACAATGTTGCACCCTACCAGAAGTCGAAAACCCTCTCGGAACGTGCCGCCTGGGACTTCATCGCTCGGGAAGGCAGAGGGCTGGAACTCACGGCAATCAACCCTGTTGCCGTCTATGGACCTGTTCTGGGGGCAGACTATTCCCATTCCATCAGGTTGATCACCAATATGCTCAACGGACAGCCGGGATGCCTGAATGTCAATTCCTGCTGCGTGGACGTGCGGGACGTTGCAGACCTGCATCTTCGCGCCATGACCGACCCCGCCGCCAAGGGCGAACGGTTTCTTGCCACAGTCGGCGAGAGCATGTGGATGATCGAAGTTGCGGAACTGCTGCGGCACCGTTTCGGCGAGAAGGCCGGAAAAGTGCCAACGGAGGTATGGTCTGACGAGCAGGTACGGATCGCCGGCGAAACGAACCCACAGCTGAAGGGGGTCGTGCCGCTGCTGAACTACGATATGAATGCGACAGGCAGGAAAGCCGAGCGCCTGTTGGGTTGGTCTCCCCGGTCGAGGGAAGAGGCAATTGCCGCCGCCGCCGAGAGCTTGATACGGCTTGGCCTGCTCGACGTTTAGGTGGGAGCGAGTAAGGACCGACGCTGACGTCCGCTTTGGCCGAAAGCTGTCCTCCCCCCAAAAATCATCCCCGTTCATCCCCGCCCTTTTGTTCCATGCCATCATGACTTCGTTCCGCCGAGGATACACCGGTTTGCGTTGCCGGCGAGGCGGGGCCGGTGCCCGGACGGTTTGGCGAAACGCGCGTCAGATCCCCGGGGCTGCGTGAAAGGCGGTTCTCCTCCGGTTCGTGAAAGCGGGCCGGGCGTGCCGGGTAGCCACACCACGGGCGGGTAACACCGCCGGACGGTTCTGCCGTCCAAGGGTCCAGGGCTAAACCCCGCCTTATTGAAAGGCCTGGCGGATAAGCGGCCGGGCCGGGGCATTGGAGGCTTTTTCCTTCACAAGAGGCAAAAGCGTAGAAGAACCTGAGAAGCGCGGCAAAAGACACTGAAACGGGGCACGGCGTGTGTCACCTACTTTACCTACTCTGAGGCATACGTTGTGCCCCGGCCGACTTGCTCTTTGAAAACCACGGCGAATTTTTCGCGCGTGGACGGATTGCGTGGGGGAGCGGCAAACGCCGAACTGCTCCCTCCCCCTTGTGGGGAGGGTTGGGGAGGGGCAAGGCTGCGAACGCGGAGCAAAAGAACCCCTCCCGGCCCGCTGGGCCACCCTTCCCACAAGGGGGAGGGAAAGAAGGGCCGCCCCCAAATTTCCCCCCACCCCTTGCCTTCTCACCGAAAATGCGTATAAGCGCGCTGTTCGCAACACCCGGTCTTCTGGCTGGTGGCTGAACGGAGGGCCGGTTTCCCATAAGAAGCCTGTCAGGACCTAAAGGGGTCCAGCCTCCCGTGTCTCCGCTCTCGACCGTCTCGAAACAACACTTTCTTGCCGGCTGCTTGCAGCCACTGGAACAGTCGTTGAGGCTTAGCCGCTAGGGCCCGGGTGACGATTAACGCAAGAAAGGCAAAGCCTCATGGCTCTTTATGAACATGTATTCCTTGCCCGGCAGGATATTTCCGCACAGCAGGTCGACGCTCTCGTCGAACAGTACAAGGGTGTACTGGAAGCTAACGGCGGAAAAGTCGGGCGCGTCGAAAACTGGGGCCTCAAGTCCCTGACGTACCGCATCAACAAGAACCGCAAGGCTCACTACGTCCTGATGGACATCGATGCTCCGGCACCGGCCGTTCACGAGATCGAGCGCCAGATGCGCATCAACGAAGACATTCTTCGCTACATGACCATCGCTGTTGAAAAGCATGAAGACGGCCCGTCCGCCATGATGCAGAAGCGCGACCGTGATGACCGTCCGCGCCGCGATGGCGACCGTCCGGACCGTGGTGGCTTCGGCGACCGTGGCCCGCGTCCGCCGCGTGAAGGTGGCTTCGGCGACCGTGAAGACCGTCCGCGCCGTCCGCGCGAAGACCGGGCATAAGGAGAAAAGATTATGGCTGATACACTGTCTGCTCCCGCACGCCGCCCGTTCCACCGTCGTCGCAAGACCTGCCCCTTCTCCGGCGCCAACGCTCCGAAGATCGACTACAAGGACGTCCGTCTGCTGCAGCGCTACATTTCCGAGCGCGGCAAGATCGTTCCGTCCCGCATCACGGCAGTTTCCCAGAAGAAGCAGCGCGAACTGGCCCAGGCCATCAAGCGCGCCCGCTTCCTCGGCCTCCTGCCCTACGTCATGTCCTAATTGCATGTCCCCTTGGAGCCCGCTCCAAGGAAAGGCATATGCAATATGGAATGCATGACTCCGCGCAGGTCTCCTGACTCTGCGTAGGCTGACTCGAGGTGAGGCGAACCGCTCCGGCATCGCCTCACCTTCTCCCTTCCGCGTTGGGCGCGGATCGGAAACACCGGCGCAAGGCTTGCGCTAAAACCCATGTTGGGGCTTGGTTCCTCTCTCAGGAAACGCCTCTAACTGCTTGAAAAGCAGGACAGCGACCGTGAAGAATTTGGACAAGACATCGCTGTTGACCGGCGCTCTCGCCGGCGTGACCGCCGCCCTGCTTTCGCTGGGCGCGAACACGCAGTCGTCGCTGGCGATCGTGCTTTACGCCGCCTCCGCCCTGCCGATCCTGATCGCCGGCCTCGGCTGGGGCAATGCGGCAGCCATCGTCGCCGTCGTCGTCGCCGGCCTCACGGGTGCTGTGATCGTTTCGCCGTATTTCGCGCTGCTGATTGCCGTCATCACCCTCATTCCCGCCGCCTGGCTCAGCCACCTCGCCAACCTCGCGCGGCCGGCATCCGAACTCGGCGGCCCCGAAGGTGCCTTGGCCTGGTATCCGCTGTCTGACATCCTCACCCATCTCGCCGTGCTCGTCACCATCGGCATGATCGTCGTCGGCACCATCATCGGCTATGACGGCTCGATGTCCGACCAGATGATCGACCTGGTGATGTCGGCGCTGAAGGAACAGGAACCGCTCTACAATCCGGATGCCGCGTCCATCGCCCAGATCAAGTCGATCTTCGGCGTAGCCCTGCCCATGGTGCAGGGCGCGATCTGGGTGCTGATGCTGTTTGCCATGTATTACATCGCCACCCGCATCGTCCAGACGTCGGGCAAGAGCCTGCGGCCGCGCGAGGACATGCCCTCGACGCTGCGCATGCACCGCTTCGCGATCTTCGCCTTCCTCGGCGGTCTGGTGCTGGCCTTCATGGGCGGCGTTCCGGCCATCATCGGCGCGCTCGTCTGCGGCACCTTCGGCGCAGGCTTCCTGCTTGCCGGCTTCGCCGTCTTCCATTTCCGCACACGCGGCAAGTCCTGGCGGCTTCCGGTGCTGTGGCTTGGCTATCTGTCGGTCGTGATCTTCACGATCCCGGCATTCTTCTTTCTCCTGACGGGTCTGATGGACACGCGGCGCGCCATCGCGCTGTCGCCGGCAGGGAAAACGACTGAGACTGAAACAAAAGACCTCTGAACAGACACCTGAAAGGATCAAACCAATGCAAGTCATTCTTCTCGAACGCGTTGCCAAGCTCGGCCAGATGGGCGAAACCGTCAAGGTTCGCGACGGCTTTGCCCGCAACTACCTGCTGCCGCTCGGCAAGGCGCTGCGCGCCAACGAAGCCAACAAGAAGCGTTTCGAAGCCGAGCGCGCAACGCTCGAAGCCCGCAACCTCGAGCGCAAGTCAGAAGCCCAGACCGTTGCCGAAACCCTCGGCGGCAAGTCCTTCATCGTCGTCCGTTCGGCCGGCGAAACCGGCCAGCTCTACGGTTCGGTCGCTGCCCGCGACATCGTTGACGTTCTCGGCGCTGAAGGCTTCAACATCGGCCGCAACCAGGTCGACCTCAACAACCCGATCAAGACCATCGGCCTGCACGACGTCGTCCTGCACCTGCATGCCGAAGTCGAAATCAAGATCCAGATCAACGTTGCCCGTTCGGCCGATGAAGCAGAACGCCAGCAGAAGGGCGAAAGCCTCACCTCCGCCGACGCCATCTACGGTGTTGACGAAGATGCCCTGAAGCCGGAAGACTTCTTCAACCCGGAAGCTGAATTCGACGGCGACGACGAATAAGCCTCGACCGAAACGGGCGCCTATAAAGCGCCCGCCTGGTCATCGACCGATGAAACGAAAGGCCCGCGATCTCCATCGCGGGCCTTTCGCATTTCGAAGGCGGACGGTTACTTCGCCGGCTGCGGCTCGGTCGCCTTGTCGATCCGCACTTCCACCGACATGCCCGGCGCCAACTGGACGGCCAGCGGCTGATCCGGATCGATCGAGACCCGGACGCCGACCCGCTGGGCGACCTTGGTGAAGTTGCCGGTGGCGTTGTCGGCCCGGATGACGCTGAACTCGGAGCCGGCTGCCGGCGAGAAACGCTCGACATGGCCGTTGAGCTGCGCCTTTCTCAGCGCATCGACGGTGAAGACGACCGGTTGGCCGATCTTCATGCCGTCGAGTTGGGTTTCCTTGAAATTGGCGATGATCCAGACGTCCTTCGGCACGACGGCCATCAGCTGCGTGCCGGCCGTCACATATTGCCCGAGCCGCGCGCCCACCTCGCCGAGCGTTCCGTCCTGCGGCGCCGTGATCGTCGTGTTGTCGAGATCGATCTGCGCCAGCTGCACCGCCGCCTCGGCGCTGCGGACACCGGCCTCAAGGCCGGCGCGCGAACCGATGGTGGTGGCGAGGTTCTGGCGGGACACCTCGATCGTCGCCGTCGCCTGATCGACGCCGGCCTTTGCCTGTTCCAGCGTTGCCCGCGCAGTATCGACGTCGCTGGATGTGGCGATGCCCTTTTCGGCCAGAGGCTGGACGCGATCCCAGGCCTGCTGGGCGCGGGTCAGCGTGGCAACCGCGCTGGCGCGCTGGGCCTCGCTGGCGGCGATACTCGCCTTCGCCGAAAGTTCCTGCTGATAGGAATTGGACAGTGATGCCTTCTGCGTATCCAGCGTGCCCTGCGCCTGCGCCAGCTTCTGGGCATAGATCCGGTCGTCGATCTTCAGGAGAACCTGCCCTGCCCTGACCGCTTCATAATCCTTGACGGGAACCGCGGCGACATAACCGGACAGCTGCGGGCTGACGATCGTGACATAACCGCGGACATAGGCATTGTCGGTCATCTCGACAGTCGTGGCGAACGGCGGCAGGCGCCAGGCGTAGAGAACCAGCATCAAGCCAACAAGGCCGGCCAGAAGCGTCAGGATGGTGGCAGGGGAACGAAGTGTCTTCAACATGGCATGAACTCTGGACCGATCAGGATTGGGTGGCGACTGCCGGGACGGCTGCCCTGTGGGGGATCAACTTCCGCCAGCCCAGATGTCCGAGCAACAGGGCGAGGCCGATGGCGGAGGCGATCGAAATAACGAGGAAGGCGTCGTTGTAGGCGAGGATATTGGCTTCGCGCGTCACTTGCTGGCCGAGCAATTGCAGGCCTTCGGCGTTCAGCAACGACTTGTCGGCGATGACCTTGCCGTAGGAGGCGGACAATTGGGACACGCGCTGGGCGACAAAGGGATTGGTCAGCAAGATATGCTCGACCAGCACATTCGAATGGAATTTCTCGCGGATGGTGACGAAGGTGCCGAGCGCCGCTTGCGCGAGGAGCGAGCCGATGCTCTGCGTGAACAGGAAGATCACCAGAAAATTGACGAGGAAGGTCGTGCCCCTGGCCAGCGCCGCGGCAAAGCCCTTGGCCATGACGGGCGGCAGGAACATCGCAGCCCCTGCCGCCACCATCGCCTGGCTCAGATACATCTGCTCCGGCCGGGTGAGACTGGTCGACTGGCTGTCGAGCCAGGCACCTCCGGCAATCAGCACCAGCGCCAGCACATGCGCGGTTTCGACATAACGGGTCAGCATCAGCACGGTGCAGACAAGCCCGCCGGCAACCGACGCCAGAAGAATGATCGCATACATCGTCTGGGTCTGGTCGTTGATGAGGCCCAGCTGCATGTAGAAATTCGCCGCCGTCGTCGTCTGCTCCGAGCTCACCACGCGAAACAGCAGGAGAATGCCGGCCATGTGCATGTTCTCTTTCGAGAACACCCAGCGCAGGTCGATCAGCGGCATTTTGCGGGGAAGTTCGAGAACGACCATCAGCGTCAAGCACGCGATCGCCCCGGCCAAGAGAACGCCGAGCCATGGCACCTCGAACCACCAGTAGAGACGGCCGAGCGTCAGAAAGACCGCCAGGCAGCCGAAACCGACAGCGAGCAGCAGGTAGCTGAGAATATCCATCCGCTGGATCACCTTGGCACGCGGCGGCGGCGTCAGCGGCAGGAGATAGACAACCGGAAGAGCAAGAAGCGCAAGGCCCATCTCGAACGTGTAGAGAGCCTGCCAGCCGCCAAGGTCCATCAAGGACGGCGATATGATGCGGGCGATCGGCGCCGAAAGCGTCGTGTTCATCAGGGCAAGGCTCAGGCCCACCGACAGCTTGCGGGCGGGCGGAAAGGCTTCGAGCATGTAGAGGAAGCCGAGCGTCGACAAGGGGGCTGCCGCCATGCCGCTGAGGAAACGGACGACGGTTGCCGAATGCAGGTCGGAGACGAAAAGATTGAGGACGGAGGCAAAGACGAAGCAGACGATGCTGAGTTCGGCGAACCGCCGCAGCCCGTATTGCGCGCGGATCTTGAACAGGGCGATCGACATCGAGGCATAGGGCGCCATATAGGCTGCCGAAAGCCAGGCGATTTCCGTCGTCGTTGCCGACAGCGATCCCTGCAGCTGGTAGATATTGGCGTTGAGCAGGTTCATGCCCAACCCTTGAGTAAGGAACAGCAGGAGCGAGGACGCCATGTAGACGGCGGCCCTTGCAGGGCTCATCGGCGCAGGCGGCGGCTGAATCGGTTGCGGAACGGGAGCGGCGACCGGCGCTTCGTCCTCGATGCGATTGTCATTCGCGATGCTTTTCGCCGCCGTGTTCATGGCCCGCTCAATCCCTGCCGATGGCAAGGATATTGCCCGCCATCAGGCTGACAACCTGCAAAGCCGTCGCCTTGTCCTTCGGGTCGACCCCGCCCAGGACCTGCTCGCGGATCTCGCAGGCAAGCTTGTCGATCTCGTCGGCGATGTCGCGGCCGCGGGCGGTCATGTGGATCTGCTTGGCCCGCCTGTCGCTGGCTTCGACGCGCCGTTCGATGAAGCCCTGCTTCTCCATGCCATCCAGCAGGCGCACAATCGTCGGAGTCTCGATGCCGAGTTCATCGGCCAGTTCGCGCTGGTTGAGACCGTCGCGCCTGGAGAGCGCGAACAGGGCGCGTGCGCGCGACAGCGTCAGGCCCCGCTCCTTCACCCGCGCATCAAACAGCGCCCGCAGCTTGCGGTTCACCGAGGCCAGTGCGTCGAAGAGTTCGCGGTTGACGGCAGAGTTGAGCATTTCGTACCTTTTACATATTACTAGCACACTACCTATTTCATTCCTACTTAGTTGAAGGAGGCTCGTTTTTCAAGCCGTGAGCCGCGGCATGGCAAAAATCTCTGCAAAGCGCGCCAAGCCGCGCTAGAATGCTGAGAGCCATGACCGGGCGCCGATTCGGGTGAAATCCGGTCAAGAGCAAATGCCGTTATCGACAGTATTTTTGAGTTCTGCGGCCGAGCCCTGTGAACAACGGTGAATGCTTGCCGCTGGATGAAATGCGGCGGCGACTGTTGCAGCGATGCTCTTGACCCTTGGTGGCCATGCCCGCACATCGATACCGCATCATAGAACGACGTGAGACAGAGACGGGACGCCATGAACGAAGCAGCGCGCAGACTTGCACCCATCGCCAGGGAACCGGCCGAAGCACAGTATCGCGAGGCGCCGAACAACCTTGAGGCCGAACAGGCCCTGCTGGGCGCCATTCTCGTCAACAACGATGCCTTCTACCGCGTCTCGGACTTCCTGAAGCCCGTGCACTTGAACGAGCCCCTGCACCGCAAGATTTTCGAGGTCGCCGGCGACATCATCCGCATGGGCAAGATTGCCAATCCGGTGACAATCAAGACCTTTCTGAAAGCTGATGAGAAGGTCGGCGACATAACAGTAGCGGAGTATATGGCTCGGCTGGCCGGTGCCGCAGTCTCGATCATCAACGCGGAAGACTACGGCCGGGCGATCTACGATCTCGCGCTGCGCCGCTCGCTGATCACCATCGGCGAGGACATGGTCAACATCGCCTATGACGCGCCGCTCGACATGCCGCCGCAGAGCCAGATCGAGGATGCCGAGCGCCGCCTGTTCGAACTGGCCGAAACCGGCCGCTACGACGGCGGCTTCCAGGCCTTCAACGACGCCGTGGCGCTGGCGATCGACATGGCCGGCCAGGCGTTCGAACGCGACGGCCATCTGTCCGGCATCTCCAGCGGCATCCAGTCGCTCGACGCCCGCATGGGCGGGTTGCAGCGTTCCGACTTGATCGTGCTTGCCGGACGTCCGGGCATGGGCAAGACCTCGCTTGCCACCAATATCGCCTGGAACGTCGCCCATGCCTATGAGCCGGAAGTCCAGGCCGACGGATCGTTCAAGGCAAAGAACGGTGGCGTCGTCGGCTTCTATTCGCTGGAAATGTCCTCCGAACAGCTGGCCACGCGCATCATCTCCGAACAAACCGACGTTTCCTCTTCGAAGATCCGGCGCGGCGACATTTCCGAGGCGGAATTCGAGAAGCTGGTGGGCTTCTCGCAGACAATGCAGAAAACGCCGCTTTATATCGACCAGACCGGTGGTATCTCGATCGCCCAGCTTTCGGCCCGCGCCCGCCGTCTGAAGCGCCAGCGCGGCCTCGATTGCCTCGTGGTGGACTATATCCAGCTGATGACCGGCTCGGGGAAATCCAGCGACAACCGCGTGCAGGAAATCACCCAGATCACCACGGGCCTGAAAGCACTCGGCAAGGAGCTGAACGTGCCGATCATCGCGCTCTCGCAGCTGTCGCGTCAGGTGGAAAGCCGTGAAGACAAGCGGCCGCAACTTTCCGACCTGCGTGAATCCGGCTCGATCGAGCAGGACGCCGACGTCGTGCTGTTCGTGTTCCGCGAGGAATACTATGTCAAGAACATGGAACCGCGCGACGAGTTCGACCCGAAATACGAAGAGTGGAAGCAGAAGTTCGAATCGGTCAAGGGCACGGCGGACGTGATCATCGCCAAGCAGCGTCACGGACCGACCGGCACGGTCAAGCTCGCTTTCCAGTCGGAATTCACCCGTTTCACCGATCTGGCCGATCCAAGCTTCACGCAATACGAGGAACGCTGACCGGCAAAAGACAGCCGCGTCAACGCACAACGATCGCCGACACATTGCAAATTGCCGGGCTTCCGGATAATCGAAAAGAAACTTTCCAAACCATCCGCAGCATCAACGACTGCGGTGCCTACCTAAATTTGGGGGAAATCTGTTCATGGATGCCTTTATAGCGCTGTTGCAGGTGCTTGCGATCGATCTCGTGCTCGCAGGCGACAATGCCATCGTCATCGGTCTTGCGGCGGCCGGCCTTCCCAAGGAACAGCGCGGCAAGGCGATCCTGATCGGCATCGCGGCAGCCACCGTCCTGCGCATTATCTTTGCCCTTCTCGCCACCCAGTTGCTGCAGATTCTCGGCCTGCTGCTCGTCGGTGGCATCCTGCTCCTGTGGGTCTGCTGGAAGATGTGGCGCGAGTTGCGGACCTCTGCGAAAGAAGAAAACGAAGGTCTGGAAACGCTGACCGGCGAAGATATCGACAAGAGCGGCGCTGTCGGCAACACCGCGCCGCGCAAGACGCTGAGGCAGGCCGCCATCCAGATCGTCGTGGCCGACGTCTCGATGTCGCTGGACAACGTGCTGGCGGTTGCCGGTGCCGCGCGCGAGCATCCGAACATCCTCATCCTCGGCCTTGCCGTATCGGTGGCACTGATGGGCATTGCCGCTTCGTTCATCGCCAAGCTGCTGCACAGGTTCCCCTGGGTCTCCTATCTCGGCCTTGCCATCATCCTCTTCGTCGCGCTGAAGATGATCTACGAAGGCTTCATGGAAGTCGAACCGCTGATCACCTCCTCGCTGATGTAATCAACGGAACGGCGGCGGGCGGTCTATCCGCCGCCGCCGTTGAAAATCCTGTCGAAAGCCGCTGGAGAGCGGCCCCGAGCGGGATCGGCAATTGCAGCCTCCGCCGCTTGGCTGTATCTCTTTGATCATGGCTCCATCGAACACCCCTCCCGTCGCCCTTCCCGCCTTCGAGGCCGCATCCAACCGCCTGACCATCGATCTCGGCGCGCTTGCCGACAACTGGCGCACGATGAACAAGCTGTCCGGCAAGGCGCGGGCGGCGGCGGTCCTGAAAGCCAATGCCTATGGCATCGGCGTCAAACCCGCCGCCGAGACGCTCTACGCGGCCGGCGCGCGGGATTTCTTCGTCGCCGATGTCGAGGAAGGCGTTGCCCTTCGCCCGCTGGTTCCGGACGGCCGGATCCATATCCTCGCCGGCATGTGGCCCGGCAACGAACAACTTTTCTTCGACTATGGCCTGGTGCCGATCATCAACTCCGAGGAACAGCTGGCCTTCTTCATGTCGGCGCTGTCGGAGCGCGGCGACCATCCTTGCGTGCTGCATGTCGATACCGGCATGAACCGGCTGGGGCTTACCGCCGACGAAGCCCTGGCGCTGGCGGGAGACCCGGCCCGCCCGGCCAGCTTTTCCCCCATCCTGGTGATGAGCCACCTCGCCTGCGCCGACGATCCGACACACCCCCTGAACCGGCGGCAGCTTGAATCATTCCGGACGGTTACGGCTGCTTTCGAAGGCATCGAATCAAGCCTTGCCAACTCGGCCGGCGTCCACCTCGGACCCGACTTCCATTTCGACCTCACCCGGCCGGGCATCGCCACCTATGGCGGAGAGGCCGTCAACGGCATGGCCAACCCGATGAAGCCGGTGGTGACGGCGCAAGCCCGCATCCTGCAGATTCGTCGTGTCCGGACCGGCGAGACGGCAAGCTATGGCGGCTCGGCGCAGTTTGCCCGCGACAGCCGCGTGGCGATCGTCGCCATCGGCTATGCCGACGGCTACCATCGCTCGGTTTCCGGCGGTGGCGTCACCCTGCGGCAGGCCACGCCGTCTGGCGCCTTCGGTTTCCTGCATGGCCATAAGGTTCCGCACCTTGGCCGCGTCACCATGGACCTTAGCCTGTTCGACGTCACCGACCTGCCGGACAATGTCGTTCGGCCCGGAGACTATATCGAACTGTTCGGCAACAATATCGCGATCGACGACGTGGCAAGGGCCGGCGGAACGATCGGTTACGAGATGCTGACGAGCCTTGGAGCCAGGTACGAGCGGGCTTATATCGAGGCCGAATAGTTTTTCGAGGTTGCGGACTTGGAATCCGGAAAATGATGCTATAGACCAGAACAAAAGGAGATCATTATGTCTGAGATCCAATTGAGTGAAGAAGATCGGGCTTTTATCGAAGAAGAGGTCCGCGCGGGCGTCTACAGGGACGCTGACGAGGCGGTTCATACCGGGCTGCGGCTTCTGAAAAGCAAGGAAGGGAAAATCGCCGAATTGCGGCGGCTCATCCAGGAAGGCATCGACGACATCGAAGCCGGGCGGGTCATTGAATTCGAAAGCGCTGACGATTTGACACGCTATATTATGAATATGTCTGAGGACAAACGGGATGCGGCAGCGCAAACTGAAATTAACCCCGCGCGCGCTTCGCGACCTTCGCGACGTCTATGAATACATAGCGCTCATCGATCCTATAAGCGCAAAACGCTTCGTCAACCGGATCAGCGTCAAGATGGAGTGGATCGCGAAAAGCGGCCTGACAGGCGTTCAGCGCGACTTCATCCCGGGCCTCCGAGCCTTCCCTTATCGAGACCGATGCATCTACTTCCTTGCGGATAATTCCACGATGACGGTCCTGCGTATTCTCCACGGCCGCCAGGACATCACTCCTGAAGACTTCCCCGAAAGCGAAATTTGATGGCGAAAGCCCGGACACAATTCATCTGCCAGAACTGCGGTACCGTTCACGCCCGATGGGTGGGAAAATGCGAAGGCTGCAATCAGTGGAACACCATCGTCGAGGAAGACCCGATGGGCGGGATCGGCGGAGGGCCGGGCCGGACGCCGAAAAAGGGCCGGCCGGTGGCGCTGACGACCCTGTCGGGCGAGATCGAGGACGCGCCGCGCATCATGACGGGCATTTCCGAACTCGACCGGGCGACCGGCGGTGGGTTCGTGCGCGGCTCGGCGGTGCTGATCGGCGGCGATCCGGGCATCGGCAAGTCGACGGTGCTGATGCAGGCTGCGGCGGCCCTGTCGCGGCAGGGGCACCGGATCATCTATGTCTCGGGCGAAGAGGCGGTGGCGCAGGTTCGCCTGCGGGCCCAGCGGCTGGGTGCCGCGGATACCGATGTGCTTCTGGCCGCCGAAACCAATGTCGAGGATATTCTCGCGACGCTCGGCGAAGGCAAGCGGCCGGATCTCGCCATCATCGATTCGATCCAGACACTGTGGAGCGATACCGCCGATTCGGCGCCCGGCACGGTGACGCAGGTGCGGACCGGCGTTCAGGCGATGATCCGCTTTGCCAAGCAGACGGGCGCCGCGATCGTGCTCGTCGGCCATGTCACCAAGGACGGCCAGATCGCCGGTCCCCGCGTCGTCGAGCACATGGTCGATGCCGTGCTCTATTTCGAGGGGGATCGCGGCCATCACTACCGCATCCTGCGCACGGTGAAGAACCGCTTCGGCCCGACGGACGAGATCGGCGTGTTCGAGATGTCGGACAAGGGGCTGCGCGAAGTCACCAATCCGTCGGAACTGTTTCTCGGCGAACGCAACTCCAAATCGCCGGGCGCCGCGGTCTTTGCCGGCATGGAGGGAACGCGGCCGGTTCTGGTCGAGGTGCAGGCGCTGGTGGCGCCGACATCGCTCGGCACGCCGCGCCGCGCCGTCGTCGGCTGGGACTCGGCACGGCTGTCGATGATCCTCGCCGTGCTGGAAGCGCATTGCGGCGTGCGGCTCGGCCAGCATGACGTTTATCTCAATATTGCCGGTGGATACCGCATTTCCGAGCCAGCAGCCGATCTTGCCGTCGCTTCCGCGCTGGTTTCCTCGCTTGCCGGTCTTGCCCTTCCCTCCGATTGCGTCTATTTCGGCGAAGTCAGTCTGTCCGGCGCCATCCGGCCGGTCGCCCATACAGCGCAGCGCCTTAAAGAAGCCGAAAAGCTCGGATTTTCACAGGCCGTCCTGCCCGCCGCCTCCGCCGACCTGCCCAAGGGCAACGGCATGAGCTGGACGGAGATGGAAAGCCTGCCGGATCTGGTGGCGCGTATTGCCGGCTCGAAGGGAGCCCTGAAGCAGGCGGACAACGATGATTGAGGAAATCGCCAATAAAAACGGCGAATTCCGGTGAAAACAGTGTTCAATCATGGACCATCGAAAGACGCTTCCGGCGTCATGATATATGGTTCGCGGAAAACCAGCGTGGGGTCGCTTCAAGGCGGTTTCGGAGTAGGACAATATGCCCATTACAATTCTCGACGGTATCGTTCTCGGCGTCGCGCTTTTCTCGGCCATCCTGGCCATGGTCCGCGGCTTTTCCCGGGAAGTTCTGTCGGTCGCAAGCTGGGTCGGCGCCGCCGCCGCCGCCTATTTCCTCTATCCCTACCTCCTGCCCTATGCGAAGAACTACACCAGCAGCGACACGGTCGCGATGATCGGCTCGGCCGGCGTCGTGTTCCTCATCGCCCTGATCGTCGTCTCGTTCATCACCATGCGGATCGCCGATTTCATCATCGACAGCCGCATCGGCGCGCTTGACCGGACACTCGGTTTCCTGTTTGGAGCAGCGCGCGGCGTCCTGCTTGTCGTCGTCGCCATGCTGTTCTTCAACTGGCTGGTGGCGCCGCAGCAGCAGCCTGTCTGGGTAACCACGGCGAAATCAAAGCCGCTGCTCGACAATCTCGGCGGCAAGCTGATCGCGCTGCTGCCTGAAAATGCCGACGCAACGATCCTCGACCGCCTGCGCGGCAAGGATACGACCGGCGAAGGCGAGAACGAAGGCACGGGCGGCACGACCACCCAGCCTCCGGCCGAAGAAACGCCTGCGACCAATGGCGCGGCGACCAACGGCTAAGGCCGCATGATAGAATGAGGGCCCGCTCCGGCGGGCTCTGTCCATTTTGCAACGATGACATGTGAAACCTTCAGGTCTTTTCGACTTGTAGGCCCGCTGCATAATTCTTAAATCGGGGTCGATTTGAGATATATGCAGAAAACTGAAAATACGGCGACCTTTGCGCGTCATGAATGACGCGCGGCGCTGTAAAGACCTGATACAATATGCCAAACGCGTTCCAGCCGTTAACACAAAGGCCAGCAGCGATGACCCATTTGCGAGCAGCAGAGATCCAAGACGAAATCGATGGCGATACGCTGCACGAAGAATGCGGCGTGTTTGGCATCCTGGGACATCCGGACGCAGCGACGCTGACAGCGCTTGGCCTGCACGCGTTGCAGCATCGCGGTCAGGAGGCAGCTGGTATCGTCACCTTCGACGGCAAGCAGTTCCATACCGAAAAGCGCATGGGCCTCGTCGGCGACCACTATACGGATCCGGCTATCCTCGCAAAGCTGCCCGGCACCATCTCGATCGGCCATACCCGTTATTCCACCACCGGCGAAGTGGCGCTGCGCAACGTGCAGCCGCTGTTTGCCGAGCTGGAAGTCGGCGGCATCGCCATTGCCCATAACGGCAACTTCACCAACGGCCTGACGCTGCGCCGCCAGATCATCGCCACCGGCGCTATCTGTCAATCGACGTCGGACACCGAAGTCGTGCTCCACCTCATTGCCCGCTCGCGCCATACCTCGACGGCCGACCGCTTCATCGACGCCATCCGGCAGATGGAAGGCGGCTATTCGATGCTCGCCATGACCCGGACCAAGCTGATCGCCGCGCGCGACCCCACCGGCATCCGGCCGCTGGTCATGGGCGAACTCGACGGCAAGCCGATCTTCTGCTCGGAAACCTGCGCGCTCGACATCATCGGCGCCAAATACATCCGCGACGTGGAAAACGGCGAAGTGATCATCTGCGAAATCCAGCCTGATGGATCGATCCAGATCGATGCGCGCAAGCCCGTCAACCCGCAGCCGGAACGGCTCTGCCTGTTCGAATATGTCTATTTCGCCCGGCCTGATTCCGTCGTCGGCGGCCGCAACGTCTATGTGGCGCGCAAGAACATGGGCATCAATCTTGCCAAGGAATCGCCTGTCGAAGCGGACGTTGTCGTTCCCGTTCCGGACGGCGGCACGCCGGCTGCGATCGGTTATGCGCAGGCAAGCGGCATTCCCTTCGAACTCGGCATCATCCGCAACCATTATGTCGGGCGGACCTTCATCGAGCCGACACAGTCGATCCGCGCCTTCGGCGTCAAGCTGAAGCATTCGGCCAACCGCGCCATGATCGAGGGCAAGCGGGTCGTGCTGGTCGACGATTCGATCGTGCGCGGCACCACTTCGCTGAAGATCGTCCAGATGATCCGCGAGGCCGGCGCCCTCGAGGTGCACATTCGCGTTGCCAGCCCGATGATCTATCATCCGGACTTCTACGGCATCGACACGCCGGATGCCGACAAGCTCCTGGCCAACCAGCATGCCGACCTTGCCTCCATGTGCAAGTTCATCGGCGCGGACTCGCTGGAGTTCCTGTCGATCGACGGTCTTTACCGCGCAGTTGGTGGCGAGAAGCGCAATGCGGCCCGTCCGCAGTTCACCGACCATTATTTCACCGGCGACTATCCGACGCGGCTTCTCGACAAGAACGGCGACAATTCGAGCCCCAAGCTGTCGATGCTTGCCAGCAAGGGCTGACCCGTTTCCTTGAACCCGAAACGGTTCAGGGAAATTGCCCTCGCCTGATCAAAGTCCTGCGGCGTGGCTTGCACAATTGCCCGAACCTGTGGCAGCAAGCCCGCATTCAATGAATTCCGGAGCCACCCGACATGATCGATCTCACCGGCCGCATAGCACTGGTCACCGGCGCGTCGCGCGGTATCGGCTATTTCACCGCACTCGAGCTTGCCAAGGCCGGCGCGCAGGTGATTGCCTGCGCCCGCACGGTCGGCGGGCTGGAAGACCTTGACGATGCGATCAAGGCGGCGGGCGGATTGCCGGCGACGCTGGTTCCCTTCGATCTTGCCGACATGGCGGCGATCGACAAGCTCGGCGGTGCCATTCACGAGCGCTGGGGCAAGCTCGACATTCTCGTCGCCAATGCCGGCGTGCTCGGCGTCATCTCGCCGGTCGGCCATGTCGAGGCCAAGGTGTTCGAAAAGGTGATGACCGTCAATGTGACAGCCACCTGGCGCCTGATCCGTTCGGTCGATCCGCTGCTGCAGCAATCGGATGCCGGCCGTG
Organism: Rhizobium herbae; assembly: GCF_017873135.1. Taxonomy (GTDB): domain Bacteria; phylum Pseudomonadota; class Alphaproteobacteria; order Rhizobiales; family Rhizobiaceae; genus Pararhizobium; species Pararhizobium herbae. Next base: position 82,698 of record NZ_JAGGJV010000008.1, on the reverse strand, counting down.
CCCTCATCCTGTCATCCAGCGCCGCGCACAAGTGCAAGCCCTTCTGGGGCCCCTACTCCGCCTCCAAGGCAGCTGTCGAGGCCCTGGCCCGCACATGGGCCGCAGAAACGCAGCGCCTGCCGCTGCGCATCCTCAGCGTCGATCCCGGCGCCACCCGCACTGCCATGCGGGCGCAGGCTATCCCCGGCGAAGATCCGACGACCCTGCCGCATCCCTCGGAGGTGGCTGCCAAACTATTGCCGCTGGTGGGGGCAGATCAGACGGAGACGGGCAAGCTGTTCATCGTGCGGGAAAACCGGATCGTGGACTATCGGCTTCCGGATTAAGACCGCACTGGCTGGAGAGCTGCCTTTGTGTGCCATTTGAAATCGGGACAAGAATACCTTAACTAAAAACTTTTGCGCGAACTTAACAGGCAGAAGATATACCCTCGCATGTAAGATGAGAGGGTTTTATATAATGAAAATCAGATATTTAATTGCTGTTGCCGGTGTCTCGATGTGTTTGAGTTCCTGCCAAAGCACTAACTCCTATGTAAAAGTCTCCGACGGTCCTGATCTTGGTTATGCCCAGGCAAAATGCGCCAATGAATCCATGGGAACGCGAAGTCACTATGTTGCTGCGGGCTCCATCGGTTTCGTAGTCGGTACAGCCGTGGCGAGTGCGGTTGTTAACGGCATAAGGCAGCAGGAATACATGAAAAATTGCATGACGATGCAAGGCTGGCAAAATTTAGCAACCAGAATGGACCAGCCGCCCCGCAACCACATGAGCAAAAATCAAAGCCGCCCTCGTTTCGTCACCACATCAGCAACGGCGCGGGTCAAGCGGCCACCGACCAGAATTGTTGTGGGGATGTAAAAGCTTCCGCAGTCGCAGTCCTTGCCTCCGCCGCATATCTTGACGAAAATGTCCGACTTTCGCGAAGATCAAACAATATAGAAACCTGGAAGGACCGGCAGGGATGTCCGGTCCTTTTAAACAGAGACGGGCAAGCTGTTCATCGTGCGGGAAAACCGGCTAGCCAGCGATACGTTGGGTGCATCAATTTTTGATTGCCAGATTCAAGCCCCACGTAAAAGGTGGGTAGTCGACTGTTGGAATGCGTTGATCAGAAAAAGAAGAATAAAACAGGTAGTAGATGCCCTTCGCATACACGACCGTGGGTCCGTTGCCCATGCCCTTGTTCTCGGAAGGGATGGTGCTGTCCCATGTGAAGTCATAGGCGGTCTTGTCAGTATACGTCCATTGCAGGCCATCCGCTGATGTCGCATGGAAATAGCCACCGACCGCAAGCCCTTCGATCCCATAGGATGCATAGGCCGGATCATCGATCACCGCCCACATTTCGTAAAGTCTTGACTGCGGATTGTAAATGACGGTCGGTTGTTGCGCGATCACCCCTGGCGCCTTGTCGTTCATTAAAGTTGGCAAGGCTCCTTGGTGCTGCCAATTCAAGCCATCGGCCGAACTTGCGTAACAGATGCCCCCATCGATGAATTCGCCCGACTCATTCTTCGCTGCGCAAAAGAACCACATCTTGAACGAACCGTCCTGGTACATAACGCTCGGATCCGTGACCACACCGCTGGTCACACCCGGCGTTTTCGGGAACGCCTCGACCGGATCAAACAACAAACCATCCGCTTTCTTGGGAGAATTTCTGGCATCAATGCGGTGGAAGCTTTGCAAATCGGTCGAGAATGCCAAGCCCATGCTGTAGACGTCCGCGTCGTCTCCATCCATGGTATTGGCGCCTGAATAGAACAGATAATAATTTGACTGGGTCGGGCCGACTTCTATTTCCACGATGGAACATGTTTCGACTGTCCTGGCGTCCCAGCTGTTGGCAGCACCGGCATCCAGTGCAGGCAGGGGTAGCACCCTCCATCCGTTCGTGGCTTCCTTGCTGGTTGCATGCATCAGGAATTGCTTGTCGAGTTTGTCGCTGTTGCTGGAAAAGAACGCGTGCCAACTCTTGGTTTTTTCGGAATACAGAACACATGGATCCGACGTGTTGAATCCAAGTTCGCCTGTGGGCAAGCTGAAGTGTGAAGGGTTGATAATCAGATTGGAAGGATTGCGCGTCCAACGAGGCCCGTGGTTTAGAGTTGCCGCTTGATGCGTAGCCGGCGGCGACTGCACGCCTTTTTCATCGGCCATACAGGACGAGGCAAGACAGATGCTCAACGCAAACACGAAAATCGGCGCGATCACAGCTTTCATCGTTCGCTCATTTAAATATCCGACGGAAGATAATCGTACAGCTTTTGATGGTGCAGAACAGAATGCAGTAATGATCTCAGAGCTGTAGGCGTCCGATCAATCGAACGATGCCTTAGATCGGATCTTTATCGTAGACGGTGATGCCCGCCGGCAACTGAACCCAGGAATGCCTGCGGCAATCGTAGACGGAATCCTGCGGAGCCGGGAAATTTGGGTCGGCGAAACCGCCGACAGCAACGGCCACCGAGTTTTGCTCTACCCCTTCTTCTGTGTGAAACAAATTCGTTCCGCAGACGGGGCAAAAGCGAAACCGGAACCTGGCTCCCTGATCGCCCGCTCGCACATAATCCATAGCAGTTCCGGAGACGCTGTAGGGCACGGGGAATGCGGCGAGTGCTGCAAAGACGCTGCCGGTCCGGCGCTGGCAGGCCAGGCAGTGGCAAACTCCAACGCCCAGCGGTTCGCCGCGGACTTCGATCTGCAACTGGCCGCACGAACATGAAGCTAGTCTCGTACGCATGGAGTGCCTCCAGTGGTCGATCCTCAGTCGTTGCGGAGTTTCCTTTATATCTTGTCGCCCGGCAATCCATCTTCTCCCGGCGCCGGGTGGTCCGGATGCAGCGGCCAGCCGCCGTATTTCTTCTTCCACTTGCGGGCGCCGAACGGCAGGCTGGCGAGATAGCCGACCGCCGTGACGACCATGGTCTCCCACGTAAAGCTCATCAACGTTGCGACATAGAGGACGACGAAGAGGATGATCGGCAGGACCAGGTCGCGGCGCACGCGGTTCTCGGATTTTCCCGACCAGACCGGCAGGCGGCTGACCAGCAGGAAGGCGATCAGGACCGTATAGCCTGACGAGATGATCGCCATCGTGCGATCCGGCACCACGCCCAGCAGGCCAAGATACATGGGCAGCAACACCAGCATGGCGCCGGCGGGCGCCGGTACGCCGACAAAATATTCCGACTGCCACGCGGTCTTCACCTCGCGCTCCGACATCACATTGAAGCGGGCAAGCCGCATCCCCATGGCGATCACGTAGATCAGGGCTGCGATCCATCCGAGAGAGCGTGCCTGATCGAGGGCGAAAGCATAGAGAACGAGCGCCGGAGCGACGCCGAAATTGACGATATCGGCGAGTGAATCCATCTGCGCGCCGAACTTCGATGTCGCCTTCAGCAGGCGGGCGACACGGCCGTCGATCCCATCCAGGAAGGCTGCGACCAGCACCATGGCGACGGCGAGCTCGAACCGGTTTTCGAAGGCAAGCCGGACGCCGGACAGACCGGCGCAGATGGCCAGCACGGTGATCACGTTGGGCACGATCAGCCGCAACGGGATTTCTCTCAGCCGCGGGCCGCGCGCCTCGTCGTTCGGGCCATTCGGTTCAAAAGACGGAAAGGGCGTTTCCATGGAGTGCTCCGGTTGCTGTTTTAATGGCAGTGGCATCATCAACCACGACGGCTGATGACCGGACCCTTGGGCGAGCCGAACTCGGCCAGCACGGTTTCGCCGGCGATGGCTGTCTGGCCGAGGCTGACGCGCGGCTCAGCACCTTCAGGCAGGAAAACATCGAGACGGGAGCCGAAACGGATGAGGCCGAAGCGCTCGCCGGCCTGCAGCGTATCGGTGGGTGCGGACCAGCAGACGATGCGGCGGGCAACCAGTCCGGCGATCTGGACGACGCCGATTTCGCCATGGATCGTTTCAATGACCAGACCGTTGCGCTCGTTCTCGTGGCTTGCCTTGTCGAGTTCGGCATTGACGAACTTGCCGGCGCGATAGGCGATGCGGTTGATGGTGCCGCGCACCGGCGCGCGGTTCACATGGCAATTGAAGACGTTCATGAACACGGTGATGCGCAGCATCGGCACGGTTCCAAGCCCAAGCTCCTCCGGCGGCGTCATCATGGCGATCGAGGAGACGCGGCCGTCGGCGGGGCTGATGACCAGATCGTCGTCAAGCGGCGTCATGCGTTGCGGATCGCGGAAGAAATAGGCGCACCATGCGGTGAGGATGAAGCCGATCCACATCAACGGTTCCCAGAAAAAGCCGAGAACCAGCGAAACGACGAAGAACCCGGCGATGAAAGGGTAACCTTCCCTGTGCACCGGAACCAGCGTGTTGCGCACCGTATTGATCAAGCTCATGAACTCACATCTCCAGATTTTCTCGGGTACCAGCACCTACAGCGAAACGCCGGGTCGGGCAATGCGGTAGAGGAAATAGGCAGTGGGCAGTGGGCAGTGGGCAGTGATGATCTCTCGCTATTGGCTATTGGCTATTGGCTATTGGCTACTGGCTACTGCCGGCCATGTCACACCGCCGCCGCACCGCGTACCACCACTCCCAGATCGTCGCTTTCGCGGACCTTCTTCAGCGTTTCCTCGGCCTGCGTCGCCTCGCGCTGGCGGTTCCACATCGAGGCGTAGAGGCCGTCGCGGTCGATCAGTTCCCCATGCGTGCCGCGCTCGGCGATGCCGCCGTCCTTAAGCACGATGATCTCGTCGGCATGGATGACTGTCGACAGGCGATGGGCGATGACCAGCGTCGTGCGGTTCTGCGAGACGATATCGAGCGCGGTCTGGATCTCCTGTTCGGTGCGGGTATCGAGCGCCGACGTCGCCTCGTCGAGGATCAGGATCGGCGGGCTTTTCAGCACCGTGCGGGCAATCGCCACGCGCTGCTTCTCGCCGCCCGACAGTTTCAGCCCGCGCTCGCCGACCATGGCGCCATAACCTTCCGGCAGGCTTTTGACGAAGCCGCCGATCTGGGCAATGTCGGCCGCAGCCTCGACCTCAGCCTGCGTGGCCGATGTGCGGCCATAGCGGATATTGTAGGCGATGGTGTCGTTGAACAGCACGGTATCCTGCGGCACCATGCCGATGACGGCGCGCAAGGATTTCTGCTTCACGTCGCGCACATCCTGGCCGTCGATGGTGATCGCGCCTTCCTGCACGTCGTAGAAGCGATAGAGAAGCCGCGACAGGGTCGATTTGCCGGCGCCGGACGGCCCGACGACGGCGACGGTCTTGCCTGCCGGCACCTCGAAGGTGATGCCCTTGAGGATCGGGCGGGCGGGATCATAGGCAAAGTGGACGTCCTTGAAGGCGATGGCGCCTTTGTCGATCACCAGTTCCCGGGCATCCGGACTATCATTCACCTCCGCCTCGACTTCCAGCAGGTCGAACATCTGTTCGATATCGGTCAGGCCCTGGCGAATTTCGCGGTAGACGAAGCCGATGAAATTGAGCGGGATGGAGAGCTGCATCAGCATGGCGTTGATGAAGACGAAATCGCCGAGCGTCTGCTCGCCGCGCTGCACGGCCAGGGCCGACATCACCATCATGATCGCCGTGCCTGCCCCGAAAATCACCGCCTGACCGAAGTTCAGCCAGCCGAGCGAGGTCCAGACCTGCGTCGCCGAACGCTCGTAGCGCTCCATCGACTGGTCGAAGCGCTTGGCCTCCATCTCCTCGTTGCCGAAATATTTGACGGTCTCGAAATTCAGGAGCGAATCGATCGCCTTGGTGTTGGCGTCGGTATCGCTGTCGTTCATGGCGCGGCGGATGCCGATGCGCCAGTCGCTCGCCTTGATGGTGAACCAGATGTAGATGACGACCGTGACGGCGGTGACGAGCAGGTAGCTGAAACCGTATCCCCACCAGAAGATGATCGCCGTCATCAGGAACTCGATGAGCGTCGGCACCGTGTTAAGGATGGTGAAGCGGACGATCGTCTCGATGCCCTTGGTGCCGCGCTCGATGATACGCGACAGGCCGCCGGTGCGGCGCTCCAGATGGAAGCGCAGCGACAGCTGGTGCATGTGGACAAAGGTGCGGTAGGCGAGCTGGCGTACCGCATGCTGGCCGACGCTGGCAAACAGCGCATCGCGCAGCTGGTTGAGCCCGGCCTGCAGCAGCCGGGCCAGATTGTAGGCCAGCACCAGCATGACGGCGCCGGTGAAGACCACCGGCAGCGCACCGACGAGATCCGTCTTGCCGTTCAGGGCATCCGTCGACCATTTGAAGAAATAAGGCACGAGCAGCAGCACGACCTTGGCGATGAGGAGGATGACGGTCGCCCAGACGACACGCATCTTCAAATCCGTGCGGTCGCTCGGCCACATGTAGGGCCAGAGGTTGATGATCGTCCGCAGGGGATTGCCTGCATCCGCCGATACCGTCTTCTTCTGCACTGCCACGTCTTGTCCCGCCATCGTTCGCCGTCGCCCGTCTCAAGGACAGGTGCGAGCCGTCATGCACGCTCGCAATGTCATGCGAATGAAGACATCGAAGCAAAAGGCGCGCATGCAAATTTCCAATCAAAAGCGGCGCCTTTCTCAAGGCGCCGCTTTTGATGTTTCAGATAGGTCTCATAGTCGCCCGCCGCAATGGAGCCGACCGCAAAAAAGGCCGTCAGGGCAGATGCTTCACATGCTTGCGATGTATCTCTTCCGATTCGGCCTCCGACATCGCCTTGTCCGGCACGCCGAAGATCTGGCCGGGAAGGATGCGATCCGGGTTGGTGATCTGATCCTCGTTGGCAAGGTAGATCGTCGTGTAGCGCACGCCGGCGCCATAGACGCGGCGCGAGATCTGCCAGAGCGTATCGCCGCGACGGATGATGACCGAGGTCTTGCTCTGCTTGAGCGGTGCCTGCTGGACCGTTTCCGGCTCGGCAACGGCCTGCCCGGTTGCCGGGGAGGCCGTCGTTGCGGCAGCGTTGTCCGTTGCCGTAGCGGCAGCGCCTGACTCCGCGGAAGGCGTGGCTGACTCAACGGCAGGCTTGCCGGCCGTTTCCGTCGCAGGCTTTGCCACATCGCCCTCAGCCGGCGTCGCGCTGGCTGCGGCATTGTCCCCGGCCGGTGCCGGCGTTGTCGTTTCGGCCGCAACCGCATTGTTGCCGGCACCATCGGTGCGTGGCATCAGCGCCGAACCGACCGCGGCCTCGATCCTGCCGAGCGACGCCGAAACGCTGGCTGCGTCCTGTGGCAACGCTTTCAGCAGGGCCAGTGCATCTGTCGCCGCCTTGGCGGTCTTGGCCGCCATTTCCTTGACGCTGGCATCCAGATTGTCGGCAACCTTGAAATCGGCGAGCGACTTCAGGGCAATTTCGGTGGCCGAGCGCGCGGCGGCCAGTTCTTCGGCTGTCGGCACCTTTCCGTCAGCAAACAGGCCCTTGAGCAGGCTGAGCGCCTTGGTCGCTTCCATCCTCAGACCGTCAAAACTGCCGCCTTCGAACGGCACCACGGAGCCCTGCGCATTGCCTTGTGCAACGGCTGCCACCTGATCGCCGGCCGGACGATCGAACGGCACGGCGGCGCGCAGCTCGACCTTGCTGCCATCGGCACCCATCATATCGGCCCGGATCGTGTGATTGCCGACTGGCAGATCGATCGTGCCATCGACGACGAAACGTCCCTGCGCGTCGGCCTTGGTTTCGCCGACCAGCGCGTCGTCGGCATAGATGCGCACCAGCGCGCCAGCCTTGGCATTGCCGGCCACGAAGATCTTCTTGCCTTCGATCTCGACGGCGGACACGGCGACGCCCGATGTGTCGCCGGTTGCAGGGATAGCCGCCGCATCGCCCGTGGCCGGGGCCTGCGCGGCAGCAGCCGTATCGGCCGGCTTTGCGGTATCCGTTGCAATCGCCGATGCGCCCGGCGCCGGCTCAACCTTCGCAACTTCGCCGGCAGCGGCCGCCGTATCGGCGGTCTTTGCATCGCCGGGCTTTGCATCGGCGGCTTGGGCGGTCGCTTCGGCCACCGGCTTGGTAATGATGCGGCTTGCCTCACCCGGCTTCGACACCATGGCGAGCAGTTCGCCGGTCTTGTCCTTGGGGATCGAAACGGTGGCGACCTCTTCGGAGGACTTGGTCACGCCGTTTTCGCCGACGCTGCGCAATGTCAGCTGATAGTCACCTGCCGGAAGCGGCTTGTCGAAGATCGCGGCGAAATCACCCGTCACGCCGACATCCGCGGTGCCGACAACCGTTTCGCCATTGACAATCTCAAGCTTGGTGTTGGGCTGTGCACGTCCCGCAATGACCGTCGATCCGTCGGGCTCCACGCGCAGAACGTCGAAACCCGGTACCGCCCAGGCGGCGGCCGGATCGGCAGGCTTGGCGTCCGTCGCTGTCGCACTGGCCACATCGCTTTCGGCCGTCGGCCGCGCACTCTTCGCATCGGCCGGCTTCGTGTCGGCCAGCTTCGCCGGGCTCTCCGCCGTGGCGTCAGCGGCGACCTTGTCCTTGTTGCCGTTGATATTGGGCATGACAAAGAAAATCATCAGCAGCGATGCAATTGCCAGGACGATAAGGGCCACCCAGCCAGCCTTGTTCTTCATCATGCACATCTCCAAATGGCCAAAGCCGCCCTCGCCCGAAATGGGCGCGAAAGGACGGCTCGCCCCAGCCTATTGCCTGCCGCTTTCCATTTGCCTAATCCAGCGGAATCAGTCCCCAGACATATCGTCTGCTCATTCTTAAAAATTGCTAACGATTTCCGCTGCTTTCCACAAGCATTGCCGCATATTCCGCCGTCGAGACCGCCCTGTTTCCCGTCATTTTTCTTGACGCCTGCTGCGGTGCAATGTCTCTTTGGGCCATGAACGAGAAAAATATCCCGATTCGATCCGTCTGCGTGTACTGCGGCTCCCAGCCGGGACGCGACCAATCCTTTATCGATGCCGGCCGCACGCTGGGTAAATCCATCGCCGAAAATAACCTGCGCCTCGTCTACGGCGGCGGCACCAAGGGCATCATGGGCGCTGTCGCAAGCGGCGTCCTCTCGCATGGCGGCCGCGTTACCGGCATCATACCAGAATTTCTCATGGATATGGAGGCCACGCGTCATTCGCTGGGCCAGCTCAGCGAACTGATCGTCACGCCCGACATGCATGACCGCAAGCACAAGATGTTCGAGCGCTCGGACGCCTTCGTGACGCTGCCGGGCGGCATCGGCACGCTGGAGGAGATCGTCGAGATCATGACCTGGGCGCAGCTCGGGCGTCACCGCAAGCCGATCGTGCTGGTCAACATCAACGGCTTCTGGGATCCGCTGATGACGCTGATCCATCACATGGCCGACAGCGGCTTCATCCACACCGCCCATCTGGTCCAGCCGCTCGTCATCGACGCGGCCGACGAGGTCGTTCCCGCATTGCTTGCCCATTGGGCAAGCCAGGTCGACCGCGACGGCGATGACGGGATCATCGCCAAGCTGTGATGTTTTTCGGCCAAGCCCGCCCGGCTTACTCCGCCGGGTTCGGCACCGCCGCCCGGCGGGCGCGGCTTTCCATGATCATCGATGTCGAATAGACCGCGAGTGCCGCCCAGATCAGGATGAAGGCGATCAGCTTCGGCGTGCCGAAGGGTTCATGGAAGACGAAGACGGCGATGATGAAGATCATCGTCGGGGCGATATATTGCATGATGCCGATGGTGGAGAGCCTGAGCAGCTTGGCGCCATTGGCATAGATCATCAGCGGCAGCGCGGTGACGACGCCGCAGGCCATCAGCCAGGCGACATCCGCCCAGCCGGTATCGGTAAAATGCCCCTGCCCCGAGGCTTCCAGATAGGCGATGTAGCCGAGTGCGGGGACGCTGAGCAGCAGTACCTCGAGGAAGAAGCCCTGGTTGGGGCCGACCGGCAGGGTCTTGCGGAAGAAGGCATAAAGCCCCCAGGACAGTGCCAGGCTGATGGAGACCCATGGCAGGCCGCCTGCGTCGAATGCAAGCACGACGACGGCGACGGCGGCCAGCGCGATGGCTACCATCTGTGCCGGGTTGAGCTTTTCCTTGAGCAGCACGGCACCGAGGAAAATCGAGAAAAGCGGGTTGATGTAATAGCCGAGCGCCGTTTCGAGCGCCCGTCCCGCCCCGATCGCCCAGACATAGATGCCCCAGTTGATGGTGATCAGTACGGCGGTCAACATCGCCATCTTCAGAATGCGGGGCGAACGCAGCGCCACTTTCACGTCGTCGGTGCGGCCAAGCAGGATCAGAACGGCGCCCGCAAGCGGCACCGACCAGACGATCCGGTGCGCCACGACCTCGAAAGCCGGAATATGCGCGACGGCCTTCATGAAGAACGGCAGGAAGCCCCAGAGCAGATAGGCCGCGAGCGCGAAGGCGAAGCCTCGCGGTGAATCGCCGTTCTGCACCACCGGTGTTTGTTTCGCATCAGCCATGGCGTTTCATCCCGTCAGGTTTTTATCGTTTCGGTCGTCCTACTCCAAAGCCCGTTGATCAACCAATTCATTTCCGTGAACCTTGCTTGAAGCAAAGCTCATCAAAGCCTTCGCGGCAGCGGCGAAAATACGCGATATTTTACGGGGTGCATTCCGCGACATGCCGCTCTACGTTCCCTGCAGGCTAAGACCGGTCAGACGAAGGGACTTATAATGTCATCCATCCTCGCGCTCCACCCGATAACCCGCCGCTCGCTGCTGAGCGGTGCCGCCGCCACCTCCGCCCTCATTCTGCTGCATCCATTCGCAGCCCGCGCGGCCGCCAACCAGGCACACCTGCGCATCATGGAAACCACCGACATCCACGTCCACGTCTTCCCTTACGACTATTACGGCGACAAGCCGAACGACACGCTGGGCCTTGCCCGCACCGCCTCGATCATCGACGCCATCCGCGCCGAGGCCGGCAATTCTTTCCTTGTCGACAATGGCGACGTCCTGCAGGGCAACCCGATGGGCGACTACATGGCCTATCAGCACGGAATGAAGGACGGCGACGTCCATCCGGTCATCAAGGCGATGAACGTGCTCGGCTATGAGGCCGGCACGCTCGGCAACCACGAATTCAACTACGGCCTCGACTATATGTTCAAGGTGCTTTCCGGCGCGAACTTCCCTTACGTCTGCGCCAACCTGACCAAGGGACAGCTCGCCTCCAATCCCAAGGACGACGATCTGTTCTTCAAGCCCTACACCATCGTCGAGAAGACCATCACCGACGGTTCGGGCGCCGCAAGCGAGCTGAAGATCGGCATCATCGGCTTCGTGCCGCCGCAGATCATGCTCTGGGACATCAAGAACCTCGAAGGCAAGGCGCAGACACGCGATATCGTCGAGGCCGCCAGGGCCTGGGTGCCCGCTATGAAGGAGGAAGGCGCCGACATCATCATCGCGCTCTCCCATTCCGGCATCGACGGCAGCGGCCAGAGCGATCGCATGGAGAATGCCTCGCTCTATCTCGCCGGCGTCGAGGGCATCGACGCGGTCTTCACCGGCCACCAGCATCTGGTCTTTCCCGGCCCGAAGAGTTTTGACGGCATCGAGGGCGTCGATCCGGTCAAGGGCACGCTGCTCGGCAAGCCGGCTGTCATGGGCGGCTTCTGGGGCTCGCATCTCGGCCTGATCGACCTGCTGCTCGAAAAGGACGGCAACAGCTGGAAGATCGTCGACTTCACCACCGAAGCGCGGCCGATCTATCACCGCGAGGACAAGAAGGTGGTCGCCGACGTGCCTGACCGCGCCGATGTGCTCGCTGCTGCCAATGCCGAGCATGAGGCGACGCTCACCTATATCCGCACACCGGTCGGCAAGACCTCGGCACCGCTCTATTCCTATTTCGCGCTGGTGGCGGACGATCCCTCCGTGCAGATCGTCTCCAACGCGCAGACCTGGTACATCAAGGATATGCTGAAGGACACGGAATACAAGGACTTAGCAGTGCTATCGGCGGCAGCGCCCTTCAAGGCAGGCGGACGTGGCGGCGCGGACTACTATACCGATGTTCCGGCCGGCGATATCGCCATCAAGAACGTCGCCGACCTCTACCTCTACCCGAACACGGTGCAGGCGGTCGTCATCACCGGGGCGCAGGTGAAGAACTGGCTGGAAATGTCAGCCGGCATGTTCAACACCGTCGCGCCGGGCGCCAAGGACGTGGCACTGCTCAACGCCAGCTTCCCGTCCTATAATTTCGACATTATCGACGGCGTCACCTACCAGATCGACCTGTCGCAGCCCGCCAAATACGATGCCGACGGCAATGCGGTAAATCCGGGCTCGAACCGTATCCAGAACCTCTCATTCGAAGGCAAGCCGATCGACCCGGCGCAGAAATTCGTCGTCGCCTCCAACAATTATCGCGCCGGCGGTGGCGGAAAATTTCCCGAGATCGCCGCCGACAAGGTCGTCTTCGCCGCCCCCGACACCAACCGCGACGTGATCGTCCGCTACATCATCGCCGAAGGCACGATCAATCCGTCCGCCGACGGCAACTGGAGTTTTACGCCGGTGAAGGACGCGACGGCGGTGTTCGAGAGCGGCCCGAAGGCGCGCGGGCTGATTGCCGACGTCAAGGGCGTGAAGATCGAGGACGCCGGCGATGGCGCGGATGGGTTTGCGAAGTTTCGGCTTTTGCTTTGACCGTAGACTGACGGCTTCGTCAGATCACCTTTACCAATGTTTCGCCGCGCGCCAGTGCCGCGACAACGGCCGGTAAAGCGCTTTCGAACCGGGTGAGAAGCTCTTGCCGCCGCGTGTTTGGCCATCTATCCAAACGACTGCCCGGACTACTGGGCGTCGACAAGAAAGCGCATCACGCGACATGCAGGACGGGATGATCGCTTTGGCGAGCGGCATATTCCAGCGCCGCCTGAATATCGCCCATTTCAAGCACGGGACAATCTTCAAGGATTTCAGCGGGACTCGCTCCCACCGCCAACAGGTCCAGCACATCCTTCACGCGAATACGGAGGTTTCGAAGGGTCGGACGGCCGCCGCACTGTTCGGGATCAACGGTAATCCGGTGGATTTCACTCATTTTTCTTCCTCGATATTGCCCGGCCGCATGTTCCAACAAACATAGTATGTCGCAAGCGGACGGTCGCCTACTCCGCTGCAGCCAGTTCGCGGTTCACTTTTCAACGAACACCCTCTGGTGCCCTGATCCCAAGATATCGCAACATCGCAGCTTGTTAGTTTGGCAGGATGAAGAGCCCAAATTGGGAAACATGAGAGAGCAGCAGTTCAAGTTCACTCGGCGATTCTGCGATGAGCAAGTCAGTACGATCGTATCCACCCATGACGCGTATTCCGAAATCCATAAAATAGACGTCCATCAAGTGCTTTTCCCGGAGACTATCCATCAAAATTTTCTCGCGTTTTACATCAACGGTGTCAAATTTTCGAAACGGACGGGGGTAACTGCATATCGACCCATGATGCCCGAGCATACGATATGGATCGAGAAGTTTATGTTCACCGGCGAGATAGTCGTCGAGTTTGCCTGCAGCTAAGGCAATCGAGTAGCTCATCAAGGGACTTGATTTAGCCTCCACCGCAGAGAGCCAGTGGTCGAAGACAGAAATTCTCGCATAGGCAAGCCCCATCTCAGACAAGTCTTTTTCTTCGAAGTTTAATTCAGGAAAATGAACCTCTAGCCCCTGTTCGTTTCCATCTAAATTCCTGTTGAAAATGCGTGGATTGCAGTCGTGCTGCAATGGTCCCAGCCACGCTACTTTTTCCTTAGCCGCGGGCTCCCGCCACTGTGTCTTTCAGATTGAGGGTAGTCGAGTATCCACGTCTCCCCAGTTTTTTCGTCCCTGTATTCCGTTTCCCATTTATTCGGATCAGAACTGATGTTGATAAAATGCCTTGCTTTTGAAAGAGCCTCTGCGCCGGAATACTCGGGTTTATCGCTCATTTTCCACAATCCGTGTCGTCAAAGGGCTTCAGATCACATTCATGGTGCAGAGAAAAGCCCCTACTCTGCCGCAGCCAGCCCCGCCTGATCCCTGTTCTTCAACAGCTTGAAGACGATCGAATCCATCAGCGCCTGGAACGACGCATCGATGATATTGTCGGATACGCCGACCGTCCACCAGCGGGCGCCGGTGCCGTCGACGGATTCGATCAGGACGCGTGTGATGGCCTCGGTGCCGCCGTTGAGGATACGGACCTTGTAGTCGACCAGTTCGAGATCCTCGATCTCCGACTGGTATTTGCCGAGGTCCTTGCGCAGCGCCAGATCGAGCGCGTTGACGGGGCCATGGCCTTCGGCGACCGACATGGTGGCCTCGCCATCGACCGAGACCTTGACCACCGCTTCGGACACCGTCTTCAGATTGCCGTTGGCATCGAAACGGCGCTCGACCATGACGCGGAAGCTTTCGACATGGAAGAAGTCCGGCACGGAACTGAGCGTCCGCTGGGCGAGGATGGCGAAGCTGGCGTCGGCGCCTTCATAGGCATAACCGGTCGCTTCGCGCTCCTTGACGATGGAGATCAGTTTGTCGAGCTTCGGATCATCCTTGGAGACGGTGATGCCGCGCCGCTTCAAAGCATTGATGAAATTGGCCTTGCCGCCCTGATCCGAAACCATAACCTTGCGCAGGTTGCCGACGCTTTCGGGCGTGACGTGTTCGTAGGTTCGCGGGTCCTTCAGGAGCGCCGAGGCATGGATGCCGGCCTTGGTGGCAAAGGCGGAAGCGCCGACATAGGGCATCTGGTGGTCCGGCGAGCGGTTGAGAAGCTCGTCGAAAGAATGCGAAAGCTGGGTCAGTTCCTGCAGCCGGTCGGCGTCGATCGCGGTTTCGAAGCGGCTGGTATAGGCCTCCTTCAGCGCCAGGGTCGGGATCAGCGTGATCAGATTGGCATTGCCGCAGCGCTCGCCAATGCCGTTCAGCGTGCCCTGGATCTGGCGCACGCCGGCCTCGACGGCGGCCAGCGAATTGGCGACAGCCTGGCCGGTATCGTTGTGGGCATGGATGCCGAGGCTGGCGCCGGGAACCCCATGGGCGATGACGGCCGTCACGATATCGCGGATTTCCGGCGGTTGCGTGCCGCCGTTGGTATCGCACAGCACTACCCAGCGTGCGCCGGCGTCATAGGCGGTTTTCGCGCAGGCGAGCGCATAGGCCGGATTTGCCTTGTAGCCATCGAAGAAATGCTCGCAGTCGATCAAGGCTTCCTTGCCGCTGGCAACGACGGCTTCGACCGAGGCCTTGATCGATTCGAGATTTTCCGCGTTGGTGCAGCCAAGCGCGACGCGGACGTGATAATCCCAGCTCTTGGCGACAAGACAGATCGCGTCGCTTTCCGCCTGCAAAAGCGCCGTCAGCCCCGGATCGTTGGAGGCGGACACGCCGGCGCGCTTGGTCATGCCGAAGGCGACGAAGCGCGCTTTCTTCGTGCGCTTCCTGCTGAAAAATTCCGTATCCGTCGGGTTGGCGCCGGGATAGCCGCCCTCGACATAGTCCATGCCGAATTCGTCCAGCATCGTGGCGATGGCGATCTTGTCCTCGACGGAGAAGTCGATGCCCGGCGTCTGCTGACCGTCGCGCAGGGTGGTGTCGAAGAGGTGGATGCGTTCGCGGATCATGGGCGAGCCTCCGAACACGCATCCCGAGTTTGCCGCTTACCCCCCTCTGTCGGCGACGCCGACATCTCCCCCACAGGGGGGGAGATTGGCCGTTGGCTCTGTGCCCACCGATATTGGGACATCGAAAAGCTAGCGGCTGATCTCCCCCCTTGTGGGGGAGATGTCACGGAGTGACAGAGGGGGGTCGGTCGCAGCAAACTGAAAACCGTCGTCGTCATCACACCTTCCCCGCAAACCGGTCCGTGGCCCGCAGAAGCGTGTCGAGAATGCCGGGCTCGGAATAGGCATGCCCCGCGCCTTCGATCAGATGAAACTCCGCTTCGGGCCAGGCCTTGTGCAGCGCCCAGGCATATTTTGCCGGGCATGGCATGTCGTAGCGGCCATGGACGATGACGCCGGGGATGCCGTGCAGCTTGTGGGCATCGCGCAGGAGCTGGCCTTCGTCCAGCCAGCCGGCGTTGACGAAGAAGTGGTTTTCGATGCGGGCGAAGGCGTGGGCGTAGTCTTCGTCCTCGAACGGCGTCGAGGTCGCCGGCTCCGGCAAAAGCGTGATGGTCTCGCCTTCCCAGATGCTCCAGGCCTTGGCGGCGGCAACGCGGGTCGCCTTGTCGTCGCTGGTCAAGCGGCGATGATAGGCGAGCATCATCTCGTGGCGCTCGTTTTCCGGGATCGGGGCGATGAAGCGCTCCCACTTGTCGGGGAACATTTCCGAGACGCCGAACTGATAGTACCAGTCGAGCTCCGCCTTGGTCAGCGTGTAGATGCCGCGCACCACGAGTTCGGAAACGCGTTCGGGATGCTTTTCCGCATAGGCGAGCGCCAGCGTCGAGCCCCAGGAGCCGCCGAAGACCAGCCATTTTTCGGCGCCGGCCATTTCGCGCAGCCGCTCGATATCGGCGACCAGATGCCAGGTGGTGTTGGCTTCCAGTTCCGCATGCGGCGTCGACTTGCCGCAGCCGCGCTGGTCGAACAGGGTGACGTCATAGAGCTTCGGATCGAACAGGCGGCGGTGGTTCGGCGCGATCGTGCCGCCTGGGCCGCCATGCAGGAAGACGGCGGGCTTGGCACCCGGCGTGCCCGACTTTTCCCAGTAAATCTTGTGGCCATCGCCAACGTCGAGATGGCCGGAGGCGTAGGGTTCGATCTGCGGATAGAGCGTGCGGAGAATTTCGGTCATGCTGTCTGCTTTCAATCGTGGGTCAAGGCCGGCTTGCGCCGATCAGCTATCGGGAAACTGCGGCCAGACTTCGGTGTCGTGGTCAGGATGCTGGAAGGAGATGATCTGTTCCTGCTGCATGTAGAAATTCGGATCCTCATGCACCGGCTGGTCGAAGATGGTCGTCACCCATGGATTGCGGGCGGCGAAATTGACCTGGATCTGCGGAGCGAGATCGGTGCGGTCGTCGAAGGCGCCGATGGCGATTTCGAGACCGCCGGGATGCCTGTAGGTCAAGGGCGTGCCGCAGGCGGCGCAGAAGCCGCGGGCGATATTGATCGAGGACTGGAAGTAGCTGGGTTCGCCGCGTGTCCACTCGGTCTCGCCCTTGATCGTGACCAGCGGGCCGAAGAAGCCGCCGAAGGCCTTCTGGCACATGCGGCAATGGCAGATCGACGGGCGGCCGAGCGCGCCGTGAATGCGGAAACGCACGGCGCCGCACTGGCAGCCTCCGGTTCGAATGGTCTCGCTCATGTCTCTTCCTCTGGTGGCCAATGTTCCGTGTCGTAATCGGGGTGCTGGCGATTGGATTCAAGGATCGCCAGATGCCGCTCGGTACTCGCCTCATCGCCTGTATCGGTCTCAGAGCCCGGCAGTTCCGGCAGATGCGAAAACCAGGGAACACGCGATTCCATGCCGGATTGTGTCAGCGGCCGAACATCATAGGGATCGTCGAGCGACCCCAGCACGATGTTGATGAAATCGGCCTCGGGCATGTCGTAAAACAGCGGCGTGCCACAGAGGAAACAAAAACCACGGCGCACAAGCCCGGACGAGCGGAACCAGCCCGGTGCACCGCGGGTGATGCTGAACGTCGCGCGCTTTGCATTGGCAAGCGGCATGAAGTAGTTGCCGGCCGCCTTCTGGCACATGCGGCAATGGCAGAGATGCGGATCACTAAGCGTTCCTTCCGCCCGGTAACGCACCGCGCCGCACTGGCAGCCGCCGGTATAGATGCGGGCGATGCTCATTGGCGCTCCTTCGGCGGCCATTCGGCCGTATCGTGGTCCGGATGCTGGTAGGAAACGAGATGAGCCAGAAACGACACGGCGTCCTGATCGGCCATCGTATCCTCGCCGGGCAGTTCGGGCACGTGATCGACATAAGGCAGCTTGGCCTCGATGCCCCACTGGATTTTCGGGACGATGCCTTCCGGCTTGTCGAAGGCTGCGATCGCCAGACCGACGCCATCCGGCGCCTCGTAGCAGAGCGGCGTGCCGCAATCGCCGCAAAAGCCGCGCTTGACGGCATTGGACGACTGGAAAAACTTCGGCGCACCCCGCGTCCAGGTGAGTTTCGCCCGGCGGAGGGAAACCAGCGGTGCGTAGAAATTGCCGAACGCCTTCTGGCACATGCGGCAATGGCAGACCGAGGCGTCGCCGAGTTCGCCTTCGACACGGAAGCGGACGGCGCCGCACTGGCAGCCGCCGGAACGGATGGGGGCGGTCATGGCCAATCCTTTCCGAGAACTTTCAGGATGTGCAGGCAGACGTCATCGATATCCTTCAGAACATCGTCGTTCCAGAAACGCAGCACAGTCCAGCCGTCCGCTTCGAGGCGTTTTGTCCGCTGGGCGTCATAGGCGGTGTTCTCGTCGATTGCGTGCTGCGATCCATCGAGTTCAACGACCAGACGCTGCTCCGGGCAGGCGAAATCAACGATATAACCTGCAATAGGTAGCTGGCGCCGGAAGCCGAGCCCCATGAGGCGGTGGGCGCGCACGGCGTTCCAGAACTTCAGCTCCGCGTCGGTCAGGTTCTTTCGCATGCGGCGCCCATTGGAGCGGGCTTTCGGAGGGATTGGCGTATGTGGCAAGATACCCCCCTCTGTCACTTCGTGACATCTCCCCCACAAGGGGGGAGATCGATCGCGATGAGCTTTTTGGCCCAAACGATCACTCACAGGTTGCGAAAAAACCACGTTTGAATCAAGCCGGTCTGGCCCAACAAATATTTGACACGCTTGTTTAACGGAGCGGCCGCCACAGGCTCCCGATCTCCCCCCTTGTGGGGGAGATGTCACGAAGTGACAGAGGGGGGTGACCACAGCAACGATCACTATCGCTTGACCTCCCAAGTGGTCACGCGTTCACCGGTCGCTGCGTCCTTGCCGTCCTTGAGCTGGATGCCCTTGGCCAGCAGGTCGTCGCGGATCTTGTCGGCTTCGGCGAAGTTTTTGGTTTTCAGCATTTCCAGCCGCATCGCCACCAGAGCTTCGACAGCCGACGCAACGGCGCCATCGACCACCGCTTCCTCCGGCAGAACGCCGAGCAAAGCAGCGCTTGCAGCAAAACCGGGCAGCAGGGCTGGATCGGCATTCGCGGCAGAAGCCAAAGCATGCAAGGCTTGCACCGCGGCGACCGTATTGAGGTCATCGGCCAACGCGTTGAGTACGGATGCATCCGGGGCGGCATCGACAGGCTTGCTCGCGGGCCACTTTGCCAGCAAACGCTCCGCCTCCTCCAGCCGCTTGATCGAAAAATCGATCGGCTCGCGGTAATGCGTCATCAGCATCGCCAGACGCAGCACCTCGCCCGGCCATTTACGGCCGCCGAACGTCTCCGTGTGCAGCAAGTCATGGATCGTGACGAAATTGCCGTCGGACTTTGACATCTTGCGGCCTTCGACCTGCACGAAACCGTTGTGCATCCAGACATTGGCCATCACGTCCGTGCCGTGGGCGCAACGTGACTGGGCGATTTCGTTTTCGTGGTGCGGGAAGATCAGGTCGAGCCCGCCGCCATGGATGTCGAAGGTCTCGCCGAGATAACGCTGGCTCATCGCCGAGCATTCGATGTGCCAGCCGGGGCGGCCCCTGCCCCATGGGCTTTCCCAGCCGGGCTCGTTGTCGGACGACAGTTTCCAGAGTACGAAATCCTGCGGGTTCTTCTTGTGCGCATCCACAGCGATACGCGCACCGGCCTGCTGCTCATCGAGATTGCGCTTCGACAATTGCCCGTAGTCGGCCATCGACTTTGTATCGAACAGAACCTCGCCTTCCGCCACATAGGCATGGCCCTTGGCGATCAGCGTTTCGATGATCTCGATCATCCGGGAAATATTGTCGGTGGCGCGCGGCTGCACGTCGGGGTCGAGGCAGCCGAGCGCCTTGGCGTCATCGAGAAACTGCGTCTCGGTCTTTTCCGTCACCGCGCGAATGGCGTCGTTCAGCGGCAGATCGGGGAAATCGCGCAGCGCCCGCGCATTGATCTTGTCGTCGACGTCGGTGATGTTGCTGGCGTAGGTGACGTGGCTTTCGCCATAGATATGCCGCAGCAGCCGGTAGAGCACGTCGAAGACGATGACCGGGCGGGCGTTGCCGATATGGGCGAAATCATAAACCGTCGGGCCGCAGACATACATGCGGACGTTCTTGGGGTCGATCGGCGTAAAATCCGCCTTCTCCCGCGTCAGCGTGTTGTACAGTTTCAATGTCGGCAGTCCGCTCATTCCCAATCTCCCAATTCCGCATAGCACCGAATGCACGCAGCCGCCCGGCTGGACCTTCGCGTTGTCATCTTGATTTTTGGGAGACGAAAACGGCTAGGCCAGCTTGGAAGCTAGCGAATAATAATCCGGCAGGTGATGCAGATAACCGTTTTCATGGGCTCACTTATCGCGCTTCGTTCACGTCCGGTCAAGAGGTCAGCCGCGCTCCAGCATCATATGTTGGGATACTGGATTATTCGTCATTGTTTTGTCATGATTGCGCTTATCTGGAAACACCGGACGCCCGGGGAAACAAGGCTTTCAAGCACTTGCACATTAAAGCCTGTTTCCCGGGGCACAACAAGGAACGCCGTTCTGGTGGAAAACACACCGGAATGAAGCGCTTCCAGCTAGGGAAAGCATCAAGGAGAGTTTGAAATGCCTGGTAAAAAGACCGACAAGAACAGTCCGCGAACCGCGGCCAATCTCGTCGAGCAATACCGTCCGCTCGGCCTGAAGGCCGTGCTTGCCGCCGCTTTGCAGATCAAACCCAAGCCGGTGAAGAAACCCGCGATGCCGAAGCAGCCGGCCTGATCGCTCAAAAGAGCGACAGCTGAGGGTTTTCCGGCGGCTCCTTGGGCTTTGCGGCGGGTCTTGCGGCAACCTGAACCGGCGTCTGAAGGTCGGCGCCGGTATTGGCCACCTTGTTCACCCGGTCCGACACGGCGATGACCTCGAAATAGTCGTCATCCGCCGGTGCCATCAGATCGGCGACATCGCGCGGTTCCTGCGTCCTGCAATCAAGCCAGCGGGCAAAATCCTCCGGCTTGATCACCACCGGCATGCGGTCGTGGACATCGCCGATTCGCGAATTGGCATGGGTGGTCAGGATCGCGCCGGTATCGACCTCCGACCCATCGGCGGAAGACCAGGTCTCCATCAGGCCTGCAAAGGCGACGATGCCGCCGTTCCTTGGCCTGATCCAGTAGGCCTGCGATGCCTGCCCGCTGTCCTTCGACGGCCGATGCCATTCATAGAAACCGGATGCCGGGATCAGAACGCGCCGATGGCGCATCGCCGCCTTGAACGAAGCCTTGCCGGCGGCGGTTTCGGCGCGCGCGTTGATCAGCAGCGGAAAATCACGCGGGTCCTTGACCCAGGAGGGCGTCAGCCCCCAGCGCACCAGCAGCGCCCTGCGCTCCGGCAGGTTGCTGCCCGGCCTCTGGCGTTCGCCGGACATGACCACCAAGATCGGCTGCGTCGGCGCGATATTGAACCGCGCCGGAAAATCCTCCGTTTCCAGAAGACCGAAGACTTCAGCCAATTCCCTCGGTGTCGCCGTCAGCGAAAATCGTCCGCACATGGCATTCAAATCGCATTTCACCTAATGTGGGTCAAGATTTTCGATGCTTGCCTGGTTCACGAACATGACAGCCTCTCCCCAACTTGCCTCATCCGCCATTCTCGAACGCGATGGGCGCTACCTGCTTGTGCGCCGTGCCAATCCACCGTCCGCGGACATGTACGCCTTTCCCGGCGGGCGGGCCGAGGATGGCGAAACGCCGGCGGAAACGGCGGTGCGCGAGTTTCTGGAAGAGACCGGCATTGGGGCGCGCAATCCGCTGTTGTTCGAGACCTACGACCTGCCACCGCGTGATTCGGATGGCGCCGGCGCCCGGCATTTCTTCCTCTCGGTCTTCAAGGTCGAGGCCGATCCGGATCTCGTTGCGGTCGCGGGCGACGATGCGGCCGGCATCGGCTGGTTCACGGCAGCCGAGATCTTTAATCTCCCCATCCCCGAGAGCGTGCGCGAATGCGTGGAAAAACTCGAGGCGCTCCGCAGCAGATGACGCTCCGCGCGAAAATCCGCTTGCCCGCAGGCGTGATTCGGGGCTTGAAAGAGGCATGATCCGCTTTTCAGCCACACGATGGTGTTTTTTGCTGGTTTTCATCGGCCTGCCGCTTGGCGTCCAGGCGCAGGAGACCACGCCGTCCAGCGTTCCCAACGTGGCTGTCGAAAAGCCCGCGCCCTATGATGCACGGCTGCTGCGGCTGGCGGAAATCCTTGGTTCCGTTCACTATTTGCGCACGCTCTGCAAGGATCCAGCGGCCGACAGCTGGCGACAGTCGATGCAGGACCTGCTCGACAAGGAGGCGCAGGGCGAGGCCCAAAGGCGTGCCCGCATGACGGCCGCCTTCAACCGCGGCTACCGCACATTTGCCTCCGTTTACACCGCCTGCACGCCGCCGGCGGTCGTCGCCGACGAGCGATACCGTGCCGAAGGAGCAACACTTGCTTCAGAAATAACCGCCCGCTTTGGAAATTAACGGGAAATTAACCTCTTTCTTCAGGAGCCCGTGTCGTTTTGGGAAAAGGCTGCTAAGGTTGTTAAGAGAGTGGTAAGAAGTGGCATCGGATCGAGTTGGATGCCAAGTAAAGAGCGTGAAACGGCATGGAACGAATGATGGAACCCAGTCTGAATGACATCGACGACATGATCGTTCATGAGAAGATGCAGGCAGCGCTGGAACACCAGAATGAAGCCTGGGCGGATGGGATGGCCGACGGTATCGAGCCGGAAATCATCGCCGACGCTGCCATTGCTCTTGCCATGCGCGAGACGATCCGCATCCATGGCGAAGACGGGGCCGAAGCCATGTTGAAGTCGCTACGCGAGCGCATGCTGGCCGGCGAGTTCTCACCGGAACGCACCCTGCAGTAGTTTCGAGGCCGTCATGAAACGCCAGATATCAGCAAGCCGGACGCGTGCGGTTCGCCTTTCTGCGTTGCTGCTTGCCAGCCTGTTTGCCACCGCCCTGCTTCCCCTCCATTCCACCCTCGCGCTCAGCGAGCTGAAGCAGATACCCGGAGAGACCGGCCAGGACAACAAGGCCAAGGACGTTCCCGAAGAGGACGAGCCGGGCGACGAAGGACCGATGCAGATCCCGATGCCGGATCCGCTGGTCAACAAACCCGCCCGCGATGCCAAGGATGATTCGGCCGAAGACCAGGCGCCCGACGCCCCGGTCGAAGTGCTGTCGGATGTTTCGAAAATCCCCGAGCCTGTTGCCCGCATGCGGGAACTGATCGTCGAGGCGGCGGCCTCCGGAGACATCGAACGATTGCGGCCGCTGCTCGGCAAAGGCCCGACCCAGACACAGGTGAGCGAGACCGACGGCGATCCCGTCGAGACGCTGAAAGGTCTTTCCGGCGATCCGCAGGGCATCGAAATCCTGGCTATCCTGCTCGATGTCCTGTCGGCCGGTTTCGTCCTCACGGAAAAAGGCACGCCCGATGAAATGTATGTCTGGCCCTATTTCACCGAAAAGCGGCTGTCCTCGCTGACCCCTCCGGAAAAGGTCGATCTCTTCCGGCTGGTGACCGCCGGCGATTTCGCACAGATGGAGGAAGCCGGAAACTACAATTTCTACCGCGTCGGCATCACGCCGGACGGCCAATGGAAGTTTTTCGTGGCTGGCGACTGACGGTCGGCGCAAAGCGCTTGCCGCGACGCTTGCGAAATCCTACCTGTTTCACTTGATGAACAGGACAACCGCCATGCAGCCCATCGCTCTTCCAGATCGCGCCATCGTCACCGTGTCCGGACAGGACGCGCAGGACTTTCTGCAGGCCCTGATCACCACCGATCTCGACCTGCTGGACGATGACGAAGCCAGGCCCGGCGCCCTTTTGACGCCGCAGGGCAAGATCCTGTTCGATTTCATGGTTACGCGCGACGGCACCTCGATCCGGCTCGAAACCGGAGCAGACCAGGCCGAGGCGCTGTTGAAACGGCTGACCATGTACAAGCTGCGCGCACCAATTACCCTGTCCTTGACGGCACCGGCCCCTGTGACCGTCCACTTCGAGGAGGCGCCCGGCGCCTACCGCGATGCCCGTTTTGCCAAGGCCGACAAGGTCGTTTATCGCGCCTATGGCGCGGCGGGCGAAGCAACCGGCACCGATGAATACGAGCGCCTGCGGATCGCCAGCGGCGTTGCCGTTTCCGGTGCCGACTATGCGTTGCAGGACGCCTTTCCACATGACGTTCTGATGGACAAGAACGGCGCGCTTTCGTTCAAGAAGGGCTGCTATGTCGGCCAGGAGGTCGTCTCCCGCATGCAGCATCGCGGCACGGCACGCCGCCGCGTGGTCATCGTGGCGGCCGACACCGCCCTGCCCGCGACAGGAACCGCGCTGACCGCCAAGGGGCGCACGATCGGCGCGCTCGGCAGCGTCATCGGTTCCTCGGGTCTGGCGATCGTGCGCATCGACAAGGCCGGCGATGCCATGGCGTCGGGTGAGCAGATTCTTGCCGGCGAAGTCCCGGTGACGCTCGTTCTGCCTGCGTGGACAGGCCTGGATTTTCCGGCTGAAGCCGACGAGGCGAGCGCCTGATGTCTGCCCGCGCCTGGCAGCGCATGTTGTCCGGACGGCGGCTGGATCTGCTGGATCCGTCACCGCTCGATGTCGAACTCTCCGATATCGCCCATGGGCTTGCCCGTGTTGCCCGCTGGAATGGCCAGACGGAAGGCGACCATGCCTTTTCCGTCGCCCAGCACAGCCTGGTGGTCGAGGAAATCTTTCGCCGCCAATACAACGGCAGCGCCGAGGAATGCCAGATGGCACTTCTGCACGATGCGCCGGAATATGTGATCGGCGATATGATCTCGCCATTCAAGGCGGTGGTCGGCGGCGGCTACAAGGTGGTGGAGAAACGGCTGGAAGGCGCCATCCATCTGCGCTTCGGCCTTCCCTCCTCAACACCGGCCGAACTGAAGAGCAGGATCAAGAAGGCCGACCAGATCGCCGCCTATTTCGAGGCGACGGTGCTTGCCGGGTTTTCGCTGGAAGAAGCGCGGAAATTCTTCGGCCAGCCGCGCGGCATTACCCGCGAGATGATCCTGATCGATCCGCTGCCGGCAATCGAGGCGCAAAAGCTGTTTGCCGAACGGTTCGAGGCCATCGAAGCGGAACGCCTGAGCGCACGGGCGGTCTCCTGAGATGCCGGTGATCGTCGTCTCGCCCCTGTCGCGCATCGCCGAAATGGCCGTGCGCCACCGCGCCTGCGAAATGATCAGCCTGATGGCAAAGGAGCAGACGTTCCATCGTCCGGCGGTGATCGCGGCCGACCGGCATCTGCTGCTTTCGATGAACGATATCACGTTTGCCGGAAATGCCGGCCTGGTGGCGCCGGGGGAAGACCATGTGCGGCAGATCATCGAATTTGCGCGGCAATGGGACCGTTCGGCACCGCTGCTGATCCATTGCTGGATGGGTGTCTCCCGCTCGCCCGCCGCTGCCGCCATCGTTGCTCTCGCCGTGGAGCCCGATCAGGACGAGATGGAGCTGGCGCGGCGGCTGCGGACCGCCTCCGCCTATGTCACCCCCAATTCCCGGTTGATCGAGATCGGCGACCAGTTGCTGTCGCGCAACGGCCGGCTGGTTGCCGCGATCAAGGCGATCGGCCGTGGCGCCGATGCGGACGGCAATATGCCCTTCGTGTTCTCCCCGCTGCCGGAGCCTGCCGTCCATGCCGGTTGACGAAAAGAGCGTCACCGTCGAAATCGGCCTCAACGCGGCGATCGTCGCGGTGACCAGCCGTTCGCCGCGGATTCTTGCGGTCAGCGAGGGACTGGACGACAGCCGCGACGGCCTGCCCTTCGGGCCGTTCGATCCCGCGCTTCACCGGACGTTCGAAACCAGCCTTCGGGCCAGCGTCGAGCAGCAGACGGCGCTCGACCTCGGCTATATCGAGCAGCTCTACACGTTCGGCGACCAGGGCCGCCATCGTTCGACCGGTGAAATCGGCAAGCACATGGTTTCGGTCGGCTATCTCGCCCTGACACGCACCGACGCCGAAAACAATGCACGTCTGGCAGACGCCGGCGCGCATTGGCGCGACTGGTACAGCTACCTGCCGTGGGAAGACTGGCGGCAGGGCCGCCCCGCGCTGATCGACCAGCTGATCCTGCCGGCGCTTCGCCTGTGGGAAAAGAGTGGGCAACAGGACGAGCGCATGGGGCTGCCGCAGCGGCGCACCCGCATGCGGCTTGCCTTCGGGCTCGACGATTTCCCCTGGGATGAGGAGCGCGTGCTGGAGCGCTACGAGCTTCTCTACGAGGCGGGTCTTGTCGGCGAGGCGGTGATCGATGGTCGCGCGGTTGCAACGGGGACCCCGCCGATCGGGCTGACCATGCGCCACGATCACCGGCGCATCGTCGCCACGGCCATCGCCCGGCTCCGCGGCAAGATCAAGTACCGCCCGGTGATCTTCGAACTGATGCCGCCCGAATTCACGCTGACCGACCTGCAGGCGACCGTCGAGGCGATTTCCGGCCGGCATCTGCATAAGCAGAACTTCCGCCGTCTTGTCGAAGGTGCCGAGCTTGTTGAGCCCACCGGCATGCTGACGGCTGCCACAGGCGGCCGCCCGGCCGCCCTCTTCCGCTTTCGCCGGCAGATTCTCGACGAGCGCCCGGCCCCGGGCCTGAAGGTCGGCGGCCGATAGCCGCTCCCGGATCGACTATTCGATCACGGCGCAGGCGAGCCGTTCGCCGGCATCGCCGGAGGGCTGGCTGCGGTTGTCGTCGGATTTCGCGTGGACCATCAGCGCCCGGCCGCGAATGCCGTTTTCGGCGTTGTCGAGCACGACCATGCTGTCGAACACCTGGCCGCGCAGCACGCCGTCGCTGCCGACATACTGATTGGGCATGTCGCCGGCATGCGGGCCGTTGACGGCGAGGAAACCGTGCTCGGTCTTGCCCGGATTAAAATGTTTTCCGGCCGATTCGTGATTGTGCGCGGCATCGCATTTGCCGGTTTCATGGATATGGAACGCCACCCATTTGCCCGGCGGCAGGTTTGTCACCTCCACCTCGATCAGAACGCCGTTCTTGCCCTGGGTCATCGATGCCCGGCCGGTTTCCTTGCCGTCCTTGCCGACGAAATTGGCGATGGCCGTCTGCGACGATGCCTGCGCATAGACGGCCGTCGCCGTCGCGAGAACCAGGGCGAGCGTGGTGATCAGGCGTTTCATGGGATATTCCTCCAGTGGACGGGGATGTCCTCGGGGGAACGTGTCACCGGGCGTGCGGTTCCGAAATAATCTCCACCTCCGGGCGGAATACC
This sequence comes from Rhizobium herbae, assembly GCF_017873135.1. GTDB lineage: Bacteria > Pseudomonadota > Alphaproteobacteria > Rhizobiales > Rhizobiaceae > Pararhizobium > Pararhizobium herbae. The sequence goes on along the minus strand of NZ_JAGGJV010000008.1, from coordinate 55,346 downwards.
CCACGGCACCGGATAAAAGCCGGATTGTTTTGCTCAATGTAAATCGCCTTGATAGTTTTCCCATCCGAGGTGCGAACGATCCACAAAACAGCGAGGCCGGAACCGATGAAGACGATTGCTCTTTTCCTCGCCGGTGCCCTTCTCACCGCGCCGGAGGACAAGCCGGCCATTCCCGACTATTTCGACGGCAACGGCGCTTCCGCCCAAACGACGATCACCCAGTGCAATCTGAATGGCGAGGACGTGAACGGGCCGTTCAAGACCTGCCGTTACGACTGCGGCAGGACACTGACGGTTGGCGCACGCCTGGTCTGCCCGTTCGTGCTGCAGCGATAGGAGAACAGAGATGGCAGGTTTCGACTGGCACGCCGATCCGATCGACCGCGATACGGCGGTCACGCCGACCTACCGGAACACCCAGAATGTCCGCCGCTTCCTCACCGCGCAGTGTGGTGACGGCTTTGCTTTCGACCGTGCCTTCATGGCGTGGATCAAGGACGGCACGGCAAAGACGATGGGCGACGTGGCGGACGAATGGAAACGGCGGAAGGCAAGCGCCAGAGCGTGAGAGCCCTACACTGCCATGTCCTCAGCCGATCACCACATCCAGCCCGATATCCAGCGTCGGCGCTGCCATGGTGATCTTCGAGGTCGAGATGTAATCGACGCCGGTTTCGGCGATGGCGCGGATGGTCTGGACGTTGACGTTGCCGGAGGCTTCCAGCTTGGTGCGGCGCGGATCGGCGGCATAGGCGGCGGCCGGTAGCTGCCAGTGGGCGGCATTGATTGCGACGGCCTCGCGGAGAGTGTCCGGCCCCATATTGTCGAGCAGGATCACGTCCGGACTGGCGGTCAGCGCCTCGCGCATCTGCTCCAGCCCGTCAACCTCGACTTCGATCTTGACCAGATGGCCGCAATAGGCGCGAGCGGCATGGACGGCAGAGGCGACGCCGCCGGAAACCGCGATGTGGTTGTCCTTGATCAGGATCGCGTCATCGAGGCCATAACGATGGTTGGAGCCGCCGCCGAGGCGCACCGCATATTTCTCCAGCGCGCGCAGCCCGGGAATGGTCTTGCGGGTGCAGCAGACTTTTGCCTTCGTGTGGGCAATTTCGGCAGCGAATTTCGAGGTGTAGGTGGCGACACCGCAGAGATGCATGAGGAAATTGAGCGCGACGCGTTCGGCCGACAGCAGGCCACGCGCCGGGCCTGAGATACGGGCGAGCACCGTGCCGGGAGCAATCCGGTCGCCATCCGCCACCAGCGCCTCGAAACGGATGACCGGATCGACCAGCCGGAAGGCGGTGCGGGCGAGTTCCACGCCAGCAACGACGCCGTTTTCGCGGGCATTCATTTCGGCGGTGGCGGTCCTGTCCGGCGCAATCGTTGCATAGGTGGTGATGTCCCCGGCGCGGCCGAGGTCTTCCAGCAGGGCGGAGCGGACCTGGTCCTCGACCATCAGGGCCGGCAGTTCGGGGCGAAGGGCTATGGGTGTCATGGCGGGCTCTTTCAGTATTAAACGGGAGGGCTTCCTCTTCTCCCCTGTGCGGGGAGAAGTGCCGAGCATGCGAGGCGATGAGGGGGTGGCACGGCACATTCCGTGTGTTTGGCTCCCCCTCATCCGGCCCTTCGGGCCACCTTCTCCCCGCTGGGGAGAAGAGAACTCTTAAACGCTTTCCGTTTCCGTCACTTCCGCGACGATCCGGTCGGCCTCGGCGAGCGTCAGGAACGTCCGGTGCTTCCACTCCGGTTTCGGGTCCGGGCAATCGGAACGGAAATGGCCGCCGCGGCTTTCGGTGCGCAGATAGGCGCCGGTGGCGATCAGCTTGGCCGTGGTGACGATATTGCCGAACCGCAGCCGCGTGTTCTGCCGCTCCAGATTGGCGATGGCGCGGATGGCATGGGCCAGGGTCTGGCGCGAGCGGATGACGCCGACATGATCGCTCATGATATGGCGCAGCGCGGTCAGCGACGGGCTGTCTTCAAGGGTAACCGGGTCATCGTTTTCGCCGGCATTGTTGCCCCAGTCGGTGATCTTCGGCTCCGGCAGCATGCCCTTGATGTTTTCGGCGATGCGGGCAGCAAAGACCACGGCCTCCAGCAGCGAATTGGAGGCCAGCCGGTTGGCTCCGTGGACACCGGTCGAAGTCACCTCACCGGCGGCCCACAGACCATCGATCGAGGTGCGGCCTTCCGCATCGGTCAGCACGCCGCCCATGTGATAATGGACCGCCGGAACGACCGGAATCGGCTGGGTCGCCGGGTCGATGCCTGCCGACATGCAGGAGGCATAGACGGTGGGGAATGCTTCGGGAAAATGCGATCCGACCGCCTTGGTGCAATCGAGGAAGGCGCCGCGCCCGGCCTGCACTTCAGCAAAGACACCGCGGGAGACGATGTCGCGGGGTGCCAGTTCGCCATCCGGATGGATGTCGAGCATGAAGCGATGACCGGCGGAATTGATCAGATGCGCGCCATCGCCGCGCAGGGCTTCGGTTGCCAGCGGTGCCGGATCGCGGCCGATATTGATGGCTGTCGGGTGGAACTGGATGAATTCCGGATCGGCGATGATCGCACCGGCGCGGGCGGCCATGCCCACGCCCTGGCCGCAGGCCTCAGTCGGGTTGGTCGTGACCGAAAAGAGATGGCCGACGCCGCCGGAGCAGAGCACGACGGCGCGGGCCGGAAACGAAACGCGCTTCTTTGACTGACCCGCATCCGGCCGGGCGATGACGCCGGAGATGAAGCGGCCCTCGCGCACCAGTTCCTCGACGACGTAACCTTCGAGTACCCGGATCGACGGCGTGTTGCGCACCGCCGCAATCAGCGCCTCCATGATCGCCTTGCCGGCCATATCGCCCTTGACGCGGACGATGCGTCGCTCGGAATGGGCAGCTTCGCGCGACAAGAGCAGCTTGCCTTCCAGATCTCGGTCGAAGGGCACGCCGTAGCCAAGCAGGTCGTGGATGCGCGCCGGACCTTCCGCCACCATCATCCGCGTCATCTTCTCGTCGACGATGCCGGCACCGGCGATCAGCGTATCGGCGACGTGCTTGTCGACGGTATCGCCCAGGCCCATGGCAGCCGCAATGCCGCCCTGCGCCCAGGCGGACGAGGCGCCGTGACCGATGGGCGCTGCGGCCAGCACGGTGACGGGGCGCGGGCTGAGCTTCAGCGCGCAGAAGAGGCCGGCAAGGCCGCCGCCGACAATGACGATGTCGTCGATGCCGTTGAAGGTCTGTGGACGGAAATGGTCGGTCAGCATTGTATTCCTCCTCCGGCAATTCTTCTCTTCTCCCCAGCGGGGAGAAGTGCCGAGCTTTGCGAGGCGACGAGGGGGGGGTCTTGCCGCAAACTCTGTTTGCTTGGCCCGCCCCCTCATCCGGCCTTCGGCCACCTTCTCCCCGCCGGGGAGAAGAGGCAGCGCTCGGCCTAGCCCTCTACTGCTTCAAATTCACCATCCGCTCGACGGCAAGCCTTGCGCGGCCGGCGATCGCCGGGTCGACAAGCACTTCCTCCGTCATGAACAGCAGGCTGTCGAGGATCTTCGGCAGCGTGATGCGCTTCATGTGCGGACAGAGATTGCACGGCTTGATGAAATCGACGCCCTTGACCTCGGCCTGGATATTGGAGGCCATCGAGCATTCGGTGACCAGCAGCACGCGAGCCGGACGCTTGTCCTTGACGTAGTTGATCATGCCCGCGGTGGAGCCGGCGAAATCGCAGACGGCGATGACGTCCGGATGGCATTCCGGATGACCGATGATCTCGATGGTGGGATCGGCTTCCTTGTAGGCGAGCAGCTCGGCGGCCGTGAAGCGCTCGTGCACCTCGCAATGGCCCTTCCAGGTGAGGATCTTCTTTTTGGTCTGCTTGGCGACGTTCATCGCCAGGTATTCGTCCGGAATGCAGAGTACCGTGTCGCTCTCCAGGCTCTCGATGACGGCGAGCACATTGGACGAGGTGCAGCAGATGTCGGTCTCGGCCTTCACGTCGGCCGACGTGTTGACATAGGTCACGACAGGCACGCCAGGATAGCGCTCCTTGAGCAGCCGCACATCGGCGCCGGTGATCGATTCCGACAGCGAGCAACCGGCCTTGCCGTCCGGGATCAGTACGGTCTTTTCCGGGTTGAGGAGCTTGGAGGTCTCGGCCATGAAGTGCACGCCGCACTGGATGATGATCTCGGCGTCCACCTTGGTGGCATCGCGCGCAAGCTGCAGCGAATCGCCGACGATATCGGCGACGCAGTGGAAAATATCCGGCGTCTGGTAGTTATGCGCGAGGATGACGGCGCCGCGTTCTTTCTTCAGCCGATTGATGGCATGCACATAGGGCGCATAGACCGGCCATTCGAAGGCGGGAACGAACTGCTTGACGCGTTCATAGAGATGCTCCGTCTCGCGGGCGATCTCCGGCGTGAACGTCAGGTCCGGCCGTTCGAGGATGCCGAAACGCTCGGCGGCGGTCTTTACCGCGCCCGAACTTCCAAGGGTCGCCTGATTCTGTGCGATCGTCATCGAGTGCTCCTCTCACCGCCCCTCCGGCGGCAAACCCATTTTTGCTCAATTTGAGCATAATAGGATCAAAACAAAACCGGCAGGGCCGGTGGATGAGACTTAGAAAGTTTTGTGACAGTTTTCAAGAATGCCCTCCCGCTATTTTCCGCGGAAGGGCAAGAATTTGTAGGTTCGTCAGGCCATCGCCGGGCGGGCCACGGCCTTTTCCTCGATCGGCCAATGGACGATGGCCGCGAAGATACCCAGCGCCACCCCGAGCCACCAGACCGGATCGTAGGACCCGAAATGGTCATAGAGATAACCGCCCATCCAGACGCCGAGGAACGAACCGATCTGATGCGACAGGAAGACGATGCCGCCGAGCAGGCCGAGATGGCGGGTACCGAACATGATGGCGACGAGACCGTTTGTCGGCGGCACGGTGGACAGCCAGAGCAGCCCCATGACCGCGGCGAAGATGATCACCGAGGTCGGCGATTGCGGCAGGAGCAGGAAGGCGGAGACGACGACCGAGCGGGCGATATAGATATAGGCGAGAAAATAGGGCTTCGAATATCTCTGGCCGATAAAACCGGCGGCCAGCGAACCGATGATGTTGAAGAAGCCGATCAGCGCCAGCGCGATCACCGCATAACGGGCGTCGATGCCGATATCGCCGATATAGGCCGGGAAATGCGCGGTGATGAAAGCCACCTGGTAACCGCAGACGAAGAAGCCGGAGATGAGCAGCAGGTAGCTCTTGTGGCCAAGCGCCTCCTTCAGTGCCTCGGCGATCGACTGCTTGTAGAGCGCTTCCTTCTGCGTGCCGGACGAGGAGTTGCCGCGCAGCGGGATCGCGAACAGCGGCACGAGCAGCATCAGCGCGCTCATGTAGAGGAGGCTGTCAGACCAGCCGAAGGCCGAAATCAGGCCCTGGCTGAGCGGCGCGAACAGGAACATGCCGGCCGAACCCGCTGCCGTGCAGATGCCGAAGGCCATCGAGCGCTGCTCCGGCGTGACGTTGCGGGCAAAGGCCGACAACAGGATGCCGAACGAGCCGGAGCCGACGCCGAGACCGACCATCACGCCGCCGCCGATATGCAGCCAGATCGGCGCATTGGCAAAGGCCATGATGACCAGGCCGCCGGCATAGACGAGGCCGGAAAAGGCCAGCACCCGCCAGGAACCGTATTTGTCGGCGATGGCGCCGAAGAACGGCTGGCTGGCGCCCCAGGCCAGATTCTGGAGCGCCATGGCAAGACCGAAGGTGGTGCGGTCCCAGCCGGTATCGGCCAGCATCGGCAGCTGGAAGAACCCCATGGCCGAGCGCGGCCCGAAGGTCAGCACGGCAATGAGGGAGCCGGCGATGATGATCAGCCAGGGCAAACCGGGGCTGGCGGCAGGTGCGCGCGTGGCGGTGGCGGATGAAACGACGGACATTAAGCGACTCCGGATGATCGGTGTGCCAATCTATGCCGGGAGCCGTCGCCAAAAAAGCGAATTAAAATGACGTTGCGATCAGCCGTATTGATGGATGGACGATTGCGCGCATAGCGCAAGGCGATGTGTTGTTTTTCAAAAATGAAAAAGGCACTTCGAGACTGCCTCTATGTCACCGGTGAAACGGCTGATAGCTTCCGGCCTAGCATCACGCGGAGGCCACCATGCTCGACAAGACCAAATCCACCGGCATCACACTCTGGGACGGCCGCACCATTCCGCGTCTTGGCATGGGATGCTGGGCAATCGGCGGACCGTTCTACGCCGGCGACGTGCCGCTCGGCTGGGGCGATGTCGACGATGCGGAATCGATCCGGGCCATCCACCGGGCCATCGATCTCGGCATCCGTTTCTTCGATACGGCGTCGAACTATGGTGCCGGGCACTCCGAGGAAATTCTGGGTGAGGCGCTCGCCTCTCATCCGGATATCGTCGTCGCCACGAAATTCGGCTTTGCCACCGATCCGGCAACGAAACAGGCAACCGGCGCCTTTGCCTCGCCGGATTTCATCCGCACGTCGCTGGAAACCTCGCTCCGTCGCCTGAAGCGAGAGCGGATCGACCTTCTTCAATTCCATCTCAACGAATTCGATCCGGTCGAGGCCGACGCGGTCTTCGACACGCTCGACACCCTGCGGACGGAAGGCAAGATTTCGGCCTATGGCTGGAGTACGGACTGGCCGGACCGGGCGGCACGCTTTGCCGGCCGCGATGGCTTCGTCTCTGTCCAGCACACGATGAACGTTCTGGAACCGGCGCGAGACATGATCGCGCTGATTGAAAAGACCGATCTCATCTCCATCAATCGCGGCCCGCTGGCGATGGGCCTGCTCTCCGGCAAGTTCGGGCCGGGCGACAGGCTGGCGGCAAACGACGTGCGCAGCGCCGATCTCGACTGGCTCAAATATTTTCGTGACGGCGTGGTCGATCCGGAGTTTTCAAGGCGGCTCGATTCGATCCGAGAGCTGTTGCGCTCGGACGGGCGGACACTGACGCAGGGCGCATTGGCATGGCTCTGGGCACGCTCGCCCAAAACACTGCCGATCCCCGGTTTTCGCACGGTAAGGCAGGTCGAGGAAAATGCCGGGGCACTGGACAAAGGCCCCCTGTCGCCTTCGATCATGGAGGCCGTGGAACAGGCTCTGCAACGGCAGTAAATCCGTTGCGTGCGTGGGAATCAGGCCCTGATCTTCATCGGCCAGCGCTCTTCCCGCGCCTTTACCACACGCATCTCTTCGCCGAGTTTGATGGTGCCGTCGCCGCGTGGCACGGCGTTCCAGCCGAACAGGACGCCCGGCACGCGGCGGTCGGCGGACATACGTTTTTCGGCCAGCCCCTGGATCGGGTTGCCGCCGATGCGCTCGCCGGACACCTGGTCCTGCGTTGTCATGATGCAGCGGGCGCAGGGTTTGACGAGGTCGAAGGTGATGCCGCCGATCTCGACGCTTTCCCAGAAATCCTCTTCCCACGGGTCGTCGTTGTCGATCAGGATATTGGTGCGGAAGCGGTCCATGCCGACCGGCTCCTGCCCCTTGGAAACCAGCGTGACGTTGAGATCGGCGAGCGATGCCGTGGTGGTGATCAACACCGGAAAGCCATCGGCAAAACCGACCGGGGCTGCCTCGCCGGCCCATTGAATGCTGACCGCACGCCGGGCATGATCATCCATATGCACCAGCTTGACCGGGCGGCCGAACCAGTCGGAGAGCGTCGTGCTGGCACTGTCGTCGGAAACGGCCGCGTTGACCTCACTATCCCAGACGCGGACATCCAGCCGCCTTTCAGGATCGAAGGACACGGTTACCGTGCGGGTGCCCATTTTCAGATGGACGCCGCCGGTCACATGCTTGGCCTCGACCCGTGCCAGCACCTGCAATTCGCGCTGGGTGATGAATTTCCCATCGGGATCGACAACCATGAAGCGGCGGTCGCCGACGAGACCATCCCGCTGGATGGAAACGGAGGTCTGCGCGATGGCGCGGCCGCTCTTCAGCGGATGAATGTTAAGACCCGTCACCTTCATGTCGTCACTCCCAGGCATTCAGATTGTGATTCAAGATCATTGCAGATTGATTCCGGTAATTACCGCAAACATCTGTCTTTGCTAGATTTCCTCGATCAGCATGCCAAGCACCGCGCGCAGCCGTTCCTGCCGTTGGCGGGCAAGCGCCCTGCCCGCCGCCGTCTGGAAGCCATCCGTCAGCTTGAACAGCTTGGTCTCGAAATGGTCAATGGCATAGGCCTTGTCGTCGAGCGGGCGGTCCTCCGCCAGCGGATCCAGCGGATCGTAAAGGCCGCTGCCCATGCGCCCGGCGATATAGAAGCAGCGGGCGGCACCGATCATGCCGATCGCATCGAGACGGTCGGCATCCTGCAGGATTTTCGCCTCGAGGCTTTCCGGCGGGATATTGGCGGAAAAGCTGTGGGTGAGGATCGCATGGGCAACGGCGGTGATCTCCGCGGTGCGCCAGCCGAGTTCGTCGAGCAGTTCGTAGGCCCTTTCGGCGGCAAGTCGAGACGCCTGGGCGCGGTGGGGAGAATTCTTCTCGACCGAGACGCAATCATGCAGCAGCACGGCGGCGGCAAGCAGGCGCAGGTCGCCGCCCTCCGAACCATGGATGCGCAGCGCGTTCTTCCAGACGCGGATCAGGTGGGCTGCGTCATGCGAACCGTCATTGCCGGAGACGGTATGCGGCAGAAGCCGTTCCGCAAGGGCTTCGTGAGGCGCAAAGGCAGCGGCGAGCGAAGACAGGTGGCTCATACGAAATCCATAGCAAAGAGACGACAGGAATCGAAGCGGTCAGGCTGTTTGACCCGGTTCCGCTTCGATGTCCACCGGCGTTTCCCGTTCCGGCGCGACGCTTGCCTTGCCGGAAAGAATCTTCTGGTAGAACAGCCCGATGCCGATCAGCACGCCGCCGAGACCGATGAAGGACAAGGCCCGCAGGAAGCCCTCGAGATTGGCCATGTCGATCAGGAACACTTTCAGCACCGCAACGAAGACCAGCACCGCCGAGGCGATGCGGATGCTCTTGGCATTGAAGCGGGAACCGAGCACCAGCAACAGCACACCGAGCAGCAACCAGACGACGGAATAGGTGTAGGTTTCGCCCTGCAGGAAGCCTTTCCAATCGGCGATGTTCTGGCCCTGCCAGAAGCGGCGCACCGACAGGGTCGCCCAGGCGAACGCAAGGATGGCACCCGTCACGGCAAGGGCCGTTACATAGGGCATCGGCCGCTTGCCGCGCGCATACCGGGCGAGACCCGCATAGCCCAGCCCCGGCAGGAGATAGCCGATCAGCAGCAGATCGAAGAACGGCACGGAGCCGAGCAGTTCACCGCTGAAATAGGGGTTGAGCCCGATCAGATGCGCGCTGAGAATCGACAGCATCGACAGGACGCCGATGACCATGCTGCCGTAACGGAACACCGGGCTCGGCGACTTCCGGTCGAGCGTCATCATGATGCCGGAGGCGCCGATGGCGAGCAGCGTGTAGATCGACTGTTCGCCGAGCGTCGGCGTGGAACTGTCGAGCACGCCGCCGTTCATGGCGTGGCGAACGAGGATGGCGACCGTCAGCAGCACGAACAGGCTGGCCAGCGCCTGCAGCAGATTGCGAACGCGCAAGCCCGGCCAGTTGCGCAGTTCGAAAGCCGAGAAAACGAGTAGCAATGCGGGGATGCCGTAGCCAGCAAGCAACGCATTGAAGACCGGCGTCGTTCCAAGGTTCTGCGGCCCGACGATGGTTGGCTCCCAGGCGATGCGGGCCAGCACGGCGATAGCCGCGCCGACCATCATCCAGGGCAGCGCCGGCCAGGACCGCAGGCGCGTGGCCGCGACATAGGCCGCTCCAAGGAAAGCGATCAGGATGGTGGTTGCAACACCATCCGTCAGCGCATGCAGCATGATGACGAAAAGACCGAAGGAGCCGGCGACCAGAAACGCCTGCGGCAGGTCGACTTTTTCGACGGAAACATCGCCGCGCGAGAACCATTCGGCAAGACCGAGGAGAGCGAGGCCTGCCGCGAGCGCAAACAATCCGTGCGGCAGATCGAACGTCAGATTGCCGGTCATCAGGAAAGACATGCCGATCAGCGCGATTGGTACGATCGCCATGAGGGCGGCCCAGATCGTCGCCAGTGGCAGCTGGTCTTTGCGATGCAGGTGATTGGCCATCGTTCCGAGCGCGATGAACACGACCGAGAGGGCCATGCTGGCGAGCATCGCCGTCGGCCCGGATACGGCAAGCGTTGCGACATGACCGGGGATAGCTGGATCGATGAACGTGAGCAGACCGCTCAGCGCCGTCATGCTCCAGACGCCGACCACCGCCACAAAGGCCGAAAGCAGAGCAGGATAGACCGCGTAGCTGCGCAAGGCGCCGAGAACCGCCAGAGCGGCGGCGACAAGACAGAACTGCGTGACAGGGTAACCGGATGCTGCGGCAAGGGGACTGATCATCGCAAGCGCCGTCAGCAGCGCGGAAATTCCTGCCGTCACCGTGATGGCGGCAAACGGCGGTGCCATCACGCGCTCCCAGGACGTGCGCGGTGTGGCGGTGGGCTCGCCGTCCGCCGTTTGTTGCGGGGCGGCATCGACATCACCGCCAGGTCTGCCCGGCCAGATGAAGCCGATGCCTCCGATCATCACCAGCATGATCAGCGTCACTGGCAGCGTTTCGAACGGCGTCGACGAGGCGATATAGGCCAGCGCCCAGAGGCAGAGGCCGATATTGGCGATTGATGGCACGACCGTCCAGCGGCGGATGCGCGCCGCGAGCAACGTGGCGATCCAGGCAACGCCGAGAAAGCCGAACAGGCTCCAGGGGCTGGGGCTTTCCGACGACACCAATGCCGGGGTGAGCAAGGACGCGAGCAGTCCAAGCCCGGCAAGGGCTTGCCCATGCAGCAGCGACAGACCGACAGTGGCGAGAGAAACCAGCGCCAGCAGCGCGAAAGCCGTGACCGGGCCGATGAAACCGTAGATGCCGTGGGCGGCATAGCAGACGCCGAACAGCGTCACCGCGCCCGCAGCGGTCAGGATGCCTGGGATCATGGCGTTCTGGAAAGCATCGGCGACCAGCGGCACGGCGCGGCGGCGGACGAATTCGCCGATACCGATGAGGACGAGACCGAAGACAGCCGCCATGAACAGCCGCACCGCCGGGCTGAGCAGGCCCGCGTCGATCGAATATTTGACCATGAAGATGCCGCCAAGTGCCAGCGCGATGCCGCCGACCCAGACGGCCCAACGCGCGCCAAGACGGCTTTCGAGGCTTTCCTTCTGCCGGGGGACAACGGCGTCGATCGCCGCCGCTCCGGCAACACGCGCCGCCACGGGCTCGCCGCGCGAGGCTTTTTCGACCGCCTCCTGACTGGGCGGCGGACCGCCGAAGATTGCGTCTCCCTTTTTGATTTCGGCGCGGCGCCTCGGCTCCACAATTTCGGGTTCGACCGGTTGCGGGAGGCTTTCCACCAGATCGCTCTGATCAGGGCTTTCCAATACTGTAACGGCGGCAGGGGAACCGGGCCGCAGTTCTTCGATCCGCGTCACTTTCTCCTTGAGCGCGGCAATCTCGATCTCCAGCCGCTCAGCCGTCTTGCGTCCGTTGAGAAGCGCTGCCAGCGCTATACCAAAGGCAACGAAAGCAATGACTTCGATCATATTTTCTCCCCAGCGCCGAGAACGGCGCAATTTCCCGGACAATACAGCTTTTCAGCCTCACGCCAAATCGAAGACGGTTGAGCGCGGCAATCTCTTCACCGGATTGTCGCGAACCTGTCATTATTCGCCGGGTATGGATGCTGCGATGCGCTTTTGCGCAGTTCCGCACCATAGGAGAAGACCATGGATCATCTTGCTGACCCGACTGCTAGCCCGGAAATCGAGAACCTGACAGAGCGGCGCGAAGCGCTCGAAGATGTCAGCCAGAACTGTTCCGCCAATCCGACAATGGGCGACATCATCAACCACCGCTTCTCGCGCCGGTCGTTCATGGCCGGGTCGCTTGCAGTCGCTGCCATCTCCACCACCGTCGGCCCGCTGGCGATCCTGACTGCGGACGAGGCGCGCGCCAACGGCGTGTCCAGCTTCGACTTCAAGGAGATCGAGGCCGGCGTCGACGAGACCCATCACGTCGCGGAAGGGTATGACGCCAATATCCTGCTGCGCTGGGGCGACAAACTGTTTGCCGACAGCCCGGACTTCGACCCGATGAACCAGACTGCCGCATCGCAGGAAAAGCAGTTCGGCTACAACAATGACTATATCGGCTTCATTCCGCTCGACGGCAATCCGGATCACGGCCTGCTCGTCGTCAACCACGAATACACCAACGCAGAAATCATGTTTCCGAACTTCACGTCGATCGTGAAGGAAACGAAGAACGGCAAGGAAGTCGAGAAGGTCCAGCTCGGAGAATACACCAAGGAACTGGTCGATATCGAGATGGCCGCGCATGGCGGCACGATCGTTGAAATCCGCAAGGTGGACGGCAAGTGGCAGCCTGTGCTCGACGGCAAGTACAATCGCCGCATCACCGCAACCACCGAAATGCAGTTGGCTGGCCCGGTCGCAGGCCATGAGCGCGTCAAGACGCCATCCGACCCAACCGGCAAGCAGGTCTTCGGCACCATCAACAACTGCGCCGGCGGCGTCACCGCCTGGGGCACCTATCTGATGTCGGAAGAAAACTTCAACGGCTATTTCGGCGGCAAGATCGCCGAGGATCATCCGGAATTCGCGCAGCTGAAGCGCCTGGGCGCACCGGGCGGCGAGTATCAGTGGTCGAAATTCTACGACCGTTTCGACGTTTCCAAGGAGCCGACGGAAGCCAACCGCTTCGGCTGGATCGTCGAAGTCGACGTGATGGACCCGAATTCGGTACCGAAGAAGCGTACCGCGGCTGGTCGCTTCAAACACGAAGGCTGCGAATCGATCGTCAACAAGGACGGCCGCGTCGTGCTCTATTCCGGCGATGACTCGCGCTTCGACTATGTATACAAGTTCGTGACCAAGGCCGCCTTCAACCCGAACGACCGCGCCGCAAACATGGACATTCTCGATGACGGCACGCTCTACGTGGCGAAGTTCGACGCCGACGGTACTGTCGAATGGATGCCGCTCATCCACGGCGAAGGCCCGCTGACGGAAGCGAACGGCTTTGCATCGCAGGCCGACGTCCTGATCAACACCCGTCTTGCTGCCGACGCACTCGGCGCCACCAAGATGGACCGGCCGGAGGATATCCAGCCGAACCCGAAGACCGGCAAGGTCTACGTGATGCTGACCAACAACACCAACCGCACGGCCGACCAGCTCGATGCTGCCAATCCGCGCGCCGAGAATGCCTTTGGTCACATCATCGAGATCACCGAGACCGACGGCGACTACGCCTCGACCAAGTCGACATGGGATGTTCTGCTGAAATGCGGCGATCCTTCGGTGGCCGAAGTCGGCGCATCCTTCTCGACGGCAACGACGAAAAACGGCTGGTTCGGCATGCCGGACAACTGCGCCATCGACACCGACGGCCGCCTCTGGGTTTCCACCGACGGCAACAACCAAAAGGCAACCGGCCGCACCGACGGGATCTGGGCCATCGACACCGAAGGCGATGCGCGCGGCACGTCGAAACTGTTTTTCCGGGTGCCTGTCGGCGCCGAAATGTGCGGGCCGAGCTTCAACCCGACGTCGGATACGTTCTTCGTCGCCGTCCAGCATCCGGGCGACGCGGGTCTTGCGACCTTCGAGAACCCGGCGACGCGCTGGCCGGACTTCAAGGACGACATGCCCGTTCGCCCGGCCGTTCTCGCCATCACCAAACAGGGTGGCGGCAAGATCGGCTGACACCCAGCCACGAAATTGAAAAATGGCGCTGCATTCGCGGCGCCATTTTTCGTTTCAAAGACCTCAAAAAGGTGCTATTTCTGCCACCAAATAAAGCACGAAAGGGATGGAGCATGGCGAGCAGAATTTTGGCGGAAACCAGCGCCAGCATCTCCGAACTGAAACGCAATCCCATGGGGACTGTGGCTGCGGGAGAAGGATTCCCGGTTGCGATTCTCAACCACAACGAACCGGCATTTTATTGCGTTCCTGCTGTGGCATTCGAAGCCATGCTCGATCGTCTTGAGGATTTGGAACTGAACGCGTTGGCTGATGCACGCGCCGGGGAAGCCGTCGTCCCCGTTGATATCAATGAGCTATAAACTGGCGTTTCTGACGCCGGCGCTGAAAGAATGGCACCAATTGGACAGCCGGACACGCGAACAGTTCAAGAAGAAACTTGCGGAGCGCCTTGAGACGCCGCGTGTTCCCGCGGCAAAATTGTCAGGCTCCAAAGATCGCTACAAGATCAAATTGCGCGCCATAGGCTACCGTCTGGTTTACGAGGTCAGAGACCTTGAGGTTGTCGTTCTGGTCATTGCCGTTGGCCGGCGTGATCGAAACGACGTCTATGTGAAAGCCGACAAGCGATAGGTTTCAGCGCATCAAATTCTCGATCGGAAAGATCGCGCAGGTTTCCGTGCCGTGCGCCAGCAGCTTGCCGTTCCTGTCCTTGAGAAAGGCCTCCGATGTCGCCAGCGTGCGGCCGCGATGGACGATCTTGCCTTCGCAGAACACCTCGCCCATGCCGGGCAGCAGCGGGCGCACCAGATTGACCTTGAACTCGACTGTCGTATAGGCCTCGCCTGGTTTCAACGTGGTCATCACGGCGCAGCCAAGTGCGGAATCCATGATCGTCGCCGCCCAGCCGCCATGCACCGTGCCGAGCGGATTGAGATGTTCTGCCGATGGCAGGCCCTTGAACATCACCCTGCCCTCCTCGACCTCGCTCAGTCCGAACTTGAGCGTCGCTGCCATCGGCGGCGCGTGATGAACGCCGGTGAGAAGGTCCAGCATCGCCTTCAGCCCGCCGTCACGCGCCACGGCTTCCAGCGGCACCGTGCCGATGCCGGACACTGTCATTCCGGGGTAGAGTTCGACGGTCATCTTTTAGAGATTCCTTATGGGTGGGCGACTGTGTCTCGCGGCTTCAGCGCCTTGAGCGCTGCCTGGACAAAACCGTCGCGGGCGGTCGACAGTCCGATGCCGCGTGGTTCGTAGACATGGCGGTGGAGGAAGAAAGCCGTCATGCGGAAGGCCGCGGCCAAGCTATCGTAATCGGCGGCACCGCGGCCGGCCAGAAACCCCGGCAGCGCCAGCATCTTGCCGGCATAGGGCGCGCCCGCCGCGCGGCTGACGGCCCGGCCGGATTTCGGCGAGACATAGACCAGATCGTCGCGCGTGCCGGTCGCAGCGCATTCCGCCAGATCGAGGCCGAAGCCGAGATCGTTCAGAACAGCGATCTCGAAGCGCACGAACAGTTCGCCGGCATCGCTCGGATCGTGCAGATTTTCGAGGATGACATCGAGGGCTTCATAGAGATGCGGATGCGGATCGCGCTCGGGCAGAAGCCGCAGCAGCGCGCCCATGGCCTGCACGCCATAGACAGAGGTTGCCGCCTCCATCAGCCGCGCCGCGCGAAGACGGACCGGTTCCATCCTGAATTCACCAAGATGTTCGTCAAGCCGCGCCCGCCAGGTGACCTCCACCTCGTTTCCCGGCTGTAGCACCGGCTGCATCGTCCGCGAGCGGCCGCCGCGTACGAGCCCGAGATGGCGGCCCCGCGCGCGCGTCATCACTTCCGCGACGACGGAGGTTTCGCCGTGCCGCTTGACCCCGATGATGATGGCCTGGTCGCTCCATTGCATGGCAGTCGTTTTACCTTTGGCAGCAACCGAAAACAATCATCGCTTGGGGCAAGTCCCATTTGCGAAGGCGCATGCCCCCGCCCCTGGATTCACTGGCCGCTCACGCGGGATTGCCACGTTCTGCGCTTAATTTGACGCTAGAATCGGTGATCAAATTCACGGGCCCGACTCAAGGACGCTTTCTTATCGCACAAGGTTGAAAGCTGTGGTTGATCGGGGGCGGTCAGTGACCCGTTATATAGCAATCTATTTTGCCGTTTCGACGGCACAGGCGGTTTTAAAGGAGCGATCAAAATGACGAGGGCTTTCAATCACCGCATCGGATATTTCTCCTGCGCGGCTCTTTTGGTCGCTGCCGCCGTCAGTCTCCCGCAGGAAGTCACGTACGCCAACGGGCGGCAGACCCTGGACGCGGATGCATCCGCTGCGTCATTGGCGGTGACGCCGCTTCCCGACGATTTCTCCTATAATGACGGCGAATACGGAAACCAGTCCGCCCGGAAAGACTATTCCGTCGGCGTTAGGCGAAGCGCCAACAACAATGTGGTCCTGCGTTTCGAGGTACGTCCGGGCGAGCGCGCCGGTTTCGATAGTGAGGACAGGGACCGCTCGGAAGCGACCAACGGCATAAGCTTCCCCAAAGGCGAGGTCATATGGAATGCCTACCGCGTCAATATCGCCGACGGATTCTCGATACCCAGCGACGAACGCTCCTGGTTCATCGTGGGTCAATGGCACGGCAGCAAGGACGACAAGCGCTCGCCCTATATCGCAGCTCAGGTCGAGGGCAAGGATCTGGTTTTCCTGAGACGCTATATCCAGGACGGCAAACCGGCCAGCAGCGAAATGTACCGCATGCACGATGTCCCGCGCGGCGAGTGGCTGAATATCGTGATCGAGCACAAGGTTTCCTCGACCGACGGGCTTTTGAACATCTGGCTCAACGGCCAACAGGTCGTGAAATTCGACGGCCCGGTCGGTTATTGGGATCATGACGAGGCAGGCTACTTTAAATTCGGCATCTATCGCAGCCGCCATGACGCGGATGCAGTGGTCGAATACCGTGACGTCGTCACTACGACCGACAATCTCTCAAAACGCGCGACACTGATCAACTGAGCATCTGGATCGACTGAGCATTTGGCGGTCCGGTCTCGACCGCCAAATGCAGGCTGCGCAGCCTTCAGGAATTGGTTTCGCGCATGAAGTCGAGGAAAACGTCGCGCGCCGGCCGGCTGAGAGGCCCCGCCCTGCAAAGCGCGGCCCTGTTACGCTGGTCGCAGAACTGGTTGAAGGCCCTGATGGTAGCCCCGGTCAACACACCGGTCAGCTTGCCTTCGTAAGCGCCAACGCCCTTGAGTTCGCTTTGAAGAACATAGACATAGGTGTTGCCGTTGGCGCCGACGAGACGGCTAACCAGATTGGCCTTGTCGGCCGGCTGCATCCCTTGGACCTTCGCGACGAAAGCCGCATATTGGCTTACAGAACCGGCGGCAGCCCCCTCGATGAACAATTCTTCGCTTTCGCGCTGCTGTTCGGACATCCGGCTTGCCGAACTGGCAAGCGTCGCCTTGGCCAGGGAAATATTCCTTGCGATATCCTTGCCCCGTCCTTGAGCATAGAGCTGAACAAGCGTCGATGCCGCATAGGTATCGCCGGCCGCGCTCGCCTTCTTGAGGATCGCGATAGCCTGGGCAGGATTTTTCGGCCCCCCCCCCCCGCTCCGTCGAGTACCGCATTGGCCAGAACAGAGGCAATACCGGGGGCGTTTTCCTTTTGCCCCTCCAGAAGAAGATCGTGCGCCTGCTTTTGCTGCGATGCCGTTCCGCCAAGCAGCACGCTGGCAGCGCTCGCCAATCCGTTCTTCCTGCCGGCGCGATACGCTTCCTGATACAGATCGGCCGCTTTGGAAACGTTCCTGGGAACCGCAGTGCCGTCACGATAGACCTTGGCAAGACTGATCATCGCGCCGCTATCGCCTGCCTGGACCGCCTGTTCGTAATAACCGACCGCCTTGGCCGGGTCGAGGCCGACATCCGCTCCCTTCAGATAAAGCGTGGCCAGGGACGAAGCCGCCCATGTCCCTCCTCCGGCAAGGACTTCTTCATATAGGGCGGTCGCTTTCGGAATATCGCGCGGGACAAGGACACCCTCGGCATAGAGATCTGCCATGCCGAGCTTGGCGCCGGGATCGCCGGCCTGGACACCTTGTTCATAAAACCCGACCGCCTTGCCCGGATCGAGACCGAGGGCACGACCCTTGCGATAAAGTTCGCCCAGCTTGGCGGCCGCCGTTATCCTGCCGTTCTCAAGTGCCTTGGTGTACAGATCGACCGCCTTGGGAATATCCGCGGGGACCACCTTGCCGTCTCGATAGACATTGCCGAGGGCGATCATCGCGCCGGCGTCGCCAGCCTCGATCGCCTGTTCGTAATAGCCGATCGCCTTGGCTGGATCGAGGCCGACCTCGTCCCCTTTCAGATAAAGCGCCGCCAGCGCCGAGGCTGCCCACGTGCCGCCATTGGCAACGACGTCTTCATAGAGGGAGACGGCTTTTGGAATATCGCGCGGGACAAGGATACCCTCGGCATAGAGATCCGCCAGGCCAAGCTTCGCGTCGGCGTCTCCTGCCTCAACGCCCTGCTCGTAAAATCCAAGCGCCTTGCCGGGATCGAGGCCGACGGCCTGCCCCTGGCGATAGAGATCCCCAAGCCATGATGGTCAAATCGGAGCGGCTGATGCAAGATCGGTTGGCGGTTGTGAGCGTTTTCGGCGTACAAGAAACATTATTGTCACTTAGTCATCCAGACCACAGTTGATCTCCACACACTCGGTACCATTTTAATCGAAATCAGTTTCCGCGGTTTTGACAATCTACGCAATTTAAAGGAATCATTATAATGAAGAGAATTCTCACGAGTCGGAGCAGATATATTTCCTGCGCAACAATTCTGGCAGTATCGACCGTGATTTTCACACTCCCAGTCACGTATGCAAACGAACAGCGGCTTTTAAATGCAAACCAAGCGACGTTATCATCCAGTGTGATGCCTCTCTCAGAAAAATTCTCCTACAATGACGGGGAGTATGAAAATCAGTCAGCGCAAAAGACTTATTCCGTCGGAGTAAGGCGTAGCGCGGAAGATGATTTGGTTCTGCGCTTCGAAGTCCGGGCGAACGATCGCGCTTCTTTCGATAGCAATGATATCGATCGCGCGGAGGCAACGAGCGGCATTCGCTTCCCTAAAGGCGAGGTCATATGGAATGCTTACCGCGTGAAGATCGCCGATGGGTTTTCTGTACCCAGCGGCGATCGCTCCTGGTTCATTATCGGTCAATGGCATGGAAGCCGGGATGACAGCCGCTCACCATATATCGTTGCCGAACTCCAGGGAACGGATCTGGTCTTCCTCAGCCGCTACTTGTCGAACGGCCAAACAGCCAGCCGAGAAATGTACCGGATGAACGACGTTCCACGCGGTGAGTGGATGAATATCGTGATGGAGCATAAGGTGTCTTCGACCGCTGGGCTCTTGAACATATGGGTCAACGGCCGCCAGGTCGTAAATTTCGACGGCCCTATCGGTTATTGGGACCATGAGCAAGCAGGCTACTGGAAATTCGGTATCTACCGCAGCCGGCACAGTGCTGATGCAATAGTGGAATACCGCGACGTAGTCACCACAACACACGACCTCTCCAGTCGCGCGACGATGACCAATTGAGCGTTAGTACCCGTAAAATATCATCAGGCACAGTTCTAAAATCCATCCGTAGTTCTGCTTGGACGGGGGACGCATGTACCGAAATTGGTCAATGCAACTGGCTGCACGTTATTGCCGACGTTTTGCATCTCACATTTGTGTTCATGTTTTTTGCCACCGTTCAATATCCGCCTAATAGGCCATTTAGTCCGCGCTCCAACCCCGCGTCTTAACCATTCCATCTCGCAACTGCGAAAGCCTCTATGAAATCATATTTAATTATGGGAAAACATTTGTACGGAAACAAGCCAAAAGCGATCGCCGCCTCGATGTCAAAGGAAAAATTTTAAATCGTTCCGGCTTGTTCAAAGACACATATTATGTGCGTATAAATGAGTAAGTGCTGTTATCGAACGCCGGTATTTTCGGCGGTAAAATACACGCATGCCATTGTTCTATAAAATGTATTTCGTCTTTTTGGCGAAATGGCCTTGCAGTTTTTTTGATCAAGAATTCGTAAATCTAAGGACGTATTGAATGAAGATAGCGATTTTCGGCTTGGGATATGTCGGATTTACCGCCATGTGCTGCATCGCAAAAGAAGGGCATCATGTCACCGGCTTTGATGTCAGCGAAAAAAAAGTAAACCAAATTAATCAAGGTATTGCGCCGATCACCGAACCGGGCGTCGACGCGCTGCTCCGGGAGGGTCTCGAAGCTGGCCGGATTCACGCCTACACTGAGATCAAGGACCATCTTGAAGATTGCGACATGGCGATCGTCTGCGTCGGCACGCCGAGCGCGCCGGACGGGTCGCACAACATGACCTATATCGCCGAAGTCACGCGCCAGATCGCCGCCGCCGTCGGCAAGAGCAGAACGTCACCGCTGACCGTCGTCTATCGCTCGACCATCCGTCCGGGAACGGTCGAGGGGCTGATCGCGCCGATCCTTGCCTCCGAACTGGGTAACGCTTTCGAGCGCAGCGTCGAACTCGTCTACAATCCGGAATTCCTGCGGGAATCCTCCGCGATCCAGGATTATTTCGATCCGCCCAAGATCGTGATCGGTACGGTTGACGGCAAGCCGAACGCGCGGATGGACCTCCTCAATCAGAACATCAACGCCCCGACCTTCTACGTGCATCTCGGCGAATCGGAAATCACCAAGTTCGTCGACAACACGTGGCATGCGGTCAAGGTCGCCTATGCCAACGAGATCGGCCGCATCTGCCTGCAACTTGGCCTCAGCGCCAAGACGGTGCACGAAATCTTCGTCTCCGACACCAAGCTCAACATTTCGCCCTACTACACCCGCCCCGGCGGCGCGTTCGGCGGCTCCTGCCTGCCGAAGGACGTGCGCGCGATGCAATATATTGCGGCCGACTGCGGCGCCCACACCCATCTGGTCGATTCGCTGCTGCGCTCCAACGAAGCGCACAAATACCGGCTTTTCCAGCATGTGACACGCGATCTGGCACCGGGCGCCACGGTCCTGCTCGTCGGGCTTGCCTTCAAGGCGGACACGGACGACCTGCGCGAAAGCCCCAATATCGACCTTGCGCGCGGTTTGCTGCGCGAGGGCTACAAGCTGTCGATCTTCGATCCGGCGATCGACGCGACCAAGCTTGTCGGCGCCAATCTGGGTTATGCCTATACCCAGATCCCGACACTGTCGCATCTGCTGGTCTCGAAGGAAACGGCGGAAGCCGCGGCCTATGACCGCGTCATCGTCACCAACCTCACCCACCGGAAGCTCAACCTCGAGAAGAATGGCGACATCGTCAATCTGAACGCTCTTTCCTGAGGATGGTGGCGATGGATACCGCACTTCAAAACAGTACAACCGCCACCCACGCACGCGCCGACGCCATCTCCGGCGCGCTGACGGGGCGAAAGGTTCTGATCATCGTCGAGAACCTGCCGGTGCCATTCGACCGGCGGGTCTGGCAGGAGGCAAGAACCCTGCGCGCGGCCGGCGCCGAAGTCGCCATCATCTGCCCGACGGGCAAGGGCTATACCGCACGCTACGAGCATCTCGACGGCATCCATATCTATCGCCATCCCCTGCCTCTGGACGCCGGCGGCGCGCTTGGCTACCTGCTGGAATACGGCGCAGCCCTCACGTGGGAAACGCTGCTGTCCTGGAAAATCCTGTTTCGCCACGGCTTCGACACGCTGCATGGATGCAACCCGCCGGACCTGATCTTTCTCATCGCCTGGCAGTTCAAGCTGATCGGCAAGCGCTACATCTTCGATCATCACGACATCAATCCGGAGCTTTACGAAGCCAAGTTCAACAAGCGCGGCTTCTTCTGGCGGCTGATGTGCGTTTTCGAATGGCTCACCTTCAAGACCGCGGACACGGTGATCTCCACCAATGAAAGCTACAAGAAGATCGCCATCGAGCGCGGCGGCAAGAAGGCCAAGGACATCTTCGTCGTCCGCAGCGGCCCGGACCTGACGCGCGTCAAGGCGGTCGCCCCCAACCATGCCCTGAAGAACGGACGCCAGTTTCTGGTCGGCTATGTCGGCGTCATGGGTGACCAGGAAGGCATCGACCTGCTTCTCGAGGCGGCCCGCCATCTGGTCTACGATCTCGGCAGGCAGGACATCCAGTTCGCGCTCGTCGGCGGCGGCCCGAGCCTTGCGGCGTTGCAGGCGATGTCGGACGGCATGGGACTTGCGGACTACGTGACCTTCACCGGCCGGGCGCCGGACCAGACGCTGTTTGAGGTCCTGTCGACCGCGGATGTCTGCGTCAATCCGGACCGGGTCAACCCGATGAACGACAAGTCGACGATGAACAAGATCCTCGAATACATGGCCGTCGGCAAGCCGATCGTCCAGTTCGATGTCACCGAGGGCCGTTTCAGCGCGCAGGAAGCGTCGCTCTACGCCAAGGCGAACGATCCGGTCGATTTTGCGGAGAAGATCGCGGAGCTTCTCGCCGATCCGGATCGCTGCGCCCGGATGGGCGCCTTCGGGCGCAACCGCGTGGAAACGCAGATGGCCTGGAGCTACGAGGTGCCGAAGCTGATTGCGGCTTATAAAAATATAGCATCCAGCTAGATAGAAAACACGCCTCCAAAATTGAAAGGCTTTTAGAATAATGGAATTATCTAGCATCCATGGACATCACGCACCTCAAAAGCTCGGTGGCAACAGTGATGCTTTGATGTATGCTGTTCCTTCAACATCCTCGCTTGGAGCTTCATTTTTATTTCTTGCAGTATTTTTGCAATTTATTCAAATATTATTATTTTATTTCATCCCACTAGAAGCGCGCTATACTCTTGCTGGAATGACCGTTTTCAGCTTAGCAATTTGTTGCATTCTAATAAAAAACTATCGCTACGACGTCAACCTCGTTTTTCTAAGCGTTGCATTGATGTTCCTATGCTGGATAATTTCGAAGATTTTTGTCAACAGCGAATTTAAGATCAATTTTGCAATGCAACAACTTTCGATTCCGCTTTGGTTACTAGCGGCAAAAAGTTATACTTTGCAGAAGTACCAATCAAAAATAAGGATAATTCTTTATGTAATTTTATTTTTTGCATGTTTCATGATGCTAACTGGCGACAGCTATACCGTAGGCGGGATAGAACGGCCTGCAAATTTCATTGATATCGGAGGCCCCCATCTCTCCGCCTATATAGCGTTAGGCATATATATATATCTAAGCAGCGACAGAACGGACAAGAAAAGCAATATATTGCATCTCCTATCCATAATTACATTGATATATATAATATACACTTATCAAGTCAGAACAATTTATTTGGCAATTTTTGCCTATTTTTTAATTACTTTAATAAAAAAGACAAGTCTATCAAAGTCAGCAATTTCATTTGCGTTCTTTGAAATCATAGTATTTTCAGCAGCCATTGCCCTTGTCGTTTCGGTATCAACCGACCTCAATCAATTCTCTTCGGGCCGGACTGATGTCTATATCGAACGCCTCAATCAAATATCGCAAAAGAGCCTTGTGGAGCTTTTCTTCGGTTCCGGTCCTGGAAGCGATCTTATTGTCTCCGACCAATGGTGGTGGGACGCGAAGAACTCGCACAACGACTTCCTCACAATTCTATACGAACGCGGTTTGGTAGGAGTTATCGGCGTCATCCTTCTCTTCGTCGGAATGGCGAAGGGGCGTAGCGCTGAAACAATTGCCATCACGTCTGCTGTATTTATCGCATCGGCAATCAGCAACGGATTGATGAGCCGCCCGCTTGCCTTCTTTTTGTTTGCACTCGCCCTATCATTGGATAGCGCACTGCAGCCATCGGCTTTACCGCGAGCGTCGTCTGCGCCAGCACGATCAGAAAATTGAAAGCCAAAAGATGCGCATGCTCCTTACCAATTCGATATATGCGCTGACGATGCGGGTGCTAGGATTGATTATAAATATCCTTACATTTGCTTTGCTCGCAAACCAGTTGCCGATAGACGCCGTTGGACTGTATTCCCTCATTGCCAGCATTGCATTGGCCGCACGCTATCTCGGACCGCTTGGACTGGATCAACTGACAATAAAATCCGTTAGAGAGCTGGTGGGGTCGGATGACAATATTTTTGTATCGGCATTTCATCGAAAGTCGGTATCGGTAATAATAGTTTCAACTTTTATATATTCTGTTTTTTTCTTTCTAATTTCCTACAGTTTAGACTTCCTTAATTACGACATATCAACGCTAACTTCTATGAATCTTATCATTATCTCATCCGTATTTTCCGGATACTTTTCAGGTGTATTTCGAGCCCACGATCACTTCTTTCTTTCTTTTTTTCCCGACAATTTTTTCAGCTATCTTTTGACAGCCATTTTTTGTGTCATTTTCCTGCAGGTCGGAAAGCTGAATACCGATAACGCAATTATCGCGCTGGCAATCGGGACTAGTGGCGCGGCGCTGCTGCATATCGCGGCCTTTATCTACCTCATCCCCATATGGGGACCTAAGTACAAAACTCCAATCAGATTCAAAGAACTGCTAACTCTGTGGATGGTACTCGCAGCCAATTTTCTTCAGTCACGCTCGTCTGTGTTTCTTGCGGCAGCCATCGGCTCGCTAACCACGACCGCCCTTATGGATACCGCGATGAAGTTTGCCCTAGTTCCAACTCTGGCGACCTGGGCAATCGGGGCTGTGTTTGGACCAAAGCTTGTCAGCCTCAACGCCGCGAATAACAAGCCGGGAGCGCAGGAACTCATCGTCGTGGCGAGCTGGATTGCATTTCTTCCCGCGCTGGCATTTTTATTGTGCTTTATTTTTGTGGGACAGTTTATTATCGCCAACCTCCTGTCCTCTAATTACCTAGGCGCATATCCGGCAACTATTTTATGCCTGATTGCGACGGCAGTTAACAGCTCATGCTCGATAACATCAACATATCTTTATTATTGCGGAAAACAAATAGTAGTATTAAAATACACCGCCATATCTTTTGTTTCTTTCTGTATTACTGGATATTTTCTCGGAACGTCATTCGGATCAATTGGAATATCTATTGGATTTCTCATATCAACAATTATTCGTGATTTTGGTCTTATGTATTTTTTACTTAAAAGTGAACGTATCCATTCAGGAATATGGAATTTTCGCGGACTAATAGATACTTTTTCTATTTTGAAGAAAATAAAGTATTCAATTTAAATACGAGATTTTGGATTTCTGTAAGATGGCTGCTATCAACTCCTTAATTAAAACAGCCCGTTCTCTGCAAGAAAAAAAAGTCCCTGTTTTGCCAAGAGTTTTCGAGCTGGCAATTCGCATTTTCTTCCAGGCGTCCATACCGGCCCGCGCGCAGATCGCGAAATCCGTTTTCTTCCATCACAGCGGTCTCGGGGTGGTCATCAACGGCCTGTCCGTGATCGAGGAGGATTGCGAGATCGGGGTCCATGTCGTTCTCGGTGGCAAGGCTCCGATCGTCGGCGCCCCTCACCTGGAACGAGGTGTGATCATCCATGCCGGTGCGAAGCTCATCGGCCCGATCCGCATCGGAGCCGGCAGCGTGGTCGCTGCCAATGCCGTGGTCACCAGGGACGTGCCGCCGAACAGCCTCGTTGCCGGCGTTCCGGCTGTCGTGAAGCGTTCCGATATCGACAATAGAATGTATCGCCACGATGCGCCCCAGATCGCGCCGTCCGAGGCAGAGCTTTAACAGTTGCCGCAGTCACAAAGAGTTTCCGGTATGTCCAGTCGTCCCACCTATGTCTTGATTGCCACCCCGCTTGGCGAAGGCGGAATGGGCGGTATTGACCGGATCATGGATGAGGTCCGCAAGATTGCACGGTTGAAATCGCCCGGGCACGTCAGCATTTCCTTCGGCGCGACGCGCGGCCAAGGCAGCATTTTGCTTTCCCCGGTCTATCTTTTTTCGTTCCTTGCAAGGATGGCGCTGCTCAAGGTTCTCGGCCGGATTGATGTCCTGCATATCAATCTGTCCAGTCACGGAAGCACCAAGCGCAAGATCATCGTGGCGC
Organism: Rhizobium herbae; assembly: GCF_017873135.1. Lineage (GTDB taxonomy): Bacteria > Pseudomonadota > Alphaproteobacteria > Rhizobiales > Rhizobiaceae > Pararhizobium > Pararhizobium herbae. The sequence goes on along the minus strand of NZ_JAGGJV010000008.1, from coordinate 29,401 downwards.
GGTGGGCGCGGCTGCTGGGCATACCCTATGTCATTCACCTTCATGGTTCCCGCTTCCGGCAATTCTGGAACGAGAGCGCACCGGGCGTTGCAAGCGCAATCACGCAGATGTTCGCCTCGGCATCCCGCATCGTCGTACTCGGAAACGTCTGGAAATCCTTCGTAGCGGAAAAAGTTCCCGGTGCCAGCGCACGGATCGTAATCATTCCCAATGCAACACCGACGCCCCGGCTTTCCCCTGTGGAAGACGAAGCGGGACATCTGCGAATCCTGTTTCTGGGGCGGGTCGGACCCCGCAAGGGGGTGCCGCAGCTTGTCGAGGCCCTTTCCATGCTTCCGAAAGACGGTAGCTGGCGAGCGACCATTGCCGGCGATGGCGACGTTGAGGAAACCCGTCAGGAGATCGAACGGCTGGGCCTGACCGATCGCGTCGCGTTACCGGGCTGGGTCGGGCCGGACGAGGTGGCCGAACTGCTGTCCGGATCGGATGTTCTCGTGCTGCCTTCCTTCGACGAGAATTTGCCGATGTCGGTCATCGAAGGCATGGCTGCGGGTCTGGCGATCATCGCGACACCGGTCGGCGCGGTCGAAGACATCATCATTGACGGAGAAACCGGACTGCTTGTTCCCGTTGGGGATTCCAATGCAATCGCCGCTTCGATCCAGTTTCTTCTCGATCAGCCGCAGGCACGCAAAGCCCTTGGGAAAGAGGCGAGGCGCCTGCATGGGGAGCGGCTGGAAATTGGCATGTATTTTGCTCGACTTGTCGATCTATGGGCAGGAAAAAATTTTTAAACAACAATTTTAAGCGGCCATATGGAGTTCGGGATGGCTTATAATTTTAGAGATATAAAATACATACCCGGGCTCGACGGAATCCGGTTCTTCGCCGTCAGCATTGTTTTGGTGTCGCACTTCGGGTTTGGCAAATGGGTACCCGGCGGGTTCGGCGTCACCATCTTCTTCTTTCTGAGCGGCTTTCTGATCACGACACTTCTGATCCAGGAAAGCCTCAAGAAAGGCTCTATCTCGATTGGCCATTTTTACATCAGGAGGTTTCTACGCCTCGGCCCGGAGATGATCGTACTTCTCATCGGATCGACGATCATTTCCCGATCCATGGGCTTGTCGCCGTCCTTCGGCGATATCGCCGCGGCACTCACATACACGACGAACTATTATATCCTATATCTTCAAAGCGTTGCGCCTGACGGTATCGCCCATGTATGGTGGCCCCATTTATGGTCGCTTGCCGTCGAAGAGCATTATTACTTGACGTTCCCGCTTATATTCGGACTAATTTTCGGACGCCCGAAATTCCTTTTTCTGTTTTTTCTTGTATCGCTTTCCGGTTGCCTGGCATGGCGCTACTTTGTCATCGTCAGCGAAATCTCCGGTAGCGACTGGCAGCACGCCTACGGCTATCTCGCATCCGAGGCCCGTCTGGATTCGATTGCCTATGGTGCGCTGTTTGCGTTTGTAGCGCAGCGACCGCAGTGGCTGTCTTCGTCAGCAAGCGGCGCAGCGCTGGCCGCCGGACTGATCCTTCTGTTGGCATGCCTGCTCGTGCGCGATGAATTTTTCCGCGAAACTCTCCGATACAGCCTTCAAGGCATCGGGATTTTTCTTGTTTTTTCGCACTTGTATCTGGCACGAAATCCGAGTTGGCTTAACCGCATTTCTAATTTCGGACCGCTTCGGATCGGTGGCGTCCTGTCCTACGGTGCCTATCTTTGGCATATGGAGTTTTTGCGGGTCACCTATCATATTTTCAACATTACGCCCGCAGCTCTGCCGATACACCAGAGGGTTCCGTTTGCAATAGCGGGATTTGCCTGCGCGTTTGGGGTGGCTTGGCTGTCCTATCGCTATGTCGCCAAACCCGTGCTCCGGTTCAGGGCGAACTTCGGATCTCACGCAGCCGTCGGAGCACCCGGGATGCGGCCGGAGCCCGTCGGCCCTTCCGCTATACCCCGCGAAACATTCTGACGAATTCATAAATCTCCAAGGAGAGACCAATGCCTGTTTATCAATCCCATCCTTCTTTCCGGCGATCAAAGTATGCATTTCTTGTTTTCATAACATTGTTCGCCTGCTTCTTCATCGGTCACCAGCCGAGCCACGCAGCAGATGCTTGCGACGTTTACGAAACGCGTGTCGTCACGACGCCCGCCCCTCCGCAATGGGGACCGACATACCAGCGCTACGACGCCATGCTGGCGAAATTTCCTGAAAAAGCCGATGTCGTCCTTTTTGGAGACTCCCTGGCTGAGGGGTGGCCGACGGAATCCGTCAGTTCAATTTTCCCAGGCAAGGCGATCGGCAACCTTGGTGTCGGTGGAGATTTGATTCAGAACTCGCTCTGGCGCCTTGAGCAAATGCCTGTTTCCAAGATTTCCCCCGAAACGATCGTGATGATCCTCGGCACCAACAATCTCAAAGCACGCTCCAAGCCCTGCGCGATTGAAGCTGGCTTGACGAAAACCGTCGAGAAGCTGCATGAAATCTGGCCGCAGGCAGTCGTCTACATGTTTACGATTCCTCCGCGAGGCAAAGTCTTCAACGATTTTGAGGCTGATCGCCAAGAGGTAAACAGCTTCATCGAGAAGATGCCGTCTCAAACCAACTACGTACGAAGCGTGACAGGTTTCGATGATGTGATCACGTGCGGAAAGAGAGGTGTAGATCAGCTACAATCCTGGTTTCCCAATTACTTTCCAGATACATGCGCTAATTTTCGCGGCGATAGTTTGCATTTGACGGCAGCCGGCTATGACGTGCTGGCGGGTATCCTGAAGCAAGGAAACAATTAACCCGTGTCCCTTGCCTGGTACGTCAACCGCCTGCGGGCAATGAGCCCTGCCGAACTCGTCTATCGGTTCGCCGAGAAGGCGAAGAAATCGCTCGCCAAGGGGCGGATCGAGGGGTGGGGGCGGTATCGGACTTCCGGTCGCCTGCCTCATCTTGCCGGCCTTGCCGACAATCTCGCGGCCGCGCCGGAGCGGGTGAAGCAGGAGATCGTCGCCGCCAGTGCCTTCATCCTCTCGGGCCGTTTCGAGGCGCTGGGCGCCGACTGGCCGCAGAGGGCACCGGAAAGTCTGTTCCCGCCGGAAATCTGGCGGCTCGATCCCGTTACCGGCGGACTGTGGCCGGGGGCGGAAAAATACTGCTTCGACATATCCTACCGGCATGAGCGGGTGCTTGGAGACGTCAAATATGTCTGGGAGTTCAACCGGCTGCAATTCCTGCAGCCGCTCGCGGCCGATGCGGCGCTGACCGGCAACACGGCAGCCCTCGCGGCGATCGAGACGGCTGTTGAAAGCTGGTATGCGGCCAATCCGCCCTTCCGGGGCATCTGCTGGAACTCCGGTATCGAACTCGGGCTTCGCGCCATCAGCCTTCTCGTCGTGATCAGCCTCTGCGGCGCGCAGCTATCGGCTGCGACGGTAGACAGGATCCGCGCGATCCTGCATGCCCATATGGTCTGGATGGCGCGATATCCCTCGCGCTTTTCCTCCGCCAACAATCACCTGGTCGCGGAGGTCGCAGGTGAATTCCTGATCGCGCTTGCCATGCCGGAATTGCCTCTTTCCGCCAAGCTGGAGGCCAAGGGCCGGAGGATCCTCGCCGAGGAGGCAAACAAGCAGATTCTGAACGACGGCGTCGGCGCCGAACAGTCGCCGACCTACGGGGCCTTCACCGCGGAATTCATCCTTCTCTGCAGCCTCGTGGCACGATCGGCCGGCAAGCCCCTGGAGGGCGAGATCGACAGCCGGCTGAGACTGTTTTCAAACTATATCGCCTGGCTATCCAATGACGACGGGCGCGTGCCCGGCATCTGCGACGATGACGAAGGACGCGTCCTGACGCTTTCGCGCCATGAACCGGCCTATGCCGCTTCCGTCTGTGCAGCAATCGCAGGCTATCTCGGCGAACCGCCGGCCGGGCCACGGCCGCCGGAGGTCGATTTGCGCGATGCCCTTTTCGGCTCGGCAGCGACAGGTGCTGCTGGCCTTTTCGGATTGAAGACATTTGCCGATGGCGGCTACACCGTCGTTCGGGATACGAAGCGCGGCCATAGCCTCGATATCGTCTTCGATCATGCCCCGCTCGGCTATCTGTCGATCGCCGCTCATGGCCATGCCGACGCGCTTTCGGTTGTCGTCACCGTTGACGGCAAGCCGCTGTTCGTGGATCCCGGCACCTATCTCTATCACTCGGGCGGACAATGGCGGGACTGGTTCCGCGGGACACGCGCTCACAACACGCTGAACATCGACGGCGCCGACCAGAGCATCATGTCCGGCGCGTTCAACTGGTCGCACAAGGCCGCAGCGACGCTGGAAGCCGCGGTGGGTGGCCAGGACTGGTCGGTCAAAGCCAAGCATGATGGCTATCAGAAACGTTTCGCGGCGCTGCATCGGCGGATGCTGTCGTCCACCGCGGATGGCTTTGCAATCCGCGACGAACTCCCCGGCACCGTCAATCAAACGGCCGAGATCGTTTTCCAGCTTGCGCCGGACTGCGACGCGACGGTGGAGAGCGGGATTGTCCTGATCGAACGCAATGGGACGACGATCGCAACGCTGTCCTGGAAAGAGGCCGGCGCCATCAGCATCGAGGCGGGCGGAGAGATCGGCGAAGGCGGATGGTATTCTCCCGCCTTCGGCAAAAAGGTCGAGGCCAAGCGCATAAGCTGGCGCGGCATCGTTCCTGATCAGGGCGTGACGTGCAATTTTGCGCTCATGCAGGCATGACTATTTCCGCTTCATCGCCTCGGCAAGTGCCGCACCGAAGGCGCCTTGAGACGGCGCTTGCGGTTTTTGCTGCTGGGCGCGGGCGAGCGTCTGGCGGGCCTGATGGGCGGCCTTCGGGTCGCTCTTCATCTCGCGTGTGCCTGACTCCACGGCACCATCCTTGCGCATGGTGAGCCCGATGCGCTTGCGGGGGACATCCACTTCGGTGACGCGCACCTGCACGACATCGCCGGCCTTCACCACCTCATGCGGATCCTTGACGAAACGGTCGGCAAGCTGGGAGACATGCACAAGGCCATCCTGATGCACGCCGATATCGACGAAGGCGCCGAAGGCGGCAACGTTGGTGACGGTGCCTTCGAGCAGCATGCCTGGCTTCAGGTCCTTGATGTCGTCGACGCCGTCGGCGAAGGTCGCGGTCTTGAAGCTCGGGCGCGGGTCGCGGCCGGGCTTTTCAAGTTCGGCGAAGATATCCTTGACCGTCGGCAGACCAAAACGCTCATCGACGAAGGTTTTTGGATCCAGCTGCTTCAGCGCGGCGCTGTCGCCCATGATGGCGCGCAGGTCGCGGCCGCAGGCAGCAACGATCTTCTTGGCGACGCCATAGGCTTCGGGATGCACCGAGGAGGCGTCGAGCGGTTCCTTGCCGTCGCGGATACGCAGGAATCCGGCGCATTGCTCGAAGGTGCGGGCGCCGAGGCGCGGCACCTTCATCAGTTCCTTGCGGCTGGTAAAGGCACCCGTTGCGTCGCGATGGGCGACGATCGCTTCGGCGGACGACTTTCCGAGGCCGGAAACGCGGGCAAGCAGTGGCGCCGAGGCGGTGTTCAGGTCGACGCCGACCGCGTTCACCGCGTCTTCGACGACAGCTTCGAGCGAACGGTTGAGGCGGCCCTGATCGACATCGTGCTGATACTGGCCGACGCCGATCGACTTCGGCTCGATCTTCACCAGTTCGGCGAGCGGATCCTGAAGGCGGCGGGCGATGGAGACGGCGCCGCGCAGCGAGACGTCGAGGCCGGGGAATTCGTCGGCCGCGGCCTGCGAGGCGGAATAGACGGAGGCACCGGCTTCCGAGACGATAACCTTGGTCGGCTTCGGGCCAACCGGCAGCTGTGTCAGCATATCGGCGACGAGGCGTTCCGTTTCACGGCTACCGGTGCCGTTGCCAATGGCGATCAGTTCGATCTTGTGCTTGCGGATCAGGCTTGCAAGCTCGGCCTGCGTGCCGCGGATGTCGTTCTTCGGCGGGAACGGATAGACGGTCGTGGTCTCGAGCAGCTTGCCCGTGCCATCGACGATGGCGACCTTGACACCGGTGCGGATGCCCGGGTCGAGCCCCATCGTGGCGCGCGAACCGGCGGGGGCTGCGAGCAGCAGATCCTTGAGATTGCGGGCAAACACGTGGATTGCCTCTTCTTCCGCCCGTTCCCGCAGTTCGCGCATCAGGTCGAGCGACAGCGACATGGACAGCTTGACGCGCCAGGTCCAGCCGATCACCTCCATCAGCCACGTGTCGCCCGGCAGCGTGCCGCCGACCTTGTAGACGGCGGCGATGGTGCGTTCCACCGGCTTGACCGGCGACGTATCGTCGAGGTCGACGACGATATCGACGGAGAGGAATTCCTCGTTCCAGCCGCGCAGCATTGCAAGCGCCCGGTGGCCGGCAACGGTTGCCCATTTCTCGGAATGGTCGAAATAGTCGGAGAACTTGGCGCCGGCCTCCTGCTTGCCGTCGACCACTTTGGAGCGCAGCAAAGCGACCTGGCGCATGTGGGCGCGCAACCGGCCCAGCAGATCGGCATTTTCGCTGATGCCTTCGGCGATGATATCGCGGGCACCGTCGAGCGCGGTCTTCACATCCGGCACCTCTGCCGTGATGAAGGCCGATGCACGGTCTGCCGGAGCAATGGCCCGGTCGGCAAGAATGGCTTCGGCCAGCGGTCCCAGCCCGCGCTCGCGGGCGATTTCGGCCTTGGTCCGGCGCTTCGGCTTGAAGGGCAGATAGATGTCTTCCAGTTCCGCCTTGGTGGTGACAGCGGCGATCTTGGCTTCCAGTTCGGCCGTCAGCTTGTCCTGGCCGCGGATCGAATCGAGGATGGAGATCCTGCGTGCCTCGAGTTCACGCAGATAGACCAGCCGTTCGGCCAGATTGCGCAGCTGCGTGTCGTCCAGTCCACCCGTCACTTCCTTGCGGTAACGGGCGATGAAGGGAACGGTCGCGCCTTCGTCGAGAAGCTCGATGGCTGATATCGCCTGGGCGGGCGTTGCCTTGATTTCCTGGGCGATGAGGACGGCGATGGACTTTGATGGCAGGGACATGGCATTCCGTGATTTGTGGTGATCTGGCGGGACCATAGATGCACATGCCATCAAGGCCAAGTGAAGGCGCTTGCCAGCCGTCTTACGTCCACAGATGGATGCCGCTGCCGCAATTATAAACGGCTCAGAATTCGACCGGCTCCAGCGGCGGGCGGGTTTTTTCGAACTCGCGCAATTCAACCTCGCGCTCACCGATATAGTTGCGGGTATAGGGCACCGCATCCTGCTCGTGCGACAGCTGGATCTGGAAGATCATCAGTTTGTCGTAGATGAAGGCGGTCTCGGAAGCGGCCAGATAGAACTCCCACATGCGGAAGAAACGCTCATCATAGAGCCGGATCGCCTCGTCCTTGCGCGCGGTGAAGCGCTCGCGCCAGGCCCGCAGGGTGTGAGCATAGTGCATCGGCAGGATCTCGATATCCCTGATCATCAGCCGCGACTTCTCGATCGCCGGCACGACTTCCGACAATGCCGGCATGTAGCCGCCTGGAAAGATGTATTTCTCGATCCAGGGATTGGTCGCCCAGGGTTTTTCCGCCTGGCCGATCGAATGCAGCAGCATCACGCCCTTCGGGGCGAGCAGGTTCGCCATCTTGCCGAAGAAATTGCCGTAGTTGGCCATCCCCACATGCTCGAACATGCCGACGGAGACGATGCGGTCGAACTGGCGGTTCGTCATCGTACGATAATCCTGCAGCTCGAAGCGGACGCGGTCGGCAAGACCCCGCTTTTGAGCCCGCCCGCGGGAAACCTTCAATTGCTCCTCACTCAGCGTAATGCCGGTGACGTCGACGCCGGAGGATTCGGCCAGATACATTGCCATGCCGCCCCAGCCGGATCCCACGTCCAGCACCTTCTGGCCCGGTTCCAGCAGCAACTTGGCGGCGATGTGGCGTTTCTTTGCCGTCTGCGCCTCATCGAGGCTGATACCGGGCGGATCGAAATAGGCGCAGGAATATTGCCAGTCGCGGTCAAGAAACAGATCGAACAGCTTGCCGTCGAGATCGTAGTGATGGGCGACATTGTGCTTGTTGCGGTTGACCGGCAGGCGGCTTTTGATCTGCTGTTCGGCGACATGCAAAAGGGCGATGACCGTGTTGCTGATCGTCGCCGCCTTTTCGAGACCATTGGCCTTCATCATCGAGATCACGTCGAAGATATTGCCCTGGTCGATGACGAGGCGCCCCTCGACGTACATTTCCCCGAATCTGAGACCCGGATCGCGCAGGATCGCTTTTTCGGCGTCTTCATCGAGGGTGCGTACCGTAACGGGGGGGCCGGATCCGTCACCAAGAACCGCCTGCTCTCCGGAGGAGAGGATCACTTTAAAATTGCCTTGTTGAACCAGTCGGCGGAGCATTTTCAGAAATGTCATGTTCATTCCGGACCTCGACCACAGCCTGTCATGCATCGCATATGCAAACATTCCGAAGGAGGTGACGTTGCCGCAGGCCTGGAGGATGTTGCCGGGCGTTCGGAAACGAGAAGAACCGGAACTGGAACGCCGTCGGCGTTGTCCAAGGCAAACCGGGACTGCGGCAACATCATCGGACCGCGTGTCGCTCGGCTGCCGGACAGATCGTCTGGGCGCCCCTATCCGGGAACTCTATCCATCAGAACACCCGTTAAACTAGCGCCGTTTCGCCATTTCGCAATGGCCTGGCTGGTCCCTCAAAGATTTATTTACTTAGCAAATCCCGGATATCAAAGGGTAAACACGCCCTCTCCCGCAAGCAGCATTCGGCCATGCGGCCGGTCAAGGTCCAACACAGGGCCGAGCGGCACGATCTGCGTCGGGTTGATATGAACGATCGAATAGTAGCCGCGCTTGATCTGGTCGATCCGCGCCGTCTCGCGGATGCCGGGCCATTGGTAGATCTCGCGCAGATAGTTCGACAGGTTCGGATAGTCCTCCAGCCGCCGCAGATTGCACTTGAAGGCGCCGTGATAGGCCGCGTCGAAGCGGATCAGCGTGACGAACAGACGGATATCGGCCTCGGTGAAATGGACGCCAGCGACATAGCGGTTCTGCGACAGGTGCGTTTCGAGCGTATCCAACGTTTCGAAAAGGCTGGTCACGGCTTCCTCGTAGGCGCCCTGCGTCTTGGCAAAGCCGGCGCGATAGACCCCGTTGTTGACCGTTTCGTAGATCGGCGTGTTCCAGCGGTCGATGATCGGACGCAGGTTTTCCGGATAGAAGTCCTGCCTATCGCCCGTCAGATGATTGAAGGCCGTATTGAGGATGCGGATGATGTCGGCGGATTCGTTGTTGACGATACGGCCTTCCTTCCGGTCCCAGAGCACCGGGACGGAGACCTTGCCGGTATAGTGGGGGTCGGACGCCGTGTAGAGTTCATGCTGGTAGCGGATCTTGCCGACGCGCGGGCCGGCGTCCTGCGGCTCGGCATAGGTCCAGCCGTTTTCGCCCAGCTCCGGTTCAGCTATGGATACTGAGACGATATTCTGCAGACCTTTCAGGTTGCGCATCATCAGCGTGCGCGAGGCCCATGGGCAGATAAAGGCGACAAAAAGCTGGTACCGTCCCGCTTCGGCGGGAAGCGCCGCCTGGCCGTCCGGCCCCGGCGCGCCGTCGGCCGTGATCCAGTTGCGGAAGCTGGTCGGTTCGCGATGAAAGGCGCCGTTCTTCATCTCGCTGGCGGCGACATCGCCCTTTTCCCATTTTCCATCGACCAGCTGCGGCATCGTGATTGTCCTCACCTAAGCCCGGAACGGCCGGGCGCTTTATTTCTCTCTGGAATCTCACGGGCGCGCGGATACGGCAAGCCGGCGCTTCTTCGACAGACTGTTCGATGATTGATGTCGTCGGCGCAAATCCATCTTGACTGACCATTATTACGTCGATAAGTCTCGACACATGGACAATAATAATGCCGTCAACGCCTTCGCCGCGCTCGCCCAGGGTACCCGCCTGGATGCCTTCCGGCTGCTTGTCACCCACGAACCCGATGGATTGCCGGCCGGTGAAATCGCCCGGCTTCTCGGTGTCCCGCACAACACCATGTCGACGCATCTGGCGACGCTGCAGCGGGCCGGCCTGATCACCGCCGAGCGGCAAAGCCGGTCGATCGTCTACCGCGTCAGCCTCGACAGCCTGCGCGACGTCGTGACGTTCCTTCTGAAAGATTGCTGCGCCGGCCATCCCGATCTTTGCGCGCCGCTGATCGCAGACCTCGTCCCCTGCTGTACGCCAAAGGAGAAAGCCCATGCCTGACCGCATCTACAATGTGCTGTTTCTGTGCACCGGAAATTCAGCCCGCTCCATTCTCGCCGAATCCATTCTGAACGCCGAAGGAAAAGGCCGCTTCGTCGCCTATTCGGCGGGCAGCTATCCCAAAGGCACCGTTCATCCCCTCGCGCTACAGGAATTGAAGGCGCTCGGTTATCCGACGACCGGCTTCAGCTCCAAGAGCTGGGACGTCTTTGCCGGTGAAGACGCGCCGCAGATGGATTTCATCTTCACGGTTTGCGACAATGCGGCCGGCGAGGCCTGCCCCGTCTGGATCGGACACCCGATGACCGCCCATTGGGGTGTCGAGGATCCGGCGGCGGTCGAAGGCAGCGAGTTCGAGCGGGAACGCGCCTTCTCGCAGGCCGCCCGGTTCCTGAAAAACCGCATCATGGCCTTCCTTGCCCTGCCGCACAGCTCGATCGACAAGCTGGCGATGGAAACGCATCTGCGCCAGATCGGCGCCATGGAAGGCGCATCGATCAACCCGGCGAAGGCGGGATGATGCCGGCCTTCGATTTGAAACGCCGTGTTTTTGCCGAGGCGCTTGGAACCTGCCTGCTGGTTGCGACCGTGATCGGCTCCGGCATCATGGCCGATACGCTGACAGACGACACGGCGCTGGCGCTGCTTGGCAACACGCTCGCGACCGGCGCCATTCTGGTGGTGCTGATCACCATTTTCGGACCGATTTCAGGCGCGCATTTCAATCCTGCCGTATCGCTGGTTTTCGCGTTGAAGCGCGATCTTGCGCGCCGTGACCTCGGGTTCTATGTCGCGGCACAGGTTGCCGGCGGTATCGTAGGCACGGTGGTGGCGCATCTGATGTTCGATCTTCCGGTGATCGAGGCTTCGCTGAAGGTTCGAACCGGCGGTTCACAATGGTTTTCCGAGTGGGTGGCAACCTTCGGCCTCGTCGCCGTGATCCTTGCCGGCATCCGTTTCGAACAGAAATCCATTGCATGGCTGGTCGGGCTTTATATCACCGCCGCCTACTGGTTTACCGCGTCGACGTCCTTTGCCAACCCCGCCGTGGCACTGGCGAGGTCGCTGACAAACACCTTCTCCGGAATCCGGCCGCTCGATCTGCCGGGTTTCGTCATTGCCGAAGTTCTGGGCGCGCTGTGTGCGCTTGCCCTGATGAGCTGGCTGCTGCGGCAACCCCCTGCCAACACTTAGACCCTGCACCGAGGCCAATCATGACCGTCACCATCTACCACAACCCCGACTGCGGCACGTCCCGCAACACGCTGGCGATGATCCGCAATGCCGGGATCGAACCGACCGTAATCGAATATCTCAACAACCCGCCAAGCCGGGATAAGCTCAAGACGATGATCGCGGATGCAGGGCTCACCGTCCGCGAGGCAATCCGCGAAAAGGGTACGCCCTTCGACGAACTCGGCCTTGGCGACCCGGCGCTCAGCGACGACCAGCTTCTGGATGCCATGCTGGAGCATCCCATCCTCATCAACCGGCCCTTCGTCATCACGCCGATCGGCACGCGGCTGTGCCGTCCGTCCGAGGTGGTACTCGACATCCTGCCGGAGACGCACAAGGGCGCCTTTGCCAAGGAAGACGGCGAGCAGGTACTCGATGAAAAGGGCAACCGTCTTGTCTGACCTGCCCGCAGCCAGTCTCGAACACCTGCGACAGCCGGATCCGGATGCATTGCGTGTGTCCTTCTCCAGCCACCCGCCGCGCATTCTGGTCCTCTACGGCTCGCTCCGGACCGTATCCTACAGCCGATTGCTTGCCGAGGAGGCAGGCCGTCTGCTGACGCATTTCGGGGCGGAGGTGAGGTTTTTCAATCCGGAGGGCCTGCCTTTGCCCGACGCGACGCCGGCGAGCCATCCGAAGGTGCAGGAACTGCGCGAACTGTCGTTGTGGTCGGAAGGCCAGGTCTGGGTGAGCCCGGAACGGCATGGCGCCATGAGCGGCATCATGAAGGCGCAGATCGACTGGATACCGCTGTCGGTCGGGTCGGTGCGCCCGACGCAGGGCCGAACGCTGGCGGTCATGCAGGTGTCCGGCGGCTCGCAGAGCTTCAACGCCGTCAACCAGATGCGCATTCTCGGCCGCTGGATGCGGATGATCACCATCCCCAACCAGTCGTCCGTCGCCAAGGCCTATCAGGAATTCGACACGGACGGCCGGATGAAACCGTCCTCCTACTACGACCGCGTGGTCGACGTGACGGAGGAACTGGTGAAGTTCACGTTGCTGACCCGCGACATCTCGGGCTACCTCACCGACCGCTACAGCGAGCGCAAGGAAGAGGCTGAAAAACTCGAGCAGCGTGTCGGCCTAAAGCGCATATGAGCATCGGCATGCCCACACCGCGTAACCGCGCCTTCCTGGTTTTCGGCCTTGGGCTGACGCAGATCATCGGCTATGGAACGCTCTACTACAGCTTCAGCATTCTGGCGCCGGACATGGCAGCGGATTTCGGCTGGCCCGTGGAAGCCGTCTTCGGCATCTTCTCCGCCTCTCTATTGGCCGGCGGGCTCGTCGCGCCGCGTGTCGGTCGCTGGATGGATCGCTATGGCGCGAGCCGGGTCATGACGATCGGTTCGGCTGCTGCCGCCGTCATCCTGATCATCTGCGCCTCCGCCTTCAATGCCGCAACCTATGTCGCCGGTATCGTGGCGATCGAAATCGTCTCGGCGCTCGTGCTTTATAACGCCGCGTTTGCAACGCTGGTGCAGATCATTCCCGGCAACGCCCAGCGCAGCATTACGCATCTGACGCTGATCGCCGGCTTCGCCTCGACCATCTTCTGGCCGGTCACGGTCGAACTGCACCACTATCTTTCCTGGCGCGAGGTCTACCTCATCTTCGCCGCTCTCAACCTGGCCGTCTGCCTGCCGGTGCACCTCTGGATCACCCGGATGTCTCGGTTGACAGCCAGCACCAATCCGGCAAGCAAGCTTGCCGGTATCGAGGCGACGGGCGGCATCGTGCTTGCGGAGCATCGCCGCCGTGCCTTCCTGCTGACGGCAACCGGCTTTGCGCTGCAGGGTTTCGCGCTCGCCGCGCTGCTGTTCCATATGGTGCCCCTGCTCGGGGCCGTCGGGCTTGGCGCAAGCGCCGTTCTCGTGGGAACACTCTTCGGTCCGGCACAAGTGCTCAGCCGGTTTACAAACATGCTTCTGGGGCGGAACATTTCGCCGCTGGTCCTGGCGATCCTATCGGCGGCGTTCATCGTTTGCGGTGCGTCGGTGCTGATCGTTTCAGGCGACTGGATCGCCGGGGCGATCCTGTTTGCCTTGCTGGTTGGCCTCGGCTCCGGCCTTGCCAGCATCGTGCAGGGTTCGCTGCCGCTTTTCCTCTTCGGCCCTTCGGGCTACGGCGAGATGCTGGGAAAGCTGGCCGCCGTGCGGCTGGCGGTTTCGGCGGCGGCACCCTTCGCCTTTGCCGTGCTTATCGAACAGGGCGGCGCCCGGGTGGCGCTGTCGGCGGTCGTCGTTCTGGGGATCGGTGCCATTGTCGCCTTCACGGCGATCGGCCGCTGGCCGCGGCATGCGGACCCCCGCTGACGCAAGCGCCGGCGGGCCCCGTCATCGTCAAAATCACTTCGGGAATTCAAGCCCCATCTCACGGAAGCGCTCGGGATCGTCGCCCCAGTTTTCGCGCACCTTGACGAATAGGAACAGGTGCACCGGCTGTTCGAGGATTTCCGACAGTTCCTTGCGGGACGCCATCGAGATCGCCTTGATCGCATCGCCGTTTTTGCCGAGCGCAATCTTCTTCTGGCTGTCGCGCTCGACATAGATGACCTGCTCGATGCGGACCGAACCATCCTTGCGCTCTTCCCACTTCTCCGTCTCGACATGCGACGAATAAGGCAGTTCCTGGTGCAGGCGCAGGAACAGCTTTTCACGAGTGATTTCGGCGGCGAGCTGGCGCATCGGGAGGTCGGAAATCTGGTCTTCCGGATAATACCACGGACCTTCCGGCAGCTTCATGGCGAGATAGTCAAGCACGTCGTCGCAGCCGGAGCCTGTAAGCGCCGAGATCATGAAGGTGCGCTCGAAATCGACGAATTCGTTGGCGGCGGTCGCAAGATTCAACAGGTCTTCGCGCTCGACCTGGTCGATCTTGTTGAGAACCAGCATCTTCGGCTGTTCGACATGCTTCAAACCCTCGAGAATGGTCTCCGCATCCCCCTTCAGTCCACGTTCGCTGTCGATCAGCATCATAATGGCGTCTGCATCCTTGGCACCGCCCCACGCGGTCGTGACCATGGCGCGATCGAGACGCCGGCGCGGCTTGAAGATGCCGGGGGTGTCCATGAACACGATCTGCGCATTGTTGTGGATGGCGATGCCGCGCACGATGGCGCGGGTCGTCTGCACCTTGTGGCTGACGATCGACACCTTGGCGCCGACCAGCTTGTTGACCAGCGTCGACTTGCCGGCATTGGTGGCGCCGATCAGGGCGACGAAACCGGACCGGGTCGGCCCCTTGTCGGCGACTGTGGCATCGATTGCTGCTGCGTTTGCGTCTGTTTCGCTCATAATGTCCGTACTATCCGATTGGGCGACCGGCACCACCAAGGCGCGCGAGATCGCATTGTTTTTCAAAAAGATTGCCTGATCTTTCAGGAGGGATTTCGCCTCCGGACAGATCAGGCCGTCGTCGCTTTTTTCCAGACGCCTTCGCGCTCCAGAATTTTCGTGGCGGCCACCTGCTCGGCGGCGCGCTTGGACCGGTCTATGCCCGTTTCCGGGGCAACGCCGGGGATTTCGACCGTCACCGTGAAGCGTGGATCATGATCCGGACCCGAGCGGTCGTCTATGCGGTAGTTCGGGGTCACGCCGAACTTGGCGTGCGCCCATTCCTGCAATTCAGTCTTGGCGTCGCGCCGCGCGCCATCCACCCGCGTCGCCCGCGCTGCCCAGTGACGCTGGATGAAACCGCGCGCCGCTTCCAGCCCGCCGTCGAGATAGATCGCGGCAATCAGCGACTCTACCACATCGGCCCGCACATTGAGCATGGATTTTCCGGTGAGTTTCTTGACGTCGGCGCCAGTGCGGATGAACAGATGCAGCGACAGTTCATCGGCCACCAGCGCGCAGGTCTCGGCGCTGACCAGCTGGTTCAGGCGAACCGAAAGCTCGCCCTCGTCGGCATCCTTGAAGGTCTGGAAAAGCAGTTCGGCGACGCAGAGCCCGAGTACGCGGTCGCCCAGGAACTCCAGCCGCTCATAGTTCGAGCCCTTGGCGTTGCGGGCGCTGGCATGGGTCAGCGCCCGGTCGAGCCGTTCCTTCTGGACAAAGCTGTAACCGATCGCGGTCTCGAACCGCTGCCGGTCCTCCGTGTTCAGCGAACGGCCCTTGCTCATTCGACGCTCTTGAAGAGGCGGTCGTAACGCAGGTTGGTCGGCCATTTCCAGATTTCGCGGAACGACGTGTCTTTGCCGAGCGAGAAGAAGATCATCGAGGCGCGGCCGACGAGGTTCTGAGCGGGCACAAAACCGACGTCGAAGCGGCTGTCGGCCGAATTGTCGCGATTGTCGCCCATCATGAAGTAATGGCCTTCGGGAACGATGAATTCCCGGGTGTTGTCGCCGCGCGAATCCGGAAACTGGTCGAGCGTGTCGAAATTGACGCCGTTGTCCAGCGTCTCGCGGTAGACCGGCACGTCGGCGCCGGTGTCATATTGATCGTCGGCCCGGAAGACGCCATCCGGCACGCGCTCGACGGCCTTGTCGTTGACGTAGAGGATACTGTCGCGGACCTGCACCTTGTCGCCGGGCAGACCGATCAGCCGCTTGATGTAGTCGATGTCCGGATTCGGCGGGAAGCGGAACACCACGACATCGCCCCGCTTGGGTTCGCTGGCAAAAATTCGGCCGCTGAACAGGTCCGGCGAAAATGGCAGGGAGTATTTCGAGTAACCGTAGGCGAACTTGTTCACGAAGATGTAGTCGCCGACCAAAAGCGTCGGCATCATCGAGCCGGACGGGATGGTGAAGGGCTGGAAGAACACGGTGCGGATCACCACGGCCAGAAGAAGCGCCTGAATGATGACCTTGACGTTTTCCCATAGGCCGCCGCTCTGCTTCTTTTCAATGTTTTCTGCCACGCCACTTGTTCCTTGATCTGGTGACCGTGCGTACTGTCAAAGTATCGAACGGATATATTGCTTGCGGTTCCGTATCCTGCCGGAGCATCCGATCGGAGGCTGCCTGACGCATATCCACGCGGCGCCGTCTTTTCAAATGAACTTGAGCCCGCTTTTGCGGTCCGCTTCATCCGGACATGCTCTAAACGCTTCCTCAATCGGGGGCAACGGGGAGCGCTTCAATTATGACGAAGGCCTGCGCCAGGGGGAAATCGTCGGTGATGGTCAGGTGAATGACGCCGCGATGGCCGGCCGGCAGCATTTCCGCGAGCCGTTCCGCAGCGCCCCCGGTCAACTGCATCGTCGGCTTGCCGCCCGGCAGGTTGACGACGCCCATGTCCTTCCAGAAGACGCCCTGCGCCAATCCGGTGCCGAGAGCCTTGGAACAGGCTTCCTTGGCGGCAAACCGCTTGGCATAGGATTCGGCGCGGTTCTTGCGGCCTTCCGATTTGCGGATTTCGATGTCGGTGAAACAGCGCTGGCTGAAGCGCTCGCCAAAACGTTCGAGCGAACTTTCGATGCGCCTGATGTCGATCAAATCACTGCCGATGCCTATAATCATCGAAACGAAAAAACCTTAATGAAGAGTTCTAGCCGGCCGACAAGAGCAAACAGTCCGCCGCCTGCCAAGTTAAAAATTCGACAGAAATCAAAGCTCATCCGCCCATCCGACCGTGCGCGTCCGCATCTTGCTCTGGCGGCGGACATGTCGGCGCGACTGGAACAGCCTGGCGGCATAGAAAGCCGCCACATAGAAAACAACGGCGCTGGTGCCGGCAAGCGGCACCGAGCCGATCAGCATCGGCTTCAGCACCGGTTCCCACAGATGGGAGAACTCAAGATGCCCCAGCATGTGGAGAATGTCCTGGCCGGCCAATGCACTGCTCCCTCCCGTCCCAAGGATGACGAGGCCGACCTCGTACGTCGCCGCCAGAATGAAGGGTATCGTCAGGGGATTGGCGAGCGCCGTCGATATGCCGGCCGCGATCAGGTTTCCCGACAGCATATAGGCAAGAGCGAGCGCGATGAGGATATGAAAACCGACAAACGGAGTTGCCGAGGAGGCGGCACCGGCAGCAACGCCGATCGCTATCGAATGCGGCGACGACGACAGCCTCAGCACACGCATCGACAGATAACGAAGCCCGCGCGAAAAGCCCTTTCGCGGCCAGAGGAACTCACGGAGCTTTCCCGACCAGGTCGCCGGCTTCTTGCGTCTGAACAACATAATGCTCTGATAGACGATGCGGATATGGCTGTTCAATGGCGAAGGCGCGAAAATCGGCATTTCCGGTACAGGAAGCGCAATTATGCCGCATATCGGGCAATCATGCCCGGCCACTCAATCGACCCTGCGCCTCATGCGCAGAGAACAAATCCGTCATGCGCCATTTGCATAGGTCCCGGCAGCCTGTCGAGACAGGCAGCCGGACAACGGCATGGCTTAGAACGAATTCCGGAACAGGCCGCGGTCGATCTGACGCTGACGATATTCCAGGTCAATGCGGTCGAGCGAACCATTGAGATAGTTCAGTTCGCGCTCTTCAGCGGACGGTACGCGCAAGGCGCGGGTGATTTTCTTCAGTTGCTTAAACATGGTAAACCTCTTTCGTTTACCTCCCGACGCTGAAGATAGTTGACACAGCGCTTATTCACCAGAGCTACAAAGAGGCGGCAGCCATGCGCGAGATGCATGGCCTGCACTTTTTCGCCCCAGAACATGCACAATCGAAGTGCAATTGCTGCCGGGCTATGCGGAAATGCAGCCAATCATGGCCGAATATAGACATAGCCTTCGGTCTGCAGCCGCGCGATGCGAACGACCCCGCCCTCGTCTGCACGGACAAAACCGGGAAGCAGATCGGCAATTTCGACCTTCTGCGCGGCCATCGTGTTGCCGCAGGCGGCCATGTGCACTCCTTCGCCGCTGATGTGCGACACCTGCGCGCTCATCCTGGGGTCGGCTTTCCGCTTGTGAAACAGCGTGAGTGCCGGGCCATGCACCACCAGCACGATGTCCACGGCCTGCGGCCCGCCCATGCCGTCTATATGGTTGCGGATGTTGCCGAGTACAAACATGACTTTTTCGGTGTCCGCCAGATGGTAGACGACCTTCTGTTTTTCCAGGGCCGGAGACGTCGCCGCGGTGGCCGTCCGCGCGGCAAAAAGAGCGCCCAGCGATGCGGTCAGCGCATGAGCGAACATCGCACGTCGTTTGATCGTCATGACACCCTTCCTTGCATTCTAATGCGCAGCCCTCAGAGCCGCCCTGGTTTCCTCATCGGTCGCAAGCGGCAGGCAGGCCGAGAGGTCGGTCCGGTCGAGACGGAAGATCTTGTCGTCCGATCCGAACTTGGCGCCATCGGGCAGTTCGCTCAGTTCTTCCTCGTTAT
Organism: Rhizobium herbae; assembly: GCF_017873135.1. Lineage (GTDB taxonomy): Bacteria > Pseudomonadota > Alphaproteobacteria > Rhizobiales > Rhizobiaceae > Pararhizobium > Pararhizobium herbae. The sequence goes on along the minus strand of NZ_JAGGJV010000008.1, from coordinate 10,554 downwards.
CGTCGTCGCTGACCCGCGCGCCGTTCGGAATATCCAGAAGAATGGAATTGCGGTCCTTGATCCGTACGCCGATCGTGCCGCCGTCGCAATCGATGCCGCAATTCAACGCCTGTTTCCCGTCCGTGCCGGCCGAGCATCCGCCATAGGTGCTGTAGGGTTGTTTCAACTGGCGGAAATTGACCGACATGCCCAGCACATACTGACGGCCGGCCCCCTCCTCGTCCTCATGGCTATCGACGAAGACCATCATATCGCGGACGTTCTGATCGGGATGGCTGGCCAGATGTGCCTTGGTGTATTTGCGGGCATAGCAGGCATAGGCCTTTTCCTTGCCGACATCCCGTCCAAATAGCTGAAGATTGGCATCCGCCGCCGCGGCAAAGCCTACAGGCAGGACCATGATACATCCGAAAGCCAGTGCTCGCAGCATTGCATGCATCGCATCCTCCATCAGAAAGCGCTGTAGTGTCCCACGAAGCACAAGGGGGAACAACCGGTCTTTAAGTGGACGCGAAAGGAGCCTGGCTTATTCGCAGGCGAGAATGTGACGCCGCCAACACAGCATCACTCGAAGACGCGCTTCACAGTGGACACGCTCGGCAGCTCGCGGATCTGGGTGATCAGGTGATTGAGCTGGCGAAGATCCCAGACCTCCAGATCAAGCTGGAATTCGCTGAAATCGGCGGCCACCTGCCCCATCGAGAGGGTGCGGATATTGATGTCGCTGGTGGCGATCGCCTGGGCGATCTCGGCCAGCGTGCCGGGCTCATTGAGCGCGTTGATCTGGATACGCGCCATGAAGCGGGTGTTGTTTGCCTCATCGAGATCCCAGCGTATATCGATCCAGCGCTCCGATTCCTCGTCGAACTTCTGCAGGCTCGGAGACTGGATCGGGTAGATGGTGATACCCTTGTCCTTCTCCATGATGCCGACGATGCGATCACCCGGTACGGCACCGGACGCGCTGAAATGCACCTCGGCATTGCCAGACAGCCCGCGGATCGGCAGCGCTTCCGGCCCCTCGCCTTCCAGAACATCGAACATGTCCTTCGGACGGCCCGGCAGCTTGAACACCATGCCGGCGGCGCTGCGCATGTTGAACCAGCCCTCGTCCTGCGGCTTGACCGTAACGCGCTCGTCCTGATGATCGGGAAAGACAGCCCTGAGCACATCGAGCGACGAAAGCTCGCCGCGGCCGACGGCGGCGATGGCGTCTTCGATTTCCTTTTGTCCGAGACGATGCAGGACAGGCTTCATCGCCTCGCGGGTAAACGCCTTGCCCGCCCGCTCGAACGTGCGCTCGAGGATGCGGTAGCCAAGGCCGGAATATTGTTTTCTGACGGCTGCGCGCGTTGCACGACGGATGGCAGCGCGGGCCTTGCCGGTGACGACGATCTCTTCCCAGGCGGGGGGCGGAACCTGGATGCCGGAGCGGACGATCTCGACTTCATCGCCATTGTTGAGCCTTGTCACCAGCGGCATGATACGGCCGTTGATCTTGGCGCCGACGCAGGTGTCGCCGATATTGGTGTGCACGGCATAGGCAAAGTCGATCGGCGTCGCACCGCGCGGCAGTGCGATGAGCTGCCCCTTCGGTGTGAAACAGAAGACCTGGTCCTGGAACAGTTCGAGCTTGGTGTGCTCAAGGAATTCTTCCGGATTGTCGCCTTCGGCCAGCGACTCGATCGTCCGGCGCAGCCAGGAATAAGCGTTGGACTTCGGCGACAGCTTGACCTCGCCCACCGGCTCGGCGCTGTCCTTGTAGAGCGTATGCGCGGCAATGCCGTATTCGGCGATCTCGTGCATCAGCCGCGTGCGGATCTGCAATTCGATGCGTTGGCGCGACGGGCCGACGATCGTCGTGTGGATCGACTGGTAATCGTTCTGCTTCGGCGTCGAGATATAATCCTTGAACCGACCGGGAACGACGCGCCAGCGCGTATGGACAATCCCGAGCGCGCGGTAGCAATCCGGAATATCGGCGACGACGATGCGAAAGCCCCAGACATCGGACAGCTGTTCGAAGGACAGCGACTTCGACTGCATCTTCTTGAAGACCGAATAGGGCTTTTTCTGCCGCCCCTTGACGAGAGTGCCCGTCAGGCCCCTGGCCTGGAGGAGTTCACCCAGTTCGTCCTCGATCTTCTTGATCAGCCCTTCGTTGCGGGTAGAAAGCTCTTCGAGGCGTTTGGTGACGGTCTCGAAAGCTTCTGAATTGATATGGCGGAAAGCGAGGTTTTCAAGCTCCTCGCGCATGTCCTGCATGCCCATGCGGCCGGCAAGCGGCGCATAGATATCCATCGTTTCTTCGGAAATGCGGGCGCGCTTTTCCGCCGACATATGGTCGAGCGTGCGCATGTTGTGCAGCCGGTCGGCGAGCTTGACGAGAAGCACCCGCACATCATCGGAAATGGCCAGCAACAGCTTACGGAGGTTTTCGGCCTGCTTGGCCTTCTTGGTGACCAGATCGAGCTTCTTGATCTTGGTCAGGCCTTCGACCAGCGCGCCGATGTCCTCGCCAAAAAGATCGTCGATTTCGGCGCGCGTCGCCGTCGTATCCTCGATCGTGTCGTGCAGCAGCGCCACGGCGATGGTCGATTCATCGAGATGCATCTCAGTGAGGATGGCAGCAACCTCAAGGGGATGGGAGATATAGGGATCGCCGCTTGCCCGCTTCTGCTGGCCATGCTTCTGCATGGCGTAAACGTAAGCCTTGTTCAAAAGAGCTTCGTTGACATCGGGCTTGTATTTCTGAACGCGCTCAACGAGCTCGTATTGGCGCATCATCCGCTAAGGGCTCCAGGAGATATCCGGAAAAGAAAAAGTGCGCCAATCATAGGAGTGGCGCACTGCTTTGCAAATACCGATGTCACGCGAATTCTGAACGAAAACGCGGCATTGCATCGAAGCGTCGCATCCAGCCGTGTGCCGGACGCAGCCTTGGCTCAATAGTCGTCGCTTTTTTCCGGCGGAACCAGGCCTTCGATGCCGGCCAGCAGTTCTTCTTCCGACATGCGGTCGAAGGTCACGACTTCCGGCTGATCGTCGTCTTCGCCCGACTGGTCGGCGAAAACCGTTGCGGCATCGCCGCTGATCATCGACGCCGGATCGGGCTCGGGCTCGTCGACTTCGACATGCTTCTGCAGCGAATGGATCAGGTCTTCCTTGAGGTCGCCCGGCGACAGCGTCTCGTCGGCGATTTCGCGAAGAGCCACGACCGGGTTCTTGTCGTTGTCGCGATCGATGGTGATGGCGGCGCCCTGCGAGATCAGGCGGGCACGATGGCTTGCGAGAAGCACAAGCTCGAAACGGTTATCGACTTTGTCGATGCAATCTTCAACGGTGACGCGGGCCATTGCCTGTCCTTTGGATCTCAAGAGCGCAGCTTCAATCGCGGATGCCATAAGACGAGCGGTCGCTGCGCTGATTAACAACACCGGAACCCGTCCAGCCGTCGGCTTGACGGTATGCGCGGCTCCGATTTCAGGAATTAACCTGCCCGATACAATCAAAACCACATAAATTCAAGTTTTTCCTGCATTGCAAAAAAAGATATCCGGTCAATCCTAAGCCGGGTGATGGCGGCGATTAAAAAAAGAGCCACCGCAACCGTTGGAAATCGATAGGCTTTGACATCCGCGGAAATGATGATTGAATGCCGCCAAACCCTGTTGCCGCTCTGGGGAGAGAGAACACTGGCACGGAGAGGATGCACCAAAGCTGTCGGAAAAAATCCAGAAATAAAGGTAGATATTTCTTATTTTCGGCAAAATAATGTGAGAAATAGCTATTTCAACGGGAATTCCCTTACATTAAAGCGAATGCTGGCTTAGAAAGCCTCAATACGATGAAATCTTGGTGTATTCGAATTATTCTATCGCTGACGACGTTATTGCTCGGTCAGGTTGAAAAAATCAAAAACATTGAGACAAAAAAAAGGAAATACGATGTTCGACCCACGCGAAAAAATCGCGCTCTTTATCGACGGGGCCAACCTCTATGCCGCGTCGAAAAGCCTTGGTTTCGACATTGACTATCGCAAGCTGCTCAAGGCTTTCCAGAAGCGTGGCTACCTTCTTCGCGCCTACTATTATACGGCGCTGATCGAGGACCAGGAATATTCGTCCATCCGGCCGCTGATCGACTGGCTAGACTATAACGGTTACAAGGTCGTGACAAAGCCTGCGAAAGAGTTCACCGATTCGCTGGGACGGCGGAAGATCAAGGGCAATATGGACATCGAACTGGCCATCGACGCGATGGAGCAGTCCGAAACGGTCGATCATCTGGTGATCTTTTCCGGCGACGGAGACTTCACCACGCTGGTGGAAGCGCTGCAGCGCAAGGGCCGCAAGGTCTCGGTCGTCTCCACCATGTCGACCCAGCCGCCGATGATCGCCGACGACCTGCGCCGGCAGGCCGATCACTTCATCGAACTGGTCAGCCTGAAGGCCGAAGTCGGCCGCGACCCTTCCGAACGCCCCGTGCGCGTGACAGAACCGGTCAACGACGAATTCCACGACTGAACATGAAAAAGGACCGGCCGGGTTTCGGCTGGTCCTTTTTGGCATCATTCCGACTGCCCCGCGTCACCCGCGTCAGTGGTGATCCTTCATAATCCTGCTCTTCTGCCTGTTCCAGTCGCGCTCCTTCTCGGTCTCGCGTTTGTCGTGCAGCTTCTTGCCCTTTCCAAGCGCCAGCTCAAGCTTCGCCCTGCCCTGATCGTTGAAATAGATCTTCAGCGGAATAAGCGTCATGCCGTCACGGTTGATCGCGCTTTGCAACCGACCGGCCTCGCGCTTCGACAGCAATAACTTGCGGCGGCGGCGCGGCTCGTGGTTGAAGCGGTTGGCCTGCAGATATTCCGGCAGATAGGAATTGATCAGCCACATCTCGCCGCCCTCGTCGGTGGCGTAGGATTCGGCGATATTGGCCTTGCCTTCGCGCAGCGACTTGACCTCGGTGCCGGTCAGAACCAGACCGGCCTCGTAGGTGTCGATGATCTCGTAATTGAAGCGGGCCTTCCGGTTCTCCGCGACAATCTTGTTGACCACACGCTGGCTGCCTTTGGGTGCCATCAGTTCATCAGCCCCGCATGGCGCAAGGCTGCGTCAATGGCAGCCTCCGTTGCCGGCTCGAGTGTGGACAGCAACGGCGAACGCACGGTCCTGCTCATCTGGCGCAGGCGGTTGAGTGCATATTTGGCGCCGCAGAGGCCGGGCTCCATGAAGATCGCCTTGTGCAGCGGCATCAGCTTGTCCTGATAGTCGAGCGCCTTGGCGTAGTCGCCGGCAAGCGTCGCCTGCTGGAATTCGGCGCAAAGCCGCGGCGCCACGTTGGCAGTCACGGAAATGCAACCGACGCCGCCATGGGCGTTGAAGCCGAGCGCCGTCGCATCCTCGCCCGAAAGCTGGACGAAGCCGGCACCGCAGGCCATGCGCTGTTCCGAGACGCGTTCGATCTTGCCGGTCGCATCCTTGACGCCCATGATCGACGGATAGGCCTTGTGCAGGGCGGCCATCGTCTCGACGCTCATATCCACGACCGAGCGGCCGGGGATGTTGTAGATGACGATCGGCAGCTTCACGCTCTCGGCAATCGCCGCGTAGTGCGCAAAAAGGCCCTTCTGGGTGGGCTTGTTGTAATAGGGCGTCACGACCAGAACGGCTTCGGCGCCAGCCTTCTCGGCATGCTGCGCCAGCTCGACCGCTTCTGTCGTGTTGTTGGACCCGGCGCCTGCGATGACGGGAACCCGCTTTGCCGCCGTCTCGATGCACAGCTCAACGACGCGTTTGTGCTCGGCATGCGACAGCGTCGGCGATTCGCCGGTGGTGCCGACCGGCACCAGGCCGTGGCTACCTTCGCTGATCTGCCATTCGACATGCGCGGCAAAACTGTCCGTATCCACCGCTCCGGAAGCGGTGAACGGGGTGACGAGAGCGGGAATGGATCCCTTGAACATGCACGACTCCTGACGGCGCCCGGGAAGCTAGAAACCAACCCACGCTTTGGCCGCATTTCATGGTTAGAAAACTGGCGCACCATAATCATGTGAGGTGCCTGCGGCAAGCACTCTATCGCGCCATTCATCGCCGGTTTCCGTCTATTCCTCCGGCATCAGCGGCGTTTTTATGCATTGCAGGGCGAAACCACCGCCAGCGGGGTTGCGCCGATATTTATGGGATTGAATGGAAACGGGTAACCTTTCGTTAGCAATTGCATCGCCAAATGAGAGACTGGCACGGGGAAGCGTGGGGTTCTTGATGCGCGGATATCAGTCTCGCCGGATGGTTGCGATGCTCAGTGCATCGGCAATCCTGTTTTCGGCGTTTGCCGCTTGCGCGCAAGACGCCCAGGTTCCGCTGCCGCGGTTCAAGCCGCAGGTTCTGGCAAAAGCCGGAAGATCGCCTTCCCCCGAAGTCACCGGTTCTATCGTTTCTGCGACCGCGGTCGTGCCGATCAATTCGGACCTCAAGACCGGACTGGATGCGCTTTCCAACAGGGATGCCGGGAAGGCGATGGCGGTGCGCGACACCATGGCCAAAGGGACGCTCGACCGCCATATTCTCACCTGGGCCATTGCCGTTTCCGGACAGAAGGGCGTGCCCTCCTACGAGATCGCCAACGCCCAGCAGGAGTTGAAGGGCTGGCCGGGGCTTGGCGCGCTGCGCGCCAATTCCGAACGCGCCCTCTATCGCGAAAATCCGGCGACCTCCGACGTTCTGTCGGCTTTCGGAACCACGCGACCGGAAACGCCCGAAGGCACAATTGTCCTTGCCCGCGCGTTCCAGGCCAATGGCGACAAGACCTCCGCAGCAAAATTGTTGCGCGCGCTCTGGTCGAAAGACGCGCTCGACAAGGAGACCGAGACCAAGATCCTGGAAGAATTTCCGAGCCTTCTGACTGCCGCCGACCACAAGCATCGCATGGAAATGCTGCTTTATCGCGGCCGCCTCGACCAGGCTGCCCGCTTCAGCGATCTCGGCAAGGCACAATCGCTCTATCGGGCCTGGGTCGCGGTCGCCAAGAAGGCAGACAATGCAGCGGCGCTGATCGCCGCCGTCGATCCCTCCTGGCAGAGCGAACCGGCCTACCTGTTCATCCGCGTCGAATATCTGCGCAAGCAGGAAAAATACGAAGAGGCCGCCGCGCTGCTCGCCAACCTGTCGAAGGACAAGGACAGACTCGTCAACCCCGGAGAATGGTGGGTCGAGCAACGGATCATCAGCCGGGGCCTGCTGGATCAGGGCAAGTTCAAGACCGCCTACGCGATTGCCGCGAACCATGCAGCAAGCGACCCGGCCGACATAGTCGATGCGGAATTTCATGCGGGCTGGTATGCCTTGCGCGGGCTCAAGGATGCGCCGACGGCATTGCAGCACTTTCAGCGCATCCTGAAAACATCCAACAGGCCGCTCTCGGTTTCGCGCGCCTGGTACTGGATGGGCCGCGCCGCCGAGGCCGGCGCTCCCGGCAATGCGAACGAGTATTTTGCCAAGGCGGCGACCCTTCCCGGCACGTTCTACGGTCAGCTTGCGGCGGCCCGGCTTGGCCGTACCGGGCTGAATGTCACCTATCCCTCGCCGACGGCCGACGATCGCACGCGGTTCGAAAACCGCGAAGCAGTCCGCGCCATTGCGCGTCTGGAAGACGCCGGGCATGGCTGGCGGGCGGACAGCCTCTACCGCGCACTCGCCGAGGAACTGACAAGCCCCGGAGAGCTTGCCATGCTTTCCGCGCGCGCCGAGAAAACCGGCGGCCACCAGCTGTCGCTGCAGATCGGCAAGCTTGCCTTCGGCCGTGGCATCGATGTCGCGGCCCTCGCCTTCCCGATCGGCGTCATTCCGGCAAGCGCCAATATCAGCGGCTCCGGAAAGGCGCTGGCCTACGCGATCGCCCGCCAGGAAAGCGCTTTCAATCCCGCCGCCATCTCGCCTGCCAATGCGCGCGGGCTGCTGCAGATTCTTCCCGGAACCGCGAAAGGTGTGGCGGACCGCCACGGCCTTGCCTATTCCAAGGAGCGGCTGACGACCGATACCGCCTATAATGCAACGCTCGGCGCGCATTATCTCGGTGAACAGATCGACGATTTCGGCGGTTCCTATATCCTGACCTTCATCGCCTACAATGCCGGCCCCCGCCGCGTGCCGGACTGGATCAACCGATATGGCGACCCGCGCGGCAAATCGATCGACGATGTGGTCGACTGGATCGAGCGCATTCCCTTCGCCGAGACCCGCAACTACGTGCAGCGGGTGATGGAGAACTATCAGGTCTACAAGTCCCGGCTTGGACAGACGGCCGATATCGTTCATGATCTGCGCATCGGTCGCTGACGCCAAGTCACGCCCGCAAACCAGCGGACGAGATTGCTTTTAGCCACAAAATCCCGCCGCCCTCTTTCCGCATCGTCGCGATTCGCTATGGTTCTCCAGCTTTGAGCGAAGGGAGACATCGTGACGAACACCATCGGGACCAGCTTCGAGGAGCGTTATTTCTCGGCCGGCGACGGGTTGCAGCTTTATGCCCGCGACTATGGTCATGACGACCCGCGAACGCAGCAATCGCTGCCGGTCGTCTGCCTGCCGGGCCTCAGCCGCAACAGCCGCGACTTTCATCTTTTGGCAATGCAACTGTCCACCCACCGCGAAAAACCGCGCCGCGTCGTCGCGCTCGACTATCGAGGGCGTGGTTTTTCGGCTTGGGATCCCGACAAAAGCCACTATCAGCTGCCGGTTGAAGCCGAAGACGTGCTGACGGCATGTGCCGTTCTGGATATTTCGCAGGCAATTTTCATCGGCACATCCCGCGGCGGCCTGATCCTGCATCTTCTGGCTGCCATGCGCCCGGCACTCTTGCACGGCGTTGTGCTCAACGATATCGGGCCGGTTATCGAAGTCGCCGGCCTGCTGCTGATCCGCCAGTATCTGGAGGCGCAGGAGGTGCTGCATTCCTGGGAAGAAGCAATCGCAAACCTGCAAAGGGTGCACGGCGCGGCCTTCCCTACTCTCGATCAGGCCGACTGGAGAGATATGGCGGAGGCGATCTTCCGGGAAAAAGACGGCGTGATCATCGCGGATTTCGATCCCGCCCTGATCGAACCACTCAGGAGCGTCGAGCCGAACACAGCGGTGCCGGATCTCTGGGCGCTTTATGAAGGCTTGAAAGCGGTGCCTTTGATGGCGGTCCGGGGAGAAAACTCCACCATCCTCTCAGAAAAGACATTCGCCGAGATGGCGCAGCGACATCCCGGCATGTCAGCGGTGACGGCGCAAGGCCAGGGGCACGCCCCATTGCTGCATCGCCCTGAACTGGCGGTCGAAATCAGGGCATTTATCGACGGGATTTCATAACAACGCTTCGCCGCTACGGCGGGCGTCATGCGGAGAAACCACTCAACCATCCAACCAAAGAAAAAGCCCGGTCTTTCGACCGGGCTTTCCATCACTGACATGAAGCCAGAGATTAGAAGTCGCGCTGCAGACGGAGGAAACCAGTGGTCTGGTCGTCAGCATTGTCAACGTCCTGGTACTGAACAGTAGCAAGAGCCTTGAGGCCGTCCGTGATCTGGTAGCCAGCCGTCAGGCCAACGCGCCAAGCATCAACACCGTTGATGAAGGCGAAATCGCCGAAGTACTGAGCAGCCGGGGTGATCGTCAGCTTGTCGGTTGCCTTGAACTCGTACGATGCTGCAACGGTCCACTCGGATTCGTTGTAGTAAACGTTCGGGTCAGTTGCATAAACACCAGCAAGGTTGAAGGTGCCGGCGCCGAGTTCAGCAGACAGGATCGCGCGGATCGCGCCTTCTTCGAGCTCTGTGTCATAACCACCGAGCAGGGTGACAGTTACGCCACCGACCGAGCCGGAGATCATGCCAGCTACGCCAACGCCGTTGTCCTTGGTGGTGAGACCTTCGATTTCGTCAACCGAAAGACCAGCCTTGAACGCGCCGCCATCGTAGGTGTACGAGATCGAGTTGAACAGGGTGTTGGTAGCAAGCGCGTCGGTTTCGCCAGCGATGCCATCGTCCCACCAGCTGTAGTAGTAACCGAACTTGAAGCCGGCGATCGCGAACGAAGCCGTGTCAAGGAAGGTCGAGCCGCTTGCGCCAGCCAGGTCAGCGTTGGTCTGCAGAACGATCGTGCTTTCGAGCGTGCCGAGTTCCGTGTCGTTCTTGGCGTCGAACTGCAGCTGACCGCGGGTAAAGGTATCCCAGTCAGACGTGCCGCCAACATCACGACCGAAGTTGGTCTGGAAACGGACGTAGCCGCCGATCTTCAGGCAGGTTTCCGTGCCCGGGATGTAGAAGTAGCCAGTGCCGAAAGCGTCGCAAACGCGAACGTATTCCATTGGTTCCGGCTCAGCAGCTACGATTGCGTCAGCTGCCTGGGCGCCGGATACTGCTGCGAGAGCTGCAGCGGAGCCGAGAAGAAGGCTCTTAATGTTCATTTCTGACCTCCAGTCAGAAATACCTCACCAAGCGCTATTGGCCTCCCCTTCACAACCCCGACCAGTTTCGGGAAGGCCAACAGCTAATCAGCTTCTGTGGCTATT
>NZ_JAGGJV010000007.1 GCF_017873135.1 Rhizobium herbae | reverse complement strand
ATGGCCGAAATCACCGACTCCAAAAACCACGCCGCCGACCGAGCCGCATTCTTCCACGATAACGGTTCCGATATCGTAAACACCGCGCCGCTGGCCTCACCTGCCCTGCCGGCAAGCCTCGAAGCGCTTGCCGATCGCGCCCGAAGTTATGTCGAGGCCGCCAGTTCCGTCAATACACGCCGTGCCTATGCCAGCGACTGGAAGCATTTTGCTGCCTGGTGCCGGCGGCAGTCTCTGTCTCCCCTGCCCCCGGATCCGCAGATCGTCGGTCTCTATGTTGCCGCCTGCGCCTCCGGCAGCGCCTTAAGCAGCGTCACGGGCGCTGGCATCGGCGCAACGGCCGGCGCCGGAAAACCCAATTCGGTTTCGACGATCGAGCGGCGGTTGTCGTCGCTCTGCTGGAATTTTTCGCAGCGCGGCCAGCCGCTCGACCGCAGGGATCGCCACATCGCCACCGTCATGGCTGGAATCCGCAACACCCATGCAAAACCGCCGGTGCAGAAGGAAGCGGTAATGCCGAAGGACCTCATCGCCATGCTGGAGACGCTGGACAAGGCAAGCTTGCGCGGTCTGCGCGACCGCGCCATGCTGCTAATCGGCTTTGCCGGCGGACTGCGCCGCTCGGAAATCGTCGGGCTCGACGTCGGGAAGGATCAGACTGAGGACGGCCGGGGCTGGGTCGAAATCCTCGACAAGGGCATGCTCGTCACCCTGCGCGGCAAGACCGGCTGGCGGGAGGTCGAGGTCGGTCGCGGCTCAAGCGATGCCACCTGCCCCGTCGTTTCGCTCGAGGCCTGGCTCTCTTTCGCAAGGGTCGCCCATGGGCCGCTGTTCCGGCGGGTGACCGGCCAGGGAAGAACCGTCGGCGCCGATCGGCTGAACGACCAGGAGATCGCGCGCCTCGTCAAGCGCACTGCGCTGGCTGCTGGCGTGCGCGGCGACCTTGCCGAAGGCGAACGGGCCGGCAAATTCTCCGGCCACTCGTTGCGCGCCGGCCTGGCCTCCTCGGCCGATGTCGACGAGCGCCATGTGCAAAAGCAGCTCGGCCATGCTTCCCCGGAGATGACCCGCAAGTACCAGCGACGGCGGGACCGCTTCAGGGTGAACCTCACCAAGGCAGCCGGGCTTTAAAACCAACTTACTGGGGCCATCAGGTTGCGCGTCGTTGTCAGACGAACAGCTTTTGCGGACGATGGCGGTAATCCTGCAAGGCTTGGCGACATATTCGGTGTCTGCTGCAAGGCGTTCCCTATGACTTCGAACAGGTTGTTGTGATCTTCTCCGTCGGACGAACCGTTCGGCACATCACCGCCGCCAATCCGCAAGTCTCCATTCCAAACTGTGGCGCTTGGTCAGGCAGTTCTCCGAATGCTGCGCGCGTCGGCCGTTACAGGACAGTTCCGGAGGGAGTGTGTCATGGACTCCTTATGGCAGCATCCAGGTTTATATCGACGCGGGAGTTTTCCGGCAGGTGGGGGAGAAAATGTCGGCGCTGAATCTCCTCTCCCGGCTGGCGAGCCTATCGGGGAGGTCCCGCGCTTTTGCGCTTGAGCCCCGCGCCATATCGAACGCCAGATTGCCCCTGTAGAAAAGATTGCAGTGATAGGCGGCAGCGATTGCATCCTTGGCATGATCCCGTCCGGTGTACGAGAGCTTGTCGAAAGCTTGGGGTACCCGAAGCGCTCGGGCCGCAGCACCAGAGAGTTTGAGATCCTCTCGCCACCTTCCACCGACGAACGTATTCATAGAATCCGTCCATGTGGGACGTTGCGCGGATGGTACCGGCAAGTGGCTTCATGCCCGATCGGCGCGACGCGCCAAACCAGCCTTGATTGCGGTGCTTCCGTTCCCGGATGAATATTTGCAGGCCCGTGGGGGCAAAGCAGGATGCGGCGCATTGAGGCTACTCCGGGTCTGTCAAACATAATGGAAAGCTTGATGATCGGCGCATTGCGTACAACCGCAATCAGGTAGCGTTGATTGCGACGGGACCCCATCGTTCAATGCGCGCGAAACACGAATGCGATAGCGCATGGGGTTGCCAGTTTAGGCAATCGTGTCGCCACGGCGGTTGGTCGAGCAGACCGGGAGGGTACGATCGCCCTGCTGTCTTCGTAGCGGGATCGGACTGCGTCAATTATGAGCAGGACCGTATGACGCCTTGAGAATGGCTGGCGTAAATTCTGGCAGCGCCTTGTTGTGCTGTTGCTTGGCTTTCGTTTCGACCCGGCCAATATGCGAGGCGCCGCCGTTTTGTGAGTCTATCGCGTGCAACACGTTCGTTGCAGTCGATACGGCAGAGGGGACACGTTAACAGCAGGGAGGATGAGTTGTACATGTACAACCGGCTTTCAGTTGAACAAAGCTGGGACATCAGTATCGCATGCTCCCTTTCGATTTTCGCGAATTGCCGCGTCGTCATCGGCAATGCTATGCTGCAGTGGAAGCCAATGATGCGATCACCGGAATACCATGCGGTGGTGATGAATTCATGGGTGATGCATTGGCTGCGCGCATCCGCGGACGGTGAAAGTATGCCGGGCATCCCGTTGCCTTGTTCCGGCTGGCTGTGCAGGAGGAGGTCGCGGCGCCAGCGTCAATGCCGGTAAGTTGTACATGTACAACAGTCGCGGGGGAGGGGAGGTCTGCTTTGTTAATCTCCTGTTAACGAAAAAGGCTTTGCCACGCAGTCGAGAATCGGGCCTACTGAGATCAGCGCATTTTGAATGTTATTTGATAAATAAGCGCGGATAAATTCGGGGCCACCATGTTGAACACCGCAGGCGAAAAAAAGCGTGAGACGCTGCGCTCTCTCATATCCTCTGATGCTGAGGAATTGTCGAGGCAGTTGCAGGCGCACCAGCAGCGAACTTTCCCTCCGACAGCCCAGAAAAGTATCCGTCAGTTTTCTCCTGCGGAGGCGGCGGATTTCATCGGCATCCACCAGGGCTATCTTCGGCAGATTGTAGCTGACGGGCACGGCCCCGAACCTCTGGCCAACGGGCGTCGCTTGTATTCCGTGCAGGACATCGAGAATCTCCGCCATATTCTTGACGATGGAGGGAAAGGCCCCCGGAAATACGTACGCCATCGCCGTGAAGGCGAAAAGCTCCAGGTCGTTTCCGTGATGAACTTCAAGGGCGGCTCTGGCAAGACAACGAGCTCGGCTCATCTCGCCCAGTTCCTTGCGCTTCGCGGTTACCGGGTTCTGGCCATCGATCTCGATCCGCAGGCATCATTATCCGCATTGTTTGGGCATCAGCCGGAACTCGACGTTGGCGAGAACGAGACCCTTTATGGCGCGATCCGCTACGACGATGCCAGGCGAGACATAACGGACATCGTTCGGGCCACCTACACGCCCAACCTCCACATCATTCCGGGCAATCTTGAATTGATGGAGTTCGAGCACGAGACGCCAAAGGCTCTCGCCATGCGGCACAAAACGGATTCCATGTTTTTTGCGCGCATTGGGGAGTGTCTGGCCGAGATCGAAAGCGCCTACGACATCGTGGTGATCGATTGCCCGCCGCAACTGGGCTTTCTGACACTCTCGGCGCTATGCGCGGCTACGGCCGTTCTCATCACCGTGCATCCGCAGATGTTGGACGTCATGTCGATGAGCCAGTTTCTCCATATGACAGGCGACCTGCTCTCCGTGGTCGAGGATGCCGGTGGTTCGATGGACTATGACTGGATGCGATATCTCGTAACCCGATATGAGCCCAACGACGGGCCGCAATCGCAGATGTCGGGTTTTATGAGGTCAATCTTCGGGAACCGCGTGCTGGAAAACGCAATGCTCAAGTCCACGGCCATTTCGGACGCTGGGTTGACGAAACAGACGCTCTACGAGGTGGATAGAAACCAGTTCACGAGAGGAACATACGACCGCGCTCTCGAATCTCTCACGGCCGTGAATACGGAAATCGAGGATCTCATCAAGCGGACCTGGGGAAGGAAGTAATTCATGGCCCGCAAGAACGTTTTCGGTCTCGCAGAATCTGATGCGAGCACCACAGTCGAAAATGAACCGCCGTTTGCAAACTCACGTCCGCTGGCGGGCTTTGAGAAGCCGTTGAAGCGAGCGAGCCCCGTTGGGGCCATATCTCAGTCGCTTGGTGGCATCAATGAGAAAGCCCAGCGCGTCGATGAACTGGAAAGGCGGCTTGCCTTGGGGCAGGCGATTGTCGAGCTGGATCCGGCCGTGGTGGACAGCTCGTTCGTTGTCGATCGGCTGGGAGTGAGTGCTGAAGAACAGGAGATGCTGGTTTCGCAAATTCGCGACCACGGGCAACAGGTGCCAATCCTTGTCCGTCCGCATCCGGATAGGGAAGGGCGCTTTCAGGTTGCCTACGGACACCGCCGGCTGGCCGCCATCAGGAAGATCGGCGGAACGGTCAGGGCCGTTGTCCGCGACCTGACCGACGAACAGCTTGTCGTCAGTCAGGGCCAGGAAAACAACGCCCGTACCGACCTGACATTTATCGAGCGCTCCTTCTTTGCGTCGCGGCTGGAGGAGCGAAATTTCAGTCGTGATGTGATCATGTCGGCACTCGGCGTGGACAAGGCTGCTCTGTCGCGAATGATCGCGTTGGTAGACCGCCTGCCATCTGAGCTCATTGAAGCGATAGGTGCCGCTCCGGGTTTCGGGCGCACCAGATGGGCGGAGCTTGCCGATCTGATTGACGAGAAAAGCAAGAAGGCGAGGGCGCTCAAGGCCATCCTCGAGCCTGGCTTCTCGGACATGAAATCAGACGAACGCTTTCAAGCTGTCTATGACCAACTGCGCAAGAGCAGGGACAAGGCACGAAGCACAGTCTGGAGAACTGAGGCCGGTAGAAAGGCCGTCAGGATATCCGAGACAAGCGACACATTGAAACTCGCCTTCGACAAAATGATTGAGCCCGAATTCGGTGCCTTTGTCGAAACCAGACTTTCCGCACTCTACCAGGATTTTGTGCGGGCAAAAGAGACAACAGGAACGGGAGACTGAACCGCAAAAGAAAAAGGCCCCCAAACGTTGCCGTCGTGGAAGCCCTTCTCAGAAGTTTAGCAGCTAGAGAATCACATTTCCGCGAATCATAGTCAAGAGTCTTTGGCACCGTTTTGGTGAGTGGATTTCTTTTGCCTGATACGAGGTGAAGGAAAATGCAGGTTGGAAGTGTGACGACGCCCTTTGGGCGGCGGTCGATGACGCTTGCCATGGTGGCAAGTCAAGTCATGGCCCAGGAATTGGAGCCGGACAAAGCGGTCGACAAGTGGAAGCTCTATCGCGCCTTGTGCGAGGCGAGATCGCGCTTGGGCGTGACAGATCGCGCCTTGGCGGTCATGAACGCTCTTTTGAGCTTCTACCCGAAGAATGAACTGTCGGAGGAGAACGGCCTGGTCGTGTTTCCATCGAACGCACAGCTCACGTTGCGGGCGCATGGAATGGCAGAGCAGACACTCAGGAGGCACTTGGCTGTCCTCATCGAGGCGGGACTTCTGTCGCGCAAGGATAGTGCCAATGGCAAGCGTTATGCCCGTCGGGATCGTTCCGGGACGATCGACGAAGCTTACGGCTTTTCGCTGGCTCCGCTATTGGCTCGGGCCGAGGACATCCAGCGTCTCGCGGACGAAGTCGTGGCCGAGCGATTGCATCAGCAGCGCCTGCGTGAGCGGCTCACTATTTGCTGCCGCGATGTATCGAAGCTTGTGGAGACGGCCCTGGAAGAGGGCATAGGCGGCGATTGGGAGGCTATTCACCGGCATTACAGTGCGTTGTTGGCAGCACTTCCGCGCCGACCAATGATCGGACAGCTTGCAGCGGCACTGGATGAAATGGAAATGCTGCGCGAAGAAGCAGCCAACCGGCTGGAAATACAGATTAAAACTCAGAAAATGGGCGGCAATCACTTACAAAATGAGCGGCACATACAGAATTCAAATCCCGACTCCATATCTGAACTTGAACCTGCTCTAGAAAAAAAGCAGGGAGAAAACTCCGTGGGCGAGAAGCAGCGACCGCTTGAGCCGATAAAGGCATTCCCGCTGAGTATGGTGCTGAAGGCATGCCCTGACATCACCATGTACGGGCCGGGCGGTGCCATATCCAACTGGCGCGATCTGATGGGGGCCGCTGTGGTGGTACGGTCAATGCTCGGCGTCAGTCCGAGCGCCTATCAGACTGCCTGCGAAATCCTTGGGCCTGAAAACGCTGCGGTGGTAATTGCTTGCATCCTCGAGCGGGGTGGGCAGATCAACTCCGCCGGAGGATATCTGCGCGACCTGACGCGTCGAGCCGAGAAGGGCGAGTTCTCGCTGGGCCCGATGCTCATGGCCCTCATGCGCACGAATACGTCTGGCGAGCGGAAGGCGGGGTAGGGGCATTGTGGCGGAGCGGACGAGGCGGATGGTTATGCCGGTCTTCGGAGAAGTGCTGGATGGGTGGAGGCAGCAAGGTTCCGTTGGAAATCTTCCGCGGGGGCCGGCCGGCCGACATGGAAGCCCTGGACCTGATCTATGCGAAATTCACGCATGAGTGCCAGCTGCTCGTCGGTCTCCACACCTTCGACCAGGATTTTATGCCCGCGGTTCCGGACGAGCCCAATGATATCCTGGAGCATGGCCCTGCCTCTCGGGGTGCCGCAGTCATGCAGGAAGGAACGATCGATCTTGACCGTATCGAAGTCGATCAGGCGAAGCCAGGAAAGCCCCGCAAATCCCGTTCCGAAATCGTCGAGCCATATCCTGATCCCCAGCATTTTCAGGTCGCTGATGCACCGCAGAATGTGAGAATTCATCTCCATCTCAAGGCCTTCGGTGATCTCGAAGGCCAGCCTGCCGCCGGCTACTCCCGTTTCGCCGAGGATGGCCGCGACCGAGGTGGCGAAACCGGGTGTCTTGAGCTGAATTGGGGAGACGTTGACGCTGACCACGCACACTTGGTTGTCAACCAGCAGTTCGCGGCACACTGTTCGGATCGCCCAGTATCCGAGGTTGAGGATCGCGCCGGTTCGCTCGGCGACGGGAATGAAGAGATTTGGAGGGACGGACGTACCGTCCAGCATTTTGAGACGCATCAGGGCCTCGACGGCTTCAACCTTGCCTGATGAGACGTTCCGGATGGGTTGGTAGACGAGCGATACGAGGTTTTGATCGGTGGCTATTTTCAGCAAGGCCGCGATATTCTCGCTCTCGTCGCTGCTCTGGGGATCGTTCGGATCGAACAGCTTGACACAGTTTCGACCATTTGCTTTCGCGGTATACAGCGCGCGATCCGCCTCATGGATGATCTTCTCGAGTTTTGTGCCGGTCTGGCTTCTGGTAAACGAGGCACCGACGCTGACAGTGACAATGGACACGCCGTCTCGGCGCTGCTGGTGCAGCAGACCCATTTTTTCCACGGTGCGACAAACGGCTTCCGCCAGATCGGCCACCTGTTCTCTTGTCTCCATGCGGGCGAGAACAATGAATTCTTCGCCGCCGTAGCGTCCGATTGAACCATTGTACGGCTTTATCGAATCCTCAAGGGCATTGGCGACCAGAACGAGGCAGCGATCACCTTCCTGATGGCCGTAGCAATCATTGTATATCTTGAAGAAATCGACGTCGATCAGGATAGTCGCGAAGCTTTTGCCCGATTTTTGCCAGTCGTCCCAGTAGTTCCGCAATCTCTGGTCGATTGCCCTGCGATTTTCCAGTCCCGTCAAAGGATCAGTGTTCGACAGCCTCAGCAGAGCTTTTCCCCGTTCGGCCGCCTCGTTGTGCTGAACTTTCGCCTCGAAGGCGTTTAGGAACACTTTGTAGCGTTCGCGGTTGAGTTTCCAGTTCACGTAGGACGTAAAGACGAAGCATGAAACGCAGAACGTGCCGAATGCAAGCTTGTAGGAGGGATACAGGGGGGGAAAGGACTGCAGGGCCGCAAGGAAGATGAGGAGAATGACGACCGATGCAACCAGGGAAAGGCGGAACTTAAAACTGAAAAACAGGTTGACGCTCATCATGAAGATGGCGCCGAAGACCATGTAATAGGAAATGCTCTGCGTATCCGCCGTCATCATCGAAGGATATAGCCAGCCGGCATAGGCCACGACGAGGGCTGTTGCACAGGTACCATCGATGATGTCCGCGCTGGTGTTCAGGCGCACCTGCATCTCAAGCAGGACGAAAGCGATGGAGCCGATCGCGAAACGTGCGGCGATTGTATAATGCGCAACGTCGGGCACCAGCAGAATGTCGGTAATGGAGAACAAGAGATAGACGGCGATGGCGATCCACATCCCCTGCCTGGTGGTTTGTCTTCGTGTATTCTGGCCATCTTTCCGATAAAGTGTGCGCAGCTCCGCAGACGCCGGCCTCGGCGGCTCAGCGTGGAGATCGATCTCTACTACGTCTGCCAGCGTGTGCTTCATGCACGACCCATCGCGTTGCTGTGCATTCTCTCGAGCTCGGCGCCTCCTCCCGACAATTGGCATTGTCCGGGACGCGCGAGCCTGCAATCCGGATAGGCAACCTATCAAGAAGAGGCAGCACTTTTCGGCACAATAGGGGAGGTACATTAAGTTTTCCTGAACTTGCCGAAAGCTGGCGGGCGTGTGTAGCAGCGTCAACTATTACGCGAGCGCGTTAACCATGCCATGCGGCAATGAGCAATTTCGATTGGCACTTCACCCAATTTTCTCCATAATATTAATAGTCTGTTAACGGATGAGGTTAGAGTGACCCAATTTAAGATTGCCTTCGACGGCGAAAGCCTGATCACCCCGACGGCCATAACGACCGAACTTTCTTCGTCCAAAACCGATCTTCATTATGAGCAATTGGCAACGGGAAGAGTCGAAGTTGCGCTGGTGCTGAAGATCGCACAGCAGCAAATCCAGGAGGACCAAAACCCGGCGCAGATCATACACCGGCTGATCGGGTCGCTTCATGAGACCCGTCGCAAGTATCATCCCAATGTTTGGCAAGAGC
Source organism: Rhizobium herbae (assembly GCF_017873135.1). Taxonomy (GTDB): domain Bacteria; phylum Pseudomonadota; class Alphaproteobacteria; order Rhizobiales; family Rhizobiaceae; genus Pararhizobium; species Pararhizobium herbae. The sequence continues at coordinate 355,247 of NZ_JAGGJV010000007.1, read as the reverse complement.
TGATCCCGATCGTGCAGAACCATCCGGTTGCGGACTACTTTCATCAGGATCCCTTCACGCGCTGGTCTTTCATGAAACCCCGCGGCTATTCCGGCGATGCGCACCTGATCGATTTCATCTATGGCCATCCGAGCGTTTCACAGGAAATTGCAAATGCCTCTCCGCTGGGCCGGACGCTCTATGAATATACCAGGAATGCGCCGTCGCCTGTCGCCGTGCGCGAACGCCGTGATCTCCTGACGCGGCATGTCGATCAGATCGCCGATGAACGAGGCCCCGACACCGAGATTCTAACCGTTGCGGCCGGACATCTGCGCGAAGCGGACCGCTCGGTTGCGCTGAAGGAAGGACGGATCAAGCGGTGGTTGGCGCTTGATCAGGATCCGATGAGCATCGGTTCCATTGCGAAAGATTTCAGAGGCACATGCGTCGAGGCGATCGACGGTTCCGTCCGGGGACTGCTCACCAAGTCGCATCAGATCGGCACATTCGACTTTATCTACGCGGCCGGCCTCTACGACTATCTTGCCGACAAGGTTGCCGTGAAGCTGACGCAAACCTGCCTGGAAATGCTGAAGCCGAATGGGGTATTTCTCTTTGCCAATTTCTCGCGTGACGTCGCCGACGATGGCTATATGGAGACGTTCATGAACTGGGCGCTGCTGCTGCGCTCGGAAACCGATATGTGGAACATCATCCACGCAAGCGCACCCAGGGATGAATTCGAGGGAAGCATAGAATCTGGTGCCAACGGCAACATCGTCTATGGGATCATCCGGAAACGCCACTGAACGTTGGCGTGACCCTCAAAATCGGCACCCGGACCGGTTCGGTCCGGGCGCTATTTTCATGTAAACGGATAGCGTTCGATCACCTGTCCGGACTCTACGGCTTGCAGTTCGGCCGGCTTTGCCCGGCGATACCGGGGCGACGAGGCGCCTAGCGCAAAACCAGCCGCAGTGCCTTCCGGGTCTCCATCAACAACGGCAGGTATCTCGTTGCCATTTCGGCGGCGGCAACATGGGCGGCAGGTGCTCCGATATTGATGGCGGCGACGACGCGGCCGCGATCGGTTTCCACCGGCACGGCAATAGAGCAAAGTCCAAGTTCCAACTCCTGGTCGATGACGGCGTAGCCGCTGGCGCGGACGGCTCGCAACTCTTCCATAAGAACGTCCGGGTCGGTCTTTGTCAGCGGCGTGTTGGCTTTGAGATCTGAGCGGTCCAGGACGTCGCGCGCATCTCTTTCAGGCAGAGAGGCAAGAAGAACGCGCCCCATCGAGGCGCAATAGGCCGGCAGACGCGATCCCGGCGAGAGATTGATCGACATGACGCGTTTCTGCGAGGCCCGGGCGATATAAACGACGTCCGTGCCATCCAGTACCGACGCCGAAGCGCTTTGCTCCGCCTTCTCAGAGAGCTGATCGAGATAGGGTTGGATCAAAAGCGGCAAAGGTGTGGCCGAAAGATAGGCATGCCCAAGCCTTAGAACCTTGGGTGTCAGAGCAAAAAACTTGCCGTCATAATCTGCATAGCCGAGATCGGCGAGCGTCAACAGACAACGCCGTACCGTCGCGCGGTCGAGCTCCGTAAGCTTGGCGGCCTCGGCGATGGTCAGCTTGGGCCGTGTTTCCCCGAAGGCTTCGATCACCCTTAGTCCTCGCGCAAAGCCGCTGACGAAATCCGATTCGCGCATGTCTTTATCCCTCAAATTTCACTTCTTATGTGCGTTATACGAACAAAAATCAAATAACGCACGAAATATTTGACGACCGGCAGATTTACGCGCTTATTTGCGCCAACCCGGACTCGAATAAACCTCAGGAGGAGAATGCCTTGGCGCGATTGACTTCGCTGGCGGAAGCCATTTCCGAGAACGTGCATGACGGCGATACCGTCGCCATGGAGGGGTTCACGCATCTGATACCCTACGCCGCCGGACATGAGGTGATCCGGCAGGGCAAGAAGGATCTGTTTCTGATCCGCATGACCCCGGACATCCTCTACGACCAGCTGATCGGCGTCGGCGCGGCGCGGGGCATGAAATTCTCCTGGGGTGGCAATCCCGGTGTCGGCTCGCTGCATCGATTCCGCGATGCCGTCGAAAACCAATGGCCGCGGCCGCTGGAGATCGAGGAACATTCCCACGCCGCCATGGCCAATGCCTATGAGGCGGGCGCCGCCAACCTGCCCTTTGCCATGCTGCGCGGCTATATCGGCGCCGACCTGCCAAAGGTGAACCCCAACATCAAGCAGGTCACCTGCCCGTTCACCGGCGAGGTGCTGGCAGCCGTTCCCGCCATCAGGCCCGATGTGACGATCATCCATGCGCTCAGGGCCGACCGGAAGGGCAATGTACTGCTCGAAGGCATTGTCGGGGTGCAGAAGGAAGCCGTGCTTGGCGCCAAACGCTCGATCGTCACGGTCGAGGAGATCGTCGATGAACTCGACCCGCCTTCGCCCAACTCCGTCGTGCTGCCGTCATGGGCGGTGACGGCCGTTGTCGAGGTGCCCGGCGGCGCTTTTCCGTCCTATGCGCAAGGGTATTATGCCCGTTCCAACGCCTTCTATATCGCTTGGGACGAGATCGCCCGCGATCGCGACAGCTTCCAGGCATGGATTGAGGAAAACGTCATGAAGGCAGGGCCGGAAGACTTTGCCAGGCATGCGAAAAAAGCTGCGTGAGGAGACACCGATGAGCGATTTTACCCCAACCGAAATGATGACCATCGCAGCCGCCCGCGCACTCACCAACGACGATGTCTGCTTCGTCGGCATCGGCGCTCCGTCGGCTGCCTGCAATGTCGCCCGCCTGACCCATGCACCGGATATCACGCTGATTTACGAAAGCGGTACCGTGGGTACCAAACCGGATGTTCTGCCGCTGTCGATCGGCGACGGCGAGTTGTGCGATACCGCGCTTTTCACCGTCTCGGTACCCGAAATGTTCCGCTATTGGCTGCAGGGCGGCCGCATCACCACCGGCTTTCTCGGCGGTGCGCAGATCGACAGGTTCGCCAACCTGAACACGACGGTCGTCGGCCCCTATGACCACCCGAAGGTCCGTCTGCCGGGCGGCGGCGGGGCGCCGGAAATCGCCAGCAATTGCGGCCAGATCTTTATCACCATGGCGCTCTCCAAGCGCGGCTTCGTCGACAAGCTCAATTTCATCACCTCGATGGGTCACGGCGAAGGCGGCAATCACCGCGAGCGGCTGGGCATGACGACCAAGGGCCCGACCCGCGTCATCACCGATCTCTGCATCCTCGAGCCCGATCCGGTGACGAAGGAACTGACCGTCGTTTCGATCCATCAGGGTGTGACGCGGGCGCAGATTATCGAGAATTGCGGCTGGCCGATCAAATTCGCCAACGCAGTGATCGATACGCCCGTCCCGACCGAGACTGAACTCACGACTTTGCGCGACATTAACGCCCGAACGAAGAAGGCCCATCAGGGCAACAAGGAGGCCGCGTAGATGGTCGAAGCCTATATTTGTGATTATATTCGCACGCCGATCGGCCGTTTCGGCGGCGCACTATCCTCCGTCAGGGCCGACGATCTGGGAGCAATCCCGCTCAAGGCGCTGATGGCGCGCAATGCGTCCGTCGATTGGCAGGCCGTCGATGACGTCATCTTCGGCTGCGCCAACCAGGCGGGTGAGGACAATCGTAATGTCGCCCGCATGTCCCTGCTCTTGGCGGGCCTGCCGCTCGACGTGTCGGGAACGACGATCAACCGGCTCTGCGGTTCCGGCATGGATGCGGTGATCGCGGCCGCCCGCGCCATTCGCGCCGGCGAGGCGGAGCTGATGATCGCAGGAGGCGTCGAAAGCATGTCGCGGGCGCCCTTCGTCATGCCGAAGGCTGAAAGCGCCTTTTCCCGCTCAGCAGAAATCCACGACACGACGATCGGCTGGCGCTTCGTCAATCCGCTGATGAAAAAGCAATACGGCGTCGATTCCATGCCGGAAACCGGCGAAAACGTCGCTGCGGACTACAAGGTCAGCCGCGAGGATCAGGATGCCTTCGCCGTCCGCTCGCAGAACAGGGCGGCTGCCGCTCAGGAAAACGGGCGCCTGGGGCAGGAGATTACCCCTGTCACCATTCCGCAACGCAAGGGCGAGCCGGTCGTGGTCGACAGGGACGAGCATCCGCGTGCGACGACGCCGGAAACGCTTGCCAAGCTGAAGGCGCCCTTCCGCGAAGGTGGCTCAGTGACAGCTGGCAACGCCTCCGGCGTCAATGACGGGGCTGCGGCGCTGATCATCGCCTCCGAAGCCGCGGCGAAGAAACATGGCCTGACGCCGATTGCCCGCATCATGGGCGGAGCCGCCGCCGGTGTTCCGCCGCGCGTCATGGGCATCGGCCCTGTGCCTGCATCGCGAAAGCTGATGGCGCGGCTTGGTCTTCAGGTGAAGGATTTCGACGTCGTCGAACTCAATGAAGCCTTCGCCTCGCAAGGGCTGGCGGTCCTGCGCCAGCTCGGCATCGCCGACGACGATCCGCGCGTCAACCGCAACGGCGGCGCCATCGCGCTCGGCCATCCGCTCGGCATGTCCGGCGCGCGGATCACCGGCACGGCGGCGCTCGAACTGAAGCTGAACGGCGGGCGTTATTCGCTATCGACCATGTGCATCGGGGTAGGGCAGGGCATTGCGATTGCGCTGGAGCGCCTCTGAGGAGGAAATGGGTGCGGGATGACAAAGGGCAGAGAAACTCAGTAAGGCAGCCCCACATAATTCTCCGCCAGCGCCGTCGCCGCTGCGCGGGAATGGGTGAGATAGTCGAGTTCGGCTTCCTGGATCTTCTGGTCGAAGGCGCCGGTATCCGGGAAGCGGTGCATCATCGTGGTCATCCACCAGGAAAACCGCACTGCCTTCCAGACCCGGGAAAGAGCGCGGGTCGAATAGGCATCGATGCCGGCGGTGGAATGATCCTGATAATATTCCGTGAGACCCGCATAGAGATAGTGGACATCGCTGGCGGCGAGATTGAGGCCCTTGGCTCCCGTCGGCGGCACGATGTGGGCGGCATCGCCGACGAGAAAGAGGTTTCCAAAGCGCATCGGCTCGGCAACGAAGGAGCGCAGCGGCGCGATCGATTTTTCGAAGGACGCGCCCGTCACCAAAGCCTCCGCATGATGGGCGGGGAGCCTCCGGCGGAGTTCGTCCCAGAACCGGTCGTCGCTCCAGTCCTCGATCTTTTCATCGAGGGTGCATTGCAGATAATAGCGGCTTCGGGTTTCCGAGCGCATGGAGCAGAGTGCAAAACCGCGCGGATGATTGGCATAGATCAGCTCATGGCTGACCGGCGGCACGTCGGCGAGGATGCCGAGCCAACCGAACGGATAGACCTTCTCGAAGGTACGAATGGCCTTTTCCGGCACGGACTTGCGGCTGGCACCATGAAAGCCGTCACATCCGGCGATGAAATCGCAATCGATGCGATGGGTGATCCCCTCGCGCTCGTAGGTCACATAGGGCGACCGCCCTTCATAGCCGTGCAGACGGACATTGGAAGCGTCGTAGACGGTCATCGCGCCGATCGTCTCGCGCTGCGCCATCAGGTCGCGTGTCAGTTCGGTCTGGCCATAGACCATGACGCCCTTGCCGCCGGTCAGATCCTTGAGGTCGATGCGGTGATCGCGCCCGTCGAAGGCAAGAGAGAAGCCTTCATGCGGCAAGCCCTCGGCGTGCATTCGCTTGCCTGCCCTGGCCTCATCCATCAGCCCGACGGTGCCTTGTTCGAGTACCCCTGCGCGCACACGGCCGAGAATGTAATCCTTGCCGACACGGTCGAGAATGACCGCCTCGATCCCGGCTTTGGCCAACAACTGCCCGAGCAGCAGCCCGGACGGACCTGAACCGATAATGACAACCTGCGTGCGCATCTCTTCCTCCCGAAGCCGTGCATTGCTTCAGTTGTGACACCGGCTCAGTGCGATCGCCATGGACATCGCGGCCAAGAAGTTGCACAAATCGAACATTCCGAATGCGTACAGGACTATGATGCGCTCTATCCCCACCTATGATCTTTATGGCGAAAAAGCCGGTGATTCGCCGGATTTCTGGTTGCACTGCGAAACAATTCCGTCTCGCAGCAGCCTGCATCACTGGGAGATCGGACTGCATCGGCACGAGCAGTTCTTTCAGATATTGTACATCGAGGCCGGATCGGGCGATGCGGTTTTCGGCGACGACGTCCATCCGATTGTCCCGCCTGCGGTCATCACCGTGCCGCCGTTTGCGCGGCATGGATTTCGGTTTTCGAAGGACATCGATGGCTATGTCTTCACGGTGCTGACCTCGCATCTGAAGACGATGCCCGCCGATCACAGCCGGTTTGGCGACTGGCTTGCCGTGCCGCGCCTGACAGCGCTGATGATGGATCATGCCGACTGCCGCTACATATCCCGGACACTGCATCGGCTCGCAGCGGAGACGGCCGCGCGGCGAGCCGGGCCTGCGGATCTCTGCGAGGCTTATCTGACCACGGCTCTCAGGCTGACTGCCCGGATCTCGGCATCCGAACGCGGCGATGAAGAGGACGGAGCAACTGAAAACCAACGCCGCCTGAACAGGCTGACAGGGCTGATCCATCAGCATTTCCGTTCGCACAAGCCAGCATCCTTCTATGCGCGGGAGCTCGGGATTTCCCCGACGCATCTCAACCGTATCGTCAAGCAACTCACCGGCCTCAGCCCCCAGACACTGATTAACGGCAAGCTGATCGATGAAGCCCAGCGCGAACTGCTTTTTACCCAGATGGCGGTGCAGGAAATCGGCTACCGGCTGGGATTTTCGGACCCTGCCTATTTTTCACGGTTCTTTCTCGCCCATACCGGCGTGTCGCCGCGGCAATGGCGGCTGGCACAGAGCCGGCAGAATTGACTGCTACCGCTCCGCGCGTGCCGCCGCCGTCGCCAACTTCGGGGTTTGTCAGGCTGCCTGTTGCCGCGTGAGCAGTGCTGCAAGACTTCTTGCCCTTTCCAGGCAGGCGGGCTGCTGGTCTGCAAATCGTTCCGCGCCGATTTCCATGATCAGCGTCGTATCCGGCAGGAAGGTCAGCTCGGAGAAGATGTCTTCCCACGCGATATCACCCCAGCCGATCGGCAGATGCAGGTCGCCGATGCCGAGCGCGGTTGCCTCGGCCGGATGATAGAAGCGTTTCATCGAATAGGGCAGGCCGAAGCTGTCATGCACATGCAGATGGCCGGTCACCGGCGCCATGTCGCGCAACTGTTGGCGGAAGTCGAGATTGCGGAAGGTCGATTCGATATAGGCATGCGAGAAATCGATCAGTGCCACGACATTGTCCGAGCCGATTGCGCGGACGGTGGCTGCCACCTGGCTTGGCGTCTGGCGATACTGGCCACTTTCTGTCGTGAAGATATTCTCAAGGGCGATGCGCACGCCGTAGCCCCTGGCGATTTCCGCCATTTCGGCAAGTGCCTCGCGTTCCATCTGGTCGAGATCCGCGCCATTCTCGCCATTTGCAACCTGGGCTGCGCCCGAATGATGCACGAGAATGCCGGCCCCGAGGCGATTGCACAGTTCCAGCATGGCCCGAACGACCTTCTTCTGCAGATGCAGATGCTCGCGGTCCATGAAGTTGGAAACGATCTGGCCGTGCAGCGACAGTTTCCTGAAGTCGTACTGCCCGACAATCTCGGCAACGCGCTGCGTCCGGTCCTCGATGATCCGGCCGCCGCTGATGATTTCCTCGCCATAGATGCCGATCTCGCAGGCTTCAGCCCCCGTATCGGCGATTTCCCGCAATGACGCATCCAGTACGGTCAGATCGCCGTTGCCGGTCCGGTTGCAGAAACCGATGGCGGTTATGATGTCGTTCATGACGATTTCTCCTTTGAGATTTTGAAACTGATTATTCGACGATGGCCAGCACCGGGGCTTCGGCCGCATTTTGCGGAGCGCGAGGCACGGCCTCAAACTCGATCCGCCGGCCGCTGTCGCGGTCAAAGACATGCAGCTGCGATGGCGGCAGCTCCAGGCTGATCCGATCGCCGGGCCGCACGCGCATCTCCTCGCCGATGACGGCGGCAAAGGGCTGTCCGTCGATCTCGGCATGAACGACACGGCCGGAACCGAGCTCCTCGACGAAGTCCACCTTCGCCGATACGCCGTTTCCGGGCTGCACCACCACGCACTGCTCGGGGCGGATCCCGACGATGATGTCCTTTCCGCGCAGCTGCGCGGCAAGCGCGCCGTCGATCGGCACCTGAGCGCCTCCGAACCGGACTGTTGCGGCACCGGTTTCGACGCGGGTTTCGAAAAGGTTCATCGCGGGCGAACCGATGAAGGAGGCGACGAAGACGCTTGCCGGCCGGTGATAGATGTCGAGCGGCTGGCCCACCTGCTCGACATGGCCCTTGTTCATCACCACCAGCTTGTCGGCGAGTGTCATCGCCTCGACCTGGTCATGCGTGACGAAGACGGACGTTGCCGACAGGCGCTGGTGCAGCTTGCGGATCTCGGCCCGCATGGTGACACGCAGCTTGGCGTCGAGGTTCGACAGGGGTTCGTCGAACAGGAAGACCTTCGGCTCGCGGATGATGGCCCGCGCCATGGCGACACGCTGGCGCTGGCCGCCGGAAAGAGCAGCCGGCCTGCGGGTGAGGTAATCGGACAGGCCGACGATCTTCGCCGTCTCTTCGATGCGCCGGTCGCGCTCGGCCTTCGGCACGCCGGCGACCTTCAATGCATAGCCGATATTGCCGGCAACGGTCATGTGGGGGTAGAGAGCGTAGTTCTGGAACACCATGGCGCAGCCGCGTTCGCGCGGCTCCAGCGTGTTGACGATGCGGCCATTGATCGCGATCTCGCCGGCGGTGATTTCCTCAAGCCCTGCGATCATCCTCAGAAGTGTCGACTTGCCGCAGCCGGAAGGACCGAGGATGACCACGAATTCGCCCGATGCGAAGGAAAGGTCGACGCCATGCAGTGTCTTCGTTTTGCCATAGGATTTGTGGACGGCGCGGATATCGATGTCAGCCATGGTCTTGAACCTTGTTTCTTGAAAGCGTGGATCATTTTTCGGTGGCGACGAGGCCGCGTATGAACCAGCGTTGAAGTACGGCGACGACGATCAGCGGCGGCGCCATGATGATGAGAGAGCCGGCGAGCGTGACGTTCCAGTCCGGTGTTCCGTTCTCCGAGGGCAGGAGCGCGACCAGCGACATCATCGTCGTTTTGTAGGCCGGGTCGGTGATCATCAGCAGCGGCCACAGATACTGGTTCCAGCCATAGACGAACATGATGGTGGTGAGCGCCAGCATGTTGGTGCGCGACAGCGGCAGCAGCATGTCGAAGAAGAAGCGCGCCGGCCCCGATCCGTCCATGCGCGCGGCCTCGGCAAGTTCATCCGGCAGCGTCATGAAGAACTGGCGGTAGAGGAACGTGCCGGTCGCAGTGGCGATCAGCGGCAAGGTCAGGCCGGCATAGGAATTGAGCAGGTTCCATTCGACCGATACTTCGATGCCCGTCAGAGCGGCAATCAGGAGTCGGAACGGCTGGAAGAGATCCGCGGCAACGGCGTAGGTCGGCACCACGCGGACCTCGAGCGGCAGCATCAGGGTGATGAACACCATCCAGAAGAAGAAATGCTTGAGAGGCGTGCGAAAGAAGACGATGGCAAAGGCCGTACAGGCCGATAACGCCACTTTGCCGACGGTGACGAGACTTGCCATGATGAGGCTGTTCATCATCGCCGTGCCGAGGCTGGCACGCGACCAGGCGGCAGCGGCATTTTCCAGCAGATGGTCTTGCGGCACGAACCGGAACGGCACGCTGTTGACCTGCTGCAACGTCTGGCTGGCGCCGGCCAGGATGACGATGAAAGGGCCGATTAGCAAAACGAAACCGAGAGCCATCAGGACATAGGTGAAGGTATCGGCGAAGGGGGTGCGCTGAATCATGACCGGCTCACTTGTAATGCACCCGCTTCTCGATGAAGCGGAACTGGATAAAGGTGAAGACCATGATCAGACCGATCAGAACGATGCTCTGGGCCGAGGCGCCGGAATAGTTCAAGCCCTTGAAGGCTTCGTCGACGATGCGGAAAACCATCACCTCCGTGCCGTGATTGGGGCCGCCGCCGGTGGTGTGATGCACGATACCGAAGGTATCGGCCCCCACGAAGCCTTCCGTCATCATGATCACGAGGAGAAAGAACAACGTCGGAGCGAGCATCGGAATCTGAATATCCACGGCGCGACGGATCGGACCGGCGCCGTCCATGGCGGCGGCTTCCGTCAGCGCGCGGGGGACGGATTGCAGGCCGGCGAGCAGGAAGATGAAAGTATAGCCCGCCCATTTCCAGGCAAAGATGACGATCACGAGAACGAGGGCATGGCTACCGTATTTCGCCGGGTTCCAGAAATCGGGGAAGACGGCATTGACCGAGGCCATCAGCCCGCGTTCAGGCGAAAGAATGAAGCGGAAAGCCATGCCGGCGGCAGGTCCGGCAATGGCGTAGGGCAGGATATAGAGGAAGCGGAACAGACCGGAGCCAGGCAGTTGACGATCGACCGCCAGCGCCAGGACGAGCCCGACGACAATCGTCGAGGCCGTGCCGCAAAAGGCAAAAATCAGGCTGACCCCGACCGAATTCCAATAGAAGGGATCGGCGAATACATCCTGGAAATTGGCCCATCCGACGAATTCCGCCGCTCCGCCGAAAGGCGGCTCAAGCGTGAACGCCCACCGCATCACCGCAACCGCCGGCCAGTAAAAGAACAGGAGGATCAGGGCAATCTGCGGCAGGGCGAAAAGGATCGGCAACCACCAGCTCTTGAAAACGGCACGCTTGTCCATGGATAACTGAAACCGATGCAGGAAAGAGAAGAGAGCCTGCCGTTGCAAACGAGCAGGCTCTCATGTTGCGGGGGCTGAGGCTTAGTTCAGCTTTTGTCCCGCATAGGTCTTTTCGAAGCGGCGCAGCACGGTGTTGCCCCGTTCGACGGCCTGGTCGAGTTCGGCCTGCACATCGGCATTCTGCATGAAGATGGCTTCCAGCGACGTCGATACTTCCTTGCGGATCTGGGTGAAGCCGCCAAGCCGGATGCCGCGGGTGTTCTGCGACGTCGGCGTGTAGGCCAGGCTTTCGATAGCGCGCTCCCGGCCCTTGTAGGGAGCCTTGTCATAGAAGCCGCCGGCCTTCATGGCGTCGAAGCCGGTCTTGGTGACCGGGATATAGCCGGTAACCGTCGACCACCATTCAGCCATTTCCGGGGTGGCGATGTAGTTCAGGAACGCAGCGGCGCCCTTGTATTCGGCTTCCGGACGGCCGGCCATGACCCACAGCGATGCGCCACCGACGAGCGAGTTCTGGCGCTCGGTGCTCTTCCAGACCGGAAGCATGGCGACGTCCCATTTGACACCTTCGGGCAACGTCTTGCCGATCGTGCCGTGGTCGGCGATCGACGTCTGGATCATCTGGCAGGTTTGCGAGGTGAAGGAGGGCAGGATGTCCATGCCGAGCTGCTTGGTCTTGACGACGAACAGCTTCTCGTCGGCCATTTTCTTGAAGAACTTCACGTGATCGACGAACTTTGTCTTGTTGAAGACGAGTTCGGCGTCGAGTCCTTCATAGCCGTTGGCCTTGGTGGCGATCGGCTGATTGTGGATGGCGGAAAACTGCTCCAGCATCGGCCAGGGGTCGAAGTTGAAGCCGAGCGGGCATTCATACCCGGCGGCCTTCAACTTGCGGGCGGCTTCCTCGACCTGTTCCCAGGTGTCCGGCTTGAAGTCGATGCCGGCTTTCTGGAAGGCATCGGCATTGTAATAGAACATCGCGGTGGAAGAGTTGAACGGGAAGGAGTTCAGCTCGCCGGTGGACGTTGCATAATAATTGGCAATGCCGCTGAAATAATTATTCCAGTCGATCGTGTAGCCATTGTCGGCCATCAGCTTCCTGGCGGGCACGAAGGCACCCGACAGCATCAGGTCGAGCGTGCCGGCATCATAGATCTGGGTGATCGCCGGCTGCTTCTTGGCGCGATAGGCTGCGATGGTATTCTGTAGTGTCGTGTCGTAGCCGTTCTGCGAGGTGCAGACGATTTCATAATCGGCCTGGCTCTCGTTGAACTTCTTGCAGGCGTCCTGCACGCGCTCGCTGAGGTCGCCCGAAAGGCCGTACCAGAATTCGAACTTGGTTTTCTCGGCGAATGCCGGGGAAGCACCGAGTGTGGTCGCGGCCAGAAGCCCCGCCAGGACAGATTGAATGACGGAAAGTTTCATCACAGGTGCTCCTTGGAAAGAATGACGAACAACCGGCTGGCGCCTTGGGCCGCCATGGCTCAGTTCGTCCTTCTGCTAGCAGCCGAATGTGACAGTCCGTCCTAGATTCCGTGATGAAATGATGAAACTCCCATGGCGTTCCGCGATGGATCTCCTCGCCGACACTGATCGACGAAGCAAAGGGCGAACTGCTCTTCACGCAAATACCGGTGCAGGAGATTGTCGGCGCGTCAATGGCGGTTGGCGCAGGGCCTAAAGGGCTGAGCCACTACCGCTCGGCGCGCTTGCGGCCGCTGGAATAGCCCAGTTGCTCGGACAGTTCGTGCGCGGCGGCGAGCAGGCTGTCGAGATAGCTCTGGCGATTGCGCAGGCCGTCTTCCTTCGGCGTGACGAGGCAGAGCGTCGCGACGCATTGCCCGTCGGCCTGATGCACCGGTACGGCGAAGCAGTGGGTAAACGTCTCCACCGCGCTGTTGAAGGTGAAATAGCCGTCGATGGTCGCCTGCCGGACTTCGGCGATGAAACTCGCGGGATCGAGGCGCTTGCCGTTCGGCAGCAGGAAGTCGTCGGCCGGAATGAAGTCGAGGATTTCCGCGTCGGTAAGGTGCGAAACGAGCAGGCGGCCGGATGCCGTCCACGGGATCGACACCAGTTCGCCGATATTGGACGAGATACGGAAGGCGCGGCTACCCTCGCGCATCATCGCGACGGTATATTTGTTACCCTCCAGAAGGCACATCTGCGCCGTTTCGCGGGTCTCTTCCGCAAGCCGGACCAGCATGTCCTCGGATTCGCGCATCAGGTCGAACTGGTCGGCATAGGCCGTTCCAAGGAAATAGAGCTTGCGGCCGAGAAATACCCGGCCATCGCCGCCCTGATAATCGAGCATGCCATGGCGGAGCAGCAGATTGATCAGCTCATAGATCGACGACCGCGGCGCGCCGATCTCGACGGCGATCTCGTTCGGCCGCATCGGCTGGCGCTTGACGCGCAGGAATTCGAGAATCTCGAAGGCGCGATCGAGGCCCCGCGTGCGCCGCGATACGATGTCTTCTGCGCCGTCAGCCATTCATTTCGTCCTCGTCAAAGAGTGAGCGCGCGACCTTTGCAAGCCGCGCCGCGCATTTCAAGCCCTGTCCGCCCGATAGGCAACGCAATCGACTTCCACCTTGCAATCGACCATCATCCGCGACTGCACGCAGGCGCGGGCCGGCGGGTTGGCGCCGAAATATTCGGCATAGACACCGTTGAAGCTCCAGAAATCGCGGGGATCGTCGAGCCAGACGCCGACGCGCACCACGTCCTCTATGCCATAACCCGCCTCATGCAGGATGGCGATCAGGTTTTCGATCGCCTTGCGGCTTTCGGCAATGATGCCGCCACCGATGATCTCTCCCTTTTCCATCGGCACCTGGCCGGAAACATGCAGCCAGCCATTGGCTTCCACGGCACGGGCAAAGGGCAGGGGCTGTCCGCCTGCGCCGGTCTCGCCGGCGCCATAACGCTTGATCGTCATGTGATCTTCTCTCTTTTGTTTTTAGTTGAAACTCGATGTCTTGAGGAATTCCGCGAGACGCTCGGTCTTGGGCGCGACGAACATCTCCTTCGGGTCGCCTTCCTCGCAGATCACGCCCTGGTTCATGAAGATCACCCGCGAGGAGACTTCATAGGCAAAGCGCATCTCGTGGGTAACGAGCAGCATGCTCATGCCATCGGCGGCGAGCCCCTTGATCACCTGAAGCACTTCGCCGACCAGTTCCGGATCGAGCGCCGAAGTCACCTCGTCGAACAGCATCAGCCGCGGGGACATGGCGATGGCACGGGCGATCGCCACGCGCTGCTGCTGGCCGCCGGAAAGCTGGCCGGGATAATGATCGGCGCGGGAGGCAAGCCCGACGCGGTCGAGCCATTTTTCGGCAACGGTACGCGCCGCGTCGCGCGCCATCTTCTTCACCTTGACGAGACCGAGCATGACATTTTGCGCCGCCGTCATATGCGGGAAGAGATTGAACTGCTGGAAGGCCATGCCGGTCAGCGCCCGCTGGCGGGCGATGTCTTTTTCGCTTTTGCGTCTGCGCGAGGAACCGCTGTGCTCATAGCCGATCTCCTCGCCCTCAAGCCGGATATGGCCGCCCTGGAATTCCTCCAGCATGTTGATGCAGCGCAGCATCGTCGTCTTGCCGGAACCGGAGGAGCCGATGATCGAGATCACCTCGCCCTCCTGCATCGTGCAGTCGACGCCTTTCAGCACCTCGACGATGCCGTACTGCTTGCGCAGGCCCTGAATTTCGAGAAGTACCTTGCTCATGTCTGGAGGCCTCAAGCCGGAACGGCGGTCTTGCGTTCGACATATTTGCCGAACCGCTCGATGCTGTAGTTGATGACGAAGTAGAGAAAGCCGGCGAAGAAATAGAACTGCAGGCTCATGAAATTGCGAGAGATGATTTCCTGCGTGCGCAGCAGCAGTTCGGCGACGCCGATGACCGACAGCAGCGTCGATGCCTTGACCATCTCGGCCGCCGTATTGACCCAGGCCGGCAGGAACTGCCGGAGTGCCTGCGGCCAGAGTACATAGGCAAAGGTCTGGCGAAACGTCAGGCCGATCGCCTTGGCGGCCTCGGTCTGGCCCTGCGGGATCGCCTGCAATCCGCCGCGCACGATTTCGCCGACATGCGAGGAGCAGAAGATCGCGAGCGCCAGTACACCCGCCTGGAAGGGGCCGAGCTCGATGCCGATGGTAGAGAGCACGTAATAGCTGGCAAGAACCAGCACCAGCACCGGCGTACCGCGAATGAAATCGGTGTAGACCCGCACCACGAACCGCAGCGCGCGATTGCCGTAGACAAGCGACAGGCCGACGAGGACGCCCAGCAGCGAACCCACGACGATGGAGAGCGCGGAGATCGAAATCGTGATGCCGAGCCCCTTGAGGATGGCGAAGCGGGCGATCCAGATCTGGTCGAGAAAAGCGGAAAAATCCATCATGGCATCACCTCGGAACGGCCAGGCGGCGCTCGGCGACGCGCATCAGCGCTGCCAGCACCGAACAGGTGACGACATAGAGACCGGACGCGACGATCCAGGTTTCGATCACCCGGAAGCTCTCCACATTGATCTTGCGCGCCTCGAAAGTCAGCTCCGGTACGGCGATGGCGGCAGCGAGCGACGTATCCTTGAACAGCGAGATCACGGTCGAGGAGAGTGATGGCAGGACGTTGCGGAACATCAGCGGCGCGATGATCGAGACCCGGATCTGCAGAGGCGTCAGGCCGATCGCAAGCCCTGCCTCCGTCAAGCCCTTTGGAATCGACAGCAGCCCGGCGCGAAACACTTCGGCCAGATAGGCGCCGGAATAGATTGACAGGACAGCGATGAAGCTTTCGATCTTGCCCAGCCGCACGCCCATCTGGGGCAGCGCGAAATAGGCGAAAAGCACCAGCACCAGGATCGGCAGATTGCGGATAACAGTCACGTAGGCAGCGGCAGGGCGCTTGATCCAGCCGCTTTTCGAAATCAGCGCGAAGGCAACCAGAAGGCCGATCGCCGCGCCGATCAGGATGGAGACGAAAGCCAGTCCGAGACTGAGCAGTAGACCTTCGAGAAGCTGGTCGAAGCTGCGCCAGACGGCGGCGAAATTGAGCGTATAACCCATGGCGGCATCCTGCCGGAGAGGGTGGGAAAGGGACGAAGGTCAAACCCTTCGTCCCCGACGGTTTTGCGTGTATCCGGCTTACTTGTATTCGACCGGGAAGCCGATCTGCGGCGGTGCAAGATCCTTGCCGAACCAGGTCTTGTAGGACTTCGCATAGAAGTCGAACTCGACGCCGGTCATCGCCTCATGCAAGGCGGTGTTGACGAAATTCAGCCAATCCTGATCGCCGCGCTTGACGCCGCAGGCATAGGTCTGCGGGTTCCAGCCGTAGCCGGCATCCTTGTAGCGGCCGGCGTTCTGCGTCATGTACCAGGCAAGCGACGATTGGTCGGTCGCAGCCGCATCGGCACGGCCGGATTCGAGCGCCTGGTAGATCAGATCGACCGATTCATACTGGTCGACGGTCGCCTCGGGCAGGGCGGCATGCACCATGGCCTCGGCATAGACGTTCTGCAGGACCGAAATGGTGACGGACGAACCGGCTGCCTTGAGCGCCGCGTAGTCGGCATATTTGCCGTCGGCCTTCAGCATCAGGCCGACGCCTTCGCGGTAGTAGGGAATGGTGAAGGCGATCTGCTGGGCGCGTTCGCCGGTCACCGTCATGAACTGGCAGGTGAGGTCCACCTTGTCGGTGGTGATGTTCGGGATGCGCGCATCGGACGACTGGTTGACGTATTCGATCTTGTCGGGATCGCCGAACAGCGCCTTGGCGACGATACGGCCCATGTCGACGTCGAAACCCTGGAGCTTGTCGTCGGCGCTCTTGAAATGCCACGGCGCGTTGGTGCTGCCGGTGCCGAGAACGAGATGGCCGCGGGCCAGAACCTCGTCGAGCTTGCTGGTCGCCTGCTGCGCGGCTGCGGGCATGGCGGAAAGGATGAAAGCGGTTGCCAGGCAAAGCGCGCTGGTGCGGAGTGAAATGGTCATGATGTTCCCCTGATGAACGGTCATTTTTCGTTGTCCAGTATTATGGACATCTGTCTGTTTTACTGGATTGACGTATTCAGCGCCGGGATGCATAAATTGTCAAGAGTTGGCCGGCTAGGAATCTGCACAACGGGCGTGCAGTGTTTTCTTCCGCCTGAAATTGCATCGGAAATTTTTCGCGAGGGATCCCATGACCAAGGCCGCATCGACGCTTCAGACCGTGAACACACCGGCCGTACTGGTCGATCTCGACATCGCCCGCCGCAACATCGACCGGTTCCAGGCCTATGCCGACGCCCATGGATTGAAGGTCCGTCCGCATATCAAGACGCATAAGCTGCCTGCGGTGGCCGAGATGCAATTGAGGGCAGGGGCTGTCGGCGTTACCTGCCAGAAGGTGTCCGAGGCCGAGGCGATGGTCGCCGGCAGCCCGGAAATCCGCGACGTGCTGATCACCTACAATATCCTCGGCTCAGAGAAGCTCGAGCATCTCGTGGCGCTTGCCCGAAAGGTGACGCTCAGCGTCGTTGCCGACAACGAAACCGTCATCGACGGCCTCTCGGCCGTCTTCGCCTCGGAAACTGCCCCGTTAAGCGTCCTGGTCGAATGCAACACCGGCGCCGACCGTTGCGGGGTGCCGACCCCGGATGCCGCCGCCGCGCTGGCGCAGCGGATCTCCAGGGCGCCTGGCCTCGTCTTCGGCGGACTGATGACCTATCCGCCCGCCGGCGGCGCGGCCGCGGTCGAATCCTTCATGACCCGCGCGAAAGCCTTCATCGAGGCAGCCGGCATCGACGTTCCCGTCATCACCTCCGGCGGCACGCCGTCGATGATGGACGCAGCCCAGGCGCCGGTCACCACCGAATACCGCCCAGGCACCTATGTCTACAACGACCGCTCGCTGGTCTCGCGCGGCGTCTGCGGCTGGGACGACTGCGCGCTGACCGTGCTCGCAACCGTCGTTTCGGTCCCCGCCGCCAACCGCGCCATCATCGATGCGGGCTCGAAGACGCTGACCTCCGACCTGCTCGGCCTGTCGGGCTACGGCCACGTGCTCGGCCGCGACGACATCGCCATCGACCAGCTGTCGGAAGAACACGGCCGCCTTGTCAGCGAGGACGCGATCAATCTCAAGGTCGGCGACAAGCTCCGCATCGTGCCCAACCACGCCTGCGTCGTCACCAACATGGTTGATGCGGTGAATATCGTCGAACACGGCGAGATTTCAGCCGTCTGGCCGGTCGCCGCGCGCGGGCGGATCGTTTGACGTCGCTGTAGAGGACGTTGTCAGTCTCTGCGTTCAATGGCGCAAAAAAGAGACCCTCTGCGGGTCTCTTTTCAATTCACACACTGCGACGGAATGGCAGAGGAATATTCGATCGCCGGCCTCGGCCTCAGTCCTCTTCCGGAGCCTCGGGCGCCTTGCCCTTGTCCCCTTGCAGGTTGGCAAGCAGCGCGGAAACCGCATTGTCCCCCTCGAAGCCGGCCTCCTTGAGGAGCTGGTCGAGGATCGGCTTGTTGGCCTGATAGGCCAGCAGCTGTCCGGCCAGACCTTCGCCCATGCCGATACCGCCTCCGCCGTTCGCGCCGCCAGAGCCACGGCCCAGCATGCCGCCGGTGTCGAAGATACGGATATCGGAAATCTTCTCGATCGGCTTGACCGCTTCGGCAAGAGCCTCCGGAATGATCCGGATGCGCTCGCGCAGGATCTCGAACTCGATGATGGCCGAGCTCAGCTTGTTGCGGGCTTCGTTCAGCAACGCTGCGCTCTCGGCTTCCGCCTTGCCGGTCTCAAGGATACCCTTGGCCTTGATGATGGCAGCATCTGCTTCGGCGGTCGCCAGCGTCTTGATCGCGTCGGCCTGATCGGTCGCCGCCTGCTTTTCGGCTTCGGCGCCGACGGTCACGGCCGTCGCTTCCGTTTCAGCAGTCTTACGCGCGTCGATGACGGCAATCTGGCGCTCGCGTTCGGCGATTTCGACAGCTCTTGCCGTTTGGACCTTTTCCTCGGCCGCTATGGCAAGCGCCCTTGCCGTTTCGGCCTGCGCCTTGGCTTCGGATTCTTCGCGGCTCTTGTTGGCAACCGCGATGGCGCTTTCCTGGGCGACGATCTGCAGGTCGCGCTTGGCCTCGGTGTCGCGCTGCTGCACGGCGCGGGCGGCGTCGATGTTGGCGCTTTCGCGCGCTTGTTTTGCCAGTGCTTCCCGCTCGGCAATCGCCTGCTGGGAAGCGATGCGGGCCTCTTCTTCGGCTCGCTTTGCTGCCTGCTCCTGCTGCGCGGTTTCGGCGCGCGTTGCTGCGGATTTGTTGGCGATATCGCGTTCCTGGCTCAGTTCCGCCTCGCGTTTCGTCCGGTCGATCGCCAACGTTTGCTGGCGTGCCTCGAGGTCCTTCTGCGCAATCGCCACCTCCGTATCACGGACGATTTCGTTGCGTTCCTTTTTCCGCCCCTCGGTGATGCGTGTCAGCGCGGCAAGACCATGGGCATCGAAGAAGTTGTTGGCATTGAAGTGCTTGATGTCGGTCTGATCGAGGCGGGTCAGGGAGACCGATTCCAGTTCGAGACCGTTCGACTGCAAATCTGCGCCAACCGCCTCCTGCACCGCCTTGACGAAATCCATGCGCTGCTCCTGCAGCGCATCCAGTGTCATGGTCGCCGCGACCGAGCGCAGGCCGTCGACGAATTTCGCCTCGATGAGGACGCGCAGCTGTTCCGCGTCATTGGTCCGATTGCCCAGCGTCTGTGCCGCAAGCGCAATCGACGACGCATCCGGCTTGACGCGGACGTAGAATTCGGCGCCGATATCGACGCGCATGCGGTCCTTGGTGATCAGCGCATCGCCTTCACCGCGCCGGACCTCCAAACGGAGGGTCTTCAGGTTGACGCGCGCGATCGAGTGGAAGATCGGCAGGATCATCGAACCGCCGTCCAGAACCACCTTCTGGCCCCCAAGGCCGGTGCGGACATAGGCCTCATCCCGGCTTGACCGTGTGTAGAGCGACGCAAGAACAAAACCGATGCCGAGGATCAGGACGATACCGATGCCGGCCGGCAGGAGAAGATCGTAGATCATGGATGCTCCGTGGAAGTGGGATTTGGTGAGGTGAGAATGTCCGACGGCGCGCGGATGGCGATGTAGACATTGGAAACTTGATCGACGAGCAAAACGGTGGCGCCGATAGCGATCGGCTCTTCGCTCTTGGCGGCCCGCGCCCTGAGCGTGTGCCAGTTGCCGTGCCTGTCCTTGACACGCACGCGCCCCGGCAGCCCCTGGTCGAGCGGACCGACGGCCACTTCGGCGCTGCGCCCGATGAATTCGGTGAGATCGACGGCATAGGTCTCGTCGCGCGGAACGATGCGCGACACGGTTCGGCTTGACGCACGAACAGCAGGCAGGGACAGGATAAAGGCGGGCAGGGCCGCTGCAACGGCGGGCAACGGTGACCAGAAGGCCTGCGCCACGCTCTGTATGACGAAACCGGTCATGGCGAAGAAGCCGAGAAACAGCATGATCAGGATCAGGATCGGAACGCCGCCGACATTCACCCAGGACAACAGCCCGAACAGGCCGCCGTGATCATCCGGCAAAGCCTTGTCGATCGCCTCTCCAAGCGAGAAACCAATCAGCAGGCAGAGCAGCTCGATCCCTGTCAATGCGGCAAGCATGACGGCGGCGATGGCAAAAGGCAGGCATTCCGGCGCGAGGAAAAGCTGCATCGGCGTCAGGTCTTGGCCGTCTTGAACTGTGCAAGCCGTGCTTCGATCGCCTGCTCGCGATGAAGCCTGTCGAGCTCGTCCAGTTCGGCGCTCATGGCATTGGAACCAGCCGGAACGCCGGTGACACGCGACACCGCGGCTGCGGCGCGCGCCGCGCCATCCGCGGGATTGCTGCGCCCCCGCCCAGCGGCTGTCTCTTCCGGAAACTGTGCGAGGCTACGTTTCAGGTCGGCAAGCCGCGCTTCGGCCTCCCGGCGCGTGGCGAGTACCGCCTGCAAGGCCTGCTGGCCTTCGTCCAGATTGGCCTTTGCGTCCGTCAGCGCCTTGTCGAGCGCTGCAATCTGCGATTCCAGATCGATCTGGCGCGCAACGCCAGCCTTGGCGAGATCGTCGCGGTCGGCCGAGACCGCCAGGCGGATTTTCTCGTCGAGCTTGCGCAGGTCGGCGGCGATTTCCTCGCGTTTGCTTTGGATACGGTATTCCTCGGCGCGCGCCTTGCCGATATCGGTCCGCGCCTCGTCGGCGGCGGCATCGATTTCCCGCAACGCCTGCTCGACCACTGCGATCTTGTTGGTGCCTTCCGCCTTGTCGACGGCGGCATTGGCAATACCGGCGATGAGCCGTCCCATGCGTGAAAGAATGCCTTCGTGCATCATTATGCTTTCCTCCGTTCGATCGGAATGCGGCGTAACGCCGATATGGATTTCATAGACGCCGTGATCGGCAACGAGCTGGGCGGCGAAAATATTCAATGTGCCGCGCGAGTAGCCTGCCACATCGTAGGGTATGGCGACCCGGCCGCGCACCGTGGCGACCGTCAAGTCCGACGGCCCCTTGATGGCGAACAGCTTGTCGTCCAGCGGCAGCCGGCGGGGGCCGGGCGGGCGGCCCCGGTTGGATGCGAAATCGCGCAGGCCGAGCGTCACCAGACGAGCGGGCAGGCCGGTGCGCTCGCGGACGGTTTCATAGGCCAGTTCATGCAGGGTCACGAGATTTGCCCCGCCTTCCGCCGCCAGCTCCTCCAGGATTTCGAACATGGCCGCATAGGCGGCAAACGTTTCCTCCAGCGCCAGCGTGGCCTCCGCGTCCGGCCCGAGGCGATAGCGCAAAATCGATTTATGGGTCGCTTGCATCATGCCCTTAACGTAAAGCACCACTTTGGTGCTTTCAAGAGGCGCCACCCTTTATTTGTGCATTCCGGGAGCGTCTGGTTAACTTCAGATTGTGCAAGTGCAGTCTCAATCGATCTGGGCCTGGACCATGTTTCAAAATGAGACGCCGGAGTTCGTGTGGCGTGTGGACAAGTCCGACAATTCTTTGGCCGCCGCCACTGCAATGTCGCGAAGAGAGGGGCGGCGGGGCAGTTCCTGAGCCAATATGCCCATGCACAATCGAGGGGGAGCCACGTGCAAAACCGCGCCACGCTCGGAATCCTTTTTCTCTGTCTCGGCATACTCATCTTCTCGCTACAGGACGCCGTCATCAAGGCAGTGTCGGGCGAGTATGCGCTGACACAGGTCGTTTCGTTCCGATGCCTTGTTTCCGTTCCCATCCTTTTGCTTCTCGTTCATTTCGAGGGCGGCATCGGTACCCTTTTCACGCGCGAATTCTGGCCGCTCATCTGGCGCGCGGGTCTGCTTTTGATCGGTTACACGACCTATTACATGGCCTTTCCGGCGCTGCCGCTGGCCGATGCGGTGGCGCTGTATTTCACGGTGCCGCTGTTCATGCTGGCGCTGGCCCCGCTGATCCTCGCCGAAACCGTTGGATGGCGGCGCGTCACCGCCGTGTTCGTCGGCTTCATCGGCGTGGTGATCATGCTGAAACCGGGGGCAGGGCTCTTCGAACCGGCGGCGCTCCTGTCGCTGTCATCGGCCGCAATCTATGCTCTGGCCATGCTGATGGCCCGCAGGATGGGCACCGAAACGACAGCGTCGGTCATGGCCTTCTATCAGAACGGCGTCTATCTCGCCGGCGCCCTGACGATCGCCAGTTTCTTTCATCTGACTGGCATTCACGATGCAGACCACAAGTCGATCGAATTCCTGATCCGCCCTTGGGTCTGGCCAACCCCGACCGACGCACTGCTGATGGGCTCATGCGGGGTGATTGCAGCCATCGCCATGACCTTGCTCACCCACGCCTACCGGATCGCCAAGGCAAGTGTCGTCGCCTCCTTCGAATATACCGGCATGCTCTGGGCGCCGCTCTGGGGCTTCCTGTTCTTCGGCGAAATTCCCTACCTCACGACCATCGCCGGCGCCTGCCTGATCGTCATCGCAGGGCTTTTCGCCCTGTCATCGCCCGCAGCGCAGGAGAACAAGGCGGATATCGGATAGGGATAGGCAAAGCGGCAGAAGGGCAGTTCAGGCCTCGGCAAGGCTGAACATATTGCGCCCCATCCTCTTCGACCGGTACATCGCCGCATCCGCCTTCGCCAGCAGTTCGTCCCGGCCCCGGCCGTCCAGCGGGAAGCGCGCGACGCCAAGGCTGGTCGTGACACTGAAGATCCGGCCGGCAATCTCGACCGGTTCTGCCACGCATTTCCGCACACGTTCGACCAGATGTATCAGGCGGTCGATCGCCTGCGGCGGGTCGGGCAGCAGGATGACGAACTCGTCGCCGCCGAGACGCGCAACCGTATCGGTTGCGCGCAGGCAAACGGCGACCCTCGCACTGACGATGGACAACAGGGTATCGCCCCCGTGATGCCCCAGCGTATCGTTCACCCATTTGAAATTGTCGAGATCGAGAAAGACGATCGCCACCGTTCGTCCGCTTTCGCCGGCCTGTAGTATGGCCTGGTCGAGGCGATCAAGGAGCAGCGCCCGGTTTGGCAGGCCGGTCAGCACATCGTGATGCGCCATGAACCGGACCCGGTCCTCCGCCTCCTTGCGCAGCGTCACGTCATGCGCCACGCCGACGAGGCCCGTTATCACGCCGTTCCTGTCGCGCAGCGGGGCCTTCGTCATCGAAACCCATTTGGGGCGGCCATCGGCGTAGGCATTGTGCTCCGTCATGCTGAGCATCGGCTGGCCGGACTGCATGATCTGCAGTTCGATATTTCTGAATTCCTGGGCGACCGGCGCCGCGAACAGATCGAAATCGGTTTTTCCGATCAGTTCCTCAACCGTCACCGGCTTTCCGGTGGCTATGAACGACTTGTCGGCGACAACCGCCTCGTTCGCGACAAGGAACCGGGAGTCGAGATCTTTCACGAACAGCTGGTCGGGAACCTGATTGATCAGGGCGAGCAGATGATCCCGCTCTTCCGTCGCTCTCTTCAGGGCATCACGGCCATCCGCGAGATCGCCATGCAGACGCTCGCTCATCTGTAGAAGGTCCTGGATCTGGTCAGCGATATTGGCCTCGGCCACCATCTCCGCCGGCGTCATCAAACTTGCTGCTGCTTTCTGTCCAGCCACGGTCGCTCCTCCGATCCTGGCCGGGGATGCTATCCGAACAATCCTTCGTTGGGGTTAATAGTCAGCGCACGGTTACGGACCGGCAGATCGACGGGGGAGTGTGACATTCTAACTTTGCAGAAACAGGACATTTTAACTTTGCGGCTACACACCCGGGTTCGATAAGATTTGTTATGGAACTTTCTGCGGCGCTTGAATCAAGCCGCCGTCAGTGGCCGAAGCCGGTCAAAAACGACGTCAGGTTGTCGCCGAGTTCATCGCAGAGATAGCCGCCCTCCTGGATGATGACGGTCGGCAATCCGAGCCTGCCGATGGCTTCGGCAATCCGGGCAAAGCCTTGTGTCGAAACGGACAAGCCGCCGAACGGGTCGCCTTCGAAGGCATCGAGACCAAGTGCGACGACCAGCGCGTCCGGCGCATAGGCCTCGATGCGGCGATTGGCGGCGTCCAGTGCTTCGAGAAACCCGGCATCCGCCGTCCTGCGCGGCAGCGGCAGGTTGAAATTGTAACCGAGGCCAAGGCCTTCGCCACGCTCGTCGGCATGACCCCAGAAAAACGGATAGAAGCGCACGGGATCGGCGTGCAGCGAGACCGTCAGCACATCGTTGCGGCCGTAGAAGATCCCTTGCGTGCCGTTGCCGTGATGCAGGTCGATATCGAGGATGGCGACACGTTTGGACGACTGGAGCATATGCTGGGCGGCAATCGCCGAATTGTTGAGGAAACAGAAGCCGCCGGCGACGTCGGCAAAGGCATGGTGACCCGGTGGACGGCAGAGCGCGTAGGTGTGGCGGGCGCCGGCCATCACCGCCTCCGCCGCTTCGACCGCGCTCCAGGCGCTCCAGCAGGCGCTGCCCCAGGTGTCAGCGGAAATCGGACAGGCCGTATCCGCCATGTGGTAGCCGGCCTGCCCGACGGCGGAAGCCGGATAACGCCCGGTTCTGGCGAGCGGATGGATGTTCGGGATCACCTCCTGCGAAGCATCTTCGATCCGTTGCCAGCGCAGGAAGATGTTCTGCAGGAACTCGAGATATTCCGGCGTGTGGATGGCGGCGATCGGCTTCAAGCCATGGTCGCGCGGTCGGACGATCTCGCATCCGGCAGCCTTCGCGCCCGCAAGCAGCCGCTCGATCCGTTCCGGCTTTTCCGGGTTGGGCTGGGGTGCGCCGCTCGACAGGAACATTTTCGGATCGTGTTTCTTCTGCTCTTCCGCATAGAAGGTCTTCATGCTCATCCCTCAAACCCCGCTTTCATGAAGACCGGCAAGCGCTTCAAAGGCGTCGCCATAGGCCGCATGAATCCGCTCTTCCTCGGACCACGCAAGCCCCATCCGCTCGTAGAAGTGCTGGGCCGAAACATTTTTCGCATCGACCGACAGGCGCAGATACGTTCCGCCCTCGGCACGGACATGTGCCGCTGTCCTGCGCAGAAGTGCAACACCGACACCTGCGCCACGAAACTGCTCTTCGACGACAATATCCTGGACATAAGCGCCCTTCTGGCCCCGCCATGTCGAAAAGCTCGGGAAGAACAGGCACATGCCTGCGAACCCTCCGCCGATTTCCGCGATCAGCACGGCAAACGCGGGCTGCGCGCCAAATCCATGCTTGCGAAGGTCTTCGGGCGTCGAGGTGACTTTACCTTCGGAGCCGAGATGCCGCGCGATGGTCAGCAAACCGGCATGGATGAGCTGCGCATCCTTTGATGTCGCGAGGCGAATGTTCAAGGGCTCGTCCAAGACATCCGCCATCAGAAGGCCACCCGATCGCCGCCCTTGAGCGCCAGCATGGTGCGTGCCTCATCCGGCGTCGCGATCTCCAGCGACAGGGCTTCGAGAATGGTGCGGATGCGGATGACCTGATCGGCATTGGATTTGGCGAGTTCTCCGCGCCCGAGAGTGAGACTGTCCTCCAGCCCGACACGCACATTGCCGCCCATCACGGCGCCCATGGTGATCAGCGGCATCTGCTGACGGCCGGCAGCCAGCACCGAGAAGCGGTAGTCGCCGCCGAACAGCTTGTCGGCGATGCGCTTCATATGACCGAGATTGTCCGGGTCGGCGCCGATGCCGCCGAGGATGCCGAGCACGAACTGGATGAACAGCGGTCCTTTCACCAGCCCGCGGTCATAAAAATGCTTCAGCGAATAGAGATGGCCGACATCGTAGCATTCGAACTCGAAGCGCGTGCCGCAGCCCTCCCCTAGGCGCTTTAGGATATCTTCGATATCCGCAAAAGTGTTCTTGAAGATCGTCCCGCGCGTCGCCTCCAGCAGTTGCGGTTCCCATTCGTGCTGCCACTCCATGCCCGGCTTGGCGAGCGGGAAGATGCCGAAATTCATCGAGCCCATGTTGAGCGAGCACATTTCCGGCTGCGCCTGAAGCGCTGCGGCCAGCCGCTCGTCCAGCGTCATCAGCGAGCTGCCGCCGGTGGAAATGTTGATGACGGCGTCGGTTGCCTGCCTGATGCGCGGCAGGAACTGCATGAAGACGTTTGGATCGGCGGTCGGCCGTCCGTCGGCTGGATTGCGCGCATGCAGATGCAGGATCGAGGCGCCGGCCTCCGCCGCGGCGATTGCCTGTTCGGCGATCTGGTCCGGGGTCACTGGTAGGTAAGGACTCATCGACGGCGTGTGGACGGAGCCGGTGACGGCACAGGTGATGATGACTTTGTTCTTCATGATCTCACCTTCAGCCATTGACCGGCAGATCGAGTTCGTGCGCCAGTTGTTCGAAGCTGTCGCCCAGAATGGAGACCATTTCACCGATTTCCGCAGCCGAAATGATCAGCGGCGGTGCGAGGATCAGGTTGTCCAGTTCCGCACCATCGCCGCGAATGCGCCGGGAGTACAGGATCAACCCCTTGTCATAGGCGATATCGAGCAGGCGCTGGTTGGTCGCCTGCGTTTTTGGAAAGGGCTCGAACGTTACTGGATCGGCGACGAGATCGCAGCCGATGAGCAGCCCCTTGCCACGCACCCCGGCGATGAACGGGAACCGCTTGGACAGTCCTTCCAGCGCGGATTTCAGCAGATCGCCCATGGCAGCGGCGTTCGCCTCGCAGCCGAGCCGCTCCATTTCTTCCAGCACGGCAAGGCCGGCGGAACAGGCGAGCGGATTGCCGGCATAAGTATAGCCGTGCTGGAAGCCACCCATGTCGAGCACCGGCTTCACCAGTTTCGCCGACGCTGCCATGGCGCCGAGCGCCGCATAACCCGAGCCGATACCCTTCGACAGGGTGATGATATCGGGCTTGCAGTTCCAATGATCGCCGCCGAGATACCGTCCGGTGCGCGCCGCCCCGCTCATCACCTCGTCATGGATCAGGAGAATGCCGTATTTGTCGCAGATCTCGCGGATGCGCGGGAAATAGCTGTCCGGCGGCACGAGTGCTGCCGTCGCCGCCCCGCCGATCGGCTCCATGATGAAGGCGACGACGCTTTCAGGGCCTTCTGCAAGTATTTTCTCCTCCAGCATGTCGGCATAGCGCACGCCGCGCTGTTCCATCGTCAGGTTGTCGCGGTCACGATAGGCCGTCGGCGCCGGGATTGCCGGCATCGGCTGGATCTGCGGCGCAAAGGTTTCCGTCAGCGCCAGGTCGCCGGTGACGCCGAGCGCGCCCATCGTGCCGCCGTGATAGGACGGAAAACGAGAGATCACCTTCCAGCGCTTCGGCTGACTGGTGGCAACCGCCCATTGACGGGCCAGCTTGATTGCCGATTCCACCGCCTCCGAGCCGCCGGAGACGAAGAAGATGCGATCGAGATCGCCCGGCATCTTTCCCGCCAGCCGCCGGGCCAGTTCTTCGGCCGGTTCGTTCTCGAAATGCAGGCGATAGGCAAAGCTCACCTTGTCCATCTGTCGCTTCATCGCCTCGATGACGTGCCGGTTGCCATGGCCGATATTGCTGACCATTGGCCCGCTGGAGCCATCGATGAAGCGCCGCCCGTCCTCAGTCCAGAAATAGATGCCCTCGGCGCGGTCGACCAGTGGCCGGCGCAGGCGTGTCACGTAGAAGAGATGGGATGCGGGCCGCTCGGTGGCTTGGATGTTCATGATGTTTCGCTCTGGATGAGATTATCGGTTGAGATAGCGGTTAAGCACATTGGCGGTGACGCGTTCGACCATGGCGTCCTTGCGCAACAGGCCCGCCACCCATTCGCAGGTGCCGGCGTGGAAAACCTCGCCCTTGCCGCGCTTGAAGTTGACGATCATGCCGTTGCTGTAGCGAACCTTTTCCATGTTCTCGTCGCTGGCGTCGCCGTACAGCGTCTCGGCGATGAAGCGCCCATCCTCGTCGCCGAAGAACTGGTCTTCCGGCGCCAGAATGTCGCTCTCCTCGACCTGGCTCGCCATGCCGAGCGCCAGGATTTCCAGCCCTTCCGGCGCGCCGCTGTCGGCCGATGGATAGGGCAGTCCGTGGCGGATGTCGTAGGAAAGGCCATCGACCTCGTAGCCGTAGATATGGCTGTCTGCTCCCAGCAGGTCGCCGTAGAACAGGCCCGTTCCGGCAAAGGCCCAGTGGCCCGGCCGGTAGACCGGAAAACCGCGCACGCCGCGCGGCGCACAACCGCCCCAGCCGGCATAGACGCCGCTGGTGGCGTTGAGCCCGAAGGTCAGCGCCCCGGGGCGGCCGATCTCCGGCGCTTCCCAGGAATTGGTGGCGCGGGTGACGTCACCGCTTTGATAAACCGGGTCTTCCTTTCGGGCGATGTACTTGTAGCAGACCTGCCGCTGGCCTTCGTCCTCCAGCCGCGTCTGCCACATGAAGTTTCCGGCAAACCGCGCTACACGGCCGCCCCTGTCGACATAGGCGTCGACGGCGTCGCGCATCTCCCAGGTCCAGTATTCGTCATGACCGACGAAGACGACGCAGTCATAATCGTCGAGAATGCCGGGATTGAAATGCAGTTCGTGCTGACTGGCGAGATCGACGCCGTAGCCCTGTTGCTCCGCCCAGCGGAAGAACTGGCTGTCATAGCTCGCCCAGCCCGACGAGGCGTATTTCTTCGAATAGCCGTTGGCGAAAGCCCATTCCATGTGCGGATAACGCGGCACGGTGCCCGGCGGCAGGTTCACCTCCAGCGGCACGCGCGGCGCATCGTCCGGAAGCACGACGAAGCCGCGGCAGAGCGGCCGCTCGATGCTGACAGTGGTTGCGAACTGGTCGCGGTTCGGGCCGGTGATGCCCTGGTAATGGTTCGACCCGCCCCAGGTGTTGTAGGCGGTCCAGGTGCCGGTGGCCGCGACCTGAAGGATACGGCCGGGTTTTGAGCCTGCGTTCGGAAGCACGATGATCAGATGGTGGCACCGGATCGGCTTGCCGTCGCGGCCCTCCGCCGTCAAGGTGATGCGATAGGCGCCGGACGGCCAGCTGTCGTGGATCTGGAACGTGAAGGTCGGCTCCCAGCCGCAGCCGGTGACCGAGACCTGATCGGGCGTTTCCTGCCAGGCGGTGGCGATATCATCCGTTCCATAGACACTCGTCTGCACGTCGCCGTCGCGAACGATCTCCAACCGGCAGCTGGACGCCGTCGAGCTGATATGCAGGTCTACCATGGCGCCGCGGGCATAGGTGTAGGCGCGCGTGTAGCACCAGATCTCGCCGCGTGCGCCGTCCATACCCGGATATTCGTAGTAGTGACCACGCACAGCCTCGCGCCGCTCATCGGCGCTGAGCCCGAAATCGGGGAAAACCCGGCCTTTTTTCGTCACGTCAACGCCCCGCTTGATCCGGCAGTGGCGGCGATCAAACCACAATGGACTTGGCCGTACAAATATATTAGGTGAAGGCGCAGCATTCACAAAATGAATGAGGTAGCTATGCCCCGGCCGAGACGCCGCTTCGTCTGGGAAGTCGATTGGAATCTCCTGCGTACCTTCACGGTGATCGTCGAAGAGAAAAGCCTGACGGCCGCCGGCAACCGGCTGCTGCTGAAGCAGCCGACCATCAGCAATGCGCTGCGCCGCCTCGAAGCACACATGGCCTGCCGGCTGATCGACCGCTCCTCCAATCACTTCCGCCTGACGGCCCCGGCGAGCGGCTCTATGCGCAATGCCGGACCATGCTCAACATCGTCACCGGCCTTCCAGACCTCATCAGGGACGATCCGGATCTGGTCACCGGCCATGTCGAAATGGCCTTCGCCAGCCATATCGAATGCCCGTTCCTCGACCGTTTCCTCGCCGATTTTCACAAGACCTTTCCGCGCATCACCTTCTCGACGACCGTCTCCGCCAGCCAGACGGTGGTCGATGCCGTTCTCACCGGCGAAGCCTGCCTCGGCATCTGCCTGGCGCAGGAAAAGCACCCGGAACTCGACTATACGGTGCTCTATCGCGAGCATTTCGGCTTTTTCTGCGCGCCCGGCCATCCACTGTTCGGCAAACGGGGCATCGAACTCACGGACCTTGCCGGGCTGGACTACGTCTCCTTCAAGACGGATCATCTAGGTGGACCACTGGCACCGATCGCCCGTCTCCGGCAAAGGGAAAATTTCAACGGGCCGGTGCTCGGCCTCTTCAGCAATCTCGAAGAGGTCAAACGCCTGATCAAGGTCGGCTTCGGTTTCGGTCCCCTGCCCATCCATGTGGTCACAGCCGACATCGAGGCGCGGCAACTCTGGCAATTGCCGCCTTACGAGAACCCTCCGGCCGCAGATGTCTATCTGGTCACCAGACGTTTGGCACGAGGCAGCCGCGCGGAGACCTTGCTGGCAGACCGCCTGCGCTCCGCCATAGAGTCAGCGCCGCTCGGCGAGCGCACCTATCCGCAGGGCCTGACCGGCCCGACACCTGAGATGATGTGACCGCCACATTCCTCCCATGAATGCATCGAATGCTGGATTGCATCTCCGTCAAACTGCGCAGCACCAAGGACTATGCCGGCCCGTTCTGATCGGCGGTCTCCAGCGCAGCGATGACTTCGGCGTCGCTCACCTGACGAAAGTCATCGTAAAAATGGCCGACGGAGTAAAAGACGAATGGCGATTCGAGGCAGACAAGCGCGTCGACATCTCTGCCCAACTCTTCCAGGGTCTCGGGAGGAGCCACCGGAACCGCCAGCACGAGTTCCTGCGGCCGCTGTTTTCGAATGGCCTTGAGCGCCGCCTTGACAGTGGATCCGGTTGCGATGCCGTCATCGACGACGATGACCACGCGCCCGCCAAGAGGAATGTTGCTCCGGCCGCCGAGATAGAGCCGCCTGCGCCGGTCGATCTCCGCCTGCTCCGACTGGCATATGGCGGAAAATTCCCTGTCTTGAATGCGGGCTTGGCGAATGACGCTTTCGTTGCGAACAATGGTCGGCTCCGACCCGTCCACGATTGCCCCCATCGCCAGTTCCGGCTGGAACGGCACGCCGATCTTTCGAACGACGAGAAGGTCGAGGGCGGCGGCGAGCGCGCTGGCAATTTCGACAGCGACGATCACGCCGCCACGCGGGAGCGCGACCACAACCGGGTGTTTGTCGCGATAGCCGGCCAATGCCGCCGCGAGCCGCCT
Organism: Rhizobium herbae; assembly: GCF_017873135.1. GTDB lineage: Bacteria > Pseudomonadota > Alphaproteobacteria > Rhizobiales > Rhizobiaceae > Pararhizobium > Pararhizobium herbae. Next base: position 323,766 of record NZ_JAGGJV010000007.1, on the reverse strand, counting down.
GCCTGCATCCCTGCGGTTTGCAAATGACATCTCGCACCTGTCAGTTTCGAGCGCGCGAACACTCGGCGCCAATGCGGGAATTGCGTTCGGACAGCTTATCTCATCCAGCGCAGGGCCGCCATTTCAACGATAGACGAGCACAGGAATCCTGGAGTGGGTGAGGACCTTGGTCGTCACGCTTCCCAGCAGCAGCGCGTCGATACCGCGCCTCCCATGGGACGCCATGGCGATCAGGTCGCAGCCCTTGTTCTTGGCGGTATCGATAATCGCCCGGTAAGGTTCGTCGCTGCTGATCTGCACGGTGTCGCAGCCGACGCCGTAACCGCGTGCCCTCCGCTCAGCCTCGGCAAGATGGCTGACGGCAACGCTGCGCGCGTGTTCTTCGTATTCGTCGCGGGTGCTTGCAAGCTGTTCGCTATCCGCCGTGAACAAGTGGAACGGCTCCACCACGGTCAGAACCGTCACCCGCGCCTTCGCGTCACGCGCGAGTTCGATGCCAAGGTCAAGCGCCGTCGCGGACAGCTTCGAGCCGTCGATCGGAATGAGAATATGTTGAAACATGAGACCTCCTCCTTCTGGTGCCGCCCAGAATAAGCGGTTGGAGTTCGATGACATTGATCCCGATCAAACCGCTTCTGGGACTTTTGTCTGACGCGTCCGCCCGGTTTCCATCCACCGACATCATTCCACTTCAGGGAACTGACCCCCTCAATGGCCCTTGACGCATCGTGTTCGATTTGCATTATTGCTCAGATGTCAGACCAATTTTGACGCCAGCCGGAAAGCCGACGATGAAGCACACGGATGCAAGAGCGGCCCTCATGCCCCTGCCCCCGGCCGACCGCGCCCAGCAGGTGACGGCGGCTCTTGCCGATTATATCCAGCGCTCCAATCTCGTTCCCGGCGACCGGCTTCCGGCCGAACGCGAGCTGATGACGGCCCTTGCCGTCGGCCGCTCGACCATCCGCGAGGTCATCCGCCACTTCCAGGCACTCGGCGTCGTCGAGGCCCGCAAGGGCAGCGGCACCTACCTGCTGAAGCCCATTTCCGGCGCCACCATCCACATGCCTCTGTCGCTGGAAACCACGCATTTGCGCGATGTGCTTTTGAAGACGCTGGAGGTGCGCCGGGGCATCGAGGCGGAGGCCGGCATGGTCGCTGCCCGCATGCGCACGCCGGACGACCTGAAGACGATCGAGGCGAAGCTTGACGAAATGGAACGGGTGCATCTTTCCAAGGGCACATCCGGCCCGGAAGACCTGGCCTTTCACCTCGCCATCTACGACGCCACCCACAATCCGCTGTTCAAGCAGCTCCTCGAACAGATGCGCGAAGCCTTCGAGCGGTTCTGGGAAAAGCCCTTCGACCGGCCGGATTTCGCCCGCCGGTCCTTCCCCTTCCACCGCACGCTCTTCAACGCCATCGCCGACGGCGATCCGGAAGCAGCACGCACCGAGACACTGAAAATCCTCGCGATCGTCGAGGAAGACATCAAGGAAATGTCCAAATGAGCAACGGGTTCGATCCGTTCGAAGACGCCTCCCTCATCGTCGCCCATGACATGAGCAACGCCTATGACGCCGTCGTGCCGCCGATCGTGCAGACGTCGCTGTTCACCTTCACCGACTATGACGACATGGTCGCCTCCTATCGCGGCGAAAAGATCCGGCCGATCTATACGCGCGGGCTGAACCCGACCGTGCGCATGTTCGAGGAGATGCTGGCCAAGCTTGAAGGCGCCGAAGATGCGATCGGCTTTGCCAGCGGCATGTCGGCGATTTCCTCGACGGTTCTGTCCTTTGTTCAGCCAAGCGACCGCATCGTTGCCGTCAGGCATCTCTACCCGGATGCCTTCCGCCTGTTCGGCACGTTCTTCAAGCGCATGAACATCGAGGTCACCTATGTCGACGGCCGCGACGAGGAAGCAGTGGCAAAGGCCCTGCCCGGCGCAAAACTTCTCTATCTCGAAAGCCCGACGAGCTGGGTCATGGAGACGCACGACGTCGCGGCCCTCGCGGCCCTTGCCAAGAGCCACGGCATCATCACCACCATCGACAACAGCTGGGCAAGCCCGATCTTCCAGCAGCCGATTGCGCTCGGCGTCGATCTGGTCATCCACTCGGCCTCCAAATATCTCGGCGGCCACAGTGATGTCGTCGCCGGTGTCGTCGCCGGCTCCAAGGAACTGATTGGCCGCATCCGTGGCGAGGCCTATCCTTATCTCGGCGGCAAGCTGTCCCCCTTCGATGCGTGGCTTTTGATCCGTGGCATGCGCACGCTGCCGATCCGGATGAAGGCGCATGAGCAATCGGCCGTGGCCATCGCCAGGCGGCTGCAGGCGCACGAGGCGGTCGAGGCCGTCTGCTATCCCGGCCTCGCCAATCAGCTGGCGCCCGGTCTGAAGGGCACGTCCGGGCTGTTCTCCTTCATCTTCAGGGAAGGCATCAATGTCCGCACATTTTCCGATCACCTCAAGCTGTTCAAGCTGGGCGTGAGTTGGGGCGGACATGAAAGCCTGATCGTGCCGGGTGAAGTCGTCCTTTCGCAAAAAGCACAACCCAATTCCGCGGTCGCCTTCGGCATCAGTCCGCGGTCGGTACGGCTCCATGTCGGCCTGGAGGGAACGGAGGCCCTCTGGAGCGATATCGAAGCGGCAATCACTGCCGCATCAGTAGGCTGACACGACAGCAAGCAACACCCAACAAAAAAGGGGAAATGAAAATGAGGAAACTGATTGCGGCGACTTTGTTCGCCACTCTGATGGCAGGCTCCGCCCTTGCCGATACCAAGCTGAAGCTGGTGGAAGTCATCACCAGCCCGGAACGCACCGAAACGCTGAAATCGATCGTCGCCAAGTTCGAGGCGGCAAACCCCGGCACGACCGTCGAGATCATCTCGCTGCCCTGGGGCGAAGCCTTCCAGAAGTTCGCCACCATGGTCTCCGCCGGTGAAATTCCGGACGTCATGGAAATGCCCGACACCTGGCTGTCGCTCTATGCCAACAACGGCATGCTCGAAAGCCTCGAACCCTATCTCAAGGAATGGGAGCACACCTCGGGCCTGACGGACCGGGCACTCGAACTTGGCCGCGACGTCAAGGACACGGCCTATATGCTGCCCTACGGCTTCTATCTGCGCGCCATGTTCTACAACAAGAAAATCTTCGCCGAAGCCGGCGTCGATGGCCCGCCGAAGACGATGGACGACTTCGTTGCCGCAGCCGAAAAGATCAAGAAGCTTCCGGGCAAATATGCCTATTGCATGCGCGGCGGTCCGGGCGGTCTCAACGGCTGGATGATGTTCGGCGCCACCATGGCGGGCGATAACACCTACTTCAATGCCGACGGCACGTCCAAGTTCTCGGAAGAGGGCTGGGTCAAGGGCTTCACCTGGCTGACCGACCTCTACAAGAACGGTTATGCGCCGAAGGACAGTGTCAACTGGGGCTTCAACGAGATCGTCGCCGGCTTCTACACCGGAACCTGCGCCATGCTCGACCAGGATCCGGATGCGCTGATCGCCATCAGCGAACGCATGGACGCCGCCGATTACGGCGTCACCACCATGCCGAAAGGCCCGTCCGGCAAGACCTTCCCGACCATCGGTTATGCCGGCTGGTCGATGATGTCGGCCAGCGCCAACAAGGACCTGTCCTGGAAGCTGATCGCAACGCTCGAAGGCCCGGAAGGCAATATCGAGTGGAACAAGAAGATCGGCGCCCTGCCGGCTCTGAAGGCCGCCGAGAAGGATCCGTTCTACGCCAGCGAGCAGTTCAAGGGCTGGTTCGAGGAACTGGCCGACAAGGACGCCATCCCGACCGTGATGCCGACTTATCTCGAAGAATTCGCCTTCTTCAAGGATTCGATGGCGATCAAGACCAGCCAGGAAGCCATGCTCGGCGATATCACGCCGGAGGAAATGGCCAAGCAATGGGCTGAATACATGACCAAGGCTCAACAGAAGTTTCTCGCGAGCAAATAGGTCGGACCTACGTTTGAAAAGACCCCTCCCCAACCCCTCTCCACAAGGGGGAGGGGCTCCACCTGCCGCACCATCAGACGCTTGAGCCGAGATGGTCGCCACGGGTCTTCTCCCCCCTTGTGGGGGAGATGGCCGACAGGCCAGAGGGGGTTTTCCGAGCCACAGCGTTGCGAAACGCTGTTTCGGCATCCACTGACTGGCGAACGATTGCGAAACGGAAATATTTGACGATGGCTTCACTTGCAGCCCGCAACGGCGGCTCGCGCAGGGACCAGCGGCCGCTGAAAAAGCGCCTTGCCGACGCCTCCGCGCCCTATCTCTACAGCGCCCCGGCGCTGATCCTGATCGTCACCGTCATGCTGGTGCCGCTGGTACTCGGCATCTCCTATGCCTTCCGCGATATCCAGCTGCTCAACCCCTTTTCCGGCGGCTTCATCGGGCTCGATCATTTCAAGACGCTGTCGCAGGACCAGAATTTCTATCGGGCACTCAAGAACACGCTGTGGTGGACCGGCTGGTCGGTCCTCCTGCAGTTCGTCTTCGGCCTCATCCTCGCGCTGCTGCTCGACAAGCCCTTCTACGGCCGCGCCATCGTCCAGGCGCTGGTCTTCCTCCCCTGGGCGGTGCCGAGCTTCCTTGCCGGTCTCAACTGGGCCTGGCTGTTCAATCCCGTCGTCGGTCCCATTCCCCACTGGCTGTTTGCGCTCGGCCTGATGAGCGAACCCTACAACATCCTTTCCGACCCGCAGCTTTCCATGTGGGGGCCGATCATCGCCAATGTCTGGTGGGGCATTCCCTTCTTCGCCATCACCCTGCTGGCAGCCCTGCAGGCAATCCCGCGCGATCTCTACGAGGCCGCCAGCATCGATGGCGCCGGTCCGGTGCAGCGGTTCATTTCCATTACCCTGCCCTTCCTTGCGCCCACCATCGCCATCACCGTTCTGCTGCGCACCGTCTGGATTTCCAACTTCGCCGACCTGATCATCGTCATGACCAATGGCGGCCCGGCCGACCGCAGCCAGATCGTCGCCAGCTACATTTTCACCCAGGCCTTCAAGCGGCTGGACTTCGGCTATGCCTCGGCCATCGCGCTGGTGCTGCTCGTGCTGCTGATCACCTATTCCATGCTGATCGTCGTGCTGCGGCAGTGGCTCCTGAGCAAGGATTGAGATCATGACCGCAAAACGCATCGCCTCCGTCGTCGCTCACCGCCTGGCCATCCTCGCCTATGTCGCCTTCGCGCTGTTTCCGCTCTACTGGCTGCTCAAGGTTTCCGTGACGCCCAACAAGCTCCTCTATTCCGAGGGCATCAAGATGTGGCCGTCGCGCACCAGCTTCGAGCATTTCGAGTTCGTGCTGAAACACAGCGATTTCCCGGTCTTCTTCAAGAACAGCCTGATCGTCTCCGGCTCGACCGCCATTATCGTCACCGTGCTTGCCTCGCTGGCCGGCTATGCCATGTCGCGCTTCGACTTTCGCGGCAAATACTGGATCGTGACATTGATGCTGCTCACCCAGATGTTCCCGCTGGTCATGCTGGTCGCGCCGATCTTCAAGATCCTGTCGCCGCTCGGCCTCACCAACAGCCTCACCGGCCTCGTCATCGTCTACACCGCCTTCAACGTGCCCTTCGCCACTTTCCTGATGCAGTCCTTCTTCGACGGCATTCCGAAGGATCTCGAAGAGGCCGCGATGATCGACGGCGCCACGCAGTTCGTCGCCTTCCGCCAGATCATCCTGCCGCTGACGCTGCCAGGCATCGCCGCGACGCTCGGCTTCGTCTTCACCGCCGCGTGGAGCGAACTGCTGTTCTCGCTGATGCTGATTTCCGGAAACGATGCCGCGACCTTCCCGGTCGGGCTGCTTTCCTTCGTGTCGAAATTCTCGGTCGACTTCGGACAGATGATGGCGGCGGGCGTCATGGCGCTCATCCCGGCCTGCCTGTTCTTCCTGTTGATCCAACGCTACCTCGTGCAGGGCCTGACGGCCGGCGCCGTGAAAGGCTGATCCCATGGCATCCATCGATATCGCCGCTATCCACAAGTCCTACGGCATTCATCCGGTGCTGCACGGCATCGATCTGGAGATCAAGGACGGCGAATTCGTCGTGCTCGTCGGCCCGTCGGGCTGCGGCAAGTCCACCCTGCTGCGCATGATCGCCGGTCTCGAGGCCGTCACCGACGGCGAGATCCGCATCGACGGCAAGCGCGTCAACGACCTTGCCCCGAAGGACCGCGATATCGCCATGGTGTTCCAGTCCTACGCGCTCTACCCGCATATGAGCGTGGCGAAGAACATGAGCTACAGCCTGCGCTTGCGGAAGACCGCGAAAGAAAAGATCGCCTCGGTCGTTGCCAGTGCGGCCACCAAACTCGGCCTCGATCCGCTGATGGAACGGCGTCCGAAGGCGCTCTCGGGCGGCCAGCGCCAGCGCGTTGCCATGGGCCGTGCCATCGTGCGCGAGCCGAAAGCTTTTCTCTTCGACGAGCCGCTGTCGAACCTCGACGCCCGCCTGCGCGAACAGATGCGCGCTGAAATCAAGAAGCTGCACCAGGATCTCGGCGCTACCTCGATCTATGTCACCCACGACCAGATCGAGGCGATGACGCTCGCCGACCGCATCGTCGCCATGCATGGCGGCATCATCCAGCAGGTCGGCAGCCCGCTCGAACTCTACGACAACCCCGCCAACCTCTTTGTTGCAGGCTTCATCGGCTCGCCGGGCATGAACTTTTTCGAGGGCCGCTACCTGGCGACGGGCGATACGGCGAACTTTGCGCTCACCGGCGGCATCGTCCTGCCGCTCGGCGGAACGGCCAAGCTCGCGGACGGCAGCCGCGCCACGCTCGGCATCCGGCCGGAGCACGTCATCCTCGGCGCCGAAGGCCCGGATACGATGATGGCGACCGTCGATCTCGTCGAGCCCACCGGCTTCGGCATCATCGTCCACCTGAAGCTCGGCCCCGTCGCCTTCAAGGCCTTCACCCTCGACCGCCGCTTTCTCGGCATGCATGGCGAGGTGGCTGTCAAATTGCCGGTGCCGAACCTGCATTTCTTCAACGAGGAAGGCCGGAAGGTCTGACGCAACCGGCCGCTACTCTACTTTTTCCAGTGGCATCAGCGTGAACAGTTCCTGCGCCCGCTTGACACCGCGCAGCGCGTAGCGGCCGATGGATACGACCTCCGAATTGCGCGGTGGCGGTGCGGCGGCGACGAACTGGGACGACATGATGACGCTGCGATCGACGAAGCGGCACATCGAGGCGATGCGGCTGACCTCGTTGACGGCGGGGCCGATGACGGTGAAGTCCAGCCGGTCGCTGGAGCCGATATTGCCGTAGAAGACATCGCCGATATGCAGGCCGAGATAGACCTCGGTGACCGGACGGCCCTCGAGCAGGCGCTGTTGGTTCAAACCCTTCAACTTCTCCCGCAGGTTCTGCTCGGCCAGAAGTGCCCGGGCGCAGGCGTCTTCGCGCTCTTCCGCCTTGAAGATCGCCAGCGTGCCGTCGCCGATCAGCTTCAAGACATTGCCGCCGGCCTCATGGATGGAGGAGATAACCGCATCGGCATAATCGTTGAGGAACGGAATGATCTCGTCCGGCGGCAGGTTGTCGGAGATGCGGGTGTAGTTCTGCAGATCGGAAAACCAGAGTACCGCGGAAATCCGCTCGGCCTTGCCGCGCGAGATGCGGCCTTCCAGCACCTGTTTGGCGGCGTCCTCGCCCAGATAGACCTCGGCGATGGTGCGCGAGATGCGGGTCAGTGATCCCGACTTGATCGCCAGCGCCAGAACCGGCACCAGCTGTCGAAGCGCCGCCAGGTCGTCGTCGCGAAACCCACCCTCGTCCATTGTCGTCCAGTGCGAATAGAAACAGTCCATATCGCCGATATGGCTGTCCTGCGCGAAGCGATGGATCATCGCGACATAATCTTTATGGCCGGCAGCCAGCATCGTATCGAGCGCGAAGAAATCCGCCGGATCGCCGAAGCCAAGCCGGCGGCGGATTTCGGTTTCGTTGTTCTCGCGCAGATGGAAGAACGCCGAGCGCTCCCAGTTCTCCGCCGAAACGCCCTCGTTCGTCGGCCCATATTCGAACGCCGCCCTGACCGGTTCCTTGCTGTCCCACTGAAACGCTCGCCCTTCATAGACCGGGTGCAACGTATCAATCAGCGCGAGACCACGATCGAGCCGCAGCCCCGCAGCGCGGGCGCGCTGACAGAAGCCGTTGACGATATCCATTTCGTCGGTGCCCTTGAGGCCCTGCGTCGTCAGCCATGCGGAAATCTCGCTGATATCGTTGGCGTTCATGTCGATTTTCCTGATGTCTGCGAACATTCAACGTTTAGCGCATAACCCGTCGATCCGGAATCGATTTGAAGGTTTTGCCGATGAAGGTATTGCAGGGAGGTGAGATGCGGGAGGATGCCCCTGAAGTTGTGGCCATGTGGGGCCGCCACAGCACAAAGACAAGGTCCGATCCGCTAATTTTTATAGGGAGTCCTGCCGGGCCACGAATTCGCGGGACAGCCAGTCGATGAAGACCCGCACGCGTGGCGACAGCTGGCGGCTGCGCGGATAGAGTAGTGAAACCGGCGTGCGGGTGGGCGGATTGTCCGGCAGGATGGCGATGAGCTTGCCGCTCTTCAAATCCTCCTCCAGCGAATAGCGCGGCGCCTGCATGATGCCGAGCCCCAGCCGCGCCGCCGCCGCCAGCGTATCGGCGCCATTGACCGAAACCACCGCCGGCAGGGAGATATTGCGGATCGCCCCCGACACCGTGAATTCCAGCGGCAGCAACCCGCCGATGGCCGTCGACCAGAAACCGATCATCTGGTGCCTAGTGAGATCGTCGAGGCTTTGCGGCATGCCGAAGCGGGCGATGTATTCGGGCGAAACACAGGTCACCTCCTCCAGCAGGGCCACGCGCCGTGCGATCATGTCGCTGTCCTGCAGGTCGCCGACGCGCAGCACGCAGTCGATCCCCTCCCTGATCAGGTCGACCAGCCTGTCGCCCTCGCTCATATAGAGCTGGATATCCGGATATTCCTTCAGAAAAGCCGGCAGTCCCGGCAGAACGAAATGCCGCGCCAGCTTGCCGTGCACATCGACGCGCAGCAAACCTTTCGGCTTGGCGCCGGCAAAGGCCCCTTCCGCGTCCTCGATATCCGACAGGATGGTCAGGCACCGCCGGTAATAGGCCTCGCCGTCGAGCGTCGGACTGACATGCCGCGTCGTCCGTTGGAGCAGGCGAACACCAAGCCGCGCCTCCAGCTGCTTGACCGCGTCGGTGACGGTGGAGCGCGGGAGCCCGGTGTCCTCGGCCGCCAGCGTAAAACTGCGACGCTCCACCACGCGCGAAAACACGCGCATCGCCTCAAATCTGTCCATGGGGATTGTTCGCCATTTTCGAATAGTGATGCGGAAGAATGGCCGATTATTCGCTGGATGAAAAGCGGCATCTTCTCCTCATCGAAACGCGCTGCGGCGCAGGTCACCAAGGAGAACGAAAATGTCCGACAACAGCAACAAGGTCGCAATCGTCACCGGCGCCTCCCGCGGCATTGGCGCAGCCATTGCAGAACGCCTCGCCGGGGATGGCTTCACCGTCGTCATCAACTATTCCGGCGACGCTGCTCCGGCCGAGGCACTGGCCCGGAAGATCGAAGACAAGGGCGGCCGTGCGCTGACCGTAAAAGCCGATGTCAGTGACGTGGAAGCCGTCCGCCGCATGTTCGATGCTGCGCAAGCCGCCTTTGGCGGTGTCGACGTGCTCATCAACAATGCCGGCATCATGACGCTTTCGCCGCTCGCCGAAAGTTCGGATGCCCTGTTCGACCGCCAGATCGCCATCAACCTCAAGGGCACGTTCAACACCTTGCGGGAAGCGGCAAAGCGCCTGCGCGATGGCGGCCGTATCGTGAACTTCTCGACCAGCGTCGTCGGCCTCAAGCTTGAAAATTACGGCGTCTACGCTGCCACCAAGGCAGCCGTCGAAACGCTGACCGCAATCCTTTCGAAGGAACTGCGCGGCCGCTCGATCACCGTCAATGCGGTCGCTCCCGGCCCGACGGCGACCGACCTCTTCCTCAACGGCAAGTCGGAAGAACTGATTGCCCGCATGGCGAAGATGAACCCGCTGGAACGCCTCGGCACCCCGGGAGACATCGCCTCCTCGGTCGCCTTCCTCGCCGGCCCGGACGGCTCCTGGATCAACGGCCAGGTCCTGCGCGCCAATGGCGGCATGGTCTGAGCCTCGCCACCTGGAAGGGCGTAGCACAATCTCCGCCGCATGGCCCGGCAATCGAATTTCAATGCATCTCGACAGCCTCAACCCCACCAGATCTCTCAGAAGGAGCAGGACAATGGTCTCCGAAATCCAGGCCTTTTTCGGGCTTCCCGCCGGGCTATCGGACCAAAGGCCCTTTCCCCGGACGGAAGGCCTCGCTTCCCGGCATGATTTCGCCACTGCGAACAGAAGCAAAACCTTAAATGATCCGCGCCTGCCGGACGACGTCTTTTCCGTGGTGACACCATATCCGAATACTGTAAGCTGACCCTGAAAAGAGCATTGCCGGTTCGATAGGGGTGAAGCTTCAAAAGCCGGGTCGCGATCGACAGGCGAAACATCCGAACGATTGAAATACTTACAGATTTTTGACTGCCAGCAGCTTGGTCAAACCCATGTCCCATCTGCCATAGACCACTTGAAATCCGGCAAGGTTCGACCACAGATAAACTCCACGAACTGACCCGCGCAGCGGTGCGGGACTTGTCTGCATCATGCGCTTCAGGGGGCCTACACATGGTACGACACTGGCTTGTTCCGGCAATACTGCTTTTCTCCACAGCTCTGCCTGCAACCCCTGCCTCCGCGCAGGAACAACCGAAAGCCGCCGTCACCGTGGCGAAGCCGGTTGTCCGCGATGTCGTCGACAGCGACGAGTTCATCGGCCGCTTTGAAGCCGTCGATGAGGTCACGCTTCGGTCTCGCGTCGGCGGTTATCTCGACCAGGTCAATTTCAAGGACGGTGCCATGGTCAAGAAGGGCGACCCGCTCTTCGTCATCGATCAGCGCCCCTTCAAGACCGCGCTCGACGTCGCCACGTCGTCTCTCGAAGTCGCGAAATCCACGCTGACCTTTGCCGAGTCGGAATTCGCGCGCACGGAAACGCTGGTGCAGAAGGGTACGCTTTCCGTATCCACCCTGGACGACCGCCGCCGTGAACTGCAATCCGGGCAGGCCAATCTGCGCGGTGCCGAGGCAAGCCTTGCCCGTGCGAAGCTCGACATGGAATACACCACGATCCTGGCCCCGCTCAGCGGCCGTATCGACCGGCGCCTGATCTCGGTCGGCAATCTGGTGCAGGCCGACCAGACCGCGCTGACGACGATCGTCTCGCTTGACCCGATCGATTTCTATTTCGACGTCGATGAACGCCGCCTGCTGAACTACGCTCGCGTGGCCCGCGAACACGGCAGCAACCTGCAGGAGGGGGGCGGATCGCTCGACGTCTTCGTGACCATCGCCGACAGCACGGAGAAACCCTTCAAAGGCAAACTTGATTTCGCCGAAAACCGCGTCGACCAGGAAACCGGCACGATGCGCGTGCGCGCCCGCTTCGACAATCCGAATTTTGTCTTGCAGCCGGGTCTCTTCGGCCGCGTCGAGGTCAGCGCCTCCAACACCTACAAGGGCATTCTCGTTCCCGACGAGGCGATCGGCTCCGACCAGGACCAGCGCGTCGTCTATGTCGTTGCCGAGGACGGCAGCTTTTCGACCAAGCCGGTCCGTCTGGGACCGAGGCTCTACGGTTACCGCGTAATTCGCGAAGGCCTGACGGGTGACGAAATGCTCGTCGTCAACGGCCTGACGCGGCTGCGGCCCGGCGTGATCGTCGATCCGAAGCTCGTTGTCCTGCCGCCAGAAGCCGCAACGGCGGAGAACGGCCAATGAGATTTGCCCATTTCTTCGTGGACAGGCCGATCTTCGCATCGGTGCTGTCGATCGTCCTCCTGATCGTCGGCGGCATCGCCTATTTCCAGCTTCCGGTTGCCCAGTATCCGGAGATCGCCCCGCCGACCATCGTCATTCGCACCGCCTATCCGGGCGCCGACGCCGAGACCATTGCCAATACGGTCTCGACCCCTCTCGAACAGGAAATCAACGGCGTCGAGGACATGCTCTATATGTCCTCCTATTCCACCGCCGACGGCTCGATGGCGCTGACCGTCACCTTCAAGCTCGGAACCGATCTCGACAAGGCGCAGGTCCTCGTCCAGAACCGCGTCTCGATCGCCGAACCGCGCCTTCCTGAAGAGGTCCGCCGCATCGGCATCACCACGGCAAAAAGCTCGCCCGACCTGATGATGGTCGTGCATCTCATCTCGCCGAACGACCGCTACGACCAGCTCTACGTCTCCAACTATGCCCGCACCCGCGCCCGCGACCTTCTGGTGCGGCTTGAGGGGGTCGGCGACGTCATCCTGTTCGGCGAACGCGAATATGCGCTGCGCATCTGGCTCGATCCCGAAAAACTCGCCTCCTACGGCATGACGTCGGGCGATGTCGTCCAGTCGCTGCGCGACCAGAACGTCCAGGTTTCCGGCGGTTCGATCGGCGGGCCGCCGAACGCGGGCAACAATGCGTTTCAGTATACGGTCACGACGGAAGGGCGGTTCAGCGACGCGCGCCAGTTCCGCTACGTCATCGTCAAGGCGACGGCCAGCGGCCGCCTCGTCCAGTTGCAGGACGTGGCCCGCATCGAGCTCGGTGCCAAGGACTACGTGACCAACAGCTATCTGAACGGCAAGCCGGCCGTCGCCATGGGCATTTTCTCGCGGCCCGGCACCAATGCGCTGGAGGCCTCCGAGCAGATCAAGGCGACGATGGAAACCCTGAAGAAGGATTTCCCGCCCGGCCTCGAATACACCATCGTCTACAACCCGACGGAATTCATCTCCGAATCGATCAACGAGGTCTACAAGACCATTCTCGAAGCAGCGATCCTGGTCGCCATCGTCGTTTTGGTCTTCCTGCAGTCCTGGCGCACCGCGCTGATCCCTATCGTTGCCATCCCGGTGTCGCTGATCGGTACCTTCGCGTTGCTGCTCGCCTTCGGCTTCTCGCTTAACATGCTGACGCTGTTCGGGCTGGTGCTGGCGATCGGCATCGTCGTCGATGACGCCATCGTCGTGGTGGAAAATGTCGAGCGAAATCTGGCCAAGGGAATGACGCCCAAACAGGCGGCACATGTGACCATGGACGAGGTCGGGACAGCGGTCATCGCCATCTCGCTGGTGCTGATCGCGGTCTTCGTGCCGACGGCCTTCATTCCCGGCATCTCCGGGCAGTTCTACCTGCAGTTCGCCGTCACCATCTCCGTGGCAACGGCGATTTCGGCGCTGAATTCGCTGACCCTCTCGCCGGCGCTCGCAGCCCTGATCCTGCGCCCGCACCAGGAACACCACGAAACCCGCAACCCGTTGACGCGCGTCGCCAGGGGCCTTGCCAACGGTTTCAACAACGGTTTCGACCGGATGACCCATGGCTATTCCTGGGCCGTGCGCCACCTCGTCTCGACAAAGGTGGCGCTCGGCGCCACCCTGGTCGTCTTTTTCGGATTGCTCGCATCCACCTGGTACATGGCGCAGATCGTGCCGCGCGGCTTCGTGCCGACCATGGACCAGGGTTATGCGATCGTCGTGGTGCAATTGCCCGACGGCGCCTCGCTGGCCCGCACCGATGCCGTGGTCCAGAAGGCAACCGAGATCCTGCGCAAGGTGCCGGGCGTCAAGGACGCCGTCGCCTTTGCCGGGTTCAACGGCGCGACTTTCACCAATGCCTCGAATTCCGGCGTCATCTTCACGCCGTTCGAAAGCTTCGAGGAACGCCTGAAGCACGGGCAGAGCGCAAACCAGATCATCGGCCAGCTCTACGGCTCGATGCAGGTGATCCAGGAAGCCTTCATCATCGCCGTGCCGCCGCCGTCGATCCGCGGCATCGGCAATTCCGGCGGCTTCAAGATGCAGATCGTCGATCGCGAAAGCTCGGACATGCGCCGCGCTCTCGGTCTCGCCTACCAGATGATGGGTGCCGCCAACCAGACGGAAGGCCTGACGGGCGTCTTCACCACCTTCTCGGCTTCCAGCCCGCAATATTTCCTGGCGATCGACCGCGACAAGGCACGCGCGCTGAGCGTGCCGATCCCCAACATCTTCGAAACGCTGTCGATCAACCTCGGCACCTCCTATGTCAACGACTTCAACGCCTTCGGCCGCGTCTATCAGGTGCGGGCCCAGGCAGACCAGCAGTACCGGCTGGAGCGGGAGGATATTCTCGCCCTGAAGGTCCGCTCCGCCACCGGCGCGCTGGTGCCGCTCGGAACGCTGGTCGATATCCGCGACACCACCGGCCCCTCGCTCGTCCAGCGCTACAACATGTACGTCTCGGTCCCGATCCAGGGCAATCCTGCCCCCGGCGTCTCGACCGGCACGGCGCTCGACAAGATGGAGGCTCTCGCGGGCCAGATCCTGCCGCCCGGCACCTCGTTCGAATGGACGGACCTCGCCTTCCAGGAGCGCAATACCGGCAATACGGCGATCTTCATCTTCGCTCTCTCGGTGATCTTCGTGTTCCTGGCGCTGTCGGCCCAGTATGAAAGCTGGATCCTGCCCTTGGCGATCATCCTCGTCGTGCCGATGGCCGTACTGGCCGCTCTGGTCGGCGTGCATCTGAGGGGCCAGGACAACAACATCCTCACCCAGATCGGATTGATCGTCCTCATCGGACTTGCAGCCAAGAACGCCATCCTGATCGTCGAGTTCGCGCGCCAGGCCCAGGACGACGGGATGAACCCGGTCAATGCCGCAATCGAGGCCAGCCGTCTTCGCCTTCGCCCGATCCTGATGACCGCCTTCGCCTTCATCCTCGGCGTCGTGCCGTTGATGATCGCCACAGGCCCGGGCGCCGAAATGCGCCAGTCGCTCGGCACGGCCGTCTTCTCCGGCATGCTCGGCGTCACCATTCTCGGCCTGTTCCTGACCCCGGTCTTCTACGTCGCGCTCAGGTCCGTCGGCTACAAGCCGAAGGAAAAGCCCATCCCGCCGGAATCCGGCATGATCTGAGTGGCAAAAGGCCGGGCAGCACCTGCCCGGCAACCGCCGACAGTCAGCGTCGCTCTACCGATCCGGCGTGATCAGCTTCACGGTCGGAAAATAGGTCCGGTAGCGCGCCGTGTCCCTGGTCAACAGGTCCACACGGTCGATGGCGGCATGGGCGCCGATGAAGAAATCCGGCAGGACGCCGGTGCGCGAGCCGCCTGCCCTGCGGTACTTCTGGAACACTTTTCCGGCGAGAAAGAGCGCCGAACGTGGCATGGCTGCCATGTCGAGCCCGGCGTCGGACAGAAACGTCTCCAGCCGCTCGATCCGCTCGTAGCGCACTGCAAGCTCGGCATAGACGACATCATTGATCAGCAGCGGGCCGCGCAGTGCAGCGGCTTCGAGTTGTTCGATCGACCAGTCCGCCCACGTCGGGTCGTCCGTCACCACGTCGAGCAGAACGTTGGTATCGACCAGCGTCACTCGTCACCGCGCGTCAGGGCCATGATCGCATCGGTACTCAATCCCTTTCCGGCATGGCCGCGCAGCTTGCTGAAGCGGCTGGCAGGCCGTTTGTCGTCGGCGCGCGTCAACACCACGCTGCCGTCGGCGGCGCGCTGGAAATCCACCCGTGTTCCCGGCACGATGCCGAGAAAGTCCCGCACCGGCTTCGGGATGGTCACCTGACCCTTCGTCGTCACAGTCGCGCTCATTTCGCACCTCGGTAAGGAATGTTTTGATGAAGGTATTACATCGGGCGACCGAGTTCAAGGTGCGCCGAACAGCCGCTAACGCCGTTGCGGAAACAAGCGCTCGACCAGTGACAGGACCTTCGCGGAGGTCGGCGGTGCGTCATCGAAAAGGATGCGATACATGATCGGGGCCACGACCTCATCGATCACCGTTTCCACATCCGGAAATTCCTCACCGCGATCACGCGCCCGCTCTGCAATTGCCTGCACCTGTTCGCGGGTATAGCCGCAGCATTTGCCGGCATTCCGCGTGTCCGCCCCGACGCTTGATAGCACGTCCCGGATCATCGCCCGGCCCGGCCCGGAGGCCATTTCGTCGGCATATTGCTCGGCCCAGTGTTCGAGGTCCGAGCGCGCCGAGCCGGTATCCTTCGGCGGCGCATCGGGACGCAGGCGTTCGACAGCCACGTCGGCGAGCAGCTCCTGCAGGTCGCCCCAGCGCCGGTAGATCGTCGAGGGCGTGACGCCAGCCTCGGTCGCAATCAGCGGGATCGTCACCTCGTTGCGGTCCATCTTGGACAGGAGGTCGCGCACCGCCTTGTGCACCGAAGCCTGGACGCGGGCACTGCGCCCGCCCGGCCTGATATTTTCCCGAATGTTCATCGACGCCATCTTCGCTTTCTGCCAGGCACACGATCACTAAAGCAAATAATTTGCTTTTAAGTGCGTTTCGCGCTACAAGAGCTAACGCAATATTTTAGCTTTTAGGGACCATAGCGCCATGTCGAGCAAAAGTGAATATCTTTCCGGCGGACTTTCCCCCGCCAGGCGGCGCTGGGCCTTGAGCTTTCACGCAACGACCCTGATCACATTCCTCGCCGCCTCCGCGGCGCCGACGCCGCTTTATCATCTCTATCAGGAGAGCTGGCACTTCTCGCCGATCCTGCTCACCTTCATCTTCAGCGTCTATGCCTTCAGCCTCTTGACGACGCTGCTGATCGTCGGCTCGTTGTCCGATCATATCGGCAGACGCCCGGTCATCTTCGTCTCTATCCTGCTGCAGGCAGCGGCCATGCTGCTGTTCATGGCTGCCGACAGCCCTTCCTGGCTCATCGCCGCCCGGATCGTTCAGGGCATCGCCACCGGTGCTGCCAGCGGCGCCATTGGTGCTGCGCTGGTCGATGCCAACAAGACGACGGGGCCGATCGTCAACAGCATTTCGCCGCTTCTCGGCATGGCTGTCGGAGCGCTCGGCGCCGGCGCGCTCGTGCAGTTCGCGCCGGACCCGATGCGCCTCGTCTACATCGTCGTCTTCGCCGCCCTGCTGTTGCAGGCGGTCTTCGTCTGGAGCGTTGCCGAAACCGCTGAATCCAAGCCCGGAGCGCTGGCGTCGCTGCGTCCACATGTCGGCGTTCCGCCACAGGTCCGCGCATCGCTGATGGCCATCACGCCGATCAATATCTCGATCTGGTCGCTCGGCGGCTTCTATCTCTCGCTGATGCCGTCGCTCGTCGGCGCTGCCACCGGCAACCATTCGCCGGTGACCGGCGGCCTGACCGTCGCAGCCCTCACCGTCAGCGGCGCGCTCGCGGTCTTCCTCCGGCGGCAGAAGCCGGCCCGCGCCAACCTGACGCTTGGCGCTTTTTCCATGATGGCCGGCCTGCTCGTCGTCGTTGCCGGCGTCCATTCCGGTCTGGTCGCGCTGCTGTTTTCCGGCACGATCATTGCCGGGTTCGGCTTCGGCTCCTGTTTCCTTGGTGCCGTCAGCACGATCATGCCGCTCGCCAAGCCGGAGGAACGCGCCGGCCTGCTGTCGGCCTATTATGTCCAGAGCTATCTCGCCTTCAGCATTCCCGCCATCCTGGCCGGTTTCCTGTCGCGCGCGGTCGGGCTGGCGGCGACGGCGGATATCTATGTGTTTGTGATCATCCTTTTGACTGCTGGCGGCTATGCGGCCATGTCGCTGGCACGGCCGCAACCGGCCGAGTGACCGCGACCCGGCTAACGCTTCCCGCCCGCCGCCTGCGCGCGGACCGCGTCGCCGAAGACCAGCATCGTCGGCACGCCGCGTGCCAGTGCCGCCTCCAGCGCCGGCTTCAAGGCGTCATAGCTTTCCAGCCGCTCCGCATGCCAGCCATAGGCACGGCCGATGGCGATGAAATCCGGCGTGTGCAGGTCGACGCCGAGCGGCGGGATGTTCTTGGCGACCATATAGGACTTGATCTCGCCATAACCGCCATTGTCGTGCAGCATCAGGATGACAGGTGCCTTCGCCTCCATCGCCGAGGCAAGCTCGGCCAGCGAAAACTGCAGACCGCCATCCCCGGCAAGAACCACGACCGGACGATCCGGCCGGCCGACCTTGGCGCCGATGCCCGCCGGCAGGCCGTAGCCAAGCGTCCCATAGCCGGTCGCCGAGTTGAAATAGGAGCCTGGATATGCCGCTTCGTAAGCTGTGTTGCCGGCATAGACCAGCTGGGTCGAATCCCCGGCGATCAGCACGTCCGGCAGCGTATCGCGGATCGTTTCGAGAATGATGAGATCGTCCAGCATGGCGGATGGAACATCGTGGTGCACGAGCGTTTCGACCTGCGCCGCCCGCGCAGCACCGTCCTGCACACGCGCCGACACCAGATCCAGCAAAGCGGCCGCGCATTTCGCCGCGTCTCCGACAATGCCGATCTCAGGCGCGCGCGTCCGCATCAGCTGCGCCGGGTCGATATCGACGCGGATGAAGGCGCCGGGAATGGAGAAGAACCCGTCCTCGTACATGTCGTAATCGGTCGGCCCGAGCTCCGTGCCGATGCCGAGCACCACGTCGGCCAGCTCTATCAGCGACCGGGTCGCCGGCATGCTTGCCGAAAGATTGACGGCCAGCGTATGGCCCGGTGGCAGGATTCCGCGTCCGTTTGTCGTCATCGCCACCGGCGCATCGAGCCTTTCCGCCAGCGCCCGGATCTGCGCAGCCGCGCGGATCGCGCCCCCGCCCGCAAGGATGACGGGCGTCTTCGCCCCATCGAGCAGTGCGGCCGCCGCCTTCAGCGCCTCTGCGTCTCCGGCCGGACGTGTCAGACGGACAGGCTTTTCGGGAACCGCCAGATGCTCGGCCGAGGCCAGCATCACGTTGATCGGCAGCTCGATATGCACCGGTCGCGGCCGGGCGCTGTCGAAGACGGCGAAGGCGCGCGCCAGCGCCGGCGCCAGTTCCTCCGGCCGGTTGACCGTGCAGCTGAAGGCCGAGACACCGCTCACCAGCGCCTGCTGGTTCGGTAGTTCATGCAGCCAGCCTTCGCCCGAGCCCATCCGGCCATGGGCATTGACGGTCGAGATCACCAGCATCGGAATGCTGTCGCCATAGGCTTGCCCCATCGCCGTGACGATATTGGTCATGCCCGGCCCAGTGATGATGAAGCAGACGCCCGGCTTGCCGGTCGCCCGCGCATAACCATCGGCCATGAAGCCCGCCCCCTGCTCGTGCCGTGGCGTCACATGCCGGATCGGGCTGCCGGCCAGCCCGCGATAGAGCTCGACGGTGTGGACGCCCGGAATGCCGAAGACCGTGTCGACGCCATAGGAGACGAGCAGTTTCGTCAGATACATGCCGGTGCTGATCATGTGGGTGTTCCTCGTCTCTTTTATTGTTATACGACTGTACAATTATAAGGCGTGGAAAAATCCACAGCGCTTCGTCTCAGGTCTTTCGGGAAAGCGTGAAGGTCACGGCGGTCTTCACGAGGATCACCGTAATGACGATGCCGATCAGGATCACCGAGATCGCCGCAATCGCCGGATCGATATTGTCGCGCAGCCCCATCCACATCATCCGCGGCAGGGTCACCGCATCGACGCTGGTGATGAACAGCGTCACGCCGATTTCCTCCCAGGACAGCACGAAGGACAGGAAGAAGGCGGTGAACACGCCAAACTTGATGTTGGGCAGGATGACCTTGAAGATCCGCTGGCTGACGGAGGCACCGAAACCGCGCGCGGCGAGATCGATCCGCCGGTCCACCTGCGCCAGTGCCACGGTCACCATCACCACCGCGAACGGCGCAATCATCACCGCATGGGCAATGGCGACCCCGACCCAGGTGTCGTAGGCGACGATATCGTTGACCTTGGACAGCGTCGTCAGGAAGAAATAGAGCGTGATCGCCGACACCACCGGCGGCGCCACCATCGGCAAAAGCACAAAGCCGAACAGCAGGCTGCCGAACCACGGCCGGAACATCCAGATGCCGAGGCTGAAGGCCAGCGCCAAAAGCGTCGCGATCAGGGAACTCAGGATGCCGATGCGCAGGCTGAGCCAGACGCTTTGCAGCCAGGCGGGATTGTCGAGCAAAGCCTGATAATGCCGCAGCGACCAGACATCGGTCGGCATCGACAGGAAGCGCGCCGGGGTGAACGACACCGGCACCACGGCGATCAGCGGCAGAAGCAGGAACAGTGCCACCGCGAACGCAAGGAAAACGGCAATCGGTGTGGGCTTCATCGACATCGGCTCAGCCCAGCATCTTGTTGGGCCGCACGAAGCGCAGCATCAGCACCAGCAGAAGGGCCACGAAGATCATCAGGATGACGCTGACGGCAGCCCCCAGCCCCCAGTCCGGGCTCTGGAAAATGCGTAGATAGATGAGTTCCGCGATCATGACGCTGCGACCGCCGCCGAGGATGGCAGGTGTTATGAAGAAGCCGAGCGCGAAGACGAAGACCATCAGCGCCGCGCCGAGAATGCCCGGCGTCGTCATCGGCACGAAGATCGACCAGAAGATCCGCAGCCGTGATGCGCCCATGCCGCGTGCGGCCAGAAACACCCGCTCATCCAGGCTGCGCATGGCCGAAGCGATGGGAAACACCGCGAAGGGAATGAGAAAATGCATCATGCCGAGCACGACGCCGAACTCGTTGCGCACCATGGTCAGCGGTTCGGAAATGATGCCGGCCGATTGCAGCCAGGTATTGATCAGCCCGCGATTGGACAGCAGCGCCACCCAGCCGAAGGCGCGGGTCAACACCGAAATCCAGAATGGAATGAGGATGCAGAGCTCCGTCACCAGCCGCTGAACCGGCGTGCCGCGCACCCAGACATAGGCAATCGCATAGGCAGCAGTGACCGCGCAGACCGTGACGATCAGGCAGATGCGAAAGGTGCGGATGAACACCGACTGGATCAGCGGATCGGAAACCGCCTTGCCATATTGCGAAAACCCCGGCTCCGGCAGGGTGACGCTCCACTGCATGACGCCGAGGAAGGGAATGAGATAGGCAAGTCCGAGAAACAGCACCAGCGGCCCGAGCAGCAGAGCCGGTTTCAGTTTGTCGAATGTCATGGCGGCTCTCCTTTCTGGTTCTCGCGTTTCCGTTCGTTTGCGGGATAGGGCGGCAACCTCCCTCTTCTCCCCAGCGGGGAGAAGGTGGCCCGCAGGGCCGGATGAAGGGGACGGCTTGCTCCGAAATCGTGGAGAGATCCCCCTCATCGCCTCGTTTCACTCGGCACTTCTCCCCGCTGGGGAGAAGAGGAAGAACGACTTACGCCGAAATGATCTTTGTATACTCGTCCAGCGCCGGGCCGTAGTTGGTCTCGTACCAGGCCATGTCGAGCGCGATCTGCTTGCTCATGTTGGCCGGATCGACGGGGTTGAGCTTGGCCTGTTCCGGCGGCAGCAGCGCATCGGCGGCCGGGTTTGCCGGCCCCTGGCCGAGCATCTCGAACATGATGATCTGCTTCTTCGGGTCCTGCGCCGAGGCGATGAACTTCATTGCCGCGTCCTTGCCGCCGGGATTGCCCTTGATCACGCCCATGGCGCCGGGCGAAATCAGGCCCTGGTCCCAGATGAACTTGATCGAGCCGCCGGAGTCCTTCTCGATCAGGCCGGCGCGGGTCGACCAGATCAGCGCCATCGAGGCCTCGCCGTTCAGAAGCACCGACTGGCTTTCCGCGCCGCCGCCCCAATAGGAAACCACATTGTCCTTGAAGGCGGCGATCTTCTTGTGGGCGCGCTCGAGGTCGAGCGGATAGAGCTTGGCCGGCTCGACGCCATCGGCGAGAAGCGCTGCTTCCCACATGCCCGCACCCCATTTGTAGAGCGAGCGCTTGCCGGGGAATTTCTCGACGTCGAAGAAGTCGGCCATGCCCGTCGGCACCTTGTCGCCGAATTTCGAGGCGTCGTAGGCGATGATATAGGAGAAGAAGTAGGTCGAGGCGGCAAATTCCCAGCCGAAGCCTTCGCGCATCTTCGCCTTGTCGACGACCGCATAGTCGATCGGCTCCATCATGCCCTTCTTGCCGAGCGCCTGCGCCGAGAAAGGATCGATATCGACGATATCCCAGGCCGGCTTGCCGCTTTCGAACTGCGCCGCGACAGCGCCTTCCGTCGGGCCGGAGCCGTCCTGCTTGACCGTGATGCCGGCTTCTTCCTTGAACGGTGCGCCATAAGCCTTGTCATAGGCGGGGCCTGCGTCGCCGCCCCAGTTGACGAAGACCAGTTCGCCTTCCGCTGCCCAGCCGCGCGTCGCGCCCAGCGCGATCGGGCTTGCCGACAGCATGAATGCTGCCATCTGGGTAAACCGCCGGCGCGAGATCGCGATCTGCCCGGCCTTTTCGAATGTATCGGTCATGACGTTCTCCTCTGGTTTTTTCGGCGCGCCTTTATCGGCGTCGCTCGTTTAGGCACTTACAGAAAGAAACCCTGATTGGCCGGCCAGCCGGCCCAGACCTGCCGCCCCGGCTGGAAGGCGCTCTTCACCTCACGCGTCGGCATCTGCAGGACGAGGTCGATTCCTCCCGGCGTCTTCAGCCCAAAGCGCGTTTCGGCGCCGAGATAGGTGATCTCGCCGATCTCCGCCTTCAGCATGTTGCCCTCGGCCGGCGCCTGCTCGAACATCACCATATGCTCCGGCCGGATGGCGAAATGTTCGCTCACCGGTTGGCCCGGCGCGCAGATCCGCATCGGATGGCCTTCGAACAGGCCCTCGGCCCCGTCAGCCGTCGCCTTGACGCCAGAGAGCGACAGGAAATTCACGTCGCCCAGGAATTCGGCGACAAACCGGTTGGCCGGCCGCTCGTAGACGTCCTTCGGCGTGCCGAGTTGCTGCAACTGCCCGTGATTGAAGATGCCGATGCGGGTGGACAGCGCTAAGGCCTCGGACTGGTCGTGGGTGACGAAAACGAAGGTGGTGCCCGTCTCCTGGTGCAGCCGCCGGACCTCTTCCTGCATCGAGGAGCGCAGGTTCTTGTCGAGCGCCGAAAACGGCTCGTCGAGCAGGAGGACCGAGGGTTCGAATACAAGCGCCCGCGCCAAGGCGACACGCTGCTGCTGGCCGCCCGACAGTCCCGACGGCCGTTTCTTCTCGTGCCCGCGCAAGCCGACGCGGTCGATGATGGTATCGACGCTCCGCTTGATGTCGGCGTCCGGACGTCCCTGAACCTTGAGCGGAAAGGCAATGTTCTGTTCGACGGTCATGTGCGGAAACAGCGCATAGCCCTGGAAGACCATGCCGAAGGCCCGCTTCTCGGCCGGGACCGTTGTGATATCGGCGCCATTCTTGCGCAGCAGCCCGGAGGTCGGCGTCTCGAAGCCGGCAAGGATCATCAGGAAGGTACTTTTGCCGGAGCCCGATGGCCCCAGAAGCGTCAGGAATTCACCGGAACCGATCGTCAGCGAGATATCGCGCAGGGCATGGAAATCACCATAGGCCTTGCCGATTCCTTCCGCTGTGATTTCGGCCGCCTCGTGTCCGCTCTGCATCGACGCTCCTTTTCAACGCCGAAATCGTAGGAGTGTTTTAGCAGCAGAACAAACGAAATCTTTTCCCCGCTTGGACAAATAAAATTTGCCAAGCGTCGCCCGTTCCATGGGCGAAAACTCAGGTGTCTGCGTCATTTTTAAGCATCTCGGAGCGCAGCCACGAGCTGAAGGCGACGACGGCCTGATTGTCGGCCTTGGCCTCCGACGTCACCAGATAGTAGGAGCGGCTGGAATTGATGCTGATATCGAACGGCTGCACCAGCTGGCCGCTGTTCATCGCGTGGCGGCAGGTGAAGCGGTCGCCGACGGCAACGCCTTGTCCGGAGAGGGTCGCGGCGAAAACCAGGTTCATGTCGGAGAAGATGATGCCGGTCGAGGCGTAGCTCTGGTCGACACCGGCCAGCGCCAGCCAGGTCTCCCAGTCCTCGTAGTCGGTAAGGTGCAGCAGGCACATCTTCTTGATGTCGCTGGGATCGTTCAGCCCGCCGATCTTGTTGAGCAGAACCGGGCTGCACAGCGGCGCAAACTCGACCTCGACGATCAGCTCCACCTGCATCGACGGCCAGTTTCCCGTGCCGAACGCGATGAACACATCGACATCGGGATTGCTGATATCGTCGAGCCGGCGTGGCGTAACGATCGAAATCCGCACATCCGGATAGGCATCGCGGAAATGCGAGATGTAGTTGCACAGCCAGTTGGAGGCAAAGCCCGGCGGACAGCTGACCGTGATCGAACCGCTGACGCCGCGGCTGGCATGGCGCGAGGCGGAGCCGGCAATGGCGTTCAGCGCCTGGCGGATATCGGCCGCGTAGCCCAGCCCCTGCTCGGTCAGTTCGATGCGCGTGCCGACGCGGTTGAAGATCTGGAAGCCGAGTTCCCGCTCCAGCAGGCGCAGCTGATGGCTGATGGCGCTGCGCGTCAGGTTCAGCTCGTCGGCCGCCTTCCAGACCGTGCCATGGCGCGCGAAACTTTCCAGCGCGCGCAAAGCCTGGGTGGATGGAATTCTCTGCATCGGCCCTCTCCTGATCGTCTCTCAAAGCTAGACCGGATTTTGAGCATTGGCGAACTTAATTTGTCGAAGACGGGAAAACATTTCACTTTTTCGAAAAACGGATCGGCGTTTAACTGACCACAGCAGCTCAGCCGATTTCTCCAGCGAAACGAAGCCCGCGTGCCGATATCCGCCGCCCAGACCTCCGCCCTGACCTATGTCGACACCCTCCGGGCCGACCTGTCGGACTGGACGGCGCAGATCTTTTCGTATGGCGAAACCGCCTGGCGCGAATACGAATCCGCCGCCTGGTACGTCGATCTCTTGCGCAAACAGGGCTTTTCCGTCGAGGAAGGCTCGGCCGGCATGCCGACCGCCTTCTGCGCCGAATGGAGCAACGGCCCCGGCCCAACGATCGGCATGTATGCGGAATACGACGCCGTTCCCGGCAATTGCCAGGCGGCAACAACGAAAAGAGAGCCCCGCGATGGCCTGAGCTTCGAGGCCGGCGGTCACACCGATCCGCATTCGGCGCTGGGCGTCGGTTCGCTCGGCGGCCTGCTCGCCACCAGGGCTGCGATGCAGCGGCACAATATCGGGGGCACGCTGCGCTTCACCGGCGAACCCGCCGAAAAGGTCCGCGGCTCCAAGCCCATCCACGCGGCACAAGGTTATTACGACGGCCTCGACGGCATGTTCTCCTTTCACCCGTTCTACATGCTGCCGATGTGCAACACGGTGCGCTGGGACACCCACTGTGGCGCCGCCTATTCGATGATCTACCGCTTCGTCTGCGATCAGCCGGAAGCCTGGGGCCGCAGCGACGATGCGCCGATCCCGCAGTCCCATTCGGCGGTTCGTGCCCCCGGCGCCAACGATGCGCTGATGACCATGTATATGGCCTCAAAAGCCTTGCGGGACTCGATGCTCACCCATCAGGGCGGCTGGTCGATCAGCGAGGCGATCCTGACCGCCGGACAGGCGACCGCCGACAATCTTCCCGCCGGCCTTGCCGAAATCCAGTACATGATCCGCGTGCCGACCATTGCCATGGCCGAACAGGTCACTTCGGTTCTCGACCGCAACGCGGCAGCTGCGGCGGCCATGACCGGCTGCCGGTACGGGCGTCATTGGGTGTCGAAATCCCGCCCCGGCCTTGCCAACCATGCGATGGCAAATCTCGTCTGGGACGCGCTTCAGACCGTCGGCCCGCCCCGCTGGGATAAGGCCGCGAAAACTGTCGCCCGCGAGATCCAGGCCAATCTCGGCGTGGAAGCGATGGATGAACCCTTCATCGACGAGATGGAAAAGCTGATTTCGCCACAGGACGCGGATGCCATCCTGCGCCGCGATCTTGCTCCCTCGCAGCTCAACTCCACCTCGGACGACTATACCGACATGAGCTGGCACGCCCCGACCGCCCGCTTTTATATCGCCCGTCCTGCCCTGAAGGCGCCGGCCGGCTATACCTATCCCGTCTGGGTTTCGAACGCGCTCGGCGGCATCCCCGCCACCATCGACCCGACCGTGCTCTGCGCAGCAAAGACCCTTGCCCTGTCTGCCATCCGGCTTTTGGAAGACGAAACGGTTCGCACCGCCGCCAAAACCGAATTCCTCGAGCGCACTGGCGGCGGCATCGGCGGCTCCAGATGGATACCGCCGCTTTGCGACTACCCACCGCCCATTGATTTCCGCTGGCCCGAATATGTGACCACCGCCCGTGGCCGGGACTGGTGGATTCCCAAACCCTCAACCCCGGAGGCATGATCATGCAGTTCAACGAGCCCTTTTCGCTTCAGCGTCGCAATCCCAAGGGCGGCACAGCCCCCCTCACCCGCTGGGGCTTCAAGAACGAGACCGATCCGCTGACCGACGTGCTGCTCGGCTCGCCGGCGTATCTCAGGCACCTCTCCACCAGTTCGCTGTCGCGCAAGCACTTGCGCGAGGCGCCCTGCAATATCCAGGTGGCGCAGTCGCAGCACAAGGAACTGGTGTCGGCCTACGAGCATTTCGGCGTGAAGATCCACTGGCACGAACCGACGCCGGAACTGCCGATGCAGGTCTATTCGCGCGACAGCAGTGTCATGACGCCCTATGGCGCCATCATCACCGCCATGGCCAACTGGTGGCGGCGCGGCGAAAACTATGCCGCCATCCGCACCTATGAAAAGCTCGGCATCCCCATCTACGACATGGTGACGGCCGGAACCTTCGAGGGCGGTGATTTCAACGTCATCGAGGACGGCGTCGTGCTGATCGGCTGCGGCGGCGCCCGCACGCAGGAGGAAGGCGCCCGCCAGGTCGAGGACTGGTTCAAAAAGGAAGGCTGGGAAACCCGTCTTGCCTTCATCGACGAATATTACGTCCATATCGACCTGATGGTCGTGCCGATCGCCCCGAAATTGACGGCTGTATGCCTTGCCTGCACCGAACCGGGCATCGTCGACTGGCTGAAGGCCAAGGGCCACGAGATTATCGACGTGCCCTTCCAGGACACGATGGCGCTCGGCTGCAACTTCATGTCGCTCGGCAAGGACCGCGTCATCGCGCCGACATCCTCCAAAACCCTGATCGAAAACCTCCGCGCCCGCGGCTTCGAAGTCGCCGCCATCGACATGAGCGAAATCTCCAAGACCGGCGGCGGCATCCATTGCATGGCGCAGGCGCTGGTGCGGGAAGCGGCGTAGAATACTTCAATTGCCCATCCGGCACCTTCTCCGCATCGACGGGAGAAAGTGCCGGATGGCGCTTCGTTTTCGTCGTCTTACTTGACCGTCAGCATGGTCTGCATGCCGGCCTCGTAGTGGCCCTTGAGGTTGCAGAACACCAGATAGGTTCCGGCCTTCAGATTGGTTTTCAGTTCTCCATCGGCGCCGGGTTTCAGATCGGCGACTTCGCCCATGCTCTTCAGCTTGGATTCATCGATCCGGTGCTTGGCCTTGATCAAAGGAATCTTCTGATCTGCCGATTTGAGCTTGACCACAACCATCTCGTGCTCTTCCGACATGGCGTCGTTGTGGACGGCAAAGGTAATCGGGCCGGGGCTGGCCGTCGGCGGATCCAGTTTGAGCGACATGGCGCCGCCGCCTTCGCCACTTTCGAGTACCTTGATCGTCGTGTCGGCCCAGGAGGGGAAAGCCGTGAACGTCAAAGCGGTTGCTGCGACGGTGGCCAGGATGGCGCGTGGAATTCTAACCATTTGAAAAGTCCTTCGTTGCGTG
Organism: Rhizobium herbae; assembly: GCF_017873135.1. Lineage (GTDB taxonomy): Bacteria > Pseudomonadota > Alphaproteobacteria > Rhizobiales > Rhizobiaceae > Pararhizobium > Pararhizobium herbae. The sequence continues at coordinate 296,026 of NZ_JAGGJV010000007.1, read as the reverse complement.
GCGACAGATGCCGCCCGCCTCTCTCGACGATACAGCTGACAACAGGCTGAACATGCCCCGTTCTCTTCCACTGAGGGTGACTTTGCTGATAGGAGCCAGGGCTGGAGCGTACTCGACAGCCTGCCGGAAAGAGACGCGAGGAGTTGGTAACCCGATGGGCATATTCAACAATCGATTGGGCCTGTCCCTGATGGTCCTGACGATATGGACCGCGATCACCATTGTCGGCGGAGCGATCAGTGCCGGTTTCAATGGTTCCACTGCCGATCCGCTCACCCATGGCGTGCATACGGCCTTCGTCGCCGCGATCGTCTTCCTCACGGGCGTTGCGTTCATCTGCCGCTGGAGCGACCTCGGGTTCAATGCGCCGGTCTCCGTGCGGTCGCTGTCCTTGCTTTGGTTGCCGCTGGTCTACATCGCGTTTTTCTGCTGCGTCATGGTGCTGTTCGGTCTCCCCGCCCCCGGGGTCATTGCCTCCATTTTTATCAACACTCTCCTGATCGGTATGTCCGAAGAACTGATGTTCCGCGGCATCCTGTTCAAGGCATTGCGGTCATGCTGCTCGATCCGGTCGACCGTTTGGATTTCCAGCCCGCTGTTCGGTGCGGTTCATCTGCTCAACGGTTTTTCGACAGGCTTTTCCGCAGCGATCCCGCAGGCGATCTTCACCTTTGGCCTTGGCATTTTGTTCATTGCCATCCGGATCAGAACAGGCTCGCTCTATCCCGTGATCGCCTTGCACGCCGCCTGGGATTTCTGCATCTTCACGCTGGATGTCGGTCCCGCCGGCCAGCTCTGGAGCGCTGCGGAACTCTACGCTCTGGCATCGGTCCTGCCGCTCTATGGCCTCTATCTTCTCCGCAAGTCCCGCGCCGAACCCTCAAGCGGAGACGTGGCATGACCGCAAGCCTGTGGAGACGGCGGCCGACGGTGCAATGGCCGGGACGAGGGCCTTTCCGCCATCCCTCCAGACCCGCTAAGGTCCGCATCGAATCAAGGAGCATCCGGCCAGCATGATCCCCCTGCACAGACGTTTCCCCTGCATCCCCGACATGGAAGCGGCCGCAGCGCGGCGCATGCCGGGGTTCGTGCATGATTACCTGATCGGCGGTCTCGGACGCGAAAGCGGCGTCCGGCGCAATGTCGCTAGCCTCGATACGATCGAGCTGATGCCACGCTATCTGTCGGAAGCTCCCTCCCCGGATATGAGCATCACCCTGTTCGGCAAGCGCTTCGAAGCGCCCTTCGGCGTCGCCCCGCTCGGCCTTGCCGGCCTGCTCTGGCCCGGCTGCGAGGTGCCGCTGGCGCAAGCGGCCAAGGCCCACAACATCCCGCATGTACTCTCGACCTTCGCCAACCGCGCCATGGAAGCCATCGGGCCGATCGCCGGCGACAATGGCTGGTTCCAGTTCTATCCGCCCAATGATCTGGTCATGGAATCCGACATGATTGCCCGTGCGGCCCGGTCCGGCTACCAGACGCTGGTGCTGACGGTCGATATCCCCGCTCCCACCCGCCGCGAGCGCGATATCCGCAACGGCATGTCCGTGCCGCCAATCCTCGATCTGAAGACGATGGTCCAGATCGCCACCCACCCGCACTGGGCAAGCCATGTGCTGCGCCACGGCATTCCCGATTTCGAGAACCTGTCGCCCTATTATCCGAAGGGTGCCTCGCTGAAGCAATCGGCCGAATTCGTCGGCCGCGTCATGACCGGTCCTATCGGCGCAGACCGCGTCCGCCGCATCCGCGATGCCTGGAAGGGCAAACTGCTGATCAAGGGCGTGCTCGATGTGACGGAAGCGCAAGCCTATCTGGCGCTCGGTGCCGACGGACTGATCGTCTCCAACCATGGCGGCCGCCAGCTCGATGCCGCCCCCACCGCCGTTTCGGTCCTGCCCGGTATCCGCCGCGCTCTTGGCCCCGATGTGCTGATCGCAGCCGATGGCGGCATCCGCTCCGGTCTGGACGTTGCCCGCATGCTGGCGCTCGGTGCCGATTTCGTCCTCATCGGCCGCCCCTTCATCTTCGCCAGCGCCGCCATCGGCGCTGCCGGCGGCGGTCACCTGATTGATATCCTCAAGGCCGAACTGTCCGGCGCCATGGCCCAGCTCGGTTGCAGGACGCTCGCCGACCTGCCGTCCTTCCTCCACGCGCCCGTTGCCGCCTGATCAGGAGAGCATCCCCATGACCGTCATTGACGATCTGATTGAAGCGCTGGGCACCGAAACCGTGCTGACCGGCGAAGCCATCGGCGAACGCTACCGCAGCGATGCCAGCACCACCGGCAAATCCCTGCCGCTCGCCGTCCTGCGCCCATCGAATACCGAACAGGTTTCGCTTGCTCTTGCCATCTGCGACCGCCATCGCCAGCCCGTCGTGCCGCAGGGCGGCCTCACCGGCCTTGCCGGCGGCGCCAATGCGCGGGGTGGCGACATCGCCATATCGCTGGAGCGCATGTCCGGTGTCGAGGACGTCGACACGGCCGCCGGCACCATGACGGTGCTTGCCGGCACGCCGCTGGAAGTCGCGCAACTCGTGGCCGAAACCGCCGGCTTCCTGCTGCCGATCGATCTCGGTGCGCGTGGCTCCTGCCAGATCGGTGGCAATCTCTCCACCAATGCCGGCGGTATCCGCGTCATCCGCCACGGCGTCACCCGCGACAACGTGCTGGGTCTCGAAGCCGTGCTGGCCGATGGCACCGTGCTGTCCTCGCTCAACAGGATGGTCAAGAACAATACCGGCTACGACCTGCGCCAGCTGTTCATCGGCTCGGAAGGCACGCTCGGCATCATCACCCGGTGCGTGCTGCGCCTGCGCCCGCTGCCCGCCGCCCGGCTGACGGCACTCTGCGCCATCGATAGCTACACCCATGTCGTCTCGCTGCTCAAATCCGCCCAGCGCGAACTCGCCGGCCTGTCAGCCTTCGAGGCCATGTGGGAAAACTATTTCCGCTTCAACGCCGAAGCGCTGAACCTGACCTTCTTCGACAAGGCCACCCCGTTCATCGTCATCATCGAACAGGATGCCAACGGCAGCGACGAGGACAAGGAGCGTTTCGAAACCTTCCTTGGCAAGACCTTCGAAGACGGCCTCGTCACCGACGCTCTGATTGCCCAGTCGGAAAAGGAAGCCCGCGCCTTCTGGTCGGTCCGCGAAGGCCACCTGATGGACCAGCTGCTGCCCGGGCTGATCAATCTCGATGTCAGCCTGCCGATCGGCCAGCTCGATGATTTCGCCGGGGATTGCGAGAAAGCCCTGTTTGCCCGCTTCCCGGCCGCCCATGTGTCATTCTTCGGCCATGTCGGCGACAGCAACTTGCATGTGGCCGTCTGGATCGAAAGCCCAAGCGAACACGACCTGCACGAGATCGACGCCATCGCCTACGATCTCGTCCGAAAATACAAGGGTTCGATCTCCGCCGAACACGGCATCGGCACGCTGAAACGCGATTTCCTCGACCATTCCCGCAGCCAGGCCGAGATCGGCGTCATGCGCCGGATCAAGACGGCGCTCGACCCGAACGGCATCATGAACCCGGGGAAGGTGATCCCGCTAAGGTCGTAATGTTTGTCGGCCGCGGCGCAGGACTTGCGCGCCGCGTTCGGTTAAACTGCGGATACCGAACGAGGGAGAAGCGACATGCCCAAGATCGATATCGGCAGCGTGCCCGCCATCAAGGGCTCAGGCTATCCGCCGCCCCATGATGCGCCCTGCGCGACACGCACGCGCAAGCGTCTCGGCGATGCCGGTGGGCTTCAGGATTTCGGCGTCAACCTGATGGCACTACCATCAGGGGGCTGGTCGAGCCAGCGCCACTGGCATAGCCACGAGGACGAAATGGTCTATATCCTCAAAGGCGAAGTCGTCCTGGTTGAAGACGACGGCGAGACGGTGTTGCGGGCCGGTGACTGCGCAGCGTTTCCAAAGGGCACCGGCAATGGCCATCACATGATCAACAGGTCGGAGGTGACGGCGGTTTACCTGGAAATGGGCTCGCGCCACTCGGACGATCTCACCACATGTTCCGATATCGATATGATGAGTGCCAACGCCGACGGCCGGTTCGTGCACAAGGATGGGACGCCCTATTGAGGTTGAGCGCGGTGGGCCTACTTCGCCGCGTACAGCGCCCGCGAGCGCTCCAGATGTTTCAGCACCGCCTGTTCGGCGGCATCGGGATCGCGCGCCGCCAGACAGGTGATGATCTCTTCATGTTCGGCCAGCGTGAACTTTTCCTTGCCGGTCCAGATCAGCATTTCGGTATGGTATTCCTTCAGCCAGGCGAGCATCGCCTCGCTGACGGCGACGTAGATCGGGTTGCGCGAAATCCGGGCGATCCGCGTGTGAAATTCCATGTCCGCGGCGATGAAGGCTTCCGCGTTGCCGAGCGATGCGCGCTGCCGCTCAAGGACCTCGCGCAAGCTTGCGATATCGTTGGCCTCACCCTTCAGCGCCGCCTCGCGGGCCATGCCGCGCTCGAAGAAGATGCGGGCGCTTTTCAGGTGCTCCAGCGTGTCCGACGATTTGGCCAGCATGATCTTCGCCGTCATGTCCATCTGCTTGAAGATCGATTGTGCCGTCAGTTCCAGAACCTTGGCCCGCTCGCCATGCGAGATCACCACCAGCCCCATGCCGGCCAAAGCCTGCATCGCCTCGCGGATCGCCGGTCGCCCCACGCCGAAGCGCTCCATCAGCTCCCGCTCGGACGGCATCTCGTCGCCGGGCTGCAATTCGCCCGACGTGATCATCGCCTTCAGCCGCGCGAAAACCTCGTCGGACAATTTGCGGCGGACGATCTGTTCGGTCTGCTGGCCCATGGTTTCTCGCTGGTTCATCGTCGCCATCGTTATGCACCGCTCCGCCTGTGAAGGAAATGGACGTGCAAGCTTCCGCCGGGCACAGTCCACATTCATCGTTGCTGATGCAAGCGCCCTCTTGCGAAATTGATATACTCATTATACCAGTTGGCGAAAACGTACCAGCCGGAACTCGGATCGAACCGGCGATGCGGGAGGAATTTCATTCATGATCGTCGTCACCTACAGAATCGAAACGACCGGCAGCGTCGAAGCGATGGCGGAAAAGATCGCCAGCGACCAGTCGACCGGCACCTTCGTGCCCGTCCCCGGCGAAACGCCGGAACTCAAGGCCCGCGTTGCCGCCCGTGTACTCGCCATCCGGCCGCTTGCCGATGCGGAACGCCCGAGCTGGCCCGAAGCGCCGGCCGGCCATGGCCCGATCCGCCGCGCCGATGCCGATATCGCCTTTCCGCTCGATGCCATCGGTACCGATCTCTCCGCCCTGATGACCATCGCGGTCGGCGGCATCTTTTCCATTCGCGGCATGACCGGCCTGCGCGTCGTCGATCTCAAGCTGCCGCCGGCGTTTCGCGGCGCCTATCCCGGCCCGCAATTCGGCCTGCCCGGCAGCCGCCGGCTCACCGGCGTTCATGACCGGCCGATCATCGGCACCATCGTCAAGCCGGCGCTGGGCCTGCGTCCGCATGAAACCGCCGAGCTGGTCGGCGAGCTGATCGGGTCCGGCGTCGATTTCATCAAGGACGACGAGAAGCTGATGAGCCCGGCCTATTCGCCGCTCAAGGAGCGCGTCGCCGCCATCATGCCGAGGATCCTCGATCACGAGCAGAAGACCGGCAAGAAGGTGATGTATGCCTTCGGCATCTCGGCGACCGATCCCGACGAGATGATGCGCAACCACGATCTCGTGCTTGAGGCCGGCGGCAACTGCGCTGTCGTCAACATCAATTCGATCGGCATGGGCGGCATGGCGTTCCTGCGCAAACGCTCCGGCCTCGTCCTGCATGCCCATCGCAACGGCTGGGACGTACTCACCCGTCATCCCGGCATCGGCTTCGATTTCAAGGTCTGGCAGCAGTTCTGGCGGCTTCTGGGCGTCGATCAGTTCCAGATCAACGGCATCGGCGTCAAATACTGGGAGCCGGACGACAGCTTTGTCGAAAGCTTCAAGGCCGTCACCACGCCGCTGTTCGACCAGGCCGACTGTGCGCTTCCCGTCGCCGGTTCCGGCCAGTGGGGCGGGCAGGCGCCGGAAACCTATCGCCGCACCGGCCGCACCACCGATCTGCTCTATCTCTGCGGCGGTGGCATCGTCAGCCACCCCGGCGGCCCGGCGGCCGGCGTGCGCGCCGTGCAGCAGGCCTGGCAAGCGGCGGTTGCCGATATCCCGCTCGAAACCTATGCCAGGGACCATCCCGAGCTTGCCGCCTCCATCAAGAAATTCGGCAGTGCCAGCGAGTGACGTTCATGACCGCGCGAGACAATCTTCTTCTCTCCTATTACGGCGACGACCTGACCGGTTCCACCGATGTCATGGAAGCGCTCGCCTCCAACGGCGTCGAAACCGTGCTGTTCATGGACGTGCCGGATGAGGCCCTGCTGACGCGTTTCGGCCACTGCCGCGCCATCGGCCTTGCCGGCACCAGCCGCAGCGAGACGCCGGACTGGATGGACGAGCATCTGATGCCTGCCTTCCGCTGGTTGAAGGGCCTGAACGCCAAAATCTGCCACTACAAGGTCTGCTCGACCTTCGATTCCAGCCCGACGGTCGGCAATATCGGCAAGGCCGTCGAAATCGGCAAGGCGCTGTTCGATCAGCCCTATGTCCCCGTTCTGGTCGGCGCCCCGCAGCTGAAGCGTTACACCGCCTTCGGCCATCTCTTCGCCGCCTACCAGGGCGAGGTCTACCGCATCGACCGTCACCCGGTGATGAGCCGCCATCCGGTCACGCCGATGGCCGAGGCCGACCTGCGCCTGCACATGAAGGCGCAGACGGTGCTGGAGACCCGGCTTGCCGATCTCTCCATGCTTTCAGCCGTCGACGCCGATCGCAGGATCGATGCCCTCTGCGCCGATGTGGACGGCATGGTGCTGTTCGATGTCGACAGCCCGGAAAGCCAGGTCCGGGCCGGCCATCAGCTCTGGCGGCTGAAGCCCGAAAACGGCTGGTTCGTTGCCGGTTCGTCCGGTGTCGAATATGCGCTGCTCACCGCCTGGAATTCCGCCGGGCTGACGGAGGGAAAGAAGACCTTCCCCCTGCCGGGCAAGGCCGACCGCATCGCCGTCGTCTCCGGCAGCGTCTCGCCCACCACCGAACGGCAGATCCGCCATGCGACGCAGAACGGTTTTGCCGGCATCGATCTCGATCCGCTGGAACTGCTCGGCGAAAACAGCACCGCCGCGCTGGAAAAAGCGGTCCATACGGGCCTCGACAGCCTCAAGCAGGGCAATAGCGTCGTCCTCAACACGGCGCTCGGCCCCTCCGCCGACCGCGGCGGCGACATCGACAAAATCCCCGGCAGCCGCCACCGGCTCGGCCGCCTGCTCGGCACCATCCTGCGCCGCCTTGTCGAGGAACAGAACCTCACCCGCGCCGTCATCGCCGGCGGCGACACCTCCAGCCATGCGCTGCGGGAACTTCACGTCCAGGCGCTGACAACGCTGCTGCCGCTGCCGCAGACGCCCGGCTCTCCGCTCTGCACCGCGCACGGAACCTACGCCGCCACCAACGGCCTGCAGATCGCGCTCAAAGGCGGACAGGTCGGCTCGGACGGCTATTTCGCGCAGATCAGGGATGGTTTGCAGGGGTAGAGCCGTCAGCGTCGCACAAGCGGCGCTTCTCTAATCGGCGGGATGAGATCAAGCTCTCAATCAGTGCGATGATGCCGCAGGCCTCGGGCAGTGTGGGCCAACGCCCATAGGCCCTGCGGGTATTGGGATTGCGAATATTGGCGGTGAAGAATTCGAAGAAGCGATACGAGAGATGGTCACCAGCGGCGGCAACAATCGCAGGGGCGTGCTGCGCGGCGATGACGGCAGCTGGTTCATGACGCCAAGTCTCCGGGCGTTTCAAATCGCTTCCGCAGAAAAATGAAGCTGTGTCCCGGTGGAAAATCATCCATGATCCCGAAGGCTTCATACCCAAGCCGTTCGTAAAACCCGCGCGCCTGGAAGCTATGAGTCGTGAGCCACGCGCCTCGGCAGCCGCGATCTATCGCCTCTTGCTCAGCGAGCGCCATGAGACGACGGCCAATACCACCATGGCGAAGCGCTTCCGGCACTACCAGTAGATCGACATACAGGTGGTCATGAATCGTGCTGCCCCAAAGCCCACCAATGATATTTCCCGTTTCGGGCTCAGTGACAGTTAAGACCAGCAGTTTATCTTCGGTCGGACGCCCGATACGAGATGCGTTGAACTCAATCAGCGACGCGGCAATGGCGGACCGTTCATGTGAACCCGGATCTCTGACGAGCTGGATCGTTGCCTGCACGAGCACCCCCCATGTGATAAAGGACATTAAACCATTGAGGCTCTAGCTCAAGGCCAGGGCGACTGTCGCGAAAATCCCGATTAAAGCGAAACTTGTTTTCCCGACTTTTGCAACGTCACAGCAAGCCGTCGACACCGCTCATCAGTTCCGCATGGATGTCGTCAGGAGCCTCTTCGATCCGATAGGCGCGCTGTCTGCCGACAAGCCGGTGATAATCCTCGGCCGGAATGATCACAAGTTTTTCCTTGCCGCGCTTGGTCAGTGATACCGGCTCGCGCATGGCCGCATCCAGTATCTCGCCGGATCCGCGATTGAGATCGGAAAAGCTGAATTGTTTCATGGGAAATCTCTTCTTCCGCGCGATATACGTAAGATACGTATTATACGTACATTTGAAAGCACTGCACGTCAATATTGGACAACCGCTGCCCGCCGTCAAAAAATCAGCTCACAATATGACATACTGATTGACTCATCATACCAGTTGTCTATAGATCGTTCGCAAAACAAACGCGCAGTGAGGAAACATGACTTCAATCGCACTCTTCGGTGCCGGCGGCAAAATGGGCTACCGGCTTGCCAAGAACCTCAAGGGCTCGCGCTTCGACGTGCGTCATGTGGAAGTGAGCGACGCCGGCAAGGCGCGGCTTCAGAATGATCTCGGCCTCACCTGCATCGACGTCGATACGGCGCTCTCCGGCGTTGACGTCGTCGTACTCGCCGTGCCGGATACCGCCATCGGCAAGGTCGCGGCCAGCATCGTCGACAAGCTCGCAGCAGGCACCATGGTCGTGGCTCTCGATGCCGCCGCACCTTTCGCCGGTCATCTGCCCGTTCGTGCCGACCTCACCTATTTCGTCACCCATCCCTGCCATCCGCCGATCTTCAACGACGAGACGGAGATGCAGGCGAAGAAGGATCATTTCGGCGGCCTGTTTGCCAAGCAGCATATCGTCTCCGCTCTGATGCAGGGACCGGAAGAGGCCTATGGCCTCGGCGAGGAAATCGCCAAGACCATCTGGGCGCCGGTCATGCGCTCGCACCGCGTCACCGTCGATCAGATGGCGATGCTGGAGCCGGGCCTGTCGGAAACCGTTGCCGCCTCGCTGCTGGTCGTGATGAAGCAGGCCATGGACGAGTGCGTCAAGCGCGGCGTGCCGGAAGAGGCCGCCCGTGACTTCCTGCTCGGCCACATGAACGTCCTCGGCGCCGTCATCTTCGGCGAAGTCCAGGGCGTGTTCTCCGATGCCTGCAACAAGGCCATCGAATTCGGCATCCCCGCGCTGATGCGCGACGACTGGAAGAAAGTTTTCGAACCCGAGGAGATCGCCGAAAGCATCCGGCGCATCACCTGACCGCCATCGGGCTTTAGAGCCTGACAATCCATCGGTTCCGCCGGGAACGGGGCCGATCAATTCACCTGGGAGGAACCACATGAAACTGACACGCAGACTGACCCTTGCCGCCTTTGCCGGCGCCCTTTCGCTGGGCGTCGCCATGCCGGCCTTCGCCGCCGACCTCATCGCCATCATCACGCCCTCGCACGACAACCCGTTCTTCAAGGCGGAAGCTGTCGGTGCCGAAGCCAAGGCCAAGGAACTCGGCTACGAGACCCTTGTTCTGGTTCACGATGACGACGCCAACAAGCAGAGCCAGCTGATCGATACCGCCATCGGCCGTGGCGCCAAGGCGATCATCCTCGACAATGCCGGCTCGGAAGCCTCGATCGCCGCCGTCCAGAAGGCCAAGGACGCAGGCGTCCCCTCTTTCCTGATCGACCGCGAAATCAACGCCACGGGCGTCGCCGTCTCGCAGATCGTTTCCAACAACTATCAGGGTGCCCAGCTCGGCGCCGAAGAGTTTGTCAAGCTGATGGGTGAGAAGGGCAACTATGTCGAGCTTCTCGGCCGCGAAGCCGATCTCAATGCCGGCATCCGCTCGAAGGGCTATCATGACATCATCGACGAATATCCGGACCTGAAGATGGTCGCCCAGCAGTCGGCCAACTGGAGCCAGACGGAAGGTTATTCCAAGATGGAAACCATCCTGCAGGCAAACCCCGACATCAAGGGCGTCATCTCCGGCAACGATACGATGGCCATGGGCGCGATCGCCGCTCTCCAGGCCGCCGGCCGCAAGGACGTGATCGTCGTCGGCTTCGACGGTTCCAACGACGTGCGTGACTCGATTGCCGCAGGCGGCATCAAGGCAACCGTGCTGCAGCCGGCTTACGCGCAGGCCCAGATGGCGGTCGAGCAGGCCGACACGTTCATCAAGACCGGCAAGGGCCCGGCTGAGGAAAAGCAGCTGATGGATTGCGTGCTGATCAACGGCGAGAATTCCGCCAAGCTCGAAACCTTCGCGCTGACCAACTGATCCTCCCAAAGGATGCACGCAGGGCGGATCGTCTTCGCCCTGCGTTTCTTTCCATGTGACGGAGCAGAATTCCATGCCGAACTTCGCGACAGCCGCCGCAATCTCGCTCGCCATCGTGCTGGCTTTGCCCGGTTGCAAGATCATCAGGACGCCAACGGCCGAAGAGGCTGCGGAAGCCGCGAGCGGCGGGTTCAATCCCGACCGTCAGGTCGCCGAAATCTGGGATGCGAAAGTCATTCCGTTCCTCGAAAAGCGCGCCGGCACCTTCCAGGAGGTCTCGGCCCTTGCCGCATCCGACCTGAATGCCGCCGCAGCGAAATACGGCCACAAGGAGAAAGAGGGCAGTGCGCCCTGGACCTTTGCGGCGAAAGTATCCGGCACCATCGTCAAGGCCGAGACAACATCCCGCGCCGCCTATCTCGACACCGATGTCGATGGCGACGGCAAGGCTGATGTCCGCATCCAGATCGGCCCGGTCATCAAGGGCACTGCCATTCGCGACAGCCTCGACTTCGTCAATTTCAACGAATTCAAGAACCAGATCCAGTGGGCCGAATTCGGCAAGGCCTTCAACATCCACGTCAACGGCCTGACGCTCGAAAAGCTGTCGCGTGACGGCCTCGAAGGCAAAAAGGTGGAGGCGCTCGGCGCCTATCCGCTGCCGTCTGCCGGCCAGCCGGCGCTGCTGACGCCCGCCACCATCACGATCGGCGGCTGAGATGGCGGCCGAAACCCATGATACGATCCTGAAACTCGACGACGTCACCAAGGTCTATTCCGGCATCGTCGCCGTCAAGCATGCCAGCCTCGAGCTGAAGCGCGGCGCGGTCAATGTGCTGGTCGGCGAAAACGGCGCCGGCAAGTCGACGCTGATGCGCATGATCGCCGGCGTCGAGAAACCCTCGCTCGGCCGCATCCTGCTTGACGGCAAGGAAGTCGAGTTCAACTCGCCGGCCGACGCGCAGAAGCACGGCATCGGCATGGTGTTTCAGGAACTCAACCTGTTCGGCAATCTCTCGGTGGCCGAAAACATCTTCGCCACCCGCGAAATCACCCGTGGTATTCGCGGCATCGACCACAAGGCGCAGGTCGCAAAAGCCAATATCTTCCTCGACAAGCTCGACGCCGGCATCAGCGCCGAAACCATGGTCGAGGACCTGCCGATCGGTCAGCAGCAGCTCGTCGAAATCGCCAAGGCGATTTCGCTCGACACCCGCATCCTGATCCTCGACGAGCCGACCTCGGCGCTCTCTGCCGCCGAAGTCGATATCCTGTTCAAGGTGATCGGCGAGCTGAAGGCACAAGGCGTCGCCATCGTCTACATCTCGCACCGGCTGGAAGAGCTGATGCGGATCGGCGACTACATCACCGTGTTGCGTGACGGCCAGATCACCGGTCAGGCGATGGTGCGCGACATCGACACCAGATGGATCGTCCGCTCGATGATCGGTTCTGACGCCAAGGATTTCGCCAAGTCCGTCGATCACAAGCTCGGTGCGGAAGCCTTCCGCGCCGAAGACATCTGCCTGCCGCGCCGGACCGGCGGCCTTGCCGTCGATCATCTGTCGATCTCGGTCAAATCAGGCGAGGTGATGGGCATCTACGGCCTGATGGGTGCCGGCCGCAGCGAATTCTTCGAATGCGTCATCGGCCAGCATGCGCATTCGACCGGCAAGATTTTCGTTGCCGGCGAGGAAATCGTCGCCAGGGACACCTCCACCCGTATCCGCAAGGGCCTCGCCCTCATCCCGGAAGACCGCCAGCGTGAAGGCCTTGTCCAGGTCCTGTCGATTGCCTCGAACCTGACGCTGGCGAGCCTGGAAAAATTTGTCAAATTTGGCTTCCACATCTCCGGCGAGCGCGAACGGTCGGCCATCAAGGAGCAGGTCCGGAACCTGTCGATCAAGGCGCCGAACCCGGATTTCGACGTCACCTCCATGTCCGGCGGCAACCAGCAGAAGGTCGTCATCGGCAAGGCGCTGATGACCAATCCGAAGGTTCTTCTGATGGACGAGCCGAGCCGCGGCATCGATGTCGGCGCCAAGGCGGACGTCTTCCGCACCATGCGCCGGCTCGCCGGCGAAGGCCTCGCCATCCTGTTTTCCACCTCCGACCTCGAAGAGGTCATGGCGCTCTCCGACCGCATCGCCGTGATGAGCAACGGCAGGATCACGACGATCCTTGACCGGGCGGACGCCACCGAAGAGTTGATCGTCAAGGCCGCGTCCGAGGGACACAAGTCGGCCGAACACAAAACCATTGGGGACATTGCGTGATGACCACGGCAACCGCGACCGAAAAAGTACCCGCTGTTGACGGCGGCTCGATCCTCCTGACGCTGATGAAGCTGCGCACGTTCATCGCCCTCTTCGCCGTCATCGCCTTCTTCTCGGTCTTCGCGCCGAACTTCCTGTCGACGGCCAACATCATCCTGATGTCGAAGCACGTGGCGCTGAACGCCTTCCTCGCCATGGGCATGACCTTCGTCATCATCACCGGCGGCATCGACCTGTCGGTCGGTTCGATCGTCGGCCTCTGCGGCATGGTCGCCGGCGGCTTGATCCTCAACGGCATCGACCTGCAGATCGGCTATACGATGTATTTCAACGTCGTCGAGGTCTGCCTGATCACGCTCGCCGTCGGCATCGTCATCGGCGCCATCAACGGCCTGTTGATCACCAGGCTCAACGTCGCCCCCTTCATCGCCACGCTCGGCACGCTCTACGTCGCACGCGGATTTGCGCTGCTCTCCTCGGACGGCCAGACCTTCCCGAACCTCGTCGGCAAGGAAGAGCTTGCCACCACCGGCTTCGGCTTCCTCGGTTCCGGCCGCATCATCGGCCTGCCGGTATCAATCTGGATCCTCATCGTCGTAGCGCTCGCCGCCGCCTATGTGGCGAAATACGTGCCGATCGGCCGGCAGATCTTTGCCGTCGGCGGCAACGAGCGCGCCGCCCGCATGTCCGGCATCCGCGTCGATCGCGTCAAGATGTTCGTCTACATGTTCTCCGGCTTCTGCGCCGCCATCGTCGGCATCGTCATCTCCTCGGAGCTGATGGCCTCGCATCCGGCCACCGGCAATTCCTTCGAGCTCAACGCCATCGCTGCGGCCGTTCTCGGCGGTACATCGATGTCCGGCGGCCGCGGCACGATCGGCGGCACCATCATCGGCGCCTTCGTCATCGGCATTCTGTCCGATGGCCTGGTGATGATGGGCGTCTCCTCCTTCTGGCAGATGGTCATCAAGGGCATCGTCATCATCGTCGCCGTGGTGGTTGACCAGGCCCAGCGCCGCTTGCAGCAGCAGGTGACGTTGATGCAGCTGGCGAAGAAGGGTTAAGGTTTTTAAGACCCCTCCCCAACCCCTCCCCACAAGGGGGAGGGGTTGGGGAGGGGTTCTTTTTAGATTGGGAAGGAAAGAACTTTATGCCAGACCTGAAGGGCGCCCTGATCGGCTGCGGCTTCTTCGCCGTCAACCAGATGCACGGCTGGAACGACGTCAAGGGTGCCGCCATCGTCGCCATCTGCGACCGTGACCCTAAGCGCCTGAAGATCGTCGGCGACCAGTTCGGTATCGTGCGCCGCTACACCGATGCCGCCCAGATGTTTGCCGATGGCGGCTTCGAGTTCGTCGATATCGCCACCACCGTCAACAGCCACCGCGCGTTGGTGGAGATGGCTGCCGCCCACAGGGTTCCGGCCATCTGCCAGAAGCCGTTTGCCCCGACGCTCGCCGATGCCAAGGCCATGGTCGCGGCCTGCGCCGCCGCCGGCATTCCGCTGATGATCCACGAGAATTTCCGCTGGCAGACGCCGATCCAGGCTGTCCGCAAGGCGCTGGATTCCGGCGCGATCGGCACGCCCTTCTGGGGCCGCTTTTCCTTCCGCTCCGGCTACGACGTCTTTTCCGGCCAGCCTTACCTTGCCGAAGGCAAGCGCTTCATCATCGAGGATCTCGGCATCCACACGCTGGATATCGCCCGCTATATTCTCGGCGACGTCACCGCGCTGTCGGCCCGCACCAAACGCGTCAATCCGAAGATCAACGGCGAGGACGTCGCCACCATCCTGCTCGACCACGACAGCGGCGCAACCTCCATCGTCGATGTCAGCTATGCCACGAAACAGGCAACAGAGCCTTTTCCAGAAACGCTGATCGAAATCGACGGTACCGAAGGCTCGCTGCGGCTGTCGCAGGGCTATGAGCTGCAGGTCACCAATGCCGGGGGCACCGTCAACAGCGACGTCGCCCCGACGCTTCTGCCCTGGGCGTCGCGTCCATGGCACAATATCCAGGAAAGCGTCTTCGCCATCCAGCAGCATTGGACCGACAGTCTGCGCCATGGGAAGGAAACCTCTACGTCCGGCGCGGATAACCTCAAGACCTTCGCGCTCGTCGAGGCGGCCTATGAAAGTGCGGCCAGCAAGGCCACCGTCGATATCGGAACCTTGCTGAAATGACCGGCGCCGACCTTGTCTTCCAGCTTTACGGCACAAAGAAAACCGAATCCGCCCCGCAAGTCCTCAAGGCCGGAAAGCTGACGGCGCAGCTTGCCGGCGGCAATCTGCGCGCGATTACCTATGACGGCGTCGAGATACTGCGCGCGATTTCCTATCTGGTCCGCGATCGCGACTGGGGCACCTATGATCCCGCTTTGTCGATTCTTGCGGTCACGGAAACGGAGACCGGCTTCACCGTTGCCTACAATGCGCGTTGCCAAGGCCCGGACGACACCTTTCTCGACATCGTCGCCTCGATCGAAGGCACCGCCGGCGGCACGCTGACCTTCAGGGCAGAGGCCCGTTCGGCCACCGGTTTCGAGACCAACCGCTGCGGCTTCTGCATCCTGCACCCGATCGTCGGCGTCGCCGGCACGCCCGTCACCGTCGAGCATGTCGACGGCACAGTCGAAGACACCCAGCTGCCCGACCTCATCGACCCCTGGCAGCCGTTCAAGGACATGCGCGCCATCACCCACATGGCGCTCCCCGGCGTCAGCGTCGAATGCCGCATGGACGGCGACACGTTCGAGATGGAGGACCAGCGCAACTGGTCGGACGCCTCCTACAAGACCTATGTCCGCCCCCTCGCTTTGCCCTGGCCCTACCGGATCCCGGCAAACGAGCCGGTCAGCCAGCAGATCACCCTGACGATCACCGACAGCCGCCCCGCCTCGGGCAATCGCCCCGCATCCGGCGGAAATGGCCCCATTATCAGCCTCACCCCCGGCACTGTGACCGGGACCATGCCCGCCATCGGCCTGCTGATCACACCGGAAGAAGCCAAAGCCAGCCTCACCGCCCTTCAGCGGCCGGACGCGCCAAAGGCCCAGGACCTGCTCTTCCATTTCGATCCCGCAGCCGGTCATGACATCAGCGCCTTCATCGATTTCGCCGCCTTAGCCGCGATCCACAATGGTACCACCACCCTCGAAATCGCCGTCCCCTGCCAGCGCCCGCTCGACGCGGAAATGCAGGAGATCGCGGCCCGGATGCGCGCTGCCGGTTTCGCACCCGACGCCATCATGGTCTGCCCCTCCGTCGATCGGCAATCGACCCCGCCCGGCAGCCAGTGGCCCGATTGCCCGCCACTCGAGGATGTTTACGCGGCGGCCGCGAAAGCCTTTCCCGGTGTTCGCCTCGGCGGCGGTATGCTCTCCTATTTCACCGAGCTCAACCGCAAGCGCGTGCCCGGCGAAAACCTCGCTTTCATCAGCCACTGCACCAACCCGATCGTCCATGCCGCCGACGATATCAGCGTCATGCAGACGCTCGAGGCCCTGCCCTTCATCACAAGGTCCGTCCGCGCCATCTACGGCGACAAACCCTACCGCCTCGGCCCCTCGACCATCCCCATGCGCCAGAACCCCTATGGCAGCCGCACGATGGACAACCCGGATGGCGGCCGCATCCCGATGGCCAACCGCGACCCCCGCCACAACGCCCGGTTTGCCGCCGCCTTCGCCGCCGGTTATGCCGCATCGGTGCTGGACGCCGGTCTCGAAACATTGACGCTGTCGGCGCTGACCGGCCCGTTCGGGCTCTATGCCGGCAAGGGCGAGCCGGTTTCCGAGGGCGGACAACGGCCGCTCCATGCGATCGTCAAAGGACTGGCGGAAATGGCCGGACAGAGGTGGCAGGCGGTGACTTCGTCGAAGCCGGGCAAGGTGCTGGCGTTTCAGGTGGGGGCGCCCAGCGGCCACGCGGTCTGGGTCGTCAATCTCACCGCCGAGGAACTGTCCGTTGACACAGGACAGCTCGGCATGCCCTCGGCGTGGGCGCGCCTTGCTCCCTTCGAAATAACCTGCATCGTCGCTTGAAAATGTGACGCAAACGGTTCCCTGGGGCGTTATATCCTTCCGTCTTCCTCGCCCTTTGGTGGGGATCCAGCGCGCCATGTCCATGGCGCAGAGACTCCTCAACCCGACATGACCACTCTCTCACCGCGCCGACACGCGGTGGCTGGATGCCTGTGACAAGCACAGGCATGACGGAGAGCTTTGAGATGCCCCAGCCACACCTCAAAATTCCTTTCCACTCAAAAATCATCCCCGCTGATCCCCGCCCTTAAAACCTGTGTCATCCTGACGTCGTTCCGCCAATGGATACGCTGCCAGGCGTGGCAGTGAGGCGGGGCCGGTGCCGGGTGCGGGAAGGACGTAGGCCTTCATCCGGTGGGCGAGCAGAAAATGGTTCCCCTCCGCAGGCTGCTGCGGCTGCGGACGTGCCTGTGTGGCACAGAAGGCTGACGCGAATGTCGGTCAAAGAGGAACCGGAGTTGCCGCCGACGACCATCGAACGGGGCGCTGGAAGGCGTCATATACATTACTTAGTCATCGGCACTTTCCAGCGCCCCGGCCAAGTAACACAAAAGCAAACCCACGGCGGATTTTCCGGGCGTGGCTGAAGGGCGTTGAAGCTGCCGCAATCTCCCTCTTCTCCCCGGCGGGGAGAAGGTGGCGCACGGCGCCGGATGAGGGGGCCACACGCTCTGAATGTACCGTCTCTCCGTCTCAGCGGCAGTTTTCCATCCCCAAAGGGTGGCATTGCCGACCGATCTCGGCAAAGATGCCTTATCCGAAAAACCGGAACCGGGAGAACACCATGATACCCGTCGCCCGTCGCGGCACCTTCGCCGCCCTCATCATCTCCGTCGCCCTCATGCCTCTGCAACCGGCCTTCGCCGCTTCGCCCGAGCCGGTCAAGGCCGAGCATGGCATGGTCGTCACCGCCCAGCATCTCGCCTCCGATGTCGGTGTCGAGGTGTTGAAGAAGGGCGGCAATGCCGTCGATGCGGCGGTTGCCGTCGGGTATGCGCTGGCTGTCGTCTATCCGACCGCCGGCAATATCGGCGGTGGCGGCTTCATGACCATCCGGCTGAAGGACGGCAAGACCACTTTCCTCGATTTCCGCGAACGCGCGCCGATGGCTTCGACCAAGACGATGTATCTTGATGACAAGGGCGAGATCGTCAAGGGCGCCAGCACCGCCGGCTATCTGGCGGTCGGCGTTCCCGGTTCGGTCATGGGCTTCGAGACCGCTCGCGAAAAATACGGCACGCTGTCGCGCGAGGACCTGCTGGCACCGGCCATCCGCTTCGCCAAGGACGGCTTCGTCCTCGATCAGGGCGACGTCGCCTCGCTGCAGAATGGTGCGAAAAAACTGTCGAAGGACAAGGCCGCCGCCGCGATCTTCCTCAAACCCGACGGCAAGACCTTTTCGATCGGCGAGACGCTGGTCCAGCCGGAACTGGCCGCAAGCCTTTCAAGCATTTCGGAAAAAGGCCCGGACGCCTTCTACAAGGGCGCGATCGCCGACGACATCGTCAAGGCGAGCGCTGCCACCGGCGGCATTCTCGCCAAGGCCGATTTCGAGCAATATACAGTGCGCGAGCTGAAGCCTGTGACCTGCAATTACCGCGGCTACGAGATCGCCTCCTCGCCGCCGCCAAGCTCGGGTGGCGTCATCATCTGCGAGATTCTCAACGTGCTGGAAGGTTATCCGCTCTCCTATCTCGGCTATGGCTCGGCCGAGACCGTGCATGCCATGGTCGAGGCCATGCGCCATGCCTATGTCGACCGCAACTCGGCGCTCGGCGATCCGGATTTCGTCGAAAACCCGGTCGAAAAGCTCACCGACAAGGCCTATGCCAAGGAGATCCGCGAAAAAATCAATCCGTTCAAGGCCGGGGTCTCGAAAGAACTGATGCCGAAGGGCATGGGCGAAAGCACCGAGACGACGCATTATTCGATCGTCGACAATGACGGCAACGCCGTTGCCGTTACCTATACGCTGAACGGCTCATTCGGCGCAGGCGTCGTTGCGCCCGGAACCGGCATCCTGCTCAACAACGAGATGGACGATTTCACCTCGAAGCCGGGATCGCCGAACCTCTACGGTCTGGTGCAGGGCGAGGCCAATGCGATCGCGCCGAAGAAGACGCCGCTGTCGTCGATGAGCCCGACGATCATCTCGAAGGACGGCAAGCCCTTCATGGTCATCGGCAGCCCCGGCGGCGCCCGCATCATCACCATCACGCTGGAAGCGATCATCAACGTCATCGATCACGGCATGAGCATCCAGGAAGCCATCGACGCGCCACGCATCCACCATCAGTGGCTGCCCGACAAGGTCTACATGGAGCCCTTCGCCCTCTCGTCCGACACGTTGAAGCTGTTGACCGAGATGGGCCACGACGTCCAGATCGACGCCAGCTGGCCGATCTGGGGCCAGGCGGCGGGCATCCTGGTCGGCGGCAAGAACCTCGCGGAGATCGAGGAAGGCGGCGGCGCGCGCTACAATGGCGCCATGGACAGCCGGGCAGCGTCGGGGGCGGCACGGGGATATTGAGGAGATCGGGGAGACTTACCCCCCTCTGTCACTGCGTGACATCTCCCCCACAAGGGGGGAGATCATTCTTTTCCCCGGTGAATTCGGGGTCGCTGGTGATCTCCCCCCTTGTGGGGGAGATGTCGGCGTCGCCGACAGAGGGGGGTAAAGCATCCCCGATCTCAGTTGCATACGGGGCGACTACCCCACAAACCGCTTAATCGCCTCGATCTCGTTCGGGCGGATGTCATGCCCGCCGGTGTGCCATTCAGTTTCCACGCTCGCCTTCTGTGCCGTAAAATAGTCGGCAAGGGCCTGCGTCAGCGGGGCCGGGCAGATCGGGTCGCGCTGGCCGGCGGTGATCAGGATCTTTTTGCCCGCTAGCGACGCATTGTCCTTCGGCTTGAAGGGAATGAGCGGATGCAGCAGGATCGCCTTGGCAAACAGGTTTTTCTCGATCAAGAGGTTGGCGAGAATGTTGGCACCGTTGGAAAAGCCAAGCCCAATGATCTCGGATGCCTTGTGCTCCGCTGCCAGCCGGGTCACGAAATCAGCCATCTTGTCGGTCGCCCGGGCAAGATCGGCCATGTCGTAGACGCCTTCGCCGGTGCGGCGGAAGAAGCGCGCGGCGCCATGTTCGGAAACATCGCCGCGCGGCGAGACGATCGTCGCGTCCGGCAGCAGGTCGCCGCCGAAATCGAAGAACTGCCGCTCGTCGCCGCCGGTCCCGTGGAAGACGAAGAAGATCGGATGTCCGGGTGCACCGGTCTTCAGCCGGTGCACGTAACCATAGTCAGTCATGATGTCTCTCCCTTAGCCTTCCAGCTTTGCCAGGTGCTGCTCAAGGATCGGCCGCAGGTGCTTGTGCTGCTGCGGCAGCTTGAGCGCTTCGCCGAGATGGGCGGTATCCTCGTCGCGGTCGAAGCCCGGTTCGTTGGTGGCGATCTCGAACAGCACGCCGCCCGGCGTGCGGAAATAGATTGCCCAGAAATAGTCGCGGTCGATCACCGGCGTGACATTGTAGCCGGTGTCCATCAGGGCCTTGCGCACCTCCAGCTGCTTTTCCCGGTTTTCGACCGAGAAGGCGACATGGTGCACCGAGCCCGCGCCCTGCTGGCCGCGCTGGATGTTCGGCATGGTTTCAAGGTCGACGAGACCGGCGCCATTGCCGCCGGGTACGATCAGCCGGGTGACGCCGTCCCTGGCGTCGAGCGTTTCGTAGCCCATGAACTTCAAGAGTTCGGCGGTTGCCCCCTCGTCGCGAAGACGCATGGCGACCGAATGGAAGCCGCGGATCGCATGGTCCTCGGAAACGCCATTGGCGGTCCAGACAGGGCGGTTGTCGTCCCGCACCTCGACCAGCGCAAAACCGTCGCCATCGGGACCGGCAAAGTTCAGCCGCTTTTCGCCGAAGGTTTCTTCCGCCTTCAGACCCGTAACACCGCGCTGCGAAAGCCGGTCACTCCAGAAGCCGAGCGAGCCCTCGGGAACGGAGAAGACCGTGGTGCCGACCTCGCCGGTGCCGGGGCGGCCGGGACCCATGTCGGGGAACGGGAAATAGGTCATGACCGTGCCGGGCGCGCCTGTCTCGTCGCCATAATAGAGATGGTAGACATCGGGCGAATCGAAGTTGACCGTCTTCTTGACCCGGCGCAGGCCGAGCACGTCGGTGAAGAACTGGTTGTTGGTGCGGGCATCTGCCGCCATCGAGGTGACGTGGTGCAGTCCCTTGATCTGAGTGAGCATGATCTGATCCCTTTCTGCCCGCTGGAAAGCCGGGCCTCGTTTCGCCTGTTTAGATGTGCCTATTTTCACGTTGGTGATAGACGTGAGGGGATGGACGCATTGTCTCTGAACTGTGAACAGTGAAAGCGAACCGTTCAAGGAAATGCCTTGCTGCCGGCTTTGATGTTTCATTTCCCGTCATCGGTAGGAAGACGAGGAACTGCGGGAAACTGGAAAGGGATACAACCAAAAGGATAAATTCGTAGAGCGCCAAAAACCAAAAGTTGACAAACCGGAAAGATCATTCTATAGGTTCGGGCATCGATAGTTGTTTGACTGATATTTGTTTCTGCCCGCGCTTGTCGCGTCTCTGACGAACTTCCCCCTTCAAAAATCGAGACTACCGACTGCTGTGCGTCGCACGGTGGCGGATACATGTTGCTATTGAAAGGGTTCGTTATGACCACTGGCACAGTTAAATGGTTCAACTCCACAAAGGGCTTCGGCTTCATTCAGCCTGACAACGGCGGCGCGGACGTTTTCGTTCACATCTCCGCTGTCGAGCGTGCCGGCATGCGCGAAATCGTCGAAGGCCAGAAGATCGGCTACGAGATGGAACGCGACAACAAGTCGGGCAAAATGTCCGCTTGCCAGCTCCAGGCTGCCTAAATCGGACGCAGCCTCTCCGGTGACCACGGATGTACTGGCACCGTTGCAGAGGCGACGCCCAATGGAAGGTCAGGCCAATCGCCTGGCCTTTTTTCTTGGCCGAAGGGCCAATGCGCACACCGTATTCGACAGAATGATCTGGACGAAACGCAGGTGCGATAGCACCAGGATATCATTTTGACCGAGAATTCGACAAAAACCCGCGATCAGGCGGAGTCCGCTTTCAGCAGGACGCAAACTCAGTTCATGGCCCGCAACCGGACGATTTCGGAAATCGATGCTGTCGCCGCGGAGCGCGAGGCCAAGACCCTGCGGCTGCGTGAACTGCGGCTGGAAAAGGAAGCCGCTACGCCGGTGAAGGTTGCCGTACCACGGAAATCCGCAAAACGCTGATTGCGTGGCGCAGTTTCCCCGGCCGCCATACTGCTGTTATCCTTCCGTCCTAATAAAATTGGACGTGAAAGATGACGGCTATCTATTTTTTTGGCGTTTCCACCCTATCTTGAGGGAGCGCAAAATGCGAAACGACACAGGTGTCGGCTGGCGAGGCGGAGAGTTCTCTCCCGGCCACGGCCGACCAACGATAAATCCACAAACAAGGACGACGAAGATTGAGACACGCATCCGATAATGGCTTTGCCGATCGGCGCAAAGCCGCAGCCGAAGCCAAGCAACAGCTTCTGAAGAAGTTTGCAACGGCGCCGAAGGCTGACGATCCGGAACTGGCTGCCAAGCTTGCCGAGCGGCAGGCCAATGCCGCTGCGCGCGAAGCCCGCCGCGCCGAACGCGACCGCCTGAAGCAGGAAGAAAACGAGCGTCAGCTCGCCGAAGCCGCAGCGCTGACGGCTGCCGCGGAACTCGAATCGAAAGCCGAAGCCACGGCCCGCGAAGAAGCAGCCCGTGATCGCATCGCACGCGTTGTCGCGGACGAAGCCGAACGCAAGGCCGAGCGCGACCGTCGCTATGCGGCCCGCAAGGCCCGCCAACGCTGATAAGGCGCCGTTCTGGAATGGTGAGCTGGATGAACCCATCCAGTTCCTTCCATCCTCCAGCGCTGTCCCTCAAGCCCCCTCGCCGCCTTCGGCCAGCTTCTTCTGGTCCATCGCGGTTTTCACCTGTGCCGCGGCTGCCGCAGCCGCGGACGGATCGCCGCCGGCGACCTGGACCGTCGGCGACGCGAAGACGACGCCGTTCTGGGTGAATGCCTCGCGGATCATCATATAGGCGCGGCGGCGGATCGTCGTCTGGTAACCGGGCTTGGTCATCATCGCGAAGCTCAGGTTGATGCCGTAGTCGCCGAACTGCTCGACACCCTTCATCTTCAGGGTTTCGATGATCAGCGGTCCAAGCTCCTCATCCTCGAGCAGCGCCGCGCCAACGCCCTTGACCATTTTGCGGACCTTGTTGATGTCGGTGTCGTAGCCGACCGAGATCGTGAACTTGTCGATCACCCAGTCGCGGCTCATGTTTTCGATGGCGCCGAGCGTACCGAAGGGCACGGTGAAGACCGGGCCGCGATGGTGGCGCAGCTTGACCGAGCGGATGCTGAAGGATTCGACGGTTCCCTTGTAGCTGCCGCTCTGGATGTATTCTCCCACCCGGAAGGCATCGTCCATCATGTAGAAGACGCCGCTGATCACGTCCTTGACTAGGGTCTGCGATCCAAAGCCGATCGCCACGCCGAAAATGCCGGCGCCCGCGATCAGAGGAGCGACCTGAACGCCGAGGCCGGAGAGAACCATCATCACGGCGATCAGGGCGATGACGATTGCCAGCATGGTCCGCAGGATCGGCAGCAAGGTCAGCAGCCGGCCGTTTCGCGCCGCATGGGCGGAATCTGCGGTCGAAACCCGGGCCCGTTCCAGCGTGCGGTTGATCACCGCCTTGGCGATCTGCCAGATGATATCGGCGACGAGCAGGATGATCGCGCCCGCCAGGACGCCCTGAATGATACGATCGGTCATCCCCTCGCCGGTGAACATCGACGATCGCTTGCTGATGATGAAGCCGAGCCAGACGACGGCGAGCGTGATGATGGCCGCCCGTGCGCCACGTTCGACCAGCACTTCAACAACCGGATTGCCGCTGCCCGGCACGTCGGCCTCGCCGGCGAAGGCATTCTTCGCCATCGCGGTGGTCGCCCTCAAGAGGCCCGGCAGAATGAGCGCGTAGATGCCCACCCACAGGATGACGATGAGGCCGGCCACCCAGATCGCCCAGAGCAGGCAGAGGTAAAACGTCAGAGCCCATTCCGCGGCACCCCGGCCATGCGGCCGGGCGATGGCCGCCGGCCGGTTCCAGACGGTTTCGATCGAAACGAGTAGCAGACCGAGACCGAGAGCATATCCGACCACGCCCCTGACCGCAGGCGCGATTTGAAGGGCCGCCATGACCCCGACCAGAGCCCAGCCGGCAAAAAAGATGCAGGCGAACCAGAAGATGCGTTTGTACCAGAACAGACCCGAGACGCGGTCAATCGGAACCAGGCCGGATGAAGCGTCAATATCCTTTGCGGAGGACGGTCCCAAAAGCAGGACTCTGGCGATGCGGATCACGAAACGGCAGGCAATGACACCCAGCAGCAAAGGCAGCATCAAGGCGTCCAGGAGCGGCGGCCAGGTCATCGCCATGAACAGGCCAAGGCTCGCCAGGCTGAAGGCGACCAATGGCGCCAGCAAGGCAAACAGATGACGGCCGGCGCTGTGCAGAGGATTTTCGCTTGCCCCATCCGTCCGTGCCAGTGCCGCATGCAGGCGGCTGCGGCTGCCGATGCGGTGGAACAGCCATTCCGCGCCGAGACCGATCAGAACCATCGCCAGGAAAAGCACGAACACGCCGAGCGGGCCGTGGCCGTTGATGTCGGCCGCGATGGTGCCGCCGGCGCGCATGAATTCGGAAGGCACCTGCGGAATGGCCTGCCCGAGACCACGAAGATGCTCGCGGATCTTGTTCCCCCAGGCGCTGAATTCCGTTGCGGACATGTCCGTGGAAGGCTCGGCAGCCGGTGCGGCCGCCTGATTGTTCAGCAACGCCCGAATCTCGGGATCATCGAGAAGCTTGATGAGCTGATCGACCTTTTCCGCCGATGCGGGCTGGCTGGCTGTCTGCGCCATGACAGGCTGGACGGAGCAGGCCGCAGCAACGAACGCCGCTGCCGCGACAAACCAGAACCGCAGGACCAACATCCGGATATCACAAGATTTTTTCACGCGCCGAACCCCTCAATCCACGTCGCCCCGCATGCACTTTCATGCAATTTAGAGAGTTAGACCACTGCCGGTGCACTTTGTCACCTGCCTCGGCACGACGAAATTCGCGGCGTGCCGTTTTGGATCGTTTCGCCTGATTTTCAGTTTCGGGACGTCGACGCCTGATCGTCAGCCTCTTGTCACCAGAGCAATGGCAGCTGCCAGCGTCTCGCCGGAAAAGGGCTTGACGACCAGCTGGACATTCGGTCCCGGGATCACCCCTTCGACATCGCTGTGGCCGGTGGCAAAGATCACCGGCAAGCCGGGCACCAGGGCCTTCGCCCGCTCCGCCAGCATCACGCCCGACATGTCGGGAAGACCGACATCCGTGACGAGGACATCGACGGCCCGTTCGGAGAGGATCGAAAGCGCGGTCTTGGCGTCGGCCGCTTCGAGTACGGTATGGCCCTGGTCTTCGAGCATGTCGACCGTACTCGCGCGGATCAGCCAGTCGTCCTCGCAGACGAGGATCGTCTGTTTACCGGCGGGCAGTATCCCGCCGTCAACCGCTTCCACAGTCACCTCCGCAACCGGCGGGCGCGGC
The DNA here is from genome assembly GCF_017873135.1 of Rhizobium herbae. Lineage (GTDB taxonomy): Bacteria > Pseudomonadota > Alphaproteobacteria > Rhizobiales > Rhizobiaceae > Pararhizobium > Pararhizobium herbae. The sequence continues at coordinate 270,321 of NZ_JAGGJV010000007.1, read as the reverse complement.
GGCGCCATTGCCAGAACATGGCGGATCCGGCGGGCGAGTGCTTCGCGCGTATAGGGTTTGCTCAGCAACTCCACGCCTTCGTCGAGCCGGCCGGAATGGACGATGGAGTTCTCGGTATATCCGGAGGTGAACAGCACGCCCAGATGCGGCAGCCGTTCCTGGGCCTTGCGCGCCAGCTCCGGGCTTTTCAGCGTGCCGGGCATGACGACGTCGGTAAACAGCAGATCGATCGAGGCACCGCTTTCGATGACCGTCAGCGCGCTCTGCGCATCCCTGGCTTTCAGGACCCGGTAGCCGAGATCGGTGAGGATGGCGACGACGGTGTCACGCACGGCTTCGTCGTCCTCCACCACCAGGATGGTTTCGCTGCCGCCAGTGATGGGACCGGCATCCCTCTCGACGATCGCGTCTTCGGACTGCGTCGATCGTGGCAGATAGAGTTTGATCGTCGTGCCATGGCCAAGCTCGCTGTAGATCTTGATATGACCGCCGGACTGCTTGACGAAGCCGTAGACCATCGACAGGCCGAGCCCCGTGCCCCTGCCCTCGGGCTTGGTGGTGAAGAACGGCTCGAAGACCTTTTCCAGCGTTTCCGGCGCCATGCCCGCGCCGGTATCCGTGACGGCGAGCAGGACGTACTGTCCGGGCGGAACGTCGCTATAGGCCTCGGCATAATCGGCATCGAGAAAGGCGTTGCCGGCCTCGATCGTCAGCTTGCCGCTGCCGCCCATCGCGTCGCGGGCGTTGATGGCGAGGTTGAGGATGGCGTTCTCGACATTGCCCGGATCGATATGGGTGTTCCACAGGCCGCCGGCGACGATCGTCTCGATCTCGATCGCCTCGCCGATGGACCGGCGGAGAATATCATCCAGATTGCGCACCAGCCGGCCGATATTGACCACTTTCGGCGCAAGCGGCTGACGGCGTCCGAAGGACAGCAGTTGCGACGCGAGTTTCGATCCGCGCGCCACGCCGGCCATGGCATTCTGGATGCGCTGTTCGGCGCGGTCGTTGCCTGCCACGTCGTTGAGGAGCAGTTGAAGATTGCCGCTGACGACCTGCAGCAGATTGTTGAAATCGTGCGCCACGCCGCCGGTCAGGTTGCCGATCGATTCCATTTTCTGGCTCTGGCGCAAGGCATCCTGGGTTTGCAGCAGTTCCGAGGTGCGTGTCTCGACGCGCTGTTCCAGCGTCGCGGCCAGATCCGCAAGCGCTGCCTCGGCGATCTTTTGTTCCTGGATATCAGTGTTGGTGCCGATCCATTTCTCGATCTTGCCGGAGGTGTCGCGCAGCGATACGGCGCGGGCGATATGCCAGCGATAGGCACCGTCGTGCCGGCGTAGCCGGAACTCGGCTTCATATTGCTGCCCGGCATGACGCGCCGCCGCCCATGCTTCGGCGGCATTCTGAAGGTCGTCCGGATGAACGATGCTACCCCAGCCGTCGCCATCGAGCGCGCCTAGAGAAGCACCGCTGTAACGGTAGACGCCGTCGTTGAACCAGTCCAGCCGGCCATCCGGCAAGGCAGTCCAGACGTGATTGGGCATCGACTGCGCCAGATTGCGGAACCGCGCCTCGCTCGCGGCCACCGCCTTTTCCGCAAGCTTGCGGCTGGAAATATCGACGAAGAGCGCGGCGAACCTGTCCGGTCCCGCCTTGCGGGCCCGGACCTCGAACCAGCGATCGGCAAGGGCCGCCACCTGAATCTCGAAGATCTGCGGGACGCCCGTGTCGACCACCTGCGCATAGGTGTCGAGGACAGTATCCTCAATCCCCGGGATGACCTCGCGGACACTGCGTCCCATGGCGCTCTCGGTGGTGAGACCGGAATGTTTTTCGAAGGCAGGATTGAGTTCGATAAAACGAAAATCGTTGATCTGGCCGTTTTCGTCGCGAATGACTTCGCCGACAAAGAAACCTTCCTGCATCTGTTCGAACAGCCCGCGCCAGCGCGCCTCGCTTTCGCGGACCGCAGCCTCCGCGCATTTGCGGTCGGTAATATCGAAAGCAATGCCGATGAAGCGCCGCCTACCGCTTTCCGGGCTGGAGACCACCTCGCCACGCCGCGCGATCCAGCGGACCTCACCGGTTCGGGCATCGATCCGGCGGTATTCGACATAGTCGAGCGGATTGCTCTGACCGAGCTTGGCAGGCCCGCTCTTGGCGCGGTCATCCGGATGCAGCAGGTCGATCAGAAGCCGGTCCGTCACCACCACGTCGGGGGCAAGGCCCCAGATCCGGCGATACTCGTCCGACACGTCCAGCATACCCGTTTCCGGATACCATTCGAACGTGCCGATGCCGCCGGCTTCCTGGGCGATGCGCAGGCGCTGTTCGGTACGGACGCGCTGGGTGGTATCCTTGATGATCGCCAGCACCCCTGCCGGTACGCCGTCGTCGTCCGGCACCGGGCTGTAGTCGAGATTGAGCCAGACATCTTCCGGCAGGCCGTTGCGCTCGATGACAAGATGCTGGTCCCTGTAGCCGAGCGTTCCGCCGCCCAGGACGACCTTCAGCACATTTGCGTTGAACTCGGCAACTTCGGGCCAGTGTTCCCCGACATTCGAGCCGAGCGAAACGGGATGGCGCTGGCCGGCAAACGCGGCGTATCCGTCGTTATAGATCATGACACCGTCAGTGCCCCATAAAAGGACCATGGGCACCTTGGCGCGCAGGATGACGGCAACGATGGATTTGAGGCTTCCGGGCCAGCGAGACAGTGGTCCGATCGAGGTTTTCGCCCAGTCAAACTTGAGGATCAGCGACGCGATCTCGCCGCCCTCGGCGAGGAACGGGTATCGCATGTCGGATGCAGGCGCTTGCATGAAAACCTGAAATGAAAGAGTGAGCCTCAAGCCACGAAACCAATCGCCGGCAACAGCAAGATAGAGCGCTTTGCCCGCGCATCAATTGCGCTCCGACAAGTTTTCGCCATTTTTCGGCAAACGAAGCATGCGACGATCAGTGCCTGAAAATATTTGTCATTCAAGCGGCTTCGCATGGAACAAAATGATGCGTCGCACAATTCTCTTGCTCAGGATTTGCTGCGAGGGGATTTTCGGGAATGGATGCCAGGGTGAACCAGTTCAGGGTGGAATCCGGCGGATGGCAGAAACTGGGCGCGGTTCCGGACACGGACGGTGTGAATTTCGCGCTGTTTTCAGCCCATGCCGAACGTGTCGAGCTCTGCCTGTTCGATGACACCGGATCGATCGAGACAGCGCGCATCGAGCTACCGGAATATACCAACGAAATCTGGCACGGATATATTCCCGGCCTGAAGGCAGGCTCTCTCTACGGCTACCGGGTTCACGGCCCCTTCGATCCCCCGGGCGGGCACCGTTTCAATGCCAACAAACTGCTGATCGATCCCTATGCCCGCGAACTCGTCGGCAATGTTTCCTGGTCGAAGGCGCATTTCGGTTATGACCTTGAGAGCGCGGACAAGGATCTTTCCTTCAACGACAGCGACAGCGCGTCCGTCATGCCGAAATGCCGCGTCATCGATTCCAGCGCCTATGACTGGAAGGCCGACCGTGGTCCTGCGATACCCTGGTCCAGGACCATATTTTACGAAACCCACGTCAAGGGCTTCACCCAACTGCATCCGGCCATCCCGGAAAATGTGCGCGGGACCTTCGAAGGTCTCGGAGACAAGGCGATCGTCGATTATCTGAAAAGCATCGGGATCACGTCGGTGGAGCTTCTGCCGATCCATTTCTTCCCGGATGACAGCCACCTGATCGACAAGGGGCTGCGCAATTTCTGGGGCTACAACAGCCTGGGCTTTTTCGCCCCGGCGTCACGATACTACGGTCCGCGTGGCATGGATGGTTTGCGCGACATGGTGCGGGCGCTGCATGACGGCGGCATCGAGGTCATTCTCGACGTCGTCTACAACCATACGGCCGAAGGCAACGAACTCGGGCCGACATTGTCGCTGAAGGGGATCGACAATTTCTCCTATTACCGCACGCTGCCGGACGACCACCGCTATTACATCAACGATACCGGCACCGGAAATACCGTCAACACCTCGCATCCGCGGGTGCTGCAGATGGTGACGGATTCTCTGCGCTACTGGGTCGAAGAGATGCATGTCGACGGTTTCCGCTTCGACCTCGGCACCATCCTTGGCCGCGAGCCCGAGGGCTTCGACCAGCGCGGCGGCTTCTTCGATGCGGTGACGCAGGATCCGGTACTCTCCAGGGTCAAGCTGGTCGGCGAGCCCTGGGACATCGGCCCCGGCGGTTATCAGGTCGGCGGCTTTCCGCCGGGCTGGGCAGAATGGAACGACAAGTATCGCGACACGGTGCGCGACTACTGGAAGGACACGGACGGCACCGCTCCGGACTTTGCCACGCGTCTGCTCGGCTCCGGCGACATCTACGATCTCCGCGGCCGGCGTCCCTGGGCAAGCGTCAACTTCATCACCGCCCATGACGGATTCACGCTCAACGACCTCGTTTCCTACAACGACAAGCACAACGAGGCGAACGGCGAGGACAGCAAGGACGGACACAACGACAACCGCAGCGACAATTACGGCGTCGAAGGCGCGACCGACGACGCTGGCATCAACGCGGTCCGCGACCAGCAGAAGCGCAATTTCCTCGCCACCCTGCTGCTTTCGCACGGCACACCGATGCTGCTTGCCGGCGATGAATTCGGCCGAAGCCAGCTCGGCAACAACAACGGCTATTGCCAGGACAACGAAATCAGCTGGGTGCATTGGGAGAACCTGCCCGACAGCGCCGAAGAGCTTCGCAATTTCGTCCGGCAGCTGACGACCCTGCGCGCCGGGCAGCCGCTTCTGCGCCGCGACAGCTGGCGCGACGGCATGACCGTGACCTGGTTCAATGCCGGCGGCGGGGAGCAGACGCGAGAGCATTGGCAGGACGAAGGCGGCACGACGATCGGCGTTCATCTTGCCCGGGAGGATCTCCAGCACACCGATGGCATCTGGTCCGAAGCGCTGATCCTTTTCAATCCGCATGAAGGACCGGTTGCCTTCACCCTGCCGGCATCGCCGTCTGGCTCATGGGCCTGTGTGCTGACGACAGCGGCAATGGAAGCGGCAATGGAAGATGTAGACAGGGGCGCGGACGAGCCCGGTGTCTTTCAGATGCCGGGCCGCAGCCTTGCCCTGTTTCGGCCGGAATGATTGCGAAGAGACCAACGGAGTGAACCGGAAACAGCGTTCCCTTGCCGGCGCCGGTTACTCCGCCGCCTTTGCAGGAGCAGTCTGCAATACCCGGCGGTCGGGAATGAGCTGGGCGTAGAGCGCTGCATATTGTTCGGCGCTTCGTTCCCAGGAAAAATTGGCCTTCATGCCCTGGTTCTGCAACCGCGCCCATTTCTTCGGCTCGCGATAGGCGGCAAAGGCGCGGTGGATCGAGAAGCGCAGGTTCTCGGCCGTTGCCGGGTGGAACTGGAAGCCGGTTGCCACCCGCGCCGAAATAGCCGCGTCATTGGCATCGATGATCGTTTCCGACAGACCGCCGGTGCGCGACACCACCGGTACGGCACCATAACGCAGCGCATAGAGCTGCGTGAGGCCGCAGGGCTCGAAACGTGACGGCTGGATGATGACGTCGCAGCCGCCGTGGATGAGATGGGCGGTCGCCTCGTCATAGCCGATCCTGACGCCGATACGGCTGGGATGGCGGCCGGCCGCGGCCAGCAGCGCCGTCTCGATATGCTTCTCACCCTTGCCGAGCACGATCAGCCGGCCGCCGAGCGCGGAAATTTCCTCCGCCACTTCGGCCAGCATGTCGCCGCCCTTCTGCCAGGTCAGCCGCGTCACGGCGGCAAAGACCGGTCCCGGCCCATCGTCCAGGCGGAAGTTTTCCAGCAGCTTGGCGCGGTTCTGTCCTCTCAGCCGGATCCGCTTGTGGTCGTAGTTGACCGGCAGATAGGCGTCCGTGGCCGGATTCCAGATATCCATGTCGATGCCGTTGACGATGCCCGTCAGTGCCCGCGGCCGCGAGCTGAGCGCACCCGCCATGCCCATGCCAAGCTCCGGCGCGATCACTTCGCGCGCATAGGTGGGGCTGACGGTGGTGATGGCGCCGGCGGTGCGGATACCACCCTTCAGGTAACTGATATCGCCGTAATATTCGAGGCAATCGAGCGATACCGCTTCCGGCGGCAAACCGATCTGGCTGACGACGGAGGTCGGAAACTGCCCCTGGAACGCCAGATTGTGGATCGTCAGGACGCTCGGAACCTGTTTCGCGTTGCTGGAATACTGCATGTAGACGGAGGTCAGCGCCGTCTGCCAGTCATGGGTGTGAACAACATCGGGCGACCAGTCGGCAATCAATCCGCCCGCGATGGCCGATGCCACATAGGACAACACGGCGAAACGTTTCCAGTTGTCGGCATGATCGCGCCCCATCTCATCGAGATACGGGCCGCCAGGTCGATTGTAGAGGGCGGGGGCATCGAGGATCAGCAGATCAAGCTGCTCATACCGGGCTTCCAGCAGCGAGGCCGGGGCGCCGAAAAGGTCGGGGAAAAAATGAAGCTGCCGGGCACCGGGCAGTTTTGCAAACAGCTGCGGATATCCCGGAACGAGCGTGCGTGTGTAGCAATTGTAGCCTTCAAGGGCCTTCGGCAACGAGCCCGTCACATCGGCGAGGCCGCCGGTCTTGATCAATGGAAAAATTTCCGACGCCACCGAAAGTATCTTCACGCAGATCACATTCCTTGTACCAACGGTTAGCGGCGCCGCACAGTTTGCCCGAAGCGCGCCGTCGAATGCCATGATGTTGCAAAGTGAAGTCGATGTCCGCAGAAAAGCGCGTCGGAGACAAAAAATTTTGCGGTGCAATAAGCCGCCACGAACGACAAAAGATTTCTGCCCCGCGCTACGGTCAGAAAACCCGGGGAAAGAGGGGCGGTACCGTCCCCGCCGACGTGCCGTGCCGACGGCACGTCGAGGGTCTGAAAAATCAGGCGATCTTGCTGCGTTTCTTGGCGACCGGTTCAATCACCGCGTCGTTCTTGACCACCGAAAGCTTCGAGGTCTTGGCGGCCTTCTGCGGAGCGGCAGCGGCTTCCGCTTCCTCCGTCAATTCCCGCAAGGCCTGCTGCCAGTGCGCCTCGTGGCTGCCTTCCGGGCATCCGTCCGCCTCCCAGAGGGCGTAGGCCCGTATCCTGATGTCGTCTTCGCTGATATCCGTCATCTGCTTCTCCCTTTGCAACGTGGCCAAAGATAACTGCGACGAGAGTGCCTGGTTCCGCGTGAAAAGGTCCGCACGCAGAGTTTGTTTGCGTGGAGTTTGCGGACCGCAGAAACCGGGAATTCTACGAAGAACTATGCGCTCCCAAGTCTGCGAAAAAGACGCATCAAAAACGATTCGCACCTGATCCTACGCTCAATTGAATTGCAGGCGAAGACAATCGCAACCACAGCAGGCCGTTTTGCGCCGCCTTCTATGGAACCAAAAACGACCGGTGCCGTTATGTCCTTTGGGCTGGCTGTGGGGCCGGCATTTTTGGGAGTCTGCCATGAGAAAAATCATCCTCGCCCTAGCGCTGGTCGCGACCCCGGCCGCCGCGCAGTCGATGAAGGTCGAGGACCTGTGCGTGAAGGTGGCAAAACATCTGCTGATGACTGGCACCCTGCACACCGGCGTCGTCCAGTCCTTCCCCGAACTCAAGCCGCCGGGCGCCCGGATGACATATTCCACCCGTGACGGCGTCGAGAAGAAGGATATGGTCGATACGATAGAGTGCCAGTTCGAAAGCGCCAAGGCGCCGTTCGGCGTAACGCGCTTTTGTGTCGCAAGCACCTGCTATTCGGCGGACGAGAAGAACGCTGAAAACAAGCGCCGGTTCGACGAGGTCCGCATCCTGCTGGAGCGCGAAGGCCTGTAGCCCCAACCCCTATTGCCCGTTCCTGGTGGCCATCCAGATGACGTGACGTGCTCCGCGGCCCTTGGTGCTGGCGCGCACTGTCAGTTCCTCGACAGCAAACCCGGCGTCGCGCAGCCGGCGCGTAAAACCCGCATCCGGGGCGGACGACCAGACGGAGAGAACCCCGTTCGGACGCAGCGCCTTGCGGGCGGCGCGAAGACCGGTGACGCTGTAGAGATCATCATTCGCCCTGCGTGTCAGTCCCTCCGGCCCATTGTCGACATCGAGAAGGATCGCGTCGTAATCGCCTGAGGCCGACCGGATCAAACGGCCGACATCGCCTTCGCGGATGGCAACGCGCTCGTCATCGAGGCAGCCGGCAAACACCCCGGCCATGGGTCCGCGCGCCCAGGCGACGACGGCGGGTACGAGTTCACCCACCGTTATGCGCGCATCCCCGGGAAGAGCCGCCAGAGCCGCCCGCAATGTGAAGCCCATGCCGAGCCCGCCGATCAGCATATGCGGCCGGGCATGGCTGCGGATTCTCTCGTAGGAAAGCCGGGCGAGCGCTTCTTCCGAGCCGCTCAGTCGGCTGTTCATCAGTTCGATCGCGCCGAGCATGATGGAGAACTCGCTGCCGCGCTGCTTCAGGCGCAGTTCCCCGCCGCCATCAGGCATTGTCGCTGTGTCAATCAGGGTCCAGGGGATCACGGTCGCTTCCAATCGTCTGAAGGCGCACGCGATAGCACAAATGGGCCGCGAAAACAGCCTAGAGCGTTTGAAGATGAAACGCTCTAAAGCGTCGCCAACGCCCGGTTCGACATGGAGCCGGCATAGGCGTTGCGGATGGCGGTCTTCTTCTCCAGCGCCTCGATGATATCTTCAGAGAAATCGATCTTGTGCATGGCGGCGATTTCGGGGAGCCCGCCGGGGGTGAAGACGTTGATCTCGAGGATCTTGTCGCCGACGATGTCGAGGCCGACGAGGAACATGCCGTCCTCGATCAACTTCGGCCGAACCATTTCGGCGACCGCCAGAATATCGTCGGTGATCTTGACCGCTTCCGCCGTACCGGCGGCATGCATGTTGGAACGAACCTCGCCCTTGGCGGGAACGCGCCGGAAGGCGGCATAGACGCCGTCGCGCACCAGCGGCTTGCCGTTCATCAGGAAGAAGCGGATGTCGCCGGCCTTGGCCTCCGGCAGGTAGCCCTGGGCGATCAGGTAGCCCTCGCCGCTGACGGCCTCGAAGATCTGGTTGAGGTTGGCGTCGTCGGGTGTGGCGATCTTGAAGACGTTCTTGCCGCCGGAGCCTTGCAGCGGCTTGATGATGACGCCCTTGCGGTTGTCGGCGATGAAGGCGCGGATTTCCTCGATGCTTCTGGAGATCAGTGTCGTTGGCCGCACCGCTTCCGGAAAGCCTTGGAAATAGAGCTTGTTCTGCGCGAGCGCCAGTCCCGAGGGATCGTTGACGACGATGGCGCCCCGGTCGCCGGCAAGCCGCCCGAACATGGCGCCGATATGGGCGGCCCAGGGGCGGTCGTCGGAATCGAGCGAAGGGTCGTTGCGCAGGAAGATGACGTCGACTTCGCGAACGTCGATGGTCTGGATCGTAGCATCCTTGCCCTGGAAAGCATCGTGGAACGCCTGGGCATTCTTGTACTTTCCGGCAGGCACGGTGGTCGCCCGGACCATCAGGCTGTCATCCGGACGCAGCACGAAATCGCCGGGCGCGATATAGCAGACGTCATGTCCGCGAGCGAGCGCTGCCATCGCCAGCGCCGTCGTGCTGAAATTGGGTTCCTCGCTCTCGATTGAATTGACGAAGAATGCGACGCGCATGGTGGCTCCTAACCGATGATCATATCGAGTGGGTTCAGTCCTGCCCGCGCCTTGTCGAGGCGGGCCTGTGCTTGCGGATGTGACAGGAAGGATGGGCGGATAACGGGCGCCTTGAGCAGGCCGCGCAGGCTCAGTTCCTGCATCACCCGGAAATGCGACGCGGAGATCTTGCCCATCCAGAACGGATCGAGCGCACCGCCGGATCCGAGATGGCTGAGCAATTCCAGCAGGCCGCGCAGATAGATGGCGTCCTTGGCAAGACCACCACCGCGATACAGTCTCATGGTCAGATTGAAGGCTGCAACCGGCCCGAACCCGTGTTCGCTCGTGAGCATGGTGTAGGTCTCTTCAAACGGCCTGCCGTCCAGCATCGCCGAACAGGCGACGACCCGGGCGGCGATCAGGCGCAACCGGCCGGCCGTCATGCCGCCAGCCATGTATTCGGAAAACACGGCAAGGCCTTCCTGCATGCCTTCGTAGCCGGCGAGACCGGAGCGAAAAAGCCGAAGCCCTTGGGCGGAACCGTTGAAATAGGTGAGCAGGTGCACGCCAATCTCATGGCTCAAAAGCGCGTGGACGCGGCTTCTGGGCATCAGGGTGTGGCGCGAGATGAGCAAACGTTCGCCAGAAACCAGCATGCCCGACGGCAGGTCGTCGCGCAATTCGACCTCGGCGGCAAAGCCCTGATACTGCCGCTGGTAGTCGGCGATCATCGCGCGCGCCGCCGTTTCAACCTCGTGGCAATCCGCGGTCTTCGGATCGTACTCGCGGTCATCGCCATCGCTGGCAAGCATTGCCGTTTTCACAAGAATATCCGTGGCCGCACGGTAGAGCGACGGTTCGACCGGCCCGTAAAGCGCGCGGCTGTACTCGACGAAACGTCCGGTCTCGCGCGCCGAGATCAGCGACAGCTGCAGGTCGAGTTCCTGCTGCTTCTCGCGGTAAAGATGGTAGAGGACCGGATCCTCGAAATGGTCGAAGGCGACCGAGAAGAGTTTCCGTTTTTCCACCTCCACCTGCACCGAAAGCGGCCGATAGAGAAACTGTGGCGCGCGCTTGAACTGGTCCGCCTTGAACTCCTGCCAGGCCGCATCGGCATTGATCGGCGTCACCGCAAGCAGGAAATCGAAAGTCGATGCAACGTCGTCGATGCTTCGGTCGGCGCGGCTGACGGCATCGACGAAGGCCTTGCGGCCAAGCGCGCGATGCGTCGTCAGCTTCAGGCTTTGCGTTGCGCCGACAAAGGCCGCGAAAGCCTTCAGTCCCGCGTCAAAGACATTGGCGACCAGCCGCTCGCGCAGGTCGGGATAGATGTTTCCCGATTCCGGTTGCCGGTAGATCGGCGCAAACCGGATTGCGACAAGCGGAAATCCGGTCTGCCCGGCCAGCGCCGCCGCCTGGCGATCCGTCTTCAGTTCGAACGGCTCGACATGCGGGGTGCGGAACTTGACCTCGTGGATATCGACGCCCTCGGCCAATGCTGCTGCCGCCTCTTTGGCGGCTGACTCCCCGGTTGCGGCAATCCTGATTGCGAAGGGCGGCAGATAGGGCGCATCATCGGTGATCAGCGTGTCATGTTCGAGTTCGTCGATATCCAGCAGCATGAAGGCGCCGAACCGTGTCCGAAGGGCGTTGCCGACCGCCGCGATGATCGGCAGGGCCTCGTCGATATCGTTGGCGATGAGATAGGAGGCATGGGCGGCGGCAATGTCCCGTGCCGCGAGATTTTCCCTGCCGTGCCTGACATGCACGCAAAGGAACGGTAGCGGCCGGTCGATATGAAGGCGGCTGTCGTCGTTGAAATCCTTGCGCACCGATTTTTCCGTGCGGATGCAGTCGAGGATTTCCTCCAGCCATTCCGGACGGGCGCCCGTCGCGTTACTGTCTTTGCGGCGCGTGCTGGTCATGACCGCGCCTGCAAGGCTTCAACAAGAACCGGCAGCGACAGGCGGATCATTTCCCGCATCGCCTGGAGCGCTTCCATATCCGGTTCGCCGGTCCACTCGTCCATGAAGAATTTCTTGAACTCGATGGCGATGGCGCAACCCGTCTGTGGAAACCGCTCGTGGACGAAGCGCGTCTGTTCGCCCTTGCCCTGGAAGGCGATGTTTTCGCGCACATCCACGCGTCGGCCGCGAAATTCGAAGCTTCCCAGTTGCTCGATGAAGGGGTCGAGCACCGGTGCCCAGCGTTGGCGGTCCATGGAGGAGGTGCCAATATTGATCTGCGGCGCCTTTTCGAAGGCCATTTCCGGAGCGTCAGGCCCGTCGCGACGGTGGTTGTAGCTGTGGATGTCAAGGAGAACGAAGGTGCCGTATTGCTGTTCGAGCCCGCGCAGATAGGATTCCAGCATGGCGTAGTAGGCATCGTGCACGCGCAGCGACGCGGCGACGGAATCCGCCGGCAGTTGGTCCCTCCAGACCTTCAGTCCCCAGGCCTGCTCGGGCTTGAGATAAATCGCGCCACCGCGGGCGCGGTTGAGGTCGATCTCGAAACGGGATCGGTGAAAGATGATGCGGTTGGGCAGGTCACGAATGAAGAATTCGGTGAAGGGATCTTCTTCGCGCAGGCGTTGGTCGCCATCAAGGCCGATCAGTTCTTGCAGGTCGCCGCGGATATGATGTCCGTTGTGAATGGCCGAGCCGACGACCGGCGATGCGCCTCGATGCGCCGACCACCAATCTTCAGAATCCGAATCTACGATGACATCCTGGAAAGGGGACATGCCGTCCTTCTCGTTGACAGGCGGCGCAGGAGAGTTCGGCCGCACAGCATTTGTCTGGTTCAACGAGTAAATGACGAGGAGATGGTTTTTGTTCCGTCGAAAGGCTCGATCGCACTGAAGATCAGCCTATGAGAACTGGAACGACAGGCCGGGATTTCGACCTTATGGCGCGGCAGTTTCGAGTGTGCTGCTTGCCGGCTGGCGGAAGGAGGCGATTGCCGCCTCGCAGGCCCGCATGAACCGCATCGACGGGCCTTCGCTGCCAGTGGCGAGCTTGCTCACCTGGGCGCCCTCCATCAGCATCGAAAGCGTGTCGGACAAAAGTTCCGGTTCGCTGACCCCCGCATCGCGACAGAGCTTTTCGAGGCGGCGGCGCTGGGCCAATTTGAAGTTTTCGATCACCACATGGGCCGGATGGCCCTGTTCCTTGAGTTCGACGGCCGCGTTGGCAAGGTCGCAACCATATTTATCGTCGGCAAGACACTGTGCCCTGGCTTGAACCCAGCCCTGAAGCTGGGCCATCGGATCGTTCGGATGAGAAGCTTCCAGATGCTCCCAGAAGGCCGCGGCTTTTTCGGAAGTAAACCGCAGCGTCTCGCAAACCAGATCGTCTTTCGAGCCGAAATGACGGTAGAGCGTCATCTTGTTGGTCTCGGCCGCTTCCGCGATGGCATCGACGCCGATGCCGCGAATTCCATGTTGCCGAAACAGCTCGCAAGCCATTGAAACGATACGATCGCGCGGCGCCTGGCGCGCCTGCACACAGTCACCTTTTTCCAGCCTTATATCTGCCGGTTTCAGGCCCGATACGGATTTCGAATTTTTATTGACAAGGCTTCTTGACATAGGTGTGACCGGTCGGTAACTATTCGAATGTTACCTACTGGTAACACCGCAAGAAAACGATGTCAAGTTTAAGACACCGGCCGGGATCGCCCGCCGGAAAAGACGATGAACCCGAGGAATACCCCAATGCACCAGGCAAACAGCGATCTGACTATCACTGAGGTTCTGACAGACCCGATGATCCGTGCCGTCATGCGTGCGGATGGCGTCACGACCAATGAAATGAAAACGCTTCTCTACTCGGCCGCCAGCGCGCTTCGCCAGATGCAGCCGGGAACAGTGAGTGCCAAAAATCATACGGCCAACCTGCTCGCGGCACCGAAGCGCCGCCTGCTGTCAATGGTCCATCCCCTCGCCGCGCGCTCCGACTGCCTGCGCCTGAGCGCGTAACAAGACCAGTTCTCCCGGCGCATCCCCAACAAGAATGCGCGAGAAACCCAGCCGGATGCCTCCACCGGCTGGGTTTTTGTTTTTGGCCTCAGGCTTTTGATGTTGGGACGGGTTCAAATATCAAATCGTTCGACCGAAAACCATCCGGCGCTATGGTCTCAGCCCGTTTCGCCCCATCCGGGAGAGCATGATGACGGGAAGGATGCCGATGGCGACGATGGAGAGGGCCGCGATTGAAGCCTCCTCATAGGTGCCCCTGGCGGCTTCGCCATAGAGGCGGGTCGCAAATGTCTCGACGTTGAGCGGCCGCAGCAGCAAGGTTGCCGGAAGCTCCTTGACGCAATCCACGAAGACCAGCAGCCCGGCGGCCGTTATCGCCGCTTTCGACAGCGGCAGATGCACATAACGAAACGTGCCCGCCGCCGATTGCCCCAGGACGCGGGACGCATGATCGAAGGAAATCGGAATGCGCGCCAGTCCCGCATCGATCCCGCCGGCGGAGATAGCGAGAAACCTGACGGTATAGGCGTAGAGCAATGCGGCGCCGGAACCGATGAACAGCAAGCCCGTTGAGACGCCAAACCAGGCATGCGCCGTCCGGTCGATGAAGCGGTCGGCTGTCGCCGATACGATGAGCACGCCGATCGCAATGACCGTGCCGGGGGCGGCATAACCAAGTGTCGAAAGACGCTGAAGCCAGGAAGATGTGGTCCCGGGGCGCAGGCGGCTGGCATAGCTGACCAGCAAGCCGGCGAGAACGGTCAAGATCGTGGCGAATGTCGCAAGGACGATCGTGTTGAACGCCTCACCGAGGAAGCGTGCAGAAAGCCCGGCGAACTCCAAACGCTTCCACGCTTCGACGGCGAGATAGGTTGCAGGCGCCGCAAAGCCGACGACAATCGGCAGAAGCACCGTTATGAACAACACTAGGCCCAAGCCCGCTGACACCTGTCGCGGTTCAAAGGCGCGGTTGCGCTGCGCGCCGGTCGAATAGCGCTGTTTACCTCTCGCCCATTTCTCAAAGGCGACCAGCGTCACCACCACCAGCAGCAACGACAGGGCGATCTGGGATGCGCCAGGCAGATCCGACCGGGTAATCCAGGTGGTATAGATGGAGACGGTCAGTGTCCGCACACCGAGAAACTCGGAGGCGCCGATATCGTTGAGGGTTTCCATCAGCGCGAGGCTGACGCCGACGGCGACCGCGGGCCTCGCCAGCGGCAAGGCGACATGCCAGAACACCGCACGCCTCGAAATGCCGAGCGTTCTTGCGGCTTCGACCAAACTGGCCGACTGGGTCAGGAACATTGCCCGCGTCGGGATATAGACATAGGGGTAAAGCACGAAACCGAGAAGCAGGATGCAGCCCGTCATCGAGCGCACGTCCGGCAGGCGGAATTCCCTTGGGCTGGAGTAGCCAAGCAGCCAGCGGATGGCGCCTTGCACCGGCCCGACCGGATGCAGGATGTCGAGATAGGCATAGGCGATGATGTAAGTCGGCACCGCCAGGGGCAGCAGCAAGGCCCATTCGAGCACCCGGCGACCCGGAAAGGCATAGGCCGTGACCAGCCAGGCCGTCGTCGTGCCGAGAACGGCGGTGATCAAGCCCACACCAGAAAGAAGGATCAGCGTATCCAGCAGGGCGACAGGCAGGATGGTCGATACCAGATGCGACCATAGTCCCGCGGACCCCTGAACCGCCTGCATCACGAGCGCCAGGATCGGCAGCATGACCAGAAACGCGATAGCACCGGCGCCGATCAGCCATCTGGACCCGGCGGAGCGCCGGTAGCTGCCTTGCGCGGCGCTGGTCATCGGAGGAAATCCATCTCGTCGGCGGCGGGAAGACGCCCGCAGCACTGCGGGCGTCTTCCTGATTTCTTAGTTGTCGAAGCCGACCTTGTCGACCAGTTCGCTTGCCTGCTTACGATGGCTGACAATTTCCGTCAAAGGCTTCGGATCGATCTTCAATTCGCCGAAGGATGCGATGACCGGATCGGCTGCGGCGCCGGGCTTGACCGGATATTCGAAGTTCGCTTCGGCATAGAT
Organism: Rhizobium herbae; assembly: GCF_017873135.1. Taxonomy (GTDB): domain Bacteria; phylum Pseudomonadota; class Alphaproteobacteria; order Rhizobiales; family Rhizobiaceae; genus Pararhizobium; species Pararhizobium herbae. The sequence continues at coordinate 254,607 of NZ_JAGGJV010000007.1, read as the reverse complement.
CTTCTGGGCCTCGTCGGAAGCGAGATATTCCAGAAGCTTCACGGCTTCGGCCTTGTTCGGCGCATGCTTGGCGACCGCTGCACCGCTGACGTTAACCTGCGTGCCGCCGTCCTTGAATGTCGGCAGGATAACCTTGATGGCGTTGCCCCACGCGGCCTGTTCTTCGCCGCCCTTGCCCGAGCGCATCAGGCCGACATAATACGAATTGGCAACGGCGATATCGCAGATGCCGCCGAGAATATCCTTGGCACCGTCACGGTCGCCGCCAGCCGCCTTGCGCGCCAGATTATCCTTGACGCCGGCAAGCCATTTTTCCGTCGCTTCAGCGCCGTAATGAGCGATGTAGTCGGCAAACAGCGCAGTGTTGTACGGATGCTGACCGGAGCGAATGCAGACCTTGCCCTTCCATTTCGGGTCGGCCAGATCCTCGTAGTTGAAGGCGGCAAGATCGAGATCCTTTGCCGCATAGATGACGCGGGCGCGCATCGACAGCGCAAACCAGTGGCCGTTCGCATCGCGCAGAAGTTCCGGAATGGCCTGCGTGAGGACAGTGGACTCGACGGGCTGCGTAATGCCTTTTTCCACGAGATCGACGAGATTTCCGGCATCGACGGTCATCAGGATATCGGCCGGCGAGCTTTCGCCCTCGGCAACGACGCGTTCGGCAAGGCCATCCTTGAGGAAGACGGTATTGACCTTCGTGCCCGTGGCGGCCGTGAAGGCATCCAGCAGAGGCTGGATCAGACCCGGCTCGCGGGTGGTGTAAATATTGAGTTCCGCTGCCGAAACGGCGCCTGTGCTAAGCAGCAAGGTCGTGGAAAACAGTACGGATTTTGCGATGCTCAACGTGTTCATGTAACCCTCCAGATGAACGATGCCACGCTGTCGAGCATTAACTGACTAAACGAGTCAAGTTATCAGGCTGATTTTACCGTAAACAATCGGATCACTGAAGCCGCCCAAACCTGCAATCTAGGCAGGAGGGAATGTCAGCCAACCGTCCGGCAGGACAGTCAGGCCGACCGCTTCCGTTCCTGGCGGCAGCCGGTTCATTGTCCGCACCTGAAGCGGTTGCTCCAAGCCATCAACCAGAACAGTAAGCTGTTCGACTTCGCCGAGGAAAACACGGCTTTTCACCCGGCCGCTGATATCACCCGCCTCGCGCGAGACCGAGATACCGCGCGGACGGATATAGAGTGTCATCGGACTGCCCTCGCCGGCATCGAGTTGCCGCGCGAACCGCCCTATTGCCGTTTCGACGTGACCATCGCGGTAAACGCCCGGCACCTTGTTGAACGCGCAGAAGAATTCCGCAGCATAGGGATTTATGGGCCTGTCGTGCAGGTCGTAGCCCGTTCCGGTCTGGACGATCCGGCCAGATTTCATCAAAACAACCCTGTCGCCCGCCGAAAGGGCCTCCTCCGGGTCGTGTGTCACCATGATGACCGTGGTGCCGAGCTTTCGCAGGAGCGAAAGCGTTTCATCGCGAACCCTGTCGCGCAGGCCGCGGTCCAAATTTGAAAACGGCTCGTCCATCAGAAGGATATCCGGCTGGGGCGCCAAAGCGCGGGCCAAGGCGGCACGCTGCTGCTCGCCGCCCGACAGCATGTGCGGATACCGCGCGCTCAGGTGCGCTATGCCGATATGCTCGAGAACATAGGCGATCCTGTCTGCCGCTTCCTGTTTCGGCCGGTCCTTGAGACCGAACAGAATGTTCTGCTCGACAGTCAAATGCGGGAAGAGTGCGTAATCCTGGAAAACGAACCCGATCCTGCGCTTCTCCGGCTCCACGAAGGTGGAGGGGCCGGACACTTCGTTTCCGTTCAGCAGGACGCGGCCGGAATCGATGGTATCGACCCCGGCGATCATTCTCAGCAGTGTCGATTTTCCGCAACCGGAACGGCCGACGAGACAGATGATCTCGCCGGGACTGATCGCCAGCGACACGACATCGAGCGCAACGGTCTGTCCAAACCTGCGGCTTACATTGCAGAGTTCAAGTGCGTAGTCTTTTGTTGCCGATATCAATTTCTTCTCGTCTTGCACTGAGCCGGAAAAACAGCTGGATTTCCGAAAGACCTACGCGTCCTGCGATAGCGCGACAAGAGCCACGATCCCATTCAGCCCGTATGGTGGTCAGACCTTGACCGCCAGTTCGGCAAAATCCTCGGTTCCGAAGAATTTCAGATAACGCTCGACCTCCGATGGTTCGCCGGTCGCCTTGCGTGGATTGTCCGAGAGCTTGACGGCCGGCCGTCCGTTCGCATCGCTGACCTTGCAGACGATGGAAATCGGATTGAGCCCGCTGATTTCCGTCGGCGCGCAGCCGGCGAAATCGTTGGTGAGATTGGTACCCCAGCCGAAGCTCATCCGCACCCGGCCCTGGAAATGCCGGTAGGTCTTAAGGATGGTTTCGGCATCGAGGCCATCCGAGAAGATGAGCAGCTTTTCCTTCGGATCGCGGCCCATCTTCTTCCACCACGCGATGATCTTCTCCCCGCCTTCGATCGGCGGTGCACTGTCCGGGCGAAAACCCGTCCAGTCGGCAACCCAGTCCGGCGCATTGCGCAGAAAAGCTGCCGTGCCGAAAGCATCCGGCAACACGATCAAAAGGTTGCCGCCATAAAGCTGGTTCCAGTCCTGCAAAACCTTGTATGGAGCATCACCCAGTTCCTGGTCGCTGCGCGCAAGGGCGGCCGCGACCATCGGCAGTTCGTGCGCATTGGTGCCGAGCGCTTCAAGATCGGTGTCCATGGCCAGAAGCACGTTGCTCGTGCCAGAGAACGATTTGCCGATGCCTTCCTTCAACGCCTCGACGCACCAGCGCTGCCACAGGAAGCTGTGGCGGCGGCGCGTGCCGAAATCGGAGATACGCAGGTCCGGATAGACCCTGAGCTGCTCGACCTTCGACCACATCTTGGCTTTCGCGCGGGCGTAGAGCACGTCAAGGGCAAAAGGCCCCATGTCCTTCATCGCCGTGCGCGAGCGCAGCTCGTTGACGATCGCCAGCGCAGGGATTTCCCACATGCTGGTGTGGGTCCATTTGCCGGGGAAGGTCAGCTCGTACTGACCATGCTTGCGGGAAAGCTCATAGTCCGGAAGCTGAAAATCGGCGAGCCAGGCAAGGAAATCCGGCGCGAAAATCTGCTTTCGGCCGTAGAAAGTGTTACCCGCGAGCCAGATCATTTCCTTCTTGGTGAAACGCAGGCCCCGCACGTAATCGAGTTGCTCGCGCAGTTCCTGCTCATCGATCTCGTCGGTCAGAAGTACGGTCTTGGTGCGGTTGATCACCGAGAAGGTGGCATCGACTTCCGGATAGAGCCGCCAGATCATCTGCAGCATCAGGAGCTTGTAGAAATCCGTGTCGAGCAGGCTGCGCACGACCGGATCAAGCTTCCAGGCATTGTTGTAGACCCGGCGAGCGATGTCCGTCTTGGTCATGAAAAATCTCCCCCGCTCCGGCACTGACTGCGCATGTGTGGTTCACCCCGCAGTCATGACACGGCATTCGACCCCGCCGCAACAGGCTGACGCAACAAAGCAAATCCGCGAAAGCAGAAAGCCTGGCTCGCCGCATGAGAGTAGACCGCCTATATCACATTATCACATATAAAAATCACAAAGTATCACTAAGGAGGTTGAAATTTTCAGAAGCGCCGTTATTTTGACCGTATGACAAAGACCAAACGAGCAGTTCGATGAAGCCTGAAGACCGGCGTCAGAAGATCATGGATATCCTGATGGAAACGGGTTCGGCCTCGGTCGAGGATCTCGCTGGCCGGTTCGGCGTCAGCAAGATGACCGTGCACCGCGATCTCGACGATCTCGAACAGGCCGGCCTTCTGCGCAAGGTACATGGGGGTGCCTCGATCCAGTCGAGTCCGCAATTCGAGAGCGATTTCCGCTATCGCGAAAAGATCGCGGCGGAAGAAAAGCGGCGGCTGGCGCAGCATGCCGCGACGCTGATCGAGCCCGGCCAGATCATCATCATCGACGACGGCTCGACGGCCGGCGGCCTGGCGGACCATCTCAAGGATATCCGGCCGCTGACAGTCATCACCAACAATCTCGGCGTGATCAACAAGCTTGCGCCGGTGGCCGGCATCGACGTCATCTCGCTCGGCGGCCAGTACTCGAAGAAGTTCAACGGCTTTTTCGGCATCACCACCGAAGAGGCCCTGCGCTCGCTCAGGGCCGACGCGGCCTTCCTGTCGAGCTCGGCCATCCACGGCGCATCCGCCTTCCATCAGGACCAGGAAGTCGTGCAGACCAAGCGGCAGATGATGAAATCGGCGGCACGCACCTATCTGCTCGTCGATCACGGCAAGTTCGGCAAATCCGCCCTGCACTTCCTGACCGGGCTCGAGGGGTTTGACGCGGTTCTGACCGGCGCGGAGATCGACCCTGTCTATGAAACGGATCTCAGGGAAGCAGGCATCAAACTTCAGAAAATTGGCGGGAAAACCGCGGAGGAAACAGCATGACAGAGACGTCCGCCTGGGTTGGAACCAGCTGGAAGATGAACAAGACGCTCGCCGAGGCGATGATCTTTGCCGATGGACTGGCCGAGGCCGACGCGGCGCGCGACAGCCGCGTCCAGCGCTTCGTCATCCCGCCGTTCACAGCCGTCCGCCAGGTCAAGGACCGGCTTGCAGACACCAGCGTCAAGGTCGGCGCACAGAACATGCATTGGGACGATGCGGGTGCGTGGACCGGCGAAGTCTCGCCGGTGATGCTCACGGACTGCAACCTCGATATTGTCGAACTCGGCCATAGCGAGCGGCGCGAACATTTTGGCGAGACGGACCGCACAGTGGGGCTGAAGACGGCGGCGGCTGTGAAGCACGGTCTTGTCCCGCTCATCTGCATCGGCGAGACGCTGGCCGAACGCGAGGCAGGCCAGGCCGACGCCGTTCTCAAGCGGCAGATCGAGGGTGCCCTGGCTCTGCTCGAAGGCGCCGACAAGGCAAAGCCCGTGCTTCTCGCCTACGAGCCGGTCTGGGCGATCGGCGTCAACGGCATTCCGGCCTCCGCCGACTATGCCGACGAGCGCCATGCGTTGATCGCGCAATGGGCGAGCGCGGTCCTCGGCATTGCCGTGCCCGTCCTCTATGGCGGCAGCGTCAATCCCGGCAATTGCGAGGAACTGATCGCCAAACCGCATATCGACGGCCTGTTCATCGGCCGCTCGGCCTGGGATGTGGCCGGCTATCTCGACATCCTGAAGCACGTCTCCTCTACACTTTGAAAAACACCGTCAACGGAAGGAAACAGTCATGAAAATCGCAATCGGCGCCGATAGCGCAGGCAAGCCGCTTCTCGACGTCATCGAAGCCCATCTTGCCACCAAGAGCGGCCTGGAGGTCAGCAATCTCAGCCAGTCCGGCTTCTATGCGGACTTGTCAAAGGGATTGGCCGAAACCATCGTCAGCGGCCAGAACGACCGCGGTATCCTGATCTGCGGCACGGGCATCGGCGTCTCGATCTCCGCCAACAAGGTGCCGGGCATCCGCGCGGCGCTCACCCACGACACCTATTCGGCCGAGCGCGCCGCCAAGTCCAACAATGCCCAGATCATCACCATGGGCGCACGCGTCATCGGGCCGGAACTGGCCAAAGCCATCGTCGACAAGTGGCTGGAATCCGAATTCGATCCGAACGGCTCGTCGGCCGGCAACGTCCAGGCGATCGACCGGCTCGACGCCGGCAAATGATCCTCTGATCGAAGACCTTCCGCAGGCTATGGAGATCCTCCCTCATCTCCTGCAGAGCGACGCCCGGCGAAAATGCCGGGCGTTTTCGTTAGAGCCCTTGGAAAGGCCTCGCCCCCCACCTGCTGTCCGCCGGATCGGACTGAGGCGCCGCAAAGCGGCCTCTTCGCATCACAGCACGAAATATCCCTTCGACAGCGAGATCGCATCATCCAGGTGAATGGCGAAATCGACCTTCTTGTCGCCGTTGGTGTCGCCGTAGACATAGGTGTCAGAGGCCTGCTTGCTATACCGGAGTTCGCCGGCCTTGCCGGTGAATGCTGCCGTGCCCAGGTACTTGAATGCCTGATTGCCGGAGGCGGCCTCATTTGCGTCGATGGCCGACAGGTCGATCCGGTCGCCGCCGGTGCCCGAAAAATCGAATATCGTGTCGCGTCCGGCAGCGGCAACCGTGGTGTCGGCCAGCGTCTTGAAGACGAAAGTGTCCGCGCCCGCTCCGCCTGTCAGATCGTCGGCCCCGAGCCCGCTGTAGAGCGTGTCGTTGCCTGCACCGGCCGACAGGATATCGTCGCCGGCACCGCCGCTGAGCAGGTTGACGGATGTATCGCCATAAAGCTTGTCGGCGTGGCTTGAGCCCGTCAGCCGCTCGATCGACACATAGGCATCGCCCTTGGCATCGCCGGTATTGACGGCGGCATTTGCGAGGCTTGCCGTGACACCTGCCGTGGCGCCGGAATAGGTCGCGGTATCGGTGCCCGCGCCGCCGTCGAGCTTGTCCGCACCCTTGCCGCCGTTCAGGGTGTCGTTGCCGGCCTCGCCGAACAACTGGTCGCTGCCAGCATAACCATAAATCCCGTCATTGCCGGCGCCGCCGAGGATCTTGTCCGCGCCGATCCCGCCCTTCAGCGTCTCGGCGGCAGATGTGCCGGCGATGGTTTCGAGTACGTCCGTCACGCCGATGGCGAAGGTCTTCGTCGTCGTGTTGCCGGCCGGATCGGAGACCTGGACGGTGATCGTGTCGCTCTGCAGCGCCTCGTAGTTGAGCGCCTTGGCGACCTGAAGCTTGTTGCCCGACAGCTTGAACAGGCCGCCCGCCGTGTCCGTCAGCTTGTAGGTGAGCGTCTTGCCTTCCGGATCGACCGCCGACAGCGTGCCGATCGTGGTGCCGACAGCCGAATTCTCCGCGACGGTTGCCTTCGATAGCGCCAGCGAGGTCGGCGCCTTGTCGGACCAGGTCGTCAGGTCGATCGTGCCGTCGGAGAACTTCGCCGTCTCGATGTTTTTCAGCGTGTCCTTGCCATCCTTGCCGGCGCGGTTGTCCTGGACCGTGATGCTGCCGTCGGCATTCTTCGTCAATGTGTAGTTCGCCTTCGTACCGGAAAAGACCGCGGTATCGGAGCCGCCCTTGCCGTCAAAGACATCGTTGCCGCCATTGCCGCGCACGGTATCGCCAAACTGGGTGCCGCTGTATTTATCGGCGCCGGTCGAGCCGACGATATTATGCGCCTCGGCCCACAGGAATGCTTCCAGCGGAGCCGGATTGGAGGTGCCGCCTCCGTCATGGTCGCCGCCCATCAGGCCGTAGATCACGTCGTGGAGATCGCCTTTGACGCCGTAAGGATTGGAGATGTTGAGCCCGCTGATCTCGATCGGCGTCGTGACATTGGTGATATGGCCGTTCTCCTCCTGGTCGAAAGAGCCGTCAGCTTCATTGTAGCTGTCCCCGAGCGTCGACAGGCGCACCGTCGTCAGTGTCCCGCTCAGCGTGTGGTCGTTGAAATAGTAGTTGAAATCCTCGCCATCGAGGATGATGGCCTTGGTGTCGCTTTCCTGGCCTTCGACCACCTTGTCGAGCAGCACGATCTCGTCGCCCTCGAACGTGCTGGCGCCACCCAGAATATATGGCCATCCCGTCGGCACCAGCTCTGAGAAATAGCTGGTGAATTCCGTGTTGAAATCGACGCCGGCGGAAGAGCCGATCTCGGCGGTCAGGGTGATGGTGATGGTCATCTCGTCAGTCCTTGTCGTTGGGCGCGCCCGTCTTGCGGGTGTCGCTTGCAGCCATGGCCGGCGAAAGGCCGCCGGTCGCTATTCAAACCATCCGCCGGCGTTGCCGGCGGGCGGGGCAGGCTCAGAATTTGATCGTCAAAGACGCCTTGGCATTGAAGCCCGGGCTGGGATCGGCATTCAGATACTGGGTGTATTCCCGGTCGAAGATGTTGTTCAGCTGCAGGTTGGCCGTCGTCGTGTCGTTGACCTCGAAATTGGCGAAGAGATCGACCAGCTGGTATGCTTCACCGACGAAGCCGGTGGCGAGATCATCGTCTTTCTTGCCGACGACGGTCAGCCGCGTTCCGGCCGTCAGGCGCTCGTCCAGCGCCCGGAAGCCGAGCGAAGTCACAACACGGAACGGCGGCACTTTCTGCAGCGGCCCGCCATCCGTCAGGTTCTCGCCATCCATGATCTGGCCGGAGAGACCGGCGAAGATCGTGCCCGCATCGTAGTTGGCCTCGAACTCGAAGCCCTTGATCCGCGCTTTTGCAATATTTTGATATTGATAGCCGCCCGGGATCGGGAACCTCTGAAACACCTGGTCGATATAGTCGTCGACGTCGTTCTGGAAGACGCCCAGTTTCACCCGCAGCTGATCCGTGGCGATGACATCGTCGAAGCGCAGGTTGACCCCGGCCTCGATCGTGTGTGCCACTTCAGGCCTGAGATTCGGATTTGGGAAGAACTGGCCCATGACCGGCGGTGGATGGAAGCCATCGATCAGGGTCTCGGTGATTGCCGGTGCGCGATAGCCTTCGGCGTAGGTCGTGTAGAAGGTCACCTGCTCCCAGGGCGTGACGCCGACCGTGATCTTTGGCGACAGGCGCTCGCCATCGATGCGGACATCGTCATCCTTCAGGCTGTAGCCGTCGTAGCGAAGGGCGCCGATCACTTCGAGCCAGTCGTCGAAGGAGATCTTGTCCTGCACATAGGTGCCGTAGGCGACGCGTGTGCCCGACGGCGTCAGGTCGTCGCTGCTGCCGGCCGCGTCCACCGTCGTCACGCGGTCGCGGAAGATATCGGCGCCGTAGGTCAATTCGTGCGAGAACGCGCCTGTATCGAATTTCGATGTGTTGAAGATATCGAGACCGGCCGTGCCGATATCGAAGGACTGTTCGGAATCGCCGAGCGCCCCGGCCGCAGCGGCCTGGTCGGACAGGGTGCTTGTATAATAGACCTTTGCACTCAGGTCCCAGAAATCGGAATCCGGCGTATAGCGATAACCGGCCGTGTAGGTATCGACCGTGACATCGACCTCACGAATGCTGGAAGTCCCGTTTTCGAACGTGTTGAAATAACGCGTCGCCGACAGGGTGATTTCCTGATCGTCCGTCGGGCGGAACTTGGCCTTGGCAAGGCCTGAGCGAAGATCCTGCGCCGATTCGATATCCTCGCCATCACCGGAGCTGTAGTCGTCCGGCTGGAACCAGGTGCCGGCGATCACGAATTCGGCGGCATCCTCGATCTTGATCGCTGCCTCACCATGCACGGTCGGGCCGAAGCCGTTGGTGTCGAGACCGAGCTTGACGCGTCCGCCCTTGGTGGCACCTTCCTGCAGCACGTCGTCGGCATCGATCGTGGTGAAGTTGACGACGCCGCCGATGGCGCCGCTACCGTAGACGACCGAGCTCGGGCCGCGCGTCACTTCGACCGCTTTCAGCATGTTGGTGTCGAGATAGAACGTACCGTTGGCCTCATGTCCGTTCTTCTGGAAATTCTGGCGGGCGCCATCGACCATCACGTTGACGCGGCCGAAATCCTGCAGACCGCGCATGTTGATGGCGATGCCTGGATCGTCGGCGGAGGTCTGCGTCGTTACGCCGGGAACCAGCGTCATGATCTGGGAAACCGGCGCGCCCGGCATTTCGACCTCGAGCTGGTCGCGCGTGGCGGCACTCGAACCGGACAGGGTGTCGTAGACGTTCTCGCCGATCCGGGTGGCGGTCGCCACCAGTTTTTCGAGCATGGTCGCGCCTTCCGGGGTCTCGACAAGAGGCTCTTGCGTGGCGTCCTGTGCGAAAGCAGGCCGGCCCAGGAAATCCGGCGAGGCGGCCGTCAGGATCGCGAAGGCGGAAACGGTTGCCAGCAGCGTCAGTCGCTGCGGATACGCACCTGGCTTTGAACGCAGTTCGGGGCGGCCTTTCCGGCCACCCCCTTTTCTGTCTGTCATCCGGCTTTGAGGCATCACAGGACGAAATATCCCTTCGTCAACGTGACGGCGTCGTCGAGATGGATGGCGAAGTCGGCCTTCTTGTCACCGTTGACGTCCGCATAGACGTAGGTGTCGGACGCCTGCTTCTCATAGCGAAGCTCGCCGGCCTTGCCGGTAAAGCTTGCCGTTCCGAGGAACGAGAACGCCTGGTCGCCGGACGCCTTCGTGCTCGCATCGATACCCGAAAGATCGATCCGGTCACCGCCGATGCCCGAAAAGTCGAAGATCGTATCGCGACCGGAGGAGGCAACGGTTGAATCCGACAGCGCCTTGAACTGGAAGGTATCGGAGCCCGCGCCACCTGTGAGATCGTCGGCGCCGAGCCCGCCATAGAGCTTGTCGTTGCCGGCGTCGCCGTAGAGCTTGTCGTTGCCGCCCAGGCCTTGCAGGGTATCGTTGCCCGCGCCTGCGACGATCTTGTCCGCGCCGATGCCGCCCTTGATCGTCTGCGACGCCGATGTGCCGGTGATCGTTTCCAGCACGTCGGTGACGCCGATCGTAAACGTCTTGGTCACCGTCAGTCCGCCGGCATCCTTGACTTCGACCTTGATGGTGTCGCTCTGGACCGTCTCGTAGTCGATGCCCTTGGCCACCTGAAGCTTGTTACCATCGAGCTTGAACAGGCCGCCGGCATTGTCGGCCAGCTTGTATGTCAGTGCCTTGCCTTCCGGGTCGATCGCCGAGAACGTGCCAACGGTCGTGCCGACCTTGGTGTTTTCCGCAACCGTCGCCTTCGACAGGGCCACCGAGCCCGGTGCCTCATTGACGTCGGTGACGCCGATGGTGAAGGTCTTGGTCACCGTCAGACCGCCCGCATCCTTGACCTCGACCGTGATCGTGTCGGACTTCAGGGTCTCGTAGTTCACCGACTTGGCCAGCTGCAGCTTGTTGCCGTCGAGCTTGAACAGGCCGCCGGCATTGTCGGTCAGCTTGTATGTCAGCGCCTTGCCTTCCGGATCGACCGCGGACAGCGTTCCGATCGTCGTGCCAACGGCCGAGTTCTCGGCAACGGTCGCCTTCGACAGGGCCACCGAGCCCGGTGCCTCGTTGATGTCGGTAACGCCGATGGTGAACGTCTTCACCGTCGTATTGCCGCCGACGTCGATGGCATCGACCTTGATGGTGTAGCTCGCACCGGTCTCGTAGTTGAGCGCCTTTGCGACCTGCAGCTTGTTGTCGACGATCTTGAACATGCCGCCCGGGTTGGACGACAGGCTGTAGACAACGTCGCCGCCTTCCGGGTCGACCGCGGACAGCGTGCCGACCGTCGTGCCGACCGATGCATTCTCGGCAACCGTCGCCTTCGACAGCGTCACGGAGCCCGGCGCTTCATCGACGTTGGTGACCTTGATGGTAAAGTTCCTGGACGTGCTGTTGCCCGCCGCGTCCTTGACGATGACGGTGATCGGATGGCTGGCGTCCGCCTCATAGTTGAGGCCAGCCTTGACGCGCAGCTGGTTGCCGACGATCTCGAACTTGCCGTCCGTGTCTGCGCCGAGCGTGTATGTCAGCACGCCGTCTTCCGGATCGGCCGCCGAAAGTGTGCCGACAACCGTACCGACCGCAGCGCTTTCGGCGACACTGGTCTTGGTGAGCGCCAGGCTCACGGGAGCCTCGTTCACATCGGTCACGCCGATGGTGAAGGTCTTGTCGGTAGTGCTACCGAACGAGTCCGTCACCCGCACGGTGATCTCGTGCGACTGCGCGGTTTCGAAATCGATGCCGGCCTTCAGGCGCAGTTCGTTGCCGACGATCTCGAACTTGTCGCTGACGGCGCCCGTCAGCGCAAAGCTGACCGTGCCGCCATCCGGGTCCACCGCCGAAAGTGTGCCGACGACCGTTCCAACCGTCGCGTTTTCCGCAACCGTGGAAGCGGAAAGCTGGATATTTTCCGGCGGCTCTCCGACCACTTCTTCGCTGCCGTCCGAGAGATCGACGATCACATCCTTGAAGCGCAGGAACTCGACGCCGGTCAGGGTGTCGCTGGTGCCGGCCACCGTGTCGAGTACGGTGAACGTTCCGTCTTCGTTGTCGGTCACGGTGTAGGCGGACTTGAGCTCGCCATAGGTCGCGGTATCCGAGCCGAAGCCGCCAGCGATGATATCGCTGCCAGCCCCGCCGGTAATGGTGTCGTCACCGCTGCCGCCCGAAAGCAGGTCGTTTCCGGCGCCGCCTTCGATCTCGTCGCTGTATTGCGTTCCGGCGTAGATATCCGCTCCGGCCGAACCGATGAAATGCTGGGCATAGGCATCGAGGCCATCGGCGATCTTGTCGAGCGCCGCCGCCACTTTTGCAGCGGTATCCGGATCGGTCGAGTTGCCGTACATGTGGGCGATACCGAAGAGGTGTACGAGGCCGTTTGCCTCGATCTGCGCTTCTTCGGTCGAGTTGGCTGGCTTGCCATTGGCGAAGGTGAGCCCGGTGATCTTCAGCAGGGTGTCGGCGCCAGTGAAGTAGCCGTTGCTGTCGAAGCTGCCGGTACCGCGCGTGCCGAACTCGATCGTGTTGATTTCACCGACGATCGTGTGGGTGCCGAAGGAATATTCGAGGTTGCCGTGGGCGAGAACGTATTTCGACGTGGCGTCCGTGCCGTAGCCGATGAACATCTCCTCGCCGATGAATGCGCTGCTGTTGTCGAAGGACGGGAAGCCGCCGCCGACTGTGTCGGAGATGAAGCCGCCGCGCATATAGGCTTCGAAATCGACGCCCGTCGTGCCCGAGCCGGACACGTCGATGGTGATCGTGCCCTTCGACGGTTCGGTCGGTGCTTCGTCGAGATCGTTGACCCCGATCTCGAACGTCTGCTGCGTTGTATTGCCGTCCGCATCCGATGCAACGATCGTGAGGTCATGCGACGCTATCGTCTCGTAATCGAGCGAACCCTTGACCTTGATCTGGTTGCCGACGATCTCGAAATAGTCGCTTGGCTGGGCCAGGGTGTAGGTCACCGCGCCGCCTTCCGGATCGGTGGCCGACAGGGTGCCGACGACAGTACCGACATCGCTGTTTTCATCGACATTGTCATTGGACAGGGCAAGGTTCGTCGGCGCATGGTTTTCAGACGCCAGCGTGATGCCGAAGGTGCCGTTGACGTAGTCCTTGATGACGACGGTCTGCGGCTTGCCGGATTCGACGATGGTGAGGTCGCCGTCCGTCAAGGTGAGCGTGAGGGTATGAACGGTGCCCGATGTTTCGATCACCGCCAGGCTCCAGACACCTTCGCTGACGATGGTCGCCTCGCCACTGATGCCGAAACCGCTCGTTGCGCCCGGCGCCGGGGACCAGGACGCGGGGATGCTCGCCGGCGTGAACGTGCCATGGAAAAGCGTGCCGTCGTCGTCGGTGATCGTTGTCGTGCCGGTATCGGTGAAACGGACGACATAGGTATCGTCGCCTGCGCCGCCGATCACCGTGTCGTTGCCCGCGCGGGCATGGATCACGTCGTTGCCAGCACCGCCCTCGACATAGTCGTCGCCGCGGCCGGTGAAGATCAGGTCGTTGCCATCGTCGCCATAGATCGTGTCGGGCATCGCCACCTGGTTGCTGGTGACGATATAGTCATCGCCAGCGCCACCGTGGACCTCGATACCAGAGGCCGTCAGGCCTTTCGTGTCGCCCGAGAACACATCGTCGCCCGAGGTGAGGATATGCGCTGCCGCCACATCAAGGGTTACCGCCGCGACGTTCGAGGTGTTACCGGCATCGTCCTTGACCGTATAGGTGAAGCTGTCGGCGCCGACATAACCGGCTGTCGGCTTGTAGGTGATCACGCCCGTCGTTGCGTTGACGGTGAGCGTGCCGTGCAGCGGGCCATCGACGATCGTCACCGTCGTCGGACCCAGCGTGCCGTCCGCGTCCGTGTCGTTGGCAAGCACGTCGATCGTCTTCGACAGGTCCTTCACCGTCGCGGCCGAATCGGCCGTGGCGACCGGCGTCGGAACAACAACGCCGTCCAGCGTAATGCCGAATTTGCCGTTGATGTAGTCCTTGATAGTGACGGTCTCGCTGCCGCCGACGATCTTCAGGTCGTCGCCGTCCAGAGTGAGCGCAAAGGTCTTGGTGCCGCCGTTGTCGTCGGCCACCACCAGGTCCCAGGTACCTTCTCCGGTGCTCGTCGCCGTACCCGTGATCTGATAGCCGGCGGCGGCTGGTGGCTGGGAGCTCCATTCAGAGGGAACCGTGGCCGGACGCGGCGCGCCGTTCCACAAAACACCGTCGTCGTCGATGATCGTCACCGTTCCGGTATCGACCGTGCTACTCGTCTTGTTGGCGAAGAAGCGGATGCCATAGGTATCGTTACCCTCGCCGCCGACCAGCGTGTCGTTGCCGCTGCCGCTGCGCAGGTAATCGTTGCCGGCATTACCTTCGATATAGTCATTGCCGGTGGCGCCGAAGATGATGTCGTTGCCGTCGCCGCCGTAGAACGTGTCGGCGCCCGCCGTGGAAGGGTTGCTGGAACCGCTCAGATAGTCGTCGCCAGCACCACCGTCGACTTCGACTGTCCCGATGGCCAGCGCATCCGCGGCGAATGCTTCGTTGGACGAGGTCAGCGTCAGCTTCGAGTCGACGCCGATGGTGACCGTCGCCTCGCCCGACACGTTGCCGTCATTGTCCTTCACCGTATAGGTAAAGCTGTCCGAACCGACATAATCCTTCGTCGGCGTGTAGGTGATCACGCCGGTCGTGGCATTGACGCTGAACGTGCCATGATCGGGGCCATCAACCACCGTCACCGTCGTCGGATCGATCGTGCCGTCGGAATCGGTGTCGTTGGCGAGAACGTTGATCGTCGTCCGGATGTTCTTGCCTGCCGAGGCGGTGTCGTCGGTGGCGGTGGGGACGGCACCGGGATCTTCCTCAATCGTAAGCGGCAGGAAGATGCCCTCTTCGTATTCGACCTCGTCGTAGGTCGGACCGTAGGCTGTCGCGAAACCGAAATCGTAAGAGGTGAGCGCGCCGAAATCGATGTTCGTGAGAGCAACGATCTTGATCGTGAACGAGGTCGTGTTTTCCTCGAAACTGATGCCTTCTTCGGCCGCGCCCTGCGACCCTGCAGCATCATAAACCCACCCGAAGGACGTCATGGCGCTTTGCCCATCGATGTCTGGCGGGACGATGAAAAAGTTCCACAGGCCATCCGGATCAGAGACGGTGACCGTGGCAACAACCGTTCCGGCAGCAATCTGCGGATCAAAGCTGTTGTCGTCGATCGTGATGGTGGTCCCTTGCGGTGTAGTCGTCGAGGCGGTGGCCATCTGAAGTCCTTTGAGCTTGTGAAGGGCGCTGACGCCCTGGCGGTTTGTGGTTCCAGCCTGATCCGCGAAGCATTCCGAAGATCAGGACCGGCTGTTTTCAAAAATGGCGGATGGCTGCGGCGAAGCGCAGCCATCCGCCCGAAGTCGCGGCTAAACGAAAATGAAATCGCTCCCGCCAAGTGTTCCGGAGATCGATGCGACGTTGATCTCGAAGTCAGCCGTTGCGTCACCGGTCGTGTCGGCGAAGAACTTGCTGGATCCACTGTCGAACCAAATGCTGTTGTTGGCGGCCGCGCCGGAGAAAGCGGTTACACTGCTGCCTCTGAGGTCCAGACGGTCAGCGAAACCCGATGACGTGCCAGCGTTGAAATCGGCGATGGTGTCGCTATTGGCTTCCGCTGCCGACACGAAGACGAAGATGTCGTTGCCGCCGGCGCCCGTCAGCGTATCGATGCCTGCACCGCCGTTGATGATGTCGTTCCCGGCGCCACCATTGATGGTGTCATTGCCACCAGCACTCCTGAGCGTATCGGCTCCACCGCCGCCGGAGATGACGTCGTTGTAGCCATAGCCCGTAAAAGTGTCGTTGCCGGTATTGCCGATGAACTCGACGCCCGATGTGAGCGACGCGAGATAGTCCGTCAGCGGTACGGCGGTATCACTGATGAAGCCGTAGAGGATCGAGTGCGTGGTGTTGGCCCCTGCCCCTGTCGTCGTCAGGTTGAGGCCGTCGATCGTCAGGTCCGTGCCGCTGTCGAGCGTCACGTAGCTGTCGGCGCCGAGCAGGCCAGCCGTGTTGAGCTTCGGGCCATAACCGAATTCGACCTTGTTCAGCGTGCCATCGAGGGTATGGCCGTTGAAATTATAGTCGAAATCGCCGGTGGCGAGCACGCCCTTCTCCGTCGGCGTGGCGGTTCCGTCGACAGCCGAGCTGGAAACGAGATGCTGCGGCCCGCCGAAGACGGAGTGGGCGGTGCCGTAGAACTCGCCATAGCCCGGGTCGGCGACGTTGCCGTTAAGGAAGGAGGTGGACGAGGTGCTCAGATAGTCGTCATAGTTGAGGCCGGCCGTGGTGCCGACGGTGATGGTCACAGCCATATCAAGCGCTCCTTGCCGTTGCAGCTGGCGCAGGTGCGCGGTCGTGGTGGGAGATCGGTCTCGTTGCCATAGTCATCGTCTTTCCTGTTTCTGCATGGAGCTTCTCCACGCGTCGGGAAGGGTGGTGAATGGCCGGCCGGGCGCCTTCAGCCGGTGTCGAACGGAAGCCTGTCCTCGTGAACAGACCCGCGAGACACCAGAAATCGGCGCGCATATCCTTGATGATGGTATTCACAACGAAGGCCTCCCCAAAACCGAACCGAAGCGCAAAGCTTCGCCGTACCGGTGCGAGGTGCCGCACCGGCCGGAAGATCAATGACGATGGTTTGGGTTTGCCCGAACCGGGCAGGCTCCGAGAGAGGAGCATCGACCGGGCATGCCTATAGTCCAAGGGACGGCAGCCCGAATATGTTGAGCGCACGAACCCAGGGCCGAAAATCCGACGACCTTTCAGCCGTTAGAATTCGTTACCCTGCGGAAACGTTTAGATATCATGAATTTTAGAGTCAAGTATATCTGAAGGGCTTTGGTCGAAAAAATCTTGCACCACGCCACAAAAGTGCATTTTCGCCGGCGGGGGCCCAAACCTCGCGTCGCCTAAACGGACGCGATCGGCAAATATCATGTTTCGCCTGATATTTTGCGGCGCGTGGCGGTTTCGTCCGCGTCCAAGGCCCGACGATGCGGTCGCCGCAGCCGTGCTCTTACCCGTTTACGGATCGAGGTGGTCGCCGCCTTACGCTTCGGCGGCCAGGCGATCCGAATACCGGCGCATCATTTCCACCTGGACTTCAGTCTGGAAGGCCATGACCTGCGCGCGGATCGCTTCTTCGGCACAGCCGCGGTTTCGCAGATTTTCCGCCAGGGCGCGGCATTCGGCTTTCCAATATTGAAGCGCCTCTTCGCCATGGATGCTTTCCAGTTTCGAAGCGCAGCGCCTGATGGTGCTGACCTGTCCCGACAAAGGAAACGGCACGACCCGTTCTTCCGTTTCCGAAAAACGCAAATCCATCAACGCAGCACTCATCCGGCGGTTCTCCATGTTGGCGATTCTGATTTACAAAGCATATAGTTAACGCTTCGTATCCGCAGTGCCCGCTTTGCCATTTTAGTGGCTGAAAGGGAGGCTTCGGCTCAATTGCATGATAGTAAAGCCGGGGCGGATGCTTGCTTTCGGGCGACCTGGCGCGGCACGCCCGTCGAGTTCAACAATCCGGCCGAGGCCCTTGCTTCCGGCATCGCCGTGGACGCCCGTGACCGGCGAAAATGTCGACAAGCTGCTGGAAGCGCGTAAGTAAGTAAGAATAAGAGCGGGCGGCCACTCTACCGGGGCAGACCGCCTCGCTGAACTCACAACCGAGGTTTGACACCATGACCGATACTGCCCCACAGATCGACCTGAACTTTCCCTTGACCGGCAAGGTGGCGCTGGTCACCGGCGGCGCCTCCGGTATCGGTGCAGCGATCACCGCTGCCTTCGCATCCAAGGGCGCGAAGGTTGCCGTCCTCGACATTAATGCCGATGCGGCTGCCGCTCAGGCGACCCGCCTCGGCGGGGAAGCCAAGCCGTTCGTCTGCAATGTCGCCGACCCCGCATCGGTCCAGGCAGCGGTTGCCGATGTCGTCGCGGCCTTCGGCGGTATCGACATTGCCGTCAACAGCGCCGGCGTTGCCTTTCTCGCTCCAGCCGAAGACCTGGCGCTGGAGCACTGGGACAAGACCATCGACATCAATCTCAAGGGCACCTTCCTCGTGACGCAGGCCGTCGGCCGGGTGATGATCGCAGCGGCCAAGGGCGGCAAGATCATCAATCTTGCCTCGCAGGCGGGCACGGTCGCCATCGAGGAACACGTCGCCTATTGTGCCTCGAAATTCGGCGTCATCGGCCTGTCTAAGACCTTTGCCGCCGAATGGGGCAAGCACGGCATCTGCGTCAACACGCTGTCGCCGACCATCGTGCTCACCGAGCTCGGCAAGAAGGCCTGGGCCGGCGAAAAGGGAGAGGCTGCGCGCAAGCGCATCCCCACGGGACGCTTTGCCTACCCCGAAGAAATTGCCGCCGCCGCCGTGTTTCTGGCCTCCGCCGGCGCGGACATGATCAACGGCGCCGATCTTCTGATCGACGGCGGCTACACGATCCTCTGACGCGCGACGACATAGACAGGAGTTACCATGCAAAGGTTCATCAATAATCCGGACGAAGTGGTCGAAGATACCGTCAAGGGTTTCGTCAAGGCCCATTCCGATCTCGTTCGTCTTGCCGAAAATCCGAGGGTCATCGTCTCCCGGCACGCGCCCGTACCGGGCAAGGTCGGCGTCATCACCGGCGGCGGTTCGGGGCATGAGCCGGCCTTCATCGGCTACACCGGCCGCAACATGCTGGATGCCGTGGCGGTCGGCGAGCTGTTCTCGTCCCCAACGGCCAAGAGTTTTTATGACGCCATGCGCGAAGCCGATAGCGGCAAGGGCGTCGTCTGCCTCTACGGCAATTATGCGGGCGACAACATGAACGTGAAAATGGCGATCAAGCTGGCCGCAAAGGCCGGCATCGAGATCGCGACGGTGGTTGCCAATGACGATGTTTGCTCGGCACCGCCAGAGGAGCGCGACAAGCGCCGTGGCGTGGCCGGGGAAATCTTCATGTGGAAGGTCGGCGGCGCCAAGGCGGCGAACGGAGCAAGCCTTGAAGAAGTGCGGGCAACCGCGCAGAAGGCGATCGACAATTGCCGTTCGATCGGCGTCGGGCTCGGTCCCTGCACCCTGCCGGCTGTCGGACACCCGAATTTCCCGATCGAGCCGGGCACCATGGAAGTCGGCATCGGCCACCACGGCGAACCCGGCGTCCGGGTCGAGCCCCTGAAGACCGCGGACGCTGTGGCAAAGGACATGTGCAAGATCGTACTCGACGATCATGCCCTGCCGGCAGGAACGGAAGTCGCGGTCCTGGTCTCCGGCCTCGGTGCCACGCCGCTCAACGAACTCTACATCCTCTACGATACAATCGAGCAGGAGATCGCCGGGCGTGGGCTGAAGATTCACAAGACCTTTATTGGCAACTATTTCACCTCGCTCGAAATGGTCGGGGCGACGCTGACGGTGATGGCCCTCGACGACGAGCTGAAAACGCTCATCGATGCCGAGGCGCGCTGCACGATCGTACTTTGACGGGGGATATCACCATGCAGACTTTCTCAAATGCCGCCGCCGGCGCGATCGTTCTTTCGCTGGCCGAACGGATCATCGAAAACCGCGCCTATCTCAGCGAGATCGACGGCAAGATCGGAGACGGCGACCATGGCGTCAACATGGCCAAGGGCTTCGGCATGGCCGCCGAGCGCCTGAAGGGCAAAGACGCTTCGCTTTCCGACGCGCTCGATACGCTCGGCACGCTGCTGATGACGGAAATCGGTGGGTCAATGGGGCCGCTCTACGGCGTCATGTTTACCGAATTTGCCGAAAAGCTGCAGGGCGTCGAGGCGGTGGACGCGAAGACCTACAGTGCCATGTTGCATGCGGGACTGGACGGCATCCAGGAGATCGGCTCGGCCAAGGTCGGCGACAAGACGCTGATCGATACGCTGGTGCCTGCCGTCAAGGCCTTCGACACAGCGACTGCTGCCGGAAAATCCTTCAGCGAGGCGCTCGACGCATTGGTGGAAGCCGCGGAAGCCGGCCGCGATTCGACCATCCATCTCGTTGCAAAGATCGGCCGCGCCAGTCGTCTCGGCGAACGGTCGCTCGGCGTGCTCGATGCCGGTGCGACGTCTTGCGCCATCATCCTGAAGGAACTGTCGCTCGGCGCCCGCGCCCTGCTGCAGTAAGTCCCCCAGGACTGCGCGACCATGGCGGCAAACGCTGTGGCCGCGCGCCGGCTCTTTCGGATTGCGGTTGCAAACGGCGGGCGGCATGGCCAAGATGTTTCAGATAATGTCGCAGATGATCGAGGCCGGGAGACTCATCTTTCCGAGCTCGACGGTGCGATCGGCGACGGCGAGACAAGTTTCCCCTCTTCCGCCTTGTAGAAATACTGGCTGGCGACCAGCCATCCCTTGAGCGGCCGCAGGGGCGGTATGCAGGTGGCCAGCATGAAGGGGCCTGTGACCAGAAGCTGAACCCACAAGGGCGCACTGTACTGGACTTCAAGCCACACGCCGAGCAGGACGCTTGGCACGCAGGCAAAGCAGATGACGAAGAATGCGGGGCCGTCCGCCGGATCGGCAAAACCATAGTCGAGGCCGCAGACTTCACATTCTGGCCGCATCTTGAGGAAGCCGTTGAAAATGTGCCCCTGGCCGCAGCGCGGGCATCGACCCCTGAGCCCCGTTGTTGTCGGCGGGATTGGCGACCATTCCGTTTGCATGACGAATGCTCCTATATTTGCGATCAATGTCATCATTGATTGCAGTCAATATAAGTACATTTATCCGATTGATTCGATATGGCATAGTGACGCAGCGCCTGCTCATCGGGAGCGAGGCGTGTTTCTAGACGGTGAACGAGACTAGAAGAAGGACGCGGCGAGTTCGGGCGGGCCTTCGAGCGCGTGACCCATATACTCCAGGGCGCCCTGGAGTTTTTCCCTGTCGATGGGTCCGCCAAGGCAGACGCGCACCGCCTCCGGTGCTGGGCCTTCGACGGTAAAAGCATCGCTGGCGACGACCCCGATGCCGGAGGCGCGCATATGGCTGCCGAAGGTTGAGCGCGTCCAGCCGTTGTTCAGCGGCAGCCAGATATTGAAACTGATCGGATCGCCGCGATAGCTGCCAGCCGGCAGAACGGCTGCGACCATTTCCTGGCGTGCCGTTGCCTCCTTGCGGATGAAGCGCAGGATCGTATCGGCGGTGCCATCCTCGATCCAGCGGGTGGCAAGCGCCATGTTGAGCGGCGATGCCATGACGTTGTTGGCGCGCATGGCGCTGACGAAAGGCCAGATCGCCTTGGTATCCGGCGCAACGACATAGGCCAGCCGAAGACCGGCGCCGATGCATTTTGCCAGGCCTCCGATATGCCAGGTGAGGTCCGGCGCCATGGCCGCGAACGGCGGCGGCGCATGCAGCGGAATGAAGCCATAGGCGTCATCCTCGATGATCGGCACGTGAAATTTGCGCGCCACCGCGCAGATCTCCTCGCGCCGTCGCTCCGGGATCGTCAGCGTCAGCGGGTTCTGCAGGGTCGGATTGAGATAGAGGCCCTTGGGTTTCAGTCTCTCGCATGCGTCGGCGAAGGCATCCGGCAGGATGCCGTGAGCGTCCATCGGCAAGCCTGACAGATTAAGCCGCAGCTGCGCCGCGATCGAGCGGATGCCGGGATAGGTTATGCTCTCCGACAGGATGGTTTCGCCCGGCTTGGCCAACAGGCCGCAGATGGCCAATAGTGCCGGATGCGCCCCTGGCGTCACGAAAATGCGTTCCTGCGACGGCACCAGCCCGCGCCGGCTGAGCCAGGCGGCGGCAGCCTCTTTGTCCATGCCCGAGCCGCCGAACCCCTGGTAGCGCAGCAACGGGATCAGGCTGGATGCCACCGCCGATATCCCCTCGCGCATCCGCGCGATCAGTTCCGGATCGGTCGGTTCCGGCGGCATGTTCATCGAAAGATCGATGGCGGACGCGCGGCGCGGATCCGGCGCTGTATCGGAAACAAAGCCGAGCCGTTCCTTGTCAGCGCCGCCGGTGACGAAGGTGCCGCGTCCGACATGCGAATCCACCAGCCCGCGCTTCTGCGCCTCGACATAGCCGCGCGCCACGGTGGTGAAATCGATGTCCAGCCGCTTCGCCAACGCACGCTGCGGCGGCAGCCGGTCTCCAATGACCAGATGACCGCTGCGCAGATCCATCTCGATCAGGTCGGCGATGGCCATGTAACGAGGGCTGCTGCTGCGGCTTAAATCGGGTCGCCAGTCTTTCATCGGGATATCGCCATGTCCTTCTTCGTCGACATTGACCGTATATTGTTGCAACCGCGTCCTGTCACGAAAAATGTCTCAACCCCCAGAAAAATGGTATCTGCAAGGAGAACCGGGCGGGCGCTGCGCCGGTGCCGAATTGAATGAATGTATATTGATGGCATTCATTCTGAGCTTCTCTGCATTCGATTTTTGCATCGAAACGCCCAGAAAATCAGCCCTGAAATTTCCCGTGCCAAAATTGACTGTATAATTGAATGTATTTTCGCGGTATTTGACTGTCATTTGGGCAAAATCAATCTGGCACACGGCTTGCAATTGGATGGATGCTCCCCGGATGGGGATCGGATTTCAACCAAGGAGCCATCCATGCCCGCAGTGACCAAGCCAGCCAATCAAAAAGGCGACTTTCTTGTCGATTATGAAGAAAAGGTTTTCGAGGACGTTCAGGCGGCGGCGGGCGAGAAAGCCCTCGTCACCTTCCATACCGTCGCCTTCGAAGGCTCGATCGGTTTCGTCAATCTGTTGCAGGCCACCCGCCTGAAGCGGAAAGGTTTCGAGACCTCCATCCTGCTCTACGGCCCGGGCGTGACGCTCGGCGTCCAGCGCGGCTTTCCGACGCTTGGCGCGGAGGCCTTTCCCGGCCATCTGAACTTCAACAACCAGATCGTCAAGTTCATGGAAGAGGGCGGCAAGGTCTATGCCTGCCGTTTCGCGCTCCAGGCGCTCTATGGTCATGGTGAAGGCGCGCTGATCCCCGGCATCAAGCCGATCAGTCCGCTCGACGTGCTCGACCTGATCCTCATCCATCGCCGCGACGGTGCCTTCATCCTCGATACCTGGACCCTCTGACCCGCCTTTATCCATTGAAAACGGGCGGAGCCCCTGCTCCGCCCCCCCCCTCACTTCACCGACCGAGGAATTCGTCATGGAGAAAAAATCGACCGTCCGGGTTGCCGCTGTCCAGATCGCGCCGGATCTGACGTCGCGCGAAAAAACGCTTGCCCGCGTGCTGGATGCCATCCGCGAGGCAGCGGCCAAGGGCGCCGAACTGATTGTTTTTCCGGAAACCTTCGTACCCTGGTATCCGTACTTTTCCTTCGTCCTGCCGCCCGTCCTTTCCGGCCGCGAACACATCCGTCTCTATGAGGAGGCGGTCACCGTCCCGAGCGCTGCCACCGAAAGCGTCGCGTCTGCGGCGCGCGAACATGGCATCGTCGTGGCGCTGGGCGTCAACGAGCGGGATCACGGCACGCTCTACAATACCCAGCTTCTGTTCGACGCCGACGGAACGCTGATCCTCAAGCGCCGCAAGATCACCCCGACCTTCCACGAACGCATGATCTGGGGCCAGGGCGACGCGTCCGGCCTGAAGGTCGTCGACAGCACTGTGGGCCGTCTGGGCGCGCTGGCCTGCTGGGAACACTACAATCCGCTGGCGCGCTACGCGCTGATGGCCCAGCACGAGGAAATCCACATCGCCCAGTTTCCGGGTTCGATGGTCGGCCCGATCTTTGCCGAGCAGATGGAGGTGACGATCCGCCATCATGCGCTGGAAAGCGGCTGCTTCGTCGTCAATTCCACAGGATGGCTGAGCGACGAGCAGATCACCTCGATCACGCCCGACCAGGGGCTGCAAAAGGCACTGCGCGGCGGCTGCATGACGGCGATCATCTCTCCGGAAGGCAAACATGTCGTGCCGCCGCTGACCGAAGGCGAAGGTATCCTGATTGCCGATCTCGACATGAGTCTGATCGTCAAGCGCAAGCGGATGATGGATTCGGTCGGCCACTATGCCCGGCCCGAACTGCTGCATCTGGTGATGGACGGCCGCGTAACCGCACCGATGACGGATGCATCCCTTCTTCCAACTCACGAAATCGCACCGACAAGGACAAAGACCGATGGAGAACTCCCTCTCGACCGAAACGCTGATCAACGAGTTGCAGTCCTTCGGAGCCCGGCTCGTTGATCCGAAGGCCGGCCATGAAAGCCGGCGCGGTGGCGCGGGACCTTCCGATCACAAGGCGATCACCATCGACGGCATGACCGTGATGGTGCCGGTGCACACGGCGCCGGCCTTCGAAAGCCCCTATCTGGTGGAAAAACCGGATGATGCAGGCAAAAGCCGCATCAGTCGTGACGGAACGGTCATCGGCGAAGTCTCCTTCCCCTTGCGTCCGCGCTTCTACGAGCGTTCGACGGCCGACGGCGTCCCGTATTCGCAGATCGCCGTCCTGCACGGCAAGGACGTGCTGGCAACGACGGTGCTGCAAACCTGCATCCGCTATCAGAGCCGGACGAAAACCTGTCAGTTCTGCGCCATCGGCCAGTCGCTCGCAGCCGGCCGCACGGTGGCGCACAAGACGCCGGCGCAGCTCGCCGAAGTTGCCAAGGCCGCCGTCGAACTCGATGGCGTCAAGCATATGGTGATGACGACCGGTACGCCGAAGGGCGACGACCGGGGGGCCGCCGTGCTTGCCGAAAGTGCCCGCGCCATCAAAGCTGCCGTCGATCTGCCGATCCAGGCGCAGTGCGAACCGCCGGAAGACGACATCTGGTTTCAACGCATGAAAGACGCCGGCGTCGATGCGCTCGGCATGCATCTCGAAGTCGTCACCCCCGAGATCCGCGCCCGCATCATGCCCGGCAAGGCGCAGGTACCGATCGAGAAATACATGGCGTCCTTCAAGGCAGCCGTCGAGGTCTTCGGCCGCGGACAGGTCTCTACCTATATCCTCGCAGGTCTTGGCGATGCCCGTGAGGCCATCCTCGACATCTGCACAAGGCTCGTCGCGCTCGGCGTTTATCCCTTCGTCGTACCCTTCGTCCCGATTTCCGGAACGCCGCTCGAAAGCCACCCGGCGCCGAAGCCGGAGTTCATGCATTCGATCCTCGCGCCGCTTTCAAGGATGCTGGTCGAGAGCGGATTGAAGGCCGTGGACATCAAGGCCGGCTGCGGCAAATGCGGCGCCTGCTCGGCCCTTTCCGCCTATGAAAGGATGCTGACGAAATGATCTTCGAACCCTTCGCGCCCTATCGTGCCAGTGAGTTCCAGGTGAAATTCGCCACATCCGGCTGGGAGCGGCAGCAAGCCCATGCGCTGCGCCGCGCGGTCTTCTGCCAGGAGCAGCAAATCTTCAAGGACGACGACCGCGACGCAATCGACGATTATGCGACGCCGATCGTTGCTCTGTCGATGCTGGGTGTCGCCGCTGACCGGCTGGTCGGAACGGTGCGCATCCATGAAGCAGAACCGGGCGTCTGGTGGGGCTCGCGGCTTGCCGTGCATGAAGATTTCCGCAAGATCGGCGCTCTGGGGGCAACGCTGATCAGGCTTGCCGTCTCCTCCGCCCACGCGATGGGCTGCCATACCTTTCTGGCCAATGTGCAGGTCCAGAATGGCCCCCTGTTCCGGCGCCTGCATTGGGATGTGCTCGCCGAAATCGAGATCCACGGCAAACCGCATCTCAGCATGAAGGCCGACCTCGATTTCTATCCGCCCTGTATCACGCCAGAGGCCGGCTTCGTCGCACTCGCCAGGAAGGCGGCATGACCATGGCGGTAATCGACATCAAGGCACTTGCCGCCACACTGGCCGCAAGCAACGGCATTGCCGCCAAGCAGGATATCGGATCGGTGGCGGCAAGCCTCGGCCTTCAGGGCCAATCCGTCGCCGTTGGTGACGACTGCGCCGCCTTGCCGGATGGCGACGGCTACCTGCTCCTTGCGATCGAAGGCTTCATGAACGAATTCGTCGCCGCCGATCCGTGGTTTGCCGGCTGGTGCGGGGTGATGGTCAATATTTCCGACGTCGTTGCCATGGGCGGACGCCCGATAGCGGTCGTCGATGCCGTCTGGGCGAATGGTGAGACGGGGGCCGCGCCCGTTCTCGAAGGCATGCGGGCGGCGGCCAGGATCTTCGGTGTTCCCATTGTCGGCGGGCACACCAATATCCGCACCGATCGTAGCCAGCTTTCGGTCGCGATCCTCGGCCGGGCGAAAAAACTGCTGACCAGTTTCGATGCCCGGCCTGGCGATGTGCTGATCGCCGCCATCGACCACCGCGGCCGCTATCGCGAGCCTTTCAACAATTGGGAAGCCGCAACCGACGCGCCATCCGCGCGGCTGCGGGGCGACCTGGAAATCCTGCCCGGGATCGCCGAGGCCGGGCTGGCGCTGGCGGCCAAGGACATCAGCCAGGGCGGCATCGTCGGCACCGCCATCATGCTGGCCGAATGCTCCGGTGTTGGCATCGAGATCGATGTTTCCGCCATTCCCCTGCCCGCCGGCGTCAGCCTGGAGCGCTGGCTCGCCACATTCCCGAGCTTCGGCTACCTGCTCTCCGTGTCGCCCGAACACGAGACTGAAGTCCTTCGCCGGTTCGCCGCCCGCAACATCGCCGCCGCCACGATCGGCACGGTCAGCACCGGCAGCCGGATCACCATTACCGATGGCAGCGAGCATGCGCTCGTCCGCGACTACGACCAAAAACCCTTGTTGCGGCTTGGACAGGGGGAGGACGCTGCATGAGCCGACCGTTGCGCATCGCCATGCTGACCCATTCCACCAATCCACGCGGCGGCGTGGTGCATGCCATGCAGCTTTCAGAAGCCTTGACCACGCTCGGTCATGAGGTCGTCCTGCATGCGCCGGATGCGAAAGGGACGGGCTTCTTCCGCAATCCTGCCTGCAAGACGCAATGCATTCCTGTCCAGCCTGCAGCCGTGGACATGACGGAAATGGTCGAGCAGCGGATACATGACTATGTCGCTTATTTCGACCGGGTGGGAACCGCCGGCTTCGACCTCTTCCACGCGCATGATGGCATTTCAGGCAATGCGCTCGCGACGTTGAAGCAGCAGGCGCTCATTCCCGGTTTCGCCCGCACCGTTCATCACATCGACCAGTTTGCCGACCCACGGCTGATGGCCCTGCAGGATCGCTCGATCGACGCGGCCGATGTCTTCTTCACCGTTAGCAGTCTTTGGAAAAAAGCGCTCGAGGACGAGCGGGGACTTGAAGCCGCTATCGTCGGCAACGGCGTGGATACGGTGCGTTTTTCACCGGCATGGAATGGCGAGCAGGCAGCGCTCCGCGACAGGTTGAAGCTGACGAACGGCCCGATTTTCCTTAGCATCGGTGGTATCGAGGCGCGCAAGAACACGTTGGGCATTCTCGAAGCCTTCCGGCAGATACGCGCGATCCGGCCGGATGCCCAGCTGGTCATAGCCGGCGGCGCGTCATTGCTCGATCATCACGGCTATCAGCAGGAATTCCACGCGGCCCTTTCAGGCCTGCGCAGCCACGCCGCGGCCGTCCATATCATCGGGACGGTTGCCGATGCGGACATGCACAATCTCTACCGGCTGGCCGATGCTCTGGTATTCCCGTCCATCACCGAGGGATACGGTCTCGTCGTGCTCGAAGCGATGGCAAGCGGTGTGCCCGTCGTCGTCTCGTCGATCGCCCCTTTCACCGAATATCTCGACGCGGACGATGCGATCTGGTGCGACCCGCGCCATCCTGCCTCGATCGCGGAAGGCATGGCGCTTTCCCTGATCGGGCCTGTGCGCGACCGTATCATCCCGCGGGGTCTCGATGTTGCCGGACGTCATGCCTGGTCGCGCACCGCTGCCGCCCACCTTGCCTCCTACCAACGCCTGATGGAGCCCACCCATGCCTGAAATGCGCTTCGTCATCGCCTGGCCGGATGGCCGCAAGGAGACCTGCTATTCCCCGTCGCTCGTCATCAGGGACTTCTTCATCGAGGGAGAAACCTACGGGCTCACCGATTTTCTCGACCGCAGCCGCAAGGCGCTGACGATCGCCAGCGACCGGGTCGAGGCGAAATACGGTTATCCCTGCTCGCTTGCGCTGGGGCAGTTGGCCCGCATCGAACAGGCAGCCACCCCCTTTTTAACCGACGCGGATGCCACCATCCGCTGCGAAACCTTCATCCTGTGAAAGGAACTCCCATGGCCAACCCTCCCCTGAAGCCCCATTACAGCGCTGTCGTCATCGGCGGTGGCCAGGCCGGGCTTTCGGCCAGTCACTATCTGAAAGCCCACGGTATCGATCATGTCGTCTTTGAGAAAAAGACCGTTACCCACAAATGGAAGAACGAGCGCTGGGATGCCTTCTGCCTGGTGACACCCAACTGGCAATGCCAGCTGCCCGGCCATCCCTATGACGGCAAGGATCCGAACGGCTTCATGGTCAAGGACGAGATCCTTTCCTATGTCGATCGCTTCGTCGCCAAGGTGGATGCGCCGGTTCTGGAACACACCGTCGTCACCTCGCTGGAGCGTCATGGCGATCTCTTCCACATCGAGACATCGGCCGGCCCGGTGACAGCGCAGGCCGTGGTGATCGCAACCAGCCTCTATAGCGACCCCGCCATCCCGCGCGCCGCCGAGCGCCTTCCCGAAGGGATCATGCAGATCCACACCGCGCAATACCGCAACTCCGGTCAATTGCCCGATGGTGGCGTCATCGTCGTCGGCTCCGGTCAATCCGGCTGCCAGATTGCCGAGGATCTGCATCTGGCCGGCCGGAAAGTGCATCTCGTCACCGGCAATGCGCCGCGCTGCGCCCGGTTCTATCGCGGCCGTGATGTGGTCGACTGGCTGTCGGATATCGGCCAATACGACATCACCGTCGAACAGGACGGCATGACCAAGAAGAAGCACGACACCAACCACTATCTCACCGGTCGCGACGGCGGCCGCGATATCGATCTGCGCAAGTTCGCGCTGGAGGGCATGGCGCTTTACGGCCGCATGTCGGGCGTGGCCGCAGGCCGGATGCTGTTCGAACCCAACCTCAAGGCCAATCTCGACGGTGCCGACCGGGTCTATAACGGCATCAATGCCCTGATCGACCGGTATATTACCGAGAAGAATATCGAGGCCCCGACTGGTTCCGTCTACGAACCTTTGTGGCAGCCCGAAACCGAGACCGGCGAACTCGATCTGAAGGCGGAAGGCATTACGTCCGTCATATGGGCGACCGGTTTCACCCCCGACTGGTCCTTCGTCGGGCTACCGATCTTCGACGGTAATGCCTATCCCGTCCATCGCCGTGGCGTCACCGCCGTCGCTGGCGTCTACGTACTCGGTCTTCCGTGGCAGTGGACCTGGGGCTCGGGCCGTTTCCTGAGTGTCGGCAAGGATGCGGAATATGTCGTCGGCCATCTGGCGGCCCGGCTTTCAGCGGAGAGGCCCGCTCAGAAGAAAGCGGTGAACGCCTGATGAGCAGCGCTACCCTTCTCGATTTTCCACCGCCAAAGCCATCGGCACGCGATCTCATGGTGCGCGCCCTTGATCCGCATGTCCTGATCGGCATGCCGCACCTGAGCGGCTGCGGCCTGTCGGAAACCTGGCTGATGAAGGAGCTCGGCCATCGCCATTGGCTGATGCTTGCGCTGCATCTCGGCATGGACAATGCCGACTTCCGGACAGCCGACGGCGAGGAAGCCTATGCCGCGATCTGTGCGTCGTCGCTGACGGCGGCACGGTTCAGCGACGTGCAGGCAAATGACATTCTGACGATCCGCTCGGTACTCAGTACCGTTTCGCGCACGCAGACATTAACCCGCCACGAAATGTCCGTTCATGGTCGAAGTATTGGTGCCTGCGAGCTGGTTTCGACCTTCGTGCGCAGAATGGTTCGAGGCGACAATCATTCCATCACGCGTGTCGCGTTGCGAGAGCCGCAATCGACGCGGTTCGAGCCCAGTTTTCTCGCGCGCGCAGCCGCGGATGCCCGTAATGGCCGACTGGAGGAGCATTTCGGATTTCCGGTCATGACTGACAAGGCGCTGCGCGAATGCCGGTTCGAACCAAGCCTTTCTCAGGACTTCAACGGCGCCGGGCTCCTCTATTTCGCCGAATTCCAGGCGCTGGCCGACCGTGCCTTCGAGCGCTGGTTTCCCGACCGCCGCAGTTTGGTTCACAGGGATGTTTTTTTCCTTGGAAACATCCAGCCGAATGAAAGCGTCGTCTTCGATCTGCTTGCCCTTTCCGACGACTCGTTGTCGGCGCAGGGACAGTTGCGGCGTGAAGACGGGTACGTGATCGCAAAAATATTCTGCAGGTGGGCACTCTAGCTTTTATCGCGCTGTGCCTTGCTCGATACTGTTTGTGCATCATTGTCGCGATGCAAAGGCGCGGCTATGAAAGACAGTTGAACGGACATTTGCCTCTGGCGACTTGTCCTTAGAGATCGAACAGCTGGGAGTGCCGATTGAAAACGGTTCCGCTTCGGGGTTTGCAGGCCTTCGAGGCCGTGGGGCGTTGCGGAAGCGTGACGGCGGCAGCGCTTGAATTGAATGTGTCTCCCGGTGCCGTGAGCCAGCAGATCCGCAAGATCGAGGAATATCTGGGCGTGGCTTTGCTGGAGCGCAGGGGACGGAACGTCGAGCTGACCTCGCTCGGGCGGATTTATCACCGTGAGATTTCCAAGGGGTTCAATCAGTTTGCATTGGCGCAGCAATCCCTCGACCGCGCACGCAATGAAAGCAGCCTAGTGTTGAGTGCGCTGTCTTCGGTAGTCAACAAATGGATTGGCCGCAAGATTTTCGACTGGCAGGCGCTGCACCCGGATGCCAACGTTCGCATTATCGGCCGCGACAAGGAACCGCAGATGGGTTTCGATGACGTCGATTTCCGCATCAGCTACGGCTCGGACGTCATCCAGCATGAGCACTACACAGAGCTTTATCGCGACTGGGTCGTGCCGGTCTGCGCCCCGGGCATCCTGCAGCAAGAGACTTTGACGCCTGCGGGCATCTTTGGCTATCCGCTGCTCAACGTGGAATGGGAAAAGCACTTCACGCCCTATCCGCGCTGGAGTGAATTTGCGCAGAAGGTCGGGATCGAATACCGCGAGGCCCCAGCCGGGCTCTCCTTCACCCTTTCCAGCAGCGCCATCGATGCGGCAGTCAACAAGCGCGGCTTCGTGCTGGCGCAGGTTTCCATGATCGAGGATGAGCTGGCGGCCCGGACGCTGGTCATTCCGGTCGATATCCGCCTGCCGTTGCCGGAAAGCTATTTTCTGGCCTGGGACCGTTCGGCTTTGCAAAAGCCGTTCGGCCTGCAGTTTCGCAATTGGGTGATGGCGATTTCGCGCGTTCAGGCCGGTTTGTCAAAGCCGCGCGATGTTCTCTGATGCGGCCGACATTTTAGAAAAACTAAACCAAATCGCAGCTGCGCGCGCTTGTTCGTATCGGCAATCCATTCATACTTTCCTCGGCGACTGGAACGATGAGCTGCAAAGCAGCATCGGACACGACAGAGAAAAGGGGATGTCATGGCACGAGAAGACAAACTGAAGCTTGGAACCTTTGTCTACACGTTCGGTTTCCACCCTGCAGCCTGGCGCCATCCCGCAAGCGATGTGAATGGCGCCAATGATTTCAGCCATTTGCTCAACGTCGCCAAGCTCTCGGAAGCCGCCAAATTTGACTTCATGTTTTTGGCCGATTCACCTGCGGCCGGCGTCGGCGATCCGGATGCGCTGGCCCGCAGCCCGACGAAGATGAACCGCTTCGAGCCGCTTTCGCTCCTGTCCGCCCTCTCCGTCTCCACCGAAAAACTGGGCCTGGTGGCGACCGTCTCCACCAGCTACTACGAGCCGTTCAACGTCGCCCGCCTGTTTGCCTCGATCGATCACTTGAGCGGCGGGCGGGTCTGCTGGAATGTCGTTACCTCCGACCACGACGAGACCGGCTACAACTTCAATCGCGAAGGGCTGGACCCGCATGCGCTGCGCTATGAGCGCGGCAACGAATTCGTCGATGTGGTGTTCGGCCTGTGGGACAGTTTCGAGGATGGCGCGTTGCTGCTGGATCGCGAAAACGGCGTCTACTACGACAAGACCAAGCATCATACGTTGAACCACAAGGGCAAGCACTTTCAGGTACGCGGCCCCCTTAATATCGCCCGCTCGCCGCAGGGGCGCCCTGTCATCGCGCAAGCCGGCGGATCGGAACCCGGCATGGACATGGCGGCGCGCACGGCTGAAGTGGTGTTCAGCCTTGCCTCCAATATCGACCGCAACCGCGCCTTCTATCAGAACGTCAAGGGCCGCATGCCGGCCTATGGGCGCGACCCGAACGACCTGAAGATCATGCCCGGTGTCGTCATCAATGTTGCCGAAACCGAGGCTGAAGCAAAGGCCAAGGTCGAGTTTCTGATCGACAAGCTGCATCCGGATGTCGGACGGCTGATGCTGTCGGAGTTTCTGGAGGCGGACCTCCGCGGCGTACCGCTCGACAAGCCCTTCCCGATGGACCGCCTGCCGGATGCCCCGAAGGGCTCGCGCGCTCTGTTCGATGAACTGGTCGATTTCGTCAAGAAAGGCCGCACGGTCGGCGAACTGATCCGCCACTATGCCGAAAAACACACCGGCAACGGCATGACCGGGACGCCGAAGCAGATCGCCGATTTCATGGAGGAATGGTTCGAGAGCCGCGCTTGCGACGGCTTCATCCTGATGTTTCCGACCCTACCCTCGAGCCTTACCGATTTCACCGAACTCGTCTTGCCGGAACTGCGTCGCCGCGGCTTGTTCCGCGACGAATACGAAGGCCCGACCCTGCGGGAAAATCTGGGCCTGTCCATGCCCGACAATCGCTTCACGGTTGCCCGCACCAAGGCAGGAGGCTGAGGCCATGAACGCCGCGACCGCGATTATTCCGGACTCGGACCATCTCGTCGACGCGGCGAGCTTCAAGCTGTCCATGCGCCAGCTCGCCGGCGCCGTCAGCGTCATAACGGTTGGATATGGCGATGATCGGACAGGCTTCACGGCCACGTCGGTCTCGTCGCTTTCCGCCGACGTGCCGTCGGTCATCGTCAGCGTCAACCGTACCTCGTCGTCCTGGCCGGCCCTCGAACGGCACCGCCGCTTCTGCGTCAACGTGCTTGCCCAAGATCAGCAACATATCGCGCAATCCTTTGCCGGCCATGATGGGCGCCAGGGTTTGGCGCGCTACACAGGCGCGGACTGGCATACGCTGGCGACCGGTACGCTGGCGCTGAAGGATGCCTTGACGGTCCTTGACTGCGCGCTGGAACAGGCCATCCATCATCATTCGCATGCGATCCTGATCGGACATGTGCGGGCCATCACCGTCAGGCCCGATGTGCAACCGCTCCTTTACTGGCAGGGTGGATTTCAGCAATTGGCGATGACACGTGACGTCTAACGGGGGCGGGAAACCTGGCATGGCGGCGCCGATGAAAGACACGCGGATATTCAACCAAGCACTTGCGGAGATCGCCGCCGCCATTGGCAGCGGCGGCATCCGCCACGGGGAGGCAATCGCACAACTCGACCCGGGCGGACATCCGGACAATCTGCGGGCATCCGCGGTCGTTTCGCCAGCATCGACGCAAGAGGTTGCCGCCGTCATCGGGATCTGCAGGCGCAACTCTATCGCGATCGTACCGCAGGGCGGACGAACCGGTTTGGTCGGGGGCGGCATATCGAAGCGCGGCGAGCTTGTGCTCTCGCTGCAGAAAATGAACCGCATCGTTGAGATCGATCCGATCGAGTGCGTCGCCGTCGTCGAGGCCGGCGCGACCCTGCAAGCCCTGCAGGAGGCGGCCATGGAACACCGTCTTGAGCCGGGGATCGACCTCGCCGCGCGGGGATCGGCGACGCTCGGCGGCATGGTCTCCACCAATGCCGGCGGCGTCATGGCCTTCCGCAACGGGGTCATGCGCCACCGTATTCTCGGACTGGAAGCGGTTCTGACCGATGGCTCGGTCTATTCCGATCTCACACGGGTGGTAAAAAACTCGGCCGGCTACGACCTGAAGCATCTCTTCATTGGCGCCGAAGGCACGCTCGGCGTGGTGACAAAGCTCGTGATCAAGCTGGACCCGGTGCCGCGCGCCACCGCGACAGCGATCTTCGGCCTTCCCTCGACGCGCGCGGCCCTTGACCTGGTGGCACTGGCGCGCGCTACCGGAAAGCTTCGGGCCGCCGAGGTTCTCTGGTCGCGCTATTTCAAGTTCACCTCCGGACACTTCGGTTGGGCCGCGCCGGACTACGATGGAGACAGCCCGGCACATCTGGTCATCGGGCTCGGCGGAAATGACGAAACTGAGCTTCACGACGCCTTGATGGCCTTGTTCGAGACGATCGCCGAACCTTATCCGGAGACGACGGCGGTGCTTGCTGCGTCGACGTCGCAGGAACAGGAAATCTGGCGCCTTCGGGAAGAGACCGGCCTGATGTACCGGGATTATCCGGCAGCGCCGTCCTACGACATCTCGGTGCCGCTTGGTCAGACGGAAGCGTTTCTCGACCGCGCGGTTCCGGCGTTATCGACAATCGAAGCGGGACTCTCTCCTTTCGTCTTCGGCCACCTCGCCGACGGCAATCTGCACATCGTTCTGAACCGGCCCGGAGATTGGCTGACCGACGAGCGGCGCGACGCGATCGAGGCCATTCTCTACGCGGATCTCAGGGCGATGGGCGGATCGTTTTCCGCCGAGCACGGCGTCGGCTCGAAGCGCATTCACGCTCTGCGGGCGACCTCCGACCCGACAAAGCTCGTCCTAATGGCGCAGATCAAGAAAGCGCTCGATCCGGCCAATCTCTTCAACCCCGGCAAGCTGTTCGACAGGTCTTAGCAGTCAAACCAGCATCGACGCGCCGCGATCGAGATAAGTGTCCAGGAACTGTTCAAGCCTTGGATTGCGCGGCTTGCGGAAAACATCCGAAGGAGCGCCGGTGAACAGCAGCTTTCCCTGATCGAGGAAGCTGATCTGCTGGCCGACGGTGGCGGCGAAACCGATTTCGTGGCTGACGACAACCATGGTCATGCCCTCGGCCGCCAGATCGCGCATGACGTTGAGAACTTCGCCGGTCAGTTCCGGATCGAGCGACGACGTCGGCTCGTCGAACAGCATGATCTTGGGTTTCAGCGCCAGTGCGCGGGCGATGGCCACGCGCTGCTGCTGGCCGCCGGAAAGCTGGGCGGGGTAGTGACCGGCGCGGCTTTCCAGACCGACCTTGACTAGCTGTGCCATCGCAAGGTCCTCGGCGTCCTTGCGGCTCATCTTGTGAACCGTCTTCAGCGCCTCGCTGACATTGCCGAGTGCCGTCATATGCGGCCAGAGATTGAACTGCTGGAACACCATGCCGATCCGCGACCGAATGGCCCGGTTGGTCGCAGCGGGCAAACGTTCGCGCACCCCTTGCGCACTTTCTGAAAAGCCCAGCACCTCACCATCGATGGTGATCGTGCCGCGCGTCGCCTCCTCCAGAAAGGCCATGCAGCGCAACAGCGTGCTTTTGCCGGAGCCGGAGGGACCGATCAGGCAGGAGACCTTGCCCTGCGGGATATCGAGGTCGATACCGTGCAGCACGGTGGTTTCGCCGAACTGCTTGACCAGATTTTTGACTGCGATGGCTGGGAGGCTCATGATTGGGAAAACCTGTATCTGGACAACCGTGTTTCTGCGAGATGGCCAAGCCGTCCGGCCGCTTCGACCAGCGCCCAGTAGATCAGGGCGAGCAGGAAGAGAGATTCGACGAAGGCATATTGCTGGGAGCCGATGGCGCTGACGGTCAGCGTCAGTTCCGGCACAGTGATGATCGACAGGATGGCGGTTTCCTTGAGGATGATCACCGCCATGTTGACCGAAGGCGGCAGCACCAGCATTGTCATTTCCGGCAAAAGGATACGGCGAATGATCTGTCCTTGCGTCAGCCCGACGCATTGTGCCGCTTCGATGTGGCCGACGGGAATAGCCGCAAAGCCTGAACGGAAGATCTCGCTGTAATAGGCCGCTCCATAGACCGTCAGTCCCATCAGCCCGGCGGGGACCGGATCGAGCGCAAGTCCGATGAAGGGGCCGCCATAATAAAGCAGGAAAATCTGGATCAGGAACGGTGTTCCGCGCAGGATTTCGACGCAGAAACCGAGCGGCAGATTGACAAGCCGGCCGCCATAGCGCCGGCCGACCGCGACGAGGAAGCCGAAGAAGGCGCCGCCGATCGTCGCTGCGATCCAGAGAAGAATGGTGACGCCGGCGCCTCTGAGGATTGCCGGCAACTGGTCGAAGATGACGTTGACGTCGAAGATCATCGCGGTATCCCCGGCAGCGACCGTTCGATCAGTCCGCCGGCGCGGGCGACCACCAAATTGATCACGAGATAGATGAGACCGGCGGAGGCGAAAATCTCAAGAGGCAGGAAGGTGCTGCCAGCCAGATCCTGTGCCATGCGCGTCAGTTCGACGATGCCGACGACGGAGACAAGCGACGAGGCCTTCAGGATGAGGATCGCCTCATTGACGAGGGCTGGAAAGGTCAGCCGGAGTGCGATCGGAACCTTGATGCGCCGGAAGGCCTGACCGGGCGTGAAGCCCACCATCTCGGCGGATTCGATCAGGCCGCGCGGAACGCTGGCAAAGCCGCCGCGCAGGTTTTCCGCCTGATAGGCGGCGGTGCACAGGGACAGGCCGACGATCGCCGCGACGATGCTCGGCACGTTGATGCCGATCACCGGCAGGAGATTGTATATCAGCAGGAGCTGCACCAGCAGGGGCACGCCGCGAAAGAAGCTGATGAAAATCTGTGCAGGAGCGCTAAAGAACTTGCGGCCGGACAGCATCGCACCGGACAGAAGAATGGCGATGGCAAAGCCGATCAGGATCGATATCAGGCTGATGCCGATGGTGTAGAGCGACGCTTTCAGCAGAAGCTCGAAGAGTTTCAGGGACATTGCATACCGTTCCGTCCGGTGGAGGCAAGCGCTTCAGCGCTGGCAAGGGATGCGCGCCGCGCCGTTGGACCGGCGCGCATCGAGACTTGCAAGGTCAGATCAGAATGCCGGATCCGGCACGGAATCCGGCGTATCGAAGCTGGCGCCGAACCACTTCTTCTGCATTTCGGCCAACCGGCCATCGCCCTTCATTTTCAGAAGGGCTGCATCGATCGCAACCATCAGCGGCGCATGGTCCGCATCCTTGGTGCCGATGAAGCCGAAATAGGATTTCTGGCCGAAGGGCGGCAAGACGACCTCGAACGTATCCTTGCGCTGGCTGGCGACGAAGGCGATGTTCGGCAGCGAATTGGCAACGCCGGCAATACGGCCGGCAGCCAGATCGGCGTAGGATTCGGTGAAGGCCGGGTATTCGCGTACGTCCACCTTGGTCGGCAGCGTCTCGGAATAGGCCGTCAGCTGCGCCAGCTGGGCGGTGGCCTTGCCGACGCCGATGGCCTTTCCGGCAATGTCCTCCGGCTTGGTGATCGTCGTGTCGCCTGCCTTTTTCAGGATCGCAACGGTTGCTTCGGCCACCGGCGGCGTGAAGCGATAACGCTCCATGCGGGCCTTGGTGATCGTCGCCGGACCGGCGACCATATCGAATTTTCCAGCTTCCAGTCCGGGCAGCACGCCCTCCCAGGGAAGTGCCACCCACTCGATGGTGACGCCGAGTTCCTTGCCGATCTCGGCAAAGACATCGACGTTCAATCCGGCATGTTCGCCGGCGTCGATGAAATCGAATGGCGCAAACGCCGTCTCCGTTCCAACCTTCAAACTGCCTGCGGCCTTGACGCGCGCCAATGCGTCTTCGGCGTGTGCCGAAAACGTCGTGCCCAGCAGAAGGGCGGCGGTGGCGAGACCTCTTACCAAGAAACCTGCTCTCATTGTCATCTCTCCAGTTTTACCCCTTCCATGATGGACCAGGGGGAAGTTCCCATCTGTTATCGAAGTCTGCAGGTTTCTTTGTCCCGCATTTGACTATACAAATAAACAGCGCCATACAGGGAGTGTCAATGCACCCTGTGTTGCAATTTTTGTGCCGGGATGTTTGGTCGATGCAAAGCTCATCCGAAAAGAGCCAAAGGGCAGGTCCGATGGCGCCGCTCAAAGCAAGGCCGCCATGCAAAGTCGAGGTGATATGTGACGCCGCTTCATCAGCGTATCTTCGAGGAGATCGAAGCAAGGATCATGAGCGGCGCCTGGAAGCCCGGCCAGCGCGTTCCCACCGAGCAGGAGCTGGTGGATCAGTACCAGTGCTCGCGCATGACGGTCAGCAAGGCACTGACCGTTCTCGCCCGCCGCGGCATGATCGTGCGCCGCCGCCGCCACGGCACCTTCGTCAGCGCGCCGCAGATCGACCGGACAGTCATGGACATCCAGGACATCGGCGTCGAGGCACAGATGGCCGGCCACGAATACAGCTATTCGATCCTGACCCGCAAAGTGGAGCGCTTGACGCCGCATGAGGCGCTGAAGCTGGCCGAGACGCCGGATGTGGAGGTGCTGCGATTGCAGTGCCTTCATGTCGTCGACGGCAGGCCGAATGCGATCGAGCGACGTCTGATCATGCTTGACGCCGTCCCAGGCGCCCGCGATGAAGCCTTCGCGTCCATCCCGCCGGGCGTCTGGCTTTTGGAGCAGGTTCCCTGGACCGAAGCCAAGCATATCATTCGCGCCGTCCCGGCCGATGTAGCGACGGCGCAGTTGCTGGAGTTGCAACGAGGGGAGCCCTGTTTGAGCCTGACGCGGCAAACGTGGCAGAACGGCCGCACGGTGACCCATGTCGAAGTTACGCATCCCGGCGACCGCTATCAGTTCGCCGGCGTTTTTCACCCCTCCGTGCAGGATGTATGACGAGCGAGTTCAAGGTGTTGCGCTGGGTCGAACAGCCTGATTTTTAAGCCAATTTGGCGCTTGACACTTTTTTGGGCGCTCCCTATGGTTTTTGAACCAAATGGTAAAAAAGGGGAGCAAATCAATGACCAAAGACGTCCTGATTTCACGCCGTGCAGTGATCGCATCGGGCATCGCCCTCGGGGTCAGCGGGTTCGCGCCGCTGGCAAGAGCGGCGGCCCCGATGAAGGTTGCCGGCATTCATGCCTCGCCTGTCGAAAATGCCTGGAACTCCTGCCTTCATCAAGCGCTGCAGGATGCAGCCAAGGAAGGCGTCATCGAATATGTGTTCTCCGAGGGTGTTTCCGGCACAGATTATCCCCGCGCCATGCGCGAATATGCCGAGCAGGGCAACAAGCTGATCATCGGCGAGGCCTACGCCGTTGAAAAGGAAGCGCGCCAGGTGGCGGCCGATTATCCGGACACGGCATTCGTGCTCGGGTCGAGCGGTGCTGAGGCCGGCGACAATTTTGGCGTCTTCGGCACCTGGAACCATGACGGCGCCTATCTTGCCGGGATGCTGGCGGGCAAGATGACCAAATCGAACATCGTCGGTTCGGTCGGCGCCATTCCGATCCCTGAAGTCAACATGCTGATCAATGCCTTCGCGGAAGGCGTCAAGGCCGTCAATCCGGATGCCAAACATCTGGTCTCCTTCATCGGTACGTTCTTCGATCCGCCGAAAGCCCGCGAAGCCGGCCTTGCCCAGATCGATGCCGGCGCCGATATTCTGTTCGGCGAGCGCATCGGCACAGCGGATGCTGCGAAGGAACGCGGCATCAAGTCGGTGGGATCGCTGATCGACTATACGCCGCGCTACCCGGACACGGTGTTTGCCAACGCCATGTGGTATTTCCGCCCGATCCTGAATGCCGCCATCGCCGACGTCGCCGCCGGCAAGCCGGTGGGCAAGACCTACACGCCGTTCGGCCTGATGAAGGAAGGCGGCAGCGATATCGTCTTTGTGAAGGGCGTGGCGCCAGCAGAGGCGGAAGCTGCGATGGAAGCCAAGCGGGCGGAGATCAAGGCGGGCACGTTCGAGGTCGCCAAGAACATGGACGAGCCGAAGTAATTCGGCTGATGCGCGGCGATGCGACCGACCTGGCGCAGGCGATCAGGAACGGCAGCCTGAACTCTGTCGAAGTGATGCAGGCTTCGCTTGTCTCGGCGGAAAATCACAGTGCGCTCGGTGCCATTGCCCATCTCGACGCTGCGATGGGCATGGCGTCGGCGGAGGCCATGGATCGAGAACGGCACCTGGAGCCGGGCCGCCTTGCAGCCCGGCCCTTTGGCGGCGTGCCGACGCTGGCGAAGGATCTGGGCGGGCCTTTCGCCGGCTTGCCGGTCACGGCCGGCTCCCGGCTCTTCGAAAGAGAGGGCAGCGAACCGGACTCGGATCTCGCCATTCGTTTCCGCAATGCCGGTTTCTGCCTTTTCGGGCTGACGACAAGCCCGGAATTCGGCCTTTCTCTGGCGAGCGAACCGGCTGTCGGGCCGACCTGCCGCAATCCGCTTGATCCGGCGCGCACGCCCGGGGGCTCGAGTGGTGGGGCGGCGGCGGCTGTCGCAGCCGGCATCGTCGCGATCGCGCATGCAACGGACGCCGGTGGCTCCATCCGCGTGCCTGCCGCCTGCTGCGGCCTTATCGGCCTCAAACCGACGCGCGGTACCATGCCCGCCGGTCCATCCTTCGGCAATCATCTTGGCGGCATTGCCAGCGAACTTGCCGTCTGCCGCTCGGTAAGAGACACGGCGCTGGTTTTCGACACGCTGCGCGGTAAGGCAAAGGGACCGTTTGCCGATCCGGCAACCGTTGAAACCGGAGGTGGCCGGTTGCGGATCGGCCTGCTGACAGAGACCGGCATGAAATATCCGACGGATAGCAAACGGATCGAAGCGATTGAGGACGCTGCGCGCGCATTGGAGGCAGACGGGCATCAGATCGTCCCGCTCCGCTGGGCTGAATTCGAGCAAAGCGTCAAGGCCAGCGGTCGCGCGCTGGGCGACATCATTGCCGTCAATCTCGCATCCTTCATCGATACGCTCGCGCTCGATATCTCCCGTGCCGAACCCCTGACCCAGGCATTCATTGAGCGCGGTCGCGCGCTTACTGGGCTGGCACTCTGGACTTCGCTGAACGGCGCCGTGCAAACCAGCCACACACTCTGGACCATCTTCGACAGGGTCGATTGCATGCTGATGCCGATGCTGGCCAAGGCGCCGCTTGCGATCGGGTCGTTTCCGTTCGATCATGGCAATACCGAGCTGCAGCTTGAGCGAATGGCTGCCTTTGCTCCGCTTGCCTCTCTTGCCAACATTTCAGGATTTCCGGCCTTGACCCTGCCCTTTGGAGCCGATGCGGACGGCTTGCCCCTGCCGGTCCAGATCATGGCGCCGATGGGCCACGAGCCACTTCTATTATCGCTTGCCGCGCGATTGGAGGCCGAGGGGCGCTGGCAGCATCGTTTTCCGGTCGCAGGACTTGCGGCATGACAAGTCCCGTCCTCGAAATCGAAGGTGTCAGCAAGCGCTTCGGCGCCAACCTGGCCAATGACGACATCTCGCTGACGCTTGCAAAAGGCGAAATCGTGGCGTTGCTTGGCGAAAACGGCGCCGGCAAGACCACGCTGATGAGCATCCTCTTCGGTCACTACATGCAGGATGCGGGCCGAATTCTGATCGATGGTGCGGAGCTGCCGCCGGGCAAGCCGCGCGCCGCGATCCGCGCCGGCGTCGGCATGGTGCATCAGCATTTCTCGCTGGCGCCCAATCTGTCCGTTCTCGAAAACGTCATGACCGGTACCGAAAAGCTCTGGTCCTGGCGCTCGGGCACTTCCGCCGCTCGGAAAAAGCTTCTCGCGATTTCCGAGCGCTTCGGCCTCAAGGTCGATCCTGGCGCGCGTCTTGGCGACCTGTCGGTGGGCGAGCAGCAGCGCGTCGAGATCCTCAAGGCGCTCTACAACGACGCCCGCATCCTGATCCTCGACGAGCCGACGGCGGTGCTCACTAATATCGAGGCCGAAAAGCTGTTCGCGACGCTGAAACAAATGGCGCGCCAGGGCCTTTCGCTGATCTTCATCTCCCACAAGCTCGACGAGGTCATGGCCGCTGCCGATCGCATCGTCGTGCTGCGCGGCGGCAAGATGGTGGCTAAACGCACGGCATCCGAAACCAGCAAGGCCGAACTTGCCGAACTGATGGTCGGCCGCCGCGTGACCCGGCCGGTACGTGAGCCATCGACGCCCGGCGCCGTTGCGCTGGAGGCTGCCGAGGTCACGGTGAAGATCGACGGCGTCGAGCGGTTGAAATCTATCAGCTTCCATCTGCGCGAAGGCGAAATCCTCGGGATTATCGGCGTCTCGGGCAACGGTCAGGCGGCGCTGGCGCATCTTCTCTCCGGCACGCTTTCACGCACATCCGGCGACCTCCTCCTTTTCGGCGAGGCGATCGGCAATCCCGGCGTTGCCGATGTCGTCGGCGCAGGTATCGGCCGCATTCCGGAAGACCGCAACGAGGAGGGCGTGATCGGGGAAATGGCAATCTGGGAAAACGCCGTGCTGGAGCGTATTTCCGCGTCGGCGTTTTCACAACATGGACTGGTGAATCGCAAGGCAGGCATGGCTTTTGCCAAGCAGATCATTGACCAATTCGACGTTCGCGGCGGCAGCCCCGCAAGCCGCACGCGGCTGCTGTCCGGCGGCAACATGCAGAAGCTCATTCTCGGCCGCAATCTGCACCGGCGGCCACGCATCCTGATCGCCGCCCAGCCGGCGCGCGGCCTTGACGAAGGCGCCGTGGCGGCCGTGCATGCAAGGCTGCTGGAGGCCCGAAGACAGGGCACGGCCGTACTCCTGATCTCGGAGGATCTGGATGAGGTGATTGCGCTCGCCGACCGTGTTCAGGCAATCGTCGGGGGTCGATTGTCACCGCCGGTCGAAGCCGAGGCTGCAAATGCGCGAAAGCTCGGGCTGATGATGGCCGGAGAATGGCAAGAGACGCGGGAGCCAGACCATGCGCTTTGAACGCCGGGAGCATCGCCCGGTCTACCTGATGGTCCTGACGCCTGTTCTCGCTGTCATTGCTGCGCTGGCGCTCTCCGGCATCCTGATCGCCATCGCCGGCGCACCGGTGCTCGATGCCTATTGGCGCATCCTGATCGGTGCTTTCGGTTCACGGCTTTCCGCGACCGAAACGCTGACACGCGCCACGCCGCTGATGCTGACGGGGCTTGCCGCCGCCGTCGCCTTCCGGGCGAGGCTCTGGAATATCGGTGCCGAGGGCCAGTTCTATCTTGGTGCCATCGCCGTTGCCGCGGCAAGCTCCAAACTGTTGGGCGATCTCCCTGCGCCGGTTCTGATTCCGACGCTGCTGTTGGTCGGTGCCGTCGCGGGCATGGCCCTCATTCTCATTCCGCTATGGCTGCGCCTGCGCTTCTCGGTCGATGAAGTCGTCACCAGCCTGCTGCTCAATTTCATCGCCTTGCTCTTCGTTTCGATGCTGATCGATGGGGTGCTGAAGGATCCGCTCGCCTTCGGCTGGCCGCAGTCCCAATCGGTCAGCGATCATGCCATGCTGCCGAAGCTGGTTGCCCGCTCCCGCCTGCATATCGGTTTTGCGATCGCCATTGCGCTGGCGATCGTCGTCCACCTCATCCAGTCGCGCACCGTGTTCGGCCTGCAGTCGCGCGCGGCGGGGCTCAATCCCGTCGGCGCCGTTTTCGCCGGCGTTCCGCTGGGCAGAACGCTGGTAAAGGTCGCCTGTCTTTCGGGTGGGCTTGCCGGCCTTGCCGGCGCGATCGAGGTTTTGGGCGTGAAAGGCTATGTCACGACCGACCTGTCGCCGGGTTTCGGCTATGCCGGCATCGTCGTTGCCATGCTTGCCAATCTCAACCCGCTCGGCGTGATCCTCGCGGCCATTTTCACGGCCACCATGTTCGTCGGTGCCGACGGCATGAGCCGTGGCCTCGGTATCCCCACCTATATCGCCGACGTCACGGTGGCGCTGTCCTTGCTGACGATGCTGATCGCGCTGTTCTTCACCCAGTACAGGATCCGCCGATGACCGTGCTGTTCGACATCATCGCTTCCGTCGGGCTCTGGGGCGCTGTTCTCCGCATCGCCACGCCGCTGATCTTCGGCACGCTCGGGGCGCTGCTATGCGAGCGGGCGGGTGTGCTCAATCTGGGCATAGAGGGGATCATGACCTTTGGCGCGATGATCGGCTGGCTTTCGGTCTATCACGGCGCCGATCTGTGGACCGGCCTCTTGATCGCGGCGATCGCCGGTGGGGTCTTCGGCCTGCTGCATTCGGGCCTGACGGTGACGCTGGGTCTGTCCCAGCATGTCGCGGGTCTTGGCGTCACGCTGTTCGCCTCAAGTTTCAGCTACTATGTCTTCCGCCTGATCGTGCCAACGGCGGGCACGCCACCGACCATCGTGCCGTTCCAGCCGATCGCCATTCCCGGCCTGTCGACACTGCCTTTCATCGGGCCGGCCTTCTTCACGCAGACTGCGCCGACCTATCTGGCGATCCTGATCGCGCTCACGCTGGCCTACATCCTCTTTCGCACGCCCCTGGGCCTTGCGATCCGCATGACCGGCGAAAACCCGCATGCCGCCGAGGCGCAAGGGGTGAACCCGATGAAGGTAC
Organism: Rhizobium herbae; assembly: GCF_017873135.1. GTDB lineage: Bacteria > Pseudomonadota > Alphaproteobacteria > Rhizobiales > Rhizobiaceae > Pararhizobium > Pararhizobium herbae. The sequence goes on along the minus strand of NZ_JAGGJV010000007.1, from coordinate 210,048 downwards.
GCTATGGCGCTGTGATCGCCGGAAGCGCGCTGATGGGCATGGGCGGCGCATTCCTGACTTTGTCGGCGTTCAACAGCTTCTTCCCGACCATGGTGCAGGGACGCGGCTGGATCTGCATCGCGCTTGTCGTGTTTGCCTCCTGGCGGCCCGGGCGTGCGCTGTTCGGCGCATTGCTCTTTGCTTTCTTCGACGCCTTCCAGCTTCGACTGCAGACAGCCGTCGACGGTGTGCCCTACCAGATATTCCTGATGACACCCTATGTTCTGTCCATCGTCGCGCTTGCCGTCATGGCCCGCCGTGCGCGCGTGCCGCAGGCGCTGATGCAGCCTTACCGGCGCGGCGAGCGATAACCGCTTTCACTCAACGAGGTTTCCATGTTCGACCTGATCATCCGCAACGCAAATCTTCCCGACGGTCGCAAGGACATCGACATCGGCATCACGGGCGGCAAGATCGGCGCTATCGATAGGTCGATCGCGGCGCAGGCAGGGGAGGAAATCGATGCTACCGGACGGCTGGTGAGCCCGCCTTTCGTCGACCCGCATTTCCACATGGACGCGACGCTGTCCCTCGGCCTGCCGCGCATGAACGTATCCGGCACATTGCTCGAAGGCATCGCGCTCTGGGGCGAACTCCGCCCGATCGTGACGAAAGAGGAACTCGTAGACCGCGCCCTGCGCTATTGCGATCTGGCGGTGACGCAAGGGCTGCTGTTCATCCGAAGCCATGTCGATACCAGCGACCCGAAACTGGTGACGGTCGAGGCGATGATCGAGGTTCGTGAGAAGGTCGCGCCCTATATCGACCTGCAACTGGTCGCCTTCCCCCAGGATGGCTATTATCGCGCCGCCGATGGCGTCAGTTCACTGAACCGGGCGCTCGACATGGGTGTCGATATCGTCGGCGGCATTCCGCATTTCGAGCGCACCATGGGGGACGGCACGGCTTCGGTCGAGGCGCTCTGCCGCATCGCCGCCGATCGCGGCCTGCCGGTCGACATGCATTGCGACGAGACCGACGATCCCCTGTCGCGCCACATCGAGACGCTGGCCGCGCAAACCATCCGCTTCGGCCTTGAGGGACGCGTCGCCGGTTCGCATCTGACCTCGATGCATTCGATGGACAACTATTACGTCTCCAAGCTGATCCCGCTGATGGCGGAGGCGCGGATCAACGTCATCCCCAATCCCCTGATCAACATCATGCTGCAGGGCCGACACGACACCTATCCCAAACGCCGCGGCATGACCCGCGTGCGTGAACTGATGGATGCAGGTCTCAACGTCTCCTTTGGGCACGATTGTGTCATGGACCCCTGGTATTCGATGGGATCGGGCGACATGCTGGAGGTTGGCCATATGGCCATCCATGTCGCGCAGATGGCCGGTATCGACGACAAGAAGAAGATCTTCGACGCGTTGACCGTCAACTCGGCAAAGACGATGGGCCTTGAAGGTTATGGCCTGGAAGTCGGCTGCAACGCAGACCTCGTCATCCTCCAGGCGCAGGATACGCTAGAAGCGCTACGGCTGAAACCAAACCGGCTGGCGGTCCTCCGCCGCGGCAAGGTCATCGCCCGCTCGGCGCCGCGCATCGGCGAGCTTTTGCTTCCCGGGCGCCCGGCAAGGATCGATGGCGGTCTGGATTATGCGCCTCGCTACTGAGGCGCGGTCCGGCACAAATCAGACGCCGCGCTTGTTGCCCCAGAGCAGGACATGGAGTTGTGGCAGAACACGGGCCTCGAACCACCGGTCCTCCGTCACCTTGTCGACTAGCCACAGCATTCGGTCCAGGATGCCGTCGATATCGACCCTTGCATCATCGTCATCGGGCGGCGGCGGGGTGTGATTGCCGGGCTGGAGATAGACCGGAAGATCAGGGTAGCGGGCTGCCGCGGCGCGGGCATAGGCGTAGTCGAGGTCGTCGAAGACAACGACTTTCAATGCAATCTGCGGCCTATCCGCAGCCATTTCCAGACACGTGTCGAATGCCCCCCAGTCCGTTGCCATGCCGCTTGATGGTGGCTTGGGGCTCAACACCAGAACATCAAGATCGGCAAACCAATCCTTCGCGACACTACCCTGGGTCTCGAGCGCGAAACGATAACCCTCGCGATGCCCACGCTCGATGAGCGGCCCGAGCGGCTGGATCGCCGGGTTGCCGCCGGACAGCGAAACGGTCAGCGGCCTGTTGCCGGAAAGCCGGACGACTTCCAGCCAGATTTCGTCTGCCGACATCGGATGCCATTGTTCGCGATAGGCGCTATCGACCGCATGCAGCGTATCGCACCACGAACAGCGATAATCGCAACCGCCGGTCCGGACGAAGACGGTCGGCAGGCCGATCAGGATGCCCTCCCCCTGGATCGTCGGCCCGAAGATTTCGCTGACGCGGATCGGCGTCTCGCGGGTTGTGTTCATGGCCGGTATTCCGCCCAGGTCTTCGGTGTTTCGCTGACGCGCACGGCCGATGTTTCCGGCAGGCGCTCCTTGCACCAGTCGTAGAAATGTTTCGCCAGACATTCAGATGTCACCCGATCATGGCCGAGAACTTCGTTCAGATGGCGATGATCAAAGCTCTCGTCGATGTAGCGCTTCAGTGGCGCAAGCTCGTGGTAGTCGCGAACGAAACCGTCACTGTTGAGCGCAGCGGCGGAAAGCTCCACCTCGATGATGTAGTTGTGCCCATGCAGGCGCGCGCACTGATGCTCAGCCGGCAGATGCGTCAGCTGATGCGAGGCGGAGAAGTGAAATTCCTTGGTGATGCGGAACATCATTGCACCTCTTCGGCAGTGAAGCCCGCGGTGGCGGCCATCCAGAATTCCGGATCTTCGTAGCCGGTCGGATCATCGACCCCGGCGAGGTGAAAAGCTTCGCGCCGTTCGACACAGGTTCCGCACCGGCCGCAATGACGAGCCCCGCCCTTGTAGCACGACCAGGTTTCGACAAACGGCGTTCCGCTCTTCACCCCATCGGTGACGATGTCTGCTTTGGAGATACTGACATAGGGCGCGTAGAGCGAAACGTTTGCATAACCGTCGAGTGCCTGGTTCTGCATCGCCTGAAACGCATCGATGAAGCCCGGCCGGCAATCCGGATAGATGAAGTGGTCGCCGCCATGCACGGCAACGGCGACAGCGTCGGCTTTCTGCGCGGCGGCAAGACCGAAGGCGATGGCCAGCATGATCGCATTGCGGTTTGGAACGACAGTGGCCTTCATCGTTTCCTCGGCATAGTGCCCGTCCGGAACGTCGATATCGTCGGTCAGCGCCGATCCGGTGAGATGGCTGCCGATATTCCGGATGTCGATGATCTGATGGGCGACGCCAAGCCGTTTGGCGCAGTCGGCGGCGAAGTCCAGTTCCTTGCGATGCCGCTGTCCGTAGTCGAAGGAAAGAAGGCCGACAAGCTGATGTTCCGCGGCGACCTTGTGCGCAAGCGAAACGGAGTCCAATCCGCCGGAGCAGATGACGATGGTTTTCATAGGATAGGGTCCCTTGTTTTGACCGGGTGGGCTGCGACCGGATTACGGGCGGCTTCTAACGCAAAGACATTCGCTTGTGAAGAGCAACGCGGGGGCCAGGCGGTCAATCGGGTGGCGCAATCAGGCGAGACAAAAACAACCACTCGCAAATGCAGCTGTTGGCCACGGTTGGCGCGGTTGCTGGGGCCATTGCCGCTTCAAACTCAATCGAAGGTTTAAGATGTTTTTAAAGTGGAGATTTATAGACAAGATTAAAAACACGGAATAGGAATGCTTCCCATCCGTCAGGCCATATGGGGAGACACCATGGTTCCGCTGAGTTCATTCCACCTCGATATGCCGCGCCTTGCTGCTGTAGCGCTTATAGGACTGTTCCTTGCGCCGGCGGCCTCTGCCGAAGAGATTGTCTTCAAGGATCAGGAGAACCGCGAAGTTCGCCTGGCAAAGCCAGCCGAACGCGTCGTCTCCATCGTCATCCCCATGGCCTCCACGGTCATTGCGCTCGACGGCGGTACCAGCAAGCTGGTGGGCATGAACCCGACCGCGAAAAGCGCGGTGACGGAAGGCATTCTCGGAAAGATTTTTCCGGAAGCCAAGGACATCCCCTCCGATGTGACCGCTCCGAATTTCGTTCCCAACGTGGAAGCCCTGACCGCCACCAATCCGGACCTGGTCATCCAGTGGGGCGGTCGCGGCACCGATATCGTTGCGCCGCTCACCAATGCCGGTCTCAACACGATGCTGATCCTCTACGGCACCGAGGAACGGACCCGTGACTACATGAGCATGACTTCGAACGCGATCGGCAGACCCGAGCGCATCGGCGAACTGGTGGAATGGCGCGACAGGGTGCAGAAGGATATCGAGGCAAAGGCTGCGACCATTCCCGAAGACAAGAAGCCGAATGTTCTTTATCTCGGACGCGCGCTTTCGGATATCAGCGCATCCGGGACCAAAGGCAACTACACTCCATGGTATATCGATCTGGCAGGCGGCAAGAATGCCGCAGCCGAGCTGAATGGTACCCTGTCCATCAACAAGGAGCAGATCGCCCAATGGAATCCGGACGTGATCTTCCTCAATGCTTTCGAGGCCGAACTCAACGTCGACTGGGTCTATGACGATCCCATCCTGTCGCTGACCAATGCTGCCAGGAACAAGCGTATCTACAAGATGCCGCTCGGCGGCTATCGCTGGGATCCGCCGAGCCAGGAATCCCCGCTTTCCTGGATGTGGACGGCCAATCTGCTGCATCCGGATGTCTTCAGCTATGATCTCAGGACGGAAATGAAGGCTGCCTACAAGACACTCTACGGCTACGAGCTTACAGATGCGGACATCGACGGCATTCTCTGGCTGAACGAGCAGGGCGCCTCCGCCGGCTACGCACAGTTCAAGGCGAAGTGACGGCATGGCGACCGTGACACAGGAACTGACGACACCAGTCGTCCGGCCACATCTTGCCCGGCAGACGGCGGCTTTCGCCGTTCTGCTGGTCCTGCTGGCGGTTGCCGTTGTCGCCAGCCTGTGTGTCGGCCGCTTTTCGGTGCCGGCGGGACGTGCGCTGGAACTGATCTGGCAGGGGATCACCGATCCCGCGCGCGACCTGACGGAGATCGACGAACGCATTGTCTTGCTGGTCAGGGCGCCGCGTGTGTTGCTCGCCGCCCTTGCCGGTGCCGGGCTGGCGGTTTCCGGCGCTGCGCTGCAGGGTGTTTTCCGCAACCCGCTGGTTTCGCCGGATATTCTCGGTATTTCGCAAGGCGCTGCGTTCGGCGGCGCATTGGCGATCATGCTCGGAATATGGGGGTTTCCGCTGATCGCCATGGTGTTCCTGTGCGGCCTGGCGGCGCTGATCCTCGTCGGCCTGCTGTCGCGGATCAATGGCCGGACGGAGACCGTCACCGTGATCCTCTCGGGGCTGGTCATCAGTTCGATGTTTTCGGCGGTCGTTTCCCTGCTGCAATTCGTCGCCGACCCCAATACTTCCCTTCCCGCCATCGTCTACTGGCTGATGGGTTCGTTTGCGACGGCGACCTGGGACCGCACGCTGGTGGCTGCGCCAGGCCTCGTCATCGGCGCCTTTCTGCTCTGGATGCTGCGCTTCCGGCTCAACATCCTCTCTCTCGATGAGGCCGAAGCTCGCAGCCTCGGGGCGAATACGTCGCTTGAACGATGGCTGGTTTTCGGTCTTGTCGCCGTCATCGTCGGCAGCCAGGTCGCGGTTTCCGGCATCATCGGCTGGATCGGCATCGTCATTCCGCATGCGGCCCGGCTGATTGTTGGACATGACCACCGGACCCTGCTGCCCGCTTCCGTCTTGCTTGGCGCCGGCTTCATGGTCATCATCGACACGATTGCGCGCACCGCGACCGCAGCGGAAATCCCGCTTGGCGTGATCACCGCGCTCGTCGGCGCTCCGATCTTCACGCTTTTGCTGCGTCATCATTATCGCGAAAGGGCGGGCTCATGATCGGACTGACTGAAGCCGTCGTACGGTTCGGCCCGCGCACGATCCTCGATCGCTTGAGCTTCGTGGTCCCCGTTGGACGCACCCTCGCCATCCTCGGGCCGAACGGCCGCGGCAAGACGACGACGCTGAAAGCCGTTCTGGGTTTCCAGCGCCTCGACGCCGGAAGCAGGACCGCCCCCGATATCGTCGGCTATGTTCCCCAGACGGCAAGCAGCAATCAGCGCTACCGTGCCATCGATGTCGTCGTCATGGGAAGGGCAGCCCATCTCGGCCTGTTCGGGCAGCCAGGTCCCGACGATTTCGACATCGCCCATGCCGCGCTCGAACGTGCGGGCGCTTCCCGTTTCGCCGGTCATTTCTTCGACCGGCTTTCGGGCGGCGAGCGGCAAATGGTGCTTTTGGCGCGGGCGCTTGCCACCGGCTCCGCCGCCCTCGTTTTCGACGAGCCGGCAGCGGCTCTCGACCTTCACAATCAGGAACGACTGCTGACGCTGCTCAACGGTCTTCGCGCCCTGCGCGACAAGGCGATCGTCTTCACGACGCATGATCCGAACCACGCGCTGGCCGCAGCCGACGACGCGCTGCTGATGATGCCGGACGGCCAGTCGTTGTTCGGTCCCGTCATGGAGACCATCACGCCCGGCCATCTGGAGCGGCTCTATGGCGTACCGATGCGGATCGTCGACCTTCCCGGACCGGGGGGCGACCCCCAGCGGGCGGTACTGCCGGCCTTTGCGGGAATACGCGCCGCATGACGATCCTCTTCATCCAGTCGCATTATCAGGATCCGTTCAACATGGGCGCGGAACCGTTTGCCGAGGCGGTCGCGCAGGATCTGATGACAGTTGTTCGGGAAACGGACTTGAGGGATGAGCATTTCGCGACGGCGCGGGGTCTTATCACCACCACGCATCTCGACCAGATCGGCTTTCAGCGGTTTATTCCGGCCGTCACCGGTTTCCTCGATCATGGCGGCCGCTGGATTTACAATGGCCATATTCTCAGGCCAGTCCTGCCGGAGCTTTCGACCTATATCCCGATGCCTCAGCCCAGGCGCGCGGATCTCGTCCAGACCAGGGTATTCGATCACCCCGTCTTTGCCGGGGTCGACCAGACAAAGCTGGAGACAAACCACGGCGTGGCGGGATTTTACGGGCGGGGACACAATCCTCTACCGGCCGGTGCCGTCGCCATCAACGTGTTCGGGCCGTCAGCCGTGCCCGTCGACTGGATCTGGAAACGGCCCGATGGCGGCGAACTGCTGTCGCATGCCGGAAATGAATTCTGGGGTTGCGGCGACGACACGGATGTAAAACGGCAACTGGCAGATCGCGCCGTCGCCTGGCTTTGCGGGATTCTGAACTGATGAGCATCCTCGCGATCCATCCCGGCGCCTACTATCACATCGAGACGCTCGAAGCGCCGCGTTACCGGCACCATTTCGACACGCTCGTCCGGCCGGAAGACCTGGCCTCCGTGAACCTGGAGGACCACGATGTCGTCTTCATTCCCTGCCGCACGCCTGCTGACCGCCTGGCTCCCCATGCCGATCGGTTGCGCCGCTATCTTGACCAGGGCGGCACGATCGTCGCCACCGGCGAAACGGCGTGGGACGTCTTTCTTCCGGCGATACAGTTCACGCCGCAGCCGACGAACTGGTGGTGGTGGCTTGAGCCGGGCGCCGATCTCGGTGTTCGGATCGCCGCACCCGGACACCCGCTGTTCAAGCGCCTCGGTCAGGATGATATCACCTGGCACCTGCACGGTTGGTTTGATCCGCCGGAGGGCGTGGAGGTGCTTGCCGTCAATGCCGAGGGTCGGCCGATCTTCTACGTGGACGAGGTCTCGACCCGAGGCCGGATGATCATCACCAGCCTTGATCCGTGTTTTCATCACGGATCCCATTTCATGCCGGCGACGACGCGTTTTCTCGACGGTTTCCTACCCTGGATGCGCGAAGACCTGGACGGAGAAAAGCAGAAATGACCGAAGCGAAGATCGAAGTCCTCGAGGATGGTAGTCCCCTCTCCTACAGCTTTGCCGATATCATGCACTATCACGGCTACGGATTTCCAGGCGGCGTGGCGCATGCGTTCAAGGTGATGCAGCGTGCCTTGCCTCTCCTCAGCCCCGATGGTCCACCGGAGCGCCGCGAGATTTCCATCCGGACCGCGTTCCGGGGGCCGGGAGCCCGCGATGCTTTCGAGATGGTAACACGGTCCCTGACCGAAGGCCGCTACAGTGTCGATGCCACGCTGGAAAAACCGGAGCGCGGCAATATCCTGGAGCGCTACGTTTTCGAGTTGACCTATCGTGGCAGGACCACAACGTTACAGCTGCGCGAAGGTCATGTCCGCGAGGAGTTCATAGAACTCAGCCGCAAGCCGGGGCGCACTCCCGCAGAAGAGGAACGCCTCGTCTGGCTCAAAAAGGAGATGGCGGATCGCCTGCTCGCGTTACCGCCGAGCGCCGTCTACGAAGAAGCTTGAGGGCACGGCCTATCTCCGGCCGGCCCTTCATTCTTAGCCGGTGATGCAGAGCGCGGCCAGCGAAGCAGCCGGCAAAGCCAGGCTCGCCAGGCCGAGCAAGGCGATGGCGAGCCCGGTGATCTTGCGAATTGCCGCCCGCGGCAGGATCGAGCCCATGGCGGCAATCTGCGCCGTTCCGAGGGCTGTGAGTGCTACCGGAGGAACCGTCGCCAGGCCGAAGCTCATCATGAACAGGGCGCCGGTTGCAGGCGTACCGGTCAGCATGGCGGTCATCAGCGCGTTATAGACCATGGCGCATGGAGCAGCGCCCCAGGCCATTCCGAGAAATAACGCCGAAGGAGCCCTGAAGGCGGAAGCATGACTGCGCCGAAGGATCATCGTCGAAGCGGCCATCAAAGGCCGGTCAAGCAGTTGTGGACCGGGAAGAGCGCCGATCAATCCCAGCCCCACCCATACCAGCATCGCCCCGCCAAGCACCCGCAACACAGGCTGGATGCCGGCAAGATCGAGAAGACTGCCCAAGGCACCGCCGGTCGCGCCGACCACACCGCCGGCGATCGTATAGGTGATGGCGCGGCCAAGTTGCGTCGCCAGCAGCGCCTTTGCCCTTTCCCTTCCGGAACTGCCCCGACCGGTCGCGATCAGGAGCGACGATGCGATGCCGCCGCATTGGCCTGCGCAGTGCAGGCTGCCTGCAAGGCCCATCAACAGGCCCGCGGCAATGACGCCGACGAGCATCGCTGGATCCGACATCATTGTCCTTTCGGTTTGACGATATCGCCGTTCATGGTACGTGGCCTCAAGCCGGGCAGCTTGCCGCGTTGACGACCGGCGGCAGGTTTATCGCCGGGTTGCCGTTGAAGAAGCCGCTCGGCATGAGTTTGAAGCCGGTGAAGACGCAGGGTTGCACCGGGAAATCCTCGATCCGCACCGGATGATGGAGCCCGAAGACATGCCAGAGAACAATATCCGTATTCTCGATCGGCCTGTCCTTGGCGATGAATTCGACAAGCCCGCCCGTTCCGTCGGAATGGTTCATGAAGTCGCCGGCTGGAAAGCGTTCGTCCGGATCGTAGGCCGTGACCCAGAGGTGGTTCTGCACGAAGGCGGCCCGCCTGCCGGAGGGCGAATCCGGATGGACGAAGGGGGTGACGCAATGGTTGGCCTCCAGCTTGTAGCCGACGGCCGAGCCCGCATAATTCGTCTTGTTCGGATTGATGACCTTCCAATACCGGTGTGACGCCGGCTCGGCTCGTCTTGCCGCCTCGCTTTCCCGCGTCAGCACGGTCTGCTCCTCGTAGAAGGCATTTCCATAGGGGTTGGTTGGGCCGAGCGGCTCGGCATAGGTGTTGCACTCCACCACGCTGTTGGCGTCGCCATCCACCGCCATGTCGAGGCGGGCGCAGAGAATGTGCTGGTGGATGTGGCCGACGACGCCCGGCACCACTTCGCGCCCGTATTTCGGTGGCTGGCCGGGAATGCAGGCGGCCGTATTGATGATCCCCGTTGCCTTGACCTCATGTTCGATCGTGCCGTCGAGAAAGAGGTACCAGTAAAGCCCGTACTCATAGTTGCCCACCGTGCAGATGGTGGAGATGACCAGCTTGGCGCCGCGGCGGATTTCGGCGCGCTCCGTGCGAAAATCGATGTGCTTCCAGAGAAGACCCGAATCTTCCTCATGCACGCAGATTGCCTTCTCGATCGTCCAGGGCTCGCCATCCATGGTGTTGAGATGCACGTCGAGATATTTGATGACACCGAGGCAATCGCAACCGAGCGTCAACGAGTTGGCAAGCTTGCCGATCCCGTATTCGCCGATGTCGAAGACATTCTTGCGGAAATGGCCGTTGTCCGGGCTACCATAAGGCACCGTCATCTCCACAATCGAGGCGCGATTGACGATCGGGCGGCCATCGAAGCGTATGTCATGGAGCGTCAGCGCCTCGCGCGCATTGAAGCCGACCACCAGGGACCAGTTGCGCCAGATGATGCTGTGACCGTCGAACGTGAAGTTCACGCCTTCCGGCTGGACGACATCGATCGGTTTGGCCTGCGGCTGGAATGTTTCGATGAACTGGCTTTCGTAGTTCACCTCCTGCATGGGAATCGGCACGATCCCGTAATCATCAACGCGGATCACTTCGTTGGTGTTGAGGTCGATCACGGCGTTCAGCCCCTCGATCGGATGGGCGTAGAAATTCTCGTTTTCCCGCAGACGCAGCCAGCAGAAGACATGGCAGAGATGACGGCCCTCCTCCCCCGGCACGTCGAAATTGCCCGCCGACCAGGGATCGATGCAGACCGTGCTCATGTCGGTGATCCCGCGTCGTTCGCAGGCGGCGATAAAATCCGGATCGGCACGCACTATTCCCTCGATGCCGAGGAACTGCTCGAGTTGGATCATCGGCCGTTTGCCGGGGAAATCCTTACGGCTGACGATCGTTTCCGTATCGAGGCAGACGACGAGGCTGGTGACGCTGACGATGGCGGAGCTAAACACGTTCACGCGCGCCTTTCGGGCGATCGGCGCACCGGGCAAGAAGGCGCGCACTGTCTGCTTTTCCGGCTCCATGAGTTCGATCGTCTCGAAGCGCGTGTCGTCCCCATAAGGCGGATGTTTGCGGACGATAGAAGCCGCATAGCGGATCTCCGCCGGCGTTAGCGGCTGCAGCGGATGGCTGACGTTAAGCGGCATCTGGCGGGGCGGATTGGAAACGCAGCAGGTGTCCATGGTGTTCTTCCTTTGTCGATTTGACTGTGCTTTTTCACCGGAGGGCGACGGCAGGGTGCATCCGACCCGCTATCGCGTTTGTTCATGTGCGGGCATAGGCCGCATGAACTATGCGAAGGCGCGGCCAAGATTGGCGTAAACTTCCGGCTTCCGGGTTTTCAGCCAGACTGCGAGCGCTGCGCCAGCAATGCCGATGCCGGCCAGGATGACGGGAAAGCTTGCAACTATTGGGGATTCCGAACCGCTGACGAGCGGAAGGTTCAAGATCATCAATACCAGGCAGACCATGAGACCCGCCATGCTGACGAGCGGCGCGACGATGCGATGCCAGGCGCTGACGCCGCGTGCATCGGCCCGGAAAAAGCCGATCACGGCCAGGCAGACCATCGTTTGCAAAGCAAGGATGCCGACGCTGGCAAAGGCCCCCATCCAGGCGAAGACGACGGCATAGGGATCCTGTCCACTGAGCGCAAAGGCGAGGATCAGCACGATCATCATCGCGGTCTGCACTGCACCTGCCATATAGGGCGACTGATGGGTTCCATGCGTGCGGGCGAAGCCCGACCAGGTCAGGCCCTCACGACCGAGCGAGTAGAAATAGCGGTTGATCGTATTGTGGAAGGAGAGCGCGCAGGCAAAGAGGCTGGTGACCAGCAGGGCGTTCAGGGCAATTCCGGCCGGGCCACCCAGCATCGCCTGCACGGCCGTCAGATAGAGCGTCGCGGTGTTGGCGGTCGCTTCGGCTGCGATCTTCGACGGCCCGTAATGCAGTGCCACCGCCCAGGTGACGAAAGCATAGAACACGGCGATGATGATGACGGCGATATAGGTGGCTCGGGCGATGGTCCGCTTGGGATCGCGCGCTTCCTCGCCAAATATGGCCGTTGCCTCGAAGCCGATGAAGGAGGCCACGACGAAGACCAGCGAGACACCCATTCCAGGGCCGAAAACAGCCGAAAAGCCAAATGGCGCGAGCGTTATGCCCTCGGGGCCGCCACCGGATATCAGCACCCGAAGCGAAAACAGGGCGAGGATGGCGATCTCCGCGATCATGCAATAGCCGAGGATGCGGCCCGAAAACTCGATGTTCCGGCGGCCGCAGGCGTAGATCAGGATCGCGAGCGTGCAGCCATATGCCCACCAGGCAATATCGGGGCCGCCGGAGGTCTTGACGATGTCATTCACGAAGAAACCGAAGAGGCCGAATACCGCCAGCTCTATGGCGATATAGGTAGCGAGTGCGATGAATGCACCAGCCACGCCGGCGGGGCGGCTGAGACCGGCCGCGATGTAGGGATAGAAGCCACCGGCCGAGCCGACGAAGCGGCTCATCGCCGTGAAGCCGACGCTAAACAGGAGATAAAGCGCGCCGACGAGAAGATAGGTGGCCGACACGCCGGATCCGTTTCCGAAAGCGAATGCGGCCGGCGAGGCGCCGACCACCGCCGTCAGGGGAGCCGCCGCGGCGACGACGAAAAAGACGATATGGCTGACGCCGATCGCATTGCGCCGGAGATCGGTTCCAGCCCCTCCAAGTTCGATCACGGACATAAGTAATTCCTTTTCTTCGTGCGGTCAATGTTACGGTTGTTTTCCTGATATATTTCAGTTCTTGCGTATTTGTTTCCAAAGCACGGAGTGTATCTGCCATCTATAGACGGATTGTCGTCTTGCTCTACTTTAACGCATACATTTTTACATTATGGGATTGATGCTACGCAAAAATCACCCTGCTTGTATTTGACACTTCACGCCAAACCGCGGGAACAGCAGATAATTTAATCTGGCATGATTTTTGCTCCGGGAGCTTTGAAGCCATTCGGAGGGCAAACCATGCAAACAGCCGGTATGATCGCCTCTTCTGCCATGGACGGGTTGCTGGCATCGATCCGTCTTGGGGGACTCGATATGAGCACCGTTTCGGCCCGGGTCGGCCTTGGCAGCACTGCGTTGTTTGCCGACGGCGACTTCATGCCGCTTGCGGCCTTCACCTCAACGCTTGAGGTCGCATCGGAAGAAAAGAACGATCCGTTGCTGGGCTTGAAACTCGGGAAAGAGTTTGAATTCGAGGCACTTGGCGCTCTGGCGGCGCTTTTTCTGACGGCCCCGACGTTGAAAGACGGGCTGACCCAATTCAGCCGCTATTTTCCGGCCTTGCAGAGCAATACCCGTTCGGCACTTGTGGTGGAGAATGAGGTTGCGCGCTTTTCCTATTCGATCTGCGACAACACCGTTCGCCATAAAACCCAGGATGCGGATTTTACGCAGAGCGTCTTCAACACGATATTGAAGACGACGATCGGGGCGGATTGGACGCCGTCCTGCATAGAGTTTGAGCATAATCCAGGCGAGAATCTGGCGCTTTATCACGCACATTTTGCCTGCCGCCTGGCATTTGGTCGACGGGAAAATGCGATTGTCTTTCCGAAGAGATTTCTCGATCGCCCGATCGGCAAGGGCGGCGATGAGCAAAGTCATCTCCGCATCGTCTCCGAACTCTCCGATCTTCTCTATCGCCGCGAGAAACGCCTCGATCTCGTGACCGCCCTCAAGGCATGGATCACGGCCGCGCTTTGTCAGCATGCCAGCATCGACATAGAGGATGCGGCTGGAGATTTCGGCATGAGCTTGCGCAGTTTTCAGCGCAAGCTCGGCGAAACCGGCGTCAATTATGCCGACCTGCGCAACATGGTGCGGATGGAGATCGCAAAGAGCCTGCTTGCCAATACACGCCTGCCGATCCCGGTCATTGCGACCCAGCTCGGCTATAGCGAACTGAGCGCGTTTGCCCGTAGCTTCCGCCATCTCACCGGCTATACGCCGGCCCGTTTCCGTGAAGCCACCAAAAATTTGGGACTTGCGCAGTAACTACGGCACTTTTTCCCCTCAAACCAAGTATCTGCGTTTGCGAGCGATGGCCCGTCAATGAACCATTCGACGCCGATGGGCGGATGACGCGATCGCCGCGCATGCGTATCACCGTCGTCAGCGACAAGAGCCACCGTTTTCGCCGCAGATCATTGCCCCGAAGTGTTTGTTCTTTCTCGTTTTGCGATGCCGCCCGTTCATTACAAAAATTTAAGCATTTATAACAGGTTAGTGATCGACCACGGGGAAGTATGTCTTTTTTGCGCCGCAATATCCGAGGCTCTATAGCGCTTCGAACGCTTCGCGCAATCATTCAAAACCCGGTCCTTCACATGAAAAAATTCTGGCCAACTGTATGTGTTGTTGCAGTCGTCGGCGTTGGCGTCGGCGCATTGGGGGGTGATCGGATTCCCTATCTTTCGCAATTTACCAAGCAACCGGCTCTCCAAGCTGAAAATGGCGATGGCAAGCATGCCGGCGGGGGGCAAGTTCAGGCGGGAGATCAGGCAGGTGGCGGCCGACACCGGCGCGGCAATGGCGGACCGACACTCGTCAAGACGGTGTCGGCGACCAAAACGACGCTGCCGATGGACGTCACCGCATCAGGATGGGCAGAAGCCGATGATACCACGGCGATCGCCGCGCAAGAGCAGGGCGTCGTCACCGCGGTCGACGTGATGGACGGCGCGGTTGTCAAACAGGGTGATTTGATTGCCGAACTCGACGACCGCACCGCGCAGGCTGCCGTCGATCGGGACAATGCAACGATCGTTCGCGACAATGCTGCTTTCACGGAGGCCGAGGCCGCGCTGAAGCGAGCGAACGATCTTCTCATCCAGACCGCCGGAACACAGCAGGCCTACGAACAGGCCAAAGCGGCGCGCGATACGGCAGCCGCCACACTGGACGTTGACAAGGCCAATCTTGCCGCCGATCAGGTTGTTCTGGAAAATACCCAGATCCGTGCGCCCTTCGATGGTCGCCTGGGTGATGTCGGTGTCAGCCGTGGCGCCTTCGTGAGTGCGGGGACGGCGATCGTCACGATCGCCAAATATGATCCGATCTATGTGAAGTTTCATCTGGAGGAGCGCAATCTGCGCC
Source organism: Rhizobium herbae (assembly GCF_017873135.1). GTDB lineage: Bacteria > Pseudomonadota > Alphaproteobacteria > Rhizobiales > Rhizobiaceae > Pararhizobium > Pararhizobium herbae. The sequence continues at coordinate 194,903 of NZ_JAGGJV010000007.1, read as the reverse complement.
GATTGAAACTGGCGCTTGCCGCCGGGCCTGTCGATGTCACCACGGTTCCGCAGTCGGATAAAGGCAAGGCCCGCCAGGGGCAGATAAGCTTCTACGACAATACGATAGACACGGCTTCAGGCACGATCCTTGCCAAGGCAAAATTCGAAAATGCCTCTGGCGCGCTCTGGCCAGGACAGTCCGTCAATCTTGTGGTTCATTTCAAAGACCCCGAGCAGCAGATCGTCGTGCCGACCGTGGCGGTTAACCCAGGCGCAGACGGCTTCTATTCCTACGTCGTCAAGGACGGCAAGGTTGAGCTGACGCCGGTCACTGTCGCCCGTGCTGAAGGCAGTTTCACGGCGCTTGCGAAAGGTCTTTCAGACGGTGATCACGTGGTGGTCGAAGGCCAGGCGCAGCTGACGGACCAACAGCATGTCGATGAACAGTTCAGCGGTCAGACAGAGAACCTGGCTTCTGCCGATCAGCCGGAGCTGCGGACCGAAACTCTCCTGACAGGCGCACAGCCATGATCCCGAATTTCTGTATCCAGCGCCCTGTCGCGACCACGCTTCTTGCCATCGGTGTCGTACTCGCCGGTATCGCAGGCTACCAGCAGGTGCCCGTCTCAGCGCTGCCGCAGGTCGATTTTCCGACGATCAGCGTTTCTGCGTCGCTGACCGGGGCATCGCCGCAAACCATGGCGACCTCCGTTTCGACCCCCCTCATCAAGCAGTTTCAAACCATTCCCGGCATCGACGAAATCAGCGCGACGAACTCCCTTGGCAATACCAGCATCGTGCTGCAATTCGATCTGAACCGGAATATCGATGCCGCCGCCGCCGATGTGCAGGCGGCGATCTCGCATGCAACCCGCCAGTTGCCTGACAATATGACCACGCCGCCCAGCTATCGCAAAACCAATCCGGCCGATGCGCCGGTGATGCTGCTTGCCGTGCAAAGCGAAACGATGCCGTATAGCAAGCTGGATGAGATAGCCGAAGACGTCATCTCGCCGTCGCTTTCGACGCTTCCGGGCGTTGCCGAGGTCAACGTGTTCGGTGCCCAGACCTATGCGGTGCGTGTCGAAGTCGATCCGGGCAAGCTGGTGAGCCGCAACATCGGCATCGATACCGTCAACACAGCAATTGCTGCCGCCAACAACCACGCTCCGGTCGGCTCTCTTCAGAACGATATGCAGAGCATTACGATCAATGCCGATACGCAGCGCACGAATGCCCAGCAGTTCCGTTCGCTGGTCATCGCCAACCCCAATGGCGCACCAATTCATCTGGAAGACGTCGCCGATGTTCAAGACAGCGTCGAGAATCAGAATACGGGCAGCTGGTATGATGGAAAGCGGGGTATCATGCTTGCCGTCCAACGCCAGCCGGACGCCAATACGGTCGATGTCGTCGATGCCATCAACGCGAAGCTGCCGGGCTTGCATGCCGAGATGCCTGCATCCGTCTCGATGAAGGTCATGAACGATTCGGCAAAGCCGATCCGCGGCGCCATCTCGGACGTCAAATTCACCTTGCTGCTGACGGTCGGCCTGGTGGTCCTGGTCATCTATCTCTTCACCGGTCACTTGACCGCGACGATTATTCCGGGCCTCGCCGTGCCGCTTTCGCTGATTTCAACCTTCGGCATGATGTATGTGCTTGGCTACAGTATCGACAACATTTCGCTGCTTGGCTTGACGTTGGCGGTAGGCCTCGTCGTCGACGATGCGATCGTCATGCTGGAAAACATCCTCCGCCACATAGAAGCGGGAATGCCGGTACGGGAAGCGGCGATCAAGGGTGCCGCCGAAGTCAGCTATACCATCATCTCGATGTCGGTCTCGCTGGTCGCGGTCTTTATCCCTATCCTGTTGATGGGCGGGGTCGTGGGGCGAATCTTCAACGAATTCGGCATGGTGGTTGCTATCGCAATCATCTCTTCGGCAATCGTTTCCCTGACGGTCACGCCGATGCTCGGCTCGCGCCTTTCCACCGGACACAGCAGGCCGCCCTGGATCCTGCGTCTCTTCGAAGCCGGTTTCGAGCGTACACTTCAGGGATATGACAGGTCGGTGGCCTGGTGTCTCGACCATCGTCCGGCAATTCTGCTGCTGTTCTTCGCGTCCATCGGGCTCACGGCTTATCTGTTCATGACGATACCCACGAGCTTCTTCCCGACGGAAGACATAGGGCGATTGACCATCTCCACCCGTGCGCGACAGGACATCTCCTACTCTGCGATGCGGGATCTGCAGAACCAGGCGGCGGCGTTGGTGAAGCAAAATCCGGCGGTCAACCACGTCATGTCGATCGTCGGCGGCAATGTCCGCAGCCCGCTTAACAACGGCACGATGTTTGTCGAGCTGAAGGACAAGACGCAGCGTCCGGCGCTCGACCAGACGCTGCGCGAGTTGCGCACCGGCATCAGCAAAATCCCCGGCCTGCAGGCCTTCATCACGCCGCAACAGAGCCTGCGCTTCGGCGGACGCCAGACGGCCAGCCAGTATCAGCTTGTCGTCCAGGCGCTGAGTGCCGACCAGACGACCTTGTGGGCCGGCCGCCTTGAGACCGCGATGCTTGCCGATCGGCGGTTCACGGATGTGACCTCCGACGCGCAGAACAATGCGCTTCAGGCCAATATTGTCGTCGACAAGGAGAAGGCCGCAGCCTACGGCATTACCGACAGCCAGCTGCGAACGACGCTGCAGGAGGCGTTCGGCAGCTATGCCGCGGCACAGATTCAATCGACCGGCGACAGCTACGATGTGATCGTCGAGTACGATACCAAGAAGCCATGGGACGACCAGACGCTGCAGGGAATTCATGTCGCATCCGCCACCGGCAATCTTGTGCCGCTGTCCAGCTTTGCAAGGGTCAACAGATCAACCGGGCCGGTCACCATCAATCAGACGGGACAACTCGTCTCAACCACGGTGTCGTTCAATCTTCCGGCAGGCGAAGCGCTGAGCGATGCCACGGCCGCGATCGAGCAGATAAAGCAGGACATAGGCCTGCCGGCGGACATCTTCACGTCCTATGGAGGAACGGCAGAGATTTTCCAGCAGTCGCAGGCCAACACGCCGATATTGATCCTTGCTGCGATACTGACGATCTATGTTGTCCTCGGCATCCTCTACGAGAGTTTTATCCACCCGCTGACCATTCTCTCCGGTCTGCCGTCAGCCGCTCTCGGTGCGCTGCTGGCGCTGAAAGTGATGGGCATCGACCTGTCGATCATCGCCCTCATCGGGTTGCTGATGCTGATCGGCATCGTCAAGAAAAACGCGATCATGATGATCGACGTGGCGCTGGAGAATTTACGATCTCCAGGCATGACGGCGTCGGAAGCGATTCACGAGGCCTGCGTTCGACGTTTCCGGCCCATCATGATGACGACATTCTGCGCGCTCCTCGGCGCCCTGCCGATTGCGCTTGGCGCCGGCGCCAGCTCGGAACTGCGCCAGCCGCTCGGCATTGCCGTCGTCGGCGGCTTGATCGTCTCGCAGGCGCTGACGCTGTTCATCACGCCGATCATCTTCGTGGAAATGGACAGGCTTAACAACTGGGCCATCGGTCTTGGTGTCAGAAAACAGCGTGTAGAGGAACGGCATCAACCAACGCCGCTTGCGGCGGAATGAATATGCACTCTGCATGAAAGTACTATTCCAGCCTGCGTCAGGCATCGTGTCCTAGCAATTGGAGCCACCACGATTGTGAATCGATTGTGGCAATAAGATTAACTCAAATATTATTTTTATTTAACATGCATTTGTTTTCCGTGGGAAGTACACTTCATAATGAAGCTAGGTACTGCCGGCGGTAATGGAGCCGCGACTCGACACTATAAGATAGCTTCATGCCAAAAAGACGCTTCATGAGCGTCTTTCCAATTGAGGTAACGCAAATGTTTTCTTTTGCAAAGACCGCAGCGATTTCCGCAATTTTCATCTCGGCTTCCATGGGCGTGGCTCTCGCCGGTTCGCATGGCGGCGGTGATGATCACCACCACCGCGACGGTAGTCGTGATCGTTCGATGCTGGGGGATGACGACATCACCAACGATGACGTTCAGAGCCCTACCTTCATTGTTCCCGCCTATACTCCCGTTCATGTCTCGGGCCCGCGGCTTCAGACAATCCTCGCAGAGCTCCGGGCCGACGACCAGCGCGTGAACGCGGATCGGGCACGGGGTCTCCTGACAGCGAGCGAATCCCAGCAGCTGAAGGCGGAAGACGGGCAGATACGTCGTGAAGCGATGTGGGCGGCCGATCAGAATAACGGCGCCATACCGACGCTCCGATACATCGCCCTGCAGAACCAGGCTCAGCATCTTCAAGCCGAAATTCGCCGAATGGCATAAGGCGTTCTGCCTGCCTCGAGCGTGAAGCGGCGCATCCCAATGCCCGCTTGCCCAAACATGAATGCATAAAACCGGCTCGCCTCTTGGCGAGCCGGTTCTGCGAAAAATGGGCGCTCAGAAAGTCGGCTTTTATTCTGCCGGCTGCAGCCCCGCCGCCGGAACAACACCCGTGTCCTTGCCGCCCAGTGCCGCGGCAAGTTGCGTGGTGTCGAGTTCGTTCTCCCAACGGGCGACAACGATGGTGGCAACGGCATTGCCGACGAGGTTGGTCAAAGCCCGGCATTCCGACATGAAACGATCAATGCCAAGGATGAGCGCCATGCCGGCGACCGGCACGGACGGGACGACCGAAAGCGTGGCCGCCAGCGTGATGAAGCCGGCACCGGTAATGCCTGCGGCACCCTTGGAACTCAGCATGGCGACGAGCAACAGCAGGATCTGGTCGCTCCAGGAGAGATTGATGTCGGTGGCCTGAGCGATGAACAGCGCCGCCAGCGTCATGTAGATGTTGGTGCCATCGAGATTGAAGGAATAGCCGGTCGGAATGACGAGGCCGACGACCGAGCGCTTGCAGCCGGCCTTTTCCATCTTGTTCATCAGGCCCGGAAGGGCGGCTTCCGAGGATGAGGTGCCAAGCACCAATAGCAGCTCTTCCTTGATGTAACGCAGCAATGCCAGGATCGAGAAGCCGTTGTAGCGGGCAACCGCGCCGAGGACGACGAACACGAAGAGCAGCGAGGTCAGGTAGAATGTACCGATCAGCATAGCAAGGTTGGCAATCGAGCCGACGCCATATTTGCCGATGGTAAACGCCATGGCGCCGAACGCACCGATCGGTGCGGCCTTCATGAGGATGGCGACGAGCTTGAAGACCGGTGCCGTCAGCGCGTTGAGGAAATTGATGACGGGCTCACCCTTTTCGCCGACCATGGCGAGCGCGATGCCGAACAGAACCGAGAAGAACAGGACCTGCAGAATATCGCCATCGGCGAACGCGCCGACGATCGTCGTCGGGATAATGTTGGTCAGGAAGCCGACGATACTCTGCTCATGCGCCTTTTCGGTATAGGTCGCGACTGCCGCCGGATCGAGCGAAGCCGGATCGATATGCATGCCGGCACCGGGCTGGACGACATTGGCGACGACGAGACCGATCACGAGGGCCAGCGTTGAAAAAGTCAGGAAGTACAGCATCGCCTTGCCGGCGACGCGGCCGACCTTCTGCAGGTCGCTCATCCCGGCAATGCCGGTGGCGACCGTCAAGAAGATGACCGGCGCGATGATCATCTTGACGAGCTTGATGAAGGCATCGCCAAGCGGCTTCAGCTGCGTGCCGAGTTCCGGATAGAAATGGCCGAGAAGGATACCCGCGGCAATGGCTGCGAGAACCTGGACGTAGAGATGCCGGTAAAAAGGTGTTTTACCTTGGGGCCTTGCGGCCGAATCGAAGGGGGCTGCGATCATGATTTCCTCCTTGTGGCTCGTCCGGAACGAGTTCCGGCCTCCCGAGCCGTTCGCTTCAAGTCCAGCAGTCGAGCTGCTGTTGGGGAAGCGCTTCGCAATCTCCGTGCCAATTTTGGCGTTCGTTTTAACCTGTTGTAAAAACTAAGTAAAAAATTCTTCTCTTTTACAGAGCCATCAATTGATGCGGAAATCCACACAAATTGATTTGATAATTGTGCTGAAATATGCACAGATTCATCATGGTTTTTTCGGTGTCCCGACGGTTGTGGCCGACCCTCCCCTTGCGGGAACGCATCCGGCGGATGCGGCTGGTTCACGCCGGTATGGCGTTGGCATTGATCCTGTTAAGTCTCTGGGCAAGCGGCGAGATCGGCAGGCGTCGTGCTGAGGTCGCACTGGGAACTCAGGCCCGCATCGATGCCGATTTGAATGCGGCATTGCTGCGCACGGTTCTGGAAAAATACCGAGCCCTCCCGTTCGTACTTTCGCAGGACAGCGCGCTCGCGACGGCGCTGACGGCAAAGGACGCGGCTACACTCGACGGGCTTAACCGCAAGCTGGAAACCCTGGCGGCGGGCACGAAGGCCGCGGTTATCTACGTGATTGGGGCGGACGGAATTGCGGTTTCGGCCAGCAACTGGCGCGAGCCGACGAGTTTCGTCGGCAATGACTATCGCTTCAGGGAATATTTTCAGCGAGCGTTTGCGCAAGGACGGGCCGAGCATTTTGCGCTTGGCAGCATCAGCAAGAAACCGGGGCTTTACATTTCACAGCGCATCGACGGCATCAACGGCCCGCTCGGCGTGGTCGTGGTGAAGGTCGAGTTCGACGACGTCGAGGCCGACTGGAACGCCTCGGGCAAACCGACCTATGTGGTTGACGACCGCGGCATTGTCCTCATCACGAGTATCCCGTCCTGGCGCTTCATGACCATCGGCGAAATCGCCCCGGATCGTCTGGCCGCCATCCGGGAAAGCCTTCAGTTCGGCGATGCACCACTGCGGCCCTTGCCGTTCGAGGTGGCCGGCACCACAAAGGAAGGGGCCGATCTCGTCCGGATCGTCATGCCGGGCGGCGCCGGAAAATCGGCGTTTCTTGATGTGCGGGTTCAAATTCCGATGACGGGATGGCAATTGCAGCACCTGGTGGCATCGGAGCCTTCGGTCGATGCGGGCGTGCGCGAAGCCCGCATGCTGGCACTGCTCGTTCTTTTGCCGCTGCTGGCCTGTGCCGCCTTCCTGCTGCGCCGCCGGCACCTAATCGCGTTGCGGATATTCAACGAACAGCGGGCACGGGAGGACCTGGAGCGGCGCGTGGCCGAACGGACGCTGGATCTCAGTCAGGCGCGCGACCGCTTGCAGACGGAAATCACCGATCACAGAAACACCGAGCAAAAATTGCAGGCCGTGCAGCAGGATCTGGTGCAGGCCAACAGGCTGGCGATCCTCGGCCAGGTCGCAGCCGGCGTCGCCCATGAGATCAATCAACCGGTCGCGACCATTCGCGCCTATGCCGACAATGCGCGCGTCTTCCTCGATCGCGGCCAGACAGCGCCGGCCGGCGAAAATCTGGAAAGCATTGCCGCGCTGACCGAACGGATCGGCACGATCACCGACGAGTTGAAGGCATTCGCCCGCAAGGGTCGCGGCACTGCCGAGCCAACCGAGATGAAGGATGTCATCGAAGGCGCGGTCATGTTGCTGCGCAGCCGTTTTTCCGGGCGCATGGATGTGCTGGATATCCTTCTGCCGCCTGAAGGTCTTCAGGTCATGGGCAACCGCATCCGGTTGGAGCAGGTGCTGATCAACCTCCTTCAGAATGCGCTGGAGGCCGTGGCACCGAAAGGCGAGAGGGGCCACGTCGAGGTTCGGATCGAAGACGACGCAAAAGAGGTGTTGTTGGCAGTCTCGGACAACGGGCCGGGCATTTCGCCGGAGATCCGCGAAGGATTGTTCACGCCCTTCAACACCTCGAAGGAAGGCGGCTTGGGGCTGGGGCTGGTTATCTCCAAGGACATCGTCGCCGATTATGGCGGCCGCATGGACGTATCGAGCGACGACCGCGGAACCCGTTTCATCGTCTATTTGAAGAAGGCTTGAGATCATGAACCCGTTGACGCCAGTTGTTCTGATCGACGACGACAAGGACCTTCGCCGCGCCACGGCCCAGACGCTTGAACTGGCCGGATTTTCCGTTTCGGCATTCGGCGGCGCTAAGGCGGCACTTGCCGCGCTGTCGCCGGACTTTGCGGGCGCTGTCGTGACCGATATCCGCATGCCCGAGATAGACGGCCTGCAATTGTTCGGCGCGCTGAAGGACATGGATGCCGACCTGCCGGTCATTCTTATTACCGGTCACGGCGATATCCCAATGGCCGTTCAGGCGATCCAGGACGGTGCCTATGATTTCATCGCCAAACCCTTCGCGGCCGACCGGTTGGTGCAGAGCGTGCGCCGGGCGAGCGAGAAGCGAACGCTGGTGATGGAAAACCGGGCGCTGCGCCGCGCTGCCGAAGAGGCGCAGGACAGCCTGCCGTTGATTGGCCAGACGCCGGTGATGGAAAATCTGAGAAACATCCTCCGGCATATCGCCGATACCGATGTCGATGTACTCGTCGCCGGCGAAACTGGTAGCGGCAAGGAGGTCGTCGCCCAGCTTCTGCATCAGTGGAGCCGCAGGCGAAAGGGCAATTTCGTGGCGCTCAACTGCGGCGCCCTGCCGGAAACGGTGATCGAAAGCGAGCTGTTCGGCCACGAGGCCGGCGCGTTCACCGGCGCCCAGAAGCGTCGGACCGGCCGGATCGAACATGCGAGCGGCGGCACGCTGTTCCTCGACGAGATCGAAAGCATGCCGCTCGGCACGCAGGTGAAGATGTTGCGCGTTCTCGAAATGCGCGAAATCATGCCGCTCGGGACCAATGACGTGCGCCCAGTCGATCTCAGGGTCGTCGCTGCTGCCAAGATCGATCTCGGCGATCCGGCCGTGCGTGGCGATTTTCGCGAGGATCTTTACTACCGGCTGAATGTCGTCACCATCTCCATTCCGCCGTTGAGGGAACGGCGCGACGATATCCCGCTGTTGTTCTCCCATTTTGCCGGCCGTGCCGCGGCCCGTTTTCGCCGGGAGGTCCCGCCGCTTTCGCAGAGCGTGCGCCGTCACCTCTCCTCTCATGCCTGGCCCGGCAATGTGCGCGAGCTCTCGCATTTCGCGGAAAGGGTGGTACTTGGCTTGGAAAAGGGTGAGGGAAGCACGGCCTCCCCGCAGCCGGGCGGCGCAACCTTGCCTGAAAAACTGGAGCTCTATGAAGCCGAAATCATTCGAGACGCTCTGTCTGCCAATGACGGCGATGTGCGCCGGACGATTGACGTGCTCGGCATAGCCAGAAAAACATTCTATGACAAACTGCAGCGCCATGGGATCAATCGGGCAGACTTTGTCGCGCGCAAGTGATGAAGCGGATTGCCGTCGTCGCGACGAGGAAGGGTGCGGGAGGCCCGGCCATCATGGACGCACGGCCCGAAACGGTTTCCATCATCCGCACATGCCTGGCGTGCTGTGGGATATGTAAGTTTTTATATACTTTCCGCAACGCTACAGAAAAATCCCTGGGATTCCTCAATATGTAGAACTGTTGAAACCTGCACGTAAAATGCGCGCGACGCCCCTGTTCTTTGATTCATTAATATTACAATTGTATCGCATAATCGAGCAATTTGACGTCGAAAATGATCAATGTCTGCCTAAATTCTTGCTTTCAGCCGACGATTTTATCCAGATTTTTCTTTTTTTTTGATGAGTTTGTATCTTTTCAATTCACTTGTCGCTAATTTAAGAATATATAATTGGTAAACAAATACTTTTTAAATATTTTTACTGCACTGCAAAATAAGAACGATTTTGGCTTTGGGGGGATCGGACGTGTCTGAGACAACGCAGCTGTCGTTTTCTATCGAAGACGTGCCAATGTGGGGGCCGAACAGCCAGAGCATCGACCAAACCTATAATCTGGTCAATTTAAACTTCAGCGATCAGCAGGTCTTCAGCCTGGGGGGGCAGGTTCTCGGTCTTGACGTCGGTCTGGATGTTGGTTTCAGCTATGCGGCGTTGTTCAATCTGGCTGCCCATCTCAAATGGGATTTCGGCAGCATGGAAGTCGGTTATGCGATTGACGCGGCCATTCTCGATACGCCTGAATTCTCGCTCAACGACATCGTCCATTTCGATACGAGTGGGTTTACTCAGGTAAGCGGTCAGTTACTGACATCAGGCCTCGACCCGGCGAACTTCCATTTCGACGTTACCATGACCTATGGCGCCTTCGCGCAATTCGACACCACGACCGGGGCAAATATCGGCGCGTTCGGCGCCAACCTTGCTAATCCTATTTCGGTCTTCAATCTGCCGACCGTCACCAATACGCTTTTTGAGGCCAATCTGAGTGATGTCGTCAATGGCTCCATCCCGTTCAATTTTCCGGGAGCGTTGATTTCCGGTTTGCTTCAAGTCCCGCTCGATCCGCTCGACACGTCGGATACCAGCGGCACCTTGCAAGGCGCCCTCGCCGACCTGCTGAGCGATGGATCCACGATCGACTTCCTGCAGGCCTCTCTCGATATCGACGGTCTGATCGCCGCCTTCTTCGGATCGCCCTCGCCGCTCGGCCTTTCACTACCGGTCTTCACCGATCCGGGTGGAGGACAACTCCGGTTCGATTTCGACCTGATCGACACGACGGCATCGCTGAATTTCAGGGTCGACCAGCAGTTCGAGTTCACCCCGGACCCAATTGCCGTCACAATGAGCGTCGCGGAAACCGGCCAGGTACTCACCGGTGTTCTTGGCGACGATTTTGTCTTTCAGACGCCAGATGCGGGCTACGGCGAGCACAATGTGCATGCCAGCTTCAATCTGACCGGCGAGTTGCGCAATCTCACCAGCCTGGTCATCAACGGCGAGCTGACGCTCGATATCTTCAAGGCCTATATCTCCAACACCATCCTGGCACCGGGTCTGGGTTTCGAATTCGGCTGGGGACCGCTGATCTCGATTTCCAAGGATTGGGACCTCGCCAAGATCGCACTCTTTGACGAGACATTCGACGTCGATCTCGGCACCGTCGAGATCGACTACGTCATCCCGTGGGAGCGGTTCTATGTCGGTACGACAGGAAACGATTACCTGACGCTGACGCCGCATCAGGTCACCTATGACGGCCTTGCCGGCAACGACACCATCACCGGCAATGCTCTTGCCAACACGATCAACGGAGGAGCCGACAACGACCTCATTGTCGGAGGCGATGGTGCTGACATTCTCGACGGTGGTGACGGCGTCGACAGCCTCTCTCTGGCTTTCGATCCCCAGCGCTCGATCGTCAACCTGAGCAGCACCCAACGAACCATCGATGGTTTCACCGTCGATGCAGGAACGGTCCTCGACGCCTATGGTTTCATCGATCAGGTCAGCAATTTCGAAGAGGTCTACGGCAGCGGTTTCGACGACATCATCATTGCCGGTGACGGCGGCTCGGCGCTCAGCGGCGGTGATGGCGACGACCAGCTGTTCGGCAGCGACGCCGTCGATACGCTGCTCGGCGGCAAGGGAATCGACACGCTGCATGGCGGCGCCGGAAACGATATCGTCCAGGGCGGCGAAGGCGACGATTTTCTCTATGGCGATGCCGCCAACGACATCCTGATGGGGCAGTGGGAAGACGACCATATCGATGGCGGCGCGGGCTTCGACCTTGCCGATTACCAGATCGACTATGCCAACGTCGTCGTCAATCTCAGCGACAGCGACAAGACCGCCGACGGGGTGACCGTCGCGTCGATGCATGCCAATCATGGCGATAACGACACCGACACATTCGTGGACATCGAAGGCGCGATCGGCTCCGACCACGATGACCATTTCTTCGGGGGCGATGGCGAAAACGCTTTTTATGGTCGTGATGGCGAGGATACGTTCTTTGCCAGCGGCGGGGCGGACACGCTCGTCGGCGAAGGTGGCGATGATACCTATTACATCGACTCGCTGCAGACGATCGTCTTTGAAAACCTGCGCGCGACCGGCGGCGGATACGACACGATCTACGCGTCCATCGACTATTCGCTCGATGACGCGGCCGGCAAGCGCGCTGATATCGAGGAGCTACGGCTCACCGGCTCGGCCCGCGGTGCTACCGGCAATGCGCTGGGCAACGCGATCTACGGTACCGTTGGCGACGACTATATCGACGGGCGTGGCGGCAGCGACACGCTCTACGGCGCCGGCGGCAACGATACGTATGTCTTCGACACCGGCAACGATCGTGTCGTCGAAGACTTAGACGGCGGCCACGACACCATCCTGCTGGCGACGGGCGAATTTTCCAATATCAATACCATTCCGACCTTCAGCCTGAATGACAGCTGGGCCGTCAATGTCGAGGACCTGTTTCTCACCGACAATCTGAAGAACGTGCACCTGGTGGGCAACGCGCTCGGCAATGTCATATCCGGCAACCAGAATGCCCAGACGATCGATGGTTTGGGCGGCAACGACACGCTGATCGCCATTGGCGGCGGCGATACGCTGCGCGGGGGCGACGGCGATGATACCGGCGTCTTCGATCTGTCCGGTCAGAACGCCTATAATAGCGTTTTCGAAGGCGGCGGCGACGTCGATACGCTGGTGATGGACTGGAGCCTTGCCACCGTCGACATCGTCTATGGCGGAACCAATTATCGTACCACCGTCAATGCCGTGAACAGCGGCGACTATTCCGGCTATGCTTATATGTCATTCTCGGATGTGGAGCGCTTCCGTCTGAGCGGCGGCTCGGGCAACGACAATCTGGTCGGCGATATCCTTGAAGACGTGCTGATCGGTGGTGCCGGTATCGACCGCTTGGAAGGCAAGTCCGGCAAGGGCACGTATCACGGCGACAGCGGTACCGATATCGTCATCGCTAGCGTTGCCAGCGTTTCGGGCAAGAATTTCACACTGGCCTTGCAGGATACGCTTGCAGCCGAGATCGCCGTCAATTCGACCACCGATATCGAGACGAAATGGCAGGGTGTCGAAGTCGTCCAGCTCGCAACCGGCAGTGGCGACGACATGCTGGATACGCGACTTTTCACCAAGACTGCTGTCAATATCCACGGATATACCGGCAACCGGTTTGACGCAGGAGCTGGCAACGACATTTTCAAGATCAACTATAACGCGCAAGGCTACGATCACGTTTTCGCCGCCGGTGACGGTATCGATACCCTGCTGATGGACTGGAGCGACGCAACCATCTCCATCGTCTATGGGGGAACGAATTACCGCACCACCGTCAATGCCGTCGTCAGTGGCGACTACGGCGGCTATATGTATGTCAGCTTCTCCGATGTCGAACGCTTCCAGCTGACCGGCGGCAGTGGCGACGATAATCTGGTCGGTGGCGCCATCGACGACATCCTTGTCGGCGGCGCAGGCATCGACAGGCTGGAAGGCAAGACGGGCAAGGGTGCCTACGACGGCGGCCTCGGCACGGATGTCGTCATCGCAACCGTTGCAAGTGATGCCGGCAAGAATTTCACGCTGGCGCTGCAGACTACCCAGAGCGCAGAGGTTACAGTCAACGCTGGTACGGACGTTGAAACCAAATGGCATGGCGTTGAAGTCGTGCAACTTGCGACGGCCGGTGGCGACGATCTCTTGGATGCCCGCCTCACCGACAAGACCGCAGTCAATATTCACAGCTACGCCGGCAATCGCTTCGAATCCGGTGCTGGCGACGACACCTTCAAGATCAACTACAATTCCCAGGGCTATGAGCACACGTTCATTGCCGGCGATGGAACCGATACGCTGGTGATGGACTGGAGTGACGCAAGCGTCGACATCGTCTATGGCCAGACCAACTATCGCACCACGGTCAACGCCGCCATCAGCGGCGATTACAGCGGCTACATGTATGTCGCCTTTTCCGGCGTCGAGCGGTTCCAGCTGACTGGCGGCATCGGCAACGACAATCTGGTGGGCGGCGCACTCGATGACGTTCTCATCGGTGGCAATGGTATCGATCGCCTGGAAGGCAAGGCCGGCAAAGGCACCTATAACGGTGGCACCGGCACCGACATCGTCATTGCTTCGGGACTTTCGGAGGCCGGGAAAAACTTCGTGCTCGCGCTCCAGGCGACACAAGGCGGCCCGGTCGTGGCGAATGGTGGCACGGCTATCGAAACGACATGGCAAGGCATCGAAGTCGTTCAGCTTGCAACAGGCGGCGGCGGCGACACTCTGGATGCGCGACTGACCATCAAAACGGCCGTCAACATCCACGGCTACACCGGAAATCGCTTTGACTCAGGGTCCGGCAACGACACGTTCAAGATCAATTTCAATGCGCAGGGTTACGACCATGTCTTTGCCGCAGGGGACGGCACCGACACGATGGTCATGGATTGGAGCGGCGCCACCAACGGCATCGTCTATGGAGAAACGAACTACCGGACCACCGTCGATGCCGTGACCAGTGGCGACTACAGCGGCTATATGTATGTCAGCTTCACCTCCGTCGAACGGTTCCAGCTGACCGGCGGCGCCGGCGGAGACAATCTGGTCGGTGGCCTGCTCGACGACATCCTGATCGGCAACGGTGGGTCTGACAGGCTGGAAGGCAAGGCCGGCAAGGGTACCTATGACGGCGGCACCGGCATCGATATCGCCATCGCCACGGTTGCAAGCACTGCAGACACCGGCTTTTCCCTTGCCCTCCAGGCGGCCTTGGCGACGACCGTCACCGTCAATGGCGGGACCGGCATCGAGACCAAATGGCGCGGCATCGAAGTCGTGCAACTCGGCACCGGCGCCGGGGGCGACATTCTCGACGCGCAGCTGACGGCCAAGACCCGTGTGGATATTCACGGCACGGGCAACCGGTTTGACGCCGGCGCCGGCAACGACACGTTCAAGATCAACTTCAATGCCCAGGGCTACAGCCATGTTTTCACTGCGGGCGATGGCATAGACACGCTGGTCATGGACTGGGCAGGCGCCAACAACGATATCGTCTTTGGCGACGGTTCGTATCGCACCACGGTGAATGCGGCTGTCTCCGGCGACTACGACGGCTACATGTACGTCAATTTTTCCGACGTCGAACGTTTCCAGCTCACGGGCGGTGCGGGCAACGACAATCTGGTCGGCGGTGCATTGGATGACATCCTTGTGGGCGGCGGCGGTTACGATCGCCTCGACGGCAAGGCCGGAAAGGGTACTTACAACGGCGGCAGCGGCACCGATGTCGCAATTGCCACGATTGCCAGCGATATCGGCAAGAATGTCTCGCTCTCGCTTCAAAACACGCAGAGCGCCGCGGTCACCCTGAACTCGGGCACGGACATCCAGACGATCTGGCAGGGACTGGAAAACGTTCAACTCGGCACGGGCGCCGGCGACGATACGCTGGACGCGACGCTGAACGTCAAGACCGCTGTCAACATCTGGGGCTATACCGGCAATAGCTTCGACGGCGGTGCGGGCAACGATACCTTCAAGATCAACTTCAACGCCCAGGGATACAGCCATTCCTTCGCGGGCGGAGATGGCATCGACACGATTGTCCTGGACTGGAGCGGTGCCAACAATGCCATCGTCTTTGGCGACGGCAACTACCGCACCACGGTGAATGCGGCTGTCTCCGGCGACTACGACGGCTACATGTATGTCTACTATTCGAATGTCGAACGGTTCCAGCTCATGGGTGGCGCTGGTGACGACAATCTGGTCGCAGGAGCACTGGACGATATTCTATCGGGTGGCGCAGGCGTGGACCGTCTGGAAGGCGGGGCCGGCAAGGGCAGCTACAATGGCGGCAACGGCACGGACGTCGTGATCGCATCCATTGCCTCGACCGCTGTGGCGGACTTTGCGCTTGCGCTGCAGGCAACCCAGCCGGCAACCATTGTCGTCAATAGCGGCACGACTGTTGAAACCAGCTGGCGCGGCGTCGAAACCGTCCAGCTGACAACTGCCGGCGGCGATGACGTTCTCGATGCGCGATTGACCGTTAAGACCGCCGTCGGTATCTGGGGTTACTATGGCAACACCTTCGATGCCGGCGCAGGTAACGATACCTTCAAGATCAATTTCAACAGCCAGGGTTACAGCCATGCCTTTGCCGCCGGCGATGGCGTCGATACGCTGGTCATGGATTGGAGCGGCGCCAACAACAGTATCGTCTATGGTGGCAACCACTATCGCACCACCGTCAATGCCACAGCGAGCGGCGACTACGACGGCTACATGTATATGTACTACAGCGGCGTCGAACGTTTCGAACTGACCGGTGGCAGCGGCAACGACGATCTGAGAGGCGGCGATCAGGCAGACACCCTGTCGGGAGGGGCCGGAGACGACGGCCTGACAGGCGGCCAAGGCGCTGATCTCTTCGTCTACAGCGGCGGCAATGACACGATCGCCGATTTCGACATTACCCAGGACAAGGTGAAGAGTGCGCTCTTCAGCACGATCACGTCCTTCACACAGCTTCTTTCCAAGATAGACCAGACAAACCACGTCAACACGGTCATCAACTTTGCCGCAGGCACCAGTTTGACGTTGATGAACCTCGATTGGGAAAACCTGAAAGCCAGCGTCATCGCCCATAGTGCCCCGACGATCACCTCGAATGGAGGGGCCGCCCTGTCGCGCTCGGTCGCCGAAAACACCACGGCGGTTTCGACGATCGCCGCGGTCGATCCGGATGGCGGCGCCATCGCCTTCTCGTTGACGGGTACTGACGCTTCGAAATTCCAGATCAGCGCAACGGGCGTACTCAGCTTCAAAACCGCTCCCAACTTCGAGGTGAAGGCAGATAGTGGCGCCAATAACGTCTATGACGTGATCGTCAAGGTCACCGACAATTTCGGACTGACGGACACCCAGGCCCTCGCCGTCACCGTCACCAATGTCGAGGAAGGCCCCGCGATCACGTCGAATGGCGGTGGCTCGGCAGCGGTCGTATCGGTTGCCGAAAATACGACGGCCATCACCACAGTCGTTGCCAGCGATCCGGAAGGTGACACCCGGACCTATTCGATCTCTGGCGGTGCCGATGCGGCCCGCTTCACGATCAACGCCACAACAGGCGCCCTCGTCTTCAAAGCCGCTGCCGATTTCGAGACCAAGGCGGATGTTGGCGCCAACAACGTCTATGACGTCATCGTCAAGGCTGCATCGACCGGTGGAACGGACACGCAGGCACTTGCCGTTACGGTGACCAATGTCAACGAGGCGCCACGCATCACGTCTAATGGCGGCGGCAGTGCTGCGGCAATCTCGATCGCCGAAAACAAGACGGCAGTCACCACCGTTACCGCCACCGATCCAGATACAGGCGCGACGCGGAGCTATTCGATCTCCGGTGGCGTTGATGCCGCACGGTTCACCATCAATGCGGCAACAGGCGCTCTTGCCTTCAAGGCAGCGGCCGATTTCGAGACGAAGTTGGATAGTGGCGGCAACAACATCTATGACCTCGTCGTCAAGGTCACCGACAATTTCGGGCTGACCGACACCCAGGCGCTTGCCGTCACCATGACCGATGTCAACGAAGCGCCGCGCATCACGTCGAACGGCGGCGGCAGTACGGCGGCGATCTCGATCAAAGAAAACACTACCGCGGTCACGACGGTCGTCTCTGCGGATCCGGATACAGGCGCGTCCCGCACCTATGCGCTTTCCGGCGGCGCCGATGCGGCACGCTTCACGATCAACGCCACGACAGGCGCTCTCGTCTTCAAAGTGGCGCCCGATTTCGAGGCCAAGGCCGATGCAGGCGGCAACAACGTCTATGATGTGATCGTCAGGGTGACCGACAATGGCGGCCTGACCGATACCCAGTCCCTTGCCATCGGTGTTGGTGATGTCAACGAAGCCCCAAACACCATCGCCCTGTCAAAGGCGAGCGTTGCGGAGAACTCGGCTGTCGGAACAAAGATCGGAACGGTCTCGGCCGTCGATCCCGAGGGCAAAGCCCTGACGTTTACGCTGACGGACAACGCCGGCGGCCTGTTCAAGCTGACGGGATCAACGCTGCAGGTGGCGAAGGCCATCGACTACGAGAAGGTGAAAAGCGATACCATCACAGTCGAGGTCAAGGATGCCGACGGGCTTGCTGCAACAAAGACGTTCACGATAACCGTCACCAACGTTGCCGAATCGGCCAAGGCAGCCGTATCCCCCCATGACGGAACCGGAACGGATATTTTCCTGTTTCACGACACAGCCGAAACAACGCGTTCACTGGACATACATGACAAAATGTTCAATTTCTCGACGGTTGAAAGCGGCAGGATCGATCTTTCCGGACTGGCAGGAAATGCGGCGGTACCCAGCGGCCCGGAACCTGACGATCTGGGAACCGTCGCGTTCAAACACGGCGAAGCGGCCGCGCTTCTGACGGATTACTTCCTGCTTTGATGGCAGCCCGGAGAACATTCCGCGGAAGTGGCAGGCGCCTGCAGTCGCGGGCTCGTGCATCAACGTGTTTTCAGCGCCGAGCAGGCGATGTCGGGAATCTGCTCGACAGCACGAAGAAATGGTCCTTTCATAACCATGTGATCCGCAGCCTTTCATGGTCGGGCCGATATCATCCCGAAAATCTTCTGGGTAGGCCGGTCCGGCAAAAGTTGGGAGACATTCTCAAGCGCCGCGTCACAGGGTGGCGACTTAAAAGGCAAGCGAGCGCCCAATGAATGAGCAAGTGCATGCACTTTGCGCGAATGCAGAATTGTTCTTGGGATAGATTCAAATGAAATCATAGGCTTAACAATTGGCACGCAGTTTGCTTGTTTAATTGCAGAGTTGGTGGCTAGGGTTCCGGCGTTTTGAAAACGTGCTGGTCCGAGAGCTGCCACCGGTTGGGGAGACATCCCGCCGGGTGCACGGCGGGACAAAAGCCCGGGAGACCTCGTTAGCCAAGGGATTGGCGGCGCGATGGTCCATGCCGATCCCTTTTTGAAGAAAAGCAAAAAGGGGAAATTCAATGCAGACTTTTTCGAAAATGCTCTCAATCACTGCACTGACAGCTTCGCTGGCCTTCGGCATGGCATCTGGTGCCGCCGCTGCGCCCAAGACAGATTTCAAGGTCGCCTGGTCGATCTATGTCGGCTGGATGCCCTGGGGCTATGCCAGCGACCACGGCATCGTCAAGAAATGGGCCGACAAGTACAACATCAAGATCGAAGTCACCCAGTTCAACGATTACGTCGAATCGATGAACCAGTACACCGCCGGCGCCTTCGACGCGGTAACGCTGACCAATATGGACGGCCTCTCTATTCCGGCAGCAGGCGGCGTCGATACGACGGCCGTGATCGTCGGCGATTTCTCCAATGGCAACGACGCGGTGATCCTGAAAGACAAGGCGACACTGGCCGACGTGAAGGGCCAGAATGTCAATCTCGTCGAGTTTTCCGTCTCGCACTATCTGCTCGCCCGGGCACTTGAGACCGTCGGACTGTCAGAAAAGGACCTGAAGGTTGTCAACACTGCCGATCCGGATATGGTTGGCGCCTTCCAGACGGCCGATGTCACCGCCATGGTCACCTGGAACCCGATGGTGGCGGAAATCGTGGCGCTTCCTGGTGCCCACAAGGTCTTCGACAGCTCGCAAATCCCAGGCGAAATCATCGACCTGATGGTCGCAAATTCGGACGTGCTGAAAGACAATCCGAACTTCGGCAAGGCACTTGCAGGCATCTGGTACGAGACGGCAGCCCTGATGACGGCCGACAATGCGGAGGGCAAGGCCGCCCGTGAAGCCATGGGTAAAGCATCCGGCACGGATCTCGCCGGCTTCGAAGCCCAGATCGCCGCCACAAAGCTGTTCGACAAGCCGGCGGATGCCGTTGCCTTCACCTCCTCGACGAGCCTGCCGAAGACGATGGATCTCGTGCGCAACTTCCTGTTTGAGAAGGGCCTGCTCGGCAGCGGCGCGGCGTCGGCCGATGTCATCGGCATCGAAATGCCGGATGGCAAGGTTCTCGGCGACAGCGGCAACGTCAAGCTGCGCTTCACCGAGGTCTACATGAAGGCCGCTGCTGACGGTTCCCTCTGAGCGTTGCACCGATCGGCGATGCGGGTTTTCCGCGTCGCCCTCTTCTTTTCATCAGCGGAGCCATATCGATGCGCTGGATCAACACCAAGCCGAGCCGGGGCGCACAACTTGCTTTGATGCTTCTGCCCTTCGTGCTGCTGATCGCCGCCTATACGGCGGGGTCCGCCGCACGGCTGGCCGAGAATGCCAATGACAAGCTGCTGCCCAGTCTTGCGGGCTTTACCGAGGCCATCAACCGGCTGGCTTTCCTGCCGGACGCACGCACCGGCGACTATCTGCTCTGGTCGGATACGGCTGCCAGCCTGATCCGGCTTTTCGCAGGGCTTGGCATCTCGACGCTGACGGCGCTTTTGATCGGCATGGTCATCGGCATGCTGCCCTATCTGCGGGCTCTGCTCGCCCCGTTCGTCGCCGTCATCTCGATGGTGCCGCCGCTGGCATTGCTCCCCATTCTTTTCATCGTCATGGGCCTTGGCGAGACATCCAAGATCGCGCTCATCGTCATCGGCGTCGCGCCGACGATGATCCGCGACCTGGCCTTGAAGGCACTGGAACTACCGCGCGAACAGATCGTCAAGGCTGAAACGCTGGGGGGTTCGTCGTGGCAGATCGCCCTTCGTGTCGTGCTGCCGCAGATCCTGCCCCGGCTGATCACCTGCGTGCGACTACAGCTCGGTCCTGCCTGGCTGTTCCTGATCGCCGCGGAAGCAATCTCGTCGGATAGCGGCCTCGGCTACCGCATCTTCCTCGTCCGCCGCTACCTATCGATGGACGTGATCTTTCCCTATGTCGTCTGGATCACGCTTCTCGCCGTTCTCACCAACTTCATCCTCGACCGCATCCGCATCGCCGTCTTCCCCTGGTCCGAACTGGAGAAGCAGGGATGAGCGAACTGATCATCGACAATGTCTGGAAGGAATATGGCGACCAGATCGTGCTGGAGAATGTTTCTCTCACCGTTGCATCCCGCGCCTTCGTCGCACTCGTGGGGCCGTCGGGCTGCGGCAAGTCGACCTTCCTGCGCATGCTGCTCGGCCAGGAACAGGCAACCAGAGGTACGATCCTGCTTGACGGCGAGCCTCTGCCGCCCGAGCCGGGTCCGGATCGCGGTGTCGTCTTCCAGCGCTATTCGGTCTTCCCCCATCTGACAGTGCTAGGGAACGTGCTGCTCGGCAAGGAGCTGACGGTCTCCAGATACAAGGCCAAACTTTTCGGCGCGGCCCGGCGCGCGGGCATCGAGGAGGCCCGGCAGCTGATTGCCGAAGTGGGTCTCTCAGGCGCTGAAGGCAAATATCCCGCCCAGCTGTCCGGCGGCATGCAGCAGCGGCTGGCCTTGGCACAGGCGCTGATCATGAAGCCGAAGGTGCTGCTGCTCGACGAGCCGTTCGGCGCGCTCGATCCCGGCATTCGCGCCGAAATCCACACGCTGATGAAGCGACTCTGGCACGAGACGCAGATGACCGTGGTCATGGTCACGCATGACATGCGCGAAGCCTTCACGCTTGCCACCCGCGTTGTCGCCTTCGAGCGTCCGCGCGATCGGCCGGAGGAAAAACAGCGCTACGGCGCCACCATCACCAAGGACATTGCCATCTGGCCGCCGCGCCGCGCGGGCGAACCTTCGTACTTCAGCCCCGACCGGGACGGCCCGGTCATTTTGCAGGGCCCTTACCGGGACGACCCGTCTTCCAGTCCGTCAGGAGATAAATAGTCATGCACGTCAGACGTTCCGCAGAAGAAATCGCCGCCAACCGGCAG
Organism: Rhizobium herbae; assembly: GCF_017873135.1. Classification (GTDB taxonomy): domain Bacteria; phylum Pseudomonadota; class Alphaproteobacteria; order Rhizobiales; family Rhizobiaceae; genus Pararhizobium; species Pararhizobium herbae. Next base: position 173,239 of record NZ_JAGGJV010000007.1, on the reverse strand, counting down.
CGCTACGAAGAACATCAGAAGAAGGGCCTGGAGTTCGCTCCCAAGACACTTCCGACACCGAGCGCCCTGCCCGCGCCGGCGATCTCTTCCACTGTAATCATCCATCAGGAAATCATCCCCGGCGGCTGGTACTGGTCGACCCTTTTGAAGCGTGGGGAGGCGCTGCGCATCGACCAGCACGACGGCGCCTCGACCGTGGCGCTGATCGCCTGGAACGCCGCCGACACCAGCGAGCGGCTCAATCTGGTCGATACGGTCAAGATGCAGTGGACGACCGCGCTCGGCAAGGGACGGGTGATCTTCTCCGATATGGGCCGGGTGATGTTCTCGATGATCGAAGACAGCGCGGGTTCTCACGATTGCCTGATGGGCGGATCGACGGCAGCGTCGAACGCCGCGAAATATCCGGGCGTCAAGACCCGCAACACGCGCGACAATTTCATCCTCGCGGCCGGCAAGCTCGGCCTCGATAGACGCGATATTCCGGCCGTTCTCAATCTCTTTGCACCGGTCCGCATCGACGATGCCGGCGGGTTCCACTGGCAGGGCAAGACCTCCAACAGCGGCGACTACGCCGAAATGCGTGCCGAGATGGACATGGTGGTGGCGCTCTCCAATTGCCCGCACCCGCTCGACCCCAATCCGGTTTATGCGCCCGCGCCTGTGACCATCACCCGCTTCCATGCAGCAGCACCGGTAGCAGACGATCTAGCCCGCACGGCCACCGCCGAGGCCGTTCGCGGCTTTGAAAACAACGCCCTGATGCAGGCTTGAGGAGGAGCGGACCATGACCGATTTCATTCAGACCGCCGCCTCGCGCACTGTCGAAAACGCCGCGCAGGATCATTTCATTCCGGCCGAAGCGCCCTGGTCCGGCATCGTGCGCAAGGGCCAGACGATCCGCATCGAAGACAGCTACGGCCAGCAGGCGATCGATACGCTGTTCTACAAGGCCGATGATTTTTCCGAGCGTTACTCCAACCAGGACACGATGCGCGAACAGGGTGCGGCATATGTCGGTACCGGCACGCGGATCATGTCCAACGAAGGCCGCGTGATGCTGACGATGACGGCCGACAGCTGCGGCCGCCACGATACGTCGGCTGGGGCCTGCTCCTGCGAGAGCAATACCGTGCGCTTCGGCCATGGCACCAAATACCTGCATGCCTGCCGCGACAACTTTGTGATCGAGGTGATGAAACACGGCATGAGCAAGCGCGACATCGTGCCCAACATCAACTTCTTCATGAACGTGCCGATCAGCCCCGATGGCAAGATGACCATCGTCGACGGCATCTCGTCGCCGGGCGACTATGTCGAGCTAGTGGCCGAGATGGACGTGCTCTGCGTGATCTCCAATTGCCCGCAGATCAACAATCCCTGCAACGGCTTCGATCCGACACCGATCCGGGTGCTGATCTGGGATGCGGGGGTCTGATTTGATGTTCAACAAGGTTCTCATCGCCAACAGAGGCGAAATCGCTGTCCGGGTCATCCGGACATTGAAGACAATGGGTATCGCCTCTGTCGCCGTCTATTCCGACGCCGACCGGTTTGCCATGGCAACGCGGCTTGCGGACGAAGCTATCCGTCTCGGCCCCTCGCCCGCAACCGAAAGCTACCTGAACGTCGATGCCGTCATCGCCGCCTGCAAGGCGACGGGCGCGCAAGCCGTACACCCCGGCTACGGGTTTCTGTCCGAAAATATCGGTTTTGCCGAACGGCTGGCAGCCGAGGGCATAGCCTTCATCGGGCCGCGTCCGGAGCATCTCTCGGCCTTCGGGCTGAAACACACTGCCCGCGAACTGGCAAAATCGAGCGGCGTGCCGCTTCTGCCGGGCAGCGGACTGCTGGAGGGTATCGATGACGCGCTCTCGGCCGCCGAAACCGTCGGCTATCCGGTGATGCTGAAGAGCACGGCGGGCGGTGGCGGCATCGGCATGCAGCTGTGTACCGATGCGCAAACGCTGAAGGACGCCTTCGAAAGCGTGCAACGCACGGCGCGCGCCAGCTTCGGCGATGCCCGTGTCTATATCGAGCGCTTCGTCGCCGATGCGCGCCATGTCGAGGTGCAGATCTTCGGCGATGGCAAGGGCAAGGTGGTGGCGCTCGGCGAGCGGGACTGCTCGCTGCAGCGGCGCAACCAGAAGGTCGTCGAGGAAACCCCGGCACCGGGCATTTCGCCGGCCACACGGGCGCGGCTGCACAAGGCGGCGGTCGATCTGGGAAGCTCGGTGTCCTATGCATCGGCCGGCACGGTCGAATTCATCTACGATCCGGCCCGCGAGGAATTCTATTTCCTGGAAGTCAACACGCGGCTGCAGGTCGAACATCCGGTGACGGAAGCGGTGTTCGGCATCGATCTCGTCGAATGGATGATCCGCCAGGCGGCCGGCGAGGATGTGCTTTCGGGTACCGAGGCTCTGGCGCCGAAGGGCGCCGCCATCGAGGTGCGCGTCTACGCCGAGATGCCGCATGCCGACTTCCGCCCGAGCGCCGGGCTGCTGACGGAGGTCGTATTTCCCGAAACTGCCCGCGTCGATGGCTGGATCGAGACCGGCACCGAGGTGACGCCGTTCTACGATCCGATGCTGGCGAAACTGATCGTCGTGGCCGAGGATCGCCCTGCGGCGATCGCGAAACTTCAGGCAGCCCTTGCGGCGACGTCGATCGCCGGGATCGAGACCAATCTCGACTATCTCCGGGAAATCGCCGCTTCCGATCTTCTCGCAAGCGGCAAGGTGGCCACGACGGCCCTGCGCGATTTCGTCTTCGTGCCGGATGTCATCGAGGTCCTGTCTCCGGGCGCCCAGTCCAGCCTTCAGGAATTGCCCGGCCGCCTCGGCCTCTGGCATGTCGGCGTGCCGCCGAGCGGACCGATGGACGAGCGCTCGTTCCGCCATGCCAATCGCCTTGTCGGCAACGCCGACACGACCGCCGCGCTGGAGCTGACCGTGTCCGGCCCGACGCTGCGGTTCTACACCGATACGGTGATTGCGCTCGGTGGAGCGCAGATGCCGATGACCTGTGATGGTAATCGGCTGCCGCACGGCATGGCCGTGACCATCCGTGCCGGAGAAGTGCTGTCCATCGGTACCATCGAAGGCCCTGGCCAGCGCGCCTATCTCGCCGTTGCGGGCGGCTTTTCCGCGCCCGTGGTACTCGGCTCGCGCGCCACGTTCGGCCTTGGCCAGTTCGGCGGCAACGCCACCGGCACGCTCAGGGCCGGCCATGTGCTGCACCTTGCGCGGCAAGCACCCGTCAAGCCGCCGGAACCGGCGAACGAACCGGCCGAACTCACCCGCGAATGGAGCGTCGGTGTGCTCTACGGCCCCCATGGCGCGCCGGATTTCTTCCAGCCAGAAGACATCGATACGCTGTTTTCCACGGCCTACGAGGTGCATTTCAACAGCGCCCGCACCGGCGTCCGCCTCATTGGGCCCGCGCCGAAATGGGCGCGCGGCGACGGCGGAGAAGCGGGACTTCACCCGTCCAATTTGCATGACAATGCCTATGCCGTCGGCGCCATCGATTTCACCGGCGACATGCCGATCATTCTCGGTCCTGATGGCCCAAGTCTCGGCGGCTTCGTCTGCCCGGCGGTGATCGCCCGCGACGAGCAGTGGAAAATGGGCCAGTTCAAGCCCGGCGACCACATCCGCTTTCATGCCGTCGCGCGGAGCGAAGATCCTGTCGCCGGTCCTGCCGTTCACCGGCCGGCTGCGGATATCGGCTCGGCCATCGTCGGGACGCGCGACGATGGCCCTGTTTCCGTCGTCTACCGCCGCCAGGGGGACGACAATCTGCTGGTCGAATACGGGCCGATGGCGCTCGATATCGCGCTCCGGCTGCGCGTGCACCTGCTGATGCAGGCCGTCGTGGAGGCCCGCCTGCCCGGCCTCATCGACCTGACGCCCGGCATCCGATCGCTGCAGATTCATTATGATGGCACAACATTGACACGAAAGCGTCTGCTTGGACTGTTGGCGGACATAGAGACGAGCCTTCCGCCCGCGCAGGCGGTCACCGTCCCGAGCCGCATCGTGCATCTGCCGCTGTCGTGGAACGATCCGGATGCCGAGCTTGCCATGCGCAAATATCAGGAGCTGGTCCGCCCGAATGCGCCCTGGTGCCCGTCCAACATCGAGTTCATCCGCCGCATCAACGGGCTTGCTGACGAACAGGCGGTGAAAGACATCGTCTTTGATGCCAGCTATCTCGTGCTGGGTCTCGGCGACGTCTATCTCGGGGCGCCGGTGGCAACCCCTGTCGATCCACGTCACCGCCTCGTCACCACCAAATACAATCCGGCTCGTACCTGGACGCCGGAAAACGCGGTCGGGATCGGCGGCGCCTATATGTGCATCTACGGCATGGAGGGACCGGGCGGCTACCAGCTGTTCGGCCGCACCATCCAGGTGTGGAATACCTGGCGGCAAACGCCCGAATTCGCCAGGGGCAAGCCATGGCTGCTGAATTTCTTCGACCAGATCCGCTTCTTTCCCGTCAGTCATCAGGAGTTGACCGAGGCGCGGGCCGCCTTCCCGCATGGCGGTTATCCCGTGCGGATCGAGGAGACGGAATTTTCCTATGCGGCCTATGAGAAGGAACTGCAGGCGAATGCGGTGTCGATCAACCGCTTCAAGGCCACGCAGCAGGCGGCTTTCGACGCCGAGCGGCAAAGCTGGAAGGAAACCGGCCTCGACAGTTTCGTCAGTGACGAAGGAGCAGGCGAAAGCCTTGAAGGCGATATCCCGGCCGGCTGCTTCGGCGTCGCCAGCAGCGTGCCGGGCAATATCTGGAAACTCATGGTGGAGCCGGGAGCCTCCGTTGCCGCCGGCGATACGGTTGCCATCATCGAATCCATGAAAATGGAGATCAACGTCACTGCCCACGTCAGCGGACGCGTCCGCGATCTGCGCGCCGGGCCCGGACGAAATATCAAAGCCGGCGATATCATCGTCGTTCTGGAGACCTTGTAACATGCTGCCGACAATTCTCGATCTCTCAAGCCTTCGCGCCGCCTATCAATCCGGCCTGACGCCGCTCGACCTTGTCGAGGAGGTGATTGCCCGCCGCGCGGCCTCCAATGATCCGGCGATCTTCATCACGCCCACGCCGGATGAGGACCTGCGTCAAGCGGCCCGCACCTTGATGGCACGGGCGCCGGAGGCAAACAGTCTGCCGCTCTGGGGCATACCCTTCGCGGTGAAGGACAATATCGATGCCGCCGGTCTGCCGACCACGGCGGCTTGCCCCGCCTATGCCTATGAGCCAGCCGCCGATTCGACCGTTGTCGCCCGTCTGAAGGCGGCCGGCGCCATCGTCATCGGCAAGACCAATCTCGACCAGTTCGCGACCGGGCTCAACGGCACACGGTCTCCTTATGGTGCGCCACGTTCCGTCTTCGATCCGGCCTATGTGTCGGGTGGCTCAAGCTCCGGTTCGGCCGTTGCCGTCGCGTCCGGCCTTGCCACATTCGCGCTGGGCACGGACACGGCCGGTTCCGGCCGCGTACCCGCCGCCTTCAACAATCTTGTCGGCATCAAGCCGACGCCGGGACTGGTGCCGAATGTCGGCGTCGTTCCGGCCTGCCGCAGCGTGGATGTCGTGACCGTCTTTGCCGCCACGGTCGGCGATGGCGTCGCGATCCGCAAGGTCATGGAGGGCTATGACGCCGCCGATCCGTTCTCGCGCCATGCGGCGCCCGCCAGCCTTCCTGCTTCCGGTTTGCGTATCGGCGTGCTGGAGGGGCCCGAGCGCGAGTTCTTTGGAAACCGGGATGTCGAGGCGCTTTATGACGCCGCGATCGAGCGGGCAAAATCGCTCGGTGCAACCATCGTCCCCTTCGACTATGCGCCGTTCCGGCAGGCGGCCGAACTGCTTTACAACGGCCCCTGGGTCGCGGAACGACTGGCGGCGGTGAAGGACTTCATGACGAGCAACGCCGATGACTTCGACCCGACGGTGCGCACCATCATCGAGGGTGCGAACGCCTATGATGCCGTCGCCGCTTTCGAGGGCAAGTACAAGCTCGAGGCGTTGCGGCAGAAGACGAAGGTCGAGTGGGAGAAGGTGGACATCCTGATGCTGCCGACCTCGCCTACCACGTACACCGTCGACGCGATGCTGGCCGATCCGATCGTGAAGAACGGCCATTTCGGGCGCTACACGAATTTCGTCAATCTCTACGACTATGCCGCAATCGCCATTCCAGCGGGCTTTGGCGGCAATGGTCTGCCCGGCGGCGTGACGCTGATCGGGCCGACGTTTACGGATGATGCGCTCGCCCCGTTTGCCGACGCCATGCACCGGGCGCTCGACGCCGGCATGGGCAAGGACATATCGGCGCCATTGCCCGAAGCAAGCCGCGTCGCACCGCTCGACGACGGTTTTGTTCCGATCGTCGTCGTCGGTGCCCACCTGACCGGTATGCCGCTCAATCATGAGCTCACCGGGCCGGGCGGATATCTGGTGAAGACCTGCCGGACAGCCGGTGACTACCGCCTCTTCGTGCTGCCGGGCACGGTGCCGCCCAAGCCCGGCCTCATCCGCGAGCCCGGCGTTACGGGCGACGGACTTGAGGTCGAAGTCTGGGCGCTACCGCCAGCCGCTTTTGGCCATTTCGTCCAGAAAATTCCCGGACCGCTCGGCATCGGAAAAGTGGCCCTCGACGACGGCTCGATCATCTCCGGCTTCCTCTGCGAGGCCCATGCCATTACCGGCGCTCAGGAGGTGACGGCGCTCGGCGGCTGGCGGGCCTATATCCGCGCGAAAAATGCAAACTCAACGGTGTAACGAAGGAAGCAAAAGCATGAAAAGATTGCTTGGACATATGTTTCGCCTGCTCCGCGAGGGACTGCTTGCCCGAACGTTTGCCATTGGCACCCAGCGTCGGCAACAGGACAGGTAATTCTAGAGCAGCCTGTCACGGGCTCCGGCTAGATAAAGGGATCACGGACAGATCCCCAATTGTCATCCATCGACCATTCTTGAACGCGAGAACGACCCCCGCTACCAAAATAGCGGGGGTCGTTCTCATTTTTCGACACTCAACTCCAGGCGTGAAGCGGCGGCTTTTCGCCATTGAGGAAATACTTCCCGAGGATCGAATATTTCCAGCGGACCGGATCATGCAGAGTGTGGGTCCGGGCATTGCGCCAGTGCCGGTCGAGACCGTGCTCGGCCAGTGTCGAACGGGTGCCCGCCAGCTCGAACAGCTTGTTGGTGGCAGTGATGGCGATCTCGGTAGAGAGGATCTTTGCCTCCGCCGTGACAATCTGCGCTTCGGCGACGGTCTCGGCGTTCGGATCGAGAATCGCCCGATCGATGGCGTAACCGGCTTTTTCCAATAGGGCCTGTGCCGCATGCAGGCGCAGCGTCAGGTCGCCGATCGCCTGGATCGTGTAGGGATCGTCCCAGGCATTGTCGACGCCGCTGTCGACCCAGGCGCGGCTCTTGGTGCGCACGAAATTGATCGTCTCGTCAATTGCCGCCTGCGCGATGCCAGTATCGACGGCAACCTGGATGATCTGGAAGATCGCACCGTCCGCCGTCGGCACCTCATAGCCCTTGTAGCCCGGGACCAGATGGGTCTTCGGCACCCTGACGTTGTTGAGGATGACGGTACCCGACAGCGTGGTGCGTTGCCCGAACGACGACCAGTCGTCGACGACGGTCAGGCCTGGCGCGTCGCGCTCCGCAATCGCGTACCAGGCCCTGCCCTCGTCATCGAGTGCGACGATCGGTACCAGATGCGCCAGCAGCGCGCCGGACGAATAGAACTTCTGCCCGTTGACGATGACATGGTCACCGGCATCGACCAGCCGCGTCTCGAAATCGACGGCGCGCTTGGAGCCGAACTCGGAAAAGGCGTTGCCGAAGCGGGTACCCTTCAGTACCTCCGCGAACAGCAGCTTCTGCTGCTCTTCATCCGAAACGGTCCGGATTGCCGCGACGACGCCAAGATGGTTCTGGGCGATCTGGCCGATGGACGAGTCCGCAGCCGAGATGATCTCGATGACCTTGGCGAGCGTCGTATAGGAAACTTCCGGTCCACCGAACGTCTTCGGCACATTGATCGACCAGAGACCGCTCTGCGAGAAGGCGTCGAGTTCCTTGACGGGCCAAATCCGTTCGCGGTCGCGCTGGGCGGAGCCCGTCACGAAATCGGCGGCGAGTCTCTTTGCAATGCTGATCGCCTCGGCATCGGTCTTGATGATGTGCGCCGGTTCCGCCGGTCGCGGCACCCCAGGCACCGCCTTGGCGGCATTGTCGGTATTGACGTTGGATAGGGTCATTCTGGTTGTCTCCTCTTGAGAAAATGCAGCGCGGTTCAAACCGCGATTGCCGGAAGAATGGGTGTGTTCGGGGCGGCCGGTCGCGGGCTTTGGCCGAGATAGAAGGCTTTGACATCGTCCCTGTTGCGCAGTTCCGCGGCATCACCGGAGAGAACAGCAGCGCCGTTTTCGAGGATCGTCGCACGGTCGGCATATTTCAGGGCGACGGTGGAGTTCTGTTCGGCGACGAGGATCGACAGGCCTTCCTCGCGGTTGAGCCTGCGCAGGGTTCTGAAGATGTCCTGGACGACGATCGGGGCAAGACCCATCGAAGGCTCGTCAAGGACCAGCAATCGCGGACGGGACATCAGCGCCCGGCCGATCGCCGTCATCTGCTGTTCGCCGCCGGAGGTGAGGCCGGACAGCGCATGGCGCTTTTCCTTCAGACGCGGAAAATGCGCATAGACCTTTTCCAGAGCGGCGGCGATCTCCGCCCTGCCGCCGCTGCGCCCCAGCCCGCCGGTGACGAGGTTTTCCTCGACCGTCAGGCTGCGGAAACAATGGCGGCCTTCGAGTACCTGGACGAGGCCCGAGCGTACCAGATCGGCCGGCTTCGCGGTCGCGACATCCAGTCCTTGAAACAGGATATTGCCTTCCGTCACCAGGCCCCGCTCTGCCGGTAGAAGATTGGAGACCGCCTTGAGCGTCGTGGTCTTGCCGGCGCCATTGGCACCAAGAAGCGCAACGATCTCGCCGCGTGCCACCGTGAAAGTGACGCCATGGAGCGCCGTGATGGCATGATTGTAGGTTGCCTTCACACCGTTGACCGAGAGCAGAACTTCGTTGTGACCCATGGCGCTTTCCAATCTTGCGTTGATGGCTGCGATGCCGGCCGGGCTGGTTCTGGACTGACAAGAGCCCATCCAGAACCAGGCCGGCCGGTACACATCAGTTGGTGGCAGTTTCGGCGTCTTCTGCCGTGCGCAGCTTGATGCCCTTTTCCGCCGCATAGGCTTCGGAGGATTTTTCGATGATCGGCCGCAACAGCGCCCAGTCTGGGGCGATCCAGTCGGAGACGACGTTCCATTTCTTGCCGTCCCACTGCTGGAAGGTCACGTAGCCGTTGCCTTCGTGATTGTCCCAGGTGACGTTGATCGAGTGGAACAGGCCTTTGGCGCCGAGCGCTTCGACGCGGGCGGGATCCAGCTGAAGATGTTCGAAGCCCCAGCGGACCTCGTCGCCGGTCAGCGTGCGCTTGCCGAACTTCTCCTGCGCGATGCGGATCGCCTCGACATTCAGGATACCGTTGACGATGCCGAGATTGTGGTAGACCGAGCCGATGCGGTTCTTGTCTTCCAGATTGCCCTTGCCGGCATCATAGAGCGTCTTGACGATTTCCTTGACGACCGGATATTCGGCGCCGGACGCCTGCGTGGTGATCGCGGTGTAGCCCTTGGCTGCTTCGCCGGCCGGAATGGCGTCCTCTTCCGAGTTGGACCAGACATTGCCGATGATATGGTCGACCGGGAAGCCGGTCTTGGCCGCAGTCTTGAGCGCGACCGGGTTCATCACGCCCCAGCCGCGCAGGACGACATAGTCCGGCTTGGCGCGGCGGATTGTCAGCCATTGGGACTGCTGTTCGTTGCCTGGATGGGGGACCTCGATCTGCTGAAGCTCGAAGCCGTATTTCTGCGCCAGAAGCTCGTAGATCGGAATGGTTTCCTTGCCGTAGGGCGAGCCGTGGTAAAGCACGACGATCTTCTTGCCTTTCAGGTTTTCGAGGCCACCTTCCTTGCCGGCGATGTAGTTCACGATACCGGACGTCTCGCTGTAGGGGTTAAGCAACAGCGGGAAAACATAAGGGAAAACGCGGCCATCGGTTGAGTCCGTGCGGCCGTGGTTGATGGTGATCAGCGGCACCTTGTCAGCCGTGATGCGATCGATCATCGCATAGGCAATACCGACGGAGAGCGGGTTCCATGCAGCCACGTTCGGGTTGCTCTTCAATCGTTCATAGGCCTCGACACCGCGCTCGACCTCATATTGCGTTTCGGCTTCCGACCAGGTCAGCTTGACGCCGTTGACGCCGCCGTCGCGGGTGTTGATCAGGTTGAGATAGTCGATGAAGCCGCCAAAGAAGCCGGTGCCGCCGGCAGCATAGGGGCCGACGCGGTAGCTCTGCAGCGGAAAATACTGCTCGTCGGCCTGTGCGGCCGGTAGAGCAACCGTGAAGGCGATGCCTGCGGCAAGAGCCGCGATTTTGAATTTGCTGAAGATCGTCATATCTGGACACACTCCTGGTATGGACCGGCGAGAACACCGGTTTTGGGTTGATCTGGAAAGGTTGACTGCGTGTTTTGAGAGCTTTGCGGCTCCGGACTGGATCAGGACCGCCGCAGGCCGGTGCCAATGCGTTTTCGGACCCGGTCCCAGAGAGCCACCAGGCCATCCGGTTCGAGGATCAGAAACAGGATGATGAGCGTGCCGAGCACGATGCGCTGGCTCATGTCGAGCACGCCGGAATCGAAGATATCGCCAAGAAGGAAGGACCCCAGCCGCGACAGGACCAGCGGGAAGACCACAATCAACGCCGCGCCGAAGAAAGCGCCACGGATGGAGGCGAGGCCGCCGATGATGACGATGAAGAGGATCTGGAACGAGCGATCGAGATTGAAGCCGGCCGGCTCCACGGTGCGCAGATAGGCAAAGGCCCAGAGCACGCCGGCAACGCCGATGATGAAGGAGGAAATTGCAAATGCCAGCAGCTTGGTCTTCAGCACCGGCACGCCGATGATCCGTGCGGCCGTCTCGTTGTCGCGCACTGCGATAAAATTGCGCCCTGTCTGGGAGATCACCAGTCGATAGGCCAGAAACGTCAGCACGGTGACGACTGTCAGCGAGAACAGATAGCGTCCGACAGGGCCTTCGAAGGCGACACCGGCAATGGAAAGCGGCGGCGCGTCGATGACCCCGGAGGCCGAATCGTTGGAAAACCAGCTGAACTTGGTCAAAGCCCATTGAACGAAGAACTGCGCGGCAAGGGTCGATACCGCGAGATAGAAGCCCTTGAGGCGGAGGCTCGGCAGGCCGAAGACCAGGCCGATTGCTGCGGCTGCGAAACCGGCCAGCGCGATGCTGGCAATGAGCGGCAGGCTTTCGACCCGCAAGTTGAAATTGAAAGCTGCGAAAGCGCCGACCGCCATGAAGGCGGCGCTGCCGAGCGACACCTGTCCGGCATAGCCCGTCAGGATGTTGAGACCGAGACCGGCAAGGCTCAACGCCAGGAAGGGGAGCAGGATCGCCTCGAACAGATAACTCGTTCCGAAAATCGGCACAGCCACATAGGCCACGGCCAGCAGTGCAGCCGTCCCAGCCCATCCGGGCAAGGAGCGAGAAACAGGAAGATCGGCGGTGAGGACGGACATCGATCAGACCCTTTCCACAAGCTTCTGGCCAAACAGGCCGGAAGGGCGCACGAGAAGGAAGGCAAGTGCGACGACATAGGCGAACCAGCCTTCGATGCCGCCGCCGAAATATTCGCCGATATAGACCTCGGCGAGCTTTTCTGTCGCACCGATCAGCAGGCCGCCGACGATCGCACCGAGGATCGAATCGAACCCGCCGAGAACAAGCACAGGCAGGGCCTTGAGGACGATGAGCGACAGCGAGAACTGGACGCCGACGCGGGCACCCCACAGGAGCCCGGCCACAAGAGCCACCAGTCCGGCGGCCGCCCAGACGGTCGCCCAGATCCACGGAAGCCGGAGACCGATGGCAAGGGCCGCGAACTGATCATCGGCGACGGCGCGGAAGCCGAGACCTATCCGGGTGTAGCGGAAGAAAGCCGATAGCGCTGCGACCATGCCGGCCGCGACGACGGCCGCGAAGATATCGAATTGGCTGATGAAGACCCCGCCGACGTCGAAGGGCAAATCCTCGATGCCAAGGTCCAGGCCGTGGACTTGCGTGCCCCAGATCAGTTGGGCCGCACCTTCGATCACATAGGAAAGCCCCAGCGTTGCCATGAACAGCGTGATCGGCGGTTTGTTGGTGAGGGGCCGCAGCACCGTGCGCTCAATGGCGATACCGATGACCACCATGATCGCGAAAGTGATCGCGAAGGCCAGGGCGAAGGGCACGCCACGCTCGGTGAGGCTGACGAAGGTCAGCGCCGCAAAGAGCAGCATCGCCCCTTGCGCGAAATTCAGCACGCCCGAAGTCTTGTAGATCAGCACGAAACCGATCGCTACCAGCGAGTACATCACGCCGGACAGCAATCCACCGACCAGAACCTCAATAAAGAACAGCCAATCGAAATCCGACATCAGATGCCCTCCCCGTCTTCGTTCTCAGACGCGACGCCGAGATAGGCATCGATCACGCGCTGGTCGGCTCGTATTTCTTCCGGCGTGCCGTCGGCGATCTTGCGGCCGTAGTCGAGCACGGCGATGCGGTCGGACAGGCCCATGACGACGCCGATGTCATGTTCGATCAGCACCACGGTCGTTCCATACTGGTCTCGCGCAGCGCGGACGAAGCCGGCCATCTCGTTCTTCTCCGTGGCGGTCATGCCCGCCATCGGTTCGTCGAGCAGCAGAATATCGGGCTCAGCCACCAGGGCGCGGGCAAGCTCGACGCGCTTCTGCAAGCCATAGGGCAAGGTTCCGGCGAGACGTCCGCTGACATGCCCGAGATGGAGAAAGTCGAGAATGCGGCCGGCCCGGTCGCGGGCATCGGCCTCTTCCCGGCGTGCCCGGCCAAGACCGGCGATCTGGCCGAGAAAAGTGGAACGAACGGTATAGGCGCGCCCGGCGACGACATTATCGAGAACACTCAAGCCCTTGAACAATGCCAGGTTCTGGAAGGTGCGCGCTATGCCGAGACGGGCGAGCTTCTGAGTGGGTACCTGTTGGTAGCGATTCTTGCCGATGCGGACATGGCCGCGATCAGGCCGGTAGACGCCGCTGATGACGTTGATCAGCGAACTCTTGCCGGCACCATTCGGCCCGATGATCGCGCGGATCTCGCCCTTGCGGACGGAGATATCTATATCGGTCAGCGCCACGACGCCACCAAACGAGAGACTGATGCTGGAAAGACTAAGCGCGCTATCCCGTGCTTCCGCGTGCCGGGCTCCACCGTCGTCGGTTCGGGCATCGAGGCCTGCCAGATGCTCCTGAACGTCCGGCGGAAAAGGTACGGAACCCAGTCCCCCAAAGGCATAGTTCATTGCTTGCATGCCCGTATTTCTCCAGATCTCGACAGCTAACTCGCATCCCGACGGATGCGACAGGGCACAGAATTCCCTTCGCGGACCGGCAACGGCCCACGTCAAGTCTTGTTTCGCAGCGGCGGCCCTGTTCTGGCCGCCGCTCCTGCCTTCGGATTATTCCGCGGCTACAGCCGTGGCGATCTCGGAGTCCTCAAGCGCGCGAACCAGCGGGATCACGTGTTTGCCGAAATATTCGACTTCTTCCTGGAAGTGCAGGAAGCCGAGAAGGATAAGATCGGCACCGGCCCGCTTCAGATTGACGATGCGCTCGGCCACTTGTTGCGGCGTGCCGATCAGGTTGGAGCGGAAACCGTCATTGTACTGGACCAGATCCTCGAAAGAGGATTTTGCCCAATTGCCCTCGCCTTCGGGCGAGGACTTCCCGGCGTTCTTGACCTCGTGTCCGAACGCATTGACCGCGTCCGGATTGGCCTTCTCGATGATCTCTGCGAGTACGGCCCGTGCCTCTTCCTCGGTCTCGCGAACGATCGCGAAGGCATTGACGCCGACACGCACCGAATGACCGTTGGCCTTCGCCTTGCCCTGGATGTCATCCACCTGCTTGCGGATTTCCTCCGGCGTGTTGCCGTTGGTGAAATACCAGTCGGAAACGCGCGATGCCATGTCGCGCGCGGCGCGCGAGGAACCGCCCTGGAAGATTTCCGGCTGTGGATCGATCGGCTTCGGCTTCAGCGAGTAGTTGTTGAAACGGTAGAAATCGCCACTGAAGGTGAAGTTGTCCTCGGTCCAGATGCCACGCAGGGCGCGGATGAACTCCTCCGAACGGCGGTAGCGCTCGTCATGGTCGAGCCAGTGCTCGCCAATGGCATGGAATTCGCCGCGGAACCAGCCGCTGACGACGTTGACGGCGACGCGACCATTGGTGAGGTGGTTGATCGTGGCGATCTGTTTTGCCGCCAGCGTCGGGTTCCAGGGGCCTGGCAGAATAGCGGCAATCACCTTCAGCGTGGTGGTCGATTCCAGCAACGCATGGCTAAACGAGACCGATTCATGCTGGAATTCGGCGCCGTAGCCGGCCGTGAATCGGATCTGGCTCAGAGCGTAGTCGAAGCCGCTGGCTTCGGCGATCTGCGCCAGTTTCCGGTTGTATTCGATCGTCCAGCTGGTGCGCTGCTCGATGTTCGAGATAACCAGACCGCCCGAAACATTGGGAACCCAATAGGCGAACTTGACCGGGTCTCTATCGATATGTGGCATTGTAATCTCCTCTTCAATGCAAATTAGACTTGGGCCGCAACCAGCGCCGGGCGATGCCCCGAAATACGCGCGGCGGCTGGATCGGTGGCAGGCAGGACCTGCGTGAGTTCTGAAACGGCGCGCTCGATGCGCTCCCGCACGGCTGGGCTGGTGACCCCATATTCGGTGAAATCGGATTCGGTGGCATAGACCGCCGTCGGCAGGGTGAGTGCGTTGAAAAAGCCGAACAGGGGACGCAGCTGGTGCTCGGTCATCAATCCGTGCAGTGGCGTACCGCCGGTGGCGGCCAGGATGACGCGCTTGCCTGTCAGCGCCCGATAATCGACCAGGTCAAACAGATGCTTGAGAGCGCCAGTATAAGATGCGCGATAGACCGGCGAACCGACAACGAGAACGTCCGCCGCCTCGACAGCATTGATGATAGCCCGCCCTTCTGCGTCGAGCTGATCGGCACGCAAGGCCTTGAAAAGTACGGGCGCCGCATCGACGAGTTCGATGACCCGGCTTTCGCCTCCGACGCGATCATGGACGCCGGAAACGATGGCCTCCACCAGCGATGCCGTTCTGGACGGCCGTTTGACATTCCCCGAAAGACCGACAATCTTCATGCGCGACGCTCCCAATTCGTCGCTATAATCTATATATTTTATGATCTATTGATAACAATGAATTGCTAATGTTTTCGCCGAAAGGAGAATGGAAATTCCATATGGGGAGCCGACGTTGAAATAATGGGAGGCAGTTCATCGCATTTACGCGACGCGCCCTGCCGACAATGCCGATGGCGGCCATGGTGAGGCCAGGCGTCGCTTTTCCCATATTTGAGGTTTCGCGCCCAACGGCGCGGATCACAGATTTGGACTGACCCCTCGTAGGAAAATCTCGAAGCGCTTCCTGATGTGTATCAGTCTTGCGGCACGATCCGGTGCGGTCTTTAACCGGCGTCGAGGCAGAAGTGCGCCGAACGCGATGTCCATCAGCATTCCCGCGCACACCGTCTCGTCTTCGATGACAACAAGACCTTTTCGGGCCTGGATGGCGAGCCACTCCATCAGGTCTTCTCTCGAACGGAGAATACCGTTGTCATAGAGGTAGTCCGACAGCTCCGGGAATTGCGCCGACTCGCGAACGATAAGATTGAGAATCGCCTCACGCTCCCTTTCTCCCTTCTCGTCGATCTCCAAACGAAAGATCTTGCCCAGCGCATCCACCAGCGGGATGTTTTCCTCCTCTGGTCTTGGAAGGTCCAGCATCAGATGGCGATGTTCGCGTATAACGGCGGCGAACAATTCCTGCTTGTTTGCGAACAGCTCGTAGATGCCTCGTTTCGACACCTTGGCCCGAGCAGCGACGCGTTCGGTCGTGGCTGCTGCAAAGCCATACTCGACCAATACCTGATGCGCGGCGACGACAATGCTGTTGCGCCGGTCGTTCTCCTCGACCAGCTTCGGACGTCCCCGGCCACGACGCACCGTCACGTTCTGCATGATCCCTCCCTGCGCCGTTGACATCTGCCATGATGCCAATTATTGGTACTTAACAAGTACCAATATTATGCGCAGCTTACAACCGTCAAATGCTAATATTCCTCGAAAGGCTCACTGCCGCTGTTCCTCATCGGTGTCCAGCGCTTGCGCAATGAAGCTAGCGCTTGGCAATTGATAACAACGGTTGCCACACTAGCTAAATGTGAGGCCGCTATTGAGTTGGCTTCGGATGTGCCGTGAAATGCTGAGAAACAATGGCACCTCAACAATACCGTAAAAACCTGTTGCAAGCTTGCTTGGATTTCGAGCAGCCCACTGCCCTCCCGTTGACGCAAAGGAACTCCGTTCGTGGATCATCAAATGCGATTTTTTCCCGTCGCCCTGTTGAGCGGACTGCTCGTGCTGAGCGGATGCAGTGACAGTTCATCGGAAAAGGCCTCCAGCGCGCCGGCCGTAAAGCCGGAGGTCAACGTGATGGCCTTGCATCCGACGTCAGTCGCGATCACCGCCCTGCTTCCCGGCCGCACTGCCGCTTCGCTGATTGCCGAGGTTCGACCACAGGTCGGCGGAATCATCCGCAAACGGAATTTTCAGGAGGGGGGGTCGGTCAAGGAGGGCGATATTCTCTACGAGATCGATCCCGCGACGTTTCAGGCGACGTATGACAGCCAGGTGGCCGCTTTGCAGAAGGCCGAAGGTGCTGTGCCAAGTGCGCAGGCAAAGGTCGATCGCTACAAGGGGCTGAGCCAGCGGGACGCGGTCAGCCAGCAGGATCTCGACGACGCCCAATCGCTGCTGACCCAGGCCAACGCCGATGTCGCCTCCGCGAAAGCCGCTCTCGATGCTGCACGTATCAATCTGGAGTACACGAAGATACGGGCGCCAATCGGCGGTCGCGTCGGGGCGTCGACGGTGACTGTCGGCGCGCTGGTGACTGCGGGTCAGACGACGACGTTGACGACCATTCGCCAGATCGACCCGATCAACGTCGATGTGACGCAATCCAGCACCAATCTCTTGAAGCTGCGCCGATCCATCGAAGATGGACGGCTGAAAACCAGCGGCGCGAACGTCTCCGTCCACCTGACACTGGAGGACGGGTCGTCCTACAAGCAGGTGGGCCGGATCGAGTTTCTCGATGCCGCCGTCGAGGAGACAACCGGCTCCGTCACCGTGCGGGCGGAATTTCCAAACCCCGATCAGCTGCTTTTGCCGGGTGTCTACGTGAGGGCCACGATTCAAGAGGGCATTCGCGACAACAGTTTTCTCGTTCCGCAGCGGGCGGTCTCGCGCAATACCAAGGGCGAGGCAACTGCAAAGTTCGTCGGCGGTGACGGAAAGGTCGAGGAACGGATCGTCTCGGTCGAGCGCAGTATGGGAAACAGCTGGCTGGTCAGCCAGGGCATCAAGGATGGCGAACGCGTCGTTGTCGAAGGCAGCCAGCGCGTGAAAGCAGGTCAGGATGTGATTGCGACCGATGTCATCGTCAACGATGCGACGGGAGAGATCGAGGAGACATCTCAATCAAGCCTGGACACGCCGGTGAACCAGACGGCTGATGCCGCTGCCGGCGGCGTCAAGCTTGCAACGAAAGATTGAGGTCGCCATGTCCCGCTTTTTTATCGATAGGCCGATTTTTGCCTGGGTGATCTCTATCTGCATCATGCTGGCGGGTTTGCTGGCCATTACGACACTATCGATTTCCCAATATCCGCAGATCGCTCCAACGACGGTGCGCATTACCGCCACCTATTCCGGCGCAGATGCGCAGACTGTCGAGAATTCGGTGACCAAGGTCATCGAACAAGGCATGACGGGCATCGACAACCTGGATTATATGACGTCGACCTCGCAATCGACAGGGGTGGCGTCGATCTCGCTGACCTTCACGAATTCGGCGGATGCCGACGTTGCGCAGATGCAGGTCCAGAACAAACTGCAACTTGTCCAATCGCAATTGCCGCAATCCGTGCAGTCGAACGGGATTACCGTTGCGAAGTCGACATCGAGCTTTCTGATGGTCATCGGCTTTGTATCGACGGACAACAAGATGTCTTCGGTCGATCTCTCCGATTATATCGACAGCACGCTGAACGACACCATCAAGCGCGTGGCCGGTGTCGGCGATACACAGATTTTCGGTTCGAGCTATGCCATGCGCATCTGGCTCGATCCGGAGAAGCTGGTCAAATACAGCCTGATGGCCAGCGATGTCGCATCGGCGATCGAGGCGCAGAACACGCAGGTCTCAGCAGGCCAGCTCGGTGGGTTGCCCCAGCGCAAAGGGCAGCAGCTCAACGCCACGGTGACTGCGAAAAGTCGCCTTCAGACGCCTGAGCAGTTCGAGAATATCATTATCAAGAGCGAGACAAGCGGCTCGCTGGTTCGCCTGAACGACGTTGCAACCGTCGAACTGGGTGCCGAGAGCTACAGCAGTTCCGCGCTGTACAATGGCAACAGCGCGGCTGGTCTTGGCATCAACCTTGCCTCCAATGCCAATGCACTGGATACGGCGGAGGCGGTCAAGAGCACCATTGAAGGTTTGAAGCAGACCCTGCCGCAAAACGTCGAAGTGGTTTACCCCTATGATACGTCACCCTTCGTCGAACTTTCGATTGAGGAGGTCGTCAAGACGCTGATCGAAGCGATCGTTCTCGTCTTCATCGTCATGCTCGTGTTTCTCCAGAGCATCCGGGCAACCATCATACCGACGCTCGCGGTTCCCGTGGTGCTTCTCGGTACGTTCGGGATCCTGTCCCTGTTCGGGTATTCCATCAATACGCTGACCATGTTTGCCATGGTGCTTGCCATCGGTCTTCTGGTGGATGACGCGATCGTGGTGGTCGAGAACGTCGAGCGTGTGATGGAAGAGGAAGATCTTGGACCGAAAGAGGCGACGATCAAGTCGATGCAGGAAATTACCGGCGCGCTGGTCGGTATTGCCACAGTCCTCTCCGCCGTGTTCATTCCGATGGCATTCTTTTCCGGTTCCGTCGGCATCATCTATCGCCAGTTTTCCGTGACGATCGTTTCGGCGATGGTTCTGTCAGTGATCGTCGCCCTCATCCTGACGCCGGCCCTTTGCGCCACGATCCTGAAGAAGCCGAAGCCCGGCGCAAAGCAGAAGGGCTTGTCCGGCCTGTTCAACAAGGGTTTCGACCGAACGACGAATGGCTACCAGCGCGGCGTATCCGGTATGATTCGGCGCCCTTTCCTGTTCCTAGCCGGGTTTGCATTGATCATTGTGGCAGTTGCCTATCTGTTCAACCGCCTTCCCAGCTCCTTCATCCCGGACGAGGATCAGGGAATTCTGATCACCAGCGTTCAGCTGCCGCCCGGAGCGACGCAGGATCGCACGGTCAAAATTCTCAAGCAGGTGACCGATCACTATCTGACGGCCGAAAAAGATTATGTCGACGGGGTTTTTGCCGCCGTCGGCTTCGGCTTCGGCGGTTCCGGCCAGAATGTCGGCCTTGCCTTTGTCAAGCTCAAGCCTTTTGCCGATCGCACCAGTGCGTTGTCCAGCGCGTCGGCGATTGCCGGGCGGGCGATGGGGGCATTCTCCAAGATCAAGGATGGAAGCGTGTTCGCATTGGCGCCGCCGGCGATCCAGGGGTTCGGCAATTCCAGCGGCTTCGACTTCTATCTGAAGGACATCAACGGAGCGGGTCACGAGGAGCTGATCACAACGCGCAACAGGCTGCTCGGAATGGCCGCGCAAAGTAAACTCCTGAGCGGAACACGGCCCAACGGCCAGGAAGACCAGCCGCAATATTCGGTCAATATCGACCAGGAGAAAGCAAGTGCGCTCAATCTCAACCTGTCGGACATCGACGCGACGCTATCGACGGCGTGGGGCGGCAGCTATGTCAACGATTTCATCGACCGCGGTCGCATCAAGCCGGTCTATCTTCAGGGTGACAAGGATTTCCGCATGCAGCCGGAAGATTTCGACCGCTGGTATGTTCGAAACTCCGATGCCGCGATGGTGCCTTTCTCTGCCTTTGCGACAGGCGACTGGACATTCGGTTCGCCGCGTCTCGAGCGCTACAACGGTTCCTCCGCGGTCGAAATTCAGGGAGCAGCCGCAAATGGCGTCAGCTCCGGCGATGCGATGAATGAAATCGACAGCATGGTGTCGCAGCTCGGCTCCGGCTACGGGCACGAGTGGGCGGGGCTTTCGGCGCAGGAGCGGCTGTCCGGCAGTCAGGCGACGCAGCTTTATATGATTTCCGGGCTGGTTGTATTCCTGGCTCTGGCGGCTCTTTACGAAAGCTGGTCAATTCCCTTTTCGGTCATGCTCGCAGTCCCGATCGGTATCTTCGGTGCGCTGCTTGCGGCGACGCTCTTCGGCGAATCGAACGACGTCTATTTCAAGGTCGGCCTTCTCACCACCATCGGGCTCGCGGCGAAAAATGCTATTCTGATCGTGGAATTTGCGATCGAGCAGCAAAATCACGGCAAGGACTTGATCTCCGCGACCGTAGAAGCCGCCCGTCAGCGCCTGCGCCCGATCCTGATGACGTCGCTCGCCTTCATTTTCGGTGTGACGCCGTTGGCGATCGCCAGCGGTGCCGGTTCCGGCGCGCAGAACGCCATCGGCATCGGCGTCATGGGCGGCATGATCGCGGCGACCCTTCTCGGCGTGTTCCTCATTCCGCTGCTGTTCGTCACGGTTCGCAAGATATTCAAGGGGAAACAAGGTCCGCAACAGGAGGGCATCCCCGTGGCTGACCCGGCCCATTGACGTTCAGATTGGACGGGGCCGGCCTTTGCCCAGTTGCTCCCGGGTGCCGTCGGCGCTGGCTGGCCTCTTCGCGGAGGACGAGCGTCACGCAACGAAGGCTTTCCATAATTGGAATACGCCCGACGACGCCAGGCATCAGGAGAGCTGCAGCGACGTGTCCAGCGCTTTGAAAAGCTGGCGCTTGACGGTCTCGAATGCCGCAGATGTGCGATCGCGTTTCCGGGGCAGATCGACCTTGATCTCGTCAAGAATACGCCCGGGCCAGGGCCGCATGACGATGACGCGGTCGGCAAGCACCAGCGCCTCGTCTATATCGTGCGTCACCAGAAGGAGGGTCGGACGCGTTTCATCCCAGATACCGAGCAGGTGATCCTGCAGGTCGGCCCGCGTGAAGGCGTCGAGGGCGGAGAAGGGCTCATCCAGGAGCAGGACCTCCGGCTGCGTGACCAGCGCACGAGCGATCGCGACCCGTTGTGCCTGCCCGCCGGAAAGCTCCTTCGGCCAGCGCTGGGCCAGATCAGCCAAGCCGACCTTTTTCAACGCCAGTTCGATCTGTTGCCGGCGGTCTTCCCCTTCGATTTCCGCCAGTCCGAAACCGACATTGTTTGCCACTGTCAGCCATGGCAACAGCCGCGGCTCCTGAAAAATAAGATTGATGAGAGGATGCGGTTGGCGAACCACATCGCCATTCAGTTCCACGCTCCCACGGCTTGCATTGTCGAGTCCGCTGATCAAACGCAGCAGCGTACTTTTTCCACAACCGGAACCGCCGATGACGGCGACGATCTCTCCCGGGGCAACGGTCAGTGAAAAGCCTTCGAGCGCCCGGACGTCGTTGGCATAGGTTTTACCGAGATTTCGGAGTGTCAGCATCCGCTTATCCCTCGCGCCTGTAGCTGTCCTGCCAGGTCAGGAAAGGCGCCGCTGCCGCCATGAGTAGACTGTCCGTCACCTTGCCGATGATGGCGAAGGTGATGATGGCAGCCATGATCTGGTCGGGTTTGCCCAGTTGCTGGCCATCAACGAGGAGGTAGCCCAGCCCTTCCGAAGCGCCCATGAATTCTGCCGCGACGACGAACATCCAACCGAGACCGAGGCCCGATCGCAGGGCGATCACATAGGCCGGAAAGACCGCTGGCATCATCACCCGCCGCACCAGGGTAAAGCCGGAGAGCCGGAAGATGCGCCCGACCTCGACAATCTTGCGGTCAACCGACAAGATGGCGCCCGACACACCGAGATAGACCGGAAAGAAGACGCCGACAGCGATCAGCGCCACTTTCGACGCTTCGAAGATCCCGAACCATAAAATGAACAAAGGCACCCAGGCGATCGACGGAATGGAGCGAAGCGCCTGGAGCGATGGATCGATCAGCCGGCGCGCCAGCCCGAAATATCCGGTCACGGCTCCCGCGATGGTGGCCGTGACAGTGCCGAGGACAAATCCGAAGAACACCCTGGCCGTCGTAATGCCGATATGATTGAACAATTCGCCGGACTTCAAAAGCGTCCACAGGGTTGCCAGAACCCTGGAGGGTGGCGGCATCAGGCGACCTGAAAACCAGCCGGCTGCAACCGAAACTTCCCAGAACAACAGCCCCAAGGCAGGCACGATGATCGCCGCCGTCGCCTGGCGGGTCGCGCCATAAAACACCGACGCCGCGATTGAACGCGACGTCTTCACCTCTGTTTTGATGCCGGTCTCGGCCAAATCCGCCATGACGATGCTTTACGTCTTCACTGGGTTTTTCCAACGGCGAAACTGTCGTCGATCAGTTCGTTTGTGACTTTCTGGATATCCACGTCGGCCGGAAGGACACCGGCACTCTGCAAGGCGATACCCGCTTTCGAGATCGTATCGCGCTGCAGGTCGCCGATCGTCGGCTGCGAGATATCGGTGCGTTCGAGCTGCTTGGCGATCACCTCGTCCGGCAGCTTCGTCGCTTCCACCAGCGCCGCCTTCAATGCCGCAGGATCGGCGATCGCCTGAGCCCTGGCTTTTTCATAGACGGCGATGACACGCTTGACGATGTCCGGATGCTCGGCCGCGAAGGTTTCGGTGGTGTTGAGCACGCCCCAGGTGTTGTTTTCCGGCTTGCGATAGAACAGCTTTGCCTTCTCTTCTACTTCCGCCGATGCCATCAACGGATCGAGGCCAGCCCATGCATCGACATCGCCGCGCAACAGCGCCAGCTTGCCGTCGGCATGCTGCAAGAGTACCAGCGTCACGTCGGTTTCCTTCAGCCCGGCATCCGCCAGAGCCCGAACGAGGAAGATATGGGGATCCGTGCCGCGGGTTACCGCGATCGTCTTGCCCTTCAGGTCCTGAACGGTGGCAATGGGACTGTCCGCGCGCGTGACCAAGGCCGTCCATTCAGGGCGCGAGAAGACGTAGACCGATTTGATCGGGTTGCCGTTGACCCGCGAAATCAATGCTGCGCCGCCCGCCGTCGAGCCGAAATCGATCGATCCGGCACTGAGGAATTCCAGTGCCTTGTTCGAGCCGGCGGACTGTACCCAGCGGACGCTGATATTGTCCTTGGCGAATTCCTTCTCAAGCAGACCCTCTTTTTTCAGAAGAAGTCCGACCGGATTGTAGGTTGCCCAGTCGATCCTGATCTCCGAGAGATCGGCCGCCTGGGCTGACGCCAGTCCGAAACTCAAAGCCGCCGCCACACCAATCATTGCCGAACGAAACAAGCCCATATCCATCCCCTGTTGTTGGCATTGCCATTGATGCCTTGGGGTAAACTTACGGGCAAAGGCCACGGGGCGTGAAAGCCGGAATGTCTATTTCTATAGAATTTATGGAAATAATTTTCTCAATGCGGCTTGCCGGGATTGAACGCTGCTCCGGTAGATGTTTCGCAGCGTAGTGGCGCGGCAAGGTCGGGACTGCCGAGGGCCCTTGCTTTCTTCTTTAACAAGGACAGCAATCCATAGCCGCCGGCCCATCTGCCAAAACCGCTTTCGATATTGATATGGCCCGCGTGCCCAAGGTTTTTGACCGGCGTTTTCCATAAGCGGCCATAGAGCGACAGGCTTTCAAGCGGCATGTAGATATCATTCAAGCTTCCGACCGTGATCGTTGGAAATGGCAGAGCGCGGGTTGGCATCCGGCCAAAATGGATGGCGCCCGGATGCAGGTCTTCCGTGGTCGACAGATCACACGGCGCAACGAGCAAAGCGCCTTTGATCAACCTTGCGGAGGGACTGTCCGCGCATTTCGCAGCCAGCAGGCAGCCAAGGCTATGGGCGACGATATAGGCCGGCCCTTCCTGAGCAAGAACCTCTTCGAGGCGCTTGGTCCAGTTTTCAACTCTGGGAGATTTCCAGTCATCCTGCTCGACCAGCCGGCTTTGTGCATCATCCTTGAGCCAGAACCGCTGCCAATGTCCTTCGTCGGACCCATTCAACCCGGGCAAGATCAAGGTGAGTGTCATCTGGTGTTCCCTGATTCTAAGGCGTTGTCAGCTCTGGAAGAAGCGAGATCGCTGTTCCAACGCGAAGATCTCCTCGGAGATTTCGGATATGCGCGCGCGCAGGTCCCGCCGCGCCCGGTAATCCATGCCGCTCCCGCCTAAGATGCCCGCATCATCAAGGTCCAGCTTTGCTTCCAGCTGGTCTCTCATGGTTTGAAGGCGCTCAAAATGTCTCAGAAAACTCATTATGTCCTCACATTTGCAGGGCGGAAATCCGGCGGCCTGACGATCAGGAGATGAGCGGGTATTATTATCCACAATATTAGTAGACTAAAGGAACGGCCGCCTACTGGCGGTAGCGATTGCAAAAATTTTTGGGCTGTCAGCCATTGAGGTGATGGAAAATTGCGCGTGAAAAGGTCTGCACAACCCTGCTCTCCGGCCGAGCGTCCGCTGGCGAATGAACTTCATCAAGGGAGATCGTCGTGATGCTGCCAATCAGCCCCCCGAGCCGGTTTGACCGCCAGCGCCGGGTGCCGGATGGATTGTTTCCCGGGCGCGTCTTTGTCGCAAATTTATTCTCAAAAGATGGGAATCATGCAGCTCTCAATCTTTGATCACGTAATCTACAGAATATATGTTCTTCTCGCCGCGCTGGTGTGACGCGGAACGCAGGAGAACATGCTTGGTCAACCCCATCTTCGCCAACGCCGGTACCTCGATCTTCGAAGCCATGTCGCGGCTGGCCGCGGAGACCGGATCGATCAATCTTGGCCAGGGATTTCCGGAAGGCATGGAGCCGGCCGTTCTGATCGATGCCGCTGTCAAGGCGCTGCAGGACGGGCCGCATCAGTATCCGCCGATGCTGGGGCTGCCGGCTCTGCGTCAGGCGGTCGCGGAGAACACCAAGCGCTTCCTTGATATCGATGTCGACTGGGAGCGAGAGGTGCTGGTCACCTCGGGTGCCACTGAGGCGCTTGCCGATACGTTTCTGGCGCTTCTTGAAACAGGCGACGAGGTCATCGTCTTCGAACCTGTTTATGATGTCTATGCCCTGTTGATCCGTCGCGCCGGCGCGGTCCCCGTTCCGGTTCGGCTGGCGCCGCCGCATTGGGAATTGCCGCGCGAGCAGCTGGCCGCGCTGATCACACCGAAAACCCGCGCCATCGTCATCAACACGCCAATGAACCCGATCGGCAAGATATTCGACGACGAGGAACTGGCCTTCCTTTCGGCGCTCGTTCTGAAGCACGACCTCCTCGTCATCGCCGATGAAGTCTACGAGCACCTGACCTTCGACGGCCGTGCGCACAAGACACTTTTTGCCCTGCCTGAGATCCGCGACCGTGTGGTCCGCATCGGTTCGGCTGGCAAGACCTTCTCGGTCACCGGCTGGAAGGTCGGTTATGTCACCGCCGATGCCAAGCTGCTGGCGCCGATCGCGCGGGCGCATCAGTTCGTCACCTTCACCACGCCGCCGGCCTTGCAGGCTGCGGTCGCCGTCGGGCTCCGGCTGCCGGACACCTATTTCCAGAGTCTGAAAACCGATCTGGAGCTGCGCCGAAATGTGCTTGTCAACGGCCTGCGCGCTGCCGGCTTTACCGTCGCGGACGCTGCTTCCACCTATTTCGCCATCGCCGATATCAGCAGTTTCGACCCTGATGGCGACGATCTCGCCTTCTCGCGCAGACTGACCCTGGAAGCCGGCGTTACGCCCGTGCCGATCTCCTCCTTCTATGGTGCGCGCGATGTCACCAGTCATGTGCGCTTCTGCTTTGCCAAGAAGATCGAAACGCTGGAAGAGGCCGTCAGGCGGCTGTCACGCTGGCGCGAGAACCAGGGCCAGGATCAGGGATTGAAAGCGGCGTCATGAACCAGCATGTCGCTTCAGGCGGAACAGCAGAGGCGATTGCCGCGCTGGTCTCCCGGTTTGGAGACCGGGCGCTCACCGGCCTGTCGGTTCGCGATCTGCATGCGCACGACGAAAGCCATCATCCGGCAAGCCGTCCCGATATTGTGGTGTTCCCGAATTCGACGGAAGAAGTCGCTGAGATCGCCGCCATCGCCAACCGCTACCGCGTGCCGATCGTACCTTTTGGCGCGGGGTCCGGGCTTGAAGGTGGTGCCATTCCGGTTGCGGGCGGCATCTCGCTCGACACCAGCCGGCTGGACCGGATTCTGGACATCCGCCCCGATGACATGATCGTGCGGGTCGAGGCCGGGGTCCGGCGCCAGGAGATGAACAGACAACTGCGCGACACGGGCCTGTTCTTTCCCGTGGATCCCGGCGCGGATGCCTCGATCGGCGGCATGGTCTCGACAGGAGCCAGCGGCACCAATGCCGTCCGCTTCGGCGTCATGCGCGAGAACGTGCTGGGGCTGACGGTGGTGACGGCCGATGGCCGCATCGTCAGGACCGGATCGCTCGCACGAAAATCGTCCTCCGGCTATGATCTGACCCGCCTGTTCGTGGGCTCCGAAGGCACGCTCGGTATCGTCACCGAGGTGATCCTTCGCCTTCACCCCATTCCCGATGCGGTCTCCGCCATTGCCGGCTTTCAGACGCTGGCGGGTGCTGTTTCCGCCGTCATCGACATCAAGCGCGCCGGCCTGTCGATCGGCCGTGTTGAACTTCTCGATGAAGCTCTGGTCGCGGTAATCAATCGACACGAGACGCTCGCTCTTGCTCCGCTCCCGACCCTGTTCTTCGAGTTCCACGGCAATCCTGAAAGCATCGCCACTCTCTCGGATGTCATCGCGGCAATCGTTGCCGACCATGGCGGAACGCCGTTGCGTTGGGCAAAGAATGCCGACGAGGCACGCCGGATCTGGGAAACCCGCAGGGTGGGGCTGGGCTGGGCGAAGGCCGAGCGTCCCGGCGCCCAGTCCTGGCCGACCGATGTCTGCGTACCGCTCTCAAGCCTGGCCGATGCCGTGCTGGATACCCACGCCGATATCCGCGCTTCGCAGATACCGGCCTATATCGTCGGCCATGTCGGCGACGGCAATTTCCACTGCGTGTTCATGTCCGATCCCGACGATGCGCAGGAACAGGCGGAGGTCCACCGGCTGGCGGGCCGCATCGTCGTGCGGGCGCTGGCTGTCGGTGGGACTGCGACCGGCGAACACGGCGTCGGTCTTGGCAAACGGGCGTTCCAGGAAGCCGAGCACGGCGCGGAGGCCGTCGCCCTGATGCGGACGCTGAAGGTAGCACTCGATCCTCTCAACATTCTCAATCCCGGCAAGATCCTTCCCGAGCTTGC
Source organism: Rhizobium herbae (assembly GCF_017873135.1). Classification (GTDB taxonomy): domain Bacteria; phylum Pseudomonadota; class Alphaproteobacteria; order Rhizobiales; family Rhizobiaceae; genus Pararhizobium; species Pararhizobium herbae. The sequence goes on along the minus strand of NZ_JAGGJV010000007.1, from coordinate 145,551 downwards.
CGATCCAGAACATTCCAACTGATTTCAAGGAACCCTGATCCATGCGTTTTGCATCCCGCCTGACCACTGCCGTCTCAGTTCTTGGTCTGCTCTTTGCCTCCCACCTGTCCGCCGCCGCCGAAACCATCAAGCTTGGCGTGACTGCCGGCCCGCATGCGCAGATCGCCGAGGCGTTGAAGCCGATCGCCAAGGCCAAGGGCCTGGATATCGACATCGTCGAGTTTTCCGACGGCGCCCTGATCGACCCGGCCACCAATGACGGTGACCTCGATGCCAACGGCTTCCAGCACACGCCCTATCTCAACCAGCAGAACGCCGATCGCGGACTGAACCTCGTGTCGGTCGGGCGCACGGTTCTCCTGCCGATGGCCGGCTATTCCCGCAAATACAAGTCGCTCGACGCTCTTCCGGACGGTGCCCAGGTCTCCGTTCCCAATGATCCAAGCAACGAAGGCCGCGCCCTGAAACTTCTGGAAGCTGGCGGCATCATCAAGCTTACCCCCGGCTCCACCTTCAAGGCGACGGAACTCGACATCATCGACAATCCGAAGAACATCAAGATCATCCCGATGGAAACCGCGCAGCTTCCCCGTTCACTGGAAGACGTCGATTTCTCGGTCATCACCTCGCATTTCGCGCTTAGCGCCGGCCTCGTTCCCAAGCGTGACGGGCTGCTGATTGAGGATGAACTCTCGCAGTATTTCTGCCTGATCGGCGTTGCCGAGAAGAACAAGGATGCGCCCTGGGTGAAGACGCTCGTTGAAAGCTACCAGTCGCCAGAGGTCAAACAGTTCATCGAGACGACGTTCAAGGGCAACGTCATCGCCGGATGGTAAGTCCAGTGACGGCGCTCCCCCAATCCCTCGACTTCAAACAGCCTCTTACACCTGCTGTACAGGGGGAGATCGAACCGGATGGCGGGAACGCCGCCGCCGGCCGGGTGGCCGTGCGCATCGAGAACCTGACAAAGGCCTATGAAAGTGCTGCCGGGCCGGTGCTCGACGACGTGTCCCTGACGATCGGTGAGGGACATATCCATGGCATTATCGGGCGGTCGGGTGCTGGCAAGAGTACGCTGGTGCGTTGCCTCAACAAGCTCGTCACGCCGACGTCGGGTCGCGTCATCGTGTCGGATCGGGAGATCACCAGTCTCGACGGGGCGGCGCTGCGTGCCGCCCGCCGCGATATCGGCATGATCTTCCAGCACTTCAACCTCCTCTCGTCGCGCACGGTGGCGGGCAATGTCGCCCTGCCGCTGGAGGTTGCCGGCGTTTCCAAGGCGGACATCCGCAGGCGGATACCACCGCTGCTCGAACTCGTCGGACTGACCTCCAAGGCCGATGCCTATCCGTCCGAACTGTCGGGTGGCCAGAAACAGCGTGTGGGCATCGCCCGGGCTCTGGCGCTCGACCCGAAAGTGCTTCTGTCCGACGAGGCAACCTCGGCGCTCGACCCGGAAACGACCGAGCAGATCCTGCACCTGCTCAAGGACATCAACCGCCGGCTTGGCCTGACCATTCTGCTGATCACCCACGAGATGGAGGTGGTGCGCGCCATCGCCAGCCATGTCGCGGTACTGGAACATGGCAAGCTGATCGAGAACGGCCCGACCTTCGATGTCTTTGCCTTTCCGAAATCGCCGGTCGCCCGCTCGTTCCTGTCCAGCATCGTCGCGCATGACCTGCCGCCGGAGATTGCCGGACGGCTTTTGCCCGAGGCGCACGGCGATACCGATCCCGTGCTGCGTATCGTCTTTACCGGCGACGCCGCGCATGATCCGGTGATCGCAACACTGGTCGAGCGGTTCCGCATCCGTCCGAACATCCTGCACGGGCGCATCGACTATATCGACGGCAAGCCGCTCGGTGTGCTGACACTGATCGCCGGCGGATTGGGCGAACGCCTGCCCGACGTCCTGTCATATCTTTCATCCCTTAGACTGTTTGGAGAGGTCATCGGACATGCTGTTCGACCTGCTGCCCCCGGCGCTCGCCGGGCTCATTCTTGAATCGCTGAAGCAGACGGCGACGATGGTCGTGGTGGCAGCGTTGCTGTCGACCCTGATCGGCCTACCGCTTGGCATTCTACTCGTCGCCACCGAACCCGGCCATATCCTCGAACGGCCGGTATTCAACCGGGTGATCGGGACAGTGGTCAACCTCGTCCGCTCGACGCCGTTCATCATCCTGATGGTCGCGATCATTCCGTTCACCCGCCTGATTGTCGGCACCACCGTCGGTACCTGGGCGGCCGTCGTACCGCTCACCGTCGCCATCACGCCGCTGTTTGCACGGCTGGCCGAAGCTGCCATGCGCGAAGTCGACCGGGGCCTGATCGAGGCGGCGGAATCCATGGGTGCCACGCCGTTCCAGATTATCGCCAAGGTGCTGGTACCGGAAGCGCTTCCCGGCATTGTCGCCGGCCAGACCGTGACGCTCGTCAGCCTCATCGGTTATTCCGCCATGGCCGGCACCGTCGGCGGCGGTGGCCTTGGCGATCTCGGCATCCGCTTCGGCTATCAGCGTTTCATGCCGGAGGTGATGCTGGCCGTCGTCGTTATCCTTGTCGTCATCGTCCAGTCCGTGCAGGTTCTGGGCGATTGGGCCGCGCGCGCCGTCAACCATCGCATCGCCCGCAGGCGAAAGCTGGCCTGAAAACCGGCGCGATCCATTTTATAGTCAAATACGGGACCGCCTCATGTCCCGAGCATCCAGCAGGAGATTTTCATCATGAGCATCCACACGTCGGCGGTCCAGCTGCCCATCCTCGATCTCTCGCGGTTCAACGCCTCTGCGGAATCGCGTATCGAATTCGTCGCCGACCTGCGCCGTGTGCTGCACGATCACGGCTTCTTCTATCTGGTCGGCCATGGTGTGCCACCGGAATTGATCGCGGATGTCTTTGCCGCCGCCAAGCGCTTCTTCGCCCTGCCGGAAAAGGACAAGCTGGAAATCGAAATGGTCAACTCGCCGCATTTTCGCGGCTATAACCGGGCCGGCCTCGAACACACGCGCGGCAAGCAGGACTGGCGCGAACAGATCGACGTCAACACGGAATCCGAAGCTGTCGAGCTGACTGCGGATACGCCCGCCTGGAAGCGCCTCATCGGCCCCAACCAGTGGCCGTCGGCGCTGCCGGAGCTGAAGCCCCTTTTGCTGCGCTATCAGGCGGAAGTCACCCGCGTCGGCATCGATATCCTGAAGGCAATCGGCATTGCGCTCGGTCAGGATGAGAATGTCTTTTCCGCGCTCTACGAGCCGCAACCGACCCAGCTGCTCAAGATCGTCCGCTATCCCGGCCGTGATGTTGCCGAGAGCGAACAGGGCGTCGGCGCGCACAAGGACGGCGGGCTGGTCACTGTGCTGCTGCAGGACAGCACGCCGGGCCTGCGGGTCCGCACGGAAGAGGGTGTCTGGCTGGAAGCCCCGCCCCTGCCGGGCAGCTTCGTCATCAACACCGGCGAACTGCTGGAACTGGCGACGAACGGTTACGTCAAAGCCGATGTCCATGATGTCGTCGCCCCACCGGCGGGCTCGGAGCGCTTCTCCGTGCCATTCTTTCTCGGCGCCCGCTATGACGCGGTCGTCCCGGTCATCCAATTGCCTGAAGAGTTGAGCCGCAAGGAACGCGGCATCACGGTCGATCCACTCAACCCGATTTTTCGGGAAGTCGGCCAGAACAACCTGAAAAGCCGGCTACGGTCACACCCAGACGTCGCCCAGCGTCATCACGCCGATCTGCTTTAAAAACCCGGCGGTCGCTTCAAAACGGGAAATAGCCGTTGTCGGCAGAGACAGGGGCTCTTTCTTGACGGTGCTTGGAGTCGGAACGATCGCGGATCGAACCTCTTGCCGAGACGCAAAAGGTTCGATCCGCGATACCGTCAAATCATATATTCCGGCTCGGTGATCGTCTGCTCCATGCTGATGCCCGGCAGATCGGAGTTTGGCTTGCCGACCAGCCGTGCAGGCACACCCGCCACGGACGTATGAGCCGCCACCGGCGAGACAACGACACTGCCGGCGCCGACCTTTGCACCGATCCCAACTTCGATATTTCCGAGGATCTTGGCACCGGCGCCAATCAGTGCGCCACGGCGGATTTTCGGGTGGCGATCACCGGTTTCCTTACCTGTTCCGCCCAGTGTCACATCCTGAAGAATGGAAACCTCGTCTTCGACCACAGCGGTTTCCCCGATCACGAGACCGTTGCCATGGTCCAGCATGATTCCCTGACCCATTCGGGCTGCCGGATGGATGTCCACGCCAAGAACCTCCGAAATCCGGCTTTGGATATGGCGGGCCATGTGTGCTTTGTTGTGGTGCCAGAGCCAGTGCGCGATCCTGTGGCCCTGCAACGCGAGAAACCCCTTGAAATACAGAAAGGGCGTCAGGATTTCGGCGTTGCTGGGATCGCGGTCGCGAATGGCTTCGAGATCAACCTCTGCCGAAGACACGATACGCTGATCGCGTTGAAAGACTTCACGGATGATGGAGATCAGCTCTTCCTGATTGATGTCGGGGCTCGCCAGTTTCTGGGCGATGCGATGTGCGAGAGCGTCGGCAAAGCTCCGATGATAAAGCACAGCCAGGTTCATCGAACGGGTCAACAAGACGTCGTTTGCGATCGCTGCACTTGCCTCGCTGCAGAGTCTCTCCCACAGCCCGCCGGCGCCCCGATTGGCGATCCGGATGGAGCTTGCATCGTCCTCGACAGATTTCAATTGCACGTGATGCCCATCCGTGGCGTTGCAGCGTTTCCAATGTCGACGTGGCTGTTTCGATCAACCGGCCAATCCAAAATGATCTGAATTGGCACCCTTGGTCACAGCCCGGAAATCCTCGGCCCATAACAACCGTTTGAATGGAGGTTGTGGAGTAAAATTATTTCAAATTTCGGCGGCTATCGGCAATATTTTCAGCGCTCCTTGGTTCGATGCCATCGCCGCTCGCGCATGCAGTGATTGCCCTTCGCTTGTTCTTTCGGATCGGTCGTGAAGCGAAGGTGCATCAGCAACGGGATCAAACGATGCCATGCAGGCGGAGCGCCGCTTCCGGTATCCGGCGAGCCTGCTTGCCGCTCTTCTGCAGGCGCGCAGCGTCCTGAAGCAGGCTTGTCATTCCGCTCAATGATATCCGGTCCGCGCACATCATCTGTCTGATCAAAGGGTCTCTAAGGACATCGGCGATCGTCAGGTCTTTGTGGGTCATGGCTGGCTCCTGTTTGCTATGGCCAGTGATAACCGGTGCAAGTAGCCTCCCGATGTCAAAAGGCGGACGAAACCAAGGCGGTCGGTTAGGTTTTGTTGCGGAACAATACCGAAAATGGCGTGTGCGGCGTGCCGCCGTAACAGGCACTATCATCAACGCAGCCTACCAGTAGCAAGGTCGGGAGGCTGCTTGGTGACGTATACGGACAGAAGACGGTTGCTGGGGCGTCGTAGATTCCCACGGCGTAGTTCACGGAAGCCGTCATAGGGTCGTGCTATCCAGAGACAGCGGGAAGATCTATCGCGACGATCAGACCGTTGGGGATTCTGTCGAGCAACGTGAAGCGTCCCTTGTGGCCTTTGATGACGATACCTTGAGCAATGGTGAGGCCCAGACCGAGACCGCCCTTCACCCCGATTTGCCGGGATTCGTCCGCCTTGAAAAATGGCTGCAAAACTTTTGCCTTGAGTTCATCCGTCAGACCGGGACCGTTGTCGCAGACCCTGATTTGAACCCCGCCTTCTTCGCCATGGCTCAGGACGATTTCGATTTGCGTGGCATATCGGGAACCGTTGTCAATGAGATTGGACAGCGCGCGCGTGAGAGCCTGGGGCTTGCAGACATAGGCAAGCCTTCGTGGTCCGCTGTAGATTACATTGATACCCGTATCGGAGAAGTCTGTCGCAATCGTCTGGAGCAGGCTGGAAAGGTCTACCTTGCGATCCTTTTCCGCGACGGATGGATCATTGAAATATGCCAGGCACTCGTCGATCATGAACACCAACGTTTCAATATCCGTCAGCATGAGACGTCGAAGCTCTGGCTCGCTGGAACGCTCTGCCCGCATGCGCAATCGCGTCAAGGGCGTTCTGAGGTCATGGCCGACCGCACTGAGAACACGTGTCCGATAGTCCACCATGCTCTGGATCCGGTTCCGCATGACGTTCAACGATTTGGCCAGACTCCGGATCTCGGATGCACCATCTGCGCTGAACGGTTCATCCGATCCCTCCTCCATGCTGGCCCGCTGTGCAGCAGCGGCAAAACGCCGAAGGGGTTTGGTGATCAGCCAGCTGCTCAAGTAACCAAGCAATAGCAGCGGGATCACGATTTTCAAAAGTCCGCTGGCGAAAGCGGGAGCAAACCATAACGACGGGGGGAACACCGGCATCTCGAAGATGAGGGCATTCTGCGGATTTACCTTCACAACCAGAAAATCCGGATGGGTCTGACCGACGATGAAGCGATGGAATGCCGCAAAGACGTTGTCGTCGAGCAATATCCTGACCCGAGCCACAAGCTCGGTGGGAGAAATCATGTTCTCCTGGCCATCATTGAACAGATCCAGGGACTGCTTCTTAACCGAAATTCCGGAGCTTGCCGCAAAGGCCAGAACCGCATTTTCTTCCGGGACCGATTTTGTTCGTTCGAACTGCTCAAGAACCTTCTCTGCCCTGCCAGCAAACAGTCCATTCTGGAAGCCTCGATCATGTCGGCCGTAGATGAACGGCTCGGTGAACGTCGCGACGAGGGAAACAAGCACGACCAGAAAGATTGCCAGGACGAGTATCTGTTTTTGAATGGACGCCCTGCGCAGGTTTTTCAAGGCAGGCGCTCCACCTTGGACGCGAACAGATAGCCTCCGAGGCGTACGGTCTTGATGAACGTCGGGTCTTTGAGGTTTGGCTCTATTTTCTGCCGGACCCGACTGATATGGGCGTCGATGCTGCGTTCGACAGGCCCGGCGGATCCCGCATGCGTCATGGATAGAAGCTGCTCTCGCGTCAGGATTTTGTTGGGATTGAAACAGAACGCGAGAAGCAGATCGAACTCCGCAGTGGTCATGGAGACCTGCGCACCATCCGGGTCCTGGAGCTGACGGCTTTTGGGATCGATGCGCCATCCCGCAAATGTCATCGGCGCAAGTCCCTCGTCCATCGCCTGGGAATGGGATGCCCTGCGCAGGATGCTCTTGATCCGCGCCATCAGCTCGCGTGAGTTGAACGGCTTGGTAACATAGTCATCGGCGCCGAGTTCCAGGCCGAGGATCCGGTCGATATCCTCCCGTAGCGCCGTCAGCATCAGGATCGGGATAGCGCGCGACGAGCGGAGCCGCCTGCAGATACTGAAGCCATCCTCGCCGGGAAGCATCGCGTCCAAAACGATCAGATCGAATTGGTGTCGGGTCAGCAATCGATCCATTTCGATCCCGCTTGCCGCAGAAGAGGCTTCAAATCCGTTGCTTTTGACCAGCTCGACCAGCATGCCCGAGATGTCGGGATCGTCCTCGACGATGAGGATATGGGTTTGGTCGGAGACTGCCATTTCGTACGCCATGATCGATCGCTTTGTTATCGATGGAATTCTAATGCATCTGAAATTATCTCATGTCGAAGCGAACATGTCATTCGGGCCGCTGCATACACCCGTTTTTGACGTTGAGACGCCCCGACTTTGCCAGGCGGTCTCGGCCTGGGTTCAAGGCGATGACCGTCTTGATGCGCTCGGCAAGCGCAGTGCTGTCCAGGCTTTTGCTGTGCCGATGTCCGATACCGCCCGCCGTGTTGACGAGGAAAGCCGATATGTCGATGATAGGCAGTGCCGAAACGTCACGAATCCGACCAGCCACCGCTGTTGACGTGATGACAACGCTGTATCTGCCCAGCGCTGCCGCCTCTGTGAACTCTCTCAATAGATAAGTCGTGGTGACGGCGAAGCCGTTTGATGTGAGAAAAGCATTGAGCATGGTGGTGACGTATGGATCGGGCAGGCAGAGCAGGATGTGCGTCCTGATCGTATTCAACGTTTGAAGCATGGGGAATTCTCGATGCAAGTCATGCAGCAGGATAATCAATTACTGTGTAACGCGATGTTCCAATATGTTGAGATATGTTGCGACCGACCAGACGTCCCGTGCGTCAGGACGGGCCGGTTGAAGCGGCGATGAGAGGCACGGCCGGCGTTCGAAGTTCGGTATCGACGAGGACGGTCGCGATGTAACATGCGCGTGCGACCATCAGGCAGAAGAAGCAGAGTGACACCATCCCCGCTCCATAACGTCGGAAGGCGGAGCGCTTGCTCATTTTCGCCATGGCGTTGTGTGCAGCTCTTTTGATGAACTGTGCCGTTGCCATGATGACGAAGAAAGCCGTGATCACGAACCCGCTCAACGATGTTGCTCCAATCAACCAAAACATCAGAAGACACCCGCCGTATAGGAGAAACTCTCTTTTCAGAGCCGCTGTTTGGTACTGGTTGAGAGTGACGAACCGGGGTGAACCTTTTCCATGATCGCTGGCTGCGGTCTGGACTTCGTTCTGGTGCACGGCCATGTTCATTTCTTCGCGCCTGCGCGCGCGCGGCTGTCTAGATAGGACCTTGCAGCCTCCCACCATCGAGACATCTGCCTTCTGGCGCCGCTCGAATTGGCGTTGGCAGCCGTATGGGCGTGAATGGCTGCGGACCTGGTTGACCGTGGTTCGCTGAGAGCCTTGACCCGCTCCAGAAATGCCTTGCCATCGAACTGCTTTGATGAGGTCACGCCGTCCCCTATGATACCGACGGAGTGGAAAAACACTTCCAGGTTCACGACCGGCATGGATTTGATGTTGCGGACCATGTCGATGTCCGGCCGGGTGGTGACGGCCAGGCAATAGCTGTCGGAGCGCAATGCGTCGAACAGTTCAGGCACGGAATGGACGGCGTTCGCTCCATAACCATGCTCGATGAGCTTCGAGACGATGACTTGGGCAGCGCGCCTTGGGAGAAATACCAGGATCGATTTCTGGGTTTTGATTTCCGGATGCGACGTCACGGCCATTATCCTCGTTGTTCCAAGGAACAGGTACCGGATATCCGTGCTTTAGTGTGTTCCGTTTTGTTCGATTATGTTGCGAGACTCTTCTCGATGATCGCAACGCTGAGCTTTGCGCGATGGTGGAATTCCATGCATTTTGGCTGTCGCGGATTTCACCAACGGCCCCAAATCAGGACCGCTGTCCAATTCCGACAAGCGCTGAGACGCAGTCCTGATCCGGAAGATTGCCCTAAAGGCCCAGCCGTTCACTGTGACGAACCGCTGGCGTTCTTGTCGACAAGCGATCAAAGTCCAGCTTGGAAAAATCGGTAAGCGACCGGGCTGGAAATGGACCGGTCGTCAAAAGGGTAAAATCGAACGGCCCCCGCAGGTCGGGGTGAAGCACATACTGGCGGTGAACCCTGAGAAAATCGCGCCTGATTTTTTTGTACCGTTCCGTCGAAAGAAGATGCTTTACGCGGATAGACAACAGCCCGGCCTGCGGTGCATCGGGGTGCCCGGACAAAGCGACAACGCGGGATTTGTAGAAATGAATCACATCCGTCAAACACTGCACTTCCAACCAGGATACGTCCCGAGCACGTGCGATTAACCCTACGCGGCGCCGCAATCTGGTCGCAGGCCTTAGCAAGGCGCACTGAAGGATTGCGCCGCCGAGGGTAACAAACACGACGCGTCTGCCCTCCAAAGCATGGGGGTTCCGTTCCAGCACCATGCCGAGTACATGCGTCGCAAGACTGGATCCCATACTATGTGAACTGATGACGTATTCATCCGCGTCTTCGTCCAATGCTTTGAGTACGGTATCGACGCAATCCTCCAGCCAATCCATGAGAATGGGATTGTCCATGTTTGCCGCGGCCACCGCCAATTCCCAATCCGCAAACAGGTGGAGTGTGTGAAACCTCTCGGAAAAAGGGAGAAACACAGCGCCAAAGAATGCCCAGGCCAGTGGCAGGCTCCAAAGATAATGCCAGGGAGTAAGACCAGACAATCCGGGCAACGCGGCCAAGGCCAGGCTTGTGGCGAGAGCGATGGCCACGAGGAGAAAAGGGAACAGGAAAAACAGACCGAACCGCCATGCGTGCCGGAAGTAGGCAGCAAGTCCACCCTGTTCCACAACGCGCGCGGCACTGAGGAAGCCTGATACGATTCGCTGGGAGACAGGCCTGCCGGTCAATCTTTCGACAAGCGTGTTGTGGTCGCAGATGTAAATCCTGCTCGAGGTCTGCCAGTTCTCCCCGTTGCAAACGACCGCAAAGTCCGATGCGGATCCTGATTTGCGCAATGGTCCTATGTCGGCCGAAAAGTCCCATACTTTTGCGGATTGGTAGGCTGTTCTTTTAAAACGGCTGTGGTGCGCCTGTGTGTCCATTCGTTCAAAGCCAGGAAAGTGCAACACCACTCGTTTATGTACGGATTCAGTCATATCGGCCTGCACTGTCGTCTCTATCAAAAGGAGCGGGATCTAGGTCCGCAATCCGGACGACTTGAACGTCACCGCGTTGCAACGCCCACCACGCCGTCGGCACATTTCATCAGTCGGCGCGAACGATACTGTCGAGCACTTCCCGACCTCTTCTGAGGGCCGAACGCGGCAATTCTGCGGTGCGAGCGAAAATATAGCGAGCTCCCTGCAGAGGTGACAGATTGAAACCCTCATCGTCCCCGTTGTGCGCTATCAAAGGCGCTTCCTCGGAATACTGCCTTGGCGCGGTATAGCCGACGATCAGCGGATCGTGCGTTTCGCACTGCGGCTGGCAACGATCAAACCGGAGAACGCCTGATGGCATCGTCGTCTCAACCGCCGCCTTTTTTATATCGGCATGAGATATCGCCCGCCTTGGCGAAGAAACGGGTTTCATTGAGGGGATTGCCGTCGCCGGAAGATCCGGTTTCATCGCAAGTGCGACTTGAAAGGCGGGACTCGCGTCGACGGCGGCCTGTAGTTTGGTTTGGTTGTCTTCGCGTTTGCCCAAGTCAGCCGCGATACGGTCTTTTGTATCAATCGGCGCAACAGCGACTTCTTGCCGGCTGTTATAGGCGACCGTGCAAAACAGACCGATGATGACGGCGAAAACACCGATCCTGATGCCTGGTCCCCGATCCGTTTCAGGTAGAACCCTATACCATGTCTGCCGCATATTCATCGTCATCGTACTTTCCATTCCCATGTTCGCAGGATTGTAAGCTGCTGAATTCCCGCATGGCTGTGGCCAAAACATGTCCGCGCGCATCCGGCGTACAGACATGCCAACCATCGGCACGTCGATGGTTGGCAACCCATAGCAAGAATGAGCGTTTTCAAATGTTCTGTTATGTTGGGTAATGTTGAAGACGCATCGATTTCTTCGACCGGCATTTCAGCGCTATCCGCAAATGCTCAGGCGCAAGGGGTTGATGTCCAGTGATGCGTGAGCAGGACTTTGATCGACAAGTTTGAATGAGCCGCAGCAACGCTGTCTGCGAGCCTAGCTCTTCACAGAACCAGCCGTCATGCCCGCAAGGAAGTACCGCTGTGCGATTAGATACAGAACCAGAAGCGGCAGCGACCCGAGGACGCTCATCGCCATCATCTCGTTCCACTCGAATGCATGCTGGCCCATGAGCAACTCGATGCCGATCGGCACGGTCCGCATGTCCATCGATTTGGTGAGCGTCAGTGCGAAGAGGAACTCGTTCCACGCCAGCAGGAAGGTATAGACCGCTGTTGCGACGATACCGGGCACGGACAGGGGGACGATCACGCGCCAAAGTGCGGTCCAGCTCGACCCGCCATCGACCAGTACGGCTTCATCCAGCTCTTTTGGCAGGGTGTTCAGATAGCCAGTCATCAGCAAAATCGCGTAAGGCAGGGTGAAGACCATGTAGGTCAGAACCAGCGCGAAATATGTATCGAAAATGCCGAAGGCAACGACCATGCCGAAGTAGGGGATGAGAAGCGTGATCGGCGGCACCGTCTGCGTGCTGATGATGAAAACGTTGAGCGTGTTCTTGAACCGGAATGAATACCGGCTGAAACCATAGGCCGTCAGTATGGCGATCAGCAACGTCAGAAGGGTAACCACGCCGGCGACGAGATAGCTGTTGATGAAGAAGCGGACCTTGACCGGATCGTTGAAGATCGACAGATAAGCCACGCTGGTGAACTGGTCGGGCAGCAGCCGCGGCGGCAGTGCAAAGATCTCGGTATTCGATTTCAGGGAGGTGAAAAACATCCACAGGATCGGAAATCCTGCGAAGACCAGACCAACCGCAAGCCCGAGATATGTCAATACGGTCGGTAGCGCACTCTTGTTGAAAGAACGTTTTGCCATTGGCTGTTACCTGGCCTTCTGATGTTTGATGTAGAAGTACGTCACGCTCATCGACATGATCAGGATGCAGATCGCGCTCGCCGAAGCCAGTGAAAATTCGTAGCTCGAGAACGCAAGTTTGTAGGTGTAGGTGCTCAGCACCTCGGTCGAATGGATCGGGCCACCGCCCGTTGTCATCCAGACCAGCGGGAAGACCTGCATCGTCCAGATGAAGTCCAGCAGCGCGATGCTGATGATGATCGGCATCAGTTGTGGGATCGTGATGTAGCGGAATTTTTGAACCTCATTGGCGCCGTCGATGCCTGCAGCCTCGTACAGTTCCTTGGGGATGCCCTGGAGGCCGGCCAACAGGCTGACCATATAGAGCGGGTATCCCGCCCAGATATTCGCGAATGTCAGCGCATGAAGCGCGGTTTTCGTCGACGAGAACCACTCGACCTTGAAGTCGACGATGTGGAGCGCGATCAGGATGCTGTTGACCACGCCGTTGGGATCCAGCAGCAGCCGCCAGATGATCGCGATGATCACCGCCGTAAAGAGCCACGGTAGAATGAAGAGAACGCGCAGGATGCTTCTGAGCGTCGGGTCGATGCGTTGCGTGTTGAGCAAAAGGGCGAAGGCCAGACCGATCAGGAGATGGAAGATGACGCTCATCACCGTGAAATAGAGCGTCTGCCCGACCGACTGCCAGAAAACCGGGTCGCTGAAGATCGTCACGTAGTTCTGCAGCCCGACGAAGACTGCGTTCTTCTTCATGATGGCGCCGTCCATCAGCGAATAGCGCAGGACGGTGATCATCGGGAACAGCATCAGCAAGGAAAACAGGACTGCCGCCGGTGCGACATACAAAAAAGGAACCAGCCTCTTTTTCGTCTTGTAGGAAAACATGCCGCGCTGCCGTGTCCTGGGCTTGAACGTCCCGGCTTGCGTGCCCATCAGAATTTCATTGGCGCTGCTCATCGGATGTGATTTTCCACTTGGTCGTGACGGATTGGTGGATGTGCGTTCTGGCAGCACGGCACATCACGCCGCGCTGCCAGAACGTTTTCAGCTGTGTTTTATTTGGCGAACTCGACCAGCCACTGCTTCTGCGTATTGGCAGCCGCGTCTTTTGCGGTCTGTTGGCCGTCGAACATCTTCTGCACTTCGACGTTCATGTCGCGCATCAGGTCTTCGGCGACCGGCAGTCCGACGAATTCGTTGGCCAGATGACCGCTTTGGAAGATCTTGAAGGCTTCTTCGAAAAGCGGGTCCGATTTCGAGAAGTCGGGCTTGGCCTTCACGTTGCCGGGAAAGGCGTTGGCGATAGACACAAGGCGACCGTTCACGTCCGGGCTCATCAGATACTCAACGAGTTTCCAGGCCTCTGCCTTGTGCTCGCTGCTGTCGCTGATGCCGATGCCCCAGGAGGCGTAGGGCAGTCCGCGCTTGCCGGTATAACCATCGACGGCAGGCAGTGCCGAGATGCCGAAATTCAGCTTGGCATTGCGCTCGCGGATCAGGTTGATGTGAGCCAGCGAGTCGATCATCATGCCAACACGGCCGTTGACGAATTCTTCGACCTTGTCCTGTTCCTTCTTGGCAAAGATACCGGGCGAGATGACGCCGGCGTCCTGCAGCGACTTGATATATTCGAGCGTACCGACGACCGCTTCGTTTTCCAGATCGGGCTTGCCATCCTTCAGCATCGACGCACCCGAGGCCCAGACCCATGACATCACGTCATTCTGGATGCCGCCGGGATTTTGCAGGGCGAGTGGCAGCACCCAGCCGTACTCGTTCTTGTCCGGATTGGTCATCTTCTTCGCGGCATCGGCAAATTCAGTGCGGGTGGCCGGCATCTTGTCGATGCCCGCAGCCTTGGCCAGATCGAGGTTGACGAAGACCGGATAGACAAACGAGGCGAGCGGGAACATGACGCTCTGTCCGTTGACCTTGACGATGTCGGCGATCTGACTTGGATCATACTTGGCGTCAGCCATCAGGCTGTCCATCGACGCGATGGCGCCCTGCTTTGCAAGTCCGTTGACCCATGCACCGTCCAGCCCGACGACATCGCTAAGCGTTCCCGACGCGGCGCCGACCACGATCTGATCGTGCGTGGCGGAATAGGGGCCGCTGACAAGTGTGACCTTGATGCCGGGGTTTGCGGCCTCAAAATCGTCCATGATGCCGCGCAGGGCACCGGCAGGCATTTCAGGCTCCCACCACTGGATGAACTCGATATTGGTCTCGGCAAAGGCGCAGGTAGCACATAGTGCCCAGACAGCCGCAGCAGCCTTCATCGTCGCAAGATATTTTCTGACGTTCATGTTTCCCTCCCATGGGACCTCTAATTGGCTCGATCCTCCCAAGATCGCGATCAAAGTAGGTTCCTTTCGGGATGTTTGTGTCAACGAAGAACTGCAATCGTGATGGATCCGCGGACCGTCAGAGCGTCGTCTGTTTCTGTAAGTAACTGATTATGATCGATTAAATCGAAATCCCTCAGAAGTGTTTTTTCTATTTTGTGCATCGCACGCGAAGCATTTTTTCTTTACGTTCGTAAACAAATGAAAGTCTCCTCGTCTAAAAGAAAATAAATGAAAGCCCCCTCGCCTGAAGGCGAGGGGCAGGTGACTGGATGCTTTTTTCTCTTAAAGATTGTATTTCACGAACCAGCGACCAAGCCTTTGAAGCTCATGGTCGGCAGGTACACCCCAGCTTCGGAATGGCAAAGGGCTGTCGTTTCTCGAGGTTCGATAGGAGTGGTTGATCGGGCTCCATCTTCGCGAGCAAATCGGCACATCGCAACAGAACTCCGCCGCGTTACAATCGCTCCAATCTGAGGTCGCTTAAATTGTGCTATTGCCGACGAAGGTGCTGCCCGAGTTTCCCGGGAATGTGGCATGGTCGAGGTATTTATCCGTCGAACGAATGCCCGCCTCGCAGCCGGTGCGGGTCCGCAGCAAGAGGCTCGAGGCAATGAGCCAGGATGATCGTCGCGCAGCCGATTTCAGCGGCTGAGCGAGATAATGCGGTTGGGATTGCGTAATAGAGCTTTACAACGGTCTATTCTGAGCGCGCGCAGTCGGGCCTGAAGCTTGAAACAACATTTCCGAACCATGATCCCGCGCCCAGATCAACAAGCGCACATCAGGCTAGATCGCGAGATGTGTCTGGGGATCGAAAAAATGCAGCTTGGCCACATCGATGGCCAGATTGATCAGTTCGCCCGCTTGGACCGCGCTGACGGATTCGAACTTCGCCACGGCATTTGCGGCGCCGCTGAGGTCCTCGACGGCATCGGGGTCGCCGGAATCGATCCGAACCGCGTCGATGCCCAGATGAACAATGAGTTCGGACCCCAATTCTTCTATCGACTTGACGATCGCCGGAATCGTCGCGTGGTCAGATCCGGATGCCAGGTTGCTGTCATAGAGGTCTTCCGGGCGGATTCCAAAGATAACTGTCTTGCCTTCGAATGCAGTCAGGCCGGGGGAGCGCTCGAAAACGCCCGCCGGCACCGGTATCGAAAAGGTCGACAGGTTGATCCTTCCATCGTGCAAACGGCCTTCGAACAGGTTCATCGACGGCGAACCGATAAAGCCGGCGACGAACGCATTGACCGGCCGATTGTACAGGGTCTTGGGCGTATCGACCTGCTGGAGAACGCCACCCTTCAAGACAGCGACCCGGTCACCCATGGTCAGGGCTTCGGTCTGATCATGCGTCACGTAGATCGTCGTCACGCCAAGTTGTCGTTGCAGGCTGGCTATTTCCGCGCGCATCTGCACACGCAGCTTGGCGTCCAGGTTCGACAGAGGCTCATCCATGAGAAAGGCCGCGGGTTCCCGCACCATCGCACGCCCCATTGCGACGCGCTGACGTTGTCCGCCAGACAGCGCCGCCGGCTTGCTGTCGAGCAGCGTATGCAATTGCAGGATCTTTGCTATTTCATGGACGCGCTTCGTACGTTCGGCCTTGCTCTTCCCCGCAAGTTTCATCGAGAAGGCAATGTTGTCGAAGACCGTCATGTGCGGATATAGGGCGTAGTTCTGAAAGACCATCGCGATATCCCGGTCCTTCGGCGCCAGGTCCTCGACATTCTCGCCGCCAATGCTCAAGGTTCCGCTGGTGATCTCCTCCAGCCCCGCGATCATGCGCAAGGCGGTTGATTTCCCGCATCCCGAAGGACCCACGAGAATCAGAAACTCGCCATCGTTTATCGTCAGGCTAAGATCCTTGATCGCATGGAATTTTGTCCCAAAAGTTTTGCAAATTTTGTCCAACACAACAACAGCCACGTCACTTCCTCCCTATTGTCAAAGCGTCCAAACCCTCAGATTGCTCCTACACCGTACTGCCCGCCCCTCCTCGGATCGGCAACAGCAGGTGATGAATTTTCAGTCCAAGGGCGCAATCGGTATGGGCACGGGCGCATTTTCTCCTGCCATCCATGCAAGGCACGTTTCGTGATCCGGCAGAGCCATGCGGCCACCTCGCCCCGTCACCGAAATCGCCGCGGCGGCAGTCGCGTAAATTGCGCAGGCGACAGGCGATTTTCCCTGCGTGAGGGCAAAGGCATAGGCGCCATGAAAGCAATCCCCAGCGCCTGTGGTATCCACCGCCGCGACCTTGTAGGCCGGTAGGTGCCACAGGACGGCGTCGTCCTTTTGTCGGATGTAGGCCCCCTGATTGCCATCGGTTAGAACGACCGCGGAGCGGTCACCCGACCACAGCTTGCGCAGGATCGCCGCCGCACCCTTCTCGCCGGTATTGGCCTGCGCAAACCCCAGGGGCAGGACCAGATGGTCGGATAGATCCATCAAACGCTCGGTTGCCGGGCCGATCGTCCATTCAATATCGGCGACCACCGCCAGACCCAGCTTGCGGGCACGCGCAACGATCATCTCGGCATGTGTGGCATAGCCGTCGATCAGCAGCACCTGGGCTTGCGCAAGGATACCATCGGCCAGCGCGTCAGAGGTTCCGTGCGGCACGTCGTCATCATAGGCGATGAACCTGTCGCCATCGGGCCCGACGGTGATGACCGACCGGATTGGCCTTGCGTCCGCACGACGCGGCGCGAACGATATATCGACCCCGTGCCGCTCAAGCTCGCGGCCGCCGACATCAGTCAGCGGCTGATCGCTCAGCCAGCCGATGAAGCCGGCGCGTCCACCCAGCCTTGCGACAGCAACAAGTGCCGTCGCCACATTGCCACCGTGGTCCTGCGTGCGGTTGGTCACCTTTCCTTTGCCGGCGTTCAACGGCCGGTCGACATAGATGATGTCGTCAACCGCCAAGGCACCGAAGCCCAGAACCTGAAGATCGCGGGTCACGTGTCAGGCGCCTGCCGCCGCCAAGGCTTTTTCCGGCGCCATACCGTCGTGAATGACGAACTTGAATGCGCGCGCGGCCATCGTCGTGTCACCGTGTCCCCACAGGTTGCGCCCCACCACGGCACCCTTTGCACCGGCACGCAGCGCTTCGGAGGTCTGGGTCAGGGCGCCCAGAAGCGTATCGGTCTTCGGGCCGCCGGCAATGACGATCGGGACCGGGCAAGTGGCAACGGTTTCCTGGAAGGAGTCGAAGTCGCCAGTATATCCGACCTTGATCACGTCAACACCGGTCTCGAAGCCGATCCGCACAGCATAGGCGATTTCGTCGGGGGTGAATACGATCTTGCCGCCGTTTGCATAGTCGCGGGGATAAACATGCGCAACGACCGGCATTTCGAACCGGGCGGCGGCGTTGACCGTATCGGTAAGCCAACGAATGTAATGGCCCTCAGTATCGCCACGCACGGGAATCGCGACGGCCAGTGCATCGGCGCCGTAGCGCACCGCATCTTCGGGCGTCGCGATCAACTGACGGATCCGGTCGTCGGGCGTAAAGCAGCCCGCCTGAATGACCAGCGCCGCCTTGCCCGCATAAGCCGGCCACAGATGACGCGCCGCGCCGGGCTGAATGCTGATGTAGTCCGGACCCCCGGCCATCACCCGCGCCAGAGCGCCGGGCAGGTCTGCAAGACCGCCTTCGCGGACGTTGCCGTAGCCCACGAAATGGTCGACCGCGCCACCGAACAAATGCCCGGATGGATGTGAGAACAGACGTGACAGACGAACTTTGGTGCCGAGGCCCATAACAAGGAATCCCTTCATGATGTTTGATCCGGTATTGAGGGACCCTAACTCGAAAGTAAAACAATACTCAATATTTCGATTTCTTTCGTTTTGATTTAAGATTATGGTCGCATCGGGTAATTTTCAAAAACGATGGCCGTTATTTCGGGAATTTGTGAGCGCAAGATGTTCAGAGATTTCGCTTTTCGAAAGTTCGGCACAGGCAGAAATTCCAACGGCAATTCGGGATCACACATGCTTGCAGAACAACGGCGACACCACATCATGCTGGAACTTCAGCGAACCGGTCAGGCGCGCACCAGCCAGCTGGCGGAAAACTTCGGCGTCTCCGAGGTCACGATCCGGTCCGACCTGGAAATTCTGGATGCAAAGAAGCAGCTGATCAAAACGCACGGCGGTGCGATCGCCTTGCCGGCCGGTTCGCCCGCGGCGGCCTTCGAAGAACGCATGAACCGCAATTTCGATGCCAAAAGGCGTATCGCACAGATGGCGGCGCGCCAGATCATCGACAATCAGTCCGTGGTGTTCGACAGCGGCTCGACGCTGCTACAACTCGCCATGCAGATGCCACCGGTCACCAATGTCGTGGTGGCAACAACCGCGATGAACATCGCGCAACATTTGATGTATCGCCCGGGGCTGGACGTGCACATGATTGGCGGTCGGGTCTTTCCCAACACGGTCAGCACGATCGTGTCGGATTCCGACAAGGCCGTGGGCGGCCTTGTCGCCCACCAGGCATTCGTCAGCGCGCATGCGATCGATCAATCGTTTGATGTTGTCGACGTCTCGGAAGACATCGCACGCACCAAGCGCAATCTGGTTCGCATGGCCCGGCGGGTGATCCTCGTGGCGGACTCAAGCAAATGGGATATTGGCGCCTCGTCCAAGGCGTTTTCCTTGTCTCGGGTCGATCTGATCATCACCGACAGCGGCATGCCGCATGGAATTCGCAGCCGATTGGATAAACTGGGGGTCGAAGTCCGCTACGTGTAATCCCTCACATGCGTTGCCCTGTATTGTTAAGGCCTTTACCCCCGCTCTTCGTACGTGGGCAGGTTTGCGATAACCGCCAACGCATATGTCATGAAATGTGATATTGTGGTTTTAGAAAATATTCCTCGCGGCGTTCTGCCTAAGGAATAGCTAGATGCCACATACTTCGTCGTATCGCACTGCGAGCGATTGGCGCGCGGGCTTAAATATCCTAAAATTAAAGCTAAATGGCGTTGTTCTGCGCATAGTTTGAGCAGGCTTTTGCTGAATTATGGCTCTCCGCCTATGCCGGAAAGGTCCGTCGAAAATCGCCCATTGCAAAACCCAAAATGCCCGATATTGTGGACTTATAAGAAAGTCACATAAAACCACAAAAAAGGGAAACAGCTTATGAATGACATCAGCAGACGCAATTTCCTCGCCGGGATCGGTGTGGCCGGTGCCGGCGCCGGTCTCCTGCAGATCAACCCGGATTTCCTGTTCTCCTCGGCCTTTGCCCAGACGGGCAAGACCATGGTGTTCCTGTCGGCGGAAAACATCACCGGCAACTGGGACCCGAGCGGCCACACGACGCTGTCGCAGAAGAACATCGAAGGCTTCGTCATGGGCTTCCTGACGCGCACGCCGATGAAGCTCGATAATCCGGGCGAGGTCGTCTACGAGCTGGCGACCGACATCAAGCTGCTCGATCCTCACCGCCTCCAGATCAAGCTGCGCGAAGGGATCGTGTTCCATGACGGCAAGCCGTTCAAGGCGGAGGACGTCAAGGCGACGTTCGAATATGGCGCCCTGCCGGATCGTCCGGCGCAATGGTATCCCGGTCCGACGGAAACGCTGACAATCGAGACGCCGGACGATTACACTGTGATCGTCGATACCTCGAAAGGCGGCTATCCCGCGCATCTCTTCATCTTCCTTGCCTCCTTCCTGCCGATCATGTCGGCCAAGGATATCGCCGGCGGCCCCACAGGCCCGCTGACGCAGCGTCTGAACGGCACCGGGCCGTTCAAGTTCGGCAAGCAGGAAGGCAACGCCACAATCCTCGAAGCCTATCCGGACTACTTCCTCGGCGCTCCGAAGATCCCCGGCATCTCCTTCAATTTCGTCGGCGACAGCACCACGCGCATGCTCTCCCTGCTCAACGGCCAGGCGTCGATCGTCGAGCGTCTTGAGCCCGAGCAGGTGACCTCGCTCGAAGGCAACGACAAGATCGCGATCAGCAGCGTCATCTCGGTGGAAAACAAGTATCTCTGGTTCCGTTGCTCGAAGGCGCCCTTCGACAACCCGCTGGTCCGCAAGGCCGCCTGCCACGCGATCGACCGTTCGATGCTGGTCGAAATCCTCGGCTCGGCTGGCCATGCCTCGGCAAACTACGTGTCGCCGGTGAAATTCGGCTACCTCGATCTGCCGAACTACCCGGAATACAGCCCTGAAAAATGCCAGGCGCTGCTGGCCGAAGCCGGCTTCCCCAAGGGCGAAGGTCTGCCGGCGCTCGAATACATCACCTCGGTCGGCTTCTACCCGAAGACCAAGGAATATGGCGAAGTCATCACCGCCATGCTGCAGGAGCAGGGATTTCAGGTGTCGCTCTCGGTTCTGGAAATCGCTGCCTGGAACGAACGCCTCTACGACCGCCCGGGCGGCGGCCCCGGCCACATGGTCGATTGCGGCTGGTCCACCGGTTCGCCCGAGCCGGATCTCGTCCTGCGCACGCATTTCCATTCGTCCTCGAAACGCATCTGCGGCATCGTGGACAAGGAGATCGATGCGAGCCTCGACAAGGAACGCAGCGCGCCGACGCTGGAAGAACGCAAGGCCATTCTTCAGACCGAAACCATGCCGATGCTTGCCGACAAGGTGCCTGCCCTGTCGCTGTTCACCTCGGTGATGATCCACGCGATGGACAAGTCGCTGGCTGGCCTGTTCATCTATCCCGACGGCTCGATGGATGCCTCGAAAGCCACTTTCGGCTGACGCTGGCTTGCATTTTCTGCGGCGCGGATACCGGCGCCGCAGAGCTTCCGTTTCGCTCATGATGCCAACAAACGATAGCGACCGTCTCCCTTCAGGGCCGTTCGCTCCGATTGCTGTCAGGATATGACATGTTCGTTCTCAGTTTTCTGGTTCGCCGGCTGGCGCAAGGCGCATTGATCGTCTTTCTGGTGACGCTGCTGATCTTCACGCTGCTGCGTGTGGTTCCGGGCGACCCGGTCCGGCTGATGGCCGGCGGTATGGCGCCGGAAGCGCTGATCGAGCAGATCGCTAAGGACATGGGCCTGCGCGATCCGATCCTGGTGCAGTTCGGTCGCTACATGGGCGGCGTGGTTAGGGGCGATCTTGGACAATCCTTCGTGCGGCCCGCAAGCGGCGCGTCCACGGGCGGTTCCAGCTTCGGTGATTCCACCCGCGGCGAACGGGCCGAAGTGCTCACCCTGATCGGCGAAACCCTGCCGATGACGCTGCAACTCGGTGGCCTTGCCATACTCTTCGCCCTGGTCTTCTCGTTCCTCGTCGGCATTCCCGGCGGACTGGCGCCCGGGCGCTGGCCGGACCGCGTGGCTTTCTATATTTCCTCGATCTTCATATCGCTGCCCAACTTCTGGCTCGGCATCGTCCTTGCGATGCTTTTGTCGGTCCAGCTCGGCTGGCTGCCCGCCATCGGCTATGGCGGTTTTGCCTATACCATCCTGCCTGCCATCGTTCTTGCCGTCGAACTGGCGCCGGTGCTGATCCGGACACTGACCGGGTCTGTCGCCGGCGTCATGATGGAGCCCTTCATCGCCGTCGGAAACGTGCGCGGCCTCAGCCGCAGCCGCATCATCGTCGCCCATGCGCTGCGCAATGCCTCGGTGCCGCTTTTGAACCTGATCGGCATCCAGATCAGCGGCCTGCTGGGCGGTGTCCTCGTCGTCGAATTCATCTTCGACTATCCGGGCCTCGGCCTTCTGACCATCACCGCCGTGCTGCAGCGTGACTTCCCACTGATCCAGGGGATCGCCATCGTCACCAGCGCGATCTTCGTTTTCATCAACATCGCAGTCGACCTGATTGCCACTATGATCGATCCAAGGCTGGAATACTGATGAGCGTGACCGAGACAGACATCCCGGTAATCCCGGTTCCCACACAACGCGGTGCTTCGGTTGCCCGGCGCATCTGGCGGATTGCCCTTGCCTCCAACGAATTCCGCGTCGGCGCGATCATCTTCACCGTGCTGGTGCTGGCAGCCCTGCTCTATCCGGAACTGAGCGGCATCGACCCGACCAAGATGAGCGTCGCCACCCGCTTGCATGCGCCGCCGTTCATGGGCGACAAATGGAGCTGGACGGCGCCGCTCGGCACCGACCAGATCGGCCGCGACATGCTGGTGCGCAGTCTCGTCGGCCTGCGCTACTCGCTGTTTATCGGTCTTTCCACCGTTGTCCTCATGCTGATCATCGGCTGCTCGCTCGGCACCGTTGCGGGTTACTATGGCGGCCGCGTCGACATGGTGATCATGCGCCTGACGGATGCCCAGCTGTCGATCCCGATGATCATCCTCGCCATCACCGTGCTCGGCGTTTCGCGCCCGACCATCCCGGCGATCATCCTCGTCCTCGGGCTGTCGAGCTGGCCGGTCTATGCCCGCGTTACCCGCAGTGTCGTGATGACCGAGCGCAAGCGGGAATATGTGCGCGCCGCCGAAATCTACGGCGCATCGGATTTCCGCATCATGGTGCGCCTGCTGGCCCCACTGGTGCTGCCGCCGATCATTTTCGTCTCGGCGCTCGATGTCGCCCGGATGATGATCTTCGAATCCATCCTCGGCTTCATCGGTCTGGGCGTTCAACCGCCGACGCCCACCTTCGGCAACATCATCGCCGACGGCCGCAAATACCTGCTCAATGCCTGGTGGATCGCCACCATGCCCGGTGTTTTTCTTTGTCTGTGCCTGACCAGCATCAACCTGATGGGCGCATCGCTCGAACGGGCCCGCAATCGCATCTACGGAGGCAAATCATGACCGGCACACCGCTTCTCAAGGTTCGCGATCTGAGCGTCGGCCTGGAAACGGGCGGTGGCATACGCCCGATCATTTCCGGCATCGGCTTCGATCTGGCCCCGCGCGAAATTCTCGGCATCATCGGCGCCAGCGGCGCCGGCAAGACGGTGCTCTCGCGTGCGCTGGTCAACTGGATCGACCCGCCGCTGAAGGTCACGTCTGGATCGGTGATCTACAAATCACAGAACATTCTCGACCTGCCGGCACAGAAGCTACGGACGCTGCGCCGCGAGATCGCCTATGTCGGCGCCAATCCGGCGGGCGCGCTTGACCCGACTTTGCCGGTCGGCCAGCAGATCGTCGAGAAGCTGCGGGCGATCGCGCCGGAAGTTCCGCACGACGAAGCCAGGAAACGGGTCATCGATCTGCTGGGTGCTGTGCGCATCCCCTCACCGCAGATGCGCTACCATGAATATCCCTCGCAGTTCAGCGGCGGCATGATGCAGCGTGCCCTGATCGTCGATGCGCTCGTCAGCAACCCCGCCTTCCTCGTCGCCGACAACGTCACCCAGCCATTGGATGTCACGGTTGCCGCCCAGGTGCTGCGCCTGATGCGCGAGCTGACAACGCGCTTCGATACGGCGATCGTGTTCATATCCTCGTCGCTGCCGCTGGTGAGCGATGCCGCCGATCAGATCCTGGTTCTCGCCGAAGGCCGGGTCGTCGAGCGGCAGGTGACAAAGGCACTCGTCGCCACGCCGCAGCATCCCTATACCCGCGAGCTGATCAGCCAGATTCCGAAGATCTGGACGAGCGAAGCGGTCGCCATCGACCCACCGGCCCAGAGCCGCGAGCCGATCATCAGCATTCTGGATGCGACGCGATCCTACCGGGTGCGCAAGCGTGGCACCTTTGCCAGCTACAGCACCGTGCGTGCCGTTCGGAACGTCACTTTCGACGTCTTTCCAGGTGAGAACTTCGGCATCGTCGGCGAATCCGGCTGCGGCAAGTCCACCCTCATGCGCCTGCTCAGCCGGCTGGAACGGCCCGATAGCGGCCATGTTCTCTGCGACGGGCAGGATATCGCCAGGCTGTCCGGCAAGGGGCTTCTGAAATTCCGGCGCGATTTCCAGCTGGTGCTGCAGGATCCGTTCAATTCGCTGCCGCCGAGAACCGCCATCGGGGCCATCATCGAGGAGCCGCTGAAGACCCATGGCATCGCTAGGGGCGAGCAATTGCGCGACCGCGTGCTCTCCGTGATGCATGAGGTCGGCCTGCCCGGCGCGCTCTACGACGAGCTGCCGCTGGGCTTGAGCGCCGGCCAGCGCCAGCGCGTCAACGTCGCCCGCGCCATGGTGCTGGAACCGAAGGTGCTGATCATGGACGAGACGCTGTCGTCGCTCGACCAGACCGAGCAGTTCAAGCTGCTGAAGCTGTTCGAGCAGTTGCAGGTTCAGCACGGCCTGACCTATGTCTACATCTCCCACGATCTGGCGATGGTCCGGCGCGTCTGCAATCGCGTTGCCGTGATGTATCTCGGCGAAGTCGTCGAGATAGCCGACAACAGCCGGCTGTTCTTCGATCCCGGCCATCCCTACACCAAGGCCTTGCTCAGTGCCGTGCCGACGCTGGAGGAGCGCCGTTACAAGCCGGAGGATTGCCTGCTGGAAGGAGAGCCGCCAAGCCCGATCGACCTGCCGCCCGGCTGCAGTTTCACCAGTCGCTGCCCGAACGCATTCGGCCGCTGTCACCAGCAAAGCCCGGTTTTGACTGCCCGCGGCGGAAAGGACCTGGCTGCTTGCTTTTTGGTAGAAAACACGCTTACCCATGCGGCAGCTTGAAACCGCAAATTGCATCGAAACCCGGGAGGATCGGATGAAGAAAACAGCAGCCACCGCGACGGGACACGCTGGTTCGACAGACTTGCCGATGGGCCTGTGACCGGGAAACCCCTTATGACCGATCATCCCCAGACTCGTCTGCAACACATTCTCGAAGAGCTGGCCAAGCATGGCCGGGTCACGGTCAAGGAGCTGGCGATGGAGTTTTCCGTCAGTCCGGAAACGGTGCGCCGGGACCTGAAGCAGCTTGAAATGGAAGGGCACCTGCGCTGCATCTATGGCGGCGGCGTGACGCCGCGCCGGGATGCCGACCAGCCGATTTCGCAGCGCATGCGCGTCAATGCCCGTGAAAAGGCAAAGATCGCGTCACTGGCCGCAAAACATCTGCGCGACCACACCAAGATCTTCCTCGACAGCGGTACGACGATGCTGGCGCTGTCGCGCTATCTGGTCGATCGGCCGCTGATCAACGTCTACACCAACTCGCTGGATATCATCCAGACGCTATCGGCGGTAGAATCAAGCAACGTGGTCGCCGTCGGCGGCATTCTGCGTCCGAGCTACCGGGCGTTTCTCGGCACCGATACCCTCAATGTCATCCGCGAACATCTGTTTGATATCGCCTTCGTCAGTGCGGTGACGGTTGATGTCAATCTCGGATTCATGGATCTCGGCGAGGACGAGGCGCTGGTGCGCCGGGCGCTGCGCCGCCACGCCAAGCAGGTCGTGATGCTGGCCGACAGCAGCAAGTTTGGCCGCCAGGGCAACTTCTGCACCTATAATTTTCGTGACGTCGATCTGCTCATCACCGATGCACCTCCGCGGGCAGATTTCCTTGAAAAGCTTGAGGAGGCGCAAGTGAAGGTGATTTATGCTTGAAACCCGCAATGAGCCCGCGTCCCTGCCGCAGGTCGATGCCGAAACCCTGCACCGGATGATGGAGGAGGTCTCCGCCTTCGGCGGCGGACCGGGCGGCGCGATGACGCGGCTGACCCTGTCTCAGGAAGACAAGGCGGCCCGCGACTGGCTGGCGAACTGGCTGAAGAATTCGGGCCTGCGCCTCGAGAAAGACCCGATGGGCAACATGTACGGCTTCCTCGACTGGGCCGGGCCGGGTGCACCTCTGGTCATGAGCGGGTCGCACCTCGACAGCCAGCCGAACGGCGGCCGCTTCGATGGCGCCTATGGGGTGATCGCCGCCTGCGCGGCCATCGATGCCATCCGCAAGCATGTTGCGAAGACCGGCGTGACACCGAAAGTGAACTTCTGCATTGTCAACTGGACCAATGAGGAAGGCGCCCGTTTCCAGCCGAGTCTTCTCGGCAGCGGTTTCAACGCCGGTGAGCTTTCCATCGATTTCGCGCTGGCTCGCAAGGATGGCGACGGCATTTCCGTGAAGGACGCTCTGGACGACATCGGTTATGCAGGGACTTACGGCCCGGTTGTTCCCGATGCCCTGATCGAGTTGCATATCGAGGGTTCCGCCGAGCTGGAAAAGAAGGGTATGCGCTTTGCCGTGTTCAACCGCTTCTGGGGCAATGTCAAATACCGGCTCGCCTTCATCGGCCGCCAGGCCCATACCGGCCCGACGCCGATGGCCGAGCGCCATGATGCGCTTCTGGCCGCGGCCTACCTGATTGCCGAGCTGAAGGGCTTTGCCGATCAGGCAGGGATCGACCTGCATACCTCCTGCGGTCGTCTCGAGGTCTATCCGAATTCCCCCAACGTGGTGCCCGGCGAGGCGGTGATGTTCATCGAACTGCGCTCTGCCAAGCCTGATGTGCTTGCCTGGGCGGAAACCAAACTCAACGAGAAGGCCGGGATCTGCGCCCAAAAAGCGGATGTCGGCTTCGAGATTCGCGCGATCGATCGTCGCCGCGCCGACATCATGGACGAAGGACTGGTGGCCCTTGCCCGGGATACGGCGGCCGGCTTCGGCCTCGAAACCCTGCTTCTCGACACCATCGGCGGACATGACGCCATCAGCATGACGGCCGTTTCCCCGGCAGTCGTCATCGCTGTGCCGAGCGTCGGCGGCGTCATCCACCACCCGACGGAATTCACCACGCCGGAAGACCGGTTGCTGGGCACGGAAATCCTTGCCGCCATGCTGTGGAAATTCTGCATCAACGGCAACATCCTGAAAACCGCAGACTGAAGGAGTGGGATGGTGAAGGCACTCGGGCAAGCATCGACGGCGGATGAGAGGGCGGCGGAAGCCGCCATCCGTGCCGTTCCGGACTGGAAAAACGCCGACATGCGCTATACGCCGGGCATTCCCGGCGTCGCCTCGCCGACGCACCGCGCGGTCGACAGCCAGAACTGGTTCGTTGCCAAAGGGGATGCGCCCGCCACCTGTTTCCTGAAAATTCTCCATGCGGACCAGTCGGATTTCATCGATCTGGACAGGTCCGTTACCGCCGCGCGTCAGGCTTCAACCCTGGGCCTGACGCCGGCACCCCTTTGGCACAGCGCGCCGATGTCCGCGGTCGTTTTCGACCTTCTTCCGGAAAGCTGGCGCACCGCCCGGATGGATGATCTGCGCAAGCCGGACATTCTGGAGCATGCCATTGCGGCCAAGAAGACCCTTCACGGCAGTACACCGTTTGGCGAAACGTGGACGGTGTTCGACCGTATCCGCTTCGCCGAGAAAGCGCTGGGCGATGCGGCCATCGCAGAGGTTGCCGCTGACGGTTGGTGGATGCGCGAGTGTGTCGGCGATATCGAGGCGGCGATCATCGCCAGCGGCTTCGATCCAAAACCTGCCCATGCCGACGGCCTTGCTTCCAACATTATGATCGCGCCGGATGGCGCGGTGCAGCTGGTCGACTTCGACGAGGCCCGCAATGTCGATCCGTTCTACGACATCGGTATCCTGCTCAACGAGGCCTTTCAGTTCGACAGTGAAATGCAGCCGGCGCTCGAGATCTTCGAGGGGCAATTTCGCCAGAGATCGCTCAACCGCTGCCGCCTTTACGCCATTGCCGACGATCTCTTCTGGGGCGTGTGGGGAACGCTGATGGACACGGTTTCACCGCGTGGCGGCGTCGAATTCCTGAAATATGCGCAATGGCGCCTGTTGCGCTGCCGGATGGCGCTGCGCAATCCGCGTTTCGAAGCCATGCTCCGCACACTCTGAGAGATCAAGCCATGGAAAAACGATTGGGAGAAGCGGCAAACGAGGCGGAAGCAGAGATCGAATCCCTGCTGCGCGAGATTGAACCGTGGTCGGGGCGCGAACTCCATTACGGCCCGGTGCACGGTGGTATCAGCAATTCCAACTGGCGGGTCAGGATTGCCGGCGAACAGGGCCGGTTCTTCGTCAAGGTTCCCGGCCGCGGCACCGAGATGTTCATCGACCGCAACGCGGCGCTGGATGCCAGCCGCCGGGCGCAGGAGCTCGGCATCGGCCCGAGGATTTACGAATACCTCGCTGACAGGGGTGTGGAGATCACCGATTTCATCGAAGGCCGGCGCGCCTGCACCAACCGCGATTTCCAGGACCCGGCTGTGCGCAAATCGGTCGTCGGGCTCTACCGCACCTTCAACGATTCCGGAAAACTGCCACTGACCAAGACGATCTTCGACATGATCGACGAGCATATCGAACAGGTACGCGAACTGGGTGGCGCCTTTCCGCTCGATTTTGCCTGGCTTTATAAGCAATATCGGCTGGCGCGCTCGGCGCTCGAAGCCTCCGGCATCGATCTCGTTGCCTGCTTCAACGATCCGATGGCAGGCAATTTCATGGTCGCCGAAGACAGGTCGCTGATGCTCATCGACTACGAATACGCCTCCAACAACGACCGCTGCTACGATATCGGCATCTGGTGCGGCGAGATGTTCTTTTCCGATTCGGTGCAAAACGAAGTGATCGAGGAGTATTTCGGCCGCTTCGATCCCCGGATGAAAGCGCGCCTCGTTGTGCATCAGGCGCTCGCCGACATAAAATGGTCCACCTGGTCCATGGTCCAGAAGGTTGTCTCGGCGCTCGATTTCGATTTCTACAAATACGGCGCCTGGAAGCACATGCGCGCCCGCGCCGTCATGCAGGATCCACGCTGGGTTGATTACCTGAAGAATGTCTGATTGATGACTTCCTCTCTGTCCATCGCCGCAAAGCCCGGCTCGAAATCACCAATCGCCCCATAGGTTGTTGGTTCGTGCATTGAAGGATCCCACCAAAGGGTCTGACGACACGTGCCCGCACACCGACAGCAAGATGGTAACGATGAAACCATTGGGCGTCGGCCTGATCGGCACGGGTTATATGGGCATTTCCTGCGTGTTGATGGCCAATCGAGCTGCCTGGGGCCGCAAAGGCTGTATCGCATGCAGATTTATGGCTCGAAGGGCTCGATCCTTTTTGATCAGGAACGCATACGAATTCGAACTCTATCAGGCCGATGGCCGCCGCATCGAGCAGACCGTCCAAGCAATGGCGCGATCTTTTTTAGAGAAGACGTGGCTCGATATCGTCTAGATTCGATGCGATTTGCATGGCAAGAAGCACGGTGACGAGATGCGCAATTCCTGGTGGATTGATAGAGACAAATGCGTCCGATTTTGGATTCTCATCGCGTCTCGAATGTAAGGCGGTGCCGTATACGCAGGAATATCACCTTCAACGTCATCGCCGCCGATAAGGTTCGGCTTGAGACAGTTTGGCGTCAATATGGCTATGCCTTTCCTGGTGCTCTCAGCGGGCGCCTGGCTCATGGTCGCGTCCAACAGCGACGGAGGCCGACCGTATCAGGCTGGTCTGGCAGGAAATTTCCGCACTTCCCGGGGTGCGGGACACCCTCACGGCTTTTGCCCTGTCATCGGTCATTCGCAGGTAAATGAAGCCGATTCGTATGGAGATTATGAGTAAAATGAGCAGGATACGTATTCTAGATGGCGGCATGAGCCGGGAACTGCTGCGTCTCGGCGCGCAACTGAGGCAACCGGAATGGTCCGCGCTGGCGTTGATCGAAACGCCCGACATCGTCGGCCAGGTCCATCGTGAGTTTATCGAGGCTGGCGCCGATGTGATCACAACGAACAGTTATGCCCTCGTTCCATTCCATATCGGCGAAGAACGTTTCCACGCTCAGGGAGCCTCGCTGATAGACCTGTCGGGAAGATTGGCTCGCGAGGCGGCAGACGGGCAAAGGGACCGCAAAATCCTTGTTGCCGGTTCATTGCCGCCGATTTTTGGCTCCTATGAGCCCGAACTCTTCGATCCCGCGCGCGTGCAGGGCTACCTTACGGTCCTGGTCGAGGCACTGTTGCCGCATGTCGATATCTGGCTGGGCGAGACGCTGAGCCTGATCGCCGAAGGCGAAGCCGTTCGTATCGCAACGGCAGGAACCGGCAAGCCGCTGTGGGTTTCATTCACCCTCGCCGACGATCCGGACTCGATTGCCGGCGATGTACCGAGACTGCGATCCGGCGAGACCGTTGAAAGTGCCGCGAACTGGGCCGCGAGCGCCGGGATTCAGGCTCTACTCTTCAATTGCAGCCGGCCCGAGGTGATGGCGGAAGCCGTCGCGGCCGCCTCAACCGTGTTTCATGAGTGCGGCGCGAGCATCGAGATCGGCGTCTATGCCAACGCATTTGACGGAGAAACAGAAGGCGCGGCCAATGAGACGTTACACGCCACGCGTAACGATCTGACAGGGGACAGCTATTCCCGCTTTGCCTGTGATTGGGTGGAGGCCGGTGCAACGCTTGTCGGCGGCTGTTGCGGCATCGGGGCCGAGCACATTCACCGTCTGACGGGCGCCCTTAACAGGTAAGTCCTAGATCAATGACATGTTGGTTCAACTCAAAACGGGCATTTGGCGCCGGTCGAGAGCTGGTCGCATCGTCTTTGTTCGTTCCGCCGGTTAGAAGAACCAGCGTTTTTCGCCGGATCACCACTCGGGCTGTATTTTCGCTTGCTTGCGAACAAAGCGGGCAAGGCACGTCGTGGCATACCGATGAGCGCGATGAGATACGCTATGAGTGGCGATGTTCTTGAGAGGAAACATATTACCGGCGCCGAAATTGGGATATGTCTTTGCCGCTATCGATAAGACACCCCTTGCTCATCAGTCCGGCGAAAGAATCGATGCCGAGGAGTTTTCTGTTGTGGCAAATGAAAATTCTGATTTACTGGCGCTTCGCTAATTGGCTTTCGGGGGATGTTGCCGATGGTGTTGACCCGCAGGGATATTTTGCTTGGTGGTCTGGCGTTACTTGGCGCCGGCGCGCTTCGGAAACCGGCATTCGCCGCGGCGGCTTCCTATTTTGACGGCACTGCTGTCGACAATGGCGTGACGTTCCGGGCGACGAACTTCGCCAAGATCGACAAACAGTGGCGCCGCCAGGTTGTCAAATATTTCAGCAGCGAGCCGATCGGCACCGTTGTTGTCGATACGAGGCACCATTTTCTCTACCTGATCATGGAAAACAAGACAGCCATCCGCTATGGCGTCGGCGTCGGCCGCGAAGGCTTCAAATGGTTTGGCCGCGCCACGATCGACCGTAAATCGCTTTGGCCGCGCTGGACGCCGCCACCGGAGATGCGCAAGCGCCATCCCGAACTGCCCGAATTCGTCGACGGAGGCTCAGCGAAGAACCCACTCGGGCCCCGCGCCATGTACCTGCATCGCGACGGCGTCGATACCGGCTACCGCTTCCATGGCACGCTGGAGCCGGGGAGTATCGGCAAGGATGCCTCCAGCGGCTGTATCCGCATGTTCAACGAGGACGCCATCGATCTTTACCAGCGTTGCCCCATCGGCACCGCAGTGCAGGTTCTGCCGCATATTGCCGACCAGGCTCCCCAGGTCAGCGAAGCAACCCTGGTCGAATGAGGAATATGGCCCTGATGTCTGCGACGATCGGATACACGAGACGCCTTGTGGCGGCCGCCATGCTCCTGGCGCTCGCCGCCTGCAACACCACCGATATCGCCTCCGTGGAAGAACCTGCCGCGGTGCCAATGACCGGTCAGACCAACGAACCCGCGCCCGGCTTCGAGAACGTCAAGGCTGGCAGCGAGCAGGATTTTATCCTCAATGTCGGCCGCCGGATCTACTTCACGCAGGACTCAGCCACGCTCGATTCCGTCGCCAAGGCAACGTTGGATAATCAGGCCACTTGGCTTGCCAACAACCCGGGCTGGCTACTCAAGCTGCAGGGATTTGCCGATGATTCCGGATCCGCGTCCGCAATGCAGGCGTTGTCGCAGAAGCGCGCCGATGCGGTGATGGCCTATCTCACTTCCAAGGGCGTGGACGCTGGGCGCATGTGGGCCAAGGGTTACGGCAAGGACCGCGAGGTCCGCGACTGCGAGGATCGCTCGTGCAAGGTGCAGAACAGGCGTGTCGTCGCCAATCTGCGCACCCAGCGCGACGCTCTCTGACGGTGGGTTGTCCTCATTTCAGAGGCGGCCTGCAATATGAAAAGCACCGAAGATGCTTGACGTAACCGTCAATAAAATCGAATGGCTCTGCTCTATTTCTCCCTGCATTCCGCCTCGTAAAAAGTGAAACCATCCGGCCGACTACGACAAAACACTCTATAAACAACGACACCGCATCGAAAACATGTTCGGCAGGATCAAGGATTGGAGGCGGATCGCTACACGATACGATCGATGCGCCCACATCTTCCTATCGGCAATCTTCATCGCCGCAACCTGTTGCTATTGGATCGATTAACAAGTCCTGAGCCTACTCACCCCTCGCAAACCAAAGCTGTGTTGAAAACCCGGTTTATGAGTACGCTGCCTGGTAGGATCTGCCGAGTGCGAAGCCGATCAAAGTGATTTGAGCCATTCAGCCAGCTCGCTTTCAGCGCGTTCCAGGGCGCTGTAGTTGAGAAGCTTGCGCAGCATCGCAACGGTTACCGCCCTTGCGCGAAGGTTGAAGCGACTGTCTTCGTGGTCGTCTGACGCGGTTTGATAGACATCGAGTTTTTCATAAAGCTGCTGCAGTCTGTTCTGGACACTGCGAAGCGAAAGATTGCGTCTTTTCGCAATGGCCCGGTCTGTGAGGCCCAACGCAATATCGACCAGGATTTCATATTCCGTGTCGCTGAACCCTTTGGTCTGGCCGAGGCTCTTTTGCTGCATCCCGCGCACTTCCCGATCGATGACGCATTGCGCCTCGACGAAAATGCTGCGCAACGCCAGTTTCAGCCGTTCGTCGGAGGCGGACTTGAGCACATATCCATAAGCCGCACCGTCCGGCACGATACGCGACACGCCCCGCACATAGGCCTCATCGGAATAGTTGGACCAAAAGAGGATGCGCGTGTCAGGCCGCTCCTTCCAGATCGTGCGCGCGGCCTCGATGCCATTTCGATTGTTCATCTGCAGGTCCATGACGACGTGGGCCGAACGGTGGTCGCGGGCGAGTTTTTCGCCCATGGTGCCGTTTTCCGCCTCGATCACCGTTTCGCATTCCGGCAGGGCGGCACTGACGGCTTCGTGCAGATATGAGCGGTGCAACGGGTCGTCTTCGACGATCAGAACCTTCATGAATCATTCCTCGGGTTTGGTTGGCGCGGCGTTTGCGCCGCCACTGGCAGATGCACGCCGATCGCGGTCCCAAGATTGTTTCGACCGGCACTGATAGAAAACTTGGCGGAAATCAACCTGGCCCGCGTTTTCATATTGTCGATACCACCACCATTGCGCCGGCGCTGCTTGGCAATGCCAACACCGTCGTCACAAACTTCAATAGAAAGCCCGTCGGGTTGCTCGCCCAGCCGCACCACAATGCGGCTCGCCTGCGCGTGGCGCACTGCATTGTTGATAGCTTCCTGGGTAATGCGAAACAGTGCAACGCAGACGGTCGGATCAAGGCTGTCGATGCCGCCCTCTGTCTCATCGACCAATTCGCGATCGATCGACATGCCGCTGTCGCGCACCGATCGATCCAAATGGTTTTCTACTGCCTGCACGAAGCCGAAGAGTTGCAGGACGGAGGGTTTGGCCTCCTCGATGATCTGGCGGAGATCCTGCATGCAGTGCTGCAGGCTGCGGACCAGGGGCTCCAACGCTTCGCCTGCGACATCCGGTTCATGGGTGAGCCGCTCGAGCCGGCGAGACAGGCGTGTCAGGTCGGCCAGCGTCTGGTCGTGGAGGTCCATGCCGATGCGCTGGCGCTCCCGCTCGAGGGCTTCCGTTAGATTGAGCGCGCCAAGTCGCAATCCCTCCTCGCGTGCCCGGGCCTCGGCCTCGACGATCGCCGATTGCTGCGCCTGCTCGGCAGCCCGCAAGGCAAAGAAATAGGGTGACAGCAAATCTGCGATGGAGCGGGCGTTGACGATGTCTTCCATCGTGTAAAAGCCCACCTGATGCGAGGAACAGCTCAGTGCACCGATCACGTCCCCTTCCACCTTGAGCGGAACATGGATCCGGCTGCGCAGCGCCTGGTCGAAAATCGGCAGGGTGAAGGCGTTCTCAAAATTGAACCGCGGATCGATTCCGGCGTCGTCCGTGAGGAAATACGAAACCTCGCCCCAGAGGAGAGCACGGATTGGGCTGCCGGAGACGAGCGCTGGGGGATGGTTGCCCCATGCCGTTTCCAGGCCGGTCTCATAGGCGGTGTGGTATTTGCCACCATGCATGATGATGCATACGTCGAGATGATCATGCGGGATGATATGGGAAATCTGCGCCGCCACGGCGCGGATGGCGGAGCGGAACTCAAGCTGCCCGGCAAGCAGGCGAGATATTCCCAGGTAATGTTCGAGAAGCACCGATGGCGCCATCTTGAGCATGTTTTGCATCTCCTCCCCGCCGACTCGCCCCGCCTCCACGGTAAAAGTCCCGGTAATTCCTTGTCCTCCAGTAAGCGCCCGTCAGGCACCGCGCGTCCTGCATGATCCCGCATCATCTACAGCAGATTCCGCAAACGGGCTGCCTCAATCTTCCTATACAAGCCGCCTGTTCTATACCATCCTGCATCCGCTGAGAGGAGGAAGCTCGGCGTTTCACAAAAGCTCATCACCGCTTCGGCCAGGATGAACAGATCCCGCTCAATGAAAGCCGGATCAACAGGGAGAGAGAGATGAATTTCAGAAAGATGCTTCTGGCATCGGCTGCACTGGCGTGCGCCGCAATGCCTATTCAGGCTATGGCCGACACGGCTGCGAAGAAGATTGCGCTGTCCAACAACTACGCCGGAAACTCCTGGCGGCAGGCGATGCTGACGAGCTGGGAAAAGGTGACCGGCGAAGCCGTGAAGGCCGGCGTCGTTGCGGCGGCCGATCCTTTCACCACAGCGGAGAATCAGGCAACCGAGCAGGCCGCCCAGATCCAGAACATGATTTTGCAGGGCTATGACGCCATCGTCATCAACGCCGCATCTCCGACTGCGCTCAATGGCGCCGTCAAGGAAGCGTGCGATGCGGGCATCACCGTCGTATCCTTCGATGGCATTGTGACCGAACCCTGCGCATGGCGCATCGCCGTCGATTTCAAGGAAATGGGCCGCAGCCAGGTCGAATACCTGTCCAAGAAGATCCCGGCCGGTGGCAATCTGCTTGAGATTCGCGGCCTCGCCGGCGTTTTCGTGGATGACGAGATCTCGGCCGGCATCCACGCCGGTGTGGCGCAGTTCCCGCAATTCAAGATCGTCGGCTCCGTGCACGGCGACTGGGCGCAGGACGTGGCCCAGAAGGCCGTGGCCGGCATCCTCCCGAGCCTTCCCGAGATCGCAGCGGTCGTCACCCAGGGCGGCGATGGTTACGGTGCGGCAGAAGCCTTCGCCGCCGCCAAGCGGCCGATACCGACCATCGTCATGGGCAACCGGCAGGACGAGCTGAAATGGTGGAAGGAACAGAAGGATGCCAATGGCTATGAAACCATGTCCGTTTCGATCGCACCGGGCGTGTCAACGCTCGCCTTCTGGGTTGCCCAGCAGATTCTCGACGGCAAGGAAGTGAAGAAGGATCTCGTCGTCCCCTTCCTCAGCATCAGCCAGGACACGCTGGAAACCAATCTGGCCAGCACCCAGGAAGGTGGCGTCGCCAACGTCGAGTATTCGCAGGCCGATGCCCAAAAGGTCATAGCGGAAGCAAAATAAGCTATCCTCCCAACTTTCGGTTCTGTCTGGTCTCCGGACCGGCCAGAACCGTCCCTTTTTCCGGGAATGCACAGTATGACGGCAATACCGCTGCGGCACGCGGTCATCGAGGTTGCGGATGCCAAAATCAGCTTTGGCGCGGTCAAGGCGCTCGATGGCGTGACCCTTAGAATTCTGCCCGGCGAATGCGTTGGCCTCGTCGGACATAACGGCGCCGGCAAGTCGACAATCGTCAACGTCATCAATGGCGGGTTGTCGCCCCACCAGGGCACCATCGCATGCGCAGGGGAGCCGATGCAGCGTTACGGCATTGCTGCGGCCCGCGCCAATGGCGTGCGTTGCGTCTTCCAGGAATTGTCGCTGTGTCCAAACCTGACGGTAATCGAGAACACGCGCGTCATGCACCGCACGCTCACAGGCTGGGGCTGGCGGCGTCGGGCAGCGCGCATCATCGGCGACAAGCTCGATGAGATCTTCCCTGGCCACGGGATCGACCCCACCGGTGTGGTCAGCGATCTTTCGATCGCAGAGCGACAGATGGTGGAGATTGCCACGGCCTTCTCGCAGGTCGCACAACCGGTAAAACTCGTCATTCTGGATGAACCCACATCATCGCTCGACGCGAGCCTCGCGACGCAGTTGCTGGACTATGTCCGCCGCTTCGTTGAAGCCGGCGGATCGGTTATCTTCATCTCCCATATTCTCGGTGAAATACTATCAACGTCCGACCGTATCGTCGTGATGAAGGACGGCAAGGTGGTAGCCGAACGACCTGCCGGCAAATTCGACGAGCACAGCCTGGTCGCGGCCATGGGGAGCGTGGTCAAGGGTCGTCATCAAGAAAAACGCATCAACGACACCGCAGGCCTTACGCCACTCCTCTCGCAGCCTTCGCGTCGCGGCAAGGGTCTTGCCTTTGAGGCCTTTGCCGGTGAGATCATCGGGCTTGCCGGCCTCGGGGGGCACGGCCAGACCGATACGCTGATCGATCTCTATCTGGCGCGCACCGGTAGCTGGTTGCGCGGGCGTGATGCAGAGGTTGCCTTCGTCGCCGGAGATCGCGCGCTAAATGGCGTCTTTCCGCTTTGGAGCATCCTGAAGAACCTGACGATCGCCGATCTTGCCGGCCTCTCCCGACGGGGCCTCGTCAGCGAGCCCGCAGAGGCCAATCTCGGGCAGGCCTGGAAACAGCGCATCGAGATCCGCACACAGGATCTCGGCAATCCTATTCTGTCGCTGTCGGGCGGCAACCAGCAGAAGGTCTTGTTTGCCCGCGCCCTCGCTACGCCGGCGCCCGCCGTACTGATGGACGATCCCATGCGCGGCGTCGACATCGGCACGAAGCAGGAGGTCTACGCTATTCTGCGGGCCGAGGCCGATAAAGGACGCACCTTCGTCTGGTACTCGACCGAGATGGATGAGATCTGTCTTTGCGATCGGGTCTATGTCTTCAACAACGGTGTGATCGTTGCCGAGCTGAAGGGAGACAGCGTGACGGAAAAGAATGTCCTGGCCGCTTCTTTCATCGGTGCTGCTGCATGAAGAAAGTCCTGTCCTCCGATACAATCCGCCTTTTGATACCTGCCTTGTCGCTGACCATCCTCCTGATCTCCGTCTTCTACCTGCAGCCGCGTGCCATGAGTTATGTCGGGCTGAACCTTCTGTTCAATCTGGCCGTGCCGATCGCGCTCGCCACCATCGCTCAGATGCTGATCATGACGGTCAATGATCTGGATCTGTCGATGGGTACTTTCGTCAGCTTCGTGGCCTGTGTCGCAGCCACGTTTCTGCAGGCAACGCCCGTCATTGGCGTGCTCATCCTTGCAGCCGCAATCGCGACCTATGCTGCACTCGGCGTGCTGATCCACATGCGCAACCTTCCCTCCATCGTCGTCACGCTGGGCATGAGTTTCATCTGGGGAGGTCTTGCAGTCCTTATTCTGCCCGCTCCCGGCGGAGAGGCGCCGGCGTGGGTACGCGCCGTCATGATCTCCCGGCCACCATTCATGCCGATGGCCATCATCGCCTGCATTATCATCGCAGTCGTCTCGCATTTCATCATCATGCGCTCCTCCTTCGGCGTCATCCTGCGCGGCGTCGGCGGCAATGCCCGGTCCGTGGAGCGCGCAGGCTGGTCCATTCTGGGAGTGCGGGCAGCAACCTATGCGCTTGCGGCGTTTTTTGCCATTCTCGCCGGCATTTCGCTGGTCGGACTCACCACGTCCGCCGATGCCAATATCGCGCTCCGCTACACCCTCCTGTCGATTGCCGGTGTCATCCTTGGCGGCGGTGAGTTCACTGGTGGCCGCGTCTCGCCTATCGGCGCTGTCATCGGCGCGTTGACGCTGACGCTTGCCGGTTCGTTTCTCTCCTTTCTGCGCATCTCGCCGGATTGGCAGATTGGCGCGCAAGGTGCGATCCTGATCGTCGTGCTTGGGCTACGTCTGCTGCTCAATCGCCTTGAAAATCGAGGGAAGCGATCATGAACATCCTCGTTTCCCTGTCGCGCAAGCCGTGGATCTGGTCTTTCGTCGCAGCATTTGCCGTCTGGGTCGCCACCATCCTGTTTACCGGCGGTGCAAGCACGATCGGCCTCAGCCAGGCGGCGCTGACTTTCGCGGCCTTCTCCATCCTTGTCGGTATCGGCCAGATGTTCGTGATCACGCTGGGGCCAGGCAACATCGATCTCTGCGTTCCGGCCACGATGACGCTTGCGGGCACTGTCGCGCTGAAATTCATGCAGGTCGATAATTCGCTGATCCTGCCGGGACTTGTCGTCGCCATCGCAATTGGCGTTGCGGTCGGCATCGGCAACTATGCTCTGATCAAGCTCCTGCAGATACCACCGATCATTGCGACGCTGTCGATGAGTTTCATCGTTCAATCGACGGCCATCTGGACCAATCGCGGCCTGCGCATCAAGCCGCCGGAGGCCCTCGCAACATTCACAACAGAGACGACGATCGGGATTCCGAATGTCGCTCTCGTTGCCTTGGTCCTTTCGGTTCTCGCCTTCATCCTGTTGCAAAAGACGGTCTATGGCCGCTGGATCGCAGCGATCGGCCAGAGCATCCGCGCGGCTCGGATGGCCGGCATTCCCGTCGATGGCACGCGCTTCGTCACCTATGTCCTCTGTTCCATCCTGGCCGCGGTCTGCGGCTATCTGCTAGCCAGTTTCTCCGGCGGGGCCGCGCTCAACATGGGTTCGGAATACCTTTTGATGTCGATCGCCGTCGTCGTCATCGGCGGCACGGCCGTTGCCGGCGGCAACAGCAACGTGGCCGGCATCTGGGGCGCCTCGCTCTTCATGTTTCTGGTCGTCTCCATGCTCAACACCTATGGTGCCGGTGCCGGCATCAGGCTGATCATGACAGGCCTCATCATCATTGCCGTCATCGTGGTCGCAGGCGGCCGCAATCCAAACCAACGATAGCCCGGACCGAACCCATGCCCCACGCCTCCCCCTATGAAGTCCATGACCCAAG
The DNA here is from genome assembly GCF_017873135.1 of Rhizobium herbae. Lineage (GTDB taxonomy): Bacteria > Pseudomonadota > Alphaproteobacteria > Rhizobiales > Rhizobiaceae > Pararhizobium > Pararhizobium herbae. The sequence continues at coordinate 105,709 of NZ_JAGGJV010000007.1, read as the reverse complement.
ATTCAAGGCGCTGTTTATCGGCAGTATCGCCCTTGAAGAGCTTTACACCGGTTGCCGCTGGGCCGAAGGCCCGGTCTGGTTCGGCGATGCGCAGCAACTCGTCTGGAGCGACATTCCCAACCAGCGGATGATGCGCTGGGTGCCGGACGGCGGGGTTTCCGTGTTCCGCGCACCGTCGAACTTCGCCAACGGCAATACCCGCGACCGGCAGGGCCGGCTGATTTCCTGCGAGCACGGCACACGCCGTGTCACGCGCACGGAAACGGATGGGTCGATCACGGTTCTTGCCGACGGCTATCAGGGCAGACGGCTGAATTCTCCCAACGATGCCATCGTCCGCTCGGACGGCACCATCTGGTTCACCGATCCGACCTACGGCATTCTCTCGGATTATGAAGGCTATCAGGCGGAGCCGGAGCAGCCCACCCGCAATGTCTACCGGCTCGATCCCGCCACCGGAGATCTTGCCGTGGTTGTCAGCGATTTTCTACAGCCGAACGGCCTCGCCTTCTCACCGGACGAGACCAAGCTCTATGTCGCCGACAGCGGTGCAAGCCACGCCGATACTGCGCCCCGCCATATTCGGATCTTCGATATCGGGGATGACGGAGCGCTGACAAGCGACCGGGTTTTCTGCAACATCGATAACGGTATTCCAGACGGAATTCGCGTTGATGTGCATGGAAATGTCTGGTCGAGCGCTGCGGATGGGGTGCACTGCTTTGCGCCCGACGGCACCCTCATGGGCAAGATCAAAGTTCCCCAGACGGTCGCCAATCTCGCATTTGGCGGCCCCCGCCGCAACCGCTTGTTCATCACGGCCACACAGTCGCTTTATGCCATTTATCTGACGACAACCGGCGCAACCTGGCCCCGATGACGCGCAGACAACGGCAGCGATGGACGCCGTCCGCATAAGCTGCCGCTGCGATGCCACGTTGTTTCATCAATGACGAAGAGGCTGTGGATCTGCGAAATCAGGCATGTGCGCCGGTCGCGGCCTTCCCTGTGCCATGGCGTGTGAGAGCGGCGATGCAAAAGCCGGCCACGGTAACGCCGCGTGATCGAAGCGGCGTCATCGTCGATCTCGGCGTCAGGACCAATATCAAGGCCCTGCTGGTTATTCTTCAGGATGAAAGCGGCGCGTTCGTCGAAGCGGGATCCGCCGCGATGCTTGATCGCACCGAACAACCGATCGTCTTCGGCTACGATGGTCAGGCATATGTTACGGGGCTCGATGCGCAGAACCGGCTGGTCGTCGATCAGCCGGCCATCGGCGCGCCACCGCCAATCGTTTTCCTTTCGCTTCCTTTGACGACAACCACGGTTCATGTGCCGATCTACGCCCGCATCCTTGCCAACCAGCAAACCAAGGCCGGAGGCGCCTATCTCTCGACTTTTGCCGGCACGCAGAACCCGACACAGGCGGGCTTTACCGTGCAGGCCAATGTCAATCGCCCCTGCGATGTGACCGCCGAGGGCATCAATTTCGGGAACCACGGGCTGATCACCTCGAACGTGGATGCCGCGGGGAAACTGTTGGTGACCTGTACCCAGACCTTGCCCTATGCGATTTCAATGAATGGGGGCCTCAGCGACGCACTTCCAGCACAGCGCAAGATCACCCGGTCTGCTGCGCCTGGCCGAGAAGCTCGATATTTCGCAACCCGCCCTTAGCCGCCAGATTGGGTCGCTCGACGTAGAAATCGGAGCCGCCCTTTTCTCCCGCACCGGCGGCTGAGCCAGGGGTAACGTGACTGTCGCGGGCATCTGCCAGTTGTTTAGCGTGGCGGCTTCGCTACAAAGGGTGCTGATCATCGTTCAGCCCTTTGATGGAATCCGCTCAATGCAGATCCGCGCGCTCATCTATTTCGACGAACTGGTTCGCACCAACTCGATGCGGGCAGCGGCCGAAAACCTGAATGTCGCGCCCACCGCCATCAGCCGGCAGATCGAGAACCTCGAATATTATTTCGGCACGGCGCTGATCGAGCGAAGTGCCCGCGGCGTCACGCTCACGGCGGCGGGAGAGCTTCTTGCCGCGCGCGCCGCGCGCACCCTGCGCGAACTCGACCATGTGCGCCAGCTCATGGATGATCTCAAGGGATTGCAGCGTGGCGGGGTAACGGTGTTTGCAAGCGGCGCCGTTGTGGCAAATCTCCTTGCGCCGGCACTTGCCGATTTCAGCCTGCTTTATCCCAAGGTTCGCTTCGAAGTCATTATCGCCAGCGCCTACCGCTCCATCGAGGCGGTAAGCAACGCGGAGGCCGATATTGCTGTCACGCTGTTTGCGCCCCCGCTCGCAGGTAGCAAGGTCAGGCTGCGATCGGAAGTAACCTACGATGTCATCGCCGCCGCCGACCATCCGGCTGCCGGCCACAGCGAAATCTCGCTTCGCACACTTGCGACATATGCCCTGGCTGTCCCGGACCAAAGCTTCGGCGCGCGTCAGGCTTTCGATGCGCTCTTTGCCCGTGAAGGGCTGACGCTCGATCCGATCTTTATCACCAACTCGCTTGAAATGCAGAAGGAACTCGTCCTGCGTGGAGCGGCCATCACGCTGCTGCCGGCGCTGACGGTTTCAAGGGAATGTCAGGCAGGGCAGCTCGTTGCGGTGCCTGTTGCGGGCGGCAAGGGAGTACGAACACCTCTGGATCTCTGTGTCGCTCCTGACCGGCAGCTGTCGTTTGCCGCCGCCAAGCTCCTGGACTTCATTGAGCGCTTCATGCGCGAAACAATGGGACACACGATCGGGACCGGAAAGGGTTAGACGAGAGCCCGGCCGACCTCTCACGAATCGAGGATGCCTAACGCTTTAGTGGATCGGTTTTCGCTACACTCAGCACACATTTTCGACATTGTGTGGGCGCCACGAAGCTGACACACTTCCTTCAAACGGGGCAGTCGCGTGAACTGACTACAGCGACGAGACCACAAAAAGGGGAATATAATGAACCGCGTTCAAAGCATAGCGGGTGGGATGATCCGCTTGGCCACCTTCGGAGTTGCGCTGTCAGCAGGCCTGCTTCTGGCGGGAGTGACGGTCGCTGCAACCAAGACGTCGCTTGTGCTCGGCATGAGCGTCGAGCCGCAGGGGCTTGATCCGACAGTCTCCGCGCCTGTCGCCATCGGCCAGGTGACCTGGCAGAATATCTTCGAAGGGCTGGTCGCAATCGACAAGGACGGCAAGATCGTGCCGCAGCTCGCCAAGAGCTGGGAAATCTCCGGGGATGGTCTGATCTACACCTTCAAACTGCAGCAAGGCGTCAAATTCCATGACGGCGAAGACTTCGACAGCGCCGTTGCCAAGTTCGCCCTCGATCGTGCCCGCGGGCCGGAATCGACCAATGGCCAAAAGCGCTTTTTTGCAGCAATCGATACCATCGACACACCGGACAAGCAGACGCTGGTACTGAAACTCAAGGAGCGCAACGGCAGTCTTCTCTATTGGCTTGGCTGGCCTGCCTCCGTGATGGTCGGCACCCAGAGCGCCGCCAACGACAAGACGACGCCGATCGGCACCGGCCCGTTCAAATTCGTCAGCTGGACGAAGGGCGACCGCGTCGAGCTTGTCGCCAATCCCGGCTATTGGAACACGCAGACCAAGCTCGGCCTCGACAAGGTGACGTTCCGTTTCATCGCCGATGCGCAGGCCCAGGCGGCGGCGCTGAAGTCCGGCGACGTCGACGCGTTTCCGGAATTCGCCGCGCCCGAGATGATGGAAGGCTTCAAGGAAGACACCGAACTCGTGACCGTGATCGGCAATACGGAGCTCAAAGTCGTTGCTGGCATGAACAACACGCGCAAGCCCTTTGACGACAAACGTGTTCGCCAGGCCCTGATGATGGCCATCGACCGCTCGACTGTCATCGACGGCGCCTGGTCGGGGTTCGGTACCGCCATTGGCAGCCACTACACGCCCAACGACCGCGGCTATATCGATCTGACCGGCACGTATCCATACGACCCGGAAAAGGCAAAGGCCCTTCTGGCCGAAGCCGGTTACCCCAATGGCTTCACCTTCACGATCAAGACACCCCAAATGCCATATGCGCCGCGCAGCGCCGAAATCATGCAGGCCATGTTTGCCGAGATCGGCGTGACCATGACCATTGAACCAACTGAATTTCCGGCCAAATGGGTGCAGGACGTTTTCAAGGGGACCGACTACGATATGACCATCGTGGCCCACGCCGAGCCGATGGATATCGATATCTACGCCCGCGATCCCTACTATTTCAATTATAAGAACCCGGCATTTACCGACGTTATCAAGAAGATCGAACTGACGGCCGATACCGTTGAGCAGGAAAAGCTCTATGGCGAGGCACAAAAGATCCTCGCAGATGACGTCCCGGCGCTCTTCCTGTTCGTGATGCCGAAACTCGGCGTCTGGAACGCCAAGCTGAAGGGGCTTTGGGAAAACGAGCCAATCCCCTCAAACGTCCTGACCGACGTTCATTGGGAAGATTGAGCGGATGGGGCAACCGGCCGGAAGACTGCCGTCGAGCTGACGCCCGCCGGTGACCGCCGCTCGGCATCCGTCCTCTGCGTTTCCGGCGTGCAGCCGAAACGATGAGATGGTTGGACCAAGGACAGTGGAATGATCGTATTACTTCTGCGCAGGCTTTCGAGCCTTCTGTTGACGTTGCTCGCGGTATCGGCGCTGATCTTCATCGTCATGGATGTGTTGCCTGGAGATCCTGCGGCAATCATGCTTGGCACGTCCGCAAGTCCCGATACGCTCGCAGCGCTCAGGCACGAACTCGGGCTCGACCAGCCGCTGATCATCCGTTACGCGCTCTGGCTTGGCGGCGTTGTCACAGGCGATCTCGGCAACTCCTACACCTACGGCGTTCCGGTCGCGGGCCTCATCGCCGAAAGGCTTGCCGTCACCCTGCCGCTGGCGCTGTTTGCCATAGTCCTTTCGGTCGCCATCGCCATTCCGCTCGGCGTCGCCTCGGCCGCCAGGCGCAACAGTGCTGTCGACTATGCCGCCGCCTTCGTCTCCCAGCTGTTCATCGCTGTGCCGGGCTTCTGGGTCGGCCTTCTGCTTGTGCTGGTTTTCTCCGTGTCGCTCGGCTGGATGCCCTCGGGCGGCTTTCCGGGCTGGCACGGCGGGTTTGGGTCTTCGCTCGGTGCTTTGCTTTTGCCGGCGATCGCCCTCGCCCTTCCCCAGGCAGGCGTTCTCACACGGGTGACGCGCTCGGCCGTGCTTGAAGTTCTGAACGACGATTTCGTGCGCACCGCCCGCGCCAAGGGACTGCCGCGCCGGGCCGCGCTGTGGCGCCATGCGGTGCCCAATGCGCTCGTTCCGGTCGTCACCATCCTCGGCCTGCAGTTCACCTTCCTGATCGCCGGCGCCGTACTCGTCGAAAACGTCTTCAACCTCCCGGGCCTCGGACGCCTCGCTTTTCAAGCGCTCACCCAGCGCGACATCATCGTCATGCAGGATGTCGTGCTGTTCTTCGCAGCCCTCGTCATCATCATGAATTTTATCGTCGACCTCTCCTATCTCTATCTCGATCCTCGCCTGAGGGGGCGCAGCCGATGAGTGCCGTAACCGTGACCGTCGAAAAGCCCGCGGCGCGCAGGACATCGCTCTTCCTGCGCCGCCCCAATCTCGTCATCGGCGGTGCCATCATCGCTATCCTTGTAATCATCGCCTTCGTCTCGCTGTTCTGGACACCGATGCCGCCGGGCAAGATGCAGATCATCCACAAGCTGAAGCCGCCGCTGGCGCAGGGCTTGCTCGGCACAGACCATTTTGGCCGCGACGTGCTGTCGATGCTGATGGCGGGAGCCTGGAATTCACTGTCGATCGCGACCGTTGCCGTGGCCTTTGGCGCCTCGCTCGGCACATTGCTTGGTGTCACCGCCGCCGCTCGACGCGGCGTGTTTGAAGCGGTGGCGATGCGCGCCAATGACGTGATTTTTGCGTTTCCGCCGATCCTGTCGGCCATGATGCTCGGCGCCCTGCTCGGTACGGGCCGCTTCACCGCCATCATCGCCATCGCCGTGTTCATGGTGCCGGTCTTCTCGCGGGTGACGGTCAGCGCGGCGTCGCAAGTCTGGGCGCGAGACTATGTGCTGGCCGCCCGAGCCGCCGGCAAGGGCGGCGTACTCATCACCATCGAGCACATACTTCCCAATATCGCCAACCAGATCATCGTCCAGGTGACGATCCAGCTTGGCCTTGCCATCCTGACCGAAGCGGGACTGAGCTTTCTCGGCCTCGGCATGGCTCCCCCTGCGCCGACCTGGGGCCGGATGCTGGCCGATGCCCAGACCTATCTCGGTACGGCGCCATGGCTTGCCATCCTGCCTGGCCTTGCGATTGCGCTCACCGTGTTCGGTTTCAACATGCTGGGCGACGGTCTGCGCGATCTGCTCGACCCGCGTGAGAAAGGTCGGACATGACCGGAACACCGCTTCTTTCCGTCGAAAACCTCGCTGTCTCCATGCGTCTGCCAGCCGGCGGCCAGATGCAGATCCTCACCGATGTCGGCTTTGCGCTCGATGCGGGCGAAACGCTGGGCGTCGTCGGAGAATCAGGCTCGGGAAAATCGCTTCTTTCGCTGGCGATCATGGGGCTCCTGCCCGGGGCCGCAACGGCAACCGGCCGGATCATGTTTGAAGGTCGCGACCTCCTTGCCCTCGACGATGATACCCTTTGTAGCGTTCGCGGCAAACGCGTCGGCATGATCTTCCAGGAGCCGATGACGGCGCTCAACCCGGCCATGACGGTCGGAGATCAGATCGCCGAAGGTCTGGTCTGGCATGAGGGCCTGTCATGGAAGGTAGCCCGTGCGCAAGCCGTCGAACTGCTTGACCAGGTCCGTATTGCCGATGCCAGACGTCGGGCACAGACCTATCCGCATGAAATGTCGGGTGGCCAGCGCCAGCGGGTCGGTATCGCCATGGCGCTTGCGCTCAAGCCGGCCCTGATGATCGCCGATGAGCCGACGACCGCCCTTGACGTCACGGTTCAGGCCGAGGTGCTGGATATCCTCGATGATCTCAGACGCGAATACGGCATGGCGCTGATCCTGGTGAGCCACGACCTCGGCGTCATTGCCCGCATGTGTGCGCGCACCGTCGTCATGTATGCCGGCCGGCGCATGGAGGAGGGCCCGACCCGGGACGTTCTGACACTGCCGCTGAACCCCTATAGTCGCGGCCTGCTGCGCGCAGTCCCGAAGCGCCGCACCGACGGCGGCAAGCTCGACACCATTCCCGGCTCGGTCCCCGGCTTTGCCAGGCTTCCGCCCGGCTGCTGTTTTTCCGACCGCTGTCCCGAGCGGATTGCGGATTGCCAGGAGGCCGAACCTGCCTGGGCGATCCCCACTGCTGGTCGCGGGGTTCGCTGCATCCGGGCCATGCAGGAGTTTGCGCGATGAAGAAACGTCCTCTTCTCGATATCCGCGGCCTGACCCGCGACTATGTCGGCAATGCGCTGTTCTCCAGGCCGCATGTCAACCGCGCCCTCGACGACCTCACCATGACGGTGGATGCGGGAACGATCCACGGCATCGTCGGCGAATCCGGCTGCGGCAAGTCCACGCTTGCAAGGATCGTCATGGGGCTCGATAGACCAACCTCGGGAGAGGTAATCTTCGATGGGGACGCGGTGTTCCGGCTGAACGACAAGGAGTTGAAGCGTAAGCGCCGTGACTTTCAGATGGTGTTCCAGGATCCGTTCGGGTCCCTCAATCCGCGCCACACCGTCGGCCGTATCGTTGCCGAGCCGTTGCATGTGCTCGATGTTCGGCCAGGACGCGCCGAAACCCGCGACAAGGTCGCCGCCATGCTCGAAAGCGTCGGCCTGACAGCCGCGCATGCGGAACGCCATCCGCATGAATTCTCCGGCGGCCAGCGCCAGCGCATCGCGATCGCCCGCGCGCTGATCACCGAGCCGAAGCTCGTGGTTGCGGACGAGGCGGTGTCGGCGCTTGATCTGTCAGTCCAGGCACAGGTGCTGAACCTTTTGATGGAACTGCGCGAGAAGCGCGGCGTGACCTTCCTCTTCATCACCCACAACCTCGCCGTGGTCGATGCGGTCGCCGACATGGTCGGCGTCATGTATCGGGGCCGCATGGTGGAAACAGGGCCGGCCCAGGAGGTGTTTGCAAGCCCGCTCCATCCCTATACGCAGGTCCTCGCCGCCGCCGAACCAAGCATCGAGAAGTTCGGCCGTCCGGCCAGCCAGCAGAAACCCATAGCGGCGATTGCCGATATCGGCGTGGGGTGCAGTTTCCGCAACCGCTGTCCGATCGCCGCGGCGCGCTGCGCCGTGGAGCAGCCGGCACTTCGTACCCTGTCGCCCGGCCGGCAAACCGCCTGCCATCGCGCCGAGGACCTGCTGCCATCGACACAGCCGGCCAAGGCGCGTCGCATCTGAAATGCATCCTCATTCATCCAGAGGCATACCGATGACCGAATTGCTCGATTTTACCATCAAGGACCTTTTGCGCTCGTTCAAGGAAGGCACGCTATCGCCCTCCGAATACTGGCAGGCCGTCGAGGCGCGGATTGCCGCCTTCGAACCCGAGGTCGCCGCCCTCTATGCTTATGATCCGGAGAGCGCCCGCGTTCAGGCGGCTGCATCGACCGAGCGCTGGAAAAAAGGACAAACACGCGGCCCGCTCGACGGAATTCCCGTCACCCTGAAGGAACTGATCGCCACCAAGGGCACGCCGGTTCCGCTTGGCACCGCCGCCGTGGAACTGCTACCCGCTGCCGAAGACGCACCGATTGCCGCGCGCATGCGCGAAGACGGAGCCATCGTCTTCGCCAAGACCACCTGCCCCGACTACGGCATGCTCTCTTCTGGCCTGTCCAGCTTTCATCCGCTGAGCCGCAACCCCTGGAACACCACCCAAAATCCGGGCGGATCAAGCGCGGGGGCAGCCTCCGCCGCCGCCGCCGGCTACGGTCCCTTGCATATCGGCACGGATATCGGCGGCTCCGTGCGCCTTCCGGCCGGCTGGACCGGCCTGTTCGGCTTCAAGCCCAGCCACGGGCGCATACCGGTCGATCCCTATTTCGTCGGTCGTTGCGCCGGTCCGATGACCCGCACCGTCGAGGACGCAGCCTGGTCGATGTTCACTCTGTCGCGACCCGACTGGCGCGATGGCACCAGCCTGCCTCCGAACGAGATCGACTGGATGGACCTTGAAATCGATGTGAAAGGCTTGAGGATCGGCGTGATGCTTGACGCCGGCTGCGGTCTTCCGGCAGAGCCGGAAATCAAGGCCGCAGTGCTAGACGCCGCCCGGCGGTTCGAGGAGGCCGGTGCCATCGTCACCGAAGTGGCTCCGATCCTCACCCGCGACATGCTGGACGGTCTCGACAACTTCTGGCGCGCAAAGTTCTGGGGCGATATTGCCGGTCTGAACGAAGAGCGCCGTGCGATGATTCTTCCCTATATCTATCAGTGGGCAGCCAAGGGCGCAGCGGTCACGGGCGTTGAAGCTGTCGATGGCTTTCGCCAGACGATCGAAATGCGCAGGGCGGCCGGCAAGTTGTTCTGCGAGGTCGATGCCGTCCTGTCGCCAACCAATCCGATCGTTTCCTATCCTGCCGATTGGGCCTCGCCGACCAACGACCCGGAAAAACCGTTCGAGCATATTGCTTTCACCGTCCCGTGGAACATGTCCGAGCAACCGGCTGCCTCGATCAATTGCGGCTTCTCTGCCTCCGGCATGCCGATCGGCCTGCAGATCGTCGGCCCGAGGTTCGGCGACATGCTCGTGTTGCGGCTTTCCAAAGCGTTCGAAAGTTGGACCGGCGGCGTCAGGACCTGGCCGCAACCCGTGTCGTAGCGGATAGGGCCGCTACGCGCCTCGCCGCCACAGCCTCCGCAACTGGTGACATGCCACGGCGGGCGGCAGAGTGCCTTGATGGATGCGAACACCCGCCGTTTGTTGGGTCGTCCCGTATCTTGAAAGTCAAAGAGCTTACCGCCCGTTCATCCAATTCTTGCCGAGATGACGCTCTACCTCCATATAGGTGTCATGACGCTTGATTCGAAAATATTCGTTGGCCTTAAATCGACGCGCCGAAAGTCGGCTGCCCACAGCGAGCCCACCGGTCCGAAATGCCAGTGGGACGGCTGCGAGAAGAATGGCACACACCGCGCGCCCGTCGGGCGGGATGCAGAAGGCCTGTATCTGCTGTTCTGTCTTGAGCATGTGAAGGATTACAACAAGGGATACAATTTCGCGACGGGCCTATCTGACGCGGACATCGCCCGTTATCAAAGGGAAGCGACGACCGGCGGCCGTCCAACCTGGGGGACAGGCGTCAACCAGGCAACCGAAATCCCGATCCCGTCGACTGTTCGCTCCGGTTCTGCAAAGACTTTGAATGCCCGCAGAGCTGCAGCGCAAAGCCAGGCTAAAAGAAATAATTCCCAGGTACGAAAACTCAAGGTACTCGAAGCCAAGGCTTTCGAGACACTCGGTCTTTCACCGGACGCAACTCCGGAGGAAATCAGGAGCCGTTACAAGGAAAGGCTCAAAATGCACCATCCCGATGCCAACCAGGGAAACCGCACTTCAGAAGACGAGCTTCGTGCCTCGATCGAGGCGCATAAGATCCTTAAATTGAACGGATTTTGCTGAGGGGTTCTTCCAAAAGGCTCTGCGCGATCTCATGTTCCTCGGATCGACCCGGCGGGATCGTAGGGATGTCGAAACCGGGGACAATCTGATTTTAGCGCATACGACGGTCGAAGGCTTTCAACCGCGGAATTTCGCTCACAAGGTTATGGATCAGTCGCGCCATCGAGCCGTGTAAGAAGCTCCAGCTATTACACCGGCGCCACGAGGCGCAACAGTAGAGCGGCCCGACGACTCCCGTGATGTCTTTGGTCTTAAGAGCTTGGAAAAGCCCGGCACTGGGTGCCGGGCTTCGATATCTAGTGACGATGTTCAGGCATGTCCTTGAGCTGGTCTTTCGTCCAGCTCGTGACGGCATGGACATCGCCGTCCTCGTCTCGCATGAACTCGAGATCGGTGAGCGGAACTCCGACCGGCTTGGCTCCAATGCCGAGGAAACCGCCGACATCTATGACCGCTTTGCTAGCGGTACCCGTGCCATGGATATGATCCAACTTGCCGACCTTGTGGTCGTCGGCACCGTAGATCGTGGCGCCCTCAAGGATAGCAGGGGTGAGTTCGGCAGTGCCGAGGCGAACGTGATTGGTGTGATCCATTGACTGTTCCTCTCTGTCTGTGGAATTCAACTAACCCGGTCGAATGGTCGTTTGTTCCAACTTATTCTCCGGAGTGTGATGAGCCTCCGCAGATTTCAGGTCTTTCTTGCAGGGCGGTACGACGGTCCCGAAAGAAGCTTACCGCTCCGCAACCTTTACCGAGACCGCCAGACGGACGAAGTCGCTTGCCAAACCCATGTAACCGCCGCTGATAGGCATGATCTGGCTATTGCTCCGGGCAATGGCAACCGGGATGAGGGAGGCTTCTCCCACGCGTCGGTGGGTTGGATCGAAGGCAATCCAGCCTGCACCAGGCAGATACACCTCCGCCCATGCATGCGTGGAGCCACCGTCGTCGATGGGTGCTTGGGGATCGTAGACGTATCCCGAAACCGCCCTTGCGCCAAAACCCAGGTGTCGGACGGCATCGATGAACAGGGCTGCGATATCCCTGCAGGAGCCGCTGGCGAGTTCCAGCGTTTCCTGTGGCGACTGCGTGCCTTCTTCGTCCCGGATACGATACGTGACGCTGGTCAAAATCCCGGCATTGATATCCTTCAGGAGCGAAAGGGTGTCCGTTGGTCGGCTGAGCACGAATGTTTCCGCCCACTCGCTGACCCGCCCACCGATGGATGTCGCCACGGTGAATGCGCCAAGATCCGTCATGTCTTCGCTGGAATATGTGAACGGATAGGCGTGCGCGCCAGGATCGATCTTGAAGACCGGCCATGGGTCGGCCGTCTGTTCGACCACGGCGGTGCTGGTAATAGTCAATTCAGATGCATTCTGGGAAAAGGTGATCGTGGCAACGGTGTTGCCGAAGACGTCCTGTGACCAGTCGATCGATCCGGCCGGGGTGCAGTCAATTTGAAATGCCAACGTCCGGAGATGTTGGTCGTTGCGAGGCGACAGCATCAGCCGATGAGGGAGGAGGCCGACGTTCCGCGAGTATTCATAGCTCGTCCGATGAACGATCTCGAGTTTCATTTGGACCCTTCACGGTTAACGCCAGGCGGCGGAATTCTATCTGCAGCGTCTACAAGACGCAGAGTGGCACGACCAACCGCTTCTTGCGAACGGAAACCAACCAAGGGTCTCGCCGACATATATCGCCCATCCTTACCACCGTGCCTCTCGTTCCCACTGAAAACGGTTCGGCGGGTTCGGTATGGCACTGCGGCTTTCGCATGTCCCGACTATGGCGCCATCATCGGCCAAAATCTTTTTTGAAAACCATTTGACTAAATCGCGAGGCGCTGCCAATCTTCTGTCATTCGGAGAATTTGGCATGGCGTTGCGAGGCACCAATCAGGAAGCGGGAAGGCCGTATAACAGGCGGATCGTTCTGGAATCGATCCGCCTGCATGGACCCACGACCCGCGGCGACATCGCCAACAGGGTGGGACTGACGGTCCAGACTGTTTCGACGATCGTCCGGGAACTTGATGAGCAGGGCCTCATCCTTTCGGTGAAAGAGGAGCCTAAGGGGCGTGGCATTCCGCCCTCGACGCTGACCATCAATCCGGAGGGGGGGCTCGCCGTCGGTATCCACCTCACGCCGCTTTTTATCGAGGCGGCGCTGGTCAATCTTCTCGGGGATGTTGTCGAGAGCCGCCACCGCTACGCTTCGAACCCGATGCCGGACGAGGCATTCGCGCTGATCGGCGAGATGGTCATGGAGCTCAAGACAAGCCTCGGCAGTGGCAGACTGCTCGGCGCGGGCCTGGCACTCCCCGGGCCTTTCGACGTGGAATCCATGAGTTTCGTCGGCCCGACGACCATGACGGGCTGGAAGAATGTGGATATTCGCCAACGCCTGGCCGATGCGACAGGACTGCCTTCATTCATCGAGAATGATATGGCAGCGGCGGCCTTGGGCGAGCAGCTCTATGGTATTGGGCAGCAGCTTTCGGATTATTATTATCTCTTCTTCAGCGTCGGCCTCGGCGGCGCCATGATGCATGACGGTCTTGTGATGCGTGGAGCCTGGGGGAATGCGGGCGAAATCGGCCACATCCCCGCTGTGCCGGACGGCGAGCCTTGCCCTTGCGGGAACCGTGGCTGTCTTGAAAGATATCTTTCGCTCGATGCCTTCAAGAGGCGTGGGTTATCCGAGGCTGACTGGGTGCGCGAGATCGCGCCGATCTTCCGCAACGCGATCCGCACGATCGAGAACCTCTTCGATCCCGAGACCGTGGTGCTCGGCGGCCTGGCGCCGCAGCCGCTGATAGAGCAGCTTGCCACGCTCGTCGATGGGCTCAACAGTTCGATTTCCGCCCGCTCCAACCGCGTCCACCCGCGCGTCGTCGTGGCCAGCGATTGCCAGCATTCGGCGCTTCGCGGCGCAGCTGCGCTCGCCGTCTTCGGCGTCCTGTCGCCGCGCTATGGCCAGATGTTTGAAACTTCAGAGAAAGGGACCGCCGAATGACCCTACGGTCGGCTCACGTGCCCAGACGCGCAACTTGCCGACTTCTTCGAAGAACGCCGCAACCGACTCCTTATCTTTGAGTTCGATTGTGCCTTCGTCGAGGTCACCTGCAATGCCGGCCTTTTCCAGAAGCGGGATTGCATCCGGCACGTATCCGATGAACTTGCAGTGTGTGAATGCGTCGGCGACGAAATCCCGAGCCGTGGCTTCCTTGAGAAGGTCGGCAACGCCGTTGGTAGAAACAATCAGAGCAACCGCGTCGTAAAGAACGGATGGACCGCCATCGATCATCTGGTGCGCCTCAACCCAGCTGCCATCCGACATCGTTACACCGGCGACCTTGGGGGCAATGACTTCAAAGACCGCCTTCTGCTTCGTCAGATTGTCGAGCACGGCCGTGAACACCCGCACGTCCGCGCCATCGGTGGCGAGAATGCCAAGCTTGCGTCCCTCGAAACGCTTCGGTCCGCGCTCCACGATGCTGAGTGCCGGAGAGGGTTCCAGATCCTGTCGTGTCGGCATGGCGGCATCGGCGGGCTTCGGCATCGACTTGAACCCCAGGCCATGGGCAACCTTGCTTGCCAGCGCCTCGTCAATGTTCATCACATGCGAGACCATCCGCTCACGGATCGTCGGCGTCTGCACCTTTGAAAGCTCGAAGATCAGCGCGGCGGCGATATGGCTCTGCTCGGGCGGCGTCTGACTGATGAAGAACTGGCGAGCCTGGCTGTAATGGTCGGCGAAGCTTTCCGGCCGCAGCCGGACCTTCGGACCTTGTTCCTCGGCTGAAAAATGGCGGTATCCCTGCGCGGGTGACTCTCTTGGACCTTCGCCGAAGGAATTCGGCTGGTAGTTTGCGCGACCGACAGGGTTGCGCATGGCCATATGGCCGTCCTGCTGGAACGTGTGGAAGGGACACTTCGGCGCGTTGATCGGCAGATGCGTGAAATTCGGACCACCAAGGCGCTTCAACTGCGTGTCGAGATAGGAGAAGTTGCGGCCCTGGAGCAGCGGATCGTTGCTGAAGTCGATACCCGGCGGCACGTTCTGGGTCATGAACGCGACCTGTTCGGTCTCGGCAAAGAAGTTGTCCGGCATCCGGTCGAGTACGAGCCGAGCGACCGGATGCGGCGGCAAGATTTCTTCAGGAATAATCTTGGTAGGGTCAAGGATGTCGAAGTCAAAGCTGTCGGCGAACGCCTGATCGAACAGCTGAACCTGCAGTTCCCATTCGGGGAAATTGCCGGACTGGATCGATTGCCAAAGGTCGCGGCGGTGGAAATCAGGATCTGCGCCATTGATTTTGACCGCCTCGTTCCAGGCGACCGACTGCAGCCCGAGCTTCGGTTTCCAGTGAAACTTCACGAAGGTCGACTCGTCCTTGGCATTGACGAATCTGAAGGTGTGGACGCCGAATCCTTCCATGAATCGGAAAGACCGCGGAATGGTGCGATCCGACATGATCCACATCACCATATTCATGCTTTCGGGTGTCAGGCTGATGAAGTCCCAGAAGGTGTCATGCGCAGTCTGCGCCTGCGGGAATGCCCTGTCGGGCTCGGGCTTGGCGGCGTGAATAAGGTCGGGAAACTTGATAGCGTCCTGAATGAAGAATACCGGAATATTATTGCCAACGAGGTCCCAGTTGCCTTCCTTGGTGTACATCTTTACCGCGAAGCCGCGGACGTCGCGCGCCAGATCAGCCGATCCCTTGCTCCCAGCGACAGTCGAAAAGCGGACGAAGGCTGGCGTCCGTTCGCCGGCGCGCTGGAATAGGTCTGCGCGCGTATATGCGGCCAGGGATTCGTACGTCTCGAAAAAGCCGTGCGCCCCATAGCCGCGCGCATGGACGACCCGTTCAGGAATGCGTTCATGATCAAAGTGGAATATCTTCTCCCGGAAATGGAAGTCGTCGATGAGTGCCGGCCCTCGGGCACCCACACGCAGCGTGTTCTGATCATCCGCGACCGGTCCGCCTTGTGCGGTGGTCAGGACCGGCGCCCCGTCTTCGGCACGCTGATGCAGCTCGCCACCCTCACCACGATGAAGTTTCTGGTCATGGATCGTCGCGACGCTGGCAGACGACGTGGCGGTGGACTTCTTGGCCATGGAAGGTCTCCGGATTTTTAGGACGCTACAAACCAAAAGCAGCGACGGGAGATTTGGTTCCAACAAGGAGCAAATATCCCTGTGGCCCTCCGTCGATGGCCGCCGATCACCGAAGATTGCATGACTTCTGACTTCGCGCCGCCGTAAGGGGCATGACTCTCTCTCTCAAGGTCCCCACGATCCAGGTGTGGGCCCATCAACTGGCTATCTGCACGATGACCTGGGTTGTCCACAGGGAGGGAACTGCTGTGTTCAGCTATGACGCAAATCCAACAATCGCCATGTGATTGAGCCGCATAAGCTCTCAGCTTCAGACCTAAAATATTAGCAATTTCATTGAAGATCGATTTACCTTTCGATCCGTCTCAGCGGTGGCAGGCGTGGAACCGGGCGAGCGACTCACACATAAAAAGCCGTCAGCGAAAGGAGGACATGATGTCTAAAAACCTGCTGCGCCAGGCTATTGTATTGGCTGAAAATGTCACGCTCACCGTCGATCAAATGGAAGCAATGATCTTTTACCTTGATCGAAAATTGAAAAAGGCCCACGCCTCCTCTGCCCCTATTTCCATGAGCCGCTATAAAATGCGGCGATTACTGACTCGCGCCCTGCAGTTGCGAGCGGAGAAGCCAGACGCTGAGCATCACAAGCCTTGGAGCAGGCGGTAAGTTCACCAATTTCGAATTTGCCGAAGTGGAGTGTTCCCGTGGCCGACGGTGGCAGATTGCAGACGTCGGGAAAAGGGTTGGCGAAGTTGTGAACTTTGAAGGTCGTGGGGGAACATCTCGACACCCCAATGCGTTGCACAGCAAACAACGAAGGAGACCACCATGGCCGAATCCACAACGAACAACGATATTGAGTCTCTGCGCACCGAAGTCGCCCGGCTTACCAAGATTGTTTCTGCCCAGGGACAGCAGGCCTACAGCGACATTCGCCAGCGCGCTGCCAATGTCGTCGATGCTGCTGCACCTACGGCCCGCAAAGCAGCAAATGTTGCAAAAGCTGAAGGCAGCGCCATCGCACAGACAGCGCGCGACCATCCGACAGCGGCAGGGAGCGTCTTGCTGCTAGCAGCCGCGATCGGAATGGCCGTCGGCTACGTGCTGGGTGCAAGCTCACAACCAGAACCTCCCCGTCGCCGATACTGGTAGTCGGCATGCTGCAATCGAAGGGAAACCCACGTCGGCTTCGGCAGCCGCATTATACCTTCGACCAGTTCGCAAAAAAATACGGACTCTCGTCTGATGAGGCGAGAGTGCTATTCGCGAAGTTCGGGCCGTCGTCTGTCGAATTGGACTTGCTTATGAAGGCGAAGGGGATGCAACCGGTGAGGTAACGGTGTCAAATCGCCGTTCACGCATTCCATTCGCGTCGAAGCGATTGCTCCGATGCGCGTCGATCTAAAAAGCCAGTTGATCCTCTCGGGTCGATTGGCTTTTTGCTCTGTCGAGCAGGCTACGACTTTTTATGAGGAACGAATCCATTCATCGTGCGTTTCGACAATTAGTGATTGAAAGGAACCCGTCATGAACCGAATTATCTATATCGTTGGACTCGTCGTCATCGTCATCGCTATTTTATCGTTCTTCGGACTGCGTTAAAAAGCGAGTAGCAGCAGGAAAGTCCGTAATTATTGATCATGTCTTCTTTCGATTTTCAAATATGGTCCGATTTCGACATTGAACACAGGCGGCCTCAACCACGCTGATAGCCTATGAATGCAACGTGACTCACGGCGTATTCCTTGGTGCTCGAGGGCCGTCTGGTCAAAGATCGGCCGCTTCGCCGGCGTTCATTTCATAAGGCCCGCTGCCCGAAGGGCTTTCTCGATCGTCTGCTGGATTCCCCCTTTTCCTGAAGGATACGGGGATTGAAAGGTACTGGCGGGCTGCTCGTACGACTTTCCGGAATCAAGATTCACCCGTTTTTCGAACGATGCGATCAAACCCCAGGAGCGGGCGATATGCTGGGTCGAGGAGATGCCGGCATCCAGCATATACGGGCCAGCCGTGCCATAACCCGACGAGGCATCGATCGGCGTCCCGTGCCCCATCCCTCCGAGCTGATAGAGCTCAAGGGCTTCGCGCCCGTCCTTACCTCTCCAGACGATTTTTTGATGGCGATCGATCCCTTCGGTTGCGGGCTGGTGTTCCACCTCATGCACACCGCGCCACTGTTCGATAATCGCGACAGCGTTCGCGGGAACGACCGTGTGGTCTTTGGTGCCTTGCCAGACAGAGATCGCCGGCCATGGTCCGTCATGCCTGGAAGCAGACCGGAGAAGCGCCTGGAGACCATCCGTTCCGGGCAGCCCGTGGCCACGCATGCGGTCAAATGCTTCGGGAACCGTCGTCGCAGTAGCGTAAGGAAGGCCCGCAATGATTGCGCCACCTGCGAAAAGCTCCGGATGCGTTGCGAGCATGACATTCGCCATCGCTCCACCTGCAGACAGCCCGGTGATGAAGACGCGGCTTCGATCAATGTCGTAACGCGCCGTCACCGTTTCGATCATTTGACAGATGGAGAATGCCTCTCCTTGATCGCCCCGGATATCGCCGGGTTCGAACCAGTTGAAACACATGTTGGCGTTGTTGCTTCGGGTCTGCTGGGGGAACAGCACGGCGAATCCGTAGTCGTCGGCAAGGCGCGACCAGCCGGAGCCATTGTCATACGCGCTGGCCGTCTGAGTACACCCATGAAGGACGACGACCAGCGGCGCGCGCGGCATGAGCCCCTTTGGGATGTGAATTTTCGCCTCGAGGGCACCCCGGTTGGAACCGAACGGTCCGAGATCGGTCAGCCTGTCATCGAACAGCGGAGAGGAACCGTGGGCCGAGCGCAATTTGCCCAGTCTTTCAATCGTGTCGGAAATGGATCGCATCTGGTACTCCTGGCGGCATTAGGCGAGAACCGCCCGATCCCCAACGCAGCATGCGTCAGAAGGTTGCTGCATCGCACAAATAATTAATGGCAAAGCTTTTGTTGTTTGTCCGTGACCTGGCGGCCGATACGGAACTCGTTGCCTCCTTGGTTGGTTGAAGGCCGATTGTGAACCAAGCCTCTGATTTGGTACACCTTCCACAATGCCTTTCCTGAGCAATCTTCATCCCTTATATGCCTTGACGTCAGACCATCTCCCGCATGCAGCGCGCTCCGCTTGACGCTCGTATTTGTAAGGACACCAACATGAACTCCCATTTAAATGACCTCAATAGCCTAGTTCAGCACCTTTCCTCACAGATTGAAGCGCATCTCATCGGTATCCGCCGCGACATTCATGAGCACCCCGAAACCGGATTCGATGTCGAGAGAACAAGCGGTGTCGTCGCGCGTGAACTGGCAAGCCTCGGCATCGACCACGTGACAGGTGTCGGGCGCACTGGCGTCGTCGGCTTCATCGCGGGTGGAGCGCCGGGGCCGACGCTTGTCATTCGCGCCGATATGGATGCGCTTCCCATCGAGGAGCAGACCGGCCTGCCTTTCGCCAGCCGTAACGAGGGCAAGATGCACGCCTGTGGTCACGACCTTCACACGGCGACGCTTATCGGTGTGGGAGCCGTCTTGAAGGAGATTGCGCCGCGCCTGAGCGGCAACATCAAGCTGATGTTCCAACCGGCCGAAGAAACGCAGGAGAGCGGTGCCGCCGCCATGATCGCCGATGGCGTACTCGACGGCGTCGACTTTGCGCTCGGTTTCCACAATCACCCCGACGAGCCGATCGGCAGCTTCAGTTTCGTCGAGGGGATCTCCAATGGGTCGTCCGACGAATTCGACATTACCGTTCACGCCGCATCGGGCCACGCCGCACGCCCGCATATGGCCATCGACCCTGTTGTCGCGACCGCGCAGCTGATCACCCAGCTCCAGACGATCGTTTCGCGAGAGGTCGATCCGATGCGGCCGGCCGTCCTGACGATCGGTTCCATCCATGGGGGCAATACTCACAACATCATCCCGGATTCGGTTAGCATCATGGGCACGGTGCGCTGCCAGGATCCGGCTTCGCGCGATGTCATCGAGGCGGCGCTGCGACGCGTCTGCGCGGGGCTTGAGGCTTCTATGCGGGTACGGTGCGCGATAAACTACGTGCGCGGCGTGCCATCGCTGGTTTCCGACGACCGCCTTTTGAAAACGACGATGGCGGCCATCCGCGACCATTTCGGCGACGTCATCCAGAAGCGTGAGGCGAGCCTTGGAGCGGAAGACTTCGCACTGGTGGGCGCCAGGGTTCCAGCCTTTCAGCTCGGCGTCGGCGCCTCGCAGGAAGGCCGCAACGACCGGCTGCACAATTCCGATTACCAGCCGGACGAGCGCTGCATCGGCAACGGCGTCGTAGCCCTGTCGCTGGCGGCGGCAAGACTGCTGTCTTAGAGCTATGCTAAAATCGGCTATCGCAGTCACCGTCTTGACCCATAGACTCAGTCTATTGGCCCATCGTCAAGGCGCGCTGATGGCGCCTCCCGACCAGTCGAGGCATTCTTAACTGTCCGCGATGATCGATTTGGTTCGAACCCGCATTTTCTTCCCCTTCCTAACGGATTTTTAGAAGGAATTTGCGCGATTGCGAGACAAGAAACCCATAGAAAATTTGCGACAATGACCGCCCGGAAGCCAGCGTTGCGGGTGCCGGAATGCCAGACATCATGCAACCATGCCAAGGACAGATCAGTTATGCCGTCTCATAAGACAATCTCCAACATCCTGCAGCCTACACGCCGGCAGCTTCTGCAAAATGCGGGCCTCCTCTCCGCAGCACTTTCCGCTGGCGGCCTGATGCTGCCCGGCTCGGCCGGCGCGCAGGCGGCAACGCCGGTCAAGGGCGGCCACCTTATCCTCGGCCTCGATACGGCCTCGAGCTCGGACAGGCTGGACCCGGCTTTCTACACAGAAGCCTACATGTATACGGTTGGTTTCCAGCTCTTCAACACGGTTCTGGAGCTCGGACCGGATGGCAAGCTCATCGGGGCTCTGGCCGAGAGCTGGGAAGCGGCGACGCCCGATGCCAGCAAATGGGTCTTCAAACTGAAGAAAGGCATCCAGTTCCACAACGGCAAGGAGCTTGTCGCTCAGGATGTCGTCTACTCGCTCAATCATCATCGTGGCGAGAAAAGCAGCTCTGGGGGCAAGGGTCAGCTGCTTGCGGTTACCGACATTCAGGCCACGGATACCCACGAAGTTACCGTAACGCTGAGCGCAGGCAATGCCGATTTCCCGGCTGCACTCGTCGATTATCACATGGGCATCGGCCCTGATGGGGGCGACTTCGACAAGGGCATCGGCACCGGCGCCTTCATTCTCGAAGACTTTCAGCCCGGCGTTCGCGCCCTGACCAAGCGCAATCCGAACTACTGGGCATCCGACCGCGCCCATGTCGACTCGGTCGAAACCATTGCGATGAGCGATGCGACGGCGCGCATGGCAGCCCTTCTCAGCGGACAGGTTCATATCATCAACCGCGTCGAACCCCGCGCATTGAACCTGCTGAGCTCTCGCCCCGGCGTACAGATCCTGCGCTCGCAGGAAAACACCATGTTCTGCTTCCCCATGCGTGTCGATGCAGCACCTTACGACAACGTCGATCTGCGTCTGGCGCTGAAATATGCGATCGATCGCGAAGAGCTGCAGAAGAGCCTCCTCGTCGGCACCGGCGCCATCGGCAATGACAATCCGATTGCATCCTGGAACCCCTACTTCGCCAAGGACATTCCGCAGCGCGCCTATGACGCGGACAAAGCCGCCTTCCATTTCAAGAAGGCCGGCTCGCCCGGCGGCATCCAGCTCAGCGTCTCCGACAACGGCTTCCCGGGGTCCGTCGATGCCGCCCAGCTCTTCCAGGCGTCGGCCGCCAAGGCCGGTATCACGATCGATGTCGAGCGCGTGCCCTCCGATGGCTACTGGGACGAAGTGTGGCTGAAGAAGCCTTTCGTTGCTTCCAACTGGTCCGTGCGCCCGACGGCGGATGCCATGCTATCGCTGATCTTCCAGTCGGAAGCGCCATGGAACGAGACCGCCTGGCGGGACGAAGCCTTCGACAAGCTTTTGGCAGCAGCCCGCGTCGAGCTGGACGAAACAAAGCGCAAGCAGATCTACCACGACCTGCAGGTCAAGCTGGTGGACGAAGGCGGCGAGCTTATCCCGCTCTTCGTCGACAATCTGGCAGCCGCATCCGAGAAGGTCGGCGGTTATGTTCCGGTGCCGGGCGGCGGCGATCTCAGCGGCTACCGCATTGCCGAGCGCGCCTGGCTCAACGCCTGACCCGACACGAAGGCAACACAATCATCGTCCCCGGACGACGATCCGGGGGCAGCCTATTTTCGCCACCCGGCAGCTAAACCGTTGCGTCGCGGCTAACTTCGCGATAGCGCCATTCGTTAAATCTCGACAACAGACAGATGGGCGGCCCGCCGTTGGCTGACGGAATCGACACAGAAATACAGGCGATGAGCCCTTTACCGGCACAAAAGACGAGCGGCAACAGCTTGTGGTCGCTGCTCGTCAAGCGGCTCCTGCTCGGGCTGTTGCTCTTGTGGGCGGTGTCGCTCGTCATCTTTGCCGGAACGCAGATCCTGCCGGGCGATGTCGCGACCTCGATGCTCGGCCAGCAGGCAACGCCGGAAGCGGTGGCGAGCATCCGCAAGGAACTCGGTCTCGAACAGCCTGCACCTATCCGCTACGTCAAATGGCTGGGCGCCGCCGTTACCGGCGATTTCGGTCGCAGCTACAGCAACCGGCAGGACATCGCCAAGAGCATTGCGCCGCGCCTCAAAAATACGCTGTTGCTGGCGGCGATGGCCGCCGTCATTGCCGTGCCGCTGTCGATCCTGCTGGGGATCCTTTCCGTGCTCTACAACGGCACCTGGGTCGACCGAACCATCGGCCTGGTCACCCTCAGCGCG
This sequence comes from Rhizobium herbae, assembly GCF_017873135.1. Lineage (GTDB taxonomy): Bacteria > Pseudomonadota > Alphaproteobacteria > Rhizobiales > Rhizobiaceae > Pararhizobium > Pararhizobium herbae. The sequence goes on along the minus strand of NZ_JAGGJV010000007.1, from coordinate 83,054 downwards.
ATATCGCTTCCCGAATTCTTCGCCGGCTACCTGCTCATCGCATATTTTTCCGTCGCCCACTTCTGGCTTCCGAGCAGTGCCACCGTTTCCGACGCCATGCCGATTGGACAGCGGCTCGTCGTCATGTTGCTTCCGTGCCTGACACTGGTGCTCGCCGTTCTCGGGCACATGATGCGGATGACGCGCGCGGCCCTCCTCAACGTCATGGCTTCCCCTTATATCGAAACAGCTCTCCTCAAGGGGCTGCCCTGGTGGCGTATCGTCTGGAAGCATGCGCTGCCCAACGCCTTGTCGCCAATCGTCAATGTCGTGGCGCTCAATCTCGCCTATCTCATCGTCGGCGTCGTGGTGGTGGAAGTGATCTTCGTCTATCCCGGCATGGGGCAGTACCTGGTGGATCACGTGGCAAAGCGTGACGTACCCGTCGTGCAGGCTGCAGGCCTGGTTTTTGCGGCCGTTTATATCCTGTTGAATATTGTTGCCGACATGGTCTCCGTTCTCGCCAATCCCCGGCTGAGGCATCCGCGATGAAAAATCTACCGCCCCTTACGCCCATGGCGCTGATAGGTCTCGTCGGTGTCGCCGCTTTTATCGTGCTGGCGGCATTTGCCCCCTGGCTCGCGCCGCATCCGGTTTCCGAGGTGGTCGGCGGCGTCTGGGACGTGCCCTCCGCCGATGCGCTGCTGGGGACCGACAATATCGGCCGCGATCTGTTCTCGCGCCTCGTCTGGGGTGCGCGGGTCACATTCGTCATCGCAGCCCTTTCGACCGCCATCGCCTTTCTCATCGGTGTCTCCCTCGGTTTCTACGCAGCAGTTCGGCGCGGCTGGATCGATCAGATCCTGTCGCGGCTGAACGATCTCATGATGGCAATCCCAACGCTGATCTTTGCGCTCGTCGTGCTCGCCGTCCTTCCGAAGAACATGGTGGTGCTGGTGCTTGTCATGGCCACTCTCGAGGCGACGCGCGTCTTTCGCGTCAGCCGGGCGATCGCCGCCGATCTCGTCGGGCTGGACTATGTCGAGGTGGCGCGGCTTCGCGGCGAAAGCTGGAGCTGGATCATCGTTCGGGAGATTTTGCCAAATGCGCTCTCGCCACTTCTGGCCGAACTCGGCCTGCGTTTTGCTTTCGCCATTCTCTTCCTCTCGACCCTCTCCTTCCTCGGCCTTGGCGTGCAGCCGCCGATCGCCGATTGGGGCAGTTTGGTGAAGGAAAATAAGGATGGATTGCTGTTCGGTATCTTCGCCGCGCTTATTCCGGGCGCCGCGATCGCTGCTCTGGTCATTTGCGTCAATCTTGTGGTGGACTGGATACTCCGCAAGACGACCAGCCTGAAGGGCGCACGCCGCAATGGCTGACATCCTGCTGAAAGTCACCGATCTCGAAATCAAGGCAGGCGATGCGACGATCGTCGACAAGGTTTCGTTCGATCTGCAAAAGGGTCGTGTCCTTGGCCTGATCGGCGAATCCGGCGCGGGCAAGTCGACCATCGGGCTGGCTTCGCTCGGTCATAGCCGCGACGGCCTGCAGATCACAGGCGGACAGGCGGAACTGAACGGCCGCGACATCCTGCACTTGTCAAAACGGGATACGCGGCTCCTGCGCGGGGCCGCCGTCACTTATGTCGCCCAGTCGGCGGCAGCAGCCTTCAACCCGGCGCACCGGCTGATCGATCAGGTGATCGAAGCCACGCTCTGGCATGGCCTGATGAGCCGCGCGATGGCGATCGAACGCGCCAAAGAGCTCTTCGCCCTGCTCGGCCTGCCGGATCCGGAAAATTTCGGCGACCGCTATCCGCACCAGGGATCCGGCGGCCAGTTGCAACGTGCCATGACCGCGATGGCGCTCTGCCCGCATCCGGAACTGATCGTCTTCGACGAACCGACCACCGCGCTCGACGTGACCACGCAGATCGAGGTGCTGGCTGCGATCAAGCAGGCAATCGCCAAGACCGGCACCTCCGCACTCTACATATCCCACGATCTTGCCGTCGTCGCACAGGTCGCCGACGACATCCTGGTGCTGCGCAACGGCCGGATGGTCGAGCGCGGCTCGGTCGACGATATCTTCAATGCGCCGAGGGAAGACTATACTCGGCAGCTCGTTTCCATGCGCCAGTCCGAAAAGCCGGCCCGGGAACAGGCGCGCGACAGTCTTTTAAGCATCAAGGGAATAGAGGCTGGCTACATACCGGGCATACCCGTTCTCCAGGATGTGAGCCTTGATCTCGGCCGTGGCGAAACGCTTGCGGTGGTCGGCGAATCCGGTTCGGGGAAATCGACACTGGCGCGCGTCGTCACCGGCCTGCTTCCGGCCTCTTCCGGAACCTTAAGCTTCGACGGCAAGGAACTGGCAAACGGGCTTGCCGCGCGCACACCGGAGACCCTGCGCAATATCCAGATCGTCAACCAGATCCCTGATCTTGCCCTCAATCCGCGCCAGACCGTCGAGGCGATCCTGTCCCGGCCGCTGGCTTTCTATTTCGGCCTGAAGGGCGCCGCGCTCCAAAGCCGCGTGGCCACGCTGCTCGACCAGATCGAGCTTCCCCACAGCATGCTCGGCCGCTATCCGGCCGAACTGTCCGGCGGACAAAAGCAGCGCATCTGCATTGCCCGCGCACTTGCGGCCGATCCCAAGCTGATCATCTGCGACGAACCCACGTCGGCGCTCGATCCGCTGGTGGCAGAAGGCATTCTCGATCTCCTGATGCGCCTGCAAGCCGAGGTGGGCACATCCTATCTGTTCATCACCCATGATCTTGCCATCGTGCGGGCGATCGCCGATACGGTCGCGGTCATGCTCGGTGGCAAGGTGGTGCGGTATGGCCGCAAGGCCGAGGTTCTAGCGCCGCCCTTCGATCCGTATACTGAAAAGCTGGTCGCCTCGGTCCCGGAAATGCGCCCGGGCTGGCTGGATGAAGCGATCGCCCGAAGGCCCTCTCCAAGGCGAAGCAGCTAAGACTTTTGACGACACGATGACAAAGCAAGGAATGATGGAATGGCACGGCGTGGACTGATTCTGGACGGCGGCACCGGCCGCGAACTCGAGCGCATCGGCGCGCCTTTCCGCCAGCCGGAATGGTCGGCGCTTGCATTGATGGAAGCGCCGGACTTCGTCCGCACGGTACACGACAATTATATCGGCGCCGGTGCCGACGTCATCACCACCAACAGTTACGCCGTGGTTCCCTTTCATATCGGCGATACTCGTTTCGAGGCCGACGGCGAGATGCTCGCGGCCCGCGCCGGACGCATTGCGCGCGAGGCTGCCGACGCCGCGAAGGATCGGGAGATCCTCGTCGCAGGCTCATTGCCGCCCGTTTTCGGTTCGTATCAGCCGCACCTTTTCAATCCGGAACTGGTCGGACGCTATCTCGGCGTCCTGGTCAAGGGTATGGCTCCGTTTGTCGATCTCTGGCTCGCAGAAACACAGAGCAGCCTTGCCGAGGCGCTTGCCGCCCATGAAGCGACCAAGGCGACCGGCAAGCCGCTGTGGGTCTCCTTCACCCTGCGCGACGATATTACACCTTCCGACATGCCCGAGCCATTGCTGCGCTCGAACGAAACCGTCAAGGCTGCCGCAGAGCTTGTCGCAGTCCTTGGCGTCGAGGCCATGCTGTTCAACTGCAGCATGCCGGAAGTCATGGAGGCGGCGATAGCAACCGCCAAGGCAACATTCGAAGCGCTAGGCACCGATATTCAGGTCGGCGTCTATGCCAATGCCTTTCCATCCCAGCAGGATGACGAGGAAGCCAATGCCGCGATCACCGAAGTCCGCACGGACCTTGATCCCGGCGCCTACGGCCAGTGGGCAAAGCGCTGGGCCGCTTCCGGCGCCAGCATCATCGGCGGCTGCTGCGGTATTGGCACCGACCACATACACGCGCTTTCGCACGAGTATCGTTGCTTCTGAATCGAAGCGTGTCGGGTGATCATCACACGTGGCAAGCCTGCCGGCAGACCGCTTGCCATGGGCAATCCTGTCCGGTTCGATCTCGGACATCCGCATGTTGGCGACGCCGTTTCGGGGAAATCGCAGTGCCGGCAAGGTTCCCGGCCGCCCATTCTGACACTTATGCGACAAAGCTGAAAACTGGCTGAAAACCCCCGTCAATCGACTGACATGTACGCACTCTACAGAGGCTGCGAAAGCGCCAGGACACGATCCCTGGCGCCGTTGCAAGGCGATGCGGAGTACGCACCATGAAGATCATCCAGATTACCGATACCCATCTCAGCCCCAGCAAGCCTCATTTCAACGGCAACTGGGAACCGCTTGCGGCCTGGGTCAGGCAGACGGGGGCGGATCTCGTCATTCATACCGGCGATCTCACAGTTGACGGCGCCGATCAGGAAGACGACATCGCCTTCTCGATGGAACTGATGCGCCAGCTTCCGATGCCGGTGCTGATCGTGCCGGGAAACCATGATGTTGGCCATCTGCCGGGTTCCGACCAGCCTGTGGATGCCGACCGGCTGGAGCGATGGCGCCGCCTGGCCGGACCTGACTATTGGGTTTCGGACCATGACAACTGGCGGCTGATCGGGCTGAACAGCCTGTTGTTCGGCCATGGCGATGCGGAGGAAGAGACGCAGTTCTCCTGGTTGGAGGAGGTGTTGGCGGCCCGCGACGGCCGGCGCGTCGCGATCTTTACCCACAAGCCGCTGTTCGTCGATGACGCGCAAGAAGGCGATACCGGTTACTGGAGTATCCGCCCTGCCCCGCGCCAGCGTCTCTACGATCTGCTTGCAGCGCATGATGTGGCGCTTTTCGCCACTGGCCATCTGCATTGGGCCTGGAAAGGCGCATTCGAGAACACCGCACTCGTCTGGGGGCCGTCATCGGCCTTCATCATCGACAAGCTGGAGCGGGAAATGCCGGGCGAGCGGGTGGTCGGCGCCGTCATCCATACGCTCAGTGAGAATGTATCGAGCGAGATCGTCCCGCTGCCCGAGTTGACGCCCTATTTCATCGACGAGGTAATCCACGAGGTCTATCCGCGCACTGTCACCAAACAGGTGTCGGAGGCGGCGCAATGAGCGTTTTCTCGCTGCGCGACATCAGAAAATCCTTTAACGGAAATGCGATCCTGAAAGGCGTGTCGCTCGAGGCCGAAGCCGGTGAGTTCATCGCGCTGGTCGGCCCGTCCGGCTGCGGCAAGAGCACGCTGCTGCGCATTGTCGCCGGTCTCGATCATGCCGACAGCGGCGAAATCCGCATCGGCGACCGGGAAATGTCGCAGCTTACCGCTGCCGATCGCAACATCGCCATGGTGTTTCAATCCTATGCGCTCTATCCCCATCTGACTGCCGGCCAGAATATCGCCGTGCCTCTGGCCATGCGCAAGCTGACCGGCATGCAGCGGCTGCCGTTCATCGGTAGCCTGCTGCCGGGCCAGCGTCAGGTCTGTGCCGATATCCAGCGGCAGGTCCAGACCATGGCCGTGTCGCTGAAGATCGATCATCTGCTTGATCGCAAGCCCGGACAGATGTCGGGCGGCCAGCGCCAGCGGGTGGCTCTCGCCCGCGCCATGGTGCGCAATCCGAGCGTGTTCCTGATGGACGAGCCGCTGTCCAACCTCGACGCCAACCTGCGCGTCCATGCCCGCGGCGAAATTGTCGATCTGCATCGGCGTGCCGGCGTACCGACGCTTTATGTGACGCATGATCAGTCCGAGGCCCTGTCGATGGCCGACCGGGTGGCGGTGATGATCGGAGGCAATCTGCTGCAACTGGCAGCACCGCAAACGATCTACGACGATCCGAGCCATATCGAGGTCGCCCGTTTCATCGGCCAGCCGCGCATCAACCTGCTGCCAGGCAAGAAAGATGCGCATGGCATTGTCCAGTTCGGCGCATTGCGTCTGGCATCGCCGTCTGATGCAGTAAGTGATGCGAGCGTCACACTCGGCGTTCGCCCGGAATTCGTGCGGCTCCGTGCCGAGGGGCAAGGCGCACTGGCCGCCCGGGTCGAACGCCTGGAGTTTCTGGGATCCGAAGTCATCGTGTTTGCCAAGCTCGCAGCCATCGGCGAGACCATGCTTGCCAAGGTCATACCCGGCGAAGTGCGCGGACTTGTTGCCGGCCAGGCGATCGGCCTCGACATGGACCCGGCGCACGTCATGCTGTTTGCCGAGGATGGCCGCCGCCTGCCGGCGACACCGGTTTCCGCCGTTCTGCGGGAGACCGCCCGTGGCTGATATCGCACTGTCTTTCTCCGCCGTCGAAACGGCAGGCCGGCGCGAAGCGCGGACGGCCTGGCTGCTCGCCTCGCCCGCCATTCTGCTCATGCTGCTGTTCATCGTGCTTCCCACCATCGCCGTGATCGTGCTTGGCTTTACCGATTTCGAACTCGGCTATGGCAGCTTCCGTTTCGTCGGCCTGGAAAACTATGCCGAACTGATCAGCGACCGGACCTTTCGCCGCTCATTGTGGAACACCACCGTCTACACGGCGATCGTCACGCCGGTGTCGATCGTTCTTGGTCTCGGCATTGCGTTGCTGATCGAATCCGAGCCCCGCGGCCGCGACTTTTTCCGCACGGTCTATTTTCTGCCGGTCGCCTCGCTGCTCGTTGCCATGGCGACGGTCTGGCAATACCTGTTCCATCCCAGCATCGGCCCGCTCAACACCTTTCTCGCGCTCTTGGGCATTTCCGGCCCGAACTGGCTCGGGGCCTCCAGCACGGTGATCTACGGCCTTTCAATCATCGGCATCTGGCAGTCCGTCGGCTTCAACATGGTGCTGTTTCTGGCTGGCCTCACCGCCATTCCGCGCGAACTCTATTCGGCGGCCGAGGTTGATGGCGTCAAATCTTCCATAGACCGCTTCCGTCTCGTCACCTGGCCGATGCTCGGGCCGACCACGCTTTTCGTCACCACCATCAGCGTCATCAACTCGGTCAAGGTGTTCGAAACGGTCAAGACCCTGACCGAAGGCGGACCGAACAAGGCATCGGAGGTGCTGCTGTGGACCATCTATCAGGAAGGCTTCGTCTTCCTCCGGGTTGGCTACGCATCGGCGATGACCGTCGTGTTTCTTGCCATCCTCGTCGTCCTAATGGTCCTCCAGTACCGCTTCCTCGACCGCCAGGTGCATTACACATGACCCAGACGCTGACCCTCGGACGGTTTTTCCGGCTCTCGCTGCTCTCGCTTGGCGCCCTGATGTTCCTCGCGCCCTACATTTTCATGGTCTCGACGGCCGGCAAGGACCAGAGCGAAATCTTTTCCGCCTCGTTGTCGCTGATCCCGCAGCACTTCGCCTATATGGCCAATTTCACCAAGGCGCTGACACGGGTGTCGATGCAGAACCTGCTGCTCAACGGGGTGATCGTCTGCGGATTGATCCTCGTGCTGCAGGTGGTGGTGGCAGTGCCCTGCGCCTATGCCTTGGCCAAGCTGAAATTCGGCGCGGCGCGCTTCATGATGGCGCTGGTGATGCTCGGACTGCTGGTACCGATCCATGCGACCGCGCTGCCACTCTATGTCGCCTTCGACAAGCTGTCGCTGCTCAACAGCTATACGGCACTTGTGGCACCGTTCTCGATCTCGGTGTTCGGTATTTTCCTGTTCCTGCAGTTCTTCCGCGCCATGCCGGACGACCTCATCCACGCCGCCCGTCTCGACGGCATGTCGGAGGCTGGCATCGTCGCACGGGTGATCGTACCCAATGCCTGGCCGGCGGTCACGGCCTTTGCCATCTTCTCGGTGGTCGCGCATTGGAACGACCTGTTCTGGCCGCTGATCGTCGTCACCAACCAGTCTTACGCGACGCCGCCCCTCGGGTTGCTGTTCTTCCGGGCGGCCGAGGCCGGCGACGACTACGGCGCGCTGATGGCCGCCACTCTCATCATCACCCTTCCCCTCGTCATCGCCTTCCTGCTCGCGCAGAAGCGCTTCGTCGAAGGCATCACCATGACCGGTCTCAAAGGCTGACCGGTCGAAACCCAAGCCGTAACTCCCAACCGTAAACTCAAGGAGACCACGCGATGAAACGTATCAAGCAGGCCCTCGCCGCCGCCGCGGTATCGATGGCCATGACGATCCCGGCCTATGCCGAAACGACGCTGACTGTTCACTATCCCATGCCCGGCTTTTTCAAGGACGTGATGGACACGATCTCGAAGAAGTTCATGGAAGAAAATCCGGATATCAAGATCCAGTTCGCCAATCCGTCGGCGACCTATGAGGAAGGCATCCAGACGATCATGCGGCAGGCCGGAACGGCGGAAATGCCCGATGTCACGTTCATCGGCCTCAACCGCCTGCGCATGCTGAACGAACGCGATATCCCCGTCGATCTCACGCCGCTGGTCGCCAAGGAAGGCGACATGGCGTCGAAGGGCTTTTCCGAAAACATCCTGAAACTCGCCCAGGTCGAGGGTAAGCAGGTCGGCCTCGCCTTCGCCACGTCCAACCCGATCATGTACTACAATGCCGATCTGGTGCGCGCCGCCGGCGGCAATCCGGACGTTCCGCCGAAGACATGGGACGAAGTGATCGCGCTCGGGGGCAAGATCAAGGCGCTCGGCGATGGCAATGAGGGCATCGATTTCCGCTGGCAGGGCGACGACTGGATGTTTTCCGCGCTGTTGTTCGGCGCCGGCGGCAGCATGCTCAGCGAAGACGAAAGCAAGGTGGCCTTCAATGGTCCCGAAGGCCAGAAGGCCGTTGACGTGCTGGATCGCATGGTCAAGGAAGGTGGTCTTCCGGTTCTGACCAAGCAGGCTGGCGAGCAGGCTTTCGTGGCCGGCAAGATCGGCTTTGCCTTCCAGACCACCGGCGCGCTGCGCAACACCATTAAGAATGTCGGCACCAAGTTCGATCTTCGCACCGCGCATATTCCGCTGATCGATCCGGTCAACGGCAAGCTGCCGACCGGCGGCAATGCCGTGGTCATCCTGACCAAGGATGCAGACAAGCAGGCCGCCGCCTGGAAGTTTGCCAAGTTCGCCGCTGGCCCCTATGGCGCCTCGGTCGTCGTTCCCGGTACCGGTTATGTTCCGAACAATGAACTGGCCGCCGCTTCGCCGGACTATCTCGGCACCTTCTACAAGGAGAACCCGCTGTTTCGCGCCGGCCTCGAACAGATGCCGCTGATGCAGCCCTGGTATGCCTTTCCAGGCAGCAACGGCGTCAAGGTGACCCAGACCATCGTCGAGAACCTGTCGCGCGTGGTCGAGCAATCGGCTACGCCACAGGAAGCGCTCGACGACGCAGCGGCTGATGTCGAAAAGCTGCTGCCGCGCAGCTGATCAGACTTGAACTCATCGAACGGCCGCCCTTTTGTGGCGGCCGTTTTTCGTTGCGTGGGTCCGTCAGGTGTCATTCCGCATATCGCGCACCGTGCCGCCGGGGCGCAACCGGTGCGCTACCTGCAGATGGCGCGGCGCGACCGCATTTTCAGCCATGTCCAAAAGCAGCGACGCGGCAGCGGCGCCCATCGTCGCATCCGGAATTTCCACCGTCGTCAGCGGCGGATAGGTCAGCCTGCCGATTGCAATGCCATCGAAACCTGCGACCGAGATATCTCGGGGCACCGACAGGCCCTGGCGCCTGATGGCCGCGATGACGCCAAGCGCCAGGAGGTCGTTGGAGGCGATGATGGCGGAAGGCGCGAAACGGGAGAGGATCATCGACAGATCGAGCGTTTCGAAACCATCGACGAAAGGGATCTGCAACGCTTCCAGCACAGTCATGCGCGCGGCGTCCATCGCATCGCAATATCCGGCATAGCGCAATGTTGCCCGGTCGGACGCATTAAAATAACCGGAAACGAACAGGATGCGCCGGTGGCCGTGAGCCAGAAGATGTTCGGTGATATCGCGGCCGGCCTGGCGATTGTCAGCGCACACGGCCGCAGGAAATCTCGCAGTGGGCGGATTGCCGAGTAGAACCGTCGGCGGCAGAACGGCTGAAAGAGCCTCGCTGCTGCGCGCATCGCAGACGGTGAGGATCAACCCGGTCGGCTGTTCGTTGAGCAGGGAGGCGACCGCGTCCACCTCGCGGGCCGGATCATAGTCAGACTGGGCGATCAGGACGCCGTGGCCGGCGACCAGCATGCGGTTCTGGATGCTGCTCAAAGAGGCGGCAAAGACAGGATTGGTGATACTGGGAATGAGGACACCGATAACCGGTCGGCGTTTTGCCGAACCCGGTGGGCCTCCCGCCGGACGATAGCCAAGTTCGGCCGCGGCGCGCCGGACTTTCCGCACCATCTCGTCGCTGACCGGGCCGGTGCGGTTCAGAACACGCGAGACTGTTGCAAGCGAACAGCCAGCACGAGAAGCAACCTGCTGAAGGGTCGTCATGACAGCGGTCCACTGTTGTAGGCGCCAAGAAAACAGCGCGGCGAAGCCATTACCTACGATGAACCCGACGGAATGCGCAATGAGCCGATGCTCGATCCTGGCGACGAGATCAAAATGAGCGGCCCGATTCGATCGGTTTTCATGGTTACATTCCCCATTTTGACCAGCTGTTGGAATAGTCGCGGGACTATCCCTGATGAATGGCCGGAAACGGTCGGATCTGGAATTCTCGAAGATGTCCTTCAGATTACCGTCTTCTTCGACGAAACGCGCCTCGGCGCCTTCAACCGGATATTCGAGGCGCTTGCCGGCAAGCCGGGCCAACCCGACAGGCTGACGATCGACGCCACCCATCTCAAAGCCCATCGCACCGCGGCCAGCCTGCTTGAAAAGGGGCTCTTTCCCGCTGTATCGGACGAACGAAGGGCGGCCTGAACTCCAGGCTGCACGCAGTGACAGACGGATTGAGGCAGCCCTTGCTGCTCTTCCTCACCGCAGGCAATGCCAGCGACTATCAGGGTGCCCGGCATCTGCCCGACCAACTGCCGAAAGCCAGGGAACTGCTTGCTGATCGCGGCTACGACCCCGACTGGTTCCGCAACGGATTGAAGGAAAAGGGAATTTCGACCTGTATTTCGCCACGCAAAAAAGCGCCGCACCCAGTCGACCACGACAAAACATCGCCGCAACCTGCTGCTACTGGCTCGATTAATGATGCCTGAGCCTTAGCGGACCAACCGTGAGCCCGGCCAGCGCCAGGCGAAGATTACTTTAGCGTCGTTAACAGGAGTTCGGCAGCCCTCACGTCAGCAGTGTCCAGGCCTTCGTCAAACCGTTCGAACACCGGCTGCAACAGTGCCCGCGCATCGCGCGCCCGTCCATCGCCGATCCAGAGCTTAGCAAGATCGGTCGCAGTTCGTAGCTCCCATGAACGTGCGCCCATCTTCCTGCTATGCTCAAGTGAGCGCATGAAGCATGTCTGCGCGTCGTCAGCCGAGGCCGGCCGCATCGACAGAAGCAGGTTCCCTCTGATGCGCAACAACTCCGGCATGTAGCAGAGGTCGCCGTTTTTTTCGACGAGTTCGATTGTCCTGTTGACTCTGGACATGCCCTCCTCGACGTCGCCGATCACGGCTAGTCCCTTCACGATCGAGATCTCCAGCATAGTCGTGAACACCTCATAATTGGCAGCATGGAGCTTTTCGACACATCGTCGCAAGGTGCCTATCCCGAGCTTCACATCGCCTCGGCGAATGGCGACCTCTCCTTCGAACCCTCTGGCGACAGAGACGTATGGCGACAGAAAGTGCAGGCCAGCGCGCGAGATCAGCCATTCGATGTGTTCCTCGGCGCTCCGAAGGTCGTCACGCCAGAGGAAGACGGCAATTCCCCCGAGCAATGCGATGCATAGGGTCAGTGAATGATCCAGCTCTGCCGCGTCACGGATTGCCTGGCGTGCACGGATGTCGGCTTGTGAGGGATAGCCTTGTAGCCACAGGTTTCTTGCAAGTATCCCGCCCGCCAAATGCCTTCCTTCAAAACCGACATAGCTCGCCGGCGTGCGCTGCGGCCGGGGTTCGCTTCTTGCCGCTGCCTCGAGTTCGATACGCGCGTTGTCCAGATCGCCTGTAAAATGCAGCGAGTTTCCCAGAAAGAAATGGCCCAGTTCGACAGTGGCAGAATCTTCCATCGTGGCGGCGATTGCGGAACAACGCCTTGCGTAGTGAAGGGCGGCATTGAAGTCGCCGGTGCGCAGGTTGAACATGTTCAATGGCCCCAATATCCGCAACTGATCGAGCGCATTGCCACGTTCCTCGGCGATCTGCAGGCCACGGCCGAGGGCCACCTGCGACATGTCGCGGCCGCCTTGCAGATACATCCGGGAAATTCCAAAGCCGGCTTGAAGGTGCATTTCCTCGACGCTGCCTCGCGATCCGTCGTCCAGTGCCAGAAGCGCGCGCTCCGACCAACGCTGACATTCGGGAAAGAGCGACATCACCTGGAAAACCGGCACCGCGGCAGCCGCAAGCCTGATGCCAACGCCGACATCGCCGTTCTCCCCAAAACACCATTCCAACGCTGCCCGAACGTTGTTCATGCTGACGAAGTACGGCAACCGCTCGGGTCCGGTCGACAAGGTCGGCCAATCGGGTCCGAATTGTTCCAGCCAACGCCGGTAATACATCGCGTGGCGTGTGGCCAATCCCGCACGATCCTCGTCGGTCTGACATTGAAGCGCATATGCGCGGGTCGTATCCAGCAACCGGTAGCGCATCATCGCGCCGAGGGGACGGGTCGTCAGCAGCGACTTGGCGACGAGCGTGTCGATCGCATCGAAAATGGCTGGTTGATCAAGGCTTGGGGTGGCGAGGACATCGAGTACGGCATCAAGCGTGAAATCTCCCACGAAAACCGCCAGCCGTCGAAGCACGATACGCTCCGGCTCGGTAAGAAGCCCAAAGCTCCAGTCGAGTGTAGCTTGCAGGGTTCTTTGGCGTGGCGGCGCTGTACGCGATCCTGTCCAGCTCAAAGTCAGATGCTGGTCGAGAAGGGTCGCGGTCTGAAGCAGGCCATAGGTCTCGACCCGTCGGGCGGCGAGTTCCAAGGCAAGTGCCATCCCGTCAAGCTTGCGGCAGATACTGGCAACGATCCGAACCTCGCTCTCGGTAGGATCGAAAGTGGCTCCGCTGGCCGCGGCACGCTCCATGAACAACTGCGTCGCCGGGAATGACAAAACGGCCTCGGTCGAGATTTCAGGATCATCCGGAGCAAAAGCGAGAGTATCGAGCCGATAGACGCTTTCGGCCTCGATCCTCAGGGCCTCGCGGCTTGTTGCCAGGAGGTACACTTGCGGTGCGGCTTCGATTATGCTCGACGCGAGATCCGCGATTGCGTCTATCAGGTGTTCGCACGTATCGAGGATCAGCAGAATTTTCTTGTTGCGCAGATAGTCAAGCAGGCTGGGACGCACATCGTCGGATCCGACCGACAGGCCAAGCATGGACGCAATCCCGGCCGCGACCAGACCCGGATCGCTCAACATCCCAAAATCGGCAAACAGCACGGCCCCATTGAACGTCGGGGCGAGATGATGCGCCACCGCGGTGGCGACCGTAGTCTTTCCGACACCGCCGACCCCGACGATCGAAACCATGCGCGACACCATCAGCTTGTCCGACAAGCGGAGAATGTCTTCCTCCCGGCCAACCATCCTATCGAGACGGCCTGGAAGGATGGCGTGTCGAAAATCGGCGTCTGCAGCGGCCTCGCGCGACGGGCTGGACCGGGAGATCGGCGCTACGAAACAGTAGCCTCGCCCTGCAATCGTCGTGATGTAGCGCGCACCATCCAGGCCATCGCCGAGCGCTTTTCTCAGGCCCGTCATATGAAAGCGCAGGCTACCCTCCTCGACGATGACATCGGGCCAGACCCACGCAATCAGATCTTGCTTGCTGATGAGTTTGTTGGGGGCCGAGGCGAGAGCGATCAACAAGTCCATGGCGCGGGCGCCGAGTTCGATCGGAACGCCGTCCTTGGCAAGGAGCCGCTGGCTCACACTCAAACTGAAAGGACCGAAGGATAGTCCATCAGCCGCATCATCCCCAGCTCCGGTCATGGCGTTACCTTCAGCAATCCCCACCCAATCTCTTTATACCCCAAGGGGTTGGTTGACGCTATCGAGGACGGCGGGCGCGGTTTTGCAATGAAAGTCAGCGATGCCTCAGATGATATTGAAAACGATTTCGACGTTGCCCCGGGTGGCTCTCGAGAACGGGCAGATGCGTTGCGCTCGTTCGATCAGCGTTGTCGCGACATCGCGCTCCAGACCGGGCACGTGAATGGCAAGCCGAACGCCGATAAGATATTCGTCATCGTCATCCGATGACCGATCCACTTCGGCGTGGATCCTCACGTCGGTGGATAGCTTGATCCCATTGTCTCGGGCCACCAGCGCAACGGTGCTTGCGAAGCTTGCGGACCAACCGGCGGCGATGAGCTGCTCAGGATTGGTTCCGATCCGGGTCGAACCGGGGTCGGAAAGCCTGATGTCGAGCACGCCGTCCGAACTGCGGGAGATGCCGTTTTCGCGTCCACCAGTGGTTTCGGTTGCGGCCGTGTAGATCAAATGCATTGTCTTGTTCATGGATATATTCTCCTGGGCTGCGAGTGCCCCGCTGGCGGGATCGGCGCGCGCAGTCCGCGCGCCGATGGTTTCAGCCGATTTTCAACCGGTCTTCCGCAGGCTGCGGAATCCGGCGCGTAGTTCGTTCGCGAACAGCTTCGGCTGCTCCCAGGCTGCGAAATGACCGCCCTTGGGAAGCTTGTTGTAGTAGACGAGATTTGGGTACGCCTTTTCGGCCCATGCTCGCGGGGTCTGGTAAAGTTCGTCTGGGAAGACGCTGACGGCAACCGGCACCTTGACCCCCTTGGGGGCGAAGAATGCGAGCTTGTTTTCCCAGTACAGGCGCGCAGCCGAAACGCCGGTGTTCGTCAGCCAGAACAGCGTCACATTGTCGAGGACATCGTCAGGGCTGACGCCCTCGTTCTGGCCGTCGAACGAGCGGGCGATCATTTCCAGGCTCGCTCCGTCATGATCGAGCATGTAGGTTGCGAGCGCGATGGGAGAGTCCGCCAATCCGGTCAACGTTTGCGGACGTGTTCCCATCAGGAATGCGTAATAGACATGCTTGTAGAAGAACACGAGCTGATCGTAAGAGCTCTTTTCTTCATCCGAGAGACCTGCTGGAGCCGGCGCGCCGGCAAAAGATGCGTTGTTGATAGCTTCGGGAATTGCGCCTGGCATGTTGGTATGGATGCCGAGCAGTTCCGGCGGAGCCCGCACGCCGATCATGTCGGTGACCACAGCGCCCCAGTCGCCTCCCTGCGCGACAAACTGCTTGTAGCCCAGGCGTCGCATCAAGGTGATCCAGGCATCGGCGATCCGTTCCGGCCCCCAACCCGTCGCCTCCGGCTTCCCGGAAAAGCCATAGCCCGGCATCGAAGGGATCACGACGTGGAATGCATCTGATGCATCACCGCCATGTGCCGTGGGGTCCGTCAGCGGTCCGATGATCTTCAGTTGTTCGATGATCGAACCCGGCCATCCATGCGTCACGATCAGCGGAAGCGCGTTTTCGTGCTTGGAGCGGACATGGATGAAATGGATATCCAGCCCGTCGATCTCGGTGATGAAATTCGGCACGGCATTGATCCGGGCTTCCACCTTGCGCCAGTCATATTTGTTCTGCCAATGATTCAGCAGTTGCCGGGTTGTCTTCAGCGGCACACCCTGGGTGAAGTCGCCGACTGTCTCTTTTTCGGGCAACCGCGTACGGGCGAGGCGGTTGCGAAGGTCATCGAGATCCGCTTCGGGAATGTTCACCTGAAACGGGCGGATGGCGTCGGATGCCGTCGCCGCCCTGGCATACGAAGGAAGCAAGCTGGCAATCCCCAGGGCTGCGATCCCGGATACAGCGGCACCCAACAAACGGCGGCGGTCCTCGTCGATAACGTCAGTCTTGATTGCGGTCATGATCATTCTCCTCGGTAAAATCGGGTTGATCGTCTGCACCCCTGTGCTGCTTCAAGGGGTACGCCGAGGACGTCGAATGCACACGTTAGGCGTTGTTAGATGATGATAGTGGCCGCGATCTCCATCGCGGGAAACGTCGCCAGTCGCCTGGAAAATATGGCGCGAGCTGCGTTTGAATGCTCGCGGCCAAAATTGTTTAAGGACCTCGTTAGTCGCAGCTATTGACGTCTAACAACGCCTAACGTGCGGTTCCTGTCCCGTCGGCGTATCTCTTGGATCAGCACAGGGTGCAGACGCTCAATCATCAAAACCTAGGACAGGAAATTCGCTATGACCCACAAGGTTCTCTTTACTGGCAAGACGCACAACACCAATGGCCGCGACGGTGGAGCCCGCAGCAGCGACGGCTTTCTCGACGTCAAGATGAAGCAGCCGCATCCGGCTGCCGAAAACCTCTTCGGTGCCGCTTGGTCGGCCTGCTACATGGGTGCCATCGAAGTTGCCGCCTCCCAGAAGCAGATCAAGCTCCCGGCCGGGATAGCGGTCGATGCTGAGATCGATCTGAATGTCGACGACGGCAACTACTTCCTGAGCGCCCGCCTCAATGTCAGTGTGCCCGGCGTCGATCCTGTGATTGCCCGCGAACTGCTCGACGTCGCTCACAGCATTTGCCCGTACTCCAAGGCAACGCACGGCAACGTCAACGTTGAAACCAACCTCGTCTGAACGGCTTCTGTCGGGTCTGTCTGCGCAGACAGACCCGACCAACTGTTTGGAGACGCCGAAGCACCAATTCACCCCATCAGTGACCGACTGTCACATCGAAGAATTTGGAGATGGCAGATGATCAGGCCCAACGGTCAGTCCGACGCATATCATGACTTCGCTGACGTGCTGGACATCGCGGTGTATGAGCCGTTGCCCGACGATTGGCTCGTCGGAATCACGGATGTCGTCGATTCCACCTCGGCAATCGCTTCGGGCCGCTACAAGGACGTCAACTATGCCGGCGCGTCCGCAATCGCGGCGCTGGGAAATGCGTGGAACAGCTTCGATTTTCCGTTCGTGTTTCGCGGTGACGGTGCCGCGTTCGCCCTGCATCCCGAGCGCCGGGAGATTGCGGCATCCGTCCTCCAGCAAACCGCCAGCTACACGCGAAACGAGCTGCAGCTCGATCTCCGGATCGGCTTGGTCTCGGTAAAGGATATCCGCTCAGGTGGCAGCGACGTGAAAGTTGCCCGGTATGCAGCGTCGGAAACCGCCACCTATGCGATGTTCGCCGGAGGTGGACTGAATTGGGCCGACCGCCAGATCAAAGCCGGGAGATATGTCATACCGCCCGGCTTGGGACATTCGACCCCCGACCTGACAGGCCTGACCTGCGAATGGGCTCCCATCCCCAATAGGCGCGGTGAAATTCTCTCCCTTCTTGTGGAGCCTCGGGATCAGGTAGAGCCTGCGATCTTCACGATGCTGGCAAGACGCACGCTCGCGATTTTTGAGGCTGGCGAGCGAGGTTCACACCCGGTACCGGACGACATCGCCGTTACGCAGGACGTCGAGGAGTATCTCGGTGGCAGGGGCTGGTCCGATGTCGTTTCGAATTCCGACTATCGCAGGTATGACGACGTCTTGCGTTTGACGTTGGACTGCACGCCTGAACAAAGCGCAACGGTCGAAGCCCTTCTGATCGCAGCGAGAGATCGGGGGGAAATCAGCTTCGGACTGCATCGCCAGTCCCATGCCCTGATGACTTGCCTGGTGCCTTCGCGCAATCCGAACTCCCATCTTCATTTCCTGGACGGAATGGGTGGCGGATACACGAAAGCTGCCGCCATGCTCGAAGCTCAAAGCGGTGATCTCCGATCGCTTGCCGGAACCTGAGTGCCGGCGCGGACATCAGTATTGCGATCGGCCCGCGAGACATGGCTCTCCCCATTCCGGGCCCTTGGGAGCGCTTGAAATGGCAAAACAAGATTGTTTCTGTCTGCCGCCTGAGAGGGTTCAACAGAACCGGGGACGCCAAGTTTCCGCATCTCTATCATCGCGATGATTTACTTCGCCAGTCTCTCGCTGCGCAGCTTGAGAACAACGACGACGCCCTTGGGCGACCAGTCGTATGTGATCGTCCCGCCGAGTTGGCCGCTTACGCTTCGATTGAGCAACTTGCTTCCATAGCCCTGCGGCTCGCTTGGATATTCAACCGTCGGCCCGCCTCGCTCGGTCCATGTCAGCGTAACCTCGTCGTCGTCAGTGAAGCCGGAGACATCCAGGATTCCCGTATCTGCGGAGAGTGCTCCGTATTTCAAGGAGTTCGTCGCCAGTTCGTGGAAGATAAGGGACAAGGCAGTGGCCGCCGCTTCACCTACTCCCATGCGAGGTACTGCAACCCGGATACGGCCTTTGAAGGCTCCCATATCTTCATAAGGTGACAGCAGGACCGACAGAAGGTCGCCCAAAAGGGCTGCATGTCCCTGATTTCCCGGAAGCGGGCGTACGAGGTCGTGTGCTCGACCCAGGGCCGCCAATCGCCCCGTCAGTTCCTTCGCCATTTCCTTGGCGGTTGTCGTCGACTGAGAGGTGATATTGGTAAGGCCCACGGCAATAGCCAGGAGATTCTTGACTCGATGGCTCATTTCGCCGGCGAGCAGCTCATTGCCTTCTTCAGCCTGCTTGCGTCCGGTTACGTCCAGAAAAACTCCGAACATCTGTCCATCGTGGAGAGCGGCGTCGTCGCCCAGTCCGCGTGCCGATATCCACCGGATCTCGTCGCCTACCAAAATGCGGAAGTCTATTTCGTAGGCTCCAACAATTCCCCGTGTCGCCGTGAAGGCAGCGCGCACCCGATCCCGATCGGCCGGGTGAATATGCGCTGACAGATCTTCGAATTTTACCTCGCCGCTTTTGACAAGTCCCCAAAGATTGAACGCCTGCTCGTCCATGGCAAAACGGTCGTTGGTGACGTTCCACGACCACAGCGCCACGCCCGCCGCATGGATAGCGCGACGCAGGTTTTCTGGCTTCCAGAGAGGATGGTGAGGGTCGCTAAAGGGCATTGGGGCATCTTTTCGAAAAGGAATGGTTGTTTCATCTACTACCGTAGAATTTGAAAAGGACCTATTTCCTTTGACATCGCGGTGGGGCGCCCAGGGGTTTTTACAATGTTGCTTCCCTGCCGTCCGCCAATCCCGGAAGCGCCAGCGACGTGGCGGTGTGGATCCGCGTGGTGGCAGATCATTGCGGAATGATATTCCCCCGAGGCGAAATCCGGGCGCTCCGCCATTTCCGGTGGCATTTTGCAAAACCTGACGCCGTAACAGTTTCTTTGGAGGGTTTGGCAAGACCAGCGGCGCTTTATGATGGCGAAGATCACTCGATCGCGGTTATAAACGCCGGTACTTGTTGTTCGAAGAATTTTGAAAACGAGGCAATGCGTGGAGGCAGCGCCTGATACGGCGGGTAATATAACGTTAGCCACAAATCCGGTGGTGACCAGTTCTGAAGCACATGAACCAGCCTTGCCGTGCGCAGATGCTCGGCCACGTGGAACTTGGGGAGCATAGCAACCCCGGCACCCTCCGCAGCCATGTCGGCCAGAACATCTCCGCTGTTGGTACTGAACGCGCGGCCCGCAGATATTGTCGCACTGCCGCTGCCATCCGATAATGACCAGGTCTCCCGTTTGCTTTCACCACTGTAGGCAAGGCAATCGTCGGGTGTCAGCTCGCTGGGATGCTCCATGTTTGCAAATCGGCTTCCGGGTGCTGCAACGAGAATGCGCCGCACGAGACTAATCTTCCGCCAGATGGTGAACTTGTCCGATGGTGCCGCGGAGATGCGGATCGCCAGATCGTAGTCATCGTCGATGATGTTCACGAGCCCGTCCGCCAAGGAAATTTCAAAATTGATCCTGGGATAGCGTTCCTTAAATCCCGACAAGATGGGTGGCAGGATTTGCTGACCGAACCAGGTCGGCGCGCTGATCCGAAGCCGGCCATGATCTGCCTTATGCGTGTTCATCACATCCTTGCGGGCGTTTTCGAGTGCCTGAACCGCGGGCTGTATCTGTGCGGCAAAGATTGCTCCGTCGGTGGTCAGCGATACGTGCCGGGTCGTTCGAACGAAGAGTTGGACGCCTAGGTCGTCTTCCAGAGCGGCGATTGCCCGCGTGACGGCTGCGGGTGTCATGTCCAGTTCGCGCGCGACCTGGGCGAAGTTCCGCTTTTCAGCGGCGAGGAGGAATGTTCGCAGAGCTTTGTAGTCGTTCATTCGATTATTTCATCCAGCGCAATTCATTGACAATTATTATTGCAATTCCGGCATTTGATCAACTGGCGTAGATTTCCCATCAGACGAGACGAACAACCACGGAAGGTCGACATCATGATCAAGGATATCAAAGGACTGCACCACATCACGTCCATGGCATCGGATGCCCGCCAGAACAATACGTTCTTCACGGACACACTCGGCCTGCGCCGCGTCAAGAAGACCGTCAACTTCGACGACCCGAACGTCTATCACCTTTACTATGGTGATGAAGCGGGGACACCCGGCACCGTCATGACCTACTTCCCATTCCCCAACGTGATGCGCGGCCGGCCGGGCGTTGGCGAAGTCAGCGAGACGCAGTTCGCCGTCCCGAAAGGCTCCCTCTCCTTCTGGCAGGATCGACTGACAACAAGGGGCGCCAGCAACCTGCAGGCGGATAGAACTTTCGGTGCTGACCGCCTACGGTTCAATGGACCCGATGGCGAAGGATTTGCTCTGATCGAGACGGCAGACGACGCCCGCAGTGCTTGGAACGGAGCTGGTATCGCTGACAGCGTCGCCATACGAGGGTTCTCCGGAGCCAAGTTCCGCCTGCATGACAAGGCTGCCACCGCCGAACTTCTTGGGTTCATGGGCTACGAACGTGCCGAGACCGAAGGCGATGTCACTCGCTTCATCATCCCAGGCGGAAACGGCGCCGACACGATCGACCTTGAGGCACTTCCCCAAACGCCCTTCGCAAGGCAGGCAGCGGGTTCGGTGCATCACATCGCCTTCGCCGTCGAGAATCGCGAAAAGCAGCTCGAAGTCCGCAAGGCGCTGATGGATACGGGCTACCAGGTCACCCCGGTGATCGACCGCGACTACTTCTGGGCGATTTACTTCCGCACTCCCGGCGGCGTGCTGTTCGAGATCGCAACCAATGAACCTGGTTTCAGCCGCGACGAAGACACGGCGCATCTTGGCGAGGTTCTGAAGCTGCCGGCCCGTTACGAGCCTTACCGTGACCAGATCGAGGCCGGGCTCACCCCGCTTGCGGCCTAACGCCCGGCCGCGTCGCTTTCCTGCAATCCAGCGTCCCAATGTTCAAGACGCGTCGTCTTCCATGCTCCATGCCTGTCTTCAATCCAACTGAAAGGAAAACATCAGATGTCCAACAAGCTTCAGGTCCTCACCCCGCAGAACAGCCAGATCATCTTCATCGATCAGCAGCCGCAGATGGCTTTTGGCGTCCAGTCGATCGACCGCCAGGTCTTGAAGAACAACGTTGTCGGTCTCGCCAAGGCAGCCAGGATATTCAACATCCCGACCACGATCACAACGGTGGAAACGGACTCGTTTTCCGGCAACACATTCCCCGAGCTGCTCGCCGTCGTCCCCGGGAACGACATCCTCGAACGCACCTCGATGAACTCCTGGGACGATCAGAACGTCCGCGACGCCCTCGCCAAGCATGCCGCTGATGGCCGCAAGAAGATCGTCGTCGCCGGCCTCTGGACGGAGGTTTGCAACACGACTTTCGCGCTCTCCTGCATGCACGATACCGACTATGAGATCTACATGGTAGCCGATGCTTCCGGTGGCACCTCGGTCGATGCGCACAAGTATGCCATGGACCGCATGGTGCAGGCAGGCGTCATTCCCGTCACCTGGCAGCAGGTCCTGCTTGAATGGCAGCGCGACTGGGCCCGAAAGGAAACCTATGACGCGGTCACGTCGCTGGTGAAGGAGCATTCCGGAGCCTACGGCATGGGCATCGATTATGCTGTTACCCATGTTCACGGCGGCGCCGAACGCGTCACGCACGGCAAACGGATCGGTCCGAACCCCGCGAAGTAAACCGCCAATCACTCCGGTCGGAAACAGGTTCCTGCCGGAGTGATTTTTTCACCACGCGAGGTCCCCTCATGAAACTCTATCTTTTGTCACTCGGTGCCGGTCTGCTGGTGGGCGTGATCTACAGCCTGCTCAATGTCCGCTCGCCTGCCCCGCCTGTCGTCGCTCTCATTGGTCTACTTGGAATCCTTGTCGGCGAACAGCTTGTGCCGCTGGCAAAAAGCATCTGGGCTCGCGAGCCTGCTGCCGTTTCCTGGCTTCATCAGGTCAAGCCGCACATGTTCGGTCACCTCCCGAAAGGCGGGCCGAATGTGGTGGAGGTGACCTCCCCGCGCGAAGATCCAACATCGGGGAAAAGCTGATGACGACGCGCCGCACATTCCTGGGCGCAGCATCGAGCCTCGCCTTTTCAAATCTGTTTTCGCCGACCAATGCCGCCGATTCCATCCAGACCGGAGCCGCTTCCATGCACGCAGACATCGTTCTTCACAACGGATTGATCTCGACGCTTGATCGCGCAAATCCGAACGCCACCGCGATCGCCATAAAGGACGGCCTATTCATCGACGTGGGTACCGACCGCGAAGTCATGGCGCTCGCCGGACCGGACACGAAGATCGTCGATCTCAAGGGCAAGCGCGTGTTGCCGGGGCTGATCGACAACCATACCCACGTCGTGCGCGGTGGTCTGAACTTCAACATGGAACTCCGCTGGGACGGCGTACGCTCGCTCGCCGATGCAATGGACATGCTGAAGCGGCAGGTGGCGATCACGCCCGCCCCACAATGGGTGCGTGTCGTCGGTGGATTCACCGAGCATCAGTTCGCCGAGAAGCGTCTGCCGACGATCGACGAGATCAATGCGGTCGCACCCGATACGCCGGTCTTCCTGCTGCATCTCTATGACCGCGCATTGCTCAACGGTGCGGCTCTTCGTGCGGTTGGCTATACGAAGGACACACCAGACCCGCATGGCGGCGAGATCACCCGCGACGCCAACGGCAATCCGACCGGGCTGCTGCTGGCCAAGCCGAATGCGGGTATTCTTTATTCGACACTCTCCAAGGGGCCTAAGCTTCCTTTCGACTACCAGGTCAATTCCACCCGCCATTTCATGCGCGAGTTGAACCGTCTGGGGATCACTGGGGTCATCGACGCGGGCGGCGGTTTCCAGAATTACCCCGACGACTACGCGGTCATCCAGAAGCTGTCGGACGAAGGCCAGCTTACGGTGCGCCTCGCCTATAATCTGTTCACGCAGAAGCCGAAGGAAGAAAAGCAGGACTTCCTCAACTGGACGCAGTCGGTCAAATACAAGCAGGGCAACGACTACTTCCGCCATAATGGCGCTGGCGAAATGCTCGTCTTCTCCGCCGCCGACTTCGAGGATTTCCGTCAGCCGCGACCTGAAATGGCACCGGAGATGGAAGGCGAGCTCGAAGAGGTGGTTCGAGTCCTTGCCGAGAACCGCTGGCCGTGGCGCATGCATGCCACCTATGACGAAACTATCTCGCGTTCCCTCGACGTCTTCGAGAAGGTCAACAAGGACATCCCGCTCGAAGGCCTGAACTGGTTTTTCGACCACGCCGAGACGATTTCGGATCGCTCCATCGACCGGATTGCTGCTCTTGGCGGCGGCATCGCCACCCAGCACCGAATGGCCTATCAGGGCGAATATTTTGTCGAGCGTTATGGTCATGGTGTTGCCGAAGCCACCCCGCCGATCAAGCGCATGCTCGAGAAGGGCGTCAACGTTTCGGCCGGTACGGATGCGACCCGTGTTGCCTCCTACAATCCATGGGTCTCGCTGTCCTGGATGGTAACGGGCAAGACCGTTGGCGGCATGCAGCTCTACCCGCGCGCCAACTGCCTCGACCGCGAGACCGCTCTTCGTATGTGGACGGAGAAAGTCACATGGTTCTCGAACGAGGAAGGCAAGAAGGGCCGTATTGAAAAGGGCCAGTTCGCGGATCTCGTCGTTCCCGACAAGGACTTTTTCACCTGTGCCGAGGACGAGATTTCGTTTCTCACCTCCGACCTCACCATGGTCGGCGGCAAGATCGTCCATGGTGCGGGCGACTTCAAGGCGCTCGACGAGAACGACGTGCCTCCGGCCATGCCGGACTGGTCGCCCGTGCGCGCATTCGGTGGTTACGCCGCCTGGGGCGAACCGCAGGGCGCAGGCCTGAACTCATTGCGCCGTACCGTGATATCGAGCTGCGGTTGCGCCAGTTCCTGCAACGTGCACGGCCACGACCACGCCGGAGCCTGGACATCGAAGCTGCCGATCGCCGATCTCAAGGGCTTCTTCGGCGCGCTCGGTTGCGCCTGCTGGGCCGTGTGAGGAGACCATGATGATAACGAAAATCCCAAGCCAGGGCGCCGTTGTGTCGCTCATCGTGTCGCCGGCGGTTCGTTTCGTGGCGCTCCTCGCTCTTTGCGCGGCCTATATCCAGGGGCCGCTCACCAAGCTCTTCGATTTCCAGGGTGCGATTGCCGAGATGGAGCATTTCGGCCTCCATCCGACAGCCTTTTTCGCCGTCGTCGTCATCCTGTTCGAACTGACCGCCTCCGCCATGGTCCTGTCCGGCTTTCTTCGTTGGCTGGGCGCGATGGCCCTTGCCGGGTTTACGCTTCTTGCGACCTTCATCGCCCTTCGTTTCTGGGAAATGCCTTTCGGCTTGGAGCGGATGATGGCGACCAATGCCTTCTTCGAACATCTTGGCCTTTCTGGTGCGTTCGTGATCGTCGCAGCAATCGATGTCGCGAAGGGAGCGAGCAAATGAGTGCCGCAAAAACCTCCGGCGGCAGTTTCGCGCCGCTCCGCCAGCCCATCTTCGCGGTCCTCTGGGCCGCAACGGTTCTGGGTAACACGGGCAGCTTCATGCGCGACGTGGCCAGTTCCTGGCTGATGACCGATCTATCCGCGGCACCCGCGGCCGTCGCCATGGTCCAGGCAGCGGGCACGCTGCCGATCTTCCTGCTGGCAATCCCGGCGGGCGTACTCTCGGACATCCTCGACCGGCGCAAGTTCCTGATCGCCATCCAACTCTTGCTCGCCAGCGTCAGCATCACGCTGATGACACTATCCTACATGCATATGCTGTCTGTCAGCGCGCTGATCGGGTTGACGTTTCTGGGCGGCATAGGAGCTGCCCTGATGGGGCCGACATGGCAGGCCATCGTTCCTGAACTGGTGCCGCGCGAAGATGTGAAGGGTGCTGTCGCCTTGAATTCACTCGGCATCAATATTGCACGCTCGATCGGCCCGGCGACCGGTGGCCTGCTGCTTGCCGCCTTCGGAGCCGCCGTCACCTACGGCGCAGACGTTGCCAGCTACATCCTCGTTATCGCCGCGCTGGTCTGGTGGCCTCGCGCCAAGAACGCTGACGACGCGTTGTCCGAGGATTTCTTCGGCGCGTTCCGGGCCGGACTGCGATATACCCGCGCCAGCAAGCCATTGCACGTTGTACTATTGCGTGCCGCGATTTTCTTTGCCTTCGCCAGCGCGGTCTGGGCTCTCCTTCCACTGGTTGCGCGCCAACTTCTCGGCGGTGATTCCGGCTTCTACGGACTTCTGCTTGGTTCAGTTGGTGCAGGTGCTATCGGTGGCGCGCTGGTGATGCCACGGTTGCGTCAGCGTTTTGATTCCAACGGTCTTCTCCTTGGCTCAGCCATTGTAACAGCCATGGTGATGGCGGCGCTCTCCTTTGCCCCGCCGCAGTGGCTGGCGGTGGTCATCCTCCTGTTCCTCGGAGCGGCATGGATCACTGTCCTTACCACTTTGAACGGCGCGGCACAGGCCGTTCTGCCCAACTGGGTACGAGGACGTGGTCTCGCGGTCTATCTGACTGTATTCAATGGTGCGATGACCGCAGGCAGCCTTGGCTGGGGTGCCGTCGGCGAAGCGGCTGGCATACCCGGCACGTTGCTGATCGGGGCCGCAGGACTTCTCGCCGCAGGCTTCATCATGCATCGGGTAAAGCTCCCCGCTGGAGAAGCCGATCTCGTGTCGTCCAACCATTGGCCGGAACCTCTCGTCGCAGAGCCGGTGGCAAACGACCGCGGCCCAGTTCTGATCCTCATCGACTACCACGTCGAGAAGCACAACCGCACGAAATTCCTGCATGCCATCGACGACATGTCTTTGGAACGTCGTCGCGACGGTGCCTATGGCTGGGGAGTGGCGGAAGATTCCGCCGATCCTGAAAAGATCACCGAATGGTTCATGGTGGAATCCTGGGCGGAGCATCTGAGGCAGCACAAGCGGGTGTCGAATGCCGACGCCGATCTGCAGAGCAAAGTCCTGGCACTCCATACTGGTTCGGAAAAGCCCGCCGTGCGCCACCTCCTGTCGATCAACAAGCCTGGAAGGGCACGCTGAATTACCAGAAGGAGGCGGTGCTTTCGCGCCGATAATTACGAAATTCACAATAGAATAGAAATTTTTATTGTGATTGTTAGCGATCTTCGCGGGGTCCAATATGCCTTCACAGACAATCGCAACGCCGCAAAACAATCGCATCGAACTATGCAGGAGCCGATATGACCGACAGACCTTTCGCCATCAGCCGCCGTGACGCCCTTCTTGCCGGCGCTGTTTTCGCCGCAGGCATAGCACTTCCAATCCGTTCCACCGTCGCAGCATCCGCTGCAACCACCACCCAGGCAAACACAGGAGAAAATACCATGGGCTTTGTTACCACCACGGACGGCACCGAAATCTTCTACAAGGACTGGGGTCCGAAAGACGCACAGCCGATCGTGTTCCATCATGGCTGGCCGCTCTCGTCTGACGACTGGGATGCCCAGATGCTGTTCTTCCTGGCAAAGGGCTATCGCGTCGTCGCCCACGACCGCCGCGGTCACGGCCGTTCGGCGCAGGTTTCCGACGGTCACGACATGGACCACTATGCTTCCGATGCCTTCGCAGTCGTCGAAGCGCTTGACCTGAAGAATGCCGTCCATATCGGCCACTCGACGGGCGGTGGCGAGGTTGCTCGTTATGTGGCCAAGCACGGCGAACCGGCAGGGCGCGTCGCCAAGGCAGTCCTGGTTTCCGCAGTGCCGCCGCTGATGCTCAAGACCGAGACAAATCCGGGCGGCCTGCCGATGGAAGTCTTCGACGGTTTCCGTTCCGCACTTGCCGCCAACCGCGCGCAGTTCTTCCGCGATGTCCCCGCTGGCCCGTTCTACGGCTTCAACCGCGAAGGTGCGACGGTGCACGAAGGCGTGATCCAGAATTGGTGGCGTCAGGGCATGATGGGCGGCGCCAAGGCCCATTACGACGGTATCAAGGCCTTTTCGGAAACCGACCAGACCGAAGACCTGAAGGCGATCGGGGTCCCGACGCTGGTTCTGCATGGTGAGGACGACCAGATCGTGCCGATCGCAGATGCTGCGTACAAGGCTATCAAGCTCCTGAAGAACGGCACGCTGAAGACCTATCCCGGCTTCTCGCACGGAATGCTGACCGTCAATGCCGATGTCCTGAACGCCGACCTCCTCGCCTTCGTCCAGGGCTGAACTGTCAATCCGGGTGCGGCGGGGTTTCCAGCCGCATCCGGACAACGTTGGCGGTTTCATCCAACCGTTTTCGGGGCCTCGGGAGAAGGGAGTAGGCGAAGCGGAAATCGACTGCGAATATCCGTGGAACAGATTACATCGCTGCTTGAGCGCGAAGCGTGTTAATGCCGGTTGCGCGCGCGCCATTCGGCCGGGGTAATTCCTACCGCCTTCGTAAAGTTTTCGACGAATGTGTTCTCGTCCGCAAAACCGCACATTCCGGCCACTCGGGCGATGGTTTCACCGCTCCTGCTCAGTTGCGACTGGGCCTTGCTGATGCGACATGACGAAATCCATTCGAGGACCGAATGTCCGGACGTCTCCATGAAGCCGGAACAGAGTTCATCCGCGGAAAATCCGCTTGCATCGGCAATCTCATCGATCGGTATATCTCGCGATAAATTCGCAACTACGTAGGACTTGATACGCTTTTCCTGCATGGGAGACAGCCGACCGGTGGCCGAAAGGCGCTGGGCGGGGGACCGCCCGTAGCGATGCGCAAGATGGGCGTTGAACGCCAGCCCGACATGCGGCAACAGCGTATCCCTTACCTCGTCCGGCATGTCGAACATCGGCATGAGAGCTGCCCCAATATTTCGGATGACCTGATCGTCGATTCCACGGCAGGTCGCAAGATCATCCACGCGCGGTTCTGCTGCTTCCTCCGCGAGTTCGGCGAGATGCGCGATCGGGATATGGAAGGCGAGCGCTTCGAAATGACCGCGAACCGAAATAGCGGCACCATCCTTCAGGCCGATCAGGCAGATCGAGCCTTTGGGATATCGCCTCAAAGGTGCCGGAGGCCGGTCCGGCCAGATGTCGGAATGGTCGACATCGGTAAGATAAAGCATCACCAGAAACGCGTCGTCCGGCGGAAGGACGATCGGATCATGGCCTTCCTCATAGGAATGGCCAAGATGCACAACGGAGAGCATCGCCTCGCGAAGAGGTCTGATCGCCAGTGCCCTTGCCGCCTCGATACCAAAACATGCCGCAAGTCTCTCGCTGGCCGTCAACACTTCACTCACATGTGTCTCGATCATGTTAACCGGGGGCTGTATAAAAATACCGCTCAGATCCCGCGCTTTGAAGGTTTCTATACGTCTTTGGAATGTCTATCTTGAACAAAAGCATCCTCGTCGAAGAGATTCGACCGGTTACCAGAAGACGGCGCGGAGCGTGTGCTGCTGCGGTGGGCCAGATCCGGCATCCATGGTCTTCGAGATGAAAGTTGTGCGTCTTGGTCCTTGTTTCCACCAGTCAAAACCGATCTTCCGCCGGACATGTGACAGACGGGTTCGGGTGCCCTTTGAAGCAGTTGTCGATCAACCAGAGCCTTGCCGGTTCGGACATCGGAATATTCCGCAAGGGAACAAGCGATATCCAGCTCGATCAAGTCAAGACATCGGCCAGCGATCGCGGTTTCGTCGTCGGAGTTTCCTCGCTCGGTGGTCACACGCGGCGCATCTTCCATGAACATCATGCGACCACTCACGACTTTGGTGAGAACTCGATCTATATCCGCGATCTGTCGGAAGCCTATAAAGCAGATTTCAGCAGTCCCTTTGATTTCGTGCTGTTCGAGATTTCGCCTGCGTCGCTCAACAGGATCGCCGACGAGGCGGAGTTGTCCGGCGTGACGTCGCTGTCGGCCGAAACCGCTTCAAAGGATATTGTGCTTGCCAATCTTGCTCGCGCGCTGATCCCAGCGCTCGAAAGACCGGAGGAAGCAAGCGCCCTGTTTGTCGACCAGATGGCGACTGCCATCGGCACGTACCTGGTCCAACGTTATGGCGGCCGGCCGACTGCGACGGCCAGCCGAACACGAATCCTTTCACGCTCGCATGAGGATCTGGCGAAAAGCATTCTTCTTGAGAACCTCGAAGGTGACATCTCGATCCTGGACGTTGCGCAGGCTTGCGACCTGTCTCGCGGGTATTTCATTCGCGCCTTTCGGCAAACGACCGGGATGACACCCTATCAGTGGCTTCTCAACGAACGGATAAACCGCGCCCGAGAATTGCTTCGAGCCTCGAACGCGCCGCTTGCCGAGATCGCCATTGCCTGCGGCTTTGCGGATCAGAGCCATTTCACCCGGGTTTTCTCAAATATCGTCGGCCTGACACCTGGTAATTGGCGCCGAAACTCCTGATGCGATTTGTGGCTTTATAAATGCGATGGATTTGCGGCTGTCGGTTGAACGGGTCTGACAGAATTTTGCCTATGCGTCATTCAGGCAAATCCCGCACTTGCCCTGCCAGCGACGCTTCTGGCCGTCATTGTTTCGCGTCCCGTGTCTAACTCTTGAAAGGGTTCGAACCTGCGATCTTTCGGAACGGCTTCTTGGTCTTCCACAATATCCCTACCGTTACCAGCGTATCAGGCATCACGCATCGTTTCGTCATGCGAGCGGGTGCCCAAGACGGCTATATCCGAGTGGAGCTCCCGCAACTCATCCGGCATGATGGGAACACGCTGCGCACCAAGATTTTCTTCGAGGTTATGCAACTTTTCAGTGTAGTTGATTGAAAAGATGAAAGGCCGTTCCGCCGGAAGCCAGGCGAGAGCAAACTGAAAAAGGGGTCGCATTCTTGTGAACGCGTCAATCACACCCAATTCCACAACCGCATGTTGGTAATCAACGCCTCGGACGTGAAGAAGGGAGCAGTGGCACGACAGATATTCTGGATCGAAATGGCCGAGCTCGGACGCAGAGAATTTCAACGTGTTGCATGAAAGTATAGTCGCCAAGGGCGTGTCTTGCCCGCGGCCTGACCTGTGCAATACGGTCCCTTCGCGAGGAAAACCGTGTTTGGAGCGGATCAGAACGCCATGGAACATGGCCGTCGGTGCGTACCTTCAGCGTGGGGCGAAGGAGAATCGGACACAACTATGACGATACTAATGCATTTTATTAAAAGTTTATGTATTAACTAAATATTAATGAACAACTTAACTTCATTAACGGGAATTGATATGTACCTTTCAACCGGAGGTACTTGGAATGATTGGCATCAATGGAAGCCCGGAAGAAGATTTTGACGGAACAAATACAATCAAGGGTGGGTATCAGGCCGATCGTGCTGAGCGGTCTGGATTGCCCATGTCCACAACGGGGAGTGACCTCCGTGTAAACGGGGAAGACACGGCGCAGCCGCGCGAAACCGTCTCGTTTCTTCAGGAAAACCTCTTCACATTCCCCAGCATCCTGCTCGGGGGGCTGCCCATCACTGTGCTCGATCGGCAAAGTGCCGCCTTTTTGATGATTTCAGCTGCGCGGAAACGTCGTCCCGACAAGCGTCCCTACTATTTTACCTCCGCCAATGGAGAGGTTATCGCACGCGTACACACAGATGCCCGAATAGCCAGTCTCTTCCAGGAGGCCGACCAGATTTTTGCCGACGGCCAACCGCTCGTCTTTGCCTCCCGATGGCTGTGCAGGATAAAGCTTCCAGAGCGCGTGGCCACCACCGACCTCTTTCACGACGTCGCGAGACTCGCTGAATTTGTGGGCATAACGTTCTACCTGTTGGGAGCGACCGAGGCCGAAAGCAACAAGGCCGTCGCCGCAATTCGGGTGCGCTACCCCAACCTGCGCGTCATCGGCCACTGTCACGGTTATCTTGCCGGCGATGCTCTGGAAGCCAAGCTTGACGAAATCAATGCGCTTGCACCCGATATTTTGTGGCTGGGCTTGGGCGTGCCGCGCGAGCAGATCTTCGTGCGCGACTTTGCAGCCCGCCTCACAAATGTCGGCGTCGTGAAAACCTCGGGCGGGCTTTTCGATCATCTGGCTGGGAAGACCCTGCGCGCACCGCTTTGGGCACAAAGAGCCGGCTTCGAGTGGTTATGGCGCGTGTTGATGGAGCCGCGCCGGCTGTTCTGGCGCTACATGACAACCAATCCTCAAGCCCTCTACCTCATCTGGAGGTATTCGAAATGACCGCCGATCGCCTCATCAGCTCGCCGCTCATCCAAACCGATACCGATATAGCCATCGTCGGAGCAGGCCTCGCGGGGACACTCGCGGCCTGCGTACTGGGGCGAGCCGGCTATCACGTTACGCTGATCGACCGTCACCTGCTCTTTCCCCAAGAGTTCCGAGTCGAGAAAATTGGCGGCGACCAGATCGAGAAATTGCGCCGCCTCGGCCTCCTCGACCCGCTGTCCGCCGCCGCCATCGCATTTGATGAAATCGTCAATATACGCGCAGGACGCGTGTTGGACCGAACATACGCCAGGCACTACGGAATCCTGTACAATGATCTCGTTGCTGCGATGCGGGCCCAGTTGCCCGAAACGGTCCGTTTTGTCGTTGGCCAAGTCGATGGGGTGAAAACCAGCACGAGCCGCCAACGCATTGCGATCCTTGGCCATGGCGAAATGACGGCACGACTCCTGGTCCTCGCGACCGGAATGGGCGACATTCTGGGACGGGATCTCGGCATTTCCCGCAAGTTCATCCGCCCAAGGCAATCCCTTACGTTCGGTTTCAATCTGCGTCCGGCAGGAGCAAAGCGCTTCAAGCACACTGCTCTCACCTACTACGGTGAACGGGTTTCCGATGGCATCGACCATCTCAGCCTGTTCCCTGCCTCCGACATTATCCGGGCCAACCTCTTCCTTTTCCGCGATCACCGCGATCCTTGGGCGAAGGCGTTCCGCGAGCGCCCGAAGGAAACGTTGACCGCGGCGCTACCGGGCCTTGTCAATACTTTCGGCGATTTCGAGGTTATCGGCCGCATCGACAGTTGGCTCAGTGACATCACTGTTGCAGAGAAATGCCGCCGGGAAGGCGTCGTCCTGATCGGGGATGCCTATCAGACATCGTGCCCGGCTGCGGGAACCGGCGTCAGCCGGCTGCTAACAGATGTAGAGCGCCTGTGTACCGCCTACGTTCCGCAATGGATTGCAGAAGACTCCATGACGGCCGCCAAGATCGCAACCTTTTATGACGATGCACAAAAGCAGGAAATGGATGAGCGTGCATTGCAGTTAGCGGATTACCGCCATGACCTGACGACCGAGACCGGCCTGAAATGGACTACCCGGCGGCAATTTCATTTCGCTCGGCGCCGTGTGATGCATGGGATCGATAAATTGAGCCCTGCCCTTGCAGATAGATGGCGTCAGCTCAAGATCGCAACCTAAACCGACGGCCCAGTCTCGATGAAGGGTACATCCCTTGCCATTTGAGGCACTCGCATTTCAGTCGACGGCCGACGCAGTGAGTATTGTCCCGAACCGAACGTCCGCAAAAGGAACTACGGCAAAATTTGCCAACAACGGCACGGTAGCAAAAGTTGGATCATGCAGAAAATGCCACTTTGTCAATAATATTTCGGAGTTGAACATGGCTGTTTTAGGAGCATTCCCCGCAGGCCTCGTCTGTCGACCGATTCATGAAGATGATTGGGAAGGCGTCGTCGAATGTCTTAGCAGAGGCTTTCCGCAACGTCACCGGAGCCATTGGGTGAGGGCTCTGGCCCGTATGGCACAACGGTCTGCCGTCGCCGATTTCCCGCAGTATGGATTCGTTCTGGCCATGGAGGGGCGGATCGTCGGTGTTTTGCTGGCGCTCTACTACTCCCGACAAGGGCGGGAGGGCGAAGAAATCCGCTGCAATCTTTCAAGCTGGGCTGTCGATGAGGAATTTCGACCCTATGCGGGAAAGATGGTCACTACGGCTCTCAGACGAAAGAATGTGACCTATATCAACGTTTCACCAGCGCCCGAAACGATCAAGATCAACGAAGCACTCGGTTTCCGTCGCTACTCCAACGGGCAGTTTGCCTTCTTGCCCGCCTTGGGGTCGGTTCGACAACCGTACCGCGTGCTTGAAGTTCGGCCCAATCTCCCCGAATTGACGATGCTGTCTGACAGCGAACGAGGCATA
Source organism: Rhizobium herbae (assembly GCF_017873135.1). Classification (GTDB taxonomy): domain Bacteria; phylum Pseudomonadota; class Alphaproteobacteria; order Rhizobiales; family Rhizobiaceae; genus Pararhizobium; species Pararhizobium herbae. The sequence goes on along the minus strand of NZ_JAGGJV010000007.1, from coordinate 49,641 downwards.
CTCCTGGAGCATTCTGCGCTCGGTTGCCGTTCGTTGATTTGTGTTTGCGACGGAACAGCTTTCCCTTTCGTGTTTATGACGCGCCGCGTGTTTCATGGTCTCGTTCCATGTGGTCAGGTCATCTATTGCCGTTCCGCTTTGGCACTGGGCCAGTGCGCGGGCGCAATCGGGCGCTTTCTTCTTCGAAGAGGAATCCTGCTTTGTGTCGTCGATGCCAACGAGCCGGTCCCCGGCCTGGCGGGCCGGTACTTTAGGGAGAGTGGACCGAAGTACTTCAAAGGTCCGAAACCGCCTTCACTTGGAGACCTTGCATTCACCGAACTGGTCATATTTGGCTCGTGAATGCAGAAGGGGCAGGCAGTCGCCCCTGAAGAATGGACAGCCTTATGCGGGATGGACTGGGACGTAGCCTCGGGCAGTGTTCTTCACCGCAAACGGCGCGCGGCGATCGGTGCGGTGAGCAAGATCCTCGGCTGTTGCCCAGCTCAGTCAGGTATGTGGCTTCTTGCCGTCGCCGCTTCGCGCCAACGCGTACCCAACGAGATGCCGACAAGGAGCAGACAAAAGCCGAGAGCAAGAGGTGAGAAGAACGCCTCCTCTTGCAATACGGCATTGGCCGAGACCGTGACGATGATAACAAAGGCAAACAGGAAGTCGGGTTCACCCGTCTCTATCAGCTGCCTGCGCGCCGTTGCGGCGAGCGCCGCCAGAAAACCGAAGAAGGCGAAACTGCCGATCCCCATTTGGTAGAGCATAACGCCGACGGCACTTTCGACGGGGATCGAGGCAACTCCCTCTCCCTGAGCTCGATCCCAATCAAGATTGAGGCTGGTGCTGGACAGGTTACCACCCAGCCCTAGTCCTTGTCCAAATGGATTGGACAGAAATTCTCGAACACCCGCAATCAGGCCGAGAACATGATAGTCACCATGCGTTGCACCATAGACAACTGCCACCGTCGTCCAGCTCACAGCCAGTGCTATCACGGCCGTGAGGGCCAGTTCGGCTCGGGACGGCCGGTAGATCAGCCGGGCGCCGAGCGCGACGACCAGCATGAATGTGGCGCCCTTTGAGCCGACCACAAGAAGCAGAGGCAATGCAGCGATGGGCAGCAGCCAGCGCCCCTTGAAGAGAAGCCAGGCCGACATGATGCTCAAGCCATATGCGTAGCTGATCGGATGAAAGTTCGGGCCGCCGTTCCGGAAGATGGGGGGGAGCAGGTCGCTGAAAAACCGCGTATTGAAGAAGGTCGTCATCATTGTATCCTCAAGGCCGCGCAGTACGAAGCCCGTTTCCCTCAGCGCCTTTTCCCATACGCCAGCCTCAATCTGTTCCTTGAGGCCACGTTGAATGTAAAGGTCACCATGGAAGAGGCTGAGGAAGTCCATCCTGAAGATCTGCTCCAGATAGCCGTAAACGATCGCACCGACGCAGAGCCAAAATATGCTTTTACGCAAGTCGAGGGGATAGAGGCTGGCGGCCAGGACCGCGATGTGGAAACAGGCCAACGGCGTGATCGTATTGCGGAAATAGATGACGGCGTCCTTGGGACCTCCGTTGAGGACCCCCAGGGCGAAATAGAAACAGACCGTTCCGCATAGGACGAAATTGAAGAGCAACCAGGGGCGCAAGTCGGTCAGGGCGCGCACGCGATATTGAAACGAAGCCACCAGGAAAATGCCAAAAGCGGTCATCAGGATGACGAAATTGGCACCACGCAGTGCGTCGAACGTATTGTCATCGGGTACGAAAGGAGTGAACCAGGCGACCACAAGGTTTTGGTACAGAAAGGCGCACGCGATAATAACGGGGATGCTCGCAGGCAGCGCGATTGAAAGGATCAATGTCAGCAAGAAGGTTGCAGCGATCCCGAACGGAGTCCAGACGGCAAAGGCCGAAACGGCCGCGACGACGGCGAGAAAAGCAACGCACAGGTCAAAGAGAGCGTCGGTGTGCATCAAACTCGGATCTCTTGCGCCGAACCTGATCGGCGCCCCGGTGGTGCTCATTTCCGGCCTCGTTCGATCTGCGCAAAGGGCTGTGCGGGGCGGCGATATCTTTCGTGCATGTCAGCCCCCGCCATCAGTTCCGAACAGGGCAGCGATCATCGAGTTGTCGAACCCTTCGGTGCTCTGTCGGCTCTGAATGACGCCGAACCCCTGATCGAGCTCCCAATAGGTCCAGCCGATCTGGTTCGCCTCGGCCGCCTGACGCACGGCGCGGACCCAGGACGTGCGGCTTTCGGCATCCACGCAGAAATTGAGCACGCCGAACTCGTTCAAAATCACCGGGCAGTCGTGTGCCGCAGACCAGCGCCCCAGGCCGGCAAACTCGGACGCGATCGCCGCTTCCGTCCACGGAGTCGACAATTGCTCTTCGATCATGGCCGCGGCCTGCTCATCTCCGGCCGCCCGCAGCTCGGCGATACGCTCGAGGACGAGCGGCATTTCCTTCGTTGCCGGAAAAGGCAGGTTGGCGATACGCGCAAGCGGCGATGAGATGTCCCAGGTCTGACATTGATGCGTGAAGGCCATCGGCGCATAAAAATGGATGGCAGCGATCTGGTTGTCGTCGGCAAGGGGCGGCGTATCGCCGATCTCCCAGATTCCTTGATAGGGAGCGGGCCCCCATATCAGCGTGTGAAGCGGACATTTGGATCGCAAGTTTTCGGCAAGCTTGTCCCGCAAGGGGAGCCACGCCGTGTTTTCCATGGGCGGCTCGTTCAGGAGTTCCGGATAAACGGAGCTTGCCGGCAGATCGGCAATGACGTCGCGAAGAATCGTCCAGGCCTGGATCGTCCTCTCGGCTCCGGTATCGAAATCGTCTCGCAAAGCCGTGTGAAGATCGATGGACGGATGCATGTCCACGATAACGTCAAAGCCCTGCTGGACGAGTGTCGTCACTCCATCATGGATAAGACGGAGTCCGGCGGTATCGCCTGCCGATATGAGAGTATCGTTTACCGGCAACCGAACCGTCTCGAAGCCTGCTTGGCGGAGTTTTTCAAGCACCGCCTCGCTCGGAGCAAGTCCATCCTTGCGGTCTAGCCAGCCCGGCAGATTGAAACCGCGTGACGGAACGGCCCGCCCGCTCGCCGCCTGTGCCAAACCTGACATGGGACGGGAAAGCGCCGCCAAGAGTGAACCACCTGCAAGCGCGAGAGCGTGTCGGCGTGTCATGGTCGTCGATTGGCATCTGCTATTTGCAAGCATCATCGACCACGCTTCTCAACGACGCTGCGGCTCCGCTCGCCGTCCCCGGTCGACTGGACATACCGCGCTACCTGGTTTTCGGTTGCCCCTATTCCCTCGGGCGCGATGACAAGCGTGGCGCTTCGCTGGATCTGGTCAGCACCGAGATGTTTCCGCAACAGGCTGGCGGCTTCAGACGCCTCCTCCGATGGACCGAGCACAAATAGCATGAGGTCAACGTCCGCGAAAAGCTGAGGATTCCAGCCGCTGTCGGTGACGGAAGGACCCATCATGAGTACGAAATCGAACGCCCCGGCGTCGGCCAGAATACCATCTATGGTAAAGCGATTACGGGGTTCCCCTCCCCTGCTCGTCACGGGATTGTAGACGACAGTTTGGAGGCCGCTAGCCCCATTGACGAACACGCCGGTACCGGGGCGCGCCGAACCGTCGAATTCGACCATAAGCACCTTCTGGTCGGCCTGTTGGAAGCCTATTCCGATCATCACACCCGCAAGTTTTGCTTCGAAAGGGTTGCGTATCGAGGATACCAAAAGCACATAGGGCTTGGGGTGCTCGGTCAGGTGGAGAATTATCCGCCGCACGAGCTGCAGCAGGTCGCGCGAGAAGGCCTCGCTCCCGGCTTGAAAAAACCGCCTTCTGATCGCCCTGATGCTTGAATGCGCCCCGGAGCCCGCGCGTGCGGGCAAGCGGTACTCTCCAAAGTTGACGGGTGCGGGTTCCGGCTGCGATAGCATAGTTCCGCTGTCTTTTTGCGTTTCAATCGCCTGCAGGCGTCCCCTTGGAGGGGGGGGCGAGCCATCTTTTGGTTGATGAATCGGCCCGCTCACCAAGGCAAGACCACATCCGGCGATAAGGCCCAGAACAGCACTTACCGGCAAGAGCAGAAACGGCTTCGGCCACGTCGGTTGCACCGGAGGAGCGGCCATGCTGATCACCCGCGCCTCGGGGAGCTGGAGACCCCGCAACTGCGACGTTTCCTCGGCGCGTTTCAAGACATCGTCGAGTACGGCGCGGGCAGCCTGTGCTGTCGCTTCCAGTCGCCGCAATTGCACCTGCGCGGCATCCGAGTTCTTCGACTGCTGGCGTAATGCATCAAGCTTCGCTTGAAGCGTCGTGACATTTTGTACCGCCAGATCATATTTTGCGTTCAACTCCCGGGTTATGCGTTTCGCCTCTACAGCCATGAGCCCCTTGGTTCTTTCCAATTCGGACTGGAGTCGCCGGATCACCGGATGGCGGGGTTGGTACACGGTTTCGTTATTGGCAAGCTCCGCTGCGCGCTTATTATAATCGTCGCGTAGCTTTTCGGTCGTGCTGGACGAAAGTATTTCCGAGAGTTTGCTAAGATCGGCTGGTAAAGTACCCGCCGCCAGCGCCTGATCATACTTGTCCTTTGCCCTGTCGGCGTCGCCCCGCGCAGCGATCAATTGGTCCGATACCTGATCGATCTGAGATTGCAGTGTGCCTCCGGCTGTAGCGTCCAGGATCTGATGCTTGATTTTGAAATCACCAACCGTGCGCTCAGCATCGCTGGCGTTTTTCTGAAGGCCGCTGATCTTATCGGCAAGCAGCGAATTCACATCGCTATTCGCGGTTTCTCTTTCTCCGGAAAGGCCCGCTCTGTAGCGGTCAACGATGGCATTGGCGATGCGTGCGGCCTTGTCGGAAAACTCGGACATAAAGCTGACATTGATGACATAGGTCAGTCCCGCCCGCTCCACCGAGACCCGGCGTTGAAAGCGCTTGAAGATGGAATCTTTCTCGAGGGTTCCGGATGACCACAGGAACGACAGGAGGCCGCGATTCGAAAATTCGGGATCGTTTTCGATACCCTGGCTTTCCAAGACCTCCATCAGCAAATCGCGTGATTCAATAACGAAGACCTGGCTGGCGATCGCAGCGCTGTCAGTCCCGATTCCGGGAAGGACGCTGTTGAAATCGGTCGCGTGTGAATCGCGTGGATCGATCAATATCGAGGCCGTTGCCGTATAGCTCGGCTTCGTCACGGCAAGATAAAGAAGCGCCAGCAGCAGCACCGCCCCGACGCTTGCCAGCACCATCGTTCGACGTTGCCAAAGGATGTTCCAGACGGCACCCAAATCGAACAACGGCGGAAGGGTGCGCTCATCAAGGCTAAATGGCTTCATCCTTTTCCTCTCCGCAACCGCGGGTTCCAGGTCGTCCACCTCAGTATTGGCGATTATCGTTAGCCATCCGTTAATATTGCAGCCATAGGTCGCGCGATCTGCGTGGCCGCCAGTAACCATGCCGCGAGTTCGTGGTGGCGCGACCACGTGCTTTTGCGTTATTTAGAGACATGTTGCACTGCAGGGTTCTCGGCCGCCGAGCCGGAATCAGTTCATCTCAGGATTGCAAAATTGGGTGACAATATAAGCGACCACGAGATCTCGCTCGCCAGACCGACCAGCCCTGCAGCCGGCGGGCGCTTGTCTGTCGGTGCGCTGGCCAAAAGCGGCGCTATTGCAGGTTTCATCAAGATTGCCAGCGCGGGTCTGTCGTTCCTCATGTTCGTGGCGGTGGCAACGGTGACCGACGTGCGGCAATTCGGCCTTTACAGCGCCGTCTATGCCGGTGCCAGTCTTGTCTCCTTCTTCTCCCTGGTGGGCCAGCACAGCACGGTGCTGCGGTTTTGGCCCCAATATGCCGGAAACGACGATCTCAACTCGGCGAATGGCCTGATGGCCCGCGCCATTCTTGTTGCGCTGGCCGGACTTGCCGTTTTCAGCCTGCTTGTCATGGCGTTTGGTTTTCTGCCGCTCATTGGCCGGGACGTACCGGAATGGCGGTCGCTCTGTGCGGCCGCTGCCGTTCTGGCCTTCGCACTTGGCTGGTCGGAATTCACGTCATGCGCTTTCCGCGCTAAAAACAAGCTCGTGACCGGCCTGCTGCCGCGCGACATCATATGGCGCGCGGCGACCATAGCGGTTTTTATCGCAATTCGCTTCACGCATGTCGAGATGAGTGCCGTCGCGGCGACCTACCTGACGGCCGGACTACTGCTCCTTTCGATCGTTCCGCAAACCGTACTCTTGCTGCGCGACACAGCCCGCGCCAAGCGCGGCCCGCTCAGCGAAAAACAGAAGGAAGAGTTCAAGATCGTGACGCTTGGCCTTTGGGGCGTCACTGCGCTGCCGCCCGCGCTCGGTCAGGCGACGACGCTGCTTGTTGCCGCAATCCTCGGACCCGAAGCTGCCGGCGCCATCTTCGTTGCCGACCGGACCATGCGGCTCGTGGTACTGGCTCTCAACGGAATCAATCAAGCGCTTGCGCCGCAGATATCAAATGCCTTTTACAGCGGCGACAGGTCACATGTGCAGCGCATCACCAGCCTCGCTGCCCTGGGCGGATTTGCCATCGCCCTTTGCGTGCTGGCGACATTTGTAATTTTCGGAAATCTGATCCTGTCAATCTTCGATCCTGCTTATGCCACGCCAACAATGCACGCGACACTGATCATCTTCGGCATTGGCGCAACGGTGGGAACTGGCTGCGGCCCGACCGAAATCCTTCTGCAATTGACCGGCCTGCAGCATGCGCTTTTCAAACTGCTCATTGTCGTCAACACTCTGGGTCTCGGGGCGACGGTGGCACTAACCTATCTTTTTGGACCCATCGGCGCTGCGCTCAGCATCGCGGGCACAATCATCGTATGGTGTGTGATCGCGGTCTCCATCGCCCGGCGAAGAATAGGTATCAACCCGTCAATCTTTGGCCTCCTCGCCGGGAAAGACGAACTCGTCGCCCGCACGTCTTGAGAGGCCGCACGTGAAAATCGTCCAAGTGCAGACACAGGCGGAAGCCGCAGGTTCGCAACGCATTTCCGACATGGTGGGTGAAGGGTTGCGTGCCCGCGGCCACGAGGTTCGGACCGTGTTCATGTACCGGAAGACCGACGTCTACGACGGCGATCCTCATACTGATTTCATTCTCCCCGAGCCACCAAGGGGATTACCGGGACAGGCACGGGCAGCCGTTGGGCTCGCGGGTTATTTACGCAGAACGCGGCCGGATGCAGTCATTACCTTCCAACACTATGGCAATATCTTTGGCACGATCGGCGCACGGCTGGCGGGCGTCCGGCCGATCGTCGCGAACCAGAGCGGAGCGCCGCAGACCAAGGGGGTCAGGGGGGTACTCACGCAGATCGATACGCTGATGGGTACGCTCGGACTTTACCACGCAAATGTCGTCAACTCAGCCTGGACCGAAGCGCAGTTCGATCGCTACCCGCAAGCCTATCGCAAGCGGATTCAGCGGATCGATCATGGCGTTGCCGCGCCTTTGGAAAAATTCGACAAGACGGCGGCCCGCGTCGCATTCGACCTGCCCCCGCAAGCATGGCTTGCCATCTCGTCCGGCCGACTGTCGCCTTCAAAGAACCAGATCGCACTTGTCGGTGCGCTTGCTCACTTGCCCGACATCCATCTGGCAATCGCCGGCACGGGGCCAGAGTGGGACGCGCTTGTCTCCTTTGCCACAAGCCGAAACGTGGCGGATCGCTTGCATCTGGTGGGCGAGGTCCCTCCATCGCGCATTTTCGAGTTTCTGGCGGCGGGCGATGCCTACGCATTTTCCTCAACAACGGAAACCTTCGGCCTCGCCGCTGTTGAGGCCGCCATTTCCGGACTGCCGATCGTATCGAGCAACCTTACCGTATTGCAGGAAGTCCTGACGACGGAGGACGGCGAACCCGCCGCGCTCTTCGTCGAGGCTGACGCTCGGGGTGTCGCCGAGGGGCTTGCCAGCATTATCGCCAAGCCGGAGCTGGGCGCCAGGCTTGCGGCGGCGGGGCGGCGGCTCAAGGAGCAGTACTCGCCTGCAAGGATGTGTGCCGGCTACGAGGCGTTACTTGTTTCCTGAGCCCTTTCGCACCGCCGCGATCCCATCGATCACTTCCAGTCTGCCCGAACGATTCAGAGTATGGATACGCGGATAGGGCCAATCACCATCCGCCACAATTGACCGGGGCTGCGAGAGACGCACTGTCTGCATGTCCAGTGTCAGCAATTCGCAGAGCCCGAGGCCCCCGCCATAACCAAGTGTCCCGTCCTGAACCGGCAGGAAGATGCGACGTTCTCGGTCATGAACGAAAGCGCCTCCTGGGCGCGCCATGCGGCGGTCAATGAGGATAGGGTTCAGCGGATGCGGCTTCCAAGGCCCGGTAAGCGCCGGAGCGTAGAAGACCACAAGAGTATCAGAGGTGCTGCCATAGCCGTCACGGTTGGTGGCAAAGAGCCAAAGCAGGCCCTCATGCTCGAGAAGCGTCGCATCGGAGATCTCGCCCTCGATGAGCACGCTCTCTGTGGTCCAGCGGTCCGGAAATCCGACAGCCCGGTAGAGTGTGAGCTTGCCGCCAGAGCTTGCCTCGGGAAGCATCCAGATCGCGCCATCGCGCTCGAACACCTGCGGATATGAAAGATGGTGCGGCTCCTCCAGCACGACGCGCGGTTCTTGAGGGGTTCCGTGGGAATCGAACGGCACAACGGAAATGACCGCCTTGCCGGCTGCATGGACATAATCTTCAACGAACATGAAGAAGCGGCCCTGCCACTGGAAAGGAAAAGGATCCGCATAGAAGCGATCGCCGGAATCCGGCAAAACCGACCAATCAGACCCGAGCCGGCCTGTTTCAGCCACTCCAGGTGCATCGGTGAAACGGTAGCCGACACGCCAATGTGCGTGACGGAAGCGTATACGCCGAAAGGCCTCCCGGCCGAGCCGCGGCAGGGATTTCGCCAAATAGGCGGCAGCGAACCGCATTGCCGTGCCCTTGCCGTTCTGGGTCGTTTCAAGCGCGCGCTCCTCACCAGTGAGCCGACCTTCGGTAAAGGCATGAACCACTGAAACAGCCAACGTTATCGCGCGGGCGAGGACATCCTCGATGCCAAACGCCGCGGATTCCCGCTTGTCAATCATCGGCCACGCCCGCCCCACCACGGTCGTTTGATTAAGAACGGCCTCGATCACCGGCAAATTCCCCGCCGCCACCGCCAAGGCGGCCGACAGGTCGAAACGGGACCCGTCGAAGGTAAGCAGGATAGTGGGGACGTCTGACGGCGCGGCATCGCCCGTAAGATCCAGCCGCAAGGCCGCGACACGGCTGCGCGGGCTCGCCGGAATTTCCGGTTGGGGAGACGCAAGACCCGGAGCTGTTCGGCGAAAGAGACACCGTTCAAGAGCGAAAGTTATGTTCACCGCAGCGGGCCAGGTCGGTGAGCCAGGCTGGTGCAGCACGGCGACATCATATCCCTCCGCCTGAAGCCGGTCGATCACCATCCCCTGCCAACGGCGAGGAGCGGATCGCGGAACGATGATATCGATCGGTGGCATGGCGCTTCCCATCCGCGGTTGCATCACGCGGGCTTCAGAGGCTAGAGAGGTTATGATTTGGCCAAAAAGCTTACATTCGGGTTACACTTGAAGTCCGACCACGAAGCGAGCGCGCGTGATTCTGGCCAGCTATCTCCGCTCTCGTAGACAAGCATCGGGCGCCCGGCGGTTGCCTGCGATCAGATATCGGGGGTCCGTCAATCTGCCCGTCCGGACTTTCCTGTGAGGCTCCAGCACCAGACCGCGAATGCGTCTTCCAGAACGCGGCCTTCGGGGGGCTTTTATCAAACCCGGATGGCCTTTACGGGGCTGGACTGTTCAGTGGGCACTCGTCTTGAGGCGGCCGTTTCGCAGCGACGATCCAGACCCGCTTTCCAGCACCTGGGGTTTCGTGGCTTTGACGGTTCCTTGAGCCCGCGCCGTCGATTGTGCCTCGATCAGCGCCATTTCGATAAGGTATACGAGCAGTGCGTTGCCATCGCGATCGGCAAGCACTTTTGCCGCGGTGAGCAGGTCGGAAATGCGGTTCTCCATGGCAGGCTCCGTTTTGATCGTATGAGTCAATCCAATCACCGATAGGTAGATTGTACTTTAGTGCTACAACCATGGATTTTTGGTAAACGATCATTTCCCACTTTGATACATGAAGTGCTGTTGCGTTTCGGCGCGGCTGTGAAGCGAGTTGCTTTATCCGGCTGCCCCCACCAAACCCTGTGACAATCTGCGTCCGTTGAGTGTACTCGGCCGCAGCCTTAAGCGGGCACCTCCGGAGCACGAAAAGCCTGCCGCGTGAGGGGGAGCAGGGCGAGATGTCTTCGGGTTTGAAATCTGCAAGGCGATGTCATGTTGTTTCCTCAACGCCCGGACAAGGCGGCTGCCTATTGCATTCCTTCCAGCAAATCCGCCTCATCGGCAAGAATGGCGGCGGCCTCATTGAGCAAAACATCTTTTGCATTCTTGCGGGCATTTTCAATGGCAATATCAGCGCTCAGGCTGCGCTCGTTTGCCTGCAGGCCATCATCTCCACCAAGATCCAAACCATCGTTTATTTGTGCTCGCGCCTTGAGACGCGCTTTTCGAGCAGCTAGTTCGTTTCGACGTTCGGTTAGATTGAGGGAGATAATGCCTTTCTCCCGCTGCGCTTTCAGCTCGGCAACGTCTTCCACGAAGCGTTGAAAATCACGATCGTTTCGCACCCGGGCATCATGGAGACTTCGCAGTTTCGGCAGAAAAGCCGCCATATTATCGGTAGGTGCATAGTTTACAGGCTTGATCTGCGTCCACGGCAAAGCGTTGTCATAGCTTGCTTCACCAAAGCTCTTCGGGTCCGAAAGGCCCGGCAAGCTGATATCAGGCGTCACGCCGCGCAGCTGCGTCGTACCGCCGTTTACACGGAAAAACTGGGCGATCGTCAATTTCAGCTCGCCGAATTTCGGCTTGCTGTTGTGGGCAGCCTTGTCAAGATTGACCACAGTTTGCACGGTGCCCTTGCCAAAACTGGGCTCGCCGACGATCACGCCGCGACCGTAGTCCTGTATCGCTGCGGCAAAAATCTCGGAAGCCGACGCCGAACCGCGATTGATCAAAACACCAACCGGACCTGTCCAAGCAGGCGTGGGAAGATCATCCCTTCCGACCTCTACCCTACCGTCAGCACCGCGTTGCTGAACCACCGGGCCCTTGCCGACGAACAGACCTGTCAATTCAATCGCCTCGGTCAATGACCCGCCGCCATTGTCGCGCAAATCGATCACAACCCCATCGACATCGTCTTGCTTCAGTTCACCGAGAAGCTTGGCGACATCGCGGCTTGCACTTCTGTAGTCCGGGTCGCCTTTCCGCCGCGCTTCGAAATCTTCATAAAACGCTGGCAGGGTAATTGCTCCGATTTTGCGCGTTGCCTTGCCATCCTTTATGGACAGGATGGTCTTCCTCGCGGCCTGTTTTTCGAGGCTTATCTTATCGCGCGTCAGGCTGATGAGACGATGGCTGCCATCTGGCCCGACATCCGCCGGCAGGATGTCCAAGCGGACGACAGAATCTTTTTTCCCTCGTATCATTTGTACGATTTCATCAAGGCGCGTGCCCACCACTTCCTTTACCGGGCCGTCCTTGCCTTGACCGACACCGGTAATGCGGTCTCCGACCGCCAGCTTGCCGGACAATTGCGCCGGGCCACCCGGCACGAGTTCACGGATCGTCGTGTAGTCGTCGCGCTCCTGCAAGACCGCCCCGATACCAACCAGTGACAGCTTCATGGAAATATCGAACTCAGCCGCCGCCCTTGCGCCGAAATAGTCGGTGTGCGGGTCAACCGACGTCGTATAGGCATCCATGAACGATTGGAAAACGTCGTCGCTCTTGTACTTGAAAGCGCGCTCGAGGGAATTTTGATAACGCCTGTCGAGCGTATCGCGAATAACCGCGTCAGTTTTGCCCGCCAGTTTCAGCCGCAGCCAGTCGCCTTTGACGCGTTTGCGCCAGAGATCATCGCTTTCGCCTTCAGATTGCGGCCAAGGGGCTTCGTCACGCAACAAGGAATAGGATTCCCGCACACTGAAATCGAAGTTCTGCTTGAGCAAGTTGCGCGCATATTTCATACGGCCGACGACACGCTGCTCATACACGTTGAAAATTGAAAACGGGATCCGCAGGTCCTCCCGTTTGATGGCATCGTCAATCTTGGTGCTGTTCGTCATGAACTTGTCGATGTCCGCCTGAAGGAACAGCACTCGGTCCGGATCCAGGGACTTGATGAACCGGGTCATAATCTTTGCAGACAAGGCATCATCGAGCGGAACGGGCTTGTAGCCGAAACGGGTCAGAAATTGCGCGCTCAAACGAGCGGCTTGCGCCTGTTGCCGTAGTGGCGCCAAAACGGGCGGCGATCCGACTTCCAGAGCATACGCGGATGGTGCGATTGCCAGGAACATACCGAACAAGGCGTATTGTATGCGCATTCAGCTGTGATCCAATTCTTAATGTCATGTCGTTGATGAGTGACGTTGGTGGAACAATTATGATTCTTTGGCAACTGTGTCGGCAGCACCATGACGCGCATTCTGGCTCCGTTCACGATGCCATATGTCGCCGGTAAATGCGCGCTTGATTCGATGGCGGAAACCACGGCCTGCGAGGTGTATCCGCCTGGAATCGAAACGACCATTGTCATGCCTGGCGTTTTTCTGGAAGAACATCCCATTTTCAGGCCGCCGTCCATCCAGGGTGCGAGACTGCAACAGGTGGTTATGGCGTCACGAGAGCCGAATACGACAATTGCGAGCCTGGTTTACGTGCACTGTTTCGCAACGGTTACAACGCGCCAATACAAGGTGTTGCGGACGAGATCGCCCGAGTGTTGGCTCTTCCGAAAGGCGAAAAGACGCGAGAATCAGGGCGTTTCGAAAAACTGCGATGAACCGCCCGTTCGTCACCGGTCGCGGAAAAGGTCTCCTGGAAAAGGGTAAAATTATTTCCAGAACAGCCCATCTATGAAAGAAATTTACTCTACAATTTATATGGACAATACCACATTGGTGGGGCGCAGAAAGCGCGCAGCGACGATTTCCTCTCGCGGTCCTCCCAGCAGCGCGAGAGGCCCCTGCCCTGCCGGCACCCGGCAAGGCTACGGTCTGACGGTCGGCTAACGCTACAGCAAGGGTTGGCGCTCCAACGAACGTCTGTGCCAAGATATACGGTTCGGGGGCATTTGGGTCTTGTTCAACGAACTCGACGTCATCACATCAGGAAGCACGAACGTTCATTTGAAAGACAAAGTCCATGTCATCCCGCCAACTTCATCTCGGCGCGTTCATGCGTCCGGTCAGCCTTCATACGGCCGCCTGGCGTTATCCCGGTGCCTATCCGGATGCCAATTTCAATTTCCGCCACCTCAAGGACTTTGCGCAAACTCTCGAACGGGCCAAGTTCGACGCATTCTTCATGGCCGATCACCTGGCCGTGCTCAACATGCCGATCGAAGCGCTGCGGCGTAGCCATACGGTCACGTCCTTCGAGCCGTTCACGTTACTGTCGGCCCTGGCGACGGCCACCAGCCGGATCGGGCTTGTGGCAACCGCCTCCACCACATTCGACGAGCCTTACCACATCGCCCGCCGCTTCGCCTCGCTGGATCATATCAGCGAGGGGCGTGCCGGCTGGAACATCGTCACGACGTCAAATCCCGATGCGGCGCTGAACTTCGGGCTTGAAGGTCATGTCGAGCATGCAGAACGCTACCGTCGCGCTCGCGAATTCTACGATGTCGTCACCGGGTTGTGGGACAGCTTCGCCGACGACGCCTTCATCCGCGATGCAGCGTCCGGGTTCTATTTCGACCCGGCAAAACTACATGTGCTGGATCACAAGGGCGAGCATCTTTCGGTGCGCGGTCCTCTCAATATCGCGCGTCCGCCGCAGGGTTGGCCGGTGATCGTTCAGGCCGGCGCGTCCGAGCCGGGGCGCCAGCTTGCTGCGGAAACGGCCGAGGTTATCTTCGGCTCATCGCCCGACCTGGAGGCGGGGAAAAGTTTCTATGCCGACGTCAAAGGCCGCATGGAAAAGACCGGCCGCAATCGCGATCATCTGAAAGTGCTGCCGGGTGCCTTCGTCGTCGTCGGCGATACCGTGGAGGAGGCGAAGGCGAAACGGGCTCATCTCGACAGCCTGGTGCATTACGAGAGCGCCATCGCCTCGCTGTCCATTGCACTTGGCCACGACGCTTCCGGATTCGACCCCGACGCGCCCTTGCCGCGCGATATTCCCGACACAAATGCCAGCAAGACGGGACGCGCGCATGTTCTGCGGCTGGCGGAGAGGGAGGGCCTGACCGTGAGGCAGCTCGCACAGCGCTACGGCGGCTATTCGGGCCTTGCCTTCGTCGGCACACCGGCCACGATCGCCGATCAAATGGAAACATGGCTTTTCGAAAACGGCAGCGACGGGTTCAACGTCGTGTTCCCCTATCTTCCGCAAGGACTGACCGACGTCGCCGATAAGCTGGTGCCCGAACTGCAAAGACGCGGGCTATTCAGGCGCGACTACGAGGGCACCACCCTGCGCGAACATCTCGGACTACCCCGGCCCGACAACCGTTTTTTCAAGATTGAAGAAACTGGACGCTGACAGACGAGATTTCGGCAAGCGGTGCGTCGCCTTCTGTGAGACCCTGAGCGAAGAGGCGAAAGCAGCTGCGAAAAACGATTAGACGGTCGATCTCGCCGATCACGAAATGGCACCGTCAAACAAGGAATGCGACTGAAGACTGTTGGTGCCCGGGAGTATGATGAAACCGCAAGCGCCTAGTGATTGTATACTGCCAACGCAAGGGGTTTGCGCGGTGTCACCGATCTCTCCAAATTGAATATCGACGCCGGACGCCTTGAAGGGATTTGGATCCCTGAACCCCTGATCTTTGGCTCACAAAGAGATCGAAATGCCGCCTGCAAGAGCCCAGACGGTAGTACTGCCTCCTAACCCAGGCGCCGAGGATGTGCCATCACAACCTCGGCGCTCTGACAAATCTGTTAAGCGAAGTATGCGATCCTTCGCCTACCGGCCGCTCACGGAATTGGCGTGAACTTCAGCTCGCCAATCGGAACAACTTTGTCTGTTCGGGTCATTTTGTATTCGGTGTTCGGGCCAAGCCACTTGTCCCAGATTTTATTGATTTCGCCTGCCGCGTCGAGCGCATGCAGCGCTTCGTTGATCTTGGCAGTCAGGGCCGGCTCATCCTTGGCCATGCCGATGCCGATCGGCTGGAAGAGCATCGGATCCGGGATCATCCGCATCTTCTTGCCCTTGGTCTGGGACTCGTTGACGAACTTCGTCGTCGTCATCGTATTGGCCACCATGCCGCGCGCCTTGCCCTGCTGGACGGCGAGATAGGCCGATGCGGTATCCTGGAACGTCAGGGGCTCGGACTTGTTGAGCTTGATCGACATTTCCGAGGTAGAGCCCTTGGTGGAGGCGATACGCTGGCCGGCGAAATCGGCCTTTGTCTGGCCGGCATCATCGGCCGGAACGATCAGCATTTCCTTGGCGAGATAATAGGGGTCGCTGAACTGGATCTGTTCGGCGCGGCTCTGGGTGTAGGCGAGGTTGGCGACCGTGATGTCGACACGGCCAAGCTTGACTTCCGGCACGCGCGCCTCGACGGAGACCGGCTTGACCTCGGCCGTCACGCCGAGCTGCTTGGCGATCGCATTGCAGAGATCGACATCGAAGCCGGCCATTTCGCGGGTCTTCAGATCGGGAGAGGCGAAGGGCGGCACGTCGGCGAAGGTCGCGCAGCGCAGGGTCTTGGCGGACAGGATATCGGCCAGTCGATCGGCCTTGGCGGGAGTGATGGCTGCGGTCGCCGCGATGGCAAAACTGAGGGCGATGCATTTCATGGTCATTGCTGTTCTCCTTTGGTTTTTGTTGAGGTCAGTGCCGCAGATCGGCGAGAAAACGCTGAGCGCGGGGATGGCGGGGATTGGTGAAAAACTCTTCCGGTGTCGCCATCTCGATGATCTGGCCGGCATCGATGAACCAGATCCGGTCGGCAACATCGCGGGCAAAGCCCATTTCATGGGTGACGCACAGCATGGTCATGCCGTCGGCAGCCAGGCTCTTCATGACGGCCAAAACCTCTCCGACCATTTCCGGGTCGAGAGCGCTCGTCGGCTCGTCGAACAGCATGACCGGCGGCTCCATGGCGAGCGCACGGGCAATGGCCACGCGCTGCTGTTGGCCGCCAGACAGCTGGCCCGGATAAGCATTGGCCTTGTCCACCAGCCCGACGCGGTCGAGCAGAAGCAGAGCTTTATCATGGGCAATATCGCGAGCGACGCCCTTCACCCGGACGGGCGACATCGAAACATTGTCGACCACGGACAGATGCGGGAAAAGGTTGAAGTTCTGGAAGACGAAGCCGATCCGGCTGCGGAGCTGGTTGAGATCGCGGGTCTTCATCGGAGCATGAATGTTCTGGCCGTCGAAGGAGATCGCCCCGCTGTTGATCTCTTCAAGGCGGTTGATCGTGCGGATCAATGTCGATTTGCCGGAGCCGGATGGACCGCAGATGACCACGACTTCGCCTCTGGCAACCTCAGCGTCGATATCCTTCAGGACCTGATAGTCGCCATACTGCTTGGAGACCTTGGAAATCCGGATCGCATTCACATCCTGCGGTGAAACTGACGGGGTCATAGCTGCTCCGATATGATTTTGACGGGCGCGATCACGGTCGCCGCACGGACGCCGTTAAGACCGGCGCGCCTGCGGGTGATCCGGCGCTCGAGACGATAGGCGACGTGGGTCAGAGACCAGCAGATCGCGTAGTAGATAACCGCCAGGATGAGGAAGACCTGGAAGGGCTGCGTGAGGAGTTGGTTGTTGACCTGGCTCGCGGCAAAGGTGAGGTCCGGCACGTTGATCACATAGCCGAGCGTCGTATCCTTGATCGTCGATACGAAGGTCGACAGGATGCTCGGGATCATGTTGTAGAGCGCCTGCGGCAAAATCACGAAGCGCATCGCACCGAAATAACCGTGTCCCAGAGCCTTGGCCGCTTCCATCTGCCCGTGGCCAAGCGCGACGATCCCCGCCCGCACCACCTCGCTGAGAAAGGCGGCCTGATAGACGACGAGTGTCGTCAGCATCGTCACGAAACTCGGGACATCCGCGCCCGTCAGCAAGGGAACCAGAAAGTAGCTCCAGAGGATGAGCATTAGGAGCGGCACGCCGCGCGTCACGTAGACGAGCACCGTGACCGGCCAGCGCAGGAACGGCCATTTGGAAAGACGCGCCAGCGCTAGCAGGATGCTGAGCGGAAATGCCAGAGCGATGCTCAGCGCCGACAGGATCAGCGTGTTGGCAAGCCCGCCCAGCGGTCCGTTCGGATACTGCCCGATCAGGAGCAGGAGCCAGTAATCGTGGAAAATGGCGACGATATCGTTGATCATGCCCGCGCCCTCGTGGCGGGGTCGGCGCGCATGGACACATAGGCGCCGCCGGCCATGATGAGAAGCGAGAAGAACAGATAGAGCAACGTTCCGATCAGGTAGATCTCGAACGTCCGGAAGCTGAGGTTCTCGATCTCCTTGACCGCATGTGTCAGCTCGGACGCGCCGATGACGACGCCAAGGCTGCTGTTCTTGAAAAGCGAAACACTGTGGTTGATCAGCGGCGGCAATGCGTTGCGCACCCCCTGCGGCATCATGACGAAGCGCATCGCCGATATGTAGCCGTGGCCAAGGGCGCGGGCGGCTTCCATCTGTCCGGGGCTCACCGAGCGAAGCCCGGATCGCAGATCCTCGCTGAAATAGGCGGCCTGGCAAAGCCCGAGCCCGATGATCGCAAAGATCGCCTCGGCGTTGTGGCTTGCCAGCCAATAGGTCAGCCAGTCGGGCAAGAGCGTGAAGATGCCGAAGTACCACAGCATCAGCTGGACGAGCGTGGGCACGTTGCGGTGATAGGAGACATAGCCGGCGACGAAGGCATTGCCAAAGCGACCGGGCGAGAAGCGAAGCGCAAGCAGCAGGATGGCGAGCGTCATCGCCAGGATCCAGGAACCGATGGCGATGACGAACGTCATCTCGATGCCGTGCAGCAGCATCGCGACGAATTCCGGGTTGGTCAGGATCGCTGAGAGATCAAACCCCGTCACGGCTTCGATCCTTTGGTGGTCGGCCCTTTGGAAGACGACACGGCGCGCGGCGTTGCGGGTCTGGCAGTCTGGAGCCCGCCCATCACCTGGAGTGTCGGCGTGATCTCCATATGGCCGATATTGACCGCGATGGGTGCTGCGATGGCGAAGGCGATGGCCTCCGCGATGTCGGCGGCTTCCGGCAGTTCGAAACCGTCGATGAAGCGCTCGCGGATCGAGGGGTCGTCGCCATGGACATGCGCGAAAATGTCGGTCGCGACCCGGCCTGGGCAGATTTCCGTCACACGCACACGTTTGCCGAAGGCATCGAGACGCAGCTGGTTGGACAGCATGCTCACAGCCGCCTTCGTCGCGTGATAGGAGGAGTTACCGCCAAAGTTATACGCACCGGCGATCGAGGAAATGTTGATCACATGGCCGTTGTCGCGCGCGACCATGCCCGGCACGACCATGCGGCAGAGATGCAGGACTGCACGCAGATTGACGTCGACCAGAAGATCGATATCGCCTTCGTCGGCTTCCAGGAATTTCTTGGGACGATCGACGCCGGCATTGTTGACGAGGATGTCGAACTCGATCCGCGCCGTCAGTTCGGCAAGCGCCGTGCGATCGGTCACGTCGATGGCATGGGGAATGCAGCCGGTCTTTTCTGCGAGCTTCCGAAGCGGCTCGGCGCTGCGGGCAAGCGCGTGAACCTCGATATTTTCCCGGCACAGCCGTTCGACGACGGCCGCGCCAATACCGGAAGAGGCGCCCGTGACCAGCGCTGTCCTGTAATCGGAAAACGACATTTCTTATTCCCCTGTTGTTTTTTGAACATTAGTTGAACTTCAAAGCCCTGCCTAAGACCGATTATCTCTGGAGCAATAAGCAAGCCTTATGGCGCCTAAGAATTATGCAGTTGCCGGCCGATGGAGCCCCGAAATTTGGCATGCCGATCGACATGTCATTCCGTAAGCGCATGAAATTTATTGTATTTTTCGATTTGCAATTGCAGTGAACGGCTGTACCATATCCGCTAAAATGATCGGATCGATTGCGTCACAATGGACACCAGGCGGCTCAAATCCTTTATCGTCATCGTCGATTCCGGCAGCATCACGCGCGCCGCCGATATCTTGCATGTGGCTCAACCGGCCTTGAGCCAGCAACTCGCGTCACTGGAAGAGCATTTCGGCCAGAAGCTTCTGAACCGCAGCCAGCAGGGCGTCAGCATGACCGATGCCGGGCATGCCGTTTATCGTCATGCGCAGATCATCCTGCGCCAGATGGACCAGGCCCAGGCTGATGCGTCTGCGGCCGGAAACTCGCTTGCCGGCCGCGTATCGGTCGGGCTTGTGCCCTTCAGCAGCGCTGCCACGCTCTCTGTCGATCTCCTGGCAGAGACGCGCAAGCGCCACCCCGGCATTCTCCTGCATCTGACCGAAAGCGTCGGCCAGACCTACAGCCAGATGATCATGACCGGCCGTCTGGAGATGGCGCTGATCCATGGTTCCGGGCCGATCAAGGGCGTTCGTTTCGAGCCCCTGTTGAGCGAGGAATTCTTTCTGGTGGCCCACCCGGATTTCGCCATCGAGGCCGATGACAAGCCGGTCCCCATCACGGCGCTGGACAACCTTCCGTTCCTGATGCCGCCCGCCTACAATTTCGTCCGGCGCGCCGTCGATACGGCGTTCACGCGGACCCGAACCAATCTGAAAGTCGTCGGCGAAGTGGAAATCGTCAGGACCCTGACGCGAGCCGTCAGCATCGGCCTTGGAGCAACGATCATGCCCAGGGCCATCGCCGACCGAATCATTACGGAGGCGAGCGAGCCGCTGATCTGCCGCATGGTCTCGCCTCGGATCGAGGAAACGCTGTCGCTGTGCGTCTCCGATCACACGCCGCTCTCAGAACCCGCCGAAGCGGTCAAGGACATCCTGATCGAACTGACCGCGCGGCTGAAGCCGCCGCGCGGGTGACGCCGAAAGTTCAGCGCAACTCGGCGCAAAACTGGGAAATCCGGGCACAGGCTTCCGTCAGCTTTTCCATGCTGGTGGCATAGGAGATGCGGAAGAACGGGCTCATGCCATAGGCGGCGCCCTGCACCGTCGCCACATGATGCTCGTTGACGAGCGCCATGACGAAATCGGTGTCGCTCTCGATCTTTCGCCCGCCTTTGCTCGTCTTGCCGATCAGGCCCGAGATATTAGGGAAGATGTAGAAGGCGCCCTCCGGCTTGTGGCATTTGAGGCCATCGATTTTTGCCAGTTCGGAAAGGACAAAGTCGCGCCGCTGCTTGTAGATGGCGGCCCGCTCGAAAAGCAGGTCCTGCGGTCCATCCAGCACGGCGGCGGCCGCCGCCTGAACAACGGTCGCCGTGCCGCCGCCGTTCTGGCCGTTGACGTTGGCAATGGCGGAGATCAGGTCCTTCGGTCCGCCGCAGAACCCGAGCCGCCAGCCCGTCATCGCATAGGCCTTGGACGCGCCGTTGACGGTCAGAACACGATCGTAAAGCCTCGGCTCGACCTCGGCGATCGTGCAGAATTCGAAGTCGTCATAGATCAGGTGTTCGTAGATGTCGTCGGTCATGATCCACACATGCGGGTGGCGCAGCATGACGTCGGCGATCGCCTTCATCTCCGCGCGCGAGCAGGCCGCACCGGTGGGATTGTTCGGGAAGTTCAGGAACAGCCATTTCGTTCGGGGCGTGATCGCGGCCTCCAGGTCCTCGGCGCGCAGCTTGAAGCCGGCTTCCTGCGGGCAGGCGACCTGCACGGGCAACGCACCTGCAAACTTGACGATATCCGCATAGCTGATCCAGGACGGTGCCGGGATCACCACCTCGTCGCCGGGATTGCAGGTCGCCAGCATCGCATTGAAGATGACCTGCTTGCCGCCGCCGCAGACGACGATCTGGCTTGCATCGTAGTCGAGATTGTTTTCGCGCTTGAACTTGCGCGAAATCGCCGCCTTAAGCGCCGGCGTCCCGTCCATCGTCGGATATTTGGTATCACCGGCAAGGGCTGCGGCATGTGCCGCCTCGACCGCGTGCGTCGGCGAGGCGAAATCGGGCTCGCCGGCCGACAGGCTGATGACGTTGACGCCTTGCGCGGCAAGCTCCCGGGCGCGCTGCGTCATGGCGGCGGAGGCCGAGATGGAAACGTTCTTGAGGCGGTCGGCGATTGTCGGCATCGGACAGGGCTTTCGTGGTGTTGAAGGAGAAACAAGGAAGGTTTGGAACTAGCCGACGATCTCGGCCGCCGGGGCGATCGTCGCGCCCGTCGCCTCGATCTCGCTGCGCACGATCTGCGCGAGTTCCAACGATCCCGGCGTGTCGCTGTGAACAAGGATGGAGCGCGCCGGAACTGCAAGCGTCTCGCCCTCGATGGTCGTTACGGTGCCGATCTTCAGGAATTGCCGGACGCGGGCGCGAAGAGCGTCTTCCTCCTTGATAACGGCCCCGGGCAAGCCACGGGCGACGAGTTTGCCATGCGCATCGTAAGCGCGGTCGGCCAGAAACAGGAGCAGGGTTTTCAGGCCCGCGCGAGCGGCGGCTTGCGCAATGATGCTATCGGGCATGGCGAAGACGATCAGGCTCGGATCGACCGTGCGGATCGCGTCCATCATCAGATCGGCCAGAACCGGATCGCGGTTGACCATGTTGCCCATCGCGGCATGGAAGCTGACATGGGCGACGGATACCTGTTCAGCTCTCGCAATCGCCGTCAGAGCGCCCAGCTGGTAGAGCATCTGCTGGCGCAGCTCGTCGGCGGAAAAGGGCATTTCGCGGCGGCCGAAACCCAGCCTGTCGGGCAGTCCCGGATGGGCGCCGACGCCGACGCCGTTCTCCTTGGCGAGGCGAACCATGCGTGCCATCGTGTCGGGATCGCCGGCATGGAAGCCGCAGGCGATGTTGGCGGAGGAGACGACCTTCATCAAAGCCTCGTCATCGCAAAGACGATAGGGGCCAAAGCCCTCGCCCATGTCGGAATTCAGGTCGATCTTCATCCGTTCTTTCCTTGTCCCAGGCTTGCTCATCGTCCTGCCATCGTCTTCAGCGCGCGCGCGACCATCTGAGAGGTGTTGCTGATATCGTCCACATAGGCGGCAATGGCCCGGTCGAGCGTCCGCGCCTCGGCATGCGAAGAGCGGACGAAACGCAGACGGCTGCCGACGCGCGCCTGGCCGAGCCGCCAGAGATCGGCTTCGAGAACGCCGGCAATCTTCGGATATCCGCCCGCGGTATTGGCGTCGCTCATCTGCACGATGGGTTCACCACCGGGCGGCACCTGAACGACACCCGGAACGATCCCGTAGGAGCGCATTTCCACCGGCGCCGTGGGCCGCACGGGCTCGCCGGAAAGCCGATAGCCGGTCCGGTCGCTTTGAGCGGAGATTTTCCAGCTTTGGCTCCAGAAGCGTTCGGCATCGGCGCCAAAAAGGTCGTGTTCGCCAGCCGGCAAAGCCCGGACAAGCAGTGTGCCGTCCGCTGCGACCGGAAACAATGCGGACAGGGCGGTTGCCGGTGGCACGACGCCCAGCCCGTCGGCGGCGAAGACCGTCCGGGCAGGCTCACCCAGCTGAAGGATATCCTCATTGGTCAGGGAGCGACCGTCGATCCCGCCGAATGCACCCCGCAGCGACGTGCTGCGCGAGCCAAGAACGAGCGGAACGTCCAACCCTCCTGCAAAGGCGATATAGGCGCGCGCCGACGCTGGAGACGGCAGGAGTTCGAGAACCTGCCCTGCACCGGCCGTTTGCGACCACCAGGGCGGAAGACTGACACCGTCGAGGGCCGCACGCCCGCCACCTGTCACCGCGAAGGCCGTCGCTCCGCTGAAACGGAGGCGGAACGGAAAGGTCTGCACTTCGATCGCGGCAGCGCCTTCGTCATTCCCGACCAGCAGATTGGCGATCTTCAGCGCCATGGGGTCCATGGCACCGCTCGCCGTGACGCCGATATCGCGATAGCCCGGCCGGCCAATATCCTGGATCGTGTTCAAAGGTCCGGTGTTCAGGATCTCGATCAAAGCTCGATCCTTTCCGGCAGGAAGCGCACGGTATCGCCGGGCGCCATGATTGCGGGCACGGCCGCTTTGGGATCGAACATCTGATGATCGGCGAAACCGATGGAGTTCCAGCCGTTCGGACCGGTCAGCACCGCGACACCCGTCTGCATGCCGCCGATGGTGACGCAGCCCCTGGCCATTTTTAGCGACGGCACGGTCTTGCGCGGCATATGGATGCGCGGATCCAGTCCGTGGAGATAGCCGAAACCCGGCGCGCTTCCCAATGCGAAAACCGTATAGGTGCCCTCGTGATGCAGGCGGACAATCTCCCGGTCGGTCAATCCCGTGTGATCGCAGAGCGCGGCCAGGTCGGTGGCATGCTCGCCGCCGTAAATGACGCCGATCTCGATCGTCTTGCCCCGGATGTCGATGCTTTCGGCCCGCTCCCAGGCCTCGCGAAGCCGCGCCGTTACGGCGTCCGGATCTTCGGGCGTCGTTTTGAAAATGGCGAGAAGATTGGTCATGCCCGGCACGATCTCGCCAAGGTCGTCCCATTGCCGGAGTGCTTGCGCAAGTGCCCAGATCCGCCGCTGGGCCGGGAGATCGAAATCGCCGGGCGCCTCCAGCAGAAAGGCGCGGGCGCCTATCGTGGAGATCTGGGGCTGCCGCTGCGGCGCAGGGGTGTTGCGCGAATGTTTTGGAATTGCGTTGGTAGAATGAGGCATGGGTTGGGTCATGGGCACGGTTCGATTTCGAAGAGAGGCTCACCATAACCGACGAGAGAACCATCCCCGGCAAGAGACCGCATCAGGATTCCGGTCCCGGACGCCTTGACAGGAAGAAGGATCGGCCCAACCCGAATGAAGCCAAGCATCTCCCCGGGCACAACCTCTCGCGGCAACTCCAATGGCGGAGCGACGGACGCAGGATGGGCGCTGCAGAAGAGACCCGCCGTCGGCGCGGCAACAGAGATTGCGTGGGTAGCGGCGGAGCTGTGCTGCGATGCATCGACCTGCGGGACCGCGCCCAGGATCCCACGTTCAATGACGATCCGCACCTTGCGCGCGTCCTGCTCGATTTCGATCCCATCGACACCGGCGGCTTCAAGCGCCGCGGCAAGGGAGGCGATCACGGCCGGATCGCCGAAGTTCACCCTGCTCATGATGCGCTCCGTCGTTTCAGCCATTTTTCGAGATAGTGAATGTCCGTTCCACCGGCTGCAAAGCCCTCATCGTTGAACAGCATGCGCAGCAGGGGGAGATTGGTAGATATACCTTCGATCTCCGTCCCGGCGAGTGCAGTGCGCATCATGACGATCGCCTCGGCGCGCGACGGTGCATGCACGATCAGTTTGCCGATCAGGGAATCGTAATAGGGCGAAACCCTGTAGCCTGCGTGCACATGCGTATCGACCCGGATGCCGGGGCCGGAGGGCAGCGTCAACGCCGTAACCGTGCCGGCAGACGCGAGGAAAGTGGTGGGATCTTCGGCATTGATCCGGCATTCGAAGGCGTGGCCATCCACCGTGACGGCGGCCTGGGCAACGTCCAGCGGGATGCCCTGCGCAGCCTTGATCTGTGCCTGGACGATGTCGATGCCGCTGGTCATTTCCGTCACCGGATGTTCCACCTGCAGCCGCGTGTTCATTTCGATGAAATAGAAACCGCCGTCTTCATAGAGAAATTCGAAAGTGCCGACGCCGCGATAGCCGATCTGCAGGCAGGCCCGAACGCAGGCCTCCGCGACCGGTCCGATGACATCAGGTGCGATACCGGGCGCGGGTGCTTCCTCTATCACCTTCTGGTGACGGCGCTGCATCGAGCAGTCGCGGTGGCCGAGCCAGACCGCGTTTCCATGCACGTCGCAGAGCACCTGGATTTCGATGTGGCGGGGATGCTGGAGGAACTTCTCCATGTAGAGCGCCGGCGATCCGAAGGCCTGGCGGGCCTCCTCTCGCGTGACCGAGACGGATTCATGCAGCACGCCGGCGTCGGGAACCACGCGCATGCCGCGCCCGCCGCCGCCGCCCGCCGCCTTGACGATGACCGGATAGCCGATCTTGGAGGCGATGGCTTCGACGGCAGTGCGATCGTCAGGCAACGCGGAATCCGGCCCCGGAACGCATGGAACGCCCGCGGCGATCATCGCGCTCTTGGCCGCGATCTTGTCGCCCATGGTTGCGATCGACTGTGCCGTCGGCCCGATGAACACCATGCCCGCGTCCTCGACAGCCTCAGAGAAGGCCGCGTTTTCCGACAGGAAACCGTAGCCGGGATGAACCGCGCCGGCGCCCGTGAGACGCGCTGCGAGAAGGATGGCGTCCCTGTTGAGATAGCTCTTGCCGGCGCTCGCCGGACCGATGCAAAGGAAGGTGTCGGCGAGAGTGCCATAGCTTGCCTGCCTGTCGGCTTGCGAGCAGACCATGACCGTCTTCAGGCCAAGATCCTTGCAAGCTCTCAGAATCCGCAGCGCGACCTCCCCGCGATTGGCGATCAATACCGTGTCGAAACCGGGCACCCGTTCCGCAGAACTGTCTTGACCATTCTGCATCAGACGATCTCCGCCAGCATCTCGCCCGCCTCGACCTCGCTGCCGTCGATAGCGGCGATATGGAGAATGCGGCCCGCGCGGGGCGCGACGATCGTGTTGAAGACCTTCATGGCCTCGATGATGAACAGGGTCTGGCCTGCCTCGACCGTGTCGCCGAGCCTGATGAACACATTTTCCCCAGGAGCCGGGGCGGCGTGCAGCACGCCGAAGATCGGCGCATGGACCGGTACGGACGCCGTATCCGGCGAGAGAATTTCGGTGAATGTTGAAGCGGTCGAAGACGTATCGATAGCCGGTACATGTGATGAAGATGAGGGCGACGCGCTTTCACTCGACGGCCGAGTCCGGAAGATCCGGACCGTCGTGTCTTTTTCGGTGACCGCAAGCTCGGTGATGTTCGATTGGCCGACGAAGTCGATCAACGTCTTTATTTTCGAAAGATCCATACGTCACCCATGCTCAAGTCCGCCATCGTTCCGCTGAAGGAGCAGCGTCGGCGTTCAATCTGACTACATCAGTACGGAAGCGATGGGGTCAGACGAAGTTTTGATGGAGCATGCTTTCGAGACGTGGCTGGTCGCTGATGCATGTCGCACGAATGCGTGCAGAGGTTTCGCGAAAACGGCATGCATCAAAACAAGGAACGCCGCGCATCATGGTTGACGCACGGCGCTGTAGCGTTTCGAGAGGTCTTCCTGGAAGACAGCGTCCGACGACGCGGCGGGCTAAAGATCGACGACGAGGCCCTTGGCTTTCAGAACCGGCTCGAGGTTGCTGACTTCGATGACGGACTTGCCAGCCTTGTAGGCGGCAATATAGCCGGCTTCGGCATCTTCGCGCGCCTGGGCGAGTTCGGCCACGGCAAGAGCTTCGTCCTTTCGAACGACGACAAGCCCGTCGGCATCGCCGACGATGATATCGCCGGGGAAAACCAGCTCGTCGCCGATGGTGATCGGATCGTTAACGGCCGCAAGTGTTTCCTTGACCGTCCCCTTGATGCAGACGCTCAGGGAAAACACCGGAAAGCCGAGGTCGCGAAGCTGCAGCGTGTCGCGCACGCCGGTGTCGGTCACCAGACCGCCGATGCCCTTGGCGAGGCAGGCATTGGCCAGCACGTCACCGAAGGATCCGGCTTCTTCGTATTCGCCGGCCGACACCACGATGATGTCGCCCGGTTTGGCGTAGTTGATGGCAAGCTGCAGCATGATGTTGTCGCGTGGTGCGGACTTGACCGTGAAGGCCGGGCCGCAGAGCTTCATCCGGTAATCGACCGGCTTCAGGCGCGAAGAGAGCGCCCCCCGGCGTCCCTGCGCCTCATGCAATGTTGCCGGCGAGAATTTGGCGATCGCGTCGATCGCCTCCCGGCTCGGGCGTTCCGGAATCTGCTTGATGTGGATCATGATTGCCTCTGCGCGCTGGGTTGACCGTCGTGGTTTTTTGGATCGCGGGAAAAGAACAGGTCTGGCGACAGTCACGTTGTCAGGATGTTTTAGGCGTGGAGGACTATTCAAACAAATATATATTGGAGATATTGGTTATATCGATTTGATATATGATCTTCTGGAGTAGGGCATGGCTCTCGACCTGTTGAAAATGCGCTACTTCGCCAAGATAGCCGAACTGGGATCGTTCACGCGCGCCTCCAGCGAACTCGGTGTCGCACAGCCGGCGCTCAGCCTGCATGTGCGCGGGCTTGAAGAGCAGTTGGGGGTGCAGCTGTTGAACCGGACACCGCGAGGCGTGATCGCCACCGAGGCGGGACAGACGCTGTTGTCCCATGCCCAGGCTATCCTTCGCGCACTTGAGCAGGCCGAAGCTGCGACGAAAGAGCAGGCGAAATACCCGACGGGCGATGTCTCGCTCGGCATTCTGAGCTCGATTTGCCCGACGCTCTCCATTCCAGTGATCGAGGAGTGCTCCGAGCAATTTCCGAATATCCGCCTGACGATCAGCGAGGGTGACAGCCAGGCGCTTCGGGCAGCGATAGATATGCGTGTCCACGATCTTGCTGTGACGCTGGACAGTGTCGCTAAACCGACATCCGTGCCACTCTTTGAAGAAATGCTCTACGTGGTCGGCCCTTCCGGGAAATTTGCGCCCGACGACACGTTGACGGTGGAACAGGCACTCGGCCTGCCGTTGATCCTTCCCACACGCCGCCACGGCATCCGTATTCTGCTTGAGCGGCAGGCTCTGATATTCGGTCAGGAGCTCAATATCGTCCGCGAAATCGAAGGCGTGGAGAGTACGAAAGCGGCGGTCCGCGCTGGCCTCGGGTTGACGATCCTTGGACGCAGCGCGGTCCATGCCGATCACGAAAACAGAACTTTGTCTGCAATCGCCCTGACACGCCCTGCCCTCACCCGCCGCCTTGTACTCGATATTCCGGTCAACCATCCGCTGACGCGGGCGGTAATCGAGGTGCGAAAGATTTTGTGGGGCGTCGTCGGAAAGCTCGGTGCCGAGGGGCACTGGACCTGCCTCTAGCCGAACTCCTCCGATATCTCGATAGGCGCGCGCGAGACGGCCATCCGAGCGGGGACAGCCGATTACTTTTCAGGCAGACGGCGGAGATTAAGGACTGGAAGTTGCGGATCGCTACACCAGCGAAGTTATCGAAAAGTGAACTACAGGTATGAGGGCCTCCGCGTGCACAGCGACGAACGTCGCGCCACCGTCATTGGGCGAAAGCCACATGCCGGCTACCGACATCCATCGCCGAACAATTGCAGCCAAACGCGGAAAACAAGGTTCGTTAAAGAAAGGCGTACCGGTGCTATCGCTGTCTCTGTCGGCAGTTCATTTAGATGAAAACGCCGAAAGCATCACTATTCTTGCCGTTCACAAGGCTGATTGACCGAAAAGCAGTCGAGGTGCCGGCCGCAGAAACGTCTGGCGTCCATCCTTCCAGCCGGTCACGGCAGGGGAAAGCCTGGCGACGGCATCAGCGCCGGATACCGCATCGAACAGAACGAGTGTGGCGGGACCGCCGACTTCAAGCGCATATTGCTTCAAGCCCAGGAGCCGGGCGGCATTGATCGTGATCATGCCGAACACTGCTTCGAGGGCATTCCCGGTCCCGATCTGCGCGACATTGGCGTAGAGATTGGCCATGCGGATGAGGCTGACATCGCCGAAGGGGGTGAACGGGTTGAGCACGTTGTTGGTCGAGATCGTCGTGAGGACGCCAAGTTCCGCCAGCCGATGTGCCGGCGTGACACCGCGGGGGACAAGATAGGTGGTCGCGCGGGCCGTCAGGAAAAGATCCGTTGCCGGCAACACCGTCACGGCGATGCCAGCTTGTGCCAAACTGCGGCCGACAGCCTCGAACGCTTCCGGCGGCAGGGCCGAGAGCTTCGTCACATGGCCGACTGATACGCGCCCCTGGTAGCCACGCGCCAGAGTTTCGGCAATCACCAAGGGAAGGTTGGATCCGGCCGGATCGAGATCGAAGTCCAGATGGAAATCGACCGGCACGCCGTAACGCTCACCAAGATCGAAGATCCTGCGGATATGGTCGTCCGGCCTCGGGTCGGTGTAGGGGCATCCGCCGACCAGATCCGCGCCGGAGGCCAACGCCCTGTCCAGCATCTCCTCCGTACCGGGGTCATTGGTCAGCCCTTCCTGGGCAAAGGCGCAGATTTCGATATCGATGGCAGCGGCGTAGTCGGCGCGTAGCCGCTTGATGGCGTCGAAGGACCGGAACCCGGCACGCCCGTCGATCTCCACGAATGTGCGCAGCCGGTTCGTGCCATTGAGGATCGCCTGTTCGACGATCCCGGCAGCGCGCGCATAAACATCCTCCTCGGTGAAGGCGGCCTTTGCCTTCGACGTCTCGCTGACGGCTTCAGCCAGCGTCCCCGTGCAGAGCGCGCACCGACCGACAATCCCGGCCTTGTCGAGATGGATATGCGTTTCGATCAAACCGCCACTGACCAACCGGCCACCGGCATCGTATTCAGGCGCATCGCAAACGAAGCGGGGCGCCATTGCGGCAATCCGGCCATTCGCGAACGCAATATCCGTCAAGCCATCGGACCCCGGAAAAAATGCATTGCGGATCACGAGATCGATGGCCATGCTTGTCTCCTGGCAGCGTATTGGTGACAGGTTGAAACCGGTTTTGCCCAAAAGACAAGCCTTGGAAGAAAGAACGCATG
Organism: Rhizobium herbae; assembly: GCF_017873135.1. Classification (GTDB taxonomy): domain Bacteria; phylum Pseudomonadota; class Alphaproteobacteria; order Rhizobiales; family Rhizobiaceae; genus Pararhizobium; species Pararhizobium herbae. The sequence goes on along the minus strand of NZ_JAGGJV010000007.1, from coordinate 19,724 downwards.
ACGCCGAACGAACCGTCGACCAATGGACCCGGATTTGCGCAGGGACGGGGCGGCATGGTGACGAGCCCGCATCCACTGGCCAGCGAATCCGGCGCCCGCGTCCTGCGGGAGGGCGGCAATGCGCTCGACGCGGCGATCGCCATCGGCGCGACGATCGCGGTGGTCTATCCGCATTTCTGCGGTCTTGGCGGGGACGCCGTCTGGATCGCCGCAGATGAAGAGGGTCGAAAGGACTGTTTCCTCGGTATCGGCCAGTCGGCCCGCACCTTGCCCGGCTTTGACGGCAGCATTCCCTTGAGAGGGCCACTGTCGATGCTGACATCCGCCTGCGTGGTGGATTCCTGGCATCACGCCCATGACTATTCCGTCCGGAACTGGGGCGGCGGTCTTTCCTTTTCCAGTCTGCTTGACGATGCGATCGGGTACGCGGTGGACGGTTTCCCCGTGACGAAATCCCAGAACTTCTGGCTGGATTTCCGAAAGTCGGAGGTCGCGAGCTGGCCGGGTTTCGGGGAGGTCTTCATGCCCGGCGGCATCGCTCCTCAGATCGGAATGCCTTTCCGCCAGAAAGAGCTGGCGAATTCATTGCAACTGATCGCCCGCGACGGCCCGCGCAGCTTCTACGAAGGCGAACTCGGGGCGCGGATTGCAAAAGGGTTGCTGGCTGCCGGATCGCCGCTCACCAGCGCCGATCTTGCCGCAACCCGGACACGCCAGAGCAAGCCGGCTAGCCTGCTTTATCGTGGCATGGAACTGCTGGCCCCGCCGCCGCCAACGCAGGGAATCTCGACGCTGGCGATCATGGGCATTCTGTCTCATTTCGATCTGAAAGAACTCGCTCCAGGCGGCGTCGATCATATTCACCTGTGCGTCGAAGCGGTCAAAAGAGCCTTTCTGAACCGTGGTCTGATTGCCGACCCGGACTTTATAAATCAGCCTGTGGAGGACTGGCTGAACCCGGCGCATCTGGCAAGATCGGCGCAGTCCATCGATCTTGAACATGCCATGGACTGGCCGCAGTCATTTCGCCCCGGTGATACGGTCTTCTTCGGTGCGACCGATCAGTCGGGGAAAAGCGTCAGCGTGCTGCAGAGTACCTACTTCGACTGGGGCAGCGGCGTGGTTGTCGGCGACACCGGTATTCTCTGGCAGAATCGCGGCGCTGCCTTTTCCCTCGACCCCACGCATCCCAATGCGATCGCCCCGGCAAAGCGGCCTTTCTACACGCTCAATCCGGGGCTTGGGCTGAGAGACGGTAAACCTGCCCTGATCTACGGAACGCAGGGAGCTGACGGCCAGCCGCAGACCTTGTCGATGATCCTGACGCGCCTGATCGATTTCGGCGAGGATCCGGTCACCGCGCTCACGGGACCGCGCTTCCTGCTGGGCAAAACCTTCTCGGACAGCCGCGATACCCTGAAGCTGGAAGTCGACGCAGGCGACGCCGTGTTCGCCGCGCTCACTGCACGCGGCCACATGCTCTCGCCCATCGACCGACTAAGCCCGCTTGCAGGACAGGCCGGCATCATTGTCAGGCAGGAGGACGGATCAACTGCGGGCGCCCACGATCCGCGTGGCGAGGGGATCGCATTGCTCGTAGAACCGACGTGATGACTGACATTCGGGTAGCGCCCGACACGGCAGGCAAGCACAATTCCTCACGTCATGATACTTCCGCATCGGGCGATCCCCTGCCCGACCGCCTCCATGGAGAGCCCGTATATCGCCACCCGCGCAAAGCCCTGACGGCCGTTGTGATTGCTGGATCGTGTTCGACTGTCTGACAGCCGCTTTCACCGCTCTTGACTGCAATGATCATGTATAGCGGCATGACCATCGACCTCCCCGGTTGGCATGAAATATGCCTCTTCTCAAGCTTGTTGCGCCGTTCGACAAGGGAAGGCTGATCATGATGCGACAGGCGAATGGGATGATGGATGTGCGTCTGATGCGCACGCTCCTGACCTTGCTGACGGAATGCAGCGTTTCGAAAACCGCCGACATTCTGGGGCAGGCGCAGCCAACGGTCAGTCTGACGCTAAAACGGCTGCGGGAAATGCTGGACGATCCGCTTCTGGTCAGGTCCGGAGGGGCGCTGGTACCAACGGAGCGAGGTCTCGCCCTGAAGGAGACGTTGCGCGACATTCTCGGCCAGATCGACGCGCACCTGTCGCCTTACGCCACCTTCGACCCGGACAATGCGACGCGAAATTTCCGCATTATCGCAGACAATTGCCTCGGAGCCGTGTTTCTGCCTCAGCTGGTCGGAAAAATTGCCCAAAAGGCACCCAATGTCGGCGTCGATGCGTCCCACATGCCGAGCTACGATGATCTGATCAGCCAACTTGCGGACGGGTCCATCGATGCGGTCATCGGCAATTGGCCGCATCCGCCGGAGTATTTGCGGATGTCTCCCCTGTTAACCACCGACATCGTCTGTGTCGTCCGCCCGAGCCATAGACTGGCAAGTCTACGCGAGCCAATCTCGATGGGCGAGTTCCTGAAGGAAAAACATCTTTCTCCGACCTCCGACAAGCGGGCCCAACTGAGTCCGATCGACGGGCGGCTGATTGAACTCGGGCTCAAGCGCAATATCGCTGTATCCGTGCCGGAATATGCGATCACGCCCTACGTGCTGACGCAATCGGACCTCGTCTTCACCACGGGTCGAATTTTTGCCGAGCAGATCGCTCAATCCTTTCCGCTCGTCGTTCTGGAGGCACCGCGCGAACTCGGGCAGATGCAGTTCTACATGCTCTGGCATGAGTGCAAGCACCAGTCTCCCGATCACGTCTGGCTCCGGCAGATGATCAAGTCGGTTGCGGCCGGCGTCCGCGTCTGCGATCCGACGGGGTCGGTACCGATCACGTTCCTGCGGTCCGGAGCGCCGGCCTTCGTTTAAACCTATCTCGCGGAATCGCGGCAGAGAGGTCACGCGGCTTTTGCGCAGTGCAATATAGTCTATTTGGGTTCCGTTATAGGCTTTCCTGTCCAAACAAACGACATTGGTCGCAGTTCACTCGCAACCAGATGAGGGCATGATGGCAGGTTCAGGAATTAGCCGACGTGAAGTGCTTGCAGGGATCGCCGCCGGCGCGGCGTCAGGGATGTTCGGTTCACTGAGCAGCGCCAAAGCTGCCGTTTCCGAAATGGTCTGGGCGACCTGGGATTCCAACGGGCATCCTGAATACATTGCGGCCTTCGAAGCGCAGACCGGCGTCAAGGTGAAGCTGTCCTATCTTTCCAGCGAGGACGCGCAGTTCGCGGCGCTGAAAACCGGCACGGCTTCCGACTGGGACATGATCAACCCGTCGCTGAATGGAAGCTGGCGCTACATCAAGGCAGGCCTGCTCGAAGAAATCGACATGGCGAAAATCCCCAACGCCGCCAAGATGTACGATGTCTTCAAGACCACGCCCAAGGTTCTCGATGCCTCGGGCAAGCAGTTCGCGGTTCCTTATCTCTGGGGCCTCAACCCGATCGTCTACCGCAAGGACAAGTTCGAGAGCGAGCCTGACTACACGACGTTGTTCAACGAGAAATACAAGGGCCAGCTGGCCATGCGCGACTATGCGCTGGAATCCATCGCCATCGCCGGTCTGGTCGCCGGCGTGCCGCGCGACAAGGTCTTCCTCATGGAAACCAAGGAGCTGGCGGAAGCCAAGAAGCTGCTGGTTGCGCAGAAGCCGCTGCTGCGCACCTATTGGCAAACGATCGGCGATCTCACCAATCTGTTTGCCACGGGCGAGGTTTCCTGCGCGTTTTCGTGGCGGGTACCTTACGACACGCTGAAAGACAAGCTGGCGATGGGGATGGCCAAGCCGAAAGCCGGGATCATGGGCTGGTGCGACTGCTTTGCCATGCCGGCCACGTTGTCCGCGGAAAAGAGCGAAATCGGCTACAAGTTCATCGATTATCTGCTTGGGGCGGAATTCGCGACCCAGATCGCTAAAATCGGCAACTATGCGACCACGTCCTCGATCATCCGCGACGAACTGTCGAAGGAGCAGCAGGAAGCGATCTTCGTCGACGACATGGATGTGATGAAGTCGTTCATGTGGCCGGTCGCCCCGGAGAATTATTCCGAGTGGCTGAAGATCTGGAATGAAGTCAAGGCAAGCTGATCATGACGACGACGCCTGACAGGGCGGCCGATCCGTCAAGATCCGGGCTTTTGCTTTCGGCGCGCGGTCTGACCAAGAATTACGGCAGGGACCGCGCGGTCGACAGTGTCGATCTCGACATTCCGGAAAGGGCTTTCACCACCTTTCTCGGCCCTTCCGGGTGCGGCAAGACAACGATCCTGCGCATGATCGCCGGCTTCGAGACGCCGGACGCGGGATCGATCGTGCTTGACGGACGGTCGCTTTCCGGCGTTCCGCCGGAGCGACGTCCGGTCAACACCGTATTCCAGAGCTACGCGCTGTTTCCGCACCTCACCGTGTTCGGAAATGTCGCGTTCTCGCTGACACTGCGGCGCCACAGCAATGTCGATGTGGCCGCGCGCGTCAAAAGAGCGCTGGACGCCGTGCATATGGCGGAATTCGGCGATCGGTATCCACACCAGCTCTCCGGCGGCCAGCAGCAGCGGGTCGCGGTGGCCCGCGCCATCATCGCCGAGCCGCATCTGCTTCTGCTCGACGAACCCCTGTCGGCCTTGGACAAGAAGATGCGCGGGCATTTGCAAATCGAACTCAAGGATTTGCAGCGGCGTCTCGGCATCGCCTTCGTCTACGTCACGCACGATCAGGAGGAGGCCTTTGCGCTCTCCGACATCGTCGTTGTCATGAACAAGGGGCGCATCGTTCAAAGGGCTGCGCCGCTGACAATCTATGCCCGTCCTGCCAACGCTTTCGTTGCTGACTTCATCGGCGCGGCGACACTCATTCCAGGCGAAATCATCGATGGCGGCGGGGCCTCCGGATCGGCTGCGATCGACACGGCGATCGGTATCATGCAATGCCCGGCAATGGAGGGATTGGCGAAGGGGGACAAGGCAGTGCTCGCCATCCGGCCGGAGCATGTCCGCATTGGCGCGGATGGCCTGAACGCGACGATCCGGCATGTGGTGTTCAAAGGGGATCGCTACCTGGTCGAGGCCGAGGTTAACGGTGTCATTTTGCGGTTCCTGGCGGATAACCCGCTGACGCCTGGAGCGAATGTCGGGCTTGTCATCGATCAGGATCGCGCCTTCATCACGAGGATCGACTGATGGCTTTGGTTTTTCACCGGGCGCAGCTCGCGGTGCCAGTCGCCTGTATGTTGATCCTCGGGTGCGTTCTACCGCTTGCCGTGCTCGTGGTTTTCAGCGTCTTTGAGGTGGATCTCGATGCGTTCACGCTCGTTCCGGCCTTTTCCGGACAGAGTTGGGTGCAGATGTTCACCAATCCGGTCTTCGCCTTTCTGATCGGCAAGGCGGTCGTCTCGGGTGCGGGTACGGCGATGCTGGCGGGTTTTATCGGATATCCCATCGCCGTTTCGATGACGCGCCTTCCCGTTCTGTGGAAGGGGGTCGGCAGCATCGTCCTCTTGACGCCGCTCTATACCGGCGAGATCGTCCGGATTTATGCCTGGCGGGTCGTTCTCGGCTCCGAAGGATTGGTCAACGCCGCTCTGAAATGGTTTGGCGTGATCGATGAACCGTTGAAGTTCCTGCTGTTTTCGCCGTTCACCACACATCTCGTGCTTCTCTACAACAATTTGCCCTTCATGGTGCTGGCCATCTGGATCTCGGCGGAACTGATCGACAAACGGTTGATCGAAGCCGCACGGGATCTCGGGGCTCGCCCGATAGACGCGTTCTTCAAGGTCATTTTGCCTTTGACAACGCCCGGACTGGCTGTCGGCGTGTTTACGGTCTTCGCGCTGGCCGCCGGCGACATGATGACGCCGAGCCTTTTGGGCGGCACGTCGGGCGCGACACCGATGGCCATGATTGACAACCTGTTCGGGACGGCGTTCGATTGGCCGCTGGCCTCCGCGCTATCGCTTAGCCTTCTCGTCATTCTGTTCGCCTTCGCCACCGGGTTTGTAACCATCCTTCTGCGGTTCGATGGTGCCCGCGCGGTTTTTCGACGGGGGGCACTATGAGCCGCCTGGTCATCCTCACGCTCGGACTTGCCGTGTGTTTCTTCTATCTGCCGATCGTCGTTCTCGGAATTTTTTCCTTCAACGCCGCAAGCACGATGGCCTTCCCCTTGAGCGGTTTTACTCTCTCCTGGTATGCCGATCTTTTCGGGAACGAAGCGTTTCTGGGCGGCTTCGTCACCAGCTTTCTGATCGCACAACCCGTCGGTCTGCTGGGCGCGCTGATTGGGCTGATGGCGGCTTTGGCCGTGACGTCACCGCGCATGCGGTTGCGGGCTGCATTCGCCATACTGGTCCTTGTACCCTTTCTGGTGCCGAAGACGGTGCTTTCCATAGCGCAAGCCATGCTCATGAGCTGGGTGGGGCTGGGGCGTGGGGCAACGGCGCTCATCCTGGCGCAGACTTTGGTCGTCATTCCCTTCACCACCACAATCCTTGCCGCTGTGATGGTCCGGCTCGACCCGCGGCTGGAGGAAGCGGCGCGGGATCTGGGCGCCACCCCATGGCAGAGTTTCAGGCGCGTTCTGCTGCCGCAGTTGAGCGTCGCCTTGAGTGCTGCCTATTCCATCGGGGTCATCCTGTCGCTGGCCGATCTTACCATTTCCATGTTCCTGGCCGGTCGCACCCAGCCCCTGTCGCTGATCGTTGCATCGGAATTCCGGCGCGAGCTCAAGCCCGACCTCAATGCCATGCAGGTCGCCGTCCTCGTATTGACGGCCCTGATCGTAGCGCTGACCGAAATCAATCGCCGACGTCGCTTGCGCGGACGGTTGGCTCACGTGCGAGATGACCTATGATGATTGCCCCGATTGACACACCACGCATGACGCTTGACGGCCTGAAGCAGGAAGCGCTTGCCGATCTTGCCTTGCTCGGCTATCCGAACGCACCATGGCTCAATGATCTGCCTCGACCCGACGCGGCTGATGTCGCCGACGTGATTATTGTCGGTGGTGGCCAGTCCGGCATCACGATCGCAGCCGCCCTGAAATGGGACGGGCTGCGGCATATCCGCGTTCTCGACAGCTGCGCGCCGGGCGCCGAGGGGCCATGGCTGACCTTCGCGCGCATGGAGGAACTGCGCACCCCGAAGACCCAGGTCGGCAACGAGTTCAACGTCGTCAATCTCTCCGTCCGCCGCTGGTTCGAAACGCGCTACGGGCATCAGGCCTGGGCGGATCTGTCCCGCATTCCGCGAACGGACTGGAAGGCCTATCTCGACTGGTACGCCGACGTTTTCGAGATCGCCATCACCAATCATTGCGAGGTCCTGAACGTCGCTCCGCAGGGCGACCTCATCGCCGTCACCACCCGCATGGGAGGCCGGATCGAGACATCCCTGGCGCGAACCGTGGTGCTCGCCACCGGGTACGACGGCGCCGGTGTATGGCGGGTACCGCCGTTTATAAGTGCGGCTCTTTCGCCCGACAGGTTCGATCACACGAACGGTCCGGTCGATTTCGACGCGTTGAAAGGATTGCGCGTTGGCGTGCTCGGCCATGGCGCCTCCGCGTTCGACAATGCGATCAAGGCGTTGGAGGCCGGTGCTGCCGCCGTCGATCTCTGCTTCCGGCGCGCGCGGCTGCCGCGCACCAATCCCCACCGCGCGGTCGAGACGCCCGGCATGATGACGCATTATCCGGACCTCTCCGAGAACATCCGCTGGGATATCGCCCGGTTCTTCCGCAGCGCCGACCAGCCGCCGCCGGTGCGCAGTTTCGAGACCGCGATGAGCCTGGAAAATTTCAGGCTGCGTCCCGCAACCCCATGGCTGGAAGTCTCCCAGCAGGCCGACGCGATCCATGTTACCACCTCCGACGGCGTTCTGGAGTTCGATCACCTGCTGCTTGCGACAGGCATGGATGTCGATCTCGCCGTCAGGCCCGAACTCAGGACCATCCACGACAAGGTGGCGCTTTGGGGCGAGCGTTACACGCCGCAAGACGGCAGCGAGGATGCCCGCCTCGCGCGGTTTCCCTATCTCGACGGCTTCTACGGATTCATTCCAAAAGATCCGGGTGACGCGTGGGTCAGCCGGGTATTTGCCTTCAATAGCAGCAGTTTCGTCAGTCACGGTCCGCACTCGACCTCGATCAGCGGGCACAAGCATGCCGTTCCGCGGCTTGTGCGCGGCGTCCTGCGCCGTCTGCTGCTTGACCGGGAAGCAGTCATCCTGCCGGAACTCAAGGCCTATATTTCAGCGGATCTGCCGATCCCGGACGATTTCGAAATGGTCCTGGCCGAGGCCAATCGGCAACCGGAAAGATCGCCCGAGACGGGCAAGCCCGCCATGCGGAGCGGCGCATGATGCATTCCTTTTACTGGGCCGATCATTCGACCGCTGATTTTGCCTCCCGCGATTTAAGCGAAACCGTCGTCATTCTGCCGATCGCGGCTGTCGAGCAGCACGGTCCCCACCTTCCCGTGCAGGTGGACGCGGCGATCAATGCGGCCATCCTCGATCGGATGGTACCGCTGCTTGACGCAAACGCAGACGTTCTCATCCTGCCGGCGCTCAGTGTCGGCAAGTCGGATGAGCACCTGGCCTATCCGGGGACGTTGACCATATCGGCGCAAACCCTGCGCCTCGTCTGGCTCGATATCGCCCGCAGCGTGAAGCGGGCCGGCGCCCGCAAGATGATCCTGTTCAATTCGCATGGCGGGCAGATCTCCCTGATGGAAATGACCTGCCGCGATATCCGCGTCGAGCTCGACATGCTGGCGGTCGCCTGCTCCTGGTTCAGGATCGCGCCGGTCGACGATCTGTTTTCGGCGGCGGAAATCGTGCACGGCATTCACGGCGGCGATATCGAAACCAGCATGATGCTGGCCATCGCGCCGGCGTTGGTCGCCATGGACAAGGCTGAAGATTTCGTGCCGCTGACCGTTGAAATCGAGCAGTCCGGCAGCCCGTTGACGGCGGAAGGCGCGGTCGGCTTCGGCTGGCAGGCGCAGGACCTTCACCCCGCAGGCGTCAGCGGCAATGCCGCCAATGCCGATGCCGCCAAAGGCGCGCGCGTGCTCGACCGGGCAGCGGTGGGCGTGCTGCGCCTGATCGAGGCGACGCGCAATTTCGATATGAAAACGCTTACCTCCGAAACCCGCTTTTCGGCTGCGAGATAGACCATGCTGGCACTCCGCGACATCGAAAGCCTTCGGATGCCCATGGCGGACGGCGTTCATCTCGCGGCCGATGTCTACCGTCCCGTCGGCCCGGAACGCCATCCCGTTCTGGTTATGCGCTTGCCCTACGGACGAAAGGTCGCCTCGACGGTCGTTCTCGCCCATCCCGCCTGGTATGCGGCGCAGGGTTATGTGGTGCTGGTGCAGGATGTTCGCGGCCGTGGAAATTCCGAGGGCATCTTCAGGATTCTCGAGGATGATGCAATCGACGGCGCGCAAACTCTCGCGCTGGCGGCCGATCTTGCCGGCGGCAACGGTATGGTGGCGAGCTACGGGTTCAGCTATCACGGCATGAACCAGTTCCTGGCCCTTGCCGGCGCTCGAAAATCCGGCGGGAAAGAGCCCGATGCGATGGCGATCGCCATGGCGGCTTTCGATGTCCGCAACCACTGGGCATTCGAGGGTGACGGGTTCCGTCTGCAGTCCAACCAGATGTGGGCATGCCAGATGGCCGCGGAAAATGCCCGGCTGGCCGGCGACCTCGATGCCGCCCATCTGTTGCATGCCGCTTTGCCGTCTCTGCATTCCGGGCCGGTTTCGGCACGGCCGGACGCGCTTGAGAAGGCATCGCGGTACACGCATTACCATGACTGGCTCGCCGATGATCCGTCCTATTGGCGGGCAAGGTCGCCGCAATCACTGCTTGAGGGCGTGACGCTCGACGTTCCCGTCCTGCATGTCGGCGGATGGAACGACATCATGCTCGAGGGCACGTTCGCCGCGTTCGAGGCATTTTCCAAGGGTGGCGGTCTGCAGCGGCTGTCCGTCGGACCATGGTCGCATATCCCCTGGGGGCGACGGGTCGGCGTCCTGGATGCCGGAGCCGGCGCGGCAGATGGTATCGACCGCGAGATCATCGCCTTTTTCGACGAGGTTCTTAAAGGCCGCGAAAACCCTTACCCGAAGATCCGGCTCTACGATGTCGGCAAAAAGGCCTGGGCCGGTTTCGAAACCCTGCCGACAGCCGAGACGCTGGTGCTTCATCTCACATCGGGCGGCCGGGCGGCCACGACAAGCATTGATGGGACGCTTGCGGAGAAGCAGGGGCCTGCAAGCGCCGATTATCTTGTCCACGATCCGTGGCGGCCGGCTCCGAGCGTGGGCTTGCATCTCGGCACGCCGCCGGATTTTGCCGACCGTGCGGCCATCGACGACAGGGCCGACGTACTCGTCTATACCTCGACCCCGCTCGACCGGCCGCTCCTGCTGACCGGCGTGGCTGAAGTGGACCTCTTCGTCACGGCCGACAGCCCGAGTTTCGACCTCGATTGTACCTTGAGTACGCTCACCCCGGATGGGAAGGCTATCAGCGTGACGTCGGGACATAAAACCGTAAAGGCGGATGACGAAGGATCGGCAGTTCTCGTCATGCTACGTCCCATCCACGTAACGGTGCCGGCGGGACATTGCCTGCGTTTGTCCATACAGTCGGCTTCCTTTCCCGCTTTCCCCGTCAATCCGGGCACCGGCGCGCGTCCCCAGGACGCAGCCATAACGGATCGGCTCGTCACGACCCTCGTGGTTCGATCCGGCAATAGCCATCCCTGCGTCATACGGTTGCCCCTGGTGCCACAGACCGGTCCGAATGCCGAAAACATAATCCCTGTCGAGGAGAACCGACATGAGCCTTGATCACGAAAGCCTCCTCAGACTGACATTCGAGATTGCACATCGGGCGAAAGCGCATGGCAATATGCCTTTCGGGGCACTTCTGGCCGGTCCCGGCGGTGAAATTCTCCTTGAGGAAGAGAACGGATATTTTCCCGACCTCGATGCGACGGCCCATGCGGAGCGCCTGCTGGCGACACGTGCCTCGAAGCTCTATCGGGAGCCGTTTTTGGCCGAGTGCACGATGTACAGCTCGGCGGAACCCTGCGCCATGTGCGCCGGCGCCATTTACTGGGTCGGCATCGGCCGGGTCGTTTATGGCCTGTCCGAACATCGGCTCAAGGCGATGACAGGGGATCACCCGGACAATCCGACAATGGATCTGCCATGCCGCGATGTCTTTTCGGCGGGCCAGAAAAGTATCGAGGTCATCGGTCCGTTGCTCGAAACGGAAGCGGAAGCTGTTCACCGGGATGCCTGGGAACCCGTGGCGTGAGGCAAGCCGGCATTCCGTTTTTCAATGAGACCCGCATGAGACCGCCCGGCGTCGCCGCCGGTTTCAAGGAGGAATTTATATCCATGATTCCAAAAGAGAACGCTTCCGAAGGACTGGAAACTCTGCTGGCCGGCATGCCGGGATGGGGTTCGGAATTTTCGCATACATTCGCCAATCATGCGCCCATGGTCCTCGTCGCTCTGGACCGGATCGGCGGTGCGCCATCTCAGCTTCGGCGGTTCTTCAATCACTACAGAGACGCCAAGCAGCTTCTGCCCTTCGCCCAGCCACTGAAGCGCCTGGATAGCAAAAGCTGGAAAACCGTGATCGGGACGCGTGAGCGCGAGCCTGATCTGCGCCATTTTTTTGCCGGCGAGTTGGCGCGGCTCGGGATACACGAGGCTCTTCAGCTTTATCTCCCGGATCTTGCCGATGGCATAGCTGCCAGCGCCTTTCACGCGCTGATGCGAACAGCCTACGGGGTGCTTCGCTCGGACGAGACCGATGTCGCGATTGCGCTGGCCTATTGGGCCGCCACCTATCTGCCGCTCCCGGAAGCGCAGGGGACGCCCCCGGTCACGCGCGACCCCGCCGAAGTGTTGGCCCTTACCGCTGCGATCGGGCCATTGCATGGCATGAAACTTCACGACCTTCTCTGGCAGAACATACGCGACGCCAGCAACGTGCCCGAGTTTTCTCCCGTCGTCGACTGGCTCGACATCGGCCCGGATACGATGGAAAAGATGGCGGCCACCGCCCTGTCCATATTTGCCGCGACCCAGCATTTCGCCGCCCTGCACATTATCACCGGGCTGCACTGGATCCGTCTGCTCAAGCCGCATTGCGATGAAGCGACGCTCCACCGGATGTTGCGGGTGTTCTGGCAGGGGATTGCCGCGCTGATGGGCGAGCTTGGTTTTCCCGCGATGCCGAACGCAGCAGTGGTCGATCGCTGGCGTCATATTCAGGTGCCGGATTGGCCCGCCATGCATGCGATCGCCGCGCAAAGCTACGACGAGCACGATATCAGCCTCGCCTTTTCCGCCAGCGAGGAAATGAAAGTCTATGGCGATCCGCTCTATCGTGTCGTCGTCGCCCGTCGCCTTGGATTGATCGGAGACTACACGAAATGAACCCGGGAGAGCCGACAACAGGCGACTGCATCATTGAAGCCGGGACCGTGCTGTGCGGACTTTCGGCCGATGGCACCATCTCCATGCGCCACGATGTCGGCATCCGCGTCGCCGGCGGCATGATCGCGCAGATCGGGCCGCTTGCCGCCGTTGGCTATGGCAACGACCATCTTGCCCGCTTCGGATCGGCCGACATGATCGCCATGCCGGGACTGGTCAATAGCCACCACCATTTCGGGATCACGCCTTTGATGCAGGGCGTACCTTTTGCCCCGCTGGAATTATGGCTGCCGCAGTTCCGGGCGATGCGGCAGGTCGATGTCCGTCTGGATACGCTCTATTCCGCGATCGAGATGCTGGAAAGCGGAACGACGATGGTGCAGCATATCAACAGCGGACTTGCGGGCGCACCGGAGAACTGGATGGCAACGGCCGACGCCACGCTCAAGGCCTATACCGATATCGGCATGCGGGCCGGCTTTTCCTTCATGATCCGCGACCGCAATATCCTGACCTATGACGAAGATGCCAAGGTGCTGGCCGCCCTTCCCGAAGCCGTTCGCAGTTGGATTGCTCCCAAACTCGACGCGTCGAAAATTGCTATCCCGGACCTCATGGCATTTTATCGTGCGCTCAGGGAAAGCTGGTTCGACGCACGGCCGGATCACGTGCGCATCAATCTCGCCCCCGCCAATCTGCACTGGTGCACGGACGAATGCCTCCAGACGATTTTCGAGACGGCGCGAGAAACAGACGCGCAGGTCCACATGCATCTTCTGGAGACCGAGCGGCAATCAAGCTTCGCCCACAACAAATTCGGCCACAGCGCCGTCCAGCATTTGAAGGCGCTCGAATGCCTCGGCCCGAACGTCACGCTCGGACACGGCAACTGGATGAGCCGCTCGGATCTCGACATCATCGCCGATTGCGGCTGCAGCATGTGCCACAATGCCTCATCCGGCCTGCGGCTTGGCAGCGGCATCGCCCCCGTCAACGAAATGCGGCGCCGCGGCATTCCGGTGGCGCTCGGCATAGACCAGTCGAACATAGCCGATGACCGCGACATGACGCTTGAAATGAAGCTCGTCTGGGCACTACACCGCGAAACAGGCCTGTGGAACGACCGTCCTGATGCTGGTGCCGTGCTGCAGATGGCGACGGAACATGGCGCCAGAACCGTCGGCTTCGGCGGCTTTACGGGCCGGCTCGAACCAGGTCATCAAGCCGATATCGTACTCATGGATCGCCGCAAGATCGGAAGACCGCACGTGAACGCGCGGACGCCGGTGGTGGAAAGCGTCCTGCATCGCGGCGGACGTCATGCCGTCACCCAGGTGTTCGTCGGCGGTCGCTTGGTCGTCAATGACGGCAAAGTCATCACGATCGACCGAGAGGCGGTGCTGGCAGAAATCGCCGGGCGGCTGGAACGACCAGAAACGCAAGGCGAACGGCAAGCCTGGGATGCGATCGATGCCCTGCTTCCCCATCTCGAGGCATATCACCGCAATTTCACGCCGACGCCGGAATATCGCCCCTATCGATATAACGCGATGGCGGACTAAGAGTAGACGCCGGTCATTTCAAAAAAATTGCGAAACGCGAGCCTGGCGTTGGCTGCATCCTCTGGAAGCCCGTACCCATTCTCGCCACAGCGTTGCCTCGATGCAAGTTGGCCCGCACACAATCGGCTCTAGCCACACTCGCATCGAACGAGGAGACAACTTTCGATGGTGACATCAGGGCCGCGGCACCCATGTAAGAGTCTGATTCGAAGGGGTTTCAACAATATCCATACCTTGCCAAGTGTCGTGTCAGGAGGCGGATGTGGGCGATAATGATCCAGGCTTCGCCTGATATGACGGATTTTTCCCAATCCTTCGCCAAGCGTCGGCATCTGCCAAGCCCTGCGAAGGTGCACTCCACAACCCAGCGACGCGGCAGGACCTCGAAGCCCCTGGCCCTGTGGTCCGCTGTAAACCCCGCTCAGGTCATGGGGCTTGGCGTGAAACTTGCTTCTCTCTTTCATGGAGAACGCACATGCTCGACATCGATCCGCAGATTTTTTCAATAAGCCGGCCATCGCTTGAAAACTATCGGGCCTTCATTCAAAGGGATATGATCGTCGAGACGTACCGCAGTTCTGCGGGCGAGATGGTGTCCAGAGGTTCGCTCCATCGCATCTCCATCAACCGCACAGCCCACAACAGATATGCCTATCGATTTGGCACAGGAAGCTTTCGCAAGGTCAAAAGAGCGCCGTTCACCCTGGGCTTTCAGCCCGCAGGCATTGCCCTCGAAGTCGATGGTGACGAGGCCGATTATATCTCCATCTTCCAATCGCCCAATGTTTATAGCAGCCTCGTCAATGGAGATTTCGATCCGGAGCATTTGGCGGGCGATGCGCTCAGCGCGATAACGGACCCGACGACATTGCAGGTCGCCCTGTCCCTTGTTCTCGCCGTCGAGCAAAAAGAGCGCAGCGATCCATTGCTGGTCGAGCATCTCGGGATGGCCCTCGCCTGCTGTGTCGTGAGGCTTTTGGGTGCAGCGCCCGCGCTCATCGGCCACCGCATGACGTCAGAAAACCTCAGGCGCGTGATCGACCATATCGAGAATCTCCTGGGACGGGCTGATCTCAGCGTCGAAGAATTGGCCGGTGTGGCGCATATGAGCCCTTTTCATTTCAGCAGAGAGTTCAAAAAAGCCGCCGGCATGGCCCCGCACCGCTTCATTCTTGTGCGCAGGATCGAACGGGCGCGCCTGTATCTCGCCGATGGGAAGGAAACGCTCTCCAGTATCGCCTATGCGACAGGGTTCTCCAGCCAGGCCCATTTTTCCAGTGTCTTTCGTCGTCTCATGGGCGTGACGCCGAAGGAGTACCGGCACTCGGTGCGCATATGATCGTGGCGTGCGCCGAAATCAGCAGCTTTGCGTAAGAGCACCGCAAGAATTTGAAATCTTCGCGGGTCTGTCGTCGGTAAATTCCTTCGCACAGGAGAGTTTATATGACGGCATTCGCACAAACCAATCCAATCACCGATATCTGCTTTCTGGTTGAGGATGTCGAAAAAGCCTCTGCTTTCTACGTCGATCGCCTTGGCTTCAAACCGCGTCGCCGCGCTCCAGGCTTTGCCGATTTCAAGGGAGCCGGTATCACCTTGGCGCTTTGGGAGATCGGTCATATTGCCGAGCATACGGGGATTTCCGGACGCCGGGCGTCCCCCGGTGTGCACAAGGCCTGTGCGGCGATTGAACTCCCCTCGCCGGACCACGTCGATGCCGCTTATGCACAGCTGAAGAAAGTCGGCGTAATTTTTCTGGCAGAGCCACAGGAATACAGCTGGAACGCGCGATGCTGCTATTTCGCCGATCCGGACGACAACCTCTGGGAACTTTACGCGTGGTCTGACGGCGGCCCGATCGGGGACATCGATCCGGACGAGTGACATGTCCCAACCTCACGCCATCTGAAACAGAAAAGGGGGAAGGCAAAGCGATGAAACAACGCGAAAAAAATACAAACTTAGACAGGCGCACGGTTTTGAAAGGCGGTGCCTACGCACTCGCTGCAGCGACAGCCGGGATTGGGATATTCACCCCTAACAATTCGAACGCGGACACCGCAAAGGTCGTCATCAAGTACGATTGGCTGATGAGCAATGGGCAAATCGGTGACATCGTTGCGGCCACGCAGGGGCTGTTTCAAGCCGAGGGGCTCGACGTCGAATTTTCCCCCGGTGGCCCCAATTCCGCGACTGTACCACCGGTGGTAACCGGGCAGGCGCAGGCGGGCCAGTTTTCGGACTCCGCTCAGCTCCTTCTCGCCAGGGCTTCGGGCGTTCCGATCAAGATTTTTGCTTGTGGATTCCGTATGGCGCCTTTTGCCTTCTATTCTGTGCCAAAGGCTCCCATCCGCACGGTTCACGACATGGTCGGCAAGCGGATCGGAATCCAGCCAACGGCACGTTATGTTCTGGACGCCATCCTTCTCAAGAACAATATCGATCCTTCAAGCCTGACCATTACAAATATCGGCTTCGATATGACCCCTTTGACCACAGGGCAGGTCGACGCCGTCACAGGCTGGATTACCAACACGCAGGCTCTATCGGTGATCGGTCCGGATCGCATAGACCTGATGATGAAGGACACCGGGCTGCCGTCTTACGCCAACGTCTATTTCGCCACTGACGACGCGTTGCAAAACCATTCCGATACGCTGGCAAAGACTTTGCGTGCCATCGCAAAGGGATGGGCATGGACATACGAACACCCGGAAGAAGCAGTCAAACTTGCGGTGAAGGCCTATCCGCAACTCGACCTTGTGGTCGAACTGAAGACGGCACCGCGGATCCTGTCTCTCAGCTTTGACGCCATGACCGGCAAGGATGGTTGGGGTGCCTTCGATCCCGCAGCCATCGGCGAGCAGATTTCGGTCTATGACAAAATCGGTCAATTCAAATCCGGTGCTCCGAAATTGGAAGACTGCTATTCAACGGAAATCCTGGAGATGACGGCTGCGGACCGTCCGAAGATTGGGTGAGGATACGTTGGGGGGAACGCTGGCCATCAAAGCGGAGGGATTGTCCCTTGGATATGCGGGATCCGGAAAGCCCGTCCGAGTTCTCTCCGATGTCGATCTGACTGTTGAAAAAGGCGAATTCCTAACGATCCTCGGTCCGTCCGGCTGTGGCAAGTCGACTTTCCTGCGTGCCGTGGCGGACCTGCTTCCGCCGATCGCCGGGCATCTTTGGGTACTCGGAAAGGCGGTATCGGAGGCACGTCAGCGCCGGGAAGTCGCTTTCGTTTTCCAGGAGCCAACCTTGCTGCCTTGGCGCACAGCCAGACAAAACATTGCGCTACCGCTTCAAGTGGGAAAAGGAAGCGTTTCACGATCGGTTAATCCGAGAACGGATCATTGGCTCGATCTCGTCGGTCTCTCCCAACTTGGCGATCGCTACCCACACCAACTCTCCGGTGGGCAGCGCCAGAGGGTCTCGATCGCACGTGCGCTACAATGTGAACCAGATGTCCTGCTGATGGACGAACCCTTCGGCGCGCTCGACGAAATCACACGCGACCGTCTGAATGATGAACTCCTGGCGATATGGCGCGAAACGAGAACAACTGTGCTTTTCGTGACGCACAGCATCAGCGAAGCCATCTATCTCGGCGGGCGGGTACTGGTACTCGCTGCGAATCCCGGTCGCGTTCAAGCTTTGATCGACCTTGCGTCGTTGAAGGACGACAATGGTGCCCCTCGCCGCGAAGGTCCTGACGTTCAGGAAACAGCAGCGAAGTTACGCCAACTGCTGCGGGTCGGGGGAGCCTGACCGGATGCTTCAGCATCGACTGTCAACCGCCGAAACGATGATCCTGCCGGTGATCGGCGCGCTATCCCTGTTGGCCGCCTGGCAATGGCTGGTACCGGCACTTGGGGTTCCCGCCTATATCGTGCCGACGCCGGCCGCAGTGCTTCGCACCTTCGCAACGGAATGGCGCTTCCTGTTGCAGAATGCAGTTCCGACGTGGCTCGAAGCCGTGCTGGGCTTTCTGCTCGGTAATGCTTTCGCCGTCCTGATGGCCATCGTTTTCGTATACAGCCGGCGCTTCCGCGCGGCTTATTTTCCGGTCGTGCTGTTGTTCAACACGATCCCGGTGCTCGCGCTGGCGCCAATCATCATCCTCATCTTCGGCCTCGGTATGTTGCCAAAGGTGATCATCGCGGCTCTACTCTGTTTCTTTCCGACCTTGGTCAACATGGCGCGCGGTCTGCAACTGGCAACGGTCAACGAGCTGGAGTTGATGCACGTATTGTCGGCCAGCCACTGGGAAACCTTCTGGCGCTTGCGCGCTCCGCGGTCGATCCCTCTCCTGTTCGCCTCGCTGCGCATCTCCGCGACCACATGCATCATCGGCGCGATCGTCGGCGAATGGATCGGGTCCAACCAGGGCCTTGGGGCCGTAATTATCCAATCGACATTCAACTATCAGGCGGAGAAGCTGTTCGCTGCCGTGCTGCTGGCATCCTTATCCGGCATTACGTTTTTCACGGTCGTTACCCAGATTGAACAAATCTTTCATCGACTTTTGCCACAGGGAAATTGAACCAGGTGGATCGTTTTGCGGATGGAATATCCCCTGGCCGTAAGGTGATTGCCTCGCAATCAGCGAAAGGCGGCGCGTGCATGTCCACGTGTGTCGTGACGGATGGAGGATCAACATGAAGAAGACGCGTAGGATTTACAGCGAGTTAGGTCTTCAGTCGCGCCCCCAAACGTCGGGAGGAGGCAAAGCTCAGGGATGATTGCCAGATTGCAGCCGGCCCGAACGACGGATGGGCTATGGACTTTGTCCACGACCAGCTCGCAACCGGCAAGAAACTGCGCATCCTGACCGTGGCGGATACCCATTCCCGCTACTGCCCAGCCACCGACGCACGGTTTACCGACTACGGTGAGGATCTCGTCCGGACGCTGGAACGCATCTGCAAGGAGATCGCCTATCCCAGGACGTTCAGGATCGATAACGGCAGCGAATTCATCTCCCGCGACTTGAACCTGTGGGCCTATGCCAACAATGTTACGCTGGACTTCTTTCGGCCGGGAGCCGACGGACCACGGCTTCATCGAGGATTTCAACCGCAAGCTGTTGGCGGTGGTGACTGAACACGCTTTGGTTCATGACCCTTGCGGATGCACGCGAAAAGTTGGAGACTTGGCGTCGATGCTACAACGAGGATCGTCCTCACTCGGCAATCGGATATAACGTCCCGATTGCCATGCATAATCCCGGTGGCGCAACCAGCCCGTCAGCGTGATCGGAGCCGCAAACTCAAATGTCCGGCGGTCCAAACTTCGCTCTCAGAGCGATTTCAGCGCAATACCGGCGGCTAATGCCGCGTCGACTTCGGTGATGGTTCGGCTACGCGATAACGCCCAGGCCGGAAGGCGAGACGACCACGTCGAGTTTGGTTCCGTGATGAGCGCGACCGACGCCATGGATGACAGCATAGACCAGGCCGTGCGGTTATGGGCTATAAAATCGGATTAATCGCACCGCTCGTCGGAAATGAAAAACGAACGATAATCTTGCCTTATCGGTCATTATGCTGTTGACTGTGACAATGGCCGAAATCACCGACTCCAAAAACCACGCCGCCGACCGAGCCGCATTCTTCCACGATAACGGTTCCGATATCGTAAACACCGCGCCGC
>NZ_JAGGJV010000006.1 GCF_017873135.1 Rhizobium herbae | reverse complement strand
CCTGATGGGGAGTTCGGCCCGAAGACACGTGAACTGCTCGTGCTGACCGCAAGCGTCGCAGAACCCTATCGCTGGTTCGCCCATGGGCGCCTTGATCCAGTTCGAACCACCGACCCGTTGATTCTCAGCATCGAGAACAAAGCCTAGCTCGTTGGCAAAGTGTCTGGCCATTCCTGCGCGCCATGAAGGACGCGAAGAATACGAACCGCTGTTTCGGCAATTGCAGACGCCGCGACGTATGGCATACCGTTAATGACCAGTTCGCGGGTGCCAGCAATTCGGCCAACACGACCGCTCGCGGGAAAATCTATCAACCGACGGACGGCAGCAACGATCCGTTCGTCGACCAGAATAGCCGCTGACGGATTTTCTGCTTCTATTATGGCGTCGCGATCCGATAACGCGAACGCAGACCAGGTAAGCTTCACGATTTGCGCGCACCCGCGTTAAGACGGGCTGCCGCTCGACGTTCAGCGAAATGTACCTCGACTTCATCATCCGAGACGTCCGGTCGAGTATCGTTCAGCGCTTCAAGTACTTTGGTGCGAAACCAAGCGTCATGGGCCTCGCTGCCGGAAAGAAGCTCCAGCGGCAGCGCACCCTCGTTGGCCGTCCGGGTGAGTAAGATACGAACTGCGTCCGATACCGTAAGCCCCATATTTCCAAGCACTGCGGAGGCACGATCCCGAACCTCGGCATCAATACGAGTTTGTACCAGTGCATTTGCAGCCATAGCGATCTCCACCTTTCGGGGAGATGATAATGCAAATGAATGACAATGCCATAGCGCTCTTTACCACCTTCGCCCGTTCTCGTTCCTCTTGTGCTCCTGAATGTATCTGAAGCGACGAGCGGAAATCTCAATCGTGTGGGATAAGGCCTATTTATGGAGCTTAGATTTCTCTTTTTGCTTCACTGACCGCCCGGTTGCGAAGAACGCGCATATGGCCCCAATGCTGTTCGCTCAATCAAACAGCCAGTGGACCAGGTCTGCGCCCGCATTTTATCCCGAATTTCCAATGGACCAATTCTTTGGCTAGTGGTGCGTTGTCATCCCATCGATTGCGAGGCAAGAGCGAATAGCACAGCGCGGCCCTCACCGGCTATTCCGTAATCGACACCTTCGCCAAGAGTCATGGTCGTCACGGTGTCAAAGATTGGCAGGCCGCATTGCTGTACAAAGCTGGCAAAGGGCCCTGTCTCAAAATGGGTGTCGACGCGCAGGAAATGACCGGCGTGAGCTTCCACATGCGGCCGCGCAACGGCGATCGCCTCTTCAACAGACAGTGCTGCAACCGGACCTAGCACGTGCCCCCGTCCAAAGGCACGGCTCATCGAATATGCCGACAGTTTTTCGTCCCTAAACAGCCCATAGCAGAGCGAACTCTCAAACAAGCGGGTGAGATGGACGGGGCGAGAGACCGCAAAGCCCGACCCGTCGAATGCGATCACCGCATCGAGGTCACTTGCCCGCAACTGCCTGACCTCGTATCCGGATTGCAGTTCTTCCGTTTCGGCCGGCTTGCGGGCCATTCCCTGACATTGGAAAACCGGCCGCTGCGCTACAAAGTCAAGAGAACGATAAAGGCGGCGCGCCGCGCGCGTTGCATTGAGCCGCAAGCTCATGCCGGCGCACTCGGCCAAGACACGCTGCATCAGCCATTTCGCCGTCCCATTGGTCTGCAGCCGCGGCGATGTGATCAGCATGCCAAGGGTTGCAAAATGCTCGCCGTGCGGGAACCACATGGCCGAGCCCATCACACGGTCGATATCGTCGAGAGCGACGAAACCATGGCCGAGTTCGCGCAGGTATTGCCAATCTTCTGCCCGATGCGGCCAGCCGACCGCGATCGACAGCGCATGCAACTGCTCCAGATCGACAGCGGCCACATCGGCGAAACGCATCTGGAATGCGTCGACATGCAACGTGTCGGGTATCTTCCTATCCACCTTCCGCCTCCCTGGCGCCAAGCGAACCTGTCGTCCGCCGCTCGATACTCTCTTTTAGGAGCATTCTAGCCAGCTTTTGCAGAACATTCCGCTTCTGCGATCTCATTCGGCACAAGAATTGACCGTATGGCGATCGCTTTCGGCAGCCATTCATGCCGTTCGCGCTTAATCTTTCAAGTCGAAACACAAGCATCGGCAAAGGCAGATGCCAAAAGCCGCACAAGGGACAGCACAATGAGTGCCACCGATATCCTCACAGCGCTGGTGAGCTTCCCGTCTATCGTCGGCACGCCCAATGCCGGGATCGTCGAATGGGTCAGGTCCTATCTTGAGCGTTTCGGCATCCCCGTGCATATTCTCCCAGGCCCCGAGAGTGACAGGGCCAATCTCTTCGCCTCTATCGGCCCTTCGGACAAAGCTGGTTATATTCTTTCCGGGCATATGGACGTCGTTCCCGCGCACGAAGCGGGCTGGAGCAGCGATCCCTTTGCCCTGCGGCGCGACGGAGAAAAGCTCTTTGGCCGTGGCACCAGCGACATGAAGGGGTTTCTAGCCGCCGTGCTTGCGGCCGTCCCCGCGCTTGTCGCATCGCCACTAACCCGGCCCATCCATCTCGCCTTTTCCTATGACGAAGAAGCCGGTTGTCGCGGGGTGCCGCATCTCCTTGCCCGATTGCCCGAGCTGTGCGTTGCACCGCTGGGCGCGGTGATCGGCGAGCCCAGCGACATGCGGCCTATCCTCGCGCACAAGGGCAAGGCCGCCGCCCGTATCACGCTGCGGGGCCGATCCGGTCACTCGTCCCGGCCTGATCTCGGATTGAATGCTGTGCACGCCATGGCCACGGTGTTGCAGGCGGCCGTGTCGGCGGCGCAAGATCTTGCAAGCGGACCTTTCGACCCGACCTTCGAGCCACCTTATTCCTCGTTGCAGGTGGGCCTGATCCAGGGTGGCCAAGCGCTCAACATCATTCCCGATCGCTGCAACCTGGACATCGAGGCACGCGCAATCGCCGGCGTCGATCCCGCCACCCTGCTGGCGCCGATCCAAGCCGCCGCCGAGGTTTTGCGGGCATCCGGAATCGGCGTCGAATGGGAAGACCTGAGCGCTTATCCCGCCCTCTCCTTGGCGCGGCATACGGCCCTTGCCGGCCTCTTAACGGAACTCACTGACCAGGAACCGCTCGCCGCCGTCAGCTACGGGACGGAAGCCGGGCTGTTCCAGGCAGCCGGCGTGGACGCCATCATCTGCGGTCCGGGTGATATCGGCCGCGCCCACAAGCCCGACGAATACATTCTGGCGACTGAGCTTTCCGCATGCCAGTCCATGATCGAGGCGCTCGGCAAGCGCTGCTGCGCCTGATTATTCGACAGATTGCGAACGGACCTCTGCTCATGACCTTCCTCTTTCACTCCGATGCCCGCCGCGGCGCCATCTTCCAGGAGGCGTTTGCGCGGGATCTGCCGGACCTGTCTTTCTCGATGGACCCATCTACAGTCGATTCGGAATCGGTGCGCTACCTGATCACATGGACCGTTCCGCAAGACCTGCAACGCTACCGCAATCTCGAGGTGCTGTTTTCCATCGGCGCCGGCGTCGACCAGTTCCGCATCGCCGACGTGCCGGACCATGTGAAGGTCGTTCGCATGGTGGAAGAAGGCATCGTGCGCATGATGCAGGAATATGTGACACTTGCCGTGCTCTCGCTCCACCGCGACCTGCCCGCCTATCTTGGCCAGCAGCGGCAAGGGATCTGGCAAGCCATTCCCCCGGTTCAGGCACCCGAGCGTCGTGTCGGCGTGCTCGGACTTGGCATGCTCGGCCAGGCCGTGCTCGAGCGGCTGAAGCCCTTCGGTTTCCCGCTTGCCGGCTGGAGCCGTTCGCCACGAGAGATCGAGGGCGTGACATGCCATGCCGGAAGCGATGGCCTAACCGATATGCTGTCGGCAACCGACATTCTGATCTGCCTGCTGCCCCTGACGACCGAAACGCGCGGTTTGCTCAATGCGGATCTCTTCGGCCGCCTGCCGCAGGGGGCTGGCCTCGTTCATACAGGCCGAGGACCACAGCTCGACCACGAGGACCTGATCTCGGCCCTCGATAGCAATCAGCTCTCCGGTGCCGTAGTCGATGTCACAGATCCCGAACCGCTTCCGGCCGGCCATGCTTTCTGGAGCCATCCCCGCATCCTGCTGACCCCCCATGTGGCCAGTGTCACGCAACCGCATTCCGCAGCAAAGGCCGTCATCGACAACATCAAATGCCTGCGCGCCGGTCTCGATCCGGTCGGCCTAGTCGATCGCAGCCGCGGATACTGAAGTTTCAACCCGAAAGGAAAACCATGTCGCTTCTGAAAACCATCGACCCAACCCCGTCCTTTGCTCCGCGCGAGGCTGTGCCGACCCCGGAACGGCTGATCGCCGGAACCCCCAGCTTCAAGACCTGGGCGCAGGACGCCGCCCGCAACGAAACGATCCATACCGGCGTATGGGAGGCCACGCCGGGCCTTACCCACTCGATCAAGGGCGAGACCTTCGAGTTCTGCCATATCCTCTCCGGCCTCGTGGAAATCACGCCGGAAGGCGGCGAGCCGGTCACCTACAAGGCCGGCGACAGCTTTGTCATGAAGCCCGGTTTCGTTGGAACCTGGAAGACAATTGAGACGGTCCGCAAGATCTATGTAACGGCCTGAAACGCCGGCAGCGGCGGTCATCCCGTCCGCCGCTGCCACGACCAGGCGCCGAAGAATAAGCTGCGTGGTGCCAGCAAAACAGGGTTTTCACCCGTCGCCCCTGCCGTGATCGGTGCAAGCTACTCCCGCCGATCCGCTAGCCTCGCAAGACAGCGATCCGAGGTAACCCGTATGACCCTGAGTTTCGATCCAGACAGCCTGTCCCTTCCGATCGGGCATTTCATCGGCGATCGCCTCATTGCCGCGGAAGGCGTGATCTCGATGCACCGGCCCTCCGATGGCAAGGCCTATGCCGGTTGCCCGCTGGCCGACGCCGACATGGTCGACCGTGCAGTCGAGACAGCCAGGGCCGCATTGAAGACAAGCAACTGGGGCGGTGTCCGCCCGCGCGAGCGGCTAAACGTGATGCACCGCTGGGCCGATATGATCCAGCGGGAAGCCGTGACACTGGCCCGGCTCGAAGCGCTATCCTCGACCCGGCCAGTCGGCCATCTCATCGACGGCGATATCGCCATTTCCGCCGAGCAGATCCGCTTCTTTGCCGAATTCGCCGACAAGGAAGGCAGCGACCTCGTGCCGACCGATGACGGCAATCTCGGCATGATCCTCACCGAACCCTATGGCGTGGTCGGCGCTATTACGCCGTGGAACTTCCCCATCTCCATGGCGGTGTGGAAGCTCGGCCCGGCTCTTGCCGCCGGCAATGCCGTGGTCCTGAAACCCTCCGAAATGACTCCGTTTTCCGCCATCTATCTGGCCGAACTTGCCGTGCTCGCCGGCCTGCCCGCAGGGTTGATCAATGTCGTGCTCGGCGACGGCCAGATGACCGGCAATGCCATCACCGGCCATCCCGACATCGCCAAGGTCAGCTTCACCGGCTCCACGCGTGCAGGTTCGGCGATCATGGAAAACGTCGCCCGCACCGGCATCAAACCGATGACGCTGGAACTCGGCGGCAAGAGCCCGCAGTTGGTCTTCGCCGATGCCGATCTCGACAAGGCGGCGGCAGCAATCGCCACCAGCATCATCAGCAATGCCGGCCAGGCCTGCGTCGCTGGATCACGCCTGATCGTCGAGGAGAGCGTCGCAACGCCGCTGGTCGACGCGATCCTGCGTCACATGAATGGGCTGCATCCCGTGCCGACCTGGGATGCGAGCGCCCGGTATTCGCCGATCATCTCGGACAAGCAGCGCCAGCGCATCCATTCGATCGTAGCGGCCACTGTGTCCGCCGGTGGCGCATGCCTGGCCGGCGGCGCGCCCATGGATGCCCCCGGCTACTTCTATGCGCCAACGCTGATTGCCGGGGTCGACGCAACCTCGCCGGCAGTCACCGAAGAGATCTTCGGCCCTGTGCTGACACTCCAGACTTTCCGTGACGAAGAGGAGGCGCTGTCGCTGGCCGAGCATCCCACTTATGGACTTGCCGCCGGGCTCTTCACCCGCGACCTTTCACGGGCGATCCGCATCACCCGCAGCCTTCAGGCCGGAACGATCTGGGTCAACCGTTACGGCCGCTCGCGCGACCATATTCTGCCGACCGGAGGCTACAAGCAATCCGGCATCGGCAAGGATCTCGGCCGCGAAGCCTTCCACGCCAACCGCAAGAGCAAGAGCGTCTTGATCAGCATTTGAGGACATGACCGTCATGAAAACCCACAGAATTGCTCTCATTCCCGGCGACGGCATCGGAGCCGATGTCACGGAAGCGTCCTGGTCGGTCCTGCAGAAGGCGGCAGGTTCAGCCGGTTTTGCCCTCGAAGGCACCGAATTCCCGTGGTCCTGCGCCTTCTACAAAGAAACCGGTGCGATGATGCCGCAGGACGGTATCGAGACGCTTCGCGGCTTCGATGCCATCCTGCTCGGCGCAGTCGGCTGGCCGCAGCAGGTGCCTGATTCGGTTTCGCTGCACGGCCTTTTGCTGCCGATCCGCAAGAGCTTCGTGCAATACGCCAATATCCGCCCCCATCGCCTGTTGCCGGGGGTTCAGGGTCCGCTCAGGGCGGACGCTTTCGACATCCTCTGCATCCGTGAAAACACAGAGGGCGAATACTCCGGCGCCGGCGGCCGCATCCATCAGGGCACAGCCAATGAAGTGGCGGTCGAAACCTCGATCTTCACCCGCACGGGCGTCGAGCGCATCCTGCGCTTCGCCTTCGAACAGGCGCGCAACCGCCGCGGCAAGCTCGCCTCCGTCACCAAATCGAACGCCCAAAAATACTCGATGGTGTTCTGGGACGAGGTGACCCATCAGCTCGCGGCCGACTATCCGGATGTCGAAGTGACGAGCTACCACATCGACGCAATGGCGGCGCGCATGGTCATGGCGCCGGAAAGCCTCGATGTCGTCGTCGCCTCCAACTTGTTTGGCGATATCCTGACCGATCTGGGCGCCGCTATCCAGGGCGGGCTCGGCTTTGCCGCGTCCGCCAACATCAATCCGGACAGAAGCGCGCCCTCGATGTTCGAGCCGGTGCATGGTTCTGCGCCCGATATCGCCCATCTCGGCATCGCCAACCCGATCGCCACCATCTGGTCTGGAGCGATGATGCTCGACCACCTGGGCGAAACCGACGCCGCCGCTGCCATCATGGCGGCCATCGAGCGCACCACCGCAGGCGGCATGGGCACCATTCCGGGCAAGGACCGGACAGAGGCGATCACCGCCACCGTTCTTGCAGCACTATGATCCAGTTGGGACAGGACAAAACTATGCAGACCTTGAAAGAACCAGGCCTTTTCCGGCAACACGCTTTGATCGCTGGCCAGTGGACGCCGGCAGCGTCCGGCAACACGATCGACGTCATCGATCCCGCCAGCCAATCCGCGATCGGCACCGTGCCGGACATGGGCACCGCTGAGACGTGCGCGGCCATCGAGGCGGCCTCCGCCGCCTATGCCCCGTGGAAGAAGAAGACCCATGCCGAACGGGCCGCCCTGCTCGAATCCTGGCATGCGCTGATGCTTGAGCACATCGAGGACCTTGCGCTGATTCTCACGACGGAACAGGGCAAGCCGCTCGACGAGGCACGCGGCGAAATCCGCTACGGCGCCTCCTTCGTCAAATGGTTCGCCGAGGAGGCCCGGCGCATCGAGGGGCACACCATCCCTTCCCCCACGCCGGACCGGCGGATCATCGTCCTGAAGGAGCCGGTCGGCGTCTGCGGCATCATCACGCCCTGGAACTTCCCCAATGCGATGATCACCCGCAAGGTTGCCCCGGCCCTCGCCGCCGGCTGTACCGTGGTCATCAAACCTTCCGAATTCACGCCCTACTCGGCGCTCGCGATCGGCTGGCTTGCGGAAAAGGCCGGCATTCCGGCCGGCGTGATCAACATCGTCACCGGCATGCCAACGGCCATCGGCAACGAGATCATGGCGAACGAGACGGTGCGGAAAATCTCCTTCACCGGTTCGACGCGGGTCGGTTCGCTGCTGATGCGCGGTGCGGCAGACAGTGTAAAACGGCTTTCCCTTGAACTCGGCGGCAATGCGCCGTTCATCGTTTTTGACGATGCGGACCTTGAATTGGCCGTCGAGGGCGCCATCGCCTCAAAATTCCGCAATGGCGGGCAAACCTGCGTCTGCGCCAATCGTATTCTCGTCCAGGCCGGAGTCTACGACACATTTGCCGAAAAACTCAGCAGCCGTGTCAACGCCATGAAGGTCGGACCCGGTACCGAATCCGGTGTGTCGATCGGGCCGATGATCAACGAGGCCGCCATCGCCAAGATCAACCGCCATGTCGAAGACGCATTGACCAAGGGCGCGACGATTGTCACGACCCGCACGGACATGCCGGCCGGCGAACAATATGCCGCCCCCATGGTCCTCACCGGCGCCACGACGGACATGCAACTCGCCAGCGAGGAGACCTTTGGCCCGGTGGCCCCGCTCTTCCGCTTCGAAACCGAGGAAGAGGCGCTGGCGATCGCCAATGGCACGCCCTTTGGCCTTGCCGCCTATTTCTACACGGAAAGCCTGAAACGTGCCTGGCGTGTCGGCGAAGCGCTCGAATTCGGCATGGTGGGGCTCAACACCGGCGCCATCTCCACCGAAGTCGCCCCGTTCGGCGGCGTCAAACAGTCCGGCCTCGGCCGCGAAGGTGCCAGGGCCGGCATCGAGGAGTATCTGGAAATGAAGTCCTTCCACATCGGCGGGCTCGCCTGAGCCGTCCGCAATCTGCCGGAACGGAAAAAGGGGGCCCAAGACATCCCCCCTTTTTTCATGCAAAACGGAAGCAGCCCGAAACCGAATTGTGTCCCTACTGGAACCGGTCGAGCGCCTTGTAGTAAAGCCCCACCAGCGGCAGGAACCAGGGCGTGCCGAAATGACCGGGAACCGCCGGCCAGTCGAGGCCCTTGAGCGGATTGCGATCCGGCCGGCCGAGCATGGCATCGGCCATCGTCATGCCGAGATGGGTGGAAAGCTGTGCGCCATGGCCGGAATAGCCCATCGCGTACCACACCCCATCGTGATAGCCCGCCCGTGGAAAACGGTCGCTGGTCATGTCGACCAGCCCGCCCCAGCAATAGTCGATCTCGACCTTAGCGAGCTGCGGAAAGAGCCGGACGAGGCTTTCGCGCAGGATTGCGCCGCCCTTGGCGTCCGATCGCTGGTCGGACGTGGCGGAGAAACGCGCCCTGCCCCCGAAGATCAGCCGGTTGTCCGGCGATAGACGCCAGTAATTGCCGATATTCATCGAGTTCACGCAGGTGCGGTTGCCCGGCATGGTCGCAGCAACCTCTGCATCCGTCAGCGGCCGGGTGGCGATGATGAAGCTCCCGACCGGGATGATGCGGCGGCGGAAATAACCGAAATTCGGCGTGGTATAGGCACCGGTGGCGACCAGAACCTGATCTGCCGTCACAATGCCCTTGGCCGTCTTCAGCACATGACGGCCATCCGTCTGAAGATGCTCCTTGACCGCCGCCTTCTCGGCAATGACCGCGCCGCTCCGGCTTGCGGCCCCGGCGAGGCCGGTGACATAGCGCCCCATGTGCATCATCGCGCTCTTCTTCGACAGCATCGCGCCGTGGAAGGGTGAGCCGACTTCATGTCTGAGATCGGCGGGCGAAAGCAGCGCCGTATCGGCATCCACTTCTGCATGCACCGCTTCGAAGTTCCTGGCAAGGCTCTCGAAATGCTGCGGCTTGGAGGCGAGCTTCAGCTTGCCGGCCCGGCGGAAATTGCAGTCTATGCCCTCCTCGGCAATGATTGCCTCCAGCGTGTCGATCGAGGCATCCAGCGCCTGGTAGAGCGCAATGGCGCGCTCCTTGCCGATTTCCGCCTTGGCCGCCAGATAGCTGTGCGCCAGGCCATTGTTGAGATGGCCGCCATTGCGTCCAGACGCACCGTAACCGACGGTTTCCGCCTCCAGCACAATCACCTTCGTCCCGGCCTTGGCAAGCTGCCGCGCCGCGCCAAGCCCGGTAAAGCCGCCGCCGATCACCGCCACGTCGTAGTGACCTTCGATCGGCCCCGCGACAGCGCCCGTGAAGCGGGGTGCCGTATCGTGCCAGTAGGACAGGTATTTCATGGGTTTTGTCTTTCCTTAGAGCCCGACGACGCCAGGCAGGCCGGAGATATCGGAGATTTCGACATAACCGTAATAGGGATTGGCCGGCTCATGACCACGGTTGACCCAGACCTTGTTCTTGATCCCAAGATCATGGGCAGACATCAAGTCGTAGCGGAAGGAGGAGGAGCAATGCAGAATGTCTTCCGGCCCGCAGCCCAGCATGTCGAACATGTATTCGAAAGCCTGGAAGCGTGGCTTGTAGGCATTCGCCTGCTCGGCCGTGTAGACGGCGTGAAAGGGCGCGCCGAGCTTTTCGACATTCGACATGATCTGTGCATTCATCGCATTGGAGAGAATGACCAGCGGGATTTCCTTGGCGACCTTGGCGAGCCCGGCCGGCACATCCGCATGCGGCCCCCAGGTTGGCACCCGCTCATAGACGAACCGGGCATCTTCGCCCTTGAAGGCGACACCGTTTCGCTTGCAGGCACGTTCCAGCGCATGGTGAACCACATCGGCATAGGGCTTCCAGTCGCCGAGGATCTCATCCAGCCGGTAGGCGGCAAAATTCTTGATGAACTCCAGCATCTTCGGCTCATCCATGCGGTTTCCATAGAGGTCGCGCGCTGCTTCCGCCATCTGGAAATTGGTCAGGGTGCCGTAGCAGTCGAAGGTAATGAATTTCGGGCGGAAGGTCGTCATACGCGTCGTCCTTGATAGGCAGGGCCGTGCAGCCGGTTGCTGATGGCTAGATCATAGGTCGGCTTCCGGCGACCGCGTCGACTGAATTGCGGGATTTGAAAGCAGAAAGTTCCGTATCTGTCGACCGGAATGGCATTTGGTTGGGCATGGAACACTCAATCGAGTTTGGAAATCCCTTTCCAGTCACGCCTATGACCGGCTCACAGCATAAGATGCGGCGGCCACCTGCTCCTACGGCTGAAGATATCGCCGCCGGTGCTGCCTTCAGACAATCTACCGGCCCGTTGAACGCAACACTTGTGTTCAGAAAATGAAGGTACGACCCCATGCAGACTATCGACATCGCCATTACGCCCATAGGCCTGGAGCATCTTGATGATGCCGTCCGGCTGTCGCGTCAGTCCGGCTGGCCGCATCGGCCGGAAGACTGGCGACTGGCCCTGGCCCTGAGCGAGGGCTTCGTCGCGGTCACGGGCTCCGGCGAGGTTGTCGGCACGATCCTGCTCACCCCTTACGGCGCAGACTGCGCAACGATCAACATGGTGATCGTCGACGAGGGCATGCGCGGACGCGGACTTGGACGAAGGCTGATGGAAGCCGCCATGACGCTTGCCGGTTGCCGGCCACTGCGCCTCGTCGCCACGGCCGAGGGATTGCCACTTTACGAGCGGCTGGGTTTTCGCGAAACGGGAACGATCGTCCAGCATCAGGGCGTTGCCGGCAGCATCGCAGCACCGGACAACACCCGGGCAGCGACCGCGGACGATCTTGCAGCCATTCTCGACCTCGACAGACAGGCTTACAGTGCCGACCGCGCCGATCTCATTCGAAAGCTTACCGAGATCGGCGAATATGCCGTGATCTGCCGCGAGGGGCAGGTAGTCGCATTTGCCGCCATTCGCACCTTCGGTCGCGGCGACGTGATCGGCCCGATCGTTGCTCCAGATCTCGATGATGCCAAGGCACTTGTCTCCCACTTCATCAGCCGCCGGCAAGGCGCTTTCCTGCGCGTCGACACCGGCGCCGGAACCGGTCTCGCCCCATGGCTCGAAGGTCAGGGCTTTGCCCATGTCGGCGGCGGGATCGCCATGGCCCGGCCCGTCACAATCCCGACCGCCGCACCGGCGGTCACCACCTTTGCCCTTGCCAATCAGGCCCTCGGCTGACCCGGAGATGACAATGTTGAACAATTCCCTCATCGAGCTTGATCGCGCTCACCTCATCCATCCCGTCGCCTCCTATCGTGGCCATGAGCAGCAGGGCGTGCGCGTGCTCGCCTCCGCCAAGGGTGCAATGGTGACCGACGCATCCGGCCATCAGCTCGTCGACGGCTTTGCTGGCCTCTGGTGCGTCAATGCCGGCTATGGCCATGATTCGATCGTCGAGGCAGCCGCGCGCCAGATGCGGGAACTGCCCTATGCGACAGCCTATTTCGGCCTGGGGTCCGAGCCGGCAATCCGCCTTGCTTCCGAACTTGCCGACCGGGCGCCTGGCGACCTCAACCACATCTACTTCACTCTCGGCGGCTCGGACGCCGTCGACAGCACAATCCGCTTCATCCGTTATTACTGGATCGCCAAGGGCCAGCCACAGCGCGACCAGTTCATCTCGATCGAGCAGGGCTATCATGGCTCTTCCACGGTTGGCGCCGGATTGACGGCCCTCCCCAATTTTCACGCCGGTTTCGGTATCCCATTCGACTGGCAGCACAAGATTCCGTCCCCCTATCCCTACCGCAACCCGGTCGGGGAAGATGCAACGTCCATCATCGAGGCATCACTTGCCGCCCTTCGTGCCAAGGTCGAGGCGATCGGTGCCGACCGGGTTGCCGCCTTCTATGCCGAGCCGATCCAGGGCTCGGGCGGCGTCATCGTACCGCCGAAGGGCTGGCTCAAGGCCCTGCGGGATCTCTGCCGGGAACTCGATATCCTCTTCGTCGCCGACGAGGTCATCACCGGCTTTGGTCGCACCGGTCCTCTCTTCGCCTGCTCGGAAGACGAGGTCGTTCCCGATTTCATGACGACCGCCAAAGGCCTGACCTCGGGCTATGTGCCCATGGGTGCCGTTTTCATGGCGGACCATGTCTATCAGGTGATTGCCGATGGCGCCGGCGCATCCGCGGTCGGCCACGGTTATACCTATTCGGCCCACCCCGTCAGCGCTGCCGTCGGCCTTGAAGTGCTCAGGCTTTATGAAAATGGCCTGCTGGAAAACGGTGTGAAAGCGGGTGCGCGACTGATGGCCGGTCTTGAGGCCTTGCGGGATCATCCCCTGGTCGGCGACGTGCGTGGACGTGGTATGTTGGCGGCGATCGAACTGGTCGCCAACAAGAAAACGAAGACGCCTCTGCCTGCAGAAGCGCAGCCGTCGCGCCGCATCTTCGATCGAGCCTGGGACAATGGACTGGTCATCCGCGCTTTTGCCACTGGCGTGCTGGGTTATGCACCTCCGCTCTGCTGCACCGATCAGGACATCGACGCCATTCTCGAACGAACCATAAAGACGCTCGACCAGACGCTGGAGGATCCGGATGTCCGCCGGGCGCTGAAAGACTGAAAGGGTCGCCAGCAGGCGCTCCCGAAATATCGCGGAGCGCCGCATTTTAGAATCTTCTGCCGTGCCATGGCATCGATTCGGCGAAAACGGTGCGATGAAGATGCCAAACTCGAAGACAGCGAAGGCCCGACCCCTTGAAAATGGGGCCTTTGACAGGAAAGCCCCGGCACGTTCGGGACAGGGAACAGCATAATCTTTCGCCAAGCGTGCCGAAGTGGTGCCCTATGCGTTCGAAACTGGGGATACTAAATTGATCAAGTCTCTGTCTGACTTCAAGTATATGAGTTTCGACGTCGTCGGTACGCTGATCGATTTTGAAGGCGGGCTGACCTCCTGCCTCAACGAGATCGCGGTGGAAGCGGGCGTGACCATTGACGCCGAGGAAGCGCTGAGCCTTTATCGCTCCGCCCGCTATGCCGATGATGCCGACCTTTTCCCGGATGACCTCGTCCGCGTCTACCTCGCGATTGCTCCGAAGCTCCGCCTGCCGGCTGACCAGGCCCTTGGCGAACGCCTGCGCGATTCTGCCAAAAAATGGAAAGCCTTCCCCGACAGCGCCGAAGCCATGGCGCGGCTTGCCCGCGACTACCGGCTGATCGCCATGACGAATGCCCGCCGGTGGGCGTTCGAACATTTCTCGGCGGAACTCGGCAATCCCTTTCATGCCGCTTTCACCGCCGACGATACCGGCACCGAGAAACCCGACCCGGCCTTCTTTCACCAGGTCTTCAACTTCATATCCGGTGAGGGCGCAAGCAAGGACGATATCCTGCACGTGGCCCAGAGCCAGTATCACGACATCGGCGTCTCGCGGGACTTGGGCATGACCAATTGCTGGATCGAGCGCCGCCACGCACAGAAGGGCTACGGCGGTACGATCGAACCGGCCGAGTTCACCAAGCCTGACTACCACTTTACCTCGATGGCCGACCTTGCCGAAGCCGCAACTGCGGGACGGAGCTGACCGGCGATCATCTCAAAGACGAGCCAAGCCTGCTTCAAGACAGGCAGCCCAATAACCAGACAACGAAAAGGGGAATGACATGAACGATAGAACTCTCAATTGGACCCCATCAGACGACGCGATGGTGGAAAATGCTATTCGCCGCGGCGCCACGCGCCGTGAGCTTCTCCACATGCTGCTGGCCGGCGGCGTTGCGCTCACGGCCAGCGGGGCTATTCTCGGGCGTGCCACCAGCGCCCACGCCGCAACGCCGAAGTCGGGCGGACATCTCAAGGCAGCAGGCTGGTCGGCATCGACTGCCGACACGCTGGATCCGGCCAAGGCTTCGCTATCGACGGATTATGTGCGCTGCTGCGCGCTCTACAATCGCCTGACATTCCTCGACAAGAGCGGCGTAACCCAGATGGAGCTTGCAGAGAGCGTCGAAAGCTCGGACGCCAAGCTCTGGACGGTCAAACTGCGCTCTGGCGTCACCTTCCATGACGGCAAGACACTATCGTCGCAAGACGTCGTCTTTTCGCTGATGCGGCACCTGGATCCCGATGTCGGCTCCAAGGTCAATTCGATCGCCAAGCAGATCACTGGCGTCAAGGCTGTCGACCCGCTGACGGTGGAGATCACCTTGGCGAACCCCAATGCCGACCTGCCGACCATCCTGTCGATGCATCACTTCATGATCGTTCAGGACGGCACGACGGACTTTTCCAAGGGCATAGGGACAGGCGCCTTCAAGCTTGAAAGCTTCGAGCCGGGCGTCAAGTCCGTTGCTGTCAAGAATCCGAACTACTTCAAATCCCAGGGTCCATATATCGACTCCTTCGAGTATTTCGCCATCAGTGACGACAATGCCCGGGTCAATGCGCTTCTCTCGGGAGACATTCATCTGGCAGCGTCCATCAAGCCCCGTTCGATGAAGCTGGTGGAAAGCCAGCCCGGTTTCGTCCTGTCGCAGACCACGTCCGGCAACTATACCAACCTCAACATGCGCCTCGACATGGAACCGGGCAACAAGGCCGATTTCGTCACCGGCATGAAACACCTGATCAATCGCGAGCAGATCCAGAAATCCGTCATGCGCGGCCTGGCCGAACTGGCGAACGACCAGCCGGTTTCGCCCGCGAGCATCTACTATAATGCCGAATTGAAGCCGAAGGTCTTCGATCCCGAAAAAGCGAAGTTCCATTTCGAAAAGGCAGGCCTGATCGGCCAGTCCATTCCGGTCGTCGCCTCCGATGCTGCGACCTCCTCGGTCGACATGGCCACTTTGGTCCAGCAGGCAGGGGCCGAGATCGGCATGGCTTTCGACGTCCAGCGCGTGCCGTCCGACGGCTATTGGTCGAACTACTGGCTGAAGGCGCCTGTGCATTTCGGCAACATCAACCCCCGCCCCACGCCGGACATCCTGTTCTCGCTGCTCTATTCGTCTGACGCACCGTGGAACGAAAGCCAATACAAGTCGAAAAAGTTTGACGGCATGCTGGTCGAGGCTCGGGGTCTGCTGGACCAGGCCAAGCGCAAGGCGATCTACGACGAAATGCAGGTCATGATCTCCGAGGAAGCTGGCACCGTGATCCCGGTCTTCCTGTCCAACGTGGACGCGCTTTCAGGCAATCTGAAGGGCTTGGAAGCCAACCCGCTGGGTGGCCAGATGGGCTACGCCTTCGCCGAATATGTCTGGCTCGACGCCTAGCAGACATTAGGAAGGGTAAGGCGTCGCAGTGGCGCCTTGCCTTCTTCATCCGCGGCCGCCCGGAGCTTGTTCGGCGAATGACGCGCATCGGACTATCGCCCCGCGGCGTTGTCCGCCATTGTAAAACATTGTCCAGCAGGGAGCCTCTTCTTGAGCACGTATGTACTCAATCTTATCGCGGTTCGGCTGCTGATCGCGGCCTTGACACTCCTAATCGTGTCCTTCGCGGTGTTTTTCGCGACGGCGATGCTGCCGGGCGATACTGCGACCATCCTGCTCGGCCAGGCCGCAACACCGGAAGCCGTCGCCGGTCTCCGTACCGCCATGCACCTCGATGATCCGGCATACCTACGCTTCCTGCGGTGGCTTGGTGGGTTCTTAAGTGGCGATCTCGGAACGTCCTACGTCAACAATGTCGCAGTTGCGGACCTGATTGGCGGCCGCTTCATCAATACGATGAGACTTGCCGGCATCACCACCTTGTTCTCCGTGCCGCTTGCACTGACGCTTGGCATCACTGCAGCGATGTTTCGTGGTTCGCTCTACGACCGCGCGGTGACCATCCTTACCATCGGCGTCATCTCGATTCCGGAGTTCATGGTCGCAACCTCGGCTGTCCTGGTGTTTTCTGTCTACCTCAAATGGCTGCCTGCGCTTTCCTTTGCCAACGATGTCACCTCCGTCTGGCAGATGCTCCAGGTCTACGCCATGCCGGTGATCAGCCTGACGTTCGTTGTCGCGGCACAGATGATCCGCATGACCCGCGCCGCCGTCATCGACACCATCAACACACCCTATGTCGAGACAGCGCTTTTGAAGGGAGCTTCCCGCCCCCGCATGGTGCTGCGTCACGCCTTGCCAAACGCCGTCGGCCCGATCGTCAATGCGGTAGCGCTGTCCCTGTCATATTTGGTCGGCGGCGTGATCATCGTCGAAACTATCTTCAATTACCCCGGCATTGCCAAGCTGATGGTCGACGGGGTGGCAACCCGCGACCTGCCACTCATCCAGTCCTGCGCCATGATCTTCTGCATCGGCTATCTCAGCCTGATCACACTCGCAGACATCATTGCCATTCTTGCCAACCCGAGGCTGCGTTGATCATGACCCAATCCGCCACCCTTTCGCAAAAATTCGGCTACCGCTTCAGCTGGGTCGGCATGATCGGCCTGTCGATCATGCTTTTTTGGGGGATCATTGCGCTGATTGCGCCACATATCATTCCTCACCCGGTCGGCGAGATCGTCGACGAGGACTATTTCGGCGCGATCAGCAGCCGGTTCTGGCTCGGCTCGGACTATCTCGGCCGCGACATGCTTTCCCGGATTCTCATGGGCGCTCGCTACACCGTGGGCATCTCGCTCGCCGCCGTCTCTATCGCATGCTTCTGCGGCGTCGTCCTCGGCATGACGGCGGCAGTTGTCGGTGGATGGTTGGATGCGGCTTTAAGCCGTTTTCTCGATGCCATGAACTCCATACCCGGAAAGCTTTCCGGTCTGGTCGTGGTCGCCGCGGTCGGCTCGTCCATCACCGTGTTGATCGTCACGCTCGCCGTCATCTACACGCCGGGTGCCTATCGTTTTGCCCGGGCGCTGGCCGTGAACATCAACACCATGGACTACATCACGGTGGCGCGCACACGCGGTGAAGGCATTTTCTACATCATTCGCTCCGAAATCCTGCCGAACATCACAGGCCCGGTGCTTGCCGATCTCGGCCTGCGCTTTGTCTTCATCGTCCTGCTGTTGTCCGGCCTTTCCTTCCTGGGGCTTGGTGTGCAGCCGCCTTATGCAGATTGGGGCGCGCTGGTGCATGAAAACGTCGGTGGGCTGCCGTTCGGCGCCCCCGCCGTCATCGTCCCCTCGCTGGCGATCGCAAGCCTGACCATCAGCGTGAACCTCCTGATCGACAACCTGCCGCAAAAAATCCGAGATCGGAACGCCTGAATGGAAAACCTCGTCGAAGTCCGCGATCTGAAAGTTGAGGCCACCACCGACAGCGGCCGCCGCGTCGAAATCATCAAGGGCGTGAGCCTGGATATCGCGCCTGGAGAAATTGTGGCCCTCATTGGCGAGAGCGGATCTGGAAAAACCACCATCGCTCTGACGCTCATGGGCTACACCCGTTCCGGCTGCAGCATTTCGGGCGGCACTGTCCGGATCGCCGGCAAGGACATGGTGACGCTGAGCGAACGTGAACGCGCCGGAATCCGCGGCACCGAGGTCGCCTATGTCCCCCAATCCGCTGCGGCGGCATTTAACCCGGCCCAGCGTATCATCGAACAGGTAGTCGAAGTCACCCGGATCCATCGGCTGATGCCGGCTGAAGAGGCACGGCAGAAGGCGGTCGAACTATTCCGTGCCCTCTCGCTGCCCAATCCCGAGACGATCGGCGGCCGCTATCCCCACCAGGTTTCCGGCGGCCAGTTGCAACGCCTTTCGGCCGCCATGGCACTCATCGGCGATCCGAGGCTTGTCATCTTCGATGAACCGACGACCGCTCTTGACGTCACGACCCAGATCGAGGTCCTGCGCGCCTTCAAGTCGGTGATGAAGAAGGGAGGCATTTCCGGCGTCTACGTGTCGCACGATCTGGCCGTGGTCGCCCAGATCGCTGATCGCATTGTGGTCTTGCGCAACGGTGAAGTACAGGAAGTGGGCGCCACGGCTGACATTCTGACCCGTGCCCAGCATCCCTACACGCGCGAACTCCTGGCCGCGTTCGAACCCAAGCCGCGAGGCGAAGAGACCGTGGTGGAAGAGAGAAAAGTCCTTCTAGAAATTAAGGGGCTATCCGCCGGCTACGGCCCGATCCAGGCGGACGGACAACCTCTGGTTCGCGCGGTTCAGGATGTAAGTCTAACTGTGGAAAAAGGGCGCAATCTCGGGATCATCGGTGAATCCGGTTGCGGCAAATCCACGTTGGCTCGTGCCATTGCAGGCATTCTGCCCGCATCCTCGGGGACAATCCTCTTCGATAAATCCGAACTTGAAGGCTCGGTCCGGCAGCGCAGCCGCGATCACTTGCGCGAAATGCAGATTGTCTTCCAGTACGCCGATACGGCGCTCAACCCGGCAAAATCGATCGAGGAGATTCTCGGCCGGCCGCTGATGTTCTACCACGGAATGAAGGGCAAGCAGCGGGACAGCCGCATCGATCAGTTGCTCGACATGGTACACCTGCCCAAGACGCTCCGCCACCGGCGACCACAGGAGCTTTCAGGTGGCCAGAAGCAACGCGTCAACTTTGCGCGCGCGCTTGCCGCCGAGCCGAAGCTCATCATTTGCGATGAAGTCACGTCGGCTCTGGATACCGTTGTCGCAGCGGCCATCATCGAACTCCTGAAGGAGCTGCAGCGTGAACTTTCGCTGTCCTACATCTTTATCAGCCATGATCTTTCGGTGGTCGAGGCAATCTGCGACGAGATTGTCGTTATGTATGGCGGCCGCAAAGTTGAGGAGATCACGCCTGCCGTGCTCAAGGCACCGCAGCATCCCTATTCGAAGCTGCTCTTCTCTTCCGTTCCGAGGCTTGATCCGAGTTGGCTGGACACTCTCGAACTTGATCCTGAGCTGGTCACGACGTACGGCCATCGCTGACGACGGGCTTCGTCGTACACCTTACCGCCAACCTAGAGTGGGTGTCTTGACCAATGGAGTGGCATCGCTCTGCGCCATCCTCATGCAACGGCGTGCTGAGCCAGCAGAATGGACTGTAAAGGAAATGAAGCTCTAAAGTGGAAACAGACTGGTCAACGGCATATGAGTTTTCACGATTGGTGATTTCAGCACGACGAAGCTGAAATACTTGTCGATGCCGATATCCATATCGGTCAACCGTTCCATTATCCCCTGATATTCGCCAATACCGGCCGTGACAAACTTGATGAGATAGTCGTAGCCCCCCGACACCAGATGGCATTCAATCACTTGATCGATCTTCCCCACGACAGCCAAGAAACGGGCGAAATCGATCTGCCGGTGATTCTTTAGTGTGACCTCAGTAAAGACGGTCAGTGTCTGCCCGAGCTTGCTGACATTGATTTGTGCGGAATAGCCCTCGATGAAGCCTTCCTGCTGGAGCTTCTTGACACGCATCAGGCAAGGACTGGGAGACAGGTTCACCAACTCGGCCAACTCGACATTCGTGATGCGGCCATTCTTCTGCAGCTCATGGAGAATCTTGATGTCTATCCGGTCCAGTTTCATCCATTTATCTCCCCGATAAGCGCCGAAAATTGGCGGAATTTTATGCTGCAGATTTCCTCAATCGAGCTTAACACCATGGCAGAACGTGTCTATTCCATTCTGCGCAGATGAGCCCGGCACGATCATCCGCATTGATATGTCGTCACGGAATCTTCTGCTGCACAACTGGTATGTGCGGCACCCTTGGTGCGGACGAGCCGTTATGCTGGTTGCGCGACAAGGAGACCGATACCCATGCCAGCACCGCTCACGCTTGTGGAAAGCCCAGACGAACTCCCCCGCTCGGCCGATGCTGTCATCATCGGGGCCGGTATCGTCGGGGTATTTACCGCCTATTATCTCGCCAAACGGGGCCTGAAAGTTGTTTTGCTGGAGAAGGGCCGCGTCGGCGCCGAACAATCGAGCCGCAATTGGGGCTGGTGCCGTCAACAAAACCGCGACGCCCGTGAACTGCCAATGGCGACGAAGAGCCTCTATCTGTGGGAACAGTTCGCGAAAGAGAGCGGGGAGGACACCGGCTTCCGCCGCTGCGGGCTTCTCTATCTAAGCAATAGCGAGGAAGAACTGGCCAATTGGGCGCGATGGCGGGATTTCGCCCGAACCGTCGGCGTGACGACCCAGATGCTGGATGGCGAAGCCGCTGGTGAATACGGTAAGGCGACCGGCCGCACTTGGAAGGGTGGTGTGTTCTCGCCGAGCGACGGCACAGCCGACCCGTCCCGCGCCGCGCCAGCCGTCGCGCGCGCGATCCTCAAGGTCGGCGGGACAGTGCTTCAAAACTGCGCTGCACGCGGCATCGAGACGGAGGGCGGGCGGCTTTCCGCCGTGGTCACCGAG
Organism: Rhizobium herbae; assembly: GCF_017873135.1. Taxonomy (GTDB): domain Bacteria; phylum Pseudomonadota; class Alphaproteobacteria; order Rhizobiales; family Rhizobiaceae; genus Pararhizobium; species Pararhizobium herbae. Next base: position 475,589 of record NZ_JAGGJV010000006.1, on the reverse strand, counting down.
CATGGTACGATCTGCACCGGCACGGCAGTCCTATCCGGCGGCGCCTGGGCTTCTTCTTTCTGCCGGCAGCTCGGCATCCGGTTTCCCCAGGCGTCCATCCGATCGTCAATCCTCTCTGTGGCTCCGGGGGAAGGTGTGCTTCCAGATGCCCTGCACACAGCCCGTGTCTCTGTGACACGCCGCGGCGACGGTGGATATACGCTCGCGATCAGCGGCCGTGGCCGAGTGGATCCAACCGCCCAGCAGATCCGCTTTGCTGCTCAATTCCTACCGATGTTCCTGCGCCGCTGGCGCTCTCTCTCGCCGGGCGGCCTTGAAGGCGTGCGCAGCGGCCACGAAAGCCTCTCGCGCTGGCGGCTTGATCGTCCGACCCCGATGGAACACATGCGGATCCTCGATCCGGCCGTCAATGGCGGCACGATCCGTCTGACCTATGAGCGCGCCACAGAACTGCTGCCGGCCCTGAAGGGACGCCGCATCGCAGCAAGCTGGGCCGGCTATATCGACTCCACCCCTGACGGTGTGCCCGCTATCGGGGAGACGCCATCCATTCCCGGCTTCATCCTGGCCGCTGGATTCAGCGGCCACGGCTTTGGCATCGGCCCCGGCGCAGGCCATCTGATCGCCGACATCGTTGCGGGATCGGACCCGCTGGTTGATCCGCGCCCGTATCATCCCAACCGCTTCTCGCAAACCGCATGGGGCAAAGTGGCGGACTTTTGAAACACAGCATTTGGCGCTAGGCTGCCCTGCGTTTAGTCCGCCGGACAAACAGGAGATCTCGATGCAAGCCCGACAGCTCGAAGTCTTCTGCATGGTCATGCGTTGTGGAACGGTGACGGGCGCCGCGCAGATGCTCAACATCTCGCAACCGGCTCTGAGCCAGATCCTCATGCACACCGAGGATCAACTTGGGTTCAAACTGTTTACCCGTTTAAAGGGGAAACTGGTTCCGACGCAGGAGGCAGAAGAACTCTATCCCGAAGCCGAACGCATATTTGCCGAGATCGGCGCACTGCGACGGCGAACGACTGACATGCGCTTCGGCCGCACCGGCCTGATCCGGATCGCTGCCTCCGCACCGCCGGCAATGGCGATCGTGCCAAAAGCGTTTTCAGCCTTCCGCGATGTCCATCCCGAGGTTGTCGTGCGCTCGCTGATCGCCCCGCTGGACAATGTCGTCGAGATGGTGCGAAGCGGCGACGCCCCCATCGGCATCGTGATGAACAATACTCCTCGACACGGAATTCAGGTGGAAACGCTCGGCAATACCGAACTGATTTGCATTTTGCCCGAGGGGCATCGCCTGGCCGGCAAGGACACAATCGGCTTTGCCGACATCCGGAACGAACCGCTGATTTCCTACCGCATCGATACGCTTCCCGGACAGCTACTCGCAAGCGCCGCAGAGGCGGAAAACAGTGCGTTCAACCCGGCCATCGAGATCGACATATCCATCACTGCGCTGCCTTTCGTGCGCGATGGCTTCGGCGTCGCAATCGTCGACGGTCTCTTGCCCTGGGAACAGTTTCCGGGTCTCGTCCGACGCCCCTTTCTGCCCCGGCTGACGGTCCCGGTAGCCCTTCTCACCAGCAAGGACCGGCCGCTCACACCCAATCACGCCATCATGCGAGACTGTCTGCGCAGTGCCTGCCTGAAGGTTTTGCAGGCGAGCAGCGCGACCCAATAGAGTATCCTGTCGTTGGTTCATTCCCCCCGTCCGTCACCAATCCAAGCCCCAATCGGAACAGGACGCACAGGGGCCTGTTCACGAAGACGCCCGGCGTTGCAAACCGAAATGCCGGCCTGCGCGGCAATCAGTTCGGCACCGGCCAATTGACAATAGCGGCCCTGGCAGCGGCCCATGCCAATGCGGGCAAGCGATTTCACCCGGTTGGCCTCTGCACCATTTCTCGTGGCTGTGTGGCGCACCTCCCCGGCCGTCGTGCCCTCGCAGCGGCAGACAATCGTTTCGTCAGGGATAGTGCGGACCATGGCAGCCGGCCAGGGAAATGCCCGGGCCAGCGCTCGGGCAAAGCGTTCGTAGCGGGCTAGCCGACGCAGGTCGGATGCGAGATCGGGTGCCGGCAGGCCCATGTCGGAGAGACAGGCGGCGGCCACCAACCGTCCAGACATTTCCGCACCATCCGCCCCCAGGATCCGCACACCATCACCGGCAAGGTAAAGCCCGTCCGCCGCGCGGCCCAGGCTGTCTGTTCGCGGCAGCCATTGCGCCCAGACATCGTCGTAGTCGAAGGTGCATCCGGCAAGCCCGGCAAGCTGCGTCTCGGCACGCAGGTGCCAGCCGAGGCCGACCATGTCGCAGGCGGTGACGCTGGACCTTCCCTGCGCATCTCGCCAGCGGATGCCCACCGGTCCACGTTTGTCGCAATCGATGCCATCCAAAGTGACCCCGGCATGGTAACGCCTGCCGAGCCGCAGGCGCATCTGTAAACCTTTGACAACCAGCGAGGGTCGCGCCAGCATGCCCGGCAAGGCTGCAACCTGTGCAGACAGCGGCGCAGTGTCGAGCACGGCCGTGACATCGGCACCCGCCTTCAGCAGTTGAAAGGCGACCAGCGTCAGAAGCGGTCCGGAACCGGCAAGCACGATTTTGCGTCCCAGCGCCACACCCTGCGTTTTCAAAGCAATCTGCGCTGCGCCCAGGCTGTAGACACCGGCTAACTGCCAGCCTGGCACCGGTGCGAGACGGTCTGTGGCACCTGTCGCCAGGATCATGCGCGAATAGGGGAAGGTCCAGCGACCGGCAGGCGTCAGGGCATGAAGTACACCGTCGGCTACGGCAACGGCAGAGCTCAATGGATGGTAGTCAACCCGTCCGTCGGCCACCATGGCATCGAACAACATATGCAAGGCCTGCGCCTTGCTGGCGTCCGTGCCATAGAGCGTTTGCGGCGTCCGCGTGAAACCAGGCGGTGGACGGCGGTAGATCTGTCCACCGGCCCTCTGTCCTTCATCAATTACGACCGGCCTTATGCCCGCTGCAACAAGCAATTCCGCGGCCCGGATGCCGGCGGGTCCGGCGCCAACGATCACCACGGCTGGTGCCGGCGGCACGGTCATGGCCAGCACTCCGGCGCCTCGGTCGCCAGCCGCATTCCCTCGGCGATCGGTGTGGAGCAGGCCCGGAGCCGCGTGCCCTCCTCCTGCCAGATCCAGCAGTCCTGGCAGGCGCCCATCAGGCAGAAGCCGGCCCGCGCCTCCGGCCCGAACTCCGAGCGCCGGAGCGCCGGAGCGCAAGCCAGAATGGCGGTCAGCACCGTATCGCCGGCCAATGTCTCGCATGCCACACCATTGAGGAAGAACCGAACGCGAGGTCGGTCAATCTCCGCAAGGCGGACAATCCGCCCATCGCCGAAATGCTGTTGCGTTTCCAGTTTCATTCGGCGGCCATCCTGGTGACGGGTTTTGGCTCGGGCATTTCCTGAAAGCGTGCCCTTGTTTCCGCAAAGGCAGCTGCGACGCCGTCATGCCCGACCCTGTCCTTCATGCGACGGAATATCTCGGTCTTGGCAAAGAAGCGCCAATGGATCGGCAGACCCGCAAGGATTTCCGTCAGCAGCGCATAGGCGGCGGGCGTCCATTGCGCCTCGTAACCCTCGCGTTCAGGCCCGAAATGGAAATGTGCGACAGGGACCGGCGCCAAGGAGCGCAGCCGGGCCGTCGCGGCCTCGTCAACGACGCCTTGACGGATCACGACCCCGTAGTCCTGCTCGGAAGCCTCTACCGAAACGTAGCCGCGCTGCACGTCCCGTGCGACGCGCCAGGTCTCGCGCTCGAGCGGATTGCCGCGCCCGCCGCCACCGGCCGACCGGATCTCCAGCACATCGCCCGGCTGCAGCACCGCCGTGTCGATATTGCCGAGCCGAAGATAGCGATCCGTTCCAGGGTTCAGCACCATGTCCGAAAGGCCCGCGGCCCGTCCGCCGAGCACACCCCATGGGCGAAAGAAACTGCGGTCGCGATTGCGTGCGGTGATCCGGCTGCCCGGCGCAAAAACTTTGAAGGCCATTTCGGTGGCAAGACCGCCACGCCAGCGCCCGGCCCCGCCGCTGTCGCGCGCCAGACCATAACGCAGGAACTCGATTGGAACCTCCGTCTCGGTGATCTCGATCGGCGTGTTCTTGAGATAGGCGGCATCCGCGCCCGAACCATTCGTGCCGTCGCGATGCGGCATGCCGCCACCGCCACCGACCACCGGATTGACCGCCGCCAGCACTGTGCGCCCCGTCCTCTCGTCCGTGGTCATCACGTTGACGATGCAATTGTTGCCGGCGGGTGCCGCCGGCAGCCGCTGCGGCACGGCCTGGCTGAAAGCGCCGAAGATGACGGACCTGAGCCGCGCACAGGTGAGCGACCGCATGCCGACCGCGGCTGGCTGCACCGGATTGAGCACGCTGCCCTCAGGCGCGATGCAGGTGAAGGGGCGAGTGAGTCCGGTATTCAGGAGAATGTTCGGGTTCAGCGTGTAGAGGACGTAGTAGACGCCGACCAACAAGATCGTATGGCGCGGATCACCACCCGAGGGCACGTTGAGCGAAGAGCCGAGCTGCGGATCGGAACCGGTGAAGTCGAGTACCGCCTCACCTCCCCGGATTGTCAGGGTCAGCTTCAAGCGGCAGGGATTGGCTTCGACCGAATCTTCATCGGCATAGTCGACAAATTCCCAGGTTCCGTCCGGCATCGACCGCAGGATGGAACGCGCCTGCGCCTCGGCATGATCCAGAAGCGCCTCGGCGCCTTCGAGAAAGGCCTGCTTTCCGAACTTCTGCACCATCGCGAGGATCTTGCGTTCGCCGGTATTGAGTGCGCCGACCAGCGCTTTGATGTCGCCGACATTGAGATCCGGCTTGCGCACATTGGTCGTCATGATGCTCAGGATGGTTTCGTCGAACACCCCTTCCCGCACCAGCTTCATCGGCGGAAAGCGGATACCCTCCTGATGGATCTCCGTCAGTGCCCGCGACAGCGAGGCCGGAACAGCGCCACCCATATCGGTATTGTGAATATGTCCGCCGGTCCAGGCAATGAGTTCGCCATCATGGAAGACGGGCTTCCACAGATGGGTGTCCGGCGCATGTGTTGCGACATGGCCAGAATAGGGATCGTTGGTAAAGGCGACGTCGCCCGGCCTGTAGTCCCCGACCATGTCGATGACCCGGCCCCAGGTGAGCCCTGGATACCAGGTGGCGCCTAGCCCCATCGGCACCCCGAAGGTCTCGCCCTTGCGGTTCATCAGCATGACGGTGAAGTCCTCCGTTTCCTTGACGAAGGCCGAGTGCGCCGTGCGCTGCAGCGTATAGGCCATGTTCTCGGCCGCCGCCCGAACATGGTTTGCGAAGACACGCAGGTTGGTCTGGTCGAACATGGCGTTACTCCGCAAAAGAGAGGTGAATGTTCAAGTGGCAGTCGACGCGCGCGTCAGTACCGGCGGGAATGGCAAAGGTCGTATCGTCCTGTGCCACCACTGCGGGGCCTCTGAAGTGTTCTCCGGGATTGAGCGCGCCGCGACGGAAAAGGCCGATCTCCTCAACCGCATTGCCGATAAAGACCGGGATCAAACGTTCGGGGGAGGCAAGGCTCGCCACCTCATTCGCCGCCACCGGAAATTCGAGGACAGGACCGGCACCAATCGCCGAAAGCCGCAGGTTGACGAGTTCAACCTCGCCATCCGGATCAGAAAAATCGTAGAGGTGCGCATGCATGGCATGGAATGCCGTCTCCATGGCCGCACGGTCGCCGTCTTGGATCCAGGCCGGCTCGATCGGCACTTCGATCTCGAAACTCTGTCCAAAATAGCGCATATCGGCTGAGATCCTCAGGTCTGCCGGACCCTCGTGCCCCTGTGCGGCAAGCCAGTTCTGGCCCTCTGCGACAAGCGCGTCGAGGGCTTCCAGCAACACGGATGGTGCCGTTTCTGCGAGACGGACAAAGACCGTGCGGATGAAGTCACCGCGCAGATCAGCGACCAGTCCGCCTAGCGCCGAGACGACGCCTGGCCGGGGCGGCGCGATAACCTTCGCCATGCCAAATTCGCGCGCAAGGAACGCGCCCAGCATCGGGCCACCGCCACCAAAGGGCATCAGCGTGAAGTCCCGGAGGTCGACGCCCGAACGTGAGGCAAGTTTTTCGACTTCAACGAACATTTCCGAAATCGCAACGTCGAGGATTGCCTGGGCGGTTGCTTCCGTCAGCCGGCCGATCCGGGCGGCAAGTCGCGCAACCGCAGTGCGGGCCAGATCCACATCGATCTTCAACTGACCGTAGGCCATCTCGCTGTGACCGAGCCAACCACAGACCGCCATGGCATCCGTCACCGTCGGTTCTACGCCGCCACGGCCATAGCAGGCCGGACCAGGGACCGAACCCGCCGATTCCGGACCGACACGCAGCACGCCGTGCTGATCGACGCTTGCGATCGAGCCACCGCCGATCCCGATCGAACTGACGGACACAGACGGAATGTGCAGTGGGAATTCGCCGATCAACTCGCCGGTGCCGAATTTCGGCTCGCCGTTGATGATCAGCGCGAAGTCTGCAGACGTGCCGCCGATGTCGAGGGTCAGCACCTGCCGTTCGCCGGCGCGCCTGGCAAGCCACGCGGCACCGATCACGCCCGAGGCCGTTCCAGAAAGCAGCATCTGCACGCAGGACCGCTTGCCCTCGGCCGCATTCATCAGCCCGCCGTTCGACTTGGTGAGAAGGGCCGGAGCCGTGACACCGCGCGACTTTAGCCTGTCCTCGAGAGCGGTGAGATATCCGGAGATCCGAGGATGAACATAACCATTCAGGATCGTCGTCGTGGTCCGCTCATATTCGCGGATGACTGGCCAGACCTCCGACGACGTGAAGACGAACAGATCCGGCGCCAGCCGCTCGATCTCCTGCTTGACGGCCGTCTCATGGGCGGGGTTGCGCCAGGCATGCAGGAAGGAGACAATGATCCCGGCAGCACCACTCGCCTTTGCGGCGGTCACGGCCTCCGCGACAATGGCCATATCGGGCGCGCGGGCCTCGCTGCCGTCGGCCCGCAGACGCGCCGGAATGCCGAAGATCATGTCGCGCGCAATCAGCTGGTCAGGGCGTGCGCAAAACAGCGAATAGACATCAGGCATTCTCAGGCGCGCCAGCTCGATGACATCCTCGAACCCGGCATTGGTCAAAAGCGCAAGCGAAACGCCGCGTCGCTGGATGACAGTGTTGATGCCGACCGTCGTGCCATGCACGAAACGGCTGATCGTGGTCGGATCCAGACCCTCCCGTTCGGCAAGCAGGGTCAACCCGGTCATCAATTCCGCGCCGGGATCGTCGGGTGTCGTCAGGACCTTCAGAGAGGCGACGCGTCCAGACCGCGCTTCCAGCGCACAGAAATCGATGAAGGTGCCGCCAATATCGACCCCCACTTTCCAGTCCTCGCCACCAGCCCGTTCTGTCGGGGTTCCAGTTGTCGCGCTTGCCATGGCCATTCCTTTCGCTGATGTGGCGAAAACTTGCACGGCTTGGTCGTCACGGTCCAAGAGCGAAATGGGCGGCGGTCATAAGTCCCGCTTATACTCATCAGTACAACGTCCCATAGGCCGCACTTATGGGCGGCACACAATCCCGACTTTGACTTGCTGGTGCTCACCCGCCAACAGTCTGGGCAATGCGTCAAACCGGGGAGATACTGCGTGAACGTGATCGTGCTTGGCGGCGGGCTGATGGGCACGGCCTCGGCCTATTTTCTGGCCCGGCGTGGGCTGAAAGTCACGCTTATCGAGCGCAACCGCGTGGGCAGTGGTGCGACGGTGGCGTCCTTTGGCAATATCCGCCGGAGCGGCCGCTACCTACCTCAGCTTCCGCTGGCCTATCGCTCGCTTTGCCTCTGGCGGGAGGCCGAAGCGATGCTCGGCCAAGATGTCGAGTTTCGCCCGACCGGACACCTGCGCCTCGTGTTCGGTGAAACGGGGCTTGCCTCTATGCGCTCGTTCAGCGATGCGGCTAGACCCTGGGGACTGGTCCTCGAAGAACTGGATGTGCGTGACGTCCGCAGCCGTTTTCCAGGTGTCGGCCCAAGCGCTATCGGCGCCTCGTTCTCAGCCGAGGACGGCAGCGGCAATCCCCGCCTGATCTCACCAGCCTTTGCGACCGCCGCACGTCGTCTCGGCGCCGAAATTGTCGAGCAGGCCGAGGTCGGCGCAATCACGAACAGCGCCTCTGGCTTCCATGTGGCGACCACCAAGGGGCAATTCAGCGGGGAAGTTCTACTGAACACCGCTGGCGTCTGGGGTGCTCAGATCGCCGCCCGGTTCGGCGAAGCCGTGCCGATTGAGGCCCGCGGTCCGCAAATGGGCGTCACGGAACCGCTGCCACACCGCATCCTGCCGGTCCTCGGCGTATGGGGCGGCGATGGCACCGAGGGCTATCTCCGTCAGGTCGAGCGCGGCAACATCGTGTTCGGCGGCGGGGTCGAACGCACCCACGTCCCGCTCGACCCCGGCCATGCAAGGGCCGATCCGGCTAGCCTGTCGCAACAGCTTCGCATGCTGCTGCCGCTCCTACCCGCACTGGCAAAAGTCTCCGTCATTCGCACCTGGTCAGGCTGCGAGGGCTATGTGGCAGACGGCCTGCCAATTATGGGACCCTCTGCGACCACGCCCGGCCTCTTCCACGCCTTCGGTTTCTCGGGACACGGTTTCCAACTCGGCCCCGGCGTAGGCGACGTGATGGCCGAACTTATTGCACTTGGGCAGACTGAAACGCCACTCCACGATTTCCGCATCGAGCGCTTTTTACAGACCGCTTGCTAGTCTAGATGCGACGGAACTCTGAGGGGATACTGTGTGTCACGCACACGTGGAGGTCTGCCGCCTTGAACGGTTCGAACCGCCGGCACGCCTTTATGATCTAAATAGCCTTCCGACTTATCTGAGATTTTGTGGCGTAACGCCCCACTATGGAAACCATTGAAACTCGATCTCCTTCTCTTGTCGATCAGTCAGGCCGCCACTCGCCGACCTGGATGGCACCGGTCTCGGTGAGTTCGGTGCATACGAAATGTGAAAGCTCATCGCGCCTGATTACGGCGGCGCTCAGCCGGCCAGTTCGATATGCTCCGGTATCCAAAGCTATGCGATTCGCGTAGACTTCGGGCCGCAGCGACTTCGTGATCGTGTGACCGTGCAAAACGACGTGGCCAAAGACGTCCATGTGGTCGAGGAAGCCCGCCCTGATCCAGCGCAAGTCGTATTCGCTTTGATAAGCAAGCTGAACGCCGGGACGTATTCCAGCGTGAACAAAGCAAAAGCGCCCGATCTCCTTGAAGGTCAGCGCGTTCTCCAGCAAGTCCACATGGTGGGGGAAGACGCGGCGGATATCTGCGGCGATGTTCTCGAAATCAGGCACCGGGCGATTGGAATATGCGCTCACCGTTGCGACGCCTCCCCAGTCCATCCAGTTGACGGCGTCCTCATGGGTGAGAGCGCCACGAAGGAGCTCACGCAGGTAAAAATCATGGTTGCCAAGGATCAGCCGAGAACCCGGATAAAGGTCGAGTGTCGAACAGACCTGATCGAGCACCTTTGGACTGTAAGGGCCGCGGTCGATCAGATCGCCTAGGAAGATCACGACCGGCTTGGATTGATGATCACTCGAGGCAGCCGCGATGTATCCAAGCATGACCTCAAGAAGATCGGCGCGTCCATGGACGTCGGCAATGGCATAGATGTCGGACGGTAAGCTCTCGGTTGTAGTCACTATTTCTTCCTGCAAGCAAACATAGTGTGCGACGGTTTCCCTGGTGCTTGCAAGATATCGAGACTTGGAGCGGCGGGGACGGGACCAGGGCCAAGCCTTGGTGGTGGCAGCTCCTATAGGCCATGTCGGCCATGACGCGCCATCAAAAGTGAATGTTGGCGTGAAATTTCCGACCTGTCTTAGCCTGATTTGGAATGTCGTGACAGGATCACGTCACGCGCTAATGCGGCCTACGCCAGCGCTGGCTTATCTCACGTACGTTCCGCTTGTTCTGTCCGTCGCTGTGGCAGAGCCGAAGATAGTTTTTGCCCTGATCCGATCGCCACCAGGGCGTCTCTTCGCCCCACGAGAAGGCGCTCATCCCCTGATCTTTGGTTAGCGAGTTACGCGGTGAATCGAGAGCATTGTTGCGGGGCGAGAAATGCCCCTGTTCACGTCGCCATCGCTTGCTGCCTCCGACGCAGCCTGGGCCATAGGATCAACCAGCTCACCAAAGCAAGGTTGACGCAGTTCCAAAGGAAGCCATGCAGGAAGGCCAGGCGGTAGGAGCCGGTGGCATCGAAAATGTAACCAGCGGCTAAGCCCCCACAAGCCATGCCAAGTACGGTCGCCATCAACACCAGGCTAATCCTGATACCTGCCTCACGTGGCGGCAAATATTTACGAATAATCACGGCATACATCGGAACTATGCCGCCTTGGAATAGCCCGAACAGGCCGGAGATCACGTAGAGCGACGACTTGCTGTTGAAAAACAGATATAGCAGCAGCGCTGCTGCCTGCATTGAGGAACCGAGGATCAACATCGGGCCGGCACCGATCCGGTCGGCGACCGCCCCGGACGCCAATCGGCTGACCACACCCAGTCCAAGCATCAAGGCGATGATCTGCGTACCCACCGCCACACCGTAGCCGAGATCCCCGCAATAGGCGACGATATGGACCTGCGGCATTGACATTGCCATGCAGCACGCAAAGCCGGCGACGACGAGGACGACTTGCAACGCGTTCGGGCTTAGACCCAGTTCGTTGCGTGCTGCTTCGGTTACCGCCTCGGCTTGGACATAGGTGAGGGTCTGTAGGCGCCGCTTCAATAGCAGACCGATGGGCACCATCACCAGTGGGATGAAAATGCCGATTCCGACATGGGTCGCACGCCAGCCCTGGGTCGTCTGAAAATGCTCGATAGCCATCGGCCAAACCGCGCCGGAAAGATAGCTGCCCGAAGCCGCAAAGGCGACTGCGAGCGCCCGGTGCTTGCTAAACCAAAGAGAGAGGTCGGATATCAGCGGCGCGAAGCCGGCAGCTGACCCAAGGCCGATTACAGCTGAACAGGCGGCGAATTGCCAGATGTTGGTGGTAAGGGCGGCCATGATGTAGCCAATGCAAAGCAAGAACGCCCCGATCAGCACCGGCACAACGATGCCGACCCGATCGGCCAGACGACCCATCACCACCCCGCCAAAGGCAAAGCCAAGCATCGTGCAGGTATAAGGAAGCGAGGCTCCGCCACGCACCGTGTCGAACTCAACTTGCAGGGTTGGAAGAAGCACGACGACGGACCAATTGCCGACGCAGGCAACGGTGCCGAGAATGAGCGTGAGTACCAGCCGCCCCCAGGCATATCCAGAGTCGACGTCGCCAGAACCAGCCCCACCTGCCGCAGCCATCTTCTTTTCAAACATGGCCATGGCGTGAACTCCTCAGGGTCCGATTGTGAACTGAACGCTCTCAACTAATGCCAAGTGCATCCGTCTCGTATTACGAGCTTCGGTGCTTTGAATACCTGTTTGACGGCCCCTTCCTCAAGCCCCCGCCACCATCCCTTTCAACCGTGCCGCAATCGTCGCAATCTCCGGCGGCGAGACATCGAGCCGCTTCAGGTCTGCGTCGAGCAGTACCGGTATGCTCGCCCCTTCCGGCAGCGCCGCCAGCGCTATTCCGCGCTGCCCATCGAGCCAATAGGGCTCTTTCTTCCCGCCAAAGAACGACATCGCCAGCAACGGCTTGCCCTTGCGGTCGGCGCCATATTGGAACTGCACATACTTGCCCCCCAAGACCGGGCTGATTTGAGCCACTTTGACTTCCCGGAGATCCAGCGTGGTTTCCCGCCGCGCCAACCGGCGACTGCGATCACTCTTGGCGCCCCTCGCAAAGAGGCCAATTCCTGCTGCCGCGATCCCCAGCATGAAGGCACTGTCAACGAGCGTGCGGTTCCACAGCATGTCCAGTCCTAGCGACAACGCCGCTCGATTGGGCTACGATGCCGAACGCACCACATCGACCTCATAATCGCCCGTGTGGAAATTCACGAACATCAAGTCGATATCGTGCTCCACGCTCTTGCCTTCGATTTCATAGGCGACATGGGCCGAGCAATCGACGAACATCACCCGCCGCGCATGGCATTCTCCATCGGTGATCTTCGCGTCGGGTACCGTGACGGGATCGCTCGCCACCCGCCAGTCATTGACCACGCCCGGCGCCTGCCACACCCCAATGGACCCCGCCATCGCCAGCAGCATCAGCCCCGCTAGCCGAAGAGATTGGTTAGGAAGATCAGCGCACGGAAAAAACTTCCGTTGTTGAATAAAAAGGCACCAGGCAAACGGCAGCTTTCGGCAAACTCGAAAGCCATTGCAACGTCCGGAATGCGGGCGAAAAGGAGACCATCGGCTATTGCCGCCACATTCTGATCGCGCGACAACCCGTTTGTGTCGCTCATTAAGTCGGCCGAAATCATCGGCCAAGTCTCAACGGAGCTTCTTACGAACCCAGCGCAAGCCTCTTGGGTGTGTTCGCGTAAACCCTCACCGTCCTCCTGTGGTTTCTGGTTGTCGCTGAGGGTCCATACCGTGCCCTCCTCTTCCCGGTCGGCGCTCGAATGCATCAGCCGTTTTGCGGCAAATTGGTCTCTATAGCGCGTTGGGGATGCCTGCCCCATACGGCGCATATTCAAGTGTCTCGCCAGAGCATATAGTGACTGCATGGAGCGGACGGAGCATACATTCGGAACGTTCACGCTTGCGGCCGATCGCAGTATTCTGCTGCGCGGCAGCTCGGCGGCCGCTCTTGGCCAGAAGGGAACAGCGCTCCTCAAGGCACTGGTGGAGGCAAAGGGAGAGGTTGTCACCAAGGACGCGTTGATGGCCGCAGCTTGGGGCAACGCGACTGTTGAGGAGGGCAATCTCACTGTGCAGATCGCCGCCTTGCGCAAGGCCATCGTGGGCCTAGGGGCAGGCGGCGAGTTCATCATGACCGTGCCGCGCATCGGATACCGCCTTCTCTCCAGCCAAGAAATTTCCGGCGAGACGCATGCCGCAATCCCGCGTCTTGCCTTAGCATCGTTTCGGAACCTTAGCGCCGATCCAGAACAGGACTATTTTGCCGCGGGCATTTCTGCCGATATCATTGCCGGTCTCAGTCGCTTTCGTAGCTTTGCCGTGATTCGGCTGCCGCAATCGATCGATGTTTCGCCTGAGCCTGAGAAGGCAGCCGGTGCTGGCGATCTTGGCGTGCGGTACCTTCTGGGAGGCAGCATCCGCAAGGTTGGAAACCGCATTCGAATCATCGCCCAGCTTGTCGAAGTGCCGGAAGGCAGGCATCTTTGGGCGCAGACATATGACGGCATACTTGATGACATTTTCGATTTCCAGGACCGCATCACCGAAAATGTCGTTGGTGTGATCGAGCCCCACGTGCAGCAGGCAGAGATGGAGCGGGCAAGGCGGGAGCGCCCGGATAGCGTGGCAGCCTACGATATCTATCTCAGGGCTCTCGATGGAATCACCAGCGAAAGCGAGGCCGGCAACGCTGAGGCATATGCTTTGCTTCAGGAAGGGCTCGCCCATGAACCCGATAATGCTCTTCTTCTGTCCCATGCTGCCTGGGCGCTGGAACACAGAACGGCGATGGGATGGCCTGCGCTCGGCTCGGACGACCGCGAGATGTGCAATCTTTACGTGCGACGCGCTTTGGAGCATGCGCGTGGCGATGCCATGGTGATGGCACATTGCGGGATCGCGCTCTTGCAGACGACGCGGGAATATGACTGGGCGATACGTGTGCTGAATGCCGCGGTCGAGGCCAATCCGAACAACCTCATGGTCGTCGCCCGCGCAGGTGTCGGTCATCTGCATTGCGGCGATCTTCAGACCGCACTCAAGCTATTCCATCGCGCCAATTGCCTCAGCCCCGGAGAGAACGGCGCGCACCTACCGCTATGCGGCATTGCACATGTACATATCCAACTCGGTGAGGATGAGGAGGCGTTGCTGTGGGCCGGACGGGCGCTTGCCAGCAATCCGCGCTTTGACCCCATCTATTGGATGCTTGTGACCGCCAATGCCCGTCTGGGGCGGATGGACGAGGCCGCACGTTGTCTGGACGACTTGAGGCGGATTTCCCCGGGCGTCACGATCTCCCGCATCCGTGCCGGCCAGCCGGGAATGGACCCATCGCGGCTTGCACCGATCCTGGCGGCGCTAAAACTACTCGGCCTGCCGGAAGGCTGATTTGGAACTTTTTGGAAGCCTTTAAAGGACCAAAACGCCCTGCAACGTCGATACTCCTCCCATCAACCGGAGGAGAAGGTCATGCTATCACCGCTGACAATCGTTTCACTGGACCAGGGAAAATTCTATCCGAGAGAGCCGCAGAGCAGTCTAGAAGCCGATCTGGCTGCGGCAAGGCCGGCCTCGCGGATGTCAGTGGTGAGAGCATTTAACGCGATCGTCGAGAAATTGCTCGTGCGTTGGAATGGGCTATGGACCAACCCGCAAGGCCAGGCCTGTGAAAACTGTGGCGAGGATACTGGAATGCACGGCCACCGCGAGGCCTTCTACCCCCGCGCCAAGCGTGCGTCGATCGTCGATACTGTGGCATAAACGACCTGCCCCACAACCGAGATGAAAACGGTATGCGCGGAACAGCGGCTCGCCAACGAAGAGGCCAAGCTCAAGCGACTGGCCAGCGGCAAAATCGGGCTCGACGCCGTCGGTTAGCTCGTGAGCCAATAAATTAGAAACACGGCGACGAACGTGACGGTCGTTGCCAGTAGGACGCGTTTCATCATTTGATTGCCGATCGCCAGCATGCAGACCGTTAACTTGCCCCACCGAGGAGGGAATGTCGAGGTCGCTATTTAGCGCATGGGTCACGCCGTGGGGACGACAATTCAGGGCGGCCCGGCGCCGTCAGCAGACAGAATCTTCAGCGCCGACCTGCTTTTTGAGCCGCGCTTGTCTCCACACGTCGGCTTCTTTCTGTCTGCTGCAACCCGCTCTTCTTCAGGACGGCTGGCCAATGTCTTGGCCTCTTCGAAATTTCCCCAAGGAGACGCTCCTCTGGCACCACTGCTGTCTGTCTGACTGGATCATGCCTCGCGCTTCCAAGTTTCGCTGAACTCCAGCGGTTCTATAGCCTGGCTTATGGCGTTTCGGACGGAATCGTCATCGCTGGGCTTCGAGAGCCAAGTTCCATTCGAGAAAATTTCTGGGGCAGAATCCTTCATCACACCGGAAGTAACGATAAATGGAACACCGCGGTCATGCAGAAGTGAGGCTACAGCCGTACACGATCCGTCCTTCAACTGGATGTCGAGAAGCGCGACGAGCGGGGTTTGCTCGGCGAGCCAATCCATCGCCTCGGCACGGGATACACAAACCCTTGTTTTAAAGCCGGCATTCTCAAGCATGTAGTCGAGATCAATCGCAATGAGCGGCTCATCCTCAAGAATCAAAATTTTGTTGGATACGGTGACGTTCACTTTGCGTTCCTCATGGGACGCTGCAAGCGCCAGTTGACGTATTTTATACCTCAAATGAAACATGACAATAAGCAAAGACATGTTGGGCCATTTCATGGAAAACAATCTTGCTAGGAGAGTTAGGGGGAATTTGGCGAACCATTACCTTAGAAGTTAAAACCATCCTTTTCCTTCAGGTGGCAAACCCACGACACATCAAGGTTGGGGCGCCTTGAATAGGAATCGAACCGGCGACAGGTTGGTCAAATAGCTTAAGTGTCTGAAAAGACATACTTCGTGGGATAACGCCAATTTATGGAACTTTCCCATCTTGATCTTCATGCACACATGTGAAAAGCAGCCTCAAATTTCCCACGGCAACAAAAACAGCCGCAAAATGAAAGTTGAAAATTTCCAATCCGAAAAGATGTGGCTCTCAAGCCACCGCGCTCAATCGTCTTCGCCTTCTAGCGGCGTCCTACGACGGCGAGTAACGGTTGCGACTCCCCCTACTTAACCTCGATTCGGAACTTGGCGTGGCACGATGTGCACGTTTGGAGCATCAGATGAAAGGCATGTTCGGCGGGCATTGATTCCGCTTCTCGGGCGGCATCAATCTTCCTTGCCAGGGGGCCGCCCATCATGGCCTCGCCCCCCTGCATCCGCGTTCCGGGGCCGAGTGTGTCGGGATTTCGGTCAGCTGCGGCAGAAAGCGCGGACGCGTAGACGCCAAGATCGTTTGCCAGCTTGTCGAACTGTTGGCGCTCGGTTTCGATGCTTGCGCTGGCTTTCGAGCCTGGCGTTGTGACAGGGCCCTCGAAAAGCGCCGACAGAGCAACTCCCGAAAGAGCCCGGACGGTTTCGGCCGCTGCCTTAAACGTCTTTGCATCATATGCCGACGAGTCCCTGAACATGGCGTTGATGGTTTTGGCGGCGTTTGCCATCGCCTTCATGCCGTCCTGTCTTTGTGTGACGTTGCCCATCGGGACGGTTTGCGCCGCCGCCACAGAGATAACCGTGATCAAAGCGGGCGTCACGAGCATGAGGTTCGCCAATTTTTTCGCGTTTGCGGTCACCGCACACTTCCTTCCATGCTCCCGGGGGCTGGTCCTCCCAGTCCATCCCAGCAACCGGAGCTTCGACTTTGCGGCCCGGAAAGGTCTCACGTTTGATCAGGGTCAACGCAACTCTTGCAACCACACGGCACTATGCTTGATTATAGGGATAAGGATCGAGCGAAAACATGATCGCCGTAAGCCAAACCATTCGAAGAGGCGGAAGAGAGTTGCTGGCCGTTTTGGTCGCAATTATGTTCCTCGTCGCGCCGATGGCCGAGGCTGCTCCCGTCCTGTGCGATAACGACTTCGCTCAAGTTGCGCATACCGAAACGTCGAAGGGCGACGTAGCTCGACCGGGTGATCTCCACCCTGGAGAGCAGAAGGCTTGCTGCAAGAGCGTGTGCAGCCTGTGCAACGTCATTCTCCCGGCTTCGAACGCTGTTGTTTTTCACCTGTATTCTGGTGCTCAGAGATATCTTGATCGTCAGCGGCCGATCACCGGCCTCAGCTCTCGACCTGCACTCGGCCCTCCCCGATCCATTATTTGAACACTTCGCTCAACGGCGGAATGATCGGTTGTTGCCTGCGATACCTGCACGGCGATCATTTCGGCGCAATTGCCGACGCCGCCGCACCGCGTCTCCTTGCGAAGTCTTGGACTAGGCTGGGGAAGCGTCCGGACAAGAGACGAACCATCACGGAGTTAATCCAATGGACGATCAAAAGGACCATAAAGGTCATGACCACCACCATCATCACGGGCACGATGCTCAGGCCGCATTGGCAGCCGAAAAGAGCGCGGTCACCGATCAGGCCGCGGGCGTGATATACACCTGCCCCATGCACCCACAGGTGAGGCAGATTGGACCGGGGAACTGCCCAATCTGCGGGATGGCGCTCGAACCGGAAGTGATTACAGCCGAAACCGGGCCGAGCCCCGAACTGCTCGACATGAGACGCAGGTTCTGGATCGGGCTGGTCCTGACGGTGCCAGTGCTTGCCTTGGAAATGGGTGGTCACCTCACCAACCTCCATATGTTGCTCGGTGCGCAAACATCGAACTGGCTGCAGCTTGTCTTCGCCACGCCTGTGGTCTTGTGGGCAGGCGCTCCTTTCTTCGAACGGGCGTGGCGGTCAATCGTCACGCGTCACCTCAACATGTTCACCTTGATAGCGATGGGCACGGGCGTTGCTTGGGTCTACAGCGTTGTGGCGACAGTGGCACCCGGCCTTTTCCCTGCAACGTTCCAGTCCGGCGGAGGATCGGTGGCGGTCTATTTCGAGGCCGCCGCCGTCATCACGGTGCTTGTTCTGCTCGGACAGGTCCTGGAATTGCAAGCCCGCGAACAGACCGGAGGCGCAATCCGCGCATTGTTGGACCTTGCACCGAAGACGGCCCGCCGCATCCGCAGCGATGGAACCGACGAGGACATCGCGCTCGAAGCCGTTGCGGTTGGTGACCGGCTCCGCGTTCGCCCTGGCGAGAAGGTGCCGGTCGATGGCACGCTCGTCGAAGGTCGCAGCTCGATTGATGAATCGATGATCACAGGAGAGTCGATGCCCATCACCAAGGAGGTCGGTGGCAACCTCATAGGCGGCACGATGAACCAGACGGGCGGTTTCGTCATGGAAGCCGGAAAAGTGGGACGCGATACCATGCTATCGCGGATCGTGCGCATGGTCGCGGACGCCCAACGCTCCCGCGCCCCTATCCAGCGACTGGCGGACGAAGTCTCTGGCTGGTTTGTCCCCGTGGTCATCGCAATAGCCGTCATCGCATTCGCTACGTGGATGGCGTTTGGACCGGAGCCACGTTTCGCCCATGGGCTTGTTGCCGCAGTCGCGGTGCTCATCATCGCCTGCCCGTGCGCCCTTGGTCTTGCCACTCCGATGTCGATCATGGTTGGCGTAGGACGGGGCGCACAGCTTGGCGTTTTGATCAAGAACGCCGAAGCGCTGGAGCGCTTCGAGAAAATCGACACGCTGGTGGTCGACAAGACGGGAACTCTGACTGAAGGCAAGCCCAAGGTCACATCAATTGCGACGACAGACGGGGTGACGGAATCCGAACTGTTGCGGGTTGCCGCGACGTTGGAACGGGCGAGCGAGCATCCACTTGCGGCCGCAATCGTCGATGCCGCCAACGAACGCGGTGTGGCGCTCAGCACTGCCGAAGACTTCGACAGCCCCGTAGGCAAGGGGGTTACCGGGACAGTCGAGGGCTGCAAGGTTATTATCGGAAGCCACCGCATAATGGCTGAGGAGAACGTGGACGTTTCGTCCCTCACCGACCAGGCGGAAGTTCTTCGTGGTGATGGGGCAACCGTTATCTTTACCGCCATCGACGGCCACGTCGCCGGTCTTTTCGCCATCTCCGATCCCATCAAGGCAACGACACCCGCCGCTGTCCAAGCGTTGTTGAAGGAAAGTGTCCGGGTCGTCATGCTCACGGGAGATAACCAGACGACCGCCAATGCTGTCGCACGGAAGCTGGGGATCACGGAAGTCGAGGCGGAAATCCTGCCGGAGCACAAAAGCGAGATCGTCGCACGCCTGCGCAAGGAAGGCCGGATCGTCGCAATGGCCGGGGACGGGGTTAACGACGCCCCTGCCCTTGCCGCCGCCGATGTCGGCATTGCGATGGGAACGGGAACGGACGTGGCCATTGAAAGCGCAGGGGTCACTCTGCTCAAGGGCGACCTTCAGGGCATCGTCCGGGCACGGCAGTTGAGCCATGCCACGATGAAGAACATCCGGCAGAACCTGTTCTTCGCCTTCATCTACAATGCGGCGGGAGTGCCGGTTGCAGCAGGCGTCCTGTATCCGGCCTTCGGGCTTCTCCTGTCACCGATCATTGCCGCAGCGGCCATGGCGCTGTCCTCCGTCAGCGTGATCGGGAATGCACTCAGATTGAGAGGTGTGCGGATATGAAGTGGGAACGCAAATGGGCATTGCTCGTGGCATCCCTCGGTGTGATCGTGGCCTTCTTCGTGCTGCGGGAACACTGGGCGCACGCTCTCGGTCTGGCTCCCTACCTGCTGCTGTTGGCGTGTCCTTTGATGCACCTTTTTCACGGCCACGGTGGTCATCACCCTGATCAACACGAGCAGCGCACGAAAACGGATGACCTACGTTGCACAGGGAATTTGCCCGAAGCTAGGAGTCCAATGAGCACGGGCTCGGACTGAAATGGCAAAATCGTCGCTGCCCCGAAGGCGACCAGGAAAAGCCCGATATAGGCCGTTAAGTTACTCACTGAATATAACCCGCATATCTCCCATAAATTCCACACTCCCCCTTTAGAGCCCTGTCGACCTTGCCATGGTTGGAAGCTCTACAAGGTTTCTTAATTGGTGCATCGGAGGCATGGATCTTTGTGCAACGCCATATAATCGTCGCGAATCATCGGCTAGATGAAGTGCGTAATTGACAACTTCCGGGCTGATGGTAGTCCTCGGGCATGGGTATGTATCGAATCACATTGGCAAAAATGCTGGTTCTGCTTCGGTTGGCGATCATTGCATCACTGGCTGGATACTCATTGCCCGCCGCTTCGGCAGCGATGCATGGGTCGATAGCGACATCGACGGCTGTTGACGACCACCACGAGATGACAAACGGCGACCACGTCCATGGAGACGAAAGCGCCTCTCCGGATGAGATGCAGAAAATTGCGAAGACGGAGTGCTGCAAAGACTTCTGCGTGAGTTTTGCGATTATCGCGACCGCCGATGTGGACGGCGGCCCCGTCGTGATGGGTTCCATCCGCAATTTCATCGACGACAATCGTGTCGTCGGCGAACTCGTGCCGCTGCATCGCCCCCCTAATATCTGAATAGGACACGCCCGTCCTTGCGGGTCTGAACGTGCGTAGGTGGGCGTGATTGCCCGCTGCGCCGCTGCCATCTCCTATTCGGATTACACCATGAAACCTATATTTCTGGTGGTTGCCTTGCCGCTGTTCGCGAGCGGTTGCGCTGCCACGTTGCCTCCTGAAGTCATTGCTTCGGGCGATCTTGCCGACCTGCCGGTCGGCGTTCGCCCGGTCCGCTATCAAAGCCCCGTTTCGGGCTACACGCACCGCGTCCCGGTCGATCCCAAACCGTGGCGAAACCAGAACGACGCGCAGGCTCCTGACGGAGGCGCGTCATGAACGTAACGAAACTCAAGCTCGCGGCGACCGTCGCGCTCCCGCTTATTCTCGGTGGATGCGTCTCGGCAGCAGAGTATTCCCAGAAGAACTCCGGATTTTCGTCCGTATCCAACAAAACCGCAGAAGCGACTGGAAAAGACACGGTCTGGATTCAGAATCGCCACGATGCCCAGGCCGTCTCGGGTCGGGTAAAGACGTTGCTGGCGAAGAAAGACGTCGACGTCGAGACAGCGGTGCAGGTCGCCCTCCTCAACAACAAGGGTCTACAGGCAGCCTATGCCGATCTCGGTGACTCGGCTGCCGACGCCTGGAAGTCCACCATGCTGGTGAACCCGACGGTCGAGGTGGGGTTGATTGGAATTGGCACGCCGGGATTGGAGGCGTTCAAGACCGTCGAAGGTGTGATCGCCACCAACATCCTGGCCCTCGCCACACACAAACGGAACGTGGGCATTGCCGATACCGAATTCCGCAAGGCCCAGCTCAATGCGGCCCTGCAGACCTTGCAACTCGCAGCCGATACCCGGCGGGCATGGATCAACGCCGTTGCCTCCTGGGAAACGGTCGCCCAGCTCAACCAGGCACAGGCGACGGCAGATGCGGCCTCGGAGCTTGCGCAAAAGCTCGGCGAAACGGGTGCGATGACCAAGGGCGGCCAGGCCCGCGAGCACGTATTCTATGCGGAATTGGCGGGGCAGACCGCAAAGGCCCGCCTTGAGGCCCGCCTCGCGAAAGAAGAACTGACGCGGCTGATGGGGTTGTGGGGATCGGACACCGACTACCAGATTCCCAATCGCCTGGCACAGCTCCCGAAGGGTCTGATCAAGCGAGACCTGATCGAGGCGGAAGCCCTTCAACGTCGCGTTGACCTGCAGATGGCCAAGCTCGATCTCGACGCCACCGCCAAGTCGTACAACCTCACGGAAGCGACACGCTACGTCACCGATCTCGAAATCCTGACGGGGTTCGAGGCAGAACGGGAACTGGAGGATGGCGAGAAGAACGTCGACACGACCGGCAACGTCGCGCTGGAGTTCGTGATCCCGATCTTCGACAGCGGCAAGGCCCGGATGCGGAAATCGGAGCTGGCCTACATGCGGGCCGCCAACCTGCTCGCGGAAAAGGCCGTGAACGTTCGTTCCGAGGCGCGGTCCGCCTACCAGGCCTACCGATCGAACTACGACATCGCCCGACACTACCGCAACAGCGTCGTACCGTTGCGGACCAAGATCGAGGAAGAATCCCTCCTCACATACAACGGCATGATCACCAATACGTTCGAACTGCTCGCCGACAGCCGAGAGAAGGTCAACTCGATCCTCCTGGCCGTCAACGCAAAACGCGATTTCTGGTTGGCCGAAGCCAATCTCGCGCCTGCCATTTACGGCGGTGGCGCGGGAGCAGCGGGTGGTGAAACGGAAGTCGCAGCGGCTGCCGAAAGCGGCGGCGGCGGTCACTAGGAAAGGACAAAGACATGTTCAATAGAAGACAGATGCTCGGCGCAGGTGCGGCCCTGGTTTCGACCGCCGCCTGGGCGAAGACCTCCAACATGGGGCTGCCTGAGGCTGCCATCATGGAAACCGCCGACACGCAGACTCCAGTTCGGCCCTCATCGGGACCGAATTACACCCCGGTCGTAACTCTGAACGGATGGACGCTACCGCATCGGATGAACAACGGCGTCAAGGAATTCCACCTTGTCGCCGAGCCTGTCGAGCGTGAGATGGCCGAGGGCATGACAGCACACCTCTGGGGCTACAACGGCCAGTCCCCGGGCCCGACCATCGAGGCGGTCGAAGGCGACCGCGTTCGCATCTTTGTGACCAACAAGCTGCCGGAACATACGACCATCCACTGGCACGGCATGATCTTGCCGTCCGGCATGGATGGGGTCGGCGGCCTGTCGCAGCCCCACATCCCCGTCGGTAAGACCTTCGTCTACGAGTTCGACCTCGTGAAGTCGGGGACCTTCATGTACCACCCGCATTCCGACGAGATGGTCCAGATGGCCATGGGGATGATGGGCATGTTCATCATCCATCCGAAGGACGAGAAGTTCATGCCGGTGGACCGGGACTTCGTGTTCCTGCTCAGCGCCTATGACATCGATCCCGGCACCTACGTTCCGCGCATCATGGAAATGACGGACTTCAACCTCTGGGCCTGGAACAGCCGCATCTTCCCAGACATCAGCCCGCTTGTGGTCTCCAAGGATGACAGGGTCAGGGTCAGGGTGGGTAATCTCACCATGACCAACCATCCGATCCACATGCACGGCTATGACTTCGAGGTCACCTGCACGGACGGGGGCTGGGTAAGGCCGGAAGCCCGCTGGCCGGAAGTCAGCATCGACATCCCGGTCGGCGCGATGCGGGCCTACGAGTTCGACGCCAAATACGTCGGTGACTGGGCGATCCATTGCCATAAGTCGCACCATACGATGAACGCCATGGGACATGACGTCCCGACATTCATCGGTGTCGACAAGAAACAAGTCGCGGAAAAGATCAGGAAACTCCGCCCCGAATACATGCCGATGGGGACCGCTGGCATGGCCGACATGGGCGAGATGGAAATGGAAATTCCGGAGAACACCGTGCCGATGATGACCGGATGGGGTCCCCACGGCCCCATCGAGATGGGCGGCATGTTCTCCGTCGTCAAGGTCCGCGAGGGGATCGCGGCCGACGATTACACCGATCCCGGCTGGTACGAAAACCCGCCCGGTACGCAGGCCTGGGAGTGGACGGGCGAGCTTCCCGACACAACCAAGGCCAAGGATGCCAAAACCCAGATCACGGCCAAACCCATGAAGCACGGCTGATCTCATCTCCCAACCAACCAAAGGACTGAAACATGAAGACTGCAATTATCGCACTGTTCCTCGCGGCGCTCGCGTCTCCGGCCCTTGCCTCCGGTTCACACGCCGGCGGTCACGGTGAAGCCATGGCTGTCGGCGAGCCTGGCAAGAAGGCGCAAGCCACCCAGACCATCCGGGTTTCGATGAAGGAGACGGACGATGGCAAGATGATCTTCACGCCGAACACGTTCAAGGTCCGCAAAGGTCAGACCATCGTCTTCTCCATCAAGAACGCTGGCGAGCTGGACCACGAGTTCGTCCTCGACCAGGAAGACAAGATCATGGAGCACAAAGCCGTGATGGAGAAGTTCCCCGAGATGGAACACGACGACCCGAACGCGATCCGTTTGGCCGCTGGCAAGTCCGGCGAGATCGTCTGGAAGTTCACCAACGACGGCACGTTCAAGATCGCCTGCCTGGTTCCCGGTCACTACGACGCCGGGATGCATGGTGACGTGACCGTAGCCAAGAAGTAATCCGATACAAGGAGAAATGGACATGAAATCATCCATCAAGGTCGCTTCTGCGACGGTTCTCGCACTCGCGCTTGCTTCCGGGGTTTTCGCTGCCGAATTCACCAAGGGCACCGTCAAGAAGGTCGACGCCAAGGCGAAGAAGGTCACGCTGATCCACGAGGAACTCAAGTCCCTCGAAATGCCTGCCATGACGATGGTGTTCCGCGTCAAGGACGACGCCCTGCTTGAGAAGCTCAAGGAGGGCGCGAGCATCGAATTCGTCGCCGAGCGCGTCGAGGGCAAGCTGACTGTCACCGAGGTCAAGTAAGCCGATATTATCAGGGACGCAGCCCTTCGCATGGCCGCGTCCCACGCTCCTTTACGGTAACCGAGACAAGCGGGCTCGGCCGACAGGTAGGTCTTCGAAACACACCCGCCTCAAGCGACAGCCATGACGTCTTCACTTAGCGCCCATTGGGACACTGCACGGGAAATCCGTTCAATCCTTTTGCGGTTTGTCGCCTTCGCCATCCTGCTCGCCAACCTGTTGCTTGGCGGCAGCGATGGTGCCGAAGGGACCCATTTCCTCGTCGTCGTCAGCTATCTCGTCATCAGCATCGCTTCCGTGGCGACCGCGCGGTTCCTGCCTGGCCTCTCCTGGCTCAAGACGGTCTTTGTAGCTCTCGACGCGCTGCTGGTCGCCCTCATTCTGTACGCCCACATTCTTGGCGGACCGGTTACGAAAAACCACAACCTGACGACGACCAGTCTGGTGGTGGCGTTCATTCTGCTCAACCATGTCGGCCTGAAGCAAGACCGTCGGCTCGTCCTTGTCTTCTCGGGCATTGTCCTGGTTTCCTGGGTAGCCATGCTGGCGATCACAGCCGCCAGACATCATACAGCCGACGCAATGTCGCTGCTTGCGGCATTCTTTAACCAGGACCTGGGTCTCACGGTAAGCTTCGGCTTTACAGCCTTCGCCATCTATCTGCTTGCGAGGGATCACGACCGGACCCGAAAGGAGGCATTGAAAGCCGACAAGCGGCGTCTCAACCTTTCGCGCTTCTTCTCGCCGCTTGTGGTCGCGGACCTCCAGGAAGGCAGCTCAAACCTTGACCTTGAACGTCGCAATGCCGCGATCATGTTCGTCGACCTGCGAGATTTTACGAGTTTTGCCGAGACAGCGCCTGCGCGGGAACTGGCCCTGGTGCTGGCGGAATACCGCCACCTCGTTTCCGGGACCATCTTCCAACACGGGGGGACCGTCGACAAGTTCATCGGGGACGGGGTGATGGCGGTCTTCGGACAACCTACCCCGACAGAGGACGACGCAGACCGGGCCCTGGCATGCGCTCTCGACCTCGTCGATGCACTTAGCGATTGGAAGAACCACAGCATGTTGAACGGCTACCCTGCCCTCAACGCGGGCATCGGCCTGCACTACGGCACGGTCGTCGGCGGGGTACTGGATAGCGGATGCCACAGCGAGTTCACGGTGATCGGCGATGCTGTAAACGTCGCGCAGCGACTGGAAACCTTGGCTAAATCACTCGACGCACCACTTGTCGTCTCGTCTGCAGTGATGATCCGGCTGCAAAATCCAGTTCCATCCGCCCTCTGGATACCCCAAAGCTCCGTGCCGCTGCCGGGACGTCGGCTTCCGATAGATGTTTGGTATTTGCGTCGTGAAGCGGGTCTCAATCAGGCCGAGGACAACTCAGGCTACGAGACAGGGGGCATGCAGACCGCCCTCCAAAGATCGCCCTTCCAGTCATCCCCTCCCGCGTCCGATCTGCGCACCGCGTAATCAATGCCTCGGACGGACACCTTGGCGGGATCGCTACATTTCACGAGTGCTCGATGCTTTCCAGGATCAATGTAGACAGAACCGCCCGTAGCGTCACCTTGTGAAAGCGATATTACGACGTCGTAATCGTATCCAGCTCGCTCAGTCGCATGATTACTGACGAGACCAAGATTGACCACAGTGTCGTCGTCGAAATGCGCAGTGTGGAATATCAGGGGCTCTGCTGCCACCGCGCTTAAAGCCGATAGCAATCCGATCGCGAGGGTGAGTACAAAAGCACGCATTCCCACCTCCCATGGGTCAGCGAAGCCAGTATCATATCACTTATGTGGCGGCTTTCCACCAGAGTCTGACCAGTACTCAGACGTTCGCATACCTTGCGATTTCGCGACTATGAAACCGAAACCTCATTGGCGAATATCGAAGGCCGATATCGCCGAGTTTCGTCAACGTTACATATCAAAGACAGAGCTGAGACAGCTCATAAGGTCGAAAGGCCAGTCGCTAAGGCCAGTCCGCTGCGGAACACGACTTCACTCCGACCATACTCCGGTCTGACGTCGGCGAAGATTTTTTCATCCAACGGAAATAATGCAAGCATTCTGAGTTTCCGTTTGTGCCGGGCATCAGCCCGGGTTTTTATTGTCCCCAGAATTGGGAAATTTGGGCTTCATTTTGGGAATCCAAGCTTGCTTCACCCAAGATCAAAGCCCGGAAAACCGGGATTGTAAGCGCTGGGTTTCGTCGATTGGGAAATTACGGCGTGCTGATCACAACACATCTGAATCAGGCTCTACCCCCGAAACGTAGCTTTACTTCTCCTTGAAACAGGTGGCGAAGATTCCGATACGATCGAAACCCCAGCAGGCGCGTCAACCGAAGTGCCGTAGATTGTGAAACCCCACAGCCATGTGCGATGGATCCGGCGCTGTCGAACGCGGCACAGCCCGGCTGTTCAAGCATCGCCCTCGCCATAACGCCCGGCTTTCCGGAAAGAATAATCTTCCCGGAAGCAATCAAGGATTTCAGCTCCGCCACGGACTTTGGCGGCTGACCCTCATGTGTGAACGTCATGGTATGCCCCCGCAAAGAGCCAACCCCAAACCATTAAATGCTTGCCAAACTGACAGTCTGACCAGACTTGGCCGAGCGCGTCGCAGCCTCGGCGACGGCGAGCGCGTTGACGCCATCGTCAAGCGTGACGGGCAATGCCGACCCCGAATTGACGGCGTCGACAAACGCTGCCCATTCCGCGGAATAGGCCCGCATGTAGCGCTCCAGGAAAAAGAACTCGGGCTTCGCCGAGGTCACACCGTCCTTCGTCGCCTTGGAGACGGTATTCTCAAGGACATTGCCCGCAGACAGGAGCCCCTCCGAACCGAGCAACTCGACCCGCTGGTCGTAGCCATAGACGGCGCGACGGCTGTTCTTGATGACCGCAATGCGACCGTCGGCAAAATGTAGCGTCACCACGGCGGTATCGACATCGCCGGCCGCGCCGATTTCCGGATCGACGATCGAGCTGCCGACGGCCGTCACCGTTTCCGGCAAACCGCCCATGAGCCAGCAGGCCATGTCGAAGTCATGGATCATCATGTCGCGGAACAGACCACCGGATACCTTGACGTAGGAAACCGGCGGCGGCGCGGGATCGAACGACGTCACGGACAACAGCTCAGTCTTGCCGATCTCGCCACGATCGACAGCCGCCTTGAGCGCTGCGAAATTGGGGTCGAAGCGACGGTTGAAGCCGATCATGACCGGACGCCCGTTCTTCGCCGCAGCCACCTGGCAGGCTCGTGCCCGCTCAAGGCTGAGGTCGACCGGTTTTTCACACAGGACGGCCTTTCCGGCGGCGGTCGCTGCTTCAATCAGATCTGAATGGGTATCCGTGGATGTTGCGACCAGCACGGCGTCGATGGACGGGTCGTTGATGATCTCGGCCGTTGCCTTAGCCTCGGCCCCGTATTGGCCGGCGAGCTTTCGTGCCGCATCCATATTGACGTCCGAGATCGCAACCAGCGTGCTGCCGGGGTGCGAGGAGATTGCCTTTGCGTGAACGTTGCCGATGCGGCCGGCGCCGAGGAGGCCAACTTTGAGCATTTCAATTCCTTTCCATGGGCGGCTCGACGGCCGCTCGTTCTTTCTGATGTCGACAATGTTGCTCGACGTTAAGCTTTAATGCTGGCCGCGAAGCGCTCGAATTCGGCGTCCGTTATCGGCACTGCATGCTGCGGGGCCGGATAGGCGCCCGTCTCGACGTCGGAGATGAATTCCTTGAAGGCCGCCACCCGTTCCTGCTGCAGTCGCGCATATTCGGCCGCGAAGTTGCGATAGGTCTTTGCGTGCCTCGGTTTGTGGCCGGTCGTATGGCCAAGCACGTCCTCGGCGAAGAGATATTGCGCATCGGCTCCCGCCCCCGCGCCCATGCCGAGCATGATCAGCGGGGTGCTTTTAGAAATCACCTCGCCGACGCGATCCGGAACGACTTCCAGCTCCGCGCCGAAGCAGCCGATCGCCTCCAGCCGCTTGACGTGATCCCAGACCGCCCTGGCGCTTTCGGCAGTCTTGCCAACCGCCTTGAAGCCGCCGGTCCAGGTGGCTTGCGAGGGGATCAAGCCGACATGGGCGATCACCGGAACGGCGTTATCGCAAAGCGCTTTCTGAATATCGAGCGAGGCGGCGCAATAGACGCAGTCCGCGCCGATCGCCATGAAGCGGAAGGCCTCGCGCAAATAGTCTTCGGCGGTGGCGAGCTTGCCGAACGGGCCGAAGGGCAGCCCCACCTGGACAAAGCAGTTTCCGGCAGCCTCGCGCATCTCCGGGCTGAAGAATCGGCCCTCGATCGATAACATGTCGATACCCGCCGCGTTGGCAGCGGCCGCTTCGTCGAGCGTCGTGACATAGAGCATCGAGATCTTCTGGCCACGTGCTTTTATGGCACGGATGTCAGAGACCGTCGGACGGGTGTGATAGAGGCCCATTGGTTACCCTTTCAAATTGTGAATGCGTTACGGAAGGCTTCGAGTGCTGTGTCCGCATCGCCGGAGGCGAACGCTTCCATGCCGACCGGACCGGAATAACCCATGACCTTCAATGCTTTCGCGATGCCATGCCAGTTCACCTCGCCTGTTCCGGGTTCGCATCTCCCAGGGACATCGGCGACCTGAATTTCGCCGATCCACGGCAGGGACCTGCGGCAAAGCTCGATCAGGTTCCCCTCGCCGATCTGTGCATGATAGAGATCGAGATTAAGCCGCAGGCGCGGATGGTTCACGGCTGAAACGAGCGCCAGGGTGTCCTCCGCGCGGCCGAACGGCACGCCCGGATGATCGACCGGCAGGTTCAAGTTCTCCAGCGTGAACGTCACATCCGCTGCGTCAGCCAGGTCGACAACCCGGCAAAGCGTGTCGCGTGCTTTCATCCACATCGCGCCCGTCACGACTTCAATCGGCTGGACAGGAAGACCGCCCTCCCCGAGGCCGGTTCCGTGCAGGTTGAGGCGCTGCACGCCCAGCCGCTTGCCGACCTCGGCGGTTTCACGCGCAGTCTCCAAGAGCTCCGCGGCGCCTTCGTCATCCGTCAGTCGGCCGCGCAGATACCCGTTCATGATGGTGAAGGTGGCGCCGGTGGCCTCCAGCTTCGACAGGTCGTGATCCGGCCAGTTCCAGAGCCCGACGCCGAAACCCAAGTCTTTCAGCCGACTGGCTCGCCACTCTATCGGGCGATCGCGCCAGAGCATTTCGGCGCACGCGGCAAGTGCGAATGTTCCAGTTGTCATGTTCATATCTCGATAAAGACGCGGTCGTTTTCGACCTTGGCTACATAGGTCTTCAGGTTGATGCAGACGGGCATGCGCATCGCCTCACCCGTGCGATAATCGAAGACGCCGCTATGTTTGGGGCATTCGATCGAATGATCCATCACCAGGCCGTCTGAGAGATGAACCTTCTCGTGCGTGCAGAGGCCATCCGTGCAGTAGAAGTCGTCTTCCGGGCTACGGAAAATACAAAATGTTCGACCCTGATGATCGAAGCGAATGACTTCTTCCTGTTCCACGTCGTTGGTTCCACAGGCTTCCACCCATTGAGGCATGTCACGAATACTCTCTTCTGTTATCGCTTTTGGGGTCTACGACCCGGACCATGATGGGTCCGGGTCGCGAGGTGTCCGCACGTGGAGGTGTGCGGACCGGGAGAACTTAATCGACATCGCTTGCGCGGTGTCTGGCGGCCGCATCAATGCACGTGCTTCGCCGGCTCCGGATGACCTTCGCCTGCAGCCATGTAGCTTTCGATTTCGGCCTCCAGCTCGGCCATCTGCTCGCCGCCCGCCATCAGATCGGTGATCTCTTCCCGGCTCTTTTCGCCCTTGCGGAAATCTGCCGCGATGGCGCCGCGGATCAGCACGGCGAAGTGATCGCCGACGGCCATGGCGTGCATGACCTGGTGGGTGATGAAAATCACCGCGAGGCCGCGCCGCTTGGCCTCATTGACGATGCGCAAGACGTGCGAGGCCTGTTTGACCCCCAGCGCTGCGGTGGGCTCGTCCAGGATGAGTACACGTGCGCCGAAATGGACAGCGCGCGCGATGGCCAGGGCCTGCCGCTCGCCGCCCGACAGACCGCCGACCAGCCGGTCGCCGTCGTCAATGCGGGTGATACCGAATGACTGTACCGCTTTGACGGCAGTATCGTTGGCCAGCTTGCGGTCATAGACCTTAAACGGCCCGACCCACTTCGTCGGCTCTCGTCCGACAAAGAACGACCGCCCGACTGACATCAGCGGAAAGGTCCCGCCAAACTGATGGACCGTTGCGATGCCATGGTCGGCGGCCTCGCGCGGATTGGCGAAGGACACCGGCTTGCCGTCCATCGCCATCACGCCCGAGGTGGGTTTGTGCACCCCGGAGAGCAACCGGATCACCGTGGACTTGCCAGCACCGTTGTCGCCCAGCAGACAGAGTACTTCACCGGCCCGCACTTCGAGGTTGATGTCGTGCAAGACGTCAATCGGGCCAAAGCTTTTGTTGATGTTCTTCAGCGAAAGGATTGCCTGTGGCATTATTTGACCCCCATCTTCCTGGGCGAATAGGACAGCGCCATCTTGCGGAACGTGTTGTTCATCAAAACAGCCACGAGCAACAGGATGCCGATGATCAGCGACGACCAATTGCGGTCGAAATCGGTGTAGTAGATGCCCTGGTTGACGATGGCGAAGGTGATGGTGCCGAAGAAGATCCCGACGA
Source organism: Rhizobium herbae (assembly GCF_017873135.1). Classification (GTDB taxonomy): domain Bacteria; phylum Pseudomonadota; class Alphaproteobacteria; order Rhizobiales; family Rhizobiaceae; genus Pararhizobium; species Pararhizobium herbae. The sequence continues at coordinate 444,507 of NZ_JAGGJV010000006.1, read as the reverse complement.
TCGAGCCGAAACCACCGGTCAACAGGACGCCGCCGACCACGACCGAGATGATGGCGTTGAAGATAAAGCTCTGCCCGCCTGCGACCTGCGCCGAGTTATAAAGGATCGCCTGACACATGCCGACGAAGGCGGCCGAGGTCGAGGACAGCACGAACAAGAGGATCGTCATCCGTTCGGTCGGGATGCCGGCATTGCGTGCCGAAACCTTGTCGCCGCCCATCGCGAAGATCCAGTTTCCAAAACGCGAGAAGTGGACGAAGAAGATATAGGCCGCGGTAATTGCAAGCCACCACAGCACCATTACTTGAACCTGCCCGCCGAAGAAGAAATCGCCGAAGATTGTCTTGGCCGCCCCCTCGGTGCTCAGCGCAACGCTGGTGGATTTAGTGATCAGAACGGTCAGGCCAAGGACGACGCCCTGCACGGCAAAAAGCGTACCCAAGGTGACGATTAACGACGGCACAGCGGTACGGATCACCATATAGCCGTTGATCAAGCCGATCAGGACGCCGAAAGACAGGGCGGCTGCAATGCCGAACCAGATCGGCAGACCGTAGTGGCCTGAGATCACAGCCACCGTCATCGCGCCAAAGGGCACCATCGCGCCCACCGAAATGTCCAGCTCTCCGGCGATCATCAACAGGCCGACGGGAATTGCGATAACGCCGAGGTTTGACGCCACGTTCATCCAACTGGCCATGCCTGCAGGTTGCAGAAAGGTCAGGCCGCCAAAGATTCCGAAAAAGATCATTACGGCTAGCAGGCCAAGAAAGGCGCCGGCCTCGGGGCGGCGCAGCATGGCGCCTGGTGAAAAGCTACTTTGCATGGGATCCCTTTCCCCGGATTTTAAATGTTTGATCAGCCAGAACCGATCCCGGTCGTTTGGGGTTCGGCCCGCAGAACGTGTCTGCGGGCAAATCCGTGCTTAAGGCGCGGTCAGCGTGCGCCTTTTTCAACACCGGCCAAAGTGGCTTCGATGTTGGCCGCGTCGACGATGCCCGGGCCGGTCAGAACCGGGTAGGTCGGCAGCGAAGTGCCAAAATCGATGGCCGAGGCCAGCAGGCTGACCGCCAGATAGCTTTGCAGGTAGGGTTGCTGGTCAATCGCGAAGGTCTGGGTGCCGCCCTTGATGCGCGCCAGACCCGCTGCGTTCATATCGAACGACCCCAGAGACACAGTGGTAATGCCCGACTGCTGGATACCGGTAGCCGCCGCATCCGCGTCGCCGGCCGAGATCGTGATGACGCCGTCGATCGTAGTGTCCTTCAACAGCGTGGCCTTGATGGCTTCGGCCACAGCGGTCGGGTCGCCAAAGCTGGTGGACGGCAGAGGCAGTTGCTCGGCAGCGCCGCCCCCGGCAACCATGCCGTCGGTCACGCCTTTACAGCGTGCTTCGGTGTTGTTGGCGCCCGGCAGAGTGTTCACGCACAGGACATGCTTCTTGCCATGGCTTGCAAAATAGGTGCCGCCAGCCTGACCAGCAACATATTCGTCAGAGCCGACATAGTTGATCGCCCCCAATTCGCGGGCTTTGTCAGCGCCGCCGGCGTTCATCAGGATCACCTTGATGCCGGCCGCAATCGCGTCCTTGATCGCCGGATCTTCGGCTTCTGGCACCCAATTCGGAATGACCAGACCGTCGACCTTCTGGCTGATCGCGGTGCGGATCAATTGCACCACGTCCGGCGCGAAGTTGTCGTAGTTCTGCAGGCGCAGATAGTTGACCGAACCACCATTGGCGACAACGGCCGGAGTGGCGTCATCGATGCCCTTTTTGATCAGGTTCCAGAAGGCGTCATCGTTCGAGCCGCCCACGACGGCAATTGTCGCCGCATTGGCCGTCGATGCGGCCGATGCGATCAGTGCCACGACGGCCGCGGCTTTCATCAGGTTCTTCACGAGTCTCACGTTAGTCTCCTCCCAGTTTTCGCCATTTGGCGGGTTTGAAATGTTGGTATCCGGTGCAGACGCCCGATTGCGGATCGTCTTAACCGTCGGGCACCGCCTCCTCGCGACACCCGATCCGATCTCGAATGTCAGGTGGTGGTGCCGCTCGCCTTGGCGTTCAGCCGTGCCTTCTTTTCCTGGAACCGTGCCTGCATCTGAGCCTCACCTTCCTTGGTGCCGTCGTGCCAGGTGCCGAACCACTTATCGAGCGGTATCAGCCCGTCGCCGCCGTAGTTCACCTCGAAATATTTGTGGTGCAGGTAGTGCGCATAGGCGTGGCCATCGACGGCGGTTTCCTCGGTGAGCTCGAGCTTTTCGAAGCCGATATGGCCGTTAACCGCACCAAATCCGGCGATGTGCAACTGGAACAGCGCGACGATCGGATTGGAGGGAATGACGAGGTGCCACAGGGCCACGGCGTGATAGAGAAAGCCTTCCACCGGATGCATGGACAGCGATGACCAGGGCGACGGATTGACCGAATTATGGTGCACGGAGTGGATCCACTTGTAGAGCAGCGGCGTATGGATCAGCCGGTGGATTAGGAAGAAATGGACCTCGTGAATGACCGGTGCGATGAAGACCAGCAGGGCCAGATAATAGGGATGCTCGTCCCAGTTGACCCAGGTGGCGGAGCCGTTTGCGAAACACCAGAGCATAAAGACTTCGACCACGGTCCAAAGTGGGATCGAGATGAAGAAGCTCCGCATGAAGTTGTCGATGTTCTGGCTCTTGAACCAGAAGACGTCAGAGGGCTGCTCCGATGGAAACTTGGCGTTATATTTGAAGCGATTTCCCTGAACGCGCTTCACATAATAAAAAAGCTCGATCGAGCCGTACATGACAAAGATCGCGGCCGCATTGACCGCATAAAGATAGAGCGGCCAGCCCCAGCTCAAGGTCTTCATCGTTTCGACGTCCGGAACGACCAGATACCAATAGGCAAGCGCGGTCGCCATGTGGAACGCATTCCACGGAAAGAGGTATTCCGGAAGCCAATGCAACACCTTCAGGAATTTTGGCGGCCATGCCCAGAACGGAGCAATCTCGATGCGTCCATTGGGAGACCAATCCCCTCGCTTGTTTCGTGTACCGAACTTCAGATCATCCATGTTCAATCCTCGAGCGAGCAACGTACATTGCTCGACAGCAGCCTTGATGTTGTTCACACAGGTCGATGCCGATCGACGGAGACAGACGGATCCGTTCGGCGCCCAGGTACTGGGTCCGTTCATCACACTCCGTTCCGCTGACTATCTTCCTCCCAAACGGCCGCTCATCCCGAGGCCGTCTTGCATGAGTGAAGTAAATGGCTTGACGCCTCTCAACGCAAGTGTTGTTGATATACAGAGATACAAAAGTTTCATTTGTATCAAAATGGCGTGAAATTTGATATTAAATGATACGAGGAGCGAAGATGACGCGTCCAACGATACGTGACCTGGCTGACGCTGCCGGCGTTTCCATCGCCACTGCGAACCGTGTGATCGGAGGCAGCGGCAACGTCAAACAATCGACCATGCTACGGGTAAAGGAGGCGGCCCAGGAGATCGGGTTTTACGGCATGGGCACGATCGACAGCCGGATTGCTGCCGCAAGGGCAAGATACCGTTTCGGCTTCCTGTTGCACCAGCCGTCCCGGCAATTTTACCTCAACCTCGCGCAGGCACTGCGAACCGCGGCTGAGCGAACCTCTGATTCCGTGATTGAACTGCGTATCGAGTTTCTCGACGACCTGTCGCCACAGAACACCGCAGCAAAAATGCTAGAGCTTGCCGAGAACTGCGACGCCATCGGCGTCGTTGCAGCGGTTCATCCCATCGTGAGCCAGACAGTGGAAACGCTGCAACGTCAGGGAACACCGGTATTCGCGCTGATTTCGCAGATCGCACCAACAGGCCAGGTACACTTTATCGGCCTTGATGGTTGGAAAGTGGGGCGCACGGCCGCCTGGATGTTCGAGCATGTTTGCGATCGCCCAGGCAAACTCGGCGTTCTCATGGGGAACCCCCGCTATAGATGCCAGGAGATGAACGAGAGTGGATTTCGATCTTATTTTCGGGAGTATGCCTCCGATTTCACCATTCTCGAACCCAGATCCACTTTTGAATCGAAGGCGGTTGCCGAGGAAATGACAGAGGATCTGCTCAGAGAACATCCTGACTTGCAAGGCCTGTATGTTGCCGGAGGCGGCATCTCCGGCGCTCTGAGCGCATTGAGGTCTACGGGTAGTGCGGGGAAAGTCATGCTGGTCGGCTACGAGCTGATGGACATAACGAAGCAGGCGCTTCTCGATGGAGCGATGACATTTGTCATCTCCCACCCCTTAAATCGCGTGGCCGAGGAAGCCCTTTCGGGCATGGTTCGTTCCGTCAAGGCCAAGGGAAGCGATGGTGTCTATACCAGCGTTCTGCCATTCGAAATCTATACCCGCGAGAACATATAGGTACGCGTGTAACGGCTTATGTTGACGTTATTAATCTCATTTTTATCAGATTATGATACATTTTGATATATTATATCATTGATGTGTTGCGTGCCGCCGGACATTGCGTATGGTCTGACCATACTTTGGGAGGCAACACCTGTGACTCAACATATCGTCATCGTCGGCGCTGGCGAGTGCGGCGGCCGTGCGGCACTGTCGTTGCGCGAAAGGGGCTTTGCAGGGTCTTTAACCCTGATCGGTAGCGAAGCCCTCGCGCCCTATGAACGGCCACCATTGTCCAAGGACGCGATCGTTCTCGAAGCGGAACCGAAGTTTGTTGCGGAAGCAGACCGGTACGCATCGCTTGCCATCGATTTGCGGCTCGGCGTTTCGGCAACCGGACTCGACCGCGGCCAAAAGCGTGTTGTCCTCTCTGACGGAGCGTTTGTTTCTTATGACAGGCTGCTTCTTGCCACGGGCGCGCGACCGCGTGAGCTGCCCACAATTTCCTCCCCGCGCGAGCGCGTCCGGACACTCCGCAGCCACGCCGACGCGATGGCTATACGCTCCTGCCTCGGACCGGGGCGGAAGATGGCGATCATCGGCGGCGGCTTCATCGGCCTGGAGCTGGCGGCGAGCGCAAGGCGGCTCGGCACATCGGTGACGCTGATCGAGGGACTGCCGCGGATCCTGTCGCGTGGCGTTCCTCCGGAGATCGCCGAGATTGTCGCGTCTCGCCATCAGGCAGAAGGCGTGGATATTCTCTGCAACGCCCGCATCGTCGGGATCAACGAGACTGGTAGCATCGTGCGTGTTCTCCTGGAAGACGGTTCCGCAATTGAAGCCGATATTCTGGTTGTCGGAATCGGATCAATCCCGAACATGGAGATCGCCGCCAAGGCAGGTTTGGCTGTTGACAACGGGATTGCCGTCGATACCCACCTGCTGACCAGCGACCCGGACATCTACGCCGCGGGTGACTGTTGCTCCTTCCCGAGCGATCACTACGGCGGGCGCCGCATCCGGCTTGAATCGTGGCGCAGCGCCCAGGAACAGGCACTTCTTGCCGCCGCCAACATGATGGGTGAGACGGAAGCACTCTCCGCCGTGCCCTGGTTCTGGTCGGATCAGTACGACCTTACTCTGCAAGTTGCGGGGCTGGCCGAGGGTGCCGTGACCACCGTCCGCCGTCACCTCTCTGAAGAGGCCTTTATTCTCTTCCATCTGGCCGCCGACGGACGGCTGCTTGCAGCCAGCGGTATCGGACCGGGCAACGCAATCGCCCGCGATATCCGCCTGGCCGAAATGCTCATTGGCGCCGGCCGGCATCCCGACCCCAAGGCGCTCGCAGCGCCGGAAGTCAAGCTTAAGCAATTGCTGGCAGCCTGACCCTTCCCCTTTTCGCAATCAACGCAGATAGACCGCTCGCTCGTTTCGACAGAGGATTGTCATGACCTCCTATGTACTTACCGTTTCCTGCAAATCGACCCGTGGCATCGTCGCGGCAATTACCGGCTATCTTGCCCAACAAGGGTGCAACATCGTCGATAGTTCACAGTTCGACGACCTCGAAACCGGTCTGTTCTTCATGCGGCTGAGTTTCGACAGCCAGGAAGGAAACCAGCAGACAGAGCTGGAAAAAGGCTTTGTAGCCATCGTAGCGCGGTTTCAAATGACAGCGCAGTTCCACGACAGCGGACACCGCATGAAGGTGCTGTTGATGGTGTCCCGCTTCGGCCATTGCCTGAACGACCTGCTCTACCGCTGGAAGATCGGTGCGCTGCCGATCGAGATCGTCGGCGTCGTCTCCAACCATTTCGACTACCAGAAGGTCGTCGTCAACCACGACATACCGTTCCACCATATTCCGGTCACCAAGGCCAACAAGGCACAAGCAGAAGCCCGGATCATGGACGTGGTCGAACAGACCGGCACCGAGCTGATCGTGCTCGCCCGTTACATGCAAATCCTGTCGGATTCGATGTGCCAGAAGATGTCGGGCAGGATCATCAATATCCACCACTCCTTCCTGCCGTCGTTCAAGGGCGCCAACCCCTACAAGCAGGCCTATGAGCGTGGCGTGAAGCTGATCGGCGCGACGGCGCACTATGTCACGGCCGATCTCGACGAAGGTCCGATCATCGAGCAGGACATTGCCCGCATCACCCATGCGCAGTCGGCCGAGGATTACGTCTCGATCGGCCGCGATGTCGAAAGCCAGGTTCTGGCCCGCGCCGTGCATGCCCATATCCATCACCGCACCTTCATCAACGGCAACCGCACCGTTGTCTTCCCGGCAAGTCCCGGCTCCTACGCGTCGGAACGCATGGGCTGATTCCAGGCTGTAGTTGTAAATGGAAAACAGGTTGCAGCATCGGTGATCGATGCCGTGAAAACCGCGTCGCAAACACTCAAGGACGAAATCGGCGTCAAGACCGGTCTGGCTGTGGTCATCGTCGGAAACGATCTGGCGATTTGATTGGCGTATCGGTCGTCCATTGGCTTATGCTTGAGAAAGGGGCATCATTTCCATTGGAGTGTCCGGCACGTTGATTGACGCCCCGTCTATCGAGGAGCTCATCATGAAAACGATGCAAGCGCTCGTCCTTTTCAAGCTCGGTCCAGTCGAAAATCTTGTTCTGAAGAAGTGTCCGTCCCGGAAATCAAAGCCGGCTGTGGTCCGCGCGACGCGTTCTCCTTCGCCCAATCGAGCGGGAATCGATGCTCGCCGAACTCGAGGCCTATGCAGGTTCGATCCTGCATGAGAGCGGGGTGCCAGTCGTGTCCCAGACTGAAATCCGCTTTGACTGAGAGTGAACTTTTGAAACCACAAAGCTGATGGTCGCCGTCGGATTGCTCTGATCCCCAACAACTGGACCGTTCATAACTGGAGTTTTCCGCGGTATTTTCCCGGCGGTCCAAAGTTTGGTCCCAGAGCAGCGTGATCTCGGCTTTGTGACGAGGGGCCGGTTTGCTATGGGCGCAGGTTGGAACATCGCGTTACTTCCGCTTAGAGAGCGGTTGCTTCACAAAAAGCTCGACTGGAACAACACCGCCGAATACTCCGCATGCGTGCGCCCAGCCTGCAAATCCGCCCGGTCGAGTTCATCGACAAAGACGCCATCCTTCATCACCAGTGCACGGTCGCACATATGAGCGATGACCGAGAGGTCGTGACTCACAAGCACATAGGTGAGCCCCTGCTGTTCGCGCAGATCGCTGAGGAGATTCAGCACCTCTGCCTGCACGGAAACGTCAAGTGCCGATGTCGGCTCGTCGAGCAGGAGGATTTGCGGTTCCAGCACCAGCGCGCGGGCAATGGCGACACGCTGGCGCTGGCCACCGGACAGTTCATGCGGAAAGCGTTCGGCGAAACCGGCGGGCAAGCCCACCCGTTCGAGGGCTTTGGGCACGCGGTCCCAGCCGCCCCCTTTTTTCATCGCCCGCACCGGCTCTGCCAGCACACGTTCGATGCGATGGCGCGGATGGATCGAACCGTAGGGGTCCTGGAACACCATCTGTGCCAGCAGCAGCTGTTCGATGGTACGGTTCTTGTCGACCGACTGGCGGTTCAGGCTGATACGCCCCGTCCAGTGACGGTCGAGACCCGCCAGCGAGCGCAGCACCGTAGATTTTCCGCAGCCGGATTCACCGACAATCCCAAGGCTTTCGCCCCTGGCGACGGAGAAGGACACCGCCTTCACCACCTGCTTCAGATTGCCGCCTTTGCCGAAGGCGACTTCGAGGTTTTCGACTTCGATCACGATCTTACCTCCGCTGCGTCGATTGATGGCCGGTCGAGTACCTGAAGCCGTCTCACGGGATGGCGCGGATTGGGCATGGCAGCAACAAGACCCCTTGTGTAGGGATGTTGCGCGTCTTCCAGCCTGACGAGGTTCTCCACCACCCGGCCCTTGTACATCACGAGGATGCGCTGGCAGAACGCGGCCACCATCCGGATGTCGTGGCTGATCAGGATCAGGCCGGAATTGTTCTCGGTGACGAGTTCGTCGAGCAGCTTAAGGACATCCCCGCGCACGCTGACATCGAGAGCCGAGGTCGGCTCGTCGGCGATGACAAGACGCGGCTTGGCAAGCAGCATCATGGCGATCATGACGCGCTGTCCCATCCCGCCGGAGATCTGATGGGGATAGAGGCGCATGGTCCGCTCGACATCGGCAATGCGCACCCGCTCAAGCATTCCGGCCGCGGCCTTGTAGGCAGCGGCTTTGCCCAGGCCCAAGTGAAGCTTGGCGGCTTCGGCAACCTGGTTGCCGATCGACAGCACCGGGTTCAGCGAATAGCGGGGATCCTGCATGATCAGCGCCATCTCGTTGCCGCGCAGTTTCCGCATCTGCTTTTCAGAGGCCTCGCCGAGCGATGTGCCCGCGAATTCGAGAGCCTCGGCTTCGATTTTTGCCGAATTGGGCAACAGTTTCATGATGGCGCGGCCCAACGTCGACTTGCCCGAACCGGACTCCCCGACGATGCCGAGCCGCTCCGCGCCCAGCGTAAAGCTGACGCCATCGACAGCCTTGAGCGTGCTGCGCGCAAAGTTCACATTCAAGTTCCTGACAGTCAGGATGCTGGTGCTATCAGGAACGGGCATGGCGCGGATCCAGAAGGTCGCGGAGGGCGTCGCCCACCAGGTTGAAAGCAAGGCTGGTCAGGAGGATCGCGATCCCCGGCATCACCGCAACCCACCAGTTGTCGATCATGAATTTCCGGCCGCTGGAGATCATCGCGCCCCATTCCGGTGACGGAGGCTGCGCGCCGAGACCGAGGAAGCCGAGTGCTGCGGCCGTGAGAATGATCCCGGCCATGTTCATGGTCAGCCGGACAACAACCGAGGGAATGCACATCGGGGCGATATACAGGAACAGCAGACGCAACGGAGACGCACCATAGAGGCGAGCCGCGGCGACATAATCGGTGTTGCGCACGATCAGCGCTTCGGCACGTGCCAGCCGGGCGATCGGCGGCCAGCCGGTCAGCGAGATGGCGATGATGGCCGTTCCCAGGCCTGCCCCGAGAGCAGCGGCAAAGGCCAGCGCCAGGATCAGCGACGGGAAGGACAGCACGATGTCGGTGGCCCGCATCAGGATAGCGTCCGTGCGGCCGCCGGCGAAGCCGGCGACCACGCCGATAATCAGCCCAACCGGCCCGACAATGACCGTGACGGACAGGACCGTCTGAATGGTGATGCGCGCACCGTAGATGAGGCGGGACAGGATATCGCGGCCGAATTCATCCGTGCCGGCCAGATGCGTCCAGCTCGGCGGCTGAAGCGCCTGCGGTAGGTTCTGCGTGATGGGGCTGTAGGGCGCGATCCAGGGCGCAAATATCGCCACGAGGATCAGCAGCGCAAGTACGGCAAACCCCAGCATGCCCAGCGGCTCGCGCGTCAGCTTGTCGATGCTCTTTTGAAGCGACCGGTAGAAACGGCCAGCACCCTGATGCAGCGCATTGTGTTGGACAATCATCTTCGCCTCGGTCATCAGCTGGCCTCGCGGGTACGGGGATCAAGAAGCACATAGGCCAGGTCGGCCAGAAAATTGAGCACCATGAAGATCAGCCCGATGACCAGCGTCCCGGCAACCACCGCGTTCATATCGCCGATCATCAGGGCATTGGTCATGTATTGGCCGATGCCGGGCCAGGAGAACACGATTTCCGTCACCACCGCACCTTCGAGCAGGCTGCCGTAGGAAATCGCAAGGACGGTGATCAGCTGCACGGCGATATTGGGAAGAATGTGCCCGATGACGATCCGGCTGCTCGAGGCACCCTTGGCGCGGGCAGCCACCACGTAGTCCTGGTTCAGCTGCTCCAGCGTGAAGCTGCGCGTCATGCGGGTGATATAGGCCATGGCCGAATAGGCCAGAATGCAGGCCGGCAGGATGATGTGGTTGACCGCGCTCCAGAACACTTCCGTGTCGCCTGCGAGCAGGCTGTCTATCAATAGAAGTCCGGTTTTCGGCTCGACGAGGCCTTCGAGATAGGTATCGACCCGCCCCGGCCCGCCGACCCAGGAGAGGCCGGCATAGAAGATCACCAGCCCAACGATGCCGAACCAGAAAACCGGGATGGAATGCCCGACAAGCGAAAGCACACGGGCGATCCGGTCGATGAGGGTATCGCGAAAGATCGCCGCCGCCATGCCCAGGGGCACGCCGACGACGGTGGAGATGATGACGGCCAGCGTGGCGAGTTCAAGGGTCGCCGGAAAGGCCGTGGACAGATCCTGCATCACCGGATTTCCGGTCAGAATCGCCGTCCCCAGATCTCCATGCAACAGCGCCTTTATATAGAGAAAGAACTGTTGGTAGAGCGGCAGATCAAGGCCAAGCCTTTGGCGCATCGCCTCGAAGGCGGCGGGGTCGGCCAGTTCGCCGACGATTGCGCCGACAGGATCCGCCGGCAGAACGCGGCCGATCACGAAGGTGACTGTCAGGAGCACGAACAGACTGACGAGCAGCTGGATCGCTCGTTTGCCGAGCTCTTTCAGGTTAAACTCTTGCATGATCGGCTACTCGATTACTGCGCGTCTGACTTGGTGATTTTGTTCACCCGCGTCATACCCATGGGATGGCCGCTATAGCCGATGACGCGCTTGTTGAGCGCAATCGGTTCGAAGCGTTCGAACATCGGCAGGACGGCCGGGCCGGCGGCGATGAACTTCTCCTGGATTTCCGTGACCAGCGCCTGACGGCGGGTGGCGTCGCGCTCGGCATTCGCCTCGTCGCGCAATTTGCTGATTTCCGGAATGTCCCATGCGGAACGCCAGACGAAATTGCCGGCGTTTTTCGCTTCTGCCGAGTTGTCCGGATTATAGGCGAAATTATCCAGCGCGCCGAGAGCGGTCGGCATGTAGGCGGATGTTTGCGGGATCAGAAGATCGAAATCCCGCGCCCGATGCGCCGCAACGATATCGGCGCCATTGCCCTGCTGGATCGTCACCCGGATGCCGACTTCGGCCAGATTGGCCTGAATGGCGGTTGCCATGTCGACCCTGGGGGCCTGCGAAACGACCTTGAGCGTCAGATCGAACCCATTGGGATAACCGGCCTCTGCCAGCATCTTTTTCGCTTCTTCGGGATGAAAGCCCCAGTCCGGGTTCTTGATGGCTCCAGCCCAATCCACCGGTACTGGCACATTGCGGGCCCGGCCATAGGCGCCGACGATGGTTTTCTCGATGCCTGCATAATCGATGCTGTTGGCAATCGCCTTGCGCACGAGGGGATCGGCCAGTTCCTTGCGGCCGGCATTCATCGACAGCACATAGAAGCCACCGGTCTGAACGCGATCGATAACGAAACCGTCCTTGTTCTGGAAGTAACCGATGTCGGAGGCGCTGAGCGCATTGGCGATATCAATATCGCCACGCTCCAGCATCAGCCGGGCCGCCTGGCTCTCGGGAACATGGCGCATGATGACACGGCGCAGCGTCGGCACACCTTGCCAGTAATCCTTGTTGGCCTCGAGCATCACGAGATCGTTGGGGGTCCAGCGCCGCAGCGTGAACGGCCCGGAACCCGCCGTGTTGGTCCGCAGCCACTCATTGCCGTAGTCGCCATTGTTGACGTGCTTTTGCACTTCGACGCTATCGACCACGCTGGCGACACCCATCGACATCCGGTAAAGCAGCGCGTCGGGGGTAACGGTCTTCGGAAACTGGATTCGGAATGTGCGGTCGTCCGGAGCCGAAACCATGCTTTCAATATTGGCAGCGCTGTATCCGGCCGTCTTGAAGTTGGCGGCGGACGCCTGGTCGAGCTTCATCAGGCGCACCAGCGAGAAAACCACGTCCTTCGCGGTCACCGGGTTTCCGGAGGCAAACTTGGCCTCGCGCAGATGAAAGGTGATCGAATCCTCGGTGACATCCCATTTTTCCGCCAGCTGCGGGGCGATGACATTGCCGTTCTGATTGTCGGTATAGACCAGACGATCATAGGTATTCGTCAGAATTTCGATTGTCTTTGCATCGACCCCCTGTTGCGGGTCCAGCGACAGCACCTGCACGAGCGAGGTACCGATAACCAGCTGGTCATTCGGCGTCGCCGCGATCGCCGCGGGAACATGCGCGGCCATCAGGGAAACAGCCAGCGCCAGGCGGATGGGCTTCCAAAACGATTTCATAATTCCTCCACTTCTGATACTTCTAACGTTAATGCATCATTCGTATCTTGTCATATGACTTACGTTAAGTGACGAACGCTTGCAAGCCCGTTGAGATCGCAGCGAAACCAAATGCCGAGGGAGAGACAATGAACAACGATGGCAAAGTGGAGCCCCACCGAAGGCAGCGGCTGGCACAGACCGTGATCGAGACGCTGCGCGACCGCATCGCCACAGGAGACCTGACGGAAGGGGATCAACTGCCAACGGAGATCCAGCTCGAGAGCGAATTCGGCGTGAGCCGGACAGTGGTACGCGAGGCGATCGCCGAACTCCGCGCGGGCGGGCTGGTGACGCCGGTCCAGGGCAAGGGCGTCTTCGTGGCAAGACAACAGCCCGGATTCCGGCACACAAGCCTGACGCCCCGGGAAATCAAAAGCATTCCGGAAACCTTGGAATTGCTGGAGTTCCGAATCGCCGTGGAGGTGGAAGCAGCGGCAATTTCGGCCTATCGGCGCTCGCCACATCAGGAAGAAGCGATTCGCGCCGCCAATCAGCAAATGGTCGCGGAGATCCAGGCCGGGAACCCGACGGTGGATGCCGATTTTGCCTTCCATCTCGCCATCGCCCAGGCCACCGACAATCGATATTACATTGAATCGATATCCCGCTTCGGCGCACGGTCGATCCCGCGCAGCCAGTTCCCGACACTGCCCGATACCAGCAATGTCGATTATCTCATGGGTATTACCGCGGAACACGACCGGATCATCGAGGCCATTGCCGACCAGGATCCGGATACCGCGCGCAACGCCATGCGTGACCATCTGCTGAACAGTCAGAAGCGATATCGCCGTCTCGCACGGTAACGTCTCGACAGCCATCAAAATTCATATTATGTCATACCTCACTAAAGACGGAGGTATGACATGTATATTGGTACACAACTCGCTGCGCGCGACGACGACGATTATCGGGTCTGGGCCCAGCTCGGCATCAAGCACATTTGCGCCGACCCGGAGGGCAAACCCGGAACGTGGTCGCTCGACGACCTCCACCGGCTCAGGGACAAGGTCGAGAGCTTCGGGCTGATACTGGACATGATCCAGCTGCCGCTTCCGTCCAACCCGATCGAGACCGCCACCTACCCCGACATTCTGCTTGCGGGGCCGGAACGCGACCGCCAGCTCGACGCGCTCTGCCGCCTGATCGAGAATCTGGCCACGGCCGGCATCCCGGCGGCCAAATACAATCTCAACCTGATCGGCATTCCGCGCACCCCCGACGAGCTTGGCCGTGGCGGCTCGCTGAATGCCTCGTTCCGCTGGGACAAGATCGACCAGTCCGCAGCCCCCGGCCTTGCCGGCGTGCTGTCGGAAGATGAGAACTGGGAGCGCATCGACTATTTCCTCTCCCGCGTGGTGCCGGTCGCAGAAGCCAGCAAGGTCCGGCTCGCCTGCCATCCACATGATCCGTACACCCCGCCGGGCTTCAAGGGCGTGACGCGCGTGCTCGGCACGGTCGACGGTCTCAAGAAATTCGTCACCATGCACGAGAGCCCCTATCACGGCCTCAATTTCTGCCAGGGAACTGTCGGTGAAATGCTCGACAATCCGCGAGAGGAAATCGACGACGTGATCCGCTGGTTCGGCAGCCGCAACAAGATCTTCAACCTTCACTTCCGCAACATCCGCGGCAAGAAGCTCTCGTTCATGGAAACCTTCCCGGACGAGGGCGACATGGACATGGCCCGCTCCATCAAGCTCTACCGGGAGGTGGGCTACCAATACATGATCATGCCGGATCACGTGCCCACGATCAGCGGCCGCGATCCGCAGGGCGTCGCCTTTGCCTTCTGCTACGGCTACACGGCCGCCCTCCTCCAGGCGCTTGACGTCTACTGAGCCATTTCCCGCCTTTTCTTTTTTCCTGCCCTTTCAGAAGGACCTTTTTTCATGACTCCGAATGAACTCAAGATCGCGCTCGGCAGCGGCCTGCTCTCTTTCCCAGTCACCACGTTCAAACCCGATCTCAGCATCGACGAGGAAGCCTATCGCGCCCATATCGACTGGCTCGATGGATTTGGCGCCGCCGTGCTGTTTGCGCCCGGAGGCACAGGCGAGCTTTTCTCGCTGACACCGGCGGAAGTGGCCGCTGTCACGAAAATGGCCAAGACCTCGGCCGGCAAGACGCCGATTCTGGGCGGTGCCGCCTACGGCACGGCCATGGCCGTGGAGATGGCCAAGGCGGCCGAAGCTGCCGGTGCCGACGGTATCCTGCTGCTGCCGCCCTATCTGATGTTCTGCGAGCAGGAAGGGTTGGTCGCCCATGTGGAAGCGGTGTGCAACGCGGTTGAAATAGGCGTCGTCGTCTATAATCGCGACAATATCGTTCTGACCGCCGATAGCCTGCAGACGCTCTGCGACCGGTGCCCCAACCTCATCGGCTTCAAGGACGGCTATGGCGAGGTTGACCGCGTGATCGAAATCACCACCAAGCTGGGAGACCGCATGGTCTATATCGGCGGCATGCCGACCCACGAACTCTATGCGACCGCCTATTTCGCCGCCGGCGTCACGACCTATTCCTCCGCCGTTTTCAACTTCGTGCCCGAACTGGCCCAGCGTTTCTACGCGGCGCTCCTTTCCGGGGACACGAAGACGACCGACAGCATTCTGAAGAACTTCTTCTTCCCGCTGACCACCCTGCGCAATCGCCGGAAAGGCTATGCCGTATCGATCATCAAGGCGGGCCTGGAGGTCAGAGGCCGCAAAGCTGGGCCCGTGCGCCCCCCTCTGGTGGATTTGACTGCAAGCGAAATGGACGACCTCAAGGCATTGGTCGACGCCAATCTTTAATCCGCAGTATTGGTGCTCCTGTCAAACAAGCAGCTCGGAACGGGAAAATGATGTTTTCGCACGATCGCAATGACTTCGGTCCTGACTTTGTCTTCGGTGTCGCGATGGCCGCCCATCAGATCGAAGGTGGACAGACCGACGGCAGAGGCGCGTCCATTTGGGACAGCTTCGCCGCCACCCCTGGCAATATCAAGAACGCCGAAAACGGAGTGGTCGCCTGCGACCACTATAACCGGTGGGCGGAAGATCTGGATCTGATCCGCGACGGCGGATTCGATGCTTACCGATTTTCATTTTCCTGGCCCCGGCTCATCCCGGAGGGGACGGGAGCCTCGAACGAAGCGGGCTTCGACTTCTACGATCGCCTCATCGACGGCATGCTGCAGCGCAATATCAAACCGCTCGCCACGCTCTATCATTGGGACCTGCCAAGCGCCCTGCAGGACAAGGGTGGCTGGATGAACAGGGACACGACCCGTGCCTTCGCAGATTATGCCACGCAGATCACCCGGCGCTTCGGCGACCGGCTGGCCACCACCGCAACCCTGAACGAGCCTTGGTGCATCACCATCCTGAGCCATTTTCTCGGGATACACGCACCGGGCTATCGCGACATCCGTGCCGCGTCGCGCGCGATGCATCATGTCCTGCTCGCCCACGGCCTCGGCATCGACGCGATGCGCGCCGAAGGCGGCAAGGATCTCGGCATCGTCGTGAACATGGAAAAATGCGAGCCGCTGACACAATCTCCGCAGGATGCGGCGGCCGCCGAGCTCGGCGATGCAATCTTCAACCAGTTCTTTCTCGACGGCGCCTTGAAAGGCCGGTACCCGAAACTCGTCACCGACAGAATCGCGCAATACCTGCCCGCCAACTGGCAGGACGATCTCAAGCAGATTTCCCCTCCGGTGGACTGGATCGGCCTCAACTACTATACCCGCTCCCTCTACCAATCTGATCCAACCGTTCCCGTATTTCCGTTTACCCAGTCCAGAGGTCCACTCGAAAAGAACGATCTTGGCTGGGAAACCTATCCGCAGGCCCTGACGGAGTTTCTCAAGCGCGCCTCCGATCGCTACCCCGGGCTGCCCATCTACGTCACTGAGAACGGCATGTCGGAGAGTGACGACGGCAAGCGCATCGAATTCTTCGACAAGCATTTCGCCGCTATCCGCGATGCCCAGAAGCAAGGCGTCGATGTCAGGGGATACATGGCCTGGACATTGATCGACAACTTCGAATGGGCCGAAGGCTACAGCGCAAAGTTCGGTATCGTCGCGATGGATCCCATAACCAGAGATCGAACGCCCAAAGGCAGCTATCAGGCATTTCAGACAATGCTCCACAAATGAAACGCGACAAAAATTCATAGCCGAGCAGTTTGATTTCGAGCAGGAGGAGCCGACCCCAGGCAAACTTTGTCATCCTGGCGCAATAAGTCTGCCACAGCACCTCTTTCTTTGGCTGTCCTTCAGAATGACGAGTCGAGACGGGGGCTGAGCTGGTCATCGGGCTTGTCGCAAACATTTTCGGAGCGCGCGATTATCCCCTGAGCATCTTCATTTTAATGCTTTGTTAACCTTTTGCAGTCCGAAGAGGCGCGCAAGCAAATCGTTCTGGTCGTTGACAGTCCAGCCGCCGGAAAAGCCGAAGCCCTTCTTGAGCCAGAGCATGGCTTCGAAACCTGCGATCGTCCGCCGCGCCGTTTTGAAGGATTGGAAACCGCCGATCTTGGGCATGGTCTTCTTTACCCGGAAGTGGTCGCTCTCGATTCTCTGTTGGAGGTGCTTGGTGACATAGTGAACCGGATCCGGATGCAGGTACCCACTATCGACTGACGTCTTGATTGCCGACGGAAAAGTATTTGCGCCGTCCGTCCCGATCTTTGCCGGTGATAGCAGGGGCTCGTCCTTCAGCATTCTGCGAAAGAACCGCTTGGCGGCGTCGAGATCGCGCTTAGCAGTCAGCAGGAAATCCACCGGATTGCCGTGTTTATCGATGGCTCGGTACAGATAGCGCCATTTGCCGCGGATCTTGACATAGGTTTCGTCGATCCGGACCGAGCCACAATGCGGGTGCCGAAACTGCCGCAGTCGTTTCTCGATCATCGGCGCATAAGCCAATACCCAGCGGTTGACCGTACTATGATCGACCTCGAACCCCGCTCGCGAAACATCTCTTCCAAGTCTCGATAGCTGAGCGGGTAACGCAGGTACCAGGCAACCGCCTGTACAATCAGCCATGCCTCGAAATTCCTGCCTTAGAAATCGTCCTTCGACTGGCGCTTCAGCTTCTCGGCAGTGGCATTCAAAATCATGGCTGGCTCCGCAACTTTCGGAGCGGCAATTTCCATGCCTATGGTCAACATACGGTTAAGCCCGAAAATTTGCGACAAGCCCGTTCAAGTCCTGCTGAAACTCAACAGCCCGTGAACCCAATCAACTGCGGCTCGCAGCAATCAGCGCATGGGCGGCATCGCGGAGCAAGCCGGTTGCCTCGCCGGGTTCAAAGAGTTGCATGCTGACAAAGGCGCCATTGATCAGGACCGCGAGCTGACCGGCAAGCCGGTCAGGTGCCGCAACCGACAGCCCCTGAGCTATGGTCCTCAGGCGTCGCCGCATCTCGCACATGTGGGCCTCGGCGACCTTGCGGGCGGGATGACCCGCTTCTGGAAACTCGGCCGCCGTGTTGATCTGCGGGCAACCCCGGTAGTTGTCCCGTCCGACCCTCTCGCCGATCCACTCGAAATGAGCGTCGAGCTCGGCCCTGGGGTCGTCCTGATGCTGTTCTTTCACCCGCTCCCAAGTGCTCCAGAAATCCTGGTCCTCACGCTTGAGGAAGGCGGCGATCAAATCATCCTTCGTGCCGAAATGGCGGTAGAGGCTGGTTTTGGCGACACCGGATTTTTCAACCACCAGATCGACGCCGACAGCGCGCACGCCACGGCGATAAAAGAGCTCCGATGCTGTCGCTAGAATTCTGTCCCGTACGTCGTTGATACCGGACGCGGGAGAGTTCGCTGTGTTCTTTGCCATATCTTTATCTCCAAGATTTCCCTTTCTAGCAGAAAGCCGATTGACACGCTACAGACCTGTATGTTGTATTAGCTACAGACAGGTCTGTAGCGAAGGAGAGAGCGATGACCAATAACCACGAGCAAATCACCAGGATACTACAGCCCGTAGCGGTCATAGGCGCGAACGGCCACACCGGCCGCTTTGTCGTCGCCGAACTGTTGCGGCGCGGATTCAAGCCGATTGCGATCGGGCGTAGTAGTGTGCGGCTGGCGGAGGCGGGTTATTACGAGCGCGGCATCGAATGCCGTGAAGCTGCAGTGGAAGACGACGCGGCGCTGGATCGGGCGCTCGCCGGCGCGGCGGTGGTCATTAACTGCGCCGGGCCGTTCATGGATACGGCCGACGCTGTGGTACGCGCCGCCTTGCGGGCGGGCATCCACTATCTGGACGTGACGGCCGAGCAGCCGAGCGTGCAGGCGACGTTCGAACGCCACGAGGTTGCGGCCCGCGATGCAGGCGTCGCCGTCATCCCTGCCATGGGCTTTTACGGCGGCCTAGCCGATTTGCTCGTCGCAACCGTCATGGGTGAGTGGGATCACGCCGACACCATCGAAATCCACGTCGCGCTCGACAGCTGGCTCCCAACAAAAGGCACGCGCATCACCGGAGAAAAGAATACTGCGAAGCGCCTTGCCGTCAGCGGCGGGCAGATGCAACCAGTGCATCAGCCTCCTGTCGAAAAAGTATCCGTCCTACCCGCCCCGTTCGGCCAGCAGACCTTCGTCGAGCTTCCCTTTTCGGAAGTGCCGCTGATCACCCGTCACGTTCGGACGAAGGAGTTGCACGCCTTTCTCAGCAAGGCAGCCCTAGGGGACGTACGCGATCCATCGACGCCTCCGCCGCGGGCCGTGGATGAAACCGGACGTTCGGCGCAGCGCTTCGCCGTGGAGGTCGTCGTCACGCAAGGAGAACTGCGCCGCCGGATCATCGCGCAAGGCCAGGACATCTACGCCGTCACGGCGCCGATCATCTGTGAAGCGGCCCAGCGCAT
The DNA here is from genome assembly GCF_017873135.1 of Rhizobium herbae. GTDB lineage: Bacteria > Pseudomonadota > Alphaproteobacteria > Rhizobiales > Rhizobiaceae > Pararhizobium > Pararhizobium herbae. The sequence goes on along the minus strand of NZ_JAGGJV010000006.1, from coordinate 425,088 downwards.
CTTGTCGGGCGACATCCGCGATACCGGCGCAAAGCCGCCCGCCGCGATTTTCAACGCCGACAGCTTCCTGCGCGAGCTTGACCCGCATCTGTCGATCGAGACATTGGAAGTGTAGTCGGAAACGCTAAATCTAGACACCAGAAAGTCCCTCACAACAGTGTGGGACCTTTCTCACCGCTCATTTGAGAAAGCGGGGCTCGACAACCCCGCGGCCAAGCCTGGCAACATGGCATAACGACAGAGCAACGAACTATCAGCCATTTCGGTGCGGCGTGTTCAGTGCCAAATAATGTGGCTAAATTTCCTTCGCCTTGAACCAATACGAACCTTCGACCCGTCAGTAGGTGCCGACGGAGAGACGTTATCGGGGGGCTATCGACGGCTATGGTGAGCAAACGTTTTAGACTAGCCCGTCCAGTCTTCCACCCGTAAGCCGGGAACGCGATCAAATTCCCTTCGATTATTCGTAACGACAATCAACCCGCGCGAGCGAGCGTGTCCCGCAATCAATTGATCGTATGGACCGATTGGAGTTCCACTGCGCGCCAGTTCGGCTCGTAATTGACCCGTATGGCTTGCTGCCGGTTGATCGTACGATAACACTTCAAGGCGCGCCGCGAAGCCCTCCACAACGGGAAGGTTCTTTTCAGGACTGGCTGACTTTTCCGCTCCGTAGATCAGTTCCATCAAACTAACCGAGCTGATGCACAATTGATCATGGAAACGATTGAACGCCTCGCGCGCATGCTGTGGTCGATTTTTGATCGTAAAAATGCAAATGTTGGTGTCCAGCATGTACTTCAGCATTAAAATGCCTCGCGCTCCTGCGAGGCGGCCTGATCACGCTCACTCATGAAGTCGGATGTGGCCGCCGCTCCTTCAAACCAGCTGTCCCAGACCTCGCCAGCAGGTGCGATAATGCGAGTGCGTCCGACAGCGACAATATCGACGCGCTTCACATCATCAGGCAAAGCGACTGCCTTTGGAAGACGGACAGCTTGGCTTCGATTGCTTTGGAATACTGCACCCTGTTCCACCCAACGTCCCTCCGGATTGCATCCCGACTAATGATATACATAACGCTCCGTTTGGGATATGTCAATGGGATATACATCAGGCACGCACCACCAATTTTCGATACGGCTTCATAGCCCAATGCCTTCGCACTGCAGGAATCGAACCGCCGCTGCGAATAAAAAACAATCTATTTCAGATCTTAAGCCCAGTTTTTGGCGTAAGCATTTTTATGGAACTTTCTTCTAGAGGATATGGTGAATCGCTGTTCGCCCCGCACAAAGCCGGTCGATGTCGTGCCATCCGTCAGAAAAGATACGTCCTCCTGACCGATCAAATATCCTTGTATGGAACGACCGGCCTTCAATAAAATTTGTCGCGGCTAGAATTCTCGGCGGATAGTGCGGTCGACAGACAGTCTCTCACCTCCACGAACGGCGATGGCCAAGCAGACTATCGTCCAAAGTACACTATATTCCATTGCTCCCCACCCCCGCGCTGAGGTGACCCAGATCGTTACTGCGAGGAGGCCAGCGCAGATTGCGGCGGCCGGTCGTGTGAGAAAACCGGCGGCGACCAGCAAGCCACCAAAAAGCTCAATGACACCGGTAACCATCACAAGCAATTCCGCCGGTTCAAAGCCGATGGCACGGAACGCCCCCGCAACAGGAAACACCAATGCCGCGGCGGCGCATACGAGGCGAGTCAAATTCGTCTACCAGTTGCGGTTTCAAAAACGTGGGAACGGGGAGAAGCAAGGCTTACCATCAGCGTCTCGCCGGGCTTTGCGCTCAGGCGCTCCTTCGAGACGATGGTTATCTCCTCGCCGGCGAGGCGCGCCGTAATATGGGTCTCCGCACCGGTCGGCTCGATCACCAGAACCTCGACAGGAACGGCCCCCTCGCCGCCAATAACGATATCTTCCGGGCGGATGCCATAGGAAATCTCCGTGCCGACCATAACATTCGCAAGGCCCGGCAGTTCTAGCAGCCCGGCGACCGTGATCCCCATCCTGTTGGCTTTCGCCGGCAGGATGTTCATGGCCGGGCTTCCCATGAATGTCGCGACGAACAGGTTGTCCGGGCGGTCGTAGAGCTCTAGCGGCGAGCCGATCTGCTCGACGCGCCCGGCATTCATCACCACAATCTTGTCAGCCATCGTCATGGCCTCGATCTGATCGTGGGTCACATAGACGATCGTCGATTTGAGACGCTGATGCAGCGCCTTGATTTCGGCGCGCATCTTGACCCGGAGTTTCGCGTCGAGGTTCGACAAAGGTTCGTCGAACAGGAAAACTTTGGGATGCCGCACGATCGCGCGGCCCATAGCGACGCGTTGCCGCTGGCCGCCAGAGAGCTGGGCCGGCTTGCGATCGAGGAGCGGTGTCAGCGACAGGATATCGGCAGCCTTGTCGACTTCCGCCTTGATGTCGGCCTTGCTGCGCCCCGCAAGTTCCAGCGCAAAACCCATGTTCTGCGCCACCGTCATCTGCGGATAGAGCGCATAGTTCTGGAAGACCATGGCGATGTCCCGGTCTTTCGGCTCCAGATCGTTGACCCGCCGGCCATCTATGACGATCTCGCCCGATGTGATGGATTCCAGTCCTGCGATCATCCGAAGAAGCGTGGATTTCCCGCAGCCGGACGGACCGACCAGAATGACGAATTCGCCATCCAGGATCGGAACGTCCACGCCATGCATCACCGGGACGGCGCCGTAGGACTTCTTCAGATTGGAGATTTCGACGGTTGCCATGGGGAGTACCTCAGTCGAGTTTTCGGATGCGCAGGGCAAGATTGGGACGGCCCGGAAGTTCGATGCCGAACGCCGCCTCTGCCTTGCCGCCACGGACGATGTTGCCGTGGCGCTGCGGATGGGGAATGTGCGCGGCAATGCGCTTTGCCGGTGTTATCGTCATGTTCCAGGTGTCGATCAGGTCGATCTCGTAAGCACCGTCTTCGGCCGGAAGCCCCGTCGTCCACTGGTTCGGCTGGTGTTCGCCGAAATAGATGAAATCCACCTTGCCGCCGAGGTCACGCGCGCCGGAAATCCGGCTCCACGGCCACTGGTCGTTCATCCCCATCGGCTCAAGCCCTTCAAGCCGGTCTTCCTGGAGCAGCTGCAGCAGGAACTTGATCCTCTTCCAGCTTTCGCCGTGAAGGGTGCCGCCCTTGGCCCACCAGATCAGGTCGTCCCGGTCCGCATAGGTTTCGCCGTGGCCGGCATAACCGCCGCGCAAAACGGTCGTCCAGAAGCGGTGGACGAGTTCCTGCGCTGTGATATTGCCCCAGCTCGGCCAGATGTTGCCCTCATATTCCGGCTCGTCGTTGACGACGGGTTTACCGTAGGCGACGCGCCATTCCGGCGTGCGCTTCACATCCCAGTTCTGGATACAGACATGGGTGATCCACGGCTTGCGGTGATCGAAATTCATGGTCTGTTCGCCATTGTGAATCGAGCGGAGATGCTGGGCCGGATCGTTTTCCTCCAGAATGTGGCAGAAGCGGTCCCACGCCTGAACAGGGATCGTGTCGAGCAGAAAATCATATTCGTTGGCGAGTGCCCACCAGACGTTCCGGAAGGCCGAAAATCGTGCCGCCATGTATTTCACGTAACGCAGGTTCTGCTCTTCCGACATGGTGGCGTAGCCCCATCGGTCGTAGGGATGGAAGAGGATCAGGTCGGCTTCGATGCCGAGCTCGCCGAGACGGGCGATCTGCGTTTCCAGGTGCCGGAAGGCAACCGGATTCGGGTGATCGAAATCGATAGTGCCATCCGCATTTTCCATGAACATCGGCTGCAGCGGTTCATTGGTGTTGAAGGGATAGTCCTTCGGGAACACCGCCATGCGGATTTTGTTGAAACCGCTCATCTCGAGGCTTGCGAGCGTACGCTCCTGCATCTCCAGCGGCTGGTGGGCCCATGCGTAGCAGGTGGTGCCGAAAGGATAGTAGGGCGTGTTGTCGTCATAGGCGAAATGGAAGCGATTGCGCACGCGCACCGCACCATGCACACCCTCGCGCGCCGGCGCCACCGTGACTGAGCCAGACTGGCCATCGAGTTCCGCGACCGACGACTCGGTGACGAAGGTCCATTCTCCGATGGTGTCGGGCATGAAGCGAAGGAGATAATCCTCGCCGCCATCGTGGAAGCCGGTGACACGAACCTTGCGGTTACCCTGGCTGAAATAGCCATGAAACGTCAGGTCGAGATAGGGATTGTTATCGGCCGGGGCTTTGAAGCGGGTTTCGAAAACATCGTAGAGATGCGTCATGATTATTCCTTGACCGCCCCGGATGTCATGCCGGAGACGAAATAGCGTTGGAACATGAGATAGACGATGGCAGCGGGAAGCACCGTCATGATGATGGCAGCGTTGAGCTGGCCGTAATCGCTCTGGAACTGGCTCTGAAAATTCATGAGCCCGAGCGGCAGTGTCCACATCCGCGGATCCTGCAGGATCACCAGGGCCATGGCGAATTCATTCCAGGTGGCGACGAAATCCAGGATCAGCAGCGCCGAAAGAACCGGAAGCGAAATCGGCAGGAAAATTCGCCGGAAGATGGTGAAGTGGGAAGCCCCGTCGATGCGGGCCGCTTCCGACAGCTCCTTCGGCACGGCCGAGAAAAAGCCGTAGAGAATGAAGACCTGATAGGGGATGCCGAAAGCGAGGTAAGGCAGGATAATGCCCGGATAGGTGTTGATCAGGCCGAAGGCGTTCACCTGCCGGAAGATCGGTGCGAGCATGACCTGGAAGGGCAGCATCGTGCCGAACACGAAGAGCGCGAACAGTGCCCTGCTCATCCGCATCGGCACCTTGGCAAGCGCATAGGCCGCCATGGCCGAGACGAACAGTCCCAGCGGCACCTTGATGAATGTGATGACGATGCCGTTGAACGCGGTGGTCGAGAAATTGCCGCGGTTCCAGGCTGCGACGAAGTTGCCGAAGGCCAGTTCGGTCGGGGGACTAAAGGCGCTCGCGCCCATCACCGTCGCGTTCGACTTCAGCGACGTGAAGACGATGAACAGGAAGGGCATGATCCAGATGATCGCAAGCAAGATGAAGGCGACCCAAAGGGCCACGAGCACGGGATCGACCTTGTTGGAGCCGACGGGGCGAAACGCCTGGGAAAACATCTTCATCGCACCGCATCCTCACGCTTGAACATCCAGCGCATGTAAGGGATCACGACGACCAGCGTGATCAACAGCAGCACCACGGAAACGGCAGCCCCTCGCCCGAACACCCCGAGCTGCATCGATTGCGTATAGGCCCACATCGCCAGCATCTGCGTCGATTGCGCCGGCCCGCCGCCAGTCATGCCGTAGACGATATCGAAGGCCTTCAACGAATTGATGAGCGACAGCACGATGACGACCGTAATTGTCGGAACGAGAGCCGGCAGCGTTACATAGCGGAACACCCCCCAGCGCCCTGCCCCGTCGATGCGGGCCGCCTCGATCAGCGTCGTCGAGACACTCTGCAGCCCTGCGAGAAACAGCACCATGGAAAAGCCGACGGACTGCCAGAGATGGGCCACGAACACGGACCAGAGCGCGATCTTCTTGTCGCCGAGCCAGTCCATGATCCATCCGCTCAGCCCCCAGCTGGTCAGGAGCCCGTTGAAGAGGCCGAAGAACGGGTCGTACATCCATTTCCAGATGGTCGCGACGGCGATCGACGCGATGATGACGGGCAGGTAGAAAATGATGCGAAGCGACGAGCGGCCGGGAATGTTCTGGTTGAGCGCGAGCGCCACGCCGAAGGCGATCAGATTGGGCACGATCACGGCCGCGGTGGTCCAGATCAGCGTGTTCCACAGCGCACCCCAGAAAACCGGGTCCTGCGTCAGGATCGCACGGTAGTTTGCGACGCCCACGAACTTCGCCTGCGGGCTCAATCCATTCCACGACGAGAAGGACATCCGGATGACGTCGATCATCGGATAGACCGCGAACAGCAGGTAGACGATCAGGGCTGGCGCAAGCAGGACATAACCCTGCGTGCTCGGCCGCAACGACAGGCGCACTTTGGACATAGGATCACCGGGCCGGTGCAGGGTCCTGGAGCATGCTCGCAGGACCCTGCCTTGGGAGGTTAGCGATTGGCGATGAAGGTCTGGAGGGTCTTGCCCGCAGCGTCTGGCTTGATGTTGCCGGATGCCACTTCGTTGATGACGCGGAAATATTCCGTTGTCACGTCGAGCGGGAAGGCCTGGTCGCCATTCATGTAGATCTTGGTGTACTTGGCGAAGATATCCATCCACTTCTGGTCAAGCGGATCGACCTTCTCGTACTTCACGTTCGCGTTGATCGAGATCGAACCGAACGCACCGAGATTGTCCTGCTGCACCGTGTCGGAAAGCATGTAGTCGAGGAATTTTGCCGCCGCGTCCGCCTTGCTGCTCTTCGAGGAGACGTAGAGATATTCCGCGAATCCGTAGAGGCGATCGGTTCCGGTCGGGAACGGGAACAGATCGAAATCGGCGAGACGATTTTCGCCGCGCAGCTGACTTACCAGCCAGTCGCCTTCGAGCATCATAGCCGCACGGCCGGCGAGGAACAGGTTGAAGCTCTGCGAATTGTCGATGCCCATGAACGGCGAGAGAATGTAGTTCTGCGACCATTCATTCAGCTCCTGGAAGCTCGCCGTCGCGCAGGCCTCCGTCGACCAGTCGACCTTCATCGCCATCAGCGTATCGTGCTTTTCAGCGCCGCACTTGGCTTCCAGAATCACGTCCATCAGGCGCATCAGATGCCAATTGACCGTGCCGCCGAAGGTCATAGCGGGAATGCCCGCATCCTTCAGCTTGGCCGCATCGGCCTTCAGCTCGTCGTAGGTGGCGGGCGGTTGCGTGATGCCGGCCTTTTCGAACAGCCCCTTGTTGTAATAGATGCCCTCGCCATGGAAGGTATAGGGAACACCGTGGCGACCGCCCTCATAGATATTCGAAAAGCTGCCGGCCGTTCCGACCAGACGCTTGTCCCAACCATACTGGTCGTAATATTTGTCGAGCGGCTGCGAAAGGCCAGCATTGACGAATTCACCGCCGAGGCCAAGACCTGCCCACATGAAGAAGATGTCCGGCCCCTGGCTCGACTGGGCAGCGACGCGCAGGGCGGCTTTGTGCTCATCGACCGAGCGGTTCTCGAGCGAAATGGTGATATCGGGGTTGGCAGCCTCGAATTCCTTGATGATTTTCTGCCAAGCGACGTTGGCGGACTCGTTTTCGAACGACAGTGTCCAGATTTTCAGCTCTTCGGCGGCAGCCGAATTCAGCCCAAGTCCCGCGGTGATCGCCAGCACAGATAGTGTAGCTGCAATAGCAGTTCTGATTTTCATAAAAGCCTCCCATAGAGCGGTCCTCCCCGCTGCCCAAAAAATCGTTGACAAGGCCTCGCTTGTCAATCACTTTTTTCATATTCGAAATAAATGACTACAAAAATCTGGATTTTTGCGCGCATTTATGGCCGAAAAGAGCATTATTTGTCGCTTCGCAACGCAACATACTTCGTCCTCGAAAAATATTGCGTTGCGGTCGAGAGTCTGAATTAAAATTGCGCGGGAGGAGAAAGAAATATGCACGACGTAAAAGAGGTTTTTAGGGATCAGGAAGCGCCAGCCGGCCGCATCGTACGCGCGATTGCCGCGATCGGCGCGGCCACAGCATCGCAACTGGTAAAATCCACCGGCCTCGCCCGCTCTACGGTTTCAACACTTCTTTCGGAATTGAAAGATTGCGGCATTGTTCTCGAACTCGACACCAAGAGCAATGGCTTTGGTCGACCTTCGCAGCTTCTCTCCCTTAACCCCGCAACAGGGCGCTGCGCGGGCGTCCTCCTAGGTCTCGGCGAAATCCGCATCGTTATCTGCGACCTTGCCCATACCGTGCTTTCCGATGTCTGGTTCGAGATGCGCCGCGACTATACGCCGGAAGAAGCGGCTGAGCAGATCAAGGACAATCTGACCCGGCAATGCGCCTCGCTCGACCTTGCCATTGAGGACCTCCTAGGCGTTGGTCTCGCAATCTCCGCTCCACTCAGCTATGACGGGCGCGTACTGAATGGCGACGTGTTGCCGACCTGGGGCGGCGTCGATCTCGCCGCGATCTTTTCAAAACATCTTGAGTGTCCGCTGCATGCGGAAAACGAAAGCCATTGCGGCGCCCTTGCCGAAATGACCTGGGGTGCGGCGATCGGTGAAAAGGACTTTGTGCTCTACAAGTTCGATCTTGGCGTAGGCGGCGCAATTGTACGCGACGGCGTCGTCCAGCGGGGCTTCAACGGCAGTGCAGCTGAATTCGGCCACATTGCTCTTGATCCCAACGGTAGTCTCTGCCGCTGCGGCAATCGTGGCTGCTTGCAGACCTTTGTCGGTGGCTATCATCTCATGCGGCATGCGGAAGAATTTGGCGGCCAGCCGGTTACAATCGATCAGTTTATCGAGCGCGCCCGAGAAGGACGGTTAGGATACCGGCGGCTGATCGAGGATGCTGCGGAAAAGGCGGGTTGGGGCATGGGTGTCACAGCCACAATCCTCAATCCACCGCTCTTCATCATCGTCGGCAAGCTGGCGACGATCGGAGAGGCATTCACAAATCCCCTGAAGCGCAGTTTCGCGCGTCACACGCTACCCCCACCCGACCAGGTTGCCGACATGCCAAGACCCCGTTTCGTTGTGGGTAAGTTCCTTGGCAACGACGATACCGTGCTCGGTGCAGTGGCACTTGTGCTGCATCAGCACGGGCGAGTGGCTAATCGCTCTGAGACCAGAATCAAAAGCACCGCCGCATAATTGGTGCTGTCTCAGATTCAAAATCGCAGCCTTCCAGATTGTTTGAGCATAAATGAATACATGGGTCGCCTTGAACCAATTCGAACCTAAGGCACACCAAAACCCACAGCTCCATCCGTGGCGCTATGTGGATTAGCCGCTATCAGATCAAATAGTGCGAAAAGTTCATCGTGGTAGCGTTTTGCCTGGTCTAATCCGAACATACGAGCACCCTGCTCGGCGATCGCAATGATGTCTTCTTCCGCCTCGACAGAAAGTTTAAAACTCATGACTTGCTGGCACGGGCCATCGCCTCGACAAAGAGTTCATCCTTCGATCGAATGCCAATGCCACTTTGGAGCCCGGCCTCGACGAAACTTTGCATGGCGGCAATCTTGTCGCTTCGTGTCTGGTCGCGTCGGATCAGGTCGCGCACGTAGTCGCTAGCGTTCGAATATCGCCCAGTCCTGGCCTGCGCCTCCACCCAATCCTTCATCGGGTCTGGAAGAGATACGTTCATGGTCGCCATCGGAAATCTCCATTTGAAGGGATCAAATTCGATTTTGGCAAAGTTTGTCAAATATTTCCACATCTACATGGGGTCGGATCCGTCCCCCCCATTCTCTCTGCCGGTGGGATAACGCCTTTATGGAACTAAAATATACGTTTCGCAGGAGCCGTTTATGTTTCAGAGTTGCTCGTTTTCAAGCGTGTTTCGCGCCTGAACTTGTATTTCTGATGGACTTTCGGGACTCCTCACCCTGGATGACGCAAATGTAACAAATGAGGGCCTCGTCTGCAGCGCACATGAGCGCCTCACGCGCCGCATACGCCGGCACGATATCCCGCAATGCATCGCGACAAGCCCGTAGAGCATCAATATATTTGCTGCCGTCATGCGAAGGCCATTGTTCAATTAGCAACTGAGCGGCGGCGTCGACCGTGTCTATACGCCTGTATTTTTCTCCAACACTCATGAGTATCCAAAGTGCAGGAAAATGATGCGGCATGTTCGAGCCCATGACACTTTTCCTCCTGTCTACTTGCATATATTAGCTTTCATGCAAATATCATTCCAAACTGCCTGTCCATCGGGCTGATTGATTTGATCGACAAAGGCACGAAACCAGAGGTTCTGCCTGCGAACGTGGGGCGCTTTTATAAAAGCATTGGGCTTACCGCCGCTGCATGCTGGGCTTACCCGAAAAATAAGCCGTCGCGCCGAGCGGGAGCAAACACCCGTTTACAGTTAATCCAGCCGGTAGTGCACATGCTGCCGCCCATGATGGGCCGAGCGCTCGATATAGGCCCGCACACCAAACACATTGGCGATCAGCTCTTCGGTCAGTACGTCCTCCGGCGTTCCCGCAGCCACGACCTTTCCCTGGTGAAGAACGGCCAGAGTATCGCAGAACATCGCCGCGAGATTGAGATCGTGCAGCGCAATAATGCTGGTCGCCGGCAGTCGCGCCACGAGACTCAGGATTTCCAGCTGATGCTGGATATCGAGATGATTGGTCGGTTCATCGAGCAGCAGTTCGCTCGGCGTCTGCGCCAGGGCACGGGCGATATGCACCCGCTGGCGTTCGCCGCCCGACAGCGTATGCCACAACTGGCCGGTGCGCTCCGGCATGCCGACCTGGCGAAGTGCGGCATTGACCGCGGCATCGTCCGCAGCACTCCACGGCGACAGCGGCCCACGATGCGGCGTGCGGCCCAGCCGGACGACATCCAGCACGGTCACCTGCGCCTCGGTCGTTGCCTGCTGCTCGACGAAGGCAACGCGCCGGGCGATATCGAGACGCGCCATCGCGGCAATATCGGTGTTTCCGAGCGCGATGACGCCGCTTTTCACATTTCGCAGGCGGCAGATGAGCCGCAGCAGGCTGGATTTGCCCGACCCGTTCGGACCAAGCAACCCCAGCGTCTTGCCGGGGGCGACATCGATGCTGATGCCGTCGACGATCATCAGACCGCCGGCCGACCAGTGCACGTCACGAACCGAAATGCTCAAACCGGCCTCCTTGCCTTGTAGAGAATGAGCGCGAAGGCGGGCGCGCCGAACAATGCCGTCACCACGCCGATCGGCAAGATCTGCTGCGGAATGATGATACGGGAGACGATATCGGCCGCCACCATGAAGATCGCCCCGATCATCGCCGATGCCGGCAGCAGCCGCCGATGCGACGGGCCGACCAGAAACCGCGCGGCATGCGGAATGACGAGCCCGACGAAGCCGATGGAGCCGACGATGCTGACCATCGCCGCCGTCATCAGCGCTGTGGCGCCGAGAAGGATGACGCGGACCCGATTGACCGCGATCCCGAGGGCCGCCGCGGCATCGATACCGAACGTGAAGGCATCGAGCGCACGGGCATAAAACAGCGATACCACAAGACCGATGACCGCGACGGGAGCGGCCAGATAGACATCCGGCCAGCGCACGCCCGAAAGACTGCCGAGCAGCCAGAACATCACGCCGCGCGCCTGCTCGGCATTGGCGGATGTCGTGACGATGTAGGATGTCAGCGCGTTGAAAAGCTGCGAGCCGGCAACGCCTGCGAGAATGATCCGGTCAGCGCCTCCCCCCGCCCCGGCAGCGAGAGCCGAGACCAGCATGAAGGCGACAACCGCGCCGATAAACGCTCCGGTCGACAGTGTCAGGACGCCATAACCGAAGCCGAGGATCATCACCGCGACGGCGCCTGTCGAGGCGCCGGCCGAAATCCCGAGCACATAGGGTTCGGCCAGCGGGTTGCGCAGCAGCGCCTGCAGGATGGCCCCTGACAATGCCAGCGCCGCCCCGGCACTGGCCGCCAGCAGCGCGCGGCTGAGACGGTAGTCCCAGACGATGCCCTGATGGATGCGGCTCAATTCGAAGGCCGTGCCGAACAGTCGGTTGGAAACAGCCTTTGCCGTCGTTTCAAGCGGGATGGAAATCTCGCCGATGGAGACGGCAAGACTGATGATGAAACCGAGTGCTACGAAGCTGAGGGTGACGAGCGCCAGATGCGCCCACCACCTCCGACCGATCGCGACCGGTTGGACCATGGTTAGGCTCACTGCGACAATCCGAGGGACTTGATGCCCTTGGCAAGGATCTCGATACCGTCGATCGTGCGGATCGTCGGGTTCATCGATTGCGCGTCCATCTCGACAAAACGCTTGTTCTTCACGGCGTCGAGCTGGCGTGTGACCGGGTCCTTTTCGAGGAAATCGATCTTCACGGCCGGATCGTCGGCCGCGTAACGCCGGCGATCCATGGTGGCGATGACGATCACCGACGGATTGGCTTCGGCGATGGTTTCCCATCCGACCAGCGGCCACTCCTCTTCCGTTGTCACGACATTTTTGGCACCGAGTGTCTTCAGGATATAGGCCGGAGCGCTGTTCTTGCCGGCAATGAAGGCATCGCCCGCGACTTCCTTGCTGGAAAACCAGAAGACGACCGGAAGCGCGCCGAGCTTGGCATTGCCGATCGAGGCGACGGCATCGGCCTCGCGCTTCTTCAGGTCTGCAATGAGCTTGTCGCCGCGATCCCGGATATCGAAAATCGCCGCGAGTTCATCGATCTCCTGATAGATCAGATCCATCGTGAAGAGTTCGCGGCGCACGCCGTCGCCGCCATCGGTGTTGACCTTGGCGACACAATCGGCCGGCGAGACATAGGTGTTGATGCCGAGACCGGAGAACTGTTCGCGCTTGCCGACCGAGCCTTGCGCGCCGACATGCCATTCGAATTCGGCGGCCACGAGATCCGGCTCTTCGCCAACGACGGATTCGAAGCTCGGATCATTGTCTGCAAGCCGCTTGATCTTCCGGTTGTCGGCGTCGAACTGTTTCAGGACCGGCCCGACCCATACCGCGGTGCCGGCGATCTTGTCGGCGAGCCCCAGCGAAAACAGGATTTCGGTCATGCCCTGACCGATCGAAACGATCTTTTCAGGCGGCTTTTCGAAGCTGACGGACTGGCCGCAATTGGTGATTTTCAGCGGATAGGCCGTCGATGCGGCGGCGGTCGGCGTGGAGAGGCTGACAATCGCGAAAACGCTGGCAGCAAGCGGCGCCAGCAACGCAAGGGGGCGGATGGACGTGACGAGATTTGGCATACTGAGTTTCCTGAAACGGATGTCCAAGCCAAGCGACAGCGCGCTTCGGCCTTGGAGTGAAAGGGAAAACGGGCAACGCATCGGAAGCAGGCGCATGGCTACACAAGCGGGAGCGCCGTATTACCGAGACATGGGGCCTGGAATTTCTAGGAGGAAATTGCCGTTTCAAAGAAAATGGCGATGGGACGCTGGGGGTAGCGGTCGAAATCAGTCATGATGGCTCCTGTTCCGGGCAACCCCGCCCGGGAAGTTGGATGTTGCTTTCGACGGCAGGTCTCCTGGCTCGCGGATATCTGTCTTTCGCCTGCCTTCCCGAAAAACCCGTGGGGTTCGCAGTGGCATGGCGCTTCAAGGAAGCGCCACAGGGGCGATCGGCAATCCGCTTACAGTTGCGGGGGCAGCCACGGTCTTGGTCCCTGTTGGGTCTTCCGCACCGTGTTCCCTATTAATCCCCTCGAAGTCATCCATCGGGGAACCGTCTGATCTCACTTAGTCCGAGCACGGCGGCGGCGTCAAGACGGGAGCACCGCCCTTCCCGCCTACGGCATCAACTGGCCGCCATTGACCTCGATGATCTGGCCGGTGATGTAGCCGGACAGCGTCGGGGATGCGAGGAACAGATAGGTGCCGACGCACTCTTCCGGCGTGCCGACGCGACCCATGGGAACCGTTTTCCGTTGCGCGTCCAGCATTTCGGGGCTGGTGTAACGATCATGAAATGGCGTCGCGATAACGCCCGGCGCCACCGCATTGACGCGGATGTCGTCGCCGGCGAATTCCTTGGCATGCCCGCGCGTGATCGTCGATACGAAGCTCTTGGAGGCAGCGTAGAGGATCGCCCCGCCGCCGCCGCCGTTGCGGGCGGCGATCGATGTCGTGTTGATGATGAAGCCGCCCTGTCTCTTCAGCCACGGATGCGCCGCCCTGGTCGCCGCCAGCACGGAGCGGGCATTGAGGTCCATCACCCGCTCGTAATGCGCATCGCTCATCTCGGCCGTTGAGACGCGACCGAGCATGCCGCCGGCATTGTTGATCAATCCATCGAGGCGGCCGAAGTGACTGGCGGCCTCCCCGACCACCCGTTCCGTCACGCCATCGGCCGAGACGTCGCCCTGCACCAGAACCGCCGTGCCGCCGGAGCCCTCTACCTCGGCAAGCAAGTCCATCGCTGCCTGCCGGCTCTCGTTGTAGTGGATCGCCACCTTGGTGCCCTGCGCTGCGAAGGCGCGGACCAGCGCAGCCCCGATGCCTGTCGAAGCACCGGTGATCAGAACTGCCTTTCCATCGAGATCGGCAATCCTGATCCCGTCCCATAGCCCCTGTTGGCCTGTCATCTGCGTCCTCCATTTCCGGTCCGCATCATCGGATCCGGTTGGGAGAATAGGGGCTGGTCAGGAAATATCCAGCGTCCCATGGCAAAGGCACAATCCCCCGCTCAGAAATCCCAGTCGTCATCTTCGGTCGCGACCGCCTTGCCGATGACATAGGACGAGCCGGAGCCTGAAAAGAAGTCGTGATTCTCGTCGGCATTCGGCGACAGCGCCGAAAGAATGGCCGGATTGACCTTGCAGGCTTCGGGCGGAAACAGCGCCTCGTAGCCAAGGTTCATCAGCGCCTTGTTGGCGTTGTAGTGCAGGAACTTCTTGACGTCCTCGGTCAGGCCCACACCGTCATAGAGCGTTTCGGTATATTTGGCCTCGTTGTCATAAAGCTCGAAGAGAAGTTCGTAGGCAAAGTCCTTGATCTCCTGCCGCTTTTCGGCATTCAGCCATTCCAGCCCCTTCTGGAACTTGTAGCCGATATAATAGCCATGCACCGCCTCGTCGCGGATGATCAGGCGGATCATGTCCGCGGTGTTGGTGAGCTTCGCCCGGCTCGACCAGAACATTGGCAGATAGAAACCCGAATAGAACAGGAAGCTTTCCAGAAAGACGCTGGCGATCTTGCGTTTCAGCGGATCGGGGTTGCGGTATTGCTCGAGGATCAGCGCCGATTTCTTCTGCAGATGCTCGTTTTCCTCCGACCAGCGATAGGCGTCGTCCACGTCGGGCGTCGAGCACAGCGTCGAGAAGATCGAGGAATAGGAGCGCGCATGCACCGCTTCCATGAAGGAGATATTGGAATAGACGGCCTCCTCATGCGGCGTGATCGCGTCCTCCATCAGTTTCGGCGCGCCGATACTGGTCTGGATCGTGTCGAGCAGGGTCAATCCGGTGAAGACGCGGATGGTCAACTGCTGCTCTTCCGGCCGCAATGTCGCCCAGGACGGAATGTCGTTGGAGAGCGGCACCTTTTCCGGCAGCCAGAAATTTCCGGTCAGCCGGTTCCACACTTCAAGGTCCTTGTCGTCCTCGATGCGATTCCAGTTGATGGCGCGCACGCGGGAGGCGGGCTTGATGGCGATGTTCATGGGATGTCCTTGATTTTCATTGTTTTCGCACGTGGAATTGCCCCTCACCCTACAACGTACAGGACACGCACCCCTGCACCTCGGTACCGGACAACGCCATCTGCCGAAGGCGGATGTAGTAGATCGTCTTGATGCCCTTCTTCCAGGCATAGATCTGCGCCTTGTTGATATCGCGCGTCGTCGCCGTGTCGCGGAAGAACAGGGTCAGCGACAGGCCCTGGTCGACATGCTGGGTGGCCGCCGCATAGGTGTCGATGATCTTTTCCGGGCCTATCTCGTAGGCGTCCTGATAGTAGTCGAGGTTGTCGTTGGTCAGGTACGGCGCCGGATAGTAGACGCGGCCGATCTTGCCTTCCTTGCGGATCTCGATCTTCGAGACGATCGGATGGATCGAGGAGGTCGAGTGGTTGATGTAGGAGATCGATCCCGTCGGCGGCACGGCCTGCAGGTTCTGGTTGTAGAGCCCGGACGCCATGACGTCCTTCTTCAACGCCAGCCAGTCTGCTTGCGTCGGGATGTGGATGCCGGCGGTCTCGAACAGTTCGGCCACGCGCCCAGTGGCTGGCACCCATTCGGCTTCCGTATACTTGTCGAAATAGTCGCCGGAGGCGTATTTCGAGTTCTCGAAGCCCTTGAAGCTGACGCCTCGCTCAACCGCGATCCGGTTGGAGGCGCGGATGGCATGATAGGTCACCGTATAGAAATAGATGTTGGTAAAATCGACGCCTTCCTCCGAGCCGTAATGGATGCGCTCGCGAGCGAGATAGCCGTGCAGGTTCATCTGGCCGAGGCCGATCGCATGGCTGTCGTCGTTACCCTTCTCGATCGACGGGACAGACGAGATATGGCTCATGTCGGACACTGCGGTCAGCGCCCGGATCGACGTTTCGATCGTCTTGCCGAAGTCGGACGAATCCATTGCTGCTGCGATGTTCAGCGAGCCGAGATTGCAGGAAATGTCCTTGCCCATGTGCTTGTAGGAGAGGTCGTCATTGTAGTCGCTGGCCTCGCTCACCTGCAGGATTTCCGAGCAGAGATTGCTCATGGTGATGCGGCCGGCGATCGGGTTCGCCCGGTTCACCGTGTCCTCGAACATGATGTAGGGATAGCCGCTCTCGAACTGGATTTCGGCCAGCACCTGGAAGAACTCGCGCGCCTTGATCTTCTTCTTGGAGATGCGGGCATCATCCGCCATCTCGCGGTATTTTTCCGTCACCGAGATTTCGGTAAACGGCACGCCGTAGACGCGCTCGACGTCGTAGGGCGAGAACAGGTACATGTCCTCGTTATTCTTCGCCAGTTCGAAGGTGATATCCGGAACGACGACGCCGAGCGACAGCGTCTTGATGCGGATCTTCTCGTCGGCATTTTCGCGCTTGGTATCGAGGAAGCGCATGATGTCGGGGTGATGGGCGTTGAGATAGACGGCGCCAGCCCCCTGCCGCGCGCCGAGCTGGTTGGCATAGGAAAAACTATCTTCCAAAAGCTTCATCACCGGAATGATGCCCGACGACTGGTTCTCGATCTGCTTGATCGGCGCCCCGGCCTCGCGAATATTGGTGAGCGACAAAGCCACGCCGCCGCCGCGCTTGGAGAGCTGCAGCGCCGAATTGATCGAGCGGCCGATACTCTCCATATTGTCCTCGACGCGCAGCAGGAAGCAGGAGACGAGTTCGCCGCGCTGCTTCTTGCCGGCATTGAGGAAGGTCGGCGTCGCCGGCTGGAAACGGCCGGAAATAATCTCGTCGACCATGTCGCGCGCCAGCGCCTCGTTGCCCTGCGCCAGCGCCAGCGCCACCATGCAGATGCGGTCCTCGTAGCGCTCGAGATAGCGTTTTCCGTCAAAGGTCTTCAGCGTGTAGCTGGTGTAATACTTGAAGGCGCCGAGAAAGGTCGGGAAGCGGAATTTCTTCGCATAGGCATGGTCGAACAGGTCGCGCACGAAGTTGAAGGAATACTGGTCGAGCACCTCCCGCTCGTAATAGCCTTCCGTCACCAGGTAATCGAGCTTCTCCCTCAGATTGTGAAAGAAGACCGTGTTCTGGTTGACGTGCTGGAGGAAGTACTGCTTCGCGGCCAGCCGGTCCTTGTCGAGCTGGATCCTCCCCTCGTCGTCATAGAGGTTCAGCATCGCGTTGAGCGCATGATAATCCAGCGCGGTTTCAGCCGCCTTCAAAGGGCGTTCGAGCGTTGAGACGTCCAAAATCGTTCCAATCCGTTGATGACATTGGCGACATCTTCCTCCGTGCCCAGCAGCTCGAACCTGTAGAGGTACGGCACCTGGCACTTCCTGGAGATCACATCGCCCGCGAGACCGAACGTCTCGCCGAAATTGCTGTTGCCGGCTGCGATCACGCCCCGGATGAGAGACCGGTTGTCCGCGTCGTTGAGGAAGCGGATCACCTGTTTGGGAACGGCTCCCTTGCCGTCATCGCCGCAGTAGGTCGGCAGAATGAGGACGAAGGGCTCACGCACGTCCGGCGGCGCATCGCCAGTGCTGACGGGAATGCGGGCCACGCGCAGTCCGAGCTTGGCGACAAAGCGATGGGTGTTTTCCGAAAGGCTGGAATAATAGACGATCAGGCCCATCGCTTGGCACCTGCGCGATCAGGACAGCGCGCTGATCTTGTCCGGCCTGAAGCCGGCCCAATGGTCCAGCCCGGCCACCACCACCGGCACCTGCTGGTAGCCAAGACCGACCACGGTTGCAAAGGCGTCCTCGTCGCTGGAAATGTCGATGACCCGGTAGTCGATGCCGCTGCGCTCGAGCGCGCGATAGGTCGCGGTGCACTGGACGCAGGCAGGCTTGCTGTAGACGGTAATGCTCATGTCGTTCCTCGTTGTCTGTGATGAAAATGGGCGCACGAAAGGGTTCCGAGCCGCTGCACGCGGATCCGATCGTGTTGTTCTCAATGTCGCGCTGGCGAATGGACTAGGCGTACGCCGTCAATCGCGATCCCGCGTCTCCTGGTCTGCGAATGCGTTTGACTGACATGCCTTCACCCCGAAGCCTTTTGGCAGGTATCGGAGGAACGCAACATAAAGCGGAGTCATTCCGCTGCATATCACGCGACCTTCCGGACACCCCGCCCGTGGACGTTTTCGCTCAAGGCAGGTCTCCTGGCTTGCGGGTCGTCGCTTCTGTCCCGTCTTCCCGAAGCGTCATGCTTCAGTGACTTGAAATGGGACAGATGCTCGCCGCTTACAGTTGCGGGGGCAGCTCCGGCATTGCTCCGCCGGACTGGCAGCGCGCACCGTATTCCCGTCTTAGCCTCCGATCCTTACGATTCGGAGGAACCTCGAACACTAGATATGGTATACGACGGAACGGTGACGTCAATGTGTAGTTATCGGAAACATACCGCGAAGAGCGGAATTTTCCGGCTTTGTGGATAACGGGGAGTTAACGCCGTCATGCTGAAGCTGGCTTTGGAAAGACGCGGTGCCCCTCCCCTCTGCGACGTCGCGCGGCTGAAAACGTATCGACGTCCAATCTCGATATCAGCGGTGAAGCCTGTTAAAATTGCCAAGGCCCGGAACGCTTGTCCCGGGCCCTGGCAATTTGTCCAAAATCAATGGCCGGCGATTTTACTCGGCGGCGGCAACCGCGCGGCGCCGACCGATGGTCGCCTGGGTGAGAAGCAGCGCCCCGACCGCGCAGAGCGCGATGCCCATGGCCATCGGGACGGCCGTGCCGTCGAAGAAGACCGACGCGACGACCATCGCAACCGCGGCAGTGACGAAATGCAGCGTGCCCATCAGCGACGATGCCGTACCGGCAATCTCGCCATGCTCTTCCAGGGCAAGCACCGCCGTTGTCGGAATGACCAGACCAAGGAAGCCGTAGCCGACGAAGAGGAAGGCGGCCAGAACCGGCAACTGGTTGAAGCCGAGGCTCATGACGATGGCCATCGCGGCCATGGTGAGCGCGAAAGCGGTCACTGCGATGCGCATGACACGGACAAGGCCGAAGCGTTCGCCGAACCAGCCGGTTGCCTGCGATACCGTGAAGAACGACACGGCATTGATGGAGAAGGCGAAGCTGTATTGCGTCGGCGTCAGACCGTAATAGTCGATCAAGACGAAGGGCGAGTTTGCCAGATAGACGAGGAAGCTGGAAATGCCGAGGCCGCCGATAAAAGTGAGTGTCAGGAAGTTCTTGTCCCGAAGCAGCAGACCATAAGCCGCCATCGCGCTGCGCAGGCCGCTTTCGGCGCGGTGTTCCTTCGGCCGGGTTTCCTGCAATTGCGTCGCCAGCAGGATCAGGCCGATGAAGGCAGCAAGCGTCACGGCCCAGAATACGCCGCGCCAGCCGTAGAACTCGATGACCGCGCTGCCGGTCAGCGGCGCAAGAATGGGCGAAATGCTGAACACCAGCATCAGGAGCGACATCAGACGCGCAGCCTGCACGCCGGTATGCATGTCGCGGACGATGGCGCGCGGAATGACCATGCCGGCGGCACCGCCGATGCCCTGCAGGAAGCGGAAGGCGATCAGGGTTTCGATATCGCTCGCCAGTGCGCAGCCAATGCTGGCGACAGTGAAAATCCCGATGCCGATATAGAGCGGCGCCTTGCGTCCCCACATGTCCGACAGGGGACCGTAGACGAGCTGGGAGAGGGCAAATGAGATGAAGAAGGCGAGCAGGCTCAGCTGGACGATGTGGTTTTCAGCGCCGAGGTCCTGCCCGATCGATGGCAAAGCCGGCAGATACATGTCGATGGCAAAGGGACCGATGGCGGACAAGAGACCAAGAATGAGCGCGGTGCGGAAAAAAGAGGATGTCATGGTGATCATCTTTCAGAAAACAGCAGCGCAAAACCGGATCCGGTTGGCGCTGCATTGCTCTCACGAGGGTTCAATGTGATCGTTGCCAAACGGTCGCGCGGCGCTTGGGAGGAACTCGCAACCACTTGGCAGCCTGTGTCAATAAAATTGGACACAGGTGTAAAATTAGACACCATTGTCTAAAACGTCAATAGGCATTATCTTCTGTGCATGAAAAGTCCCAACGATACCGTTCCCAAGATGTCCGTACACAGCCAGCGCGGCCAATGCGCCAAGCGTCTCTCTATTCTGGAAGCCGCAGCCGAAGTCTTCTGCCGCCAGGGTTTTGCCGGTGCGAGCATCGACGAAATCGCTTCGGAAGCCTGCGTTTCGCGCCAGACGGTCTACAACCACTACCGCGAGAAGGACAATCTCTTCATGGCGGTGGTCGAGGATGTCATGGATCGCGCCAATGCGATGCTGTTTTCGACCCTGTCGAGCTTTCCGGAGAACCCGGAAAGCCTCGAAGACGATCTTGCCGCCTTCGCCGTGCGCCTCAGCCACAATTGCATCTGCAACCAGGATGGCAAATTCCTGCGCAAGCTGGTTCTATCCGAAGGCGAGCGCTACCCGCATCTGTTCGAATCCTGGCGCCAGCATGGGCCTGGCAAGATCGGCACGGCACTGGCAGCCCTTCTCTCCCGGCTTTCCCGCAAGGGCCTGTTGCAGATCGACGACTTCGATGTCGCCGCAAGACAGTTCCTGGCCCTGGTCAATGCGGACCTGCAGATGAGCACGCTGTTTGGCGTAACGCCAACGCAAGCAGAACTGGAAAGTGCTGCGCGCAATGCGGTGCGCACGTTCATGCGGGCCTACGCCCCACCGCCAGCGCAGACCAACGCGCCTGCGCTCAGGACTGCGTAAATCCCGGCCTCAATTGGCGCCGGTGATCATCGAAACGATCTCGTTGGATCGCATCGATCTTGCGCGCCCATATCCGGCTTTCTGGGAAACCGACAAATTCGCCTCGTTACCGAGCGCACCCCGCAACAGCGCAATCGCGCCACCTTCCTGAAATAATCTTTTATATTCAATGACTTGAACACGCTGACGCCCGCCACAAGGGCGAGCGCGACGGGCGAGTAACAGACTTGACAGCTCATGATTGGGGACCGGCCGGAAACCGAACCTCAGCACTGGCGGAGAACCGAGTTCAATCCGGACGCTTATGAATCGGCTCGGCACGGTGCCAGTTTTCCAGAATGCGGCCGTCCGTATGCGCCTGCTTCACCCAACGGATGCCGTTGGAAATCACCCGGTGCACGTTTTTGTCGTGATAGATGGGGAACGTCTCGTGGCCGGGGCTGAAGTAGAAGATGCGGCCCCTGCCGCGCTGGAAGGTGCAGCCGCTGCGGAACACTTCGCCGCCGGAATACCAGGACAGGAAGATCAGTTCGTCCGGCTGCGGAATATCGAAGGGCTCGCCGTACATTTCGGACGCATTGATCTCGAAGAACGGCGGCAGGCCCTCGGCGATCGGGTGCGACGGATTGATCACCCAGACGCGCTCAAGATCGCCCTCCGGCTTTTCCCGCCAGGAGAGATTGGCGTTGGTACCCATCAGCCGGCGAAACAGTTTCGAGTGGTGACCGGAATGCAGCACGACCAGCCCCATGCCCTTCAGCACGCGCTGCTGGATGCGGTCGATCAGCCCGTCGCTGACCTCCTCATGCGCCATGTGTCCCCACCAGAGCAGCACATCCGTGTCGTTGAGTACGCTGTCCGGCAGGCCCTCATCGGGATCATCGAGCGTGCCACGGCGGATGTCGAAATCCGGATGGGCGATGCCGGCGGCGATCGCGCCGTCGATCCGGTCGGGATAGATGTCCTGGACGGCTTTGTGAACCTGCTCGTGGCGGCCCTCGTTCCAGATGGTAACCTTGGTCTTCATGATGTCCTCGATGGTTTCAGAGTGTCTGCGGCCGGCGGATGACCAGGCCGTTGGAATCGAACAGGTGGCAGGCGGAAAGATCGACCGTCAGCGAAACACGGTCGCCGGGCCGGATGGAAAGGTCGCCTTCGGCGCGCACCACGATCGGATCCTTCGGCGAACCGACCGCCAGGTATGTTTCCACACCCAATCGCTCGACGATGACGACCTCGGCCGAGAAATCGCCTTGGCCGCCCAGCGAAACCTTCAGGTGTTCCGGCCGGATGCCGAGCTTCGCCTCGCCTACAGCGACATTGGCGCCGCCGTCCGCAAGCGAGATCGCAAGACCATCGGCATTCTCAAGCCGCAGCTTTCCCGCATCCGGCCGCGACAGCGTTACCGGCAGAATGTTCATCTTCGGCGAGCCGATGAAGGTGGCGACGAACTCGTTGTCGGGCGAATGATAGAGGTCCATCGGATGGCCGGCCTGCGCGACGGTGCCCTTGTTGAGCACGACGATCCGGTCCGCCATGGTCATCGCCTCCACCTGGTCGTGGGTGACGTAGACGACGGTCGCCTTCAGTTCCCGGTGCAGCCGTTGCAGTTCGGCGCGCATCTGCACGCGCAGGGCCGAATCGAGATTGGACAGCGGCTCGTCGAACAGGATCAACGACGGCTTCTTGATGATCGCCCGGCCGATCGCCACGCGCTGCCGCTGCCCGCCGGAAAGGGCGGCCGGGCGGCGGTCGAGATAATCGGTCAGCTGCAGGATTTCCGCGACGTCGCCGACCTGCCGCTTGATCTCGGCGACCGGCACCTTCTTAAGGCTCAGCGAAAAGCCGATATTCTCGGCCACCGTCATATGCGGATAGAGCGCATAGGACTGGAACACCATGGCGATGCCGCGCTTGTCCGGCGGCACGTCGTTGATGCGCTTACCGTTAAGGATCAGGTCGCCCTCATCGATGCCCTCGAGCCCGGCGATCATCCGAAGCAGCGTCGATTTCCCGCAACCGCTCGGGCCGACGAAGACGGCGAATTCTCCATCCTCGACGGTGATATCGACGCCCTTGATGACTTCCAGCGCGCCATAGAATTTTCGGACGTTCCTGAGATTGATCATGTCAAATGCTCTTGTCGTTTGGCCGCGTCATCCCTTGACGCCGCCTGAGAATGTCTGGACGAGGAACCGCCGCGCGAAACCGAAGGCGATGACGGCCGGCATCAGGTAGATGAAGGCAAGGGCCGCGAGGAACCCGTAGTCGATGGTGTTGACGCGCAGGAAGGCGCGGAACAGGCCGAGCGGCAGGGTCTGCAATTCCGGCGACGACAACAGGATCAGCGGCAAGAGGAAATCGCCCCAGGCCGAAATGAAGGCAAACAGCCCGGCCGCCGCCAGCCCCGGCAGAGCCAGCGGAATCAGCACCCGGCGGATCCGCTGCAGCATCGTCGCGCCATCCATCACCGCCGCCTCCTCATAGTCGCGCGGCAGGCCGTCGAAGAAGGTCTTCATGATCCACAGCGCCAGCGGCAGCTGCATCGTCGCCAGCACAAGGATCAGGCCGAGATAACCGTCGATGAAGCCGATCCAGCGCATGATGGCGCGCGCCGTGTCGCCACCAACAAAGATCCGGACCAGATTGCCCTCGATATTGTTGAGCGTCAGCAGGATCTTGTAGAGCGGAACGACCAGCGCCGTCGGCGGCAGCACCCGGATCAAAAGGATGGCGTAGAGAAACGGCTGCTTCCACCAGGCCCGCGTGCGCGACAGCGCATAACCGCCAAGCCCGGCCAGAACCATGACCAAAAGCGTCGCGCTGCCGACAACGAACAGCGAGTTGAACACCCAGCGCGCGCCGTCCTCCTCGGCAAACACGCGCACATAATTGTTGAGCGTCCATTCGCGCGGCCAGCTGAGGAATAGCTGCGCATTGCCGTCGAGCGAGGCAAGCAGCACCCAGAAGAACGGCACGGCGCAGAAGGCCGAGATCAGCGACAGGGTCGCATAGGCCAGAAGGTCCGGCCGGCGCGATTTCCCGGGTTTGTCGAGAGCGAAATCCGTCATTCAGAGCTGCACTTTCATGGCGCGCACATAGGCGATGCCCAGCACCAGCGAGATGGCCAGCGCCACCACCGCGACGGCAGCGCCATAGCCCAGCTGGAAGGCGGTAAAGGATTGATTGTAGATATAGATGCTGATGACCTCCGTCGCTCCGCCCGGCCCGCCGCGCGTCAGCGCATAGACGAGGCCGAAGACGGCAATGGTCGAGACGGCCGAGATCAGCATGTAGAGCAGGATCGTCGGCATCATCAGCGGCAGCGTGATCCGCCGGAAGATCTGCGAGGGGTTGGCGCCGTCCATGCGGGCTGCCTCGTAGACCTCGGACGGAATTGTACTGAGGCCCGCCGTCAGCAGGATCATCGCGGTGGCAATGCCGCGCCAGGTGTTGACGACGATGATCATCGTCAGCGGAAAGGTCTGCAGCCAGTCGGTCGGCGTCATGCCGAAGAACATCACGATGCGGGACAGCGTCGCATTCTCGCCGCCGGCTAGCATCGAGATCCACATGAAGCCGGCGACCACTTCGGGTGCAGCGTTCGGCAACAGGATGATCGAGCTGAACAGCTGTTTGAAGGCGAGATTCCGGCGCAGCAGGATGGCCGAGATCAGGCCAAGCACGAATTGCCCGATGATCGCCGACCCGACGACGAAGAAGAAAGTAACAAGCAGCGAGTTCCAGAACTTCGCGTCATGCAGCAGCCGGGAATAGTTGCGCAGGCCGACGAACCGGGGATTGAGTGCCGCCGCACCCGTCAGCGCCTCGTTGGTGAAGCTCAGATAGACGGAATAGACGGCGGGATAGATGACAAAGGCCAAAAGCAGCAGCAGGGATGGCGAAAGGATCAGCAGGAGCTGCCGCGCAACGCGCTTTTCGTATGTGCTTCGAACCATGGGACCCTGCGGCATGAAAGAAAAAGCGGGGGAGACGCGGCCAATGCCATTTGTTAAGGTGGCGGGTCGCGTCTCCCTTTGGATGATCAACGGTCAGGAGGATTATTTGACCGCTTCTTCGCCCAGGATTTCGCGTGCATAGTCGACGAGGATCGCTTGCGCGCCGGCCGCATCGGTTTCCTTGCGCAGCAGCGCTTCGGTAGCGCGGGCGACACCTTCGGCGACGGTGGCAAAACCGGCAGCCTGTTTCAGGTAGACGCCGTTTTCAGCCGCCGCATGGATCGGCAGCAGTTCGGTCAGCTTCTGGAACTCCGGATCCTGCGCCGCTGCCTTGCTGGCCGGGATATTGCCGATCTGCGCAGCGTAGGACACCTGTGTCTCGACCGAGCCGATTTCCATCAGCACCTTCTTGGCCAGTTCCAGGTTTTCAGCCTTGGAGTTGACGCCCCACGGAGCAGCCAGGTTGGCGAGCACATATTGTCCGCCGGTCTGACCCGGAATGGTCCAGGTTCCGACAGCCTTTTCGACATCCGGGATCGGGTTCTTGCTCTCGCGGCCCCAGTCGAAAATGTAGCACCATGAACCGCAAGTCGTTGCTGCCAGCCTGCCTTCCGGGAACATCTGGTATTTCGGAATGACCCAGGGCTCAGGCCCGAGCAGCGGCTGCGTCGGCATCAGGTCCTTGTCGATCAGTTCCTTGTAGACGCCGAACACGTCCTTGACGCCCTCGCCCGTCAGGTCGAGCTTGCCATCTTCGGTTGCCAGCTGCGGCGTCTTGGAGCCGACCAGCAAGTGCTGGAAGCCTTCGTCGAACGCGCCGGTACCCCAGCTGACGCCGGCCGGAAACAGCAGACCATAGGCGCCGGTCTTTTCCTTGATTTCGGCGGCCCGTGCCAGCAGATCGGCCCAGTCCTTCGGCTGCTCGGTCGAAATGCCGGCCTTGTCGAGAACGTCGCGGCGGAAATAGATTTCCTGGATGCCGAGCATGAACGGCATGACATAGGTCTCGCCGTCCGGGCTGACCGCCAGCTGCTTGGCGACGTCATAAAAGTTTGCGTAGCCATCCCAGGCCTTGAACTCGGCGGTAATCGGCGCGAGATAACCGGCTGCCACCATATCGGCAACGTAGGCCGTGGTCGGCGCGGAGAATATGTCGGGCGCGTTGCCGGCGCCGAGCTCGGTCAGGAGCTTGGTCATGTAGTCCTTGTCGGGCGAGGGATATTCCACGACCTCGACGGTGATGCCGTATTTCTTCTCGATTCTTGCGACGGTCGACTTCATGGCGTTGATGCCAGCCTGACCGTGGTTTGCAATGCGGATCGTCTCTGCCTGCGCCAGCGTCGCGAATGCGCCGAGCGTGATGGCACACAGGCCCACCAATACCGTTCTGTTCACGGATTATCCTCCCATTTCTCCTCACGGTGCCCTCCAGCGCCGCATGAAAAAATGTACACGTATTCTGAAATGAGGCAATAGTGATTTTCATAAGTCACTCCATGAGAAATTAAAGATATGAAATTCAACACTTATTTTCATATTGATTTGAATTTCACAGTTGTGTAATCGTGTACACAAAATCAGCGGGAGGATTTTTCATGTCATCGAAACTGCGCCTGGGCGTCATCGGCGCCGGGCTGAAAGCAGCCGAATATGCGCAGAGCTGGGCGGCCATGCCGGAGATCACCTTCGTCGCGCTCGCCGATGTCACCGAGGCCTCGCGCCAGCGGCTCGTCGATATCGTGACCGCGACGGGTGCGCCTGCCCCGCGATGCTTCACGGATTATCGCGAGATGCTGTCGGCCTGCCGCGACGAGATGGATGCGATCTACATCTCCACCCCGCACGCCTTCCACGCGGAGCAGGCAACCGCCGTCGCCGAAGCCGGGCTCGATATCTTCCTCGAAAAGCCGATGGTGACGACCGTCGCGGAAGCCGAAACGCTGATTGCCGCGCAGAAGAAATCCGGCGTCCTGATCGTCACCGCCTTCCAGGGCGGCCTCTCGCCGCTGGTGCTGGATACCTGCAAGCGCGCAGAAGCGGGCGAGTTCGGCGAACTGATCGCCATTGCCGGAACCATCTGGGAAAGCTGGGCGAGCAATTATGCCGGCCACTGGAAACAGCAGCCGGCAATTTCCGGCGGCGGCTTCATGTTCGATACCGGCGCCCACATGATGAACACCGTCTGCATGCTGGCCAATTCCGACTTCGACCGCGTCTCCGCCTACATGAACAATCGCGGCACGGCCGTCGATATCGTCACCGCCGTCTCCGCCCGGCTGAAGAACGGCGCACTGGCGACACTGACCGCCGCCGGCGAAGGACCTCCCGGTTGTGCGTCACATCTCACCTTTTTCTATTCGAAGGCGATCGTGCGTATCGACGCCTGGGGCGGCTGGCGCGAGATCAGCCTTGAAGGCAAACCCGGAACCCGCGAAGAGGCGGAAATCCTCGGCAATCCGATGAAAAACTTCCTCGCCATCCGCGCTGGCCTGTTGGAAAACTCAGGCTCGGTTGAAATGGGCTTGCGCTTCGCCAGGCTGTGGGATGCAATCAAGCAATCGGCAGCATCCGACGGCCAGTCCGTCTTCATCGATGCTGCCTGAAACCGGGTGGAATGGCAGGCATGAGCAGGAAGCGGATCACGTCGAAGGAACTGGCAAAGCTGGCCGGCGTGTCGTCCGCCACGATTTCCCGCGCCTTTTCACCCGATAGCCGCATCGGTGGCGCCACCCGCGACCGCATCCTCGCGGTTGCCCGCGAACATGGCTACCAGCCGAACGCCATTGCCCGCTCGCTCAACAACCAGCGCTCCCGCCTCGTCGCCCTCGTCGTCAACGCCATCGGCAACCCTTGCGAGGCGGAAGAGCAGCAGCTGCTCGTCCATCGCCTGCAGGCCAAGCAGCTGCTGCCGATCATTCTCTGCTGCGCCGACCATACCGACCGTTTGCAGCTGATGCGGCTGGCTTCCACCTATCAGGTGGATCATGTCGTCGTGTTTTCCGACATGGTGTCGATGCAGGACGCCGTCGAAATCTTCCACACGACACGCCCGATCATCGTTTCCTTCGAGCCGCTGGAAAATGACAGCGTCTCGCATATTCGCATAGACGGATCGGCGGCAGCCGGCGAGATCATCGACAAGATAGTCAAGGACGGCAAAAAGCGCTTCGCCTATCTCTCCGGCACGTCGTCCAGCTGGATCGACAAGCTGCGCCGCAAATGGTTCGCCGATGCGCTGGCCAGGCACGGCATGGCTTTCGAGGCGGATGCCTATGGCGACTATTCCTATGATTCCGGCTTCAAGGAAGCGGTTTTGCTGCTGCACCGCTCCAAGGCCGATGCGCTCATCTGCGGCAACGACGTCATGGCGATCGGCGCCCGCGATGCCGCCCGTCGCGTACTCAACCGCAATACGCCGGATGATCTCGCCATCGTCGGGCAGGACGGCATCGCCATGGCTGCCTGGGACTGTCATGATCTCACGACGCTCAGCCTCGATCATGCCGCCTTCATGGATGCCGTGGTAGACCTGATCGACCGTCACGACGCGGATCTTGAAGGTCCGCACAGCATCACCCTCACCTGCAAGGCCCGCTGGGGCACCACGGCCTGAAACCTCCAAACAGACCCGAACACAGGAAACCGCAATGCGTATCCTTGCCAATTTCAATGAGAACTGGACCTTCCACGAAGGCTTTTCACCCGACCTCGCAAAAACCTACCGTGAGGGACAGGCTATCAGCCTGCCGCACAACGCCGTCGAGCTGCCGTTCAACTATTTCGACGAGACCAGCTATCAACACGCCTTCACCTACCAGAAGATCCTCGCCTGGCAGCCGGATTTCGCCAATCGCGAGGTCTCGCTCGTCTTCGATGCGGCGATGGCCGATTCCGTTGTCTATCTGAACGGCGAGAAGATCATCGCCCACAAGGACGGCTACACGCCTTTCGAAGCGCGGCTGACGGGTCTCCTGAAACAGGGCGACAACCTGATTGCCGTCAAGATCGACGGCAGCGAGAACCCGTCAATCCCGCCCTTCGGCGGCCGTATCGACTACCTCACCTATGCCGGCATCTACCGCGATGTCTGGCTGAAGGTCACTGCCCCGGTTTCCATTGCCAATATCAAGATCGAGACGGCCAATGTGCTGGCGGATGCCAAATCCGTTTCGGTTCGCTGTGATCTGAACAACCCGCAAGGCCTTGCCTTCACCGGCACGGTCGATATCGAGTTGAAGAACGCTGCGGGCGAAACTCTCGCCAGTGTCTCTGCCGGAACGGATGGCAACAGCGTTACACTGACCATCGGCGACCTCCCCGGCCTCGACCTGTGGACCCTCGACAACCCCGTTCTCTACAAGATCGCGGTCACCCTGACCTCGGCCCACGGAACGGACATCACTTCCTCCCATTTCGGCTTCCGCACCGCCGAGTTCACACCGGAAGGCTTCCGCCTCAACGGCAAGCCGTTGAAAATCCGCGGCCTCAATCGCCACCAGTCCTTCCCCTATGTCGGCTACGCCATGGGCCGCGCCGCGCAGGAAGGCGACGCGGATATCCTGAAGAACATGCTGAAGTGCAATCTGGTGCGCACCTCGCATTACCCGCAGTCGACATGGTTCCTCGATCAATGCGACCGCATCGGCTTGTTGGTGTTCGAGGAAATTCCCGGCTGGCAGCATATCGGCGACGCGGAATGGAAGCAGGAATCGATCCGCAACGTCCGCCGGATGATCGAGCGCGACTGGAACCATCCGTCGATCGTCATCTGGGGCGTGCGCATCAACGAATCCCTCGACGACCATACTTTCTACACCGAAACCAACCGCCTCGCCCGCGAACTCGACCCGACGCGCCAGACCGGCGGCGTGCGCTACATCACCGACAGCGAACTGCTCGAAGACGTCTACACCATGAACGACTTCATCCTCGGCAACGAGGAACTGCCCGGTGCCAACCGGCCGCGCACGGCGCTGCGCAGCCAGCAGGAATGCACCGGCCTGTCGCGCAACGTGCCCTATCTGATTACCGAGTTCGGCGGGCACATGTACCCGACGAAGATCCACGATGCGGAGCAGCGCCAGGCCGAGCATGTCCGCCGCCATCTGGAGGTGCTCAACGCCGCCCATGCCGATCCGTCGATTTCCGGCGCCATCGGCTGGTGCATGTTCGACTACAACACCCACCAGGATTTCGGCTCCGGCGACCGCATCTGCTATCACGGCGTGCTCGACATGTTCCGAGAGCCGAAATTCGCAGCCTATGTCTATGCCAGCCAGTGCGATCCCGCCGACGAGGTGATCCTGAAGCCAGTCACCTACTGGGCGCGCGGCGAGCGCAGCATCGGCGGCGTGCTGCCCTTGATCATCCTCACCAATTGCGACGAGGTCGAACTGCGCTACGGGTCGCTGACCAAGCGGATCGGCCCGGATCGGGAGAATTTCCCGCATCTGCCGCACCCACCCGTCGTTATCGACCACCGGCATTTCAGCAATGACGAACTCGGCGTCTGGGGCCTGAAATGGGAGGACGGCTTCTTCACCGGCTATCTCGGCGGCAAGCCCGTGTCCGAACTTCACATGGTCGCCAATCCGCTACCGACGACGCTCGACATCCGCCCCGACCGGCAGGTGCTGAAGGCAAAGGGACGCGACAGCACCCGCGTGATCGTCCGCGCACTGGACCAGGTCGGCGCCCGCCTGCCCTTCCTGAATGATGTCGTGACGATCACGGTCGATGGCCCGGCCCGCGTCATCGGACCGGAGACGATCGCCTTCCAGGGTGGAACGACCGGCTTCTGGCTGGAGACGACGGGAACGCCCGGAGCGATCACGCTCACCGCCTCATCGTCCCGCTTCGAAACCGTAACGCTGGAACTGCAAGCCGCCTGATTGAGCCGACCATCCGTCGCCCGGCATCAGGCGACGGATATCAGGCGATGGCGGGATAACCCAGCCGCTGTGCCTGCCGCTCAAGTTCGGCTAGCGGTTCGTAATCGGCATCGGAAAGAACCGCGAAATCCTTCAACGACAGCACATTGCGAGCAGTCTCCAGCAAAGGCTCCGTGATCGCCTGCCGCAGGACTTGCCGCAGCAGCACGATTTCCTCGTCGGAAGCGTCGGCGCGTGTGATGAACGGCAACCCCGGCCCCCTGACCGTTTCGGCAAGGATGCGAACACCAGCAAGGCTCCCCGGATCGAACCGCAGCACGTTGCCATAGGTGACGCAGTCGATCGCCGCCACGTCCGCCTTGCCGGCTGTGATCGCCGCAATGCTGTTGCGATGCCCGCCGGTTGCGATCACCGAGGAAAAGAACCGGCCGTTGCGGGAAAGCGGCGCAATGGCGGCGCGCAACAGGTTGACGCCGGAATTGCTGTCCGGCTCGTTGATTGCCGCCCGCAAGCCCCACAGGTCGTCAAGCGACCGGGCGTCCGATTCCTTGGCGACAACGATGAAACTGCACTTGAACGGCCCGTCACAGCCGGGATGCCCGTAGACCGGCGTCGCCACCAGCCGCACCTTGCCGCGCAGGTGTTTGACATAGGGAAAACCGCAGGTCTGGGCCAGCAACAGGTCGGGATGCGTCCAGGCCTCGTTGTAGCGCACGGATGTGTCCAGCTTGTCTGGAACGCCCTCAAGACCAACCTGCTTCAGGGCGTCACTGAGGAACCGCCATAAAACCGCCGTCGCCTCGGCGAGCGGTGGCGGGCTGGTGTACATGGCAAGGCTCGCAAGGCGCATTCAGGGACTTTCACAAATAGCAGGCCGCGATGGCGTGAATAACACAAATCGACCGGCTCGATATCGTCGCTCGCGCAGATTTCGCCACGCCTCCCTGGTCTCAAACATATCCCTGCGGGATCAGGAGTGTCCGGGATGTGTCGGGTTGTCGTGCGGTTTCAGGAAAAACCGTCGCGCGATATCCCAGTAGCTGTTGTAGACCAGCCCGCCGTTCGAGCCGATCAGGGTCTCGCGGTTCTGGCGATAGACGGTTGGCAGACGGTACCAGGAAATGCCCGGCCGCAGGTGATGCAGCACATGCAGGTTGTTGTACAGAAACAGCAATCCGAACAGATGGCTGTTCTCGACGATCGCGGTGCGCTCCTCGTGCCGCTCGGCATAACGATGCTCGGCATAGGACCTCAGCCGCGTCATCGCCGCCCCCAGATAGACGAAGCCGAGGAAATAGAGCCAGAACGGCATGCCGCAGACAACCACGACCCAGAGCAGCACGACGGCGACGCCCGCAAGATGGATCGCCCAGATTCTGGCCCGGCCGGGCTCTCCCGCCCGCACAAGCCGTAACTCCTGCGCCAGAAAGCTCAGGAGCATGACGGCCGGTCCGATGGTCAGCCGCCCGAGCAATGTCGTGTTCCAGCGGGCGAGCAATCGTCCCGTGCCACCAAGGCTCTCCCAGGCCGTTCTGGTGAAATAGGAGGATTCCGGATCTTCGATCGGGTCCGTCAGATGCTCGTCGCGATGATGCTCCAGATGGCTTTCCCGATAAATCTCGTAGGGCAGCCAGAGCGAAAGCGGTATCGACCCGATGGCATCGTTGATCCGCTGGTTGCCTGTCGGATGCCCATGAATGACTTCATGCTGCAATGACCCATGCCAGGCGATCAGCCAGCCGCCGGCAAGCGCAACGACGATCAGCGGCAGGGCATGCCACCAGAAGGTCAGCGCCAGAAAGCCGCCATGGATCGTTGCGGCCAGAATGACGGTCGGCCATTCCACGCGGCGCGCAGGGACCTTGATGACGTAGGACAGTCTATCGGACATGCGCTGCTATTCCCCCAGGAGTTGAGAGAAATTACATCCCGGCGGTCGAATTAGATAATTATGTTTATTTATTTTGTGGGCTAATCGAGGAAAAATCGTTCGATTTCAATAGCCGCGCGCGAAGCTTTTGGCGAGAGCACCAGCTAGCGAAGACCGATCAAATCCAGGATGCCGGCGTCTTCGGCAGGCGTCCATCCGGATCGATCACGTCGAGCCGTGGCGCATCCTTTGCATTCCACCGCCAGAGCGCCACACAGGTCCCGCCCGGCGACATGAAGGATGGATAGACCACGCCATCGAACCCCTTACCGATCAGCCGTTCGCGCAGTCGATGGGTTTCGGGCGCCTCGCCCCGGTCGAGATGCATTCGCCATTCGCAACGGTGTATCTCGGCGGAGATCCCGAGACTGGAAAGCATTGTGGCATCGGTCAGGTCGGCCAGCTCCGCGCTTTTCAGCTCCAGCTGCGTGATCAGCGCCGGGTGCTGGACGAAGCCCTGATTGTACTCCGCCCAGGCCGTCGAGAGTTCGCGCGCCGCATAGATCGTCGGCACGCCGACCGGGTTCCAGCGGCCGCCGAAACGCGCGGCGCCCTCGCCCGAAAGCGGCGCGAAGGCCCATCTCGGCACGAAAGCGCGCCAAAGCGTCAGCGTCTCCGGGCTTTTGTCAGGCATAGACGCCGGACCGCACCGCCTCGAGATAGGCCAGCACCTTGTCCGATTTGCCTTCGCTTACCAGATCATAAGCCGTCTTGCCCGCCCAGCCGGGGATCGGCTGATGCTTGAACCAGATGGTCGCGCGGTTTTCGTCACCGGCCATTTCGCTGGCCATGGCAAGGATGCGCACGACCTGGCTCAAGGCGCTGTCCACCTTGCGCGCGCTCGATTTCGCCGTCAGCGTATTGCGGGCGACACCGATCAGCCGGGCAAGCTCGGACATTGTAACGCCAAGCTGTGCCGAAACACGCGGTGCCGACAGGAATGGCGACTGACCATCCCCAAACCGGCTTGCTGTCGTATCGAAGCTCAACGCTGTCATGACACATTCCTAACACATCTTGATAAAGACAGCATCAAAATATGCTCAAACCATGCGCCTTTCAAGCGCAGGACGCGATTAAATCGGTTTGCGCCACCACGGCTCCCGCTTCTCCAGAAACGCAGAGATGCCCTCCCGCGCCTCCGCCGTCTCCCAGGTATCGGCCAGACGCTCGATCGTCGCCTCGATGACGGCATCGGTGATCGGCATGCCCAGAGACCGCGCCAACGCCTTCGAGCGTCCCACGGCGCCCGGAGCCACCTGCAGATAGGGCGCGATCTCCGCCTCCATCGCCTTGTCAAGCATCTCCATCGGCACGACGCGCGTCAACAACCCGGCCGCCTGTGCGGCCTGCGCATCGATGATCCTTCCGGACATGAACAGCGGCCGCGCCTGTCCCTCGCCGATCCGCGCCACCACGTAGGGGCTGATCGTTGCCGGGATCAGCCCGAGCCGCGTCTCCGTCAACCCCAATTTCGCGGTATCCGCGGCGAGCGCAACGTCGGCAATGGCGATGAGGCCGATACCGCCGCCGAAGGCATTGCCATGGACCCGGGCAATGACGGGTTTTTCCAGGTCGTTCAGGGCCTTGAACATCCTTGCCAGACGACGCGCCTCCGCCATCCGCGTCGCCCGGTCCGCTTCGACCTGCGCCTTCATCCAGCCGAGATCGCCGCCAGCGCAGAAGCTTTCGCCCTCTCCCACCAGTTCGACCGCGCGCACCACCGTATCGACGCCCAGTTCCATCGCCACGTCCGTCAGTTCGTCGATCATGATGCTCGACAGCGCATTGTGCTTTTCCGGTCGCGCGAGCGTTACACGCGCCACGCCCCGGTCATCGACGAAAAGACGGATGGTCTCGAATGTCATCTGGAACTCCTCAAGCTGCGCGCAAACACCGAAGCCCTCTCAAGCGCGTCTTCTGCAAGGCCCGTTTCAAAACCGCGCCCCTTCAAATATCGGTGGACCATCAGCGTATCGACATTGCCCTTTGCCCCCGGCGCATAGGGGCAACCGCCGAGCCCGCCGACCGACGCGTCAAAAACCCGGATGCCGCGTTCGAGCGCGACGCCGATATTGTCGAGCGCCCGGCCGGACGTATCGTGGAAATGCCCGGCCAGTTTGGCAGCGGGGATCGCCGCCAGCACAGCCTCCAGCATGCGATCCACAGCTTCCGGCGTTCCCCTGCCGATCGTATCGCCGAGGCTGATTTCGTAGCAGCCGAGATCCTTCAGACGCCCGGCGACGCTGGCAGCGCTTTCGGGCGCAACAGCCCCGTCATAGGGGCACTCCACCACGCAGCTCACATAGCCGCGCACCGGAACCCCCTCTTCTCGTGCTGCCGCCGCCACCGGGCGAAACCGCTCGATGCTCTCGGCGATGGAGCAATTGATATTGTGCTGCGAAAACCCTTCGGATGCGGATGCAAAGATCGCCACCTCGTCCGCTCCGGCCGCAAGTGCTGCCTCGAAGCCCTTCATGTTCGGCGTCAAAACCGCATAACGGACCCCCGGCCTGCGGGCGATCCCGGCCATGACCTCAGCGGCATCGCCAAGCTGCGGCACCCATTTGGGGCTGACGAAGCTGGTCACCTCGATCCGTTCGAAGCCGCAGGCCGACAGCATATCGACCAGGCGGACCTTGGCAGCCGTGTCGATCAGCACCTTCTCGTTCTGCAACCCGTCCCGCGGCGCCATCTCGACGATCGAGACGCGGTTCGAAGCCCCGGCGGCATACGGCTCCGCCATCAGGCCTCCTCCGGCTTCAGCACGAGCAACACCGTGCCCTCGGTCGTCTGGTCGCCCTCCGCAACATTCAGGCTCTCCACGATGCCATCCCGGCTTGCCGACAGCGTCAGCTCCATCTTCATCGCTTCCATGACAACAAGCGCATCGCCTTTTGAGACCGCATCGCCCTGCCGCACGCGCACCAGCTTGATGAGACCCGGCATCGGCGCGATGAGACGGTCGCTACCGGCCGCGCTCTCCGATGCTCCGTCGAGCGGATCGGGCAGGCGGAAATCATGAGATCGGCCGTCGAGAAGCAGCGTCAGCCCATGGGGGTGTTCCAGCACCTCGACCCGGCTCTGCCGGCCATCGACTTCGGCATGGCAGCCCGTTTCCGACCGGCTGCCAATGCGCACAGGAACGACGCGGTTGCCGATGTGGACGGCAAACAGATCCAGCCCGCGCGCCGCCACGCGCAGGATGTGGCGTTCGCCGGCATGGTCCAGCGTCGCCGTGCGGGTCGCCTGCCCCCAGAGCTGCCAATGGCCGAGCGACAGCCAGGGATCGCCGGCCGGCGGGGTTTTCAGGGCGCCCAGAGAGAAAACAGCAGCAAGCGCCACCACCGCGTCGGCGGGCGCCTCGTTTTTGGTCAACGCCTCGAGCTCACGGTCGATCAACCCGGTATCGGGATATCCGAAGGCAAAATCCGGTTGCTGGCTCAGCCGGGCGAGAAAATCCAGATTGTTGGCAACGCCGCCGATATGGCTGCTTTGCAGCGCCTCGGTCAGACTGGCGAGCGCTGCCGTTCTGGTCGGCCCATGAACGATCACCTTGGCGATCATCGGGTCGTAATACGGGCTGACGCGATCGCCTTGCCGCACACCCGCATCGACCCGGACCCCGCCGGCCGGGAAGGCAAGATAGGACAGCGTGCCGGTCGAGGGGAGGAACCCGCGCGCCGGGTCCTCGGCATAGACCCGCGCTTCGAAAGCCCATCCCTCGATGGCGATGTCGGATTGTTTTTTCGGCAGCGGCTCGCCGCTCGCCACCCGCAATTGCCATTCGACCAGATCGACCCCGGTGATCGCCTCCGTCACCGGATGCTCGACCTGAAGGCGCGTGTTCATTTCCATGAAAAAGAACTTGTCCGGCCAGAGACCATCGGAGACATCGGCGATGAACTCGACCGTGCCCGCGCCGCAATAGTCGATGGCCCGTGCCGCGCGGACCGCCGCATCGCCCATGGCCCGGCGCATTTCCGCCGTCATGCCGGGCGCCGGTGCTTCCTCGATCACCTTCTGGTGCCGCCGTTGCAGGGAGCAGTCCCGTTCGAACAGATGCACGACATTGCCATGCCGGTCGCCGAAGACCTGGATTTCGATATGGCGCGGCCGCAGCAGGTATTTCTCGATCAGCACGGCGCCGTCGCCGAAGGCAGCTTGCGCCTCCCGCCGTGCCGCTTCGAGCGCCGGACCAAAATCCTCCGCCCGGTCGACCCGTCGCATGCCCTTGCCGCCGCCGCCGGCCCGCGCCTTGATCAGCACCGGAAAGCCGATCCCCATGGCCTGCTCGCCGAGAAACGCGGCATCCTGGTTGTCGCCGTGATAGCCGGGAACCACCGGCACGTCCGATTGCTCCATCAGCGCCTTTGCCGCATCCTTCAGCCCCATGGCGCGAATGGCTGCCGGTGACGGGCCGATGAACACCAGTCCCGCAGCCTCGACGCTTTCGGCAAATTCCGCATTCTCCGAAAGAAACCCATATCCGGGATGGACGGCCTGCGCTCCGGATCGCTGCGCCGCCGCGATGATGCGCTCACCGGACAGATAACTGTCGCTTAGCGATGCGCCACCGATGCGAAAAGCCTCGTCCGCCAGTTCGACATGCAGGGCGCCGGCATCCGCATCGGAATAGACCGCGACGGTGCGCACGCCCAGGCGCCGCGCCGTGCGGATGATGCGGCAGGCGATTTCGCCGCGATTGGCAATGAGGATCTTCGAGAACATCGATGTCTTCCGGTGGACTATTGTGCTGCGACGATTTCGACCTCAAGCAGCCAGCTCTCGTCGAAGATGCCGGCGATCACCACCGTCATCGCCGGCGCCAGGTGCCCGAGATACTCGCTGCGGATCTCGCGGTTGGCGATCGTATGGTGCCGGTCGGCGAGATAGGTCGTCACCTTGACGATATCCGCCTTGGTCATGCCGGCCGCCTTCAGCTGTGCATCGATGTTGAGCCAGACCTGCCGCGCCTGTGCCTCGAAGCTTGCGGGCACGGTGTCGTCGGAATCCGCCGGAATCTGGCCGCTGACCAGCAGCAGCCGCGTAAAATCCTCAAGCCGCACGGCCTGCGAATAACCGCCGCGCGG
This sequence comes from Rhizobium herbae, assembly GCF_017873135.1. Classification (GTDB taxonomy): domain Bacteria; phylum Pseudomonadota; class Alphaproteobacteria; order Rhizobiales; family Rhizobiaceae; genus Pararhizobium; species Pararhizobium herbae. The sequence continues at coordinate 387,217 of NZ_JAGGJV010000006.1, read as the reverse complement.
CTGGGGAGCATTCTTGGCATTGAAGGCTTCACGTTTCATGGTCTTTCTCCTCACATCCTGAACAGGCCAAAGCGGGTATCGGCAATCGGTGCATTCAATGCTGCTGAAAGAGACAGCGCCAGCACGTCGCGGCTCCTGCGGGGGTCGATGATGCCGTCGTCCCAAAGCCGGGCCGAGGCGTAGAGCGGGTGGCTCTGGGTTTCGAACAGGTTGAGAACCGGCTGCTTGAACTTCGCCTCGTCCTCTTCGCTCCAGGGGGTACCCGCCCGCTTTAGCGCGTCACCCCGCACGGTCGCCAGCACACCGGCCGCCTGCTCGCCGCCCATCACAGAAATCCGGCTGTTCGGCCAGGTCCAGAGGAAACGCGGCGAAAACGCCCGGCCGCCCATGCCGTAATTGCCCGCCCCGAAAGAGCCGCCGACCAGCATGGTGATCTTCGGCACCTTGGTCGTTGCCACCGCCGTCACCAGCTTGGCGCCGTGCTTGGCGATCCCCTCCGTCTCGTATTTCCGCCCGACCATGAAGCCGGTGATGTTCTGCAGGAAGACGAGCGGGATCTTGCGCTGCGAGCACAGCTCGACGAAATGAGTGCCCTTCAGCGCCGATTCCGAAAACAGCACGCCATTGTTGGCGATGATGCCGACGGGAATGCCGTGCACATGGGCGAAACCGCAGACCAGCGTTGAGCCATAGCGCGCCTTGAACTCGTCCAGCCGCGAACCGTCGACGATGCGGGCAATCACCTCGCGAATGTCATAGGGCGTGCGCAGGTCGGATGGGACAATGCCCGGAATGTCGTCGGGATTGTAGACCGGCTCCTCCGGTGCCTGCCGCTCGACGGTGGCAATCCTTGGTCGGTTGAGGTTGGCGACCGCCCGCCGCGCCAGCGCCAGCGCATGCGCATCGTCGCGCGCCAGATGATCGGCAACACCCGAAAGGCGGGTATGAACATCGCCGCCGCCGAGATCCTCGGAGGAGACGATCTCGCCGGTCGCGGCGCGCACCAGCGGCGGCCCCGCGAGGAAGATCGTGCCCTGCCCTTCGACGATAACAGCCTCGTCCGACATGGCCGGCACATAGGCGCCGCCCGCCGTGCACGAGCCCATCACCACGGCGATCTGCGGAATGCCGGCGGCCGACATATTGGCCTGATTGTAGAAGATGCGGCCGAAGTGATCGCGATCCGGAAAGACCTCGTCCTGGTTCGGCAGGTTGGCACCGCCGGAATCGACCAGATAGATGCAGGGCAGGTTGTTTTCCGCGGCAATCTCCTGCGCCCGCAAGTGCTTCTTCACCGTCATCGGATAATAGGTGCCGCCTTTGACCGTGGCGTCGTTGCAGACGATCATGCAGTCGCGGCCGGAAACACGGCCGATGCCCGTCACCAGTCCCGCCCCCGGAGCCTCGCCCTTGTAAAGCCCGTGCGCGGCGGTCAGGCCGATTTCCAGAAACGGCGTCGCCGGATCGATCAGCTGCGCAACGCGCTCGCGCGGCAGCATCTTGCCGCGGCTCACATGCCGTTCGCGCGCCACCTCGCCGCCGCCGCCGGCGGCCAGAACGGCCGCCTCCTCGACAACGCGCATCGCCTCGGCCATCGCCGCGCTGTTGGCACGGAATGTTTCCGACGACGTCGAAACCTGCGATTTCAGAACGGCCATTCATCCCCCGATCGACCAAACATCCTGCTCTCCTCCCGCGTTACGCCGTCTCGCCGAACAGCTCCCTGCCGATCAGCATGCGGCGGATTTCCGAGGTTCCGGCACCGATCTCGTAAAGCTTCGCATCCCTGAGCAACCGGCCCGCCGGATAGTCGTTGGTATAGCCGTTGCCGCCCAGCACCTGGATGGTTTCCAGCGCCAGCGCCGTTGCCCGTTCCGCCGCGTAAAGGATGCATCCCGCCGCATCCTTGCGCGTCGTCTCGCCCCGGTCGCAGGCGGCGGCCACGGCATAGACGTAAGCCCGCGCGGCGTTCATCGTCACATACATGTCGGCGATCTTGCCCTGCATCAGCTGGAATTCGCCGATCGGCTGGCCGAACTGCTTTCTCTCATGCAGATAGGGGACCGCGACGTCGAGGCAAGCCGCCATGATCCCGAGCGGCCCGGCGGACAGCACGACGCGTTCATAGTCGAGCCCCGACATCAGGATGCGGACGCCGCCACCTAAAGTACCGAGAACATTCTCCTCCGGCACAGCGCAATCGCTGAAGATCAGTTCGCAGGTGTTGGAGCCGCGCATGCCGAGCTTGTCGAGCTTCTGGCCGGTGGAGAACCCGGCGAAATCCTTCTCCACCAGGAACGCCGTGATGCCGCGCGGCCCTGCTTCCGGGTCGGTTTTGGCGTAGACGACCAGAACGTCCGCATCCGGCCCGTTGGTGATCCACATCTTGTTGCCGTTCAGCACGTAGCGGTCGCCGCGCTTGTCGGCGCGCAGTTTCATCGACACCACATCGGACCCGGCTCCGGGCTCCGACATCGCCAGTGCCCCGACATGTTCGCCGGAAATCAGCTTGGGCAGATAACGGGCCTTCTGCGCGCCGGAGCCGTTGCGGTTGATCTGGTTGACACAGAGATTGGAATGCGCCCCGTAGCTCAGGCCCACCGACGCCGACGCCCGGCTGATCTCCTCCATCGCCACGCAATGGGCGAGATAACCGAGACCGATGCCGCCGTAGTCCTCGCCCGCCGTGATGCCGAGCAGCCCGAGTTCGCCCATCTCCCGCCAGAGCGGCATCGGAAAGCTGTTGTCCCTGTCGATATCGGCTGCCTTCGGCGCGATGCGTTCGCCGGCAAACCGACGCACGGTCTCACGCAGAGCCTCGATCTCTTCGCCCAAGGCAAAGCTCAAACCGCCTGAATACATCGAACCTCCTCCCGAGATCGCAGCCGTCAGACACAGACCGGGCAGGCTCCTCTTCCCGTCCGGTCAACACGTCTGATGACACTATCACACGTGCCCGACAATTTCCGAACCAAGACAGGAAGTTGTGCGCACGATTTGCAAAAATTGCGATGCAAAACCGGTTGTTTGCGTTCCGGCGATGGCGGGGCAAGATCAACGCCGCCCTTGCGCCGGGCCTCAGCAAACGCCAAGACTGGACCACGAGAATCGGCACTGGGCAATTCATGACGGGAAAGCAGATCGCAATCATCGGCGGCGGGCCGGCGGGGCTGATGGCGGCGGAGGTGCTGTCGCTCTCCGGCCATGCCGTCACGGTCTACGACGCCATGCCGACCTTCGGGCGTAAATTCCTGCTCGCCGGCAAGTCCGGCCTCAACATCACCCATTCCGAAGACTACCAGCGCTTCGCCACCCGTTTCGGAGATGCATCCGGGCGACTGCGCCCGGCGCTTGATGCCTTCACGCCCGAAGACGTGCGGACATGGGCCACCGGTCTCGGCACGGAGACATTCGTCGGCACATCGGGCCGCGTCTTCCCGAATGTCATGAAGGCCTCACCGCTTCTGCGCGCCTGGCTGGGGAGGCTGGAGGCACAGGGCGTGACGCTGCTGACCCGCCACCGCTGGAGGGGTTTTGCAGATGGCGGTCTTGCCTTCGAAACACCCGGTGGCCCCACAACGATCCGCAGCGACGCCACCCTGTTTGCGCTCGGCGGCGCCAGCTGGCCGCGCCTCGGGTCGGACGGCGCCTGGACCACGCTTTTGCGCGACCGGGGCGTCAGAGTGAACGACCTTCAGCCCGCCAATTGCGGCTTCGATGTCGACTGGAGCGATGTCTTCAAAACGCGCTTTGCCGGAGCGCCCTTGAAGTCGGTCACCACCACATCGGACGCCGGCACGTTTCAGGGCGAGTTCGTGGTCTCCCGGCACGGCATCGAAGGCAGTCTCGTCTATGCGCATGCTGCGGCATTGCGGGACCGGCTGATCCGGCAGGGGGAGGCAAGCCTCATCGTCGATCTTTCTCCAGGAAGAAGTGTCGCGCGTCTGGCAAAGGACCTTGCAAGGCAGGACGCAAAGGCAAGCCTCTCCAATCGCCTGCGCAAGGGCGGCGGTCTTGAAGGCGTCAAGGCTGCTCTGGTGCGCGAACTTGGGGCCCAGTCCATTCTCAACGATGCCGCGCAGTTGGCGCATTTGATCAAGGCGCTTCCCATTCCCGTCGTCCGGCCGCGTCCCATTGCCGAGGCAATCTCCTCGGCGGGCGGCATTGGCCTTCACGGTGTGGATGATCGTTTCATGCTGAAAGCTGTCCCTGGCCTCTTTGCTGCCGGCGAAATGCTCGATTGGGAAGCGCCGACCGGTGGCTATCTGCTGACCGCGTGTTTCGCGACCGGTCGGGCGGCGGCGCAGGGGATCGATGGCTGGCTGCGGACAAGCGGTTGAGGATTATATCGGCGAAAGTGCCTATTGGACGAGAATCGCCCGGAAATCATTGACATTGGTGCCCGTCGGGCCCGGCTTGAAAATGTCGCCGATCGCATCGAATGCCGACCAGCTGTCGTTACGGTCGAGCAGAGCAGCCCCATCGACACCGGCCTTGGCAAGACGCGCAACAGTCGTTCCATCGGCAAAGCCCCCCGCATTGTCCTCCGACCCGTCGATGCCATCGGTATCTGCCGCGAGCGCTGCAATGCCCTCCGCTCCATCGATGCCCAGGGCCAGTGACAGCAGAAATTCGCTGTTGCGCCCACCCCTGCCCTTGCCGCGGATCGTCACCGTGGTCTCGCCGCCCGAGAGAATGACCACGGGTTTGCGGAAAGGCCGGTTGCGCGCTGCCACTTCGCGGGCAATCGCCGCATGGACGCGCCCGACCTCGCGCGCCTCGCCTTCCATCGCATCCGACAGAATGACGGCTTCGATACCGGCGGCCCGCGCCTTTTCGGCCGCCGCCTCCAGAGAAACAGCCGCGGATGCGACGAGTTGCACATGGTTTCGCGAGAAGCGCGGATCGGATGGACTTGGCGCAGCGGATGCATCGCTGCGGATGAATGCCATCACTTTCTCCGGCAGATCGAGCCGGTAACGCTCGATATAACGCAGCGCATCCTCCCGTGTACTCGCATCGGGAATCGTCGGCCCCGAGGCCACCAGCGCCGGATCGTCGCCAGGAATATCCGACACCACCAGCGACACGACCTTCGCCGGCCAGGCCGCAGCCGCCAGCCGCCCGCCCTTGATGCCGGAAACATGCTTGCGGATCGCATTCATCGCGCTGATCGGCGCTCCGGATGCCAGCAGCGCCCGGTTGACCGCAATCTCATCTTGAAGCGTCAGGTCGCCCGCCGGCAACGGCAACAGCGCCGAGCCGCCACCGCAGATCAGCGCCACGACCAGATCGTCCTCGCCAAGCCCGCTAACCTCCTCCAGCAAGCGCCGCGACGCCGTCAGCCCGTTCTCGTCCGGCAGCGGATGCGATGCCTCCAGCACCTCGATCCGCTCGCAACGGGCGCCATATCCGTAGCGTGTCACGACCGCGCCCGAGAGCGGCCCCTCCCAAAGCCGCTCGAACACCTGCGCCATCTGGGCCGCACCCTTGCCGGCGCCGATCACCACGGTGCGGCCCTTCGGCCTTTCCGGCAGACTGGCGGCCAGCACCCTGGCCGGATCGGCGGCAGCGATCGCCGCATGAAACAGCGTTTCCAGAAAGGCTTTCGGGTCGGCGATCACGGCCATGTCTTTATCCTTATTCATGAAAGAGACCGGGCGGCCCTCCTCCTGGCCGCCCGGTCCTGTCGTCAGGCGACCGCGTGGTTGGCCATGCGTTCCAGAGCCGTGACGAGGCCCGAGTGATCGAGGTTGGCGTCGCCATTGGCGGCGCAGCTGTTGAACAGTTCCTGGGTTGCCGCCGTGTTCGGCAGCGAGATGCCGAGCGATTTTGCTCCTTGCAGTGCCAGATTGAGATCCTTCTGGTGCAGCGAGATGCGGAAGCCCGGCTCGAAGGTGCGCTTGATCATCCGGTCGCCATGCACTTCGAGGATACGCGACGAGGCAAAGCCGCCCATCAGGGCTTCGCGCACCCGCGCCGGATCGGCACCGGCCTTCGATGCAAAGACCAGCGCTTCCGAAACCGCCTCTATCGTCAAGGCAACGATGATCTGGTTGGCAACCTTGGTCACCTGCCCGTCGCCGCAATCGCCGACCAACGTGATGTTCTTGCCCATCAGCTTGAACAGCGGCAGCGCCCGCTCGAAACTTCCTTCGGTACCGCCTGCCATGATAGACAGCGACGCGTTCCTGGCGCCGACTTCGCCGCCGGAGACCGGGGCGTCCATATATTCGGCGCCCGTCTCGCGAATCTTCCTGGCAAATTCCTTGGTGTCGATCGGCGAGATCGAGCTCATGTCGATCACCAGCTTGCCCTTCGACAGGCCGGAGGCGACGCCGTTTTCGCCGAACAGGACGTCCTTCACATCCGGCGTATCCGGCAGCATCAGGATGGTGATGTCGACCTTGTCCGCCAAAGCCTTCGGGGTGTCGGCAAAGCGCAGGCCGTTGTCGATGAGCTCCTGCTTCGGCGGGATGTGGAATTTCGAGGTAATAACGGTGTGGCCGGCATCCTGCAGGTGGCGCGCCATCGGCGTGCCCATGATACCCAGTCCGATAAAGCCGATTGTGGCCATGATGCTTAACTCCTGATCCTGATGATGTCTGCGCCGCGGGCGGATGTGGCTGATGCAAGCCAGCCGAGCCCTTCGGATGTCGTGGTGCGCGGCTTGTATTCGCAGCCGATGAAACCGTCATAGCCGGCCGCATCCAGCGCCTCGAAGACGAAGGGATAGTTGATCTCGCCGGTGCCCGGTTCGTTGCGGCCGGGATTATCGGCCAACTGGATATGGGCAATCTGCGCCTGGTGCTTCCTGAACGTGCCGATCAGCTCGCCCTCGGTGCGCTGCTGGTGGTAGAGGTCGTACTGGATGAACAGGTTGTCGCTGCCGACTTCGGCGATGATCGACGCCGCCTGCTCCACCGTGTTGAGGTAGAAGCCGGGAATATCGAAGCGGTTGATCGGCTCGATCAGCAGCCGGATGCCGTGTTTGCTGAGTTCGCTCGCCGCCAGCCGCAGATTGGCAACGAACGTCGCCCGCAGCACCGCATCCGAAACGCCGACCGGCGCAATGCCCGAGAGGCAGTTGATCTGCGTGCAGCCGAGCGCCGTCGCGTAGTCGATGGCGGACGCCACGCCACGGCGGAATTCGTCGATCCGGTCGGGAAGGACGGCGATGCCGCGCTCGCCGGCGGCCCAGTCGCCGGCCGGCAGGTTGTGCAGCACCTGCGTCAGGCCATTGACCTCCAGCGCCGCCTTCAGCGCCCTGGCGTCGAAATCATAGGGAAAGAGATATTCCACCGCCGTGAACCCGGCCTTGGCGGCCAGCGCGAACCGGTCGAGGAACGGCACCTCGTTGAAAAGCATGGTCAGGTTTGCCGCAAACTTGGGCATGATGTTTCCTCCGTATTTTCTGTCAGTCGAGCAGCGCCATGATCGCCGTCGGGGCATCCTCGCCACGTTCGGCCAGCTCCTCGAACTCGACCACCGCATTGATATCGGCGCCCATCGAAATATTGGTGACGCGCTCGAGGATGAATTCGATCACGACCGGAACCTGATGCTCATTCATCAGGTCCTTGGCCCTTGCGAACGCCTCCTGGAACTCGTTCGGGCTCCTCACCCGGATCGCCTTGCAGCCGAGCCCTTCGGCGACTGCCACATGATCGACGCCGTAGCCCTTCTCGGCATCCCCGGATGCGTTGATATTGTCGAAGGCAAGGCTGACTTCGAAATCCATCGCAAAACCGCGCTGCGCCTGACGGATCAGGCCGAGATAGGAATTGTTCACGACCACATGCAGGTAAGGCAGCTTGTGCTGGGCGCCGACGGCCAGTTCCTCGATCATGAACTGGAAATCATAGTCGCCCGAAAGCGCCACGATCGTCCTGTCCGGATCGGCTGCCCGCACGCCGAGCGCTGCCGGCAGTGTCCAGCCGAGCGGGCCGGCCTGGCCGCAATTGATCCAGTTGCGTGGGCGATAGACATGCAGGAACTGCGCGCCGGCGATTTGGCTGAGCCCGATGGTCGAGACATAGCAGGTGTCGCGGCCGAATGCCTTGTTCATCTCCTCGTAGACACGCTGTGGCTTCAGCGGCGTCTGGTCGAAATGCGTCTTGCGCAGCATGGTCCGCTTGCGTTCGCGGCACTCCTCCGCCCAGCCCGACCAGTCCTTCAGCTTGCCCGCCGTCTTCCATTCGGTGGCGACATCGAGAAACAGCTTGAGGGCCGCGCCCGCATCCGAGACGATGCCGAAATCAGGCGCGAAGACACGGCCGATCTGCGTCGGTTCGATATCGACATGAACAAAGGTGCGGCCTTCCGTATAGGTCGGCACGTTGCCGGTGTGGCGATTGGCCCAGCGGTTGCCGACCCCGAGCACGAAGTCGGAGGCGAGCAAGTTGGCATTGCCGTAGCGGTGCGACGTCTGCAGCCCGCACATGCCGGCCATCAGCGGATGATCGTCCGGGATCGTGCCCCAGCCCATCAGTGTCGGGATGACCGGAATGCCGGTGATCTCGGCAAATTCCGTGAGCAGATCGGACGCATCCGCATTGATGATGCCGCCGCCGGCAACGATCAGCGGCCGCTCCGCTGCGTTCAGCATGGCGATCGCCTTTTCGGCCTGCGCCCGCGTCGCCGCCGGCTTGTAGGGCTCAAGCGGCGCATAGGTGTCGATGTCGAACTCGATTTCGGCGAGCTGCACATCGACCGGCAGGTCGATCAGCACCGGACCGGGACGGCCCGAGCGCATCAGGTGGAAGGCCTTCTGGAACACGAACGGCACCAGCGCCGGCTCCATGACGGTGACCGCCCACTTGGTCAGCGGCCCGGCGATCCTGGCTATATCGACCGCCTGGAAATCCTCCTTGTCGAGCCGGGCGCGCGGCGCCTGGCCGGTGATGCAGAGGATCGGGATCGAATCCGCCTGGGCCGAATAGAGCCCGGTGATCATGTCGGTGCCGGCCGGCCCCGAGGTGCCGATGCAGACGCCGATATTGCCGTGGCGGGCGCGGGTATAGCCTTCCGCCATATGGGAAGCGCCCTCGACATGCCGCGCCAGAATGTGGCGCACCGAGCCGCGCGCCTTCAGCGCCGAATAAAAGGGATTGATCGCCGCCCCCGGAACCCCGAAGGCGCAATCGACGCCTTCCCTCTCCAGAACCAGAACCGCCGCATCGACTGCGCGCATTTTCGCCATGACTGTCTCCTCCATCGTGTGAGGATCAGGGTAGACATTTTTTTCCATCAGGCAATTATTGAATGGAAATCATTCCCATCATGTGGAAATAAACATTTTCAACGAATCCGCTATGAATGGAGGCCGCTGGGAGCATGAAAAATCGCTATGGATTTCAGGGCCCGGCCACGCCCTCCCTCTTCTCCCCGCTGGGGAGAAGGGGAAGAAGCCGAATGCACCCCACAATCGTTCCGCTTCAGGCAGCGATGCAATATGTCATCACCTACGAAACACACGGAGCCGACATGCCCGACAAGCCGCAACCATCGAGACAGGATGCCCTCCGTGCCAAGCCCGGCCGCAAGGCGAGCGAAAACGCCGCCCCTTCCTCCGTCCAGGTTCTCGACCGCAGCCTGAAACTGCTCGACCTCGTCGCATCCGGTGAAGGTGCGGCCCTCACCGACCTTTCCGACCAATCCGGCATGGCCCCCTCCACCGTCCACCGCCTGCTCACCTCGCTGGAGGGGCACGGCATGGTCGCCCACGATGCCGAGACCGGCGCCTGGACGATCGGACTGAAAGCCTTCGAGATCGGCAATGCCTTCCTGCGCTTCCGCAAGCTCGGCACGATCAGCCGCCCGTTCCTGAAACAGCTGATGGAACATTCGGGCGAAACCGCCAATATCGGCATTGAGGACGGCGGCGATGTCGTCTTCATCTCGCAGGTCGAAAGCCATGCGCCGATGCGCGCCTTCTTCCGCCCCGGCCGCCGCGGCCCGATCCACGCGTCCGGCATCGGCAAGGCCATTCTCTCGACCTGGAACAACGCCGACATCGAACGCCTGCTCTCCCCCCGCCCCCTCGCCCGCTTCACCGAAAAAACCCGCGACACCCTGCCCAGGCTGCTCGCCGATATTGAGCTTATCCGCACCCGCGGCTGGTCGATCGACGACGAGGAACACACGCTGGGCATGCGTTGCCTCGCCGCCCCGATCTTCAACGAATATGGCGAAGCAATCGCCGGGATTTCCGTGTCGGGCCCGGCGGTGCGGCTACCGGACGAGACGCTTACGGCACTGGGTCCGGTGGTGCGGGCGGCGGCGGACGGCGTGACGCGGGCGATGGGGGGATCGGCAGGTTGACAGATGGGCGTTCCTGCTGGTTCTTGGATCAGGCTCGCCTAACCACGTGAGGCCCCGAGCACCGCTCGAACTCCCGGGTTATCCTCGCGGAGCCGTTCTTCGATCCATCGGCGCGTCCAGTCATAGGCGTCCGAAACCAACTCGGAGTGCCGGCTCCAGTCCATGAAACCGATCGGGTTGGCAAGCTGTGGGCAGACCGAGACATCCTCGTCGCCAAGCGCGATGTCCTGTGACCGGTGCGCCAGCATGCTGGCAGCAATGACCTGAAGCATGCTGGGGACCTTTGGCAAGCCGGCGTGACCGAAAGGGTTCAGCCAGGCGACGGCCAGTTCGGTCGCTCCGGGGATGCGGTCATAGTCGATGTGGTATTTCTGCGGTGCATTCGACCCAAGGCTAACGACGACATTCGGTCCGGTCTTGAGTTCCTTCATCTGGTCCAGTGGCAGATTGTTCATGATGGCGCCGTCCACCAGCATATCGCCGTCTGCCGTAAAGAAAGGCGGCAGGACGCCGGGGATGGAGCCGGACGCGCGAACGGCCTGCCAGAGCTTTCCGCGACGGTGGACATGCGGCTGACGGCTGCTCAGATTGCTCGAAAGGGCAAAGAACGGAAGCCAGAGATCCTCGATGAGAACCTCGCCATATTGCAACCGAAGCGCCCGGTCGAACACCTTGTGATCCAGAAGTGCGAAATGCGGCACCGTGAGGCGACGAAACGCCCGGCTCTTGATGAATATGTCGTGCGTGCCCCGGTCGATCCCGTCGGCATCCAGCCCGCTTGCGAAGCCGGCCATCATCGCCGCTCCGGAACTCGTGCCCCCGAGATAGTCGAAACAAGCGCCCGCCTCGACGAAAGCCTTGTAGACGCCCAGATGGGCGCTGCCGAGGGATCCACCGCCCGCCGCCACGTAACCCCGTGCCTTGCCGGAGATAAATCGGACGAGCCGCTCTATGTCAGCCCCGTCCTCCAGCGCGACATGATGATGATGGCCAACGTGAGGACGCTCATCAAGCCATGCCGAGGTACCCGAGACGGTTGCCGAACGACTCTCGTGTATGAGCACGAGCCGCGCGTTCGATGCCGGGTGGGTCGATAGCGCCAGTTCCTCCGACGCGTTCCGGCGGGGCGAACAGGACGCATCGCCGGTCAACAGGACGACATCGGCCTGGCGTATGCAGACCCGTGTCCATTCATTGGGTTCCTCTTCGGCGACATAGACGATGATTTCCGTTTCGGCCTCCATCTCGTTCAACCAGTTGAGGACCCGGCGGTGATCGACCGGGAGACCGGCAAACCGTGCGCAAATGTCGGCCCGGGTGACGAGTTGAACCCGCGTCGCGGCATCGAACGCTTTCTCTAGGTGCGCGATGAAGATCGGTGAAATGCGGCTTCCGCCGGCTGGAACGATGGCAACCGTCCGGATCTTGCCATTGTCCTTGAAGCGCGAAGAGCTGGCCGATTGCATGGCAAAACGGCGTGCCAGAAATACGGTGACGGCCTGTCGCAGGCAAGGCAAGGCCTCGGCCGCCGTGTCGAAGTGGTCCTTGCGGATTTCGAGGACGATGGAGTCACGTGCGGCAATGACGGTAGCTGTCCGGGGCAGCCCTGCGAAGAAGCCGACCTCGCCAACGAGTTCGCCCTGACCGATCTCGGCGACCGGGCCGGCAGATTCTCCTTTATGCACGACAAAGCGCCCCGACAGCACGATGAAAAACCTGTCGGATGGATCGGCCTCCCGAACCAGAACCTCACCGCGCCGCAAGACCCGGCGATCGGACTCTGCCGCCAAAGCCTCGAGAGCCTCCAACGATGCCCGATCGAACATCAATGTCGCCGACAGCGATCTCACGGCAAGAGAATCGACGGAGGGCATCTGAACCACCTCCTGGGCGTTCCGGTCTGATCGTGGTTTGTATCTGCTTACATAAGGATCGCCGAAAACCGCAAAATAGCAATCTCCGCTCTCACAAGGCGCAGGCTGCTCACACGAGGCCCCAAGCGGCGACCATTCGCAGGGTCGGCGTTCAATCGCTTTGCGTGCCCTTATTCGAAACCTCAGCACAGAACATTCAACCAAACAGTTGACTATCCAGCTTCGCGCATCTATATTCACCCTTATGGTTGATCATTTACGCCCAATGAATTCCGTATTCCACGCCCCGTTGGGAAGATTCCCCGCCAAACCCCCAACCATCGGCCCAGCGAAGGAGAAGACCAATGAACCAGCTTGCAACCGTCAATGCCTTTGGCGTTCTGACAGCGCCCGGAACCTTGAAGATCGAACGCCTTCTGCCCGGACCGATCGAGCGCGTCTGGGCCTATCTGACCGAATACGACCGGCGCATCCCGGCCTGAAACCGGCTCTTTGCGGCGGCGGACCGTCGTCGTAAACTCGAGCCGCGCATCGCATGCTTGAAACGGAGACACGGGAATGAACGCCTCTTCCTATCGCTGGGTGATTGTCGCCGCCGGCGGCCTGCTCGGCTGCCTCGCCATCGGCGCCATGTTTTCCCTGCCGGTGTTTCTCCTGCCGATCTCGCGCGATACCGGCTGGTCGGTCACCGGCATATCGAGCGCCATGACCATCGGCTTCCTTGCCATGGCGCTCGCCAGCATGGTCTGGGGCACGCTGTCGGATCGATGGGGGCCCCGCATCATCGTGCTGACGGGATCGGTCATCCTGACGGCAAGCCTGGCGCTCGCCAGCCGGGCAACGTCGCTTGTCGAGTTCCAGCTGGTCTTCGGGCTTGTCGTCGGCGGCGCCACCGCCGCCATCTTCGCGCCGATGATGGCCTGCGTCACCGGCTGGTTCGATACCCGTCGCAGCCTTGCCGTTTCGCTCGTCTCGGCCGGCATGGGCATGGCGCCGATGACCATGTCGCCGCTCGCCGCCTGGCTCGTCTCCGTCTATGACTGGCGAACCTCGATGCTGATCATCGCCGCCCTTGCCGCCGCCATCATGATCCCCGTTTCGTTTCTGGTGCGCAGCCCTCCCGTCGAGGAGCGCGAAAGCACAATTGCCTCCGGCGATGAAGGTCCGCGGTCCGGGATGACCGTGGCGCAGGCCGTCAGGTCGCCGCAGTTCATCGTCCTGCTGCTGACGAATTTCTTCTGCTGCGCCACCCATTCCGGTCCGATCTTCCATACGGTGAGCTACGCGGTCAGCTGCGGCATCCCGCTGATCGCCGCCGTGTCGATCTACAGCGTCGAGGGCCTTGCCGGCATGGGCGGCCGCGTCGCCTTCGGCCTTCTCGGAGACCGGTTCGGCGCCAAGCGCATCCTGGTCATCGGCCTGCTCATCCAGGCTTTTGGCGCCCTTGCCTATGTTTTCGTGCGCGAGCTTTCGGCGTTTTATGCCGTGGCGGCGCTGTTCGGCTTCATCTATGCCGGGGTGATGCCGCTCTACGCCGTGCTGGCGCGCGAAAACTTCCCGCAGCGGATGATGGGCACCGTCATCGGCGGAACGGCCATGGCCGGCAGCCTCGGCATGGCGACAGGCCCGGTGGCAGGCGGCCTGATCTACGACACCTTCGCCACCTACAGCTGGCTCTATATCGGCGCCTGGGGCATCGGCATCGGCGCCTTCCTGATCGCGATGACGTTCAGGCCATTCCCGAAAGCCCAGCCTGCGTTCGCACAAGCGGCCTGAGCGGCAGGGCAAGCCGGATCAGCAGCACCGCTTCCTGGGGCGGAGCAAGCTCAGTTGCGCGCCACCCAGTCGTGCCAGTCGTCCTCGCTGCCGTGAAACACATTGAGGTCGATCCTGCCCTCGACGCCGTGCGAGAGCCCCGAGCCCGAATATTGCCAGAACAGCCATTTGCGGCCCGGATAAACCTGGGACGGATGGGCGGCGACCGAACGCAGCCAGAAGGGATGGTTCTTGAATTCGCCCGTCAGATTGTCGCGGTAGAAATCCGGTGCGGTATAGATCACCGGGCGCTTGCCATAGTGGCGCTCCAGCTTGTCCATGAAGACCTGCATCTTCTCGACCGCCTTGGCCCGCGACAGGCGATACTTGCAGCTCGATTCGCCGTTATATTCGACGTCGATCACCGGCGGCAGCGCGTCCGGGTCGCGCGGCACGTTGCGGATGAACCAGTCGGCCTGTTCGCCGGCTGTGCGGCACCAGTAGAAGAAGTGATAGGCGCCGCGCTTCAGCCCGGCATCCTTGGCCCGCTTCCAGTTCTTCCTGAACATCGGATCGAGATGGTCGCCGCCGTCCGTCGCCTTGATATAGGCGAAATTCGCGCCTTGCGTCCGCAGCTTTTCCCAGTCGATGTCGCCCTGCCAGCGCGAAATATCGACGCCGTGCACGGCCAGTTTGCGCGGCGAAGCCTTGCCGAAATTGATCGGATGCGCATCGCGGAACTGGCGGCTGTAGATCTGCGCGCGCCGGGTCCGCACGGTATTGCCGGCCGGGTCGTCAGGAACGACCAGCGCCACCGGCCGCTCCGCCGGAACGGCCATGCCCTCGTCTGTCATCGATTCGAACGCCTGCGGCTGCGGCACCTGGCCGGCCCATGCCAGCTGTTCCGGATGATTTTCGGCCTGCGCGATGATCGCCCCGACATCGGCCGTCGGTACCGGCCCTTGCGCGACGGAACTCGTCGTCTCCTTCGACGGCAGCCCGGATACCAGGCTTTCCGGCCCGGAACTCGACGTGCAGCCCGCCAGGACAAGGGCGGCAAAAAGGATCGCTGGAACAGCCAATAGACGCATCAATAACCCGTACGCAAAACAGAAACTGGCGGCATCCGCGCCCACTGCTTCAATTGCTAACGGAAAATTACCAACAAAAACTGAATCCGATCTATTTCGGGAAAGCGCGGAGCAACAAACCGGGCCGGCGTTCAGATGACGGAAATCGTTTCAGCCGGGAGACCAGCACGCCCGCAAACGGCCGGAGCCGTTCAATCCAGTGGCTTGGAGGCCTCTGGAACGTTGTATTGCTTGCCATCGTAGACGAGGCGCATGGTCGATTTCTTCTGGCTCACTTGCTGGTCGCCGCACTCGCCGTTGGCCCCCACCGCCGAAACCCTGGACGACGATGTCTCCGAGACCAGAATATCCGCGTACCCGTTATGAACAGTCGATTGCATCGCCAGAGTGCGATTGGTTTCGTCAAACGTTCCGGCGCAGTTGGTATCCCATTCGCCGTGATTGTCGCTCACCGTGATCCCGTCCAGCACCGGCACGAGCTTGCCGTTCACGATCGCATAGAGCCAGAGACCGACCTCTCCGAACGGGTTGGGGCCTGAGCTCCCGTGCTGGAAGATGCGCAGACCGAATGCCATTTGCCCCGGAGCCAACTGGTAACGGGCGGTATCAAAGGCAACCTGCGTGATGCGCACCGCGTCATCCGACATGCGGCCCGCAAGGCGCAGACGTTGCCGGACATCCAGGCTGGCCGCATCGAGCACCAGCAGTTCCAGATCGCCCGTATTGCCGTCATCCGATTGCGCGCCGACCAGCGGCACCGCGACCAGCATCAGCTCGGGATGGGCCGGCCAGACGCGGCACAGGATGGCATGCGGATCGTCGCCAACCAGACTCTCTTCCGGCAGCGTGATCACGAAGCCGTCCACGGTGAAACCGGTATCGGATGCTTTTACCGCGTTGGGATAGGCGTGCTGGACAATATCCTTGGCCCGCGCGCCACATTCGTCGTCGGCGGCGTGCGACACCCCCATACCGAGCAATAACGTCGCTGCGGCCAGCAGGGTATGCAGGACAGCGATTTTTGCGGCTCGGATCATCATGGGGCGGAAATTGGCACAGCGCGTCTGAAATGACAAACACGCGGGCTTCCGCCCGAGAGGGAGCTACGCGCCCGGGGCATCTGCCGGGGTCACTTTGTCAGCACGCAGATGAATCCTGTTGTGAAATAGGGTGTCTTGGTGCGGCCCAGTATCGGCCGCAGAATGAGCAAGATCGGTAGGTTCCAAACGAACAACAACTGTACCGCGAGGTCTATGCGTTTATCCTTGAACCACAGGCTACGCACCAGAAGGTGCATCGCGGTCCGCCCCCAACTCGCCCTCGCCCGGATATTGATCGATGAGCAATGCTGGAAGAGTTTCCGGAGCCCGAATTCAGTGTACCGGAAAAAGTCATAAGGCTCGTCATGGAGGGGGAAAAAGAACGGCGCTGACACGAACGCCATGCCCCCTTCTTTTAAAACGTGCCGAATGTTTTCCGCCGCAGCGTAGGGGTTGATAACATGCTCGATCACTTCTGCGCATATGACGAAATCAAACGACTTCGCGGGCAACTTTGTCGCTGTCAAATCATCCACGACGTCAGGCTTGCGAGCTGGATCGACGTCCGAGCTGACGACCTCGACACCAGTCTTAACGTTGGCGAGGATCACATCCATCACTTCTCCGCCAGCGCCAATATTGAGCACCCTGCTTCCCGATGGGATCAGGCGGACGAATTCAGAGAGAGCAGAATTCAATGGATCGCGAGACAGCCGTTTCGCGAGTTTTTTCAATTTTGATTTTAACAAGACGTCCCCAAACAAGCCGGCAAAATCTACAATTATAGATAGTATCGCATTTGTAACGGGCTGTTTCTCTATAGGCAACTAAGTTTTCCAGCGCTTCCCGAATACAGACTTGAGTACGCTTCTTGCATTGACGGAACGTGTTCCCGGCCTACCGCATTGCTGCATACGAGGGATAACGTCACGCCGTCTCCAGCGCCCGTTTGGCACCCGTTTCCAGCTTCCGTCCGTTCATCGCCTTGCCCGCTACATAATCCTCGGGCTTGACCCAAGGATTCGCTCCCAAGCATCATTCCCAGTCAGCGCCCACCGAAAAAACCATCCCCGTTCATCCCCGCCCTTTCGTTCCGTGCGATCCTCCTCTCGTTCCGCCAAGGATACACCGGTTTGCGTTGCCGGCGAGGCGGGGCCGGTGCCCGGACGGTTTGGCGAAACGCGCGCGAAATCCCCGGGGCTGCGTGAAAGGCGGTTCTCCTCCGGTTCGTGAATGAACCGGGCGTGCCGGGTCATCACACCGTCTTACGACGGTCCAGGATGGTACCCCGCCTCATTGAAAGGCTCGGCGGATAAGCGGCCGGGCCGGGGCATTGGAGGTCTCTCCTCGAAAAGGGAGAGGCGTAGAAGAACCTGAGAAGCGCGGCAAAAGACACTGAACGGGGCGCTGGAAGGCGTCATATAAATTACTTAGTCATCGGCACTTTCCAGCGCCCCGGCCAAGTAACACAAAAGCAAACCCACGGCGGATTTTCCGGGCGTGGCTGAAGGGCGTTGAAGCTGCCGCGATTTCCCTCTTCTCCCCAGCGGGGAGAAGAGGAAATTCACCCCCCTCAAGGGGAGGGTATAAATCTCACACCGTCTCCAACACCCGCGCAGCGGCATTCACCTTCCGCGCCTTCATCGCCTTGCCCGCCACATAGACCTCGGCGACGCAACGATCGTCGCCCATCGTCTGCAGGATGAACAGTTCCTCGACCAGCGATTTCGCGGTACGCATCCTCAGCTCCATCGCCGATTTGCCACTCGAGTCGAGCACAACGATATCGGCGTCGGCGCCCACGTGCAGCGAGCCGATGCGATCCTGAAGACCCAGCGCCCGGGCGTTGCCCAGCGTCATGCGATAGAAGGAATTGAGCGGCGACAGGCGCTGGCCCTGCAGGTGCAGAACCTTGTAGGCCTCGTCCATCGTCTCCAGCATCGAGAAGCTGGTGCCCGCCCCGACATCGGTTGCCACCGACCAGCGGGCGCCGAGCCGGTCGAAGCGGTCGCGGTCGAACAGGCCGGAGCCGAGGAAGAGATTGGAGGTCGGGCAGAACACGCCGACCGCCCCGGTCTCCGCCAGCACCGAAATCTCCCGGTCGCTGAGATAAATGCAGTGCCCGAGCAGCGTCTTGTCGGTCAGGAGATCGTAGCGGGCATAGATGTCGGTATAGTCCTTCGCATCCGGATAGAGCGAGGTGGCAAAGGCGATCTCGTCCTTGTTTTCGGACAGATGCGTCTGCACGTAGCAATCCGGATGCTCGCGTACCAATGCCCGGCTCATCTCCATCTGCTCCGGTGTCGAGGTGATGGCAAAGCGCGGGCTGATCGCATACTGCGCCCTGCCGCGTCCGTGCCATTTGCCGATCAGCCGCCTGGTCTCGTCATAGCCCTTTTGCGGCGTGTCGCGCAGCGCGTCCGGCGCATTGCGGTCCATCATCACCTTGCCGCCGACCATCAGCATGCCGCGCTGTTCGGCCGCCGTGAAATAGGCATCGACGCTTTGCGGATGCACCGAACAATAGGCCACCGCCGTCGTCGTGCCATTGGACAGCAGCTCGTCCATGAACCGTCCGGCGATGAAGGCCGCGTGTTCGGCTTGCGCGAATTTCTGTTCCTCGACGAAAATATAGGTGTTCAGCCATTCGAGCAGTTGCGCGCCATAGGAGGCGATCGCCTGCGTCTGCGGAAAATGCAGATGCGTATCGATCAGACCGGGCAGGATCAGATGTGGCCGATGATCGGCCACCGTCACGTCGGCGGTCGCGGCCTTGCGAATATCGGCATAATCGCCGACGGCTGCGATCTTGCCGTTACGCACCAGAACCGCCCCATCGTCCACGGTGAGGTACGATGCGGTATCATCGATACCCTTCGGCTCATCGACAAAGGTCAGCACGCGTCCACGGATCAGGAGTTCGCTCATTGGGTTTTTCCTCCGTTCACAACTGTCTCGTACCAGGCGGCCAGCAGCTTGCGCTCGTCGTCGGTCACGGCCGTCACGTTTGCCGGCGGCATCGCATGCGAGCGGCCGGCCTGCAGGTAGATTTCGCGCGCATGGGCGGCGATCTCGGCGTCGGTCTCCAACACCACCCCCTTCGGCGGCTTGATCATGCCCTCCCAGCCCGGTTCCTGCGCATGGCACATCGCACAGCGGCCAAGAATGGTGTCGCGCACCTTCGGAAAGGCCTCCGCCGTCACAAAGGGCTGTTGCACTGCCGAAACCTGTTCCGGCTCGCCGGTCAGGATCTTCGGCACGGTCGAAAGCCACATGATGACGATGAACAGCAGCACGGTGGCCAGCCAGGTCCAGGTCGGGTTGCCGGCATTGGCGTGGCGCGTGTTGAAATAGTGGCGGATGGTGACGCCCATCAGGAACACCAGCGAGGCGATGATCCAGTTGAACTCAGTGCCGAAGGCCAGCGGATAGTGGTTCGACAGCATCAGGAACAGCACGGGCAGCGTCAGGTAGTTGTTGTGCGTCGAGCGCTGCTTGGCGATCCTGCCGTATTTGGCGTCCGGCGTGCGGCCCGCGATCAGGTCGGCGACGACGATGCGCTGGTTCGGCATGATGATGAAGAACACGTTGGCGGACATGATCGTCGCGGTGAAGGCGCCGAGATGCAGGAAGGCGGCGCGGCCGGTGAACAGCTGCGTATAACCCCAGGCAACCGCGACCAGGATGAAATAGAGCGCCACCATCAGCCGCGTATTGTCATTGCCGAACGGCGACTTGCAGATCAGGTCGTAGATGATCCAGCCGAAGGCCAGCGAGGCGAGCGATATGCCGATGGCGACGGGCTTGGAGACATCGAGAACGTTCGGATCGATCAGGTAGAGATCGGCGCCGGCATAATAGACCAGACACAGCATGCCGAAGCCGGAAAGCCAGGTGACATAGGATTCCCATTTGAACCAGATCAGGTGTTCCGGCATGTTGGACGGTGCCACCAGGTATTTCTGGATATGGTAGAAGCCGCCGCCATGCACCTGCCATTCCTCGCCATAGGCGCCGGCCGGAAGGTCCGGACGCTTGCGCAGGCCAAGATCGAGCGCGACGAAATAGAACGACGAACCGATCCAGGCGATGGCGGTGATGACGTGGAGCCAGCGGACGGCAAAGGTCAGCCAGTCCCAGGCAATGGCGTATTCATACATGTGGGCCTCCCTGTTTGGGAGACTTCTGCCATCGCGCGATACCAACCGAAATGCCGGCTAATCCCGAACACTTTCAAAAAAATCTATAAGATCACCCCCGCTGTGATCGGTTGCTGCCTGTGGTAGAAGGGTGCCATGTCCTATCTCGATAACATCCGCGTCTTCGTCCGCGTCGTCGAACTCGGTACGCTTTCCTCCGCCGGCCGCGACCAGCGGGTGACGCCGGCTGTGGCCAGCAACCGTATCAAGGAACTGGAAAAACACCTCGGCGTGCGCCTGTTCAACCGCACGACGCGCAAGCTGTCGCCGACCGAACATGGCCGCGTCTTCTATCTGGGCGCCGTCAAGATCATCGAGGCGGTCAACGAGGCCGAAAGCGCGATTGCCGATCTCTCGCACAATCCCAAGGGGTCGCTGCGGATCACCGCGCCGCTCGGCATGGGCCGGCGGCTGATCGCCTCCGGCATTCCCGAATTCCACGACAAGTATCCGGATATCGAGGTGCGCCTGCGCCTCTCCGACCACAATGTCGATATTTTGAGCGAAGGCGTCGATGTCGCCTTCAAGCTCGGCGTGCTCGAAGATTCCAACCTGCGCATGCGCGGCATCCTCAACTGCCAGCGCGTTGTCTGCGCCGCCCCCGGCTATCTGGCGAAACGCGGCATACCGCAGACGCCGGATGCCCTCATCGACGACAAGCACGACTGTCTGCTTTTGCGCTATCCGGGCTCGAAGGAATATTACTGGACACTGCAGACGCCGGACGGCATTCGCAAGCTGGAAATCGGCGGCCCCTACGATTCCGACGACGGCGACGTGCTGACCCAATGGGCGCTGGAAGGTCGCGGCATCATCAACAAGCCGCTGTTCGAGGTCAAAGCCCATCTCAACGACGGCACGCTGGTGGAAATCCTGAAAGACACCCCGCCGGCCACCGTCCAGCTCGCCGCGATCTATCCGCACAAGCGCTTCCAGGACCCGAAGGTCCGCCTGATGATCGATTTCATGGCCGAGCGCTGTCAGCGGATGATCAGCAAGATGCTGGAGTAGCGACTATCGTGCGCTCGCTGTGGCGCGGTTGCTTCGTGCGGTGCCAACTTTGGCAACATCATGATTGAGGGCCGCCGTCATGATCTCGGCGGCGGCCAATGCCGCAATCACCGCCGGCCGCTTGTCCTTCACCGCCGTGCCGCCGATCGGGCAGATCAGGCGGTCGAAGAGATCGGCGCGGCCGACTTCGCGGGAGAGCCAGTTCTTGAAGGTCGCGCGCTTCGTCTTTGAGCCGATCATGCCGACATAGGCGGCATCGTCGCGGCGCAGTGCCTCCGCAGCGATCAGGAAATCCAGCGCGTGGTCATGGGTGAGGATGACGAAAGAACTTCCCGCCGGAGCATCGCGCACCAAAGCTTCCGGCACCGCCGTCAGGCAGGTCTCGATACTAGGCACATTGGATGCGGACAGTTCGTCCTCGCGGGTATCGACGAGAATGATGCGCAACGGAACCAGCGAAAGAGCCATGGCGAGCGCATCGCCGACATGCCCGGCGCCAAAGATATAGACATGCGGTCGAGCCGCCATTTCATGGTCGCAACGGGCGATGAGTTGTGTCGAGAGGTCGGTATTCATGGCCGTGAAGGCAAGGCCGACGCGGCCGCCGCAGCATTGGCCGATTTCCGGGCCGAGCGGCACATCCATCGGTTCGGCCGGCAGACCTTGCCGCAGAGCCCGGCGGGCGTGATCGATGGCCATATATTCGAGCTGGCCGCCGCCGATCGTGCCGAAGATGCGCTCGGCTGTCACCAGCATCCAGGCGTCGGTATCGCGCGGCGTCGAACCGGCGGCACCCGTCACCTCGACGAGCACGCAATCCGGTTCCCGGCGCAGAAAATCCCTGATGTCTTCGCGCTTGGCAGCCATGCCATTCACCCGTTCTTTGCCGCGCGGCGCAGCCGCTCGATGGCGAGCAGCACCCGCTCCGGCGTTGCCGGCGCGTCGATGCGCGGTGCGATACGATACGCCGCAACGCTCGCCGCCGCCATCGAGATCGCTTCCAGAACCGAGATCGGCAGCATGAACGGCGGCTCGCCGACAGCCTTGGAACGGCGGATCGTCTCCTCGCGGTTGACCGACCATTCGGCGAGCTTGACGTTGAAGATGCGCGGCCGGTCGGAGGCGAGCGGGATCTTGTAGGTCGACGGCGCATGGGTGCGCAGCCGGCCCTTGGCATCCCACCACAATTCCTCCGTTGTCAGCCAGCCCATGCCCTGGACGAAGGCACCCTCGACCTGACCGATATCCAGCGCCGGATTGAGCGACTTGCCGACATCGTGGAGCACGTCGACACGATCGACCTGATACTCGCCGGTCAGCGTATCGACGCTGACCTCAGAGCAGGAAGCGCCATAGGCATAGTAGAAGAACGGCCGCCCCCGGCCCTCGGACCGGTTCCAGTGAATTTTCGGCGTCTTGTAGAAACCCGCGGCCGAGAGCTGGATACGGGATCCGTAGGCGATCCTGATGAAATCCGAAAAGGCGATGCGCTCGGCGCCGATACGGATCGTGTTCGGCTCGAAGGCGACATCCTTCTCGCTGACGCCCCAGCGCTCGGCGGCAAAGGCCACCAGCCTTGCCTTGATCTGCTGCGCCGCGTTGGCGGCGGCCATGCCGTTGAGGTCCGAGCCGGACGAGGCGGCGGTCGCCGACGTGTTCGGCACCTTGCCCGTGGTCGTTGCCGTCACCTTGATCCGGTTGAGATCGACCTGGAATTCATCGGCCACCACCTGGGCGACCTTGGTATAGAGCCCCTGCCCCATCTCGGTGCCGCCATGGTTCAAATGGATCGAACCATCGGCATAGACATGCACCAGCGCACCGGCCTGATTGTATTCCGTCTTGGTGAAGGAGATGCCGAACTTGACCGGCGTCAGCGCGATGCCACGCTTGATGATTTGGCTTTTGCGGTTGAAGGCGAGCACTTCCGCGCGGCGCGCGGCATAATCGCAGGATGTTTCCAGCTCCTCGATGATGCGACCGATGATATTGTCTTCGACGGTCTGGTGATAGGGCGTCAGGTTGCGCCCTTCGCCGCCGTAAAAATTCAGCTTGCGGATGTCGAGCGGGTCCTTGCCGAGCGCATAGGCCACATCCTCGATCATCCGCTCGCCGCCGACCATGCCCTGCGGCCCGCCGAAACCGCGAAAGGCGGTGTTAGACACGGTGTTGGTCTTCAGCGGCCGCGAGCGCAGCCGGACATGCGGATAGAAATAGCAATTGTCGGCATGGAACAGCGCGCGGTCGGTCACCGGGCCGGAGAGATCGGCCGAGAAGCCGCAGCGGGCTGAGAAGATCGCATCGACAGCCTCGATCCGGCCGTCGTCGTCGAAGCCGACCTTGTAGCCGACATGGAAATCATGGCGCTTGCCGGTCGCGGTCATGTCGTCGTCGCGGTCCGGGCGGATCTTCACGGCGCAATGATATTTCTTCGCCGCCAGCGCTGCCACGGCGGCAAACAGGTTGGCCTGCGTCTCCTTGCCGCCGAAGGCGCCGCCCATGCGGCGCACGTTGATCGTCACCGCATTCGAGGCGACGCCAAGCACCTGGCCGACCATGTGCTGCGTTTCGCTTGGGTGCTGGGTCGAGGAATAGAGTGTGATCTCGTCGTCCTCGCCGGGAATGGCAAAGGAGATGTGGCCCTCGAGATAGAAATGATCCTGCCCGCCGATGCGCATCTCGCCTTCGAGGATGTTCTTGGCCTTGGCAAAACCGGCGGCGATATCGCCGCGCTCCAGCTTCAGGGGATCGATGACCAGCGGATAATTTGCCGCGGCCGCTTCCAGAACGTCGGTGACATGCGGCAGGTCGCGGTACTCGATCTTGACCCTGGCGGCAGCGCGGCGGGCCGCATCGCGGGTTTCGGCAATGACGGCGAAGATCGGCTGGCCGTGGAACTCGACCTTGCCGGTCGCAAAGACCGGGTCGTCATGCTTGTGCGCCGGGCTGACATCGTTCTCGCCGGGAATATCCGCCGCAGTTAGAACTCCGATGACGCCGGGCGCGGATGTCACCGCGTCGAAATCGATCGACAGGATTTGCGCATGAGCGCGCTGCGACAGGCCGAGATAGGCGTGCAGCGTGCCTGATGGTTCGGGAATGTCGTCGATATATTCGGCGGTCCCGGTCACATGCTTGTGGCCGGATTCATGGCGCTCGTTTTCGTGGACGCCGCCGCGGATGCGGTCGATGGGCTGCATGACGTTCATGATCTTCTCCTCACACAGCCTGCTTGCGGTCAAGCCGCACCGGCTCGTCGCCCTGCGTTTCCAGATAGAAGCGGCGCAGAAGGTTTTTCGCCACCAGCAATCGGTAATCGGCGGATGCGCGCCAGTCGGTCAGCGGCGTATAGTCCTTGCCTAGCGCTTCCATCGCGGTCTCGATCGTCGCCTCGGTCCAGCCGGCACCGATCAAGGCGGCCTCGGCATTGGCGGCCCGCTTCGGCGTTCCGGCCATGCCGCCGTAGGCGATCACGGCTTCTGAGACCTTGCCGTTGCCATCAACGACCAGGTGGAACGCACCGCAGACGGCGGAGATGTCCTCGTCCAGCCGCTTGGTGATCTTGTAGACCGCATAACGCGCATTCTCGCTCACAAACGGAATGCGGACCGCCTCGACGAATTCGCCGGGCTGGCGGTCCTGCTTGCCGTATTCGATGAAGAAGCTTTCGAGCGGCACGGTTCGCTGCACCTTGCCCTTGCGAAGCACGACGGAAGCGCCGAGCGCGATCAGGGCCGGTGGCGTGTCGCCGATCGGCGAGCCGTTGGCGATGTTGCCGCCGATGGTGCCCATGTTGCGCACCTGCTGGCCGCCGATGCGGTTCCAGAGTTCGATGAGCTGCGGAAAGTGTTTTGAGATCAGCGGAAAGGATTCGGTGTAGCTGACACCGGCGCCGAAGGTGATGCCGGTCTCATCGGCCGTGATGCGGCGCAGTTCATCGAGATGGCTGAGATGCACGACGGGCGCGATGTCGCGCATGAATTTCGTCACCCACAGGCCGACATCGGTGGAACCCGCGACGATGCGGGCGTTGGGCTCCGCCTCGTAGATATCGGCGAGATCGTCGACGGAAGCCGGCAGCAGGAAGCGCTCGGAACCCTCGCCGATCTCGACGCGCTTGCCGTCCTTCAGCGCCTCCAGCTTCTGGATGATCTTGGCGCGTTCCGCGACCAGCGGATCGCGGTCGAGATCACCGATCACCGACACGGCCTCGGCAGCGCGGATGATGGCGGCATAACCGGTGCAGCGACAGAGATTGCCCTGCAATGCCTTCTCGATCTCCGTCACCGAGGGTTTCGGATTTTCCATCCAGAGACCGTAGAGCGACATGACGAAACCGGGCGTGCAGAAGCCGCATTGCGAGGCATGCGTATCGACCATTGCCTGCTGCACCGGATGCAGCGGGCCGCCGGGCGAAGCGAGTGAATCCACCGTGACGACATGGCAGCCGTCAAGCGAGCCGACGAAACGGATGCAGGCATTGACCGATTCATATTTCAGCCGGCCATCGAGCAAGCGTCCGACCAGCACCGTGCAGGCACCGCAATCGCCTTCGGCGCAGCCTTCCTTGGTGCCGCGCAGATTGCGGTCGAGCCGCAGGAAATCGAGCAAGGTCTGGACTGCCGAAACGGCCGAAAGTTCGACCAGGCGGTGATTGAGCAGGAAGCGGATGGAACTGCGTATCTGGACGGTCATGGCTCAGCTCCCGCGATAGGTCGAATAGCTGTAGGGCGAAAGCAGCAGCGGCACATGGTAATGCACCGACACGTCCGCGATGCCGAAGCGGATGGGGATGATGTCGAGAAACGGCACGTCGCCGTCCTTTCGGTCGAGGTAATCGCCGGCATGGAAACGCAGTTCGTAGGTGCCGGAGGTCATCGCATCGCCGCTCAACAGCGGCGCATCGCAGCGGCCGTCATCATTGGTGCGGGTGGAACCGATCAGCCCGGCGCGTTCGCCGTCGATGCGAAAGAGATCGATGCGCAGGTTTTCGGCAGGCTTGCCGAGCGCCGTGTCGAGCACATGGGTCGTCAGCCGGCCGGCTGTTCCAGTTTGCATGCGTTTCACCTCCTCGAGACTGCATTCATCGGACCACTATCCGCCAGGGCACTTCCCTGCGGTAGCGGGCTGATCGTTCGAGACTTTCAAAATTTTGAAGGGGAATGGCGCGCGCGTTTTCTGTTTAGAAATCGGTCAATCACACATCTGGGAGGAATGACTTCATGAGATATCCCCGCGATCTGCAGGGCTACGGCGCCGTGACGCCCGATGCAACCTGGCCGGGAGGCGCCCGCATCGCAGTCCAGTTTGTCGTCAACTACGAAGAGGGTGGCGAAAACTGCGTACTCCACGGCGACATCGCCTCGGAAGCCTTCCTGTCGGAGATTGTTGGTGCCCAGGCATGGCCCGGCCAGCGCCATTGGAACATGGAATCGATCTATGAATACGGCGCCCGCGCCGGCTTCTGGCGGCTACACCGGCTGCTGACCGAACGGGACGTTCCGGTCACCGTCTATGGTGTCGCTACCGCCTTGAAACGCTCCCCGGAACAGGTGGCGGCGATGCAAAGCGCAGGCTGGGAAATCGCTTCGCACGGGCTGAAATGGGTCGAACACAAGGACATGGACCCGGCCGAGGAGCGCAAGCAGATCGTCGACGCGATCCGGCTGCATACGCTCGTCACCGGCGAACGGCCGCGCGGCTGGTACACCGGCCGTTGCTCGGAAAACACCGTCGATCTGGTGACCGAGGAAGGCGGCTTTGCCTATGTCTCCGACAGCTATGCCGACGACCTACCCTATTGGCACGAACACGCTGGCAGGCACCAGCTGGTCATCCCCTATACGCTCGACACCAACGACATGCGTTTTGCCACAGCGCAAGGGTTCAACAGCGGCGACCAGTTCTTCAGTTATCTGAAAGACACGTTCGACGTGCTTTATTCGGAAGGTGCAGAGGGCGCGCCAAAAATGATGAATATCGGCCTGCATTGCCGGCTGGCGGGACGGCCGGGGCGCGCGGCGGCTCTTGCCCGGTTCATCGATTACGTGAAGAGCCACGACAAGGTCTGGATCGCCCGCCGCATCGATATCGCCGATCATTGGGCCAAGGCATTTCCCTTCAAGCCGAATGAAAACCGCCCGTCGCACCTTGCAGAAGAGGCTTTCGTAACCCGCTTCGGCGGCGTCTTCGAACATTCGGACTGGATCGCCCGGCGCGCCTATGCGGGCGAGTTGGGAGCAGCCAACGATACCGCGATCGGCCTGCATGCCGCCTTGGCGGCGGTCTTTCGTGGGGCGAGCGAAACGGAGCGGCTGGCGGTGCTCAATGCCCATCCGGATCTCGCCGGAAAACTGGCGCAGGCCAAGCGCCTGACCGAAAGCTCGACCAGCGAACAGGCGTCCGCCGGGCTCGACGCCCTGACGGATGCCGAACGCGAGCAGTTCACCATTCTCAATGGCCGCTATGTCAAGACGTTCGGCTTCCCCTTCATCATCGCCGTTCGCGGTCTCGGCAAGGACGACATCCTGGCCGCCTTTCAACGCCGTATCGGCAATGACTGGCAGAGCGAATTTCAAACGGCCTGCCGTCAGGTCGAGCGGATCGCCCTGCTGCGCCTGACCGACATGCTGCCGAACTGAGGGTGGAGAGGATGAAGACGATCGACATCAGACCGCTGACCCGCGAGGCTTTCGCCCCCTTCGGCGAAGTTCTCGAAACCGAAGGCGCACACAGTTTCCCGATCAATGCGGGCAAATGCGTGCGCTACCATGATCTTGCCAGGATCGAGACGACGGGTGAAAAGGCCCGCCCGATGATCAGCCTGCTGCGCGGCGAGCCCTATTCGCTGCCACTGGAACTCGGCATGGTCGAGCGGCACCCGTTGGGTAGCCAGGCGTTCATACCGCTAAGCGAACATCCCTTTCTCGTGGTTGTTGCCGAGGAAACGCCGGACGGGCCGGGCGAGCCGATCGCCTTCAAGACGGCGCCCGGCCAAGGCGTCAATATAGGCCGCAACGTCTGGCACGGCATCCTGACGCCACTCGAAGGGGTCTCCGACTTCGCCGTCGTCGACCGCGCCGGCGAAGGCGTCAATCTGGAAGAGTATTTTTATGAGACGCCGTTTTTGATCCGGTGAGGCCAGCTCTAACAATGAGACAGACGATGCGTGTGATGGTGTTCGTGAAAGCTACCGAAGATAGCGAGAAGGGGGTTTTTTCACGCCCGAGACCAACACGATGATGGAGGCGATGGGCAAATTCAACGACGAGCTTCGCGATGCCGGCATCCTTCGCGGTGCCGATGGCCTCAAGCCCTCCTCGGCGGGCTGAGACTGTCGGCCGAGGCCTCTCTAATTCCTTTATGGTCTTGGCCGACAACGCAGCATGACCGCAGGCAAGGCACAGCAGGGGAAAGTGATAACTCCCCGAGTTCACCAAGAACGGACATTGTTTTCGTCGCAGAACTCCCTATCATTCCACGTTGCAAACATAGAAAAGTAAATGACACTTCAGTCGGGACTTTGCGACAAAATAGAATAAGCCGATCAGAAGCAGGCGAAATTGGAGTTATCGAGTTTGAAGCCCTTCATCAGTGCTATCGAAAGAGCGGATGGAAAAGCTCGAGTTACATTCGTTGACCACGGTAATGGACTGTACTCATTCGGGGAAGAACAAGAGCTTGACGATGAAATCCCTGGATTTGGACCATACACCTACTGGAGTCCAACCTACGAGTCGGGGCTTTATGATGAGTTCACAGCAGCAGAGCACGAGGCGAAGGCCGTTATCCAATGGCTAAGAGAAACAAGAGCTGATTAATTGAGTGATCGCGTTGGGGTCCAGAAGTGGCCATGTAACACAATCATTCGTAGCGTATTTTTTGCTTCCGCCGATGCGATAGTAATGTGTCCGCTGCTTCCTCGGTGGAGGGAAGTGGCCGCTCTGCCCTGAGTATATGGAACGCACCGCAATTCTCATCTGGACATCCACATGATACGACATCGACATGATATCGGGTCTGACCTGACCTTTTTTGTTGCGCATTCATTCGCTCATCGCTCTTAATGGTGTCTACGATCGCACCACGCCTTAGAAATTTCCCCGTCATTGCTAGCCTGCCTTGTTCGGTGTTCGCCCGTCTCAAAATGCCAGCACAACCGTCCGTCTGCAATGCGCCGACAGCGTACGCCCGAACATATCGTGAAAACGGGCCGCGATGAATGCGACCCGTTTCCGAAGCATTGGCGAGCGGGGTTATCGCCCCTTCGCCTCGCCTCACTCCGCGAAAAACGCAAAGCGGATGACGAACAGCACTGCCACAATCAGGGTTGCCGGATGGATCGCCCGCCATTTTCCGGTGAACAGTTTCAGGACGACATAGCTGATGAAGCCGAAGGCGAGGCCGTTGGCGATCGAGTAGGTGAAGGGCATGGCAAGTGCCGTGAGCGCTGCCGGTGCGGCTTCGGTCAGGTCTTCCCAATCGACTTCAGTCAGTTCGCGCATCATCAGGCCTGCGACGTAAAGCAGGGCCGGTGCCGTCGCATAGGTGGGGACGGAGCCTGCCAATGGCGAGATGAACAGCGAGGCGAGGAAGAGGACGGCGATGACCAGAGCCGTCAGACCCGTGCGGCCGCCGGCCTGAACGCCCGATGCGCTTTCGACATAGGCGGTGGTGCTGCTGGTGCCCATCAGCGAACCGGCGACGATGGCCGTGCTGTCGGCGAGCAGCGCGCGGCCGAGGCGGCTCGGCTTGCCTTCCTGGATCAGGTTGGCGCGCTTGGCGACGCCGATCAGCGTGCCGGTGGCGTCGAACACTTCGACCAGGACGAAGACGAGGATGACATGGATCAGGCCGCCATGCAGCGCGCCGACGATGTCGAGCTGCAGGAAGGTCGGCGCCATGCTCGGCGGCATCGAGACGATGCCGCGGAATTCGCTGACGCCGGTCATCCACGACAGCACCGTGACGGCCAGAATGCCGATCAGGATGGCCCCGCGCACCCTGAGCGCATCAAGCACCGCGATGACGAAGAAGCCGAAGATCGCGAGCAGCGGCCCGGTTGCCTTCAGGCTGCCGAGGCCGACCAGCGTTGCCGGATTGTCGACGACGATGCTGGCATTCTTCAGGGCGATGATGCCGAGGAAGAGGCCGATACCGGTGGCAATGGCGCTGCGCAGCGAATGCGGGATACCTTCGATCAGCCAGCTGCGGATGCCCGTCACCGTCAGGAAGACGAAGATCAGGCCCGAGATGAAGACGGCGCCCAGCGCCTGCTGCCAGGTGAAGCCGAGGGCGGCGACGACCGTGAAGGCGAAGAAGGCATTCAGCCCCATGCCCGGCGCCATGCCGATCGGCCAGTTGGCAACCAGCGCCATGACGGCCGAGCCAAGGGCTGCGGCGATACAGGTGGCGACGAAGATCGCGTCGCGGTCCATGCCGGTGGTCGACAGAATGTCCGGATTGACGAAGATGATGTACGACATCGTCAGAAATGTCGTCATGCCCGCGACCAGTTCGGTGCGGATTGTCGTATTGTGCTCAGTCAGCTTGAAGAGCCGTTCAAACATATTTCCTCCCTTGCCCAGGATCGTCAGATCCTGGCGCATGCCACTGGCCAAACCGCCTTCTCCTCCGGCGGACCAACCAAAACTGTACCGATTTTCAAGCCGTATCGGCTTGTCAGGGCCCCTGCCCGATCAGTCTCCCGCTGCCCAAGACGGGAAGCCGGATGTCTCATTTACGGTTTTGTGATTGTGCGTTTTCGTGCGCCGGATCGCTAGCCGTCCATTTCGACGGGGCAAGCGAAAGACTTTCAAATTTTTCGAGGGACAGTTTTGGGCGGAACGGGGTTCGGCGGCCGGAAACGTCGCGGCCTCTTTCGTCAAGTTGGCGCTGCCACGGGTGTAGTCGCTGCAATTCGTCCGTACATCATTGTGTGGGCATTGGCAGCGAAGTCAAGCGCGGCCTCAGCTGCGCTCGATGTCGCGGCGCAGAACGATGGAGGTCGTCAGGTCATCGACATTTTCCATCGTCGCCACTTCGTTCCGCAGTTCGTTCAGCGCATTGATCGACCCGACCTCGACCTCGACGACGAGATCGAGCTGACCGCTGACGGAGGACACTTTTCGCACGGAGGAGAACCCGGCCAAGCGGTCGAGCACGCCGATCGACGGCGTCTTCTTCAGCGTCAAAAGCAGGAAGGCCTGGACCTGGCCTTCGTCCAGCTGACCGATATCGGCCCTGTAGCCACGAATGATCCCCGCCTTTTCCAGCCGGGTGACCCGCTCGGTCGTCGCACTTCTCGACAGGCCGATGCGTCCGGCGAGCGACTTCATCGGGATCCGCGCTTCCCGCGACAGGATGCTCAGGATCGTCCGGTCGATCGCGTCTGTATCCTGCATATTTTCCGCCTTTGAGGGAGCCGACAAGATGACGGTTATTATAAACACAATGCCGGTGCAACCGTCGCTATGCCGGGTGCACCGGACGGCCCATCGTGCAACTCTGATGGCAACACGGGGACACGACATGAACGATATGCTGAAGACCACACCGGATTTTTCCATCGACGACGCCAAGAGCCTGCTTGCCGAGCATTATGGTCTCGACGGTTTGCTGTCGCCGCTCGACAGCGAACGCGACCAGAATTTCAAGGTGGTGGCCAATAATGGCGGGGTCTATATCCTCAAGATCGTCAATGCCGGCGAACCGCTGGTCGAGAGCGAATTCCAGACCGCCCTTCTCGGGCATATCGGCCAGCACGCGCCTGATCTGCCGGTTCCCCACCTTTGGCCAACGACATCCGGCTCCAGCCTTGCGGAGACGACGAGCGCGCATGGCGTTCGCCACCTGCTGCGCCTCGTCGGCTGGGTGCCGGGTTTGCCGCTGGCCCAGTCCGCCCGCAGCGAGAACGCGCTGACGTCGCTCGGCCGCCTGCTCGGCCGCTTCGATGAAGCGCTGCAAGGCTTCATGCATCCGGGGGCTCTCCGCGATCTCGACTGGAACATCCGCAATGCCGGTCGCTCCGCCGACAGGCTGCAGCATATTGACGGCACCGAGGACCGGGCGCTGCTCAAGCGATTCCTCGCCCGCTTCGAGACGGTGGTCGAGCCGAAACTGCCGAAACTGCGCTCGACGGTCATTCACAACGATGCCAATGACTGGAACGTGCTGGTCGCCGATGACGATCATGACCGGATCGCCGGCCTGATCGATCTCGGCGACGCGCTCTATGCGCCTGTCATCGCCGAGGTTGCCATCGCTGCCGCCTATGCCGGGCTCGACCATGCCGATCCGATCGGTGCTGCCGCCGCGATCGTGCGCGGCTTCCATGCGGAATATCCCCTTCTCGAAGAGGAAATCGATCTCCTGTTCGATCTGATCGCCATGCGGCTCGTCACCTCGGTGACGATCTCGGCCTCGCGCCATGCCCATACCGGCGGCAACCCCTATCTCGCCATCAGCGAAAAGCCGGCCTGGACGCTGTTGCGCAAGATGGATGCGATGAACCCGCGTTTTGCCACCGTGATCCTGCGTCATGCCTGCGGCTTCGAAGCCGCACCGGGCGCGCATGCCGTTACCGCGTGGATTGCAGCCAACCGCAAGTCGCTTCGTCCGCTGCTCGACAAGCCGGCCGCGACCTACCCGGCCGCGCTCGTGCCCTATGCTGACCCCAAGCATCCGATGACGGTGGCCTCCGCTGGCGAGCGGCCGAACGAGGCGCAGGCGATCTGGGAAGCCTATTGCAGCGAACGGGGAGTCGATCTCGGCATCGGCCCCTGGGG
The DNA here is from genome assembly GCF_017873135.1 of Rhizobium herbae. Taxonomy (GTDB): domain Bacteria; phylum Pseudomonadota; class Alphaproteobacteria; order Rhizobiales; family Rhizobiaceae; genus Pararhizobium; species Pararhizobium herbae. Next base: position 354,138 of record NZ_JAGGJV010000006.1, on the reverse strand, counting down.
AGAGGCGCGCACGGTCTATTCCGGCGAGATGTTCGTATCGCGGCTGATCGAAAAGACCCGCCGAACCCGTCATCTCGGCCTCGACCTGTTCATGGCTGCGGGCACCAGGCTCTACACGCCGCTTGCGGCCACGGTCGTCAGTGTCGAGATCGAGCCGGATCCGCTCGGCTACGGCTGCCTGATTGCGCTGCGCCACGAACCGGAGGGCTGCCCGGCCTTCGTAACGCTCTGGGGCCATCTTGCCCACGAAGCGCTCGGCAGGCTGAAAGCGGGCGACCGTCTGGAGGCCGGAGCGCTGGTCGGGGAGATGGGGGCTTCCACTGAAAACGGCGGCTGGGCGCCGCACCTGCACCTGCAGATTTCCACCGACACCCGGCTCTCCGCCACCGAAATCCTCGGCGTCGGGGAAGCGCGCTATCTGGATGTCTGGGCCGAGCTGTTTCCGGATGCGCTGACATATGCAGGCATCGCGCCGGAATTCTACGCGAAAACCGGGCGATCGCATGAGGAGATCGTCAAGCAGCGCAAGGAACTTTTGGTTCCCAACCTGTCGATCTCATACGACAAGCCGATCAAGTTCGTGCGCGGCAACGGCGTCTGGTTGATCGACGACAGCGGCCGTGCCTATCTCGACTGCTTCAACAATGTCTGCCACATCGGCCATGCCCATCCGGCCGTGGTCGAGGCAATGGCGCGACAGGCAGCGACGCTCAACACCAATACGCGTTACCTGCACGATAATATCGTCACCTATGCCGAGCGGCTGACCGCAACGCTGCCGAAGGAACTGACGGTCGCCGGCTTCGTCAACAGCGGCTCGGAGGCCAACGGCCTGGCGCTCAGGATGATGCGCGCCCATACCTGCCGCGAAAACGCCATCGTGCTCGACTGGGCCTATCACGGCACGACGCAGGAGCTGATCGACATCAGCCCCTACAAGTTTCAGCGCAAGGGCGGCAAGGGACAGAAGCCGCATATCCATGTCGCACCGGTTCCCGACAGCTATCGTGCACCCGCTGACTGGCCGCTCGAGGAACACGGAAAACGCTATGCCGAAAGCGTCGCAGACCTGATCGCGGCGATGCAGGCGAAGGGCGAAGGTCCGGGCTTCTTCATCGCCGAATCCATCCCCAGCGTTGCCGGACAGGTCTTCCTGCCGGACGGTTACCTGAAGGAAGTCTACCGGATGGTGCGTGAGGTCGGCGGCATCTGCATCGCCGATGAGGTCCAGGTCGGCTTCGGCCGGGTCGGCAGCCACTGGTGGGCCTTCGAGGAACAGGGCGTTACCCCCGATATCGTCACCATGGGCAAACCGATCGGCAACGGCCATCCGCTGGCCGCCGTCGTGACGACGCGCGAGATCGCCAACAGCTTCAACAACGGCATGGAATATTTCAACACGTTCGGCGGCAATCCAGTGTCCTGCGCCGTGGGCCTCGCCGTGCTTGATGTCATCGAGGGGCAGGACCTGCGCCACAATGCGCTGGAGATCGGCAATTATCTGATGGCCGGCTTCCGGGCGCTGCAAGAACGTCACGAAGTGATCGGCGACGTGCGCGGCATGGGGCTTTTCCTCGGTGTCGAACTCGTCACAGACCGCAAGACCAAGGCACCCGCAACGGACTTCGCACGCGCAGTCTCGAACGGCGCAAGGCGGCGCGGTGTGCTGATGGGCACCGAAGGACCGCATGACAACGTGCTGAAGATGCGACCGCCGATGATCTTCTCGAAACGGGACGCGGACCATCTGCTGGCCGTACTCGAGGAAACATTCGAGGCGGTCGCGGCAAAGAGCTAACCGTCCCGACAAATACGAAAAAACCAACAACGACAGAGCTTGGCAGCGCTTGGCGCCGCCCGGACAGAACACGTGCGACTTAAAAACCGGAGGAGAACCAACCCATGAAATCAGCAATTTTTGCATTGGCGGCCACAGCAGTGCTGGCCGCTACCACAGCGCAGGCGGGTACGCTCGACATCGCCCGCGAACGCGGCGCGCTTCGCTGCGGCGTCAGCCAGGGCGTGCTCGGCTTTTCGAGCCCGAACGACAAGGGCGAGTGGACCGGCTTCGACGTCGATTTCTGCCGCGCGGTTGCGGCGGCGACGCTCGGCGATTCCAGCAAGGTGCAATATGTGCCGCTCTCGACCAAGGAGCGTTTCGCCGCCCTGCAATCGGGCGAAGTCGATCTCCTGTCGCGCCAGACCACCTGGACGCTGTCGCGCGATACCGATCTCGGCATGAGCTTCATCGGCGCCAACTACTATGACGGCCAGGCCTTCATGATCCGCAAGGATATGGGCGTGAAAAGCGCCAAGGAACTGTCCGGCGCTTCGGTCTGCACCGAAACCGGCACGACCACCGAGCAGAACATGGCCGACTATTTCAGCGCCAACAACATCCAGTACAATGTCATCGCGTTTGAAAAACCGGACCAGACCATTCAGGCATTCGGGACCGGCCGCTGCGATGTTTACTCGACGGACGCCTCTGCCCTCTATTCCCAACGCCTGACGCTGACCGATCCCGACAACTACGTCGTGCTCCCGGAAGTCATTTCCAAGGAGCCGCTGGGACCGGCCGTGCGCCAGGGCGACGAGCAGTGGTTCAAGATCGTCCGCTGGACCTTGTTCGCGATGATCGAGGCGGAAGAACTCGGCATCACTCAGGAAAACGCAGCCGTGACGGCGGAAGACGGGACCGTTGCACAGAAGCGGTTTCTTGGCAGCGATGGCGGCATCTCGAAAAACCTGGGTCTCGATCCGAAATGGGCATTCCAGGCCATCTCGGCCGTCGGCAATTATGGCGAGGTCTTCGAGCGCCATCTCGGCAAGGACAGCCCGCTCAAGATCGATCGCGGCCTGAACAGGCTGTGGAGCGACGGCGGCCTCGCCTACGCGCCGCCACTGCGATAAAAACACAAACATGCAAATAGCCGTCGCGAGGTTCACGCTTCGCGGCGGTTTTTCGTTTTCTGGAAAATGAATGTTTGGAAAGGTCCTAGAATCGAAAAAGCCTGCCGCGGGAGGAGGTGCGGCAGGCTTTCGAATAGAACCGAACGGCAACTGGGAGGAGGAGTGTTGCCATTCCGCAAGTGCCCTCTGGGAGGAGGAGCGAGGACACTCACAATACCGAAGCTCTGCGGGAGGAGGTGCATCACTTCGATGAATTCAATATACATTGATTTCGCTTAAATCGTAGGCAGAATTTTGCAAAGCAGCCATGCGCTATGCGCGTAGCAAATAGCTCGCCAAACCATAAATCGTTTCAATGCCCGGCCCGCGTGATCTGCCCGCATAGCAGTGAGTGCCACTCTTTCGCGGCATTGCGCAACGGAAGAAAGTCTCCATCGACACCTGCAACGCCTGCTTCCCTGACCTCCATCAATTTTTTTGAGAAAACGTTTTTCCATTTGACATAGCCGCTGGTAAAAGGTTTTCTCATGTCAACAAAGGGAGGATGTTCTGGATATCGGGGGAACCAAGAAGCGGATTACCATCCATGACGTTGCGGCCGCGGCCGGCGTCAGCATTTCGACTGCGTCGAAAGCGCTGAACAATACAGGACGCATGGGAGACGAGACGCGGGAGCGTGTGAAGCGTGTCGCAAGCAATATCGGCTTTCGTCCGAACGCATTGGCGCGCGGCCTGCTGAGCAAGCGCAGCTTCACCATCGGGCTTCTGACCAACGATACCTACGGCCGTTTCACCCTACCGGTGATGGCCGGAATCTCGGAGGCGCTGGTCGATCACGGCGTCTCGGTCTTCCTCTGTGCCATCGAGGACGATCCGGCGCTCGGGCAGATTCATGTCGAGGCGATGCTCGACAAGCAGGTGGATGGCATCATTGCTACCGGCAAGCGGCTCGACAGGCGCCTGCCGGTCGATCTCTCCAACCTGCCGGTTCCGGTGGTCTACGCCTTCACAGAGGGCACGCCGAACAGCGTTACGTTCCGCTCGGACGATGCACAGGGAGCCACGCTCGCAGTTGAATGGCTTTTGAAGAGCGGCCGGAGCCGCATCGTGCATATCACCGGACCGAAGGAATTCTTTTCGGTGCGGGAGCGTGCCGATGCCTACAGCGCGGCGGCCGGTGGAGATGAGCCGGTGATGTACGGCGTCTGGTCCGAAAGTTGGGGTCACGAAGCGATCAAGCAGATCTGGAACAGAGCGGGAGAAAAACCGGATGCGCTGTTCTGCGGCAACGACCAGATCGCCCGGGGCGCCGTGGACGCCCTGCGCGAGCGCGGCGTCAAGGTGCCGGAAGATGTGTCGGTCATCGGCTTCGACAATTGGGAGATTGTCGCGGCCCAGACGCGGCCGCCGCTGACGACGGTGGATATGGAACTGAAGGAACTCGGGCGGCAGGCGGGATTGACCGTTTTGGCGCTCGCGGAGGGACGGCCTGTCGAGCCGGGCGTGAGGAAACTGCCATGCCGGCTGGTTGTCCGGCAGTCATGCGGGGGCAAAACCCCGAGGGAATAAGCAAAGGCGCGAGGAGAAAGCGCCATATTGGGAGGAGTGTCATGATCAAGCGACTATTGGCAGCGACCAGCATCGCTACCCTGTGCCTGGTTGCCAGTGCATCAGCCGCCGAAAAGGTGGAAATGTGGGTTCGCACCGGCGTCGGCGATGCCTTCAAGAAGGCCGTCGAATCCTATAATTCCAGTCATGAGAACCAGGTCGCCATGACCGAAGTACCGTTCTCGGAACTGGTGCAGAAATACGCGACTTCGATTGCCGGCGGACAGGCGCCCGATGCGCTGTCGATGGACCTGATCTACAACCCCGCCTTCGCAGCGGCCGGTCAACTGGAAGACCTGACGGACTGGGCGAAGTCTCTGCCCTATTTCAATTCGCTATCGCCCTCGCACGTCAAGCTCGGCACCTACGAGGACCGCATCTACGGTCTGCCTCTATCTGTAGAGACCTCGGTCTTCGCCTGGAACAAGGACCTCTATAAAAAGGCCGGCCTCGACCCTGAAAAGGCACCGACCACCTGGGATGAGATCACCGCCAACGCGGAAAAAATCCGGGCATTGGGTGACGATACCTATGGCTTCTACTTCTCCGGTGGCGGTTGCGGCGGCTGCATGATCTTCACCTTCACCCCGCTCGTCTGGGGCTCCGGCGCCGACATCCTGTCGGCCGACAGCAAGACCGCGACGCTCGATACGCCGGAAATGCGCAAGGCGGTCGATATCTACCGCAACATGGTCAAGAAGGATCTCGTGCCGGCAGGGGCTGCCAGCGACAACGGCGCGAACTTCCTCTCTTTCACCAACGGCAAGATCGGCCAGCAGAGCCTCGGCGCCTTTGCCATCGGGTCGCTGGTGACCGAACACCCGGACATCAACTTCGGCGTCACGCTGATCCCCGGCGCCACGGGCGGAACGTCGTCTTTTGCCGGCGGCGACAATTTCGTCATCACCAAGGGCACGCCGAAGATCGCCGCCGTCAAGGAATTCCTCGAATATATCTATTCCGAGGACGGCCAGAAGATCATGGCAAAATACGGCAGCCTGCCGACCCGCGGCGATATCGCCGACAAGGTGCTGGCGGGTCTCGATCCGCGGCTGCAGGTCGGCATTCAGGCGATTTCCGTCGCCAAGACGCCCTATACGCTGCAGTTCAACGACCTGATCAACAGCGCCAACGGCCCCTGGGCGAGCTTCACCAACGCCGCCATCTACGGTGACGACGTTGATGGCGCTTTCTCAAACGCCCAGACGGAAATGCAGTCGATCATCGACAGCGGCCAATAATCTCCCCGGCCGCTGTGGCCGGGAGGAAAAGCCGCCTCCCGGCCAATTTTTCCAAATCCATGCGGAGCATTTCGATGACCGGTTCCGGTTCGAAGACCCTATCGCCGCAGCGCAAAAGACGGCGCAGATCGGGTTGGCGCGGCCTTGTCTACATCGCGCCGGCAATGGCGCTCGTTATCCTGTTCTTCGTCATGCCGGTGATCTTCACCGGCTGGATGAGCCTGCACAACTGGCCGCTGATGGGCGGCACGCGCTGGATCGGCTTCAAGAATTACGTCCGCATGTTCCACGACGCCCGCTTCATGTCGGCATTGCAGTTCACGGCCTATTATACCGTCATCGTCACCATCGCGATCTTCGCCGTCGCCTTTCCGCTGGCGATCTTCGTGGAAAAACAACGGCGCTTCGTCAGCGCCTACCGCACCATCATCTTCCTGCCCGTCGTCGTCGGCCTCGCCACCGCCTCGCTGCTCTGGGTGTGGCTTGCCAATGTCGACAGCGGCTTCATCGGGCCGGCGCTGAAGGCGCTTGGTTGGGTCGACAAAAGCCCGAACCTGCTCGCCACCTTCGATAGTGCCTTCCTGACGATCATTGTCATGGTCGTGTGGAAGATCGCAGGCTTTACCATGATCATCCTTTTGACCGGCCTCCAGGCCATCCCGTCGGAACTGACGGAGGCCGCCCGCATCGACGGCGCCGGACGCTGGCAGCGTTTCCGGCATCTGACACTACCCTTGATGCGCAAGACCATCGCGCTGGCGCTGATCATTTCCGTCACCGGCTCGATCCTTGCCTTCGACCAATTCTACATCATGACATCCGGCGGACCGCAGAACCGGATGATCTCGGTGGTCTACTACATCTTCAACCAGTCCTTCGTGTCGTTCAATCTCGGCTATGGCGCGGCCCTTTCGATCGCCCTTCTCGCCATTCTGGTTGCGATCAGCATCGTCCAGCTCTGGCTGCTGCGCGTCGGCGAGGAGCGGCCATGAATCCTTCAACGAGGAACCTTTCGAAGCAACGCCGCGCAGCTAAGGCCTTGCGGTCCAACAGCGCCTATCACGCGACTGGTATCGCCATCTGCCTGTTCTTCCTGGCGCCCTTCGTCATCACCTTTCTGGCTTCCTTTCGCCACGGCACGGAAGCCCGCCTGCCGCCGCTGCCGCCATGGCCGAGCTCTGGCATCAGCATCGATTCCTACCTGTCGCTCGACACGTTCGGCGCGGGCATCTGGCAGCACACGATCAATTCGCTGCTGGTCTCGCTTGCGACCGTGGTGCTGACCGTCGCCGTCAGCCTGCTCGCCGGCTATGGGTTCTCGCGCTACCGCTTTCCGCTGAAGAACGTGCTGTTCGTCTTGATCATCGCCACGCTGATGATCCCGTTCCAGTCGATCCTGACGCCGCTGTTCATCATCCTCGCCAAACTGGGCTTGAACAATTCGCTGCTCGGGCTGACGCTGGTCTATGTGACGCTGCAGCTGCCCTTCTCGGTATTCATGATGCGCAACGCCTTCGATGCCGTGCCGAAGGAGATCGAAGAGGCGGCGCGCATCGACGGCGCGCGCGATCTGCGGTTGCTTGTGCGCGTGCTTCTGCCGCTGGTCCTGCCGGGCGTCGCGACCGTGGCGATCTTCGCCTTCCTCAACGCCTGGAACGAATTCCTCGCAGCGCTGATCCTGTTGTCCAGCAACGACAAATACACGCTGCCCGTCCTGATGATGGCGGTGCGTGCCGGGCGTCTCGGCGCGGTCAACTGGGGCGCGGTGCAAGCCGGCGTTGCCGTCATGACGGTCCCCTGCCTGATCGTCTTCCTGCTTTTGCAACGCTACTACATGCGCGGGCTGATGGCCGGCGCGGTGAAATGATCTCAAGAAACGGATGAAGCCATGAACACGATGAAAAGAGACCGCCAGTTCCGCCCCCTGCCCGTACCCAGCGTCGATATCCACGGCCTGTTCGGCGATCGCCAGGATGCGATCTGCGACACGACCGCCGAAACGCTGCTCGACCGCTGCGTCGAGGCCGGCATGCTTGATGCCATCGACACCAGCAAGCCGAGCCCCGGCATCGTCATCCCGATCCAGCCCTGGGGCGGCACCACGCAGATGTTCTGGGACTCGGATCTCGGCAAGTCGATCGAGACGGTCGCCTATTCGCTATACCGCCGACCGAACCCGAAGCTCGAAGCGCGTGTCGACGAGATCATCGACATGTACGGGAAGATGCAGGATGAGGACGGCTATCTCAATGCCTGGTTCCAGCGTGTCCAACCCGGCCGCCGCTGGACCAACCTGCGCGACCATCACGAACTCTATTGCGCCGGTCATCTGATCGAGGGCGCCGTCGCCTATTTCCAGGCGACCGGCAAGCGCAAGCTGCTCGACATCATGTGCCGTTATGCCGACTACCTGATCAAGACCTTCGGCCGTGGCGAAGGCCAGCTGCGCGGCTATTGCGGCCATGAGGAGATCGAACTGGCGCTCGTGAAGCTTGCCCGCGTCACCGGCAGCAAGAAATATCTCGACCTCTGCAAGTTCTTCATCGACGAGCGCGGCACCGAGCCGCATTATTTCACCGAGGAAACCATCCGCGACGGCCGCGATCCGGCCAACTTCATTCAGAAGACCTATGAATACAGCCAGTCTCACCAGCCCGTGCGCGACCAGAAAAAGGTCGTCGGCCATGCCGTGCGCGCCATGTATCTCTATTCCGGCATGGCGGATATCGCCACCGAATACAACGACGACAGCCTGACGGCGGCGCTCGAAACCCTCTGGGACGACCTGACGACCAAGCAGATGTATATCACCGGCGGTATCGGTCCGGCCGCATCCAACGAGGGCTTCACCGACTATTACGACCTGCCCAACGAAAGCGCCTATGCCGAGACCTGCGCCTCGGTCGGCCTCGTCTTCTGGGCCAACCGCATGCTCGGGCGCGGCCCGAACCGACGCTATGCCGATATCATGGAACAGGCGCTCTACAATGGCGCCATGTCGGGCCTGTCGCTCGACGGCAAGACCTTCTTTTACGAAAACCCGCTGGAGAGCGGCGGCAAGCATCACCGCTGGGTCTGGCACCATTGCCCCTGCTGCCCGCCGAACATCGCCCGCCTGCTCGCCTCGATCGGCTCCTATATGTATGCATTGTCGGACGACGAGATCGCCGTGCATCTCTATGGGGAGAGTACTGCACGGTTCGAGATCGGCGGCGCCAAGATCGAGCTGGCGCAGAAGACCCGTTATCCCTGGGACGGCGCGATCCGCTTCGATGTGACGACGGACAATCCGGCCCGTTTCGCAATCTCGCTGCGCATACCGGAATGGGCTGATGGTTCGATGCTGAAGGTCAACGGCGAGACCGTCGATCTCAGTGTCGTGACGATCGACGGTTATGCCCGCATCGAGCGCGACTGGAAGAGCGGAGACCATATCGATCTCGATATTCCGCTTGCACCACGGGCGCTGTTTGCCAATCCGCTCGTCCGCCAGGATGCCGGCCGCGCGGCGCTGATGCGCGGACCGCTGGTCTACTGCGTCGAGGCAACCGACAATGGCCGGGAATTGAACGCGATCGAATTGACCGGTAACCTCGCCGCGGCAAGGACAACGGAAATCGCCGAGCTGCGCGGCGCGGTGGCGCTCGATGTTCCCGTCATGCGCGATGAAACCGACTGGGGCACCACGCTTTATCGTACAACGCCGCCGAGGACGAAAAGGGCAACGGCGCGGTTCGTGCCTTACCCTTTCTGGGACAATCGGGAGCCGGGCGAAATGCTGGTCTGGGTCCGAGCGGGCGAAGTAAGCGGTGAATAACAATATGTCCGATACCGGTGTGGTGCTGACCGACATTCGCAAGAGCTTCGGCAGCCTGGAAGTCATTCACGGCATCGACCTGACGATCGCGGAGGGTTCCTTCGTGGTCTTCGTCGGCCCGTCCGGCTGCGGAAAATCGACACTGCTCCGGATGATCGCCGGGCTGGAAGAGGTGACCGACGGCGAGATCGAGATCAAGGGGCGCAACGTCACCGATCTCGATCCCTCCGACCGGGGCATCGCCATGGTCTTCCAGTCCTATGCGCTCTATCCGCATATGAGCGTGCGCGACAACCTGGCCTTCGGGCTGAAGATGGCGCACACGGAGCCGGCCGAGATCGAAGCCCGCGTCAGGGCAGCATCGGCGATCCTCAAGATCGATCCTCTGCTCGAACGCCGGCCCGGACAGCTATCCGGCGGCCAGCGCCAGCGGGTGGCGATCGGCCGGGCGATCGTGCGCAAGCCGGATGTGTTCCTGTTCGACGAGCCGCTCTCCAATCTCGACGCGGAACTGCGCGTCTCGATGCGCATCGAGATCGCACGGCTTCACCGCGAGCTCGGCAATACGATGATCTATGTCACCCACGACCAGACGGAGGCAATGACGCTCGCCGACGTGATCGTCGTGCTGCGCGATGGCCGCATCGAGCAGACCGGCAGCCCGCGCGAAATCTACGAGAACCCGGCCAATATGTTCGTGGCCGGCTTCATCGGCTCGCCGCGGATGAACCTGTTGAATGCACAGTGGCTGGGCAACGGCAAGGTCGCGATCGGGCAGACCGAAATGACGATCCCCGTGAGCGGTGGCGGCCTCAAGCCCGGAGACAAGGTGTCCTTCGGTATCCGTCCCGAGCATCTTGTCGTCGCTGATAATACCGACGAAGGGCTCGATGCGAGGGTCGATTTCTTCGAATATCTGGGTGGCACGCAATATCTCTACTGCCAGCTCGCCGACGGCCAGCCGATTACCGCCGAGCATCGCGGCGCCGAACCGATCGCGGCGGGAAGCACCGTTCGACTGACGTCCGAGACAGGCAAACGGCGCCTCTTCGATCATGAAGGGCGCCGTCTGACGTAGCTTCCGCTCAAGGCTGGGTGGACTATTCCGCCGCAAGCGATGCCGGATACATCGTCTCCATCTCGGGTTCGTCGCTCGCCTGCTCGGGCTCGGCAGCCTTGCTCTTCGGTTCCTTGCCGAAGAACAGGGCGTAGCCGGCCGGCAGCACGAGGATGGTCAGCACCGTGGCGACCAGGATGCCGCCCATCATCGCATAGGCAAGCGGTCCCCAGAAGACGCCGCGCGAGATCGGGATCAGCGCCAGGACCGCCGTCATTGCCGTCAGCACGATCGGGCGGAAACGGCGGACGGCCGAGCCGACGATGGCCTCCGTCCGATCCATGCCTGCGGCAATATCCTGGTCGATCTGATCGACGAGGATGATCGAGTTTCGCATGATGATGCCGAGCAGCGCGATGACGCCGAGGATCGCCACGAAGCCGAAGGGCGCGCCGCTGATCAGAAGGGCGGCGGCCGCACCGATGATGCCGAGCGGGCCGGTTGCCAGCACCAGCATCGCCTTGCCGAAATGCTGCAGCTGGATCATCAGCAGCACGACGATGACGGCGAGCATGATCGGCGCCTTGTCGGCGATCGACTGCTGGCTTTCGGCCGCATCTTCGGCGCCACCCTGGATTTCGACCGAGTAGCCGGGCGCTAGGCTGTCGCGCAGCGGCTTCATGTCGGCATACATCTTCATCGCCACGTCGTTGGGCTGCACGCCATCGGGCAGCGTGCCGCGCACCGTGATCGTCGGCAGGCGGTTGCGGCGCCATTCAACGCCCTGCTCCAGAACCGGGACGACCTTGGCAACCTGCGACAACGGCACATAACTGCCGAAATCGGTCGGGATATAGATCGAATCCACCGCCGACAGCAGATGGCGGCTCGTTTCCGGTTCGCGGGCAACGATCGAAACCGTTTCCTCACCGTCGCGGAAATCGTCGAGCGGCGCACCGCTCATCGTCGCCTGCAGCACCTGGCGGATGCGCTGCGAGGAGACGCCAAGGGCACGGGCGCGGTCCTGGTCGATCACCAGCTTCATGGCAGGGACCGGCTCGAGCCAATCATCATGGATGGCGCCAAGCTCGGGGTTTTCGGCAAACTTCGCCTTGACCTGATCGGCAATGCGGCGAACTTCCGCACGGTCCTGTCCGGTCACGCGCATCTGTACCGGCCAGCCCGTCGGAGGCCCGAGGAACAGACGGTCGACCTTGCCGCGAATGGACGGGAAATCCTCTGCAAGGATCGTCCGCAACTTGACGATCAGTCTTTCACGGGCCGGTTCGTCATTGGCCATGACCAGAAGCTGGGCGAAGTTCGGATTGCGCAGCTGCTGGTCGAGCGGCAGGAAGAAGCGCGGGGCGCCTTCGCCGATATAGGTGGCGATGAACTTCTTGTCCTTGTCGTCCAGTATCTTCGCTTCGAGCGCCTTGGCCTGGGTCTCCACCTCCTTGATGCTGGTGCCTTCCGGCAGCCAGAGATCGACGAGGATTTCCGGACGCGAGGACTGCGGGAAGAAGTTCTTCGGAATGAACTGGAAGGCCCAGAGGCTGGTGGCAAAGGTCATCAGCGTCAGGACAAGAACGATGGCGCGGTGGCGCACGGCCCAGCCGACTGTTCCGCGCAGGCGACGGTAAAAGCGCGTGTCGAAGACATCGTGATGCTCGCCGGCATGGGCACGCTGCTTGAGGATCATATAGCCGAGCCAGGGCGTGAAATAGACGGCCACGAACCACGAGACGACCAGCGCGATGCCGACCACATAGAACAGCGAGCGCACATATTCGCCGGCGGTGGAGGCCGCAAAGCCGACGGGGATGAAGCCCGCAGTGGTGATCAGCGTGCCGGTCAGCATCGGAAAGGCCGTCGAGGAATAGGCAAAGCTGGCGGCATCGAGCTTGCCCAGCCCCTCCTCCAGCTTCCGCTCCATCAGTTCGACGACGATCATCGCATCATCGACCAGGAGCCCGAGCGCGATGATCAGGGCACCCAGCGAAATGCGCTGCAGGTCGATGCCGAGTTCGTACATGATGGCGAAGGTGGCGGCGAGGACGAGCGGAATGGCAATGGCGATGACCAGGCCGGAGCGCCAGCCGATCGACAGGAAGGAGACGACCAGCACGATCACCAGCGCCTCACCGAGCGCATGCATGAACTCGGTGACAGCGTCGGTCACCACTTCCGGCTGGTTGGCGATCTGATCGACGGCGACACCATAGGGAAGCGCGGATTCGAAGCGCTTGTAGGTCTCCTCGACCGCCGCGCCGACATCCTTGACGTTGTATCCCTTGGCCATGACGACGCCGAGCTGGACGCTATCCTGACCGTTGTACCGGTACTTGCGCTGGTAGGGATCCTCAAGGCCCGAAGAGACGGTGGCGATATCGCCGAGGCGCGTGACCTCGCTGCCGGATTTCAACCGAAGCTCGCGGATATCCGACGCCTTGGTCAGCCCGCCCTCGACGGAGATACGCACCGAGCGCGTGCCGGTATCGACGGAACCGGCCGGATCGACATTGTTCTGCCCCTTGATGGCATTCTGCACGTCGGTCAGCGTCAGTCCGCGGGAGGCGAGCACCGCGGAGGAAATGTCGATATAGATCTTCTCCGGCTGGTCGCCGATGATGACGGCCTTTTCGACGCCGGGCGTCGTCAACAGCATGTCGCGCGCCTGGATGGCAAATTTCTTCAGTTCCGGATAGCTGTAGCCATCACCGCTGAGCGAATGCAGGGTGATGAAGGTATCGCCGAACTCGTCGTTGAAATAAGGCCCGAGCAGGCCCTGCGGCAGTTCGTTGGCGATGTCGCCGACCTTCTTGCGCACTTGATAGAAGGCATCGGCAACCTCAGCCGAATTGGTGTCGCCCTTGACCTGCAGCGTGATGATGGCGCTGCCGGCACGGGTATAGGAACGGACGAAATCGAGATGCGGCGTTTCCTGCAGCTTGCGCTCGATCTTGTTGACGACCTGGTCTTCCATGTCCTGGATCGAGGCGCCCGGCCAGATCGCCTGAACGACCATGACACGGAAGGTGAAGTCCGGATCTTCCTTCTGGCCCATGCGCATCAGGCCGAGCACGCCGGTGATGAGGATCAGGCCGAACAGGAACCGCGCGATGCTCGGATGCCCGATCGCCCAGCGCGACAGGTTGAAGGACTGCTTTTGATCGATGGAGGTGGTCATCGGCGTTGTTCCGCTTTCGATGGATCTGGGTTTCAGCGCACGAGCCGGGCGTTGCTGCCGGCGTCATTGGCCGACGCGGACTGCTGCGGTGTTTCGCTGTCGAGCTTCACCTTGAGGCCTTCCGTCATGAACTGGGTGCCGGCGGCGACCACAACATCGCCGGGCTTCAGCCCTTCGGAGATCCGCACGCCGTCACCGGTAAAACCGGCGACCTTGACCGGTCGGGAATGCACGGTGTCACCGGCACGATCGACCGTCCAGACGACCGGCTGATCGTCCTTCTTGGCAAGCGCGCTGAGCGGGATGGACACCAGCTGCTGGTTATTCGTCGCGGAGGCGACAATACCGGCGGTCATGCCGAGAAGCACGTTCGGATCGCTCGGCAGGCTGACGCGGACGGCAAAGGTGCGCGATTGCGGTTCTGCGCTGCCGGCAACCTCGCGAACCCTGCCCTGAAGGAACAGCGCGGCATCCGACCAGAAGCCCACCTTGACGGCCTTGCCGGGCTTGAACTGTGCGATATCCGTTTCGGGTATGGCAACCAGCACTTCCTTCTCGCCGTCGACGGCGACAGTGACAACCGGTGTTCCAGAGCTGACGACCTGGCCGACATCGGCGTTGATGGCGGTAACGATGCCGTTCTGATCGGATTTCAGATCGGTGTAGCTGACCTGGTTCCTTGCCTGATCCAGAGCCGATTTTGCCGAGTCGCGGGTAGCGACAGCCTGATTGTAACTGAGCGTCGCCTGCTCCAGCTGCGATTTCGGAGAGACGTTCTTGGCAAACAGCTGCTCGGCACGGACGCGAGCCAATTCCGTGGTTTCGACCTGCCGATCGGCTGAATCAAGGCTTGCCTGCGCGCTGCGGACGGCAAGCTCATAGTCTGCCGGGTCGACACGGGCGAGCAGATCGCCGGATTTCACCCGCTGACCGATATCGACGAGCCGCTCCGTGATCTTGCCATTGATCCGAAAACCGAGGTTCATTTCGGTGCGGGCACGAACCGTGCCGGAATAGCTGAGCATGCGCGTGCTGTCGACCGCGGCAATCTCGACCACCTTCACGGGGCGGACGATCTCCTTCGTCGCTGCTTTCTCCTCGGAGCAGCCCGACAATGCAAGGACCGCGACGGACGTAAGGGCAATAACCGACAAACGAATGCTGGACTGACTGGGCGAAAACATCTTCGCGCTCCTGATTTCTAAATGAATTGTCGAAGGTAGGCCGCATGCGCGGCCGCGTTTATCTCAAGGCCTTGATGGCGAATTCGATGAGTTCTTCGGGCGTCGCCCGATTAGGCTTGGAAAGACATTGGGCCACCATCTGCGGATGGCACATGTTGACGGTCGCAGCACCGAAACACCGGGCCGCAATGGCAGCGTCCTGCTCGGCAAATTCGCCGGAGGCTATACCCTGACGGATGATCTCCTTGAGCAGCTCTTGCATCCGGTCAATGTGCTTTTCGATGACGTGCCAGTCCCGCTCAATGGCGACGATGACCATCTCGTGCACCTTTTCGTGATCGAGCATCGCAGTAACGATCATCTGGTGCTGCGCATGCAGATACTGCCGCAGCCGATCGGCCGCGCCGATCGGCAGACGGGAGATTGCCAGGGCCTGCTGATAGCCGCCCTCAAGCATGCGTCCACAAAGAGCCTGGTGAATTTCGGTCTTCGACGCAAAGAAGCGGTAGATATTGGCGGGCGACATGCCGAGGTCACGCGCAATGTCGGCGACATTGGTTTTGGTGTAGCCATAGTGCCGGAAAAGCCGCTCGGCGGAATCCAGTATCCGCGTCACATTTTCCTGCCGGGTGGCATCGAGGATTTCGGTGCTGTCATTCATCTCTACAATCTTTCGATTTACGACTGACGAATTTTGAATTTCGTCAGTCGTAAATCGAAAACGGCCGCCTGTCAACCGGGCAATTTTAGCAAATTCTTATGAAGAGGCACTCTGCACATAGCGATTGGCGCGCAATTCCGACACGAGAAAATCGACAAAAGCGCGTGTCTTGGCGGAGACATGCCGGCCCTCGGCGTGCATCACATGGATCGGCACGGGCGGCTCTTCGTAGTCCGCCAGCACGATCCGCAGCCGGCCATTACTGACAGCCGACGCCACCTGATAGGACAAGGCGCTTGCCAGGCCCCAACCGCTGACGGCCGTCGAGATCGCGGCATCGACCGTGTTGCAGAAAAGCCTGGGATGAAGCGTGACGCTGGTATCGGCTCCTTGAGCAAACCGCCAGTCGAGCGGCGCCGACGAGCCCGTATTGGCAATGATGGTGTGCCCCGCCAGGTCGGCGGGAACCCGTGGCACCGGATGGTTTTCGAAATAGGAAGGCGCTCCGCAGATGACCCGCCGCACGCTGCCGACCTTGATGGCGCTATACCCGGAATCCGGCAGGTGTCCGATCCGCAAGGCGACATCGATGCCCTCCTCCATCAGGTTGACGACGCGGTCGAGCAAAAGCGCGCGCCCTGTCACCGCGGGATGCCGGGTCAGGAACGATGTCAGGATCGGCATGACATAGATCTGGCCGAACAGAACGGGTGCCGTGACCGTCAGCAGGCCGGACGGCGTGGCATGGGAGCCGCCGGCGGAGGCTTCGGCTTCGTCGATATCGGCAAGGATGCGGCGGCAATCCTCGACATAGCGGCGGCCTGGCGCCGTCAGTTTCACCGATCGCGTCGACCGCAGGAACAGCCGCGCGCCGGTCAAGTCCTCCAGATAGGCAATGGCCCGGGTCACTGCCGGCGGGCTCGTGTGCAGCGCCCGCGCCGCCTGGGCAAAACTGCCGGTATCGGCGACCTTCACCACAACCCGCATGCATTGAAGCCGATCCATGATCTTTCTTCCTCACCATTATTTCGTAAAATGGAATTATGTCTTGATATTTATCATGCTTCTGTTCGCACAAAGAAAGAAACATAGTCTCCACGGCGATCAACGAACCATGGAGACCCGCTATGAAGCTCTATTACCATCCCCTTTCCGGCCATGCGCATCGCGCCCGGCTGTTCCTGTCCCTGCTCGGTGTCCATGCGGAGCTGGTCGAAGTGAACCTTGCAGCCGGCGCGCATAAAGCACCTGACTTCCTCAAGCTCAATCCGTTCGGCCAGGTGCCGGTGCTGGATGACGGCGGCACGATCATCGCCGATTCCAACGCCATCCTCGTCTATCTCGCGAAGAAGCACGCGGCGGAAAACTGGCTTCCCGAAGACCCAAAGGGTGCCGCTGCCGTGCAACGCTGGCTTTCGGTCGCCGCCGGAGAGATCGCCTACGGCCCCTGTGCGGCGCGGCTTGTCACCGTCTTCGGCGCACCGTTCAACGCAGCCGAAGTCATCGCCCGCGCCCATGTCATCCTGGCGCGTGTCGACGCGGAACTCAACGGGCGCCAATGGATCGCCGCCGACCATCCGACCATCGCCGATGTCGCGCTCTACAGCTACATCGCCCGCGCGCCGGAAGGAAATGTCGACCGAAGCGCCTATGCGAATGTCAACGCCTGGCTGAAGCGCGTCGAAACTCTTCCCGGCTTCGTTGCCTTCCAGAAGACCGCGATCGGCATTCCTGAAATGGCCTGATCAAACACCCGGAGAGCGGCGTCGTGCCGCTCGTCCTTCTTTTCAAGAGGACCATACGATGCCGACCGCCCACATGATCGAAGCCCCATCACCCTGGCATGCGGGCGAGCGTGCCCTCCAGCAGCAAACCGGCGTTGCCGAGCGCATGGAAGAGGTCGGCCGCCGCGTACTGCGCGATTACCTGATCGACCAGCATCGAGCCTTTTATCCGCAACTTCCCTTCATCGTCCTCGGCACTGTGGATGACGAGGGGAACCCCTGGGCGACGTTGCGCGCCGCGCATCCGGGCTTCCTGCAAAGCCCCGATCCTGTCACGTTGAGCGTCAGCCTCGCGCGCGAACCCGGCGACCCGGCTGACGCCGGAATGGACGATGGCGACGCAATCGGCATGCTCGGTATCGAGCTGCACACGCGCCGCCGCAACCGGCTGAACGGAACGATCACACGCAGCGGGTCCGACGCGTTTGATGTGAAGGTCGGTCAATCCTATGGCAACTGTCCGAGATACATCCAGCCGCGCGATTTCAAGTTCATCCGCGACCCGTCCGCATCGCCTGCCGGTGAGCCATTGACGCTTGATCGGCTCGACGCTGGCGTTCGGCGGATGATTACCGCCGCCGATACATTCTTCGTCGCGTCCTATGCCGAGGTGGAGAACGGGCAACGGCAGGTGGATGTCTCGCATCGCGGCGGCGAAGCCGGCTTCGTCCGCATCGACGAGGCCAGCGTTCTGACCATTCCGGACTTCGCCGGCAATCTGTTCTTCAACACGCTCGGCAATATCCTTGCCAACGGCAAGGCCGGCCTCGTCTTTGTCGACTTCGAGACCGGTGACCTGCTCCACCTGTCGGGCGACGCGGAAGTGGTGCTGGAATCTCCGGATATTGCAGCTTTTCAGAGAGCTGAACGTCTCTGGCGTTTCACGCCACGCCGCGTCATCCGGCGGCCCGATGCCTTGCCCTTGCGTTGGGGTTGGGATCAGGAGGGGCAATAGCAGCCAGCCACTGTCCGCAAAATTGCAAGCCTCCGTTGATCTCGCCCACGAAACGCGTAAAGACCGTGGCTGACGATGATGTGAGGACATGATTTGGAGACCACGCTCTATCTGCCGATCAAAGGTTTTCTCGAAGCGGCCGGCTACAGCGTCAAGGGCGAAATCGCCGGCTGCGATCTCGTGGGCCTCACGCCTGACGAGCCGCCGGTCGTGGTGGTCTGCGAACTCAAGCTCAGTTTCAATCTCGAACTGGTCCTCCAGGCCGTCGACAGGGCGGCGGCGAGCGACGAAGTGTGGATTGCCGCCCGCGTTTCTGCGAAGGGAAAGGGCCGCGAAAGCGATCGTCGCTACCGCGACCTCTGCCGGCGGCTTGGTTTTGGCATGCTCGGTGTTGCCGACAATGGCACGGTCGATGTCATCGTCAGCCCGGTTGCACCGATGCCGCGCAAGAATGCGCGCAAGCGGTCGCGCCTCGTCAACGAACACAAGCGCCGCAAAGGCGATCCGGCGGTTGGCGGCAGCACGCGCGCACCGATCATGACGGCCTATCGCCAGCAGGCGCTTGCCTGCGCGGCCGCCCTGCAAGCCGGGCCGCTCCGCCCCAGGGACCTGAAGCCGATCGTGCCTACAGCAATGAATATCCTGCGCGGCAATGTCTATGGCTGGTTCGAACGGCTTGAGCGCGGCATTTACGGCCTGACGCCTTTGGGCGCGCAGGCCCTGATGCGCTGGCCAGCTACTCCGGACGAAGAAGCGAACATGCTGCTTATCGAGAAAGCCGGCTAGCCCGATTTCGCACCGCCTCCATCAGGAGGCCGCAGCTGTGGCGACTTTGCGCAGCATGCGCACGATGGCCTGATCGAGGATCGGATCGACCGGCAGGGCCTGCGACGACAGCTTGACGATCACAGTTTCGGTGGCCGGCTCGATCCAGATCCATTGGCCGTGAATGCCGATGGCTGCAAGTTCTCCGCCGCCGGTCTCGTACCAATAGTTGCGGTAGCTGCCGGTTGGAAACAGCGTCGTCTGGTCGCCGTTCTTCCATGCTTCACGGTTGCCGCCCGTCCAGAGGCCATCGATGAAAGACGGCGGGATCAGTCCGCCGCCCTGCCTGCGGACGAGTTCGCCGGCCAGCGCCAGGTCGCGCGCCGTCGCCGACATGCCACCGGCGGCGCGGGCCGTGCCGATGCGGTCGACCGTGATCATGGCATCGGACTTAGCCCCCATCGGCTTCCAGAGATGCTGGCTGAGCAACGTGGCCAGCCGCGCACCGGCAGCCCGCTCCAGCACGATACCGGCAAGATCCGTATCGGGCGAGCGATAAGCATGTTTTTCTCCGTGTTCCCAGGAGCCCTTCCCGATGCTGCAGATGAAGCTCTTCAAATCCGGCGCCGGGTTGCCAGGCTTGTCGGGGTTCCATCCGGTTGCGCGGCGGTAGCGGTCAAAGCCGCCCGAGGTGTCGAGATAGTCCTCGACGAAATCGACGCTGATTTCCATGTCGAACAGTTGCTGCACCGTTGCATCCGCATAGGCGGAACCGGCGACTTCTGGCACGTAGTCACCGACAAGCTTGTCGAACGAGAGCAGACCCTTTCCGGCAAGAATTCCGGCAAGCAATGCGGTCAGCGACTTTGAAACGGAGAAGATGATGTGTGGGCGGGCCGGATCGGAATGCGCCGCCGACCATTCGGCGACGATGCGTCCGTTCCGCATCACGACAAGCTCGTCGGTTTCGCTCGAGGTTAGAAACGCCTTCAGCGACACGGCCCCGCCGTCAACGCCTGATACCTCCAGCGTTTCAAGCGCGCTCAGGTTGATCGGCGGCCCTTCGCCCTGGCGGCTGGAGAGAATGACGGCGGAAGGCACGACCTCGCTGACATTCCGGAAGGACCAGCGGGAATAGGGCGCTGTTCGCCAGTTGGCGAGCGTCACGTCCGCGCGTGTGAAATCCGTCATGTCCTGTCTCCACCATCCGCCGTTGCCAGCACGCCATAAAGCTCCGGGCGACGATCGCGGAACATGCCCCAGGCGGCGCGATTATCGGCCAGCAATTGCCTGTCGAAACTGGCGACCAGCACCTCCTCGGCATCGCGCCCGGCACTGGCCGCAAGTTGCCCATCCGGACCGGCAATGAAGGAAGAGCCGTAATAGGATTGTGACAGGCCGCCGATCGTTTCCGAGCCGATCCGGTTGGCGGCGGCGACCGGCATCATGTTGGCGGCGGCGTGGCCGCGCATCACCATGCGCCAATGCTCCATCGTATCGAGATCGGGCCGGGCGGGCTCCGAGCCGATCGCGGTCGGATAGAGGACCAGCTCTGCCCCCATCAGCGCCATGGCGCGGGCGGCTTCCGGAAACCACTGGTCCCAGCAGATCCCGATACCGATCGTACCGAAGCGTGTCGGCCAGACCTTGAAGCCGGTATCGCCGGGCCGGAAATAGAATTTTTCGCTGTAGCCCGGCCCATCCGGAATATGCGATTTCCGGTAGACACCGAGGATCGCGCCCGTGTCGTCGATCATCGCAAGGCTGTTGTAGAAAGCCTGGTTTTTCTTCTCGAAAAATGAAACCGGCAGCAGGACGCCAAGTTCGCGTGCCAAGGCCTGCATCGGTGCGATCACCGGATGAGCGGCAAGCGGATGCGCCTGCGCGAAATGGACCGGATCCTGCGTCTGGCAGAAATACAGACCTTCGAAAAGCTCCTGAACCAATACGATGTTGGCGCCCTTCGCAGCGGCCTGCCGGATCAGCCGCGAAGCGGTCGCGAGATTTTCGGCGAGATCATCCGTGCAGGCGAACTGCACGACGCCCAAACTCATGATTGATGCGGGAGCCACGATCAAACGTCCTCGAATCCGGTCAGGACGCTCACCGCGTTGACGCCGATCTCGGCGACGGCATAGCCGCCTTCCATGACAAACAGTGTCGGCACGCCGAGGCGGGCAATGCGCTCTCCGATCTTCGGAAAATCCTCGGTCTTCAGCCTGAACTTGCTGATCGGATCCTTCTCGAACGTATCGACGCCGAGCGAGACCACCACGACATCAGGATTATAGGCCACCAGCTTGCCGCAGGCATCCTCCAGCGACTGGCTCCAGCGCGCCCAATCGGTGCCGAAACGCATGGGATAGTTGAGATTGTAGCCCTCCCCCTCACCGGCGCCGCGTTCGTTCGCATGTCCGAGGAAATAGGGATACTCCTGCATCGGATCGGCATGGAGATTGATCACCTGCACGTCAGCGCGGGAATAGAAGATTTCCTGCGTGCCGTTGCCATGGTGATAGTCGACATCGAGGATCGAGACACGTTTGGCACCGTTGTCGCGGAACCATTGCGCGGCCACGGCCGCATTGTTGATGTAGCAATAGCCGCCCATGAAGCCGGCGCCGGCATGGTGGCCCGGCGGGCGGCAGAGCGCGAAAGCGGCGCGTTCGCCATCCTGCACGAGACCGGCGGCCGTCAGCGCAACATCGTGCGAGGATTTGATCGCGTCCCACGAGCCTTCGACGATGCCGCAGCCGGCATCGAAGGAATAATAGCCGAGCAGCCCATCGATGAACTCCGGCGGCACGTCGCCGCGCAGGCCCCGTGTCGGCCACGTGAAGGGCAGCGCCGTGCCGGAACGGCCCTCGGCGGTCCAGCGGTCCCAGATCGTCGGCAGGAAATCGAGATAATCCTGCCTGTGAACGCGGGCGGCCGTCGTCAGATCATGCTCCTCAGGTGCAAGGATCGGCCCCAGGCCGATGGCCTTGATGCGCGCGGAAACATATTCGGCACGCGAGGTCAGTTCGTAGCCGGGAACGATGGCACCCGCGACGAGTTCGAGCTGGTCGGCATGGCCGCGGTGGCGGGGCGAGAATACGGTTTTCATGAATGATATCCGTCAGCAGGAATGAGATCGCACCCCGCGCTGCTTGCTGCGGGGTGCGATGATTTCGGGCTTACTTCTGAAGCTCGGTCCAGATCTTCGTGTAGAGTTCCTGAACTTCCGGCGGGCAGGTCTTCGAAGGAACGCCAAGCGACGCGAACTCCTTCGGCACGTCGATTTCCGGCGCCCCCTTCATGTCGGCCGGCATGAACTTGTCAGATCCGGCGATGCCGTTGGCATAACGGTGGAAGCCGGAATTCATGCCGGCATTTTCCGGATCCATCATGAAGTTCTGGAACAGCTTGGCATTCTCGACATTCTTGGCATCCTTGAGGACGGCAAGATTGTCGCTCCAGTTGACGAAGCCTTCCTTCGGATAACCATAGTGAATCGCCGGGTTCTTCAACCGCTGGCGGAAGGCCGAGCCGTTCCAGTCGCTCGAGGCGGAAAAATCGCCCGAGCCCATCTTCTCGATGGTGCCGTATTCCATCGCCACCCAGTTCGGCTTGGCCTTGACCAGCGTGTCGCGCACCTTCTTGAGGATCGTCAGATCGCCGGTGCATTTGGTTCCGCCGTTGTAGAGTACGGCGGCGTCGATGACGTCGGTCATTTCCGGAACGACGTTGACCTTGCCCTTCAGCTCATCCGGCGTATCGAAGATGATGCCCCAGGTGTTGATATCGCCCTTGTAGACATCGGTGTTGACGACGGTACCGACCGTGCCCATCGCCCAGGGAACCGTATACTTTCGGCCCGGATCGAAGTCGGTCTCGGTCCATTCGGGCGCCACGTTCTTGAAGTTTTCCATCTTGGACGGATCGGTTTCAAGCAGCAGCCCTTCCGAAATCCAGATGGGAACATAATTCTGCGACGGCACGACCATGTCGAAGCCGGAACCGCCCTGGCGAACCTTGGCAAGCGCGGTGTCGTTGGAATCGTAGTCGGTGATGGTCACCTTGACCTTGTACTGGTCCTCGAATTTCTTGATCATCTCTGGACTGGTGTAGTTGCCCCAGTTGTAGATGTTGAGTTCGCCTTCCGCATGGGCAAACCCCGCCGACGCGAGAAGTGTGGCCGTCAAGGCCATGGCTGCTGTGATCCGTTTCATGGTGCTGTTCCCTTTTCTTGTTAGACTCGTTTTCTGTTGACGACGAAGAAGACGGTGACGACGCAGATCGACAGGAGCAGAAACAGCGTCGAGATCGCGTTCATTTCCGGGGTGATGGTCCGGCGGATCTGGCCGAGCATGTAGGTCGGCAGCGTATCCTGACCCGCCGATTTGACGAATTCGGTGATGACGACATCGTCCAGCGAGATCACGAAGGCCAGCATGAAGCCGGCGAGAATGCCGGGCCAGAGCAACGGCAGGGTGACGTAGCGAAAGGCATTCCACGGCGTCGCGTAGAGATCGGCGGCGGCCTTCTCCAGCGTCAGGTCCATGTTTTCCAACCGCGCCCGGATCGGCAGGTAGGCAAACGGGATGCAGAATGCCGTGTGGGCAGCGATGAGATAACCAAGCCCGGAATAGCCGGTCCAGATCTTGATGCGGGCAAAGAAGATCAGGAGCGCCACGGCGGTGACGATCTCCGGGATCATCAGCGGCTGGTTGATGAAGGCATATTTCAGCGTCAGGCCGCGATAGGGCTCCGTCCGCGTCGTCGCCAACGCCGCCATCGTGGCTGCAATCGTTGCGATGACGGCCGCGACCGCAGCGATCTGCAGGGAGCGCAGCGATGCGTCGATGACCTGCTGATTTTCGAAGGCCTTGGCGAACCACCGCAGCGAAACACCTTCGAAGGAGGCGAGCGATTCCCCGGCATTGAACGAATAGAACACCAGAACGGCGATCGGCAGATAAAGCGCGAAGAAGCAGATCATCGCAATCGTGGTGAAGCCGCGCTGGCGGCGGATCGAGAATGTCCTAGCCATGCCGGCTCCCTTGCGATCCGGCATTGCGGACGTAGGCCAGCAGCGCCACCATGACGATCAGCATCAGCGTGATCGACAGCGCCGATCCGAGCGGCCAGTTGCGGCCCTGCCCGAACTGCAATTCGATGAGGTTGCCCAGCATCAGGTTCTTGCCCCCGCCAAGGATGCTCGGTGTCACATACGCCCCGAGCGCCGGGATGAAGACGAGGATCGAGCCGGCGATGATGCCGGGCTTGACCAGCGGAATAACGATCTTGCGCAAGACCTTGAACGGTGTCGCGTAGAGATCGTAGCCGGCTTCGACCAGCCGGAAATCCAGCTTTTCCATGCTGGCATAGAGCGGCAGGACCATCAGCGGCAGATAGACATAGACCATGCCCGTGAGGATGGCACCGTCGGTGAACAGCATCTGGATCGGCCCTGAGATCAGATCGAATTTCAACAGAAGGCCGTTGATCAGCCCCTCGTTGCGGATGATTTCGAGGATGGCGAAAGTCCGGATGAGAAGATTGGTCCAGAACGGAATGGTGATCAGGAACAGCCAGAGTTCCCGCGTCCGCTCCGGCCGTGTCGCGATGAAATAGGCCGTCGGAAAGCCGGCCAGCAGCGTCAGGATCGTGGTGACCAGCGACAGCACGACCGAGCGCACGAAGATCGACACATGCGCATCGGCGATCGAGAACGTGCCGTCAAAAATATCCTTTTCCATGACGACGCTGATCCAGCCCTCCAGCGAAGGCAGCCATTGCACGTCGCCGTAGGGGCCGGGCGTCAGGAAGGAATAGACAAGAACGATCAGCAGCGGACCAGAGGCGGCAAGGAGGATGATCAGTAGGGCGGGAAGCGAAAGCAGCCACCGTTTCCGGATGTCCCTGCTCTTTTCCGCCTCGATCGTCCCCGCTGCGTCTGGCATCTCAGTTCCTCAAGACCCGGGCGGCGTTGGCCTCAAGGGCGATGCCGACCCTGTCACCCTCGGCAAAACGCGCGCTCTGCAGCGGTTTGTTCTGTTCTCGCAGGGTAAAAAGCGTCTCTCCGTCCGAAAGGCGAACATGGTAGTGGGTGTCGGTGCCGAAATAGACGACGTTTTCGAGCGTTCCGGTCATCTGGCAGGCGGCGGGCTGGTCCGGCGGGCAAAGCATCGCATGTTCCGGCCGCAGCACCACCGTCACCTCGCCTTCCGCATGGAAATCCTGCGGCACCGTCGCCGAAATCCGGCCTGCGACCGGCGTGTCAACGTCGGCCACACCGTCGGCCACAGACTTGATCCGGCCTTTGAGGAAATTGGTCTCGCCGATAAAATCGGCGACGAAACGATCCGTCGGCGCATCATAGATCTCGCGCGGATTGCCGACCTGCAGGATTTTGCCCGACGACATGACGGCGATACGGTCCGACATGGTCAGCGCCTCTTCCTGGTCATGCGTCACGAAGATGAAGGTGATGCCGGTTTCAGCCTGCAGGCGCTTCAGCTCGATCTGCATGTCCTTGCGCAGCTTGTAGTCCAGTGCCGACAGCGGCTCGTCGAGAAGCAGGACCTTCGGCTGCGGCGCAAGCGCGCGGGCCAAGGCGACGCGCTGCTGCTGCCCGCCGGAAATCTGGCTCGTCCGCCGGCCGGCAAGCGCTTCCATGCGCACCAGCCTCAGCATGGCGGCGACGCGATCCCTGACCTCCTGTTTCGGGCGACCAAGCATCGTCAGGCCGAAGCCGATATTGTCAGCGACCGTCATATGCGGGAAGAGGGCGTAACTCTGAAAGACCGTGTTGACCGGGCGCTTGAAGGGCGGCATGGCAGCAATGTTCTCGCCATTCAGCATGATGTCGCCGGATGTCGGAAACTCAAAGCCGGCAATCAGCCGCAAAAGGGTGGTCTTGCCGCATCCGGAAGGCCCGAGAAGCGTAAAGAACTCGTTTTGCCGGATCGATACCGATGCCTTGTCGACGGCGGCGAACGCAAACTCGCCGAAGCCGAATATCTTGGAAACATTGCGAATTTCAATCGCGTTCAATTCCGCCATATGCGGCACACCCAACCTTGCATGAAGCTGCTGTTCCCGCCTTTTCGGCTTTGCGCTAGGTGACCACAGCGCCTTCCCGTTGACAACACGATTCTGTTTTCTAAGGCAAAAATATTTATCAGGAGGAAAAACTTATCCGCCCACCGCAAATGGTGGTGACCGGTTTGATCGTGTGCAAGTCGGCCGGAGCCACCGTTTCGATATCCCCGTTGAGCACAACGATGTCGGCAAGGTACCCTTGCCTGATCTTGCCCTTGCGGTCCTCCTTGAACTCCGCATAGGCGCCCTCGACGCAATAGGCGGAAAGCGCCTCTATCAGCGAAAAGGACTGGTCCGGATCGCTCCCGGCCCAGCGCTTGCGGGTAACTGCGGCCTCGACGCCGATCAGCGGGTCGATCGGCGACACCGGCCAGTCGGAGGCAAAGCAGATGCGCGCGCCTGCATCCTTCAGCGTTCGCCAGGCATAGCTCAGCGGCCAGCGTTCCCTGCCAATGCGCGAGACGGTCGGCTCCAGCGGCACGCCGGCGCAGCCGGGCGGGTGCGGCGGCTGCATGGAGGCGATGACGCCGAGTTCGGCAAACCGGGCGATGTCGTCGGGATGCACCACCTCGATATGCTCGATGCGATGGCGGCTGTCGCGCGCGCCGTTCTCCTGCCTTGCTGCTTCATAGCCATCGAGCACCGCACGAACGGCACCGTCACCGATGGCATGGACCGCGATCTGCAGCCCGCGCCGGTCGGCCTCCACGGCCACCGCGCGGAAACTCTCGGGCGTGAACAGCCCCTCGCCGCAATCGCCCGGCTTGTCCGCGTATGGCTCGACCATGACCGCCGTCCAGCTGTCGAGCACGCCATCGTAGAACACCTTGACGACGCCGGAAGACAGCCAGTCGCTGTCAAAGCGACGGGCCAGATCGGAGGCCTTTTCGAGCATGTCGAGCGACATGAAATTCTTGTAGTGGAAAGGGATCATCACCCGGCATGGCAAACCACCGTCTTCCTTCTCGATCGCCGAGAGCAGCTCAAGCTGATAGAGATTGCCGTCCATATTCTGGATGGTGGTGATGCCGTGGCGGGCGCAATAGTCGAGGCCGCGCCGCATCACGGCGATATCCTGCGCCCATTGCGCTGCGTTCGGATAGGGATCCGGCTCGCCGCCGGTTGCAAGACCGAGGCGGTAGCGATCGAACCCGCCGGCCGCCTGCAACGGGCTGAAGGCTTCCATCTCGCGCAGTTCCCCGGTCGCCAGACCGTCCTCGCCCATCACGACCTCGTTGCCCGGACCGAGTTCGGCGCCATGGAGCATGTCGACCAGTTCGAGCGCCCCGGTATTGGCCCAGGCCGTGTGATGATCCGGCGCAAAGAGGACCAGCGGCTGGTGCGAGAGGATCGCATCGAGATGATGACGCGTCAGGCGCTCGGTATCGCCCAGGATCGTATAGTCAGCCCCTTGCGCGAAGAGAACTCTTTCATCGGTCCGTGCCGCAGCATAGGTCCGCACAGCCTCGGTCAATGCTGCAAGCCCGCTTACCCCGGCGAGCTGGAGATGATCGAGTTCGGCCGCGCCAGAAAACAGGTGCATGTGGTTTTCGGAAAATCCGGGGAGCACCGTTCCACCGGCCGCGTCGATGACCTGCGTGTCTGCTCCTAGAAACGAATCGATATCCGCCTGGGTACCGACCGCGACGATCCGGCCGGAGGCGAGCGCCACGGCCTCGGCCCGGGTATTGTCATCATCCAGCGTCAGGACACGCGCGTTGAGAATGACGATATCGGCGGTCTGGGTCATGAGGGGACTCGCTGCTTGCCATGAATGTGGCGCGAGCTAAGCCGATCGCGCCACGCAATTCAACCGGGATCAATGGCTTTCCTCACCATCCTTCCGAAAGCACGCGCTCCAGCATGTCGGCGAAGAAATCGGCGCTCTGACGCGACAGACAAAGCGGCGGCTTGATCTTCAGCACGTTCAGATGATCGCCGGTCGGCTGCATGAGGACGCCGAGTTGCAGCAACCGGTCGCAGATCGCAGCCGTTTCCAAGGTTGCCGGCGTGAGCGTCTCGCGGTCGCGGACGAATTCGAGACCGAGATAGAGCCCCATACCGTGCACCGCGCCGACGAGGGGAAAGCGCTGACCCAGAGCTTCAAGCCGGCGCTTCAGGTGACCGCCGACGATTCGGGCATTTTCCTGCAGACCCTCGTCGCGCATGATGTCGAGCACGGTCAAACCGACGACGGAGCTCACCGGGCTGCCGCCGGCGGAGGAGAAGAAGTAGCCTTCCTTCTCCAGTGCATCGGCGATTGCCCTGGTGGTGATGACGGCACCGAGCGGATGGCCGTTGCCCATGCCCTTGGCAATCGTGATGATATCGGGCGTGACGCCCTGCTCCTCGAAGCCCCAGAAGTGATGGCCGAGACGGCCATAACCGACCTGCACCTCGTCGGCGATGCAGACGCCGCCGCGTGCCCGGACCATCGCATAGACATCCTTCAGGTAGCCGGGCGGCAGAGGAATGCCACCGGCGTTGCCGTAGACGCATTCGCAGATGAACCCGGCCAATCTCTTGCCGTCCCGGTCGAGTTTTTCGAGCACGGGAGCGACAGTTGCGACATAGTCGGCCGTCGATCCCGGTCCCCGAAAAGGGCCACGATAAGTGTTGGGCGACATCACCGGATGCACCCAGTCCGGCCGGGTGGTCAGCGCCTGCGGGTTGTCGGCGATGGAGGTCGATACCGCGTCGCTGGCGACCGACCAGCCGTGATACCCCTCGAGAAGACAAAGCATGCTGCGCGCACCCGTCGCCGCCCAGGCGAGCCGCAGGGCGAGATCGTTGGCTTCCGAGCCGCTGTTGACCAGAAACACCGTATCGAGCCCATCGGGCGCCAGCGCCGCCAGCCGTTCGGAAAACTCCGCCACCGAAGCATAGTGAAACCGGGAATTGGTGTTGAGCCGCTGCCATTGCCGGTGGACGGCATCGGCAAGCCGCGGATGTCCATGGCCGAGAATGGTGACGTTGTTGACCATGTCGAGATAGGCGCGTCCCTCGACATCGACCATATGCTCGCGCCAGCCACGCTCGATCTGCGGCGGTGTCTCGTAGTAGTTCTTCTGCGGCTTGGCGAAATGGCTCTGGCGGCGGGCAAGAAGCGCTGAACTCCCGGGCGCCGGCGCATCGCAGTCGAAGCCGAGAAGCCTGGCAGGCGACGGGCAGAGCGCCGCCCAGGCCGCGGCATGACCCGGAGATACGAACGACGGCGGCACAATCTCCTTGTCGCGGCAGAGTTGGACCCGCAACATGCCCTTTTCGCCCTGCGCACCAGCGACCGCGCCAAGCGGCTTGCCGCGACCGACAACGGTCTCCAGGCTGGGCAAGGTCTCGATACCGGTCAGATGGAGTGCTGCATCCTCCCCCACCAGGACGAGGCCGTTGTCGGTGAATTTGAGAATACCATCAAAGGGGGCTACGACGCTCGTGCCCGCCGGCAAAAGCAGATCGACATGGAGTGCGAAGGTATCGGCTGGCTTCGGCGAAAGCAAAACCGTGCGGGTCAAACGGTATTCGCCATAGCGGGTCGCAGTAAGAGCGTGTTCGCCACAGGCGTTCTGCAACGCGCTCACCTCGAGTTCGAGTTCCGGCCATGGTACACCGTCGAACAGCGGGCTTTGCGTATCCAATGCGATCGTTGCAACCTGCGCCAGATCGATTCCTGGCAACAGCAAGCCGCCGGCGATAGGGGTGGCCGGGGCAATCGAGTACCCCACGGACTGGACGATCGCCGTCTCCATCAGCGCTGGCGGCACGGAGACCGCCACGTCGAAGATCATCCGTTCGTGGTCGATATTGCCGCTGACATAGGGGTTGTCCGGATCAAGCGCCAGCTGCTGTTCGCTGCTCGCCACCAGCACGGCGGACCGCGCCACGATCAGCGGCCAGAGCGCCTGCAATTCGGCGTCATTGAGTGGAAAAACCGCGTGAAACGCCTTTATGGCAGGCAAAATGACGAAGGGATCGCCATCGGCATGATGCAGCAGCGAAGCGCACGTGACGGCGAGATCGGCTGCGAGCCAGCCGTTCATACTATCGCCGAAATCGATCACCCCGTTCGGGATCAACTGGCCATGGTCGTTCGGTTGGCTGACGACATTGTCGTCGGTCACGTCATGATGGATCGCCTGCAGCCGCAGCTCCGGTTTCAGAGCGTCGAGCCGTTGCATGGCCGTGTCCATCGCCCGGGTGATACGCTCCTTTCGATCAGCGTCGTTCACGGCGGACAGGAGATGGCGCACGACCGGTTCGGCGTGACGCAGATCCCATTGCAGATCGCGCGACAGGCCGGGATGGATGAAATCCGAAAGCGCCAGCGCAAGCCGACCGCCGAGCGCGCCGAGTGCCGCGATCGTGACCGGGGGCAAATGTTTCCGCCGCGTCAGCGGCTCGCCCTCGATATAGTCGAGCAGGCGGATCTGATAGTCCTGTCCGCGCACCTTGGCGAACACGATGTCCGCTCCGTCTACGGCCGCGATAACCCTCGGCACGCGCGGCATTCCGGGTTTGCCGGCGATATGGCGCAAAGCGGCGTTCTGGGCTTCAAGCTCAATGGTCGCATAATCCGAGCGGCAGATTTTCAGGACGAAACGGCCGTTTGCCGCATCGATGCGATAATTGCGATCCTGCTGGCTGCCAAGTTCGACGATCGGTCCCGACAGACCATAATGGACGGCGAAAAGACGAGCGGTATCTTCGGCATTCACTTCGGGCCGCGACAACTCTGCCCGCCGCAAAAACGCATGTTCCAATGTCTCGCTCCCCGGAATCAGATTGCCTGCAGATTGGCACAGCCCGGAATGAACGCGAACGGAAATTGACATGGCTCTTACACCCTGGGTTCCGGACCTCGAAGCCTCTTGCGAGACACCGATGACGGTCCGCCAAAACCCAGTTCTGAATTCAAATGTCATCCAATGCAAAACGCCCGCTGCGGTGCAACGGGCGTTTCGACAGATCTCTTCAAGGTACGGTGTTCGCTCTGATCAGCGAGCGACCGACGCACGAGCGATGCTCTGGATGTCGAAGCGGTCGATGCCGAGATCCTGGAGTTCGCGGGTAGTCATGCGGCCGAGTTCAGTGACCGTCTGACGATACTTGCGCCAGTTATTGAAGGAGCGTGCTACGTTCATGATGATCCCCTTTCTAGGGCTGTCCGATTCCGGCAGCCAGTCCGTGGCGCCGTTGTCGTTTTGATGATCGGAATATAAGCCTCCCGATTATGCAGTAACAGCGCCAATACTTCAGGCCACCCATGCGTCGGATGCATAGTCACTTTGGCGAAGATGCCTTCGAAGACGTATCGTGCTTCAATCATCATTCATTGCGGCGTTTTTTGCCGGCGCGCTGGAACTTCCCGCCATCTACGGCGTTTCAAGCGCGAGATGAAACAGGAGTCCCTAATATGCTCGCAAAGTTTTCTTATCTCGCATTCGGCTTCGTTCTGGGCGCTGCTCTCTTGCTGACGCTGACAATGGTCAACAGCAACAACACGGTGCTGTCGAAAACGAGCCGCCTGAACGGAATTGACACGCCCGCGCACACTACGGCACCCGCAGATTTTGCGATGGAACGGTTTGGGTAGAAACGCGGTCGCGGGGAGTTATGTTTGGATTTCATCGCGCTCCAGGTGATCGCGACATTGAATCCCATGTTGTGAACCAGGACCCGCTCTCATCATCCAGCAATGACCTCACGACAACAGAGCCCGCTGCATCGACAGGAAAAGACCCTTCAGCTCCGGTTCGCGGACACGCCGGGCTGCTTCGCTGCAAGACACCCACTCGCTGATCCGCTGGCCTTTTTCGCGAAAGGCGTCTGAAACCTCTTCGACATCAAGAAGATGAACTTGGACGCAGCAAGGAATGCGCTGGCCGTTGCCGGACACTTTCAGGTAGGTGAAATATCCAAACGGCTTCTTCTTAGTCTTGCCGCGCACGCCGGCCTCTTCAAAGGCTTCTATGGCAGCGACCTCGTGCGGCTTCTTCCCCGCTATCGGCCAGCCCTTCGGAATGATCCAGCGGCCGCTCTCGCGACTGGTCACCAGAAGCACCTCGAAGAGGCCACGGTCCTTGCGGAGGCGATAGCAGAGTGCCGCGAACTGGTCGCGCATTCGTTCCTTAAGCGGCACGCCGGTGACGGAGGCGGGTTCGAACAGAAACGTGCCCGGCTTTTTCGAGAGCTTTTTTTTGGGTGCACTGGTCATGG
This sequence comes from Rhizobium herbae, assembly GCF_017873135.1. Classification (GTDB taxonomy): domain Bacteria; phylum Pseudomonadota; class Alphaproteobacteria; order Rhizobiales; family Rhizobiaceae; genus Pararhizobium; species Pararhizobium herbae. The sequence continues at coordinate 321,667 of NZ_JAGGJV010000006.1, read as the reverse complement.
CATCTAGCCGCCTCTGATCGAGGTTCGCCACACCAGATCGGCGTGCAGACACACCGATTGGCTTTCGGGCTGCACGGTATCTCCCGCCAACCAGGAAACCGTCTCGCGCGCGATCATGTCCACCGGCTGTGCGAATGTGGTCAACTGATAGGACGACCAGGAGGCCTGTTCGATATCGTCGAAACCGGCCACGCAGATCTGATCGGGGATCGACATCGAAAACTGATGCCGGGCAGCATCCATGAAGCCGCAGGCAAGGAGATCGGTGGCACAGAACACGGCATCCGGACGCTCCTTGCGGGTCAGAAGCTGCTGGGCGACAACCCGGCCACTCTCGTAGCCCGTATGACCGAACCGTTCGACGATCACATCCAGTCCGAGCGCCTTGGCGGCAGCAACGAAACCGCGCTCGCGTGCCATCAGGCTCGGCGTTCCCGCCTGCGAATTGGCAAAGGCAAGCTTACGGCAGCCTGCCCGCACGAAAGCCGTGGCAATCCGCGCCGCCGCATCCTCGTCGTCGAGGTTGATTTTGAGCGGCCCTTCACTGTCGTCATCGCGGTTGATCAGTACCAGCCGCTGGCCGTTCTTCAGACACAGGTCGGTAATCGACTTGTCGGGCAGGCCGGAGAGGATGATCGAGGCGTCGGCGCGGTACCGGATCGCCTGCCGCAGCGCAAGATCGACGCTGTCATCGGAGCGATCGGTATTGATCAGCATCGCGACCTTGCCGGAATTCTGCAACTGCTGTGTCAAGGCCCGGGTCATCGCCGAGCGATAGGGCGTGCCGATGTCCGACACAATGAGGCAGACGATGCCGCTCTCGTTGCGCATCAGCCCACGAGCCAGATGGTTGACGTGGTAGCCAAGCACCTCGGCGGCATCCAGCACCTTCTGGCGGGTTTTCGGCGATACGCTGGCGCCGGACGTAAACGTGCGCGAAACCGCGGAGCGCGAAACGCCCGCCTTTTCAGCTACTTCCTGCGCACTGACGAATAGTTTTTGCGACACGTTGCTGTCCACCCTCTTGGGGGAAAGGTTGCATAATTTTGCAATTGTGTGCAAGCATTAGATCAAGTGAAACATGATAGTTTTATGACAAATTTATGACGAAATCGTTTGAGACGGTTCTCGCCTCCCGCAGAATTTGCACAGGATTGCAAAAAGCGATTGACCTCGAGGCGATGCTTCAACAGGAGGACGTTTCAGCTTGCCGTCCGGCCGAATTCGATCACTCTGGATGCTTGCCGCCGCCGCCGGTGCAATAGAAGACTTGCGTAAAATCGCCGGGCTTTGAAAGAAACGCCGGGATCGCAAATAATCCAGGCTACCCAGACGTCGGGAATGTTCGCGCCACCGCGCTGAGCAGGTCGGTCTGGGATATCAATCCGACAATCCGCCGGTCCTCGTCGACGATGATGACCGCGTGGCTCCGTCCGTCCGTCAGCACCGGCAGCAGGGAGAACGCCGGATCGATCGCCGAGGCGGTGGCCGCCTTCGACAGGAGTTCGCCGACGCGCCCGCCTGACCTCGAAAGTTCCCGCAGGCCGATCGTTCCGACCAGCCGGTCATGCTCATCCCTGACCGGCAGCGTGCGGATATTGTGCTTCAAAAGAAGCTCTCGCGCGTCAGTGGGATCGGCATGCTCGTCAATGGAAATGACATCGCGGGACATGATGTCGGCGCAGCTGATATCGCCATGCGCGCGGATGGTCGCCTGTAGCGCGACCTGTTGGAGCAGACGGCTGAGATCCCCCCGGTCGATGTCGAAGGTTTCATCCAGCGTCACAAGCGCCGCATCGACATCCTCATCGCGAAAGCCGACCCGCAGCGACGGCGGCACATCCGCGGTCAGGTGAGTATTGACCACTGCCTTGGCTGCGACATGAGGATAGTTTCGCCGCGCGAGCTTGTGAAACAGCAAGCCGAGCCCGACGAGAATGCATGAATTCAAGCCGACCGGGACAAAGGGAAAGAGCAGGCCCCAACCGGCAACGACCGGCCCGCCGAGCACGGCGGTCAGCGCCGCAGCACCGCCGGGCGGATGAAGGCAGCGTGCAAACGACATCGCGCCGATTGCCAGCGATACGCCGACACCGATGGCGATGATCGGGTCATGGATCAGATAGGCCGCGATGATGCCCATCAGCGCCGAAATCGTATTGCCGCCGATGATCGACCACGGCTGCGCCAGAGGGCTGGCAGGAACCGCAAACAACAGCACAGCGGAAGCCCCCATCGGCGCCACGATCAACGGCAGATGCGGCCCCTGCCCGAACAGGTAACCGCTGATCAGGCCCGTCAGGCCGATGCCGATCAGCGCGCCGACGCAGGCGATCAACCGTTCGCGCAAGGTCGCGCCGGCCAGAATCGGCGCGAACATCCGAAAACGGCCGTCCGATTTTGGCTTTTGAGGATGGGACATCAGGAAACCGGACGCGCGGAGAGATAAGATCGGGATACCGGCGCGCATGATCCCGTTTCCCGGCTATAGGAAAATCATATACAAAGCGCAACGTCCAAAACGGCCGCGCGCCGAGGCGGCATTGGGGAGCGTCCGGTTTTCCGGCCGCCCCCGTTGCTTATTCAATCCTCGCCGCGGCAGCGAAAAACCCTTCCGGGCTTTCGACTTCGACCAGCTTCTTCCTGTCGATCTGCCAGAAGCGGTTGCCGACCGCGCGAACGAAACTGCGGTCGTGCGAAACGAAGAGGCAACTGGCCTGATGCGCCATCAGCTCACCTTCCAGCGCTTCCTGACCATCGATATCCAGATGGTTCGTCGGCTCGTCGAGCAGATAGACGTTCGGGTTGGTCAGCCGCAGGACGAGCATGCCGAGCCGCGCCTTCTGTCCACCCGAGAGTTGGCCGACCGGTCGTGCCTGCAACTCTATTGCCATGCCGGCGCCGGCAAGCAGCGCCCTTGCCCGCTGATCGCCGATATCGAAACGGCGAATGATCGTCTCCATCGGCGTTTCGGCATCGCGGAGATCGGCGAGCGCCTGATCGCCATAGCCGAGCACCAGCGAGGGCGTCGCCTTGATGCCATCCTGCGCTATCTCCGGCTGTTCGATCGCCTTGCGGAGCATGGAGACGAGGCGGGTCTTCCCAGTACCGTTGGCGCCAAGCAGCACGATCCGGTCGCCCTGGCAGACGAATTGCCTGCCGGTCCTGAACAGCAACGTGCCGTCGGGTGTCTGAACCGCAGCATCCTCCAGCGTGATCAGCACCTTGGCGTGGGTGCCGCGATTGGCAAGCCTGATCGCCCCGGCGGAACGCTCCAGATGCGCGGGCTTGGCGGCATCTTCGAGTTTGTCGGCCCGCTGCCTCAACTGCTTGGTCTTCACCACCAGCAGGTCGCTGCCGGAGTTGATGCCGATATTGTTGAGCTTGGCCGCCTGCTTGCGCAATTGCTCGGCGACCTTGATATCGCGCTGATAGCGGCGTTCATCGGCAGCGTCGGCATCATCCAGCGCTGCCCGCGCCCGTGTGTAGGGCAACGGAAAGATCGGCGATTGCTCCGTCCGGAGAAAGAGCGTGCTGTTGGTCACCGTGTCGAGGAAGGCCCGGTCGTGGCTGGAGATAATCACCGGCACGTCGCGTGGCAGCGCATTCAGCCACGCCTCGAGCATGGCGATCTTGCCGAGATCGAGATGGTTGGTCGGCTCGTCGAGCATCAGCACATCCGGCTCGGTCACCCAGACGCGGGCCAGCATGGCGATGCGTTGCCAGCCGCCGCTCAACTGTTTCAATGGACGCTGCCGCAGGGCTTCCGGTACATCGAGCGATTCCAGCACCACATCGACACGCCAACTCTCGCTCTCCTGCTGGTCGGCGGGGAGTGCGTCGAGTACCACGGCATAGAAAGACATGTCGGACAAAGCAGGCGGTACATTCTGCTCGACATAGCCGATCGTCAGCCCGCGCGCCTTTGTGATGTCGCCTTCGCTCGCTTCAAGCACACCGGCAATGCAGCGAAACAGCGTCGATTTCCCGCGGCCGTTGGCGGCGACGAGGCCGATGCGGTCGCCGGCATTGACGACGAGGTTGAGCCTGGAGAAAAGCCGGCTGCCCAGCACGATGCCGAGATTGCGGATGTTGATAAGGGTCATGATCGTTCTCTGGTCTTGCCGCACGGTCATCCATCGAGGGCTCTCAGGCCATCATCGATGCGATGCGTCAGGCGCGGCGGATATAAAAATGCAAGCGGCTCAAGTCATTAACTCAAGCGCCGCAGTGCCACGAAGGGCAGACCAGAAGGCGGTTTTCTTAAGAGAAACGGACTTTGGTCAGCCCTGCAAACGCATTTGCAGGGCGTTGACGGGGCCACGCTGGCGATGGTGCCGGAAATATGTGTTCATTGCGCAGCCCTCCTTTCTCGATATACGCACTCATAACATCCGATTCCGGGAACCGCAATCGCCCCACATCGAGCAAAAGCTGGCTCGACCCGCTGCGGAATCTCAGATGATCGAGTGATCGACGATGACGACCGGCTTGCCGTGCGAGCACATCTCGACCCGCGCCTCGACCCGGTAGATATCGCGGAGCATCGCCTCGGTGATCACGTCGCCGGTCGTGCCGCTGGCCACCATCGCGCCCTTGGCGATGACGATGGTGTTGTCGCAATAGCGCAGTGCATGATTGAGATCGTGCAGGGCGATCAGCACCGACATGCCCGATTTTGCCGCCAGCTTGCGCATGAAGCCGAGCACCTCGATTTGACGAAACAGGTCGAGCGCCGAGGTGGGTTCGTCCATCAAAAGAACTTCGGGCTTGCGGACCAGCGCCTGGGCGATAGAGACGAGCTGGCGCTGACCGCCGGAAAGCTCGCCCAAGCCACGGAAAGCCAAATCGTTGATCCGCAGCGCCTGCAGGATGCGGTCGATCTCCAGCAGTTCGCTGTCGCGTACCTTCCAGCTGGATCCCTGCTTGCTGGCGAGCAGGACCGATTCGTAGACCGTCAGCACGGCATTGGCGCCGGTATCCTGCGGCATGTAGCAGATGGTCTCCGGCCCCTTCAGCGTATCGGAGAGCACCACCGTTCCCGGTCCCGAGGCAAGCCCGGCGATACGCTTGAACAAGGTGGATTTGCCGGCGGCATTAGGCCCGATCACTGCGGTCATGACGCCGCCGTTCAGAATATCGGTATCCACGTCCGACAGCACCGTGTGCTTGCCGTATTTCGCGCCGACGCCTTTCAGCGTAAGGCCTACCATGCCCGCCTCCGGTTGGTGAAGATCAGCACGAAGAAGAACGGCACGCCGACAAGGGCGGTGATGACGCCGATCGGCAGGATGGCGCCGGGAATGAGCGTCTTCGAGACGATCGAGGTCGTCGACAGCAGCAGCGCACCGCAGAGAACGGAGGCTGGCAGAAAGAACCGCTGGTCTTCGCCCACCAGCATGCGGGCGATATGCGGGCCGACCAGCCCGACGAAACCAATGGTGCCGACGAAGGAAACGGGAATGGCGGCGAGCAGGCTGACCGTCATCATCGTATGCAGCCGCAGCCGGCGCACGTTGATGCCGAGGCTTGCCGCCTTGTCTTCGCCGAGACGCAGCGCCGTCAGCGCCCAGGCATGCCGCGCAAACAGCGGGATGGCGAACAGGAGGACGGCGCCGGTGATCCAGACCTTCGGCCAGGTCGCCTTGGTGAGACTGCCCATCGTCCAGAAGACAACGGCGGCCAGCGCCTGTTCGGAGGCCAGATATTCGAGCAGCGACAGCAGCGCATTGAAGGTGAAGACCAGCGCGATGCCCAGAAGCACGATCGTCTCGACGGTGACACCGCGCATGGTGGAGGCGAAATGGATGAAGAGTGCGGCGGCCATTGCCATCAGGAAGGCGTTGATCGGGATCATGTACTGGACGGCAGCCGGAAAGATCGCCACGCCGCCGACGAGACCGAGTGCCGCGCCGAACCCGGCGGCGGCGGAAATGCCGAGGGTAAAGGGGCTGGCCAGCGGATTGGCGAGAATGGTCTGCATCTGCGCGCCGGCCAGCGACAGCGATGCCCCGACGGTGATCGCCATCAGCGCGATCGGCATGCGGATATCCCAGATGACGACGCGCAGCTGATCACTGACCGATTCGGCATGAAACAGCGAGGTCAGCACTTCACGCAGCGTGTAGTTGGCCGGCCCCAGCGCCATGTCGATCGATACGCTCAGGAACAGAGCCACCAGCATGCCGCAGATCAGGGCAATCCGGCGAAAGGCGAGAGCGCGATACTGATCGCGCCCTGTAGTCGTTTCGATCTGTTCGGCGGCGACGGCCATCGGACTATTCGTCCTTCAGGGAGACGAAATAACCGGGCTTGTAGTCCAGCGGCAGGAAACGCGCATGCAGCTCCTTGAACGTGGCCTCAGGATCGAGGTCCTTGAACAGGTCTGGATGCAGCCATTTCGCAATCTCCTGGATCGCCACGAACTGGTACGGATTGTTGTAGAACTGGTGCCAGATGGCGTGAACATTGCCATCCTTGACAGCCTTGACGCCGGTGAAGGCAGGGCGCGTGGTCAGGTTTTCGAGCTTGCGATGCGCTTCGGTGAGGTCGGCGCCATAGCCGACGCCAACCCAGTTGCCGCCGGGAACGTAACCTTGCCAGTTGCCGCCAGTGATGATGATCTGGTCGGGATTGGAAGCGATGATCTGCTCCGGATTGACGGTACCGAACGTGCCTGGAATGATGTCCTTGGCCATGTTCGTGCCGCCGGCGATTTCGACCATCTTGCCGAAATTCTCATTGCCGAACGACATGCAGCAATCGTCGGAATAACCGCCGGCGCGCTCAACGAACACCACTGGCCGGGCCGGGTCCTGCTTGGCAAGCACGTCCGTAACCTTGGCGATGCTGTCGGCACGGAACTTGATGAAGTCTTCAGCCTTGGCTTCCTCGCCGAGCAGCTTGCCCATCACCCGCATGCTGGCCTCGGTGTTTTCCATCGGCTTCTCGCGGAAGTCGATATAAACAAGCGGAATGCCGACCTTGGCGAGTTTTTCGATATAGCCTGCTTCTTCGGTCGCCGTCTTGGCATCGAGATTCATAATGACGACGTCGGGCTTCAGCGAAACGGCCTGCTCGATATCGAAGGTGCCGTCCTTCATGCCGCCGAACGTCGGCAGCTTGGCGATCTCCGGATATTTGGCGAGATAGGCAGCATAGCTTTCCGGATCGGCCTTGGTCAGATCGTCCCGCCAGCCGACGACGCGCTTGAAGGGAGCATCCCGGTCCAGAGCCGCGACGAAATAGATCTGGCGGCCTTCGCCGAGAATGACATGTTCGACCGGCACGCTCACTTCGACATCACGGCCCGTCACATCCTTGATGACGACCTTCTCGCCGGCCAGTGCCGTGCCGGAAAAAAGCGCGCAGAAAGCTGCGGCGACCAAGGTCGCCTTGCCGAACATACCCATTGTTTTCAACTCCATCGGGGAAACTGTGCGCTTCGTAAATATCATGATATTGACAGTCAAGTTATATCTTTTAGAAGCATTCCAGGAACCGGCCACTTCGATTCAAGGCAGCATATTATGAGCGATACTCCACGACTGACGAATTACGACCTGCGCGACGAGATAAAAGCCTATTGGTCGGCGCGCGCGGCAACGTTCGATCAGTCGCCCGGCCACGAGATTTTCTCCGAGGAGGAACGCGCCGCCTGGCATCGCCTGATCGTCAAGCACCTCGGCAGTGGCGATGGCCGCATGGCGCTCGATCTGGCGAGCGGCACTGGCGTGATCTCACATCTGATGGACGATCTCGGTTTCAAGGTCACCGGCCTCGACTGGGCCGAACCGATGCTGGAGCGCGCACGCAACAAGGCAAAAACGCGCACCCGCAGCATCACTTTCCGCATTGGCGACGCGGAAAACACCATGGAGCCCGACAATCACTACGATGCGATCACTAACCGGCATCTCGTCTGGACGCTGGTGGACCCCGTCAAGGCCTTTGCCGAATGGCTGCGGGTGTTGAAACCCGGTGGAACGCTGCTGGTGATCGACGGCGATTTCGTCAACACGACCTTGTTCGAACGCATGCTGATGAAACTCGCCGGCTGGGGGCAGCGCTACCGGCTCCTGAAGAGCGATCCGCTTCATGCCCCGCCCGGCATGATGGAAACCCATCGCAGCATCCTGTCGCGGGTCTATTTCTCGCAAGGGGCACGGGCCGAAGCCGTTGCTGGCCTGCTGGCTCAGGCCGGGTTCGAAAATATCACCATCGATACAGATCTGGGTGAGATTCACCGGACCCAAGCCAAAAACTGGAATGTCCTGAAGGGCATGGCCCGCAGGACTCAGCATCGATATGCGATCCGGGCCATCAAACCGGCATGGGCACAAATGTAGACAAAATTTCTATTCGATACTTTATTGTCTACATTCTCCATGCTAGACAAGCCGCACAGCCATTGTCGCGGAGATCACCAGCATGCAGATCGAGGAATTCACGCTCGAACGGATTCAGTCGCTCTACGAAAACCTCGTTGAGTTCAATCTCTCCGACAGCGGCGTCCATCCCTATTCGCTCAAGGAACTGCTGACGCCCGATCAGCTGCTCGGGCTGCATGAGGTAGAACTCGGTTACGGCTGGACCAATGGCGGCGTCGAGCTGCGCGACACCATCGCCCGGCTTTACAAGGACCGCGACCGCGAAAACGTCATTGTTACCAACGGTTCGGCGGAAGCGAACTTCATTCTGGTCATGACCCTGCTGGAACCCGGCGACGAGCTGGTGCTGTTCGTGCCGAACTACCTGCAGATCCGCGGCTGGGCGAAGGCGCTCGGCGTCACAGTCAAGGAGATCGTGCTGCGTGAGGAGCTGGGCTGGCTGCCGGATCTGGACGAGGTTCGCGCCGCGGTGACGCCGAAGACAAAGCTGATCAGCCTGTGCAACCCCAACAATCCGACCGGCAGCCTGCTGCCGCGCGAAACGATGGATGCACTTGTCGCTATCGCCCGCGAACATGACGTCTATCTGCATGCCGACGAAATCTACAAGGGTTCGGAGCTGGATACCGAGGAATCCATCAGCTTTGCCGATCTCTATGAAAAGGCCGTTGTCACCGCCGGCCTCTCCAAGGCGATGGCGCTTCCGGGCCTGCGGCTCGGCTGGTTGGTCGGACCCGCAAAGGAAATCTACGGCACCTGGCAGCGCAAGGACTACACCTCGATCACCACCGGCGCGCTCAGCGAACACATCGCCAATATCGTTCTACAGCCGGCCAAGCGCGCGGAAATCCTGTCGCGCAGCCGCCGTCTGCTGCGGGAAAACCGTGCCCTGCTGACGTCCTGGATCGACGCCCACAACAATCTCTTTTCCTACCTGCCCCCACGGGCCGGCGGCATGGCGTTCGTGCGCTACAACCGGGACATCAACTCATCGGTGCTGGTCGATCGTATCCGGCAGGAAAAGAGCGTCATGCTTGTGCCCGGCGATGTCTATGGCCTCGATGGCTATATCCGCATCGGCATCGGCGCACCGAAACATCATCTGGAGGTCGGGCTGGGCCGACTGGCGGACTTCATGAGAGGTTGAGGAGCGACGGATGAAACCAGAACTCGCTCCCTATGCGGCCGTTTGCGATGGCGTCGCCCAGCTGTTCCAGCCTTTCGTCGAGGTCGTCCTGCACGACCTCGAAACGGAGACGGCAGCGCATATCGCCGGGAATTTTTCCAAGCGCGAGATCGGTGAACCGTCGCTGCTGCACGAGATCGATTTCCGGCCCACCGAGCGTCTTCTCGGCCCCTATGAAAAGGTCAACTGGGATGGCCGCCGGATCAAGTCGATCAGCATCATCGTGCGCGACGGTACCGAGCGACCGATTGCCGTGATGTGCATCAACGCGGACGTCTCGCATTTCCACGCGGTGATGCAGACATTGAGCGCCTTCGCCTCGGTCCCGGTCGATCATGCCAAGCCGGCAAGCCTGTTCAAGGAGGACTGGCACGAGCGGATCAACGAGTACATCCAGAACTGGACCGGTTCGCGCGGACTGATCATCTCGGACCTGACACGTGAGCAGAAGCAGCAGGTGGTCAAGGATCTCTCCGCCGACGGCGCCTTCGGCGGCAGGAACTCGGCTGCCTATATCTCGCGCATTCTCGGCATGGGCCGTGCGACCGTCTACAAATACCTGAACCAGGAACGATCGGCCGAAGAATGATCATCCTGTCCCGATCGGAAATCGAAGCCGTGGTCGATCTCGGCAGCGCATTGGGCACCATCGAAGCGGCCTACATCGCCGCATCCGAAGGCCGGGCGACGATGCCGCCGGTCGGCTATCTTGCCTTTCCGGAACGGGATGGCGATTGCCATATCAAATACGGCCATATCGCAGGCGACCCCAGCTTCGTCGTCAAGATCGCATCCGGCTTCTACGGCAATCCGTCGATCGGGTTGCCGACGTCGAACGGGGTGATGCTGGTCTTCTCCGCCAGCACCGGCGTTCTGGAGGCGATACTGCTCGACGAAGGCTTCCTGACTGACCTGCGCACCGGCCTTGGCGGCGCCATCGCCACCCGGGCGCTTTGCCGGCCGGATGCGCGGCGCGTGGCGATCGTCGGCACCGGTATTCAGGCCCGATGGCAGATCCGCTGCCTCCGGCAGGCGATGAAGCAAACGCCGCTCGCTTTCAGTATCTGGGGCCGCTCGGAGAACAAGGCACGGGAAACGGCAAGCGCCTTGGCGAGCGAGGGCATCGACCTGGAGGTCGCGCCCGACCTTGAGCGCCTCTGCCGTGGCGTCGATATTATCATCACCACCACACCGTCCCGCGAGCCGCTGATCCACGATGCCTGGATCCGGCCCGGCACGCATATTACCGCGATCGGGGCCGATGCGCCGGGCAAGCAGGAACTGGACACGTCGCTCGTCATCCGCGCCGATCGCCGCATCGGCGACCGGCTCGAACAGTCGCTGGATCACGGCGAATTCTCCACCGTATTCAAATCCGGATTGATGGCGCGCAAGGACTGCGCCGAGCTTGGAGCGGTTCTTTGCGGAAAGGCCGCTGGCCGGACACGTCCCGACGACATCACGATTGCCGACCTGACAGGCATAGCCGTCCAGGACATCGCCATAACGAACTCGATCCTCGATGCCTACCGGCTTTCGTCAGTCAGTCACCCTCGAAAGCCGCGATGATGGGGCACGGGCCGCTTGCGGTCGCGCCGCAGGCATCGGCGAGCCGGCGGAGCGATTGACGCGCAGCGCTCAACTCGGCAATTTTGGCATCGAGCGCAACGATGCGCTCCCGCGCAAGCGCATGAGCGCGATGACGGTCCTCGCTGGCATCCAGCTCCAGCAGTTCGCCGATCTCATCGAGCGTAAAGCCCGCCGTCTGGGCCGAACGAATGAAGCGCAGGCGGCGGACATCGTCGTCTCCATAGCGCCGGACGCCGCCGGCAGCACCTACGCCACCCGTGCGCTGTGGTGTGCCAAGAAGACCCCGCCGCTGATAATAACGCACTGTCTCCACGCCGACGCCGCCTGCGCGCGCCAGCCCGGCAATTGTTGTTTCCTTCATCGCTTGACTCCGTACCACGGTACAGACCTTATAGTCCCTGCAATCGATCGAACCAAGCGAAATGAAAGATTGCAACATGCTCGACAAAACATCCCGGACAGCCACCCTTTACCGGATGGTCATGGACACCCACACCTGCCCCTATGGCCTGAAGGCCAGGGATCTGCTGCAGCGGCAGGGTTACACGGTGGACGATCACTGGCTGACGACGCGCGACCAAACCGACGCATTCAAGGCCGAACACGCCGTCAGGACGACGCCGCAAACCTTCATCGACGGGGTGCGCATCGGCGGCTACGATGATCTGCGCCGGCATTTCGGCAAGACGGTCCGGGACCCGAAGGCCGTTACCTACCGGCCAGTGATAGCCGTCTTTGCCGTTACCGCGCTGATGGCGGTTGCAACCAGCTACGCCGCATATGGCACCATCTTCACGGTCCGTGCGGCGGAATGGTTCATCGCCTTCAGCATGGCTGTACTGGCTATCCTGAAACTCCAGAATATCGAGAGTTTCTCGACGATGTTCCTGAACTACGACCTGCTGGCGAAGCGCTGGGTTCGTTACGGCTACATCTATCCGTTCGCGGAAGCCGGCGCGGGTATGCTGATGATAGCCGGCGCGCTCAACTGGGTTTCGATCCCCGTCGCACTGTTCATCGGCACCATTGGAGCCGTGTCGGTGTTCAAGGCCGTCTATATCGACAAGCGTGAATTGAAATGCGCCTGCGTCGGCGGCGACAGCAATGTGCCGCTCGGCTTTGTGTCCCTGACGGAAAACCTGATGATGGTGGCCATGGCAATCTGGATGCTGGCGATGATGCTGTCCGGCACCGGCGCTGAACACGCCATGCCGGACCTCGGCATGATCCATGGCAGTCTTTCAGGCCCAGCTGGTTAATATCCCCAAAGGCAGGCAGGGCGGCAAATCCCGCCACCCTGCCTTGTTCCTATTTGGCGAATGCCGTCGCAACCTGATCAACGTTATAACGGAACATCTTCAGATACGAAGAAGCCGGCCCGTCCTTGTCGGACAGGGATTCCACATAGAGCTCACCGCCGGGCTTGGCACCTGTCGCGGTGGCGATCTGGTTGACAAGCTTGGGATCATTCGAATTCTCGATGAAGTAAACCTTGACCCCTTCGGCCTTGATCTGGTCGATGAGCTTGGCAACGTCGGCGGCAGAGGCTTCCGTCTCGGTGGACAGGCCGACCGGCGAGAGGAACTTTACTTTGTATTCCCGGCCGAAATATCCGAATGCGTCATGGCTCGTCAGAACCTTGCGCTTGTCGTCGGGTACCGCGTCAAGTTTGGAATGCGCATAGGCGTCGAGCTGCTTCAGTTCAGCGAGATATTTTTCAGCATTGGCGCGGAAATGCGGGGCATCCTGCGGATCGGCCGCCGACAGCGCCTTTTCGATATTCGTCACCCACAGCATGACATTGACCGGGCTGTTCCAGACATGGGGGTCGGTCACCTCTTTGCCGTCCTCTTCCATCTCGCGGGTCTTGATCCCCTCGGAGGCGACGGTTGGCTTGCCCGTATATCCGGATGCGGTAATCAGCCGGTCCATCCATCCTTCCAGACCTTCGCCGCTGACGAACACCACGTCGGCCTCTTTCAGGGCCTTGGCATCGTCAGGGGACGGCTCGAACTCATGCGGGTCGCCGTTGGGGCCGACCAGGCTCCTGACGTTGACATGAGTGCCGCCGATTTCATGGACGACGTCGGCAAGCACCGTGAAGCTCGCGACGACCTCCAGGGTCTTCGCCGAAGCGAGCGGTGCCGACGCCAGCAGCGAGATCATCGCCGTTCCGACAAGGATCAACTTCCGTAAATGTGCCATCGGGCACTCCTTATGTTTTGCATCGTTCAGATGCGGGCTGGGAAAAGACGCCGGACTGCGCCGGAAGGGCAGAAAAGCAGCGAAAGGCAATAGGCGGCAGCGGCGACCAGGATGATCGTCGGCCCCGATGCCAATCCGAAATGGTAGGAGATGATCAGCCCGAGAAGGCCGGAGACGGCCGCCACGCCGGCGGCGATGAGCATCATGACAGGCAGGGTCCGTGCCCAGAGCTGGGCAACGGATGCGGGCAGCATCATGAGGCCGACCGCCATCAGCGTTCCCAGGGCCTGAAAGCTTGCAACCAGGTTGAGAACGACCAGAAACAGAAAGAGGACATGGTAGATCGCGCCGCCGCCGCGCACGGAGCGCAGGAAGCCGGGATCGAAGCATTCGACGACCAAAGGCCGGTAGACAATGGCGAGCGTGACGACCGTAAACGACGTGATCGCGCCCACGAAATAGAGAGCCGTTGCGTCGATGGCGAGAATGGTGCCGAACAGCACGTGAAGCAGATCGATGTTGGAGCCGCGCAGCGAGACGACCAGCACTCCGAGCGCCAAGGAAGCCAGATAGAAGCTCGCAAAGCTTGCATCCTCCTTCAGCACCGTCGTGCGGCTGACCAATCCGGAAAGCAGAGCAACGATCAGGCCCGCGACGATGCCGCCGAGCCCCATGGCGGGAAGGGAAAGCCCGCCCGCAATCAGGAAGCCGATTGCCGCACCCGGGAGGACCGCGTGGCTCATCGCATCGCCGACAAGGCTCATCCGCCGCAACATCAGCAGCACGCCGATCGGTCCCGATCCGATCCCCAATGCGACGCAGGCGATCAAGGCACGGCGCATGAAGCCGTATTCGACGAACGGATGGATGACAGCCGCATAGAAGCTCATGCCGCGAACCCCTCGCCGGGGGGGTGGCCATGGAGGTTTTCCGCCATCGTCCTTGCCCGAAGCAGATTCTCCGGCGTCAACGCGGTTTCGGTGGAACCCCAGCTGATCGGGCGGCGAGCCATCAGGAGCGTCTGCGGAAAATGCGCGCGGATCTGATCGAAGTCATGCAGGACGGCGATGACGGTCCGTCCCGCCCCGTTCCAACGTTTGACGATCGCCAGCAGATCACGCGTCGTTCCGGCGTCGATAGCGGTGAATGGTTCGTCCAGCATGATGATCTCCGCGTCCTGAAGCAGAAGACGGGCGAACAGGACACGCTGGAACTGGCCGGCAGAAAGGGTGCCGATATGGCGGCGTTCCAGCCCCTCCAGCCCGACCGATTGAAGCGCATCCCTCCCCTTTCGCGCCGCCTCACGCGACACGCCGCCGAAAGCGCCCGTCCGCCCCCACATGCCCAACATCACCGTATCGGCGACGGACAGGGGGAAGTGACGATCGATCTCGGCAGCCTGTGGCAGATAACCGAACCTGGAACCCTTGGAAGTTCCCCTTTCGATGCTTCCCGAGGACAGCGAAAGCTCGCCCATCACGGCTTTGAGCAGCGTCGATTTTCCCGCTCCGTTCGGCCCGGCGATCGCGGTCAGGCTTCCCGGTTCGAACGATCCGGTGATGCCCTGAACGGCAAGCAGCCGGTCGTAGGTAATGGAGACGTCGTTCAGCCGAACCGCGCCCTGTCTCATGGCAGAGCCACCGCCCAGGCGATCGCTGCCCACAACGCGACAAGCAACACGCCAATTGCCGCCACCCGGACCACGGACGAAAACGCCATGACTGACGCGCGGAAAGGGTCGAAATCGAATTTCATATCAACATTCTTTGACGTTATATCATAACAAACCGATTGCTAGCCGACGATCCCGGTCGTTGTCAACTCCCTGTCGAATCAAAAAGCCGCGGACAACAAAGCCGGACCAGATAGCGGTGTTCGACATCCCGGCGATCAACACGCTGACGGTCTCGGCGTGGAAATCGCAGGGCTTCCGTCCAACCTCTATCTGCCGGAACTGGCACATCTGAAGGATGGATACGGTCGTCGGCGATATCTCCGAGCCCAACCTCGAAGCATTGAGCGAACGTCAACCGGATCTCATCACGTCGGCGGCGATTTGTTCTCCTCTCGACTGACAGTATGGAATGGGCGTAGAAGGAATCGATGACGAAAAAGACGACTGAAATCGCAGAAGCGACGGCCACGCTGGAGCGGCTTTGCCGGGAGAAAGGGCTGCGCATTACCGGCCCGCGGCGCATCATCGTGCAGGTTCTTGCCTCGTCCGACGATCATCCCGATGTCGTCGAGCTTCATCGCCGGGCGACCGCCGTCGATCCCGGCATTGCGATCGCCACGGTCTACAGAACCGTCAAGCTGCTTGAGGAAAATCGCATCGTCGAACGCCACGCCTTCGGCGACGGGCGCGGCCGGTTCGAGACGGTCGATCAGGTCCATCACGATCACCTGATCGATGTGGATACCGGCAAGGTGGTCGAGTTCCATTCGGAAGAGATCGAGGCGCTTCAGGAAGAAATCGCCCGCCTGCATGGCTACACCATCGTCAGCCACCGGCTGGAGATTTTCGTCAAGAAACTCGACAAAAACGGCTCCACGAGCGATTCGGAGTGAACGGTCTTTTCTGTGCGGGAACCGCACCGTCCTGATTTTTCAACTTTCAGAAGATGGCAAAGCGCCGGCGGGACCGGATCCGTAATCCGGCCCCTTGTCATGCCTCAACGCATCTCGGCTTTCGCCCCACCGGCCTCGCTCCGCGCCGCTGTGCGGGTGGCATGGACGAAGGCGGCAATGAAGGCGGCCGTCATCAGAAGGACGATGGTCGGTGCCGGGGCGCTATCGATGAAAAAGCTCAGATAGACGCCGAAGAAGGACGCGACAACCGCGACGGCCACCGCCAGCATCAGCATCGTGCTGAACTTCTTGGTCAGCAGGAAGGCGATGGCGCCCGGCGCGATCAGCATGGCGATGGCGAGAATGATGCCGACGGCCTTCAGCGCGCCGACAATCGTCAGCGAAATCAGGCAGAGCAGGCCGTAATGCAGCAGCCTGACTGGCAGGCCGACAGCTTTCGCCTGTGCAGGATCGAAGGCGTGCAGCAGAAAATCCCGCCATTTGACCGCAATGATGCCTGCCGTGATCGCCGCGATGACGGCCGTTTCGGCGATATCGCGCCAGCCGACGCCGAGCATGTCGCCAAACAGGATATGATCGAGATGCACGTCGGACTGGATCTTGACGTAAAGCACCAAGCCCAGACCGAACATGCCGGAAAAGACAACGCCCATCACCGTGTCCTGCTTGATGCGGCTGTTGTCCTTGAGGAAACCCGTGGCAACCGCGCAGAACATGCCGGCTGCGAATGCTCCGACGGCGAAAGGAAAGCCAACGATATAAGCAATGACCACGCCCGGAAAGACCGCATGGCTGATGGCATCGCCCATCAGCGACCAGCCCTTCAGGACCATGAAACAGGAAAGCAACGCGGTTGGAACCGCCACCAGAACCGAGATGACGAGCGCATTCACCATGAACCCGAACTGAAACGGGGAAAGCAGTGTTTCGATGGCGGTCACAGGCCTGCCTCCAGTCCCTGGTTTGCCCGACGGCGGGCAGCCAGCATTCCGTGCTTGGGGGCGAAGAAGAAAGCCAGGAGGAAAATCAGCGTTTGCAGAACGACGATGATGCCGCCGGTCGCGCCGTCAAGAAAATAGCTGGCATAGGCGCCGGTAAAACTGGTCAGCGCGCCGATGACGACGGCAATGACGAGAAGCCGTGGAAAACGGTCGGTCAGCAGATAGGCGGTCGCACCCGGTGTGACGACCATGCAGATGACGAGGAACGCGCCGACGGTCTGGAGAGCGGCGACCGTCGAGGCGGACAAAAGCGTGAAGAACATGATCTTCAGCGCCGCCGGGTTGAGGCCGATCGAACGCGCGTGGTTTTCATCAAAGAAGACCACCATCAGGTCCTTCCACTTCACCAGAAGAATGGCGAGCGAAACGAAGCCGATGATGGCGAGTTGCAGCGTATCCTGCGGCGTGATGGCGAGGATATTGCCAAGTACGATCGTCTGGATATTCACCGATGTCGGCGACAGCGACACCATGAACAGCCCGAGACCGAAGAAGGAGGAAAAGATCAGGCCGATGATCGCATCTTCCTTCAACTTGGTCCGCTGGTTGAGAAACAGCATGGCGGCGGCGGCAAGGCCGCCGGAGAAGAAGGCGCCGATGGAAAACGGCAGACCGAGCATATAGGCGCCGGCAACCCCCGGCACGATCGCATGCGAAAGTGCATCGCCGATCAGCGACCAGCCCTTGAGCATCAGATAGCAGGACAGGAAGGCACAGACGCCGCCGACCAGCGCCGACACCCACATGGCGTTGACCATGTAATCATAGGTGAAAGGTTCGAACAGCAGCGCCATCAGTCCTTGCCTCCGGCGCCATCTGCCGGGTCGCGTTCGACCGGTTCGTCGCCATAAAGAACGAAGGGTCTTTCATCGTCGGAGATGAAACCGACCGGATGCTGCTTGCCGCCGTCGGCGCCGCTCAGAACGAAATGCCGCAGCACGCCACCGAACGTTCTTTCGAGATTGGCCTGCGTAAAGGTTTCCGCCGTCGGGCCGTAAGCCAGCACGGTGCGATTGAGCAGAACGGTGCGATCGCAGAATTCCGGCACACTGCCAAGATTGTGGGTGGAAACCAGCATCACCCGTCCCTCGTCACGCAACGCGCGCAGCAGTGTGATGATGGCGTCCTCCGTCTTGACATCGACGCCGGTGAAAGGCTCATCGAGCAGGATCACGCGCCCATCCTGGGCAAGCGCGCGCGCAAGGAAGACGCGTTTCTTCTGGCCGCCGGAGAGTTCGCCGATCTGGCGTTTGCGAAAATCGCTCATGCCGACGCGGGCAAGCGCCGATGATACCGCTTCATGGTCCACGCTCCTGGCTCTGCGCATCATGCCCATATAGCCGTAGCGGCCCATCATCACGACATCTTCGACAAGTACCGGAAAGTTCCAGTCGACATCCTCGCTCTGCGGAACATAGGCAATGAGGTTCTTCTTGAGCGCTGCGTCCACCGTCTGGCCAAGCACCGAAATGGACCCCTTCGATGTGCGCACGAAGCCCATGATCGCCTTGAACAGCGTCGATTTGCCGGAGCCGTTCATGCCGACCAGCGCGGTGATCGTCCCGGTCGGAATGTGGAACGTGGCGTCATGCAAAGCCGTATGACCGTTGCGGTAAGTCACCATCGCATCCGTGACGGAAATGCCTGAGCCCCCCTCCAAGGAAGGGGGGCTTGCAAAGGAATGGACCTGAGCGTTCATTCGGCAAGACCGTTGGCAATAGTGTCGGAGGTCACGCGCAGCAGGTCGATATAGGTCGGAACAGGACCATCGGGCTCGCTGAGGGAATCGACATAGAGGACGCCGCCGTATTTGGCGCCCGTCTCCCGCGCAACCTGTTTTGCCGGATTGGCCGAGATTGTACTCTCACTGAAGACGACAGTGATCTTGTTGGCCCGGACCGCGTCGATGACCTTACGAACCTGCTGAGGCGTTCCCTGCTGGTCGGCATTGATCGGCCACAAATACAGCTCCTTCAGCCCGAAATCGCGTGCCAGATAGCTGAACGCGCCCTCGCTCGATACCAGCCAGCGCCTGTCTTGCGGAATGGCGGCAAGCTTGGCCTTGATCGGATCGACGGCATCCTTGATCTTCTGCTTATACGCAGCAGCGTTTGCCTTGTAGGTCTCGGCATTCTTCGGGTCGTATTTCACGAAGGCATCGCGGATGTTGTCGACATAGATTGCCGCCGCGCTCGGGGACATCCACGCATGCGGGTTGGGCTTGCCCTGATAGGGGCCTTCGGAAATCCCCATCGGCTCGACGCCGTCCGAGACCACGACACTCGGAACATCCTCGACGTTCTGGAAGAATTTTTCGAACCAGAGCTCCAGGTTGAGACCGTTCCAGAGGATCAGCTGCGCCCCCTGCGCCCGGCGAATATCGCCCGGCGTCGGCGCATAATTATGGATCTCCGCCCCGGGCTTGGTGATCGATTCGACGATCGCGGCGTCACCCGCAACATTCTGGGCGATATCGGCGATGACGGTAAATGTCGTAACGGCCTTGAATTTCTCCTCGGCTGCCGCCGGCGTTGCCGCTACGGCAAGCGCGATTGCGGCCCCCATCATTCCGGCCAGCGCCGACCGCCTCACCCTATCGAGCATCCGCGTCTCCTTATTGCGACTAAGTTTCAACTACAACAATAGGCGATGTCGCCTTTATTGCAAGTGCGAATTAGTCGCAATAATGACTTTTAATGGCCGAACTTCAACGCGGAGCATACCGGGCGTCAGAGCCCCGGGTAGGCGACGCCTCATATGACGGCGCAAACGGTCTTTGTTTCCAGATAGTTTTCCAATCCCTGCGCACCGTTCTCATAGCCCCAGCCGGACTGTTTGTGCCCGCCCTTGGGCAGTTCCGGAGAAAAGTAGGAATGGCAGTTGATCCAGACAGTGCCCGACCGGATGCGCCCTGCCAGCCGGTGGGCGGAACCAAGATCCGCCGTCCAGACGCTGGCGGCAAGGCCGTAAGGCGAGTCATTGGCATAGGCGACGGCTTCATCGACATCGTCGAAGGGGGTTATGGCCACGACGGGACCGAAGATTTCCTCGCGCATTATCCGCATGTCCGCGCGAACGCCGGTCACCACCGTCGGCTGGAAGAATGCGCCGTCCTGCCCGCCTCCGGCAATGATCGTCGCACCGTCGCTACGCCCTTCGGCGATATATCCGGCCACCCTGTCCGCCTGCTTGCGGTTGACCAGCGGCCCAAGATCCACTTCCCGATCGAGCCCGTGGCCGAGGCGCAGCTTTGACGCCTCCCGCGCCAGCCCCTCGACCAGCCGCTCGTGCACAGAACGATGCGCATAAACCCGCGAACCGGCGACGCAGACCTGACCGGCATTGGCAAAGATACCGCGTGCGATGCCCGGGACAGCGAGAGCGAAATCCGCGTCGGGCAGGACGATGGCGGGCGATTTGCCGCCGAGTTCCAGCGTCAGCTTCTTCAGGTTCCCCTGCGCCGCGCCGAGGATCATCTTGCCGACTTCGGTCGAGCCGGTGAAGGCGACCTTGTCGACGTCCGGATGCGCCGTCAGCGCCGCGCCCACGGTTTCGCCAAAGCCCGTGACGATATTGGTGACGCCTGCGGGCAGGCCCGCGTCCAGCATCAACTCACCGAGACGCAGCGCCGTCAGCGATGTCTCTTCTGCCGGCTTGAGCACGACGGTGCAGCCGGCGGCAAGCGCCGGCGCCAGCTTCATCGCCGCCATCAGCAGCGGCGAATTCCAGGGCGTGATGGCGGCAACGACGCCGATCGGTTCGCGGGTGGTATAGGCGAACATTTTCTTGCCCGGCGGCTGATAGCCGATCGAGGTCGGGATCGTCGAACCGAGGATCTTGGTGGCGAAACCGGCAAAATAGCGAAACTGCTCGGCAGCAGCCGGTATTTCGCCGAAGCGGCCGGTCTTCAGGGATTTCCCCTGATCAAGCGTTTCGAGTTCGGCGAGTTCATCCGCATGCGCATCGATCAGATCGGCGATGCGCCACAGCAGCTTGCCACGGGCGGATGGGGTCATGCCGCGCCAGAGATCACTTTCGAAGGCGGCGCGGGCCGAAGCCACGGCGCTGTTTGCATCGTCTGCCGTCCCCTTGGCAAGTTCGGCCAGACGGCGGCCCGTTGCCGGATCGAGCGTTTCAAAAACGGAACCGTCGGACGCATCGACCCAGGCGCCACCGATCAGGTGTTGCTTGCGCGACCGGGCGAGAAAGGCCCTGGCCGCTTCATTGGTCGGCTCGCTGTTGCGGATGATGACGGTCATTGTGTTTCTCCGGCGAGTGCGGCCACGGCGGCAAGCGCGCCGCGAATGATGGAATGATAGCCGGTGCAGCGGCAGAGATTGCCCTCCAGGGCGGCACGGATATCGGCCTCGCCCGCATCCGGCTTTTCCCGCAGCAGGGCCGTCAGCACGATCGAGAACCCCGGCGCGCAATAGCCGCACTGGAAGGCGTTTTCTGCCGCAAGCGCTTGACGGATGACCGTCGCTTCGGAAAGACGATCGAGCCCTTCCGGCGTGACGATGTCCGCCCCTTGCAACTGCCAGGCCATCAGAAGGCAGGCATTGACTGGCACGCCATTCATCAGGACGGTACAGGCACCGCAACGGCCGATGCCGCAGGCCTTCTTGGCAGCCATATGCCCAAAATCATCTCGCAACAGGTCAATCAGGCACGCATCGCCGGGCGCATCGAGCTGGATGATTTCACCGTTGAGACGAAACGTGACGTGTTCGCCGGTCATGCGCGGCCTTCCATGGTATCAAGCAGCATCTGCGGATCGAACGGCGTGCAGACCGGCCAGATGCCGATGGCATTCGCAACCGCATTGGCGACAGCCGGAGTAACGGCGCCGATGCCGAGTTCGCCGACACCGCGCGGGCCGAAGGGATCGTCCGCATCCAGCGTTTCCAGCGCATGCACCCGCAGCGTCTCCGGCGCATCGGCGATGCCCGGCAGCATGTAGCTGTCGAGGTTGCCTGTCACGAAAAGTCCGTTCTCCATGATCGCATCCTCGCTCAGCGTGAAGCCGAGACCTTGCAAGCCGCCGCCTTCGATCTGGCCGAGATAAGCGGCGGCATCCAGCACCGGCCCCGCCGCCGTGTGCTGCACGAGATCGAGAACGCGCACCTGACCGGTAATGCGGCTGACGGCGACCCGCGCCAGCGTGGCGCCGAAGGCAAACAGGAAACGGGCATTACCGTACTGGTATTCCGTCTTCGGAAAATCGAAGCTTGTCGAGACAGAGGGCAAAGCGTCGGGGCCGAGCGCATCGGCAAGCTGGCGGAAGTTCAGGAGGGGCACGCCACTGTTCGATCCGCGCTCGCCGATACCGCCAGCCATCAGAACAAGCTGTGAGACCGGCCGCTTGAGCACGCCGGCAGCACCGGTCAGGATATTTTGCGAGAATTCAGGCGCTGCCAGCGCGGCAGCCTTCCACACGACATAGGTACCCCGCGACGCGGTGGTCGAGCCGGATTCCGGTGTTGCTGCGGTATCGCCCGTCACGGCGCGGATATCGGCGCGGGCGCAGCCCAGCGCGCTTGAAACTGCCGCCTGAACGGAGGCCAACAGCCCCTGCCCCATCTCGTCCAGTCCATACAGCGCCTCGATCATGCCATCCGGTGCCAGCCGCAGCCCGCCGCCTGCCGGATCAGGCGGCAGGGTGCCGAGACCGTTGCCCTGATAATTCAACGCCATGCCGATACCAAGAACCTCGCTGCCATCCGGCGACAGGCCACCGGGCTTCCGCCAGAGCGAATCGGCCTGCGCGGCGGTGAGCATTTCAGCCAGCCGTTCAGAGGGCGCGACCCGTTGGCCGAGCGTTCCCGGCATGCCTGGCTGCCGCAGATTGCGGCGGCGCATGTCGAGGGGATCGAGGCCGCAGACTGCGGCCAGCCTGTCCATCTGGCATTCGACTGCAAAGGTCATCTGATTGGCGCCAAAGCCGCGAAAGGCACCGCAGACCCCGTTATTGGTATAGGCAAGCCTGCCGCTGCTGGCGACATGCGCAACAACATAGGGGCCGCAGGCATGTTCAAGCGCTGTTTCGAGAACCGCCGCACCGAGAGAGACATAGGCCCCGGCGTCGCCGATAACCTCCACTTCCTGGGCAAGAAGCATCCCTTCCCTGTCGCAGGCCGTGCGCATGCGGATCGTCATCGGGTTGCGCTTCGTGCCTGCCGTCACCGATTCCGCCCGGTCAAGCTGCAGGCGAACCCGACGGCCGGTCTTCAAGGCCAGAAGCGCCAGAGCGGGCTGTACGGTCAGTTCGTCCTTGCCGCCGAAGGCGCCGCCGGTGGGACTGGTGACAACGCGGATCCTGTCTTCCGGCATTGCCAGGATTCGCGACAGTTGCAGACGGTCGCGGCTGCCATGCTGGCCGCCCGCGCAGACGGTCAATATTTCGTCTTCGTCGACGAAGGCATGGCCACCTTCGGTTTCCATGAAGCCGTGCATCTGCCTCGGCGTCTCATAGGTGGCCTCGATCACATGGGCGGCATGGGCAAAGCCGGTCTCGATATCGCCCTTCGAAAAGCTCAGGGCACATTGCAGATTGCCGCCGTCATGGACCGCTTGCGCATCCGGCAGGAGGGCCGTGCGCGGATCGGTCACCACCGGCAGCGGCGCATAGTCGACCCGGATCAGGGCAAGTGCCCTTTCGGCCGTTCGCGCATCGACGGCGGCGACAGCGGCCACCGCGTCGCCGGCATAACGGACGGTGTCGAAACAGAAAGCCGGCTGGTCCTGGATGACGATGCCGAAGGCATTGTCTCCGGGGATATCCCGGTGCGTTACGACCGCGGCGACACCGGGCAGCGCTTCCGCGGCGCTGGTATCGATCGAAAGGATACGTGCATGCGGGATGCCGGCGCGCAGGATGCGCCCGACCAGCATGTCCGGCGTGCGGTGGTCCGTCAGATAGGCAAATGTGCCGGCGACCTTGGCGGGACCATCGGGACGGACATGCCAGCGATCGCCATACGCGGCTTTCGACAGCAGCGTTTCGGCCACCGGATTGCCGGACGCATGCATCATGTCCACGGCGCCTGGCTGGGTGTCGCCCGGCAGTGCGCCGCTGAGACCGTAAACGAGCGCATTGGCAGCGGCATGGCACCGATAGGCAGCTGAGCGGAACGCATCGCCGGGCGCTGCGATTTCCGTAAGGAGACCGGCGTGTATCCCGGCCCAATCGACTTCCGCAAGAGGCCGGTTCGCAAGCATCCGCTCCGTCCGTAGCAATCGGGCCGGCATGACACTACCGCCACCGACAGCAAGCCGGGCAGCTTGGATCGTGTCTCCATCGAGATCGAGTACGGCCGAGATGCCGATGATGCTTGGCGTGAACGCGGCGCGCAGGCCGATCTTGCGCTGTGTCCAGCGGCAACCGGGCTTTGGGCGGGGAATAATGATGGTCTCGATGACAACGGGGCGGCTATGGTCTTCCGCAAGCCATGCGGCCAGCGATACCGTCCGTCGCCCCTCAAGCGTTACGATTTCCAGCGACGCATCCAGTGCCAGAAGGGACGGCAAGAGACAGCCGGTTCGCCCGGCGATATTGCCGCCGACGGTTGCCAGATTGCGCACGGCGGGGCCTGCGACAGTTTTCGCGACGGCGGTCAGTAGTGGCAGGGCAGCAGCCAGTGCGGCATCGCGCGTCAGCTGCGCAAGCGGGACGAGCGCGCCGATGCGGACCTTATCAACACCGACCTCGATCGACGACAGTCCCACGATCCGCGTCAGATCGATCAGCCGTTGCGGCCTTGGCTGGCCTTTCGCCCATTCGAGCTGAAGCGCCGTGGCGCCGGCCACAAGGCGGGACGAGGGATCGGCGGCAAACGACAGCGCTTCGTCTGCCGAAGCCGCGCGCACCACCGTGAACCCACTTGCGGCCATGGTCACGCAGCCCCTGCCGTGGTGCCGAAACGCAGACCTTTTTCCTTCAGCCAGCGGCGATAGGCGATGGAGGAGCTGTCGGCGCGGGTCGGGATTTCCTGACGGGGTTCCAATGGCAGCAGAAGCGGGCGCTGGTTTTCCACGATGATGCGGTCCTGCAGGAAGATGACCTGTTCGAAATTGAGCAGCGCGGTCTGCGTCGAGGTATCATCGACCAGATACATCACCGGCTGGGCCCGGCAGAGCCCCTCTTCCAAAGGCTGGATGAACAGCGCAATGGCATCCAGCCGATTGGGCGAGGTCGGACAGACCCGGTAGAGCATCACCACGAAAGGATTGGGCACGCGGTAGGTCAAGTGCACGAAGGCGCCTTCGGATTCGGTGGCGGCGATGCGCGGCTGGAAGAAGGTGCAGTTCGTCGCCCAGACCTCATCGACATCGCGGCGGATTTCGCTGAGATAACCCGGTACTTCCGTGTGCGGTTCGGAGCCGAGAATATCCGCATGGACGAAGGGGAAATGCGCCATGTCGAGGAAATTCTCAACGACGCGCAGGCCCGAGGCGCGCATCTTCACCCAGCCGCACGGCACGAAACGGCGATCGTCCTCGCCCGCTTCCATGATATCGAAGATCTCGCGCCGGGGCGTTCCGAGCGTCGTCCAGATGCAGCCGTAGCGTTCGCGCACGGGCAGAGGCAGGCCGAATGAACCATCGTCAAGCAGCTCGCGGACGACCGGGGCACCGCCTTCGTCGCGGTAAAGCTCGATCTCCTGTCCGAGCAGGCGCGTGCGCACCGGCTGGGCCGTGAGGTCCGCGCCCGTTTCCACGGCGTACCACTCGTCAAGCGCTGCCCTGTCGGTCGTCTTGCTCATCCGCTCAGGCTCCCTTTGCCTTCATTGGGTCTTCTGGGTCCATTGGACCGTCCCGCCGGCGTTTTCTGCCAGAAAGGCGGCACGGCGGGCGAAATGCCCCGGCGCCAGCCTGTGGATTTCACGGATGATCTCCTGAATATCCGCCGTTTTCAGCACACCATCCTCGACCAGGATCTGTCCGTCCACCATGGTCAGCGACACGTCGCCGCCGCGCACGGCGTGAACGAGATTGTGCTGCAGGTTGAAATACGGCCCCTCCCCGAAGAGCGGCGTCATGCGCGGCGTGTCCGTGCGCACGGCAATGATATCGGCCCGCTTGCCCACCTCGATGGAGCCGATTTCATCGTCGAGCCCGATCGCCTTTGCGCCGGTGATCGTCGCCATGCGCAGTACCTGCCAGCTGTCCATGGCGGCCGCATCCAGGTCCTTGAGCTTGCCGAGCAGCGAGGCGACCTTCATTTCCTCGAACATGTCGAAATTGTTGTTTTCCTTCTCGCCATCCGTACCGATGCCGACAGGAATGCCTGCCGCCAGCATGTCGCCGACCAGTGCGATGCCGCTGGCGAGCTTCATGTTGCTGACGGGATTGTGTGCCACGGATACCCGGTGGTTGGCGATGAGTTCGATTTCGGCGGCATCGAGCCAGACACCATGGGCGATCATGGTTCGCGGCGCCTCGAAAAACCCGAGGTCCTCCAGCACGAACATCGGCCGCTTGCCGTAGCGCGTCTGGAATTCGGCAAGCTCGATCTCGGCTTCGCTGCAATGGGTATGGAAGCCGGTGCCGTGCTTCCTGGCGATCTCGATGGCGCGTCTCTGGCCCGCCTCGTCGGCATAAAACAGATGTTCGAGCCCCACCCAGACATTGACCCGGCCGCCGGCCTTGCGATGCCATGTCTCGATCAGCGCCTCGTTCATGTCGAGCGTATCGAAATAGTTGTATTCGGGATGCTCGCCGACATAGGGCACGGCCACCAGCCGGTTGCCGATGGCCTCGGCCGCCTTGGCACTGCCGTCCATGAAACGCCACATGTCGACGACGGTTGTGGTGCCGCCAAGCACGGATTCCGCATAACACAGCCATGAGGCGGCTTCGGCTTCATGGCGCTGCAGGACGCGGTGCATGGGATTGATATGCAGCGTCAGCCAGTCCCAGACCGGCAGATGCTCGGCCGTGCCGCGCAGGAAGCCCGAATGGGCGTGGGCGTTCACCAGACCCGGCATCAGCACGCTGTTGGCCACCTGCTTGACCGGCACGGCGGCATGCACGGTCTGCAACGCCGCAAGCGTGCCAACGGCCGCAATGCGGCCATCCTCGATCAGCACCGCGCCATCCGGCACGACGCTGTTTGCGGCATCCATGGTGAGCAGATAATCGCCTGCCAGAATGATACTGTCCGTCGTCATGGCCGCAGCCTCCCTTTCGGCTTTTTCAATCAGGCCATGCAAATCTCAGGCCGCTTGCAGGATAAAGTCCGCCGCGCGCTCGCCGATCATGGTGACGGGCGCGTGGGTATTGCAGCTGGGAATGATCGGAATGACCGAGGCATCGGCGATCATCAGCCCGTCCAGCCCGTGCACCGCCAGGCGGCTGTCGACGACCGACATGGCGTCCTCGCCCATCTTCGCGGTGCCGCAGGTATGAAAGAAGGTCGAGCAGGACATGCGGATGAAATCGATGATTTCCGTCCGGCCCGGGTGCCTGGCCGGCGCCGCGAAACCATCGAACCAATCGGCATAGGCATGGGTTCGGGCAAGGTTCAGGGCAAAATCGACCGCCTGGACCAGGTCGTCCATATCGCCTTGTTCGGCCAGAAAATTCGGCTGTATGTCGAGCGGCGACCGTGGGTCCGTCCCCAGCAGCCGCAGAAAACCGCGGCTGCGCGAGCGCATGAGCCCGGTGCCGATCGCAAAAACGTCGCCGCTCAGATCATAACTTGCGGTAACATCCGGCGTGGCGCTGCGATTGAGCACCGGGAAGGTGTGGACGTTGGCCTGGGCAAGGTTTGCCTGCGTCTTCCAGTTGACCATCGACCCGCCGCCATTGTCGCGCGGGGGACCGACAGGCCTGCTGGCGCGGAAATTGATGGCGCGGACCAGAGGATGATCCTGCAGGTTCCGGCCGACGCCGGGGAGATCCGCCAGCACGGGAAGCCCCAGCCGTTTCAATTCGGCGGGATCGCCGATGCCAGAGAGCATCAGCAGGCGGGGCGTGTCGATGGCGCCCAAAGCGAGAACGATGCCGGCGCCGGCGCGGGTTTCTATGAGCACGTCGTCAACCATATGCCGGACGGAAACGCAGCGCCGCCCGTCGAAACCGAGGGAAACGGCAAGCGACCCGGTCAGGACGTGCAGGTTCTCACGGTCCAGCACGGGCCAGAGATAGCCTCGCGCCGAACTCCAGCGCTTGCCGCGCGATATATTGAAATTGGAGAGCGCGGCACCCTCATTGTCTGGACCGTTCGGGTCGTCGATGACCGGGACGCCCAGTTCGTGCGCGCCGTCGACAAGGGCCGTGGCAAGCGGATGCGGATCCGGGCTGCGCTCGATTCTAAGCGGACCGCCTGCGCCGCGAAACGCCGTTTCACCGTCTTGCCAGTCCTCGCACCTTTTGAAATAGGGCAGAACGTCGGCAAAGCTCCAGCCTCTGGCACCTGCGGCTTCCCAGGCGTCATAATCCGCCGGATGACCGCGATACCACATCATCGCATTGATGGCCGACGATCCACCCAGCACGCGGCCGCGCGGAATGCCGATGGTGCGGCCGTTGATGCGATCCGTCGGCGTGTAGTCGTATCCCCAGTCATAGACACCGCGGCCGAGCGGCACCCATTGGGTGGGATCATCAATTTCAGGGATGCCGATGCCCCCCGGCCCAGCCTCGATCAGAAGCACATCCGCGCCGGCATCCACCAGGCGGCGGGCAACCGCCGCGCCGCCCGACCCCGAACCGACGACGATATGGTCGTAGCTTGGCTTCAAGGGGCGGTTCTGGATGGAGGGATGCGTCATCAATTGTGTTCGCTCGGCCCCATGATGACGATGCCTTCGGTGGCCTCGACGTGTCGCACGAAGATGTACTTGTCCTCGCGGCCGTCGCTGTGCTTGCGCTTGATATCCGGCTGAACCGTTCCCGCGACCTTGGCGACGACGACGTAAGGCACGTCGGCTGCAAGACCCGCAGCGCAATGAGCATCGAACTCTTCCAGCGTGCGGGCGGTAAAGGCATTGTCGACGCCGGCGCCCCGGGCGATGGCGGCGATATCCACGCGGCCGGAGGCGGTATGGGTCGGCGGGCCGCCGATCGACTGGTAGCATTCATTGTCCCAGACGACGACGAACAGGTTCTTCGGCTGCTCGTTGCCAAGCGTGGCGAGGATGCCGAGATTGAACATCATGCCACCATCGGTATCGAGCGAGATGATGCGCCGGTGCGGCAGGCCGGCGGCGAGCCCGAACGCCTGCGGGGTGACACAGCCGAGCTGCTGCTGAAACAGGCTGGCGGCACGCATATGGGGTGCTGCGTTGTACCATTCGTCGACGCTGGCGCCGAGCGAGAGGATCACAAGTTCGTCCTTGAGGCGGGCAGACAGAGCCTTCATGCAATCGAAACGCTTCATCGCACCACCTCGCCGCCGAGCGCCACGGCCGAATGATAATAGGAGGCATAGGACCAGGCATAGGCATCCGTGATGGCGCGCTCGATCCTGTCTTCCTCGCGCACGACGGAATAGGGAATACGCAGCGCATTCAGCACCGGTTCCATGGTGATACCGTGCGGAATGGCCCACCAGTTGTTTTCGCCGAGTTCACCGCGATAGCTCATCAGCATGACGACCGGAATGCCGGCGCCAAGCCCCATGCGAGCCAAGGGCTCGACAGAGGCGCGAAGACCGGAATTTTCCATCACCAGCGCCGCCTTCTTGCCCGACAGGAAGACGCCGCCACAGATGGCAGCGCCCTCGCCCTCGTTGGTCACCCTTATGGTGCGGATATCCGGGTCGGCATCGAGCGCCGGATAGAGTTCCTTGAAAAGCGAATCCGGCAGGTAGCAGACGACGCTGACCCCCGCCCTCTTCAAACCGCGGATCACCGCGTCCACTGCACTCTGCTTCATGAATTTCCCTCTTCGCAACCGGACTTTCGCAGGCGAGAACTGTTTCGAATAGCGGCTATTTCCTGACGCAAATGATGCGCAAAACGCAACATGTCAGTGCTGCAACCCGTCGATCGCCTGCGCCAGCAGGGTTCCGAAGGCGGTCGCGGCGTCAGACATCTCCTTGGCCGAACGCGACAGCAGCATCAGGCGGCGCGGATTGATCTTCGGATCGCGCAGCGGCACGAACAGCAGCGCGCCCTCAGCCATTTCCTGCTCGATACCGACCCGTGTCTGCAACACGGTGCCCAGACCGAGTTTCGCCAGATCGACCATCAGACCGATCGAGTTGGTGCGTGAGCGACGGTTCAACTCGACAAGAGAACGGCTGAAAGCTTCCTCCACGGAATTGCCGAGCATGAGGCTGGCATCCGACATGATCACCCGTTCGCCGGCAAGATCGAACAGCTTCAGTTCCTTCCTGTCCGCAAAACGGCTGCCGGGCAGTGCCAGAACACCCAGCGGCAGGGTGACGGATGCGATGCGCCGGACATTGCGAGGCACGCGCACGTCGAAGGTCAGCGCCAGATCGCAATCGCCCTCGGCCACCGCGTCGCAAACCTGCTGCGAGCCCATCACTTTCACATCGACGGTGATCTCGGGATGTTTCGCCCAGAAATCGGAGAGCGCTCTGGGCATCAGGCCACGGGCGACGCTTTCAATGACGGCAACGGAGACCGTGCCGCGATGCAGGCCGTGCAGATCGTTGATCTCCGACCAGGCGCGGTTGAGTTCCGCGGTCGAAACGCGGGCGTGATAGAGCATCAGTTCGCCCGCGCTGGTGAGCTTCAGGCGCTGGCGGATGCGCTCGAACAGCGGCGTGCCGAGTTCATCCTCCAGCTGCTTGATAACGCGGCTGATCGACGACGGCGCGGCATTCAGCGCCAGCGCTGCCTGCCGGATCGAGCCGAGCCGCGCGACGAGCTGGAAATAGTGGATGCGGGTCGCGACAAGGCCGAGCCGGTAAGGGTCCATGGATCAGGCCACCTCGAACAGCGGCACGATCTCCATTTCGGGCACCAGCACCAGCCCCTTGTCGGTGATGCGGATTTCCGGGATGACCGAGAGCGGGATCAAGTTGAAACCCATATAGGGGATAGAGCAACCGGCCTTCTCCCACTCGACCTTCAGCGCCCGCACCTCTGCAGCAACCTCCGTGACACGCTTGTCTGAGAGCAGCCCGGCGATCGGCAGCGGCACCATTGCGGTGACCTTGCCATCCATGACGACGCAGGCACCGCCCTGCGTTTCTTCCAGTGCCCGCAGCGCGACGTGCATATCGGCCTCGTTGGTGCCGGCGATGATGATGTTGTGGCTGTCATGACCGACCGAGGAAGCAACCGCTCCCTGCTTCAGGTTGAAACTGGTCAGAAGCCCATGCGCGACATTGCCGGGCGACTTCGCATGCCGCTCGACGACGGTGACGAAGCAGAGGCCGTGGCGTTCGAAATGCGCCTGCCAGTCATTGGCCGGCTCCAGCGTGACTGTGACATGGCCGAGCGTGATGCCCGGCAGCTCCGTCTTGATGGTGTGGGCGATCACCTTTTCGGTTGGCAGATCGGGCGTCAGTTTGATGTTCTTCGGCAACTTGACCGTATGATAGGCGGCTTGCGGGTATTGGTAGCGTGTCGATAGCGCCTGATCGAGCAACGGGGTGATCTTGCCGCCCTCGACAACCAGCTCGCCGCCGTACCATGTGTTGACCGGCTTGAAGGCGTCATCGAGCAGGACGAGATCGGCCCGGCGCCCGCCGCCCAGACCGCCGATATCGCCTTCCATGCCGAAACGGGTGGCGCCGTGCAGCGAGCCCATGGCCCAGGCCTGCTCCGGTCTCATGCCCGCTTTCATCGCCTCTCGGGTCACCCAGTCGAGGCCGAACATCATCAGGTCGTCGGCGTCGCGGTCGTCGGTACAAACAGCGATGCGCTTGTGCGAGGAGCCAAGCTCGGTGATCGTCTTGATCGCTTCCGGCAGGCTGTGCCATGGCGTCGTCGGCGGGCCGCCGCGCAGAAACAGCCAGATGCCGGCCTCCAGCATATCGTCGGCAATCTCGCGATCGATGGCTTCATGGGTGTCGGTGACGCCGGATGCTGCGTATGCCGAAACGAACTCGCGGCCGTAGACATGGCCCGAGACCGGACGCCCGCGTTCCAGCGCCGCGGCAAGGATCGCATGGCTTCGCTCGTCGCCCATCGCCACCTGGACGAAATCCATCTTTTCACCGAGCGCGACGGCTTCCGGCCATTTGTCGAAGAGCGCCGCGATCTTCGCCGCGGTCAGATCGCCACCGGCCGTTTCGAGCTGAGGCGAGGTTGCCGGCACCGTACTCGGCACGG
This sequence comes from Rhizobium herbae, assembly GCF_017873135.1. Lineage (GTDB taxonomy): Bacteria > Pseudomonadota > Alphaproteobacteria > Rhizobiales > Rhizobiaceae > Pararhizobium > Pararhizobium herbae. The sequence goes on along the minus strand of NZ_JAGGJV010000006.1, from coordinate 289,452 downwards.
TCAGGAAGATCGACAGCGGCGCCATGCGTGCATCTTCCAGCATCGCCTCGACACCGGCCACGTCCATGACGTTGCCGATTTCATGGCTGTCGCAGAAGATCGTCGTCGTGCCGTTGAGAAGAGCCGCCTCGGCATAGGCGCAGGCGGTCACCATCGAGGATTCGATGTGGATATGCGGGTCGACCAGGCCGGGCGCGATGATGCCGCCCCTGGCGTCGTAGCTTTTCGCCGAGCCCTTGTGCGTTCCAGCCGGCTTCACTGCCGCGATGCGCCCGCCCGACAGCCAGATCTCCCGGTCCGGCAGGATGCGCTCCGAATAGGTCGAGAGCACGCGGGCACCCTTGATCACCAGATCCGGCTCGCTCCGCCCGAAGGCGACATCGGCGAGCCGGCGGGTCATCGTCGACAATGGCTTTACGGAAAATCGGGTCAACGCGCTCATCGGATCACTCCCTCGTTTTACATTCTGCTTCAATGATAGTCAGGAATGCCCGGCATGGTCATGAAGCCCTTGATCGTCCGGAATTTTCGCGCCCAGCGCCGAAGCGCCGGGTATTCATCGTGATCGATGCCGAAATCGCGGGACAGCGCGAAGGCCGGAAACAGGGCGATATCGGCAATCGTGGCACCGGAGCCGACGAACCAGTCCGCGCCTTCAAAACCCCGCGCAGTCATATGATCGTCCATCACCCGCAGGGCTTTGGCGGACGCTGCGCGCAAGGCCGTCTCGTCGCCCGGCGCGTCGAACAGCGAATGCTGGCGGGCAGCGATCGTCGCGTCGAGATCGCGGGCGGAGAAGTTCAGCCATTGCATGACCAGCGCAAAGGCCGCGCCGCTCTCAGGCAGCCACTTTCCGGTGGCATCATGGGTTTTGGCGAGATGGGCGAGGATCGCCTCCGTGCCGGAGAGAACGAGATGGCTGTCCTTGAGGATCGGCAGCCGGCCGGCCGGGTTCATGGCGAGGAACGCGGGTGTCGTCTGTTCCTTGCCCGGAAAGACGTCGACAGCGATCGTCTCCCATGTGAGGCCGAGCATCGAAAGCCCGAGGCGGACCTTGTAGCAGCTTTCGTCCAGTTCGTAATTGTACAGCGTCAGCGCAGCCATCACAGCACCTCCGCAACGGCACGCGAGGATACGGCGAAGGTCTTCTTCGGTGGATTCTCGATGCGGTAGCGCAGATCGAGAGCCCAGGAGAGAAAGTGAGCCTGCCCGCCGCCCTCGTAGACTTCCGGCAGGCCGGAGATCACCACGTGCAAGGCCGTCCGCTCATCCGTGATGGTCTGGATGCCGATCAGCAGACGGTCCTGCCCGGACGATACCGCGTAGAGCGATGGGTTGACGGCAGAAATCGTCGTTTCGGCATCGCGTCCCGCCGAGAAGGGCGCAAGCGTCATGCTCTCAAGCACGGCAATGACAGCGTCCGCCGAACAGTCGACATAGAGGCTTTGAACGGGAACCGTTCCGGTCTCGTCTGCCGGCACCGTCAAGGGTCCGGCATCCGCCGCCAGCGTCGTCCAGATCATGCCTGCCCGCTCCTCGGTCAGATAGACCGGGACCTTGATGGTCTTTGGAACCTCGAGATCGGGATGGGCTGGAATGTACTGGCACTGGCCGCCGGTATCATACTGCCAGCCGTGATAGAGACAGGCGATGTGATCGCCGCGCACGAAGCCGAAGCTCAGGCGCATGCCCCTGTGCGGACAGCGATCCTCCCAGACATGGGCGATGCCGCTGTTGTCGCGCCAGACCACCAGATCTTCACCCGACAGCCGTGTTCCCGCCGATGTGGCGGTTTCGATCGAATGGGACAGGCTGACCGGTTGCCACATGTTTCCCGTAGTCATTTTCAACTCCCGTTTCGCCGTCACCCATCAGGCGGCGGTGCGAACCACATCCAAGACAAGACAATCATAGGGGCCGAGGCTGCAGGCCATTTCGAAGGCATCAAGCAGATCGACCGGCCCTTCGACAGTGACGTTCACCGCCTCTCCATCCGCGCTTGCAATATCCAGAACGATGTCGAGACGGCGGGCGCGGTGACGGGCGAACTCGACAAAGGCCTCGGGGTACAGATGCCCCGTGAAGACAAGGCGGGCTTTTTCATTCATGCGAACAGCCTCGGGCGTCAGCAATCCGCTCGAAAGGCGCGACGCCGCCGTCACCGGCCCGTTCAAACTGCGAAAACTGCCTCAAAACATCACTTCCAGCTCAAAAAATACCCAAATCGCACAAATTTTACCCATGCACTTAAATTGTGCATGAAGTATGCTTGCGGGTTTTACGCCCATGAAAATCGCGTCGTCAAGTGTTGCGTTTTTCGCACTGCAATCATCGTAAAATACGCTCTATTGCGAACACCGGGCATCTGAAACAGTTTTCGCGCTGGCCGGATCGGGGGTCAGAAGCGGCACTTTGCGCCTCAGCTGTCACGTCGCACTGCCAATGCCTTCGCCATACGCCGTCGTTTTGACCGGTCTTCTGGCTCGCGCAGGACAGGCGCCTCTTGAGCTGTCATTGGCCAAGCATCTCGCTTCGTTCCCGACGAGGCGGCTTGGCACAATTGTTGCGTTGCCAATTCACGGTATCCAAAAGCGGCATTGGCGGCAAACCGGATCATCCGGCTGCCAGTCACCGCCGTCAACAATCAAAAGGGGAATACATGATCGACCTGCGCACATTGTCCCGCCGCGGCTTCCTGAACATGAGCGCTGCCGGTGCCGCAGCACTTGCATTGCCCGCCGGCCTGTTCCGGGCCGGCACGGCATCGGCTGCCACCTTGCCAGCCGTTGCCGAAGAGGACGCCGTCATCGGCTTCGGCCATGTCGGCCCGATCACCGATGAAGGCTGGACCTGGAGCCATCATCAAGGCCTGCTCGCCGTCAAGGAAGCCTTTCCGAAGCTGAAGAAGGTCATCGAGGTCGAGAACGTTCCCTATTCCGCCGACGCGACGCGCACCTATCGCCAGTTCGTCTCGGAAGGCGCCAACATGATCTTCGACACATCGTCGACGGGCGACTTCCTGCATGAAGTCGTCAAGCGCGCGCCGGAAGTCGCCTTCATGGAATGCGATGGTCATCAGGTGATGGACAATCTCGGCTGGTACTATCTGGCGCACTGGTACCCGACCTATGTCATCGGCGTTGCCGCCGGACATCTGTCCAAGACCGGCAAACTCGGCTATGTCGCGTCCTTCCCGGTCGCATCCGTGTTCTGCAGCACCAACGCCTTCCTGATGGGCGCCCGCTCGGTCAACCCGGCTGCCACACTGCAAACCATCGCCATCAACTCCTGGTTCGATCCGCAGGCCGCCACCCAGGCCGGCACGGCGCTGATCGACAACGGCTGCGACTTCCTCTTCGGCATCATGGACGAGGCCGGCTACCTGCAGGTCGCCGAACAGCGTGGCGTCTGGGCTGCGATGTGGAACACCGACATCCGCCGCTACGGCCCGAACTCTTACGTCTCTTCAGTCATCATCGACTTCAAGAAGTTCTACGTCGATCAGGTCGGCAAGCGTCTGGCCGGTACATGGTCGCCGAGCGAGACCTTGCTGCAGATGGGCTCGGGCGTCGATCGCGATGTCTGGGGCGCGAAGGTTCCGGCCGATGTCGCCAAGGCAGCCGATGCCGTCCGCGACAAGATCGTCGGCGGCTGGTCGCCCTTCACCGGCGAGATCAAGGATTCGACCGGCACCGTCCGCATCGCCAAGGACCAGAAGATGACCGACACGGAACTCTACACCTGGGATTGGTCGGTCGAAGGCGTCAGCGGCCTGACGAGCTAGGCCGATCGTTCCAGCATTGAGGGTGGCGGACGCCGCCGCCCTCATCTGACTATCCAGACAGCGCCCTGACCAGCGCGTCGCACGCAGCCGGATGCCTTCGATGAATGATACCACGCCGAGCCTCCCTCTTCCGCCGGGAACGCCACCGCTCGTTCAACTGAAAGGCATCGCCAAATACTTTCCCGGCGTCATCGCCAACCATGATGTCGACCTCGACGTCATGCCCGGCGAGATCCATGCGCTTCTCGGGGAGAACGGCGCCGGCAAATCGACGCTGATGAACATCCTCACCGGCATCTACCGGCCCAATGCCGGCGAGATCATCATCGATGGCTATGCCAAGGAATTCGCCTCGCCGCTTGATGCGATCGCCGCTGGCATCGGCATGGTGCATCAGCATTTCAAGCTGGTGCAGGCGTTCACGGTCGCTGAAAACATCCACCTCGGCTGGGACAAGACGCCGAAGCGCGCTTCCGCCCAGAAACTGGAAGCCCGCACGGCCGAGCTAGCCGCGAAATTCAATCTGCAAGTCCGCCCCGGCGCCCGCATCAACGAGCTTTCGACCGGCGAACAGCAGCGCGTCGAAATCCTGCGGGTGCTGGCCCGCGAGGCGCGTGTGCTGATCCTCGACGAACCCACCGCCGTGCTGACGCCCGCCGAGGCGCGCGAACTGTTCAAGGCGCTGCGCGAGTTCCGCAACCGCGGCAACGCCGTCATCTTCATCAGCCACAAGCTGGACGAGGTGCTGGAAATCTCCGACCGCATCACCATCCTGCGCGGTGGCCGCAAGATCGCCACCGAGCAAGCGGCGGACTGCAATCCGCGTTCGCTGGCCAAACAGATGGTCGGCCGCGACATCGTGCTGGCCGACATGCGCCAGCGCCCGGTGGGGGCAGCGCCGATTTCCAAGGACCCCGTGCTGCGTCTCGACACTGTTTCGGCGCTGGGTGAAACCGGGCTTTCCGCCCTGCACGGCGTGACGCTCGACGTGTTTGCCGGGGAAATCATCGGCATCGCCGGGGTCGCAGGCAACGGCCAGCGGGAGTTGAGCCAGGTACTGACGGGTATCCGCGCGCCCTCCTCCGGCCAGATCCTCATCGACGGCAAGCCGGTTGCACACGCCAATGCCGCCGAATTCGTCGAGATGGGTATAGGCCACATTCCGGAAGACCGGCTGCACAGCGGCCTGGCACCGGCGCTCAGCGTCACCGTCAATGCCGTCATGCGCGAGTACAAGAAGCCGCCCGTCACCACGGCAGGCCTCTATAGGCCGGGGGCTGCGACCACGCTTGCCAAGGACATTGCTGAAGTCGCCGACGTCGCTGTTCCGGATTTCGGCATGCCGATCCGCAACCTGTCGGGCGGCAATCAGCAACGTCTTGTCGCCCGCCGCGAGATGCGCATTGCCAGCAAGGTGCTTGTTGCCGCCTATCCGAGCCGCGGGCTGGATGTTGGGGCCATCAACACAATGCTGAAATACATCGTCGAGCTGCGCGACGCCGGTGCCGGCATCGTGCTGATTTCGGAGGAACTGGAGGAACTGCTCAATCTCTCCGACAGGATTGCCGTGCTTTATGAAGGAAAGATCATGGGTGTGATCGACAACGACAAGGTCGATATCGACGAGATCGGCCTGTTGATGGGTGGTCGCCAGCAGACCAAAGAGGTCGCCTGATGCTCTCCGGCCTGCGCCTTCAGCGCCTTCCTTCCGCCCATCCCGGCATTGCGCTCGGCGCTCGTGTCGCCGCGATCTTTCTTGCCCTGCTGCTCGCCTCGATCGTGCTGGAAATTTCCGGCGCCGCGCCGCTCGAACTCGGCATTCAGGTGATCAGCGCCACCTTCGGTTCCACCTATGGCATCGAGGACCTGTGTCTCTTGCTGATCCCGCTCTTGATGACAGGCCTTGCCGTCGCCGTCGGCCAGCAGATCGGTGCCTGGAACATCGGTGCCGAAGGCCAGTTCTATGCCGGGGCCTTTTCGGCGACAGCAATCGGCCTGTTCGTGCCCGGCCCGGAGATCTTGATCCTGCCCTTGATGTTCATCGCCGGTGCGGTCGGCGGTATGATCTGGATCCTCGTTCCGACGCTTGCCCGCGCCTATGCCGGCGTCAACGAATTGATAACCACCCTGCTGCTCAATTTCGTCGCTGCGCTGATGGTCTACTACGTCTCGACAGGCCCCTGGCGCGATCGGGTCGGCATGTCCAATTCGGCAACGCCGCGCGTCAAAGCGGAAATTCCGGAATTCTGGGGCCTTGTCCACTGGGGGCTGCCGCTCGGCGTGCTGATGGCGATCGGTTTCGCGCTGGTGCTGTCCTATTCGAAATGGGGTTATGAAGTCCGACTGTCCGGTTCCAATCCGTCGGCCGCCAAATATGCCGGCATCCCGGTGCGCCGCCATATCATCACCGTCATGCTGCTGTCCGGTATGGTCGCGGGCATTGCCGGCATGTTCGAGATCGCCGGCACCGTGCACCGGCTGCAGGGCGGAATTTCCAACAACTTCGGCTACCTCGGCATCATGGTCGCAGTGCTTGCCCGCAATTCCTGCGTCGGCGTGATCTTTTCGGCGGCCCTGATGGCGCTGATCCTGAATGCCGGCATCATCCTGCAGACACAGGGGCTGACCACCTCGGCGGTGCTGGCGATCACCGGCCTCATCCTGTTCCTGACCGCGATCGGCGACGAACTGGCGCATTACCGCATCACGCGCATCAAGATCTGAGGAGAAAAGACATGGACCTTCTGACCGGACTTTTCTCGACCGCGTTTCTCGCCGGTGGCGTTCTGGCGCTGGCGGCCCTTGGCGAGGTGCTCGCCGAACGTGTCGGCGTGGTCAATCTCGGTGCCGAGGGGCTGATGGCGATGGGGGCGATCACCGCGATCGCCACCGTGACGGCGACGCCGTATCCGATGCTCGGATTTCTCGCGGCACTTGCCGTCGGCGCGCTGTTCGGCATGGTGTTTGCGGCCGCGACCGTCTGGCTGCGCGCCAACCAGGTGCTGTGCGGTCTGGCGCTGACGCTGATGGGCACCGGCCTCGCCTCCACCATCGGCCGCTCCTATTCCGGCATGCCGGCGCGTGCGGTGTTCGAGCGTATCGAAATCCCGCTGCTCAGTCAGCTTCCCATTCTCGGCAAGGCGCTGTTTTCGCAGAATATCCTCGTATACCTGATCTATATCATCCTGCCGATCGCCCTGCATTATCTGCTGTTCAAGACCCGCCATGGCCTCAACCTGCGTGCAGTCGGCGAGAACCCGGCGGCAGCCGACGCTGCGGGTATTCCGGTCAATGCGATCCGCTTCGCCTATGTGACAGCGGGCTCGGCTCTGGCCGCCGGTGCCGGCGCCTATCTCACGCTCGCTTTCGTACCATCGTGGTCGGACGGGGTCGTGGCCGGGCGCGGCTGGATCGCGGTCGCGCTGGTGATTTTTGCAGGCTACCGGCCGATCCCGGCGGTGCTGTCCGGCCTGCTCTTCGGGCTGATCACCGCGCTCGGCTTCGTCGGCCAAGCCCGCGGTTGGCCGGTGGCGCCTGCCGTGCTGTCGATGCTGCCCTATCTCGGTACTATCGCCCTCATCATCGTTCCGGTTCTTGCCTGGCAACGCATGCGCCGTGTCATGGCGGCACCGGCCGCCCTTGGCGAACCCTATTTCCGCGACGTCCGCTAGACGCCCGTATCGGAGTTGAAATGCCCAGCCTGCTCGTCAAGAACATCGATCATCTCGCCACTTTCGACGATACCCGTGGCGAATTGACCAACGGCGCCATTCTCGTGCGCGACAATATCATCGAGGCCGTCGGTACCAGCGGAGAACTGGCCCATCTGCAGGCCGATGAGACTCTCGATCTCTCCGGCCACATCGTCATGCCCGGCATGGTCAACACGCACCACCACATGTACCAGAACCTCACCCGGGTGATGGTGCAGGACGACGAGCTGCTGGTCTGGCTGAAGACGCTTTATCCAATCTGGTCGGAACTGGACGACGATGCCATCGGCATTTCCGCCCGGGTGGCGATGGCAGAACTCATCCATTCCGGCTGCACCACCAGCTCCGACCATCTCTATATCCTGCCGAACAACTGCACGCTGGATGCCACCATCGATGCCGCCCGCGATATCGGCCTGCGTTTTCACGCGGCCCGCGGTGCAATGTCGCGCGGCGAAAGTCAGGGTGGCCTGCCGCCGGATCGCTGCGTCGAGAAGGAAGATGCGATCCTTCTCGATGCCGAACGGTTGATTGGCCGGTATCACGACAATTCGCGTCATTCGATGAGCCGGATCATCCTTGCGCCCTGTTCGCCTTTCTCGGTGACGCCGGATCTGATGCGTGAGGCGGCAAAGCTCGCCCGTAAACATACGGGCGTGCATCTGCATTCGCATCTGGCCGAAGAGCTGTTCGAGGAGAAATACTGCCACGAGATCTACGGCATGCGGCCGGTGGAGTTCGCCGAATCCGTCGGCTGGCTCGGGCCGGACGTCTGGTTTGCCCATTCGATCTTCATGACCAGCGAGGAGATCGACCGGTTTGCCGAAACCGGCACCGGCGTCGCGCACTGCCCGTCGGCCAATATGCGTTGTGGCCAGGGCATCGCCAAGATCCGCGAAATGCTCGATAAGGGCGTCAAGGTCGGTCTCGGCGTCGATGGCTCCGCCTCCAACGACACGTCCAACATGTTCATGGAAGCGCGGCTGGCGATGATGCTGCAACGCGTCGCGCCGCATCACTACCTCTCGGAAAAGCCCGGTGGACGCGGCGGTTTCGGCGGTACGCCGAAGGCATTGTCGGCGCGGGAATCGCTGGAAATGGCCACACGCGGCGGGGCCGCCCTTCTCGGCCGTGACGATATCGGCTATCTTGCGCCCGGCATGAGCGCCGATTTTATCGCGGTGAAACTGAACCAGCTTGGGCTTTCCGGCACGCAGCGCGATCCATTGGCAGCGCTCGTGATGTGCGGCCCGTTCAAGGTGGATTATTCCTTCATCAACGGCCGGGAGATCGTCCGGAAGGGCGAGTTCACGGGCTTCGATGTCGAAGCCGCGATGTCGGCCCATGAGGGCGTGATGAACCGCATCTACCGCCAGTGAACACCAACAAAGAGGACCGCACCATGAGCAGACCCGCCGAAAAGGCCGCCCTCGACCAGTGGTATTGCATCGAGGCGCTGCAGGATATTGCCGAGGGCACGATGGCCAACCGGCTGCTCGGAGTCGACCTGACGGTGAACCGCACAGCCGATGGGGCGATTACGGTGCATGCGGCAGATCGCAGCGAGCCTCTCCAGGCAACCGAGCGCTACGGCTACCTCTGGGTGACGCTTGGGCAGCCGGAAACCGATGTACTGCCTATCCCGGAAACGCAAGAAGACGACCGCCGCATCATCGTCTGCGGTGCGATCTCGGTGAAAGCATCCGGGCTGCGCATCGTCGAGAACTTCCTCGACATGGCGCATTTCCCCTTCGTCCATACCGATATTCTCGGTGCCGAGCCGCATACGGAAGTGCTGCATTACACCACCGAAATCCGCCGCGACGTCGACGAAGTCTGGGCAACCAACTGCCAGTTCTTCCAGCCGCAGGCGGCACTGTCGGCGACCGGCGGAATCATGACGCAATATATGTACCGCGTCGCCAATCCCTTCGCGACCATCCTCTACAAGACCTGCCCGAACTCTGCCAACCGCTGGGATGTCATCTGCCTGTTCGTGCAGCCGCTGGACCCGGATCGCTGCCGGGCGCATCCGGTGATGTTCCTGATCGATGACGTCTCGACCTTGACGGAACTCATCCATTTCCAGCAACTGATCTTCCTGCAGGACCGCATCATCCTGGAAAACCAGCGACCGCGCCTGCTTCCGCTCGAGCCGCGCTCGGAAATCCCGACCCGCGCCGACGCCTCTTCCATCGCCTATCGCCGCTGGCTGAAGGAAAAAGGCATCACCTACGGAACGAATGTGCAGGCGGCATGACCGATCTTCGTGGCAAGACACTTGTCGCTTCCGGCTTCCACATGCCCGAGCGCGGGACAGTCGATGAACTCACGGATGCACTGATCACGATCGGCGAGGATGGGGCGATCATCTCTATCCTCCGGCCCGGCGACGCGGACTATGAGGCAGAGAAGCGGACGCTCTCGGCAGAAGGAAACCTCGTTACCCTGCCCGCGGGCGCTTTTCTCCTGCCGGGCTTTGTCGATCTTCACGTCCATGCGCCGCAATATCCGCAGCTTGGGCAGGCCCTCGACGTTCCGCTCGAGGTCTGGCTGCACCAGTACACGTTCCCGCTCGAAGCGCGGTATGCCGATATCGCCTTTGCCAAGCGAAGCTACGGGCTGCTTGTCGATGATCTCTTGGCAGGCGGCACGACCACGGCCCTGTACTTTGCCACCATCCATCAGGACGCCAGCCGCCTTCTCGCGGATATCTGCCTGGAGCGCGGACAGCGGGCTCTGATCGGCAAGGTGGCGATGGACAATCCGGACCAGTGCCCGGACTATTACCGCGATGCATCGCCGGAGGCAGCGATCGGCGGCACACAGGCTCTGATCGACTATATCCATGCGCATCCGGATAATGGCGAAGCCCTTGTCCGGCCAGTGATCACCCCGCGTTTCATTCCCTCCTGCACCGATGCCGCGCTGGAAGGCCTGGGGGCGCTTGCCAAGAGCTGCGGGTGCCATGTCCAGACCCATTGCTCCGAAAGCGACTGGGCGCATGGTTACGTACTTGAACGCCACGGGATGACCGACACCGGGAGCCTCGAACGCTTCGGACTGCTCGGCCGGCGCAGCGTGCTCGCCCATTCGAATTTTCTGACGCCGCCGGACATGGAAACGATCCGGGTGCGGCAAGCGGCGGTGGCCCATTGTCCGGTGTCGAACGCCTATTTTGCCAATGCGGTGTTTCCCCTGAAGGCGGCGCTGGAAAAAGGGCTGCATGTGGGGCTCGGTACGGATATTTCCGGCGGACCGATCGGTTCCATGTTCGATGCCATGCGCGGCGCGATCATGGTTTCGCGCATGCTGGAAACCGGCACCGATCCCAATCTTCCGCCCGAGGCAAGAAGCAGGCAGGCAAACAGCCGCGTCGATTTTCGCGATGCTTTCTATCTCGCCACCACCGGCGGCGGCATCGCGCTGGATTTGCCGATCGGCCGGTTCGAACCGGGATATCAGTTCGACGCGCTGGTGATCGACACCACGGCCGAAAACGGGACCATCCGCCTGTGGGACGATCTCGATCGCGGAGAGGCCATCCTGCAAAAGATCATCTATACCGCCTCGAAGCCGAATATAGCCACCGTCTGGGTCGGCGGCCGTCCGACAATTCAAGGTCATCGTACGCTCGCGTGAAGCAAAAATCCTCGCCGAATGCGTTGACCGTATCGTTGTGCGGACGGTCAAATCTAGGTTGATCGCGCAACGCGCAAAGCTCTCGCCGAACGGAATTCCGATCACATCCCGCAAGATGCCCTAGAAAAATTCGGATCGCTCACTACCTCCTGTTATCAACATGCTGCTGAAGATCATCTTCCCATTTCAAGCCGCCCATTCTGGCGCCGGAACAATTGCGAGGCTTCACCGTGGTTACTTTCACATTGAATGGAAAAGAACGCTCTTTCGATGGAGATCCGGATACGCCCCTGCTCTGGGTGATCCGTGATTTCGAGAAGCTGACGGGTACCAAATATGGCTGCGGCGTCGCGCAATGCGGAGCCTGTACGGTGCATCTGGACGGCATGACACGGCGCTCCTGCATCACGCCGATTTCCACCGTCGATGGGTCCGAGGTGATCACGATTGAGGGCATCGACGGCCCGGAGGCCAAGGCTGTACAGGCTGCCTGGGTTGCTATCGACGTTCCCCAATGCGGCTACTGTCAATCCGGCCAGATCATGTCGGCGGTCGCCCTTCTCCAGGTCACACCAAAGCCGAACGATGCGGATATCGACGGCGCAATGGCCGGAAACCTCTGTCGATGCGCAACCTACCACCGAATCCGGCAGGCTATCCACAATGCCGCCGATGCGATGGAGGGTTGAGCCATGACACTGCAACAGATTTCTACCACACGACGCGCTTTTCTTGCAGGAAGCGGCCTTGTCATCGGGCTTGCGCTGACACCGCGCCTGTCGGCGTTTGCTGCCACCAAGGGCGTTCAGGCCGGCGGAGAAGATGCGCTGACTGCGTTGAACGCTTTCGTCAAGATCGGCGCCGACGACACCGTGACGGTGCTTTCCAAACACATCGAATTCGGCCAGGGGCCGTTCACGGGGCTAGCGACGCTGGTCGCCGAGGAGCTTGACGCCGACTGGTCGCAGATGCGGGCTGTCCATTCCCCCGCCGACGACAAGGTCTATGCCAACCTCGCCTTCGGACTTCAGGGAACCGGCGGATCGACGTCGATTGGCAATTCCTACGAGCAATTACGCAAGGCCGGAGCGACGGCGCGGGCGATGCTTGTCGCAGCAGCGGCAGAGGAATGGGGCGTTCCGGTCGGTGAAATCACCGTCGAGAAGGGCCGCATCAAGCACGCGGCCTCCGGCAAGGAGAGCGGCTTCGGCGCGCTGACCGTCAAGGCGGCAACGCAGACCCCGCCGGAAAATCCGAAACTGAAGGACCCTTCGCAATTCGTTCTGATCGGCCAGGAGCTGCCGAAGCTCGATACCATCGGCAAAACCAACGGCACGGCGATCTTCACACTCGATATCGCCACCGACGACATGCTGATCGCCGTGGTCGCGCATCCCGATCATTTCGGAGCGTCGGTGAAATCCTTCGACGACAGCGAGGCGCGCAAGGTCAAGGGCGTCATCGACGTCAAGCAGGTGCCGCAGGGCGTCGCCGTCTATGCCGACAACACGTTCGCGGCGCTCAAGGGCCGCGACAGCCTCAAAATTGAGTGGGACCTCTCCAAGGCGGAGACGCGATCGAGCAAGGCGCTTGAGGCCGACTACGCCAAGAACTTCGCCGAAAAGGGCCTGGAAGCGACGAACAACGGAGATGTTCAAGCTGCCTTCAGCAAGGACGGCGTGCAGACGCTTGAGGCCGAACTCGTCTTTCCCTTCCTCGCCCACGCCCCGATGGAGCCGCTTGACGCAGTGTTCATGAAGGCCGCGGACGGTTCGCTCGATATCTATACCGGCGCGCAGTTTCCCGGCATGGATCTCGCCACGGCGGCCAAGATCGTTGGGCTCGATCCCTCAAAAGTCAGGGTCAATACACAACTCACCGGCGGCAGCTTCGGCCGCAAGGCACAGTTCGGCTCTCCCTATATGCAGGAAGCAGCCGCGGTCTATGCGGCGACCGACCGCACGCGGCCGGTCAAGCATATGTGGACACGCGAAGACGACATCCGCGGCGGCTATTACCGACCGATGTATGCGCACAAGATGCGAGGCGCGATCGACGCGGAAGGCCGGATCACTGCGTGGGACCAGGTGATCGTCGGCCAATCGATCATGGGCAAGGCGGACCTTGACGAAACGTCGGTCGAAGGCGCTTCCAACCTGCCCTATGTGATCCCCAACCTGCGTGTCACATCGCACAATGTTGAGCTCGCCGTGCCGCCGCTCTGGTGGCGTTCGGTCGGCCATACGCATACGGGCTTCGCCGTCGAGACCTTCGTCGACGAACTGCTCCAGAAGGTCGGCAAGGATCCCGTCGAAGGACGCCTTGCGCTGTTGACGAACGAACCACGGCATATGGGAACTCTGAAGAAGGTCGCGGAGATGGCCGACTGGGGCTCGACCGTGCCGGACGGCCGTTCCCGCGGCGTCGCCGTGGTCAGGAGCTTCGGTACCTACGTGGCGCAGATCGTCGAGATTTCGGCCGGCGATGATGGCGCACCGCGCGTGCACAAGGTCTGGTGCGCGGTCGATTGCGGCGTTGCCATCAACCCGAATGTTATCAAGGCGCAGATGGAAGGCGGCATCGGCTATGGGCTTGGCGCCGTTCTCTTCGACGCAGTGACGCTTGGCGAGGGCGGCAAGATCGTGCAGTCGAACTTCCACGACTATCGCTCGCTGCGCATCAACGAGATGCCGGCGGTCGATGTGGCGATAATTGCCTCGACGGAGAAACCGACCGGCGTCGGCGAACCGGGTGTTCCGCCCATCGGACCTGCGGTTGCCAATGCCTGGCGGCGACTGACCGGCAGCCCGGTGCGCCGGCTGCCGATCGTCAATGTCGTGACGTCGTGAGGGATCGACCATGAAAAAATTCGTATTCGCTTCCGCCGCCATCGGTGTCGCTGCTTCCTTCTTCGCTGCCACGTTTTCGGTTGCGCAGGACAATCCGGCGGAACAATCCGCGCCGCTCAAACCAGCGGCCGAGTTCCAGTCCATCACGGATGCGAAGCAGCGCTCCTGGGCGCTGTTCGAGGAGGCCGGGAAGGTGATCCAGCACCCGCGATGCGTCAACTGCCATCCGGCAACGGAGCGGCCGCTTCAGACTATGGCCATGCACCCGCACCAACCGCCGGTTTCGCGTGGAGAGGGCGGCATGGGCATGCCGGGCATGACCTGCAACACCTGCCACGGCGCTGCCAATGTCTCGGTAGTGGGCCAAGCGGAAACGCTGAAGAGCATCCCCGGCAACCCCGCCTGGCATCTGGCCCCGATCGAGATGGCGTGGGAGGGTAAGTCGCTTGCGGAAATCTGTCGCCAGATCAAGGACCCGGAACGCAATGGCGGCAAGACGCTCGCCGAGATCACCGAACACATGACCCATGACAGCCTCGTCGGCTGGGGTTGGCAGCCGGGTGCCGGACGCGAACCGGTTCCCGGCTCGCAGGCCGTGTTCGGCGAACTGATCGCCGCCTGGGTCGAGAGCGGCGCCGCGTGCCAGTAGGCCGCCGCGTGCCGGGATTAGCCGACCAGATGATACAAATGTTGGGTGTCTTTGTCTGAGAAGGAGCGCGCCGGGGTTTTGGAGTATTCTGGTTCCAACCCCGTCTCGCAGTCTGTGCCTCGATAGTGGAAAATCCGACGCCGTGAGTGCGGCAATCCCGTTTGTCCACGCCACTGTCTCAAACAGGTGGCCGAGCCAAAATCAGGTTTAGGAATCAGTGGTCAGCAAGGCCGTTACGGGAACCTGGAGTGCCGTAGCAATCCTCCTTAGCTTCGCCGGATCAGCATCATTGCCGTCCTCGATCGCCGAAATCTCGGAATTCGCCAGTCCGCATGTCACCGCAAGATCCTCAATGCTGTAACCGGCAGATTCCCGATAGGCCTTGACCAGGGATGCTACGGTTGTGCCGGAAATTGCGCCGAGGCCGAGGCCGTCGATGGTGTTGAGTGCAATGGACATAGAAGTCTCCTATTGTTCATGGATATGACGTACGCGCTTTATGGTTCCCCGTTTTTGATGTCTGACGGCAAAATGTCGATCACCCTTTTATTGCTGCATTGCGTCATGGACAAGCGATAATGTTGCACATGCTCGGTACGCGGGGCGCGAGCTCGAAAATTTCCATCAAAACAATATGTAGGAACACGATCTCTCAGATCCACGATCCGACCACGCCTTGTTCCAATCGCTATTTCGTGATGCGGAACCCTGATGGTACCAAGTCAGGAGAGGCTGTTTCCATATCGACGCTCGAAACCGACGCGCCGGGAGGTCCGTTCCCAAACTGTTTCAGCATGGATGAGACTGCCGAATCCGGCCCGGCGATCAAGGCCCTCACCGATCCATCGTCTTCGTTGCGAACCCAGCCTGTCAGGCCGAGACGTTGCGCCTGCTGGCGCGTCCAGACGCGGAAACCCACGCCTTGCACCCTTCCTGTTATGCGAACCAGCACCGCCTTGTGATCATCCATCATAGCCATCTCCATGAATGCCTTTCTCGTGACTCTCGAACATGCCTGGAAGATTACAAGCGTGTTTTCCGCTCGGCGGGAGGAGCGGCATGCCCACCACGCCGCCCTTTGTAAGACAGCCTTCCCCTGCTATTGGAGATACCGGTTGGACTGGAAAGAGATGCGGCGCCCAGCCCGCAACAAACGATGCAGCAATGGATAGACAAATGGATACCGTGGAAATCAATGGTCGCAGCGATTTTGCTCTTTGGGCAATCCAGCGGGCGCAGGAAATCGTCATGGCCGAGGGAGCCGCACTTGCGCTGGCGGCACGCGATATGGACGAGGCGGCCCTCCAGGAAAATGGAACCGCTCTGGGCAAGGCCATTGCAGACGCAATGCTCGAAGTCTTCGATGGTTTGATGACCGAATAGATGTGGGAGAGCATGTGGGCTTCTGAAGAGAAATAATCGAAGTGAGTATATCCACTGTGTCGGACCTACAGATTGAATACCTAGATCATCCCGTCCGGCTGAAATGGCACCGGCTTCGCCGGCAACTCACCGACCCGCTGTTTTCCCTGGACGTCATGCGGGCGGGTTTTTCGCTTGGTGCATCGATGGAACTCGACCTGCGGGTGCGCGCCGATGGTGGCTTCGTCGTATTGCATGACGAAGCGCTTGACGGCGAAACGACGGGACGCGGCCGGATAACCGAAAAAAGCCCCGACGATCTGCGTGACGCCCGCATGCGCGACGGCGACAGGGCGCTGACCTTCAGCGAAGACCTTGCCGCCATGCTGCAATCGGCGCATCCCGATGCGCTACTGCAATTCGACATGAAGGACGATTACGAGACGATCGGCGAGAAAGGGATCGCACATCTGGCGGCGCATTTTCAGAGCATGAACGCTTCGGTGATCGTCAGTGGTCACTGTCTCGATCTCATCGTCGCGGTCAAGGAAAAGCTGCCACACCTGCTGCGCGGCATCGATCCGACCGATACGCTCATTGATATCTACCGGCAGGGCGGCTTGAAAGCGGTGGAGAAGAGCCTGCTTGCCGTCATCAGCGGCCCGACGGAGCCGGACACCGTCTATCTGCAATGGTCGCTGCTTTTACAGGCGGCACGCGACGGTCTCGACATGGTTTCCCTCTGCCGGAGCGAAGGCAAGCGTGTCGATGCATGGACCTTCACGCTGAAGAACCCGGCAGGTGGTTTCAGCGATGCGGAGTGGCATGATTTTTCGGCATTGATGGCGCTGAAACCCGACCAGATCACCACCGACGAGGCAACAGCGACAGCGCGTGCCTGGTCGAACCGCATGGCCGGCTAGCGGCTGGAAGCAACCAATCCTTCCAGGTTGAGAAGGAAGGCGAACTCGCTTTCCATCCCGGCCGAATAGGCGATCACCGGGCCGCCGTCGTCGAGGAGATCGCGAAGGCCAGGCATGCCCACTTTCGCCCCGGCCTCCTGCGCAATCAGCACGCCGGCAAGCATATCCCAGGCATTGAGATGCCGTTCGTAATAGAGATCGGCCACGCCCTCGGCCACACGGATCAGGCCGATCGCTGCGGCACCCATGCGGCGATAATCCATTCCGCGCTCATACAGCCGTTTGGAAATTGCCTGATAGTCGTCGAAGCTGGTGCGGCGGGAATGGCCGAGAATGATCATGCCTTGGGACGGATCGGTGGTTACGGCCGCATGAATCTCCTCGCCGTCCTTGAAGGCACCACCGCCACGAATGGCATGGAAGACCCTGTCCTGCGCCGCATCGTAGATCACGCCGATCTCGATATGGTCCTCGTTCAAGAAGGCTATCGAAACGCCCCAATGGCGGAAGCCGCGAATATAGTTCGTCGTGCCGTCGATCGGATCGACAACCCAGGTTCCAGCCGTTCCGGATTGTCCGCCGCTTTCTTCGCCCATGAACGTATCCTCGGGAAACTGCGCCAGCAGGCCGTCGCGGATTGCCTTTTCCGCCTGCCTGTCGGCAACCGTCACGAAATCCTGCAGCCCCTTGTTTTCGACATGCAAGGTGCCGGCCTTCGCCTCCTGCCGGAAACGGGCGGCGTCGCGTCCCACCTGCCGCGCAACGCGGATCGCCGCCTCGGCGCGAGCTTGGATGGCCGAGGGATCGAATATGGCAGGCATCATGCAGTCCTTCTCTTGATCAGCGACACCGGCGTGAACTCGACGCGCGCGGTCATATCGGGCTCGGCCATCCGGCTTATCAGCAGGTCGATGGTCTGATCGGCCTGGAGATCGCAAGGCTGGCGGATGGTCGTCAGCGCGTAGGCGGCCCAGCTCGCCTGCGGAATGTCGTCATGGCCGACGATCCGGATCGGCGGCGTATCCTGACGGCCGAGATCGCGCATCAGACGGTCGACAACGCCGCAAGCCATGTAGTCGTTGGCGCAGAAGACGCCGTCGACGCCCAGCGTCTCGAGATCGCCGGCAGCACTATAGCCGTTCTGATAATCGTTGATCTGCAGTGCGATCAGCCGCGCTTCCAATCCGAGTTGCCTGCAGCGGCTGAGAAAAGCCTCGCTGCGGCGACGCGCCGTGTAGGACACCACCGGTGCGGCCATGACGGCCGGCGCGCGCACGCCGCTTTCAAAAAGGTGATCGGCGGCAAGATGCCCCGCCGCGCGGTCGTCCGAAACGATCCTGTCGACGAAGGGAATGTCCTCGCCCTTGTTGATCAGCACGATCGGCACGCCTTCGGCCGCACATTGCTCGCAAATCTCCGTCGGCGGCGCGTCTGATGTGACGATGACCCCGGAAACCGCATAATGCAGCAGCTGGCCGATAACGGCGGATGTGTCGGCCTCCTTCGAGGTCGGCAGCAGGATCGGGCGGAAATTGCGCGCCAGCAGCGCCCTTGCCAGATGCTCGATCTGCATCGTGCGGAACGGATTGTCGAGGCCGGCAGCGACAAGGCCGACGAGATCGGAACGCTTGTTGGTGAGGCTGCGCGCAAGATAGTTCACCCGGTAGCCGAGCTCCTTGGCTGCCTGATAGACCTTTTCCCGGGTTTTTGGCGATACGCTCGCATCCGGCGTGAAGGCACGCGAAACGGCCGCGCGCGAGACACCCGCCACGCGCGCCACGTCGAACGACGTCACCTTGCGCGGTCCATTGTCCTTGTCAGCCAAGTCTCAGTTCCTCATCCTTCGGGGGACGCATCAGATCTGGTAAATCCGTGCAGATGCCGAGCACGGGAAGCTGCACGATATCCCGGAGAATGGCCGGTCGCTCCTCGTGCCAGAGGACAATCTCCCTGCCTTCGTCAAAGGCTTTCCGCATCAAGTCCGTTGTTACCAGATCCTGTGGCCGCTCCCCTGCCCTTTCCCAGCAAAGATGCAGGATATCGGCGCCGGCCTCGGCGCCGAGCGCGTGCGGATCGTGGCCAATGCGCACCAGAACCGAAAGCGGGAAGTCGCAACCCGCATCACGCAATTGGCGCACCTGCGCTGTGTCAAACGAGCCGAGGCAGGCGAAGCGCTGGCCCATCTGCCGCAGATGCTGCCAGCAGAAGATACCTGTGCCGGAAGCCTTGAGTTCGATGTAAAGGCCCGTTTCGAGTTTGCGGGCGAGCGCAGCCACCGCCTCGAAAGTCGGGACGTTGACGCCCTCCAACTCTCCAAGCTCGGCGGCTGTCATCTGCGAGATATGGCGATCGACGCCGAAGACGCGCGCAAGGTGGTCGTCATGCGATACGACGACAATGCCATCCTTCGTCAGCTGCGTATCCAGTTCCCACATCTCGGCACCGAGATCCGATGCCAGCAGAAATGCCTCAAGTGTATTTTCGCGCGCATGGCCGCTCGCGCCGCGATGGCCGATGCAGAATGGAAGCTTTCCTTTGCCGGCAGGCCAGCCGTAGCGCTCGAAGAATGCGGAAAAATCGCGGGACATCAGAGCCTCCGTCCGTCATCGGCAAACACCAGAACGCCTTTGCTGTCGATCGCCCAGGTAACCGCATCGCCGATGTTGACATCATGGCGAACCGGCTGGATCGATCGCAGCAACGGACCGCCATCGAGCGAGACATCGTAGAGATTTTCGCGCCCTTGGGTTTCGGCGAAGGTCACCTTGCCGGAAACGGCAATGTCGCCAGCCGGCGTGAAATGTTCGGGCCGCACGCCGAGCATCAACTTTGTACCTTCCGATGCTGCGATGGAGACCGGCAAGGGAACACGGATTTCGCTGTCGGGTATCGCAAAGGCGCCGTTGGCCATGACACCGCGCAGGAAGGTGATCGGCGGATTGCCGAGGAAGCCGGCGACGAATGCGGTGCGCGGATCGTTGTACATTTCGGCCGGTGTGGCGATCTGGACGATCTCGCCCTCCTTCATGATGGCGATGCGGTCGCACATGCTCATCGCCTCGACCTGGTCATGCGTTACCAGGATCGCGGTGATGCCGGTTTCGCGCTGGATGCGCCGGATTTCCGAGCGCATTTCGAGACGCAGCTTGGCGTCGAGATTGGCGAGCGGCTCATCAAGGAGCAGAACGTCCGGCTTTCGCACCAGGGCGCGCGCCAGCGCCACGCGCTGCTGCTGGCCGCCGGAAAGCTCGGCCGGCCGCCGGCCGAGGAGATTGCCGATATGGACGAGCCCGGAAATGCGATCGACCTCCTTGCGGATGTCTTCGCCGGGCATTCCCTTCACCTTCAGCGGAAAGCCGATGTTTTCGGCGACCGTCATATGCGGATAGAGCGCATAGGACTGGAAGACGACACCGATGTTGCGCGCCTGGCTCGGCAGATCCGTGACGTCGCGGTCGCCGAACAGGATGCGGCCGCCGGTCGGCCGGTGAATGCCGCAGATGGCAAACAGCGTCGTCGACTTGCCGCAGCCGGAAGGGCCGAGAAGCGCCAGCATCTCGCCATGGCCGACCTCGAGCGTCATGTTCTCGATGACCTTGGTGGTGCCGAAACTCTTGGAAAAATTGTCGAGAAGGACGCGCATCAGCCTTTGCTCCCGCCGCCGTAAATGTTCATCAGGTATTTGTGGAACAGTGCGTAAACGATCAGCACCGGAACGATGTAGAAGACGCCGACGGCCTTGAAGGTGCCGAAATCGAAATTGTTGTCGTCGGCGATCAAACTCGACAAATAGACCGACAGCACCTGCACCTTACCGCCGGGGGCCAGCACCTGCGGCAGGATGAATTCGCTCCAGCCGGACAGGAAGGAAAACAGCCCCAGCGCCATGATCCCGGGCCGGACCTGCGGCAGCACCAGACTGCGCCAGACCCGGAAGCGCGACGCGCCATCGACGACCCCGGCCATTTCGATTTCCCACGGCACCGTGTCGTAGAAACCCTTCATCAGCCAGATGCCGAGCGGCAGGTCGATGGCGGCCTTCACCAGGATGACGCCGATCAGCGAATTGTAGAGACCGATCATCTGCAGCACGATGAAGATGGCGATGATCAGCGTCACCGAGGGAAACGCATGGAGCACCATGACGCCGGCCAAAAAGAAGCCGCGCGCCGGCACGTTGAGCCGCGACAGCACGTAGCCGGCCATGGACGAGACGAGCACGATGACGGCGGTCACGCTCGTCGTGAAGATCAGCGTATTGAGGGTGACGAGCCAGATATTCGGCTTGCCCGGCAGCGTTTCCCAGAGAAAGCGCCAGTGCCGCAGCGTAAAACTGTCCGGAATGAGCGATCCCACCGCCGTGTCGGTGATCGTGTCGAGGAAGAGATAGGCATACATCAGCACAAGCGGCGCACTGACGATCGACAGTGCCAGGATAACCGGCCAGGTGCTGTAGTTTGCCGAGACTTGCGATTTCTCCGCCATGGTCAGTCCTCGATCAGCGGCCGGGAAACCAGCGTGCCGTAGTTGAAGATGCGCAGATAGAAGAGCGAAAGAACGATGCCGATGACGACCAGAACCAGCGCCATGGCGGCGCCGAGACCGTATTCCAGGTTGCCGGCATAGTTGTTGAGCGCGGTGTGGTAGGCAGCCAGCGACCAGACTTCCGTCGCCTTGCCCGGACCGCCGCGCGTCGACAAAAGGATTTCGTTGAACGAGGCGAGCAGCGAAAGCGTCTGGTAGCAGGTGACGAAGAGGATCGGCCAGCGCATCTGCGGCAGGATGATGTAGCGGATCTGCTGCCAGCGGCTGGCGCCGTCGACTTCGCTGGCGAAGAACTGGCTCTTCGGGATCGCTTTCAGCGCCGAGGAAAACACCAGCATGCCCATCGAGGCGCCGATGAAACCGTTGATCAGTATGACGAACAGCCAGGCATTATAGGCATTGTCGAGCAGGTAATTCTTTGGTGGGTATCCGAATTTTCCCATTAGCACCGAGATGAAGCCCGTATCCCAGGCCAGCCACTTCCACATCAGCACATAAATGACGACGGGGGTGATGCGCGGCAAAAGCCAGATCGAGCGGAAGATCGTCGCCGGCGCGGCCGGCATGTAATGCGTCCAGATCGCCAGAAGCATCGCATAGGTCGTGTTGAAGAGAACAAGCACCAGCGCGACATAGAGCAGCGTGTTGAACAGAACGCGAGCCATATCCGGCGAGGAGACGATGCGCGAGAAATTCTCCGTCGTCCAGTTCCAGCCGGTATAGGTCGCCTCGGCGATGCTGTCCTTCTGCGCATCCGTCAGCTTGAAGCCGAGCGTGTCCAGGGCCGTGAAGAGTTCTTGCCTGCTGGAGAAACGGGAATTAACGACGGAACGGTTGAACTGCTCCGAAATCTGCTTGACCTGCGTGGTCGAAGGCCCCTGATCCAGCCCCTTGATCATGCGCTCAGCCTCACGGCGGGTCTTGAAGACCTCGCCCATGTGCTTTGCGCGCAATTCCGTGGCGATGCCCGCGTCGAGACCGAGCCCTTCGACAGCCTTCAGGCCTGTCTCGTCGATCGTGTAGCGCGGCTGCGACATCTGCTCGGCAATGTCGGGCATGGTCGATTTCAGGTCGTTCAGCGAATGCGGCGCAATCTGGTATGCGCCGCCGGAAATACCCGTTGCGGTCGTCATGTTCGTCATCGAGAAGACGCCGGTCAGGACGACCGGCATCAGAAAGAACAGAAGGATCATGATCGCCGCCGGCGCGATCATGATCAGTCCAAGCATTCTGGATGATTTCATCGAAGATCTCCCCGGCTTTTCCGGGCGGCGGACCGCCCGGAATTTTGCGCCGATGTCAGCGGCAGGTGTCAGCGAATGACGATCTTGTCGCCGAGCGTGCTTTTCAACTCGGTTTCAACGTCACCGATCGACGCATCGACGGTCTTCGCACCGGTCCAGGATGCTTCGAGACCCTTCCACATGATGTTCCAATAGGTGCCGAAATCGGCATTGTTCGGCATCGCGTTGGCATAGGGCAAAAGGCGTTCCGTCGCCTCGCGCGCCCAGCGATCGGACGAGTAGAGGTCGATTTCGCTTTCGGCCTTCGCGATGCCGAGATGCGCCGATTTCATCGCATGAAGAACGTTGATGCGCGGCTCGGAGGCGATCTTGATCAGCTGGGCGGCAATCTCTGTCTCTTCCTTCTCATGACCGGAGGTGAGGAGATAGACGAGCGGATGCGTCAGCGTATTGGCCTTGCCGCCTTCGCCGGCGGGGATCAGCGTGAAGACGACATTGTCGAAGAAATTCGTCAGGCCTTCCTGCTTGACGAGACGGGCATAGTGCCATGTGCCGCCGTGCCAGATGCCTGCCTTGCCGGTGGCGACTTCCTTCCACCACTGGTCGCCGGGCATGCCGATATGGTTCTTCTTGGTGACGCCATCCTTCACCGCGTCGGCGAAGAACTGGTAGGTCCGCGTCATCGCGGCCTTGTCGAAGACGAGCTTGCCGTCTTCTTCCATCGTACCGCCGAAGCTGGTGTAGAACTGCCAGTAGTCCGGGCCGTTGCTGTTACGCGGATAAAAGCCGTAACCGGGCTGAACCAGCCCCTTGTCCTGCATCTTCTTGGCGTCTTCCAAGACGTTCGCCATGGTGTAGCCGCCGTCCTGAACCTTCTGCGGCAAGGCATCGAGATCGGCGTCGCTGTAGCCAATCGCCTTCATGTACGGCTTCCAGAAGAACATCGGCCGGGATTCCGCGTCCTGCGGGATACCGTAGACGACGCCATTGAAGGAAGCGATCTCCATCAGGTTTTCATAGATGCCGTTGAGCGGCCAGGAATCCAGATCGACATAGTCTTCGATCGGCACGATAAGCCCGGCCTGCGACCAGGGACCGATATCCTCATGCCCGGTGGCGACGATATTCGGAGCCTTCTTGGCTTCGGCTGCCAGGGTCAAGGCCTGCTTGAAGCTTTCCCAGTCGGCGTAAGGCGTCTTTTCGACTTTGATCTTCAGGTCCTCGCCGCGGATGGCGGCTTCACGTTCCAGCTGCTGGGCAGCGATCTCGATGGCATCGAGGCGGTAGGTGTCGTTCGGGCCTGTTCCGCCGGCCCAGACGCTGATGGTGATGTCCTTGGCGAAGGCCAGAACCGTGGTCGAGGCCAGAATGGCGGCGGCAACCGTCAAGCATTTCAATGTTGGCAGAATGGTCATTTTCTTCGTCTCCCGAGAAGAGCAATGCGGGGGTTTGCGAACGGGCGCACTCGCATGACGGCCGTTTCGCAACCCCGCGAAAACGTGGCGTATCCTGCTCTATGGGGCGAACGTAACGGCCGGATGACAAAAATGAGCACGTGTACAAAAATTGTGATGCATGCATTTTGGACAGAGAACCACCAACGACCGATCACGCCATTTCCATCTATTCACAATGGACCATACGGGCGTTTCACCCGCAGCGCATGAACCAGCCGCGAATTCCCCGCACCGATTGGCATTGAACAGTGTCGAGCCGTTGTAGATAATCGGAGCCGGTTTCAGGCAAAGCCGACCGTGCAACGGAATTGAGAGAGAGGGTTCACTTTGGAAACTGGTCACGACACGAGCCAACTCGAGATGGTTGTCCTGATGACGCCCGACATGGCCAATTTCAGCGGCAAGGTCCATGGCGGCGCGCTTCTCAATCTTCTGGACCGGGTCGCCTTCTCCTGCGCCTCGCGCTACTCGCAGGAATATGCCGTGACGCTGTCGGTCGACCAGGTCGTCTTCCGGCAACCGATCCATGTGGGCGAGCTCGTTACCTTTCGCGCCTCGATCAATTACGCCGGCCGAACGTCGATGGAAGTCGGTATCAGGGTCGAGGCAGAAACCATCCGGACAGGCGAACGCCGGCACACCAATTCCTGCTATTTCACGATGGTTGCGGTCGATGCGGAGGGGCGTCCAACCAACGTGCCCGCCTATGTCCCAAAGACTGGCGTAGCAAAGCGCCGCCTGCGCGCAGCGGAGGTGAGGCGCAGCCTGAGACGGGAATTCGAAGAGCGCTTCAAGGCAGCCGGCTCGACACCGGACGGCCTTTAGGCCGAACTGCGCAGCATGATATCCGCGGTCAGCAATACACGTTCCTCCATTCCGCCGAAGCCCGGGCCGGAGGGCGCGTCGCCAAGCTTGTGAAGCAGCAACTCGATCGCGCGGCGTCCGATCTCGTTGTAATTCTGGGCGACGGTCGTCAGCGGCGGACAGGCGTAGCGCGACAGCGGATGGTCGTCATGGCCGGCAACGCGCAGATCGCAGTCGCCGCCGTGCCCGACCTTGAGACCTTTCTGGTAGGCCGCCGAGATGACGCCGAACGCCACCCGGTCGTTGGCGCAAAGAATGGTTTTGGTTGGCAACCGGCCGCCGGATTCCAGCAGACGGATTGCCTGCTCGAAACCGAACCGCTCGAAATCCCAGGTGGCGCTGTCGGGAACATCGATGATTTCCGGCGTGAAGCGAAACTGCTCCATCGCCTCGATATAGGCACGTTGCCGCGTCGTCGCGTTGGTATTGACCTGCGGCATCCCGAAGTAGCATGGCGGCTCCCCGGAACGGCACAGATAGTCGACGATCAGGCCAAAACTTTGCCGATTGTTGGTTCCGACGAAGGCCGATGTTTCGTCCAGCGGCGAGTCCACGTAGATCAGCGGAATGCTCTTGCCGAGTTGGTCGAGCGTTGAATGATGCGACTTGATCCCGAGCGGGGCGATGATTGCGCCGGCGACGTTCATCGACTTGAACGTCTTGATGGCCCGGTCCTCCATCTCCGCCTTGCCATCGGATGACAGGACGAAGGCCAGGAACCCGGCTTCGTTGGCAGTCGCCTCTATGCGGCGGGTGAGCGCCATGTAGAACGGGTCGGTGGAATTCGGAATGATGACGCCGATGATGTTGCTGCGCCTGCGATTGAGGTTGACGGCGAACATATTCGGCCGAAAGCCCGACTTCTTGAGCGCCGCCTCGATGAGGTCCCTGGTTTTCTTGCGCACCGAGCCGGGATCGTTAAAGTATTTCGAGACTGTAGGACGCGACAGGCCGACGAACTCGGAAAAATCCTCCATCGTTCTGATCGTTTTCCCCAACTGCTTACTCCTGACACGGCAAACCTTTCGGCTTTTTAGATGACTAAGCGGTGCGCGCAAAGTCGAAAGCGTGCCAGCGATCGCGGCGTACTCAAAAACTTAGTCGGCAACGAATTGTACCTTCATCGTCGCGGCATCGCTCGACTTCGTTGTCAGGAACGGCAGTATCTCCGGCAAGGACAGGCGGTGCGACACAAGCCGCGCCATGGCACCCTTGTCCTTCGTCAGGATTTCCAAGGCACCGGGTATGTTGCGGTTGAGCGAATGCGAACCGACCAGCTTGATCTGGCGGCGGAAAATCTCGAACGGTGCGACGGAAATCCGTGCATCGGGAGCGCAGACCCCGAACACCAATACAGTACCCCCGTCTGCTGCGAAGCCGATCATGCCTTCGACAACACTTGCGACCCCCGTGGCGTCGGCAACGAAATCAAAGTCGCGCTTGCGTGCCAGCAAGTCCTGCGATCCCGAGACCGCTGCCTTGAGCCCGAGTTCCTGCGCGAACGCGAGGCGGTTCTCGTTGATATCGGCGACGGTGACCGTCTCGACACCTGCCACTTTCAGCGAGAGCGCCAGGAGCAGACCAATCGGGCCGGCGCCGAAGACGAGGGCGCTTTGCGTCCCGAAAGGCCCGGTCTTCAGGTCCGCGCTACCGAGGCCGTTGACGACGCATGCCAGAGGTTCAGCCAGGGCGGCGACATCGAACGGCAGCTCGCCGATATCGTGGAGATGACTTGCTTTAACGACGCTGAACTCCGCAAAGCCGCCGTTGTGCGTCACACCATAGGCCTTGAGATTGCGGCAAAGATTCGTAAGACCCTTTCGGCACGCCTTGCATTCGCCGCAGGGCAGATTGGGATCGACCGCTACCCTCGAACCCGGTTGAACGCCGGTCACATCAGAGGCGATCGCCTCGACGACACCGGCATATTCATGACCCGGCACCAGAGGGAAACGTCCCTCGCCGTAACGACCGTGCAGAACGTCGATGTCGGTATGGCACAGGCCGGCCGCCTTGACGCGCACGAGGGCGTGACCCGGCGGGATTTCCGGCAACGGCAGGTCTGCCGGGGCTGCGACGCCCTTGGCGACAAATTGAATTGCTTGCATGTCTTTCGTCTCCCTGCGTCCGCTCAACTCATCCAGTTTCCGCCGTCGACATTGTATGTCTGGGCAAGAATGTAGTCGCTGTCGGCGGAGGCAAGAAAAACGGCCAGCCCCTTGAGGTCGTCAGGCGTTGCAAAGCGGCCGATCGGCACGGACTTAGCAACCGCTGCCTTCTTCTCTCCTGGCTTCAGGCCTTCCCACTCGGCAAACTTCGCATCGACAATGTCCCAGTGCTCGCCGTCAACGACACCCGGCGCAATCGCATTGACGTTGATGCCATGCTTGACGAGGGCGAGAGCCGCCGACTGGGTGGCCGAGATGATCGCGGCCTTCGAGGCGCAATAGAGCGTGACAAGCGCCTCGCCGCGCCTGCCGGCCTGGCTTGCCATGTTGATGATCTTGCCGCCCCGGCCACGCGCGATCATCACGTTGGATACGGCCTTCATCATGAATAGCGGTGCCTTCAGATTGATGGCAAAGACCCGATTATAGCTGTCTTCGGTGATCTCGTTGATCGGCGCCATGTCGAAGATGGCGGCGTTGTTGACGAGAATGTCGATGCCGCCGAACTCTTCATCGATGGCCTTGACGACCGTATCGATCGCCGCAAGGTCCGTGACATCGAGTTTGACAGCCTTTGCGGCCGGACCGATTGCCGCCGCGGCGGTCGTGGCCCGCTGGACGTCGATATCGGCGATCACGACCCTTGCGCCCTCCTTGACGAAGGCCTCGGCGAAACCGAGCCCGATGCCGCGCGCGCCGCCGGTGATCAGCGCAATCTTGTTGTGTAGCTTCATGTCAGTCTCCGATAGTCGCAGGCAGCACTTGCGATGGGTGGGCCTTGCAAATCGCTTTCATCTTCAATGCGAAAGGTCCGGCAGACCAGCTGCCGGGCCCTCTCCGGGAGGAACCCTGCGGCCGGAGCCGCGGGCAGAGACCTCACTTGATGTAGCCAGCCCGTGTCATATCGCGCTCGACCTGCGTCTGCGCTGCTTCGAGTGCAGCATCGACGCTCTGCTGGCCGGCAAGTGCCGAAGCGATCTGCTGGCCGACAACCGTGCCAATTGCCTGGAACTCGGGGATCGCCACGAACTGGACACCCGTATAGGGGACAGGGTCCTTGGTTGGCTTGGACGGATCGGCGGACAGAATGGCCTCCAGAACCGTTGCCGCAAACGGCGCAGCCTTCTGGTATTCCGGCAATGCGTAGGTCGATTTGCGCGTGCCTGGCGGTACGGCAACCCAGCCTTCCGTCTCGCCAACCAGCTTCACATATTCCTTCGATGTCGCCCATTTGAGGAACGATTTCGCGGCTTCGGCCTTTTGCGAGGTCTGCGGAATGGCAAGGTTCCAGGACCATGACCAGCTCGATCCGTTCGGGGTCACGGCAACAGGAGAGCGCGTGAACGCCGTCTTGTCGGCGACCTGGCTCTGCTTCGGATCATAGACACGGCCGGCGGCCGATGTCGCATCGATCCACATGGCGCAATGCCCGGTCGAAAACAGGGCCTGGTTCTCGTTGAAGCCGTTCGCCGTGGCACCTGGAGGGCCGTAATCCGTCAAAAGCTGGACGTAATCGGTCACGGCCTTCTTCCATGGCTCGGAATTCAGCTGCGGCTTCCAGTCCATATCGAACCAGCGGCCGCCATAGGAATTGACCATTGTTCCAAGGAACGCCATGTTCTCGCCCCAGCCCGGCTTTCCACGAAGGCAGAGACCATATTGCTGCTTCGACTTGTCCGTCAGCTTTGCCGCGAATTCCTTGATCTGATCGTAGCTCGGCTGCTCCGGCATCTTGAGGCCGGCCGCGTCGAACAGGTCCTTGCGATACAGGGTGAATGAGCTTTCCGTGTAGAACGGCACCGCGTAGAGCTTTCCGTCGACGGTCAGGCCGGCCTTGATCGGTTCCAGCAGGTCGCCATAGTCATAATCGTCGCCGAGGTCATCGACGGGGGCAAGCCAACCGGCCTTGCCCCAGATCGGCGCCTCGTAGCCGCCGATCGTCAGGATGTCGAACTGGCCGCCCTTCGTGGCGATGTCCGTCGTCACCCGCTCGCGCAGGACGTTTTCCTCAAGCACGATCCAGTTGAGCTTGTTGCCGCTCTGCTTTTCCCACTCGGCCGACAGCTTCTGCATGATGATCATGTCGCCGTTGTTGACGGTCGCGATCGTCAATTCCTCGGCAAAGGCCATTCCTGCCATCAGACCGAAGCCGACGGCGGACGAAGATAGAATTCGAATGATGTTCCTCATGATTCCCGCTCCTCCTAAACGGATGTTCACGCATAAAACTTACATGCGTAAACTTTGTATCCGACAATATCACAGCACTTGTCAAGCAGAAGAGTATTCGAGTAGAGTTCCGTTTTCTCGAGTTTTGGTTATATAACTGATATAAAATCATAATTTTCACACCTGCGACCGCATATGCATGCGCCGCAACAAAATCATGCACCGCAAAAATAATTACCGCGCGTAAATTATTGTTGACTGCGTCCGGCATGCCGACTATTCGGCTCTTTAGCCAGCAGCGCTGGAAAATATCCAGGGCTTGAGTGGATCAAGGGAGGTTGATGTTGTCCGTTTCGAATATCCGGGGCCTGGCGCCGGAAATGCTTGGACCCACGGTTACGGTTGGCGAAATCCTCGTGGAGATCATGGCGACGACGGTTGGCTCGGGATTTCTGGAGCCGCAGTCGCTGATCGGGCCCTATCCAAGCGGCGCTCCCGCCATCTTCATCGATCAGGTGGCGTGGATGGGCGGGTCTGCAGGGATCATTGCCAGCGTTGGAAGCGACGATTTCGGCATGCTGAACATCGAACGCCTCAGACGCGACGGTGTCGATGTTTCGGCGATCTCGATTATCGACGACAAACCCACCGGAAGCGCATTCGTCCGATACCGCCCTGACGGTGTTCGCGATTTCGTCTTCAACATCGCGCATTCCGCAGCGGGTGACATCAGGATGACGGAAACCGCGCGGACTCTGGTGGAGCGCGCCGGCCACGTCCATATCATGGGATCGGCCTTTGCCATTCCCGGCGTGGCCGAGGTTCTGGACTATGCCATCAAGACGGTGAAGCGCCGCGGCGGGTCGGTCTCCTTCGATCCGAACATTCGCAAAGAATTGCTCGATGCCGAACGCGGGCGCACGCTTCTGGACGAGATTATCGCGGTCACCGACCTGTTGCTTCCCTCGGGAGAGGAACTCCTCGCCGCCGCCGGCGAAACCGACGAAGCGGCCGCGGTCACGAAGCTCCTGGATGCCGGCGTCAACGAAATCGTGCTGAAACGTGGCCGGGACGGCTCATCATTCTTCGGCCGCGATGGCAAGCGGGCCGATTGCCCTGCATTCATTGTTGACGAAGTTGACCCGACGGGCGCGGGCGACTGTTTCGGCGCGACCTACCTCACGTGCCGCCGCATGGGCATGGAGCCCGAAAGGGCGCTCCTGCTCGCCAATGCATCAGGTGCCCGCAATGTGACCAGGCAGGGGCCGATGGAAGGCGTCTCCAGTCTGGCGAACCTCGAAGCCTTCATCACTGCGACCACGACGGAGAATGCTCATGAATGAGATTCTGATGCGGCTGGCACCGTCGAGGCGCAATGGCAATCCCTTCGGCATCACGTCCGTATGCTCCGCGCATCCCATTGTGCTGCGGGCTGCGGTGAGACGCGCGGCCCTGAGCGGCCGCGAGGTCCTGATCGAGGCGACCTGCAATCAGGTCAATCATCTGGGCGGCTATACAGGCATGACGCCGCAGGCCTTCATCGATTTCGTCAACCGTATCGCCGACGAAGAGGGGTTGGACCGGAGCCACATCATCTACGGTGGAGATCACCTTGGTCCCAATCCCTGGAGGAAGGAACAGCCGGACAGGGCGATGGAAAAGGCCGAGGCGATGGTCGATGCCTATGTGCGGGCCGGCTTCTCCAAGATTCATCTCGACGCTTCGATGGGCTGCGCCGGCGAGCCGGCGGCCCTCGACGACAAGGCGATCGCGCAACGGGCGGCGCGGTTGGCGCTTTTAGCGGAAAAGGCAGCTCTTGCGGCCAATGTCCAGCCGCCGGTCTATATCCTGGGAACAGAGGTTCCGGTCCCCGGCGGCGCCGATCACGTTTTGAGCAGCGTGGAACCGACATCGCCTGACGCCGCGCGGTCGACGATCGAAATCCATCGGGCCGTCTTTCAGCAGGCGGGCCTTGCGGACGCATTTTCCCGCGTCATCGCGTTCGTCGTTCAGCCCGGGGTCGAGTTCGGAAGCGACAACGTCATCGCTTACAAATCGGAGCGCGCGTCGGACCTTGCGGCCCTGCTTGACGAGCAACCCCAGCTGGTCTTCGAGGCCCATTCCACCGACTATCAGACCGAGGCGGCGCTTACTTCGCTGGTTCGCGACGGGTTCCCGATCCTGAAGGTCGGACCGGGCCTGACATTTGCGTACCGCGAAGCCGTTTATGCCCTCGACATGATCGCCTCGGAGCTGGTCGAGGGCTATGGAGATCGTCCCCTTGCGAAGGCCATGGAAGACACGATGCTTGCGTCACCCGGCGATTGGAAGGGGCATTATCACGGAGACGAAACCGCGCTTCGCCTTCAGAGACACTACAGCTACAGCGACCGTATCCGTTATTATTGGGGCAAGCCCGATGCGGAAGCAGCCGTTGCGAAACTCATGACGGCCCTCAAGGGAAAAGCGATCCCGGAAACGCTGGCGCACCAGTATCTGCCAAATGACCTCGCTCAGCTGGCAGGGGCAGGTGAGCCCGAGACAATCCTGATTGCTTCCGTCGATGCCGTTCTCGCCGCATACGAACTGGCATGTCTTCCACCAGCGCGATAAAACGCAAGCGTCTGCCAGAACGTGCCCCATATCTTCCACCCCTTACCGGGGCGACCGCTTGCCTGCGCCCGGCCATATGGACCGGATCGCAATCAACGCGACGCATGCGACAGAGGCCAGAAAGATGGCGCCCGACATGGCGTAGATCACCGGTGACGCGCCCGAATTCATCTTGCCGAACAGCACGACCGGCAGGGTGTTCTGACGGCCGGCCAGATAGAAGGCGCGGGTGAATTCGTTGAGCGACAGCAGGAAGGAAAAGATGAAGGCGCTCACCAGCCCGGGGCGGATCAGCGGCAGGGTGATATCGACAAACTGGCGCCACCGCGTCGCCCCCAGATCGGCGGCAGCAACCAGATAGGAGCGGCGCACGGCGGCAAAGCTGGTGAGAATGACGATGAAGGCAAAGGGCATGGCCCACAGGAGGTGGCCGGCGATGACCGTCAGGCTGGAAGCCTTGATGCCACTGCGGGTGAACACCGCCGACAGCGCCAGCCCCTGGATGACCCCCGGAACGAACATCGGCAGGATCACCGTCAGGAACCAGGCCGTCCGTTGCGCGCGCAGCTCGAAATAGGCAAGGGCTGCCAGCAGCGACATGCCGGTTGCCATCACCGCCGTCACCGTCGCGATGATCAGCGACTGCTGCAGCGCCCCGACAAGCGCCCGCTCCTTCGGCAGCGCCGCATACCAAGTCAGGCTGAGGTCAGACAGTCTCGGCAGGCCGGGCTGCAGAGCGGGATTGAACGACACGGCCAGCAGGTAGAGCGGCGGCGCATAGATGACGATCAGCCCGGCGATGGTGATCGCCCAAAGCAGGATGCGGTTGGCAAGCCCTTCATGGATCATCATTGCGACTGATCCTCGAACAGCGAGGCAAGACCGAAGATGCGGTTGCCGATCAGCACAAGACCGAAGATCACCACGAGGACGATGGTGGAGATGGCAAAGGCGAGCGGATAGTTGGCGACGCGCATCACATCGTTGATCATCACCGACACGATCGATGCACCGGCACCGCCGAGCATCTGCACCTCGGTGGAAGATCCCACCACCATCACGAAGACAAACAGGAAGCCGGCAAAAATGCCCGACATGGTCAGCGGCAGAAGGATGCTTGTCAGGCTTTTCCAGAAACCGGCCCCCAGATCCTGCGCTGCGGCCAGAAACGTCGGATCGACGCGACGCATCGACAGAAGCAGCGGAAAGGTCGCAAACGGCAGATAGGAGGCGACGAGCCCGACGACGACGGCGAAATTGCTGAACAACAGCCATTCGAGCGGCGCATGGGTGATGCCCCAGTCCTGCAGCCATGTGTTGAGAACGCCGGTGCGCCCGAGTACGAGCCGCCAGGAGAAGGACCGGATGAGGTAGGACGTGAAGAACGGGATGGTGATCAAGGCCAGCAGAATGATGCTGAGGCGCCGCCCGGCAAGGAAATGCACCGCATAGGCCGTCGGATAGGCAATCAGCAGACAAAGCAGCGCCGTGCCCAAGGCCTTTACCAGCGTCGAGACGATCACCGTCCACCGTCCCGCCTCCAGAATGGCCGCATAGCCGGCAAGGCTCAGATCCGGCTTGATCCAATAGGTCAGCGGATCCCAGCTCCAGAAACTCCAGACGACGACGATGGTCAGCGGCGCCAGTCCAAACGCCAGGATAGCCAGTAGCGGCGGCGTCATCAGAACCGATGAAGTTGGCAGGCGCGGTCCGGTCATACTGGTCCTTCAAGGGTTTGGCGGCAGCGGCAAGGACATTGCCGCTGCCAGTCATCGGCCTCAAGCGTTGCGCAGCTTCTGCCACCATTCTTCGTAGAGCTGAAAATTATCCGGGCGGGCATTCTGCCAGTAGACCTTGCCGGCAAACTTCGCCTTCACGTGCTCGCCAAGCTTCTCGACGTCATCAGGCTTGTATTCCTCCGGATGGGCCTTGGCATAGACGACATTGTTGTCGGTCGGCACGAGATAGCCGCGCGCCTGACCGAGTTCGCAGCCGTAGAAGCCACCGAGCAGGCCGTTGACGAACGTATGGGCCGTATCCGAAACGCCGCGGTCGCCGGCACCTTTCAGAAGAACCATATTGTTTCCCCAGCCCTCATATCCCTCGACGGGTGCGGCATACTCCACCTGAAGCCCGCGCTTGCGGCCTTCGTAGACAATCGGCTCCCAGCCGGTCATCGCATCGACTTCCTGATCGGCAACAAGTTGGACGCCCTGCTCCCAGCCGTTCCAGAAGGTGCGGAACTGACCGTCGGACTTGTGCTTGATCAGGAATTCCATGACCAGGCCGAGTTCGGATTCCGACAGATTGCCGGGATCGGCAATCGGCTGGTTTTCGCTTTCCTTGAGATACATCGCGGTAAAGATGGCGCTGTTGATCCAGGCATCCTCCATTGCCACGCGGCCCTTCAGCTTCGGGTCGAAGATCGCACCGTAGCTGTCGATCTTGCCGAGCTTGTCGGGCCGGTAGATGATCGAGTCGGCATTGACGACGGCCGGAATGCCGTATTGCTTGCCATCATGCTTGAGATAGGGGATGTCCTTCGCCCATTGCCAGACGCTGTCGTAATTCGGGATCTTGGCAACGTCCCATGGAATGATAACGCCCTGGCGCGCCAGCTCCTTCTCGGCACCGCCCTGAAAGCCGCCGATGTCGAAGAGATCGTTGGCATTCCCGGCGGCGAGACGCGCGATCACCGGACCGAGGTCGTTGCCGTTGTCGGTGAACTCCGGCGTAACGCCATTCTGCGTGGCGAACTCCTGCCATTTGTCGCCGATATCCAACGTCGCCGTCGCCCAGAAGGCGACGCTTGCGGCATCCTGCGCGGCAAGGCGCGGGGCAAAGCTCAAGCCGCCGGCAGAGAGCGCGATGCCGCCCGCCCCCATCAGCTTGAGAAAATCACGCCGCTGCACATTGCTGTGCTGCCGGGGTAGAAACGGTCTGTTCTGCTTGCTCATTGTCATTCCCCTTTTTGGTACTTGGCACGCGTTGTCATTTCTTCGCCGCCGGATCATCAGGCCGGCGGTAATCCCGCGCTGGAAATCAGCACCGCTGCGTCCGGCTTGAGGCCGACGGAAACCTGCTGTCCGGCAGAAAGCTGTCCGATATCCGCGTCCGCCTCGATGGCAATCACCAGCGTCTGGCCATCCGAAAAGGCAAGCTTCAGATCCCGGTGCAGCCCGCGGAACGTCGTTCCGACAACCATCAACGTCAGCGCGGGTGGCATGCCTTGCGGGGCCAGAAACAAGCGATCCGGGCGGATGGCGACAACGCTGGCAGCCAGGTCGGCAGGACCTTCCACGCGCACGGGCAGCGTCTGGCCGGCAATGGTCGCTTCCGCATGATTGCCGGTTGCGACAATCCTCTCCGGCCGCAGCAGCGTGTCGATACCGACAAAACGGGCGACAAAGGCATTGGCAGGAGCCTCGAAGAAGCGGGCGGGCGCATCCACCTGCTCGATCCGCCCCCTGTGCATGACGGCCATACGATCCGACAGGCTCAGTGCCTCGTCCTGATTGTGGGTGACGAGGATGAAGGTGGCGCCGGTGCGCTTGTGCAGTCGTCCGAATTCATCGCGCATCTGCTGGCGCAGGCGTTCGTCGAGACCGGTCAGCGGTTCGTCAAGCAGCAGAATGCCCGGCTCCATCACCAGGGCGCGGGCAAGCGCCACGCGCTGCCGCTGGCCGCCCGATAAAAGGTTGACGTCGCGCTGGCCGAAGCCCGAGAGTTCGACGAGATCCAGCGCACCGCTGATCCTGGTCTCGAGCGTGGAACCCGATAGACCTCTTAGCCGTAAACCGTAGCCGACGTTCTGAGCTACGCTCATATGTGGAAACAAGGCAAGGCTCTGGAATACCGTATTGACCGGCCGCCTGTTGGCCGGGAGATTGCCGACATCCTTGCCGTCGAAGGCGACACGACCGGACGTCTGTCTGTCGAAGCCACCGATCAGCTTCAGAAGCGAACTTTTCCCGCATCCCGACGATCCAAGCAGGGTGAAGAACTCACCCGCCCTGATGTCGAGCGTCACGTCATCCAGCGCCTTGACCGGTCCATATTCCCGACTGACACGATCGATCTGGATCGATATCGCCATATCACCCCGCCTTAACGCTGTTTTCGCGGATGATCAGAATACCGGTATTCGTCACTTCAAGCACCTGATTTTCCTGAACGAGCGTGGTTGCCGTCGCCTCCTCCACAATCATCGGTCCCTCGATCGATTGGCCAGGCCCGAGCAGGCAGCGCTCATAGACGGGGCATGATAGCCAACCAAGGCTCGCACCGAAATAGACGTCTCGGTGGCCCGTCAAGGCTGCATCGACACTGCGGTCGGTTCCCGGCAGTTTCGGCAATGTGATTACCGGACCGTTTAGCACCGCCTCCAGATGCAGCGTGGTGATCTCAATCCCCGCGTCAAGCAGCCGGAACGAATAGGCGCGCTCATGGTTTGCGTGAAAGCGCTCCGCAAAACTCTGGACATCATCCTCGCGACTATACTGGGCAAAGACGCCATGTTCCTGCCCACGGTAACGGGCTTCAATCTGATATGTGAAGCGGATATCGGCATCCTGCCCCTTGGCAAAATAGGCGATGGCTTCGGCTTCGAGCCCGTCGAAGCGGGCGGACAATTCCGTCAGCGCGTCCGCTGTCAGCGCCGAAAACCAGGTGCCGCGAAAATCGGCGCGCGGCTCCGCGGCCAACATGCCCCAGGCGGAAAAGATGCCTGGATGCGGCGGGATGACTGTCGCCTTGACGCTCAAGTCCCGTCCCAGGCGCGTGGCCAGCGCAGGCCCGGCACCGCCGCTGACGACGAAAACCGCATCGCGTGGATCGTGGCCACGCTGTACCGTCACCAGTTTCAAGGCATTGATCATGCTGGCATGGGCGATGTCGATAATGGCGATCGCCGCATCCTCTATGCTCATGCCGAGCGGGGTGGCGACGGACGCGATTGCATCCGCCGCCTTCTGCCTGTCCAGATGCATGCTGCCGCCGGCAAACGTGGCGGGGTCGAAAATACCGATAGCGAGGATGGCATCCGACAGCGTCGGTTTCTTGCCGCCAAGCCCATAGCAGGCGGGGCCGGGGGTGGAACCAGCACTTTCCGGACCGACACGCAACGCGCCCCGATCGTCGAGCCGGGCGATCGAACCACCGCCGGAGCCAATCTCGACGATATCCACCACCGGCACCTGCACGGGATGGCCGGGCCGGATGCGGGTATGTTCCAGCTTGTAGTCGACATTCAGGGTCGGGCGCCCGCCGTGGATCAGCGAACATTTGGCGGTGGTGCCACCGACATCCAGCGACAGGACCTCACTCTCGCCAATCGCGTCACCGATCCGGGCCGCGCCGGCAACGCCACCGGCCGGCCCCGATTCCACCAGTGTCAGCGGGCTGCCCACCGCCTGATCGAAGGTCGAGATACCGCCGTTGGACTGCATCGCGTAATAGGGGCATGTGAGGCCGCGCTTCATCAGAGCTTCTTCCAGCCGCTCGAAATAGTGCTGGATGATCGGCTGGACATAGGCGTTGAGCACCACCGTGTTGGTGCGCTCGTATTCGCGCCACTGCCGCGATACCGCGTGGCTCGCACAAACCGTAACCTCGGGAAGCGCATCGGCGAGAATGCCTGCGCAGAGAATTTCATGTTCGGGATTGGCGTAGCTGTGCAGGAAGAGGACCGCGATGGCCTCGATCCCTTCCGCCTTGCAGCGGGCAATGATCGGCCTCAGATCGTCAAGCTCCAGAGGCAGGATGACCTTGCCCGAAGCGTCAAGCCGCTCGCGCACCTCAAAGCGCAGGTCCCGGGGAACGAAAGGTTCGGGGCTGTGGAACTGCAGATTATAGAGATCAGGGCGATTGCCCCGGCCGATTTCAAGCACGTCACGAAAGCCTGCGGTGGTTACCAGCGCCGTGCGCACGCCCTTGCGTTCGGTGATGGCATTGATGACCGTGGTTCCACCATGGGCAAAGAAGGTAACGTCCCTCGTTCGAAGCCCGCACGCCTCTTCCGCCGAGGCAATGGCATTGAGTACGCCCCTGGATTGATTTCGCACCGTCGTCAGGCTTTTTGCGGTAAACAGTTCGCCGCTGCTCTCATCATAACCGACAAGATCGGTAAATGTGCCTCCGACATCGGTTGCCAGCCTGATCATCCTGAAACCTCCCTGTTGTATCCGTAAACACTCAAGGCCTGCGCCTCGGTCAGAAAGCCATTGCGTAAGTCCTGTTCGACCAAGAGAGGCTCGCGCTTGCGGGCATCGCCCCATCCGCCGCCACCGCCGGTAATCACGCGGAGAACATCGCCCTTGTTCAGATCTATATGGGCGACACGGCCATAGGTTCGAAGTTCTCCACCCTGTGTCGGTGCGATCTGCAATGCATTCACGGTTCCCTGCCCGCCGCCATCCATGCCCCAGGGCTGTGTTACCGTGCGCCCGAAACTGCCATAGGCGGAGGCGTCCTCGCTGAGGATCTCGTATTCTCGCACAATACCGAAGCCGCCGCGCCGGCGGCCGGCGCCCGTACCACCCTCGATGTTGAAGCCGTAGCGCTTGACCCTCAGCGGAAACCGCGCCTCGATCACTTCGACCGAATAATTGTAGGTATCGCCATCTGTCAGCGCGATCAGCGCGTCGGCGCCGTCCCGATCCTCACTCGCTCCCCAACCGCCGTGCTGCGGCTCGATGTGGATGAACGGCCGACCGCTCAGATCCTTGCCGGAAATATAGACCACGCAGAGGCTGGAATAGGACCCGGCGGAAAAGCGCGATGGCATCAGCGGCGCCAGAGCTTTCCAGACCAGTTCGGATGCATGCACGGACCCCTCGTAGTACCAACCGGTCGGCGAAGGTTTTTCGGCGGTGAAGATTGTGCCTGCCGGAGCGATGACGGTGAGCGGACGGAACCAGCCTTCGTTGGAAGGATCCTGGGGGCCGACCATCGCCTTGACGATTGTCTTGACCGCCGACTGCAATGCGCCGCGGGAGCAATTGATCGGCCCGGCAACAGCCGGCGGACAGCCGGTGAAATCGACTGTGATGCTGTCGCCGGCAATGGTCACCACCACATTGACGGGAATCGGCACAGAGCTGACGCCGTCACCGTCGATGACGTCGGTCGCCGTGTAGCGCCCATCGGGAAGCGCGGCAATCGCCGTACGGCTGCGCATCTCGCTTGCGCTCAGAAGATTGGCGAAAGCGGCCCGAACGACCCCTGCCCCGTATTTGACGGAGAGTTCTGCCATCCGGCGCGCCGCAACCCGCACTGTTGCCACCTGCGCGTTGAGGTCACCGAGAGCGATTTCGGGCAGACGGACATTCTCGCCGATGATGTGCAGAATTTCATCGTAGAAGACATCGGCACGGACGATCTTGACCCCCGGCAGGCGCAGGCCCTCCTGGAACACCGACGTGGCATCCGGAGCAAGGCTTCCCGGTACGGACCCGCCGACATCAAGGTAATGGGCGACATTGATCGCATAGCCGAGGATTTTATCATCGACGAACAGAGGCTTTACGACGGCGAAATCGCAGGCATGCGTGCCGCCCGCATAGGGATCGTTGGACAACAGGATGTCGCCATCAGCAAGATTGCCTGTAAATTTTTTGATGAGCGCCTTCACCTGCACGCCGAAAGTGCCGGTAAACAGCGTGATACCGTTCATCTGGGCGACCAGTTCGCCATCGGCGGTCAGAAGACCGCAGGCGAAATCGAGTACTTCGTAGATGACCGGGCTCATGCTGGTGCGAGCCATGACGATGCCCATCTCATCGACGGTCGCCATCAGCTTACCTTCGATGATCTCCTGCGTCACGGTGTCGACAGGATTTTGCCAGGCGGTCATAATTCGTCACCCTCAGTATTCTTGTCGAGGGCAGACTAAGCGCGTTCGGCAAAGGCAGGTAGCCTACCAGATGGGTAGGCCGTTCCTTGCCAATCCCACCCATTTGGGTGGGGGTCGAGCTAGGACAGAGTGCCGATATCGCGTCCCGCCATCACAGCTGCCGTCCGTGTCGTTACGTTCAGCTTGGCAAAAATATTGCGCAGGTGAAATTTGACCGTGTTGTCGCTCAGGTTCAGCTTGCGGCCGATTTCCTTGTTGCTGAGCCCCGCGCTCAGGAGAAGCATCACGCCGCGCTCGCGTTCGGTCAGGCCGCCGGTCTCCGGCAATGAGGAGGATAGGCCTTCGGCAGCGCCGCGCGCTGGCAGCCCGGCATCAAGGGCACGGAAAAGCCGTTGCGTCACCACGCCGGGCATTTCCAGGGATACGGTCAGTTTGCGGAGCTGATCTGCGAATTCCGTCCCTTCGACCTGCAGGATTGCCCGGTAGTCGGCAACCGGCAACGACAGCAGCAGATCGGAAAGCGCGGCCGCGGCCGCCTGCTGCTCGTCTTCCGCCAAAAGCAGGCGGATATCCATGAAGCCGAGTTCGATGCGGCGGGGCACATGCGGCTTCTGGGCCTGCCGCGTCATAAGGTGCCGAAAGACAGCGCGAGCGCGCACGGTTTCGCCCAGTGCCGCATAGATCCGGGTCCACAAAAGGGCCGGCACACAACCGCGCAGGTTGACGGCCAGATTGTTGGCTCCATCGGAATTGGCGTTCTGCACATTGAAACCGGAGACTTCAGCGTATCGTATTGCCTCCTCGACGTCTCCCGACGCGATCAGAAGCGTCGCCCGTTCACCGTCGATCAGCCGCGTCAGCCGGTCGAAACCCCTGCGCCGGGCCGCCGCGCGGGTGCTGTCGATTGCTGCGTGGGCCGCCATCACATCACCATTCAGCCGAAACACCCGCTGCTGCGCCATGAAACCGGCGGCAAGCAGATCAAACCAGGTATCGTGCCGTTCCAGATGCGGGAGTGCCCAGGACAGGGCGGAGGACGCCGCCTCTTGCTCGCCGCTCATGGAAAGAACTTCGCTCTGCAGCACCTGACCGACGGCGTCGAGATCACTCCCCTCGCCGATATTGGACTGCGCTTCGGCAATCAGGTTGCGATAGGAGTCTGCGGCGCTGGCGCTGTCGCCGCTGAAAAATGCTGCCTGGCCGATATGGGTATAAAGGTGCATGGCGCCAAAGTCCGCACCGCCATCGCGAAAGGCCCGCATGGCAAGCTGCCCGTAGTGCAAGGCTCGTTCGAGGTCGGTTCGGATGAGAAAATTATAGGACAGCATATTCAGCGCCAGTGCGCGATGGATCAGCTCCATATCGCTATCCTGGGACAGATCGGCCTCCAGTGCCGAAAGATCCGCCGCTGTCGCCCAGCGGTCGGTGTAGAGCGACATGAGGACACGGACAACCCGCAAGTCCCGCGACAGTTTCTCCCCGGTGGCGCCACGTTCGGCGATTGCCAGATAATGGTTGGCTGCGTCCAGCTGACCCGCCTTGGCGCTGACCACTGAAAGCCCGAGCGTCGTCAGGGGGAAGTCGGAAAGGTTGATCTCTGCAGCCCTGGCGATCAGCGTCTGAAACAGCAGGGTGCCGCCGCGCGTGGTCGCATAGACCCGCCGCCATCCG
This sequence comes from Rhizobium herbae, assembly GCF_017873135.1. Taxonomy (GTDB): domain Bacteria; phylum Pseudomonadota; class Alphaproteobacteria; order Rhizobiales; family Rhizobiaceae; genus Pararhizobium; species Pararhizobium herbae. The sequence goes on along the minus strand of NZ_JAGGJV010000006.1, from coordinate 247,947 downwards.
CCGGCGGCCTCTATGATCTCTGCGGCCAGCTCTGCGTCGCCGGCAAGCAAGGCGTGCCTTACGGCCGCGTCGCAGTCGTTGCGTGCCGCGAACCAGCGCGCGGCTTTTCTCAACATTTGGCCGGTTTCAATACCGACGCGTTCCGCCTCCTCCTTCAGGAAGCTGTTGAACACGGGATGGTAACGGATCCACGTCCCCTGGCCATCGAGAACGGCGATCGGCAGCGCATAGTCCCCAAGTTGGCTGAAGAGCGCGCCCGCACCCGACTGGCTGCAGACGGCCGTGACGAGAGCCCGGCTGACGGCGGGAAGTGCTGCCGTTTCGGTCAGGAGATGGCGTATGTCCTCGGGCAGGCTGGAGAATACCTGCTCGGAGAGATAACGCCCCATCTCGGCATTGCTGCCGTCGAATGAGGAAAGTATGGCGCCGCTTTCGATGTTGTCGTTGACGAGGACCCGGACCATCTGGAGCGCGACCGCCCAGCCTTCGGTACGCTGATTCAGTTCGCCCACCTGCTCGGGTGTGAGTTTCGCAGCCCTGCCGGCGAAAAACTCCTGCGCCTCCGTATCGGAAAAGCTGAGATCGGTAACGCCGATCTGCCTGAGCTCATTGTTGAGACGCAAGGTCGAGGTCGGAAATCGCGGCGAACTGCGTGAAATCAGAACGAACTTCACATGGCTAAGATCGCTTGCCGCCAAAAGCTTCGCCAGAAGTGATTCAGTCCCGTCTGTCTGGGCGAAATGGTAATCGTCGAGGAAAAGCGTAACCGGCGTTTCTATACGGCGCAGGCGCGTCACAAGAACAGAAAGAAGCGCTGCAACCGGCATGCTGCTGGCGTCGAGCCCTCGTGCCTCGTCCGGGAGCAAATGCTGGAAGGATTCCAGCAGCGCCAGAAGAAAATGGCCCTGGTCGCAGTCGTCGTGCTCAAGCGGAACCCAAACCGGGCTGCCGCCCTGGTCTTTCAGAAGATTGTACCACTGAGCGCCGAGCGAGGTCTTTCCATAGCCGGCGGGCGCCACGATGGTTGTCAGGCGCCGAGGCCCTGAATGCTGCAGTTGCAGCAGAAGGCTGTGGCGCCTGATATGCTGTTGTCCGCTAGCCGGCGGCTGAAATCGGGTTTGATTGCTGACCATTCCCTATGATTGCGGCGAGCAAACCAGTTTGCAAGTTAGACATTGTGCCATAACCGCCAAAAGGGCACGAACGCAGCCTTGTCATAGAGCTTCGATACCAATCTATTTCCCCCGCTGGCCGTGGCGGTGAGGTCAAAACCGGGGTTCGTTGGCTTTCGCCTTCGTCACCGACTGCCCGGCAAACACTCGCCACTTTGCCTCAGCTCCGCAGACCCGGCGCTTCATGGCCGGTGCGCGCCACATATTCCGTGTAGCCACCGCCATATTCGTGAATGCCGTCAGGCGTCAGTTCCAGCACCCGATTCGACAGCGCGCCGAGGAAATGCCGGTCGTGCGAGACGAAAAGCATCGTGCCCTCGTATTCGGACAGGGCCTTGATCAGCATTTCCTTGGTGTCGAGGTCCAGGTGGTTGGTCGGCTCGTCGAGCACCAGAAGATTGGGCGGGTCGAACAACATGATCGCCATGACCAGCCGCGCCTTCTCGCCACCGGACAGCACCCGGCACCGCTTTTCGACATCATCACCGGAAAAGCCGAAGCAGCCTGCCAGAGACCGCAGCGGGCCTTGACCGGCACGCGGGAATTCATGTTCCAGCGTCTCGAACACGGTGCGCTCGCCGTCCAGAAGATCCATGGCGTGCTGGGCGAAATAACCCATCTTGACGCTGGCGCCGAGCGCGACGGTTCCCTTGTCCGGCTCGGTCGAGCCGGTCACCAGCTTCAACAGCGTGGATTTTCCGGCGCCGTTGATGCCCATGATGCACCAGCGCTCCTTGCGCCGCACCATGAAGTCCAGCCCCTCATAGATGCTGCGGCTGCCATAGCTCTTGTGCACGTTCTTCAGGTTGATCACATCCTCTCCGGAGCGCGGCGCCGGTTGGAATTCGAACGCGACGACCTGACGGCGCTTCGGCGGTTCGACCCGTTCGATCTTGTCCAGCTTCTTCACGCGGCTTTGCACCTGGGCCGCATGCGAGGCGCGCGCCTTGAAGCGCTCGATGAACTTGATTTCCTTGGCGAGCATCGCCTGCTGCCGCTCGAATTGCGCCAGCTGGTGCTTCTCGTTCAGCGCTCGCTGCTGCTCGTAGAATTCGTAGTCGCCCGAATAGGTCGTCAGCCCGCCGCCGTCGATCTCGATCAGCTTGGTGACGATGCGGTTCATGAACTCGCGGTCGTGCGAGGTCATCAGAAGCGCGCCCTCGTAGCCTTTCAGGAATTCCTCCAGCCAGATCAAGCTTTCCAGATCCAGATGGTTGCTCGGCTCGTCGAGCAGCATGACATCGGGGCGCATGAGCAGAATGCGGGCGAGCGCCACGCGCATCTTCCAGCCGCCCGACAGCTTGCCGACATCGCCGTCCATCATCTCTTCGCTAAAACTCAGGCCCGCCAGCACTTCGCGCGCACGTCCGTCGAGCGCATAGCCGTCCAGTTCTTCATAGCGCGCCTGAACTTCGCCGTAGCGCTCGATGATGGCATCCATCTCGTCCAGCCGGTCGGGATCGACCATGGCCGACTCAAGCTCGTGCAATTCGGCGGCAACGATGCTCACCGGGCCTGCACCGTCCATGACTTCGGCGACCGCGCTGCGCCCTTCCATCTCGCCCACATCCTGATTGAAGTAGCCGATGGTGACGCCCTTCTCCACCGCCACCTGTCCTTCGTCGGGCTGCTCCTCGCCGGTGATCATCCGGAAGACGGTCGTCTTGCCCGCGCCGTTCGGGCCGACAAGACCGATCTTCTCGCCCTTGTTGAGCGCGGCGGAAGCCTCGATGAAGAGAATGCGATGGCTCAGCTGCTTGCTGATATTTTCGATACGGATCATGTTGCGGTGCCCAAGAATGTTGCGGCGCCCTTATGCCACGTGTCTTGCGGAATGTCGCAGGTTTTCCGCGTTCTGATCTACGGCTTTTTGAATGGCCTTTTTCTCTGAAGAGTCTTCACGGCGCCACCTGTGAAGCCTACAGAAAGTCACTTGATGCACATGGAATGGAGCAAGCCATGCCTGACACCGTTACCGACCGCTTCCTTCGCTACGTCGTGATCGACACCCAGTCGGATCCTAAATCGGCGACACAACCCTCGACCGAAAAGCAGAAGAATCTCGGCCGCCTGCTGGTCGAGGAATTGCTGGCGATCGGGCTTTTGGATGCGCATCTCGACGAGTACGGCTACATCTACGCGACCATTCCATCCAATGTCGATAAGCCGGTACCTGTCATCTGCTTCTGCTCGCACATGGATACGGCGCCCGATTTCACCGGAACGAACGTCAAGCCGCAGATGATCCGCGCCTATGCCGGCGGCGACATCCAGCTTTGGGGCGATTCGCAGCAGATCATCCGCGTTTCAGACAATCCGGCGCTGCGCGACCAGATCGGCAACGACATCATCACCACCGATGGCACGACATTGCTCGGCGCCGACGACAAGGCCGGCCTTGCCGAGATCATGACAGCCGCGCAATTCCTAGTCGACAATCCGGACATCAAACACGGGACGATCAAAATCCTCTTTACCGTGGACGAGGAGGTCGGACGCGGGGTCGACAAGGTCGATCTGAGGAAACTCGGTGCCCAGTTTGCCTATACCATGGACGGTGAAACGGCCGGCCATATCGAGGATGAAACATTTTCGGCCGATGGCGTCGACATCACCATCCAGGGTGTTGCCATTCATCCGGGTTTTGCCAAGGGTAAGATGGAGAATGCGATCAAGATCGCCGGCGCCATCATCGACCGGCTGCCGAAACACATTGCGCCCGAAACGACGTCCGGCAAGGAGGGCTTCATTCACCCCACGGGCGTGACCGGCTCGATGGAAAAAGCGACAATCAGCCTGATCGTCCGAGACTTCGATGACGAGGGTCTTGACGCCAAGGAGGCCATGATCGAGGCGATCGTGCAGGATGTCATGCCGGACTATCCCGGTTCCTCCTACACATTCGAGGTCAAGCAGCAGTATCGCAACATGAAGGTGGTCCTCGATCGCCACCCGGAGATCATGGAAAACGCCGTCGAGGCCATCCGGCGCGCGGGCATGGAGCCGGTGCGCGGCAGCATTCGTGGCGGCACCGATGGTTCGCGCCTGTCGTTCATGGGCCTGCCCTGCCCCAACATCTTCGCCGGCGGCCATGCTTTCCACTCGCCGCTCGAATGGATCAGCCGGCAGGACATGGAAAAGGCCGTCCAGACCATCGTCGAACTCGCGAAGGTCTGGGAAGAGCGCAGTTAGGCGAGATCGTCCAGCGTATAGGCCCGGATATAGTCGATCTTCATCTCCGAACCATCCGGCAGCCCATCGGTCGGCGTGCCGGCCATGCCGCCGACAGCGAGATTGACCAGCATGTACATCGGTTCATGCATGTCGGAGGGCGTATCGGCACGGGCTACGGCCACATCGTCGATGTACCAGACGATCTCGTCCTCCTGCCACAGGACGCCGTAGGTATGGAAGCCTTCGGTATCGGAGACGCTGACAGCCGAGGAAACCGAGGTCTGCGATCCGGTTTCGTTCGAATGAACGGTCACATGCACGGTGTTCGGGTCCTGGCCGCGCATCTCCACGACGTCCAGCTCCGGCGGCCAGGAGCCGTCCTCCGGAAGCAGCCAGAAAGCCGGCCATACGCCTTTGTCGTCCGGCATATCGGCGCGGATTTCGAAATAGCCGTAGGTCTGCGCAAAGGACGCATGCGTCGTCAGCATGCCGGAGGTGTAGTCATATCCGTCAACCTCGGCGCTGATCGAGGCGGGCGTCTGCTCAGCAGTGATCGTCAGCACGCCGTTATCAATTGAAAATGGATTGGCGGCCGCGGTCGGCGCATAGAGCGGATTGACGTACCACTGAAGTTCGCCGTTTCCCGACAGGGTGGCGCCCTTGTCCGGCGCCCACCAGTATTTTGCCTCCCACACGCCGCCCGTCCCATTGACCAGCTGAAGTGTGTTGAAATTATCATTGAACGTCTGCGTCAGAGCCGAGCGGTCCAGACTCAGCTCGAACTGGCTGGCATTCAGATCCGTGATGGCCTTGTCGGCAAAGACCAGGCTTTCCCCGTCGCCGAGGTCGAGCCGGAGATTTGCACCCTCCTGCGTGATATTGTCGAGAAGCTGATCGAAGGATGTCAGCGAGTAATCGTTCAGCCGGACGATATCGGCCGACGCAAAATCGGTGATCAGGTCGCTGCCGTTGCCCTTGGTGAAAATGAACGTATCCGCGCCGGCACCGCCAATGAGCACATCATTGCCATCACCGCCATCCAGCGTCTGCCGCCCGGAGGCGCCCTTGATGATGTTGTCGGCGGAATTTCCAAAGGCATAGCGCAGATCGCCGGTGACGGTAAGGTTCTCGAAATTTTCCGGGAGGGTGTAGCTCATCCAGGTGCTGATGGTGTCGATGCCCTGGCCGGCGGCCTCGGAGGCCCGGTTGATCGCCGAATAGAGGTAATAGATGTCGTCGCCCGTCCCGCCGATCATCGTCACGTTCACGGCGCTATCGCCCCACATGGAATCGTTGCCCGCCGTCCCGTACAAAGTCGGACCGGAGCCGGTCGCCGAGAAAAATCCGGTCGAACTGTCGCTGTAAAACAGGGTTTCCCCTAGGGCGTTCAGAACCGTTTTGCGCATGGCTGTCTCCTGTCGGCGATGCTGATGACAGCCGACGGCGACCATTGCGAATAAATAAATGGCAGCTCGGCTGCGCCCAGACTATCGTGGCGCAGCATTTTCCCAATCAAGGATCGCGATTGATTGCGGTAAACCGTTGGAGGCCGTTAACGCGGCGATAAGCGATCCCCGTTTTGGGTCAACTGTCCCCGGCTATGGGGCTGCCGAGCCTCGCCGCTTCAAGCCAACTTGCTCTCGCTGAAAACACCGCGTTTCTTGAGCCCGCTGACAAGCGCGGTGGCGACGCCCGTGAGAGCGATCAGCGCGACGAGAATAGACAGATACCGAACGTTGGTCGGACCGGCTGCCGCCGCATGCTCGTAAATCTTCGCCAGCAGCAAGGTGATCAGCGTCGCGGATGCAGTGGAGTAATCCTTGGCGATGACGCGCTTGCCATTGAAGGCCATACCGTCCGTGGCTTGTGAGAATTTGCCGAAGCGTGGGATCCAGCGCGGGACATCGGCGCAATAGGCCTTGTATCCTTCGCCGAACTTGTCTTCGAGAAATGCTTCTTCCGCATAGACGATGCATTGATACATGAAGCAGAACAGCAGGATGCCGGTGACCATCACGACCGGTTCGCCATGAATGATGAAGAGGGCTGAATAGATCAGCACATTTCCGACGTATAGCGGATTGCGGCAGATGCTGAACATGCCTTCGGTGACGAGATTCTTGGCGTAGACCTTTTTATTCAGACCACCACGCTGGATATAGGCATATCCGATCACTGTCGCACGGAACAGGAGGCCCAAAAAGACAATGAACCAAGCGGCGATCTCAACCGCATATTCAAGCGTTGTGCTGCCAAATATTTCTGTCGCGGGGGGTGCGGAAAGAAACAGCGCAACGATGATCAGCGGGAAGACCTGGTTTCGATACCGGAATAGGAAGTTTCCGATGGATATCATCAAGGATTTCATTTTTTTCTCGATTATTTGACAGCGATGATTCCGCAGAAATTGTACCAGCGGAAAAATATCTCGACATGCCGGAACCCTGTTTCCTTGAGAAGCAGGACGTTCTCTTCAAGGCGATAGGGAATAAGGACATTTTCCAGCGCTTCGCGTTTCTTGGAAATCTCGATCTCCGAATAGCCGTTACGGCGCTTGAAATCGTAGTAATGCTGAATGAACAGGCGGTTGAACGTGGTGTCCTCACTCGTCAATTTTTCGATCAGCAGCAGGCAACCCTGATCGTTGAGGCCCGAATAGATCGTCTTCATCATCCGCTCGCGATAGAGTGGGCGGATGAACTGCAAGGTGAGCAGCATCGTGACGACGCTGGCATTCTCCATGTAGAAGCCTTTGTGCAAATCGGCGGTCTGCAACTCTATCAGCCGTTGCGTGCCGGTCTGGGCGATCTTCTCGCGTGCTTTTTCCAGCATGTCGGGCGCGTTGTCGACGCCAACGAACCTGACGCTGGGATCGAGGATCGGGTCGAGTGTCAGAAGCGTCGTCGCGGTCGAGCAGCCGATATCATAGAGGCTGGTATTGGGCTTGGCGAAATCCTGCGCCAGTTCGCAGACCATACGCTGCATTTCTTCGTAATGCGGCACCGAGCGGCTGACCATGTCGTCGAAGACGTCGGCGACCTTTGCATTGAAGGAAAAATCTCCGACAGGCGGTTCGTCCTGGCTGAAGACTGTGTCCTTGCGTTCCGTCTGGAGGACGATGTTCAGTGCCTTGTTCATCATTCGCTTTCCCTGAGTGCTCTCGCATTCGCTCACAAAACGCAGCCGAAGCTGACAGAGACCTGAACGTGATGCCTGGTAGGGATAGCGGAAGTGGAGGAACCGGCGAGCAATCGGGGAAGGTGCCCGGAAAAGGATCCGGGCACCTAGGGGAAATTCTGGCTACCGCGCCCGCTTCAAAGCATCGCCCAGGATCGAGACAATGTCGTCGATATGGGATTTCTCCGCGATCAGCGGCGGCGAGAAGGCGATAATGTCGCCGGTCACACGAATGAGAAGGCCGCGCTCGAAACAATCGACGAAGACGTCGTAGGCGCGCGCGCCGGGAGCGCCATCGCGTGGCGTGAGTTCGATACCGGCGATGAGCCCGATCGTCCGGATATCGCTGACATTGGGAAGCCCCTTGAGGGAATGCATCGCCTCGTGCCAGTCATCCTGCAGGTCCGCCGCCCGCGTCAGCAAGCCTTCGTCGCGGTAGATATCGAGCGTCGCGATGCCGGCCGCACAGGCTGCCGGGTGACCGGAATAGGTGTAGCCGTGGAAAAGTTCGATCTGACCTTCCGGCCCGTGCATCAACGCATCATGCACCTTGCGGCTGGCAAACACCGCTCCCATCGGGATCGCGCCGTTGGTGAGCCCCTTTGCCGTGGTCACCAGATCGGGCGTCACGCCGAAATAGTCGGTGGCGAATGAGGCGCCGAGGCGACCGAAGCCGGTGATGACCTCGTCGAAAATCAACAGGATGCCATGGGCGGTGCAGATCTTGCGCAGCCGCTCAAGATAGCCTTTCGGCGGAATGAGCACACCGGTCGAGCCGGCGACGGGTTCGACGATGCAGGCCGCGATGGTTTCGGCACCATGCAAGGCAACCAGCCTTTCGAGGTCGTCGGCGAGTTCGGCACCATGCTCCGGCTGCCCCTTCACGAACGCATTCTTGGCGGGATCATGAGTATGGCGCAGATGGTCCGTGCCGGGAAGCTGCGGAAAGACCCGGCGGTTGTTGACGAGACCACCAACCGAAATGCCGCCGAAGCCGACGCCGTGATAGCCGCGCTCCCGGCCGATCAGCCGTGTGCGCGTACCCTGCCCGATTGAGCGCTGGTAGGCGACGGCGATCTTGAGGGCCGTATCGACGGATTCCGAACCGGAGCCAGTGAAGAAGACGCGGTCGAGTTTTCCGTCCGGACCGCCCGGCGCGATCTCCGCCAGCCGCTCGGCGAAATCGAAGGCGATCGGATGCCCCATCTGGAAGGAGGGGGCGAAATCCAGCGTGGTCAACTGGCGCTCGACCGCGGCGGCGATCTGGCGGCGGCCGTGACCGGCATTGACACACCAGAGGCCTGCCGTTCCGTCGAGGATCCTGCGCCCGTCGACACTCGTATAATGCATGCCCTCGGCCGAGGCCAGCAGGCGCGGTGCCGCCTTGAATTGCCGATTGGCGGTAAACGGCATCCAGTAGCTGTCGAGTACCGGGGTGTTCTGTCTGCTGTGCTGGTTCATGACGACCTCCTGTGAAGCCGCGATGACGCCATGATTTCATATGGCTAAACAAGTCCTTTTCTTATGATCCACAAGGCATTGAAAAAGCATGGCATGATCTTTAATAGTTTCGATATTTCGAACATGCGAAACGGGACAATCCATGTCGGTCGATATCGGAAACCGATTGCGCCATCTGCGCATCCTCAACAACCTGTCGCAACGGGAGCTGGCCAAGCGGGCGGGCGTGACGAATTCGACGATCTCGCTGATCGAGTCCAATTCTTCCAATCCATCTGTCGGCGCGCTGAAGCGCATCCTTGACGGCATCCCCATCGGGCTTGCGGAGTTTTTCGCATTCGAGCCGGAGCGCCCGAAGAAGGCCTTCTATCAGGCAGACGAACTGGTCGAAATCGGCAAGGGACCGATTTCCTACCGGCAGATCGGCGACAGCCTGTTTGGCCGGAGTCTCCAGATTCTCAAGGAATGTTATCAACCCGGTGCCGATACAGGCAAAGTGCCGCTCGTTCACGATGGGGAAGAAGGCGGGATCGTCCTGTCCGGGCGGCTCGAAGTCACCGTCGATGATGAGCGCCGAATCCTTGGACCCGGCGATGCCTATTATTTCGAAAGCCGCCGCCCCCACCGATTCCGTTGTGTCGGCCCCGTGGCGTGCGAAATCATCAGCGCCTGCACGCCGCCGACATTTTGAGAGATCGGCATGCGGTTACTGCAGGTGCTTCCGTCTTGCCCCACCCCCGTCGAGATAGAGCAACACGGCAAAACCCAGTATGCCCGCAAGCGCGCCGAGCAGTGACGTGCCCGAATAGTCGCTGAAACGAGTCCCGAGCGCGAACAGGACGGCGCTAAGCCCGCCGCTCAAAAACAGGTTGACCGAGATGAGCGAACTGCCAAGACCGGGGCGGTCGGCGATGAGGTCCTGGATATAGGTTATCGGAATGCTGATCAGTGCCGCGGCGGCAAAAGCGCTGAGCGGAGTCAGCGCATAGATATGCCAGGGCGCGGAGGAAAAACCCAGCAAAGCGAGGTAGACCGCGTAAAGCGCCGCACCGGCTGCAAGCGCCGTCACCGGGTGCATGTGGAGCTGGATACGTGCCCATAGGAAGATGAACACGACTTCGAGAAACGCGACGATGCCGACGACGAGGCCGATATCGGTGACCGTGCCGCCGGCAGCCCCCGTTATGATCAGCGGCTGCACCGCTGCGTTGACATGCAGCGTCGAGGTAATCAGCGAAACGGCCATCAGTCGGGCGAACACACGTGGTGAAAGAACTTCGGCGAAAGACGCGAGATAGGAATGGCGATGGCTTTTTGCCGGAGGCGGCCCCTCGGCGGCCGGCAACTTGAAGAAGACCAGCGCCAGATTGACGATACAGCCGAGGCAGGCGAGCAGATAGGCCGGCAGCATGCTGCCGCGTCCGACGAGTACCAGTGCTACGAGGCCGGGCACCAGCACCCAGGCGACCGAAATTGCGGCACGCACGCCGGAATTGATCGCCGCCGCATCACGTCCGCCCTCGGCATTGGCAATGGCGCGGACATTGGCAAACAAAAGCGATGTCATCGAATTGTAGACCGGCAGCATGATCAGCGTGCAGAAGACGAAGCTGGCCGGTACCGGCACGGCATAGACCAGGCCATATCCGAAAATCCCGAATGTCATGACGGTCATCAGCAATATCCGGTAATTGCCGATGCGGTCGGCGAGAACGCCGACCCAGAGACTGACGATCACGTTGACGGCGGCGGCGGCAAAAATCAGGATCGAATAAAAGCCGTCACTCAGGCCCAGCTCGGTGATGCCGATCACCGATTGATAGGGCGATGTCGCAGCGCCCGTGAAGCCGAACAGAAAGATCGCGATCATACTCAGCCGAACCACGGGGTGGCGGAAGGCGATCAACAGCGTGGACGTCATGACAGGGCACCGGAAGGGAGATCAAATGCCGTCCGGAAGTGCCGGACGGGGATTGCAGATGCTGAACGCCAGACCGGTCACTCCTGCCAGCGCGCCGACAGCTTCGCTTGCGGCGTATAGTCGAAATCGCGATCGAAAGGATAGGCCGGTCTTGTCCTGCGGTTGCTCGCAAGATTGGCGATATCCTGATTGACGACGCCGTCGGTCAGCGCCATCAGGTTCGGATTGGCGATCGGCGCCAGCTCCGGCGACAGATAACCCGATTTTACTACCAGCAGCCGGACGGCCTTCGGATCGAGACCCAACCGCCGGAAGTCTTCGATATTGTGGTAAGGGCGGCGGCGGGCAGCGAGCACGATCTCGATTCCGCCAGTGCGGATGACGGCCTGACGGTCGGCCGCAGCACTCGGATCATCAAGGCGCAGGACGACTGCCGTGACATCCGCAGCGGTGCTTGCCGGATCGAGGCTGCCGCCGATGCGAAGCTTAACCGATGCGCCCTCTCCGGCAGCAAAACAGGCTTCGACGGCGGGCGGGTCGGTGATGCCAGCCAGCAGAGCCCCCTGCCAGTCGCGGGCAAGGAGCGCACGCAGCACATCGGCGCGGTCGCCGACGCCGCCACCGGTCGGATTGTCGGCGGAATCGGCCAAAATGACCGGGGACGTGGTCGCTTTCTCGGCGATATCGAGCATCTCTTCCAGCAGCCCCGTGACCGGGCCAAAACCGAAGTTTTCGCGCGCATTCCAATATTGCAGCGCGATCGCCTCGGCCGCTTCCCGCGCGGCGGCCTTGTCCGAGCCGGTGACGACGGCGCAGGCCGTGGCCCGCGGCTCGTCAGCCCAGACATAGCCGATCATCAGGTTGGCATCGAGGATGCCCGGCCGCGCGTCGAAGGCCGGCAGACCGAGATAGATCGATTTCGCCGGTTCATCCTCCGTCGAGGTGCATTCGCCGGGCAGCAGGATCGGCACCTTGGCCCAGGCGACGCCCGGACGAGTGCCGGTCCGCAGCGTCTCGACCAGCATCGACCAGGCCCGCACCATGGTCTCGCGCACATCGATGTGCGGCGCCGTTCGATAGGCTGCGAAAATATCGAGCTGATCGATGATCCTCTGGCTGACATTGCCGTGCAGGTCGTAGCTCGCAGCAACCGGGCAATCCGGCCCGACGACGGCGCGGGCGGCAGAGATCCAGTCGCCCTCGGCATCGTCCATGCCTTCGACATTGACCGCGCCATGCATGGCCAGATAAAGACCGTCGATCGGCAAAGCCGCCTTCAGCTTTTCAAGGAACTCTGCCTTGAACGTCCCATAGGCCTGGCGTGACACCGGGCCGCCCGGCACGGCGCGGGCATGGAGCAAGGGCACGTGTTCGATCCCGTCCGCATCGAGGAAGCTGAAATAGTCGGCCCCGAGAAGATCGGCATCGCGAAGCACGCGAAAATCCTCGACCGCCATCATGACGGGCGAATAGGTGCTGCATTCTGTATGAATTCCGCCGACGGCAATGCGCATGATTTTCCTCACAGTTTCGGGCTGAGGCCGACGATTGCCGCAAAGCGCAGCCAGTTCTTTTCACTCTTGGGCGTCCAGGCCGCCTCGGCAATGGCCGGCAGGCGCGGGAAGACCAGGCGGTTGAAATAGCCGCGCGACAGGAAATGCTCGGACCAGATGCAGGCCTGCACGCCCTTCAGCCGATGCTTCAATTCCTCCGGAAAATCACCCTCGGCCTCGTAAGCATAGGTATGGGCGGGCGGCACGGTGCCGGCCCAGCTCGCGCCGGGTTCCTGCCATTCCTCTCCCTGAACCATGTCCAGATAGTAGGCCTGGCCCGGCGTCATCACCACCTCGTAACCTTCGCGCGCAAGCTCGATACCGACTTCAGGGCTCTGCCAGGCCATCAGCAACGTGCCATCGGTATCGACGCCGCCGCCATGGGCAACCTCGTTCCAGCCCGCAAGCTTCTTGCCGCGCGTGGTCAGCATCGCCTTTATCTGCTTCAGGAAATAGGACTGCAGCCCGAACGTCCCGGAGATGCCTTCCTGCTCCATCAACTTGCGGGCCATCGGCGAGGCAAGCCAGGATCCGTCTGCGACCTCATCGCCGCCGATATGGATATAGGAGGACGGAAAAAGCGCGACCATTTCATCGAGGACCTTTTCCAGAAACGCGTAGGTGAACGGCACGGCCGGATTGAGCGCGTTGTTGGCATAGCCCTGAACGGAGTGATAGCTCTCCGGTGCCTCCTGGCCGTCCGAAAGATCCCGCAGCGCCACGAGCGTGGCCGCGTTGTGGCCGGGAATATCGATCTCCGGCACGATTTCGACATTCAGCGCCGATGCGTGCCCGACGATCGCACGAACATCATCCTGGGTATAGAAGCCGCCAACCGGGTCAGCGCCGTTGCCGAGCTGCGGCAGAAGCGGACCGTCGGGGCTTCGAAGAACGCCGACCGTGGTCAGTTCAGGATAGGCCTTGATCTCCAGCCGCCAGGCCTCGTCATCGGTCAGGTGCCAGTGGAAGATGTTGAGCTTGAACCAGGCAAGGATATCGACCAGCCGGACAACATCGGCGACCGGGTAGAATTGCCGGGAAACGTCCAGATGGCAGCCCCGCCAGCTATAGCGCGGCGCGTCGGAGATCGTGCCCCCGACCGGAAACCGGAATTTCTCGGGCGCGCGGCGGGCACCGTTCAGCAGTTGCGCGAGCGCCGTTAGTCCGTATTGACGGCCGGCAGTGCCACCGAAGCTCAGGCGGACATCATCCGCCGAAAAGGACAGCGCATAGGCTTCCGGCGCCAGTGTCGCATCCTGCTTCAGGTGCAGCACCCTGCCCTGGCTGTTCGGCATCAGGCTGAGCGGTGCATGGTCGGCTTCAAACAGCCGGCGGAAGAGCGCAATCACCGTGTCGATCGCCCTGAGATCCTCCATCGACGCGCCGGAGGCCGGATAGAGGCAGACCGGGAAACCGTCGCCGGGTTCCGCATTGATCTGCCGAGGCCACGGCTGCAGCGCAAACGGCAGATCGAGTTTGCCCTCCGGCAAAAGCGCCGGCGGTGGTCCGCTGACCCGGCCCTCAAGCAGGAGGTCCGAGACCGCAACCGGCAGATGGCGGCCATCGGAGAGTGTCAGATAGGCGGATTTCGCACCGTCGGTGCAATGCACGGCCTTGCGGTGCAGGCCACTGACGGTGAAGGTCCAGGTCGCACCGGGCACGAGCGAGAAACCCGCGGGCGGAGCAAATTCGTGATAATTGGCGTCCCGCTTGACGAAGACCGCGTTTTCACAGGCCTCCCGGTCGATAACCCGCGTCAGCGACGTATAGACAATGGTGAAACCCTCGATCGGCGCGTCCGACAGGTTGAACAGCGCGAAGGTGAAGCGGCCATGCGGGCCGCCGTCCGGTTGCCACGTGCTTTCCAGACGATAAGATGCCGATTGCATGTCTGTTCCTTTTATTTCTAGTAGTCGTCGGATTGGGAGAAGGTGCGGGCAAGTTCCGCCTGACCGGCCGTCAGGCCGCAATCGACCGGCAGGCAGGCGCCAGTGATGGCGGCTGCCAGCGGGCTGGCGAGGAAGCCGACGGCATTGGCCACATCCTCCGGATTGGCGATCCGTTGCAGCGGATACCAGCGCCGGGCGTCCTCGAACACATTCGGATTGGCGGCCGCGCGGTCTTCCCACGCCTGGGTGCGCACCGTCCCCGGTGAGACGGCATTGGCGCGGATGCCGAATTTTCCATACTCCACCGCGATCAGTTTCGTCAGATGCAGCAGGCCGGCCTTGGCGGCGCTATAGGCCGGGTGGCCGAAAACGTTGGTACCGTTGACCGATGCGATGTTGACCACCGAGCCCTTGGTCTGCTTCAGAGCATCCTCGACCGCGCGGAAGCAGAGGAAGGCCGCCTCCAGATTGAGAATGCTGTCCATCCGCCAGATTTCCGGCGTCGTCTCCTGCAGGCTGACGGCGCGTGCAGCCCCGGCATTGTTGACGAGGGTGCGAACCACGCCAAGTGCCGCCGCTCGTGCCGCCATGTCGGCAACGTTTGCCGGATCGGTAATATCGCAGGCGAGAGCAATAAACTTGCCGGGATTGCCGAGGCTCACCGCGGCCTTTTCAACAGCCGCGCCATCAAGATCCGGCATCAGCACGATATCGTGGTCTTCTGCCAGACGGCGGGCGATGGCGCGACCGATCTCGCCTGCGGCCCCCGTTACGATCGCAACAGATGATGTCATGCCGGTTCCTTTCTGGTCATGCCCGCGTCAATCTCCCAGAAGCTGGCGGTCGTCGCCGTCGCGGTGGGCGACAAGCTGCTGTTTGATGCGGCGCAGCGTTACCGCCGCCTGCGGCTGGATGTGATAGGCGACGAGGCTGGCGAGAATATCGACGAGTGCGAGATAGGCGATGCGCGTCGAAGTCGGGCGGTAGATATTGCTGCCTTCAGGCAGATCGACCGCCACGGTGATATCGGCCGCGCGCGCGACCGGGCTACCGCTCTGCGTCAGCGCAATGGTCGTCACCTTATGGTCGCGCGCAAGTGTGAAGGACCGCACCAGTTCGGCATTGCGGCCGGAAAACGAGGAGCCGATCACGACGTCGCCGGGCCTGGCGGCAGCCGCCATCATCAACTGCATGCTGTGGTCGGAGCTTGCGGTGATGCGCAGCCCCAGACGAAAGAGACGGTTCTGCAACTCGCTGGCGATCATCGAGGAATTGCCGCCGGAACCGAACGCATAGATCATCTCCGCTCCTGCGAGCTTTTCGGTAGCCTGCTCGATCGCTGCGAGGTCAAGGCTGCGATGCAGCATGAAGAGCGCGTTCTGCGCCTTCGAGATGATGTCCTGCGCCACGTCGGCCGGTTCCCGGCTCTTCGGCTCCGGCTTCAAATAACGCATGCCGACATAGGCGGTGCGCGCAAGTTGCACCTTGAAGTCGGAAAAGCTATCGCAGCCGAGCCGCCGGCAAAAGCGCGTGACGGTTGGCGGCGACACATCGGCCTTGCCGGCAAGCTCGATGATCGAGGCATTCACGGCGAATTCGAAATCGGTCAGCAGGATTTCGGCGATGCGGCTTTCGGCCTGCGAAAGCTTCGCCTTTTCTTCCTGAAGCGTGGAGAAAATATCCATCAGAGAACACCTTTAACGAGATCGGCAGGCTGCCTTGAGGAGGCCTCCTGAAACCGCTGCAATGCTGCGATCCGGCACACGATTCTCACTCGATGTCCACCCCGTTCCCGGCAGCGTTTTGCGCGCTACGCGTCTTTTCCCTTATAGGCGATGCAATCGATCTCAACCTTGCAATCGACCATCATCGACGCCTGCACGCAGGCGCGCGCCGGCGGATGCTGGCCGAAATAATCCTGATAGATCTTGTTGAAAGTCCAGAAGTCGCGCGGATCATCAAGCCAGACGCCAACGCGGACGATATGCTCGACGCCGTAGTCGGCTTCCCTGAGAATCGCCAGCAGATTGCCGATCGTTCTATGCGTCTGGGGAATGATCCCCCCTTCGATGATTTCGCCGTTTTCCATGGCAACCTGGCCGGATACATGCAGCCAGCCGTTCGCCTCTACCGCGCGGGCAAACGGAAGCGGCTTGCCGCCCGCGCCGACCTGTTCGGCTCCGTAACGTTTGATGGACATTGTCTCGTCTTTGCAAATTATTTTCTTGATCCGTTGACAAGTGACCATAGAAAGCGGAATTTGACCAGAGAAAAACGTCATTTATGAAAAGAATTTCAATACAGGGAGCAAACGTGCGCGATCCTTTCCGCAATCCGTTTCCATCTTCCGACGCAGCCCGCCACGCAATCTGGCAAATGCTGGTCGAGCGCGACATCGATGCTTTCCTCACCGCCGACTGGTCCAAGGTCGCCGGCGATTTCGTCGAAGACGGCTTCATCGGCATTGATGGCAAACGCGAGGCGAGCCCCGACAAATGGCGCCTTGCCTTCCCGTCGCTGACGGCCTATCGCGACGAGTGGCTGCGCCAGGCGGAAGATTTCGCCAAGCAGTCCTTCGCCGAGGATCCGCGCAACGCCATTTTCACGACGACGACGCTCGAAGATATCGAGATCGAAGGTGACATGGCGCTTGCCCGCAAGAAGTTTGACGGCAGCCTGAAAAAGTCGGATGGCAGCGTCGATCTCCTCAAGTGGCAGACACTCTATTATTGCCGCCTGCATGAGGGGCAATGGAAAATATGCGGCTTCACCGGCTATCTGCCCAATCCGATGGGCGAGGCCTGAGCGGGCAAGCAAAAGGCAACGGCATTGCGCATCTTCACCGCCGCTCTGGCGACCGAAACGAATACGTTTTCCCCGATCTGCGTCGATCGCCGCGCCTTCGAGGCCTCGCTCTACGCACCGCCGGGCGAGCACCCGGAAACGCCGACCCTGTGTTCCGCGCCGATCACGGTCGGCCGGCGGCTGGCGGCTGAGCATGGCTTCACCCTGATCGAAGGGACCGCCGCCTGGGCGGATCCGGCCGGCCTCGTCAATCGCCTGACCTATGAAGGCCTGCGCGACGAGATTCTGGACCAGCTGCACGCAGCGCTTCCGGTGGACGCCGTCGTGCTTGGTCTTCATGGCGCCATGGTTGCCGATGGCTACGAAGATACCGAGGGCGATTTTCTTGCCCGCGTCCGCGACATCGTCGGCCCCGACATTCTCGTTTGCGCCGAACTCGACCCGCATAGCCATCTGACGGCCAAACGCCTGGCAGCGGCGGACTTCTTCGTCTATTTCAAGGAATTCCCGCATACCGACTTCGTCGACCGCGCCGAGGACCTCTGGCGCATTGCGCTCGACACGCTCGCCGGCCGGATCAAGCCGGTGATGTCCGTTTTCGATTGCCGGATGATCGACGTCTACCCCACCTCACGCGATCCGATGCGCTCTTTCGTCGACAAGATCATGCGGATGGAAGCGGAAGACCCGGACATTCTCTCCATTTCCGTGGTCCATGGCTTCATGGCGGGCGACGTGCCGGAGATGGGGACGAAAATGGTCGTTCTCACCGACGGGAAGCCGGGAAAAGGCGCCGTTCTCGCGCGCGAACTCGGGCTTGAGCTCTTCGCCAAGCGCGGCACATTCATCATGCCGCAGATCGATGAGCAGGAGGCCGTCTCCCGTGCGCTTGCAGCGACCAGTGGACCGGTGGTGATCGCCGACGTCTGGGACAATCCCGGCGGTGGCACGGCAGGCGATGCGACGGTGCTGCTCGCGGAGCTGCTGGCCCGGGGCGCAAAGGATACCGCGGTCGGCACGATCTGGGATCCGATGGCCGTGCAGATCTGCATGGCGGCCGGCGAAGGCGCCGAAATCGGGCTGCGCTTCGGCGCAAAATCGGGGCCTGGAACCGGCAACCCGATCGACGGCATCGTTCAGATCGTCAAGCTGGTCCGCAATGCCGAAATGCGCTTCGGAGAAAGCTACGCGCCTTTTGGCGACGCCGCGCATATCCGTCTCCAAGGCATCGACATCATCCTGAACTCGACCCGCGCGCAGAGTTTCGACCCTAGCCTGTTCTCCGTGATGGGCATCGACCCGACATCGAAGAAGATATTGGTGATCAAGTCGACCAATCACTTCTACGCGTCCTTCGCGCCGATCGCCTCGGAAATTCTCTATTGCTCCGCCGGCACGCCCTATCCGAACAATCCGGCCCGTACGGCCTACCGCCGGGCGCCGCGCGATATCTGGCCTATGGTGGAGAACCCGCACGGTACGGAACGGGGAGCGGCGTGAGGCGCTCGACTTTATCTAGGCCGCTGCATTGATGGATGAATTGTAGAAATCCACGTAGCGAGCCGAAAGGCCTGGAAGCAGGCGGTCGAGGACGAGCAGGGCGATCTGGAAGGCGGAAGCAACATCCGGTGTCTCCTGGATCAGTTTGGTCAGATAGACAACTTCCTCACCATAGTTGTGCGGTGTCTCGCCCACATCCTTGATAAAGGTGCCCAAGGCAAGGCGCGCGTTCGACATCTGGGCGCCCTGGCGCTCCTGTTCGGAAAGTCGCAGGCCGGCCCACATCAGGAAAACATGCGTATCGACGAAACGCAGGAGCGGGGAGAATTTCTCGGCCTCTTCGGGCAAACCTGCCTGCCTGAATAACCGCGCCTTTGACGCCTCCACGCCCTCTCTCCCCGTCCAGCTCCCAAGGTCGTAGCGATAGATCGTCGCCGGATCGTAGGCGAACTTTCCGGCGGCGGCAAAGGCGAAGGAAAGAGCCCAGTCGCAATAGCCGCCGCGCGTCGGATGAGCTTTCTGAAAAAGCGTCGCCAAACCCCGGAAGACATCGGTACGATAGCTGCTGTAGTAGGTGCTGTTGTTTCCCCTCGCCTTGGCATTGTATTCGAGCACGCGCGTGCCGGCGTCGTCAGCCGTGAGCGTGAAACGATCCACTTGCTGCACGCCTTGCGTTGCCGACCATGCATAGCTTCGCGGACGAATGCCAATGGTGTCTTTCGGGAGGTCGACCAGGCTGATGCGCTGAATGCCATCAAGCAGGTAGATCTCGTCGTCATCGCCCATCGGCATGACGAACGGTGTTTCCACATGCGAAAGCGCGTTCAACATATTGACAGCCGGATCGTCACCTTCCGGAACAACGTAGGTGAGGCGGTCGGAACGGTTCTCGAAATACGCTCTCTTGGCGGCATCACCGGAGTTGTCGGAAACGATCAGGCGGCAATCGGCCTTTTCCGCATAGATCAAGGCGGTCTCGATCGCCGCGCGCGCGTTTTGCAGATTGCGATTGCTCGGCATGGAGATAGAAAGCTGGGTCATCGTCGGCAATCCAAGGTGTTGCTGAAACCTCGCATATAGAATGCGACGACTGCCCCAGGCTTGCGCGTCCTGATCTCCCGCAAAACCGCCGCCAGTTTTGCGCCAGTTGCCTTCGCTATTGATGGGCATACCAGATTTTGACGGGATAAAAGATGTCGGCACCTCTGCCAAGGGCGCTCCAAAGCTACAAGGCCCAGAAATACAACGATGCGCTGGAAGCACTGTCGCCGCTGCTTCGAAAACCGCAGTCCCTTGGCATGGATGTCCTGCTGATTGCGGCACAATGCTACGCAAAGACAAATCAGTACGCGAGCGCCGCCGACTTCTACACGAGAGCCGCAGACATGGGCGGGCCGAAGCAGGCGATGCTGCGGACCCTGGCGGCGAATATGCTGAAGGAAGCCAATGAGTCACGCGCGGCCTTGAACAGCGCGCGCATCGCCGCGAAGTCGGCCGCTTTCGATGCTCACGCGGAAGAGAGTTATCGCCGTTATCTGCACGAGTTTCTCTGTCTGGACGAAAGGCTGATGGACGACCAGCGGGTTCTCGACCGGTTGAAGGCGGGGGATGCCCGCTATTTCGACTTCGAATTTCCGCATAACAATATTCTCTGGTGTGCCGACGAAAGCATCAACGCTCGCCAAACCAAGATTCACAACGCGACCGCATTTACGCAGCAAACGAGGGCCGCGCGCCGCGCCGTTCCGCATGCCTTCCAGCAAAAAATCCGCGTCGGTTACCTCTCGGGGGATTTCGGCGATCAGCATCCGACGATGCGCCTGTTTCAGGGCGTGCTTCTCCAGCATGACCGGCAAAAGTTCGATGTGACCCTGTTCTGCCATACCGACGAAGAGACAATCAAAAAAGACCGGGGGATGCGGGCGAAGTATCCAAACGTGATCCAGCTTGGCCACCTGTCCGATCGGGACGCCGCAACCCTCATCCGTCAAAGCGGTATCGACGTTCTCGTTGACCTGAAGGGCCATACCAAGGGTGCCCGGCTCGGCTTGATCAATCTGGGTGCTGCGCCGATTCAGGCAGCCTATTGCGGTTATCCCGGATCCGGGACCGGCATCGATTGCGACTACATCATTGGCGACGCGATCGTCACCCCCGAAAGCAGCCGGCCCTTCTACCACGAGAAGTTCTGCATTCTCCCGGACACCTACCAGCCCAATGACGATACCTACAGGCCGCTTCCACCTGCCACCTCACGACGGGAACTCGGCCTCCCTGAAGACCGCACCGTCTTCGCCTCCTTCAACGCCACGAAGAAAATATCGCCGGCGACGGCGCAGCTCTGGGCGGATATCCTGCTCAGGGCCGAAGAAAGCGTACTCTGGATGATGTGCCCCGACCGGTTTGCCCGTGAGAATTTCGCACAGTGGATGGAAAATGCGGGGATCGGCCCCGATCGTATCATCTTCGCCGATCCCGCCGGCTATGCGGACCATATCGCCCGCCTGCAGGCCGCCGATATCGGCCTGGACACCTTTCCCTGCAATGGCCATACGACGACGTCGGACAAGCTTTGGGCCGGTCTGCCGGTCCCGACATTCAAGGGCAGCCATTTCGCCTCGCGCGTCAGCGAAAGCCTGCTGCGGGCAATCGATCTGGAGGAACTCGTGGCATCCGATCCGCAGGGTTACGTGGATCTGTGCGTCTCGCTCGCCCAATCACCGGACAGGGTCCGAACCTTGAAGGAAAAGCTGAATGCCAATCGCCGGACTGCACCTCTCTTCGACACGCGGCGCTTCACCCGCCATCTTGAAACGGCCTATACGATGATGGTGGATCGGGCGACACAGGGCCTCGAGCCCGATCATATCCAGGTGCCGCCGATGGAGACGCATGGGGCGGGCCGCGGCTGACCGGCGACAGAGTTAAACGTTAGCCACCAGGCCGAGCCTTGACGTGCAAAGCTCGGTTTCCGCGCCCGCAAGCCCGGGACGGGGCATATCTCAGACAGCGCCGGCCTTCAAAAGACCCATGTCGACATCGGTCAATTCCACCCGACGCTCCAGCGCAAGGCCCGCAGTGTCAAAGAGGTGGCAGTCGGCAGCGCCAATGCCGATCGGAACCGTTTCATCCGTCCGGATCGCCGCGCTGCCGGGCAGCATCGCGCAGAAATTCTCGCTTTCACCATCGAGCGAGGCATAGGCGACCGTCTGGGCGCCGAGCCGTTCGATCACCGATGGCACCACCGTCATCGAAAGGTCGGCGCTGCCGATCTGGATGTGTTCCGGACGAATGCCGAGTGTCAACGGCTGTCCGACGAGATCGGAACGGCCGGCAACGGGGATCGTCACCGCCTGTCCCTTGTATTCGACCGCGACACCGGCATCACCGACGGCCTTGCAGACGACGGGCAGCATGTTCATCCTCGGATTGCCGATGAAGCCCGCGACGAACATGTTGGCCGGTTTGTGGTAGAGCTCGAGCGGCGCTCCGGTCTGGGAAATTTCACCTGCATTGAGGACGACGATCCGGTCCGCCATCGTCATCGCCTCGACCTGGTCGTGGGTGACGTAGATCATCGTGGCCTTCAATTGCTTGTGCAGCTTCGCCAGTTCGATGCGCATATCGGCCCGAAGCGCCGCGTCGAGGTTGGAAAGCGGTTCATCGAACAGGAAAATCTTCGGCTCGCGCACGATCGCCCGGCCGATGGCCACACGCTGGCGCTGACCGCCGGACAGCAATCCCGGCTTCTGCTGCAGCCGCTGGTCAAGGTGCAGGATGCGGGCGGCGTTCTCGACCTTCGCCTTCAGTTTTTCCTCCGGCATCTTTTCGACGCGCAGCGGGAAGGCGATATTCTCGAACACCGACATATGCGGATAGAGCGCGTAGGACTGGAACACCATGGCGATCCCGCGCTTGACCGGCGGCAGGTCGTTGACGCGCTTGCCGTCGATCATGATATCGCCCGAACTGGTTTCGTCGAGACCGGCGATCATCCGCAGCAATGTCGACTTGCCGCAGCCGGACGGTCCGACGAAAACGACGAACTCACCTTCTCTGACCTCGAGCTCGATGCCTTTCAGCACCTCGAACGTGCCGTAGAATTTCTGAACCTTGTTGAGATTGAGCTGTCCCAAGAATGTGTCTCCGGCCGCCGGCGAGAAGCGGCCCGTTCGTAGCAGAAAGGTATGGACCGCGAGCCTTGAAAGCTCGCGGTCCGATGATCTTATTTGTACTGTTCGATGTCGGCAGCAGCCTTCTTCAGCGCGTCAGCCGGTTCTGCCTTGCCGGTCACGACCGACTGGACCATCTCGATGATCGCGTTCTGGAAGCCCTTGTAGTCGGTAAAGAGCGGTTCCGGGCCGCCAAAGGCGATACCGTCGATGAACGGCTTCCAGGACGGATCGGCCTTGACGAATTCATCGACCTTGGCACCAGGACGCAAGGGGGTCAGACCGGCGCCGCCCTGCAGTTCATACTCGTGCTGGATATCGGTCGAGGTGATGTATTTGGCGAATTCAGCCGCCTTCTCCTCGACGCCGGTTCCCTTGAATATCGCCAGACTGTCGGTGATCAGAAGCGTGCCTTCACCCTTGGCGGACGGACCAAGCGGCAGGGGTGCGACCCCCCAGTTGATCTTGGTGTCCTTCAGCCGCGCGGCTGCACCCGAGCCGGCCTGGATCATGCCGACCTTGCCGTCGAGGAAAATCGCACGGATTTCGTTCTGTTCGTAGGCGGTGGCACCTTCGACGGAATAGGGCGTGATGTCCTTGTAAGCCTGCAGTGCTGCCAGCACTTCGGGGCTGTCCATGACGATCTTGTCGCCATCGATCACCTTGCCATTGTTGGTATAAACCCAATGCATGAACTGGTGCATCGTGTTGTCGAAGGTCTTGGCGGGCAGGCCATAACCGGCAATGCCGGTCTTTTCCTTGATGGCCTTGGCGTCTGCGATTTCCTCAGCCCAGGTCTTCGGCGGGGTTTCCGGGTCGAGGCCGGCGGCCTTGAACAGGTCCTTGTTCCAGTAGAGAGCCTTGGTCGAGAAGGCGATCGGTACACCCCACTGGTTGCCTTCGAAGGTTACCGTATCGACGATGTTCGGATAGTAGGCCTTCTTTTCGTCATCGGTCATCGGGACCGGGATGATCAGATCGTTCTGCGCGAATTCCTTCAGCGTGCGCGAGCCGACATAGGCCATGCCGACCGGCGTGCCGGCAGCGGCAAGCGTCGTCGCCTTGTCCTGGCATTGTTCCCACCCGACAACCTCGGGCGCGATCTTCCAGCCAGCGTTCTTGCCTTCCCATTCCTTGATGTATTTTTCATGGATCGGGTCGATCTTGTCGCCGCAATAGATCCAGCTGATTTCCTGGTCAGCGGCCTGTGCGGTCATCGCGCCGAGTGCGGTAGAGCCGAGCAAGGCGAGGGCAAATAGCCCAGTCTTGAATTGAATTGTCACGTTTAAGCTCCCATTTTTTCTCTGGTGGTTTGGTTTATTGTTTCACCGCGCCCGCGGTCAGCCCGCTGACGAGATAGCGTTGAAGGAAGAAGATCACGATCATGGCCGGCGCGATGCCGACGAAGCTCGCGGCCATAAGCTCGTTCCAGATGACCTCCTGCCGGCCGAAATAGGCAAAGAGACCGACCGGCAGCGGCGCATATTCCGTCTTGGAATTAAAGGTCAGCGCGAAGATGAATTGTTGGGCGTAGGAGCCGATGAAGGTGGTAATCGCAACCACCGTGATGCCCGGCATGGCGATAGGCAGGATCACGCGGCGCAGGGTGTAGAAATGGCTTGCGCCATCCACGAAGGCAGCCTCGTCGAGTTCCTTTGGGATGCGCATCATATAGGTGCGCAAAAGCCAGATGGCGGAAGGGATCAGGAAAGCGACGCCAGGTACGATGATGGCGAAATAAGTATTCAGCAAGCCGAAGGAGCGCATGAGCCGGAACAGCGGAATGAGCAGCACCGCGCCCGAAAACATGTTGACCGCGAGGAAGGCCCCCAGCAACTGGCTCGATCCCTTGAACTCGAAGCGGGCAAACGCGTAGGCCGCAGGGACCACCAGGATCAGGACGACGGCGGTGACGATGGTCGAGATGAAGAAGGAATTGAAGATGTAGCGTGCAAAGCCCGGAACGCTCACCCACATCGTCCGGTAGGCTTCGAAGGAGCCGTTGACGGGAATGAAGCGGTAGGGCGAGGAAAAGAGCTGGCTGAGCGGCTTGAGCGAGACGAGGAACCCTTCGACGAAGGGCGCCAGCACGAAGGTGAGAAACACCAGGATACCGGCATAGATGCCGATGAGTTCGTACCACGTATAGCGGTTGATCAGCAGGGAAGGCGCTCTCATCGCTTGTCTCCGGAAGAAAGACGGCTGGTCAGGCGGAAATAGCAGACGCAGAAGATCGACAGGAAGATGCAGATCAGCACGGCGCGGGCAGCCCCCTCCCCGTACTTGTTCGACCCGATCGCCGTGCGATACGTGTCGATGATCATCGTCGTGGTCTCGCCGCTTGGGCCGCCGCGGGTGAGAATCCAGATGATGTCAAAGGAGTTGAAGGTCGAGATCAGCGACAGCATCGACATTGTAATCATCGAAGGGACAAGCAGCGGCAGGGTAATGCGGCGGAAACGATAGAAGCGGCCGGCGCCATCGGTCCAGGCGGCTTCATAGAGATCCTGCGGAATCGACTGCATCGCCGCGAGCATATAGAGCGTGACCATCGGCACGCCGATCCAGACGTCGGTAATGACGGTCGCCCAGAAGGCCGTCGAGCCCTGCGCAAGAAAGGCGATCGGCCCATCCGCCAGACCAACGCGCTGCAGGACACCGGAGATCATGCCGAACTGACCGTTGTACATCCAGCCCCACATGAAGATACCGATCGCCATCGGCACGATCCATGGCGGCATGGTCAGGACGCGGAAGAGCGCCCGGCCGGGCACGGCGGCATTGAGCATCGAGGCACCGAACGTGCCGATGATCATCTTGATTGACACCGAGAAGAAGGTCCAGACGAAGGTGCGCAGGATGACCTCGGCGAAGGTCGCATTGAAAATCTTGCCGTAATTGACCCAGCCGACCCAGTTCGTCGTCTTCTTCAGCGAGGCGTCGGTGAACGACAGGATGAACGTGTCCACCAGCGGATAGGCCACAATCACCGTCACATAGAGAACGGCCGGCAGCAGAAGGATCCAGGCGAAGATGAGAGTGCTGCGTTGAACGTTCATCTCCAGCCCCTCCTCACGCTGCGCGGGAATGGAGGGCTTCGTCGAAGCGGTCCCAGACGGGCCGCAGATCGACGACGCTGCGCTTGCGTCGCGCTTCATCCATGGACAGCGCCAGGATACCGGCTTCAAGCGCATCGAGCGTCGAAACGGGCAGCGCGCGGCCGTCGCGGACATGGCCGATGATGTCGGTCGCCATCTGTTCGTCGGCGCCGTAATGCTGCGACAGTTCCGTCGCTGCGTATTTGTTCTCGACGACCTTTTTTCCGCTTAGCATTTCGTGCACATCGAAATAGCCGCGGATGAAATCGCCCTCGGCCATACCGCGCGAACCCATGATGCAGAAACGTCGGAACTGGTCCGGCACGTTGAGATTGGTGTGGAAGTTCATGCCGACGCCGTTGGCATATTCGACGATCGCCACCTGATAATCGATGATGTCGCCGTCGCTGTCGAAAACCTTGTCGGAGCCCATCCAGCCGCTCGGCTTGCGGTGGAACAGTTCGAGGTCATTGATGCCTTCGCGGGCCGGATCGTTGGCCGGAATGAAGCTCTTGCGGCCGCCGAAGCTTGCGACCCGCTCCGGCCGTGCGCCGACGATACCATTGTAGAGATCAAGGTCATGGCAGCATTTTTCCAGCATGAAGCTGCCGGAATAACGCTCGTAGCGGCGCCAGTCGCGCATGAAGAAGGCGCCGTGATAGGGCTCGATATGCTCTGACGCTTCGATCGAGACGATCTGCCCCAGCGTTCCGGCAGCCTGTGCGGCGCGCAGGTCGCGATACATCGGCGCATAACGCAGCACGAGGCCGACCATCAGCCGTTCATGCCCGTATTTCGCCATCAACCGGGCAAGCTCAATGCTCTCTTCGACAGTCGTGACGACAGGCTTTTCGCTGAAGACCTTCAGGCCGGATTCCAGCCCGATGCGGATATGATCGAGATGCATGTGATTGGGCGAACCGATCATCAGAAGATCGAGCTTCTCGTTGGCGATCAGTTCTTCCGGCGTCGCATAGGCAGTGCCGGCGGAAACGCCCTTTTCCAAAAGACCAGGCAAACCGGCCGGGTTCGGATCGACGTAACCCGCGATCTCGAAGCTTTCATCCATGGCCTTGAAAACATAGCCCAGATAGCCAAGACGGAATCCGAGCCCGATGATGCCCACTTTCATTCTTCTGCTATTCCCCGTTTATTGTCGTAATTTATTTTCTCAGATTGAGGCAGATTTTCAAACCCGTCAACCGAAATTCGCGGAATTCCTACTTTTATGAAATTCATTTTCATGGAAGCCATTTCCGCGTGGCAGCTAGGCAAAGGTTGCAAACCAAAATTCCGACCCGTCACAACCATGAGGAACGAGCATCCTCAAGCATCTATTTACGGCTTCAGCTGCCGTACGGTCCGCTTGGCATGTCCGCCGAAAACAGTGCCGCCCCCCCGAATGACTGCACGGCAGCGATGTTTCATCGACTATCGGAGACCTGGTCCGTCAGCGTCTTCTATCCGCCATTGATCAATGCGAGGACGAGCTGGTGGATGTTGCCGCCATTGCTGAGCTCGGCGCGGTCGAAATCACGGCTCTGCTGCCGCTGCGCACGAGAGAGTTCCCCCAGACGCGTCGTCAATTCCGTCCTGATCTTCTGGCACTTCGGATCGCCGGAAACGGTCAGGCCCACGGACACGGCCTCGATCTTCCTGACCATGTCCTTGATCTGCTCGCCGTGCACCAGTTCGTGTTTGTGCACACCCGCCAGGAAGATTTCCCACTGCTTCGCGGTGGCGGCCGGCAATTTTTCGGCAGGTTTCGGCAGCGTATAGGTAATCGTCAGCTTCGGGCGCGCCGAGACGAGGACGCAGGCACCGCCTTGCGGCTCGTATTTCCTGGTCCAGGTCAGCTTGAAATTGGTAAATGCGATCGCCCGGCCGGCATTCCCGACCTTTGGGCCCCGTTCGCCGATCGACGCATAAAGCTCCGCACCTGTGCTGCCGACTATCGAATAGGGCTGCACCTTCTCGACGGCTTGCCACTCCGCGCGCGCGGCGACCGGCAGCGAGGCCAGGCAAGCGGTGAGCACACAAAACCACACGCCTGTTTTCACGCGAAACCTCGCAGGTTCATGCTTCATTGCGGATCACCAGACTGACGCTCCAGTTTTTATCGAACACGCACTCGCCGGGCAGCACATCATTGTCTCCTGACGGGCCTCATGCGGGATGTCGAGCACGGAGACTATGGCCCGGTCGGCTGACAGACAATGCCATCCGCCGTCAAGGCAGCGGATGGCAAGCTTTGAGGGCCTCAGTTCTTGACGGTGTCTTCGAGGAAGAACCGGCCGAGCGGGTTCTGGTCGAAGTTCGCGATGTTCTTGCGCGATACGTTGATATAGGGGCTGTAGTAGAGGTCGATCCAGTGGACGTCGTCCTTGGCCATTTTCTGGATATCGACATACATCGCCTCGCGCTTGACAGGATCGAGCTCAAGCCGGGCGGCGGCCACCATGTCCTTGACCTTGTCGTTCTTGTAGCGGGTCATGTAGTTCATGTTGGTGTCGTGACCGAGAACGAAGGTGGTCTTCTGGTCCGGATCGAGAATGTCGTTGGTCCAGTACATTACCGAGATATCGTAGTCGCCGGCCACCAGCATGTCCCAGCTCTGGCTCGGATCCACCTTCTGCAGATTGACCGTGACGCCAGCCTTCTGAAGCTGCTGCTGCAGGAGAACGGCGATCTGCTCGTCAACCTCGTTGCCGGCATTGACGATATAGTTCAGCGACAGATCGGATGCGCCGGCCTCGGCCAGCATTGCCTTCGCCTTTTCCGGGTCATACGGATACTGGTAGTTGGCATCGTAATGATAGAGCGACCCTTTCGGGATATAGGAGTTGGCGACTTCGCCAAGGCCGAAGGTCACGGTATCGACGATCGCCTTCTTGTCGATTGCCATATCCAGTGCCTGACGAACTTCCTTTTTCGCCAGCGCGCCGTGCTCATGGTTGATCAGCAGATGATCTTCGCGGGTCGAGGTATCGATATGAACGTCAAGGTTCGGATCCTTCTTCAGCTCCTCCACGCGCGAGAACGGCACGAAGATCGCCGTATCCAGTTCACCGGTCTGAACGTTCAGCATGCGGGTGTTGTCGTCCGGCACCGAGATCCACTCGACGCCGTCGAGCTTCACCCGGTCCGCCTGCCAGAAATTCGGGTTCTTTTCGAGGATGACGCGGTCGCCGCGGCGCCATTCCTTGACGATAAAGGCGCCGGACGATGCGGTGGGCTTTTCGGCGAAAGCTTCCTCGCCTTCGGCTTCCAGGGCCTTCTTCGACAGCACTGAAACGTTCGGCAGCGCCAGTGTCGACAGGAACGGCGCAGACGGCGTCTTCAGCTTGACGACGAGCGTGCGGTCGTCGGCGGCTTCCGCCGTTTCGACGATCTTGTAGCTGTCGCTCCACAGCGAGCCTTCATTGTCGCGAATGCGCAGCAAGCTGAAGGCCGCGTCTCCAGCGGTGATCGGCGAGCCGTCGGAGAATTTCGCGTCGCGGATCTTGAACGTGTAGGTCAGACCATCATCGGACACGGTCCAGCTTTCGGCAAGGCCGGGCTCCAGCTTGGTGCCGGTCTTGTCGACGCGGATCAGCACGTCGAAGACGTTGGAGAAAACCCAGTTGTCGACATTCTGCGCCGACTTGATGGGGTCGAACGTGGTCGAATCCTCGCGGCGTCCGATGGTAAGCACACCGGCGGCTTCGGCGATGCTGGCTCCGAATGTGACCACGGCAAGCACCGTGGCTATGCTTAAAGTCTTCCATCTGCTCTTCATTGTCGCTGTTCCCTTTGTTGTTATTGCATGCTGATGAGTGGCTGGCCTCGAACGACCGGCGCCGCTTTCGGCTCGCTCCGTGGGGGCAAATCCCCCCGAGGCAACGGCTTGTCCGGGTCGATATCCGGAATGGCGCCGATCAGCGCCGCCGTATAGGCGTGGCGCGGGTTGGCGAACACCGCGTCGCAGCGGCCTTCCTCGACGATTTCGCCGCGATACATCACGACGACCCGATCACAGAGATTGCGGACGATGGCGAGATCATGAGCGATGAACAGAAGCGTCAGGTTCATCCGCGTTTTCAGATCGCGAAACAGGTCGATGATCTGCGCCTGGATGGTAACATCGAGGGCAGCCACGCATTCATCGGCGATGATCAGTTTCGGATCGACGGCGAGCGCCCGCGCGATGCCGGCGCGCTGGCACTGGCCGCCGCTCAGGCTGCGCGGGCGACGGGTCGCGAATGCGCGGTCCAGTTCGACCAGGTCGAGCAATTCGCCAACGCGTTCGGGAATGCGCGCAGCCGGCGTATTGCCCTGCACCTTAAGAACTTCGGCGAGCATGTCGCCGATGGTCAGGCGCGGGTTGAGGGCATTGTAGGGATCCTGGAACACCATGGCCGCCTCGGTCCGCAGCTTGGCCAGCGTCTGACGGCGCTGCTGGGCCAGATCGGACCCCGCAAAGCTGACATGGCCCGATGTCAGCGGCGTGAGACCGAGAATGGCGCGCGCCAGCGTGCTCTTGCCGGACCCGCTTTCGCCGACGATGCCGACGGTCTCGCCCGGCATGATCCGCAGGCTGACACCATTGACGGCGGCGATCTCTGTCTTGCCCTTCTTGAAAATCCCCAGACCCGGCGCCGGAAAGCGCACCACCAGATCGTCGATTTCCAGCAACGGCTGGAGAGCGATTGGCAGTGCAGCAGGCGTGAGCGGCGTTCCTCCGCTCTCCTCCGGCATCGACGGATGGCTTTTCAACAAACTCACCGTGTAGGCATGCTGCGGCTCGGCAAGCACGCGGCGCTTGGGGCCATGCTCCAACAGCTGGCCGTTGCGCAGCACGGCGATGCTGTCGCAGGTCTGGGCGACGATGCCGAGATCGTGGGTGATCAGGATGATCGACAGACCGCGTTTGTCGCGAAGGTCCATCAGCAGACGCAGGATCTGCGCCTGGATGGTGACGTCGAGGGCCGTGGTCGGCTCGTCGGCAATCAGGATCTTCGGATTGCAGGACAGGGCCACCGCGATCATGGCCCGCTGACGCATGCCGCCGGAGAACTCATGCGGGTAATTGTCATATTGCCGCGCGGGGTCGGGAAATCCGACCTGGCCAAGAATTTCGACCGCAGCGGCTCGTGCTTCCCGCGGATCGAAGCCCTGATGATAGCGGATGCCTTCGGCAATCTGGTCGCCGATACGCATGACGGGATCGAGATGGCTGGTCGGATTCTGGAAGATCATGCCGATCTCGGCTCCGCGCACTGCGCGCATCGCGTCTTCGCTGAGCGTCGCCAGATCCTTTCCGTCAAGCAGAACGGTGCCGCCGGTAATAGCGATCGCGGGCGATGGCAGAAGCTTGACGAGCGCGCGGCAGATCATGCTCTTGCCGGAGCCGCTTTCGCCGACGAGCCCGAGGATTTCTCCCCTGGCGAGGTCGAAGGAGACGGCGTCGATGAGCGTGCGGGTTTCCCCGTCGATCGGAACCTTGACCGTCAGGTCACGGATGGACAGAACCGGGCCGCTCATTCGTTCACCCCCAGCCACTCGCCAAGACCATCGCCCAAAAGGCTGAACCCGAAGGCCAGCACGACGATGGACAGGCCGGGAAACAGCGTGATCCACCAGGCCGTTGTGATGAAGCTCTGGCCCTCGGCAACCATCACGCCCCATTCGGCGACCGGCGGCTGGACGCCGAGGCCGAGATAGCTGATCGCCGCGCCGTTGAGCAGCACCAGCACCGCATCCGACATGGAAAAGACGATGGAGCCGGCCACCGCATTCGGCAAAAGATGCCGGAACATGATGCGGGCGCGGCTGAAACCGAGGCTGACGGCGGCCACCGCATAATCGCTGCTTTTCAACACCAGCATCTGCGCCCGGATCAACCGCGCATAGGAGACCCAGCCGACCAGGGCCATGGCGATATAGAAACTCGATAGCCCAGGGCCGAGAATGGCGATGATCGACAGCATCAGCACGAGAAAGGGAAAGGCGAGGATGATGTCGACCAGCCGCATGAAGACCGTATCGACGATGCCGCCGAAGAAACCGGCAACCGTGCCGATGAAGGTTCCGATCAGAAACGGAAAGACGACGCCGATGACGGCGATCTGCAGGTCGATGCGCGTGCCCCAGATGACGCGCGAGAGAATATCGCGGCCGAAATTGTCGGTGCCGAACGGATGGGCAAGCGACGGCATGGCGAGACGGACGGCGGCGTCCTGATAGATCGGATCATAGGGCGAGATCAGCGGCGCAGCGAGCGCGACAGCGAGGAACAGACCAAGGGTTGCGGCGCCGATCGCCAATGTCATGTGACGGCCAAGAAAGCGGCTCCACGGTACATTCATACGGGTGGCGGCAAGGGCTGAGGTCATAGCCGGACCCTCGGGTCGAGACTGACCGTGACGATATCGGCCAGGAAATTGACCAGCACCGTCGCACAGGCAAAAACCATGGCGACCCCCTGCACCACCATGTAGTCGCGCGAGAAGATGGCGCGCACCAGAAGCTGCCCCATACCGGGAATGGCAAAGACGGTTTCGACCACGACGGTGCCGCCGATCAGCCAGCCGATGTTGACGGCGAGCAGATTGACCGTCGGCACCAGCGAATTGGGCAGGACATGTCGCCAGAAGACGATGCTTTCCGGCATGCCGCGCGCCCGCGCCGCCGTCGCCAGATCCGATTTCAACGCAACGATCATCGCCGCCCTCAGACTTCGCGTCAGCACCGCCGAGAGAGACAGCGCGATGGTGAGGCTCGGCAGGACGAGATGGGCCAGCTTGTCGCCAAGCGTTTCGCCATAGCCGGACACCGGAAAGACGCCGAGCCGGACGGAAAACAGGATGATCAGCATGAGCGCCAGCCAGAAAGGCGGGAAACCGATGCCGAGCGTCGAGACGATCCGCACCACATGATCAGCAAGACGGCCGTTGTTGCGCGCAGCGATCGCCGCCATCGGCACCGCGATCAGGATCGACAGGGCGACGCTGGTCAGAACCAGCGTCAGCGTCGGCTCGATGCGGGTGGCGATCAGCTTCAGCACGTCGATCTTGTAAAGGATCGACTTGCCCATCTCTCCCTTGCCGAGATTTTCGAGAAAGTAGAAATATTGCAGCCAGAGCGGCTCGTCGAGGCCGTATTGCGCCCGGATGCGGGCAATTGCCGTCGGTGTCGAGCGTGTGCCGAGCAGGACGCGGGCCGGATCGCCGGGAATGAGCCGCACCAGAATGAAGGTGATGATGCTGATGCCGAAAAGCACCGGCAGGAACTGCAATGGCCGGGACAGAACGAACCTATAGCGGTGCATGCGCGCGCACCCCTTTCTGCCACCGGATATCGGCCACCATCGGCATTGTTATTGTCATCACGCCGTCCCACGCCGTGAAAGGAAATCGAGCAGGGCCGGATAATAGGCCTGCGGATTCTCATAAAACGGCATGTGGCTCGCGTTGGCAAACACCTTCAATTCGGCATCCGGCAGGCCGAGCTTCATGCGTAGCGCGCAGGCCGGTGTCAGTTCGTCATGTTCGCCGCAGGTGATCAGCACCGGAACCGTGATCTTCGGCAGGTCCGGCACCCGGTTCCAGTCCTTCAGGTTGCCAATATAGAGAAACTCGTTCGGTCCCTGCATGGTGCCATAGGGACCCATGTTCCAGTCGTCGAGCGACCGTTTGACCGGCGCCGGCCAGTCCGGGAGACGGCAGACGTGCCGGTAGTTGAGGATGGTGATCGCCGCCAGATATTCCGGGTGATCGATCGTCCCCTGCGCCTCGTGCTTCTGCATCATGGCGACAGTTTCCGACCCCAAAGCCGCCCGCAGACGCTCGAGTTCCCCAACCAGATGCGGCATATCGGCAACCGTATCCTCGAGGATCAGCGTCTTCAGGTTTTCCGGATAGGTCAACGCATAGTCGATGGCAAGCCAGCCACCCCAGGAATGGCCGAGCATATGCACCTTGCCGAGGCCCAATGCCTTGCGCACCGCCTCGGTTTCCTCGACATAACGGCCGATCGTCCAGAGGCCCGCATCGGTCGGTCGATCCGACGCGCCGGTGCCGAGCTGGTCGAAAGCGACGACGCGGTATCCCTTGTCGATGAGGCAGGAATGCGCCTCACGCAGGTAGTCGCACGGCAGTCCCGGTCCGCCATTCAGGCAAAACACCACCTCGTCGCCGGTTCCAAACGAATAGGCGACGACCTTGAAGCCATCGACCGCGACCTCATATCGCTCA
Source organism: Rhizobium herbae (assembly GCF_017873135.1). Lineage (GTDB taxonomy): Bacteria > Pseudomonadota > Alphaproteobacteria > Rhizobiales > Rhizobiaceae > Pararhizobium > Pararhizobium herbae. The sequence goes on along the minus strand of NZ_JAGGJV010000006.1, from coordinate 213,791 downwards.
TCCGGCTCGATCTCCCGCCACATCGCTGTCTCCACCAAGAAATTCCTTGCCCATCTTTTGAGCATGGCTAATTTTTAGCGGAATAACGGCTCTGCGCCAGCTATAAGAAGTGATAGGATCGCTCCCGGCAGGTTCAGCCGCATGTAGGATGTTGGAGTTCAGCTATGCTTGACGATATCGGTGAGATCAGACAGCGCTTCTCGGCGGCGGCGACGCTGGAAGGCCGCATCGACCAGGTTTTCGAGGCGATGAAGCAGCTGGGCTTCGACGCGCTGATCTACGACTATACACCGGTGCCCTATGATCTGGCGGGCGATCTGATGATCCCGTCGCTCATGAAGCTGCGCAACATTTCCGACGATATGCATGAATACTGGTGCGAACGCGGTTATTTCCGCATCGATCCCGTCCAGCAGCTGGCACTGCGCACCACGACGCCATTCTTCTGGAACTACGACAGGAACGCCGGCACGCTGATCAACCGTTTCATGAACGAGGAGACGGCACCGGTGGCGCATTATCTGCGCGAGCGCGATATGTCTTGTGGAGTCACGGTGCCGGTGCACATGCCGCGCGGCGACTACGCCACCGTGACGGGCCTGCGTCTTGGCGACAAGCGCGATTTCGAGCGCGATGCCGGCCATTCGCTTGCCGATTTTGGCCTGCTTGCCCACGTTTTCCATGAAACCGCCTATCCCGTTTTTGACCGCGATGCGCGCGCATCGACGAAGATGCGGCTGACCGAGCGCGAGCGGGAATGCCTGCGCTATTCTGCCGAAGGCCTATCCGCCAAGGAGATTTCGCGGATCATCGATCGTTCAGTGCCGACCGTCGTCATGCATCTGAACGCAGCGGCGAAGAAACTCGGCGCGAAGAACCGGACCCAGGCCGTGGTGCGCGCCACCCATTATCGCCTGCTGGAAGACACACCCTATTACTTATGATAGCTGCCGCCTCCGCCGCGCCCGCACTATGGTTTCTCCATCTCGAACGAACGGATGGAGACGAATGTGGCGACGGTGGCTGTTGAGGAAGGTTTCGTGCCGTTTCGCGAATACCGGACATGGTATCGCATCAGCGGGTCGCTGGACTCCCCCCTTTTGCCGCTGGTGGTCGCCCATGGCGGACCGGGCTGCACACATGACTATGTCGATTCCTTCAAGGATATCGCCGCCCTCGATGGCCGTGCCGTCATCCACTACGACCAGCTCGGCAATGGCAACTCCACCCGGCTTCCGGACAAAGGTCCTGAGTTCTGGACGGTTCCGCTGTTTCTCGAAGAGCTGGACGCGCTGCTAAAACATCTCGGTATCGCGGAGCGCTATGCTTTTCTCGGCCAGTCCTGGGGTGGGATGCTCGGAGCCGAACATGCCGTGCTGCAGCCAAGGGGGCTGAAGGCGCTGGTCATCGCCAATTCGCCAGCCAATATGCACACCTGGGTTTCGGAGGCCAACCGCCTTCGCCGCGATCTGCCGCAGGATGTTCAGGACACGCTTCTGGCGCACGAGGACGCCGGCACGCTGACAGATCCCGAATACATCGCTGCGTCGCGGGTGTTCTACGACCGCCATGTCTGCCGCGTCGTGCCCTGGCCGCCGGAAGTCGCCCGCACCTTCGCCATCATGGACGAGGACAATACTGTCTATCGCAACATGAACGGCCCGACCGAGTTCCATGTCATCGGCACGATGAAGGACTGGACGATCGAGGATCGCCTGTCGCAAGTCCAGGCTCCGACCCTGTTGATCTCCGGCCGTCATGATGAGGCAACCCCGGAAGTGGTGCGTCCCTACGTGGAAAATGTCCCCGATTGCCGCTGGGTGGTGTTCGAAGACTCCAGTCATATGCCACATGTCGAGGAAAAAGCGCTTTGCCTTGCGACGGTCTCGGACTTCCTCAAGCAGCATGATTCCTATTGATACGGCGCGTTCGCTTGCTCAGCCGAATTTCGAACCATTCGCCGTCAGATAAACGGCATAGAGCGAACTTGTCGCGGTGATGAACAGCCGATTGCGCCTGGCGTCGCCGAAGGTCAGGTTCGAGACGATCTCGGGAATGCGGATCTTGCCAATCAGCGTTCCGTCCGGATCGTGGCAATGGACGCCATCCCCGGCGCTCGCCCAGATGCGCCCTGTCCGATCGACCCTGAAGCCATCGAAGAACCCATTCATGCAGGTCGCGAAAACCTCTCCGCCCGATAACCTGCCCTCATCCGACACCGAAAAACGCCGGATATGACGCGGTCCGTTTTCCAGATGGCTGGCGCCGGTATCGGCGACATAGAGAAGCCGCTCGTCCGGTGAGAAAGCAAGTCCGTTAGGCTTTTCGAAGTCATCGACAACTTTCGTCACGTCACCGGATTGTGGGTCGACGCGATAGACATGGCAGCCGCCGATCTCTTCTTCGCCATAGTCGCCTTCATAATCATGCATGATGCCGTAGGACGGATCGGTAAACCAGATCGAGCCATCGGATTTGACGACGACATCATTCGGCGAGTTGAACCGCTTGCCCTCGAACCTGTCGGCAATGACCTCTACCGTGCCGTCGAAATCCGTGCGCGTTACCCGTCTGGTCAGGTGCTCGCAGGTCACGAGCCGGCCCTGATTGTCCACCGTGTTGCCGTTGGAATTGTTCGAGGGCTGCCGGAAGACCGACACGGCCCCGCTGGTCTCGTCGAAGCGCATCATGCGATTGTTCGGAATGTCCGACCAGACAAGAAAGCGGCCGGGCGCGAACCAGGCCGGCCCTTCCAGCCAGCGCCCTCCCGTCCACAGCCGTTCTACGCGCGCATGGCCGACGAAACATCCAGCAAAGCGCGGATCCAGAACCTCGAACCCCGTCCCCTCAATCTCCCCGAACATACAAACTCCCCCTTCATTGCAATTTTTACCCTGTGCCGGCTGGCGGCCGACCGGTTGTTTCTTGTTGATGATAACGATAACATGATCGCTGATAAACAGGTTTTTGAGACGGTCGTCCGGACGGGAACAGGCAATGACGAAGACATCCGACGGCAAGGTTGGCGACAGCAAGGCGGGCGAAGCACCGACCATGAACGATGTCGCCCGCCGCGCCGGCGTTTCGGCCATGACCGTATCCCGTGCCATGAAGGAAGGCAGCCACGTTTCCAAGGCGACGCGCGAGCGGATCACGCAGGCCATCAATGAACTCGGCTACGTCCTCGATCAATCGGCCGGCAGCCTTTCTTCCCGGCGCACGGGCTTCGTCGCGGCGATCATTCCGTCCATCAACAACTCCAACTTTTCCGACACGGCGCGCGGCATTACCGATGCACTGGAGGGAACCGGGCTGCAACTGCTCCTGGGCTACACCAATTATTCGGTCGAACGGGAGGAGGAACTGATCGAAGCCATGCTCCGGCGGCGGCCCGAGGGCATCATCCTGACCGGAGGCGCCCACACGCCGAAGGGGCGGCGCATGCTGGAGCAGGCCGGCATACCGGTGATCGAAACCTGGGACACGCCAGCCGACCCGATCGACAAGGTCGTCGGCTTTTCCAATGGCGCCGCGATGGAACTGCTGGTCGAGACGCTCGCCGCCAAGGGTTACGAACGCTTCGGTTATATCGGCGGCACCACGGCGCGCGACACGCGCGGCAGCCAGCGGCGTGCCGGGTTCGTGCGGGCGCTGGAACGACTGGGCCTGCCCTCCGATCGGGTGATCTCCTTCGGCGTCCCGCCGATCTCGATGGAACAGGGTGCGCAGGCGGTCGTCAGCATGCTCGAGCGCTGGCCGGATACGCAGGTCGCGCTCTGCGTTTCAGACCTTTCGGCCTTTGGCGCGCTAATGGAATGTCAGCGCCGGGGCATGCGCGTACCGGATGACATCGCCATTGCCGGTTTCGGCGACTATGAAATCGCCGCCTGCTGTCATCCGCGCATGACGACGATCAATGTCGATTGCTACGGCATCGGCCGTCAGGCGGCGCTGAAATTGACCCAGACCATACAGGGGCCATCTGCCGAAACGCCGGAGCGCATCACGCGCACCGGCTTCCGCGTCATCGAACGCGAAAGCACCTGATCAGAACGACAGCTGCACCTTCATCGACCGGCTGCGGTCACCGGCCGCCTCGAACGCCGCCACGGCGTCATCGAGATCGAAGATGCCCGTCAGCAGCGGCTTCACATCGACCCGGCGGTGGTTGATGAGATCGACGGCCAACGCGAACTCCTCGTGGAACCGGAAGCTGCCGCGCATGTCGATTTCCTTCGACACGATGACGTTCTGCGGGATGGAAACATCGCCGCCGAGCCCGAGCTGCATGAGGATGCCGCGCGGTTTCAAGACCTCTAGTCCGGAGCGAACGGCCCGCTCATTGCCCGAGGCTTCGAACATCACGTCGAAATACCCCTTGTTGGCGGAATAGGCGGCAAGCCTGTCGCCGTCGGTGGCAACATTGATGGTGCGGTCGGCACCAACCGCGAGTGCCTTCAAAAGAACGGCGTCCATCACGTCGGTGGCAACTATTTCCTGCGCGCCGTGGGCGCGGGCGGCAAGGATGCACAATGCGCCGATCGGACCGCAGCCGGTGACCAGCACGCGCTTGCCGAGAAGCGAGCCCGCCCGGTTGACCGCATGCAGCGTAACGGCGAAGGGCTCGGCAAAGGCCGCCTCGTTGATGGAGACGCCATCGGCCACCTTATGGCACTGCCAGCTCTCCGCAACGAGCCGCTGGCGAAAGGCGCCCTGAATGTGCGGCATGGGCATGGCACTGCCGTAGAACCGCATGTTGAGGCAATGGTTCTGCCGCCCTTTCAGGCAATAGTCGCAGGCGTTGCAAGGCCGGCTCGGGGACACGGCAACACGATCGCCGACGGCGAGACCGGAGACGCCGCTGCCCAGGACCTTGATCGTGCCGGCGATCTCGTGGCCGAGGATCATCGGCTCGCGCAGCCGGATCGTGCCGAAGCCGCCGTGATTGTAGTAATGCAGGTCGGAACCGCAGATGCCGCCGGCTTCGATGGCGATCTCGACCTGGCCCGGCCCAGCTGTGCCCGGATCGGTTTCTTCGACGCGCAGGTCTTTTGCCGCATGGATGACAACGGATTTCATGATGACTTTGCTCCTCGTCTCAGGCAACCGGTGTCAACAATGGGGCGCCGGAAAAATGCGCCGCCAGATTGTCGCGCACCAGCTTGCCCATCGCTTGGCGCGTTTCCACCGTGCCGCTGCCATGGTGCGGCTGCAGGACCGTGTTTTGCAAGCGCGCAAAGCGCGGGTCGATGGCCGGCTCGTTCAGGAACACGTCCAGCCCGGCACCCCGGATCCGGCCCTGCTCAAGCGCATCGAGCAAAGCCGCCTCGTCCACGGTGGTGCCACGCGAGATGTTGACGAAGATACCATCCGGCCCCAGTGCGTCAATGACTTCGCCGCTGACGATGCCGCGCGTGCCCTCGCCTCCCGCAAGGGTGACGACGAGAAAATCGGATTGCCTGGCGAGCGCGACCAGATCGCCAACGAAGGCATAGGGAAGGTCCGGCTTCGGCGTGCGGGCGAAATAGGAGAGTGTGCAGTCGAAGGCGGCCGCGCGCCGGGCAAAGGCAGTTCCGATCCGCCCCATGCCGACGACGCCGACGCGCTTGCCGCAGACACGGGTCGTCAGATGCATGTTGCCTTTCACCCATTGCCCGTCGCGGACATGGGCGTCGCCGGCGGGAATCTGCCGCGCAGCGGCAAGCAACAGCGCCATGCCGAGATCGGCCACGTCCTCCGTCAGCACATCCGGCGTGTTCGTCACGTGGATACCATTTTCGCGGGCAAAGCGCAGATCGATCGCATCGGTGCCGACGCCGTAGCAGCTGACGATTTCGAGCTTAGGCAGCCTTTTCATCAAATCGGCGGAAGCACCGAGCTCACCGCGCGTCGCAATCGCGCGAACGCTATCGGCATGTTCGGCGAGAAACGCATCCCTGTCTTTTGACTCCCAAAGCCGATGGATGACATAGCGGCTGTCAAGATCCTCCATGTCCCATGTGGGATAGGGGCCGGTCATAAGAACCTCTGGCTTGGACATGTTTACCTCCTGAATTTTCTTGCTTGACTTGATATGTTATCGATAACATATGTGTCAATAGAAACCGGGCGCTGTAAACAGGCAGCGCAAGATGAAACGGTTCGGAAGATGCTGGGAGGCTTTTGAATGGGATTTCCATTGTTCGACTTGAGCGGACGCCGGGCACTGGTGACCGGATCGAGCCAGGGCATCGGCTACGCGCTCGCCGAAGGACTGGCCGCACACGGCGCCGAGGTCATCCTCAATGGCCGCTCGCCGGACAAGGTCGAAGTCGCGGTCGAAGCGCTGCGCAAATCGGGTCATGCAGCGCATCCGGCGGTGTTCGATGTGACGGACAAGGATTCGGTTGCAAACGGGGTCGCCGCGGTCGAAGCGGACCTCGGAGCGATCGACATCCTCGTCAACAATGCCGGCATGCAATTTCGTACCCCGCTCGAGGACTTTCCGGCCGACAAGTGGGACCTGCTGCTCTCCACCAATATCTCCAGCGTCTTTTATGTCGGCCAGGCCGTTGCCAGGCACATGATTGCGCGCGGCAGAGGCAAGATCATCAATATCGCCTCCGTCCAGAGCGAGCTGGCCCGTCCGGGGATTGCGCCCTATACCGCGACCAAGGGCGCCGTGAAAAACCTGACACGCGGCATGTGCGCCGACTGGGCGAAATACGGCATCCAGATCAACGCGATCGCGCCCGGTTATTTCAAGACGCCGCTCAATCAGGCGCTGGTCGACAGCGCCGAATTTTCTGGATGGCTGGAAAAGCGCACGCCGGCGGGCCGCTGGGGCAATGTCGATGAACTGGTCGGATCGGCGGTTTTCCTTGCCGGCAACGCATCCTCTTTTGTGAACGGACACACGCTCTATGTCGACGGCGGCATTACCACCTGCCTTTAAAGGCCCGATCATCGTCATGGGCGTCAGCGGCTGCGGCAAGTCTTCCATCGGCGAGCGGCTTGCATCGCATTTGGGCCTGCCCTACGTCGAGGGCGACAGTCTGCATCCACCGGCCAACATCGCCAAGATGTCGGAGGGCATTCCGCTTGATGACGGCGACCGCTGGCCATGGCTTGAAATCATTGGAAAGCGTCTCGCCGAAGCGGACGATGCCGGCATCGTCATTTCCTGCTCGGCCCTGAAGCGGATCTACCGCGACCAGTTGCGGCAGGCGGCAGGCCGGCCCCTCGCCTTCGTCTACCTGAAGGGATCGCGCGATATCCTGTTGCAACGGATGACGGAACGTCCGGGGCATTTTTTCAAGGCTCCGCTGCTCGACAGCCAACTGGCGACCCTGGAAAGTCCTGAAGGCGAAGGTTTTATCGTGACTGTCGATATCGCCCCCTCGCCCGACGCCATCACCGCAAAGGCCCTCGAAGGCCTTGCCGCCCTGAACGGAGTTAAACCATGACCGATATGCAAGCCTGCAGGGTCGCCGTCATCGGTGCCGGCATCATGGGGTCGGCCATCGCGACACGGCTGATCGAGACCGGGCAGACCGTCACCGTGTTCGACCTCGATCCGGTCAAGGTCAAAGCGCTGACCGACAAGGGCGCCAGCGCAGCGGCCTCGGTGGCCGAGGCGACACGCAACAACGACTTCGTCATTCTCAGCCTCAATCATGCGAATATCGTCCGCGCCGTTGTCTTCGGACCGGAGGGGATCAGTGCCAGTGCGGATGCAACAAAGCTCCTCATCGACATGTCGTCGATCGATCCCGTCGATACGGCCGAGATGTCGGCGCGACTGGCAAGCGAGACAGGGATGAAATGGGTCGACTGCCCGCTTTCGGGTGGCGTGCCGGGCGCGCTTGGCGGACGGCTGACCATCATGGCCGGCGGCGAAGAGGCCGATGTCGAGCGCGCCCGCGCCGTCATGCAACACCTCGCCCGCAATTATACGCGCATGGGCGGAAGCGGCGCCGGGCAGACGACCAAACTGATCAACCAGCTGTTCTGCGCGGTGATCTTCCAGGCGGTGGCCGAGGCGACGAAACTGGCTGAGGCCGGCGGCGTCGATCCGGCCTCCATCCCGGCAGCCCTTGCCGGCGGCCGCGCCGATTCCAGCATCCTGCAGGAGTTCATGGGCAAGTTCGCCACCCGCGACTACGCGCCCACCGGCCGGATCGACAACATGCTGAAGGACCTGGATTCATTGCAGGCCTTCGCGCTGAAGACCAAGACGCCCTTACCGATGACCGGCCAGGTCGTCGAAATCCACCGGCTGCTTTGTGCGGCCGGACTGGGTGCGCGCGATTCCGCCGAGATGATGCGCCTGCTCGACGGCACGCTTTCCTGACAAAATGTGGAGTGGGACGAACATCGGTCCTTGACTAACCGGATATGTTATCGATAACATATCTCAATCGACGCTTTGGGAGGAGCAGAGATGGACAATCGCAAACTCATCGAGTTCAAGGGGATCACCAAAGTCTTTGGCGGAACCCGCGCGCTCGAAAACGTCTCCATCGATCTGCTCCCGGGCGAAATCCTTGCGCTTCTCGGCGAAAACGGCGCCGGCAAGTCGACGCTGATCAAGACGCTTGCCGGTATCTACAAGCCCGATGGCGGCCAGATCCTGTTTCGCGGCGAGCCCTACAGCCACCGCCCGCCAAAACCCAACACCCGCCAGCCCGTCGCCTTCATCCATCAGGATCTCGGCCTGATCGAATGGATGACGGTCGGCGAGAATGTCGGCCTGGCGCAAGGCTTTTCACTCCGCTCGCGGCTGATCGACTGGCGCCGCACGGAAGATCGTGCCCGCGAGGCGCTGGACCTGGTCGGCTGCGACTTCGACCCCAGCACCCGCGTCCAGGATCTTACCCGCACGGAGAAGTCGCTGGTCGCCATTGCCCGGGCGCTCGCGGTCGAAGCCGACGTGCTGGTTCTCGACGAGCCGACCGCAAGCCTTCCGGCCGACGAGGTCGAACGACTGTTCAACGCCATCCGTCCCCTCAAGGAACGCGGCGTCGGCATGATCTATGTGTCGCACCGGCTGGACGAGATTTTCCGCATCGCCGACCGGGTCGCCGTCTTGCGCGACGGCAAGCTGGTGGGCCAGCGCCCGGTCAGCGAGACAAAGCCGGACGACCTGATCGAAATGATCGTCGGCCGCCCGGCCAACCAGCTTTTCGTCAAGGCCGCCTGCACGCCCGGCAAGACAGTCCTTTCTGCGAAAAATCTGATCTGTGCCGGCACTGGCCCCGTGTCCTTTGATATTCGCCAGAACGAACTTCTCGGCCTTGTCGGCCTGCGCGGTGCCGGACAGGAACTGATCGGCCGCGCGCTGTTCGGCTGCGAAGCCTTTGGGGGCACGATCCACCTCAACGGCGAAGCGCCCGATCTTTCCAACCCGGTCGCAGCGATGAAATCCGGTATCGGGCTGATCGCGCGCGACCGGACGGAAGAATCCGTTGCCATGTCGCTGTCGCTTCGGGAAAACACCTTCATAAACCCCGGCGCATCCGGTCGCGGCCTGTTCTCGTTCCTGTCTCCGGCCGACGAGGCTGAACAAGCCCGCAAGATCGGCGAAACCGTGGGCTTGCGCCCGAACGACCAGAGCCTGCCGATCGAGGCATTGTCGGGCGGCAACCAGCAAAAGGTTGTCGTCGGCCGCTGGCTGGTGACCGGCCGCAAGCTGCTGGTTGCCGAAGATCCGACTGCCGGTGTCGATGTCGGCGCCAAGGCCGAGATTTACAAGCTGATTGCCCGGGCGCTCGAAGCAGGCCTGGCTGTCGTCGTCGTTTCCACCGATTTCGAGGAAATCGCCCATATCTGCCATCGCGCGCTGGTATTTTCGCGCGGCCGCATCGTTGCCGAACTTCAGGGCGAGGCCCTGACCACATCCGCCGTCATTTCCGCCGCTTCGGCATCGGAAGCCGCATAAGAGACCACGGGAGCCAGAACCATGCAATCGATCGAATCCACCGCGCTTGAGCCGACGCGCAGCGAACTGGCCGGGCTTACAATGGGCCAGAAGATCGCCCGCTACATCCCGGTCTATGGCCTCGTCATCCTGACGGTCGCCCTGATCCTGCTGTTCTCGATCCTTTTGCCCGGCACCTTCCCGACGCTGCTCAACCTGCGCTCCATCGTCTCCGACAAGGCGATCATCGCGCTTCTGTCGCTTGCCGCAATGATCCCGATGGCATCCGGCCGCATCGATCTCACGGTCGGCTACGGCATCGTGCTGTGGCATATCCTGGCGATCAGCCTGCAGACGATGTTCGGCGTGCCATGGCCGATCGCCGTTGTCATCGTGCTGGCGCTCGGCGCCTTCACCGGTTTCCTCAACGGCCTTCTGGTCGAGGTGGCGCGCATCGACAGCTTCATCGCCACGCTCGGCACCGGCACCATTCTATACGCACTGGCGCTCTGGCACACCGGCGGCCGGCAGGTGGTCGGGGTGCTACCGGAAGGTTTCTATGCGCTCAACGGAACCATGGTCTTCGGCCTGCCGATCACCGGCTTCTACGTGATCGCCATCGCCGTCGCGCTCTGGGTCATCCTCGAATACCTGCCGATCGGCCGCTATGTCTATGCCATCGGCGCCAACCCGAAGGCTGCCGCCCTGAACGGCATTCCCGTTCGTCGTTTCGTCATCGGCGCCTTCGTCTCTTCGGGAACGCTTGCCGCCCTTGCCGGCGTCCTGCTCGCCTCGAAGCTGCGCATCGGCCAGGCCAGCGTCGGGCTGGAATACCTGCTGCCGGCGCTGGTCGGCGCCTTTCTCGGCTCCACCACCATCAAGCCCGGTCGGGTCAATGTCTGGGGCACAATGACCGGCGTTATCATTCTGGCGGTCGGCATTTCCGGCATCCAGCAGATCGGCGGTTCGTTCTTCGTCGAGCCGCTGTTCAACGGCGTCACCCTGCTCGTGGCCATCGGCATCGCCGGGTATGCCCAGCGCAAGAGGGGCGCTGCGGGTAAAGCGGCGGCACCAGGTCTGCCGGTCAAGATACAGAAAAACTGAGGGAACCTATTTTGCAAACCGCACCATCTTCAAAGGGAGGAAGAACCATGAAACGCAGAACACTGATCCAGGGCTCGGTCGCCATGCTGGCGCTGATGCTGGCCGGCCCGGCGCTCGCCGATGCCATGGCGGATGCCAAGGCAGTCGTCGACAAATACGCCACCCGCGTTACCGGTTGGGACGGCCCGAAAGCCAGCCCCAAGGCGCAGGAAGGCAAGACGATCGTCGTCCTGGCCGGCGACCTAAAGAATGGCGGCATCCTCGGTGTCACCACCGGCGTCGAGGAGGCCGCGAAGGCAATCGGCTGGGAGGTCAAGGTGCTGGACGGCGCGGGCTCGATCGGCGGCCGCACGGCAGCCTTCGGCCAGGCATTGGCCCTGAAGCCCGCCGGCATCATCATCAACGGCTTCGATGCCGTCGAGCAGGCCCCGGCCCTCGAGCAGGTGAAGGCCGCGGGAATTCCGCTCGTCGCCTGGCATGCGGGTCCGGTCATCGGTCCGGATGAAAAGACCGGCTTGTTCGCCAATGTCAGCACCGACGCCATGGAAGTCTCCAAGGCAGCGGCGGACTATGCCTATGTCGATGCCAAGGGCAAGCCGGGGGTGATCATCTTCACCGACAGCACCTACGCCATCGCCATCGCCAAGGCCGACAAGATGAAGGCCGAGATCGAGGCGCTGGGCGGCACGGTTCTCGAATATGTCGATACGCCGATCGCCGAAACCTCGCAGCGGATGCCGCAGCTGACGACGTCGCTGCTACAGAAATACGGCGACCAGTGGACCCATTCGCTTGCCATCAACGACCTCTATTTCGACTTCATGGGTCCGTCTCTCGCAGCCGCCGGCAAGGGCGGGACGGATGCGCCGATCAACGTTGCGGCCGGCGACGGCTCGGAATCGGCCTATCAGCGCATCCGCGCCGGCCAGTTCCAGAAGGTGACGGTTGCCGAACCGTTGAACCTGCAGGGCTGGCAGCTGGTCGACGAACTCAACCGCGCCTTCGCCGGAGAAGCCTGGTCCGGCTACCTGTCGCCGCTGCATGTCGTCACGTCGGACAATGTCGAATTCGATGGCGGACCAAAGAACAGCTTCGACCCGGACAACGGCTATCGTGACGAATACAAGAAACTCTGGGGGAAGATGTAGCAGCCTCCCAGGAGCTGGGCATCGCGAATGATGCCCTTTTTTCTTCAGCAATGCGTTCAGACGAAAGCAATCCCATGATCATTCGCTACGCCCTTTTCGAAGGGGAAATCCACGCGGGCAAGGAAACGGAATTCCGCGCCTATGTGAAGGAAAAGCTCGTGCCGCTCTGGACCCGGTTTCCGGGCGCCGAGGAGGTACGGGTGCTGGATGGTGCCGACCGCGATGAAGGCGCGCCCGTCTACGCCATGGCGCTTGCCATCCGCTATCCCGATATCGAGACCTGCAACAGGGCGCTGCAATCGGATGTGCGTTTCGAAAGCCGTGCCGTTACCGGCGGACTGCTGGAGATGTTTTCCGGCCGCGTCCATCACCATGTCTTTACGGCGAACGAGTATCCGACGGTTTAGAGGGCTCTTTGTCGTAGAATGGCGGCCACACGTTAATACGTATGGCCAAGACAGAACGACCATGCCGGCCTTACTTGCCGAGGCGCGTCAATTGCAGCGTTTCCGTCGGCATTTCGCCAAACGCCTCACGATAGAGAACCGAAAAACGTCCCATGTGGGTAAAACCCCAATTGCGGGCCACATCTGAAACTGAAATGCGATCGTGCTTGCCGGCGACAAGCTCGCGGCGAACGCTTTCCAGGCGCAACTGGCGCAGGTAGTTCAATGGCGTCGTTTCCTTGAACTGCTGGAAGGCCACCTGCAACGAACGGATGCTGACGCCGGACGCTTGAGCGATATCCTCGACATTGATGGGGCTGGCAATATTCGCGATCATGTAGTCGATCGCCCGTTTCACCTGCCGCGGCATGGCCGGCGACGCGGGGCGCTCCAGCAGCGCCGAATAGCGGTGTGGCACGCTTTCAAGCATCGCGACCATGATCGTTCGAAAGAAATACTCCGTGGAGCGCGCCGAGATATTTTCCGGTGGACCATTGGCGAGATTGTCCCAGAGGAGTTGCCCAAATGCGGCAAGCTTTGCACCGGCACTGGAGTGCATGTCGCATTCGGTGAAAAGATCGAGGTCATGGATCACCGGCATGTCCAGAAGCTCGGAGAGTTGACGGATTACGGCTTTGCGGCTGAAGGCAATGCCTATGTGGCTTCGCTCGGGATGCAGCCGCAACATCCGGGTCTGGGAGAGATCCGTCGCGATAAGCCTGCCAGGTGTCGATACGAACTGGCGTCCCCGTGTCTCCACCTCCATCGCTCCCGCAAGCGGCAGGTAGATCGCAAAGGCGTCGGGCGGCTCGGAGAAGCTGACTTCCATTCCGGAGCGGCATATGCCCGACCAGATGTCGAAATCGCCCGTCGAGAAATGCGTATCTTCCACCGAGATTGAGGCCCCCCTGTTCAACGTACTGACGCGAACGGGCTTCAGGGTCTTTGCATAGTGTTCACGCATCTGGTCGACGTCCGCCTCGACAACCTTGAAACGGGAGACCTGACCGGGTCTGCTCATCGCAGGCGGCGCCCCGACGGAATGGGCAACTGAACGTCGGAGAGCATTGTTGGGATTGCGACGACGCAGAAAAACATTCGCCCGGCGGGGCCGTCGCCCTCTCGCCTTTCATGCTTCATTATCAAAGCCAGCGTCTCCAGTCATCTGCCTCAGCACGACGAATAGTATGATTATTACACATATTAGCACATTCGCAAACGTTTTTTGGAGCACTTGAATATCCGGTGCGCGAACAAGGTGTCCGGTCCGCGCTCGAAATCGATGGAAAGGCGGCGACCGTCAAACAGAAGGTTCAGCTTTCGGCGGGAAACCGATATTGGCTTGTTAAAGCTAAAAGCGGATTTATACGGGACTTCAAGTTGAAAAATCGACCAGAAGCGGCAAAATGCAACCTTAATGATACTTTCTAAAGGAAGCCACAGTCTTTACGCGAAAACCACTGTTGCCGTCAGAGTGATATTCTTCCCGAAATCGCATGCGTAAACTGGATATTGTTTCGTCATTTGAGTGCACCAAAAATATTACTATTTACTTGTTACTAATGTTTCTAATGCACCATCGGCTTATCAAAAAGCTGAACTGGTGTATCCGGAAACATGCGTCTCATCTCTTTCGCCGCCGCTCGCTCGCGGTTGAAATCCCTGCTCGGTGACAGAAACGGAAACGTTGCGCTGGTCGTTGCAATCACTGCGGTGCCGATGCTTCTCGCCGTCGGCGCCAGTCTTGACTATACCCGCGCCTACAACGTCCAAAACAAGATGCAGGCCGATCTTGACGCCGCCCTGGTGGCAGCCATCAAGCAGGTCGACACCAATGACGAAGTCAAACTGAAAGCAAAGATTGCCGATTGGTTTGAGGCGCAGGCAGACAAGCGGGATTCCAGCTACGACCTGGCGGAAATCAAGATCGACAAATCTGGCCACACGATTACAGCCACGGCCAAAGGAACGGTGCCGACGACGTTAATGTCCCTTGCCGACATCAATTCCGTACCTGTTAGCGTCGCGAGCGCCATCAAAGGTCCGGCCACCTCCCACCTGGAGGTAAATATCGTCATCGACAAATCCCCCTCGATGCTCCTGGCAGCGACAAGCCAAGGCCAGACACTGATGCGCAACAACGCAGGTTGCGAATTTGCCTGCCACAGCACCAATGATCCGGTCACCGTTCAGAAAAAAAAATATCCAACCTACTACGCTTACAGCAAAGCAGCGGGCGTCAAGCTGCGGTCCGACGTCGCGCTTGAGGCGGTGGGCGAGGTTCTCGACATGATCGATAGCGCCGACAATACCCATACGCGGATCAAGGTCGGCCTCTATGGGCTCGGGGAAACAATTTCAGCAGTGTTACCCCCGGATTACTCGACCAGTTCGGCGCGCAAGAAGCTGTCCGATGATAAAAGTAAACTTACAAGCGCAAGTTCGATGGCATCAACCGATTTCCAAACCGCACTCATGGCCCTGAAGACCAAGGTTGGCCCAGCCGGCGACGGCTCATCCGCCAACCAGCCGCTAAAGCTGGTTCTCCTGCTGACCGACGGCGTGCAATCGAAACGCGAATGGGTCACCACGGGCGCCAGCAACTGGGGCAAAGTGGCACCGCTCAATCCGGATTGGTGCGCTTACCTCAAGGAGAGCAAGGCTACCGTCGCTGTTCTCTATACCGAATATTTGGCGATCCCGGCTGATTGGGGATACAACGCCACCGTCGCCAAAACCATGAATAGCAGTGACTGGAAATCGACATGGGGTGGAACGCTGCGCAGCGGCGTCAGCGGCACCACGAGCCGTCAGGACTATATTCCGATAGCGCTGCAGGATTGCGCCTCGTCGTCTGACCTTTTCGTTTCCGCCTCGTCGGAAGATCAGATCAAAAAGGGTCTTTCAGCTCTGTTCACCCAGTATCTAACCTCCGTGCGGCTGACCCAATAATGCGCCCGCGGATCGTCCATCGACTTCTGAAAGATAAATCCGGCGTCGCAGCAATCGAGTTCGCGCTCCTGGCGCTGCCGCTCTTCGTGCTCATTTTTGGCATCGTCGAACTTTCGGCAATGTTCTTCGTCAATACCGCTCTCGATTCCTCCGTGCACAAAAACGCCCGGCTTATCAAAACCGGGCAGGCGGCCGAGCAAAAAATGTCCCTGACGACGTTCAAAGCACGGGTCTGCGGCGACATGGTCTACATGTTGAACTGCGAAAAAAAACTGCTTGTGTCGGCCACAGTCATCACCGACGTCTCGACAGCCGGCGGCATGACGCCCATCGATTCCGAGGGCAATGTCACGGTCACCGAGAGCTTCAACATCGGCTACGGCAGCGACTATATTCTCGTGCAAGCTTTTTTGCCCTGGCCTCCGGTCGTCAATCTCTACTCCCTCTCCAGTCGAACACTGTCTGATGGGAGCTATCTTTTGGGCGCTTCCACATTGTTCCGCAACGAACCGTTCTGAGGAGGTCCACATGAAATCCTTTCAAGATCATTTCGTGTCACGATTGTTGCGGCGCTTCAGAGAAGATCGTGCCGGCGCATCGGCGATCGAATTCGTCCTGCTACTCCCTTTCCTGTTCCTCCTGCTTGCCGGAACCGTCGACCTCGGACAGGGACTGACAGTCCAGAGGAAGATGAACCAGATTGCGTCCACGACGGCCGAAATCGTGTCGATGCAGAGCAGCTGGACCCATTCCGATATCTCGACCATCCTTTCAGGAGTGAGCTCGATCCTCGAGCCGTATGACCTCACGGGTCTCACCATTCTCATCTGTGTGGTGAACATCGACACGAACAATAAAGCGACGGTGGTCTGGTCGGCAGCTTACCATACAACAGCTCTTCCCGCGGGACAGGCGTCACCCATCGATATTCCCAAGGATTTGCGCGAAGACGATACGCAAATGATCGTGACGCGCGTTCAATACAAACTGGAAACCGTTTTCTCGGCCTTGTTTGAACGTTTTACCGGTATTCATGGCTACGAATATGACCGGCATTTCCTCACAAGGCCGCGCAACGGCAACACAATCAGCTACAGCTGAGGATCGCAGCGTCGGCGGCAAGCCGACGGCCGGTTATATCACGATGCGCTCACGACAAAGGCGCTTCAAAAATTTCACCCAGCCGACGACGGAACATGATCGACACGGAACAACGCGAGGGATTTTATGTCTGACAAACGTCTTTTTACATAAGCCGAGATTGCAAGGCAGACACGATTGAAGCAAAGTGCTAATATTCAACTTTAACGACGCCATGAGGGCATTTATGAACAAGGTTCCAAATTCGATTGACGTCCATGTTGGAAGTCGTATCCGCTTCCGGCGAACGACGCTGGGGCTGAGCCAGGAAAAGCTGGGCGATGGCCTTGGCATAACATTTCAGCAGGTTCAGAAATACGAAAAGGGAACCAATCGCGTGGGCGCCAGCCGCCTGCAGAACATTGCTTCGATCTTGAGTGTTCCCATATCTTTTTTTTTCGAGGAAACAGCGATTGCGGCGGGGGAAGGACCGAACGAGATATCCGACATCTCGATGTTCATTTCCAGCTCTGAGGGCTTGGCTCTAAACAGGGCGTTCATGTCGATATC
Organism: Rhizobium herbae; assembly: GCF_017873135.1. Taxonomy (GTDB): domain Bacteria; phylum Pseudomonadota; class Alphaproteobacteria; order Rhizobiales; family Rhizobiaceae; genus Pararhizobium; species Pararhizobium herbae. The sequence continues at coordinate 196,593 of NZ_JAGGJV010000006.1, read as the reverse complement.
CGATCCCGCAGTGCGTCAGAGCATTGTCAAGCTGGCGAAATCGGTTGCCAAAAACGAAATCGGAAAGGACGCGACGGGGTAAATTTCCGTGGCGCGAACGGGATACTTTCTCCACACATTTGGAGAGCTGAAAGTGCTTGATCCCGACGGCCGGCAGATCTTCCTGCCGGAACGGGGTATTGTGATCCTTGCCTATATGCGTGCCAGTCAACGGTCGGAGGTGTCTCGCGAAATCCTTGCAGGCATGTTGTGGCCGGATGTCGATCGGAGCATCGCATTCAAGAATCTTCGCTCGACTTTGCTTCGCCTGCGAACGGCGGGGCAGCTGAGCGAAGTTCCTCTCGCTGCCGATGGAAAAATGATCCGGCTTCAATCGGATGCATTGCGGTCGGATCTGGATTGCTTCCTTCCTGGTGACGACAAGCTTTCTCGCCTGCGCTTGATCGTTGAGACGATGAAGGAAGAATTCCTCGCCAACGCGCGGAATGTAAATGGTCCCTTGAAGCGGTGGATAGAGGGGCAACGCAGGAGCTATGGCGAGCTTTTAAGGGCCGCGGTCATTGATGCATCCCCGATTGCGTCCGAGCGAGCGGATATACGAGCCGTTAAAATCGCATGCGTTCAAATTCTGCAACGCTCACCGAATGACATGGATATTCGCAATATCCTGGATCGGGCCAAAATCATCGAAACCGGTGACGCACCCGACAGACTCTTTGCCGTTCCGCACAGCCTGCAAACCACGCCGGATACGGCAATCAGCGTTACGCCAACCCCTTCGCAAGCCGAGCGGCCGCTTCTGCCGCGGGTTGCCTTGCTTCCTCCGGACACGGCGGAAGATTCGCGTGTCAACGGATCGGTTGCGAATGCCCTTATCGAGGACGTAACGATTGGGCTGTGTTCTCTCCGGACAGTTTCTGTCGTTGCTCCTTTTACGTCGGAGCGTATTCGAGAAGCGGACGACAAGGCGGCAGTACTCGAAAAGCACGGCGTAATCTATGCGCTCGATACCAAACGATCGGGCGAAGGCCTGTTCACGCAGCTCATTTTTCTGCCGACGGACGAGATAATCTGGGCAGAGCGCTTTCCTCTGACGGCCGAAGGATTGACCACGCAGCGCAGCGAGATTTCCCGGACAATCACGCAAACCATTGCGCGCCAGGTGGAAGAATCTGCGACGGCACAGCTCGATTTCGAGGCGCGCCCGCAAATGTATCTGAATTACCTTCAGGGCATGCAGCATTTGTCGGAACTGTCCCTGCCCGGGATTCGCAGAGCAAGGAAGAAGTTTCGCGAGACCCTGCGCCAATACCCGGATTTTGCGCCCGCACTTGCCGGGATGGCACGTACCTTGACGACTGAATGGCTTCTCACAGCGCGCGGAGACGAAGAGCTGCTTGCCGCTGCCGAGCAGAAGGCAAAGGCTGCGGTTCATCACAATGCCGGACTGGCTGCCGGGCACCGAGAGCTGGGCGTCGTTCAACTGTATCTGCAAAAGCTGGATGAAAGCCTGGAGGCTTTGTCGATCGCCGAAACCATTAGCCCTCATTATGCCGATGCGCTCTACAGTCACGCCGATAGCCTCGTCCACGCCGCGAAGCCAAAAGACGGTTTGAACAAGATCGAAAAAGCGATAGAACTCAATCCACTTTGCCCGGACCTCTATTTCTGGACGGCGGCAGGTGCCAGCTATTTCCTTGGAGAATTCGAAGACGCGGTCGCTTACGTCGGCAAGATGCAGGACGGGCGGCCGGCAGACCGATTGCTTGCGGCAAGCTGGGGCATGCTGGGGGAAAAGAGCAAGGCGCGCAGCTGCCGCCAACGCGTCTTGAGGGACAATCCAAGCTTTAACCTCGAACGCTGGCTCGAGGTGGTGCCAAACAGAGAAAATTGGCAGCGAGAACTTTACCGCGAAGGCCTGATCAAAGCAGGCTTCTAACACAGGAAAACGAGTATGGCGAAAGTAGTGGTAATTGGCATTCCGGGTGAAACAGGCCTTTGGCTGGCGGATCTGACAGCCGGAACGGTAACGGCATTGCCCAAGCCGTTGTCGGGCGACCTTGCAACGGCGGAAGCACTTCGCAGCGCCGGCGGGGCGATCATTAAGGGCGTCGATTTCGCTGTTGCGGTGTCTTCCGCAGCGCAGGTCTTCGCCGGTCACTATGACGGCTGATGACAGGACATGGGTAGGAGACGCAAGCTCCTACCGCATCTCTACGCCTCTTGAGACGCTTTCCCGCGTCGAGCCGCTTCTGAAAAATTTCGGCATTACCCGGGTTGCGCGCCATACCGGTCTCGACAATCTGGGAATACCGGTCTGGTGCGCCTATACACCGAACTCAAAGTCGATTGTCATCGCTCAAGGCAAAGGCATCACCGACGCTGATGCCAAGGCATCCGCCGTGATGGAAGCGTTGGAGCGGGTTGTGGCGGGGCATCCGAGTATCGACATCGTCACAGGTACGATGAGCGGATTGGCGAATCAGCGACGGCTTGCCGATCCGTTGCCCAGCCTGATTGCGGGCGGGCAATCTGATTTACGCCCGGATGAGACGATCGACTGGGTTGCCGGCCGAAATCTCCTGAACGGACAAGAGATTTTCGTACCGCTTGAGGCCGTCATTCTGGATCGTACCCGGCAGGACAATCGCTACTGGATGTCGTCAGACGGCCTGGCGTCGGGCAATAGCGATGATGAAGCGCTTCTCCACGGTCTTTTGGAGCGGATTGAACGCGACGCCTACGTGCTTTGGCAAGTCGCACCGGCCAACTACCGGCATTCGCGATGTGTCGAGCCCTCATTGTATGGCGGCGGAGCCATGGCAGATATTCTCGCGCGCATCGAAAGAGCCGGCCTGGTCCTGCGCCTGTTCGACATCACCTCCGATATCGGCATTCCCTGCTTCACGGCTTTTCTCGGTCCTGCCGGTGTTTTATCCAACAGGCCCCTGCGGTACGTCGAGGTGACGAACGGATCCGGCGCACATCCATCGCCCTCGGTCGCCGCGCTCCGTGCCGTAACGGAAGCGGCGCAATCGCGGCTGACGTATATCAGCGGCGCCCGCGATGACGTCTCCGCGCAGACATACCGGGCATCATTGCCGGATGAAACGCGCGTCTTGTTCACCTGCGCCCCCAAAGAGATGCCGGGTCATCGACAACCGATCCTGCCTACGACCGCTTCGATGATTGAGCATGTGCTGGAGAAATTAAGCGAAGCAAACATTCCATCCGCCATTGCCCTGCGTCTCTCAAGCGGCGATTGGCCCTTTTCCGTCATCAAAGCGCTTGTCCCTGCTCTGGAAAACCCGGATGGAAAGCGCGCCAGACGTTTCGGCGCCCGCGCTATCGCGCGGACCTTGTGGCCATGAAGGTTGTTTTTGTCGGACCAAGTCTGCCGGACGCCGCGCAACTCCGTGCGGCTGACATAACTATTCGCCCGCCGGCGATCCAGGGCGATATCCGAAGAGCGATCGATGAGGGATACAGCCGCATTGGCCTGGTCGATGGCGGTTTTGAGTATCAGCCGCCGGTTTGGCATAAGGAAATACTCTATGGACTGTCCATAGGCGTACGAATCTATGGTTCCTCAAGCATGGGCGCGCTTCGTGCTGCCGAATGCGAGGATTTCGGAATGATCGGCATTGGAACGGTATTCGACGGATTCAAAACCGGAAAGCTGATCGATGATGCCGATGTTGCCTTGCTTCACGGTCCTGAAGAGTTGGGATACCCCGCGCTGACCGTGCCGCTGGTGAATGTCATCGCAACACTCGACGCCCTGCACGAGAATGGCAGCGTGCCGTCCGCGCAACGGGAAATACTGGAAATCAGTGCGCGAAATATCTTCTACAAGGAGCGCACCTGGGGAAAGATCGTCTGCGACAGCGGTCTTGGCACGGACCTTCTGCCCTTACTGAACCGCGGAATGGTCGACGTCAAAAGACAGGATGCCCGGCAATTGCTGGCCGCAATGCAGCGCGCATCGGATGATCCGAGCAAAGAGACCCCGGCTTGGCAGTTGAACCTTCCCGCTTTCTAGCATTGGAGCATTCAATCAAGGCGTGTGCAACGCTCGTGCAACGCCACTTATTCCAGATCTTGTCTACAATTGCCCTCGAAACCTTCAAAACGTGTAGGAATTTTCGAATGGACAGCCTCATCAACGTCTCATCTGAAGCCGAAGAATTCGCCACAATCGCACGAATGCTAACCCACATTCGCGACAGTGCGCGTCAACTTGATGCATCTGCGCTTGAATATTGCATCGAAATGGCGATGAAAGCAGTTTCGAACGAATTAAGGAGCCGAGACGACGTTCCGTTGGCGGATTTCGAGATTGTGCTCAGGCACCTTCAATAGAAGCATTCTGCTGCGTTCCTCGTAGATTTGTGCCCATTCGAACAAACGGACAGGGCCTGCCCCGTGGATTTGACCGATCGGTGGCCGAGAACTGGCGGCCTGCGCCGATAAGGGCGCAGGCGTCATCTGCTTCATTCATCTTCATTCTCGTCATCAGCCGCAAGGCTCATCGCATCCGCCGATATCTGGTGCCTGCTGAGGAGGCCTGCATCCTCAAGCATCTCGATATCGGGCAGATCTCGCAGAGTATCGAATCCGAAGGCGGACAGAAATGCGGGTGCTGTGACATATGTATAGGGAGCGCCGGGTGTCGGGCTGCGCGGGCCGGACGCAAGAAAAGCAGCCTGCCGCAGGGATGCGATCGTGTCGCGGCTGACCTCCTTGCCGAAAATCTTCGATAGCTCGCTGCGGGTTACCGGCTGGAAATACCCGATCGCCATCAGCACGGTCGCTTCATAAGGAGACAGATCAGCCGGCGGCTCTGTCGGTGCGCCGGACGCTCGAATGATGTCGGCATAGGCCGGCTTCGTGCGATGCAGCCAACCGCCGGCGACCGCCACCAGCTCATAGGGGCGGCCGCGCAAGTCCTCGCGCAGATCGTCGATCAGCAGATCGATGCTGCAATCACGGCCGACGACGCGGGCAAGTGTTTCCCGGCTGACAGGTTCCGCGGAAGCAAAGATTACGGCCTCGACCCGGCTCATCCATTCGCGCCAACGCAGATCCGGCGGCAGGTGCGCCAGTTCGGTGTCGATCGGGGTCGATTGCTTCGGTAGCCGCCTCGCCATCGCTAAAGTCCATAAATCCGGAAGGCTGAGCGACCAGACAGCTCACGCACCGCGTCGAGTTCGATCAGCCGCTCGAACAGCCGGCGTGATGCAAACCGCGAGAGTTTTGGCGTCTGCAGCGTACCGGAGACGGCATCCTCCCCGAGCAGCAGCCGGATTGCGTCGCCTGCCCCCTTTGCTCGAAGCTTCGGTGTTACGGCCGCCAGACGGTCGGCACGCCGGGCAATCTCCGTTGCCAGCCGGCAGCCCTCGGCCGCGCCCAGCGCCAACGCCACGCACACCGCCCGTTCAAACGCCGGCTCCTCCGGCCGGACACGTCCCCGGCCCCCGGCGGTGCGAAACGCAGCGGAATAACGTTGTGCCATCAACAGCGGCACGGGGCACTCCCAGCGCATCGCTTGCGCCAGCATCCAGTCGGCCAGCCACCAGGCCAGAGTTTCTGCGTCCGGACGCAGAGCACAGACGCTGGTTGCGATCGATGCGGCAGCAAATGGGCCCGCCTTTCCCGATCGCATGATATCGTCGATTACGCCCGGGACACTCGCAAGCTCGCCGCTCCACCGCAAACCAAGGAGATCGGCGACCGCACGCAGGCTTTTGGCATCAATGGTCGCCGCAGGCGAAGCCGGACAGGATGCCAGGCGGCTCCACGCCATATAAATGGCACCGGCCGGCCCCGTCTCGTCGCCGGGTTTACGCAGCACAAAGGCGTCGCGCAAAGCCGCTTCGTCCTCGCCGCGACCGGCAAACTGCACGGCGGAGACGGCACATTTCAGTGCCTGCCGCTGCCGCCACACGCCGATCCATTCCGGCGCGGCCCGGACGATAGCATCCAGCGAATTCAATGCGCCACCGGCCAGGAACGCGGCTTCGACAGCGCTGATCGCCGTCCCGTGCGCCGCCGCCCATGCCGGCACGAGCGGCGGGCGATAGGCAGCAATGGTGGTGGGCAAGCGCTTCGAATCCATACAACAACAATAGCGAAAATGCGCGGTTTGCGCGACAAAATTTGACGTCAACCGCACAGCCGGTCTCGCAAACACAACAGCCTATAACGCCTGCAGCCGCGACGGCACGATGCCCGCAGTCAAGCCGAGGCCGATCAGCCGGCTCAAGGGTGGTCCATCCGAACAAGATTGTCGCTCTTTCCCTGAGCGATGATCCGCGAGAATTACTGTCCGTTTCGCGAATTGTCCTGAACTTCGAGTGCCTTGCTGAAGCTGAGCGCGATGATGGTGCAGATCGCGCCGGAGAGCAGGTAGTAGCCGACAAAGGGCAGGCCGAATTTGCTGGAGAGCGTCAAGGCGACCAGCGGTGCGAAGCCTGCGCCGACGAGCCATGACAGATCGGACGTCAACGCCGCACCGGTATAACGATATCCTTGGCCGAAGCGGGAGGAGACGACACCGGACGCCTGCCCGAAGGACAGGCCAAGCACGCCGAAACCGATGATGACGAAAGCATCCACCCCGGTCGATCCGGCACCGATCAGCCACGGCGCGATGAAGCTAAAGACAGCGATGATGATGGCACAGACCATCAGCTGTTTGCGGCGGCCGATCCTGTCGGCGATCAAACCGGAAATGATGATCGAGACGATGCCGACGGCGGCACCTGCAACCTGCACGACCATGAACGCGCCGACGGACTGATCGCCGAACAGGGTCATCCAGCCGAGCGGGAAGATCGTCACGAGATGGAACATCGCAAAGCTCGCCAGCGGCACGAAAGCGCCGATGATGATATCGCGGCCGTGAAACCGGATGACCTCTGTAATCGGCTTGGCCTGAAGTTCGTGTTGTTCCAGCAGAGTGCCGAATTCCTTGGTCATGACCAGGCGCAGGCGGGCAAACAGGGCGACGACATTGATCGCGAAGGCAACGAAGAACGGATAGCGCCACCCCCAGCTCAGGAAATCGGTGGTCGAGAGATTGGCGACAAAAAAGCCGAACAGGGTGCTGGCAAGTGCAAAGCCGATCGGTGCGCCGAGCTGCGGGATCATCGCGTACCAGCCGCGCTTGTTCTGCGGCGCATTCAGCGCCAGCAGTGACGCCAGCCCGTCCCAGGCGCCGCCCAGTGCAAAACCCTGTCCGAGGCGAAAGAGCGCCAACAGCGCGATCGACCAGTAGCCGATCTGGTTATATCCCGGCAGAAAAGCGATCGAGGCCGTCGAGCCACCGAGCAGAAAGAGGGCGATGGTCAACTTCGTACCGCGGCCATACCAGCGGTCGATGGTCATGAACACGATCGAACCCACCGGCCGGGCAATGAAGGCAAGGGAAAAGATCGCGAAGGAATAGATCGTTCCCGTCAGACGGTCCGGTGCGAACGGAAACACCAGTTGCGGGAACACCAGCACCGAGGCGAGACCATAGACGAAGAAGTCGAAGAACTCGGACATCCGGCCGATGATCACACCGATGGCAATGTCTCCGGCGGATGCCGGCTTGTCGTCGTGAATCTGGCGGGCATCGCGCTCCAGCGAGGACGATGATGGTCCATATTCGGTTGCGATGTTCATGGATGCCTCCGTCATTGAGACCATTTCGAATAAAGCCTCTGAACGATGTTGATCAACTTCACCGGCTTATCAAGAGCCGATGAAGGAATAAATTGTCACATGGCATCAAATCGGCGCTTGAAATGATCAGCGGGACAGCCGTTTAATGCCCGACGACCCTGGAAGATCGCGTCCCCGGCATTAGATGATTTTTTCAACGGTATGGCCGAGACCAAATCCTTCTAAAACTACTCATGATTTCAATCAGGTGCCTTGCGACATTATACTGCACCGCAACGAATTTGCTGCACTGCGACCAAACACCTCATATCGCTGTCACGTCCAGTGTCTTAGTCCGAAGGTCAATGAAACAAACAAGAGCGTAGAGACGTGCAAAAGCTGGCAAGGTTTTCCCGCCTTTTCTCCCTCCTGCTGCCGATGCTTTCGCTGGCGGGCTGCAACATGGTCGTCATGTCACCCTCGGGCGATATCGCCAACCAGCAACGCGATCTGATCATCGTATCGACGGTGCTGATGCTTTTGATCATCGTTCCGGTGCTTTTCCTGACGCTGCTGTTTGCCTGGCGGTACCGCCGTTCGAACACGACGGCGACATACGACCCCGACTGGCATCATTCGACACGGCTCGAAATCGTCATCTGGTCGGCACCGCTTGCGATCATCATCGCGCTTGGCGCGGTTACCTGGATCAGCACCCACAAGCTCGACCCCTACCGGCCGCTCGACCGGCTCGATGCGGAACGAACCGTTCCGGCAGATACCAACCCCCTGACAGTGGAAGTGGTCGCGCTCGACTGGAAATGGCTGTTCTTCTATCCGGATCTCGGCATTGCCACCGTCAACGAACTGGCCGCTCCGGTGGATGTGCCGATCAATTTCAAGATCACCTCGTCATCCATGATGAATTCCTTCTACATCCCCGCTCTCGCCGGACAGATCTACGCCATGCCCGGCATGCAGACGAGGCTGCATGCGGTGATCAACAAGGAAGGCGTCTTTGACGGCTTCTCCGCCAATTACAGCGGCGACGGCTTCTCCCACATGCGCTTCAAATTCCACGGTTTGACCCAACAGGGTTTCGACAAATGGGTCGGCCGCGTGAAGTCGCAAGGAACCGCGCTCAATCGCGATGCCTACCTGAAGCTCGAAAAGCCGAGCGAGAAGGAGCCGGTGCGCTATTACGCTTCGGCCGAAACCGGCCTCTACGACGCGATCCTCAACCTCTGCGCCACGCCCGGCAAGATGTGCATGAGCGAGATGATGCATATCGACATGATGGGCGGCGGCGGCAAGGAGAGTGCGGAAAATCGCCAGAAGCTCGAATATGACAACCGTCACGCTGGCGACGGCGAAGCGGCGCCTGGCGCGACCTTCCCGGCAACGGGGACTCCGGCCCGCAGCGACGAGAAGCCCAACGGTACCGAAGACGGCGGCGCGGCACCGGCGGACGGCGACATGAATGGCATGGACATGCACGACGGCCATTCCATGCCCAGCATGGACCATGGCAGCGGCGATCCGGCGCCCGCGCAACTCAACAACTGAACCTGGCGCTTTACGCCGTTAAGACATCGATGAACGGGTACTTCCATGTTTTCCAATCTTGACCTGCAGAAGTTCGTCTTCGGTCGGTTGACCCTTGAGGCCATCCCCTATCACGAGCCCATCCTCGTCGCGACTTTCGCGGCCGTTGCCCTTGGCGGCCTGGCACTTGTCATTGCGCTGACCTATTACCGGCTCTGGGCCTATCTCTGGAGCGAATGGTTCACCAGCGTCGACCACAAGAAGATCGGCATCATGTATGTCATCCTTGCGCTCGTCATGCTGGTGCGCGGCTTTTCCGACGCGATCATGATGCGCATCCAGCAGGCCATTGCCTTCAATGGCTCCGAAGGCTACCTGCCGCCCCACCACTACGATCAGGTGTTCACCGCGCATGGCGTGATCATGATCTTCTTCATGGCGATGCCCTTCGTGACCGGACTGATGAACTTCGTCGTGCCGCTGCAGATCGGCGCGCGCGACGTTTCCTTCCCGTTCCTCAACAACTTCTCCTTCTGGATGACCACGGCGGGCGCCGTCATCATCATGATGTCGCTGTTCGTCGGCGAATTCGCGCGCACCGGCTGGCTTGCCTATCCGCCGCTGTCGGGCGCCGATTACAGTCCCGGCGTCGGGGTGGATTATTACATCTGGGGCCTACAGGTGGCCGGCATCGGCACGACGCTGTCGGGCATCAACCTGATCGCCACCATCGTCAAGATGCGCGCACCGGGCATGACCATGATGAAGATGCCCGTCTTCACCTGGACGTCGCTCTGCACCAACGTGCTGATCGTCGCGACCTTCCCGGTTCTGACCGCAACCCTCGCGCTTCTCTCGCTCGACCGGTATGCGGGCACCAACTTCTTCACCAATGATCTCGGTGGCAACCCGATGATGTATGTGAACCTGATCTGGATCTGGGGCCACCCGGAAGTCTACATCCTCGTGCTTCCGGCCTTCGGCATCTTCTCCGAAGTGGTTGCGACCTTCTGCGGTAAGCGCCTGTTCGGCTACGCCTCGATGGTCTATGCGACGGTCGTCATCACTATTCTTTCCTATATCGTCTGGTTGCATCACTTCTTCACCATGGGATCTGGTGCCAGCGTCAATGCGTTCTTCGGCATCACCACGATGATCATCTCGATCCCGACCGGGGCGAAGATGTTCAACTGGCTCTTCACCATGTATCGCGGCCGCATCCGCTATGAAGTGCCGATGCTGTGGACGATCGGCTTCATGGTCACCTTCGTCATCGGCGGCATGACCGGCGTTCTGCTCGCCGTGCCTCCGGCGGACTTCGTGCTGCACAATTCGCTGTTTCTCATCGCCCATTTCCACAACGTCATCATCGGCGGCGTGGTCTTCGGTCTGATGGCCGGCGTCACCTACTGGTTCCCGAAAGCCTTCGGCTTCAAGCTCGATCCGTTCTGGGGCAAGATGAGCTTCTGGTTCTGGCTGACGGGTTTCTACTTCGCCTTCATGCCGCTTTACGTCCTCGGCCTGATGGGAGTCACCCGTCGCGTGTCGCAGTTCGAGGATCCGTCGCTGCAAATCTGGTTCGTCATCGCTGCCTTCGGCGCGTTCCTGATCGCGCTCGGCATCCTGTCCTTCCTCATCCAGCTCGTCGTCAGCTTCAAGCGGCGCGAACAGCTGGCGGACTTTACCGGTGACCCGTGGGACGGCCGGACGCTGGAATGGTCGACTTCGTCGCCCCCGCCCGAATACAACTTCGCCTTCACGCCCGTTGTTCATGATCATGATTCCTACTGGGACATGAAAAACCGCGGCTACGCCCGTCCCGTTTCGGGCTTCAAGGCGATCCATATGCCGAAGGGTACAGGCACCGGCGTCATTCTGTCGGGCTTGAGCGTCGCCTTCGCCTTTGCCATGATCTGGTACATCTGGTGGCTGGCAGCCCTGTCGCTTGTTGCCATCATCGTCGTCTCGATCGCCCATACGTTCAACTACAACAGGGATTTCTACATTCCCGCGAACGAAGTCGTCGAAACGGAAGACAAGCGCACCGAGCTGCTTGCCGGGAAGGTGTAGGACCGTGAGCAATCCCATGATCGATACGACCGAAAAGCCGCAGTTCTACCTCACGGAAGAGCATCACCCCGAAGGCAGCACGATGCTCGGCTTCTGGCTCTACCTGATGAGCGACTGCCTGATCTTCGCGGTGCTTTTTGCCACCTATGGCGTGCTTGGCCGCAACTATGCCGCCGGGCCTTCACCGGCGGACCTGTTCGACCTGACACTGGTGGCAATCAACACGGCCACGCTGCTGCTATCGTCCATCACCTACGGCTTTGCCATGCTGCAGATGGAACGCAACGCCAAGGCGGAGACGCTGTTCTGGCTGGGAATTACCGGCCTTTTCGGGGCCGTGTTCATCGCGCTTGAGCTCTACGAGTTCATTCATCTGATCCATGAAGGGGCAGGACCGTCGCGCAGCGCGTTCCTGTCGGCCTTCTTCACGCTGGTTGGCACGCACGGCCTGCACGTCACCTTCGGCATCGTCTGGCTGGTGACGCTGATGGTGCAGGTGAACAGGCACGGGCTGATCCCGGCAAACCGGCGCCGGCTGATGTGTCTGTCGATGTTCTGGCACTTCCTCGACGTCGTCTGGATCGGTGTCTTTTCCATTGTCTATCTGTTGGGAGTTCTCGGATGAGTTCGCACGCACCCGTACATGAGGATGCTCACGAGGCCCATCACGGGCACAGCCACGGGCATGAGGCCGGCCACGGCAGCCTAAAAAGCTATATGACCGGCTTCGTGCTTTCCATAATCCTCACCGCCATTCCCTTCTGGCTGGTCATGGGCGGCGTGTTCGAGAGCCGAGCGATAACGGCCGTTTTCGTGATTGCGCTCGGTGCCGTGCAGATGGTGGTTCACATGATCTACTTCCTGCACATGAACACCAAATCCGAAGGCGGCTGGACGATGATGGCTTTGATCTTCACCATCGTCATTGTTGCCATCGCGCTGTCCGGTTCCTTCTGGGTCATGCATCACCTGAACACCAACATGATGCCGATGAGCCCGGAAATGATGAAGAACATGCCGTGATGAACAGGACAGGCGACCGGCCAGCCGGCCGCCTCGGGTTCATGGGATGAGCGAACAGCACGCATTGAAAACGCAGCACCGGCGCTCGCCGTTCATCCTTGCGGTTTTCGGCGGGCTCCTGCTGCTTGTGATCATGGGGTTCGCCGCGCTCGGAATCTGGCAGCTCGAGCGACTGTCTTGGAAGCTCGACCTGATCGCCCGAGTCGATGCGCGTGTGCATGCGGCACCAGTACCGCCGCCGGAACGTTCCGAATGGCAAAACATCAATGCCGCTGCTGACGAATACCGGCGGATCACCGTCAGCGGTACGTTTTTGAATGACAGTGAAACCCTGGTCGGCGCCTCGACGGAACTCGGCCCCGGATTTTGGGTCATGACGCCATTGGTTCTTGCCGATGGAACCACGGTCTTCGTCAATCGCGGCTTTGTCCCAAGCGACAGGCGCGACCGGAAGACGCGGCCCGACAGTGAGACAAACGGGATCGTCACCGTCACCGGGCTGATGCGGATGACCGAACCCAAAGGCTCTCTCCTGCAATCGAACGATCCAGCCGCCGGCCGCTGGTATTCCCGCGACGTCGCGGCCATCGCCCAGAGTCTGGGCATGAAGGACGAGGCGCCCTACTTCATTGACGCGGAGGCAGCCCCCGTTCCCGGCCAGTTGCCGGTTGGCGGGCTGACGAAGATCGTGTTTCCCAACAACCATCTCGTCTATGCGATCACCTGGTTCGCACTGGCCCTTATGACCGTTGCCGGTTGTGCCATCGCGATCCGCCACGAGTGGGCGGCCAGGGACCGGCGATAAAACAGCTCAACGCGCTGAATTCATGCCTTCATAAAATGCCTCGCTCTCGTGCCGGCCAATACCGTCTCCGATGGATCATCTGAGCGTATCGTAGAAGCCAGGAGGAATTGGCGTGTTCCGATTGTATCGGGGACCAGAAGTTGGTGACGACCGCCTTGCCGCGGTGGCACCATTCCTTGCCGAATGTCGTTGGGGCCGGATCGGCCATATGGATGGTTGATATCCGGCCGTACTCATTCAACGCATGGTCCACCCCACTGTCCAGAATTGCGCTTTCCAAAGAAAACGATTGAACTTTTTTATTTTGAAAAATATAAATGTTCACAACAGGCCCGGAAGATGGGTAAGCACGCTTTTGGAGGATCACCATCATGTCTCATCCGCAATTGGCCGCGGAGCTTCTTCGCTATCAGGAGAAAAACGGTCCCGTGACCATCGGGCTCGCGGGTGCCGGTCAGATGGGCACGGATATCGTCGTTCAGGTTTCGCTGATGCCGGGCATGCGGATCGGCGCCATCTCCGAGGTTCGGCCACAGGCAGCGATCGACGCGGCATTGCTGGCAGGTCACGATCGCGGCGATATCATACTGGCTTCCGGCGCTTCCGATATCGACCGTGCCATCGAAGCGGGCAAGATCGCGGTGACCGAGGATCTCAATGCGCTGGCTGCTGCGGGGCGCATCGATGTCATCATTGACGCGACGGGCAACCCCAATATCGGCACGCTGTTCGCGCTGGAAGCGATGAGGAACGGCAAGCATATCGTCATGCTGAACGTCGAGGCGGATATCACCATCGGGCGTTTCCTGAAGGACGAGGCTCGCAAGGCCGGCGTCGTCTATACGGGGGCCGCCGGCGACGAGCCCGCCTGCACGATCGAGATCATCGGCTTTGCCCGCAGCCTCGGCTTCGACATCATCGCCGCCGGCAAGGGCAAGAACAATCCGCTGAAGATCGACGCCATCCCGGCCGATTATCAGGAAGAGGCCGCGGCGCGGAACATGAACGCGCGGATGCTGGTGGAATTCGTCGATGGTTCCAAGACCGCCATCGAGATGGTGGCGATTGCCAATGCGACAGGCCTGGTGCCGGACGTTCCCGGCATGCACGGCCCGACCGCGACGCTGGAAGAGCTGGCCGACGTCCTCTGCCCGAAGGCAGACGGCGGCATTCTCAACCGCAAGGGCGTGGTGGACTACTCCATCGGCAAGGGCGTCGCACCCGGTGTCTTCTGCGTCATCGAAACCAAACATCCGCGGGTACTGGAACGCATGATCGACCTGAAGGTCGGCAAGGGTCCCTATTTCACGATCTTCCGGCCCTACCACCTTACAAGCCTGGAAGTGCCACTTTCGGCCGCGCGTGCCGTGCTATTCAAGCAGGCGGATCTCGAACCGCTCGATCATCCGGTGGCGGAGGCTGTCGCTGTCGCCAAGACCGATCTTGGCGCAGGCCAATCGCTTGGCATGATCGGCGAGAACGACTATCGTGGCTATGCCATGACCTGGGAGGATGCCCGCCACAAGGGTGCCATTCCGCTCGGGCTTGCCGAAAAAGCCAAGGTGATCCGGCCCGTCAAGACCGGCGAATTCCTGACCTACGAGAATTGTGTGCCGGATGACAGCATGGTGATCACGCAAATCCGCAAGCGGCTCGACCAGGCCGACGGCCAGTTCGTCACGCCCGCCGTGGCCTGAGGCAGCATGCGCGATCTCGTCATCGGCATCGACGCCTCGACCACGGCCATCAAGGCCGTGGCCATGCGCCGCGACGGCACGGAGGTTGCGCAGACACGTGCTACCTATCCGCTTTCAAGCCCCGCGCCCGGCCATTTCGAACAGGATGCCGAGCACTGGTGGACAGCCCTTCTCGAAGCGCTCTCGGCACTCGCGCGGATCGTTGATCCCGCGCGTTTCGCCGGCCTTTCGATCGCCCACCAGCGCGAGACCTTCACGCTTATCAATGCAGCGGGAAAGCCGCTGATCCCCGCGATTCTCTGGCTTGACGAACGCGCGCGACCGCAGGTGGCCCGGCTTTCCGAAGAGCTTGGGCGGGATACGATCCGGGAATGGAGCGGCAAGCCGCCGGATCCGACGCCCGCGCTTTATGCGCTCGCCTGGCTGAAAGAACATCGAAGCGACCTGCTGCGATCGGCCCACGCGATCGTCGATGTGCATGCTTTCCTCGTCCGCCGGCTGACCGGCGAACTGGTCACCAGCACCGCGTCCGCCGATCCGCTCGGCATCTTTTCGCCGGTGGCGGGGAAATGGCATCCGGAACTGGTCAAGGCGGCAGGGCTCACGAAGGAACAGCTCCCCCGGCTGGTGGCGCCGGGCGAATTGTGCGGGACGCTGACGCCCGAAACCGCCGGTTTGACAGGGCTTCCCGCAGCATTGCCGATCTTCGCAGGTGCCGGAGACGGGCAGGCCGCCGGCCTCGGCATGGGCGTCACGGAGCCTGGCAAGGCCTATCTTTCGCTGGGGTCGGGCGTGGTCAGCGGCATGTTCTCCGATCGCTATGTGACCAGCGACGCCTACCGGACGCTGACGGCACCGATATCGTCCGGGTTCATGCTGGAAACCGTGCTGCGCTCCGGCATGCAGCTTGCCGACTGGGCCGTGCGGACCCTCAATGCCGGTTCCGCAGCGGAACTGGAAGCCCTGGCAAAGACGGTGCCCCCCGGCGCCGAAGGCATGATGGTGCTGCCCTATTGGGCAGGCGTCATGAACCCCTATTGGGACGAGGCGGCGCGTGGCGTGATCATCGGTGCTGCCCTCCACCACAAACCGGCCCATATTTTCCGCGCGACACTGGAAGGCATCGCCTTCGAGCAGGCGATAGCCACGGCGGCGATGGAGAAAAGTTGCGGCGTACAAGCGACAGGTTTCGTGGCTGCGGGCGGCGGAACGAACTGCCGGCTGCTGCTCGACATCATGGCAACCGTACTCGACCGACCGCTTTCAGTCTCCCCTGTCAATGAGGCCGCTGCACTTGGCGGCGGCATGCTGGCAGCAATGGGAGCCGGATGGTTCGCATCCGCCGGAGAAGCCGGCCTTGCGATGCGGATGGAAGCAGCGGAAACCGTCTATCCGGTGGCAAAGCTTGGCGATTTCTACAGGAAGAAAGTGGCGATCTATCGGGATATCTATCCGGCGACCCGCGATCTGCATCGGCGGTTGCTGAACGATTGATTTGCAGGATCAGGACGCCAGCAGCGCCTTTGCGGCTTCCTCATCGGTAATCAGGGCCGAGACCGTCACCCCGCGCAGGACGGCCAAAATGCTGGCCGCCTTTTCCCGCCCACCGGAAACCAGAATGACGTTCGGAACGTCGCGCAGCTCCTGGACCGGGAAAGCACAGGCGCGCCGGTTGACGTCGTGATCGATTACCCGGCCATCCGCATCCAGAAACTGGCAAAGCAGGTCGCCAACGGCACCGGCAGCCTCAAGTTCCTCAAGTTCGCTTGCCTTGATGAATCCATAGTTGGCGATGGGGCTTTCCGGTGACAGCGAGCCGACGCTGATAACGGCGATATTGGCGCGCTTGGCCCGGAAGATCGAATCCTGAACGCTGCGCTGGCTCATGAACATCGCCTGCTGGTCGGGTCGGTCTGCATAGGCGGGCACCGGCAGAAGATAACATTCGGCGCCGATCTTTTCGGCAAGCTCCCAGGCGCATTCAGTCGGGTTCATCGGTTGCGCCCGGGTAAGCCCGCCCAGCAGCGAGACGACCGTGGTACGGCTGAGGCTGCGGCGCGGCAGCTGGTCGATGGCGAATTTCAGCGTCCGCCCCCAGCCGAGCGCGACGACATCGTCGGGATTGATATGATCGGCGAGATAGGTTGCCGCCGCATGGCCGATCATCATCGGCGCATTGCGGCTTTCGGCAGGCGCCGGCGTCACCACCGCGTCCTTCAGCCCGAACCGCTCCTTCAGCTTCTGCTCCAGCACCACGCATTCGACGACGCTGTCGCGGATACGGAACTGGACGATGCCCTCTTCGCGGGCGGCCGAAAGGATGCGGTGAACCTTGATACGGCCAATACCGAGTTCCTCGGAAATGCGTTCCTGCGTCAGACCCTCGACATAATAGTGCCAGGCCGCGCGCGCCTTCAACTCGCTATCGGCGTAGCGGCTGCCATTGTCCCGGCCGCTGGTCTCGTTGTCGCTGCTCATGAAAGCGCTTGCCTCTGCCCCTGTGGCCCTGCCGACGCCGAGCGGCGCCCTACCTATATGTTTATCCATAAAGCAGGCATTGGCGCCCGGCAAAAGGCAAGTTTGAATTTTCAACGCGAAACGCATTCCAGCCGCGTGACACCGATCCGTCTTCAATGTTCGCATTCGGCTCTTGACAATCCCGGCGCCTCGATATTAGCTGAACAAATATATATACGAAAGATAAATTGTTCACTCGGGAGGATGATGTGACGTTTTATCGGAGAGATGCCAACTGCATCCACCGCCCGGCGAAGCATGAGGATGCCAGCCGATGAGTTCCCATATGTCCGAAGCCAAGCCTGCGACGGCCACGTCCGTTGGCGACATGCGTCGCTCGGCGGCGGCCTTCCTGTTTGCCGGAAGTCGCGGCCCGTTGATCGGCCTCGTTCTGCTCTGCCTGGTCCTGTCGGTTTCCACCGATACGTTCCTGACCGTGCGCAATATCCTCAATGTGATGGACCAGATCACCGTCATCGGCATCATGGCGATCGGCATGACGCTGGTGATCCTGATCGGCGGTATCGACCTGTCGGTCGGCTCCATCCTTGCCATCGCGATGATGGTGATGGGCTATGTCGGCCATCCGGACTACATGAACCTGTCGCTGCCGGTCGGCATTCTTGCCGGTCTGGCGGTGGCGGCGCTCTGCGGGCTTGGGTCCGGCCTGATGATCACGGCGATGGGCCTGCCGCCCTTCATCGCAACGCTGGCGATGATGTCCGTGGCACGCGGCCTTGCCAACATCATCACCGACGGATCGCAGATCGTCGGTTTTCCGGACTGGTTCACCAGCCTGTCGATCGTCCGCCATTTCGGCTTCGTGTCGCTGACGGTGGCGCTGATGATCCTTCTGACCGTCGCCACCGGCATCTTCCTGAAGTACCGCGCCACCGGCCGCAACCTTTATGCGATCGGTGGCAGCCCGGAAGTGGCGCGCCTATCAGGCATTCCCGTACGCAGGCTGACCAACTGGGTCTATGCCGTGTGCGGCCTACTGGCCGGCCTTGCAGGCGTTGTTCTGGCAGCACGACTCGACTCGGTTCAGCCCAGTTCCGGCCTCGGCTATGAGCTCGATACGATCGCAGCCGTCGTCATTGGCGGCGCCAGCCTTTCAGGTGGGGTCGGCAGTATCGGCGGGACGGCGGTGGGCGTGCTGATCATCGGCGTACTGCGCAACGGGCTCAACCTGCTCGGCGTCTCGCCGTTCATCCAGCAGATCATCATCGGCGTCGTCATTGCGCTCGCCGTTGCAACGGACGCGTGGAAACGCCGCGCGAAGTGAAGGTTCGTCCCGGTTCATCGGGCCGAATGTGAGGAGATCCGTCCGGATGCGGACGGGAAACGGATCGGGGAGATCCATCAAGCAAGACCGTGACGTATTCCGCGACCCAGCGGCGACCACGGCACAAGAGGAGGAATGCAATGTTCAATCGTCGTACCGTCATGATGGCCACCGCCGCCCTGATTCCGTTCCTTGCCATGTCCGGCATGGCAGAAGCCAAGGATGCCAAGAAGATCGGCCTCGCGGTCGCCAACCTTCAGGCCAATTTCTTCAATCAGATCAAGCAGTCGGTCGAGGCCTATTCCAAGGAGAAAGGCATCGAGGTCGTCACCGTCGACGCCAAGGGCGATTCGGCAACGCAGGTCAGCCAGGTCGAGGACCTGTTGACCCAGGGCATCGACGCGCTGATCTACATTCCGGCCGGTGCCACCGCTGCGTCCGTACCGACCAAGGCCGCCAAGGCCGCCGGCATTCCGGTGATCAACGTCGACCGCAATGCGGACGGTGCCCCCGGCGATACGTTCATTGCCACCGACAGTGTTGCCTCTGCCAAGGCGGTCTGTGACCACATTGCCAAGCAGGCCGGCGGCAAAGGCGACATGTTGATCATCCATGGCCAGAAGGGCACGACGCCGGAAGTCGACCGCTCGAAGGGCTGCGGCGAAGCGCTGGCCGCCTATCCCGACATCAAGATCGTCGGCGAACAGTGGAGTCAGATGTGGTCGCAGGATGAAGGCTTCAAGCTGACCCAGGACCTGCTGCAGGCCAATCCCAGCGTCTCGATCATCTTCGCGCAGGCCGATGGTCTGGCGCTCGGCGCGGCACAGGCCGTCAAGGTTGCAAATACAGGCTCCAAGGTCTGGATTGCCGGCTTCGATGGCGATACGGCGGCACTCGAAGCTCTCCAGAAGGGTGTTTTCGACGTGACGGCGACACAGCAGACTCAGGGCATGGGGCGCATGGCCGTCGATGCCGCGATCGCACTGGTTTCGGGCGGCACCGTGCCGGCAGAACAGCTCCAGGACGCCACATTGACCACCAAGGACAATGTGGAAGGCTTCATCGCCAACCATCCTTGAGGATCAGATGACCGTCCCGCACACGATCAGGCAGGACCAGACGGAGGGCTCCCACAAGGGGCTCTCCGTTGCCGGCCTCTGCAAAAGCTTCGGCCCCATCCGGGTGCTGACCGATGCGAGCTTCGATATCCGCCCTGGCGAGGTCGTGGCCCTGCTCGGCGAGAACGGCGCGGGCAAGTCGACCGTCTCCAATATCATCGCCGGCGCATTCCGGCCGGACAGCGGCACGATCAGCTGGCAGGGCGAGACCTATGCGCCTGCTTCTCCCGCCGCGGCGATCGAAGCCGGGATCGGCATGATCCATCAGGAATTGAAGCTGCTTCCAGATCTCAGCGTCGCGGAAAACGTCTACGTGGGACGGATGCTCACCCGGAACGGCATCGTCGATCGCGCCGCGATGAACCAGAACGCGTCGGTGCAATTGCGCCGCCTTGGCCTCGACGTGTCGCCCGACCAGAAGGTCCGGACCCTGCGCGTCGCCGCGCAGCAGCAGGTGGAAATCGCCAAAGCGCTGACACTCAACGCACGCCTGCTCATCTTCGACGAGCCGACGGCAGCACTTGGCAGCGCCGAGACCGCGCTTCTGTTCGAGCAGATCCGCAAGCTAAAAGCGGAAGGCATGTCCTTCCTCTATATCAGCCACAGGCTGGAAGAGATCGCCGGCATCGCCGACCGTATCGTCGTCATGCGTGATGGCCGCGTCGTTGCCCGGCACCAGACGGCCGATATCCCCATCCGCAGAATAGTCGAGGACATGGTCGGCCGCAGCGTCGACCGCATGTTCCCGCCCCTTCATCCGCCCGCCGAAAGAACTGTACTGGATGTTCGCGATCTTACCTCCCAGGACGACAGTTTCCAGGATGTCAGTTTTTCCGTGCGGGCGGGTGAAATTCTGGGCATTGCCGGCCTGATCGGCGCCGGCCGAACGGAGCTCGTGCGCGCCATCACCGGCGCCGACGCCGTCTCGGCAGGCACCGTTTCCGTCGACGGCGAGGTGGTCAGGCTGGATGGACCGGCAGCCGCCATCCGCGCCGGCATGGTTCTGGTGCCGGAAGATCGCAAGTTGCAGGGCGTCATCCTCGACCAGACGATCGGCGAGAACCTGGCGCTCGGCAATCAGGATCATGTCGCGTCGTCCGGCTGGATCTGGCCCGGCGCAATCAAGGACTTTGCCGAGAAAAGCATCGCGCGCCTCGGCATCAAGGGCCGTCACGACCAGCCGGCCGGCAAGCTTTCGGGTGGCAACCAGCAGAAGGTGGTGATTGCCAAATGGATCGCCCGGCCCCCGAAAGTGTTCATTCTCGACGAGCCGACCCGCGGCATCGATGTCGGAGCGCGCGCGGCGATCTACGAGGTGATTGCCGACCTCGCCCGCTCGGGCATGGCGGTGATCGTCGTCAGTTCCGATCTTGAGGAGGTGCTCGGCCTGTCGCATCGGGTCATGGTCATCAGCCGGGGTCGCCAGCGTGGCATTCTCGACCGGGCCGAGGCCAATGGTGTCGCTGTCATGGAACTGGCGACAAGCTAGGTTCCTTGCTCTAGCGTAAGCAACGACTTTCAAAACGGATACGAATTTTCATGATGAACCTGTTTTCGCTCGGCGGCGATGTCGCCTTCGTTACCGGCGCCGGCAGCGGCATCGGCCAACGCATCGCCATCGGCCTTGCCGAAGCGGGAGCCGACGTCGTCTGCTACGGCCACTCGTCCGGCGGCGGGCTCGAGCAAACAGCCGCCCGCATTGAAGCCCTCGGCCACAGGTCGCTCGCCATTATCGGATCGGTGACCTCAGCCGAGGAGATCGCCGCAGCCATTGCCCGCACAGAACGCGAAATCGGACCTTTGACGGTCGCCGTCAATAATGCCGGCATCGCCAACGCGGCACCGGCAGAGGAAATGGGCGAGGAGCAGTGGAACAGGCTCTACGAGATCAACGTCAACGGCGTGTTTCTCTCCTGCCAGGCACAGGCGCGCGTGATGCTGCCGCGCGCAAAAGGCAGCATCATCAACATCGCTTCGATGTCCGGTTCGATCGTCAATCGCGGCCTGCTGCAGGCGCATTACAATTCGTCGAAGGCCGCTGTCATCCACCTGTCGAAGAGCCTTGCGATGGAATGGGCCGACCGTGGCCTGCGCGTCAACGTTATCAGCCCCGGCTATACGCTGACACCGATGAACCAGCGGCCGGAAGTGGCCGAGCAGCGCAAGATCTTCGAACGCGATACGCCGATGGGCCGCATGGCGACCGTCGATGAAATGGTGGGACCGGCGGTGTTTCTCGCCAGCCGCGCCGCATCCTTTGTCACCGGCATCGACCTGATCGTCGATGGCGGCTTCGTCTGCTGGTAGAAGGAGAAAACCATGCATAAACGCTTCGAAGGCAAGACTGCCGTCATTACCGGCGCCAGCGGCGGCATTGGTGCTGCCTTCGCTGCCCGTTTCGCGGCGGAAGGTGCCGCCGTCGTATTGAGCGCCATCGACGCCAAGGTCGAGGCTGTCGCGGCCGATCTCGCAGCGACCGGCGCCAAGGTTGCCGCGATGCGCATGGACGTCACCGATTCCGGCGCCGTCAAGGCGCTCTACGATCTTGCCGAGGAGCGCTTCGGCCGTGTCGACATCTCGATCCAGAATGCCGGCGTCATCACCATCGCAAAAATCGAGGACATGACCGAAGCCGAGTGGGACAAGGTGATGGCGGTCAACACCAAGGGCGTCTTTCTCTGCTGCCAGGAGGCGATCGCCCGCATGCGCAAGCATGGCGAAGGCGGACGGCTGATCAACACGGCATCGGGACAGGCACGGCAAGGCTTCATCTACACGCCACACTACGCCGCCAGCAAGTTCGGCGTCATCGGCATCACCCAGAGCCTTGCCAAGGAAGTGGCGAAGGAGAACATCACCGTCAACGCCATCTGCCCCGGCATCATCGAGACCGATATGTGGGCCTACAATGACAGCGCCTGGGGGAAATTGCTGGGCGACTACAAGCCCGGTGAACTGATGGCCGAATGGGTGAAGAACATCCCCATGGGTCGGGCCGGCACCGGCGCAGACGTCTCCGGCCTCGTCTCGTTCCTGGCGAGCAACGACGCAGCCTACATCACCGGACAGACGATCAATGTGGATGGCGGACTGATCATGTCCTGAGCCCATCTCGGCTTTTATCGCGTAAAGCTCTTTGGATGCCGTAAAGTGCCGGATCAGCCGCAGCCCTCCGCCTGTGGTTGCGACGGCGCCCGGAGATTTTTGCGTCAAGAAATTATTTTACGTATGAAATCTTTTTGTAGTAGGAATTAAATCGGCAACTTTCTCCGAGCCAAGTTTTGGCTTGCTCCTGGAGAGCAGGCGTTGACATAGCGCATATCCATACGTGGGCGCTCGAATTTTAGAAGTCGAAAGGGCAGATGACCAAGCTGACGCATCGGACCATGGAGGACTTCGCAAGGTCCTGCGGAGTTTCCAGGCCTACGCTTTCGAAGTATTTCGACGATCCGGGTAGCGTCAAATCCGCGACGCGGGAACGGATCGAAATGGCGTTGAACGCCTCCGACTACCGTCCGAACATTTTCGCGCGCAACCTCAACCGCAAGCGCACACGCAATGTCGGCATCCTGGTTCCCGCCATCACCGATCCCTTTTACGCGGAAATGGTCAATCGCCTCGAACTGCGTTTGCGCGACGAAGGTTACTGGCCGATCGTGATTTCCTCGCACGGCCTGCCGGAACTCGAGCTTGAGGCAGCCAATACGATCATGTCTCTGAAGGTCGCCGGCGCCATCGTTGCGCCGCTCGGCCTGACATCCGATCCACGGGTATTCGAGAAGCTGAGCCAGGACATCCCCGTGGTTTATTTCGACACCTATATCGAAGGGAATACACCTTTCATCGGCAACAACAATCGGCAGAGCGTTGCGACGATCGTCGACTATCTGTGTCGTTCGGGCGAACCTCCTGCCTATTTCGACATACCCCACGTGAACCACAATTCGGGCGAGCGTCTCGACGGTTACATCACCACGATGGAAACACTGGGCCTGGAGCCGATCGTTTTTGGCAACACCAAGGACTACAGCTGGGATTTCGAGCGCATTGGCTATGAGCAGACCGAAGCCCTGCTGGCAAAAGGCACGCTCCCGAGCAAGGCGATCCTATGCTCCAACGACCGCCTCGCCTTCGGAGTGATGGCCGCCGCGTATTCGCGGGGCATCGGGGTGGGCCGCAAAAGCGACAGCTATCTCCGCGTAGCCGCGCATGACGACCATCCGCTGAGCCGCTATACGTGCCCGCCGCTCACGACCATGGCGCAGGATTTCGCGGCAATGGCCGGACATAGCGTCGAAATGCTGCTGGCGCTTCTCGACGAGACCGAAGGGCGGCCTGAACCCGCCGTCCGCCGGATAAGCCTCAGCAGCACATTGGTCATGCGCCAATCGGCCTGATCAGGCCGGGTCGAAACTCCGCCATGCGGCAACCGCTTCCTGCACCGTTTCAAGAGCAGCCGGGATATGCCGGCCCATGGAAACAAACCCGTGAATCTGATCCGGCCGGTGCCGCCGCACCAGCGGAACGCGGGTCAGAGCCAGACGCTCCGCATAGGCTAGCCCCTCATCGGCCAGGATATCGTATCCGGCAGTGACAACGAAAGCCGGCGCAACGCCGTCGAGACGGTCCACCGTCAATGGCGACACCCGCCAATCGGCAATATCGGCCTCGCTTCGGATATAGTGATTGCGAAACCACTTCATCGTCGATGTCGAGAGGCCATACCCTTCTGAAAACCTGCGATAGCTGTCGGCAGATTGGGCCGCATCCGTGTTCGGATAGATCAGCAATTGCGCCGATAACGGCGGCACATCGCCGTTGCGCGCCATCAACGCCAATACGGCGGCGAGATTGCCGCCGGCGCTGTCTCCCGCAACGGCAATCCGTGCGGCGTCAATGCCAAGTTCCACGGCGGCACAGGCCATATGGACAAGGGTCGCCGCGCAATCCTGCAAGCCGGCTGGAAATCTGTGTTCCGGGGCAAGCCGGTAGTCGGGACAGACCACGACGCAACCGGCGAGATTGGCAAACCATCGGCAGATTTCGTCATGCGATTCCAGATTGCCGATCACCCATCCACCCCCGTGAAGATAGAGCAAGGCAGGCGCACCGGAAACCGGCGCACCCTTTCCTCGATAGATTCTCAACGCGATCGGAGCCTCGGGGCCGGCGATCCCGATATCCTTGATCACGCTCACGGGCTCCTTGTCACCCTGAAGGGTGGGGCAACCGGCATCATAGGCTGCTCTGGCCTCGTCCGGGGTCCCCGCCTCGAAAGGTACACCGGCAGCGGCACGGCCAAGATCGAGGACACGTTGTGCCCCCGGGTCAAGTGGTACGGTCATCACCAGCGCCCCTATGCCAGCAGACTGCGCGCTTCGTCTTCGCCGAGCAACGGCGGCTGGACGACACTGCCCGCGATGGCAACCGAGGTGCGGCTCTCGCCGGACGCAAGGATAGCCTCCATGATCTCAAGGACATGCAGGGCGAGATCGCCGGAAGCGCGCGGCGCGCGGCCATCGGCCAAAGCCCGGACGAGATCGGCGACGCCGAGCATGCGATAATTGGCCCGATCGGGAGCAGCATATGGCCAGTTGGGGGCACCATAGAGCTCGTCTTCGCTTTCGAAATTCACCCATTCGGCACCGCGTTCCGACAGTGACACCGTTCCGCCGAACGTATCGGGATCCGGCAATCGCAGTGAACCCTCCGTGCCATGCAGTTCGATCGGATGGTTGGAATGTCGGAAGACATCCCAGGAGGCCCCGAAATTGACCGTCGCTCCCGAATGGAACTCGAGCAGGGACAGGACGTTGGTCGGCGTTCCAACGCTGAAAGTGGTGTTCTGAAACGGGCCTTCGGCAGTGATCCGGCGTTCTTCCTGGCCCTTCGTCGCCAAGGCCATGACGCTTTTGACCGGCCCCAGAAGATTGACCAGCATGGTCAAATAATAAGGCCCCATATCAAAAACCGGACCGCCGCCGGGCTGATAGTAGAATTGCGGGTTGGGGTGCCAGTGTTCCATGCCACGGCCCATCATGAAGGCCGTGCCGGTCACGGGGCGGCCGATGGCACCCTTGTCCATCAGGCGGCGTGCACGCCGTCCTGCCGCACCCAGGAACGTATCGGGCGCCGAACCGAGCAGCAGGCTCCGACGCGTTGCTTCCGCCACCAGCTTCCGGCCGTCAGCGGCAGAGGTTGCCAGCGGTTTCTCGGTAAAGACGTGCTTGCCCGCCGACAATGCCGCCAGTGTCACGTCGTAATGGACCGCGGGGATTGTCAGATTGAGGACGAGATCGACCTCCGGATCAGCCAGGAGCGCATCCACGCCCAGTGCGCGGATTCCGTATTCCGCCGCCCGCAACGCCGACATGTCGGCTGAGATATCCGCGCATGCCCTGAGTTCCACCTCACCGAAAAGCGCTGCATTGCGCAGATAGGTCATCGAGATATTGCCGCATCCGATGACGCCAATACCCAGTTTTGTTTTCGCACTCATTGAGTCGACTTCCTCCACCGATTCCACACCCATGACATGCATGCCCGCATCGAAAGGCGGCAGCCTCCCGGAAGCAATAAAGCATTTTATTTATTGACGCGCGACAAATTTTAATGACACATACGGCAAGCTGCTGCGGTTTGGAGGCTGCCAGTTTCCTTGGGAAGAAAAATGACTGATGGTAAAAAACCCCTCAGCGGTGCGTCTTCTGTCGGGCATGTCACGATGGCAGTTCGCAGCAAGTTTTTGCATGGCGCGGTCGGCGTTGATGCCGGAACCACCGTGCTTGAGGTCGGATCCTATCGCCATCCGGCGTCCTGGTGTTCTTCTTCCATCGGCACATCATCGAAGGCCTGACACAGGCGGAATCAGGGAACAAGCCTATGACCAAGGACCTCAAAGTCGGCTGCCAGACCTTCACCTGGGAAATGCTCGGCAGCGCCTTTGCCGGCGGCCCGGACGATCTTCTGCGGGCGATTTCGCAGGGCGGCTACAGCGGCATCGAGATCACCGACACAATGATCGGCCGCTATGCCGGCAAGCCGGCCGCGTTCGCTGCCGCCCTGAAAGACAATGACCTCACGCTCGTTTCCTTTGCCATGGGCTCGAAAAGCGGCTTCACGGTAAAGGAAGAAATCGGCGCCGATCTCGAGACAACACGGCGCTGGATCGATTTCGCCGCAGAATTCCCCGGAGCGATGGTTTCGATCGGCTCGGCAACCGTCGTTTCCGAGGGCCTGCGCGACGACAAGTTTGCCATCGCCGCCGAATTCTACAATCGGGCTGGTGAACTGGGCAAGACATCGGGTGTGGATGTCGCAGTCCATCCAAGCTCGCACCACAATACGCTGCTGTTCGACCGCGCCGACTACGACCGGATTTTCTCGCTGCTCGACAGGGATCTGGTCGGTTGGGTACCGGACACGGGCCATATCCTGCGCGGCCATGCCGACATTCTCGACACGCTGCGGACCTATCGGGATCGTATCCGCTACCTCCACCTGAAGGATGTCGATGCCAGCGGCAAATGGGCCATGCTCGGCAAGGGCGTCTGCGACACGCCGGCGGTGATCGACATCGTTGCCGCCGCACCGAAATTCAACGGCTGGCTCGTCCTGGAAGAAGAATCCGACACCGCGGCGGCCGATCCGGCTGCTGCCGTGAAAGTCAATCGCCAAACGATGCGCAGCTACGGCGCCTGAGGAAGAAGACGATGATCGAAAAAGAAAGCCGGCGTCTGCGCGTTGGCGTGCTGGGTTGCGGGCCGATTGCCCAGTTCGCGCATCTGGAATCCTGCGTCAAGGCCCGAAATGCGGACCTGTATGCGATCTGCGATGCGGCGCCCGATCTTCTGGCGCGCATGGGCGCGACCTACGAACCGCAGAAGATGTATGCCGACTACGATACCATGCTGGCCGATCGGGAGCTGGAAGCCGTCATCGTCGCCACGTCGGATGCCTATCACGTGCCGATGTCGATCAGGGCGCTCGATGCCGGCAAGCACGTGCTTTGCGAGAAGCCGACCGGCGTGACCATCGAGGAAGGCCGGGAACTCGCCGATGCGGTGAAACGTTCCGGCAAGGTGCTGCAGGTCGGCCACATGAAGCGCTTCGACCCGGCGCTGGAAGCGGCCCACGACTTCGTGCGCAACGATATCGGCGACATCTTCGCCATGAAAGCCTGGTATTGCGATTCCACCCATCGCTACACCAACACCGACGCAGTGCAGCCTTTGCCGATCACCAGCAAGCTGGCGAAAAAACCGGCCGGCAATCCCAAGGCCGACCTGCGGCAGTATTTCATGCTGGCGCACGGTTCGCACCTGGTCGATACCGCCCGCTTCTTCTGCGGCGAGATCGTCGCGGTGCGGGCCCGCCTTCTGGAACGGGCCGGCGCCTATTGCTGGTTCGTCGAGACCGAATTCGCCAACGGCGCGCTCGGCCATCTCGACCTGACCGTCGCCGTGCGCATGGACTGGCACGAGGGCTTCCAGCTCTATGGCGAAAACGGCTCCGTCCTCGCCAAGACCTTCAACCCCTGGTACCTGCGGGCAAGCGAAGTCGAAATCTTCCATGAGAAGGACGCAACGACCCGCAAACCGCTGGGTGCCGACGGCCACTTCTTCCGCCGCCAGCTGGAGGGTCTGGCCGATACGGTTCTGACCGGCGCCCCGATGCGCGGGGCCGACATCGAAGACGGCATCGCCTCGATCCGCGCCATGGTCGCCATCGCCCGCTCGGTGGAAACCGGCGAGCGTGTCGAACTGGCCTCAGTAACGGGATCGGTCTGATGCAGATCGGGATCTTCGCCAAGACCTTTGCCGGATCGGACCCGCTGAACGTGCTTGCATCGGTCAGGCAAAGCGGCTTTGCGACGACGCAGTTCAATCTGGCCTGCGCCGGCCTGCCTTCGATGCCCGACAGCATCTCTCTCGGTGTTATCTCAGCGATAAAGACAGCATCGAAACAGACCCGCGTATCGCTGGCAGCACTCTCCGGCACCTACAACATGGCGCATCCCGACAAGGCCGTGCGCGATAGCGGCCTGCGCCAGCTCACCGTCGTGATCGAGGCGGCGGCCGCCCTCTCCATTCCGCTGGTGACATTGTGCACCGGCAGCCGCAATGCCGCCGATCATTGGGCGCACCACCCCGACAATGCCGATCCATCGGCATGGGCGGATATGGCGACCGAGATGGCCAAGGCTCTGGCAATCGCCGAGCAGCATGGCATCGATCTCGGTATCGAACCCGAGCAGGCCAACATCGTCACCTCGGCCAATGATGCCGTCCGGCTGATCGCCGAAATGGGATCGAAGCATCTGCGCATCGTGCTGGACCCGGCAAACCTGTTCGAGCTGGCAACGAAGGACGAGGCCCGCAAGATCGTCGCTGATGCGGTGGAAACATCCGCCGGCCACATTGCGATGGCCCACGCGAAGGATCGCCATGCGGACGGACGTTTTGCCACCGCCGGGCAAGGTGTCATCGACTTCGCCGATTTCGTCGACCGCCTGAAGGCGACGGGATTTGACGGCCCGCTCGTCACCCACGGCCTGTCGGCTGAGGAAGCGCCCGGCGTCGCCGCCTTACTGAAAGGGCTGACCTGATGGTCCGTGTCGCCGACCTTCAGCGCGATGATGCCAAGCTTTGCGTCTTTGACGGCGGCGAAGGACAGCCGGTCGTGTTTCAGCATGGACTCGGCGGAGACGAGGCACAGGTCGCACAGGCTTTTCCCGATGGGTCCGGCGCGTGGCGCAGGGTCACCGTCGAATGCCGGGGACATGGCGGCTCATCCCTCGGCAGCAGACCCGACTTCTCGATCGCGATGTTTGCCAAGGACGTGCTTGCCGCTGCCGATCGCCAGGGCATCCGGCAATTCGTCGCTGGTGGAATCTCGATGGGAGCAGCGGTCGCGCTTCATCTCGCGCATGCCTTTCCGGGCCGGGTGACCGGGCTCATTCTGGTCCGCCCCGCCTGGACGTTTGCCCCAACGCCGGCGAACATGGCGCCCATCCGCGAGATCGCGGACCTGATCCGGTCGAACCCGCTTGAGCGGGCACGTGACCTGTTCCTCCATTCCGACACCGCCCGGCTCCTGCGTGTCGAGGCCCCCGATAATTTCGCATCCCTGCTGGGTTATTTCGATCGGCCGAACGCCGTGCCCTTCGTCGATGTTCTGGCGGGGATCGCTGCCGACGGTCCGGGCGTTTCGAAGGCGGATACTGCCGCATTGCCGCTGCCGGCGCTGGTGATCGGCAATGCGCAGGATGCCGTTCATCCCCTTGATTCAGCCTGGCTGCTGGCTGACGCCATTCCGCATGCCCGGTTCGTCGAGGTTGCCGCCAAGGCGGCCGACAAGACCCGGCATCTGGCCGAGACCCGCGCAGCCATCGACCATTTCCTCATGACCCATTTCAAGAACCGGAGCCTCGTTACGCCATGACGTCCACCCCCCTTTCCGGCCCGGCCACCATCGCCGCCCTGCCGCGCGACCGGCTGCTCGGCGAATTCTCGCTCTGGTCGGCCGACCTTGCCAATATGGAGGCGGATCTGAAGCGTATCGAAGCGCATGTCGATCTGCACCATATCGATGTCGCCGACGCCCGCTTCACGCCCGGCTTTCTGTTTTTCCCGGATTTCGTCGCCCGCATCGCCAAGCTGACCGCCAAACCGATCCACGTGCATCTGATGGTCGAGGCGGAAATCGTCGAGGAACAGACGCGGCAATTCATCGAAGCCGGCGCCGATCTGATCAGCGTTCATGCCGAAAATGGCGAGGCCGGCCTGCGTGCTGTCAAGCTGGCCAAGGAACTCGGCGCCGAGGCCGGGGTCGTGCTGCGTCTGGAAACGCCGGTTGCCGGGGTCGTGCCATTTCTGGCGCATGTCGCCTTCGTGACGCTTCTGGGAACGTCGATCGGGGTCAAAGGGCAAAGCCTCTCGGAAAAGGCCTGCAACCGGCTGATTGAAGCGCGCACTTTGCTGAAGCAGGCAGGCCGCGAGCAGGACATTATTCTGGCTGCCGATGGCGGCATCCGCGAACAGACCGTGCCGCTCCTGCGTGGCGCCGGCGCTCAAACCGTCGTGCTCGGTTCTCTCGCCTTCGGCGACAAGGATCTGGCAGCGCGAATGGCCTGGCTGCATGCTCTGGAGACCGACATCCGATGAGCAAAGTCGCCCTCGCATTTGATCTCGGCGGAACGGAGCTTCGCGCCGCGCTCGTCGATCGCGAGGGTAGACTTCTGGCATTCGCATCGGTTCCCACCCTTGCCAGGGATGGCGTGATGGCGGTTGTCGGCCAGATCGAAATACTGGCTGAAACGGTGCGCAGGGAGGTGCCCGACGCCGTCGTTGCCGGGATTGGCATTGGAGCGCCCGGGCCGCTCGATCCGAAAGCGGGAATCGTTCTCGGTGCGCCGACATTGTCCGGCTGGCACGATGTGCCACTGGCCGGCATTCTCAGCGATCGGCTCGGCTTGCCGGTCCGGCTCGAAAACGATGCCAACGCCGCAGCTCTCGGCGAATGGCACTTCGGCGCCGGCAAAGGCGCCAATTCCCTGGTCTTCGTCACGATCTCGACTGGGATCGGCGGCGGCGTGATTGTCGATGGGCGGATCATGCACGGGCGGCGGGGGCTTGCCGCCGAAATCGGCCACATGACGATTACGGACAAAGGTGAACGTTGTTTCTGCGGCGCGACCGGCTGTTTTGAAGCCGTTGCCTCCGGCACCGCGCTCGGCCGGCGTGCAACAGCGATAACGGTTGCAGGGGATGGTTCGAGGCTGCGTGTCCTGTCCGGCGACGCCGAGGTGACCGGCCGCGATGTTGTCGATGCGGTGCGGGTTGGCGATCCGATGGCAATTTCCCTGCTGGAGGACGAGGCACGATGGCTGGGTATCGGCTTTACCAATCTTCTGCATCTTTACTCGCCGGATGTGCTGGTGATGGGCGGCGGCATTTCAAATGGGTTCGATCTGTTGCGCGAGACAGTCGAGGCGACAATCCGCAACCGCGCCATGCCGGCCTATCGCGATGTGCCGGTCGTACCGGCACAATTGGGCCGGCATGCCGGCCTCATCGGGGCCGCAAGCCTCATACTCCGCGATGAAGACGAGACCGCTTTGCAAGTCTCCACCGGAGAAAATCCGGACAATCACACGGAGACCGAACCCGTAGGGACAAGGGAGGCTATTCATGGCTGAGATGAACCTGGGAGACCGAGCAGATTCAATGAAAGGAATACACCCATGACCGTAACACGGGAAACGCTCGCGTTGACCCATTCGGGCGCCATGACGGCCTTGGCTGCTGCGATCACTCAAGCCGAAGCCATAAAGGTTCCACAATGCATCTTCCTCGTCGATGTGAGCGGAGAGGTGATTGCCAGCGTTCGAATGGACGGAGCCAAATATCTGAGCATGCATACCGCTCGCGCCAAGGCACGAACCGCTGCTTCGATCAATGCGCCGACGGGCGCGATGAGCACCGAATTCGGTACGGCCGCCGGCATCGCCTCGCAAGGCGGCGTTACGCCATTGCCCGGCGGCTTGCCGATCCGCTTCGGCAACCGGCTTGTCGGTGGCATCGGCGTGGGTTCGGGAACTGGCGACCAGGATTTCGAGGTCGCACGAGCCGCACTGGCGGCAATCGGTGCCGACGCCGTTTGACCGGAATGTTTTCAGCCTGAGGCCGATCTTCAAAAAACGAGAGAAGAGTTGGTTGCGCAAGGGCTCGTCCTTGAGCAACCACGCTTAGTCGCCTGCGCCACGTATGAAAAATGCGCCTACCAGTCCCACCACGACGATTGACTGTAGTATGAACATCGGCCATTGATCGGACATTGAATTTCCTCACGCGGCTTTGGTCTAGAATCCACCGCCCATTGATCGGCAGCATCGCCGACCCCATATATCCACTAACGCCCAAGAGGCCGCATTTGGCTCAAGTGCGGCTCGATGAGCCAGCTCTCCAGGCGATCTCTCCCCTTCAATCAATTGAAGCTCGACCGGATGTTGAGCTTGTTTCCAACAGGAGTAAACAGATGTCCAGCACTCAAACGGCAGCAGACGAACCCTACGAAATCAAGCCATTCGCAAAAAAGCACCGCATTTCCATCGAAGATGCGAAGACGATCATCGAAAAGCACGGAGCGGATCGCAAGTCAGCCGACAAGGAAGCTCGGCGCGTCAGTGTCTGAATGAATGAGGTAAGTGGTCATCATCGCCATTCAGCGCCGATGACCCCTCAAGGACAGCCTATCCCGCTTCGGCGGGCAAGGTTGCGGAAATCGATGATCTCCCAAAATATCTGTTCGTCATCGTAGCCTTCCGAAAAGGTGCCGCCGTCGCTTTCGACCGCCCAGCTGCCGCAATGTGGATTGAGGACGCAGTCGGGGAAATTCATGAGGTGGTGCCAGGCGACATCCTTCAAAAGATGCAGGGCAGCGCGGAAATAACGCCACGCAAAAATATCCGAACTCTGAGCCTCGTCGTTATCTGAAACAGCATGGCGGCGTCTGTTTGTCCGGCGGAAATTATGTAAAAGAAGCATATTCCACACAGGCGATACTCTCAGGGTGCATGCTATGAAGAAGATCGGTTTTCTCTCGTTCGGCCACTGGACTCCCTCCCCTCAGTCACAGACGCGGTCGGCTGCTGACGCGCTTCTGCAGTCCATCGACCTGGCGGTTGCTGCTGAGGAACTTGGCGCCGACGGAGCGTATTTTCGCGTGCATCACTTCGCACGCCAACTCGCTTCGCCGTTCCCGCTGCTGGCGGCGATCGGCGCCAGAACCAGCCGTATCGAGATCGGCACGGCCGTCATAGACATGCGGTACGAGAATCCACTGTACATGGCTGAGGATGCGGGTGCCGCCGATCTTATTGCGGGTGGGCGCCTACAGTTGGGCATCAGCCGCGGATCACCAGAGCAGGTCATCGATGGTTGGCGCCATTTCGGTTACGTGCCGACTGAGGGCGAAAGCGAAACCGACATGGCACGGCGCCATGCGGAAGTCCTTCTCGATGTGTTGCGGGGCGAAGGCTTCGCGGAGCCCAACCCACGGCCGATGTTCCCCAATCCCCCCGGCCTGTTGCGTGTCGAACCGCATTCCGCCGGTCTGCGAGACCGCGTCTGGTGGGGAGCAAGCTCAAATGCCACGGCAGCCTGGGCCGCCAGAATGGGGATGAACTTGCAAAGCTCCACCCTGAAGGATGACGAGAGCGGGCTCCCGTTTCACGTCCAGCAGGCCGACCAGATCCGGGTTTTTCGCGAGGCATGGAAGGCGGCCGGTCACGAGCGCGAGCCCAGAGTTTCGGTCAGCCGCAGCATTTTTGCGTTGGTGGACGATCGCGATCGCGCCTATTTCGGTTATGGGGATAAAGACGAAGACAAGATCGGGTTCATCGACGAGAAAACCCGCGCGATCTTCGGTCGGAGCTATGCCGCGGCGCCAGACGTCCTCATCGCGCAACTGATCAAGGACGAGGCAATCGCCGAAGCCGACACCTTGCTGTTGACCGTCCCCAACCAACTTGGCGTGGACTACAATGCCCATGTTATCGAGGCAATCCTGACCCACATCGCGCCGGCTCTTGGCTGGCGCTGACGCCTGTTCAGAAGGCGCAGGGCACCATGGCGACAGGGGGCGGGCGCCCCGGCTTGGTTGTCCTTTTGGAATGCAGTTCGTCTATTGTGATCTTGACCGCGTCTTCGCAAGAGCGGGCATGCCGTCCGGCCGGATCTGCTTCTTGAGGGCTGCGATGCGGAAGATGGCATTGGCGGCGCCATAACCGCGATAGCCGCGCCGTTCGACGATCTCGAAGAAGAACCCCTCGCCATAGGTACCGCTGTAGAGCTGGAAGAATTCGCCGTACTCGTCGCGATCGTAGAGGATGTTTTCCGCCTTCAGCCGCTCGCTGAGCTCCGGATCAAGGCCGAAGCGCGCTTCGACATCGTCGTAATAGTTGGGCGAAATGTGCAGCGGTCGAAAACCGTTCTGTTTTAACGCCGCAGCCGTTGCGAAGATATCGTCGGTGCTGAAGGCCAGATGCTGGATGCCCGAGCCGAAGGTTTCGGCGATGAAGTGGCCGGCGAGCGTGCGCCGGTTTTCAGCGCCGTTCAGCGTGATGCGCAAGGTGCCGGCGGCATTCTCGATCACCTGGCTGCGAACGACGCCGGCCGGATCGATGATATCCACCATCGGTGTCTTCTGCGTCTGGAAGATTGCGGTATAGAACAGCAGCCAGGTCAGCATTTCCTCATAGGCCACCGTCTGGGCGATATGGTCGATGGTACGCAGATGGGCGGATGGACTTTTCTCGTCGTCTTGCACGGTCAGGAAATCAATGTCCCAGATGCGGCCAAGATCGGATTTCTTATCAAGTAGATAGATAACCCCTCCGCCCACACCACGGATGGCGGGAATGTCCACCTCGCCGGAGCCGACCGGTTGGCTGAACGATTCGGCGCCCAGCGCCGTCGCGCGGGCCATCGACTCTGCAGCGTCCTCGACCACCAGTGCCGTGGCATAGGCGGACGGCCCGTGCACCGCATAGGAGGCATTGGCGAAGCCTGCCCGCTCGGTGTTGATCAGCAGCCGGATCTCGCCCTGCTGGTAGACACTGACCTGCTTGGTCCTGTGCTGCGCCGTCTTGTGAAATCCGAGCGTGGACAGGATGGCAACCAGTTCGGCTGCATCTGTTTCATCGACGGAGAACTCAACGAAACCGACGCCTTTCACCGGCGCGCGGTCCGGCATCGCGGCAACGGTAAGCCCCGTCGCATTCGGGCCGCGCCGCACCCGGTCACCAAGCGTGATGAGCGAGCGATGGCCATCGGCGGCGATTGCCTTCGCAGAGCCGCCGCGGAACTGGTCGTTGAAGATTTCCAGCGAGAAATAGCCATCATAACCGGTCTCGGCGATGGCGCTGGTGAAGGCCACAACCGGCAGATCCCCCTCGCCGGGCATGTTGCGGAAGTGGCGGCTCCAGTAGAGCAGGTCCATGTCGATCAGTGGCGCATCGGCCAGCTGGACGATGAAGATCTTCTCCTTGGGAATCGAGCGGATCGAGTTGATGTCGATCTTGCGCGACAGCGTGTGGAAGCTGTCGAGGATCAGGCCGATGTTGGCATGATCGGCGCGCCGGACGATTTCCCAGGCATCGCGATGATCGAAAATATGCCGCCCCCAGGCAAGCGCCTCGTAACCGACCCGGAGGCCGCGTTTCGCCGCCCGTTCGCCAAGCTCATGGAAATCCGCTGCCGCCCGATCGATGCCGCCGAGAGACACCGGCGACACATTCGAGCAAATCAGCACCAGGTCGGTGCCAAGTTGCTGCATGATATCGAACTTGCGCTCTGCCCGATCGAAGGTGCGGGTGCGATGCGGCTCCGGCATGCCTTCGAAATCACGGAACGGCTGGAACAGCGTGATCTCCAGACCGTGATCGCGCACCATCCGGCCCACATCCGCAGGACTGCCGTCAAACGCGAGGAAATCGTTCTCGAAGATCTCGACGCCGTCGAATCCTGCCTTGGCGATCGCCGCCAGCTTCTCCGGCAATTCGCCACTGATCGATACCGTCGCTATGGACGTTTTCATCGCGGATCCTCGCTTGAAAGATTGCCCGATGTCAGACTGTCGAAATGTTGCATCATCCGAACGGCATCCGGCTCCTGTCCGGTAAAGAGACGGAAAGCGCCCACAGCCTGGAACACCGCCATGCCGCCGCCGTTCAATACCCGGCAGCCCCGTTGTCTTGCCGCCTTCAGAAGTTCCGTTTCCAAGGGGAAATAGACGATTTCGGCCACCCAGTGATGGGCTGCCAGCAGGTCCGGGGGAAGCGGAACCCCCGGATATTTTGCCATGCCGGTGGGCGTCGCATGGATCAGACCGGATGCGGTTTGCATCGCTGTGGCCAGATCGCCGCACGCCGAGATGGCCGCTTCCGGGAAAAGAGCCGACATCGCCTCTGCCAACTGCGCTGCCCTTTCCGGCTCGATGTCGAAAACCGTCAACCTCTTCAGGCCGAGCGAAAGGATGGCATAGGCGGTTGCAACGCCTGCGCCCCCCGCACCAATCTGGACAGCCGCATCAAGTGCGGCTCCGGGAAGCCCGCGGCGAAAACTCTCCGCAAAGCCCCACCAGTCGGTATTATGGCCGTACCGTCGGCCGTTCTTGAGAACGACCGTGTTGACGGCTCCAAGCGCACGGGCCTCATCCGAGAGTTCGTCAAGAAAAGGAATGACCAGTTGCTTGCAGGGATGGGTGATATTGAGACCGCTCAACCCCTGCTTTTCGGCCTGGTTCAGGAGGTCCGGCAAGCTGTTCGGCGTCAGGCCGCGCTGGTTGAGGTCGATCAGTTGATAGTCATAGGCAAAGCCTTGAGCGGCACCTTCCTGCATATGCATCGCCGGCGTCAGCGAGGCCTGGATGCCCGCGCCGATCAATCCGGCCTTCAAGGGTTTCAAACGTGTCTCGACCATTGCAGCAGGTTCCGTGATTGTCAGAAAGGATGGGCCGGCCCGCCCGAAGGCGAGCCGGCGGACGCATTATTGGCCGCGGGCAGCCGCAAGTTCCTTGAAGAGCAGCGAGACGGTGTCAGGGCCGATTTCACCGCTGAACTTGTCGACCAGTGGCTTCACGGCATCGCGCAGCTTCTGCGTTTCTTCCGGGCTGAGTTCGGAGACTTCCATGCCGGTCGCCTTGATCTCGGCCATCGCCTTGGCATCCACCTCGCGCGAGACCGTGCGCTGGTAATCGCGGGCCTCAGTCGCAGCCGACTGAAGAACCGCCTTTTCCTCGTCGTTCAGCTTGTCCCAGAAGATCTTGCTGATCAGCACGATCTGCGGATTGTACTGATGGCGGGTCACCGTCATGTACTTCTGCACTTCGAAGAACTTGGCATTGAGAATGTTGGCGGCCGGGTTTTCCTGGCCGTCCACCGTGCCGGTTTCAAGCGCCGTGTAGAGTTCAGTGTAAGGCAGCGGCACGGCATTGGCGCCGAGGCTGTTGAACAGCTCGATCGGGATCGGCGATTGCAGGGTGCGGATCTTCAGGCCCTTGATGTCCTCGAGCTTGGTGACCGGATGCCGGTTGTTGGTGAGGTTGCGGAAACCCAGTTCCCAATAGGCAAGGCCGACGAGGCCGGTATCCGGCAGCTTGTCGCTCAGGCTCTTGCCGAATGGGCCGTCCATGATCTTGTCGGCCTCCTCGCCGCTATTGAACAGGAACGGCAGGTCGACCGCGCCGAATGCCTTGACGTTGCTCGCCAGAATACCGGCGTTCAGCACCAGCATCTCGACGACGCCGCCCTGAAGTGCGGAAACGGTCTGCACGTCGCCTCCGAGCACACCGCCCGGAAACAGCTTGACCTCGATCTTGCCGCCGCTCTTGTCCTTGACGATTTCGGCGAACTTCTCCATGCCGGTAACCTGCGGATGACCCTTGTTGTTGGCACTCGCAAATTTCAGCGTCGTTTCGCGGATCTCCGCCGAGGCGGTCCCGGCCAGAAGCATTGCGGGCAGCGCGAGCCCCAATGCCAGTTTCAACATCCTGTTCAACATGCTTTTCCTCCCAGATTTTGGCCGGGATTTCCCGGCCGGTTGAATGCTTGCGACAACGCCTTTCCGCCTCAATGCCCGAACCATGCAACCGGTGCGGTCACCAGCTGCGGGAACAGGACGAGGAGAAAGAGGACGATCAGTTCGGCGATCAGGAAGGGCATGACGCCCTTCATCAGATCTTCCATCGACAGCTTGGAAACACCGCAGATGACATTGAGCACCGTGCCGACAGGCGGCGTGATCAGGCCGATGGAATTGTTGATGATGAACAGGACGCCGAAATAGACCGGGTCGATGCCCGCCTGCTTGATCACCGGCATCAGGACGGGTGTCATGATCAGGATGGTCGGCGTCATGTCCATGGCGGTGCCGACGAGCACGATCAGCACCATGATGGCGATCAGCAGCAGCGTCTGGTTGTCCATCAGCGGCTCGAGCAGTGCGACGAGATCGCCGGGCACGTCGGCGACGGTGATCAGCCAGGCTGACACTGCGGCACAGGCGACGAGGAACATTACCACTGAGGTAATCTTCGCCGCCGCCACGAAGACATGAAACAGCCGCGACGGCGGCAGTTCGCGGTAGATCACCATGGCGACGAACAGCGAATAAACGGCCGCAACGACACCAGCCTCCGTCGGCGTGAAGACGCCGAATTTCAGACCGAAGACGATGATGACGGGCAGCATCAATGCCCAAATGGCATCGACGAAGGCTTTCATGCGGACCGCACCGCTTTGGCGCGGCGGCAGCGCGAACTGCTCCTTGCGGGCGACCATCAGCCAGGTGATGCACAGTGCCAGCGCGATCAGCAGGCCCGGAACGATGCCGGCCAGGAAGAGCTTGGTGATCGAGACGCCACCAACGACACCATAGAGGATGAAGCCGATCGACGGCGGAATGATCGGGCCGATCACCGAGGCTGAGGCGAGCAGTCCGCCGGTGCGGGCCGGGTCATGCCCGGATTTCAGCATCATCGGATAAAGCAGCGCGCCGAGCGCTGCCGCATCCGCAACAGCCGAACCGGAAAGGCTGGACAATATGCACGCGGCAAAGATGGCGACGAACCCGAGCCCGCCGCGCACATGGCCGACAAGGGCCATGGCGAGATTGACGATCCGCTTGGAAAGCCCGCCGGTATTCATCACCTCGCCGGCCAGAAGAAAGAAGGGAACCGCCATCAGCGGAAAGCTGTCGGCACCGTTCATGACGTTCTGCGCGACGATCTGGGGATCGAAAATGCCCATGTACAGCATCAGCGCGACACCGCTGAGGATGAGCGCGAAGGCGATCGGCACGCCGAGTGCCATGGGGCCGAGAAGAGCGCC
This sequence comes from Rhizobium herbae, assembly GCF_017873135.1. Classification (GTDB taxonomy): domain Bacteria; phylum Pseudomonadota; class Alphaproteobacteria; order Rhizobiales; family Rhizobiaceae; genus Pararhizobium; species Pararhizobium herbae. The sequence goes on along the minus strand of NZ_JAGGJV010000006.1, from coordinate 156,992 downwards.
GAGGAAGATGGTCAGGGTCATGGCGTACTCCTCAGATTTTCGTCGCGCCGATACCGAGCGCCGGCACGGGGTGATCGTCGAGAGCCACCTGCTCCTCGCTGTCGAGGACGAGTTGTGCGGTCGTCACGTCGATGCGGCCGGTGGCGACGCAAAAGGCATCCCAAAGAATGATCAGGAAGGTGGGGATTCCGAAGGCCAGGCCCGCGCCGTAGAAGAAACCCATGGACAATCCCGTGGCAGGCATGGTCGCCGGCAGGTTGATCAACGTCTGCGTCCAGCTGCCGCTGATCATCAGCGCCGTTGCCACCAGCATCAGCCCCTGCCCCGAAAGCACCGCGAGCTTGGCACCAGCAGGTGGCAGACGCTTCAGCAGCGAATCGACCCCGAGGTGTCCATGTTCGCGCATGGCGACGACGGCCCCCAGAAATGTCAGCCAGATGAAGAAAACCCGGGAGAGTTCTTCGGACGAGGTGATGCCCTGATTGAGTGCGTAGCGCAGCACGACATTGCCGAACACCAGCACGACCATGGCGGCCAGCAGGAAGGCGATGATTGCCTTCAGCCCAAGAAAATAGAAATCGATGATGCGTGTCATGCCCGTCCTCCCGAAAGGATCTCGCCGACGCCCATTGCTTACCATTTGCTGCATCCGCAACGGCCGTACAATGTCGTGACCAGATATCCGCGCCGGAGCCGCCTCCTCAGGAACAACCAGCGCAGGGATAAAATGTACGAACTGGTACGTATGTCAAGAGGCATCTATTGAAAGCAGGCTTCAAGCTCTTTAAGACTTTACAGCCATACCGGAAACTGGATGCGGATGGCCGCGCCAAAGGTGTGCGACTTTGAAGATGACGGCGCCGGAGGGGGAGCGGCGGAGCATGGCAGGCAAAGCTGAGAACGGCAGGAAGAACGACCCCCAGCGCACCCAGGAAAATATCCTGGAAGTGGCAACGGAGGAGTTTTCGACGCATGGTCTTGCCGGCGGGCGCGTCGATGCCATCGCCGAGCGGACCCGCACCTCAAAACGGATGATCTACTATTATTTTGGAAGCAAGGAAGGCCTGTATCTGGCCGTTCTTGAACGCTCTTATCGCAAGATCCGCACGCTGGAAGCCGACCTTCAATTGTCAAACCTGGAGCCGGAAGAGGCGCTGCGGGTCCTGATCTCCACCACCTTCGACCATGACGAGGCGCATCCGGATTTCGTCCGGCTGGTCAGCATCGAGAACATTCATCACGCCGCCCATATGCTGCGCTCGGAGGCAATCCGCGACCTGAACGTCTCCGTCATCGAAACGATCGCCGGCATCCTGGAACGCGGCATAGATCAAGGGGTCTTCACGCGACCGGCCGATCCGATCGACATTCATATGATGATCAGCGCGTTCTGCTTCTTCCGTGTCTCCAACCGCTACACCTTCGGCTCGATCTTCCGCCGCGACCTCTCCGAACCCGGCACCATCGAACGCCACCGCACCATGATCGCCGATGCTGTCATCGGCTATCTCAAGGGGTAATAACGGCGGCGAACGGGCTCCCGTCGACCCTGTTGCGAAAGGAAATGCCACACGACGACGGACCGCTCGGTCAAGCATTGTGCGGCGTCGGAAATATTGTAACCGCCAACTACCGAGCCGTGATTATCGGCGCACATAATCCCCGCTCGACGATCATGCAACCCAGTTCCACGCGGCGCGCAGGCAGGTGTTCGCGGAGAGTCCGCAGGCAATATTCCATTTCATCGAGCGCCATGCGACCGATTTGAGCGAGCGGCGAATGCACCGTGGAAAGCGGCCGGAGCAATATTCGCGTTCCGACCGCTTCCCATCATCATGTCTTGGTATGCAAAATCGCTTATTCGACCGATTGGATCGGCTCTTTCGGAGCCGGATCGAAGCCGATCAAATCAACCGTGAGCTTGGCATAAGTGCCGTCGGCCACTATGTCCGCCAGCGCCTTGTTGATGGCTTTCACCAGCTCGGGCTTGCCTTTCTTGATGGCGAAGCCCTTCTGGATTCGGCTGACGAAATCATCCGTCATCGCAAGCGGCATATGGGCATTCTTGATCGCATAAGCGCCGGCGATCGAGTCGGTAATCGTTGCGTCGATATTGCCGTTGACAAGATCCTGCATGGCGTCGGATTCCGCCTTGTAGCCCTTGACAGTTGCGCCCTTGTCTTCGGCAATTTTCGCAAAGGTGGACGACACGAGAGCACCGACTGTCTTTCCCTTCAGGTCGGCCGCGCTCTTGATCGGCGAATCCGCCTGGACCACGATACGGCCGCCGGATTCAAGCCAGCCATTGGCAAAGGTCACCTTCTTCTGGCGCTCCGCAGTAATGTCCATCGACGCGCTGATCACATCGTATTGGTCCGCCTGCAGGCCAACCAGCAGCGAGTCCCACTTGATGAGGACCGGTGTGTAGGTCAGGTTCAGACGCTTTGCCACTTCCGTCATGACCCGAATTTCCAGGCCGTCGAGCGAGCCGTCGGGCGCGCGCATGCTGAAAGGTGGGAAGGTGCCTTCGGTGGCAACCTGAAGTTTGCCGGCTTCGAGAAGCTCAAGATCGGCGGCGGACGCCGGGGCCTTGGCGGCAACGGCGGCGATAGCAGCGAGAGCGAATGCGATGGATTTGAATTTCATGGCTTGTTCCCTTCTTTTCGATTGGTTCGTTTCACAGTCTTCCGTCGCGGGGGCGACAGTCTTGTTTGCCCGGCGCTGCGCTGCGCCGGGGAGGCCGATGATTGGGGGCCGCAAACTGCTCGACCATCAGCTCTGCAGCGCGTATCGCCGCTCGAGCCAGGCCGCCAGCTGCGTGAGGAAAGTCGTCAGCACGAGATAGATCACGGCAACCGCAATGTAGAATTCGAACGGTCGGAACGTCGCCGCGATCAGGGTCTGGGCATAGAGTGTCAGTTCGACCACGGTGATCGTCGACAACAGCGATGTGTTCTTGAGAGTCGAGATCGCTTCGTTGGTAATCGACGGCAGGATGATACGGAACACCTGCGGCAGAATGATGCTGCGCATCGTCTCGGCCGGACTGAAGCCGAGCGCCAGCGACGATTCCGTCTGACCGCGCGGAATGGCCGTCAGGCCACCTCGAATGATCTCCGCCACATAGGCACCGCTGTTGATCCCAAGCGACAAGACCCCGGCTGTAAACGGCGATAGCCTGACCCCGAACTGCGGTAGTCCGAAGTAGATGATGAAAACCTGAATGAGGGTCGGCGTTCCGCGAATGAACCAGATATAGAAGGCGGCCACCATGCGGACGGCCTTCACCTTCGACCGATGTCCGAGCGCTGCAAGCAAACCACAGACCCAGCTGACGACGATCGTCAGGATCGTCAGCCAGAAAACCGTCCACGCCGCCAGCAGGAAGCCTGGACCGTAGATCTGAACTTCACCAATGAAATCCGTGATCATTGTTGAGTGCCTCCGTAGCCCGCACCCGCGCCGGCAACCTCGTCATGCAGGATACGATGAAGGAACTGGCGCAGCCGGTCGCTCTGCGGATTGCGCAGGATCTCCGGCGGTCCGTCCTCGGCGATCACGCCCTTGTCGAAAAACAGAACGCGGGACGAAACGTCCCGGGCGAAGGCGATCTCGTGCGTAACGACAAGCATGGTCATGCCCTCCCGCGCCAGGGACGCCATCAGAACCAGAACCTCATGAACCAGCTCCGGATCCAGAGCCGACGTCACTTCGTCGAAAAGCATCAGGCTGGGCTTCATCGCCAGCGCCCGCGCAATCGCGACGCGCTGCTGCTGCCCGCCGGACAGCCGGGCGGGATAGCTTTGGCGCTTTTCATAAAGCCCGATACGGGAAAGCAGGGCTTCCGCCTCCTCGATGGCCTGAGCGCGCGGAATCTTGAGCAATTTGATCGGCGCGTGAATGACATTTTGCAGAACGGTCATGTGGGGCCAAAGATTGTAGCTCTGGAACACCATGCCCACTTTCTTTCGCAACGCCTGCAATTGCGTCGCCGTCGGGAAGAAGCGGGATTCCGGATGATAGTCGAAGGAAAGTCCCTCGAAATCCAGGAACCCGGATTGCGGCATCTCCAGTCCGTTGATGGATCTTAGAAACGTGCTCTTTCCCGAACCGCTGGCGCCGATGATCGAGACGACCTCTCCGGCCGTCACGTTCAGGGAAATTCCTTTAAGGACCTGCGTTTCGCCGAAGCTTTTGTGGATATCACGCAGGGCAAGAATGTGCTCCGGCATCAAACGGCCTCCGGGGATGACTTGGAAAGGATGCGCACCGCCACATCCATCGGCGTGCGGGCAGCACCGTTGATGGGTGTCACATCCTGGGGGCAAGCCGAAAGAACCAGCAGAATATCCATTTCGGCGCGCAGCGTCACGCAATCGCCGGCTTTCGAGGCGGGCGGCAGGCGTTCGACACGGCCGTCTTCATTCACCGGCACGTTCATGAAAAGATTGAGCGAGGCGGGCGTAAACGGCACCTCCCTTCCGGAGCCGGACATGGCCTCATGGAAATTATCCGCACAGCTCCGGTGATAGCCCTCGCAACCGAGCTCCTGGTACAGTTCGCCATTGCAGGGACACAGGAGCGTGTCATGCCGCAACCCTGCGCTATCACCGACAAGCGCCAGCATCCGGCGGCGTCGATTGCTGACGACGCTCATGCCACTCTCGAAATAGATGCTGCTGGCGACCGAGCGCGTGTGATCCATCGAACTGACTTCGTTCGCGTCTTCCGCCGAAACAGCCCAGAGATCGACAACCTGACTGCCGTGAGTGTTGGTAATGATCGCGGCCTGGCCGGCGCGCATTATGTACGCGCGCCCCTCACCAGCCGGGACAATGTCCGAATATTCACCCATCTCGAACTCGCCTGTCCATGGAGGGAGGCGGACATGACGCCGATTGCGCGCCATCATTCGCCTTCTCAAAAACTCTCGAAGGCAACTTATTCAGTATACCAATGGAATTCAAGTATGTATTTCAGATACTTATGGGACATTTATTGTGCGCTTCGCATAAATTTTAAACTTGGACGCCTAAACAATGGGCAAATCTCTCGGAGTGAGACCTCCGTAGAAAAATCGCGTAAACACCCAATCGATGTTGGCAGCCTCACGCATGATTGACGGAAGAATACTATTGGTGTACCGAAATTGAAGGGTTGTGAACGCCTTCGATCGAACCAGCCACTCGACAAAAACGATCGGAAGCCGGTACCGCCATGGAGACCAGAGACGTGGCCAGATATTTCCCGCTGGATGAATATGAAGCGCGCTGGGAGCGTGTGCTTGCCGAAATGCAGGCACGTGGCTTCGAAACCGCGGTCGTCTTCGGTCGTGGCGGCGGCACGACTGACAATTGCGGCGATATCCTCTATCTCTCCAACCACTATGCGATCAGCGGCGGCATGGATTCGTCCATCTGGTCGGCGCGGTCGTTCTCCGGCATTGTTCTTCAGCAGGGCATTGAGCCGCAATTGCATATCGATGAGCCGGAGCCGCGCCGGGATCTGGTTTCGATCCGCGACATCCATTGTCACAAGCACCCCTTCAGCGGCGTGGCGAAAGCGATTGCAGAGCGTGGCATCAAAGGCCGGGTCGCCCTTGTCGGAACCAACTTCATTCCCATCAAATATTATCAGCAGCTCGTCGAGGGTGCCCCGGATGTCGAATGGGTTCCGGCAGACGATCTTGTGCGGTCTGTCAGGCGCACAAAGAGCCATCGTGAACTGGATTGCTATCGCATCGCCGGAGAAGGCGCCACCATGGGCCTCAACCGGCTGATGGAAGGCCTGACCAGCGGCCTATCGGAGCAGGAGGCAGCCGGTGAAGCGGCGCGCGAAATCGTCCGGCGCGGCGGCCGGCTGCAGATGATCGGTGCCAACCACGGCGACACGCTTGGTTTCGACCAGCGTTTCCCGCTGACAGGCTACAGCGCCGATGCGCCGAAACCGGGAGATATGGTCACCGGTACGGTGCATGCAGCCTTCTATCAGGGATACTATCTCGACCCGGGCCGCACCGGCGTATGCGGCAAGTCGAATGCGGACCAGCGCCGGCTGATCGAGGCCGCCGCCGGGATCGTGCACCGCCTGACGGACATGATGCGCCCCGGCGTCAAGCTTCTCGATGTCGCCGCCGAAGGCGATCGTATGACCGCCGCGTTTGGCGGCTCGGTGTCAGCGATCATGAAGAACTTCCCGTTCTATGGCCATGGCATCGGCCTTGGCTTCGAACTTCCCCGTATTTCCAGCAGCATGTCGCTGCCCGAAGACACAGCGGAAAAGAACATGGTATTCGGCGTCGAATCCTTTCTTTCCCTCGATGGCGTCGGGGCGGCCTTCTTCGAGAACATCGTCATCATCGGCGACGAGGAAAACGAACTCCTGACCAAATCGCCCAGCTTCTGGTGGTGACAGGGCCAAGCCTTTTCTCAAGGCCTCGACGTGGAGCGAACGCCCACCGCTGACATGGACCGTGACGGGCGGCACGAAAGCCGCCCGCGCGCATGTGATCTGGTCTAGTGTGCGAAAACGCCGTCGAAATCCTTGAAACCCTTGACCTCGATCGGATTGCCGCTCGGATCGAAGAAGAACATCGTGCGCTGTTCGCCCGGCTCCCCTTCGAAACGGACGACGGGCGGAATATCGAAGGCGACGCCGGCATCTTCCAGCCGCTTGGAAAGCGCGAACCAGGCATCAAGCGGCAGAACGACGCCAAGATGCGGCATCATCACCATATGGTTGCCGACCTTGCCGGTGCGGGTGACTTCGAACGGCTTGCCGAGATGCAGCGATATCTGGTGACCGAAAAAGTCGAAATCGACCCATGTCTCTGTCGAACGCCCCTCTTCGCAGCCAAGCACATCGCCGTAGAAGCGGCGGGATTCGTCGAGATCAGTGACATGATAGGCGAGATGGAACAGCGATTTTGTCATGTTGGGCTCCTTCTGGTGTATTGGAAACGTTGGATTGGGTGTCCCATATTCAACGGATGCGCAGGTCGCGGGGCAGGCTGGACAGGGGCTCCGCTCCGTTTTGCGTGACGATGACGGTTTCGGATGCGCCGACGGTCCATACGCCATAGCTGCGCAAGGTCGCCGGCACATGGAAGACCATGCCGGGTTCGATGATGCGCTCGACGCCGGTAAAGAGGCTCAGCAGACCGCCCTCGCCCCAGTCGGGCGCGAAGGCTATGCCCATCGAATAGCCGATGCGCTTGCGAAACGCGGCCGTATAGCCGGCGTCGTCAATGACTTTCTGCGCCGCTTCGTGCGGAACGGCGCAGCGCACACCGGGACGGATCGACTGGAGCGCGCAATCGAGTGCCCGCAATGCGCAATCCATCATCCGGCGCGCCTCGGCGGGCGGGTTGCCGATCCAGACCGTGCGCATCAGGGCGGCATGATAGCGGGCGTGACTGCCGGCAAGTTCCAGGAACACGGCATCGCCGTCTTCCAGCGTCCGTCGCCGCCACGTCATGTGCGGCAAACCGCTTCGCGGCCCCGACGAAACGAGCGGTTCCATCGCCATGGCTTCGGACCCGGCCTTCGTCGCCGCCTGCAGCATGGCGGCTGCGACAGCGTTTTCATTCGTACCGGCTTTGCAAGCCTCGATACCTGCGGCAAGACCGGTCTCGGCATAACGCGCGGCCGCCCGGATCGCCTCAAGCTCGGCTGGCGACTTCACGATGCGGAGAGGCGGAAGAATGGCCGAACCATCAGGCAATGCGCCGACTCCGGCCTCCGCCACGATCTGTGCAGCGAGAACAGGAGAGACGAACCAGCCCGCAAGTTCGATCGCGGTGCGCGACAAACCGCGATCCTTCAATAACACTGCGAGCGCAGTCGCCGGATCCTCGCCGTCCTGGTAGGCAACGATATGGTCAAGCCAGGTATTGGCGACCGCGCCTGCCAGTTCCAGTTGGCGCACGAGAAGAACCGGCTCGCCTTCGGCAGGCATGATAAGCGCCTGAAAGGCGAAATACCCGGCGGTCTGACGGCCTGTCAGCCAGTAGATGTTTTCCGGTCCGGTCACAACGAGCGCGTCATGGCCCGCGGCCCTGATCGCCGCGCGCGCCTGCGCCTGCCTTTCGGCGAATTCCCGTGCAGGAAAAGCGGCTTCCCGGCCGCGCAAATCAGCGAACTCGTTCATGAACTATCGTCTTATCCTTGATTGAAAGCGCCGGACCGGAAGGGCAAGGCCGAACCCCCTCACGGATCCTAATGTCGGTCGAGCCAACGCAGAAAGCGGGTTCGAACACTGTCGAAATGCGTTTCCATCGCGGCGCGCGCACCTGCCGGATCACCGTTCTCGATCGCATCGACGACGGCAATATGTTCGCGCGCCTGCTCGTCGAAACGGTCGTGGGTACGGGTAATGGTACACCGGCGGGCAATGCTGCGCATTTCCGTCAGCATGGCCGGCAAAAGGCTCAAGCCCGCCGCTTCGGCCACAGCCAGATGAAACGCGTCGTCGTCTATCCAGAAATTGTCGAAGGCGACGTCCGCGCCATTCGCATAGGCCCGCATCGCCCGCCGCGATTCGTCCAGCGCCGCGGTCAGCGGACGCTCCGCCGCGCGGGCAGCCGCAGCCCCCTCGAAAAGTCGTCTGATCTGGACGATCTCCAGCAGCTGCTCAACCGTGACCGGACGAACCACGAGCGCACCATTGGCAAGCCGCGACACCACGCCTTCCTTTTCCAGGCGGGAAATGGCGGCGCGCAACGGCGTGCGCGATATGCCGGACTCCAGCGCCAGGGCCCGCTCCGTCATCAGGTCCCCGGCAGCAATCGTCCCTTCGAGAATGCGCTTCTTGACATCCTTGTAGGCCTGTTGGGCAAGGGTTTCTTTCTCGCTCATGACATCACCTGCTCGCCTGTTGGACCATGCCTATATGCAGGGCGGAGGCCTGACGATCCCGCCCCGGCGCCGAAATGGCGTTGATGCGCTCAAGCAGCCGGTCGATCGTGTCTCTTGTCGCGCCGGTCATGCAGACATCCGTGCTGGTTCGTTGAGGGCGGTCGCCGGGCGTTCTCCCGACAGTGCCGCCAGCACATTGCGTGCCGATCCGACTGCAACCCGCCGCAGCGCTTCAACCGTGGCCCCGCCGAGATGGGGCGTGAAAATCACGCGGCCTGTCTTTGCAAGCGGTCCGGTCGGCGCGTCATGGGAATAGACATCGAGGCCGGCGGCGGAGATGCGGCCCGTCTCTATTGCATCAGCCAGTGCAGGTTCATCCACCAGACCTGCCCGCGCCGTGTTGACGAGGATCGCGCCGTGTTTGACGTGCGCGAGCGAACCCTCGCCGATCAGGCCGCGCGTCTCGGGGCGAAGCGGCGTATGGAGCGAAACAAGGTCTGCCTGCCGGAGCCCCTCCAGAAGCGTCGAAACGCGCTCGAACCCGCCGATATCGGTCGCACGCGGTGAGTGGACGAGGATCCTCATTTCCAGTGCCGCCTGCAACATGCGGCCGAGCCCCGCGCCGGTCGCACCCCACCCGACGATGAGCGCCGTCTTGCCGGAGAGCTCCGTGAAGATCTCCATTTCGCGAAAGCCCTGCTTGCCGGAACGCTCACTGCGGTCGGCTGCGGGAATGCGGCGGGCGGCCGCCAGTGCCAGCCCAAGCGCCAGCTCCGATACCGACCGGGCGTTGGCGCCGGGCGTATTGCAGACGAGAACGCCTTTTTGCGTGGCGGCATCCTTGTCCACCGCGTCATGACCTGCGCCGTGCACGACGATCACCCGCAAGATGTCGCTGGCCCGAATGGCGGCTGCGGAAAGTCCTGCGTCCCGCGTGATCACCGCATCGCATCCGGGGATCATCCGCGCCACGGTTTCCATGTCCGGCGAGGGGCACAAGACCGGCTCGACACCCGCCTGCCGCAGCATCGCAAGCCCGTCGGCATGGACCGGTTGAACAATCAGGCATTTCATCGATCTGCTCTTTCCGGAAAGGTTTGAAGTCGTCCGAGAATGGCATCGCGGGCATTGGTAATATGGTCTGCCATCAGCAGCCCCGCCCTCTCCCCATCGCCGGCGCGCAGCGCAGCAATCATCTCAAGGTGCTCCACGCAACTGTTCTGAAAACGGTCCGGCACCTGCGTGTGATCGAACATGCAGGTGCGCCGCCGAAGATCATCGATGGTGCCGATCATCATGGTGCTCCCGGTCGCAGCCGCAAGCGTGCGGTGAAAATCGTCATCCACCCGGCGCTGCTCGTCGTCCTCGCCCGGTCCGTACTTCTGCAGGTCGCGGACGCGCCTCTCCAGCTCGTCCAGCGCGGACGGCGGCACGGCCGTTGCGTTGCGGGCGCAATATGCTTCGAGAATACGGCGGAGAAAGAAGATTTCCTCCACCTCCGCGGCTGTCAGCTGGCGAACTCTCAGGAAGCGGCCTTCCTGCACAGCGAGACCTTCAGCCTCGATACGCTTGATCGCCTCACGCACGGGAGTGCGCGACATGTCGAGCGCCTCGCCGAGTTTCGCCTCCTGAAGAGCATCGCCCGGCATCAGCGAGCCGGACAGGATCATCTCGATGATCTTCCCATAGGCCTGTTTGGCGAGCGGCTGGTTCATTGCGGATGGTCCCCTGAAGCATCGAGAATTGCAGACTTTTCCGCCAGATTCGCCAGGGCGTCGCCCAAAGCAAGTTTTTCCGCGATCAACAGGTCTTCAGCCCGCTCCCGCGAAACGCGCCGGAAGCGGATGTCGCGGCCGCTTGGCGTCTGCGCCAGCCGGGGGAGATCGACCGAAGCGACGGTCGCAATCTTTGGATATCCTCCCGTCGTCTGGCGCTCGGCCATCAGAACGATCGGCCTGCCGGATCCCGGGACCTGGATGGAACCCGGCGCCGTGCCATCGGACACGATGTCGTGGCCGCGCCGTGACAGCAGAACCGGCCCGTCGAGCATCTGCGCCATGCGGTCCCGCATTGCCGAAACGATAAACGGCTGCCCCAGGAAAATTGCCCAGGCCTGCGTGTCGAAATAGTCGTCCTGCGGACCTGGGACAATATGGATGAACCGCTGCGCGGATCGCCATGGCGTGCGCAGGCAAAGGTGTGGGGAGGACACCGCATCGCCGAGCGGCAGACTATCGCCGGCCTGCAGCCGCCGGCCCTGATGCCCGCCCAGACCGCTGCGCAAATGGGTTGCGCGGGAGCCCAGAACCGGCGGCGTGTCGATGCCGCCGGAAATGGCCAAGTAACCCCAGACAGCGTTGCGAAGCCCGCCGATCACCAGCGTCGAGCCGGGGAAAAGGTCATGGCTTTCCCATGGACGCACAGCCTTGTCGTCGATCCTGATGCCGACGGCGCCCCCGGTCACCGCGAAACGCACCGGCCGGGATACCTGGAATGTGCCGCCGGTGCCGGCGAACTCAAGCGCTGCTTCCCCCTTTGCATTGGCGACGAGCGCATTGGCAATGCGGAAGGAGGGGACATCCATCGGCCCGGAACCGGACACGCCTGCGTGCTGCAAGCCCCTTCTGCCGAGATCCTGAACCGTGACCATGGGGCCGGCCTGCTTGACCATCAAGCCGATCATGCCGGCTCCATGATCATGCGCCCGGCTGCAACCGCGCCGTCGAGCTCTGCCGCTTCATCTTGGCCGACCGGCCGGAAGCGGACACGATCCCCGGCCCGCAGCAGAAAGGGTTCCACCCGGTCAGGGTCGAAAAGGCGAAGCGGCGTGCGGCCGATAAAGCGCCAGCCACTCGGCCCGGCGACGGAATTGATGCTGGCTTGCTTGCCGCCGATACCAATGGCGCCTGCCTCGACCCTCTGTCGCGGGGCTTCTAGACGCGGCGTGTGCAGAATGTCGGGAAGCCCCCCGAGATAGGCGAAACCGGGCGCAAATCCGATCATGTAGACCCTGTATTCCGCAGCCGAATGCAATTCGACAAGCCGGGCCGGCGTGAGCCCCTTCATTGCGGCCAGCTCTTCCAGATCAAGGCCCACCTGGCCGCCATAGACCACCGGGATGGTGAACCGGCGCGCGGTGGCATCGCTCGGCTCCAGACCGCGCAGCCGCTTGCCCAGTTCACGTGTCAGAACAGCTCCGCGAATAATGGAGGGGTCATAGACGACCATGAGCGACCGGTATGTCGGCACCACCTCCTCGACCCCCCGCAGCGGATTCGTCGTCAGCGTTTCGGCGAGCGCGATGACCCGGTCGTTGAGCACCTCGTCTATCCGATCCGAGAGCTCGACGGACAAGGCGCTGTCGCCGCATGCAACTATACGCGGAAATGTTACGGCTTCTGCTTCCATGTTCTTCACATCAGAATGGCAGGCGATCGGCCATCGCCGCTGACTTTTCAAACCCGGTGAAATTCAGCGGCATTGCCACCGCACTGTTCATTACGGCACTGCACATGCTCGCTCGATCTCTTGTATTTGCGTTGCTATTTCAGTATACCAACTGTATGTCAATTCAAGCCGGATGATAGAAATATTGCCTTCCCAATGCAACAGGGCGGTCGAATTTATGCATCCGGATGAAACAGGAGCCTTCGGGAAGGAGCAAGCCTCGTGCCAACAATCGACCTGAACTGCGATATGGGGGAAAGCTTCGGCGCTTACACCATAGGCGACGACAAGGCGATGCTGGAGCTCATCACCACGGCCAATATCGCCTGCGGGTTTCACGCCGGCGATCCCGTCGTGATGCGCGAGACGATCTTGGCCGCGAAGGCGAAACACGTCGCGATCGGCGCCCATCCCTCCTTCATGGACCTCTATGGCTTCGGCCGCCGCCGTATTTCGGGCGAGAGGCCGGAAGACATCGAAGCCCAGATTGTCTACCAGATCGCCGCGTTGCAAGGTATGGCGCACGCCCTGTCCTGGCCGATGACCCATGTGAAGACGCATGGGTCTCTGGGAAACATGGCCGCCGTGGATCCGGAACTCGCCGCCGTCTGCGTGCGGGCGATCCATTCTGTCGATCCTTCTCTCATCTTCATCGCTCTGCCCTTTTCCGAAACGATGAAAGCTGCGGAGAAGGCAGGACTGCGTGTCGCCTGCGAAGTCTACGCCGACAGGAGCTATGACGATGCCGGCATGCTCACCTCCCGCCAGCAGGAAGGCGCCGTCATTCACGACCTCAACCAAAGCGTGGACCAGGTTCTTTCCATGGTCCGCGACGGGTTTATCCCGACGACCGGCGGACTGAAGCTGCCGGTTGAAGCCGCGACGGTCTGCGTCCACGGCGACACGCCCGGAGCCGTCGACATGGCACGCGCGCTGCGCGCTGCCCTCACCCGGGAGGGCTGCACGATCGCCCCCTTTGCCTGCCCCGCCAGATAATCAAGGAAATGACATTGAACAGGATCGTCTATCTGAACGGCGCCTGGCTTGAAGAAGCCGATGCCAAGATCTCCATCTTTGATCGCGGCTTTCTGTTTGCCGATGCGATTTACGAAGTGACCGCCGTCATCGGCGGCAAGCTGATCGACTATGCCGGACATGCCGCGCGTCTTCAGCACTCCACCACGGAACTCGGTATCCGCTGCCCGCTGGACCCGGATGCCCTGCTGGCGGTCCATCGCGACATCGTCCTGCGCAACGCGGTCGATGAAGGTCTGATATATCTCCAGATCTCCCGTGGCGCTGCCGACCGCGATTTCGCCTATCCGGAGAACACAACACCGACGCTGGTGCTGTTCACGCAGGCCAAGCCGGTTCTCAACAATCCGCGCATCAAGACGGGCATCTCGATCGCAACCCTGCCGGATTGGCGCTGGGAGCGGCGCGACATCAAGACGGTCCAGCTGCTTTATCCTTCCATGGCGAAGATGGAAGCCGTCAATCGCGGCGCCGACGACGCCTGGCTGGTCGAGGACGGCTTCGTCACCGAAGGCAGCGCCGCGACAGCGCATATCGTCACCCGGGACGGAACGCTAGTGACGCGGCCTCTGTCAAACGCCATCCTGCACGGCATCACCCGCGCGAGCATTATCGACCTGGCACGAAACGCGGGCATTGCCGTGGAAGAACGCGCTTTTACTGTCGATGAAGCCAGGGCGGCGGCGGAAGCCTTTATCACCTCGGCGACAAACTTCGTGCTGCCCGTGGTGCGGATCGACGGCCAAACCATTGGCGATGGCGTTCCCGGTCCCATCTCGAAGCGACTGCGCGCCGCCTACATCGAAAGCCGCCTGGCAAGCGCCATCTGAAAATGCCGTTGTCGATGGAGGCGGATGTGAAGCGTTGCAGGCCTCCTGCCGATCGAAATCCCTGCATCATCCTTTCCCGTTTTCGCTGCGGAAGGCGAGTTTGGACCTCGAACACGATCAAGGTCGCCAAAAGTTGCCCGTTGGACCATGATAACGGCCACTATCTCTTTGGCTATTTCACTGCGGACTCTTCATGCCATTCGTCCCTCTCCCTTTCGTTGTCGCCATCCTGTTGATCATTCTGTTTGTCACCGTCGTCCGGCGCGATGACGGTGCGCAGGCGAATGGACCGTTCCTCGCCTTGATCCTGCTGAGCGTTTTTCAATCGCTGCTGTCGGGTCTGCGCTGGGGGTACGGCGTTCAGGAGGTCATGTATCTTGCACCGGTGGGGGCCGCCACCGTGCCGCCGCTTGCCTATGCCGGGGTCACGGCGCTGGTGCGCAAGAACAGCAAACCGCTGTTGCAGCGTCTTGGTCTACATGCTGTGCCCGCTCTCGTCATCGTCGTCCTGCTGGTGGCGTGGCGGGGCGCTATCGACGTGGCGCTCGTGTTGATTTCCGTCGGCTATGCGGTTGCGATCCTGCTGCTGATGCGGCCGGGGACGGATGCGCTGCGCCTCGCGCCCTTCGAGGGGGCCGCGCCGGCCTACCGCGCCATCCTCTTTGCCGCTCTTGCGCTGCTTTTCTCGGCGGCCGTCGATACCTTTGTTTCTCTCGATCTGGCCTGGACACACGGGGCCTATACGCGGCCGGTGATCGCCATCGGCAATCTCGCGTCGCTGATCATCCTGTCGGTCGCCGCCGCTGCCGCCAGCAAAAGCCATACGCCGGTCGAGACGGAGGATGCCAGTCCAGGGCCGGATTTGGCGGAGGACAGGGAAACCATCGCCGCCGTTCAGGCCCTGATGCAGACGAGGCGCGTCTATCGCGATGTCGATCTCAATCTCGACCGTCTGGCCCGCAAACTGGGCATTCCAGCACGGCAGATTTCCGCGGCGATCAACCGGGCATCGGGCAAGAACGTCTCGCAATATGTCAACGAATACCGGATCACCGAAGCCTGCGGGCTGCTTGCGGAAACGGAAAAACCCGTGACCGAGATCATGTTCGAGGTGGGCTTCCAGACCAAGTCCAATTTCAACCGCGAGTTCCGCCGTGTCACCGAGATGACGCCGCTCGAATGGCGTGAGAGGACAGCCCGGCCGTCCTAGATCGCGATTTAGGACGGCTCAAAACGCGTTTCAGGTCTCGTTTCCGCTCCAGCCGGCCATCATGGCGGCATGAACACACATCTCAACCTTGGCACCGAACACGAGCGAAAACTCGCCGAGACGCTCAAGTCCCTGTCACTTGAATTCGTCTCCCACAACATCAAGACGCCCAAGCCAATGCGCCGGCGTCTTGCCCTTCCGGCTGGTCTTTCAGCTCTGGCTGCTGCCATCATAGGCGTCATCCTCTACCAGCCGATTGTGGTTCGCCATATGGAGACCACGGTCGCCGCCCTGCCAAATCCGGCAGGCACAACAGCTGACACTTTTTCCGTATCCAGAGAAGCAGACGTGGATCAAGGCGGGCGCAAAGCGGAGCGACCGGCCACCCGCAAGCCGGTCCCGACAGCAAGCGAGATTACCGGCTCCGGCGTCGTGGTCGCTCCCCGCATGACGACGGTCTTCTCCAAGTATGAAGGCAGGATCACGCATATCGCGGTGGAGGCGGGCGATCGCGTCGAAGCCGGTCAGATCTTGGTCACGCTCGAGGATGCCGGTGCCCGTTTCGCGCTATATCAGGCGGAGGCTGCGAGGGCCGCGGCCCAACTGGTGCTGGCCAGCCGGACCATCGATCTCTCGCAGGCGCGCGCCTCGCTCGACCGCACCGAAATCCTGGCCCTCAAGGACGCCACATCCCATCAGACGCTTGAAGAAACGCGCACCGCCGCCATCCGTGCATCGAACGCCGTCGCGCAAGCCAAACAGGACCTTGCGCGAACCGGGTTGACCATTCGTATCGCGGAGGAAGCGATTGCCGAACTGACCGTTCACGCGCCCTTTGCCGGCACTGTCACGCGCCTCGGCGCCCAAGTCGGCGACACCGTGCTGGCGCGGGCCGACAGCGTTCGCGAGAGCCAGAGCCTGCTGACGATCACCGATACGACCGTGCTTGTGATCGATGCCGACGTGGCGGAAACCAACATCGCCTCACTCAAGCCCGGACTGCATGGCGAAGCCGTGCTCGATGGCTTTCCCGGTCAGCCCTTCGCCTTCACGGTCCTGCGTCTTGCTCCGGTCGCCTCCACCGAAAAGGGCACCATCACGCTGCGCCTGTCCCTCACCAATCCACCGGCCGGTATCCGGCCGAACATGGCCGCCCGCATTCGCATCCCTCTCATCAGCCAAGGAGACACCACCCGATGACGCAAGGTAACGATCAGGACCCCTATATCGCGCTGCATGGCTTGCAGAAGGGATACCGCATGGGCGGGGAAGCGATCCCGATCTTCTCCGGCCTCGATCTTTCCATCCCGCGCGGCGATTTCGTTGCCGTCATGGGGCCGTCCGGCTCTGGAAAATCGACGCTGCTCAACATGCTGGCCGGTATCGACCGGCCGGATGCCGGAACCCTTCGCATCGGCAACAGCCGTCTCGACCAGATGGGCGAGGCCGCGCGCTCCTCCTGGCGGGCGCACCACATGGGCATCGTCTTCCAGTTCTACAATCTACTGCCGATGCTGACCGCCGCGGAGAATGTCGAATTGCCGCTGCTGCTCAAACCGTTGTCGCGCAAGGAGCGGCGCATCCGGGTCGAAAAAGTTCTCGATCTCGTCGGACTTGCCGGTCGTGAGAAGCAATATCCGGCGATGATGTCCGGCGGCCAGCAACAGCGCGTCGGCATCGCCCGCGCCATCGTCTCCGATCCGGGCCTGCTGCTCTGCGACGAGCCGACCGGCGACCTGGACCGCACGTCCGCCGACGAGGTTCTGGAGATGCTGCGCTTCCTCAACCGGGTGCTGGAGAAGACAATCGTCATGGTGACACACGACCCGCAGGCGGCTCTCTATGCCAGGCGGACGCTGCACCTCTACAAGGGCGATTTCGTCGAAGAGAAGAGGGCTGCCTGATGACCTTCTTCGATCTCGCCCGCAAGAACGCCTGGCGGAAGCCGCTGCGCAGCCTGCTGCTGATGGTCTGCATCGCTGTTGCTTTCCTGATCTATGGCCTGACGGCGAGCTTCCTTGCCGGCACACAAGGCACGTCTGCCGCAAGCGACGATATACTCGGCGTCATGAGCGCCGGCGGCCGCACGCAACCCCTGCCGATGGCGCATGCGGCAAGGCTCGCCGCCGATCCCGATATCGCGGCGCTGGCCTATATGACACGCCTGCGCGGCTTCGTTGCGGCGGAGAAAAATGTCGTCGCCGTCAGCGCGGCCGATCCGGAACGGCTCATCGCCGTCAACGGCAAGGGTCTCGGTCTGACGCCCGAGCTGGTGGCGGCGATCGGCCAGGCCCGCGACAAGGTGCTGGTCGGCCGTGCACTCATGGAGGCACAGGGCTGGACGGTTGGCCAGCACATCGCGGTCACCGCTTTCGATGTCGCAAAGCGGGACGGCAGCCGTGACTGGCGCTTCGAGATAGCCGGTGTCTTCGAGGGCGAGAATGCCGCGTCCGACACCTATTTCATCATCGCCCGCTACGATTATATCAATGCCGCGCGGGCTCGGGGCAAGGACACGGTAGACGCCTTTATCGTCCGCCCGCGCGAGGGTGTGCCGCCGGGCGAGCTTGCCGCCCGCATCGATACGCTGTTTGCCAATTCCGCTGCGCCGACGCGCACGCAATCGGAAAAGCAGTTCCTTGAGGCTTTCCTGCGTCAATATGCCGATATCGGCCTGATCGTCGATCTCGTGGTCGGCGCGGCCTTCGTCACCCTCCTGATGATCGTCGTCAACACCATGGTTTTCGCCGTGCGCGAACGCACCTTCGAGATCGGCGTCCTGAAGACGCTCGGCTTTTCGCGGCTGAAGATCATGGCACTGATCCTCGGTGAGACCTTGTTCATTTTTGCCGTCGGCGGAAGCATCGGCCTCGTATTGGCAAAGCTCGCGACCGTCTTTGCCAGCCCGGCCCTCGGTCTGGTCTTTTCCCCGCCGATAGCAGCCAAGGCACTCATGATCATCGCGGTCCTCGGCCTTGCAACCGGCGCGCTGCCGGCCTTCAACGCGATGCGAACTCCCATCATCAAAGCTTTCAGAACGAGGTAACCGCTATGTCGACCCACACCAAGCAAACGCTCGTGATGATCCGGGCCAATCTCTCCAGCCTGCCGCGCCGCCTGGCCATTTCCGTGTCGATGGCGCTGTCGGTCGCCCTTGTCGTCTGCGTGCTCGCCGGCTTTCTCGCCATGGCCAAGGGCTTCGAAACGGCGCTGACCGGCGCAGGCTCCAAGATGGTCGCCGTTGTCCTCGGCGGCGGCACCAATCAGGAGGCGGGCTCAGACATTCCCGCCGCCGTCATCCGCACGCTGGATGCCATGAGCGGTGATATCGGTGTCTTCCGCGACTCGGTCGGCAATCTCGTTTCGTCCCGCGAAATCGTCGTACCTGTCGATATGAGGCAGGCCGCGGACGGCACCGCGCGGACGCTGGCGCTGCGCGGCATGGACGCCGCTGGACCGTCGATCCGTGAGGGCATCACCCTTTCGGCCGGACGCTTCTTCACTCCCGGTGCGCGCGAGATCGTCGTCGGCGACCGCCTCGCCAGTGAATTCGGTCTGCACGTAGGCGACACAGTCCGGCTCGGTGCTGTCGACTGGACGGTATCGGGACATTTCTCCGCCCGTGGCAGCACCTTCGAATCCGAAATCTGGGCCGACCTCGATGCGGTGCGTTCAGCCTTCGACAGGCAGGGGCAAGTGCAAAGTCTCCGGTTGCGCCTTGCCGATCCCGCTTCCCTCAAACTGTTGCAGGACAAGCTCGCCACGATCACTGCGACACCGCTGGTGGCGCTCTCCGAGGCCGATCTCTATGCCGCGCAATCCGGGCGCACAGCAAGCCTTATCCGGCTGTTCGGCTGGCCGATCGCGCTCCTCATGGCCATCGGCGCGACGGCGGGAGCCCTCAACACCATGATGAGTTCGGTCTCCGACAGAACGGTCGAGATCGCCACCGTCCGTGCGCTCGGTTTCAGCCGTCTCTCGGCCTTTCTGGGAACCTGGGTGGAAGCCATCATCATCGCAAGCGCCGGCGCCATCCTCGGCCTGATCGCCTCATGGCTCGCCTTCAACGGCTGGCAGGCGAGCACCGTCGGGGCGAACAACGCCCGCATGGCCTTCCAGCTTGCCGTCACTACTGATGTCATGCTAACCGCTGGCCTGCTCGGCGTGGCCGTCGGGATGCTGGCAGGCGCAATCTCTGCCATCGCTGCCACGCGACTGCCGTTGACCGCAGCGCTGCGGGCGAAAGGTTAACGAGTACCGTTTATTGCGCCGCTCGGCTGCTACGTTGACGGAGATTTCCCAATAGCACGTCCACACCCACTCCACACACCACAGACTGTTGCGAACTCATCATTGGCAAACAGGCTTGCACACCTTGACGGAAATCGACCCTACACTTGCTCATTTGGGGCGACGACCGCTTGGCGGCTGACCGAAGCTCTCTCTGTAGCGCCGGGCGAAATGCGAACGCGAGGCGTAGCCTGCGGCCTCGGCGGCTGCAAAGCTCGATGCGCCGGAGGCAAGAGCGCTCTGGCCGGCGCGAAGCCGCTCGACCCGGACGATCGTGCGGAAAGATGTGCCCTCGGCTGCGAGACGCCGGCGCATGGTCGAAGCGCCAAGGCCGAGATGCTCGGCGACGCGCTCAACCGTCCAGGCTTCCGAAGGCGCACTTCCAATCAGCCAGGCCACTTCGTCGGGCAGGCTCGCTTCGAACAGCGGACGGGCGGCAGGGATCGGCCGCAGAAGCGTCAGCACTTCCATCAGCCGCACCGCCTTGACCGCCTTGCCTAAAGCTTCGCTGGCGATCGCCGTTGCAGCATGAGCGAGCGTATTCACGAGATCCAGATCAAGTGGCACGCGGAACTGCCTGTCGCCATCGCGAATGCTTGTCTTCTCGCCTGCCGTAAGCGGCGTCATGCCCGCCGGCAGAGCCGGCACCTCCAACAGCAGAGATTCATAGCCGGAGGTGAGCCCTGCCGGGATGTTGACGACGTCCATGGGCACCCGCCCGGGCAGAACGAAGACCGTGCCGGGCTCGAAGACATGGGTCGTATCGCCGAGCCAAACCTCCTTGTAGCCGCGCAACATGATGCCGATGATCGGACACGGGAGTTCGATCGCCCTGAACCGCTCTCGATCGATGGAGCAATAGGAAAAGAGTCGATTGCTGTGCGCATAACGGCCGGCCGTGCGGTTCGGCGCCATCATCGGCCGAAGGCGATCCACGAGCATGGATCGAAGATGGGCGTCGTCGCTGCTTTTGTAATGAATGTTCATGTCGGCAACGATAGCGCAGGACGCGCCTGGAAAAAACCGCATCGGTGAGCGTTTCGGGCTCTAAATAGATCGAACCAGGCCCTCCGCCTCGGGAGGATTGCGTCAAAAGCGGTCTCCACATTCAAGGAGACTGACATGAACCCGATTGCAACGATCCTCTTCGCCAGCGCGGCCCTCATAGTATCCACTGCCCATTCCGCCGATGTCGAGCTTTGGCGGCTCGACTGCGGCGAGATCGAGGTCCGTGACCTTTCGCTATTTTCCGATACCTTCAATCATGTCGGAGAGAAGCGGACGCTGACCGACAGCTGCTACCTTATCCGACACGATCGCGACTACATGCTGTGGGACGCCGGACTGCCGGCAGCCCTCTTGGGAGCGAAGCTGGATCCGACCGCAGTCATGGCGCCGACGCTCGCAAAGGACATCCCGACCCAACTCGCCGAGATCGGCGTGAAGCCCGAACAGATCGACCGTCTCGGCATTAGCCACAACCACTTCGACCATGTCGGTCAGGCGGCGGCATTTCCGCAGGCGACCTTGATGATGGGCGCTGCGGACCTTGCACAATTCAAGGACGAGCCGCTGCCCTTCGCCGTCGATCCGGCATTCATCAAGCCGTGGCTCGACGGCGGCTCGAAGGTCGATGCCATCTCCGGCGATCGCGACGTCTTCGGTGACGGAACCGTCACCATCCTGTCGACGCCCGGCCATACGCCCGGCGAAACAAGCCTTCTCGTTCGCCTGCCAGAAACGGGTGCGGTCCTGCTCTCCGGTGACGTTGCGCACTTTGAGGAGCAGTTCGAGAGCCGCGGCGTGCCGGGTTTCAACTTCGACCGTGCCGAAACGCTGGCGTCGATGGAGCGGCTGATGGGAATCGCCCAGACGCTGGATGCCACCCTCATCGTCCAGCACGACGCGAAGGATATCGCCAAGCTGCCGGCCTTCCCGAAAAGCGCCAGGTAGCGACATTCCGTACCCGGCCGGCCAAAACGCCGGCCGGGTTGGCAACTATCAATCGCCTCTTTGGTATCCTTAAAGTTCCCGGTTCCTTCGATTGAATCGGACTGAAACCAACCGCGTCCTGCGAACGGAAACTAACCAAGGGTCTCGCCGACATATATCGCCCATCCTCACCACCCTGCCTCTTTCCCACCGAAGACTGTTCTACGGGTTTGGCATTTGTGGCAACCGTCCTGGCTTGAGGACGCCCGTCACGAGACACTCCCCCGCTATCGATGCGATTTCGCCCGGCCACGTTGAGAAAGACCCGGGGCCGGCCAGCATCGAAATGATATGCGCGGGAGTGCCTGGCACTGGTTCGTCGCCCTCTTGTTGTGATCCCCGCTACCTATTAGATAATGGACATCTCTTAAAAGCAGGAGCTTCATATTGAACGAGATTCTGGGCGGTGGAACTGGCTTTGTCTTGATCGGCGCTGGCATCACTTTGGCAGGCGTCGTTGCCGGATGGCTGATGTCCACGGCTTCCTCGCGGGTTGGAACACGATCGAAACGGAGCGGGGCATCGGCAGCTGAAGTTCGCCAGCTGGCTCTGCGTACCGTAATCGCACTCGACGAATTCGTCGGGGCCTGCCAGGCGGCGGTCAACGATACGCCTGAATTCAACCCATCCGATCCCTCAGAATTCGTTTTCCATGTGGAGGATCCACGCCTCGCCCTACCAAGAGATGCCGAGTGGAGCATCATGCGTACCGACGTCGTTGAACAGCTCTTGTGGATGCCGAACCGCATCCGCAACGTGCTTGACGCGCTTGATTCTCTGGACATCGTGCCGCCTGCTTTCGACGAGTTGTTCGAGCGCCGCGAAGAGGACTTTTCTCGGCTGGGCCTCAGAGCGTTGGACCTGATCCAAACGATTTCCGCGGAATACGAGCTCCCGATACCCGAGCGGCCGGCCTACTACGACCCCCGTCGCGAATTCCAGAACCGGATCCAGACGATTGCGGATGCTCGGAGCCGCCGCCGCGAGGCCGGCATGGGTCATAAGGGGGATGATGTGTCTAACATTACGCCGCTGTTCCCCAAGCATCGTCGCGACGCTGCCCTGTCTGCTCTGGATGTCGATCCGAAGGCCTGATGACATCTGCTGACGATCTGCAGTGTTGGTAAAACAGGAGATGAGGCCAGCCTGATCCGACCCTATTCATCGTCCTCATCTTGGGGTGCCGTCGCTGAATGTGGCGTGAGCAGAACAGATCTTTGCCCCTGTACCTCTGCCATTATTCTCCCTTCTCTCCGACACGGGCAAGAACGAAATCATGCTCGACCGCCCAGAAATCCCCGTCGAATTCATAAGCCCTGGCGCGGTCCGGATCGTGTGTTTTCCTGAATTCGGCGAGTAGGCTTTCCTTGACGCCGAAGACCGCGTCCGAATTGATATAAGGATCGTCGGGATCGAAGATGTGGGTTATCAGCGTCTCGAAGCCGTGGGCCTTGATGATATAATGCAGATGGGCCGGCCGGTTCGGGTGACGGCCGAGATGATCAAGCATCTGGCCGACCGGGCCATCGTTCGGGATCGGGTAATATTTCGGCTTGACCGCCCGGAACCAGTACTGGCCGTCGGCACCGGTGCGAAAAACGCCGCGCAGGTTGAAATCCGGCTGGATGCCCTGCTGCTGCACATCATAGAAACCCTCGTCATTGGCCTGCCAGACGTCGATCACCGCATCCTTGATCGGTTGTCGATTGGTGTCGAGAATGCGCCCGCCGATCACCATATCCTCGCCTTTGGCATCGAGGCAGATATTGGCGCCCATCTCCAGTTCCGGCGCACCTTCGACATGGAATGGTCCAAGCACCGTACTTTCGGAGGCGCCGGACGGCTTGCGGTTGTTGATCGCATCGACCAGCATCGAGACCCCGAGCACGTCTGAAAGCAGGATGAACTCCTGGCGCCATTCGTTGCACATCTGACCTGTCCGCGTCAGGAACAGGATCGCCTGCATCCATTCGTCCTGCGTCGGTTCGATCTCCTTGACCGCCTCGTGCAGCTTGCGGGTGATCACCTCCATCACCTGCTTCAGGCGTTCATCCTTTGCCGCGCTGTTGCGACCGGTGACGACCTCGACGGAATTTTCCTCGGTGAAGAAGCCCTTTTCGTGCGCGCCCATCATGACCTCACCTTCCCAGAACAGTTGTCAGCGCCCGGCGCAGTTCCGCTTGCGGATCGTCTGCGATGCTATCCTGTCGCCACGCGACATGATGATCGGGCCGCACAAGCAGGATGCCGCTATCGCGGATTTCGCGGATATTGGCCCAGTCGCCAGTAAAATCCTGCCATTGCTGGCGCGGACCGATGACATGCGCGGCGATCTCGATGCCAAATTCCTTGCCGAGGCTGCGGGCCGCATCGATCCAGCCCTGCCCGCCGATACCGGTCAGCACCGTAAATCTGCCATGACCGGCAAGATCGAGCGTCGATATCTTTTCGCCGGTCTGCGAAAATACCCAGGCATGCGGCAACCGGGCGCCCGGCCAACTGGTCTGCTGGCAGTGCAGTTCCGGGTCCTTCGTAAAGGCCGGCTCCATTTGACCGTCGGTCAGAACCGCGTCGGATCGATAACGCTGGTTCATCTCGACACCGTGGCAATCGAACTCGTAGACCTTGTCGGCGATCGCCTTGCGGATGGCGGCGCGCTGTTCTTCAGCCGCAACCGTATTGTTGCAGCGGGCATCCATGTTCTGCTGCATCTTCACGGGGTCGATGGAATCGAGCAAGCCGAGCGCCTTGAAGATCGGGCCGAATTCCTCGATCGATTTGTTGGCGCGGGTGACGATCTGCTTGGCGACAAGAGCGCGCTCGTCCTGATAGCTGTCGAGCAGTTTCGGGCCAGCCCTGCCCTTCAAGACGAAGGCCAGCTTCCAGGCAAGGTTGAAGGCATCCTGGATCGAGGTGTTCGAACCGAGCCCGTTCGACGGCGGATGGCGGTGGATGGCGTCGCCCATGCAGAAGACGCGGCGGTTCGACAGCGTGGTTGCGTACATGTTGTTGACGGTCCAGGTCGAGACGGATTTGATGGTCATTTCGAGATCCGGATCGCCAACGAGATCGCGCACGACCTTCCTGGCATGCGCCTCATCCACAGAGGGGGCCGGTTGGTTGATGTCATAGCCCCAGACGATCAGCCATTCGTCCCATGGCCGCACCATGCGAACCAGGCCCATGCCGATGCCGCCGACATCGGCGCCCGGCTGCAGCACCCAATAAAGCACCGACGGGCGGTGGGCGACGAGACGCGACAGATCGGCCTTGAACAGGATGTTCATCGAACCGGCGACCCCCATCTTGCCCTCGAACGTCAGGCCAGCATGTTCGGCAACCTTGGAATTGCCGCCATCGGCGCCGACCAGATATTTCGAGCGGACGGTGAATTCCTTGCCGGTCAGGCGGTCGAGACATGTCGTCGTCACCCCGTCCTCGTCCTGCACATGGCTCAGATATTCCGTCGACATGCGTGACTGGCTGCCGCGTGAACAGGCAGTCTTGAACAGCAGCGGCTCCATGAATGTCTGCGGCAGGTCGTTCATATGGGTGGGTGACGACAGCTGGTGCTCTGCGCGCGATAGCGGGTGCTTGCCCCAGCTCTTCATCCGGCCGATCTCCTCGCCGGTGAGCGAGGTGCAGAAGACATTCTCCCCCATCAGATCCTGCTCGGCGGCGAACATATAGGCCTCGTCCTCAACGTCGCGGCCGAGATCGCGCAGCACCTCCATGGTGCGCTGGTTGGTGATGTGGGCGCGCGGCGTGCTGGCAAGCCAGCGGTAGCGATTGATCACCAGGTTCTCGACACCGTAGGACGAAAGCAGGGCTGCGGTGGCCGAGCCTGCCGGGCCGGTGCCGATGATGAGTACGTCGGTGGTAATGTCAGCCATGAGGCCCTCCCTTATGCGTGAGATTGAGCGGGCCGCCCTTCAGAACGCGGCGGACCGGAAAAAGCTGGATGCCGGTGCGGTCGGAGAACAATCCCCAGAGGCCGCGCGGCGCAAAAAGCATGATGACGATGCCGAGAAGACCCAGCATCAAAAGATACCAGGAGCCGTAGTCGGCGAGCAGGTTCTGCAGGAGAAAGAAGATGATCACGCCGAGGATCGGACCTTCGATCGTGCCGATGCCGCCGATCACGACGATGAAGATGACATAGGCCGTCCAGTCGGTGACCGAGAAGGCGGCGTCCGGCGAAATGCGTGCCTTCTGCACATAGATCAGCGCCCCGGCAACGCCGGTCATGAAGGCGGTCGCCAGGTAGACGAACGTTTTCATCCGGCGCGCATCGACACCCACGGCACGGGCCGCCTGTTCATTGTCGCGCACCGCGGCAAGCCCGAGGCCCTGCTTGCTGCGCAACAGGCGATAGATGAAGCCGATGGTCAAGACGACGAGGATCAGCGCCAGCCAGTAGGTCAGCGCGTCTCCAGCCTGTGACGCCTTCATGCCGAAGAGATCGCGCATCATGCCGACGCCCATCATATCCCGGGTGGCGTCCCGCGGCAGCGACGTGCCCGTGCCGCCGCCAAGCGTCTTCCATTGCGCCAGCAGCAGTCGCACCACCTCGGCCACCACCCAGGTGCCGATGGCGAAATAGGGACCGTAGAGACGGAAGGTGAAGAAGGCGGTCGGAATTGCCAATGCGACCGAAAACAGCCCGGCAATCAGGATGGCCAGGACCGGATCGACGCCAAACAGGATGACCGCGCCGAACATCGTATAGGCGCCGAAGCCGACGAAAGCCTGCTGGCCGATCGAGATCAGCCCGGCATAACCGGCAAGCAGGTTCCAGTTCTGCGCCAGAACCAGCATGGTGAGGATGAAGAACAGGTCCTGGATGACGCCGCGCGAGACGATAAAGGGTGCAGCAAACGCGAGCAACAAAAGAGCAATGACCGCGATTGCCGTGAGCGGCGACGCCTTGGTGCGCGTCTCGACCGTGAAGGAGGGAATGGCCATGGTCATCGATGCACCTCAATCCACCGCGCGCGGGAAAAGGCCGCGCGGCTTGAACAGGAGAACGGCAAGGAACGCCAGATGCCCGGCAAGGATCTGCCATTCGGGATTGATCGCCGCCCCCACCGTCTGCGCCACGCCAAGGATGATGCCACCGGCAAGCGTGCCCCAGAGCGAACCGAGCCCGCCGATAATCACCGCCTCGAAGGCATAGATCAGCCGCGCCGGCCCCGATGTCGGATCGAAATTGGCGCGCGTGCCGAGATAAAGGGCGGCGATCGTCACCACGACCATGGCAAGCCCGGTCGCCATCGCAAAAATGCGCTGCGGCCGGATGCCCATCAGCCCGGCGGTTACCGGATCGTCGGACGTTGCCCGGAAGGCACGGCCGACGGAAGTGCGGTAGATCAGCTGGTTGAGGCAGACGATGACGGCAACGGCCGAAAAGAAGGTCATCAGCGGCATGATGCCGGCGGTGACGGGGCCGAGATTGACCGAGGCGCTCTCAAGACTGCCGGCAAAGACGCGACGGCTGTCGGCAGAGAAACTTTCGAGCAAGCCGTTCTGGATGACGATCGACAGGCCGAAGGTGACGAGCAGCGGTGGCAGGATATCCTTGCCGAGCGTGCGGTTGAGCAGGAAATATTGCAAGGCCCAACCGATGGCGAACATCAGCGGCATGGCGATCACGGCGGCAACGAAAGGGTTGAGCCCGAGCGCTGTGACCAGCACCAGGATCAGGAAGGCGGCAAGCACGATCAGGTCCCCATGGGCGAGATTGACCAGCCGCATGATGCCGAAGACGAGGCTCAAGCCCGCCGCAAACAGCGCATAAAGGCCGCCGAGCAGGACGCCCTGCAGAATGGTATCAAGCCAGTTCATGGTGTTCCGTCCCGAAATAGGCCTTGTGGATATCGTCGCGGCTGAGATCGGCGGCAGCGCCGGAAAGCGTCACCCGCCCCTCCATCATGCAATAGACGCGGTCGGCCACTTTCAGTGCTTGGGCAATGTCCTGCTCGACGATGACGATCGAAGCGCCGGTTTCGCGGATGCGCGGGAAGGCTGCATAGATATCGCGCACGACGACCGGCGCCAGACCGAGGCTGATCTCGTCGCAGAGCAGCACCTCCGGGTTCGACATCAGCGCCCGGCCGATCGCCACCATCTGCTGCTGCCCGCCGGACAGCGCAGTCGACGGGTTGTGGCGTCGCTCCTTGAGAATCGGGAACAGCGCGAAAATGCTGTCGAGCGTCCACGGCCCGTCGACCTTGCGGCCATATCGGCCGATCAGCAGGTTTTCCTCGACACTCAGCGACGGAAAGAGTTTTCGACCTTCCGGCACCATGGCGATGCCGCGCGCGAGGATATCGGGCGCCGGCAGCGCGCCGATCGGCTCGTCGCGATACAGGATCGAGCCCGCCGCATTGGCGAGCACGCCGGAGATCGAGCGCATCAGCGTCGTCTTGCCGGCACCATTGGCGCCGATGATGGCGATGGTCTCGCCTATACCGACGGTGATATCGACACCGAACAGCGCCTGGAAATCGCCATAGGAGGCAGTCAGTCCCGTGGTTTCGAGCAGCGCCATCAGATTTCGATCCCCAGGTAGATTTCGCGGACATCGCGCGATGCCATGATCTCATCAGGCTTGCCGATGCCGATGACCTTGCCGAAATGCAGTACCAGCAGCCGCTCGACGACGGAATTCAGCGCATGCAGCACGTGTTCGATCCAGATGACGGCAACGCCACGCACGTGAATGGCGCGGATGGTGGCGACCAGCGCCCGGCATTCGCCTTCGGTCAGCCCGCCGGCAATTTCATCGAGCAGCAGCAGCTTAGGCTCCGTTGCCAGCGCGCGGGCGAGTTCCAGCCGCTTGCGCTGCAACAGCGACAGGCTGCCGGCCAGCACGTTGGCCTTGTCGATCAGCCCCGTATCCACGAGGATCTCGGCGCAGCGGTCCGACACCTCGGCTTCACGCTGGCGCGAGCCGAAGACACCGGCGACGAGCAGGTTTTCGAACACCGTCAGTTTCTCGAATGGCTGCGGGATTTGGAAGGTTCGCCCCATCCCCGACAGGCAGCGCGCCATCGGCGGCGTGCGGGTCACGTCGCTGCCAAGAAAACGGATGCTGCCGCTGTCGGCGGTGATATTGCCGGTGATCAAATTGAACAGCGTCGACTTACCGGCCCCGTTCGGCCCAATGATGCCCAGTGCCTCGCCTTCGCCGACGGCAAAGGAAATCTGCTCGGCGACCGTCAGCGCGCCGAATTTCTTGGAGATGCTATCGAGTTCGAGAATAGGCATGGTTATCGTTCCAACGAATGTTCCGCATTGCCCCAGCCCCTCCCCACAAGGGGGAAAGGGGCGATGGCGGGTGCCACATATTCCTTCTCCCCGTTCACGGGGAGAAGGTGGCCGCCCCTGTTGTTTGGAAGAGAGGCCGGATGAGGGGTTCCGCCCCCTACCCGATCGCTTCCATCTTGCCGCCGACCGGAATGTTCGGCGCCGTCTTGTTGTCGGTGATGACGAGATCATAGCCGCCGCCGTCCTTCAGCCGCCACTGGCCACCGACAAGCGGGGTCTTGGCAATGTTCTTGGCAGCAAATGGTGGCAGGCCCTTGCCGTCCCAGGCAATCGGGCCGACCAGTGTATCGAGCCTGGTGGCGGCAACTGCCTGCGCGACGATGTCGCCATCCGTCGGATCTCCGGCGCGCTTCATCACGTCCACCGCCAGTTCGAACAGCGCATGGGCAAAGCCGATCGGTTGCGTCCACGGCCGGCTGGTCGCCTTGGTGAAGGCATCGGCGACCTCAGCCGATGTCTGCCCGGTCAGCGACGATCTGAACGGATGGCTCGGCGTCCACCAGACTTCGGACGACAGGTTGTGGCCGGCATTGCCCAGTGCTTCCACCGTCTGCGGGAAAAGCAGCGCCTTGCCGATCGAGGCGACCTTCGGCGCGAAACCCTGCTGCTTGGCCTGGTTCCAGAAGGTGGTGAAATCCGGCGGGATGACGACGCCGGTGATGATCTCGCACTGACCGGATTTGAACGCATTGATCTGCGCGGAAAAATCATCGGTCATGTTCTGGTAGCGGCCGGGATCAGTGAGCGCATAACCCATTTTCTCCAACACCGGCGGGAAGCCGACGACCTTGTCGCCCCAGGCATTGCCGTCGCCATCGTTGGGAAACAGGCCGCCGACCTTCTTGTTGGTCTCGATCTGCGCCCACATGTTGGTGAAGACGGCGATGACGTCCTCGAGGCCCCAGAAGAAATGATAGGCGTAGTTGAACGGCTTCCAGGATGCCGGATCGCCGGGATTGCCCTGCTGGCCGATGAACCAGGGCTGCCAGGGTGCGACCGTCGAAATGCAGGGCATTTCCTCCGCCTCGCAGGTCGTCGCCACCGGATTGGTGGTCTCCGGCGTCGAGGAGACCAGGATCAGGTTGACCTCGTCATCGACGATCAGTTCCTTGGCCACTTCCGCCGCCCGGTTCGGATTGGACTGGCTGTCCTTGACAACAACCTCGTATTTGAGGCCCATCGACTTCGTGGCGGCCAGGAAATTGTCGATGACGAACTTGTCGGCCTCTCCAAACCCCGCAAGCGGGCCGGTCTGCGGGCTGACATAACCGAGCTTGATCGCCACATCTTGAGCGATCGCAGGCGCCGCAAGACCGGATGTCGCGGCGAGCGCGCCGGTGGCAGCCGTCGTCTTTAGAAAATCGCGTCTCGTAAACATGTTTTCTCCTCCCATTGTCCTCTCCTCCCAGAGATTGACGTGTCTGCGTTCAGTCTATGCCGGCCGCCTGCCCTCGAAGGCATCCTGCAGCAGGGCGCGAATGGACGGCCGGTCGATCGGTCGCGGATTCCAGTAGGGGTTTTCGGTGGCGATCTCAGCGGCGCGGTCGAGATCGGCCTCGCTGAGGCCCAGATCCTTCAAGGCCAGCGGCGCCCCGATCCCCTTGGCGAAATCCCAGAGCCCGCCGCCGACGGAGCCGCCAAAAATGTCGGCGACGGGCGCCAGCAGGTCCGGCACGGAAACGGCATTGTAGGCGGCCGTGTGCGGCAGCATGATCGCATGCGTCTCGGCATGCGGGGTATCAAAGGTTCCGCCCAGCGTGTGGCAGATCTTATGATGCAGGGCCATGCCGACCGCACCAAGCACGGTGCCGCAAAGCCAGGCGCCATAGAGCGCATCGGCGCGCAACGGGATATCCGTCGGCGACCCCACGATCTTCGGCAGGCTGGCCTTGAACGCGCGCAGCCCTTCGGCCGCCATCAGCGACGAGATCGGATTGCGGTCCTGTGCATAAAGAGCCTCGACCGCATGCGCCATCGCATTCAGCCCGGACGTGACACTCATTGCAACCGGCAGGCCTGTGGTCAGCGACGCGTCGTAGATCACCACTTCCGGCAGGATCTTCGCATCGCGCACCGTCATCTTTCGTCCGCCCTCCGTCTGGCCGAGGATCGGCGTCGCTTCGGAACCGGCATAGGTTGTGGGGATGACGATCTGCGGCAAGTCTGTGCGATAGGCGATCGCCTTGCCAAGGCCCGTCGTCGATCCACCGCCGAGCGAAACGACGCAATCGGCCCCCGTCTGCTTCACCACTGCCATCGCCGCTTCGGTCACATCGACCGGCGTGTGCATGACGGCACCGGCAAAGAGGCCGACGCAAAGCGGCCCCAACCGCGCGGCAAGCGCTTCCGCATCGGCTTTCTGATGGGGTGTCGAAAGCACCAGCGCCTTGCCGCAGTTGAGCTTTTCGACCCATTCGCCAACTGCCGCGATACGACCCTCGCCGAAGACAATATGCGCTGGACTGCCGCTATAGAGAAAATTACGGCTCATTCCTCCGCTCCTTTTTTGGACCGGACCATGACGAAGGTGAAGTCCAGCCGCCAGCACGGCCCGCCCTTGTCGTGCCGTTCGAACGCGCGGACCAGCTCCTGCTTGACGCCGAAGATCGCATCCTCGGCCAGATGCGGATCGCTGCCATCATAGATATGCGTGGTGATGGTCTCAAAGCCCTGTGCCTTGATCATGAAGTGAAGATGCGCGGGACGGCGCAGCGGATAGCCGGCGCGCCCGAGAAGCCGACCGACCGGCCCGTCGTCGGGAACGCGGTAACCGGAGGGCTTGATTGTCCGATACCGGAAGCGACCATCGACATCGCTCCGGAAAAGTCCGCGCAGATTGAATTCGGGCTGCAGATCGGGCTGCTGGTTTTCGTAAAACCCTTGCGCATTGGCCTGCCAGGTTATGATCTCGGCATTGGCGATGGGTTCGCCGTCGAGATCCTCTACCCGTCCGGAAACCTGCAGCCTCTCGCCGACACCATCGCGCGAGATATCGCTGCCGAGCGCCAGCTGCGGAACATCAGCGCGGAAGAACGGCCCGCGCACGGTATTCGGTGTTGCAGTCTTCGGGCGGCGGGAATTGATCTCCTCCACCAGCGCCGAAGCCCCAAGCAGATCGGACAGCAGCACCCATTCCTGACGGCGCTCATCGCTGGCATGGCCGACATCGGTCAGGAATTCGATGACCTTGCGCCAATCCGCCTGTGTCGGCCGAAGTTCGCGAATGGCCGCATGCAGATGCGTCACAACCGCCGTCAGAACCTGCGGCAGCGCATCATCAGATTGCGGCAATCGCTGCGCAAAAATTTCGGACGAGTTGGCCTCGCTGAAATTCAGCGCGATGGGACCCGGCGTCATGCGTCTCCTCCAAGGCATTGACTGGTGGAGACAAACTAGCCGATCCGAAAAGGACCGTTGATGATTTTATTCCAACTTAATATAACATATCGCTATGAAAATCGATGAACGCCATCTGGTCCAGCTTGCTGCGGTGGTGAAAACCGGCGGCGTCACCGAGGGAGCAGCCCTGCTCGGCCTGTCGCAACCGGCCGTGTCCCGCACGTTGTCAATGCTCGAAGCCCGCATTGGCGAACCACTGTTCATCAAGGGCCGCCGACCGCTGCAAGCCACGCCGCTCGGACGTGCGCTGGCCGATCATGGCCAGACGATGCTGTCGGCATCGAGAAAGGCCTCCGATGTCGTCGAGAGTTTTCGTGTCGGCAAGAGCGGGGTGGTGCGCGTCGGCGGCACGCCCTTCTTCATGGATGCGCTGATCGCCGGTATGATCGCCGAGTTCCAGAACCTGCACCCCGACGTGCGCATCGACCAGACCTATGGCTATTTCCCGGACCTGCGCGCCGCGCTCAATGCCGACCAGATCGATCTCGCCATCTGCCCGATCGATATTCTCGACGAGGGATCTGGCCTCGAATTCCAGCAGATACTGCCCGGCCGAAATGTCGTCGCCTGTCGCGTCACCCATCCGCTGCTGTTGAAGCGCAAGCCGCAGCCGGCGCAGCTGCTGGACTTCCCCTGGATCGCCCCGCCGCCGGGCAGCCCGCTCTTGGCCGACCTGCGCAGCATGCTGCTCTCGTTCGGCGCAACCGAGATCAAGGTCCGCTATTCCGGCGGATCGCTGATGAGCGTCATCAACTATATGAAGGCCGCCGACGCGCTGACGATCATGCCACATAGCGTCGTCTTTGCGCTGCGCAACGAAAAGTCGATCACGGCCCTGCCCGTCTCCATTCCGCATCCGGAACGTGCCCTCGGCCTCCTCAAGCGCTCTGACGCTCCTCGCGCACCGGCCGTCGATCATTTTGCGCGCCATGTCCGCACGAGTTTCGACAACCTCAAGCACTTGATCAAGCGGCATGAACAGTCGGTGGTCTGGGGTTCCTGAACAGAAGGCTAAATTTTGCTGCAGACATTTGGTTGCCACTTTTCGCCCTAGCCCGGGCGTCTCGCATACGCTTTCCTGCCGGCGGGTTTGAACCATCGACACTGCTATCGAGCGCCTTTCGTCAGCGGCATTTCGGGAACCCCGTCGAAGGCGGTGAGGACTATGTCGCTCAACGTGAAATGGGCCGACTTCACCCGAAGAAAGACGGTCACCGCGCCGGTGGCGGGCGCTGCGGAACTTGCCGAGATCGTCGAACTGCCGTTGCCGCCGATCTTTCCTGTTTCAAAGGGTATTCGGTTGCTTGGCGTGACGCTTTCGTCTCGACACGGTCGAACATGCAGATGCACCACAGCTCGCACTTGCATTGTGAACCACCTTGCCCAGATCCATTTGCTCGCGCCCGTGTTATTTTTGGAATTAAACTTTATCGGGCATCTCCATACTGTCGCACAACCTTGATAGGTTTCCGCCGGTCAACTCGGGGAGGCGCGAATGGATACGAACTATCGGGTCACTGGCAAGAACGCGGCGGCACAATTTTCTCTCACCATCCATCGCGGCGACGGCATGCTGCTTCTGGGAATGGACTGGAAGGATGGCCGGCCCCCGGCAAACTTCGTTGGCTTTGCGATCCAGTATCGAGAGCCTGGAACGGATTTCTTCAAGAACGTGCGTAATCGCATCGGCTTTCCTGGCCAGGACGTCCCCGGGGACGGCATTCGCACCACTGACGCGCCGATCCAAAAATTCCGCTGGGTGCATTTTCCCTTCAACGCAGATCTGCCAGGCGCCTTCATCTACCGAGTGATACCGATGTTCATGGGTGCCGACGGCGCGCTCACCCGCGGCGAGGCGCAGGAAGCGGAACTCGCGCTGATGCGCGAAACCATTCCCGGCAAGCTGAATGTCGCCTTCACCCGGGGCTTTGTCTCATCGCAAGCCTTCGTGCGCAACTTCGCTGCCGGCGGTGAATTGATCACGCTTGTGCCGCCCAACGGGGATGAGGGCTTGGACTTCGTGCCTACCCATGCCGATGCCGCCCGAGCGCTCGCCTGGATGGGGTTCGAAGCGCGCGCGGAAACGCTTTCGCTGCTCGAACGCGCACGCGACGAAGGCGCGGAGGTCCGCGTCGTTGCTTATGACCTCAATCTGCCGGAGGTGGTCGAACGACTGGAAGCGCTTGGGCCAAATCTCAAGGTCATTATCGATGACAGCGCGCGAACCAAGGGTCACGGACGACCGGACTCCCCCGAGACCCATGCCGCCGCACGCCTGATCGCCTCAGCCGGCGCGGAAAACGTGAAGCGCCAGAACATGGCAAACCTGCAGCATCACAAATCGATCGCTGTCCGCGGGGGCGGCATCGATACGGTCGTCTACGGTTCGACGAACCACAGTTGGCGGGGCTTTTATGTTCAGTCGAACAATAGCCTCGTTGTTCACAGCGCAAGCGCGGTCGGAGACTATTTTGCCGCCTTCGAGAATTACTTCGCGGCGGAAGGCGCGGCGGATTTTATCGCCTCGGCCAGTTCCGCCGGCTGGCACGACTTGGGGCTGGACGGCGTCGACGCCAAGGTTGCGTTCTCGCCACACAGCGAAGCCAATGGCCTGCTGAATGAGATCGGCGCCGATATCGACGCCGCCGGCTCGAGCGTGTTCTTCTCGCTCGCCTTCCTCGGCCAGACCACCAGGGGACCGATTGGCCCTGCCTTGGGGCGGGCGATACGGAAACCCGATGTGCATGTCATGGGCATCGCAGACGGGCGGGTTGCAGCCGATAACCTCGGACTGACCGTGTTCAGTCCCGACAATCGCCGCCGTGTCGTGCGGTCAGCAGCCCTGACGGGCAACGTTCCGCCGCCGTTCCTGACGGAACCATCCGGGCTTGCCGGTCTCCATGGAAATCAGCGCGGAACGAGGATGCACCACAAGTTCCTCGTCCTCGACTTCGACAAGCCGACGGCCCGGGTCTACCTCGGCTCCTATAATTTCTCGGAGCCCGCCGATCTCAAGAACGGCGAGAATCTGGTGCTCGTCCGCGATCGCACGGTGGCGACCAGCTACATGATCGAAGCACTCCGGATGTACGACCACTATCGATTCCGCGTGGCATCCGAAGACGGTGAAGAAACCGGGCATCCGCTCGAGCTGCAATTGCCGCCGCAGGCGGGCCAAGCGGCGTGGTTCGAGCGTGACTGGACAGATCCGATACGCGTGCGCGACCGTCAGCTTTTTGCTCGCGCCGACTGATGCCGGTGCGGCGGCCTTATAGCAGCGTAGCGTGCCATCTCGTCGGTCCGCAATTGCCGCAAGCCCGTGGTATTTCAGCCTCACGTTCCTTTACAGCCGAGATCTTCCGATGTCCGTAGTGATGACGTCAAGAAGTATGAGGATTGGCTCGTCACGCAATGCCATGTCGTGAAGGCGGGACTCGACGAAAAGCACGAACGGATGGCACGCGATCAAGACGGGCAACAAGATCTTCAACCGTTATAAGGACGAGGGACTGGAGGCGCTGACGGATCGGTCCCGGCGTCCGGCGCGCTATGCCAACCAGTTGCCCGAGCCGGTCGAAGCGATGATCGTTCGATGCAGGAAGGAGAAGCCGCACTGGGGCGCTCGCAAGATCCGCGAGTTGCTGGTGCGGCGGTTGGCCGACGATGTCGGCAGGAGCGCCACGTAGAAAAGACTCAGTTTTCGCGCTTGTCCGGAATGATCACGACAAATGCCTTTGCGTCTTTGCCACAAATAGCGACCCGTGGTGGAGAAAACCGGATCAAATTGCAAACAGGGCCCGTCGCATTTCCCGTGCTTAACCGGATTTTGACTATCGAAAGAGGAATTTGGGGCGTTGAGACAGCATCCGCAAAGCTGCCGTGGATCGCAACGACCGCAAATTGTTGAGATTTTTCTAGGCCGCCTTGTTTGTGGCCGGCTTCGTCAGCATCATGCTGGCGGCCATTTGACCGATCATCATCGACGGAGCATTGGTGTTGCCGCCGATCAGCGTCGGCATGACGGACGCATCCGCGACACGCAGATTGTCCATGCCTCGCACCAGCAACGTCTGCGGATCGGCCACCGCCATGGTATCGGTGCCCATCTTGCAGGTGCCGATGGGATGATAAACCGTCAGCGCCTCCGCACGTAGATAGGCAAGGATCTCGTCGTCGCTACGCACGTCCGGGCCTGGCAGAATTTCGGGGCCACGCAGAGCGTCGAACGCCTTGTCGGCAAAAATCGAACGAGAAATCTTGATGCCTTCGACCAGCGTCAGCGCATCTTGCTCGTCGGTGAAAAAATGATGGTCGATCTCCAGCACCTTGCTCGCACGGCCTTTGCCTGTAGACAGCCGGATTTCGCCGATACTTTTTGGCCGCAGCACGCAGGTGTGGATCGCATAGCCATGCCCATACTCCACCAACCGGCCGCGATGGCTTCGATAGCCCGGCACGAAGTGGAACTGGATATCCGCCGGCCCGTCGCCCGCAAATTTCGTCTTGGCAAAGCCGCCCGCCTCGACATAGTTGGTCGTCAGCATACCACGGCGAGCGCCGAAATACTGAAATGGCGCGGCAAGCATCGCCGGCAGGTTCTGGATTGACAGACCGAGCGTCCGGCTGCTCTTCGAGCGCACCGTGATCATCCCGTCGACATGGTCGCGCAGGTTCTTGCCGACACCGGGCAGATCCACCAGCGGCGTGATGCCAGCGGCGGCGAGTTCATTTGAGGGGCCGATGCCGGATATGAGCAGCAGCTTGGGCGAGCCGATCGCGCCAGCCGACAGGACAACCTCGCCGCGGCAGCCGATTGTGCGCTCCTGACTGTTCTGCAATACGCGCACGCCCGTGACCTTCCTTCCGTCGAGAACCAGCGACAGCACTTCGGTATCGGCGAGCGTGGTCAGGTTCTTGCGATCGGCAACCGGCTTGACGAAGGCGGTATGCGCCGAAAAACGACGGCCGCGATCCTGCGTGACATTGTAGATGCCGACGCCGAACTGGCTCTTGCCGTTGAAATCCTTGTTCTCCGGCAGGCCGACATGCCTCCCGGCCTCGACAAACACTTTCGACACTTCATTCGGATCGCGCGGCTCATCCACCAGCAATTCGCCAGAAAAGCCATGATAAGCGGGATCCTGCTTCAGCAAGTTGTGCTCGAGGCCTTTGAACACTGGCAGAATATCGTCATAGGACCAGCCGGCGCAGCCGAGCGAGGCCCATTCGTCATAATCTTCGCGGGCGCCTCTGATATAGATCATCGAATTGATGGCGCTCGATCCACCCAGTGCCTTGCCACGATTGACCGGCAGGCAGCGGCCGTTCAGTTCGGGTTGCGGCACGCCGACATAGGCATAATCATAGCGCGGATTTCCATAGAGCGACAGGATACCGGCCGGCACGCTGACCCGCAGGCTGGCATCGCTGCCGCCGCCCTCGATCAGGCAAACGGACTTGGAAGGATCGACACTCAACCGGTTGGCCAGCACGCACCCCGCCGAGCCCGCACCGATGACGATATAGTCGAAGCTCAATTCTTCCATCGGTACACTTCCTTACCAGGCCAAATTTATGCGGCCGCAGCGTCCCGGACCTTGCGCCCATCGACGAACGTTTTGGTCACCTTGAGGTCGGCGATGCCGTCAAGTCGATGCTTAGCAGACTGTCGGAAAGCCCAACGGAGTCGGCCGGTTTGCCGACTTCGGGAATACGTTCCTGATCTTCGCCAGGCATGGTGCTCAATGCCCACCGTTGTTTTTCAACAGACCAAGGATCTCGCGCTTCATGGCGATGAAGTCAGGCTCCATCACCAGATCCATGTCGCGCGGGCGTTCGAAAGGAACGGTGAGATCGGCAAGAATCTGGCCGGGACGGCCGGACATGACGAAGACGCGGTCCGCCAGCAGGATGGCCTCGTCGATATCGTGGGTCACGAACAGCACGGTCTTCTTCGAATGCTCCCACACGCTCAGGAGCAACTGTTGCATCGCATGCCGGGTCTGGCTGTCGAGCGCTCCGAACGGCTCGTCCATCAGCAGCACCTCGGGATCGTTGGCGAGCGCACGCGCAATCGCCACGCGTTGCTTCATGCCACCGGACAGTTGCGAGGGGTAATGACTGCCAAAGGCCGCGAGCCCGATCTCGGTGAGATAATGATCGACGATCCGGTTGCGTTCGGCAGCCGGCATGCCCTTTCGGCGCGGGCCGTATTCGACGTTTTGTCGGACCGTCAGCCAGGGAAACAGCGTATAGGCCTGGAAGACCATGCCGCGATCGGCCCCCGCATCGCTGACCGGCCGGCCGCCGACCTTGATCATGCCGCCAGTGCGCCCCTCCAGCCCAGCAATCAGATAGAGCAGGCT
Source organism: Rhizobium herbae (assembly GCF_017873135.1). GTDB lineage: Bacteria > Pseudomonadota > Alphaproteobacteria > Rhizobiales > Rhizobiaceae > Pararhizobium > Pararhizobium herbae. The sequence continues at coordinate 118,240 of NZ_JAGGJV010000006.1, read as the reverse complement.
CGACTTGCCGCAGCCCGAAGGCCCGACGATAACGCAGAATTCCTCTTTCTTGACATTCAGCGACAGTCCGTCGAGCGCCAGAACCGCGCCTTCGCCGGTGCCGTAGCGCAGCGCCACCTTTTCGACGGATATGTCGGAGCTGCGTGTCGCGGTATTTGGATTGTTCAGCATCAGCATGGCCTTAGTTTGCCCACGGGGCCGCGACGCGACGCAGCACGCGGAAGATCTGGTCGGTCAACAGACCGAGAATACCGATCATGGCAATGGCCATGAAGATGACGTCGACCTGGAAGCCGCGCATGGCCTTGAGCGAGATATAGCCGAGCCCCGAGCGCGCGGCGACCAGTTCGGCAACCACGAGATAGGTCCATGCCCAGCCCATCGTCACGCGCAATACATCGAAGATGTTCGGCAGGGTCGCCGGAAAGACGATGTGCCAGACAGTGTCACGGCGGCGCGTACCCAGCGTATAGGCTGCATTGACCAGATCGCGTGGAACCGAGCGTGCGGCATCGGCAATCATCACCACCTGCTGGAAGAAGATGCCGAAAATGATCACCGAGACGCGCTGTTCGATACCGATGCCGATCCACAGGATGAACAGCGGCACGAAGGAGGTGACCGGCAGATAACGGATGAAGTTGACGAGCGGATCGAGAAAAGCCTGCACGACGCGATAGGTGCCCATGGTCAGGCCGAGCGGCACCGCGACGATCGAGGACAGCACAAAGCCGATGATGACCACCTGGACACTGGCATAGGTGTGTTCCCACAGTGTGCCGTCGGCGGCCAGCGCCAGCGCCGTGTTCAGAACCTCGTTCGGCTTTGGCAGGAACATCGGCTTGACGAAACCGCCGAATGTCAGCGCGAACCAGACCGCGAGTACCGCCACCCAGACAGCAATACCGAGGAAGACGACGACGCCGTGCGGAATGGCTTGATAGGGTGTCGTCAGGGATTTGAAGAAAGTTCGATCGTTCACCTGAATGCTCCACGCGGGAAAGGCTTTCGCTCCGACTGAAGCAATTGCGATGCCAGATTTTCGCCGAAATCAAGAATGATGAGCCCAATCCGGCTCAGGGGCGGTGGAGGCGGCGGCATGCGCCGCCTCACTGGAGCATGATGCCGAAAAGTGTGTGCGGTTTTCGGCATCATGCTCTAATTTCTTAAGTCTAGAGCCGATTCAGATTTTAGGTTGATTCGACCTAAAATCATCCGACTCTGGACCCCTTATTTGGCACCGAGGAAGGTGGTATCGACGATATCGTCGTATTTCACATCCATCTTCAGCTTCTGCATGCTGCTCCACACTTCACCGCCGAGGGTGACGAGCTTGCCGGCTTCGCCATCCTTGCCGTCCTTGAAGAATTCCTTGTTGCGTGCTTCACCATAGAAATTGACGCCTGCCGCGGACGAAGCGAAATCCTTCGGATCCTTCAGCCAACCGCCAACGCCTTTGGCCATGACTTCATAGGCCTTGGCCTGGTCCGACTTGATCAACTCATTGGCCTTGTAAAGCCCCTTGACCAGCGCTTCCACGTCCTTCGGGTTCTTCTGGATGTAGTCGCAGCTCAGCTCGACCACATCGACGATCACGCCCGGTGAAGCCGACGAATCGATCAAGACCTTTCCCTTGTTGGCCTGCTTCGCAAGCGTCAGATGCGGCTCCCAGGTGACGGCGACGGGGATGCGATCTGCCATGAAGGCAGCGGCGGCATCGTCAGCCGACATGTTGGTTATCTTGACGTCCTTGTTGGTCATGCCGTTCTTCTTGAGCAGGATTTCGAACCAGAACTGCGAGGTCGAACCCTCGTTCATGGCGACTTCCTTGCCCTTGATATCGGCAAAGGACTTGATGTCTGACGTGACCAGCACCCCGTCGCCACCATGGCTGTCGTCCAGCGCATAGACAGACTTGAAGCACAGGTCCTTGGAGCGGTACTTCATGATTTCATCGATGGTCGAGGCGCTGCCATCAAGTTCGCCGGCAGCCACGGCTGCCATGTAGAGCGAAGAATCTTCGATGATCTCGAGATCGACGTCGAGGCCGTTTTCCTTGAAGTAGCCCATGTCACGGGCGAGAAACAGCGGGCCGTAGCCGACCCAGGTGGTCATGCCGAGTTTCATGCTGCCGGCATGGGCAGTGGACATTGCTGCAAGCGCGACACCGGCCGCCAGGGCCACGGTGCGCAGGCGTGAGGACAATTTGGTCATAGCGTTCCCTTTTGATTATATGTCGCTGGCTTCTGCCGCGCCAAAGCTATGATCCGCCCGATTTTCTTCCCAGTCTACATTGGGCGAAGCTCAAACTTTGTTCCGGTGCCTAAAACAAAGCACGGTTCCTTCGTCGCAAAAACAATGATTTTTGGTATTGCTGATTAGGAAAAACCTAAGCACGTGCAGACTTTGGCACGGCGCCCAAATATTCGCCATTCAGCGCTTCTTCTGCCCCATCGCCGGCGGCACCATGCCCGGAATATAAGCATCGGAAATAAACGACCGTGCATGACCAACAAAGGCGGTCAACAAACGTGACTTGCGGATTTGCTTGAGCGTTGCGAGCCCGATCGTCATCGGCCGGTGCTCGCCCGAAAGCCGAACGCGCACCACCTTGCGGCCGTCGAGCGCCAGATCCGATCGCGGCGTCACATTGGCAAGCGTGTAGCCATAGCCATTGGCGACCATCGTGCGGATCACATCGGGATGGGAAATGCGGAAGGCAATGTTCGGCTGCAGCCCTTCCTTCATGAATATCGCCAGGAAATATTCGGCGCTCAGCGGCAGGTCAAGCAGTATCAACGGCAGGTTCGCCAGTTCCTCCAGCGTCACGGCGGAATGGCGGGCCAACGGATGGTTATCGCCGACCACCGCATGAACCGGCAGATCGACCAGCGGCGTGAACTCAACATCGGTCGGGATCTGCAGGTCGTAGGTGATCGCCACGTCTATCATCGCCTTGTGCAAGCCTGACAACAGTGTCTCCTGATGATCGGCATGCGGCCTGATGTTGGCATTCGGGAAGCCGGTCCTGAAGGAAATCGCCAGCTCCGGCAGGATCATCGGCGCAAGTGTAGTCAGGCATCCGACGTTGAGCTGCCCGCGCACCTCGTCGCTGGCCTCCGAGGCCACGGCGTAGAGCGACTCCGCCTGGTCGATCAGTCGCTTCGCCTCGATCAGCATGGTCCGGCCGGCCGGCGTCAGCGACAGTCCCTGCGCGTGATGCCGGACAAACAACTGGACATCAAGCTCCTGTTCGAGCTGAGAGATCGCCGTGGAAATCGATGGCTGCGAGATATTGATGCGCTCGGACGCTTGGGTAATGCTCCCGGCCTCGCCGGCTGCGATGAAGTACTCAAGCTGTCTGAGTGAAAAGCGCATGCGGGCCGTGGGCGGTTGTTGATCGTGAGGCAGTAGTGATCAGTCGCTAGGATGTAGTCAACAGCAGCCGGCGCATAAGCGTGCGCTGCCTCGCCGCCAAACCGTGATCCACACTACTGACTACCCACTCACTAATACCGAATCCACACCGTCTTCAGCCCGGAGAACTTGTCGAATGCATGCAGCGACAGATCCCGGCCGATGCCCGATTGCTTGAAGCCGCCGAACGGCGTCATCGGTGAGAGCGCATCGACCGTGTTCACCGACACTGTGCCGGCCTTCAACTTCGCAGACAGGCGATGGGCACGGGAAAGATTCGCGGTCCAGACAGAAGCCGCAAGACCGTAGATTGTATCGTTAGCCAGCGCCACCGCCTCGTCCTCCGTCTCGAAGGTCGAGACCGCCAGCACCGGCCCGAAGATTTCTTCGCGCATCAGCCGGTCATTGTGGCCGACATCGACAAAGATCGTCGGCTGGACGAAACAGCCCTTGCCATCGACCGACACCCGTTCGCCGCCGGCCACAAGCCGCGCAGTCTTGCGGCCCTCATCGATGAAACCCATGATCCGCCGCGTCTGGTTTTCATCGACGATCGCCCCCATTGTCGCCGTGGGGTCGAGCGGATTGCCGGGCGTATAGCGCCCTACCCGCTCCACAAGCTTTGCAAGAAAGACCTCGGCAATCGACTTCTCGACGTAGAGCCGGGAATTGGCAGAACAAACTTCACCCTGATTGAAGAAGATGCCGAACGCCGCCATGTCGGCCGCCGCATCCAGATTCTCGCAATCGGCAAAGATCAGGTTGGGGCTTTTACCACCACATTCCAGCCAGACCTGTTTCATGTTCGACTGGCCGGAATAGGTCAGGAACATCTTGCCCACCTCGGTCGAGCCGGTAAACGTGATGCAATCGACATCGGGGTGCAGGCCAAGTGCCTTGCCTGTCACCTCGCCAAATCCCGGAACAACATTCAGCACGCCTTCCGGCAGACCGGCCTCGATGGCAAGTTCGGCAAGCCGCAGCGCCGAAAGCGGCGATTGCTCGGCAGGTTTGAGGACGACGGAGTTGCCGACCGCGAGTGCCGGTGCGCATTTCCATGTCGCCATGTCGAGCGGGAAGTTCCACGGGATCACGGCCCCGACAACGCCAAGCGGCTCGCGGCGAATCATCGCCAGATTGCCGGGCTCGGTCGGGGCGATCTCGTCATAGAGCTTGTCGATCGCCTCGCCATACCATTGGAAGATCGCTGCTGATCCCGGGACATCGACGGTCGCGGCGTCATTCACAAGCTTGCCCATGTCGAGACTGTCGAGCAGCGCCAACTCCGTCAGATTGGCGCGAATGAGATCGGCGAGCCTGAGCATCACCGCCTTGCGCTCGGCGGGTGACTTGCCGGACCAGCGGCCATCGTCGAATGCGGCGCGCGCAGATTTGACGGCACGATCGACGTCGGCGGCATCACAGGCCGCGACCTTGGTCAGCAATCCACCGGTGGCCGGATTGATGCAGTCGAACGCGACGCCCGACAACGACGGCACACGCTTGCCATCGATGAATGCCTCGCCGCGCAATGTCAGGCGGGATGCTTCTGTCTGCCAGTCGATTTTGGTGATGTCGTTCATAAGAATCTTTCCAATCGTTTGTCTGCCCCTCATCCGGCTGCCGCGCCTTCACCCCCATCTGGCTGTCGATTGACACCCTGGTATCGAGGCGATCGCAGAGTAGATTCCCTCGCCTCGCCTGCGGGGAGAGAGGGCTAGGGTGAGGGGCCAACATTATTCGTCGCCCGGCACGCCGTAGTTTGGCGCGGCGGTTGGATCCAGCGCGCGTGTCAAATAAGCGTTGAGCTGTGGTTTGTAGAGTTCCCAGAGATCGGCAAGTGCCGTGATCGGATCCTCTTCGTGCCAATCAACGCGCAAGTCAGCGACCGGCCAACTGACCTTGTCGACCACCAGCATGCCGGCGGAATGCACGGGTCCTGCTTCGCCGCCAGCGGCCACGGCTGCCTGCATCGCAACGATAAGCCTGTCTGCCAGATAGCCGGTCGATGCTTCAAACGCGCGCACCATCGCTTCTGGCACGTCCTGGTTCGCCAGCAGATTGCCGGCAGCGACGCAATCCTTGCCCTCGAAGGTCGAAAAAATGCCGAGCGCCTTGTCACCGGAGTAGGATGCGGTGCCGCCATCGCGATCGACTATCGCCAGTTGCCGGAATTCGGTGAATTCGTAGCCATCGAGCAGTTTTGCCAGCGTATCCGTGGCCGAAAGTCCCTCGCCCAGCAGCAGCAGTCCCTTCTGGCCGAGAGCGGGATCGGTGATATTCTGGCTCGCAACCACGCCGGCGCTCGCCTTGGCATGCGCACATCTTGCGGCAACGGCCGGCGATGAGGAACTGATGGCGATGCCCAGCATGCCCGTCTTTGCGCAGCGCGCCGAGATCGAGAACGTCATGTGTTTACGCCTCGTCCGGAATGACGGCGATTGCGTCGATCTCGACCAGCCATTCCGGCCGCGCCAGCGCCGACACGACGATACCGGTGGAAACCGGGAAGACGCCCTTCAGCCACTTGCCGACGACGCGATAGACCGCCTCGCGATAGCGCGGGTCGGTGAGGTAAATGGTGATCTTGGTGACATGGGCGAGTTCCGAACCCGCCTCCTCCAGCAGCATTTTGATATTGGCCATCGCCTGTTCGGTCTGGCCGGCAGCGTCGCCGATCGCAACGCTTGCTGATGTGTCGAGATCCTGGCCGATCTGGCCACGCACGAACACCATCGACCCCTTGGCAACCACTGTCTGGCAGAGATCATTGTCGAGCTTCTGTTCCGGATAAGTGTCCTTGGTGTTGAACATACGGATGCGTTTGTGAACAGGCATGTCAGTGACTCTCAATTGAATATCGAACGGGTGAGATCGGCGAAGGCTAAGCATTCCAATTGGAGCCACATCTCTGCACCGAAGGAAAGAAGGCTTTCCATGGACTGTGCATTTGAAATTCCGAAGTACTATGACGCCTTGGTTAGCCAGATGAGTGCACAGCGGTCGGTACGGCCCTTCCGACTGCATCCGCGATGCTAGATCAAGATATCCAAAGCAACGACGAATTAAATCATTATTTCTCGAAGCAATCGCTTCGATTAGAAATTTGCTTAGCCCGCTCTGCCCCACAGTCGGGATGTCAGGATTGCGATGGAAGGAGCCGGTGCATGACGATTGAACACATCGACACGCTAGTCGTCGGTGCAGGCCAAGCCGGGCTGGCGGCGAGCGAACATCTCACCAACAACAACGTGTCTCACCTCGTCGTCGAGCGTAATCGCATCGCCGAACGCTGGCGCAGCGAACGCTGGGACTCTCTCGTTGCCAATGGCCCGGCCTGGCACGACAGATTTCCCAGCATGACTTTTGCCGATATCGATCCGGACAGTTTCGCGCCGCGCAACAAAATCGTCGACTATTTCGTTGCCTTTGCAGAAAAAATCGCGGCGCCAATCCGTTGCGGCGTCGAGGTCAAGGCTCTCAGCAAGCTCGAGGATGGTTCGGGCTTTCGCGCAGAGACATCCCAGGGCGTGATCGAAGCGAAAAACGTCGTCGTCGCCACCGGGCCGTTTCAAAAGCCGATCGTTCCTGCCCTTTTGCCAGCAAATACCGACATTGTTCAGATCCACTCTGCCGCCTATCGCAATCCCGCGCAATTGCCTGCAGGGGCTGTGCTTGTCGTTGGCGCCGGCTCCTCGGGCGTACAGATCGCCGACGAACTGGCCCGTGCAGGACGGTCGGTTTATCTTTCGGTCGGCCCGCATAACAGGCCGCCGAGAAGCTATCGAGGCCATGATTTCGTCTGGTGGCTGGGGGCTTTGGGACTTTGGGACGTCAAGACCAACGACCCGGCACTTGAGCATGTGACGATCGCGGTCAGCGGCGCACGTGGCGGCCACACCGTCGATTTCCGCGACCTCGCCGCCAAGGGCATCACACTTGTCGGCCGGGCCGAGGCATACCTGGACGGCATGATGCGCTTCGCACCGGATCTGGCGAAGAATATCGCGGCGGGCGACGCGGACTATCTCTCCGTGCTTGACTCCGCAGACGCCTATATCGCCCGCGAAGGGCTGGATTTTCCGGAAGAGCCCGACGCCCGCATCATCGGGCCCGCGCCGCAATGCGCGATCGATCCCGTCCTGGAACTCGATCTCGCCAAGGCCGGAATCACATCGATTGTCTGGGCGACCGGATACAGGCTCGATTTCGGCTGGCTCAATCTCGATGCATTCGACGAAAAAGGTCGGCCTGCACATCAGAACGGCGTTTCGAAAGTGCCAGGCCTTTATTTCCTGGGACTGGCATGGCTGTCGCGCCGGGCATCCCCATTCATCTGGGGCGCATGGCATGATGCCAAATATGTTGCCGAGCAGATTGCAGAACGCGCTCGGTAGCAGGTGTGAGCATAGCCTCCCCAACCCTCTTTCCCGTGTTGCCCCAGGAATCCAGCGCACTGAAGTCCTTGAGTCCATCCAGGGAGGTGTTGAGGGAGGAGACGAACCTAAGCAGCGAGGCGTTTCGTCAATCGCGATAACATCGTCTGGCACTGGGTGAGCTGGTCGATGCTGACGAACTCATCCGGCTTATGTCCCTGATCCATACTGCCCGGGCCGCAGACGATAGCCGTCGTCGAGAGCGCATCCTGAAACAGCCCACCCTCGGTCCCGAACGCCACCTTGATACGCTTCGTCTGGCCGGAAAGCGTGATGGCTTGCGTGGAGATGGCACCTGACGCGTCGGTGCCGAGGCCGGGATATTCATTGAAGATATCGAGCCGGATCTCGGCTTCCGGAAAGCGCCGCCGCTCCTTGGCTGTAATCGCCTCGGCCCGCTCGAAGAACTGGTCCATGATCGTCCCGGGATTGTCGCCGGCAATGTTGCGGATCTCAAACAGCATCTCGCATGTGTCCGGCACGATATTGAGCGCGGTACCACCCTTGATCACACCGGCATGCAGCGTCGTATATGGCACGTCGTAATCCGGATCGCGCAGTCCTGTACGCTCGATCTCCGCCTGCATGGCGCGGATTTCGGTGAGAAAATCCGAGGCGAGATGGATGGCGTTGAGCCCGGTGGGCGCCAGCGCCGAATGCGCGGCATGGCCGCAGCAGGTGGCGCGGATGCCGGTCTTGCCCTTGTGGCCGGTAGCGACCTGCATGAAGGTGGGCTCGCCGATCAGTACCCATTCGGGCCGAATGCCGGCCTTGGCGAGTTCGCCCAGCATTGGCCGCACGCCGACGCAGCCGATCTCCTCGTCATAAGACAGTGCAAGATACAGCGGCCGCGCAAGGTTCGCGTCCTTGGCTGCGATCAGCGCTTCGATCGCGCAGGCGACGAAGCCTTTCATGTCGGCCGTGCCACGGCCATAGAGATTGCCGTTGCGGGCCGCCATCCTGAACGGATCACTCGACCAGGCCTGGCCCTCGACCGGCACCACGTCGGTGTGTCCCGACAGCACGACACCGCCGGCGCCCGGAGGACCGACAGTGGCAAACAGCGAGGCCCGGTCACCACCCTCGCCGGGATAAAGCGCCGCTTCGATCCCGGCCTGCCGTAGCAGCTCTGCCACGTAACGGATGAGGTCGATATTACCGTCGCGACTGACAGTGGGAAAGGCGATCAGTTTCTCGAGCATCGACAGAACCCGGTCCATGCCACACCTCCTGCTTTTCGTCTCAGAGATCCGCCATCGCGGCGAGATAGCTCTTGCGAACATGGTCCGAACGGATGTCCCAGACAACCGCCGTGCCCTTGGCGATGATCCAGGAATCGCCTGGGCCGTAAACTGTCGTCTTGCCGGTGGTTTCATCGGTGACCGCGAGATCGCCGTCAAGCAGCGTCGCATGCTCGTGAAAGGCATAGACGACGCGGTACTTGCCCTTGGTGGCGCTGTATAGGCCGCCGGAAACGGCCGTCTCCAAGGTTCCAAACAGCAATTTTCCGGCGACCTTGATCGGACCGTCGATCGTTGTGGCGCCGATATCTTCCGGCGCGCCCCAGGCATCGAGTTCGATCCTGTCCATCGAGAGTTTGAAAGGCAGCATGTGATGTTTTCTTTTTTATGTCGTTTCTTATATCAGGGGAAGAAGTTCGGCGATCTCGCGCTTGAACGGCAACTGGCCTTCGGCAAGCGGTGCGCCATCGAGTTCCTCGGCATAGCGGTGGCCGGCGTAAGTCGCATGCGCGATGGTGGCCGGGGCCTGGGCATCACCGATCGCCACGATGCTCTCGATACCTGAATCCGCCCACTCGGCCTGGCGTGCCTTGAGATCAAGCAGCAGTTCTTCGTTCGGCAGTCGGGCAGTGACCAACACGACGGCATCGACGGCAACTCGCTCCTGCTTGCCGGTGAAGGTGCAGGCCAGAACGGTCTCTTGCCTTCCTATCGATTTCACCAGCGTAAACGAGCGGATCTTGATGCCCTTTTCCAGCATCCGCTTCTGGATGAAATGCTGTTCCATGGTGTTGCGCGTCCAGGTCGAGGCCTCGGATGCCGGCGTGACATAGGTCACGTCGCAGCCCTTCTCGGCCATCAGTTCGGCCATGACGCCGCCCATATAATAGTGGTCGTCGTCGAACACCACGACCCGGGCGCCGGCGGGACAGTTGCCGCTCATGACATCCGTCGGCGAATAGACCGCTGCCCCCTCCTCGATCGGGATAGGCAGCGTGAACGCATGCCCGACACCATCCTTGCGCCAAGTCGCACCTGTAGCGATCGCCACGCGCGGAATGCCAAAGCCCAGCACATCATCGGCGGTGAGCCGGCTATCAAAATAGATATGGACATTGGCAAGCTGGTTGAGCTGCAGCTTGCGGTAATCGGCCACGCGGACCCAGGCGGAGAGGCCCGGCAGCCGCGATTCCTGCAGCACGCGGCCGCCGAGTTCCTTGTTCGCTTCCGCCAGCGTCACTTCGTAACCCCGCTTGCCGAGCGCCTGCGCAGCCTCAAGCCCGGTCGGGCCGCCGCCGATGATCAACACCGGCTTTTCGCTTTGCTGGCGACGGATCTTTTCGGGGTGCCAGCCCTTGCGCCATTCCTCGGCCATGGTCGGGTTTTGCGTGCAGCGGATCGGTGACTGGGTAAAATCGCCCGATACGCAGATATTGCAGCCGATACATTCCCTGATGTCGTCGAAGCGACCTTCCTCGATCTTCTTCGGCAGGAAAGGGTCGGCGATCGATGGCCGTGCGGCGCCGATCATGTCGAGAATGCCCTTGTTGACCAGGCTGACCATGCGGTCGACTGACGTATAACGTCCCACCCCAACCACCGGCTTCGAGGTCAACCGCTTGATGCCTTCGATGAACGGCTCCTGCGCGCCCTCTTCCGAAAAGCGCGAGGTACGGCTGTCGTTCTCCCAGCCGGCCAGCGTCACGTCCCAGAGATCCGGCAGGTCGGCCATCAGCCCGATCATGTCCTCGACCTCTTCCTTGTAGAGCCCGCCCTCGCCCAGCAACTCATCGACCGAAATGCGCACCGGTACGGCGCAGGTATCGCCGACAGCGTCCTTTGTCTCCTCGGTAATTTCGCGCAGCAGCCGGATACGGTTCTCGATCGGACCGCCATATTCGTCGGTGCGCTGATTGTAGCGGCGCGACAGGAAATGATGCAGGAAACCGAGCGCATGCGCTGCATAGACGTATATGAGGTCAAAGCCCGCAAGCTTGGCACGCTTGACGGCGGCGAGATGCCATTTCCGGACATTGGCAATGTCTTCCTTGTCCATCCGACGCGCCTGCACCGGATCATACATGAAGGTGGCGACCGGCAGATGCGCAGGCCCCATCGGCACTTCGCGCGAATAGAGGTTCGAGCCGTTCATGCCGTTATAGGCAAGCTCGATACCGGCGAGACTGCCATGCTCATGGATCTTGTCGGCCATGCGCGCCAATGCCGGGATATCGCGGTCGTCCCAGAGACGCAGCTCGATGAACGGGGTAATTTCGGATGTGTGGTGCAGCTCGACCTGTTCGGTGCAGACGACTGCCCAGCCGCCCTCGGCCTTGACGCCGCGCATATGCGCGAGCGCCGTCGGGTCGCGATAGCCCATGCCGTTGCAATGCGGCACCTGGTAGAAGCGGTTGCGCGCCGTGACCGGGCCGATCTTGACGGGTTCGAACAGCACGTCGTAGCGCGCGGGACGAGCCAATTTCGTTCCCCAACTCAGCATCTCGTCCATTTCAGCGATTCCTCAAATCCAGTCGGCATATGAGCCATATTGCCGAGCTTCAGGAAAGTAGTGAAAAAAACGTGGTTGCTTCAGAAAAACAAAAACAGAGGGATTATGCGGGCGTTATCCGATCCAGAAACCGGGTGACCATATCCTCGCCCTCCACAGGCTCACTGCCGACCATGGCTGCTACCGCGAAGGCAATCGCTGACGACAAGGGATTATGGCTTGTGGCACCGGCGCGCAAGTTCATCACCAGCGTCGGGCAGAGAAACAGCGCCGACCGGATCACCGGGCGCCAGTCGTCGGGCAGCAGCCCGCGCGCCTTCAACTCCGCCAGCAGCGGCTGCCACAAATATTCCGCCTTGACCGCCAGCAACCCCTCCCGAACGCGGCTGAGCTGCCAGTCGCTATCGAGAAACAGGGTGCCCTTCTCGTAGCGCGCCTTGCCGGAATATCGGGACGCGGCCTCGGTGGGATCATAGAGCCAGAGTGGATGTGCGAAGATGTTGTGGAACGTCGTCTTGACCTCGGCCAGCAAGGTTGGAACGTGCTCGCCGGCGAAGGCGGGATCAAAATAGCAGAGTTTGGCGCCATCCACCGCAGTGCTGTACCAGACATTGGCATTGTGGGCATCGCCGTGCGCCACCACGCCGCCAGCATCCGCCATGCGCTCTCGCCGCAGGCGCTCGGCGGCGCGGCTGAAAAGCTCGCCGATAGTGTCGCTGTAGCGGACGCCGTTAACGACGATACTTGCCGTGGAAAATGTGCCCCAATCAAGCTCGACACCGGGAAAGGCAAATTGCTGGCCGACATAGAAATTCCTGTAACGGCCGCCGGGAAATGTGCCTGCCGGCGGATCGATCAGCCGCTCGTAAAACAGCCGGTGAATGGGTTCATCCGCTGCCTGCTCCGGTGTGATCGGATGAAGCGTCCGCAGGTACACTTCGAGAAGCCTGCCCGACAACTGGCGCTCTGCGGCAATGGCCACCGCTTCCGCTCGTTCGTCCGGCTCCAGATCGAGCCCTCGCAGGACATCTGAAAATCGCGGATCACTGCGTCGCCGATAAATCAGGATCTGCTCGCCGGGCAGCACGGACATATGCAGGGGTTGGTCCACCGGCAATCCAGCGCGGGCGAGGATATCGGCCCGGTAATACTCGCCGGACATCACCTCCTCACCTTCCTCCTGATGAAACTTGAAAAACAGTGCCTCGCCGTCAGCTTCGAAGAAGCCATTCAACGAGTTGAGGCTGTACTGGTCGCGGTTGATAACCACATTTCGCGGCTCGAGCGCGAAGAGCTCGCGCAACAGCGCAGACAGCAGGGAGATTGCAGCCGCTTCATCATCGACGGCTAGGCGGCGGATCTCGGCGGTCCGGCTGATGATCATCGGTCACCGAAGCGGATGATAGTTTTCAATCCCGTTACCTCGCCGCCAAGCAGCCACGCATAGGCGGAAGGCACGTCTTCAACGCCGATTTCCCTGTCGATTAACCGCGTCAGTGCCTCCGCCAGATCGGGCAGCATGGCGACCGCATCTGGCAGCTCGTCCTTGAACGCGTGGCAGCCAAGCAGCGCGATCTCGCGCTCGACCAGCTCGTTGGGGTCAAGATCGATCCGCCCATGGGTAATGCCAACAAGAGCCAGCGATCCGCCGCCGCCAAGCAGATCGAGCACCGTCTTCACGACAGCGATATTGCCGGTGGCATCGAGCACGTGGCGCAGCACCCCAGCCCCCAAAGCCGCTGAAATGGCACCCTTGTCGAGATCGACTATGACAGCGCCGGTGACTTCCGCAACCAGCGCTGCGCGCGAGATGTTACGGTCGGCGACCAGCAGCGGCCCATCATGCAGGCGCGACAGCAGCAGTGCCGCCAGCCCGCCGATCGGGCCGCAGCCAACCATCAGAACAGGCTCACCACTCGGTAAAGCCTGTTTGCGCACGGCGTGCAAAGCCACCGCCAGCGGTTCGGCCATAGCAGCGACCGACGGCTCAAGCCAAGGCTCGTGCTTCACCAGAAGTCGCGCCGGGATGACGGTCTCCTCGGCAAAGCCGCCATCGCAGACTTCGCCAACAAAGCCGAGATTGACGCAGACATTCTGCCGCCCGCTCAGGCAAGCCGGGCATTGCCCACACCAGAAGCGGCTGTCGGCGACAACCGTGTCGCCGACCGAAAATCCAAAAACGCCCTCGCCCAGTTCTGTCACCACGCCGGCAAATTCGTGCCCTGCTATCGATGGCGAACGGCTGATCCACTGGCCGGTGCGAAAGTTGTGCAGGTCGGAGCCGCAGATGCCGGCCGCCGTCACCCGCAGGCGCACCCAACCTGCCTCGAGCGGACCGGGCCGATCGATCTCCTCGACCCTGATATCGCCTGCCGCATAAAGCCGCGCCGCCTTCATCGTCATCCTCACAGATACTGCTTGCGGATTTCGGATACTGCATGCTCATGCGAGGAAAAGCCTTCATACCTCGCCAAGGTTTTGGCGTGTTTGGCAAATTCGGGATAAGCCGACGCCGTGACATAACCGATCGAAGAGCGCTTGACGAAATCGATGACGGAAAGCGGTCCATAGGTGCGTGCCCAGCGGCTGGTTGGCAGCACCGCATTCGGCCCGAGTCCGAAATTGCCGATCGATACCGGTGTATGTGGCCCCATCAGGATCTCGGCGGCTTCGGTGATATGGCCGAGATGCGCAAACGGATCGGTCGACAGGATCTCGAGGTGCTCGGGCGCATAGTCGTTGATAAAGCGATAGCTCTCCTCCACCGACGAGGTCAGCACGATGCCGCCGCAAGCGCCGGTCAGCACCGCCCTGGAAAATGCCACGCGCTGCTCGGTCATCCTTGCCCAATGCTCGGGAAGTGCCGCCAGCGCCTCTTCGGCAACGCGGCGGCTGTGGGTGACGATATAGGCCGACGAATCCGGCCCATGCTCGGCCTCGATCAGCACATCCAGTGCCGCAAGCCCGCCCTTGACCGTGTCGTCGGCGAAGATGATGGCTTCCGACGGCCCCGCAGGCACGCCAGGATCAATGACGCCGCCGAGCAGCCGCTTGGCTGCAACCACCCAGGGACTGCCAGGGCCGACGATTTTCAGCGCCGGCCTGATCGTCTCTGTGCCATAGGCAACGGCGGCAACGGCCTGCGCACCGCCAACCTTGTAGACCGTTTCGACACCGGCCAATCGTGCAGCGACCAATGTCGCGGCATCCACCGAGCCATCCGGCGCCGGTGGCGTGACGATGGCAAGCTCAGGTACCCTGGCCACAACGGCCGGCACCGCTGTCATCATCGTCACCGATGGGAATGCTCCCTTGCCGCGCGGTATATAGAGCGCAACCGACTTGATCGGCGTGAAACGGTCGCCCGCATAGGCGCCGGGCCGCATTTCCTTCAGCCACATCGCCTCCGGCTTCTGTTCTTCGTGGAAATGGCGGATATTGTCGATGCCGAACTTGATGGCGTCGATGACATCCTTTTCGACCTTGTCGAAGGCCGCATCGAATTCGGCCTCGCTGGCCTTCAGGCTTTTGCCAGCGAGATCGGCCTTGTCGAGATCGCGCGCAAAGCGCACCAGCGCGGCATCCCCTTCGGTCCGCACTGCTTCGATGATCGGCTTGACCTTGTCGATGAAGCCGGAAAGATCAGTTTCCGAACGGCGCAGCAGGCTAGCGCGGCCGGCTTTGTCGAGCTTCGAAAAGTCGTGGAAGGAGACGTCGGACATGGTGTTTTCCTGTTACAATTCAAATTGATGCGAGATAGCCGCCGTCGATGGGGATGCAGGTGCCGGTGATATAGGCCGAGGAATCGCTGGCGAGAAACACCACCGCGCCGGCGACATCGTCCATGGCACCGAACCGGCGTTGCGGGATTTTTGCCAGCATTGCCTGCTGCCAGGCCTCATCCTGATAGAACACATCGGTCATGCCGGTGCGGAAATAACCGGGCGCAATCGCATTGACTCGGATGCCGAGCCCGGCCCATTCCGTCGCCAATGCATGCGTCATACCCATCAGCCCGGATTTAGACGATCCATATGGCACGGCGGTCGGCACGCCCACATACGAGGTCAATGAGCAGAGATTGACGATCGCTCCGCCTTTTCCAGAGTTCAGCATCTGCCGCGCGGCGGCCTGGGCGCAGAAAAACGCGCCCTTGAGATTGGTCGAAACGATCTTGTCCCACAGCGCTTCATCGACATCCAGCGACGGCCTGATTTCTTCATAGCCGGCATTGTTGACGAGAATGTCGAGCCCGCCAAGCGCTTCCGCCGCGGTCGCGGTGACTTCACCGCAAGCGCCGACATCCAGCACGTCGAGCGCGAACGCATGCGCGCGCCTGCCCAGCGCCTTTATCCGCGACGTGGTTTCCTCAAGCGATCCTGGATCCCGCGCGGTGACGGCTACATCAGCGCCAGCCGAGGCAAGTGCTTCGGCAATCGCCTGGCCGATGCCACGGCTGGCGCCTGTGACCAGCGCCTTGCGGCCTGTCAGATCGAAAAGTTCCGAGATATCCATATGCTCATCCTGCTCATCCGCCAACGACGCGCCGCCTGCTGCAAAGCAGCATCTTTTTCGAGTCACGTTATACGTGACAGTCGAAAATGACCGGCAGGTCTATGGCCGCCGGCATCGATCTCCGGAAGTACCCGCCGACCCACCGATCATATTCACATATATCCGGCTCTGGCGGCAGATTCTTGCCACGCCCATGCGTGCAGTTTATGCGGCAATCTGGGGTCGGAACAAGGTCTGTTCCCACAGGCACGCTAAGGCAGCACGAAGCGTGAACGTGTATCACCGACTGGCGGCAATTTCCCACTTACATCGTCCCAATGGGGAGCTCTCGCCGTAAATCGGTCATGATCGGTAATGAGCTTCGGTGTTTTGGGTACCGAACCGTTATGTCGAAAGCATTGAAGAAGATTTCGATCAGTTTGTTAATTCTGGCTGCCGTCGTTTCATCGACGATATTCCTTCTCAACACCAATCTTCTCGCCGCACGTCCAGCAGGTGAACCTATCCTTCTTGCACATCGCGGCATTGTACCTCGATACGATATGACGAACGTCAAATCTGACACCTGCACTGCAACGCGAATGCTGCCTTCAGGTGACGTTTTCATCGAGAATACAATCGCTTCCATGAAAGCCAGTTTCGAGGCCGGTGCGGATGCCGTTGAGTTTGACATTCACCCGACGACGAACGGAGAATTTGCGGTATTCCACGATTGGACTCTCGATTGCCGAACAGACGGCCATGGTCGACATCATGCGGCCGCCCGACTGGCCGTGGTGTAAATCCGGTTCTTGTCGACGCTGTATTCCTCGGTCAGCGCCTTGATCAGATTGATAGTGGCATCGAGTGCGTCCGAAGTCTTGGAATCGTCATCGGCGATGATCTCCGCGAATTGCGGAGCAAGACGCTTGGCCTGATCCGCGGGGCTCGCCCATGCGATTGCTCCCAGACCCTGGAACAGGGTGGTTCGTGTTACGTCGCTCGTGGCGCCCGCATCGTGCATGAAGAGTACCAGAGGATAGGATTTACCGACGTCATAGTTCTTCGGCACAAAGAGATTGTAGCGCAGGGACTTAACCGTCCTTGGGTCGTTGAATTCCAGTTGACGGAAATCGTCGACGATTAGGTTCTTTGCCGCTGTAGTGTCGACAATCCTGTCGCTACCGGCAATCACCCGGCCGTTGGTCAACGTGACCGGTCCGGACTGAAACACTGTCGCCGAAGCGGGCGGATAGGTGGTGTCATAGGTCGGGATATCGCCCGCCTGCCCCGGACCCCGCCCAACGCGCTCAAGACACAGGGGACGGGGCTATGGACACCGATTGGGCTCCCTTGGAGCTGGCTAGCGAGCCGTTGCCAACGGCGCGCAGGACCCTCGCTCGACGATCGTGCAACCCAGCTCCACGCGACGCGCAGGCAGTTGTTCGCCAAGTGTCCGCAGGCAATATTCCATCTCATCGAGCGCCATACGGCCGATTTGAGCGAGCGGCGCGTGCACGGTGGAAAGCGGCGGATCCATCATCTGGCCGCGCAGGATGTCGTCGAAACCAAGAACCGAAACGTCTTCGGGGACCCGGTAGCCTCGCTCCTTCAACGCCTGAACAACACCGATGGCGATGTTGTCGGCAAGACAGAACATCGCTGTCAGGTCTCCAAGGCCGCCGTTTTCCTCCAGCCAGCGTCGCATGCTGCTCGCTGCTTCCTCCGGCTCGAAACTGTCGATCATAATGATTGAGCCGCGCGCGCCGATTGCCTCGTGGTCGCGGATTGCCTCGCTATAGCCGTCCTGCCGCTGGCGGATCGTGTATCGCCCCGGCCATCCCACCAACGCGATATTGCGGTGTCCGAGATCGAGCAGATGCTGGACACCGAGCCGCGCGCCATAACGGTTGCCGATACCGACGGAGCCGACCCGCATCGTTGGGTCCTGCCCCGCCAGAAGCAATGCCGGGCGATCGAGCCGCGACACGGCTTCGAGCAACTCCGGATTCTCGTCGAAATAAACGATGATCCCATCGGAGGGCGTCTCCTTGATCCGGCTCAGGATCGGTCCGGGTGTAAACCGTTTTCCCTCCGTCACCAGCGGCTTGATCTGGACGCCACGCGTGGCGCACTCCTTGCGCAGGCTTTCCAGAATGGTCCAGGAGACATAGTTCGTGTCGTTCTGCGGCAGCCTGTCGGCTGAAGCCACCAGCATGACGGATTTCAACGTCGGTTGCATGGCCCGGCGGAGGCGCGAATCGAGATAACCGCTTTCGCGCGCAACCGTCATGACGCGATCGCGCACGCCGTCGGAGATCTTCGCAGTGCCATTCAGCACGTGACTGACCGTGCTCAGGGAGACACCGCTCTGCTCCGCAATCTTCTTGATGCTCACGAGGTCACTTCACTCCACTGCTGGCTACGCCTTCGGTGATATATTTCTGCAGGAAGATGAATACCACGGTTACCGGCAGCAAGGTAACGACCGTCATCGCAAGAATATAGTGCCATTGCACGTTGAACTGACCCTGCAGTGAGCTCAGCCCGATTTGCAGCGTATAGTTTTCCGGGCTCGACAGAACGATCAACGGCCAGAGGAAATCGTTCCAGCGCCAGATGACAGAGAAGATGGCAAGCACGGCCAGCGCCGGCGCGCAGAGCGGCAACACGATGCGCCAGTAGATGCGGAATTCCGAGGCTGCATCCACCCGGGCGGCCTCGATCAGGTCGTCTGGAATGGTCAGCATATACTGGCGCAGCAGGAAGACGCCAGTTGGCGTCGAGACCGTCGAAAGGATCACGCCCCACAGATTGTCGGCAAGGTTCAAGCCTACGATCACCATGAAGGCCGGCACCATGATCACCGACAGCGGGATCATCATGGTCGACAGGATCAGCGCGAACATGGCGTTGCGGCCGGCAAAGCGGTATTTTGACAGCGCGAAAGCCGCCATCGAATTCAGGAGCAGCGTCAGAACCGTGGCCACAACCGTCACGAACACCGTGTTCCAGAGATAACGCAGGAAATCGAACTGCTTCATCGGCTCGGTATAGTTCGAGAACTGCAGATGAAATTCCTTCAGCTGACGCAGTTCCGTAACAGGAACCCGGAAGGTCTCCTCCGGTTTGGCAGGATCGAGTACCGTCGCCGACAGTCCGACTCGGCGGACCAGCGCGACTGTCTGCTCGCTGCCATCGGGCGCCGTCCTGATCCATACCGACAAGGGTTTTTCCTGGCCTTCGACGGTGATCGTCTGGGCAGCACGCGGCACGAGCGCCGGCGGAAAGGAGTTGATCTCGGCTTCCGTTTTCAGCGAGGAAATCACAGCCCAGGCAATGGGGATGGCAACGACCAGCGTCCCGAGAGTGGCCCAGCCCCAGGCCAGCCAGTCGGTGATATCGGTTCGGCCGGGATGCCGGGTGCGTGCGAGAAAAGCGATCATGTCAGACCTGCGCTTTCTTGGCGAGCCAGAGCTGCGAGAGTGTCAGGGCAAGCAGTGCAATCCCCATCAGGACGGAGGCCGCGGATGCCAGACCATAAAGCCGGAGATCCGGCGAAAAGGCCGTCTGATAGATGAACTGCACGATGAATGTATTCGCCGTACCCGGTCCGCCGCCATTGGTCAGCACCCAAGCTTCGTCGAAAACCTGAACTGAGCGGATAAGGAGCAGCACGGTGACGACGAGCAGGTTGGGCATCAGCAGCGGCAGGGTGAGGCACCAGAACTGCCGCCATTGCGAGGTTCCGTCGATCTCGGCCGCCTCGTAGATATCGCGCGGGATCGCCTGCAAGCCCGCAAGGATGATCAGCATGAAGAAGCCCATGTGGAACCAGATGGAGACATAGACGACCCAGACGCGCGACCAGCCGACGTCAAGCAGGAAGATGATCCGCGTATCGAACCAGTCCGTCAGAAAGCCGTTGAGCAAGCCTTCGCGCGCCAGAAACCATTGCCAGATCAGACCGACGACGACCGGCGACAACAGCACCGGATAGAAAAAGACGGCGCGAAAGAAACCGCGTCCCCGCGTCAGCCGATTGAGCACAAGCGCCGTCACCAGCGCGAAAAAAAGCGTGCCGAGCGTGTTGAGGAGCGTATACCACCAGGTATTATGGACGGCGGTCCAGAAAAGATTATAGCGGCATGTGGACGGCTCCAGATAGCTGCCGCAATCGAGCAGCGCCCTGAAATTCTCAAGCCCGACATAGGGCCTGTCCCAGATCAGAAGATTGGTGCCGCCGGTAAAGGCGTAGGCGATGGCAAGGCCCACCGGTACGAAGACGAAGATGGTGAACAGCACCATGTTCGGCAGGATGAAGACATAGGGCATGCGCGCCGCACCCAGGAGCCGCTGCAACGCAGCCATCGGCACCTCCACCACCCGCATCGCCGCATCGAGCCCGTCTCCGAGGCGCTCGCCGCGTATAACGGCAGGCGGCGCAACGCTCGCCGGCGCGCTCATATCCGCGCTCCCTTGAGCGACCGACCATCGGCGGATGAAAACAGATGGGCAAAGACAGGATCGAAAGTGAAGGTGAGGCTTGAACCGGTTTCCGCCTCGAAATGCCCCGGCACATGCACGATCGTCAATTCGTCGCTCTGGCTGGTACGGCCGTAGACGAAGGTTTCGTGCCCCATGCTCTCGACCTGTTCCACCGTCATCGTGCCGCCGCCCGTACCGGGCGTCACAGGCCCGAGCTTGAGATGGGACGGGCGCAGGCCGATCGCGACGTCGTTGCCGACCTGAACGTCGACGCCAATGCCCGGCACGATGAAACGGCCGAGATGGGGGCTGTCGAGCATCACACCGTCGCCGTCGGTCGAAACGACCTTGCCCGGATAGATATTCATACGCGGCGAGCCGATGAAGCCGGCGACGAAGAGATTGGCGGGCCGCTCGAACAGGTCGAGTGGACGGCCGATCTGCTCGACCTTGCCCTTGTTGAGAACGACGATCTTCTGCGCCATGGTCATGGCTTCGACCTGATCATGGGTGACGTAGATCATCGTCGTCTTCAGCTGCTTGTGCAGCTTGGTGATTTCCGAGCGCGTCTGGACACGCAGCTTCGCATCGAGATTGGAGAGCGGCTCGTCGAACAGAAAGACGCGCGGCTGCCGCACGATCGCCCGGCCGATCGCGACACGCTGGCGCTGTCCACCGGAGAGCGCCTTCGGCCTGCGGTCGAGATAGCCATCGATCGCCAGCAATTTGGCTGCCGCATCGACCCGGCGGTTGATCTCCGCCTTGTCCATGCGCAGGTTTTCAAGCCCGAAGGACAGGTTCTTGCGCACGCTCATATGCGGGTAGAGAGCATAGGACTGGAAGACCATGGCGATCTGGCGCTGGGCCGGCGAAAGCTCGTTCACCCTCTGGTCGTCGAAACTCATCTGCCCTGCCGAGATAGGTTCAAGGCCGGAGATCATCCGCAGCAAGGTGGATTTTCCGCAGCCTGACGGCCCGACAAGCGCGATGAACTCGCCGGATTGCACCTCGATATCGATACCGTGGATAACTTCCAGCGATCCGTAGGATTTGCGCAGATCCTTCATGGATATTGCGGTCATTGTTCTTTCCTCCCAATTTCCGTGATGGACGCGCAACCTCAACGAGACGGTCGCGCAGCCTCTCCGTCAGCGCGCCTGCCGTCTCGATTCCATCAGGAACAGACCACCCAGCGCCTGCCCGTAAGGTGTCGGCAGATTTTTGATCCGCCGGTAAAAATCGAGATCCTCACCCATCGGCGTGCCGTCCGAAACATCCATCAAAAGCCCAGTCTCGTCGATGCGCGACAGGATAGCGCTGAGCGAACGCTCTGCGGTTTCCCTGAAACTCTCGTCGATCAGCCCTTCCCGAATGCCGGCAAGGATGCCGTAGCCTATACCCGCCGTGGCGGACGATTCGATCGGGCTAGCTGTATCGTCAAGCAGCGTATGGAACATGCCCTGCTCGTTCTGCAAAGTCTGCAGGGCGCGGACCTGGGTGCGGTAGACTTCCTTCAGGTAACGGGCGGTGGCGCCTTCTGGCGGGGCTAAGCGGAAGAGTTCAGGAATGGCGATGGTGATCCAGGCATTGCCCCTCGCCCACAGAGCGCGCGCGTAATTGTGCCGGCCGAGAAAGGTCCAGCCGTGAAAGAACAGCCCGCTCGGCGGATCACCCAGAAAGCGGATATGGCAGAGATATTGGTAATGCGCATCCTCGATCCAGTCGGGCCGCCCGCACAGCCGGCCAGCCGTCGTCATGAACAGCACCGCCATGAAGAGCGTGTCGTCCCAGAGCTGACCTTCATTGTCACGCTCCTTGACGAGGTGCTGATAACCACCTTCCTCGGTCCGGGGCATCGTCTCGAAAATCCACTGCGCCCAGTCGTGGACGATCGCCTTCCAGTCCTCACGGCCGAATTTTTCGGCAAGCAGGGAAAACACCAGCATTGGCGAAGTGGAGTTGACCTGACGGCGCGGCAGTCCGCGGACGAGCTGGTTTTCGTACCAGCGTATCAGCCGACCGAACGCGGCGTGATCGTCGCGCTCCTCAGCATCGCGGAAATATCCGTAAAGCCCGACGCCCACCTCCCAGTCCCATTCATCGAAGACGATCTCGCCGGTATCGTCATTGGCAGCATCGCCGATTCCCTTCAAACGGCGAAAGCCTCTGGATATCTGCGAAATGGCTGATGTAATGTCCGCGGCCGGGATCATGCGGAAAACTCCTTGATGTCAGTCCAGGGATAAAGCGCGCCGCCATCCGCGCCGATCTGCGGCACGGTGGAAAGCGGTGAGAAAGGCATGGGCGTTCCGACGCGTTGCAGTTCGCCCTCGAAGGGCAGCAGCAACCTACCCTCGGGGTGATCGAGTGTCAGACTGACCGCCTCCGCATCGAAATGTGGCGCAAGGGCAAGGCAGCTTTCCCGGAACGCGGAAAATTCGCCGTGTGTCTCCGCGCTGCCGGCCATCATCAGCCATCCGGCTTTTTCCGCGTGCATGCGCCATTCCATGCCGGCAAACAGGCCGTGCTGGAGAGCCTCAAGTGCAGACGATCCGTAAATGCCGACATACCCGTCCGCGACCCGCGCGAAGATCCAGTTTGTCTCGACAACAACCTCGTCACAAAGCTCAACCGGCACGAAGACATGGGTAAAACGGATGGGATGAGGCTGGCGGGTCAGATCGAACAGCGTCAGCGCCACATTGTCATATTGGGCGACGCGCGGATTGATACCGTTGCCCGCCCAGTAGGACGGTCGGCTGCCGCCCCAGACCTTGAGGTCACCCGGATGGTTGATCCAGAAACGCGCCAGCATATGCCCGGCAAGCTGGATATCGGCCATGTGCTGCTGATGGCCGAGTTCGCCGGTCTTGTATTCCGCGACGCTCGACAATTGCGCATCCGCGCATTTCCACAGCGAAAGCTTGGCGTTCATGTTCAGCCCCTGCGTATAGCGGGCCGTAAGCCGCCTGCCTTTGGGCGGAAATGCAAAACTGCTGGTGATCGTCGGCGGTTCGTAGTCCGACAGGGCAAAGAGAGCAGCCGCGCGATCATGTCCTGCATACCAGGTACCGCCAAAGGCGATTGCTGCGACAGAGGCAAGTTCGGTTGCCGACCCCGCAAACAGTTCCTTTTCGTAGATGCGGCCTTGTGACCCGGACGGAACGCTTTCAAGCGTGTGCAGAGCCGTCATGACGAAGATCTCGTCCAGCAGCTTGGCGGTCCGCTCCTTCAAGCGTGGATCATCGGCGTTTTCAAACAGCGTGAACAGCCCGAGAAAGTCGATCGGGTAGTAGGCGGCCGAGTTCCATTCGGCGAGACCGTGCGCATCGACCGCATCGAACCAGCGGTGCAGCCGCGCCTCGGCCTGCGCCCGATGCTGGGCGCCGGTCTTGCCGCTGTTTGCGAAAATCTCGTCCGGGAACAGGTCGCCGGCCAGGTATTGGGCAATATGGAAGCAGAGGACATGGTTCTCGCTCCAGTACCACATCACGTCATTGCCAGGCTCATCCAGCCAATAGCGGAAATCGAGGATGACGCTGCGCAGCGTCTGCCATGTTTCGTCCGGCAGCTGGGTACCTTCATACTTGCGGTAGATCCACAGGAGCGGCAACAGCCAGAAATCAGCACAGTCATGGCGCTCGATGACGGATGGCAGCGCACTCTCGATCAGCCCCAATGCCTGCTCCGGCTCCTTATTCAGCGCCAGCAGGACCAGGGCCCGCGACGGCTCATTCTTGCCACCGGCAGCCATGACATCGAGTGCCGCCCGCTTGCGGTCAGCGATATGGCTCTGATCAAGCGACAGCGGTGGCGGCAGGATGGAGGTGCCAAGCCCTCGCTCGATCCGCACGCCACCGATCTGAACGACGAAGGTCAGAGAAATGCACCCGGCTCTCAGGCCAGCGATATCGAACAAGTCCGCTGTCGGACTGTCTTTGGAGATCGTAAAGCGGATCGGCTGCGCCGTCTTGCCCACGCCATCCGGCAGCACGTTCATCGTCACCGTTTCGGAGGGATGCCAGTCGGGACCGAGTTCGATTTCCACCGGGCGGTCAGGCAGGTAGTCCGCGATGACGCGCACGGTGCCCTTGTCATAGAATAGCCGGTCGGTTCGAAGACCGTTCAGCGTCGCCTCGACCTCGCGCATGGAATGACTGTCGATCTCGGCCTGAATGCCGGCAGCAAGCCCCTTTCCTTCCAGCAATGTCAGCCTAAAGAAGCAGCTGGTGTCACGCTCGTGCAAGTCCTCGAGAAACACGGTGAGAATGCTTTCGCCCTGCGGAATATCGGCGGAGAAGGTCGCCGAATGCGCGATGTTGCGATCATAGGGTTCATGCGCCAGCACCTTCTTTTCATTGAGCCAGACATGCATACCGCCACAGGTTTCAGCGGCAAAGCGCACCATCTGCGCCATATTCGCATTCACGATGCAGCGCATCCAGCGACGGATGAGAAGCGGGCGGAAACAGAAAGTGGAAAAATCGACGCGGGCGTCTTCACCGCCAAGATAGATGTTGGAAAAATCGATGGATTCCGGCAGCTGGATATCACGTGTGAGAAGCCGCGCACGCAGCGCTTCACGGCAGGGCAGATCACCGGTCGCAACCCATCCGTTGATGAAACGGTAGTCGATTGCGTCCGGCATCGGCCGGGCTTTTCCCGGAAAATATTCGACATCCGCGGCACTGACGTGCCAGCGGTTCAACGCTTCACCCGGCGCAACCGGCCAGAGCGTCGCGCCGGCAGCAAGCCCGTCGGGTTCCATTTCATCTCTTGGAGTTTTCAATGAAATTGTTTTCATTGATTCTCGCGACCTCCACATTTCGTATTTCATTTTTATTGACTTATCTGTAGAAATAGCGATTAAATCGGGCTGAGGCAATGAAATTTAATGATGCAAGTTGTGAAAATTATTTCATTGAGGTAGGAAATATCCAAAACGGGAGGAATGCATGATCTTGAAAACCTTGAAAATTACCGCTCTGGCGCTCGCCTTGAGTACGGCAGCCGTGCCGGCATTCGCCGCGACGATCACGTTCGCCTTCACCGATGACGACCCGAATTATGTCGCCATGATGGAAAAACTGGTTGACCAGTTCGAAGCGGAGAACAAGGATATCACCGTCGATTTCGTCACGGCCGGCTATGCCCAGATGATGGAACAGCTGCCGCTTCAGCTGTCCGTCGGCAAGGGCCCGGACGTGGCTAAGATAACGGCCACCGATCTTCTGAGATACACGGCCGATCTTCGGCCCTATATGAAGGACCCGGACGGCTTTGCGAAGCTGCACGGAAAGTCGCTGGAGCTGATCCGCACCCCGGGTACGGCACCGGACAAGATCGGCGGCTATGTCGCCTCGCAGACGCTCAACCAGCCGTTCGTCAATGTAACCCTGTTCGAGCAGGCCGGCGTTCCGCTGCCCGCCAAGGGGGCGACGCTGGCTGAAATCGTCGACGCGTCGGTCAAGGTCGCGAAGGCCACCGGCGTCGAAATCCCCTTCACCATGGACCGCTCCGGGCATCGCTTCGCCGGCCCGGCCTTTTCCTACGGCGCCCATTTCCTCAAGGAGGGGCAGCTGATCTTCCCCGACGACGCGGCCAAGCGCTACATCGCCGACCTCTACAAATGGACCCAGTCCGGCGCGTTTCCCAAGGAGATGTGGGGCGCTGCCGGCGGAACGCGCTACAAGAACATGGGCGACGAATTCGCCAACGGCAATGTCGTGACCTATCTGGCCGGAAACTGGATGGTCAATCCATTCGTCACGAAGATCGGCGACGCGTTCGATTGGACGGCAATCGACCCGCCCTGCGGCGACGCCGGCTGCGTGCCGATGCCGGGGTCGACATTCGTCGTCGCCTTCCAGCATACCAAGTCGCCTGAAGCCGCCGCCAAGCTCATCGAATTCCTCGGCTCGGAAAAGGTCCAACGCGACATTGCCGAGCAGTTCCTGATCCTCACCGGCGCCCAGATCGACAATCCGCAATACAAGACAGACAGCGCCAACGCCAAATCGTCGATGGAGGCCTTCGCCCGCAATGTCGGCAACGTCCCGGAGGAAGCGCGCACGATTGAAAGGACCCAGGGCGCCAGCGCGGTCTACGGCTCCATCGTTCAGCGCATGAGCCAGTTGATCGTTGGCGAACTGACGCTTGAAGAGACCTATGCCCAGTTGGCCGCCGATGCCAAGGGCGCAAATGTCGAACTCGCAAAATACGCCGCCGCCGCCAAATAACATCGTCGTCTGCAATCGGCGTCGCTCCAGACCGCAGCGCCGATTGCACACCTCAGCGGAGCGCCGTGCATCGGGCGGATGCACGGCGCTCTGCCTGAATCAAGACATCAAGGAATCCCCATGGACATTCGCGACACAATTCACCCCGATCATGCCAGAACGCTCGACACGGACGGCCTGCGGGCGCATTTTCACATCGCCGGCCTCTTTGCGCCCGATGCGATGAACATGACCTACACGCACTACGACCGCGTGATCGTGTTCGGTGTCTGCCCGGTTGGCGGAACGGTCGAGGCGCCGAACGATGTTTCCGGTGTGACCGGCACCGAATTCCTGCTGCAGCGCCGGGAAATGGGGATGATCAACATCGGTGGACCGGGCAAGGCCAGCGTTGATGGCGAAGTCTATGGATTGGGGCCGCAGGAAGCCCTCTATATCGGCGCAGGCGCAAGGACCATCGTGTTTTCGAGCGATGATGCAGCCAATCCCGCCAAGTTCTATGGCAATTGTGCGCCCGCGCACACCCACTATCCCAACAAGCATGTCACGATCGAGGAAGCCTCACCGGTGACGCTTGGCACGCGGGACACCAATAATGAGCGCACAATCTACCGATATCTCCACCCAAAAGTCATGCCGACCTGCCAGCTTTTGATGGGCCTGACCAAGCTTGCTCCCGGCAGCAATTGGAACACCATGCCCGCCCATCTGCATGATCGGCGGATGGAGGTCTATGTCTATTTCGACATGGCACCGGACGCTGTCGTTTTCCATATGATGGGAAAACCGCAGGAAACCCGCCACATCATTATGCGCAATGAAGAAGCGGTCCTATCGCCGCCTTGGTCGATTCATTCGGGTTGCGGAACAGGGAACTACACCTTCATCTGGGCAATGTCGGGCGAAAACCAGGTCTTTGAAGACATGGATATGATCTCCCCGAAAGACCTGAGGTGATTGATGTTTGATCTGACAGGACAGGTTGCGCTGGTGACCGGCGCCCGGACCGGGCTTGGTCAGGCGGCCGCAATCACTCTTGCGCGGGCTGGCGCCGACATCGCGGCGATCGGTTCGCAGCCCATGCCCGAAACGGCGGAACGAATCGCCGCGCTCGGGCGACGCTTTTTCGCGATCCAACAGGACCTCGGATCGCCTTTCGGAGGCGCGGAACTGATCGGTGCGGTAACAGATACCCTCGGCGGGATTGACATTCTCGTAAACAATGCCGGCATCATCCGGCGCAACGATCTTGCCGACTATTCGCTTGAAGACTGGGATGCCGTCAATGCGGTAAACCTGCGCGCCGCCTTCCAGTTGTCACAAGCAGCGGCCGTCGAGATGGTGCGGACCAGGCGCGGCGGCCGCATCATCAATATCGCCTCGATGCTCTCCTATCAGGGCGGCATTCGAGTCGTTGCTTACACCGCCGCCAAGCACGGAATTGTCGGACTGACGAAAGCCATGGCAAATGAACTTGCCACTCATGGCATTACTGTCAACGCGATCGCGCCAGGCTACATGGCGACCGACAACACATCGGTACTCCGGCAGGATACGAACCGGTCACGTGATATCCTTGCACGCATACCGATGGGGCGATGGGGCAAGCCTGACGATCTTGCAACCGCTATCCTGTTCCTCGCATCACCAGCTTCAGGCTACATCACCGCGACGACAATTCCCGTCGACGGCGGCTGGCTGTCCCGGTGAGAGGAAGGACGCCGTTGCTGTGCCCTATCAGTGCCGGTGCCCTCTCCAAGCGCGAAATATGAGACCATCTGCTGTTGCGCATGTACCAGGTCGACCAGACAAACGCCCAGGGTCCACCTTCCTTCGCCCGCCTCGTGCGTGCCAATCTCGTGCATCGCCGCTGAACCGACTGCCTCACAAAGCGACCACCCAGCCCATCAAATGACGCGAGACAGATGATCGTGTGTAAACAGGATCTATGTTGACCCCTTACCAATAAACCGCAACACAACGTCTTCGTCGAGCGGCTCTGGCGGTCGATCAAATGCGAGGAGGTTTACCTTCACGCCTACAAGACCGTGTCCGAGGCCCGCGCTGGCATCGGCAGATATCTGAGCTTCTACAACAGTCGACGCCCATATTCATCCCTTGACCGGCAGACGCCGGATCAGGCCTACTTCAACGCGCTGTCGCCGATGATGGTGGCGGTATAATCGAGGCGGAAATCCACTTAGCAAAACGCCCGGAACTGTTCAGACAAACCGAGCCAGCTCTCTTAGAGCATATGCGATTTTCTGACTTCCGGTTTCGAAACTTGAGGAAAGTTCCCTGTGATCACGACTGGGACCGGCAGCCCAACCGCTGATGCCTCGATTAGTCGTCAATGAGCACACGCTCCGCAGCTCCGTCGAGGTCCTCGTACTGGCCAGAACGGAGCGCCCAAACGAACGCAGCGAGCCCAAGCCCTCCCAGCAGGAGCGCGATCGGCATGAGATAGAGAAGAGTTTCCATCAGGCTTCCACCAATTTGCGTCGACGCTGCACCGACCGCACCAAGCGCCGCATGCATCCCTCGCCCGCCGTCAGTCTCATCGCGTTCCCGATCACGAGTAACGAAGAGCCGGACATCGCGATCGCTGCAATGAGCGGTGTGACGTGTCCCATGATCGCCAAGGGGACGGCGACGAGATTGTAGCCGATCGCCAAGGTGAAGTTCTGCTTCACCAGCCTCTCTGCTTGCCGAGCGACTTTCAAAGAGAGGGGAACCGCATTGAGGCTGTCACGCAGGAAGATAAAGTCGGCAGCACTTCTGCCGATATCGGCCGCTGAGGCAGGGGCCATCGAGACGTGGGCCGCCATCATCGCCGGCGCGTCATTGATCCCGTCTCCGACCATAAGCGCTTGCGAGCCAGTCGCCGAAAGGTGATGCAGACGCTTCACCTTATCGATGGGCAGCACGTCCGCGCTGAAGGCGCGGACTGAAAGCTGCGAAGCGACCTTTGCCACTGCCGATTTCTTGTCACCCGACAGGATCTCCATCCGGATGCCCCCTCGACGCAAATGGTCGACAGCCTCGCCTGCGTCTTTTCTAAGTACGTCAATGAAATCGAACGACGCGACCATCATCCCATCCTTCGACAGCACAGTGCCGACCGTCGCGCAATTTGGCAGAAGAGGCACTGTCGCCCAGGAGGCCCGGCCTAGCCGCCATAGGTGCCCTCCCGCCCTGCCCTCGATCCCAAGCCCTGAATATTCCTTCACAGCCTCCAGCCGGACTGCATCTGAAATGTGGGGATGCGCCTTGGAGATGGCGCGGGAAAACGGATGCCGTGACGAGCGTGCCAGCGTGACCGCGACGCCCAAAGCATCGTCATCTCCATCGGATACCGCCTGCAGAATTGGGCTTCCGGTCGTCAACGTCCCTGTCTTGTCAAAGACGATGGTGTCGATTTCGGCAAGCCGCTCAAGCGCCCCACCGTCCTTCATCATGATCCCGTTCTCAAAGAGCCGCCGAGCGGCCACGACCTGGACGATGGGGACCGCAAGACCGAGAGCGCATGGACATGTAATAATGAGGACGGCGGTTGCGACAGTAATGGCGTGGTGCCAGTCGCCCGTTGCGATCATCCAGCCGACAAATGTCGCCAGCGCTGTGACGTGCACCACAGGCGAGTACATTGCGGACGCCCTGTCAGCCAGTCGCCTGTAGGTTCCTCGCCCATGCTCTGCAGCCTCCATGAGGCCAACCATTTCGGCGAGGAACGAATCCTTCGCCGCGGCGGTGGCTCTGATAGTCAAGGGGCCTGAGAGGTTGTGCGTTCCCGCGAGAATTTTCGCGCCAGGTGAAATGATTCGCGCCGCGCTCTCACCCGTTGCGAGGGAGCAGTCCAGTTCCGATACGCCGTCGACTACCGTGGCATTGACTGGAATTCTCTCTCCCGCCGAGATCACGAGTTCCATGCCGGGCTCGACCTGAGCAATCGGCAGATACTCTCGGCTGCCGTCCGCGGTTATGTGAACAGCTCCTCGGGGCGACAGGCGGACGAGCCCGCTGACTGCGGCCCGCGCCCTGTCCCGCATGACATGGTCGAGAGTCCGCCCGATCAACAGGAAAAACAGAAGCGATACCGAAGCATCGAAGTAGGCATACTCTCCATGCGTGATGGTCTCGTAAAGACTGGTGGAATAGGCCAGCGACACGCCAATTGCGATCGGCACGTCCATATTCATCCGGCCGTGCCGCAGGGCATTCCAAGCGGAGCGGAAATAGATGCGTCCGGCAAACACGATGACCGGAATGGCAATGAGGGCAGACACCCAGTGGAAGAGATCGCGGGTAGCGCCTTCAGCGCCGGACCAGACCGATACAGAGAGAAGCATAATATTGCCCGTGGCAAATCCTGAGATGGCGACGGCCAGCAACAGCTCGGAAAGAGCCTTGTCTTTACCGGATACGAAATCGTCGGTCAGATGCGTTGGATATCCAAGGGAATCCAGCTTCTGGATCATCGGTGGCGCATCCGGCCCCTTCCATTTGACCGCGACCCTTTTGGTTGAGAGATTCACTCGTGCCGAGACCACGTTCTCGAGCGACGCCAATCCAGTCTCGATCGTGGACATGCATACTGCACAGTGCATTGACGGAACGGAAAGGTCGGTCTGGAAATTTCCGTCTCCGAGCTTTCTTGCTGCAAACATGATTTCGGCGGCGGAGGGGCCTGCCGTCTTCAAGGACTCAATGTCCATTGCCATTTCCGCGGAAGGCGCGCAGCAAGTCATTGATATTCTCCGTTGCGGATCGTGATCCTGCGGACGTCGCGGTATGGAATCCTGCGTCCGACCTCGCTGTCAATCTGGACATTCCATGTGCCATCACGGGACGCATGCGCTGCCTCGAACGTGCCGTCGCCCGCTGGCTGCAAGTCAACGTTCCAATCCGCAGCCTCATAGGAAGGGTGCCGGAACTGGATCGAGACAGAGGCTACGGACACCGATTTACCATCGTGGTCAGTCAGGCTATACCGGATCGTACCGTCGACGATCTTGAAGGCGGCGGCCCACTGAAGGGCAACTTGTTCCCGGCTCTGTTTCAATCTACCGTTGAACTCCTGGCTGGCGACATAACTGTTCTCAACAACAAGCCCTCCGAAAGACGATCCGGCCAGCCTCGCCATTACGACATTGACCGCGATGATCGCCCCGAAAAACGCAACCATGATCATCAGCATGTGCCGCCCGGTGAACTCTTTTGCGTGTCGTTGCGTACTCACTGCGGTTTCTCCGGTGAATTGAAGGTGGCGGTGTATTCGGCCCGTTCGCCCGTCGATGGATCGGTTACGACAAACTCAAAGGCGTTCGCTCCGCCCGGAAGGTCCTTTGGATCAGCGCGTACGAAAACCCTGATCGTTTTCAACCTGTCGGGCTCAAGTGTAACTTCGGTTTCAAGGACGTTGGTCGCCCCTGCACCCGCCACGGTCATGGAGGCTCCGGAAAAGTCTTCGTCGAGCTTCAGAACGACTGTCCGTGGCTGTGGCACCATATTGAGCAGCTTGACCGTGTATCCGTTTCGGATCGCACCATCCGAAAGCTGGACGAACTGCGGATTGCGGTCATGGAGAACGTTGAGTTCGAGCCGGTCCCTGGTGGCGAGGGCGAAGGCGATCGACACGCCGACAGCGCTCCATGCTCCGAAATAGATAAATGTGCGAAGGCGCAGCAGCTTGCCGATATGGAAATGCGCCAGCTTGTCCGAAAAAGTTCCGTCGGGACTGCGGACGAGCTCGGGGGTGACACCACACGTTCCAGAGCGGGTCGCGATATCCATGTTTGCATTATATTCGTTCAGCGTCGAATAGCTGATGAGACCGCGCTCCTTTCCGAGCCGCCCCATGACGTCGTCGCAGGCGTCGATGCAAAGCGCACACGTAATGCATTCCAGCTGCTGGCCGTCGCGGATGTCTATGCCCATGGGACATACTGCGACGCAGGCATTGCAGTCGACGCAATCGCCGACGCTCGCCCCGGACGCAGCGGCTCTTTTTGCATGACGTGAGCGCGGCTCGCCACGCCAGTCGTTGTAGGTCACGGTCAGCGACGTTTCGTCGAGCATGGCGGCCTGGATACGCGGCCAGGGGCACATGTACGTGCAGACCTGCTCGCGCATCAGTCCGCCGAACACATAGGTCGTCGCCGTCAGGATGGCCACGGTCGCATAGGCGGTTGGAACGGCGTTCCCGGTCAGGAAGTCCCTCGCAAGCGTAGGGGCGTCCGCGAAGTAGAAAATCCAAGCGCCCCCGGTCAGAACGGCGACGACTAACCATGTTGCGTGCTTGATGACCCGGATGCGAAGCTTGGTGAAAGACCAAGGCGCAGCATCGAGCTTCATGCGAGCATTGCGGTCGCCTTCAAAATAGCGCTCGATGACCAGAAACAGATCGACCCAGACAGTCTGCGGACAGGCATAGCCGCACCAGGCACGGCCAACGGTCGACGTCAGCAGGAACAGTCCGATACCAGCCATCACGAGGAGGCCTGCGACGTAGATGAATTCCTGTGGCCAGATCTCGATGAAGAAGAAGTAGAAGCGGCGGCTCGAAAGGTCGATGAGAACCGCCTGATCGGGTGCGAACGGACCCCGGTCCCAACGGATCCATGGGACGAAATAGTAAATGCCAAGCGTGATCGCCATGACGATCCACTTGAACTGCCGAAATGATCCTGACGCCCGCTTCGGGAAGATTTTCTTGCGGCGGGCGTACAGCGGCTGGCGGCTGGCGGCCGAATTGGTCGCGACGGCATCCAGCCTTGTCACATCCTGATTTTGCATGAGCCGCCGACCTTCCATTGAAACTCACCAACCCCACAAAAAACGGCTGGCACGAATCCATCATGCCAGCCGCGCGGAAGACCCAGCTTGATCGAGATCAAGCAATCTACTTTTCACCACCGCCGAGCGAGTGGACGAAGGCTGCGAGCTCCTTAACGGCCGTTTCTCCAAGACGCGCATCCCAAGCGGGCATCACGCCAACCCGTGGAGCGCGAACCTGTGCAGCAATGGCATCCTCGCCAGACCCATAAAGCCAGATGGCATCGGTGAGGTCCGGTGCCCCCATCTCCTTGTTACCCTTGGCGTTGTCACCGTGGCATGCGGCGCAGTTCTCTGCGAAAACAGTCTTTCCTGGTTCGACAAGCGACGCGTTATGTACCGGTGCGGAGAGGCTTGCGACAAAGGTGCTCACCTGGGAGATCTGGTCGCCGTCCAATACGTCGGCGAACGGCGGCATGATGGAATCCCTGGTCTCGCCATCCTTGGTGAAGCGGATGCCATGCGCGACGGTCTGCTGAATCTGGTCGGCGCTGCCACCCCATAGCCAGTCGTCGTCGTTCAGGTTTGGAAAGCCCTTGGAGCCTTCCGCGCCCGAACCGTGGCATTGGACGCAGTTCATCTTGAATGCCGCGCCCCCCGCGGCGACGGCGACGGTGCGAAGGTCTTCATCCGCAATGATATCATCGATCGACTTCTCCTTGATTGCGGTCATGTATCCGCTCTTCGCGTTGTCGGCCGCGGCAAGATCGCTCCTGACCTCGCTTCTGCTCGAATACCCGAGCAGGCCTTCCGTCGAACCTGTCAGAAGCGGCCAGGCCGGATAGGCCACGGCGTAAAGCAGCGCCCAGACGATGGTCGTGTAGAACGTCCACACCCACCAGCGCGGCATCGGATTGTCCAGTTCGCGGATACCGTCCCATTCATGTCCGGTCGTCGGCACGCCGGATATTTCATCAACGTGTTTATCGCTCATCACAGTCGTCCTTCAGCGGAATCAGTGCGGCCTCGGCGCTGGCGTCCCGGCTTCCGGGACGAAAGACGAAAGCCGAGGCGGAAATGAAAAATACCAGCATCGCCAGAAGACCCCAGCTATCGGCAAAGGTTCGCATCGTGTGATAGTCCATTGTCTTTCTCCTCAGCGGTCGCCACCGGTTTCGTCGTATGTCTTGAAGTCCACCAGCGTGCCGAGCATCTGGAGGTAGGCGACGAGCGCATCCATTTCGGTCAGCGCCTGCGGATCTCCGTCGAAGTCTCCGCTTTTCGCCTTGGGATAGCGGGCGTCGAACGCCGTCGTGTCTGCATCCGGCGTGGACTGGGTCTTCGCATCCTCGACTGCGGCGTCGATCATTTCCTGCGAATAGGGAACGCCGACGCCCGCATTTGCAGTCAGATGCGCAGACAGGTCGTTGATCTGCAGTGGGGTGGACTTCAAGAAGGCGTAGCTCGGCATGATCGATTCGGGCACCACGGACTGCGGGTCAGCCAGGTGCTGGGCATGCCACTCGTTCGAGTACCTTTCGCCGACCCTTGCGAGATCCGGCCCCGTACGCTTGGATCCCCACTGGAAGGGATGGTCGTACATGGACTCTGCGGCAAGGCTGTAATGTCCGTAGCGCTCGACCTCGTCGCGGAACGGCCGGATCATCTGGCTGTGACAGACGTAGCATCCCTCCCGCACGTAGATGTTGCGACCCGCGAGCTCCAGCGGCGTGTAGGGACGCATGCCCTCCACCTTTTCGATGGTGTTCTGCAGGTAGAACAGCGGGGCAATCTCGACGATGCCGCCGATGGTGACCACGAGGAGCGAACCAATCAGCAGAAGAGTTGCATTTCGCTCGATGATTGCGTGTTTGTCCATTAAGGCCATGTCGGGCTCCTATTCGGCAGGCTGGGGGGCAGGAAGCGCTCCGCCGATCGGAGCTTCGTCGCGTTGATATCCAAGGATGGTCATGGTGATGTTGAAGGCCATCAAGAGTGCCCCGGACAGGAAGAGGGCACCCCCCAGCGAGCGGATCAGATAGTAAGGGTGGAGCGCCGCAACACTTTCGACGAAAGAGTAGACCAGGAATCCCTGCTCGTCGTGTTCGCGCCACATCAGACCCTGCTGGATGCCGGAAACCCACATGACGGCGGCGTAAACGACGATGCCGAGAGTTGCCAGCCACAGGTGCCAGCTCACCATGCGCATCGAGTAGAGGCGTTCCCGCGCCCAGAGCTTCGGCACCATGTAGTAGAGTGCCGCGAAAGCGATCAGACCGTTCCAGCCGAGCGCGCCCGAATGGACGTGACCGATGGTCCAGTCCGTGTAGTGTGACAACGAGTTCACCGTCTTGATCGACATCATCGGCCCTTCGAAGGTCGACATGCCGTAGAAGGCGATGGCTGCTACCATCATACGGATGATCGGATCGGTACGAAGTTTGTCCCATGCGCCCGATAAGGTCATCAGGCCGTTGATCATGCCGCCCCAGGACGGCATCCACAACATGATGGAGAAGACCATTCCGAGCGTCTGCGCCCAGTCGGGCAGCGCCGTGAAATGGAGATGATGCGGACCAGCCCAGATGTAGAGGAAAATCAGCGCCCAGAAGTGGATGATCGACAGGCGATAGGAGTAGACCGGCCGGTTAGCCTGCTTGGGCACAAAGTAGTACATCATGCCAAGGAAGCCCGCAGTCAGGAAGAAGCCGACCGCATTGTGGCCATACCACCACTGCGTCAGTGCATCCTGAACACCCGAAAAGGCAGAGTAGCTCTTCGAACCGAGGAACGAGACCGGCATACTGAGATTGTTGACAAGGTGCAGCATCGCAACAGTGACGATGAACGCGAGGTAGAACCAGTTGGCCACATAGATATGAGGCTCCTTGCGCTTTACGATGGTTCCGAGAAAGACGACCAGATAGGCTACCCATACGATAGTCAGCCAGATGTCGACATACCATTCCGGCTCCGCGTATTCGCGGCTTTCGCTGATGCCGAGAAGATATCCCGTGGCGGCCATGACGATGAAAAGCTGGTAGCCCCAGAAGACGAACCAGGCGAGATCACCGCCAAACAGACGCGCCCGCGACGTTCTCTGGACGACGTAAAGTGACGTACAAATCAAAGCGTTGCCACAGAATGCGAAGATAACCCCTGAAGTGTGAAGCGGCCGCATCCGCCCGAAATTGAACCATGGTTCGATGTTCAAGGCGGGATACGTGAGCTGCAGAGCGACGACGACGCCGACGAGCAACCCGACAACTGCCCAGAACATGGTGGCGATCACGCCATAGCGCACCGGTCCGTCCATGTAGGCGGACGGATCGACTGGAGCTACGCGCTGGAAGTTTTCCCGGCGCAGGAGCACGATGACCGAAATGACCAGCACGATAGCCAAGACCCACATGTGGTTCGCGAATGCATTGTCATGCGCGAAGGCTGCGGCAAGAATTGCCAGGAAGCTGAAAACTCCCAGACCGACGATAGACGTTGCGTGCCTCATGGAAAAATCCCCGACTCTTTGGTTGTCGGAGATTTCCCTCATTTGCATCGTAATGGCTTTGATCTATGTCAAGGAAATCGCATTCGACATGAAGCAGTCTCGGTGATCGAAGGAAGTCGGGAGCGGAGCCATGTCAGTCTGCCAAGGTGAAAGCACAGCGCATCAGCGGTCATGCGAAATCAGATGTCTGTCGAGCGAAGAACTCGGCAAGCGGGGTCTGGTAGAGGCGATGACCTTGATCCACGACAGGAAAGTGGGTTTGTGCGAGGAGCTTGAGCACATTGCCGATTGCCTTCCCTCGAATGTCGATGAATTGACGTGCCTTTCAGTGGCCGCGAAGCTGATGCCCATCCTTCGCCTGGCACACGAATACGAAGAAAACGTCATATTCCCGGCCTATGAGAAGGCGGTAGCAGGCACTGGCCAGAGCATGTCTGTCGACAGGCTGCGTGGTGAACATATATCAGACGAGTGCTTTGCTGCGGATTTGACGGTAATTCTGTTGAAAATCGGCCATGGCGGCTATGTCGATCAGGCCGAAACGTTCGGATTCATGCTGCGCGGCTTCTTCGACAGCCTGCGGCGTCACGTGGCATTCGAGAATGAACACGTTGCACCAATCATCAGGAACAGCATTCTCAACCACCAGAGAAAGTTTTCAGGCGAGCTGGGTTGTTGACGACGATATGCCTGCTTTGCCTGACCTGGATAACACCGTCCACGCGGAGCTTCGTCAGCTGACGGCTTACGGTTTCGATGGTCAGGCCGAGGAAGTCGGCGATCTCCAATCGTGACATCGGCAGATCGAATGCGATCACTTCTTGTGGCCGCAGAGCGGGGTCAATGTAGTTCGCGATCAAAAGCAGATAGCTCGCGACCCTCTCCAGCGCATTCTTTCGACCAAGAGTCAGCATCCAGTCCCTCGCTTCATCGAGTTCACGCAGCGCCTGCTTCAGCAGGCTGTGCTCAAGCTGTGGCGACTGTTTGATCAGAGCCTCGAGCGTGCGCTTGGGAAACGAACAGAGGACGACATTGGTGGCGGCTTGCGCGGAAACAGCGCTCTCAGTCTGGAAAGGTCGGCCCAGGAAGTCTGGAGCGAACTGAAGACCCACTATCTGTTCGCGGCCGTCGGGCAGGCCCTTGATGAGCTTGACCACCCCGAAAAGAATGTTGGCATAACCATCGATGATCTCGGCATCGCCGACTAGCTCCGCCCCTATTTCCAACCGCTTCTTAGTAGACGTCTTTGCAAGCGCCATAAGCTGGTCCGCATCGAGTGCGCCGCATACGCCTCGGTGCCTGGCCTCGCAAGCAACGCAGAGGACCGGAACTTCGGACGTGTGCACATCCTGTCGGTGGTTCATCGCAAGCCCATCCTATATCCTCCGGGGTCTTCTAGACTGCCATATAGTCAGTATCTATTTTTCGAAGATTTGATCGAGATCAATTTCTAGCCAACATCCCGCATGTCGCGCAGCTTCATTTGGTCGCGGATGCCAAACCTGTGCCGGGAAATGAGATCGGACAGAGTCTGAATTACGCGAAGGTCGTGTTTCAATCTGGTTGGAACACGTTGGGAAAATGCCTACCGATCGAGGATCAAGGGGCTCTGCCGTCTTTGCAAGCCGAAGGGATTTTGGCGTTGATTTGATCGCCATCAATGATCTTCGTCGTCAAATACACTCTAATCGATGCTGTCGGCGAGTGGTCCGGTGTCCGGCAAGCCTGCCGTCGCCAGTCTTTCGATGCGTCCCCGTGATGAGCGCCGGAGAGATCTGCTAACCGCAACGAAACCCAAAGTCTGGGAAGGCGTCCAAACAATGATTAAATCGCCTGCGAAATTGCAAGTCAAAACCGAGTCCACGGCACCGGTGGCGACCGGGCAATCCCGGAGTCTATGGGATAACCTGCGTCAGGATATCGATCGCCTGTTCGATGGCTTCCATCCCATGTCGTAGCGCTCCCCCTCCAGCCCCGCACTCAGAGGCGACCCTACCTCGGCCGGCACCCGGTGGCAGGTCGCTCCTGCTGTCGGCGTCGTCAAAAGGGACAAGGAATACGAGATTTCTGCCGAACTGCCTGGAATGAATGAAACCAATATCGAGGTCACAGTCTCGAGCGGCCTGCTGATGCTCAGAGGCGAAAAGACCGAGGAGAAGGAGGAACGGTAGCCGCCGCCGATGATTGGGCGATTGACCTAAATCAGCTGGAGCAGGCCAAGATGCCGGCCGGTTGCGTACCGCCCGGCATCTTGGCGAAACTGCATCAATGGGTCATCAGCACGGGAACAATCGACGACTCAAGCATTGCCTTCGTGACGCCGCCGAAAAGGCGTTCCCTCAGACGCGAGTGACTATACCCCCCCATCACCAGCAGATCGGCCGAAACGTCAAGCGCATGCTGATTGAGGACTTCCGCAGCGGGTCTGCCGCCGCTCGCGAGCCGGTCGACCGTGACCGCGATGCCATGCCGCGTAAGATAGGCGGCAACATCAGCGCCAGGCTCCTCTCCGTTTCTCGCGGAAGATGCCTGAGGGTCAACGAGGGTCACATGAACCTCGGCATGCTTCATCATGTCGACCGCTTCACGCGCTGCCCTGGCAGCCTCCAGCCGGGAGTCCCAGGCAAGTATGATCGTCTTGGGAGAAAGCGTTGGCGTGCCACCCTTTGGGACAATGACGACAGGCCGCGCGGACTTGAAAAGGCAGCCGTCGATAGCACGCGCCCGGAGTTCGGGATCCAGTTTAAGGCCCGGCCCAAGCACCGCGATATCGGCATAGGAAGCTCGCTCCCCGATCTCATCGTCGGACCACGCCATCTCCGTGTAGATCGTGTCGACGTCGAAAGATATGCCGGTTTGGGCAAGCATGGCCTTGGCATCTTCCGCCTGTTGCTCAAGTTTCGCAATTTCGCGGTTGCGCTCTTCGAGCCAGCTGACCGACACTGTGGCCGCATATTCACCAATCGGCGGTGGTGCCGACAAGGCGACTATCAGGGCGGAGAGATGCGCGCCGGTCGAACCGCATAGCTCGGCCGCTGCCCGCAGATCATCATCGGACTGATGAATTCCCGTCACACTGAGAATAGTTTTGTAGCTCATTGAATTTCCCCTTCGAAGACCGGTGAACTGTGACTTCGCAGCATAGGCCTTCCCGCCACGGCCACCTTGATCTTGATCAAGGTTTTCCGCGCGATTGGTCAGGAAGAGTGCTTCAGATCCAGCGCCGCCAGGAACAAGCGAGGATCCAGCTTGTGCCGCACGACGACGAACCCGAATTCCCCGCACATTTTGAGCATTTCCTGGTTTTCGCTGAGCACTATGCCTTCGATACACCTCAGGCCGCCCGCCATGGCAACGTCCCTCAAGTGGGCAAGGAGCACCCCCGACGCCATGGCCCTCCAGGTCGGTCCGCAAAAGCAATCCGTACTCGGCAATCTCATGGTCGGGTCGGCCGGAGCAGGCCAATGAAACCGTCCTTTGCTCGCTTCTCTTGATCTGAAATCCTAGCTCCACAAAACCTTCACGGACGCTGACGCAAGGCGCCGATAAAGATCGCGACGGCGCGTAATAGGCCACCAGCCATAAAGAAAAATTTCGAGAGCGCGCCAGTTTGCAACCCATCCAAATATCAGCAGGCTTTCGCTCACCACACGCGAGAATGCGGCCATCTCTGTCAAACTGTTGACCATCTGGCTTGCAATGAGGCTGAAAACCAAAATCGGAATGCCGATAATCAACGCGCGCCGTCCTTCCCGAAGCAGCTCCTGCAATTCCCGATCGGCTTGGGTTGTACGGCCCTCGAAGTTGTATTTCA
The DNA here is from genome assembly GCF_017873135.1 of Rhizobium herbae. GTDB lineage: Bacteria > Pseudomonadota > Alphaproteobacteria > Rhizobiales > Rhizobiaceae > Pararhizobium > Pararhizobium herbae. The sequence continues at coordinate 77,320 of NZ_JAGGJV010000006.1, read as the reverse complement.
CTGCATGCGTGACAGTTTGCTCGGATTCAGAATTCGTCTCTTCCTCCGGCAATTGGATAACGATTTCAATCGGGACGTTCGCGGGCGCTTCCTGTGCCCACTCGACAATAAATCGCTCCGCATCGTCGTCGAGGTCGCGTTCCCTGAACGGCGTGGGGTCAAGGGAGTTGAAAAGGCGTGCTATTCGGTCGACCCCGATTAGGATTGTGTAATGTCTGGCTCGCATGACGTTCACCGCCGTTAACGCACTCACTGACATGGAGGGCTAGCGGCGACCTTGCCGTATTCGACGCCCCGTCTCCTCCCATACGTCAACCGGCGCAGCTCAAGTTTGACGCACATCAAGTCGCATCCCGCTTTTGACGGCTATGCTAACCGGCAATTTGAAACCCCGGCAAAGGATCTGCTCCTGATGTCTCATCAGCCGATTATCCGTTTTCATGGCGCAGCAGGCACAGTCACTGGATCCTGCTATCTTATCGAATTTCGAGAAACACGCATCCTTGTCGATTGCGGCCTGTTCCAAGGATCCAAGACGGAAAAGGAACTTAACTACAGAGCCTTCCCCTTTGACCCTCGGATGATCGACGCGGTCATTTTAACCCACGCGCATATCGACCATTCCGGGCTGTTGCCGAAGCTCGTCAAAGCCGGATTCGACGGGCCGATCTTTGCAACGCCCGGAACGATCGATCTTTGCTCCGTGATGCTGCCTGACTCCGCCCACATCCAGGAAAGCGAGGTCGAGCACCTGAACCGCCGCAACCGACGTCGTGGTCGCCTGACGGTCGCGCCAATCTACACCGCTGAGGACGCAGCCGTTGCCGTGACGTTGATGCGCGCGGTGGAACTCGAAATATGGGAGACAGCGGCGGAGGGCATCCGTTTCCGGTTCTGGAACGCCGGCCACCTGCTCGGGTCCGCCTCGGTGGAAATGGAAATCGCCGGTTCTCCCACGGTAAGGGTGCTTTTCTCCGGCGACATCGGCCCCAGCCACAAACTTCTGCAATTCGACCCGGAAGCGCCAACGGGCTGCGACTATATCATCTGCGAAAGCACCTACGGCGCTACAGACCGTATTGAAGCCACAGACCTAACCCGGCGAGGGGCATTGCGCACGGAGGTCGTGGCGGCGACGCATCCCAACGGGGCACTGCTCATCCCCTCCTTCGCGGTCGAACGCACGCAAGAACTGGTCGCCGATCTGGTTTACCTGATGCAGGCTGGCGAGATCGCAACATGCCCGATCATAATCGACTCACCGCTGGCCACGCGAGCCAGCGCTGTATTTCGCAAGCATGCGCGGGATTTGGAGAACGGCGCATTGCTGGCCAAGGCCATGCAGGCCAGAAACGTGCGATTCACCGAGACCGTCGAGCAATCCAAGGCGGTCGATTTCATCAAGGGATTTCATATCGTCATTGCCGCAAGCGGCATGTGCGATGCAGGACGCATCCGCCATCGGCTGAAGAACTGGCTATGGCGGGACGAAGCAACGGTGCTGCTAGTCGGATATCAGGCGGCGGGAACGCTGGGTCGCATTCTCGAGGATGGCGCCTCGATGGTCCGCATTCAGGGAGACGACATAAAGGTTCGCGCACGTATTCGCAGGCTCGATATTTACAGCGGTCACGCCGACGGGCCGGAACTGGCTGAATGGGTGCGCGCGCGACAACCTGTTCGGTCCGGTGTCTTTCTCGTCCATGGAGAAGACACGGGAATTTCAGGTCTTCGGCAGCGCCTCTTGGCTTTCCTGCCGGAGCAACGGATCACGTCTCCCCTTTTGGACGCAGCGTTTCGGCTGACACCGGAGGGACCGGTCCATATAACCGATGCGGTGCAGCCGCCGCGTATCGACCCTGTTCGCGTCGGCAATATGGACTGGCACAACGACCTACAATCACTTGTCCTTGATCTACAGGACAAATTGGCAAGGAGTGCCGACGAGAAAGCGAGAGGCGTGGTCATCCGTAAGCTGCGACGGGCGCTGGCGGAGTAATTCCTCTGTTCGGCAATCGTATTTGCTGTTGGCAGGCGTATGATGGGCAAGACTTTCTCGTGAGATGGCACCACAAAGTTTCCTGCTTCTTGATCCTGGTCAATGAGCAAAACCCATGGCTGCATATGCTTGAACCGTAATGGAGGTCGCCGCTACCGTAGGCGGACGGCGTTTCCGGGCTCAAGCCGGCCACAACTGAGTGAGAAACAAATGAAAACTAAGGAGATAAAACAAGACCTCGAAGATCGCCGTCGCGGCATTGAGCGGCGGCTGGCAGCGATTGAAAGCGACCTTGGCAGACAACTGGACCCCGACAGCGCCGACCGCGCGATCGAAACGGAAAATGACGAAGTCCTCATGGGCATGGAACGGAGCGGCCGCGAAGAATTGAAGGCGATTTCATCGGCGCTTGATCGCATAGAAAGTGGAACCTACGGCCGATGCGTCCTTTGCGACGCCGAAATCGGCGAACAGCGGCTCGAAGCACTGCCCTTCACGCCCTATTGCGTCGAATGCGCGCGCGGCGCAGCTCAATAACAATTAAGACTGCCGGTTCGGATCCGAAAATTTCACTTGGAGGAAAACAACGGCATACGTGCGAGTCATTATCGGATGGAAGACCATCGCACTTGTGGTCAGGGCTCCGCCGAAGCGCTGTCTAGCGAGCCCAAAGGAGAAGCGAAATGGAAATTCACGACACCGATGATGACCTTACCACACGCACAGGATTCCGCTTCCACGTCCGCCACGCCACGCCACAGGACAGTGCAATCGTTGCGGAATTCTTCACTCACGTGACGCCGGAGGATCTCCGTTTTCGATTTCTGCCTGGAATGAAGGTCGTGTCCCACGAAAGGCTCGCCGAAATGACATGCATGACGATCCGCCCGTCGTCAATTTTCTTGCCCTATCTCCCAGCGAAACGCTGCTTGCGGTGGCAATGCTGGCCACCGACAAGAATGGTCAGCGAGGCGAGGTCGCACTGACAATCCGTGACGATTTCAAACACTGTGGAATAAGCTGGGAAATGCTTGCCCATATTTGCCGCTATGCGGAACGGCACAAGATCAAAAGCATCAAGTTCATCGAAAGTCGTGAGAACCATTCAGCGATCGAGTTGGAGCGGGATATGGGTTTCAAAGCCCTGGACTACTACGACGACCCGACGCTCGTTCTGCTGCACCGCCCCGCTTCACCCCTATTCCGCGGGGCGGTCAACAGATGATGTCCGAGATAGAGCGTGGCAAATTTCATACGTTACTCTCGCATAAACGATCGCATTTCCTCTTGAGTGACCTTGCCATTCTTGTCGCCGTCGACCTTGTCGAAAATCCGCTTGTGAATGGTGGTTACTTCGTCGAACGAGAGCGCATCATCCCCATCGGCATCCGCGACGGCAAACATAAACTTCATTATATGCCCGCGCATTGCACCCATCGGCATTCCGCCCATCATTCCCGATCGCATCATATTTCTGCCCATCATGCCTGGCTGACCAGATTGCATTCCCTGGTCTGGCATTGTCGCACCGTCCGTTTCGGGTGTTTGCATCTGCGCCAAGGCTACGGTCATCGCGCTTGCGGCAATGAGCGCGGAGCCAATGACGCTGCGGATCAATCTGGCTGAGGTCATAACGTTTCTCCTCCCTTGAGTGATGTCCATGTCGTCGGTGAGGCCCCATCGTGTTTCTCTTCCGATTTGGCCCGCATCAGTATTTGCGATTCCAGGGAATCCCGCATTGCGCTAAATCAAGCCCCGCCTGCCAATGACGGCTGGGCACCGGAGGTAATAGGGACCCCATTTTAGGTCTCATGGTTTTTTGCTATCCAATCCTGGACACTTGCCGGTTATAGCCTCTACGGCGTCCACCGCCCGGCCGTGCCGCGCAACCGCCGACCGGAATGTCAGCACCGTAGCTATCGCACTGGGAATGTCAGCTATCGTCTTTGCTGGCGTGCCGCCCTGAAACCGCTGAAATCTCGATTGCAAAAAACACATGCGGAGACTTTGAATGGACTGGCTGCTGTTGCGGCTTAAAGGCCCCAGGTTCCCACCAATCGATGTTTAGCTGCAGCAGCGACCATGCATGAATCCTTTCCCGGCTCCGGTTCTCCTCATTCTCCAGTTCCCTGAACACGCCGTCGACAACGACGCTCGTCCACTCGTGACCGTGATCGAATTTGTCAATTTCCAGACAGACAAACGGGTTTGCCCGCATCATGTCGAGCTTCCGGCCCGGCATCGTGAAACTGTAGAGCACGTTTCCGTCAACACCGTAGTGTATCGGCACCACGTATGGACGGTCGTCGCGGCAGCAGGCCAGCCGGGCCAGTCGACCCGCCCTTACGAGTTCCATGCAATCGTCCGGTGCTAACTCGCGAAGCTTCATGCTGCAGCCTCCTCTATGCTGTCGTCGCCGGCGCCAATGTTCCGACGGTCGGAGACGTGTGACCAATCAACCCGGTGATAGGCTCACCAGTGGCAAATGGCCACTTGACGAAAATCTCCATCCTACGTGCACAACGCGAGGATACGATTGTTCGCTGAAGGTTTCTTGATCTGGATCAATGCGAAGAGATTTTAGAAGCGCGACACTGTCCACCTTGCGCCATGGAGTGCATCATGTCACCCGGCAGTGCGGAAATCCTTTCGCAGACCAACGGCAGCGCCGAGTTTTCGTCAACGATTGAGGATATGAAGTCGTCGTACGAATCCGAGACCGCGCTTTGCGCCGAGCTGGAAACGATCAGCGGATCCCTGCCAAACCTGATCGATCGGAGTCTGTGCGCGTTCACCGCCGTCAATCTGCGCCTGCTTCTTGAACGCGAACGTAGGGCAGAAGCAGACTTCTCCCCCTTTGCGCAGTTTGACCGAGCAGATGGCAGGATCGGTACACTCCGCGTGCCAAAATCCGCGCGCACCCTAGATAATAGTGGGGCCGAACGCCTGGCAGACCTTCTCGAAGAGATCGGGGATGGGGGGCCGGTCGAAGACCCGGATGCGCTGGGCTTGCGGCTTGCCGCACTTCTCGATGACCTGTGGGATCACCTGGCATTCCAGGAACGTGTGTTGCAAGTCTTAGAAGGTCGGGGCAATCGCGCTGCCAAGATACGCCACGTTGATTAAATGCGAAACGCCGCAAATCAATTTGCGGCTCGCTTTCTGATCGACGGCATCGTCTGAACTGCGTGGCATCCACCTTCACCACCTCAATCGCGCGATCCGATCCATGCTCGAAGGTGGGGGACGCCAGCTCGCCCGGGTCGGGACCGGCTAGAAGCCAGGGCCGAAGCCGATGACGTTCACGTACGTAGGCAGCGCACGGCCGAAGCTGCACCCGGACGAATTTCAGAAGCAGGCCTACTTTCTCCAGCGACCACTAGATCTTCAAGTATGGCGCGCCTTCCCAAATGCCTGCTGATGAAATTTGTCGTATACTGAAATATTTAAGCCAGAGGGCACGAAATGAGACGGCCCAACGAAAAAAGGCGCAACAGGCTATGGGACAGCATCACTCACGATGCCCTGCTAACATTGGCGATTGTCATGCCAATAGCGGCACTCATCTATTCGATTCTGCAAGTTTTGACCTAACTGGACGACCGCAGCAACGAAATACAATCGACAGTTGTCATTTCACCACGGATTCAGCGACTTAGGTGCCCGGATAGTTCCTGAAGCTTGATGAATTTGACGTCATTCTTTGCAGTAGATAGTATAGAAACAACAATTGGAGCTTGAACCCAGCGTGATTGCTTTCCGACCAAATGCGCGCTGCTCGTGCCATTCTCGGGATCGAGCAGCGCGAGCTTACCACTCCCGCCGGCGTCTCGCTGCTAACGATTCAGCATGGGGAGTTGCCGGCGTTGAGCTGATCGCCGACAATGCCGTCAGCGCGAAAAACGGGCGAGGCGGCCGCTTCAAGGAGGCCGCGCCACAGCACAAAGGCCGGCACTCGATAAAGTGGTCGGTCCGCCGCACTTACGGTGACTGAAAGGATTGTCATGATCGGGCGCACCCTGCCTGAACCGCGCTTCCTCGATTTGTTTACTCCAAAGCTGATTACGGTATTCCGTGAACGATACCGGCTCAGCGACCTGCGCGCCGACGCAGTTGCCGGCCTGACCGTCGCCGTCGTGGCGCTTCCCCTGTCCATGGCAATCGCCATCGCCTCGGGCGTCACCCCCGATCGTGGCCTCTATACATCCATCGTCGGCGGCTTCCTGGTATCGGCGCTGGGGGGCAGTCGATTTCAGATCGGCGGCCCCGCTGGTGCTTTCATCGTTCTGGTGCTCGCGACCGTTCAAGTTCATGGAATAGACGGCCTCATTCTGGCGACGCTGCTTTCCGGATTGATTCTGCTGCTCGCAGGCCTTCTGCGGATTGGCACCTTCGTCAAATACATCCCCTATCCTGTCACCGTCGGGTTCACCGCGGGCATCGCCCTGATTATCTTTGCAAGCCAGATCAAGGAATTGCTCGGACTGACCTTGCCGTCCGCGGAGCCCGGCCCTTTGCTGCCGAAGCTTGATGCATTGTGGCAGGCACTGCCTACGACCAACGCAGCAGCGGCGGGGCTCGCCGGATTGACTATCGCAGTCATCATATTCCTTCGGCGCCATAGGCCGCACTGGCCGGGGCTGCTCGTCGCCATCAGCCTGGCATCGGTTCTCGCGCATCTGCTCGCTTTGCCGGTTGAAACGATCGGCACCCGTTTCGGCGGCATTCCGGACTCGCTTCCCGCCCCACATCTGCCGTCGACCTCGTTCGAAAAGATCGTCGCCGTCCTACCCGCTGCCGGCGCATTCGCCCTGCTCGGCAGCATCGAGAGCCTGCTTTCAGCGGTGGTCGCCGATAGTATGACCGGCAGGCGTCACCGCTCGAACTGCGAACTGGTGGCACAAGGCATCGCGAATGTCGCCTCATCCCTATTTGGCGGTATTTGCGTCACCGGCACGATCGCCCGCACCGCAACAAATGTGCGTTCCGGCGCGCGCGGACCGGTCGCGGGGATGTTGCATTCGGTGTTTCTGTTGATGTTCATGCTACTCGCCGCGCCGCTTGCATCCTACATCCCGCTTGCCGCACTGGCCGGGGTGCTGGCGACCGTGGCATGGAACATGGCGGAAAAGCATGCTTTCTCCACGCTGCTCCAGGCATCCATCGGCGACGCAGTGGTGCTGCTTGCAAGTTTCCTGCTGACGATTTTTCGGGACCTGACCGAAGGCATCCTGATCGGTTTCGTTCTGAGCGCGCTGCTCTTTCTGCACCGCATGGCTCAGGCCGTCGAAGTCGAAAGCGCATCCCTCTTGCTGGAGCAGGATAGCGCTGATACCGCGAATGGCAACGACCGTCGGCCGTACGATCCCGCATTGGCCACCGACCGCGACGTAATCGTCTACCGCATTTCCGGCGCTTTCTTCTTCGGTGCAGCGACAAGTGTTGCAGCCGCGCTCGATCGCATCGCCGAGCACCCAAAAGCCTATGTCGTGGACTTTTCGGCAGTGCCGGTCATCGACTCAACCGCTGCCGTCACAATCGAGGGCTTTGTGCGCAAGACCCAGCGTCAAGGAGTGGCCATCTATATCGCCGGGGCTCGTTCACCGGTCCGTCGCACCCTGCTCCTTCACGGCGTACGTCGCCCACTGGTGCGTTTCAAGGCAACGGTAGGCGATGCGGTAAGTGATGCCCACGCAGTGATTGCAGCAAACAGTCAGCCGTGATCCGGCACCGAAATGACACTTGCTCCATAATGCCGCATAGGCGCGTCTATCGCCCGTCATCATGCCGTTCCTAAACGTCAGGCGGCAGCCTCCCGACTGGCATCGGCGACCCTCGCTTGGTTGGAAACGGCGAGATTGTTGCTGAAGCCGGCGCACCCCCGGACGATCTTTGCGAACTGTTCGGCTTTCTCGAGGTCTTGGCTGCAACCGACGTGGCCAGTGAGCGTCACCCAGCGGTCCTCGACCCTTACCCGAAGATCGTTCTGAGGATTCGAGATATTCCATTCGATCATCCGAACCATCCGCCGCGCAATCTCTTCATCAGAATCGAGAAACTCTAGATCGGCGCAAACGTGAATCTTCTGCGCCAGCCCCTTGACCTCAGGCAGGTTGATGACAGCAAACTCGATGACGGCCTTGTGGCTCTTGTCCACGACGTGGCCGGTCAATACGACCACGCCCTGACGCACGGCTACGCCGATGTGAGAAGCCGCGATCAGAGGCAGGCGCTCCAACGTAGCCAAGACCAGATTCCGTAGATCGAGATCGTCCATTGCTTGCTTCCCTTCAGGCGCATGCTGCGCTGAAGTTGCTTTGAAACACGAAAGGGGAAGGCTGTCTTTGACAGGGATCAAACACATCGGCCGGACGGCTTCCGCTTGAACGCACGTCCGTCCGCGGTGGTTATTTGCAAAGGAGCACAAGCTTTTCCGGCTGGATGATTTCAACGGTCTTGGCACCGTGCAGTCGCAAAATCCCTTCCTCGCGGAGCTTTGAAAAACTGCGGGATACCGTTTCGATGGTCATTCCAAGATACTCGCCGATGTCGACGCGCGTCATCTGAAGATCGATGTGGTCGAGGTCGCCCTGGCGTTCCGCAACATCCAGAAGGAACGCCCCCAGTTTTTCAACAGCGCTCTGGCGGCTGACAACGAGTAAATGTTCCTGAGCATGCAACATGCTGCGAAGCGCGAGCGTCATCAGTTCCTGCGATGCCAGCTCCCCTGGAGCATTGGCGAATTTCGACAGCCCGGTATGAACCGTGGCTTCGGCAAAGAAGCTGTGGGTTCGGCCCGCCTCCAGACCGAAGGTCTCTCCGCCAAAATAAAAGGCCACGATCTGGCGGCGGCCATCTGTGTGCAAGCGATACACACGAACCGCACCGAACTCGATCCGATACAGGGCTCCGGCCTGTTCGCCTTGCGCATAAATCTCACCCTCCGGCGCAAACAGGCTGATCTGCCTGGCGCGCGGGAGGAATGAGGGGGCGGGAACGCCCCGAGTGCGGACTGGGTGTGATTGGGTTGCGGTGAGTGCACCTGCGAACATTGTCGTTTCCCCTTGTGATCGTGAGGAAACCATGGACGAGAGAAGCTGTTGGCGAAATTCGGTTGTACCACTAAGGGTTTCTACGTACGCACCCGGTGGAAGTGGCTCACGCCTTCGACGATGTCTGCCCCCTCCAAGGGCTTCGAGATGAGGCGGGTGTTTGCTGATACGTTTGGAGCCGGCATGCCGTCGGTGAGCAGGACGATGCGGCTTGCCGGATCAAGCAAGGACCGTCGAGCGTCGACGTCCTCGCGGCAGATGTCGACATCCACAATCACGCAGAGCGACGTCTCTATCCATTCCCGAGCAGTCTGCCACGAGCCGTAGGACCGGACCACGTACCCCTCGACCCCGAGCGTGAACGCAAGCGAACGCAGCAAGGCGTCATCAGTGGCGATCGCGACAATGGTCTGTGATAGCTGCAACTCGATATCCCGTTGTCCGCAGACGGGGAACCCGCTGCAAACACTCAAGTAACTTCCGAACGGGAAACCATGCCTTGCTTTAAATCAAGCGAAACGCCGAAAGTCATCAAGCGGGACCGAATCCAGCGGCGAGCGCCATCCTGACAAGTTCGGGCAGGCTCTTCGCCTTCATCTTGCCCATAACATTGGAGCGATGGACCTCCACCGTACGGGGGCTGATATCGAGATCATACGCGATCGACTTGTTCGGCAGCCCGGCAACCACGGCCGACAGCACCTGACGTTCGCGTTCGCTAAGTGTCGCAAGACGCTCGCGGACGTCCTCGGCGGAATCTGTTGCGACGCGCTTGTCGTGAAGCTGGTCGGCCGCCCGGCGGATCGCGTCGATGATGACAATGTCTTCGAACGGTTTTTCGATGAAATCGATAGCTCCGGCCTTCATGGCTTCGACGGCCATCGGAACATCGCCGTGCCCCGTGATCACCAGCGAGGGAATTCTATTCGTCAGCATTGACAGATTTCGGATCAGTTCGACGCCCGTCATGTCCGGCATACGAAGGTCGGTTATCAGAACGGCGTCTCGCGCGCCAGGTGCGAACTGCGCGAACGCTGTGGCCGATTCATGCACCCGCACGGCGAACCCGTTCATCGTCAGCATGAACGCAAGCGATTTCCGGACTGGTTCCTCGTCGTCGACGATATGGACGGTGAAATCATCCTTCGACATGGTCGTCTCTCTCATCATAAGCAGGCAGCGTGAATTGGAAGCTCGCGCCCCCAGACGAGGTATGCGATACGGTCATCGTTCCGCCATGCGCTTCCACGATCCGTTTCGATATCGACAGTCCGATTCCCATTCCTCCAGGCTTCGTGGTTGTAAATGGCTTGAATAGCTGTGCCGAGATTTCCTCCGGAATTCCCGAGCCCGTATCCTCGACGATCACGGTCACCTGTCCTGGGGCACCTGGCTGGATCCGAACGATCAGCTCCTTTTTAGGAGCGTCCTTCATAGCCTCGATGGCGTTGCGCATCAGATTGGTCAACACCTGTTGGATCTGGATGTGGTCGACCATCACCATCTCCGCTCCTGCGTGATAGTCAAATACGGTCCTGACACCTTTCTCACGAGATCCGACCAAAGCCAGCGCACCTGCCTCCTCCACTAGTTGTCGGATGTTCTGCGGTGCCTTGTCGGTCTCGCCTTTGCTGACGAACTCACGCAGATGTTTTATGATCTGTCCGGCGCGCAGAGACTGGCTGCCAGCCTCCTCAAGGGCCTCCCTCATCATCACCGCGACGTCGGTGTCCATGCCCCGCAGAAGGCGCGAACACCCGTGCACGTAGTTGGCGATCGCCGAAAGGGGCTGGTTCAGTTCGTGCGCGAGTGTCGACGCCATCTCGCCCATTTCATTGAGGCGGGCCAGTCTGGCAAGCTCACCTTGAATTTCTTCGAGACGGGCAGCGGATTCCTCACGCTCGGTAAGATCTCGGACGAAACCTGTAAAGAATATCTTGTCTCCGGAACGCATCTCACCGACTGCGAGCTTCATCGGAAACGTGGAACCATCCTTCCGTTGTCCGACGACCACGCGATCGACACCGATGATCCGCTTCTCCCCGGTGCTCAGATACCGGTTGAGATAACCGTCGTGTTCCTTGCGATAGGGCTGTGGCATCAGAATGCGGAGGTTCTGGCCGATGACCTCCTCTTCGGCATAGCCGAACTGCCTGACGGCCGCGGCATTGAAGGACACGATCGTCCCATCCTGCTCGCTGACGATGGTTGCATCGAGAACGGTGTCCAGAATGGACTTGAGATGAGCCTCCCGCACACTGAGGGCCTTCTCGGCGTTCTTCGCAGCCAGGAGTGCATCTCTCAGCACTTCGCTGATGAGCGCAATAGCGATGGCAACCACGATGAAGAATCCGAGTTCGACCCATAGCGTTTGGAACGGAGCGCCCGTCCCGGTTTCCATCGCGACCACGACGACGCACAAGAGGCCGGCGACGATCAATGTCGACGTCACCCCACCCACTACCGATACGACGAGCACTGCAGGAATGAACAGATCGACAACCGTCAGACCAGCCAGACCGTTGCGAACAAGGAAGGCAACGAGAATGGAAAAACAGGCCGCCAGCACTGCGAACAGATACGCCCGCCTGCGAGAGATTTTCCTGTCAAGTATCAGCGACGCAAGGCTCGTTCGGGGGGCACCGTTCCTGTGCGGCATCATCTGAGGCTTCACCCGTTGCCCTTGTGTCAACAATCAACACGGACCGTGCCGACGTGGCGGGTTGTAGCATGCAGAAAGATGGGGTGTCCACGCGTGGACACCCGTGCAAACTCAACTTGTACGATCACGGGGTGACGAACAGACGATATTGAAGCCAGGAGCCCCCTCTGAGATCCCGCCGGGGCAACCGACCATCTCCAAGAGCGCTTGCTTGAGTGCAAGGTCCGCTTTGGCATGACCATTTTCGCTAATATCGGTATGAATTGTCTTCATCACAGTGCCTCGATGTCCAGTCGGCTACTTTCAATGTCGGCTGGACAAATCCCGATCAGAGCCCGAGGCTAGCAATGTCGGCATCAAGCCGTTCACGCGCCTTTTTAGGAAACTTGGCGGTCTTGATGGCGTCTAGGTTGGCAGGTGCGTCTCCGACGACCACGACAGCGATCATGCCCATGCCGACATGGGGCGCACACCTCACCGCATAAGCTCCTGGAGCGTCGAACCTGATCTTGATGGTCTCGTTCATCTTGCCCTTGAAAGCCGTTGCACCTTCCGGAATTAGATCCTTGACGGTCTCTGCGTTATGGCTCTTGTCCGTGGGGATGAAGGTGATGCTGTCACCCGTGGCGATCTTGATGCCGCCTGGTTCAAAGACCATCGCGCCGTCCTTGCCCTTGTTCAGCATATGAACCTCGAAGTCCGCTGCACTGGCCGTGAAGCCGAACGATGCCGCCAGAATGACCGAGCCGACGATAGTCTTAATGAACTTCCTCATGTGAATGCTCCTTGAAACAGAAGCCAACTTGGCTTCGTTGCAAAGCAACATAGCGGAGGTGATCGAATCCAATTTGATCTGAGACAAACGCTGAAGCGAATACCCGTCATTTCTCCGCCTCGCCGGCCAATGCGGCAAGCCACGCCACATTAAGGACGGGCAGCTTCTGACGCCCTCCCTCAACAAATCCTTTCACCTCCCACGCGCTGAGAATGCGAGAGACGGCATGAAGCGCGGTTCCTGTCATCTCGGCATATCTCAACGCGAGATTGGGAAGTCGACACGGACGCCTGCGCCCCCCGAAGATGGAGGTGCGCCGATATTGGGGGGAAATGGTGCGGGCATCGATGAGGGGTGGAGCGAGCAGGTTGGTCATGTGGTTCCGGTATTCGAGTTCGCTTCGCGGCAGATCATCCAGACCGTGGAAGGAGAATCGATCGCAGGTCGGTGTACGACTTTGTTCGCGAGCAAACTTCGTCGCATTTCTTTCAGCGCGTTCACTTGCGATGGATCAAAGACATATCGCGCGCCCACGGCTAACACTCAAGGAAACCAAATTTGGCAGGATGGGGCACCCGATGACCAGGACATTGATCGAGAAGTACGGAGAGGAGCGTCTGCCCCGTTACACGAGCTATCCGACGGCGCCTCTGTTTTCGTCCGATGTCGGTCCTGGTGACTGCGTCAAGTGGCTGCAGTCCGTGCCCTCCGGTGAAAGCACCTCCCTCTACCTCCACATCCCCTTCTGCCGCTCGATGTGCTGGTATTGCGGCTGCCACACGACGATCTCCGAAAGAGACCAGCCGATCCTTGACTATCTCAACGTCCTGCAGCGGGAGATAGCCCTGGTCGGCGGATCGCGGAATGAGCGTCTTGAAGTCGGTGAAATCCATTTTGGTGGCGGCACTCCGACGACCATGCGGCCGGAGGAATTCGTTACGCTGATGGACACTCTGCGTGCAAACTTCGCGGTCTGCGCGGACGCCCGCATCGCGGTGGAGATCGATCCCCGGACACTGACTGGTGAAATGACAGATGCCCTCGGGCAAATGGGAGTCACTCGGGCGAGCCTCGGCGTACAGAGCTTTGATCCCATCGTCCAGAAGGCTATAAACCGCATCCAGTCGGCGGAAATCACAGCAGAGGCGGTTTCCCGCCTGCGGGCCAACGGGATCCCGGGGCTCAACTTCGACCTCATTTACGGACTGCCTTTCCAAACGGTGCAGTCCTGCATCGACACTGTCGAGGCCGCGATCACGATGCGGCCGGACCGGCTCGCCGTCTTCGGTTACGCGCACGTCCCCGGCTTCAAGAAGCATCAGCGGCTGATAGACGAAACTGCCCTTGCTGGCGCGCAGGAAAGGAACGAACAGGCGGAAGCGATCACCCACGCACTCATGGCGGCAGGATATAAGCGCATTGGCCTGGACCACTTCGCGCGTCCAGACGACGACCTAGCCATCGCGGCAGACAGCGGCCGACTGCATAGGAATTTCCAGGGATACACCACGGACGAATGCCGGACCTTGATCGGCCTCGGCGCATCGTCGATCGGCAGCTTCGCCGAGGGATTCGTTCAGAACGAAGTCCCACTCGGTCTTTATGCGAAGCGCATCGCGGACGGAGGGCTGGCCACCGCGAAAGGATACGCTCTCACCGCGGAGGACCGGTTCCGCGCCGATGTGATCGAGCGGCTGATGTGCGATTTCACCGTCGACATCGCAGGCCTTGCGTCCGTCCACGGCTTCGATTCAGCGCTCCTGTCGAACGGCAACACGAGACTGCAGGAGTTGATGGACGATGGCGTCGTGGCACTCGATGCAGGTCACGTCCGTGTGAGCGACGGCAACCGGTTCATGATCCGCGCGGTGGCATCCGCATTCGATACCTATTTCGGCAACTCCGGCCGCAGTTTCAGCAAGGCGGCATAGCCACGATTGGAATTGTGGGGCCAGACCTCCGCCCCCCTGGTGCAAGAGCAGAAGGCCCGGCAATCCGGCTTGCCGGGCCTTCGTCGCGGCCTCGCCTCCCTAGCCCCTCAGGCCGCGATATATGGACGGCAGCCGACTGGGAAGCTTGGAGATATTTCCAACCAGAGCGAAGCCGTTCCGTCCGAACGCTGTTGTTCCGGTGGAACATAACGCGGCTGGTTTTCTGGGACGTTGATGCAGATCAACCACGCCAAGTTTAACGATGTTCCCGAACTTGATCGCTGTCAAAGTTCGCCGCTGCGCCTTGCGGGAGCGCAAAACGGGCTTCGCAAAGCCCGACGGCTGATCCCGGCCGAACTGCTCGGTTATCTCACGACGATCCTGCGGCTGGTCTGGCTGGGATCGGAAGTTCTCGCGTTGGCAGATCATCGCAGTCGTGATGAAACTCGCGGCCGCAGGATGGGTCATGTTGATGGCTGTCAGGCTGTGGCGCATGCACGAGAACGATGGCACCCCGGATGAAGTGACGGCGAGACACGTCTATCTGACCACCATGCTGAACCCAAAGGCGCTCATATTCGGTTTGGTCCTTCTACCGGCTCCCGGCGATCCCGAGTTCGCCTCGAAGCTCGGAATTTTCGGTGCCATGGTGATGACGGTGGCTTCGATCTGGGCAGTGCTGGGAGCCTTACGGGGACGGGAAGCAGTGGCGGCGGGCGACTTTATGTGGTTCAGAGGGTCAGCCTCCGGCTGACTGGCTATCGTCTCGATCACGTTGATTGCGGGTGTGACGAGAGCCTAGTTTCGGCACAGTGATCATGTACGCCTCCCGTTTCGGCGCGCTAGAAGCCGTCATTCTGAACATCGCCATTCTGGAATTGGAGCGCGGTATCCTTGGCGTGCAGCGCCGCGATGCCCGGCAGGGCGCACGGCCGCGGACCTGGCTGGAACAACCATGTTCGGCCTGAAGTCGCCCGTCGGATCCTGCCGGTCGATGACGACGTTGCCACACGGTATGCCCATCTGCCTATCCCCGACAGGCGCAATGAAGTCGATGCCCTGATTGCTGCGACAGCACTCATTCGCGGGCTGACGGTTGTCACCCGCAACGTCAAGGACTTCGAGGGGACCGGTGTCATCATCGTTGACCCCGGCTGGGATGACTTTACCGCGTGCGCTTCTCGAGCCAAATCTCTGTTAAAACCGCACTCCTCGTCGTCATCAAATAACGAACGATAATCTTGCCTTATCGATCATTATGCTGTTGACTGCGACAATGGCCGAAATCACCGACTCCAAAAACCACGCCGCCGACCGAGCCGCATTCTTCCACGATAACGGTTCCGATATCGTAAACACCGCGCCGCTGGCACTTGCGCTCCTCGGCCGACGTCGACAAGCGCCATGTGAAAAAGCGGTTCGGCCACTCCTCCCCGGAGCTGGCCCGCAAGTATCAGCGGGGCGAGACCGATTGAGGGTGAACCTCACCAAGGCAGCAAGGCCTTAAAACAATAGATGCCTGCCTCCCCTGCCCCAACGCTACGGCTACAGGATCGGCAACCTATTCCTCATCACCGACCGCCATCTCCACGACTTCGCGACCGGCAGACAGGATCGTTCGCTTGCCGACATGGTTTGCCGACCCGACAAGCCCTTCCCGCTCCATGCGCTCAACCAGCGAGGCGGCTCTGTTGTAGCCGATCTGCAGGCGCCGCTGGATGTAGGAGGTCGAGCACTTCTTGTCGCGCAGGACGACCTTCACCGCCTTGTCGTAGAGGTCGTTTCCGTCTTCCTCGGCCATTGCACTCTTATCGAAGACAGCGGCGTCCTCTTCCGCGGCCTCGTCGGTCTCCTCGGCGTCTTCGGTGACAGTGCCCAGATATTCCGGTCGCCCCTGTGTTTTCAGATGCGCGACGACCTTTTCGACTTCCTCGTCGGACACAAAAGGACCGTGAACACGGGCGATCCGCCCGCCTCCGACCATGTGGAGCATATCCCCCTGCCCCAGCAGGTGCTCGGCCCCCTGCTCGCCAAGGATGGTGCGGCTGTCGATCTTCGAGGTCACCTGGAACGAGATGCGGGTCGGAAAGTTGGCCTTGATCGTGCCGGTAATGACATCGACGGACGGACGCTGCGTCGCCATGATCAGGTGGATACCGGCGGCGCGTGCCATCTGCGCCAGCCGCTGGATCGCGCCTTCGATCTCCTTGCCGGCAACCATCATCAGGTCGGCCATCTCGTCGACGATCACCACGATGTAGGGCATCGGCGCGAGGTCCATCTCCTCCTGTTCGAAGATGGCTTCGCCTGTCGAGCGGTCAAAGCCGGTCTGCACGCTGCACAGCACCGTTTCTCCCTTTGCCCGCGCCATTGCCGCCCGCGCATTGTAGCCGTCGATATTGCGAACGCCGAGCCGCGACATCTTGCGGTAGCGGTCCTCCATTTCCCGGACGGCCCATTTCAGCGCCATCACGGCCTTCTTCGGATCCGTCACAACTGGTGTCAGCAGGTGCGGAATTCCGTCATAGACCGACAGTTCCAGCATCTTCGGATCGACCATGATCAGCCGGCATTCCTCCGGCTTCAAACGGTAAAGCAAGGACAGGATCATGGTGTTGATCGCCACGGATTTTCCAGACCCCGTGGTGCCGGCGACCAGAAGATGCGGCATCTTCGCAAGTTCCGCAATAACCGGTTCGCCGCCGATCGTCTTGCCCAGGCAAAGCGCCAGTTTGAAGCGGGTCTCCCCGTAGTTTTCCGATTCGATCAGTTCGCGGAAATAGACCGTCTCGCGAACCGGGTTAGGCAGTTCGATACCGATGACGTTGCGGCCTGGCACGACGGCGACGCGGGCCGACAGTGCCGACATCGAACGGGCGATATCGTCGGCAAGGCCGATGACACGCGACGACTTTACACCTGGTGCCGGCTCGAATTCATAGAGCGTGACAACGGGACCCGGGCGGACATCGATGATCTCGCCGCGAACGCCAAAATCTTCCAGCACGCTTTCAAGCAGCCCGGCGCTCTGCTCCAGCGCCTCCTGGGTGATAACAGCCGTTTCCTGAACGGATGGCTCCTGCAGAAGCGTAACTGGCGGAAAGATATACTCGCCGGCGCCGGCCGCCACTTCCGGGATCGCGACGAAGGTATCCGGCCGGACCGCCCGAATTGGTTTGGCCACCGTCACCTGCGGCTTCGTTGCGCGCGCAGGCTCGACGTGACTTACGGTCACTGACACGGGCGGCTTGGCTTCCTCCAGCACTCGGGGCGGCGTCTTGATGGGTGCAGGTTCGGAGATGACAGGTCCGGCAAACTGTCGATCGGCCGGCTTGATGCCAATTTCCCGGTAGAGCGCCGTCACCGAGTTGGACGACGAATGAACTTCCGGGGGCTGCCATCGCAGAGCCGGTGCCAGAACATCCATGTCGGCTTCCATGTCCATGGTGTTCCAGAACACTTCGTCGGATACATGCAGGAAAGAGTTCGAGCGTTTGAATGCTGGTTCCGGAACGTTTGTCGACGGCGCCTCCTCCGTCGGAAAACAAACGAGATCGATATCAGCCAGCTCAGTGGCCTCGCAGATCGATGGCACATCCGATTGCGTTTCGATCTCGCGCTTCAGGCGGAGCGAAAGCAGCTGGATACCCGACACGTCCTCGCCCTCCTGTCCAGGCACCAGCGGGCTTTCCGCAGTCGCTCCTGCATTGTCCGTCACGCTGGTGACAGTCTCTCCATTCAAGCTTGCGACTTCCGTTTCCTTGCTTGCTTCAACGGCCGACCGCTTCGAATAGACGCTCTCCGGTGTCCGGGTAAAACGCACGTTCGGGCCAAGCACGAAGGCGCTCTGCCAGACAGGCGCGTCTCCCCTCCCCTCGATCTCCGCCATCGCGTCGGTATCGACTTCGTACGGACTTTCGTCGCTTTTCACGTCGAGGGGTGCCCCGTAGATACGGCGTTGGACATCGGTCTTCATCAGATGGCTTTCAGGGTCTGCGGGCTGTTCTCCCGTGTTATCGAAGGCGTTCGAAAAATTGGTTCGGGAAAGACGCATAGGGACCTGCTCACTCAAAATTCACGGGCAATGGGCACACCCTTTTCAATAGAAAATAAAGGTTAATCAGCCCTTTCTAGCCGACCCTTCTCACAGAATTTCCATTGGCCCTGGCAAGCGCCATGATCATCGGGCCAAGAGCGAATTCGCCCTTTTCCGCCCGTCTTGTCAGATCTCTCAGATAGCCGCCGGCAGAGTTGATATGCCCTGCCCGCTCCAGAATGCAGGCGATGACGGTCGCCGCATTTTCCGGTCCAAGGATCTCGCAAGCCTGTTGATAGGCATCAGGACTGACCCCAAGCATCGATCGAACGACGACAGCCGCGGCCATCAGGTCTCGCCAACTGGAAATAGCCCCCCCGGAGCCATACGGGATGATTTCTGGGCAGGCTTGGAGTACCAGCGCCAGAGGGAATGCCTTCATCCGGGCTGGCGTCATCGAATGGGCTTGCTCACCCCTGGCATTTTTCGGTTTCGCTCCGCCGAGGGTTCGATGATCAACTCGCTTCAGCTCATCTGTCGTCGCGGCAGGAGCGACTTGTTCGCCCTCCGGAATTTTGCCCAGCTTCTGCTCGAAGCTAGGTTCAAGTTCAGAGGAGGATTCGGGATTTGAATTCTGTATGTGCCGATCATTTTGGAAGGGATTGCCGTTCATATTTTTCGTTTTAATCTGCATTTCCAGCTGGTTGACAATCTCTTCCCGCAGCATCTCCATTTCGTCGAGCGCCGTCGTAACCTCTATTGCCGTTGGCGTGCGCGGGATTGCTGTGACAAGCGCCCGGAAATGGGTCGTAACCATCTCCCAGTTGCCGCTCGCCCCCTCTTCCACCGCCGCCTCGATCAGTTTGGAGACATCGCGCCGGCAGAGGGTCAGCCGCTCGCGCAAGCGCTGCAAATGCAGGCGCTCGGCGGTCACTTGCGCCGCCAGATGCTCGATCTCGTCGGCGCGTGCGAGCAACGGTGCCAGGGAGAACCCAAACGCCTCGTCAATCACGCCGCCACCGCTCCTGCGCACGTAGCGCTTGCCGTTCGGGCTGTCCTTGCGGACGATAAGTCCGGCTTCAACGAGAACAGCGACGTGGCGCCTGATCGTCTGTTCGGTCATGCCGTGGGAGCGCAGCGAGAGCTGGGCATTGGACGGGAACACGACAAGACCATTCGTCTCGGAGAGCTCGTCCTTCGGATAGAAGCTCAGCAATGCGCTCATCACTGCCAGCGCCCGATCGGTCACGCCAAGCAGAGGTCTCGCCTCGCAAAGCGCCCGATAGAGCTTCCATTTGTCGACGCTCTTGCCGTCTTCAATATCCTGGGTCGCGAACTGACTTGCCAACATGCCAAGCGTCATCCGCCGCCGCCCAAAGGGCGTCGTCACACTTCTACCTTCCATCGCCTCTGCCTCTCACAAGGGCAAAGCCATCCAGCTCGTCAAAATGACGCCAATCTCAATGAAGAGACTTGACTACGATTCCAGGAAGTGTGATTCTCTCAGTCGCCAAACAGTCGAGAAGGGCTTCCGGAAAGCATTTCGGGGGCCTTTTTCTTTGCCGATTTTTGTCTTTTGCCTATCCTTCGATAGCGGTTGATCTTAAGGCCGCGCCACGGCGACGGCCCGGTGTAAGCTAGTGTCGGCCACCCTGTTTCCGGCTGGCCGTAAACTCCGCATAGAGATCATCCAGACGATCGGCGAGATATCCGCCGAACTCCGGAACCTGGCGCTCATCGAAAACAATCCGCGTCTGGATGTCGTCGCGCTCGATACGTGCCGCTTTCCGCCCTTGTGGACTTCTCCACTCCTGCGCCTTCGGCTTCCGCTTTGCCGGCTCGCCGCCGAGCATTTCGAAGATCCGGCCAAAGCGCGTGTCGCTGTCGGCAGAGAGAAATTCCGCGTCCGTGATCAGCGCGTCCAGCATGTGCTGCTTTCGCTCCGCACGGTCCACCAGCGCCGCCCAGCGCGCCCTGCCTGCCTTTGGAGCCGGGCCGATCGCCTGAACCAGATATTCAGGGATACTGCGGGCAATCGAGATATAACGGCTGAGATCACCCTTATCGGTCGAGAGTGCAGCCATGATCGTTGCGCGATCGTAACCGCCATCCTCGAGGCGTCGAGCAAATTGCGCTTTCTCGATATAGGAAAGGTCCTGCCGGTCGAGATTTTCCTTGCCCTGCGCGATGACGAGTTCGTTGTCCGTCAGCGTCTGCACGATCGCCCGGACCGTCCTGCCAAGCTGGGCTGCCGCACGCAGGCGCCTGCGGCCATAGGCCACCTGGAAACGGCCGGGTGATGCCAGCTGCGGGCGTACCAGAATTGGAACCTGCTGTCCGTTTTCGCGCATGCTGTCGACCAGTGCTTCGAAGCCCGGATCGACGGTTATGGAAATGCGGTCGCTCACCGACGAATGGTCGATGAGCGCTGGATCGAGATCGACGACCGAAGACCCAGAGGCCAACTGTTCCTGGAGTTTGGCAGCGCTGCGCGCGCCCTCGGTCATCTCCTGGAGCGATGCCCCCATGGCAGAGATAGCACCCGTGCGGACGCGATCGGTATTCTTCTCGACACCAGCCACCGGGGGAGACCCCTCGGGCTTTCGCATAAACAGCGTGTTGACGGTATCTTTTCGGCTCACAGCAGGCCACCTTGATTGTATCGCGATCGGCTTGCGTTGGGAGTTCCCAACGATGAATTCCGGCCCGAAACGGACATGTCCGACCTGAGCGCCACGGCCGCCAAATGTCTCCATCGGGTATTGGCTTGGGAGGGGTTGGCCCTCGTTGTTGGGAGTTCCCAACAACTCGAATTTGATGCTTCAACGGGGGTCATTTTGGAGTGCGCCCCCATGCCTGGCGGACAAGAGATTCGATCTCGCCATTGACCGCGTCGAGCGCCTCCATTGCCCGATCATATGTCGAGCGCGTCAGGTTTTCCCGTCCGATCTCGTAGAGGGTCTGCTTCGTCAAGCCGGCATCGGACACGGCAGCCGACTTCACCATCGGATTGGTCATGACGTGATCGTCAAACAGGTTCCGGAGGAGGGCGGCCACTTTGGTCTGTGGTGCATCCTGTGGCTCATAGCGGGTGAGCAGATAGCGAATGAAATCGTATTTCAGCTCTCCACCGGCCTCGCGAACGACGGCCAGCAGATCGTGCGTCATCAGAAGGAACTGGCTCATTGAGGCCACGTCGAGCATCTGGGGATGAATGGTGACCACCATCGATGTCGCGGCACAGAGCCCGCTCAGGGTGAGGTAACCAAGCTGGGGAGGGCAGTCGATAACGACGACATCGTAGTTATCGGCGACTTCATCCAGCGCATGCGCAACCCGCGTGAAGAAAATTCCATCGCCATCGCGGGCGCCGGTTGTCAGCGCGCGCGGGGTCGTGTGTTCGAACTCCATCAGCTCGAGATTGCCGGGGACCAGGTCGAGCCCGTCAAAATAGGTGTTGCGGATAACGTCCGCCAAGGGACGTTTCTCCTCATCGTAACGGATCGCGGCATAGAGCGTCTCATTGGACTTCACATCCGTTTCCGGCAGGACGCCGAGCAGGGCGGAGAGGCTCGCCTGCGGATCAAGGTCGACGGCAAGCACACGGTATCCCTGCAGCGCCAGATACTGGGCAAGGTGAACCGAGGTGGTTGTCTTGCCAGAGCCACCCTTGAAATTGGTGACCGCAATGACCTGCAGGTGATCGTCGGGGCCACGACGCGGCACGAAATTGTAAGCCTCCCGTCCCCGCGCCGTCTGCGCGAGCTTCTCGCGCAGTTCGTTAATCTGGCGAAGGGTATACAGACGACGTCCATTGCTGGTGAGGTCAGGCAGTGGCCCTTCGCCGGCCAGCGTCATCTTGCGCAACGTCGAATCCGAGACGCCCATCAGCCGGGCCGCCTCGCCGGAGGTAAACCGCCGCAACGTCTTGTTGGCAGTCGGCGGGAAGAGCGCTTCGCTGATCGCCTGGAGCTGCGAGCTGATGATTGCCGCATGATCTCCGATCGTCTCATCGACGGTCTTCCGCTCAATCTTGGTCGCTCGAATGGCATTGCTCACGGTCAAAAACTTTCGTCACGGTAAAATGGCCCGATGGGCGATATAACCGTGACGATACGCAACACAACGATTCGTGCAAGAAGTTATTGGTTAACAGACGGTTATGCCGAGCAGATGAGAAATTGAATCTACGGCGAGCCGCGATGCATTTCGCGTATGAATACAAAGCGTTCTCGGTTTCGCCATCTACCGTGACGAGAAACTCCACGCGAAATGATTCATGTGGGCAATCATCCGGCAAATGCGATTCCAAAGGAGAAAAGACGGGTCACCCGTCCGACTCACTCAACACGCACGCAACTCAACCACAAAAATCACGGCATTGTCGCCTGGTGTCGGATTGTTTGATGCCGTGGCAATGACGCTTGAGGCATTCGCGTTTTCCGTGGATCGTCCGCGAGCGGGGCAGGTTGGTCTGGAGCGGAACGCCACAGATGGCTACGGGATCATGACGCAGTCGACCTCCGCTCGCCGCAAGCGCTTTTCGCTGAGGCAAAAGGGGGGCATCCACCCGGACGCCAGTTCGCATCGCCGGCGGTTGAACATCGAACAATTTTAGTTTGAACCAAGAGGAACAATTCGCCTCCCCCCACGTTTTTGGCGTTAGGTCGATTTCTGTCGGCACCAACCACCGCTAACAACGATGAGGATGTGCAGATGAACAACCCTTTGCCCGAACTCCACGAGGGGCATGCCCCGATCACGCTGCATCAACTGTTCCGCGATGCACTCGAAGCCTATGATGACTGGGTTGACGGGACCGAAGCTCCCATCGTCTATCATCAGGGTATGCCGGTTTCGATCGGGATCGTGTTTGATCATATGCGCGACTGCACCGATATTCTGCCGAACAATATGGTCAGTGCCATCACCGAGCGGCTGTCAAAGCCTTTGAGCCGCAATAGCCCGCTGGACGACATGACGTTTTCGACCGCCGCCCGTGTCATGTGCGTTATGGTGCGGAAGAGGCAGCTTCGACGGAGCAGCAGCGACATCAGCGCGTTCATCCGGCGATTTGAAAAGCTGCGCGCCGACCGCGCCGATCCGTGAAACGGAAGTGAATCTGGCCCGGTTTTGACCCTGCCAGCGGCGGCAATAGCGATGTCCGCCGACTAAGTAACGGAAACATATCAAAAATTAACAGTGGGTGAAAACGACTTGATACCCGGAGTTCTCCGTGGTTAAAATAACAAAATACATAGAGTGTCCCGTATATTTCTGAACTGGCGTTTAAGTGAGAGTGCCGAGGTTCAACCATCCAGCCGCATGATGCGGGGAGGAAATGATATGACGGTTCACGGCCTTTCGTCGCCCTTCACTCCCCACGGAGACCAGCCTTTACAGATTGCCATCGTCGGTCGCGGCTTTTCCGGACTGATGATGGCAATCGCCCTTCTGAAATCGGTCGGCCAACCTTTCCGTCTGCGCATGTTCGATCCACGGCCGATCGTCAGTGGCGGTCAGGCCCTGGCAACGGCGCGGTCCACCGAAATCCTCAACAGCCGCGCCCGCGATCTTTCCGTCTCGACTGGGGAGCCGAAGGACTTCACCCGCTGGCTGCAGGCCAATGCTCCTTTCCGCGAAGCGGTGTCGGCGGCGATCCCGGGCTTTGGCCAGATTTTCGTACCGAAGTCGACCTTCAGCGACTATGTGTATCAGCGGTTTTCGGAAGCCCTGGCACAGCGCACGGATGTCAGCGTGCAGATGTCCAACGAAGGCATCACCAGTATCCGCCGCAATGACAACGGCCTGTTCACGCTCGGCTTGGCAGATGGCAGCGAGGCAATCTACAACACCGTTGTTCTGGCCACCGGCTACGGTTTGAAAGTGCCACTGGAAAAGCCCGAGCAGGATCTGGAAGCGACGTTACGGGACCGCCGGAGTGCTCCAAGACATGTCGTCGTCATGGGCAACGGGCTGCGTGCGGTCGATCAGGTACTGCAACTGCGCGACGGCGGATTCGCCGGGCGCATCACGATCCTGTCGCGCCGCGGCTTCCTGCCGCAACCGCACACCCGGATGCCGGCAGATGCAGTCTTTCCCTCTCAACCCATGCCTTCACAGCTCCGAAACATCGTCCGCTTCGTCCGCAAGGCGTGTGCCGAGGCGGAAGAAAACGGCTGGAGCTGGCAGGCCGCCATGAACGGATTGCGCAAACGCGCTCGCACCCTGTGGGCTTCTCTGCCGCCGAGCGAAAAGCGGCAGTTCAACCGGCATCTGAGAGCAATCTACGACAGCCATCGCAACCGGCTCCCGGCGGACGTTCACGCGAGGCTCGAACGTGAACTGGCCGGCGGCTTAACCGAGATGAAACGGGGCACCACGCTCAAGCACATGCCGGATGGGCTTTTTGTGCGATGGGCCGGCCAAACGACCGGGGAGCACTTTGCCGCCGACAAAGTCATTGACTGCCGATGCCTGTCGCCTGACCTGAAAGATCCGGTGGTTGCGGATCTTCTTTCCGCCGGCCTTGCGACCACCGACGAACTCGATCTCGGTCTGGCCGTCAATCCGGCCGGCGAACTTTTGACACAGAGGGGGAGGCCAGTCGGCCTGTTTGCCATCGGCCCCCTCGGCCTCGGCTCGCTTCCCGATATCGACCTCGTTCCGGAGATCGTGACGCAGACCTATGCCGCCGCGGCACTGATCGACGCAAGAGCGCGACCGCAGCTGCAGGCGGGCTGATAGCGGTCCACGGGATCAACCCGCCAGACGGCACCGACGTTGCGGCCCGGGATCGCCGCCGTTCGCCCTCATTCCATAGCCGGAACCGAAGCGTCCTGCTTTGCGGGGCGTAACGCCTCAAGAAGTCATGCAATCCGAACGGATTTTCCGTAGCCGATTAAATTTATAGATATAATTATTTTGCAGTCGCGGCCATTCCCGGAAAGACTGGGGCCGAACCATTCCATATTTTGTACACGCTGGAGACAATCACCCCATGAGCACCGTTCCGGAAAAGATCGACGTTCTCTGGTTCCTGCCGACCCATGGCGACAGCCGCTATCTCGGCACGTCCATCGGCGGCCGCAATGTCGACCTCAACTACTTGAAGCAGGTTGCCCAGGCTGCCGACACGCTTGGCTATTACGGCGTCCTGATCCCAACGGGCCGCAGCTGCGAAGACAGCTGGATTGTCGCCTCCGCGCTGGCACCGCTCACCGAGAAGCTGCGTTTCCTCGTTGCCGTTCGTCCCGGGTTGCTGAGCCCGACGTTGGCCGCCCGTATGACCGCGACGCTCGACCGGATCTCCAACGGCCGTCTCCTCATCAATGTCGTCACCGGCGGCGACCCGATCGAGAACAAGGGCGACGGCATCCACTACTCCCATGAGGAGCGTTATGAGGTCACCGAGGAGTTCATCAACATCTACAAGGCGGTGCTGCGCGGCGAGGATGTGACGACGAAGACCAAGCACTTCGACATCGAGGACGCAAAACTCCTGTTCAAGCCGTTTCAGGATCCGCATCCGCCGCTCTATTTCGGCGGCTCGTCCGGGGTCGGCCAGCAGGTTGCCGCCCGCACGATTGACAAATACCTGACCTGGGGCGAACCGCCGGAAGACGTCGAGAAGAAGATCGCCGAGGTGAGAGCCCTGGCGGCGGCGGAAGGCCGCGAGGTCACCTTCGGCATCCGTCTCCACGTCATTGTCCGCGAGACGGCCAAGGAAGCCTGGACGGCGGCCGATGAGCTGATCAAATATGTCGACGAGGACACGATCGCCGCAGCGCAAAAGGTCTTCTCGCGAATGGATTCCGTCGGCCAGAGCCGGATGAGCAAGCTGCATGGCGGCAGCAAGGACAAGCTGGAAATCAGCCCGAACCTGTGGGCCGGTGTCGGCCTCGTTCGCGGCGGAGCAGGCACGGCATTGGTCGGCGATCCCGACCAGGTCAAGGCGCGCATCGACGAGTATCGGCAGATCGGTATCGATACTTTTATCTTCTCCGGCTATCCGCATCTGGAAGAAGCCTACAAGTTCGGTGAACTCGTGCTGCCCAACCTGCCGCTCAACCACCCGGTCAGGACTCATGCCGCCAGCGCCAACACAGGTCCCTTCGGCGAGACGATCGCCGGAGATCACCGGCCGAAGCTCAAGGTCTCCCAATCCTGACAGGCACAAAGCTCAGGCCGCCGATGGTTCCCTTTGGAAAAAACGGCAGCTTGGCGGTTTTATCTGCGACGCAACGATTAAACCGTAACGTTCAACCGTTAACCAGGGCAGTGGTCACAGAGCGGCCGCTGCCCGTGTTCGGTTGACAAACTCAAGGCAAGGCTAAAGAGTAAAACTGGTCAAAACGGCAGCGTTGGGGAGGACTTTTGTCTATGCGCGCGTTTATGCGGATTTCAGCGATCATTCTCGGTGCCCTTGCATTTTCACCCGCGCTCCATGCGGCGGAAACGGGCCGGCATGCCGTCACGACGCAGGACGGCGATTATTTCGGCTTCGATCTGCGGACGGAACAGAATGTTTCCCTCGCCGACTGCGCGAAGGTCTGCGTTGCCGATTCCTCCTGCCGTGCCTTCACCTACAATCCGAAGGTGAAGTGGTGCTTTCTCAAGTCCGACTATAACAAGCTGAATACGTTCAACGGCGCTGTCGCTGGCAAGATCATCGAAGCCACCGCATCGAACGAGCCGGATATCGGTGCGCCACCGGCGCTGTCCTTCATCACCGAACAACTCGTTGCGGACGCCCGCACCGCCAGGAATAATCTTGCGCTGACAAGCGATCAGGAAGGGCAGGGGATCAATAGCCTTCTCGCCACCGCCCATCGCGAACTTGCAGCCGGCAACGTTGCACCGGCGCTGAAAGCTTTCCAGGGCGCGCTGTCGATCACGCCGGATGACGGCGCCCTGTGGATCGAAGCGGCCCGGGCCGCCAACCGGGTCTATGGCAATACCGATTTTGCCACGCAGGCCGCACTTGCCGCGCTCAACGGGTACCAGTTGACCCGCACCACGCAGTCACGCGCCGATGCCTTGGCCGTTCTGGCGACGGCGCTTAAAAACGCCGAAAATTTCCGCGCCGCGTTGAGCGCTTTCAAGGCGAGCCTCGAACTGGTTGAAGCCAAAACCGTCCGCGCCGATTATACGGATCTGAGAACCCGGCAGGGCTTCCGCGTCACCGAACACACGATCGATTCCGACAGCGCCACGCCGCGGGTTTGCGTGCAGTTCTCCGAACCGCTGGTGAAGGCCGGCGTCGACTACACCCCGTTCGTCCTGCTCGATGGCGCCACACCCAAGGCGCTTGAAGCCAAGGGCAGCGAGATCTGCGTCGAGGGCCTGAACCACGGCCAGCGCTATAAGCTTGCCTTCCGTTCCGGCCTCCCGTCATCCGTCGATGAGCCGCTGGAAACCAACGTCAATCTCGACGTCTTTATCCCGGATCGCGCGGCGATGGTACGCTTCACCGGCGACAGCTTCGTCCTGCCGGGAACGGCGCGGCGCGGCATTCCGATCGTCTCGGTCAACACCGCCAGCGCCAACCTGAAGCTCTACCGTATCGGCGACCGCAACATCGCCTCGCTGCTGACAACCTCGCAGTTCCTGACGCAGCTCGACGGTTACAGCGCCCAGCGCATCCAGGATGAAAACGGCGAGATGGTCTGGCGGGGATCGATCGATATTTCGACGGACCTCAACAAGGAAGTGGTGACCAGCTTTCCTGTCGATGAGGCCCTGCCTCAGCGCAAGCCCGGCGTCTATGTGCTGACCGCTGTCTCGGCAACGGGAGCGAGCAACGAGTGGGACAGCCAGGCGACGCAATGGTTCGTCATTTCGGATATCGGCCTGTCCACCTATTCCGGCACGGACGGACTCTCGGTCTTCGCCCGCTCGCTCGCCAGCGCCAAGCAACTCGCCGGCATCGAATTGACGCTGCTTGCCAAGAACAACGAAATCCTTGGTTCCGCGACCACCGATGCCGATGGGCGCGTGACATTTGACGCCGGCCTGCTGCGCGGCACCGCGGCGATGGCACCGGCTGTCATCACCGCAAAGAGCAGCGCCGACGATTTCGTTTTCCTCGATCTTACCCGCGCCGGTTTCGACCTTTCGGATCGCGGCGTCACCGGGCGCGCAGCGCCGGGTGCCATAGATGTGCTGACCTGGACCGAGCGCGGCATCTATCGTGCCGGCGAAACCGTGCACGTCTCGGCCCTTGCCCGCGACAGCGCGTCGGTCGCAATCGAAAAACTGCCGCTGACTTTCGTCTTCATGCGCCCCGATGGTGTCGAAGACCGCCGCGTCGTCAGTGACGGCGGGCTGGCCGGCGGATATGCGCTCGATCTTCCCCTGCAGCCGAACGCCATGCGCGGCACCTGGACCGTACAGATCTACACCGACCCCAAGGGCACGGCGATCAGCGAGAAGCAGTTCCAGGTCGATGACTTCGTGCCCGACCGGGTCGAGTTCGATATGGCGAGCACCGTCAAGCAGATCGAGATCGGCAAACCGACGCCCGTCACCATCGACGGCCGCTTCCTCTATGGAGCGCCGGCCGCGGGGCTGGAGCTCGAAGGCGAGGTTGGCCTGAAGCCGACCCGCGAAAGCGCCGACTTCAAGGGTTACTTCTTCGGCCTCGCCGACGAGGAAGCGACGGAAGACAGCCGCACGACGCTGGAAGGTCTCGAACCACTCGACGAGGACGGCAAGGCAACCTTCGATGTCGATCTGACCGAAACCCCATCGACCACGCAACTGCTCAATGCCAACATCACCGTGCGCGTCCAGGAAGCCGGCGGTCGGGCTGTCGAACGGTCGCTCGTCCTGCCGGTCAAGCCGGAAGGCGCGATGATCGGCATCAAGCCGGAATTTTCCGGTGACCTTGCAGAAAACGCCGTCGGCAAATTCCATGTCATCGCCATCGACCAGAGCGGCGAGAAGCAGGCCAAGTCCGGCCTGACCTGGAAGCTTCTGCGTGTCGAGCAGGACTATCAGTGGTACCGCGACGGCACCGCATGGAAATACGAACCGGTAATTTCGACCAAGCAGGTCTCGACCGGCACGCTCGACGTCACCAAGGATGGCGGCGAGATTTCGCTCTCGGCCGACTGGGGCCGGTACAGGCTCGAAGTCGAGACGTCCGATATCGATGGACCGACATCCAGCGTGGAATTCGATTCCGGCTGGTATGTGACGACCACCTCGACGGAAACGCCTGACGGACTGGAGGTCGCGCTCGACAAGGAAAACTACGCACTCGGCGACACAGCCAAGCTGCGTATCTCGCCGCGTTTTGCCGGCGAAGTTCTGGTGACGATCGGCTCGGAAAAGCTGATCGGAACGAAAACCGCGACTATTTCTGCCGAAGGTGGCGAGATCGATATTCCGGTCACCGCCGATTTTGGCGGCGGCGCCTATGTTACGGCAACGCTCTATCGTCCGGGCGATGCCCAGGAAAGTCGCATGCCGATGCGGGCCATCGGCATCAAGTGGCTGGCCGTCGATCCGGCCGACCGCAAGCTCTCCGTCAAGCTCGACCTGCCGGAAAAGACGCTGCCGCGGCAAACGCTGAATATTCCGGTAGAGGTCACCGGGGCAGGGGTTGGCGATGAAGCCTATGTGACGATCGCCGCCGTCGATGTCGGCATCCTCAACCTGACCCGCTACGAAGTGCCTGATCCGGATGGCTGGTATTTCGGCCAACGCCAGCTTGGCCTTGAAATCCGCGACCTCTACGGCCGCCTGATCGATGGCTCGCTCGGCGCGACAGGACGCCTGCGCACCGGCGGCGACGGCGGCCAGATGCCGCTTCAGGGCAATCCGCCGACCGAAAAGCTGGTGGCGTTCTTCTCCGGTCCGGTCCAGCTCGATGCCGGCGGCAAGGCGATCGTCAGTTTCGATATCCCGCAGTTCAACGGCACCGCCCGCGTCATGGCGGTCGCCTGGTCGAAAACCGGCGTCGGCCATGCCAGCGCCGATGTCATCATCCGCGATCCGGTCGTGGTGACGGCAAGTCTGCCGCAATTCCTTGCGCCGGGAGACAAGGCCGAACTGCGGCTGGATATCGCCAATACCGACGGTCCGGCAGGAGATCTCAATCTCAAGGTCACCAGCAGCTCCGCTGTCGTGATCGATGCTGCCGAAGCCGAGCAGACCTTCAGCGTCAAGCCGGGTGGTAAGTTCGACCTCACCCTGCCGCTGTCCGGCGTTCATCCTGGTGATGGCGCCATCTCGATCGAGCTTTCGAGCGCCGATGGCCTGTCACTGCAGCAATCCGTTTCCGTTCCGGTGCGGCCCGCTGCCCTGCCGGTGACGACACGACACCCGATCACCATCCAGCCGAATACCAGCCTGAAGGTGGATGGCGAACTGCTGGCCGAAAGCATGCTGCAGGGTTCGGCCGTCAGCATCAGCGTGACACGCTCCGCCGCCTTCGACATTCCAGCCCTTCTGACGTCGCTCGACCGCTACCCCTATGGCTGCGCCGAGCAGACGACCAGCCGGGCGCTGCCGCTGCTCTATCTCAGCGAACTCGCCAAGCAATCCGGCCTGCCGGAGGATGGCGACGTTCAGAAGCGCGTGCAGGAAGCGATCTACCGCGTGCTGTCCTATCAGTCGTCGACAGGCAGCTTCGGTCTCTGGAGCCCCGGCTCCGGCGATCTCTGGCTCGACGCCTATGTCACGGACTTCCTGACCCGGGCTCGCGAACAGAAGTATCAGGTGCCCGATCAGGCCATGGTGCAGGCGCTCGACAACCTGCAGAATGCGCTGAGCTACGACATCGACATGAAGAGCCAGGGTAACGAAATCGCCTACGCGCTCTATGTGCTGGCCCGTAACCGCAAGGCTGCGATCAGCGATCTGCGCTACTATGCCGACACGAAGCTTTCCGAATTCCCGACACCGCTATCGAAGGGTCATCTGGCCGCGGCACTTGCCCTTTACGGCGATGCGCAGCGTTCCCAGAGCATTTTCGAAGATGCCCTGCAGATGACGACGACGGCGACCAATATCAGTCTTGACCGTTCCGACTACGGCTCGGCCCTGCGCGACGATGCCGCCGTGCTGACGTTGGCCGCTGAAAGCCGTCCCGTCCCGACGATCATCCCGCAGCTTGCCAAGATCGTTGCCCGCGAATGGGAAAAACAGTCCTACACAAGCACGCAGGAGCAGATGTGGACGCTGCTTGCCGCCCGCGCCATCCAGGGCGGAGATCAGGATCTGAAGCTCGACATCAATGGAACGGCGCGCAGCGGCGGTTACGCGGCTCGTCTCACCGGCGATGAAATCCTCGATCAGCCGGTGACGATCACCAACCGGTCGAGCGAGCCGGTGGCTGCCGTGGTGACCACCGTCGCAGCACCTGCTTTCCCGCTGCCCGCCGGCGGCAACGGCTTCAGCATCCAGCGCACCTACTATACGCTCGACGGCGAGGAAGCCAATGTCACTGAGGCCAAGCAGAACGAGCGCTATGTGGTCGTCATCAACGCCACGGAGAGCAACAGTTGGCCGTCGCGCGTGCTGATCACCGACCTCCTGCCGGCCGGTTTCGAAATCGACAATCCGACCCTGGTCGATAGCGCCAAGCTGTCGAACTTCGAATGGATCGGCGAAGTCGAGGCGGCGCATACGGAGTTCCGCAGCGACCGTTTCGTCGCCGCTTTCGATCGGTCGGCCGGTGATAATCGCACCATCACGGTCGCCTATGTCGTTCGCGCCGTCACGCCGGGCACCTATGATCATCCGGCGGCAAGCGTCGAGGACATGTACCGGCCGCAATTCTCCGCGCGCAGCGCGGTGGGTCGCATGGAGGTTCAGGCGGTCGAATAATGTCTCTCTGGTGGAAATCCTGCGCCGCATTGCTGGGCTCCGCGCTTTTGTGCGTGGCCGCGATGTTCGGCCTTGACGCAGCCGACCGTGCCTATCCGCCGCCGCTGGACACGGCGCGCACCGTATCCGCCGAAGTTCTCGATGCGGATGGGCAGCTTTTGCGCGCCTTCGCGACACCCGAGGGCCGCTGGCGGTTGCAGACGACGGCTGCGGATGTCGATCCGCAATTCGTCCGCATGCTGATTGCCTATGAGGACCAGCGTTTCTGGGAGCATAAAGGTGTCGATCCCTGGGCTCTCATGCGCGCCGCCTGGCAGTTCGCAACCCACGGCCGGATCGTGTCCGGCGCGTCCACACTGTCGATGCAGGTGGCGCGCCTGATCGAGCCGCGCGAAGGCCGCTCCTTTACGGCCAAACTCCGCCAGCTTGCGCGCGCCATCCAGATCGAACGTCGCCTGAGCAAGGCAGAAATCCTCGACCTCTACCTGACGCACGCGCCCTATGGCGGCAATCTCGAGGGCATCCGCGCCGCAAGTCTTGCCTATTTCGGCAAGGAGCCCCGGCGCTTGAGCGTTGCCGAGGCAGCCTTGCTTGTCGCTCTTCCTCAATTGCCGGAAAAACGGCGTCCCGATCGGCACCTGAAAACGGCGGAAACTGCGCGCCAGCGTGTACTCGAACGCATGGCGGTTTCGGCCGTTATCGGGGAAGGGGAGGCGGAGCGCGCCGCTTCCTTTGCAGTTCCTCACCGTCGCCTACAACTGCCGGCCCTTGCAGCCCATCTCGCAGAAGCGGCGCTGAGAAAAGAGCCTAAAGTCACCCAGCATCAGACGACGCTGCGACGCTCCATCCAAACGGGTCTCGAAACGGTCGCCAAGGAAGCCGCTGCCCGGCTTGGCCCGAAAGTGTCGATTGCCATGGTCATGGCCGACGCGCGCACCGGCGAGATCGTCGGCGAACTCGGTTCCGCCGATTATTTCGATGCCAGCCGCTCCGGCTGGATCGACATGACCCGCATTGCAAGATCGCCGGGCTCGACGCTGAAACCCTTCATCTACGGCCTCGCCTTCGAAGAGGGGCTGGTCTCGCAGGAAACCATCATCGAGGATCGGCCGGCGGATTTCTTCGGCTATCGCCCACGCAATTTCGACATGACCTATCAGGGCGATGTCAGCATCCGGCAGGCGCTGCAACTGTCGCTCAACGTTCCCGCCGTCCGGCTGCTCGATTCCGTTGGCCCGAGCCGACTGATGATGCGCTTCCGTCGCGCCGACGTCAGGCCGATCCTGCCGCAGAACGAGGCACCCGGCCTTGCAATTGGCCTCGGCGGACTGGGTGTCAATCTGAAAGACCTCGTGCAGCTCTACGCAGCGCTTGCCAATCGCGGCAAGCCGGTACGACTGGGCGACGGCATCCAGGGGCAAGCTGGCGCCATCGAGAGCGAGCCGCTTCTCGACCCGGTCGCCACGTGGCAGGTCGCCGACATCCTCTCGGGGGTGCTGCCGCCGGCCGGCGCCGTTCAGCGCGGCATCGCCTACAAGACCGGAACGAGCTACGGCTACCGCGACGCGTGGTCGGTCGGTTTCGATGGCCGTTATGTCCTCGGCGTCTGGGTCGGCCGTCCGGACAACGGCGCGGTACCGGGCCTGACCGGCTACGGAACCGCCGCGCCGATCCTGTTCGAGGGCTTTGCCAAATCCGGTATCGCCATCACGCCGCTGCCGCGTGCCCCGGCCGGCGCAGTGCGTATCGCCCAATCGCAATTGCCGATCAGCCAGCGGCGTTTTTCGCTGACCTCAAGCGGTCTCGTCTCGGCGACTGTCCGCGAGGCAGCTCCGCAGATCGTCTACCCACCAGAAGGCGCCCGCGTGGAATTGGGCGTCGATACCGCTGGCACGCCCATGCCGCTTGTCCTCAAGTTGCAAGGGGGGCGGGCGCCGTTCCGCTGGCTTGCCAATGGAAAACCGCTGGCGGAGACATCGCGCCGGCGCGTCAATCAATGGATACCCGATGGTGCCGGCTATTCCACATTGACAGTCATCGACGCGGCCGGCCGGGCTGCAAGCGTGCGGGTCTTCCTCAACTAAGGCCGCCTCTTGTTGTCATCATACTGAGTGCAACGGCCAACCGATTGGGCGTCTCCCAATTCTGCCCCCTCATGAATGGGGATTCCCGAAAGCAACCTCATGATTTATCAGTGAGCGATGACTTGGCCCAACCTGATTCGAAAATTCGCTTCACCACGATCTTTCTTCGAAGGAACAGACCGCGGCCATTTGCCTTTTCCGAGCCTCTCAACGCTCCAATATTCGCTCGCCGGCATCATTCTATCGCTTGGCCTAGCGGGTTGCGCTGGCCGCGAGGGCGTGCGGCTGTCCGATACGGCAACCACCGTTCCGGATGAAACCGCGCTCGCCCTGCCGGCACCCGGCGGGCCTGCAATCGTCAACATCGTCGAACGCCGTTTCAGCAACGCGACCCAGCAGGATATATTCCTGTTCACATCCGCATCCACACCCGGCCAGAATGTCCTGCGCGTGCAATTGTTCGGGCCGGTCGGGTCGCAGCTCGATGGGCAAAAATCGCTCGCCTATTCCTCCATTCGAGCCAGCGACATCGCCAAGGAAATGCGCCGCGAGTTTCCGGGCATCGCACTCAGGCAGTCACCTCTGTATCTGCAAAACAACTACGGGCCCTTCAGCTACGCCTACGGCCACGGCCGCGGAAACGATGCGTGCCTCTATGCGTGGCAGCAGGTTCGTTCGCCCGAGGAGGCAAGAACGGTCTTCCAGAACAGAGGCACGATCCAGGTCCGCCTGCGTCTCTGTGAAGAGGATGCGAGCGAAGAGAAGTTGCTGGGCACGATGTACGGATACACGATCCGGGGCGCATTCAATGCCGCCGGCTGGAACCCTTACGGCGAACCGCCGAGCGTTGAGCCAACGCTCGGCCGGACCGGAAACCCGATCTACCCCAAGAGCAACGACCTGAGAGACGATGCCCCGCCGGCGATGGAGGTCGTTCGGCCCCGAGCTGTTTCGCGGCAAAGGCAAGCCGTTCTCCCCGCCGAAAAGGTCGAGCCGATCAAACAAGCTGCGTCGAAAGAAACCATTCCTTTACCAACAAACGCGGATATAGACGCTGTCGTTGTCCCTTCGCCGGACTGTATGAAACAGTCGGAGGGGCCCGGACACTGCAAATAACCTCGGCATGATTCGAATTGCCGATCGCAGTTTGTGTTGACCATGGCGTTTTGAGGGCTTCCGTTGGCAAATGACCCGCCATCGGCCGGCCTCCTGAAAGGCAGCCACCATGCGCAAGGCCGGTATTATCCTTTTCTGGGCAATTGCCTCCCTCTGCGTCATTGCGCTGGTCACATTGCCGATCAACCTGCAAACACAGTTGATCGCCAGCATCGCCGTCGTCACCTTCATGGCCGTGCTCAAGATTCTTCGGGCAGAAGGAACATGGCGCCTGACCGCCCTTGCCTTCGGCACCGCGATCGTCATGCGCTATGTCTACTGGCGCACGACCAGCACGCTGCCGCCGCTGAACCAGCTTGAAAACTTCATTCCCGGCTTCCTGCTCTATCTGGCAGAAATGTACAGCGTCATGATGCTGGCGCTGAGCCTGTTCGTCGTTTCAATGCCGCTGCCGTCACGCCCATCGCGCGCAGCATCGCCGGGCAAATATCCGAGCGTCGACGTCTTCGTGCCAACCTACAATGAAGACTCCCACCTCCTCGCCAACACTCTGGCTGCAGCCAAAGCCATGGACTACCCGGCAGACAAGCTTACCGTCTGGCTTCTCGACGACGGCGGCACGTTGCAAAAGCGGACTTCGGCGAACCTTCTCGAAGACCAGATGGCGAAGGCCCGGCATCAGGAACTGCAGATCCTCAGCGAGGATCTCGGGGTGCGCTATCTGACGCGCGATCGCAACGAACATGCCAAGGCGGGCAATCTCAACAACGGCATGAAGCATTCGCAGGGCGAACTGATCGCGGTCTTTGACGCCGATCACGCGCCTGCCCGGGACTTCCTGCTGGAGACTGTCGGTTATTTCGAAGACGATCCGAGACTGTTCCTCGTCCAGACGCCGCATTTCTTTCTCAATCCCGATCCGGTCGAGCGCAATCTGCGCACTTTCGAGAAGATGCCGAGCGAGAACGAGATGTTCTACGGCATCATCCAGCGCGGCCTCGACAAATGGAATGCCTCGTTCTTCTGCGGCTCGGCGGCCGTACTGCGGCGGCAGGCGCTCGACCAGACCGGCGGCTTCAGTGGCGTCAGCATCACCGAAGACTGCGAAACCGCGATCGATCTTCATGCCAGCGGCTGGAACAGCGTCTATGTCGATCGGCCGCTGATTGCCGGATTGCAGCCGGCGACCTTTGCCAGCTTCATCGGCCAGCGCAGCCGCTGGGCGCAGGGCATGATGCAGATCCTGCGATTCAAGTTCCCGCTCCTGAAGCGTGGCCTGTCGATCCCGCAGCGCCTTTGCTATATGTCATCGACGCTGTTCTGGCTCTTTCCGTTCCCGCGCACCATCTTCCTCTTCGCGCCGCTCTGCTATCTGTTCTTCGATCTGGAAATCTTCACCGCGTCCGGCGGCGAGTTCCTTGGCTACACGCTCGCCTACATGCTCGTGAACCTGATGATGCAGAACTACCTCTACGGTTCGTTCCGCTGGCCGTGGATTTCGGAACTCTACGAATATGTCCAGACGGTCCATCTTCTGCCCGCCGTCGTTTCGGCAATCGTCAATCCGAGAAAACCGAGCTTCAAGGTGACGGCGAAAGACGAATCCGTTCTGGTCAGCCGCCTGTCGGAAATCAGCCGGCCGTTCTTCATCATATTCGCCGTTCTGCTTTTCGCCCTGCTCGTCACCGCCTATCGCGTCTATACCGAGCCCTACAAGGCCGACGTCACCCTGGTGGTCGGCGGCTGGAACCTTCTCAACCTCATCCTCGCCGGCTGCGCGCTCGGCGTTGTTTCCGAACGAGGCGAGAAATCGGCGACACGGCGGGTCAAGGTCACGCGCCGGTGCGAGTTTGGGCTCGACGATAACTGGTATCCGGCAACCATTGATGACGTCTCTGTCCATGGCGCCCGGATTAACGTCTATGCGAAGTCAATCGGATTGCTGGCCGTCGACACGCGTGGCCTGATCCGGTTCAAGCCCCATGGCAGCGACATCGAGGAGATCCTTCCGGTCGCCGTCCGGAACACGCAGGTCGATGGAGATATTGTTACGATCGGCTGTCAATATCTGCCGGAAGCTGCCCGCCATCACAGCCTCGTCGCCGATCTGATCTTCGCGAATTCGCAGCAATGGACCGAATTCCAGCTGTCGCGCCGGGGCAACCCCGGTCTCTTTCGAGGCACTCTCTGGTTCTTCGGGCTTGCCTTTTACCAGACAAGCCGGGGCCTGGCCTATTTCTTCAGCAACCGAGGAGCGGGCGACAAGGCGCGGAAATCCGCAGGGGCGAAAAAATGATGCGGCATCTGCTTCTCGCTCTGACCTTCGCTGCATTGTCGAACACCTTGCTTCATGCTCAAACGCTGCCGTTCGACATGACGCCGGAACGTCCGGCACTGACTTCCCCGACGGAAGGGCAGGGGGGAAATGGCACGGTTCAGCCTGCGCCGGCCGTTACGCCTGTTGTCGAACCGGCGGAAACCGAAGCCTTCCAGCGATATATTCTTCCCAACGGCAATCTGGGGCTGACCGGCGAGTTCGAAGACCGCACCTGGTCGGTCTACCTGACCCCACGGCAGGCAGCCAGCGGGGCAAGACTCAATCTCGGCTACCAGAATTCGATTTTCGTCGCACCTGAAGCCTCCCGCCTTTCGGTAGAGGTCAACAACACGAATATCTCGGATCAGCCTATCCGTTCGCCCGAATCCGTCTCGGAACTGAGCCTCGATATTCCGAAAGGCCTGCTGAAGCCGGGGTCGAACCTGATCAGGCTGCGCTCAAGCCAGCGTCACCGTACGGATTGCTCCATTCAATCGACATACGAACTCTGGTCGAACATCGACGCGGAAAAGACCTATCTGAGCTTTGCCGACAATGCGGCACAGGTTTTTCAAAGCCTTGACGATATCAGGGCGATCGGCGTCAACGAAAGCGGCCTTACCCGGTTCAATTTCGTCGTCCCCGCGCTGGAGCAGCCCGGCACCACGATATCGCTGATGCGCCTTGCGCAGGGTCTGGCCGTCCTCGCCGACATGCCCAACCAGTCCTTCTCGTTCGATACGGATCACATGATCGCATCACGGCCCGGCGAAATGACAGTCCTGGTCGGCACGCCCGCCGAGCTGCAGCCCTATCTTCCGTCCCTGCCGACCGGCGCCGGCTCCGCGCCGGTTGCCGGATTTGTCGAAGATCCGAAGACCGGTACGCCTGTACTCGTTCTTACCGGCCCGACATGGCAGGCAATCCGCACGGCCATCGAAAGCATCGTCGCACCAACCGACGTCGTGGCTCCGGTCCGTCGCGACGTGATCACGACGCAACGGTGGCGCGCTCCCGACGCACCGTTCCTTTTTTCCGACACCCGGCTTCGCTTCTCCCAGCTCGGCCTCAACACGGAGCAATTTTCCGGCAGGCGGTTCCGCACGGATTTCGCAATCGGCGTTCCCTCCGACTTCTATGCAGCCGCTTACGGAGAAGCCGTCATCCTTCTCGATGCTGCCTATTCCCCAAACATTCTGCCCGGCAGCCATATCGATATCTACGTCAACGGAAGCATTGCTTCCACGGTTCCGATTACCTCCTCCGGCGGCGGCATCCTCCGCCATCTGCCAATCAACGTGACGATGCGGCATTTCCGTCCGGGTGTGAACACGATTGCCATTGAGGCCATCCTTAAGACCGAGGACGACACAGTGTGCGCACCCGGGGCGACCGGCGCGGAAACGCCGCGGTTTGCTCTTTTCGATACGTCCGAATTCCACATGCCGGACTTCGCCCGCATCGGCCAGCTGCCCAATCTGGCGGCAACGGCCGGCACAGGCGCTCCTTACGGCAGGATCCTGGAGGCCATTCCGCTCTTCATGGATCGCATCGACGCCGATACGCTTTCTGCTGCCGCAACATTCCTCGGGCGACTGGCCGTTGGCGCGGGGCATCCGATTGCAGTCGAGACGGTTGCGTCTCCGGCATTGATTGGCAACAGAAGCGCGATCTTCATCGGCTCCCTCTCTCAGATGCCGCAAATGGTCTTTACCCAGATGAATATAGCGGAGACAAGCCGCAACACCTGGGGGCCTGATCCCGGTGGCCAGGCCGAAGGCGTCGATACGCAGGCCGCCCTCGACGAATGGCGCCAAAAGCTGCGCGGCGGCCTGTGGAGCGGACAGATCAACGCGTTCGAGGCCTGGTTGAAGCGGAACTTCGACATAACGTTGACATCGCTGCGTTTCGCAGCCACGTCCGAAAGCAGCTTCACGCCGTCGAACGAGGCATCGCTGCTGGTGGCGCAGGGACCAAGTCCCGATGGCAACGGCACATGGACCGTCGTGGCCGCACCGACGGGCAGGGGGCTGCATGAGGGCATGCAGGCTCTGAGCGCGCAATCAAATTGGGAGCAACTTGCCGGCCGCATCACGACCTACCAGCGCGGCACCAAAACGGTTGAGGCCGTGCCGGTCAACGCCTTCGATTTCATGCCGACCCAGCCTGCGTCATTTTCCAACTATCGGCTCATCGCCGCCAACTGGCTGTCGACCAACATCCTGTCCTATGCTGTATTGCTGGCAGGCCTTGCCATCATACTGGGCCTGGCGACCGCCACGCTGCTCGGCAATCTCGGGCGGCGGCGATGACGGGGAAACTGCTTGCGGCCCTCCTTGCAGGCATTTTCAGCTTCTGCCTGATAAATACTCCGGCTGCTGCACAGCAACCCTTGATCGCCGCCGAGGCCTGGCAGGCCTACAAGGACAAATTTCTCGATCCAGGCGGCCGCATCATCGATGATGCCAACGGCAATATCAGCCACAGCGAAGGGCAGGGTTATGGGCTGCTTCTCTCGGTCCTTGCCGGCAGCCCTGCGGATTTCGAACTGATCTGGGCCTTCACGCGGACGGAATTGTTGCTGCGCAACGATGGGCTGGCCGCCTGGAAATGGAACCCCGGCACCAAACCGCATGTCACCGACATCAACAACGCGACAGATGGGGATATCCTGATTGCCTACGCACTGGGTCTCGCGGGACAACAGTGGAGGCGACAGGACTACATCGCGGCAGGATCGAACATCGCCCGCGCGATCCTGGAAAAAACCGTCATTCAACACGCAGGCCGTACCCTGCTGCTGCCGGGTGCAGCCGGATTTTCCGCCGCGGACAGGCAGGACGGTCCGGTCATCAATCCGTCCTACTGGATATTCGAAGCCTTTCCGGTACTCGATAGACTGGCGCCGTCGCCGGATTGGGCGAAGCTTCGCGATGATGGTATCGTGATTATCCGGGACCTTCGCTTCGGCCCCAGGCAGCTGCCATCGGATTGGGTATCGTTGACATCACCACCCGGACCCGCGGCCGGCTTTCCCGCCGAATTCGGCTACAACGCGCTGCGAATCCCACTGTATCTCGTCCGTGGAGAGGTGACGGACCGAGAATTTCTGGCCAGATTGATGCGGGCAACGTCGGGTGCAACCGGAACAGTGACAACCATAGATATATTGTCCGGCACAACGAAGGACAACCTC
The DNA here is from genome assembly GCF_017873135.1 of Rhizobium herbae. Classification (GTDB taxonomy): domain Bacteria; phylum Pseudomonadota; class Alphaproteobacteria; order Rhizobiales; family Rhizobiaceae; genus Pararhizobium; species Pararhizobium herbae. The sequence continues at coordinate 36,316 of NZ_JAGGJV010000006.1, read as the reverse complement.
TCGGATCCGGGTTATCGAATTGTTAACCATATTCTGGCCTGTGTGATGGACAAGACCCCTCTGCCGGCAGATGTGAAACTGTTCACGCCGACACGATACTACCCTTCGACGCTCCACTTGCTGGGGTTATCTTTTGTCGCTGCGAAGCAGCCGGAGTGCTTATGAAGTCGTCGTTCATCGCTTTATCAGTAGCGATCATCGCGACCGTCAGCATCGTCGGGATGAAGAAGCCCGACTATGTGAAGCATGCGATGCAGACTTTCTCGCCTTCGAGCGAGGAAGAGCGTACCCCACTGTCTTCGCAGCTGGCTCAACAGCAACCGGCCCTGCGCACCGATAGCGAAAAGGCGCCGGTATTTCAGGAAATCAAGCGTCCGGCCCAGCCCGTGATCGATACCGTCGTCACCGCCGCAACGGCGTCCGTGGTCGATGAAAGTGCATTGCGCTATTTTGCCAGCCGTGGCGATACGGCAAGGTTGCAGGCGGAAATCTCCCGCCTGAAAGCGCTTTATCCGGATTGGGTTCCGCCGAAGGATCCGCTGGCCGTTCCTCAGAACGAAGACAAGCAGCTGGAAACCATGTGGCAGCTCTATTCGCAGGCGCGTTATGCCGAGGTCCACAAGGCCATTGCCGAACGGCAGGCATCGGAGCCCGCCTGGAAACCGCCCGCAGACCTGATCGATCGTCTGACCGTCGCTGAAGCCCGCACGCGCCTGATCAACGCCTCGGATCTGAAGCAGTATGAAACCGTCGTGCGGATCGGATCGGAAACGCCGAGCCTGCTCACCTGCAGCGAAGTCGACGTGTTGTGGCGCGTGGCCGAAGCTTTCTTCCGCACAGACAAGGCCCAGCGAGCGACGGACGCCTATACCTATATTCTGAACAATTGCCAGAATGCCGCCGAGCGCCTTGCCACCATCCAGAAGGCTGCCGCCATTCTCCCCGCCAAGAGCATCGAGGATCTGCTGTCCAAGGAGAAAACGGCGCCTGACGGCACGATGGAATTCGACAGTATCCGCGACGATCTCGCCCGCCGGTTTATCGCGGAGGCGAACGGCGACGGAAAGATCGTCGTCCCGCCCCAATATATCTCGCGCTTGGAACGGCTGGCCGAGACCGGTGGACTTGCCTCGGACGCCCTGCTTCTCGGTTGGTACTACCTGCCGCGTGGTGACATGGAGGCGGCGGAAAAATGGTTCCGCAAAGCCCACGACAAGGAAGACACCGCCTCTGCATCGCAAGGGCTGGCGCTCGCGCTGATCGACCGCAACGATCAGCTCGCGGCCGAAGACACGATGTATCGCTGGCGCGACGATTCCAAGGATGCCAAAGCGGTCTATCTTGCAGCCACGGCGAACCTGCTCGCGCTTGATCCACCGGTCTCCATCACGGCCGAGGTGCTGAAGCGGATTGCCGCCGAGGTGATAAAATCACGCGACGCGGTCACTGCCCAGCAATTCGGCTGGTACGCCCGCGCCCTGAACCAGCCGCAGACGGCCCTGCAATGGTTCAAGACCGCGCTCGGCTGGAAGCTTGACGACGAGCCTTCTGCCTACGGTCTGGCCGTGACGTATCTGCAACTGGAAGACATGAAAGGCCTTGCCGAAATCCAAAGGCTTTGGGCTGGCCGGTCGGAACGCATCGCCAGGGTCGGGGAGGTGGAAGAAGCGCCGAAGACCACGGAAAAGCGGTTGCCGCTTCCCAAGGAAACGGTTGTCGCCAGACGCCAACCCCGAACGGCAGCAGTCACCGAAGAAGCCGGCTACGACCAGGCAACCGAGGTCGTCGTCACACGACCGCGTAGAACCGTCACGGTCAGCCGCGGCTGCAAATCCACGGTCAATCCGCAAACCCTGGCGCCGGAGGCCGCGCTGACACGCGGCTGGTGCCTGATGGAATTGAACAGGCCAATGGAAGCAGCTGCCGCCTTCGAGGTCGGCATGCTCGGATCGTCTGCGAAAACACGCGAGGACTCAGCCTATGGCCAGAGCCTTGCCTATCTCCGCGCCGGCCTTGCAAGCAAGGCGGCCGTCTCCGCCATCAAGGCGCCGCAGAACCGCAAGCGTGCATTCGAACTGCAACAGGCCATTCTGGCCGACAAGGCCGTCGCAGCCTTCGACGCCGGCCGGTCCCGGGAAGCCTTGCTGGTACTTGACCAGTTGAAACAGCTTGGGCCCGAACGAACGGATCTCTTGTCCTTGCGGGGCTATGCCTATCTCAGGCTGAAACGCTATGCCGACGCGCGACGGGTTTTCGAGGCGCTCGCTTCCATCGGCAATCGCGACGGCCAGCGTGGACTTGGCATTCTCTACCAGATATTCAACGACAAGGATTGACCGGGACCAAGGGCTCCCCCGGCTTTCCGGTTTTGCAATCGGGAGCGGAGTGGAAGAACGTGACGACATCCCCCTTGGATATCCCGGTCAAGACAGCTGACGGACGCCAAACAACGCTTGCCGAGTTTCGCGGGCGCGTGATGCTGGTCGTCAACGTCGCCTCGAAATGTGGCTTGACGGTGCAATACGAAGGACTTGAAAAGCTTTTTGAGGCCAAGCGCGACGAAGGCCTTGTCGTCCTTGCCTTTCCGGCCAACGATTTCATGGGACAGGAGCCGGGAACGGAAGCCGAGATCGTCGAGTTCTGCACCAGCACCTACGATGTGCAGTTTCCCATCTTCGCAAAGATCTCGGTCAAGGGGGAGGCGATCCACCCGCTTTACCGCAGCCTGACCGCCACGGCACCCGATGCGATCGGCGAGGGACCGATGCGCGACCGGCTCAAGGGCTACGGTGTCGTGCCCGACAATGCCGCAGATGTGCTGTGGAACTTCGAAAAATTCCTGATCGGCCGCGATGGGAATGTCGCCGCGCGTTTTTCACCGGATGTCACAGCCGATGACGGACGCCTGGTTTCCGCGATCGAAAGAGAGCTCGCGCGTTGACCGTCACGTCTGCGTCGCAATGATCGAGTGCTCGACACTCAAGCTCGGCGGGGCCATGCATCCTATTCGCGTTGGCCCACTGCCGTCTCGCGCCGGAAGGCACTCGGGCTCTTCGACGTCCATTTGCGGAAGGCGCGATGAAAGGCGCTGGGCTCCGAATAGCCGAGCTGCGCGGCGATCTCTCCGACACTGTTCGCGCCATGCAGCAGCATCTCGACGGCGAGGTCACGTCGGATCTCGTCCTTGATGCCGGCATAGCTTTGGCCTTCGCTGTGCAGACGGTGGCGAAGCGTCGATGGCGACATGCGCATCTGCGCTGCAAGATCGCCGAAGCCAGCCCAGGCAGCCGGCGTCGTCTGACGCAACCGCTTGCGCACGTTGGCGGACAGGCCGGCGTCGTATCGGTAGCGCACAAGAATATTGGCCGGGGCGCCGCGCAGAAACTGCTTCAGAGCCTGCTCCGTTCGCACGATCGGCAGCTTGAGCACCGTGCGATCGAAGGCAAGGCGGCTGACAGCTTGCGAAAACTGCACCGGCGCGCCAAAGAACAGACGGTAATCTGCCCCCTGCGGCGGCTCGGCACAGCGGAAATCCACCCTGCGGATCGGAATACGCCGGCCGACCAGCCAGCAGGTGATGCCGTGTAGCAGGATCCAGTAAGTCCGGTAGGCGAAGGCAGAGCGGGCCTCGCCATTGTCGGTCAGCACGATCTCGGCAAGTCCGTCGCGTATGACGAGTTCGCCGTTCGGATCCTCCAAAATGACATTAAGAAAGCGCAAGGCACGACGAAGCGCCTGTTCCAGGGTTTCGGCGTGCAGGATGCAATGACAAAGCAGCGTGAAACTGCCGCGCCGCATCGGCCGACCGCCCATGCCGAAGAATTCGTCGTCCACTTCGGCGGCAACGGCCAGCCAGAGGGCGCCATAGGTTTCGGCCGAAATCGGATTGTTGACAGTTGCCGGCAGACCCAGCGAAGCGAGCAGCGGCGCAGTCGGCTTGCCCTGCCGCCGCAGGCAGTCGAGTGCTTCCGCAACGAAGGAAGGCGCGATCATCCGTCGGTCTGCATCAGCCATCGATCATTCTCCAACATGGCAAAAGTGGCCGAAAAAGGAAGGACAGTTCAGTCATCGCTTGCAATACAGCGTCAGCGTAGAGTTCGGCAAGATACGATCGCTGCAAAGCTGGTATCATTGATGAAATGTGGCTTGGGAGGGCTGCGTGATGAATCGCAAATCAAAACTCGCATGCCTTCTGAACGGAAGGGCCGTATCATGCTGATCCCGGGCAAGGTCTTTGTGGTCACCGGCGCGGGCTCTGGCCTGGGCGCCGCTGTCGCGCGCCTGCTGGTCGAGGCGGGAGCATGCGTTATTGTCGCCGACATCAACGCTGAAGCAGGCGGACAGGTTGCCGCCGAACTCGGAGAGAGCGCCCGTTTCGTCCGCACCGACGTCACCAGCGAAGCGGACGGGCTTGCCGCGGTCAACGCGGCGATCGGGGCCTTCGGCCATTTGCATGGCCTGGTGAACTGCGCCGGCATTGCGCCCGGGGAAAAGGTTCTGGGCCGCGACGGCCCGCACCGGCTTGAAAATTTCGCCCGCGCGGTCGGCATCAATCTGGTCGGTACCTTCAACATGATCCGCCTGGCCGCATCGCTCATCCAGAACGAGGAGCCGGACAGCGAAGGCGAGCGGGGCGTCATCGTCAACACTGCGTCGGTGGCTGCTTTCGACGGACAGATCGGCCAGGCCGCCTATGCGGCGTCTAAAGGCGGCGTGGTCGGCATGACCCTGCCGATCGCCCGCGAACTCGCACGCTACGGCATCCGCGTCGTTTCCATCGCGCCCGGCATCTTCGAGACCCCGATGATGGCGGGCATGCCGCCCGAGACCCAGGAAGCCCTCGGCAGGAGCGTGCCGTTTCCGCCGCGACTGGGACGGCCGGCTGAATTCGCCGCACTGGTGCGCCATATCTGTGAGAACAGCATGCTGAACGGCGAGGTGATCCGTCTCGACGGCGCCCTGCGCATGGGGCCGCGTTGAGACCGGTTCGGGAGGTTGAAATGACATTGCATGATCCCATCGTCATCGTCGGTTCCGCCCGCACCGCCATGGGCGGATTTCAGGGCGACCTGCAGGGCGCCACCGCGCCCGAACTCGGGGCGGCAGCCATCCGCGCCGCGCTGGCGCGAAGCGGCGTGGCACCTGAACTGGTCGAGGAAGTCGTGTTCGGCTGTGTCCTGCCGGCAGGGCAGGGGCAGGCACCGGCGCGGCAGGCCGCCATCGGCGCAGGCCTTCCGTTCGCAACGGGTGCCAGCACCGTCAACAAGATGTGCGGCTCCGGCATGAAAGCGGTGATGCTGGCCCATGATCTGATTCTGGCCGGCAGCGCCAATGTCGCCGTCGCCGGCGGCATGGAAAGCATGAGCAATGCGCCCTATCTGCTGGATCGTGCCCGCAGCGGTTATCGGCTCGGCCATGGCCGCGTCATCGACCACATGTTCCTCGACGGGCTGGAGGATGCCTATGACAAGGGACGTCTGATGGGAACATTCGCAGAGGATTGCGCCGAGGCCTACCAGTTCACGCGGCCCGCGCAGGACGACTTTGCCGTGACGTCGCTCACCCGCGCACAGAAGGCCATCCGTGACGGTCTGTTCGACGCCGAGATCACGCCAGTGACCGTGAAGACGGGAAAGACCGAACAGGTCATCAGCCGTGACGAGCAGCCGGGCAAGGCGCGGCTGGAAAAGATCCCGACCCTGAAACCCGCCTTCCGTGAAAACGGCACGGTGACAGCAGCCAATGCCAGCTCGATTTCGGATGGCGCGGCGGCGCTGGTGCTGATGCGCCGCTCCGAGGCGGACCGGCGGGGCCTGACGCCGCTTGCCACCATCACCGGCCATTCCACCCATGCGCAGGCACCCAATCTCTTTGCGACGGCCCCGATCGGTGCACTGAAAAAGCTCAGCGAACGCACGGGATGGGATTTGAACGATGTCGACCTGTTCGAGATCAACGAGGCTTTCGCCGTCGTCGCCATGGCGGCGATGCGCGATCTCGACCTGCCGCATGACAAGGTGAACGTGCATGGCGGTGCCTGCGCGCTCGGTCATCCCATTGGCGCGTCCGGCGCCCGCGTCATCGTCACCCTGCTGGCGGCACTCGAACGCTACGATCTGAAGCGCGGCATGGCCTCGCTGTGCATCGGCGGCGGCGAGGCGACGGCCATCGCAGTCGAGCGGCATTGAACGGGCAGGGGAGGAGACCCACACATGATCCTGTCTGAACAACAGATCCAGATCCGCGACATGGCCCGCGATTTCGCCCGCGAGCGACTTATGCCGGGTGCTGCCGAACGCGACGTGTCGCACGCATTTCCGAAAGACGAACTGAAGGAAATGGGCGAGCTCGGCTTTCTCGGCATGCTGGTGCCGGAGGCCTATGGCGGCTCTGAAACAGGCACCGTCGCCTATGCCGTGGCGCTCGAGGAAATCGCCGCCGGTGACGGGCCATGTTCGACCATCATGAGCGTGCACAGTTCGGTCGGCTGCGTGCCGATCCTGAAATTCGGCACCGAGGAGCAGAAGCAACGCTTCCTGCCGAAGCTCGCTTCCGGCGAATGGATTGGCGGCTTTGCCTTGACCGAGCCACAGGCCGGTTCGGATGCGTCGAACCTCCGCACCCGTGCCCGCCGCGACGGCGACCACTATGTACTAGACGGTGCCAAGCAGTTCATCACATCCGGCAAGAACGGCAATGTCATCATTGTCTTCGCCGTGACCGATCCAGACGCCGGCAAGAAGGGCATCACCGCCTTCATCGTGCCGACAGATACGCCGGGCTACGAGGTGGTGCGCGTCGAGCACAAGCTCGGCCTGCATTCCTCCGACACCTGCCAGATCGCCTTTACCGATATGCGCATTCCGGCCGACCTGCGCCTGGGCGCGGATGGCGAGGGCTACAGGATCGCGCTCGCCAATCTCGAAGGTGGCCGCATCGGCATCGCGTCGCAGTCCGTTGGCATGGCCCGCTCGGCCTTCGAGGCGGCGCGCGACTATGCCCGTGAGCGCATCGCCTTCGGCAAGCCGATCATCGAGCATCAGGCCATCGCCTTCCGTCTTGCCGACATGGCGACCCAGATTGAGGTGGCCCGGCAGATGGTGCTGCACGCCGCCGAACTGAAGGAGGCCGGCCAGCCCTGCCTGACGGAAGCCTCCATGGCCAAGCTGTTCGCCTCCGAGATGGCAGAGAAGGTCTGTTCGGACGCGATCCAGATCCATGGTGGCTACGGATATATGTCGGACTACCCCGTCGAGCGCATCTACCGCGATGTCCGCATCTGCCAGATCTACGAGGGAACAAGCGACGTGCAACGTATCGTCATTGCACGTAGTCTATAAGAAAATGAACCCTACTTCCGGGAGGAGACTGGAAGACAGGGGTAACAATGGGAGGAAGAACGAGGCATGACCGAGTTCCCGCAATTGAGCCTTCATGTTCCGGAACCGGCCGTCCGGCCCGGCGGCATGCCGGATTTCTCCAACGTCAATATTGCAAAGGCCGGCTCGGTGCCGCGCCCGGAGGTCGATGCGGCATCGGAAGATATCCGCGATCTCGCCTATTCGATCATTCGCGTGCTGAACCGCGACGGCGAAGCGGTCGGCCCGTGGGCCGGACTGCTGTCGGACGAGGAGTTGCTGACCGGCCTCAAGCACATGATGAAGCTGCGCGCCTTCGACGCCCGCATGCTGATGGCGCAGCGGCAGGGCAAGACATCCTTCTACATGCAGCATCTGGGCGAGGAGGCCGTCAGCTGCGCCTTCCGCAAGGCGCTGAAGAAAGGCGACATGAACTTCCCGACCTATCGCCAGGCGGGCCTCTTGATCGCCGACGATTATCCGATGGTCGAGATGATGAACCAGATCTTCTCGAACGAGATGGACCCGCTGCGCGGCCGCCAACTGCCGATCATGTATTCGTCCAAGGAGCATGGCTTCTTCACCATCTCCGGCAATCTCGCCACCCAATATGTCCAGGCTGTCGGCTGGGCCATGGCGTCCGCTATCAAGAACGACACGAAGATCGCCGCCGCCTGGATCGGCGACGGCTCGACGGCCGAATCCGATTTCCATTCGGCACTGGTCTTCGCCTCGACCTACAAGGCGCCGGTCATTCTCAATATCGTCAACAATCAGTGGGCCATTTCCACCTTCCAGGGCATTGCCCGCGGCGGTTCCGGCACGTTTGCCGCCCGGGGCCTCGGCTTCGGCATCCCGGCCCTGCGGGTCGATGGCAACGACTATCTCGCCGTCTATGCCGTCTCCCACTGGGCGGCCGAGCGCGCCCGGCGCAATCTCGGCCCGACGCTGATCGAATACGTCACCTACCGCGTCGGCGCGCATTCCACTTCCGACGATCCGAGCGCCTATCGCCCGAAAACGGAATCGGAAGCCTGGCCGCTCGGTGATCCCGTCCTGCGCCTGAAGAAGCACCTGATCGTGAAAGGTGTCTGGTCCGAGGAGCGGCACGTACAGTCCGAAGCCGAAATCCTCGACGAGGTGATCCAGGCGCAGAAGCAGGCGGAAGTGCACGGCACGCTGCATGCCGGCGGAAAACCGTCGGTGCGCGATATCTTCGAAGGCGTCTATGCCGAGATGCCGCCCCATATTCGCCGCCAGCGGCAGAAGGCAGGATACTGACATGGCCAGAATGACGATGATCGAGGCCGTGCGCAGCGCCATGGACGTGTCGATGGAGCGCGACGACGACGTGGTGGTCTTCGGCGAAGATGTCGGCTATTTCGGCGGCGTCTTCCGCTGCACCCAGGGGCTTCAGGCGAAATACGGCAAGACCCGCTGCTTCGATGCGCCGATCAGCGAGAGCGGCATCGTCGGCACGGCGATCGGCATGGCCGCCTATGGCCTGAAGCCCTGCGTCGAGATCCAATTCGCCGACTACATGTACCCGGCCTATGACCAGATCACCCAGGAAGCCGCCCGCATCCGCTACCGCTCCAACGGCGATTTCACCTGCCCGATCGTACTGCGCATGCCGACCGGCGGCGGTATCTTTGGCGGGCAGACACACAGCCAGAGCCCGGAAGCGCTGTTTACCCATGTCTGCGGCCTGAAAGTCGTCGTTCCGTCGAACCCCTACGACGCCAAGGGCCTGCTGATCGCCTCGATCGAAGACCCGGACCCGGTAATGTTCCTCGAGCCGAAGCGCCTCTATAACGGCCCCTTCGACGGCCATCATGAAAAGCCGGTGACGCCGTGGTCCAGGCATGAACTGGGCGAGGTACCGGAAGGCCACTACAGCATCCCGATCGGCAAGGCCGAAATCCGCCGGCAGGGTTCTGCTGTGACCGTGATTGCCTACGGCACCATGGTTCATGTCGCGCTGGCGGCGGTCGAGGAAATGGGCGTCGATGCGGAGGTTATCGACCTGCGCAGCCTGCTGCCGCTCGATCTCGACACGATCGTGCAATCCGTCACCAAGACCGGCCGCTGTGTCGTCGTGCACGAGGCGACCCTGACCTCGGGTTACGGCGCCGAACTCGCAGCACTCGTGCAGGAACATTGCTTCTATCATCTGGAAGCGCCCATCGTTCGAGTCACGGGCTGGGATACGCCTTATCCACACGCCCAGGAATGGGATTATTTCCCCGGTCCCGCCCGCGTCGGACGCGCGCTTGCCGAAGTCATGGAGGCGTGATCATGGGTGAATTCGTCATCAAGATGCCGGATGTCGGCGAAGGCGTGGCGGAGGCCGAACTCGTCGAATGGCACTGCAAGGTCGGCGATCCCGTCCGCGAGGACATGGTGCTTGCAGCCGTCATGACCGACAAGGCGACGGTGGAAATCCCGTCACCGGTTACCGGTACCGTTTTGTGGCTCGGCGCCGAGATCGGCGATACCGTTGCGGTCAAGGCGCCGCTGGTGCGCATTCAGGTCGCGGGCGAGGGCGGTGAGGCGGAGGCGGTTCCGATGGCGGAAACGGTGACGATCGCTCCCTCTTCTCCCCAGCGGGGAGAAGATGCCCGAAGGGCGGATGAGGGGGACTCTCCGCCCCCTCTTGGTCAGTCATTCACCTCATCCGACTCTGCGGGCCACCTTCTCCCCGCTGGGGAGAAGGGAAGCCGTGCCGCACTCGACACGCTCGCCAAGCCGCTTGCCTCGCCCGCTGTCCGGCTTCGCGCCCAGGAAGGCGGCATCGACCTGCGCCAGGTGCCGGGCACCGGGCCTGCCGGTCGGATCACCCATGACGACATCGACCAGTTCCTTACCCGTGGCGTCCAACCACAACCGGCGGCGACCGGCCTTGCCCGAAAAACCACCGTCGAGGAGATCAAGGTCACCGGCCTGCGCCGCCGCATCTCGGAAAAAATGGTGCTGGCGACGTCGCGCATTCCCCACATCACCTATGTCGAGGAAATCGACGTCACCGATCTGGAAGACCTGCGCGCGACCATGAACGCCAGCCGCAAGCCGGACCAGACCAAGCTGACGATCCTGCCGTTCCTGATGCGGGCTCTGGTGAAGACCGTTGGCGAGCAGCCGGGCGTCAACGCCACCTTCGACGACGACGCCGGCATCATCAGCCGCCACGGTGCCGTTCATATCGGCATCGCCACCCAGACCCCTGCGGGCCTCACCGTCCCGGTCGTGCGTCATGCGGAAGCACGCGGTGTCTGGGATTGTGCGACCGAAGTGGTACGGCTGGCGGAAGCCGCCCGCACGGGGTCGGCGCTGCGTGAGGAGCTTTCGGGCTCGACCATCACCATCACTTCGCTTGGCGCGATGGGCGGCATCGCCACCACGCCGATCATCAACCACCCGGAAGTGGCGATCGTCGGCGTCAACAAGATCATGACCCGGCCGGTCTGGGACGGCAGCCAGTTCATTCCGCGCAAGATGATGAACCTGTCGTCCAGCTTCGATCACCGCGTCGTGGACGGATGGGATGCCGCGACCTTCGTCCAGCGGATCAAGGCCCTGCTCGAAACCCCCGCGCTGATTTTCATCGAAAGCTGATGCCCATGAAAGAGATCGTCTGCAAACTTCTCGTCATCGGCGCCGGACCCGGTGGCTATATCTGCGCCATCCGCGCCGGACAGCTCGGGGTCGATACCGTCATCGTCGAAGCCGTCAAGGCCGGTGGCACCTGCCTCAATATCGGCTGCATTCCGTCCAAGGCGCTGATCCATGCGGCCGAGGAATTCGAGAAGATCAACCATATGGCAAATGCCAAAAGCCCGCTCGGCATCTCGGTCGAGGCGCCAAAGCTCGACCTCGCAAAAACCGTCGCCTGGAAGGACGGCATCGTCGGCCGCCTGAACAGCGGCGTGCTGGGCCTGTTGCGCAAGGCCAAGGTCAAGATCGTCCATGGGAGAGCAAGGTTCCGCGATGGCAAGACCGTCGAGGTCGAGACGGAAACCGGAACGCAGGTCATCCGCGCCGAAACGGTGGTGATCGCGACCGGCTCGGAGCCGGTGGAGCTGCCGTTTCTGCCCTTCGGCGGGCCGGTCATCTCCTCGACGGAAGCGCTGTCGCTAAAGACGGTGCCGCAGAAGCTGGTTGTTGTCGGCGGCGGTTATATCGGCCTGGAACTCGGCACCGCGTTTGCCAAGTTGGGCGCGCAAGTCACAGTGGTTGAAGCGACCCAGCAGATTCTGCCACAGTATGATGCGGAACTGGTGCGGCCCGTCGCCAAGCGGCTCGGAGAACTCGGCATCCGCGTCCTGACCGGCGCCAAGGCCAAGGGGCTGTCGGATGAAGGCGTTGCGCTCCTGATCGAAACCGCCGAAGGCGAGGAGCAGCGGCTTCCAGCCGACAAGATCCTCGTGACGGTCGGCCGCAAGCCACGCACCGAGGGATGGGGGCTGGACGAGCTGGACCTCGACCGCGCCGGCAAATTCCTGCGCATCGACGACCGCTGCCGGACCTCGATGCGCGGCGTCCATGCCATCGGCGATATCACCGGCGAGCCGATGCTGGCCCATCGTGCCATGGCACAGGGCGAGATGGTCGCCGAGATTGTCGCCGGCAAGAAACGGACATGGGACAAGCGCTGCATTCCGGCCGTCTGCTTCACCGACCCGGAAATCGTCACGGCCGGGCTCTCCCCGGACGAGGCGCGCGCGCAGGGGTACGAGATCCGTGTCGGGCTGTTTCCGTTCAATGCCAACGGCCGCGCCATGACGATGCTCTCGGAAGACGGCTTCGTCCGCATCGTGGCGCGTGCGGACAGCAATCTCGTTCTCGGCGTGCAGGCCGTCGGCACCGGCGTTTCCGAGCTGTCGAGCGCCTTTGCGCTGGCCATCGAAATGGGCGCCCGTCTGGAAGACATCGCCGCGACGATCCATGCGCACCCGACACGCAGCGAAGGCTTCCAGGAAGCCGCCTTGAAAGCCCTCGGCCATGCCCTCCACATCTGAACCCAAGCAGGCAGAAGCAGAAACGCTGGTCGACCGCCACGGCGCGCTTGGCCGCATCCGGCTCAACCGGCCGAAGGCGCTGAATAGCCTGACGCTGCGGATGGTGCGCGATATCGAGGCAGCGCTGGACGATTTCGAGCGGGATCCGGCCATCGCAGCCGTGCTTGTCACGGGGGAGGGCGAGCGCGGCCTGTGCGCCGGCGGCGATATCCGTGCGATTTATGACGGTGGAAAAACCGGGTCCGATCTGCCGGAAACCTTCTGGCGTGAGGAATACCGGCTCAACGCCCGCATCGGACGCTATCCAAAACCCTATGTCGTCGTCATGGATGGCATCGTCATGGGCGGCGGTGTCGGTATATCCGTCTATGGCAGCCACCGGATCGTCACCGAACGCACCCGTTTCGCCATGCCGGAAACCGGCATCGGCTTTTTCCCGGATGTCGGCGCATCCTGGTTCCTGACGCGCCAGGCCAATGAACTCGGCACCTATGTTGGACTGACCGGCGAACCGCTTGGAGCTGCCGATGCCATTCTCGTCGGTCTAGCCGACATTTTTGTCCGGTCCGAACGGCTTGCGGAATTGACCGAGGCTTTGGCATCGCTGCCAGTGGGAAGTTCACGCGAGGCAATGTCAGCCGTGATCGCAGGCTTTTGGGAAATGCCGCCAGCCGGCGTTCTGGGGTCACACCGACCGGCCATCGATCGCCTTTTTGCCTTCGATACCATCGACGATATTCTCACAGCCCTGCATGCGGATGGCAGCCCTTTCGCCGAAAAGCTTCTCGCCGTTCTCTCGACCAAATCGCCGCTCAGCCTCAACGTGACGCTCCGGCTGCTGCGGCTTGGCCGCAAAACCGGGAGGCTGGAAGATTGTCTGGAACGGGAATTCGCGGCCACGGCCGCTGTCCTGCGCAGCCACGATTTCTACGAGGGCGTGCGCGCCGCCGTGATCGACAAGGACCGCAATCCGCAATGGCGGCCGGCGCGGCTCGCAGACGTCACCGCAACGGATGTCGATGCCTATTTCCAGCCATCCGCCCATCCGCTCTTTGCGGATAAGACCAAGGAAGGATCACCAACATGACGATCGGCTTTATCGGTCTCGGTCACATGGGCGGCCCGATGGCTGCCAATCTCGTCAAGGCAGGTAACACTGTCAAAGGTTTCGACCTCTCACAGCCCTTGCTGGATGAAGCGCGCGGCAAGGGTGTGACCGCCTGCGCGTCGCTCGCCGAAGCGGTCGCGGGTGTCGACACCGTCATCACCATGCTTCCCGCCGGCAAACACGTGCTGTCGGTCTGGCAGGAACTGCTCGCGACGGTCCCGTCGGGCACGCTCCTGATCGACTGCTCGACCATCGACATTGACAGCGCCCGCAAGGCGCATGAGATGGCCGCCGGAAAAGGCTGCCCCTCGCTCGATGCGCCGGTATCCGGCGGCGCCGGTGGCGCGGCAGCGGGAACGCTGACCTTCATGATCGGTGGCGAACAGGACGTCTTCTCGAAAGCCCAGCCAGTGTTCGAGGCGATGGGCAAGAAGATCATCCATTGCGGCGGAGCAGCGGCAGGGCAGGCGGCGAAGATCTGCAACAACATGATCCTCGGCATCAGCATGATCGCTGTCGGCGAGGCCTTCGTACTCGGCGAAAAGCTCGGCCTCTCGCATCAGGCGCTATTCGACGTGGCGTCGGTCTCGTCCGGACAATGCTGGTCGCTCACCACCTATTGCCCCGTGCCAGGCCCGGTTCCCACATCCCCGGCCAACAACGACTACAAGCCAGGCTTTGCCGGCGCGCTGATGTTGAAGGACCTGAAGCTGTCACAGGAGGCAGCACAATCCGCCGGCGCCACCACGCCGCTTGGCGCCAAGGCCGCTGAACTCTACGCACTGTTCAACGAACTCGGAAACGCAGACAAGGATTTTTCCGGCATCATCGACATGCTACGGCAGAAATCCGGCGGCACTGCCAAGCCCTGAAACGCCCGCTAGAGGATCACGCCCATGGAAAAACCGATCATCATCGAGCAGCAGGACCGGGTCGTCATCGTCACGCTGAATCGCCCTGCCGCCCGCAATGCGCTCAATTCCGAGATCATGAACGCGCTGGCAACGGACCTTGCACCGCTCGACCGCGACCCGGGTGTCGGCTGCTTTGTGCTGAAGGGCTCGGACAAGGCGTTCGCCGCCGGGGCCGATATCAAGGAGATGGCCGACAAGTCGTTCGCTGATATGTTCGGCGAGGACTTCTTTGCCGCCTGGGACCGGTTCGCATCGTTCCGCACGCCGAAGATCGCCGCCGTCTCGGGCTATGCGCTCGGCGGCGGCTGCGAACTGGCGATGATGTGCGACATGATCTTTGCCGCCGACACCGCCATGTTCGGCCAGCCGGAGATCAAGCTCGGCGTCATCCCCGGCATGGGCGGCTCGCAGCGGCTGACGAAGCTGGTCGGCAAGGCGAAGGCGATGGACATGATCCTGACCGGACGGATGATGGACGCGACGGAGGCCGAACGCTGCGGCCTCGTCGCCCGCGTCCTGCCGGCGGATACATTGATGGACGAGACGCTTGCCGCCGCCCGCACGATCGCCGGCTACGGCAAGGCCGCCACCATGGCCGCCCGCGAGGCGGTCGATCGCGCGCTGGAAGGCGGTTTGCGCGAAGGCATCCTGTTCGAACGCCGGATCTTTCACGCCCTGTTCGCCACCGCCGACCAGAAGGAAGGCATGGCCGCCTTCATCGAAAAGCGGCCGCCGCAATTCCAAGGCAAATAGGCGAGGGGGACTGTGACACTCGGCAGGGATAGCGCGTGTCACGACTTGCCCAGGACCACCGTCTCACCGTCATGAGGAATCAGCAGCCGCGAGGGCGCGATGCCTCTCGCTTGTGCCGCCTTGCGCAAATCCAGCCGGCTGACCGTGGCGTGATCGAGCGCCTCCATGTGGGTGGCAATGACGATGGTGTTCTGCGAGGCTTCGCACACCGCAATTGTTTGCTCGGCGTCCATGACGATCAGGTCGCCATCCCAGCGTGCGCCACAGGAATGGGTGACGATGATGTCGGGTTTGGTCTCCCGGATCACCTCCGCCACCGGCGGATAAAGCACAGTGTCGCCGGCCCAGTAGAGGGAAGGCTCACCCGCCGCCTCAAGGCTGAAGCCCATGACCGAGCCCATCAGTTCGACCACGGCCCCAAGGCCGTGGCTGCCTTCGCGGCGTGTCAGCGTCAGCCCTTCCCAGGTCGCTCTTCCGGCCAACGGGGTCACGTCGGCGAACCCGGCCTCGCGAATCGTTGCCTCATCGCCCGGCTGACAGAAAAGCGGCAAATGTTTCGGCACCCGCTCCATCGCGACGCTGTCGAAATGATCGTCGTGCAGATGCGAAACGATCACCAGTTCCACGCCGTCAAGGATGTCTTCGATATCGACGGGCAATTCGACCATCGGATTGAGCGAACGACCGGTGAAGGACTCCAGACTGTGCTTCGGCGCGAAATAGGGATCGATGAGCACGATGCGCCCGGCATAGTCGAGCTTCAACGTGGCATTGCGGAACAACTGAAGTTTCATGCGGTTTCCTGACGAAGCGTTGGCGAATGTGTTTCGACACCCATCGTCGCGACCGCTGCAACAAAATCAAGTCCCGAAAGCATGTTGCGGCGATCACGATGATTTCAGGAGATTGTCGCACTTGAAAATGGAATCTGCCCCAGCTAGACGTAACACATATCGCATAACCTAATTTATGGAACTTGGACGTTGGTTGACTTCATTATGCAGGGGAAAATTTGCCAGTATTTTCCACGCACAATTAGTTCTTCACGCCGTTCGGTTCGGATTTGAAAGCTGGGTCAGGCGCCGAGCGTACGAGGTATTGAGGCGACCGGTGGCCTCGCCCCTCATTCGCCGATTATTTTTTGTTCTGCCGATTGGCGATCAAATCATCCACCACGGCCGGATCAGCCAACGTCGACGTGTCGCCCAGGGCGCCGAAATCGTCCTCGGCGATCTTGCGCAGGATGCGGCGCATGATCTTGCCGGAGCGGGTCTTGGGTAGGCCAGGCGCGAACTGGATCTTGTCTGGCGAGGCGATCGGGCCGATCTCGGTGCGCACGTGGCCGACCAGCGTCTTGCGCAACTCGTCGGAGCCTTGCACACCAGCCATCAGAGTGACGTAGCAATAGATGCCCTGGCCCTTGATGTCGTGCGGATAGCCGACCACCGCCGCTTCGGACACGTCGTGATGCGAGACCAACGCTGATTCGACTTCCGCCGTGCCGAGCCGGTGACCTGAAACATTGAGCACGTCATCGACGCGGCCGGTGATCCAGTAATAGCCGTCCTCGTCGCGGCGGCAGCCGTCGCCGGTGAAATACTTGCCTTTGTAGGTGGCGAAATAGGTCTGGATGAAACGCTCGTGGTCGCCATGGATCGTGCGCATCTGGCCGGGCCATGAATCGGTGATGCAGAGATTACCGTCCGTCGCACCCTCGAGCACCCTGCCCTCACCATCGACGAGTTCTGGTTTGACGCCGAAGAACGGCCGCGTCGCCGAACCGGCCTTCAGATCGGTGGCGCCGGGCAGCGGCGTGATCATGATGCCGCCGGTCTCGGTCTGCCACCAAGTATCGACAATAGGGCAGCGGTCGTCACCGACCACGTGATAATACCATTCCCAAGCCTCGGGATTGATCGGCTCGCCGACCGAACCGAGCAGGCGAGGCGATGAGCGCGACGAACGCTTGACGAAATCGTCGCCGGCGCCCATCAGCGCGCGGATCGCCGTCGGCGCGGTGTAGAAGATGTTGACCTTGTGCTTGTCGACGACCTCCCAGAACCGGCCCTGATCGGGATAATTCGGCACGCCTTCGAACATCAGCGTCGTGGCGCCATTAGCGAGCGGGCCATAGACGATGTAGCTGTGGCCCGTGACCCAGCCCACATCGGCCGTGCACCAGTAGATATCGCCCTCGTGATAATCAAAGACATATTGATGGGTCATCGAGGCATAGACGAGATAGCCGCCGGTCGTATGCAGCACGCCTTTGGGCCTGCCGGTGGAACCTGACGTATAAAGGATGAAGAGCGGATCCTCGGCGTTCATCGGCTCGGGCGCGCAGTCGGCACTCACTTTGGCGCATTCTTCGTGATACCAGAGGTCACGGCCCGGCGCCCAGCCGGTGGGATTGCCGGTGCGGCGCACGACGATCACGTCCTTGACCATAATATGGCCACGCGCCGCGATATCGATCGCCTTGTCGACATTGTTCTTGAGCGGAATGGGCTTGCCGCCGCGCAGGCCTTCGTCGGCGGTGATTACGAAGGTCGACTCGCAATCAACGATGCGGCCGCCAAGGGCGTCGGGTGAAAAGCCGCCGAACACCACGGAGTGGACAGCGCCGATACGGGCGCAGGCCAGCATCGCATAGGCCGCCTCGGGAATCATCGGCATGTAGACGGTGACACGATCACCTTTCTTGACGCCCCGCGCCTTCATTACATTGGCGAGGCGGCAGACCTGCTCGTGCACTTCGCGATAGGTGATCTTCTTGCTGAGAGACGGATCGTCGCCTTCCCAGATAATCGCTACCTGGTCGGCATGTGTCGCAAGGTGCCGGTCGACGCAGTTATAGGAGACATTGGTCTCGCCATCCTCGAACCATTTGATCGAGACATCGCCCTCGAAGGATGTGTTCTTGATCTTGGTAAAGGGCTTGGACCAATCGATCCGCTTGCCGTGCTCGCCCCAGAAGCGCTCCGGGTTTTCAATGCTCTCACGATACCAGTTCTGGTAGGTTTCGTTGTCAATCAGCGCTCGATTATTTGCGGGTTTCAGGACCGGATAGATCTTCGCGAACATGGGCACCTCCTTGTCATTGCTTTGTCCCGATCGACCCGAATTGGATCACCGGCTCAGTTTCTAGAAAATCTTAGGATGCTCTATCGACAGAAGGTCCACGCTCGACACGGTCGTGGTGCTGATCGTCCTATTATTGCTATACGTAATATGCAGCCGCCGACCAAGTGGAGGCTTGGGAGTTCTCACAACTTGGCCGGCGACAGAGGGTGCTCAGACGCACCGGATCATGACATGTCGGACTGAAGTGTAATCTTCCAAGGCATAGACAGACATGTCCTTGCCGTAGCCGGATTGCTTAACACCCCCATGAGGCATTTCTGTCGTCAGCATGAAATGGGTGTTGATCCAAGTGCAGCCATACTGCAGCCGTGAAGCGGCCGTCATGGCTTTGGATATATCCCGAGTCCAGACTGATGATGCCAATCCGTAGTCACTGTCGTTGGCCCAGTTCACTGCCTCATCATCGCTTGTGAATCGAGTGACCGAAACGACTGGACCGAAGATCTCGCGCTGCACCACCTCATCGTCCTGAATTGCGCCAGCAATGACGGTAGGCTGATAGAAAAAACCTTTCTCGCTACCAAGCGAACCGCCGGTTGTGATTTCGATGTGCTTTTGCTCCTCAGCACGACTTACAAAACCGGCAACGCGATCGCGTTGGCGAGCCGAAATCAATGGCCCCATCTCGTTAGTGGCGTCATCGGGATCGTTGTAACGGATTGTGGAAACAGCCGAGGTCAAATCTGCTACAAACTTTTCGTATACGCCCGCCTGAGCGTAGATTCGGCATGCGGCTGTGCAATCCTGCCCTGCATTGTAGTAGCCGAAGGTGCGAATGCCCTCAACCACGGCTTCCAGATCTGCATCGTCGTAGATGATGAGGGGGGCCTTGCCTCCAAGTTCCAGGTGAGTCCGCTTAACCGTCGTCGCGGCGGCCTGCATCACTTTCTTACCAGTTGTTATATCACCAGTTATCGACAACATCGCGATACCCGCATGATTGATGATTGCATTCCCGACAGTTTCACCGCGACCGTGAACGACATTGACAACGCCTGCGGGAAGAATTTCCGCTAGGAGCCCCGCCATCTTTAACGCAGTAAGCGGAGTTTGCTCGGAGGGCTTGAACACCACCGTGTTGCCTCCAGCGATTGCGGGTGCCAACTTCCACGCCATCATCATCAACGGGTAATTCCATGGCGCAATTGATCCGATCACGCCAACCGCATCGCGGCGGATCATTGATGTATACCCTTGCAGATACTCCCCGGCGACAGGGGCATGCATTGTTCGCACGGCGCCGGCGAAAAAGCGCCAACAATCGATAATCGCCGGCAATTCGTCATTTCGGACAGCGGTGATTGGCTTACCGCAATTCAGTGCCTCAAGCGTGGCAAAATCGTCAGCATGTCGTTCTATCGCGTCTGCAACCCGCAACAAATAACTTGCGCGTTCCGAGGGCGTAGTGCGCGACCAGCTACCGAATGCCTTTTGCGCTGCAGTCACAGCTGCATTGACTTGGCGTTCGGAGGCTTCAGCAAGCTCAATAATCTTCAGGCCGGTTTTCGGGTTAATGACCTCCCCTTCAAACTCGGTACCAAGCTCGAAGCTTGATCCAATCAGCAATTGTGCGTCCATGGTTCTCTCCATCGGTGGGCATAATTTCGCGTAGCCTCGTCACTGCTGTGCCGGGCCGCGCTTTTTCGATTCAGGTCAGAAATTCCACAAAAACAGTGTCTTGGCTCAAGGGCTTTCGATGGCCATGGGAAGCAGGAAACTAGGCCACCGAAGACACTTCCATGAGCTAAGCCGATCGTGGTTAGAGCATCGCAAATGAAAACCTGGGGGTGTCCCTCAGAAGTCTCTGTGTTTCACTCGCCACCGGTGTACGCAAGACGTCTTCAACTTTGCCAAACTCGACAATGCTCCCGTTCTGCATCACTGCGACGTGCTGCGCGATGTTACTCGCAACCGCGAGGTTGTGCGTAACGAAAAGCATTGCAAGGTCATGATCCCGCTGAAGCTGCTCAAGTAATTCAACAACTACGGCTTGTACCGACACATCCAGTGCCGACGTTACCTCGTCGCAGATTAACAGTTTCGGCTTGACGATAAGAGCACGGGCGATTGCCACTCGCTGCCGTTGCCCGCCGGAAAGTTGCTGCGGGTAGCGATCGGCAAATCCGGACGGCAAAGACACTTCGTCCAATGCCGCGAGAACCCGTTTGCGCGTCTCGACCACGGACATCGGTTCAAATTGTTCAACCGCCATCGCGACTGACTGACCGATCGTCTTCCTCGGGTTCAGGGATGCGTAGGGGTTCTGAAAAATGTACTGGATTCGCTGGCGAGCGCTGGCTGAACGTTGAGAAGCGTGAGGCGCTACGACTTCCCCGTCGAAGATAATTCGGCCACTCTGATTTCCATGGAGACCAGCTAGACAGCGCGCCGTAGTGGTCTTACCCGATCCCGACTCTCCCACCAAGGCAACACAGCTGCCGCGGTGAATTGTAAAAGATAGGCCTTTTAGTATCCGCGAGGCACCATGGAACGCTTCGAGGTTCGAAACCTCCAGAGCGACCTGCCGATCGGAAAATGCTTCGACTTGGATCGACCGAACGGAAGGCTCGACCTTTCTGATTTCTCCGGCCCTTATGCAATTGACGTAATGCCCCCCGTTCAACTCTTTGGTAGGCGGGGTCAAGGTCCTGCACCGCTGCTCGGCGCTCTCACATCGCGGCGCGAACGCGCATCCGATGGTGCGACGAGTCGGTTCAGGCGCGCTACCGGGAATGCCGCTGACAGCGGAATCTCTGTCAAGATCAGGAACAGCATGAATGAGGGCGCGGGTATAGGGATGCGCTGGGTTAGAAAGGAGCTGGGAAGCGCTACCATGCTCTACGATTTGCCCCGAATACATGACCGCGATACGATCGCAAAGGGCTCCAACAACTGCAAGATCGTGGCTTACGTAAATCGCCGCGACCGAATGCTCGCGACAGAGGCCGCGAATGGTATCCAAGACGTGGGATTGGGTCGTGACGTCGAGACCTGTTGTCGGCTCGTCCATCACGATCACCCGTGGCCGGTTAGCGAAGGCCATAGCGATACCGACACGTTGCTGTTGGCCGCCGGACAGTTGGTGGGGATAGGCCCTTAAAAATCCACTCGACTCAGGCAATTTCACAAGACGCAACAGTTCCATTAGCATCTGCTCGGTGACCGAGCTCCTGTGATCAAAGCACTCCGCCAGTTGTGTCCCAATGCGCAGGATTGGATTAAGGGCGGTACCTGGATCCTGCGGTATTAATGACACCAAGCGACCTCGGACCTTCTGTCGCTGCCGGGGACTTAACGACAGAACGTCTTGCCCATCAATAATGATAGACCCTCCGCTGATAGCCAACCCTTTCCGACAGTATCCCAGGGCTGACAAACCAACGGTAGTCTTTCCTGAGCCGGACTCACCGACTAGCCCGAGGATTTCCCCTGGGGCGAGGGAAAATGAAACCGACTTAACGATATCAACATTGGTTCTCGCGATCGAGACGCGCAGGTCTCTCACTTCAAGCGCCAAATTCGGAACAGGCTGCGCATTCGCATTGTTCTGGATCATAATCATCCCCGTATCTCGCCTGCTGCGTTGTCGCTATTGGTTTCCAACGTCTTTCCGGCACTCAATTTCTCATCGTCTTTGGGGTCATCGGCGGGACCAGATGGCATTCCGCGGTTTGATCTTCCTAGAGAGTCGGCGAAGATATTTGTTCCGATCGTCAGAACAGCAAGAATGAGTACCGGCGTCGCGACGGCCCAGGCATTCGACAGGAGGCCGATCCTATTTTCGTTGACCATCATTCCCCAATCGGGAATTGATGGGTCCGCCATCAGGCCGAGAAATCCCAATCCAGCGATCAGCGCAATCGAGTATGTAAAGCGCAATCCGAGCTCGACCATGAGAGGCGCTGTCAGGTTAGGGAGTATTTCTCGCGTAATGATCCGCGTCATCGACACACCGATTGCCTCTGCATATCGGATGTAGTCCTCCTCAGAGACTCGCAGTGCCACCGATCGCATGACCCGAGCGACTTGAGGTATGTGGATTGCGGCAACCAGTATGGCGATCAGCCAGGATTTCGGGCCGACTATACTGATGAAAAGCAACGCGAGGACAGTCTGCGGAAAAGCCATCGCAACATCCAGCAACCTCATTATGATGTCGTCGGTCCTTCCCTTCAGATACCCACCGACGATGCCCAACAACGTGCCGATAAGTACCCCAATCACCGTTGCGAGGGCTGAGAGGCCGAGGATTTGCGTGCCACCGTGAAGTACTCGTGAAAGCACATCCCTGCCCATGAAATCCGTTCCGAGCATGGCGTCCTGGGAGGGCGGGTCAAATGGCGCGCCGACGAAATCTGTGGGAGACACCGTTGCCAGCAGCGGACCGATGAGGGCGCCTCCGATGATAATAAGCCCAATCGCCAGCCCAACTAAACCGGCTTTGAGCTCAGACATCCGCCGCCAAAGCGCGTACCCGCTGCCTGAGCGGTTTTTGCTGATTAGGTCGTTTGCCATTGGCGAGCGCTCATTTTTGGTGTGAGTAACATTGCGATCAAATCGGCCACAAGGTTGAGGAGAACGTATACCGTAGCGAGAAGCAGAACAGTCAACTGTATGACCGGAATGTCTCGCGCAACCACTGCATCAAGTAGTCCTTGACCAATACCGGGATATCCGAACACGAATTCGACCAGGACCACGCCACCAGCGAGGTAAGCCAGTGTAAGGGCAACAACCTGCACCACTGGTGCCAGTGCATTCGGTAACGCATGAAGGAAGACGAGCCGAAGCGTGCTGATTCCCTTCAAGCGAGCCATTTCGATGTACTCGCTCGCTAGAACTTCAAGCACCGCCGAACGTGTCATACGGAAGAGGTAAGGGAAGCAGACCACAGAAAGGGTCAAGACCGGCATCACCAGAATAATCGGGTTCTGAAGGACCGAGCTCCCGGGAGGGACCAGGGAAACCGCCGGAAATATATGAAATAGTGATGTCGAGAGAAGGAGAATGAGAAGAATGCCGACCACAAACTCCGGCAGCGCGGCCAAAGCGAGAGCAATGACAGAAAGGCTCGTGTCTACGACACGCCCCACATACAATGCGGCAATAACTCCCAGAGCAATCGACAGCGGCACACTGGCTAGAAAGGTTAGCACAAGTAGCACCGCAGAGTTTACCGCGCGAGGATATACGATGTCGATCACCCTCATTCCGTTAACCAGCGACTGACCGGGGTCGCCTGTCAATATCCCGGAAAACCACGACCAAAACTGGATGATCATCGGCCGGTCCAGTTGGAGTTGAGCGCGGATTTCCATCAGGCGTTCCGGAGTCGCATTTCGGCCCAGTACGGCTCTCGCCGCGTCGCCGGGCAATATTTGCGTCGCGGCGAAGACGATCACGCAAACAGCCAGTAGTGTTAGAGCGCCAAGAAATACGCGACGGATGGTGAACCTCAGCATTGGGCTCGAAACCATGGGAGTCTCCGCTTCTGCTGCACTGCGCCGTTTGCCACGATGCATTGTCACCATGGCAAAAAGGCGAGTGAGAACGGTCTTAATAGTGAGCGAATCCCCTGGCATCACGAGAGCCAAACCGATTTCCACGCGAAGTGTCCCAGCGCATAGCCGGTCCGAGCTTCCGTGAGACCCTCAACATTGCTGGCGAGAAGATCCACGACCTTGTTGAAGGACGGAATGATATATCCGCCGTCTTCGAAATCGATCTTCATCAAGTCGTGGACGATTTCTTTTCGCATGCCTGCGTCAAGCGTCCCGATCGCTTCGTTGTAGAGCTTGGTATACTGCTCGTTGCCCCAGTGGGTCTCATTGAAGGTGGCCCCGGGTAGGTGGCATTCGGCAATTTGAGGCAGGTACGGAAAATGCAACCAGAAATCCTGCGCAAATGTCCATTGTAGGTACTGATCACCGTAGAAGACGTCAGTCGTTACTTGCCGCACGGAAACTTCAACGTTTGCGTCTCGCGCTTGCCGTGCGAAAACTTGGGCCATCTGCGGAACACCGTTGGCGAAATCAGAGGTGACCAGTTCGATCTTCATATTCTCTTGGCCGGCTTTTTTGAGCAAGAATTTCGCCTGATCGAGATCACGGTGCCTTTGTAGGGATGTGTCGTAGAATGAGTCCCACCGCGAAAACACGTCGTTGCCCACTTCGCCGTAGCCGCTGAGCGCGACCTTGATCATTTGCTCCCGGTCAACCAACAGCCTGAAAGCCTTACGAACATTTGGATCGTTGAATGGCGGTTGATCCACTCTCATGGTGAAAGGTGTCCACTGACCAGGTTTGGAGACCAACGCCTTGATGGCGCCACCGGTACCAACCTGACGGACTAGTGAGAGGGGGGCGGCGGCAAGAGCGTCGATCTGGCCGCTCTGCAGAGCATTGAACGCCGCGACGTCGGACACAAAGGAGCTGATCGTCAGTGTGTCGATATGCGCTCCTTCGTCCCCCCAGTAATCGTCAAAGCGCTCGAATATGCTTTGCTGCCCGGGGGTGAAACTCTGAAACTTGAATGGGCCGGTACCGATCGGGTTTGCCGCATCGAACCCTTCGGGGACAATTGCGTAATAGACCGCGGAACAGATGCTCTCCGGGAAGACCGCAAACGGTGCCTTCATAGGCACCTTTAATGTGAGATCATCAATGATCTGTATATTGTCGGCATCAAGAGGAGCCAAAGTTATGGCTCCGGTGAGTGGCGCTTTCGGATTTACAATTCGCCTGAAAGTGTAAGCGACATCTTTCGCTGAAAGTGTTCGGCCATCATGAAACTTCACGCCTTTGCGAAGACGGATCGTCCATTCAGTCGCGTCTGCGTTCGGCTCCATCGTTTCAGCAAGCGCGTTCTTGATGCTAGCGTCCGGCTGCATCTCCACCAAAGGCTCATAGAGCCCCAGTGCGCGCGCGAAATCTGCTTGGAGGACCCCCGAATGTGGATCCAGCGTCTCAGCTGAAGACGCACCAAGCGTGGCGACGCGGAGGTTGCCTCCTCGTTTGGGAACCGCGCTTTGAGCACGCGCCGACAAGGAGGCACTGCCGAGAGCCAGTCCGACGCCGCCGACTAGGGCGCCACGTAGGACGGTACGACGCGAAACTTCCAACATTTGTAAGGTTTGTTCATCAGACATTTGCATTCCCCTTATTGTTTTATTGCTTCCCGAACGCCTGCAACCCGCTATCGGGCGCCGCTACAGCTCAGCCTCGTACATATTTGGCTGAGCCCACCTCGCCGAATTAGGTCGCGCTGTTGACCAATTTCGTGCGCATTTCATCATTACGTTCACGAACCTGTCGTTGCTTCAGACGATAACGTCGATCGGTTCCGGCCGCAGGAAACGGTGAAGGACATTGCCTGTCATTCGCGCGACGTTGTTGTCATATCCGTTGTGCGACAAGGAGGCCGTAAACGCGATCGAACCGACCGAGAAGAACGCGCCACCGCCGTGAAGTGGGCAAAGAACGATATCTGATCGGACGCTTGGCTGCTCCGTACCTCCGATTCCTGGAATAGATTCATAAACCTCTTCCGCAGCGAGTAGGTAGGCATCTGAGAGCGGACCTGAAGTCGCTATTACAAGTGTTCCAGGAGGGCTGCCGAGCACAGGTTGATAGCAGTCGATTTCAGCGCCCGCAGCGCCGCCGCCCATAATCCCGAAAGCCCCAATCTGTTCATCGGCTCCAATGCCCTCGAATACGAAGCGTGCGATTGGATTATGACTGTCTTCAAGGCGCTCGTAGTGGGTGCACTTATCGAACCCCTGAGCCGCGAACCCCACACCCACCAGTCGCTGTGGCGGCAGCCCCTTGTTGCGCCAGAGGCCGGCAATCTCTCCCGATGTGGTGTGGCGCTGGTCGCCGTAAGGCGACTGGTGCGGACGCGTCCCTCCATCGGAACGTCTAAGCTCCATCAAAGATGGCTCCTCGGGATCAAACGATACCGTTGCAAAGAAGCCGTTGCCGCCAAGATACATTAGTCGACCGCCCCGACTTGTGAACTCGTCGATCGCGCCAATTTCATTGCGAGTGACATATTCGGGATGGCTTCCCGTGATGAGGACCTTATAATCTTGCAACAGACCATAGCCTTCCCGGTCCAGGTCCTCGTCCGTAATTGCGTCGAAACCGAGATCCATCATCTCAAGCCAATGAACAATGCACAGATCCGCAGGAAGCCCCCATACTCCCTCCGCTTGGAACCAAGCCCGATGCTTCGGCTGAAGTGTAAGGATGGGTCGGCGCACGCTACCAAACACAACGCCAGTTCCATCGTTATGGATTTCGTAGCATGAGCGCCCAAACTCCGGGTGATCCTGAAGTACCAAATCCCCACGATCAATGATCGGGGTGCGGCTTACGATGATTTCGGCGCCATTGGCCTCGAACGCAATTCTGTCGTTGCCATAGGCCAGATATGTAGCGGTCGAGAAGAGGACGGCGATCTGCGCCTTCTTTTCGCCGGCGCGCACAAAGAAGGGGATATAGTATTCTGCGTGTTCACTCGTCAGTTTCGCTGCGTATACGCCGCTGGATAAATCCCCCGGGACCTCAAATGTGAAAGCCGCCGGCCATTGGGCATCCGTGATGTCATCGTCGTGGAAATGGATGGCATCATATTCATCGGGGACCAGACGAAAATCGTCCGTCAAACCCGCGAAATTGGACCCCGTCACACCTCTCGTCGGCGCGTTATAACAACGGCCATGCAGCATATTAGGCGATTCATCGATAACCTCCCTAAGCAGAAGGCCGTCGGTACGGACGCTGCGCCCAAAGTGCCAGGCTGCGACTAGGTCCTGCGGAGTCGCGTCAGAACCCCCACGCTTTATTGTAATCCCGCCGATCTTCCCATTAAAGGTGTTGGTCGGCAACCACCGGTCCCCATCCCGGCGCGCGAGCCCGCCGATCCGGAATGGCGAGGCGCTCCCAAACCTTTGTTCGGAGATCTCGACCGAGGTTGATTCTGCCTGGAACCCGGTCGCCTGATCCGAGCATCGGTTCATGATGTTACGAATAGGGTTTTGTTCGAGATAGATTGTGCCTTTGCTGGTCGAAATCCGAACCGCTAGCCGATACCATTGGTGAGCCTGTACAGGGCTGTCTAAACACAGCCTGCAAGCCTTTATGCCATCACTCCATATGAAAGCCGGCCTGCCTTCATCGAGGATCAGGGCATAGCCCTCTTGCGTCGCAGCTGACCAATTTCCGAGCAATGCCTGAAAAACTGAAGTACTACCAAAAGAGTTTTGCGTTACATGATAGGCGCCGAAGTTACCCGACCTCATCCCTTGCGGCAGAGTCGGAAAAATATCGATTTCAATCGAGAGTTCTTCTAAGGAGTCGAGAATCCCTTTTTCATCCGGAACCTCAACGTAAGACCCGGGCTGACAGGTGTACCGCCTACCTGGGTAGTTCCCTTCTATATCGGAAGGTATTTCGGCTTCCAAGAAGCCTGGGCCGGCCTCTCCCGTAAATCCATGGCGGAGTCGGACAATCGAGGCCTTGTAGCTGTCGACATTTTCGCAACTGATATGAAAGGAGAGCGATTGGCCCGGTCGCGCAGCGAACCTGTCACTATAACCAAAAATTTGTTGCGTACCGTGTGTCATTGCGCGCTACCTACTTCTTCCATATCGCTGGCCTCGCAGCCGGACTGAGAGCCTGCAAAAAAAGCCTGCCTTCTTATCGCGAAGACACGCCGAAGCGCTTCTTCGTAGCTGGTACAGACCTGCGGAAGGCGGACGAAATTTCCCGGCTCGCCAAGGACGATCCGGCCGATTCCCCACGGTCCATTTTCGCCTAGGGAGATGACTATCTCTTTCCCTGCAATGGCAGCCCGGCCCAAGGCGCGAACCACCCTGGCGGTTTTATCGTTATGCGGGCCGAGCGGCGACGCGTCGAAGGCGACGACGACATCGTGGGTAAACCTTTCCAGAAGAAGGGCGCGGGAACGTCGCTCAAACACGCCGTCCAATTCGTTCAATCGGTGCTCGCTGGTGCGCATCATTATGCCTCGCAGCGCCCGACGACGACTACCCGCTTTCTGACTTCGGGTTTGGTGCTTACTAGTCGCATTTTTACAGTCTCCTCCGTCACCGATGTGAGGGCAATTGTCCTAGTCGGTGAACGAAGTCACCATGCCCCGATCCTCTCCTGAGACGCAGCTGCAGGGTCGATCCTCGACAAAATAGGACTTGGTCTTTCGCGCGTATATCATCACAGCGCACGGCGACTTGCTCGAGAGTGCACAGACTCCAGGCCAAAGGCATGGCTTACGACGGACACGATCGTTTAGGGAGCACTTGGGCGTTTGGCATATGCGGCCCTCACAGATGGGGTGCGTTGACCGGTGTCAATCTTACTGGTATTTTGCTTGTCCAGCGCGGGAGCAACAGCGCGTGTTAAGTTTGACCAAGACAGTATTTTCAATAAGTAAATCGCAGCAGGCCGGCAGCGCGCAGCGTTGGTGCGACTATATGGGGGAGGTTTACTACCCACTAGACTGCACCCCACTAGACCCACGCTCGTTTGAAGGCAGTCTTACGGCCCTACAACTTTCCAATCTGGGAATATCGAAATTTACGGCCGATGCGTTGCGCACAGTTCGCAGGCAACAGCTCTCGGGTACCGAGGAAGTAGTATTTATATTCCCAACGCGGGAGCGCGAACATTTTGGCCATCTCGGAATAGAGGACGAGGTAGGCCCAGGTGAAATGTATGTCCTGAACTCGTCCGAGCCCTATTGGACCCAGATCGCCAACAAAACGCAGAATGTAACGATTAAAGTGCCGGCGAATTGTGTCCGAGAGCGGTTTCCCCTTCTCGACAGAACCTATGGCCGTCGAAACATCGCGAATGCTGGCATGGTCCCGATCGTGGCGCAGTTAGCGCTCCAAACTTTCAATATGGTGCCACTTGTCGACCCGCAGGTTCTCAAACGGACCGAAGACAATATCCTCGATTTGATGTGCATCATGCTAGAAACACGCAACGTTAGCGATGTTCCAGAAAGCACTACAGTCGCTCTATCGGATATAACCTTTCAACGGCTTTCGTCTTTCCTTTCACTCCATTTCCGAGACCCCGGCCTGGCGCCTGAGCACGCCGCTATTTCTTTGCGGGTTTCACTGCGGTACGTTCACAAAGTGTACCAACTACATGGGACGACCTTCGGCCGCGAACTCATGGGACTTCGACTCCAAGAAGCAGATCGCCTGTTGAGAGCACCGTATGGGAAGAACTCCTTGCCGCTTCCTATTTCCGAAGTAGCCTACATCTGTGGCTTTTCCAGCCAATCTCATTTCTCTGCTCGTTACAAAGAGCACTTTGGCTTCACACCAAACGAGCGTCGCTTGAATCCTTCGGAGGACACAGCCTGATATGCCTGACTGAACAAGCCGATATCGCGGAAGTCAAACCGCGACTGCTTGTGCCCTTTGAACAGCCGCAGGTACTTGTTGCAACTATTTTCCGTTTTACCGCAAGAAAATCAATCTGAACTAGAGAAGCAAAGGTGGAGGTATCAACACCTGCGCCGTCCGCTAGATTTGGCCCGCTCCAATATCGAACGCCTTGAACGGAATCGAACCGTCGGCCACTAGAATTGATTTTGCTAAGCTTCTAATTCGTAAGCTACGCTGTCCCAAATCAGAAAAGTTTCGTTTATGAGACTTGATACCGCCGGTTCTGCAATTTCAAGGAGGGTTGCAAAACGTCCTCGGAGAGGCCGAATAGCAGGGTGAAGCTCTCCAAATTTCTAGTCTTGTCATCTGCGGAGACATGCGGACATATCTCCAGCATTGGAGGACGCTCGTGAAAATTTTGCTCATCGAGGATGATATGGAGTTGGCAGAATGGCTCATGAAGGCCTTGAGCCAACGATACGAGTTCATGACAGAATGGGCGGAGGATGGCCTCGTCGCCGATAAGCGCCTCCAGATGGAGGAATTCGACGCCATTGTTCTCGACCTCGGATTGCCGGAGATGGATGGACGGTCTCTGCTGTCTGCAATGCGATCGAGAGGTGACACCACGCCTGCTCTCATACTGACTGCGCGCGATTCTCTTGCGGAGCGTATCGCAAGCCTCCATCAGGGAGCGGACGACTTTCTGGCCAAACCTTTCGCCATCGAGGAGCTGGAAGCGAGGCTGGTCGCGCTCGTGCGACGGGCACATGGCAAGAATACCGGCACATTTGCATCCGGCCCCTTGAGCTATCATTCCTCCGAGCAACGCTTTTCCCTTGATGGCATGGCTCTGGAGCTCACCCCACGAGAGCATTCGATGCTCCGCATCCTTCTGCAACATGCCGGCGAACCAATGTCGAAGCAAAAGATTATGGACCGGATGTTTTCCTATGATGCAGACATTCAGCTCGATGCAATCGAAGTCATTGCCCACCGATTGCGCAAGAAACTAGGGGATGCCGTACATATTCGGACCCTACGCGGGTTGGGCTATGTGCTGGAAGTTGATCCGACGTGACCGGCCGGCAGATCGAAGCGCGGTCTGGACGCCGGCTGGCGGTCACGCTGGGTCTGTGGACCTTGCCGGCCTTGATAGTTGGGATGACTTCAACCCTTTGGTTCAGCGCAACGACTATCAACGAATTGGCAGACAGCGCCTACGATCGCTCACTGGCCGGTGCCATTCGCGCTATCGACGCAAATATTTCTACGGAGAGCGGTGGCGTCGGTGTCGAACAACCATACCAGTTGTTCAAATTCTTCGAGCTGACGGCACAAGGCGCGGTATACTTCAACGTCACGACCGACGACGGGTTCGTGCAGATCGGCGACGTCCTGTTGCCACCTCCTCCAGAACTCTCCAGCGGCGAGATCAACTTTTCGGACGACACGTACCTCGGCCGAACAATCCGCGTTGGTTCACTAAAGCGGCCGCTGTCGCCGGCCACTCCTGAAGGTACTCAGATCATCATTCAGGTTGCCGAGACGAAGGGCTCACGGACGGCGTTTCAGAATGAGTTGATTAGCCGTGCGATCCTGCGGGATATCATGGTTATCCTGGCACTGGTGTTGCTCCTTGCCGCCGGGGCCTATGCGGCGGTCAAGCCGCTCAACCGACTGCGTGAAGCGATCGATACACGGGACCCTGATGATCTGACACCTGTGGAGGTCGCGTCGCTGCCGCTTGAGGTGCGGCCGCTGGTGGAGGCGGTCAATCGGTTGATGCAACGAAACGTCGAGCAAGCGGACCAGCAACGACGCTTCTTGGACGATGCTTCCCATCAGCTACGAACGCCGATGGCGATTATGAGGACACAGCTCGATGTCGCGCTGCATCAGCAGAATCTCGACGATGTCAGGAAGACATTGCTGTCATCACGCAGCGTCCTCGATCGATCGGTTCGCACCACAAACCAGTTGCTCGCACTTGCGCGCGCGCGGACCTCTCAAGGTTATGACGCCTATCCACAGGAACTGATCTCGCTTGAAGAGACGATCGCCGACACGGTGCGAATGCTATGGTCACGTATTCGCAGCCAGCGCATGGATTGCGTGTTCGAACCGGCGGAGGTCAGGGTGGTTGTGCGGGCAAACGAGGGGTTGCTGCAGGAAGCTCTGGTCAACATTCTCGACAATGCCGTTGCCTATGCACCACCCAGCTCGCTAATTTCGATCCGCCTGAGGGTCGAGGGCGATTGGGCCTTCACGGAGATCATAGACGAGGGCCCTGGCATGAATGACGAGGAAATCGCCCATGCGGGTTCGCGATTCCGACGCGGATCGAGCAAGCGGTCGGTCGATGGAAGCGGCCTTGGACTGGCGATTGCACTCACCGTCGCCCGTGCTTTCGGTGGCACAATGACGGTTTGCAATCGCCCGGATAGAAGCGGCCTTGTGGTCACCATCAGCCTGCCTGTCATCTCAGCCCTCCCCGGTTGAAAGCTGTTTGAAAGCTTCGATCCGATATAGCGCTTGTACGCAGATGGAGGTCTGCGAAATCTGGGAGGAAATTCTTGATGAACAAGCGTATTCAAGCCACTATTGCGTCCGTAGCCATGTTTACTTTTCCGGCGATAGGCAAAGCCGAGCCTTCGAAACCCGAATGCATCGCGCCTGCACAGCCAGGCGGCGGTTTCGATATTACATGCAAGCTGGCTCAGGCCTCGCTGCAAAACTCTGGCGCCCTCAAAGCGCCGCTGCGCGTCTCGTACATGCCGGGCGGCATCGGCGCCGTAGCGTACAACGCTATTGTCGGCCAGCGGCGTGCGGAAGCAGGAACGATCATCGCGTTTTCCGCCGGTTCGCTTCTCAACATCGCACAGGGTAAGTTCGGCGCCTACACCGAAAAGGATGTCCGGTGGGTCGCAAATATTGGCACCGACTACGGTGCCGTTGTGGTTCAGCAGGACAGCGTACACAAGTCGCTGACCGAATTGATGGCGGCGATCAAGGCCGACCCGACATCGGTGATTATCGGTGCAGGCGGAACGATCGGCAGCCAGGACTGGATGAAAGCCGCGATGACGGCCCGCGCAGCCGGCATCGACTACAAGACGATGCGCTTCGTGGCATTCGAGGGCGGCGGCGATTGCGCGACGGCGCTGCAAGGTGGTCACGTCCATGTTTGCATGAACGATGTTGGCGACAGCCAGGCGGCAATCGATGGTGGCGCGCCTTTGAAGCTGCTAGCGATTTTCTCCGAACAACGCCTTCCCGGCAAACTAGCTGAGGTGCCGACCGCAGCCGAGCAGGGTTTCGACATCAAGTGGCCCATCGCCCGCGGTTTTTACGTCGGACCCGACGTCAGCGATGCCGACTACAAGTGGTGGGCGGATGCCTTTGCCATGACGATGAAGTCGCCTGATTACGCGCAGCTTCTCCAGGAGCGCAACCTCTTCACGCTGCCAATGACTGCTGAGGAAACGACGGCTTTCGTTCACAGTCAGGTTGCTGCCTACAAGACGCTTGCCGCCGATTTCGGCCTCACGACCAAGTAGGGCTGTAAACATGACCCAGGACCGCTTCCTCGGACTAGCCGCCCTTGCGCTGGCGGCCGCGATGGTCGCCTACGGTTACGGCCTTCAGGCACCTTTTGCCTACGAGCCTGTAGGACCCCGCGCGTTCCCGTTGATGGCAGCCGCTGTCATCGCGGTGTGCGGCATCATCCTTGTATTGAAACCCGGTGAAGCGAACACGACCGAAGGATCGGGCGTCACTCGCCCGATCCTCATCCTTTCGGCCTGCCTACTGGCCTATGCCCTGCTGTTTCAGCCGCTCGGCTTCGTACTGTCAACGACATTGCTCATGGTTCCCATCGCAATGGTGTTCGGGGCGTCGTGGTGGCAAGGGCTGATAACAAGTGCGGTGTTGGCAATCTCTTCCTATCTGCTCTTCGACAGGCTTCTCGACGTCATTCTGCCCATTGGTCCGTTCGGGGGATTCATCTGATGGAAACACTCTCCTATCTGGCGCACGGTTTCGGGATCGCGCTTGCCCCGACAAATCTGCTGCTGGCCACCGTCGGCGCAATCGTCGGCACCATGGTCGGCGTTTTGCCGGGGCTTGGGCCAATCAATGCCGTCGCAATGCTCGTGCCGGTCGTCTTTGCTCTCGGCCTGTCGCCCGAATCCTCGCTGATTTTGATGGCGGCGATCTACATCGGGTCCGAATACGGGGGTCGCATCAGTGCGATCCTGCTCAATGTCCCGGGCGAAGCGTCTGCTGTCATGACTGCCATCGAAGGATATCCCCTCGCGCGACAGGGAAAGGCTGGGATAGCGCTGTCGTTGTCTGCCTGGACCTCCTTTGTCGGATCGGCGATTGCCACCTTTGGGATCGTGATTGCCGCGCCGCTCCTGGCAGGATGGGCACTGGCCTTCGGACCCATCGAGTATGTCGCGCTGATGGTGTTCGCCTTTGCGTGCCTTACCGGCCTGCTAACCGATCAGCCCGTCAAGGCTCTGCTTGCGATCATGCTCGGCCTCGGGATCTCAACGATAGGCATTGATGCCAACTCCGGCGTCTACCGCTACACTTTCGATTCACCGAACCTGGTCGACGGCGTGCAGTTTGCGACTGTGGTCATCGGTCTTTTTGCCATCAGTGAATTGCTGATCATGCTCGAAAGCATGAAAGGAGGAGCTGCCCCCCGTATTGAGCAGCTCGGCCGCCCACTGTTCAACCGCGCCGAAATGAAATTCACCAATGCGGCGACAATGCGCGGATCGCTGATCGGGTTCTTCGTGGGCATCCTTCCCGGCGCCGGCGGCACGGTCGCCTCAGCACTTGCCTATACGACGGAAAAGCGCGTGGTTGAGCGTACTGACCCTGAGGGCAGCCGTTTCGGCCAAGGCGACATGCGCGGGCTTGCTTCAGTGGAAGCAGCAAACAACAGCGCATCCAACAGCAACTTCATCCCGATGCTGACGCTCGGTATTCCAAGCTCCGGAACCACGGCGATCATGCTGGGCGTCTTGACACTCTATAACATCACCCCGGGGCCAGCACTTTTCCGATCGCAACCCGACCTTGTCTGGGGTCTGATCGCTTCGCTGTTTATCGGCAACATCATTCTGCTGGCGATCAACATCCCGTTGGTCGGCCTGTTTGCAAAAATGCTTTCTGTCCCAGCTTGGATTCTCGTGCCTTTTATAGTGGTGGTCAGTACAATCGGGGTGTATTCGGGTAAATCGACGACATTCGATCTTGTGCTTATGGTGGCCCTCGGCGTGGGCGCGTATTTCCTGAGGCGCTTCGGGGTCCCGATGGCACCGCTCATCCTGGGTCTGGTGCTTGGAAAGATTCTCGAGCAGAGCCTGCGTCGCGCGTTGTCACTGTCTGCCGGCGACGTGGCAATCCTCTGGTCCAGCCCCATCGCGATCGTTCTCTGGTCAATGGCCACAGCAGTGTTACTGGTTCCGCTTCTCATGCCCAGGTTCAGACGTTGGCGCGAGAAAGCAGTCGCTGAGCAGGATTGAGGTGGTCCAATGCCTTATCTTGTTGGCAATGACATTGAAGCCCGCCCTGCCGGAGAGCGCCTTCGTGAATTATTGGGCGAACCTTCCATCGTCCGAATGCCGGGCGCTCATAACGGACTCGCCGCGCTGCAGGCAAAGCAGGCAGGTTTCCAAGCACTCTATCTCTCGGGCGCGGCTATGAGTGCTTCGATGGGCCTGCCAGATCTCGGCATTCTCACACTCGAAGACGTGCTGTTCTTTACCCGCCAGATTGTTCGCGCCAGCGGCTTACCGCTGCTGGTCGATGCTGACACCGGGTTTGGGGAAGCGCTGAATGTCATGCATACCGTTCGAAACCTGGAGGATGCCGGAGCTGCCGCTGTCCAGATAGAAGATCAGCTGTTGCCGAAAAAATGCGGCCACCTGAACGACAAGAAGCTCGCACCAGCCGAAGATATGGCCGCGAAGGTCGCCGCCGCCGTCCGTGCACGCCGTTCGTTGCTGATCCTTGCGCGAACGGATGCTGTCGCAGAAGAAGGCATCGACCGGGCCATCGACCGGGCGAGGCTTTACGTAAAGGCGGGTGCTGACGCGATTTTCCCCGAGGCGCTGACGACGGAAACAATGTTTGCGGAATTTTCCGAGGCAATGAGAGGTGTTCCGCTGTTGGCTAACATGACCGAGTTCGGCAGATCCCCCCCAATAAAGGCAGAGCGGTTGGAAGCACTTGGCTATCAGATGGTTATCTGGCCCGTGTCTTCGCTGCGTGTGGCAAACCATGCCCAGCAGAAGCTTTACGGGGATCTGGCGCTTACCGGTACGACGGAAAATCTGCTCCCATTGATGCAGACCCGCGCTGAGCTCTACGAAGCGATTGGCCTCGACGCCTATGAAGCGCTGGACACGTCTATCGCGAAAAGCCGCGTGCCAATCTGACACACCGCAAAGACAGGCTCTCCGAAGACGGATCACAGCGCCTTGAACGGATATGAACCATCGACCCGCTCGGCACTTCTCCAGCACGGAACTGCGAACGAGTTACGAGCGACTAGCGCAAAGATACCAATGTCTAGTCCGCGCAAG
>NZ_JAGGJV010000005.1 GCF_017873135.1 Rhizobium herbae | reverse complement strand
GATTGCGTCAGCTGCCTGGGCGCCGGATACTGCTGCGAGAGCTGCAGCGGAGCCGAGAAGAAGGCTCTTAATGTTCATTTCTGACCTCCAGTCAAAAGTTTCAAACAGGTCTGGGTATTATACTGAAGGACAGTATTCCCTGCCCCATCCCCAACATCTAAGAAGTCGGACGATCAACCGCCCTTGCTTCCGGAGTTGAAAATACAAGACGGGACGGTGGGCGCAATCACCAACTGACCAGTTCGTCCAGTTTGATGCGCCCTTCCCCATGCGCTGTTGCTGAAACGACACAAAATCGCCTCAAGCGGCCGGAAGTTCTTAACAAGGCATTAAGAAAACCCTTTGTCCATCAGGGGTTAGCAGAACTCCTCGCCACTTCCGACGTGTCATAACGGGGCAGAAATGGGGCAAAACGGCGGTATGGCGGCAGATTCGCGCTGCTGTTTGAGGTGACACGGCAATTTCCGCTTGAACAATCACAGGCGTCGTCGAGGGGGAATCGCGATGCCTGTGAACGGGCGCCGGGGAGAATCGCAGAATCACCGTCACGACGGGTCGACCGACCGATTCCCGCAAACGCGTGCATGCCTCCACAAAAGAGGGCCAGCCTCGCCGTCGTTCGCCTCAATCGGCCTTTATCTACGTTCAACGAAGACCGCGCCCGTCATCCAGCTTCGACAGGAAGCCTGTTTGCGGAACATTTTATCGGCCGCCGCCCCGTGACTGACCCATACGTCATCAAAGGGGAAGGCAAACCGTCACGTTTGGAGGCAAATCAGCGACGGGCTTGTTGCTCATTGGCGTCGCCTGTTCGGTCCCCGTCATTATCTTCGGCGAAAGCAAGTGTTCGCATGCCCGCCGGAAGATCGAGCGCGCCTTCTCTTTCGATTGGTTCTTTTGCAATAGACCAGGGTATGGCGGATTATGAATATAAGCCGCCTGCGAAGACCTGCTCGATGGTCGATGCGATTTTATCCGGCGTTCGGCTGCGTGAGCCGATCGGACCTCGCCCTGAAGAGAGCGAACAGCCGGGGGGCTTGATCTTGAATCAACGGCACAATGGAAACAGATGGTCCGCGAAGGCAAGCGCGCCGACATCCGGCACCCTTTGGGCAAGTCGGTTATGCAGATCGATGCTTGGATTTGACGCCGAGACCGATGCGCCTCAACGCAGGCATTGGGGGAATTGTTGGGCTGTGCAAAGGTCTGATGGCGGAGAAGATGGGATTCGAACCCACGATACCCTTCCGGGTATACTCCCTTAGCAGGGGAGCGCCTTCGACCACTCGGCCACCTCTCCGTTAGCGCCTGACTAGAGTCAGGAGCCTTTCATTGCAAGGGATTTTTGCGGTTTCCAGCGACAAAATGATTTTCCATGTGCCTTGGCGCGGCATCGCTCCGCAAATTTGCACAAAGTCGGGGCCGCATTATTTCCTGAAACAACGCCGCGCCGATCGCACCTGCTGCGGCATACGGAGCGACCGGCCTGCCGCGACGAGACGATGGAATTGGCGCCCATTGCCGATTGCCCGCGACAAGGGTCTTGCGTTAATCCTTTTCCCTGGAGAGCCGTCCGGCCCGATTGTGCGGGACGGCGGAAAACAACAGGTTCGGAAATAGATGATGAGCAAAGACAGCAAACCGGAAACACAGGTGACGATCGAAAAGCTCCGCAATGGACGCTGGGCCTTCGTGCTCAAGCGCGGCACCGTCGTCTATCCGGCCCACGGCCAGTTCACCAGCCAGCTTGCGGCGCACGCCGCCGGACAGGCGGCACTCAAAGCGCTGGAAAACAACCGGTAAGCCGACCCTGGATTTTCCCAAACGAAAGGCCGGACCTGTTTCCACAGGTTCGGCCTTTCGCGTCCTTGCATAAGGTCAGTATTATAAAGGTCAGCGCCGTCAGGTCTTTTTCGCCAGCCGGTCTATCGCGTTCTGGGTTGCCGCGCCGAAATCGCCGTCCAGCGGGCCGCTGTAATAACCACGGTCCCGAAGCAGCGCCTGGATCTCCTTGCGGAAGGCAGGCGTGAAATTGTCCGGGGATGTCTTCAGCTCCTGGAGTTTTGCCGGATCGCCACCCTCGACGCTTGCAGCAGCCCAGCGTGCGGCCTCCTTCGGATCAGCCTTGGTGCCAAGCCCCCAGTCGTAGAGGCGGCTCAGATTGCCCATGGCATAGGCGCTGCCGGCATTCGACGCCATTTCGTACCAGTTGCGCGCCTGCGCGTAATCCTGCGGCACGGCCTTGCCGTCATCATAGAACCAGCCGAGCAGCGCCATCGAATAGGCATCGCCGACATTGGCGGCCTTTTCGTACCATTTCTTGGCTTCCGTATAGTCCTGCGTCGTGCCGAGGCCGTTCTGATAGGCCCAGCCGAGCGACGACATCGCATTGGCGTCGCCGGCCTCGGCGGCCTTCTGATACCAGGACAGCGACTGGCTGAAGTCCTTCGGAACGCCATTTCCCTCGCGGTAGAACCAGCCGACTGTCGCCATCGCATTGGCATAACCCTGGTTGGCCGAGAGCTGGTACCATTTCAGCGATTCCGCGTAATCCTGCGGCACGCCGCCGTAACCTTCGCGATAAAGCCAGCCGAGCGATGCCTGGGCGTAGGAATTGCCGTTGTTGGCGGCCTGCTCGAACATCGCCTTGCCCTTGTCGATATCGACCGGGCCATCGGTGCCGTAGATCGAGAACCAGGCAAGGTTCGTCAGCCCGTACATATTGCCGCCGTCGGCCGCCTTCTGGTAGTTGCGGCGGGCCTCGACATAGTTGCGGCCGGCATCCTGCGCCCGCCCGAGCATGTTGACGAGCATCATGTCGTCGGGATTCTCATTGACGGCCTGGGCGCAGGCGGTGAGCGCGCGGGCCGAATCGATCTTCGGGAAATTGACGCCAAGGAAGCCCGGCATCGACTGCGGTTCGCCCGCAAGCAGATAGCAGTCGCGCGACGCCTGCGTGTCCTTGCCGGTCTGCGAGATATTGAGCCCCTTCTTCGGCTCGAGCGCCGCGACCTGGGTTTCCGCTTCCGCCTTGTGCTTGCTGTCGGGATACCGCTCGATGAAGCGGGTCAGCGCTGCGCCATCCGTCGATTGCTTCAGCGCTTCCCAGGCGATTTCGTCCGGGCTCATCGTCGATGTCTGCGCGGCCTCGGCCAGAAGCTTCAGCTTCTTCTCCGCCAGCATCTTGTAGACCGGGTCGGCGCCATGCTTGGCAAGGAATACCTCGATCAGGTCCTTGTCGGCGAGATCGCGGATATTCTGCCAATCGGCAGCCGCTTCGGACAGGCCGGTCGGCGAGACTTCCTGCGTGTTGCCGTTGTTGGTGACGTTGATGTTGACTTCCTTGATGTTGAGGAAGATCTGCGCGCCGCCGAGCGAGCCGTAGACGAACGGTTCCTGGCCGCGATTGGTGGCGGTCACCACTTCGTCGCGGACCTTGCCGAGCGCGATGCGCACGTCGACGCCGGGCTCGGTCAGATACTTGGAGAGAGCCGTGGCAAACGGGCTGTTCTTGCCCTCGCCGTCCATCGCCACCGTGCCGGCCTTCGAAGCGAAGGCGACCAGCAGATCGGCCGATTCGGGTTCGACGCGCGCCAGACCGCGGCTGACGGCCCTGGTCGAGATCGAACGGGTCATCGATTGCTCGAACGGATTGTTGCGGCAGGCATCAAGGATGACCAGCTTCAGCTTGGTCGCGCCTTCCAGCGAGCGCTGCACGCGGTCGAGCGGAATCGCTTCGTCCTCCACATCCTTGTCGGTCTTCAGGCTGACATCGACCGGAAGCAGATAATTCTGGCCGTTCATCTCCATGCCATGGCCGGAATAATAGATGATGGCGACATCCGCGCCGGCGGCGGTGTCCTCGAAATCGCGCAGCGCCCGAACCATAGAGGCGCGATCGACGTCATGAACGGTCGTTACCGTGTCGAAGCCGGCATCCTCAAACGAGGTTTTCATCAGCTCGACATCGTTGGCCGGGTTGTTCAGTTGCGATGTCGCTTCGTATTTCTCGTTGCCGATCAACAGGGCGACCCGTTTCGCCGCCTCGGCGGCACCCGCCTGAAACGCGAAAATCGACAGCGCCAAAACGACGATCGGCATCCAGCCTTGTGAATGACCCTTGAACATGATTTTCCCTCCGCGCTCGCGCGGTGGGCCGGGACGCCTCGCATCCCCGCAAACCGCGCAAACATGATCCCAAATTTCGCGCAGGCGTTCTTGCCGCCGCGCTTTGCATGAAAGTATTACGTATGGCCCCGCCTGTTTCAATGTCCGCTTTTATGCTTTTTTAATCAAGGCTGAAGACAAGATTGCGAAAGACACAAGCTCAGAGCAAGGCTGGCGTCGGAAACTGCTACAATCGCGACATGCGGCACGATCAACATTCAAGCCGCGGCATGATCAAAAGTTGCAACATCCAGCAGAAACGGCGAGCCGCCGCAGATTTTCCGGAGTTTCCCCATGTCGATGGTGATGCATCTCGCCGAGGCAAAACCGGGTCAGCTGACCACCAGCCACAAGCACTATTATATCGAGCGCCCCTGCCGCATTCTGGTGGTGGGGCAGCACCTGAAGACGAAGACGAAATATCAGTGCCTGCTGCGCCATATTTCGGTCGGCGGCGCCATGGTGGATTTCAACGCCAATATCCTGCTGCCGAAACATTTCTTCCTGGAGATCGACGGTTTTCGCGAGGAAATCGGCTGCTCGCAGGTGCACCGGCACAACACCGAGCTGGGCGTGCGCTTCAACATGCAGCTAGCGCCGGAATTCATCAGCCGCCTTATAAGAATGGCGTTTACCAGCGGCATGATCTGAAAGCGGCTCGCTGCCTTTATCACGACGGTTGCCGCGTATTTTCCGCCGGGTTGCAATCCGGACGATCCCGCCCAGCGTAGCAATGGTGAACGAGGATCATCCATCATGAAATCTTTGATTGTCGCCTATGCGGGAACCTTTGTTTCCCTGTTGATCGCCGACGCCATCTGGCTCGGGCTGGTGGCGCGAACCTTCTATCGCGACCAGCTGGGCGCGCTGATGCTGCCGTCGCCGAATCTTGCGATCGCCGCCGTCTTTTATGTGTTCTTCGCAATGGCGGTCGTGCTGCTTGCCGTCATGCCGGGGGTCAAATCCGGCTCGCTCGCCACCGCCCTGTGCTATGGCGCGGTTCTCGGGCTGGCCGCCTATGGAACCTACGATGTCACCAATCTGGCGACGCTGAAGGGGTGGCCGCTGACGGTCAGCCTGGTGGACATGGCCTGGGGCACGTTCGTGACCGCCTTTTCCGCGAGCTGTGGCTTCCTTGTTTGTCGTTATTTTGCAGGTCCGACACCCTGAAACAGCAGCCAAAAACAAAACGTTGTGCGCCGATTTACGCCCTCATTAAATTTTTAAGGAATGTTTTCAACGGATTGCAATATCCATGGCCGATTCTGCACCTTGTCGCTTGCTGTCGTCAGGAGGAGGGCAAGAGTGATGAACGCAAACGGTGAGACAGCACCGGGTCCGAAGATCCGCCGTCCATCGCTATCGAGGGAGTGGTGATGCAGAACTCGACGATGTATTCCGTGGTCAGTTCCAAGCTTTACGAACAGCGCTTCGAGCGCTTCGTGATCGGTCAGGCCGGCACCCTGATGGCCGTGCGGCCGGCGCTGGGCGGCGTCTCGACCCGGACCTGCAAGATGCTGGAAATCTCGCGTGGCGGCGCTGCCTTCACCGTCAACACGACGATCGGCCTGCCGGAACACTACTACCTGACCATTGTCGGCACCAAGAAGCGAATCGGCTGCGCCGAAATCTATCGCAGCGACCACCGTATCCAGGTGCACTTCATCAAACCGATCGACGAGGAATTTCTGCACCAGATCGTCCGCTACGAATTCTTCACCGGGAACGAACTGAAGAAGAAGCACTGATCGGCTGGCAACTCGCTGCACGGCCGATGCCTGTGCATGGCGTTTCGCCGATGGATACGGTTTCCTTGGGCATGAAACATCGCTAGTCTCCGCCGCGATTTCATTCATCGTCAGGCTCGATACTCAGCAATGTCCGCATTTTCCAGATTTACTCCCCTTGTCCAGTCGCTTCCCTCCACCATTCCGTTTGTCGGGCCTGAAGCGATCGAGCGCCAGCGCGGCCGGCCGGTCGCAGCGCGGATCGGCGCCAACGAAAGCGGCTTCGGCCCGGCTCCGTCGGTTCTTTCAGCGATGGGCGCGGCTGCGGCGGGTGTCTGGAAATACAATGATCCGGAAAATTTCGAGCTGAAACAGGCACTCGCCCGCCATCTGGGCACGGCACCGGCCAATCTCGCCATCGGCGAAGGCATCGACGGCCTGCTTGGCCAGATCGTCCGGCTGGTGATCGAGCCCGGTCTGCCGGTCGTCACCTCGCTCGGCGGCTATCCGACATTCAACTTCCATGTGGCCGGCCATGGCGGCCGGCTGGTGACAGTACCCTATGTCAACGA
The DNA here is from genome assembly GCF_017873135.1 of Rhizobium herbae. Classification (GTDB taxonomy): domain Bacteria; phylum Pseudomonadota; class Alphaproteobacteria; order Rhizobiales; family Rhizobiaceae; genus Pararhizobium; species Pararhizobium herbae. The sequence goes on along the minus strand of NZ_JAGGJV010000005.1, from coordinate 503,502 downwards.
CCGGGAAGATCTCGACGGGCTGCTTTCGGCGGTCAGGCGCGAAGATGCGCCGCTGGTCTATTTCGCCAATCCCGACAATCCGATGGGAAGCTGGTGGGATGCTGATAGCGTCGTCGCCTTTGCGCGCGCCCTGCCGGAGACCTGCCTGCTCGTGCTTGATGAGGCCTATGGCGAGACCGCGCCGGCAGGCACCATCCCGTCGATCGAATCCCTGATCGACAGACCGAACGTGGTGAGGACACGCACATTCTCCAAGGCCTATGGCCTGGCGGGCGCCCGTGTCGGCTATGTCATCGGCACGCCGGGAACCGCACAGGCCTTCGACAAGATCCGCAATCACTTCGGCATGAACAGGATCGGCACCGCGGCCGCGCTGGCAGCGCTGGCGGACAAGGACTATCTGGCTGAGGTTCTGCGGAAAATTGCCGCTTCCCGCGACAGGATCGCCGGGATTGCCACCAGCAACGGGCTCAAGCCCCTGCCCTCGGCGACGAATTTCGTGGCGATTGATTGCGGCAAAGACGCCGTCTTTGCCCGTGCGATCGTCGATCGGCTGATGGCCGATCACGGCATTTTCATCCGCATGCCGGGTGTAGCACCTCTCAACCGGTGCATCCGGATCAGCACCGGGCCGGAGGAGGAGATGATGATGTTGGAGGACGCTCTACCGAAAGTGCTTGAATCGCTCGGCAGGCAGTAGACCGCGCCCCATCTTCGGAGGTCTCGGCCTCTACCGCCTGTCGGCGATGCGATCATACTTCAATGCATTGTCATCCATTCGCGGGCGGCACGCAGGGCCGTGGCAAGATCGGTCTTGCTCATGGTCATCGCCAGATCCGCGCGCAGCGCAGCTGCCCGGTCGGAGCCCTTGATCGCTGCGATGTTAAGCCATTTGTGCGCGGCGACAAGATCGATATCGCAACCACGTCCGGTTGCATACATCAAACCCATTTCGCAGAAAACGTCCGCGCGGTTCTCGCCACCCATCGTGGCATCCGAAGCATTCTGAATGTCAAAGCGTGCCATTTCTCGTGTCCCTGTTTGCCTGGTTGGTACTGTCTGCAGTCCCTGTTTTACCTGCCTTTTTAAGGCTCCTTGGAGGGGCGGCCGTCTTGTGCGGCTTTCGCCCCTCGAAGGGTTTCGGCGGGGTGTTTTTCCCTGCTCGTCTTATGGATTGAACTATGCAGCAGTGGTTTCAATACACGCTTAAAATGCATGATTAATGTGAGACGAACAAAGTTCAAACGATTGGTAAACTTGGCTTTTTGTTAAACATCCGACCGCCTTCAAATGCTGGCTTTTGCCTCAATCTTTACGGAAAATTCAGATGACGATTTCAACCAATCGCTAACCACGCAAAACGGTCGCATCTTCCAACTCGCGAAAACAGCCACGCCGCAAGCCCTGATTTGCCGCAAATTTTCAGCGGAAAACGGGGAAATCGCATATTTACGTTTACGTCCGCGTAAGCTATTTTTCGCCCATTGAGCGGTGAGGAGACCAGCTCTGGCAACATCTCGCGCGGACTATGTGCCCACGGCACGGCTATCCGGCGAACTTTAAGGGAGGAACACTATGATCCGCACATTCATTCTCGCGGCAGCCATGACGCTGGCAGCGACTGCTTCGAGCTTTTCCGCCGAACCGATCGTTGGCAACTGGAAGACCGCGAGCGGCGAGACGGCGGCCATCGCGTCCTGCGGCGGCAGCTATTGCATCACGCTGAAGACGGGAAAACACGCCGGCAAGCGCATCGGCAACCTGGCCGGCAGCGGCGACAGCTATTCCGGCGAGATCACCGATCCCGCAAACGACAAGACCTATACCGGCAATGCGTCGATCAGCGGCAGTTCGCTGAAGATGCAGGGCTGCGTCCTGAAGATCCTCTGCAAGTCGCAGACCTGGACGCGCATGTAGTCCAGCGGATGCTCCGGCGATTCATGGCGCCGGAGCTTTTTCAATTTTCTGCGGGCAGTCTGGCATGCTGACGGGGACGCAAGCCGCGAAGATGAACGGGAGATGAACCGGGGTCTCAGGAAGAGTTCAGTTTGCATGTGCGAAAAGACTATCATCGAGTTGAACCCCGATCGACGCACCCCGACCAAACGGACAAAACCATGGACATTCTCGCCCGCCGCCTCACCATCATCAGCCTTCTCATGGTCGTCTTTGCGATGACGCTTGCCGCGGCCGTCAGTGCCGACACGCAGCGGCGGCGCCACAACTACGCCGGCTCGATCGCCGACTGCACAGTGCACACCACAAAATTCTGCGAGCAAGCCAAGCTTTAAGGCCACAAGCCATGTCCACCATGCTCACCTCTGCGACCGTTGCACTGCGCATGCTCGCTTTGGCGAGCATTCTGATGGCCCCGATGGGGGCCGTCGCCTACAGCAAGGCTTCCGGCCAGAGTGTCGGCAAGCAAGGCGCCGGCCTCGTGCTGTTCGTGACGCTGCAACGCCAGTCGATGAGCTGACGCAGCAGGCGCGCGCAAAATACTTGCACATTTGAATCCGCTGTCTTCCTATGGATCGCCAAGGAAGGAACGCCATGCCCATCTCCGCATTCGCCATCTATGCTCTTGCAGCACTTGCGGAAATCGCCGGCTGCTTTTCCTTCTGGGCGTGGTTGAAACTTGACAAGCCGATCTGGTGGCTCGTACCGGGCATGGCGAGCCTCGCGGTCTTCGCCTGGCTCCTCACCCTGATCGATTCTGCCGCGGCCGGACGTGCCTATGCGGCCTATGGCGGCATCTACATCGCCGCGTCGCTCGCCTGGCTGTGGATTGCCGAGGGCATTCGCCCCGACCGGTGGGATGCGACCGGCGTGACCCTCGCCGTTGCCGGCACGGTCATCATTCTTGCCGGACCGCGCTGACCACACTTTTTCCAAAGGGTTGCGCTGCATTCAAATCTTGTCGTTTGCTTGTAAAAAACGCCATCCTATAATGCCGCATGAGCAAACGAATCTCTTCTCTTTCCGCCCTTTCCATCGCAACGCCGGACGCTTTCGAACCGCAGACGTTCGATGATCCGGCCGCAGCCGTCGATGCGCTGTCGGCGCTCTACGAGCGCAACACGAAGTTCCTGGTCGATGCCTTCACCGAGCTTGGCCGGACTGGAACGCCGACGTCACGCTATCGCGCCTGCTATCCGCAGGTCAGCATCGAGACCAGCAGCTTCAGCCATGTCGATTCGCGTCTATCCTACGGCTATGTCAGTTCTCCCGGTGTCTATACGACCACCGTCACCCGCCCGAAACTGTTCCGCCACTATCTGAAGGAGCAGCTTGGCCTTTTGATCCGCAGCCATGGCGTCGGCGTCACGGTCTCCGAATCGGCAACACCGATCCCGCTGCATTTCGCTTTCGGCGAAGGCGCCTATGTCGAAGCGGCGATGGCTGAGAATATCGACACCCCTTTGCGCGACCTGTTCGACACGCCAGACCTGACGACGACCGACGACGAGATCGCCAACGGTTCCTACGAGCCGGGTCCCGGCGAACCCTCGCCGCTTGCGCCGTTCACCGCGCAACGCGTCGACTATTCGCTGGCCCGCCTCAGCCACTACACGGCGACCAGTGCCACACATTTCCAGAATTTCGTGCTGTTCACCAACTACCAGTTCTACATCGACGAGTTCTGCATCTGGGCGCGCCAGCAGATGGCCGATGGCGGCAATGGCTACACCGCCTTCGTCGAGCCGGGAAACATCGTTACGCAGCCGGGATCGGACAAGCCGGATTCGGACCTGACGCTGGCCCGCCTGCCGCAGATGCCTGCCTACCATCTGAAGAAAAAGGGGCATGGCGGCATCACCGTCGTCAATATCGGTGTGGGCCCTTCGAACGCCAAGACCATCACCGACCATATCGCCGTGCTGCGACCCCATGCCTGGCTGATGCTCGGCCATTGCGCCGGCCTGCGCAACAGCCAGACGCTGGGCGACTACGTGCTGGCCCATGCCTATGTGCGCGAAGACCACGTGCTCGACGACGACCTGCCCGTCTGGATCCCGATCCCGGCGCTGGCCGAGGTTCAGGTGGCGATGCAGGACGCGGTGGCTGAGGTGACCGGCTATGAGGGATACGACCTGAAGCGGATCATGCGGACCGGCACCGTCGCCACGATCGACAACCGCAACTGGGAACTGCGCGACCAGCGCGGGCCGGTCAAGCGGCTGTCGCAATCGCGCGCCATCGCGCTCGACATGGAGTCGGCCACCATCGCCGCCAACGGCTTCCGTTTCCGCGTGCCCTATGGAACGCTGCTCTGCGTCTCCGACAAGCCGCTGCATGGGGAATTGAAGCTGCCGGGGATGGCGACGGCCTTCTACAAGACGCAGGTCAGCCAGCATCTGCAAATCGGTATTCTCGCCCTGCAAAAACTGGCCGCCATGCCGCCGGAAAAGCTGCATTCGCGCAAGCTGCGCAGCTTCTTCGAAACCGCCTTCCAGTAGGCCTCAGCGGCGCGGCGAAAGCCCGATCGACAGCAAGGTGCCGGCAACTGCCGACACGACGATCATCAGATGCGCGTTGACGCTGGCGCTGGCGAGCAGGTCGAAGGCAGCCCCCTTCGCCGACGCGCCGAAGGATATCGCGCCGGCGGTGATTCCGGCCGGATAGGTGCCGACGCCGGCTGGCGCATGGACCGGCAGGACCGACGACAATTCACCGCCAAGCGCCCCACCGAAACAGGCGGCAAGCGGCAGCACGCCCATGACGGCCAGCACCCAGGCCAGCACCGCGACTTTCGTCGACCAGTTGAGGACGGTCATCAGCCAGGCCCGGACGAAGACCAGCGCGTTGGCCGGCAGCCCCGCTTCCACCTCGACCAGCAGCTTGCCGAGCTTTTCCGGCAGAAGACGCTGCAGAAGGGCAATCATGCTGCCTTTCAGCAGGAAGAGCGCCAGCGGCGAGACCAGGAACAAAACCCACAGCACCCAGCCCAGCGCCCGATTGTCGGTCCCGATGACCAGACCGATGCCCGCTGCGGCAAACAGCGCATGCAGGTCGAGCAGCCGCATCAGCAGCAAAGCCGATGTGCTGCGTGCCAGGGGGACGGCGAATTCCGAGCGCATGAGAATGGGAAAGCTGGTTTCGCCGGCCCGAAAGGGCAGCATGATGTTGAGAAGATTATGGACCTGGGTCACACGCAGGAGCGTCAGGAAGCGGCCGTGCGTCTCATTGGGGAAATAGTCGTAGATCCGGTAGCAGCGGATGAAGTAGGTGCCGACCAGCAGAGCAAGCGCCGATAGCACCGGAAGGAGACCGATTTCCGCCCATTGCCGAAACAGTGCCGGCCAGCCCCATATCCACTGGACGAATGCGGCATAGGCGATCACTGCGCCCAGGGACAGGACGGTCATCCGGTTGCGGACAAGCCATGAGCCCCGGCTGGCATCCCCTTCTGCATTCATATATTTGCTACTTTCCTGTCGGGTGCTATGGGAAGACGGCTGTTACCATGAGAACCCAGGCGAGAGAACCTGCGGCGTTATAGAGGCTTTGATATTGGATCCCATCTTGGAAGCAAACAGGACAGAGGCCGGCATTGTCGAGCCTATCGAATTGTCCGTGGTCGTGCCGATCTACAATGAAGAGGAAAGCGTCGGACCGCTGGTAACGCGAATCAGCGAAGCCATGGCGAATTTCGGCAAGTCCTGGGAATTGATCCTCGTTGACGACGGAAGCACCGACGCCACCCTGCTGAACGCCCGCAAGGCGCTGTCCGATGGCGGCCTGCGGTTGAAGATCGTTGAGCTTCAGCGCAATTTCGGCCAGACGGCCGCCATGCAGGCCGGCATCGATACCGCCACCGGACGGTTGATCGCCACGCTCGACGGCGATCTGCAAAATGATCCGCGCGACATTCCGGCGATGGTCAAGGCGATCGAAGAGCGCGAACTCGACCTTCTCGTCGGCTGGCGCAAGAACCGGCAGGACGGGCTGTTCCTGCGCAAGATACCGTCCTGGTGCGCCAACTATCTGATCGGCAAGATCACCGGCGTCAAGCTGCACGATTATGGGTGCAGCCTGAAGGTCTACCAGGCCTCGATCATCAAGCAGGTCAAGCTGATGGGCGAGATGCACCGCTTCATTCCGGCCTGGGTGGCCGGTGTCGTGCCGAGCAGCCGCATCGGCGAGATGCCGGTTACGCATCACGCCCGCCAGCACGGAACGTCGAAGTACGGCATTTCGCGCACCTTCCGCGTCATCCTCGACCTGCTCTCGGTGCTGTTCTTCATGCGCTACAAGGCACGGCCGGGGCATTTCTTCGGCTCGATAGGACTGGCTGCCGGCGGACTCAGCGCCCTGATCCTGTTTTATCTGTTCATCGACAAGTTCGTGCTCGGCAACGATATCGGCGCAAGACCTATGCTGATCGTCGGGGTCATGCTGTTCCTCTCATCGGTCCAGCTGATCACCACCGGCATTCTTTCCGAGATGATGGCGCGGCTTTATTCCGGTGAGAACGACACGCCGCCCTATATCGTGCGCAAGGTCTTCGATCGAGAAGAGGCCGATGTCTAATATCGCTTCCCGCCGCACCGACTCGATATTCTATGACACTATGATCTACGCCGTTGCCGCCTATTTTGTCCTGTGTGTGGTCATACGGGTCTTCATCTCTTCCGCGCTTGAAATCGATGAAGGCGAACAGGCTTTCGTTTCGCAGTTTCTGGCGCTTGGCTACGGCCGCCAGCCGCCTCTCTACAATTGGCTGCAATATGCCGTGGTAGAGACGTTCGGCATTTCACTAACGGCGCTGACCGCTCTCAAACATGTACAGCTTTTCCTGTGCTGTCTGTTCTACGGCCTTGCCGCCAGGATCGTTATCAAGGACAGGTCCCTGGCAACAATGGCAATGCTCGGGGTACTCACCCTGCCGCCGGTTTTTCTGCTGGCGCAACGGGACCTCTCGCACACGGTCTCCGCCTTGTTTGCGGTGTCGCTGTTTCTCTACGGCTTCTTCAGAACGCTGCGCAGTCCAAGTGTCTTTTCCTATCTCGTAACCGGGATCGCGGTCGGCATAGGGCTGATTTCGAAATACAATTTCGCGCTTGTGCCGGTCGCGGCGATCCTTGCCGTCCTTCCGGAGCGGGATTTGCGTCAGCGCATCTTCGACTGGCGGATCATCGTGTCCCTTGCCGTCGCCGGGGCGATCGTCCTGCCGCACGCCTACTGGATTTTCAACAACCTGACATTGGCCTCCGCCGGCACGATCAAGGAAATGAAGGAGGGTATGCCGGGCGGACGGTTGGCCCAGGCGCTCCAGGGAACCTTTTCGCTATTTTCGGCCTTCGTCGGCGGCAGTGTTCTGCCGCTCGTCTTCTTTGCCGTGGCTTTTCCGTTCGATATCAAGCGGATCTGTCGCACCGAAAGCCAATGGACCCGCATCGCCGGACGGATGATCGTCGTTTGCCTGTTTGCCGTTCTGTTGATCGTTCTCGGTCTCGGCGCCAGCAATATCCGGGAGAAATGGCTGGCACTGTTCCTCGTGCTCTGGCCGATTTATCTCTGTCTGAAGATCGACGCAGCCGGCATAGAGACAACAGGCAGGCTGAAGCGCTTCGCCATCCCGCTTTTCATCATGATCATCGCGGTGCTCGTTGGCGTGTCGGCGCGGGTCGTGACATCGCCGATGCTTGGCTCATACAACAAACTCAATATCCCCTATGACGCTTTCATCAGCGAGGTTACCCAAAACCGGTCCATTCAGCCTGCGCTGCTGATTGCCGAGGATACCAACCTTGCCGGCAATGCGCGTCTGCAGCTGCCAAACACCCCTGTCATCCTGCCTTCCGACCCGCCAACGCCACTGGCCGCGGGCTGGCGGGCGGCAGGGCCGGTTCTGGTGATCTGGCGCAGCAACGGCGAGCTTGAACCGGCGTTTCCCGAAAGCCTCGCACGGAAGCTGCGCGAAGGCGGCGTGGCGGGCGAAGACATCAAGCCGCTCTATGCGGCACCGGCCTATTACCTCGGCAAGGAGGCTGACCGCTACGGCTTCGGCTATCTCTGGCTGCCGCAGGAAAAGAACTGAAGCCTGTCTGTCACCCGGTCACTTGCCGACAAGCAGTTTCAGTTCGCCTGGATGAATGCGCAGAGCGACGTCGCGTCCGACCGGCAGCAGTTCGCCGTCAATGACGCAGTTGGTGTTGCGGCGCGCCCGCGGGAAATGCAGATTGACGGTCGATACGCTCATTTCGGTGATCAGCGCGCTTTCGCGGAACTTGCCGCGCATGATATCGAAGGTCAGCTTGGCGACGCCTGACGGCTTCAATGGCGGTGCGGTATAGAAGCCCAGATGGCCGCCGGTCACATCGTCGGCATACATCAGCGCGCTCGGGCCGAAATGATTGTTAGACACCGAGATTGCGGAAACCTCGCGCCTTTCGCGAACGCCGTCCACCTCGAATTCGATCTCGAACTCCGGCGGATTGAACATCACCCCCACCGCCGCGCGCGTGCTGGCACGGATTTTTCCGAGCCGCGAGGCGAAGCTGTAGGATTCGCGGTAACGCACCATGCGGGCATGCAGGCCCATGGAAAACTGGTGAACGAAGGCCCGGCCGTCGGCGCTGCCGATATCGGCATCGACCACCCTGCCGTCGGCAAGCACGTCCAGCACCTTCCAGATATCAAGGGGCAGTTTTAGTGCCCGGGCAAACAGGTTCATCGTACCCGCTGGAACGATGCCGAGCGGCAGGCCATTCTTCCAGGCAACGGCGGCAGCCGCCGAGATCGTGCCATCACCGCCCCCTGCGATCATCGCGTCCAGATCGTCGCGCCGCGCGGTCCTTTCCAGGGCTTCATTCATCTCGCTGCCATCGACGACCGCGATTTCGATCTCGTGGCCCGCCCCGCGAAAAACCTCATCGACCTGTTGGCCGTAGGCCTCCATGTCCGTCGTGCGAAACGTTCCACCGTCGCGATTGAAAATGGCTTTGATTTTCATTCGGGCTCCTTGCCGCTTGTCAGGGACATATGGAGCGGCAAGGGCTGGTTTTCAGCGGGCCTTGGCAAAATAACGAATGTTTATATTCGCAACCGGGAAACCTGTTCGAGCAGGCCAGCTATTCTGCAGCCTGCAGCATGATATGCTCGTCGCCCCAGCGCTTCATCGCCATGATGACGGGCTCAAGGCTGCGGCCGCGCGGCGTCAGGCAGTAATCGACCCTTGGCGGCACCACGGCAAAAACCGTGCGCTCGATCAGGCCATCAGCCTCCAGTTCACGCAACTGCTTCGTCAGCATGCGCTGCGTGATACTCGTCAGGCGGCGGCGGATTTCGTTGAAGCGCATCGTGCCCTCCAGCAGGTGATAGAGGATGACGCCCTTCCATTTGCCGTCGATCAGGTGAAGCACACCCTCGACCGGGCAGCCGGGAGAACAGTCGAGCAGCTTGTGGCGAACACGCGGCATTCACGGTATCCTTTTGTGTACTCTATACACTTCCTGTGCATTCTTGCGCCTTTGGAACATAATGCGCATCTAGCTTCTGTTCAAACATGAAGGAGCTCGCCAATGCGTGCCATTGCCTACAAGACCCCCCAAGCCATCTCCGCCGAAACGTCGCTGCTCGATGTAGAGCTGCCCGTTCCGACACCGGAGGGCCGGGACATTCTCGTCGAGATCAAGGCCGTCTCGGTCAACCCGGTGGACACGAAAGTCCGCGCCAATGCGAAGCCGGAACCGGACCAGTTGAAAGTGCTTGGCTGGGACGCGGCCGGGATCGTCAAGGCGGTCGGCCCCGGCGTCAAGCTGTTCCAGCCGGGGGACGCGGTCTTTTATGCCGGTGCCATCGACAGGCCGGGCTCGAATGCCGAATTCCATCTGGTCGACGAGCGCATCGTCGGCAAGAAGCCGGAAACGCTGGATTTCCCCGCCGCCGCTGCCCTGCCTCTTACCTCGCTTACCGCCTGGGAGGCCTTGTTCGACCGGCTGAAGGTCAACGATCCGGTGCCTGGCGCCTCCAATGCGATCCTGATCATCGGCGGCGCCGGCGGCGTCGGCTCGATCGCCATCCAGCTGGCGCGGGCGCTGACCAACCTCACCGTGATCGCCACCGCGTCGCGCCCCGAGACACAGAAATGGGCCTATGATCTCGGTGCCCATCACGTACTCGATCACTCCAAGCCGCTGGCGCACCAGATCGACCAGCTGGCGCTCGGCGCACCGGCCTTCGTCTTTTCGACCACCAATACCGCCGACCATCTGGACGAGATCATTCAACTGATCGCACCGCAGGGCCGGTTCGGGTTGATCGACGATCCGAAGGTGCTGGATGTCATGCCATTCAAGCGCAAGGCCGTTTCCATCCACTGGGAGCTGATGTTCACCCGCTCGCTGTTCAAGACCAAGGACATGGAAGAGCAGAACAGGATTCTGACCGAGGTCGCCCGGCTGATCGATACCGGCAAGATCCGCTCGACGCTGACGGAAACGCTGGGTCTGATCAATGCCGAAAACCTGAAGAAGGCCCATGCGCTGATCGAAACGGGCCGGACCAAGGGCAAGCTGGTGCTCGCCGGATTCTGAGGCATCCGGCATTCGTAAATCGAGGCTTTTCCGCAGTTCCCGCGGGAACCCCGCCTCTTCACCGCTCCCCATAAACAGGAGACAGCGCGGCGCATCAAACCAGCCTCCCGGTCCGATGACGCAGCGCTGCCCCGGAGACCGGCCCGAAGCCCGCAGCAGGGACCGGCTCCGGGGCAGTTTCATCACCTGTTCCCGGAGAGAAAAAATGCCTTCCTTTATCAGTTCCCGCGCATTCGGCTATCTCGCACGCACAATCCTGACCTACATGTTCTGGGCCAGTGGCCTTGCCAAGCTCATCGATTTCAACGCCGGCGTGGCGGAGATGTCCCATTTCGGCCTCGAACCGGCTCCGCTTTTCAATGCAGCCGTCATCGTCACCCAGCTCGGCGGCTCGGCACTCATCATCGCCAATCGCTGGGCCTGGCTCGGCGCCGGTGCACTCGCGGTCTTTACCGTGCTGACCATCCCGATCGCCCATACTTTCTGGACCATGCAAGAGCCAATCAAGACGCTGGAGTTCTATGTCGTCATGGAACACATCACCGTGGTCGGCGGTCTGATGGTGGTCGCCTGGAAATCCGCCCCCCAGCGCAAGCCGGTCACAGCTTCCCGTCCCGCCTTTGCGGAAATTAACGCGTAGCACCACCGACACGCACAGGGGCGAAGCACCTGCCGGGTACGTCCGGCGGGTGCTTTTCGTCAACGCGGCTCCGGCAGCTTGAGGGCGCCGCCGGTCTTGATCGTGCGGATGGCGAAGTTGGAGCGGATGTCGGCCACACCCGGCAGGGCAAGCAGCGTTTCGGTCAGCAGCGTCTCATAGGCAGCCAGATCCGCGACCACCACCTCGGCCAGAAAATCGGCGCTACCGGAAATCATGAAACAGGAGACCACTTCCGGGATGACCATCAGCGACTCCTGCTGCGACAGCGCGTTTTCCTGGCTGTGCCGGGCGACCTTGATTTCGACAAAGACGGTGAGCCCGAGCCCCACCTGCTTGCGGTCGATATCGGCGCGATAACCGCGCAGCACGCCGGATTTCTCCAGATTGCGGATACGCCTCAGACACGGCGACGGCGAGAGGTTAACCCGCTCGGCGATCTCGACGTTCGTCGCCCGCGCATCCTCCTGCAGGATGCGAAGGATGGCAATATCGAATTTATCGAGACTTGGCATGTTCAAGAATTATTCCCGTTACGATTGGCAGATAATTGCTTATATAATAAATTTTGGAGCACAAAAAGCAAGGACATGCCTCGACCTTTGGCGCTACCTTTTCTTTCACACGAAGAGATTTTCACGCTCGAAAGAAAGGTTGGTTCCATGAATACGCTCGCCTTCACCCGCACCAATTCCCCCTCGGCGACTGCCGGTTATGTCGGCGGCACGGTCACCGTGCTGATCTGGGCAAGCTGGATCCTTGCCACCCGCCACAGTGCCGCGACGCCGCTTGGAACGATCGATATCGGCCTGATCCGCTATGGCGTTCCGGCAATAGTGCTTGCCCCAGTCTGGTGGCGGCTGGGGCTATTGCCGAAGGGCGTTCCGGCGCATCTTCTCGCCCTGATGGTCGCCGGCGCCGGCGCGCTGTTCTTCCAGCTGACAACCTTTGCCATCCACGCCACGCCCGCTGCCTCGGCCGGCACGTTGCTGGGCGGATCGATGCCGCTGGCCGCAGCCCTCATCGGCGTCTTCATCTTCAAGGAACGGCCGGATGCCAGCCGCTGGCTGGGCCTTGCCGCCATTCTCGCTGGCGTCGGCATCCTGCTTGCCGGCAGCCTGTCGAGCGCCGTCATTCCGTGGACGAGCTTCATCCTACTGCCGGCGGCAGCCCTCCTCTGGGCAAGCTATACCCACGCCTTCAAGCGCTCGGGTCTGACGGCCATCGAGGCCGGTGCCGTCATCGCCCTCTGGTCGTTCCTCATCCATATCGGCCTGGCATTGATCTACGGAACGTCGCTCGGCATTACGCCCGCCAATGAAATCGCGCTGCAGGTGCTGAGCCAGGGCGTTCTTTCCGGGCTGACGGCAATGGTCGCCTATGGCATGGCCGTCAAGGCGCTGGGCGGCACGCAGGCAGCCGCCTTCACCGCGATCACGCCGGTGCTGGCAACACTGGGCGGCGGCCTGTTGCTTGGCGAAGAGATCGGGCTGTTGGAGATCAGCGCGGCCGTCATCACCGGTCTGGGCGTCGCGCTCTCGACGGGATTTTTCTCAAGAAAGCATTGAGCCCGATTGCATCGTTGCTTTCAGTCCTGCGGCCCGGTTTATCCGGGCCGTTTTCGTATGAAATGGCTGGAGATCAGGCCTGCAGGACAACGACGCGGCCGCCGACCGTTGCCCGTTCATACAGTTCGACGACATCGTGATTGAGCATGCGCACGCACCCGCTCGACATTGCCTGGCCGATCGACCAAGGCTGCGTGGTGCCGTGGATGCGGAACATGGTGTCGTTGCCGTTCTGGTAGAGATAGATCGCCCTCGCGCCGAGCGGGTTGTTCGGCCCGCCGGGAAGACCGCCGGCATATTTCATGTTCTTGCCGGGATCGCGCCGGATCATGTTGCCCGTCGGCGTCCATGTCGGCCATTCCGCCTTGCGGCCGATATAGGCGGAGCCTGCCAGCGCATAGCCGTTTCGGCCGACGCCGATGCCGTAGCGCATCGCCCGTCCGTCCCCCAGAATATAGTAGAGCCGCCGCGCCGGCGTATCGACGACGATGGTGCCCGCGTCATATTTCGTCGCGTAAGCCACCTCCTGCCGCCGCAGTTCCGGTTTGATCTTTTCCAGCGGCATGGCAGGCAGCGGAAATTTTTCGTCCGGCAATGATGCGTAGTTGGCCGCATGGTTGGGGCCGTTGGTCGAACAACCGGCAAGGAGAGCAGACATGCCGAGCAGCAGGCCACGGCGGGATAGCGACATGAGAGTTTCCTTAAAATCGGGTTGACGCCACCGAAATTAAGGAAAACATGGTTAATGGCTGGTTAAGCGCGCGTCTGTTGTTGAAGATCGACAATGATTTCGGATCAGAAAACTGAAGTTGGCACGCTGTTCAATTTGTTTTGCGGCCTTCAACTAGCGCCAAATACTCGTTTACAGAGAAGTCCCTCCAATTTTCTGCAGGTATCCGATCTTCAAGCGGGTCGGCTATCGAATAAATACCGGTTCGGCGTGACAATGCATCCTTCATCGCAATCAACTCGATCGGCGACTTACCATCCGAGGCCGCGTCTTCCAGAAGTTCTTCATCACGGGTACTGAGGTCATAGATCACACGAACATTTGGTGTGCAGATATCCATGACTGGACTCCAATTTGCTCCGCACACTCCGACCTGAGTGCCTTCGGCACCGGCTGGGAAGAGTTTCAGAAACTCCGACATTCTCATGTCGTCTCTCAAGCCGTCATTAGACAGACGCAATAGGCGACCGAGCGTGGAATATTTTCCGTCCGGTTTAAACCCGGTGCCAAGCTTAATGCATCGAAGTTTATGGGGACTATCTTCCGAAAACGAAAGCTCAAGGCCGGAATACCCCCAGTACAGCGGAACAACGTCGTCGCTGTCCGTGATCCACCACTCGGGCGGACCGAGCAGCGCTGCGACGTCCAGGAGTGTCATGGCGAAATTGATCGGCCCCAGTTCACCCGTCTGCAAGAAAGATCGCAGCGATGCCGTTTGCCTCTCGAAGTTCCGCTTCTCCATGAATCTCACATATTCGGATAGACCGGCCCTTCGCCGCCCTGCGGCGGCACCCAGTTGATGTTCTGGTTGGGATCCTTGATGTCGCAGGTCTTGCAGTGGACGCAGTTCTGGGCGTTGATGACGAAGACGTCCTCGCCATCCTTTTCCACCCATTCGTAGACGCCGGCCGGACAGTAGCGGGTCGACGGGCCGGCATAGACATCGTGCTCGGACGACTTCTGCAGCGCCATGTCCTTGACCTTCAGGTGCACCGGCTCGTTTTCCTCGTGATTGGTGTTCGACAGGAACACCGAGGAGAGGCGATCGAAGGTCAGCACGCCATCCGGGCGCGGATAGTCGATCTTTTTGTGCATCGACGCCGGCTCCAGCGACTGCGCGTCAGTCTTGCCGTGCTTCAGCGTGCCGAAGAATGAGAAGCCGAACAGCGTGTTGGTCCACATGTCGAGACCGCCGAGCGCGACGCCAGCGGCGGTGCCGAGCTTCGACCACAGCGGCTTGACGTTGCGGACCTTCTTCAGGTCCTGGCCGATGGCGCTGTCGCGCCAGCCGTTCTCGATCTCCACCGGTTCGTCATTCGCCCGGCCGGCCGCAATCGCATCGGCGATCTTCTCGGCCGAGAGGATGCCCGACAGAACAGCGTTGTGGCTGCCCTTGATGCGCGGCAGATTGACGAAGCCGGCCGAACATCCGATCAGCGCGCCACCGGGGAAGGACAGCTTCGGCACCGACTGGTAGCCGCCCTCGGTGATAGCGCGGGCGCCATAGGTCAGCCGCTTGCCGCCCTCGAACGTGCCGCGGATCGCCGGATGTGTCTTGAAGCGCTGGAATTCCTCGAACGGATAGAGATAGGGGTTCTTGTAGTTGAGGTGGACGACGAAGCCGACGGCGACCAGATTGTCCTCAAGATGATAGAGGAACGAACCACCGCCGGTCTTCATGCCGAGCGGCCAGCCGAAGGAATGCTGCACGAGACCCTGTTTGTGGTTCTCGGGCTTGACCTGCCAGAGCTCCTTGATGCCAAGGCCGAATTTCTGCGGCTCGCGATCCTTCGAGAGATCGAACTTCGAAATCAGCTGCTTGGCGAGCGAACCGCGCACGCCCTCACCGATCAGGGTGTATTTGCCCAGCAGCTCCATGCCGCGGGCAAAGTTCGGTCCCGGTTCGCCACTCTTCTCGACGCCCATGTCGCCGGTGGCAACGCCGATGACGGCGCCGGCATCGTTGTAGAGCACTTCGGTCGCGGCAAAGCCCGGATAGATCTCGACGCCGAGGCCTTCCGCCTTTTCGGCGAGCCACCGACAGACGAGGCCGAGCGAGACGATGTAATTGCCGTGATTGTTCATCAGCGGCGGCATCAAAAAGTTCGGCAGGCGGATGGAACCGGCAGGACCCAGCAACAGGAACTGGTCGTCCTTGACCTCGGTCTTGAAGGGATGGTCGCCTTCCTCACGCCAGCCCGGCAGCAGCCGGTCGATGCCGATCGGATCGACCACGGCGCCCGACAGGATATGCGCGCCGACCTCCGCGCCCTTTTCCAGAACGACGACGGAAAGCTCCGGATTGACCTGCTTCAGACGGATGGCGGCGGCAAGACCGGCCGGCCCCGCCCCGACGATCACCACGTCGAATTCCATCGATTCGCGCTCGGGCAGTTCCTGTGGCTCGCTCATCTCATCGTCTCCAGTCGCACCCGGCCATTTTGCGCGGTTTTGTTCCCAATTCTTAGCCTCCGTCATGGCAAATACGGCAGGACTTGTCGAGCCAGTCTGCGACGGCAGCCAAGCGCATTTGCGCATGACATCATGCGACAGGATACAAATATATGACGTGCACGTAAACGTAAAAATGTGAAATGCACTGCGACCAATTGATCTCCCCCCATCCTGCCTTGCTTTGGCCTTCGCCCCATGCGAAGAGGCGCCCTCCAAATAGACAGAGCCCTCCGCCATCTCCCGCTTTCCGGTTGCCGCAAGGCATTCCGAGGCTGCGCGTGCGCCGGCGAGACGACATCCGCCGCTGGCCGGTGGACACCACAGACGGAGACCACAATGGCCAAGGCACTCGGCTTCGATTTCGGCACGACCAACTCGGTGCTTGCCGCCTCGCAGGGCGACACGACGCAGTCGCTGCGCTTTACCAGCACGGCCGGCACCACCGATTCGATGCGCACCGCCCTGTCCTTCATGAAGCATGCGCAGCTGGGCGCCGCAGCGGTGAAGATCGAAGCGGGCCAGGCGGCGATCCAGCAGTTCATCGACAATCCCGGCGAAGCGCGTTTCCTGCAGTCGATCAAGACCTTTGCCGCGAGCCCCCTGTTCCAGGGCACGCTGATCTTTGCCCGGCGCAACACATTCGAGGATCTGATGCGGTCATTCCTGACGCGGATCGCCGATTATGCCGGCGATGGCTGGCGGGATGACTACAAGCGTATCGTCGTCGGCCGGCCCGTTCGTTTTGCCGGCTCGAGCCCGGACGAAAACCTGGCGCTGGAGCGCTACGACCGGGCGCTTTCCTCCTTCGATTTTCCGGAAGTCCACTATGTCTATGAGCCGGTGGCGGCGGCGTTTTACTTTGCCCAGAACCTCAAGAAGGATGCCACCGTGCTGGTGGCCGATTTCGGCGGCGGCACCACCGACTATTCGATCATCCGCTTCGAAAGCCATGCCGGCAAACTGACAGCGGTTCCGGTCGGCCATTCCGGCGTCGGCGTCGCCGGCGATCATTTCGACTTCCGCATCATCGACACGGTGGTCTCGCCGCTGATCGGCAAGGGCAGCCAGTTCAAGAGTTTTGACAAGCTGCTCGACGTACCCTCCAGCTACTATGCCAATTTCGGCCGATGGAACCAGCTGTCGATCTTCAAGACACTGAAGGACTTCACCGACCTGAAGCAACTGGTGCGCTCCGCCGTCGAGCCGGAAAAACTCGAAGCCTTCGTCGATCTCGTCGACCATGACGAGGGTTACCCGCTCTATCAGGCGGTGTCGGCCACCAAGATGCGGCTGTCGCACGCGGAAGAAACGGAATTCTATTTCGCGCCGCTCGGCGAAAAGAGCCGGCAGACGGTGCGCCGCGGCGATTTCGAAAGCTGGATCGCCCCCGATCTCGCCCGGATCGAGGAGGCGCTGGACGAGGTACTGACCACGACAAACACGCTCCCCGAGGGCATCGACAAGGTGTTTCTGACCGGCGGCACATCCTTCGTGCCGGCCATCCGCCGCATCTTCGAGAACCGCTTTGCGGCCGACCGCATCGAAAGCGGCGGCGAGCTTCTCTCCATCGCCCACGGCCTTGCGCTGATCGGCGAGCGCGACGACATCGAGCGCTGGACGGCGATGGCGGCGTGATTGGTGGTTCCCTCTTCTCCCCGGCGGGGAGAAGGTGGCCCGTAGGGCCGGATGAGGGGGCCAAGCACACAAGAATTTGCCGCACCGCCCCCTCATCGTCTCGCTACGCTCGACACTTCTCCCCGCTGGGGAGAAGAGGGAGAGCGGTGCTGACATCGTAAATCCCTATGCGATAGCATCACCAATAGTCTTCCCTGCCCGCCCGCGCTTCTGTACAAGAAACCCATGATCTCCAGCGACACCATGAGCCCGGCCGAACTTGCCGCCCTTCTACATTTCCATGCGGAAGCGGGCGTCGAATGGCTGCTGGAAGACGAGCCTGTCGATCGCTTCGCGGAGTTTGCCCAGGCAAAGGCGGCACGCGGCAATGGCGCCGCGCAAGCCATGCAAAAAGCGCAGGCCTCAGAGCGGAACGATGCGCCACATACGCCAACTGCCCGAGAAAGAGGCAATTCCGCCGGCAACAAGGGGCCAGCGGCACCGGCTGCCGTCCCGCAAATGGCCATTCCCGACGAACAGGCAATCGCCGAAGCGCGATTTGCCGCCGATTCCGCCCGGTCTCTGGCTGAACTGAAGAGCGCCATGGAGGCCTTTTCCGGCTGCAATCTGAAAAACAGCGCCCGAAACATGGTTTTTGCCGATGGCAACCCGTCCTCCGGCATCATGGTGATCGGCCCTGTGCCGAACGGTGACGACGATCGCGAGGGCGTCCCCTTTTCGGGCAAGCAGGGGCAGATGCTGGAACGCATGCTGGCAGCGATCGGGCTGGACCGGTCGTCCGTGCTGCTCACCAATGTCATTCCCTGGCGCCCGCCGGGGAACCGCCCGCCCTCGTCCCGCGAAACCGACATCTGCCGTCCGTTCATCGAGCGCCAGATCGTACTGGCGGAACCCCGGCACCTGCTGATCCTCGGTAATTTCGCTGCCCGTTTCTTCTTCGGCGGCAACGAGATGATCCATCACATGCGCGGCGAATGGCGCGATATTCCGATCGGCGGGCCGACCGGCGGCACGACGGTTCCCGCCCTCGCCACCCTGCACCCGCAGGACCTGATGTCGGCGCCGGCCAGCAAGCGGCTGGCCTGGCAGGATCTCCTGGCATTTCGCGCCCGGATTTGTGGTTAAAACCGCCTGAACAGACCGCCTGCCTGATTTGTGAACAAACGATGAAGAAAGCCATGCGGATTGCGCATACCAGCAACGCGCATGCGGCCGTTGCGGAATCAATGTTGCGGTGCAATATAAAAAGACGGGAGGACTGGAATAAGGAATTGAACCATGACTGCCCGTTTTCGCCCTTTGCACAGCGGCTTTGAAACGCTCCGCCACGCCGGATCGCCCCTTCGCACGCCCTTCGCCAGCTTTGGCTCGGCCGCGAACGAACAGATGACGGCAGCCGGCTACGGCCACAAGACACGTCCGGCCCAGATTTTCGCGGAATTCATCCAGCGCTAACCCCCAAGGGCATGCGCAACTGCGCGCCCTTGTATTGTTGCAGCTTTTCTAAAGGTATCCGATCATGTCAGCATCCATCCGCTCTATCCGGATCCTCCTCGACGACATCGGCACCGCCGTGCGCGCCTCGCGCGAATATACGCGCCTGAGCAAGGAAGCGCCGGCTGCCAATGCGGACCGGAATGCGGCTAGCGGCTTCCTGCCGAAGTAATTCATCGTCTTCGGGCCGCATCGCGGCCATATTCCTCTTCTGCGCCAAAGCCTGTCGCAATCGACAGCGTCAGGGAAATTGGATAGAGCGACACTCGTTCTTTGATTCCAAGAGCGGCGTGCCGGGCGTTTCTCAGGTCGCGCAATCCGCTCCAACCTTTTTCCGCGCATCCCTGACCGCTTGAGCGTCATCAAGCATCCGGCAGGCAGCGCATCCGGAGCGTTCATGCTGGCCAGCCTCAGATCCGTGTTCAGCCTGATCCTCTCCACGCTCCTGATGATGGTCGGCTTCGGGCTGGCGAGCTATGTGCTGCCGGTTCGCTCGGTGGCTGAGGGCTGGTCGACGCTGGTCATCTCCTGGATTGCCACCGGCTATACGCTGGGCTTCACCCTGTCGTGCATCGTCACGCCGAAATTCGTGTTGCGCGTTGGCCATGTGCGGGTGTTTGCCGCACTGATCACGCTGCTCAGCGTCGCCATCCTGATGTGCGGGCTGGTGGTCGACTGGCGAGCCTGGATCTTCTTTCGCGCCATTTCCGGCTTTGCCATTTCGGGTAGCTACCTCGTCATTGAGAGCTGGCTCAACGAGCGGGTGACCAACGAGAACCGCGGCATGCTGTTCTCGTTCTACCTGATCACCACCATGGTCGGCACGATCGGCGGGCAGTATCTGGTGCCGCTCGGCGATCCGACCAATTCATCGCTGTTCATTCTCTGCGGCGTCTTGTTCTCGCTGGCGCTGCTGCCGACGGCGCTCTCGTCCTCGGCAATGCCCGCGCCGCCGGTCCAGGCCAATTTCGACGTTCCCGGGCTGTTCCGCCGCTCGCCGGTCGCCGTCGTCGGCGCCTTTCTTGCGGGCGCCATGTCCGGCGCCTGGCTCAATCTCGGCGGTGTCTTCACTCAGAAGATCGGCCTTTCGACCGCCGAGGGTGCCACGCTGCTGGCAGCGCTCCTGACCGGCAGCGCCATATCGCAGATCCCGATCGGCAGGACATCCGACCGGATGGACCGGCGCATCGTCATGGTCGGCTGCGGCATCGTCGGCGTTATCTCCTGCCTTGCCATGGTCGTTTTCGTCGGTTCCAGCCCGCTGGTGCTCTATGTGATCGCGGCCTTCGTCGGCTCGGTTCTGTTTCCGATCTATGCGCTCAACGTGGCGCATGCCAACGATCTTGCCCGGCCGAACGAGTATGTCGAGGTCTCCTCGGGCATGATGATCACCTATGGTGTCGGCACGATCTCGGGACCGCTGATGGTCGGGCCGGTGATGGACCGGTTCGGTCCCGCCTCGCTTTTCATGGTGATCGCCGTCTATTTTGCCCTTTACGCCGCCTATGCGGCCTGGCGTATCGCGAAGCGCAGCCACAGGGACGGTCTCGTCGCCAAGACCGATTTCCAGGCCAACACCGTTCCGACACCAGGGACCGAGGCGGTCAACGCGATGAACCAGGCGGTGCGGCCGGCCGATCTGATTGAAGATGATACGGCTCCGGCCCAATCGCCCTGAACCGTCAGCCGACGATCATCCCTGCGGGGTGACGTGTTTTCGCGCGCCCTTGCGCTCGAGGCCAAGCTGGTGCTCCCGGAAAATGATGAAGATGCCGGCGCCGACCACGATCGCCGTGCCGATCAGCATGATGCCGGACGGCACCTCGTCGAACAGGAAATAGCCGATGAGCAGCCCAAGGAGGATGGAGGTGTATTCGAAGGGTGCGATCGTCGACATATCGGCATAACGATAGCTCTGCGTCAAAAGGATCTGGGCGACACCGCCGCAAAAGCCTGCCGCCATCAGCAACAGGAAGGCTTTCCAAGGCAAGGGCTCCCAGCCAAAGGGCAGCGTCAGCAGCGAGAAACAGGAGGCCGAGAGGGAGAAGTAGAGCACGATGGTGTGCGTGCGTTCCCTGGCGATCAGCTTGCGCACCAGCACCATGGCGACAGCGCCGAGTGCCGCCGACAGCAGCACGGCCAAGGCCCCGAGCGCCTCCTGCGAACCGAAGCCGCCATCGCGCATCAGCGTCAGCCGCGGCCAGGTAATGATCATGACGCCGACAAGCCCGATCAGCACCGCCGACCAGCGGTAGATCCGGACTGTCTCCTTCAGGAAGACGGCAGCAAAAACCACGGCAAGCAACGGCATGGCGTAACCGATCGCGATGGCTTCGGGCAGCGGCAAATGCACCAAACCATAAAAGCCAAAGCTCATCGCCAGAATGCCGATGAAGCCGCGCGCCAGGTGTCCAAAAAAGTCCTTGGTGTAGAAAGCGGTGCGCAAATGCCCTTTGAAAGCCAGATATCCCAGGATCGGCACCATGGCGAAGGCGGAGCGGTAGAAGGTAATCTGGCCGGTGGCAATCCCGGTTCCTGCCGCCTTGATCAGCGTTGCCATGCATACGAAAATCACGACGGAGAAAACCTTGAGGGAAATACCCTTCATCGGCTGGGAGTGTTCGGAATCCATGCGGGGCGCACTCAACGGACTGACGGCAGCGGGCCGGAAATCGGTGGAAACGACGGGCTGCGGGAAAAGATGCGATCGGAGAATCCGTCGCCAAGCAACGTCACCTTAACGCGCGATCTTCAAAAGAGGGATCAATTTTCGTGATGCGAGGCGGAAATATTTGATGCCGCCGCAGCGATACCCTACGTTGAACAGAACACGTCGGCAAAACATCCGACACGCACCGCCAACCGCTTCCAATCTCGCGTTTGGGACGGGAACGCGGACGGCAAGCTGGAAAATTGTATAAGCTGTGCCAAAAATACACGACTGGTTTAAATATTGTTAGGGCGAATTTCGTAAGTCTCTCATGCAAGCACAGGAATGGGACAGATCACGCCCGCCGAAACACGGCAAGCGCCGACGAAAAGAACCGCCTTGCGATCACACCGGAAGCTCCGCGTTATCCGCGCAGCCTCTTCACCAAGACCAAGCCTCACCCCTGGCGTCCTGACGCGACGGGCGATGCAAGCGGGACAAACAATGCGGACAGATACGGGCGAAATCATTCATCTGGAAGACTACCGGCCGACGGATTTCGTCCTTGAGAGGGTGGACCTCACCTTCGAACTCGATCCCAGGGAAACCAAGGTCGAAGCCCGGCTGATCTTTCACCGGCGCGAAGGGATTAGCGCCGACGCGCCGCTGATCCTCGACGGCGACGAACTGAAGATGACCGGCCTGCTGCTCGACCAGGAAGAGATCGCGGCGGCGAACTACGACGCGGCGGAACACACGCTGACCATCCGCAACCTGCCGGCAACAGCGCCCTTCGAGGTGACGATCACCACCGAGATCAACCCCGAGGCCAACACCAAGCTGATGGGGCTCTATCGCACCAGCGATGTCTATTGCACCCAATGCGAAGCGGAAGGCTTCCGCCGCATCACCTATTTCCCCGATCGCCCGGATGTGCTTGCCGTCTATACGGTCAATATCATCGCCGACAAGGAAACCGCGCCACTGCTTCTGTCCAACGGCAACTATCTCGGCGGCGCCAGCATGGGCGATGGCCGGCATTTCGCCGCCTGGTTCGATCCGCATCCGAAGCCGAGTTATCTCTTTGCCCTGGTCGCCGGCGATCTCGGCATCGTCGAAGATACGTTCACCACCATGTCCGGCCGCGAAGTCGCGCTGAAAATCTACGTCGAGCACGGCAAGGAGCCGCGCGCGGCCTATGCCATGGACGCGCTGAAGCGCTCGATGCAATGGGACGAGGAACGCTTTGGCCGCGAATACGATCTCGACATCTTCATGATCGTCGCCGTGTCCGACTTCAACATGGGCGCGATGGAGAACAAGGGACTGAATGTCTTCAACGACAAGTACGTCCTTGCCGATCCGGAAACCGCGACCGATGCCGATTACGCCAATATCGAGGCGATCATCGCACATGAATATTTCCACAACTGGACCGGCAACCGCATCACCTGCCGCGACTGGTTCCAGCTCTGCCTCAAGGAAGGTCTGACGGTCTATCGCGACCATGAATTCTCGGCCGACCAGCGCTCGCGCACCGTCAAGCGCATCGCCGAGGTTCGTCATCTAAAAGCCGAGCAGTTTCCGGAGGACGCAGGCCCCCTCGCCCATCCCGTTCGCCCGACGAAATTCCGCGAGATCAACAACTTCTATACGACCACGGTCTATGAAAAGGGCAGCGAAGTCACGCGGATGATCGCGACGCTGCTCGGCGCCGATCTGTTCAAGCAGGGCATGGATCTCTATTTCGACCGCCACGACGGGCAGGCGGTGACGATCGAGGATTTCGTCGCCTGCTTCGCCGAGGTCAGCAAACGCGACCTGACGCAGTTTTCGCTCTGGTACCATCAGGCCGGCACGCCGCTCGTCACGGCCTCGACTGCCTATGATGCCGCGAAGCAGACCTTCACGCTTTCGCTGGAACAGATGGTACCGCCGACGCCCGGACAGAGCGCCAAGGAGCCGATGCATATTCCATTGCGTATCGGTCTCCTGCTGGAAGACGGCTCGGAAGCGCTGGTTACCGCCGTCACCGGCGCCGAAATGACCGACGACGTCCTGCATCTCGTCGAGCGTAAGCAGACCGTCACCTTCAGCGGTATTACCTCGCGTCCCGTCCTGTCGCTGAACCGCGGCTTTTCCACGCCCATCAACTTGCACTTCGAACAGACGCCGGCCGATCGCGCCCATATTGCCAGGCATGAAAGCGATCTCTTCGCCCGCTGGCAGGCACTCAACGATCTTGCTTTGCCAAACCTTGTCGCCGCCGCCACCAGCGCCAAGGCAGGCGAGCCTGTGCAATGCGATGCGTCGCTGATCGACGCCCTGCTTGCGGCAGCTGCCGATAGCGGTCTCGAGCCCGCTTTCAGGGCACAGGCGCTGGCGCTTCCCAGCGAAGCCGACATTGCCCGCGAAATCGGCAGCAACAACGACCCCGATGCCATCCACGCGGGGCGGCAGCAGATCATGTCGGCAATCGCCGAAGCCGGCCGGGATATTTTCGCGGCGCTTGTCGACGAGATGGTCGTTTCAGGTCCGTTCAGCCCCGACGCGGCCAGCGCCGGGCGGCGAGCGCTGCGCAACACCGCCCTCTCCTACCTCGTCTATGCCGAGAACCTGCCTGCCCGGGCGGTAGCGGCATTCAACGCCGCCAACAACATGACCGACCTTAGTCAGGCGCTGACGATCCTGGCACACCGGTTCCCGGAATCGGCGGAGGCGGCGGAAGCCCTTGCCACGTTCAAGACCCGTTTCGCCGACAATGCGCTCGTCATCGACAAGTGGTTCACGATCCAGGCGACCATTCCCGGCGCGGCGGCGCTCGACCGCGTCACGGCGCTAATGGCCGATCCCCTGTTCAACGGCTCCAATCCGAACCGGGTGCGGGCCCTTGTCGGCACGTTCGCCTTCTCGAACCCGACCGGGTTCAACCGTGCCGATGGCGAAGGCTATCGCTTCCTTTCGCGCCAGATCCTCGACATCGATCTGCGCAATCCACAGCTTGCTGCGCGCATCCTCACCTCGATGCGCTCCTGGCGTTCGCTTGAGCAAGTCCGTGCCGAGCATGCCCGCAAGGCGCTGCGCGAAATCGCGGCGGGCAAGAAGCTGTCCGCCGACGTCAGCGACATCGTCGAGCGCATGCTCAAGGGATAGGAAATATCAAGTGGGAATGTCGGCGAAACCCCGCAATTGCGGGGTTTTTTCGTTTTTCGCGGCTCGCCAATCGCGGCAGTACCATTTTCCAATGACGATAAATGGTTAACAAAGTTTTACGTTTTCCTCTGGACAAGGCGAATCACAATTGATTCATTGGGTCAGGTTCGAGCGAGCGGCGCATCGAATCACATGAGGATTTACAGATTTGACGAAGATGGCGGAAGCGCAGCGGGGACGCGCAGCCGGTGAGCGGTTGCGTCCAAAATTTCCAGGCTTTTCGAAGCTGGAAAAGGGCGTCATCCAGCACGCACGGATTTTTACCGAGCCGGCGGCTTTGCGCCTGGCGCGTGCCGAGCCGTTGCTGAAGCGCTCGATCCCGATCCTGATCACCGCGTTTCTTCTCGTCGTCGCCATTTCCCGCATCAGCGGCATCATGGTCGAATATGCGCGCATGGAGGCGAGTTCCCGCCAGATCACCATGCTTGCCGCAGCAACCGCGAGCGCGGCACTTCAGGAGAACGGGGTGGCCCTGTTTGACAAGGCGCAGAAATGGGACGTCGAGCAGCGGCTCAACACCTTCCTGTCTCCCGACATGCTCGAAGCCGGCGCCTTCGTCCTGACCGTGCGCAATGATGGCCGGATTTTCGCCAGTTCCCCGGAAGGTGCCGTCTACACGGGCCGAACATTGACCGTCGTGGCGCCGGAAGTCGCAGCCTTCCAGTATTTCGGTGAACGCTCGACAGTGATGAAGACCTTCATCGGCGGGGCCGAGCATATCGTCGCGTTGATGCAGGTGCCGGGTGGGGCCGGGACGCTGCTCGTTGCAACACCCCTGGCGCGGATTGAAAAGCTGTGGCGCGACGAGGTGTCTCTCAACGTCACCCTCTTCGCCGGTATCTCGGCGATCCTGCTCGTCGTGCTCTATGCCTATTACATCCAGGCCAAGCGCGCCCGCGACGCCGACCAGATCTTCGCGGAATCCAACCTGCGGGTCGAGACGGCTCTTTCGCGCGGACGGTGCGGCCTGTGGGATTTCGACATGCCCAACCGCCGCCTTTTCTGGTCTCGATCGATGTACGAGATGCTCGGCATGCCGCCGCAAAGCAGCGTGCTATCTTTCGGTGATGCCGCGCGGCTGATGCACCCGGATGACGGCAGCATCTACAAGGTCGCCCGCACCATCGCCAAGGGTGATGCCCGCCAGATCGACCAGATTTTCCGCATGCGCCATGCCGATGGCCATTATGTCTGGATGCGAGCGCGTGCACAGGTCATCCGCACCACATCCGGCCGCGTCCACCTGATCGGCATCGCCATGGACGTCACCGAGCAGCATCGGCTCGCCCAGCGTTACGCCGAGGCGGACCAGCGTCTGGCCGACGCCATCGAATGCACCTCCGAGGCCTTCGTACTCTGGGACAAGAACGACCGGCTGGTGATGTGCAACACCCACTATCAACAGGCCTACAGGCTGCCCGACCGGGTTCTCGTTGCCGGCACGGAACGCTCCGTGGTCAATGCGGCCGCCGCCCGTCCGATCATCGAGCGGCGGATCGCCGATCCCGACCGGTCCAATCATTCGCAGACATCAGAGGTGCAACTCGCCGACCAGCGCTGGCTGCAGATCAACGACCGGCGCACGCGCGACGGCGGCCTGGTCTCCGTCGGCACCGACATCACGCTGCTCAAGCGGCATCAGGTGCGCCTGCGCGAATCCGAACGGCGGCTGATGGCGACGATCGGCGACCTCTCGACCTCCCGCATCACGCTGGAGCGCCAAAAGGCCGAACTCTCCGTCGCCAATGCCAATTATCAGGCCGAAAAAGAGCGCGCGGAAGCGGCCAACCGGGCGAAATCCGAATTCCTCGCCAACATGTCGCACGAGCTGCGGACACCGTTGAACGCCATCCTCGGCTTTTCCGAAATCCTGCAGAATCAGATGTTCGGCCCGCTCGGCTCCGAAAAATACGACGAATATTCCCACGACATCCACGACAGCGGCAAACATCTGCTGAACGTCATCAACGACATCCTCGACATGTCGAAGATCGAAGCCGGGCAGATGAAGATCAACCGGGAAACGATCGATCTCGCGCCGCTGATCGAGGAAACCCTGCGCTTCACCACCATTCCGGCGCAGCAGAAAAACATCTGCGTCGACCAGCAGATCTCCTCCGGCCTGACGATCACCGCCGACCGCCGGGCAATGAAACAGGTCCTGCTGAACCTTCTGTCGAACGCGGTCAAATTCACCAATGAAGGCGGCAAGATCTCACTGCGCGCCCGCAAGGTCGCCGGCGCAGTGACGCTCACCATCGCCGACACCGGCATCGGCATTCCGCGCCTCGCGCTGGAGAAGATCGGCCAGCCGTTCGAACAGGTTCAGAGCCAGTACGCCAAGAGCAAGGGCGGTTCCGGTCTCGGCCTTGCCATCTCCCGGTCGCTCACCAACCTGCACGGCGGCGCCATGAAGATCTATTCGCAGGAAAACGTCGGAACGATCATTTCCCTGCGCATCCCTGATACGGCGCCGCGCGCCGTTTCCGAGACCAAGGCCGATCCGGTCTACGCTTGAATCGGACCTGATCTCAGGGCTTGACGGTGGTCTGAAATATCCGCCGCACCGCCTTCGACAGGCGGCGGATGTCGGCCTCCAGCACCTTGGCATCAGGCGCATCGCCGGCCCGGCACAAAAGCTCGATCAGCCCGGCCGGCGCATCCTTCAGCTCCAGATCCCCCTCGATGCACAGCCGCACGATCTGCGAGAGGTCGGTGAACAGCGCAAGCGCTTCCTGTACCGTGTCCAGGTCACCGGGAGAAATCAATGCAGGCCCGAGAAGCCGCAGCACGTCCGCCGTCGATGTTCCGTTCAGTGGTGGCTCGACGCCGCGCGCAGGCGCGATCAGTGCCAGATATTGCGCTATAAACTCGATATCGACCAACCCGCCGGGAATGAGCTTGAAATCCCAAAGGTCGCTCGGCGGCTTCTCCTTGTCGATCAGCCCGCGCATCTCCGCGACATCGGCCGTGATCTTGCCAACATCGCGGACCTGGCCAAGCACTTCGCGGAAAATCGTGTCGGCTTCTGCAATCAGGCTTTTTTCACCGCACAGCGCACGGGCGCGTGTGAGCGCCATATGCTCCCAGGTCCAGGCCTCCTCGCGCTGGTACTTTGCAAAGGCATTGATACGGGTGGCGACAGGCCCCTTGTTGCCGGATGGGCGCAGACGCATATCGACCTCATAGAGCACGCCTTCGGCCGTCGGCGCAGAGAGTGCGGCAATCAGGCGCTGCGTGATGCGCGTGAAATAGCGAATGGAATCGAGCGGCTTCGCTCCGTCGGATTCTCCTGCCTCATCGTCATGGTCGTAAAGGAGGATGATGTCGACATCGGACCCGGCCGTCAGCTCGTGGCTGCCGAGCTTTCCCATGCCGACAACGGCCACCCGCCCGCCGGGAAATTTCCCATGCGCGGTTTCCACCTCGCGCAGCACGGCATCCAGCGCGGCGGTAATGATCAGGTCGGCCAGATCGGTAAAGGCATGTCCCGCCTGCACGCCGGTGATAACGCCGGTCAGCAGCCGTATCCCGATCAGAAACCTTTGCTCCGATGCCGTGATCCGCAGCCGGTCGAGGATATCCTCATAGTGCCTGGCACCCGCCAGAAATCCGCCGATGCGATCGGCGAGGTAGTCCCGCGTCGGCAGTTCCGCCAGAAGTCGCGGATCGAGCATGCCGTCAAAGACATGCGGCTTGCTGGCAATGATATCGGCCAAGCGGGGAGCAGACGACATGATGTTGACGATCAGCGACAGCAAACCGGGATTGTTGCCCAGCAGAGAGAACAGCTGGATGCCGGCCGGCAGGCCGGCGATGAAATGGTCGAAGCGCAGCAGCGCCTCGTCGGCGCGCCTGTTCTGGCCGAACACGCGCAGTAGTTCCGGCGTCAGTTCCGTCAACCGCTCGCGCGCCTCGACCGACTGCGTTGCCCGGTAGCGGCCGTAGTGCCAGGTGCGGATGGTGCGGGAAACATCCTGCGGCCGTTCGAAACCCAGCTTTTTCAGGGTATCCAGCGTATCCGGATCGTCCCGCTGCCCGGTAAAAACCAGATTGCCGGTTTCGGTCGAAAGCTTTGCCTCCTGCTCGAAAAGCTGCGCGTAGCGCCGCTCCACCGTCTTCAGCCTACGTGAAAGCTCCGCCGAAAACGTCGAAACATCTGCAAAGCCCATCATATAGGCGATGCGCTTCAGTTCGGCGTCCGTGGTCGGCAGCACATGCGTCTGCTCGTCGCGCACCATCTGGACCCGGTGCTCGATGTCGCGGAGAAACCAGTAGGCGGAAATCAGTTCTTCGGCCGTCGTCGCATCGATCCAGTTCGCCCGCGCCAGACCATTCAGCATCGGCTCCGTTGCGCGCAATCTCAGTTCCGGCATCCGCCCGCCGGCGATCAACTGCTGCGTCTGGACAAAGAATTCGATTTCCCGGATTCCGCCGCGGCCAAGCTTGATGTTGTGCCCCTTGACCGCGATCTCGCCATGGCCCTTGTGGGCATGGATCTGCCGCTTGATCGAGTGAATGTCGGCGATCGCCGCATAGTCGAGATACTTGCGGAACATGAACGGGGTGAGTTCGCGCAAAAAGGCCTCGCCGGCCTTGAGATCGCCCGCCACCGGACGCGCCTTGATGAACGCCGCCCGCTCCCAGTTCTGCCCCCTGCTCTCGTAATAGAGCATCGCCGCCTCGACCGGGATGGCCAGCGGCGTCGCACCGGGATCGGGACGCAGACGCAGGTCCGTGCGGAAGACATAGCCGTCGCCGCTGCGCTCCTGCAGGATGCGGATCAGCCGCCGCAAAAGCCGGGCAAAGGTCTCCGGCGCGTCTTCGGGATCGGTTATCAACGGCGCCTGCGGCTCGTAGAAGACAACCAGATCGATGTCGGAGGAATAGTTCAGCTCGAAGGCGCCCAGCTTGCCCATGCCAAGCACGACCACGCCCGACTGTTCGCTTGGATGCGCGACATCGACGACATTGAGCTTGCCGCCGTCATAGGCGCTCAGAAGCAGGTGGTCGATCGTGGCAGAGACGGCCGCGCCGGCAAAATCGCTCAGCCAGCGGGTCGTTTCCCGTACATCCAAAAGACGGGACAGGTCCGCAAGTGCAAGCGCAAAGGCAATGTCCCGCTTGGCCTGCCTCAGACGCGTCATGATCTCGGCATCGGACAGGGGCTTGCCTGCCTCAACACCTTTCCAGGCGTCGCGTGCTGCCTGAATGCAGCTTTCAAGATAAGGGACAATCGGCCCGGCAAGAGCCCGGACAAGAACTTCGGGATGAGCGACTGCCGTGTCCCTTAGATAGGGAGAAAGCGAAAAAGCCGCGACGATGAAATCCTTGAGCGGGGTTTCTGCAGCCAGCAGACCGGCAACGTGCGGATGGCCCTTGGCCATGTCCTTGAGGCTGGAAAGAACGGACTTTGCGTCCGTCTGGCTCATCGGTCGGATGGCGCATGCACCAATCTCCGTTAAACGCCGCGTATCCGTCTGCATCGTGACCTCTCCCAAGCCGACGCTCCCGATTTCGGCTAGGCCATGCCTATCAGCCTGAGCGG
The DNA here is from genome assembly GCF_017873135.1 of Rhizobium herbae. Lineage (GTDB taxonomy): Bacteria > Pseudomonadota > Alphaproteobacteria > Rhizobiales > Rhizobiaceae > Pararhizobium > Pararhizobium herbae. Next base: position 473,014 of record NZ_JAGGJV010000005.1, on the reverse strand, counting down.
GCCGGGAAAACCATGCTGGCGGTCAAACCACGATTGTTTTCAGCCCCTGGAACCGTATCGCTCAGTTCGAGAGCACCCTGATGCATCTCCATCACCGCTTCGACAAGCGATAGTCCAAGTCCCGTTCCCGGCTTGCTGCGGCTTTCGTCCAGCCGCACGAAACGCTCCACCACATCCTCGCGCCTGTCGGCCGGCACACCTGGGCCATGATCCGCAACGGATAGAACAATTGCCCCGTCCCGCGTGCCAAGACTGACTGTGATCAGCGGATTTGCGCCGCCATCGGAATATTTTATGGCATTGTCGATCAGGTTGCCGAGTGCCTGTCCGATCAGTTCCCGATTGCCCGAAACGTGAATATCGGCAGGCACGTCGGCCTCGAGCTTCAACGCCTGCTCGTCGGCCACCGGCTCGTAGAGCTCGACGCAGTCGGCAACGCTCTGTGAAAGGTTGACATCGCTCATCTCGGCGGCAGCGGCCCCGGCTTCGACACGCGAGATCATCAGCAGGGCATTGAAGGTGCGGATCAACTGGTCGGATTCGCCGATGATTTCCTCCAGCGAGGCGCGATAACCGGAGTTGGTCGCCTTGTGCGCCAGCGCCGCCTCGGCCTTGTTGCGCAGGCGCGTCAACGGCGTCTTCAGATCGTGGGCGATGTTGTCGGAGACCTGCCGCAGGCCTTCGTTCAGCTTCTCGATCCGCCCGAGCATGGCGTTCAGCGATTCCGACAATCGGTCGAATTCGTCGCCTGAACCGCTCATCGGCAGCCGCTGGGAAAGATCACCCGCCATGATCCGCGTGCTGGCGTCCGACATCCGGTCGATCCGCTTCAGCGCGTTGCGGCCGATGGCAAACCAGATGATCAGCGCGCCGATGCCCATGATGCCGAGCGCAACGACCAGAGCCTGGCGCACGAGGACCCGAAATTTCTCCGGCTCCTGCAGGTCGCGCCCGACCAGGATACGCAGGCCGTTGTCGAGTACCAGCACATGCGCAAGCGCCACATGGGTCTCCTTGCGGCTTTCGTCCGTGTAACGCTGATAGCGGAAGGCTTCGCCCGTCCAGCCTTCCCTGTCGAGCAGGCCCGGCTGCAACGAGGCGACGTTGCCGGCGAGGATCTCGCCCGTCGGTCCGGCAATGACATAGAGATTGGCGCCCGGCTGCCGCGCCCGCCGCTCCAGCGTCCGCAGCAAACCGTTGACGCCCGCCCGGCTGTAGATCTGCTCGATCTGGGCGACCTCCGCCGTCACTGCGTCTTTCGTCTGCTGCTCCAGGAGCCGTTGCGACATGGCCGTCACGTAGAAGACCAGAAAGGCGGCGCACAGCGAAAAGAGCAGGAGATAGAGCGCCGAGAGGCGAACGGCGGTCGTGCGGAAGAGGACGCTCAACCTGTTCATGCGTCCGTGCGTCCGTCTTCCTTGATCATGTAGCCGGCGCCGCGCACGGTGCGCAGCAGCGGCTGATCGAAGTCCTTTTCGATCTTGGCGCGCAGCCGCGACACATGCACGTCGATGACGTTGGTCTGCGGATCGAAATGATAGTCCCAGACGTTTTCCAGAAGCATGGTGCGCGTCACCACCTGGCCGGCATTCTTCATCAGGTATTCGAGCAGCCTGAATTCACGCGGCTGAAGCAGGAGTTCCCGGCCCTGCCGGCGCACCGTGTGCGACAGCCGGTCCAGTTCCAGATCGCCGACGCGATAAACCATGTCCTGCTCCGGCGCGCCCTTGCGGCGACCCAGCACCTCGACCCGCGCCAGAAGCTCGTTGAACGCATAGGGTTTTGGCAGATAGTCGTCGCCCCCGGCACGCAGGCCCGTCACGCGGTCGTCGACCTGCCCGAGCGCCGAGAGGATCAAAACCGGTGTATGAATGCCCTTGCGGCGCAATTCCGAGATCACCGACAGCCCGTCGCGGCGCGGCAGCATGCGGTCGATGACGAGCACGTCATAGCTGTTCTCGCTCGCCATGAACAGGCCGCTTTCGCCGTCGCTGGCATGGTCGGAGACGATGCCAGCCTCGCGAAAGGCCTTCGCCAGATAGGCGGCAGCTTCGAGGTCATCTTCGATAATCAGAATCTTCATGCGCGTGACCATAGTCCCGGACCCGTATCTTCCACAACCGGTTTGCCCCTGGGAAATCACGCTCGCCTGCCCGGTTGTGCAGGTAAACCGTGCCCTGAAACGCCGGGCGCCGCGAAACCCTGGGGAAGGTCCGCGGCGCCCGGTTATTCAGTGGAACCGCTTCAGCCCTGGTTGATCGGCAGCGCCACGAAGCGGCTGGCATTGTCGGCCTCGATCTGGAACAGGGCCTTGGTGCGCCCGTCCTTCTTGGCAGCCTCGATCACCTTAAGGATGTCATCGGCAGACTTGACCTGCTGATTGTTGACCGAAACGATCTTCTGGCCTTCCTTCAGCCCACGATCACTGGCGTCGGAGTCTGCATCGACCGAAGAGATCATCACGCCATTGCCGTCGTCCGATGGTGTCACGGTCACGCCGAGATCGGCCAGTGCCTTCTCGCTCGAAGGCTGCTCTTCTTCCTGCTGCTGCTGGTCGGCACCGGCTGAAGCATCCTTGGTTTCTGCAGGAAGGGTTCCGACTTCCAGCTTGACGCTCTCGGCCTTGCCATCCCGCCAAAGGGCGACATCGACGCTCGTGCCGGGGCGCATTGCGCCGATCTTGCGCGCCAGTTCACGCGGCCCCTTGATGGTGTCGCCGTCGACGGCCGTAATCACATCACCCTTCTTGATACCCGCTTTTTCACCCGGAGAACCGGGCTGCGGTTCGATGACGAGCGCGCCGCTTGCTTCGGCAAGGCCGAGCGATTCGGCCACATCCTTGTCGACCGGCTGGATCTGTACGCCCAGCCAGCCGCGTGACACCTCGCCGTCCTTCATCAGGTCGGCCACGACGTCCTTGGCGACGGATGCCGGAATGGCAAAGGCGATGCCGACATTTCCACCGGAGGGCGAGAAGATCGCCGTGTTGATGCCGACCACTTCGCCATTGAGGTTGAACGTCGGACCGCCGGAATTGCCGCGGTTCACGGCCGCATCGACCTGCAGGTAATCGTCATAGGGGCCGGAACCGATATCGCGGCCACGAGCCGAAACGATGCCGGAGGTCACCGTGCCGCCGAGGCCGAACGGATTGCCGACGGCAACCACCCAGTCGCCGACACGAACCTTGCTGTCATCGGCAAAGCTTACATAGGTGAACTTGCGTTTGTCATCGACCTTCAAAACGGCCAGATCGGTGCGGCTGTCCTTGCCGATCAGCTTGGCATCGAGTTCTGTACCGTCGTTCAGAATGACCGTGAAAGCGGAACCATCGGAAACGACGTGATTGTTTGTGACGAGATAACCGTCCTCGGAGATGAAAAAGCCCGAGCCCTGTGATGTCGGGCGCAAGCGACCCGGCTTGCCATCACGCGGTCCATGACCGCGCTCGGCGCGCTTGTCGCCGTGCGGGCCGCCGTTCGGGCCACCGAACTCCTTGAAGAAGCGCTTCAGCGGATGATCATCAGGAAGCTCGTCAAGGCCACGGCCGCCGAAATCGAAGCTGAAGCCGTTGCTGGCATCGTCGGAAACGGGGTTGGCGCGGGATTGGACGCGGACGGAAACGACGGCCGGCGAAACAGCATCGACCACATTGGCAAAGCTTGGAACCTGCGGTGCCTCGATCTTGACGGCAGCGGCAAAGGAATGGGTGACGCTGGCGGGGATGCCGGTCGACAGCATGACGACCGCGAGGCCTGCGACGGTCGATGCTTTCAAAACAGTCTTGAGGGAGGGACGCAGTGCGTTTGTCTTAAACATCCGATTTGCCTTTTCTCTTCATGTCCATTGGCTGACTGGAGGAACAGCCGATGAGAAAGGAATAGTCGAACGCACCTTACTGACTTGTGTCCGCAACATGAACTTTTGGTAATGTTGGAGAAAGAACCACGCCGCTACGCCGCCTGTATACGATGCCGAGACACCGCAAATGCTGACGAGTCCAGAAAACGGAAAGAAATCAATCCTTCAATACCGCATCCAGCCGCGCCTGCTCCTCGACGGAAAGTGCTGTGCCCGTCGCCTTGCCCGTCCGGCGCCGCGCCGCAATCGCCATGGCGGCTCCGCCGGCGAGAAGCAGCACGATCGGTGCGCCCCACAGGATCAGCGTCTTCGTCTCGAAACGGGGATTGAGCAGCACGAACTCGCCATAGCGCGAAACGACATAGGAAATCACCGCCTCGTCGCTATCGCCATCGGTGATCCGCTCGCGCACCAGCAAGCGCAGATCCTTGGCAAGCTCGGCATTGGAATCGTCGATCGACTGGTTCTGGCAGACCATGCAGCGCAGTTGCGCGGACAGCGCCCGCGCCCGCGCCTCCAGCACTGGATCAGCCAGGACTTCATCCGGATTGACGGCAAAAACCGGCGATGCCGAAAGCAGCATGAGAACAACGAAGATCAGCCGGCGGATCATTCCGCAGGCTCCAGCAACGGTTTCTTTTTCCTGGCCCGCGCAGGAGCCCCGATCCTCAGGCGCCTGTCGCTCAGCGAAACGGCACCGCCGGCCATCATGAACAGCGCCCCGCCCCAGATGCAGAGGATCATCGGCTTCCACCAGATCCGCACGACGACACCACCGTCGGCCATGCCGTCGCCCAGCGACACATAGAGCTGGCTCGTGCCGAACGTCCGGATACCCGCTTCGGTGGTCGGCATGCGCCGCGCCGTGTAAAACCGCTTCGATGACCAGACATCGGCAACCGCCACGCCGGCCCGGCTGATCGTGAAATGCCCAGATTCCTCGCTGTAGTTCGGCCCATTGCCGTTGCGCAGTCCATCGAAGCGCAGAGTGTATCCACCCGCATCCGTGGTCATACCCGGTTTCATCTCGACGATATGCTCGGTCTCGAACGCGGTTACCGCGACGATGCCGATCAGCGTGATGCCGAGCCCGATATGCGCCAGCGCCGTCCCGAACACCGAACGCGGCAGCCCGGACAAGCGGCGGAGCGCTACGGCGCCCGTCACCTTGCCAAGCCCGGAGCGCAGATACAATTCCGTGAGAGAGCCGGCGATCATGTAGGCCCCGAGCGCAATGCCGAACAGCGCCATGATCGGCCCGCCATTCTGCGCGTAGTAGATCGCACTGCCGACAACCAGCCCGATTGCCACGGCTGCAAACAGCCGTTGCCCCACGCCGAGCAGATCGCCCCGCTTCCATGCGAGCAGCGGGCCGAATGGCACGGCCAGCAACAGCGGCAGCATCAGCAATCCGAAGGTCATGTTGAAGAAGGGGGGGCCGACCGAAATTTTCGAACCGGTCACTGCTTCCAGCGCCAGCGGATAGAGCGTGCCGGTCAAAACGGTGGCAGCAGCCGTCGTCAGGATCAGGTTGTTGAAGACCAGCGCGCCCTCACGCGAAATCGGCGCGAACAGTCCTCCCGCCTTCAATCGCGCGGCGCGGAAGGCAAACAGCGACAGTGCGCCACCGATGAAGAGGATGAGGATCATCAGAATGAAGACGCCGCGCGTCGGATCGGTGGCAAAGGCATGAACCGAGGTCAGCACGCCGGAGCGGACGAGGAACGTCCCGAGCAGCGACATCGAAAAGGTCATGATCGCCAGAAGCACGGTCCAGATCTTCAGCGCCTCGCGCTTTTCCATCACCAGCGCCGAATGCAGCAGCGCCGTGCCGGCAAGCCACGGAATGAAGGAGGCATTCTCGACCGGATCCCAGAACCACCAGCCGCCCCAGCCGAGTTCATAGTACGCCCAGTAGGATCCCATCGCGATGCCGGCCGTCAGGCAAGTCCAGGCTGCCAGCGTCCACGGCCGCACCCAGCGCGCCCACGCCGCGTCGAGCCGTCCCTCGATCAGCGCTGCTATGGCAAAGGAGAAGCAGACGGAAAAGCCGACATAGCCGAGATAGAGCAGCGGCGGATGGATGGCGAGACCGATGTCCTGCAGCACCGGATTGAGGTCCTGCCCCTCGCCCGGTGCGTCCAACAGTCTGTTGAAGGGGTTGGAGGTCAAGAGAATGAACAGCGAGAAGGCCGCCGCGATCCAGGCCTGGACGGCGAGTACATTGGCCTTCAGCGTCTCCGGCAGATTGTCCCCGAACAGAGCGACGAGCGCCGAAAAGAAGGTCAGGATCAGCACCCAGAGCAGCATCGAGCCTTCGTGATTGCCCCAGACGCCCGAGAACTTGTAGATCAACGGGATCTGCGAATGCGAATTCTCCCAGACATTCTGAACGGAAAAGTCGGATGTCACATGGGCGTAGGTGAGGACGCCGAAGGAAATGGCAACGAGCAGGAACGTCGCCTTGGCCGCGACCGTGCCGATCTCCATCAAGGCCCGGTCGCCGCGCAGCGCGCCGATGATCGGCAGCACTGCCTGCAGCAGGGATACGCCAAGCGCCAGAACCAGTGCATAATGGCCAAGCTCGATGATCATTGAATGTTTTCCTTGCCGCCGAGAGAAACGCCCTGCGCCTTCAGCCGGTCCGCTACGTCCTTCGGCATATAGGTCTCGTCATGCTTGGCAAGCACGGTGTCCGCCACGAAAACCGGGCTGCCATCCTTGAAACTGCCCTCGGCGACGACGCCCTGCCCCTCGCGAAAGAGGTCCGGCAGAATTCCCGTATAGGTGACCGGCACGCGGTCCAGCGTATCGGTGACGCTGAAGGTGATGGTCATGCCGTCGCCGCGCTTGAGCGAGCCGTTCTCGACCAGGCCGCCCAGCCGGATGCGCGTGCCCGGCGCCAGATGCGCCTTGGCAAGATCGCCGGGAACATAGAAATAGGCGATTGCCTGGCTGAAGGCAAACATCACCAGCAGCACCGCGGCAACGATGAAAGTCACCCCGCCGCCAATGATCGCCAGACGCTTCTGCTTGCGGGTCACTTCACGCCTCCATCGGCCTTCAGCCCGAGTTCGCCTGCCAGCACCAGCAATTGTTTACCCTCATCGCCATCAGCCGGAAAGGCGGCCAGCCCCTGTTTCAGGGCGTCCGTTGCCTTGTCCTTCTGACCGAGTACCGAATAGGAACGGATGATGCGCATCCATCCTTCGAAATTCTTCGGATCCGCTTTCAGTTTTTCGGCGAGGCTGCCGACCATGCCCTCGATCATCGCCGTGCGATCACCGGCGCTCATATCCTCAGCCGCAGCGACGTCCTCGCCGGTCGGGTTGCCCAATTTGGCTCTGGCCTGAGCGCCCGCCGGAGCTGCGCCATCGTGCTTGAGACCGGCGATATGTTCATTGACCAGCGGCAGCCAGGGTGCCCCGGCGGGCGACGTCCTGGCGATCTGCTGGAACGCCGCCAGCGCTTCCGGCGCCTTGCCTTCCTGCTTCAAGGCCAGAGCAAGATAGAACTGAGCGCGCGGATCGTTGGGCTCGATCGCCAGAGATTTCTGCAAAGCGTCCTGCGCCTCGGTCGTCACCAGTCCGCCGGACAGCGCGATCAGGCTTTCGGCATAGCCGCCGAGCCGTGCCGGCGTGGCCCCGAGAATCCGTAGCGCGTTGCGGAATGCCGCCGCCGCGTCCTCGACACGGCCGCTGCGATAGTAGATCGGTGCCAGCACGTCCCATCCGGCGCCATCGTCCGGATTGGCAACGAGCTGCTGTTCGGCCCGCGCGATCAGGATATTCATGTCGTTGCCGGGGTTTGCCAGACGCGCGGCAAGCGGCGCATCCGGCACATCCGGATTGCCTGTCCGCAAATAAAGACAGAGGCCAACGGCAGGCAGGATGAGGATGATGGCGAGCTGCGCCAGACGATTGGATCGCCGTGCCGGCTGAACAGGTCCGGCCGCATTCACGGCGTCGGTCGCGACCAGCAGGCGACGGGCCACCTCGGCGCGCGCAAAACCGGCGTCCTCGCCGGAAATCAGGCCGTTTCTCTCGTCGCGCTTTAGCTCTTCGAGCTGGTCGCGATAGACTTCGACGTCATGGGATTGGGGAGCCTCGGCGCCGGCGGCGGCGCGCAGCAGCGGAAGCAGTAGAACAGCGGCGACGGCCGCCGTCAGGGTGGCAACTAGGATCCAGAACAGCATGAGCGCTCAATTACTATGCGCAGCACGCCATTCCAATCGGAAAACCGGAAATGACGGAAATTTGAGGCGTTTCGCCGCAAGAGTACGCTGGTAACGTCAGCTGAGTGGCGTCCAGGTGCCATCGGCATTCCGGCAGGCAGCGCCGCGCGCAACACTGTCCTGCCCCTTGACCGTCACGGTATGGCTGTACTGGCGGCAGTTCTGCGAACCGACCTGATAGGGTGCCGCAGCGACGACGGAGCCGCTGATACCGGATCCCTGCCAGACCACCGGCTGCCCGCCGCGAGCGGCTTCCAGTGCGCGATATTCGGCCTCCAGCGCCCGCTGGCGGTCGGCCTTGCTGATCGAAAGCCCTGCCTGACGACCGATAACCCCACCGCCAAGCGCTGCGATATAGGAGGCCGAGCTATTCGACGTGACGGTGCCGCCGATTTTACCTGCGTCACGCGCCGTGGTGCCGCAGCCGGCGAGAAGCAGCGACGAGGCAATCAGGCAGGCAGCCGGAGAAGCGGAAAAAATGGTCGGGAAACGGGCCTTGTTCTTCATCGTATCGGGCAGCTCTCGCGATTTCCGTTGCATCGTCAGTTCATGGGAGGCCTCAGGCCGATTCCATGGCTGATTATCTTTTTACATTCCACGGTTGAGCAGGCAACATCGGAGAGGTTAAAGCCGTCGCATTGCGGAATTTTGCCTGCGAACCTGTCAAAAAAGTCACGCAACGGCGCGAAACGCGTCCCATCATGAAACAGCTGGCAGCACGATCAGCGCCTTCAGCCCGCCACGGTCGCCGCGTGAAAGCCCCAGAGTGCCCTGATATTCGCCTGCAATCTCGCTGACGATCGAAAGTCCCAATCCGGTCCCGGGTTTGCTTTCGTCCAGCCGCTTGCCTCGCTTGATTGCAACGGCGATCTGGTCCGGTTCCAGGCCGGGACCATCATCATCCACGTCTATGGCGATCCAGCTCCGCCGTCCCGGGTCTTTCCCCTGGACGCCCTCGGGCGCGATCTGTGCCGTCAGGCGAACCTCGTGTGTGGCGTAGCGCGCGGCGTTGTCCAGCAGATTGCCGACCGTTTCCTCGACATCCTGCTGCTCCATCGCCAGGATCAAACCGGGCGGCGATACCGTCAGCAGGAAGGTCTTTTCCGGATGCAACCGGCGCATCACCCGGACCAGCCGTTCCAGAACAGGCTCCACCTCGGTGCGCGCCAGCACGGACTCGCGCTGCGCGGCGATCCGTGCCCGGTTGAGATAGGACTGCACCTGCATCTGCATCGCGTCCGCCTGCGCCTTGACGAGGTCGCCATGCGGCGCCTCGAGTATCCTTGCCTCGTTGATCAGCACGGCAAGCGGCGTCTTCAAGGAATGGGCGAGATTGCCGACCTGCATGCGGGCGCGCTCGATAATACGGCGGTTGCTGTCAATCAGCGCGTTGACCTCGCTTGCCAAAGGCTGGATTTCGCGCGGAAATTCGCCGTCCAGCCGTTCGCTTTCGCCACCGCGGATCTTTTCCAGCGACCGCCGCGCCTGGTCGAGCGGCCGGAGACCAAAGAGAATGGCCAGCGCATTCATGCCCAGGCCGCCGAAACCGAAGATCGCCAGAGCGAGGTAGAGGTTGCGGTTGAAATCGTCGATGTCGGCTTCCAGCACGTCGCGATTGCCGGCGACGCGGAACCGGGCCGTATGTCCCTGAATATCGAGCACCACTTCCGTCTCGGCTACCTCGACCTCGTTGTTGAAGGAATCGATGGTGGTATAGAAACGCTCGTAGCGAATATCGAAGGGAACTTCGTCGACGCTGGCGATCGGCAGCTTTCCGGAACCGAGCGAGGTCGAAAGCAGCGGCGGCGTGTTGAATTCGCCGATCGGCTCGACGATCCAGTACCAGCCCGTCTGCGGCTGGGAAAAGCGCAGATCACCCAGTTGCGGGCTGCCGGCCAGCACCGACTTGTCGTTGACGACGATCGAATTGATGACGTTGTAGAGCTGCGCCCGCAAAAGATCCTGAAAACCGCGCTCCGATCCCTGGCGATAAAGCGCCGAGATCACCACGCCGATCACAACCAGCGCCGCCACCGCCCAGATGGTGGAGACCAGCAGAACGCGCGCGGTGAGCGATTGCGGGCGCAGCATCATCGGCAATGCCGAAGCAAATGACAGCACAAGACGACGGGCGCGCGACCTTTGTGCGTAAACGGCTGAGCTCTCAACTTGATCATCTCGAGCCCGCTCAGGTTTTAGCGTCCTTGTTGACCATGCCCGGCGCCTGCATGCGATAGCCAAGGCCGCGCACGGTTTCGATCAGGTCATTGCCGATCTTCTTGCGAAGCCTGCCGACGAAAACCTCGATCGTGTTGGAATCGCGGTCGAAATCCTGATCGTACATATGCTCGACCAGTTCCGTGCGCGAGACCACCTGCCCCATGTGATGCATCAGATAAGACAGCAACCGGAACTCGTGCGAGGTCAGCTTCAGCGCGATCCCGTTGACCAGTGCCTTGGACCCCTTGGTGTCCAGCCGCACCGGGCCGCAGACGATCTCGGAACTGGCATGTCCGGCAGCGCGCCGGATCAGCGCGCGGATGCGCGCCAGCACTTCTTCGACATGGAACGGCTTGGTGACGTAGTCGTCCGCACCGGCATCGATGCCTGCGACCTTGTCGCTCCACCGGTCGCGGGCGGTGAGGATCAGCACCGGCATCGCCTTGCCGGCGCCGCGCCATTTTTCCAGCACGGTAATGCCGTCCATCTCCGGCAGGCCTATATCGAGGATCACGGCGTCATAGGGTTCGCCTTCGCCGAGGTAGTGGCCTTCCTCGCCGTCGAAGGCCTGGTCGACGACATATCCCGCTTCCTTCAGGGTGTCCGTCAGTTGACGGTTGAGGTTGACGTCGTCTTCGACCACCAGGATGCGCATGAACAGACTTTCTTCCCTTCCGCGCCGGGCATCCCTTCGGATTTTCCGTCGCGCTGCAAAACGAGATTTACTGCTTACCTTATTTCACACGGTTCGAGAACGTTTCAAGGCACGCATCCGGCGGCTCCGTTACATCGGCACCCGCATCGTCACCTTTTTCGGGCGGCCGCCATTGCCGGGGATCAGCACGGTGACGACGCATTGGCCGTCGTTGGTCGGTTGCGCGGAGAGGAGTTCGCCACCGGTCTTGGCCACGACCTCGGCGGCCGCCTGACCACAATCGCCGTCCACCTCGACAACCATCGATGGCACATCAATCGCCGGCGGCGCGAATCCGGAGAGACCCGCTGCAAGCGTTGCTATGATCAAGGGTGAGGACATGTACGCACTTTCGGCTTGAAAACACTATTGATGGCTTGGGAGGCATCGTTGCAAATTCAATAAACGATACAGTCTGAATGGCAAATGAATGTCCTGAAAACACCGCGTTTTGCACGGTCTTGAACAATATCCTAGCGCAATCGCGTGCGCGCCGAAATCCGGCCCCAGATGGCGACAAGTCCGCCCGCCGCCGCGGCAAGGGCGGTCAGCCCGTCCACAAGCCCGCTTTGGTCTTCGGGCGCGATGTCCAGTCCGAGAAGATTGCCACACGACGCCAGGATTGCAACCACGCCGCCCCAGACGGTCTTGGACATATACCAGTTCTTCAAATCGTTCATTTGACGCTCCTTTGAAAGTATCCGGGTGAAAGTGTCCGGGAGAATTCTTACAGGTCGAGCAACGCTTGCGCCGGCACGCCGAAGGCAACCTTCTGGCCTCGTTGCCGCACGCGAACCGACACGGCCGCCTGCGGCACACCGAAGTCCTCGATCTCCAGGGCGGCCGGATAGTCGAAAGTCGGCTCGGACACATCGACGGATCGCTTCACGGCCGCCCCGTCGAAAATGTCGACGCGATACCGCTCCTGCGCCTCGTCGAGTGCGATGTCGCCGTCAAGCCAGTGATCCGCGTCACGGCGGGCACAGCGGGTCCAGGTAATGCGGATGCCGCCGGTCTCGCGGCGGGCGCGCAGATGCACCGGCGCAACCGGCGTTTCCGCCCTCAAGCCGCCGGTAAAGGCGAAAGGCCCAGTGGGATTTGCCTGCTGCCCTCCCGCTTCCGCGATCCAGTTGATCTCACGCCCCGCCTCGTCGGCACTCAGGCCCAGCGGCTTGACGGCCGCGTTGAGCACGACAGCGGCCGCTCCCGCCGCAGCGCCCGCGAACATCGCGTCCGTCGTGCCATGAAGCCCGCGCAAAAGCTTCGAAAGCCGCCAGCGCCCGGCTGCGATTTCCTCCGCGACCCGGAACCCGATGATTTCCCACGCACCGTTTCCGGCAAGGATGGCAATGCGGTTCTGCCCGTTCAGCACCGACAATCGGCCTGCCGAAGACAACCCGCCGAAATGCAGATCGAGGGTGATTGCCCGCGAGGAATCGAACCTGCCTGTGACACCCGCGTCGAGTGCCTCCACCAGAACGCCCGTCTGGGCTGGCTGGTCGAGCCTCGCCCGCGCCTTATAGCCTTCCGCCGTCGCCGACGACGAAAGCGTCACCGCGCGCCAGGGCCGCGCGAACACGGCGCCGCGTGCAAAAGTGCTTGCCTCGCCCGCCTCGTATTGCGGCAGATCCATCAGGTGCACGATCGGCGAAAACCCGTCCGACGGCGTGCGCGGCGGATCGATCGAGCGCGATTGCCGGCCCGGCCCGCCGCCGCTTGATGGCACGAACGCCCGTGCCTCGACCGAGCGCACCGCACCATCCTCGATCCGGCTGACGATGAAATTGCCTGTGGGACCTTGGTCGAAGGCGACCACATCGCCCGGCTCGAACGCAAGCTCCGCCGGAGACAGCGAAAACCGGATGCTCCTGCGCGACACCTGGTGATCCCGCAGCGCATCCTCGACGGCGCTCGCAGCCGCACTATCATGCAGGCCACCGGGCACCGATAGCCGCAGGACCCGGTCATTGGCCGGCGAGACCCGGCGCGACCGTGCTGTGGTCCGTTCATAGGCGTTTTGCGGATCGACATGATCGAGAATGGCCTCGCTGCCGAAATCGCTGTCATGCCCCCGCGCCTCTTCAAACAGCGCCTGGTCGTCGAGGTCCGCCAACACCGAGACAATCTGAGGCGACGACGCCTGTTTCATTCGTGAGCGAAACCGCAGCGTGCCGCCGTCCTCGACCGCATCGACCTGCAACGCCGCCATCAGCGGCTCGAGCACATCACGCGCGGACGCCTGTTCCGACTGCACGTAGCCGCAGAGATCGCCGCTGACGAGGCTTGCATCGCCGGCGTCGAATCCATGGTCTGCAAGCACTGCCGCAATCACATCGGCGGCCGTCGATGCGCCGAGCCGCCCGTTTAGCCAATGCCCTGTCTGCCAGTTTGCTCCATCGGACCAGAGGCCGGTATTTTCCGGAAAGGCCGGCACCGGCCGCGCATCCCAGGTCCAGACGAACATATGGTCGGGATCGAGGCAGGCCGGCGCGTCCGGCCCCTGCCAGAATGCGTGCTGCGCCTCCAGGAACCGGCGTTGCATGGCATCGCAGCGCGCGCCGTTCGAGAAATACGGAACCGCCGTCTCCGACGATTTCGGATCGGTGAAGACATTCGGCTGGTTCGCCCCCTTGTCGATCGCCGGGCAGCCGAGCTCGGTGAACCAGATCGGCTTGGACGCCGGAACCCAGGCCGTCGGTAACGCCTGTTCGATGCCACCAATCCTGTTGTGGTGCGCCCGTCCCCACCAGTTGGCGATATCCTTGTAGCGATAGACCCAAGGCTTTCCCGCCAACCCATCGGTAATCGGACTGCGGATACGATCGCGCCGATCGGCCTCGCTGGCATAATACCAGTCATAGCCCTCACCGGCCGCAATCATCGCTCGCATCGCGTCCGCGTCCTCCGCCAGCCTGAAGCCGTCCGGATTGCCCTGCGAAAGATCGCCGTCGCGCCAGTCCGACAGCGGCATGTAGTTGTCGATCCCCACGGCATCGATCGCCGCCGACGCCCAGAGCGGATCGAGATTGTAGTGCACCTCGCCCGACCCATCCGGCGGGTGGTAGCCGAAATATTCGCTCCAGTCCGCCCCGTAGGTCAGCTTCGTGCCCGCACCGAGAATAGCCCTGACATCGGCCGCAAGCCCGATCAGCTGCTCGACAAACGGAAATGCGCCCGCCCCGTCGCGCAGCTGCGTCAACCCGCGCAACTCGGAGCCGATGATGAACCCATCGACCCCGCCCGCTGCTGCCGTCAATAGTGCGTAGTGAAGCACCAGCCGCCGATAGCCGTCGTCAGCCCCGGTCGACGCCACCGCCGTGCCGGAAACGACGAAATCCCCCGCATCAGCGGCCCCGCAAAACGCCGCCACTTGCGTGCGGGCAGCCGCTGTTCTGTCGGCACTCCCGGCCAATCCCGGCGCCGGATGCGCGGTGATCCTCCCGCGCCAGGGATAGGCCGGCTGCCCCGTCCCGCCATAGGGGTTCGGCAGCGTATTGCCGGCGGGGATGTCCATCATCACGAACGGATAGAGATAGACCTTCAGCCCGCGCGCCTTCAGATCGGCGATCGCCGCCACCACGCCCGCATCGCTCGGGGTGCCGCCATAGGCCGGACCGCCGCCGTTGCGGCTGACCAGCATCGCCTCGCTACGCGACAGGCCCGACACCGACCACGCCCGGCTTTCGCCGTCGCGCACTGCCGTCTCGACACCCGGCACGATCCGGCAATGACCGGCGCGAAGATCCGTTCCGAACCAGGAAACGACCAGCGCCACCCGCTCAAGATTGGGGCAAAGCGCCTGCAACTCGTCGATCGAAGCCTGCCAGTCTGAGCCGGCGTGAAAGACATTGCGATTGATCAACCGGCTCGCACCCGCCCCGGTCTCCTCCCGGACCACCGCCGGGTCGTAACCGTGCTCGCTCGAGCCCGGAATGATCGTCACCGCCCGGATCGCCTTTTCCAGCTGGCCCAGCGGCCGCAACACCTCGAACTGGATCACCGGAATGCGGTTACCATAGCCATCCAGCGGAAAGCGCTCGAACACCGCGTAAGCCAGCCCGCGATAGGCCGGCGTCTTTCCGGCCCCCTGCTTGGCCTCGATCAGCGGATCGGGCAGCTGATCGCCAGTCCCGCGATAAAGCCGCATCTCGATCCCGGTCAGGTCGACCTCGCGCCCGTCCGCCCAGACCCGCCGCACGCCGGCGATCTCGCCCTCGCAGATCCCCAACGCAAAATTGGCGTAATAGCGAAACGTCTCCACCCGCGGCCCGCTTGCCTTGCCACCCTGCCGCTCGACGCGCACTTCTTCCTCGAACCGCGTCGCCCAGATCAGCGTGCCGCCGATCCGGACCGTGCCATAGGCCCGCGTGATCGCCGTACCGTCCTCCGCCCCCGGTATGCGCGCATCGCCAAGCCGCGCGCCCGATATCGTCGTGCTGCCGTTGATGATGGCGCGGTCGATGGCCGATCCCGCCAGCGCACCCGCCGCGCGCCCGAGCGCCGCGCCGACCGGGCCGAAAACGCTGCCAAGGGCCGCGCCCGCCGCCTGCAGAAGAATGGTTGCCATTGATGTCAGACCTTTTCAGGAAAGCGAAAGACCCCGGCGATCCGGCGTCGCCAGGACGGCACCAGCGCCGACGAGATCACCGCCGCCTGCTCATAGGCGTGGATGAACCGGTCACCGGCACACAGAATTCCAGCATGCTTGGCCGGCAAATCCGGCCGCCAGCAAAACAGCAGCAGATCGCCCGGCCGCATCTCCGCCACGGGCAACTCCACCCCGAAATGCCGCCGCGCCGCATCGCGCAGCCGGTCCTCGCCGCTGCGTTCCGCCCAGTCCGGCTGATAGGCCGGCGGCAGTTCCGGTTCAGTGCCATAGATTTCGCGCCAGACGCCGCGCACCAGCCCCAGGCAATCGCAGCCTACACCCTTCAGGCTCGCCTGATGCCGGTACGGCGTGCCGATCCAGCCCTGCGCTGCCGCGACAATCTGCTCGGCGGCCCGGCTCGCTCCCTCTTCTCCCCAGCGGGGAGAAGGTGGCCCGCAGGGCCGGATGAGGGGGCCCGCAACCTCAGAGCCAGCGAATCGGCTCTCCACGCAACCCTTACTCATACAGCGGCCGCCCGTCATGCACCGTATCGCCATCGGCGTAACCGAAGGCAAAGTCCGTTCCAGGCATATGCGGAAACCCCTGAAAATTCAGCCGGTTGGAAAACTTTTCACCACAAGAGCCAAAACTCTTGTCGCAGCCAGCGGTCACCGTGAACGCATCGCCCACGGCCAGCGGCAAAGGCGGCGGCAGCCAGAGCGACAGCGTCACCGCAGCGCCCTCCCTGCGGTGATCCTCGACATCGCAGACATGCCCGGCATTTGCGCCACTCGTGAACGTGAAGACGCCGTATCGATAGAACCCCGCCGCTGCGTCACCAAGCCCCGAGACGATGACCCGCGTCTCCTCCAGAACCGCAGCAACCGTACCGTTGCCGCGATAGGCCGGGTTGCCCAGATTGACCTTGCACCGCCCGTCTCCCAGCACCGCGTCGCAGCGCCGCCCGTAAATCCGCCCCTGCACCTGCTCCAGCCGGTGCGTCAGCCGCCGCAGTTCGGCGCGAAACGCCCCGCCCGCGCGCACGACATCGCCGATCTCCTGCACCCGCAGCAGGATGCGCTCGTCGGTCGCCTGCCAGTTGACCTGGAACACCTCGACCTTGGCGCCATCGTAGCGTCCGGCAAGCACATCCGCCTCGCTGATCGCAGCGCTCGAAAACCCGCCGGACACTTCCCCCGCCTCGACGGAAAGCCCGCTCGCAGCCTCGCTATCGGCCGCCTGGAAACCGCTGGCGGCCCAAAAATCCGTCCCGTCGAACCGCAGATCATAGTCATGCTCGGTAAAGCCGAGCACCACCCCATCCCGCCGCGTCACCCGCCAGCAATGGCACATCGTCGTGACGTCGCCTGCAAGATGCGCGGCCAGCGCTGCCGGAATCGTTCTCATGGCTTGATCTCCACCAGAGGAATGGACGGAATGCGCCCGGCCTGAAACTGCGCCAGATCGACGTCGATCCGGTCGGTATCGAAGCGCACCGGCACATCGAATTCGTAACCCGCCCGCACCACCGCGCCGCCTGCCGGAATTTTCGATGGCACGAAGGTCACGCGCCCTGCCGCCGCATCCAGCACAAAATCCGCCGGTGCAACGGCCACGCCAGCGACCGAAACCACCACCGTACCGGCAACCGGCTTGGCGATCTCGCGAACAGTCGCCCCGCCCGCATCGCCATAGGTCTTGGCAAGCTGGAACGCAGCCGTCACCCCATCCCCCGTCCCGATCACCTGATCGCTGGCACCGACAGTCCCGCCCGGCGCGCAGGACCTGAAATCCAGCGGATCGCGAAACCGGAACCCATAGAGCTGCCCTGCCCGCGCCTCGAAGAAGGCAAGCACGGCATAGAGATCGCCGATCGACTTGATCCCCGATCCCGCATCATAGTGCCGCCGCGCATCGCGCCAGCGCCGGTTGCGATTTTCCCGCCCGTTCGAAAGGCTGACAATATCCGTCCGCCTGACCGGCCCGCCGCTCGTGCCAAGCGCAAGGCGCAGCGGAAACCGGACTTCGTGGAAGCCTGTTGACATGATGTTTTTCCGTGTGTGTGGAATCGGTTGGCGGGGAGTGTTCAGGGATTGCTGCAAGGGCGGCAGTGGGGCGCCTCATCCGGCCTGTCGGGCACCCCACAAGCGGAGCAGCAGGGCGAACGGCAGGCCCCGTCGCCCATGCCTCCGCCCGAGGGGCTCCGGCAATCTCAATCGCCCCCTCTCCCTCTCTGCGGGCGCGGGGGTGGCGGTTACGCCGTGCGATATGAGGGTAGTGCTGTTCTGTTGCCTTAGCTTCGCGTAGATGTGTGATGCAGCCCCTGAAGCTTTTTGAAAAGAAGACCAGCCATGACATTTGACGAATTGCCGGATTGGACCTTCACAGTCGAGGAGGTGTCGATGAGTGTTTATAAAGTCATCGGTACAGACCCTTTGGGAAGGAGTATCGAAAGAACCGGCTATGATCTCAACGAACTGATCGAGGAAGCCAAGAGCGCGGCGGGAACGGTTGCGAATGCACAGTAGGTCTTGGGGTGTGGGGCCGCTATGCGGATTTGCCATCATTATACTCCCCCGGTTTAAATTTGGGTCCCGAGGATTGGAGGCTAGTATGAAATTCCCGCAGAACGATCGCACACCGCTAATCAGGACGGATTTCGTGAATGACGAAGCGTGGCGGCGTGTTGTTGATGCAGCCTCTGCTGCATCAACAGATGGCTTTCGCGCAAAACTGTATGTTCTGGATGATCGCTCCTTTAGCAACGCCGATCCCGCTGCGCTCGCCGAAGCAGCGAATACGAGTAGCGACCACGTTTTGCTAATCATTGCCGATAGCAGCACGATGAACAACGCCGAAATGCCATTACTCTGTGTGGATACTATTCCACCAGGTGGGCAATTCAGAGTAATACCAGAGCATCTTTGGGGCGTAGAGAACAATGTGTCACTCGCCAACATGGACTTCTCTGAATTTGCCGCTGCGCTAGATCGCGATGGTGTGTTCAGGGGGTTCAAATAGACGATTTTAAAGAATGCCCCAGCGCGGCTTTGATCTGCAGGCGATGGGTCGGATGGCAGTGCCGCTTCGCCTGATGGCCGCCTCGACACTTGCCGCACGTCATGCTTGGTAGGTGACATGAATAACGTTGACGGGTGCAATGATCCGACACAAACACATGGGGGAACAGTTGACCTCGGATCCAGATAAAACAGAACAAGTCAACACCAAACTGATCCACATCACTCCAGGCGCTCGCAAATTCATACGTGAAGCAACAGCAGGGTTTATGAAGTTGAGACAGTCAGGTGCGGAATTGGCGCGATGCGTTCGTGAAGCGGAAAGTGCCGCGCCCGACGAGACGTATCGAAAGCTCTTTCTGAGCTTGGTAATGCTGGCTTATGAACACCCAATCTACGGCAATGACGATTTGAGAGAGCTTGCCGTAAAAAAATTCTCTGAAATGGCCGCGTCTGTATTCTTAGAGGTTGATGATCCCAAACGGCAAGGCGTCCATTGATCCTAATGTGGGGGTGTTGCAGAGAAGAGCGTACACCAGTCTCACATCCCCCGCCGCCCACGCCCCACCGTCCGCGTCAGCATCGCCGCAATCTGCCCCTCCGATTTGCGAAAGCTCTGCGCATCCGGCGCCGTCACGTTGAAGACGACGTTCATCGCCCCACCACCGGATGAGGCGACGCCCAGCACGCCATCGGCCCCGCGCTTCAGCGGCAGGATCGCCTCCGACCCCGCCTCGCCCATCAGGCCGGTCTGCCCGTCCATCGGAAAATAGGTCGGCGCGGAAACCACGCCGCCGGCGGCAAAGGGCGTGACCCGGCCCGGCACCCCGCCATCGGCAAAGGCCGTCGCGCCGCCAAGGCTGCCGGCCAGTCCCGAGATCGCCGAGCTGAGCAGCCCCTCCAGCGGCTTCAGTCCCGCCGAAAGCGCGATCTCCGTCAGCCGCAGACCGGCGCTGCGCAACACATCCTCCAGCCCCTTGCCGCCGCGCGTCGCCGAAGCCAGCGCCCCGGTCAAAGCCGAGCCGAACGAGCGCGAGCGCCGCTCCAGATCGTCGAGCACCTCTTTCAAAGCGCCCGCCTCCTCGGCAGTCGCCGCAAAATCCGTTTCGTCGGTCATGATGCCTCTCCTCCTGGGGCAATGGCGGCCTTCGATTCCGCATCGATCAGCACTCCCACTGCCTACTGCCTACTGCCTATCTCTCCATCCGGAAACGCCCCCATCAGCGCCTCCAGCCCCGTCCGGTCCGGCACGGCGTTCCGTGGCCGCAACCCGCCTATCGCCGCCTGCATCTCGCGCGGCGTCATCGCCCAGAAATCCCGTGCTGGAAGCCGCAGCAGGCAAAGCCCGGCATGCATCGCCGGTCCCCAGGGAAACGGCGACGGCAGACCGTCGCTGTCGCCCGCTGCGGCCTTCAAGGGTTTGACCCTTCCTCCGCGCTGCCGAAGGTCGCGGCCAAAAGTTCGCCGGTCAGCCGCGCCAGGCCGGCAATGCCGCCGTCGACGCTCATATCCGCGACATCCTCGTCGGAGACCAGATTGCCGCCGCCGCGCAGGCCGGCGCTGAGGATGCGGATCATATCCTCCGCCTTCAGCCGCCCGGTCGAAAAACGGGCGGCCAACTCCATCAGATTGTCGGCCGCAAAGGCCGTCTCCAGCTCGGCAAGACTGCCGAGCGTCAGGCAGAGAATGCGCCGCTCGCCGGAGATTACCGCCTCCACCTCGCCGCGATGCCGGTTCGCCCGGCCTGTGGTCACATTGTGCCGCGCCATGGTCACAGCGCCGCAAAGGTCAGGGCACCGGCCGATTCCAGTGCCGTTTCGAACAGGATCTCGCCATTGTACTGGCCGGAATATTCCAGCGCCGTCAGCTGGAAGGCACCGGTCAGCGTGCCGAAATCGGGAATGACGATCTGCCAGTTGAGGATCGATCCGTTGAAGAAGGCTGAACGCACCAGCGCGTCCGAACTCTGGTCCTTGAAGATGCCGGCGCCCGAGACCGAGGCCCGCTGCACGCCGGCCCCGCCCAGAAGCTCCCGCCAGCGCCCCGCCGATTCCGCATCGGTCGCGTCCACCGTCTCGGCGTTGAACGCCAGCCGCTTGGAGCGAAGCCCCGCCACCGTTACGTAGGAGCCGCCATTGTCGATCTTCAAAAGAAGATCCTTGCCCTTCTGCGCCACCATGTTTCTGTCCTTTCCGAAACGAAAAAGGCGCCCCCAAGGGACGCCAATGTTACGACTGTCGATGTCAATGCCTGTTTCCGGGCCTGTTCAGGTGCTTGCGGGGAGCGACGCTTCGATATCCTGAATCGGCAAAAGCAATGTCCGCTCCAGCCCCTTGGCGGCACAAAATCCGTGCTTCAGATAAAATCGCTCCGCCTCGTCATCGATCGCATGCACAACGACGGCCCGGAACGCGACCGATTGTGATGTCGATGCCACCATCAACAGGGCATTTTTCAGCAGAGCCTTACCGATACCCCGCCCCTGATGCGACCGGGATACGGCTAGCCGGGCCAGCAAAGCCAAAGGAATTTCCTTTGGAGAGGGATGCCCCTTCATCCGGCGCGGCATATGATCCCGGCTCATCATGCCGGCGCAGAGGGAATAATATCCGACAACCTTTTGATCCGTATCAGCAATGACGAATGTTCGCGTATATCCGTGCTGCTGGTTATAGAGCGCTACCTCTTTCAAGAATCCGTCCAACATCGGTTTACCGCTATCGAATTCGTCGATGCGATGATCGCTGCTCAGCAGCGCCGGTTTTCTCAACATCCGCCTCAGTCAGCCCAGTCGAGGTCTGTCTTGAACAGCTCGACAAGTTCAGGGCGAACCCGGCCTGGCTGCGATAACACAGTTTCAACCGCATCGAACACAGAGGCATCGACGCCCAGAAACTGTTGTTCGAGCAGATCTTTCTGCGCTGACTGATACGCTGCCTCAGTCATAAACGCCGTCAGGGATTTCCCGCGAATTTTCGCTGCGCGGGTAATGACGTCGCGTGTGTTTGCGTCCATGCGCAAATTGACAATTTCGTTTTTTCTGACAGTCGTCATGCAGTCGCTCCCGCCCGATCCAGCTATCAGAAAATACGCTTCTGTGTATTCATTGTAAATACATCGCTATCGACTAGCGGACAGCAAAACAGCAGGCAGTTTTACTCCGTCACCGCCCGAAACACCATGTCCGCCACATGCCCCTTGGCCTTGGCATCCCGCCCGATCCGGGTGCGCCGGTGAAACAGGCTGACCAGCACAAAGCCATCAAGCTCGAGATCGGCGTCATCCAGCAAAGCCCGCACACGTGCTGCAATCCCCTGCGCCAGCCGGTTGCCGCCCTCTCCGGCAAAGACCTCCAGCGTCAGCAGATGCTCCTCACCCGCCTCGCTCGCGGTTGATGCATCAAGGCTCTCGATAGCCGCGATGAAGATGCAGGGCCGGTGCGATCGCGTCTGCGCATGGTCATGAATCCCGTCGGCCCCGACCATCGCCGTCAGCGCCGCATCGCCGGACAGTGTTGAAAAGATCGCCTTCTGCAAGGCGCTGGCAGCACTCATCGCCCTTCCTCCACGCACCGGCAAACGACATAGCGCCTTGTCTCGTCCGGATCGTAAAAAGCCCGAACCGTAAAGATCCGGCCACCCTTGCGAAACCGCATGCCGGCTTCCAGGTCCGCGCGAAAGCGGATCCAGATGCGATGCGTCACGGTGAACACCGCCTCATCCGCCCGCTCCTCCTCGGCCATGGCAACAGGCTCGATCCGCGCCCAGAGCGATGCGACGGTTATAAAACCCTGGACGATACCGCCCTGGCCGTCGCCGACATCGCTGCGCATTTCCAGGTCCAGCCGCGCCGACATCTGCCCGGGATCGAGAGCGATCGCGCTCATGATCAAAGCCCCCGCCGGCAAAACGGCGCGATCAGCCGGTCATATCCGGCCGGCACCGCCGCCGGCTGGCTGTCGGGCGGCACCGCGCCGCGGAATTCGTAGAGTAGCGCCAGATGCAATAGCATCGCCCGTTTCAGCGTGTCCGGCACATCGGCGCCGGTCGCCCCGAAGCCGGCGGAAAAATCGATCTCGATGCCGTTGATCGCCTGCCCCGGCCCCGGCTGCCGCGGCAGGACGAGACGCGCTGGCCGTGCCTGCCCGTCCAGCACGAAACCACTCGCATCGACATCAACCGCAATGCCACCGGTATCATAAACCGTAACCGCTTCAATCGTTTGCACCGGACCTCTGGCAATCTGAATCACGCGCGACAAAGGCCAGTCGTCGAGATAGAGACGAAACGTCCGGGTCAGAAGCGCCAGCCCCGTTTCGCTCTCTATGTGCTCGCGCACGGCCCGGATCAGCGATGCGATCAGATCGTCCTCGCTGCTGCTGCCGTCGATGCGCAGATGCGCCTTCGTTTCAGCAAGCGTCAGCGGCTCGCCGAGGGGCGATGCCAGTTCGGTGATGGTCATGAAAATCTCCGTCGAAGGACAGGAAAATGAGCGGACGCAGCGGGAGGGGAGCTGCGTCCGCCCTCGCGCGCAGCGGCAGGGAAGACCGCCGGCGCGAATGGTCGTACCCCTTGAGAAAGGGCTGCCTTACGCTTTTCAAGATG
Source organism: Rhizobium herbae (assembly GCF_017873135.1). Lineage (GTDB taxonomy): Bacteria > Pseudomonadota > Alphaproteobacteria > Rhizobiales > Rhizobiaceae > Pararhizobium > Pararhizobium herbae. Next base: position 449,793 of record NZ_JAGGJV010000005.1, on the reverse strand, counting down.
CCGCGAATTTGACCAGCTTGATAGCCTCGAAATTTTGCACTCCGCCGCCGACACGCTTGGTCGTGTAGAACAGCACATAGGGCTTTGCCGAATAGGGATCGCGCAGCACCCGGACGCCGGTGCGGTCGACGACGAGATAGCCGGCGGCGAAATTGCCGAAGGCGATTGCCATGCTGCTCGCGGCGATATCCGGCATGTCCTCGGCTTCGGCGATCGGGAAACCCATCAGCGAGGCCTGCTGGCCGGCGGTGGCCGGCGGATGCCAGAGGTAATTGCCGTCGGCATCCTTGAACTTCCGGATCTCGGCCTGGACCTTGCGGTTCATCACGAAGGACGCATTCTGTCGGTGCCCGGCCTTCAGCGCATAGATCGTGTCGATCAGCGTGTCGGACGGGCCGCTCGCCTTGAAGGCGCCGGCAGCCCCCGTGGCGATGTAACCGATATTGCCCCAGCTCCAGGCGCTTTCGGCCACGTTTGTGTAGCTCAAGAACCCCTTCGGCTTGTTGGTGCCGTCGCCGGTGATAAAGGCCGTGCCCTCCTGCTCGCCAAAGGCGATGTCGACCTCGGAGGCGATCCAGTTCTCGATATCGACGGCCGCGTCGTCGAGCAGGGCAGCCGTTGCCGCCGGCATGGCGTAGAGTTCCATGGTCGGAAAGGACAGTTCGGCCAGCTGCGGTGTCGTGGTCTGCGGCCGGGCCGCCGTTTCCGCCACCCAGCCGGTCGCCATGCCGGCCAGCGCGAAGGGCTTTTTCAGCACCGCGCCGGACACCTGCCGCACCGTCGCCATCGAGCGGATCGGCGAGACCACCGAAAGCCTGCGGCCGATCTCCGTGTCCGTCTCGTTCGGCACCAGGTAGCCGCCGTCGCTGGCCGAGCCGATCGAAAACGCCTTGGCCTCCAGCTCGCGCAGCGCCTGCTCGTCGCCCTTGCGGATGTAGCTTTCGAACGCCGCCTTGTGCTCCACCGCCTCGAGGCTGGTCTCGCCGCTTCGCCCCAGCGCCGGCCGCGCCTTCTTCAGCGCCATCTGGTCGATCAGCCGCTTCTGCTCGTCCATGGTGCGCGAGATGCGGTCCATCTTGTCGCGGGTGACGACATCGGCCGTCAGCTTGCTTTCAAGCTCGCCCAGGCGTCGGTCGTTGGTTTCCTTGAATGCCTCGAAGGCGCCCATGAAATCCTCGAAGGCGGCGGTCATCGTCTCCGGGGCCGTCTTGATTTCAGGGGCAACCTTGATTTCCGGTGCCACACTGCTCGTCTCTGTCATCGCTTTGTCCTTCTTGTCAGAGCTTCATCATCCGGGCCGCCCGCCGCATGGCGCGCACGAGCTCCGTTTCCGTGTCGCGGAAGAACCGCGCATTCTTGACGTTCGAAACCCGGGCCGATGGCAGCATCGGAAAGGTCACGATCGATATTTCCCAGAGATCGGCTTCAAGGATGCGGCGCACGCCGGTCTTGCCGTCGGTCTTGGCCTTGACGGTCTGGAAGCCGATCGAAAGTCCGTCGAGCGCGCCCGCCTTCATCAGCATGTGCACTTCCTTGGCCCGCGCCACGCCGGGCGACAGCAGCCCCTCGACGTAAAGTCCACGCGCGTCCTCGCGGATGGTCTTCCAGGCCCCCAGCGGCTCGCCCGGATCGTGCTGGAACAGCATGCGCACGCCAGCGGCGCCGCGCCGGGCCAGAGACTGAGCAAAGGCGCCGGGCGCGATCGCGTCCTTGCCGAGATCGACCTCGCCGAAGACACTGGCATAGCCGGAAAAACGCCCCTCGCCGGTCACCCCGGACAGCGTCAGATTGGCAAACTTCTTCGTTCGCCAGACAGGCAAGCTGTCGGTCGTCATGGGATATCTCCGAAATTTGAGAGGTGTTAGGCAGTAGGCAGTAGGCAGTAGGCAGTAGGCAGTAGGCAGTAGGCAGTAGGCAGTAGAAAAACGTCGGCCTGAAACTGAGGGTGACGCAACAGCGCACCGTCAGCCTATTGGCTATTGCCTTTGTTCCGCCCGTACCGTTCCGCCACGCGCGCCGCCGCGCCCAGCACCCACCAGGCCGAAAGACTGGCGGCCGCCGATCCGGTCAGCATCACCTCGGTTCCCGACAGGCTGCCGCCGATGCCGAGCCTGGCGACGATCCAGAGACCCGTCGGGCCGCCGAAGATCAGACCGCAGATCAGGCCGGTGAAGAAGCGGGAACCCGCCTCGCGCTTGCCCCTGGGCAGCATGTAGACCAGCGATACGGCAGCACCTGCCGCCGATCCGATACCCTTGGCAGCCCAAAGGCCGGGGTCATTGCCAAAATCAGCCATTTGTTAAGCCCTTGATGCTATTGTTGGAATTGCACAAGCATCCCGCAGCCGTCGTCATCGGCCGCAAGGTGAGGCACGGCCTGACGTTGCGTCAGGCGGGATAATTCTGTGAATCTTTTGAATCGGTTGCGTCTGAATCCTGCTGCGTTGATTCAACAGCTTCAGATATTGATTCAACGCCGCGCGCATCCGTTGTCACGTTGTGCGGCCAAGCCGTTGAAAATCCTGCGTTCGTTACGTTTCGAACGTGTCGGGAAGCGCATCATCCTGATCTGGAACACGGGGGCTTTGCCGGCCGTGCCGAATGGCGAGGACAACGATCCCGCCGCCGGTCTCGATATAGTCGATAATGTAGGGTGCGGACACATAACGCCGCACACTTGGCAGCATCGGAACGCTCTGCCCGGCCTGAGGATATTCTGCGATGATCTCTGCGGCCTTCCTGATCTGCCGGGCCGTTGCCCGCGCCGCCCTCCTGTCGAAACGGGCCAGATAAGCCTGCTCCGATCTGAGATAGGCCAAAGCCCGGTCGGAAAAGCGAACCTTCATCAGGCAGCGTCGTCTTCAGCAAGCCGGTCGAGTTCGCTCAGAACAGCATCCAGATCGTGCAGCCTGCCATCTCTGGCATCCTGCAGCCCTTGCTCAATCTCCAGAATGTCTGCGCCTTCGTTGAGAAGATAATACCGCATCGCCCGAACCATCACCCAACTGCGGGATCGTTCCGCCGTCTTGGCAATGGCCTCGATAGCAGCCAGCACATCCACCGGAACACGCAGCGCGATCGGATCGGAGAGAACAGGTTTGGCCATCATCACATCCTTTTGTTATACGCCGTATAACAAAATACCAGCAACGGCCCGGTCCCTCAATAGCCCACCGCCTGCCGCTTCTCCTCGTCGGTGAGGAAATCCGCCTCCTTCATCCGCGCCCAGACCTCGCTGCGTTCGCCGGTCAGCCCGATGACCTGATCGAGATCCGGCACCAGCTTCAGCGTCTCGCCGAACCGCCCCGACAGCCAACCGGACAGTGCGGCGGCGGTGCGAAAGAGCATCGGCAGAACGGTCAGGCGGTAGAAGGCTCGGTTGGCCTCCTGGTAGTTGGCATAGGTGTTGTCGCCGGGAATGCCGATCAGCATCGGCGGCACGCCGAAGGCGAGCGCGATGTCGCGCGCAGCACCGTTCTTTGCCTCGACGAAATCCATGTCCTTGGGCGAAAGCCCCATTGCCTTCCAGTCGAGCCCGCCTTCGAGCAGCAGCGGACGCCCTGCCCGCATCGGCCCGGAATAGCCCTCGTCCAGCTCCGTCTTGAGCCGGTCGTACTGGTCGGCCGAAAGATTGCCGCCCTCCTTCGGCTGATAGACGAGCGCGCCGGAGGGCCGGGCCGAATTGTCGAGCAGCGCCTTGTTCCAGGTCGCTGCCGCATTGGAGAGATCGAGCGCCATCTGCGCTGCCGCCAGCGGCGGAAAGCCGAGATGGTCGTCGAGCGGATGAAACAGCCGCAGATGCAAGAGCCCCTCCTCGCCCGCCGTAATCCGCCGCACCAGGCTGCCAACCCGGTATTCATAAGCCTCCGGCCAGCCGTCCCGCCCTTCGAGGATGCGGATACGGTCCGGCCGCAACAGATGCAGTTCCCGCACCTCGCCGCCGATCTCAGCCGCATCGACATAGGCATTGCCCGAGAGCAGCAGATGACCATAGAGCGTCTCCAGGAAATCGATGCCCGCCATGCGCCCGTTCGGCCGCGAAAGCAACGTCAAGACCGGATGCTCGCTGCGCTCCTCCGTCCCCTCATAGACCAGCAGCGGCACGCTTGCCGCGGCTTCCGAAATCAGCCTCACCGCCCGGTGCGCCACCGGGTTGCGCATGAATCCCTCGCGCGCCAGTGCCGAATAGGACCGGCCGGTCCAGTGCGCCCGGCCCTCGTGCGCAATCGCGATGAAACCGGAGGCCGCCTTGGTTTCGCGCACAGCGTCGCTCTCCGCCGGGCGCCGCCACGGCAGACGAAATGGATTTTTCATCAGATCACGTCCCTTGATTGTCTGCGGTCAGCAAATGCGTCGACATCGGCCCCTCATCCGGCCTACCGGCCACCTTCTCCCCGTTTGACGGGGAGAAGGGATATGCGGCAATCCTCTGTCGTCCCCTTTCCCTGCTTGCGGGGAGAGGGTTAGGGTGAGGGGCAATTCCGGGAAAAGATGCTTGATCCTGTCGGTTCACCCGGAGGCTAGCCGGCTCGCCGCGAGATACCGCTTGCCGTAGCCGGCCACCAGTGCAGCCCTGTCGCGCCCGTTGATGATCCGCCGCGCACCCGTCCAGTCTTCCTTGGCGGCGGAAAAATAGTCCCCGAGCCTCTTGCCGGTGAACGCGCCGCTTTCCATGCCCTTGAAGAGAATGTCGACGGCAACGGCGAGCTCCATCGCCCGTTCCGGACGGGCGACCAGATCGATCCCTGTCGCCTTCGCCATCTTTTCGTAGTTCGCCCTGTGCGTCAGCTGCACCAGCCCGCGCCCCAGCCAGCTCTTTCCCTCGGCATCCCGCCGCCAGTAGGGCACCGACACGGACGGCATCCTGCCCCGACGCAGGGCGGCATCGAGAATGGCGATCGCCCGGTCGTCGCTCGCCGCAAAGGTTTCGCGCACCGGCTGCATCGTCCGGCCCGTCTCGTGATGCGCGGTCGCCAGCATATAGGCAAGCCAGCGCCTGTCCGCCGTTGCCGGCATCAGCGCCCAGCGATCGAGAATCGCCGCCATCCCGTCGACCTGGCCCTGTGTCAGGATGCCGTCGAAAAGTGATGCACGTACCGCTTTGAAGAAGATGGCCCGATCGAATGTCATCCGCGCTCCGCTTCTGTCCACAACACCCGAAAAATGTCGTGACTCTAAATCGATTTAACCAATTTAAATCGTTTAAACTGTTTAATGCCCTGATTTACTTTGTCTTTGGGATGTGGAAACTGAACACAGAAATATGACAGTGCCCATTCATCGAGGAGGATCGAATGAACGCCCAGAGCAAGATACAGGCCGACACGGCCCGTTCGACGGTACCGCAGCATATCCTCGACCGGTTCGAGAACGAGTGGCAGCAGATGCGCGCAAGCGCCTCGTCCGCACCAAAACCGTCCCAGACCGACGACGACAAGCGCTGACGCCTTATCCGGATTTTTCACCCGCCAGCGTACAGTCATAGGTGGAACCTTCCAGCTCCATCCGCGTTGACGGTCGTTGCCGAAATCAATGAAAGGATCGCCCATGCCGACCCAGCAAATCTCCCAGGCCCAGTTCGAACGCCTCGAAAACGAATGGCGCCAGATCCGCGAAACCGCATCGACAGCACCGAAGCCATCGGTATCAGCGCCTCGCAAATAGGCCCCAGCCCCGGCGCGGATGTCGCCATAACACTGCCCTTTGAGGGCAGGTTTATTGTGCGCGAATTTTCAGCTGGTTCCCTCTTCTCCCCGTCGGGGAGAAGGTGGCCCGCAGGGCCGGATGAGGGGGCCGCTGGCTCCGAGTTTGCCGCCCCCCTCATCGCCTCGTTTCACTCGGCACTTCTCCCCGCTGGGGAGAACAGGGAGAATGCCGCCAACGCCTGCAGTCTAAAGGCCGCTTCTCTTCCCTTGAGGGTACAGAGCAAGACCCCGGTGCAGGCAATACCCAATCGGCAATCCCTCAAATCCCCCTGACCCTCGGCTCGCCGCCGCCCTCCAGCATCAGCGCCGTCAGCGCCCAGACCAGCGCATCCAGCCGGTCCGGCGAACGGCCCGAAGACAATCCGTCCGGCCCGAAATCGCACATTTCATCTTTCTAGCCCTATCTATATGATATCGCTTGGTTTCTGTTTTACCGTTTTGCGGCGTTTTACAGTCGGGGGCTTTTTTTCGCTTTTTATGAGCGCAGCAAGAGCTGCCTTTCCGCTCGCCTTCTTGTCGACGAAACGGCAGTAGCGCTCGATCGTCGCCATCGACATCCCGACGATGTCACCGATCTGTCCGATCGAGAGGCCAGCCCGCCGAAGGCGAATGACGGCTGTGCACCGAAGCCCGTGCAACGTGACGCCGGCAAGCTCGGGGATCTGGTCGCGCTGTTCAGCAAAGTGCCGTGAGAAGAGTTTTCGCGTGTATTTGTTGCCGGCTTTGCGGCCCTCTTGCTGCAGAAAGGGTCCAGGCGGGGACATATCCCAACTCTTCATCTCCTCCTCCAGCTCAGGGAGGATCGGGCAATAGACAGCCCGCTTCTTCTTTTGTGTCGTGAGCGCGAAGCCGCCTTCATCGATATGTTCCGGCCCTACGCGGACGGCGTCGCTGCCACGCATGCCGGTGTAGAGGTACAGGATAACGCCGCGCCGAACGACGCCGCTCAGCTTTTCCTTGGCGGCCTCGATCTGCGCGACAGTCCACGGCTTGTGGCCATTCTCCGATTTGCGCGGCGTGATGCCTTCAGTCAGGTTGGCATCTATATGTTCGTTCAACCTTGCCCATTTCGAAAAACTGCGCATTGTGGACAGGAAATTGTTTGCCGCACCGGGCTTGCCAGATAGGCCGTTCATGACAGCTTGGACATGCAGCGGCTTGAGACCGCGTGGCGAAAGAGCGCCCCAAGCCTTCCGGGCAATCTGTGAAGACTGCTCGTAAAACGAAATCGTGCCATCGGTGAGCTCGCCAGACGCCCGAAGCTGCAGTATCCATTCATCGAGAACAGCGGAAAAAGTGTCGGCCGGCATAGAGATCGAGGCGCCGCGCAGCTGCTGGATCGCAGCCCAGAATTCCGGGCTGTGGGGATCTTTCGGGAGAGCGATGCGGGAACCGGGATTTTCGGTGCCCCGTCCCTTCTGAAAATAGAAGTATTCCTTGCCGCGCGACACGATGCGATGGACGCTTTTGGGCAGGCTGATGTTAGCTTTTTGGTGACGACGTGGCATGCACAGCCCCCACCATGTAGGGGTCATCCGTGTTCGTTGCGCCGGCAGCCGCAACGCCGCCCAGCGCCGACTGCACATCGCCCCAACGCCAACGCACCACGCCACCGCTCATTTTGATCGGGCGAGGCAGTATGCCCTTTTCTACAAAATCCCGGACCGTCGTTTCCGACATATCCAGTTCCCGTGCCAGCGAGGCGCAAGAGAGATAGGTGGGCGGCCTCGAATGAATAATTGCCTGCCCCATCAGCAGCCCCCCCCCTGCGCCGGCGTTGATCCCAGCCAGCGAGCGCAAGATACGCACGGCATGCTCCTGGGAGATTTCGTCGCCGAACTCCCGCTCGATCCAGCTGACCTTGGCAACCACTTCGCCGTAGGTCGTGCACTGGAAGGCGACAATCTGAACGTCAAGCGGGTACATCATTTCCAGCAGTTCGGTCTGCTTGTCCCAGAGCGCGCGCAATCCGGTCGCCTCATTCCAGGCTGTCGTTTTCGCCTTGCGTTCGATGAAAAGCGACCGCGCTTTCGTGTGATTTTCAGAATGAACTGCGGCCCGCTTATCGTCAAACCAGCGCATGTCTGGAAACTCCAGAAAGAACCGATCGATATCGTTGAGTGAGTCGAGCCGCGTGCGGTACCAGTTCACCGCATAAAGCGATGTGTCGATTTCCGACAATTTGACATCGGGCCATGCAGGCCGATCCGCGCGCCCGTAGAGCGCTTTTATTCCGTCCTCTATGTTGCAGAGAGCGGCCTTCAGTTCGTCGTGCGCATCGATCAACCATGCCAGCACGTCATCGGCAGGCTGAGGGGCTGCCATGGCAGCAGGCGCTCCGATCGCCGCTGCAGCCCCCATGATAACCGCGCGGCGCGTGAAAGCAGGTGTTGCATCATGTGCTGGATTTACTGTAATCTCGTTGTGCATTTGAATTCCTTTCTGGTGCACAAAAGCCGACGTCGGTTCTCAGGCCTGGACGTCGGCTTTTTCTGTTTCAGATGATTTTGAAAAAATGCGCTCCAACTGGAAAACTATTTCCGAGTTTATGGACCGCATATTTTCATTTGCGGTTTCCCTGATTTTGTCCCGCAAATTATCCGGCATACGCAGCGCAAATTGATAAGAAGCTTTTCCCACGGTGGACATGATTTAGCCTTCCAAAATGATATCACCGACATATTGATATGCCCAGCATACTATTGCGTCAAGTCAAAACATATGCTCGTGATATCATTTTTTAGGGGAAGTTTGCCATGGCTGGAAGGGTTGCTAGCAGAGGGTCCGATCAGTTTATGCTTCGGTTTCCCGATGATATGAGAGACAGAGTAAAGCGGTTCGCTGAGAAAAACGGTCGCTCAATGAATGCTGAGATAATCGCTAGACTGGAGCGTTCGTTGGATGACGACGAAGAGGCCATGAACTACGACACCAAAACTGTAAGCCTCGGAACCGTTACAGTGCCGATGAAAGAGCTTTTAGCCAGGATGGAAAGCCTTGAGAAAAAGATCGACCAGCTTCCGAGCCTGGAAGAGCTGACGAAAAAATAGGTCAATGACGATCTGACTGTCACATTGGCTGTGGTAGTCAGGCTCTTCTTCGGCGGCTGATTGACAAAGGACACCCTTGTGGCCAGTGGCTCGAAGCGTCAGTCTGGAAATCGCCCGGAATGGCTGCGAAGGCGCGCGACGTGTTCCCGAGGCATTTATTCCTGAAAACGGGTTAACAGCAAATGGCCGACTATCGCGAAATCTCTCAGGAGTATGCCAAGCAAGCCATCAATGCCGCTTTCATCCTGAACGGCGGTGCAGCCGTCGCGGTGCTCAGCCAAGCCTCTGGCTTGCTGGAAAAGGGATTGAGCACCGGAGTTCGTCAGGCCCTCATGATTTGGGCGCTGGGTACCATACTTGCTGCGCTGACGTGGGTTTTCGGATTTCTATCGACGCGTTATGTCGATAAAAGCGAGCGTGAAAGCGCTCTCGAAAGCAAGCATTTGCGCACCGCTGATCTTTGGATGCTCGCTGGCTTGATTGCCGTTTTGCTCGCAATCGTGGCGTTTGCTACAGGATGCTATGTCCTGGCAAACTCGTTTTAGATGATTGCAGCGAAACGCCCTCGCCGATCCACGACCGACAAGTGTCGAACCCATACGATGCCAACGCCAATTTTGAGGTTTTGATGACAGCCTGGTTTACTGTGCTTCTCGCAACCGTTGCTGTCTGCATCGCATCTATGCAGTGGTTTGTTGCCCGGCAGAAATTCGTCCTAGACCTCTTCGATCGGCGCTTCAAAGCATACAATGACGTTATCGAAGCTGTCCGACCGATCATGGCCGCCGGTAAGGTCGAAAACAACCAACTCTTCGAACTTCAGCTTGCGATCAACAATTCGAAATTCCTCTTCGGAAGCGACGTAAATGACTACCTCCAGGAGATCCGGAAAACAGCGATTAAACTCCAATACTGGACCACGATATACAACACTCAAAATCCGCAAGCCGCTCAGGCGCCGGACGGCATTTTCAAGTGCTCAACCAAGATTGTAGAATTCTTCACAACGTATCCGGCGCTATGCGAGGCATACATGATGATGCCCGAGAAGCGGGTGAGAACTCCAATTGAATGGTTCCACGACCGGAACGAACTTAGAAAAAGCTACGGCGGAGAACCACCAGTTGCTGGGGGATAGCGTGGCACGGAGCGGCAGATTGGCGACTTGATCAATTATCCTGATCGAAGATGCCGGCCGAGCTGAACCATTTGAAGGTGAGTAGCACCAAACCAAACGCCCATGAAAGCGTTCCACTCGGGAACGCTTTTGAAAAATGTCCTCATGTGGGGACATTTTTGCGGCTCCGCATATTTGCAGATCCGTCTCCCAAAAACCTTCCTGCCAGGAATGTTTTTAGCCGCTAAAAGCATTCTCGTCTGGAATACTTTCGCCTCGTCCGGCGGGTAACCTGAAAACAATGCAGCGGAGCCGGCCGTCACCGCCTCGGCCTTAGTCGCCTCAGCCACCACCCCAAAAGCAGGGAGGCGACCATCAGCACAAAGGGGTGAGCCAGAAACTTGGCGACTGCGTCGACTACGTCGTAAGCACTCATTTCAGACGTCCTTGTTGATCGGAAGCCCATCGTACCGCCGGCGCGAATGGCGCGGATGAAATGATTTTCAGTCTGTGGGGCAGAACCGCACGAGTGCTTTCGAGTCAACCGGTTGGTCTCGCCATTCGATCGGATGATGCCGCCCGCCATCCCCGCCTACCCCCCGCCCTCCTTGAGGGCGGAAATCCTAAGCCGCCTTCCTCTCAAACCAACTGTTGAACACTGCAGCGGGGAGCGCGCTCTCGCCAAGCGTGATTGCTTGCGTCTTGACTCCCACGTGCATCATGTCAGTTTTCTCGCCTGGGATGCATGGGGGGAATCAATGAATATTGGATTTGCGGTGGCGACAAGCTTTCTCGTTTTGTCGGTCGCTCCGGCTTTCGCACAACAAGACGCCAAGGCATGCTCCCTAATCGAGGATTCGCTTCAGCGGCTAACCTGCTTTGATAAGCTATTTCCGAGGGATGCCACGATAACTGCACCGACAAAAGAGGCAGAAGCGGGTCCAGCAGTTTCGTCCGCCTCACCTTGGCAAATCAAAGAGGAGAAGTCTCCCTTAGATGACAGTGTCGTCTACACTGCGGGATTGACGCCGAAGGACGTTTCGACGTCCGGTGTCGGGACAGCTGAAATGTTTCTTCTTCTTCGCTGTTCAGAAAATACGACGAGCGTAATTTTCACCACTAGCATGTTCATGATCAGCGAAAACCCCACAGTGACGGTGCGTGTCGGGGAGGATAAGGCGGAAACGTCGCGCTGGAACAGATCCACAAACTACAAGGCGGTTGGTCTGTGGTCCGGAGCTGAAGCAATCCCGTTTATGAAATTGCTGAAAGATCGGACGCGCTTGGCCGTACGTATCCAGGACAATGACCGCGTCGACGCTGAGTTCGATCTGGCCGATGTCGGCGCGCCCATCGCAAAGATCCGAGAGTATTGTAAATGGTGAACGTTGGTTTGGCCGACCTTTTTCTTTGCCCGTAGTCCGCTAATCTCTTTAGGGTTGAGGCTGAAAATACGTTCGTCCATTATTGGCACGCCGTCTTTTTCAAACTTGCCGGTATACCACACATATAAGTGCCGTTCGAAGGCTTCCCATACCATGAGACCGAACATCAAGGCCGAGGTTTGGTGATCCCGTTGTGCCGCGCGATCATACAGCGGCTGAAAGGGCGTCCCTCGCCAATCGCGACCTGGCATCCAGCTTGACGTGAACGGGCGATCGGGCAGCAGTTTGGCAAGAACGTCGAACTGGTCGCGCTGCCCGCGCGCCTTCGCTATCGACCGCCCCTCGCAACCGCATCGACAATCGGCTGTTTCTCAGGAAATTGGCGCGATGACGAAGGATATACCCGGATGTGGCGGTAGCCGCTGAGATCGCCGCCGCCCGAGGTGCATCTGACGGCACTAAGCAGCGATTTGAATCGGCATTTGTAAAGCTAAACGCTCTTTTGAATTAGGTATGGACGTGCGGTAGAATCCAAAGCGCGGCTCATGTTGGAAGAATGATCTGTTCGCGCTGGGGGAATATTGGAACACAGCATAGGCGAAATATGAGCCAGATGGCATAGATCGCATCAGTGCCAAACGGGCTGCTATCGTTCAAAAATCCATGTGCAACGCCGTGACGAAGGCTCGGTCCAGGCTTTGATAAAAACACGTTGTCGATGTCCGCGATGAGTGCGTCACCAAACGACTGCTCCAGTTCCGGGCGCATCTGGTCAAACAAGGCCGAAATCGTGCGGTCTTCTTGCACCTGTCGCGCATCGTCGAATGTGGAAACGTCATGTCCATTGAGTTTCAGGATATGCTTAAGTGAGTTTTCCAACACGGGCGTGAGAATATAAAGTGCGGTGAGGTTGTCGCCGGCAAAAAACCGCGCAAAGCCTCTGCTGTAGGTTGCTAAGACATCATGGGGCACAAATGGGCTGTGGCGGAGGAGAGCATGGAATGTGTCCTCTCCAACGTAAAATCTCTCTACGATGTATCGACGTGCAACAAGCACCTGCCCAGCAGCGTGAATGCTTCGACGGATGCTCTCTTGTTGTGCGATGGCTGTGCGGACAGCGCCGAGATTATCGCCATCCCCAAAACCGCCGCCAGGTGATTTGTGAATTACCTTTCCGTCTTCATCGTGAAAGGATGCCCCCATGAGAGCGGCAAGCGGATGTTCGCTGATCGACCTTCGAGCGTCTTCCGAAAGTTTCTCTGGTGTTGGCGATTGCTCTAAATCGGCGAAAATCATCAGGGCATCGAGAAGATCGAGGCCGTCGAGCTGCTGTTCAACTTCCGCAGCTATCTCGCTCAAATCCATGGGCTGCGAAAAAGATGACATCTCATCCGCGATACCGGATTGAACATCGATAAGTTTGTGTCTGAGCTCAGTGCGCCGGTCTTTTTTTCCAGGGATGCCATGATATTCGGAGATAGCCTCGCTTAGCCAATGAGAGCCCAGCATTGCTGAACTGTGTTTCAACGCCTCATCGACTAACGCCTCGGCCGCCGCAGTCGCGCAGCGATACTTGCCTTGCTCGTCTTTCGCGCTGTGGAAAGCACGGGCCGCCAGGCGCCACAGTTCCACAATAATATGCGATCCGGGCTCAACTAAACCGCTAAGCAAGTAGGCTTCAATTGCGCCGGCAATGGTGCTTGCGTCGGATATGCCAAAGTCAAGGTCCATCTCGAAGAACCAGTGAGCAGGCACTGGGTTGCCCTGCGTTGCTGCCAAGGTCCGTATATCGACAAGTAGCGTCCGCGCGGCCACCGCTTCTTCGGATTCCCATCCGATCGGTCTGGCTATTGACAGGGCGCGGCGGAGAACATCCCGCGCCGCCAAACCCAATAATGGTTCATCGCGACCGAAGCGCTCTTTCAATTCCCCCTCTGCAAGGCCCTTTAAAACATCGAGATAGGCGGATATTGCAATCCGGCCGAGCTGGAACCGCTTACGCTCAAGCAACCAGCAAACGTCTGCCAGTCGAGCACGCAAGACAGGGTTTTTGCTATTCGCCGCCGCGTAAGAAAGAACGGCGATAGGATCGCCTCTAAAATCCTCGGGCATTGCGGATCGTCGATCTCCCATGATCATCATCGGGCCGAAGGGAGCGTTTCGGTCAGTTGGCCTGAAATGAAAGTTAGTCACGGCCTGCAGCATTGCGAACACCCTCGCATCCGGTTCTGATGCTGGGTCATTTCGCTGTTTACATGCATCAGTAGCCTTGGAAAACTCCGTACTTAGCACGCCGCAATCGCTGGAATCGCAATCGCCGATCGGCGTCTCGAAAGCAACGGCCTGAATGTCATCGAGTGTCGCCGTAAGCCAGAATGGAAGGTTTTTTTGCACGTGCTCTTGAGACACGGGCTCAAGGTCTGCGTCAGTCATCTCTCTTTCCATCACACTCTCCTCAATCCACAGTTTAAGCTAACACCAAAGCACTGGGGATTCGCAATTCTAAGAGGTAGATAATGGAGATCGTTCATGACTGATTTTTCTTTGATAAATTGGGCCGTTGATGTCTTCAGCGGATTACTTCAGCGCCCGCCAGCCGCCTGGTATGAAGCCTATGTTAATCGAGAAACGGCCATCGCATTCGGGTCTGCAATACTCGGGGCCATTGCCGGGGGTGCCGCCACAATCGTCGGGGAAGTGTTGGTTCTCGGCCGGCAGCAGAAATCGGAGCATCAATCGCAAATCATCATGGTTGTCGCAAAAACAACGCTGGTCAGAGCCGATTTGGAAAATCTGCACTCAATTTTCAGCGAAGCTCAATCCCGCCTGGCGCAGCAAGTCGGCGCGACGCAGCTCTGGCAGATGATATCTCGACTGCACTTTACGCCCACCACTCCTGATTACCAGGCGGCGGACGCCCACGCTCTTTTCCTCCTTCGTGATCGAATTCTTCTGGAAAACGCAGGCACTCTTTTCGGAAATCATCTTGCATTGCAGGACCACGTCAGTCGCTACAACCAAATAAAGGCTGGGTACGATGATCACGTTAAAGACCGCTTCTACCTGGTCGATGGAATGATGTTTATCAAGCACGTTGAAGGCGACGTTATTGGAGAGACAATGATCGCCCACATGAACGAGCATCTGCGGTTCATGACCGGTTATATACCTGAGCTTATCGGGATCGTGGATGCTGTGCAGAAGCGGATCGGCACAGCATCAAAGCAACACTTCGGATCTATCAAATTCCTAAAGCTTCCGGAACCAGTAGCCTAACGCAGAGTACTCGGTTTACGAGCTGACATCGCCCGAGGTAGCAAGGCCAGCCTGTTCAGAACTTATCCCCTTTTTCGGGGGTTACGATTAATTTGCCCTACTCGGTCTGAGCTGCCCCCTTGGGACGGAGGCGGTAGCTACGCAGCTTCTTGGGTGCCGGCGGGCGGGAGGTAGAGGTCAGAAAGAAATTTGCTGTGATCGATGTCGCAAGCGCAGACATAGCGATCAGGGCCTTCCATAGCGGCCCATATGCCTTCGATGATATTGGTTCGGTGAAAGCTCTTAAGTTCCTGCACTTTCTTGGGAAGGTCGGGCTTCTCCACCAAAACCAGATTACAGTGTTCGTCCTGACCTTCTTCAGGCCAGTATTCGACGAAAACCTGATAGGCAGCATTTTCGTGTTTAAGAGCGCTGCCAACGCTGAACTTGTAAAATCCAATGTAATGCGCCGCATCTTTGGTCGGCGTGACGCTTTTTCCTGCCTCTATCTTTTTTCTATTTGAAATGGCTGCACTGTTGCAGCCGTAGTTGTGAACAGCTTCGGTCGATGGCAATTTTGTCAGCCAAGCGACTGAAGATCTGTAGTCACGCGAGCCCTTCGGGGCTTTCACATCCAACAAATACTTGCTGTCAAAGACATTATTTTTGGGATGAAGATGACGGGGGTGGATGACGCATCTTGCTACGTCGTCACCGGCGGGTAGGGTTTGTCCCGGTTCTATCACTGCGCACCTGAAGAAACGGAATAATATCGACGATACCATGCGTCGCCAGATGGACATGCCCAAGCAGAATTGCTCCTTGACCCTTGACGCGCTTCCCCAGTGTAGCAGTCCCATTGCTCACCGTGAGTTGATACGACTGACCTGCGATAACCCAGGTAAAAACGACAGCGTCACCACCGTGCGAGTAAACTTTCGGGGGGGCCACCTTGCGGTAGCTCAAAAGACTTAGGACGCTACACGCATTTCGATGCGTGTCTGCATCGATGAACATGGACTCGTCCTCATCCATTGAGCGCATGAGGTTCAATGCTTCAAATAAAGCGTTGTACTTTTCCTCAGTAGAATCGAGCGAGATAACCTCAAAAACGGCGTTAGTCGACCGAACCCAGCACGCTCTTGGGTTCACGTCGCCAGCAGTGGATATGACGGAAATCGGGCCGATCAAAAACTTCTCAAAACCATCGTGCGGAAACAGGTCTTCGTGACTTTTGAAGTAATCCGTTCCGCTCGATCCGTCGGAGAAACGTCTGGTGGCTGCGGCGCTCATTGCAAATCCTCAATTCGTCCCAATGATGTCAGCCCGTCTGCAATAGCTGCGACCCTAGCAAATAGTTCGCTATGTTCCGATGGCTGAAATATGACGTTCTCGGCAGGGACGGTATTCACATCGATCATATAGTTTACGTAATAAGACTCAACAAGAGACATGCCCGCTGCAGGTACGCCGTTGACTATTTGCTGGAACGAAAAATACTCTGTGCTCCACCGCAATAGTCTGTTGAAATACCCCGTGGAATCGCCTGTGCGGCGGCTAGTTTGGAACATCAAATCACGGTCATCAGTCAAGGTAATGTGATTTGAAAACAGCTTGTTGAAAATTGCTGCACTCTCTTGAAACGAGCCTACTTTTTCGCACAGGTTCAAAATGATCGCTACACGCGTGACTTCGCCGAGAGTTTCGCCGATTAATGCTATACGGCTTAGAGCTTGTGCCAAATGCACTAGCGGTGCGTCCAGCATTCCAACTGGCTGTTCAGTGGCAATTGCTTCAATGAAGTAGTCAACTCTTCCGATGTGGCTCTGCACACGATGCTGGACATTTCCGCGGTTAACCACTTGGGTGATTATCGGGAAAGGCGCATTGGGTGGCGAAACTTTTTGGAACGCGTCGGGTTCCTGACCAGTAATGGCGTCAAATAGTTCAGCGGGTGCCGGTGGCTCGAAGGGAAGGAACCATGCAATTTGGATGGACCTGGCTTTATCAAACATGAAACACCACTGGACGGAAACGCGTTTGTTTTATGATGAGGATGAATACAACGCAATGGTAAAGATTACGTCGAAGGAGAGGTCAAAGGTCGTTCGCGGGCTCGATATCAACCTTTGTCCATGCGAAAGACCATTCATCATCACCGCCCTGGTTGTAGGTGGTTTCGCAAGCGAGACGTCATTGAGCCTTGGCCAGAGCATACGTGCAGGTGACCGCCATCAGCGCCGCCTCGGATTGCGGTTGATCTGCTGCACCCGGCCGGGCATCGCCTTGTCATAATCCGTGACGGCAGCACGCGCGGCGGACGATCCTTCCTGCTGCGCGACGCTTTTGACATAGGCCTTGAGGTTCCCCTCGTCATCGACAGAGACGCCGACATCGACCTTGATCGCACCGCCCACCCCCGATCCCGCCGCATCGACGCTACCCACCCGTCCGCCTCGCGAACCGATGCGCATGATTTCCGGCCCATTCTCTCCGACAAGATAATCGCTCCATGGATCGACGGTCCCGCCAATTGCGCGCCCCCCGCCAAAACCGCCGAACAGGCCCTTGCCGCCGCCAAACAAGCCGGACAGCGGGCCGCTCCCGAAAAGCAGCGCCGAGGCGCTGGCTTCTATGAGCGTATTGAGAAAACGATCGAGCGCCTGGTTGCCGGTTTCGATTTCGGGAATCAGATCCGAAAAGCCGTCTTTCAGTGCATCGTTGAAAAATTCGCTGGCTTCCGCCGCGCTTTCATACGCCGCCTGCTGGGTTTCGATCGCGGTTACCACCTTCGCTATTGCGCGGCCTTGATCGCTACTCGCATCCACATTGGCGCGCTGCTGCTCTGTCTTGATCCGGAGCGCAATACCAGACAACCCCAGTACGTCTTGTTCTTCCTTCAGGCGCTCCATCAGGCGTTCATAGGCGCTTTTCTGCTCCTCAATAGCCTTGGTCGAAGCACCGCGAGCCCGCGTCTCTTCGTCCTCGTCACCACCCGTAATCACGGTTTTCTTGCTGTAACGTGAGCGAATTTCCCGCGCCAGGGCATCATCTGCCGGAGGCTGGTTTCCCCAGTCGCCACCGAACCTATCCCCCCAAGGATCAGGGCGATCACCTGTTGGGGTGCGAACAGACTCTTCAGAAGAGAGCAATTTGGCGCCCAGTTCGCCCATATTCTGCCCTGCAAGCGCGGCATTCCGGGCCTGACTGTAGGCTGCCAATTCCTTCTGGAGGTTGGCGAGCCATCCGACAGCGTTCAAGGTTGCGCGTTTCGCGCCGGTTTCGAACGTCTGCCACATCTGATTGAAGTCGTCGTCGATCTCCGCCGCTTGCCGGAGGATGTCATCTTCCAAGGCGCCGCCTGCCTTGTTGATCGAGCGCATCATCTGATCCCAACCGTCCTTGCCATCCTTCAGCACCAGAACCATTGCGCCACCCGCCCGGCCGAACCCTAACGTGGATAGGGTCATCTGCTCCTGCTCACTGCCAGCGTTTGCGACCAGTTCGGCGTAATCGCGCATCAGGTCCACGGATGAGCGCAGCCGGCCTTCGCTATCCGTGAGAGAGACGCCGTTTGCCTTGAAGATATCGGCGAGCTGACCGCCTTTCGTGTGCGCCTCACCGATCCGCTTTGACCACTGAGTGAGGATCTGATCGATATCGGATGCGGCGACGCCGGCCTGACTGAAGCCAAACACCATCCGCTGCAGATCGCCCGTGGCAACGCCGACCTTGTCCGCCAGGTCGACCAGATCGGCAGCATCGGTAATCACGCCGCGAACCGTGCGCCCGAAATCCGCCACCGCCGTCAGTGTGAACCCGGCGGCAAACAGGCGGGCTGCGTTGGCGGCCATGTTATACCCGCGTGTTGCCATATCCAGCTCGCCGTTGAAGGCCTTGGCATTGCGGCCGGCGGCATCGAAGGCAGGCTTTGTCTTGTCGTTTGCCCTGATGTTGAATTCCATATCGCGCATTGCGAGCTCCTTAAGCGATCGTTGAAGAGCCGTTCGGCCCGGTTGCTGTTTCAAGTCGCCAAGTTGGCGACTTGAATGCTCGTCGCCAACTTGGCGATCAGGGTGCGGGCGGACCGCGAGAGTGAGAAATTAGCCTTACCAACCTTGACCCCTATCCAGGCACAGCGCGGGGAGATCGGTTTTCCGTTATGGGTCTGGCTTTTCGACCGTCAGTAAAGGCGCGCTGGTAGACTTCTAGAGTTTGCTCAGTCCCGGCCGAAAAGGTTGCGGGCGTACTGGCCAATGCCGCCGCGTTTCACGTCGGCACGGGACTGTTCCATCGCCTCGCGGGCATCGATGTCAGATTTTTTCATAGCCACCGTCAGCGATGCGCTGGCGTCCGCCTTAGCGGCAGTAAGGAAAGCCCACCGGTCGCCATCAAAGTGGCGCTGGACATTTGGCGATGCATCCCAGTGCGCGCGCAAGCGAGGGTAGGCGTAGTCACCCCAGCCCGGAAACTGGAAGCGCAATTCCTCGCTTGCATCCCATTCCTGGAACCAGGCCGTCAGGCCTTTTCCGAACAACGAGTCGGGCGTCAAATTCCTGCTCTGGCCGAAACGTCTGCTCATGCTGGGCCTCACTTTCCTGCCTTGAGGGTTTTCAGGCGATCGGCAATGTCAATGAGGTTCGGCTCGCCGTGCCGGGAGTTGAACTTGCCGACACGGACGAAATCGAAGATCTCCCCCAGGGCCTCGTTGGGTTTCGCAACAGCATGGAGCGGCGGACGGACGCAGAGTTCGTGACGGTCGGAGCCCCGCAACTCGTTGTTCAGGCCATCGATCTCGGCGGCGAGGCACTGGTAATCCGTGACGCCGGAGACAACAGCCCTCAAGGGTTCGGCAAGCGCGGCAAGCGCGGCCTGCGCCTGGGCCTGCTTTTTCAGGGCGGAGGTCTGCTTGGCACGCATCGCGGCGTCCGTCTCCGCCTTCAGCACGCCCTTGTGCTTTTCGTCGATGCGGCGTTCCAAATACTCGGCGTCGCTCAACAGGTCGCCGAGGGCAGAACGCTCCGCGCGAAGCTTGTTGCTGCGGGAACGGTCGATGGACTCCGCTTCCGCCGCGATATCGTCATCGAGGGCATCGCGTGCGGTCTCGATCTCGATGATGAGATCCGGGATCGGTTCGCCGGCCGCGAGAATAGCATCGGCCGTGACAGCTTTTGCCAGCGCACGGCGCACAGTGTCGAGAATGGTTTCAGCATTGGTTTTCGAGTTGGTCATGTGATTTCGCTTCCTTTCTGGGGAGCGGCCTCAGCGGGCCTGGCGCTTCATGATGGCGACGTAGGAACCCACAGTCGGGTATTCTGCCTGCAGCTTCGCCGAGGCTTCCCAATCTGCCTTCCAGCGCGCTTCGGTCTCCGGGGAAGCCTTGACGGGCGTCGCGGTGGCGCGGCCAGCGTGTACGGCAGCAATTCCCACATTTATGGCCTGGCGTTTCATGGTGGCGACGTAACCGCCGGCGGTCGGATACTCTTCCTGCAGATTCGCCGAGCCCTCCCATTCCGCTTTCCAGCGTGCCTCAGCGGGGTTGGTTGCGTCGGTCGCCAGCAGCGGACTGCGGCCATCGTCGGCGGGGTGATCGGTTGCTTTCAAATTGGTCATCTCTGCGGCCTTCCTTCCGGTTCGGTGATGAGAAAGGCTTGCCACGGTGCGAGTACCGATTTCGATGCAGAAAATGAAATCGGTAGTGAAATTGGTAGTTCGGCGGTCGGTCTCGACAGGCGTTAGCCGGCCGATCCGCCGCCGGACACCTGGGCCAGAAAATCCCTAAAATGGCGCCGCAAGAGATCGGCGAGACCGTCGATCGTTTTCAGATCGTCGGGTGTTTCAACCCGAACGCCGAGGATGTTCGGATGATCGACATCAAGCCATCGATAGAGCGCGCGAGCGACATCGCGCTTTGAGCGGCAATTCGAGAGGAACCCATCGGACTTCGCCAGCGCGAAGCGTGTCACCAACAGCGCGTTGGTCAAATAGATCGATCCGCCGGCACGTTCAATTCGCCCATCATCGCAGATTTTGACACCGGAGAGACGGTCGTGCTTCCCCCGAATGACCGTTATTCCGGCCTTCGCAAATTCGGTTTTATACGCGTCGATCTCCCAGTGGCTGCCTTCAGGCCGCTTTGTTTTGACAATGCGCTGCAACACGACAGACGGTTCTTCCGAAGCGGTGACAACGCGCTCGGCTGGCGCCGGCGCGGCTTCCTGATCGGCGCCGGAGTTACCGGCGCCATCCGCCTCCCGAGGCGCAACGATACCCAGCTCCCGTGCGCAAAAGCGGAGGTCGAAAATCTTCTTGCCCGTTGTCGTGACGACAACAAAATCACCGTTCTCGACCGACCAGCGAAGGTGCAGCCAGGCCGAACCGGGTATCTCGGTTGGAGGTTCGGCCTCGTCGCCTATCCTGCCCACGGCGCGAAGGTCGGCAAGCGGCCAGAGACCATCCTTTCGGCGGATCTCGAAATACGATATCGCTTCCAGCAGATCGATTTCCTCGCCCGCCTCAAGGCGCGCTGCGATGCTTTCCCGCTCACGCTGCCTGTCCTGTTTCGCCATCGCCTTCAGCTCTTCCCAGTTTTCTAACGGCGTCATCTCAGCATTCTCCGTTTCGGTCAGACTTCGTTTAGCGAGAACCGCCTGTCACCGCGACACATTGAGGAACAACAACAATAACCCAAACAGCAAGTGGTCCGCAGACCTACACAGTCGAAAGCACCAGGGTACGAACTGCCTCGTGGGATGCGATTTCGCCAGAAGGACCCGCAGCATCGCGGGCAGGCAAAACTGCATGCGGCCTCCTAGCAGTTCTCTCCTTTTCGCTGCGGGGATGATAATTCGCCCTCGTCCGTAAGAAACATTTCCGCCCCAGGCGATCGCAACTATTCGATGCCACTCCTGCCGGTCTGTCAGTGGACATGGCCGCGCTCCGCTGAATGGTTTAAGCGATAGCTGCGCATAGCGCTGAGGATGAACTGCGAGCCTGCCCCGCGCTTTCGCATCTCCGCCTGGATGGCCGCATCCAACACACCATCGGCATCAGCGAGCCATGCCCATGTTGACGCCCCGTTGTCATCCAGACGATTGATCCAATCATTCACACGGTCAGAAGCATTCGCCAAGCCCGCCTCGCGGTGCGAACAACCTGCGGTTTCGCCCCTCTCCTTCGATAGGAAGTTTCGATTAACTGCCCTCTCATCCTTCCCTTTCAAAAGCCCATTAAAAAGCGTCCCCACGCCTTGGGCTTCTTGATCGTCCGTGCCTTGCTCTGGCGTCTCGTTGAGAGAGATGGGTTTATAAGATGGGTTACTAAGATTGGTTTGCTGGACATTTTTGTCCTGGGTGTCTGGACATTTTCGCCCAGGGTCTGCGGACAATTTTGTCCGCGCCCTCCGTTTCATTTGAGGCTCGCAGATCGACCGCATTCGTTGATCCCAATCCGCTACGATCGCACGAAATTTGGCCCACTGAGGGCTGTAACTGGCACGGAACGAACGGCCACCGTGGCTATCTTTTTTGAAAAGCTGCCACTTCTCACTGCACAAAAACTCGGTCGCACGCCGTACCGTTTTCTCATCAAAGCCGAGTAGGGTCGCGAGACGACCAAGGCTCGGATCACATTGTCCGGTGGCTCTGTTGTAGTGATCCAAAATCGCAGATGCGACCGCCTTGTCCGCGCTGGAGAGGCCAGCGGCTATATTCAACGCTTTTTGCGCGATTGCTATGTCGTGCTTTTGAATTCCGTTTTTCCCGCGAGCCTGCTCGGCCATCACGCACCGCCGTACTCGATCTGATGCGCCCGCTTGGCCGCCTCGATCGCCTGTAGGCTGGTCAGGTCGAAACGGCGACGAAGGAACGGCAGCAGCGGACCCGAAACGGCATCACGATTGCGGGCAAGCCATCTACCGGCAATCTCAACCGGAGTGGGAAGCGCCGCCTCGCTTTCGTTCGCGGTTATGGTTTTACAGTCGGGCGCAATGTTCCGGGCATGTTCATGCTTTTCTGGAAACTCATTGCAAAACGTAACGCTCTGGGAAGGTTGCGCTTTTAGGGATGGCGATACTTTCGCACATCTGGTCTTCGAGCGCCGGAAACGATCCCGCATGCACCACCCGCCCCTGCTCGTAGAGTGCCGCCACCGGTTCCGCCCGCAGCCATTTTCCGCGTGAAGCCCTCACCGCCGTCACCGGCAGCTGCGCATCGATGCCGCGCAGCACGGCAGACACCATGTCGCCGCCCTGGTTGACCTCGGCGACGATCCGGTCGGCATTAAACCGCCTGAAGGCGCGAACGACAGCGTTTGCCCATCCGGCCGGGCTCGCGCCCTCCACCGAACAATCGGCCAGAACCACGCCGCGTCCCGCCCGGTCGAGGCCGGCCACAATGATACCACAACAGGATTCTCGGCCCCCGCCGGCGGGCGGATCGACTGCCACGACGATCCGGCCGAGCGGCCCGGCGTCGCGCAGCTTCAGCGCCTCGATGCAGGCACGCGACCAGAGCGCATCCTCGCGGTCCTCGATCATCTCGCCGTCGAGTTCCTGCCGCCCGAGCCGCGTGCCGCCGTAACGGCCGGCCATCGCCGAAAGAAACCCTGGTGCCAGATTTGCAATATTGTCCGCTGTCCGGATCCGTAGCGTCCGCGTGCCGGGATCGGCGATCAGCGCCTTCAGTACCGGCACCGGCCGCGGTGTCGTCGTTACCAGTGCCCGCGGATCGTCGCCGAGCCGCAGGGCAAACTGCAGCATGTCCCACGTCTCCTGCCCGTGTTTCCATTTGCCCAGCTCGTCGCACCAGGCATAGTCGAATTGCGGTCCGCGCAGGCTTTCGGGATCCTCCGAGGAAAAGATCTGCGCCACCGTGCCGTTCGGCCAGACCAGACGCCGGCGTGACGCCTCGAAATCCGGCCGCGCCTGCCGGGCGATCCGGCAGATGCCGGAAACCCCGTCGATCATCACCTCGCGCGCATCGCCCAGCGTCTCTGCCACCAGCGCGATCCGCAAGCCGGGCCTTGCGTCCTTGCCCGACGCCAGCCCATGCACCCATTCGGCGCCCGCCCGCGTCTTGCCGGACCCGCGCCCGCCCATCAGCAACCAAACCCGCCAGTCGCCTTCGGGTGGTTTTTGCTCGTCGCGACCGATTTGGTTCCAGTCCCGAGAATAAAAGGCTGCGTTGCAACAATACCGAAGATGATCACGCTCACCCGCAATCAAATCGCCCTGGATCGGGCCATCTTCACCGCCGTGGACATCCAGGTTCTGCCCGGTTTCTCCGGGCCGTTCATCCGGCATTGCCGTATGAACCTGTGCCGCTTGATCTTCGAGCAGCATTTGTGTTTCCTGCATTCCGGCCACTTCGTCGGAATCTCCGGTTTGCGAGAGGGACAACGGCAGCCCGGGTGTAGTAGGATGGGTGCCATCGATCTGCGCCACTACAGCATTTGTTGCCTTCGCAATTTTGGCGCGGATTGTGTTGAACCGTCCTATCCGGGCCTCATGTTTGAGTGTCCTCTTTTCCAAGTGGCGCAGTTCGGCCTTGATTTTCCGGCGATCCACGCGGAGCTCCCGGCGCATGGTCGCCACCGGCACCGCCGGGCTCGCCGTTGCCATCGCCATCGGCGATATGTCGGGCAGCGAGTTCCTTGGCGCGCTGCTCGACACGCTGATCGATTTCGGCAACGAAGGCCTTATAGCTGTCCTCGTCGAAGGTGGCTTCTGCCTGTGCCTGCCGGTCATGCGCAATCGTCCTCTGCAGGCTGTCGATCTTCTCCAGCGTCCGCACGATCACCGACATCGCCTCGATGCTGGCTTTCGCATCCGCCTGGATTGCCTTGCGGTCGATCTCCTCGCCCGAAGCCTCCGCCTTCTCGCCGGCCACGCGCCTGAGCAGCCGGAACTGGTCCATCTGCTCGCGCAATTCCCGCGTCATGCCGTTCAACATGTCCTGCAGATCGTCCAGCGGCGAAACCGCCTTGGTCTCGAGGATCACCCGCCGGGCAATATCCTGAAGCGCGGCATCCGCCTCGCCCGACAGCCGCCCGTCATAGACCGGCGCCTTCGGCCATAGGCCAAAGAGCTCCGGATCGAAATCCAGATCAGACGTCATCACAATGTCCTTTGAAATCAGCAGCCGGACCTGAAACCGAGCAAAGCGGCTTGCTCTCTCTTCTCCCCCCGGGGAGAAGGTGGCTCGTAGGGCCGGATGAGGGCCTGCGCCCGCCGAAATGCTCAAACCGCAAGAGAGGCGAAGCATCCCGCCTCACCCAGTTTTCCGACTGTGCCATAACCCTATCAAACCACCGTCACGGCGTCAAGGATTATTTTCCTAGTAGGATAATTTTCTCAAATTTGCGCATTGGCGGATGCATGCTACACTTTACCCCATGAGAACCGAAGACTTGGAAAGGCGGGCAATGAGCCTGCCAGGTGCGGTTGAAAGCGCCCATTTCGGCAAGCGCGATTTTCGCGTCGGCAACCGCATCTTCATGTCCCTTCCGGAAGCCGGCCGCGCCGTTGTCAAGTTCACGCCCGACCAGCAGAGGCTGTTCCTCGAAACCGAGCCCGGCGTCTGCGCCGCCGTTCCCGGCGGCTGGGGCCTCAAGGGCTGGACATCTGTCTATTTCGCCGATGCCGACGAGGATATCATCGACCACGTGATGGAAACCGCCTGGCGCAACGTCGCGCCGAAACCCCTGACGAATGCTGCGAAAACCTCCGCCGCCTGATCGAATGCCGCGAAATCAATCATCGCCGCTACTGCGCCGTCGTCAGCGCAAACCATACGGCAACCACTGCCAGAAGAGCCGACAAGCCCCGCCGCGCCAGGCGTTCGCGGCGCGGGTCGTTGAGCACCGGCTCAAGACGCGCCGCGGTCAGGGCAATCAGCGCATGAATGAGGGTGGCCACCGCGACATAGACTGCGGTCAATGTCAAAGTCTGATGCATGACCGGTTGTGCCGGCGCCACGAAGGATGGCAGCACGGCGATATAGAACAAAAGAGCCTTGGGATTGAGCAGGTTCGTCAATAGCCCGCGCAGGAAATAGCCGCGATAGCTGCCCGTCTGCGTCTCCTGCGGCCGGCCCGCGGAAAACCACCCTTCCGCGGCGAGATAAAACAGAAAGGCGACCCCTGCCCATCGCAGGGTTTCATACAGCGCGGGTGAGGACTGGATGAGAGCCGCAGCCCCGAGAGCGCCGGCCACGCCGATGACGGAAAGCCCCAGCGCGATGCCGGCGACGGCGGCAAACCCTGCCCGGCGCCCGTCCAGCGCCGAAATGACCGCAAGCCATGTCATGTTCGGACCCGGGGTGATCTCGATCACAAGCACCGTCAGGATGAACGGCAGCAGATTGACGGGGAAAAAGGACACGGGCTCGACCATGCCCGAGACTATAGGGCCGAAGACAAAGGAGCCAAACGGTTTCTCCGCGCTCACGGCACAGAGATCACACTTACCGCTCGCCGCGTTCTCCTACGGTCAGCGGCCATGTCACCAGATAATCCTCCAGATCCTCGACATCGATCGTGTCCTCCGACACCGTGCGGCCGCGCACGGAAATGCCCGCCTGGTGTACCGTTTCCGGATCGCCGGACACCAGCGGATGCCACCAGTAGAGATCGAGCCCGTCGCGCACCAGCCGGTAGCCGCAGGTCGGCGGCAGCCAGGTCAGCGTCTCCACCTCGTGCGGCGTCAGCTGGATGCAGTCCGGCACCGTTGCCTGCCGGTTCGGATAGTCCTTGCACCGGCAGGTCTCGCCGTCCAGCAACGTGCAACCGACGCTGGTCCAGGCGATCTCGCCCGTGTCCCAGTCTTCCAGCTTGTTGAGACAACAGAGCCCACAGCCGTCGCAGAGGCTTTCCCACTCGGCGTTGGTCATCTCGGTCAGCGATTTCGTCTTCCAGAAGGGCTGTTCGCCCATGCGCTTTTTTCTTCCATCCGTTGGATTTTGGCGACAATTTTACAAAAGATTGCCGGATTTTTAAGGCTCATTACCGATATCGGCGTAGAATAGAAACCCGGCCCATGCAAGTATTGGCCGGGACGTGAAGCCAGCAGGACACGACAAAGTTGCAGGACCCAAGCCAAGACGACAGCCTAAGAGAGGATAACGCCGTCCCGCAGGATGATCGTCCGCGCAAGCGCCATATCCTGCTGCGCATCGATTCCTTCATCGATTCGACCGTCTGGAACGCCGGCTTCCGCCTCGGCGTCTGGTGGGAGGACATCACCATCTTCTTCCGCCGCTTCCGGATGCGCGGCTGGAAGAAGGCGCTGTTCGAGGTGCTTGGCGAATGCATGACCTGGGGCACAGCCGGTTCCGTGCTGATGCTGGCGCTGGCGCTTCCGGCCTTTGAAGAAACCAAGGGCAACTGGCGGGCGCAGAGCGATTTTGCCGTGACGTTCCTTGATCGCTACGGCAACGAGATCGGCCATCGCGGCATCATCCACGAAGATTCGGTGCCGATCGACGAACTGCCGGACACGCTGATCAAGGCGGTTCTGGCGACCGAAGACCGCCGTTTCTTCGATCACTACGGCATCGATTTCCTCGGCCTTTTCCGCGCCATGACCATCAATGCCCGCGCCGGCGGCGTCGTCCAGGGCGGCTCGACGCTGACCCAGCAGTTGGCGAAAAACCTATTCCTGTCGAACGAACGCACCATCGAGCGCAAGATCAAGGAAGCCTTCCTTGCCGTCTGGCTGGAAAGCAACCTGTCGAAGAAGGAAATCCTGCGCCTTTACCTCGACCGCGCCTATATGGGCGGCGGTACGTTCGGGGCAGCAGCCGCCTCGCAGTTCTATTTCGGCAAGAACATCACCGACATCAACCTTGCCGAAAGCGCCATGCTGGCCGGCCTGTTCAAGGCTCCTGCCCGCTACGCGCCGCATGTCAACCTGCCGGCCGCCCGCGCCCGCGCCAACGAGGTGCTGACCAATCTCGTCCAGGGCGGGCTGATGACCGAGGGCCAGGTGATCGCCGCCCGGCTCAACCCGGCGAAGGTGATCGATCGCGCCGAAGTCAGCGCCCCGGATTTCTTCCTCGATTGGGCCTTCGACGAAACCAGGCGCATCGCCACGCCCTTTGCCCAGCATTCGCTGGTCGTTCGCACCACCATCGACATGGGGCTTCAGCAGGCGGCGGAGGAATCCGTCGAATCCAGCCTTAGGCAATATGGCGAGAGCTATCACGTCAAGCAGGGCGCCATGGTGATGGTCGAGAACGGCGGCGCCGTGCGCGCCATGGTCGGCGGCAGGGATTACGGCGAAAGCCAGTTCAACCGCGCCACCAAGGCGCTGCGCCAGCCGGGCTCCTCCTTCAAGATCTACACCTATACGGCGGCGATGGAAAAAGGCTTCAAGCCGGAATCGACCATCAGCGACGCGCCGGTCACCTGGCGCGGCTGGTCGCCGCAGAATTACGGCCGCAGCTATTCCGGCCGCGTCACGCTGCTGACCGCGATTGCCAAGTCGATCAACACCGTCCCCGTCCGCCTCGCCAAGGACGAACTCGGCACCGAGATCATCGCCGAGACTGCGAAGAAGATGGGCGTCGAAACCCCTGTTCGTACCGACAAGACCATGCCGCTCGGCACCTCGGAAGTCACCGTTCTCGATCAGGCGACGGCCTACGCGGTCTTCCCCGCCGGCGGCCTGCAATCGCGCCGCCACGGCATCAGCCAGATCCTCAATTACGACGGCGATATCCTCTATGATTTCAATCGCGACGAACCACCGGCCAAGCGTGTCGTCAGCGAGCAGGCCAATGCCAAGATGAACTACATGCTGACCCAGATCCCGATCATCGGCACCGCGCGCAAGGCCGCGCTCGACAACGGCATCGTCGTCGGCGGCAAGACCGGCACGACGCAGGCCTATCGCGACGCCTGGTTCATCGGCTATACCGGCGATTACACCACCGCCGTCTGGTTCGGAAACGACGACTATACCTCGACCAACAACATGACCGGCGGCTCGCTACCGGCGATGACCTTCAAGCGCCTGATGGACTATGCCGAACAGGGCATCGAGCACCGGGCCATCCCGGGCATCGAAAACCCGCTTCCCGGCCCTGACGCGAAGAAGAAGGAGGCCGAGACCGCCGCCGCCAAGCCCGGCGACGAAAACGCCCTGCCGCCGCTCATCCGCCCCCGCTCGCTGTCTTCCGATGTCACCCGGCTGTTGAAGTCGATCGGCGAAAAGTTCGATACCGCGCCACCGCTGAAAGTCCCGGCCGAGCCACCTGGCAAAGTGGCCGAAATCGATCCGCAACCGACCGGTAATATCGTCAAGGGAGGCCGGGATGCGGGACGGTGATGTGTTTCCTCGTGGCGTGAATGCAATAGCTGGCCCCTCGCCCAGCATACCCCCTCTGTCACGGAGTGACAGAGGGGGTATGCTGCGGCATTCTCGAAACTCACCTCTGTCCCACACATCCCCATAAATCCCCGGTAGTCCCCTTGTTCCGCATCCCCCTCCTCGTCGCCCTTGCCCTGTTCGTCACCTTCGGCGTCGGCATCGTCTCGACCGTGTCTGCCCTGAAGGCGACGGTCGGCTTCGGTGCGATCGCGCTTGGTCCGTGGGTGGCCTTTCCCGAGGCGCAGACGGAAAACACCGATCCCTATGCCAAGGCGCACCGGGCGCGGGCGGGCAAGCTGCTGTACGGTGGGGCGGAAGGGCTGCAGTTCACCGCGGCCACGGACAGCGCCGGTGAAAAGCTCTCGTCCGGCTGCTCTTACGATATTGTCGGCATCACCCCGCCCGCCCGCTTCTGGACGCTCTACGCCACCAACGCCAACGATCAGCCGATGAAGGCCGACCTGGCACTGCCGACAGCGACCAATGCCTGGACGGTGCTGCGCCAGCCGGACAGTTCCTTCGTCATCCATGTCTCGCCGGTGGCCCAGCCCGACAACTGGCTGGCGCTTCGCCGCATCGGCGCCTTCAAGCTGGTACTGACCCTGCTCGATACTCCGACCGCCGGTTCCTCCGGCCTCATCGATCTCACCATGCCGAAGGTCGTCAAGACGGAATGCCCGGATGCGTAGCGTTCTCTTCGCCATCCTCGTCGGTCTGGTCGGCGCGGCTCTGCTGCACATCGTCATCATTCTGGCCTTGCCGCAGTTTACCGGCAAGGACGCCTACAGCCGGGTGCTGGGCCTGTACGAAATGGACAGCTTCTTTCCGCTGACCAGCGAGCCGGGGCCGACCGGCCTTGCCAATGACGATCCGTACCTGCGGGTCGCCGTCTGCGGCTTCTCGGTCACCGCCGGTCCCGCGCGCTTCGTTGCAAAGGGCGCCATACCGTTCTGGTCCCTGTCGATCTATGACGCGAATTCCAACGAGATTTTCAGCATGAACGACCATACGGCGGTGAACGGCAATCTCGATCTGGTCATGGCCACGCCGATCCAGCTCGTCGACCTCAGAAAGACGCCGCCCGAGAGCCTTGCCCAGTCGATCCTGGTGGAAATGCCGGACGAGGAAGGCTATGCCGTCCTGCGCGCGCTGGCACCGATGGATAGTTTTGAAGAGACCGTCCGCAATTTCCTGGCGGAATCGAGCTGCGAACCCTTCCGCCGGTGATCCCGATCACCCCAAATGACACGAAAGCGTTGTGATTCCCGCGCGACAGCATGGCTGCCGTCATCATCGCTGCTTGTCGGCCATAAGGCCTTGTCAGGTGGAGGCGTTCTTCCGGACAGGCCACGGCGCAACCCCGGTCGATAAAGCTGTCAGTGCTTCTTGGCTTTGCCTTCGGCGGGTTTGACCGGCGCGCCGCCCGGATGGCCGTCCAGCCGCTCGTAGCGGATGCCGGTAAACAACAGGATCACGGCTTTGCCCGGCACAACGGCCCCCATCGAGGGTTTTGGCGGTGCCCGCACAAGACGGTCCTCTAGTCTGATAACCTCTGCCATGCTCGTCTCCAAAACGTGGTTGAGACGGATGAACTACCGTACTGATTTCACCCTGCCCGTTTTGCGGGCTGGCGCGCTCCAGAGTTTTTTGCCCTGAACATCTGCGCCTTTCTCGTTTGCTCCTTCTTCCGGGACACCCCAGATCTCATGCCATTCTTGCAAGCAGGCCATTCTTGGCCAGAACTGCCGGGGCGTCGAGTGGTCTGCGCCCTGCTGCCCGATTGAGCCATACGATAGTTAATAGCTCCTTAACGGTCAAAACCCCAATCCTGGCGATTGAAATCGCCATTGCTGCTGATTTAACCTGATTTGCCCGATACGGTAGCACCGGACAAAACCTCCCGCTTGCAAAAACGACTATAGATGAGCACCACGCCTGCGCAGTTCCAAATGGAACAAGCGCTAGAGCGTTTCATCTTCAAACGCTCCAGGTCTCAAGATCAGCGCCGCGCGAGCAGGCCGATCACGAAGGATACGCCGGCAATTGCCAGCAATGTCGAAACGGGTTCGTCGCGAATGCGATCCCGCAGCCTTTCGGTGAGCACTTCGGCTTCGGACGCCACGACTGCCTTGGCACTTGTGCCAATGGCCGAAACGGACTCAGTCAGTCGGGCGATCTCGGCCCGCAGTTCGGCGATCTGGTTATCGAGATCCACTCTTGCCGTGCTTGCTTCGACATCGGCTTCATTCGACACAGCTGCAAATTTTTCGACCATCTTCAGGGCTCCTTTTTCCAATGCCCTTTCAACGCACCAACCCGCCTTTGGTTCCCCGGGCGCGCCCATGGATCGACGTCACGAACCATATTTTTGGCTCGGTTTTCTATTGCAATGCCGGGTCGGCCCGCATGCGGAACGAACAAGGCCGCTCGCGCGTTCTTCTATATGAACCACCCGTGCCTCAAACGCCGCACCATCTCAAAAAAGACACAAAAACAACGGTGTGTGCATGATAAGGCACGAACGCCAAGAAGCGCCGGATGGATAGGGAAGAAGAACTCATGACGATACCGCGACGATATTCACTGAAATCAGCCTTGATGGCGATCGCCGCAGCCGCGGCGTTTCTGCTGCCGGTTGCCGCGCAAGCCGCGGAAGGCTTTGCCACTGCCAATGTCAACATGCGGTCAGGCCCAAGCACGCGCTATCCGGCGGTCACCGTCATCCCGGTCGGCACACCGGTCGAGATTCATGGTTGCCTTGCCGACATTCCCTGGTGCGACGTTTCCTTCTACAGCGGCCGCGGCTGGGTTGCCGGTCGCTACGTCCAGGCGGAGTACCAGCAGCGCCGCGTCTACGTGGAGCCGGATTATTACGGTTCGCTCGGCATTCCCCTGGTGACGTTCGAACTTGGAAACTATTGGGATCGCAACTATCGCAACCGCGACTTCTATGGTCAGCGCGACTACTATCGCCGCGACCGCGACCGGGATCGTGTTACACCTGATCGCCGCCCGCGCCGCGACTACAACACCTTCGACCGCCCGCGCCGCAACAATGATGACGGTATCGTCATCGAACGTCCGAGGCGTGACCG
Source organism: Rhizobium herbae (assembly GCF_017873135.1). GTDB lineage: Bacteria > Pseudomonadota > Alphaproteobacteria > Rhizobiales > Rhizobiaceae > Pararhizobium > Pararhizobium herbae. Next base: position 417,819 of record NZ_JAGGJV010000005.1, on the reverse strand, counting down.
GGACAGGGAGCGCATCGAGCGGCGGCGCGACGACAATGATCGGCAGTTCCGCAACGACCTGAGCAACCGGCGCGACAGGGATCGTGAACGCATCGAACGCCGCACGCGTGGCAATGATCAGCGGATCGAGCGCCCAAATCGCGATCGAGACCGGAACAACGACAACAGGCGGATCGAACGACGTGACAATGATCGTTCGAACGCGGGTCGCAACCGCGACGGAAACCGGGATCCCAACCTGCGTCGCCGTTGCCGTCCAGACGACGTGAGCTGCAACTAGGTTCATCTCAGGATGCTTGACGACGGGCGGCGCAATGCCGCCCGTTTCCATGTCGGCGGCTTTTGCCGGAAAGGAACGGCTCCCGTCCCGCACGGTAAACGGAATGTTAACCATGTCGCCGTACTCTCACCCTATCATTCAGCCATGATCGGCAGGGTCGACATCACCATCGTCGATGCCAATGTTTTCAGCGCTTTAGCGTCATTGATCGTGGCGCCGTCAATGACGTTTGAAGATGTGCCGGCCGATTTTGCCTGAAATTTCGATGCCTCTTCGGACGCACGGCGCAACCCGGGTGTCCGAAATCGGGAATGTGGCGTTTTGCGTACGAGTGGGTGTATCCGTGGCGGACCGGTTTCGTGAGTTGGAAAGGCCGCAGACAGGGCGGTTGAAGGACGTCGTCCTGATGGCGACCGTGACCGGTTTCGAAGGTCTGCGCCATCCCCGCAGAACCGACCTCAAGCAATTTTCCGAACTGTTCGAGCCGCTGTTTTCCGCCTCCAGCGATGAAGCCCGGCGCCAGGCCGCAGCCGCCCTCTCCCAGTGCCAGCATGTTCCGCAATCCGTGGCACTCCAGATCGGCAACGCGCCGATTTCCATCGCCGCGATTTTCCTCACCCGCTCGGCCTCGATCACCGATGCGACGCTGCTGCAAATCATTCGCGCGCAGGGGCCGGCGCACGCCACGGCGATCGCCCGCCGCGACAATCTCTCCGTCCACATCGTCGACGCGCTTGTCGAACGCCGCCAGACGGCCGTCGCGCCGGCAAAGACTGCCGGACCCGTCGCTGCCGTGGCGGAACAGCGGCCACCCGAAGCCACCGCCCTGGAAATGACCACGGCGAAACTTCTGCGCGAGGAAAAACTGCGCAGCGATATCAAGGCGCTGGCACGCACGACCAGACAGGCTCCGCCGGCAGACCCGATCATCGAGCCCATCAATACACTGCATGAAGCCCTGCTGGTCCGCTTTGCCCGCTCCGGCGAGGCCAATCTCTTCGCCGCCAGCCTTGCCGCCGCCTTGTCCTCCAGCCCCGAACTCGGCGAGCGTATCCTGCTCGACATCTCCGGTCAGCAGCTGGCCATCGCGCTGACAGCGCTGGACATGCAGCCGGCCGACAGCCTTTTCGTGCTTTCGGCGCTCTATCCGGATTTGACGGAACGCCTGGGCGGCGCCACGCGCGGCGATGCGCTGCTTGCCTCCCTCACCCCGGAAACGAGCCGCGCCCGCGTTCAATCCTGGCTGCACACGGAACAGCAAGAAACGGCCGGCACGCCTGAACACCAATCCTACCTGGCTCCGGACCGCGGAGCGGATCCACGCCAGACGGCTGCCCGGCCCGAGGCCGCACGCAGCGCAAAGGACATCCAGCAGAAACGGGCTTTCGGCCGCGGTCACTAAGACTGGGTATAAGGCTCAGCTGCCCTTTTCGGTGGCGATATCGAACAGATCGCCGCGCGAATCCACCTCGATCTCCACCACCCAGCAATCCGGATCGAAACGGATTTCGCGGGCAATCGCCTGATCGACCGCCTCGCCTTCGACGCCTTCAAGCCGGATCTCGAACAGCCGGCCGGGGATCGTATCCTCATCGAAGAAACTCTGCGGCGCCGGCCCATAGAGCGTTTCGGTGCCGAGACGCGACCGCTGGCGAATGAAGATGGCGCCGGCCTGCTCGGCGCCCTTGCGCAGAACGGCCGCGTAACCGCCAAGGCCAAAGACCCGGCGCACGAGAGCGGAAACGAAAATTTCGGATTTCAGGCGCATGGACGGCTGATACACCGGGCGAGGCCGGGGTGCAAATGCCTCTTGTCCAAGTCCTCCGTGGCTGCCGTTGAGGAAAACGGGCGCGAAAAACTCAGAGCGCGCCGATTTCCTTCATCTTCTTCAGCACCTTGTCGCTCGGCTGGCCGGTTTCGGGCAGGCGGTAGTGCTTTTCGAAATGGCGGATGGCCGATCGGGTCTGCTCGCCCGCCACGCCATCGACCGACACGTCGCTATAGGCAAGGTTGCTCAGCCCCTTCTGGATGTTCATCACCAGTTCGCTGGAGGCGGGAATATCGACTTTCGGAATATATTGCGGATCGATCTCCGCGTTGCGGATCGCGGCGGCCACCGGGTCGAGTTCGCCCTTTCCGCCCTTGACGTTTTCATACGGCCGCTCGGCGGGTTTTGCCGCGGCCAGCGACTTGGCTTTGACCTGCTGGGCCTTGATTTCCTGCCCGCCGGTCTCCTGTAGGGTGGTCTCCTGCAGGGCGGCAAGCAGCGTATCGCTCGCCGATCCCGTCTCCGGACGGCCCGTCTGTTTTTCAAAGCGCAGGATCGCGGCGGATGTCTTCGGGCCGGTCTTGCCGTCGGCGGGACCATCATAGAGCCCCCGCAGCGAAAGCTCCTTCTGGATATTCGTCACCAGCACGGAGCCCGTCACGGGCGTCGCCACCGGCGTGCTTTGGGCAGTCTCCGGCGTCGGTTCCGCTTTCGGCTGCTCCATGCTCGCCGTTTCCGTCCCCTCATCCTCGCGCTGGATGACGAAGGTCGTCACCTTGCGCGGCGAAAGGCCGTCCGCCTCGTCGCCAGTGCCGATTTTGGTGGATTGCGGAAGGGTAAACGGCAGGCGGGTGCGCAGGAACGGCGAGGGATGCACGCCCGGCTGATACCACATGGCATTGGCCGCGACGAAGCTGAAGACGATGGCAAAAGCCACCGAACCGCCGAAGGCGCGCGGATTGCGCGACGCCAGGCGGCCGGCGAAGGTCAGGCCGCGCATCGCAAGGCCAACCGTCACAAGGCCCGGGCCGCGCTGCGCTTTCTTTTTCTTCTCAGGCTGTTTTCGCTTGCGAGCCGTCATGACCAGCGCCCCCGTTCATTCCATCGGCATCCGTCCGGCTCGTCTCCGGAAAGGCCTTGTCGTTCGTCTTCTCCCGCGTACGCTCCTTCAGGCGCGGCGGAAACTCCACCATTGTCTGTTCCACTGATTCCTGCTCGCCGGCAGCGCGGATGCCCGAGCCGTCGAGCGGGATCGTCACGGTGATGACGGTTCCCTCGCCGGCCCTGCTGCGGATCTCGAACCGGCCGCCATGCAGCGCCACCAGCCCCTTGACCAGCGACAGGCCGAGCCCCGTGCCCTCGTATTTGCGGGTATAGTCGTTCTGGATCTGCACGAAAGGCTGACCAAGCGTCGTTAGCCTGTTTTCCGGAATGCCGATGCCGGTATCGCTGACGATCAGGTTGAGATCGCTGCCTGCCACTTCCGCATCGATGGTCACAAGGCCGCCGCGGTCGGTGAACTTGATGGCATTGCCGACCAGGTTGATCAGGATCTGCTGGATGGCGCGCTGGTCGGCATTGACCTCGCCGACATTGCGCATGATCCGGCTCGTCAGCTGCACGCCCTTTTCGCGGGCCTGCAGGCCGAGCATCGCCTCGCAGGCATTGACCACATCGGCCACCCGGAACGGCTCGGGTATCAGCTCGTAACGGCCGGCCTCGATCTTGCTCATATCGAGCATGGTGTTGACGACGGACAGGAGATGAGCGCCCGACTGGTTGATCAACGAGACATATTCACGCTGGCGGTCGTTTTCGAGCTTGCCGAAATACTCGCCCGACAGAATGTCGGAGAAACCGAGAATGGCATTGAGCGGCGTGCGCAGCTCGTGGCTGACGGCGGCGAGGAACCGGGTTTTGGCGTCGTTGGCCGATTCGGCCAGCCGGGTCTTGTAGACAGCCTCGGCGCGCAACCGCGCCTCTTCGGAGACGTCGCTCGACTGGACGAGGATGGAGAGCTCTCCGTCGATCTCGCCAAGCGCCGTCATCTCGCACCGCATGTGGATGAACTGATCGCCTTCGGCAAAGACGTTCGGCCGTTCCAGCCGGATGTCGATGGTTGCCTGGCGGTTGCCCTGCCGCAAAAGGTCGATCGCCTGGAGGAAGAGAATGCGATCGGAAACATGGATCTGTTCGATGAAGCCGCGGCCGCCCGGATTGCGCATCCAGGCAAGATAGGATTCCGCATCGCGGCCGTGAACGGCGGTGACCGAGCCCCTGGCGTCATGGATGGTGACGAGACCTGCGAAGCAATCATAGTGCCGCGCGCCGTTGTCGAAGGATGCAACCTGTATCCCCGCGACAGGAGGAACCACCTTGCGGTTGCGCGCATAGGCAATGCCGCCGACCGCCGTCATCAGCGCGGTCGCGGCAACGAGCGCGGCACCGACCGGCAGCGCCAGCGAAACCGGCAGAGCAACGGAAAGGGCGAGAGGAACCGTGGGGAAAGCAACGAGTGCGACAGCAGCGACGGCGCGCACGACGGCGAACTCGCGGCCTGCCTTCGGCTCGCCCGCCACCGGGCGAGGCAGCCAAAGGCGCGCGGCGTCGTCCACGCGGGACGCCATCCTGCCAGCAATGTTACGCAATACGCTCAACGTCTAACCCTGTACGCTCGTTCTTTTTCCGGAACCCGTCATGGTTCCGTCCTTTATATGGAGGCTCCCGTCCGCGGGCCAACATGGCCTTCCCGGACGATCACTTCATGCATCCGAATTTCGCATTGGCGGCTTAATGAAAGGATAAATCAAATTGCGACAAATCCCGCGAAACCGCCGGAAAATCCCATTCCGGAACAAATCGCCGCGGCTTTGTCTTTTGTGGTTAATGGGGTGTAATCGGCGGATTTCATGCGGCTTTCGCCCGCATATTAACCTTTGTGGCGACACTACCCAGCCGCGAGTCCCGCGTTTGCGGCCCTGCCCGGCCGGCCTCTGCCTTGAACCTTAATGGCGACCGTTAAAATACGCGATAAATGCCATTCAAATGCCGATATTTCCAATTTTATGAAAAGACGGTGCAAATGCCAGCGGTTTTGGCAAAGGCATGTTCCGAATCCCTGTCTAAGGTGTGATGACAAGGCGCCAAGGGAGCGAACCCGGCAGAGACCGGACGCAGGTTTGAGTGCCTTACCAAAGGATGGGCAAGACGATGTGGTTTCTGATCAAGGGAACATTCTGGTTTTCGCTGGTGCTGGTGCTCCTGCCTTTTCTCGATCCGTCGAGCAGCTCGACGCTTGAAAAGGGGCCGAAAGTCGATGTCGGCGACACCGTGTCGGCCGCTACCGAAGCCTTCGGCTATATCAGCGCCATCTGCGTCGAGAAGCCGGATGTCTGCGTCAAGGGGACGGAGACCTTCGTGGCACTCGGACACCGAGCCCGCGAAGGCGCCAAGATCGCCTATCTGTTTCTCGACCAGCAGTTCGCCGAACCGAGCGACACGGTCACGACCGGCACCATCGCTTCGCCCGAGCCCGCAACTGCCGTGACGACCACCGAGGCGGCTTCCGCCGAGGCGGAACCGCAGTTCAACAAAATTCCCGTGCCGGAAAAGCGCATCGAGCCGAAGGCAGTGCTTTCCCAATAGGTTTGCCTGCCTCCTGAAGACGACCTGAACTGCCGATTGACGGCCGCCGTGAGGAACGCCCATCCCTCACCCTGCCCGATCAACGAGACCGGTGGGAAATTTGTTAACCACGTCTCTGCCATCGTCGCGAGCAGGGGAAGACCACCGCTCAACGTTATCCGACTTCACGTCACGCTCACGCCCGACGACATCAAGCGCATCGATGCTGTTGCTGGAACCTATGCCCGGTCGAAATTCATTCGAGACTCGGTGCGACAAGTCCTCGACCAGGTCGAGCCTGGAGACGAGGCGAAAGGTCCGCCGTATCTCGAATATGATAGTGGCCACGAGCCCCGCCTCACGCCGCCAGGCAGATCAGTGCTATTTGGCGCTATCCGCAAGCGGGGCTTCGATCAGGTTATAAGCAGCCTCGGCTTTACCGATCCTGTCCACTTCCTGCATGCCCTGCTAGGTCACCGCACGCTCCCCGATCGCGCGACCAGTTTCTTGGTGACGGAACTGCTGCCGAAATAATAAACGGCCCACAGATACCCAGCGAGTGGACCATGAAGCTAGCCGACAAAGGTGTTGGGGTTGAGTTTACCGACCCAGCAAACGCAGATAACAGAGTACGCATCGACGCCGCCAATCCAGTTTCAGCAAACGCCAGTCAACGCGTTAGCCATGTAGTCGTTCGCGTTGGCGGACATGGCATCGATGCGAACGGAAATAGATATTTCGACGGACTAGCAAACAATCCCGTCGACGGGCATATTCCAATCGATGTTTATTCTGGGTTCAGTCTTTTTGGAGTAGCAAATGAATGAGGAAATAAAACAATCCGACGGGCGAGCCCTTTTGATATATTTTCTGGAGTTTTTGTCTGCGAGCGATAAAACTCTCGAGACATACCGATATGATGAAAATGGGGTGCGCGCCGAATTCATCGACTACGATCTTGTGGTTAAATTCCTGTTTGGCATTCTCGCCATTGAAAATATCGAAGCGTGTGTAGGGAAAATCATCACAAAGAACGAAGCCCCAAAGTTAGAGAATTTAGCGACCTCACTGCGTGCTACACTCGAAGAAGACTATCCCGACGAACTAACAGCCGACTACGTTCGAACCCCACGCTGGCAAAGCGTAGTTCGCAACGCGAATATTTTGTTAGAAGCAGTTAGAAAAGGTGATGTTTAGCTGGACCGGCAGGCTGATGGATATGGATAAGCGCTGACCTGCCACTGAAGTTTCATCCGGCTGCGATTAGAGCCTCGGCGGTTTTGGATACGCCAGATGGCGCGGTGGGAGCAACCGGCGGAACCGCGAAGGTTCCATATAATCACTTGAGGTGCGGGGTGGGAGTGGCTTTTCCGGGGCCTTGAGTTATCGTCTGTTCATGAAAACAGCTCTGACGAAATTTGCGTGTCTGAATTGCCAGCGAGTTCTGAAACGCCCGGCCGACGCGACGCAAAAGATTTGCCCACGTTGTGGCGGCACGACCTATCGAACTGGATCCGACTTTAAGGCCCCTCCCGCAGGCCATCGACGGGCTTGGCAAGTTGCCAGCTTTCTCATCTTGAAGGGCTTCCCGTTTTACAGGATCGGTGCCCCCTATCCTCGAGACATGAATGCAGCCGACTTTTTGTTAAAGAGCACGGTGATAAGGCTGTTGATATTTCTCATCGCCCCGTCTCCGCGCATTTGCCACGAAGCAGTCCAGTTTGAGCTGTTGCGCCTCGCACATCAGTTTAGGGCGGGCTTCCCTCGCGGCTTTTTCTTTTTGCGGTTTTCATGTTCCGACCGATCGCCTATATGAACGCCATGGACCAGACCAACACATCGCCGATCACCCCGCTTGCCGAGATCATCGACAATTGCGCCTATCTGGACGATTGGCAGGACCGGATGAGCTATGTGATCGAGCTCGGCCGCAAGCTGCCGGAAATGCCGGAAGACCAGCGCACATCGGAAAACAAGGTGCAGGGTTGCGCCAGCCAGGTCTGGCTGGTCACCCATGCCGGCAATGCCGTGAGCGACCCGATCCTCACCTTCGAGGGCGAATCGGATGCCCATATCGTGCGCGGCCTCGTTGCCATCGTGCTGTCGATCTTTTCCGGCCAGCACGCCTCCGATATCATCAAGACCGATGCGCTCGACCTGTTCGACCGGATGGGGCTGATCGAATACCTCACCGCCCAGCGCGCCAACGGCCTGCGCTCGATGGTCAAGCGCATCAAGGACGAGGCCGCCCGGCAGCTGGCCGCCTAGCGACAACAAGATCGCCCGCCTCCGGTCGGTAGCCCTCCGATCCCCAGACATGGTTTTGCCGCGTTGCCCCGCGCGGCGGCGGCGCATAGTGGCGGGCAAGTGCCATCAGCGCGGTGCGCAGCATCAGCTTGGCGGAACGCGCCGGCCATTGCCGCTCCCGCTCGACGATTTCAAGCCCCTTCTGGAAGCAGCACACATCGAGCGCCACGCCGCAAAGTTCCGGTCCGATCGCCTCCATCGCCCTGCCCACCCGCAACCGCGCGGCAAGCGCCGTGTCGCAGAGATCGGCGGTGCCGGCGCTGCCCCTGGTCTTCGTCGAAAGCCGCGGCTCGTAGGTCATGGTGAGGCGCGGCTGCAAGTGCGCGCGGGTGAAATCCGCGTGCAGCCGCTCGCCGGCCGAAATCGCCTCGGGCGGCAGGAAGGCCTGGCCGGATTTTTCCTTCAGGCGGGCAATGACACCAAGCGGCGATTCCAGCGGATTGACCCGGACGCTCTGACGGACACCCTCCACCATGGCGGTGCGGCTTTCGGTGTCGCGATGCTGCTCCTGAAACGCCTCTTCCGGCGCCAGAAGAGCGCGGCGCAGGAAAGCCGGCGCCTCCGGCGTTGCACGAACACCGCCGGCGTCAAGCACGAGGAGACCCAGCGAGCAGGCCCGGTCAAGCGCGGCTTGCGGGAAATGCCGCGACGGACTGTGCCCGGCAGGGCGAAACATCACGCCCGCCTGTGCCGGTTCCATCCGGACCGGAGCATGGGTCGCGACATAGCGGACAAGGCGGACGATGTCCTTGTGGGTGGCACCCGCGTGCCCGATCGCCATGTCGCCTGTGATCGCCGCGTCACTCGTGATCGCCGCGTCACTCGTGATCGCTGCGTTACGCATGCTCCCGCCCTCCCGGCGCACCGAAGACGGAGGTGACGACACGCTCCAGCGACGCGATGAAATCGTCGAAGGCCGGATCGTCGCGGCGATCCTCGACGACGTTGCAGGCGTGGCCGACGGTCGTGCGGTCGCGGCCGAAGGAATGACCGATGTCGGTGAGCGAAATCTGCAGCACGACATGGCAGACATACATGGAGATCTGGCGGACATGGCAGCTGATCCGGCGGCGATCCCGCCTGAGCGGCACGCGCTCCCCCACCAGCATCACCATCTCCGCCGTCACCTGCCGTACGACGCGGCAGCGCAGATGGGCGGCAACGGGCAGGACAGGACCCCAGGGTTCGGCAACGCTGCCGGAGACGGATGGCGGTTTGGGCGGCAGCACGGGCTTTGTCTGCGGCACGCGGGCAACGGGCGGCCGAGGCTGTTTCCTCGACGAAGGCAGATACAACGTTTTGATGATTTGCATGAGTTCACTCCTTAAAATAGGAATTAATTCATACACCCTAGTGTAAACGCGGGGATGATGGAAAGCCCACACCATCGATCATCCGTTGTTTTTTCGCTGTTTTTACGAATTCGCGGAAAGAAAATAGGTATATTTTCCTCTCTTCCTAAAACATCCACCAATTCCGATGCCGGGCACCGGGCAATAAAAAGCCGGCCTGACGACGCCGGGCCGGCTCTGGTGTCTCGTGGCTGGAATCCAGCGAGGGCCTTACTTGGTGGCGCGGCGCTTGCGGCGCTGGCCGAGGCCCATTTCCTTGGCGAGGCGCGAGCGCGCTTCGGCATAGGCCGGGGCCACCATCGGATAGTCGGACGGCAGGTCCCACTTCTCGCGATAGTCTTCCGGCGACAGGCTGTGATGTGTCATCAGGTGGCGCTTCAGCGACTTGAAGGTGCCGCCGCATTCCAAACAGGTGATCTGGTCATCCTGGACCGACTTGCGGACGGAAACGGCCGGCTTCGGCTTCTCAATCACGACTGCGACCGGAGCCGGGCTGCTGGTGTTGTTCAAGGCAGCGTGGACATCGCCGATCAGTGTCGAGAGTTCGGCGACCGGGACGACATGATTGCTGACATAGGCAGCGACAATCTCTGCGGTAAGTTCAACCAGAAGATCGTGGGCCGAGCCAAGCGGTAGATCCGTCATTTCTTTCTTTCTCCTATCGGAATTTCTTCAAACATGTCCACGATGGGTTTATCGCGAACACAACCAAAACATGCTGAGAAAATGTCCGAAACCGCGATTCAAGGCCAAACCTGAAGGATTTCCCCTCGGCCACAACCGAAAACCGCGACAACCCTCATAATACTCCCAATTCCGGGGCTGGAATCCGTTGCCAAAGCACCGGGGAGACCCAGCACCTCAAAGCAACAACCAACAATCACAACCCATGCTGGAATTTCAGATCGAAGTAATATAGAAACGGACACTTTGCCTTTACTCGATTAACATTGATCGAGAAAAAGTCCAATAATAATTTATGCGAGATTTAGCCTATTGATCTTGAAATGTGGGGAGAACCGGCGCGCTACCAGAAACATTACGATACATCTACCGATAAACGCTGCGCTGCGCTGGAAGTCCGCGACAGTCTACTTCCAGCTTCGGGCAATGTATCCTCAGACAGGAGCATCGAGCCCTTAACGGTGCACATCCTGCCGGCTCACATCGACCGTTCCATCCGGCAAAACCGGTAGCCGAATCCATTCGCAGTGCCGCATGCATCGCGACAGAATGCGTTCGATTAAAGGCACAGCCCGCTAATACCAAGGATCGATGATAGGAATTCATAGGATCGGCTCGATCTTCGTCTCCGGCCAGGAGAGGTTCGCAGTCACGATGCCTTCGCATAGTGCAAGAGCCTCGACGCCGCCGGAGACGAAGAGAAGCCGGCCGGAGGTGGGTTCCTATCATCGATCCTTGGTATGAATATTGCCGGATTTCTGCTTTGGCTGCGGCAACTGATCGGTCACCGACAGATTGGTCAGCTTGTAGCCCGCCTGATGCGCGGCCTTGGCGAGGAGATGGGCGGAGATCGGCGCGGTCAGCACGAAGAAGGCGAAACCGGCGAGCGCCCGCAACAGGATGGCGGTGTCGAATGCATGGATGCCGGCGGCCAGCAGCAGCAGGCCGGAGCCGATCGTGCCCGCCTTCGAGGCGGCATGCATGCGTGTGTACAGGTCGGGAAAGCGCAGCAGGCCGAGTGCGGCCAGCACGCTGAACAGCGAGCCGATCACCAGCAGGACACTGACGGCGATCGCGGTGGCCATATCGATATCTGTGGCCATCACCGGGCTCCCTTGTGTCTGCGGCGGGCCGGCTTGTCGCGCCTGGCCTTCTGCACTGCCGGTGGCGCCTCGCCTGCGCCCTTCTCCGCTTCCGGCGACAGTCCGCGTGCCAGGATGAAGCGGGCAAAGGCGACGGTTGCAAGGAAGCCGACGAGGCTGAGCGCAATGGCGATGTCGATATAGAGATTGTAGCCGCTGCGGATGGCGATGACGGCGATGAAGCCGATGGCGATCGCCACCAGCATGTCGAGACCGAGCACCCGGTCGGGCAGCGTCGGCCCGCGCAGGATCCGCGCCACCGTCAGCAGAAGGCCGAGCGACAGGGCAATCAGGGCGAAGGACGTGGAGAAGGAAAGGATGGCGGATGCGCTCATGCCGGAAAAGCCTCGCGAATACGGCGCTCGAAACCGCTGGAGATTGCCCGCCTTTCGGCTGCCGGATCATGACAATCGAGCGCGTGCACGTAGAGGATCTTGCGGTCTTCCGAGACATCGACCGACAGTGTGCCCGGCGTCAGGGTGATCAGGTTGGCCAGAAGCGTGATCTCGAAATCGCGCGTCAGCGTCAGCGGGAAAGCGAAGATACCCGGCCTCAGCCGCATGTTCGGTCTCAGCACCATGATCGCCACCTTGACCGCCGAGAGCATGAGCTCCTTGAAGAACAACGCCGCCAGCAGCAAAAGCTTCACCGGGCGGACCCGGTGCAGGCTGGCCGGGAACTGTTCACGCACCAGCCACAGCGACAGCGCGCCGACGGCAAAGCCGAGCAGGAGATTGTGGATGGTGAAGCTGCCGGAGACGGCGGCCCAGATCAGGGTCAGCATCAGGTTGACGGCAATGAACGTCATGGCGCGCTCCCCGCCGGAAAGACGGAATTCAGATACGCCGACGGTTCGTCGAGCGTCAAGGCGGCGCTCTTGATGAGGGCAAGCAGGGTTTCGGGAAAGAGGCCGATGAGGACGCTGAGTGTCGTCAGTACCAGCAGCGGCAACAGGGCCATGGGCGGCAAAACCGCCTGCCCCGTCGCGCTGCCTTCCTGTGCCGGCCGCCAATAGGCGAGCAGGAACACCCGGCCGGTGGCGATCATCGTCAGGAAACCGGCGAGCAGCAGCGCGCCGGCCAGCCAGCCGGCACCGCTGTCGAGGGCTGATTTGACCAGCATCACCTTCGGCCAGAAGCCGGAGAACGGCGGCAGGCCGGAAACGGCGAAGAATAGCATCAGCGACAGCGCCGTAAACAGCGGATGATCCCGGTAGAGCCCGCCGAGGTTAATCAGCGAAAAGCCGCCGCCGAGACGCGCGGCAAGACCCGCCGCCAGATAGAGCGCCGTCATCACCAGCATGGAATGCAGCGCATAGAAGATCGCGCCGCCGATGGCGTCCGCCCCGCCGATGGCAATGCCGGCCAGCATGGCGCCGATGCCGGAGATGACGAGATAGCCGAGCAGGCGGCGGGTATCGGTCTGCGCCAGGCTCCCGAGTGCGCCGGTCAGCATGGTGAGTACCGCAACGACGGCGATGACGAGGCTCAGTTGTTCCCGCTCGAACGGAAACAGCATGACGGAGACGCGGATCAGCGCATAGATGCCGACCTTGGTGAGCAGGCCGGCAAACAGCGCGGAGACGACGATGCGCGGCGTGTGATAGGAGGCCGGCAGCCAGAAGTTCACCGGGAACGCCGCCGCCTTCATCGCGAAGGCAAGAATGTAGAAGCCCGTCAGCGTCACCAGCGGCGCGGTGTCGCGCAGGTCCGGCGCCTTGCGGGCAATGTCGGCCATGTTGAGCGTGCCGAAGATGCCATAGAGATAGCCGGTGGCGATCAGGAACAGCGTGGTGGCGACGAGGTTGAGGAAGCCGTATTTCACCGCCCCGTCGATCTGCTCGCGCTCGCTGCCGAGTACCAGAAGCCCGAAGGAGGAGATCAGCAGCACCTCGAACCAGACATAGAGGTTGAAGATATCGCCCGTCAGGAAGGCGCCGCTGACGCCGGCCATCAGCAGCATCAGGAAGGGATAGAAGCCATAGCGACGGCCGCTGGCATTGATGTCGTCGATGGCAGCGATGGCACCCACGAGCGCCACGACCGCGGCCGTCAGCGCAAACAGCGCGCCGGTCAGATCGACGGTGAAGGCAATGCCAAACGGTGGCAGCCAGCGGCCCATGACCATCGTCACCGGGCCGCTCTGCGCCACATGCCACAGCAGCACGGCATCGAGGCCGACGAGGACGGCAAGGGCGGCGACGGCGATCAGCGGCTGCAGGAACCCCTTGTGCCGGACCATCATCAGCACGGCACCGATGCCGATGCACCAGGCGACCGGCAGGATCACCAGCCAGTCGAGCGCCGCCACCGGCTGAAGAACCAGGGCTGCGGAGAGATCTGCGGGGGAAGTCGAAACGGCCATGGTATGTCAATATCCGAGCGGCGGCGGCTGGACGTCGTCCGGCTCGGCCACGCGCATTGCGTCGGTGTTGTCGGTTCCAAGGCCGCTATAGGCCCGCCAGGAGAGCACCAGCAGGAAGGCGAAGAACGAGAAGGAAATGACGATCGCCGTCAGGATCAGCGCCTGCGGCAACGGATTGGCCGTCGGCCCGGCGGGCACGTCGAGCCCTGCCCCGATCACCGGCGGCACCTCGCGCATGATGCGGCCGCTGGTGAAGATCAGCAGGTTGACGGCATTGCCGAGGATGGCGACGCCAAGCAGCATGCGGATGATGAACTTCGACAGCAGCAGATAGACGGCGAACGAGAGGAAGATGCCGGTGAGAACGGCGAAAACGGGTTCCATCAATCCTCCCCCCTTTCCTCGAGCGACAGGGCGATGGATGTAACCGCGCCGACGACGACCAGATAGACGCCGATATCGAAGGTCATGACGCTCGACAGCGGCACCTCCTGCCCGAGGATCACCGGATAGGCCCAGAGCCCGGACATGAACGGCACATGGAAGACCATCGACACGAGGCCCGACAGCGTTGCCAGCAGCAGCCCGGCGCCGGATATCGCCAGCGGATGAAAGACGATCGCGCGGCGCACGGTTTCGACGCCGAAGGCGATGCCGTAGATCGACAGGGCGGCAACGGCGATCAGCCCGCCGATGAAGCCGCCGCCCGGCTCGTTGTGGCCGCGCAGAAGCACGAAGACCGAAAACAAAAGCATGACGCCGACGATCGGCGGGGCGGCGGTGCGCAAGATCAGCGATTTCATCGGCCGGCCTCCTCCGCTTCGGGATCATTGTCGGCGATGCGCCGCATCGAGCCTGCCCGCAGCCGTACCAGCGACAGCACGGCGAGGCCCGCGATCATCACCACGGCGATTTCGCCGAGCGTATCGGTGCCGCGGAAATCGACGATGATGACGTTCACGACATTGCCGCCATGGGCGATGGTTTTCGAATACTGGTTGAAGAAATCGGTGAGCGCCGTGTTGAACGGTCCCTCCGTCACCTTGAGCAGCAGCAGCGTGGCGCCGAGCCCGCAGGCAAGCGCGATCGCCGCATCCGGCAGGGTCTGGCGCAGCGGGCGGTGGTCGGACGGAGACAGCCTCAGCCGCGTCATCACCAGCGCCAGGATGACGACGGCCAGCGTTTCGATCATGAACTGGGTGAAGGCGAGGTCCGGTGCCCCATAGAGCAGGAAGATGACCGCGACCGAGAAACCCTGGATGCCGAGCGAGACGATCGCCGTCAGCCGGTCCTTGGCCAGAAGAACCGCGACAAGCCCGATCACGGCAATGGCCATGATGGCGAACTCGTGCAGCGGAATGGACGGGAAGATCGGCGGCCGGGCCAGCTCGCCGAACAGGAACGGCGGCACGATGAGGACGATCGCCACCATCACGAAGGTCACGGTCATATAGGTGTCGAGCCTGCCGTTCTGCAGCCGCCGTGTGACGACAAAGGACAGGCGAACGAGGCCGCGGATGGCCTGGTCGAAGCCGCGATCCGGCCCCCAGCCGATGGCAGCGAGAGCCGCTGCGATGCCCGCGCGAAGACGTGCAAGGCCGAGATAGAAACCGATACCGGCAGCGACGGTCAGCGCCGACAAGGCCAGCGGCACGCCGATATGCGGTTCGAGCGACAGGGTAACGGTGCGTGCTTCACCGGCGATGGCCGAGGCCATGGGCGAGGAAATCAGCGCATGGACGGTGCCGGACAGGAAGGCGGCGGCAAGTCCCGCAAGCGCCAGCAGACCGGGACCGAGCCAGAGCAGAAGCGGCGCCTCATGCGCATGTTTCGGGGTCGCGACGGGTTTACCGACGAACGGCATCAACGCCACGGCAAAGGCAACGGCGAACATCAGGGCGTTGCCGATGATGACGAGCGCCGCAAAGGTGATCGAACGCGGGCCGAAAGCCGAGAGTGCGGCATAGACCTCCTCTTTGGCGAGGAACCCGAAGAAGGGCGGCAGCCCGCCCATCGAAACGGCGGCGGCAAGCGCAATCGCAAATGTCAGCGGCATCGCCGAGCGCAGGCCGCCGAGCCGCGTCACGTCGCGCGTCCCGGTCTCGTGGTCGATGATGCCGGCCACCATGAACAGCGCGCCCTTGAACAGCGAATGCGCCACGAGATACAGCACAGCCGCCTCGATCGCATAAGGTGCACCAAAGCCGGTCAGCATCACCAGAAGGCCGAGCGACGACATCGTCGTATAGGCGAGCATCAGCTTCAGGTCGGTCTGGCGCACCGCCAGAAGCGCGCCGATGAGAAGCGTTGCCGCGCCGAAAACCGGCAGGATGATCTGCCATTCGGCCGTGCCGCCCAGCACCGGGTTGAGCCGCATCAACAGGTAGACCCCGGCCTTCACCATGGTGGCCGAATGCAGATAGGCCGAGACCGGCGTCGGTGCCTCCATGGCGTTCGGCAGCCAGAAATGGAACGGGAACTGCGCCGACTTGGTGAAGGCGCCGCCCAAAACGAGGATCAGCGCGGCGAGATAAAGCGGGCTTGCCTTAACCACAGGGCCGAGCGACATCAGGCCTGAGAACTGGGTGACGCCGGCGATGTTCCAGAGCACGATCAGGCCGGCGAGCAGGAACAGCCCGCCGCCGCCGGTGACGACCAGCGCCTGGAATGCAGCGCGGCGGGCGGCTTCGCGCTGGTGGTCGAAACCGATCAGCAGGAAGGAGGTGATCGAGGTCAGCTCCCAGAAGACGAACAGCATCAGGAAGCTGTCCGAGGCCACCAGCCCGAGCATCGAGCCCATGAACATCAGCAGGAACGAGAAGAACCGGCCCTGATGCGGATGGCCTTTGAGATAACCGCCGGAATAGAGCACGATCAGCGCACCGATGCCCGAGATCAGCAGGATGAAGGTCAGCGACAGGCCGTCGACCAGCCAGGAAAAGCTGACATTGAAGGACGGCACCCAGGCGTAACCGCCGGTGACGGTTCCCCCGCGGGCGATGTCAGCCGAAAAACCGGCGAAATGCGCGAAAATCGCCACAGGAATGAGGGCTAGCACCCAGGCGGCGTTGTGGCCGAGCGCTCGCGTGAGCAACGGCGCTGCAAGCGCGCCCAGAAAGGGAAGGCAGAGGGCCAGAAATGTCAGATCGGCGACATTCATGGGTCAGCGGGTTCCTTTCACGGGTTGCAGCGGCGAAAAGCGAGCGATCAACGACGAGTGCCGTTGCAGACAGATTTGGGATAAGCCAAGCGATGGGTAAACTCAAGGTTGGGAAAGGATATACAGGCCTCGCGCCCGGTCTCGACCCCAAGACTCCAGCCGCCGCGATAGAGCAATTTGATCGCGCGGCCCTGACGGCGATTGCCGGAACCAAAGGTCCTTCCTATATTTCCGGTAGACATCAGGGAGGGACAGATGAGCGACACCGGTACCTTGAAAGTGATGAAGTCCGATGAGGAGTGGCGGGCACAATTGACGCCGGACCAGTATCGCATCACCCGCCAGCACGGCACCGAACGCGCCTTTTCAAGCCCCGATTTCGATCTGGGCAAGAAGGGCATCTATCACTGCGTCTGCTGCAACCGGCCCCTCTATCGCTCCCAGGCGAAATTCAATTCCGGCACAGGCTGGCCGAGCTTCTACGAGCCTATCTCCAATGACGCGGTGACGAAGCACCACGACATTTCCTACGGCATGAGCCGGACGGAAATCCGCTGTGCCGATTGCGACGCGCATCTCGGCCACGTGTTTCCCGACGGTCCGCCGCCGACGGGCCTTCGCTACTGCATGAACGGCGTGGCCCTCACCTTCGAGCAGGAATGATCCTGCCCGCAAGCGCGGCCTCGCAACCGCGTCAGGACGGCTGCCTGGTGCTTTCGATGACCGTCTCAGGGGCCTGCGGCGTGCTGAAGACATGGGCAAACAGCGCGTAGAGACAGAGCGCCAGAACGACCAGCGCCATCAGCGGAACGAATATGAAGACCAGGATGACCGACCAGTTGCGACCCGATACCTCCGCCTCGTCCGCTTCGCTCCACAGGGGAACGCCCATGTCGTCCTCGCCATAATCCCGGCGTTGACTTGAATCCTGGTATTGACTTGCATCGTTGCGATTTGCGGGATTCCTCCGCTCAGACATGCTCTCTCCCTCCCGGTGTTGTTTTTCCACCGTTTTATCCAGCATAGCCCCTTTTTCGGCCAAATGTTCAAAATTACCAACAAAGCGTTAATGGGTTGAAATAAATCGTTCGATCACCCTCTACGGATGTGGAGGACGAATGGTTCTGCCTATTCGACAACAAGCGCAATAAAGAGGAACGGAAGCGCTGGGCCGAAGCAGCCATGCAACCTGCCAAGGCGAACGCATCGTGTTTTCAGGCGGTCGCGCCCTTTTCACGCGGGCGCTGCCAGAGCAAAGCTGCCATGAAAAATGTAAAAACGATCGCGGCCGCGACATAGGATATCCGCGTGGAGAACGATTCCGCGGCGCTGCCCGGCAGTGGCGACACGCCGAGCCCGAACAGGATCAGGAATGTCGTCAGCGCACCTGCGTAGACCTTCGCGTCGGCGGAGCGCGCTGCCGCGCGTCCGCCGAGCAGCAGGCAGACGACCAGCATGATAACGAACATTGAAAACAGGTTCGGACGAAGGGTTAGAAGAGCGTAGGCGACCGATGCGATGATGCCGCCCAGCAGGTTCACGACGACAAGCCCAATGGCCGCCCGGCCGCTCGCGGCGACATCGAGCTGCCCGAGCAGGGATGCCACCGTTATCGGAATGACCAGCGCCGCGCCGAGTTCGTCGCTCGTCAGGCAGATCGTGACAGCCGCCAGCAGGATCGCCGTGTTTGCCAGCGCACGCGGATAGTCGGGCGAAGCCGTGTTCACCGGTTGCGCCAGTGGCCCTATCGATGCCGGTTCCGGAACGATCGCATGCGCCAGCCACATCAAGACGGTGCCGTTCACGACTCCAAGGACGAGGATCGACAGGATCGATGCTGCCAGCTCCTTGTTGAGGATGCCGAGCAGCGGCACGATGATCGCCACGACAAGGACAAGGAAAACCGCCGGGCCGCCCCTGCCGCTCGACTGGGCGAGAAAGCAGGCGAAGTAGATCAGGCCCAGCAGCAGGAGGAACGTCGCCGGACGGTCGCCGAACCATGCGGTCAGGACGATCATGAAGACGCCGGTGGCGAGAAAGAGAACAGCCATGCCCAGCGTCTTGCCAAGCGGCATGGGCTGGGAACGCGACAGGATGAACTGCGCGGCAAAGAGCGGCCCGAGGAACGGCACGATTGCCCCTGTCGCAACCGAGAGCGTGAAGCCTGCCGATACCGCGAGCGCCAGCCGCAGGCCTTTGCGTTTCTGTTCCGCCAGGATGTTGTCAACTGACATAGGTCAGCACCGACATGATGCGTATCCAGAGCGAGCCCCAGGCATTCGTGACCGGGTTCTCCCCTGTGTAGATCACGACAGTCGCCTGCGAACCGTAGCGGACCCCTTTCGGCCGTCCTTCATCCAGGATCAGCCGGACCGGGAAGCGCTGCGGCTCCTGGCCCCAGCCGGTGTCGCTGCGGATCGTCGGCAAGCCGGTGCTGGGATCCGTATTGCCCTGCGAGACCCCCAGGCCGACGCTTTCGACCTTCGCGCCGAACAGTTGCCCCGGCAGGGCGTCGAACAGAACCTGGGCCTGGTTGCCGACCGCGACGTTCTCGAGACTGTTCTCCTTGAAGGCCGCCGCGATCCAGATGGTCCCGACATCGATGAAGGTCATGGCCGGCTGGCCGGCGCTGACCACCTTGCCGATCGAGAGCTGCAGGTTGGTGACGACGCCGGCGGATGGCGCGCGCACGGTCGTGCGCAAGAGATCAAGCTGGGCCCGCTCCAGTGCCGCGAGCGCCGCCTTGATCTGGGGATTGTCGCTGCCGGCGGGGCCGAGTTCCTCCTGCGCGCTGACGAGATCGGCCTGTGCGCCCTTCACCGCCGCGTCCGCCTGATCGAAGGCGAGCTTGGCTTCGTCGAACTTCGCCTGCGCGTAGACGCCGCGCTTCACCAGCTCCGAGGCGCGGCCGAATTGCTCGCTGGCATTGTCGCGGTTGGCCTGGGCCTCCACGAGCCGGGCCTGCACGGCATCGACCTGCGCCGTCGAAGCGCCGATCGTCTGGCCGACGCGCGCAAGGGCTGCTTCAGCCTCCGCAACCGCGATCTGGTAGCGGCTGGAATCGATGCGGAACAGCACCTGATCGGGCTCCACCGGGGAATTGTCTGTTACGTTGACCTCGACGACACGCCCCGTCACTTCCGGCGCGATGCCGACGACATAGGCCTGGACCTGCGCCTGCGAGGTCGAGGGCGTCCGCCGTTCCATGAAGACCGAAAGGACGAAAAGCACCAGGGCCAAAAGCACGATGATCAGCGCGACCCTGCGCAAAGGGTTGCCAGCCGGCGTCGCTGGCACGGGTTCGCCGAGAGGTTCGTCAGAAGCCACGGTCTGTTCCTTTGACTATCGGTGCTTAAGCAGCAGGATTTTCGGGATAGACGACACGGCTGCCACGGACGAACAGCGAGCGGATCTTGTCCCAGAAATTGCCGCCGAGAACGAAGAAACTTGCAAGGAACATCACGTCGCCGAGCAACTGGAGCTGCCAGATGTTCGGACGCAGGCCCGGCCAGATCGCATCCAGATACGGTTCCAGCGAAGCCGAAATCAGCGGGACGCAGAACATGACGAGGCCGAGAGTGTACCGCACCCGTCCGATGCTGGTGTCCGGAGCAAGGCGGAAGACGCCGAAGATCTTGCTCTTGAGCTGCTGGAAACCGGATTTTCCCATCACCGCGATGACCAGCAGCAACAAGACCTTGTTGACGATGAAGATCACCCCGGTAATGGCAGCGATCCGTGTACTCGGTACACCCGCCCATGCTGCGATCGGCACGCATAGCCACATGGCTATGGCGATGCAGACAAGGACAATGCCGAGCTTGAAACGCCAGGCCGGTGCTTGCGGCGCGACGTTTTCTTCCATTTGAACTGACATTCTTTCGTCCCTCCCCTGAAGCGCCGATCGTTTGTCGAGCAGCGCGGCTCCCCGCTTTTTCCCCATGAAAAACAACTATAAACCGCAAGTTAGGATTTTAGAATACGAGAAGAATGCAATTGTAGAGATTGTTGTCGGGCAGGGATCAACGATGACAGATATCGGGTAGCGGGGGGCCAATTTTCATGTTTTGCTGCTGCTTGTGGCGAATAAACATCCGGCCGGCGGCGTCCCGCTTAGACCCGCTTTGCCGGGCCGGCGCAGACGGAACGGAAGGGAAGCTGCCTTGAGACATGCCTTGATGCTGATAGCGGGCCTTTGCTCTGCATGTCCTGCCTTTGCGGCGGACGACTGGACCCGCTATTCCAACCCGCGCTTCGGCTACAGCGCCGACGTTCCGCCGGGCTTCACGCTCGAGCAGGAAGGCGACAACGGCGACGGGGCGGCTTTCCGCTCGGATGACGGCCACGCCCGGCTATTGCTCTTCGGCACCATGGTCGAAGACGACGGCTTCGCCGCCGAGGCGCGCAACCGCATCGGCTGGGACAAGCAGGAAGGCTGGGAGATCACCTACGACAAGGTGACGCCGGGCTGGGCGAGTTATTCCGGCGCGCGGTCGACCCATATTCTCTACGTGCGCGGCATCGCACTTTGCGACGGCAGCGCTGCCTATTTCCATCTCGACTATCCGCGCGATGCGCTGAAACGGTTCAACAGCGTGATCAGCCGCATGGTGAAATCTCTGCAACCGGCTGCGGGATGCAACCAGGCACCGCAGGCAGCACCGGGCGCGGCGCAGAACTGATACGCCGCGTCCAGGCCGTGCGATCGAAAATGGAGATCAGGTCGAGGCGCTGCTGATGCAGGTCAGCACGGCCGAATAGTGGACGGCGGCGGCGGCGACGACGAAGCCGTGCCAGATGGCGTTCTGGTAGCGCAGCTTTTCCCAGACGTGGAAGATCACGCCGCAGGAATAGATGATGCCGCCGATCAGGATGAGGATCATCGTCGTTTCCGTCAGTTGCGACAGCAGCGGGCCGGCGGCAAAAACGCCGCTCCAGCCCATGGCGAGATAAAGCAGGATCGCCACCTTGTCGAAGCGGCCGGGAAAGACACATTTGATCAGCACGCCGACAATGGCAATCGTCCAGATGCCGATCAGCATGCCGAACAGATAGGGGTCGTCCCAACCGCGCTGCAGGAAGGGCGTGTAGGTGGCGGCGATCAGCACGAAGATCGAGGAATGATCGAAGCGGCGCAGGAACCACTTGGTCTGCGACACGGGGTAGAGATTGTAGAGGAAGGAAATCGACAGTGTCGCCACCAGCCCGGCGCCGTAGATCCAGGCGGCCGCCAGCTGCCCCGACGTGCTCCAGACGCTGGCATAGAAGATCATTGCCGTGACGCCGATCAGCGCGAAGGCAAGCCCGATGCCGTGGACGACGCCATCGGCGATCAGCTCAGAGCGATCGTAATTCCATTTGATGCCCTTGATCTCCAAGACAGCCTCTCAACGCTCCATTTCATTCCGGTTCGACGGTGCTTGCCGGCAAGACCACAGTCTGCCGTCAACACCGACCTACGGCAAGCCTGGCCGCCATGGCAATTTGACACAGGGTTAAGAGCGGAAACAGGGCGGCCAGGATCAAGAATTGCGACAGATCGACATTTCGCCTGTCCCCCAACACCTGTACCTGAGCGCCGCTGTTCCCCAGGAGACTTGCGAAAGCAGCACTTTTCAAGAGAATAATCGCAACACGGACACGCGGCTCGCAGCGGAGACAGCCATGACATCGAAACAGCCTAGCCTCTCCTGTCCGGGCGCCTTTGCCGCCGCTGCACTGCTTGCCGCCCTCGCCTTGCCGTTCAATGCCCTCGCCCAGGTCGATCCGAATGCCGGCACCGGCTATGCGTCGCCGCCGCAGATGGCGCCGCCCGCTGCCAATACCCGCGACGGTGCCTCGATCGGCACGCTGGAAACGGTCAAGCCCGCCGCGAACAACAATGGCATCGATCCCTGCGACACGCTGGCGGCCGATCCGCTCGATCACGACCGGGCGAGGACCGTGACCGCCGTCGAATTCGATGCGCTCGACGGCCCTGCCGCGCGTGCCGCCTGCGAGACGGCGCGCGCTGCGAAACCCAATATCCTGCGCTTCATCTACCAGTCCGCCCGCGCCAGGGAAAAGCAGAAGGACTATGCCGGTGCGCTCGATCTCTACCGCAAGGCGGCCGGGCGCGGCTATCCCGCTGCATTCGCGGCGATCGGCTATGCCTATGACAATGGCGAGGGCGTGGCGCAGGACGAGAAGGAAGCGATGCGCTGGTATCTCGATGCCGCCCAGCGCAACAATGCCTGGGCGATGTTCAATCTCGGCTATTTCTACGATTCCGGCCGGGCGGTGCCCGAGGACGATGCCGCAGCGCTCGACTGGTACGTCAAGGGCGCCACCGGCGGCAATGCCCGCGCCATGAACGACGCCGGCTTCCTGCTGGAGACCAGCAATACGGTGCCGCGCAATGTCGAGGAAGCCCGCCGCTGGTATGTGCGGGCGGCGGAAGCGGGCAATGCCGTCGGCATGACCAATGCCGCCAACTTCCACCTCAACGGCATCGGCGGGCCTGTCGATACAGTAAAGGCGCTCGACTGGTACAGGAAAGCGGCCGATTTCGGCAATGCCGACGCCATGAACGGCCTCGGCTACATGCTTTATTCCGGCATCGGGATCGAAAAGGACGTGGCGGAAGGCATGCGCCTCTATCGCAAGGCCGCCGATGGCGGCAACGCCACGGCGCTCACCAATATCGGCTATGCCTACGAGACCGGCGAAGGCGAAACCCAGGATTTCGACCAGGCGATGGATTTCTATCGCCGCGCGGCGGAGGCCGGCGATTCCATCGCCCTCAACAATGTCGCCAATTTCTATGACAAGGGCCTTTCGGTAAACGCCGATCCCGTTCTTGCCGCCGAATGGATGGAAAAGGCGCTGAGGGCCGGCGCCACCTTCAGCCGCAACCAGATGCGCGATAACTCCGGCAACTGGTCGCTGCCCTTCCGCAAGGCGCTGCAAAAACGTCTCGCCGACCAGAAACTCTATTCCGGCCCGATCGACGGCGGCTTCGGCCCGCAGACGCAAGCGGCGATCGACCGGATTTTCGGGGTTCGGTAGAGCGTGATGCGGAAAGTCGTTGCCGATGGCGACGGCTGCCAACATGGGTTGGTATCGGCGTCAACGGCAACTGTACGACAACTCAAGATTTGCGAAGCCTCAAACGTGCCAGTGGGCCTCCGCCTACCGATCGATCAGCACCGCGCATTTGCAATGGCTGGCGACGCGGCTGGCGGTCGAGCCGATGAAATAATCGATCAGGCCCGGGCGATGCGAGGCGATGATCACCAGATCGCCGTCCACCTCCTCGGCAAAGGCATTGATGACGCCGGCCGCCCCGCCGATGCGGATTTCGACGCTGCCCGCGATGCCATGTTTTTCCATGAGATCGGTCAGCGTCTTTTTCGCGTGCTTGCGCGATTCCTCGATCATTTCCAGCGGAAAATCGACGATCATGTACCCTTGCGCATAGGCATTCAGGTCCTCGACGACATTCAGCAGGATGATCTTGCCGCCCTCGTCGAGCAGCGACTGGGCGCGCTCCAGCACTTTCTCGCCATGCTCCAGATGGTCCATGGCAATCGGCACGATGATTTTCGAATACATGACGGTCTCCTCGGGTTCGCCGCGCTGGCTAAGGGGCGGAATGTCCCGCCTCACGGGCCGTTATATGCATCAACCCTCGCTACCTTGCGCGGATGGATTCAATATAGGTATGCCAACGCGAAAGTCACAACCTGCCATGCAGTCGCAGGCGATTGTCAACGGATGGAGAACACTACATCCTCAATACGGCATCTTTCATGAACGCCGCGCGCGCGTCATATAGGTTGGCAATACAATCAAACGGGAGCGCGCCATGACCGGCTTCGACAGACGAACGTTCATGAAGTTTTCGGCAACCGCCCTGGTGACCGGAGCCGTTGCGACCACAGCCAAGGCAGAAAGCCCTGATATGACCGAGCAAGCCGAAAACCACGCCGTCCGCATGCCCGCCTATGTCGATCATTCGCATCTGGTTGTGCGCGACCTGCCGATGGTCTCCTCCTGGTACCAGACGATCATGGGGCTTTCGCCGATCGAAAAGACGGCAAGCGGCGAGACGCTCGGCGTTGCCGGCCGGCCGCTTCTGACGCTGACCACGCAAGGCAATGCCGCGCCAGCGCCGCGCAACGCACCGGGCCTGTTCCACACCGCGTTCCTGGTTCCCGACCGCAACGAGCTTGGCCGCTGGCTGGCCCATATCGCCCATAACAACGTGCCTTTGCAGGGCGCCTCCGACCATCTGGTCTCGGAAGCCATCTATCTCGGCGATCCCGAAGGCAACGGCATCGAGGTCTATCGCGACCGGCCGCGCGCGGAATGGAACTATATCGACGACGGCATGGTGAAGATGGCGACGCTGCCGCTCGACCTGCAGGCGCTGTACGACGAAGCGCCGAAGGACAAATGGGACGGCATGGCCGACGGCACCGCGATCGGCCATATCCATCTGCAGGTCTCGGACATCCCGCAGGCCAACGCCTTCTTCGGCGATGTGCTCGGCCTCGACCTGATGGCCACCTATCCCGGCGCCAGCTTCTTTGCCTCCGGCAAATACCACCACCATGTCGGCGCCAATATCTGGAACTCGCGCGGCGCGGCGAAGCGGCAGGCCAACATGACCGGTCTTGCCGACTATACCGTGCATTTCAACGATCCGGCCAAGTTGCAGAATGCCATCGCCAAGCTGGACGAACTGGAAATCCCGGTGACGCGCAATGGCGATACCGTGTCCCTGATCGACCCCTGGGGCATCGGCCTGAAGCTGGCGGCGTAGACCATCCACACCGCCAACGCAGAAGGTTAGTGCGTTGCCCCGGAGCCGCCGACGGCGACGATGGCAAAGGGCTGGCCTTCGACGGGGATCGTCGCGGTCTCGGCAAACGTGCCGCTGTCGATCATCCGCACCAGGCTGTGGCGCGGGTCGGTGATGGCGATATGATCGCCGGCAACCGCCAGCCGCGGGCGCGGATCACGCCAGTGACCATCCTTGCTGTAGGGCTCGGTGACGGCAGCCGAGCGGGTGATTTCGCCGCTGACCGTATCCAGCAGATGCAGCTTGCCGTCCTCGGTGAGGATATAGGCGTTGCGGGCATGGGCCGGATCGAGGATGAAATCGACGCGGCGGGTGGTGAGCTCGACGAGGCGATAGGGCGTCGCGCTGTCGGGGTCGATCAGCACGACCTTGTCCTCTCCATAATTGCCGAGAAAGAACTGCATCGACCTGCCGCCGAGCAGGGTTGAAACCTTGCCTTCCGGCAGATCGTCGCCATAGGCGATCATCTCAAGCTTCGGCCCGTCGATGCCGCCCGGCCGGGCGACCAGAACCCCCTCCTCGCACCCGAATGCGACCAGGCGCGCCGACGTCGCTTCGCCATGCAGGCCCGTGCAGGGCGCGACATCACCGATCTGTTTTCCTGCCCGGTCGACGACCCGCAGGCCAAGTCGCGGCGGAAGTTCGTCAGGCTTCACCTCGACGGTCATGTTGGGGACAGACACCAGGATGTTCCTGCCCATCGGCACCGCCACGCCATGGTGCGGCGCCGTCGTATCGATGCTTTCGGCAGCGTTCTTGCCGTCAAGCAGCGCGCTTTCCTGGAAGAGATCGGTCTTGCCGCCGCGATCGTAGAAAATTGCCACATCGTCGCCATGGGTCACGACATGGCCCGGCTTCCTGCCGTTGATGACGCCGGGCAGCAGTTTCGGATCGGAAACCGCGATATCCCGGTGCTCGCCATGGTCCGAAAGCGCAATGCCTGTTGATATAACCTGCACCGTGTCCTTGTCTCCCTGCACGGCAAAGACTGTCTTTCCCGTATCGCTCAAGGAGAGCGCCGCAAAGCCGCCGAGGTCGAACCGGCCAATCTCGCTGCCGCTTGAAGCATCCAGCGCCCGCACCACCGGCTGCGTATATCGGCGACGAACAGCCTCCATGTTTCCGTGTGGTCATCGGCGAAGGCCGGAAGGGGCGATAGCGCCGTCAGCGCCAGAACGGCGGCAATCTGCATCGGTTTGCCAAGATGGATAGACATGGGATTCTCCTGCGGAATTAAATGTAATAACATTACGTTTGTTATAAAGTTACGTTTTCCTTGTCCACCCTGAAAATGTGCACCGGCGGTTGCGGATCCAGGATTTCCACAGCGGTGCACGGTTCGATGGTGTGGAAACGAGGATCGGGCTGAAACGATGGGTTTGACGGGGCGTCGCGCGCGCAGGCAGGCCCCAGAGGGCAATCAGCCGCCGCAGGCAGCTGCCCGCTTGAGAAGGAAAGCCTTTTCGGGGTCGTTGCGGCTGAGCGCTGCGGCCCGTTCGAACGCGACCCGGGCTTCCGCCAGGCGGCCCGCCCGGAACAGGAAATCTCCCCTCGCCGCCGGCAATGGCGCATAACCGGCCAGGGCTCCGGCCGGATCAATCTCGCTGAGCAGCGTCAGGCCGGCCTCGGGACCGAAGGCCATGCTGTGGGCGACGGCCCGGT
This sequence comes from Rhizobium herbae, assembly GCF_017873135.1. Taxonomy (GTDB): domain Bacteria; phylum Pseudomonadota; class Alphaproteobacteria; order Rhizobiales; family Rhizobiaceae; genus Pararhizobium; species Pararhizobium herbae. The sequence continues at coordinate 390,631 of NZ_JAGGJV010000005.1, read as the reverse complement.
TAAGATCCACCACCGGCGACGGCATGACCGCACGCAGTCTGTCGTAGAGCCCCGCCATTCTCTTCCAGTCCGTTTCCTCCGGTTTGTGCGCCCGCGCGTGGCAGGCGGCAAGGGCTGCCTGAAGGGCGTAGGGACCCTCGGCTCCGCCCAGGGCTTCGGCGCGTTCGAGCGCCGCCAGTCCCCGTCGGATCAGAAGCTGGTCCCAGCGGGCGCGGTTCTGTTCGGTGAGCGGTATCGGCGAGCCGTCCGGGGCGACGCGGGCATTGAGCCGCGAGGCCTGAATTTCCATCAGCGCCAGCAGGCCGAACACCTCGGGCTCGCCGGGCAGCAGGCCGGCGAGGATACGGCCCAGCCGCTGGCCCTCGGCGCACAGGGCGGGACGGATCAGGTCTTCGCCGGCGGTGGCCGCGTAGCCCTCGTTGAAGATCAGATAGATCACCTCCAGCACCGAGGCGAGGCGTTCCTTCCGTTCCGGCCCGCGCGGGACTTCATAGGCAAGTCCGGCCTTGCCAAGGGTCTTCTTGGCCCGGACGATGCGCTGGGCAATCGTCGTTTCGCTGGACAGGAAAGCGCGGGCGATCTCGTCCGTCGTCAGCCCGCCGATCAGCCGCAGGGTGAGAGCGGCGCGCGCCTCGGGCGACAGGATCGGGTGGCAGGCGGTAAAGATCAGGCCCAGCAATTCGTCGCCGAGGTCATCGTCCAGCGCCGCCTCGATCGCCTCGACAGGGCTCACGCTTTCGTCTTCGAGGTCCCGGCCGATTTCGGCATGTTTGCGCGCCAGCATGGTCTTGCGGCGGAACCCGTCGATGGCGCGGCGCTTGGCCGCCGCCATCAGCCAGGCACCGGGATTTTTCGGCACCCCGGTCTTCGGCCATTCGGAAAGAGCAATCACCAAGGCGTCCTGCGCCAGCTCTTCGGCAAGACCGACATCGCGCACCATGCGGGCCAGGCCACCGATGAGCCTGGCCTGTTCGATCCGGAAAACCGTCTCGATCGCATGATGGGTTTCTGTCGCCGCCATGCTCCCCGCTTAGGCGAGGAGCAAGGGCCGCGTCAAGCCGCAGCGGCTTGACGATGACAGACCGGTTTAGCGCTTGGCAGCCTTTTCGCGCAGCCGCTCTTCCTGTTCGACGAGTTCCGGCGTAAACGCTTCGCCGAAATCGGCCGCCTCGAAGACCGGGCGAATCTCGAGTTCGCTCGGCCCCGGCATCGGGTTGGGGCAACGCTTTGCCCACTCGATGGCCTCGGCCATGTCCTTGACCTCCCAAAGCCAGAAGCCGGCGACCAATTCGCGCGTTTCGGCGAAGGGACCGTCGATGACAGTGCGGCCGGGACCGTCGAAAGCGATCCGCTTGCCCTTGACCGACGGGTGCAGGCCCTCGCCGGCCATCATGATGCCGGCATTGACCAGTTCCTCGTTGTACTTGCCCATGGCCGCCAGAAGCTCTGTCGTGGGCATGATGCCCGCTTCGCTATCCTCGGTCGCCTTTACCATAACCACTACACGCATCGTCTTTCTCCTCTGATTCATGGAAGCCGCAGCGGCCTTCCCAATCATACGACGAACGAGCCCGCATGCGATCGACATCCCGCCGAATTTTTTTCAAAAAATCACGGCAAGGATCGCGCGTGCCCTCGCGAGCCCGATGGAAATATCGGCCGCAGCGACAGCATGTCCATCCCTTTCCTAGCCGACCTGGACGAACAGGGGCACGAGGCGGGCAACCAGCGGCCGCACAATCAGGACGCAGACGAAAGCCGCCGGCATGGCGAGGCTGTAGGCCTTGAGCACATCGGACATGTAGCCGGCGGTGATGCCGTCCGATGCGGCAACGATGACGCAGCACATCAGGAAGGCCATGATCAGGGCCATCAGGAATGCGAAGACGACCGGAGCGGTGCGCTTGGGCAATTTGCGGCTGCGCGCCCCGGCAATATCGGGAGCAACTATCTGGGTCATGAATTTCTCCATTCTCGGACTGCCGGAAATCGGCAGGTTTCCTTGTGTTGCAGCGATATCTAGCTGCCCCGTCGAAGCATCGGTAGAGGCTTGCGGCTTCATAGAGCTTGAAGCTAAACTATCGAATGAACCGCGCTATTCGGGTGAGAATGTTATGGATACTTTGCGAGGCATCGAGAGCTTCATCCGCAGCGTCGAGGAAGGCAGCATCGCAGCCGCCGCCCGCAAGCTCGGCATCACCCCGGCCGCCGCCAGCCAGAACATCGCCCGGCTGGAGCGGGTGCTTGGCACACGGCTCCTGCAGCGCACCACGCGCAAGCTCGGCACGACGGAAAGCGGGCAGGTCTATTTCGACCGGGTACGCCATGTGGTGCACGACCTCGAGCTTGCCGCCACCGCCGTTTCCTCGCTGCAGGATACGCCGCGCGGACCTCTGAAAATCGCAGCCTCCGTCGCCTTCGGGCGACATGTCGTGGCGCCGCTCATACCGGCCTTTGCCACCCGCTATCCGGAGGTCGATATCGAACTGGTGATCACCGACCGTGTGATCGACCATATCGCCGAGGGGATCGATGTCAGCGTGCGGTTTGCCGATCAGCTCGAACCTTCGCTGGTGGCACGCAAGCTCGCCACCGTGCCGATGGTGATCTGCGCCTCGCCGGACTATATCGCCCGCAGGGGCCGCCCTGCCCGGCCGGAGGACCTCATCCATCACGACTGCCTGATCTATCGGTTCGCCGCCCATGGACGCCTGTTTCGCTGGACTTTCTCACGCGACGGGCTGCTGTTCGAGCCGGAGGTGCATGCGCGCATCGTCAGCAACGATATCGATACGCTGGCGGAAATGGCGCTGGCCGGAGCCGGCATCGCCCGCCTCGGCGCCTTCCTCGTCGATCCGCTCATCAGGCAAGGTCTTCTCGTCCCGCTGTTCGGCCCGCCCTCGGGACCCGACACGGCTGTCACCGGGCATGCGCCCTTCGATTTCTACGCCTGCTATCTGGATCGCCACGCGGAAACGCCAAAGATCCGCGCCTTGATCGATCACATGGTGCAAAGCCTGAAAGGACGCTGGAGCGGCGCCTGAGCCCGCCGGGACAAGACAAACGCGGATGCGCACAATCGGCCTCCCGCGCCTTTCCGCTTGATCGCCGCGGCATGGCTCTCTATCTCATGGTCTCCCGCCACATCGACCCCGGAGACATCCTTGTCCATTTTCAAGAACCTGCCGCCCGCTCCCGTCGCCCCGAAGAAGCCGGTGACCGACACACGCCACGGCATTACCCGGACGGACGACTATGCCTGGCTGCGCGCCGACAACTGGCAAGCGATGTTCAAGGATCCAACGATCCTCGATCCGGAAATCCGCACGCATCTGGAAGCCGAGAACGCCTACATGAAGGCGGCGATGGCGGACACGGATGGTCTGCAGAAGACGCTGTTTGCCGAGATGAAAGGCCGCATCAAGGAAGACGACAGCTCGGTCCCGGTCAAGGACGGCCCGTTCGCCTATGGCACCTTCTACGTGACGGGCGGCGAGCAGCCGCGCTTTTTCCGCACGCCGCGTGACGGCGGCGAGCGCACGCTGCTTCTCGACGGCGACAAGGAAGCCGACGGCAAGGCCTATTTCCGGTTGGGTGGCGTCGATCATTCGACCGATCACAGCCGTGGGCTGTGGAGCTATGACGACAAGGGTTCGGAATATTACACGCTGCGTGTCCGCGATCTCGCCACCGGCGAGGACATGGCCGACATCATCGAAAACACCGGCGGTGGCGGCGCCTGGGCGCCGGATGGCAAGAGCTTCTTCTACACCGTGCTCGACGACAACCACCGGCCGTCGAAGATCTTCCACCACATCATCGGCACGCCGCAGGCCGACGACCGGCTGGTCTACGAGGAAGAGGACCCGGGCTTCTTCATGGGTGTCGGCGGCTCGATGCTCGACGATTTCATCTACATCGACATTCACGACCACGAGACCAGCGAATACTGGCTGCTGCCGACCTCCGACCTGACGGGCAAGCCGCAGCTGGTATCGGCGCGCGAAACGGGGCTGGAATACTCCCTGACCGAAGGCGGCGATGTGTTCTACATCCTGACAAACGCCGACGGCGCCAAGGATTTCAAGATCATGCAGACGCCGGTTGACAAGCCGTCACGGGAAAACTGGACAGACGTCGTGCCGCACACGCCGGGCCGGCTGATCATCAGCCACATGGCCTTTGCCCGCCACCTCGTCTGGCTGGAGCGGGAAAACGGCCTGCCGCAGATCAAGATCCGCGACCGCCGCAGCGGCGAAGAGCATTCGATCGCCTTTGCCGAGGAGGCCTATTCGCTCGGGCTTTCGGGGGCCGGCGAATACGACACCGACGTCATCCGCTTCTCCTATTCCTCGATGACGACGCCGAGCCAGCTCTACGACTACAATATGGTGACGCGCGAGCGCACGCTCTTGAAGACGCAGGAAGTGCCGTCCGGCCATAATATCGACGACTACGTGACGCGCCGCGTCATGGCGCCCGCCTGGGATGGCGCCGAGGTGCCGGTGACCTTGCTTTATCGCAAGGACACCCCGCTCGACGGCTCGGCGCCCTGCCTGCTCTACGGCTACGGCGCCTATGGCATCAGCATTCCGGCAAGCTTCAACACCAACTGCCTGTCGCTCGCCGACCGCGGCTTCGTCTATGCCATCGCCCATATCCGCGGCGGCAAGGACAAGGGTTTTGCGTGGTACGAAGACGGGAAGATGGAGAAGAAGGCCAATACCTTCAAGGACTTCATCGCGGCGGCCGACTATCTGAATCAACAGAAGTTCACATCCTACGCGAACATCATCGCCGAAGGCGGATCGGCCGGCGGCATGCTGATGGGGGCGATCGCCAACATGGCGCCGGAGAAGTTCAAGGGCGTCATCGCCGCCGTGCCCTTCGTCGACGTGCTCAACACCATGCTCGACGACACGCTGCCGCTGACGCCGCCGGAATGGCCGGAATGGGGCAACCCGATTGACTCAAGGGAAGCCTACGAGCGAATGGCCGCCTACTCCCCCTACGACAACGTTTCGGAAAAGCCCTATCCGGCGATCCTGGCGCTCGGCGGTCTCACCGACCCGCGCGTCACCTATTGGGAACCGGCCAAATGGGTCGCCAAGCTGCGCGAAAAGACCACCGGCAACGAGCCGATCCTGATGAAGACCAACATGGACGCCGGCCACGGCGGCGCCTCCGGCCGCTTCCAGCGGCTCGAGGAGATCGCGTTCGAGTATGCGTTTGCGATCAAGGTGGCGGGGAAGATGTAGGAGTGGGGGCAGACCCGACGCTTTATGGGGACGGAACTTTTGAATTCGGAGAATGGGTAACCCCGTTCTCCGGATCGGATGTCCTTGTCGTCGAGGTCGGTTACGCGCCGGACAGGCTCCTGCCTGACGCAGCCCGGCAAGTTCGTCCGCTGTCTCTCTTCAAGGATGGTGGGCAATATGCTTTGACGATCCGTCTGTGTGACGCGTATTGCGACATTGTCTACAGGGTTTGTTTCGAGTCCGTCGCAGCGTTCCGGGTCATGGACGAAATCGGCCTCATGCAATTGTGGCACAAGACCAGGGAACTGGGTAGCAGACCGGCCAGAACCAGCTTTCGCGTCCGCAACCATCTCTGGTGCGAGGAGAGCCCGATGGCCTTCTTCCAAACGGACGGCTGGGTTTATGTCATTGCCACGGCGAACGACTGCGTCGAGATCGTCTCCTCAAGTATTCCCGACATCATCATCGAGACGGTGGGCTGAGCCTACCATCTGCAAGCCCCGCACACGTCCCACGCCTTAATTCTCCCTGCAACCGTGCAGGGAGAATCGGCATGAAAATCGGCGACAGCATCAGCAACTATTATCGCGCGCAAAGCAGCGGCCAAACCTCCGGCGCAGCGTCCGCCAGCCTCTCACTCGATGCCGACAGCGGCAGCCAGCGCACGCAGGCGCCGACCGTCTCCATCAGCGGATCGGGATCCTCCGCGTCGCTGTCTTCGGCGCTGTGGCTGTCGATGGCCGACAAGCTGGAAAGCGACACCGGCGCGATCAGCGAAGCGCCGAAGGAAAGCAGCGCGGCCGACGAATTCATGGAATGGTCTGATATGTCGCTGGCCGAGAAGATCCGGGCGCAGCTTCTCGCCGACAAGGACCTGACGGAAGAGGACTTGCAGGCCATGGACGCCGACGCGCGCGCCGCCATCGAGGCGGAAATCAAGGAAGCGATCAAGCGGCAGCTGGAAATCCCGGAGAACGGCGGCACGGCGCAGGCCGAGACTGCTGGAGCTGAGTTAAAGGCGTGAGGGCTTTTTGTTTGATTGAATGTCCGTTTGGGCAATTGCGTCAACACGCTTAGCGCGGCCTATGCGGCGGTCGCAACGCCCTTGCCGCAGATCGATTGCGCCCTTACCTTGTAGGCATGACATCACCTGCCCGCGAAAAACCGGCTCACGCCGCCGCCATCCCTTTCGATAACAGCTACGCCCGGCTGCCGGCGCATTTTCATGCGAGCGCCGATCCGACCCCCGTTTCCGAGCCCTGGCTGATCACGTTCAACCGTCCGCTGGCCGACGAGCTTGGGCTGGATGCCGATGCGCTGGAGCGCGAGGGCGCGGCGATCTTTTCCGGCAACACTGTTCCAGAGGGCGCGCAGCCGCTGGGCATGGCCTATGCGGGCCATCAGTTCGGCCAGTTCGTGCCGCTGCTTGGCGACGGGCGGGCGATCCTGCTCGGCGAGGTGATCGACAGGAACGGCAAGCGCCGCGATATCCAGCTGAAGGGGGCCGGCAAGACGCCCTATTCGCGGCGCGGCGACGGACGGGCGGCGCTCGGCCCGGTGCTGCGCGAATATATCGTCAGCGAGGCGATGTTTGCGCTCGGCATTCCGGCGACGCGGGCGCTGGCGGCTGTCGTCACCGGCGATCCGGTCTACCGCGAGCATGTGCTGCCCGGCGGCGTCATCACGCGGGTGGCCGCCAGCCATATCCGCGTCGGCACGTTCCAGTTCCTGGCGGCCCGCGGCGATACCGAAGGTCTGAAGACACTGGCCGACTATGTCATCGACCGGCATTATCCGGAAATCAAGGACGGCGAACGCCCCTATCTGGAATTGTTGAAGGCCGTGGTCGAGCGGCAGGCTTCGCTGATCGCGCGCTGGCTTTGCGTCGGCTTCATCCATGGCGTGATGAACACCGACAATTGCGCGGTGTCCGGCGAAACCATCGATTTCGGCCCCTGCGCCTTCCTCGATGCCTATGATCCGGCCAAGGTGTTTTCCTCGATCGATCGCGGCGGACGCTATGCCTATGGCAGCCAGCCGGCGATCGGCCAGTGGAACATGGCGCGGCTGGCCGAAACGCTGCTGCCGCTCATCTGCCCCGAACCGTCGGAGGCCGTCAATCTCGCCAATGACGCGATCGCCGGTTACGGGCCGCAATTCCAGAATCATTGGCTCGCCGGCATGAAGGCCAAGATCGGGCTTTACGCCGAAGAAGACGGCGACCTCGATCTCGTTCAGGGTCTGTTGACCGCCATGCACCGCAACGAAGCCGATTTCACCCTGACGTTTCGCAGGCTTTGCGATGCGGCTGAAAACGATGCGAACGATGGGCCGCTTCGCGAACTCTTCGCCGATCCCACCGATATCGATGCCTGGCTCTTGGCCTGGCGGGAGCGCACCGGCCGCGAAACCCTTTCGGATGCGCAGACGGCGGCCGCGATGCGCACCGTCAATCCGGCCTTCATCCCGCGCAACCACCGCATCGAGCAGGCGATCCGCGCCGCCGAGGACGACGGCGATTTCTCGCTGTTCGAGGCACTGCTCGAGGTGCTGGCAAAGCCCTACGAGGACCAGCCGGCGTTCGCGCCCCTGGCCGAGCCGCCGCTTCCCGACGAGCGGGTGCTGCGGACGTTTTGCGGGACCTGAAGAAACGGCGATCTCGACGATACCGCCGTCAGACTGCTGACAAACCTATTTTTTGCCACATACGATGACTGTCAACCGTGTGAAAGGCGCTCCCCATCCTCCGTCTTCCCTGTGCTCGTCACAGGGATCCAGCCGCTCAAGTCTTTGGGCGAAAGGAGTCCTTTGACCCTACGGACGTCGGGTCGCTGTATCCCCGCCACAAGGGCGGGGAGGACGGAGAGTGCGGTGCCACATGGGTCACCAAGACGTTCCGGGGGTTGTCAGCAGTCTGGTGGCGGTATCGGCGATACCGCTTTCGACCTTATTGCCAATCACCGCTGCCGTCCGCCGCTGCACAGCCATAGGGCGGCAGGCGCTCGGCGAAATTCGACTTCAGCTGCGCGCAGCCCCATTGGCGCAGCGGCTCCGGCATGCGGCTGTTCAGCTCGATGCCGACTTCGTCCAGCGGATCGCTGGTATTGGTGACATAGAGCAGCCAGCGCCCGCCGATAACGGCGATGACGGCGGCGACGGAGACCAGCAGGACAGTCAGCAATTTCTTCATTTCCGGCCTCGTTGTGATTCAGTGTGCCGATCGATTATCCTATTTCGGCGCCCGGCCGAAATCCTTTCGCAGTTGGGCCCTGGCCCGCTTCGCTATAAACGCCTGCCTGCCATGCATAATTTCGATAGCTGTGCCGAAATGTGGCCATTGAAAGGCAGGGACGTTGCGTTATGTTCCATCCCGTTGCGCGCGGTGATTGAACCCGTTTCCTGCCGCCGTGCACCCGACAGAGGCCCACCGCGCGGAGAAACCATCCGGCGCGATGGCCAGCCTGCAAACCGGAATGCCTTTCCCTGAGGCCTTGGACCCCAGTGCCGCAGCGCCGGAAGCGAGACCGCTCGTGGCGCGCGGCTTTCCACAACGGGAGATACTTCATGTTGATTTTCTTGACGGCCGCCGTCTTCGCATTGATCGGGCTGGCGCTCGGCGGCGGCGGGCTTTGGCTCATCGTGCTTGGCGGCAGCTGGTACTATCTGTTTGCCGGCATCGGCTTTCTCGTCACCGCGTTCCTTTTGTTTGCGCGACGCGGTGCGGCGCTGACGGTCTATGCGCTTGTCATTCTCGGCACGCTCGGCTGGGCGATCTGGGAGGTCGGCTTCGACTGGTGGCAGCTCGGCCCCCGAGGCGGCGTCATCATCCTGCTCGGCCTATTTCTGCTCCTGCCGGCCATCCGCCGCGGCCTCGGCTTTACCAGCCCGACCGGTCAGGTCTATACGGCCAGCGCCCTGCCGCTTTCTCTCGCGGTCCTCGCCTCGATCGTCGTGGCCGGATATTCGATGACCCAGGATCCGCTCGATCTGGCCGGCCAGCTGCCGGTCGGCACGACGGCCGCGGCCCCCGACCTCGGCGGCAATGTGCCTGACGGAGACTGGCACCAGTATGGCCGCACGCCCTATGGCCAGCGCTATTCGCCGCTCGCCCAGATCACGCCCGAAAATGTCGGCACGCTGGAGGTCGCCTGGCAATACCAGACCGGCGACGTGAAGAAGCCGGATGACGTCGGCGAGACCACCTACCAGGTGACGCCACTGAAGGTGAAGGACACGCTCTATCTCTGCACGCCGCACAACTGGGCAATCGCTCTGGATGCCGCCACCGGCAAGGAAAAGTGGAAATACGATTCCAATTCCGGCATGAACCCGGACCGGCAGCACCAGACCTGCCGCGGCGTCAGCTATTATGCCGATCCAGCTGCCGTTGCCGGCGCCCCTTGCGCTGAACGCGTCTACCTGCCGACCTCGGACGCCCGCCTGATCGCGCTCGACGCGGCCAACGGCCAGGTTTGCACCAACTTCGCCGACAAGGGCACGCTGCATCTTGAAACCGGCATGAAATACAATCCGGCCGGCTATTACTACTCGACATCGCCACCGGTGATCGCGGCGGGCAAGATCATTGTCGGCGGTGCCGTCAACGACAACTACTCGACGCAGGAACAGTCCGGCGTCATCCGCGCCTTCGACGTCAATACCGGCGCGCTGGTGTGGAATTGGGACTCAGGCAATCCGGACGTGACGACGCCGCTGCCGGAAGGCCAGACCTACACGACCAATTCGCCGAACAGCTGGTCCGTTTCCAGCGTCGACGAGAAACTCGGGCTGGTCTACATTCCGCTCGGCAACCAGGTGCCCGACCAGCTCGGCATCGGCCGCAGCGAAAATGTCGAGAAATACTCTTCCTCGATCGTCGCGCTCGACCTTTCCACCGGCGCCGTGCGCTGGGTGCGCCAGACCGTGCATCACGATCTCTGGGACATGGACGTTCCGGCCCAGCCGGTGCTGCTCGACATCACCAGCAAGGACGGCCAGCCGGTTCCAGCGCTCGTCGGGCCGACCAAGCAGGGAGATCTCTACGTGCTTGACCGCAGGACCGGCGAGCCGATCATCCCGATCAAGGAAATCCCTGCCCCGACCGGCGCAATCCCCGAGGATTTCACCGCGCCGACGCAGCCGATCTCCGACCTCACCTTCTCGCCGCCGCCGCTGACGGACAAGAACATGTGGGGCGTGACGATGTTCGACCAGCTCGCCTGCCGGATCGACTTCAAGCGGCTGAAATATGAAGGCCGCTATACGCCGCCGTCGCTGGAAGGCAGCCTGATCTATCCCGGCAATTTCGGCACCTTCAACTGGGGCTCCGTTGCCGTCGATCCGGAGCGGCAGGTGATGTTCGGCATGCCGACCTATCTGGCCTTCACCTCCAGGCTCGTGCCGCGCGACCAGATCCCGGCCAAGGGGCAGGACGAGAAGGGTTCCGAACAGGGGCTCAACCGCAATGACGGCGCTCCTTACGGCGTCTTCATGGGCCCCTTCCTCGGCCCCCTCGGCATTCCCTGCCAGGCGCCGCCATGGGGCTATGTCGCAGGTGTGGATCTGAAGACCGGTGCCACCGCCTACAAGCACAGGAACGGCACCGTCCACGACATGACGCCGCTGCCCCTGCCCTTCAAGGTCGGCGTGCCCGGCATCGGCGGGCCGATGATCACCAAGGGCGGCGTCGCCTTCCTCGGAGCGGCGGTCGACAACTATCTGCGTGCCTACGACCTGACCACGGGCAAGGTACTCTGGGAAGGTCGGCTGCCCGCCGGTGGCCAGTCGACGCCGATGAGCTATGCGACGGATGACGGCAAGCAGTTCGTCCTGATCGTTGCCGGTGGCCATGGTTCCGTCGGCACCAAGCCGGGGGATTACGTGATCGCCTATACGCTGCCGAAATAACGCTGCGGCAATGGCGACAAAGGTCCGGCGGGGCGACCGGCCGGACCATGATCGCATGCGAAACAGGACGGTTGAAGCCACTCACACCATGCGTTGTGGGTGGCTTTCTTTATTGGCGTTCCAGTGATGGACATTATTTTGCGACAGCCGTTTCCTCCGTTTTCAACCGCAAAGCCGCGATATGGCGGTGGTTGACATATCTTCCGGTACGCCTTTAGAGTCCGGCTTGCGTCTCTCCAAAACGACACGGGGGTGATGCATAGCCATAGCCATCAACGGGTAGAGGTTCCAATGCGCCGACTCATTTCTCACGAAAATCACATTCGAAATTCTGAGAAATCGAGGAACCATGCGCACTTTGAATCTGGGCATCCTGGCCCATGTGGATGCAGGAAAGACTAGCCTTACAGAACGACTGCTGTTTGACGCCGGCGTCATCGAAAAGCTCGGCAGCGTCGATACCGGCAGCACGCAGACGGACAGTCTCGAACTCGAACGGCAACGCGGCATCACGATCAGGGCCGCCGTCGTGTCTTTCACGATCGGCGATACGGTCGTCAATCTCATCGATACGCCCGGTCACCCCGACTTCATCGCCGAAGTCGAACGGGTGCTGGGATTGCTGGACGCGGCGGTGGTCGTTGTTTCGGCGGTCGAGGGCGTGCAGGCCCAGACGCGGGTGCTGGTGCGGGCGTTGCAACGTCTTGCCGTTCCCTTCGTCTTCTTCATCAACAAGGTCGATCGTCTCGGCGCGCGATATGACGCGGTGCTGGAGGCCATTGGCAACCAACTGCCGGTTCGCCCCATTGCCATGTCGGCCGTTAACGATGCCGGCAGCAAGCTTGCGCAGGTGGAGGCACTCGATCCGGGACGCGAACCGCTTTTTGCAGCCTTGTGTGAAACACTGGCGGAAAACGACGAGGCTCTGCTGGACGATTATGTCCTCTCACCCGATCGCCTGACCACCGAAAGGCTTCGACGTCCCTTGGCCGATCAGATCGCCAGGGGCCTGGTGCATCCGGCATTTGCAGGAGCCGCGACCACCGGCGTCGGCGTGCCTGCCCTGACAGCGGCCATAACGACGCTCATGCCCCGCCGCCGCCTCGACCCGGATGGCCCGGTTGCCGGGACAATCTTCAAGATCGAACGCGGATGGGGCGGCGACAAGCTGTCCTATCTGTACCTGACTTCAGGTACCATCCAGCTCCGGCAATATCTGGACTTGCCGAAAGGCCCGGCAAGGGTAACCGGGATCCAGGTTTTCGAGGCTGGCCGGGTTCACAGTGCTACAGCCTTGCGCGCCGGGCAGATCGCGCGCGTCAGCGGCCTCAGCCACGCCCGGATCGGGGATGTCGTGGGCACCGATTCAGGCTCGGGCGGCAGGTCCCACTTTGCCCCGCCCACCCTTGAAACCCGCGTCCTTTCCCGTCGCCCCTCCGACGATGCGGCGCTCTGGCTGGCACTGAACCAGTTGGCCGAACAGGACCCCCTGATCAATCTGCGCAGGAACGAGGACGCCAGCGACGTCTTCGTGTCGCTCTATGGCGAGGTACAGAAAGAGGTCATCCAATCGACCTTGCTGACGGACTTCGATCTTGAGGCGACCTTCGAGGAGAGTACGGTCATCTGCGTGGAAAGGCTCGCCGGGACCGGGACCGGCCTTCAAACCATTTTCAGGGAGCCTAACCCATTTCTCGCGACGGTCGGACTGCGCGTCGAACCGCGACCGGAAGGCACGGGCAACAGCTTCGCCCTGGAAGTGGATACCGGCCAGATGCCCGCAAGCTTTTATCGGGCAGTCGAGGAAACCGTCTTCGAAACGCTGAAGCAAGGTTTTTTCGGCTGGCAGGTCATCGATTGCCATGTGGCGATGATCGCCGCCGGGCAAACGTCTCCGGCGAGTACGGCGGCCGATTTCCGGCAGTTGACACCCCTGGTATTGGCAACCGCTCTATCGGCCGCCCAAACCGTCATCTGCGAGCCCATCGACCGCCTTTACCTCGAAGCGCCCGCAGAGGCAGTGAACGGCTTGCTTACCCTGCTTGCGAAATCCGGCGTCTCGACGACGAATTCGGTGATTTCCGGTGGCGTGGTCAGGCTGGAAGGTACCGTCGCATCTGCGATGATCCAGGGCATCCAGCAGCAACTGCCGGGGCTGACGAGCGGCATGGCGACGATGGAAGCGTCCTTCGATCATTATGCGCCCATGCATGGCCCGCAGCGTTTTCGCCCGCGCTCGGGTGCCGATCCGTTCAATCAAACCGAATATCTGCTGCGCATGCGTCGAAACCTCGCCGGACTTAGTCCGGCGAGAGGTTAGCAGCGAAATCGGGAAAGGCCGGCGGTGTAACCTGCCGGCCGCCCGGCGGATGTTCCCTTCGCATCTATGGCTTGGCGTCAATCATTTTGATGAACAAGTCGAGCGCAGACTCCATTGCCTCAGGAGCCGGCCTTTCGACGTGCCATTCCTTGAAATGGCCGTCGATCCACATGCGCGCAACGCCATAGATGAAGGCGCGCGACGAGAAGACCAGATCGGCAGGCACGATGCCCGGTCGCAGTCGTCCTTCGCGCTGCGCCCGGGCGATCAGATCGACCATGACGATACGGATTGCCTCGTTTTCCTCAACCAGGCGGGGCGATGCGTGAAAGTCGATCAATGACCTTGAGCTGATAACCTGGAAATGGGTGGGATTGGAGAGCGCCCAGGCCAGATAACCACGCCCGATCGCGCGCAGGGCTTCGATGGGATCGGCATCGCCGGCCTTGCTCATTTCAGCGCGAACCGCGGCGGTCAGCCTCCCCATCGCCTGTTCCGCGACGGCCGTCAGAAGCGCGGTCTTGCTGCTGAAATGCCGGAACGGAGCACCGGGCGACACGCCCGATCGCTTGGCGACCTCGCGCACCGACAGGGCATCAACACCCTTCTCCTCGATCAGCGCGATCGCCGCCTCAAGAAGGACTTCGGTGAGATTGCCATGATGATAGCCGGCGCGAGCCGTTTGGGATTCGGATGTCATGATCCCGTGATAGCAGAACGCCCGCCGAATGTAATCACTGATTAAATTCCCTTGACCTTCCCAAGATAGCAATGTAATCACTGATTACACAAAGGAGATGCCGATGCTCACAAACCGAATCTCGCTCGTCAATGGCTGGCGCCTGACCGCTCTCATCTCAACCGCTCTGCTCGCGGCGGCAGCGGCAGCCGCCCTTATGGCTCCGGCACCCGTGGAGGGCGCACGGTCAGTCATCCGACTGACCGCCTGGACATCGGCTGTTCTCTTCCTGCTTGCGTTTACGGCTTCGTCGCTGCGGCTGCTGGCGCCATCCGCCGCCACGCGGTGGCTCAGGGAAAACCGGCGCTATATCGGCGTGTCTTTCGCGGCATCGCATTTTATCCATGCCGGAGCGATTATTGCGCTCTCCCGGCTCGATTATCTGGTGTTCATGCAACTCACCAATATCGTTGCCTTCGTTGCCGGCGGGCTGGCTTATCTCTTCATCGTCTTGATGACACTGACATCGTTCGACAGAACGGCCGCGCTTGTCGGTCCCCGGACCTGGGGCTGGCTGCACACTGTGGGAGCCTGGTACATATGGATGTCCTTCGCGCTCAATTTCGGGAAACGGATCGTCATCAGCCCTATTTACTGGCTGCCGGTGGGCGTCGTCGTGCTGGCTCTGCTCATTCGGCTCGCCGCGTGGCGGCGAAAGACTGCCGTCATCCAGCAGACGGCTTGAGCGCTGCCTCACGCGAAAATCCGGAACCCCGCTCCCGTTGCGCCTATGCCGCAAGCGGCGTCACCTCGTCCGATTCAGTCTAAAGCGTGCGGGCAGGGTTTCGATGCCAGCGCATGTCTGCCCGCGCCTGGCACGCCGACGCGGATCGGTTTCGAAGCCGGCATGACAACGCTGCGGCGGCGAGGCGCGGAAACCGGCCGCACGGGCTCCTCATTGAGGTTCTGAAAGTGCGGGAGCCTGCTGGCCGGGTCCGTCATTGATCCAGGCCAGGGTCTCCGTCAAGATCTCCTCCGACAAGACGGGATCAACCATCACCCGCGCCAGAATCGTTGCCCCGACCATCGCGGACCAGCTTCCGATCGCCCGGCGCCGCCGGTCGGCCTCGGTCGCCTCGGGAAACTTCTCACTCATCCAGTCCAGTTGTACTCGCACGCCATCCGTGACCGCCGCACGGGCCTCCGGCGCCTGGCGCAGCGTGTCGGCGGCAAGCCCGGAGATCGGACAACCACCCGCCCTGTTGTCGCGGTGGCGCGGTGACAGATACTCCTCCAGGTATGCGGGAAGCGAAAGTGTCGCGCCGTTGCGTTCGCCCACCGCGTGAGCGAGCGCCTGCACGATGAGGTCATCCTTCGAGCTGAAATGACCGTAGAAGCCGCCATGCGTCAGTCCCAAAGCCTTCATGATCTCTGCGACGCCGACGGCCTCAAACCCCTTTTCCCGAAACAACCGGCTTGCGGCCTCCAGGATTCTCCGGCGGTTTTCGGCCATCTGTTCGCGGCTGACCTTCATTTCAGATTTCTCCATCCTTGCCATTGACTTTTTCATGATGGCGATCATCTTTAGCTCGCAATCATTATCGCTATCATGAATATAGCGCTTATTCGAAAGAGAGCAAGAGAATGACTGAAACTTCAACCGTCCTCATCACCGGTGCTTCCGCAGGTATCGGCGCTGCATATGCAGAACGTTTTGCCCGACGCGGGCATGATCTCGTCCTGGTCGCCCGCAACAAGGCAAGACTGGAGGTTCTCTCGGAACAGCTCCGCAAGGAACATGGCGTTTCCGTCGATGTCCTGCAGGCCGATGTCACGAACGCCGATGATCTTGCAGCTGTGGAAACGCGTCTGCGCGACGATGATCGCATCGGGATCCTGGTCAACAATGCCGGTGCGAGCCTGGCAGGGACATTTGTCGATCAGGCTGCCAGTGATATCACCCAGCTTATCGCGCTCAATGCAACGGCTGTTGCCCGCCTCGCCGGTGCCGTCGCGCCACGGTTCATCAAGGCGGGCTCCGGCGCGATCATCAACGTCTCCTCGGTCGTCGGGCTTGCCCCGGAATTCGGAATGTCGGTCTACGGCGCCACCAAGGCGTTTGTGACGTTCCTCTCACAGGGTCTTAGCCTCGAACTCGGTCCCAAGGGGATCTACGTACAGGCAGTGCTACCGGCGGCGACCCGGACGGAGCTCTGGGAGCTTGTCGGTATCGACGTCAACACGCTCCCGGCTGTGATGGAAGTGGGCGAACTCGTGGACGCAGCCTTGGCAGGCTTCGACAAGCGCGAGCCGGTCACCATCCCGCCGCTGCACGATGCGGCCCAATGGGATGCCTATCAGACCGCACGCCAGGCGATGATCCCGGGCTTTGCGCAGGTCCACGCGGCAGAACGTTATCGCTCGGCCTCGTAACGCCTCTCGTAGAACGCGCCGTCACCGACATGGGCCGTGCCGCAAAGGCCGGCCTGTGCCGGGTTCCGGCGCGAAACTCCGAGACACGACAGAGAACCCTGAAATCCGGACGAAAGAAACCAAATGACTGACAACGCACTTTTTGAACCCTACACCTTCGGGAGCCTGACGCTGGCGAACCGAATCGTCATGGCGCCTTTGACCCGCAACAGAGCCGGCTCCGGATTCGTACCCCGCGAACTCGCGGTGGAGTACTATTCCCAGCGCGCCGCCGCGGGCTTGATCATAACGGAAGGCGCACAGATTTCGCAGCAAGGGCAAGGCTATCAGGATACGCCGGGTATCTATACGCAAGCCCAGATCGACGGTTGGCGAAAAGTGACCGACGCAGTGCATTCCAGAGGCGGGCACATCTTTTTGCAGCTCTGGCATGTAGGACGTGTGTCGCATGTGGACCTGCAGCCGAACGGGCAAGCGCCGGTCGCACCCTCCGCCATCAAGCCGGAGACCAAAGTCTTCGTCAACAATGCGTTCGTCGATGTCTCCGAACCTCGCGCGCTCGAACATGACGAAATCCAGGGCATTATCGCAGATTTTCGTCGCGGCGCCGCCAACGCGATTGCTGCAGGCTTCGATGGTGTCGAAGTCCATGGTGCCAACGGCTATCTGCTGGAACAGTTTGCCAAGGACGGTTCGAACACACGCTCCGACGCCTATGGCGGCTCGATTGAAAATCGTGCGCGGATGATACTCGAGGTCGCGGCCGCCGTGGCTTTAGAGGTTGGAGCCGAGCGTACGGGTGTCCGGATTTCACCGGTCAACAGTATCACCTCGACCGATCCGCAGGCGCAATTCAACTACATCGCCGAGAAACTCGGCCAGATGGGTATCGCCTACCTTCATGTCGTCGAAGGCGGACGAGGCGGACCGCATGAGGCTGCTGCCTTCAATTACGCAGAGCTGAAGGCCAAATTCGCAAATACCTACATTGCCAACGGCGGCTACAACCGGGAACTGGCGACGTCGCGCTTGGCGAACGGCGAGGCTGATCTCTTTTCGTTTGGCCGGCCATTCATTGCCAATCCGGATCTCGTGGAGAGGCTGAAGACCGCGGCTCCTCTGACGGAGGTGAACCCGGCGACCCTCTACGGCGGCGGTGCCGAAGGCTATACCGACTATCCATTCTTCGTGGTCTCGAACCACGGCTGACAAATCGGCCGCGCCGTTGCGCGGCCTTTGCAACACCTTCAATGAATGGGAGGCGCCGTCAGCGAGCGCCTTCCAGGCTCTCGTCGCGCCTATGCCGCAAGCGGCGTCACCTCGACCGTCAGGTGCGACAGGCCGGAAAGCGCTGCCAACTTTTCTTTGTAGAAGGCCGGCGGATGCGGGCTGCTGGTGGCAATGGCGACGATCGCCGCATTGTGGCCCGGGCCGACCTGCCAGACATGCAGGTCGGTGATCGTTTCACCCTGCGTTTCGATCCGCTGGCGGATTTCCGCTTGCAGGCCGGTGACGGCATCGGTGGCGTCGATGAGGATCAGGCCGGTCTGGCGGATCAGCCCCCATGACCAATGGGCGATGACCAGCGCGCCGACAATGCCCATCAACGGGTCAAGCCACAGCCAGCCGTAGATGCTGGCCGCCACAAGGGCGACAATGGCCAGCACCGACGTCAGCGCGTCCGCCATCACATGCAGATAGGCGGAGCGCAGATTGTTGTCGGCGCCGCGTGACTGAACCGCGTGGTCGTGATGGCTGTGGCTTCCGTGATCGTGATCATGGTTTCCATGATCGTGATGATCGTGTCCGCTGGCATGGTGACCATGGTGGGAATGACCAGCGTGCGAATGCCCGTGATGCTGGTGATCATCCCTGAGCAGGAAGGCGGAGATGAGATTGACGGCAAGACCGGCCACCGCCACGGCAATGGCCTGCGAGAAGCTGATCGCGACCGGATTGGCCAGCCGCAGCAGGCTTTCCCAGCCGATCAGCATGGCGATCAAGGCCAGCACGATGGCGCTGGCAAAGCCTGCGAGATCGCCCAGCTTGCCGGTGCCGAAGGTGAAACGCGGATTGCTGGCCTGTCGCCTTGCATAGAGATAGGCAAGCGCCGTGATCAGCATGGCGCCAGCATGGGTGGACATGTGCCAGCCATCGGCGACCAGCGCTATTGATCCGTAGAGGTGGCCGGCACCGATTTCGGCGACCATCATCGTTGCCGTCAGCGCGATGACCAGCCAGACGCGGCGCTCGTTGCGCTGATGACCGGCGCCGAGAAAGACATGATTATGACCCAGTTTTTCTGTTGCCAGTGGCATTGGCCGATCCTTTGCGGTTCAATTCCCGTCGTTCAACGCACATAGGTCCGCAGCACGGCGGACAGTTCATCGACGGCCCGTAAACGGTCCGCGTCGCTTTCCGCCAGAAGCACGTGTTCGCGCAGATGATCCTCCATCACCTCCCCCGTCAGCCCGTTCAGCGCACCACGAATGGACGCGAGCAGTTGCAGGATATCGCCGCAGGGCGTTTCCACCTCCAGCGCCCGCTCGACGGCTTCAAGCTGGCCTTTCAGGCGGCGCACGCGCGCCAACAGTTTCGTCTTCTCGCGAACGGTGTGGGACATGGTCATCTCGCTAATACTATAGGGGGGTATAGTATCCTTTGCGGAATGCGGCAAGACGGCACCGGCCCGCGGGCCTGCGTGCGGATCAGGCCGGACCGCTGAAACAGCACAGCCGGCGGCGGTACGGGACCGGCGCCGGCTGTGTCTGGCGTTCATGATGGCATCGAAGAAGCGGAGGCCTTACGCCATCGCGGCGATCAGTTTGCCGACCTCGGCAAAGACCGGTTCGTATTTCTTGGTCGGCCCCTCCGCCTCGGCGATATAAACCGACGCCAGGATGGTGTGGTCCGCGCGCGGCCGCATGAAGCCGATGTCGCCCGCTTCGCCATGGCCGCTGGTGCCGGTCTTTTCGCCGACCGTCCAGCCCTTGGGAAGCCCTGCCCTCAGCCGCTTTCCGCCCGTTGTGTTGGCCACCAGCCAGGCGGTGAACTGATCACGCGATGCCGGTGACAGCACATCCTCGAGCATCAGCTTGCCGAGCGTCCGCGTCATTGCCGCGGGCGTCGTCGTGTCGCGCGGATCGCCGATCTTCGCCTCGTTGAGCTCCGGCTCCGTCCGGTCGAGACGAGTGGCCTCGTCGCCGATCGCGCGCAGCCAGGCCGTCAGTCTTGGCGGCCCCCCGAAGCTTGCCAGCAGCAGGTTGGCGGCCGCATTGTCGCTGTAGGTGACGGCCGCATCGCAGAGTTCGCGCACCGTCATGCCCTTGCCGACATGCTGTTCCACGACGGGCGAATAGAACAGGAGGTCTGCCTTCGAGACGGGGACAAGCCGGTCAAGCTTTTCCGCCCCCTTGTCGACGCGGGCCAGCACGAAGGCTGCCGCCAGCGCCTTGAAGGTCGAGCACATGGCGAAGCGTTCGTCCTGCCGGCGACCGAAGGAGACATTGGTCTTCGTATCGACAACGAAGACGCCGAGGCGTCCGCCGGTGCGCTTTTCCAGCGCCGCAAGCTGTTTGTCGATGTCGTTTTCGGCGGAAAAGGCGGTTCCAGCGCTGAAGCCGACTGCGGGCAGAAGCAGGCTTGATCCGATGATGAAAGACCTGCGATTGAGTGTGAACGGCATGCGACGAGTTCTCCCGAGGTGAATCCAAAAGCGCCGGCAAGCCATTGATCGGAATTATCAATATTGGATATTCCTGAACGTCATCGGCCGTCGCCGGCGACCATCCCTAGGCATCGATTGTGGCCGGTCTTGGCCGGAAAAACGGCGTTCACGGATCTTGTTTCGACCATAAAAATTAACAGGCATGGAATTTCCGATTGACAAAATCCGGGAAAAGGAGAGATTGCCCGCCATGATCAGAACCGCGAACATCGCCCGTTGGTATTTTACGCTGCTCCCATAGGTGCGGCTGTCTGATCTCGTTCAAACAAGCCGCCATCAGGCGGCTTTTGTTTTTGGACGGCACCTGATGGCGGGAAAGCCATAAGGAGCCTCGACATGCTGCAGACGACCACCCCGACACCGCTTCTCCATCCCGCCACGCGCGCACCGATGGTGACCATCCGCACCGCCAAGCAGCGCGACCTGCCGGCCTTGCGCGAGATGATCGCCGAGCTTGCCGCCCATCACGGCGATGCCGCCGCAGTCACCCCGGAAAACCTCGAGCGCGACCTGTTCGGCCGCATGCCCTGGATTACAGCACTTGTGGCCGAAGCCGCGGGCGAACTGATCGGCTACGCCATTCTCGTGCCGCTCTACCGCGCCCAGCAGGGGGCGCGCGGCATGGAACTGCACCACCTCTACGTCCGCCCCGGCCATCGCGGCACCGGCATCGGCCGGCATCTTGTCGCCAAGGCACGCGAACAGGCCCGCATGGCCGGCGCCACCTATCTCTCGGTCAGCGCTGCCACCGGCAATTTCCAGGCGCACCGCTTCTACGAATCGGAAAACTTCACCCCCGGCCCGGTGACCGGCATGCGGTATCTGCAGACGCTGGCGTGAGGGGCGGATTTCGAGACTCCACGGCGATGGGCGCGTCTGAGAGGATGCGCCATGCCATCACAATAGGGATGGCTCAAAGGCCAGTTCGGACCGCTTCCGACGCGGCTCCCTTGGCACGATTAGGACACGGCTTACGATCGATCTCATTGAAAGACGATAGGCAAGTTCCGCTTTTCGCTCAATTTGGTCAATGCGAGCAAGCGTTCCAGCAAAGGTTCGCCGTCCACGTCAAAAAAGCAGTCATAAAGGTTGGCAGGCATTAGCCCAAACATCTTGGCTATCTTCGGCTTCCACTCCCCATCGAGGGGCTGTGCAGGCAACTGTCGAAATCGCTCGCTGATCGCCAACAACTCGATTTCAAGCCGAATCGCCTCGTTGGGTGTCCATTGACCATCGCAGTCGGAATGATTGATCAATGTTGGACATCTCGAGCCAGCTAGTCCTGCTTCAACAAGGTTGACCACGGCATCACGGAATACAGCAAAGTCGGAATATGCTCCTACCTCAACCCCGTCCAGCTCTTCATCACCATCAAAAATTGCTAAATATAGCCCCATCAGTTCTTCGACATTTTTATATGACGATGATGCTCATTAATCAGCGCTTTCAGATCGTAGCGCACCTCACAAGCTCTGGGAACGTCCAATATGAGCTTTCTGTTTTCTTGGATGGCTCGGAAAAGAAGAAGCCGTATCTGGTATGTTGCTCGCAACTCTGAAACATTTTTGATCAGATACATACTGTCGCTTGTTTCAGCATCGGGTCGCGCTCCTCTGGCGACATACCGTTTTGTCGTTCTAAATTCCAAAACACGCTCCTGCCCGAAAATATTCTTAGCATATCAGCTACTGCACTCTGTTGCAAAACAGACACCATCAGTAAAGCCAATATGTTTCCAGAAAAATCATCTTGGCGTCGCAAGCGATTCCAATTGCGTCACCTTTCAGTAGCCTGCGACTCCTTCGCCGGCACCGCCTTCAAATACGCCGCGATCGCCTCGCGGTCGCTGGCCGGCAGTTTGGCCATGTTCTGCTGAACCTCGACCATCGAGCCGCCGGCAGAATCGAAATCGGGCGTGAAACCGGTTTCGAGGTAGTTGGCGATATCGCTTTCGCTCCAGCCGCCAATGCTTTTCGAGCCCGGTGTGATGTTGGGAATACGGCCCTCGCCTTCCGGATTGGGGGCGCCTGCCAGCCACTCAGCCGTCTCGAAACCGCCAAGCGCATTGCGCGGCGTGTGGCACTCGCCGCAATGACCGGGACCTTCGACGAGATACTGGCCGCGAGCGATCTTCGGGTTGCTGGTGTCGACCGTGACGCGCGGCTTGTCGGTGAAGAACAGCAGCTTCCAGCCGCCAAGCGAGAGGCGGATATTGAACGGGAACGGCAGATCATGCGGGGCTGCGACATTGGCGCTCTTCGGCAGGGTTTTCAGGAAGCCCCAGAGATCGTTGATATCCTTCGGCGTCAGCCTGGCATAGGAGCCGTAGGGGAAGGACGGATAAAGGTGTTCACCCTTTTTGCCAACGCCGCGCGTCATCGCATCGCCGAACTCGGCGAGCGTCCAGCCGCCGATGCCCGCGGTGTCATCCGGGGAGATATTCGGGACATGGAACGTGCCGAACGGGCTTTTCAGCGGCAAGCCGCCGGTCAAGACGAGCTTGGCATCGCCTTCGGATTTCGGCGCCGCATGACAGCTGGTGCAGCCGCCCGCCCAGAATACCTGCTCGCCATTGGCGATATCGGGCTCGCCGAGCCCATCCCAATGGCTGGCCGGCCAAGGTTCGGGCTTGGTCAGGAACCAGGCGGTGCCACCCGCCACGACGCCGAACAGGACCACCGCCGACACCAGTTTCCGCACGCGTGCGCCCATCGCCATCTCCTCTTGTCCAACATACGGGATCAGGCGCGCCGGCAAAATGCCCGCACGCCTGATCGGATTTTTGGAATGGTGTGCCCTACCGCTATTTCTTCACGCGATAGAGCTGATGACAGTCGCCGCAATTCTTGCCGATGACGCCGAGGGCTGCGCCAACGCCGGCCTGGTCCGCCGGAAGCTGGGCCAGCACCGTATCGGCGTCGGCGCCGAGCTTGGCGGCATGGGCCTTGAAGTCGTCCGTGCTTTCCCAGATCTTCGGGCTCGCCTCGGAATTGGCTTCCGATCCGGCCGGGAACTGGTCCGGGAAAGCCTTGATGTTGGTGCTGATCGTCGTCAGCGCCGTCTTGACGGTTTCCGCATCATACGGCTTTTCGCCCTTGGCGATGCCAGCAAGCGCGCCCATCGACCCGCCGATCTGCTTCATCAGTCCTTCGCGAATCTTGACCGGATCATCCGCGGCGATAACGGCGCTCACGCCGCAGCCTGCAATCACGAGTGCCGTCAGTATCATTTTCAACTTCATCAAAGTCTCCAGCTCTGGCGAGACGCCGCAAGGATTTGCGAAGCGGGTCTCTCGATCGATGCGCCGGCATGATTGCATTTTGGCGCTTCGAAGGAAGTAACATTTTTTTGAGATGGATTTATTTTCAGGACGGCAACCGTCTGATTAAACAGGATAAAGATACTCATGTTTGGGACATCATGAAAAACGGCGCGCTTTACGCCAATGATGTCCACCCCTGCCACGCGGTCAGCGCCGCCACCGCGATCAGTACCACACCCACCGTCCTGCCGATGATCGCCGTGGCGCGCGGGCTGGCGACGATGACGTCGCGGCTGCGGCCGGCGGCGAGCGCCAGGCTGCCATAGACGGCAAGCTGCGTGGCCGAGATCATGAGCGCCATGATCAGCACCTGCGACCAGAGCGGCCCGAACTGGGGCTTCAGGAACTGCGGATAGACGGCCAGCATGAACAGATAGGCCTTAGGATTGAGAATGCTGGTCAGCGCGCCACGGCGAAAACTCGTCCAGAGCGACAGCCGCGCGCCCGGCTCGACCGAGGCAATCGCAATGCTGCTGCGGGCCAACGAAAAGCCGATCCAGGCGATATAGGCCGCCCCCGCCAGCAGCAGCACGTTGAACAGTTCCGGCACCAGATGCAAAAGGAAGCCGACGCCGAGCGCCGCATAGAGCGTGTGGAAAACGCCGCCCGCCATGATGCCGGCCGTCGCCGTCAATCCCGATGCCCGGCCGCCGGTCAGCGCATTGGCCATGACGAAGACCATGTCCATGCCGGGCACGATGATGATGCCGAAGAGCAGCGTGAAGAAGAGCCAGAGGTTTTCCGCGTAGGTCATGTCAGTTGTCCATCTTTCAAGAGAGTGCCGCGATCGGCGCAATGCTTGTTTTTCAAGCACTTTCGGACGTGCTATAGCTCCACCCAACTGACAGGGTTCTGTCAGGAGCGTTTCGCCCGGTGACGAAAAGGTGGCCCATGCGCAAGGCATCGCGACTGTTCGAGATCATCCAGATTCTCCGGCTGGCGACGCGGCCGGTGACGGCAGCGCAGATCGCCGAAACCCTCGAAGTGACGGTCCGCTCGATCTACCGCGATATCGCGGCGCTTCAGGCAATGCGGGTGCCGATCGAGGGCGGACGCGGCATCGGCTATATCCTGCGCCCCGGCTTCGACCTGCCGCCGCTGATGTTCTCGATCGAGGAGACGGAAGCGATCGTGCTGGCGCTGGCGCTTTTGGAGCGCACCGGCGACGCGGAACTGAAGGACGCCGCCAAGCGCGTCAACCAGAAGATCGCCGGCGCCATGCCCGCGCCGTTGCGCCAGGCCCTGCGCGCCAATGCCCTGCATGCCTGGGGCACCATCGCGCCGCCGCCCTCCGGGCTGGACCTTGCGCTGGTGCGCCGGGCGATCCGCGACGAACGCAAGCTCACGCTCGACTATCGCGACGAATTCGGCCGCGCCAGCGAACGCACCATCCGGCCGCTGGCGCTGATCTACTATTCGACGACGGCCGTGGTGGTCGGCTGGTGCGAGTTGCGCCAGGCCATCCGCAATTTCCGCGCCGACCGGGTGGAAAGCTGCGAGGCCGCCGAGGCGCATTTCCGCGGCGAAGGCGACGGGCTGCGGGATTTGTGGATCAGGGGGTGGAGGGTGAACAATCCGCCACAGGCGGAATCCGTTCCTTTGGCTCCCGCCCCATCCTGAGCCTTGCTTCCCGTCCGCGCTTGCGACAGGTTATGGCAACGCATGCAATCCCGGATGAAATCCTTGCCGGAATGCGTCAGACTGCGCGAATCTGCACGTCAATTGGAGAATTCTCTCTTGCTCCAGAACATCAAATATCGCCTCGGCGGCCTGTTCATCCTCGCCGTGGGGGCGGCCATCGGATGGTATTTTCTGTACGAGCCGCTTCAGGCGGCCAAGGCCGGCGCGCCGGAAGTGCGCTATTCGCTCAAAGCCTTTTTCATGGTGCCATTCTGCATGGTTTTCGGGCTGGCTTTCGCCGTGTTCGGCACCAGCCTCGACTACCGCGATGCCGAACGCAATACCCTGAAACCACTCGGCTGGGCGCTGTTCGCCGTGGTCGTGATCGTCACCGCCGCCGGCTTCTGGTGGTTCAAGGAGCAGTTTGCCGCGCTGGGCTACGTTGACGCCTGAAGCCGGAGCACCCTGCTCTCTTCCCGCCCAAAGCCCTCGATCTCGATCCGGTCTTCGAAAATCTCCACGATCGCAAACGTGTTCTCGCTCTCGGTATCGACCATGCCCTTGAAGGTCACGAACGGACGCCCGTCGACTTCGCCGAAATTGCCGTCGTGGTTGTGGCCGCAGAAATAGCCCTTGAAGCAGGCAAAGCCGGTGAGCAGATTGATGATCCGCTCGCTGTCCCACATCGTGTGCTGGTTGGGCGGGAAGACGGGATAGTGACCGAGGACCAGAACGGCCTCGCCATCGACTTCCGCCCTTTCCAGAACGCCGGACAGCCAGGCGAACTGTTCGTCACCGAGCGAGCCGTTCCAGGGTTGGGCGTTGATTGCGCCTTTGGCCTGCAGGGCGCGCAGCCGCCCGGCCGCCAGCGCGGTGCGCGGATCGCCCGGAGGGGCCGAAAACACGCTGACGTCATTGCCGTCGAGGATGACGAAGCGCCAGTTGCCGATGGAAAAGTCATGGTAGCGGCCGGGCATGCCGAGACGCGCCGGGATGTCTCCGAGATGCTGCGGCGGCACCGCGAAATCGTGATTGCCCAGCAGGAACAGGCGCTTGTGCCGCAGTGTCTCATAGATCGGCAGGATATCGTCGAAACTCTTCCAGTCGTGGTCGATGACGTCACCAAGCGTCACGACGAAATCGAGTTCCGTCGCATTGAAGACCGAAACGGCTTCGGTGAGCTTGGCAAGGCTTCCGGCATAGTACCGGTCGAGCGCGACATTCGGCTCGATATCTGCATATTGCGGATCGGCGACAATGCCGAAGCGGAGGATGGGGGAGGATGTCTCTGGCATGGGCGGTGGTTATCGCGTCTTTGTGAAGCTGCGGTGACGGTCTTCTGAAAATTGGCGGGCTCACAACCTTTGCAGCAAAGCGCGCCCGATAGCTTTCGGCGGCTCGCTGCGCAGGACAAGCGATGTTGTCACCGCTCCGTACCGGGCGATGGTATCGACGATCGTTTCCAGTTCTCCCGGCGTCGGAACCAGCACCTTCAGCAGAAAACAATCCTCGCCGGTCAGGCGCAGGACCTCCATGACATGCGGCATTTCGGAAAACAGTTTTAAGCAGGCGCGGATATGCTCATGCGTGGTGCGCAGGCGGATGACCGCCATCATCCCCAGCCCGATCGCCGCCGCATCGATGCGCGCGCCATAACCTGAGATGATGCCCTTCTCCTCCAGCCGCTTGACGCGCTCCGACGTCGCCGGCTGGGAAAGCCCGACGCGGCGCCCCAGCTCGGAAATGGCGATGCGGCCGTTTTCCTGCATCACCTCGAGAATGGCGATATCGGTGGGATCGAGCATCGGCCGGTCCGTGTCTGCAATTCCCATGTTTCACCTTCAATCCATCGGCAACGCGTCGCATTTTCCGATGAATTCT
This sequence comes from Rhizobium herbae, assembly GCF_017873135.1. Classification (GTDB taxonomy): domain Bacteria; phylum Pseudomonadota; class Alphaproteobacteria; order Rhizobiales; family Rhizobiaceae; genus Pararhizobium; species Pararhizobium herbae. The sequence goes on along the minus strand of NZ_JAGGJV010000005.1, from coordinate 363,484 downwards.
CATTCCAAACCGGCGCCATGTCCAGCATCTTTGCGGTGTTCACGATATTTTCAGGAGAGACCATGACGGATATCATCATTTTGCCGGGGATCGGCGGATCGGGCGAAAGCCATTGGCAAACGCTCTGGGAGACAACAGATCCGCGGATGCGGCGCTTTCAGCCGTCGGACTGGGAGCGGCCGGACCTTGAGGACTGGATCACCGCGCTGGAGCGGGAAGTCGGCCGTTCGGCGAGCCCACCGGTGCTGGTGGCCCACAGCCTTGCCTGCCTTCTCGTCGCCCATTGGCAAAAGGTCTCGGCCCTGCCCGTCACTGGGGCGTTTCTGGTCTCGGTTCCCGATCCGCGCTCGGAGGCGTTTCCGCAGGACGCACAGGAATTCGCCGGCCCGCCAGCCGGAAAGCTGCGCATGCCCTCGCTGATCGTCGCCAGCAGCGACGATCCCTTCGGTACGATCGACTATCAGAAAGAACAGGCCGAGGTCTGGGGCAGCGGCATTGTCGAGATCGGCGCAGCCGGCCACGTCAACGGACAAAGCGGACTCGGTGAATGGCCGCACGGACGCAACCTGCTGACCGCGTTCACCGTTGGGCTTGCGACGCCCCGTCGCTGACAGAGACGACATAAAAAGCCAGGGACCTCGCGAAGTTCAGATTGCTGCCAGATCCGTTGAAGTGTTGCGAGCGGTGTCAAAGCATCCCTCTCCGTCATGCTCGCCCTTGCGACGGGCATCCAGTGATCCGACGCCTTTCGGATCACAAGTCTTTTCCGGTCCAAAAACTTGGACGGGATGTACCGCTGTCACCGGCATTGGGATGGCGGAGTATGAGGATGGCAGCGTGAGCCGTCAGGCGCCACAAAGTCAATTTCTCTAATTTATCAATACATGTTTATCTAAATTTTAACAGAACCGACAGTATTCGTTGAGCGAACATGAATGTTCCCGCGCCTTGGCAAGTCATGTCCTCCCGGCTTCTTGTCAGGCTTGATCCCCAAAAATGCATATTGGCAAAAGACCGTCCGCCTGGAACGGCCTGATCGGAGATATTCAATGAAACGACCAAGCATAAAACTGGCCCTCATTGCCGTCGTCGGCCTTCTGGCGGCGTCGATTGCGACATTATCCCTCGTGTCAATTTCCGGCATGGGCAAGCTGAGCGCGAATACGGCCGAGATCGGCACGTACTGGATGGAGCGGATGGTAACCGCGCGCGAGATCAAGGGCAGCTTCAACCTTGTCCGCCTGGGCTATTCCAAGGAACTGCTCGCGGTAACCCCGCAGGAAATGGCCGAAGAGACCAAATTCATCTCCGATCGGAAAGCCGAACTGGAAAAGGCGATCACCACCTACGAAAGCCGGGTGCGCACCGAGCAGGGCCGAACACTGATCGGCACCGTCAAGACCGCAGTTGCCGACTACGACAAGATGGGCACTCAGTTGCAGCAAATGCATGCCGCCGGCCAGACGCCGGAGGCGATCGCGCTCTTCAAGGGCGACATGCGGGCGCAGACCGATCTTGTCAATGCCAAGGTCGACGAACTGGTTGCCTTCATCGTCGGCCAGGCGCAGGGCTATGTGGTCGAAAGCGAGACCACCTACAGCACCATACTGTCGGTCATGATTGCGCTGGTCAGCTGTTCCGTGGCGATTGCCGTCGCGTCCGCCTTCTTCGCAGTTGCCGGTGTCGCCAATCCGATCACCCGCATCACGGCTTCGATGAAGCGCCTGTCCGACGGCGATACGGCAAGCGAGATCCCCTTTGCCGGCCGCGCCGACGAGGTGGGTTCGATGGCCGCCGCCGTCGAAGTGTTCCGCCAGAACGCCCTGAACAATCGCAAGCTCGAAGAGCAGGCCGCCCTTGCCCGCGGCGAGACCGAAGCCACCCGCGCCGCCGCACAGCAGCGCGCCGAAAAAGAGGCCGAGCAACTGCGCTTTGCCACGACGACGCTGGGTGAAGGCCTGAAACGCCTTGCAGCCGGCGACATCTCCTTCCAGCTGAATGAGACCTTCGCCGCGGAATACGAAACCCTGCGCAACGACTTCAACGCATCCCTGAAGCAGCTGGGCGTAACAATCGGCGCCGTGCTCGAGACCGTCAACAGTATGGACAACGGCACACGCGAAATCGCCGATGGTGCACAGGACCTGTCCAAGCGCACGGAACAGCAGGCGGCTGCGCTCGAAGAAACAGCCGCAGCACTTGACCAGATCACCGTCAATGTCGGCAACTCCTCCAAGCGCACCGAGGATGCCCGCACCGTCGCCGTTCAGGCAAACGAGAATGCCGCCCAGTCCGTCGAGGTGGTTTCCCACGCGGAAGAGGCCATGCGCCGGATCGAGGAGAGCTCGCAGCAGATCTCCAACATCATCGGCGTGATCGACGAAATCGCCTTCCAGACCAACCTTCTGGCGCTGAACGCAGGCGTCGAGGCGGCACGGGCGGGCGACGCCGGCAAGGGCTTTGCCGTTGTCGCACAGGAAGTGCGCGAACTTGCCCAACGATCGGCGACGGCCGCCAAGGAGATCAAGGGGCTGATCCGCAACTCGACGACGGAAGTCGAAAGCGGCGTCAAGCTGGTGCGCGACACCGGCGTGGCGCTGAAGACGATCGGCGACTACATCGCACAGATCAACAGGCACATGGACTCCATCGCCGTCTCCGCCAAGGAACAGTCGGTGGGGCTGGCCGAGGTCAACACCGCCGTCAACCAGATGGACCAGACGACCCAGCAGAACGCCGCGATGGTCGAGCAATCGACGGCCGCGTCCTCCTCGCTGGCCATGGAAGCCGCCAAGCTGCGCGAACTGGTCGGCCAGTTCAAGCTGGGCGACATCCGGTCCAATCCGGTCGCAGCACTGCGCAAGACGGCCCGCAGCATGGCCGCTCCGTCGGCAGCGCCCGCCCGGCAGGCCTATGCGAGCCACGGCAACGCCGCCGTCAAGCCGGATGAATGGACCGAATTCTGATCCGCGCCGACCACATCGCAAGACATCACAGAACCCCTCGGGCTCCGGCCCGGGGGTTATCGTTTCAACCCGTTGCCGCGGAGGCAGACGGCAGAGCCCTGAACGACAAAAGCCGCCGGCGACAGGTCGCAGGCGGCTTTTGCATTGGATCCAAAGGCTATCCCTGTGCGGGACACGCTCTGGCTTGTTTTCCGGGATTTATGCAGCGGCTTCGTAAAGCTCGAGCACGTAATCCCAGTTAATCAGGCTGTCGACGAAGGCTTCGAGGTACTTCGGACGGGCGTTGCGGTAGTCGATGTAGTAGGAATGTTCCCAGACGTCGACGCCGAGGATCGGCGATGCGCCATGGACCAGCGGGTTCTCGCCGTTCGGGGTCTTGGAGATTTCAAGCTTGCCGCCCTTGACCGAGAGCCAGGCCCAGCCGGAGCCGAACTGCGTGGTGCCGGCAGCGATGAAATCGGCGCGGAACTTGTCGTAGCCGCCGAGATCGGACTTGATGGCAGCGTCGAGCTTGGCCGGAAGCTGTGTACCGCCGCCGCCCTTCTTCAGCCACTTCCAGAAATGCAGGTGGTTGTAGTGCTGGCCGGCATTGTTGAACAGCGGCTGGTTGGTGCCGTAGGACTTCTTGACGACCTCTTCCAGCGACAGGGCGGAGAGACCGGCTTCCTCGGCCAGCTTGTTGCCGTTGGTCACGTAAGCCAGGTGATGCTTGTCGTGATGATACTCGAGCGTTTCGCGCGACATGTAGGGCGCAAGCGCGTCGTAGTCGTAAGGCAGGTTCGGCAATTCGAAAGCCATGGTGGTATCTCCTCTTCGTGGTGTGGATTTCATGAAAGCCGGGTTGCAATTCATGAAGGAAATCTATGAGGCGGAACATAGGGACCACAGTTCCAACAGGCAACCGCCGCCATGCCAAATTTCGCTACAGGCTTGGAAAATACTTTCAGCGCCGGAATGTTCCATCACCGCCGCAGGCACAGAATGGACATGATCCTTCGGCAGGGTCGCCGATTGTGACGACCCGCAATAATGCCAGGGAAATCAGATGTCTTTTCGCAACCGCACCGCCTTGCTCGCCCTTTTCGCCGCCGGACTGCTGCCTGCGGGCGCCTTCGCCTCCTCCGACGACGCCTGGGAGGCCATGCGCGCCGACGTCTCGGCCAAATGCCTGGAGGCTGCGGCCGGATCGATCGAAACGCCGCAGGCCGCGGTCGATCCGTTCGGCTCGGAAAGTTTTGGCCTGGCGATCGTCAGCGGCAAACCGAAGGGTGCCGATGGCAGGATCAGCCAGATCTGCGTCTACAACAAGCAGACGAAGACGATAGAGCTGGGCGGCGAGCTGACGGACGAGATGCTGAACGCACCGGCAAAATGATACCCTTTAAAATGACACTGGGACAATCCCGGCGTTGACCTTCGGCGGTCAAGCGGTCACAGCTTGAGGGATCAATACCCGCCTTGAAAGCCGAGACCCGATATGCTGTTCCATGGCCTGTCCGCCTTCCCGATCACGCCCGCCGACGCGCATGGCCGCGTCGATACGGATGCACTGAGAGCCCTTCTGAAGCGCATCGACACGGCCGGTGCCGATTCCATCGGCCTGCTTGGCAGCACCGGTTCCTATATGTATCTCAGCCGCAGCGAGAAACGCCGCGCGATCGAGGCCGCCGCCGATTGCCTCGGTGGACGCACGCCCGTGATTGTCGGCGTCGGCGCGCTGCGCACCGACGAGGCGGTGGCCCTTGCGCAGGATGCACGGGATGCCGGCGCGCAGGGGCTCCTGCTGGCCCCGGTCTCCTACACGCCGCTTTCGGACGATGAAGTGTTCGCGCATTTTTCCGCCGTCGCGGCAGCCACGCAGCTTCCGCTCTGCGTCTACAACAATCCGGGCACGACGCATTTTTCCATCGGCAATGCGCTCTTGACGCGCCTTGCCGCCATTCCATCGATTGTCGCGGTGAAAAACCCGGCTTTGCCCGCCGCCGATATCGCTGCGGCCCATCAGGCGACGGCGGCTGCCGTTCCCGCCGGTTTCGCCATCGGCTACAGCGGCGACTGGCTGGTGACGGACGCCATCCTCGCCGGCGGCGTTGGCTGGTACAGCGTCATCGCCGGCATTCTGCCGGAGCCGTCGGTCAAGCTGATGCGGGCGGCGCAAGCCGGCGACCGCGCCGAGGTCGAGCGCATCAATGCGCTCTTCGAACCGTTCTGGACGCTGTTTCGCGAATTGAGCAGTTATCGCGTGGTTCACGCCGTGGCCAACCTGCTTGAGCTCAGCCGCTTCGACCCGCCACGTCCGATCCAGCCGCTGGCGGGGAGCGAGCGGCACAGGGTGAAGGCGGCGCTTGATAGGTTGTCGCTGGTCTGATGCCGGTACAAAAAGTGTTGAGCGCATCGCATTCAAACTATTCATGAAAGCATCTCGGTGGCGCGATGGTTTCCCTCCCTCTTGGGGACTAGCATTGGTCGTCCAACGGCGCTGGCTTTGTTCTGAACGGTAGTTTTGATGCCTCTTCTCGACGCGACTGCAACTCACCCAATCACTCTGCCGGACGGAACGCTTTATCGCGATACCGTCTACCTGAAGAACGTTATCAGCCATCCGCGCATGGAGATCGGCGAATACAGCTATTTCACGCACTGCGGGAAGCCAGAAGACACTGCGGAAATACTCGCACCCTATCTAGGGCATAGCGTCCGCGAGCGGCTGGTCATCGGCAAGTTCGTCCAAATTGCTCGGGGAAGTTATTTTATCACAAGTTCAGCCAATCATCCGATGACGGGCTTCACAACCTATCCATTCCGCATCTTCAAACCCGAGACCTTCGGCTACAAAGACCTGCCCGTGAAAGATACGGTGGTCGGGCACGACGTATGGATTGGCCATGACGCAGCGATCATGCCGGGTGTGCAAATCGGTGCAGGCGCGATCGTCGCTGCTGCGTCGGTCGTTGCTCGTGACGTTCCACCTTACGCAGTCGTTGGAGGGAACCCGGCCACGGTCATTCGGATGCGTTATTCCCCCGAGATCATCAGCGCGCTTCTCGATATTGCCTGGTGGGATTGGCCAGTGGAAAAAATCGAAACAAACCTGGCCTTCCTTGAAACCGGCGACCTTGCTGCCCTGAAGATGGCTTGAGAACCAGATGATCGCCGTTTCTTGCAGCAGCATGTTTGTGGCCGGTCCGGACAGATAGCGGCCCCATCACCGGTCCATTAAATGAGGACAGGCCTGTCGGAAGCCAAGCCAATGACAGCCGCGGCCGCGCCGTCGCCAACCTGCTTGAGCTTAGCCCCTTCGAGCCGCCGCGCCCGATCCTGCCGTTGGCGTAGAGCGAGCGGCACAGGGTGAAGGCGGCGCTCGATAGGTTGTCGCTGGTCTGAGGACGGGACTAGCAGGGCGGGTGGTGGGGGCGGCGTTGTCCACGCTCTATTGCAATGGAGAGCAGGAGTTCATCATCTCGTACCCCGTCACCCCGGCCCGATATCAATCCTATCAAGTTTGACGCGGTCGGCTGAACTGAAAGTAACCGACAGACCAGAATACCGCACCGCCGGTAGTGCCCGCGAGAAAATATTGCAGCACTGCCCAAGCGAGATTAATTCCATCTTGTCCAGTAAAACGCCCATCTTTCGCGAAAATCATCGCCAGAATCCAAGGCGAAGTGGCAACCAGCCCTCCCGATAAACTGGAAAAACTTAAGCTTCGCGCTACTCTTTTCCGAAAAATGACAAAGAGGGGAAGCACAAGTACGACTGAAGCAAGGTATCCACCCAGCAAGGTCCATTCTAATTTGCGGAAATATGACCAGTCTGATTGACCGGATTCGGACTGAATGAACCCCCATTTGCCAATATCATTGCCGAAGCAATAGGGGATAGGAGAAACGCTGCGATAATTCTAAACGCGGACATTGATCGTTTCGACCTCCTCAATTCCCCACCCAAATTCATCCCATCACCCTCGCTTCATATGCAATGGCCTCTTAGATCTCTAACTGTTTGAGCAACCCGTCTGGCACATCAAACTCAACGTACATATTCGGGGGCAGGATTGCCCTGGGTTGAATTACAAACCGGATTTCCTGTTGACATGCGAAATGAGCGGGCTTTTGAAATGGGTCCACATAGAATTCCTCGTCCATATCAAAGGCCAGAGTGGCCTTGTTATACCGAACATCCCGGCACCCAAGCGTGGAAGCGATAGCTTCGCGAAATGGCTGTCCGTTAATTTTCCCGTCTTCCATGGCCTCGCAGAAGGCACGAATATCTCTGATCTCGACACAAGCGTCATATCTCCAGCCTTCTGGAGCATCGTCACACATCGCTTTGCGAGCAGTTTCGAAAGGCTCTTTTGAGAAGCAAAAGACATGTAGGTGATGCGCGATGAGGTATGATTGGCTGTTTGTCATCTCCACAACTCCTGATCCAATCATGACGCCTAGTTGGAAGAGCTTCATCCGCTTTTCAGCAGCATCCGGAGCGCGGGAGTCAAATTTGACGGAAGGAATCTCAACTTTAGTAATGCCTTCCAAACAGTCTCTTATCCACTCAGGTCCTTCGATCCCCCGAAAATAGTCCAACGTACTAAATCTAACGCTTCCATTGAGAAAACCGGCGACATGTTTTGTGGACATGAACTTAAAACCGTTCGGCATGTTCGATCATCCTTTCTCGAGCTTTGGAGTACCACCCACGTGCGCGCTCCCTTTTTTTACAGCGAACCGGCATAGGAATTCGATTGCACTGTCACTGCGAACATATCAAAATCCTATAGGTTCGCGGTCGCCCGGCATCATTGCTGCCAGAGAGCGGCACACGGCGAACGGCTGATTTTTACTGCGCATCGACATTCATCATCAGGGGGAACTTCCATGGCCAACCCGTTGTCCACGCTCGGCATCGTCCATACCATCATCAGCGTCGCGCCCATCGTCGCCGGTCTTTATTCCTTTTCGAAATACGCGGCCATCGTGCCGAAATCCAATTCGGGCCGGATCTACATCATCACGCTGTTCCTGTCGGCGATCACCTCCTTCGGGCTTTCGAGTACGGGCGGCTTCAACGCGGGCCACGCCATCGGCATCATCGCCATGCTGGCGGTGGTCTTCTCCATCGTCATCGGCCAACTCGGGTGGTTCGGCCGCCTCAACCGCTACCTGCAGGCGCTGTCGATGTCGTTCACCTTCTTCCTGCTGATGATCCCGGGTATCAACGAGACCCTGTCGCGCCTGCCGCCATCAAGCCCGATCGGCAGCGGCCCGGATTCACCGCCTGTACAGACCGCGACGGCCATCTGGGCAGCGATCTTCCTTGCCGGTATCTGTCTTCAGGCCTTTATCATGCACCGCCGTTCGGGCACGCCGGGCCTGCCCGCCTGAGAGACGGAAGCGGCAGGCCTGCAAGCCTTGATTTCGCCGGTATTTTAAGGGTTTGTTAAGGCACAACCAGCCGGAGAAACCCCATGGCGCTTGGCGCATCGCATCGCTTGCAGGACGGGATCGAAGCCGTCGAGACCATGACCCGTTTCGCGCTCGCCGTTCTGGCGCTGGCCTCGGGCGTCTATACCTATCTCGGGGTCCGCTCGATCCTCGACGGCTCGGCCACCGCCGTCTTCTTCGCGGCGCTGATCTATTCCTGTGCCGTCTCGGTGGCGATCTATGCGTTCTGGACCTACATGTCGCGGTTCTATCCGCACATCATCGGGGCTGCCGCCCGCACGGCGATGCTGGGCATCATGGCGCTCGGCTGCCTGATGATCATCGCCATGGCGAGCTGGCTGAATGCCGCCGCCCTTGCCGGCTCCGCGGCACTCGAGCAACACCTGGCCGAAACAGTGGAGGATTACACCGCCGATCTCGACCGCGCGCACCAGAATGCCCTTGCCGCCCAAAGCCTGCTTCCCGACATCCAGCGCACCTCCGAGCGCTTCCAGCGCCTTTCCGACCAGGAGCGCGAAAGCGGCGCGCTGACCGGCACGACGGGTGCGGGCAGCGTCGTCCAGCTCTTGGGCCAGATGGCAGCGCAGCTGAAGGAGCTCGAAAACGGCATCGCCGCCTCGCGCGAACGCGTCACCACGCTGTTTGACGAAGGCCGCGCCCATCTCGCCACCATGCGCGGGCTGGTCTCCGCCCCCGGCGCCATCGATCCGCGCGCCGACCAGTTCGCCGCCGAAGCCGTGGCACTGACCGGCACCATCACGGCGCTGGAACAGACCTCGATCGCAGCCTCGGTGAAGCGCGCGGCGGAGGACCTGTCGCTCGGCTTCATCGCCCCGGTCGCAAGCGGGCTCGAGGCCGATCTCGCCAACCGGCAGGACCAGGTGATGGAGACCATCCGCACCTCGGTCGCCGCCCAATCCAAGGTGCTCTCGGAAGCCGCCGACCAGATCCTGACGCGCGAGCCGGTCGGCGAGCGCCGCTTCGTGCCGCTCTCGTCTGCCGCCGCCGTCCTGCGCTATGCCTCGGATTTCATCCCGAGCTGGGCCGGCGCCATCTCCATCGACCTTCTGCCCGCTGTGCTCGTCTTCATGCTGTCGATCGCCCATGGGGCGCTGCGCCGGCAGGAGCAGAGCCTGCCCTTTGCCGAACGGATCACCGCCGCCGAGCTTCTGGAAGCGCTGGAGGTGCAGAAGGCGCTGCAACGCAGCGGCTTCGATATCCAGACGGCGATCAGCGAGGCGGAAGCAAGGGAACAATCCAACATCACCAGCCTCGACCTCTCCGGCAAGGGTCCGCGCAAATGACGGAACTGGCGCGGGAAAGGCTGGGCGGCTTCGGACAAAGGTTGAAAACCTATCTGCTGTCGATGGACGACGGCATGATGATGCGGCACTTCTTTCATGGGCTGCTGGTCACGGCGCTGATCTTCATCATCATCGACTGGAACGAACTCAGTATCGCCAACCGGGCTATCCCCGGCTTCGACCCGATGCAGCCGGAAGCCGCGCCGATCCTGCCGCCGGCACTGACCGAAGGCGAGCCGCAGAACGCCCCGTCCGATATCACCACAGATCCGCAGATCCTGAAGCAGCCGATCCGCTTCGAGCTCCGGCCCGGCGGCATCCTGTCCGCTGAAGGCTCGATCGAGCCGGGTGCCGCCGGCCGTTTCGCCGCGGAGATCGCGGCGCGCGGCGAATATGTGAAGACAGTCCTTCTCAACTCGCCCGGCGGCTCCGTCGGCGATGCGCTGGCGATGTCGAAGCTGATCCGCGAGAGGAAGCTCGGCACCAGGGTCGCCAGCGGCGCGCTCTGCGCCTCCTCCTGCCCGATCGTCATGGCCGGCGGCGTTGTTCGCGAGGCCGAACAAGGCGCCGTCATCGGCGTCCACCAGATCTTCAACGGCTCGACGGCAAAGCTCTCGCCGGAACAGGCGATGTCGGACGCGCAAAAGACGACAGCCGATGTCAGCCGCCATCTGGAAGAAATGGGCATCAAGTCCGGCGTCTGGCTGCACGCAATGGAGACGCCGCCGGACAGGCTGTATTATCTGACGGCGGAGGAGATGAAGGGGTTTGGGCTGGTGACGGATGGGGTGCGGTGGTCAAGGCGAAATAGCGGAAGCGTTCGCCAAGTACCTCGACCCTAAGCTCCCTACTCGGCCGCCGCTTGTACCAAACCCGTGGAAACAGCTTCCTTCACCGCCAGTTCGGCCATGGCGAGCGCGGCCTCGCGGGTTTTGGCCGCGGCGACGAAGCGGCCGTTGTGGCAGAAGGTTGCACCTTCCACGCCGCAGGCGGCCTCCAGATCGCCATTGGTCAAACCGGCCCAGGCGGCCGGCAGATCGGCGCGGACCTCAAAGCCCTCGTCGGCGCGGCGGATGGTGGTCAGGCACCAGTCCTTGTCGCGCGGGTGGACGACGAACAGCAGATGATCGGCGCCCGCCTTGACGATGGCAGGACGGAACGGCATGCCCATCGGCAGCTCCAGAATACGCCCCTCCCCGGCATCGACGATGGCCTGATGAACAAGTGCCTCGGCTCGCAACTTTGCGGCACTTTTCTCAATCCTTGCCTCGACGAAACTGCGGGCAATGGCCAGGGCGTTGTGGAAGGCGCGATCGTCGGCTTCGGGGTCGGTCTCGTCGAAAACAGGTTTCAGGGTTTCCAGCAGAACCGGCAAGGTGAGCCCGCCCAAAAGCCCGGCAACCGACGGGCTGAGCGCACCATTGTCGACCAGATCGACCGGCAGCACGAAGCCGGCATCGAAGGAGGCGTGGACGGTCTCGACATGCGCCTGGGGAATACCGGAAGCCACGAGATAATCGCGGCCATAGTGCTTCCAGATCAATCCGAACGAACTGTAGGGCTGTCCGTCCTCGCGCATCGGGGCGCCGCGCTGGTGGTGATCGAATATCTGAGCGTCAGCGTCATACAGGCCGCCGACATCGTAGATGATCCGGTCCGCGCCGGGCGAAATCCATTCCGGCGCCCGGCTGCGGATGATGCGCGCCTGCGGGAAAAGCCGGGTGAGGATGACGCTGGACAACAGTTCATCGGCATGGAAGCCACCGGAATGGGTGACGAGGAATTCTGGGGTCATGCCGGGATACGCCTTGTGTGCGGAGGGATGGCTTGGGGTTGGCATCAGATAGCCGTTGCGGGAGGACAGCTCAACCCGTGTTTTTGTGTGTTGGGTAGAGGCCGCGGAACTCTTCGGCAAAAGCCGATACTCATTGGCGCCAAATCGGCGCATCCGCCTCAGCCAGCAGAGCCGGTTTGTTGCTGTGGCAAGGAAGGACGTCGAGCCGGTACGGGTACGTCCGTCACGTTTTCGTTCGCCCAGGTGGTGATCGCGTGGACCTGCCCTTGGATCTGGTCCTCCAAATAGCTCTTATTGCCCGGTAGCCCCATCGGATAAAGTGCGTTGCGGCTGGCCTCGTAGGCAACGCTCTCGCCGGTGCAGAGGCGAATGCGCATATCCTGCGGCGCGACATCGGTCCGGTTTTGCAGATTGTCGACAAGACCCGAATTGGAAGACAGGCGGCCGTCGAAGGCCTGGGTCAGATATTGCGCCGATCGTTCATTGCGTTCCCGCTCCGTCGTCGCGCCCAGAATGACCACCATCACGCGTCTGCCATTTCGTGTGGCCAGCCCGACGAAGTTGCGCCCGGAGGCGCAGAGGAAACCGGTCTTCATCCCGATCGTGCCGGAAAAGCGGGTCAAAAGCAGATTGTTGGACTTGATCTCCTTGCCGTCGATCGTCACCGCCGAGGCCAGGAAGAAGCGGCGATACTCCGGAAACATCCGGTCCACTGCCAGTCCAAGGATCGCCAGATCCCGCGCGGTCGTATAGTTGTTCCGGTCAAACAGGCCGTTTGCATTGGAAAAATGGGTGCCCGTCATCCCAAGGCGGGCTGCCGCTTCGTTCATTTTCCGGACAAACGCCGTTTCGTCGGGAGCCACCGCTTCCGCGAGAGCAACAGCGACGTCATTGGCCGATGCGGCGATCATGGCAAAAAGCGCATCATCGAGCGTCATCGTCCGCCCGAAGGTGAGGCCGGATTCGAGAAAGGCCTGTTTCGTCGCGTTTCGGGTCATGGTGACGGGGGTCGTCAGGCTCACCTCGCCCGAGCGCAGGGCTTCAAACACCACGAACGCCGTCATCAGCTTGGTTGTCGAGGCCGGATACCATGGGGCCCCGGCATCCTCCTGGTAGAGCACCTGGCGACTGTCGGCATCGACGACGAGCACGGGCGTCGCCTGTGCCGGTGCCGCCAGGAAAAGGAAGGCAACAAACGCCAACACGTTCCATGGTCGTCTGACCATCATGCTTCTGTTCTCGGTCATGTGCCAGTCTCCGGAGAAAGGCATCCTCATGCCATGATGCGCCACGAGAGGACAAGCGTTTGCTGCGGCACGATGCTGAAATAGGTGTTCAGGAAGAGCCGCCGGCGATGCAGGTCGCGGTTTTTGCGTTTGGTTGCGGAACCTCAAGCAATATCCAGAAGCGCTTCATCGAACCAGACGTCCTCATAGGCGCCATCCGTCAGGAATCTCCACCCCGGCGGCAGCGACAGGAATTTGACGATCATCGGATTCCAAGTGGCGATGTGGGAATAGTGAAGCGCACTGAACCCATCGTCATCGGGAAATATTTCTCCACCCCATATGTACCAGCCGTTTGTTTGAAGCGCCGGTGGATGCCGCAACCCGTTGATCGGGATGATCGACGACTTTACGTTGAGCGAGATGCCCAGCATGCTGTCGTCCGGCGGCGGAGAGAACGCCGCTCCAAATCTGTTGCAGACCCGCTTTTGCTCAATGTCAAATAGGTTGGCGCTCATGACGGCTTGGCCTCACTGCTGACGTGACACGTATCGACTTCACGTTTCAACTGACTGGCAAGCGCCCAGGTTTTCGACCGCAAAGCCGCCAACCGATCGTTCTCTTTCGTGAGCCATGAGCCATCGCGATATAGAACAAGATCATTCAACGATCCCATGCCACCGAAGAGATTGATGTAATGCTGGAGCCCGTAAGCGTCTGATTTTTCAATCCGATCGGCACAGCGTCGAACGTTCGTCGCCCAGAACGGTTCACCTTGGTGATCCAGAAAATTCTCCAGTTCACGCAGAGCGTTGAGAAGATTTTGAAGGTCTGGATGCACAACAGTTCGCTTTCGTCGCTGCATTTTCTGTGCATGTGATGCACCGTTTGAACTAGCGTTGCCTGCGATAGTAAGCGGGCAAAATCCGCGCCCACTGGATGTATCCCAATACCGCGTAGAAGGGAGTCATAACGAAAACCATTTCGGCTGGAGTTGCGATTCCATAGTAGACAAGAGGAAATCCAATTGCCCAAGCAAGAATGCCCAGGGGAAAGGTTAAAACTGCAAACCCAACCGTAGCCATCAAAGCGAGAGAGGGCTCGCTGTATGACGTCGTGAAAACCCCGACAATTGGAAAAGCTGCCAACGCTGCCGCCGAAGAAAAATAAAGCATACTGTTTCTACGCATCGGCACCCCGCGAAACTCCAGGCTGAAACCAATATGGAATTTGAAGACAGGCACACCAGCGCTTTCACTGTTGGGTGACAGCGCTCGGCGCCCGCCCCCTCACAAATCCGACGCCGTCGAATGCGCCCAGTCCATGTACAGATCCTTCGCCTTGGCAGCGATTGGGCCCGGCTGCAGGTCGCGGTCTTCGAGCTTGGTGACGGGGACGACCTTGGAATAGTTGCCGGAGGTGAAGATCTCGTCGGCGGCTTCGAAATCGGACAGCGTCAGCGTCGTTTCGACCACGTCGAAGCCGGCGTCGCGCAAAAGGCCGATAACGCGGGTGCGGGTGATGCCGGCAAGGAAGGTGCGGTTGGCGGCGGGGGTGAAGACGACGCCGTCCTTGACCATGAAGACGTTGGACGAGCCGGTCTCGGCGATATTGCCGAGCATGTCGCGCACCAGTGCGTTCGAGAAGCCGCGGTTGCGGGCCTCGATCAGGATGCGGCCGTTGTTGGGATAGAGGCAGCCGGCCTTGGCGTCGGTCGGCATGCATTCGATCGTCGGGCGGCGGAAGGGCGAGACGGTGAGCGACTGTCCGCCCGGGCCTTCGCCCATCGGCGCTTCGAACAGGCAGAGCGCAAACCGGGTCGAATCCGGATCGACGGCGACGACACTGCCGGGCATGCCGTGTTCGCCCCAATACATCGGCTTGATATAGATCGCCGTCTGGCCGTCGAATTTCTTCACGCCTTCCCAGGCGAGACCTTCGATGTCCTCGGCCGCCACCACCGGCTTCAGGCCCAGCGCCAGCGCCGAGCGGTTGACGCGCTGGCAATGCAGGTCGAGGTCGGGCGCGATGCCGTCGAACCAGCGGGCGCCGTCGAACACCGTCGAGCCCAGCCACATGGCATGCGATGTCGGGCCGATCAGCGGCGGGTTGCCGGAAAGCCACTCGCCATCGACATAGGTCCAGGTGGTGCTGCGCGGGGAAGTCTCGACGGCCATGACGGTCTCCTGTTTTTTGTGTTTCTCATATCCGGCATAACCCGAAAATCGAGAATTGGGGTAAATAGGTACATCAAAAAAAGTCATGCCGTCCAATCTGGATCGCAAAGGACTGCTCGCATAGTCTGCCGGCCGAAGCACAAGGACCCATCCGATGAAAGCCATGTATTACGACGCCTTCGGCAAGACGCCCGATATCCGGGTCCTGCCCGATCCGACACCGAGCGACGACGGCGTCGTCATCAAGGTCGAGGCGACCGGGCTCTGCCGCAGCGACTGGCACGGCTGGATGGGCCATGATCCGGATATCGCCCTGCCCCACGTGCCCGGCCACGAACTGGCCGGCACCGTTGCCGCCGCCGGCAAAGGCGTGCTGCGCTACAAGGTCGGCGACCGGGTGACCGTGCCCTTCGTGTCGGGCTGCGGCCGCTGCGGCGAATGCCATTCCGGCAATCAACAGGTCTGCGCCAACCAGTTCCAGCCGGGCTTTACCCATTGGGGCTCGTTTGCCGAATATGTCGCCATCGATTTCGCCGACCAGAACCTCGTGCATCTGCCTGATAATCTCGACTATGCCACCGCCGCCAGCCTCGGCTGCCGGTTCGCCACGTCGTTCCGCGCCATCGTCGACCAGGGGCGGGTGCGCGGCGGCGAATGGGTGGCGGTGCACGGCTGCGGCGGCGTCGGCCTGTCGGCGATCATGATCGCCACGGCGCTTGGCGCCAATGTCATCGCCATCGATATTTCCGAGACGAAGCTCTCCTTTGCCCGCGAGATCGGCGCCGTCGCCACCATCGACGGCAGCGTCACCGGCGATGTCGCCGAGGCCGTGCGCGAGATTACCAAGGGCGGCGCGCATGTGTCGATCGACGCGCTCGGCTCGCCCGTCACCTGTTTCAACTCGATCAAGAATCTCCGCCGCCGCGGCCGCCATGTACAGGTCGGCCTGATGCTCGGCGAGCATGCCAGCCCGCAGATCCCGATGAGCCAGGTGATCGGCCACGAGCTGGAAATCTACGGCAGTCACGGCATGCAGGCCTGGCGCTACCAGGGGATGATGGCGATGCTTCAAACCGGCAAACTCAACCCACAAAAACTCATCGGCCGGCATATCAGCCTGGAGGAAGCGGTGCCGGCGCTGATGACGATGGATACGGCGCAGGACCTGGGGATCAGCGTGATCACGCGGTTCTAGCATCTCGTGGCGCCGCACTGCTTGCCGCCGACGACCGAGCCGCTACCTGCATCATGGTCGCGGCGACTATTCCGCCCTGCGCCGCTTCCAATTCAGCCTGAGTGCCCTATTTCAGCCATTGTCGCGACAACGCGTCGTTGCTTATGGAGTGGAATAAATGGCATCATCCATGCTGATCAGCATTCTGATCACGTTTCTCGTCATCGTGCTTGTTCTCTATCTTGTTGCCAGGCTGCCGATCGACGCTCGCGCCAAGCAGATCGTCCGGATCATCGTGATCATCATCGGCGTTGTTTCGCTGCTGAAATATCTCGCGGTCTTTTAGAGCATCATCCGCTCAACAAGATGCATTCTGTTGGCTCAAACTGAGCGTACGATGCTCTGACGTCGACGGGAGAGAAATCTCCCGTTCCACCCTCAACACTACGACAAAGCGAGTTCATCCATTGGTTGATAATAACGACGTCAAGGCTCCGGCCAAAGTCACGGTGCGACGCAGCCAGGACGAAACCTCCGCAGTCGCGCTCGGCATCATCAATGCGGAACTGGTGGCGCGAAACAAGAAGACCGCCATGCTGAAGGCATTGCGGCTCGGCCAGGAGGCTGTCATGGAAGAGCCGGTCAAAAAGGCTGCCACCAAAAAGAAGAAATGACGCTTCCCGTGTTGTCGGAGCACAAGCAACCGGGCAGTTATAATGTTTTCGCGAAAAAAGTATAACTCGGTTCGTCATTTGAGGCTGGGGTCATTGTGGTTCCCGTTGGATGCGTCCACCGTTCCGGGTTGATGATCCGGAGTGCGCAGTTTGAACAGGGTGTAGTCATCCGGGTTTTCGCCAATCTCCTGCATGCCCTCGCGCAGGACGGACATCAGGTCCGTGCGATGTTTGGCTGCGAGAAATGAAACTCCCTTTCTGATCCCGTCCTGCCATGCCTGCCCGCGGTTCCAGGCTTCGGAAAAGGCGACCGCCAGATCGGAATGACGCCTGGTCTGCCCGAGAGCCTCGAACAACAATGCCGCCTGCCTGACATCCTTGTCCCGCTTCAGTATGCCGTTGTCGTCGTTCCGGCGCCGCGATGCCACGATCAGCTTGTGGGTGGCGTAGCGCTCTGGCGCTGGCACATTGACGGAAATACCGCTTTTCCAAAGCATGACGGTCCGCACAGGTTCGTAAATCAGATAGTCCAGGAAACGAAGCGGTTCTGCCGATGCGCCGCCAGGGGCCGGCATGTCCACCGGCTTGTCCTGATTGTCGTCGCTTCCGGTGTTCGGTGTCAGGAATTCAACCTTGTAGCGACCGGCATTGATGAACTGGGTGGCTTTTTGACTGTGGTTGATATGAGGAACCTGCCGAAACGTGTCGTCAAGCTTTTGCAGGACGTCCAGAATGGGAGGGATGCTGTCGCCAACCGCAGCAGAGATCGAATGGAATTGCGCGAAGTCGGCATCGCCGGTCTGCATGGCGGACGATGGAAGCCGGACACCCAGGAGCCCGGAATAGGTCTGAAAGGCCACGGTTCCCACAAGTACGGACCTCAACCTGAACAGGCCCGCGTTTGCCAGCGCCTCCACCACGTCTCCGGTAAATCGTTCGGGTGCGCTCATTCCGGCCTCGCGGACCAGGGTTGAAACGAGCTTGCGCCTCGATTTGAGGTCATTCTTCACATGGCCGAAAGCCGATACCCGCCCGGTGATTTCCGCGTCGCTTTTCGGACCGACATACGACCGCTTGTCGCCGCCGCCCGTCGGCATATCGAAGTACCAGTATTCCTTACCCTTAACAGGAACGGTGACAAACCGCCCCTCCAGCGGAAAATCGGCAGCAAAAGTCCCGTCCAGCGATCTCTGCCCAAGTTCGGCAAACAGGGTCCGATAGGCAAGATCGATCTCCTTCATGGCCGTCTCCGCGTTATAATTATTTTGCGAAAACATTATAACTCAACACCGTTGCCGGCGTAATCGGGGTACTCTCCGACAAAAACCCTCTTCCCCCGCCCCCGTCCTCGCTGATATTTTCACCCGGAAGGCAACGGAATCACGAGGTGAGCCATGGCACTTGCGGCGGGAAGGCAGGAGAAGCAGGCGGATGCGCTCTATGAGCCCTTGCTTGCGAGCAATGCGTCCCATCCGAACGGCTGGCCGGTCCGGGTGATCGTTGCCTCGCAGACGGAGGCGCGGCACAACAAGGCTCTATGGGCGCCGAGCCATCTGATCTCCATCCGCGCGCCGGGAACCAAGCTTCTGTCGATGATCGATCTGCCGGCGGAGCGGCACCTGGAACTGTTGTTCGGCGATGTCACAGATCCGGACGAGCCGGATGCGGCGCGGCCCGCCCATATCGAGCAGGCCTTCGCTTTCATCGACAACCTGCCGGAGGATGCGCATCTCCTCATCCACTGCCTGCGCGGCATCGGCCGCTCGACGGCGCTGACGCTCGGCATTCTCGCGCGCACCATGGAACCCGAAGAGGCTGCCGCGGCGCTGCACGCGCTGCGGCCGGAGGCCAAGCCGAACCGGCATGTGACCGGTCTCTGCGACACGATGCTCGGCCTCAAGGGTCGATTGGCCAAGCAGGCGCTGCGTTTTCCCGCCAAGGTCTGGAAACCCGCGAAGAGTTGATCCGGCTTTCCACCGAGAGTGATTGTGCATCGCACAAATTTTTGACATGATCCCGGCCAAGAACCGTATTCAAGCGGCGATCGTATCATGCCTGCCGGCCGACAAGGCACAGCGGCGGAAAAATGCGATCAATCAATGCGCTGCCGTGCCTCTTTCGCATTTTGAAGGAGACTCGTGGGTAAGTTGGCGCGACGGAAATGACGGGAGGGTTTTATGTCTCATGCGGCCTATGTGTTCGATGCCTACGGCACGCTGTTCGACGTGCACGCGGCGGTGCGCAAGCATGCGGTTGCGATGGGTCCGGACGGCCAGGCCTTTTCCGATCTCTGGCGGGCCAAGCAGCTCGAGTACTCCTGGATCCGGACGCTGATGGGCAGCTATACCGACTTCTGGACGCTGACCGAACAGTCGCTGGATTACGCCTTTGCCCGTTTCCCCTCCGCCGACCGCAAGCTGAAGGCCGCATTGCTCGACGCCTACTGGCATCTCGACTGCTATCCGGAAGTGCCTGGTGTGCTGAAACACCTGAAGGATCGCGGCGCGCGCATCGCCATCCTGTCGAACGGCACGCCGCAGATGCTGCAATCGGCGGTGAAGAAGGCGGGGCTTGATCTGATCATCGACGATATCTTTTCGGTCGAGGCGGTCAAATCCTTCAAGACGGCCCCTGCGGTCTACGACATGGTGACGACCACCTACCGGCTTTATCCCGACGCAGTATCTTTCCAGTCCTCCAACCGCTGGGATATCGCCGGCGCCACCAAATTCGGCTTCCGCACCGTCTGGATCAACCGCAGCAACATGCCCGACGAATATGCCGATTTCGGTCCATCGCTGATCCTGCCGTCGCTGGAAAGCCTCTAAACACCACGGGAGAAGAGATGTCCTGGTCTGCCGAACAATATATGAAATTCGAGGACGAACGCACGCGGCCGGCCCGCGACCTGCTCGACCAGATTCCCAACCTGCCGGATGGCCCGCTCTACGATCTCGGCTGCGGCCCCGGCAATTCGACGGAACTGATCCACGACCGGTTCCCCGCCTATCTGCTGACCGGTATCGACAGCGACGAGAACATGCTGACCGCGGCGCGCAAGCGCCTGACGCATACGCGTTTTGAAAAGGGCGACCTGGCGGAATGGACGCCGCCCCAGCCCGCCGTGCTGCTCTTCGCTAACGCCGTCTTTCAATGGCTGCCGGACCATCTGGCCATTCTCGACCGGCTTATGGACCAGTTGATCCCCGGCGGAACGCTTGCCGTGCAGATGCCGGATAATCTGGACGAGCCGTCGCATGCCTCGATGCGCGATCTGGCGGAGGACGCGCGTTTCTCGAAATTCTATGCCAACGGCAGCCAACGCCGCGATCCGCTGCCGGCACCTGCCGCCTATCTCGACAGGCTGACGGCAAAATCCATCAAGATCGACGTCTGGCACACGATCTACTACCACCGGCTGGCCAATGCCGACGCGATCGTCGAATGGGTGAAGGGCACCGGCCTTCGTCCCTATCTCGACGTCCTGCCGCCGGATGCACGCGAGACCTATCTTTCCGCCTATCTGGACCACATCCGTGACGCCTACCCGCCGCTTGCGGATGGACGGGTGCTGCTCAAATTCCCGCGATTGTTCGTGGTCGCGGTCAAGCGGTAAACCGGGCCGGCCGCGGGAGAATTGCATGATGTCCGAACGCTGGGGCGTCGGTTTTATTTCACGCCGTTACAATCTAGGGTATTGATTATTTTCTCCGTCGAAATATCCTGCCTGGGGGATCGGAGAGAACGGATGACCTGGACTTTCTTTGTAAAACGCATGCTGGCGCTGCCGGTTCTGGCGCTGGCCGGTGCCTATGTCATCATGGTGATATGGACCCAGCTGATCCGCCACGACTATATCGACAACGCCACGTTTGCCTGGTTTCCGACCGTCGCCATCGTCTGGTCCAGCTTTTGTCTGGTCGCCTGTGCGCTCGCAGGCTGGCCGGAAAAACAGTCGGACGAACCGGATACCTCGTCTCAAGAGGAATAAACCGATCTTTCGTCGCCTCGCATTTTCCGCGCTGACGATCCTCTCGTCTACAGGCCCCGCCCGACCGAGACCTGTCGACCTTCACGGAGCAGCCGCCCCTTCAACCCGTCCCATAAAAAATCCCCCTCTGGCGCCTTGCGCCGGTTCAGGGCATCCTGTGATGGCCGAGAATTGAGCTTATGGCAGGTGGAGGACCGCCCATGCGCTGCTTTACTGTACTTGGACCCTCGCAGACCGGAAAATCGACAATCGTGGAAAAGCTCGGCTCGCTGGAGGGAGCGCCGAGAAAATCCATTTCTCCGTATGGCCTGAATCTCACCGAATTCACCTTCGGAAACGAGGCGTGGTGCGCGCTGGATGCGCCCGGTCTCAACGAGGCGCTGGCGCATGCGCAGCATGCGCTACTGGCCAGCGACGCCTGCATCCTGTGCGTCTCGCCGACGCCAGAAGAGGCCGTGCTCGCGGCACCCTATCTCAGGGTGATCGAAGCTTCGGGAACGCCCTGCATTCTCTTCGTCAACCGGATGGACGAGCCGAGGGGGCGGCTGAGGGACGTGATCGCAGCCCTTCAGGACTATGCCAGCCATACGCTGCTGCTGCGCCAGGTGCCGATCCGCGAGGGCGACAGGATCGTCGGCAGCTGCGACCTGATTTCCGAGCGGGCATGGCGCTACCGCGAAGGGCAGACGTCGGCGCTGATCGCCATCCCGGAAAGCGCAGCCGAGCGCGAAAGCGAGGCACGCACCGAACTGCTGGAACACCTGTCCGAATTCGACGACGGGCTCCTGGAAGAACTGATCGAAGACCGCGAGCCGCCGAGCGAGGCGCTCTATGCCATCTCCACGCGGGTGCTTCGCGAAAACAAGATCATCCCGGTCCTGATCGGTGCGGCAAGCCATGGCAACGGCATGATGCGGCTGATGAAGGCGCTGCGCCACGAGGCCCCGCCGGTGGATGCGCTTCGCGAGCGTCTTGCCCTTGCAGGCAATGTCGACAAGGACAGGTTGGCGGCAGTGAGCTTTCACGCCTACCATCGCCAGAACGTCGGCAAGACCGTGCTTGTCCGCGCGCTGAGCGGCGGGCTCAGACAGGGAATATCGCTTGGCGGATCCGGACTGGGCGCCGTCCAGGATCCCGCGAACGGCAAGTCCAGTTCGGCGCTTTCGCCGGCAGCGGGCGATCTCTTCGCCACGATCAAGTCCGACCACCTGCCCGTCCCGGCACTTTTGACATCCGATGCGTCGGTACCCCCGCCGGAATGGACGGCGGCGCCGACGCCGATGCTGGAAAGGATCCTCGTTCCGGGCAGCGAACGCGACGAGAACAAGCTTTCCGAAACCCTGGCCAAACTGTCGGAGACGGATCGCGGCCTGAAGGTCAGGCAGGAGGAAGGGACCGGCGCCCAGATGGTCTGCGTCCAGGGGCCGGTTCATCTGCGCGAGCTTTGCAGGACCCTATCGGACGTCTTTCACGTCACCGTCACCGACCGGACGCCGAGTCCGATCTACCGGGAAACGATTTCGAAACCGGCGGAGGTTCACTACCGCCACCGCAAGCAGACCGGCGGCGCCGGGCAATTCGCCGACGTGAAACTGACCATCCATCCCAACGATCGTGGCCAGGGGTTTACCTTCGGCGAAACCGTCAAGGGCGGCGTCGTTCCGCGCAACTATATCCCCGCCGTGGAGGCCGGTGCACGCGAGGCCATGGACAAGGGGCCGCTTGGCTTCAAGGTCATCGATGTCGGCGTGACGCTGACCGACGGCCAGCACCATGCCGTCGACAGCTCGGAACATGCGTTCCGCTCCGCATCGAAGATGGGCGTGCGGCAAGCATTGTCGGAGGGAGCGGCCGTGCTGATGCAGCCGGTCTATCGCGGCGAAATTCACATTCCGTCGATCTATTCGGGCAGCCTCGTGCAGATCGTCTCGGCCCTCAAGGGCCAGGTTCTCGGCTTCGACCGGGACGAAGGCGCAAAGGGATGGGATATCTTCCGGGCTCTCGTTCCCGGCGGCGCGCTCGACGAACTGGCGCGATCGCTGCGGTCAGCGACGCAAGGGATCGGCCATTTTTCCAAGACCTTCGATCATTTCGAGGAGATGTACGGCAAGGAAGCGGACGCCATCGTCAGGGCACATGGGGCGCAGCGGGCCGAGCACTGAGATGGCCATGGCTGCTTAACCCTGCGCGGCGGGTGTATGGGTTCGCCGCGCGCGAGCATGGCAACCATCCTCCCGATGATCCGTGCGCGGGTGTCCGGTTTGCGCAGCTCTCAACAAGCCTCCGAGGTGATGGCTTCTCGATGAATCGTTCTGATCTCCTCGGCCACGAGCTGCTGAAGGCGCCAGAGATTGCGGTCGTGAATGCCGAAATCCTCGAGATGCGAAACGGTGTTGTAGAGATATTCGGCGCAGGAGCCGAGATGTCCGCAAGCCCGCGCCAGGATGCCCGCGACTTCATCCAGCGGCCGGCGGGACAGTATCCGTTCGCCTGTCGCCCCGACCCAGAAGCCCAACGCCCTGCACGGACCGCTCTCGGACTTGACCGGCAGCCATCGGACCGAATCGACATTTTCAACGGCGCTGACTTCCCGCCGCAGCATGCGTTCGATCTGCGCGGCGCGGTCGCTGTCCGGCAGGCGATAGATGACGCCGTCGCATCGCCCGCCGCGCTCCAGCGCCATCATCAGGCCCGGCTGCTCGTACGAGCCGCGCCAGCGGTTGATATGCAGGCAGAAGGACCGGTGCCAGCCGAAGGCCGTCGCCCGCTGCTTGTCGATCGCTTCAAACTCCGGCTTCCAGATCAGCGAGCCATAGGCAAAAACCCAGAGCGGCTCGCCATGGCTCTGCCGCTCGAGCGCTTCCGCGAGTTGTTTGTATTGCGCATCGCTGATTGCCGTCCATCGCCCGTCCGGGCCTTGATCGGCCAGCTCCTTGTGGCACAGCGCCACGAGATCGGGCGTCAGGGACATGCTTCTCGGTTTGGGCATTTGGCGGGACTCTACGCGTGTCTGAAAACGGATGTATCTGCTCACTGCCAAATTGCCAGAGCGATCCGGCCAGTCAAGCGCCGCATTCACCATACAGCACAAACCCCTTTCAGCGTGCCGCAGGATGATCAGGACCAAGTGCGATTTGCCCCAAAGTTGGACCCGATGCCCGCCGAAATTTCGGCTATTTCTATTGACCGGGGAACCTTCTTGACATTGCCAGGGCCTAATGCCGACGGGCAGGACTGAGACGGCACCCGTTCCGGTTTGCGCCGGCGAAATCGCCTTGATGAACCCGACGATATCAGCCCTTCAACTGAACCAATGAGGAGGTAACCCCCATGAAAAAACTGATCACAGCAGCGTTCTTTGCCGCGTTTCTGCCCGCCGTGTCCTATGCCGCGACCCTGGACTTTCCAAGCGACGAACCGGTCGCGTCGATCACCATTCCCGACAGCTGGGGACCGAAGGAAACCGATTCCGGTATCGAGGCCAATGCCGGCGACGATGCGATCTATCTCTCCATCGATGTCACCGACGAGGAAGGCACGCAGGAAGTGATCGATGCCTGCGTCGAATTCCTCAAGAAAAGCGGCGTGACGGTGGATCTCGCCACCCAGAAGGAATCGAACGGCGAACTCAACGGCATGAAGGCGACCAGCCTCGACTGGGACGGCAAGGACAATGACGGCGACGTCAGCATCAGCCTGACTTTCGTGTCGCCGAAGCCCGGCAAGATCTTGGTCATCACCTATTGGGGCACCAAGGGCATGCAGGAACAGCACGGACCGGAACTGCAGGCGATGATCACCTCGCTGAAGGCAGCCGAATAATCCCGGTTGTCCGCGGGCGGACAAGCGCCGCCCGCCCATATCAAGTCTCGTATTACTCCATCTTTTCGACCAGGAAGTCGACGAAGGCACGGATGCGGGCTGCCAGATGCTCGTGGCCGGCGAAGACCGCATGGACCTGTTCCGGCTCATGCGGATTGTAGTCCTTCAAGACCTCGACCAGCCTGCCGCTTTCGATATCAGGCTCGACATGGAATTTGCCGATGCGGCCAATGCCGAGCCCCGTCAGGCAGAGATTGCGGGCGATCGAGCCGCTCGACGCCTGCACATTGCCGGGCGCCGGCCGGGTATAGAGCGAACCGTTCGTCGGATCGCGGAACAGCCATTCGCCGGGGGTTCTGCCGAAGGTGAAGGTGATGCAATTGTGGGCGAGGAGATCGTCCGGGCGTTGCGGCGTGCCGCAGCGCGCGAGATAATCCGGTGTTGCCACCGTGATGCGATGGCTTTCGAGAAGCTTTCGCGCTTTCAGGCTTGAATCGCGCATCGGTCCGACACGGATGGCGATATCGGTACGCTCCTCGATCAGGTCGATGATGCCGTCGCTCAAGGACAGATCGAGCCGCACCTCGGGATAGCGCGCCAGGAATTCGCCGGCAAGCGGCATGATATAGCGCTCGCCGAAGCCGACCGTGGCATTGACACGCAACAGGCCGCGCGGCGTCGCGCGACCGCCTCCGGCCACAAGCTGCTCGGTCTCGGCGATGTCAGCCAATATCCTCTGGGCGCGGCCGAGATAGATGTCGCCCTCCGGCGTCAGAAGCAGCGACCGCGTGGTGCGCACCAGCAGGCGCGTGCCGAGCCGGTCCTCGATGCGCGTGACGAGCTTGCTGACGGCCGACGGCGACAGCTTCAGCCGGCGGCCTGCCGCGGAAAAACTCTTCAGCTCCGCCGCTGCGACGAAGACCTCCATTTCGCCTGCCCGGTTGTCCATGCGGCTATCCTTGTGAATTCATTTCACAGTCATTTATCCATTCCTATGGATTATCGCGCAAGTGGCTTTGGCCCATATTCCGCTCAACGAAACCCATGACGGCCCGGATATCCGGCCTGCCGCCACCAACACGTCCGGCCTCCCACCGGCGACAAAGGTGTTCCCATGCCTCTTGCCCTCTTCGCACTGACGATCGCGGCCTATGCGATCGGAACCACGGAATTCGTCATTGTCGGCCTGTTGCCGACCGTCGCCACCGATCTTGACATCACCCTGCCGCTCGCCGGCCTGATCGTCTCGATCTACGCGCTCGGCGTCACCTTCGGCGCACCGATCCTCACCGCGCTCACCGGCCGGATCGAACGCAAGCCGCTGCTTCTCGGCCTGATGGCGTTGTTCATCGCCGGCAATACCATGGCAGCGCTGAGCCCCTCCTACGAGACGTTGCTCGTTGCCCGCATCCTCTCGGCGTTCGCGCACGGCGTGTTCTTCTCCGTTGGCGCGACGATTGCCGCCGATCTGGTGCCGGAAAACCGCCGCGCCTCGGCCATCGCGCTGATGTTCATGGGGCTGACGGTCGCCATCGTCACCGGCGTTCCGCTCGGCACCTTCATCGGCCAGACATTCGGCTGGCGTGCCACGTTCTGGGCCGTCGCTGGTCTCGGTGCCGTCGCATTGACCGCAATTGCCCTGCTCCTGCCCTCGACCCTGTCGAAGGCGGCACCTGCCAGCATTCTCGACCAGATCCGCGTGCTCGGCTCGGGCCGCCTGCTGCTGGTCTTCGGCATGACGGCGCTCGGCTATGGCGGCACCTTCGTCACCTTCACATTCCTCGCGCCGATGCTGCAGGACGTCACCGGCTTTGCCGCCTCCTCCGTCAGCCTCGTGCTGGTGCTCTATGGCCTGGCGATCGCCGCCGGCAACATCATCGGCGGCCGCATAGCCGACCGCAATCCGGTGAAGGCGCTCACCTGGCTGTTTGCCGCCCAGGCTGCCGTGCTGGTGATCTTCACCTTCACCTCGGTCTCGGCGATCCCGGCGCTCGTCACGCTCGCAGCCCTCGGCTTCCTGTCGTTTGCCAGCGTGCCCGGCCTGCAGCTCTATGTCGTGCAGCTGGCCAAGCAGCATCGCCCCGGCGCCGTCGATGTCGCCTCGGCGCTCAACATCGCCGCCTTCAACCTCGGCATCGCCGCCGGCGCCTGGATCGGCGGCCTGGTGGTCGCCTCGCCGCTCGGCCTGCAGGCGACGCCGTGGGTGGGTGGGGTGCTGGTTGCCGGTGCGCTTGTGCTGACGGTTATCAGCGGCATGCTCGACCGCAAGCCGGAAGCCCTTGCCCAGGCCGCTTGACTCAAGCCGCTTGATCCCGGCGGCAAACGCCACATCTATAGATGATCATTCCAGACCCGGCCGGCCGCCGGGTCTTCTCCCTGAAAGGACAATCCCATGCAGACAGTCAGCGCCAACGGCGCCAATATCCCCGTTCTCGGCTTCGGCACCTTCCGCATGCCCGGCCCGGACGTGCTGCGCATCGTGCCGCAGGCGATCAAGCTCGGCTTCCGCCATATCGATACGGCGCAGATCTATCGCAACGAGGCGCAAGTCGGTGAGGCCATCGAAGCATCGGGCGTTGCCCGCGGCGATATCTTTCTCACCACCAAGGTCTGGGTCGACAACTACAAGCACGCCGATTTCCTCGCCTCCGTCGATGAAAGCCTGAAGAAGCTGCGCACCGACTATGTCGATCTCCTGCTTCTCCATTGGCCAAGCAGCGGCGTGCCGCTGGCCGAGCAGATCGGCGCGCTCAACGCCGTGAAAAAGGCCGGCAAGGTCAGGAACATCGGCGTGAGCAATTTCAACACCGCGCTGATGGCGCAATCGGTGGCGCTCAGCGAAGCGCCTGTTGCCACCAACCAGATCGAATATCACCCCTATCTCGACCAGACGAAGGTTCTGGATGCGGCCCGCGCCACCGGCATGTCGATCACCGCATACTATGCGATGGCCGATGGCAAGGTGCCGAACGAACCGCTGTTGAAGGACATTGCCGCCAGGCATGGCAAGACTGCCGCTCAGGTGGTGCTGCGCTGGCTGATCCAGCAGAAGGATGTGATCGCCCTGTCGAAGACGGCGACAGAAAGCCG
The DNA here is from genome assembly GCF_017873135.1 of Rhizobium herbae. Taxonomy (GTDB): domain Bacteria; phylum Pseudomonadota; class Alphaproteobacteria; order Rhizobiales; family Rhizobiaceae; genus Pararhizobium; species Pararhizobium herbae. Next base: position 335,824 of record NZ_JAGGJV010000005.1, on the reverse strand, counting down.
GCTGCCGGAAAATTTCGACATCTTCGATTTCGATCTCACCAGTGACGAGATGGCCGCCATTCACAAGCTGGCCCGCCCGAACGGCCGCATCGTCAGCCCCGGCGGTCTGGCACCCGACTGGGACAGGGCCGACTGATCCCAAGGCTCGTGGGATGAAAGACACTGCGGGGGCAATCTCCGGCCCCCGCATGACATGCGTTTGACGCGCCCCGGTGTGGCGGTTTGGCGCATGTTCTTGTGCGGGGCCGTTCAGCGCCTATATCCAGTTCTTGCGGGCCGGGCCCCTCTGACTAAGGCATTATGCCCTTGTGATGTCGGACCGCATCGAGCGTGCTCGGTGCAGTCTTGTGGGTCTTTCTTCCAGCTCTCCGAACACGCTCGTCCATCTTTAACCCGACGACGCATCCGCGTCGTCCCGCGAATGGAGAGCATTGTTCATGTGTACCGTATCCCGCCGTCTGTTTTTGACCGCGACCGCCGCCTCCGCCGTTGCCGCGTTGCCCGCCGCAGCGCACGCGCAAGCCACCACACAATACGCCGCCGCCCTTGCTCCGGCGCCTGTCAAGGACGGCAAGTCGGCGCTGACGCCCGACGAGGCGCTTGAGCTTCTCAAGCGCGGCAACGAGGCCTTCCTGCGCGACGAGATCGTCCTGCCCGACCGCAGCGAGGCACGCCGTCTTGAACTGGCAAAGGGCCAGGCACCGTTCTGCGCCTACGTCTCCTGCTCGGACAGCCGTGTGCCGCCGGAACTTCTGTTCGGGCGCGGACTGGGCGAACTGTTCATCGTCCGCAACGCCGGCAATACCGTCGATACCGTCGCGATGGGGTCGATCGAATATGCGGTGGCGGAGCTTGGCGTGCCGCTTGTCGTCATCATGGGCCATGAAAGCTGCGGCGCCGTGAAGGCCGCCATGGCGGTGGTCGAGACGAACGCCCGCTTTCCAGGCCAGATCGACAACATGATCGAGCCGATCATCCCGGCGGTTCTGGAAGCACGCGGCCAAGCCGGCGACGCAGTCGAGAATGCCGTGAAACAGAACGTGCGCCGCGTCGTGCGGACCCTGCGCGAGGAAAGCGACCCGCTGCTGCTGAAGCCCCTCGCCGAGGGCCGCATCAAGATCGTCGGCGCCTACTACCATCTCGACACCGGCGCGGTGGAGTTCTTCGACAACGTATAATGCCGGTAAGACGCGCGGGTTTTCGCCCGCGCGTCTGCCTGAACGGCGCAAGGAGCGGGAGAGAGCAGCGGCTGTTTTTGTGGACGTTCGCGGTCCTCAGACGATGATGAAGTCGGCCGCGGTCAACGCCAGGTTCTTCGACAGCAACGCAAACTGGATGCCGGAGGCAGAGCCGCTTCCATCCGCATCATAGAACAGCTTGCCCGTATCCTTTTCGTAGATGATCCGGTCGCTTGCGTCGCCGGCGGCGCCGGTCAGGTTGATGGCAAAGGCGGAGGCGGCAAGCGCGCCTGTATGGGTCAAAACCGTAAAAATGCCGTTCTCCAGCCTGATCGTATCGTCGGCAATATTGAAATCCATGATCCTATCGATATTGCTGTCGGCCAGGGCCGTCTTGAACAGGAAGCTGTCCCTGCCCGCGCCGCCCACAAGCTTGTCCAGACCGAGGCCGCCGCTCAGCATGTCGTCGCCGTCCTTGCCGGACAGGGTGTTCTTGCCGTCGTTGCCTGTGATGACATTGTTGAGGATATTGCCCGTGCCATTGATATCCAGCGCTCCCGTCAGCGTCAGGTTCTCGACATTGGCGACAAGCGTATACGCGCGGGTGGATTTCACCAGATCGATGCCTTCGCCAGCGGCCTCGACGATCGTGTCGCTGCCGTCGACGATATAGGTGTCGTTACCGATGAGCCCGGTCAGCCGGTCCGTGCCACCGCCGCCATCGAGCCTGTCGTCGCCGGCGCCGCCGATGATCGACTGCCTGAGAGTGTTGCCGGTCAGCGTCACCGCCTCGCCGGAGTTCGACAGATCGGCAAAAACCATCTGCTCGACGTACTGGTTGGCCTCCAGCGCAAAGCTCACCAGCGCGAAGACGACGTCGCTGCCGCCGCCCGTTGCCTCGATAACGACGTCATTGACGTTATCGACCAGATAAAGATCGCTGCCGGTACCGCCGCTGAGAAAGTCCGCCCCGATACCGCCGTCGAGTGTGTCGGAACCGCTGCCGCCATAAATCTCGTCATCGCCGGCACCGCCGGTCAGCCGGTCCGTGCCGCCGTCGCCGGCGATGTCATCATTGCCGGCACCGCCATCGATGTCGTCGGCATCGGCACCGCCGATAAAGCTCTCGTCGCCCTTGCCGCCGATCAGGAAATCCTGGCCGTCGCCGCCGAACACCGTTCCGTCCAGGACGCCGAGCGACCCGTCATAGCGGTCGCTGCCCTTGCCGAGCGAAATATCGCCCAATATCGTTCCATCGTTGATGATGGTATCGGCAGCGCCGCTTTGCGAGGAGAAGGCGTAGGTCGCCCCCTCGATCGTACCCATATTGACGAGGTAGAGAGCGTCCGTGCTTTTGTTGGCGACGGCGGTATTACCCTCGATGATGCCGTTGTTGCTGATCTCGGTCGTACTGAAAACACCGGCCGGCGACTTGGCGCGGATTTCGATGCCGGTGCCGGCACTCCAGATCGAGCCACGGTTGTCGATGCTGCCACCGTAGCTCAGCATGGAAATGCCGGTGGCGAAGCCGCCGACATAGCCGTCCTCGCCGACAAAGAGATTGTTGCCGTGGTTCGTTGCCGTCCCGAAGGAAATCGCGGAGGCCTGGCCGATGACCGAGCCCCGGACATTGACGTTGATGCCATCGCCAGCGCCGTTGATCGCCGTGCCGTCGGTCGATCCGACCATGACGCCGGCGCCGACGAAGGCGATCTCGCCACTCGCCAGCGAAGCCCGAAACCCTGTGCCGACTGAATCCGTGTTGAAGATACTGGACGTCATCGTGCAATTCCCGATCATTGGATGAAAAGAATGGGCCCAAATGCGAGCCGTGCCGCAGCTTAACCGGCAGCAACAAAATGTCTTGGCGATTCACTTGGCGACCAAAACTATTTTTGGGTGAGTGCAGACAGTGCGGAAGTATAAATGGCGAACCTTGAGCTTCATGATAATAAGCCGTCACGGCATTTCAAGATGCCGAATGTTCAGCTAAGAGAGGCTCGGGCCGCATATGAGGCCGCGAGGGTCTCATGCATTCACCACACGCAACCGCCGACTTCATGCCCGACTGGGCTGCGATCGTCGCCGTCATTCTCGGTGCTTCCGCCTTTTCGGTGGCGCAGGGCATCACCTATCCGCTGATTTCGCTGACGCTCGAAAGCCGCGGCGTGACGCCGGCGATGATCGGCTTCAACGCGGTCGGCTTCGCCTTCGGCCTTGCCGCCTCGACGCTTCTGCTCGGCCAGTTGACGGCGCGTCTGCGCACCGACCGGCTGATCATCGTCAGCCTCGTCGGCTGCTCGCTGTGCCTGGCGACGTTCGCCGCGACGTCCTCGCTGCCGGTGTGGTTCCTCGCCCGTTTCCTGCTCGGCTTCTTTGCCAGCCTCATCTTCATGCTGGGCGAAGCCTGGATGAATGCCGCCTGTCCCGACCGGCTGCGTGGCCGTGTCTCGGGGCTTTACGGCGCCGGTGTTTGCGGCGGTTTTGCCGCCGGACCACTGGTCATTCCGCTGATGGGCACTGAAAGCGGCTTCGGCTTCGCGCTCACCGCCGTCTACGTGGCGCTCGTCGCCTTTGCCACCGCCGTGCTGACGCTATCGACCCGCACCACGCCCGAGGCGTCCTCGACGCGGGATGTCTTCGTCTTCTTCGGCAAGGCGCCGCTGCTCGTCGCCATGGTGCTTGCCTTCGGCTTCTCGGATATCGCCGCGATCTCGGTGATGCCGGTCTATTTCGTCAAGATGGGGCATTCGCAGGCGTTCGCAGCGCTGAGCGTCACGGTGCTGGCGCTGCCGACGGCATTGGCCCAGCCCTTCATCGGCGTGTTGCTCGACCGGCTGCCGCGCCGGCGCGTGGCGATCGCGATGGCCGGGATCGGCGCCATCGCCTTCCTCGTCATTCCGTTCCTGACCTCGCCGATTGCCATCCTTGCCGATTTCGCGCTTCTGGGGGCAGCGAGCTTCTCGCTCTACACCTGCGCGCTGACCATGCTTGGGGAACAGTATCGCGGCGGAATGCTGGTCGCGGGCAGTGCCGCGTTTTCGCTCGCCTATGCGGTGGGCAGCGGCCTTGGCTCGGGCGCGACGGGATCGATCATGGACCTTCTCGGTCCGTCGGCAGCCCCGATCGGCGTCGGGCTGGCACTTGTCGTGTTTACGGCGGTGTTCGCATCAGCCAGGAAGGTGTGAGGAGATAGTTTCGAGATTGTGGTTCCCCCCCTCTGTCGGCGACGCCGACATCTCCCCCTCAAGGGGGGAGATTGGCCGCCAGCTTTGTGCATCCCTTACTCTCTAGCGACAAGGGAAATGGATGATCTCCCCCTTGAGGGGGGGGGAGATGTCACGCAGTGACAGAGGGGGGGATAAGCCTCCGCGATCTGATCAGTGGGCCGGATCAGACGAACTGGCTGAGGCCCGGAACAGAAGCGACGACTTCGTCGACGACGTCGGCACCGGCTTTTTCCTTGGCGTAACCGATGGTTTCCTTGGCGAGCGAGGTGATCTCGCCCATGCCGAGGCCTTCCGACATCAACTGCTGGCCGAGCGCCATGACGCCGCCGCCGGCACCGACCGCGCTCAACAGCCCGCCGAGCAGGCCACCGCCGCCGGAGCCTTCGCCGTTGAATTTTGCGACCATTTCCGATGCACCGGGAATGGCTTCGATCATCTTGGCAACCGGGCCGTCGGCGGCTTCGCGCTGCAGGAAGCCGAGCATCATGCCGATGGCCTTTTCAGCCGTTGCCGGGTCGATGCCGACATTTTCCGCAACGCGGGTGATCAGTTCGTTCATGGGTGATTCTCCTCGTTTATTTGACGTTGACGTCAAGGTAAATTATCTCGGATTGAAACTCAAGCGCCGTTCGGATCGGCTATCCGCAGTGCGAGCCGGAACATCGTTTCATGCCTTGGTGGCAATTACAATGCGGCCATCCGGCACGTGGCAAGGCCCTTTTCGCCGGCAATCCTCCTGTTGCCGGTTGCAGGCACTCCTCCTATAACAGGCATGGGAAAACAATGTGCTGAAGGCTGGCGCACTCCATGCGAACCACAGGCTTTCATTGGCAAAACGGAGACAAGGCCCACATGCTTGAGGACGGGAAGCTCTATATCGGCACCAGCCGGAAACCGGACGACACGATCAACAAGGGCGAATATCTGGATTTCAAATTCGGCAACCGCCACGGCCTCGTCACCGGCGCCACCGGTACCGGCAAAACCGTGACGCTGCAGATCATGGCGGAAAGCTTTTCCAATGCCGGCGTGCCCGTCTTCTGCGCCGACGTGAAGGGCGACCTGTCCGGCATCGGCGCTATCGGCGAGGAAAAAGACTGGGTGAGGAAGCGGGCCGAACAGATCGGCTTCACCGATTTCGCCTTCCAGGAATTCCCGGTGATCTTCTGGGATCTCTACGGTGAAAAAGGCCACCGCGTGCGCACCACCATGACGGAGATGGGGCCGCTGCTGCTCTCCCGCCTGATGAGCGCCACCGACGCGCAGGAAGGCGTCATCAACATCGCCTTCAAGATCGCCGACGAAGGCGGGCTGCCGCTGCTGGATCTCAAGGATTTCCAGGCGATGCTTAACTATATGGGCGAGAACGCCACCGAGCTTTCCAACAAATACGGCTTTATCTCGAAATCCTCCGTCGGCTCGATCCAGCGCGAACTGCTGATTCTCGAGCAGCAGGGCGCCGCACACTTCTTCGGCGAGCCGGCGCTGAAGGTTTCCGACATCATGCGCACCACCCGCGACGGCCGCGGCGCGATCTCGGTTTTGGCCGCCGACAAGCTGATGATGAACCCGCGCCTCTACGGCACCTTCCTGCTCTGGCTGATGTCGGAGCTGTTCGAGGAACTGCCCGAGGTCGGCGACCCCGACAAGCCGAAGCTGGTGTTCTTTTTCGACGAGGCGCACCTGCTCTTCAACGACGCGCCGAAGGTGCTGCTGGAGCGCATCGAACAGGTCGTCCGGCTGATCCGTTCCAAGGGCGTCGGCGTCTATTTCGTCACGCAGAACCCGCTCGACGTGCCGGAAACGGTGCTGGCCCAGCTCGGCAACCGCGTCCAGCATGCGCTGCGCGCCTATACGCCGCGCGAGCAGAAGGCCGTGAAGACGGCGGCCGATACCTTCCGCCCCAACCCGGATTTCGACTGCGCCACGGTCATCACCAATCTGGGCACCGGCGAAGCGCTGGTCTCGACGCTCGAAGGCAAGGGCTCGCCCTCGATGGTCGAGCGCACGCTGATCCGCCCGCCGTCTTCGCGCGCCGGCCCACTGACGGAGGCGGAACGTGCCAACGTCATGAAGATCAGCCCGGTCGCCGGCCTTTATGACGAGGATTTCGACCGGGAATCGGCCTATGAGCTGCTCGCCAAGCGTGCCGCGAAATCGACGCAGCAGGCCGAGGAAAGCCGCGAAACCGCCGACGCCCCGCCGCCCGCCGCCCCCGGCGGCAGCCGCTGGACCCTGCCCGGTTTCGGCGACGATGCGGCGCCGGCCGAGCCCAAGCCGAAACCCCGCTCCGGCTACCAGCGCGAGACCGTCGCCGAAGCCGCGATGAAATCCGTCGCCCGCACGGTCGCCTCCTCGCTCGGAAGAGCTTTGGTGCGCGGGATATTGGGAAGTTTGAGACGGTAAAGCGGCTGGGTTTGCGAAACGGAAAACGGCGGGCCCGATGGAGCCGCCGTTTTTGTTTACCCGATCAATTCTGCAATCCCGCAAAACGCGAGATACGTCCGTTACAAAACGAAATAGCCCTTCGACAGCGTCACCGCATCATCGAGACGGATGGAGAAATCGGCTTTCTCGTCGCCGTTGATATCGGCGTAGATGTAGGTGTTGGAGGATGTCTTGTCGTAACGCAGTTCGCCTGCCTTGCCGGTGAAGGCGGCGGTGCCGAGGAAGGAGAAGGCCTGGTCGCCGGCGGTCTTGGTGCTGGCGTCGATGGTCCGGAGATCAATACGGTCGCCGGCGGTGCCTGAGAAATCGAGGATGGTGTCGCGGGTGGCGGAAGAGCCACCTGATTCGGAAAGGTGCATGTAAATAAAGCTATCCGCACCGGTACCGCCCGCAAGTTGGTCGGCACCGTTGCCGCCATGCAGATAATCGTCGCCGGCGTCGCCATAGAGCTTGTCGTTGCCATCGCCGCCCAGCAAGACGTCGGTACCGCCGCCGCCGGACAATTTGTCCGCACTCCTGCTCCCGAGCATATAATCCCGGCCGGTATCACCGTTATCGACGACGGCAGTCTTATTGCTGAAGATGAAATCGGAAGCGCTCAACTGCGCGCGTTTCAATCCTTCGATCTCAAAACCATTGGCGGTCCCGTTGACTGAGAAGGATACACCACTGGACGAAGTCCAGGAAAGCAACTCGAACTGGTCGAAGCTCGAAACTCCCAGTGCCGAGACGTCTATGCGGTCCAGGCCCAGTTGGAAGTCCTTTATGATATCGAACGTTTCATTTGCACCGGCAGCATAATCCGCGAATGATGCGACCTTGAATATATCCGACCCGCCTTGACCATAGAGCTCGTTTACATCCGCTCCTCCGGACAATGTATCATTTCCGGCACCGCCGAACAGTGTGTCGAAGCCGGCTCCGCCAGTCAGCTTGTCGGCCGAAGAACCGCCAAAAAGCGTATCGTCAGAACTGCTGCCCTTCAGAACTGTCGGATTCTTGGCGAAGATGAAATCGCCAGCCGTCAGCTTTGCCAGCGCAACATTTTTCAACGTGACGGAGTGATGGCCATCTCTGTAATGTGCCGAGAAATACACTCCTCCGGTATAAGAGCTCAACACCAGCTTCATCTGATCGAAGCTGGTTATACCAAAACCTGAAACGTCGAGCTTGTCTACGCCGACTTGAAAATCAGCGATCACGTCCTCACTGGGCTGTCCAGCGATCCGTACGGTTACCTTGAAGGTATCGGCGCCCGCCTCGCCATACAAGACATTATCGCCGGTTCCACCGGAAATGACATCGTTCCCCGCACCACCGAATACCTCATCGTCGCCCGCACTTCCGATCAGCGTGTTGGCGCCCTTGCCACCAAACAACTGTCCATCGTTGACTGTCGCTGTCTGGGTCGCCAGATCCTGCTTGCTGAAGATAAAATCCGCAGCTGTGAGCTTATCCGGATCGATACCGTTCAGATGCAGGCTTTGATAATAGTTCACGGATTTGATTTCTATGTCCGTTCCGGTTTCGTGAAAGTCCTCCTCCAGGAGATGACGCAATTGTTCGAAGCTGGTGACGGACGACCGTGAAAGATCGATCCGGTCGATACCGAGCTGAAAATCGCCGATCACATCATAACCTGATACCTTCTGATCCAGCTTGAAAATGTCGGCGCCTGCCTGACCATAAAGGAGATCGTTTCCTTCGCCGCCACTCAGGATATCGTTCCCGGCACCACCATAAAGACGGTCGGAACCAGCACCGCCCTTCAGCGTGTCAACGACAGCACTGCCGAACAGATAGTCATTGCCCGTTGTCCCGATAACGGTTTTGTTCAGAGTCTTGTCAAAGATGAAGTCCCGCGCCGTGAATTTCGTGGTATCGACATCGTTCAGCACCAGATCATAACCGAACAAGAAGGTCGAGTTACCTCCAAGCCCGAACAGAAGCTTTACCTGATCAAGACTGGTAACGCCTGCGACCGACAGATCGAGTTTGTCCACACCGACCTGGAAATCCATGATGTATGTAGTCTCATAAAACTCAGACGTCTCTGACCGGCCCCTGAAAATGTCGGCGCCCGTTCCTCCGTAAACTTCATCACTGAAGCCGAAGACCAGAACGTCATTTCCGGCACCGCCGAATATACGGTCCTCGCCGGTGAAGCCACCCAGCGTGTCGTTGTCGGCGCTGCCGAAAATCCAATCGTTTTGTGTTGTCCCCTTGTCCGTGACCGGGCCACTTTTGCTGAAGATGAAGTCCTTCGCGTCAAGCATATCGAGTTCAACATTGAAGATGCGCACTACGTTCCAGTACCCACCCCGAGAGGCTTCGAAATCCACTTCCGTCGAGCCTGTGTCCTCCAGGATCAGTTTGATTTGTTCAAAGCCTGATATGCCGAAGGCTGAGACATCGATCTTGTCGACCCCGTTTTCGAAATCAGCAATGATGTAATGTTGATTTTTCGCGGTACGAGCGCTCATCTGGAAGACGTCTGCACCGCCCTGACCATACAGCCTGTCACCAGTCGTGGATTCGCTGTATCCGCCGACAAGGATGTCGTTTCCGTCGCCGCCGAAGAGCGTGTCATCGCCATCGTTGCCGCTCAGCGTATCGTTGCCGCTGCCACCAAACAACGCATCTTCGAAAGCGGTTCCGGCCTGAATCGGAGCATCCGGCTCACTAAAGATGAAGTCTGTCGCCTTCAGATTCTTGAATGCAATATCCTGCACTGTAAAGCCGTGCTTAATTCCCCCATAAAATGCAACGAAAGAGGCGTCTCCGTTACCAGCATTGTCGCCGATCAAAAGCTTTAACTGAGCAAAACTGGAAATACCGAAAGCGGAGACGTCGATCTTGTCGATGCCGCTTGTAAAATCCATGATGGAGTCGCCGCTGTATTCGCCGCTTTTATTGGGACGTTCGCTAAGGGTAAAAATATCGGCGCCGCCCTTGCCGTAAAGGAAGTTATGTCCCGCACCGCCGATGATGACATCGCCACCACTCGTGCCGGTCAGCGTCTCTTCGGTCTTGTTCTTCCCTACAATCGTCGCCATGCCGCAATCATCCGCCCAATTCGAAACCATATCAGGCGGTTAAGCTATGACGACCTAATGCCTTCCCGCACGATGCGGTAGAAGATTTATAGCAAGGGTTGCATCGGAAACAATCGGCGCGGGAGAAATTGTTTTTTAATATTAACCGGTAAACGCCGCTGGCGGGCCGGAGCGGGACCGCCAGCGGAAAATGCGTTCAGAGCACGAAATAGCCCTTCGACAAGGTCACCGCGTCATCGAGATGGATGGCGAAATCAGCTTTCTTGTCGCCGTTGATATCGGCGTAGATATAGGTGTCGGACGTCTTCTTGTCGTAGCGCAGCTCGCCGGCCTTGCCGGTGAAGGCAGCGGTGCCGAGGAAGGAGAAGGCCTGGTTGCCGGCGGTTTTGGTGCTGGCGTCGATGCCGGAAAGATCGATCCGGTCGCCGCCGGTGCCTGAGAAATCGAAGATCGTGTCGCGGCCTGTGGACGACACTCTGGAGTCCGACAGTGTCTTGAACAGGAACACGTCCTTGCCCGCGCCGCCTGAAAGATCGTCCGCGCCGGCGCCGCCATAGAGCGTATCATCACCGGCATCGCCATAGAGCTTGTCGTTGCCGCCATAGCCGAACACCGTATCGTTGCCCGCGCCCGCCACGATTTTATCCGCGCCGATGCCGCCCTTCAGCGTCTCGCCCTTCGTGCTGCCGTTGATCGTTTCGATGACATCGGTGATGGAGATCGTGAAGGTCTTGATCGTCGTCTTGCCGGCAAGGTCGGTCACCTCGACCGTGATCGTGTCCTTCTGCAGCTTTTCATAATCGAAGACCTTGCCGACCTGCAGCTTGTTGCCGGAAAGCTTGAACAGGCCGCCGGCGCTGTCGGTCAACCGGTAGGTGACGGCACCGCCTTCGGGGTCGGTCGCGGAGAAGACGCCGACCGTCGTTCCCACCGCCGTATTTTCCGCCACGGAGGTTCTGGAAAGAGACGGCGCGGTTGGAGCGCGGTTTGCCGGCGTGCTGATCGTCGTGTCATCGAATTCGATCTTCTCGATGCTTACAAGCAGGTCGGAACCGACCTTGACGCTGCCGTCGGCATTGCGGGTGATGACGTAGTCGCTGCGCTTTCCGGCGAAAACCGCCGTATCCGTGCCACTGCCGCCATAAAGACGGTCAATGCCGGCGCCGCCGATCAATCGGTCATTGCCCACCCCGCCAAACAGCTGGTCGTCGCCGTCGCCGCCATCCAGCGTGTCGGCTTGCCTGCTCCCGAATATCCGGTCGTTACGCGCGGTGCCGACCTCATCCTTCGCCCCTTGCGTGTCGAAGATGAAATCATTGGCCGTCAGCTTGCTCTTGGCAACCTTGCTCAACTGGATCGAGTGGTTGTAGCCGAAGTAATAGGCGTTGAAAAAGGCATCCGTGCCGTTCTTCGTCTCGAGGATCAGTTGCAACTGGTCGAAGCTGGAAATACCGAAGGCGGAAATGTCGATCTTGTCGCTACCAACCCGGAAATCGCCGATCGTGTCGGCGCTGAACTCGTAGTCAGCCGCCCGCTCGATCATCCTGAACGTGTCCGAACCGCCCTGCCCGTAGAGAAGGTTGGTGTCCGAGCCGCCGACGAGAACGTCGTTGCCGCTACCGCCGAACAGCTGGTCGCTGCCGTCGAGGCCGGAAAGCGTATCGGCCTGCGCGCTGCCGAACAGGCGATCATCGCGCGCGGTGCCGACCTCGGTCTTCGCTCCTTGGGTGTCGTAGATGAAATCGGCGGCCGTCAGCTTGCTCACAGCAACCTTGCTGAACTGGATCGAGTGGTTGTAGCCGAAGTAATAGGCGTTGAAAAAGGCATCCGTGCCGTTCTTCGTCTCCAGGATCAGCTTCAGTTGGTCGAAGCTGGAAATGCCAAAGGCAGAAACGTCGACCTTGTCGCTACCAACCCGGAAATCGCCGATCGTGTCGGCGCTGAACTCGTAATCAGCCGCCCGCTCGATCATCCTGAACGTGTCCGAGCCGCCCTGCCCGTAGAGATGGTTGGTGTCCGAGCCGCCGACGAGAACGTCGTTGCCGCTACCGCCGAACAGCTGGTCGCTGCCGTCGAGGCCGGAAAGCGTATCGGCCTGCGTGCTGCCGAACAGGCGGTCATCGCGGGCGGTGCCGGCCTCGGTCTTTGCTCCTTGGGTGTCGTAGATGAAATCGGCGGACGTCAGCTTGCCGGCCGTGATCCCGTTTATCTGGATCGAGTGGTTGTAGCCAAAATAGTAGGCATTGAAAAAAGCATCGGTGCCGTTCTTCGTCTCCAGGATCAGCTTCAGCTGATCGAAACTGGAAATGCCGAAGGCCGAGACATCGATCTTGTCTGCGCCGATCTGGAAATCACCGATCGTGTCGGCGCTGAATTCGTAGTCATCCAGCCGCTCGATCACCCTGAACGTGTCCGAGCCGCCCTGTCCATAGAGAAGGTTGGTGTCCGAGCCACCGACGAGAACGTCGTTGCCAGCGCCGCCGAACAGTTGGTCGCTGCCGTCGAGGCCGGAAAGCGTATCGGCCTGCGTGCTGCCGAACATGCGGTCATCGCGCGCGGTGCCGGCTTCGGTCTTTGCTCCGTGCGTGTCGAAGATGAAATCAGCCGCCGTCAGCTTGCTGGCCGTGACCCCGTTTATCTGGATCGAGTGTTTATAGCCGAAATAGTAGGCGTTAAAAAAGGCATCCGTGCCGTTCTTCGTTTCAAGGATCAGCTTCAGCTGATCAAAACTGGAGATACCGAAGGCGGAGACATCGATCTTGTCGGCCCCCTGCTGAAAGTCGGCGATCGTGTCAGCACTGAACTTGTAGTCGGCGAGACGCGTGCTCGCTTCGAACCGGTCCGCGCCGCCCTTCCCGTACAAAAGATTCTCGCCCGCACCGCCGACCAACGTATCGCCGCTGCTCCCACCTGTCAGCGTTTCGTTGGTCTCATTAATTCCGACAATTCTTGCCATAGAACGTCCATCCATCCATTTTCACTAAAATATCAGGCAGTTATATGCGCCCTCCCGCCTTCAGCGGACGGCGCAATTTATAGCGAAGGTTGCAAGAGAAACAATTGCAGCGGGAAAAAAATATGATGCCGGAGACGAGGCTACCAATCCGGAATGCCGTGAACGGTCTTCACATGCCCGTTCGGACAGCGAGACCGAACGGTTTTGCGAGCGCCGGAGGCCGGATTGTTCAATTCAGGAAGCGCAATCGGATGTTCTTTCAAAAATGAATGACGCCAAGCAAAACTGCCGCAGCGGTAAGCGCTGCGCGGGCCAAAGCCTCGAAACGCGGGGGTTTTACAAGCGGGTCATCGACCCGGCGTGCGGCGGGCACGCAAAAGCCCGGCGGATCGCTCCGCCGGGCTTTTCATGACATCGAAGGACCGGTCTCAGGCAAGAGTTGCCGAGATTTCCGTCGAGGTGCGCAGCGCGTGGCTGTAGGGGCAGACGATGTGGGCGGCGGCGACGAGCTTTTCGCCGACTTCGCGATCGACACCCGGCAGGCTGACGGAGATCGACGGGTTGATGTAGAAACCGGTGCCGTCTTCGCGCGGGCCGATGCCGACGGTTGCGGTCACGGTCGCATCTTCCGGGATCTTCACCTTTTCCTTGCCGGCGACGAACTTCAGCGCGCCGAGGAAGCAGGCCGAATAGCCGGCGGCAAAGAGCTGCTCGGGATTGGTGCCGGTCGCGCCGTCGCCGCCGAGTTCCTTCGGCACGGTGAGCGTGACATCGAGAACGCCGTTTTCACTCACGGCGTGGCCGGCGCGGCCACCGGTTGCGGATGCCTTGGTTGTGTAGAGAATTGGCATTGTCTGTCTCCTTGGTTCTGGGGTCTCGGGGTTCCGGGCGGTTGATCGTGGGGCAATTGGGTGCCTGAGCATTCAATAGCGCATAATTTAATTGGACGCAATATAATTTTGCAAATTGCAAAACATCGTCTAAACTGCGAGAATGCAAGGTATGAACAACGATAGTGACAAGCGTAAGGACGATCTGAAAGACGGCGATGCGCTAGCGCTCGGCCAGCAGCTCTGCTTTGCCGTCTATTCCGTGGCGCATGCCTTCAACCGCACCTACAAGCCGCTGCTCGACAAGTTCGGCCTCACCTACCCGCAATATCTGGTGCTTCTGGCGCTCTGGCAGAAGGACAAGATGACGGTCAAGGGCATCGGCGAGGAGCTGGGACTGGATTCCGGCACGCTCTCGCCGCTGCTCAAGCGGCTGGAAACAGCCGGCTTCGTCAGCCGCATCCGCGACAAGAGCGACGAACGGCAGGTCATCATCACGCTGACCCCCAAGGGCGTGGGACTGAAGACCGACGCCTTCGGCATCCTGATGGAGATCGGCAAGGCGACGGGATGCAGCATGGAGGAAGCCGCCGCGCTGCGCTCCGCGCTTCATGATCTCAACCGGCACCTCGACGAGAACCCGCAAGACCAGAGCCTCGTGCGCTAAAGCGGCGCGTCAACCTTCCAATAGACAACCGGTGCGCTAATTCACTCCCAGCGGTTTCTGATCACTGGAAGGCGGTACTCTTGCGCCAGGACCATCCAGCCATAGTATCCGGCATGCTGACGGGATGGATCAGCATCGGCGTCGGCTCGGCGATCATGGCACTGTGGCTTGCCCAGCCTATCGACCTTGCGCTAGCAGCACCGGTCCTCTTCGCGATGCAATTCAACACGGCGCTCTGTTTCGTGGTTTCGGGCGCCGCCGTCTGCCTGTTGCTGGCGGATGCGCGGCGCATGTCGATCGTGCTTGCGGGTCTGGCCGCCCTGTTTGCCGCGGCGATGCTGGCGGAGCATATTTTGGCGATCGACCTGAAGATCGACCGGCTTTTCATCACACCGTTCGTGACGGTCGGCGCCAATCCCGCCGGCCGCATGGCGCCCAATGCCGCGCTCTGCTTCGTGCTGATCAACGCCGCGGTGATCCTCAGCGGCATCCTCGGCCGCACCTCGCACATCCGCGTCGTGCTGGCAGCGCTGGTCTTCCTGATCTCGACAAGCGCCCTGCTCGCCTACCTTCTCACCATCTCGACCGCCCATAACTGGCTGCCGCTGGCGCGCATGTCGCCACAGACGGCCTTTTGTTTTTTCGCGCTTTCGACAGGGCTGATCTTTACCGGCATCGAGCGGCTCGGTTATCACCCGCCCGTGGTCGCAGCGACGCTGGCGGCGGCAACATATTTTCTTCTCCTGACCCTCACCTATGTCGAGCTGCGGCGGCAGGAAGTCCTGTTTACGCAGGAACTTCCGGCAAGCGAACACGGCAATGCACGCTCGACGCTACTGGCCGTTCTCCTCCTGTCCGGCGCGGTCTATGCCTGCCTGATCATCTACGCCTTTCGAAGTTCGGAACGGTCGCGGAAAATGGCCTTACAACTCAGCGAGAGCCGGAAGCGGCTGGCGGCCATCATCGATACCGCAGCCGACGGCTTCATCACCATCGACCAGCGCGGCACCATCCTGTCGGTCAATCCGGCCTGCGAAGCCATCTTCGGCTACCCGGCCGACGAGATGATCCGGCAGAACATCAAGATGCTGATGCCCCGCCACGATGACCATAAGCAGTATGCGGCAAGCGCCGAGGAGACCGGCATGGCGGCGACGGCCGGCGCCGTTCGCGAACTGGAAGGGCAGCGCAAGGACGGCTCCACCTTCCCCGCCGATCTTTCGGTCGCAAGGATCGATCTCGATGACCAGGTACTCTACAGCAGCGTCGTGCGCGATATTTCCGAACGCAAGGCCTACGAGCGTGACATCCTCGACGCCAATGCCGAGCTTGAGGAATTCTCCTACCGGACATCGCACGACCTGCGCTCGCCGATCGCCTCGTCGCTCGGGCTGATGTCGATCGTCCAGGACATGATCCGGCAGGGAGCCGGGGTGCCGGAACTCCAGCCGGTGCTGTCACGGATCGACCAGAGCTTTCGCAAGCTCGACCACCTGATCCAGAACATCATTCTTCTCACCCGCACCAAGGTGATGGACGAGCCGGAAAGCACGATCCCCGTCGCCCACACCGTGCGGGAAACGCTCGAGCGGCTGCGGCACATGGACGGCGGCCGTCTTTCCACCGTCCATATCGACATTCCAGACACGATGGTCGTGCGCAGGAAAGCGAGCCGGTTTCAGATCATCGTCGACAATCTGCTGTCGAATGCCATCAAGTATCACGACCCGGCAGAACAGGTCCCCGAGATCTTCGTCCGAGCCTCTGCCGTCAAGGGACGCTTCGTGCTGTCGGTTGCCGACAACGGGCTTGGCATTCCACCCGGCAGCGAGCCGCAGCTGTTCCAGATGTTCAAGCGCTTCCATCCACAGCACGCCCCCGGCAGTGGGCTCGGGCTCTACATCCTGCGCAAGAGCGTCGAGCACCTGGGCGGCACGGTGGCCTACCGCCGGCAGGACAAGGGCAGCATTTTCACGGTGACATTGCCGGAGGAGAAGAGGAGATGAAGATGCACTCCATATTGACCGTCGATGACGACGAAAACGACCAGTTCATCTGCACCTATACGATCCGCAGGTTCGATCCCGACATCAAGGTGCTGAAAGCCATGAACGGGCTGGAGGCGCTGAACCTGCTGAGGGGAACAACGCCCGATGCCGTCATCCTCGACATCAACATGCCGGTCATGAACGGCTTCGAGTTCCTGGAGCACTACAAGAAGGAGTTCGACACGCATGCGCCCGTGGTCGCCATGCTGACCAGCTCACACCACGCCGCCGACCGCGAGAGGGCGTTGCGCTACGATTTCGTCAAGAGCTATTTCGAAAAGCCGCTGACGCCGGAAAACCTGCGGGTGATGTCGGTGCTTCTGGGAAAAGAGAAACACAGGACATGAACGATGGATGCGGTTTGGCGCACCGACAGCGATGCGCCACCGTATCAGATCACCAGGATAGGCGC
Organism: Rhizobium herbae; assembly: GCF_017873135.1. Lineage (GTDB taxonomy): Bacteria > Pseudomonadota > Alphaproteobacteria > Rhizobiales > Rhizobiaceae > Pararhizobium > Pararhizobium herbae. Next base: position 318,999 of record NZ_JAGGJV010000005.1, on the reverse strand, counting down.
GCCGTTGCGGACGCGATCGTAGAGATCGATGACATCCTGGTTGATCAGCCGCACGCATCCCGACGATACGGCCTTGCCGATCGACTGCCATTCCGGCGATCCATGCAGGCGATAGAGCGTGTCCTCGCCATTCTGGAAGATGTACATTGCGCGTGCGCCGAGCGGATTGTCGATGCCCGGAGGCATGCCGCCATTGGCGATCGAGTATTTTTCCAGCTGCGGCTGGCGGGCGACCATTTCGTTCGGCGGCTTCCAGCGCGGCCATTTCTGCTTCCACTGGATCACGCCCCTGCCGGACCAGGCGAACCCCTCGCGACCGATGCCGACGCCATAGCGCATAGCGGAACCGTTGGAGAGAATGAGGTAGAGGAAGCGCTCGCCGGTATCGACGATGATGGTGCCCGGACGTTCGCCGAATGTGTTGTCGACCTGCTGGCGATAGAAGCGCGCATCGATCTGCTGATAGGGCACCGCCGGGATGTTGAAACCGTCGTCGGATTTGGGGCCGTACATCTCGGCGTAATAGGCCGATTGCGGTGGCAGGCCGCTCGGCTCCACGCCGCCATCGACCGGGCCTTCCAGCTCGGCTCCATAGCGCGGATCGCTGAAACGGCCCTCAAGTGCCGGATTGCGAAAATAGGGCGCGGTTTCGGCACGGAAGCGGTCCGTGTTCATCGAAGACGTGCATCCTGCAAGACCGGCCGACGCCACGGCAAGCCCGGACATATTGAGGAATTGCCGGCGGGAGAGAGATTTCGAGAGGGTCATTGAACTCTACATATTCCGTTGACGCGGATTGGCGAACACGCGGCGCAAAAGCCGCGCAGAATGATATCCCGGCCACGCATGCCGGTCCCTGTCACAAGTATGGCAATTGCGGCTGGAACGGGGCTTGCGCCAAACAAGCGTCTTCACAACTGCGCGAGGCCGCCCGGGCGATGCAAAAAGAACACAGACATCAGGCGGCGTTCACCCCGCCAGCAAGGCGACAAACGCCGCCGCTCCAACCGGGCGGCTGATGAAATAGCCCTGGATATCGTCGCAGCCGCTGGCCCGCAGAAAATCGACCTGCTCCTGCGTCTCCACGCCTTCGGCGATGACCTGCATCTGCAGTTTCTGCGCCAGCGAGATGATCGCGCCGGTGATTGCCATGTCGTCGGCGTCGCGCGGAATATCCTGAACGAAGGAGCGGTCGATCTTCAATCGCCGGACCGGAAAGCTTTTCAACGCGCTGAGGCTCGAATAGCCGGTACCGAAATCATCGATGGCAAGGTGGACGCCGAGCGCTTCGAGCTCGTGCATGGTGGCGACCGCCGTGCCGACATCCTGCATGATCAGGCTCTCGGTCAATTCCAACTCCAGAAAACGAGGCTCCAGCCCGGTTTCCTCAAGAACTTCAGCGACGCGGGCCACCCAGTTGCGCTCCTTGAACTGACGGGCGGACACATTGACGCTGACGACGATCGGCGGCAGGCCGGCATCCTGCCAGGCCTTGTTCTGGCGGCAGGCTTCGTTCAGCACCCAATCGCCGATCGGCACGATCAGGCCGGTTTCCTCGGCAAGCGGGATGAACTCGCCCGGCGAAATCATCCCACGCTCCGGATGCTGCCATCGCAGCAGCGATTCGGCGGCGAAAATCCTGCCCGTCTTCAGGTTCATCTGCGGCTGATAATGCAGCACAAACTCTTCGCGGGTGACAGCGTCGCGCAACTCCTCGTGGCGCAGCAGCTTTTGATGGGCCTTGGCCGCCATTTCGGCGTCGAACACCTGCAGATTGTTGCGGCCGGCTTCCTTGGCCCGGTACATGGCCGAATCGGCATTGGCAAGCAGTTCGGTCGCGGTCTCGCCGTGATCGGGATAGCAGACCACCCCCATCGAACAACTGACCTGCAGGCTGCGACCGCCCAGCACCAGCGGCGCGCCGATGGCCGCGCGAATATCCTCCAGCCGGGACAGCACGATGCCGCTATCGGGCGGCAGGCCGTTCAGGAGAATGATGAATTCGTCGCCGCCGACCCGCACGATCATGTCGGACTTGCGCACGCAGGCGAGCATTCGGCCTGCAACGACCCGCAGCAGCTCATCGCCGGCATTGTGGCCGAGCGTGTCATTGATCAGCTTGAAATTGTCGAGATCGAGGAATGCAAGGGCCACCCACTGGCCCGTGACGCGCGCCTGCTGCAGGGCGCTGGCGACGCGTTCGTCGAACAAAACCCGGTTGGGCAGGCCGGTCAGGGCATCATGATGCGCCATGAACTGGATGCGCTCTTCCGACTGGCGCCGTTCGATGGCGATGCCGGCCAGATGCGCCGCCATCGAAATCAGATCGCTCTGCTCGGCAGAGGGAACACCGACCTCATGCGAATAGAGGGCGAAGGTGCCAAGCACCTGCCCCTGATAGGACCGGATCGGCGTCGACCAGCAGGACCGGTAGCCCAACGGTTCAATCAGCGTGACATACTCCTCCCACAGCGGATCACTCAGGATGTCTGCAACGACGACCGGTTCGCCGCGCCAGGCGGCCGTGCCGCAGGATCCGACCTTGGGACCGATGGCGATGCCATGGATCGCCGCGCAATAGGCCTCATCAAGCCCGGGTGCCGCGCCGGTCAGGAGATGTTTGCCGTCCGGTGACAGAAGCAGGATCGAACCGATGATCCCGGGCAGATGCGCCTCGATCATCAGGATGAGCTCGTTGAAGAAATCGGCAAGCGGCGTGCTCGTGGCGATCAGTTCCAGCAATCGGGCCTGGCCGACGAGCAGGCGCTCGGCTTTCTTGCGGTCGGTGATGTCGCGCGAGACGCCGACGATGCCGATGGTCGCGCCCTGCTTGTTGCGCAGCGGCACCTTGGAGGTCATCAGCCAGCGCTCGTAGCCCTTGCCGACGAACGCCCGCTCCTCCATTCCGAAGATCGGCTGGCCCGTCTCGATGACTTGCCGTTCCGCCGCCGCCATATGGTCGACCAGCTCAGACGGGTGCAGATCGTAGTCCGTCTTGCCGATGAGATCCCGCATTTCCGCAAAACCGTTGTCGGCAACGGTGGCGCGGTTGGCGATCAGGAAACGGCCTTCGAGATCCTTGGCATAGATATAGTCGGGAATATGGTTCACCATCGTCTCGAGCCAATAATGGCGATCGGCGATGTCTGTTTCCGGACCGAACTTGCGCGAGACTTCCGCCGCAAGCCGCTGGCTTGCCGCGATCAATCGCTGCGTGTCGTCGTTGCTGGCTATCCTGGATCCGCTATCCCGTCGATGGCGGTCTAAACTTTTCGTCAAGCAAGCCTCCAAGGACGGATGCACCGTCCAAGCCGTCTCTTCCCTGTTCCCCATCTCGATCTCTAACAGCCAGAAGTTATTCTTCCCTAAAGACAACACCCCAAATGAACGTTTACCGGCCGCTATCCAGCATTGATTCAACGCCCGATCGCAATCGGGCAACACAACCCGTATCATTTCGGCGCACCGGGCACTGGCATGATCTGTGCTTCGCCGACGCAAAGGACTTGCCATGCTGAACCGACGCCTGCTTCTGTCTTCGATCGCTTCGATGGGTTTTTGCGCGACGGCGGGCGCTTCCGTCGCAGCACAGCTCAAGCCCTTACAAAACGGCCTGCGCGGCACGATCGATATCTCCGGTTACGGCGTCGACCCCGGCACCGCCTCGGACCAAAGCGACGCGATCGACCGTCTTTTCAAGGATGCCGCGCAAAAGGGCATGCCGGTCTTCCTGCCCGCCGGCGACTATCTGATCTCCGGCATCACCCTGCCCGACAATCTCTGGCTAAGCGGCGTTCCCGGCCTCACACGGCTGATCCATGCCGGCGGCGGCCATTTTCTGAGCGGCGAAGGGCTTGGCAAGGTCACCCTGTCAGACCTCGTCTTCGACGGCGGTGGCATGGCGCTGGGCAGCGAGGTCGAGGGGCTTGTCAACCTGCGCGGCGTGGCAGACCTTACCATCGAGAATTGCACCATCACCGGCTCATCGAAGCACGGCATCCACGCGGAGCGATGCGGCGGCCGGATCGACGGCAACAGCATTTCGCAGGCGGCCGCTTCCGGCATCTACGCGGTGGAAAGCTCGAGGCTGGCCATCACCGCCAACACGGTATTCGACTGCGGCAATGGCGGCATTCTCGTGCACCGCTGGGAAGCGGCGGAAGACGGCACGATGGTGAGCGGCAACCGGGTGTTCCGGATTACCGCCAAGGATGGCGGCACCGGCGAAAACGGCAACGGCATCAACATCTTTCGCGCCTGGAATGTCATGGTGACGGACAATCACGTCTCCGATTGCGCCTTTTCCGCCATCCGCGCCAACAGCGCGACAAACGTGCAGATTTCCAGCAACCAGTGCCTGCGCTCCGGCGAAACCGCCATCTATTCCGAATTCGGTTTCCAGGGCGCGATCGCTTCCGGCAACCTGATCGATGGGGCGGCCAACGGTATCCTGATCGTCAATTTCGACGAGGGCGGCAGGCTTGCGACCGTCAGCGACAACATCGTCCGCAACCTGCATCTCGACGGCCCCTATGTCCATGACGGCGCCGGCTTCGGCTTCGGCATCGCGGCGGAGGCCGACACGGTGATCTCCGGAAACGTCATCGAGAACGCGCCGAAATGGGGCCTGATGCTCGGCTGGGGACCGTACATGCGCAACATCGTTGCCACCGGCAATCTGGTGCGCGGCGCCGGCGGCGGTTGCGCCGTCACGGTGGTCGAGGGTGCGGGCACGGCGCTGATTGCCAACAACCTGTTCCAGGACGTCAAGGACGGCGCCATTCTCGGCTATCGCTGGAACGACAAGGCCACGGGCGATCTGATGAAGGGCGGCAGCGAGGCGTTCGCCCATCTGACACTTTCCGGCAACCGCACCGGCTGAAGTCCTTCACATCACAATATTTCATGGTTGATATCAACGCACTCGGCTTCAAGCGCCGGCGCGCTTGTCATAGCGTGCAGCCAAATCAAGCCAGGGGGAACTGCCATGCTGACGATTTACGGCGTTTACTGCTCGCGCGCCTCGCGCAACTACTGGATGGCGGAGGAACTCGGCATTCCCTTCACATCCGTGCCCGTCATCCAGGCCCGATTGCTGGCCGATCCGCTTGCCGCCGGTGCCCGGCTCAACACGAAGTCGCCCTCGTTTCTCGCGGTCAACCCGATGGGGCTGATCCCGGCGATCGAGGATGACGGACTGGTTCTGGCGGAATCGCTGGCCAACAACCTCTATCTTGCGCGCAAGCACGGCGGGCCGCTCGCCGGTGCTGACCTGCGCGAAGAGGGCGAGATGCTGGCGTGGACGCTGTGGGCGGCGACCGAGGTCGAGCCTCATACGGTCAAGATCGTTTTGACCTATGACAATGCGGCGGAAAACACGCCGGACGGCAAAGCGGTGATCGACGCTTCGGTCAAGGGACTGGCGAGGCCGCTGGCGCGGCTGGAGGCGCATTTGCAATCGCGGGACTATGTCGTCGGCAACCGCTTCACCGTCGCCGATCTCAACCTGGCGGAAGTGCTGCGCTATGCCATGAGTGAGAGTTACCTGATGGAGCGGCATCCCCAAGTCAAAAGTTGGCTTGCCCGTTGCCATGCACGACCGGCCTTTCAAGCGATGATGGCCGGACGACGCAAGGAAGCAGAGGCGGCCTGAGCAGCAGAGCTCACGCGAAGCCGAGGCGCTGCATGCTCTCGGCGATTTCCTCGCGCACCCATTGCTTGAAGGCCAATACCGTCTTGGTTTCACGGCGGGACGGCGGAGTGACGAAATAGTGCGCGAACCCCGTCTTTACCCGGACGGGGTACGGCACCACCAGACGCCCCTCGATGATCGAGTAACCGGCCAGCGTCTGCCAGGCGAGCATGACGCCCTGACCGGCGATCGCCGCGTCGAGGCAGAGCGAGGCATCGTTGAAGACATGCCGCGCCGTCATCGTTTCACCGGAAAGACCGACTTCGCGCAGCCACGTCTCCCAGCTGAACATCGAGCGACCGTCGATAACCGCCGGAATGCCGAGAATATCCCTTGGCTCGTTCAGTTTTTCTGCAATGGCCGGCGAGCAGACCGGAAAGACCTGCTGTTCCAGCAGCAGTTCGGCCTTGACGCCCGGCCAGCTGCCGGAACCGACACGGATGCCGACGTCGACACAAGCGCTCTCCAGATTGACCAGCGCCGTCGTCGCATCGATACGAAGGCGGATATCGGGGTGTTTCTCGGTAAAATGATCCAGCCGGTGGACCAGCCAGCGCGCAGCGAAAACCGGGGCGACCGAGATCGTCAGGATCGTCTCGTCCCGTCTCCTGGCCGATGTCACCGCCTGATCGAGCGTTTCGAAACCGCTTGTCAGCCGCGGCAGGAAGCTTTCGCCGAACAGCGTTGCCACAAGGCCGCGCGGGCTGCGCTCGAAGAGGACGCGACCGAGCTGTTTTTCCGTCTTGATGATCTGCTGGCTGACCGCGCCGATGGTGACGCCCAGCTCCTCGGCCGCCGCCTGCAGCGAGCCAAGACGGCCCGCGGCTTCCACCGCGCGCAATCCATTAAGGTGAACGGAATTCAGGTCTTTCATATAGTTTTTCTATATGACTACCGTGGCAATCTCAATTGAAAAGAGCGCCGACAAGGCGGATTATGGGCTCATCGCAGAAAGATGGTGATGCCATGTTGAAGATTTTCTCCATACTCAACCAACTGCTTCCCGCCCCGGCGGCGGACGATGACACGGATGCAAACTGGGGCCGCGACCTGCTGCGCCACCCGGACATCGCCCGGATGGACGCGCGGGAACTGGGCGACCTGCCTTTTCCAGGCAGAGCCGTCCGTATGGCGTCAAAACTCTCCGGCGAGGTCTGCCGGGCTTAAACGGTGACGGCAGCAAGGACCTTTTTGACAGCCGGACGCTCTGTCATGCGCTGGAAATGATCGAACACTTTCGGAAAGCGCGCGGGATCGACACCATCGCCCTCCAGCCATCCAGTAAGCGTAAACAGGTAGGGATCGGCGACCGAATAGGTTTCGCCCATCACCCAGGGACCGGAAAACATGGTGTTTTCGATAAGCTCGAAACAATCGCCCATGTTGCCGGCGACCTTCAGCGTCATCACCTCGATCGCCGCCGGATCGTCCGCCCAGCGGCTGCCGCGGCGCTTGTGCGCGTGGGCGACATGTACGGTCGAGCAGAGATAGGCGTTGAACGACTGGATCCGTGCGAATTCGAACGGGTCTTTTGGCACGCCGATCGCGGAATCGGGAAAGCTCTGGCCGATATAGGCGAGGATGGCGGGAGATTCCGTTATGATGCCGCGATCCGTGACCAGCGCAGGCACCCGCCCCTTCGGATTGACACGAAGGAAATCGGCCGAACGCTGCTGCTGCTTGGCAAAATCAATGCTTTCAGCCTCATAAGCTGCGCCGGATTCCTCAAGCGCGATATGCGATGCCAGCGAGCAGGTCCCCGGCGTGGAATAAAGCTTTAGCATCTCATTCTCCATCGCTTGGCCGGCAGCAGGCCAGCCTGTCCGACGCAAGTGATATCAATCGCGCCGGATGTTTGCCAGACCGCCACGCGTCGATCACGCCATTGTGGTTACGGCACAGCCCGGAACGTCCTCCAGCCGGAAATAGACCGGAATGCCGCGCTCCCGGGCAATCCGGACGTCATTGTCCGCCCCCTTGCTATCGCCCGGCAAGCGCAGAACAGCCTCGCAAAGCTGCAGGAGCCGCCCGGCGACCGGATGAAAAATCTCCTCGTAGAGATCGTCACCGACCGCGCGTCCGCCTGCCGCATGCCAGACCGGCAGGGCCACCCATTCACCGATCATAGGCACATGCCCCGCCTCAAACAGCGCATGCGACGGCGCCTCCAGGCGCTTCAGGTTCGCCGCCATCTTTTCCGGATCATCCCCGGTACCGGATCGATAAGGCCCTGCAATTAAAATCAGCATGATTTCCTCCGTAAATTACACGAAAATTCCAGATTAATCTGGATTATTCACGATAAATCATGCAATATCGTGCATAGTCAAGAATGATTTTGGAGACGAAAATGCTGACATCGCAGCGCCGCACCCTGATTTCCGCGCGATTGAGCAGCGACGGCCAGATCCTCGCCGGGGAACTGGCGAACGAACTGAACCTGTCGGAGGATACGATCCGGCGGGACCTGCGCGACATGGCGGCAGCCGGCCTGTTGAAACGGGTGCATGGCGGCGCGCTGCCGATCACGCCGCCGCTTCCCGATTTTGAAGCCCGCCAGACGATCTCCACCGATATCAAGAAACGGCTGGGGCGAAAGGCGGCGGAACTGGTTCGCGCCGGGCAACTGGTCTTCATCGACGGCGGCACGACCAATGCGGAAATTGGTCGCGCCCTGCCCCGCGAGATGAAACTGACGATCGCGACCCACAGCCCGGCGATCGCGGCCCTCCTGGAAAAGCACCGGGCCGACGTGATCCTGATCGGCGGCAGCCTCTACAAGCATTCGATGGTCGCAACGGGCGCGGCGGCGCTGGCGGCGATCGGCACGCTGCGTCCCGACATCTTCTTCCTCGGCGCCACGGCGATCCATCCGACCCACGGGCTTTCGACCGGAGACTACGAGGAAGCGGCCATCAAGCGCGCCATCGCAGCCCGGTCAGCCGAAACGATGGCGCTTCTGACGGAGGAAAAGTTCAACGCCGTCTCGCCACATCATATTGCCGTCGTCGACGACATGGCGGGCCTGATCGTGCCCGCCGGCATGGCAAAGGATGTTACGGCGCCATATCGCGACAAGGGCGTGCGGATCATCGAGGCTTGAGCAGGATCAGGTGGCGAACGCGTCCGTCACCCTGACATCGCCGACATGGATGCCGTTCCAGTTTCTCATCGAGTGGTTGGCCTGCGCCATCAGGCTTTCGTATAATTCCGGTTCATCGGTGAAGAACCGCGCCAGCGTGGCGGCGATCATGGCTTCGGCGGCGCGGGTGGTGCCGTCCTCGCATTTGAGCGCGATGGCAATGCCCTTTTCCGGAATGGCGGCGCAGAACACGCCCTCCGCGCCGGTTTTGGCGAAGATGCGGCCGGGGGCGGTCCGCATCAGCCGGGTGCAGGCGCGCTTGCTGCCGGCGACATAGAAGGGTTCGGCCATGCAGGCTTCGATCAGCCGCTTCGAGGCCTTCGCGCGGACCGCGTCCAGACCGACGCCGGTCGCCATCCTGGCAAAGCCATGGGCAAGGCCCTTCAGCGGCACAGCATAGGTGGGGATCGAGCAGCCATCGGTGCCGCAATTGTCGTGCGCCAGCGCCGCGCCCGTCAGGCTTTCCATCACGCCGCGGATTTCGCGCTGGAGCGGGTGGTCGTAGGTGACATAGCCGGCGGTTTCCTGCCCGCTGTGGCAGCAGGCACAGACGAAGCCGGCATGTTTTCCAGAACAATTGTTGTGCAACTGTGACGGATGATCGAGCGAGCGGGCCTGGCCGATGATGGTGTCCTGATTGAACGACCAGTGTTCGCCGCATTCGAGCGTGGAGACGTCCCTGCCCGCCGCCGCCAGCATCGCGGCGGCCAGCGCTACATGTTCCGGCTCGCCATTGTGGGAGGAGCAGGCCAGCGCCAGTTCCCTGTTGCCGAACCCGTAGGCATCGGCAGCACCGGTCTCCATCAGCGGCAGTGCCTGCATGGCCTTGCAGGCAGAGCGCGGGAAGATGCCGGCATCGGTATCCCCGAGCGAAAACACGGTTTTCCCGTCGCCATCGACGGCGATCACCAGACCGCGATGACGGCTTTCGACCAGATTTCCGCGCGTGACTTCGACAAGTACCGGGTTCGACATGCTTCTGCCCTCAATTATCCAATTTCTGCCCGTGTCTTTAGACCAAGACAACGCAACACAAAACCCGGACCGACACATGAAATTTTTCCGCCGGCTGCTTCTCGCAATCCTGTTCGTCTATCTCCTGCCGGCGCTCGCTTCGGCCGGATGGTGGTATGTCAAGGAAAGGCCGGCAAGCTGGCGGGAGGCGGACTGGTCTTCGGCGAAAATCCTGCCCAAGCCGAAGGAGAGCGAGGACGCGGCGATCTACGTCTTTTCGGCCACGACCGGCGGCATGAAGGGGGCGGTCGCCAGCCATTCCTGGATCGTCACCAAGGGCAAGGGCGATACGACGTACAATCGCTATGACAAGGTCGGCTGGGGTTCACCGATCCGCCGCAACGCCTATGTCGCCGATGCGCGGTGGTATTCGAACACGCCGCATCTGGTCGTCAGCGTCGACGGCGACGAGGCAGCCCGGCTGATCCCGAAGATCGAACAGGCGATCCAGTCCTACCCCTATTCCAAGCCGGGTGGCTACCGCATCTGGCCGGGGCCAAACTCCAACACCTTCGTCGCCCACGTGCTGCGCTCGGTGCCGGAGCTTGGCGCCGTGCTGCCGCCGGACGCTGTCGGCCGCGACTACCTGCCGGAGGGCAAGCTGTTTTCGGTCGATGCCGACGGGCTGGACATGCACGCGACGCTGTACGGGCTGCTCGGGGTATCAGTCGGGGTGCGCAGCGGGCTGGAGGTTCATTTCATGGGGCTGGTCGCCGGCTTCGACGTGCTGCGCCCGGCGGTGAAGATACCGGCGTTGGGACGGTTCGGGGTCTGAAGAGGGAAGCAGGCGGCAATACTCAAGCAGGATACAACGCTCGGAAGAGGCTTCGATTTATGCTAAAGAGAAGACAAGATATCTTCGGAGCAATCCAATGACGCTTTCAATTCGCCTTTCTGATGCTGCTGAAAAGCAACTGGAACAGCTTGCCCGCGAGACAGGGCAAAGCAAGGAATTCCATGTTCATCAGTTCATAAAGCAAGGCCTTGAGGATATCGAAGACTACAATCTCGCCGCGCAAATCGCTGCGCGCGTGCGGAACGGTGACGAAGCCGTCTACTCTCTGGCCGAGGTAAGGCTGGACGATTGAAATCACGGCAAGAGCACGAAGAATATCAACAATCTGGACAGACAAGCCGCAATTCGCATCCTTTCCTTTCTCTCGGACAGGCTTGCTGCGACTGACAATCCTCGTCAACTCGGCAAACAGTTGACCGGCCCGCTCAAGCATTATTGGAGCTACCGCGTCGGCGACTATCGTCTGCTGTGTGAAATCATCGATGAGAAGTTGATCGTGCTGGAGTAGACAATCGCAGAGAAATCTACCGGTAAAGCCCAAACACAATCCCGCAGGCATTGCAGCAGACAAACAAAAAGGGCCGCACAAGGCGGCCCTCCATGAGTTTTGGCCAGGTAAAAGGCCCGGACCGCATCCACGATGCGACCCGCAGGAAGGGTGGTTCAGATCGAGGGCTGCCTCGTTCCTACCATCACAACTCCCATGCCCGTTACGAGGTTCGAAATCTCATTAGACACTGGATCACCTTCCTTTCGTTCTGTTGAAGCTGATCTGAAGGTAGTCCGATTCTTGCCGATTGCAAGGGCGCCCTGTTTCAGACTTTAGAACGTCATGACAATCTTGCCGATATGATCGCCGGCTTCCATCAGCCGATGCGCTTCGGAAACCTGCGGAAACGGCACGACCGCGTGCATGACCGGCGCGATGTCGCCGTCTTCCAACAACGGCCAGACATTATCCTCCAGATCGTCGCGGATCGATTCCTTCTCGACGGCCGTGCGCGGGCGCATCGCCGAGCCCATGATGTGCAGGCGCTTGCCGAGAATGGCTGATATATTGGCCTTTTCCACCGTGGCGCCGCCGAGGAAGGCGATGATCGACAGGCGTCCGTCCTTGGCAAGGGAAGCGATGTTGCGGTCGAAATAGGGGGCGCCGACCATGTCGAGGATGACGTCGGCGCCAATGCCGGCGGTTTCCTCCAGGATGACCGATTTGAAATCCTCCTCGCGGTAATTGATCGCCCGTTTGGCGCCGAGCGAAACGCAGGCTTCGCATTTGTCCTTGCTGCCGGCGGTGACGAAGACCTCGGCGCCGAAGGCGCGGGCAAGCTGGATGGCGGTGGTGCCGATGCCGCTGGAGCCGCCGTGAATGAGGATCTTTTCGCCTTCGACCAGATCGGCCATCTGAAAGACATTGGCCCAGACGGTGAAGAAGGTTTCCGGCAGGGCGGCCGCGCGGGCCGCGTCATAGCCTTTCGGCCAGGGCATGGCCTGCGTCGCGGGAAGCGCGCAGAATTCCGCATAGCCGCCGCCATTGGCCAGACCGCAGACCTTGTCGCCAACGATGAAGCCTTCGGCCCCCTCGCCCAGGGCAACGACTTCACCGGCAACCTCCAGCCCGAGGATCGGGCTTGCGCCCGGCGGCGGCGGATACATGCCGAGGCGCTGCAGCACGTCGGGGCGGTTGACGCCGGCGGCTTCGACACGGATCAGGATGTCGCCGGGCTTCAGATCCGGCAGCGGTCCGCGTGCCAAAACCATCTTTTCCGGCCCGCCGGGGGACGGAAGATCGACATAGGTCATTTCGGTCGGCAGGGTCACGGTGTTCTCCTTGCTGGGTGATTGCCGGTTATCTAGCGCGCCAGGCCGAAACGGCAAAGCTGTGTTTTGTTCCGGATCGGCCGGCGTGCCGAAATGCGCGAACATCCAAGGATTGCGGCAAATCCCTGAGAAGCAACGACTGCTGCGCTCCATCGTGGCAAAATTTGGCCACCCAAGCCATTGCCAACATTAAGTTTCTTTAATTTGAAACCGGAAAAAGCCGGGTCTAGCGTCATCTTGCAAAACCGGGAGACGCCGGCGGTTCCCCAGCCGCGACACGACGGGCTCCGGACGGTTTTGCGACGATCGGTCCGGGATGTACGGACCCAGCAAGGACGACACCAATGCGTGCTCTTCTGACCTCTTTGACCCTTCTCTCCGCAATCTCCCTTTCGTCAGCCGCCTTCGCAGCCAGCACCACGACCGGCACCATCCGCGCCTACGACGCGCAGGCCATGACGCTGACGCTGAAGAACGGCACCAAATTCCTGCTGCCGGGAGGGTTCAAGGATCCGGGCCTGAAGGTCGGCGAAAGGGTCACGGTCGCCTATCAGACAATGGGCAACAAACATCGGGCAATGGCGGTCACACCACTGACGCCGTGACAGGCGTATTGTCGAAGCATGAGCGTACCCGATCGCGGATAGACGCTTCGGGATCATGCAGAAACGGGCCGGAATCCATGATGGGATTCCGGCCCGTTGTCGTTTCAGTTCGTACCGCCGAAGGTTTCGAAAACCAGGCCGCTGTCGCTTTCCTTCGCCAGGCTCTTGATCTCGGCGATGCGGGCGCTGACGGCCTGGGCGTCGGAGAAGACAAAACCTTCCGGCAGGATGAGCACGGCGATCGAGCAGCGCATCAGCGGAAAGATGGTTGTGTCACCGCTGCGGCCATGGCCGGTCATGTAACCGGCTTGCTGATGCTCCTGCGAATAGAGCTGGCGGACATCGCTGCGGAATTCGGAAAGAACCCGTGTCAGCACGGCGCCCACTTCCTCGGGCGTCCAGCCGCTGACGCCGATGAAGAAATCGTCGCCGCCGACATGGCCGAGGAACTTTTCCTCGCCGATGAAATGCCGACGCATCAGCGCGGCAAACAGCGAGATGGCCAGATCGCCCTTCTGGAAGCCGTAGTGATCGTTGAAGGGCTTGAAGCTGTCGAAATCGCAATAGCAGAAATAGCGCGCCTCATCCGCGTCAAGCACCGCGCCCTGGACATAATCGCGGATGGCGCGGTTGCCGGGAAGGCCGGTCAGCGGGTTCTGTTCCTGCGCGGTCTTCAACTGTTTTTCGCTGATGATCTTCAGGAGCGAGGACGCAGACAACACACCGGCATAGCGCATGTTTTCCGTCAGGATGACGCAATCGCTGCCGTCCATGCCGGCAAAGATCTTCAGCATCTCGTCGGCCGGCGTCTCCAGATCAGCGATCGGCGCCGGGCTGACGAAATGCGAGATATGGCGCTGGTACAGATGGTTCTTCAGGAGATCGCGGCCGAAGGGATGATAGATCATCTCCTTGACGTGATATTCATGCAGCACGCCGCGCGGCTCGCCATTGGCATTCAGCACCGGAAAGAAACTGCGCTGCGGCGACCGGCGAAACAGTTCGAACACCGAATCCAGGTCGTCGTTTTCGCGCAGCGCCGGAACCTGCTCGATCTGCTTGCGGATGAGGATACTGTCGAGCGAGGTCGACTGGCGGCGTGCGCTTGCCGACTGTTCCAGATGCGGATAGGCCGGCTGCAGGTCGGCGAAGTGCACCGTCGGACGGGCGACGAAATAGCCCTGGACAAGATCGCAGCCGAGATCGCGGCAGGTGGCGAACTCGGCTTCGGTCTCGACCCCTTCGGCGATCACACGCGTGCCCAACACATGGGCCGTGTTGATCGTATGGCGGACGATATGACGCTTGCGCGGGCTCGATTCGATGCCGGATATGAAATGCCGGTCGATCTTCACATAGTCCACCGGCTGGTCGCAGAGCAGTTTCAGCCCGTTGAAACCGACGCCGAAATCGTCGATCGCCAGCTTGAAACCGGCGAGCCGCAGCTTTTTCACCAACCCGGAAAAATCCGGCATCTTGCCGCTGTCGAAACGTTCGGACAGTTCGAAGCAGATCGACGATGGCGGAATATTGGAACGCTTCAGGTGATTGCCGAGCCGCTCGACGACGTCGCCTTCAAGCCCGATCAGGCGGCTGTCGAAATTGACGAACAGGGTGCGGGAGGCGAAATCCGGCAGGCTGGCGAAGCCGGCAAAGGCGCGGGTGTTGATCATATGCTCCAGCGCCAGCAGCTGGCCCGCCTCCTCGGCCTTGTCGAGCAGTTCCAGCGGCGATTTGAACCCCAGACGCTCGAAGCCGCGCATCAGCGTTTCGTAGCCGAACACGGCGCCGGTGGCGATCTCGACGATCGGCTGGAAGGCGTTTTCGATCGCAAGCTTGGCAAGCGTGACGATCTGGTCGTCGCCGAATCGGCGCAGGGACAGCATTTCGACTGAAGCGGCAAGCGGGGCGGCGGACATGCGGGAACTCCAGGAAACGGACACGAGATCGCGCGGAAGATCGCTTCCGAGACCTGAATTTTCCGTTTCCCGAGCATGACAATTTGATGAAAATTCAATGACTGCCGTGCGTTAGCAAGAGGACACACAACCTATTTCAACCCTTTAAACCTTCGCTCACCCCTTGGCGAGAACACCGAAGGCGATGAGCGCGAGGCCCTGCATGACCAGATCGATTGCCAGGAACAGACCGAGAATCCACAGGCTGTTGACCGGCCATCCGGCGGCGATGACGAGGCCGGCAACAAGCGTCAGCAGCCCGCCAAGCGCAATCCATCGCCATCCGTCGAGCGGCCGCAGCTTGATCGCCGTCCAGATCCGGAAGGCTCCGGCGACGATCAATGCGACGGCCATCAGCAAGGTGATCGTGGCGGATGCAAGCAGCGGATTGAGAAGGGCAAAGATGCCGGCGACAGTGTAGCAGGCGCCACTGAAGCTCCAGTAGAACGCACTTTCCGACTTCTTGACGCGGAAGGCGTGCGCCATATGCAAAATGCCGCCGAGCAACATGACGATGCCGACGGTATAGACGGATGCCACCGTCGCGGCCATGACATTGCCGAAGGCGATGCCGCCGCCCATGATCATCAGCACTCCGAGCGCGACGAACCATCCCCATTTTTCGCTGAAGGGCGGCTTGAGAGCCGTGTCGAAATTCTGACTCATGACGCAGCCTCCAATCATGATTTTCGCATTTATGTAATCTGCGATAGAATAACATTCTTTTAAAATACAAAGCCTGGTTGCAAATTTCCGCCTTCAAATCTTGAGCGCCAGAAGCACGGCGCCGCCGGCAACCATGGCGACCCCTGCCCAATGCGCCGGCGACAGCCGTTCGCCCAGGAAGAGCACGGCGAACATGGCGACAAGCACGACGCTCAGCTTGTCGACCGGCGCGACCTGTGCGGCATTGCCAATCTTCAGCGCCCGGAAATAGCAGAGCCACGATGCGCCGGTTGCAAGCCCCGACAGGACCAGGAACAGCCAGCTCTTGGCCGAGACGATATCCGGCGCCTGCCAGTTTCCGGTGACGAACAGCATGAGCGCGATGGCCAGGAGGATGACGATCGTGCGGATGAAGGTCGCAAAATCGGAATTGACATTCTCGATACCGATCTTGGCGAAAATCGCGGTGAGCGCGGCAAAGACAGCGGAGAGAAGCGCCCAAGCCTGCCAGGAGGAAAACAGCAATTTCATCGGATATGTCCTCTTGCTCCCGGGCTTTAGCCACCCCTTCCCAGTTGAAACCGCACCCCGTTTCAATGGCAAGAAAATCCTTCACAACCACGGCAGTTTTTTATTGATTGATGGATCAATCAAAAATACACTGTTCCCATAAGAGGGATCGACAATGCCGAAAATCGGGATGGAACCGGTGCGCCGCAAGGCGCTTGTGGACGCAGCCCTGCATGTCATCGGCGATCAGGGCACGCTGGCCGTCACCATGTCCGACATTGCGCGGCATGCCGGCGTTTCGGCAGCGCTGGCGCATCACTATTTCGGCAGCAAGGAGCAGCTGCTGGTCGAAACCGTGCGCTCCCTGCTGAAGCAATTGCGCGACGATACGGTGACGGCGCTCAAGGCCGCGGACACGCCGCGCGAGCGCATCTCGGCGATCGTGCGCGTCAGCTTCCAGGCCGACCAGTTCGCCCCGGAAACCATCGCCGCGTGGCTCGCCTTCTACTCGGAAGCGCAGCGCTCCGAAGAGACCCGGCGGTTCCTCGTCATCTATGCCCGCCGGCTGCATTCCAATCTCGTTGCCAGCCTCAAGTGCCTCTGTGTCGCAGATGATGCGCAGCGCATCGCAGAAGGCACTGCCGCGATGATCGATGGGCTTTATATTCGACGTTCGCTCGGCTCTTCGCCGGTGACGGCGGAGGCCTCGATGGCGCTGACCGACGACTACATCACGCTCAATCTGAATGCTCTTTCGACACGGGAAAACGCCGCATGACCAAAGGCCGGCCGAACATCCTCATCATCATGGTCGACCAGCTGAACGGAAAGTTCTTTCCCGATGGCCCGGCGGAGTTTTTAGCAGCGCCGCATATGAAGGCGCTGGCCAGGCGCTCGGCGCGTTTCCGCAACAACTACACCTCCTCGCCGCTCTGCGCCCCTGCCCGCGCCTCGTTCATGGCCGGACAGTTGCCGAGCCGCACGCAGGTCTATGACAACGCCGCCGAATACGTCTCCTCCATCCCGACCTATGCGCATCACCTGCGCCGTGCCGGCTATTACACGGCTCTGTCCGGCAAGATGCATTTCGTCGGGCCGGACCAGCTGCACGGGTTCGAGGAACGCCTGACGACAGACATCTATCCGGCCGATTTCGGCTGGACACCGGACTACCGCAAGCCGGGCGAGCGGATCGACTGGTGGTATCACAATCTCGGATCGGTCACCGGCGCCGGCATTGCCGAGATCACCAACCAGATGGAATATGACGACGAGGTGGCGTTTCTGGCCAACCAGAAACTCTACCAGCTGTCGCGCGAGCATGGTGACGACGCACGTCGCCCATGGGCGCTGACCGTCTCCTTCACCCATCCGCACGACCCCTATGTGGCGCGGCGGAAGTTCTGGGACCTCTACAACGATTGCGACCAGCTTCTGCCTGAAGTCGGCGATATCGCGCCGGAGGATCAGGACCCGCATTCGCAGCGGCTGATCCATGCCTGCGACTACCGGAACTTTTCGGTGACAGACGAGAACGTCCGCAGGTCGCGGCAGGCCTATTTCGCCAATATCTCCTATCTCGACGAGAAGGTCGGGGAGCTGGTCGATACGCTGACCCGCACGCGAATGCTCGACGACACGCTGATCCTGTTCTGCTCGGATCACGGCGACATGCTCGGCGAGCGCGGGCTGTGGTTCAAGATGAACTTCTTCGAGGGCTCGGCCCGCGTGCCGCTGATGGTCGCCGGTCCAGGTGTCACCCCCGGCCTGCATCTGGCCCCCACTTCCAATCTCGACCTAACGCCGACACTTTGCGATCTCGCCGGCATTTCCATGGACGAGATCATGCCCTGGACGGATGGCGAAAGCCTCCTGCCGGTCATCAACGGTGCCGAGCGCATCGCGCCGGTACTGATGGAATATGCCGCCGAAGGCTCCTATGCGCCGCTCGTCTGCATTCGCGAAGGCAAGTGGAAATACATCCACTGCGCGCTCGATCCCGACCAACTGTTCAATCTGGAAATCGATCCGCTGGAGCTGAACAATCTGGCCAAGAACCCGACCGATCCCGTCATATCAGCCACATTGAAGGCCTTTACCGATATGCGCGAGGCGCGCTGGGACATGGCGCAATTCGACGCGGCCGTGCGCGAAAGCCAGGCGCGGCGCTGGGTGGTCTATGAGGCGCTGCGCAACGGCGCCTACTATCCCTGGGACCACCAGCCGCTGCAGAAGGCATCCGAGCGCTACATGCGCAACCACATGAATCTCGACAATCTCGAAGAATCCAAACGCTTTCCGCGAGGGGAATAAGATGAAAGCCCAACCGCCAGCCTCCCATTTCATCGACGGCGAATATGTCGAGGATATCGACGGCGCCGCCTTCGACAGCCTTTATCCGGCCACCGGCGAAGTGATCGCCCGGCTGCATGCCGCAACGCCTGCCATTGTCGAAAAGGCAATCGCCGCCGCCAAGCGTGCGCAACCTGAATGGGCGGCCATGAGCCCGACCGCGCGCGGCCGCATCCTCAAGCGCGCCGCCGATATCATGCGGGAGCGCAACCGCGAGCTTTCCGAACTTGAAACGCTCGACACCGGCAAGCCGATCCAGGAAACCATCGTCGCCGATCCGACCTCCGGCGCCGACGCCTTCGAATTCTTCGGTGGCGTCGCGGCATCGGCGCTGAACGGCGACTATATTCCGCTGGGCCAAGATTTCGCCTTCACCAAGCGCGTTCCGCTCGGCGTCTGCGTCGGCATCGGCGCCTGGAACTATCCGCAGCAGATCGCCTGCTGGAAGGGCGCCCCGGCGCTGATCTGCGGCAATGCCATGGTCTTCAAGCCGTCCGAAAACACCCCGCTCGGCGCGCTGAAGATCGCCGAAATCCTCATCGAGGCCGGCCTGCCCAAGGGCCTCTACAACGTCATTCAGGGGGATCGTTCGACCGGCCCGCTGCTCGTCAACCACAAGGATGTCGCCAAGGTCTCGCTGACCGGCTCGGTCGAGACCGGCAAGAAGGTGGCCGGTGCGGCCGCCTCCAACCTCAAGCACGTGACGATGGAACTCGGCGGCAAGTCGCCGCTCATCGTCTTCGACGACGCCGATCTCGAAAGCGCCATCGGCGGCGCCATGCTCGGCAATTTCTACTCGACCGGCCAGGTCTGCTCCAACGGCACCCGCGTCTTCGTGCAGAGGGGCATCAAGGACAAGTTCCTCAAGCGCCTCAAGGAACGCACCGAAAAGATCGTCATCGGCGACCCGATGGACGAGGCGACGCAGTTCGGCCCGATAGTCTCCAAGGCGCAGCTCGACAAGGTGTTTTCCTATATCGAGAAGGGCAAGGCCGAGGGCGCGACGCTGCTGACGGGTGGCGGAATTCCGAATTCCGTCTCGTCGGCCGGCAACTACATCCAGCCGACCGTGTTTGCCGACGTCACCGACGACATGACCATCTGCCGCGAGGAGATCTTTGGGCCCGTCATGTGCGTGCTCGACTTCGACAGCGAGGACGAAGTGGTCGCCCGCGCCAATGCCACCGAATTCGGCCTTTCGGCCGGCGTCTTTACCTCGGACCTCACGCGCGGCCACCGTGTGGCGGATGCGCTTGAAGCCGGCACGCTTTGGATCAACGCTTACAATCTGGCGCCGGTGGAAGTGCCCTTTGGCGGTTCCAAGCAATCCGGCTTCGGTCGGGAGAACTCGGTTGCCGCGCTCAATCACTATAGTGAGCTGAAGAGCGTCTATGTGGCGATGGGCAAAGTCGATTCGCCGTATTGAGATTTTACTGCCTCTTCTCCCCGACGGGGAGAAGTGCCGAGCGCATGCGAGGCGATGAGGGGGCGGTGCGGTAAAGCTTCAACTTTGGGGCTCCCCCTCATCCGGCCCTGTGGGCCACCTTCTCCCCGGTGGGGAGAAGAGGCAGCCAGACCCTATAACTCGACACCAGAAGCCACCAAAGGCGGATGCTGGGATAAGAAAGATCACCGCCATGCAACAGGCAGACTACGTCATCATCGGTTCCGGCTCCGCGGGCTCGGCCCTTGCCTATCGTCTTTCCGAGGACGGCAAGAATACCGTTCTGGTGCTGGAATATGGCGGGTCCGATTTCGGACCGTTTATCCAGATGCCGGCAGCCCTTGCCTGGCCGATGAGTATGAGCCGCTACAACTGGGGTTATCTTTCCGAGCCTGAGCCGAACCTCAACAACCGGCGGATCACGGCTCCGCGTGGAAAGGTCATCGGCGGCTCGTCCTCGATCAACGGCATGGTCTATGTGCGCGGCTCGATGGAAGACTACAACGAGTGGGAGGAACTTGGCGCGCGCGGCTGGGGCTATGCCGACGTTCTGCCCTATTTCAAGCGCATGGAAAATTCCAAGGGCGGCGAGGATGGCTGGCGCGGCAATGACGGGCCGCTGCATGTCAAGCGCGGCAGCTTCAGGAACCCGCTGTTCAAGGCCTTTGTCGATGCCGGCCAGCAGGCCGGTTTCGAGCTGACCGACGACTATAACGGCTCCAAGCAGGAGGGCTTCGGCCTGATGGAGCAGACGGTGCACAACGGCCGGCGCTGGTCGACCGCATCCGCCTATCTGCGGCCGGCGCTGAAGCGGCCGAATGTCAAGCTGCTGCGCTGTTATGCCCGCAAGATCGTCATCGAGAACGGCCGCGCCGTGGGCGTCGAGATCGAGCGCGGCGGCAAGATCGAGGTGGTGAAGGCCAACCGAGAGGTCGTCGTCTCGGCATCCTCGTTCAACTCGCCGAAGCTCCTGATGCTGTCGGGCATCGGGCCGGCGGCGCACCTGAAGGAAATGGGCATCGAGGTCAAGGCCGACCGGCCGGGGGTCGGCGCCAATCTGCAGGACCATATGGAATTCTATTTCCAGCAGGTCTCGACCAAGCCCGTGTCGCTCTATTCCTGGCTGCCGTGGTTCTGGCAGGGGGTTGCCGGCGCGCAATGGCTGTTCACCAAATCCGGTCTCGGCGTCTCCAACCAGTTCGAGGCCTGCGCCTTCCTGCGCTCGGCTCCCGGCGTCAAACAGCCGGATATCCAGTATCACTTCCTGCCGGTGGCGATTTCCTATGACGGCAAGGCGGCGGCCAGGAGCCACGGCTTCCAGGTGCATGTCGGCTACAACCACTCGAAATCGCGTGGTTCCGTCACGCTGCGCTCGCCGGACGTGAAGGCCGATCCGGTGATCAAGTTCAACTATATGAGCCATCCGGAAGACTGGGAGAAGTTCCGCCACTGTGTCCGCCTCACCCGCGAGATCTTCGGCCAGCAAGCGTTCGATCAGTATCGCGGACCGGAAATCCAGCCCGGCGAAGCGGTCCAGACGGACGATCAGATCGACGCCTTCCTGCGCGAGCATCTGGAAAGCGCCTATCACCCCTGCGGCACCTGCAAGATGGGCGACAAAAACGATCCGATGGCCGTCGTCGATCCGGAAACCCGGGTCATCGGCGTCGATGGACTGCGCGTTGCGGACTCATCGATCTTCCCGCATGTGACTTACGGCAACCTCAACGGCCCGTCGATCATGACCGGCGAAAAGGCGGCCGACCATATCCTCGGCAAGCAGCCCCTGCCCCGCAGCAATCAGGAACCGTGGATCAATCCGCGCTGGGAGACCAGCGACCGGTAAGTCTTTCCCGGTCGCATGCGAATAATCGCTGGCTCGCCGCCGTCAAGGAACAGTCGGGAGAATCGCCGTTGATGCGACGGCAGGCCCGCGCTACTCTTTGACCTACATCCCGTGAGGACACAGATATGCGCCTGATTGCATTCGTGACCAGTGCTTTGCTGATGCTTTCCACGATGCCGGCTCAGGCCGCGGACGCGGTCAATGTGCCGGGCACCAGCTGGAGCATCGAGCCGCCGCCGGAATTCACCCTCACCCGCGATCCCATCACGATGTTCATCCATCCCTCGAAGGCGGCGATGATGATCATGCAGTCAGAGCCGACGCCGTTGAAACTGTCGGACCTGGGAGAAGTCGGCAGCATGCAGGGTGAAGGCGAAAACGTCGCCCGGATGGACGAGATGCGCGAGATGACCATCGGCGGCCGCCATGCGCTCTACTTCAAGGGCTACATGACGCTGCGCAATTCCCATATCGTTTCGGTGTCGATCCAAGGGGCCAAAAGCAACGGCATGGTCATTGCCGTCATCCCGGCGAACGCGGCCAGCTTGGTCAATCAGGCGGCAATCGAAGCGTCGCTGCTGACGGCGCGTGAAGTGGATCAGACCATCGACCAGCGCGCCGAGGCCCTGCCCTATCGCTTCGATGATCTCGCGGGGATGCGCATCGCAGAGATCGTGATGGGAAGCGTCGCCATCATCACGGACGGCCCGGGCAGCGATATGGGTGGTGCGCTCGACCAGTTGTTTGCCATGGTTTTCGTCGGTGATGCGGACGGACAGAGCGACATGAGTGCCGAGGGCGACGGCGACAAGGTGCGCGGCCAGATTGCCGAGCAATATCCGGATGCCGAGTTCCTCGAAACGACCGTCCGCGACACGACGCGCGGCCGGGTACTTGAAGTCACCTACACCCGCAAGGACAAGGCGACGAACAAGACTTTGGGCGGCATCGCCTGGTTTCGAATCGACAATGGCAAGGGAATCCTGATGATCGCCCAGCACCCGATCACCGGTTTCCACTACGATCGCCTCGCCAGCATCCGCGACGGCATATCCATCAAATAATTCACGCTTGCACGAAGGGAAACGGACATGCCCCCATTCCTGCGCATGGCATGCGTTTTCCTGACCTTGCTGGCCGCGCCGGCGACTGCCGCCGAGCGCCAGACATTGCCCGGAACCAGCTGGAGTATCGTTCCCCCGGATGGATTCGAGCTCAAGCTGGAACCTGTCGCCATGTTCTTTCATCCCTCGGGGGCGATGCTTCTGGTCATCGATACCCCGTTGAAGCCGCTCGACATCACGAAAATGGCGAAACCCGGAACGATATCCGGCCAGGGCAAAAACGCCATGCGCATCGACGAACTCCGGGAAACAACGGTCGACGGAAGGCGGACAATCCTCCTTCGCGGTCATGCGACGGTGCGCGACCTCGACGTGTACTCGGTGTACATCGAAGGCGAAACAACGATGGACACGATCATCGCCAGCGTTCCCACAGGCGCGGCGGTCGAGAATGCCGATCTGGAAAAAGCCGCTCTCTCGGCCATCGAAACACCGAAGACGATCGAGGAAAGGATAGCGATCCTTAAAGGGAGCGGATGTGACCAAAACGCATTCCCAGCGAAAATAAACTACAAAATTGATAGATTTTAGCTGTAAACTGTGTCTTTTCATCCACTATTCTGCATTTTTTGCCGAACGGAGAGATATTTGCTCTGATCCGCCGACATTAGAAATCCGTTTTTCTGTCTTTTGTCACACAGGGCTGCGATATTCCGTGGCAAGAAAATCAGGATTTCCTCCCATGACATC
This sequence comes from Rhizobium herbae, assembly GCF_017873135.1. Taxonomy (GTDB): domain Bacteria; phylum Pseudomonadota; class Alphaproteobacteria; order Rhizobiales; family Rhizobiaceae; genus Pararhizobium; species Pararhizobium herbae. The sequence continues at coordinate 295,339 of NZ_JAGGJV010000005.1, read as the reverse complement.
CGCATCGCTTGAAAATCGCGCTAGTGCGCTCAACAGCCAACTGGAAAGTCTCGACCTTTCCGGACGGCTGGCGCTCGTCGCCGCGCTTGACGGCAAGTCGGTCTTCACCACCAGCCTCGGCATCGAGGACCAGGTGATTACGGCCGCCATCGGCACGGGCAAGTTCGGCATCGACGTTTCGACGCTGGAGACCGGCCGCCTTTTCAACGAAACCGTCGCGCTGATCGACAAGACCGAAGAAACCTACGGCATTCTGATCAAGCGGTTTTATCCCGAGCAGGACGATATCGACGCCTACGCCGCCAAGTACGGCATGAACGGTTTCTACGACAGCGTCGAAGCCAGACATGCCTGTTGTGGCGCGCGCAAGGTGAAGCCTCTTGCGCGCGCACTCGAAGGGGCATCCTTCTGGATCACCGGCCTGCGCCGCGGCCAGTCGGGCAATCGCGCCGACACGCCGTTTGCCGAGGCCGATCTCGACCGTGGCCTGATCAAGATCAATCCGCTGGCCGACTGGGACATCGAAACGATCCGTGCCCACGTCGCGGCGGAAGCGATCCCGGTCAACCCGCTTCATGCCCGCGGTTATCCGTCGATCGGATGCGAGCCCTGCACCCGCGCCATCAAGCCGGGCGAGCCAGAGCGTGCCGGCCGCTGGTGGTGGGAGAACGACGAGAAGCGCGAATGCGGCCTTCACGTCGCGGAAGCCGTCGCCTCGACCATTCCGCAAGCATCGCCGATTTCGAGCAGTCCCCTTTCCAGCAGCATTGCGCGATAATCCGCGCAGGCTCGCACCACAGACACTCCCGGAGACTTGAAATGCCCAGTACCCTTCCGGAAACGGAACTGCACAATCCGCAGACGACAAAAACGCCGCTCGATCCGCATCTGAAGGCGCTCGAGAACGAGGCGATTCATATCTTTCGCGAAGTCGCCGCCGAGTTCGACAAGCCGGTGATGCTCTATTCCGTCGGCAAGGATTCGTCCGTGCTGCTGCATCTGGCGCGCAAGGCGTTCTACCCCGGCCGCGTGCCCTTCCCGCTCTTGCATGTGAACACCGGCTGGAAGTTTGCCGAGATGATCGCGTTCCGCAACGACATCGTGAAGAAGTACGATCTCGACTTCATCGAGCATATCAATCCGCGCGGTGCCGCTGAAAACGTGACCCCGTTCACCCACGGCTCGGCGCTGTTCACCGACATCATGAAAACCGAAGGCCTGCGTCAGGCGCTGGATGCCGGCGGCTTCGATGCGGCTTTCGGCGGCGCGCGCCGCGACGAAGAGGCAAGCCGCGCCAAGGAACGGATTTATTCGTTCCGCACGCCCGAGCATCGCTGGGATCCGCGCGCCCAGCGTCCGGAACTCTGGAACATCTACAACGGCATGATCCGCAAGGGAGAGAGCGTGCGAGCCTTCCCGCTGTCGAACTGGACCGAGGTCGATATCTGGCGCTACATCCAGGTGGAAGACATTCCGCTGGTGCCGCTCTACTACGCCAAGGAGCGCCCCTACGTGGAGCGCGACGGCATGATGATCCTTGCCGAAGACCCGCGCCTGGAACTTCTGCCCGGCGAAACCGTCAAGCATGGCTCGATCCGTTTCCGCACGCTTGGCGATTTTCCGCTGACGGGCGCCATCCCCTCTGAGGCTACCAATCTCGAAGAGGTCATTGCCGAACTGGAAATCGCCACGGTTTCCGAACGGCAGGGCCGCGCCATCGACCGGGACCAGTCCGGCTCGATGGAAAAGAAGAAGCGCGAAGGATATTTCTGATGACCGTTTCCGCAACCGCACAAGCCGTTGAGGCACCCACAGGCACGATCACCGCTTTCCCGGCGGTTGACGCCGCGCGCCTGCCGCGCGACACGCGCCCCTTGCGCCTCATCACCTGCGGCAGCGTCGATGACGGCAAGTCCACCCTGATCGGCCGGCTGCTCTGGGACACCAAGGCCGTCAAGGAAGACCAGGCAGCGACGCTGCGCCGCGACAGTGGCAAGCAGAACGATCTCGGCCTGCCCGATTTCGCATTGCTGCTCGACGGTCTTCAGGCCGAGCGCGAACAGGGCATCACCATCGATGTCGCCTATCGCTACTTCGCCACCGACAAGCGTTCCTTCATCGTCGCCGACACCCCCGGCCATGAGCAGTATACCCGCAATATGGCAACCGGCGCGTCCACGGCCGATCTCGCCATTTTGCTGGTTGACGCCCGCACCGGCCTGCTGGAACAGACCCGCCGCCACGCGACGATCGCCTCGCTGATGGGCATCAAGCAGTTCGTCCTCGCCGTCAACAAGTTCGATCTGGTCGACTATGATCGCGCCCGCTTCGACCAGATCAGCCACCAATTCCGGGAACTGGCGCTGTCGCTCGGCGTCCGCCAGATCACCGCCATTCCGATGTCGGCGCTGAAGGGCGAAAACGTCGTCTATGACGGCAAGGCCTCGATGCCCTGGTATGACGGCCAGACGCTGGTCGAAGTGCTGGAACTGGCGACCGTTCGCTCCGCCCAGACCGTCGGCTTCCGCCTGCCGGTGCAGCGTGTCTCGCGTCCCGGTGAAAGCTTTCGCGGCTATCAGGGCACGGTTGCCGGCGGCTCCGTCAAGCCTGGCGACAGTGTCGTCATCCTGCCGTCCGGCATGGTTGCCAACGTTACCAAGATCATCACCTTCGATCTTGTGCGCAACGCAGCCGTTACCGGTGATGCCATCACGCTGGTACTCGACCGCCAGGTCGACGTGTCGCGCGGCGACATGATCGTCTCGATCGACAGCCAGCCGCAGGTCGGCCTCGATTTCGACGCCCAGCTCGTTGCCCTGCAGTCGGAGGGCATTCAGCCGGGTCGGCGTTACTGGCTGAAGAGCGGCTCGCGACGCCAGCGCGTCACTGCCAACCCATTCAGCCAACTCGACCTGAAGACCGGCAGCTGGAACCAGCGGACAGGCCTCCTGCCCATGAACGGCATTGGCAAAGTCCATCTTTCCTTCGATGAGAATGCGGTTTTCGACGCCTATGAACAGAACCGCACCACCGGCGCCTTCATCCTGATCGATCCGGACACCAACAACACGGTGGCCGGCGGCATGATCACGGCCAAGCGCTCGTCGCTGACAGGCTTTCGTTCGGACGAGACCCGGGTGGTGCTCTCGCTGCCGGCGGACCTGGCGGACCAGCTGATGGCGACCGAGCTGTTCTCCCGCCGCCGCGACGAAACCGATCTACTCCGCATGACCGCCGGCGAGGCTTCGCAAATCTTCAAGGATGCCGCTGTCGACATCTGAAATGGTCTGTCTCGCAAGCACCGCCAGCGACAAAAGGTCGACGGCGGTGCTTGCGGGCATTTCCCCCAAAACATCCGAAATGTCGACGGCCTCAGCGGCCGTTGAACCGCGCCGGGTTTAGTGTGACCGAGCCCCCGGCTTCGACGATGGCCTTCAACCGCTCCAGGTCGGCTGCCTTCAGCGCGTCCGGCTCCATATCCCGGACCGGCCTGAACCACGCCGCGGCGTCACCCAGCGGTTCGGCATAGGGCGCCGGATATCCCCCAAGGCCAAGCACCCATTCGCGCACGGTTTCCCGCTCCATGCGGCCGGCTTTGTAGCGGTCGTGGATACTCGTCACGGAGGCAATCAGGTCGTCTATCTTTTTCAAAACATGTCCTTGAACGGTGCGCGCCAAAGCCATAGCACGGTAATCGCCCGGGGCAAGAAACGTCTTCAGCGGATGAGAAGCGCCGTCCCGTACATGCCGGCCGCAAAAACCGTATGGGAGACAAGATTGAGCAGGCGCACCGTGTTGGCATTGGGAAGCTTCGACGCCGCCCAGCCGATCCCAAGCCCCGGCTGCAACAGGAACCAGCCGGCGCCGACGGTGACGATACCGAGGATCCAGGCCGGCAGGAACGTCGGCGCGGCAAGCCAGGACGGGCCGGTAAAGACGATCAGCAGGATGCCGTACAGAATGCCGACGGCATAGTGGCAGATCCAGCCCAGAGCCAGTTCATGCTCATAGGGCGCGGCCTTGCCGATATCCTCGTGAAAGACCTTTCCGGTGCGCAGGTGCCAGAACCAGCGCCCGACCGGCGCCCAGTTCGGCCGCGACTGGCCGGCAGCCAAGAACAACAGGAAAGCCCAGAGATCCATGAGGACGGTGCCGCCAAGGCCGATCGCCACGCTACGCCAGAGGATATCGAACATGGGCCGGAATTCCTGATCGGTAGGCCGGGCGCGGCTGCCAATAAGGGCGGCCGGGAGCACGGGACATGATGGGTGTGCGGATGTCACGCCGTTGTAAGTCATCTTGTCTTTTTCGGTCAAGGAAGACAGCGGCGCAATACACGCCGCATCGCGCGACGCGGGCGGACAGTTGTGGATTTAAGGGGGAAACAGGAAAATCTCGGGAATTCCACCTTTTTGATTTTCAATCGAAAATCAAAATTCAAGCTGGTCGGAGTGAGAGGATTCGAACCTCCGACCCCGTCGTCCCGAACGACGTGCGCTACCAGGCTGCGCTACACTCCGTGACCAGCGGCGCCTCTATAGAACAGCATTTTCCTTTCCACAAGGCGCAAAATGGGAAAAATCGGCAAGCCGCCTGAAAACAACGGGATCAGTCCGTTGCACCGGCAGGCAAGCCTGCCCGCCACAACCGTACCCGCCTTATCCGGGCAGCGACCACACGACAGGTGCCGGCCTTCGCCCGTCGCGGCTGCGCCGAGGTTCCGGGGGTCGTCAGGCAGCCCCGCCGCCCGCTGCTGGGGCCTTTCGGCAACGCTTGCAAATTTATGCGCGCAACCGCGCCTATAAGTCATTCTGCCGATTTTCTTTCAATCGGTTTAGCGCTAGAGGCAGGGTTGAAAGCCTTGGCCACCGCCGTGCTGCGCCGCCTTGGCAGACCGATGTTTCAGAACGAAAGCCAAAGGGACTTGACCAGATGAATTTCCGCTTGATGACCGTGGCCGGCCTCGCGCTGGCGCTCGCCGGCTGCACCACCGTGGGACCGGCCAGAAATGCCGTCGAAGCCCGCTGGAAGGGCCAGCCCGCCGGCGTCTTCTTCGCCGCTTTCGGACCGCCGCAGTCGGACGTCTCAAACGGCGACATGACGGTCTATTCCTGGAAGGGCGGCTACAAGAAGCGGACAATCCCGGCGCAATATGCCGAAGGCGAAAACGGCAAGAAGGGCAAGAAGATCGCCTCTGCCCGCACCGAATTCCTCTCCTGCTCCGTCCAGCTCAACGTTTCCTCGGATTACGTGATCCGCTCGGTCCACGTCCTCGGCGACATCAAGAAATCGTCAGGCCCGAGCTGGTGCGACGAGTTTCTGGCCGGCGACAAGGCGAAGTAAGGGTTTTTGGCGTAGATTGTGTTGATGTGAATGGACCCGCCGGTGAAGATCGGCGGGTTTTGTTTTGCATTTTTTTACGTTGCACCAGAGAACATACAGGGTCACCATCCAGGTCGCGATGAGCAGTTGGAAGTGCGGAAAATTTAGATGGAGAAGGCGGGGCTCTAGCGTGTGAGAGATTATGGTCGAATCCTGCCGCCTACCACATGATATACTGGAGCGTTTAAGTTGGGAAATAACCGGATGCGTACGATTAGGTGCCCTGTTTCGTTGTGCGTGATCCCTTGTATCTGAAAAACATCGTCTGTTGGGGGTGGCACAAACCAATCAACAACACTCCCTACCCAATGCCAATACTCCTCGGTTTTCTCGCAGATTAAATCTCCGAGAAAATGCTCAAACCCGTCAACACCTTGCGTACAAACTAGATAGCCGTGGGCCATTTTTGCAAGAAATCGGGCAAACCCCGTAAAATCCATGCTTGCTATTTTAACAGCGCCTCCGTCACCTGAGAGGAACTGAAGCGTTTCAAAGCTAGATATATGTACCCACTCATTTGAAGACGGATCAACAATATTCTTGTCGGTTAACGTTCTTACGATCCGCGAAGCTGGATATACGGGTAAGACAAGAAAAATTGGCAATTCGGATTTGTGTATATATACAGATTCAACGCTTAAATCTTTTTTGGTGACACTGAAAGCTACGTTATCTGGCCTTTGCTCAGGATGCCGTGTTTTCATGTCAAGAGCGATCCGCGTATTTCCGAAGTGATTTCGAAGGCAGAAGTTTTCGACTTTTTGAGTCTTCTTTCTGCAATCCTCGCAACTTGCGCGAGGCAAAATCCATGTCCCTCCCAAGCCAACAGGAATCACATGCTCCTTGGAGAAAGGGCCTTTTTCATCCCCGCAGTAAATGCACTTGAAGACAGGTGGGAATACGGTTTCCATGTCTGCTACCGAACTGAGTCATATTTGGTCGGCGGGGATTGTAATGCCATCATGGTATTTCATCAAAACGATAAAGATTAAATCACGGTCAGTGCTCCATGTTACAGAATTGAACAACAGAAAACTGATGCGCAGTAACACCAAACGCTGGATATATGATCGAATTTGTCGAAGTAAAATTGGCTGGGGCGCCTGGATTCGAACCAGGGGTGCCGGTACCAAAAACCAGTGCCTTACCACTTGGCTACGCCCCAACGCTTGGCGCGAACAAATCGTCCGGCCAAATCGAGAGCCGGTTTAGCAAAGCCGCACGCATGCGACAACGCTTAAGTTGGGGTTTTGCGCGGATTTTTCGAACGGATGCGGAGGTTGTGGCGGTTTACCCCCCTCTGTCCCTCCGGGACATCTCCCCCACAAGGGGGGAGATTGGCCGTCGCCACACAGCGCCCCTGACATCAAGTTCGGAAGCAATGAGGGAAAGGAATGATCTCCACCCTTGAGGGGGAGATGTCACGGAGTGACAGAGGGGGGTGAAGGCGGCAAACACTGCGCGTGATGATGGAGCAATGCCCTTCCCATTCCCCTCCCCGCCCTCTAGTCTCGCCTTCAAACCCGGAGACCTTCATGAGCATTTTTCGTGCCCGCCCGCCTGCCAAGCCGACGCTGCTTCTCGATGACGACGTTGTGCGGATCACCCGCTGGGATTTCGAGCCTGGGGCCGATACCGGGCATCATGTGCATGGCATGGGCTATGTCGTCGTGCCGATGACCGACTGCAAATTCCTGCTTGAGGAACCGGGGGGCGAGCGGCGGGTGGATATCGCCAAGGGTCAGGCCTACCGGCGCGAGGCGGGCGTCGAGCACAACGTCGTCAACAACGGCAAGGAATTCATGTCCTTCATCGAAATCGAGTACAAGTGAAGAGACGGCGCATGGATGGTCCGGACTTCGATCTCGACTTCAAGCCTGCCCATGGCGAGGCGGTGACGGTGGCGGACGACGTGCAGCGCATCACCGTCAACAATCCCGGTCCCTTCACCTTCCATGGCACCAACAGCTATATCGTCGGCAAAAAATCCGTCGCGGTGATCGATCCGGGGCCGGAGGACGAGGCGCATTTCCAGGCGCTGATGGCGGCGCTTGACGGTCGCGAGGTCACCCATATCGCCGTCAGCCACACGCACCGCGACCACGCGCCGCTGGCCCGCCGGCTGAAGGCTGCGACCGGGGCGCTTGTTGTCGCCGAAGGACCGCACCGGGCTGCACGGCTGCTGCATGCGGGCGAGATCAATCCGTTCGCCGAAAGCTCGGACATGGATTTCGCGCCGGATATCGCGCTGGCCGATGGCGAGACGATTGCGGGCGACGGCTGGTCGCTGACCGCGCTTCTGACGCCCGGCCACACCGCCAACCATGCGGCTTTCGCTCTCGGCAAGCCTGACGACACCGGCATCGTCTTTTCCGCCGATCACGTCATGGCCTGGGCGACTTCGATCGTCGCGCCGCCGGACGGATCGATGACCGACTATATGGCGTCGCTGGAAAAGCTGCTCGGCCGCGACGACCGGCTCTACCTGCCCGGCCATGGCGGCCCGGTGAAGGAGCCTGCCGCGTTTCTCAGGGGCCTTCGGGCGCACCGGCGCATGCGCGAGCGCGCCGTGCTGGAACGGGTGCGCGCTGGCGATGCGTTTATTCCGGAGATGGTGAAAGTCATCTACGCGACCACCGATCCGCGGCTGCATGGCGCCGCCGCGCTGTCGGTCTTTGCCCATCTGGAAGACCTGCTCGAACGCGGTCAGGTCGAGACCGATGGCCCGCCGTCGCTGACCGGCGCCTACCGCCTGGCGCCCGGAGGGGCTACCTGATGCAATCCCGCCCGGCCTACAGCTATCGCAACGATCCGTCGGTGCCTGCCTTTGCCGACGACCACCCGATCATCGTCTTTGACGGCGAATGCATCTTCTGCTCCGGCTGGGTGAACTTCGTTCTGCGCCACGACCGGCAGGGCCGCTACCGCTTCATCACCGCGCAATCGCCGCTCGGCGAGGCGCTCTACCGGCACTACGGCCTCGATAGCCGCAACTACGAGACCAACATCCTGATTGAGGACGGCTGCGCCCTTCTGAAATCGGAGGGATCGCTGCGCATGGCCGCCGGGCTCGGCTTTCCCTGGAATCTCGCCAATGTGCTGCGGATTATCCCGAGGGCCCTGCGCGATCCGCTCTACGAACTGGTGGCGCGCAATCGCTACCGGATCGCCGGCCGCCGCAATGCCTGCTTCGTGCCGACACCGGAGCACCGCAGCCGGTTCCTTGCATGAGCGCCGAGCGGCTGCGCATCCTCATCCTCGGCGGCTACGGCACGTTCGGCGGCAGGCTGGCGCGGCTGCTTGCCGACGAGCCACGGCTTTTATTGGAGAGATGATCGACGCCAAGGCGACGCTGGAGCCTGTGATGATGGATCGCAGCGGCGACTCAGGCCCTCTGTTGTCGGCCCTCAATCCCGATCTCCTCATCGATGCCCCCGGGCCGTTTCAGGATGCCGGACCCGATCCGTATCATCTGGTCAAAACCTGTATTGCGCTTGGCGTCTGCTATCTCGATCTCGCCGATGCGACAGCCTTCGTCGCCGGCATCTCCAGCTTCGATGACGCGGCAAAGGAAAGCGGCGGCTTCGTCCTCTCCGGCTGCAGCAGCTTTCCCGCCCTTTCCTTCGCGGCGCTCGCCGCCTTGAAACCGGGATTTGCCGATATCGAGACGGTCACGTCGGGCATCGCCCCCTCGCCCAAAGTCCGCATGGGCCTGAACGTCGTCAAGGCGGTCTCCAGCTATGCCGGCAAGCCGGTGGCGCTTCTGCATGACGGCAAACCGGCAACCGGTCACGGCTTGATGGATGGCATGCGCCAGACGATTGCGCCGCCGGGCAGCATCCCCTTGAACAGCCGCCGCTTCGCCCTTGTCGACGCGCCGGATCTTGTCCTGTTGCCACGGGCGTTGCCGGGGTTGAAATCCACCTTCACCGGCGCCGGCACCGAGCCACAGATATTGCAACGGCTGCTCGGTCTCTGCGGCTGGCTGGTGCGGCTCAAACTGCTGCCGTCATTGTCGCCATTCGCACCGCTATTTCGTCGAGTGTCGCAGCGTCTGGGCTTCGGCGAACATCGTGGCGGCATGTTCGTCGCGGTTACGGGCGCTGCGATCGATGGCAGCAGGCTGGCGCGGTCCTGGCATCTCATTGCCGAAGGCGACGACGGTCCCTTCATTCCGGCAATGGCGGCGGAGGCGATCGTTCGCGGCTGGCTTTCGGGCCGGAAACCGCAACCCGGTGCACGCCCGGCGGCAGGCGAACTGACGCTCGCGGATTTCGCGCCGCTGTTTTCGCGCTTTTCGATCCACTCCGGCATCCGGGACGACAGCCCATCCGAGGAGAACACCCCGCTCTATCGGCGCATGCTGGCCGGCGCCTGGGATAGTTTGCCGCCTGCGGTCGCCGCCATGCACGACAGCACCGTGACACGCACCGTCGAAGGACGCGCCAGGGTCGAGCGCGGCACCGGCCTGGCTGCCCGGATCACCGCCGCGATCATCGGCTTTCCCACTGACAATCCCGACATCCCGGTCAGCGTCCGCTTCGAATGCGCCGATGGCCGCGAGACCTGGATCCGCACATTCGGGGAGACCTCCTTCCGCAGCGTCCAATCCGCCGCCAGCGGTCGCGACACGTATCTGCTGGCTGAGGATTTCGGGCCTTTTCGCGTGCTGATCGCGCTGGTGCCCGACAAGGGCCGCCTGCGACTGGTGATCCGCGGCTGGCGTTTCCTCGGCCTGCCGCTGCCGCTGTTTCTGGCACCGGGCGGCGAGACTTTCGAGGAAGAACGGGACGGCATCTTCCGGTTTCATGTCGAGATCACCAGTCCGCTGACCGGCCTGATCGTACGATACACGGGCTGGCTCCGTCCTCCCGGCTGAACCGTTCGGCGCTGCCGTCCAAAAATGTTCTGCGCCCGACATCGCGCTGCAAGGTCAAAAGCAGGATGACGTCCATCCAGAGTGTCAGGATCGTGCCCATCGCCATCATTCCCTTCAAATCCATCGATGCGGCAGTCTGATCCCGCTTGCCCATGGCCGACAAACGAGCTTATTGTCCCCTTCGAATGACTTGAGGTTATGCAATGAAACGCGGACGCTTGCCGTTGACGGCCCTGCGCAGCTTCGAGGCGGCGGGAAGGCTGGAGAGCTTTACACTGGCGGCGGAAGAACTGTTCGTCTCGCAAGCGGCGATCAGCCGGCAGGTGCGTGAACTGGAAGCGCTGTTGGGAACGGCGCTGTTCACGCGGCATCACCGGAAAGTGCGCCTCAGCGCCGAAGGCGCGCGACTGCTCGAAACGCTGGCCGAAGCCTTCGACAGCGTGGATGCCCGACTTGAAGAAATCCGCTCCGCCAAGGTCAACGCGCTTCTGACTGTCAATGCCGAGCCGGCTTTCGCCGCTTGCTGGCTGGTGCCGCATCTGGCGGATTTTCGCGCGCTTCACCCGAAGATCGACGTTTCGGTCGAATCCGAGGCCCGGCTGGTCGAATTTCGCGGCAATGCGGCAGAACTCGCCATCCGTCACAGCGCCCAAGCCTCCTCCTGGCCCCGCGCCCAAGCCCGTCACCTCTGCGACGTGGCGATGGTACCGGTCGTATCGCCTGCGGTCCTGACACACCCGCCCCTTGAGACGCCACAGGACCTGTTGTCCTATACGCTGCTGCACGAGGAAAACCGCGATGTCTGGACCCGCTGGTTTTCCGCCGCCGGACTGACGCCCGGCGCGGGCCGATCTTCGCCGATTGCGCGCTGGCGCTACAGGCCGCCCTGCGCGGCCACGGCGTTGCCCTCGTCGATGCCGTGCTGGCCCGGGACGATCTCGACGGCGGGCGCGTCATCCAGCCATTCGATCTGTCGATTCCCCACGGCGCCTACTTTCTGGTGGCGCGCGAGTTCGATCATCTGTCGCCGGAAGCCTCAGCCTTCGTCGAATGGATCGGCGGCTGTTTTGCCGGACCGACGGTCTGACGGCCGCAATCAGTCTCCGGCGATGCCGAGCAACTCCGCATCGAGCGCATGCAGGAACTGATCGGCGAAGGCGGCGCCGAGGCCAAGGTCGTGTGCGCCGTAGCGCGAGGCCACGCGCATGTCGACAAAGGTGGTTTCCGCCTCTTCCCGAAGCCGGATCAGCACATCAAAGCGAAAGCCGACGATCAGGGTGCGCCATTCGCCCTGCACGAGGATATCGGAGGAACGCCGCCCCGGGCGCATGTCGCCCGGAACCATCTCCGGGCGCGACAGCGGGATCGGCACGTCGTCCGGCTCGCTGTCGGCCGTGGCGGCATCCGAGGGCTTGACGACCATGTCTTCGAGATCAGCCTCGGCGTTCTCCTCGCCTTCCTGCGCAACGATGCTGATGCCGGTCTTCTCCGCGACGATCTTCACACCCTGGAACACGCGGTCGAGCGCGCCGTCATACCGGCGACCGGTCAGGCCCGGATAGGCGACGATCTGCGCTTCCCGGTCCTCCGGCGTCACCTCACGCGGGCGCTTCAGCCAGCCCTGCTCGGCCTCCGGCGGCTTGATCCAGGGCGGCGGGGTTACCGTATCGGTACTGACATCGTAGATCGCCGGCTTGGAGAAATATTCGTTGAGCGCAAGGCCGGCCGAGCCGATCGGCACCACCGCATAGACCAGGGCCACGAACGAGGCGACGCCGCCGACGGCGGCCACCTGCCAGAGCCTGACGAAGCCGATGACCGAAAGCAGCACTGCAAACGCCGCAAGACCCGCCGAAAACAGCCCGAGCACCACGAAATGCGGCGTCACCAGCGGCCCGAAGCGATGCGCCAGCAGGGCGGCGACGAAGAGACCGAAGGCAAAGCGGGCGATCCGGCGCGCCCAGCGGGCGGCGAGAGACGTGGGGCGCTCATACTTGATCATCATCTGGCAGAATCAATCCCTTGGCCCGGACGCGGAAACCTCTCTCCTGTTTAGAGCATGATGCGGAACAGTGTGAAGCGGTTTTCGGCAAGTCGATGGAGGTCGAGCGAATGCTCGGCCAAGTGCATGCAAGTATTGGCGGCCAAGGCGTGCCGCAAATTCGCCATTCTCCTTGACCATGTCTTAACGACGGGGGCGGCGGTGTTTTCCGATCCATGCGGCGTTGGACCGGCTTGCACAGATATCAGGATTTCCAGACACTCGGGAGACACTTGTCTTTCCAGTTGCCTGAAAGGAGAGTGAACGTGCTATCATCCGAACCCAAAACGACGGCGCCATCGTCGGTCACCCAGACGGCGGCGCCGGTTTCAGACGCCGGCTTGACGATGGAACTGCTTGAACTGGAGCTTTCGCTCGACGGCTTCACGACAGGCCCGGACGGCTTCGCCGCCCATGTCCGCGCCGCAGCTTCCGCGATCGACGGTGCCTTCCTGTTCGAACTGCCGGCATCCGGCCTGATTGACGATTGCGACCGGATCGCGGTCCTGCGCATTCCGCAGCAGAATGGCGGCGCTGCGATGGCGACGATCTTTGCCTGCCTGGAGACCGACGGCGCCACGATCCGCATCGAGACGCCCGACGAGAAGACGGCGGACCTGAAGAATTTCGCTGAAGCCTTTGTGGATGTGCTGCAACGTATCTGATAGACGGATCCGGTCTGCAAAACGTTACAAGGTTCGAGCATGCATATCCGAAAAACCCTGTCGCTTGTGGCCATTGGCGCAATCCTTGGCGGTTGCGTGACGATGACGCCGGAGGAGCGCCGTGCTGCCGACGAAAAAACCTGCATGTCCTACGGTTTTCGCCGCAACACCGACGCTCTCGCCACCTGCCTGCAGCGCATCGATCTCGACCGCCGCGCTGAATCACGGTCGTTTCGGTATGGCGGCAATGATACGATGATGTGGGGCTGGAACAGGCCGGTCGTCGTCCGCTGACATAGCCCCCTTCCCCTCCAGCAAGAAAATTCCCCGTTCAGCGCAAAATGGCGCAGGCTTTTGCTTTGGCAACGGCAATTGCCGCCTATGATACGGAAGACATCGATCGGGGGATTTTCCATGAAAGCCGTGCTGAACATACTCTGCGCCCTCTTCATCTTCACCGCTGCGCCCGCGTTTGCCGCGGAACGCTGGCAGGAGCTGCCCGATCCGGCGCCCTTGCCGCAGGCGACGAAGACAGGCGCCGCTCCGGTCAACGGCATCGAGCTGCATTACTCGGTGTTTGGCTCCGGCCCGCCGGTGCTTCTCATCCATGGCGGCCTTGGCTACAGCGACGTCTGGGGCGCCCAGGTAGCCGACCTCTCCAAAGACCATACCGTCATCGTCGCCGACAGCCGTGGTCACGGCCGCTCCACCCGCAATGCCGAGCCCTACAGCTACGACCTGATGTCGTCGGACTATCTGGCTCTGCTCGATTACCTGAAGATCGACAAGACGACGATTGTCGGCTGGAGCGACGGCGGCATCATCGGTCTCGATATCGCCATCCACCACCCGGAGCGGCTGACGAAGCTGTTCGCACAGGCCGCCAATTCCAAGGTCGATGGCGTCATTCCGACAGTGATGGAGAACAAGACCTTTGCCGCCTACATTGAAAAAGCCGGCGAGGTTTACAAGAAAATTTCCCCGACGCCGACCGAGTACGGCGCCTTCGTCACCCAGATCAGCGGCATGTGGGCGAGCCAGCCGAACTGGAGCGACGACGACCTGAAAAAGATCACAACGCCGACGGCGATCGTTCTCGGCGATCACGACGAGGCGATCAGCCGCGAACATACGGATTACCTGGCCAGGACCATTCCAGGGGCGAAGCTCGTCATCCTCGAAAACGCCAGCCATTTTGCCATGCTGCAGGACCCGGAGGGGTACAACAAGGCGGTGCGGGATTTTATCGACAATTAGGGGGATGAAACCTGGAACAGCTAGGCACCAGTTCCCCCCGACACTTAGAAAGCCTTGGGCAAACCAGCTTGTTTCAGGGTTTCTTTGGCGGTATGGCGTGATTTCACACCGTGATCGACAGTGAAATGCCGCTATGAAACAGGACTGAACCAAATTTCATGATCACCCGTGCCGGGCCTCACATAGTGACAACCGGCTTTGGTCAACAGATCCTTGAGGTCGCGCAGATAGCTGGACATCGGCGATCAGAAATGCGGGTTCGCAACTCTGGTCAAATGCTCGGACATGATGTGAACCGGAATTTCCTGCAGGTCCGACGATATGTCGTTCAGTTCCAGCAGGTCGGAAATCGCGGCCAGAACCTTTGGCTCCAACAGTTCCATCGTGTCCGCTTCGACGGCTAGGCCATCAATATCCGTACTCGTCGCCACCCGTACCTTCGCCTCGTCATCCCATGCTGCTCGAACGATGATCGAGACGTGCTTCATGGGAGTTTCCTTAAACAACCGGACGCCGACATTAGCGCCCACTGGTAAAATATAGCGTTTCCTGAGTCAATTTTCAGTACCACCCTCACCCCTTGCCGTTGATCGCCGCCTGCGCGGCCGCAAGCCTTGCGATGGGCACGCGGAAGGGCGAGCAGGAGACATAATCGAGGCCGGTTTCCTCGCAAAAGCGGATCGAGGCGGGGTCGCCGCCATGTTCGCCGCAGATGCCAAGTTTCAGGCCATTCTTGGTGCGGCGGCCGCGTTCGGCGGCGATCTGGATGAGTTCGCCGACGCCATCGAAATCGAGCGAGACGAACGGGTCCTTCTCGACGATGCCCTTCTGGATATAGGTGTTCAAGAACTGGGCGGCATCATCGCGCGAAATGCCGAAGGTGGTCTGCGTCAGGTCATTGGTGCCGAAGGAAAAGAAATCGGCGCTCTCGGCAATCACATGGGCGCGAAGGGCGGCGCGCGGCAGCTCGATCATCGTGCCGACGAGATATTCGATCTCGATGCCCGCCTCGCCGATGACCTCCCTGGCGACCGCGTCGATACAGGCCTTGACATAATCGAGCTCCGACTTGAGGCCGACCAGCGGCACCATGATCTCCGGCACGACGGGAGCGCCGGTTTCGCGGGCGGCCTCGACCGCCGCCTCGAAGATGGCGCGGGCCTGCATCTCGGCGATTTCCGGATAGGAAATTGCCAGCCGGCAGCCGCGATGGCCGAGCATCGGATTGAACTCATGCAGCGCATCGACACGCTGGCGCAGTTCCGCCGGATCCATGCCGAGAACGGCTGAGACATCGGCGATCTCCTCGTCGGTCTTCGGCAGGAACTCGTGCAGCGGCGGATCGAGCAGGCGGATGGTGACCGGCAAGCCGTGCATGATCGAGAACAGTTCGACGAAGTCGGAGCGCTGCATCGGCAAAAGCTTGGCGAGCGACACCCGCCGCCCGGCCTCGTCGGCGGCAAGGATCATCTCGCGCATGACATTGATGCGCTCGCCCTCGAAGAACATATGCTCGGTGCGGCAGAGCCCGATGCCTTCGGCGCCGAACGAGCGGGCGGCGCGGGCGTCGGCCGGGGTCTCGGCATTGGTGCGCACGGTCATGCGGCGGCTTTGATCCGCCCAGGCCATGATCTTGCCGAAATCGCCGGAGAGTTCCGGCTGGATCATCGGTATTTCGCCTTTGAGCACCTGCCCGGACGAGCCGTCGATGGTGATGACATCACCCTTTTTCAGCGTCATGCCGGCGGCGATCAACAGTTCGTTGCGGGCATCGACGCGCAGGTTGCCCGCGCCGGACACGCAGGGTATTCCCATGCCGCGTGCCACCACGGCCGCGTGGCTGGTCATGCCGCCGCGGCAGGTGAGAATGCCTTCGGCCGCATGCATGCCGTGAATGTCTTCCGGGCTGGTCTCGACGCGCACGAGGATGACCTTGCGGCCTTCCTTCTGCGCCAATACCGCCTCTTCGGAGGTGAAGACGATCTCGCCTGTCGCAGCGCCCGGCGAGGCGGGCAGCCCGGAACCGATGATGTCGCGGCGGGCGCGCGGGTCGATGGTCGGGTGCAGCAGCTGGTCGAGCGAGGCAGGATCGATGCGGGTGACGGCCTGATCCCTGGTGATCGTGCGGGCTTCGGCCATATCGACGGCGATCCTCAGCGCCGCCTTGGCGGTGCGCTTGCCGGAGCGGGTCTGCAGCATCCAGAGCGTGCCGCGCTCGATGGTGAACTCCAGGTCCTGCATGTCGCGATAATGGCCTTCCAGCCGGGCGCAGATCTTCTGGAATTCCTCGAATGCCTCCGGCATCAGCTTTTCCAGCGACGGCTTGTCGGAGCCGGATGCGATGCGGGCGGCCTCGGTGATGTTCTGCGGCGTGCGGATGCCGGCGACGACATCCTCCCCTTGCGCGTTGACGAGGAACTCGCCGTAGAGCTCGTTCTCGCCGGTTGAAGGGTTTCGGGTGAAGGCGACGCCGGTGGCGGACGTGTTGCCGAGATTGCCGAACACCATGGCCTGCACGTTGACGGCAGTGCCCCAGGCGGCCGGAATATTGTGCAGATGCCGGTAGGTGACGGCGCGCGGGTTCATCCAGCTGGCAAAGACGGCACCAATGGCGCCCCATAATTGCACTTCCGGATCCTGCGGAAAGGCTTCACCGAGCTCTTCCTCGATCACCTGCTTGTAGAGCGAGATGACATGCTGCCATTCGACTGCGGAGAGATCGGTATCGTTTTCATGGCCGAGGCGCCCCTTCTCGTCCTCGAGGATTTCCTCGAAGATCTCATGGTCAAGGCCCATGACCACGTCGGCATACATCTGGATGAAGCGGCGATAGCTGTCCCAGGCAAAGCGCGCGTCGCCGGCGTCATGGCCGAGCGCCTGCACGGTCAAGTCGTTGAGACCGAGATTGAGGACGGTATCCATCATGCCCGGCATCGAGGCGCGCGCGCCGGAGCGGACCGACAGCAGCAGAGGATGCTGCGTATCGCCGAAGATACGGCCGGTGATCGCCTGCATCTTCTCGATGCCGGCCGACACCTGGCTCTTGAGTTCATCGGGAATGCTGCGGCCATCGGCATAATAGCGAACGCAGGCCTCGGTGATGATCGTCAGGCCCGGAGGGACCGGCAGGCCGAGATTGCTCATCTCTGCCAGGTTGGCACCCTTGCCGCCCAGAAGATCACGATCGCCCGCATTTCCCTCGGCTTCTCCCCCGCCGAAGGTATAAACCCACTTCATCATGCTATTTCTCCACCCGTTCGGCTCCCACCGAAGGTTACAGTATCCCTTTCGGGTTTAAAATGCATCGGCGGCGGAATTTTGCTGCATTGCAGCAAAATCGTGAGAAACTTGTCTCAGAAAGACGATGCGGGGTGCTCAGGCGGCGGTCCGGCTACGGCGCCACGTGCTCTTGCCGGATGCCTTTGCCAGATAAAGGGCGGTGTCGGCGGCGCTCATCAGTTCGTCGGGATCGAATCCGCTCTCGGGCGCAACCGCGATACCGATACTGACGCTGATGCCGATTTGCCGGTTTGCGATGGCAAATGGCTTTCCAAGTACGCTGATGCAGCGGTTTGCAACCTCCGCGGCCGTGGTGGCGGAAGCGTGCTGGAGAATGGCGAACTCATCGCCGCCGAGCCTTGCCACCAGATCGCCGGCGCGCAGCACCGATTTCAGCCGTTCGGCCACCTCTTTCAGGAGCATGTCGCCGGCAGCGTGACCAAAGGTGTCGTTGACCGGCTTGAAGCCGTCGAGATCGAGGTAGTGCACCGCCAGTTCCTCGCCGTCGCGCGCGGCAGTCTGGAGCGCGGATTCGAGCCTCTGGCGAAACCGCATGCGGTTGGGCAGGCCCGTCAGCGGATCATGATGGGCAAGATGGGTGGCGTGCGCCTCGGCGCGAACGCGGTCACTGACATCGGCTATGGTCAACAGCAGCCGCCGGGATGTTCCTTCGTTCAGGATGCGGACATAGATGAGTACGTGATGTTCGCCGCCGCTTGCCGTCTTCTGGCGCCAGACGGTGCGCGCCTCGCAATCTCCCTCAAGCCCGCGCAATGTGGTGCCAAGCCGTTCTCCTTCGGCCGGAGCATGGAAATCGGTAACGCGCTTTTCCAGCATAACCTCGGCCGCGAACCCGTAGAGCACCACCGCGGCGTGGTTCACCGCGAGGATATCGAGCGTGACCGCATCGCAGACCATCATCGGCATCGGGTTTGCGTCGAACAGAAGCCGGAACGATTCTTCGCGGCGCTTGAGGTCGGTAATGTCGATGCGCATGCCGATGGCGCCGCCATCCGGCGTGCGGCGGTCGTCATGGCGCAGCCAGCGCCCGTCGCGCAGCATCTGCTCATGCTGGGAGACCGGCATCATATGCCGCGCCATCCGTTCCTCCAGCCACGCCTCCGCGTCGTCCACGACCTCGGCGATCTTGCCGCTGGCAAGGCTGATTTTCAGAATATCCCGAAAAGCGATGCCGGGCCGCAGATGCGCGGCAATCTCCGGGTAAAGGGCCGCGTATTTCTCGTTCCACAGGACATAACGGTCCTCTGCGTCGAAGACGCAGGCAGCCTGCGGCAGCATGTCGATGATGAAACCCAGCCGCCGGTGCGCAGCTTTCGCCTCCGCCAAAGCCGCGTCGTTCTGCCGCTCAAGTTCGAGCCGCATCGATTCCAGCGCCTTCTCATCGATCAGGTCCCGGATGACGATACCGGTCAGATCGTCACCACCACTTGCAAACCGCACGAGGGAAAGTTCAACAGGGATGGCGCTGCCATCGTTGCGCAACAGCACGGTTTCGCGGCGGAAGGAATTGGCGGCCACCGTCGAGACGGAGTGCCATTCCGGCAGCATGCGCGAAACAGGCGTTCTGGCAATCGACGCGCCGGCGCCGGACATCGCAATCGCGGCCTCGTTGGCAAAGACGATGATGCCGCTCGCGTTCACGCACAGGGATGCGAAGGGAACGGCTCCCAGCAGCATCAACGCATCTGCGCCCGTGAAATCCGTCAAGTCCTCATATCCTCGGAAGCCGACATCCACCCCATCTACAAGAGATGCCCGGATTGTGCGCCGAGATGTGAAAGATTCCCTTACCGAGGCCGGGCTAGGGTTTTGTTGGCAACAACCGTCAATCGTTTGCGGCGACGGCGTCTGGATCGTTATCACCCGGCTTGACGATATCGGTGACGACGACCCTCGCCGCGATGCCTTCGCTCACGGCGGACAACCGGGTCCTTTCAGGGAATGGTGAAGAGAGCAGTGATGTGTTCCTGGACGCGCAGATATTCCAGCAGTTCCATCACGGGCAGCAAAACGATGAAAAACAGGGCGTCCCTCAAGGTCGATTGAAGCGTTCCAACGGTTATCCCGATTTGCGAAGGGGAGCGCATCAATGACAGCTTCGGCCAGAACAGCGGGGTGGCGTTCGCGTAACGGGAATATTGTGGACCGAACAGATGCTGGAGATAACGCGCTTCACGCTCCGCCGTCCAGCGAAAGATGCCAAATGCAACGAGCGGAACCGCGATTGCCACGAGCACCGAGCCAAACATCAGGCTGATCCCGAAAATTGCCACCACGGAGAAAAAATACAACGGGTTTCTGGTTATCGAGTAAGGCCCAGTTGTCACCAACTGATGGTTCTTTCGTCCGCCGATGTAGAGGATGCTCCACAACCGCCCGAAAACGCCGGCGAGAACCAAAAACGAACCACAAAGATCGAGAACGATGTCAAGATCACCCGCCTCATCGATGGAGGGCCGGGAAACACCCAGGACCAGCAATGAGACAATGGTAAAGAGCCAAAGCGACGCGATCCGTCTCTTTTGCAGGAAGGGTGCCGGCTGCAAGGGTTCATTCATCGGTTATTCTCCAGAATTCCTGTGGAACGCTTTTCGGTTCCAGCTTCGGCCGGGACACCTGGTTCAAGGATGTTGCCGTATGGCTGCGACTGTCGCGGAACACGCCCCCGTTACGCAGGAATGTTCGATCATCGGCCCTGAATGCCCAGGCCGACATTGCGAAAATAGGCCTCCAGCGCGGCCGTCTCGCCGGATGCAACAATTGCACCGACATAGCCGTCGGGACGCACAAGCAGCCAATCGCCGGGCGCGAGAGCGTAGGCGTCGCTGATGTGGCCACCCTCATCGGCGATATCGCCGCGCGGGCCGAATGTGTGGATATGCAGCCCGCAGCGTGGCGGGATGGCATCGCGCTCGACCTCATATCCAAGCAGCGTCCAGTGCGCGCCCTTGAACAGCTCGAACAGGCGCGTCGGCTGGCCGGCAGCGCCACGAACCGGCGCATCGGGTGCACGATCGCCCGACAGCAGATCCCGCTGGCGTTCCGGCTTTTCCATCATAAGCGGGGATTGGGGATAACCGATGTCGAGTTGGTGAACCTCTCGACCGCGCCGCATGTCGCCCTGTTTCGCGGCATCGAGCAGCTTGGTGGCGAGGCCCAGCATGCCGGCGGCGATCGGCCGGCGTTCCTCCTCGTAGCTGTCGAGCAGGATTTCGGGCGCTCCATCGGCCACCGCCGCCAGTTTCCAACCGAGATTGTAGGCGTCCTGCACGCTGGTGTTGAGACCCTGGCCGCCGGTCGGCGGATGAATATGGGCGGCGTCGCCGACGAGGAACACGCGGCCGACACGGTAGCGATCGGCCAGCCGCGCGTTCATGTTGAAGGCCGATGCCCACGACACCGACCGGATGAGAATGTCGTCGCGGCCGGTGCGTTCCGCCACCATGACGGTCAGCCCCTCGGCGGAGAGATCGACGTCACCTTCAAGCGGGATCGGCGCCTGCAACTGGAACATCCCGGTTCCGGCAAGCGGGCATAGCGCCATCTGCCGTTCCATCGACCCTTCGCTGAAGCGGTGCCACACATCGCGTCCCAGGCCCGTCAACATGACATCGGCCACGATGGCACGGGCGCCCAGCGTCTTGCCGGGAAAGCCGATATCGAGCGCGTGGCGCACGAAGCTGCGGCCACCATCCGCCCCGACCAGATAACGCACACGGATGGCCTCTTCGCCGGCCTTGCCGGCGATCCGCGCTGTGACGCCGCTCTTATCCTGTTCGAAACCGGTCAACTCAAAACCGAATTCCGGCCTGTGCCCGAGTTCGGCAAGCCGTTCCCGCATCACACCTTCGGTCAGGAACTGCGGCACCATCAGCGGGACATGATAGGGCTCGGCAGGCGTCGGCTCGCCATGCTCCATGACGTCGGTTACGGTGTAGCTGCCGTCGCCCCGATATTCCCGCTGTGGCGGATAGAGGCCGCCGGCCGCGACGATGCGGTCGACGATCCCCAGATCCTCGAATATCTCCTGCGTTCGCGGCTGGATGCCCTTGCCACGCGAGCCACGGAACGGATTGTCCATCTTCTCGATCAGGCGGAAGGATACGCCCCGGCGTGCCAAGTCTATTGCCAGCGTGAGACCGGCGGCGCCCGCGCCGCAGATCAGCACGTCCGTTGCAAATTCTTCTGTCATTGCCATCTCCATCTAAATGCGTGTATAATGCACATAACAGGAGGATGGATATGCCGTCAATAAATAGTGTGCAAAATACACATATTAACGATCAGATTCGCCGGCTTCATGGCGCGCTTCTCGATGTCGTCAGTGTCATGAACCGCCCCCAGCGCGACGAACAGATGGTGCGAGAAGCCGGCATATCGCTTGATCGTGCCCTGTTTCCGCTGCTTGTCGGCATAGAACGGCTCGGGCCGATCGGCGTTGTGGAGCTGGCCGACCGTGTGGGGCGCGATTACACCACCGTTAGCCGCCAGGTCGCCAAACTCGAAAGCCTCGATCTGGTGGAACGCCGCGGAAGTGCCGCCGACCGTCGCGTGCGCGAGGCGGTCATCAGCCCGAAAGGCAAGGCAATGACCGATCTCGTCGACACCGCCCGCGAAAGGATCGGCCAGGCCATTTTCAAAAGCTGGGATGCCCGCGACATCGACGAACTGGTGCGGCTGATGCGCAAATTTGCCGACGATATCGATCGGGATGTTACCGCCGATCCGGCGGAGTCATGAAGCGATAGGCCCGGAGCCTGAACCGCTTCGCCTTGCACCTACACGGCGCCTAGAAACGGGTTTTTGATGGTCACGCGACCGAAGACACGACCATGCTGGAGGTCCTCGCTGAACAGCGTTTCGCAGCCGGCTTCCATGGCGGCTGCGACGATGAGGGCGTCGGAGATCGTGAGGCCGTGATCGCGGGCCAGCGAAAGGGCAGCTTCGTGAAGTCGGGCGGTGAGCGGCACCACTTCGTCGAGCGCAATTTGGAATTGTTTCAGCGCCAGCTCGATCGTGTTCCAATCGTGCCGCATCTTTCTGCGTACAACATGCACGAACTCGTTTAAAACCTGCACACTGATAACCCCACCGTGCCGCAGACAGGCGGCGGCGGGGACTTTTCTCGGGTCATCCGACACGATGTAGACGAGAATATTCGTATCAAAGAAAGCCTTCACCGCTCATTTGCCTCTTCCCTGTCGAATTTATAGTCGGGAGGAAGCGGCAAATTAAAGGACGCAAGAGCGGCCAGCGCTGCCTTGCGACGATCATCCTTCTCAACAAGCAGCGTATTTTCCACGACATCGACCACCTTGATCTCGTCGCCCTCGACCAAGCCCATCTCCTCGACCAGCTTTTTCGGTAGCCGGACGGCCAGGCTGTTGCCCCATTTGGAAACCTGCATGCAAACCTCCATGATATACGTTTGAAAAAAGTATATCATAAGCACTGGTTTGCGACAATCGATTCTCAGACCGCTTCGCGCAGCTGCTCCGCCGTCTGCAGGTCTACCGAAACCAGCTGGCTGACCCCTTGCTCCGCCATCGTGACGCCGAACAGGCGGTTCATGCGGGCCATGGTGATCGGATTGTGGGTGATGATGACGAAGCGGGTCTCGGTGGAGGCGGCCATCTCATCCATCAGGTTGCAGTAGCGCTCGACATTGTGGTCGTCGAGCGGCGCATCGACTTCGTCGAGAACGCAGATCGGCGCCGGATTGGTGAGGAAGACGGCGAAGATCAGCGCCATCGCCGTCAGCGCCTGCTCGCCGCCTGACAAGAGCGTCATCGTCTGCGGCTTCTTGCCGGGCGGACGGGCGAGGATTTCGAGGCCGGCGTCGAGCGGATCCTCGCTCTCGATAAGCTGCAACTCCGCCGTGCCACCGCCGAACAGATGGGTGAAGAGCCGCTGGAACTGCGCGTTGACCACATCGAAGGCCGCCAGCAGCCGCTCGCGGCCTTCGCGATTGAGGCTCTGGATCGCAGTCCGCAGCTTGCGGATCGCGTCGATGACGTCCTCGCGCTCCTTGAGCATGGCATCGAGCTTGTCGGACAGTTCCTTCTGCTCTTCCTCAGCCCGCAGGTTGACCGCACCCAGCCGTTCGCGCTCGATCTTCAGACGCTCCAGTTCCCGTTCGATCTGGCGGATGTCGGGCAGATCGCCATCGACGGCGAGATCGGTGAGCCGCATCACCTCATGCGGGGCGCAGTTCAGCGCTTCGCGGATGCGGGCTTCGACCTCGACCCGCTTTTCCCGGGCGGAGACAAGCCGCTCCTCGGCGCGGCCGCGTTTTTCGCGCGTCTCGGCCAGTTCCGACAGCGCCGTGACGGCGATGCGGTCGGCATCGCGCTGTCGCGTTTCGGCTACAGCCAGAATATCCGCCGCCTGCCGCCTCGCCTCTTCAGCCTTCGACAGCTCGCTCATGAGTGCCCGGCGCTTCTCGTCGAATTCGTCGGGCGCTTCGAGCAGTTCCTCGGCTTCCTCGCGCGCTTCGCTTTCGCGCTCGCGCAGGGTTTCGATATGCTCCTGGGCACTCGCTGCCCGCGCGTTCCAGGTCTGACGCTCGGCAGCGATCGAGCGGATACGACGCTCGCGGGCTTCGTTTTCGCGGGCGAGACCATCGTTGATGGCGCGGGCTTCGGCCACCAGCGCCCGGTCCGTGGCAACGGCGGTCATTTGGCTGTTCAGCTTCTGCTCCAGCTGGCCAAGGTCCGGTGCATCCTCCAGCGCCTCGCGGGCGCCTTCCATCTGCTCGCCGATCTCCTCGACCTGCAAAGAAAGCTGGCTGCTGGTTTCGGCCAGCACGGCGCGGCGGCGGACGAGATCGCCGGAGGCGCGCTCGGCAGCGGCCAGAGCATCGCGGGCCTCGGCCAGCTTGCGCACGACCATGCGCTGGGATTCGCGCGACAGGCGCAGGCGCTCGTCCTCGGCGCGGATGCGCGCGGCCGCAGTGGCAAGCTCGGCTTCGCGCGCGGTCAGCTCATCACGCGCCTCAGTGAGTTCGCCTTCGAGTTCGGCAAGACGGTTCTTCTGTTCAAGTCGCAGCGCAGCCGCACTCGGCGCATCGGCGCCCGTGACATGGCCATCCCAGCGCCAGACCGCACCCTCGCGCGTCACCAGCCGCTGGCCGGTTTTCAACAGCGGCAACAACCGTTCCGCCGTGGCGTCATTCTCGACAATGCCGATCTGCAAAAGGCCGCGATCGAGCGCTTTGGGCGCACGCACATGTTTCGTCAGCGGCACCGCGCCATCGGGTAGCTGCGGATCACCGGAGGCATCGCCGGGCGCACGCCAATGGGCGGGCGCACCCGGATCGAGCGGTGATTCCAGATCTTCGCCGAGTGCTGCACCTAGCGCCGTCTCGAAACCGCGATCGACCTTCATGTCGTCGACCACCGGCGGGGCAGCCCCCTGCACCGCCGACGCATCCAGCATACGCCGGATCGTGCGGGCTTCTGTCTCTATGCCGTTCAGCCGGGCGCGGGCCGCCTCGACCGACGGACGCGCCGCGACTTCGGCGAGGCGAGCCGCGTTCAGCGCCTCCTCGATATCGGCGACGGCGTTTTCCGCATTTTCGAGCGCAACCTCGACCGCCTCGACTTCCTCGCGCTTTTCCTGCGGATCGGGCAGCGTTGCAATCTGCCGGTCGAGTTCGTCGAGGTCGCGGTTCTGGTCGGATAATTGCCGGGCAAGCCGTGCCTGCCGCTCGGTAAGATCGCGGATGGTCTTTTCGAGCTGGTTGCGCGATGCCTGCGCCTCGGCGCGTTCGGCCGTCAACAGCCCGAGCTGGCGCTCGCTCGCAGCCAACCTGTCGCTGACATCGGCAAGCTTTTCACGCGCTTCTTCAGCCCGGTCACCCGCTTCAGCCAGCAGCTCGGCAAGCTCGCTTTCCTCCTCATCCAGACGGGCCAGAATACCGGCATTGTCGGCGACCAGACGCTCTTCGCGAACGATGTCCTCGGCCAGCTGCGACAGGCGGCGCTGCAATTCGTCACGGCGGCGCAGGATACGGCCGGCGTCTTCTTCCAGCTGCGACTTGGCGATCTGCAACCGCTGCAATGCCGCCGCCGCGCGGGCCTCGCCTTCGCGCAGTTCCGGCAGTTTCAGGCTGGCAATGCCCTGTGCCTTCGCCGCTTCCATCTGTGCCTGGGCCTTTTCGGCCACCAGGGACGTTGCCTGGTTCAACTGGCTGTCTGCTTCGCCCTCGGCCTCCTTGGCCTGCACCCAGCGGATATGCAGAAGCATCGCCTCATGGCGACGGATATCGGCCGACAGCATCTTGAAGCGGTTGGCCTGGCGCGACTGGCGCTTCAGGCTTTCGATCTGGCTTTCGAGCTGGGAGGTAACGTCCTCCAGCCGCTCGAGATTGGTCTCGGCCCCCTTCAGCCGCAGCTCTGCCTCGTGACGGCGCGAATGCAGCCCGGAAATGCCGGCGGCCTCTTCGAGCAGCTGACGCCGGGCCTGCGGCTTGGCCGCGATCAGTTCGCCGATCCGCCCCTGGCCGACCATCGACGGCGACCGCGCGCCGGTCGAGGCATCGGCAAACAGCAGCTGCACATCCTTGGCGCGGGCTTCCTTGCCGTTGATGCGGTAGACCGAGCCGTTCTCCCGCTCGATCCGCCGCGTCACCTGGATTTCATCGCTGTCGTTGAAAGCCGCGGGAGCCGTGCGGTCGGAATTGTCGAGATAGAGCCCGACTTCGGCCGTGTTACGGGCCGGGCGATTGCCGGAACCGGAAAAGATCACGTCGTCCATGCCGGACGCGCGCATGTTCTTGTAGGAATTCTCCCCCATCACCCAGCGCAGCGCTTCGACCAGATTGGACTTGCCGCAGCCGTTCGGCCCGACGACGCCGGTCAGCCCGCGCTCGATGACGAATTCGGAGGGCTCGACGAAGGACTTGAAGCCGAGAAGGCGGAGTTTGGTGAATTTCATGCGGCATGCCCCCTCTTCTCCCCAACGGGGAGAAGGTGGCCCGAAGGGCCGGATGAGGGGGTGGTTCCACGCCCGGGGTTCCCCCTCATCGCCTCGCGATGCTCGGCACTTCTCCCCGCCGGGGAGAAGAAAGACAAAAAAACGGGCGCACAAAGGCGCCCGTCGATCGTTTGCTGGAAACGCGAGGGATCAGAGCATCGTGTCGATAAGGGCCGACATGGTGTCAACCGACATTTCTCCGGAATACTGCTTGCCATTGATGAAGAAGGTCGGGGTGGCCTTGACGCCGAAATCCTTCTCGCCCTTCTGCATCGTTGCCTGCACATCATCCAGAAGTTTCTGGTTCGTCAAGCAGGCCTCGAAGCTCTCCTGTGTAAAACCGGCGAGTTTCGACATCTGCAGCAGCGCATCGCGGCCGTTCGGCGCGGCAGCCCAGGTTTCCTGCTGCTTGAACAGCATGGACACCATCGGGAAATACTGGCCTTCCGGGGCGCAGCGCGCCAGCATGAAGGCAGCAGCCGCGCGCGGATCGAACGGGAATTCGCGCACGACGAAACGAACCTGGCCGCTATCGACATATTTCGTCTTGATCGCATCGAAGGTCTGGTTGTGGAAGCGGGCGCAATGCGGGCAGGTCATCGACATGTATTCGACGATCGTCACCTTGGCATCGGCCTTGCCGAGCGCCATTTCCGGCAGCGGACCCGGCTCCATCAACTTGGCGACATCCACTTCGCCTTCCGACTGCGGAATTTCAATCTTGGTTGCGGGCGCGGCTGCCTGCGCCATCTGCGTCTGGTTGGCCTCGGCAGTTGCCGGCGTGGCAGTGGACGACATGGTCGAGGAGGTCATCGTACCGTCAACCGGCTTTACCTCGGTCTTCGTGGCAGCCATCATCGAATTGTCGGCCGGCTTCATTGCCGTGGCGGATGACATCATCGAGCCGCCGTCCGCAGGCTTGATCTCGGTCTTGGTGGCCGTGTCGGTGGTTTCCGTCGCAGGAGCCGTTGCGGCCGCATCCTTCTTCTCGTCGCTGCAGGCGGCAAGCGTGACGGCGATGGCAGCCACGGCCACGCCGCTCAACAGACGCTTGAAGGGGCTCATTTCAGAAAGGGACATGGTTTCACCTGTGTAAGGGGATGAACGAAAACGGTCGAAAATTCGATAACTTGCCTTGTCCGGGGCCACAAGGGGCTGTCGCTCACCAAAGTTCAAACAATTGTGACCGGCTGATGTTCCCGCTCACTTTTTACGAGCCGACAGCACGGCCGTGCCAAGCCGCGTCAGCGCCGCCTTCAGCGCATCGCTCTCGATGCCATCGACCATCGTCTCCAGATGCCGCGCCCGTTCGCCGGTCAAGGGCTTGGGCTTGCGGTAGGGCTTGGGCGGCGGCGAGACCGGCTTCTGGACGATGCGCATCTGGTTGATCGCCGGAAAACCGAAGAAGCCGTTGATCCGCTGGATCAGTTCGCCCTGCGCATGGGTGAGGAACAGGGCGCGCGCGCCTTCGCAGGCAATTGTCAGCACCCCGGGCTGGTAGCCGCCCTCGCCCGCCATTTCCGAGGCGCGGCGCGGCCAGGCGATCTTTTCCGGCCGGGTGCAATCGGCGAAATCCTCGCCGGCGATCTCGTCCCAGGAGCCGAGCAGCAACGTGTTGATACCGGCGCGCTTGGCCAGCACCGGATCGATCAGGCCGTTGGCGATCTCGCTGATCTGCAGGCCGCCCTTGCGGGTATAAGGTTGTTTCAACACAAGGCTTCCGGTTTCCGATTTCGCCTTGAAGGATGGCGAACACTTGTCCAAGTATAGGGTCCAATCAACCGTCCGGCAAATGATGCAGCAGACAATGAAATCGGCCGATGCGGCCATACGCCTTCTTTCCTGGTACGACCGGCATCATCGCGATCTGCCCTGGCGCGTCTCGCCGCCGATGGCGCGGGATGGCGTGGTCGCCGACCCCTATCACATATGGCTTTCGGAAGTGATGCTTCAACAGACCACCGTGCAGGCGGTGAAGCCCTATTTCCAAAAATTCCTCCAGCTCTGGCCAAGGGTCATGGACCTGGCTGCGGCCGACACCGAAGAGGTGATGAAGGCCTGGGCGGGGCTCGGCTACTACGCCCGGGCGCGCAACCTGAAGAAATGCGCCGAGGCCGTCGCCCGTGATCATGGCGGTGTGTTTCCGGATACGGAGGAAGGGTTGAAGGCGCTGCCGGGCATCGGCGACTACACTGCAGCAGCCGTGTCCGCCATCGCGTTCAACCGGCAGAGTGCGGTGCTCGACGGCAATGTCGAGCGGGTGATCTCACGGCTGCACGCGATCGAAACGCCGCTGCCTGCGGCAAAACTACAGATGCGAGCCCTCGTCGCGGAAATGACGCCGACCGGCCGGCCGGGCGATTTTGCGCAAGGGATGATGGATCTCGGCGCGACGATCTGCACGCCGAAGCGGCCGGCCTGCGCACTCTGTCCCCTGAACGACGACTGTCTGGCGCTGAAGACGGCGGATCCGGAAACCTTTCCGCGCAAGGCAGCCAAAAAGGAAAAGCCGCTGCGGGTCGGGGCCGCCTTCGTGGCCAGCGGCGCCGACGGCGCGGTCTATCTGCAGAAACGTGGCGAGACCGGCCTGCTCGGCGGCATGACGGAGGTACCGGGCACGCCATGGACGTCGCGCATCGACGGCGACAACACGATCGCGGCGCAGCCTTTTGCCGCACCGTGGGAACCCTGCGGAACAATCACGCATATTTTCACGCATTTTGAATTGCGCTTGTCGATCTATCGGGCCAATGTCGCCACCCAGAACAAAACAGGAAACGGCTGGTGGGAGCCGCTCGCCTCGCTCGAGGCTCAGGCGTTGCCGACCGTCATGAAAAAAGCAATCGCCCAGGCTATACCGCATGCCTTCAAAAGCCGGCGCGGACCACTGGACGAACTGAGGAACACCTGAATGAGCATCGAGATCCGCCACATCGTCTTCGACATCGGCAGGGTGCTGATCCATTACGATCCGCATATCCCCTTCTCCCGGATCATTCCCGACGACGCGGAGCGCAAGTGGTTCTTCGCCAATGTCTGCACACATGACTGGAACATCGAGCAGGACCGCGGCCGCAGCTGGCGGGAGGCGGAAGACCTTTTGATCGCGGAACACCCAACGCATGCGGAGAGCATCCGCGCCTTCCGCAAATACTGGCACGAGATGGTGCCGCATGCCTATGTCGAATGCGTCTCGATCATGGAAAGCCTGATCGCCAAGGGCTACGACGTGACCATGCTGACCAATTTCGCCTCCGACACCTACAAGGAAGCGCAGAAGCTGTTTCCGTTTCTCACTCTTCCGCGCGGCGTCACGGTCTCCGGCGATACCCGGCTGATCAAGCCGGACGTGGCGATCTACCAGACCCACGCAAAATCCTTCGACCTCGATCCGGCGGCAACGCTGTTCATCGACGACAGCATGGTCAATGTCGAGGGCGCGCGGGCCGCCGGCTGGCATGCCGTGCATTTCACCGATCCGCAGACGCTCCAGGCCGATCTTCTGTCCTACGGGCTGGCGGTATGACGACGGATACAGGAATGACCATGCCCCTTGACCCCGTCGCCCTTGCCACACGTTATCACGCCGCCATCAGCGATCTCGATTTCGCCGTGATCGAAAATTTCTTCACCGAAGACGCGACCTATTCCTCCGGCGGGATTGGCGGCCTGAAAGGGCGTGCCGACATCATGGCGGCGTTCCGGCGCTATTTTAGCGAGTATCCCGATCAGGTCGCCGAAGACAGCCTGGTCGAACCCATATCCGCCGTGGCGGCACGCTCCGTCTGGCATCTGACCGCCACCAGCACGCTTACCGGCGCACGTCTCCAGCGACAGGGCGAGGAAATCATCACGTTCGACAGCGAAGGCCGGATCGTCAGTGTCGATGTCACTGATTTGTGACATCAAATCCCCTTTTTGAAATCACCAAATCGCCGCAATTGGTTCAGGTATCATTCACCTTATGGGCGGCATGATCGGCCTCGAAATATAGAATCGCAACTCACCGAAAGGCCGCGTTTCCATGGCAAAAATCATCAACGGCACCAGCAGCAACAACTACATCGTCCAGAGCGACTACAGCACCGGTCCGGTAGATGTTTATGCCGGTGGCGGCAACGATACCGTCTACCTGAACGTCACCAGCAAATATGGCGGCTTGAACTATGTCGACGCCGGTACCGGCAATGACAAGGTCGTCAATTATTTCGAAGGCGGCAACGACATCAATCTCGGCGACGGCAACGACTTGTACATCGCCGACATCAGCGCCGGCGATGCCAGTGACTATGACGTCGTTTCGGGCGGCAACGGCAATGACCGCTTCGAAGTCGATACCGAGCGCAGCGACTATTATGGCGATGCGGGCACCGATGTCTTCCTGTCGGTTGGTGTCGACAACTATTTCAACGGCGGCAGCGGTATCGACACGATCAGCTACGAGCTGCAGGACGACTATGCCTCGCAGCGCGGCAAGGGCGTCACCATCGATCTGGGCGCCAAGCGTGCTTCGACGACGACGGGCCACCGCGAAGACCTGATCAGCATCGAGAATGCGACCGGCACGAACTATGGCCATGACGATATCACCGGCAGCACCGGCAGCAACGTGCTGAAGGGGCTTGGCGGCAACGACATCCTCGAAGGCCTCGGCGGCGCGGACGATCTCTATGGCGGTGCCGGCAACGACGATCTTCTGGGCGGCTCGGGCGACGACTTTCTGTCCGGCGGCTCCGGCTTCGACCTCCTCAATGGCGGCACCGGCGCCGATATCTTCGACTTCAATACCATCAGCGAATCGGCCGTCGGCAGCAAGCGTGATGTCATCGAGGACTTCCACCGTTCGGAATTCGATGTCATCGATCTCTCGACGATCGACGCCAACGAGCTGATCAGCGGCAATCAGAAGTTCACCTTCATCAGCGGCCAGTCGTTCCACGGCAAGGCGGGCGAATTGCGATTTGCATCGAACGGGGTCCTTGCCGGCGACACGGACGGCGACGGCTATTCCGACTTTCACATCAAGGTGGACGGCGTTACCAAGATGTATGCCGACGACTTCATTCTGTAAGCCGAACATCCATCAACAAAATGCAGAGCTCCGCCCGTTCATCGGGCGGGGCTTTTTTATTTCGCGTATCGGCGGAAGCAGAAACGCCCAGGACCATTCCGGATCCTGGGCGTTTAAGTCTTCCTCCGGGACTGAAGGTACTAAACCGGACGAAAACTATTTCTGAACCGGGTGATCCTGCGACCGCGCGGTCAAGCAATTTACGGGTTGCCCCGCGCGCCTCGTATGGTTGATCACACGGTCGTCCTGCTTGTGAGCAGATTACAAGCAGGATGGTTAAATTGTTCTAAAAGCCGGATCATGGCTTGCTGATTCCATCCTCGAATTCGCTCGATTTTTTTAAGCCGCATGGGCGGCTGCCGGGTCCAAGGACCAACTCGCCTTGTTGAAAACACGTCAAAATTTATGAAACTTATGTTGTCGCACGCCGTTCCCATACGCAAGCAAGAAAGGCAGTGCATATGAACGGAAACACGGAAGCCTCGAAAAAATTCGCGAACCAGCAACATGCACGGGACCTGAATTCGGAAAGTCCATCCCGTTGGGTTATCCATTGCATCTGTTGCGAGAATCCGGTCGAGCCCTGGCAGACCATCGGCTATCAGCACGGCTATTGCGCCGAGTGTTTCGGCGTGCTGATGGCCCCGACGGGAGAATCCTAGCCCGGGCGGTTTGTCGACCCAATCCCGTTTCCAGCCACCAAAACGAACGCCGCGCATCCGTTGCGGATTGCGCGGCGTTGATTGATGTCTCGACCGGAGGTTCGGATCAGTTGATCCTGGCCATGTCGCTGCGAATGACGGCACGCAGGTCGTCGATCGGCTTGAGCGATGTGCCGTCGTCATAATGCCAGAAGGTCCAGCCGTTGCAGGCATCGAGCCCCTGCACCTTGGCGCCGAGGCGATGGATCGAGCCGGCGTCGCCACCGCTGGCAACCGTTCCGTCGGCACGCACGATGGCGCTGTAGCGGCGTCTCGCATCGGTCAGAACCGTACCGGGCTTGATCATGCCGCTTTCGATCAGCGTATTGAAAGCGACGCGCGGCTCGGCCTTCTTGCCGGTCATGACCGACAGGGTCGCCTTGCCGAGCGGTTCGACAGCGGCGATCCGTTCGGATGCTGCATCGATATAGACCTGCTCGCGTTCGATACCGACAAAGTTGCGGCCGAGACGCTTGGCAACGGCACCGGTCGTACCGGAGCCGAAGAACGGATCGAGCACCACGTCGCCGGGCTTGGTCGATGCCATCAGGATACGCGCCAAAAGGGCTTCCGGCTTCTGCGTCGGATGCGCCTTCTTGCCGTCGTCGCCCTTCAGCCGCTCGCCGCCCGAGCAGATCGGAAACAGCCAGTCGGAGCGCATCTGCACGTCGTCGTTGGAGGCCTTCAGCGCATCGTAGTTGAAGGTATAGCCCTTGCCCTTGGCGCTGGGGCTTGCCCAGATCAGCGTCTCATGAGCGTTCTGGAACCGGCGGCCCTTGAAGTTGGGCATCGGGTTGGTCTTGCGCCAGATGATGTCGTTGAGGATCCAGAAGTTGAGGTCCTGCAAGGTCGCACCGACGCGGAAGATATTGTGGTAGGAGCCGATGACCCAGAGCGTGCCGGTGGGCTTCAGGACGCGGCGGCAGGCAAGCAGCCAGGCGCGGGTGAAGGCGTCGTAGGCCTCGAAGGAGACGAACTGGTCCCATTCGTCATCGACCGCATCGACCAGCGACTGGTCGGGCCGGTGCAGCGAACCGCCGAGCTGGAGGTTGTACGGTGGGTCGGCGAAGACCACATCGACGGAATTGTCGGGAAGCGCTTCAAGCGCTGCGACGCAATCGCCCTTGATGATGGAATTCAGCCAGCCGGCAGGGCTGGCGGCGCGGGAGATTTCGGCCGTTGAAACAACTGATGACATGGACAACTCGCACCTACGCTTACTCGGAACTGATTTCAGCCCTTATGGTTACCGAACTTGGTTACCAAATGCTGAAGGCGCAGACGAAATTTGTGAAATGATACAGGAGGATGCAGCAACAGCTTCTCGGCTTGATGCTCCCGCCATCGACGATGGAAGCACTTTTCCGGGCATTTACTGGATGCGCTCCCTTGCCTCATGAAAGGCCCGGCTATCCTCCGGCGCCTCGTCCCGCTCCGTCATGCCATAGTCGCGGATGACGCCGGCGATACGCAGGCGGTAGTCGGCGAAAGTGCCGTTGCGCCCGGCATGCTGGGCGGCCCGATGCTCCGGGCCGTTGCGCCATGTGGCGACCGCCGCCTCGTCGCGCCAGAAAGACAGGGACAAGATTTTTCCCGGCATTTTCAGGCTTTCGAACCGCTCGATCGACAGGAAGCCATCGATCCTGTCCAGCTTGGTGTGAAGTTGGGCTGCGAGATCGAGATAGGTGCTGCGCCGGCCATAGACCGGCGTGACCTCGAAGATGACGGCGATCATGACGCGATCCCGCCTGTGTGCAGGGCCTGGGCATGCGGAGCGGAAAGGTTCTTGAGGAAAATCCGGTCTTCCTTGAAGATGAACCGCTCCTTCCTGGCGAAGGCGTAGTTTTCGATACCCAGCGGATCGGCGGCAAGCTTTGCGCGGTAGATCTCGTAGGCCGCCATGTTCTCGACATTGTAGGCGGCATAAGCCGTGGTGGCCGAGCCTTCGTGCGGGCCGAAATAGCCGATCAGGTCGGCGCCGTTGCGCGGGAT
This sequence comes from Rhizobium herbae, assembly GCF_017873135.1. Classification (GTDB taxonomy): domain Bacteria; phylum Pseudomonadota; class Alphaproteobacteria; order Rhizobiales; family Rhizobiaceae; genus Pararhizobium; species Pararhizobium herbae. Next base: position 261,075 of record NZ_JAGGJV010000005.1, on the reverse strand, counting down.
CACTTGTCCCCAGTTGCGGGCATAGGTTGCGAATTCCTCGCGCTTGAACGGGTCGATCTCGTAGCGGATGAAGCAGGTGATCATCTTGGTCTCCTTCGTTTCGATGATCCTTTCTGCCATCTTGATTGCGCTCGATGCTTCGGTTAGCATCGAAGTATGAAAGAAGGACCGGACATAGCCCAGATCGGATCGCTGATCGGCGATCCCGCCCGCGCCAACATGCTGACCGCGCTCACCGGCGGCAAGGCGTTGACGGCGACGGAGCTTGCCGGGACAGCGGGGATCACCTTGCAGACCGCCAGTTCGCATTTGTCGAAACTGGAGGTCGGTGGCCTGATTACGCAGCGCAAGCAGGGCCGCCACCGCTATTTCACGCTCGCCGATGACGATGTCGGCCTCATAATCGAAGGGCTGATGGGTTTTGCCGCCTATCGCGGTTTCACCCGCCACCGCACCGGCCCGAAGGATCCGGCACTGCGCAAGGCACGCGTCTGCTACAATCACCTGGCCGGTGACTACGGCGTGCGCTTGCTCGACAGCCTCGTGGCCGAGGAAGCGATCGCCGGCGTCGGCGACAAGCTGGCGCTGACGCAATTCGGCACGAGCAAGATGACGGCGCTCGGCATCGATCTTCCAGCACTTGCCAAATTGCGCAGACCGGTCTGCCGCACCTGCCTCGACTGGAGCGAACGCCGTTCGCATCTCTCCGGCTCGCTCGGTCAAGCGCTACTGACCCTGTTTCTCGACAAGGGCTGGGCCAAGCGTGAGCCGGACAGCCGCGCCATACGTTTCACCGGCACCGGCGAGAAGGAATTCTTGAAACTCTTTCCCCTGCCCGCACAGTCCCCCATCGAACGCCGCCACGAGCACGCCGTCGAAGCCTGAACCAGCAGCCAATGACATCCCCAACCAGTTTCCGCGAACGTATCGCTCTCTATGCCTGTCTGACCTCGCTGACCTCCATCAGCATCGATGCGCTATTGCCGGGATTGCGTCAGATCGGCGCTGATGTCGGCACCGCGCCACCACTCTCGACCCAGCACGTCATATCGCTTTTCATCCTTGGCATGGCGTTCGGAGAGTTGCTGCTCGGGCCGCTGTCCGACGCGATGGGACGAAAGAAGGCGCTTGCTCTCGGCCTTTGTGTCTATGCGCTCGGAACGGTGATCGCCATGGCGGCTGGTTCACTGGAAATGGTGATTCTCGGCCGGTTTGTTCAGGGGATCGGCGTCTCCGGGCCGAAGATCGCCACGCGGGCGATGATCCGCGACCAGTTCGAGGGCGATGCGATGGCGCGGGTGATGTCGTTTATGTTCACGCTCTTCATTCTCGTGCCGATGCTGGCGCCGACCCTGGCGCAAGGCATCATCGCCGTCGGAGGCTGGCGCAGCGTCTTCGGGGTCTATCTCGCGGTGGCGGGGCTTCTCGGCTTCTGGCTGGTGATGCGGCAACCGGAAACATTGCCGGCAGACAAGCGGATTCCGTTTCGCCCAAAGCTCCTGTTGTTGAACGGGCGGCGCATCCTGTCGAACCGGCGCGTGACGTTGCTGATCGTTGCGACCGGTCTGGTCTTCGGTGCGCAGCTGCTCTACCTCAGCACGGCGGCTGACCTGTTCTTCGATGCCTACGGGATCGCAGCAACTTTCCCGTTGTATTTTGCGGCTCTGGCCACGGCGATCGGACTTGCCTCGTTCCTCAACGCCAAGCTCGTGCAGCGCTCTGGGTCGGACGCCATGGCCCGCTACGGCTTTGTCGGCTTGGCGGCGGCGGGCCTGTTGATGCTGGCGGCATCCGGATTTTGGGCTGGACGACCACCCCTGCCGGTCCTGATGGTGCTTGCCTTTTCGGCGTTCTTTGCGATCGGCGTGCTGTTCGGCAACCTGAACGCCATGGCCATGCGCTCGCTTGGGCAGGTTGCGGGTCTGGGCGCGTCGTTGATCGCCTCCGGATCGAGCCTGATCGCGACCCTGTTCGCCATCGCAATGGGCGCGTTTTATGACGGTACGACGTTCACCCTGTCGGCCGGATTCTTTGTCGCGGGCCTCAGTGCGCTCGCTCTGGCCGAGCTTGCAGCGCGGGGCGATGCCGCACCGGTGGAGGCCATGCGATAGAGAAAGCCGGCAAGAGTTGGGGACTTCTGCGCATGGCGTCACCGATCGAGCGGCGCCACGAGCACGCCGTCGAAGTTTGAAGCAGCAATGCCGGTGCAGAGCGGCGACCATTCGCAACGGGCGCATCCTTCACGGATGGAGCCTGCCCTGAAAGCACCACGCATGCGCCCGAGAAAATCCGCATCGGGGCAGATCGAAGCGCCCGGGCCGGCAGACATGCCGAGCAAAGCCTCGACCGCTTGGCTCGCCTTCAGATCCCGCTCCGTCACGCTCCCGTCAAGACAGTGCCTGTCCGGCTCGCCCAGCATCGGCCCGCAGACATCGTCCGGCCCTTCGACCACAAGGATATCCTCGCCCTCGGAGAGCCGGGCGGCGATGCGGATATAGTTTTCGGTGAAGGCCTGCGTATAGCCCTTGCCGACGAAGGTCAGCATGCAGAGAAGGTGATGCGGGCGCAGACGGACGGTCATGAGGGCTTATACTAAGACCGCAAATGCGACGCTACGCGATAAATGCCCACCGCGGCAACTTATACCAAGTCTCGATGATAGGAACCTATGGGACGGTTCCTATCATTGAGACTTGGTATTGCGTCAATGCGTCATGAGCGGTTTGGGCTTCTTGTCGGTCCATTCCGGCGGCGCACCGTAATTGGCGGCCACGGCCCCGACCAATCCGGGCGCCCGGCCGAACGCATCACACGCAGCATATTTCGGTTTGCCGCCGAGCAGGGATTGCATCCGCTGCCTGGAAGGAAGGGAAATATCCAAGCCTTTCGGTTCCTTGCCGGCGATGAGCATTCGGGAGAAGTCGCTCCCGAACTTCGAGGCGAGGCCATAGGCGTCCCCGACCTGCGAAACCCGCGGTTTGTTCTGGATCGAGTTTGCCCCGCGAGCCCACACCATTGCCGCACGCTGGACGCCGCCGCTATCGACGGCCTCCGCCTCGACAGCAAGTCCTCCGAGGCCGACGGGCAGGCGCGGCACACCGATGGGCAAGACAAAGCCGGTGCCTACGGTCACCGCGGTTGCAACACCTGCCATTGCCTTGTTCGTGGGGACGATGTCGGTGACGACGGACCGGATCGTCATGTCCGCCGGCTGGCCGGCCGGAACCAATTGATACTTGTCGCTGAGCGCGATGCAGAGCGCCCGGTCCAGAGCGTTTGACACCATCAGGCGGTCGGCGTCCGATTTGACGCGGGATGCGGCGCTGAATGCGAAGCTCGTCGGCACGATGCTGATCGTCTTCACCGCGGTCAGGCGCTGCCCATCGACGTAAACACGCGACTTGGACAACGTTCCCTTGGGCGCGCCAAGATTGCTGTAGGAGGTGAGCGTCCCGCCTTCTTTCAGAGGCACAGAGGCACATCCGCTCACCGCCAAGGCTAGACATAGAGATATCAACGGAAATATCGGCCGGCATCCGGCAAGTCGGAGGAATGATTTCATCGATGGATTGCTGCGCACGCTTTCGGGCCTCCGTTACGGATGTTCCGGGAGGACAGTGCAAGCGAAGGATTGCCGCAACATTACAGATAGCTTCGAACAGCGACCGATATGTCTATCAGAGCTGGATGGCCACCTGCGTCCCGGTCGAGCCGCTTTTGATGCTGACTTGCCCCCCGTGATTGGCGACGATCTGTTTCACCAGGCTCAAACCAAGGCCTGCGCCCCTGCTTTTGGGGGTAACGCGATAAAAAGGTTCAAAAACCAGCTCTTGATGTTCAGCCGGTATGCCGGGCCCTTCATCGACCACGTTGACCTGCCCGCCGGCTGAGACTGATATCGTGATCATTCCGCCATTGCCGCCGTGGTCAATGGCATTGCGAACCAGATTGCCGATCGCTCTCGGCAAGGCGAACGGGCTGCCGCGCCGTTCGAGGCCGTCTACTTCGCTTTCAAAACAGATCTGGTAGCCAGCAGCAATCGCCTGGGGCGCGAGGTCGGCAACCACCGTTCGTGCGATTTCGACGAGATCGACCGGTTCATGCAGATCGGTCGCCTGATCGTTCCGCTCAAAATCGAGGAGTTGTTCGGCAGTCTCCGCTAGACGCGCAACGTCGTTCAACAGCCGCCTGCGTTCCTGGCCCTCGGGCATCCCGTCGATCCGCGTCTGCATGATGGCGATCGGCGTTCTGAGTTCATGCGCCGCATCGATCAGGAAGCGCTGGCGTTTCTTGATCTCACTCTCAAGCCGATCGAGGGCTCCGTTGAATGCGATCACCAGCGGAGCGACTTCTTTGGGAATACCCTCAACCGGCAGGCGTGCTCCCCGCCGGCGGGGTTCTATCTGCGATGCTTTGTCAGCGACCTCGCTCACTCTTGCAAGCGCGCGCCGCACAATTCGGGGGACTGCGAGGAAGATCGCAGGCAAGGCGACAATTAGCAAAGGAACATAAATCGGGTAAGTGCCGACCAGAAGGGCGAGAATGGGCCAGCCTTTGTCAGCGAAGCCGCCAAACAGAATTCGGACCTCTCCCACATTAGTGTCCACCCTTTCGACCGATGCGATTTCATCTGTACCGGCGGCCCCTCGTATGTCTGCATCATGGAACAGGTGCACCAGATGGGCGAGCTCAGCATAGGCCGCAGGGACAGTGCCGTAGGATACCGAAGCACCGTCCGTCGTGGCTGCGACAAACCAAAGTCCCTTGTTCTGCGTTTTGAGCGACCTCAGTTCCGATGTATCCCGCAATAGAAATTTTCCTTGCGCATCGCGTTCCGCCGCCTCTGCCAACACGGCGCTGATTTTATCCTCCACGGCGATGTTCGGAGATTGGATCATGGTCCCGTAGACGCAAAGCCCGATGATGACTGCTGCAACCACGGCGACGATGACGAGGCTGAGTTGCCAACTCAGCTTCCACCAAAGGGAGGGGGGCGACCTGTCGTGCATCATTCTTCCTTCAGGAGATATCCGACGCCCCGGATGTTGTGGATTGCGACGCCCGCACCGGCATCCAGCAGTCGTTTGCGCAGTCTTGAAATATGAGCATCGAGTGCGTTTGACTGGATTTCTTCTTCATAATTGTAAACCGCCGCCTCAAGGGTCGTTCGAAGGACGGTTTTGTCTTTCCGCTTGGCCAGCGCCACCAGGACGAGAAGTTCGCGCCTGGGCAGATCGAACGGGATTGATCCCACGGTCACGCTCAAATGCAGGGGATCGATCAGCATCCGGCCCACCGTAATTTGAAGTTCCGTCAGACTTGGCGGTCGTCGCAGAACCGCGCGCAATCGAGCCATCAGCTCTTCGACAAGAAACGGCTTGCCCAGATAATCGTCCGCGCCGACATCCAGCCCTTCGACACGCTCCAATGGCTCATTACGCGCGGTCAGCACAATGATCGGCGTGTCGGCACCTGCTCGCCTCAACAGCGGAATGAAGGTCAGCCCTTCGCCATCAGGCAAACGCCGATCCAGAAGAATCGCATCGTAGCTATTCTGACGCGTCAATTCGAAAGCGTCTGCAAGATGTATGGTGTGATCGGTGACAATGCCGTGTTTGCTCAACGCCGCTGACAGCGCGTCCGCCAGTTCCCTCTCGTCCTCTACCAATAGAAGTCTCATCGCCCCTTCTCTCTCCCGTCTCCGTCCTTCTCTGCCGCTAAGGTTGCGGCAGCATTACGGAGACAAAAGGACCGTCAGGCAAAAGCTGCTCGCATAGTACCCGGGATCTGATCGTAGCAACTCGGCGAGACCATAAACGCCCTTCCCGCGCATACCAGCCTCCCGCTTCGCGCGGTTGAGCTTTCCTGCCGCATCGTGTAAACGGCCACCATCTCCCCCAAGGACACTCCCGGCATGACCAGCATTGATCTTATCATCTTCGACTGCGACGGCGTTCTAGTCGATTCGGAAATCATCGCCAGCGAAGTCGAGGCCGAGCTTCTGACGGAATCGGGCTATCCGATCAGCACCGAGGAAATGGCCGAGCGCTTTGCCGGCATGACCTGGCGCAACACGCTGCTTGCCATCGAGAAGGAAGCCGATATTCCCCTTTCGGCCAGTCTCATCGGCAAGAACGAAGCCATTCTCGACAAGCGCCTTGCCGACGACCTCAAGATCATCGATGGCGTCAAGCCGATGCTGGCGCAGATCAAGCTGCCGCATTGCATCTGCTCGAACTCGACATCGGCGCGGCTTGCCATGATGCTGGCCAAGGTCGGCATCAAGGACCATTTCGGCAAGCATATCTATTCCGCCCGCGACCTCGGCGAAGACAAGGTCAAGCCGAAGCCGGACATCTTCCTGCACGGCGCCAAACAGTTCGGCATCGATCCGTCGCGCGTGCTGGTGATCGAGGATTCCGTCCACGGCATCCACGGCGCCATCGCCGCCGGCATGCGCGTCGTCGGCTTCACCGGTGCGTCGCACACCTATCCCTCGCATGCCGACAAGCTGACCGAAGCCGGCGCCGAAACGGTGATCTCGCGCATGAGCGCATTGCCGGGCGTCATTGCCGCGCTGTCCGAATGGTCGGAATCGCTGACGGCTTGAGGCAGGGTTACCTCTCCCCTTGCGGGAGAGGATTCAAAATCAACATCTTAGCTTTAGCAAAGTGTTAGATTTTGTTGGTGAGGGGATCGTCCTTTTCCAAGCCCTACCCCCTTGCAAAATCTAAGACTTAGCTAGCGCTAAGGTCTTGATTTTGCTTTCTCCCCGCCGAGGGGGAGATAGTCGCAACAAACTTCCGCTTATTTCTTCTTGCCTGCAGCCGGGCCTTCGTCGAAACCGACATAGACCTTGGCGAAGTCGCCGGCGCCGCCGGGCAGAGTAATCTGCGTCTTGGTGAAGATGAACTGGGTGGTGCCGACGCCGGTCGGAACCTCGACGGGATACTGCGTCAGTTCCGAATAGAGCGTATTCTTGCCGTCGGTCGCAGCCACGCGGATCGGCAAGGTGACGGTGCCGGCGCCACCGGCAGGTCCGGCAATGACGCGGCCCTGAACGACGACGGTCATGACCAGCTGGCTTTCGTTCTGGACGCACTGGCGGGTCGTATCCGCCAGCGACGCCTGGTAGACGATCTTGGTCGGATCATCCTTGGCGCCCTTGGCATAGGTGCGGTAGTTGGCGGTTCCATCCAGCAGATAGACCTGCGGGCAAGCGCCCTGGATCACGGCCGGTGTCGGCGTTGCGGCACTGCCGCCGGCGTCGATCGCGCCGCCCGTGTCCGTTTTGTTGCAGCCTGCGATAACCACGAGAAGTGAAATTCCGAGAAGACGGACGGAAACTTTACCAAACACCTGACTTGACCCCCTGCCTTGCACAATTAATGCCGCGGAGCGTGACTGACCGCAAAATAAGGTATTTTTCGGTTTCACGCCCCCGCAACTTGAGCCTTTCAAGACCCTTGGCGATGGTCTATAGCAGCGACGCATTGAAAAATCGATTGGAGTCTGAAGCCGGAACGCCAATTTTTCAGAACGTGCTGAGATGGCCGGCCACGGACGAAGAACCGATATTTCCGTCAGCTTTGCCAAGGGTTGACGCAAAGAGAACCACGATCCCGACCCGGTTCGCCTATGGTGCCGTTCAATTCCCGCCGCGCCGCTTGCGGCATCTAAAGCATGACGAAGGATGGTTACCGTGAAGTATGTCTCGACCCGGGGCGAAGCCCCATCGCTGGGTTTTTGCGATGCGCTCATGGCGGGCCTTGCCCGTGATGGCGGGCTTTATGTGCCGAAGCAATGGCCGAGCTTTTCCAAGAAGGAAATCCGGGCAATGCGCGGAAAATCCTACCAGGAGATCGCCTTCACGGTTCTCAACCCCTTCGTCGACGGCGAGATTCCGGACGACAAGTTTCGCGCGATGATCAATGAGGCCTATGCCACCTTCCGTCATCCGGCCATCGCTCCGCTCGTCCAAACCGGCCCGAACAGCTTCATCATGGAGCTGTTCCACGGCTCGACGCTTGCCTTCAAGGACGTCGCCATGCAGCTGCTCGGGCGGCTGATGGATTACGTCCTGACCGAGCGCAACGAGCGCGCCACCATTGTCGGCGCCACCTCGGGCGATACCGGCGGGGCTGCGATCGACGCCTTTGCCGGGCGCGACCGCACCGACATCTTCATCCTGTTTCCGCATGGCAAGGTCTCGCCGGTGCAGCAGCACCAGATGACCACGTCCAAGGCGAGCAACGTCCATGCGCTGGCGATCAACGGCAATTTCGACGACTGCCAGAGCCTCGTCAAAGAGATGTTCAACGACGTGGCCTTTCGCGACGGCGTGGCGCTGTCCGGCGTCAACTCGATCAACTGGGCGCGCATCATGGCCCAGATCGTCTACTACTTCACCACGGCGCTTTCGCTCGGCGGCCCGGACCGGAAAATCTCCTTCACCGTACCGACAGGCAATTTCGGCGATATCTTTGCCGGATACGTGGCGAAGCAGATGGGCCTGCCGATCGACAAGCTGGTGGTCGCCACCAACGAGAACGACATTCTGGCCCGCACACTGCAGACCGGCCGCTACGAGATGCGCGACGTCAAGGCCACCACCTCGCCGTCGATGGACATCCAGATCTCCTCCAATTTCGAACGGCTGCTGTTCGAGGCCTATGACCGCGACGCCTCCAAGGTGCGCGGCGCGATGGCCAACCTGAAGCAGTCCGGCTCCTTCGAGATCGAGGAAGATGCGCTCAAGTCCATCCGCAAGGTGTTCCGGGCCGGGCGCGCCACCGAGAAGGATGTGGCCAAGACCATCGCCAAGACGCTGGAGACGACCGGCTACCTGCTCGACCCGCATACGGCGATCGGCGTCTTCGTTGCCAACAAGCATGAAACATCGAGCGTGCCGATGGTGACGCTCGCCACCGCACACCCCGCGAAATTCCCGGCCGCAGTAAAATCGGCCAGTGGTATTGACCCGGCGCTTCCAACGTGGCTTGCTGATCTGATGGTCAGGGAGGAGCGGTTCGACATTCTTGACGCCGAGCTTAAAGCCGTTGAAACCTTTATCAACGAGCGTGCCCGCATCCGGAAATAAGGACGCAGAAAGACGTATGATGAAAGTTGAGTGCACCCGGCTCCAATCCGGGTTGACGGTCGTCACCGAGAACATGCCGCATCTTGAAAGCGTCGCGCTCGGGGTCTGGATCAAATCCGGTTCACGCGATGAAACCACGGACGAGCATGGAATTGCCCATCTGCTGGAACACATGGCGTTCAAGGGCACCGCGCGGCGCACAGCCCGCGAGATTGCCGAACAGATCGAAAATGTCGGCGGCGAGGTCAACGCCGCGACATCGACGGAAACCACGTCCTACTACGCCCGTATCCTTGAGGACGATGTTCCGCTCGCCGTCGATATTCTCGCCGACATCCTGACGGAATCCTCCTTCGACGAGGACGAGCTGCAGCGCGAAAAGCAGGTTATCCTGCAGGAAATCGGCGCCGCCAACGATACGCCCGATGACGTCGTCTTTGACAAATTCGCAGAAACCGCCTTTGCCAACCAGACGATCGGCCGCCCGATCCTCGGCACGCCGGACACGGTTCTTTCCTTCACGCCTCAGCAGATCCGCACCTATCTCGACCGCAACTACACGACCGACCGCATGTTCGTCGTCGGGGCCGGTGCGATCGATCATGATAGTTTTGTGCGACAGGTTGAAGACCGCTTCTCGAGTCTGCCGCAGAAGCCGGCCGCATCTCCGGTCGCCGACGTTGCCCATTATACCGGCGGCGATGTGCGCGAAGATCGCGACCTGATGGATGCGCAGGTCCTGCTCGGCTTCGAGGGTAAGGCCTATCACGCCCGCGATTTCTACTGTTCGCAGATCCTTGCCAATATCCTTGGCGGCGGCATGTCGTCCCGGCTGTTCCAGGAAGTGCGCGAGCATCGCGGCCTGTGCTATTCGGTCTATGCCTTCCATTGGGGCTTCTCCGACACCGGCATCTTCGGCGTTCACGCGGCAACCGGCGGCGAGAACCTGCCGGAACTGATGCCCGTCATTATCGATGAGCTGCGCAAGTCGTCGATGAACATCGAACAGCAGGAGATCGACCGCGCTCGCGCCCAGATCCGCGCCCAGCTGCTAATGGGCCAGGAAAGCCCGGCAGCACGTGCCGGCCAGATCGCCCGCCAGATGATGCTCTACGGCCGCCCGATTCCGAACGAAGAACTGATGGAGCGCCTGTCCGGCATTACCGTCGAGCGCCTGACGGATCTTGCCGGCCGGCTGTTCTTCGACACCGTCCCGACGTTGTCGGCGATCGGCCCCGTGGAGAAACTGGCACCGATGGACGATATTCTCGGCGCCCTTTCCAGTGGCACCATAACGCGCAAGACGGCAGCGATGTGAAACCTTCGACGACAGAGTGTGGCCCCACCCCCTCTGTCGGCGACGCCGACATCTCCCCCTCAAGGGGGGGAGATTTCAATTGCCTCGGCGCTCATAACGGAAAAGAATGATCTCTCCCCTCGAGGGGGAGATGTCACGAAGTGACAGAGGGGGGTGAGCCGTACGGCAACCACTCGATCAACGGCGATGGCGCGGAGGCTTCTATGACACGATCGGTCTTTCGGTTTCTGTCACGGCAGCCGGATCCGGTCGAGATTGCCAATGCGACGCATCTGCTGCGCCTGCCGAAGACGTCCGACTATCGCCAATGGTATCGGCTGCGCAACGAAAGCCGCACCTTTCTCGAACCGTGGGAACCAACCTGGCGGGCCGACGAGATGACCGAAAGCGCCTTTCGCGCCCGCGTCATCCGCAACGAGCAGGAATTCGCCTCCGGCCAGGCAGTGCCGCTCTTCATCATTTCGCGGCCAGACGATCAGCTGATCGGCGGGTTGACCATCGGTTATATCCGCCGGGGTGCCGCCCAATGCTGCATGATCGGCTATTGGATGGGCGAGCGTTTTGCCGGTAGGGGGCATATGGCGCAGGCGGTCAAACTGGCTATTCCCTACATCTTTTCGAGCCTTCAGTTGCACCGTATCGAAGCAGCCTGTATTCCCGAGAACCACAGAAGCATCCGGCTCCTTGAAAAGGCCGGGTTTCAGCGCGAAGGCTACTTGCGGGAATACCTGAAGATCAACGGGCAATGGCGGGATCATCTGATGTTTTCCCTTCTCTCGCAGGACGGCATGCAACATAAGAATTCGAGTGATTGATGTTTTTGAACCGCCACCCGCTTCCCCCGTCAGCACGAAGGCTCGTGGCACTTCTATTCGCCATAATGGTCACGTTCTGCCTGATCGGTAGCGGCGCGGCGCGGGCGACGGAACCGGTCAAGATTTCCCGCGAGGACACGGCTCTCGACCTGACGGCAACAACGGAAATCTATACCGGCCGCGGCGACGCCTTCCAGGTCTCGACCGCCCCCGGCACCGACGGCATCGTCCGGCGCATCGAAGTTCGCTCCAGCGCCGAGAACCACCAGGGCGACTGGGCTGTCTTTGCCCTTGCCAACGTTTCGGAAGAGCAGTTGGAGCGCGTCATCGTCGCCCCGCATTTCCGGCTGGTGAATTCCAAGCTGTTCTGGCCGGACCTCGGCTCGCAGCGCATCCTCTCGATCACCCCGAGCGAAGGCTTTGCGCTCGACCGGCAGCCGAGCGACGAAGCGGACGTGTTCCGCATCACCCTCAACCCCGGCTCGGTCATCACCTTCGTCGCCGAACTTGCAGGGCCCGACCTGCCGCAGATCTATCTCTGGCAGCCCGATGCCTACAAGGACACGGTTAACGCTTTCACACTTTATCGCGGCATCGTACTCGGTATCGCCGGTCTTCTGGCGGTATTCCTGACCATCCTGTTCGTCGTCAAGGGAACCTCGATGCTACCTGCCACGGCAGCGCTTGCCTGGGCGGTGCTTGCCTATATCTGCGTCGACTTCGGCTTCCTGTCGAAACTGATCTCGATCACCGCAGGCGACGAGAGGATATGGCGGGCGGGGACCGAAGTGTTCCTTGCCGCAGGGCTGGTGATCTTCCTGTTCACCTATCTCAATCTCAACCGCTGGCACCAGCACTTAAGCTACGCGACGCTCGCCTGGATTCTCGGTCTCGGGCTGCTGTTCGGTGTCGCCATCTACGATCCGGCGATTGCCGCCGGTATCGCCCGCCTCTCCTTCGCGCTGACCGGCACGGCCGGTATCATCCTGATCGCCTATCTCGGCTTCAAGAGCTACGACCGCGCCATCCTGCTGGTGCCCGCCTGGCTGCTGATCCTCGTCTGGCTGTTCGGCGCCTGGCTGACGGTCACCGGCCAGCTTGCCAACGACATCGTCCAGCCGGCGCTCGGTGGTGGCCTCGTTCTCATCGTGCTTCTGATCGGCTTTACGGTGATGCAGCATGCCTTTGCCGGCGGCGCCTATAGCCAGGGCCTGTTCTCCGACCTCGAGCGCCAGTCGCTGGCATTGACCGGTTCCGGCGATACCGTCTGGGACTGGGACGTGGCGCGCGATCGTGTCGTCACCATTCCGGATATTTCCGCCCAGCTCGGCCTTTCGCCCGGCACCATGCACGGTGCGGCGCGCAACTGGCTGCCGCGCCTTCACCCCGACGACCGCGACCGGTTTCGCGCCACGCTCGACGTTCTCCTGGAACATCGCAAGGGACGGCTTAACCATGAATTCCGCGTGCGGGCGGAAGACGGCCACTATCACTGGCTGTCGATCCGCGCCCGGCCGGTGTTGGGCGCCAACGGCGAAATTATCCGCTGTGTCGGCACCATCGTCGATATCACCGAGCAGAAGAATTCCATCGACCGGCTTTTGCACAACGCGCTCAACGACAATCTGACCGGATTGCCGAACCGGCAGATCTTCCTCGACAGGCTGCAATCCATCCTGTCGCTGGCACCGGGCTCGACCGCGGTCAGGCCGACCGTCATCACCATCGACATCGATCGCTACAAGCAGGTCAACGACGTGCTCGGCATTGCCGCCGGCGACAACATCCTGATTGCGCTCACCCGCCGCCTGCGCCGGCTGGTGAAGCCGCAGGACACGCTTGCCCGCCTCGGCAGCGACGAGTTCGGGCTGATCCTGATGTCGGAGCGCGATCCCGCCAAGGTCGCCGATTTCGCCGACGCGGTGTCCAAGGCGATCATGGTGCCGCTCAACTTCGGCAATCGCGAGATCAACCTCACCGCCTCCATCGGCCTCGTCTCCTGGGTCGATCAGCAGGAAAGTGCCGCCGGACTGCTCGATGATGCCGAGCTTGCGATGTTCCGTGCCAAGAAGGCGGGCGGCAATCGTGTCGAACCGTTCCGCCCGGCCTTCCGCGCCTCGGGCACCGATCGGCTGCAGCTCGAAACCGACCTGCGCCGCGCCATCGAACGCAAGGAACTGAGCCTCGTCTATCAGCCGATCGTCCGCCTTGTGGATGCGGAGATTGCCGGCTTCGAGGCCCTCATGCGCTGGGAACATCCCAAGCGCGGCAGCATTTCGCCGTCGGAGTTCATTCCGATCGCCGAAAGTTCCGATCTCATCAACCAGCTCGGCATGTTCGCCTTTGAAAAAGCCACCAGCGACCTGACAGAATGGCAGATCCAGACTGGCGACCTGCCGATCTTCGTCTCCGTCAACCTGTCGAGCGCGCAGCTGCTCAACAACGACCTCTATGACGATATCCGGGCGGTATTGAACAAGAACCACTGCGACCCGCACAAGGTGAAGGTGGAACTCACCGAATCCGTCGTCATGGAAAACCCGGAACAGGCGCGTCTGGTGCTGGAAAAGCTGAAGGATGCCGGCCTGCGTCTGGCGCTCGACGATTTCGGCACCGGCCATTCCTCGCTCGCCTACCTGACACGCTTTCCCTTCGACACGATCAAGATCGACAAGTCACTGGTCAGAGACCCCAGCGACAAACGCTCGATCCTGTTGCGCTCGGTGATCACCATGGCCCGCGAACTCGAGATGCAGGTCGTCGCCGAAGGCATCGAATCCGAGGAAGACGCCATCCAGCTCGCCCAGATGGGCTGCGACTTCGGCCAGAGCTTCCTGTTCGGCCCACCGATCGGCTCGGAATCGATCCAGCGGCTGCTGAAAGAGCGATTTCCGCTGATGAAGCGGGCGTGAGCGCTTAATGCGAGACGAGTTGGGCGGATGGAAGTGACAAGCATTCGAGACCTAATTCCGAAAAGCAAACACGACCTGGAAGCAGTTGATGCCCTTCGGGAGGCCAGCTTGTCTTCCATAATTCCAATATTGGATGATCTTCTCGACTGGACCGCAGATGGCAACTGGCCGATCGCCAAGCCCTTGGCCGATTTTCTTGTCTCTATCGGTGCGCCTCTTAAGCCCGCAGTGCAACGAGTGCTGCAAGGCGATGATGGGCCATTCAAATATTTTTGCCTTCATCTGATCGTTGCACAATGGCCAAGAGATCTGAAGGAGGATTTTCAGAAGGAGTTGCTACGTTTAGTAGAGTACCCAAGCGATCACGACATTGCCGAAGAACTTCCTGAAGTGGCCGAGGAAATACTGGCGACGATCCGGTAGCACAACGCAGTGAGTGCCCCAGCACAGACATCCACCAAAAGGCTGACCGGACACCCTTACTGCCCGTACACAGCCCCAGCCCGCCGGATCAACCGATTGATGAAATCCAGCTTCTGCACCACCGGTGGCGAGAGTACGAAGGGATAGCTGTCGGGCTGGCCCATGCTGCGCTGGATGCTGTTCAGCGCCACGCTGAGCGGTACCCAGGCATCGACGAGCGTTTGCGCACTCTCCGCCCGATACGGATCGAAATCGATTTCCGCCGCCATGCCGCCGTGGCGCCGTGGTTCCGTTGAAAGCCCAAAGGAGCCTGCCGTTTCCAGCGTATCGACGATATGGAAGAAATGCGCCCAGCATTCGGCGAAGTCCTCGGCCGGGTGGGCGCTGGCATAGGTGCTGATGAAGCTTGCCTGCCAGTCTATCGGAGGCCCCTGCTCGTAGTTGCGCTTGAGCGCCTCCGCATAGTCCACCGTCTCGTCACCGAACAGCGCGCGCGCCTCGTTCAGCGTCCGATCGTCGCGAACAAGCTGGGCCCAATAGAAGTGACCGATCTCATGGCGGAAATGACCAAGCAGCGTACGGTATGGCTCGTTCATCGACACCCGCACGCTTTCGCGCGTCGCATCATTGGCTTCCGCCGCCCGCAAGCTGATCAGGCCATCCTCGTGACCGGTCATGGCCGGGACCAGATAGCCGTTGGCATCGACTTCGTCGGCCAGGAAATCGAAGGCCAGCCCGCCCTGCGGATCGGCGTCGCGGCCCGGCCGCGGCAGGTTCCAGCGCAGCAGGGAATAGAACAGATGCCGTTGCGCCTGGCCGATCTTCTGCCAGCGCGCCAGCCCTTCGGGATTGTCCGTCACCGGAACGATGCGGTTGTAGCGGCAGGCCTGGCAATAGACATGATTATCGTTGGAGGAAATCAGCCAGTTGCAGGTATCATGCGCGGCATTGGCGCAGAAGCGGACATCCGCCTGCTGGCGCGAGGATGCCTGCCACACATCGCCGCCTGCCGGCCTCAGCGCCTGCATGGACATGCTATCGGGCAGGAAACCAAGCTGCGAGCCGCAGTTGATGCAAACGCGATTGTCGAAATGAACGGGATTTCCGCAATTGCCGCATTCGTAAAGTCTCATGGAAATGGCCTCGCCCGATAATCGCGTGTATTTAATATTGAAAGACTGAATGCCGAAAAAACAAAAGAATCATAACCATAGAAAATGCCCGCCGCGCGAAGCACAGCGGGCATCGGCGCTGAAATCTTCCATCCAGTTGAACCCGTCAGGACAGTCGATTCGCGCACCTTGGAGCCGCCGTCGCCATTTGCAACGATGATCGGCGGCAAAACTCAAATTAAATGCGATCAACGACGCCCTTCACGGCATCCTTCGCCTTGCCGGTTGCCGTCTGGACCTTGCCCTTGACCTCCTGGCCCTTGCCTTCAGCGCGCAACTTGTCGCTGCCGGTTGCCTTGCCGGCAGCCTGCTTGGCCTTGCCTGCAACCTGATTGGCGGCGCCGGAAATCTTGTCGGAAGTGCTACCCATGATCAGTCTCCTTGAGAGGTTGAGGACAGGATCGAAGCGTCATGTCCTTGCCACGGGAAAACGAGGAGCTGCTCAAATTGTTCCGGGAGAACTTTGGAAAGGCGGAAAAAATCGGCCGGTCAGGCGTGGCCGGCATCCACCGACAGCATGGCCGGGGCAACGCCCATCAGCGCCAGGGCCCGGTCATATTTGTCGCCGAGATCGCGGTCGAAGATCAGTTCTTCGTTCGCCGGGCAATTGAGCCAGCCATTGTTGGCGATCTCGTTTTCGAGCTGGCCGGCACCCCAGCCGGCATAGCCGAGCATCATCATCGCCTTGGACGGCCCTTCGCCGCGCGAGATGGCGCGGACGATATCGAGGGTTGCCGTCAGGCAGATATCGTCGCTGACAGGAATGCTGGATTCGCTCAGATAGTCGTCCGAATGAAGGACGAAACCACGCCCTGTCTCGACCGGCCCGCCGGTCTGGATCTGGAAATCACGGGTAATGCCGGGCAGCCGGATCACCTCGGGCTGATCGATGATCCGCAGATGCAGGAGAACATCCGGGAAGGTCAGCCGCTGCGGACGATTGAGTACGAACCCCATGGCGCCGTCATTCGAATGGGCGCAGACAAAGATGACAGTGCGGGAAAAATTGCTGTCGAACATGCCCGGCATGGCGATCAGGAACTGACCGTCTAGCAAACCGCGCTCGCGTTTCTTCTGGAACGTCGCCATCATGGTGTTAGCCTTCTTTGTCAATTGAAAAGCGTTCCCACCCTCGTCTTTTGGTTTGCGGACCGTCATCGGCGCTTCCATCCCATCTTCATCAAGAGAAAATGATCCGGAGGTGAAAGTGGGCATCTTTCAACCATGCCCCAAAACCGATAAGCCTCAGCATCATGAAACATCATCGCCTCCTAGAGAATGCGACTCATTTGACGGCGCTGGCAACCCTTTCAGCGTATTTTTTTATCGTCCCTGCCGCAAATTCCGCGCAGAGCGAATGGGTGCAGTCAGAAGGTGGCGCCGTGCGTATCGTCGCCGACAGGCCGGAGCCGGACGGGGCGATCCCGGCCATTCTCGACATCCGGCTGAAGCCCGGCTGGAAAACCTATTGGCTTGAACCGGGTGCCAGCGGCATCCCGCCGCAGGTGACCGTCGACCCGCAGGATGGCATCTCTTTTTCGGGCATGCGGTTTCCAGCACCGAAGGCTTTTGACGACGGCATCGCAAGCTATACCGGCTACGACCAGTCGGTGGCGTTTCCGCTCTCGCTGAAACGCGAAAAGGCCGGCGACGTGACGCTGAAGGCCTCGGTGTTCCTCGGCATCTGCAAGGATATCTGCATTCCGGTTCAGGCCGATCTCAGCCTGCCCCTGCCCGCAGGGCTGGCGGAGAACCCGCTCGACAAGGCGCGGATCGCCGATGCCGTGTCCGCCCTGCCGGAGGAGCCGTCCGATACGTTCAAGGTAACCGCTGCCAGTTTCGATCCGGCGGGCAAGCGCATGCGCATCTCGCTTCTGCTGCCTCCGACAAACGAGACCACGCCGCCCGAACTTTTCCTCGCCGGCCCACCGGGCTACAACTTCGGAAAGGCCGAAAACCTCACAACGGCAAATGGCCAGGTGACTGCGGACATACCGGTGCGGATACCCGCAAAAGGCGGGGCGCTGAAAAGCGGCTCGGTCCTGCTCGTCGCCAGGATCGGCGGCCGGAGCATGCAAACCCCGCTTGCCTTTGACTGAGCCGAATCTATATTCCTTTGCGACCCAGCGGAGCCGATGCGCTCTGCCTTCCCGAAAAAACCTCAAGGAGTGAGACCGTGACCATTTCCGTCGGAGACAAGCTGCC
The DNA here is from genome assembly GCF_017873135.1 of Rhizobium herbae. Lineage (GTDB taxonomy): Bacteria > Pseudomonadota > Alphaproteobacteria > Rhizobiales > Rhizobiaceae > Pararhizobium > Pararhizobium herbae. Next base: position 243,130 of record NZ_JAGGJV010000005.1, on the reverse strand, counting down.
TGCCGCCACCTTCAAGGAAAAGACCGCCGATGGCCCGGTCGAAATCACCACCGAACAGCTGTTTGCCGGCAAGAAGGTCGTGCTCTTTGCCGTTCCCGGCGCCTTCACGCCGACCTGCTCGCTCAATCACCTGCCCGGCTATCTCGAGAACCGCGACGCCATCCTTGCGCGCGGCGTCGATGACATCGCCGTTGTCTCTGTCAACGACCTTCACGTCATGGGCGCCTGGGCAACCGCGTCCGGCGGCCTGGGCAAGATCCATTTCCTCTCCGACTGGAACGCCGCCTTCACCAAGGCGCTCGGCATGGACATCGACCTGTCCGCCGGCACGCTCGGCCTGCGTTCCAAGCGCTATTCGATGCTGGTGGAAGACGGCGTGGTAAAGACGCTGAACGTCGAGGAAAGCCCCGGTCAGGCGACCGTTTCGGCAGCGGCGGCGATGCTGGAACAGATCTGATTTTCCAGGCATGCCCGGTTGTTCAATTGTCCGGCCGGGCATGCATTTCTTCGATCAGCCAGCGCTCCAGCGCCAGGGCATCCGGCCGTCCCGCCACATGCGGGGCGATCCACAGCACCAGCCGGCGCGGTCCCGGCCTAAAGCCGAAGGGGGCCACCAGCCGCCCCGATGCGAGCTGATCCAACACCAGCATCTGCGGTACGGTGGCGACGCCGAGCCCACAGGCCGCGGCCTGAATCAGCAGGTAGAAGTGATCGAAGCTCGATCGCGGCTCAAGCACCAGGTCGGTTTCTTCAGCGACAGTCTGCCAGTCTCGCCAGGCCTGCGGCCGGGTTCGGGTAGACAGAAGCATCGCCGCTTCCAGGTCCTTCGGCTGTGAAAGCTGCACCTGCGCCAGATATTCCGGCGAGCAGACCGGTCCGATCGCCTCGCCGCCAAGCTCCCGTATCACCGCGTCCTCGGGAGGCTCGATGATGCTGGAGCGGATCGCCAGCCCGATCTTGTCGCGCACGAAATCGATCCGGTCGAAATTCATGTTGAACTGCAGCTCGATATGCGGATGGCGCTCGTGGAACTGGCCGATACGCGGGATGATCCACCCCATCATGATCGAGGAAGAACAGGACAACGTCAGCGGGCCTGGACGAACACGTTCGACGCTTGCCTGCATCAGGCTGAAGGCGCTCGCCAGCCCCTCCGCAAGGCGCAGCCCCTCCAGCGTCGGCTCCGTCGATCGCGCCTTCCGGTTGACAAGCAGGACGCCCAGCGTTTCCTCCAATGACTTGATGTGCCGGCTGACCGCGCCGTGGGTGACGAAGAGTTCATCGGCAGCAAGCGTCATCGAACGATGGCGCGCGACCGCCTCGAAGGCTTTGAGGGCATTCAGCGATGGCAGCGTCTTGGTCAAACGAAATCTCCCGGACAAGCTGTGACTTTTTCTCACACGATGGCGAGATTAAATCGATTGCCGCCGACCTATACATTCCTTTAGGAGTTGCGGCAATTTGAAGGCACATGCGTATCGAGGACGGGTCATGGAAGGGGAAATGGAGTTTCCACTCTGTCATCAGCGCTGAAAGACGGTGCTGCCGGAGAAGCCTTGCAACCAAGGGAGGAACTCTTATGCATTCCAAAACCAAAGAAATCTCACAGGTCGAGCGATCGGCCATCGCCAAGGTGTCAAAACGGCTTGTACCGTTTATCGCCTTGATGTTCTTCATCAACTTCCTCGATCGCACCGCGATCTCGTTTGCCGGCCCGAACGGCATGACGTCGGACCTTGCGCTGACAGCGGCCCAGTTCGGCTTTGCTGCGGGCATCTTCTTCTTCGGCTATATCGTGCTCGAAATCCCCAGCAACCTTGCGCTTCACAAATATGGCGCGCGGCGCTGGCTTGCCCGCATCATGGTGACCTGGGGCATTGTCGCGCTTCTCTTCACCTGGGTCAGCAGCGCGACGGAGCTCTACGTGCTGCGCTTCCTGCTCGGCGTGGCCGAAGCCGGCTTCTTCCCGGGCGCGATCCTGTTTCTCAGCATGTGGGTTCCGGCCCGGCACCGCAACAAGATCCTGGCGCTTTTCTATCTGGCACAGCCGCTGACGACCGTGATCGGCGCTCCGCTCGCAGCCATGCTCATCCAGGCACATGGGGCGTTCGGGCTGGAAGGCTGGCGGATCATGTTCTTCGGCGTCGCAGTCCCTGCAATCATCGTCGGCATCGTCGCCTGGTTCTACCTCGTCGACAAGCCGGATGATGCCACGTGGCTGACGCAGACGGAAAAGGACTGGCTGAACAAGGAACTCGCCACCGAAGACAAGGCCAAGACCGCCGCCCACGGAGGCATGATGCGCCTCGCGTTTACCGATAGCCGCGTCTGGCTGCTCTCGGCGATCTATTTCGGCCTGATCTATGGTCTTTATGCGCTCGCCTTCTTCCTGCCGACCATCATCGCCGGTTTCGAAGCGAAATTCGGCACCAAGTTCGACGTGTTCGACAAGGGCCTGATCACCGCCATCCCCTATCTTCCCGCCGCCGTGGCCCTGTTCTTCTGGAGCCGCGATGCTTCCAGGCGTGGCGTCAAGGTCTGGCATATCGGCATTCCGGCGCTCACCGGCGCCATCAGCATCCCGATCGCGCTGTACATGGGATCACCCGAGGCGACCATTCTGGTCATCACCATCACGGCATGCTCGATCTTCGCGGCCCTGCCGAACTTCTGGGCGATCCCGTCACGCTTCCTCACCGGCCCGGCTGCCGCCGCCGGCATCGCGCTGATCAACACGATCGGCAATATCGCAGGCTTCGCGGCGCCCTATATCACCGGTCTGGTCAAGGATTCGACGGGTGTCTACCAACTGCCGATGTTCATCGTCGGTGGATTGCTGCTGCTGTCGGCGGTCCTTGCCTTTTCGCTTAGCGGCCGCGTTCAGGAACCGGTGGCCGCCGCCGCTGCCAGATAAGAGCAGAGATCGTTCAAAAGGCCCGCGTGCTTGAAAAGGCATGCGGGCTTTCGCGTTTGCGGTCGATTGTCGATTATTGCACGCTCTTTTCGACAAGCCTTGCAAGCTGCCCGATAACCGTGCCCCAGCCATCGTAAAAGCCCATTTCCTCGTGCATGTTTCGGTCGGCATTGTTCCGGTGCATGACATGGGCCGCATAATCGGTGCCCTCCGGATGATCCCTCAGCGTGATGATCGCCGTCATGAACGGCTGTTCGGCGGGACGCCAACCGCCGAGCAGGGCATTGGTGAAGACAATCCGTTCGAGATCGTCGACGGCGAGGAAGCAGCCGCTCAGATGCGGCGCGAAATCACCACCGTTTTCGCTGATCTGCGTGACGAACGAGCCACCGGCACGCAGGTCCATGTCCACGACCTTGCATCTGGCCGGCTCCGGGATCCACCATTGTTCGAAGCTCGAAGGATCGGTCCAGGCGCTCCAGACGAGCGCCCGAGGAGCCTTGATGACCCGTGAAATCGTCAGGTCGAGTTCCGGATTTGATGATGGGGTCATTGTGAATCTCCTTTTGCTTGGGCCTTTGCAACAAACTGCTCGAGCCTGTCGGTGCGGCCTTCCCAAAGCGCCCGCTGCGCAGACAGCCACGCCTCGACAGCGGCAAACTGCTTCTTCTCGATGACGCATGTCCTGACGCGGCCTTGCTTGCGGGTGTGGATCAAGCCGCTGCCTTCGAGAAAATGGATGTGTTTCATGAACGACGGCAGGGCCATGTCGAACGGTTTTGCAAGATCGCTGATGCTGGCAGGGCCCGCGCCCAGCCGCGCCAGAACGGCCCGGCGGGTGGGATCGGCAAGCGCCTGGAAGATACCGTTTAGCTGCTCCGAATACTGTTCCATAAGGCTAAGTATCATCGCGCAATACTTAGCGCAAGAGCTAAGTGATGCAGTGCCACCGGTCCACGCGCCAAGTGAACCGGCTTTCGGTCTCGAAATAATCCCCCTACGGCATCGTCGCCGTGTTCGAGTATCCCTACGGAAATTTGCGGGATCTGGTGCAGTTCACCGACGGCCGCTGAACGTCACCGTTTCTTCTTGAACGGCTCCATGCCCTTGCGGGCCAGTTCGTCGGCGCGTTCGTTTTCCGGGTGACCGGCATGGCCCTTGACCCAATGCCAGGTGACCTTGTGGCGCTGGTTGGCGGCGTCGAGCGCCTGCCAGAGTTCGCCGTTCTTCACCGGCTTCTTGTCGGCGGTCTTCCAGCCGTTCCGCTTCCAGCCGTGGATCCACTTGCCGATGCCGTCCATGACATATTTCGAGTCTGTGTGCAGATCGACCTCGCAGGGGGTCTTCAGGCTGTCGAGCGCGGTGATCGCCGCCAGGAGCTCCATGCGGTTGTTGGTCGTATCCGCCTCGCCGCCGCACAGGTCCTTTTCGACCTCGCCATAGCGGAGAACAGCGCCCCAGCCGCCCGGTCCCGGATTTCCGGAGCAGGCTCCGTCGGTGAAGATATCGACATGTTTCATGCGGGCAGATTCTCTTGAATAAGGCCATATTCGGCGGCGCTGGCCACCGAGCGATGGAATTGCAGCTTTTTCAGATATTCGAGCGGGTCTTTCTTGACCACCAAGGCGCCGGCCGGCGTCATAAGCCAGTCGTAGAGCCGGGTCAGGAAGAAGCGCAGGGCCGAGCCGCGTGCCAGGAGAGGCAGTGCCTCGATCTCGGCTGCGGTCAGCGGCCGCACGCTCTGATAGCCCGCCAGAAGCGCCATGCCCTTGGTCATGTTGAACGCGCCGTCCTTTTCGAAGCACCAGGCGTTGAGGCAGATGGAGACGTCATAGGCGAGGAAGTCGTTGCAGGCGAAGTAGAAGTCGATCAGGCCCGAGAGTTCATCGCCGAGGAAGAAGACGTTGTCGGGGAAAAGATCGGCGTGGATGACGCCTTCCGGCAGGTCCTTCGGCCAGTTGGCTTCGAGCGTATCCAGTTCGGCGGCGATCTCGGTGGCAAGCCCCGGCTGCACCTCGTCGGCGCGATCACGGGAATTGTTCCACAGCGGTCGCCAGCCATCGACGGAGAGCGCGTTGGGGCGCCGGATCCCGAAGCCCTCGCCTGCCACATGCATGGCTGCCAAGGCCTTGCCGACTTCGCGGCAATGGTTGGCATCCGGCTTGCGCAGCCACATGCCCTCGAGGAAGGAAATGACGGCCGCCGGACGTCCCGAGAGATGGCCGAGCAGTTCCCCGTCGGCGCGGGGCAGCGGCAGCGGGCAGGACAGCCCGCCGTCGGCGAGATGATGCATCAGCCCCAGGAAGAACGGCAGATCGTTCTGGTCCACGCGCTTCTCGTACAGCGTCAGGATGTAGGAACCCCTGGTCGTGTGCAGCAGGAAATTGGTGTTCTCGACGCCTTCGGCGATGCCCTTGTAGGAGGTCAGCGTGCCGACGTCGTAGGCTGTGAGAAAACGAGCGAGATCGTCTTCGGTGATGTCGGTATAAACTGCCAAGGTCTGATCTCGTGGTTAGGATTGGTGAAAGGGTTTGCCGGCGTATGGATCCTCGGGTCAAGCCCGAGGATGACGGAGGGAGGGAGAACCTGCAACGGCGATGTTTGGATTCAGAAAGACACGAAGCCCAAGATCGTCATCCTCGGGCTTGACCCGAGGATCCACGCCGCCGGCCCCTATTGATAATCTCCATTCACCCACACCATATCCTCCACCGTCAGCGGCACATGGCGAAGCTCGCGGTTGACGAGGAAGTTTTCGGTTTCCTCGACCGTATCGGCAAGCTCGACCACGGCGCCGTAGCGTTCGCGAAACGCCTCGATGATCTCGTTGACGATGACTTCCGGCGCGGATGCTCCGGCAGACAGGCCCATCGTAGAGACATCGGCGAAATCATCCCAGTCGATTTCCGACGCGCGCTGGACAAGCACCGATTTTTTCGCGCCGGCGCGCAACGCGACCTCGACCAGCCGCTTGGAATTCGACGAGTTCGGGGCGCCGACGATGATGAAATGATCGCAACCGAGGGCCGCCTGCTTCACCGCCTCCTGGCGGTTGGTCGTCGCATAGCAGATCGAATCGGCGGCAGGTGCCGTCAGGTTCGGGAAGCGCTCGTGCAGCCGCTTGATAACGCCGGCCGTGTCATCGACCGACAGCGTCGTCTGGGTGACGAAACCGAGATTGTCCGGATCCGGCGGCATGTAGACATCGGCGTCCTCGACGGTCTCGACCAGCGAGACCGCGCCTTCCGGCAGCTGCCCCATCGTGCCGATGACTTCCGGATGGCCGGCATGGCCGATCAGCACGACATGGCGGCCGAGTTTCTGGTGGCGCATCGCCTGCTTGTGGACCTTGGAGACCAGCGGGCATGTGGCGTCGAGGTAGAAAAGATTGCGGCTCTCGGCATCGGCGGGCACGGATTTCGGCACGCCATGGGCGGAAAACACCACCGGCTGCTTGCGATGCTCCGCCGGGATCTCGTCGAGTTCCTCGACGAAGATGGCGCCCTTGGCCTCAAGGCCTTCGACGACGTAGCGATTGTGGACGATCTCGTGGCGGACATAGACCGGGGCGCCATATTCCTTCAGCGCCAGCACGACGATCTGGATCGCCCTGTCGACGCCGGCGCAAAAACCGCGCGGGCCGCAAAGGCGCAGGGTGATCGGTTTCTTTGCCACGGAAGAGGATGCCATTGATCAGGATGCCAGAACGGTAAACACGAGAGCGAGGATTGCCGGGCCGCCCTGCACCAAGAGGATGCGCGGCTTGACCGACCATGCGCCATATATAGCGGCAACGATCACGCACACAAGAAAGAACAGCTTCAGCTGGAAGGCAAATTCCGGCGGCGAAGCGACGAGCGACCAGACGAGGCCGGCGGCAAGAAAGCCGTTGTAAAGCCCCTGATTGGCCGCCAGCACCTTCGTCGCTTCCGCCTGCTCCGGCGACATGCGGAACACTTTGCGGCCCTGCGGACCGGTCCAGAGAAACATTTCGAGCACGAGAAAGCCGACATGCATGAGAGCGGTCAGGGCGATCAGGATGTTTGCAAGAATGGCCATTCGATTCCTCCAGCGATCATTCCTTGCGGAACTTACGTCTTCCGCCGGAAGATGAACATCCCACTGACGGCGACCAGCGCCGCGGCCAGTCCATACCATGTCACGGCATATTGCAGGTGGCTGTTGGGCAGATCGAACTGCGTGACGCCGCCGATCGGCATGCCGCCATCATGTGGCGTGGCATCCGCATCGACGAAGAACGGCACAACCTTCGCAAGGTCGAGGCCGACGCTTGAGGCCATGACGTCGAGGTCCTTCCAGTAAAAGATGTTCTTGGCGACGTCATTGTCCGGCACGGCCCAGGACGGCTTTTCCAGAAGCTTGGCGCGGGCAAGGCCGGTGACGGTCTGCACGCCGGTTAGCTGGCCCTGCTTGCGCATCTCCGGCTCCTTCCGTTCGAACGAGACGAAGCCACGGTTGACGAGAAGGATCTGGCCATCGGCGATCTGCAGCGGCGTGTAGACGTAGTAACCGGTGCGGCCTTCGTAGGTGGCAAAGAAATGCCGTTCCTTGTTGTTGAGATAGGTGCCGGCGACGCGCACGGCGCGATAGTCGACATCCTCGCCGGCCCCGGCCAGCGCTTCGATAGCAGCCAGATCGGCGGGAGGGGCATGACGCCGCTCCTCGATCTCCGCCAGCAGGCCCTCTTTCCAATGCAGGCGCTGCATCTGCCATGTTCCGAGCGACAAGAGGATGCCGAGCGCGATCAGGACCAGCACGATGCCTGCGACGCGGCCCAGCAGCCCGCCGCTCTTCTTTCCGCTTGCAGTCTCAGCCACGGTCGATCTCGCCCGGCCGTGCATTGTTGCGGAACTGCAGGTTGATCAGGATCCCCTTGAGCATGCGCATGAGGACCAAGCTAAAGGCGATGGCGAGCGGTATCCACAGGAGGAAATGCACCCAGAGCGGCGGATTGATGTTGACCTCCATCCACAGCGCAGCGCCAACGACGATGAAGCCGACGATGAGGATGACGAAGACCACCGGCCCATCGCCGCTGTCGGCAAACGCCAGATCGAGATCGCAATTGGCACAGGCGGGCTTCACCTTCAGGAAACCGTCGAACAGCTTGCCCTGGCCGCAGCGCGGGCAAAGCCCCCTCAACCCGGCCTTGACCGGATCGACCGGCGGGAAATGTGCGCTGTCTTGGTTCATCGTCTTCTTCCCTGTTTGCGCTCCAACCTGCCATAACGCATTCGCAGCAAGAGAGATATATCGGTCGCCGCGACCTTTAGGCTCATTTCAGCTTCCTGCCGGACAAATCCAGCACCTGAGCGCACAAAAGTCAGGCCAAAGAAAAAGGCGGCTGCCGCAGCACCCGCCTTTTGAATTTTACAGGCTGTTATCCGATCAGCCGTGCGAAAGCGGTGCGCCCCAGCCGCCCCAGACGTAGATCGAGAAGAACAGGAACAGCCAGACCACGTCGACGAAGTGCCAGTACCAGGCGGCGGCCTCGAAGCCGAAATGCTGCTTCGGCGTGAAGTCGCCTTTCAGCGCGCGCAGCAGGCAGATCAGCAGGAAGATCGTGCCGACCAGGACGTGGAAACCGTGGAAGCCGGTGGCCATGAAGAAGGTCGCGCCGTAGATCGAGTCCTTGAAGGCGAACGGGGCGTGGGCGTATTCGTAGGCCTGCACGCCGGAGAACAGGATGCCGAGCAGCACGGTCAGCGTCAGGCCGTTGATCAGGCCCTTGCGGTCGCCATGCAGCAGCGCATGGTGCGCCCAGGTAACGGTCGTGCCCGACAGCAGCAGGATGACGGTGTTGTAGAGCGGCAGGTGCCAGGGGTCGAGAACCTCGATGCCCTTCGGCGGCCAGACACCGCCGGTAAAGGCAGTGCGGGTGGCCTGGATGGCTTCGCCGGGAAACAGGCTGGCGTCGAAATAGGCCCAGAACCAGGCGACAAAGAACATCACTTCCGAAGCGATGAACATGATCATGCCATAGCGCAGGTGCAGCGCGACGACGCGGGTATGGTGCCCCTCATGCGCTTCCTTGATCGTATCCGACCACCAGCCGAACATCGTGTAGAGCACAACGGCGAAGCCGATGAAGAAGACCCACGGATTGGCAAGCTCCAGACCGAACAGCTTGAACGAACCGCCGGCCAGGTAGCGCATATAGGCGACGCCGCCGAAGGCCATGATGAAAGCGCCGATTGAGGCGATCAGCGGCCATGGGCTCGGATCGATGATATGATAGTCGTGGTTTTTCTGATGCGCATCGGCCATGTGAAGTATCCCCGATAAGTCTTTCTCGTGTCGTCTCCGGCTTAGCCGAAAACGGTGATCTGTCAAAGTTTGTTGTCAGTCGCCGCAGGCTTGACCGTCAGCGCCGCGATCGGCTTCGACGGCTGGCGGGCGTAGAACGTGTAGGAAAGCGTCAGCGTATTGATGCCCTTGGTCTCGACCGCATTGACGATCTCCGGATCGACGAAGAACACCACCGGCATTTTCATGTCTTCGCCCGGCTGAAGCGTCGTCTCGGTGAAGCAGAAGCACTGAACCTTGTTGAAATAGGCGCCCGCGGCCATCGGCGTGACGTTGAACACCGCCTGACCGGTCGTCGCCTTCTTCGACAGGTTCTTTGCCTCGAACTCGACCTGCACGGTCTCGCCGATCTTCAGTTCGATCTCGCGCTGGACCGGCTTGAACTGCCAAGGCAGGTCGGAAGCCGTGTTGGCGTCAAAGGTCACCTTGATCGTCTTGTCGAGGATGACATCGGAGGCCTGCTCGACGCGTTTCGTCGTGCCGTTATAGCCGGTGACCTTGCAGAACATGTCGTAGAGCGGCACGGCGGCATAGGCCATGCCGGTCATCCCGACGACGAAGGCGAGGCAGGACGCGACGATGACGCCGTTTGCCCGGTCCTTCTTCTGCCCTGCCTTGTTGCTTGTCGTCATGATCGTTGGATTCCTACTGGACCATGCCATTGCTGAACTTGATCAGCGTCACGACATAGAAAATGGCGACGAGACCGAAGAGGACGACGCCGAGCGCGATGTTGCGGCCGCGGCGCGATTTCTTCTGAGCGTCCGTGAGTGTCACGAATTCCATCAGGCAACCTTTCCGGCAGTAAGCCACAGCGTGGCAATCAGATGATCGATCATCAGCGCTGAGAAGATCGCGAAGAGATAGAGGATCGAGAAGGCAAAGAGTTTCTTGGCCGGCACCATTTTCTCGTCACCCTCCGGCATGCGGTGAACGCCGATCGAGTACCAGATGAAGCCGAGGCCGAGGGCGGCTGCGACTGCGCCATACCCGGTACTGGAAAAACCGAGCGCCGTCGGCACCACGCCGATGATGGCGGTCAGCACGGCATAGATGACGATCTGCGTCTTGGTCGTCGCCTCGCCGCTGACATTCGGCAGCATCGGCACGCCGACGGCGCCGTAGTCGCGCATCTTGAACAGGGCGAGCGCCCAGAAATGCGCCGGCGTCCACAGGAAGGTGATGAGGAAGAGGACGATGCTTTCGACGGCGATGCCGTTGGTGACGCAGGCCCAGCCGATCATTGGCGGGAAGGCGCCGGCAGCGCCGCCGATGACGATGTTCTGTGGCGTCGAGCGCTTCAGCCACATCGTGTAGATCACGACATAGAAGAAGATGGTGAAGGCGAGCAGCCCGGCCGACAGCCAGTTGACGACGATACCGAGGATGCAGACGGAGAAGGCCGAGAGCGTCAGGCCGAAGGCAAGCGCTTCCCGCGGCAGGATCTTGCCGGCCGGGATCGGTCGCTTTGCCGTGCGGGTCATGATGGCGTCGATATCGGCGTCGTACCACATGTTGAGGGCACCGGAGGCTCCGGCGCCCACGGCAATACAGAGGATCGCGATAAAGCCGATGAAGGGATGGATATGACCCGGCGCCAGCACCATGCCGGCCAGCGCCGTGAACACCACCAGCGACATGACGCGCGGCTTCAGCAGCTCAAAGAAATCGCGCGCAGAGGCTTCCGAGAGGCGAACGCCGCCCTCCGGGCCCATTGCTTCGTGATTTTCGATGACCGTCATGTTGTTTCCGTACTGTTCCACGCACTCCGGTTGCCCGCGTGCTCGCTACTTTCGTCATCCTCGGGCTTGGCCCGAGGATCTGCTTCATCCCTGCGTCCGCTTCATGCCCCGCAGTTCCTCGGGACAAGCCCGAGGATGACGGTTTCAGGAACCACACGCTTCAAGGCCGCCGTCGTGGGCGGCCCTAATCCCTTACTTGATGCGCGGCAGCTGTTCCCACTGGTGGAACGGCGGCGGCGATGTCAGCTGCCATTCCAGCGTGGTCGCACCCTCACCCCACGGATTGTCGCCCGCGACGCGCTTCCTGGCGAAGGCTTCGAAGACGCTGAAGAGGAAGATCAGGACACCGAAGGCCGAAATATACGAACCGATCGAGGAGACGAAGTTCCAGCCTGCAAACGCATCCGGATAGTCGATGTAGCGGCGCGGCATGCCGGCCAGACCGAGGAAATGCTGCGGGAAGAACACCAGGTTCACGCCGACGAACATCACCCAGAAGTGCAGCTTGCCGAGGAATTCCGAATACATGTAGCCGGTCATCTTCGGGAACCAGTAGTACCAGGCCGCAAAGATCGCGAACACGGCGCCGAGCGACAGAACGTAGTGGAAGTGGGCGACCACGTAATAGGTGTCGTGCAATGAGCGGTCGAGACCGGCATTGGCCAGCTGAACGCCGGTGACGCCGCCGACGGTGAACAGGAAGATGAAGCCGATCGCCCAGACCATCGGCGTCGCGAAGCGGATCGAGCCGCCCCACATCGTCGCGATCCAGGAGAAGATCTTCACGCCGGTCGGAACCGCGATGACCATCGTCGCGAAGACGAAATAGCGCTGCGTGTCGAGCGACATGCCGACCGTGTACATGTGGTGCGCCCAGACGATGAAGCCGACAGCGCCGATCGCCACCATGGCGTAGGCCATGCCGAGATAACCGAAGATCGGCTTCTTGGAGAAGGTCGAGACGATGTGGCTGACGATGCCGAAGCCGGGCAGGATCAGGATGTAGACTTCCGGGTGACCGAAGAACCAGAACAGGTGCTGGAAGAGGATCGGATCGCCACCACCTTCAGGCGCGAAGAAGGACGTGCCGAAGTTGCGGTCGGTGAGCAGCATGGTGATGCCGCCTGCCAGAACCGGCAGGGACAGAAGCAGAAGGAAGGCGGTGATCAGCACCGACCAGGCAAACAGCGGCATCTTGTGCAGCGTCATGCCCGGAGCGCGCATATTAAGGATCGTGGTGATGAAGTTGATCGCACCGAGGATCGACGACGCACCGGCAATATGCAGGCCGAGGATCACCAGATCCATCGATGGACCGGGCGTTCCCGCCGTCGATAGCGGCGGATAGATCGTCCAGCCACCGCCCGAGCCGTAACCACCGGCAGGCCCTTCGACGAACATCGACAGGAGGACCAAAAGGAAAGCCGGAATGATCAGCCAGAAGGAGATGTTGTTCATGCGCGGGAAGGCCATGTCCGGCGCACCGATCATGATCGGCACCATCCAGTTGGCAAAGCCGCCGATCAGCGCCGGCATGACCATGAAGAAGATCATGATCAGCGCGTGCGCGGTGGTGAAGACGTTGAACATCTGCTTGCCGCCGTCGATGGCAGCCTCGCCCTCGAATCCGTAGACCATGGAGGCCAGACCGTGGAAGATCTGGATACCCGGCTCCTGCAGCTCGGCGCGCATGAAGACCGACAGCGTGCCGCCGACGATGCCCGCGAAGATCGCGAAGATCAGGTACAGCGTGCCGATGTCCTTGTGGTTGGTCGACAGGAACCAGCGCTGAAAGAAGCTCAGCGGCTTGTGGGCGTGATCATGATCGTCATGCGCGTGGTCGTGCGCATGGTCATGAAGGTGATCGTGGGTAGCGGTTGTTCCGGCCATGGGTTGTTCCCCCCTTCGAAATACTTTTCGGGCGAATTACTGTGCGGCGTTTGCAGCGACGTCTACGGTCTTGGCCGCACCGTCGATGGAAGCCATGAGCGCCTTGTTCGCCTCACCAACATTGGTGGCGGCGGCAGCAAGCCAAGTGTTGTACTTGTCTTCGCTGACGACGCGGATGGCGATCGGCATATAGGCATGGTCCTTGCCGCAGAGCTCGGAACACTGGCCATAGTAGAGACCTTCACGGTCCGCCTTGAACCAGGTTTCGTTCAGGCGACCCGGAACGGCATCGATCTTCACGCCGAAGGCCGGCATCGCGAACGCGTGGATGACATCGGCGGCGGTAACGAGAACACGGACGGTCTTGCCGACGGGAACGACGACTTCGTTGTCGACGGCGAGAAGACGCGGATAAGCATCCTTGTCCGCCTTGCCGAGCGAGGCGCGGTCTTCGTCCTTGAGCAGCAGGCTGTCGAAGGAGAGCGGGCTTTCGCCGACTTCATATTCATAGGACCAGTACCACTGGTTTCCGGTTGCCTTCAGCGTCAGATCCGGATTCTGCGGCGGCGTCAGCTGCGCGGTCAGGAGCTGGAAGGACGGGATGGCCAGGAAAAGAAGGATGACGACCGGACCAAGTGTCCAGACGATCTCGATCATTGTGTTATGGCTGGTCTTGGACGCGACCGGATTCTTGCTTTCGCGGAACCGGATCACGATCCAGATCAAAAGAGCCAGGACGAAAAGCGTGATCGGGATGATGAACCAGAGCGTGTAGTGCTCGAACCATGTAATTTCTTCCATGATTCCGGTTGCTGCCGTCTGAAAGTTGGTCTGCCACGCGACCGGCTTGTCCGCAAAAGCATTCGAAGCAAAAAGCAGACAGGCAATCGATGCCAAAACTGCAAAAGCCTTGTTTTTCACAATAGTGTCTCCCCAGACGCTTGATCAGGATCAAACCGAAACGCAGAATCCTTAGCCATACTGAAGCGCTTCAAACCACAGTTTGATGAACGCCGCAACATCTGTCCATTCAAGCCCATGCGGCATTTTTGCGCAAACCATGCTTTTCGCACAGGCTCTTAGGCGATGAGGGTCTTTCGAATGCAGGCGGCGGCGAAAGACGGCCTTGGCAACATCCGGTATTTCATGCCGATGCCGGAACCTATACCATAGATAAGACGGGCCGCACTACGCCGATGCCCTCTTGTCCCGAGGCTTGGGCCAAGGTTTGCTGTCCAAGCCCGGCGCAGGAGCCCCATTTCCGCCACACCGGGCTGGAATGTACCGCGGCGGGGCTTTTCATTTGCGCGTGCGCACTTCAAGAATAGCCGGACTGATTCTTAAGTTTGAGGTTTACATGGGCCTGTCCCTCCTTTCCCGGCTGCCGATCGCGGCGTTCGGACTTGCTGCCACACTTCTTTCCTATACGGCAGCGGCCCAGCAGCCCGGAGCACAACAGCCAGGCACACCGGGTACCGTAAAGTCGAACCACGGCGCGTGGTCGATCGTATGCGACCAGCCGGCAGGGGCAACCGCCGAGCAGTGCGCGCTGATGCAGAATGTGATTGCCGAAGACCGGCCCGAAGTCGGTCTTTCGGTCGTGGTGCTGAAGACCGCCGACCGCAAGGCGAAAATCCTGCGCGTGCTGGCGCCGCTCGGCGTGCTGCTCCCGAATGGCCTTGGCCTCAATGTCGATGGCAAGGATATCGGCCGCGCCTATTTCGTGCGCTGCTTCTCCGACGGCTGCTATGCCGAAGTGGTTCTGGAAGAAGAACTGCTGAAAACCTTCCGCAGCGGCGGCACCGCCACCTTCATCGTCTTCCAGTCGCCGGAAGAAGGCATCGGCATCCCGGTCGACCTCAAGGGTTTTGGCGAAGGCTACGACGCGCTGCCGTAAGCGGCGGCATTTTTGACTTTTGTCCTTGGCTTGCTGCGCCATCGCTCTTAAATGAACGCGATCATCTCAACTGAACCGTGAATGCGGAGCCTCGTCCATGAACACCGATCTCATCAAGCTGTTCGACAGCGACGAGGCCGCCATCCGCGAGGTGCTGGCGCAGACGCTATCCGGCGCCGATGACGGCGAATTGTTCATCGAGCACAGCCAGTCGGAATCGCTGTCCTTCGACAACGGGCGCCTGAAGGGCGGCAGCTTCAATACCGACCAGGGGTTTGGCCTGCGCGCCGTTGCCGGCGAAGCGGTCGGTTACGCGCATGCGGGCGATCTTTCGCTCTCCGCGCTGAAGCGGGCTGCCGATGCCGTCGGTGCCGTGACGCGCGGTTACTCCGGCACCTATGCAGCCGCTCCCCAGCGCACCAACAAGAAGCTCTATGGCGACGAGAACCCGATCGGCGAGCCGAGCTTCGAAGCCAAGGTTTCGCTCCTGCAGGAGATCGACGCCTATCTGCGCGCCAAGGACCCGAAGGTCCGGCAGGTGACGGCGTCGATCGCCGCCAGCTGGCAGGTGGTCGATATCCTGCGCGCCGACGGCCAGCGCATGCACGATATCCGGCCGATGACGCGGCTCAACATCTCCGTCGTCGTCGGCGAAGGCGACCGGCAGGAGAGCGGCTCCTACGGCGTCGGCGGCCGTCGCGGCTTTGGCGATTTCGTCGCCACCGACAACTGGCAGCGCGGCGCCGACGATGCGCTGCGCCAGGCGCTTGTCAATCTTGAGGCGATCGATGCGCCGGCCGGCACCATGGACGTGGTGCTGTCTTCCGGCTGGCCCGGTGTGATGCTGCACGAAGCTGTCGGCCATGGGCTGGAAGGCGACTTCAACCGCAAGAAGACCTCTGCCTTTGCGGGCCTTCTCGGCCAGCAAGTGGCCGCCAAGGGGGTGACCGTCGTCGACGACGGCACGATCGAAAGTCGGCGCGGGTCGCTGACCATCGACGACGAGGGAACGCCGTCCGCCTACAATGTGCTGATCGATGACGGCAAGCTGGTCGGCTACATGCAGGACCGGCAGAATGCCCGGCTGATGGGCATGACGGCGACCGGCAACGGTCGGCGCGAATCCTACGCGCATGTGCCGATGCCGCGCATGACCAACACCTATATGCTTTCGGGCGACAAGACGCCCGAAGAAATCATCGCTTCGGTGAAGAAGGGCATCTATGCCGTCTCCTTCGGCGGCGGCCAGGTCGACATCACCTCGGGCAAGTTCGTCTTCGGCTGCACCGAGGCCTACCTGATCGACAACGGCAAGATCGGCGCGCCGGTGAAGGGTGCCATGCTGATCGGCAATGGCCCGGACGCGATGCAGCGCATCAGCATGATCGGCAACGACATGAAGCTCGATTCCGGCATGGGCAATTGCGGCAAGGGCGGCCAGTGGGTTCCCGTCGGCGTCGGCCAGCCGCATCTGCGTATGAACGAGATGACCGTCGGCGGCACGCAGGCCTGACGGCTGTCTTTTCCGATACACGGCGCCTTTGCGCAACTTTCCCCTATCACGGAACCAAACTTGCTTGCCCGCGTTAATCGGGCACGCCGCATAACTGTTTGAAATCGCGGCCGGTTCAATGCAAGGGAGACACATCATGGGACGCGGAATTCTGCTCTGGCTGCTGGGGGTTCCGATCCCCATTATCATCCTTCTCGCCCTCTTCTTCCGATAGGTGGCGCAATGACAATACCGGTTACAACGGTGCCGACCGGCGCCACGACGGAATCATCGCATTCCGCTGTCAGCTGGGGCGCGATCATCGCAGGCGCAGTTGCCGCATCGGCCATCACGGTTGTTCTCTCGTTGGTTGGCTCGGGAATTGGCCTCAGCATGGCCTCGCCGTTTTCGTCCGATGGATCGTCGCTTGCGACCTTTGCCGTCGGCGCGGCCATCTGGCTGATCATCGTGCAATGGGCGTCGGCGGGCCTTGGCGGGTACATCGCCGGGCGGCTGCGGACGAAATGGACGGGCGTCAACCGCGATGAAGTCTTCTTCCGCGACACGGCGCATGGCATTCTCGCCTGGGCACTGGCAACCTTGATTGTCGCCAGCGCTCTCGGTTCAGTCGTATCGTCGACAGTCGGGGCCGGCGTGCAGGCAACGGCGACGGTGACGGCAGGCGCTGCTACCGCAGGTGCCGCGGCAGCCTCTTCGGATGCGGGCAGCAACGCGACATCCTATTTCGTCGATAGCCTGCTGCGGCCGGCCAACCCCGCCGCATCACCCGCGGGACAAGCCGCCGACGACACGGCGGGCCAGGTTTCGCGCATTCTTCTCACCAGCGCTACGAACGGCGAAATGTCGGCCGGCGATCGCGCCTATCTCGATCAGATTGTCGCCTCAAGGACTGGTCTCTCCGAAGCGGATGCGAAAGCGCGGGTCGATGCTGTCCTGAAGAGCATCGACGATGCGAAGGTCGCTGCTATGAACGCTGCGGAAACGGCGCGCAAGACCAGCGCGACCGTTGCGCTCTTCGGCGCGCTTTCCCTGCTCATCGGCGGCTTCGTCGCCGGCGTCGGCGCAGCGATCGGCGGTCGCCAACGCGATGAGGTGGATGGCATCCTCCCCGCATAAAGCACGTCCAAGCAGACAATTGATGAGGGCGGCCCCGCAACGGGCCGCCCTTTTGCGTTTCCGGGGCATTCGGGAAATGCGCGGATTCAGCCGGTGTTAACGCCACCGCCGCTACAGTCTCCCGAAATCCGTCACCCCGACCGGTGTTGTCCGGCAAGTTTTGGAATACCCTGTGAAAACCATGCTGCGACAGGTCGCCAAACGCGCCGCCATCACCGGCGGCCTTGAAGCCGCAAGGCTGCTGCACGCGACCGGACTGATGCGGCAGGCGCGCGGGCGCGGCGCGATCTTCACGCTTCATCATGTCCGGCCGAAACAGGCCCGCCTGTTCGATCCCAATGCGCATCTGGAGATTACGCCTGAATTTCTGGACACGGCGATCACCCGGCTGAGACATGATGGCTACCGGTTCGTCGCACTGGATGCCCTGCCCGCCCATCTCGCCTCGAACGATCCCCAACCTGTGGCCGTCTTCACGCTCGACGACGGCTATCGCAACAATCTCGAACACGCGGCCCCGGTCTTTGCCAGGCACGGTGTCCCCTTTACCGTCTTTGTCGCCGGCGGCTTTGTCGACCGGACGGACATTCTGTGGTGGGAAGTGCTGGCAGAGCTGTTGAACCAAAAAAAGAGCGTGCGGTTTCATTTCGACGAAATCGAAACCCTGCCGACTGAATCACTACAGCAGAAGCAAGCGGCATTCGATCGTATCGCCGCCTTCATTCACGCGATCGACGAAGCAACGGCCGTGGACAGGCTGAAGACCATGGCCGCCAGTCAGGGTGTCGATGCGCTGAAGCTCACGGCCGACCTGGCCCTCGACGAGGCGGGCCTCAAAACGCTGATCCAAAACCCGTTGGCCAGTCTCGGCGCCCACACGATCAGCCATCGCGCGCTGGCACGTCTCTCCGACGACATCGCGCGCGATGAAATGGACCGGTCAGCCAGGCGGGTCGAGCGGATGACCGGCCACCGGCCGGCATCCATTGCCTATCCCTATGGCTATGCGGGGACCGTTTCGCCGCGCGACCACGGACTTGCCAGGGATCTCGGTTTCACCACCGCCGTCACAACGCAGCCGGGCACGTTGACCGATACCGTCGACAGAACCGCCCTGCCCCGCATTTCGCTGAACGGCCATTTCCAGAAAGCAGGCCATGTCAGCGCGCTTGCCTCCGGCATCGCCTTCAAGCTGACGGGCCGCGGCTGACGCCCCAAAAAAATCAGGGATACATCCTGACCTTGCTCCAGTTGCCCTCTGGATCATCGCGACGGAACTCGATGCGGTCGTGCAGGCGAAAGGCGCCGTCCTTCCAGAATTCGATCGAGGTCGGCTTGATGCGGAAGCCCGACCAGTGCGCGGGACGCGGAATGTCACCGAGGGGATATTTGAGCGTGTATTCGGCGACGGCCTTCTCCAGCGCGAACCGGCTTTCCAGCGGCCGCGACTGTTTCGACGCCCAGGCGCCGATGCGGCTGCCGCGGGCGCGGGTCTTGTAATATTCGTCCGCTTCCTCGTTGCTGACGATTTCCACCGGGCCGCGCACCCGCACCTGACGGCGCAAAGTCTTCCAGTGAAAGCACATCGCCGCCTTCATGTTGCCCAGAATCTCCTGCCCCTTGTGGCTCTCGAAATTGGTGTAGAAGACGAAGCCGCGCTGATCGAAGTCCTTCAAGAGGACCATGCGCACATCCGGCAGGCCATCGGCGTCCACGGTCGCCAGCGCCAAGGCGTTGGGATCGTTGATCTCTGATGTCTGTGCCTCTTTCAGCCATGTGCCAAAAAGGGAAAAGGGCTCGTTCTCTTCCGTGAAGTCACCAGTTGTTAACCCAGTCTCGCTCATATTGTCTTCCAATGCCGTGATGTATGGCGCGGATAGAACCCGAAGGTCCCCGCCCGCCGATAAAAA
This sequence comes from Rhizobium herbae, assembly GCF_017873135.1. Taxonomy (GTDB): domain Bacteria; phylum Pseudomonadota; class Alphaproteobacteria; order Rhizobiales; family Rhizobiaceae; genus Pararhizobium; species Pararhizobium herbae. The sequence continues at coordinate 223,821 of NZ_JAGGJV010000005.1, read as the reverse complement.
TGTCAGAGCCTGCCCGATGCGTCCCCGGACCTTAAAGCCGCTCTTTCGAGTCTGACAGGTATGCCGTTGCAAGACATAGCAAAGTGGATCGATGAGACAAAGGCTTTATCCCGGCTGACGGGATTTGCCGCTTTGTGTCTCGCCGCATCCACGCTGTCGGGATGCCTGGGAGCGGGTCTCGATTTCGCCGGATCGACCACCGTCGACAGAACCGTCGCCACCGGTTCCGTCCCGCCTGCGATGAATGACGAGGATAATTCCGACGCCATCACGGTGCGCAACGCGGTATCGTCCGCGGACGTGAGCAAGATTGCCGGAAATCCCATCCCATGGGCGAATTCGACGTCCGGCAGCGCCGGCGTCATCAGCAGCATCGCCGAGGAACAGGTGAACGGCACCACCTGCCGCCGCTTCACCACCACGCGTCATTCCTATCAGGGGATCGCGAAATTCGACGGCAACACCTGCCTGCTCGGCAACGGCGATTGGTATCTGACCAGTTTCGGCCCACGCAGCTGATCGCGCGGCCGCCAGATTTCGCTACCCGCCGTTAACCACGCTTCGACAAACACAATGCATCGCCCCGTCTGAGAGCCATTCCAGGCCGGCGGCTAACCGTTATTTAAGCAGCAGCTTCTCATCATCGCCACCATCGGGAACGGGCCTTCGCGGCACGGCCTCCCCGTTGTTTCAACAGGCTGAAACGAACCGCTGGACGCGGTGCCTCAGCCCTCAAGAACGGTGACATGCATGCGTGATCCCTATTCCGTGCTCGGCGTCAGACGCAATGCCGGGCCAGACGAGATCAAGGCCGCCTGGCGGTCCATGGCGAAAGCCGTGCATCCGGACCAGAACAGGGACGATCCGCTTGCGACCCAGCGTTTCGCCGAGGCCGGCCGCGCCTACGAGGTGCTGAAGGATCCGAAGCTGCGCAACCGCTACGACTACGCCCGCCGCGAGGCCGAACTGCGCCGCATGGAAGAGATGAAGCGCAAGGCACGAGGCACGGAAGAGGAAACCATCGATCCGGAAACGGCCGAAGAGATGATTTCGCGCATCTTCGGCGCCGATGACCGGGCAAAGCCGCAAGGCGCCCGGCCGCAGGAAAGAAAGCCGGCAGCCACGGCACCACAGGCAAAAGCTGAACCGAAGCCCGAGCCAAGACCCGAGCCGAAGGCCGAAGCAGCGCCGGAAACCGAAACCAAACCGGAAGCAAAAGCCGAAACGGCGGACAAGCCGCCAGCCTTTGGCGTTTTCCCTCGCGCGGCTGCTCCCGCCGCCGAACTGGTCTCGGCCATTGTCCGGCGCATTCGCGGTACTGCCAACAAACCCACCCCTGACAAGGTGCCGGACATCTTCTGCGACGTCTCGGTTTCGGTCGAAGACATTTTTCGCCGCGAGAAGGCGACGGCGACGCTGCCCGACGGCCAGACGTTGAAGGTCGCTCTGCCGGCCGGCACCACCGACGGCAGCATCGTCCGCCTCAAGGAGATGGGTTACCGCCTCAACGGCATGCTGCGCGGCGACGTCGTCGTTGCAGTCCGAATCCATCAGGACGGCCCCTTCCGCACCGACGGCACCGATCTGCGCACGACCCTTGCGGTCAACATCCAGGACGCGGTGCTGGGTTGTGAAACAAAGGTGGAAACCCTGACAGGTCCGGTTACCGTCACCATTCCGGCCTGGTCCGGTTCCGACCATGTGATCCGGCTCGAAGGCCATGGGCTGCCTACGGCTGACGGGAAACGCGGCGACCTCCTGGTGGAACTGCGGCTGATGCTCTGGGAAAAACCGGACGAGAAGGTCACCGACCTGATGCGCAGCCTGCGCAACGGCCTGTTCCTGTAAAGGTTTTGCGACAATGTCCGTGGACGATGGTAGTGTCCGCCGATGCTGACCCAATATTACGGGGACTAACAGTTCCTGATCTCAGCCGCGCTTGAACCACCGTGACGGCTATGTCATAGCCAATGCTCGAAAAATTCAGAACTGACGCGACCGCAAGGGGCGCGAAGGTTCCGGCAGGTTCAACATATGCGAATATCCAGTCAGCCAATGCCTGACTGACGAAAGCATAGGCAGTATTGGGGGCATAACATCATGTCGCAAACATCCGGTCTGATGAAGGGGAAACGCGGCCTCATCATGGGTGTCGCAAACAACCGCTCGATCGCGTGGGGTATTGCCAGGGCAATTCATGCGCAGGGCGGCGAACTGGCATTCACCTACCAGGGCGACGCCCTGAAGAAGCGGGTCGAGCCGCTGGCTCAGGAACTGGGCGCGGTGATGGCCGGTCACTGCGACGTCAGCGACGAGAGCACCATCGATGCGGTTTTCGACAACCTCGAAAAGCTCTGGGGCAAGATCGATTTCGTCGTGCACGCCATCGGTTTCTCCGACAAGGACGAACTGACCGGCCGCTATGTCGACACATCGGCGGCGAACTTCGCCATGACGATGAACATCTCGGTCTACTCCTTCACCGCCGTTGCAAAGCGCGCGGAAAAGCTGATGACCGATGGCGGCTCGATGCTGACCATGACTTACTACGGCGCCGAGAAGGTGATGCCGAACTACAACGTCATGGGCGTTGCCAAGGCGGCGCTCGAAGCCAGCGTCAAGTATCTGGCCGTCGACCTCGGCCCGAAGAACATTCGCGTCAATGCGATTTCCGCCGGTCCGATCAAGACGCTTGCAGCGTCCGGCATCGGCGACTTCCGCTATATCCTCAAGTGGAACGAATACAACGCGCCGCTGCGTCGCACCGTTACCATCGAGGAAGTCGGCGATGTCGGCCTCTACATGCTGTCGGACCTGTCGCGCTCGGTGACCGGAGAAATCCATCATGCCGACAGCGGTTATCATGTCGTCGGCATGAAGGCGGTCGATGCGCCGGATATTGCCGTCGTCAAGGACTGACATGATACGAAAGAATTCCGGGGCCCTCGATCGATGAGTGCCCCGGCTCCTTGCTTCGGGTCTTCGACCCCCTGCCCCGGAGTTTCTCCGTGACCATCTACATGATCCGCCACGGGCAGACCGACTGGAATGCGCAGATCCGCATGCAAGGCCAGAAGGACATCCCCCTCAACGACACGGGGCGGCGACAGGCGAGCGGCAACGGCCGTGCGCTTTTGGCCCTCCTCGGACATGAGGCAGACAATTTCGATTTCGTCGCGAGCCCGCTTGATCGCACCCGCGAGACCATGGAACTCATTCGCGAAGCCATGGGGCTTCCCCGCTCCGGCTACCGGCTGGACGACAGGCTGAAGGAAGTCTCCTTCGGCGATTGGGAAGGCTACACCATGGCGGAACTCGAGCGCGAAATGCCGGAACGCGTGGCAGAGCGCGAATTGTCCAAATGGGACTTCATTCCGCCCGGGCCGGATGCGGAGAGCTACGAGATCCTCTCCTGGCGCGTCGGTGCCTGGCTGGCAAGCGTTTCCGGACCGACCGTCTGCGTCAGCCATGGCGGCGTCATCCGCACGCTGTTCAAGCTGTGCGGCGCAATGGACGCCGAGGAAGCGGCGCTCGGGGCCATTCCACAGGATAGAATTTTGAAGATTGAGAACGGTGCCATCGGCTGGCTCTAAGGCCGGCCTTCGCCCTTGCGGCGAAGGCATGAGATCGCGGAGAAATGGCAGGATTACTGCACGATTTCCAAGTCGTTGATGACGCGCTTGCCATCGACCTCGGTATAAAAGACCAGAACCTTGACGCCTTCTTTCAGCCCGTCAAAGTTGAATTCTTCCGGAGCCTGGTAGTTCTTGCCGTCGTCCAGTTGCAGACTTAGCTTGTCGGTATCGACGCCGGTGATCACGGCTTCGACATCGGCACTCTCAGCGAACGCGGCAAGCGGCGAAAAGAAACCGGCTGCGATCATCAATGCAGCAACGATGAAACGCATCTGTCGTGCCCTCTTCAGTGATTCATTCAATTTTATTGTGCCCATTGTTTGACCTCTGATTGTGGCAAAAATCGCCCGTTGCCGTGTCATTTAAAATTTTAGGCGATTTGGAAGCCCTATGGTTAACCAAATCTTGATCGACGTACACCACCCCACCGCCGAAGCGCGGATTTCATAGCAGGAACAGCCTCTAAAGCCAATCTTAAGACTCCGTGGCTACCGTGCGGACGGGGAATATGGGGTGCATGGACGTTGACTAAAAGCGCTACAATCCATCATCACGCCTGGGCGCTCGCCAGGCTTGCAAAGCCGTCGCTTTTTCCCGCGCTCATCGCAGCCGCCGTCGTCTTCACCGGCGGCTATTTCTTCAAGGAACAGAATCGGGAAAATTTCCGCAGCGAGCTGAAGAGCAACGTTCAAAACGAGCTCAATCTGGTCTCCACCCGCCTGCAGAGCGAGATCAACAACAACATCACGGCGCTCCGCGGCTTCGCCAACAATTTCGCCGTCGATCCCGATATGTCGCAAGCGCATTTCGACCAGCTGGCAACCAAGCTTTTGATCCAGAATCCGCAAATGGTGCGCGTCAGCGCTGCACCAGACGCGGTCATCCGGATGACCTTTCCGCTCAAGGGAAACGAGCGGATGATCGGCACCGACTTCAAGAAATTCCGTTCTTCCAGGATCGCGGTCGATCGCGCCCAGTCGAAGGCAAAACCCATCATTGCCGGCCCTGTCAGATTGCCGAGCGGCCGTTCCGGCTTCAATCTCTTCTCTCCGGTCTTTACCAAAACCAACGAAGCCGTGGCCTTCTGGGGTTTCATGGAAGCGGTTGTCGACGAGAAGGAAATCTACGCCAACGCGCGTCTTCTTGATGACGGCGGCCAGGAAAACGAAGCGGACGACGGCCACCGGCATGTCCATATCCAGCTGGCGATCCGCGATGTCTCGGTGAAAAACAATATCCAGGATGCCTTCTTCGGCGATACCGACATCTTCGAGAAGGCACCCGTCATCCGTCAGCTTCAGCTGCCCGGCGGCACGTGGGAGCTGGCGGCGATCCCGGCTGCCGGCTGGGCGCAGGAGCCGGCCAACAGCACATGGCTCGAGATCACCATTTTCGTCGCCGCCGCTATCATCATCATCCCGATTTTCCTCACCGGCGGGCTGGTCAACGAGCGCCAGCGCAATATCGCCACGCTGCGCTCGCGCGAGCGGGAGCTTTTGACCCTGTCGCACCGGCTCAACCTGGCGCTCGAATCCTCCAAGATCGGCATCTGGGAGATCGACCTCGACACGCAGGAACGCTCCTGGGACGAACGGATGTACCACTTGCACGGCCTGCCGCCGGGCAATGGCGATCCGAGCTACGCGGAATGGCGCAGGACCGTCCATCGCGACGACATTACCGCAGCCTCGCTCACCCTGTTCAAGGCGCTCGATGAAGACCTGGAATACCGCTCGCAATATCGCGTCGTCATGCCCGACGACAGCATCCGCCACGTGCGCAATGCCGGCTCCACCCATGTCGGCGCCGACGGCAAGGCCAAGATCACCGGCATCAGCTGGGACGTCACCGACGACGTTATGATGACGGAACAGCTGCGCACGGCGAAAGCGATGGCAGAAGCCAAGAACGACGAGCTTGCCGAAGCCAAGGATCGCATCGAGCACAATGCGCTGCATGATCCGCTGACGGGACTGGGCAATCGCCGCATGCTCGACAAGGAACTGGAGACGCTGTCGGTTGCCCGCAAGGACGGCCTGCAGAATATCGCCATCCTGCATATCGACCTCGACCGCTTCAAGCAGATCAACGATACGCTCGGCCATGCGGCCGGCGATGCCATGCTGGTGCATGCGTCGCAGATCCTGCGCTCCAGCGTCCGCGCCGGCGATATGGTCGCCCGCATCGGCGGCGACGAATTCGTCGTGCTGGTCGCCGATCCGCCGAGCAAGGCCTTCCTGTCCAGCCTCTCGGAACGGATCATCGTCCAGATGCGCCAGCCGGTCGACTATAACGGCTTTCCCTGCCGCTTCGGCGTCAGCATCGGCATCGCGGTGGCGCGGGATCTGGCCCTCGACGAGCGCCAGCTTCTGATCAATGCCGATATCGCGCTCTACCGCGCCAAGGAGAACGGCCGCAACCGCCACGAATTCTTCACCGACGCCCTGCAGGCGGAAATCATCACGACAAAACGCATCGCCGACGAAATTCTCGAAGGCATAGAGAAGAACCAGTTCGTCGCCTGGTACCAGCCGCAGTTCGAAGCCGGCACCTTGCGCCTTTCCGGCGTCGAAGCCCTGGTTCGCTGGAACCATCCGCGCGAAGGCATTCTGACGCCTGACAAATTCCTTCACATCGCCGAGGAGCTGAACGTCGTTGCAACACTCGACCGGATCGTGCTCGACCGGGCTTTGATCGACGCCATGCGCTGGGCGACGATGGGGATCGACGTACCGAAAATTTCCGTCAACGTCTCTGCCAAGCGGCTGAGCGACGACACGCTTCTCGCCTCTCTTCAGGGCCTGTCCTTCACGCCCGGCCAGCTCTCCTTCGAACTGGTGGAATCGATCTTCCTCGACGAAAGCGACGACATCGTCACCGCCAATATCGAAGGTATCAAGAAGCTGGGCATCGATATCGAGATCGATGACTTCGGCACCGGCCACACCTCGATCGTCAGCCTTTTGAAGATCAAGCCGAAGCGGCTGAAGATCGACCGTCAGCTCGTCGCCCCGATCCTGAAATCCCGCAGCGAGCAGGCGCTGATCCGGTCGATCATCGAAATCGGCCGGTCGCTCGGTATCGAAACGGTGGCCGAGGGTGTGGAAACCATGGCGCACGCGGAAATGCTGGGGCTGCTCGGCTGCGATCTGCTGCAGGGCTATGCCTTCGCCAAGCCCCTGAGCTTCGACAAGTTCGTCGCATTCGCCAACAACGAGGCCCTGCAGCTGGCGTCCTGATCAACCCTTCACGGACGCAACACACTGTTCACGCGGCAATCGCCAAATTTTGCCAGAAAGGTTTTCCCTTTCCGGCATTTTCCACTATTAGTCACGGCCGAATGAATGGCGCAACGGCTCGCCCGGCTGCGCACACACACATCCGGTTGCCTGATCCATGTCGCACAATACCTTCGGTCATCTTTTCCGCGTCACCACCTGGGGCGAAAGCCATGGGCCGGCGCTCGGCTGCGTCATCGACGGTTGCCCTCCCGGCATCCGCTTCACGCTGCCGGAGCTGCAGGCCTGGCTCGACAAGCGCAAGCCCGGCCAGTCGCGCTTCGTCACCCAGCGCCGCGAGGACGATCTGGTCAAGGTGCTCTCCGGCGTGATGCTGGATGCGGACGGCGAGACGATGATCACCACCGGCACGCCGGTGTCGATGATGATCGAGAACACCGACCAGCGTTCAAAGGATTATTCCGAGATCGCCAAGAGCTACCGGCCGGGACACGCCGACTACACCTATGACCTCAAATACGGCATTCGCGACTATCGCGGCGGCGGCCGTTCGTCAGCCCGTGAAACCGCGGCGCGTGTCGCCGCCGGCGGCCTTGCCCGCAAGGTGGTTCCGGGGCTTCTGGTGCGCGGCGCGCTGGTGCAGATCGGCAAGCACAGGATCAACCGTGACAACTGGGACTGGAACGAAGTCGGCAACAACCCGTTCTTCTGCCCCGACCCGGCGATGGTTCCCGTCTGGGAAGACTATCTCGACGGCATCCGCAAGGCCGGCTCCTCGGTCGGCGCGGTCGTCGAGGTGATCGCTGAGGGCGTTCCGGCCGGCATCGGTGCGCCGATCTATGCCAAGCTCGACCAGGACATCGCCTCCAACCTGATGTCGATCAATGCCGTCAAGGGCGTGGAGATCGGCAATGGTTTTGGCGCCGCCGAAATCACCGGCGAGGAAAATGCCGACGAGATGCGCATGGGCAATGACGGCAACCCGATCTTCCTGTCCAACCATGCCGGCGGCATCCTCGGCGGGATTGCGACCGGCCAGCCGGTGGTCGCCCGTTTCGCCATCAAGCCGACCTCCTCGATCCTCACCGAGCGCCAGTCGATCGACAGCGACGGCAACAATGTCGATATCCGTACCAAGGGCCGCCACGACCCCTGCGTCGGCATCCGCGCCGTGCCGATCGGCGAGGCGATGCTTGCCTGCACCATTGCCGATCACTATCTGCGCGACCGTGGCCAGACCGGACGCCTCAAGTAACACCAAGGAACACCCCCATGCCCTTTGACCAGAAGCGCGTTGCCGATGCCATCCGGGCCTTCGAGGCCGGCGAGATCGTTGTCGTCACCGATGACGACGGCCGCGAGAACGAAGGCGACCTGATCGTCGCAGCCGTCCATTGCACACCGGAAAAGATGGCCTTCATCGTCCGCCATACCTCGGGCATCGTCTGCACGCCGATGCCGAAGGAAGAAGCCAAGCGCCTCAACCTCAACGCCATGGTGGCCGAAAACGATTCGGCCCATACGACCGCCTTCACTGTGACCGTCGATTTCAAGCACGGCACGACGACAGGCATCTCGGCCGAAGACCGGACATTGACGGTGCGCAACCTTGCCAACCCGAATGTCGGCGCCGCCGATTTCACCCGTCCCGGCCATATTTTTCCGCTGGTCGCCCGCGAGGGCGGCGTCTTGATGCGCTCCGGCCATACGGAAGCCGCCGTCGATCTCTGCCGCCTTGCCAGCCTGCCGCCGATCGGCGTCATCTGCGAACTGGTCAATGACGACGGCACGGTGACGCGCGGACCGCAGGTCACCGAGTTTGCCGAGAAGCATGGCCTGAAGCAGGTTTCGGTTGCCGATCTCATCGCCTATCGCCAGCGCAAGGAAACGCTGATCAATCTCGAGACGACCTTTGACGTCGACACCCCCTACGGCAAGGCCAAGGCGCATGCCTATTCCCTGCCCTGGGACCCGATGCAGCACCTGGCCGTCACCTTCGGCGACATCCGCGACGGCGTCGATATCCCCGTCCGCCTGCATCTGGAAAATGTCGCCGCCGACGTGTTCGGCCGGGATTGCCAGCTCGATCCGATCATGAAGCGCATGTCCGAACAGGGCCGCGGCGTCATCGTCTACCTGCGCGAAGGCTCGGTCGGCGTTGGGGTCTCCACAACGGCGCGCGCCGGCAAACACGAGCGTGAGGATCACAGCGAGGCGCAGGCGCGCGAGAGCGAATGGCTGGAAATCGGCCTCGGCGCGCAGATCCTGAAAGATCTCGGCATCACCTCGATCCGTCTGCTCTCCTCTCGCGAACGCCACTATGTCGGGCTGGAAGGCTTCGGCATCGAGATCGCGGCGACCGAGATCATCTGAGCGCCGGGCACCGGCACGAACATCCAAAGGCCACCGGTTCTATTGCGACCGGTGGCCTTTCGCGTTTTGCCAATGGCAGCAGCGGCTCGATTTGGCCTGGGGTGTAGAACTCCGAGAAAATCACGGCATACTTGCCAAGACGATGGATGGATGTTCGAAAATGGCCGTTTTGCAGACGATGCAGCTGACGCTCACCCCTTGCTGTCCGAGTGACCGTGCCGACTTCATCGACCTTGAGCTTGATCCGGAGGTCATGCGCTTTCTGAACGGCGGATACGCCGTCGACCACGACCGGGAAAATCCGAATGCGACGTTCCTCATGCCCAGGGGAACAGAGCCCTACGTTTGGACGGCGCGTCGCACGACCAGCGGTGCGTTCGTCGGGTGGTTCTGCCTCTGGCCGGAGGGTGAGAGGCTGGCCGAGCTCGGATACCGGCTGCGCCGGGAGGACTGGGGCCAAGGGCTGGCCTCGCAAGGGGCTTCGGCTCTGGTCGACTGGGGGTTTGAAAGCGGTCAGTATGACAAGATCGTGGCGACCACGATGGCGGTGAACCATGGATCGCGCCGCGTGATGGAAAAGATCGGCTTGAAATACGCGCGCACCGTCGCCTTCGACGGGTCTGATCCCATTGCGGGCAGCGAGCACGGCGAAGTTTGGTACGAGTTGACGCGCTCCGAATGGAACGGCAGCTAATCGTCCCATCCCTCCAGAAACACCACCCGCTCGACGCCCGCGAACTTCGCCAGCCGGCCAAGCTCCGCTTCCAGCCGCTCCATTCGGCCCGCGGATGACCGCACGCCCTTCTCCCACCACAGCCGCTTGACATTGAGCGAGCCGGTCTTGCGCTCCGCCTTCATGTCGATGCGGCCGACAATCCTGTCGCCTTCGAGCAGCGGAAAGACGTAGTAGCCGTATTCACGCTTTGGCTCGGGGACGAAAATTTCGATGCGGTAGTAGAAACCGAACAGGCGTTCGGTGCGATTGCGGTTGCGGATCAGCGGATCGAAGGGGCTGAGCACGCGGATACGGGCGGGGGCCTCGGCGAGGTCACCGAGGTTTTCCGGGAAGCCGGTGAAGGCATAAGAGAGACGCGGCTTCTCGCCGTCGGCGGGCTCGATCATCACCTCGGTCAGTTCGTCGCGATGTTCCGCAACCCAGGCCTTGGCTTCTTCCGGCGAAATCAGGTCAAAGAACGCGGCGATCTCGCCATGGGTGGCAAAACCCAGCCGTTCGAGCGCCGCGCGGCACGCCCAGTCGAGGAAGGCGTCATGGCTGACCTCGGGCTCGTAGTGATGGCCGGGAATGACCCGTTCGGCGAGATCGTAGATCTTCTGGAAGTTCTGGCGGCCGGCGATGGCAAGCTTGCCGGTATGCCAGTAATATTCGAGCGCCGTCTTGTTGGGGTGCCAGTTCCACCAGCCGCCCGATTTGTGATCGGCGACCTTCAGGTCACGCGACATTGCGGCGCCACCCTGGGCGATGCGCTGGAAGGTTTCTTCGAAGGTGCTGTCGAACCCTTCGCCATGCCATTTCAACCAGCGTTCCCTCAGAACCAGCTCGCGCCGGGCAAACCGGTGCTTCCAGTAGCGGAAAAACTCCGACGGCAAGATCGAGGCATCATGTGTCCAGTGCTCGAACAGGGCGCCGTCCTTTTCCAGAAGCTCGGTCAGGTGCTCGCGCTTGTAAGTCTGATTGCGCGAAAACAGGATCTGGTGATGGGCGCGCTCGACGGTGGAGATACTGTCGACCTGGACGAAGCCGATCTCATGGATGAGATCGAGCAGGCCCTGCTTGCCGAGCGCCCGGTTGGGTGGCGCGGCCAGGCCCTGCTTGTTGAGGAAGATGCGCCGGGCATCGCGGTTTGAAACGAGAATCGCCATGCCGACAATCTAGGCGTATGTTCACACTTTGTTCAAGCCCGAACCACACCCCATTTCCATCGGCAAGGAAATCGTCCTATAGAGCCCCGACATTCGAACGCGGGGGAACGCGGGTTGGACATACGCTTTTCCGGCGCATCGGTCAGTTTTGGCGGGCGCTTGGTTCTTCAGCCGCTGACGCTGACGCTGACCGAGCGCCGCATCGGCGTCATCGGGCTGAACGGCTCCGGCAAGACCACATTCGCGCGGCTGATCAACGGGCTGGTCAAACCGACCACCGGCCAGGTGACCGTCAACGGGCTGGATACCGTGCGCGACGAAAGCGCCGTTCTGGCCGCCGCCGGCTTCATCTTTCAAAATCCGCAGCACCAGATCATCATGCCGATCGTCCATGAGGACATCGCGTTCGGGCTGAAAAACCGTGGGCTGAAGGCGGACGAGATCGAGCGCAGGACAGCCGCCGTACTTGAGCGGTTCGGCATCACGCATCTGGCCAAGCGGCGCGTGCACGAACTGTCGGGCGGCGAGACGCAACTGGTCGCCATCGCCAGCGTGCTGGTCACCGGCCCCGGCATCCTCATTCTCGACGAGCCGACCAACCAGCTGGACCTGAAAAACCGCCGATTGGTGGAAAACACCATAACCGGACTGGACGAGCACAGCATCGTGATCAGCCACGACCTGCCGCTGATCGAACAGTTCGAGCGGGTGCTTCTGTTCCACGACGGCAGGCTTGTTGCCGACGGCCCGGCGCAGGAGGCGATCCGCGCCTATCACGAGGTGGCAGGATGCTGAACGGGCTGAATGTCGAGGGGACAACACCACTGCACCGGATGTCGGTGCGGATGAAGCTCGCTATCCTGCTGGTCTGCGGGCTGGCGCTCTATACCGTTTCCTCCCTCTTCATTCTGATCCCTGCCTTCGCAATTGCAGCCTTGGTCTATTTCACCACGGGCCTTGCGTTTCGCGAGGCCGTTTCCCGCCTGAAACCCATCCTTTTCACCATCCTGATCCTTCTGATCGCCACAGCCTATTTCACGTCGCTGCGCGAGGCCGCCGAAAGCTTCTTCCGGCTGATGGCGATCGTGCTGTTTGCCGGCGCGGTCACGGCGACGACGGCAACCGGCGATTTCATCGACGAGATCACCCGGCTGCTGCAGCCGCTCGACCGCCTTGGCTTGGTGCGGGCCGCCGATGTCGGGCTCGCCTTCGGACTGGTGCTGCGCTTCGTGCCGGATATCTTCAACCACTACCAGTCGATCCGCGAAGCGCACCGTGCGCGCGGGCTGAAGGTCCGGCCGTTGACGATCCTTTCGCCGTTGATCATCCTGACGCTGAAGGACGCCGACACGATCGCCATGGCGATCGACGCGCGCGGCTTCCGGCGACCGCGCGAAAAACATCACTGACAGCGAGAGGGAAATTCCAACCTCTCGGCTTTCCGGCTCCGGCCGAATGCATGCATCAACACCGATAGACAAAGGACCAACCATGACCACCAGAGACCTCGTTCTCGTTGCCCTCTTCACCGCGATCATCGTGGTTCTCGGCCTCATCCCGCCGGTCACGCTCGGCTTCATTCCCGTGCCGATCACGGCGCAGTCGATGGGCGTGATGCTGGCGGGCTGCATCATCGGCGCCAGGCGCGGCGCGCTCGCCTATGTGCTTTTCGTATTGCTGGTCGCGATCGGGCTTCCGGTTCTTTCCGGCGGCCGTGGCGGTCTTGCCATCATCCAAGGGGCGACCGGCGGTTTCATCCTCGGCTGGATCCCCGCCACCTTCGTGACCGGCCTGATCGCCGAGCGGCTGGTCAAGGATGGCCAGAGCGAAGCCAGGCAGTTCGCCGGCTTCTTCATCGCCTCCGTCGTCGGCGGCATCGCCGTGCTCTATGCCATCGGCATGCCATGGGTGAGCGCGGTGACCGGTACGCCGCTGACAGCCGTCGCCACCGGTTCGCTTGCCTTCATTCCGGGCGATCTCGTCAAGTCCGTGATCGCAACGCTGGCCGCGCGTGCCGTTCTCGCCGGTTATCCGCTGCTGCCGCAGCGCGCCTGAGCGCCTCGTCCATTGCTAAATGGCCCGGGCGTTGTGTCCGGGTTTTTTTGCCTTGGTGCGCCGCTGTTGAAAAAACCGCAAACGCCCTACCTAAACCATGGACCTTGCATCCCCGAAGCCATAGGTTCCCGCCATGACCACGATCCTGTTCGAAAACCCGATCTTTCTGGAACACAAGGTTCCCGAAGGTCACCCGGAGCGGCCCGACCGGCTGAAGGCGCTCAACCTTGCGCTGGAGCATGAGCGGTTTTCGCCGCTATCGCGGCTTCAGGCGCCGCAGGGCAACGAGGATCTGGTGCTGCTCGCCCATCCGGAAGAGCATCTGCGCAATGTGATGTCGGTTATCCCCGAGGAAGGCATCCACTCCTTCGAGGCCGACACGCATGCCAGCCCCGCCAGCCTGCAGGCGGCGCTGACCGGCATCGGCGGCGCGGTCGCGGCGGTCGACGCGGTGTTCTCCGGCAAGGCCGACAATGCCTTCGTCGCATCGCGTCCGCCCGGCCACCACGCCGAGCGGAACAAGGCGATGGGCTTCTGTTTCTTCAACAACATCGCCATTGCCGCCCGCCATGCGCAGCAGAAACACGGCGCCGAGCGCGTCGCCATCGTCGACTGGGACGTGCATCACGGCAACGGCACGCAGGACATCTTCTGGGACGATCCGTCGGTGCTGTTCTGCTCGACGCACCAGATGCCGCTTTATCCCGGCAGCGGCGCCAAGACAGAGACGGGTGCGGGCAACATCGTCAACGCGCCGCTTTCGCCCGACACCGGCAGCGATCATTTTCGCGAGGCCTTCAAGTCGCGGGTGCTGGCAGCACTCGACGAATTCCGCCCGGATTTCATCCTGATCTCCGCCGGCTTCGACGCTCACCACCGCGATCCCCTGGCGCAGATCAATCTCGTCGCCGACGATTTCGACTGGGCGACCGGCCGGCTTCTCGATATGGCCGGCAAGACCGCCAACAACCGCATCGTCAGCCTGCTTGAAGGCGGCTACGATCTCCAAGCGCTGGCCGAATCGGCCGGCACACACATCTACCGCCTGATGAGAGGATGACCATGACCACAGCACCCCAGATCGACGTATCCTCCCTCTCCTTCGAAAAGGCCGTCGAGGAACTGGAAGCCATCGTCTCGGCGCTAGAGCGCGGCGACGTGGCGCTCGACAAGTCGATCGAGATCTACGAGCGCGGCGAAGCGTTGAAGAAACATTGCGAGACGCTGCTCGGTGCCGCCGAAAACCGGATCGAGAAGATCAGGCTCGACCGGGCCGGCAAGCCGCAAGGGGTGGAACCGCTCGACGGGGAATAAATCGCGCGGAAAAGTTGCATTTCAGCTTGACAGAAATTGCGTGCCGACCTTAGTTATCGTTGATTAAATTATATTTTTTACGGTCTTCGGTTCGCTTCAATGGATATCAGCCTCGGTGCCGGCCCATAAGAAAATCGCGCCGGCCTAGAGGGGCAGTTTGGAATGGCTTATTTTTATAGCACCGCAGGCGTCGATAAGCTTATCGGTGGCAGCGAAGACGATTTTTTCTTTTTCTGGTCCGGCTACATGACCAAACCCGATAACGTCGATGGCGGCGCCGGTAGGAACGCGCTCGTGCTTGTCAACGACACCACCCGCCTCTGGTCGGTAGCCACCGGCGACTGGCCCATCTTTTCAAAAGTCGTGGGTATCGCTCTGCTTTCGGAGCGGTACCAGGGATCAGTTGCTGCTGGGTTCAAGCTGACCTTCGATGACAACACCTTCAAGGCAAACGGTGGCTCGCACTTTATTATCGATGCTTCCGAAGTTGCCCTCGATGGAGCAAGCCTGCAGCTCAATGCGTCCTCGGTCACCAATATGTCGTTCGATATTTTTGGGTCCTCAGGCGTAAAAGCAGACGCGAGCTTTGACAATCTGCGGGCCGGCAGCAGGAACGACAGGTTTGTTTACTATGCCAACTCTTTGGAAAGAGACGTCATCGACGGTGGCGCGGGTACCGACACCCTCGTTCTCTCCGGGGCGGGTTATACAACCACCAAGAACGGCCAAAGCAAAACTGACCCCAACGGCTATGCAGGTCTCTGGAACATCAAGAATATCGAAGAAATCGTGATTATGGATCTGTCAGCGGGGCAGTCTCGCACGATCGATTTCGGTTTTGGCGGCCTTTACAAAGGCCGCAATGCAATCAGCATCACGACAGATCGCAACTACGGCACGGATAAAGCGGCAGCTTCTATCGACGGGAGATTGATTGTCGATGGATCGGGTATGAATTCAAATAGCAGCCTCACCGTCAAAGGTGGGAATGCCGGAGATCTCCTGATCGGCGGCGCGGCCAACGATTACCTGTCCGGCGGCAAAGGAAATGACATACTGATTGGCGGAGGCGGGGTGAACTCGCTTTCCGGTGGACTGGGAAATGACCTGTTCCTTGCCAATCATGACCTGTACGTTGGTGACTATGATATCCAATGGGGGGGAAGCGGCTATGCGACAATGTCCGGTGGCGAGGGAAACGACACCTTTGAATTCGCGGTAAGCTTTTGGCCCATTCGGGATAAAGACGTAATTTCAGGGGGTGCCGGAATCGACACGATCAAGCTTTGGGGAGCCCAGGTTCCGAAAAGCATGCTTGATTCCGCGACGATATCCGGGATCGAAGTAATCGACATCGTCGGGATCGGTCCTACCTTTCAAGTCACTCAGCATTTCCTGACGAAAAATCATAACGAAAACGGCCAGTTGCGGATCCAAAACAGTGCGGAAAGTTGGGGGAACGTAACGATTGATGCTTCAAGCCTGACCGATGCGGAATACTCGGTGCATATTGCCGTCCGCTCTTCCGGAAAAGAAACTCTGACCGGAGGCATGGGGAACGATGTTTTCGATTATTCGCTTATCCGCAAAGGAAGCGGCCTGACTAAAGGCGATACCATCATCGGCGGTGGCGGTTTCGATACGATCCTTGTCTCGGAAGGACGAAACACCATTCTTGGTCCGAAGATCAGCGGTGTCGAAAAATTGAAGGTCGTCAGCAAGTCCGACAGCGGCAATAAAACCAGCATCATCATCGGGACCACCGAAGCACTATCCATCGATGGCAGAAAACTTGATGCCAACGACACCTTGATCGCTCAAGGATATTTCCAGGATCCAAAAACAGGCAAGGTCACCGAAGCCAAGGCTTCACTGCTGATCATCGGCGGCGATGGCGATGATCTCCTGACCGGCGGCCGCGCGGGCGACAAGCTCTACGGTGGCGACGGCGATGACATCCTGACCGGCAACAAGGGCGCCGACAGGCTGACGGGCGGTAACGGCGCGGATCATTTCGTCTTCGCAAACGCGTCTGAATCGCTTCCCACAAAAGGCGCGCGGGACTTCATCGCCGACTTCGACCACAAGGAAGGCGACAAGATACACTTCCTGCATGAAGGTTCGGCCTATTCCTTCATCGGATCCGGCGCTTTCCATGGCAAGGCAGGCGAGGTGCGCAGCTTCGTTTCCGGCAGCAACACCCATGTGCAACTCGATGCGGACGGTGATGGTGTCGCCGATCTCGGTATCGGGCTTTCAGGTAAAATCAGCCTCACACAGAGCGATTTCATACTATAGTCTCCACGGCCAACAGCGCTTCAGGAGACCCCCCATGTCCTTCTTTCCCGGAAACGACCCCGAGGCCGGCGATGCGCCGGCTTGCGATGCGATCGAGCATCTGATCATCCCGCGCACCAGCGATATCGGCAATCTGCAGGTACGCCGGGCGCTACCAACCGCCAAGCGGCGGCTGGTCGGGCCGTTCATCTTCTTCGATCGCATGGGACCGGCGCTCTTGAAAGCCGGTCAAGCGCTGGACGTGCGGCCGCATCCGCATATCGGACTTTCGACCGTCACCTACCTGTTCGACGGCGAGATCAAGCATCGCGACAGCCTCGGCACCGAAATGGTGATCGCACCGGGGGACCTCAACCTGATGACGGCCGGCCGCGGCATCGTGCATTCGGAACGTTCGCCGGAAAATCTGCGCGGCAAACCGCAGTCGATTTCCGGCCTGCAGACATGGCTGGCACTGCCGGATCAGTATGAGGAGATCGACCCGATCTTCGCCCATACCGAAAAGCGCGACCTGCCGTCCTTCAGCATGGATGGTTTGGAAGGGCGCGTCGTCATCGGCCAGTTCGAGGGCATGCGGTCGCCGGTTTCCGTGTTTTCCGACACGATCTATGTCGACCTGAAGATCGCGCCGGGCAAGAGCGCCCCCTTCGCCGCAGAGTGGGAAGAGCGGGCGCTCTACATCCTCGAAGGCGAAGCAATTATCGCCGGCGACCATTTCGCCAACAATCAGTTGCTGGTTTTCCGGGCCGGCGATCCGATCACCGTCACGGCCGGCCCGATGGGCTGTCATGTCATGCTGTTCGGTGGAGCAGCGCTCGGATCGGCACGCCACATCTGGTGGAATTTCGTCTCCTCCTCCAAGGAGCGGATCGATCAGGCCAAGGAGGAATGGCGCACCGGCCGGTTCGACATCGTACCGGGGGACACCGAGGAGTTTATCCCTTTGCCGGAACGGTAATATTCGTTAAACTCCCTGTTTGCGCCGCAAGAAAACCGGCTTTTGCAATCCATAACGATTGTGTTTAAAGACGCGGTCCCTGCGGACATCCACACTTGAAATCGCGGCTTTCCCGAGCCACGAGAACGAAGGCCTTTCAGCGTGACACAACTGCCAGTCAACCCGATGCCGGCGACCCCTCTTCTCGATCAGGTTGTTTATCCCGACGACTTGAAGAAGATCGACGACAAGGACCTCGTCCAGCTGGCAACCGAACTGCGCGCCGAAATGGTCGATGCGGTGTCGCGCACCGGCGGGCATCTGGGTGCGGGCCTGGGCGTCGTCGAATTGACGATCGCCATACACAAGGTGTTCAACACGCCGCACGACCGGCTGATCTTCGACGTCGGCCACCAGTGTTATCCGCACAAGATTCTCACCGGCCGCCGCGACCGCATCCGCACCTTGCGCCAGGAAAACGGCCTGTCCGGCTTCACCCGCCGGGCCGAGAGCGAATACGATCCCTTCGGCGCCGCCCATTCCTCGACGTCGATCTCCGCCGGCCTCGGCATGGCGGTGGCAGCCGATCTTTCGGGCGAACCCCGCAACGTCATCGCCGTCATCGGCGACGGCGCCATGTCGGCCGGCATGGCCTACGAGGCGCTCAACAATGCCGGCGCGCTCGATGCCCGGCTGATCGTCATCCTCAACGACAACGACATGTCGATCGCGCCGCCAACCGGCGCGATGAGCGCCTATCTGGCGCGTCTCGCCTCCGGCCGCACCTATATGGGCTTCCGCGAACTCGGCAAGAAACTGACGGCCTATCTCGGCAAGTCGGTGGACCGAGCGATCACACGCGCCGTCGAGCATGCGCGCGGTTATGTGACCGGCGGCACGCTGTTCGAGGAGATGGGTTTCTACCATATCGGCCCGATCGACGGTCATTCCTTCGATCACCTGCTGCCGGTGCTGCGCAATGTGCGCGACAATTCCAAGGGGCCGGTGCTGATCCATGTGGTGACGCAGAAGGGCAAGGGTTATCCGCCGGCCGAGGCCGCCGCCGACAAATATCATGGCGTCAACACCTTCGACGTCATCACCGGCGCGCAGGCGAAGGCCAAGCCGAACGCGCCCGCCTATACCTCCGTCTTTGCCGAGGCGCTGACGCAGGAAGCCGACTTCGACGACAAGATCGTTGCCATCACCGCCGCCATGCCGTCGGGCACCGGTCTCGACAAGTTCGCGCTCGCCCATCCGTCGCGCACCTTCGACGTCGGCATTGCCGAGCAGCATGCGGTGACATTTGCGGCCGGCCTCGCCTCCGAGGGCTACAAGCCCTTCGCAGCGCTCTATTCGACCTTCCTGCAGCGTGCCTACGACCAGGTGGTCCACGACGTGGCGATCCAGGGGTTGCCCGTGCGCTTTCCGATCGATCGTGCCGGCTTCGTCGGTGCCGACGGGCCGACGCATGCGGGCTCGTTCGACACGACCTATCTCGCCACCCTGCCCGGCTTCGTCGTCATGGCGGCCGCCGACGAGGCGGAACTCAAGCACATGGTCCGTACTGCCGCAGCCTATGACGACGGCCCGATTTCGTTCCGCTACCCGCGCGGAGAAGGTGTCGGTGTCGAGATGCCGGCGCGTGGCCAGATTCTCGAGATCGGCAAGGGCAGGGTGATGAAGCAGGGCTCGAAGGTGGCGCTGCTCTCTTTCGGCACGCGCCTTGCCGATTGCCTGCTCGCCGCCGAAGACCTCGATGCCGCCGGGCTTTCCACCACTGTCGTCGATGCCCGCTTCGCCAAGCCGCTCGATCACGACCTGATCCGCCAGCTTGCCCGCCACCATGAAGTGCTGATCACTGTCGAGGAAGGCGCTGTCGGCGGCTTCGGCAGCCATGTCATGCAGTTTCTCGCCCATGAGGGCCTGCTCGACAACGGGCTGAAGATCCGCCCGCTGGTTCTGCCGGATATCTGGATGGAACAGGCCAAGCCCGAGGCGATGTATGCCAAGGCTGGCCTCGACCGCGCCGGCATTGTCTCGACCGTCTTCCGGGCGCTCGGCCAGAAGGAAATCGGCGTCGGGGTTGCGGGTTAAGGCATCGGCCGGGGCGCAGTCGCCGATGTCAACGGGCCGTGCGTTGTAGAGCCTCGATCAAGACAGACGATACGCAAGGATTGCCCGTTCCACTCATGCGGCGCGGCGTTGTCCAACGTTGCGTGTCCCGCTGCCCAGCTGGAATTGCGAGATCAGGTCGCGCAGCTTGCGGCTTTCGTCGGCCAGCGCGGCACTGGCCGCGTTGGTTTCCTCGACCATGGCCGCGTTGCGCTGTGTCACCTGATCCATCTGGTTGACCGCCGTGTTGACCTCGGCGAGACCGACCGACTGCTCGCGCGAGGACGTGGCGATCGCGTCCATATGCTGGTTGATGGTGACGATATACTGCTCGATCGTCTTCAGCGCGTCGCCGGTTTCGCGCACCAGCTTCACGCCGCTTTCGACTTCGGCCGTCGAATTGCGGATCAGGTCCTTGATTTCCTTGGCGGCCTTGGCCGAGCGCTGGGCCAGTTCGCGTACTTCCTGCGCAACGACGGCAAACCCCTTGCCCGCTTCTCCGGCACGCGCAGCCTCGACGCCGGCGTTGAGCGCCAGCAGGTTGGTCTGGAAAGCAATCTCGTCGATCACACCGATGATGCTGGAAATCTGGCTGGAGGACTGCTCGATCCGCTGCATGGCATCGACCGCATTGGCGACCACCGCACCGGAATGGGCAGCACTGGTGTTGGCATGAATGGCCACACTTCGCGCCTCGTCAGCACGCTTGGACGCATTGGAAACATTGACGGTGATCTGGTCCAGCGCAGCCGCCGTTTCCTCCAGGGAGGCCGCCTGCTGCTCGGTGCGCTTGGAGAGATCGTCTGAGCTCGTGCTGATTTCGCGCGTGCCGGTGTCGATCGAACTGGCCGCGTTGGACACGGATGTCAGGGTTTGCTCCAGCTGCTGGACGGCGGAATTCAGATCGTGGCGCAGTGCTTCGAAATCCGGTGCGAACGGCTCGGAAAGCTGGAAGCCGAGATCGCCTGCGGCCAGCCGGCGCAAACCGGAGGCAAGGCCGGACGTCGCCTGCTGCAGTTTCGCCCGCGCCGTATTTTCCGCTTCCTCCGTCATGCGCCCACGATCTGCCTCAGCTCTTTCGCGCTCGGAAATCGCATCGGCTTCAAGCTGCATCTTGGTGATGGCTGACTGCCGGAAGATTTCCACGGCACCGACCATCTCGCCGATCTCGTCCTTCCGCTCGGTGCCTTGAAGCGTGATGTCGGTTCGGCCGGCAGCCAGTTGCTGCATGTCGCTCGACAGTGCCTTGATCGGCTTTATGATCGTTTTGCGGCTGACATGGAGAAGCCCCAGCGCAAAGAATGCCGTGCCCCCCAGAATGCACTTCAGCATCAAATCGATGAAGGAAGACAGCTCCTCGCTGCTGTGCGTCACGGTGTCGGACAGCGCCTGGATGCTGTCGCCGGCCTTTTCCATCGCCGTTTCCAGGATCGAGAACTGCGCCTTGAATGCCGGGAAAGCGGCAAGGGCTTTTTCCGGCTCCGCCGACGCCTGCTCGACGATGGCGTTGGCGCTGTCGATATAGCTCGACAGAGGCGCGTCGAGCGCGCCGAGAACATCGCGAATGGAAGCATCGGTCGCCAGCGCCTTATTGGCCAACAGCGAGGCCCGGAAGCCCGCGACATGTTCGGCCAGTTCGGCCTTCACCTCGTCGATCGAAATTTCGGCGGCGGGATTCTGCGCCATCAGCGCCGAAAGGACATCCGCGCGGAGCGCGTCGTGCATCATGTCGGCCTGCATGTGGTTGCGCAGGATATCAGCGGCCTGCGTGACGTCGGCGACGTTCTTCGTCAGCTTCACCGCACCCCAAAGACCCGCACCTGCCGCGCCACCCGCCAGAACGAACATGGCAATACTGGCAAAAACCATCTTGTTCCGGATCGTCGTCATCGTGTTTTACCCCTGAAAAACCTTGTCCTTCAGAATTGCAGCACATGCTTAAATTAGGATTAATAAGGCGTCGCTCAAATATATGAATTGGCAATCGCAATTGCTGGCTGAACGCTGAATCGCAGCCGATTCATGGCCGGAAAGTGACCCGGAGCGGGAAACAGGCCGGCAGCGCGAAAGGCTTCCGGTTTGCACCGAAAGCCTTTTCATGGCGGGACCGAGAGTGTCAGGCAGCCCGGCGATGCGAGGTCGGACGGGCTTCCCCCTTGAGTGCGAACTGCGAAATCAATTCCCGCAGGCGGCCTGCTTCGTTGGCAAGCGTGGCGCTCGCTGCGTTGGTCTCCTCGACCATGGCGGCATTCTGCTGGGTGACCTGATCCATCTGGTTGACCGCCGTGTTGACTTCGGCCAGGCCCACCGACTGTTCGCGCGCCGAGGTGGCAATCGCGTCCATGTGCTGGTTGATCGTCACGACATAGGTCTCGATGGTTTTCAGGGCGTCGCCGGTTTCGCCAACGAATTTGACGCCGCTTTCGACCTCGGCCGTGGAATTCCGGATCAGTTCCTTGATTTCCTTGGCGGCCTTGGCCGAGCGCTGGGCCAGTTCCCGCACCTCCTGGGCGACGACGGCGAAGCCCCTGCCCGCGTCCCCGGCACGTGCGGCCTCGACGCCAGCGTTCAGTGCCAGAAGGTTGGTCTGGAAGGCAATCTCGTCGATAACCCCGATGATGTTGGAGATTTGACTGGACGATTCCGTGATCCGGCGCATTGCATTCACCGCATTGGCGACAACAGTGCCGGACTGGGCCGCACTGGCATTTGCAAGCACAGCGACGCTTCGAGCCTCTTCGGCCCGCTTGGAAGAATTGGCGACATTGACGGTGATCTCATCAAGCGCCGCGGCGGTCTCCTCGAGCGAGGCGGCCTGCTGTTCCGTGCGCTTGGAAAGATCTTCAGCGCTCTGGCTGATCTCCCGCGTACCACTGTCGATTTGCCCCGTCGACTGAGCCACCGAACCCATCGTCTCGGCCAGTTGCCGTACCGACGCATTGAAATCGGTGCGAAGGCTTTCGAAATCCTCGGCAAAGGTTTCGGTCAGCTGAAAATTCAAGTTGCCGGAGGCCAGATGCTTCAGACCGTCGCCAAGACCGGACGTTGCCCGCCGCATCGCGTCGGACTTGACCTTTTCCGCCGTATCACTGCGAAGCCGCTCGTTGTCGGCGAGCGTGCGTTGTTTTGCGGCATCCTCCTCAAGCTGGCGGTTGGCAAGGGCGTTGGTGCGGAAAACCTCGACGGCCGCAGCCATTTCACCGATCTCGTCGGCCCGTCCGGCATAGGGGATGGCGGAGGCGGCATCGCCGCCGGCGAGCCGGTTCATCGCTACGGTGATATTTCCGACCGGCGAGGCAATTCCCTTGACCGCGAAGACAGCTGCTCCGGTCATCATCAAACCGCAGCCGGCAACCAGCACCAATGTGATGAGAAACGAACTGTTGTAGGCGGCGACAGAACTGTCATAGGCGGTCTTTGTCTGCTCGTCGTTGAAAGCCATGAGGACGGCCACGGCGGAGGTAACCTTCTGCACCTCCGGGAACATCTTCTGGAAAAATACCACGCGGGCTTCGGCATCCTGGTTCTTGCGCGCGGCCGCGGCCACGTCGTCCGCCGGCAAGAGGTAGGCGGCAACGGCCCCTTGAACATCTGCGACGAGTGCCTTGCCCCGTTCCAAAGTAAAGAGCGGCGCAATCCCTTCCAGGGACGTCTTGAAAATGGCCTGCCGTTCGGCCAGGAATTTCTCCGCCGCGGCCATTTCTTCCGGCGATTCGGAGAGGATGAGGCGGGAATAGGCGAAATTCAGACGAAAGAACGCCCCCTCCAGACTCTTCAGGCCGACCGCTTTCGGCATCCTGTTGGTCGTTATCTCTTCCGCATTGCTATTGAGGGTCTGCATGTTGCTGATCGATAGCCAGCCGAACAGGGCAAACATCAGTCCAAACGCGGCAAACAGGCCAAGAAGTACGGTTTTGATTTTCGGTCGGATCATTTTTCCTCACCCTGCGGAAAAGCGATCACTCGGCTTGCCCGCGTCCACTGCCCAAAGGACCAGCCGAAAACTCATTCCGCAGCGAGCAAACAATCCTCCCCCACGTCATGTCGGTTGTAGATCGATATCATCAATCTCACTTAAGTATATAAAAATAAACATAATTTTTTATTAAATTATATTCTAATCTATATTGGACGCCGGTGCGCGTCGCCGTCGATGCATTTGCCAGGGGTGGCAAAGCCCATGAATCGAAAAGGCCCCCCGGTTTGCCGGAAGGCCCTTCTCCAGGTTCAGACGTTGCACTTCCCCAGGTCAGGCCGCGCGGCGGGAGACGCGGGATACCGCGTTGCCGTAGCCCTTGCCTGTGTCGAGCTGGAACTGCGAGATCAGTTCGCGCAGGCGGCCCGCTTCGTTTGCAAGCGTGGCGCTGGCGGCATTGGTCTCTTCCACCATCGCGGCATTCTGCTGGGTTACCTGGTCCATCTGGTTGACTGCCGTGTTGACTTCGGCCAGACCGACCGACTGTTCGCGCGCCGAGGTAGCGATCGCATCCATGTGCTGGTTGATCGTCACGACATAGGTCTCGATGGTCTTCAGCGCATCGCCGGTTTCGCGGACCAGCTTGACGCCGCCCTCGACTTCGACGCTCGAATTGCGAATCAGGTCCTTGATCTCCTTGGCGGCCTTTGCCGAGCGCTGGGCCAGTTCACGCACTTCCTGGGCGACGACGGCAAAGCCCTTGCCGGCATCCCCTGCCCGTGCCGCTTCGACGCCGGCGTTCAAGGCCAGGAGGTTGGTCTGGAAGGCGATCTCGTCAATCACGCCGATAATGTTGGAGATCTGGCTGGAGGATTCCTCGATGCGACGCATGGCGTCGACCGCATTGGCGACAACAGCACCGGATTTCGCAGCGCTGGCATTGGCCTGCACCGCGACATCGCGGGCTTCGTCGGCACGCTTGGAGGAATTGGAGACGTTGACGGTGATCTGATCGAGTGCTGCCGCAGTTTCTTCCAGCGAAGCCGCCTGCTGCTCGGTGCGCCGCGACAGGTCGTCCGAGCTCTGGCTGATCTCGCGCGTGCCGCTGTCGATCGAACCCGCCGCATTGGAGACGGCTGCGAGCGTTTCGGCAAGCTGGCCGACCGAGCGGTTGAAATCCTGGCGCAGGCTTTCGAAGTCGCCGGCGAAGGGTTCGGTCAGCTGGAAGCCGAGATCGCCGGAGGCAAGGCGCTTCAGGCCATTGCCGAGGCTCGAGGTCGCCTGAAGCATGGCATCGCGCTCGCGCGCTTTTTCCGTGTCGCTGAGACGACGGCCGGTTTCGGCATCGCTGCGCATCTTGTCGGCTTCGCCGGTGATCCGAAGATTTTCGAGTGCCGCCTGCTTGAAGACGAGTACCGCCTGCGCCATGCGGCCGACTTCGTCGGTGCGATCGAGTGCCGGTACGGCAATTTCGTGATCGCCATCGGCCAGCCGGCCCATGGCGCCGGTCATGTCGACGATCGGGCGGACGATGCCGCGCGACAGAGCCCAGGCAAGCAGGGCTGCGACCAGCGTCGCCGCAAGACCGCCAATCATCAGGGTCAACCGGACAGCGCCGATCGATGCCGTCTGTTCTGCCGTCTGCAATTCGGACCAGGCGGCCGCGTCCGCCTTGATCTTGGCGGCAACGCTGCGGAACGTGTCGAGCTGACCCTTGGAGAGATTGCGGCCGATTTCGATGATTTCGGCAAGCGGCTTGTCGGTGTTGCGGGCAGCCTCGACCTGCGGACGGGCCAATTCGTTGTACCAGACATCGGCGGCGGCCTGCATGGCGTCAAGCTGCTTTGAAATCTCTGGCTCGTCCGCCGCTGCGATCTTGGCGTCGGCAATGGCCTTGACCATGCGTTCGCGATTGACGGCCACATCGCCATAGGTGCTGTCGCTGCGCAAAAGCAGGAAGCCGCGCTGGTTGACCGCCTGTTCGAGCATGCCCTGCATCGCATCGTCGATCAGCACGATCAGCCGTTGCGAGGCATTCTGCCGGGTGGAGGCTTCCACCGAGAGATTGGCCTTGAAGAGAACAATGCCGGAGACGGCCAGAAAGATCAGAATGAGGCCGGCGAAGGTGAAACCGAGTTTTCGGTTCAGGGACAGATTTTTCAACATCGCGAAATATCCTTTGGCGCAGCGCGCCACGGTAAAAATAGAGACATTGGCGATCAGCGCCGCGCGGGAACACGGACGACCAGCTTCAATATCGGGGGAAATCATCGGTGCCGGCAAAAAGACCATTACCATCATGGTTGATCTTGATAGGCTTTGCCCGCTCAGGAAACCTGCATCGTTTGACTTAATATTCGTTTAAGTTTGCTGCGATGCGCCATGAGACTTGCAACAGAGTGCGCAACGCGCCATGAGACCCCATGTCAAACGAACCCAAAACAACCGTCCGCCTCGACCAGCTGCTCCTGAACCTCGGTCTCGTCGCCAGCCGTTCGCGCGCCCGCGATGCGATCCAGCGTGGCACCGTCACCGTCAACGGCCGCGTCGTCGTCAAGGCGAGCTCGACCTTTCCAGAGGACGTGACGATCGCCATCGACGATCCGGTCCAGGCCTATGTGTCGCGCGCGGCGCTGAAGCTGAAGGCGGGCCTTGAACATTTCAAGCTGTCGCCCGAGGGGCTGGACTGTCTGGATATCGGCGCCTCGACCGGCGGCTTTACCGAAATCCTGCTGCACAATGGCGCAGCGCATGTGATCTCCGTCGATGTCGGCCATGGCCAGTTCCATCCGCGGCTGGAGGCCGATGCGCGCGTCACCAACATCGAGGGGCTGAATGCACGGGTGCTGGACGAGGACCATCTCGACGGTCGCGCCATCTCGTTCGTCGTCTCGGATGTTTCTTTCATCTCGCTGAAGCTGGCTTTGCCGCCGGCGCTCGATCTCGCCGAGCCCGGCGCCCATTGCATCCTTCTCGTCAAGCCGCAGTTCGAGGCGGGACGCGAGGCGATCAGCAAGGCTGGCCTGCTCAAGGACCCGGAAAGCGCACCCGCAGTTGCCGCCGAACTCGAGCGCTGGCTCACCGAAGACATGGGGTGGATAAGCCTCGGTCTCATCCCCTCGCCGATTTCCGGCGGCGACGGCAACGAGGAATATCTGCTGGCTGGACGCAAACCATTGGATGACGACGACGCCTTGGATGAAGACGCCTCGCTGGATCAAGAAGCATGAGCACCGAAACGCTGACCATCGAGAAGATCGGCCAATCCGGCGACGGCATCACGCGCGGCCCATTCGGCCCTGTCTACGTGCCCTTCACCCTGCCCGGCGAAACCGTGGCGCTGGCGGTCAACAAGGACAAGGGCACCGTCATGTCAATGTCCGACGTCTCGCCCGAGCGTGTCGCGCCGAAATGCCGGCATTTCGGGCCGGAGGGCGAAAACGGGACCTGCGGCGGCTGTTCGCTGCAGCATGCCAGCGACAGCCTCTACCAGGACTTCAAGCGGCAGCTGGTCCTCGATGCGCTGAAATCGAAGGCTTTGCAGGCCGAGGTCGCGCCGCTGGTGCTTGCCCATCCCGGCGAGCGGCGGCGCACGGTGTTTACCGCGCGGCGCACCGAAAAGGAGCTGCTGCTCGGCTACAACCAGCCCGAGACCCATCACATCGTCTCGATATCGGAATGTCCCATCGCAAGCCCCGGCATCGTGTCGCGGCTTGCGGTGATCCGAACCGTGGCAAAAGCAATGGCTGTCAATGCCGAGCCGTTTCGCATCACGGTTCTGGAGACGTTGTCCGGGCTCGACCTTTCCTTTGAAGGCATCAAGGCAATGGACGACCGGCAGCGTCGCATGGCGGTCGAGACCGTCCTTGGCCAGAAGAGTGTCGCCCGCCTGAGCCTCAACGGCGAAATCCTGGTCGAACCGATCAAACCGGTGATCGATTTCGGCGGTGTTTCCGTGTCGCCGCCGCCCGGAAGCTTTACCCAGGCGACCAGGCCGGCGGAAGAAGCGATGTCGGAACTGGTGCTGGCGCATCTCGGCAAGGCCAAGCGCGTCATCGACCTCTTTGCCGGTTCCGGTACGTTTTCGCTGCGCATTGCCCGCAAGGCCCGCGTCCATGCAGTCGAGAGCGAAGACAAGCCGCTGAAGGCACTGGATTTTGCCGCGCGCAATACGCAAGGCCTGAAGCCGGTCACGGTGGAAAAGCGCGATCTCTTCCGCCGCCCGATGATGGCTTCGGAACTGAAAGTCTACGACGCCATCGTCTTCGACCCGCCGCGCGCCGGCGCCGAAGCCCAGACGAGGGAAATGGCCCGCTCCGGCGTCAAGAAGATCGTCGCCGTCTCCTGCAATCCGGTGACGCTGGTGCGCGACCTGCGCATTCTTGTGGATGTGGGCTACCGCATCACCTCGGTCACCCCGATCGACCAGTTCCTGTGGTCGTCGCATGTGGAAGTGGTGGCGACGCTGGAGAAGTGACGCCTTCGCGATACCCGTCGATCGCTTCATTGATACTTCCATGAAAAAGGCCCGATTTTCACCGGGCCTTTTTCCTGTTGCCTGTATTGCCGCCGGTCAGGCCGCGCGGCGCCCATAAGCCGGCTGCCGTGCGGCAGGCGCGGACGACTGGCTGTCGCCGATATTGAACTGGGCGAGCAGGTCGTTGAGTGCCGCCGCTTCCTGCGCGAGGCCATGGCTGGCGGCCGTCTGTTCTTCCACCATGGCGGCGTTCTGCTGGGTGCCCTGGTCCATGGTGTTGACGGCGGTGTTGATCTCCTGGAGGCCGATCGATTGTTCGCGGGTGGCGGTGACGATCGCATGGATATGCGTGTTGATCTCCTGCACCTCCGAGACGATCGCCTGCAGCGACTGACCGGTCTCCCCGACCAGCTCGACACCGGTCTTGACCTGACTGCCGGACTTCGAAATCAGCGCCTTGATCTCCTTGGCGGCATTGGCAGACCGCTGGGCAAGCTCGCGTACTTCCTGGGCGACGACGGCAAAGCCCTTGCCTGCGTCACCGGCACGTGCTGCCTCGACGCCGGCGTTCAGCGCCAAAAGGTTGGTCTGGAAGGCGATATCGTCAATGACGCCGATGATGTTGCTGATCTCGCCGGAGGACTTTTCGATGCCCTGCATGGCGTTGACGGCATTGCGGACGACTTCGCCGGACTTTTCGGCACCGGCGCGGGTGCGGGCGACCAGCTGGCCGACTTCTTCGGCGCGGCGGGCGCTGTCCTTGACCGTCGTGGTGATTTCCTCGAGCGCCGCGGCGGTTTCCTCGACCGAGGCTGCCTGCTGCTCGGTGCGGCGGGCGAGATCGTCGGCGGCATGGCGGATTTCGCTGGCGCCGGCGTCGATGGCGCGCGCATTGGTGCCGACCGCCTGAAGCGCATGGTGCAGCTTGGTGACGGAGTTGTTGAAGTCGGCGCGCAGACGGTCGAGATGGGCGACGAAGGGGATGGAGATCCGGTAGCCGAGATCGCCGTCGGCAAGACGGCCGAGGCCGGTCGCCAGCGCTTCGACGGCCTGCTGGATATCGGCGGTTTCCCTGGCCTTCAGGGCTTCGCGCTCAAGGCGCTCCCGCTCCGACAGCGAACGGCCGGATTCGGCCTCGCCTTCGAGGCGCACGCGCTCGATGGCATTGGTGCGGAAAACGGCGACGGCGGCGGCCATGGAACCGATCTGGTCGCGGCGGTCCTGGCCGGGAATTTCGGCCTTCAGGTCGCCGGCGGCCAGGCGTTCCATGGCGCCGGTCATGTCGGTGACCGGACGGATGACGAGGCGGCTGAGCAGGGTTGCAAGGAAGGCGATCATCACGCCGACGGCAAGAAGCGTGGCGATGGTGGCGGCGATCCGGAACTGGCCGATGGCGGAATAGGCAACATCCGCATCGACGGCGAAACCAACATACCATTCGACAGAGGGAAGACCTGCGACCGGCACGAAGCTGACCAGCATCGGCTTGCCGTCAAGCTCGGTCTGCATGATCGACGAGCCGATCGATGGTGTTTCAGCCGGGAAGGCATCGGCCAGCGTCTTGGTGACGAGTTTGGCATCCGGGTGAACGAGGATCTGGCCGGACTTGTTGACGAGGAAGGCAAAGCCTTCGCCGCCGACATCGACGGACTTGATCATCTCGACGAGGGTCTTCAGCGAAAAATCGCTGCCGGCGATGCCGAACAGCTTGCCGTCACGCTTGACCGGAACGGCAGCGCTGATGATCAGGTCGCCGCTCGACGCATCGATATAGGGATCGGTGAGCACGCTTGTATCGGCCTTGACAGCCTGCTGATACCACGGCCGCTGGCGTGGATCATAGCCTGCGGGCAGGGGCAAGTCCGGCCAGCTGGTGAATTTTCCGCTCTCGTCGCCGACATAGGTGCTGAGGAACTCCTTTTCCAGAACACCGTTCTTGAGCGCGCCTTCGAGGCCTGCCTGATCGGAAGCGCTGCCAGCGGCATTGGCGGCCATGGCGGTCAGCGTAACGCGGCCGTTCAGCCAGTTGGCGACGCTCTGGGCGGCCTGCTTGCCGGAGGAGGAAATGTTCTCCTCGACGGCACGTGTCGTCACGGCATGCTGGAGACTGTCGATGTAAACGGAAAAGCCGGCAAACGCGGCAACGACGACAAAGGACGCGGCGACAAGGATGCGCGTCATCAGGTTCGATCTTTTGGACAAGGCAGGCTTCCCTATTGCGGCCCGGCTTTCGCGCCCGGCTGAGGCTCGGTCTGATCCGCAACCGGGATCGGCGACCGGCGCTCAAGGCGCTGGACCGTTCCAGAATGCGGGAATGGGGGGACATGCCACGGCGGGCGGAGACGGCACGCCTCATGCGGCCCGTCAGGAACCGGACATGCCGGACCTGTGATGGCGGGAACCATATCGGCGCGCACTTAAGGCAGTGTTAAAATTTCAACCCCGTAAAAGCGAGGATTTCAAGCGCCTTCCGTCTACTCGGCAGCCTGTCTCAAGGCCGAAAGCAAGACAGGCTTCTTCAAGCCCCAGGCGGTCGCTAGATGCATGGACGAGGAAATGCCGGCATCGAGCATGAAGGGGCCAGGGGTATCGGCCTTTGTCCGCGACGCTGGCCGTGGCTTCAATGGCGTCCCGTGTCCCATGCCCTCGACGAGATACAGTTCGACCGCGACTTTCCCCGAGGCGTCCTTCCAGACGCGGCGGATGTGGCCATCCACCTCGCTCTGCGTAAAGGCTTCGCTTTCGAGGCCATGCACATCAAGCCATTGCCGAACCAACGCATCCGCGTTGGAGATCGAGACCGTGTGGTCCTTTGTTCCATGCCAGATGGAAACCGCGGGGAAATCGCGCTTCACCGGCGATGCGGCGCGGACGAGATTGCCCCATTCCTGCGCCGTGCGCTCCGGCGCGGTCTTCATGGCGGCAAGCGCCCGGTGCACGTCGCGCGCCGCGCCATAGGGCAATCCGGCGATGATGCCGCCGGCGCGAAACACGTCGGGATAGGTTGCCAGCATCGCTGATGTCATCGCACCGCCGGCCGAAAGACCGGTGACGAACACGCGTTTGCGATCGATGCCATGCGCCGTTGCCATCTTCGCAACCATCTGGCGGATCGACATCACCTCGCCGCGGTCGCGCGCAACGTTGCTCGGGCGGAACCAGTTGAAACAGAGATTGGCATTGTTGGAACGTTTCTGCTCGGCATAGACGACGGCAAAGCCGCGTTCTCTTGCCAATGTCGACCAGCCGCTGCCCCTGTCATAGGCTTCGGCCGTCTGATGGCAGCCGTGCAGCACGACGACGAGCGGCGATTTTTTCGGAAGGTCCGCGGGGACATAGCGCAACATGCGCAAGCGGCCGGGATTGCTGCCGAAGCTCGCGACCTCCTCCAGCTTGCTGCCTGCTTTCGGCTTGGCGGTCGCTGGCGCCGACACGGCAGATGCGACAGCTTTTCGGGTGACCTTGACGGCTTTCAGCAGTGTCCTTTCCCATCGCCGGTGCTGCCTGAGCATATCGGAGAAGGAAAGCTTGAAACGAGACCGCATGGACGAATCCTTGACTTTGCCGGCACGCCCCCAATGCCGAAATTCCTCCACGCAACAGTCAGCAATATGGGTCGCACCTCGCCCTCCGGCAAGGCAGGCTGCGGACAAAACCGCGGGAACAGCCGCCGCGTCACGTTCAGCGGCGCATGAAAGCCTCGAAGGCAGCCCGCGCTTCGGCGCTTTTCAACTGCGCGGCGAAGTGTTTTGCCTCCTCGTCGATCCGCGCCAGCACGTCGGAGCGGTCGCCGCGGATCAGCTGGCGGGCGATGCGCAGAGCTTCCGGCGGCTTTTTGGCAAGATTTGCGGCGAGCGACAGCACCTCTTCCTCGATGGCCTCGGCACCAGCGATCTTCCAGATCAGGCCGGCCTCCTGCGCCTCCTCCGCCGTGAACGGTTCACCGGCGGCCAGAAGCGCGAAGGCACGCTGGTGACCGGCGATGCGGGGAACGAGCAGGCTGGAGGCGGCCTCCGGCACCAGCGCCAGATCGACGAAGGGCGTCTTGAAGACGGAACGGGGGGAAGCGACCGTCAGGTCGCAGTGGAGATGGATGGTGGTACCGATGCCGATCGCCAGGCCATCGACACCGGAAACGACCGGTTTTGCCGCATTGGCCAGCGCGCGCAGGAAGTCGAGCACGTCCTGTCCCATCGTTCCGCCCATGGCAAAGACCATGAAATCGGCCATGTCGTTGCCAGCGGAAAAGCAGCCCTCGGTTCCCAGAAACGCGGTCACACGAATAGCGTCATCGGTTCCGGCGACGGTGAGTGCATTGGCCATCTTGGCATACATCGCCCGGGTGATGGCATTCTTCTTGGCCGGCCGGTTGAAGCGGATGACCTGGACGCCGGGATAGGCTTCGGGCCGCTCGATCAAAACATCGTCGGTCATGGTTGTCTCCTTCAAGCCAAAGCGATGCGGGCGCCGGCAAGGCTCGCCGCGCCATTGATGATACGGTCCTTCAGCGCCGCCGTCTCGGACAGCAGGTTTTCGGCGGCAAAACGGCAGAGCGCGATACGGACATCGCGGCCGCCATCGCCAACCTCCGCCAGCCCGCCCCTGGCGAGATAAACCCCCGTCAATGTCAGGCCGAACAGCCGCTGATAGGCAGTCGCCCCGGCGAGCGCTTCGGCGGATTTGCCTTCGGCGAGCCGGGCGAGCAGCCACTCCGTCACCTCTTCCAGATCGGCGATCGCATTATCGAGACGATTGCCGGTTTCGCCGAAATCGGCAAGGTTGGACGAGCCGACCTCTTCGGCAACAGCCTTCAATTCGGTGATAAAGCCGCGCACATGATCACCGTCCGACAGCGGCAGCTTGCGGGTGACGAGGTCGATCGCCTGGATGCCGTTGGTGCCTTCGTAGATCGGCGCAATCCGCGCATCACGCAGATAACGCGCAGCCCCGGTTTCCTCGATGAAGCCCATGCCGCCGTGAACCTGGATGCCCATCGAGGCGACATCGACGCCAACGTCGGTGCCGAAAGATTTGGCGATCGGCGTCAGGAGGCTGGAGCGCTCCTGCCAATACCGTGCCGCGTCACCTTCGGCGACATGCGCCCGGTCGACGGCACGGGCACAGGCGAAGGTGATGGCGCGGGCACCTTGCGTTACAGCCTTCATAGTCAGGAGCGTTCGGGCGATATCCGGGTGCTCGATGATCGGGCTCATGCCCGCGCCCTTCCAGCCGGGCGCCTTGCCCTGGGTGCGTTCGCGGGCATAATTGAGTGCATGCTGGGTGGCGGCTTCGGCCATAGCGACCCCTTGCGTGCCGACGGCAAGGCGGGCGTTGTTCATCATCGTGAACATGCAGTTGAGGCCCCTGTTCTCCTCGCCGACAAGATAGCCGACAGCACCCTTCTCGTCACCGAACCTGCCGTCGCCATAGACCATGGTGCAGGTCGGCGAGGCATGAATGCCAAGCTTGTGCTCGAGCGAATGGCAGAAGAGATCGTTGCGGGCGCCAAGCGAGCCGTCGTCGTTGACCAGGAACTTCGGCACGAGGAACAGCGAAATGCCGCGCGTGCCTTCCGGGGCACCGGCGAGACGCGCCAGCACCAGATGGACGATATTGTCGGTCAGATCGTGTTCGCCCCAGGTGATGAAGATCTTCTGGCCGAAAATACGGTAGGTACCGTCGTCGCGGCGCTCGGCGCGGGTCTTCAGGACGCCGAGGTCCGAGCCGGCATGCGGCTCTGTCAGGTTCATCGTCCCGGTCCATTCGCCGGAAATCATCTTGGCGAGAAAGGTCGATTTGAGTTCCCGGGAACCATGCTTCTCAAGCGCGTCGACCGCGCCCATGGTCAGCATCGGCGTCAGTGCAAAGGCCATGGACCCGGCATTCCAAAACTCCATCGCCGCGATGTGCAACATATGCGGCAGGGCCTGGCCGCCGAATTCCTCCGGCGCCGTCAGGCTGTTCCAGCCGCCGGCCGCCCAGTTGCGATAGAGTTCGCTCCATCCTTCGGGCACCTCAACCTTGCCATCAACAAGTTTTGAGCCCTGCCTGTCGCCGATATCGGCAAGCGGCGCGACTTCCTCCGTGGCAAAACGCCCGGCTTCGCTGACGATCGCATCGACGAGATCCTCGTCGAGATCACCGAAAATGCCATTGGCGAGGTCCTCGCCGAGACCGGCCACGTGCTTGAGCGTGAACAGAATTTCGTCCACCGGTGCCTTGTACATATCGTCTCCTCCCGCAGTCACATGACAACATTGCCGCCCACCCGTCCAGCAATGGCTTGTTTCTCGGCCGAGAAATTATTGATTTTTACGTAAACGTCAATATTTGATTGTCCGGCGCGACAGTGAACCGCATGTGGACGAGCGGTAGCAAAACTGTCATGAAAGCTGAATAAAGCGAAGTCTGGCCTCCTCCCGGAATAACGCCGCATGAATCTGATCTCGTCTGAAATACCCGGGCTCGTCTGGGCCTACCGGTTCGTGCCCGGCGAAAGCCGTTGTGTGCGGATCGCCGCCGATTCGTCCATCGATGCGCTGATGGAAGGCGAAGGCTGGGTCTGGCTGCATCTGGCGCTCAGCGACGCCCGCACCCCTGCCCTGATCGAACGCATCGCCACCCTGCCGCAGGCAGCCCTTTCGACGCTGACCAGCCACGACACGCAGGCAGCCGTGACCATCTCCGACGACATGGTCTACGGCACGCTGGTCGATTTCGAGCGCACGTTCGACGCGGAAACAAAAACCATCGGCTGGCTGCATTTCGCCGTCACCGAAAAGATCATCATCACCACGCGGCTGCATCCGCTGCGCAGCATCGACCGCGTCAAGGCCGCCGTCGAGAAGAACGCCCGCTGCGCCCGCCCGATCGACCTGTTCGAAATGATGGTGGTCGAGTTCCAGCGCACGCTGATCAGTCTCGTGCTGGAACTGACCGAAGACCTCAACGTCATCGAGGACGACGTCTACGGCGAGGCCGGACACAATCACCAGCCGCGTCTGGCGCCGCTGCGGCGAACCGCCGTGCGCCTGCACCGGCACCTGCGGACGCTGCTGGCCTTGTTGCGGCGAGCGGGCACATCGGAGGAGGACGAGGTCCCGCCAGGGTTCATCGATGCCGCCGAACGGCTTTCCGACCGGCTGGAAGCGGTCGACCGCGATGTTTTCGCGCTGCAGGAACGCGCCCGCCTCCTGCATGAAGAGATCGACAGCAAGCTCTCCTCCGAGACCAACCGCCATCTCTACATCCTGTCGCTGATGACGGCTTTCCTTCTGCCGCCGACACTGGTCACCGGCTTTTTCGGCATGAATACCAGCGGCCTTCCCTTTGCCGAGGGCGTCCATGGAACCCTGCTCGCTACATTTTTGATCATGATCTCGATGGGCGTGGCCTGGACGATCCTGAAGCGGATCGGCATTCTCTAAACGCGCACAAAAATGGCCGGAGACGATGTCCCCGGCCAAAGTCAGTGCTGATCAAACAGCGGATCAATACGGCGAATTGCACTCTCTGCGCGGGCCGTAGTTCGGCTGGTAGCTGTTGTCGTAGGCACGATAGCTGCGATAGCGGTTGGAACACCATTCGACATGGCTGCCGCCATAACGCACCTGCGGCTGGGACACCGCGCCACCAATGATGGCGCCTGTCGCAAAGGCTGCGAGCGGGAACCACATGCCGTTATATTCGCGGTAGCCGCGGCGGCGTTCATAGTGACCGCGATGGCCGTTATAATAAGCATCGTTTCCGCGGCGATGGTAGCCACGGCGGCGCCATTCATCGTCGCCACGGCGGCGATCTCGGTATTGGACCATGTCGACATCGCTCACGCGCTCTGCCTTGATGGGCACCGGAATTTGCGCGAATGCCTGCGAGGGGGTAAAAGATGTGGCTAGCAAGACGGCAGACAGCGCCAGTGGCGCCAATTTAAATCCGAAAACACCCATGTGTTCCTCCGTTCGATTGTATCCGACACAGCCGGCTTGCTCTGATAACGGTCGATGGGCTTGATTGTTCCATTGGCTGGCCATTCCGACCAATGGGAATTCACTATAGTGGCGTTAACCCTTGGTTAACCCTCTTTCCGCACCCTCTTGCGATGGAAAAGCGCCGGATCACACGTTTGGGCACGTTTTTCCGCCTCGCCGTTCTCCTCGGCGTCGCGCTGTTTTCGTGTGGCGCAACAGCACGCGACCTCATGCCATGGAAATCGCCCGACCACGCTCTCGTCATCGATGCCTACGAATTGAACATTATCGACTGGGACGAGATGCTGAAGGACAAGCGCATCGCCGGCTTCATCTCCAAGGCGTCCGACGGTTTGCCGGAAAGCTTCACCTGCACCGGCGATCACGGCGGCGATACCGTCGCCCACTGCAAGACGATGTGGCGCAAATATGCCGTCAGCCGCGAACTCTACCAGACACGCCGCCTCATTGCCCGTGCCAGCGGCCTGCTCTGGGGCGCCTATCATCTCGCCCGCCCCGGCAACCCGGTCGACCAGGCCAACCATTTTCTCGACTATGCGGCGCCGCGCGACGACGAGCTGATGGTGCTCGATATCGAGGGCATCGATCCGAAGAAATACATGTCGCTGGAGGACGCGGCCATCTTCGCCGGTCACATCAAGACCCGCACCGGCCGCTATCCGATGCTCTACACCAATCACGTCACGGCCAAATACATTGCCGCCAATCGCGGCCGCTTCCCGATCCTGTCGCGCCTGCCGCTCTGGTATGCCCGCTACAAGCCGGGTATCCGCAACGTCTTTCCGATGGGCAACTGGGATGCCTACGCGCTCTGGCAGTTTTCCGCCGCCGCCAACTGCGGCAAACGCCGCTGCCCCTACCGCGTCGCCGGGACGCTCACCGACATCGACGTCAACGTCGCGGCGATGAATGCCAAGGCGCTCAAGGCGGTCTGGGCGAAGGGAGAACTGCTGCCGGAAAAACCGCTCGACAAACCGATGCTGATCGCCACCGGCAAGGCCCGGTTTTCCTCGGGCGCGGGTATCGGTGTTGACCTCATGCTGACCGGATCGATCCGCAGGGTATCGAGCGCTCTGGCTCTCAGGTAGTTTTGCCGGTAAAGCTCGCGCCAGCGACATCGTTTTGCCGTGTTACCGATGAATTTACCACGACGGCGGAAATGCCGTGGCTGGGGCGATCCTGTTCATCGATTTGACCGTATGAGAGCATGAGACCAAGGCAAGACCGCCTGCGCATGATGAGCAGATGACGACAAAGATTGTGATCAGCAGCAACCGCACCGCGCCGGTGTCGGTGCTGGAAACCGACAGCATATTCGTCCTCAACAAGGGCGTGACGCTCAGCACATCCGCGACCGCGCTTGTGGCAACCGGGACGGCGACGGCGCGTGACTTCTACATCAACGGCACGGTACTCTCGGCGTCCAGCTACGCCTTCCGGTTCGGCTCGACCTCGGTCGCCGACAGCAAGAGCGAATTCGTCGTCAGCAGCTCCGGCAAGGTCTCCGGCCAGGACTACGGCCTCAAGATCGACAGCGGCAGCCTGGAACTGACCAATGACGGCACCGTCGAGGCGCGTCTGACGGCGATCACCGCGGCAGGCAAGGCAACGCATCTCGTCAATACCGGCCTGATCGAATCCTCTTCCGGCGCCGGCATCTCGGTTTCCGGCAGCAGCGCGATCGTCACCAATCACGGCACCACCCATGCGGCGATGAACGCCGTGCAACTGACCGGCAGCTCGGCGTTGCTCACCAACAACGGCGAGCTGCGGTCGGACAAGGCATCGGCCATCGTCTCGACCGGCAACACCGCGACGCTCACCAACCACGGTTCGGCAATCGCCTATGGCACGGCCGTCGCTTCGTCCGGCGCGGACGTCAAGCTCACCAATGACGGAAGCGTCACGTCGACATCCGGAACGGCGATCATCGCCAAGGGCGACGACGCCGTCGTCACCAACAGTGGTACGATCAGCGCCGCCAAGACGGCGGTCGCGCTGACCGGCGACGATGGCAAGATCACCAACAACGGCCTGATCGAAACCCAAGGCTATGCCATTGCGGTATCGGCCGACGGCGCCATTGTCACCAACAACAAGACGATCACCGCGGGCGGCGGCATCAAGGTGGCCGGAACCGGCGAGACGGTGACCAATGACGGCACGATCACCGGCACGGTCGCTTCCGCCGCAACCATCGATTTTTCCGCGGCAAGCGCCGCGAGCCTGCACAATAACGGCCTGATCAAATCCGCAGGCACGGCCTTTCTCGGCGGCAGCAGTGCCGATTCAGTCTTCAACAGCGGCACCATCATCGGCGCGATCCGGCTCGGCAGCGGCAACGATTATTTCGACGGCACCGGCGGCAAGGTCAGCGGCACCATCTATGGCGGCAGCGGCAACGATGTCTACGTGATCAGCGACGCGGCGATCAAACTGTCGGAATCCTCCGGCGGCGGCACGGACCTCATCAAGGCGACCGTTTCC
This sequence comes from Rhizobium herbae, assembly GCF_017873135.1. Lineage (GTDB taxonomy): Bacteria > Pseudomonadota > Alphaproteobacteria > Rhizobiales > Rhizobiaceae > Pararhizobium > Pararhizobium herbae. Next base: position 185,106 of record NZ_JAGGJV010000005.1, on the reverse strand, counting down.
TTCACGCTCGGCAGCTCTTTCGAGAACCTGACGCTGAACGGCACGGCCGCCATCAATGCCACCGGCAATGCGCTTTCCAACCAGCTGCACGGCAACAGCGGCAAGAACACCATCGACGGCAAGGCCGGCAACGACATCATCTGGGGCCATGGCGGCGGCGATATTCTCACCGGCGGCACAGGCGCCGACCAGTTCGTCTTCAATACGGGTGACGGCAAGGACACAATCACCGATTTCGCAACAACGGACCACGACATCCTCGACCTCAACGGCATTGCCGGCATCAGCGATTACACGGACCTCACCCAGCACCACATGACGCAGGTCGGCAGCGATGTGCTGATCGACGGGCTGAACGGCGACAGCATTTTGCTGAAGGGCGTAAAGATGGCCGCGCTGGATGCGGGTGATTTTCTGTTCTGAGGCAGAAGATCGGCAGCTGCGCCGGCGCCCGGGACTTGTCATCCCACCCGGTCCTGTTTCACTCGATATCGCCGGCGGATCACCCACCATTATAGGGTGCCTACAGAAAGCAAGCCTCGCGTAAGTTGCAATCCCTAACCTGGAGGTAGCAATCGATAGGGAGCGTGAAAATGCGAACCAGAGATATGACCTATGAACTTCTCAAAGCGTCGAAGATGAGCGCGGAACGCAGCAACAGAAAGATGCTCGTGTTCCTGATCGAGATGGCAATGCTGGAGGCTGAATTGGCCATTTCAGGCAGCCAGGATGCCAAACGTCCCCATCCGGTTCATATTCCCCAGATACCGCGATCGGGAACGGCGCATGCGAGGACCGATATCAGGAACACATGATGCCGTGAGTTCGCAACGCTGCAAGGCGGAGGGGTGACAGTTCACGTCACCAAGCCCCCTTCTGCTGCTTACCCGTCTTTTGCTTGCCGGCAGCTCACGCCTCGATCTGCACGTCCCCGATCGGCCGCGAACAGCAGGCGAGGATGTATCCTTCGTCGATCTCGTCGTCGAGGATGCCGCCATTGTGGTTCATCTCGACTTCGCCGGAAATCTTCATCACCCGACAGGTGCCGCAGAGACCGCCTTCACAGGCGGCGCCGATGCGCACGCCGGCCGAGCGCGCCGTCTGCAGGATGGTCTGGCCGGGCTGACACTTCGCCTGCTTGCCGGCCATCGTGAAGGTGACGTTGGACACCGAGGCGGGATCGACGGCAGCCGTGACGCCGGCGCGGATGGCAAGTTCCGCCGGATCTGGAGCGTTGGCGGGCTGGAAGCTTTCCTCGTGATAGTGCGTCATGTCGAAGCCGGCTGACTTCAGCGTCTCGCGCACGCCGCGCATGAACGGCTCCGGGCCGCAGCAGAACACCGTGCGCTCCATGAAATCGGGCGCCAGGAGCGAAAGCTTGGTGCCGTCGACGCGGCCGCGCAGGCCATGCCAGCTGTCGCGCGGCTGATGCCCCTCGACGATGAAGCCGAGCGACATGTTGGGCATGTGCGCCGACAGGACTTCCAATTCACCGCGGAACAAAAGGTCTTCCGGCTGCCGTGCGCAGGAGATGAAGGCGACATTGCTCTGCGGCGTGCAATCGGCCATCCAGCGGGTCATCGACATCATCGGCGTGACGCCGGAGCCCGCCGAAATGAACAGGTATTTTTCGGCCGGATAGCGCACGAAGGTGAAATCCCCGAGTGCGCCGAAAGCCTTCAGCGTCATGCCGGGCTTCAGGTGATCGAACATCCAGCGGGTGCCGATACTGTCCTTCTGCGCCTTGACGGTGACCGCCACCGAGAAGGGCCGCGACGGGCTGGACGACAGCGTATAGGTGCGCATCACCGGATCATCGGGCGTTACCGGCAGTTCGAGCGTGACGAACTGGCCCGGCAGGTAACGGAACCAGCCGGGCTTGTTGGATCTGAAGGCGAACGTCATCACGTCCGGAGCCTCGGCGGTGACCGAAATGCATTCCAGGAGATGCTGCCGGTCGTTCCACGGCTTCAATTCGTCGAGATGCTGGAAGGATGCTGCAATCGTCATGCTCAGGCAACCCGAACCAGCGACGGCGATGCCGTGCTGCCCTGGAGGCGGTCCGCCATGAAATTGGTGTACCATTCGACGAACTGCATGACGCCGCCTTCGTGTTCCGGCGAATAGGGGCCGGGCTGGTAGGCGGGAGAGCGGATGCCGAAGGCGTTTTCCTCGACGATCTGGCGATCCTGGTCGTTGGTCTCGGTCCAGACATGCGTCAGCTCTTCGATCGTGTAGTCGACGCCTTCGACAGCATCCTTGTGCACCAGCCACTTGGTGGTGACCTGGGTAAGCTCGGGACCGAGAGGCAGCACGCGGAAGGTGATGGCGTGATCGGCCAGCACGTGGTTCCAGGTCGACGGATAGTGGAACAGCAGCAGCGTACCGATATGGCTCTGGCTGACATCGTCGGAGAGCTGGCGCTTGACGGCGCGCGCACCCGACATCGTGTAGCTTTCGGCATCCTGGATCAGCGGCATGCGGGCGACACGGAACTGGCCGCTATGGTCGATCTTGAATTCGCTCGGCAGGCCGGCAGCCTCGCACTTCGCCCAATGCTCGGCGATGACCGGATCGTCCTTGGCGCCCTGGACGCCGGTTGCCGTCGGGGCTTCCGGATAGGTGCGGCAGAGTTCCGGGTGGTTTGCGGCGCAGTGGTAGCACTCGCGGTTGTTTTCCCAGACGAGCTTCCAGTTGCCCTTCTCGATGATCGTGCTTTCGAAGGCGACCTTGGTGTCCTTCAGATTGTGCGGCATGACATAGGAGGAGACCATGTCGCGCACCGGCTGGAAATCCATCGCCTCTTCGGCCAGGCAGATGAAGATAAAACCGCCGATGGTTTCGCAATGGATCGGCTTCAGGCCGTGCTGGTTCTTGTCGAAATCCTCGCCCATCTGGCGGGCAAACAAAAGCTTGCCGTCGAGCTCGTAGGTCCACTGGTGATAGGGACAGACAAGCTTGGCGGACGAGCCCTTGGCACCGGCGCAGACGCGCGAGCCGCGATGGCGGCAGGAATTGTGCAGGGCGCGGACGGTGCCGGTGCGATCGCGGACGACGACGACCGGATATTCGCCGACCTGGACGGTGAAATAATTGCCGGATTTCGGGATTTCGCAATCGTGGCCGATGAACAGCCAGTCCTTGTACCAGATCTGCTCCATGTCGACCTTATAGAGATCGGGATCGGTATAGAAAGCCTGTTCCAGGCTGTGGCCGGCACGCCGGTTCTTCAATTTGCGAAGGACTTCACTGCGGAGATCCATGGTCGTTTCCTTGTGCTCGCCAACTCTTTTGAAGTTGCGGCAGACAGGAAAGGAACCGCCACCGCGCCGGGAGTGCGCGTGGTCTACAGGTTCTCCTTCCGGCTGCCCGCCGCAACCCAGACATCAATTTCGCCACAAGGCTGGTTTCCGGGCTCTGGAGCTGTCCTTTCGGACCATCGCGGCGCCTTCCCGGATTTCTCCAGTGGCCTTTTGCCGAGGTTTCGCTCCACCACCGTTGCGGGGGCAGCGCCGGATTTCGACCGGCTTCCCAATTCTCCGCCCTCCCTATAAAGGCGGCACCTTGAGTGTCCCTATCTAACCCTGTACCGCAGCCCGGCAGCTGCCGATTAGCGACATCCGATTCCAGAATGACGACACGGTCCAAGTTGCTTTGCGGCGCGGCCGGAGTGGCTATTTTATAAGCATAAACAACGACCTTTCCTGATTTTTCAGCAGATGGCGTCTTTTCCGCCACACGTTGGCAAATTCTGGGCAGGCGCGGTCTCTTTGCGACATTTTTCGGCGCCGGATACAGAGTGTCCCGCAAGCCTCGCTCCATGGCAAAAGGCTACCATCCGGAAAGACTGCGTTAACCCTGACACTGTAGCTTTCCCTGATGAACGTTTCCGCCCCGGCGTGCTCTCAAGCATTCCGCCGCTATCCTGGTGCAGGCCGATGTCAAACTTGAGATATTTCGACGCCGCCGCCGTCAAAAAGCCGGCTCCATTGCCGAAAGTGGCTGTTCATACCGAGTTTCTGCGCACCGGGCGGATCAACCGGCACCAGCAAGAATGGAGCCCGACTGAAAAGCGCTACCTGACGCATCAGGAAGTCGCCGCCCGCACCGGCCGCAAGCTCGAAACAGCGGCAACGGTAACCCATGACCGGATCAACGGCTTCCACCGTTCGATCCGCTTCCCCAAGCTGCTCTTTCACCGCACGCTCGCCGACAGCCCGCATCTCGGCTATTGCCACGTGACGGCCGCGCGGACCAAATTCGCCAAGTTCGACGATGTCCGCTGGTCTTTCTACATCGCCAATTTCTTCTCCGACATCGGCGACGACGAGCATTTCTTCGAGAAGATCAAGCTCGGCTATTCGCGGATGTATTTCGCGGTGGCCACTGAAATGGACGCAGAGGCCGGCAAGCTGACCGTCAACCGCGCCATCCACGAGAACGGCCTTTTGTTTCGCACCCGCGATCCGAAGGAGGCCTTGAAGAACGTGCTTTTGCTCGGCGCGCGCAACGAGCAGCTTCGCAAGATCATCAACAGCCTCTGAATTGTCCGCCTGCGACCCGGCACAGTCGACGGCGCCTTGCAAATGCGCTTGGCAATATCCCGTCAAGCCCTGTAAAGGAAACGGCGGAGCGCCTGCCTGTCTTTCCAGATGGCGCATTGACGTTTGGACGCTGCATGGCCCTCATCATCGACACAAGGACCGAACCGGATCGCGCATTGGCGATAGCCTGCGAAACGCTCGGCCAGGGCCTGCCGGTCGCGATTCCGACGGAGACGGTCTACGGCCTGGCGGCGGACGCCACAAACCCGGATGCCATCAGCCGCATCTATGAAATGAAAGGCCGACCACGTTTCAACCCGCTGATCTGCCATGTCGCCGATCTTGCCATGGCCGACGAGCATGTCACCTTCGATCCCCTGTCGCGATGGCTTGCCGAGGCTTTCTGGCCGGGACCGCTGACGCTGATCCTGCCGCTGAAACCGGGCAGCGGCGTGCATCCACTTGCTTCCGCCGGCCTCGATACGCTCGGTATCCGCATGCCGGACGGTTTTTCGCGCGCGGTCATCAAGCGCTACGGCAAGCCGCTGGCAGCGCCGAGCGCCAATACCTCCGGCAAGATCAGCCCCACCAGCGCCGCGCATGTCGATGCCGATCTCGGCGGCAAGCTGGCACTGATCCTTGATGCCGGTCCGGCCGAAATCGGGCTGGAATCAACCATCCTCAAGGTGGAAGACGGCGAGATCCGGCTGCTGCGGCCGGGCGGTCTCGATGTCGCCGATATCGAGGCGCTGACCGGGAAAACCGTGCTGCGGCCAGAGACTGCGGGCGCCGCGATCGAGGCGCCGGGCATGCTCGCCTCGCACTACGCCCCGGGAGCGGCGGTGCGGCTGAATGCGACGGATGTCAAACCCGGTGAAGCACTGATCCGGTTCGGCGGCTCGGCACTGGCCGGCGAGGAGAATGCCGCCCTCGTTCTCGATCTCAGCCCAACCGGCGATCTGCGCGAGGCCGCCGCCAATCTGTTTGCCTATATGAAACAGGCCGACGCATCGGGCGCCACGACCATCGCGTTCGGCCCCATTCCACAGGATGGATTGGGCGAGGCGATCATCGACCGGATCGAACGGGCCGCGGCGCCAAGAATGTGAATAGAGAGTTTTGAACGCTCCGCCTCACTCTGCTGAGTGACGAGCCGTTAACGTATGAGCGCAATATTATACACGTGCGCCGCTTCTTCGACCCTTCTTCAATTCGGCGGCATCATGCAAACCGGGATGCATATGAATAAGGTTACGGAAACACTTGTCTTGGTATGCCTATGTCTGATTGCCCCGCTCGTGTTCATAATCCCAGCCAACCTTCTGCGGTGGTTTTCCAGCGGGTCATTTGAACCAATGGTCGATAACCTGATCACCTATATGGCTCTTCTTCCAGTGTTTGGAGTGGCGGCGATAACATCTGGCGCCTACCGTTTGTTTCGGCATGTCCACGATGATATCGACGGCAACATACTGGCATATGCGACTGCGGGTGCGCTCGGTTCTGGCCTTATATTGCTGATCGCCGACGTGCTGGACGAATACTTTACCCCAGGTTTCAGCGGTATCTGGATGGCTTTCGGCCTTGTTGCGGGTTCAGCCTTCGGGGCGATCTACGCGCTTTTATGTAACCGCCTGCAACGATCATGAACCCAACGGCTTTTTAAGAGATGCTCGGGAGAGACCAGAGGAAACGGTCCACCATCTCAAAACCCTGAATGCGGGTCTTGCGCGTCACTTGCGGTTGCGTATGTATTCGCTCATGACCAATACCATCCCCTCCTCCGACCTCATCGCCCGTTTCGCTGCCATCGTCGGCGCAAGCGATGCTCTGACGCAAGCCGCGGACATCACCCCCTATCTCATCGAATCGCGCGGCCTCTACAAGGGCACGGCACCGCTGGTGCTGAAGCCTGGCAGCGTCGCGGAAGTTTCGCAGATCCTGAAACTTGCCAGCGAGACCGGGGCCGCGATCGTTCCGCAGGGGGGCAATACCGGCCATGTCGCAGGACAGATCCCGCGCGCGGGTGCGGCCGATATCGTGCTGTCGCTGGAGCGGCTGAACCGGATCCGCGATATCGATCCGGTCGGCAATGTCATCGTCGCCGATGCCGGCTGCATCCTTGCCGATATCCAGAAGGCGGCGGAGGAACACAACCGGCTGTTTCCGCTGTCGCTCGGCTCGGAAGGCTCCTGCCGGATCGGCGGCAATCTTTCCACCAATGCCGGCGGCACGGCGGTGCTTGCCTATGGCAACATGCGGCAACTGTGCCTCGGCCTTGAGGTCGTGCTGCCGACCGGCGAGATCTGGGACGGGCTGCGGCGGCTGAAGAAGGACAATACCGGCTATGATCTGCGCGACCTGTTCATCGGCGCGGAAGGTACGCTCGGCGTCATCACCGGCGCGGTGCTGAAGCTGTTTCCGCAGCCGCTCGGCCATCAGGTCGCCTTTGCCGGTGTGCAAAGCGTTGCCGATGCGCTTGTCCTGTTCGACAAGGCGTCCAGCCTGTGCGGCCCGGCGCTGACCGGCTTCGAACTGATGCCGCGCCTCGGCGTCGAATTCACCGCAAGACACATTCCCGGCGTCCGCGATCCGATGGACACGGTCCACGCCTGGTATGTCCTGATCGATATCTCGACCTCGGATTCGGCAGAGAGCGCCGAACGGATGATGCAGGCATTGCTCGAAACGGAAATCTCCAGCGGCCTCGTCGAGAATGCCGTTGTTGCCACGAGCGAAGCGCAGCGCAAGAGCCTCTGGCACATGCGCGAAAGCATGTCGCCGGCGCAGAAGCCGGAGGGCGGGTCGATCAAGCATGACGTCTCGGTGCCGGTCTCCAGCATTCCGGCCTTCATGGCGGAAGCGGACGCGGCGGTGATGAAGGCCATTCCCGGCGCCCGCATCTGCTCCTTCGGCCATATGGGCGACGGCAATATCCACTACAACATCTCGCAGCCGGTCGGGGCCGACAAGGATCAATTCATTGCCCGCTGGCGCGAGATGAACGCGATCGTCCACGGCATCGTGCTCCGCTACAACGGTTCGATCTCGGCCGAACACGGCATCGGCCAGTTGAAGCGCGACGAACTGGCGGACGTGCGTTCGCCGATCGAGATCGACCTGATGCTGCGGATCAAGCATGCTTTCGACCCAGCAGGGATCATGAATCCCGACAAGGTGCTTAAAGTCCGATAAAGAAGAAGCAGTTAGCCGCCAAGACGCAATTGTGAGAGACTCAGCAGCGTATCGGCGCTGATGCCGTTTGAGCCGCTGCCCGACAGGATCAGTTCCGCGCCGGAAACATCGACATTGTTCTCGACGTCATAGAGGGCGGTGAAGCGGACGAGCAGCTTTTCCAGTTTCTCCGGATCGTGCAGATCCTCGACATCCAGCACGCGATTGATGTAGGCGTACTGGACATCGACATCGGCGCTCGACATTTCTTCCGGGATGCTGAACGTCGTCTGGATGACCTGCAGCAGCGCGCTGTCGGCCAAAAGATCATAAGCCGTGTTGACGCCCGACGCCATGCGGCGGAAATAGAGTGCCAGGCGGACGCCGGCATTGTCCTCGCCCTTTTCCTCCTCGAGCGTCTGGTTGAGGTAGAGATCCTCGGTCTCCAGCAGACCCCGCTTTGTCTGTATCCCCTGGGTCGGACGCGCGAGATTGCCTTCGGCATCAAAATTGTAGGACGAAACGATCTCTTTATAGAGTGTGGTGTTCGGGTCGGTATTGATCGCGCTGTTCGGATCGCTGAAATCGGATTCGAACATCTGGCGGAGATAGTCCGTCGTCACGGTCTCCGGATCGAGGCCGGCGGCGACGAGGATGAAGTCGACCAGGCGCCGGTTGGACAGCAGGCCATCAAGCGTTTTGACCTTCTCGACCTCGGCGCTGTAATACTGCGATTCCTCCGTCGCCTTGGTTTTGTCCTCCTCGGTACCGAAACGGCTCTTCTCGATCACATAGGATTTGGCGGTGTTGAGGATTTCGGATTCGGCCTGGGCCAGCATCGGCACGCCGAGCGTTCCGTCGGCATTGAAGTTGAAGGCTTTTGCCAGCTGGACGTAGCGATCGTCCTTCAAGGTGTAGACATAGCTGTTCGGATCGGTGAGATCGCTGGTCAGCACCTTCTTCAGTTTGCGCGACGTGTCGCCCTCGTCCTGAAGACCGACCGCCGTCAGCGCCAGCGACATGATCTTGTTGTCGGCGAGCAGATCGTCGACATCCGACACGACGCCGATCAAGGTCTTGTAGGATGAGATCAGGGCTGCGTCCGTCGCTTCGTCGGCGTCATCATAGCGGTCGATCCAATAGGCGGATGTCGTCGCCGTCTGTTCCGCGGTCTGCGCCGTATCACCGGCGGCCAGCGTTCCGTCCGTCTGGAAATTGAAGGCGGCGGCAAGCTCCTTGTAGATCGCATTGTATTCGGTGCCGCCTTGCGTATTGGCGTAGCTTGCCGGATTGCTGAGATCGCTGGTGAGGATGTTTTCCATCGTCGAATTCAGCATGCTCGACGGCAGGCCGTAGGCGATGCGGATATAGGCAAACAGCCGGCTGTTGTCGAGGATGTCGTCGACCTTGGTGACGCTTCCGATCGTCGAATCGTAATAGAGCTTGTTGAGCTGCGCCGCCGACGAGGAAAGCCGGGGCTGCTGGAAGACATAGGCTTCGTTGGTCGATGCCTTCTGCATGTCCGACATCGGCAGGTCGCCGGCAGCCAGCGTTCCATCGTCCTGAAAGTTGAAGGCGGCTGCAAGCGGCGTGTAGTCCGGCGCATTGGTGATGGCAGCCTGATACTGCGCAATGAGCTTGCTGGCCGTGCTGCTGGTGTCTGCCAAATCCGCAGGCGTGGCGGTGGCCTGGATATTGGCGATCTTGTCCTGCAGGCTCTGCTTGTAGCTCGCTGCCGCCGTATTCACATAGCTGTTCGGGTCGCTGACGTCGCTGGTGACGACATCCTTGAAATGCTGATAGGAGACATAACGGGGATCGAAGCCGAACGCGGTCAGCACGTAATTCTTAAGCTTGTCGTTCTGCCAGAGCTGGTCGACCGTGGTCACCCTGTCGATGGCTGCGTTAAAATAACGCGTGTCCTCTTCGACTGCCTCACTCTGGTTGGCGATGCTCTGCGTGTAGAGGCCGATCAGCGAATCTTCCTGTGCGTCGCTTTGGACCACCTCGGTCGATTGCGAAAAACTGAAGGCCATCGCGAAATTGCGATAGCGCTCGTCCGTCAGCATATTGGCGTAGCTGCTGTCGTCGCTGAGGTCGCTCTCCATGACCTTACGCATGAAGGCCTTGGCATAAGTCATATCTTCCAGCCCATGCGCCTTCATGGCATACGCATAGAGCCGGTAGTCATCGAGAAATTCGTCGATGGAGGTGACCTTGCCGATATTGGCCTTGTAATACTCGGTTTCGCGGGCGACCTGCACCTGTTGCGACGTGCGCTGAAGGCTCGTCTTCATATCGCGGGTGATAAGATTGTAGTCGATAAATGTGGAAACCATTGCCGCTCTGCCGATCGCCTGAAATTGCCTGACGGATGCCATCCTGAAGGACGCAATGCCGCGCAGTGCGGCCATGATCACCGGCACCATCACCTTTCAGCCTTGTGCGTGGCTTTTCCTTGAACCCGCACCGCCCGATCGCCGCTTGAGCAAAATGCCGCCGATTTTCTTCAGGTTTGGGAAACCCTGCCGGGTTGGTCTTTGCTAACCATCAGGAAATGCAAAGTTTTTTAACCGCGATTTTTAAGTCGTCTCAAACGGCCACCGCCTATCCTTGGGTCATAGAGGACGAAAAGTCCCAAAGAGAAGACCGGGAACCGGCTCTCAAGGAAAACAAGGGCGATTGAAATGCTGAAGACACTTTCTCAACCGGCTTGGGTCGAAACCACGCTGCGACTGGATCCGAAACGCTTCCCCCAGCAGGCAACCTACAGCTTGCACGGACAGTCGAGCAATGTCACCATCAGTCTGGATGAGCGTGGAGCCGTGTTGCGCAAGGTTCTGCCGTCCAGCGGACTGCCCCTGTCGATCGCGCTGCCTGCACGCGCCTTCAAGGGTGTCGCGGCCCGTGCCATCGACCATGGAGACGGAGAAGTGACCGTGACGCTCGAACTTCACCACGACGACCCGGAGCTCTGCATCCCGCTTCTGGTCGCCCATGATCTTTCCGATATCGCCGCCGACTGGCGCACATGGTCGGAAGCCTACCGTATCCCGATGATGATGGTCGAGGCCGACGGCGTTGCCCGGCCGCTGGAAGATCATCTCGGCGAAGTGCGCACCCGCGATATCAAGCCGCGCCGCCGCCATTCGCTTTTCAACGATCGCCGCCCACGCTTCCTGATGCGCCGCTCGACCGGCAACCTCGGCGTCAACATGAAGATCGACGGCCGCGAAATCATCGCCCGGAACTGATTTTCGACACAATTTCCAAGCCCTCCTCCAGTGCAAAAGACCGGCCGTCCCTGCGGTCGGTTTTTTGTTTTTGTTTTCAAACGGATATCAAGCCTTTGGAAAACCTTGAGAATGCCTTCTTGATGCCACAGGCCGCCTGCACATTGCCGGCACGAGAAGGAGACATTCCATGCGCACATTCATCCTCGCGGCCATCGCCGCCTTTTCCGCCCGCTTCGGCAAGACGAAGAAGAATCGCGATCAGGAATTGAGCTGGGCTTGATTCGTGAATCGCACGGCGACCGTGCGCGATAAACGCGCGGCGCGTTGAAGGTTTGCTGCGGTGGACCACTGCCCTCCGGCCATCCGGAGGGCCTTTTATTTCATGCCAGCCGGACCAGAAGAGCTGCGCAAAGCCCTGCAAAGACGATCAGCCCGACGATGTGGTTGAACTTGAACAAAGCCAGGCACTGCTTGGCGTCGTGGATGTCGAGCACGAGAATCTGGTAGAACAGCATGACGGAAGCGACGAGAAGGCCCGCATAGGCGAGCAACCCTGCCCCGGCAATCGCGAACGAGACGAACAGCAGCAGTACCGTCAGCCCGTAGAGGCCGAACAGCCAGGGACGCGGACGCTCGCCGAACCGCCGCGCCGTCGAGCGCACGCCGATCAGCTCGTCGTCTTCCTTGTCCTGATAGGCATAGATCGTGTCGTAGCCGACCGTCCAGGCAATGGCTGCGAGATAGAGGACGATCGAGGCCGGCCCGATGCTCCCGAACTCGGCCGACCACCCCATGATCGCACCCCAGGAAAAGGCAAGGCCGAGGAAGAACTGCGGCCAGTCGGTAAACCGCTTGGCAAAGGGATAGACGGCGACAAACACCAGCGAGAAGACGCCGAGGAAGATCGAGAAACCGTTGAACTGCAACAGCACGACCAGACCGGCGAGCGCCTGCAGCACCGTGAAGATCTTCGCCTGGCGCCGCGTCACACGGCCCGACGGCAGCGGCCGCGACCGGGTGCGCGCCACGGCCATGTCGATATCGTGATCGACGATGTCATTATAGGTGCAGCCAGCGCCGCGCATGGCGACCGCGCCGATGAAGAACAGCAGCAGATGAAAGGCAAAACGGGCGAGCGAAAACGTTCCGAGCGCCGCCGCCGCGTTGGCTGCCAGCGCCGCCGACCAGAAGCATGGCCACATCAGCAGTTGCCAGCCGATCGGCCGGTCCCAGCGGGCAAGCTGCGCATAGGGCCAGAGCGACCTCGGCAGGACGCGGTAGACCCAATTGTTGGATGGCGCATCGTGGACGCGCCCGGAATCGGCTTGATCGGTGCTCATGCCATTTGTTTGCAACTGCCGGCGAGCGCGGTCAAGCGATCAGGCTAAGAGGCCGAACTCAATCCAGCGTGAAATCGAAGCGGTAGGTCGCGGAAAGGCCGACCAGGAACTGGTCGCGGCTGCCGCCTTCCCTGACGATGCTGGAATCCGCCGCCGGGCCCATCAGCCGCTTGTATTCGGCAAAGGCGCTGGTTTCGAGTTTTTCGGTCGCCTGCCAGGTAATGGCGGCACCGGCGCCGACCGAGTTCAGGCCGCCGGAGGGCGTGTATTTCGAATAACCCGACTTTGCCGCCTCCGATGAACTGACGCCGTAATAGGCATCGAAGTAATCGCTGGTCGCCGCCGACAGGCGCGGTCCGGCAGACAGGCGCACGTTGTCGCTGACATCGACGAAACCATCCGCCGCGACATCGGCGACAAGGCCGTGATGGCTGCGGATACCCTGGCGCAGCTCGGCGCGGATGCGCAGCCAATCGGTCGGATAGACCTCGGCAAAGCCGCCGAGTTCGCCGCCGAAGCGCACGGGATCGAGGCCCTTGAGATCGGACGAGGTGTCCTCGTCACGCTCGAAGATCAGCTTGCCGACGACGCCGGCGCGAAAGGCGCCCTTGTCGACGAAGGCGAAGGCCGGATTGTCGTTGCGCGAGGAAAACCGCACCGTGCTGCCGGCGCGGCCGAGCGAAATCAGCGGCGCGGCCTGGAACAGGCGATCGGATGCGCCGTCATATTTCGGACCGAGGAAGCCGGTGGCACCGACCTTCAGATACCAGTCTCCGGACCAGAAATACTGGCCGTCCTGCGCGCGGGCGGAGGAAGAAAGGGCGATGAAAACACCAACGGAAAGGGCAAGGGCGGATCGGCGGGACAAGGCGGAACTCCGGATACAAAGCCCCGCGACGACCGGGCGCGACGCAACGAGCCGGCAGCGGAGAACGGGGCAAAACTGAAAAGGTTCGTTTCGAACGCGGTTATAGGCCTTAGCTCACTACCATCGCGTTAACCAGAAGCTTTCAGTGTTTCTTTTCCATATCAGCGCAATCGGAAACCGGAAAAATCATTGACGGCGGGGCAATGGGCAGACGCCCGATGCATGCAGCGGCTTCAACGGGACGACGGTGGTCCGCGAACTTGCGAAAATCGGATTCTTCCAGATCTTGCCTGGCCGCCAAGGCAGACGATTGCAGCGAACGGCTTTTATGTGCTACCGCTAAAAATAGGTTTTCCCGCTGCTTTTCATTGTCATTTCCAGCCTGTTGCATTGGTAAACAAGCATGCGCTTCTCGCTCCGGGTCGCCCCGCCGAAGATCATCGAGACTCGTGGCAACGGCGTTTTCGAGCCGGCCAGACCGGAACCGTTCACCGGCCCCCCGCGGGATTATCTGAAGATGTTTCTGCTTGCGCGGAAGGACTATCTCAGCGTCTTCCGCAGCGGTGATTACCGCAGCCGCGTTTCCCAGATGCGCGGGTTCGGCCGGCAGCTCGTCATGGTCAATGTGCCAGAGCAGGTCAAATATGTCCTCGCAACGCGCCACGACAACTTCGAGCGGAAGAGCCCGGCAATGCGCCGGGCGCTGGAATATCTTCTCGGTGACGGGCTCTTCATCTCCGATGGCGAAACATGGAAGTGTCGGCGCCCGCTTGTCTCCGACATCGTCCACAAGAGCCGCCTGCCGCAATTTGCCGGACACATGGAGGCGGTAACACTCGACCTCGTACAGCGCTGGCAGGGGTTGCCGCCGGACACTGTCATCGACGCCCTCGCGGAAATGGGAGGCCTCACCGCCGAGATCATTGCGCGTGCCGTCTTCGGCGACGACATCGGCCCGGACGACGCCGGCGAAGTGGTCGCCGGCTTCACCAGCTTCCAGAGCCTCGTCGACAACCTCAATCTCGCCTATGTCGCCGGTTTCGACAACGGCATTCCTCTTTTGAAGACGCCGCGCCTCAGACGGGCCATTTGGCGGGTTCGCCGCGTGATCGACCGGATCGCCATCAACCATCTCGAAGGGCGCAGCCACGACGGCTCCATGCTGGACCTGCTTGTCCGTCGCCAGCAGAAGAACCCCGAACTCGGCCTCGACCACGATGCGCTGCGCAACGAGGCCGCCACCATTTTCATGGCCGGGCAGGAGACAACCGCCGCGACGCTCACATGGGCCTGGTATCTCCTCGCCAACGCCCCCTGGAGCGAAGCTGCACTGCACGAGGAGATCGAGCGCGTCTGCGGTCGAAGGCCGCCGACCCTCGACGACGTGCCGAAGCTCGAATACTGCCGCGCGGTGGTCGAAGAAACACTGCGGCTCTACCCGCCGGTACCCGTTCTTGGACGCCAGGCGCGGGAGGCGGACCGGATCGGCAGCATCGACGTCCTGCCGGCGGCCATCATCACCATCTCGCCGTGGCTGCTGCACCGCAACCCGGACATCTGGACCCGGCCGCACCATTTCGTGCCCGAACGATTCCTCGGCGGGTGGCGCCCGGTGCCCTATTCCTACATTCCGTTCGCCAGCGGGCCGCGCATCTGCGCCGGCTTGCAGTTCGGCCTCACGGAAACAATCCTGTGTCTCGCGATCCTCGCGCAGCGCTTCACCGTGCGGGTCGCGCCGGGCGCCACGGTGCGGCCAGCCTCCCGGCTGACGCTCAGGCCGCAGAATGGATTGCCCGTGACGATCCACACCAGATGAGCCGGCACATGCGGACGAAAACCAGCGATCCCAAGCTTGTCACTCGCAAGGCCTTCGTCTGGCAAGAGGAAGCGCCACCGCGGCTCGCCGATCTCGTGGCCGGCGGCGAGGCACGCCGGCGGTTCCTTCGCTACTGGGTTCGCGACCTGCTCCGCGATCTGCCGAAGATGCTGAGCTATCATATGCTCAAACTGCTTCCGACCGGCATAGCCTCGGAACTCGGGGCATTGCACTACCAGGCGATCAGACGCTTCTATCCGGCACACAACGCCCGCATTGACGCCAACGCTGCCCGTATTCGCCCTGACCTCGATCCCGCCGCCGTCACCCGCCTCAACTGGCGCAACAAGGGGCGACTGATGGCCGAATTCTCGGTGCTGCCGAGAGTCGGACCGGCAGGCCGAATCCGGATCGAAGGGGCCGAAAATATCGCCCGCGCCCGCGCAGAGGGACCCGTCATCATCCTCGGCCTGCATCTGAGCAACTGGGAACTGCTGTTCTCTGTGTTGCAGCGGATGTCTGTCCCGTTCGCCCTCTTTTACATGCCGCCGGAAAGCCGCGCAGAACACCACATAGCCCGCAAGGTAAGACAGAGCATCGGCGCAACGCTACTGCCGCCCGGCGTCGCTGGCGTGCGCCCGGCGATGAGATTGCTCGGCAACCACGACGGCGTCGTCATGTTGTTTGGCGACGAAGGTTTCGACGGGCGGATCATGGCGCCCTTCTTCGGGCGTCCGACCCATCTTTCCGGCAACCTCGCCGTCGCGGTTCGTCTCGCGCGTCACTCGGGAGCGCTGATCGTACCCGCCTATGTGACACGACGCAGGGGAGCGCACTTTACCTGCCGCTGGCTCGCACCGATACGGCCTGCCGAAACCGACGACCCGGGTACCGCCCTTGCCGGCGATGTCGAGCGGCTCAACGCCGTGATCGAGCCGATCATCCGGCGGCACGTTGGCCAATGGCACTTCCTTGACCACCAGCTCTGACCTTTCAGATCTGTTTCAGAGCCAAATTGAAATACAGCTTCGTCAGGCCGCGCGCGATTTGAGGTACGTGCTCGGCGAACTGCCGAGCATCCGGCGGAACATGGTGGTAAAGGCCGCGATATTCTCATAGCCCGCATCAAGCGCGACATTGGTGATCGGCTCGCCTTCGGCGAGCCGCGGCAGCGAGGCGAAGATGCAGGCTTGCTGGCGCCAGGTGACGAAGCTGACGCCGGTCTCGACGCGAAACAGCCGTGTGAAGGAGCGCCGGCTCATGCCGAGTTCGCGCGCCCAATCGTCGATCCCGGCATTGGCATCGGGCGATTTCAGGAAATGGCGGCAGAGACGGTCGAGCCGCGCATCGCCCGGAAACGGCAGGCCGAGCGGGCGCTCCGGCAGCCGGCCGATCTCGTCCAGCAACAGCTCCATGATCAGGCGTTTGCGCCGTGGAGCCAGCGGTTTTTCGTCCGATTGCACCAGTTCCTCGATCAGGCTGCCGGCAAGCGGCGTGATTTCGAGCACACGCGGCACGTCGGAGACGACGATCGATGAACTGACATAGATGGAATGCATCCGCACGTCGCTGATCATCTCGCTGAAATGTTCAAGACCTGCCGGAATGAGCAAGCCGTGACCCGGCGGTATCATCCAGCGGCCGCCGGCGGTGCTGACCAGCACGACACCATGGCGGGCGCACCAGAGCTGCGTTTTGGTGTGGCTGTGCGGCGGCCCTCGAAAGCCCGAAGGATAGATGCGGCCAAGCGCGAGAACGGGCTCTTCGCCGCTTTCGATCCAGGAAAGACTCTCGAAATGCTGGTCGTCGCCCTGGCTATCCTGTCCCGTGAGATCGATTGTCCGCATTTGGCCCACTCTCGAAAGAATGCGACCACAGCACAAAAGCAGGCCAGACTCAAGCGATGTAGGACAGCACATATCCAAAAATACGACGTTCGACGGGTGAGGAAGACAGCATGGCAACGGTATCATCAGGCGCGCCGGTCAGCGCGGAGAAGACGGCGGTTTCCGTCATTGTCGCGGTCAGCTTCTGCCACATGCTGAACGACATCATGCAGTCGCTGCTGACCTCGCTCTATCCGCTGCTGAAAGCCAACTACGCGCTCGATTTCGTGCAGATCGGCCTTCTGACTTTCGCGTTTCAGGTGACCGCATCGCTGCTGCAGCCCGCCGTCGGTGTCGTCACCGACCGCTGGCCGATGCCCTTTTCGCTGCCGGCCGCCATGCTGTCGACCTGCGCCGGGCTGATCACGCTTGCCAATGCCCACCACTTCTATGTTCTGGTCGCCGGCGCCTGCCTGATCGGCATCGGCTCGGCCATCTTCCATCCGGAAGCGTCGCGTGTCGCACGGCTCGCCTCGGGCGGACGGCATGGCCTCGCCCAGTCGCTCTTCCAGGTCGGCGGCAATACCGGCACGGCGATCGGACCGCTGCTGGCCGCTTTCATCGTCATTCCTCAAGGCCAAAGCAGCCTCAGCTGGTTCTCGGTCATCGCTCTGGCAGGCTTCATGGTGCTGTCCTGGGTCAGCGTCTGGTACACCCGTCATCGCCGCAGTTCGGCAGGCCGCAAAGCCGTCAGCCGCGCCCTGCCCTTGCCGCGCAACCAGGTGATCTGGACGCTGATCGTTCTCGTCATCCTGACGGCAACGAAGAACGCCTATCTCTCCAGTCTTTCCAGCTATTTCACCTTCTTCACCATCGAGAAGTTCGGCCTCGGCGTTCAGGATGCCCAGCTGCTGCTGTTCCTGTTCCTCGGCGCGTCCGCCGCCGGTGTGATCTTCGGCGGACCGATCGGCGACCGGTACGGCGCCCGCTTCGTCATCTGGTTCTCGATCCTCGGCGTCATCCCGTTCGCGCTGCTCCTGCCCTATGCCAATCTGTTCTGGACAGCGGCATTGGTGATCCTGATCGGCTTCATCTTCTCCTCGGCATTCTCGGCCATCGTGGTCTTTGCACAGGAGCTGGTGCCCGGCCGCGTCGGTCTGATCGCCGGCATGTTCTTCGGCTTTGCCTTCGGCTTCGGCGGCATCGGGGCTGCCGTGCTCGGCGTCTTTGCCGACCGCAACGGCATCGAGTTCGTCTATACGATCTGCTCCTACATGCCGCTGCTCGGTCTGCTGACCATCTTCCTGCCGAAGCTTCCGAGCCACCGGTAATACCAAATCTCGATGATACCCATTGCCGCAATCGCAAGCTACCCGGAATACCGCAGGTGACCGGGCAGCTTGCGCTGCGATTTCAGCGGCGCCGCTGGCTTTTCAACCGGACTGCAACCCGGTGCATCCTCTTGTAAGTATTCATCAAGCATTGCGCGCTAAGGTCGCCCAGGGGACTATCGGGGTGATTTCGATGCGCAAGACGTTAATAGCCGTTTCTGCCGCGCTAGCCGCGCAGTTTGCTGCCTCGCCAGGGCATGCAGAAACACTGAACCTGTTGATTTGGGAATCCTATATCGACCAGAACATCCTCGATCGCTGGACGGAAAAGACCGGCGTTGCCGTCAACCAGATCTATTACGATAGCGGCGATGCGCGCGACGAGGTGCTTTCGGATCCGAGCAGCAATATCGATCTTGCCGTCATCGGCGAAAATGGCGCCGATCTCTTCGGAAAACGCGGAATTCTTGAGCCGTTGACAGAGACGAATGTTCCTTCGCTGAAAGACTACAAGCCCGACTGGAAAGCCCGCTGCGCCGGCTATGCCATGCCCTACCTCTGGGGCACGATGGGGATCGTCTACCGCTCCGACATGGTCAAAACCACCCCCACCTCCTGGAACGACCTGATGTCTCCGGCGCCCGAACTCAAAAAACACGTTGCGATGTATGACGATCACAACGAGGCCTTCATCGCGCCGCTGGTGCTGCTTGGCAAGTCGATCAACGCCAATGACAACGAAACGCTGAAGGCCGCGTTCGAGGTGATGAAGAAGCAGGCGCCCTTCGTGCTGACCTACGACTACGTGATCACCTCGATCCAGAGTCCTGAAAACGGCAAGAACATCTACATGGCGCTCGCCTATAGCGGCGACCAGCATGTGCTCAACGACAAGGCCGGCACACCCGGCGTCTGGCGCTATGCAGTGCCGAAGGAAGGTACGCTCTCCTGGCTCGATTGCATGGCGGTCACCGCCGCCTCGCCGCGCAAGGGGCTTGCGCTGCAGCTGCTTGATTTCATCGGTTCGGCGGACAATGCAGCGGCCAACGCCGAAGCGCTGACGATGCCGACGGCCAACGAGAAGGCGCTTGATCTCATCCCGGCCGAGATGCGTTCCAACCGGGAAATATACCCACCCGCCGAAATCCTGGCGAAAAGCCAGTACCAGAAGGAACTCTCAGTCCAGTCGATCCAGACGCGCCGGCGCATCATCAGCTCGATGGCAAACTTCCAGTGACGCTCGGCAAACGCGCTTTCTTCCTGATCTTTCCGGTCGTGCTGGCAGGCTATCTGCTGGCGGCGTTCTCCGTCTATTTCGCGCAGGGAAATTCGGTATTCGCGCTGGAGCGCGCGCGCCTTTCGCAGCAGCTCGATCACCTGGCAGCGCTTTTCCGCAACGAGGTCAGCCAGAGCCGCAGCTTCCTTTATTCGATCCTCGAAGGCAACGCGGTCCGCCTGTTCGTCTCGGAAACCGATGAGACCTACCGCGACAATGCGCTGGCCCTCCGGCTGCAGCAGAGCATCCGGTCATTGTCCGACGATCCGAAGATGTTCATCTCCTTTGCCATTCTCAATCCGGACATGACGCCCGGTTACTATTTCGAAAACAGCGAAGACCCCTTCGCCGAGATCGGCGAGCCGCAGTTTGCGCTGGCACGCCGGCTGACCGGCGGCAGCCAGTTGCGCGACTGGACCTATCTTCACGATCAGCAGACACGGCCGTTGATCGTCTATTCGGAATTCATCGATCCCGTCACCTTCAGCCGTCCCCTGCCGAGCGCCAAGAAGAATGCGCTGCTGGTTCAGGTGGCAATCGAGCCGACGCAGTTTCTCGGCATGCAGCGCATCCTGCAGAAGGAATATGGAGCGGCGATCGACTTCGACGCGGCACCACCGCCGCAGCCCTCCGACGAACTCTCCGCATCCGTCCGCCTCGCCCCGTCGCTGTTTGCCATGCTGGCGGTTCCGCCGTCCCACAAGTCCGGGAACAAGGCGCAGCTGAGGCTGCTGCTTGGCCTGGGTGCGCTGGCCATGAGCCTCATCTCGGTCGGACTTATGATCATCCTCATCCGCCGTTTCATCACCAATCCGATCTCTGTTCTCGACCGGCAGGTGACGGCGGTGATGAGCGGCGAGAACGATGGCATCAGGGAAAGCGGCGCTGCCGGCGAAATCGGGCGGCTGACGGGCAACATCAAGCAATTGCACGACCAGTCGCAGCGTGCACTGAAACTCGTGCAGCATGCCTCCTGGACCGACACGCTGACCGGCATCAGCAATCGCGGCCACTTCAATACGCTTGCCGCCGATATCGTGCAGCAGGTCAGGAACGAGGGCGGGCATTGCAGCCTGCTGTTCATCGACATCGACAACTTCAAGTTCGTCAACGACAAATACGGTCACGAGGTCGGCGACGACCTTTTGAAAACGCTGGCACTCAGGATCGAAACCGCAGTCGGCGAGATCGTCACGCGCAGGGCCTTGCCGCCGGTGATCTTCGCCCGGCTTTCCGGCGACGAGTTCGCGGTTCTCGTTCAGTCTGCCTCGGGCGACGGCACGATCCGCGAAATGTGCGCCATCATCCTTTCGCTGTTTGCCAACGGTTTTGAAGTGCGCGGCAAGGACTATCCGGTGACCGCCAGCATCGGCGTCGCCATCTGCCCGACGGACGCGACCAACCTGGCCGAGTTGATCTCCAATGCCGATGCGGCCATGTACCAGGCCAAGACCAACGGCAAGAACCGCTCCTCGCGCTTCTCCCGGGCGCTTCAGGACAAGCGCGACCGGATCCGCCATATCCAGGAAGAACTGCGGCTGGTCGATCCGGACGAACAGTTTCACCTTGTCTACATGCCGATCGTCGATGCCGGCGGCAAGGTTACCGGCTGCGAGGCGCTGCTGCGCTGGGTCTCCCCCACGCTCGGCAATGTAACGCCGGACGAATTCGTGCCGATTGCCGAGAGCTCGGGCCTGTTCACCAAGATCGACTGGTGGGTGATCAACCGGGCGATGTCGGAGCATCACCGGCTCAAGCAGCTGTTCGGACAGGATACGGTGCTTGCCATCAATATCTCGTCGGCGGAGCTGCACTCGAAATCGATCAGCGATTATTTCTGCGCCTGCCTCGACAGGCACGGGCTCGATCCACGGACGATCGAGATCGAGCTGACGGAAACCTTTGCGGTCAAGCTTGGCGATCAGTTGCACCGAAACATCGAAGCCTTACGCGAACGCGGCTTCCGCATCTCCATCGACGATTTCGGCGCCGGCTACACCTCCGTGCAGCAGATCATCGAATACACGGCAGACACGATCAAGCTCGACCGGGCGCTGGTGGAGAACCTTGCCAACAAGGAATCGCTGCCGGCATTGAAGGCGATGATCGCGCTTTGCCACGCGCAGAACATGTCGGTGATCGGCGAAGGCGTCGATACCCACGAGAAGCTGGCGATGCTGACGGCGGCCGGCTGCGATCAATACCAGGGCTATCTCATCAGCAAGCCGCTGATCCTGTCCGATCTCTCGATCTGGGCGCTGAAGCGGACGGCAGAAATCGCCGGCCGCGACGGAGACCGCGTTCTCGTCAAGGACCGCAGACGCCGCGCCGGATCGTCGAGCCTGCTGTGAACCGCCTGGAATGGCGGCATAGCGCCGATTTGTCCTTGACGTTCGATTGCCCTAGCCTTAACCGGCAACGCATCACGGCGGGCTGCGGGAGTAGGCGATGAGAGTTCTGTTGATCGGGTCGGGCGGGCGCGAGCATGCGCTGGCGTGGAAACTGGCGCAATCGCCGCGCCTGACGGCGCTTTACGCCGCCCCCGGCAACCCCGGCATCGCCGAGGAGGCAACGCTCGTCGATCTCGATACCGAGAACAACGACGCTGTCCTTGCCTTCTGCGTCAGGGAATCCATCGACTTCGTCGTCGTCGGCCCGGAAGCGCCGCTTGTCGCCGGATTGGCCGATACGCTGCGCGACGGCGGCATCGTCGTTTTCGGCCCCTCGGCGGCGGCGGCCCAGCTTGAAGGGTCGAAGGGCTTCACCAAGGACATTTGCGCCAAATACGACATCCCGACCGGCGCCTACCAGCGCTTCACCACCGCCGAGCCGGCCAAGGCCTATATCCGCGAACAGGGCGCACCGATCGTCATCAAGGCCGATGGCCTTGCCGCCGGCAAGGGCGTCACGGTGGCCATGACGCTCGATGAGGCGCTCGAGGCCGTCGACAGCTGCTTTTCCGGCACATTCGGCGCGGCCGGCGCGGAAGTCGTGGTCGAAGCCTATCTCGATGGCGAGGAAGCCAGCTTCTTCTGCCTCTGCGATGGCACCTCGGCACTCGCCTTGGCCTCGGCGCAGGACCACAAGCGCGTCGGCGATGGCGACACGGGGCCGAACACCGGCGGCATGGGCGCCTATTCGCCGGCGCCCGTCATGACGGCGGACATGATCGACCGCACCATGCGCGAGATCATCGAACCGACCATCGCCGGCATGGCCGATAGCGGCCATCCCTTTACCGGCGTGCTGTTCGCCGGGTTGATGATCACCGCCAAGGGCCCGGAGCTGATCGAATACAATGTCCGCTTCGGCGATCCGGAATGCCAGGTGCTGATGATGCGGCTGAAGAGTGATCTGCTGCCCCTGCTCTATGCCGCCGCCACCGGCACACTTGCCTCCGTCACCGCCGAGTGGCGCAACGAGGTGGCGCTGACCGTGGTGATGGCTTCCAAGGGGTATCCGGGCGCCTACGAGAAGAACACGCCGATCGCAAAGCTGCCGCACGAGGACGCCGCGACCAAGGTGTTCCACGCCGGGACGGCGCTGAAGGACGGGCAGCTGGTCGCCACCGGCGGCCGGGTACTGAATGTCACCGCCATGGGCAAGACGGTCTGCGCCGCCAAGGACACGGCCTATGCGGCTCTCGATCGCGTCGTCTGGGACAACGGCTTCTGCCGCCGCGACATCGGCTGGCAGGCGATCGAGCGCGAGAAGGCCTGACCTGCAACCGCTACTGCCCAAGTGTTACAGCGGCAAATCGAAAAACTCATTCAATCTTTACCAATTCTCCTGACGGGAACGTAACGGAGAACGGATATTTTCCTCTGACGATTTCAGAGGAGAATGCCGATGCGCGCCCTGTTGTTCACACTCGCCAGCCTGGCCGCCGCCGGCACGGCCGGCGCGTCATCGGTCGAGAATGCGACGTCGGCATCGGACGGTGACAGCATCTCGCAGCTTTCCTGCGCTCACTGCCCGCCCCCGGTGGTCAAGAAGAATACCAGCTACATCGTCCCCGAGGTTGCCCTCGGCACCGAGCGGGTGGAGCTGAAGGAAATCAACGGCGAGATGAAGCTGGTGCGTACAGAAGCCTGGCTCGGCGGCTCGCCGGTGGTCTTCATCACCAAGGCTTCGGACGAAGCCATCAAGGCCGCACAGGCCAAAATGCCGTCTGCCGAACATCTGGCGAAGGCTGCGACGGGAGATGCGCTGCCGGACGAAGCCGAAGCGACGGCCACTCTTTCCGTCATCGACGGCACGGCGAAAACCGGCGCTGTTTCCACCGCGTCGATGGCCGGAATGGCCACGGTCACGCCGCAAGACAGCCATTCACAAGAAGTTGATCTTAAAAACTTCCAACTTCGGCTAAAATAACCCTCGTACTTCCCTGTCCCTGCCCTAGCCAGCCGCTTGAAAGGCTGATCGGGCAATCGCCCTCCAGGCGAGAAGTTGCGCCCCTGAGAGAAGCAGGGGCGCAATTTTTTTGTGCACTGCAAAATCCTGACATTTGCCGGCCGGCGAATAGCTCTTTTTTAAGCATATTCGGATTAGCGTAGTCGCGGAAATGATTTCCGGCGGTCGCCTCGGCGACGGGCCTTACCCCCTGCCTCATCTCAATAGATTTGCCGGCGATCCCTTGACCGCCGGCGCCTGGACCGCGTGAAACACCATGAAGAATCTCAAGATTTCGCGACAATTGTTGTTGCTGGTCATCGGACTGTTCGTTGCCTTCGCGGCGGCCGTCTATTTTCAGATATCCACCTCGAGCGACGCGCTCTACCAGGCCCGCTATGACACGCTGCGCACCCAAGTGCAGTCGGCCGTGTCGGTGCTCAAGGCCTTCCACGAGCGGGAAACGGCGGGCGAACTGACCCGCGACGAGGCACAGGCACAGGCCTTCAAGACCCTGACGGCGATGAAATTCGATCCGGACGGATATTTCTTCGGCTACGACTACGATGTAGTCATGAAATTCCATCCCGACGCGCGCAAGGTCGGCAAGAGCGCCAAGGGCGTCGCCGATCCGAAGGGCTACAAGTTCCGCGACGAACTGGTGAGGCTTGGACGCGCCGGCGGCGGCCAGACGGACTTCTATGCCAGCAAGCCCGGCCAGCCGGACGACGCGTTCTTCCGCAAGAGCAGCTATGCCATGGCCTTCGAGCCGTGGCAGGTGGTCGTCGTCACCGGCCTCTACATCGACGACCTCGACGCGCAGGTCAACGCCACCATCTGGAAGGCGCTGTCTCTCGGGCTGATCGTTTTCGGGTTCGGCATTGCCGCTGCCTGGTATGTCATCCGCGGCATCGTCAAGCCGCTGCAGGCGATCCACACGGCGCTCCGGGCGGTTGCCGACGAGAACGTGTCGATCGACATTCCGCACACGAACCTGCGCAACGAGGTAGGCCTGATGGCGACGGCGACGCAATCGCTGCAGCAGAAAGTCCGCGAACGGCATGAGATGACCCGCCGCCAGGCCGAGCAGCAGGCGGAAATCAACGCCGAGCGCCAGCACAATCTCGATCTTCAGCGTGAAGAGGCGGAATTGCAGGCGCATGTGGTGGCGACGATCGGCGAGGCGATGGAGCTTCTGGCGACCGGCGACCTGACAATCCGCTGCGGCGATCTCGGCCCCGGCTACTCGACCCTGCGCGAACACTTCAACAATGCACTGGCGCGGCTCGAGGCGGCGATGTCGAAGGTCAACGGCAAGGGCGCCGATATCGGCGGCAGCAAGGAAGAAATCCGCACTGCATCGCTGGAACTGGCCCGCCGGACCGAGCAGCAGGCGGCCAATCTGGAAGAAACCGTCGCCGCGGTCGACGAACTGTCCGCATCGGTGCGCCACACGGCCGAAGGGGCTGGCGAGGCGAGCCAGCGGGTGCAGGCCGTCAGCGTCGATGCCTCGCGCAGCGAGGCCATCGTCTCCGAAGCGATCGAGGCGATGAGCGGCATCGAGAAATCCTCCGACGAGATCTCCAAGATCATCGGCGTGATCGACGAAATCGCCTTCCAGACCAACCTCTTGGCGCTGAACGCCGGTGTCGAGGCGGCGCGGGCCGGCGATTCCGGCAAGGGTTTCGCCGTCGTGGCGCAGGAAGTGCGCGAACTGGCGCAACGCTCCGCTGCCGCTGCCAAGGAGATCAAGGAACAGATTTCCCGCTCCTCCGGCCAGGTGGTCAACGGCGTCAAGCTGGTGGGCGAGGCCGGCGATGCGCTGAAGCGGATTTCCAGCCAGATCCAGGCAGCCAACGAGATCGTTGCCAAGATCGCCTACAGCGCCAAGGAACAGGACACGACGCTGCGCAGCATCAACGGCTCGATGAACCAGCTGGACGTCGCCACCCAGCAGAATGCCGCCATGGCGGAAGAGACGACGGCTTCGGCCCAGGTGCTGGCCGACGATACGGAAGAACTGCTGAACCTCATCCGCGGTTTCCGCATCTCCGACGGCGGTGCCCCCGCCGAGGCCCGCCGGCAAACGCAGTGGCGCAAGGCAGGTTGATCCCCAAGGATACACAAACAGAGATAAATCGACATCGGAAAGGCAGCGCTCGCGGGCGCTGCCTTTTTGTTTCAGGCGGTTCGAAAACGGTCAGTCGGTGAAACCCGCGGCTTCGACGAGAGCGTCGATGTCCCTGTCGGAAAAGACCTTGATGCCATTGGCCCTGAGCAGCGCTGCCGTGACACCCTCGCCCGGCCGGCGGCGGCCCGAAAAGCTGCCGTCATAGATGAAGCCTGAACCGCAGGACGGGCTGCCGTCGATCAGCAGCGCATAGGCGCAGCCGGTCTCGATCGCCAGCGCCAGGGCATTTTCCGCCGCTTGGCGGAACTCGGCCGTTACATCGCCGCCGTTGCTCTCCAGCACGCGGGCGGTGCCGGACAGAACCTCATCGGCCGATCGCCCCGGTTCGATCTCCGCCGGCAGGCGCGGTACCGGCATGCCGGCCGACATTTCCGGACAGATCGTCACCAGCCGCCCCTCCTGCCGCCAGCGATCAAGCGCCGGATGCACAAGCGGCCTGGCCTGCCCGTCATAGCGGACGGCATGGCCCATGAGGCAGGCGCTGACGAGGATTTTCGCGGTCATGCCGCCTCTTCAGTCACTTCCACGGAAACCCGGATTCCACCGGCACGTTGCAAGTGGACGATAACGTTGAACAGGTTGTCGGCACGAGGGTTTCCCTTGGCGCTGAACATGCGCATCAGGCTCTTTGCGGGCGTTCCCACACGTGCGGCCAGATTCTCAAAGCCGATTGTCGCATTGATATAGTCTCGCAAGACCGCCTTGCCGTCATCCAGGTTGCCAGAGAGAAGCAAATCAAGCGCTTCAGACAGCAGAGCCGACCGGAAAGCGTCGTCGCGATCGGCGCGCGCCTTGATCGTTTCCCGAAAATCCCTTGTCAGCGTCATGATCACGTCTCCGTTTTGCGGCGTTTGTAGATCTGCCATCGTTCAAGGGCGTCGTCGATATCGCGTTGCTGGCGCTTCTTCGTGCCGCCGCCGAGCAGGATGACAAGGACGTTGCCGACGATACCGAAATAAACCCGGTAACCGGGACCGTAATCTATCTTCAGTTCCTGCAAGCCACCGCCGACCCCTTTGACATTGGAGACGTTTCCGCGCTGCAAGCGGTTTAACGCAACCACGATCCGTGCGGCAGCCTGAGCATCCAGATCATTGAACCAGTCCGCAAAGGGACTGGTGCCATCGACCTCAAGATACTCCTTCAGCTCCGGCATGACAATGGTAACCTATACGGCACTATTGAAAAACCTGTTCGGTTTTGTCCTATCCTGCGATCTTCGAGAAATCCGCGACCGTTCCCGTGGCCGACCGGATAAGGCCGAGCAGGGCAAGGCGATTGGCGCGGATGGCCGGGTCTTCGTCGTTGACCAGCACGTCGGCGAAGAACTGGTCGACCGGGCCGCGCAGCTTCGCCAGCGCTTCCATGGCCGAACGGAAATCTTCACCTGCGATGGCAGCGCTTGCCTCGGTGGAAGCCTGCGTCACGGCGGCATAGAGCGCCTTTTCGGCATCGAGCGTCAGGAGCGCCGGATCGACATTCGCTGCGACCGCGGTGCCCTTCTTTTCCTCGGCTGCCAAGAGCTGCGTGGCGCGCTTGGTGCCGGCAAGCAGGTTGAGGCCCTCTTCCGAGGTGATGAAGGCGGTCAGGGCCTCCACACGGCGGGCGACCATCAGGAGGTCGTCGGCATCGGGCGTCAAAACCGCATCGATCAGGTCGTGGCGGGCGCCGAGATCGCGGAGGTAAACTTTGAGGCGGTCGTGGAAGAAGGAGAGGAGGTCGGCACTTTCAAGCGTCACCTTCCGGCGGGCTTCTGACCCCAGCATCTCCATCGTCAGTTGACCGATGTCGGTGGCGAAAGCGAGCACTTTCGCAGGCAATTGCGCCACATCAGAAAAGCTGAATACCTTTTCTTCGACCGACGCAATACCCCTGTATCTCTCGATAGAAGCCATATGAAGTTGGAACGCCGTGAACAAATTCAACCGAACCTTCCGCTCCAGCAATACCCGCACAACACCCAACGCCGCACGCCTCAGCGCATACGGATCCTTCGAGCCCGTCGGCTTCTCGTCGATGGCCCAGAACCCAACCAGCGTATCCAGCTTGTCGGCCAGCGCCACCGTCAGGCCAACGGCATCGGCAGGCAGGCGATCGGACGGTCCCTGCGGCTTCCAGTGATCCTCGATCGCGGCGGCGACGGAGGCATCTTCCCCCTGCAGCAACGCATATTTGCGGCCCATGAGGCCCTGAAGCTCGGGGAATTCGCCGACCGCTTCGGTGCGCAGATCGGCCTTGGCCAGCACGACGGCACGGTCGACCAAGACCGGATTGGCACCGGTGGCCTTGGCAAGTTCTGCCGCCAGGGCACGGATGCGCTGGACGCGTTCGCTCTGGGTGCCGAGCTTGGCGTGGAACGTCACGTTCAGCGCATCGAGCTTGGCCATGCGCTGATCGAGCGGCTTATTCAGGTCGAGATCGAACTTTTTCGCCGAAGCTTCGAGCGTTTCGAGGTCCGGCAGGTTGCCCTGGTCGCGGGTCCAGAAATGCTTGGCGTCCGACAGGCGGGCGCGAACAACCTTGCCGTTGCCGTGGACGATTTCCTTGCCGCCGTCCTTGGCCTCGATATTGGCGACGAGGATGAACTTGTTGGACAGGGTTTCCTCGCCCGGGCGGCGGGTGACGAAACATTTCTGGTTGGTCTTGATGGTCAGGCGGATGATTTCCGACGGGATCGCCAGATAGTCCTCCTCGAAGGCGCCCATCAGCACCTGCGGCCATTCGACGAGGCCGGAGACTTCTTCGAGCAGCGCTTCGTCCTCGACCAGTTCAAGGCCGTTGGCAAAGGCGATATTGGCGGCATCGGCAGCGATGATCTGCTTGCGGCGCTCGGCATCGAGCACGACCTTGGCCTTTTCCAGCTTCTCGATGTAATCGGCAAAGCGGCGCACGGTGATGGCCTCCGGCGCATGAAAACGGTGGCCATAGGTGATGTTCGACGCGACGATGCCGTCAACCTCGAACGGAATGACATGCGTTTCCTCGTGTTCCGGGCCGAACAGGCAGACGATCGATTGCAGCGGCCGCACCCAGCGCAGCGAGCCGGGCTTCGCCGAAGCGGCCCCGGACCGCATGGGCTTCGGCCAGGGGAAGTTGCGGATGATGCCGGGCATGACGTCGGCGACGATCTCTTCCGTCGGACGGCCGGGCTTGACGATATGGGCGACGTAGAAATCGCCCTTCTTCGGGTCGCTGTGGACATGTGCCTGGCTGATATCGGACAGGCCCGCGCTGCGCAGGAAACCCTCGATCGCCTTTTCGTTGGCACTTGTGCTCGGCCCCTTGCGATCCTCGCGCACGTCGGCGGAGCGGGTGTTGAGGCCCCGGATATCCAGCGTCAGGCGGCGCGGCGTCCAATATTCCCGCGCGCCCTCATAGGTCAGCCCTGCCTCGACCAGCGCATCGGTCAGGAGCTTCTTCAGGTCGCCGGCAGCCTTGCGCTGCAAACGGGCCGGGATTTCCTCGGAGCGGAGTTCAAGCAGAAGATCGGGCATGGACTGGATGCTTTTCTAAGGGATCAATAGACTGCGGGGGACTTAGCAAGCCCGGCGGCAAAAGTCATCCATCCAATGGCGGAAAAGTCAGCACTCACGCAGCGTCGCGAACGGGAATGCGCGCGATCTCGGCGCGATTTCGCTCCGCCTCTATCTTCAGATCGTAACTGACCTGCAGATTCATCCAGAGTTCCGGCGTGGTGTCGAAGAACTTCGCAAGGCGCAGCGCCGTGTCTGTGGTGATCCCGGTCCTACCCGTGACGATCCGCTCGATGCGAGTCCTGGGAACATTCAGCTTCTTGGCAAGCATGCCGGCGCTCATCTCCAACGGGTCGAGATAGAGCTCCTTGAGGATTTCGCCCGGATGGATCGCAGGCAAGATATTTCCAATCATCCTACTTCCTTCATCTTAATGATAGTCCACGATCTCGACATCATCGGCTCCACCGTTCGACCACGAAAAACAAATACCCCATTGCTGATTGATGCGGACTGAATACTGGCCCTCACGATCGCCTGACAGTTTCTCAAGGCGGTTACCCGGTGGCGATAGCAAATCCTTCAGATTCGTCGCTCCATTCAACAGGGCCAGCAATTGCTGCGCGCGTCGGACGAGATCTATCGGAAAGCCCTTCTTCACGCTGCCATCCGCAACGGACGCAGAAAGCTTGCCCTTGAACGAACGGATCATCTAACGGCTCCGAATTGTATCGCACAATGATACTCCAAACGGAGACTGTCAAATATCACGACACGATACGAAATATTCGGTTCCTACCACCCGCCCCCGCCGCCTCCGCCGCCACCTCCGCCGGAGGAACCGCCGCCGGATGAGAAGCCGGAAGACGAACTGCTGGGCGGCGGTGGCAGGGACGCAGTCATGGTGCTGGCCATCGAGCCGGCAAAGCCGCCGATGCGGTCACCGAAGGAGCCGACGGCGAAGGAATTGCCGTGGTACCAGGCAGGCTGGTAGGCGGCGGCACCGACGGCAGCCGCGAGCAACCAGCGATCGAAGGTCTCCGACCAGGGTTTTTCGACGCCAAGGGCCACCGCGTAGGGCAGCAGTTTTTCGAAATGCTGCGGCGACATTTCCGGGGCGCCGGCCATGTTCATCCGCTCTTTTTCCGCCAGCGTCAGATATTGCCGCAGGCCATCGATGCCATCCATCATCTTCGAGCCGAGCGGCGTCGGCGCGCCCATCAGATGGAAGAACAGCATGTTGACCAGCACGATACCGCCGACGCCGATCAAAAGCGGCACCTGATGCGTCGACAGGGCCGTTGTCACCACAAGCGCCAGTACGCTGAACCCGATGGCGGCGATGAAAAAGCCGAAGAAGGCGACGACGATGATGGCGCCGATCCGGGCAAACAGGCTGCCCCTGCGCATGAACAACCGGCCGAGGACGACGGCGAAAATCGTGATGATGATCGACGCGAACACCGGCAAGAGCACGATCAGGATGGTGGTTTCGTTCAGAAGACCAAAAAAGAAGATCGCCAGCAGGAAGACGACCGACAGAGCGACGCCGCCGACCACATAGGCGGTGTTGGCATGGTAATATCTGTTGCGGTGTTCCTTTTCCATCGCGCTGCGGAAATCGGACCCGGCCTTCTGCACAGCGGGGCCGTTTTCCTTGTCGATCGTCAGTTTGCCGCCGTTGCGCTGGACGGCGGCCAGGATCGAGGCCTCTCCCGTCGGCAGTGCCGCGGGCTGCGCCTTCGACGTGCGGGTGATGACCAGCGCGTTCTTCAGGTCCTCCAGCACGACATAGCCGTCCACTGCAAGATTGAGCGCGGCGGCCGACAGCGCGGTCCATCCCTCTCCGGAAAAGCCCTTGTTGTCGATATAGTTGACCAATGCCGGCGAGATGCCATCGGGCGCATCCCAGCGCGGCACGATGACGCCGCGAACAGGATCGCGACCGACCTTCAGCCACATGCGGGAATAGTAGAGCGCTGCGATCACGAAGCCCGCAATGGCAAGGATCGGAGGCAGGTGGTCGTAGAACCACCAGAGCCGTTCCTGCGATACGGACGGCGGATCGATGCTGCCCTTGGGCAGCTTGACGGCAATCGTCAGCCCTTCGTTCGCCTCAAGGCGGCGCGTCGTGGTGAAGACCAGCCGGTCGCCATCCTCGATCGCACGGGCGTTCTTGTCGGTGGCGCCCTGGCCGCCGGTGAAGACGTCGAGCGCCTGGGCCTTCACGCCATCAGGCAACGTGACCGTTGCCGACGCTTCCTCGATCGGGAAAGCCCATCCATTGCCGGTGACGTTCCAGTAGAGTTCGTCGTGATCGTCGAAGAAGCGGATCTGGCGGGCAGTCTCGTAGGTGAACTGGAAGATGTGCTCGCCACGGGAGAGAAACACATCCTTGTCGCCGGTATAGATCCGGATGCCGCCGCTGATGCCTTCGGTGTGGTAGGGCTCCTCATTGCCGTCACGCTCGACGGAGATGAGCTTGAAATCGACCTTGGCGACGCGGCCGTTCTTGTCGGTAAAGGTCAGCGGAAAATCGCGGTAGATGCCGCGCCTGATCTGGTTGCCCTCGACGTTCGCCGTGATGGTTTCCGTCACCGTCAGCAGGCCGCTTTTGGCGACATCGATGGCGGAATGATAGGCGGTGAAGACTTCGTCCGCCCGCGCGGCGCCTGCGGCCATTAAGAACAGGACGATGACGCCAAGCGCCGCGAAAATACGTTTCATGCGATCCATACTTTCCCCGTTCATTCCGCCATCGTCTTTTGCGATTTAAGGCCGGTCGCCCTCAAGCACGACGCCGAGCGAGGCAAGCTCGTCAAAGTAGCGCGGATAGGTTTTCGCGACGCAGCCGGGATCGAGAATGGTGATGCCGTTGATCTTCAGGCCGGCCAGCGCGAAGCTCATGGCAATGCGGTGGTCGGCGAACGTATCGATGTCAGCCGGCAGCGTCTGGCCGGCAAGCGCCGGATCGGAGGCGACGAGCAGGTCGTCGCCCTCCTCGATGGCGAGACCCGGACGGATATTCGACAGGCCGGTCGACAGCGCCCGAATGCGGTCGCATTCCTTGACGCGCAGGTTCTCGATGCCGACGAAACGCACCGGGGTTTTGTTGAAGGCGGCAAGCACGGCGAGCGTCGGCACCGCATCCTGCATCTGCGAACCGTCGATGACGGCGGGCATATGCGGGAAGCGGGCGATGACCTCATAGGCCTTGGCGTCGGGCTGCGAGAACGCGGTGGCCGCGACGCCGAGATCGATGCGGCCGCCGGTCAGCACTTCCGCCGCCCAGAGATAGGTCGCGGCCGAGGCGTCCGGTTCAATCAGATAGTTGGTGGCGCGGTAGCCGGTGGGCGCGACCCGCCAGATCGACGGGCTCGCCTGCGTGACGTCAGCCCCGAAGGCGCGCATGGCGGCAACGGTGAGGTCGATATAGCCGCGCGCGCCGATCTCTTCGCCGGCCAGTTCGATATTGACCGGACGCGAGCCGCCGGCCGCCGCCATCAGCAGGGCGGAGACGTACTGGCTGGAGAGACCGGCATCGATGGTAACGTGATCCCCGGCGAAATCGCCCGTGCCGGAAACCGTCACCGGCGGGCATCCGGTTTCGGCTTCGATCGTCACCCCGAGCGAGCGCAGGGCTGTGACCAGCGGCGCGATCGGTCGCTTGCGCATATGCTGGTCGCCATCCACTATAACGGTGCCATCGACAAGGGCAGCCGCCGCAGTCAGGAAGCGCGTCGCCGTGCCGGCATTGCCGAGGAACAACGGCGTTTCAGGGGCTAAAAGCTTGCCCGTACCGGTGACGATGAAGGTCGTATCGTCCGGTTCGGAAATCGTAACGCCCATCGCGCGCAGCGCATCGGCCATGTAGCGCGTGTCGTCGCTCTTCAGCGCGCCGGTCAGGCGGCTCGTGCCCTTGGCAAGGCCGGCAAGCAGCAGTGCCCGGTTGGTGATCGACTTGGAACCGGGCGGACTGACGCGGCCTTCCAGCGGATGGCCCGGCGGCAGGATGGTCAGCTTCTGGTCTGCGTTGCTCATGCTCATGTCTCTTGACTTCACGGGGTAACCTCGGCCCAAGGAAGGACCTATTTTTGAACTGCGATCTACGACGAATGCGCAGTTTTCGCAAATGTCGAATGCGTCAATGCGCTGTCTGCGATTGAACCGCCGCAAGCTCTTTCATCGCCTGTTCAACGATCCATCGGTCAGCGGGTGCAACAGTGTCGAGCGTGGCAATCATTCTCGCGATGACAGGAGCGTCTTCAATCCACGTCTTCAGTCGTTGCACCGTCACTTCATCGACATAGCCCCAGAACGCCCGGTCCTTCGCGTCGATAGCATGCAGAGACTCGGTCGCATTAAGGAAGAACTTTGCAATCTGCAGTCCGGAATTGATGCCGGAATCTACCAGCCAGTCATCAAGAGCTTTCGAAAGCGGCATGCCAAGGATCGCCATTCCGCAAAGCCATGCCTGCACATCGATTTCTTCAACGTGCTCCTGTCTTGCCTGGGCAAACGCTTCGGCGAACACGGCTTCCACCGCGGCCTGTTCCGGGATCGGCCACTCGCGCCAATTCCCATGCTTCAAACGAAGCGCAATCATTTCCGCGTCCAGCCCCGGCTGCCCCGTCCATCCGATCGCCAATTCGAAAATGCGCGGAAGGAAATGTTTGTAGTCCTCGGCATCGCCAACCGTCGTTACGGCATAACCGGCATATGTTCCGAGATTCTTGCTCGACAGTTCACGCAATGGCGCCGACGTCACCGCTGTCAGGATTTCTGCGGAATTGCGAAGCGGCGAGGCGTGAAATGCCAAAGGGCGTGGATACACGGAAAACGCCTCGTAGCAGGCATCGAACGCACGTTGCAAACTGTCGCGGGGATGCATCAATAAAATCCCGGTCTGTTTAGCGCCGCGAAAGCATCCATCCCGCATCTCGCGGTAAGCGATGGCTGAATGCTCGAAGGCGTGGCCGATATCATCAAAACTTCA
The DNA here is from genome assembly GCF_017873135.1 of Rhizobium herbae. Classification (GTDB taxonomy): domain Bacteria; phylum Pseudomonadota; class Alphaproteobacteria; order Rhizobiales; family Rhizobiaceae; genus Pararhizobium; species Pararhizobium herbae. Next base: position 150,643 of record NZ_JAGGJV010000005.1, on the reverse strand, counting down.
CCACCGGCACCGCGCGGTCCGCTTCGTTGGTGATCTCGAAGAAGGCGGCCTTGGTGAAGCCGAACGGGCCGGCGATGAAATTGGATGGAAAGCTCTCGACCTTGACGTTGAGGTCGCGGGCAGCACCATTGTAGTAGCGGCGGGCCATCTGGACTTCGCTTTCGATACTCTCCAGCGACTGCTGCAATTCGGAGAAATTCTGGTTGGCCTTGAGATCCGGATAGGCCTCCGCCAATGCGAAAACCTTGCCGAGCGCCTGGGTCAGCAACCCCTCGGCCGCAGCACGCCCGGCGACATCGCCCGTCGGCACGGCCTGTGCCCGGTTTCGCAGCTCGACGATCTCCTGCAGCGTGCCCTTTTCATGGGCGGCGTAGCCTTTGACGGTCTCGATCAGGTTGGGGATCAGGTCCGCCCGCCGCTTCAGCTGCACGTCGATGCCCGACCACGCCTCTTCCTTCACCTGCCGCGCCTTGACCAGGCCATTATAGATGAAAATCAGGTACAGGATCACGACCGCAGCAATGGCGAGACCGATCATCGGGGTTTCCTTCCGGCAACATTTGTTTTCCGCAACTTAAGGATCGAACGCCGCCGTTGAAAGACAAATTTCAGCCGCCCGCTCCGCCTTGCGACTTTTCCCGTTTCAGCCGCATTGCCCTGTTCCGCCGGGAACCGCGCGAGGGCGGCGTTTGATCGATAGTGGGTCCATCAGATCAACGCCGACCAAGCAAAGTACCGGACCCATGAAAACGCTCGCAACCCTCATCAACGTCATCGCCTTTACGGCCTTGTTCTTTGCCTATGCGAGCGGCGCTTCCGTGGAACAGCCGACCGGCGTTCGCCGCGCGCTCCAGACCTATGCCGGCCAGTTGCCGACCGGCGCCTATCCGACTCTCAAGCCGGTGTGGCAGGTTGGCGTCGATGCCAGCGATCTGGTCTGAATTCACGTTTTGACGACAAGCACCGGTGCATGGAAAAACGGGCCGCACGCCACGCAGGAAAGTGGCGGCGGTCCGCTTTGCCTTAAGGCGCCAATCAGTGCCGACAGTCAGATATCCAGGCTGCGATAGAGCCCCATATCGGCCTTGACGCCGAGGCTCGCCATCGCCTGCTGGCGGTCAATGCCCGCCTGCCGGTCGAACGCGGCAACGGCGGAGACGATGGTATCGACCACCTCCGGCCCGGTGAACTCGATCACGGCGACGAAATTGAACACACCCGGTCCGGACTGCTGCTCAAGGATGCGATCCGCGGCAACCCCATCCTGCCGGCGCAGGACCGCATGTGTCCTTGCCATCAGATCAAGGAACGCGTCACGGCTTTCCGTCGGCACCGAGAACTTGTTGATACGATAAAGCGGCGCATTGCCGGATTGCTGAATGCTCATCTGCGTCTCCCTTTGCCGACGGCCGCTCACTGCGGTCCGACGCAGGGAGTTCTACGACCTTAAGTAAAGTTGAGGTCAATAGCGCCGTCGTCAATTTTCTAAAAAAGGAGCGCGGTGGTGAGCGGATTGTTTTCTCGTGCCCGGGGGCGACTAGACTGCTTCGTTCCGTCTCGTCTTGCGCGACGGCATTGAGCCCGTTTCCAGGATCTGGCCGAAGCAGACGACGGCGACGCGCTGCTCGGTCGTTTTGGCGATATACATATATTCGTCGGCTCGCTTGACGAAAGAAGCGGGCGTATCATCCGCCTGCAGGAACGTGACGCCGACGGCCGCGCCGGTAAAGGTGACCTTTCCGTCGATGGCGATCGGCTTGAAAACCCGCTCCATGGCATCCTGGATATTCTGCTGCACGTCAGCGGCAAGCTTCAGATCGATGTCGAGCAGGACGACGAATTCGTCGCCGCCGATCCTTGCGATGAAATCCGTGGCGCGAAAGCTCTCGCGCAGGCGGCTGGCGATGGTTCTGAGAACCTCGTCGCCGGCGGCATGCCCCATTGTATCGTTCACCGTCTTGAAACCGTTGAGATCGATGAAGGCCAGGGCGAGCTTGCGGTCGTTCAACATGCTGCGCGCGACGGAATCGGCAACGACCTCGTCGAAACAGGCGCGGTTCGGAAGGCCGGACAGGGTGTCGGTCCTTGCCGATGTCTTCAGCGCATTTTCGATTTCCCGCTGCTGCCGGACGCGCGCCGATACATCGACGATGACTTCGACATCGAAGGAGACGCCATCGATAACGGTTCTCTGCGCAGAGATCAAAGTCGGGATGACCGTGCCGTCGGCATAGGCGATATCGACTTCTTCCAGCTCGTAGGCCCCCTCTTCCGCCAGCAGGCGGTGGCGGCGGTCGCGGGCGGGATTGTCGATCGCGGCCCCATCCGACGTCAGCTTCTTGCCACGGATGTTTTCCCATTTCAGGCCGGTCAGCCGCAGGTAGGCGTCGTTGACCTTCGCATAGCTGGACGTCTTCGCATCGCTGGTGGTAATCGCCATCGCGATCGGCGCGAACTCGAACATCCGCATCAGCATCGAGGCTAAAACCGCCGGCGGGAGAATGTCCTCGTCTTCCATGGTGTGTCCTGAGTTCATCGCTGGCGACCACTTTAGAACAAACTCTTTAAACGCTTGCTGAACAGCCGAGAAAATTCAACAGATTGTTTTCCCTTGAAAATTGTCTATTTTACACAAATCCTCCATTGATTGCACATTTAAGGCAATCCGGCCCTTCCTCGATCGAAACGGCTCGCGTGCGCATAGTTATAACTCGCGATTGCCGTCAATCACGCATCGCGTATCCTTCACCGATGTTTTCAGCGTAAGCGCGACAGCTCATGCCGCGCCATTGGCCATGAAGGCTGCTCCGAAACCTTACGGCGCAACGCAGAGCGAAGCGAACCCGCCCAACCATCGGTGAAGTGCGAAACTTGAAACATGACCATCCTCTCCATGATCACCCTCTCGGCACTGGTTCTCATCTGCCTGAGCCACATGGCAGCCAGCCGCGCGCAGAAACAGGACCGGAAACAACGGAGCTTCGTGCCGGTACGGGTGCGCTATTCGGGCAGGCGCTGACCCCGGTTATCACCGAGCAGACGTCTAGCCGTTTCAACCTGTCACACCCGGTTTCGGCCGGCTTTCCACGCAGGATCGGACGCGCCTGGTGCTAGTGCCAGAGACTAGCGCTCAAGCAGCCTGATTGACCAGGTTTACCCCGCCGGCATCCGTCAGCAGAAAAGCCTCGCCGCAGGCCTTGGCGAGCGTGCGCACGCGCAGGATATAGCTCTGGCGTTCGGTGACCGAGATGACGCCACGGGCATCGAGCAGGTTGAAGACGTGGCTGGCCTTGATGCACTGGTCATAGGCCGGGAAGACGCATTTGTGCAGGATGGCGTTGGCACCCGTGTCCGGCGCACCGGCAGCGAGAAGCGCCAGGCATTCCTTTTCGGCATCGACGAAATGCTGCTGCAACATCGCCGTGTTGGCATATTCAAAATTGTGGCGTGAATATTCCTGTTCGGCCTGCAGGAAGACGTCGCCATAGCTGATCTTCTCGTCGCCTTCGCGGCCGTTGAAGTTCAGGTCGTAGACGTTGTCGACGCCCTGCACATACATGGCGAGGCGCTCGAGGCCGTAGGTCAATTCGCCGGAGACCGGCGCGCATTCGATGCCGCAGACCTGCTGAAAGTAAGTGAACTGCGAGACTTCCATGCCGTCGCACCAGCATTCCCAGCCGAGGCCCCAGGCGCCAAGCGTCGGGCTTTCCCAATCGTCCTCGACGAAGCGGATGTCGTGAAGCAGCGGATCGAGGCCGATCGCCTCCAGCGAGCCGAGGTAGAGTTCCTGCAGGTTCGACGGATTGGGCTTCAGGATGACCTGGTACTGATAGTAGTGCTGCAACCGGTTGGGGTTCTCGCCATAACGGCCGTCGGTCGGACGGCGCGACGGCTGCACATAGGCGGCCCGCCAGGGCTTCGGACCAAGCGCCCGCAGCGTCGTTGCCGGGTGAAACGTGCCGGCGCCGACTTCCATGTCGTAAGGCTGAAGAACCGCGCATCCCTTGTCGGCCCAGTAGGCGTGCAGTGTCAGGATCAGCGCCTGAAAGGAGCGCTTCGGGTTCATATGGTCAGGCAGGGGTGCGGTCATGGAGCGATACCAGTTACCTAATTTTGCGGCGACAGGTGCCATGGGAGAGGACAAGGGTCAATACATAACGTATTATACTTGTGTGTTTTGCATCGGAGACGAACCATGAACATCAAGACTACCGTCACCATTTCCGAACGCAACCTGCGCTATGCGGAAAAGATGGTCGAAGAGGGAGTCTATCCATCCGTTTCCGAGCTGATCGAGGCCAGCATCGAGCAGATGATGCTGAACAGACAGTCTCCCGACGATGCGGTAGCGAACATGGCCGACGAAATCCGGCAGCGCATGGAATTACCGAGAGAACAGTGGATTCCGCTAGAGGGGGACACGATGTTCGAGGAAGTTCGCGCTCTTATCAGCAAAAAAAAGGCTGAAAAGCGGAATGGCGTATAAGGTCATCCGCCATCCACTCGTCAAAAACGATCTTTTGAAGGTAACCATTTTTATCGGGGACTATGCCGGATACGACGTTGCCGAAGAGAAAGTCGAAGAGATCGAACGCAGCCTTTTCTCATTGACCGACTTCCCGCATATCGGCACCATCCGTGGTGAAATATATCCTAGGCTTCGCGTCATTCCCGCTTCGAGCAAGGCAGTTATCTGCTTTACCGTCGATGACGAGAGAAAAGCAGTCGATGTCATCTGCATCACATATGGCGGGGCCAATTGGATGGCACGGGTCAAAGAGCGCCAAGAGTAACATCACTCCGGCTTCTTCAGCCGATACTCCCCCGTCACCGGATCCTTGACCAGCGTGCCTTGCGTGCCGGTTTCCTCACGGCGGCGGGCTTCCTGCTGGCGGCGGGAGAGTTTCTCCGCGTCGGCCACGAACTTACGGTAGCCCATCCAGGCGACGGCTGCGAACAGCAGCAGTATAATCATTTGCGGCATGCGCGCCCCCCGTTTTTCCTCAGGTGATCAAAGGCCGAAGCGGCCCCATAATGCTCTTTCCTCCGCCACCTCGGCAAGGCCTGAAACGGTGGATGCAGCGAAGCGCTCGGCCATCCCGCCAACGAGCGACGCACCCGGCTGACGGCGGCCGAACAGGCCGCGCGAGGCGGATACCAGTTGCAACTCGGTCTTTGCGCCAAACCGCTTCTTCAATTCGCCGCGCATGTCGCCAAGGCTGTCGACCAGCCCGAGCTCCTGGCCGCGCCGGCCAGTCCAGAACAGGCCGGAGAAGATATCCGGCGTATCGGCAAGCAGGTGGCCGCGCCGCGCCTTGACCATGCCGATGAAGATGTCGTGGATTTCGAGTTGCAGTCCCTTCAGGAACTCGATGTCCGTTTCCTTTTCCGGCTGGAAAGGGTCAAGCATCACCTTGTTGGAACCGGCAGTGTAGACACGCCGCTCGACGCCGATCTTCTTCAACAGCTCGGGAAAGCCGAAGCCGCCGGAAACGACGCCGATCGAGCCGACGATCGAGGTCGGATCGGCAATGATCTCGTCACCGGCCAGCGCGATCATGTAGCCGCCGGAGGCCGCGACATCCTCGACGAAGATGATGACCCGCTTCTTCTTTTCGTCTGCGAGATCCCGGATGCGCTGGTAGATCAGCCGCGACTGGACCGGAGAGCCACCGGGGGAATTGACCGAGATGGCGACGGCCGGCGCATCCTTCATGGAGAAGGCTTTCTCAAGCACCGGCGCGATGTTCGCCAGGTTCAGCGCGGGACGAAACTGGCTGCCGCCCGCCATGATCGCACCATGCAGCCGGACCACCGGGATCGTCACGCCGTCCTTGCGAAAACGCCTCGGCAACAGCTTCCTGAACAATCCGGCCATCTGAACTCCCTGCATTCATTCAATCATTGTGCGTGTTGGCATGTATGCATTGGCGCGGCAAACGCAATGGCAGCCAGTAAAAATCATCGCCGGCGGGGGTAGGCGACGCGGCCGTTGTTCAGGTCGTCGACCAGCGCGGCGAACTTGTGCGTCCCCTCCTCGTGCACGATCAGCGGCGCCCGCAGCGTCAGCCGTGCGCGGTTCTGCTTGATCGCCGTGACGAGGATGCGCACCGCGTTTTCGCCAACGCGCGGATGCAGCGGGGTGATCTCGATGCCGCCGAAACGGCGGCCGCAGGCGGAGATGATCTCGGCGATCGATTGCGGCCGCGCGATCAGCGACAGCTGTCCGCCGGGCCTGACGATGGCGCCGGCCGTGCGGATCCAGATATCGAACAGCCCTTCCGTCATCGCATGCGCCTCGGCCTTCAGCGCATCCGGCGTCCTGCGGTCGGAGGCGTCGTTGAAGGGCGGGTTCATGATGACGTGATCGAAGCTGTCGTCGGCAAGACCGGCGGCGACGCGGGCCCGGCCCGTGAGCGAGACATCGGCCTCGAGTACCGACACGCGGGGGGCGAAGCGCGCATTTTCCGGCAGGGCAAGGCTTTTGCGGGCGAACTGCACCATCAGCGGCGAGCGCTCGACCAGGAGCGCCTCGGCATTTTCCAGCCGCGAGGCAACGGCCATGCCGGCAGCGCCGGCGCCGGCGCCGAGATCGGCGACACGGCAAGGCTTGTCCGTGGCGACCAGCGAGGCGAGCAGCATGGCGTCCATGCCGGACCGATGTCCCTGCCCCAATGGCTGCATCACGTGGAATTGACCACGGTGGAAGCTGTCGATGGTTTCGGTAGCGGCAGCCGTCATGCGTCGCGCAATTCCGCCTCTAGCCCGGCGTCGATCAGGACCTGCCGCGCCTCGTCGGCATCGTCCTCATCGACCAGAAACCGGCGGGGCAGCAAGCCAAGCGAGCCTTCGAGAATGCTCATGCCCTGATCGGCGATGAAACAGCCGATGCCCGCGTCCTTCATCAGGCTTTCGGCAAAAGACAGCACGACAGCATCATTGGTACGGATCAATTCCTTCATTCCGGGTCGTTTTCCTGCCTTATTTGAGCAAGCGGGACAATTCGCCTCTTGCCGCCACAAGCCCCCCTTTCTATTGTCCGAACTGGAATTTGAACAGGAGTCCCTTGTGTTGGGCGTAGTGATACCGCTGGAAGACAGCAAAAACAAACAGGCATCGGTAAAGCCGCTCGTCGACCTGACCAAGGCGGACATGGAGCGCGTCAACCAGCTCATCCTGTCCAAGGCCGGTTCCGACGTCCAGATGATTCCGGAAGTGGCCAACCACCTGATTTCTTCCGGCGGCAAGCGCCTGCGCCCGATGCTGACGCTCGCTTCCGCAGCGATGTTCGGCTTTACCGGCGATGCCCATATCAAGCTGGCGACCTCGGTCGAATTCATGCACACCGCCACGCTGCTGCACGACGACGTGGTCGACGAGAGCGATCTGCGCCGCGGCAAATCGACGGCACGAATGATCTGGGGCAACCAGGCGAGCGTGCTTGTCGGCGACTTCCTGCTCGGCCAGGCCTTCCGCATGATGGTCGATGTCGGCTCGCTGGAAGCGCTCGACGTGCTTTCGACAGCCGCTTCCGTCATCGCCGAGGGCGAAGTGCTGCAACTCTCCGTCGCCAAGAACATGGAGACGACCGAAGACGACTATCTCTCCGTCATCCGCGCCAAGACGGCAGCGCTTTTTGCCGCCGCCGCCGAAGTCGGCCCGATCGTCGCCAAGACCGACAAGGCAAGCCGCAATGCGCTGAAATCCTACGGCATGAACCTTGGCCTCGCCTTCCAGCTGGTCGATGACGTGCTGGATTACGGCGGCAAGGCCGCGGACCTCGGCAAGAATACCGGCGACGATTTTCGCGAGGGCAAGATCACCCTGCCGGTCATTCTCTCCTATCGCCGCGGCACGGCCGACGAGCGCAGCTTCTGGCGCGAAGCGATCGAAGGCGGCGAGAGCAACGACCAGAACCTCGAAAAAGCGCTCGGCCTGATCACCCGCTACGGCGGCTTGAGCGACACCATCGCAAGGGCGCAGCACTATGGCACCATTGCCCGGGACGCGCTGGCGCCGCTGCCGGAGTCGCCGTGGAAGGCGGCGCTTCTCGAGGTCATCGATTTCTGCATCGACCGGGTGAGCTGACACGGCGATCAATTGCCGCGCTGGAGTCCCAAGAGGAATTTCTTGCCGCACTGCGCCAAAAAAGCCATTCTATCCGTCCATGCTACCGGAGTTGCCGTGCCAACCGCCCGATCGAATGTGCGAAGGTCGAGGGCAACATGTCGAATTGCGTTTTGCCTTGCACTCAAACCGATTCCGGTTTGCCGGGTTATGCGTTATTGATTTGGGACTGATTCCGCGCGAATCCGGCGTCGGCGCCAAGGGGCGTCGCCCGTAACGAAAGGCTTGTCATGCGGCAAAAACACCTTCTTCGCCTGCTCAGCGGTGCAGCCTTCCTGGCCTTGGCGTCTCTTTCCGGCGCTTCCCAGGGCTTTGCCGAGGAAAAGGCTGCCGTGGAGGAAAGCAAGCCTTTCGACCTGAATTCGGTCAACAGCTTTTCCGGCGCGTTTCTCGCCGCGCGAACCGCCGATGTCGACCACGATCTCGATACGGCGACCAGGCTCTACCGGACGGCTCTCGAATTCGAACCGGATAATGTCGACGTCAAGCAGCGCCTGATGATCACATTGCTGATGAACGGCAATTTCGACGACGGCGTGAAGATTGCCGAGGAGTTGAAGTCGGATAGCTCCGTCGAGCGGATCACGACTATCGCCCGCGCCGTCGAGGCGATCCGCAAGCGGGAATACCGCCACGCCGAGAAAATCCTGAACTACGAAGGCCCGAACGATCTCGACCGGCTGATGAACGGCCTGCTGCTCGGCTGGGCGAAAGCCGGCGAAGGCAAGCCGAAGGACGCGATCGCCGCAATCGAGGCGATGGAAGGGCCGGAATGGTTCCGCATCTTCAAGTCCTACCATGAAGGCGCCATCGCGCTGGCAGCTGGCGACAAGGCCACGGCCCGCTCGAAGCTGAACGACGCCGTTCTCGACCGTGAAGGCGGAAGTGCCGCACCCGATACGTTCATGCGCGCCGTTGTTGCGCTGGCAAAGCTGGAAGCGCGCGACGGCAACAGGCAGAAGGCGCTGGACGCGGTTTCCGTCGGCGAGGGCTTCATCAACAACTATGCGCCACTGAAGGCGCTGCGCACCAGCATCGAAGAGGGCAAGCCGCAGGAGCAGCAGGTCCGTAGCGCCACGCAGGGTGCCGCCGCCGTACTCTTCTCGATCGGCGCAGCGCTCAACCGCGACGGCGCGGAAGACATCGTCTCGCTCTATCTGCAGACAGCCCGTGCACTCGATCCGGAAAGCGCCGATATCCTCGTCATGCTCGGTGGTATCGCCGAAAACTTGAAGAAGCCGGAGCGCGCAATCGCGCTCTATCAGAGCGTACCGGAAAATTCGCCGATGCGGCGGCTGTCGGAAATGCAGCTTGGCCTGAGCCTCGCCTCGATCGGCAAGGTGGATGAAGCCAAGCAGCACCTGAAGGCGCTGATCGATCTCGATCCGAAGGATGTGCGCAGCTATATCGCCTATGGCAGCGTGCTTTCGGATGCCAAGGACTACAAGGAGATGGGCCTGGTCTACGACCGCGCCGCCGAGGCCATCGGTCCTGTACCGCAGCGCAGCGACTGGACGATCTTCTTCCAGCGCGGCATTGCCTATGAACGCCAGAAGATGTGGGACAAGGCCGAGCCGAACTTCAAGAAGGCACTTGAGCTCAACCCCGACCAGCCGCAGGTGCTGAACTATCTCGGCTATTCCTGGGTCGACATGAACATCAATCTCGAGGAAGGCCTCGGGATGATCCGCAAGGCGGTCGATCTGAAGCCGGATGACGGCTACATCGTCGATTCGCTCGGCTGGGCCTATTATCGGATGAACCGCTTCGACGATGCCGTCGTCGAACTGGAACGTGCGGCCGAACTGATGGCGGGCGATGCGACGATCAACGATCATCTGGGTGACGCCTACTGGCGTGTCGGGCGCAAGCTCGAGGCCGTGTTCCAGTGGAACCAGACGCTGGCGCTGAAGCCCGAGGAAGCGGAAATCCCGAAGATCAAGGCGAAGATCGAGAGCGGCCTGCCGCCCGTCGAAGCCAAGGTCCCGGCTGCCGCCGAAGCGGGCGATGCGCTGCCGAAGAAGGTGACTCCGGACGCAACAGTGCCGGACAAGAAATCCTGATCCCGGCATAAGATGGCAACGGATGCAGGAATTCCAGGCTTCGCGCTCACCCGAGTGGCCCCCGCGAAGATCAATCTGGGCCTGCATGTCGTCGGCCAGAGGGCGGACGGCTATCATCTGCTCGAAAGCCTTGTGACATTCGCCGATGCGGGAGACCGCATCGGCTTTTCCATTTCGGCGGAAGACCGCTTTACCGTCTCAGGCCGTTTTTCCGTGGATCTTCCGCTGACGGGCGAAGAGGCTGCCGGCAATCTGGTTCTCAAGGCGCGCGACCTGTTGCGGGCGTATCTGACCGAGCGCGGTGTTGAAGCTGGCCCCGTTCATCTACATCTCGAAAAGAACCTGCCGGTCGCTTCCGGTATCGGCGGTGGTTCTGCGGATGCGGCAGCAACGCTTCTCGGATTGCGAGAGCTATGGGGAACTTCCGTTCATATCGACAGCCTCAAGAAAATAGCGTTGCAACTCGGTGCGGATGTCCCCATGTGCCTGGAAGGCCGGCCGTTGATCGCGCGCGGGATCGGTGAGGATATCGAGCGTTTTGCCGAGTTTCCGTCTTTCCCGATGCTGATCGTCAATCCGCTGAAGGCCGTTTCGACGCCGGTCATTTTCCGGATGCTGACGAGCAAGACGAATCCGCCTCTGAGCATTCCGCAGGGCCAACGATCGGCCAGCGACTGGATCGCGACCCTGCAAAGCCTGCGCAACGATCTCGAACCGCCTGCCCGCAAGCTGGAGCCGGAAATCGAAGCGGTCTCGAAAGCGCTTATGGACACGGGCGCTTCCTTCGTCCGGATGTCCGGCTCCGGTGCCTCCTGTTTTGCGCTGTTTGCCGACACGGATTCGCGAGACGCGGCGGCGACCGTTCTTTCAAGACAAAACCCGAACTGGTACGTTCTGGCCTGCAACAGTGTGAATGGAGAGGGAAATTGCGATGGCCGAGACTAAGGAAGCAAGACCCTTCGTTCCCGTCGGCATCGCGGTCCTCACCGTTTCCGACACGCGCACGCTTGCCGACGATCGTTCGGGCGACACGCTGGTTGCGCGCATACAGGACGCCGGGCATCGCCTTGAAGCCCGCGCCATCGTGCCCGACGACAAGGCCGAGATCGCCGCGCAGGTGAAGGCCTGGACGCTCAGCGATGCAATCGACGTGGTGATCACCACCGGCGGGACGGGCTTCACCGGCCGCGATGTGACGCCCGAGGCGCTGGAGCCGCTGTTCGAGAAGCGCATGGACGGCTTTTCCGAGGTCTTCCACCGGATTTCCTACGACAAGATCGGCACCTCGACGATCCAGTCGCGGGCGACCGGCGGCGTCGCCAATGCCACCTTCATCTTCGTGCTTCCCGGCTCGCCCGGCGCCTGCCGCGATGCCTGGGACGGCATCCTGAAGCAGCAGCTCGATTATCGGCACATGCCCTGCAATTTCGTCGAGATCATGCCGAGGCTCGACGAGCACCTGAAGTGCGGGTAGTCCGCTCCCTTAAACAATCCCTTGCCTTCCCTGTTCCATCCGGAACAGCGCGCCATGCCGCTGCATCGTAGAACTGTCCTCATCGACAACACGAGATGAGGAGACGGACATGGCACGGATACGCATCGACGGCACCAATGGCGCAGATCGCATCGACCAGGGCAACCGCGCCTTTCTCGATATTTTCGCCAAGGACGGCAACGACGTCATCAATCTCAACCGTTCCGACGATCTTGGCGGCTCCAACTTCGTCGATGCCGGCAAAGGCGACGACGGCGTCGTCAATGCCTTCGAGGGCGGCAACGACATTCGTCTCGGCGACGGCGACGACACCTATGTCGGTCAGGGCTTCGCCTTCAGCGGCTCGGCTTTCGATACCATCCGCGCCGGCGCCGGCAACGACACCATTGCCGTATCGACCTTCCATAGCGACTATTTCGGCGACAGCGGAAATGACAGCTTCTTTTCCGAAGGCTGGCAGAACCTGTTCAACGGCGGCTCGGGCAGCGACACGATCAGCTATGAGCCGCGCGACGACAGCAGCACGCTCGGCGGCACAGGCGTTGGCATCGATCTCGGCCAGGGTTTTGCCCAGACAGGGGCCAACCGTTTCGAAACGCTGGTCAGCATCGAGAATGCCGCTGGCACCAATGTCGGCGACACCATCCTCGGGTCGAACGGCGTCAACACGCTGAACGGCCGCGGCGGAAACGATATTCTCTCCGGGCTCGGCGGCAATGACAGGCTGATCGGCGGCACAGGGCGCGACGAACTGCACGGCGACGGCGGCGCGGACAAGTTCGATTTCAACAACAAGAATGAAAGCGTCACCGGCGCCAATCGCGATGTCATCATCGACTTCAGCCGCAGCCAGGGCGACAAGGTCGACCTCGCCACCATCGACGCAAACAGCACGGCCGCCGCAAATCAGGCGTTCTCATTCATCGGCTCTGCCGGCTTCAGCGGACATGCGGGAGAGCTGCGCTTCTCGAACGGCATCATATCCGGCGATATCGACGGAAACGGAACATCCGATTTCCACATCCAGATCAACGTGACCAGCATGAATGCAGCGGATTTCATTCTTTAGAAATCCGCTCCGCAAAGCGATACGACGACGCGGCCGCGGCCGCGCGGAAAGCCCTTTTTGAACATCGATTTTCAATGAAGTACAGACAGGTCCGAAAGGGCCTGTCTTTTTATTGGTGGGTATCGTCCGCGGCGGGGCGGTTGCCGATCGCAACCCAGGCAGGCACCAGTTCGCTGCCAAGCCGGCGCACTGCCCTGCCCGTGGCGAAATCACTCAGCTGCATGCCCGATTTTGCGATCGCCGTTGCCTGCTGCCGCGACAGGAGAAACCCGAGCTCCAGCGGCGCGGCACGCTTCACGACACGTTGCAGGAACGGCCGCCGATGCAGCCGCGAAGGCGAAAACCGCGCCGGTACCTTGCTGAGCGACATGTATTCGGCGATGTCGTCGATCCAGCGCCCGGCCGGCCTTGCACCCGGCTCGAGCAGCAGCAGCCAGTCTCCACGCGCCGAGCGGACGATGTCCTTCATGTCCCAGCTGATGCAGAAGCGGGCACCCGCCGCATCCGCGACACGGCTGGAGCCGTCCCGCGAGGCGTGATCCAGAATGATCACGTCGCTCACAAGGCCTTCAACGGCACCCGCAACCAACGCCGACAGTGTCTGCGCCAGTTCAGCTTCATTGTTGCGGGTTTCCATGATGATCGTCAGCATCGCCGTCCATACCGCATCGCACACACAATTTCCACAAACCCTTCGTTTCCGGGCAATTAACTTTTCATTCATGATGAATACGCGCGCAAACGAACCCGAAAATCGTCGCGCCTGGGCGAAGCGGAAGAGAACAGGCCGGCAACTTTGTCTATTTTGTTCTTGCAATGTTCTCATTTTCACGATAGGAAAATAATCAGAGGATATCGGAGCGTCTGCAAAGACATTCCCCCGGAGAAACCCATGAACGAGCTGTCTCACATCAGGCAGGGTGCCTTGGCGCCTGCCAATACGGCAGATATGGCCGAAGCGATGATCGCCGGTTCCGGGCTGCGGATCGAGATCGACCGGAGGCGCGGCCGGGGTGCCGCCATCAATGCGTCGGGCCGTTTCGAGCCCGTTTCGCGCGCGCTGGAAGATGACGGCTGGAATTCGCTGGAGGAACTGCCGGCTTTCAAGACAGAGGTGCAGATTGAAAAGCCCCGCTCGATCATCAGCCGTAACGATTCGCCCGACATTCCTTTCGACCGCTCCGTCAATCCCTACCGTGGATGCGAGCATGGCTGCATCTACTGCTTTGCCCGGCCGACCCACGCCTATATGGGCCTGTCGGCGGGGCTCGATTTCGAGGCAAAGCTGTTTGCCAAGCCGGACGCCGCCAAGCTTCTGGAGCGCGAACTGGCAAAGCCCGGCTACAAGGTTCGCCCGATCGCGATCGGCACCAACACCGACCCCTATCAGCCGATCGAGAAGGAATGGCGGATCATGCGCCAGATCCTCGAGGTACTGAAGGCCGCCGATCATCCGGTGATGATCGTCACCAAATCGGCAATGGTCATGCGCGACATCGATATCCTGGCGCCGATGGCCGAGAAGGGGCTGGCGAAAGTCGGCCTGTCGGTGACGACGCTCAACCGCAAGCTCGCCCGGCTGATGGAGCCGCGCGCCTCGACGCCATCCAAGCGCCTGGAGGCGATCAAGGCGCTGTCTGAGGCCGGCATCCCGGCAACCGTGATGATGGCTCCGGTCATTCCGGCCCTCAACGACCACGAGATCGAGCGCGTGCTGGATGCCGGCAAGACCGCCGGCGCCACCCAGGCAAGCTACGTTCTTCTGCGCCTGCCGCTGGAGGTGAGCCCGCTGTTTCGCGACTGGCTGCTCAGGAACTATCCGGACCGCTATCGTCACGTCATGTCACTGGTGCGCTCGATGCGCGGCGGCAAGGATTACGATGCCGAGTTCGGCAAGCGCATGAAGGGCGCCGGTCCCTATGCCTGGCAGATCGGCCGGCGTTTCGAACTGGCGGCCAAGCGGCTCGAACTGAACGTGGGGAAGCGCCCGCTGAACTGCGATCTGTTCGTTCCGCCGCTTGGGACCGGCGTTCAGCTGTCGTTGCTCTAGCCGGGCGCTGAAAGATTTTCCGGGAGCGATTTCCGGACATTCGCATACCGATGCTGTTTCTTGCCCCGAGGCAGGATCGGTCATCCTCCGGCAGCCGCCTCACTGCCGGAGGACTTGCAGGGAATCGGGCTTGTGTGCGAGTTTCGCCGCATGTCACGACGCACACCGCCCGATTCCCCCTTTCTTTTCGAGACCATCGAAGGCCCCGATTTCAGCTTCGAGCTGGCGGGCAGACGCGATGGGCTCTGGCCGGTCGCTGGGACCGATGAGGCCGGCCGCGGGCCGCTGGCAGGACCGGTTGTCGCTGCCGCCGTCATTCTCGATCCCGACAATATTCCGGAAGGGCTGAACGACAGCAAACAGCTGTCGATCGCCAGGCGCGAAGTGCTGTTCGAGATCATTCTCTCCTCGGCCATCGTCTCCATCGCCTCCTCGGCTGCCGGCAGGATCGATGGCACGGATATCCGCAAGGCGAGCCTCGATGCCATGCGCCGCGCGGTCCTGGGCCTCTCCTTACGTCCGGCGCTGGTGCTGGCCGATGGCCGCGACGTACCGCCCGGGCTTGCCTGCCCGGGCAAGGCGGTGGTCAAGGGCGATGCGCGGTCCTTCTCGATCGCGGCGGCCTCGATCGTCGCCAAGGTGGCACGCGACCGGATGATGACCCGCGCCGATCTGGTTTTTCCAGCCTATGGTTTTGCCGTGCATGCCGGATATGCCACGAAGCGCCATCGCAATGCCATCGGCAGCCACGGCCCCTGCCCGCTGCACCGCATGAGTTTTCGACCGCTGAGGCAGGACGGAGTGGAAACGCCGGAAGAGGAACTGCCCGCCTGAAACCGGCTTTGACTTTTCGGGAACAAGCAGGCCGGCCATGCATTGACGATTTGCAAGACAGGGTATCGGCAGCGAAGACACAGCGGGAGTTTTTCTTCTGTCTGGCGTGCCCCCGGTAACAAACGGCAAAGCGGACGGGTTATAGGATCACATGACAGATGTACCCGCGATTCCCTGAAAGGATCGAAACTTGCTCTTTGGTCTGATCTTGATGGCTGCCACAGCGACTGCTGATGTATCCGCAGCAGAGCAGCCGACAGCCGATGCGATGCAGTCCGACCTGCAGACGGCCTATGCCTGCAAGGATATCGACGGCCGCAAGGTGTGGAAAGGCGGGCTCGCCTACTACATCCAGTCCTTCGTCTACGACGGACAGACGGTGGATGACGCGACGGACATGGCAACCGATGCCGTCCTGCCGGAAGACAACAGCCCGGAAACCATGCGCGAATTCGAGCAGGCCTGCCTGACCATGGCTCCGTCAGCATTGAACGGCAACTGATTGACTGTCTTGCTGATATCGCAAACATGTCTGTGGGCAATCCTCAAACGGTTTCCGCCTGATCCCTTCCGAGATCGGGGACACTTACCCCCCTCTGTCACTTCGTGACATCTCCCCCTCAAGGGGGGAGATCATTCGTTTCCCCAGATGCTCCAAAGATTGCGGCTAATCTCCCCCCTTGAGGGGGAGATGTCGGCGTCGCCGACAGAGGGGGGTGACGCCGGGATTTCGGGCTTAGTGGAAACTCATCAACCGGAAACTGCATTCGAGTGCTCAGAAAGCCATCCAAAAGCCGTTGCCGCCACCTCTTCATTGCGCAACAAAAAAGGCCGGCGCGAGCCGACCTTCTTTCATTCCCTTTGAACCGAATTGATCAGTTCAGGCGTGTCTTCACATCGCTGATGGCCTTGGCGAACAGGGTTGCCTGCGTGGCGGTATCCGACTTCGCCGTGATAACGCTTTCGGCCGCCGCAATGGCGATGTCGACGGCGATCGCGCGAACCGAATTGATGGCATCGGTTTCGGCCTGCTTGATCTTCTGTTCCGACAGGGCGGTGCGGCGTGCGACGAATTCGTCGGTCTTCTGCTTGGCCTCAGTCGTCAGCATTTCGGCTTCGCGTTCGGCCGCGGCCACGATATTGGCGGCCTCTGTTTCGGCTTCCTTGCGCTTCTTCTGGTATTCGACGAGCAAGCCCTGCGCTTCGGCGCGCAGGCGCTTGGCTTCGGCGAGTTCGTTGGTGATCCGGTCGGCGCGCTCGTCGAGCGACTTCGCCAGCATGCCCGGCACCTTGAGATAGACGATCAGCGCGAGGAAAAGCACCAAGCCGACTGTGGCCCAGAATGTGGCCAGTGAGGTCATGTCCATGATGCTCTCCTTACTTCGCCGATGCCTTGACCGCGGACGCGATCTCGGCCTTCGATACCTTGCCGCCGATCAACTGCTCGACGACGGCGGTTGCCGTTTCCTCGGCAATCGCTCCAACGTCGGCCAGAGCCTTCGTCTTGATGTCGGCGATGCGGGCTTCGGCTGCGGAAATCTTGTTGTTCAGGCTGACTTCGACCGCGGTACGGTCGGCAGTTGCCTTTGCCTTTGCGGCTTCGCGCGCAGTGGACGCAATCGCGTTGCCCTTGGCCTTGGCAGCGGCCAGTTCCTGTTCATAGGCAGCAATCGCTGCGTCCGCCTCTGCCTTCGAACGGGCGGCATCATCGAGATCGCGCGCAATGGTATCGCCGCGCGTTTCGAGAATGCCGGCGATGCGCGGCATGACGACCTTCGACATCAGAAGGTAGAAAAGACCGAAGGTAATCGCCAGCCAGAGAAGCTGCGATGCGAATGTCGAAGTATCGAAGGGCGGGAACACTCCCGAGCCATGTCCGCCTTCATGGGCTACACCGGTTTCGGTGTGGACCTCGCCGGCAGCGGCGTCGTGGGTCTCTGCGCCTTCGGTGGTGGTTGACTGGGCGTAGGCCGAAGTCACGAACATGCTCACCTCCAGGTGCATTCAGAAAAGATGCGGGCCGCGGCTTGAACCGCGGCCCTGCCTTCAGGCCGAACTTAGACGGCGAAAAGGAGCAGCAGCGCTACGAGCAGCGAGAAGATGCCCAGAGCTTCCGTAACGGCGAAGCCGAATACGAGACGGCCGAACTGGCTGTCAGCGGCCGACGGGTTGCGCAGGGCGCCCGACAGGTAGCTGCCGAAAATGTTGCCGAGGCCAAGAGCCGTGCCGGCCATACCGAGGCAAGCGAGACCTGCGCCGATGTACTTTGCTGCTTCCGCGTCCATGATTTTCTCCTTCGAAATGGTTGTTGCGGCTAACTTTGGCACTTTCCTGATAAGGAAAGCCCCACGACTTTATTCCTTAGTGGCCACCCGGATGCACTGCGTCGTTGAGGTACATGCACGTCAGCACCGCAAAGACATAGGCCTGGAGGAAGGCGACGAGGAATTCGAGACCCGTGAGGGCCACGGTCATGATGAGCGGCAGAACCGCCCCTCCGATACCCAGCGCGCCAAGGGTTCCGAGCGAGGCTACGAAGCCTGCGAACACCTTCAGCGTGATGTGACCGGCCAGCATGTTCGCAAAGAGACGAACCGAAAGGCTGATCGGGCGGGACAGGAAGGAGATGATTTCGATGGAAATCACGAGTGGCAAAAGGATGCCGGGTACGCCAGAGGGCACGAACACATTGAGGAAGCCAAGGCCGTGCTTGTAAAAACCGTAAACCAGAACCGTGCCGATCACGAACAGCGCAAGCGCAAAGGTCACGATGATCTGGCTGGTAATGGTGAAAAAGTAGGGGATCATGCCGAGCATGTTCGCCGTCAGGATGAACATGAACAGCGAGAACACCATCGGGAAGAATTTCATGCCGTGGCTGCCGGCGCCTTCGCGCAGCATGGAGGCAATGAATTCATACGAAATCTCGGAGACGGACTGCATGCGGCCTGGAACCAGGCTGCGCTTCGACGTCGTGAAGTAGAGAAAGCCGGCCGCCACGACAACGGTCGCGACCATGAACAGCGATGCGTTGGTGAACGAAAAATCAATGCCGCCAAACTCGATCGAAAAGATCTTGTTGATCATAAACTGGTGGGTCGGATCTACCTTATCGCCTGCCACAGCCGCTCTCTCTCGTTACTGAACCGCCATATGGCGGACATTTCACCCTGCGACGACTGCGTCTAAGCGTCGTCACTCTTGTTCTTGATGCCTTTTCCCAGCTGATCCGCGGGATGAGGCGCTGCCACCATGCCCGCCGAACGCAGGACGTTCAGCACACCGGCACAAAAACCAAGGAGGAGAAGTATGATCATCCCCCACGGCCCTGTACCCGCAAAATGGTCCAAAAGATAGCCCAGAAGTGCACCGACAATGATGGCCGCCACAAATTCGCTCGAAAGCTTCACGGCGACCTGATAGCCCTTGCGGTTTTCGGCTGCCCGCGCTTCGTCCGCAGCGTACTTCGGATCTTCCTTGCGCCTTTCGGACAGCTCGGAACCGAGGCGTTTCAGCCGATCTTCCAGACCCTCTTTCCGGTTTTCCGTCATGTGGCATCCTCCCTTTTGCTGCCCGTCATGGTCATAAACCACGAGCTTGGTCACACAAAGGCCGGATTTGAAGCCACCGCTCGGCCCGTTCTGAAGTCGGCCGCAACATAGTTTTAGGTGCCTGCATAGTCAAGGCACCAAAGGCCCTTGTTAGGCCACAATATTACTCAATAAAAACATTGCGTTATGGGATTTTCACACATGCCGCGCCGGATTCGCCGGGAATCATCGCGGGCTTTGCCGGAACGGCGGATGACCGGAGGTTATCCGGCCATCGTCAATCCGGGCGATATCAGCTCCATCCGCCGCCATAGGTGCGGTAGAAGATGTGCTTGCCGATCCGGGACACCCGCTTCATCGTCGGCCCCCAGTCGGGCTTCACATAGGTCGCGTGATAATGCGTCGCGGAGCCGACTTCCGGGAACCAGATCTTGCCGGCGGTGACGGCCAGCGCGATTTCCTTGGCGGTCTGCCAGTTTGCGCGCGACCAGACGATGTCGGGAATGCCGTCGCAGGCAAACGAGAACTGGCAGCGGTTGAACCAGCCCTTGTTCTGATAGACGACGGCGCAGATCGTGTCCGGATAGGCCGGGTTGCGGACGCGGTTGAGGATGACCTGGGCGACGGCTGCCTGGCCTTTCAGCGATTCGCCGCGCGATTCGAAATAGATGCCGGAGGTCAGGCATTTCTGTTCGGCCTCGGAGAACACGCCCGCAGGCAGCGGATTTGCCGCCCAGGCATGGTCTTCGGGTGAGATGTCGGGAATGAAGCGGCCGCCGGTCTTGTCCTCGCGCAGGATCGAATCGAACGGCGACTGGCGGGCGTAGTCCGGTTCGGCCGGCCCATAGGCTGTGGCCAGAACGTCGGCCCCCTGGTTGGTCACGAGACTTGCCAGCATCGGCGACATGCCGGGATCGATCTTCGGCGCCTTCTTCTTGTAGAAGGCCGTGGCGATCTGGATTTCCTTGCCGATGATCTTCGGCTTGGCAAAAGCCATCCGCTCCTCGGTATCGAACAGCGGCTCCGTGAGCGAACTGGTGCGCTGCAGGATCGAGCCCGCGGTAAAATCCTTCGGCGGCGTCATCGGCGCGACGGCGATGATGCGGCCCTTCTTATCCCTGCGGTTCACCCGGTCCTCGTCGGTGCGCGGATCGGGCTGCTTCTGTTCGGCTGTCAGCGACACCTTGCCGCCATCCGGCATGTCGATCCCTGCCCCGTCGCCGAGCGCGCCGGTGATGCGCGGATCGCTGAAGACCATCTCGACCTCGTGCAGCGAGCCTGCCGGCGAGCGGGTCATGTGCATGCGCCAGCGTTCGCCGCCACGGTTGATACCGGACAGAAAGGTTGCAAGGTCGGCATGGGCGGAAACCGAGGGAAAACCGACAAAGAGGCCGATGCCGAGCATCAGCGGGGCAGTCCAGCGCGCGGGCGACAAACCGGACTTGAGACGCGACAGTCTACTCATACGCACCAAAACCGTACTCCACGCACTGGCAAACGCAGGTATCCATCCGGCAAACAACAGCCGGACCGCCTTTCCCCGCGAAAGTGAATCGGACAAGCGGTCCTGCCGCGCGCAATCGCGCGTCTACCGCCTCAACCATGCGATGACAATGAAGCATTAACCTTGATGGTTGGTTAATGCGGCGTCGCGGAATTAGGGATTGCGACGACAACGCCTCCCCGCCGGCGTGGCAGAGGAGGCGTTTTCGCAATGCGGATCACTCAGATGATGACGTGCGAGCCCAGTTCGACGACGCGATTGGTCGGCAGGCGGAAATAGTCGGAGGGATCGATCGCGGCATTGGCAAGGCCGATGAACAGCCTGTCCTGCCAGTGCGGCATGCCCGACTGCGCATCGGGCACCAGCTTGCGTCGGCCGAGATAGAACGAGGTCGACATGATGTCGAACTTCAACCCCGTCTTGCGGAACAGGCCGAGCGCCTGCGAGACATTCTGGGTCTCCATGTAGCCGAAGCGCATTTCAAGCAGGCTGAAGCGTTCGGACAGGCTGCTGGCGCTGACGCGCTGATCCTTGGGCACCACCGGCGTGTTGAGGGTGCGGATCGTCAGGATGAAGTTCTGCGCATGCAGGACGTGATTGTGCTTGATGTTGTGCAGCAGTGCGGCCGGCGTCGATTCCGGATCGCTGGTCAGGAAGATGGCGGTTCCCGGCACGGAGACAGGGGCGTGTTCGCTCTTGCGTTCGATCGACTTGACGAAGGAGGCGAGCGGGATGTCGGTATGCCTTGTCTTGTCGTGCAGGATCTTGGTGCCGCGCTTCCATGTCCACATGACGACCACGAACGTAATGGCGATCATCACCGGAACGTAGCCGCCGTCATGAATTTTCAGGAGATTGGCGCCCAGGAAGACCATTTCGAGCGCCAGCAGCGGCAGCAGGACGAGGCAGGCGGCATAGAGCGGCCATTTCCAGCGCAGGCGAACGAATTCGAAGGCCAGCAGCGTCGTGACAACCATCGCGCCGGTGACGGAAATACCATAGGCGGTGGCCAGCGATTCCGACGAGCCGAACACGAAGACCAGCGTCATGACGCCGAACAGAAGCAGGGTGTTGACGTTTGGAACGTAAATCTGGCCCGTCTGGGTCTCGGATGTATGGAAGATCGCCATGCGCGGCAGGAAGCCGAGATGGATCGCCTGGCGCGTCAGCGAGAATGCGCCGGTGATCACCGCCTGGCTTGCAATGATCGTCGCCGCGGTGGCGAGGATGACGACCGGCAACAGCGACCATTCCGGGAACATCAGGAAGAACGGGTCGGACATGGCTTCCGGATGTTTCAGAACAAGCGCGCCCTGCCCCAGATAGTTGAGCGCCAGCGCTGGGAAGACCAGGCAGATCCAGGCCCATTGGATCGGCTTGCGGCCGAAATGGCCAAGATCGGCGTAAAGTGCCTCGGCACCCGTCACCGTCAGGAACACCGCTCCGAGAACAACGATGCCGACATAGCCGGCATTGAACAGGAAGTTGACCGCGTACCAGGGATTGAAGGCCGAGAGGATGCCGAAGTCGTCGCGGATATGATCGATGCCGGCGGCGCCCATGACAAGGAACCAAACGACGGTAATCGGCCCGAAGAAATTCGATACCGCGGCGGTGCCCTTCGACTGGACCGCGAAAAGCAGCACCAGGATGACGACGGAAATCGGCACGACGTATTCGGAAAGCGCCGGCGTCACCAGTTTCAGGCCTTCCACTGCGGACAGGACCGAAAGAGCCGGCGTGATCATCGCATCGCCGATGAAAAGCGCTGCGCCCGCGATCCCCATGAAGAAAAGCCGGGACGCATGGCCGCTGCCGGCTTTCATCAAAAGGGCCAGAAGCGACAGCGTTCCGCCCTCGCCGTGGTTGTCGGCGCGCAGCAGAAACAACACGTACTTCAGCGTCACGATGATCGTCAATGTCCAGATCATCAGCGAAATCAGTCCGATGACTTCGAACCGCGTGACACCGTCGGCGGCAACCGGGCGCAATGCCTCACGGAACGCATAGAGTGGGCTCGTGCCAATATCGCCGTAAACGACGCCGACCGAGCCGAGCACAAGAAGCAGAAACTTGCGCAATTCTTTATCGCGTGTTCCGGGAGTAGCTACCGAATGGGACATCTGAATATTTCAGGCTTTCAAAGCCAGCCTTTCCAGCGAAAGAAATAGTAGGGGACGATTGCCGATATCACCATGCCGACGACGGCCATGGGATAACCGTAAGCCCATTTCAGTTCGGGCATGAAATCGAAATTCATGCCGTAGAGCGAGGCGACCAGGGTCGGCGGGAGGAAGACGACCGCGGCGATCGAGAAAATCTTGATGATGGCGTTCTGCTCGACGTTGATCAGCCCGAGAGAGGCGTCCAGCAGGAAGGTGATGTTTCCTGAAATGAACGAGGCATGTTCCGACAGCGACTGGATATCGCGCGAAATCGTCCGGCAGAGTTCCTTGGTATCCTTGTTTTCCTGCACGGTCGGGACCGTGTAGAGAAAGGTCAGGACGCGGGAGAGCGAGGCGAGGCTGTCGCGCGTCTTTGCCACCAGCCGGTGATGCGACGCGACATCCATCAGCTTGGCTTCCAGAAAATGGGGCGGGCGGCGCTTTCCGGCCGGACGATCGCCAAAAACCTGCAGCGACAAACCATCGATCCGGGCAACGGCGATCTCGAGAATTTCCGCGGTGCGATCGACGATGGTTTCGAAAAGCCGCGTCACCAGAACCGTTCCCGTGGTGCAGCCGCCGGGGATGCGGTGCATCGCCGCCGTGAACAGGTCGAAAGCCTTCGGTTCATCGTAGCGGATGGTGATCAGCAGCCCTTTCGTCAGAACGAAGGCCACGTCCGTCAGTTCCGGCTGTCCGCTTTCGGCCTTGCAGACCAGCGATGCGGTCATGAACACCGCGTCCTTCGCCGTATAGAGGCGGCTGGAAGGTTCGATATCCTTCAGGTCGTCGCGTGTCGGCACGTCGATGCCGAGAAAACCTTCGACCAGCAGATCCTCCGCCTTGTCCGGGCGCAGCATGTCGATCCAGACGATATCCGATGGCAGGGAAACAGGCGGCTTCACCGCGCTGATGACGACGGCTTCCCCATTGTCACGATAAGCAGTGATCATTCCACGGCCCTTGCATGGGCACCATCGGTGCAGGCGCGGGCAATCGCCGCATCGCTGCGGCGACAGGCGGTCAAGGGAGCCACGTTATGGCAAACCGGGAAAATCCGGCCGTATGACATCAAAGCTGCGCGCGGCAGGTCCATATGGAAACTCTCGTCGTTTACGACAAACCCTCAAACGGTCATCACGGTCATGCGGAGCCCGACGGAGGGCAGCACCGCTGGTGCATCCTTGCGGATGCGGGGAGGCATATGGAACAAGGCAAACTCAAAATCAATGCAGAAAGTGGCAAAGCGCCACAATGTCGCCTGAAGACTTAACGACGCACCGCAACAGAATGTCAACAGCTCGCATGTGCGGGATGCGTTTTCCAAAGACGGAACCCTGCGTGTGAAGCGACGATTCGTTTCCCCCGGCGCGCTATTCGAACACGATGTTCGGCATGGTCCGGGCTTTGTCGCCCTGGTGGGCTGCGACCTGATCCCAGACCTTCCTGGCGACCTCGCGATAGACGCGGGTAATCTCGCTATCGGGCTCGGAGACGACGACCGGCGTGCCGGAGTCGGACGTCTCGCGGATGCCGATGGTCAATGGCACTTCGCCAAGGAACGGCACGCCGATGCGCTCGGCTTCCTTGCGGGCGCCGCCGTGACCGAAGATGTCATAGCGATTGCCGGTATCGGGTGCGATGAAATAGCTCATGTTCTCGATGATGCCGAGCACCGGCACCTCGACCTTGCGGAACATCGCCAGCCCCTTGCGCGCATCGATCAGCGCCAGGTCCTGCGGCGTCGAGACGATGACGGCACCGGCGAGCGGCACCTGCTGGGCCATGGTCAGCTGAGCGTCGCCCGTGCCCGGCGGCATGTCGACGACGAGCACGTCGAGATCGCCCCAGGCAACCTCGCGCAGCATCTGCAACAGCGCCGACTGGATCATCGGCCCGCGCCAGATCATCGCGACCTCTTCGTCGACGAGGAAGCCCATCGACATGACCTTGATGCCGTAGTTTTCCATCGGCCGGATCATCCGGCCCTCGATCTGCTGCGGGCGTCCGGCAATCTTCAGGAGGCGCGGCATCGACGGGCCGTAGATGTCTGCATCGAGGATGCCGACCCGCAGGCCGTTGGCCTTCAGCGCCAGGGCAAGATTGACCGAGGTCGTCGACTTGCCGACCCCGCCCTTGCCGGACGCGACCGCGATGATCGCGCCGACGCCCGGAATGCCGGCTTTGGCCGCTGCCGTTGGCGTACGCGGCGCGGCTGCGGCCGTCGCATGGCTGTGGCCCGCATGGGAATGGCCGGCGTGCGAATGGCCCGGCTGGGATGGCGCGGCGGCGGGCCGCTGGACCGGCGCAGAAGAAGACGTTCCCTTCTTGTCTGCGGTCAGCGCCACCATGGCGCCCTTGACGCCGGGGATGTCCTTGACGACGCGTTCGGCGGCGGCGCGCAGGGGATCGAGTTCGCGCGCACGCTCGGCCGGCACGGTGATCGAGAAATAAACCTTGGAATCGGAGATGAAGACATCCGAGACCAGCCCCATATCAACGATGTTGCCGTCCATATCCGGTCCGCGAACGCCCCGAAGCTTGTCGAGAACCTGTTCCTTGGTCACGTCGGTCATGCCATTCACTCCTGCCGCCAGCGCGGCTGGTTTGCCCCTGCTGCCTGTTTGTCCAATGTGCTGGCACTTAGATAATCGAGCCGGAGTGTTTCGCCAATGCGGCCGCGCAGAAAAACCGGCCCGAAAAAGCAAAGGCCGCCTTCAGCCGGTTGGTGTCCGTACATCCGGGATCACCTTTGGCTGAAAGCGGCCTTGTTTGTCGCGACCTTCATGGGCGCAGTTTTATTATTGCAGTCCCCTCTGGACATGCCTTTTACAAAGCAGGAACCGTGCCAGTTCGGGAAACCTCGCCGAAATCAGCGAATCACAGCCAGTGGCATCGCAGTGCAGCATCAATCCCGCTTACTTATTGTGCAGATGCGTTGCGGCACTGTCGGCATTGCCGGATTTTGAAACAGGACGCCGTGCGGACGGCGCCCGATTTCAACTCAGAATTCGTCCCAACCGTCATTGGCTGGCGCCGATGCAGCGGCTCCGCTATTCCCCTGGAATGCACCGGCGAGTTTCTGCCCAAGGGAACGTGCCGGCGATTGAACGGCGGGTGTGGTGATCGATGCCGGCCGGATGCCCGATTTCGAAGCCGGGGTACTGCGCACCGGAGCGGCAGGCGTGCGACGCATGCCGGCATCGGGTGCCGTGCGGCGTGCGCTCACGTCCGACGTCTCCCCGAGCTTGAAGTTGGACAGCAGCGCCGTCAGTGCAGACGCTTCGGCGGCAAGCGTGTGGCTGGCAGCGGTCGATTCCTCGACCATGGCGGCGTTCTGCTGCGTGCCCTGATCCATGACGTTGACGGCGCGGTTGATGTCGTTGAGCCCGATCGACTGTTCGCGGGCAGCCTCGACGATCGAGGAGACGCGCAGATTGATCTCGTCGACCTCGTGGACGATCACTTCCAGCGCCTTTCCGGCCTGGCCGACCAGCTCGACGCCGGTCTTGACCTGATGGCCGGATTTGGAAATCAGCGCCTTGATCTCCTTCGCCGCGTTGGCAGAGCGCTGGGCGAGCTCGCGCACCTCCTGGGCAACGACGGCAAAACCCTTGCCGGCATCGCCGGCACGGGCTGCCTCGACGCCTGCATTCAAGGCAAGCAGGTTGGTCTGGAAGGCGATCTCGTCGATGACGCCGATGATGCTGCTGATTTCCTGCGACGAACTTTCGATCTGACCGACGGCATCGATGGCGCTCTTGACGACCGCGCTCGACGTCTGCGCGCCGGACTTGGCCCTGGCGACGAGCTGCCCGGCCTCTTCGGCCCGCACCGTCGAATCCTTGACCGATGCAGTGATCTCGTCAAGTGCTGCGGCGGTCTGCTCGACGGACGCCGCCTGCTGTTCCGTGCGCTTGGCAAGATCGTCGGCCGAGGAGCGTATCTCGGCCGAGCCGGCCTGAATGCCGAGCGCGTTGCTGCCGACCGATTGCAGCGTCTGCTGCAGCGTGCTCATGGAACTGTTGAAGTCTTCGCGCAGCGCCTCGAGCGAGCCGATGAACGGCGTCATCAGCCGGAAGGTGACATCGCCGTCGGAAAGGCGCTGCAGGCCGGTGCCGAGTTCGGTGACGGCAAAGCGCATCTGGCGCTCGTTTTCCTGGGTCTCGGTGGCGCGGCGCTGGCGCTCTTCCTCACTGAGCGTGCGTGTCTGGGCTGCCTCCGCCTCAAGACGCTGCTTTTCGATGGAAGCATCTCGCAGGATGGCGAGCGAGCGGGCCATGCCGCCGATCTCGTCGTTGCGCTCGGCATCGGCGATGACGATGCCGGTATTGCCCCTGGCGATTTCGCTGGTCGCATTGACGATCGCTTCGAGGCGGCGGCGGAAACGGTTGGAAATCAACACGCCGAGCAGCACGAGAAGCACGGACGCGACACTGATGATGATGACGGAAACCCAGGCCATGTGCGTCAGATAGGCAAAGACCGTCGCCTTCGGCACGGAGACGATCGCGTACCAGGCCGTATCGGGCAGCAGTTGGACGGGAACGGCGATGGAGAGGGAATCGACGCCGTCCTCGCCGACCGTATCGACAGGCTTGCCGGGATTGTCGATCATCTTCTGCCAGGCAGCCGCATCGACGCTGCTGTCCTTGAACGCCTTGCCGAGATTGGCGGTGTTGACGTGGCTGAGGAAATTTCCGCCTTGAGAGACCAGCGCGACATTGCCGTCGCCGAGCGGTTTCATTTCAGCAAGTTTCGATGTCAGGCTGTCGAGCGCGATGTCGATGCCGGTAACGCCGAGCGGCTTGCCGTCGACGGTGACGGGACCGACCAGCGTGGTCATCATGACATCCTTGCCGTCAACAGCATATTTATAGGGCTCGATCACCACCATCTTCTGTGATTTGAACGGCATCTGGTAGTAGTCGCCGGGGCCGTCCTTGTCGTAGTCGGTCAGCGCCGTCACGATGATCTTGCCGCCGGAACGCACCCAATAGGGCACGTAGCGGCCGGTTGCGTCATGTCCGGGCTTGTTGACGTATTCGGCATCCTTGCCGTCGAAGGCGTTCGGTTCCCAACCGCTCCAGACGCCGAGCGCAAAAGGATGATCCTCGAGCGCCTTCTTCATCATCGCATCGGCAGAAACGCGGTTTGCGGTGCCGGATGTCTCGATCGCGGAAAAGACGCTCTGGAAGGTGCTGACCAGCTGGAGCCCCTTCGACATCTGCGCCTTCAGATCGGCGGCGGTCAGGGCTGCGGCGGCATTCATCTCATCGACGCTGCGGCGCTTCACTTCCGAATAGGAGATCCAGAACAGCGTACCGGCGGTGACCACCGTGGCAAAGAGCCCGGTTGCAACGACGGAGAAGATATTTCGGGAGGTCGCAGTCTTGAACAGCATCTCGGATCCTCGAAAGCGCGGCGGCAACGGACGAAAGTCCCTCAAGTTGCGGCATCGCGGATGTCATCTTTGGGAAAAGGTGCGGAGGATACGGTCCCGGCAACAATGCGCCGCATGTTTGAACAAGGCGGTATTGTCCGGACTTCAAAGCATTGCATAAAACCGGACCGCGCGGTGTCGATCACGGAATTATTCGATAGCCCCCCAGTGAAATCATTCCACCAGCAGCAAAGGTGCACCGCAAAACTTAAAGATCATCTAAAATGCCGAGGGCATTCACGGCTTTTGTTGAAGCCGCCGTGAGAAGATACCGGCGTCACAACCTCAGCTGATATAGCCCTTCTTCATCGCCTTGACGACAGCCTGGGTACGATTGACGGCATCGAGCTTCTTGCTGACGTGGTTGAGATAGTGATTGACGGTATGCTCGGACAGCCCGAGGATTCCGGCGATCTCCGAACTCGTCTTGCCCGCAGCCGTCCAGTTGAGGCATTGGATCTCGCGTTCCGACAAGGCGACGCTGGTATCCTTCCAGAACGAGCCGATCTCCGTCAGGCGATTGTAGACATGGATGGCGATCATCTGCAGTTCCATCATCGCCGTCATCGGCAGATCGATCCGTTTTCCCATCCAGATGACGGTGGCGCGGCTGCCGTCGGCGTCATGAACCGGGAAATAGTTGGCCTGGAAGATGCCGTGCTCACGCAACATGGCGATATAGTCGTTCGCCTGGGGCGGGCGTCCCGTCTCTTTTTCCCATTCATCGAGCGTCAGCTGGAACGGCGTCGTGGTTTCCCGTAGGCGGCGAATACCGGTCGAATGCTTGAGGAGAGAGATGCTGTCATACTTGTTGATGAGATCCGTCGGCATATTGGACAGGATCGAGGCGCTTGCCAGTTTGTCCGCGTCGAAGGATGGAACGACGCAGATGAGGAACGTCTTGAAGCCGAATGCCAGCGTCGTTCTCTTCATATAGCGGATCGCGTCGAACTGCGTTTCCAGCGCGGCGATTTCCGAAGCGAAATCTCCGCCGCGCGGCTGCTCCTTTTCCATCGGTTCTGCCATTAAACTATCGCGCATTCACAAACTCCACCGCACAGCAGTATGCGTTGTAGGCCAAGCGATCTGAAGCTTCGCCGGTATTGCACTCTACACATCATGCCGGTTTCCTGCTTGCATTCATAAACATTTCTCAATTGATCAGTCCGGCACGTATCGCTTTTGCCACGGTCTGCACGCGATTGACGGAATCGAGCTTGCGGGTCGCGCGGCTTAGATAATGATTGACGGTATATTCCGAAAGATCGAGGATTTTCGCCATTTCGGTGGTGGTCTTTCCCGCCGCCGCCCAGTGCAGGCATTCGATCTCGCGGCGCGACAGTCCACCCGGCGCGCGGCCGCGCATTTCCTTCAGCTCGCTCAATCGGCTGAACAGATAGCCTGCGATGAAGGTCAATTCCTTCAACTCGCCTGGATTGACCGCCTCGCGATTGCCCCCGAAAGCGACCGCGCCACAGGTACCGTGCACATCATGGACAGGAATATAAACGCCACGCCGCAGGTTGACCCGCTCGAACAGGCTGAGCACGGCATTGCCCTTGCCGTCCGAACGCCGGCGGGAATCGAGTTCCGTATCATAGGTGAACGGAATTGTGCTGCGCCGCAGCCGCTCGATGACCGGGCTGCCGGCCATCATGCTGGCGGCATCGTAGCTTATCAGAAAATCCTTCGGCCAATTCGTCATGACAACCGAATCCGAAAGGCTGCGGCAGGACTTGCCCGGTACGACCATCACCAGAAAACCATGAAACCCATAGTCGCTAGTGACCTGCTCCAGCGCCTGCCGTACATCCGCTTCGCGCGTCATGGTTTGGGCAAACCGCTGTGTCTCGGCAATCCGCTGGTCTGCGGGGAGCGCGATGGATGACAGATGTCCGCTGAAATCGACCATTTTTTATACTTCTTCCAGACTCGCAGCCGATGGATTCGACGTTTGCGAGAATCCTGTTCCGCCACCGCCCTCAGGCCTTTTCGTTACCGGTTGTATTCCGGCAAAGCCTGTCTTCAAGGCGGAAAATCGAACGTCGGCAGACACAGAATCTGATATATTAAAGCTACAGTTCCGATCTGAATACGTCCAGTCGATTTACCTAATTAACCGTAAAGGACACCACGAAAATCTAACGCCCTGGTCCCATGCGGATTTCCACGTCCTCGCTGATGGCCATCGCCGCCTGACGAACCGGACGAGCCCAGATTTCGAGCTGCTCCATCGTCACCCGGTAAGCCGGCCCCGTCACAGAGATACCGGCGACAAGATCGAAACCGGCATCATGGATCGGAGCGGCAACACAGCGGATTTCCGTTTCGTGCTCTTCTCGATCAAAGGCATAACCCCGCAATCGCGCCTCGTCCAGATCGTGTTTCAAAGAGGCTGCTGAAAGATGTGTATTGGCCGTAAAACGCTGGAACGTCAGTTTGCCGAGGGTTTCGGCGAGCCGGTCGGGCGGCAGCACCGAAAGTGCCGCTTTGCCGAGGCCGGTGCAGTAGACCGGCGATGCATTGCCGATCTGCGATTCCATCCGGACCGTCTGGCGGCTCTCCACCTTGTCGACATAGATGATCTCGATGCCGCGCAGGACACCCAGATGAACCGTCTCGCCGGTTTCTTCGTGCAGCCTGCGCAAATGCGGCCCGGCGACCGCGCGGAACTGGTTCTTCGACCACGACCGGTAGGCGAATTTTAAAAGGCGCAGGCCCGGCTCGTAGCAAAGATCGCGCCCCTGCGTCAGAAGCCCTTCTTCCACCAGATGGGAGAGCTGGCGATGCAGCGTGCCGCGCGGCTGGCCGGAAACGGCAAGAATGTCGCTGAACCGGAGCGGCCTGTCCGAGGTCACCACGGTTTCCAGCACGGAAAGAGCCTTGCCGAGCGTTCCGGTACCGCTATTCTCAGCGATTGCGGGAGGAGAGATTTCCGCTTCGGCCCGTCCCATGGATTTTCGTTCCGTCTCGTTCAGAGTACCAGCTTCGATCTTGACAACCGCGCACCCACAGCGCGATAATTCCAAATAATAAGAGTTAGTTCCATATAATGGAATGACATTGATGCAAATGCAAGCCCGTTTTCGGGCCTGCGCATCCGGGAGAGCGACACATCATGGCCTTGCCAGCCGCGCAATTTCACGACCTCAAGGGGCGTGGCGTCCTGATCACCGGCGGCGGATCGGGCATTGGTGCGGCGTTGGTCGAAGGTTTCGCCCGCCAGGGGGCACGCGTCGCCTTCATCGATATCGCGGAAGCCGACAGCCGGGCGCTGGTGGAGCGGCTTGGCCCGGCGGTCGACAATGCGCCGGTCTTCCTTCAGGCCGATCTGCGCGACGTCCAGACCATAAAATCGGTTGTCGATCGAGCGGCGGACGCGATCGGTTCCCTGAGCGTGCTCATCAACAATGCGGCACGCGATGACCGGCAGCCGCTGGAAGATGTGACGGAAGCAAGCTGGGACGAAAGCCAGTCCGTCAATCTGCGGCATGTGTTCTTCATGAGCCAGGCTGCGGCGCCACATATGCGGCACGCCGGCGGCGGCTCGATCATCAATTTCTCGTCGATCGCCTTCATGCTCAACATGGGCGAAATCCCGGCCTATGCCACGGCCAAGGCCGGTATCGTCGGCCTCACAAAGTCGCTCGCTGGCAAGCTTGGGCCGGACGATATCCGCGTCAACGCGGTGCTGCCGGGCATGGTGGTGACCGAGCGGCAGAAGAAGCTGTGGATCGACGATGCCGCGATTGCCGGCATGCAGGAAAAACAGTGCCTGAAGCACATGCTCGTCGCGGAGGACATGGTAGGCTCTTGCCTCTATCTCGCCTCCGATTGTTCGGCGCGCATGACGGCTCAGGCCATGATCATCGATGGAGGCGTATTTTAATGACGGCAGCATCCTATGCGGCGGTGGACTGGGGAACCTCGAGTTTCCGCCTGTGGATCGTCAGCGAAAGCGGCGAGATTCTTGCCGAGCGCCGCAGTAGCGAGGGCATGACGACCGCTGCGAAAACCGGATTCTCTCCGATCCTCGAGTCGCATCTCACAGCCCTTTCGGCGCCGCCGCATCTGCCGGTAATCATCTGCGGCATGGCCGGCGCCCGTCAGGGCTGGGTCGAGGCCGGTTATCTCGATACGCCCGCACCATTGAGCGGCATCGTCAAGGCGGCCGTCACGGTGCCCGACGCCAACCGCGATATCCGCATCCTGCCGGGCCTTGCCCAGCGCAGCGAAGAGGCGCCGGATGTCATGCGGGGCGAAGAAACCCAGCTGCTTGGCGCGATATCCCGGCTCGGCAGCGGCAGCCATCTCGTCTGCATGCCGGGTACGCACAGCAAATGGGTGCGCGTCACCGGCGGCATCGTCGATGGTTTTTCCACGTTCATGACCGGCGAATTGTTCGACGTGATCTCGAAGCACTCGATCCTCAGCCATGCCGTCGCCGATGGCGGCGCATTCGACGGCAGCGATCCCCTCTTTCTGGGCGCGGTCGCGAGAGCCGCGAAAAACCCGGCTCTCGCGACCAATCTGGTCTTTACCGTGCGCAGCGGCCAGTTGCTGCACGGCCTGACCGCTCCGGCCGCCAAGGCCCGGCTTTCGGGCACCCTGATCGGCCTTGAGATCGCCGGAGCGCTCGGCACGGCAAAGGCCGGAAGCAGTGTCTGTCTCGTCGCCTCCGGCTCGCTCGCAGCCCTCTACCAATCCGCCCTGTCGGCTCTCGACCTCAATCCCGTGACCATCGATGCCGATGAAGCCGTTCGCCATGGCCTTGCCGCCGCTGCCAATGCCATATGGCCTGCCTGAAGAAAGAGATATCATGACCCGCATCCCCTTCCCGCCCATGAAATATCCGCTGATCGCCATCCTGCGCGGGCTGAAGCCCGAGGAAACGCAAGGGATCGTCGGCACGCTGATCGAGGCCGGCTTTACGGCCATCGAGATACCGCTGAATTCGCCGGACCCGTTCCGCTCGATCGAGATCGCCGTGAAGATGGCGCCGGCCGGCTGCCTGATCGGTGCGGGCACGGTTTTGACGACGGAACAGGTCGAGCAGCTCGACGGCGTCGGCGGCAGGCTGATGGTCAGCCCGAATGTCGAGCCGGCTGTGATCTCGCTGGCGGCCGCCAAGGGCATGGTGACCATGCCCGGCGTGTTCACGCCGACGGAAGCGCTCGCTGCGGCTAAGGCCGGCGCGACCGGGCTTAAATTCTTCCCCGCCAGCGCGCTCGGCCCCGCCGGTATCTCGGCGATCCGCGCCATCCTGCCGCCGGAACTGGAGATCGCCGCTGTCGGCGGCGTCTCGGAAGCCAATTTCGCCGATTATGCCAAGATCGGCATCAAGAGCTTCGGCCTCGGCTCCAGCCTCTACAAGGTCGGCATGGATGCCGCCGAGGTCGGCAAGCGGGCTGAGGTGACGATCAAGGCGTATGACGCCGTGTACGGGGCGGCATGATCATGACCGAGACAATTCCATTTTCCGGCAAGATCCTCTGCGACGAACCGCTGAAGCTGGGCGAAGGCGCGACTTACGATCCGGCGACCGACACCGCATGGTGGTTCAACATCAAGGGCGAGGCCCTGCACGAGCTGCATCTGGCATCGGGCCGCAAGACGGTTCATCCGCTGCCGTTCCTCGGCAGCGTGCTCGCGGTGATCGATCCGGACAGGCAGCTGATCGCTTCCGACAAGGGCCTGTTCATCCGGGAAACAGCGTCCGGAAAGCTCAGCCTTCTGACGACACTCGAAGACATTCCGGCCAATCGCTCCAATGACGGCCGGGTGCATCCGTCAGGCAGCCTCTGGGTCAGCACCATGGCCCGCGACGAGGCCAAGGGCGCCGGCGCGATCTATCATGTGGCGCGTGGAACCGTGACACGGCTTTATGCCGAGGTGTCGATCCCCAACAGCATCTGCTTTTCACCGGATGGCGCGATCGCTTATTTCACCGATACCGCCATCAATCACCTGATGCGGGTCGATCTCGATGCGGCTACCGGCCTGCCAACCGGCGAGCCGACGGCCATCAGCGACGAGACGACGACTTCAGGCGGCATCGACGGATCGGTCTGCGATGCGGACGGGCTTATCTGGAATGCGCGCTACGGCTCGGGCGCCGTCGATGTCTACCGGCCCGACGGGTCGAAGATCGCCCGCTACGCGGTTCCGGCGACGCAGACCACCTGCCCGGCCTTCATCGGCGCCAAGGCCGACCGGCTGCTGGTCACCTCCGCCTTCCAGGGCATGAGCGATGCAGAGCGCGCCGCCGATCCGCATGCGGGCAAGACCTTCGACCTTGGCATTGCCGTCAAGGGTCGCTTCGAGCCGGCTTATTTGCTCTGAACTGAAAATCGGACAAGGATGGCCTAGCCCAAAAGCCTTAAAGCGACCGGAAACCTGACATGCGATTCAGCAAGGATATCATGTCAGGTTTCTCCGGGTAAGGACGCAAGGGCCGCAAGCAAGTTGCGACCATTGTCTTCGGACGAGCCCTCTTAGGTGGCCCGGATGATGTCGAGATTGACGCCCAAGGCGGTCAGCCCCACTTCATTTCGCCGGTTGCAACCTTCGAGCCGATATCGAGCGCAACGCCCATGCCGAGACCCGGGAAACGCGCTTCCATCGCGGCCTTGAGCGCGGCCGCATCCTTGTTCTTGGCCAATTCCTCCTCAAACGCCGTCAGATAGGCAATGGTGTGCTC
Source organism: Rhizobium herbae (assembly GCF_017873135.1). GTDB lineage: Bacteria > Pseudomonadota > Alphaproteobacteria > Rhizobiales > Rhizobiaceae > Pararhizobium > Pararhizobium herbae. The sequence goes on along the minus strand of NZ_JAGGJV010000005.1, from coordinate 115,642 downwards.
GACGCCTGATAGGTCGGTCGGCGCTTCCGGCGTCATATGGCCAGCGACCACGATCGCCGGCTTGCGCGCTGCGATCTTTTCGAGATTGGCAACCCAGGCAGCCCGCAGCTCCGCGCTGTTGGTATCCGCCGTCCAGACGTGAACGCCGTTGAAGATCATCACACCGCCAAACACGGCATTCAGCGACGGGACGAAGAGATAGCGCCGATTGGCCAGGCCTCCCGCATCGACAATCTCGATGGTTTCGCCATCAACCGTCAACGACGGTCCGTCGAAAGCCTCCGGGATGACGACGTCAGCCAGTGTCTGCGGGCCGTTTTCCTTGAGCTGCGGTCCCCAGACGGCCAGCTTTTTCTCAACGCTGCCCTTGATCGCGTCAACCGTCGCCGAGGCGGCGATCACCTTGGCATCCGGAAAGGCTGCCTTGATCGGGCCGAGGCTGAAATAATAGTCCGGATCCGACTGGCTGATATAGATCGTGGTCAGCTTTTTGCCGGTGGCCTTGATCGCCTCAGCAACAGCCTTGCCGTCGGGGAGTGTGAAGCCGCCATCGATCAGAACGGCTTCCGTTGCGCCGGAGACGAGAACGGGGGCCCGGAAAAAACCGTTCTGCCCGGCGGAGAAATGCTTCCAGGCAAGGCCTCCGGCGGCATGGCCGAGACCGGCCGGAGCAAAAACAGCGGCGGCGCCTGCGGCGAGAGTGGTCTTCATGATGGTTCTCCTGGTGAACATGGTTCCGGTTTCCTTTCTTCAGGGATGATTTTCGCGGGCGGCACGGGAGGGAGGCATGCCTGTGGTGGACAGTTTGGAAACGAGATCGCCATCGCCGAACAGGTCCTGAGCCTTGAGCAATTTCCGGCGCGTTCCGTCGTCAACGATCAAAGCCGGCACGCCGTTAACCGCGAACTCCCGCATCAAAGCGCGCGCCGACGCCATGCGCTGCCGGTTGGCGGCCAGCAGATCGGGATCCGCGGACGCGAGGCGGTCCGCTGCAGCCATAAGTCCGGCGCTTTCCAGCATATTGCGCAGCTCGGACATGTCCGTGACATCGCGGCCCGAAACATAGCGGGCCTCCTGGATGGCCCTGAGCGCATCGCATTCCCGCTCAGGTGCGGTCAGGGCGACGGCCGTCAATGCCAGGGTGGCCGGACCGGAATCCAGCATGCCGCCTCTTGCCAGGACCTGGCTTCGGTAGGCGTCCGTAAACTGCTGCCCTGTGAGGCTTGCGATACGCTGGTCGTTCGACCAGGCGTAGGCGGCAAACTGCTCGTCCATCGGCCTTGCACCGGATCCTGAAAACAGGCCTGTCGGGGCGAGCACGACAGTCAGATCCGCTGCTGCGCCAAGCTGACCGAGCAGCAGCGATGCTCCATAGCACCAGCCGCAAAGGGGATCGAAGAGATAGGTGACATGGACTTTGCCGGACATGTTTGGCTCCTTCATGAAGCCATAGATGACATGCGTAGATTGGAGCGGGAAGACCGAGAAAACTGACAGAATGTATGCTAAAAGCTGACAATCCGATCGGAAGGTATCATGCAGAAAGCGACCAATCTCAACCGACTTGCCTATTTCGTGGCCGTGGTCGACGCTGGATCCTTCACCAGGGCTGCGGACTATCTGGGCATCACCAAAGCGGTCGTCAGCCAGCAGGTTGCAAGGCTGGAACAGGAGGTCGGAACCACATTGCTGATGCGCACGACGCGGCGGCTGCAGCCGACCGAAGCCGGGCGGATGTTTCACGCCCGATGCGTCTCGATCCTGCGCGAGGCGGAGGATGCCCTGGGGGAGCTGGCGCAGGGCAGGACAGAACCGAAGGGCCTGCTGAGGATCACGGCACCCTATGACTACGGCACCTCGGTCATCGTCCCCTTGGTCACTACCTTCACCAGCCGCTACAAGGATTGCCGGGTGGAACTGAACCTCAGCGACAGGATGGTGGATCTGGTCGCCGACAACATGGACCTTGCCATTCGCGTCGGCTGGCTGGCTGATTCCAATCTGCAGGCACGACGGATCGGCTCGTTTCGCCAGCTCCTGGTGGGATCGCCAGAGTTCGTCGGAAATGTCCCGGCACTGAACGAGCCGGCCGACTGCTCGTCCCTGCCATTCGTGGCCAACAATGCGCTGAGAGAGCCGCTCGAATGGACGTTTACACATCGCGATGGAGACGTCAGGAGCGTTCGTTTCAAAGCGGACATCGCGATCAATACCACGCCGGCGGTCATGGAGGCGGTCCGGCAAGGCGCGGGACTATCGGTCCTGCCCGATTTTCTCACGACCGCCGGCCTGTTGGCCGGAGATCTCATTCCTGTCCTGCCTGAATGGCAGCTTCCCTCCGGCGGCGTTTACACGGTCTATCCGGCGGCGCGATTTCGGCCGCCCAAAGTGTCCGTGTTTGTCGACATGCTGATCGCCGCGCTGAAGGCCTTAAGTTTGACGCGGGAAATACGATAACACTCTGAATTTGGAGCCTATCGCCCGGCTTCTTCTGTTTCTCTGGCGCCTTGTCTCAAGCGCGCGCAGGGGCCATTGCGCTGCGCGGCACCCGCAGCTTCCACCAGGTCTGCCCGGCGTAAAGCGCCAGTCCCGCGGCGATGAAGAGTTCCTTGTATTCCGTCGGATCCCACAGCCGCACTAGGCGGGCGGATTCGACAAGGAAAAGCTCCTGCATCGCCACGATGGAGATCGCCACGCCGGCAAACAGCAGGAATTCCCGCCAGAGACCGTGTTGAAGCGCCGCATTGGCCAGCACCAGCAGGATGATCACCGTCATCATCGCCGACATCTGGATCGGCAGGACGCCCCATCGGCCGCAGTTGAACGCTGCCATTGGTGCGCTGGCGGCAAGGACGAACAGGCTGGGCATGAAAGCCGACACTGGCCCGTTGCCAAGCCGCCTGCGAATGAACAGACCTGCGAAGGGCAAGAGTACCAGCAGGACAAAGGCGCCGCAGTAGTAGATGAGCTCCGACGCGCCGGTCGACATGTTGTGGAAATTGAATTCCTTCTGGTCGTTCAGTTCGGCGAAGGCCTCCGGCGTCGCCACATGGAAGACGCGCTGCATCCACGAGATCTCCTCCATGCCGACAACGAAAAAGACCAGTGCGAAAAAGGCTCCCGCGAAAAATGCGATCCATGCCTGCCGCCCGGCGCCGGAGCGGGCGTTGACAAGCTGGCCAATCGACAGGAGTGCAAACAGCAGCGATGCCGCAAACAGGAAGAAGGCCGACAGCCATTCGAAAGGCCCGTCCTCAAGCGACAGCGCGTTGAAGATCTGGGGATTGCGCGAGAACAGCCAGGCGCACCACAGCGCAAAGACGGTGACGCCCGCGCTGATCATGACAAATTTCGGCGCAAGCCGCGGCACGATCGGCAATCCGATCGCAAGGCCGTCCTGCCAGATCGCGTGCACCACCCCGACCGACAGGATCAGCGCCACCAGGGAGCGGAGGATATCATAGGCAACGAGACGCGGCGCAATTTCCGGTATGTAGCTGGAACCGAGAATGGCGTGCTCATAGACGATCATCGCCGCCATGACGGCAATCGCAATGACAACCATGCGCAAGACATGCAGTGGAATAAACATCGCGACAGCCCCCCTGACGCAGCCCATGTCAATTTAGAATAGCCCACAGCCGGGAATAGAAAAACTGCGCGCCTGATTTCCTCGAAAAGCGGTAAACCGGTAAAATTCAATTCGTCGCGGCGCCCCGCACTATCCTTGCAGGAGAAGCCTGCAACGCAGCGCCTTCTGACACGTTCAGAACAGATTATCGCAGGACTTTCTTACCGGTTTGCTGTTGAAACCGATGGCGTCTTATAAAGCGGCGCAAAAAAGTTCCATTCCACGTTGCGTATTTTTTACGGAACCACTGACCATCTTTGACGTTTTGTCTGCATCACTGGTGCGGCGGCAATGTCTATACCCCGCGCCCTGATCGACAAAGAGAACGAAAAGGTAGGTTTAAAATGACCAAGAAACTCGTAGCTTCCGTCGCTGCAGGCGCACTTTTTGCAGGTGTAACCGTTTTTGCACCACTCGGCTTCGCACAGGAAACCACGCAGCCGGCTCAGCCACAGACCATGGAAACGCCGATGACCGGCGAACAGCCGGCTGATGCCATGAAGAAGCCGATTGACCAGGCCGCACAGGCGGCACCTGCCGCAGGCTCCGGCTATCTGACCGAACAGAGCGACGACCAGATCGCCGCCAGCACCTATATCGGCCAGTCCGTCTACAACGCTTCCGATGAGAGCATCGGCGAGATCAACGACGTGATCTTCACCAAGGACGGCTCTGTCGAAGCGGCTGTCATCGGCGTCGGCGGCTTCCTCGGCATCGGCGAAAAGAACGTCGCCGTTCCGCTGGATACGATCTCGATCGCCAACGTCCCGAATTCGGACGACCTGAAGTTGACCTCGCAGGAAACTGCAGAGACGCTGAAGGCCGCACCGGAATTCAAGACCAAGGCGCAGCAGGTTGCCGAACAGAACGCCAACGCCCCGGTCGATAGCTCGACCACGTCTTCGACGGCGCCGGCAACGGACGTGAAGCCGGCTGAGCCGGCCACCAACAACTAATCGTCTTGACGATTGATCATTCGAAACGGCGGCGCCTCAAGGTGCCGCCGTTTTGTTGTCAAAACAACACCCCGTACCTCAGCCCATCGTAGATGCCGGCGTGAATGTTGCGGCTGGCAACGGCGTCGCCGATCCTGAACAGGTCGAACTCCCCGTCCGGATTCCGGACCTGGATGGGGTTCTCCTGGCGGATCAGCGCCTTGTAGTCGACCGCGCCGAGATTGCGCGACAGCGGCTTCAGCTCCAGATAGAGATCCGCCATCGGCATGGTTCCATGCTCGACCACGACCAGCGCAACGCGCCGTTCGACCGAAGCCGTTTCGGAGAAGTCGGAGCCGAGTACGGCGACCAGCTGGTTGCCCTCGCGGCGCACCGATTTCAGCCGCGTGTTGATCGTCACCCGGACGTTCTTCTCCGCGAAGGCCTTGGCATAGGGAACGTGGTTCATGCCGCCAATTTCCGGCGCGAACATCCGCTCCGGCGAGACGATCTCCAGTTCCGTTCCGCTTGCCGCGATGATTTCCGCAGCCGACATGCCGGTATGGGCGCCGTTGTCGTCGTAGAGAAGCACAGGGCCTTCGGGCTTGATCGCGCCGGCAATGATATCCCAGCTGGAAACCACCAGCTCGTCGCCCGCTTCGAGCATCGGGTTCTGGGCGATGCCACCCGTGGCGATGACGACGAGGTCGGGCTTTCGCTCCAGGATGTCGCTCGCCTCGGCAAAGACGTTGTAGTGGATGGGAACGCCCAGCCGCTCCAGTTCGGAGAGCCGCCAGTCGACGATGCCGATCATTTCCTTGCGGCGCGGATTGCGGACGGCAAGCAGGATCTGTCCGCCGGCTTCTCCGGTCGCCTCCAAAATCTCGACAGAATGCCCGCGCTCGGCAAGAACCCGGGCGGCCTCCAGCCCGGCGGGTCCCGCGCCGACGACGACCGCCTTGCGAACCGGCCCCGTCGTTTTCGAAATCACATGCGGAATGGTCGCCTCGCGGCCCGTGGCCGCATTGTGGATACAGAGCGCACCGCCGCCCTCGTAGATGCGGTCGAGACAGTAGGTCGCGCCGACGCAAGGGCGGATCTGGTTTTCGCGTCCCTCGATGATCTTTTTAACGATATGCGGATCGGCGATATGGGCGCGGGTCATGCCGACCATGTCGAGCTTGCCCTCGGCAATCGCATGCCGCGCCGTCGCCACGTCGGCGATGCGGGCGGCATGGAACACCGGGAATTTGGTGGCGGCGCGAACCTCGCCGGCGAAATCCAGATGCGGCGAGGAAGCCATGCCCTGGATCGGAATGACATTGGTCAGGTGCGCGTCGTGATCGATATGACCGCGGATGATGTTGAGGAAATCGACCTTGCCGGAGCCGGCAAGCCGCCTGGCGATCCCGACGCCCTCCTCCCTGGAAAGGCCGATATCCCACTGCTCGTCGGCCACCATGCGGATGCCGACGATGAAATCCGGGCCGACAGCCTTGCGCACCGCGTCCAGCACCATGTCGGAGAAGCGCATGCGATTGTCGAGCGAACCGCCATACTGGTCGTCGCGATGGTTGGTCGCGGGCGACCAGAAGCCGTCCATCAGGTGACCGTAGGCTTCGAACTCGATGCCATCGAGCCCGGCTGCCTGCATGCGTTGTGCGGCGCTGGCATAGTCACCGACGATGCGCTCGATGTCCCAGTCCTCGATCTCCTTCGGGAAAGCCCGATGCGCCGCTTCGCGCACCGGCGAGGCGGAAAGAACCGGCAGCCAGTCGCCCTTGTTCCAGCCGGTGCGGCGGCCGAGATGGGTGAGCTGGATCATCACTGCGGCGCCCTGCTCATGACAGTCGTCGGCGATCTTTTTCAGCCAGGGCACGATCTCGTCGGAATAGGCATGAAGATTGCCGAAGGCGGGCGGGGAATCCTCCGAGACGATCGCCGAGCCCGCAGTCATCGTCAGCGCGATGCCGCCCTTGGCCTTTTCGACATGGTAGAGCCGATAGCGATCCTTGGGCATGCCGTCTTCGGAATAGGCCGGCTCATGCGAGGTCGACATGATCCGGTTTTTCAGCGTCAGATGCTTCAGCTGGTAGGGCTGGAGAAGAGGATCTTTGGATTGGGTCATGATCTCGGGGCTCAATTTACAAATTTCATCCTGTTATACCCCTCACCAAGCGCGCCCAAGCACTCCGGTTCGCTTCGTGCGGGCTTGCTATCCTCTCCCGCAAGGGGAGAGGTAAAACCCGTGTCGCGAATACTGCTCCAAGCCAATGCTGGACGCGTGGCACCCTACCTCTCCCCCTGCGGGAGAGGATACGAAGGCCGCGAGAGGCGAAGCCGATCGCTTGGCCGAAGTTGGTGAGGGGTAAGGCCGTCCTCAATACCAGGCATCCGCCATGCTGTTCTTGCGTCTTATCATATAATCGGTCAGCGCTTCGTCGATTGCTACATCCAGGGGCGGCGCTTCGTATTCGGCCAGCGTCTTTTTCCAGCGTTTGTTGGCGCGCGTGGCCATGTCAGTCGATCCGCCCTCCTCGCTCCATTTTTCAAACGGCTCGTTGTCCGACAGGGCGGAATCCCAGAACGCCGTCTGGTAGTTGCGCATCGTGTGGTCGCAGCCGAGAAAATGACTGCCCGGGCCGACCTGCAGGAAGGCGTCCATCGCAAGCGTGTTGTCATCCACCACGACGCCGGCGAGATAGGAGTGCAGCGCGCCGCAGAAATCCGTGTCCATGACGAATTTCTCATAGGACATGGCAAGCAACCCATCGAGGAAACCGGCCGAATGCAGAATGAAATTGGCGCCGCAATGCACCGCCGAGAGCATCGACATGACGCCCTCCTGCATCGCCTGCCCATCCGGCAGCTTCGAATTGGAGAAGTTGCCGGCGCAGCGCAGCGGCAGTTTCCGCCGTCTTGCCAGCTGGCCGATCACCATCGAGCCGATGGCCGGCTCCGGCGTGCCGAAGGTGGGCGAGCCCGAGCGCAGCGACATGGACGAGAGGAAATTGCCGAAGATCACCGGCGCGCCCTTGCGCTCCAGCTGCGTCAGCGCGCAACCGGCCAGCGTTTCGGCGTAGGACTGGGCGATGGCGCCGGCATTGGTGACCGGCCCCATGGCGCCGCCAAGGATGAACGGCACGATGACCGCCGCCTGGTTGGCGCGGGCATAGGCGCGCAGCGACCTGGTCATCGTGCCGTCCCAGACGAGCGGCGAGTTGACGTTGACATTGCCGAGGATGACACAGTTGCGATCGACGAAATCGCGGCCGAAGACGAGGCGCGCCATGTCGATCGAATCTTCCGCCCGGTCTTCCGCCGTGATCGAGCCCATGAAGGCACGGTCGGAATATTTGACGTGGCTGTAGACCATGTCGAGATGGCGCTTGTTGACCGGCACATCGACCGGCTCGCAGATCGTGCCACCGGAATGGTGCAGCCAGGGGCTCGACTGCGCCAGCTTGATGAAGTTGCGGAAATCCTCCAGCGTGCCGTAGCGGCGGCCCTTGTCGAGGTCCATGACGAAGGGCGAACCATAGGCCGGGGAAAAGACGACGTTCTTGCCGCCGATTTCGACACTATGCGCCGGATTGCGGGCATGCTGGGTGAATTGCGCCGGCGCCGTCGAGACGATCTCGTCCAGCATGCCCGGCTCGAAGCGCACCCGCACGCCCTCGACCCTGGCGCCGGCCCGTTTCCAGTGATCGAGCGAAGCCGGATCGTCGCGGAACTCGATGCCGACTTCGGACAGGATCCGATCGGCGACACGCTCGATCTTGAGCAGATTTTCCTCGCCCAGAATATCGTAGGTCGGGATATTGCGGACGATATAGGGAACGCCAACGATCTTTGCGGCATTGTCGCGGCGGGCCGGTCGCGACGCGCGTGTGCGTCTTGACGATTCTGCTTCTGCCACCAGCGTTTCCATCTGTCGCCTCCCATTGTTCCAGTCGAGGCTAGCGGTGAAAAAGATCGCTGTAACGCTGGAAAAATTCAACACATGATATAAGCTGACCTTATGGATACACTGCGCCGCCTCTTGCCCTCCGCCTCCAGCCTGATCGTCTTCGAGGCGGCCGGGCGTCACCAGAATTTCACCCGTGCCGCCAATGAGCTGGCGATGACGCAGGCGGCCGTCTCCTATGCCATCCGCGGGCTGGAAGACCAGCTCGGCGTACCGCTGTTTCACCGGGTCCATCGTGCCGTGCAATTGACGGAAGCCGGCGAGAAATTCCATGCCGACGTGTCGCTCGGCCTGTCGCGCATCCAGAAGTCGGCCGAGGACATCCGCGCCAAGCGGCGCGAGAGCAACGTGACGCTGGCCGCCTCGACCGCCTTTGCCTCGATGTGGATGCTGCCGCGGCTGACGAAGCTGCGCGAGGACCTGCCCGAGATCGACCTCAGAATCCAGACGAGCGTGCGCGATCTCGATCTGGAGGAGGAACCGATCCCGCTCGCCGTTCGCGGCGGCGGCGATCCGGCCAACTGGCTGCGCTACCACACTGCGCTTCTGGCGCCGGAGGTGATCAGCGCCGTGGCATCGCCCGCTTTTGTCGAAGCCAAAGGCATGCCGCAACGCCCGGCCGATCTTCTCAGGCATCCGCTGATCCATCTGGAGGAGCCTGTCAGGCGGGCCTATAGCTGGCAGGAATGGTTTGCCAGCGCCGGCGTTTCCTATCCGTCACAGGCACGGCGGCTGACGCTGAACGACTATGTCCTGGTGATCCAGGCCGTGCTTGCCGGCGAAGGCGTCGCGCTTGGCTGGAACCATCTGATCGAACGGCAGGTCCGCTCCGGCGCGCTTGTTCCGGTCGGCAATCATGTGCTGAAAACGGATCTGGCCTTCTATGTCGTCTGGCCGCGCTCGCGCGAGCTCAACCATCAGGCCCGCCGGGTGCGCGACTGGCTTCTGGAAGAAGGACGCCGGGAAAGAGAGGGTGAACGCCCTCAGACGGCGACGGAGAGCGCCGGCCCGGCCTGGTGATATTTTTCGGCAAGATAGCGCAGCGTCGTCACGGAATCCGCGGGCTTGCCATAGAAATAGCCCTGCCCCATGCCGCAGCCGAGACCTTTCAGCTTCATCGCCTCGGAGAAATCCTCGATGCCCTCGGCGACGACCTCGAGATTGAGGCCTTCGCACATGGCGATGATCGCCTTGACGATATGCTCGGATGCCCGGTCGGCGGAAATGCGCGAGACGAAGGCGCGGTCGACCTTGACCTTGTCGAAGGAAAAGTCCCTCAAGCGGCCGAGGCTTGACTGGCCGGTGCCGAAATCATCCAGCGAAATGCGCACGCCGGCGGCCCGAAGCTCGGTGACGATCTTCTGCGCCACGTCGGCATCGGTCATGACGGCGGTTTCGGTGATCTCGAGCTCCAGCCGGCGCGGATCGAGGCCGGCCCGCTGGATAATCGACAGGACATTGGTTGACGTCATCGGATCCATCAGCTGTGCCGACGACAGGTTGAAGGAGAGGAACAATTCCTTCGGCCAGAGCAGCGCCGTCTCGGCCGCCTTGCGCAGCAATGTCTCCGACAGGGAATCGATGAAGCCGCGTTCCTCGGCAAGCGGCACGAACACCGCCGGCGAGACATAACCGAGATCCGGATCGCACCAGCGCGCCAATGCCTCGAAACCAACGACCATGTCGTTCTTCAGGTTGACGATCGGCTGGAAATGCACATCGACCTCATCGGCGATGATCGCGTTGCGCAGGGCCTGCTCCAGCTGCGTCGCGCGTTTCATCTCCTGGGCGATTTCCTGGGAATAGACTGTGATCTGGCCGCGGCCGCGGCGCTTGGAACGGTAAAGCGCGGTATCGGCGCTTTTCAAGAGGTCCTCGAACTCCTCGCCGGCAAACGGATAGACGGCGAAACCGAAGGATGCCGACAGGCGCACGTTGCGCTCGCCGAGATCGAAGGGGGCGGAAAGAACCTCCTTCAGCATGTGGCCGACCTTTTCGGCGGCCTTGCGCTCGAACACCAGCGGCAGCACGAAGGCGAACTCGTCGCCGCCGGCGCGGATCACAGTCGCGCCATCGGGCACGCAGGCGAGCAGCCGGTTGGCAACCTGGCAGAGGATTTCGTCGCCGGCACTGGGGCCGAACAGATCGTTGATCGGCTTGAACCCGTCGAGATTGGCAAGGCCAATCGTGAACGGCGCGGGATCGCTGGCGCGATCGGCGGCAATTTCGCGCACCTTGTCGCGCAATCTGTACGAATTGCCCAGACCGGTCAGAGGATCGGTATAGGCCATGGCATGCAGATCGTTCCGGCTGATGTGCTGAGACGGTGTTTCAGCAGAATTCATAAACGCATTCCCGGGATTGGATTCAAGGCAGTCTCAGCAACAGACGATGAACATCGAGGGTTAAGAATTCGAAAGCGTCCCGCCCCCACTTCCCGCATGCGCCTCCCGAATTCTGGGGAGTTGACAGGACTATCGCTCAAGTCCGCGCTTTTCCTTCCCTTTCCCGGATATTGCCCGGCAATTCGGATAGAGGCCGTCAGCCTACCATGCGCTCGGCTTTGGTGCTGACGAACTTGCGATAGACGGCTTCGATCATGTCCGGACTGATCGGCTTGGTGATATAGTCGTCCATGCCTGCCAGTTTGCTTTGCGCGATATCGATCTCAAGCGCCTGTGCGGTGACGGCGATGATGGGAGTCTGGAAGTTTGCCGATTTTTCGAGCGCGCGAATAGCCCGCGTTGCGTCAAAACCGTTCATGACCGGCATGGAGACATCCATCAGCACGAGGTTGGGCCGGTATTGCTGCCAAAGCTTGACGGCCTCCTCGCCATTGGCGGCGATACGATAGGAGATGCCGAGTCCCTCGAGAATCTGGGCGAAAACGAACTGATTGATTTCATTGTCTTCGGCGACCACGACCTCGACTTCGGGCATGGGCCTGCCGTCAGGGCTGAAGTCCGGCACGATGATATGCCAATCCGCCGGGTCGTCGGCATCAGCCGAGGGGAGCGCGCCGATACCGTCTTCGCACAGGGCAAGGATGCTGGCCCGCAATTCGACGGGCTGCCAATCCTTTGCAAGCACAAGCGATGGCGAGCCTGTCCAGCTGGAAACAAGCGAAAGCGCACCTGGTATCGTACCGTCGATCAGCAACGCATCGATCTCGACGCCACGGACCGCGCACGCATCCTTGAAGGCTGAGAGTTCGGCCGTGTTTCTGACCGCACAGGCATCGAAACCCCACCGGCGCAGCTGCGGCACCAGATTGACCTCGAGAGCCGCCGCACTGGTCATCAGCAGAATTCGCTGCTTGTTCTTCGCATCCGGATCGATGATCGCACCGGCCTCGACCAGATGCTGCATATCGATCGCACGGAACGGATCGTAGCAATTCTGCGCCGGAGCAAAAATGCTGTAGTCGCTGACGTCGAGGGGCGACCGGCCGGACGTATCGTCCTGAACGCCATAGCCGACGACGAGATCGGTCACGTCGTTCATGCAGGTAACGAGCAGATATTTGCCGGGATCGCCGACGCGAAACTTGCGGGTGACGACCCAGAGATCCTCGCCGTCGGCCTGGACGAGCTGTTCGGGCTGGCAATGGATTTCTCCGGTCTCCAGCGTCGCGCGGTCGGAGCGTTCGAATTTTTCCGCCAGTTCCGGCTCCAGCAGATCCCACACGGATCGCCCGAGAATCGCGTCTGCCGTCATGCCGTGAATGGCACAGAATGCCTTGTTGACGGCGATGTAGTTGAGGCTGCGATCCTTGACGCAGATCGGATTGGGCAGGCAATCGAGAATGCCTTCGGTAAGCTCCACCCGTTCCATGTCGAGCTGCATCTGCTCTTCGCGCTTTTTCTGCTCGGAGACATCGCTGATCGCGACGATGCCGAGACCGCTCGACAGCCGGCGTTTGCGCACGTTGATCCAGCGGTGGCGACCGATGCGCTCGACGACGTCGAAGCGCTCGCGCCAGTGATGCGAGAGATGTTCGGAAATCCATTCGTCGCGATTGGCATGCCGGCGGCTCGATTCAGGCGCCGTGCCGTTGCGAACCCCGGAATCGAAGATTGCGCCGAGAAAATCCCTCAGCCGCGTTCCGGCCTCCAGGAACTGCGCGGGAATGGGATAGAACTGGAGAATGGGGCGGCTAGCAAAAACGATCTCGTCATTCTTGTCGCAGACAAGAATGGCCAAGCCGAGCGCGTCGGACGTCGCTTCGAGTACGGTTTTCTGGATGTTCGCGCCGAAAGACGCTACATCATTCATTGCATAGCCCTCATATAACCTTGGCGGCTTCTTTTCCGGGACATGCTGACGGACGCGCCGATGGGGCCGTATTTGGGGTTCAACTCCCGGGCGGACAGCTGCGCCTCGGGTTCCAAATGACAAAACCCGTGTTCATTCAGGTTCTTGGCGAAGGTCGCAGCTTTGTATTAAGGCCTGATTAAATTCGGGCGAGTTTGTCGGGCCTGTTTGCCAGCGACACGGCCGGGGATAGACCGTCCGAAACACTTTTCATGCGGCTGCGAATCCCGGACAATAGGCCATGCCCATCAAACAGCTCTCCGAGACCCTCATCAACCAGATTGCCGCCGGCGAAGTCATCGAACGGCCGGCGAGCGCTGCCAAGGAACTGATCGAGAACGCGCTGGACGCTGGCGCCACCCGTATCGAGATCGCCACGGCGGGCGGCGGCAAGACATTGCTTCGGGTCGTCGACAACGGCTCCGGCATGGGTCCGGACGATCTCGAGCTGGCGGTGCGCCGTCACTGCACCTCGAAGCTTGATGACAATCTGCTCGACATCCGGACGCTCGGTTTCCGCGGCGAAGCCCTGCCGTCGATCGGCTCGGTCGCGCGGCTGACGATCGCCAGCCGTCCGGCCGGTGCGAGCCATGGCGCCGAGATTGGGGTGTTCGGCGGCAAGCTGCAACCGGTCAAGCCCGCCGCCGTCAACCAGGGCACCGTGGTCGAGGTGCGCGACCTGTTTTTTGCGACACCGGCGCGGCTCAATTTCATGAAGACCGAACGGGCCGAGGCCTCCGCCATTTCCGATGTCGTCCGGCGCATGGCGATCGCCTTTCCGGCCGTGCGTTTCGTGCTGTCCGGCTCCGATCGCACGACGCTTGAATTCCCGTCGACCGGCGACGACCGGCTGGCGCGTATCGCCCAGGTGCTCGGCCGGGACTTCCGCGACAATGCGATCGAGATCGACGCCGAGCGCGAGGGCGCGCGGCTGACAGGCTTTGCCGGCGTTCCGACCTTCAACCGCGGCAACTCGCTGCAGCAATATGCCTTCGTCAACGGCCGGCCGGTGCAGGACAAGCTGATCTGGTCTGCCCTGCGCGCCGCCTATGCCGAAACCATTCCGCAGGGCCGTTATCCGGTTGCCGTTCTATCGCTGACCGTCGATCCCGACGTGGTCGATGTCAACGTGCATCCGGCCAAATCGGACGTTCGCTTCCGTGATCCCGGCATGGTGCGCGGGCTGATCATCGGTGCGATCCGCCAGGCGCTGGCGCAGGATGGCGACCGGGCCTCGACGACGGGTGCCAGCGGGCTGATGCGGGCGTTCCGACCGGAACCGCCGCGGCAGAACGGGACCTGGACAGCCGCGACCTCTCCCTACAGGCCGATGGATTTCGGCTCGCCGGCAAACGGTTTCGGCGAGCGGCCGCAGGCAGCCTTTGCCGAGATGGCCACGCCATCGGCCCGCGCGCCGACGCCGGAGCCCGAAGTGGCCTTCAGTCCACAACCGGACAAGCCGCATCCGCTCGGCGCTGCCCGGGCGCAGCTGCACGAAAACTATATCGTCGCCCAGACCGAGGATGGACTGGTCATCGTCGACCAGCACGCCGCCCATGAGCGGCTGGTGTTCGAGGCGCTGCGCAAGGGCCTGAATTCGCGGCCGATCCCGGCGCAGGCGCTGCTCATTCCGGAAATCGTCGACCTGCCGGAAGACGATTGCGACCGGCTGATCGGCCATTCGGCCGAATTCTCAAAACTTGGGCTCGGCATCGAGCGCTTCGGCCCCGGCGCCATCGCCATCCGCGAAACACCGTCGATGCTCGGCGAAATGGACGCCGTCGGGCTGGTGCGTCAACTGGCCGACGAACTTGCCGAATGGGACACGGCCAACGGGCTTGCAAGCCGGCTCGACTATCTGGCGGCGACCATGGCCTGCCACGGATCGGTGCGCTCCGGCCGGCGGCTGCGGCCGGAAGAAATGAATGCGCTGCTCCGGCAGATGGAGGCGACGCCCGGCTCCGGCCAGTGCAACCACGGACGGCCGACCTATATCGAGATCAAGCTGTCCGATATCGAGCGGCTGTTCGGACGCAGCTAGAGCTGAAAAAATCATCCCCGTTCATCCCCGCCCTTTGGTTCCATGCCATCATGACCTTGTTCCGCCGAGGATACACCGGTTTGCGTTGCCGGCGAGGCGGGGCCGGTGCCCGGATGGTTTGGCGAAACGCGCGCGAAATCCCCGGGGCTGCGTGAAAGGCGGTTCTCCTCCGGTTCGTGAAAGCGGGCCGGGCGTGCCGGGTAGCCACACCACGGGCGGTTCACCCCGCCGGACGGTTCTGCCGTCCAAGGGTCCAGGGCTAAACCCCGCCTCATTGAAAGGCCTGGCGGATAAGCGGCCGGGCTGGGGCATTGGAGGCTTTTTCCTTCACAAGAGGCAAAAGCGTAGAAGAACCTGAGAAGCGCGGCAAAAGACACTGAAACGGGGCACGGCGTGTGTCACCTACTACTCTACTCTGAGGCATACGTTGTGCCCCGGCCGACTTGTTCTTTGAAAACCCACGGCGAGCTTTCGCGCGTGGACCGAAGGTATTGCAAACGCCAGACAGCCGAAGCTGTTGCGCGCAACAGGATGATCGCGGTAGATGATGTCCGGAGACGCAGAGCCTCGAGGCCTTGATTGCATCGGCACCGATGCCGGCCAGGACGCGTCCCGAAAAGCGGACACAGAGATGCGGGGTCGAAGGACGATGAACAGGTTCGAGGGGAACAGCAACAGGGAAGCCAAGATCCGCTATCTCGATGGCGACTTCCAGATCGTGCTGCCCGGATCGCATGTCACCTGCGCCGTCACCGGCGTTGCCATTCCCGTCGATGAGCTGCGCTACTGGAGCGTCGCGCGGCAGGAGCCCTATGCCGACGCCGAAGCCTCATACGAGGCCGACAAACGCGCCGGAATCCTGCCGAACCAGAAGGCCTGAGCCGGCGCCCGCCCGGCTCAACCGGGCTTGCCTCATTCCGGGCTTGCCTGACTACGGCTGCTTCCTGACGAGGTTGCGTGTGCGTGCCGCCTTCAGTGCCGCATCGATGATCTTACCCGGCGAGTTCGGATCGTCGAAGCGCACCTCCACTTCGATCACCGTGCTCTTTTCCAGCAGTTCCCCGGCACGGCCATGCCCGGGCTCGAGCCGCACCATGTCCTTGGCCGTGGTCACAAGTTGGTAGCCAAGGGCTGCCGCGTGATCGATGAGATCGGCGATTTCGTCCTCGGAAAAATGGTGATGGTCCGGAAAACTGCGCGTTTCCGCGATCACGGCTCCTGTTTCCCGCACCGTGCGGAAGAATTTTTCCGGATCGGCGATGCCCGCCCAGGCCAGGACCGGCACATCCTTCAGCCCGCCATCGTCGAGATGCTCGACATTCGCGGCGTAGATCTGCTTGCCGGCGCGGGCCGCGCGGCGGATCAGTGCGTCCGCCCGGTCGCCGTTGCCGATCTTCAGCAGGGCCGAGGCGTGGCTGATCTGCTGGCGGATCGGCGCGCGCACCGGCCCGGACGGGATGAGAAATCCGTTGCCGATGCCCCTGCGGCTGTCGATCACCAGCAAGGAGAAATCGAACGTCAGGCGGGCGCTCTGGAAGCCGTCATCCATGATGATGAGGTCGGCCCCTTCGGCCACCAGCCTGCGGGCGCCCTCGACCCGTTTGCGGCAGACTACCGCCAGACCTTCGCGCGCCAGAAGCAGCGGCTCATCGCCGACGTCGCGGGCGCGATGATGGGCGGGATCGACAACCGTGGTGACATCGAGCGAGCCGCCATAGCCACGGCTGAGAAAGCCTGGCTTCAGCCCACGCTGCCGGGCGGCACGGGCAAGCGCAATGGCCGTCGGCGTCTTGCCGGCGCCGCCAACGGTGAAATTGCCGACGCAGATAACCGGAACCGGCACGGAAACGCGCCGCGCACGGTCCATGCGCGCGCCGGAAATGCGTCCGTAAATCCAGGAAAAAGGCCAGAGGCCGTAGGCGCGCCAATCCGCTTTGGTCCACCAGAACGGTGGTGCATCAGAAACCATCAGTCCTTCCAGGCCTCCCCGCGCCGGCCGGTTGTTCCCGGTTTTCGCAAATTCTGCGCGGCAAATTTCTTGTCATCTCCGAAACATTTTTCACCGGGGAAAAAGCCGTCTCGATCCGCGACACAAAACGGTAGATTGCCGGGAATTGCAAGCCTTGCGCGCGCAAACCGATCCGCTCGGCCGCCGTCGCGGCCATTGCAAACACGTTCCGGAACCTTCGAAAACGCGCAAGATATACCGAGTATTAACCAGTCTGCGGCACTCTTGGTTAACCACATTTGGTGACTTCCGTTTTCCAGTTTTTTGTAGCGGACCTTAAAATGACGAATATGAGCTTCAACTCGGCGGCCACCGCCGCTTTGGCGATTTTGCGCCATAACGACAGCACACACGACAAGATGCAGAACGTCGTCACGACGGGCATGCGGATTTCGGAAGCGGCCGACAATGCGGCCTATTGGTCGATCGCCACCGACATGCGCAACACCACGAAGGCGACGAGTACCGTGATCGACGCGCTGGAACTGGGGGCTGCCCTCGTCGATGTGTCCTATCAGGCGATGGAAGACCTGATCGACATCACCTCGGAGATCAAGGCCAAGATCATGGCCATGAAAGAACCCGGCGTCGATCGCTACAAGGTCAGCTCGGAAATCTACGAGCTGGAAAAACAGTTCCTCTCGACCACGGAATCCGCGTCGTTCAACGGCCGAAACCTTCTGGCGCCGGGCAAACTGAACTACACGGAAAAAACCTATGTCGACGGCAATGGCAAGACGCAGAAATATATCGAGATGGGCGCTCCGGACGCCAATATCGTCTTCGGCGGCATCGTTTCGAGCTACACGAAGGGCAAGGTCGGCATCATCAACATCTATGGCGACAGTAACCTCAACGTCTTCGGCCCCGCCAACTACAAGAACGAAACTGGCGGCATGACCGCGGAGAACGGGCTTGTCGATACGCCGCAGACCGACGGCCTGACGGGCGGTGTCGCCCATGAAGACCCCGCCAAGACCACGGCATGGCTGCCGGCCTTCAACGGCCGCACCCAGATCGCCTTTGCCAACGGCGCCCAGACCGACGACATGTTCAGCGCCTCGCACATGGGGGAAGTGCCCGACGATCTGGTCGGCTATGCGACCGACCTTCTTCTGACCCGCTATGACGATATCCACACGACGCTGACAGACCGGGCGGCGACGCTCGGATCGCTCAGCATGCGCATCGACATGCAGACCGATTTCAACAGGACGCTGACGGCGACGATCCAGAAGGGCGTCGGCCGCCTGGTGGATGCCGACATGAGCGACGCCTCGACCAAGCTGAAAGCCATCCAGTCGCAGGTGCAGCTGGCCGTTCAGGCGCTCAACATCGCCAACAATTCGCCGTCGCTGCTGCTGCAGCTGTTCCAGTAAGACGGGAAGGTCGGCGGGCGCTAGACCAGTACCGTCTCAAGCTCGGTGATGTCGTTGAGGCAATGATCGGACGCAGCTGCGAGAGACTGCGGCGAGCCGGTGCCGGTGAGTACGGCCACCGTCAGGCCGACGCCGGCATTGCGGCCCATGTGGAGATCGTGGTTGTTGTCGCCGACGACGGCGACCTGATGCGGCTCAAGCCCCGTCGCCGCGCAGAAGCCGAGCACCATGCCGGGCTGCGGCTTGGTGCCGAAGCCGCTGTCATAACCGGCGACATAATGCAGGTAACCATCGAAACCGAAGCGCTTTGCCGTCTCGCGGATGGAGCGTTCGTTGTCGCTGGAGGCGACACCGAGGCGGTAGCCCTTGGCATGCAGGCCCTCAAAGAACGTTGCGAGATCGGTGACCGGCACGGCATATTCGGCCGAATTGGAAAACAGCCCGTCGAGCTTCACCGTCAGCGCCTCAACCGTGTAGGGCGCGCCGGCTGCGACCATGCCGGTGGCGATCTCCACGGTGTTGCCGGCAGCCAAGAGACTGTCCGGCGTGACATGACCGGTGTCCGGATCCATACCGCCCGCCACAAGCAGGCGCCGGGCGAGTTCGGCGTCGCCATCGGCTGCGATGCTGGCGATCTCATAGTTCACCGGAACCCAGCTCTTCACATAATCGAGCAGCGTTCCGTCCTTGTCGAAAAGGATGCCGGCTATGATTTTATCTGTCGTCATCGGGCATCCTGCCAGAAAGATGAAAGGATCAGGGGTCGCTGCGCGGCTGCAGCCGCGCCTTCACGGTCAGCGGATTGATATAGGGTTCCAGCCCCCGGATCGTCGCCGACAGTGCACCGCGCATTTCATGCACGGTTTCGAGCCCCGCATCGATCATCTTGCGACGCACCTCGTCGTTGACGAGCAGATAGTTGACGCCCTTGGCCAGCATCTCGACATCGCGGATGATCTTGGCGCTGCCGTTCTTGGCCAGCATCTGGTAGGTATCGCGGAAATTCTGGACATTGCTGCCGGACAGGATGGCGCAGCCGAGCATCGCCGGCTCCAGCGGGTTCTGCCCGCCTTCGGCAAACAGCGAGCGGCCGACGAAGGCGACCTCGGTCAGTCGCAGGTACAGGCCCATTTCGCCGATCGTATCGCCGAGGAAGATGTCCGTCTCCGGCGTGATCGGATCGTTGCGGGTGCGGCGGGCGACCGTCAGTCCCTTGGAATTCAACATCGCCTCGATCGCGTCGCAGCGCTCGGGATGACGCGGCACGATGATGGTGAGAAGACCCGTGCGCTCCTTCAGCGCGCGATGGACGATGCCGGCGGCATTCTCCTCGCCCTCGAAGGTAGAGATCGCAGCCCAGGTCTTGCGGTCGCGGATCTGCTGGCGATAGTGCTTCAGGGCATGGCCGTCATGCGGCGGCGCGTCGGTATCGACCTTCAGATTGCCCGACACCATGACCGGCAGCGCGCCGAGCGTGCGGAAGCGATCGGCATCGAGTTCGGACTGGGCAATGACCAGCGCCAGGTTTTCAAACAACGCGTCGGCGAGCCAGAGGCGTTTCTTCCAGCGACCGAAGGTGCGGTCCGACAGGCGGCCATTCACCAGCACCTGGGGAATATGGCGGTGACCAAGCTCCATCATGGTCATCGGCCATATCTCCGATTCCGCGATGATGGCCAGATCCGGCTCCCAATAGTCGAGGAAGCGGCTGACGGCCGGTTTGAAATCGAGCGGTACATATTGGTGGATGATGCTGGAATCCAGCCGTTCGGCCGCAACGCGCGCCGACGTCTTCGTTCCCGTGGTCAGCACGACGGCGATACCGCGGCGCGACACTTCCCGGATCAGCGGAATGACGGCGGTGGTCTCGCCGACGCTTGCGGCATGAAACCAGACCAGCGGCCCCTGCGGTCGCGGCGCGCTGGCGTGCCCATAACGCTCCTGACGCCGGCCGCTGTCTTCCTTGCCCTTGGCAGCGCGGGCGGCCAGATAGGACCAGACGAGCGGATAGAGCGCCGTGCCGATCCAGCGGTAGCTGGACAGCGCCAGCCGGGCAAGCATGCTACTCATGAGGACAGGCCTCCGCTGCAGCGACCAAACCGCAAAGCGTCCGCGTTCGCGGCGAGCGCCTGTTCAGGCGCGTACCCTGCCTGTCCGAAACGTCCCAGCATCAAGCCTGTTCCGGATCGAGCAGCCGGTGCATGTGCACGATGAAATACCGCATATGGGCGTTGTCGACGGTCATCTGCGCCTTGGACTTCCAGGCCGTCAGTGCACTGTCGTAATCAGGGAAGATACCGACCACGTCGAGCTTGTCCAGATCGCGGAACTGGACGCCGGTGAGCGTCGTCAATTCACCGCCGAACACCAGATGCAGCCGCTGTTTTACTTCCGAATTCTGAGCCATCAGACCTTCCAATTTTCTTGACGTATTTTGCTCGTGGTTTGCGGCATTCAGCCGGAAAGGTCAATGGCCCTCCAGCCCTTGCGAAGCGGCAATCAACGCCGGCAAAGCGGGCTTTGCCGCAGCACACAGGACCGTATGGCGAACATTGGGGCGATTGTAGGAAAGCGGCTGTCCGTCAAGACTGAAAAGCGCGCCGCCCGCCCGTTCGAGGATCAGATCGGCGGCGGCGAGGTCCCAATCATGGGAGTTTTTCTTGACGACGGTGCCATCGATCCGGCCATCGGCGATCATGGCGATCCGATAGGCAAGCGATGGCACATGCGGGATGCGCGACACGCTCGCCCGGTAACCGAGTTCGAGCAATCCGACGGTTTCCTCGGCAAGCGCGATCCGCAGAATCTCCGCGCCGATTGGCTTCACGGTGATCGCCTCGCCGTTCTTCCGCGCATCGCCGTTTTCCGTCGCATGGAACAGTTCGCCAAGCGCCGGGGCAAACAGCACGCCGGCGACGGGGCGGCCGAGATGCACGACGGCGACACTGACGCACCAGACGTCCTTGCCGGCAATGAAGGCACGGGTTCCGTCAATCGGATCGACGACGAAGACGGTATCGCAGCCGAGCCTGGCCTCGTCGTCGTCGGTTTCTTCCGACAGCCAGCCATAATTGGGCCGCGCCGCCAGGAGCTTTTCCTTGAGGATATCGTTGGCGGCATAATCCGCCTCGCTGACCGGCGAGCGTCCGCCATTCTTCCACTGGACGTCCGGATCCTTGCGGAAATAGGAAAGCGCCTTTTCACCCGCAGCCTTCGCCGCCATCGTGATCAATTCCAGATCGCTGGACCATTGCTCCGGCGATGGGCGGACGGCATTCATATCAGTCGTTCCATTTCCCGCGGCATCGTCAGCCGCGTTGAAGATCGGTGTCGGACAGGCAGGTTATACCAAGTTACTTGCCCGCCAGCGTCATGCCCTCGATAGCAAGCGTCGGTGCGGCGACGCCGAACTTGCGGTCGATATCGTCGGCAAGGGTTATGGCGAAGAACATCTGCTTGAGGTTGGAGGCAATCGTGACTTCCGAGACCGGGAAGGTCAACTCGCCGTTCTCGATCCAGAATCCCGAAGCGCCCCGGCTGTATTCGCCGGTCAGCATGTTGACACCCTGGCCGATCAGCTCGGTGACGTAGAAACCCGTCCCGACGTTGCGGATCAGATCTTCGCGCGAGAGTTCGCCGGGTTCCAGCGCGAAATTGGTTGCCGAGGGCGACACGGCGGGGCCGCCGCGCACGCCGCGTCCGTTGGTTTCCAAACCCAGTTCACGGCCGGTGGACGTGGAGAGGAACCAGTGCTGGAGTACCCCGTCCTCGATCATCGACAGCTTCTGCCCGGTGACGCCCTCGCCATCGAAGGGCCGCGAGGAAGACCCGCGCACCACCAGCGGATCGTCGGTGACTGTGATGCCGGCCTTCATGACCGGCTTGCCCATCATGTCGCGCAGGAAACTGGTCTTGCGGGCAACCGAGGCGCCGTTGATCGCACCGGCAATATGTCCGGCAAAACCGCGCGACATGCGCGGATCGAAGATGACGGTGACGTTCTTCTGGGTCGGCACCTGGCGCGGGCCGATGCGGGCGACCGCTTTTTCGCCGGCGGTGCGGCCAATCTCGACGGCGGATTTCAGGTCGTCGAAATAGAGGCGGCTGTCGAAATCATAGTCGCGCTCCATCTTGGTGCCCTCACCGGCAATGGCGCTGACGGAGCGGCCGAAGCGCGTGCCCATATAGGCGCCGGAAAACCCGTGCGAGGTGACGAGCACCATGCCGCCCATACCAGAGGATGCGCCGGCGCCGCTGGAATTGGTGACGCCGCTGACGGCAAGCGCTGCCTCTTCTGCTTCAAGCGCGGCTGCGGCCAGGGCATCGGTCGATACTTCAGTCGGGTCGTAAAGCTCAAGATCCGGATAGGATTTCGCCAGACGCTCGCTATCGGCCAGGCTTGCGAACGGATCCTCCGGGGAGGCCCTGGCCATGGCGACGGCGCGCTCGGCCAGCACCTTCAGGTCGAAGCCCGGATTGGCCGAAACGCTGGCGACACGGCGACCAACGAAGACGCGGAGCGAGAAGTCATCGCTTTCCGAGGCCTCCGTACCCTCGACCTTGCCGAGGCGCACCGAAACGGAACGCGACCGCCCCCGAACCACAACGGCATCGGCCTGATCGGCGCCGGCTTTCAGCGCCAGATCGATGAGCGCGGCCGCTCTTTGCTGGAGATCGCCGGAATCGATAATATCGGACATGATTTAGCCTTTCATTCCCGCTCCATTTATTGTGCACTGGGACGGGCATCAAGGGCATATCCTGATTCTTGATCGGCACTCCCGATGAAATACCGAAATCCGGGCAAACTTCCGCCCAGCAGAGACGCCAAAGCCCCGCGAAACGGCCGTGGGCCAAGAAAGAGCAGACGCATGTCGACGACACCCGCCCTCACCTCACAGGCCCTGCTTCTGCTCGGCGGCGCCGTCGTGGCAGCCCCGATCTTCAAGAAGCTCGGCCTCGGAACGGTTCTTGGCTATCTCGCAGCCGGCGTCATCATCGGCCCGCTCCTGCACCAGATCACCGAGGGCGAACAGATCCTCGGCTTTGCCGAACTCGGCGTCGTCTTCCTGCTCTTCGTCATCGGGCTGGAGCTAAAGCCGTCCCGCCTCTGGCAGATGCGGCGCGATATCTTCGGGCTCGGCACAGCGCAGGTGCTTTTGACCGGCGCCGCCGTCTCGGCAATCACTTTCTGGGCCGGGCTGCTCGACTGGAGCGGCAGCGTCATCACCGGTTTCGGACTGGCCCTGTCGTCAACGGCCTTCGCCCTGCAGATCCTCGACGAAAACGGCGACACCAACACGCGCTATGGCCAACGCGCGTTTTCGGTGCTTTTGCTGCAGGATCTGGCGATCGTGCCGCTTCTGGCGCTGATCCCGCTGCTTGCCCTGCAGGCCCCCGAGGATACGAGCCCGCCGCTGCAAGACTTCTCCGTCGCCGTCGGCGCGATCCTGATCATGGTCGTTGCCGGCCGCTATCTGCTCAACCCGCTCTTTTCGATCATCGCCCGGACCGGCGCCCGGGAAGTCATGATCGCCGCGGCCTTGCTCGTTGTGCTTGGCGCCGCGACCATGATGCAGCTCGCCGGCTTGTCGATGGCGATGGGCGCGTTCCTTGCCGGCGTGCTGCTGGCGGAATCGTCCTACCGGCATGAGCTGGAGGCCGATATCGAGCCATTCCGCGGATTGCTGCTCGCCTTGTTCTTCATGGCCGTCGGGCTGTCGCTGAACATTCAGGTCATCATCGACAACTACCTGCTGATCCTGGTCGCCGTACCCTCGCTGCTTTCGATCAAGGCCGTGGTCATCTACACGCTCTGCCGTCTGACGGGCTCGCCGCACAATGACGCGGTGCGCATCGGCCTGCTTTTGCCACAGGGTGGGGAATTCGGTTTCGTTCTTTTCACGGCCGCGTCCGCGGCGGGCGTATTTTCAGACGACTGGGCGTCGCTGCTGATCGTCATCGTTACCCTGTCGATGGCCCTGACACCTGCCGCATCCGCGCTCGCCGGTCTCCTCATGCAGGAACAGGACGAAGTGACGGAGGAGCTTGAGGAGGATTTCGATGGTGCCGGCGCCGACGTGCTGATGATCGGGTTTTCCCGCTTCGGCCAGATTGCTTCGCAGATCCTTTTGGCCGGCGGCCGCGACGTGACGATCATCGATCACTCCGCCGCCCGCGTCCGCCAGGCGGCGACCTTCGGATTCCGGATCTATTTCGGTGACGGCACGCGGCTTGACGTGCTGCGCGCGGCCGGTATCGAGCGTGCCAAGATCGTTGCGATCTGCACCCAGAAACAGGAAATCACCGACCGGATCATCGATATGGTGCAGGCGGAATATCCGAACGCCCGGATCTACGCACGCGCCTATGACCGCCTGCATACCCTCTCGCTCAGGGCACGCGGCGTCGACTACGAGCTGCGCGAGACGTTCGAGTCCGGGCTTGTCTTCGGACGCAAGACATTGGAAGGGCTGGGGATCGGCGACAGCGAGGCGCAGGCGATCATGGACGATATCCGCAGGCGCGACGAAGCCCGGCTGGCGGTGCAGGAAGCCGAAGGCATCAGTGCCGGCCGCGACATGCTGCATTTCGAACCGGTCAAACCGGAACCGCTGATCAAGCCGAGGCGCGAAACGCCACCGGCGCTGGCAGCCGACGACGATATCCTGCCGGCCTCGACCAGCAGCAAGGCCAAGCCGGCAAACGACGTGCTGGCTGGTGCGGACTGATCTACCTCAGCCCCGGTTCCTTGCCTTGAAGGCCGCGTCAAGCGCGGTCTTCAACTGATCCTTGACGCCTGCCGTCGCCGTCAGCACTTCCTGCGCCTTGAGGAAATCCATCACCCGGAAACGGCTGACCTCCGGGCGCAGCAGGATATCCGGCGGATGCGCCTTCATCTTCATGGCGATGATCGACTGCATCATCAGCTGGCTGGCGCCGAACAGGCTGTCGATCCGGCTCGGCATGGTCTCGCCGTCGCCATCCGGGCCACCGACGACATCGACGCCGATGACAATGTCGGCGAGCCCCGTCAGATGATCGAACGGGATCGGATTGTAGATGCCGCCGTCGATCATCACGCGGCCGTCGATCCGCACCGGCATGAAGACGGCCGGAAGGGCTGACGAGGCAGCCAGCGCCTGATGCAGGTCGCCGCTTTGGCAGACGCGCTCGGTCTGGCCGTAATAATCCGTGGTCATCACCTTCAAGGGGATGTGCAAGCTCCCGAAGTCCTTCGGGATCGAATCCGGCAGGAAAACCGGAAGGATGCGCTCGATGTTGAACTGGCCGATGCGAAAACCACCTGCCACGGCCTTGGCGAAACTGGATGGGCGCAGGCTCCAGAGCCGGTTGACGATCTCCTTGCGCCGGCCGACGGTCGCCAGCGTATGCTCGCGGATGTCGGCTCCGCTGAGGCCGGCCGCCATGCCCGCGCCCATGATCGCACCGATGGAGGAACCGGCGATGGCGACGGGGCGGATGCCGAGTTCGTTCAGCGCCTCGATCACATGAATATGGGCAAGTCCGCGCGCGCCGCCGCCGCCAAAGGCAATGGCGACGGTCGGGTCGGCTGATTTTTTCAATGTTTCAAGGCCTTGCGTCATGCCCAGCGTCTTTCCGGTGTCAGACGGCGCGGTAACGGTAGAAATGCATCTTCGTATCGCCGAACAGGCGGTCGTCGAGGAATTCGAAACCGTCCTGCAGCACCGGCTGAACATCGGCCCGCTCTTCGAGAATGGCAAGGGCGCCCGGCACCAGCCAGCCGCCATTGGCCGCCGATGCAAGCGCCTTTTCGCCAAGACCCTTGGCATAGGGCGGATCGGCGAAGAGGAAATGGAACGGTTCGACGGTGCCGGCAGGCCCGAGATCGGTCGCGTCGCGGCGGAAGACGCGCGCCCGGCCCGTCAGGCCGAACGCTTCGATGTTGGTGCGCAGCAGCCCCCTGCCCTCGGTACCCATTTCAACGAACAGCGCCTGGCGGCAACCGCGCGACAGAGCCTCGAGTCCCACGGCGCCGGTGCCGGCAAAAAGATCGAGCATGCGCGCGCCGTCAAGCGCTTCCGGATAGGAATGGCTGAGGATGTTGAACAGGCTTTCGCGCGTCCGGTCCGTTGTCGGCCGGATATCGTTGGACCTGGGCGTTGCCAGCCCGCGCCCGCGAAACTCGCCGCCGACGATCCGCACCGGCGCTTAGTTCCCGCGTCCACGCGGCTTGCCGCCGGCAGGCGGACGTCCACCCGATGGCTTGCCACCGCCGGGCTTGCGAGGACCACCGGTCTTTGTGCCGAACGGTTTTGCCCCGCCCGGTTTCGCACCGAAGGATTTGCCGCCTGCCGGTCTGTCGCCCGAGGGCTTGCCGCCGAACGGACGGTCACCTTCGCGACGTGGCGGACGATCACCCTGCGGGCGATCCCCACGCGGTGGCCGATCGCCAAAATCACGCGGCTTGCGGTCGCCGTCTTCGCGCGAGAAAGACTTCTCGCCGAAGGGTTTGCGCGGCCGGTCGCTTGGCGGGCGATCACCGGCAGGACGGTCGCTTTTCGGGCGATCGGAAAATGAACGCGCGCCTTCGGCACGCGGCTTGCGATCGCCGAACGGCTTGTCGCCACCTTCGCGGCGCGGCGGCCGATCTCCCTGGGGCCGGGCACCACGGGGACGGTCACCCTGCGGGCGGTCGCCGCGGGGCGCACGGTCGCCGAAGCTGCGGGCGCCACGGTCATCGCCGCCAGAACGCTTGCGGTCGCCACCGCGGCCTTCGTCGCGGCTCGGCTCTTCCGTTGCGCGGATCCAGTCCTTGTCGTCGTCGTCACGGGTGACGATGACGCGCGGGCCGCGATCGGGACGATCGTAGACGCTGGCCTTCTTGCGGTCCGGGTCGAATTTCCGGTTGGATTTCATCGGCAGACCATCCTTGGTCTTGCCATAACGCTTGACCGCCGGCGCGCCTTCCGGACGCTCGCGACGGACGGGCTTTTCAGCGACATCGGCAGCCTGCGCGTCCTTCGGCTTCTTTTCCGGCAGAGGCCGAGCACCGGGCGCCATCCAGACATTGGCCTTGCGGGCGCGGAAACCGGGTTCCCGCTTCGGTCCGTCGAATTTCGCCTCGGGCGCATCGCGGCCACCGCGTTCCGGACGGCCTCCCGCCCTGTCATCGCGCTTGGTATCGAGACGGGACAAGGCACGCTCGCGCTTGTCGCCGGCCTTTTCCTTGAAGGCGCCACGTTCGCGGGCTTCGGGTTTACCCGCAGCCCATTCGTTTTTCTGCGGCTTTTCTTCTTCCGCCGCGGCGGCATCGAAGATCGGCGCGTCGAAATTGGCCTTGGCTTCCTCGATCAGGCGCGGACCGAGCTGGTCGCGCAGCGTGCGGCCGCGAATTTCCTGGGCGTGGCCTTCCGGCAGTTCGCCGAGCTGGAACGGACCGTAGGAAATGCGGATCAGCCGGTTCACGTCGAGACCGAGCGCGCCCATGACGTTCTTGATTTCGCGGTTCTTGCCTTCGCGCAGGCCCATGGTGATCCAGACGTTGGACCCCTGGACCTTGTCGAGCGTCGCATCGATGGCGCCATAAAGCACGCCATCGACGGCGATGCCGTCCTTCAGCTTGTCGAGCGCTGCCTGATCGATAACGCCGTGGGCGCGGACGCGGTAGCGGCGCAACCAGCCGGTGGCGGGCAGTTCGAGCACGCGCGCCAGACCGCCGTCATTTGTCAGCAGCAGCAGGCCTTCGGTGTTGATGTCGAGACGGCCGATGGAGAGAACGCGCGGCAGGTCTTCCGGCAGGTTGTCGAAGACGGTCGGGCGGCCTTCCGGATCGGAATTGGTGGTCACCAGGCCGGATGGCTTGTGATAGAGCCAGAGGCGGGTGCGCTCGATGCCGCGGATCGGCTGGCCGTCCACCTCGATATGGTCGGCGAGCGTCGCATTGACGACCGGGCTGTCGAGCAGCTTGCCGTTGAGCGAGACGCGGCCTTCCATGATCATGCGCTCGATATCGCGGCGCGAGGCCACGCCTGCGCGGGCCATGATCTTGGAAATGCGCTGCGGAACGTCGGCGCCGACGGTTTCCGTCGCCGTCGGCCTGGGCTTGCGCGGCGTCTCGATTTCGGTGCTTTCATCGCCCGAAGGAGCGGCAGCGGTCTTGCGCGCGCCGGTATAGGGCTTCTTGTCGGACCGTGCGGGTTTACCGCCAGGCCGCTGGGGCTTGTCTTTGAATGTCATTTGTGTTGCCTGCCTTTTGGGCTGTCCTATCAGGTCAAGGCCCTTGGGTTAAGAGAAATTATCACGGGTCTCAACGATGGCTGAAACGAGCCGCTTCATGGATTTGGCCTTGTCGGAGGCGCGGATGGCGGCGGCGCGCGGCGAAGTGCCTGTTGGCGCCGTGCTGGTCTTCAATGGCGAGGTCATTGCCAGCGCCGGAAACCGCACGCGCGAGTTCAACGATGTCACCGCGCATGCCGAGATCGAGGCGATCCGCGAGGCTGCCCGCGCCATTGGCGCGGAGCGGCTTGTCGGCGCCGATCTCTATGTGACGCTGGAGCCCTGCACGATGTGCGCGGCGGCGATTTCCTTCGCCCGCCTGCGCCGGCTTTACTACGGCGCCGAGGATCCGAAGGGCGGAGGCGTCGACAACGGCGTGCGCTTTTTCAGCCAGCCGACCTGCCACCATGCGCCGGATGTCTATTCCGGTCTTTCCGGCCGGAGCGCGGCCGAAATCCTCAAGGAATTCTTTGCCGGGAGACGCTGAACGGCGAGCCGAAAAGCCTCAGCCGGCGGCAAAGGTCTCAAGGGCCTCACCCGACAGACGGTAGCGGGTCCATTCCGACAGCGGTTCGGCGCCGATCGCCTCATAGGCCCTGATGGCCGGCTCGTTCCAGTCGAGCACGCTCCACTCGAACCGGCCGCATCCCTTTTCCACCGCGATCCGCGCCAGATGGCGCAGCATCAAGCGCCCCGCACCGGTTCCCCGCTGATCGGGCGTAACATAGAGGTCTTCGAGATAAAGGCCGTTGCGCGCCAGCCAGGTCGAATAGCTGAAGAACCAGACGGCGAAACCGATGGGAATACCGTCACGCTCGCAGATTGCAGCATGCGAAACGGAATCCGGGCCGAACAGCGACGTGGTGACCGACTGAACGGTCGCCTCGACCTCGTGTCCGGCTTTTTCGTAGATTGCCAGTTCGGTGATGAAGCGCAGGATCGTGCCCGCGTCTTCCGGTGTTGCCTTGCGAATCTCAAACATGGCTTATCAGAAGATCTGGTACCATTTCTTGCCGCTGCCCTTGATCGCGGCTTCCTTCTTGCGGCGGCGTTCCTTGACCTGCTCCGGCTCGCCGAGATCCGCCGCCGCCTCTTCCGGCAGCTTGCGGTATTCGAGCGGCGGGTCGCTGAGGAAGCGGCGCTTGTCGGCATAGGCGCCCATCTGGATCTTGCGGGCTTCGCGATAGGCCTGTGTCTGCTCGCTTGCCGTCAACTTGCGGCCATTGGCGCTCGCCTTGGCCAGCGGCGAAACGTAGCCCGGGTTATCGGCGTTGGCATCGGCTTCCTCGCGCAGGCGCTGGCGCGTCTGCTCGGGCGATTCGATCCACTGCGGATTGTCCTTGGTGGCGAGATTCTGCTGCGGCTGAACCAATTGCGCCGCCTCGCTTGATGGCGGCAGCACCAGGCCGGGACGCGGCTGGTACTTGACGTTATTGGGCTTCGCCGCCCCCAGGCTTACGGAACTGCCGAGATCGTCCATCAGATGTTCGCCGGCGGTCTTGTCCGTCCCGTAGGTCGGGCCGCCGATGCAGCCGGTCAGAACGAGGCTGCCAGCCATGATACCGAATAGACCGGCATACACTCGAAACTCTCGCGTCATTCCCATGAAAACCCTTCCAGCAGCGCCGGCACGATCGATATCTCAAGGCGGCATTGCTGCGCCCATGACGGATAAATCCGCCGATTTTCAGGCAGGTTTACCGGATGAACCGCAATTACGCAATTCACCCGGTAAACAATCCCTTAAGAAGCGTATCCGAGCTCGCGCAGCGCCAGCGCATCGCGAGCGGACACGTCGGGGAACGCAGGGTCGGAGCCGACGTCGGCGGTGATGCGCCAGGAGCGGGCACATTTGACACCTTCGGCCAGCGTCGGTTCGACGCTGACGGAGGCGACATCGTCCAGTCGGAAGGCATCCGCCGGGCCGCTATCGGCAACGATGGTGACCGCCGACGTGATGCAGATTTCCGCCAGATCCTCGCCCTCGATCGCCGCCAGAAGGTCGGCATCGCCGATGTGGATGACCGGAGCCGCTTCCAGCGAGGAACCGATACGCTTGTCGCGGCGCTCGACTTCGAGAGCGCCCATGACAACCTTGCGCACGGTGCGGATCTTTTTCCACTTTTCGGCCAAGGCCTCGTCGCGCCATTCGGCCGGCACCAGCGGAAACTGTTCCAGATGGACGGAGACGGCGGAGGGATCACGCGACAGCCAGGCTTCTTCCGTGGTGAACGGAAGCACCGGGGCAAGCCAGGTGACGAGGCAATCGAACAGCTTGCGGATGACCGCAAGGCTGGCACGGCGGCGCAGGCTCGACGGCGCGTCGCAATAGAGCGCGTCCTTGCGGATGTCAAAATAGAAGGCCGACAGCTCGATGTTGGAGAAGTCGATCAGGGCACGGGCGATGCGCTTGAAATCGAAGGCGTCGTAACCTTCGCGCACGGCCTGGTCGAGTTCGGCCAGACGATGCAGCATCAGCCTCTCCAGCTCGGGCATGTCGTTGAAGGCGATGTCTTCACCCTTGTCATGCGCCAGCGTGCCGAGCATCCAGCGGATGGTGTTGCGCAGCTTGCGATAGCTGTCGATATTGGTCTGGATGATCGCCTTGCCGAGACGCTGGTCTTCCCAGTAATCGGTTGTGGCAACCCAAAGGCGCAGGATATCGGCGCCCGATTCCTTCATCACGTCCTGCGGGGCAACGACGTTGCCCTTGGACTTCGACTGCTTCTCGCCCTTCTCGTCCATCGTGAACCCGTGGGTGACGACGGCATTGTAAGGCGCACGGCCGCGCGTCGCGCAGCTTTCGAGCAGCGACGAATGGAACCAGCCGCGATGCTGGTCGGAGCCTTCGAGATAGACGTCGGCCGGCCATTTCAGGTCGGGGCGATCCTCCAGCGTGAAGGTGTGCGTGCAGCCACTGTCGAACCAGACATCGAGGATGTCGCGAACCTGCGTCCACCTGGCATGGTCGTGATCATTGCCGAGGAACCGGTCCTTGGCGCCTTCGGCAAACCATGCGTCCGCGCCTTCGGCCTCGAAGGCCTCGATGATGCGGGCGTTGACGGCTTCATCGATCAGTACCTCGCCCTGCTCATCAGCGAAGACGGCGATCGGCACGCCCCAGGCGCGCTGGCGCGACAGCACCCAGTCGGGACGGTTCTCGATCATGGCGCGCAGGCGGTTCTGGCCGGCTGCCGGCACGAAGCGGGTCTCGTCGATTGCAGACAGGGCGCGCGAGCGCAGCGTCGTGCCGTCGGCAAGCTCCTTGTCCATGTAGACGAACCATTGCGGCGTGTTGCGGAAGATGATCGGCTTTTTCGAGCGCCAGCTATGCGGATAGCTGTGCTTCAAACGACCGCGGGCGAAAAGGTTCTTCGCCTCGATCAGCGCCTTCATGACGAGTTCGTTGGCATTGCCCTTCTTGCCGTTGTCATCCATGACCCGGCCGGCACCGCCTTCGCGATCCGGACCGAAGCCGGGCGCGTCGGCGGTGTAGAAGCCGGCGTCGTCGACGGTGAACGGGATCTTCGACGAAATGCCGCGTGCTTCCAGAGCCCGGGCATTGTCCATCCAGATTTCAAAGTCATCGGCGCCATGGCCCGGCGCCGTATGGACGAAGCCCGTGCCGGTGTCGTCGGTGACGTGGTCGCCGTCGAGAAGGGGAACGAGAAAATCGTAGCCGAGGTGAGCCAACGGATGAGCACAAACCATTGCGCCTAGTTCGCCATCATCAATATCTCTTATGGGTTTCAAGGTAACCTTGGCCTTAGCCGCGCATTCATCGGCTAGTCGCTTGGCAAAAATTAGTTTTTCACCCGGCTGCGGGCCAAAATCATTCTCAGCAGTAGCGACTTCATAAAGTCCATAGCCGTAGCGCGACGAGAACGCGATCGCCCGGTTACCTGGGATCGTCCAAGGTGTCGTAGTCCAGATAACAACAGATGAACCACGTAGTTCGTCCATCTTCTGGTTTGCTTCGTTCGCCGACGATCCCAAAGTACCGAAGCCCTTTACCGGAAACTTCACCCAGATCGCATCGCTCTCGACATCGGCATATTCGACCTCGGCTTCCGCCAGCGCCGTGCGCTCGACCACCGACCACATGATCGGCTTGGAGCCGCGATAGAGCTGGCCGGTCTTGGCGATCTTCAGGAGTTCGCCGGCGATGCGGGCTTCAGCGTGAAAGGCCATGGTCGTGTAGGGATTGTCGAAATCGCCTTCGATACCCAGGCGCTTGAACTCTTCCGACTGGATCCTGATCCAGTTGGCGGCGAAGTCGCGGCACTCCTTTCGGAATTCGTTGACCGGGACCTCGTCCTTGTTCTTGCCCTTGGCGCGGTAGGCTTCCTCGATCTTCCATTCGATCGGCAGGCCATGGCAATCCCAGCCCGGAACATAGTTGGAGTCAAAACCACGCATCTGGAACGAGCGGGTGATGATGTCTTTCAGGATCTTGTTCAGCGCGTGGCCGATATGGATGTTGCCGTTGGCATAGGGCGGGCCATCATGCAGCACGAACTTTTCGCGGCCGGCGGCGGAGGCGCGCAGCTTCTTGTAGAGGCCCATCTGCTGCCAGCGGGCAACCGTTTCCGGCTCCTTTTGCGGCAGGCCGGCGCGCATCGGGAATTCGGTTTCCGGCAGATAGAGGGTCTTGGAATAATCAAGCTTTTCGGAAGTATCGGTCATGGTTTCAGCAATCATATCTGGGCGCGTGTCGCCGCGCATGCGAACGGGATATCATAAGGGAAACGGAGGGCGCCTCGGGAAGCGCCGAAAACCCGGACCTTCCGGCGGCAATCAAAGCGCTGGGAAGGCCGGGCCAATAATTCGCTGATCACGTATCAATCGACGATATCGGGTCATGGTGGCCGGTTGTTTAAGCGGTTTTCACGCGAAAAGGAAGATGACAACGGCAAAGTTTCAAAGAACGATGAGGTTCATGGCGATGGAATGCAATATCCGGTGCATGATGCGGCTTCCATGGAGCATTTCGGCTGAGTTCGTAAATGCGGAGACCTACCCCCCTCTGTCGGCGACGCCGACATCTCCCCCACAAGGGGGGAGATCAGCCGTGAGCCTTGAGTGCATAAGGGAAAAGAACAATCTCCCCCCTTGTGGGGGAGATGTCACGCAGTGACAGAGGGGGGTAAGTTTCCACGATCTCCGAGGCATTCGAGGCAATGACGGAAAAACCGCATCAATCCTTCGGGTTCGCCTCTACCACCGCCCGCAGCGCATCGTTGATGCGATCCTGCCAGCCAGGGCCATCGTCCTGAAAATAATGCAGGACGGCGCTGTCGAGCTTGATCGACACGAGTTCCTTCGTCTCCGGCAAAGCGCGTTTTTCGACGGCAGGTGCTACGACCTTCTTGACCGGCTTGAACAGGGCTTCCGCGGCATCCATGGCGCTGACGGGCCGGCGGGGCGTGGTGGCCATCGGGATCATCCTTTTAAGGGTTTGTATCTGAAGCGAATGCGATCTTGCTGTCGATCATACTGAGCGGCTTGACGCCGGATAGCAATGCGCGGGCTTCCGCGTCGTCCTGCTTCATCTGCACCACCAGCGGATCGAGACCGTCGAATTTCAGCTCGTCACGCAGATGACCGAAGAACGAGACCGAACAGATTTCGCCGTAGAGATCGCCGGAAAAATCGAAGACGAAGGTTTCGAGCAGCGCGATGCCGTTGCTGTCGACCGTCGGGCGCTTGCCGAAACTGGCGACGCCATCATTGATGCTGCCATCGGCGCGGCGGAAGCGCACGGCGTAGATGCCGTTCCTGAGTTCGACTTCCGGCGGAAGCTGCATGTTGGCGGTGGGATAGCCGAGCGTCCGGCCGAGCTTCTTGCCGTCAATCACCTCGGCCTCGACCGTGTAGCGATAGCCGAGCAGGCCGGCGGCCTCAGACACGTCGCCCTCGCCGAGCAGCCCGCGGATATGGCTTGAGGAGACCACCGAGGCGTTCTCGTCGCGGAAGGCATCGACCAGTGTGACGCCAAAGCCGTTTTCACCGCCGGCTGCCATCAGGAAGGCCGGGCCGCCCTCCCTGCCCTTGCCGAAATGGAAATCGAAACCGGTGACCACGTGGCTGGCATGCAGCCAGTCCATCAGCACGGAGCGGATGAAATCGGAGGCGGACAATTCGGAAAACGTGCGATCGAACGGATATTCGATAACTGCGGAAAAGCCCATGCCTTCGAGGATGCGGGCTTTGAGCGGCGCCGGCGTCAGCCGGAAAACCGGCTGATCGGGCCGAAAGACGCTGCGGGGATGCGGCTCGAAGGTGAGCACAAGGGCCGGAACGCCCCGCGCCTGCGCCTCTTCCAGCGCCCGGTTCAGGACCGACTGATGTCCCCGATGCACGCCGTCGAAATTGCCGATGGCGATGACGCCGCCGCGCAGGGCTTGCGGCAATGGCTCGCGGGTCTCGTTGCGATGAAAAACCGTCATATCCGTCACGCCAGTCATCTCTTATGCCGTTCGATCACGCCATTCCAATCAAGCCGGGCCGTTCAAGCAAGGCCGATCAGGCAAGTCTGGGCATCCACCATTTCGGCGTGGCGCCTTCGCTTTTCAAGAATGCCGTCAACTTGGCTTCGTCGGTCTTCTCTGCCGCCATGTATTCGGCCGCGTGGATGCCAGCGCTGATATAGAGAACATCGAGGCCGAAATCCTGCGCGCCCTTGACGTCCGTCGGCATGCCGTCGCCCACCGCGATCACCCGGGTGAGGTCTAGCCCGCCGCGCAGGAGCTTGGCTTCCGAGAGCGATGCCCGATACATCGGCACGTAAGGCTTGCCGGAAATCCGGGTTTCGCCGCCGAGTTCCTCGTAGACCTTGGCGATGGCGCCGGCGCAGGGAATGAGCTTGTGGCCGCGCTCGACCACAAGGTCGGGATTGGCGCAGATGAATGGCACCTTGCGCTTGGCCATGGCGGACAGCGTTGCCCGGTAGTCGTCGGCCGTTTCGGTTTCGTCATCGAAAAAGCCGGCGCAGACGATGATTTCGGCTTCCTCGGACGAAACCATGTTGACGCCGAGGCCTTCGAGCAGCGGGAAATCCTTTTCCGCGCCGATGAAATAGATCTTCTTCGGACCGGCGGAAATCAGAGCGCGGGTGACGTCGCCGGACGTGACAATCCGGTCGTAGGCCGTATCCGGCACGCCAAGGCCGCGGATCTGGACGATGACGCCGGGATGCGGGCGCGGCGAATTGGTAATGAGAACGACGGTCAGGCCCTTGGCGCGGGCCTCGGTCAGCGCTTCGCAGGCGCCCTTGAAGGCTTCTATACCGTTGTGCAGCACGCCCCAGACATCGCACAGAACGACATCGTAACGGCTGGCAATGTCGCGAAAACTGTTGATCCGAACGGCCATGCTGGCTTCCCGCAGAAAAAATTGGTCGGGGTGACATCGCAGGCAGGCGGCGAAAACACAAGTCTCCATCCGGAAAATGGCGTCCGAATCCCAAGGTTTCGGGCGCGGAATTCGGCGGAATCACTAAAATCCCCGGATCAGCCAGCCGGCAGCCGCGCAGATGGCAAGTGTCGTGACGACGCCGCGCTTGAAGCGGAAGAGCAGGAAGGCTGCCAGAAGCGCCAGGAAAAATGCCGGCAGCTGGAAGGTCTGCCAGACCGGCAGCGGCATGGAAACAGGTCCAGCCGCGGATCGGTTTACCGCGGCAAAAAGAACATGCAAGCCGAACCAGACGGCCAGATTGAGAATGACGCCAGTGACCGCCGCCGAGATCGCCGCCAGCGCGCCCGACAGCGCCCTGTTGTTGCGCAGGGTCTCGACATAGGGCGCACCGAGAAGGATCCACAGGAAACACGGCACGAAGGTCACCCAGGTCGCGAGCGTCGCACCGAGCAAACCCGACACAAGCGGATCGAGGCCGAGCGGGGCGCGAAAAGCTGCCATGAAGCCGACGAAGGACAGCACGAGCACCAGCGGCCCCGGCGTCGTCTCGGCCAGCGCCAGGCCATCCAGCATTTCTCCCGGTTTCAGCCAGTGATAGGCCTCGACCGCCTGCTGCGCGACATAGGCAAGCACGGCATAGGCGCCGCCAAAGGTCACCACCGCCATCTTCGAGAAGAACAGGCCGATGGCGGTATAGACATTGTCGAAGCCGAGCATCCCGCCGATGAGGACGAACGGTGCGATCCACAGCGTCAGCCAGATAGCGAAGACACGCAACGTCCGGCTCCAGCTTGAGGCGACATCCGGGAAACTGCTGTCGATGACCGACGGCCTGTCGGCAAGCGCCTGTCTTGCCGCCGCAGCAACAGCTTTTTCGCCCGTTGCCCGCTGCAGGCGCGTGGCGACATATCCGGCGACACCGGCCGCCAGCACGACGAGCGGAAACGGCAGATCGAAAAAGAACAGAGCGGCGAAGGCGAGCGCCGCGACGATGAGCGCAAAGCGGGTTTTCAGAGCCCGGCGGCCGACGCGGATGACCGCCTCGATGACGATCGCCAGCACCGCCGCCTTCAGCCCGAAGAACAGGCTCGTCAACCAGTCGGTTTGCTGGAACAGCGCATAGGCCGAGGACAGGCCGAGGATGACGAAGAAGCCCGGCAGCACGAACAGCACGCCAGCGACAATGCCGCCGCGCGTACCGTGCAGCAGCCAGCCAATATAGGTGGCAAGCTGCTGTGCCTCCGGACCGGGCAGCAGCATGCAGAAATTCAGCGCATGCAGAAACCGGCTCTCGGAGATCCAGCGGCGCTCCTCCACCAGTTCCTTATGCATCAGGGCGATCTGACCCGCCGGCCCGCCCAAGCTCAACAGCCCGATCTTCGCCCAGACCCTGGCGGCCTCGGCGAATGTCGGATGCGGCGGCGGCAGGGTGACTGTGACTGTCACCGCCTCATTCATGATCCCTGTCCTTCTTCGGCACGTGCGACACCCATTCGTGCTTTTCCTGCGTGGCATCGCGCGCCCAGCGGTAGAAGGCATCATAGAGCAGCAGGCCCGCTTCCAGCTGCTCCAGGTCATCGGAGAACATCCGCGAGAGACCGAGCGAGGCCGCGAGCAGGCCGGAGGCCTCGGGCGCCAGATCGAGGCGGTCGGTATCGGCGGCGCGAACGATCAGCGCCAGATGCTGAAGGGCGGGAAAGGACAGGCCGAACTCCGCGATCATCGTATCGAAGGTGCAGCCCTCGCCGCGATGGCTCCAGAACACACCCTCGACATCGAACGGCGTCGCTGCGAAACGGTCGGCGACGGCCTCCACTTCGGAAGGCGCAACGAAGAGAAAGGATGCGGCGGGATCGACGAAGCGGCGGACCAGCCATGGACAGGCGATGCGGTCGATCTTGGGACGCGAGCGCGTCACCCAGACGGAGCCACTGCGGGTGTTCGCGCCGGGTATCGCTGCGACCGGGACGAGCGGCAGGCCTGCTGCTGTCCAGGCTTCAACGCCCCCTTCCAGACTCTCAGCCTGGGCACCGGCATGCCGCAGCCAGGCGGCGACGCCCTCGCTGAGTTTCTTGCCCTTCTGGCAGACCACGACCACCCACAGGCCGCGATATTCCGCCGCCCATTGCGATGCCGAGGCATAGGGGCGGCGCGTGGACGCAGGAAGAAGCGAGGGTAGTGCTGCGAAATCCTCATCGTCGCGCACATCGATGACGACCGGACCTTTGGGGGTTCCGGCCAGACGAGCGAGCTTTTCAACGGAAATGGAATTGTACGAGGCCATGATACGTCCCTTTTTTGTTAAAGAGTGGACGCGAAATTCCGGCATGACGCCTCGTGGGGCATTCGCAGACCCCATGCAGCCGTTAAACAAAAAATAGCAATTCGAGTCAATCGGCGTTTCGATTTAAAAAAACGCGCTGTCTTGTTCTTGACTCATCTCCCGAGCATCCTTATCTCGGGGCCGCTAGCACTCAAGCAACAGGAGTGCTAACATCCATCCATCGGGTCGGTTCACGATCCGTGAAGTCATTTGATCGAGGGATTAGACAATGACAAGCACCAATTTCCGTCCTCTGCATGACCGCGTCGTCGTACGCCGTGTCGAGTCTGAAGCCAAGACCAAGGGCGGCATCATCATTCCGGATACCGCCAAGGAAAAGCCGCAGGAAGGCGAAATCGTCGCCGTCGGCACTGGCACCCGCGACGACAAGGGCACGCTCATCGCGCTCGACGTCAAGGCCGGCGACCGCGTTCTGTTCGGCAAGTGGTCGGGCACCGAAGTCAAGCTCAACGGCGAAGACCTTCTGATCATGAAGGAAGCCGACATCATGGGCATCATCGGCTGATCTGAGCCGCTGATCTTCACCTTCAATTCCAGAAAACCAATTGGGCACCAGCCCGGGAGTTTTTAAAATGGCAGCCAAAGAAATCAAGTTCGGCCGTACCGCGCGCGAAAAGATGCTGCGCGGCGTCGATATCCTCGCAGACGCAGTTAAGGTTACGCTCGGTCCGAAGGGCCGCAACGTCATCATCGACAAGTCGTTCGGCGCACCGCGCATCACCAAGGACGGCGTTTCCGTCGCCAAGGAAATCGAACTGGAAGACAAGTTCGAGAACATGGGCGCCCAGATGGTCCGCGAAGTTGCTTCGAAGACCAACGACATCGCCGGCGACGGCACGACCACTGCTACCGTTCTTGCCCAGGCCATCGTTCGCGAAGGCGGCAAGGCTGTTGCAGCCGGCATGAACCCGATGGACCTGAAGCGCGGCATCGACCTTGCAGTCGCAGCCATCGTCAAGGACCTCGTTGCCAAGGCAAAGAAGATCAACACTTCGGAAGAAGTGGCCCAGGTCGGCACGATCTCCGCCAACGGCGAAAAGGAAATCGGCCAGTACATCGCTGAAGCGATGCAGAAGGTCGGCAATGAAGGCGTCATCACGGTTGAAGAAGCCAAGACCGCCGACACCGAACTCGAAGTCGTCGAAGGCATGCAGTTCGACCGCGGCTACCTGTCGCCCTACTTCGTGACCAACCCGGAAAAGATGGTTGCCGAACTGGAAGACGCTTACATCCTTCTCCATGAGAAGAAGCTCTCCAACCTGCAGGCAATGCTTCCGGTTCTGGAAGCCGTCGTTCAGACCGGCAAGCCGCTCCTGATCATCTCGGAAGACGTTGAAGGCGAAGCTCTTGCGACCCTCGTCGTCAACAAGCTGCGTGGCGGCCTGAAGATCGCTGCCGTCAAGGCTCCGGGCTTCGGCGATCGCCGCAAGGCCATGCTCGAAGACATCGCCATCCTGACCGGTGGCCAGGTCATTTCCGAAGACATCGGCATCAAGCTGGAAAACGTCACGCTCGAAATGCTCGGCCGTGCGAAGAAGGTTTCGATCTCCAAGGAAAACACGACGATCGTCGACGGTTCCGGCAAGAAGGCTGAAATCGAAGGCCGCGTTGCGCAGATCAAGGGCCAGATCGAAGAAACCACGTCTGACTACGACCGCGAAAAGCTGCAGGAACGCCTTGCCAAGCTCGCTGGCGGCGTTGCCGTCATCCGCGTTGGCGGTGCGACCGAAATCGAAGTCAAGGAAAAGAAGGACCGTATCGACGACGCGCTCAACGCAACGCGCGCTGCCGTTCAGGAAGGTATCGTTCCTGGTGGTGGTACGGCTCTGCTGCGTGCCTCGATCGTTCTCGACCTCAAGGGCGCGAACGACGACCAGACGGCCGGTATCAGCATCATTCGCAAGGCACTTCAGTCGCTGGTTCGCCAGATCGCTGAAAACGCAGGCGACGAAGGCTCGATCATCGTCGGCAAGATCCTCGAAAGCAACACCGACAACTTCGGCTACAACGCCCAGACCGGCGAATTCGGCGACATGATCGCCATGGGTATCGTCGATCCGGTAAAGGTTGTCCGCACGGCTCTGCAGAACGCGGCTTCGGTTGCTTCGCTGCTGATCACCACGGAAGCCATGATCGCCGAACTGCCGAAGAAGGAAGCTGCCGGCGGCATGCCTGACATGGGCGGCATGGGCGGCATGGGCGGCATGATGTAATCAACTCCGGTTTCCGGAATTGAGCAGGGGGCGGGCCGCAGGGTCCGCCCTTTTTGCATTCGCGAGACACTGCGCACCCATAGGCCCAAGAATAGTCCGCATCTACGCTATTTGCCCCATTGCAGAACCATGCACGAATCATGTTCTGATTGCGCGATAACGTGCATTCGCAATCCTGAGCTACTTTCCGCGCATCGACTGTAAATTGTAAAATATTTGTCAAAACACCATTGAAGCGACAGGAAAAGCAATTATAACAACGCTCCAAGTGAACCATAGATTCACGGGGATCCAGAGCCTGGAAGAATTGACACTAAAAATGCTCAATTTTTTCGTATTAACTGTGTACCAAACATCAATTTGATCCCAACTCATAAAGCATATAGATTTTCCTCGCATACAATTTGTTTCGTCTTGAGCATAAAAACGGCCAAGACTTGAAAGTTGAGCTTTCTACCTTTTTCAGATTTATGGATCGCGTAAAGTATTTTCCGCGTCCCGTATCTTTTCTGAGAAGTGGGAATTGTTTCTTTCGAACCCTTAAGGGGAACAGACGAATGACGTTCGGACATTGCGCAGAGACCGGGGTAGGCCGTGTTTAAGATTGCAAGAGCAGGTCTTTCCCAGCCCCACGCTGCCAATTCCTTCGCACTGGGCGAAAGCGGGCAGGAACTGCTCAGCCAATTCTGCTTTTCCGAAGGCTGGTCCGGAGATCTGTCAAACGGCCTGTTCCGTCTCGGGGAGAG
Source organism: Rhizobium herbae (assembly GCF_017873135.1). Lineage (GTDB taxonomy): Bacteria > Pseudomonadota > Alphaproteobacteria > Rhizobiales > Rhizobiaceae > Pararhizobium > Pararhizobium herbae. Next base: position 74,388 of record NZ_JAGGJV010000005.1, on the reverse strand, counting down.
TGCGGCGGCGATGCACGGCCTGCATCAGGCCGAATGCGGCCTGCTCAACCTGGTGCGCTGCTACGACAGCGCCGATCGCAATCATGTTCTGTCGCTTTTCGAGCAGGCGGCAACAACCTCCTCGTCGTTCTGCTTCTCGACCACCATCATCCTGGCCTCCGGGCAGAAGCAGCCGGTCTTCTGCATCGGCGAATCGACTGGGCTCGAGCAGCGTTATTCCGGCGCCCTGCTCGGCGTCTTCTTCTTCCCGCGTTTCCAGCTGGAAACCAAGGGACGGATTTTCAACCAGCATCAGTAAAACGGGCGGGCGTCTTTTACGGCAACAGCGTCTTCAGATCGGCCTGCGGGTTTTCAAGGATCGATCGATCCGGCGTCAGCCCGAGGTCGAGCAGCTTCTTGCCCGTTACATAAGCCTTTGCGTCGTTGAGCGCATCGACGGCGATCAGCTTACCAGCCTGGAAATACCACACAGAGACGCTGCCCTCGCGCTGGCCCTTGCGCACCACCGTCTCGTCGTGGCCGAGACCGAAACCGGCGATCTGCAGCTTGACGTCGTATTGATCCGACCAGAACCACGGCTTGGGCTCATAGGGTGCCTCGCCGCCAGCCAGCAGAGCCGCCACCGCTTCCGCCTGATCGACGGCGTTCTGCACCGATTCCAGCCGGATGCGCATGTCCTTCCAGGGCAGAACGGCGCAGTCGCCCATCGCGTGGATGGCAGGATCGGAAGTGCGACCGAAATGATCGACGACGATGCCGTTGGCAACCTCGATGCCGGCGTCCTGGGCAAGCGCATCGTTGGCGGTGACGCCGATGCCGACGATCACCAGATCGACCGGGATGGTCGAGCCATCGGTCAGTTCCGCCGCGGTCACCCGGCCATCGGTGCCAACCAGTCGGACAAGGCCGGTACCCTCGCGGATATCGACGCCGCGCGACGTGTGGATGTCCTTGACCAGATATGAGGTCGCAGCCGAGGCGACGCGCTGGAGAATGCGGTCGGCCATTTCTATGACGGTGACATCAAGCCCGCTCGAGCGCGCCACGGCCGCCGCTTCCAGGCCGATGTAGCCACCGCCGATGATCAGCGCATGCTTGCCGGGTTTCAACTCGTCGGCCAGACGATCGGCATCGGTGAAATCGCGCACGACGAAGACGCCGTCGAGATCGCCGCCAATGCTGGTCGGCAGCTTTCGCGGCGTCGAGCCGGTGGCAAGCGCCAAAACGTCATAATCAAGCGTCGATCCGTCACTGAGCGTCACGGTTTTCGCGGCGCGGTCGATCGACGTCACCGCGGTCGACAGGCGGATATCGACATTGTGCTCGGCATACCAGCTTTCCGGCCGGTAGAGCAGCCGGTCGAGGTCCATTTCGCGCAGCAGGTATTTCTTCGAGAGAGGCGGCCGCTGATAGGGATGACTTGCCTCGGCTGCGATGACGGTGATCGGACGTTCGTCCTTCAGCGCCCGGAGCTTGGCCACCAAAGCAAAGGCGGCCTGCCCCCCGCCCACAACAACAAGTCTACCTGCCACGTTAGTTCCACCCGTCAAGAAAGCTTCTTTTCCCAAGAGGTAGCCTGTCCGCCCGAGTGTCGTCAACACGGACGGACGAGAGGTGTTGAAGCGATCAATCCCGCTTGGGGATATCCATGCCCTTCTGTACGGCTGGACGGGCAAGGGCACGATCGACCCAGGCCATGACATTTGGGAAGCTCGAATATTCCAGCACGTCGGCGCCGCCGTAGAATTTGCGCGCGCCCTCGACCCACGTAAAGGTGGTGATATCGGCAATGGTATATTCATCCCCCATCAGCCACTGGCGACCTTCCAGCCGCGCTTCCAGCACGCTGAGCAGGCGCTTGGATTCGTCGCGGTAGCGTTCCATCGGGTAGGGATTGTTGGCGACCTTGTCGGCGGCGAATTTGAAGAAATGACCGAACTGGCCGAACATCGGCCCGACGCCGCCCATCTGGAACATCACCCAGCATAGTGTCTCATAACGCCCGGCGGCATCGGCCGGGATCAGCTGGCCCGTCTTTTCGGCGAGATAGACGAGGATGGCACCGGATTCGAACAGGCCAATCGGCTTGCCGTCCGGGCCGTTGGGATCGATGATCGCCGGAATGCGGCCATTCGGATTAAGAGAGATGAACTCGGGCGATTTCACGCCCTCTCCTCCAAACTCGATGCGATGCGGCTCATAGGCAAGGCCAAGCTCTTCGAGCGCGATGGAAACCTTGACGCCGTTTGGCGTCGGCAGCGAATAGAGCTGGATGATATCGGGATTTTTGGCGGGCCAGCGGGTGGTGATCGGGAAAGCGGACAGATCGGCCATGGGAACTCCTCGGGAATGGGAGCCTGAATATAGGACAGTTGTGTCCAGAATGTTAGGCAACGAAGATAGAAAATGCAGTGAGGCGATCTCATTGTGGCTTGCTGATTTCGCACTGCATCGAGGCCGCTTTTGACCCAATCGAACATTTGACGCAGACAGCCGTTATGCCTTCAGTTGATCAAGCACCAAGGCTGGAATGACCATGAGACCGATTGCGAGATTCATCGCCTTGGGCGCCGCCCTATTCGGAGGGATCGTCGCCTCACAGGCACCCGAATTGACGCAGCAGTATCGCCAGCGCATCGGCGGGGCGCTCGATGAGTTACGCGTGCTGGTCGAGGCCTTCGATCAGCAGGCCGGCAGCAATGCGCTTGATCGCGAAAAAGCGCTCGGCATCTATGCAGCATCAGCCGAACCCTTTCTCAAAGAGCAGGGCGAAACGATGCGCGATACGATCATCCGCTACGAGACGCTGAAGGCGCAGGAGGAAAATCTGGCGTCGGCAGCGCCGATCCTGCAACCCTTTGTCCTTGTACGCGATGCCGACGGTGCGGTTCTTGGAAACGCCTGGCGTGATTTCATTCCCGCCGTGCCCATCAGTCTTCCCGGCCTGACATGGGCCGGCATCGGCTTTGCGGCCGGATGGGTCCTGACGGGACTGGCTGCGTTTCTGTCGCGTGGTGCCTATCGGCTTGGAGCCGGGCGACGCTATCGGTTATTGCACTGACCTTCTGCGACCAGAGCAGCGACCTTCAGCAAACGCCGCTAACCGCCTCAATGATCTTCGCCACCAGCGGATCGCCCGCATGCTCGGCCTTGCGGGCCCGCACCAGACACGCCTGCGACCGCAGCATGACCCCATCCGACAAGATCTTCAGGTGGTTGGCCTTGAGCGTCGAGCCGGTCGAGGTGATGTCGACGATGATATCGGCCGACCCCGAGGCCGGTGCGCCTTCGGTGGCCCCTAAGCTTTCGACGATGCGGTAGAGCTGGATGCCGTGCTTGGCGGAAAAGAACTGCTGGGTCAGGCGCCAGTATTTGGTGGCGATCGCCAGCCTGCGGCCGTGACGGGCGCGAAAGTCGGCGGCGACGTCGCCGAGGTCGGCCATGGTATCGACATCGAGCCAGATTTCCGGCACAGCGACGACGACATCGGCATGGCCGAAGCCGAGCCTTGCGCAGAATTCGACGCGGGCATCGGCCTCCGACAGGCCTTCGCGGATCAGGTCCTCGCCGGTGACGCCGAAATCGATCGAGCCGCTGCCGATCTCGCGGGAGATTTCGGAGGCCGAGAGGAAGGCGATCTCGACGTTATCCAGCCCTTCGACACGGCCGCGATAGGAGCGCTCGTTGCCGACGGCGACGATCTTCAGGCCGGCCTTTTCGAAGATGGCGGAGGCGTCGTCTTTCATCCGGCCCTTGGAGGGCAGCGCGATGGTGATGGTCATTGGGCCGCCTCCCCTTTTGGTTGGGCCAGCGCCTGTTCCATCCGGTCGAGCCAGAGCGCGAAGCCGACGGCTGGGATGCGCTCTTTCGCGCCAAGCAGCGTCATCAGCCGGTCGAAGCGGCCGCCACCGGCGAGAACCGCCGAAGAGCCTTCGATGACGATCTCGAAGACGAGGCCGGTGTAATAATCAAGCGGACGGCCGAAGGCGGCGCGGTAGGTGAGCGCTTTCGCATCGACGCCGGCATTGCCGAGTGCTGCGACGCGCGCATCAAACCGCGACAGGGCGCCATCGAGCGTCAAACCGGATTTTTCCGCGAAGGCGAACAGCGCCGCCGGTGCTTCGGCAAGCGGAATGTTCAACGACAGGAATTCACGCAAAACGCCGAGCGTGCGGCCATCGAGCGCGGTCTTTTCGAGCGCCCGCTTTTCTTTCAGCCGTTCGGCGATTTCCTTCGGGCTGCGGCTGGCATTGGTGGAATAGCCGGTCGCCTCCATGGTTTCGTCGAGATGGGCGATCAGCGTCGCGTCGTCGCCGGAGGAGAGCAGAGCCTCGATCTCGACGCTGAGCCCGGTTACCGGCTGCGGGCTCGACAGCCGCGTCAGCAGGGCGTCGATCTGGGCGGAATTGCCGAAGGCATGGATCAGGCGCTTCTGCCAGCCGGCGGGCAGGCCGCAGGCGGCAACGACGGCTTCGAACACCGATTGATCGCCGAGCGTCACATTGAGCTTCCTGCCCGGCAGGCGAGCGGAAAGGATGGCGATGGCATCGCCGATGGCGCGGGCGTCGGCGCTCGCCACATCGGTTTCGCCAAGATCCTCGATGCCGGCCTGATAGAATTCGTTGGCGCCTTCACGACGCTGGCGGAAGATTTCACCGAGATAGGAATAGCGCTGCGGCGTGCCGGTGGCGGTCTCGATATGGCGCAGGCAGACGGGGATGGTGAATTCCGGGCGCAGGCAGAGGCTCTTGCCCGTCTCGCTCTCGGTCATGAAGATGCGGCGGCGCAGGTCTTCGCCGGCCATGTCGAGAAACGGCTCGGCCGGCTGGATCACCGGCGTATCGACGCGCAGCGTTCCCAGCCGCTCGAAATCGGCCAGCAGATCGGCGGCAAAGGCTGGGAGGTTGATCAGGGGCATGAACCGGCAGTTTTCCTTCAAGGCGCCAAAATCTGGATCAGTTCGATACGGTTGCCGAACGGATCAAAAACGTAGACCCGCTCATATCCCTGAAGCGGCTCATCTTCAACAACCCGGCAGCCTGCCGCCTTCAGGTTTTTCGCAAGGGACGCGACATCATCGACCAGAAAGGCCGGATGAGCCTTCAGCGCAGGACGAAAATCCGGCTCGACGCCCAGATGCACCTTCAGTGCGCCGGCCTCGAACCAGCAGCCGCCGCGACTGGCGAGATTGTCGGGTTTGATCCGCTCGGGGATCCCCAGCAGACCGGAATAAAAGGCCCGGGCCTGATCTTCGCCGCCTGCCGGCATGGCGAGCTGGACATGATGGATGGACAGGAGCGTTACCATGGGCGATCTGTTTGCGCGGAGGCTTCGCACCCCCCTCTGTCACTCCGTGACATCTCCCCCTCAAGGGGGGAGATCGGCCGCTGGCTCCGTGCCCTATTCGTGAGGTGGCCTCGACTGGATATGGTAATCGCCCCCCTTGAGGAGGAGATGTCACGAAGTGACAGAGGGGGGTAAACGATCCTCATCCTCAGTCCTTAATCGCCGCGCGCCCGATCGTCCGCCTGCGCCGCCAGCATCTCGCGGACCTTGGCGACGAGGTCGGCTTCCGGGACCGAGACCTGCGCGACGCGGGCTTCGCGCCAGGCCGTGTTATCCTCGATCTCGCCCGACAGGCGCTTGCCCTCGATCAAATCCTTGATCTGCACGAGACCTTCAGCGCGTTCGTCGCCGCCCTGGATGATGGCGAGCGGCGAGCCGCGGCGGTCGGCATATTTCAGCTGGTCGCCAAAGTTCTTCTTGTTGCCCTGGTACATTTCGGCGCGGATGCCGGCATGGCGGAGCGTTTGCGTGAACTGCTGGTACTTGCCGAGGCTTTCCGTGTCGCGGTCCATGACGCAGACGACCACCGGGGCGATCACCTCTTCCATGCCGAGCTTGCCGAGGTTCTTCAGCGCCGTCATCAGGCGCGAGACGCCGATGGAGAAGCCCGTCGCCGGCACCGGCTGGCCCATGAAGCGCGACACGAGGCCATCGTAGCGGCCACCGCCGCCGACCGAGCCGAAGACAACCTTTTCGCCTTTTTCATTGGTGACAGCGAACTGGAGCTCGGCTTCGAAGACAGGGCCCGTGTAGTATTCGAGGCCACGGACGACGGAGGGGTCGATGACAATCCTGTCTTCACCATAGCCAGCAGCATGGGCAAGTATGGCGATCTGTGCAAGTTCGTTGAGACCTTCGATGATCTTTTCGTTCGCTTTGAATATCAGCGCAAAGATACTCAGGTTGTCCAAATTCCAAGTATCATTGCTTGCTGCGGGGGGCTTGATCAGTCCTGTGAGAGAAGCGGCTTTGGCCCGCCAATCTGCAGGCAGATTCACATGATCTGCCCAAGTGTCGGGCGCATCACGAAATGGAAGTGGGTAGCTGACCTTATCGTCAAGCGCATTGCTATACCGGACACCCGCTACAGTCTCTTTGAAGTTTGCGAACTCCAGCAACGGTGCGATCTGCTCTTCATTCAGCCCCGCGCCCTTGGTGAAATCGCCGCTCTCGTCCTTGCGGCCAGGGCCAAGTAGCAGTTTCACCCCTTCCACGCCAAACTTGTCGAGCTTGTCGATCGCCCTGAGCACATTCAGCCGTGCACCAGCATTCTCGTCGCCGCCAAGCCCGATCGCCTCAAGCACACCATCCAGAACTTTGCGGTTGTTCACCCGGATGACATAGTCGCCGCGCTTAATCCCCAGCGCCTCCATCGTGTCGGCCATCATCATGCACATTTCGGCATCCGCCTGGACGCCGGCGGCGCCGACCGTGTCGGCGTCGAACTGCATGAACTGGCGGAAGCGGCCGGGGCCTGGCTTTTCGTTGCGGAAGACATAGCCGGCGCGGTAGGTGCGGTAGGGCAGCTGGATGTCGTTGAAATTCTCGGCGACATGGCGGGCAAGCGGCGCGGTGAGATCGTAGCGCGCGCTCATCCACTGCTCGTCGTCGTCCTGCAGCGAGAAGACGCCTTCGTTCGGGCGGTCGCTGTCGGGCAGGAACTTGCCGAGCGCGTCGGTATATTCGAACAGCGGCGTTTCGACGGGGTCGAAGCCGTAGCGCTCGTAGACTTCGCGGATCTTCGCCGTCATCTCGTCGACGGCGCGGATATCGGCGGCAGCGCGGTCGACGAAGCCGCGCGGCAGGCGGGCTCTGAGCTTCTGTGGCTTCTTCTTTTTGTCGTTCATGGCATCCGCACTTTCAGCGTCGATCGGTCAACGTGGATCGGTCATGGGAATTGGCGCTTTCCCTATCCGATCAAGGCCAAGGCGGCAAGTCTTTGCCTCGATCGGCACGGCCTAAAGCGGCCGCGCCAGCGTGTCCCAGTTATGGATGACCGCGCCTTCCGCCATCGGCGCCTCGGCCTGCGGGATGAGGATCGAATGGGTGGCGCCGCGGATGACGCCCTTCAACTCCGACTGGAAGCTCATCCGCTTCAACTGGACGAAACCCTGCGGAATGGATGTCACCGTCATCGAGGCGCCGCCGTAGAAGTCGATACTGGCGAGATCGCCCGCCTTCAGGCTCGACACGATCGCCGCATCCTCGATGAAATCGTGGTAGAGCCCGGTCATGTAGCGGCGGATGCCCTTTCCCACCATCGTCCGCATCAGCGGTGTTTCGACGAATTCCTGCCGCGAACCCGCAAGATAGCGGATATCTTCACCCTCCCAGAGATTGCGGCTGTCCTTGGCGGTGAGGATCGACCGAAGCAGAACCTTTTCCGCATGCGCGTCGGCGCGGCGCAGGAAATCGACGATGGCGCCGATGGCGCGCAGGTCGGGCGTGGCGATTCCGCGTTCCCAGCGCGAGACCGTGGGAAGCGAGAAACCGAGTTTCCAGGCAATGTCTCCCTGGGTCAGCCCGGCCTTCAACCGGTAGCCCCGCAATTGCCGGATCAACTCGCTCAGGATCAGGTTCATTCGGACAGTCTTTTTATGAAGCCATTGGTTGTATTTATGAAAATTAATACACCAAGAGAAGAGTCAATGATCAATTGCAGCCGTTTCGGAACCGGCGTTTGTCGACTATTTCTTGAAACCATGGGGACCAACTTCTGCTGACTGCAACGCCGCGACGAAACATAGATCAACGCTTTTCAGGCTGCTGGTAAAGCGCTTTTTCACCAAGGCGCGGAACGAGCACGAGAAAGTGTCTCAGACTTGAAACGACCGCGGCGCGAGCGGACATTGAAAGCAACAGAGCATGCTCAGATTCGTGAAACCCGGCTTCGGTACCATCCTGCCCGAAGACGCGCGTGCCCACGAGGAATGGATCGCGGAATTGACGGAGCATGACTACGTCGTCGAAGGCTGGCACTGCGATCTTTCCACCGGCATCTTCTCGATCGGCGAGACGGCGCGGCGCATTCATGCGCTCGAACAAAGCCCCTGCGGGCTGCTGGATATCATCCGGGGATACGAGGATGACCATCGCAAGGTCGTGCTGAACATCCTGGAAGAAGCAACGGCCGCGGCATCGTCCTTCTACTACTGCACGACCATCGTTCACGAGGACGGTTCCGCCGGGCCGCTCTATTGCATCGGCACATCGACGATCGACACGGCAACCGCGGCCGGCCGGATGCGGGGTGTCTTTGCCTTTTCCGCACCGGAGCGTTGAAGGCGCCTTCCGCGGCAGGATGGTTGCAACCTCACCCGCCGATAAAAACACTGCGCCGCCACCTTTTCTTCCATGCCCGCAGCCCCTATCTTCGGGTCATGCGCATCGCCATCCTCACCCTTGCCGTCTTCTGCGCGCTGATCAGCGGCTGGACGGCCGCGCTCGCCCAGATGCAGGATCTGGGCGGCACGGCGGCGGTGCATCATGCGGGCATGGCAGCCGGCCACGCCATGGCGGCCGGCGTCGGCCAGGATAATCATCATCCCTGCACTGCGGCAAAACCGTGCAACGACCATCCAAAGGCGGTACACCCGCTGCTCTGTGCCGCCTGTTTCGCGGTCGTTCTCGATGCTCACGGCCTCGACCGGATCGAGCTTCCCGCGGGTACCGTCCATCCCTTGCCGCAGAAGGCGATGCGGGCGACGGCGCTGAAACCGCGTTTCCCGCCCCCCAAGACGTCTCTCTCGTTTTCCTGAACGCTGGCCCAAAGCCTGCAGATTGCGACTATAGAAACGAAAGAGAGCACACGATGTCTCTGAGAATGATCATGGCTGCGACAACGCTGGCCTTTGCCTTCACGTCCCCCCTTGCCGCCCAGGAAATGGACCACAGCAAGATGGACCACGGATCGATGGGGGCACAGCCGAAGGGCGATACGGGGCCTTCCAGCAAGGCCTTTGCCGAGGCCAACGCAAAGATGCACGAGGGCATGGACATCGCCTTTACCGGCAATGCCGACGCCGATTTCGTGCGCGGCATGATCGCCCACCATCAAGGGGCGATCGACATGGCGAAGATCGAGCTTGAATACGGCAAGGATGCCGAACTTCGCGCACTCGCCGAGGGCATCATCTCCGCCCAGGAAGCGGAGATCGCGACAATGAAGGACTGGCTCGCCAGGAACGGCGGCTGATCCCCTGACCACATGAAAGCGGCGCCGGAGCTGGTCTCCGGCGCTTGCCCGACAGGCCCTGTCACCCGACGTTGACGTGGGATCGCCTTGGGCACATAATTTCGGTCAGTGCGTGGGAGGACGTCATGAAGATATTCAAGAACATCGCAGGCATCGTCATCATTTTGCTCGGCGGGCTCTGGATGCTGCAAGGCTCCAATATCATTCCCGGCATGGCGATGTCCGACAACAGGGAATGGCTGGTGATCGGCGCGATGCTGGTGATCTTCGGCGTGGTTCTTCTTTATATGAACAACCGGCCCGTTACGCGGCTGCATGGAATACCGGGCGAAGAGTAGATCAAGGCCGCACGAACGCGCGGCGCAGGTCTTCGTTTCTTTCCCGGCAGTAACAGCCCTCGATGTGGTCGTTGACCAGCCCCATCGCCTGCATGAAGGCATAGACGGTGGTCGGGCCGACGAAGGTCCAGCCGCGTTTCTTCAGGTCCTTCGATATCAGCGTCGAGGTCGGTGTCGTCGGATTGGCGGCGATCGCTTCCCAGGTCACGGTTTTCGGGCGCTCGTTGCCGCCCGGCTCAAAGCTCCAGAAATAGCGGGCAAGCGAACCGAACTCGGCTTTCAGTTCCTGCGCCCTTTTGGCATTGTTGATGGTCGAGACGATCTTGCCGCGATGGCGGACGATGCCGGTATCGGCAAGGCAACGCTCGATATCGGCATCGCCGAAGGTGGCGACAACGTTGAAATCGAACCCGGCAAAGGCGGCGCGGAACGATTCGCGTTTCCGCAGGATCGTCAGCCAGGACAGGCCGGACTGGAAGCCTTCGAGGCAGATCTTTTCGAACAGCCGGATGTCATCGGCCATCGGCTTGCCCCATTCCTCGTCATGGTAGCGCTGGTAATCGTCGAGATTGGCGTGCCAGGCACAGCGGTCAAGGCCGTCCCCGCCCGTGATGATACCCTTTGCTGTCACACGGTTCTCCCCGATTTTTCTCGCTTTACCATTTGCCAACCATAGTCCTAAAGCCGGCGATAACCCTACCCAAAGCTTTATCGGTTCGCGCAACCTTTAATGAACCGGCGTTTACCATTCGGTTGCTGCCTGGTGCCACCATCGCCCCATTCCGCCAAGCTTTTGGCGTTCAAAATCGCACCCGTCATCCGCCCGCCCCGCGGACGGCGAAGCTATGAGATATCCCGGCGAAAGGTAGTAAGTCCGTCCGATGATGAAGAAAACCCTGATCCTTGCCACATCCGTGTTCGTTGCCCTGTCCAGCCTGGCGGAAGCGGGCGACCGCTACCAGAACCGCCCGCCAATCATCATCAGCCCCGACCTCACCGCCCCCTGGGTCACCCAACTCGGCGGCAGCGTCCAGCCTGTCGTCTACCGCCAACAGCGCGCTATAGCCGTTCAGCAGCCGGCCGCCACCCGAAAACAATATCTGTTCCAGCGCCGCGTTCAGCGCTCCGGCGCTGCCGTCGCACAGCCGGTGTCGATGATGCGGGCGCAAAAGCCGCAGCAACGCCAGATCGATCCACAGTTCCTGCCGCAGACCGTCGCCTATGAAAGCCAGGAAAAGCCGGGGACGATCGTCATCGATACGAACAGCCGTTTCCTCTATCTGGTGACCGGCAACGGCGAAGCCCGCCGCTACGGCGTCGGCGTCGGCAAGCCGGGCTTCGAATGGGCGGGAGCCCACAAGATCACCCGGAAAGCGGAATGGCCGACCTGGACGCCGCCATCGGAAATGATCGCCCGCGAAGCCGCGAAGGGTCATTACCTGCCGGCGTCGATGGAAGGCGGCGAAGGCAATCCGCTCGGCGCACGGGCCATGTATCTCGGCTCGACACTCTACCGTATCCACGGCACCAACGCCCCCTGGACGATCGGCTATGCCGTTTCGTCGGGATGCATCCGCATGCGCAACGAGGATGTGACCGACCTTTATGAACGGGTCAACGTCGGCACCAAGGTTATCGTCATTTAAGCCGCCGCTTACCCGCTGAAGGGCCGCAACGTGGCCTTTCAGCAACAGGGGTTCCGGCGATACAGCCATCTCGATCACATTTTCTCTATCCAAGGCCCGTTAGACTTGCGTAAAACGCGATATTGAATAGCGTTTCGCAGCTTAGGGCTGGAGAGGGAATCCGTTGATGAGATATGCGTTGAAATCGTTGGCCGCGGCGAGTTTTGCGGCCAGTGTTCTGTTTGGCGCGTCGAGCGCCTCGGCTTTCATGCCGGGCGAGCCTGCCACCGTTCATGCGGGAACTGATGTCACGCTGGTTGCCGTGCAGAAGAAGCCGGCCAAACAATTCTGGCGTACCAAGGTACGTTTGCAGACCGACGAAGCCCCCGGCACCATCATCGTCGATACCAACAACAAGTATCTCTATTACATCGAGGGTCCGAACCGCGCGACCCGCTACGGCATCGGCGTCGGCCGCGAAGGCTTCGGCTGGTCGGGCGTCGTCAAGGTGCAGCGCAAGGCCGAGTGGCCGGGCTGGACGCCGCCGAAGGAGATGATCGCCCGCGAACGCAAGAAGGGCCATATCCTTCCCGACTTTCAGGAAGGTGGCATCGACAATCCGCTCGGTGCCCGCGCGCTGTATCTCTACAAGGGCAGGAACGATTCCGGATTCCGTATCCACGGCACCAACCAGCCCTGGACGATCGGTCTCAACATGTCGTCGGGCTGCATCCGCATGATGAACCAGGATGTCGAGCACCTCTATGAGCGCGCCTCGATCGGCACCAAGGTCATCGTCATCGGCCCCGGCAACAAGCAGGGCAATGTCTCTTACGACGATCGTGGTGTCGACATCCTGCGCACCATCTTCGGCGGCTGATTTTTCGTCGATACCACTACCCGAAAGCGTCCGCTCTGGCGGGCGCTTTTTTTGTTCCCCTTTCCGCAACCTGTCACACCGCTGTTGCCCCTTGAATATACGGCTTTTCCGGAGTGGAACGGCTTGGGGACCGACATGCGCTTGAACACCGGACGGGCGGCAGCCCTTTTCTCTTCGATCATTGCCCTTGCAAATCTTGCCGCCGTCTCCGTCCGTGCGGAAGACCTGCAGATCTCGGTCTACGGCGGCTACCAGACAGCGCCGCACAGCAATGTGAACGTGTCGGATGGCCCGGATTTTACCGCAGGCTGGGAAGGCAATTCCTTCAAGTCGCCACAATATTACGGCGTGCGCGGCACCTGGTGGCTGACCGACCTCGGCAAGCCGAATATCGGCCTGTCGATCGACTACACGCACGCAAAGGTCTATGCCGACGACGAGACATTCGGCAAGACGCCGGGATGGACCCATTTCGAATTCACCGACGGGCTGAACCTGCTGACGCTGAACGGCATCTACCGCTTCCAGAAGCCGGACCGGAAATGGACGCCCTATATCGGCGCCGGTATCGGCATCAACGTGCCGCATGTCGAGGTCACCCGCCCCTCGGGCAAGACGTTCGACTATGAATTCGGCGGTATGACCCTTCAGGCGCAGGCGGGCATTTCCTACCAGATTTCAGAGCGCTGGTCCGTGTTCGGCGAATACAAGGGCAACTATTCCTTCATCGACGTGCCGATCGACAGCGGCGCCCGTCTGAAGACCAACATCCTGACCAATGCGGTCAATCTCGGCGTCTCGTTTCACTTCTGAGGCAAGGCCGGCTTTTCACCGCCATAGGCCCAGTCGAGAAGCTCGACCGTGTGCAGGATCGGCATAGCCGTACCGGTGGCGATCTGGGTGATGCAGCCGATATTGCCGGTGGCGATGATATCGGCCTTCGTCGCCTCTATGTTCCTGACCTTGCGCGCCTTCAGCGTCGCCGAAATTTCCGGCTGCAGGATGTTGTAGGTGCCTGCCGACCCGCAACAGAGATGGCCCTCGGCAGGATCGCGGACGGTGAAGCCGGCGTTCTTCAATAGGACCTTGGGAGCAAGGGTGATCTTCTGCCCATGCTGCATCGAGCAGGCGGAATGATAGGCGACCGTGATGTTTCTCGCCTCCTGCCGTGGCAGGTCGAGGGTTGCCAGGTATTCGGTGATGTCCCTGGCCAGAGCCGAAACGCGCGCGGCCTTGTCCGCATAGGCCGGATCGAGCCGCAGCATGTGGCCATAATCCTTGATCGTCGTGCCGCAGCCCGACGCGGTGATGATAATGGCGTCCAGCCCGCCCTCGTCGGCCGCCCTGATCCAGACATCGACATTGCGGCGGGCGGCAACGAGCGCCTGTTCCTCGCGGCCCATGTGATGGACAAGCGCGCCGCAACAGCCCTCGCCCTGCGGCACCACCACCTCGACGCCGAGCCGCGTCAGAAGCCGGATCGTCGCCTCGTTGATCCCGGGCTTCAGCACCGGCTGGGCACAGCCGGTAAGGATGGCCACACGGCCGCGTTTTTCTATTTCAGCTGCACGAATGCCGGGCACTGCGGCTGCGGACGCCGAGGCGATCTGCGATGGCGCCAGGTCCAGCATGACGCCGAAGGTCTTCAGGAAGGGCACCCGCTTCATGAAGCCTGCAAGCGGCCGGCCGAGACGGGCAGCCTTGAGAGCCAGCCGGAAGCGTGAAGGATACGGCAGGACCGCCGCGAGGACAGCGCGCACCAGCCGGTCCTTCAGCGGCCGCCTGTAGGTCTGCTCGATATGGACACGGGCGTGATCGACCAGGTGCATATAGTTGACGCCGGAGGGACAGGTGGTCATGCAGGCAAGGCAGGAAAGACACCGGTCGATATGGGTCACCACTTCCTCGTCCGCCGGACGGCCGTTTTCCAGCATGTCCTTGATGAGGTAGATCCGGCCGCGCGGGCTGTCGAGCTCGTTGCCGAGCGTCACATAGGTTGGACAGGTCGCCGTGCAGAAACCGCAATGCACGCATTTGCGCAGGATCGCCTCGGATTCGGCAACATGCGGATCGGCAAGCTGGGCGGGGGTGAAGGTGGTTTGCATCAGGCGCGGCGCTCCGAGTGTATGGAGACATACCCCCCTCTGTCCCTCCGGGACATCTCCCCCTCAAGGGGGGAGATCGGCCGTAGACTCTGTGCCCGCCTTACCGGGAGGTCACTTGGGTAAAAGAACGATTTCCCCCCTTGAGGGGGAGATGTCACGAAGTGACAGAGGGGGGTAGCGCGCCACATACTCATCATCTCCATCACCCCATCTTCCCCGGATTGAAAACCCCCTTGGGATCGAATTTTTCCTTCAGCCGCGCCGACAGCGCCGCCACCGCAGGCTGCTCCGGCTCGAACGCAGGCGTCACAGCGCGAACTGCATCCGCAGCCCGTAACAGCGTTGCGTGTCCACCGCCCAGCCCCTTGATATAACGGCGCAGAAGATCCGCTTCGGCGTCGGCTTCCATGCGCAGCCAGATCAGGCCGCCCTGCCAGTCGTAGAAGGCATCGACGCCGGCTTCGAGCCGCAAGGCCGCGACCAGTTGCTGACCGGCGGAAGGGGCGACGGAGACGCGCCAGAGCGGCTTTTGCGTGCCGTCGGCATAGGGCTTGATGTCGCGGATGTCCCGCCAGAGCGTTTCCGTCGCCTTGTGGTCGAGAATGGCAATGGGCGCGACCGAAGCGAAAGTGGCCTTGAGCTTTTCGGCACGCACGGCAACTGACGCCGCCAAGCCTTCGAGACGCAGCACCGTCGCTGCCCCCTCCGGCTGGCTGCTGCCGATGAAGCGGTAGCGCACGCTATCGGGCAGGTGCGCGGCACCGGACACCTCGACCGGTAGCGCCAGCGCATGCGCCATCGCGGCGGCTGCCTGCGCATCGTCGAGACCGAAAACGACGATCGTCATGGCAGATGGCGGCAAGGGCAGGACTTTGAAGGTCACCTCCGTGAGCAGGCCCAGCGTTCCATGCGACCCGCAGAGCAGCTTGACAAGATCGAGGCCGGTGACGTTCTTCATCACCCGGCCGCCGGACTTGATCGTCTCTCCCACCCCATTGACGAAGCGGATGCCGAGCAGGTGGTCGCGCGCGGCACCGGCAGTGATCCGGCGCGGGCCGGAGACATTGGCGGCAAAGACGCCGCCGATGGTCGGCTCGCCCCTGGTGCCCATGACGCCGCGATGGTCCATCGGTTCGAAGGCGAGCATCTGGCGGTTTTCTGCCAGCACCGCCTCGATCTCCGCCATCGGCGTTCCCGCCTTGGCGCTCATCGTCATTTCCGCCGGATTGTAGCTGACAATGCCGGTCAGTTTTCGCGTCGATAGAAACTGCTCGGCTTGAACCCGATTGCCGAGGCCCGACCGCGTTCCGCCGCCGGCAATCGCAAGCGGCGTTCCTGTCTCCGCTGCGTGCCTGACGATGTCGGCGGCGTCCGTCTCCGAGGCTGGTTCGAAGTCCATTTTCATGCGGCGGGGCGCCCTTCCAGCGGAAAGACTTTTGACGGGTTCATGATCCATTGCGGATCGAAAGCGGCGCGGGCGGCCATCTGCTGGTTCAGATCGACCTGGGTAAACTGGTGCAGCATCAGGTCGCGCTTCTCGATGCCGACGCCGTGTTCGCCGGTGAGGCAGCCGCCGGCATCGACGCAGAGACGGAGGATGTCGTTGCCGGCTGCTTCGGCGCGGGCAGCATCCTCCGGATCGTTGATATTGTAGAGGATCAGCGGATGCATGTTGCCGTCGCCGGCGTGGAAGACATTGGCGACCCGCAGACCGTAGCCGTCGATGATCTCGCCGGTCTTCTTCAGGACATAGGACAGCTGGCTGAGCGGCACCGTGCCGTCCATGCAGATATAATCGGCGATGCGGCCGGTGGCGCCGAAAGCGGATTTGCGGCCTTTCCAGATCAGCGCCGCTTCCGTTGCCGACTGGCTTTCCCGAATGGTGGAAACGCCGTGACGGCGGGCGATGTCGATGATGCTGGCCAGCATCGCCTCCATCTCGGCTTCCGATCCCTCGACCTCGACGATCAGCAGCGCCTCGACATCCATCGGGTATCCGGCCTGGGCGAACGCCTCGCAGATGCCGATGGCCGGCTTGTCCATGAATTCGATGGCGACCGGGATGATGCCGGAGCCGATGACTTCGGCGACGCAGGAGCCCGCCTCCTCCGACGACATGAAGCCGAAGAGAACCGGCCGCGTTCCTTCCGGCTTGGCGATCAACCGCACCGTTGCCTCGGTGACGATGCCGAGCTGGCCTTCCGAGCCGCAGACGAGGCCGAGCAGATCATAAGCCGGCGCATCCAGAGCCTTGCCGCCGAGGTCGACGATCGTGCCGTCGAACAGCACCATCTTGACGCCGAGCAGGTTGTTGGTCGTCACCCCGTATTTCAGGCAATGGGCGCCGCCGGAATTCATTCCGATATTGCCGCCGATGGTGCAGGCAAGCTGCGAACTCGGGTCCGGCGCATAAAAGAAACCATCGGCTGACACCGCTTCGGAAATATTGAGATTGGTGACGCCCGCCTGCACCGTTGCGGTCCGGTTGGCAAAGTCGATATCGAGGATGCGCGACATTTTCGAGAGGCCGATGACCACCGCGTCGGATTGCGGAATGGCACCACCCGACAGCGATGTGCCCGCCCCGCGCGGGACGACGGGAATGCCGTAGCGGCTGCAATATTTCAGCACCGCCGCCACCTGTGCCGTGGTTTCCGGCAGGGCGACGGCCAGCGGCACCTGGCGATAGGCGATGAAGGCGTCCGTCTCGAACGGCACCAGACCGCGTTTCTCGCTGATGAGACAGCCCTCGGGCAGAAGATCGGCCAGATCCTCGATGATCGCATCGCGGCGGGCGAGCACGGACTGCTTCGGCTCCAGAAAGGCGATCGTCTCCGGCATGTCGGCCTCCCGGCTCATTTGCACTGCGGCATGAATTGGTATTTTTTCTTTACCACTATCGCCATACTGCAGCAAATGCTAATCAGTTTTTCCGTTTTCGAAACAATGGTCAAGATTGATGACAAATCTGGGCGATCTTGAGGTCTTCACGCGCGTGGTTTCGACCGGCAGCATGTCGGCGGCCGGCCGGGCGCTCGGTTTTTCCCCAGCCGTCATCTCCAAGCGTATCAAGCGCCTGGAAGACCGGCTCGGCACGCGGCTCTTTCAGCGAACCACGCGGCAGATATCGTTGACCGAAGCGGGACAGGGATTTTACGACCGCGTGCTTGGGATCATGGCCGGCATCGAGGACGCCGAGGCCTTTGCTTCGGGCCGTTCGGGTCAGCCGCAAGGCACATTGCGGGTCACGGCGCCAACCTCCTTTGGTCGCATGCACGTGGCGCCGCATCTCGCCCGCTTCATCGAGAGACACCCAGACCTCATCCTCAACATCGTGCTATCCGACGAATTCACCGACATCGTCGCGGAAGGTTTCGATCTGGCGATCCGCATCGGCGAATTGAGCGACTCGACGCTGGTGGCGCGCAAGCTTGCGCCGGTCCGGCGCATCCTCTGCGCCGCGCCCGCCTATGTCGAGAGGCACGGCATGCCGGAAACCGTCGACGATCTCGGCCGCCATATCTGCCTGCGCCAGCACAACCACGACACATGGAAGCTGGAAAGCGAGGCGGGTTCGCTGAGCTATAAACCGCAGGGCCGACTGATCACCAATTCCTCGGAAGTGGTGCGCGAGGCGGTGCTTTCCGGCGCCGGCATCGCGCTGCGCTCGACCTGGGATGTCGGCGGCGACTTGAAATCCGGAAAGCTCTTGCAGGTGCTGCCTGCGTGGGAAGGATCGCGCAACCTCTTCGTCTCGGCGCTTTATCCCAGCCGCCAGTTCCTGCCGGCCAAAGTGAGGCTGTTCATCGATTATCTCGCCGGGCTCTACGGGCCTGAGCCTTACTGGGAGCGGTAAGCTTCGGGCGGAATACGGTCCCAGAAGCCGTGCCGGCGGATATGCTGCCTGCGCAAATCCGCCACATAATCGGCATGCGACATCAACCCGTCATTGCCGCCGGGACGTTTTGCCAGTGCCGAGAGCCTCGCCAGGTAATCGGCGCCGTACCCATAGGCCTCGGACAGGCCGCGGCCGATGATGCGGTCGAGCAGGGCACGATAGAGCGCGGTTGCCGCGGCCGGATAGTCGGTCTCAAACGCCTCGGCGGCGGGCAGAAGAAACTCGTAGAACTCTCCCTCCCAGACGCCCCATCGGGCGACGACATAGCGCGCCGCGAGATCAAGCCTCGGCCACGCCAGATAGAACCGCAGGGCTGTATGCGGTTCACGGTAGCTCTCCACGAAGGCGAAGGCCTTGTCGAGCGCCTCGAATTCCTCGAAATCGCCGGCCTTGGCGATGTATTCCCGTAGTACCGCCGGATCGAGCCCCTGCTCGAAGATCTTCCAGCGCAGTGCTTGCGAGGCAGGGCGGTCCTTCAGTCCGTCGAGGATGGCGGCTTCGAGCCTGTCCTTATCGGGAAGCGGTTTAAGGCCGCCGCTCAGGATATCACTGCGACGGATGAAGCCGACCCGGGATTTGCGCTGCTTGCGAACCCAGATCAGTGCCTCGGCATTGCGACCGGCGGCATGGAGCCGTTCGGCGACGACAGTCGGTTCGCGCAGCGCTTCCGGCAGGGCTTCCTCGATCGCCACATAGGCATCGAGATCGCCACGCGCATCGGCAATGGCGCGGCGCACATGGACGATGGCCGGCAGAAAGGTGGTTCCGGCCGGTATCTTCACGGCCGAGGCCAGCGTTTCGTCCCAGGCCTTCAGGACGTCGGGTGACAGCGCGGCCGCAATCCGCACCGCCAGCAATGTCTTGACGCCATGATAGTCCATGCCGTGCAGGCCGGGCGTCAGCAATGGCGGGATACGAGCCTGCTGGTCAACGGGTACCGCCTGCGCCAGACGGCCGGCAGCTTCGCAGGCCTGGACATAGATGCCGGCGATACGGCCGCTGGAATCGTTGACACGCTCGGCGATGCCCTCATAGCCGAAGACGAAGCGGACCAACCTTTCGAGCGCCATGCCCGGATCGACTGCGCCGAACTCCTTGACGATGCTGGCCGAGATGCTGTCGAGATCGTTGCCGAAGGCGCGTTCCTTCTGCCAGCGGATGCGCGTGTTCGATTTTTCGAGCGCGGTCAGGCGGCTGTCTGTCAATTTGGCGACGCCGGAGGCACCGCTTATCCCGGCAAGCGCCGCGTTCAGCCGTCTCTTGAAGGACGTGTTGAGGGCCGCCTCATCCAGCGCGATCTCGATCAAGCGTTCCAGACCGAGAGCGGTCAGACCGTCCCGATCGAGTTTTGCCTTCTTCGCCGCTTTTGCCGCTTTAACCATGGTTTCGCACAGGTCGATTCGCTTCGAATATCCGGCAAGACTTAAAGGGTTTCGCGGTCCTCGTCTGCATGATGCTTGCGGATACGGCGCACCACGACCCACATGGCCAGCACCGCGACCGGCACGAAGAACCCGGTCAGCACGCTGGACTTGACCGGCAGGCCTTCACTTTCCAGCGCCTTGGCGAGATAACCGAACAGGCCGACGACATAATAGGAGATCGCCGCGACGGAGAGACCTTCGACGGTCTGCTGCAGGCGCAGCTGCAGCTTGGCACGGCGGTCCATCGAGTTGAGCAGCACGCTGTTTTGCCTCTCCAGCTCGACATCGACCCAGCTTCGGAGCAGCGCCGTGGCGCGTGTCAGCTTGCGCGACAGGTTGGCCTGACGCTCTTCCACCGACTGGCAGGTGCGCATCGCCGGGGCCAGGCGCCGTTCAAGGAATGTGCCGAGCGTCTCATAGCCGGGCACGCCGGTTTCGGTCAGCGAGCGGATGCGCTCCTGGACGATGCCGTAATAGGCGCGGCTAGCACCGAAGCGATAGAGACTCAGCGCAGCCCCTGCCTCCAGCTCGGCAGCCAGCAGCGTGATCTCGGCCAGCATCTCGTCGGCCTTTTCGCGGGCGCTGGTGCGCATCCTCTGCGTGACCCCGGTCAGCCCATCCTCGATGCGGCGAATATCCGGCGACAGCGATTGTGCCAACGGCAGGCCGACCATCGCCAGTGTGCGGTAGGTTTCGATATCGAGCAGCCGCTGGACAAGCGCGCCGGTCCCGGCCTCCGTCATGCCACGGTCGATGACGAGGATCTGCGTCAGGCCGTCGCCGTTCTGGCGGAAATCGGTCAGCACCACGGCCTGGCCGTTCTTGACATCGCTGTAACAGAGGCTGGTCGGGTCGAACACGCTCATTGCCGCGCGGGTTTCCTCCGAATCCGGCCGGATTTCCAGCCGGATGCCGGAAATCAGCGTTCCCGGCGGAGAAAACCCGTCGCCGAAAGGATGGGCGGTGACTTCCCCACCAAAGCGATCGGGAATGACGCCATCCCAGAAATAGGTCGAGAATTCGGTGTGCCGCTCCCAGCGCAGGGTCCCCTGCCCCCAGGACAGCGCATGATGGTTGGCTTCGCGGCTGGGCGGCGAGACGCCACGGGCACGCGACAGTTCGGACAGGACGGCATGATCGACGGCCGAGCCGCCGTCCGTCATGAAAGCAAGCTGGAAGATGACGCGCGGCGTTGTCACCAGCGCATAAGGACGCGCGTGGATCTCGCCCAGCGCCTGCGCGCGGGCCGGAGCCGACGGAAATGCAAAACTGCCTTTAGCCATGAAGCGTTTTCCCCTCTCACGCATCAATCAGAACCCTCTTATCAACAGGTTGAGCAAAAGGGAAAGGACGCTTTGACGCAGGAACGACTTTGTTTCCATCTCAATTTGAAAAGTGGCTAAAGAATTTGACCACTTTCCAACGCATGGATAAATTGAGGCCAAGGAGAGCTGCCGTGACAGACGACACCATCGATGCCTTTGCCCGCATCCCTCACAGCCGCACCTCCGGCGAAATCATCCAGCAGATCGAACTCCTGATCCTTGAAGGCGTGCTGCGCGACAACGAACGGCTGCCGAGCGAGCGCGACCTGTCGGGCCGGTTCGACGTCTCGCGGCCGATCCTGCGCGAAGCGCTGAAGGAACTGGAAGCGCGCGGGCTGCTCGTCAGCCATCACGGCGGCGGCACTTTCGTCGCCGATGTCATCGGCCAGGTCTTTTCCAAGCCGGTGATCGAGCTGATCTCGCGTCACCAGAAGGCGACGCAGGACTATCTGGAATACCGACGCGAGCTGGAAGGCATGACGGCGGAACTGGCCGCGCGACGCGCCACCCGCTTCGACAAGGACATGCTGACGCGCATCATGGAAGAGATGCGGGCCGCCCATCTTTCCGGTTCGGCCGAGGGCGGACTGAAGACGGATGTCGAGCTGCATAGCGCCATCGGCGAATGCGCGCACAACATTATCCTGCTGCATACCCTGCGCGCCTGCTACCGGCTGTTGAGCGGCGGGATATTCTTCAGCCGCGAGGTCCTCTTCGCCGCCCCCGGCGCGGGCGACAAATTGCTTGCCCAGCACGAGGCCATCTACGAGGCGATCATGGCCGGAGAGCCGGACGCTGCCCGAAAGGCGGCGCAGGCCCATATCGATTTCATCATCACGGCGACACGCGACGCCGAGCGCTCCGGCGAATGGGCCCGCGTCTCGCAGTTGAGAATGCAGCAGCGAGACCGGCAGGCCGGCCCCTGAGCCGTAATCAACGACACAAAAGACACGCACCGGGCAAATTTCCGTGCGCATCTCGCTAATGCCGCAAACATGCTCTATAAGGGCGCAATCGACACATTTCGGTGGCGCAATCTCATTAAATTGCCCGTCTTCCGCGTTGTCGCCCCTTCATCAGGAGCGCCGCGATTACTATATGTGTCTCACCAAATCTGCGCGTTTACAGGCCGTATAAAGCGAGCATAATTAAGCAATATTGCAGATCAAATTGATTCTCTTTTTTGGAAGGATGCCCCAACGTTGAATATTCTGAATCGCATTGCCACAGATGTACGCCTGATGTTCCGCCGTCCGGTGCGGATGCAGTGTGCTGCACTATGCTACCGGTTCAAGAAGAAAAGCGCGGCACCAGAGATGCTGCTGATCACCAGCCGCGACACCGGCCGCTGGGTCATCCCCAAGGGCTGGCCGATGGAAGGCAAGATGTGTCATCAGGCTGCCGAACGCGAGGCCTATGAAGAGGCAGGCGTGAAGGGCGAGACCGGGGCGGAGCGGATCGGCTTCTACATGTATGACAAAGGCATGGACCAGGGGCTGACGGTCCAGTGCATGGTTCAGGTCTACCCGCTGGTCGTGCTGGAAATGCTGAAGAACTTCCCCGAAAAGGGCAGCCGGAAAATGGAGTGGGTCAGCTTTGCGGAAGGCGCCAGCCGCGTTGCCGAGCCGATGCTGAAGGATATCATCCTGAGTTTCGAACAGCGCTTGCTTGCCACCATGAATCCGGCTCCAAAAGCCATGGCGCAATAAACGTCTGAAAACGATTGGATAGAGCGACGCGCGGCATAACCGATCCTGCTGCGCCGAATGGTGGTTATCCGTTTCCTGGTAGGCGGCGTGAATTGGAGAACAGACGGTGACAAAACCGCGCCCGAGCCTCGAAAAGCCAACACTCGACAGCTATCTTGACAAGGTTACCCTCACCGAGGAAGCAACGTACCACGTGCTGAGGCCGTGGGCAGGCCTCGGTCTCGGCCTACTGTTCATGCTTGTCAGCATGATTTTCGCTGCCGCCTACGTCTCCGAGGAACCGGGCTATCTGATCATCATCGCCGCCGCCGCCATCGCCGGATACATGGCGATGAACATCGGCGCCAATGACGTGACCAACAATGTCGGCGCGGCCGTGGGGTCAAAGGCGATCACCATGACGACGGCGCTCGTCATTGCCGCCATCTTCGAGGTCGCCGGTGCCGTGTTTGCCGGCGGGCGCGTCGTTTCCACCATCGAGGCGGGCATTGTCGATGCGGCGCAGATGCCATCCGGCGAGACATTCGTCTGGGTGATGATGGCGGCGCTGGTTTCAGCGGCCGTGTGGATCAACATTGCCACCTGGTCCGGCGCACCAATTTCCACCACCCACTCGATCGTCGGCGGTATTCTCGGCTCCGGCGTTGCCGCAGCGGGCTTTTCCGCCGTGCACTGGGTATCGCTTGCCGGCGTAACGGCAAGCTGGATGGTTTCGCCGATCCTCGGCGGCGGCATCGCGGCGCTGCTTCTGGCCTTCATCAAGACCTTTATCATCTACCGTGAAGATAAGATCGACGCGGCGATCTTCTGGACACCCATTCTGATCGCGACGATGACCGGCTCCTTTGCCACCTATTTTGCGGTGATCGGACTGGAAAAGGTCGTCGATATATCGCTGACCAACGGCATCCTGATCGGTCTGGCCGTGGCCGCCGCCACCGTCCTTGCCTGCAGACCATGGATCGTTCGCCAGGCGCAGGGACTCGACAACCGCAACCAGTCGCTGCGCAAGCTGTTCCAAATGCCGCTGATCCTGTCGGCGGCGCTGCTTTCTTTTGCCCATGGCGCCAATGACGTCTCCAACGCCGTCGGGCCGCTTTCGGCAATCGTGGCCAATGTCAACGGCCTGGCCATCCTGCAGACAACCTATGTTCCGCTCTGGGTCATGCTGATCGGCGCCTTCGGCATCTCCTGCGGCCTGCTGCTGTTCGGGCCGAAGCTGATCCACGTCGTCGGCGAAGAGATCACCAAGCTCAACCCGATGCGCGCCTTCTGCGTCGCCCTGGCAACGGCCATCACCGTCATTCTGGCAACGTCGCTCGGCCTGCCGGTCTCGACCACGCACACGGCCGTCGGCGCGGTGTTCGGCATCGGCTTTTTCCGCGAATGGTACACCCGCAATTCCAAGCGGCGCCTCGAATATGTACGCCGGAAAACCGGGCAACTGGACTTCGAGCGCCGCGTCGAACATAGCCCGGAGGAAACGCAACGGCGGCGGCTGGTGCGGCGGTCGCATTTCATGACGATCGTCGGCGCCTGGATCATCACCGTTCCAGTTTCGGCGTTGCTCTCGGCGGCGCTCTATTTCGTTTTCGCGACGCTCTTCATCTGAGGTTTTTCATATGCGCGCCAATTTCCGCATGCAGCGGCTTTTCATCGACGTGCCGCTGGCAAAGGGGACGATCTACGAGGCTACCAGGGAGCAGTTCAACTATCTCGTCAATGTGCTGCGGTTCGAGGCTGATGATGCCGTCCTCGTCTTCAATGGCCATGACGGCGAGTGGCGTGCGGAACTGTCCTTTCCCACCAAGAAACGGCTTTTCCTGACCGCGACCGAGCAGGCCCGGCCCCAGCCCGCGCCTTGCGATCTGCATTACCTGTTCGCACCGCTGAAGGTCGGCAGGCTCGACTATCTCGTGCAGAAAGCCGTCGAGATGGGCGCCGGCCTGTTGCAGCCGGTGATGACGCAGCATGTGCAGGGCAAGATTACCAACCTCGACCGTGTGCGGGCCAATGTCATCGAGGCGGCCGAGCAATGCGGCGTTCTCGGCATTCCGGAGGTTGCGGAGCCGCGCAAGCTGGAGGACCTGCTTGCCGGCTGGCCGGCGGAGCGGCGGATCATCTTCTGCGACGAAGGCGATGCCGGGCAAAATCCGCTACCGGTTCTGGCCGGTGTGAAAGAACACAAGCTGGCGCTGTTGATCGGTCCGGAAGGCGGGTTTTCCGATAGCGAGCGGGCCTTGCTGCGCAGCCTCGACTTCGTCACCGCCATCCCGCTCGGCCCCCGGATTCTGCGCGCGGATACCGCAGCCGTGGCTGCGATGGCGGTAATTCAGGCGGCGATCGGCGATTGGCAGTAGCAAAGGCCTGTTTCACGACAGTCCGAGGTGTTGAAAAATTGAACCGGGCTTGAAACAATTTCACTTGCACCACACTTGAAACCGGTTCAATCACCCTCCTGATATTCTGCCATCCGGCAGGCTCCGTCCGTTCAAAAGAAGATGCTCATGGCCAGAGATACCACCGACCAGACGCCGGTTACCTCGATCGCAGACCTGACCGAATATCTGGCTGAGGGCAACAAGCCGAAGGACAGGTTCCGCATCGGGACGGAGCATGAGAAGTTCGCCTTCTTCAAGGTCGACAACAGCCCGGTTCCCTATTCCGGCGACGCCAGCATCTCGGCGCTTCTGAACGGCATGGCGGCCAAAAGCGGCTGGGAACCGATCATCGACGCCGGCAATATCATCGGCCTTGCCGAACATTCCGGACAGGGCGCGATTTCACTCGAGCCAGGCGGCCAGTTCGAGCTATCGGGTGCGCCGCTCGAAAACCTGCACCAGACCTGCAAGGAATCGAACCGGCATCTGGCCGATCTGCGCGAGATTGCCGAACCGCTCGGCATCCGCTTCCTCGGCATTGGCGGCAGCCCGAAATGGACGCTGGCCGAAACGCCGCGCATGCCGAAATCCCGTTACGACATCATGAGCCGCTACATGCCGAAGGTCGGCACCCAAGGTCTCGACATGATGTACCGCACCTGCACGATCCAGGTGAACCTCGATTTCTCCTCGCAAGAGGACATGCGCCGCAAGATGCAGGTGTCGCTGAAATTGCAGCCGCTGTCGACGGCGCTGTTTGCGAGCTCACCCTTTACCGACGGCAAGCCGAACGGCCTGCTCTCCTGGCGCGGCGATATATGGCGCGACACCGACAACCAGCGCGCCGGCGTGCTGCCCGCCGTCTTCAATGCCGATTTCGGTTTCGAGGATTACGTCAAATGGGCGCTCGACGTGCCGATGTATTTCGTCGTGCGCGAAGGCAAGTATCACGACTGTACCCACGTCACCTTCCGCCAGTTCATGAACGGCGCGCTGAAGGGTGAACTCGCCGACTGGGAGCCCAACATGGGCGACTGGACCAACCATCTCTCGACGCTGTTTCCCGACGTGCGCCTGAAGCGCTTCCTCGAAATGCGTGGCGCCGATGGCGGCCCATGGCGCCGCATCTGCGCGCTGCCTGCCTTCTGGGTGGGGCTGCTCTACGACGACGCGGCGCTTGACGCGGCCGAAGAGCTTACCCGTGACTGGACCTACGAGGACACGCTTGCCATGCGCAATGCCGTGCCGGCGCAGGGCCTTGCGGCCAAGCATCGCGGCGTTTCGCTGTTCGATATCGGCCGCGAAGTGGTCAACATTTCGCGGCTCGGCCTGAAGAACCGCAACCGGCTGAACGGCGACGGGGTCGACGAAAGCATCTTCCTCGCCCCGCTTGACGAAGTGCTGGCCAAGAAGGCGACGCTCGCCGAGGACCTGTTGGCGCTCTACAACGGCCGCTGGAACGGCTCGGTCGATCCGGTGTTCACCGACTATCAGTATTGAGGGCATTGTCCCGGCTAATAAAAAGCGGTTTCCACCTGTCTTTTTCCCGTTATAGTGCAACGACATGCGTCGTTTCGCCTGCAGGAGAGAACAGGACATGATCCCGCTTTTTGACATGATGATGCAGGCGCAGAACGGTAATGCCATGGACGTGATGGCCAAACAGTTCGGGCTTGCACAGGAACAGATGGCCAAGGCAACAGCAGCGCTGATGCCGGCCTTTTCCACGGCGCTGAAGCGCAACACCGCCAATCCCTATGATTTCGGTGCCTTCCTCACCGCCATGTCGAGCGGCAATCACGCGCAATATTTCGAGGACATGACGAAGGCCTTCACGCCGCAGGGCATGGCCGACGGCAACGGCATCCTCGGCCAGCTTTTCGGCTCCAAGGATATGTCGCGTGCGGTTGCCGCGCAGGCAGCCCAGATGACCGGCATCGGCCAGGAAATCTACAAGCAGATGCTGCCGGTGGTGGCGAGCGCGATCATGGGCGGATTGTTCAAGCAGGCCTCCGGGCAGATGGGCGGTGCGCAGAACCCGTTTGCCAACACACCGATGGACGCGATGATGAAGCCTTGGCTGGAAGCTTCCGGCTTTGCCAAAAAGCCCGAGCCAGCTGCAAATCCCTTCGACAATCCCTTCACCCAGGCCATGCAGGGCTTCTTCGGCATGGGCAAACCGGAAGAAAAGCAGCCGACCGCGCCCGACATGTTCGCCGCCAACCCCTTCATCAAGGCATTTCAGGACATGATGAGCGGCGGCGCGACGGCAGCGGCCCCAGCCCCCGAACAGAAGCCCACGGACAAGAACCCGATGGCACCGTTTACAGACATGTTCAGCAGCATGTTCGACAGCGGGCTCGAGGCGCAGAAGGAATATCAGAAGAGCATCGACGGGCTGTTTGAGACGTATCGGAAGAATACGAAGGTGTGATTTAAGGGTATTGTTGTTGGAGATACTGAGGCCCGGCCTGGAAAGCTTTGCGGTCGAACAGGGTTTGGTGGTCTTCCGTGTTCCCCGCGGATGGTCTCAGGGTGATGGGGTCGTTTAGGCAAACAAATTGAACTTCTGAAGCGTGCGCTTTCTGATCGATACACCCATCTCGGCATAAGCCCTGATGGGGTCACAGCACAATTTGCCGCCAGTCAACACGGATGTCTCCGGTCGAGAGCGAGAGACGCTTTCGATCAAAGAGCCTGCCACCCATCAAGGCAGCAGGCTCTAAAACGCCTCGCAAATACAGATCGCTGAAAAAGCCCCACATTAAGGAAAGTCGAAAACGCTTTCGCTAGAAATACCGTTCCGGTTTCAGCCAAGGCAACGGCAAAAGCAAATTAGGCCTCGCTTATGGAAATGTCGAGTCACTAGTTTTGGGGAATGCAAGGCTGTCAAAAATTTGATGGAAGCCTTATATGGCTGCGAAATGTAAGCGGCCCGATCGTTAACCGGAATCTGCCCCGCTGGCGCTTCTTTGGTTCACAATTGCAATGGCACGGAAAGGCTCAACGCCCAACAGCTGCCCTTGCGATAAATCCAGTAATTCGGTTCCCCGGGGGCTTGGGAGAGGTTCCGAACTACTGGATTTCGCTCAACGCAGCAGGCCTTGCGGCTTGCCGCGCAAGTTTTAAGGGTCACCTTGCTCTGCCGCGCGGCATCCGCCGAACTCTGTCCTGGGGCAAGGAGCGCTTCAGCGGATATTTAGGCGAACTGGTTCTGCCGGAAAATGGAGTCAAGCGCTGGCTCGAAGCACAGCCGTCAAAATCAATATTTCTGCACTATATCGGACAAAGCATCCGCTGTCGTGGAATATTTTCCATCCGGGGAACTGCCGAGAAACACGTTTGGTTTATTGTCCTAAAATGTCCGATAACGTGCAGTTAATGTCGAACTGGAATCTCTGCGCCTTTAGGCCTGTATTTCAATTTGAAGTACCGTCCGGCTCATCGAACGCATCAGCAATTTCCGCACCCCCCCAAAAAAGAAAAAGCCCGGTGCTGGTCTTGGGGACCGCGCACCGGGCAAGCAGCAGGGTAATTGGCTCTAACCCTGCGGGGAACGGTAACGCGCAGAGGCGGCTGCGCGTCCCTGTTGCGCGGAACGCTTTTCAACGTTCGAGGCACGCAACAAAACTCTTGAACCGCTTCGCCCATGAAACCGTGTCGTCCCAAGGGAAGCAGCGAACACGCGCGTCAATCGCTGCGCGCATTCCTGTAGAACGTGTTCGTCCGGTTCCGCGATGCCTGCGTCAGGTGACGGCCCGGGTCCTCGAAGAAGGACGAGGTCAGCGCCTCGCGGATTTCGTGACGGCAGAGCCCCATGTCGAGCAGCTGGTGGTCGTCGAGATCCTGCAGGCTGCCGATGGCATTTCGGTTTCGCAGCAGACGCCAAACCGATTTCAGCACGCCCGTCAGCCCCGTCTGGCGGGGTGTCGCGGACAGCTTCCCGGTGAGGGTGAGATCGAGGGTGTGTTCGGTCGTGCGCATGATACTGCTCCTTTTCCTGGGCACGAAGCGACCCATCCCCCGCAGGGAGGTCAGCGCGGGGGTCGGGTCGAAACTGTTGATGGTGATCCGGTTTGCCAAGCGCTCGCCGGAGGGGTGTTTGATGCGATTTGCAAGCCCAAATTCGCAAATCCTTATTGATCAGTCCAACGAATGTTTCTAATGATATTCATCAAACAATTTTATGGGTACTCTCTCCGAAGGACCTGTGCCATGGCCGCACCGCTCGATATCGACCAGTTGCAGACATTCGTTGCCATCGCCGATACCGGCAGCTTCACAAAGGCTGCGGATCGTGTCTTCAAGACTCAGTCGGCAGTTTCCATGCAGATGCGCCGGCTGGAAGAACGCATCGGCAAGCAGCTTTTCGCCAAGGACGGCCGTGGCAACCGGCTGACGACGGAAGGCGACAGGCTGCTGAATTTCGCCCGCCGGATGATCCGGCTGAACAACGAGGCGATCGCCTCCTTCGACGACAACCGGCTGGAAGGCATGCTGAGGATCGGCACGCCCGACGATTATGCCGACCGCTACATGCCGGAGATCATCGTCCGCTTCGCCAAGACCCACCCGAATGTCGAGCTCTACATCGTCTGCGAACCCTCGGTCGACCTCGCCGAGAAGATGGCGAAGGGCGATCTCGACATCGCGCTGGTGACGCACAATCCGCGCGCCCGCGCTTCCGACGTGGTCCGGACCGAGCCACTCTGCTGGGTGAGTTCGATCAACCATCCGCTGCCGGAAAACGCGCCGGTGCCGCTTGCGGTCGGCAAGCGCGACTGCCAGTGGCGCCAGGCCGCCTGCTCGGCGCTCGATGCGACGGGCAAGGAATACAGCATCCTGTTCACCAGCTGGTCGACAACCGTGGTCGCGGCAGCCGTGCTCGCCGGAATGGCGGTTTCGGTGCTGCCGGAATCCGCGCTGCGGACGGGCATGAAGGTGCTGACCCAGGCAGACGGATTCCCGGCACTGGCGCCGGTGCAGATCGGCATCATGAAACGGCCGGGCCTTTCGCCCTCGCTGTCGAATGCGATCACCAACCACATCACCGCCTGCCTCGACAACATCACGCCGACGAGCGGAAACGACGATCTGGACGGCGACATCAAGAGCTTTCCGCGTTATCCGCGGCTGCGCCAAAGCCATATGCTGCCTGGCTGGTAATACCAGGTCGTCCCGCAACGCCCAGACAAAAAGGCCGCGCTTCTGATTGGAAGCGCGGCCTTTTTGTATTCCCCAATATCGATACTCGGCCAAAAACGCAGCCGCAAAAGTCGAATGCAATATGTCTCGCAATAACACCGTCCCCGAAAGGTCGGCTGAGCTTTTATACTCCAACCCGAACATTCGCCCAAGATGGCGAGGCTGACCATTTTTGGTTGGATCGCAGTTACAGGACGGTAACCTTAATCGCCGCAGCCAGTTCCTGGTCCGTTCAAATGCAAAAAGGCCGGGTCCCATTCGGAACCCGGCCGGTTATTTGGCCGTCGCCCATTCGGCAACGGCCGGTGTCGCTGAAGTCAGATTAAACCAGGTCGAACCGGTCCGCGTTCATCACCTTGTTCCACGCAGCGACGAAGTCATGGACGAATTTCTCCTGCGCATCGTTCTGGCCATAGACTTCGGCCAGGGCGCGGAGCTGGGAATTCGAGCCGAAGACGAGATCGACGCGGGTGGCAGTCCATTTCAGTTCGCCGGTCGTGCGGTCACGCCCCTCGAAGACTTCTTTGTCCTCCGAGACTGCCTTCCAGACCGTGCCCATGTCGAGCAGATTGACGAAGAAGTCGTTGGTCAAGGTTTCGGAACGCTTGGTGAAGACGCCGTGCTGGGACTGGCCGTAATTGGCGTTCAGGGCGCGAAGGCCGCCAACGAGAACCGTCATTTCCGGAGCGGTCAAAGTCAGGAGCTGGGCCTTGTCGATCAGCAGCTCCTCGGCCGAAACCGTGAAGCTCGTCTTCTGGTAGTTGCGGAAACCCTCCGAAACCGGCTCAAGCACGGCGAAGGATTCGACATCGGTCTGCTCCTGCGACGCATCGGTGCGACCGGGCGCGAAGGGAACCGAGACGTCGTGGCCGGCGCTCTTCGCCGCCTTTTCGACGGCGGCGGCACCACCGAGCACGATCAGATCGGCCAGCGAAACCTTCTTGATGCTGGTCTGCGCGTCGTTGAAAGCCTTCTGGATGCCTTCAAGGGTTTCCAGAACCTTGGCCAGCTGTGCCGGCTGGTTGGCTTCCCAATCCTTCTGCGGGGCAAGCCGGATACGCGCGCCATTGGCGCCGCCGCGCTTGTCGGAGCCGCGGAACGTCGAGGCAGACGCCCAGGCGGTCGAAACGAGCTGGGAGACGGACAGGCCCGATGCAAGGATCTTCTCCTTGAGGGAGGCGATGTCCTCAGCGTCGATCAACGGATGATCGACGGCGGGTACCGGATCCTGCCAGATCAGTTCCTCGCTGGGAACCTCCGGGCCGAGATAGAGGACGCGTGGCCCCATGTCGCGGTGGGTCAGCTTGAACCAGGCGCGAGCGAAGGCATCGGCGAACTGGTCGGGGTTTTCGAGGAAGCGACGGGAAATCGCCTCATAGGCCGGGTCGAAGCGCAGCGCGAGGTCGCTGGTCAGCATGTTCGGTGCGTGGCGCTTGGAAGCATCATGAGCATCCGGCACGGCATCGCCAGCCGCGCCGTCCTTCGGACGCCACTGGTGCGCGCCGGCCGGGCTCTTCGTCAGTTCCCATTCAAAGCCGAACAGGTTTTCGAAGAAATAATTGCTCCACGTGGTCGGCGTCTGCGACCAGGTGACTTCGAGACCGCTGGAAATCGTATCGCCGCCACGGCCGCTGCCATAGCTGCTCGTCCAGCCGAGGCCCTGCTCTTCAATGCCCGCTGCTTCTGGTTCGACGCCAACATGGGCCGCATCGCCGGCACCATGAGTCTTGCCGAAGGTGTGGCCGCCGGCGATGAGGGCGACGGTTTCCTCGTCGTTCATGGCCATCCGGGCGAAGGTTTCGCGGATATCGCGGGCGGAGGCCAGCGGGTCTGGATTGCCGTTCGGGCCTTCCGGGTTGACGTAGATCAGGCCCATCTGCACGGCAGCGAGCGGGTTTTCCAGGTCACGGTCGCCGCTGTAGCGCTTGTCATCAAGCCAGGTGCGCTCCGCGCCCCAGTAGATATCCTCTTCAGGTTCCCAGACGTCGGCGCGGCCGCCGGCGAAACCGAAGGTCTTGAAGCCCATGGATTCCAGCGCGACGTTGCCGGTCAGGATCATCAGGTCGGCCCAGGAGAGCGTGTTGCCGTATTTCTGCTTGATCGGCCAGAGAAGGCGGCGCGCCTTGTCGAGGTTGACGTTATCAGGCCAGCTGTTGAGTGGCGCGAAGCGCTGGGTGCCGGACGTGGCACCACCACGGCCATCGCCCGTGCGGTAGGTGCCGGCGCTATGCCAGGCCATGCGGATAAAGAAGGGACCGTAATGGCCGAAGTCGGCCGGCCACCACTCCTTGGAATCCGTCATCAGGGCAAAGAGGTCCTTCTTGACCTCGGCAAGATCGAGCTTCTTGAACGCCTCGGCATAATCGAAGCCCGTACCCATCGGATCGGAGAGCGCCGAGTTCTGGTGGAGAATCCTCAGATTGAGCTGATTGGGCCACCACTCGCGGTTCGATGTGCCCTCGCCCGAGTTGCTGGTCAGCGACCCGTGCATGACCGGACATTTGCCCGTTTTTTCGACTTTGGCATCCATGTTCGCTTCCTTCTGATAGGCAATGGGATTGGTTCGAGCGCACAATCTCCCAAAAGTTCCATAGTTTCCAATTGTATTTAATGTAAATATCGATAGGATAATCCTATCATGATCACCATTCGCCAGATGCGGTATTTCGATGCGCTCGCCAGCGCCCGGCACTTCGGCAGGGCAGCCCAGATGGTCAATGTCAGCCAGCCGGCACTCTCGGCGCAGATCGCTGAAATGGAACGCGAACTCAGCGTCAAGCTGGTGGAGCGCGGCAAAGGGCCAACGCTGCTGACCCGCGAAGGCGAGACGCTATTGCCGGAAGTGCGCAAGATCCTTGGCGGTATCGACCAGCTCTACCAGCAGGCACGGCAGGTCACCGGGGTGCTGGAAGGCAAGCACCGGCTGGGCATCATCCCGACCGTTGCCCCCTATCTCGTGCCCGTCCTCATTCCGCTTGTCCGCGAGCGCTATCCCAACCTGCAGATCGAGCTGAAAGAGCTTCTGACCGGCCCCTGCCTCGACGAGTTGCGCCATGGCCGGCTCGACAGCGTCATCGTAGCACTTCCGATCGACGAGGAAAACCTTTCGAGCGCATTGCTGTTCGAGGACCGGTTCCTGATCGCCAGCACGGAGGATGAAAACACCATCCTGATGTCGCCGATGACCGAGGACAAGGTCGATGTCGAACGCCTGCTTCTGCTGGAGGAAGGCCACTGCCTGCGTGACCATGCGCTGGCCGTCTGCGGCATCAACTCCGGCCGGCGCGTCGCCAATTATGGCGCAACCTCGATGGCGACCCTGTTGCAGATGGTCAGCCACGGCATGGGCATCACGCTGATACCGGAGATCGCCGTCAATGACGAAAAGACCCGCAACCGCATGCGGATCGTTCCCTTTGCCGAGCCGCAGCCATCGCGCAGGATCGGCCTCGTCTGGCGCACCCGAAGCGGCCGCCAGAACGATCAGCACGCGCTGGCCAGCCTGATTTCGGAGGCGGCCAAGCGGTTGCTTCAGTAGATCAGACGACCTTGGCCTTCAAAAACTCGACCGTCCGGCCCCAAGCCAAATCCGCGGCGGCCTTGTCGTAGCGGGCGGCGGAGGTGTCATTGTTGAAGGCGTGGTTGACGCCGTCGTAGATGTGGATGGTGAAGTCCTTGCCGGCGTCGGTGAGCGCCTTTTTATAGGCGTCGATACCGGCATTGATGCGGTCGTCGAGGCCGGCATATTGCAGCAGCAGCGCCGCCTTGATCTTCGGCACGTCTTCAGCCGGCGGCTGGGCACCATAATAGGCGACGCCGGCCTTGAGATCCGGCGACGCGACGGCCAGCTTGTTGACCAGGCCGCCGCCCCAGCAGAAGCCGATGGCTCCGGCCTTGCCGGTGGTGGCGTCATTGCCTTCAAGGAAGGTCACGGTCGCCGCGGCGTTGTCGACGGTCTGCTTGCCGTCAAGCGCCCCGATCATTTCGCGCGCCTTGTCCTCGTCGGCAGGCGTGCCGCCAGCCGGAGACAGGAAGTCGGGAGCGAGCGCGACGAAACCTTCGAGCGCCATGCGACGGGCGACGTCCTTGATATGCGGATTGAGGCCACGGTTTTCATGGATGACGATGACGGCGGGCAGCTTGCCGGAGGCGTCGGCCGGGCGCACCAGATAGCCCTTCATATCGCCGCCAGCGCCGGGATAGGTAATGTCCTCGGCCTTCACACGCGAATCCGTTTCCGGGATAATTTCGGCATGAGCGCTGTTGGCGGCGAGCAGAGGCGCGATGGCGGCGGCACTTGCCGCTGATCCGGTAAGCGCGGTCAGCTTCTGCATGAAGGACCGCCTGTCGAGGCTGAGATGCGTATACTCATCATAGGCGTTGATCATCGCCTGGGTGATCTGCGGCTTTTCCATGATTGTTCCTCCTGACACTTCAAGACTACGAAAGAACCGTGTCGTTGGTTCGAGGGTCAAGGGCATGGAGGGCGGATTGACGCGAAAGTGATTGATCGTGACCCCACGACCAATCACTTCCGGGTGCCTCGCCTACTGCATAATTATCGGAGACTAGCTCAGATCCAGGACGATGCGCCCGTCGATTGCGCCTTTTTCCATGCGCTCGAAGATAGCATTTATATTCTCGATCTTGTCCCAGCTGAAATGGGCCGCAACCTTTCCTTGCCCGGCGAACTCCAGGGCCTCTTCGAGATCCTGACGGGTGCCGACAATCGAGCCGCGTACCGTGATGCGCTTGAGCACCGTTTCGAAAACAGGCAGCGAGATGTAGCCCGGCGGCAGGCCGACCAGCACCATGGTGCCCTTGGAACGCAGAAAACCGAACGCCTGCTCCATTGCCTTCGGCGATACGGCGGTCACCAGTGCGCCATGGACGCCACCCGTGGCCTGCTGGACACGATCGACCGCATCCTTCTGGCGTGCGTCGATCACCAGATCCGCGCCCATCTCCTTGGCGAGCGCAAGCTTGTCCTCGAAAATATCGACCGCCGCGACATGCATGCCCATAGCCTTGGCATACTGCACGGCCATATGCCCGAGACCACCAACACCGGAGACAGCCACCCACTCGCCCGGCCGGACTTCGGTTTCCTTCAATCCCTTGTAAACCGTGACGCCGGCGCACAACACCGGAGCCGCAGGGCCGAACGCAAGGTTGTCCGGCAGAAGGCCGACGAAATCAGGATCGGCAAGGCCGTATTCGGCAAAGGTGCCGTTGACCGAGTAACCGGTGTTCTGTTGTTGACCGCACAGCGTCTCCCAGCCGGTACGGCATGGATTGCAGCAGCCGCAGGCCGTATGCAGCCACGGGACGCCGACGCGATCGCCTTCCTTGATACGCTTGACGTTCGAACCGACCTTGGCGACGAAGCCGGTTCCTTCATGACCCGGAATGAAGGGCGGGCTCGGCTTGACAGGCCAGTCCCCCTGCATGGCATGCAAATCGGTATGGCAGACGCCGGTCGCATGATATCGCACCAGAATTTGATCCGGACCGGGCTCCGGAATCGGAAACTGCTCTATGGTCAGAGGCTTGCCAAATTCTCTTACCACTGCCGCTTTCATCATTGCCGTCATGCATGGATCCTCCTGTTTGCCGCAAGGGCGCTAGAAGCATCTGCATTGTCTGCAAATGCACGACGACAGTAGATCGGACAAAGTGACGAAACATTGATAGAAGTCAAACCACGCGAAAGATGAGGGGAATTGCACCTCCAAAGTGTATCAGAACTGCGACGAACCGGAAGCGCGGCGGACGCTGCGCTTCCGGTCTCAGTTTTACTGCATGTACCAGCCGTGGCTGACGACGAGCGACTGGCCGGTGAGCGCATTGGTCTCGAAGCCGGCAAACAGCAGCGCCACCTCGGCGACGTCCTCGACTGTGGTGAATTCGGTATCGACCGTACCGCCCAGCATCATCTTCTTGACGACCTCGTCCTCG
Source organism: Rhizobium herbae (assembly GCF_017873135.1). Classification (GTDB taxonomy): domain Bacteria; phylum Pseudomonadota; class Alphaproteobacteria; order Rhizobiales; family Rhizobiaceae; genus Pararhizobium; species Pararhizobium herbae. The sequence continues at coordinate 37,999 of NZ_JAGGJV010000005.1, read as the reverse complement.
GAAATCCCGAGCGCCTTGGCCTGTTCCGGGATCTGCTTTTCCACCAGTGGCGTCTTGACGAAACCAGGGCAGATGACGTTGGCGCGCACGCCGTCCGGTCCGCCTTCCTTGGCAACGACGCGAGCAAGCCCGAGCAGGCCGTGCTTGGCGGTGACATAGGCCGATTTCAGCGGCGAGGCCTCGTGGCTATGCACCGAGCCCATATAGATGATCGCCCCACCCTTCTGCGCCTTCATGTGCGGGACACAGGCCTTGGTTGTCAGGAACGCGCCGTCGAGATGGATGGCGAGCATCTTCTTCCAGTCGGAGAAGGCATAGTCCTCGATCTTGTTGACGATCTGGATGCCGGCATTGGAGACGAGAACATCCACCCTGCCCCATTTCGCCACGACGGCGGCGACGCCGCTGTTGACAGCTTCTTCGCTGGTGACGTCCATCGCAAGACCGATCGCCTCGCCCGGCCCCATCGCCGTCAGGTCCTTGGCCGTCGCTTCGGCGGCTTCGAGCTTCAGGTCGGCGATGACGACCTTGGCGCCTTCCGACACATATTTCTTGGCAATCGCCAGGCCAATGCCGCTGGCCGAGCCGGTGACGATGCAGACCTTGTCCTTGAGTTTCATGGTTTTAACTCCCTATTTTGCAAGATAATCATGGACCACTTCGCCGAGGCCCAGCGTCAGGTCGGAGAGGATATGGACGGCGGACTTGACTTCGAGTACCGGCAGGTCGGCGACCGGCGCCAGCGCATGCGGAAACAGCGCCAGCGCACCCGGCCCTTCCCAGGCGCCTTTCACGGTCAGGTCTTCCAGATAGTAGCGCACCAGCTCGCAGATGCGCGGCGTGCAATCGACATGCGGAATGATCTTCAGCATGAAATTCGGCTGCTTCAGGCTTTCGAGAATTTTCGCCGTGTCGAGCGCGCGGTGCTTGAAACCCATCGTCGCCGTGGCCACCCGCTGGCCGCCATAGTCGAGCGTGCCGACCAGTGCATCCTTGACCGCATGCAATGACGGCTCGGCGAGCTTCTTCGGAAAGCCCCAGATCTCGCGGCCGCCGGCGATCGGCGCGTCGTCGTTGAGATACATGGAATGTACGTAGCCGCCATGCACACCCTCATAGGTGACCGGAATGACCTGACCGGACTCGGTATAGTCGCCGAAACCGGTCGAATCCGGCATGCGGATGAACTCGTATTTGACCAGCGGTTCATCGAACTGGAGCGGCTCCGGCACCACGCGGCGGAGCGCTTCCGGATCGGTGCGGTAGGTGATGATCATATATTCGCGGTTGACGAACCGATACGGCCCCGGCGGATAGGATGGGCTGGTCAGCGGCATGGCGAAGGCATTGCGAACGACATCATCGATTTTCATGATTTTTTCTCGCCAACATGTTTTTCACAAAGGTCGAAGACACGAATTCCATTGGTCGGACGGGTGCGGCCCTGCCAATCCGGATGATTGAGTGTCCTGACCACATCGTCGTGCCCGGCCTTCCAGTGTTCTTCAACGGACAGCCGAGAGAACTCGTAGTCCTTCGACCCGCTTTCATAGGCTGCATGACGATAGATCAGATGCACCATCGTGACGGCGGAATCATTGCCGATCTTTTCGAGCAGCCGCGCATCGGGATCGCCCTTCAGTTCGTCCGGCAGCTTTTCCATCAGCCGTTTGGCGGCCATGCGAATGGTCTGAAGCTTGCGGAACTGGTCGGTGTTCAGACGCGTGCGGCTGGAAAAGCGGATTTCCTTTTCGCGAGCCTCGACATCGAAGAGATCCTTGGGCAACGGCCCCTTGGCGCTGAACAGATCGACCTGGAAGATACACAGATCGCTTTCCAGCTCCTCGCCGCCGAGAATCCGCTGCAGCGGCGTATTGGAAACGATGCCGCCGTCCCAATAATAGCGGCCATCAATTTCGATCGGCGCGAAGCCCGGCGGCAGGGCGCCGGAGGCGGCCACATGCTTGGCCGAGAAATCGCAATGCCGGTTGTCGAAATAATTGAAGTTGCCGCTCACCACGTCGACAGCCCCGAGGCTGAGGCGGGTGACACCGGAGTTGATCAGATCGAAATCGATGAGGCCCGCGAGCGTCTCCTGCAAAGGAGCAGTGTCGTAAAGGCTGATCGCAGCCATCGGGTCACCCGGAATATTCCAGGGCGCGAAGGCCCGCGGTGTGAAGAAGCCGGGAACGCCGGTCAGCGAGCCAAGAACGGCGGCGGATTCATTGAACCACTTCCGCATCACATCGCCATTGCCGAGAAAGTGTCCGGGAAGGCCGGAGGAAACGCGGTGCCAAAAGGTTCGCAGATTGTCGACACGGGCGTCCACCGGGCTACCGGCGATGATCGCGGAATTGATCGAGCCGATGGAGATGCCGGCGAGCCAGTCGGGTCTTATGCCAGCCTCGTGCAGGGCTTCGTAGGCGCCGGCCTGATAGGCACCAAGAGCACCGCCGCCCTGAAAGACCAGCACGGTTTTCTCTGTCGGTATTGTGCTCACGGGATGCTTTCCTTGAAATGCTGCGACTGCGAACAAATAACACAAAGAAGGCTGTCATGTTCCACACGCGCAGATTAAGTTTTGGTAATGCGGAAAGGCCTCAATGAGGAATATACTTCATCAGATTCAAAGGCTTATTCTCTTAGCTTGCGTGTTATTTTTCTTTTTGAAGGCTGGATGATAGTTCAGCCTTCTGCACCGCGCAATGCAACAGAATGTGACAGCGTGCGGTTGTCAAACGCCGGCGATGTGGACCGCGAACAGCACCCACAACACGACATTCAAGACGAATCCGGCGACGAACAGACGCTGACGGAATTTCAGCCGGTTCGAGGTGACATGCACATAGGCATGTGCGAAGCGGCTCAGGACAAAGAGCCAGGCGATGGCAAGCACGGCATGGTTCACCCCGGCGGTCAAATAAAGCAGGGTGCAGACGAGAAAGAAAAGGACAGGCAGTTCGAACTGGTTGATCAGGCTGCGCGCAACAGTCGCGCTGGGCTCCGGTTCGATGGCCGGAATCCAGTAGTCCTGCAATTTTGCAAGACCGGTACGCACGGCGCGAGAGCGGCGCTTCAGCATCAGGATATAGACGGCGTGGATCAGTGCGACCTGTGCGATGACAGGCCAGAAGATTGCAGTCGATGTGGGCATGATCACTCCGCGGAATAGAATCATCCGTGATGTATAGCGAAAGAGCGGAAAATCCAGAACCGGGTCGGCGCAGCGATAGGCGAGCGGCTCATGCTTGACACCTGTTTTATGAATGATGGATGGTCGATGACAGCACATCCCGCAGGAAATGAAGCATATGCCCGAACAAACTCCCGCCAGCCGGCTGCCCACCCATCATCTCTCATCGATGCGCGGACGTGACCCGCACGAACACCACCGGGTCGCCACACCGCTCGAGCTATTGTTCGACCTCACCTTCGTCATCGCCTTTGGCCTCGCCGCATCGCAACTCGCCCATCTGCTTGCCGAAGGCCACTACGCCGCCGGACTCATGGGCTTCGGCTTTGCGATGTTCGCAGTCTGCTGGGCCTGGGTGAATTTTTCCTGGTTCGCCTCGGCTTTCGACACCGACGACTGGGTCTACCGGATGACCACGATGGTCCAAATGGTGGGCGTGCTCATCCTTGCGCTCGGTCTGCCGCAGATGTTTGAGTCCATCGACAAGGGCGAGCATGTCAACAACGGCATCATGGTGCTTGGCTATGTCGTCATGCGGGTGGCGATGACCTTCCAGTGGCTGCGTGCGGCGCGGCAGAACCCTGAGCGGCGCGCTGCCTGCCTCACCTATGCCATTGCAATCTCCATCGCCCAGATCGGCTGGGTCGTATTGATCTTCATCGACATGCCGCTGCTGCCGACCTTCCTTTGCGTCGTCACCTTGACGTTGGTCGAAATGCTTGGCCCGGTCGTCGCCGAACGCAGGAACGGCGGTACACCCTGGCACGCGCACCATATCGCCGAACGCTACGGCCTTCTGGCGATCATCACCCTCGGCGAAGGCGTCGTCGGCACGGTCGCGTCGATCTCGGCGATCACCGGCGAACAGGGATGGAACCTCGACGCCATCCTCGTCTGCATTGCCGGCACCGGGCTGACTTTCGGCATGTGGTGGCTGTATTTCCTGCTGCCGTCCGGCCAGATCCTGCATCGCTTCCGCAACCGCTCCTTCCTCTGGGGTTACGGCCATATGCTGATTTTCGCGGCAATCGCTGCGACCGGAGCGGGCCTGCATGTGGCTGCCTATTATATCGAGCACAAGGCCCATATCAGTGCCACGGCAACGGTACTCACCGTCGCCGTTCCCGTCGGCGCCTATATCCTCCTGATCTTCGCCCACTACGTCTATCTGCTGCAGAGGATGGAAGCCTTCTATCTCTGGCTTCAGGCCGGTTCTGCGATTCTCCTGGCGCTTCCGGTCCTTGCCGCGGCCGCGGGCGTCGGCATGACCGCATGCCTCGCCGTGCTGATGCTGGCTCCACTGGTCCCGGTCATCGGCTATGAGGTCAAGGGACATCACTACGGCAACAGGGCACTGGCCCGCGCCCTGGAATCCTGAGCGCGGAGACAAAGAAAAGGCGGCGAAGATATCTCCGCCGCCTTTTTCAACCACATAGCCCATCGCCGCGCAGGGTGGCGAAATATGCCTTACATCGCGCCCGGATAGTTCGGGCTTTCGCGGGTGATCGTCACGTCATGGGCGTGGCTTTCGCGCAGGCCGGCACCGGAGATGCGCACGAAGGTGGCGCGCTCCTGGAAGTCCTTGATCGTCGCGCCGCCGACATAGCCCATCGACGCCTTGAGTCCGCCGGCGAGCTGATGCAGAACGCCGGAGACCGGCCCCTTGTAGGGGACCTGGCCTTCGATGCCCTCCGGTACCAGCTTCAGCGTGTCGCGCACTTCCGCCTGGAAATAACGGTCTGCCGAACCGCGCGCCATGGCGCCGACGGAACCCATGCCGCGATAGGCCTTGAACGAACGGCCCTGATGGAGGAAGACCTCGCCCGGGCTTTCGTCGGTACCGGCAAGCAGCGAGCCGATCATGCAGGCGGATGCGCCGGCGGCAATCGCCTTGGCCAGATCGCCGGAGAACTTGATGCCGCCATCGGCGATCACCGGGATATTGGCGGCCTGCGCCGCGTCGACCGCAGCCATGATGGCGGCGAGCTGCGGCACGCCGACACCGGCGACGATGCGGGTGGTGCAGATCGAGCCAGGGCCGATACCAACCTTGACGGCATCGGCGCCCGCATCGATCAGTGCCTTGGTGCCGTCACCGGTCGCGACGTTGCCAGCCATGACGCGCACGGAATTCGACATGGTCTTGACCTTGGTCACGGCATCGAGAACGCGCTGCGAATGGCCATGCGCGGTATCGACGACGATCAGGTCGACGCCGGCCTCGATCAGACGCTCGGCGCGCTCGATGCCGTCATCGCCGACGCTGATGGCGGCAGCGGCGCGAAGGCGCCCTTGCGCATCCTTGGAGGCGTTCGGGTTGAGCTGCGACTTCTCAATGTCCTTGACGGTGATCAGACCGACGCAACGGCGATCGGCATCGATGACCAGCAGCTTTTCGATGCGGTGCGTGTGAAGAAGGCGTTTGGCTTCCTTCTGATCGACATTCTCGGTGACCGTGATCAGGTTTTCCCGGGTCATCAGTTCGTAGATCTTCTGGCCGGGGTCGGATGCGAAGCGCACATCGCGGTTGGTCAGGATGCCGACGAGGCGGCCGGGAACTGTGCCAGTTGCATTCTCGACGACCGGGATGCCGGAGATCGAGTACATCTTCATCAGCGCCAGGGCGTCGGCAAGCGTCGCGTCCGGACCGATGGTCACGGGGTTGACGACCATGCCGCTTTCGAATTTCTTGACCTGGCGGACCTGCTCGGCCTGCTCGATCGGGGTGAGGTTGCGATGGATGACGCCGATGCCGCCGGCCTGCGCCATGGCGATCGCCAGGCGCCCTTCGGTGACCGTATCCATGGCGGAGGAGAGGATCGGCAGGTTGAGATCGATATCCTGGGCGATGCGGGTGGCGATGTTGGTCTGTCCCGGCATGACTTCGGAATGTCCGGGTTGCAGGAGAACGTCGTCGAAGGTCAGAGCCTCCAGACCGGTTGCCGTTTCGATGATGCGCGCCATGGCCAATCCCTTCAATAGATGAAACGCTCCGCGGACGGTCTTGGGAAACGGTCCGGCGAAGACTTGCAAGAGTTTCTTGGAAGTTGGCGAGGGCTCGTAACACGGATAAGTCGGGATGGAAATAGCAAAAGCCCGGCAGTGATGCCGGGCTTGCCAAGATTCGTGCCGCTATGCGGTATCAGATCTCGAACTGGTAGGTTTCCGGCACGAAACGATACCCCTGATCCTGCTTCTCGAGGAAGCCGACAGCCGGGAACGGCATGTGGTAGCCGACGAAGGGCAGCCGGTCGGTCGCCACCATGTCGAAGACCTTTTTGCGGGCTGCGGCGGCCTTTGCCTTGTCCATGTCGAACTTCACTTCCCAATCAGGCCGTTGCAGCGACAGGACGAAATGGTTGGCGGTATCGGCAGTGAGCACGAGGCCTTTGCCGCCCGACTCGACCTTGAAGATCATGTGCCCCGGCGAATGGCCGAACGCCGCCATGCTTGTAATACCGGGCACGACCTCAGCTCCATCGCCGATGAACGTCATTTTTTCCGCCAGCGGCACGACATTTTTCAACACGCCCTTATGTCCGCCCTCCGCCGGTGTTCCAACACGAGCCTCGTCCTTCCAGAAATCGAACTCGGCCTGGCCGGCCACGTAGCGGGCATTCTTGAAGGCAGGCGCGCCGCCTTCCATCAGCCCACCGATATGATCGCCGTGCATATGGGTGAGAACCACGATCGTGACCTGATCGGGCATATAGCCGGCGGCCGCAATCCCCTCCAGCAGGTGACCGGCGCCGGCCTGACGTCCGCCCTCGCCCATGCCGGTGTCGAACAGGATCACCTCGGCCCCGGTATCGATCAGCGTTGGCGAGAAGCCGTTGACGAATTTGTCGGTGGGCAGGAAATTGGCTTTCAGCAGATCGCCCACCGCCTCCGGCGTCTGGTTGGTCCCAAAGGTTTCCTCGGGCTTTTCGCCGATGCGGATGCCGTCGCTGATGACGGTGACGCCGAAAGTACCGATCTTGAAACTGTTGGTCCTGCCTGCCGGTGATGCCATCGTGTCCGCTTTCGGTTCGCTCTGCGCAAAGGCAGCCCTGTTCATCAGGAACGGCGTCGCCAGGGCGCCGGCCGCTGCGGTTCCGAATAAGGCACGGCGGCTGATGTGAAAAGATGTCGTCATGCTGATCTCCCATGTGTTCCCCGGCATTGGAATGCGGCTGCAATCCTCCGGCAAGGCAACATCTAGGGTCTTGACAGGAGATGCCCGCAGGACTCACAGGGATGTGATCGCAAGTTGAACAGGGTATGACGACTTTTGCCTCAAAAGTCCTATGTTCCCTTCGCTCCGCCATACCGTGCAAGGCCTGCCCGCATGAATCGCATCGTCCCGATGATCCTCGCCGTCGCTCTGTTGATGGAGCAGATGGACTCCACCGTCATTGCGACCTCGCTGCCGGCGATCGCCCATGATCTCGGCGTCGGGCCGATCACGCTGAAACTGGCGCTGACCTCCTACATGGTGTCGCTGGCGATCTTCATTCCGCTGAGCGGCTGGATGGCCGACCGCTTCGGCGCCAAGCGGATCTTTCGCGCCGCCATTCTCGTCTTCGTCTTCGGCTCGATCCTCTGCGCGGTCGCCGACAGCGTGCTCGCCTTCGTCGTCTCGCGCTTCCTGCAGGGCATGGGCGGGGCGATGATGACGCCGGTGGCCCGTCTCGTGCTGGTGCGCTCCACCCAGCGCAGCGAACTGGTCGGCGCCATGGCGCTCTTGACCATCCCGGCGCTGATCGGGCCGCTCGCAGGTCCACCGCTCGGCGGCTTCATCACCACCTATTTCTCCTGGCACTGGATCTTCCTGATCAACGTACCGGTCGGCATTCTCGGCTATATCCTGTCGGGCATCTACCTGCCGGAGATCAAGAGCGAAGCACCGCCACCAATCGACATCAAGGGCTTCTTCCTCAGTGCCATCGCCGCGTCGGGCACGATGTTCGGTCTGTCGGTGATGAGCCTGCCGGCGCTGCCGCCGCAGATCGGCGCCGCCGCCGTCGTCATCGGCATCACCTGCGGCTTTCTCTATGTCCGCCACGCGCGGCGCCATCCAGCACCTTTGCTCGATCTCAACCTGTTCAAGGACAGCGCCTTCAGGGCCGCGGCGATCGGTGGCACGCTGTTCCGCATCTCGATCGGCGCCGTGCCTTTCCTGATGCCGCTGATGCTGCAGGTCGGCTTCGGCCTGACGCCGTTTCAATCCGGCATGATCACCTTCGTCGGCGCCGTCGGCGCGCTGACGACCAAGTTCTTCGCCAAGCGCGTGCTGATCTTCGCCGGCTTCCGCACGACACTGATCTTTGCCTGCATCGCTGGAACCGTGCTGACCTTTGTCAACGGCCTGTTCACCCCGGCGACACCCTATCTCGTCATGATGTTCATCCTGCTGCTTGCAGGCTTTGCCCGGTCGTTCTTCTTCACCAGCGTCAATGCGCTGGCCTTCGCCGACCTGCCGGATTCGGATGCCAGCAAGGCGACCTCGATGAGCGCCGTGCTGCAACAGATGAGCCTGGCCCTCGGCGTCGCCGTTGCCGGTGGCATCCTCGAAATCGAGACAACGCTGACGGGATCGAAACTGGAACTCGGCGACTTCCAGACCGCCTTCATGATCATCTCGGCCATCACGCTTACAGCCGTCATTCCGCTGATCGGCATGTCGAAAACCGCCGGCTCATCCGTATCCGGTCATAAGATGCGGACAGATCCGGAAGCGGAGACCATCGCCGTCAAATAGCGTGCAGACGCTTTATTCCGGCCGCTCGCAGACCGCCGAAAGCTTGTTGCCATCGGGATCGCGAACATAGGCGGCGTAGAAATGCGGATGGAACGGCCGGAGGCCGGGGGCGCCCTCGTCGGTGCCGCCATGGGCAAGCGAAGCGCGATAGAAGGCATCGACAGCAGCCCGGCTTTCAGCTTCGATCGCGACCATCGAACCGTTGCCGATCGTGGCGGCATTCCGGTCATATGGCGTGACCACCCACAACCGGCAGCGGCTGTCGCTTTCGGCCCCGTAACCAATCTCGACATCATCCTGCTTGCGGCGCTTGAGGCCGAGTGGAGCCAGCGCCGCGTCATAGAAAACCTGCGCCCGGCTGAGGTCGTTGCTGCCGATGGTCACGTAGAGCAGCATCGCTTACCCGGCCTCGACCGATTCCCGCTCGTCCGGCACATCCCTGTCGTCGATTTCGGTCTCGCTGTCATAAAGCGAAGCCGCACCCGGCTTGCGGCCCTTGAAGCCCTTGGCGAGCAGGAACATCTCGACCGATTCGGCTCGCGAGGCCGCCGGCTTCACATGGATAACCTGCTTGAAATTCTGCTTCAGCAGCGTCAGAAGCTCACGTTCCGCACCGCCCTGGAAGGTCTTTGCCAGAAAATGTCCACCCTCGCCGAGAACGTCGATGGCGAAATAGGCCGCGACCTCGCAGAGATGCATAGTGCGGATATGATCGGTCTGGCGATGGCCCGTCGTCGGCGCCGCCATGTCGGAGAGCACCAGATCCGGCGTGCCGCCCAGTGCCGTCATCAGCTTTTCGGGTGCTGTCGGATCAAGGAAGTCAAGCTTCAGAATATGGACGCCTGCCAGCGGATCGAGGTCCAGAAAATCGATCGCGACCACCTTCGGCTCGGCATCGGTGGAGTTCGTCACCTTGGCGGCGATCTGCGACCAGCTGCCGGGGGCAGCGCCCAGATCGATGATGCGCCGGGCACCGGTGAGGATCTTGTGCTTCTCGTCGATCTCCAGAAGCTTGAACGCCGCGCGGGCGCGATAACCTTCGAGCTGGGCGCGCTGCACATAGGGATCGTTGATATGGCGCTCGATCCAGCGCCGCGACGACGCCTTGAGCTTGCCCTTCTTGACCTTCTGGCCAAGCTTGCGCCCGGTGCGGTTTCCGCCGATCGGGGGTTTGGTCATTGCGTGTTTCCTTCGTGGGAACCATACGGCGCCGGGACACGCGCGTGCCTTCGGGCGCGACCGCGCCGCCAGACGCCGTCATCGGCCATCATGTCGGTGAGAAGCCCTTCGCGCAAACCGCGATCGGCAACGCGCATGCGCTCCGACGGCCAGCGGCGGCGAATGGCTTCGAGAATGGCGCATCCGGCCAGAACCAGATCGGCCCGGTCCGGCCCGATGCAGGGATTGGCCGCACGGGCGGTGAAATCCCACGACAGAAGACGCGCCTGCATCGCCGAAACCTCGTCGTCCGACAGCCAGAGACCGTCGACCTTGCGGCGGTCATAGCGCGGCAGGTCGAGATGCACGCCGGCCAGCGTCGTCACCGTGCCGGAGGTGCCGATCAGATGGAAGCCGTTCTCATCGCCGGGATTGTCCAGCGTGTGGATGGCCGGGCAATCGAAATTGGCCAGCATGCCCTGGACCTCCCGGACCATCGCCTCGAAGCCCTGCGGCGTGACGTCCTGACCGCCATGGCGCTCCGACAGCGTCACGACGCCGACCGGCAGCGATGTCCAGTGGGTGATATGGTTGGCAAGCCGGCTCGAGCGGTTGTCGCCGATCTTGATGACGGCGATTTCCGACGAGCCGCCGCCGATATCGAACAGCACCACCGATTTCGTCTCGCGCCCGACCAGCGACGAGCAGCCGGAGACGGCAAGGCGTGCCTCGGTCTCGCGGTTGATGATCTCGAGTTCCAGCCCGGTTTCCTCAAGCACCCGCTCAAGGAAAGCCTCGCCATTTTCGGCGGCGCGGGCGGCCTCCGTGGCGATCAGCCGGGTCTTGCGGATCTCGCGGCTCTTCAGCTTGGCGGCGCAGACCTTCAGCGCCTCGATCGAGCGGTCCATCGCATCCTGCGACAGGCGGCCGGACGCGCCGAGCCCTTCGCCGAGCCGGACGATCCGCGAAAACGCATCGACGACCCGGAACTGGCCGGGACGGGTCGGCTGGGCGATCAGCAGGCGGCAGTTGTTGGTGCCGAGATCCAGCGCCGCATACAGCGGCGAGCCCGAATCAGACCCATGCGAAAACATCTGGCCATTGCCGCGCCGGTCATGGCCGGCATGGCCCGGCGCCGGTTTTGGCTCCACCCCAACGCCCGCAACCACAGGCGGTTGTGACTGCCTGGCGGCATCGGCGACGGGCCTCGGCTTGTCGCTGGTCGCCAGCGGACGCCCTTGCAGGCTGCGGCGCTGCCGGTGCTTCTTGCTGCGTTTCTGGCTGGAATTTTCACCGCCGGGTACAGCGGCCTGTTTCACAACGGAAACGTCCGCCACAGCGCCGGAAGCAACCGGTTGCTGTGCCTGGCCGGATTTGGAACGGCGCCTGCGCTTGCGTTTGCGCACCGGTTCTCCGGTGGCATCTGTCACTTCGGGACGCCGTGTTTCTCCGTTATCAACGGAGGAACTGGCATTCGCAGAGGCGAGGCGCGACGGTTTACCCCGTCTGCGCTTGCCTTTGCCGGAACGGGGCGGTGACTGCCCGTCGTTGCGGTCTGCTGCCGACGCCCCGGAAACGGACGGCTGTTCGCCGCTGTCGGGGTCTCTCACGTGTCTGTCCATTGCGCCGCGCGGAACGATAGCCGCTCAAGGCGCTCTCTTGATTTTCGTTGGGCCGACTTTACCAGTGCCGCCCCAATTCGCCAAATTCTTTTTGCACAGCGGCCTGGCAGCACCAAATCCCGCGCTCAGACAGCACCGGAGGGCGATTTTGCCGAACGCGACGGATTTTTTGGCAAAATCTATTGCATCCGCCAATCTTTTGTTTATAAGCCCGCCTCACCGGCTGGGCATTGCCCACGCAGTTTTGGGGAATAGGTTAACGGTAGACCCACGGACTCTGACTCCGTTAGTCCTGGTTCGAATCCAGGTTCCCCAGCCAATTCTCCCTAAAAGCCCTTAATTCCTTGATTTTCCAGTCGTGCCGGATATCGTTTTGGCATCATTGGCGACCTGATGCCCAGAACTGATGCCCAGCCGAATTCGGCGCGGTCGAACCTTGAGGCTCGATACAGGGTCTGTTCGTCATGGCTGTGCGCCACGAGGTCGAGAATCTCATCCGCCGCGGAAACATCTTCTACTGGCGGCCGCGCATCCCGGCCGCCTTCATCCACTGTCGGCCAGGCAGCCGACTTTCACTCAGCCTTCATTGTTCCGACCATAGAAAGGCTCAGATCATCGGCCGGAAGCTCAATACGCGGCTGGCCGAACTGAAGATGAATTCGAAGGACGTGATGACCGCCAAGAAGCCGCTCCAGATCCTGTTAGAGCACGTGCGGGACCAAGAGCTCGAGAGGCTCGATGACATCAGCACTATGGCCAAGCGCAATGGGCGGGGTGGCGACGTCGTCGAGATGGAACTCGATCTCGAGGCTGGCTGGGCCTGTCAGCTCCTGGCGAAATTCGGGACCCGCTCGGACCTCAGCTTCGATGGCGACTGCCCCGGGCTCGCCTACCTGCTGAAGAACGGCGTGCCTGCCTCGCATGTCGACGCCATCCGGGCAAACTATCTTGCCGAGCTCACGATTGCACGCAGCGCCGGCTTCGAGGACGGGATCCGGCGGTTGATCTATCAATTCGATGTTGACGACACCGCCGTCAATCGTGAACGGGCGATGTCGAAAATGTTCGAAGGCCGTGCCGCAGCCCTCCTCGACATCGACGATCGACACGAACTCGTCGACCGAACCTCAAGCGAATTCACAGGTGGCGGCAGAGCGAACAAGTCCGTGGTCGAGGAGAAGCCTGTCGAGGTCGAACCCGGCGCCGCTTTTTCATTGGGGCTGGCCAAGAAGAGCCAGCCGGCACCGACTGCAACTGATATCCCGGAGCCAGAGGAAATTGCCTACCTCGACCTCTCACCGCGCGTGGTACCGAACGCCAAGACGGCAGCAGCTAAAGCAAGCCAGAGGGTTGTAGCCGTCGCAGATTTTGAGCAAGCATGCGAGAAGCTCATCGCCAACATGGGCGAAGAATGGACAACGGAAACCGGCCGAGATGCGATGGCACTGGTTCGGATGTTCAAATCCGTACTCATGGAACATGATGTAGAGCATTCCGGACAGATCGAGCAGTATCACATTGGCCTGCTGCGTCAGCACTTCAACGACATTCCGACCAACTGGGGCCGAAGCAGCAAGATGCGCGTCATGTCAGCGCCGGAACTTCGAGCAGAAGGCGAGAAACTGCGCAAGGCGGCTGACGCTGTGGGAACCAAGGCGAAGGTCGGTCTGGCCTCCACGACAATCCGCAAGCACTTCGGAAACCTGCAACACTTCCTGAAGCATCTGAAAGGCCACGGGTTCGAAATCGAGAATTGGACGTTCGAGGGTCTACGCCCGAGAAAGCCCAAAGCCGGAGACATCCGTCACCAGCAGTACAAACCGAAGCCTCAAGACATCGCTCCGATTTTCTCAAGTCCGATCTATACGGGCTCGCAGGATCATCTGCGGGGAAAACGGCGGAAACCGGGCAAGCATGTCTTCCACGATTCGCTTTATTATCTGCCGATCCTGTTCACCTACCTGGGCCCTAGACGCAAAGAGTTCGCTGGCCTCGCAGTGGACGACATTGCAAAGGACGAAGACGGGTATGTCATCCTCCTTCGCACGAATGGCATCAGGCGGTTGAAGACCGCACAATCAAAACGGCTGCTACCCATGCCCGACGAAATGGTTCGATTGGGCTTCCTCGACTACTATCAGGCAATCAAGGGACTTGGATACGAAGCGCTCTTCCCGGATCTTTTCTCGGATAAGACGGAGAACGATCCGGGCAATCGTTTCTACGACACCTTCATCCCCGTGATGCGCGGCGCCCTTGGGGAAAAAATGTGGGAGCGATCCATTCATGCCCTTCGCCATGGTATGGCAGATACCCTGAAGCAGGCCGGCGTCCCGACTGAAGTTATCGACGACATCTCCGGTCGGCTGAGCGAAGGCAGCGAAACCAACACGCGATACACCAACCCGGCCGGTCTTCCCCTGATGCGGAGCGCTTTGCAGCACTACCCTATCATCACTTCGATCGTCGAACGGAAGCCTTTGCAACTCCTCCCATGGATCGAGAACAAGCAACCGCCGCCATGGGCACGTGAAGGCAAGAAGTAAGCGACCAAAGCGGAAATGATTTCCGCCTTGGCTTGCTCAGAACTACTAGGCGGCTTCCCAAACCTGATTGAGAATGCGTGCGGCCAGTGCCGCCTTGTCCTGTGGAAGGAAACGGCCGTAGTGTTTGGCCACCATGTCCGCCGTATCCTGGATGCGTAGCTAGCCTGTTCGTATGAACCGGTCTGCTTCAGGATATGGGTCGCCAGCACATCCCGAACGTTATGCGGGCCATGGGGCAGCAGGCCCTTGATCGCTCCTCGCCCGGTGTATGGATTGTAGATTCCATAGCGTTGGATGGTGAGCCGCCATGCCTCGTAAAAGGTCGTGACGTCGTATGCTGCATCGGTGCTTGTCGTCTTGACGGTCTTCACAAAGAATGTTCCGGGATCGGCAACTCCCTTGAGAAGCGTGGAGCGATGGCGATCGACGTAGTCATCAATGTAACGGTAGAGGTCGAGCAGATCCGGCAGAAGCAGCCGAAACGGCTTGTCTCCGAAAAACGACGAGTGGGCATTTTTGAAAGCCACCGCTGGAATCAGCGCCTCCCAGCCACCGTCACGATCACTCCAACGGAGCTCTCCACGCTTGAGTTTTTCAAGCACGCGTTCCGGGCGTGGCATCTGTCCGCGTGGGCATAGCATCAATTGCCGAAGGTTTTTCTGGCGAAGTCCGAGATGCAGTCCCAGGCGGAGCATTAGGAACGAGCGAACTGCTTCCGCGGCCGGACGCGGATAGCGCTCCTCATCAGGCATCAGCCTGATGATCTCCTCGGTGATCTTCCGATATTCGCCGACCGGACTGTCAGCTTCGAGGACCGGCATGATCGGTTCGAAGGGATCGCGATGGACACGGGCGATACGCTGTATCTCTTTGACCCGGTGGGCTGCGTGTTTGTGGAAATCGTCGCAGGCTCCGTGCCAATCCTCACGGGCGTAGTCGATCTCATTCTGCGAGACGAGACCGGCAATAGGTTGGACACGCCCTAGGAGTTCCGGATGCTGTCGAAGCCATCCTGTGCCTTCCTTGGTGATTGCCAGGGCGATCCGCAGCATATCGACTTCCCACGCCGTATAGAAGCCCCGGCGGCTTTCGCGCCATTGCAGATACCAATCCCAGACACCCGGAAAGATAAGCAGCCCAAAGGTCAGTTGACGCAGCGGCACCCCATACCCCTTGATCTCTCCCGCCTTTGACGCCGCAAGTGCGCCGAACATCAAGCCGAGATGCTCGATCTTCTGGGAGGCGGTTTCCTCGCCCCAGACACCGTTGCGCTGAAAGCCGATCGATGTCAGTGCCGTTGTTTTGAAGCGGACCAGGTCGGCCATTTCCATGGCAAGCGCTGGTGGCGCATCGATGACGCCCGACAGCAGATCGGGATCCTCGATCCACGTTTCCTCGTAGTTCGCCGGTACAGTGATCTTTCCATCGCGTGGCGCACGTCCGCCGTAGGATACGCCGGGAAAGCGGATGGCGTAGCGCTGCTTCGCCGCGGCAGCCTGAAATTTGCGGTAATCCGTCGACCCGCTGATGATCACGCGACGGACCCAATCCAGAATCTCCTCGCGCTTGGCGAACGGAAGCGAATTGAAGTCATTTGGTAGATGCCACGCGATCCTGCGTCGCTCCGCAGGCTCGATACCCGATAGATTGAACCCGCACGCCGATCGCGACTGATGCGGCAGCTTCGCCTCGAAATAGCCTTCCGAGAGACGGTAACGGCGCTCGATACGACCAAGGATATCGAAGCTGTCTGTGCTTCGCGGCACGCGCCGGCCTTCAATCCAACTCAGCAGCGTATTCTTGTCCATGGGCTCGTCAGCCCGCACGACCGATCGATAGAGAACCCAGTAGGTCTCACCGTGGCGACGCATGTGGAGCAGGAGTGCTTCGGCGAAATCGGCGGGGTCATCCCACTCGCGAAACAGAGGTTCCGGAAACTCGACTTTCACGCCAGGCTTATGCACCGCGGAGGCAACCTGAGAACGCGCAGTCTCGGAAGGCGTGGAATTTATTGTCAATTTCCCATTCTCGGCGCCGACCTTGTTTGTCACCGTCGGGCCTTTGGGCTTGCGAGGGCCTTCTTTCGTCTCTCCCGGAGTTTTCTCACCGTCCCTGCTCCACCGGACGATGGCATCAAACCCGGGGTCGATCAAACGGTGATGCGATGCAAGCGATCGAGCGTCGATCCCGGTCATGCGGGCAACGACATTCCATTCAGTGCGGCCCTCCATCCGGGGCGGCCCGCACCTTCGCTCGATAAGTCGCCGCATATAGGCTTTGAGGGCTTCGGCTTCGTCGCCGGAGAAGATGGTCGAGAGACGCAGTTCGCAATAGGCGTCGATCTTACGTTGGAAGGCTTTGATTGCAGTTAGCTTGGTCATTTCACTTAATCATGTTCGTTACTCGGACCCTCTATGCGAGGGGCCGGCCGAGCTAAGCGAAGTGGATTAAAGAAGGATTGGAGCCGTCTATTTCTCCAGAAATCCGATTCAGAATCAAACGGCGTTTTAGGAAGTAATGGGGGGAGAAGTTATCATTGCATCAAGCGCCGTTAGGCGTTGATCGGCCTCGTCGAGCAAGCAGATCCGGTAACAACAAGTGGACCCGGATGCGCTCAGACCTCCTGGTCGGCGCCGTCGGGATAGATCAGGTGGATTTTCCTACGAAACGGCGAGCCGCCCGTCCGGTACTTGGCGACAAGATCGTCGAACACTACGTCGCATTCGCGCTCATCAAACCCCTGATCCGTCAGCATCGAGACGATCTTGTTCTGGAACTTCTCAAGCTCCATCTGCTGCCCCTTGTCGATCGCCCGCCGGATCAGCCAGAACAGCGCCACCCGGGCCACGTCATCCCTGTCAGGCCGCTTCGCCCTTCTGTTGGCGTCGCGAAGCGCCTTCTGTCGCTGCCTGGCTATCTTCAGGGTCATGCTGCTTCCTCCAGATCCTCAACCTCCTCAATGGTAGGGGACCGGCCCACCGGCACAAGCCTTGTTTGGCCGAATCGGAAATATCGACCTTTGAATCGGCGGCGCAGAACTATGAATCAAATGACCGCAATTTGTTTCGAGTTGCGGGCACGTCATCTCACGTCATGATGAATTGTTCGGCCGCGAACGGCGTTGGTGAATCACCTTATTCGAGTTCCGAATCAAAGAATCCGGGGGGCAGAATCAAATGAGCGCAATTTGTTTCAGGTTGCCGGAGACTTGATGTGAGTTGCCGACATCGTGCCACGCCTCATCTCAAATCACGTCACATCATCACGATGGTGCCCAAGTATCCAGCCCTAAGCAGGAGGCGGGCAAGGCCGCGCCGAAGCCGACCGTCCAGGTGCGCAAGCTACGGGAGCTGGGCGAGCTCGAGCCTTCTGCGGGCGTCATCGTGAACGCTGGCGCGACGCCGACCGGGGACCTGGTATTCGCCAAGGCGCGGAAGGCGAAGGAGCGTCGTTTCCAGCCGGGCGGCGGCGGCGCGGAAGCCTCGACGCCGCGCACCGTCCTTCCTCCCACCTCGGATCGCGAGCGCATGGCGTTGGATGCGGTGCGGCGTGCGCTCCAGCTTGACGTGGCGAGGTTCAACGACCTGCGCGCGGTTCGCGGCTTGGGCGTCGACGCCATCGACGAGCTTCGCCAGTGCTACGAGATCAAGATGAGTTCGGGGGGGGGCGCTGCCGACCGACGTCACGCTGACCGCGAGCGAGGTCGCGGCGGCGAGACACGATCCCGACTTCTTCCTGGCGGTCGTCACCGGCTTGGAGGATGGTGCCGGCGAGCTTCGCGTGCGCTTCATCTTCGACCCGCTCGCCAACTTAGATGTGCGGGTCCGCAGCGACCTGACGCTGACGGGGGTTGATCGGGCCGAGGCGCTGGAGTTCACGTTCGCGCGCCGGTCCAGCGATCAGGGGGCGAGATAGGGAATCTGGATCATTCGAGGGTTCCTTTCGCCACCATTGGCGCGTGTCGGAACTTACAGTTTTCCGCACGGCTGCCGCCAGGATGGGCGACACATAAACGGACGGATGCTTTCATGCGCCAGTCCAGGACGCTCGAACGACCGTTATGAGGGCGCAAGTGGTCATCTTACAGAATACTTTGATGTTTGGCAGCGGGGTCCGCTTTTTGCCCTAAGCGGTCATTCGCGTCGCAAAAATCGGCCGCGAAACTCTGATTCTTGCGACAGACTTTCGCGATAGAAATTCCCTTTCAAATTCAAGTGCGGTCGAACTGTCGCAGATGCTAGGAGATGCGCGACATCGTCAAATCCAAGCAGATGTTTGTGCCGAGCATCCTCGAGCAAAAATGCCTTTGGAACTACCCCGTGGAAAGGGTCGACAATTCGCCGCACGTTAGTATGTTGATAACCGCGCTTCCTGCCAAAGATTGCATAAATCAACGAAGGCTATCCATGAATGAACATTTGGATACGGGTAGTGGATTTCTTTTCAAAGGAAATCGATATTTTAGTCAAAAGTCTCATGGGAGCCAACGATCAAAACCGCCAAGCGAAACCTTGAGTGAGATAAAAGAATTGCTCATTGCGGCGGGAGTAACTCGCCTCGCGGATATAACAGGATTGGACAAGATTGGCGTTCCTGTTACTCTTGCAATTCGGCCGACAAGCAGAACAATAGCGGTTTCCTCAGGGAAAGGTGTTGATCTTGTCACGGCAATGACATCGGGCGCAATGGAGTCATTGGAGCTTCATCACGCTGAATTCGCGAAGCTAGATTACATCTACTGCACCTACTCTGAACTAACTCAGGCCCACAACTGTCTAAGGACAGAGGAGTTGCCGCTTAGGAGCGGAGAGGCTTTCAACGCTCGTTGGCCCGAAACTTGGACTCTCGGCTGGGATATTGTGAACCAACAGGAGGTTGCTGTTCCAATCCAGGCCGCACTGATGGCTCCTAATCTCACGGAGGTTCGATTTCCAAGTATCGCTGCGTTTGTCACCGATTCTAACGGGTTGGCATCCGGAAACGATATCGTGGAGGCTGTGCTTTCAGGTCTTCTCGAAACAATCGAGCGTGATGCAATAGCTCTCCATAAAATCCGTTCAGAGATATCCGGATCGTTGGTAGGAAAGATAAACGTTGCGACCGTTCCGTATGAATCTGTTCAGCGTCTCAAGTCACGCATTGAAAGGTCTGGGGCAAGGTTAGCGCTATTCGATTGCACAAGCGATACGAAAGTCCCGACCTTTCGAGCTGCCATCTTAAACGATGCACGCGGTGTCGGCCAAATTGTGGAGGGTTTTGGCACCCATCTATCAAACGAAATGGCGATGCTCCGGGCCATTACAGAAGCATGCCAAGGTCGTGCCGTGGTGATTGCAGGTGCGCGGGACGATGTATTTCATTTCGCCTTAGAACGCGTTGCCAAGGCCGATTACCGAAGATCAATTGCAGCAATCGATGATCAACAAATGTTGCAATTCCACCCGCACCCAGAGTCTATAAGTAATTATATCCATAAAGACTTGAACTCAGCACTACATTTGCTTCAAGAAGTTAACGTGACACAGGTCATAGTGGTCGAACTAAAAATGTTCGACTGCGAGCAGACCTTTGTAAAAGTAATCGTTCCCGGGCTGGAAGGGTACCCCGGCAGTGGCTACCGACCACGTAGGAGAGCTCTCTCATTAACTCGCAACCTTTCGCGAAGTGAAGGAAACTCCTCCGGACTAAAAAGTACTCTGTTTCATTCTCAGGCAGGAGGAAACCACGGGTGAATACGCGACGATCGCTAGTTTTCTTAGGACCTACCTTGTCGTTGAGTGCTGCCCGCGAGCTCTTTGATGCAGACTATGCGCCACCCGCGAAACAGGCGGATATTTACAGTGCGGTTCGGACATCGCGCCCCGCCGTAATCGTGCTGATCGACGGTGAATTCCATCAGTCGCTTAGCGTCTGGCATAAAGAAATACTCTATGCTCTGGCTCACGGAGTTCGCGTAATTGGGGCCAGCAGCATGGGCGCTCTACGTGCAGCGGAGTTGCATACGCTCGGGATGATTGGAGCGGGGAGAATTTTCGAGGATTACCGTGATGGAGTTATCAATGCAGATGACGAGGTTGCGCTGACGTACGGTCCAGCCGGACTAGGCTACCCTCAAGTTACAATCCCGATGGTCAATTTGCGAGCTACATTGGACGCGGCTGAGCGAAAGGGGGATATCACTTCAGAACAAAAACTTGTCCTTCGTGAGCGATTACACGGCATACATTTCTCCGAAAGAACAAGGAGCCGTCTTCACCAAGAAGTAGAAAGTCTCGGTTATGAGACCGAAACTTTTAATAGGGTTTTCAACGGGAATTTTATAGATCAGAAGCGCCTTGATGCAGTTGAAGCGCTCCAAGTTGCAAGCGAGATGGTTCGATCTATTCGAGAGGCCCCTGTCGGCTTTGAATTTCATAAGACGCACTCGATGAACGTAGTCGATCAGCAAGACAGGATTACTAACGATGGGTTTCGACGAAGGGAAGTAGCCAAATTTATTTCACTAGCGCATGAGAATTTCGAGCCCACGTTGGCTAACGCCTTAAATCGGTCTCTCGCTCTGTTACTAGGCAAGATGATGGCTATCGAGCCATCGGAAGATGAAATCGTAGACGAGGAATGCAACTTTCGTGAAAGGTTTTCTATAATAGAAGAAGTAAAATTCGAGGGCTGGCTGAGCGAAAATGATATCGGGGCCAAAGACTTTAACCGATTGATGCGCGAGAACGCTGTTTGCCGCAAACTCTATGATTGGCAAGCCTCGATAGCTGGCGCTTGCGAGCACACTCAACCTACGCTAGATTACATTACGCTTGAGAACAGGTACATTGAATTCAAGAAGAAGATGTCTTCAAATCGAGACTTTAGAACCCTTACGCCAAGAAATAGTCAGACTGACATCGATGATCTTTCTTTGAATGAGCTCCTGGAAATCCACACGAGGTTTTATCCAAGGTTGACATTCCGGCCGCTTGCACAGTGGATGAAGGATGTAGCTTTCCAAGGCGAAGACGACCTACGGGGCGAGCTAATTAAGTTGGTCTCGGGCGATCAGGCGAGAGAGAAAGTAATTGCAAGTGTATTGGCGCTCCGATCAAATGAACAAGTGAAGAGGGAGTCGTGAATGTCAAAAGAGAAAGCAATTGAGTTTTTGGAAAGACTTGAAAACGATGAAGACTTTCGGAAAGCGGTGATAGACGCACGGAACAAGTTGTTCGGCGCCGGCCAGACTGGCACGCCTACACCCGACATCATTGCGGAACTGGGCTTTAACTCCCAAGACATGCATGAGGCGATGTATGCACGAGGCAGCAATCTTTCCACTGATCAGATTCGCTCCATTACAGGTGGCGCTGAAAAGATGCCAATCGACAAGCTTGAAACCATCGCTCTAATGCATATTTACGGCGTGACCCAAGCAGAGGCTCCTCCGGAATCATGATCGGTGCATTCGACTGCCACTTTTTGGCGTGAGCCTATGGCCGGAATAGTACGACGACACGAGGGGGCGGCGTTCGCCCCCTCGCTCTTCGTGATTAGTTGCCCCGGGGCTGCTCGTCCTCCTTGCGGTTATTGTGGCTACCGTCAAGGCTCGGGCCATACTTGTCGGCGTTGAAGTCGAGCTTGTTCGTCTCGGTGTGGCTGCCGTGGGTCTGGGTGTTGGAGTAGGACGCGCCGCCGCGAACGTTGCAGTTCGAGAAGCCCCAGTCGCACTTCACGCCAGCGCGGAACTCGGTGTTCTCCTGAGCGGAGGCGGCCGAGCTGAGGGCGGCGGCGGCAAGGGCGGCTGCAGCCGCGAGGGTGAGAATGCGGGTCATGCTGGTTTCCTTTCGTTCGGTCTCTTTCGTGCAGATCGCTTCATGCGGGCTGCTGGTCGAAAGGAAAAACCAGTGGCGGGGTTCTGAAAATGAACCGCTACAGACCCCATTTCTAAGGCTCCTCGGACGCGTCCCGAGCCGGAGGTGTGCAACATGAACACCTCCGGGGCATGCGATGAATGGTACAAAGTGCGTGTTCAACGAGAGGCCACACGATGCCAGGAACGAAATCGCAGGATCTTGCTGACAAGATCGCAGAGGATTGCAGGCTTGCCATTCTGAAGTGGGACGATCCGAAAATGGTCGCGGCCGTGCAGAGGGCCTGCAAGGATACGCTCACGTTCTTGAGGAGGAACAAGAAGCATTATGATTCCGACGGCGCGGAGCAGAACGGGCCATGGTTCCCTGACATGCCACCCGCGACCACTAAGCGGCTGGAACATGCTCGCCCGGATGCAATCCACCTCGTCATCTTCGAGAATGGACTTCGGCACATGTTCAGCGAGCTAATATTGGCCAGCAAGATCGATGCAAAGCACTGGCCTAACCTTGAGCACGCCATCACCTACAAGACGGCTGCTTTCCACAACGAGCTGCTGCGCATTCACGATGCTTTCCCGGGAGAGAATATTGCCGTATCTCTTGCGAGCCTTGCGAAGCGATTCAACTACAAAAGCGGCGGCTGGCGCGTCCGCAACAAGCTGTTCCCGGTTATGGCCGACCTCGGCCTCTGGAAGATCACGCGCAAGGATAATACGAACGAATGGGAGATCCGACTAGGCAAGGTTGCCGACATCTTCCATGATATGGTCTTCTACCCGGCATCAACCGAGTTCGAAGCGAAGCTGAAAGGATGTGTGAAATGAGGAAAGTATCTGGCCCAGGGGTCATCATCCTGTGCGGCAAAGACGACATCTAAAGAAGAGTGGCGCGGCCAACACCGCGCCTCTTTTGTTTCTGAAGGCCATCTTCTCTCCTGATCCCTCAGTTCAAGGACGGCCCCCACTGCTCCGCGTAGGATCATCCTGAAGAAGGCGACGTTGACCTTCCTCCTGCTGTCGACCAGAGGATCTTCGATGTCGTCCCAGCATCCGCCGAGACTGTGCATTGCCATGTTCGTGAAGACGAGGGCGCGTCGGTCTCGTCCAGGACGCATCTTGAAGGCGGCATCAACTTCGGTCGGTCCATCCAGCCATCGCAAGTTTTATGATGTCACCTTCTGGCGCAAAGCTGCCGAGAGCCATATGGACCGCCTCGTCGCAAACGTGAGGTCGGACAGCGGAAGTTATTTCCGTTTCAGACCCGTATTGACTGATGCCCAAAGCCAGGGCACAAAGGTGGCATCCACGGTCGTTCGCGATGGGAAAACAGAGGGAATTTCAAGGCTTTTCTTCTAAGCTGTTGAATTCATGTGAGAATCCAAGGTCCCCAGAAAGGCTATTTTTGGACCTTCATACCACACCTTTTTACCACTAATCCTCACGACGAAAAGCATAGTCTTTGCAGCTAGTTACCGACAATTCGCGGCAAAGCGTTCTGTGATTTACCAAGATCGAAACGCTACCCGTAGCCGCGCGAAAGCTGGCTGGGGACCCTGTTTCAGCGGCGATCGTTCTGTGGCATTGTCGCGCCAGTAGCGGGCGTCGACCCGCTTGCAGTGGATGACCGTCTTGGGGTACGACAAGCGTCATCTCGGAGAAGCGGCCAACAGCGTGGTCATGAGCGTACCGCGATATTATGTTCTGCCATTATACCGGAAGGCTTGCTGGCGGAGACCATTTTTAACAGCGGAGGCCACTTCCGAGTGGCGAACCCACTTAACTAGCCCTATTTTTTCGTGATGTGCCATGCGTTGGGTCATCGGCCTTACGCTGCGATCAATTCTTATCTGCGATCGCCTTGATGTACTCAATTGGGTACGGCGCGAAAACGCGGCTTGGCATGTTCAGGCCAATTGCGGCACCGATTTCCGCAGCAAAAGTGGTGCAGTCACTGAAGCCTAACATTTAGTTCCCAGACGTCTTCCATTTTTCGAACACCGCCCTTGCCGCCTCGTAAGCATCCGAGTTTACCGAAACGATGACAACATAGTCTGGTTTCTCCCCGGCGTCGTCGAATATCTGTCCCGGCGACAACCCGAATACAGCTTCATATTTCGACTTGTCGGCTTGCGGATAGAATCCGACAACCTGCTGAGTTGTCATCATCGCTGCGCTGTCGCCCTTGTTCCAGATTACAAAGGCGTGGCCGAGGTCGCCGCCCTGCGCCGCAATCGAGACAGCGTATTCGTGGTTTTCAGAGCGGACCTTCTTATCTATATATTTCTTCTCGGCAGCGATGGATGGTATTACGGAAACACAAACTATCAGTGCTGCTGCCAGCTTTAGAACAAGACTGCGCATCTACTCCTCCAATCACAGTTGACCTTAGCGTCCTAGGCGATGGCCAAGGCAGGCTAAAAACAACATTCCCTTCAGTCTACCTTCATCAACAACATGTCCTGCCTGTTGGCTCTTGAAGACTTCGTACCCAGCCAGCGCAGCGGCGGCGCTCTTGTCGCGTCGAGCATGACTAAGCCCATAGCCGACTGACTGCAACAACGCTCAGCACGTCTACTTCAATTCAAGGAACGGCACGCGGGCGCTGAAGCGAGGTCCGGACTCGACGAATGTTGACTTGTCGAACATCGTTTCAATCTTCACTGGTTCCTCGCGATAGGAAGCAGGCATTCGTAGATCGAATTCCTCGAGATATACCACCACCCGCCCGGCCCCAAGCCCCCTCAGCGCGGCCCCCGTCAGGCTGAAGCTCTGCTTCCATGTCATCCCCGGATTATTGTCCAAAGTCGGGGGAGCCATCTCGAGCGGCAGGATGTCGCCGGGCCGCGTTGACTTCCAATCCTCGACCGCGACCGGCAATCGAACGAGCGCGTTGCCCTCCCCGGCCTCGTGGAAAACGCTCGCACGGATTTTCGGAAGGCGCAGGTCCCCAAACGCCTTTTCCGGCGCCCAATCCTTCGGCAACGGGTCCGGTTTTGGCAGCTTGTCAAATTGATATTCCTTGATGCCACTCGAAGCGCGGCCGCTCACCTTCAGCGTCACCCAAATCCCGCCCACGGAGCCGGGCACATCGGGATCTGACTTTACTTTCTCGACACAAACCTCGACCGTCCGCGCAGGTAGAAGCTGAATCTGGACCGAAACGGGCTCTGATGTTTTCAAACTCTCGAGGATGGAATGTTCCTGATACCGAACGAGTCCGAAACGAACAAATGGTTCGGACGCGCGGGTTGCTCGTAAGTCGACGTCGACGTACCATTCCTCGCGGTCGAGATCGAAGCAGGGTTTATAGGTGATCAGCGATACCGGCAGAAACTGTCGCTCCTTGACGGTTTGGGCTGTCGGCGCTTTCGGAATAGGCATCAAAGCGCTCCGTACGAAAACGGGCGCGTGCGGATTGGTGGACACTCCGGTTGAATTGGCAGGCTCTCGCCTCGACGTTTTCTTGTCCTTCGCCGGTCGCAGTTCCGGAACGTCATGGAACGCGTCGGGAGGAATGAAATAGCTTTCCTGGGCCGTGTCATCCTTACGAATAGGGTCTCCGCCCCAGCGGGTGGCGAAGGCCCCTCCCGCGCCGAGATCGCGGTCGTCGAACCCCTCGAGGTTCAATTTCCGGCCGTAGAGGCGCACTACATTGTTTTCAAGCTCGGTCCATTCGAGCGTGTCATAGTGCGGCGGCCAGAGTACGACGCCGAGACGCTCGTCTTCCCCCGAATCGAACCAGCCCCGACCAAGATAGAGCCGCGTTCGGGCATGGCGCTCGACGACGTGCGTGACCGCATCGCTGCCGTTCACCTCCTTCAGATCTCGGGTGAAGACGAACGACGGTTCCGGTCGTCTCACGTCCGGCGCGGCCGGGCGCTTCGTCGAGGGCATCCATACTTCGATGGACGCTGCGGCCCTCATGGCCTGATCTTCTCGCTTCAGCGACTGACGGCGAAATAGCGCCTGTTCCTTGCCCGCCACATAACTCGGAGCCGTCTCAAAGGACGAGGCCCCCCGCGACACGAGCACGAGGTCGAGCTTCAGTTTGCGCGCCAGCGTGTCGGCGAACGTGTAGGGACGCTGCACCTGCAGTTGCTTGATACGGTTAGTCCGGTCCACGCCGCGTTGGGGCAAGGCGACCCACTGTTCGACCTTCGAATTGGCCATCGCCGCGGCAAACAACGGCCAGAGCGATATCTCCGTGCGCCCTTTGTCGGCTGGCTTGAAGATGAGCGATCCGGTTTTTTCCCAATCAACTGTCTTCGGCCGAACGCGGACGATTTTCTTGTACTTGTTTTCGACCTTTTCAGCCTCGAACCGGAACAGGTCGGGACCGATCGCTTTAGTGGACGGAAGATTGGACACCGCCAGCAATGTGACCGGTTCGCGCCGTAGGGTCGCGACGCCTTCGGGATCGACCTTGAACCCGACGACATCGGCGGAGCGTTCGTAGACTTCGCATCCGTCCTCGCGAATACGCGTCGGCCAGCGGCCGGACCGTTTTGAGATCATACTGCGCCCGCGGTCGATCGAGTCGATCTGAAAGCCGTCGGTTCCCACTGCGGTCGCGACGATCTGGAATGCTTCGACGAGATCGAGATCGACTTCGATCGTGCCGTCGAGCCCAAGTTCGATTGCCCCCTCCTCATTGTCGGGCGGAGACACCTTGACCTTTGTCTCTGTGAGGCTCAACGGTCGGATGGCTTTTGTCATCTCCCCGGTTGATGTCCAGACAATGGCATCGGCCGACGGCTTGTTCACGGCATGACAAATTCGTAATGACGCCACCGCCGCGATCTCCTCGATCGGCCAGTCCTCTCGCATCGAATCGATCAGCTTCGAGGCGACGTTGTAGCGGAAACTCTCGTCCGGCACGAGGCCGCCGCCTACACCTGTATGGTCCTTGAGCGTTGCGTCGGCACAAGCGTCGCCAAGCGCAGTTCCGCCCATCGCAATAAGCCGCGCTTTGGAGTCGGGCTCCTTGAATGCGCGCTGCAATTGCATCGCCATCGTCTCGGGTAAGGAAAAACGTTTCTCGAACTCGACTTCGCCGGGCAGGCAACTCACCTCCAACGTGAAGTCCTCGCCCCGACATAGCGCGAGTTCGACGAGTTGCACGCGCGCGCCTTTCTTGCCCTTCGCGGCAGGAATGTTTCCGTCCGCGTCGATCGTGGTCAGCTTGGAAGCCCGGTGTAGATCTTTGATTGTCGCCGAAGGGGGAACACGAACCCGCTTCTCGTGGCGCACAATCTTTACGACCAGCGGCAGAGCGTGGGGATAGGTCGTGCCATCGTACAGCTTCACAGAGATGTGGCCTGCGAGATAACGGTCGCCGTCCCTGACTTTTGCCCGGAGGCAGTACGTTTCGACAGCGGGGTCCGGAAGGTAGCCCACCTGGCCCTCTGTGGTCGTATTCACACCGCTCGGATCGAAGACAGGCGCGCCGCGCTTTCCCGGATCATTGATGATCGTGCGCTGGTAGATCACGCCGTCTGGGTCGAGCGCGTCGAGCCTCGTACTGACGGCGACCGGGAACCCGCTGGGGACGGGATTCAGCTCGCTGTTCGCAACGGATCTACCGTGGTTTTCGCGCGGAGTGTAGGCAACGTCGAGCAGACCTCCCTTGCGGATGTCTGCGGGCTTTTCGGTGTCGAGTTTGCCATGGCGTGTCACTAGGTCGAGCGCGGATTCGGGCGGAACGAAGACCCGAGTGGTCGAGGCAGGCTTGGTCCGATCGCTTCCTTCAACATAGGCCGGCTTGATAATCTCCGGCTTGTAAATGTCGAACAGGTCGGAGCTTTCGCTGTTCCATGACCGGATTATTGCCTCTCCGAGCGGTTCGAACCCCATCGGACCGTGCGGCTTGGAAGCAAGGTGTCGAGGCAGGAGTAGGACCGGGCTGGCGATCGAATCGTGGCGCAGAAAACGGCGCCCGACGCGGGCGCTGGCCCCAGACGGCTGTGTCGGGATGATGGTCTCCTCGTCGCTGACAGCCTCGGGCTCCGGCGAGCCTCCGCCAATGAAGGTCGATCTAAACCGGAAGACATAGGGAACGCCGAACCGGAGCGGAGGCGGACGATACTTCGCCTCGTCCATCGCCCAACCCGGCAAATCGAGCTCGCGCACGAAGGGAAGCGCGCTCGGCGTCGATTTTGTTTCGTCGCCCCCGCGATCGGTGAGCACGCTGACCGGTGTCCCGTCCCAGAGAAAGATCGCCTCTTCTGCAACGGCCTCGTAACTTTGCGTTGCCTCCCCCTCAGCCCTTGGCTTGGGCATGATCCTGGCGGCGACCTGAAACGAGGTTTCCTCGAGAAGACCTTTCGTCTTGCTTTCGAGCCGATCCTCCGTGAGCGCACCCAGAACCGCCTCCACGGCCACGTCGTTCTTGCCGAACCTGTAGTTGACATAGCGGTGCATCAGGCTACGCCAGACTATCTGTCCGCCTTTAACGACGCCAACGTCGAGGCGCCGCCCGATCGTGAGTTCCTCGGCATGGAGGATGCGTACGGCCGCTTGCTCCTTGGTTCGATTGAATTCGGCGAGCGCCATGTCGCGCGCGATCTGCTCCACGCGACCGCGGTCAAGGATCGAAAAGCCACCGGTCTGGTGCGCCTCACCCCTGTCGCGGCCCAGTGTCTTCGACGCGACCGATCGGCGTACGTCGAGCGAGGAAAGCTCGAAGCGCGGTTTTCCGTCGGCCGATGGAATTATCTTCCACAATCCGTCTTTCTGCTCCACCAGATCGGGCAGATACTTCTTGGGCGAATGGCTGTTCTGCGCAGCAAAAA
Source organism: Rhizobium herbae (assembly GCF_017873135.1). GTDB lineage: Bacteria > Pseudomonadota > Alphaproteobacteria > Rhizobiales > Rhizobiaceae > Pararhizobium > Pararhizobium herbae. The sequence goes on along the minus strand of NZ_JAGGJV010000005.1, from coordinate 9,091 downwards.
CCGAGAGCGGCCAGAAGCCGGTCTCGGTCCTCGCCGCGGCCGTCGCCACCGAAATGCCAGACGCTGCACCGGTCTCGTCCCCGATCGCCAGATGATAGTCACCATTCGGCAAGGCGCCGGCATCGACCTCGAAATCAAATGTCAGGCAGAAAAGGCGAGAGAGGATCGGATCACCTTGGAGCGCAAAGAAGACGCCGCGGATCCTTTGGAAGGCCTCCTCTTCCTTGTCCGAATAAACCGGAAATGGCGCGACCTCGGGCGAAGCGACGACCTCGTCTTCCGTTTCCTCCTTCCCCGGATTCATTTTTTCCTGATCGACGGCTTTGCCGCCGGGGTTCGGCCGACGCTGGAGCCATGCGCCGTAGTCCTGGGTCGCCCGACGCACTTCATGCGCTATTTCCGCGTCGCTCTGATTTTCTTTTCTCACCGGCGGAGCGACGACAATCTCCGCGGGAGGGACAAGCTCCGGCCGCTTCGGCGGCGTCTTGGGGATCTCCTCGTCAGGTATCTCGCCGTTGACGATCTTCCTGATCCGCTCGAATGTCTGGGCGGCGTAGGCGCGCTCCGCCTCGGTAGCCTTGATAACCGAGTCGAACCGCTCCTGCGGGTCAACGATCTCCGCTTCCTCGGCCCCGCGCTCGTCCAGAACGGCGAACGGGCCGGCATACTGCTTGGCGAGCACCCGCGCGGCGCGCACCGTCTCCTCCTCGACGGTAAGGTCGCTCTGGCGTACCGGAACGATCGAACCGACCGTCAGCCTGTCGCCCGATTTGGGCGGCTCGATGGTGATCGACCCATCGGACTTGAGTTTGCCGTAGTTTCCATAGGTCTCGTTGAGCGTATCGCCGGACACGCCATGCTTCTCGCCGGAGACCGACTTCTTGATGTCATCCGCGAGCTTCGTCCAGCTCCCCGGAAGTTCATTTGGCCTGACACCCGGCCAGACGATGAGACATGTCGTCGTTCCGCAGGCGGCCAGAGTGATCATTCCCCCTCTGACCAGCCAGTATCTCAATCTCGTCAAGAACAGTTCGCTGGGCGTTGCGATCGGATATCCGGACTTCGTGTCGATCGGAAACACGACCCTGAACATTACGGGACGGGCCATAGAATGCGTCGCCATCATGATGGCCGTCTATCTGGCGCTGAGCCTGACGATCTCCGCTCTGATGAACATCTACAACAAGAAGATGGCACTTCGCACAAGATGAGGTCGGGTATGCACAACAAAACCAAAGTCTCAGTGGGCAACCGTCTCGTCACCATCCTGGTCGTCGGCGTGGTCGCACTTGCCCTCTATCCGCTATTCCGCTGGGCTGTACTGGATGCCGTTTGGGGAAATCCAGGCCCGGACGCTTGCAACAATGCTTCGGGGGCATGCTGGCCCGTTATCTCGGAGAAAGGCGCGCTGATCATTTTCGGGCGATATCCGGCGGCGGAACTCTGGCGCCCTGCTCTCGCCTCCGCCCTGCTTCTCGGCACAGCCATTGCGACGGCGATGCCGCGTTTCTGGAACAAGGCATTGTTGTTGACCTGGATCGCCGCGCCGCTCGCGTTCCTCACACTGATGGGCGGTGGTGTCCTCGGTCTGCCCAGCGTCCCTTCCAGCCAATGGGGTGGTCTGCCGATCACCATCATGCTGTCGGTGTTCGGCATCGGCTGTGCGTTCCCGCTGGGAATTCTCCTCGCCTGCGGCCGGCTGTCTTCCAAGCCCGTCATCCGCTGGGTTGCCACATCCTATATCGAGGCCGTCAGGGGCGTGCCGCTGATCACGGTCCTGTTCATGGCAACCTTCATTCTTCCACTGTTGTTGCCGTCCGGCTGGAATATCAGTGCGATGGTCCGCGCGCAGGTGGCGATCATTCTGTTTACGGCATCCTATCTCGCCGAAATTGTCAGGGCGGGCATGCAGACCGTTTCAAAGGGGCAGTACGAGGCATGCGAGGCGCTCGGCATCTCCAGGTTCGAAACCTATGTGAAAGTCGTTCTTCCCCAGGCCCTGTCGATGGTCATCGCACCGACGATCAACACGTTCGTCACCGTTCTGAAGGATACATCGCTCGTGGCGATCGTATCGATCAGCGAATTGCTGATGACCGCGCGTCAGGCGCTTGCCGATCCCGTCTGGCGGACGCATTTCATCGAGGTCTATGTGTTCATTGCGGTGATCTACTTCGTCTTCTGCTTTGCCATGGGCAAATGGAGCAAGACCCTTGAGCGTGCCTACATTTTCTCCAAAGGTCGGGAATAGCGACCACGCGTAAGATGTCTCATCATAATCAAAAAGGGGAATAAACATGCTGGAAACGGCGATCACGCTGCGGAACGTGGAAAAGTACTACAGCGATTTCCATGTTCTGAAAGACATCAATCTGACGGTGCGAAACGGCGAAAAGCTCGTCGTTTGCGGCCCATCGGGTTCGGGCAAGTCCACGATGATCCGTTGCATCAATCATCTGGAGGAGCATCAGGCGGGAAGCATCCACGTTCTCGGTGTCGAACTGAACGATGATGTGCGAAACATCGCCCGGATCCGTCAGTCGGTCGGCATGGTCTTCCAGCAATTCAACCTGTTTCCGCATCTGACGGTGCTGGAGAATTGCACCCTGGCGCAAACACTCGTGTCCCGCAAGCCTCAGGACGAGGCGGAATCCGTTGCCATGGAATTGCTGACACGCGTGCGGATCGCCGATCAGGCCAGAAAATACCCAGGCCAGCTTTCGGGCGGCCAGCAGCAGCGCGTCGCAATTGCGCGAAGTCTCTCGATGCGCCCGAAGATTATGCTTTTCGATGAGCCAACATCTGCGCTCGATCCAGAGATGGTCAAGGAAGTGCTCGAGGTCATGGGAGAACTCGCATCAGATGGAATGACGATGGTCTGTGTCACGCATGAAATGGCATTCGCACGCTCCGTAGCCGATCGCGTCATTTTCATGGATCACGGCCGGATCGTTGAGGAAAACACGCCCGCAGAGTTCTTTGATCATCCTTCTGAACCGAGGCTCCGAGATTTTCTGTCTCAGGTCCTGCATTGAAGCGCGTGATGTCAGGCTGGTCACGGCCGGTGCGATTTTTGCTCGGTAATATTGCGCCTTTGATGTGAATGTCGAGAATATGCTCGACAAGGACAAAGTCGGCACCCGCTATGCACTCGTCGGCATCCGCACCCTTATCGAGCGGCACGCCGCTTGCCGTCCACCGCTGGCGCTATCAAGCCGTCCAGCTCTGTCGCTAGTGATGTCTGCTTTCGGGCGGCGGCTAAGTTGGTCTCTACGGCCGCCATCGGGGCGCGAAGCGGAAATGATTTCCGCTCTGGCCTGGTGACGAGTAATGAGGCCGTCACCGGCATGTCCGCTTCTGGCGCGAAATAGTTGGAAGCGGTCGTGCCACCCCGATGTGCCCACGTCTGTCATCGGGCCATAGCGGCCGCGCTCTAGCTCTTGGGTAACGACAAACGCGCTTGAAGATAAAGCTCAACTCGGAAGGTATTCTCCACTCCAGCTTTCACTGATCGTTCGACCAGTGATGAGTTCATCGACGGCAGCTTCGGTCAGGCCAAGAGCCTTGACGACTTCTCGGGTCGACGCGCCATACTTTTCGGCGGGCGGTCGCGCATAGATTACGCCCTGGACGGGCCGGACCGCATGAGGGTCGAGATGTGTCACCGTGTGCCCACTGGGGTGATCGGCATAGACGGAGAAGGAATAGCTGCCTCGATCGGTGCCGGGCGTGCCGTCGGCCGGACGAGAGGTCGCGGCACGGATCGCCTCGATGTTGTCGCAGATCGCGGCTCCGATGCCCGCCGTTTGAAAGCGCTCCATCCATAGTTTCGCCGGAGCCGTCGCGATAATCGCGCTCAGGACTTCGACGCGTTCGCGCTCGGCGATCGCGGCTATCCCCTCCAGACTCTCGACGTCTTTGAAACGCGGCAGGTCCTTCTCCGAGGCGGCGATCACGATCCAACAATCCTCGGCCCTATAGAGGCGATGAAGCGCATGGTATCCGCGGGCAGCAGGGCCCGACGGCTCGTCGAAGGGTGCGCGGCCGTGGTAATCAAAGCAGAACGGCATCTGCGCCAGCCCGCTCAAGGCCGAAAGGGAAGTTCGTGCACGGCCCACCTTGCCAGTCATTTGCTTCTGGTAGAGCGCGGCGGCCACGCCGAGCGCTGCACCGAAGCCACACATCACGTCGATCGTGCCGACGTGGGCATGCTCCTCAGGCGTCTTCATGGAGCCTCCGAACCGGAGCATGATGCCGGTCGCCGCCTGGACGAGGTCGTCGTAGCCAAGGTAGTTGGTTCGCGGCCCCTTCCGCACGCCGCCGAAGCAATCCAACTGGCAGAAGATGGCATCGGGATTGATTTCCTTCAGGCCTTCTGCGTCGAGACCCTTCGACTGCACCTGGCGGTCGGTCGCATTCCAGACGACGACGTCGACGGAGCGGACAAGTTGCTCGAACAGCTTCCTTCCATCCGGCGAGCCGATGTCGAGCAGCACCGACTTCTTGCCGCGCATATGGGTCATTCCGAAGATGACTGTGTTCCAGCAGTCAAACAGTGGTGTCGCCGGATCGATCTTGATGACCTCGGCTCCGAAACGGGAGAGATACGATACCGAATGCGGGCCGGCGATGACGTTGCAGAGGTCGAGAACCCTGATCCCGTCCAGCCAACCTGACGTCTTCTCGCTCGCTGCGGCACTCTTCGGAAGCGAGGAGCCCATCGCCCGCAAAGTCGACAGGGCCCCGTCGAAGTCGGCCTTCCGTCGGGGTGTCGGAGCCAGCATGGCTTCGCCGCTTTCCTCGAGCCAGACCATCGGCCCAGGCTGGATCATTCGACCGTAGATGGGATCGTCCACCTCGATCATCAGACCCGCCATATCGGCATGGTCGTCGCTGATCCATTCCTGCAGCCAGCGGTGCGGCGCGCCGGGAAACTGCCCCTTGCCGAAAATGCGTTCCCATTCCTTCGCCGTCCGGGTCAGGAAGACGGCCTTCATCCGCTCGGAAATCTTGTCCGCCCAGAATTTAGGGAGTGGATAGACGCCGAGCGAGACGTCCGATGACCATTCCGAAGCCGGGAGATAAGTATCCGGCTCTTCCCGAAGGCCCTCGGCAACGAGCTCGCCGTAGATGCCGAGCGTCTGCAGGCAGCGTTTGGCATGGAATTTATGGCTCGGGCAGACGACGTAGAAGCTGCGGCCGTCCTTGCATGGATAGCTGCGGTAGAAGGGATCGAGGAATGCCTGGAGGTCGTCATATGTGACGTCCATCGGCAACCCTTCGCCGCGGCGTCTCTCAATCTCCTGTTCGCGTTGCGTCTGATAACGCAGAGGATAGTCGTCTATCTTGATCGAATTATAGCAAAGTCCCTCCATGACGGCGCTGGCGAGAGGGACTTCGATCTGATCGCCAAGGCCCGTCTTCGCGCGGGCCTGGAGGGCGAGCGCCGCAGCAGACACGGCCAGCATCGTGCCATAGGCAGAGGCGAGCGGCAGCGGCGAGAAGGATGGGTTCACCCCCATCAGCACCCGGTTCAGTCCCATGTCCGTGAACACGCCGGAGGACGCGGCGATGACGGATTCGAAAGCCCTCCATTCGCGGCGCAGTTCGTCATTGGAAGCGAATCCGGGGATGGATACCGTGATGAGTTCCGGACGTGTCTGCCGCAGCGCGGCGAAGTCGATGCCAAGGCGCTTCATGACACCGGGGCGGAAGTTCTCGATGACGATGTCGGCTTCGGCGATCAGCGCCAAGGCCTCGGTCCGGCCTCCGTCGGTTTTCAGGTCGAGTTCGACAAGCAGTTTGTTGCGGTTCAGCGTCGCATTGGCCGGGCTGTCCCAAAGAGGGCCTTCGGGCGGGTCAATGTGAATGACGGTCGCGCCGAGATCGCCGAGGATCATGGCGACAGCCGGACCCGCGATGTACTGCCCGAAGTCGACGACCTTGACCCCATGGAAAGGAAGAGCTTCACGCATTGTCGTATTCTCCCAGAAATGTGTTTTGGGGTTCAGACCACGGCGACGTGGCACGCATCCTCGATGATCATCCCGGCTGCCTTCTCGGCGATCATGAGGGTCGGCGAGTTGGTGTTGCCGCTGACGATAGTCGGCATGACGCTGGCATCGACAACGCGAAGGCCGCCGATCCCGCGCACCCGCAGGCGACTGTCGACCACGGCCATGGGGTCGGCGTCCGATCCCATCTTGGCAGTGCCCGCAGGGTGGAAAATGGTATTGGCGATGTCGCCTGCGAGCTTCACCAGTTCGTCGTCTGTCTGGAATTGGGGACCCGGCTTCCATTCCTCCGGCTCGTACTTGCGCAGAGCAGGCTGGATGGCGATTTTGCGGACCTGTCTCAAACTGTCCACCGCGACCTTTCGGTCCTCCGCCGTCGCCAGATAGTTGGGGGCGATCATCGGTGCGTCCTCCATCCGGCCGGAGCGGATTTTGACACTGCCGCGGCTGGTCGGATTGAGATTGCACACGCTCGCGGTCAATGCCGGAAAGTCGTGCAGGGGTTCGCCGAAGGCATCGAGGCTGAGAGGTTGGACGTGGTATTCGAGATTGGCATGGGCCTGGCTTGGGTCGGATCGGGTGAAGGCGCCCAATTGCGACGGCGACATGCTCATCGGTCCGGTACGCTTCATCGCATATTCGAGACCGATCATCGCCTTCCCGATCATTGAGTTCGCGATCGTGTTGAGCGTGCGTGCGCCCTTGAGTTTGTAGACAGCCCGGATTTGCAGGTGATCCTGGAGGTTCTCACCGACACCAGGCAGGTCAACCGCGATGTCGATGCCATGCTTTTGCAGGAGAGCGGCCGGGCCGATGCCCGACATTTGAAGAACTTGAGGCGATCCGACGGCACCTGCGGACAAGATGACCTCGCGGCGAGCCGAAAATTCAACCCGGCGACCGGCGTGGTGCAGGATCACTCCCTTGCAGACCTTGCCGCCATTCGGATTGGTGCCGATCACCAGCTTTTCGACCTGGGCCTCCGTCAAGATCGTCAGGTTCTTGCGGGCTCTAGCCGGGCGCAGGAACGCCTTCGACGCATTCCAGCGCCAACCGGAGCGCTGGTTCACCTCGAAATAGCCGACACCCTCGTTGTCGCCGCTGTTGAAGTCGTCGGTTCGGGGAAATCCCGCTTGGCCTGCCGCCTCGGCGAAGGCCTCGAGCACGTCCCAACGGAGCCTTTGCTTCTCGATGCGCCATTCACCGCCATGACCATGCATGTCCGAGAAGTGGCTGTTGTCGCCCGTCTCTGGGTCGGCTCCGCCGTCCATCCTATAATGGTCTTCGTGCGCCTTGAATTTTGGCAACACCGCGTTCCAGGACCAACTGTCGTCTCCAGTCGCCGTCGCCCAGGCGTCGTAATCGCGGGCCTGTCCGCGCATGTAGATCATGCCGTTGATCGACGAACATCCTCCGAGGGTCTTGCCGCGCGGATATCGAAGCGACCTGCCGTTGAGGCCGGGGTCCGCTTCGGTTTTGTAAAGCCAGTCGGTCCTTGGGTTGCCGATGCAGTACAAGTAGCCCACGGGAATATGAATCCAGGGGTAGTTGTCTTTCCTGCCGGCCTCGAGCAGCAGGACACGGATGGTGGGATCGCGGCTCAGACGATTGGCCAGTAGGCAGCCTGCCGTTCCAGCACCGATGACGATGTAATCGAATAAATCCTCAGGCATACCAAGCAAATCCAGATTTCCACCGCAGAAGAAGCGGTCTCCTCGATGCCAAAATCTGCCACGAAACGGACGATTCAGATATGGCGTAAAATATCATGTCGCCATTACTTTTTTCGATGGTAAGGATATGGTCCGACTACCTTCGCACTAGGAACGTTTATGCGTGATCTGCCTCCGCTCAAGGCGCTTCGGGTATTCGAGGCATGTATTCGGTTGGGAACGTTCACAGCCGCAGCGAGAGAGTTGAACGTCGGTCAGCCCGCAATCAGCCATCAGATACACGCGCTCGAGAATGACCTCGGCCTCACGCTGTTCGAGAGGAATGGCGGGGTCACCACGCCTACCGCCGATGCTCTCGCTTACCATGCAAGGATTGCATCCGCCCTTGCCGATATCGCGACCGCTACCCGATCATTGCGGGAGCGGGCGAATGGACCCAGCCTGACGCTTGGCACCTATCCGGGCTTGGCGATGTTCTGGCTGATGCCGAAACTTGCGAACCTACAAAACAGAGATGGTGGTCTCTCAGTAAGGGTGGTTACCGCCGACCGCGACCAGCATATTTCAATGGACAGCGTCGACTGCGCAATCCTCTTCGGTGACGGTCATTGGAGCGGGATGGAGGCCAGGTTACTGATCCCGGAAGCCGTGGTCCCGATTGCAGCCCCCTCCGTCGCGACCAAGCTCGTTTCTCTGTCGATAGGGGACATGTTCATGCAGGGGCCCCTGATCCATCTCGACGACCCGGAGAGGCGATGGTTTAACTGGAATGATTGGAAATCGCGCCGCGCTCCCCACGCAACTCGCACTGCACCAGGCATCGAGGTGTCCAATCACGGCATTGCCATCCATGAGGCTCTGTTAGGGCACGGGATCGCTCTGGGATGGCGGGGCGTCATCGACGATCTGGTGTCAAGCGGCCTGCTTGTCGAACTTGACCACGAGCCGCTGACCTCTGAGCGGGGCTACTACCTCGTCGGGCCAGAAAAATTCATGAAGTCCCATCTCGGCAGTGAACTGCTGGCCGCACTCTCCGCCAAGGCTATTCCAATCGTGGCATGACGGCAGTGGCCCTGCACCATCTACGAATTTCGGTGCAACTCGGGCCAGAGGCCAGGGTCTGCCACCGGTCAACGTTTGTCTCGTACTTGGCGCGCGAAAGACATGACGCTCCCGCATCGCTATGCCCGATTTCGGTAAAGAGAGATGAGAGCCGATACGACCGATATGGTGGCGCGTTCCGGACGTGACCGCTCGAATAGCAGACTGACTGCTTCCGGGAACTAAAGCGGGTGTGAGAACGACCGGCATGGTGGAGGGTTTCGGGTGCCGTCAGGCGTACGAAAGCCTTTCATGCAGGAACCCGCGGTCTGCACTTGCTGAGCTATGGGGTTTTCTGGATTG
>NZ_JAGGJV010000004.1 GCF_017873135.1 Rhizobium herbae | reverse complement strand
AAGGGATTTGCGCTTGGCGCGGGGTGGAGCAGCCCGGTAGCTCGTCAGGCTCATAACCTGAAGGCCGCAGGTTCAAATCCTGCCCCCGCAACCAAATCAAAAACGTGTAAACTTGCCAACGCAAGTCGCTTCAAAGAAAGCTCCTCGACATAACCGTCGAGGAGCTTTTTGCGTTCCGATCCGGAAAAATCAGCCAGCCGCAATCTTCGCAATCAGAACGTTAAGGGAAGCCGGGCCCGCTGTCGATTTGTGCCGCCGTGGATCTAGCGAGCGTTGTCGATTTTGACGGTGACTTTTCCGGGTCGGTCAAAGATTGCGACGTCACCTTTTACCTGACCTAAAATCACGATGCCCGGCGGCGGCACGCGCCCTTGACGGTAATAGATGACGAAATCAGCCGAACTCCACAGGCCAAGCGTACCGGCAGAGAACGGGCGCTGGCGCGGAGCGGAGGGTAACGCGGCTGGCAGGCCGCCTGTTTTTTCCTGACGCAAATGATCGTCCATCTCGATCGTCAACGGCAGCATATCAGCAAGGGCGCGAGCGGCGGCGTTGTCAGCCAGTTCTGCGGTGACGTTGCCCCAGTCGGACGAGATTAGAATATGGTCCTGCGCCAATGCGGATCCTCCAAACTGTGACGTCAAGAAAGCCGATGCCAATATCGCGCTTACGATACCTTTCATGGGTCACCTCCATTGCTCGTGCAGAGCTGTTTCCGGCCGATATAAACTATGGCGGAGAGCAAAACTCGTAAGGTGCCTCGGCCACAGGTCAGACACCGACCAAGGCGATGGGGAGGTGAAGCCTGACGCCACGAGAGGCGTGACAGGCTCCCTTGCTTCTTTGTCCTCAGGCGAGGTGCTGATCGAAAAAGCCCTTCAGCTTGTCGAATGGGATAAGATCCACGCGATCGTAAAGATCGACGTGACCCGCGCCCTTGACCCAAACGAGTTCCTTTGGCTCAGACGCACGCCTGTAGGCATCTTCACTGAATTCCTTCGAGTGCGCCTGGTCCCCCGAAATAAACAGCATCGGGCGCGGGGAGATCGTCTCGATGTCGTTGAACGGGTAGAAGTTCGCGAACTTGACCACGCTGCTCATCGTCGGCTTGGTGGTGGTTTGCTTCGTCGCACCTACCGGGGTGAACTCGCCGCGAGGTGTGCGGTAGAAATCGAAGAATTCGCGCTGGACAGGGTCGGTGTCGGCCGTCAGCTCCAGGGTGGTGCCGCCAACGTACAGGATGTCTGCCCCGTCGGCCTCTGCCCAACGCTGCTCGGCAGCAGCGGCGATGAACTCCTTGCGCTGCTCGACGCTCTGGGAGTGGTTGAGCGCGTTGCGGAACGCAGAACCCATATCGTACATGCTGACGGTCGCGACCGCCTTGATCCGCGGATCGATCTTGGCGGCGCTGATGACGAAGCTGCCACTGCCACACACGCCGATGGCGCCGATATTGGTGCGATCGACGAAGGCATGAGAGCCGAGGAAATCAACACCGGCGCTGAACGCCTCGGAATAGACTTCTGGCGAAACCAGATTGCGAACCTCGCCTTCGCTTTCCCCCCAGAAGGGAAGGTCGATGGACATGGCGACAAAGCCCTGTTCCGCCATCTTCGTCGCATAGAGATTGGCGCTCTGCTCCTTCACCGCACCCATCGGGTGGCCGACGATGATCGCCGGGCTCTTGGTTGCACGGTCAAGGTCTTTGGGAAGGTAGAGATTGCCGGCGACGTTCATCTGATACTGGGTCTTGAACGTCACCTTCTGCAGGATCACACGATCGCTGGTGTAGAAATTGGACGCGCCGTTGGACATGTCTTGAGCCTTTGCATTCGTGGAATCGAAAATGGACATCGCCCCAAGCACCGCGACGCCGGCACCTGTCATCTTGAGCAGGTGGCGGCGATCGATGTCGATCTTCGGGAGCTGTGCGCCGTCTGGGTCTGCTTTGTTGGTCATCTGAATGTCTCCTTGAGTGGTGATGCGATAGAAATTGATCCGGATGGAACGACCGCTGAGTTTCAGCGGCGTGTCGAACGCCACGCGACTGCGGCCAGAATTGATGAGCCGACGAGCAGGACGGCGGCGAACAGGAAGGTGGTCCACCAGCCCGTGCTGTCGAACAGCATGCCGCCGATGGAAGCCCCCAGGGTAATAGCGAGTTGGATAGTCGCCACCTGCAAGCCGCCTCCTGCCTCCGCGTCGTCGGGCATGGTTCGGCTGAGCCAGGTTCCCCAACCGACCGGGGCGGCCGTTCCGAACAGACCCCAGCCGATCAGAAGGACGGCAGTGACAGTAGAGGACGATCCGAATGCAATCAGCCCCAATGCGATGACGGCCATGATGAGCGGGATTGCACAGAGAATGCTGAACAACCGCTTTTGCAGCAGATGGCCGATGAGGGTGGTTCCTGCGACTCCCGCCAAACCCATCAACAGTAGCAGGAGAGAGAGGGTCGATATCGAGACCGCTGTCACGGTTTCCAGGAAGGGACGTAGATAGGTGAACAGTGCGAACTGGCCCATGAAGAAGAGCATGATCGACGCCATGCCGATCGCGGTCTGCGGGCGGAGAAGCAGCCTGAATACATTCGGCGACCCCCCGTTGCGACGCGGAGGCAGTGACGGCAGGCTGAGCCACTGCCAGACCAAAGCCAGAAGAGCGAGCGGAACGACGGCAAAGAACGCGCCGCGCCACCCTATGTAGTTGCCGAGCAGACTTCCCAGCGGTGCTGCGATCGTCGCCGCAATGGCATTACCTGCATTCAGCATCGCAAGGCCCCTGGGCACAGAGTCTTCCGGAACCAGACGCATGACGATCGAGGTCGACATCGACCAGAAGCCGCCGATTGCGATACCCAGCATCGCGCGCCCGATCATCAGCACGAGATAGTTCGGGGCGAATGTGACGATCGTTCCTGAGATCACCAGGATCAATGAGAACGAGGCGAGAACCAGCCGCCTGTCCAGTTGCCGCGTCAGACCTGCCACGAACACGCTGGTGAGGACGGCGAAGATGCCGGAGATCGAGATCGCCTGGCCCGCCCGTCCTTCGGTGACGTCCAGTTCTGTTGCAATCGGCGACAGAAGGCTGACTGGCATGAACTCCGATGCAATCAGGACGGCGACACATAGTGCCATGGAGATGACAGCGCCCCAGGCTGCGGTCGGCACAGCCGAGCTGGCGGCTGTCGCGACCCCGGGTTTGACGTCGTCGTTGTTGAAGTCGGTTCGTGTAAGAGCTTGCTGTGTCATGGCGGCAATATATGCGGCGCGCATTTCGAAGATTAGCCATTGCAATTCGCTTGGACTTATCGACTGTTGATATCAATGAAGGATGTTATGAGGCGACCATGAAGCGCGAAGATCTCAACGACATGCTCTGGTTTCTGGCGGTTGCGGAAGAGCGGAGCTTTACCAAGGCGGCCGCCAAGCTCGGTACGTCGCAGTCGACGATCAGTCATACGATCAAGAAGCTCGAAGCCCGGATGGGACTGCGCCTTCTGACGCGCACCACACGCAGCGTCGTTCCGACGGAGGCGGGCGAGAGGCTGATCCGCTCGCTTGCGCCCCGCATCGAAGAACTGGAAACCGAGATCGACCAGCTCATGGAGTTCAGGGACAAGCCGTCGGGAACCGTTCGCATCACGCTTTCCGACTACGCCCAGGAAAGCGTCGTCTGGCCGAAGTTGCGGCCATTATTGCGCAACTATCCCGATATCAAGGTCGAGCTTAACAGCGACAACGGGTTTCGCAACATCGTTGAAGAGAAGTTCGACGCGGGCGTGCGACTGGGTGAAAGCGTCGACAAGGACATGATCGCAGTCAGGATCGGTCCGGATTGGCGCCTCGTCGCGGTCGCCTCTCCGCAGTATCTAAGCTCTCGGGCGGTACCTGAGACGCCGCAGGACTTGGTCGGTCACGACTGCATCAATCACCGACAATCACGAGCTGGTGGACTGTATGCCTGGGAGTTCGAGAAAAATGGCCGGGAGGTTCGCGTGCGGGTCGACGGACAACTGATTTTCAACACGTCCTATGCGATGATCGATGCGGCAGTTGCGGGATACGGCATCGCCTATGTCCCCGAAACTCTCGTTGAGCGAGACCTCGGTGCGGGGCGATTGATACAGATCCTCGACGACTGGTCGCCCATGTTTCCGGGCTATTACCTGTTTTATCCGAGCAGACGGCAGAACTCGCCTGCGTTCAAGGTCGTGGTTGACGCTCTTCGCGTTTGATCGGCCTTGGGGTTCGAACTCATGGTGGGCGCTTTGTCCAGGCATCCTGGCGGTATCCCTAGCTGAGTATGCGGGTCCATTTGCCGCTGGCGTGTGAGCTGGCCATGGCGTGAACCACTCTTTCGATCTGAATGCCTTGGGAGAAATCGACCAGCCTTGCCGTTTCGCCACTCAAAGCCTTGAGTATTTCGTTGGCCTCGATCACCTTGAGCTCGTTGAAACCAAGGCCATGGCCCGGCGCCGGGATGAAGTGATTGTACGGTGTGTGAACCGGGGCAATCAGGATAGTGCGAAAGCCCTGTATTTCAGCATCATCGGAGCGCAAATAGAGCTGAAACTCGTTGGCGCGCTCCTGATCGAACAGGATTGCCCCCTCGGTGCCGAAGATCTGAAGTGCGATGCGTCCCTTGCGTCCCCAGGCAGACCGATTAACGATCAGTGTTCCCGTCAGGCCATCGCGGAAGCGCATCAGCGCCGCAGCGATGTCAAATGTTTCCACGGGCTTGTCTTCATTGTCGGCGCCCTTCAACGTCTTGAACGGACGGGCCGCATCGGCCATGACCTCGACGGGAAGGCCGCACAGACGCTGCAGCAGAGACAGGGGATGCACGGCGAAATCATCGAGTGCTCCATAGCCGGACTCCACCCGGTGCTTGAACGAATGCGGCATGTCCGGCGCGGCCATGAAGTCTTCGTCCATCTCTACGCGGATATTGGTGACACGGCCGATCCGTCCATTCTTGACCAGAGTTTCGATCTGTCTGAATGCCGGGCTTTGTATGTAATTGTAGCCGAGCACGCACAGACGATCCGTGCGTTCGGCCGCCGCTAGCATAGCCTCGCCGTCTTCCAGTCTGGTGGACATGGGCTTTTCGCACCAGACATGCTTTCCCGCCTCAAGCGCGGCTATCGTCATGTCTTTGTGGAACTGGTTCGGCGAGGTGATCGAAACAATCTGAACGTCGGGATCGTCGATCACTGCGCGCCAGTCACCCGAGGATTTCGAAAATCCGAACTCCGTTGCGCGCTGTTTCGCAAGGGCTTCGTTGACTTCGCCGAGATGAACGAGGCGCGGCCGAATGTCCGTGCCGAAAGTGGCCGCGACCGAGTTCCACGCCAACGCGTGGCACTTCCCCATATAGCCGGTACCAATGAGTCCAATGCCGAGTGTCTTCAATTCAAGTCCTCGCATAGCAGGGTCAAATCCAGATCGGATGTTCAAAATCGTATAAGGTTATAGTTTAGACCAGCCTTTTTGTGCGGCAAAAAAGCTGCTCTTACCTTATCTCAGCCAGGCTGACGGATTGGCCGGTGGCCAGCGACCGGGTCGCTGCTTCCGCAACCGCCAGCGCATTGACGCCGTCATCGAGCGAAACCGGCAGTGCCGATCCCGACGTGATGGCCTCGACGAAGGCGTTCCACTCGATGGAGTATGCGCGCATGTAGCGCTCGAGGAAGAAGAATTCCGGCTTGGCGCCAGTTACGCCCGCCCTGGTGGATTTCGTGACGGTATTTTCCAGGATGTTGCCGGCGGAAAGCAGACCCTCGGAGCCCAGCAGTTCGATCCGCTGATCGTAGCCGTAGACGGCGCGCCGGCTGTTCTTGATGACAGCAATGCGGCCGTCGGCGAACTTGAGCGTGACGGCGGCGGTATCGACATCGCCCGCCGCGCCGATGTCCGGATCGACGATCGAGCTTCCGATGGCGGTGACCGTCTCGGGCGCGCCACCGAAGATCCAGCACGCCATGTCGAAATCGTGGATCATCATGTCGCGGAACAGGCCGCCAGAGACCTTGATGTAGGACACCGGAGGCGGTGCGGGATCGAAGGAGGTGATGGACAGAAGCTCCGTCTTACCGATGTCGCCCCGGTCGGCGGCAGCCTTGAGGGCAGCGAAATTCGGATCGAACCGGCGGTTGAAGCCGATCATCACAGGTTTGCCGGTGCCCGCCGCAGCGATCTGGCAGGCGCGTGCGCGCTCGAGGCTGAGATCGACGGGCTTTTCGCACAGCACCGCCTTGCCGGCCTTCGTCGCCGCCTCGATCAGGTCCGAATGGGTGTCGGTCGATGTAGCGATCAGAACCGCTTCGATGGCGGGATCGTTGATGATGTCTAGGCTCGAACGCGCCTCGGCTCCATATTGCGCCGCCAGCTTTGCAGCGGCGTCGGTGTTGACATCAGAGACCGCGACCAGCGTGCTTCCGGCATTCGACGTGATCGCTTTTGCATGGACGTTTCCGATTCGCCCTGCACCGAGAAGACCAACTTTCAGCATTTTCATTCCTTTTGACATGTATGCAGCCGTTTTCTGGCGAACGACCGCGCAGAGAGGGGATCGTTAGAGTGTGAACGCCTGGCGGAAGCGGCTCAACGCCAGCTCGTCGTCCTCGGACGGCCAGGCTTCAAGGCCGATGACACCCGAATAGCCCATTACATTCAGCGCACGGGCAATGGCTGGGTAATTGATCTCGCCAGTGCCCGGCTCCTTGCGACCGGGCACATCCGCCACCTGGATTTCTCCGATGAACGGGAGCGCCTGACGGCAGAGCTCGATGAGATTCCCTTCGCCGATCTGCGCGTGATAGAGATCGAGATTGAGCTTCAGCGACGGTCGATCGATCGCCGAGACCAGGGCAATCGTGTCGGCCGCCTTGGCGAAGGGCGTCTTTGGATGATCGACCGCCTCATTCAGGTTTTCGAGAACGAAGGTCACACCTTCTTCCTCGCCAAGGTCGGCAATGCGGTTGAGGGTATCTCTTGCCTTCAGCCACATTGCGCCGGTGACGCCGTCAGACCTGACCACCGGCAGGCCTTGTCCGTCCAGACCCGTGCCATGAAGATTAAGCCGCGGGCAGCCGATTTCCTTTGCAACGGGTATGGAGAGGCGCGCCGTCCTGATCAGCTCGTTCGCACCATCGTCGTCCGCAAGCGTCCCTGTGACATAGCCGGTCATCGACGAGAACGTCGCGCCGGACCGCGCCAGGGCAGGGATGTCATGCTTGGTCCAATCCCATATTTCCGCGACAAACCCGAGCTCGGTGATCCGCTTCAGCCGATCTGTGACCGGCAGCGAGCGGAAGACCATTTCCGCGCAGACTGCCAGCGTGAAGGCCTCCGGACGTGCGTGTTCTTCCGTCATTATTACAATCCTGTTCGTGAATTAGATGGTGCCGCCGAGTTCGTTGGAGAGCGCCTGCAGTTCCTTGCCGCCCGCCATCATGTTCTGAAGCTCGTCGATGGAAATCTCGCTCTTGGCATAGGTCCCGAGTGTCTTGCCGCGATTGAGGATGGTGAAGCGGTTCCCGACGGCGAAGGCGTGGCGCACATTGTGGGTGATGAAGATCACGCCGAGGCCCTTCTGCTGCACATGGTTGATGTATTTGAGAACCATGGACGTCTGCGCCACGCCGAGCGCCGATGTCGGTTCGTCGAGGATGAGAACCTTCGCCCCGAAATAGACCGCGCGCGCGATCGCCACGCATTGCCGCTCGCCACCGGACAGCGTTCCCACCGCCTGGTTGGGATCCCGCACATCGATCCCGATCTTGTGCATCTCCTCGCGTGTCACGGCATCGCAATGCTTGAAGTCGATGTAGCGAAAGGGCGGGAAGCCCTTGCGCGGTTCGCGTCCCATGAAGAAGTTGCGCGTCACGGACATCAGCGGGATCATTGCCAGATCCTGATAGACGGTTGCGATGCCGGCATCGAGCGCGTCGCGCGGGCTGGAAAACACGACGGGCTTTCCAGCAACGAGAAGCTCGCCACCGGAAGGCTTGACCACGCCTGACAGCGTCTTGATCAATGTCGACTTGCCTGCGCCGTTATCTCCGAGCAGGCAAAGGACCTCGCCCTGCAGCACTTTCATCGAGATTCCCGAGAGCGCGATCACCGAACCATAATGCTTCACGATGTCCCTGGCTTCGATGATCGGGGGCGTGGAATGGGATTTCATATCAGCCATGCTCAGCGCTCCCCTGTGACCTTGCGGCGGATGAAGTTGTTGAAGAGGACGGCAAGCAGCAGCATGGTGCCGAGGAAAACCTGAAACCAGTCGGAATCGAACTTCGTGTAGGTCAGGCCGATGGAGACGAGACCGAAGATGATGGCTCCGAAAAAGGCCCCGATCGCAGACCCATAGCCGCCTGTTAGAAGGCTTCCGCCGATGACGGCTGCGATGATGGCTTCGAACTCCTTCTGAAAACCGCGTCGGGCATCCGTCGATCCGGCATCGAGCACCGTGATGATGGCGACGAGAGCGGCGGCGCATGCAGTCAATGCAAACAGCCCGGTCTTGACGCGATCGACCGGTACGCCTGAGTTTCGGGCAGCATTGGCATCACCTCCGACGGCGAAAATCCAGTTTCCAACCCGGGTGCGCAGCAGGACCCAGGTCGCGACGCCGGCGAGACCGATGAACCAGACCACGGAGACCGGCACGCCTGCGACCTTCGGGACGCCATTGTCGAACTTCTCGATCAGGTCATTTTCCGCCAGCCAGGCAAAGAAACCCTGAAAGGCAAGGCCTGAAAACAGGCTCGCAATAGAGGTGTCGCCAACGGCTTCGCCAATACCGCGGAGCTGAGTCGATCCACCGGTCGCCCATTTCAGGCCGACAAGTGTCAGTCCGCGAAGGATGAATAGGAAAGCCAGGGTGACAATGAATGAGGGAAGTCGTGTGCGGATGACGATCTGCCCGTTGACCGCGCCGAGTACAGCGGCAAAGAGCAAGGTGAAAAGGATCGCGATCCAGAGCGGTTGGCCGAAGTTGACCAACAGGCCACCGAAAATCAGACCTGCGAATGCGACCATCGATCCGATGGAGAGATCGAATTCTCCACCGATCATCAGCATCGACGCTGCAATGGCCAGAATGCCGAGCTGCGATGCCGGCGCCAGGATCGTCATCATGCCCGACAAGGAGAACATAGACGTGTCGGCTGTGAAGAAGAAAAATACGACAACCATGATAAGACCCGCAACGGCACCGAGCTCGGGCCGGCGCATCAGGCTTGTCAGGAAGTTGACCTTCTTGATGCGCTCGTCGGATTTAGTGGATGTGGCTGGAATTTTGATGGTTTCAGTCATGGTTCACTCCCGTGGGCGTCACACGCCACAGCCATGCAGGATAGCGGGTAGGGTCGGTCGGCAGCCCCTCCGTTGAAGGGACTACCGACGCGCGCTATGCGACTTGGGTTAGATCAGCGGATGCCCTGAGCCGACAATTCAACGACCTGAGCCGCCTTGTCCTTGGTGATCAGGTTCGGGCCCGATGGAACATTACCGCCCGGGATCAGGCCGTATTTCGCGTTGTTCGCCAGGAAGACCGTCGACAGATAGCCCTGCAGGAACTGCTGCTGGTCGATGGCAAAGGCAGCTTCGCCCGCAGCGACCGCTTTCAGGAAATCGGCAGAAAGGTCGAAGGTGGCAATATTGACCTTACCGGCCTTGCCCACGGCCTTGATGGCCGCAAGTGCGGGCTCGCCGGCCGTGCTTGCACCCAGCGCCATGACTGTATCGATCGCTTCGTCCGCGCTCAGAGCCGCTTTGACCTTGGCTTCGACTTCCGCCGGATCGTTGGACACGGGAAGGACAGAGACAGTACCGCCGAAGCCATCCGAAAAGCCCTTGCAACGCAGGTCGAGCGAGACGTTGCCCACTTCCTGGTTTATGCAGATGCCGGTCTTTCCACCCATCTGGTTCAGTTTTTCGCCGGCGGCTTTACCCGCACCGTACTCGTCCTGGCCGACATGCAGCAAAGCGCCGAGTTGCTTCGATACATCGGAGCCGGAGTTGATCGAGATCACCGGAATGCCGGCTGCCACGGCCTTTTCGATCGACGGTCCGAGAGCCGAAGCGTCCGGGATCGACACGATCAGACCATCGGGCTTCTGGTTGACCGCAGCGTCGATCAACTGGCTCATGGCCACCATATCGAACGTTTCGGGCGCGCGATAATCAACCTGGACACCGGCATCCTTTGCGCCGGCTGTCACGCCATTCTTGACCACAGACCAGAAGGGGTCGTTCGCCTGGCCATGAGTCACAGCAATGATCTTGATGTCTTGTGCGGATGCCAGGCTTCCGGCACCTGCAACGGCTGCAACGATCGAAACACCAAGCGCAAGCTTCTTGATAAGCGATTTCATAAAAACTCCTCCCAAAGGGTGTCCCACACCTCCCAGCGCGAGAGCCACCAAAACGCCTCAGACGGCGCGTCCTCCACTTTGCTACCGGGTGCACATTTCTTGCTACCGGTAGCAAACGTGCATATCTATAGGATTCTTGCTAGAAGAAATCAACCATTCATTTCGCGATCAGCAGAAATGGAATAAACGTTTCGAAATGGAGAAGTTCGACCGTGAAGCGAGCGACGGCGCAGAACGTGGCGATGGAGGCGGGCGTTTCAAAGTGGACGGTCATCCGCGCATTTACCCCGGGTGCATCGATCACGGAGGCCAGCAAAGCCAAAGTGCTGGAGGCGGCAGAGCGACTGAATTACCGGCCGAACCTGTTGGCCCGGAGCCTTGCCACCAATTCCACACATCAGGTCGCGGTTCTCGTCGATGACTTTGCAAACCCGCACAAGCTTCCGTTTCTTGAAAAGCTGACCGCTAGCCTGCAGGCGGAGGGGCTCGTGACTATGTTGATCAATATCAATCAGCATTACAACCACGTGCATGCCATATTGAATGCCGACCAGCGGCAGGTTGATGCGATCGTACTCTTTGGTACAGCGTTTCGCGATGAGATGTTGACAGATCACAAGCTGGGACGGGGTGGGCCTCCGATGTTTGTTCTTGCTCGAGATAGCCAGATCGAAGGTGTTCCCGCTATTTCCTGCGATGCGGTCGTGGCGATTGCCGAGATCGGCAAGCACCTGTTGGAAAGGGGGTATCGGAGGCCGGGATTTATGGCTGGCGCGCGTACATTGTCTACGGCGCTTGGCAGGCGGAGGAACTTTAAGGAGTTCTGGCGAACCACTCTCGGCGTCGAACTCGTGGAGATGTCCGCCGAGCGCTACAGCGCAGAAGCCGGCGCGCAGGCCGCCCGGGACTATCTGTCCCAAGTTGCGCCGGAAGACCGGGTCGATGTCCTCATGTGCGAAAACGATGCCCTCGCGTTCGGAGCGATGGATGTTGCCCGCAGCGAGTTCGGGTTACGTGTCCCCAACGATCTCGCCATTGTGGGCTTCGACAACGCTGCCCCAGCGGCGTCACCAGCATACGGCCTGACAACCTATGAGCAGCCGACCGACCAGATGGTCAAAGCGGCAATAGACATGATTCTGGAAAGAGCACCGAGAGAGACAGTTAACTTCCGGGGCAAGCTTGTTGTGAGAGATTCAGCTTGATTGATCAAACAATAGGACAGACCAAAACGGATTCGGGCAGTCAGGGGATAGCAGCAGCCATCGGCTCTTGGTTTAGATCTGGTGCTCGCGAGGGCTTAGTAGGCAAGCCTAAGCATGCTCCGAGGTGAGAGGGCGTTCGATAATGCCGGGCGCTGTCAGAGATTTCCGATCAGCCAACGGTTGGTGAGCGGCGGCGGCCCCCTTATGTCCAGCGTCGGAATACTGCGCTGGCGTTGACCCCGCCAAAGCCGAAACCATTCGATATGGCGTACTCAGAGTCGATGTGCCGCGCTTCATTCGCCACGAAATCGATACCGGCGGCTTCTGGATCCGGCGCATTCAGGTTGAGGGTCGGTGGTGCAATCTGATCGCGGAGCGCCAAAATCGTGAAGATAGCTTCCAGCCCTCCGGCCGCACCGAGCAGATGCCCCGTCGTTGATTTCGTCCCGCTGACAGCCACGGAATTGTTGGAACCGAAAACGCTCTTGATAGCTCTGATTTCACCGAGATCGCCAACCGGCGTCGAGGTGGCATGTGCATTCAGATGGCCAATTTCACGCGGGGCTATTCCCGCCTGCGCAATGGCAATCTCCATGGCCCTGCGCGCACCATTGCCGTCCTCGGGACCGGAGGTGATATGGTGGGCGTCGGCTGTCGTACCGTATCCGACCAGTTCGGCAAGCGGCGTGGCGCCGCGAGCAAGCGCATGGCTCAACGCTTCGATAACCAGCATGCCCGCTCCCTCGCCCATGACGAAGCCATCACGCATCATGTCGAAGGGACGCGATGCCCGGCTCGGTGTTTCGTTAGAGCCGGTCGAAAGGGACCGAGCCGCGGCGAAACCACCGAGACTGACGATATTCATGCAGGCTTCTGTTCCGCCGCAGATAGCAATGTCGGCTTCATTGGATCGGATGAGCCTGGCGGCATCGCCGATCGCCTGAATGCCGGCAGCGCAAGCGGTTACCGGTGCGCCGAGGGGGCCTTTGAAGCCATGGCGTATCGAGACTTGTCCCGCGGCGAGGTTGACGAGAAACGACGGCACGGTGAAGGGCGAAAGCCGACGGACACCGCGTTGGTCGACGGTGCGGACCGCCTCGGTGATCGCGGGGAAACCTCCGATGCCCGAAGCGATGATTGTCGCTGTTCGCAGCCGGTCATCATTGGAAATGGGTTTCCATCTCGCCTGGGCGAGCGCCTCTTCGGCGGCCGCCAGTGCGAAGATGATGAATCGGTCGACCTTGCGTTGATCCTTCTGAGCCATCACGCTATCCGGATCGAAGCCTCCTTCGGAATCTTCCGCGATTGAGGGGACCACTCCGCCTATTTTGGACGGAAGATCCCCGACGACATCGTCCCCCAGTCGCCGAATCCCGCTCTGACCTTTAAGAAGGCGCGACCAGGAGATAGCGACATTCGCTCCAAGGGGGCTTACCGCTCCCATTCCTGTTACAACGATACGACGCATCTGTTTTCCACCTGTCTTGTCATTAAAAATAGGCACGCCTCAAGCTTGCCGGCCGGCGATGCAGCCAGTTCACGTTCTCGAAACATGCATTTTGTGCCGGGTTCAAAGAGCGCTGTTCGCCCGCACATTCGGGCGGAAGATCAACTCGGACCGGTCATCGGCGCCAAATAATCGAACCTAGCGATAGCCTTTGGCGACAGCGATCGCTTCAGACGACTCCTCACCGCGTGCAATGCGTCTGACTTCGCCAGCGGCTGCGTCGAGGATGCCTTGCGACAAATTCTCGTCCTGCATGATCCGCGAGAGTGTGACAGCGCCCACCATCAGCGACAGTATCGCCATCGCCTTGCCACTGGGATTGGAGCTCCTGGCGTCACCCATCAGTTCATCCAGCACCTCGAAGTGAGCGCGGATACCATCCTCAAATGGACGCCTTACCTCTTCGCTTTGACGGGCGGCGTCTGATCCCAACGCCACTACAGGGCAACCTTCCGCCTTTTCTCCACGATGGTCCTGGGAGAGGTAGAACTCTATAACTGCTTCAAGCGGATTGGGGCTGCTCGCAGCCGTCGCCCATCTGCGGGTAGCGCTTTCAAGCGCGCGCCTGGAGGCTTGCGCTGCAAGATCGTCCTTGGACGAGAACTGCTTGTAGAAGCCGCCCTGCGTAAGGCCCGCACCCTTCATCAGGTCCTTGAGGCCAATACCATCGAAGCCGTGCTCTCGAAACAGACGGCTGGCGACGTTGATCACGGTCTCCCGATTTTCCTCGGCCTGTGCGCGGCTCACTCTCATATCGATCTCCGATTAGATTTCATTTGACATCTATAGCGCAAATAGAGTTAGATCGCAATCTAAATTATCCGTGCCGCTGGTCAAGAAGAGAACTTAAAATGAAACGCAAACATATCCTGACTTTTGTGGGTCTCATGGTGGCAGCGGGGGGCGGGGCCTTTTTCCTGGTTTCCGAATCCCCTAAACGGGAAGCCGAGGCTGCAGACCCAAGGACTGCTTCACCACTGGTAAGGGTGGCAGAGGCGATGAAGACGGAAACGGCGGAGCGCTCTTTTACCGGCACGGTCGCTTCGCGGGTACAGAGCAACCTCGGGTTTCGGGTTCCGGGCAAAATCGTCCAGCGGATGGTCGATGCGGGCCAACAGGTAAGACAAGGCCAGGCCCTGATGCGGATCGACGAAACCGATCTCCAGCTCGCGCTGACAGCGAAGCGCAATACGGTTACCGCAACGCGTGCTGTCCTGATCCAGGCACAAGCCGATGAGAAACGCTATGCGGCGCTTGTGAAAAATGGATTGGCTGCCACTCCACAGCGGTATGAACAGGCGAAAGCGGCCCTCGACACGGCCTCGGCCCAGCTTGCTGCGGCGGAAGCCGACGCTGAGGTCGCAGAAAATGCAGCAGCCTATACGGTCCTATTTGCAGACTCGGACGGAACAGTCGTCAATACGCTTGGAGATCCTGGGCAAGTCGTGACTGCAGGCCAGACGGTGGTTCAACTCGCGCAGGCTGGACCGCGGGAAGCCGTTGTCTGGCTACCTGAGACTTTACGCCCACGGGTAGGGTCCGAGGCGGAGGCCAGTGTCTACGGAGGCGACGGGCTCAGCGGGAAAGCCCGCCTGCGGCAGATCTCGGATGCTGCCGATCCCCAGACCCGGACTTACGAGGCACGCTATGTTCTCGATGGTGCCGCCGCCTCTGCCCCGCTCGGCTCGACGGTCACGATTAAGATTCTGGACGCGGGCAAGCAGTCGGAGGTCGCCGTACCAGTCGGCGCCATCCTGGACGATGGTCGCCGCGCGGGTGTTTGGGTCGTCGACAGCGGCACCTCTACCGTGAAGTTCACCCCGGTCGAAATCCAGCAGATCGGCGAGGAGACGGCGTTTGTCACCGGCATTGGTATTGGCGAGCAGGTTGTCGCGCTGGGCGCGCATCTTCTGGAAAATGGCGCTGCTGTCAGGGTCGCCTCTCAGCAAGAGGTGAAAAAATGAGTTTCAATCTTTCCGCCATCGCCGTTCGCGAACGCGCCGTTACGCTATTCTTTATCGTTCTGTTGGCCGCCGCAGGGGTCTATGCGTTCGTCAAGCTGGGACGCGCCGAAGATCCCTCCTTTACCATCAAGACCCTGACGGTCACCTCAGTTTGGCCAGGCGCTACCGCGCGTGAAATGCAGGATCTTGTCGCCGAGCCACTTGAGAAACGCATTCAGGAACTCACCTGGTATGACCGTGTGGAAACGACAACACGGCCGGGCTACGCCTATCTCACGGTGACGCTCAAGGATAATACTCCGGCGAGCGCCGTTGCAGAGGAGTTCTATCAGGCTCGCAAAAAGCTTGGCGACGAAGCCCGAAATCTTCCTTCCGGCGTCATTGGCCCCTTTGTCAACGACGAGTATTCCGATGTCAGCTTCGGCCTTTATGCACTGAAGGCGAAGGGGATGCCGATGCGCGACCTCGTGCGGCAGGCGGAGGTCATTCGTCAGGATCTCCTGCATGTTCCGGGCGTCAAGAAAATCAACATTCTCGGCGAACGCCCCGAACAGATCTTCGTCGAATTTTCCTATGCCAAGCTCGCGACACTCGGGATATCGACCCAGGATATCGCCTCAGCATTGCAAAGGCAGAACACAGTCACGCCGGCCGGCTCGATCGACACGCGTGGGCCACAGGTCTTCATCCGTTTCGACGGAGCCTATAACAGCGTGCAGGCAATCGCCGACACGCCGATCGTAGCAGCCGGACGGACGCTGAAGCTCTCCGATCTGGCGGATGTGCGGCGCGGCTATGAGGATCCCGCGACCTACGTCATCCGCCATGAGGGTGAGCCGACAGTCATGCTCGGTGCCGTGATGCAGCAGGGCTATAACGGTCTTGAGCTCGGAAAGGCGCTTGAGGCGCGGTCCTCCGAGATTGCGCAGACATTGCCGCTTGGCATGACGCTCACGAAAGTCAGCGATCAGGCCGTCAACATTGAGGAGGCGGTCGGTGAATTCATGCTCAAGTTCGCCATGGCGCTTGGCGTCGTGCTGTTCGTCAGTCTGGTCGCACTCGGCTGGCGCGTCGGCATTGTTGTCGCGCTCGCTGTGCCGCTCACCCTCGCTGTCGTCTTCCTCATCATGCTAGAGACCGGACGGTTCTTCGATCGCATCACCCTCGGCGCCCTGATCCTTGCACTGGGCCTTCTCGTAGACGACGCCATCATCGCCATCGAGGTGATGGTCGTGAAAATGGAAGAGGGCATGGACCGCATCAAGGCGGCCGCCTATGCCTGGAGCCATACGGCGGCGCCGATGCTGTCCGGCACCCTGGTCACGATCATCGGACTGATGCCCGTGGGCTTCGCGAGATCGACCGCGGGTGAATATGCCGGCAACATTTTCTGGGTCGTCGGTTTTGCCCTGATCGTTTCGTGGATCGTCGCGGTGACTTTTACGCCCTACCTCGGGGTAAAGATGCTGCCCGATATCAAGCCGGTCGAGGGCGGTCATCACGCCATCTATGATACGCCGAACTACCGTCGCCTGCGCTCCCTCATCGCGTTCGCGGTTCGCCATAAATTCATGGTGTGCGCCGTGGTCGGTATCACGATGGCTGTTTCCGTCGTCGGCATGGGAAGCGTCAAACAGCAGTTCTTCCCGACATCCGATCGGCCCGAGGTGCTGGTCGAAGTTCGCATGCCCGAGGGTGCGAGCATCGAAACCACGACTGCCGCGGTGGAGAAGGTCGAAGGCTGGCTGAAAACCCAACCGGAAGTGAAAATTGTCACCAGCTATGTGGGACAGGGTGCACCTCGCTTCTTCTTCGCCATGGCACCGGAACTTCCCAATCCCGCCTTTGCCAAGGTGGTCGTGCTCACTCCGGACGCTCATGCGCGCGAGGACTTGAAGCATCGCCTGCGCGCCGCGATTTCCGAAGGGCTGGTTCCTGAGGCATCCGTACGTGTAACGCAGCTTGTCTTTGGTCCTTACACGCCATTTCCGGTCGAGTTCCGGATCATGGGACCGGATCCGGATGAGCTCTACAAGATTTCCGAGCAGGCTCTTGCCATTATGAAAAGTGTGCCTGATGTCCGCCAGGCCAACAGGGATTGGGGTAACCGAACCCCTGTGCTGCGGTTTATCCCCAATCAGGATCGACTCAATCTGATCGGTCTTTCTCCTTCGGAAGCGGCCCAGCAGATGCAGTTGCTGCTGAGCGGCATCCCCGTCACCCAGGTGCGCGACAACATCCGCAACGTTCCCGTCGTCGCGCGTAGCGCAGGTGACAACCGGCTTGATCCTTCAAGGCTTGGTGATTTCTCGCTGATGAGCAGGGATGGCCGGCAGGTTCCACTCGATCAGATCGGGCACTCGGAGATCCGGTTCGAGGAACCGATCCTGAAACGCCGTGACCGCACGCCGGTGATCACGATACGCTCCGATATCAACGAGGCGACACAACCCCCCGAGGTTTCACAGCAGGTCATGAAGGCACTTCAGCCGCTGATCGCATCGCTCCCCGTCGGATATCGTATCGAGATGGGCGGCAACATCGAGGAGTCCCTCAAGGCCAATGTTGCGCTGGTCCAGGTCTTCCCCCTTATGATCGCGGCCATGTTGATCGTCATCATCCTCCAGGTGCGCAGTCTATCGACGATGACGATGGTCATGTTGACTGCACCCCTTGGACTTGCAGGGGTAGTCCCGACCTTGCTTCTGTTCAATCAACCCTTCGGCTTCAACGCGATTCTCGGGTTGATCGGACTGGCGGGTATCCTGATGCGCAACACGTTGATCCTGACGGAGCAGATCAAGGAAAATCAGGCTGCGGGTCTCGATGACTACCATGCTGTCATCGAAGCGACCGTGCAGCGGACACGTCCCGTCATCCTGACCGCGCTTGCGGCGATCCTTGCCTTCATACCTTTGACCCATTCGGTGTTCTGGGGATCGATGGCCTATACGCTGATTGGCGGGACGGCTGCAGGCACAGTGATGATCCTGCTCTTCCTTCCAGCCCTTTACGCGGTGTGGTTCCGAATCAAGCCAACGAAAGAAGAGAGCCATGAGAAAGCGATTGAGCGTCTCGGGCCGCCGATAGCACTGGCTGCGGAGTAGGGGATCCTGTGCCCAGGACGATGAGCCCCCGCACCCGTACGGAAACTGACAACGATCTGTGGCGGGAGCGCATCCTCGATGTGGCGGAAGAACACTTTCGCCGCATCGGTTACCAAAAGACATCGGTAGCCGACATAGCATCCCACCTTGGGATGAGCAGCGCCAATATATATCGCTTTTTTCCTTCAAGGGCGGCGATCAACACGGCGATTTGCGGTCGCATCATCGGACAAACAATGCAATCCGCAGATTCGATTGCACAGATGGAGGGCCCGGCTCACGAGAAGCTCGTAAAACTTTTCGATCAGCTTCACAAGGAACGGAAAAACACCTTCCTCCACGAGAGGCCGGTCCATGATCTGGTTGTCGCCGCAACGGCGCAGAACTGGGTGATCATCGGTGCGCACAATAAGCATCTCGTGGCGATCATCGAGACGATCGTAAATGACGGGATCGACACAGGCGCGTTTCGTGTTGATGCGGCGAAAGCCGCCCGATCTCTGATGAACGCCCTCATACCATTCTACCACCCTGTTCTTATAGAGCAGGGTGTCCGACACGGCGAAGATACAGAAGAAGGTCTGCATGATCAGATCAGCTTTATTCTGAAAGCAATCGGTGCGTGAAGAGGACCGCCCTCAACATGGAGTCGATCATGAATGCCATCCCACAATTGCCGCTGCCCCTCGACCACCTTCTGCTTACCGGCAGCAAGCAGGTTGGGCGCGCTGTCATGAAGGCGGCAAGTGACAACCTTGTCCCCGTCATGCTGGAACTGGGGGCAAGTCGCCGGTCATCATCGAGAAGGGCCAATCGCTGGAGCAGGCAGCATCAGAGCAACCAAAAGTCCGGGGCAGGCATCGCTGTTCTCAAGACCCTCTTGATGCCGCTGGCCATAGCCGCTCGGTCGCTTCGATCAGCGCTCCGGTTCCGGCAGCAATCCAGTAGGCGTCCGATGCCGGATCGTGGCCGATCCTCACCTCAAGGCCGGCTTCACGGACAAGGACGGCGCCGCCGGCGATGTCCCACATCGTGGTGGTTTTTTGCAGGTGCCCGTCGAGAATACCGCGCGCCGTAAAGGCGAGCCCGATCGAGGTCGCATGAAACCCCTCGACGATCCAACCGCTGCGGCGCAGGCCGGTATGCAGGGCAGCGATGTCGTCGATATCGTCCGACAGGCTGTCGCCAAGCGACATCAGACTGACCTCGGCGAAGGGAACGTTTCGCGGGCTTGGATGCCCGTTGAGGAAGAGGCCCGTGCCATCGGCGGCCGCGAGAATATCACCCAGCGCCGGCAGGGCAACGACGCCCAGTTCCGGCCGTCCGTTGCGGACGAAGCCGAGCGAGATGCCCCAGAGCGGCGAGCCGCGCAGGAAATTCGATGTACCGTCGATCGGATCGATGATCCAGTAGGCGTCGCCAGTCTCGCCGCCCATCTCCTCGCCAACGACCGCCTCGCCGGGAAAGGCCAGGGCGAGCCGTTCCCGGATCAGGGTTTCGACGGTCGTGTCGGCTTCGGATACGAAATCCTGCGCTTTTTTCGTGCGTGTTTCGATCGTGTCGCGCGCATGGAAGAAACCTATCGCAAGGATGGCGGCTTCTTCGATCACGGCGATGGCGCGGGCAAGACGGTCCGGTATTGCGGTCACAGGGAAGCTCCGTTGGTGCGGGGACGCGACAGCCAGTTCTTGAAGACGGCAATCGTATCGGTCTGTATCGCACCGACGCCGGCATCGGCAAGCTTGCCCCAGACGGCTTCGGGATTTTCGGCGGCGCGGCTGTCGTTGAAAATGAGGCAATGGGAGACGTCGAGCGTATTGATCCAGAGCCTGATGTTCTGGCGCTCAAGCTCCTCGCGGCCAGCCGCCAGATCGGCGATGTCGGCAAACCGGACCTCGATCATCGGTGCTGCAAGTGGAGCGATACGGCGCAGGTCCTCGGCAAACAGGCCGGGGCGGACACTGAACATCGGCATGTGGGGAATGCTGCCGAACCAGTCGGCATCGCGGATCGGAAAATGCTCCGATGCCGGATCGATCGGGGTCTTCAGGATGACCTGATCCTGCATCGACAGCCGGCGTACCTCGGCTGCGATCAACGGCAGGTCACGCGCGAATTTGGTATCGATGTTGACGGCGATGCGGCCGCGGGCCTCCTCCAGCGCTTCGGCCAGTGTCGGGATGGCTTCCTGAGTCACGTGAGCGCCTATGCCGCCGCCGCCGGACCGCAGACGGGCCTGCCGGATGGCAGCGAAGGGGAGTTGCGCGACGGTCCCCGTGCCGGTCGAGGTCCGGTCGAGCGTATCGTCGTGGATGACGACGAGCATTCCATCGGCGGTCGCCTGCACGTCGATCTCGACGATTTCCACGCCTGCGGCAATCGCGTCATGGATGGCGGCCAGCGAATTTTCCGGTGCGTGGGTCCAGAGGCCGCGATGGGCGACGGTGAGGATCTGCGGATTGTCGCGGGAAAGGAGGGACGGCACGTTCGGGAAGATCCGCTGAACGGAGGATGCTGTCTGGCTGGGCATTGCTTATCTCTTGCTTTGAGGGAGGAAGGACTGGGAGGGGTGGATCAGAGTTTCCCCATGCCGGCGGCCATCAGGTCGTCACGCAGGATGCGGCCGGCGATGACGAAGACGATCAGGGCAGGAAGAAGCAGGATGAAGGCGATGATCGAGGCGATCGGCAGTTGCAGGGAATAGGGATCAAGGAAGGTGTAGAGCTTGATCGGCAGAGTCTCGACGACGGGCGCACCGACGATGAAGGATTTGTCGAATTCCTCGAAGCTGCCGATGAAGGAAAGCAGCCCGCCGGCGAGAAGCCCGGGGACAGCGAGCGGCAGGATGATGTGGAGGACGACGCCGACAGTTCCGGCGCCGAGCGAGCGGGCGGCGTGGATCAGATCGTCCGGAATGGTTTCGAGTGTCGCCGTCATCAGCCGGATCATCAAGGGCAGCGTGCCAACGATCTGTACGAGAATGACGCCCGTGATCGAATAGGACAGGCCGAGGAACAGGAAAACCTGGCCGATGCCGACGGCGACGACGAGGCCCGGAATGATGACTGGCGCCAGAATGAAGATTTCGACCAGCCGCTTCAGCCGGAAGGGAAACCGCGCCATCGCCCAGGCCGTCGGCAGCGCGATGAGGGCTGTCGCAAAGGTGACGACCACGGCAATGACGGTGCTGTTGAGCGCGGCACGCAACAGGCCGGGATCGGCGATCATGTCCAGCCAGCGGCTGAGTGTGTAATCGCGCGGGATTACGTTCGGTGGCGCCCAGCCGTCGGCCACGCTCCAGAGGAACATCAGGACGAGTGGTAGCGCAATGGTCAGCCCAAGGGCCGCGTAGAGACCGGCCGAGACAAGGAGACGGTCGTCTTCATGAAAGACGCGGGCGCGCGCTTTCGGCAGGGTTTCGGCAACGACGGCCATTCACTCGTCTCCCTTGGCGCGGTTGACGCCGATATTGGCCGTCAGTGCGTAATAGGCGAGCAGCACGACGACGGCGAAGAGACTGAGGACCATGCCCATAGCGTAGACCTGCGCGAACCGCCCCTCGCCGAATTCGAAGAGCATCAGCACGGAAAGCGGTCGCGGCGAGGGTGATCCGACGATATCGGGAATGGCATAGGAACCCATGGAGCCGATGAACGTCAAAAGGATCGCTGCGGTGATGCCGGGCATGGCGAGCGGCACTTCGACGAAGGCGAAGGTGTTCAAACGCGAGGCCCCGAGCGACCGCGCCGCGTGCCGGATATCCTCCGGAATGCCGGCGAAGGCGCTGGTGATGATGAGGGTCATGAAGGGGATCTGCTTCCAGACGGTGGCGAGGATGACGCCGATGCCCCATTCGTCGCGGACGAGTTTCGGCATGCTGACACCGAAGGGGGCGATCACCCGGTCGATGAAACCACCGCGCTCGGCCATGATGATGACCATCAGTGCGACGATGATGCCGGGCACCGCCATCGGCAGCTTGTAGAGACCATTGAAGAGCTTTCGCCCCCAGAAGTTCTGCCGGATCAGCAACGCCAGCGGTATGGAGACGAGAAGCGAGACGAAGACAGGGGCAACACCATAGTAGATCGAGGTCTGCAGGCCGCGCAGCATCGTGGCGCGGGTGAAAATCCGCTCATACCATTGCAGGGTGAAGCTTCCATCATCGAGCCGCAGACTGCCGATCAGGGCCGAGACGAGCGGGCCGCCGAAGAAGAGAACCAGATAGCCGACGCCGGGCAGCAGAAGCAAAGCCAGCTGTATCTTGCGATCGTGAAGGGCGGCCTGCATCACGCCGCCTCCGGGAGTTCGCGGTCCTTGAGAAGATGGAGTGCGCCGTTGAAATCGAGCGATACCCGGCTGCCGGCGGCAATCAGGCTTTCACCCCCGGCCTGGCTGACCTTCAGCGTCGTGCCGGCGATACCGACCGTGTACAGTGCATTGGCGCCCATGAAGGAAACGGATGTCACCGTTCCCGCACCCGTGTCGTCCTGCCGGATGGCGATGGTTTCCGGGCGCACCGAAACGCGCGCGATGCCCTTTGCCTGGGCCGACAGGGCAACGAGCTGCCCCCAGGGCAGGCGGGCACGGGTGCCATCGGCGTCGGCGGTGAGCAGGTTCGTCTGACCGAGGAATCCGGCCGTAAACGCGCGGGTCGGGGCGCGGTACAGATCGAGCGGCGTGCCGGTCTCGACCACTCTGCCGCCGTCCATGACGACGATCCGGTCGGACATGGCCATGGCTTCCGCCTGATCGTGGGTCACGTAGATGCTCGTGGTGCCGATCCGGCGGTGCAGGTAGACCAGTTCCTGGCGCAGCGTGTCGCGCAGCTTGGCGTCGAGATTGGACAGGGGCTCGTCAAACAGAAGCAGGCGCGGCTGCATGACGATGGCGCGAGCCAGCGCCACGCGCTGCTGTTGGCCACCGGACAGCTGGCGCGGCATGCGCTCCACCAGCCCGGTCAGATTGCAGATCTCCAGGGCATGCTCGATCCGTCGGGCACGCTCCGGGCTCGGCACGTTCTTCATGCGCAGTCCGAAGGAAAGGTTCTTGCCGACAGACATATGGGGAAACAGCGCATAGGACTGGAACACCATGGCGATGTCCCGCGTTTCGGGCGGCAGGGGATCAATCCGGGTGCCCGCCAGCCGGATTTCGCCGGCGCTCGGGCGGGCAATGCCCATCAGAATACGCAGCAGGGTCGACTTGCCGCAGCCGGAAGGCCCGAGGATAGTCACGAACTCGCCCCGCTCCACATTGATGGAAACCGGATGCAGCGCGCGGGTTGCGCCATAGTCCTTGGTGATGTTGCTGATCTCGAGTTCGCTCATCGGATATCGTCTTTCAATCGCGGAAAAGAGGACCGGCCAAGTGGCCGGTCCATCTCGAAGAGGGCGGCGCCTTACTGGCTGAGCACCTTCTCATCCAGCGCCTCGCCGAGTGCCTTCGCCATATCCCAGAAAGCCGGAGCCGAGAGGCGCGGGTAGACGCTTGAAGGCAAGAGGTATTTCGCGGTTTCCGGTGTGACGAGGTTGCTGGTGAGGTCGGTGCGCGGCGAACGCGAGGCCTTGTTTTCAAGCTTCCAGGCCTGGAAATCCTTGCCGATCGCCATGTCGATCAGGAGCATGGCGGCCGCAACATGCTTGGCGTTGGCCGGAACGAACATGGCGTCGCCGCTCCCGACCTGGCCGTTTTCCAGAAGCGTCAGGCGGAACGTGTCGGGAAGCTGCTTGCCGCGAATGAAAGTCATCACCTGGTCTTCCCAGACGGTGCCAATGTAGAGCTGCTGGTTGTTGATCAGGTTCAGCGTATCGGCATTGCCGTTGGTAAGTTCCGCAACGCTGAGCAGCTTGCGGTAATAATCCCAGACCGGCTCCAGGCACTCGGATGTCATTGCCCAATCGGCCGCCTGTTCCGCAGTCAGCGTATAGTCCGTCAGCTTGGTCCGGCATTCGCCCGTCAGGTAGTTGAGCGCGACGGAATAGATGAAGCCACCGCCGGAACCGCCTTTCGAGGGCAACGTGACGCCAAGCCGCATCGGGTTCTTTTCGGCCCAGGCGAGCAACTCGTCGAAGGTTTTCGGCAGATCCTCCGGCTTGACGAAGGCACTGTCGTAGCCGATCGCCGTCTGGTTGAGATGAACGAGCGGATAGGCGCCGCCATGCGGTTTTCCGAAGAGGGACTGGGCGAACGCCGGGTCGTAGTGATCCATATTGGGCAGAATGCTGGTAAGCGGAATGTTGCCGACCACACCGGCCGATGACAGCAGCGGATAGTCGCCGCCACCGGCGAAATAGGCGTCGACCGGTGCATCCTCGCCGGCCTTCTGCACAGCGATCAGCTGCTGGTTGGCTTGTGCGCCCTTCACGTCGCTGTATTCGACCTTGATGCCATACTTGGCCTCGAAGCGGGTGATCAGTTCCTTCCACGCATCGCCGAAACTGCCGGCGAAATTGTACATGGTGACCGTTCCCTCTGCCTTCGCCGCCGGAACCACGATGTCGTAAAAATTTTCGCGCGTGACCTTGGAAAGATCGAAGTCGAGATTTTTCAGGTTCGTCTCGGCAGCGAAGACGGGGGCCGTTGTTGCTGAAAGGGCAAGGGCCGCAATGGCAAACAGTCTGGCGTTCATGCTGATGCTCCGGGTTGTTTGAATTGGCATTGCGATCAATTAATACACTTTAAGTGTAATATTTATGGCAGACAAGACAAAACCCGTGTGAGCGGTATGCGGAGGCGGTTGCAGGACCTTGCCGGAGCCGGTAAGTCAAAGATCATGTCACGTTCCAAAGCCCCATCCCCGTCTGCTGCGCCTTCAGATCGTGCGATCGAGCCGCTTGCCAGCGACAACGAGCGCATGATCCTCGACATCGTGCGCCGGCATGAGCCGATCACCCGCGCGGCGATGACGGACCTGACCAACCTGACGCAGCAATCGGTCCACCGGCTGGTGGAGGGGCTGATCGAGCGCAATCTCCTACGGGCCGGGCCGCCGCGAAAAGGCGGTCGCGGGCAGCCGAGCCCGACGATCGAACTGGTCGATGAAGCCGTCTATTCGCTGG
The DNA here is from genome assembly GCF_017873135.1 of Rhizobium herbae. GTDB lineage: Bacteria > Pseudomonadota > Alphaproteobacteria > Rhizobiales > Rhizobiaceae > Pararhizobium > Pararhizobium herbae. Next base: position 507,825 of record NZ_JAGGJV010000004.1, on the reverse strand, counting down.
GTATCTCGATAAACACCGATAGTGCCGTGCTTTGCCTGGCTGATTTCGGCTGCAACGTGATCGAGGAAATGCGGCTTGGTCTTGCGCCGGAGCGCCGCGAAACGACGCTGCAGGCGCTATCGGACGAACTGTCGGCAATGCTGGCCCGGCAGGGGATTTCTCGCGATCGGCTGCTGGGGCTCGGCTTCTCCATGTCCGGCTTCTTCATTTCAGGTATCCGCGAATTCAACGCGCCGGAACCCTTGCGCGACTGGTCGCTGATTGATCTTCGGCCGGATCTCGAGCGGATTTTCCAGCTTCCGGTCTGGCTTGAGAACAACGCGACCACCGGTGCTATCGGCGAAAGCCTGCGCGGCGCGGGACTTTCCTATCAGAGCTTTGCCTATCTCTCTTTCAACCACGGCTTTGGCGGCGGGGTGATCATCGACGGCAAGCCGCATCTGGGGGCCCATGGCAACGCCGGGGAATTCAGCGGGATTTATACGCCGGCGGAATCTCTCAATCGGCCAGCGCTCCAGTATTTGCTAGCCGCGCTGCAGGAACACGGTATCGATATCCACTCCGTCGAAGATCTCCGTAATCGCTTCGACCCCAGCTGGCCGGGCGTCGAAGAATGGCTGGAGCGGACAATGCCGACGCTCGACAGGCTGATTGCGACTCTGATCGCCGTCCTCGATCCGCAGGCGATCGTTTTCGGCGGACAGTTGCCGGTGGAGCTCGGGCGCATGATGATCGCCAGGGTGCGCAAATTCTCCGACCGGGTGCACCGTTACGACGTTGGCCCACCGGAGGCCGAACTGGTCCTCAGCCAGACGAAGGGCGACGCAGCGGTGCTGGGCGCTGCTCTTTTGCCCTTGAAGCTCAGCTATTTTCTCTAAAGCCCGCTTCGTCATCCCCCAAAGCTCCAGGATGTTCGAGCCAGGGATCGAGCATGCCTATCGTCTATCCGCCCAGTTGGGTCGTCGAACATTCATAACGAACGTCGCCTGTTTCCGCGTCAATGCCGGCGAGGCTGACGTCATAACCCCAGAGATGACGAATGTGGCGGAGGGTGGCGTCGCGGTTGCCTTCCTCCAGCAGGATGCCGTTTTTGATGTTGTGCTGCAGGCGAAGCCGGCGGTCGCCGAGGAGATCGACGTCCACCACCTGGATGTCCTGCTGGTTGGCCCCGACGTCGTAGCTCCTGGCCAGCGCCTTGCGGATCGCCTCGTAGCCGCGCTCGTTGTGGATCGAGGCGACTTCGCAATATTTTTCGTCTGCCTGGTCTGTCAGCAGGAACAACCGGAATTTACGGATCAGGTGGGGGCTCAGATATTGCAGGATGAAGGACTCGTCCCGGTGGTTTGCCCAGGCATCGAGCAGGGTTTCTCGCCATTGACCGCTGCCGGCGATCTGCGGAAACCAGTCGCGATCCTCCGAGGTCGGATGGTTGCAGATGCGCTCGATCTCCTGCATCAGGGATAATCCGAGCGCGTAGGGATTGAGGCCCGAAAAACGGGGATCGTCGAAATGCGGCTGAAAGACCACGCTGGAGTGGCTATGGAGCATTTCCAGCATGGCGCCCTCGCTGATCTTGCCCTGGTCGAACAGCCTGTTGATGATGGTGTAGTGCACGAAGGTGGCGCATCCCTCGTTCATCACCTTGGTCTGTCGCTGCGGATAGAAATACTGGGCGATGACCCGCACGATGCGGAGCAGTTCGCGCTGCCACGGTTCCAGGATCAGGCTGTTCTTCTCAAGGAAATAGAGCAGATTTTCTTCCGGCAGGTTGAGCACCTTCTTTCGCTCCAGCGCGTCGCGCTCGGCTTCTTCCGGGTCGGGCCGCCCGGTTGCGCGGGGCAGCGTCCTCCACAGGTCGCTATAGGTCTGTTCTTCGTATTCCAGTCTTTCGCGGGCTCGCTCCTGCTCCTTTTTCGAGGACAGGCGGGGCGGGCGGCGGTAGCGGAAAACACCCTGGTCCATCAGCGCATGGGCGGAATCGAGAATGACCTCCACGGCGGAGGTCCCATGCCGCTCCTCGCATTTGGTAATGTATTTCTTGGCAAACTCCATATAGCTCAGGATGGCGCCGGCGTCTGTCCATTGGCGGAACAGGTAGTTGTTCTTGAAAAAATGGTTGTGGCCGAAGGCCGCGTGAGCGGTCACCAGGGTCTGCATGGCCATGGTGTTTTCTTCCATCAGATAGGTGATGCAGGGGTTGGAGTTGATCACCAGCTCATAGGCAAGGCCGTGATGGCCCTTGCGATAGCCATGTTCCTCGAAGACGAAACGCTTGCCGAAGGACCAATGCTGGTACATCAGCGGCATGCCGACGGATGAATAGGCGTCGAGCATCTGCTCGGACGAAATGATTTCGAGCTGGTTGGGGTAGACGTCGAGTCCGAGTTCGTCGAGCGCGATCGTCTCAATCGCATCATAGGCATGCGACAGCGTCTTGAAGCTCCAGTCGGAACTCTGAAACAGCAGTTTCGAGGCTGCGTTTTTTCCCATCCCTGGCTCCGTTCAGCTACGATATTGCAGGGTTGGCTGCCTGGCGAAGAGCTTTCGAAAGACAGGGTAGATGTCGGAAGGTCGAGCGATCCGCGTCATCTGGAAATTCGGCCATTCCCCGTCGACGGTGCGATAGGCGCGCCAGAGCGACGTGCCGTTGTCGGTCGATCCGAAGATTTCCGTTTCGCGCTCGTCGATGATTTCGACATAGGCATAATACTGGCAAAGCCGCATCAGCGGTCCGTTGAGAAGCGCGGCACACCGTTCCGAATCGCGGGAGATGTTGTCGCCATCCGAGGCCTGGGCGGCATAGATATTCCATTCCTTGGCCGGGTAACGTTCCTCAATGATGCGTTGCATTTCCTCCAGCGCGGTGGATACCACAGTGCCGCCGCTTTGAGGGCTGTAGAAGAAGGTATCCTCATCGACCTCGCCAGCCTCGTCGGTGTGGCGGATGAAGACGATATCGATCCGGTCGTAGCGGCGCTTGAGGAAAAGGTGCAGCAGAACGAAGAAACGCTTGGCGAGGTCCTTCTCCCGCTCGCCCATCGAACTCGACACATCCATCAGGCAGAACATCACCGCGTTGGCATTCGGCAACGGTTGACGCTCGAAGCGGTTGAAGCGAATGTCGACAGGATCGACATAGGAAATGCGCCGCCGCCGGCGCTCCAGCAGGTCCAGCTTCTCGCGCAACGCCTCTATGCGCTGGCGCCGTGTCGTGTCGGGGGTCGTTTCCGCCTCCAGCCTGGCAATCTCCTCGGCGATTGCTTCCACCACCTTTCGCCCCGGCCGCTGCAGCGCGATACGCCGGCCGTAGCTGTTGCGCATGGTGCGCCCTACATTGATGTTGGTGGGAGAGCCGCTCGTGGCAAAGCCCGCCCGGCGCGGCTTGTAGGCGACCGCTTCCTTCAGGCTGAGCTTGACCATGTCGGGGAGTTCCAGGTCCTCGAAAAAGAGATCGAGGACTTCCTCCCGCGACAGCAGAAACTGGAAATCGTCGTCGTCCCGGCCGGTTCCCGCGGCCGATCCTGTCCCGCCGGCGCCGGGCTGTTTGTCGATGCGGTCTCCGGGCGTGTACTCGCGGTTGCCGGGCAGGACATATTGACGATCGCCGCTGCCGCGGGCGGGCTGGAAGGTGGGCTCATCGGCGCCGCGCGCAGGCATGGGCACTTTGCGCCCGGCATCCATATCGGCTATCCGGCCGGTCTTGACGTGTTCCTTGATGGTTCGTTTCAGTTCCTCGCGGGCCCGCTTCAAGAAACGCCGCCGGTTACCGAGGCTCTTGTCTTTCGGGTTGAGACGGCGATCGATAAAATTCGGCATTGGCTACCCCTAGGCATCTGCGTGCTCAACCCGCCTTGTTGACGCGCATGTACCACTCGACCAGACGCCGGACCTGCCGTTCGGTATATCCGCGCTCTATCATGCGATGGACGAATTCGGCGTGCTGCTTTTCGCTGGCGCTGTCCTTCTTGGAACCGAAGCTGATCACCGGCAACAGGTCTTCCACTTGGCCAAACATACGCTTTTCGATGACTTCGCGCAGCTTTTCATAGCTCATCCACGACGGATTGCGGCCGTTGTTCTTGGCGCGGGCACGCAACGTGAACTTGACGACCTCATTGCGGAAGTCCTTCGGATTGGCGATGCCTGCCGGTTTCTCGATCTGCGACAGTTCGTTGTCGAGGATGCCCCGGTTGAGGATCTGCCCCGTGTCGGGGTCCTTGAAGTCCTGGTCCTCAAGCCAGGCGTCGGCATAGGCGATGTAACGGTCGAACAGATTCTGGCCGTATTCGCTGTAGGATTCCAGGTAGGCCTTCTGGATTTCATGGCCGATGAACTCAGCATAGCGTGCGGCCAGTTCCGATTTGATGAAGTCGAGATAGGCAGCCTCGGTTTCCTTGGGAAACTGCTCGCGCTTGATCGCCTGCTCCAGGACATACATCAGATGCACCGGATCGGCGGCGATTTCCTTGGTGTCGTAGTTGAAGGTCTCCGACAGAACCTTGAACGCAAAGCGGGTGCTGACGCCATTCATGCCTTCATCCACACCGGCCGCGTCGCGATATTCCTGCACCGATTTTGCCTTTGGATCGATGTCTTTCAGGTTTTCGCCGTCATAGACCCGCATCTTGGTATAGAGGGGCGAGTTTTCATGCTTGGAGAGCCGTGTCGAAACGGTGAAGCGGCTAAGGCTCTCCAGCACCTCCGGCGCGCAGGGGTTCTTCGCCAGCGCGCTTTCGCGAAGCAGCTTGTCATAGATCTGCCGTTCCTCGGTGACGCGCAGGCAATAGGGCACCTTGACCACCAGAATGCGGTCGAGGAATGCCTCGTTGTTCTTGTTGTTCTTGAATTGCAGCCATTCGGATTCGTTCGAATGGGCGACGACGATGCCCTGATAGGGGAAGGCGCCGAAATTCTCCGTGCCGTTGTAGTTCCCCTCCTGGGTTGCGGTCAGAAGCGGGTGCAGCACCTTGATCGGCGCCTTGAACATTTCGACGAATTCGAGCAGCCCCTGCGTCGTGCGGTTCAATCCGCCGCTATAGGAATAGGCGTCGGGATCGGCTTGGCTGAAGTTTTCGAGCTGGCGGATATCGACCTTGCCCACCAGCGCCGAGACATCCTGGTTGTTTTCGTCACCCGGTTCTGTCTTGGCGATGCCGATCTGGCGCAGGCGCGACGGCATCAGCTTGACGACGCTGAATTTCGAGATGTCGCCGCCGACCTCGTCGAGCCGCTTGGTTGCCCAGGGCGATATCATGCCGGTAAGGCGCCGCCTGGCAATCCCGTACTTGTCTTCCAGAAGATCGGCCATGCGTTCGGGATGGAACAGGCCGAGAGGGGATTCGAAGACGGGGCTGATTTGGCCGCCGACCATCAGCGTATAGATCGGCCGTTGCTCCATCAGCTTCTTCAGCCGTTCGGCCAGAGACGATTTGCCCCCACCGACGGGTCCGAGCAGATAAAGGATCTGCTTGCGCTCCTCCAGGCCCTGGGCGGCATAGCGGAAATAGCCGACGATCCTCTCGATCGTATCTTCCATGCCGTAGAAATCGGCGAACGCCGGATAGATCTTGATGGTTCGGTTGGAGAAAATTCGGCCAAGGCGCTCGTCGGCATTCGTTTCGACGAAGTTGGGTTCTCCAATGGCGGCGACCATGCGCTCCTGCGCGGTGGCATACATGCTTTTATCATCGCGGCATGCGAGGAGATATTCCTGGAGACTAATCTCCTCTTGCGCTGTGCTGGTATAAATCTCCGAAAAGAGATCGAAGACATCGGACTGGGTCTTTTGCATCATGCTCTCCCGCGGCCGGTTCGTTGAGACGGGATCGCTGCCTGTCGGCTCGCTCAACGAGATTAACATTTATTGTCCCCAAAAGTTCCTTCAAATATTTGTCATTGCAGTGATAATTCAAACAGAGAGCGCCGCGTCGCTTGTGCGGTATCGGCGGATCCAAGATCCCGGTCGAACTGCGTGTGCCAAAGATTGCACAACCTCGCTCAGGCCCGAATCACCGCCTCTGGCGATCGCTCCATGCTCTTGAAACCTAGCGTAACACAATCCTGTCGAGGACAATGCCACCATCGAAAAGGTCCACAATTTCTGATGGGATGTGCGGCTTTTTTGCACAGCGCAGCGTGCCTGCGGAGCCTTGGAGACCATGGTTGGCGATGGAATTACTTTGCCGGATCACATTCGTGTGATGCGGCGTCTTAAGCGCGCCAGCGTCCGTCAGGAAGTTTTGACAACAGGGGCGTGGAGAAAACGCCGACGATCGTATCCGGCCAATGTTCACCCAACGCCGCCAACGGTTCCAGCCATCGGCGCGACTGCAGCATGGCAGCACCGACGGCCACGGGCTCGATGCCGGCAACAGCGAGGAGGGAAAGTCCGGCAACGATGGATGTACCGCTCGAAATCACGTCGTCGACGAGAACGACACGCCGGTTTTCCAGAAGCGGCAGCATACGCGGATCGATATAGAGCCGTTTCGTCTGATCCGGCGTGGTGATCGACGACATCGGCACCGACAGATCGGCTCGGTACCAGAATTTTTTCGACGTGCCGAGCGGAACATACCGGTCGTGGCCCATGGCGCGCGCAACGGCACTTGCAAGCGTCAGGCCAAGCGTTGGCATGCCGACGATCACATCGGGCTTGAAGGGAGCGAGCTTTTCGGCAAGCTGGGCAGCCAATGCGTCCTGCACGGCAAAGCTCGCCTGGTTGACGATCAACGACGCCAGCGCGTGTTCCCCGTCGGCCAGGGGCCGGATCGGTAGCCGCAACTGCCGAGCATCGCTCAATGTGGCGGGATAAAAATCCAGATGGCTTCCACGGCTATCGTATGTGCCTGCCGGATGGAGTTCCTGCCAGAAATCATGCGGCTGCATGGCGTCTTCCTCTTTCGGTCAGGCGGGAACGCCTTTGAGCTAAACGACGGAATAGTATTCGATTTTGTGTGGTTTTCCTCTATACCCGCAGAACGTCAAGGGAAAGCATGTCTGCCTTCGGGGCGGTTGGCACGTCCCTTTGGAGACAAGGAACGACTTGCCGATGCGCCTGCCCGCAATTCTCTTGGCCGACCTGCCTTTCCTCACCGCTCTGCGCCGTGACCTGCACGCCCATCCTGAACTCGGCTTCGAGGAAGAGCGCACCAGCGGCATCGTCGCAGACCTGCTGGAAGAGGCTGGAATTTCCGTGACGCGCGGACTGGCCGGTACCGGTCTGGTGGGCACATTGCAGGTCGGCGACGGCTTGCGCAGCATCGGCCTTCGCGCCGACATGGATGCGCTGGCGATGCCGGAAACGGCGGAGCGGCCCTACAAGTCCAGGATCGACGGCAAGATGCATGCCTGCGGCCATGACGGCCATGCGACCCTGCTGCTGGGCGCTGCACGGTATCTGGCCAGGACGCGCAACTTCTCCGGCACCGTGCACTTCATCTTCCAGCCGGCGGAAGAAGGACGCGGCGGCGCCAAACGCATGGTCGAGGAAGGTTTGTTCGAACGCTTTGCCTGCGATGCCGTCTATGGCCTGCACAACATGCCCGGCCTCGACACGGATGAAATGGCCGTCGTCGCGGGCCCACAGCTTGCCTCCTCCGACAGCTGGCGCGTTACATTTCGCGGTACCGGCACCCATGGCGCCAAGCCGCATCTGGGCAAGGATCCGATCACCGCGGCCGCAACCTTCCTCGCCTCGCTGCAGACCATCGTCGGGCGGGTGATTGATCCATTGCAACCGGCTGTGGTCAGCGCCTGTTCAGTGCAGGCTGGCAATCCGAAAGCCCTGAATGTCATCCCCGATATTGTCGAAATCGGCGGTACGGCGCGGGCCTATTCACCTGGCGTGCGCGATCAGCTGGAAACGGAAATCGGCCGTCTCGCGCAGGGCACGGCTGCGATGTACGGGATTTCCGTCGACTACGGTTTCGAGCGCCGCATTCCGCCAGTCGTCAATGATGCCGACGCGACCGCGCGTGCGTTGAAGGCCGCCAGTACGGTCTTTGGCAACAGGTTGCGTACCGTTTTTCCGCCATCCACGGCGGGCGATGATTTCGCCTTCTTCGCCGGCGAAGCACCGGGCTGCTATGTCTGGCTCGGCAACGGTCCCGCCGTCGATGGCGCGCTGCACCACAACACCGCCTATGATTTCAACGACGAGGCGATCGGCCCCGGTGTTGCCTTCTGGACGACGCTGGTGGAGCAGGAGCTGAAACCCGTCTGAGCCGTTTGGCGGACGATATCAGGCGCCGGACGGGATCGGGCTTTCCAGCAGCGTTCCGGTTTCGACATCTGCAATGCCTCTGTCCGTCTGGTGCGGCCCGGCATTGCAGGCAAGGGTTGCTCCGAAGCACGCCTTGAAGACGAGATAGGGCGGTTGCCATTCGACGATACGCTCCATGGCCACGCGAATGCCTGCGAAATCCCGCGTGATATCGTCCAACGACGCATCGGAGACCAGGCCAGAAAGGGGCAGTGGCAGGATTGCGTCGATCTCGCGGCCAGACGCAACCGCCATGCCGCCGCCGGCGGCGATCACCGCATTGGCGGCAATCGCCATGTCTTCCGGGTTGCTGCCGAACACTGTCAGGTTATGGCTATCATGGGAAACAGTGGTGGCAAAGGCGCCGTGCCAGTCACCCCAGCCCCGAAGAAACCCGACGCGCGGACGGCTGTCGCCGAGTCCATGACGATGCGCCACCGCGATCAGTGTGGTTTCTGCAGGTGGCACCACGAAGCCGTCCCGGACTTCTGCTGCCGCTTCGCCCCAGCGGGTAAAGCGTGGCTGATCGATCGTGGCGATCTGAACGGTCTTTTCAGCGGAAGCGACACGGAAATCATCGGCTGTCAGCGGTTCGATCTTCATCGAATGCCTGAGCGCAGATGTATCTGTGGGCGCGATCTCCTGCAGCATATGACCGTCCCCGGCCACCGGGACGCCGTTGGCTACGACGACGCGCGCCCGCAGGTCAGAAAGGCTATCGAACACGACAATATCCGCGCGCCGGCCGGCGGCAACCAGACCAAGATCCGACCGGCCCAACCGTTGCGCGGCATTGAGCGTTGCCGCCCGCAATGCCCATTCCGGCTTCAGCCCGTAACGCACAAGCCGCCGGACCACGTCGTCCAGGCCACCACCGGCAGCAAGATCGTCAGGAAAGACATCGTCGGTGCAGAGCGTCACCGTCTGAGGCAGATGGCCGAGCCGGTTCAGTTCGGCCACAAACTCCGGCAGCAGGTGGTCATGCGACCCGCGCAGCTCGATGGTCATGCCGGCGCGCAGCTTGGCCATCAGATCCTCGGCCGAGACAAGCTCGTGGTCGGAGGTCACGCCGGCAGCCATGAACGCCACGAGGTCGCCGTCCTTCAGGCCGCGCGCATGGCCGCAGACCAGCTTTTCCGAGGCAAGCCCCGCCTGGATGATGGCGCTCATGCGCGGATCGCGGTCGATCACGCCGCGCATGTTCATCACTTCGGCGACGCCGCCGATTTCCGGCCAGGACAGGAGATCGGCAATCACCTCGGCATCGAAATCGGCGCCGTTCAGTTCCAGGCCCGGCGCGGACGGCACGCAAGAAGGGGCAAGCAGGATGATGCGCAGCGGCAGCAGGCGGGCGGCATCGGCGGCAAACCGCACACCGGCGACGCCATGGACGTTGCCGAACTCGTGCGGATCCCAGACGATGGTCGTCACGCCGCGCGGCAACACGGCCTTGGCATAGTTGGCGGGCGTCACCATTGAACTCTCGACATGCATATGCGTGTCGATCAATCCCGGTGAGACAAAACCGCCGGAGGCATCGATGATCTCTGATGCATCGACTCTCTCCCCTGTGGGGTGAACGCTGGCGATCAACGGTCCGACAATGCCGATATCGGCGGCCCGCAGTTCGCCCGTCACCATGTCGACGAGCGTGCCGTTAACGATCAGAAGGTCGAAGGGGGCATCGCCCTTTGCCGCAGCAATTGCGCGGGTGCGCAGATTGACATTGTTGAGGTCGGTGGGTTCTCTTGTCGAAGGGTTCGTCATTTGCCCGCCTCCCAGCGCAGGGCATCCAGCACGATCGCCTTGATCGCCGAGGCGTCGCAATCGGCTGCGAATTCGGCATTGAAGGTGCCGTGGCTGGCACGGGTTTCCACCACCGTGCGGCCGCGTGTCAGGGAGCCGGCAAGCTCCATCTCGATCCTTGCTGGCTGGAAGGTGACGAGATCGGGGCGGACGAAGGCTGCGGCGGCCGATGGGTCGTAGATTGCCATCGCCGGCCGTCCGCGGCTGACGCCGATGTCGATGTAGCCGGCCAGCATATCGCCCAGCAACGCGGCGTTGGTTCCGCCTGCATGGCGGATCGGCCCGATATCCTCGGGCGCCGCCAGAACCTTGCGGCAGAAGTCGAGGTCGACCATGCGCAGCGGCAGGCCGTGGGACAGAACGATGGCAACGGCTTCCGGATCGGCAAGCGCGTTGAACTCGGCGGAGGCCGTGTGGTTGCCGCGCGACAGCCCGCCGCCCATCCAGGTCAGGTCATCGATCCGGGCGGCGAGATCTGGCCTTGCCAACGCGAGAGCCGCGATGTTGGTCAGCGGGCCGAGCGCCAGGATACGGCGCGGGGAGGGGCTGTTTTCCAGCCAGGCGCAAAGGGCCGAGAAGGCATCGTCGCTTGCCGGATCGTCCGCATCCGGTAGCCGCAACCCCGCCGTCGGAATGCCGGTCGCGCCGAGGATTGCCTGGGCGGTTGCCAGTGCGCCGAGGACGGGCTGGCTGCGCCCCGCATGCGTAGGGACAGTCCAGCCGAATGCCTTTGCCGCACCCGCCGCATTGCGGCGAACCTGGTCCATCGGCGTGTTGCCGAACACCAGCGATATGCCGTCGATGGCAATGCCCGCATGCATCACCACCAGAATGGCCGCGATGTCGTCAAATCCCATATCCGTATCGATCCAGACACCCATGGCGGCCTACCCGAACCGCTTGAGCGGTGCGGCGCTTCCGACCGGCAGGTCGAACGCGACATCGGTACCGAGGGCATGAGCCGGCAAGGCCGCGTCCACTTCGGCCTTGATGATACCCAGTGGCGTTTCCAGCACATATTCGCGCGTGCCGCCGGCAAAGGAAACGCCGCGCACGATCCCCTTCAAGGGGCCGGAGCCCAGAGAAATTGCGCGCGGGCGCCAGGCCAGTCCGGCTGCCTCGGGAAGTTTGCCCGAAAGAAAGACCTCGCCGGTGCCGGCAACAAGTTTGCCGTCGCGGATGGCGAAGATGTTTTCGAAGCCGACGAAATCGGCGACGAAGCTGGAGACCGGATGGTTGTAGATCTCCTCCGGCGTGCCGATCTGCTCGATGGCGCCGTTCTTCATCACGACGATCCGGTCAGCGAGCGCCAACGCCTCGACCTGATCGTGGGTGACGAAAATCATCGTCACGCCGCTTTCCTTCTGCACGCGCTGCAACTCCGTGCGCATTTCAAGCCGTAGGCGGGCATCGAGATTGGAGAGCGGTTCGTCGAGCAGAAGCACTTTGGGTTCCATCACCATGGAGCGGGCAAGCGCGACGCGCTGCTGCTGGCCGCCGGACAGTTCCGGCGTCTTGCGATCGGCGAAGGCTGCAAGGCCAACGGATTTGAGGCCTGATGCGACCTTTGCCTCCAGTTCCGCGCCGCGCATGCCCTTGAGCTTCAGGCCGAAGGCGACATTTTCGAACACCGTCAAATGCGGAAACAGCGCATAGGACTGGAACACCAGTCCGACCGCCCGCTTGTTGGCCGCGACGCGGGTGATGTCGGCGCCATCAAGGCGAATGCGTCCACCAACCGGCGTCATCAGGCCGGCAATCGAACGCATGGTCGTGGTCTTGCCGCAGCCGGAGGGGCCGAGCAGCGCCAGCAATTCGCCCTTGCGGATATCGAGATCGAGATCCTTGACGGCGACTGTATTGCCGTAGGCCAGCGAAAGTTTGTCGAGGGTGAGGAAGGATGTGTCAGACATAACGGGAGAACCCCAGAAAACGTTCGGCGGCAAAGACGATGCCGATGGACAGGAAAGCGAGCAGCGAAGACAGGGCGGCGATCGACGGATCGAAGACGATCTCCATGTAGCCGAGCATGTCGACCGGCAGGGTGCGCACGCCGGGCCCGGAGAGGAACAGCGAGACCGGCACCTGATTGAAGCTGGTGACGAAACCGAGAATGAAGGCCGACAGGATGCCGCCGCGAATATTGGGCAGCACCACCCGGAAGAAAGCCCCGAGCCGGGATGAGCCGAGCAGTACCGCCGCTTCCTCGATATCCGAGCGCAGGTTATTGAGGCTCGCCGAGACCACCCGCACCGCGTAGGGCAGCACCAGAGCCGTATGGGCGAGGAACAGCGCCAGCGTGATCGAAAGGCCGATGGGCACGACGAAATAGCGCAGCAGCGCCAGGCCGACGATGATGCCCGGCACGATGATCGGTGCGGAGACGATCGTGCGCACGGTTTCCGAAAACGGCAGCTTGTAGCGCGACATGGCATAGGCAGCGGGAATGCCGAGCAGAAGGGCCGCGAACGTGCCGCCGATCGCCAGGAACATAGACATGACGAAACTGTCGCGAAAGCTCTCGACGGTGAAGACCTTGAGGATCCATTTGAACGAGAAGCCCTGCGGCGGGAAGGCCAGCGTATCGCCGGCCGAAAACGAGGCGGCGACGATGATCAGGAACGGGCCGATCAGGAAGATCAACACCAGAAGCAAAGTGATCGGGGCAAACAGTCTCTGGGTCATCGCTTGTTCCTCGCCGTTGCGACCCGCTTCAGGAGAATATTGGCGGCGAAACTCATGACGATCAGGATGAAGGCGATGACGCTGGCCGACACGAAATTGTTGGCGACGGTGACTTGCTGGTAAAGCAGCGTCTCCAGCATCAGCACCTTCGATCCGCCAAGAATGGCCGGGGTGATATAGGCCGTCATCGAGCCGGTGAAGACCAGCGTTCCGCCGACCACCAGACCTTCACGGGTGAGTGGCAGAATGACCTTCCAGAACACCTGGAACCAGTTGGCGCCAAGGACGCGGGCGGCGGGCACGACATCCTTGGGCAGGTTTTCGAGCGCGCTTATGAGCGAGATCACCATCAGCGGCAGGAAGAGCTGCAGTAGGCCGATGAAGACGGCGGTTTCGCTGAACAGGATGCGGATAGGCTCGTCGCTGAGGCCAATCGCCATCAGCGCCTGGTTGACGATGCCGGTACGGCCGAGGATGACGATCCAGGCATAGGTGCGCGCCACCGGCGAAATCATCAGCGGCAGAACCACAAGTCCGATCATGCGTCCCTTGGCGCCCGGCGGCAGGCTGACGATGGCATAGGCCGTGGCATAGCCGATCACGGCCGCAGCGGCAGTCACGATCGCGCCGAGCTTCAGCGTCCGCAGGAAGACGGTCCGGTTCAGCGGCTGCGAAAAGAAGTCCGCATAGGCCGACAGGCTCCAGCTATCCGCCGAGCGAAACCCTTCCGACAGCAGCAGGATGACCGGCACGAGGAAGACCAGCCCGGCGAAAATCGCGGCCGGCAGGGCGAGCGCCAGTGCTTCTGCCCGGTTCTGGAACATGGTTGGTCGTCTCCAGCGGTGTTCAAATGTTTCAGTCGGGGCGCGGCAGCGAACAAAAATGGGCCGGCCGCGCCCCTTGCCTTGGGAGGCATTCGTATTGGCGGTTACTGGCCGACCTTGGCGTTCCACTCGGACAGCCAGGCATCGCGGTTATCCAGCGCGACCGCCGACGGAATCAGCTTGAGACTCTTGGCCGTCTCCTCGCCATAGGTGATGTTGCCGGCAACCGCGTCGGAAACCTTGGCTTCCTTGTTGGCCGGGCTGTCGACCAGCTTTTCGGCAAGCTTGGTCTGGATTTCGGTCGACAGCCAGAAGTCCATGAACTGGAGCGCCAGATCCTGGTTCTTCGATCCCTTGGTCAGGACCATGACGTTCATGCCGCCGGTCTGGCCTTCCTTCGGGGTCGCCCATCCGAGCGGCAGGTCGAGCTTGTTGAACGGCGCCCAGGAGAAGCGGCCGATCGGTGCCGCCCAGATTTCCTCCTGCTGCATCAGCTGAACGAGCTGCGAGGATTTGACGTAGAAGGTGACGATGTCGTCCTTCGCCGCACCGACCGCTTCGATCGCGCCCTTGAGGTCCGGTGTATCCTTGCCGAGCGCCTGGCCGAGCATGTAGAGCGCCGGCGGCCCCTGGTTGGTGGTGACATTCGGGAAGGCGACATGGCCGGCATATTCCGGCTTCATAAGATCGGCCCAGGACTCGATCTTCATCTTGTCGGTGCGGTAGACGATGGAGGTGGCATAGAAAGTGTAGCCGACGCTCATGCCGTCGCCGTTCGGGTCCTTGGCAATGTCGTAGAGCTTGTCGAAATTGGTGAGCTTGGACGTATCGATCTTCTCGATCAGACCGCTACGCGCAGCCGAAAGCGCGTCGGCCATGGAAACGACCGCCATGTCGATGACCGGATTGGCCTTGTTGGCCTCGATCTTGGCCAGACGCTCGACGCTGTTGCCGGTTTCCACCACCAGCTTGCAGCCGCATTTGGCTTCGAAGGGATCGTAGACGATCTCCTTGAACTCGTCCTGCGCGAAGGCATAGACGGAGATCGTCAGGGTCTTTTCCTGCGCATGGGCGGCACCCATGGTCAGCATCAGCGCGGCAGCCGATGAAAAGATCATTTTGTTCATATGCGTTCTCCTTCTGGGGGGGGGCTGGTGGTTTTCTTGATCATGCGCTGTCGATGGGTGCCGGTGGTCCCGATGTCTGCCGGACCACCAATTGCATGGGCACGCTGGATCGCTCGGCGGCGGCAACCGTGCCGGTCGCGGTCCGCGGTATGTCGGAACCGGATGCGGTATCGGCTTCAATGACGCGAACCAGCGCCGCGATGGCGATGTCGGCGATTTCAGCCATGTTCATCCGGACAGTGGTGAGGCTGGGGGTGATGACAGACGACCAGACGAGATCATCGAAACCGGTGACGCTGGCATCTTCGGGCACACCGATGCCGGCGCGTTGCAATTCGGTCAGCGCCCGAAGCGCGTGCAGATCGGAGACGGCTGCAAAGGCCGTAAAACCCTGGTCCAACTTTTGCTTTAGGCCGAGAAGACTTCCCTTGCCATGAACCTGCTCGTGCCTTTCAATCCACAGCACGTCCGCAATGCCGCCCTCGGGAAGCCGGGATTTCATGCCGCCGATGCGATCGTTCTGCACGTTCGACGCGGGGTTGTTGCCGATCAGCAGAAACTTGCGATGCCCAAGCGAGACCAGATGCTCGGCAATCGCCTGTCCGCCCTGCCAATGATCGGCGGAAACCGTATTGCCGGGGGTGGAGGGGCTGTCGATCACCGCGACCGGGCAACCGATATCCGCAATGCGGGTGCCAAGCCGCGGAACGATGACGATGCCGTCGACATTACGTTCGATCAGACGGTTGATGGCGTCGGTCTGGAGCGCAACATCGCCGCGCGAATCGGCGATCAGCACACCGTAACCGGCCTTGCTTGCCGCATGTTCGATCGCCTGGGCGATCTGCGGGAACAGCGGATTGGCGATGTCGGGGAGTACGAGGCCAAGAACGCCGGTACGGCCGGTGCGCAGCGCCCGCCCGGTTAGGCTTGGCGTATAGCCGAGTTCGGCGGCAGTCGCCCGGACCTTCTCGGCGAGCTCTGCCGAGACCCGGCCTTTTCCGGAAAGCGCATTGGAAACCGTCGCCGAAGACACGCCGAGGAGAGCGGCGATCTGGCTGAGATTCGATCCTGTGCGCGCTACGGCCATTCGATCCAACAGAGTTGATTAATCGATTAATCAACTCTGTTACCGCAATCTTATTGCGTTGTCGATACGGTTTCAGCGCTTTTCTGAAGCGGTGGATTGATCGGGAGGCTGGGTCTCAAACGTCCCAGACGGGGCACCAGTCGCCGTTCACCAGTCGCATGCCCTTTTCCAGACCTTCGATGCGTTTGATCTCGGCCGGTGTCAGCGCGATCTTGCGCGCCTCGAAATTCAGGATGATGCGATCCTTCCTGGACGAAGAAGGGATGACGATATGCCCCTTGGCCATCAGGAAGGCGAGTGCGATCTGCTCACCCGTCGCGCCATGCGCCTTGCCGATCTCTTCGAGAACCGGGTCGCCGACGACGGCGCCACGCGCCAGCGGGGAATAGGCGGTGACGGCGATGCCGAGCGTTTCGCAATGATCGATGATCGGCCGGTTCTGCATATAGACATGGCACTCCACCTGATTGGTGGTGATCGTGCGATCACCGAGCAGGCGGATGCTTTCGTCGATCAGCGCCCTGGTGAAATTCGAAACGCCGATCCGCTTGGCCAGGCCGATGTCGAAAGCCTCGGCGAACTGGCCGAGATAGTCCGCAAGCGGATATTTGTTGTGCGGCGATGGCCAGTGCAAAAGCAGCAGATCGACCTGATCCGTCTGCAGCTTTTCCAGGCTTTCCCGGACCGAAGGCATGATCGCGCCGGGTCCGTAGTTCTCTGGCTTCACCTTCGTGGTAATGAAGATGTCGCTGCGCGGCACGCCCGCATCCTTGATACCGCGGGCGACGCCCTCTTCATTGTTGTAGCCCTGGGCGGTGTCGATGTGCCGGCAGCCGGCCTCCAACGCCCAGATGACGCCCTGATAGGCTTCGTCCACGGAGCGGTTCCACGTGCCGTAACCCATCTGCGGGATGCCGGCGACCATTGGTTCTATCGTCATGTCGTCTTCCTTTTGAGATGGAGATCGCGGCCGTCCGCTACGGCTTCATGCCTCGCGGCTCGAACGCGCAATCAGATGCCGGACACGTATTTCCGCCAGTTGTGTTCTTCCTTGAAGCCGAGAACTTCCCGAATCTTCCGGTTCGAAAGAGGCGCTTCGAATTCGCCTAGCTCTCGGACGATTGGCGTGTTCGGAGCCCAGCGGCTGAGAAACTCGCGTGTCGGTTCGGTCGCGGTGATGGTGTCGTTGACGGCGTTGAAGACCTGGAAGCCAAGGCCATCTGTCTTAAGGCAAAGGTCGACGATCTGCCCGAGGTCGCGGGCATCGATGTAGCTCCAGGCGTTGCGCTTGCGCGATGCCGGATCGGCGAGGAAAGCCGGAAAACGGTCATACTCATGCGGTTCGATGACGTTGGCGATCCGCAAGGCGTAGATGTCGATCCCGCTGCGCATCGCAAACGCCCGCGCGGTCTTTTCGTTGACGACCTTGGACAGACCGTAGCTGTCCATTGGGTCGATATCGTAGTCCTCTTCCAACGGGAAGGAATGAAATTCCTTGTCGCCCTCGGCAAAGCAGACACCGTAGGTCGTTTCGCTGGATGCGATGATCACCTTGGGGATGCCAAGCTTCGCGGCGGCCTCGATGACGTTGTAGGTCGAGATCGCATTGACCGCGAAGGTCTGGTTGTCGGGCTTGAGGAAGAGGCTCGGAATTGCGGCGAAATGCACGACGGCGTCAACCTTAGCGGGTCCGCCTCCCGTCTGCAGATCCTCGCCGCCGAAATGCATCGACAAGGCATTGAAGGTCTGGCCACCATCGGTCAGATCCGTGATGAGCGTGCGGACGCCGGGGTAGTCCAGCGGCACGAGGTCAAGGTTCAGGACCTTGTGCCCCTTGTTCAGTAGATAGGGAACGGCGTGGCGGCCGGCCTTGCCGCTGCCGCCGGTAAAGATGACCCGTTTGCTCATTTGAATTCCGCTTCTTCTCGAACGACGCCCTGCTCCGGAGCGAGGGCCATGAAGGTTCGGAAGAAGCGGTACAATGCCGGGCAGCGATGAATCAATGGGTTGGAAATCACTGAACCGATGAACTCTGCTCATCGATCGGAGGTAAGCCCTAGAGTCCGTTGAGGTTTCGAATGATCTTGATCAGGGCCTCGACGCCGAAGGGAAGCTGACGTCGGCTGGAGTAATACATCGAAAGCGGCGGCCCCATCGACGCCCACTTCGGAAGAACCACTTCCAGGCGCCCAGCCGACAGGTAGGGGCTTGCAAGCCTTTCCAGGCAATAGGATATCCCGACACCTTCAAGTGCCGCATTGATGGCAAGGTCGGTTTCGCCAGAAATCAGCGCTCCGGGAACGTCGATCTCGCGCCGGTCGTCGCCGCGTTCGAACTCCCATTTGTAGATCTGTCCGCGGCCTGTACGGATGCGGATGCAGTGATGGGAATGCAGGTCCTCCGGCACCGCAGGGCGACCGTGGTTCTTGAGGTAGTCGGGTGCTGCGACCGCGACCCATTTCAAAGGATGCGTGAGAGGGATGGCGATCATGTCTTCCGGGATGGTGCCGCCGTACCGGATCCCGGCATCGAAGCCTTCCGCGGTGACATCGACAAACTGGTCGTCCACGGCGACCTCAAGCTCGACATTGGGGAAGCGCTGCTGGAAGATCGGAATGGCCGGCCTCAAAAGCAGAACGGCCGCATCCTTCAGAACATTGATGCGAATGCTGCCGGCTGCACCCTGATAGTGCCCGCTCAGGTCCTCCAAGCCGGAGTTTATGAGCTCGAGCCCTGCAGAAACCTTTTCGGCCAGCGCCGTTCCGGCGGCGGTTGGCGCAACGCTGCGGCTGGTTCGATTGAGCAGACGCACGCCCAGCCTTTGCTCAAGGGCTTTCATGCTGTGGCTGAGCGCCGAAGCCGTCACATCCAGATGATCCGCCGCCTTCCGGAAGCTGCGATACTGGACGATCGCGAGAAAGATCGACAGTTCATGAATTTCGTTGCGCTTGAACTGCATGTCGACCGCCCAGCCCTCAGTATTTTTTCTTCTGGCTGATCTTGTTGCCGCGCGGTCCCGTCTGCACCGGCGTGTTGCTGACGTTTTCGTCGAGCAGTTTGCGCCAGCGGGCCAGCCGGTCCGCGTCCAGGGTGCCGGCAGTCACCGCCGCCTGAACCGCGCAGCCCGGCTCATGGTCGTGGGTGCAATCGCGGAACCTGCAAAGAGGGGCAAGGTCGGTGATCTCGGAAAACAGGGTATCGATCCCATCCGATGCGTCGCTGACATGCAGTGTGCGCATCCCCGGCGTATCGATCACCCAGCCGCCGCCGGCGATGGCGTGCAGCGACCGTGACGTCGTGGTGTGGCGACCCTTGGCATCGCTTTCGCGGATCTCTCCGGTTTGCTGAGCGGCCTCGTGGCTGAGGCCCGCGAGCGTGTTTACCAGCGTCGACTTGCCGACGCCCGATGATCCGACCAGCGCCACCGTTTGCCCGGTGCCGCACCATGGGGTGAGCGCGCCTGCGGCATCGGCGGAGCGGCCATTCAGGGCCACGACCTCGAGGCCGCGCTGCAACCCCCGTGCTTCCTGCTCGAAGGCGCTGGCATCGTCGATCGTGTCGGCCTTGGTCAGCACGATCACCGGGTTCGTTCCGGCCTGATTGGCCAGCGCCAGATAGCGTTCCAGCCGGGCAGGGCTGAAATCGGCGTTGCAGGATGTGACGATGAACAGCGTATCGACATTGGCAGCGGCAAGCTGCTGGACGTGCCTGCCTTCGGTCCGGCGCTGCAACACAGTCCGGCGATCAAGGCGGCGGATGAGCAGATGGGTCCGGGGATCGGCAAGCACCCAGTCGCCGACCGCGAAGTCGGCGGTGTTTATCTTATGGGCAAGACCGAGCCTGACCGGGCCGGCAGCGGATATGCCGCTCAGGCGGGCGCGGTGAACCTCGGCAATGCGCCGTGGTATCAGGTCGGTTTCGTGCGGTTCGATCTGGGATGCAAAAAAATCGGACCATCCGAGGGACGCAAGAAACGCCGTGTCAGCGGATTCGGTCACACTGTCGCCCCGGGAAACGGCGTCGCATTCATTGACTGTCTCTTTCGCGTATTGAGCTGAAACGCTGATAGCAGAAGCATGCGGGTACTACCAAGCGAATCCGGGTGTTTTTGATTGCATCGGCTTCGCCATGGAATGATCGCTAGCACTCTAGGCCAGAGAGTGCTACTTATCATCGATGGGATGAGCCATCCGGCCGTGATCCCATCAAGGAATCCAAAACATGACAAGCACCAATTTTCGCCCGCTGCACGATCGTGTGGTCGTGCGCCGTATCGAGGCTGAAGCCAAGACCAAGGGCGGCATCATCATTCCGGATACCGCCAAGGAAAAGCCGCAGGAAGGCGAAATCGTCGCTGTCGGCACCGGTACCCGCGATGAGAGCGGCAAGATCATTGCGCTCGACGTCAAGTCTGGCGACCGCATCCTGTTCGGCAAATGGTCGGGCACCGAAGTCAAGCTCAACGGCGAAGACCTTCTGATCATGAAGGAAGCTGACATCATGGGCGTTATCGGCTGATAGCCGGTCGTTTCTTTCTATCCCTTTTGTGAAGACCATTGGGCGATGAGCCCGGGAGTTCTTTCTATGGCTGCCAAACAAATCAAATTCGGCCGCGATGCGCGCGAAAAGCTGCTGCGCGGCGTCGACATTCTCGCTGATGCCGTCAAGGTCACGCTCGGTCCAAAGGGCCGCAACGTCATCATCGACAAGTCCTATGGCGCACCGCGCATCACCAAGGACGGCGTGACTGTCGCCAAGGAAATCGAACTCGAAGACAAGTTCGAGAACATGGGCGCCCAGATGGTCCGCGAAGTCGCTTCGAAGACCAACGACATCGCCGGCGACGGCACGACCACTGCGACCGTTCTGGCCCAGGCGATCGTTCGCGAAGGTGCCAAGGCCGTTGCCGCCGGCATGAACCCCATGGACCTGAAGCGCGGCATCGATCTTGCCGTTGCCGAAGTCGTCAAGGACATCGTCGGCAAGGCCAAGAAGATCAGCACTTCGGATGAAGTGGCCCAGGTGGGCACGATCTCCGCCAACGGCGAAAAGGAAATCGGCCAGTACATCGCTGAAGCGATGCAGAAGGTCGGCAATGAAGGCGTCATCACGGTTGAAGAGGCCAAGACCGCCGACACCGAACTCGAAGTCGTCGAGGGCATGCAGTTCGACCGTGGATACCTCAGCCCCTATTTCGTGACCAACCCGGAAAAGATGGTTGCTGAACTCGAGGACGCCTATGTTCTCCTTCACGAGAAAAAGCTTTCCAATCTTCAGGCTCTTTTGCCTGTGCTGGAAGCCGTCGTTCAGACTGGCAAACCGATGCTGATCATCTCGGAAGACGTTGAAGGCGAAGCTCTTGCAACGCTCGTCGTCAACAAGCTGCGTGGCGGCCTGAAGATCGCTGCCGTCAAGGCGCCGGGCTTCGGCGATCGCCGCAAGGCCATGCTCGAAGACATCGCCATTTTGACGGCTGGCCAGGTCATTTCCGAAGATGTCGGAATCAAGCTGGAAAACGTCACGCTCGACATGCTCGGCCGCGTGAAAAAGGTGACGATCACCAAAGAGAACACCATCCTGGTTGATGGCGCCGGCAAGAAGGCCGAGATCGACGGCCGTGTGGCACAGATCAAGGCGCAGATCGAGGAAACCACGTCCGACTATGACAAGGAAAAGCTGCAGGAACGTCTTGCCAAGCTTTCCGGCGGCGTTGCCGTCATCCGCGTCGGCGGTGCAACCGAAATCGAAGTCAAGGAAAAGAAGGACCGTATCGACGACGCGCTCAACGCAACGCGCGCTGCTGTCGAAGAAGGCATCGTTCCCGGCGGCGGTACCGCGCTGCTGCGGGCCTCGATCGTTCTTGACATCAAGGGTGCCAACGACGACCAGACGGCCGGTATCAACATCGTCCGCAAGGCGCTTCAGTCGCTGGTTCGCCAGATTGCTGAAAACGCAGGCGACGAAGGCTCGATCGTGATCGGCAAGATCCTCGAGAGCAACACCGACAACTTCGGCTACAACGCCCAGACCGGCGAATATGGCGACATGATCGCCATGGGTATCGTCGATCCGGTCAAGGTTGTCCGGACGGCTCTCCAGAATGCGGCCTCCGTTGCCGGCCTGCTGGTCACCACCGAAGCCATGATTGCCGAACTGCCGAAGAAGGATGCCGCCGGCGGCGGTATGCCGGACATGGGCGGCATGATGTAGTCAGTTTCCATTCTGGAAACGTGTTAGACTTCATACAGTGAAGAGGGTTCCGCTCGATCGGAGCCCTCTTCACCACGCATTGGCGATATTCGCAAGTTCGTTAAACTTCGCACTGCTTGCCGATAGTTTTTTCTCCATTTCAGATCGATAGCCTATCCAAGGACAGAATATGATTAAGCTCGAACTCACACCGGTCCAGATCAGAGGGCTGAAGCTCGCCAAGGAAGGCAACCTTTTTCCGCAACCGGCGAAGAAATGGACCCACCTGAACGCGACGGTCACCTATGCAAAGACGGACAGATTTCAGGAACGGCCACAGAAAATCAGGTTCCTGACGACGGTGACCCTGAATGAACTCGAAGAGTTCGGGCTGCTGGGACGCAGCCACCTTGACGACGACGTATCGAACGATCCTCGCGAGATAACGATGGCTGGCAAGATGTGGCTGATGGCCAACAAATAGGTCCTGCGGATGCTATGGGCGCCGGCGATGACCTCGACCAAGTCCGCGTCAAAGGTCGGCTGCCCTTTCCGCCGCGCTATTTTCCAGCGAAATATGATCGAGTTTCCGGGCGGTCACCGTCTGGGCTCTCCTCCGGGAGCGTAAGCTGTCTTTTGCTCGAACCTGAATTTATGGCCGCACCGGCAACGGATCATGTGTTTGCTCGGATTGCTGGAGGCGAACTCGGTTTCGAAGCCGCTGGGCAGGTCGTCGATCTCAAATCCCCGTGTCTTGCGGCGGGGATCGTCGTCCTCGGACACCTCGGCGAAACCCGCGTGTCCGCATTGGCCGCATTCCAGCTTCCTTGAGTATCGGTCTCGCGCAGCCATTTTCACTCCTTCGAAAGAAGGAGGTCATATCAAAATTGCCGCTGGATGGAAGGGCTGTTGGGCCGTGTTTTGACCGCCGGCCCTTGCTTCGTCCTCGTCATGGCGTGCGCACGAACCCGCTCTGGATGGGTGGCGATGCATGAACGGAAGGGTGGCCTAACCCGCTACGGGGACGCGGCGAAGAAGGTCATGCGTGTCAAGGCAGTGTAGTTCGCCTCCGACATCATCAGTGCGACGAAAACCAGCACAAGGACCGGCGGCAGCAGCACGGCATAGACGAGCGCCAACCGTTCCCAGGCCATATGCATGAAGATCGCGATGATCAGCCCCGCCTTCAGGGCCATGAAAAGAAGGATGAGCGACCAGCGCAGATATCCCTGCAGGCCGGCATAATCGACGAAATAGGAGCAGGCGCTGAGGATGAAGAGAAAGCCCCAGACGACGAGATAGAGCTTGATCGGAGGCTGCTGGTGCTGCTCCTTCACCTGCATTTGGGCATGCGTTGCAACCTGTGTCATCACGTCACCTCACCACAGATAGAAAAATGCGAAGATGAAGACCCAGACCAGATCGACGAAGTGCCAGTAGAGGCCGGTGATCTCGACGACCTCGTAATTGCCTTTGCGGCTGGTGAAAAAGCCTCGCCTTTCGGTGTCGAAATCTCCGCGCCAGACCTTGCGCGCGACGATCAAAAGAAAGATCACGCCGATCGTCACATGGGTGCCGTGAAATCCGGTGATCATGAAAAAGGTCGAGCCGAACTGCGCCGCCCCCCAAGGGTTCTCCCAGGGGCGAACGCCTTCCGAAATCAGCTTCGACCATTCGAATGCCTGCATTCCGACGAAGGTTGCGCCAAGGACTGCCGTCAGGAGCATCATGATCGCCGTCGTGCGCCGGTCCCGGCGGTACCCGAAATTGACAGCCATCGCCATGGTGCCACTGCTTGAGATCAGGACGAAGGTCATGATGGCGATCAGGATCAACGGGATCTCATGCCCGCCGATGGTGAGCGCGAAAACCTCGCTGGGATTGGGCCAGGCGATGGTCGTCGACATGCGCGCCGTCATGTAGGCGACCAGAAAGCAGCCGAAGATGAAGGTGTCGCTGAGGAGGAAGATCCACATCATGGCCTTTCCCCAGGAGATGTTCTTGAACGCACGCTGATCGGAGGACAGGTCGGCTGCGACGCCGCGCAATCCCAAGGGGCGCTGGAGCGTTTCGCCGGTATGCGTCTCTATGGTTTGAGCCATCATCTCACTCCCTATGTGAGCAATTGCCGGCAAAGATCGGCGAAATCATTTGCCCAGCCGGCAAAGAGTGCAAACAGGATCAGCCAGACGATCAGCATGAAATGCCAATAGGTGGCGCAAAGGCCCACGCTCAGGCGCGTCCTGTCGGTCACCACGCCATTCCACGTTCTGGTCGTTGTCCGGCCAAGCGCGATCAGCCCTCCCACAATGTGGAGGCCGTGCATGCCGGTAATCACATAGAAGAAGCTGTTGGCCGGATTGTCGGCAAGCACATAGCCGGCCTGCGTCAGTTCCCGCCAGGCGAAGATTT
The DNA here is from genome assembly GCF_017873135.1 of Rhizobium herbae. GTDB lineage: Bacteria > Pseudomonadota > Alphaproteobacteria > Rhizobiales > Rhizobiaceae > Pararhizobium > Pararhizobium herbae. The sequence continues at coordinate 483,429 of NZ_JAGGJV010000004.1, read as the reverse complement.
GTCCGGTCAGGAAGAGTATCGCAGTTGCGAGTGCTGCAAGGAGACCGGTCCGCATGGTGGCGCCGTGGCCGCGTTGCGCTTCGGCCTTCGCCCATTGCATGGCGGCGCTGCTGACGATCAGCGATGCGGTGTTCAGCCAGAGCAGCCGTGGAATGGGTGTCGACCACCAGTCGGGCGTTCCGACGCGCATCATATAGGCGCTCACGAAGAGGCTGAACAGGGCACCGACGACCGCCAGAAAGACATAGAGGCCGATTCTCGCAGTCGGGATGGGAGAACGCTCGCCGCCGCCCGGATGTCCGACGTGTCCCACCTCCAGCCATGGCCTGGAGGTCAGCCGCTGCTGGCCCATCCACCAGATGACGATGGCGGCAATGCCGGCGAGGAATATCAGCATGACGCTCATGAGGCATGCTCCCGCGTTGGCATGCCGAGCCCCGGCTGGTTCTGGGGAATGAAGTCCTCGGCGGCACCCGGGACGCTGTAGTCATAGGCCCAGCGGTAGACGACCGGCAGTTCGTTGCCCCAGTTGCCATGGGCGGGCGGTGTCTGCGGCGTCTGCCATTCGAGCGTCGTCGCCCGCCAGGGATTGCCGCCGGAAGGCTTGCCCCTCTTCAGGCTCCAGGCGAGGTTGAAGAGAAAGAGGATCTGTGCGGCACCGACGATCAGCGCCATGACGGAGATGAACATGTTCAGCGTGTGGGCCGATTCCGGAATGAAGGCCGTTTCACCCAGTTCATGATAGCGGCGCGGTATGCCCAGCAGTCCGAGATAGTGCATCGGGAAGAAGATCAGGTAGGCGCCGAGGAACGTGACCCAGAAGTGGATCTGCCCCATCGCCTCGTTCAGCATGCGGCCGGTGATCTTCGGATACCAATGATAGATCGCGCCGAAAACGACCATGATGGGCGCCACGCCCATCACCATGTGGAAATGCGCGACGACGAACATCGTGTCGGACAGGGGAACATCGACCACGACATTGCCAAGGAACAGCCCGGTCAGCCCGCCATTGACGAAGGTGACGATGAAGGCAAGCGCAAAGAGCATCGGCAGCGTCAGGTGGATGTCGCCGCGCCACAGTGTCAGCACCCAGTTGTAGACCTTGATCGCGGTCGGAACCGCGATGATCAGCGTCGTGGTAGCGAAGAAAAACCCGAATTTCGGGTTCATGCCGCTGACATACATATGATGCGCCCAGACGACGAAGCTGAGCGCGCCGATGATGACGATCGCCCAGACCATCATGCGGTAGCCGAAGATGTTTTTTCGCGCATGGGTGCTGATCAGGTCGGACACGATGCCGAAGGCGGGAAGAGCGACGATGTAGACTTCCGGATGACCGAAGAACCAGAACAGGTGCTGGAACAGGATCGGACTGCCGCCGCTTTGCTGCAACTGTTGCCCCATCTCGACGATGGCGGGCATGAAGAAGCTGGTGCCGAGAAGCCTGTCGAACAGCATCATGACGCAGGCGACGAACAGGGCAGGGAAGGCGAGCAGCGCCATGACCGTTGCCGTAAAGATGCCCCAGATCGTCAGCGGCATGCGCATCAGCGTCATCCCGCGGGCGCGCGCCTGCAGCACGGTGACGACATAGTTCAGCCCGCCCATGGTGAAGCCGATGATGAACAGGATGAGCGAGAAAAGCATCACCAGGATGCCCCAGTCCTGGCCGCCCGGCGTGCCCGACAGGATGGCCTGCGGCGGATAGAGGGTCCAGCCGGCGCCCGTCGGACCGCCCGGCAGGAAGAAGCCGGAGACCAGGACGAGGACGGCAAGCAGGTAGAGCCAGTAGCTCAGCATGTTGGCATAGGGGAACACCATGTCCCGCGCGCCGATCATCAGGGGAATGAGGTAGTTGCCGAAGCCGCCGAGAAACAGCGCCGTCAGGAGATAGATCACCATGATCATGCCGTGCATGGTGATGAACTGGTAATAATGGTCGGCGTCGATGAAATCGAAGTAACCGGGAAAGCCGAGTTGCAGGCGCATCAGCCAGGAGAGCACCAGCGCCACCATGCCGATGGCGATCGCCGTCATCGAATACTGGATGGCGATGATCTTGGCATCCTGGCTGAAGACGTAGTGCGTCCACCAGCTTTTCGGATGATAGAGTTCGACGTCCTCGACTTCCGCCAGCGGAATGGCTTCGCTTGCGCCGGACCTGATATCGACCATCATTTCCCTCCCGGATCGTCTTTCGAGCGTCTCTTACTTTGTGGAGGAGGCGCTGGATGCAATTGCCGTCTGCTGCTGCTCTTTGCTTGCTGCGAGGAGTTGGGTGAAGGTCTGCTGTTCCTGCAGCCATGTCTGATAGTCCGCCTCGGTATCGACCACCACGGTGCCGCGCATTTGCGGGTGACCGGTGCCGCAGAGTTCGGCGCAGAGGACTTCGAAGCTTCCCGTTCGTGTCGGCGTAAACCAGAAATAGGTCACGCTGCCCGGAACCATGTCCATCTTTGCCCGGAATTCCGGGACGTAGAAATCGTGCAGCACGTCGATCGACCGCAACAGCATCTTGACGGGCTTGCCGACCGGCAGATGCAGTTCGCCGCCCTCTATGATGATATCGTCGAGGCCATTCGGATCGCTGGTGTTGACTCCCAGCGCGTTGCCGTCACCGATGGCCCGGCTCTCCGATGTGCCGAGCTTGGCATCGGCGCCTGGGAGCCGGAAGCTCCAGAGCCACTGCTGGCCGACGACCTCGACCTCGGTCGCGTCGGCGGGGACGGTGACGAACTGGTTCCACACGAAAAGGCCGGGGGCGAGCATGGCTGCGACGCCGACGGCCGTGACCGAGGCAAGCCACACTTCCAGTTTTTTGTTTTCCGGCTCATAGGCAGCCCGGTTTCCGGGGCGATGACGGAAGCGCAGCACGCAATAGGCAACGAACAAGACGACCGCGACGAAGACGAAACCGGTGATCCAGAACGTGATGGTGATGGTATTGTCGATATAGGACCAGTTGGACGCGATCGGCGTCCACCACCATGGGCTGAGCAGATGGAACACCACGGATCCGACTGCCAGAATAACGAGGATAAGCACTACAGCCATTTCCTGTCCCCTCCCTGCCTTGAACGGCTGTGGACATGAATGCGTAATCTGTAGAAAATGCCGGATCAGTATCTCACGAACAACAAATTCAGGCAATTAGCGCCGCGTGCAATATAATTGCGCGCATAAGGGTAGCTCTCACTGCGAGAATTGCTTCAGGTAGGCGATGAGATTGGTGATTTCGTCATCCTTCTTCATTCCGGCGAAGGCCATCTTCGTACCTTTCACTTTCGCCTTTGGATTGTGCAGATAGTCGCGCAATGCTGCCTCGTCCCAAACGAGTCCGCCTTCGCCGGCCTCCTTCATTGCCGATGAGTAGCTGAAGTCCGGATGCGTTCCGGCCTTTCTTCCAAACAGGTGGTTCAGGGAGGGTCCGACCTTGTTCTTGTCGGTGTCGGCCACATGGCAGATGGCGCACTTCTTGAATACGGTCGCGCCTGCCTCGGCATCGCCTTCCTGGGCAAGGGCTGCGAGCGGACAGAGAAGAGTGGCCAAAAAGCTGATCGTAAAAACGTGGTCTCGCATTGCAATCCTCCTCCAGGTTGCCCGAAACACCGGCCCGTGCGTCACGCTGCCGTGACGGTGTGGCCCGGATCGCCTATTCGCCCCCGGTGCAAGCGGAGGCCGATTGCGATCAGGAATAGGTATTCCTCCGTCCCGATAAGTCAATCGGTGCGAAAATTTAGCCCGGAACAGAAAACCGCTCTGCGGATGCCTCAGTCGGCTTCGAGCAAAAAGAAGGTCGTCGGACCGGAGATGGTGTCGTTGGAAATACGGAAACCGGCCGGCGATATCGTCTGGGCGGCGGTCACCGAGGCGACGCCATTGAGAGTGACCGGTGTCAATCGCCATCGAGCTTCCGCGAGCGTGAGCGACAGATCGACGTAACCCTTCCTGATGAGGACGGGAAGCCGGCCGAAATCGGCGATCACCTTTTCTTCGTCGTCGCTGAAGCGCATGCCCGTATTGTGCGCATCGGTCGCGTAAATGACGAGAAGTCTGCGGCTTTGCGCAATGGATGCGGCATTGTCCAGCACGGACACGGAGACCAATCCGTCGCCGTCCGAAGCCTCGACCTTCACCGTCCCCAGATTGACGGGCTCCCTGAGCGTGGAAAAAGCCACCGCCTCCGTCCGGGGAGTGGAGACGCGCAATTGCCCGCGCAGGCGATCGAGCAGCAGTTCGCCGGTGTCGCTTTCGTAGAGGCCTGTTCTCAGATCGGTCTGATTGTCCTTGGCCAGAGAACCGGCGGCCCTGGCGGCATCGAGGATGGTCTGCGGATCAACGGATGCTCGCGGCTGGCCAACAGTTAATCCGTCGTCGACCTCGCCTGCCTTTTCCATGCCGATCGCGCCGACAAGGGCAAGCTCGGTAAGCCGTTCCGGCTCGCGTGCCTGCATGTCGTCGTCAAGATCTTCGGTGCCCCGCACAAGGAATGGAATGGTCAGTTTCGAGGCCGAGACGTCGCCGCGGCGATAAAGAAGGGCCGCCAGTGTCTCGCCGGCGCGCGCGACCGGGTCGAGTGCAATGGCATAGGGCAGCATGGCCTTCTTGTGCGCATAGGGCTCGTTATATTTCAGGATGATAGGCCCGTGCCCGTGGCGGCACAGCACGTCCCATCCCTGCTGCGCGGCATAGGCCGGCATCACGAGCCCGGCCTCGTAGCGATAGCGGTTCCAGAAGAGATGGTCGTATTCGCTGACGACGAAAGGCTTGCCGAGCCAGCGGGCGGCGGCGATCAGGCGCATGTAGCCGGCGCCGTCGTCGATGGAGCTCTTTTGCGTCATCGTCGCGCCCGGCGCGTAGCTGCCAACCCAGTCCTGGTACGTGTTCATCGTGATCACCGGAAGGTCCTGCCGGCTGAGCGTCGTCTGGATCGTCGGCCAGTTGTTGAAGCTGCTGATCTCTCCCTTGTAGCCAAGTTCGCGCAGGGCTTTCGTCATCCGCGCCGCGGTGGTGGTTTCGACGGAAACGAAGAACGCCTGCAAGTCCTTGAGGCGCGGCGAATCCTCGTAGCGCGATTTCGGCAATTCGACGGATGCGTCTTCCAATCGTTCCCCGGCCGAGAGATCCGGCCATGCCTTGGAAAGCGCCGCCGTCGAGCCGTATTGCTTCTCAAGCCAGCGATTGAACGGCAGCTTCAAGCGCTCGTCGTAATGCGGCTTGCCCTCCCGCTCGCGGACGATGCTGTCGAACTCGATGTTGTTCTCATTGACGAGAATGACGAGTGCGAGCGCCTTGTCGTCGAGCGGGGCTGTGCCGGTGTAGGGATTGACCAATGTCAGGAAGCGGCGCTGGAACTCCAGCCAGTGGTCGAAGGCTTTGTCGTCGAAATAAAGGGCGAGCTTCAGATCGCTTGCCGGGTCCCAGCGGTCGTCATAACCGCCATAGGCGCCGCGCCAGGAAGAGAGGCCGTCCATGATCCAGTAGATGCCGTTGCGTTTCAGCGCGGCGAGCAGATAGTGGACACGGTCGAGGACTTCGGGGTCGAAATCGAAATCGCTGTTTCGGCCGAACATCAGGCTGGCATCGACAAAATGAAGCCGGGCGATGTTGTAGCCGTGTTTGGCAAGTTCGGCGGCATAGTGGTCGGCGTCGGCATGATCGGGATAGCCGCCGGAAGCCGGGCTCCAGGCGAGCGATGCGCACAGAAGCCGCACAGGTTTTTCCGGCTCATCGGCGCGGACAAGCCGGCCCTGTTTCCCAGTGACAAGCTGGCTACCGTCATCGATCGCAGGGTTGGGCAGGAAGGCCGAGAAGTCGAGGGGACTTGCCGTGCCAAGAACCATCGACGTTTCGCGCACCGGCAGCCATTCGTCCGCGGCCGCGACAGGCGACGGGACCGCCAGCAATGCGGCGAGACCCCATAGGATTGCTCGCCTCATTGCGCCGTTCCGACCGACCGGCTTTCGATCCAGGCATCGGGAGGCAGGCGGCGGCGGAAAAATCCGGCCGGCACGGCCGCCGCATGGAAACACCAGGCGACAACCGTGTAGAGGCCCATGGCAAGGCCGCCTTTCTTGACGCTGATCAGGAGAACGATCACGGCGGCAAGCGCGATCACCGCCGCGATACCCGAAACAATGCCGGGCGCCAGTAGCAGGATGGCGATGGACGCGGCCCACCAGCCATAGACGGCAGCCCAGAGTTTGAGTTCCGGCAGCTCGGCGATCAGCCGGCCGAAATAGGGTTTTCCGATCGATGCGCGCAGCAGTTCGCCGGTACCGAACAGATACATGCTGTTCCAGCGCCGGACCAGCAGCCTGTAGGAATTCGACGTATGCCCGAAGTGGCTGACGAAGCGCCGATCGAGGCGGTGAAGCTTCCAGCCGAGGCTTCGCAGCCGAACGCCCAGATCGAATTCCTCGTAGCCATGCAGATTGCGATCGGAGATATAGCCCGTCTTTTCGATGGCGCTGCGCCGGTAGAGGCCGCCGCCGTTCATCCGGTCGATGTCGCCCACGCGGTTCTCGGGCGCATTACGCTGTACCCGGCGGGCATATTCCAGATTGGAAGTCTGCATTTCCTCCACATGTCCCGTGACACCGGCGGCGTCCGGATTGTCGGCGAGGAAGCGTAGCGCATCGGACAGGAATTGCGGATCGAGGGTCATGTCGCCGTCAAGCAGGCAGATATGATCGAAGCTCGAATACTGGAAGCCGAGTTGCGGCCCGATGCCGCAACTGGCCTGAGCCGGTGGCGCGATTTGCACAACGATGACCGGATAGCCGGACGCGATCTCCACCGTGCGGTCCCTGGAGCCGCTGTCGGCGATGATGACTTCGCCGATGCCTCCGGGAAGTCCTGCAAGGGCACTTTCAATGGTTGCGGCTATGCGCTTTTCTTCATTCAAGGTCTTGATGATGATGGATACACCCAAAATGACCTCCTGGTTCGAATGAAGCATCGTCGGCGCGTTGTTGCACAGGGCTGTGACACCGCCCATGGTACTGCCCAATGACTTGAAATTTGGTTGATGAGACGGGATGGCCGGCACCTTCAGCGTTTCTGGCGCCGCAGAACGGATCGATAGACTTCCGCCGTGCGCTCGGTGATCTTCCTCCAGCTATATTCCGTCTGAATCTGCCGTATCAGCGCGTCCGTTCCGTTTTCGTGGAACGGAATGGAGAGCTTGCGTTCCAAAGCCGCCGCCAAGGCGTCGATATCTCCCATCGGGAAATAGTCGCTTGGGAGAAGCTTGAGTTCCCGATTGGCAACGATATCGCTTGCGAGAACCGGAAGACCGTAGCTGAGGGCTTCGAGGAGAGCGATCGGCATTCCTTCATGGCTCGAGGGGAGGACGAAGAGCGCCGCGTTGCTGTAGAGTTCCGCCAGCGAGGCGCCTGTCTGAAAACCGGTCATGACGACGGAGGGCGTTTCCGCCGCGAGAGCCTTCACGGAAGCCGAATATTCGGTCTCGTGATCGGCGCCGCCGACGAGGACCAGTTTTTCCGGCCGACCGGTTTTGGCGAAGGCGAGGATCAGGTCGTGCTGGCGTTTTTCCGGAACAAGCCGCGCCATCATGACGATATATTGGCGAGGCGTCAGCCCGAAGGCCTCGAGGGTCTCCGTTGAGGTGGTCTTCGGCTGCACCGAAACACCATTCGGCACGAAATCGACGGCGATATGATACTCTTCCCGCATCGCGCTGACGATTTCCTGCGAAATCGCGATACGCCCGTTGGACGTGTACATTCCGAATGCTTCACCCAGCTTGAGCATGCGCTTGGCAAACCGCCCCCATTTCTGGCGCTCGTAGTCATAGCCATGGTGGGTGACGATCACCTTGAGGCCGAAAAGGCGTGCCAGGGGAGCAACCAGTGCGGGCCCTACGGCGTGAATATGCAGGATATCGGGTCTGTGGCGTGCTGCGAACAGAACGCCGACGACACTATGTCCGATGGCTTCGAGGATCATTGTCTTCGGCGCCCAAAGCGGGATCACGCGAATGCCGTTCCAGGTGTTTTGCAAAGGATTTGCCAGATACCGGCGCCTCCCGATGACCTCCACGTCCCACCCCATATTAACCAGCTCGGTGCCGATCATCTCGATATGCTTCTCGACGCCACCCTGGACATTCGGGATGCCTCTGGTTCCAAGCATCATGACCCTCGGGCGAGCAAATCTTCTCTCGACGGTTGTATTCGACTCAAAAAGGGAGGTTTCGCTCAGCGGAGGAACCGGCACAACCGTGATGCGCCGTTTCTCGGACCCGTTTAAGACGTCAGCAGTCGTGTCAAAAGCTGCCGACGATGTCTCTACCGGTACACCCGCCGGTATGCCAGAATCCGTGATGAACACGCCTTCGCCGCTCTTTCGGGCGATGTTCTGAACGTCTGCCTGCCCATTTTGGGGCTGAAAGATTGCCGTCTTGGAAACGTGCGGCTTCTTGCTCATCATTCCACATCCCTGTTCCTCGGGATGTGTTTTAGATGCGAGCGGCTGAAATCAGGGAAAGATAACCGTTAAAATTGTATCGAACGGCCGAAATTGTGGGTTGTGCGGTCTAATTGTGTATCAATTTGATTGCGTCAGCTGCTGCGTGGAAACCGGCAGCGATGTGCCGAGACTGGAATAGAGTTCCGTCGTTCGCCGCAGATAGGCGGATGATGAGAACTCAACCGAAATCCATGCCCGCGCCTTGCTGCCCATGTCGCGCCTCGCTTGCGGGGAAAGCGCATCCATCGCGGCAAGGGCGGCGGCCAGCCCCTGCGCATCTCCGGGTGCTGCCATCAAACCGGTCTCTTCTTCAAGAATCATCTCCGGAATCCCGCCGATCCTTGCGCCTATAACCGGAGTTTCGAGAGCATAGGCTTCCAGAACGCTGATGGGTGCGTTCTCGTACCACTCGGATGGCAGGACGAGGGCTTTCGCCTCGCCGATCAGGCGATGCAGCGCTTTTCCGGAAAGATAGCCGGCAAAAACGACGTCCGCACCAAGCGTCTGCGCGAGCTCTTTCAACGCGGCTTCTTCCGGCCCTGTGCCTGCAATCACCAGCTTCTGTTTTGCGAGGGTCGCGGCCCGTATCAGCGTATCGATCCCCTTTTCAGGCGCAAGCCGGCCCGCGAAAGCGAAATAGTCCCCTTCGGTCCAGCCTGTATCGAACGCATGAACATCGACGAAATTCGGGATGTAGACCATCTTTTCGCGCGGCCAGCCCCACTCGGTGAGCTTGTCGATATAGAAGCGGCTGGGCACGACAAGCCGGTCGAGATTGTTGCGGTATAGCCCCAGGCTTCGGTGCAATGCGGTCTCGGCCAGGACGACCGCGCTCAGAACTGTGGAACCCTTGATGCAGCGGTGAACAAGGACATTGTGAATGTGACCACCCTTGCACGCCTCGCAGACCTTGGCATCGCGCAGCATCTTGTAGGAGGGACAGGCAAGCTTGAGGTCGTGGACTGTCATGACAGTCGGAATTCCGGCCGATTTCAACGTCGAGAAGATCGCCGGCGAGAGATGATGATAGACATTGTGCGCATGCGCGATCGTCGGGTTGATCCGTTCGATCAGCCGCTTGAGATTGCGCTGGGCCTCGAAGGAATAGATGATCTTCGCCACTTGTCTGATCTTGTTCAGCGTACCCGTCTCGTGGCCATATTCGATCTCGGAGACGAAATAGTCGGACCATGGGGAGGGCGGGTTCAGTTCGTGCTGCATGGCGAAGGGCACGACGTCCCATCCCGCCTGTTCAAACATGGCGATGTGGTCGAGAAACACCGCTTCTGCGCCGCCTCTCCGATAGAAATAGTTGTTGATCTTCAACAGCCTCGGCTTGGCGATTGTCTGGTCGATGACGGTCAAGGGCGTGCCTCCTGCCAGCCGAACCTGTCCAGCGCCTCGCAGACAGGCAGAATATCGCATTGGCGCTCAGTGGCATGTGAAACGAGCCGTTCGAGGGTTTCCGGCCGGCAGCCGTAGGGCGTCGGTGTGGAGCTGACGTCGTGGGTAAAGAAGATCAGCCAGCCGGGATTGATCGCCACATCGTCGATCCACCGCGTCAGGCCAAGCGCGCGATCCTCCGGCTGGTGGATTTCCACGGCTTTCAGCATGAATGGATCGACCGATCCCCGGTTGATCGCTTCGCCGGAGGCCCGGCATGTCGTGTAGCGTTTTTGAAGGACGTGCCGAAGCCGGGGCGATGCTGCATTGTAGGGGAAGGCGAAATTGGTGGCCCGGCGGGAAATGCCGGTGTCCGCCAGAAAGGTTTCATTTCGATCGAGATCACCGGCAAAGGCTCGGCTGGTCAGGCTGCCGATCTTGTGGTGGGAAAAGGTATGGCAACCGATTTCGTGCCCGCGTGCGAAAAGGTCACGGCAACCTTCCGCCGAAATCAGCCGGCGATCCGGTTCCACGCGGCTCTCCAGGCCGCCGGCGATATAGAAAGTGCCGCGCGCGCCGTATTTTTCCAGAATGGCTGCCCCATTTGTCCAGGCCGTATCCGGAACGTCGTCGAAGGTGAACGAGACGATCGGCCGTTCCGTCGGGATTGGCCGTCTTGTCCTGGCAAACCGCCATATCAGACGATTGTTCAGCCGGTCGGCGATATCGGTGACCTTGTCGAGAATGTCAGACATGGATTGCCGGCCTTTCAGCGGAAGCGGTGCTTTCCTCGGTCAGCGTCGCCGAGGACTGGAAGCGCAGGCCATAAAGACAATAGAGAAATGTGAACCAGAGCAGATTGCCACCTTCGAAGAAGAGGCTTTCGAGGCCGGCATTGAAAATGAGGTAAAGCCAGACGCGGATGAAAAGCCTGGTGAGGTGGGAGTGTTCAACTGCTGGTGGTAAGCGGGAGATGTCGCGCAACGGCAGAACCAGAACCCAGAGAAGCGTCATTGCCAGGCCGGGGATACCCGCCATCAAAGCGATGTCGAGATAGGAATTGTGCCCGTTGGCAGCCGTAACTGCCCAGGTTTCGACGCTGCCGCCGCTATAGACGAGTTCCTGGGTTTGCCAGAATGCCTTCATGCCGTATCCGGTGATCGGACTTTCCGCCAGTGCAGTGAACGCGAAGCGCCAGATGTCGGCGCGGTTGGTGAAGGTGGCGTCGATGCCCAACGACGTAACGAAATCGCCAAGGGGGCGAAAGACTGCCGAGCCGACGGCGAAGAGATTGAACAGGCCGACGCCGCCGATCACGATGGGGATGCGCAAAAACCTGACGCGTTCGAAAATCCAGGCAAGGATCAGGATGGCGGGCAGCATGGCGCTTGAGGTCTTGCCGCCGGTGTGCATCAGAAACACGACGGAGAGCACGATGATCGTAGTCCCGGCCAGACGCGACCAGACGCTCATCACGAAAAGACCGAAGAAAGCTGCAACCACCATTGCAGCGGCGGCGCTGTTCTTGTGCGGGAAATGGCCGCGCCACATTCCGGCATTCATCGGTTCGCGCAATTCCGACAGCTGGTGGATCGAAAGTTCGGGCTTGAACACGATGCCGTAATAGGCGGTCGCCAGCATGATCAGCGTGCCGATCGCCAGCATCTTGGCGAACTGCTTTTCCGAGGACGGCATCAGCAGATAGATGCTTGCATTGATGGTCGCCATGACCGTCAGGATGACGGCCTTGATCCCGAGCATCGGATGGCTGGAAATAAGCGAGACGAAGAGGAACCAGCCGAACATCGGAAGCAGCAGCGCCCGCGGCTGGAGAATGGTTCCGCGCAACGGATGGAGAATGCCGTAGCAAAGCGTGCCGGCGAAGAGGCTGAGGGACACGATCTGGTTCAGGCGGTTCGAATTGCCGGCCGAAGGATCGAGAGTGGCTTCGCCGGTGAGATCGACGAATGGCGTCAACGAAATCCAGAAAAACAGGAAAATCGCCATAAACAGGATGGCACCGGCACTGATGCCGCCGATCCCGATACTGCCGAAGTCCGGCAGTGTGCGACTTTCCGGCGACGCGGTTTTCATGGTCAGCCCGCGTGAGGCTGGTTTTGGCGCAGGACGCGAAGCGCGCCAAGGAGGAGGGCAAGCCCGACGCCGATTGCAATGCCTGCAAAGGCTCCCGCCATCAGTAGCAGCAGGGTTCGCGGTGGCCAGCTGCGCGACTTCGGCGGCATCGCACGCGAAATCACCCGGATGTTCGAGGTGTTGATCTGCTGCTGTTCGGTGATCTGCTGGGCGCGGGTCAGATGCGTTTCGTAAAGCGCTGCCTTGGCGCGTGCGTCGCGCTCCAGGTCACGCAGCTGGACCTGTGAATCATTGTCCATATAGACGGTCGACTGCTGCTCGGTCGCCTTGCCCTGCAGCGCGTCGAGCGTGGACTTGGCTTGTTTCATATCGCCTTGCGCCGTATCGGCGATGCGCTTGGCCTCGTTGGTGATCGATGCTTTCAGTGTTGAAAGGTCGGAATTGGCAGCCGTGATCCGCGGGTGGCGGGTGCCGTAGGTCAGTGTGAGGGAATTCAGCAGCAGGACGGCTGCGTCGTAATCCTGCCTGAGCGTCGTCATGACCGGGGAGGCGAAAACGGACGCGGAGCTGGCGCGTCCGGTCGAGATGGCCTCCTGCATCTGCTTGTATCGTGTTTCCAGCTCGATATAGCGCTGCTGGGCGGCCAGGACCTGCGTATTCAGTTCGGCCGCAAGCTGCGTGCTGACCAGTTCGCCGTTGTTCGACTGAAGCCCTTTTTGCCGCTTGAATTCCTCGACCTTTGCTTCCGCGTCGGTGACGTTGCGGCGAAGCTCTTCAAGACGCTGGTTGAGCGTCGTCGCGACCCTGCCGGCACTCTGCGCGGCGGATTCAAAGATTTCCGTCTCGAAAGCACTGACGATTGCGTCGGACAAGGTCACGGATTTCTCCGGATTGTCGGTATAGACGCCAAGGGCGACGACGAAAGAGCGCTCTTCGCGCCGCGCCTCGACGCGCTCTGCGAGAGCACGGATCGCGCTGAGCATCTTTCCCTGTTCCGATTCATCTTCGGTTGCACTCGAGAAGAGTTGCTTGATGCCATCCAGAATATCCGGTTTTACGAATTCCGGATCCTCGGTCAGTTTCATGCTGTCGATGACGCGGGTCAGCACATTGCGCGACGTGAGGATCCGCAGCTTGCTTTCAACTTCCAGCAATTGCGAATCGCGCAGTGGACTGGAGCCGAACACGTCATCGTTGACGACCTGAAGATTGGACGGATCGATCACGAGGTCGGTATAGACGGTGTAGCGCGGCTGGGCGACCATCGCATAGATAAAGGCGGCGGCCAGACACAGGACCGTAGCACCGACGATCCAGAGCAAACCATCCTTGAGCCACTGGAAAACGTCATCCGGCCCGATCGCACGGAGCGCTGCGGCATATCCCATCAATTGCCCCTTGACGGGAGTGGGCGTGGAACGTGTGTTGATTTGCTCGGCTATCACTTCCTGTTGCCGGCCCGGCGAAAATGCCGTGCGTGCAGTGTCGTCAGGCATTCGTGCCTGCTCCGACCGATGGAGGCTCTGATCGTCATCGTCGGATACGAGATCCAGCAGGGAGCCGCCACGCGGACGGGAGCGCAACGCCGTTTCCGGGCGCTTTATCGCTTGCCGCAGATCCGGCTCCTTCGGCGTATACATCCGTTCTGTCTCCGCGGCGTGCGCCAGTCCGTCAAGACTATCGCCGTCCTTTAGATGAACACCACGAATAGCCGATTATGGTAAACCGGGCGTTAAAATGCCCCAATACCGAGGTTCGGTGCCAAAGACAGAGCGTCAAAAATCGTGGAGAAGCCGGCTCCAGCTTTCCGATGCCAGGCCACCGGCATAAAACCCTTCGCCGATGGAAGCGTTCTTCAGATCGTCATGTCGCGTCACAAGGCAGAAATAGCCGGTGTGCTTGTGGACCAGGTGGCGCTGGTGCAGCACGGCGTGCATCAGGAAAGGCTGCGCCATTCCCTGTGCGCTGGCAAATCCGAGCGCGTCGAGATCGGCAAAAACCTGTGCGACAACGGCCGCTTCCCGGCGTTCTTGGCAGAGGATATTCAACACCACGGCGTTGCGGCCCTCTGCACCGAAATACAGGTAACAGCCGATGACCTTGCCCTGAGCATCGGCAATACTCCGGCACTTGAGTTCCCCAAGCGAGGTATTCAGCTTCGCCGCGGCGACCAGCCAATCGAATTCCGTCTTGGAAAATACCGGGTGAACCGAGAAGCGTTCCATCATGCCTTGAGCCTGTTCCATGAACTGGTTCAAGGAAATCGGCGAACTTGCAACCCCATCCTGCGGCGCGGCCGCGAAGGATGTTTTCATGCGGCGCACGAAGCGGTCCAAGGTTCGCGCTAGGCCTCGAAGCGGTAGCTTTGCGAGGAACCGAACTTTGCGACTTGCCACGTCGAGACAGGCCGCAGCCGGGCGGAAGGTCCGGTGCCACTCCAGGCTCTGGACAGGCAGGACAAGTCCGCCGCCCGCAACCCAATGGTCGGCGCTGACCGGCGATGCGTTGTCGGTGAAGCAGAAATCCTGTCGGGCAGCACGCAGCATTCGTGCGAGACGGGCCGCCCCGGCTGCCCCGGACTTCCCTTCGGCCATGAATGCGCAGAGAATCCGGGCAGTGACCGGACGGCCGTGAACCATGAATTCGAGTGGCATTGCCAGGATGGCGCTATCGATTGTTGATGTCTCGTTAAGGTGGACGAGGCTGCCAACTTCCGGCGAATAGAGTGGACTGCCGAAGAAAACCGTTTCAAGGTAGCCGGCGAGCTCGCTGTCGGTGTGCCGGTTTTGCTTGCGGAACGTTCGCGTGAAAAGGTCGGCGATAGCCGGCAGGTCGGACCGCTCCATCGCGCGGACCACGCCGGTGCTGGGCCGCGATCGGCTGCCCTCGACAGGCGTGCCCTCGACGGGCGGGCTGGAGAGCTCGGTCGGTTGTTTCAATACGCTTTCGGCAGCAGGTGTCATGGCACACTCTTCGTGTCCGGCTTTGTCACGCCAGTTCATCTACAGGTATCGTGCAGCATTGTCTAAACAACTTAATAACGTGTTTATGTATTCACGGCTTTAGTGGCATCGACTTCCTCGTCCTTTTTCGCGTATTGGAAGAATACGATCCAGGCGGCGGCGACCATTGCAGTCTCGATGATGTAAAAGGAAACGACCGTACCCATCGGCGGGGCATACCACGTTGCCCATGCGGCGAGTGCCGCGCCTAGAATACTTCCGAGACCCATGACGGTGGCGCGCGCAGCATGGTATCCGGCGGCGCCGAGTGCTTCGACGGCAATCGACCACATGCCGAGCGGCACTACCACCCAGCAGAGTTTTCTGACGAAGGAGACGAGCGTCAGATATTCGTGGCCAAAAAGGTAGGGGAGCAATGGGGCGAGTACGAATACGGTCGTGGCGGCCGCAAGGCTTATTCCGGTTGCGGCAAAAAGCACCTTGCGGATACGGTCCATGGCCTTGTGAAGGCCATTTGCCGCAGCCCGTGCCGAACCCGGATACATGAGCCGGTTCAAAGCCTCGACGGAGAGATAACTGCTTTCCAGAATCCGGCGCGCGACACTGTAGCTTGCGACGATTTCAGCTGTTGTGACGAGGCTCAGCGTCAGAAGGTCGGCATTCTGGCGGACGGCTCTCAAGATGAAGGGGATGCTGAAATACATCCCGAGCGGCAGTTCTTCCCGGACGATCTCGAATTTCGGCCGGCCCAGTTTTGCCAATGCCCGGATGCAGACGGCGGCGACCAGCACATGGCAGGCAAATTGCCAGATGGCCCATTCCGCAACTGTCGAGACGCCGAACGCGAGACAGGCAAGTGCGGCGGCAACGGTGCGCGCAATCGCAAAGCCGACCACCGTCATATTGGCCGACACGAAATTCGAATGACCAATGAAAATCTGTTCAGTCAGTACAATCAGACGCACGAAAATGATGTTGGTGATCAGCAGCAGCGTCATCTCGATGAGATTGAGCGACGGATCGGGCGAAAGCGCGAAGAAGACGGGAAGGATGGCCACTCCAAGCAGGACGAGCGCCACGCCGCTGACGGCCGTGAGAATGATGTTATGTCCCAGCATGACCGGATACATCGAGGGATCGCGCGCGACGCGCCGGACCAGGCATTCCATGGCGCCCACCCCGCAGAGATGGACGGCAATGCTGCAGACCGCCGTCACGGCGACGAAGACGCTGAATTCGTTGACGCCGAGCGACCGGGCCAGAATTGCGAATGTCAGCAGCTGGGCAGCGGAACTCATGATGAGGCTGCCGCCGGAGGCCATGTAGGACATGACCATCGGCAGAAGCGATCTTGATTTGGCCGCGTGAAAAGCGTCCGCTGTCACCTTCGGTTCTCTCCTCTTGCAAACAGTAAGGTCCCCCTCTTGAACGTACAGCCTTGGCTGTCGCGGCAAGAATTGGCGGTGACCTCATGGTTGCAGGCGCATATGTCTCATTTCTTTGCTGGGACCGGCTTCGACAATACTTTGTTTCACATCAAAGGTCGTTAATTTCGCTGCGAATCTGCTACCGGTGCGGCAAGGAATTCATATTGAGGTTAACGCTTGCCGCTGTAGGCCGATTTCAGTTTATGTTTACCTCGCTAGGGTATTGATTGCGGAAGATTTTGAAGATTGCAGGTTGGGGTTGCGTTCGCGATGGACAAGGCACGCGTTGAAGACCGGAACGGAGCACCGAAGGAACCGCTGCTGCACCGTTTCATGGAGGTCGATCTCGAACTGGCTCCCGGCGTGCTCGTTCCGAGAGAGGAAACCGAGATTCTCGGCCGTACCGCCATCGGGTTGATCAAGGATCAGGTCGAAAATCCACTGGTCATCGACATGTGCTGCGGCTCCGGCAATCTCGCGCTCGCCATTGCAACGCATCTTTCCTCGGCCCGGCTTTGGGCCTGCGATCTCACGGATGAGACGGTCGCGCTTGCCAGAAGGAATGCCGGACGCTGTGGCTTTTCCGATCGCGTCCACGTGATGCAAGGCGACCTGTTCGGTGGCCTTGCAGGCGAGGGCCTTGAGGGCCGGATCGATCTGGTCGTCTGCAATCCTCCCTATATCTCGACGCAACGTCTCGACAGCGACAGCGCGCATCTGCTCGACAACGAACCGCGCGAGGCGTTCGATGGCGGGCCCTATGGCATTTCCATCCATCAGCGTCTCGTCCGCGATGCGCTCGCCTATCTGAAGCCGGGTGGCTGGCTTGCCTTCGAATTCGGTGAGGGGCAGCACCGGCAGGCAGCGGCGCTGCTCGCACGGGCGCGCGGCTACGAGCCTGCGGCCTTCGCCGAGGACGCCGCCGGCTTGCCGCGGGTTGCGTTCGTACAGAAACGGCCCGATGCATGACGCATCTGCGCGGAATGCCACATTCAGAAATTCACTGCCGGAACTTGAAAAGCTGATGAGTGAAATCCGCGCGTTGCAAAGCTCCGATATCCCGGCTCTGGCGGGGATGTTCCAACGTGTCTTCCGTGATCCCAGGGCTCCGGCAAGCAAAAGCCTGGCCGGCTATCTCCAACATTTCTACCTCGACGCTCCCGGTCAGAACATCGGCATTGCATCACTCGTGCATCTCAACGATGGCGGCGAGATGACAGGATTTGTCGGCGCCACAGGGTTGCCGATGATGTTCGAGGGCCGGCAGTTGCGCGCCGCGATTTGCGGTTCGCTGATGGTCGAAGGGCGCGAAGCCGATCCGCTCGCCGGTGCCCGCCTGCTCAAGGCGTTTCTCGCCGGACCGCAGGACCTGTCCTTCAGCGAAACCGCCAGTGAAGTCTCCGCGTCGATGTGGATGAAGCTGCGAGGCGTGGCGCTGCCGCAATATAGTCTCGACTGGCTTCGCATCATCCGGCCTGCAGGCTTTTTCGTCGAACTTGGCAGGAGCCGTATCGGCGCAGCGCGGTTCCTGCGCCCCTTGGCGCGCAAGACCGACGATGTTCTGTGCCGGCGCATGGGTGCTGACGAGTTGCGATGGTCAGGCATCCCGTCGTCCTGGAACGGGCAAGGGAGCTTCAAGACAATCGAAGTATCCGCCGAGGCGTTTGCGGACCTCTTTGTCCGGCTGACAGCGAGATTTAAACTCCGGCCGGATTTTCCGGACGATCAGCTTGCTTACATCCTGCAAGACGCAAAACAGGCAAGGGCGGAAGGCGAGGCGGTTTTCTGCAAGGTCGAGGCGCGGTCCGGTGCCGTCGTCGGCGCATTCGTCTATCACGGTGATGCCGGGCGCATCGGCCGGGTCCTCCAGATCCTGGCGATCCCCGGCCAGGAGCGACAGGTCATCGATTGCCTGATCGCCCATGCCGCAGCGCGGAGCGTTGTCGCGTTGCGCGGACGGACCCAGCCGGCTCTTCTCGAAGCCATGCTCGGCCGGCGCATCGCTTTTACCCATATCGCCTCAAGCGTTATCCACGCCAAGGACCCGGATATCCTGCAGGCCTTTCAGAATGGCGACGGGTTCTTCAACGGGCTGGCCGGCGAACACTGGAGTCGGCTTGCAGCGGGCGATATCGGCTGACACGCCCGTCGCTGTTTGCCGGCCCTTATCCTACTTTGGTGCGATCTCAGTGATCGGTTCGACGAATTGCGGCGCAAGATGCAGGTAGCGTGTTGCCTTGCGCTTGGCGGCGATATCGGCCCAGACGCGCGACATCTGATCCGCAGTCAGGCCGGCGGCCGTGGCTACGACATCGGCAGGCAGATTGTTGTTGAGGCCGTAGAGGCAGAGATCCATCCGGTCGTAGGGCAGCGAGAAGTAGAACTCCTCCTGCGTCTGCTGCAGCGAATAGGTATCCGTCGTCGGCGGACGCTTGCAGATCTCTTCCGGCACGCCGAGATAGGCGGCAAGCTGATAGACCTGGGTCTTGTAGAGATGGGCGATCGGCTTGACGTCGGCAGCGCCGTCGCCGTTCTTGACGAAGAAGCCCTGATCGTATTCCAGCCGGTTCGGCGTGCCGATGACGGCATAGTTCAGCCGGTCGGCGTGGAAATATTCGAGCTGCTTGCGGGTGCGCTGCTTCATGTTCGTTGCAGCGACGATGCCGAGATAGACGGAGGGCGTCATGCGGTACCTCGTCTGCCTGCCGTCCGGGTCCTGCACGACGAGGTAGGAGATGTTGTAGCCATCGCCTTCGAGTGCGCTGGAAATGACGATCTTCGAGGCCCACGCGCTGGTATATGCGGGAACGAGCTCGCGGATGAACGCATCGCGGCGATCGTAGCAGCCCATGGCCTGCAGCGACGGGCCGATGTCCTCGACGACACTGTCGATGCCAAAGGTCTCGGCGATGGTGCGTCCGAGGCGCAGGCTCTCGGGATCGGAATCGTTTTCCGGCATGAAGAGCGCGTAGACGTTCTTTGCGCCGACTGCGCGGGCGGCAAGGGCGGCGCAGACGCTGCTATCGATGCCGCCCGAAAGGCCGAGAACAAGCCCGCGTTTGCGCAAGGGGCCGCGCAGCTGCTCGCGCAGCGCTGCGACGATCTTGTCGGTTTCCTTGGCCGGGTCGAGCGCAAGTGTCGCTGCCGAGAATGCGACGGTGGTATCGGCTTTGTGCATGTTCATTCGGCAGCCTCCAGTGTTTCAGCGGCAAGTCTGCGGCTCACCTTGCCGGTATCCGTCTTCGGTAGCTCGTCGCGAAACTCGATGAGGCGCGGCACCATGAAATCTTCCAGATGGGCCGCGCAATGCCTGATGATGTCCCGTTCCGTCAGCGCCGGATCGGAGAGAACGACAAGCGCAACGATCGCCTGGCCAAGGACAGGGTCGGGCAGGCCGATGACGACAGCCTCGGCAATGCCGGGATGGGCGTGCAATACGGTCTCGACTTCCTTTGGCGCAACCTTCTCGCCACGGGTCTTGATGATGTCGTCCTTGCGGCCGACGAAATAGAGAAAGCCTTCCTCGTCCGTGCGGAAGAGGTCGCCCGTATAGAGCACCTTTTCCCAGGGGTTGGGGCCGGGACGAAGCATCTTGTTGGTCGCCTCGTCGTTGCGCCAGTAGCCCTGCATCACATGCGGGCCGCGGATGACCAGTTCACCGGAAACGCCGGGCGGCACACGCTGGCCGTCGTCATCGACCACGAAGGCTTCGGTATTCGGGATGGCGATGCCGACCGAACCCGGACGGCGGTCCAGTTCAGCCGGTGGCAGGTAGGTGCAACGCTTGCATTCCGTCAGCCCGTACATCGAATAGACCGTTGCGCGCGGGAAAAGCTCGCGGAGCCTGGCGATATGGGCCGGCGGCAGGGCGGCGGCGGTGTTGGTGATGTAGCGAAGGCTCGGCAGGAAATCCGGCTCGAGATCGCGCATCTGCAGGATCATGGCCGCCATGGTCGGCACCAGCGGAAAACCGGTGACGCCTTCTTCGCGGATGCGGTCGAAGATTGCCTGGGGGAAGGCAAAGGATGCTTCGAGAACGATGGTTGCGCCGAGCTTGACTGCCATCAGCAGTTGATAGAGGCCGTAGTCGAAGGCAAGCGGCAGGACGTTCAGGATGATGTCGTCGACTGTGTTTTCCAGATAGGTGGTGATCGAGGTCGCGGCGGCCTCGACATTCCGATGCGTCATCATCACGCCCTTCGGACGACCTGTCGAGCCGGAGGTGTAGATCAGCAGCGCCAGATCGACGTCGATGCCGCAATGATTGATGTGGGTTTCCGCGCCGGCAAGGCACGCCTCGAAATCGGCGATGCCTTCGCCGAGGGCCGTGCCCCGGAAAGTGGTGGATGCGATGAAGAGTTTGCGGGGTTCGATGTTTCGCGCTTCAGAGACCACGGGCAGCAGCTTGCCCTGCGTGAGGATACCGGCTGCCTCGCAATTGCCGATCATATAGGCGAGCTTGTCGGCCTTGGTCGACGGGTTGACCGGCACGGCGGTGGCGCCGGCTTTCAGGATGGCAAAGAGCGCGACCGCCGCTTCCCAGCAATTGTTCATGAAGACGAGGACGCGGTCGTTGCGCACGATGCCACCCGCGGCAAGTGACGAGGCCAGCCGTCCGGCTGCCGCGTCGAACTGCGCATAGCTTAAACGCTTGTCACCAGCTACCAGGGCTGTCTTGGTGCCGTGTAAGCGGGCGCTGTTTTCCAGAAACTGTTCGACGCGCATCGTCTGTCTCCCGTCGCCCGATCTATTCAGGCCGACATCTTGTTGAGCGCCGGTGCTTCGGCGTGTTTTGCGACAAAGGCCGTTATCCGTGCCACGGAATCGAGATTGGCCGGTACGATGTCAGCGTCAGCCATCACGAAACCGAACTGGTCCTCGATAAAGGCGACGAGTTCGAGAACGCCGGTGGAATCGATGACTTCGTTTTCGATCAGCGATGCGTCGTCCTGCAGGTCGTAGGATGTGTCGCCGAACAGAAAGTTCTCGATGATGAAAGCCTTGATGCTGTCTTTGATTGTCTGGGTCATATGTTTCTCCTGGGATGAAGCTCAGGCCGCCCGCGCGCCGAGTGCCTTTGCTGCCGAAAATGTCTGTTGCCAGAGCTGGGTTGATAGGATGCCGACGAAGGCGACATTATCGCGATAGCCGGAGACCGGCTTCTCGCTGCATTTCTGGTAAAGTTTCGAAACGGCCTTGGGATTGAAGAGGCCGGATTTGGTTATTTCGTGTTCGCTGAAAGCCTCGCGCACATAGTCCCGTTCGTTCTTGCCGACGAAGGACTGGCTGTCGGGCGCCCGGTATGGCTGCTTGGTCCGGCGGCCGATGGATTCCGGAAGAAGGTCTTTCGTCGCTTCCCGCAGGATGTGTTTTTCGACGAGCCCCTTCAGTTTCATTTCGGGCGGCAGGCGGGTTGCGAACTCGACGAGACGATGATCGAGGAAGGGGAAGCGACCTTCGATGCCATGCGCCATGGCCATGCGGTCGCCCTGGCTTGACAGGATATAGCCCGGCAGCAGGAAGCGGCTTTCGAGGTATTGCGCCTGATGCAGGGGGTGCCAGCGGCCAAAGTCTTGCGGCAGCCGCGCGGCGAGCTCGGCGGTTGCATCGTATCCTGTCAGCGTCTGGCGAAGATCGCCGGAGAAGAACAGCTTGGCGGCAGCGGTGCCCCGCAGGCGGGGCCGGTGCGAGAACAGCGGATCGTCCAGCCGGTCATCGCCGGCGCCGAAGAACGCAGCCAGATATTCGGCGGATTGCTGCTTCAGGCCGGGCAGATAGGCATAGAGCTTGCGAAACAGATGCGGCCTGATCTGCGAGCCGGGCTGGCGAGCGCAGAAACGGCGAACGCGGGATTCCTTAAAGATATCGTAGCCGGCAAAGACTTCGTCTGCGCCTTCGCCGGTCAGCACGACTTTCAGACCTTTTTGACGAACGAGACCGGACAGCTGGTAAAGCGGCGCCGGTGCCGTGCGCAGGACTGGGCGTTCGGTAAAGCGGATCACGTCGGGAAAGGAAGCGGCAATATCGCCGTCACCGCAAGCAACCGCGTGGTGCTGCGTGCCGAGAGCCTTGGCCATCTGCAGCTGGAAAGCGCTTTCGTCATGTTCCTCGCTGCCGAAGGTCACCGAAAACGTCGAGAGACCATCCGGCGCCATCGGGGCGGCGAGGGCCGATACGATGGATGAATCCAGCCCGCCGGAAAGGTAGGAACCGACCGGCACATCGGCGCGCATCCGGATGCGTGTCGCGTCGGTCAAGAGGGTGCGCAATTCTTCGGCTGCTACGCGCTCGTCCGGATAGCCGGCGGGTTCGCCGATGTCCGGATATTGCAGCGTCCAGTAGGGCTTGATCGACATCCCGTTTCTATCGGCAGTGAGGATATGGGCCGGTTCGAGCTCGAAGATGTCGCGGAAGGCAGTGCGGGGAGCGATCGGCGCCCAGAGCGTGAAGATCTGATCGAGCGCCAGCGGGTCCATTTCAGCGTGGACACCCGGAACCTGCAGCAACGCCTTGACCTCGGAGGCGAAATAGAGGGTCTTGCCGACCGTCGTATGGAACAGCGGACGCACGCCCATCCGGTCGCGTGCGATGACCATGCGCTGCCGGGGCGCATCCCAGATCGCAAAGGCGAAATCGCCGTTAAGCAAGGAGACGCAATCGGGACCCATACGCTCATAGAGATGCAGGATCACCTCGGTGTCGCTGCCGGTGCGAAAGACGTGACCCTGGGCTTTGAGCGTTTCTCTCAACTCGACATAATTGAAAATCTCGCCATTGAAGGCGATGGTGAAATTGCCGCTGGAGTGGGTCATCGGCTGCTGGCCGTCGCCCAGGCCGACAATAGACAGGCGTGCATGCCCGAGCCCGACGGCGGAGCCGGCGAAAACGCCCTGCTCATCCGGCCCCCGGTGTGCGATCGCGGCAACCATGCGATGCAGCAGCGGCTGCGCATCATGGGGCGCGACGCCATCTCCGAAGTAACCGCCAAATCCACACATGCAGCAAAATCCCCGACTTGCTTTCGAGGCGGGATCATGCCTGAAAAGCATCCGTGATGTGTTAATCTGGATCAGGATTTAAGAACAATTTCCGGTATTTGGTCTGACGGTTAAGATGTATTTATCGAAAATCGGAGGTTTTTATTCAAATTCCAGGCAATGAAGCAGGACTAAGTGTCTTCTTCTGAAATACCCTTACAGCTTGTCTCGGCGCCATTGCCTTCGGGCAATCACAGGCTTTCTGCGGAAAAGGTCGGTCTTAAGTCTATGCAATCTCGGGTGGATATCTTCGGTGACCGGCAGCGCTGGTGGATCGTGGTGATATCCGAAGGCAGTGGTTAACGAATTCTCAATGGACGGCGATGGGTGGGAATTCGCTCATTCAGAAGGATGGATCGCGGACCTGGGTCGCGTAGCAACCGCCGGGTCAACAAACACGAATTTTGACTTGGATGAGCTGGCTGCGAACTTGTAGATGAACACGGCTGTCAGCAGGGGCCAAAAGAGACAGAACACCAAGCCCGCAATACGTTGGATCGACCAATGGCCGCCACTTCCCTTACCCTCAACATAGGTGGGCGTGAGGTAGAGCAGGGCTGTAGCGCCGTAAACCAGCGCCGCAATCTGCAGGTTCGTCATGACGCCTCGCTCCTTGTTGGTCTCAAGTGTCCGTTTATCGGGCCATGATGCAATCTACACGAAAGTCGGTGGTAAATCACTGTCGCAATAGGTGAAAATTAAGGATTTCTTAACTTAAGGTAAATTTACGTCCTCCCCACGAATCATTGCTGGCGGCGCGGGTCGTTTCAGATTCCCCATAATCTGCATTTTTTGATTTCGCCGACTTCATCGCACGGCCAAAACAGCCTGTTGACAGGCATTCAATTCTCACCCTAGATTAAGTCAAATTACTTGACTTAATCGTTCGATCAACGAAATCTGAGGGGGGATGAAGCTCTGCATTTTCTCGCTGCTTGCCGAGATCAAGCGGGAGTGCAATCAATCGTCCTTTCGTGCCGGGTGAAAGTGCCCGGTTTTTGAGTCATGCGGAGGAGGTCCGGCGGTCGAGCCGACCGGTCTCCGAGGCCGTCGATCAGATCGGCAGGAACCATTTCGTTCGCGTCCTCGGCGTATCTCAAACGTAGTCACACGGGGTTCAACATGGATTATCTGGTCAATCTCTCGCTGGTCGCGGCGGTGCCCGAACTCGATGCACGCATGGAAAAAGCCGGCGTCGCTATCCGCCGGGCACTTGCACCGGAATTTGAACTGGTCACCGGCTGGGTGCGGGAAAAATTTAGTTCGGGATGGGCGAGCGAGACGGCCGTTGCCTTTGCGCGCCAGCCGCCGACCTGTTTCCTTGCGACCCGAGCGGAAAAGCTGATCGGCTTTGCCTGCCATGAATCGATCGCCCGTGGCTTTTTCGGGCCAACGGGCGTCGACGAGGCGGCGCGTGGCGAGGGCATCGGCCATGCATTGCTTCTGGCCTGCCTGCTGGATTTGAAGACGATGGGCTACGGCTACGCCATCATCGGCGATGTCGGGCCGTCTGCCTTTTACGAACGGACGGTGGGCGCGACGCCAATCCCGAATTCCGCGCCCGGCGTTTATGCAGGCCTGCTCAACACCAACGAGTGACTTTTCCTGGAGCGAGATGATGACGATAGCGACCAAGACCAAATACCAGCTGGAAACATTCTGGGTGCCGGGGGGGCAGGACGAGAATCCTGCTTATGCGCTGAGCCTGACCAACAACACCGACCAGCCGCTTGAAGGCTTTACGCTCTGCGTCTCTGGCCCGGCGCGCATAGACCCGGAAGCGACGGTGGAAGGCGGCAGGCTGCTGACGCGGCTGTCGAACCACGCCGAATTCGCACCGCCGGAAGGTTTCGTTCTGAAGCCGGGCGAAACCTGGACGGTGAAGGCGCTTGGGATGAGCTATCATCCGAAGCATTGGACCGATGGCGCCAACGCCGGTTATGTCGTGCTCGCCGACAACAATACGGTGCCGGTGAGCGTCGCGCCGACGCGGGCGAAGGGCGACAATGCTGCGCTCACCCGCGGCTCTGTCGTCTATCCGGTGCCGAAGGTCGCGCCGGTGTCCGTTTCCGTCGTGCCGTGGCCAAGTGCAGTGTCTGTCTCCGGTCGGTTGGCGCCTCCTGTTGGCCTCGATCTCCAGTCCGAAGGCGCCGAGGCGGATGCGGCGGTGCAATCGTTCAAGTCTCTCACGGGAGGGCTATTTCCTGTCGAAGGAATCGTCCGGCCGGCGGCCGAGGGCGGGTTTCCGGTGTTGCTGACGTTGGCCGACGGTCTTGCGGCCGAGGCATACAGTGTCCGGTTTTCCACGTCCCGCGTGACGGTTTCAGCCAGTGCCAGCACCGGCTTTCTCTATGGCCTGATCACGCTTGCGCAGATCCTGCGCGGCGCGCGGCTGCATCCTGAAACCTTTCTGTTCCCGGCCTCGGGTGAGATCACCGACGAGCCGGCGCTCGGCTGGCGCGGCGTGCATCTCGATGTTGCCCGGCAGTTTTACGGCACGGCGGAAATCGAGCAGTTCCTGCGGATCATGGCATGGAACAAGCTGAACCGCTTCCACTGGCATCTCTCCGACGACGAGGCATGGCGTGTCGAGATCGACGCTTATCCGGCGCTGACGGAGATTGGCGCTTGGCGTGGTCATGGCCTGAAAATTCCGCCGCTTCTGGGTTCCGGTCCGCAGGTGACCGGCGGTTACTACAGCAAGGCGGCGATCCGGCAAATCGTGGCGCTGGCGGGAAATCTCGGCATCGAAGTGGTGCCGGAAATTGACGTGCCCGGTCATTGCTACGCCATGTTGCAGGCCATCCCGGAACTGCGTGATCCGGCCGAATCCGGTAGCTATTTCTCCGTTCAGGGTTTCCCGGACAATTGCATCAACCCGGCGCGCGAAGAGACCTACCGCGTTCTCGAAACCATTTTCGATGAACTGATCGAATTGTTTCCGTCGAAGATCATCCACATCGGTGCCGACGAGGTGCCGCTCGGCGCCTGGTCAGGCTCGCCGGAAGCTTTGGCGCGGCTGCGCGATGTCAGTGGCGAAGCCATGGCGACGGCTCACGCCGCGCGACTGAATGTCATCACCAATACCCACGGTGCCGATGAGATCGACGGATCGGGAGCCGCAGTGCTGCAGGCGGAATTCCTGGCACGCATTCAGAACTTTCTTGCTTCGCGGGGCTGTGTCACGGGTGGCTGGCAGGAGGCTGCGCATGGCAACGTCATCGACAAAAGCAAGTCCCTGCTGTTCGGCTGGCGGACGGTCGAGGCGTCGGCGGCGCTGGCCGGCGAGGGCTATGACATGGTCGTCTGCCCCGGGCAGGTCTATTATCTCGATATGGCCAACAGTCAGGCCTGGTCTGAGCCGGGAGCCAGCTGGGCCGGCTGGTCGGATCCGGAAAAGCTCTACGCCTTCGATCCTGTCGAAGGCTGGAGCGAGGCGCAGAAGAAACATCTGCTCGGCGTGCAATGCTGCATCTGGTCCGAACCGATGACCGACCGTGGCGTCTTCGACCGGCTGGTTTTCCCCCGTCTGTCGGCACTTGCGGAAACCGGCTGGTCGCTGCCGGAGCGCAAGTCCTTCGCTCGCTTCGAGGCGCTGGTCGGGTTGATGCCGATCCTTTACGGCGTCTACGCGGAGAAATAGTGCGAACCAAAACCCGACCGGGTGGGGGATACTTTCCTCACCTGCGGAACCCCCTGATCCTTCGGGGGAGACCGTGCGAAGGAAGGGCTTGGGAAAGGGGCACGACCTTTCCCAAGACGCGCAGCGGATGAGCTTTGACGGATGCGTGCCGAGTTACCCTGATTCCACATTTAGGTTGGCGGCCTTTGCTTCTCTCTACAGAAATATAAACTCGTCCGGATCGAAACATGACGAAAAAGAGAAGCAATTATAAGGTGTATTTTCTCTCAGTTGTGGAAAAAACTAACAGCACATGAAATTTTAAAATTTTGCTCGAGATTTTGCCCGAGAATGGGCAAGTGAAGATAAAAATCATATATATTTGCCACTTTTTCCTATTAATCGTACTAATTCGGTATAATTTAAGCCTATGAACGGTGGTTTTAGCGAATTTTCGCTTTTGCGAATATTGGTGCCGGAAATTGTCGTAATCATTAATTGTTCCTTCAGAAATAATACCAATAGTTGTAGTCATGCAGCCGGGCAGTCACCCGGGCATGATGCGGATGCATAGGCCGGCGAATATCCGGCATGTCATTTTTCAGAAGGCCTGATCGTCTCGCGGGTGGTCCCCGTACGGGCGGCGATCGCTACGGTCAGGCTCCACGGCCATAAGAGAAAACAACAGAGAAACACCGACATTCGGGGCTCTGACTGGCCGACGCATGCGCCTATTGCTGCGCCCAAACGGCGCAAGGAAACCGATCAAATGCCGAAGGAGGCGTTTCATGAGCAAGCTTTTCCCGTTTTTTGGTGGCGATACCGCCGCTGTCATGGCTGCGATGCATAAGTCCCAGGCAATCATCGAATTCGATCTCAACGGCAATATCCTCAATGCCAACCCGAATTTCTGCGCTGCGCTGGGCTATGAGCTGTCCGAGATCAAAGGCAAGCATCACCGGATTTTCGTTGATCCGGGGGAAGCGGCGAGCACCGACTACCGCGAATTCTGGGCGCGGCTTGCTCGTGGCGAATATGACAAGCGCCAGTACAAGCGCATCACCAAGAGCGGCCGGGAAATCTGGATCGAGGGGTCCTACAATCCGGTCTATCGCGGCGGCAAACCCTACAAGGTGGTGAAGTTCGCGACCGACATCACCGCTGCCAAACAGCAGGCGACGGAGGACGCCGGCAAGCTGAACGCCGTCTCGCGTTCGCAGGCCGTGATCGAATTCACGCCAACCGGCGAAATCCTGACCGCCAACGCGAATTTTTGCGGTGCTCTGGGCTATCAGCTATCGGAAATCCAGGGCAAGCATCATCGTATGTTCTGCGATCCGGCCTATGTGCAGACTGAAGAATACCGGCAGTTCTGGGAGAAGTTGGGACGCGGCGAGTTTACGGCCAACGAGTTCCTGCGCTTCGGCAAGGGCGGCAAGGAAATCTGGATCCAGGCGGCCTACAATCCCATCGTTGATGACAAGGGCAAGGTCTTCAAGGTCGTCAAATACGCAACAGATGTGACCGAGCGCATGGGGGCGGTCGCAACACTGGCCACAGCTCTGAAAAACCTGTCTGAGGGCGACCTGACGCAAAGCCTCGACAAGCCCTTCGTGCCAACGATGGAAAAAGTCCGTCACGATTTCAACGATGCGGTGGCAAAGCTGCGCTCGGCGATGCAGTCGGTCGGCGCCAATGCCCAGGCCATCGCGGCGGGTTCGACGGAAATCCGGTCGGCTGCGGACGATCTGTCCAAGCGGACAGAGCAGCAGGCGGCTTCCGTGGAGGAAACGGCCGCGGCTCTCGAGGAAATCACCACGACTGTTGCCGATTCCAGCCGCAGGGCGGAAGAAGCAGGCAACCTCGTCGCCGCAACCCGTGAAAATGCCGAGCGATCCGGAGCAGTGGTCCGCAATGCCATTACGGCGATGGGGCAGATCGAGCACTCATCGCGCGAAATCTCCAACATCATCGGCGTCATCGACGACATCGCCTTCCAGACCAATCTTCTGGCGCTCAATGCCGGGGTCGAAGCGGCCCGTGCGGGGGATGCCGGCAAGGGGTTTGCGGTCGTCGCACAGGAAGTCCGTGAACTTGCCCAGCGTTCGGCAAAGGCAGCAAAGGAGATCAAGGCGCTGATCAATGCCTCCGGCGAACAGGTCAAGAGCGGCGTCTCGCTGGTTGGAGAAACCGGCAAGGCACTGGAGCAGATCGTCAAGCAGGTCCAGGAAATCAACACCAACGTTGTCGCCATCGTGGAAGGTGCCAGGGAACAGGCGACGGGTTTGAAGGAGATCAACCAGTCGGTGAACACCATGGACAAGGGTACGCAGCAGAACGCGGCGATGGTGGAGCAGTCCACGGCCGCCAGCCACAGCCTGGCCCGCGAGGCGGAGGCGCTCTTTGCTCTTCTCGGCCAGTTCAGGGTCGGGCAGCGGACTTCGTCACCTCGAGCGGTGGACGCCGGTCATCATCCCCGGCCGGTGGCATCTCCTGCCCGCAAGGTGGCGGGACAGGTGATCCGGGCATTCTCCGGAAGTGCTGCTCCGGCGCAGGACAGCTGGGAAGAGTTTTAGGCCGACGGCCTTGCTTGCAACGAGAAACGGCGCCGCTTGATCGCGACGCCGTTTCTCGTTGGATGGATGAGTGGCGGGCAGACCCGCCTATTCGGCTGCTTCAAGCCCGGGCAACGATGGCTGCGTATGCAACTGCGTTACCGAAGCCGGCTCGGCGACCGGATGAGCCCCGCTTTTCTTCAGCGGTCTGTTTCCAGTAAGAGCGCGGACCAGGATGTAGAAAACCGGCGTCAGAAATAGGCCGAACAGGGTCACGCCAATCATGCCCGAGAACACGGCCACACCCATGGCATGGCGCATTTCGGCGCCGGCACCCGTGGAGGTGACCAGTGGCACCACGCCCATGATGAAGGCCATCGAGGTCATCAGGATCGGGCGCAGGCGCAGACGGCTGGCCTTGATGACCGCGTTAAACGGCGTCGCCCCCTCGAATTCGAGCTCGCGGGCGAACTCCACGATCAGGATGGCGTTCTTGGCCGACAATCCCACCAGCACGATCAGACCGATCTGCGTGAAGACGTTGTTGTCGCCACCCGTAAGCCAGACCCCGCCAAGCGCTGCCAGCAGCGCCATCGGGATGATCATGATGATCGATAGCGGCAAGGTCAGGCTTTCGTACTGCGCCGCCAGAACCAGGAAGACGAGCAGGATCGACAGCGGGAAGATCAGCACGCCGGTATTGCCGGCAATGATCTCCTGGTAGGTCAGCTCGGTCCATTCGAAGCTGACACCCGCAGGCAGGGTTTCCGCGGCGATGCGTTCGACGGCTGCGCGGGCCTGGCCGGAGGAGAAGCCCGGTGCCGTGTTGCCGTTGATATCGGCCGAGAGGAAGCCGTTGTAGCGCATCGCCCGTTCCGGGCCGGCGCTGGAGGTGACGTTGAGCACTGCCGACAGCGGGATCATCTCACCGGAGTTCGAGCGGACTTCCAGCTTGCCGATATCTTCGGCCTGGGCGCGGTAGTTGGCATCGGCCTGGACGCGCACGGAGTAGGTCCGTCCGAACTTGTTGAAGTCGTTGACATAGACCGAGCCGAGATAGATCTGCAGCGTGTTGAAGATTTCCGTCAGCGGAACATTCAGCTGGCGGGCCTTGGCGCGGTCGACGTCGGCATAGAGTTGCGGAACGTTGACCTGGTAACTCGAGAACATGCCAACCAGTTCGGGCGTCGTATAGGCCTTGGCCATGAAGCCCTTCACGGCCGCATCGAGCGCTTCGTATCCCAGACCGGCCTTGTCTTCCAGCTGCAGCTTGAAGCCGCCAATGGCGCCGAGACCCTGAACGGGCGGCGGCGGGAAGATCGCGCTGAAGGATTCCTGGATGACGCTGAGTTCCTGGTTCAGCCGTCCGGCGATCGCACCGGCGGAAAGATCCGGCGTCGTGCGCTCCTCGAAGGGTTTCAGCGACAGGAAGACGATGCCGGCATTGGAGGAGTTGGTGAAGCCGTTGATCGAGAGGCCGGGGAAGGCAATGGCGCTTTCGACGCCTGGAACCTTGAGCGAGATATCGCTGATCCGGCGGATGACTTCTTCTGTCCGGTCAAGTGAAGCGCCATCAGGCAACTGTGTGAAGCCGACCAGATATTGCTTGTCCTGCGGCGGCACGAAACCGCCGGGCACGGCCTTGAAGAAGAACACGGTTGCGCCGATGAGCAGGAGATAGACGCCCATCATCAGCGTCTTGCGCGAAATCACGCCCTTGACGCCGCTGCTGTAGGCCCGCGATCCGCGGGAAAAGACAGCGTTGAAACCGCGGAAGAACCAGCCGAACAGGACGTCCATAATCCGGGTCAGGCGATCCTTCGGCGCGTCATGGCCGCGCAGCAGCAGGGCGGCCAAGGCCGGTGACAGGGTGAGCGAGTTGAAGGCGGAGATGACGGTCGAAATGGCGATCGTCAGGGCGAACTGCTTGTAGAACTGGCCGGTGAGGCCGGAGATGAAGGCAAGCGGCACGAAGACGGCGACAAGCACCAGTGCGATCGCGATGATCGGGCCGGAGACTTCGGTCATCGCCTTGTAGGTCGCCTCGCGTGGAGGCAGGCCATCCTCGATGTTTCGTTCGACGTTTTCGACAACCACGATCGCGTCATCGACGACGATGCCGATCGCAAGCACCAGTCCGAACAGGCTGAGCGCATTGATCGAGAAGCCGAGCATCTGCATGACGGCGAAGGTACCGACGATCGAGACGGGAACGGCAATCAGCGGAATGATCGAGGCACGCCAAGTCTGCAGGAAGATGATGACGACGATGACGACGAGGGCGATGGCTTCGAGCAACGTTTCGATGACGGCCTCGATCGAGGCGCGGACGAATTGCGTGGTGTCATAGACGATCTCGTAGTCGACGTCCTGCGGCATCGATGCCTTGATCTCCTGCATGGTGGCGCGGACCTGATCGGCGATTTCGATCGCGTTCGAACCGGGCGCCTGGAAGACGGGGATGGCAACGGCCTGCTTGTTGTTGAGCAGCGAACGCAGCGAATATTCGGCCGAGCCGAGCTCGATGCGGGAGACATCACGCAGGCGCGTGATCGCACCGGTCGGGCTCGTCTTGATGATGATCTCGCCGAACTCCTCCTCGCTCTGCAGCCGCCCTTGGGCATTGACGGAAAGCTGCAGATCGACCCCTTGCTGGTTGGGTGAAGAGCCGATGACGCCGGCGGCGGCCTGGATGTTCTGAGCACGGATTTCATTGACGATATCGGAGGCGGACAGGCCCAGCTGGGCCATTTTCTGCGGATCGAGCCAGATGCGCATCGAATAGTCGCCGGAACCGAACAGCTGCACCTGGCCGACGCCGTCGATGCGGGCAAGCCTGTCCTTGACGTTGATCAGCGCATAGTTGCGCAGATAGGTCATGTCGTAGCGGCCTTCGGGCGAGGTCAAATGCACGACCATCATCAGGTCCGGGGAGCTTTTGATCGTGGTGACGCCAAGGCGGCGCACCTCTTCCGGCAGGCGTGGTTCCGCCTGGCCGACGCGGTTCTGGACGAGCTGCTGAGCCTGATCCGGATCGGTGCCGAGCTTGAAGGTCACGGTCAGCGTCATCAGGCCATCGGTGGTCGCCTGGCTGCTCATATAGAGCATGTCCTCGACGCCATTGATCGATTCCTCCAGCGGCGTCGCCACCGTCTCGGCGATGACTTTCGGGTTGGCACCGGGATAGTTGGCACGGACGACGATCTGGGGCGGCACCACGTCGGGATATTCCGAGATCGGCAGGATCGTCATCGCGATCAGGCCGCCAAGGAAGATGATGAAGGACAGAACGCCCGCGAAAACCGGGCGATCGATGAAAAATCTCGAAATATTCATGGCGTGATCCGCCCTTGTTCTGAAGTGCCGGAAAAAGGCTTAATTGGTAATCGAGGCTTGCTGCTCGGGATTGGCAGCCGGGTTCATGGAGACCATTTCAGGTGCCACGAGCGCGCCGGGACGGATACGCTGCAGGCCGTTGACGACGATGCGCTCCTTGGCTTTGAGCCCCGCCGTTACCACCCGGAGGCCATCGGATTTCATGCCGACGGTGATCTCGCGATATTCGGTGGTGTTGTCCGGCTTGACGACCATCACATATTTCTTGTTCTGGTCGGTACCGATCGCCCGCTCGTGCACGAGCACTGCATCTTCGGACTTGGCCTGGCCCATGCTCAGCCGGGCAAACTGTCCCGGCATCAAGGCACCATTGGCATTGTCGAATACGGCTCGTACACGGATTGTGCCGCTTTCCGGATCGACGCTGTTGTCGACGAGCTGAAGCTTGCCCTTGACGTCCGGCAGTCCGGCGACGTCCATCCGGACCGGAACGCGGTCGAGGAAGTTGCGGGCGTTCACGCCTTCCGGCAGTTCGGCCAGGATGCCGGTGACGATGCGTTCGTCGGCCTCGAAGCTGGCATAGATCGGGCTCAGCGACACAAGCCGGGTGAGGATCGGTGAGGAAGGACCCGCGGCGATCAGGTTGCCCGCGGTAATTTCGATCTTGCCGACGCGGCCGGTGATCGGGGCGCGGATTTCGGTATAGCCAAGGTTGAGGGCTGCCGATTGCAGTCCGGCGCGTGCCGCTTCCACATCGGCCTCGGCGCTTGCCAAGCCGTTCATGCGTTGATCGACTTCGCTCTGCGATACGGCGTTGGACGCAAGCAACTGCTGGCCGCGCTTGAGCTCGATCCGGGCGAGAGAGGCTCGCGCTTCGGCAGCCGTGACGTTCGCCTGGGCACGGGCCACTTCCGCCTGGTAGGGGGCGGGGTCGATCGTGACGAGCAGATCGCCCTTCTCAACGATCGCGCCTTCCTGGAAATGGACCGACTGGATGGCGCCGGCGACGCGCGAGCGCAGTTCGACGTGATCGACGGCCTCAAGACGTCCGGAGAATTCGCTCCATTGCGTCACCGGCTTGGCCTCGACGACCGCGACGGAGACCGGAACAGCAACGGGTGCCGCGGTGGATGCGTCAGCCGCATTGCCGCTGCCGGACGGGCTTCCTTGCAGATCAAAATAGATTGTCGGCGCAATGGTGGCGGCTGCAAGGACGAAGCCAGTGGTGAGAAGCCTGGTTCTGAAAGTTCCGAATGACATGGCGGCTATCCTGAATTTCTGCCCCGGGAGGAGGGCCGCCCGTCGGTCCTTCGTGGGAGGCGAGGGATTTGGGCGAGGGTTGCATTGACGTTCAATACCGTTCGGTATAGAAATAGTTTCTTGAACCGATCGCGTCAATCGAATTATATACCGATCGGTATAAAAAAATTCGGGAGGGCCACCCTATGGGACGGCCAAGAGAGTTCGATGTCGATGATGCCCTTGAAACGGCGATGGAGCTGTTTTGGCGGAAAGGCTATGAGGGCACGTCGCTCTCTGACCTGACGGAAGGCATGGGCATTACCAAGCCGAGCCTCTATGGCGTCTTCGGCAACAAGGAAGGCCTCTTTCTTAAGGCGCTGGAGCGCTACGAGCGCACCAAGATGAATTTCTTCCATGAGGCGCTGAAGGAGCCAAGGGCTCGCGACGTTGCCGAGAAGATTCTGCGGGGCTTTGCCGACAGTCAGACGGCTGAAACCGGCCCGAGCGGCTGCATGGGTATCAATGGCGCGCTTGCCTGCAGCGAAGCTGCCGCGGAAATCCAGAAATGTCTGATCGAAAATCGCCATCGCGGCGAGCGGGATCTCGCAGAGCGGTTTGAGCGTGCGGCGAAGGAGGGTGACTTGCCTGCGGGGCAGGAGCCTTACGACCTCGCTCGCTATATCATGACCATCTCGCAGGGGACGGCTATCCAGGCGGCGTCCGGCGCGGACCGCCCGGCGCTGTACCGCGTCATCGACATGGCCCTGCAGTTCTGGCCAGTGTCGGCCGTTCGAAACGGCTGATTATATTAGCCATTTAAGTTCCATATACAACATGGCAGGTGTTTCACCGAAAGATCAATCGTCGGACATCTTTCCGTTACGTGATTCCAGCCGATATCGGTTGCCGGGATAGACGAGCCGGGCAAAGGAAACGACGCGCTTGGACGACCATGTGCGCCGCCGGATAAGCAGGCATGGCTCCGTGCGCAGGATGACCAGAAGCTTGCATTCCCATGGCTGCGGCATGGCCGCCTCGACGATATGTTCGGACCCGCTCAACGGCGCTTCGGCGGTCAGGTAGGCGTTCGGTGTCAGCGTTGTAAAATCCTGCTCGAGATAGCCGGGGGCGGCTTCCGGGTTGACGAAACGATCCTCTATCTGGACGGGAACGCCGTTTTCGCTGTGCACGATCAGCGAATGAAACACCGGTGCGCCGATCGGAAGGCCGAGTGCATCCGCCACGTCGGGTGCTGCCGTTTCCTGTGCCAGAACGATGACGGAGGCCTGGTGCGTATGGCCGCGCTCGTCGATCTCCTCGGCGATGTTGCGCACTTCGAAGAGCTCGGAATAACCCTTTCGTTCGGCAACGAAAGAGCCGACGCCCTGAATGCGGACCAGTTCGCCCTCGCTTGCGAGTTCGCGCAGCGCCCGGTTGGCTGTCATCTTGCTGACGCCCAGTTCGGCGACCAGTTCGTTCTCTGAAGGGACGCGATGTTTCGGGGGCCATTCGCCGCTCTGGATGCGGTCGAGGATCATCTGCTTGACCCCCGCATAGAGCGGCGAGTTGTCGCCTTCAACCGTTTCCCATCTCAGGAGGGCGTTCTGCTCGGTGCTGCGCTTCATATGCTCATTCCTTGGGCGAAATTAAATTTGCATCCAAATGCGGCCAGCCTCTTGCATACCACAAAAATTCGCATATGGTACCATATACAACATGGATGCACAGGATCATTTTTCGAGCCTCGCCATCCGTCAATGAATTTGTAAAGCCGGCGCAAGATCGGCGGACGTTGTTGAAGATAAATCCTCAGAGGAACCTGAACATGAACCTGACCAAACTTTTGATGGCTGGCGCCATCGCATGTGCAACCCTTGCTGCTCCAATGGCGCAGGCCAAGGACTGGAAGACCGTCACCATCACGCTCGAAGGCGCCTATGCGCCGTGGAACCTGACCAACCCGGACGGCACGCTCGGCGGTTTCGAGCCGGAGCTGGCCAAATATCTCTGCGACCATATGAAGGTCGAGTGCACGCTCGTCGCCTCCGATTGGGACGGCATGATCCCGGCGCTCAACGCCGGCAAGTTCGATGTGATCATGGATGCCCTGTCGATCACCGAAGAGCGCAAGAAGATCATCGACTTCACCATCCCATATGCCCATACGCACGCCGCTTTCGCGACGCTCAAGGATGGCCCGCTGGCCAATGCTGCCGGCACCGGCACTGTCGTCAAACTCGATCCGGGTGCGACCGGCGTCAAGGAAGTCGACGCGATGAAGGCAGCCTTCGCCGGCAAAACCATCGGCATCCAGGCGGCTACCGTCTATTCGAAGTTCATCTATGACAACTTCGGCGATGTTGCGACCGTGCGCGAATACAAGACCGGCGCCGAGCGCGACCTCGATCTCGAAACCGGCCGTATCGATCTCGTCTTCGACGATGCCGTCTACCTGATCTCCGCCTTTGAAAAGTCCAACGGAACTCTCGGCTTCACCGGCCCTGAAATCGGCGGCACGATCTTCGGCAGCGGCGAAGGCCTTGGCATCCGTCAGGCCGATACCGACCTGCGCGACATGTTCAACAAGGCTATCGAGGCCGCTCTCGCCGACGGCACGATCAAGACCCTGTCGATGAAGTGGTTCAAGACCGACGTTACTCCCTAATCTCTAGGTCGCCCGCCGCTTGCTATTTTGCGAACGGCGGGCACACTTGTGATGACGGACCGCTCTTCATCGGTGCGGCCTGCCATATCCATCTGAGGTTCGGGAAGCCGGCTTGGCCGGAAACGACGGGGCGCCTGCGGCATGGCATTACTTCAAATGATCGGATTTGGCCCCACCGGCTGGGGCGGGCTGCTTCTGGTGGCAGCATTGATGACGCTCTGCGTTACCGCCGTGGCACTCCTGATCGGCGCCATTCTCGGCTCGCTGGTCGCCTGGGCGAAGCTGTCGGGCAGCAGGATATTGAGGACGATCGGCGGCACTTACACGACCGTCTTCCGCGGCGTTCCTGAACTGCTGATCATATATCTCGTCTATTTCGGCGGATCGAGCGCGGTCACCGCCATCGGCACGGCGATGGGCTATGAGGGCTTTCTCGGCCTTCCGTCCTTTGCCGCCGGCGCCCTTGCGGTTGGCATCATCTCCGGCGCCTATCAGGCCGAAGTGTTTCGTGGCGCCTACCTTGCCATCCCCAAGGGCGAACTGGAAGCGGCACAGGCGATCGGCATGAACCGGAGCCTGCGCTTCCGCCGCATCATCGGGCCGCAGGTGTTTCGTTTCGCCATTCCCGGCATCGGCAATGTCTGGCAGCTCAGCCTCAAGGATTCGGCGTTGGTTTCGGTAACAGGGCTTGCCGACCTGATGCGCACCAGCCAGGTCGCCGCCGGTTCGACGCGTCAGCACTTCCTGTTCTTCATCGTTGGCGGATGCCTCTACCTGATCCTGACCAGCTTCTCGGACCGCATTTTCACCAGCGCCGAAAAACGCGCCAATCGCAGCATGCCGACCAGTCTCGGCCAGGCCTAGGAGACGCACGATGGACATCGATTTCATGATCTCGACCATGAAGACGTTGCTGGCAGCCTTGCCGATGACGCTGGCACTTTTTGCCCTTTCTGTCTTCTTCGGCGGCATACTGGCGCTCGTCATCGTCTGGATGCGCGTCAGCGGCAATGCCGCCGCCCGCAATTTTGCCAAGGGCTACATCTTCATCTTCCGTGGCTCGCCATTGCTGATCCAGATGTTCCTGATCTTCTACGGCCTCGGGCAATTCGGCTTTATTCGCTACAGCTTCCTGTGGCCGGCGCTGCGCGAACCTTTCGTCTGCGCAGTGCTGTCGCTGGCGCTCTGCACGGCCGGTTATTCCGCCGAAATCTTCCGCTTCGGCCTGCGGGCCATCCCCGCCAAAGAAATCGAGGCCGCGCGGTCGATCGGCATGTCCGGCTTCCTGTTGACGCGCCGCATCCTTGCCCCTATCGCCTTCCGCCATGCGCTTCCGGCCTATTCGACGGAAGTGGTGATGATGGTGAAATCGACGGCGCTTGCCAGCCTGGTGACGGTCTGGGAAGTGACCGGCGTCGCCCAGCGGCTGATCGCCCAGACCTATCGCACGATGGAAGTCTTCCTCTGTGCCGCCATCATCTACTTGCTTCTGAATTTCCTGATCCTGCAGGCCATGTCCCTGCTCGAATACAAGTTGACTCCACACCGCCGCGCCGCGCCTCTCTTTCCGGTGCCGCAGCGATGAACCCGACGCCCCTCAACCAGACTGGAACGACCATGGCAGGTACAACCCGGCTTTCCGTCCGCAACATCCGCAAAAGTTTCGGCACGCATGAGGTCTTGCGCGGCATTTCGCTTGAGGCGCGCGACGGCGATGTCATTTCGCTGCTCGGCGCCAGCGGCTCGGGAAAATCGACCTTCCTGCGCTGTATCAACCTTCTGGAAATCGCCGACCACGGCGAGATTTCCGTCGATGGCGAACTCATTCAGATGCAGCAACGCGGTGGAAAGAACGTCCCGTCCAATCGCCGCCAGGTGGATCGTATCCGCTCGGAACTCGGCATGGTCTTCCAGTCCTTCAATCTCTGGTCCCACATGACGATCCTCGAAAACGTCATTGAAGGTCCGGTGCATGTGCTGAAGCGTGCCCGCGCCGAATGCATTGCCGAGGCGGAAGCGCTGCTGGAAAAAGTCGGTATCGCGGAAAAACGCCATGCCTATCCGGCGCATCTGTCCGGCGGCCAGCAACAGCGCGCAGCGATTGCCCGTTCGCTGGCGATGAAGCCGAAGGTGATGTTGTTCGATGAGCCGACATCCGCGCTCGACCCGGAACTTGTCGGCGAAGTGCTGCGCGTCATGCGCTCGCTTGCCGAAGAGGGCATGACGATGCTGGTCGTCACTCACGAGATGAGCTTTGCCCGCAATGTGTCCAACCGGGTGATTTTCATGAAGTCCGGCGAAATCGACAGCGACGGTACGCCGGATGATCTGTTCGGCCAGGGCGGATCGGCCAGTTTCCGCCAATTCATCGGCAATTTCGGAGGCTGACACGTGCAGGATATCACGCTCGAAGCGGCGCTCGACTGGCGCGCCGCGGCGGCGGTTGCCGAAGGTGCAAATCTTTTGTTATCCGCTGAAGCGTCTCACCGGGTCGAGACGGCCAGCCGCATCGTCTCGGCGATTGTCGAAAGCGGCGTTCGCGCCTATGGCATCAATACTGGCGTCGGTGCGCTGGCCGATACGGTCGTCGATCGACCCTCGCAAAACCGCCTGTCGCGCAACATCATCCTCAGCCATGCCTGCGGTGTCGGTCCGTTGCTGGACCGCCGGGAGGTTCGCGCTATCATTGCGGCGCAGATCGCCAATTTCTCGCACGGGCACTCCGGCGTCCGTCCGGCCATCGTCGAGACTTTGCAGGCGTTCCTTCGCGAGGATTGCATTCCCGAGGTGCCATCCAAGGGCTCGGCCGGCTATCTCATCCACAACGCCCATATCGCGCTGGTGTTGATCGGTGAGGGCAGGGCGCGGCTGAAGGGAAAGTCGTTCACCGGCGCAGAGGCTTTGAAGACACTCGGCATAAAACCGCTGGTGCTGCAGGCCAAGGAAGGCCTCAGCCTCGTCAACGGCACGGCCTGCTCCACGGGGCTCGGCGTGGTGGCCTTGGTGAGGGTCGAGCGGTTGCTGGACTGGGCCGATGCCATCGTGGCGCTGACCATCGAAGCGCTTGGCGGCCAGATGACGGCCTTCGATGCACCGGTGCTTGCTCTGCGCAAGTCAAAAGGAATTGAGAGGGTCGGTAAGACGCTGCGTGAGCGCCTTGCGGGAAGCGGTCTGATCGAGGCTGCCAAGGGAGCCCGGACGCAGGATGCTTTAAGTCTTCGTTCGGTTCCCCATGCGCATGGCGCGGGCTGGGATGTGTTCGAATTCGCCGGCTCGATTGTCGATCAGGAATTGGCTTCCGTGACCGACAACCCGGCAGTCTCCGGCACGCCGGAAGCGCCAATCGTCTCGTCGGAGGCGCACGCCGTTGCACCTGCTCTCGGACAAGCGCTCGATAGCCTTGCCATCTCCATTGCCCAGATTTCGGCGATGAGCGAGCGTCGCATAGACCGATTGGTCAATCCGCTGGTGAGCGGGCTTCCGCCTTTCCTGGCGGTTGATCCGGGCGCGGGGTCCGGCTTCATGATCGCGCAATATACGGCTGCGGCCCTTGCCGCGGAAAACCGACGGCTTGGCGCACCGGCAAGCCTTGATGGCGGTATCACATCGGCACTGCAGGAGGATTTCCTCGGGCATCCGACGGCCGCGGCCAACAAGTTGCTGGCGGTCATCGGCAATGCCGAACAGATTCTGGGCATCGAATTTGCCGCCGCGGCGCAGGCGCTGGATTTCAAAGCCAGTGTCGCGCCACGGGCAAAGGGTACCAATGTACTCTATCACCATATCCGCGCCGCCGTGCCAACCTATGCCGACGACCGGCCGCTCGGCTGGGATCTGGAAAAGGCATGCGAACTGCTGCGCGCATCGCCGCCACCCCGCATCTGAAATTTCCGAGAGGATATGACCATGACTGCCCATTTCGACGTTGCTGTTGTCGGCCTCGGCGCCATGGGCAGTGCTGCCATCGCGCATCTGGCTGCGCGGGGCGTCAAGACGATCGGTATCGACGCCTACTACCCCGCCCATGCGCTCAGTTCCTCGCATGGCGACAGCCGGCTGATCCGGCTCGGTTATTTCGAGGATCCCTCCTATGTGCCGCTGCTGCAGCGCGCCTACGCCAACTGGCGGACGCTCGAAGCACGGCTGCGTGAGGAGGTGCTGACGATCACCGGGGTTCTCCAGATCGGCAAGCCGGACAGCAAGATCGTCAGCGGCACGAAGAAAAGTTGCGCGCTGCACAATCTGCCGCTGGAGACCTTGAGCCCGGACGAGATGCGCTGCCGTTTTCCGGTGTTTTCGCTGGATGACGACGAAGTCGCCTTGCTCGATCCGCAGGGCGGCTATCTGCGCCCCGAAGTAGCGGTCATGGGCCATCTCAAGCTTGCCGCTGCCGATGGTGCAGCGCTGCATTTCGGCGAAAAGGTCACGGCGATAGAGCCGGGCGATGATGGCGTCATCATCGTTTCCGATACCGGGCGTTACAGCGCCAGCAAGATTATCGTCGCGACCGGTTCCTGGATCGGTGAACTGGTGCCTGCGCTGCGCGATCATGCGGTGCCGATCAAGCAGGTCGTTGCATGGTACCAGCCGACCGATGGTTTCCTCACCATGCCGCAGCGCATGCCGGTGTTCATCCGCGACGAAGGCGAGAACGGCTCCTTTTTCGGTTTTCCAGCCATCGGCGTCGATGGGGTCAAGGTCGGCCGTCACGCGCATTTTCGCGAGCCGATCGACCCGAACCAGCTCAATCCGCCGGTCAATGACCGCGATACCGATCTGCTCGACAGTTTTATCCAGCGCCGTCTTCCGGCCGCCGCCGGGCTTCGCGTCCGGTCCACGACCTGTCGCTATACGATGCTGCCGAGCGAGGATTTCCTTATCGACCTGCTGCCCGGCGACAAGCGCATCGTCGTGGCGTCTCCCTGTTCCGGGCATGGCTTCAAGTTCACCAGCGTTGTCGGCGAGATTCTGGCTGATCTGGCGCTGGATGGTGGCACGGATTTGCCGATTGGTGCCTTCTCGTTTGACGCCATGGGCCGGTTTTTGGTCGCGCGGGCGGCTTGAACATGACCGACAAGCTTGTGCCCGCGCCAGAAACCTTCTTTGACCTGCCAGCCGCGAGCGAAGCCCACGCGGGTTCCGTCGCGATTTTTGGTGCCGTACACGGAACGGCATATCCCGGCAGCATTCACGACATGTCCGGTGTATCTGCGCCGGGCGCAGTTCGCCGCGCAATCACCGCTGCCTCCGTGCATCTCGACCATTGGGATTTCGATTTTGATGGTCCTTTGTTGAACGACGGCGCCTTGGAAGTGGTCGATCTCGGCGATGTCGTGACGAAACCGGATGACAATGCTGGCAATCGTGCGGCGGTTGAAACGGTCACGCGAGACATCCGAGCGACGGGAGCAATCCCGGTTCTCATCGGCGGTGACGATTCGGCCGCCATCCCCTTCGTGCGCGGACTTGCCGATGTCGATGCTCTGCACATCCTCCAGATAGACGCCCATATCGATTGGCGCGATCGTATCGGCGACGAGACGCTCGGTTATTCCAGCACGATGCGGCGAGCCTCGGAGCTTCCTTTCGTCCGGTCCATGACCCAGGTCGGCATC
Organism: Rhizobium herbae; assembly: GCF_017873135.1. GTDB lineage: Bacteria > Pseudomonadota > Alphaproteobacteria > Rhizobiales > Rhizobiaceae > Pararhizobium > Pararhizobium herbae. The sequence goes on along the minus strand of NZ_JAGGJV010000004.1, from coordinate 440,991 downwards.
CGCGCTGTCGGTAGCGCGCGGCGGGAAGAGGTGGAGGCGGCGAGGGCCTGGGGGGCACGGCTGGTCACGGTGCGGCAAGTGCGGGCAGGCGGCATGGCGGCAATCGCAGATGTTATTCCACGCGATGGTGCGCTGCTCATCCATATCGACGTCGATGCGCTTGATCCGTCGATCTGCCCGGGCGTCAATGCGCTGTCGCCCGGTGGTCTATGGCTGGATGAAGTGACGGAGCTGATTGCTTCGGCCATGGCCGGTCGCACGCTTGCCGGTTTTTCGATTGTCGAGTTCCAGCCGAAGAACGATATCAACAATATGACCGCGACCGTCGTCGGTCGTCTGATCTGCCATGTGCTTGGCCATCTGGCCCGCAGGGCGTAGGTCTCAGCTCGCGGCGATGCGGATAAGGTAAGCTTCTGTCGGCATGTCGGAGGTGATCAGGACAACGCCGTCGAGGATCGCGCAATCGAGCCGGCCGAGTTCTTCGGCATGATCTCCGGTCTCTATCCGCAGATTGCCAAGCGACAGAAGCATCGTGACGCCGCCCTCGGCATCCAGATGGTGCTGCCCCTCGAATGTCCGCCGCTCGACCTGATGCGTCCATTGTCCACGCCGGGTCATGACGTTCAGATCGACGATAGTGCCCGATACCAACCGGGCGGACGTCGATGCATCGGCCGGAAAGGCGAGCGGTCGTGATGCCTGCGTCAGTACGACCGGTGTCCTTCCTTCAATATCCAGTTCCATGCCTTCTCCCTGGAGGATGGACAGGGTGCGGTCTATCCCGGCGAATACGGAAAACGGGCCGTCAGTCGCCACCGTTGCCATGCTGACGCGCCATCCGAAACCGGCAAGGTCGGCCTGCTGTGGAAACACCGCGATCTCCACGGTTTCACCACCGCCATTTTTCCAGGGCATTCGCCGATGGCTGTCGGCTTTTAAAACCAGCGGACGGTTGTGGTTGGGTTGCCGCGTGTCGGACATTGTAAACCTCGATGAAGTAAACTAAGTTTAATGGACTAAGTCCGATGGAGGGCGATGATGGAAACCGTCAATATACACGAAGCGAAGACACATCTCTCACGCCTGATGGAGAAGGTGTCGAAAGGCGAATCCTTCATCATTGCCAAGGCCGGAAAGCCGATCGGGAAGCTGGTGCCGCTGGAAGAAGCCGACACGCCGAAAAAACGGCGGATCGGTTTCATGAAAGGCGAAATCATCATACCGGATGATTTCGATACGATGATGGCTGATGAAATCGAAGAGATGTTCTACGGCAACCCCGACAAATCCAAAGACTGATGAGACTTCTGCTCGATACACACATCCTGATCTGGGCTGCGGGCGATATCGATCTGCTCCCCAGCGGTATCAGGCGTCTTATCGAAGATGCTGCTAATGAGCTTCTGTTCAGCCCCGCCAGTATCTGGGAAACGGCGATAAAGCACGGGCTCGGTCGTGACGATTTTCGGACCGATCCTTTTGTTCTGCGCTATCGCCTCCTCGAAAATGGATACATTGAACTGCCGATCAACAGCGAGCACGCAATCGCCATTGCAGGTTTACCGTTGCTCCACAAAGACCCCTTCGATCGAATCCTGATTGCTCAGTCAATTATCGAAGGGGTCCCGTTGATCACTGTAGACGATGTCGTTCTTCGATATCCTGGTCTCCCAAAATATCCGCCGGTCTAAGCCTCAGTTCCCGAGAATTCCCGGCAGCCGCAGACCCTTTTCCTTGGCGCAATCGACGGCAATCTCGTAACCCGCATCGGCGTGGCGCATGACGCCGGTTGCGGGGTCGTTCCAAAGGACGCGCTCCAGGCGGCGGGCAGCATCGTCGGTACCATCGGCGCAGATGACCACGCCCGAATGCTGCGAGAAGCCCATGCCGACGCCGCCGCCATGGTGCAGCGATACCCAGGTGGCGCCCGATGCGGTGTTGAGCAGCGCGTTGAGCAATGGCCAGTCGGACACGGCGTCCGAGCCGTCCTTCATCGCTTCGGTCTCGCGGTTCGGCGAGGCCACGGAACCTGAGTCGAGGTGGTCGCGGCCGATGACGACCGGGGCGGAGAGTTCGCCGGTCCTGACCATCTCGTTGAAGGCGAGGCCGAGGCGGTGACGGTCACCGAGACCAACCCAGCAGATGCGTGCGGGCAGGCCCTGGAAGGCGATGCGCTCGGCGGCCATGTCGAGCCAGTTGTGCAGGTGCTTGTTGCCGGGGGTTAGTTCCTTGACCTTTGCATCCGTCTTGCGGATATCTTCCGGATCGCCGGAGAGCGCTGCCCAGCGGAACGGGCCGATGCCGCGGCAGAACAGCGGGCGGATATAGGCCGGGACGAAACCCGGGAAGGCGAAGGCGTTTTCAAGGCCCTCTTCCTTGGCAACCTGCCGGATGTTGTTGCCGTAGTCGAAGGTCGGGATGCCCATGTCCTGGAAGGCGATCATCGCCTCGACATGTTCGCGCATCGAGGCGCGCGCGGCCTTTTCGACGGCCTTCGGATCGCTTTCGCGCTTTTCCTTCCACTCTCCCATCGTCCAGCCCTTCGGCAGGTAGCCGTTGATCGGGTCGTGGGCCGAGGTCTGATCGGTCACCATGTCCGGGCGGATGCCGCGGCGAACCATTTCCGGCAGGATGTCGGCGCAGTTGCCGAGCAGGCCGACGGACTTCGCCTCGCCGGCAGCAGTCCAGCGCTCGATCATTTCCATCGCTTCATCGAGCGTTTCGGCACGGGCATCGACGTAGCGGGTGCGCAGGCGGAAATCGATCGAGTCGGGATTGCATTCGACGGCGAGGCAGCAGGCTCCGGCCATGACGGCGGCGAGCGGCTGGGCGCCGCCCATGCCGCCGAGACCGCCGGTCAGAACCCACTTGCCCTTGAGGTCGCCGTTGTAGTGCTGGCGGCCGGCTTCGACGAAGGTTTCGTAGGTGCCCTGCACGATGCCCTGCGAGCCGATATAGATCCACGAACCGGCGGTCATCTGGCCGTACATGGCGAGACCCTTTTTATCCAGCTCGTTGAAATGATCCCAGGTCGCCCAGTGCGGCACGAGGTTGGAGTTGGCGATCAGAACGCGCGGCGCATCCTTGTGGGTGCGGAAGACGCCAACCGGCTTGCCGGATTGCACCATCAGCGTTTCGTCTTCATTGAGGTCGCGCAGCGTCGCGACGATCTTGTCGAAGTCGGCCCAGGTGCGGGCAGCGCGGCCGATGCCGCCATAGACGACCAGTTCGTGCGGGTTCTCGGCCACTTCCGGATCGAGATTGTTCATCAGCATGCGAAGCGGCGCTTCGGTCATCCAGGATTTCGCGGTCAGTTCGGTGCCGCGGGCGGCGCGGACGTCGCGGATATTGTGACGAGGATTAGTCATTTGGTTCCCCTTTTCGTGTGTGCCAATGTCAGCGCTGCTGTTTCGATGCGCGTAAGAATGTTTTTCAGGTGAATGCGAAGCTTGACCGCCTTGGCTTCGTCATAGGCGAAGGGCGGTGTCTCGGTGGTGAGATGGGTGGATTGCGCCAGCTCCATCTGGATTGCGTGCGCGCCGGTTTCCGGCCTGCCATAGTGACGCGTCGTCCAGCCGCCCTTGAAGCGGCCGTTGAGAATGCTGGTGTAGCCCTCCGCGTTCAAAACGATATCGACGGTTGCGTCCTGGATAGTTTGATCGCAGGTCTTGCCGCTATCGGTGCCGATGTTGAAATCGGGCAATGTGCCCTCAAACAGGAACGGAATGTCCGACCGGATCGAATGGCAGTCGTAGAGTACGGCGACGCCATGGATTGCTTTTACACGCTCGATCTCGGCTGCAAGTGCGGCGTGATAGGGTGCGTGAAAGTCGGCAAGCCGTGCGGCGATATCGGCTTCAGTCGGCTCTTCGCCATCCTTCCAGATCGGGACGCCGTCGAAATCGGTGCCCGGAATGAGCCCGGTTGTGTTCTGGCCGGGATAGAGGCTGACGCCTTCCGGGTCGCGGTTAGCGTCGATGACGTAGCGATGGAACGTGGCGCGGACCGTTGTCACCTCCGGCAGCAAACCATCATAGAGATGATGGATATGCCAGTCGGTGTCGGCGAGAATGCGGCCGTTGTCGTTGAGCCGCTCCCAGATCGCCGGCGGAACGTCGGTGCCGGTGTGAGGAAAGCCGAGAATGACGGGTGATGAGCCCTGCTTGACTTCAAAAATGCTCATTCAAGCCTCCAGAACGGGAAGAATGGCGGTGGAAACTGCGGCGTTCAGGGCGCCGGTGGCGACGAGGTCGCTTGCCGCCTTGAGATCGTCAGCCATATAGCGGTCGACTTCCAATGTCGGGACGACGGAGCGGATAGCGGCGATAGCGTTGCGCAGTTCCGGGCTGGTGGTCAGCGGGCTGCGGAAGTCGATGCCCTGCGCCGCCGTCAGCGCCTCGATGCCGATGATGGAAAAGAGGTTGTCGGTCATCTGCAGAAGGCGGCGGGCGCCGTGGCAGGCCATGGAAACATGGTCTTCCTGGTTGGCGGAGGTCGGGGTGGAATCTACGGAGGCCGGGTGCGACATCTGCTTGTTTTCCGACATCAGCGCTGCCGAGGTGACTTCGGCGATCATCAGGCCGGAGTTGAGGCCCGGCTTCTTGGCCAGGAATGCCGGCAGGCCGTAGGAGAGGGCCGGATCGACCAGAAGCGCGATCCGGCGTTGCGAGATGGCGCCGATTTCGCAGACGGCAAGCGCGATCTGGTCGGCGGCAAAAGCGACGGGTTCAGCATGGAAATTGCCGCCGGAGACGACGGAATTATCAGACAGCACCAGCGGATTGTCGGTGACGGCATTGGCTTCGATTTCGAGCGTGCGGGCAACCGAGCGCAGCAGATCGAGGCAAGCGCCATCGACCTGCGGCTGGCAGCGGATGCAATAGGGATCCTGAACCCGTTCGTCACCTTCGATATGGCTTTCGCGGATGACCGAGCCCTTGAGCAGGCCGCGCAGGGCAGCGGCGGCGTCGATCTGGCCCTTATGGCCGCGCAGCGTATGGATATCCGGATGGAACGGTGCCGAGGAACCCATGGCGGCGTCGGTCGAGAGCGCGCCGGTGATCAGGGCGGACTGGGCAGCACGGTGAGCGCGGAAGAGACCGGCCAGCGCCAGGGCCGTCGAGACCTGCGTGCCGTTGATCAGCGCCAAACCCTCCTTGGCGGCCAGCACGACCGGCGTCAGGCCAGCGCGCTCCAAAGCGGTGCGGCCGGCAAGCTGTTCGCCGTTGTAGAAGGCTTCGCCTTCGCCCATCATCACCGCTGCCATATGGGCCAGTGGCGCAAGATCGCCGGAGGCGCCGACGGAGCCCTTTTCCGGGATGACCGGGATGACGCCCTTGTCGAGCATGCCCTCGATCAGGCGGACGAGCTCGATCCGCGTGCCGGATGCGCCGCGACCGAGCGAGACCAGCTTCAGCGCCATGATCAGGCGGACGATGTTCTCAGCGAGCGGCTGGCCGACGCCGCAGCAATGGGAGAGGATCAGGTTGCGCTGGAGGGTGGCAACGTCGGCGGCGTCGATCTTGATGCTCGCCAGCTTGCCGAAGCCGGTGTTGATGCCGTAGACCGGCGCATTGCCGGCGGCGATCTCGGCGATGCGGGCTGCGGCCTTCTCTATGCCCTTGTCGAACGAGGGATCTAGCCGTGCTGGCTCACCGGTCCAGTAGATGGTTTCGAGGGTCGAAAGCGGCACGGAGCCCGGCTGAAGAATAAGAGTCATAAGTCAGTCCTCACCAATGCGCGGAGCCAGGCTCACGCGTCTTAAAATTTCAATGTCCGTTGCGGACGCGCGCATGCAGCGGGTTGAAGCCCATGCGGTAGACGAGTTCAGCAGGCCGCTCGATATTCCAGATGGCGAAATCGGCCCATTTTCCGGGTTCGAGCGTCCCCACTTCGTCGACGAGGCCCAATGCGCGCGCCGCCTCCCGCGTCACGCCGGCAATACATTCGGTGACCGTCATGTCGAACAGCGTCGCCGCCATGTTCATGGTCAGAAGCAGCGAAGTCAGCGGCGAAGTGCCCGGATTGTTGTCGGTGGCGATCGCCATCGCAACGCCAGCATTGCGGAACAGATCGATCGGCGGCTTCTTCGTCTCGCGGATGAAATAGAAGGCGCCCGGCAAGATGACGGCGACGGTGCCGCTCCTTGCCATCGCCGCGGCGCCGACCTCGTCGGTATATTCCAGGTGATCGGCAGACAATGCGCCATATTCGGCGGCAAGGGCTGCGCCGTGCAGATTGGAGAGCTGATCGGCGTGCAGTTTGACGGGCAGGCCATTCGCCTTCGCCACGTCGAAAACCAGTCGCATTTCGTCAGTCGAAAAGGCAATACCCTCGCAGAAACCATCGACCGCATCGGCCAATCCTTGCGCCGCGATGGCGGGCAGCATCTCGCTGACGACCTTGGCGATATAGCCGGTCTTGTCGCCCTTGAATTCCGGCGGCAGCGCATGGGCACCGAGGAACGTGGTGCGAACAGCCACGTCGCGCTCTTCGCCGAGACGGCGCGCGGCGCGCAGGGCCTTCGCTTCGTTTTCGAGATCGAGGCCATAGCCGGACTTGACTTCGACTGTGGTCACGCCCTCGGCCATCAGGGCGTCAAGCCGGGGAAGGGTCTGCCTCACAAGCTCGTCTTCACTGGCTTCGCGCAGGGACCGGACAGAAGAGACAATGCCACCGCCGGCGCGTGCTACCTCTTCATAGGTGGCTCCTGCCAGCCGCATCTCGAATTCGTTGGCGCGGTCTCCGGCATGGACCAGATGCGTGTGGCAGTCGATCAGGCCCGGCGTGATCCAGCGGCCTTCACAGTCGATAATTTCTCCGGCATCGTCGATGGAAAAGGGCAATCCGGCTTCGCCGCCGGCATAAAGGATGCGCCCGTCCTGCACGGCGATCACACCGTCTTCGACAAGGCCGAGGCCCGGTAGCGCAGGGTTCAGCGTCGCAAGCCGCGCGTTCCGCCAGAGGCGATCGCAGGCGGTTGGCCGGGCGCTGTCGGGTTTCGATTTTATGGAAGACATCGATTTCTCGCCTTTCCTTTTCGTGCTATTATGTATAGACATAAAGAAAATGAGCGCAAGTGATTTTTTTGGCGTGACGACAGTCAGGAAGGGATGAGGCCTTGACCAGCATTCATGTGAAATCGGCTCTGACGCCGGCGGGATGGCAGAAGGATGTGCGGCTGACGATCAAGGGCGGCCAAATCGCCTCCGTCGAAACGGGTGTCACGGCACAGGCAGGCGACGAGCGTCATGATATCGTTGTGCCGGGCATGCCGAACCTGCACAGCCACGCCTTTCAGCGCGGCATGGCGGGCCTTGCCGAAGTGCGCGGCCCCGGTGCTGACAGCTTCTGGAGCTGGCGCAATGTGATGTATCGCTTCGCGCTTTCGATGACGCCGGATCATGTCGAGGCCGTGGCCAGCCAACTCTATATGGAAATGCTGGAAGCCGGATTTTCCCGCGTCGGCGAATTCCACTATCTCCATCATGACATCGACGGCAGCCCCTATGCCGATATTTCCGAGATGGCCCAGCGTATTGCAGCAGCTGCCTCGCAGACGGGCATCGGCCTGACACTGCTTCCGGTCTTCTACGCGCATTCGACCTTCGGCGGCGCAGCCCCGAACGAGGGACAGCGCCGGTTCATCAACACGACGGACAGTTTCGAACGCCTGCTCGATGGGTGCCGCATAGCGGTCAAGGAGCTTGCGGGCGGAAAGGTCGGCGTGGCGCCGCACAGCTTGCGGGCGGTGACGCCGGACGAGCTTGCCGCCGTCGTCGCGATGGCGAAGGACGGCCCGATCCATATCCATGTGGCCGAGCAGGTCAAGGAAGTGGAGGACTGCATAGCCTGGTCCGGCGCGCGGCCTGTCGAGTGGTTGCTCGACAATGCCGGGCTCGATGGCCGCTGGTGCCTGATCCATGCGACGCACATGACGGATGACGAAACCCGTCGTATGGCCGAGAGCAAGGCCGTGGCCGGTCTCTGCCCGATAACGGAAGCCAATCTCGGTGACGGAACGTTCAGCGCGGTCGTCTTCGGTGAAGCGGGCGGCAAGTTCGGCATCGGTTCGGATTCCAACGTCCTCATCGGCATTCCGGATGAGTTGCGCCAACTCGAATATTCGCAGCGCCTGGCGCATCGCTCGCGCAATGTGCTGGCTGCGGCGGGCCAGTCGACCGGACGTGCCTTGTTCGACGGTGCAATTGAAGGCGGCGGCATTGCCTTGGCTTCGAAGATCGGGCTTGCCGTCGGCAATCCGGCGGATTTCGTCAGCCTTGCGGTGCCTGAGATCGGGGGGCAGGCCGATGACGTCATTCTGGATTCCTGGCTTTTCGCCAACGGCACCAAGCCGGATTGTGTTTGGGTCGCGGGGCGCAAGCAGGTCGCGGGCGGCCGTCATGCCAAACGCGAAGCGATATCGGCCCGGTTCCGGGCGGCCATGAACGACCTGCTGGCGTGATCGGTCCAATCCGGCGCCGCTCCTATTGTGGGCAAGCGGCTGCGCCTGAATTCTGCTAGGACCGGGTTATCGTCCTTTGAAAGTGAGAGAATGGTGAAATCGCAGGGTGAATCGGCGTCGGATGCCGGCACGGGGCTTGTCGAGACGACAAACGACCTGTCGCTGCATCAGCGCATCCTCGGCGATATCGAGGACCGCATCCTTTCCGGCGAATGGCAGCCCGGCTTTCGCATCCCGTTCGAAGTCGATCTTGCCGAGCAGTACAAATGCTCGCGGATGACCGTGAACAAGGCGCTGACCCAGCTGGCGAAGACCGGCCTGATCGAGCGCCGGCGCAAATCCGGCAGCTACGTCACCCAGCCGCGGGCCCAGTCTGCGGTGCTGGAAATCCGCGATATCAAGCTGGAAGTGCAGTCGCTGGGGCTGGTCTATGGCTACAGCCTCACGAGCAAAACCAAACGCCGGAGCAATGCCGACGATCGAGTACGGCTTGGTCTTACGTCTCCGGTTTCGATCCTCGACGTGACCTGCCGGCATTTTGCCGGGCGCCGGCCTTTTTGCCTCGAGGAGCGGTTGATCAATCTGAATGCCGTGCCGGAAGCGGAAGCGGAGAGTTTCGAGGAAACGGCGCCGGGGCCCTGGTTGTTGAACCGGGTCCCGTGGAGCGCTGCCGAGCATACGATCCGGGCGGCATCAGCCGGTGGCGATATCGCGGAGGCCCTCGGTATTGCGATTGGAACTGCCTGTCTGACAGTCGAGCGGCGCACCTGGAGCAATGGGGCCTATATCACCCACGTGCGGCTGATCTATCCCGGCGAACGGCATGCGCTCGTCGCCAACTTCACGCCCTCGCAGCCGAAATAAAAAAGCCGGCGCTTTCCGTGCCGGCTTCCGTATCGCGCGAACGTAGCGTTCAGCCTTTCGGCTTGCCGGCGGGCTTCGATGTTTCCGCCTGCTTGACCAGCGAACCGAACGGTGTCGCTGCCTTTGCGGCGACCTTGTCCTTCTTCGGCTTCCTGACTTCCTTGTTGCTCTTCGCTTGTCCCTTGGCCATGGTGATGTCCTTCCTCTGTCGATTTATGGGAACGTGGCCGCTTGCGGCTCTATCCCTTGGCGTCTTCGAGATTGTCTTCCGTCGTTACCCGTTCGTAGGTCTCGCCTTCGGTGCGAATCCGATATTGCGGCGAACCATCCCGAATGGGCAATGTCGCGAGAATGCGAAAAATTGTTTCGTCGCGCAACGACAAACCGACGGTACTTCTCATCCGCACCTTCTGGCCGATGGAAAACCGGTGAAGGCGGGATTTAGGCTGGCCCCTGGGAGGGGAGGAGTGTGTAGGCATGGCCGTTCTCCTTGCATGGTAAGCGGGGAATAAAAAGCGGAGCCTGGCCCCGTTTTGGTCATATCCGCTTTTTTCAAGGAGCGTCTGCCGGGTCGGGAGCTGCCAGTCCATCCGTGGTCAATTCCTGCCGAGTGCCGGCCGGAAATGTTCATATCGCGTACAATAGACGTCCCTGATCCCCATGGCGATACCAGGGGCGAGACAATCGAAAATTTGGATTGAGATTGGCGGGCCAGGATCACCCAGCACCGCGAGTAGCCAAGCTTTGGCCAAAGAACGATTGTAAACAGCGTTGGCGTCAATTGAGGCTTAATTGAGGCCGCGCAGCATGCGGTCGAAAGGGCTTAATGGTTCACCGTTGCATCGACACCGAATTCGAGGCTCATCTGAATGAGCTCATCCCAGAGGCTTTCAGCAAAGCCGCGCAGAACGAGGATCTCGAAGCCATTCTCCCCGGTACGGGTTACAAGCGCGGAGATATGACCGATCAGGGTCATGGCCGTATGACCCACCGGAAATTTCGCCCGATGGAGATCGACGGCTGTGCCCTTGGCGAGGACGGTTTCGACGGCTGTGCCGCTGATACCTATTCTGACGCGACCGTGGCTCTGGTCGGCGATGGAGGCCTTGCCCGAGAGCAGGGCCGCCTTGCCGGAAATGTCCGCCGGGGAAAGGGCTGCGTCGCCAACGACGAACCACTGTCCGGGACTATAGGCACGCACGGCGTTTGGGTTGCCGCCGCCGATTTGCCGGATCAGGTCCTCAAGGCCGGCGCTTCCCTTCGAGCCAAGCACCTGTAGCACGTGACCTTCCGGCAGGGCCGCAAGCATGATCCGGTTGCCAGTTGCAGGCGCGCCGAATGAACCGGATTTGGCATCGGCAAGGGCAGGGCGGTGAGGGAGAGTAAAATCAACCATGGAGCTTTTCGTTTTCCGGATCAAAGAAGACCGGGCTGCACAGCACGGCCCTGGTGTATTCGTTTTTCAGGTCATTCCAGACCGTGACATGCTCGCCGTGGCGCTTCGGGCCACGCTTGACGAGAGCCAGACCAATGGTCGAACCGACGTTCGGCGAGTAGCAGCTGGAGGAGACATAGCCCTGATCGTTGTCCAGCGAGGGGACAGCGCCCTCCGCGAGAATGTGTGAGCCTGTCTTGAACGTGGTCGCCGGATCGAGCGGCTTGACGCCGACGAGGGAGAGCCGGTCATCGGCCGTCAACCCTTCGCGCGACAGCATCGCCTTGCCGATGAAGTCCGGTTTGGCCGTTGATACCATCTTGGCAAAGCCGAGATCGGAGGGGATCACGGTGCCGTTGATCTCGGAATGCGTGACATGGCCCTTTTCGATGCGCATGACGCCCAGCGCTTCGACGCCATAGGGGCAGATGCCATGCGGCTTGCCGGCTTCCATGATCGCATCGGCAACCGCCTCGCCATAACCCGCTGGAACCGCCAATTCATAGGCCAGTTCGCCGGAGAAGGAGATGCGGAACAGCCGGCCAGTCAGCTTGCCGCCGCAAAGCGAGACTTCCTTGGCGCCGAGGAACGGGAAGGCTGCGTCTGAAATGTCTTCATCAACCATCGTTTGAAGAATGTCACGCGACTTCGGTCCGGCAACGGCGATCTGGGCCCATTGGTCCGTCGAGGAGGCGAACTGGACGTCAAGATCGGGCCAGAGCGCCTGCGCGCAGAATTCCAGATGGTTCATCACGCCGGCGGCATAGGCCGTGGTCGTTGTCATGAAGAAGTGATTTTCGCTGAGACGGCTTGTCGTGCCGTCGTCATAGACCATGCCGTCTTCGCGTAGCATCAGGCCGTAGCGCGCCTTGCCTACCGGCAGTTTCAGGAAGGCGTTGCAGTAGATGCGGTTGAGGAATTCGGCGGCGTCCTTGCCGTAGATCTCGATCTTGCCGAGGGTGGAGACATCGCAGATGCCGGCATTCTTGCGCACGTTCAGCACTTCGCGATCGACGCTTTCGCGCCAACTCGTTTCGCCCGCTTGCGGGAACCAGGAGGAGCGATACCAGAGGCCGGTTTCGACAAAGACTGCGCCGTGTTTCTTCGCCCAATCATGCAGCGGCGATTTGCGCACCGGCTGGAAATGCTTGCCCTTCGAGGCGCCAGTCAGCGCACCGAAGGAGAGCGGCGTATAGAAGGGGCGGAAGGTCGTCGTGCCGACATCGGCCGGCGAGACCTTTCGTGCTTCGGCGAGAATGCCGATGGCGTTGATGTTCGACAGCTTGCCCTGGTCGGTCGCCATGCCGTTGGTGGTGTAGCGCTTGGCCAGCTCGACATGGCCATAGCCTTCGCTGACGGCGAGGCCGAGATCCTTCAGGTGCACGTCGTTCTGGTAATCGACGAAGGCCTTGCCTTTCGATCCGCGGACGCGCCAGAGGGGCCTGGAAACGATTGTCTTGTCGGCCGCCGGGGCAAAGGCGGCGGATGTGTTGGAAAATCCGAGTGCTCGCAGAACCGATAGCGCTTTTCCCGCGCCATCCGCAAGGCAGGCTTCAAGGCCTCCGAGACCGGCAGCCGAGCCGGCGATGGTCAGTCCTTCCTGCGTTTCGGGCGCGAGGAAGGCTGCCTTGGCGTCCGACCAGACCGGTTTGGCACCGCGATGGCAGGCAAGATGGATGATCGGGCTCCAGCCACCGGACATGGCAAGCGCGTCCGCGGCTATGGTCTCCGGGCGGCCGTTGTTGAGGACGGTGACACCCTTGACGTTCTTGCCGCCATTGGCATCCAGAACGACCGAATTGGCCAGCACCCGCGCCTTGCCTGACCAGAGGCGCGATGCATCCGGACGACTGTCGATGATCGCGGTCACGTCGAGACCGGCGGCCTCGAGATCGGCGGCAGTCGCATAACCGGAGGCATCGTTGGCGAAGATGACGGTATTCTTTCCGGGGGCGATCGCCTGCCGGTTGAGATAGGAGCGCATCGCGCCCGCCATCATGACACCGGGAATGTCGTTGCCGCCAAAAACCAGCGGCCGTTCTTCGGCGCCGGAGGCTAGGATCGCGTGTTTGGCGGCGATGCGCCAGATGCGTTCGATCGGGCGGTTCGGATCGACCGTCGCTGTATTTTTCTGGACGCTTTCGACAGCGCCGAAGATATTGCCGTCATACCAGCCGAAGACGGTGGTGCGGGAGAAAATCCGGACGTTGGGCAGGCTGGTCAGTTCGGCAAGCGTTTGTGTCAGCAGATCGGCGGCGCTCTGCTCGCCGATGGGCGCCGTTTCCGACAGCAAGGAGCCTCCGGGTTCGAAGCCTTCGTCGGCGAGGATGATACGGGCGCCAGCGCGGCCCGCGGTCAGCGCAGCGGCAAGACCTGCCGGGCCGGAGCCTATCACCAGCAGATCGCAATGCGCCCAGCATTTTTCATAACTGTCCGGATCCGGCTCGTAGGTTGCGCGGCCGAGGCCTGCCGCCTTGCGGATGATGGGTTCGTAGACCTTTTCCCAGAAGGCCGCCGGCCACATGAAGGTCTTGTAGTAGAAACCGGCGCCGAGGAACGGCGAAAGCAGGCTGTTGACGGCACCGAGGTCGAAATCGACCGAGGGCCAGCGGTTCTGGCTTTTTGCCGTGAGGCCGCTGTAAAGCTCGACCAGCGTGGCGCGGGTATTGGCTTCCGTGCGGCCGCCTTCGCCGACCGTCACCAGCGCGTTCGGCTCGGCGGCACCCGCGGTCAGGATGCCGCGCGGGCGATGATACTTGAAGCTGCGGCCGACAAGCTGGCGGCCGTTGGCCAAAAGAGCGGAGGCGAGTGTGTCACCGGCAAAACCCTGCATCGGCTTGCCGTCGAAGGTGAAATCGAGCGGGTTGGCGCGATCGATACGGCCGCCCGTGGAGAGACGAAAGGAACTCATGCGGTCTCTCCCGGTGCGCTGGCATCCGACACGGCATAGATTGCGTGGGTCATCGTGTCGCGCTCGACCACGAGCCAGCGGCGGCAGCCTGATGTATGGTGCCAATGTTCCTTGTGGCGTCCGCGCGGGTTGTCGCGCAGGTAGACGTAAGCGTACCAGGCGTCTTCACCGGCATCGGGTGTCGGGCGGGTTATGCCCGCGTCGCCGCGAATGGTGAATTCTTCCTTGGGGCGCGGCCCGCAATGGGGGCAGGCGATCAGGCTGGCCATGTCAGGTCCTCAATGCAGATTGGGTTGGGCGCCGACGCCCTTTTCATCGATCATCCGGCCGCGCGCGAAGCGGTCGAGCCGGAAGGCCCGGCCCGTCTCATGCGGTTCGTTCTTCGCGATCAGATGAGCGTAGCAGAAGCCGGAAGCGGGGGTGGCCTTGAAGCCGCCGTAGCACCAGCCGGCGTTCAGGTAGAGATTGTCGATATGGGTGCGGTCGATGATCGGCGAGCCGTCCATGCTCATGTCCATGACGCCGCCCCAGGAGCGCAGAACCCGGACGCGCGACAGGGCCGGGATCATGGCGACACCGGCTTCGGCAACATGCTCGACCGTCGCCAGATTGCCGCGCTGCGCATAGGAATTGTAGCCATCGATATCGCCGCCGAAGACGAGGCCGCCCTTGTCGGACTGCGAAACATAGAAGTGCCCGGCGCCGAAGGTGACGACATTGTCGATGAAGGGTTTCAGTCCCTCCGAGACAAAGGCTTGCAGCACATGGCTTTCGATCGGCAGTTTCATATCGACCATATCGGTAACAGTGGTGGAATTGCCGGCCGCCGCCAGTGCCAGCTTGCCGCAGCCGATGAAACCCTGGCTGGTCTCGACGCCGGTAACGACGCCGTTTTCGCGGCGGATGCCTTTAACCTCGCAATTCTGGATGATGTCGACGCCGCGCATATCGGCGCCGCGGGCATAGCCCCAGGCAACCGCGTCATGCCGCACGGTTCCGCCGCGTTTCTGCATCAGCGCTCCTTGAATCGGGAAGCGGGCATTGTCGAAATCGAGGAAGGGCAGCATCTGGCGGACAGTGTTGCGATCGAGCAGGTCGGCATCGACGCCGTGCAGGCGCATCGCGTTGCCGCGGCGCGTATAGGCGTCGCGCTGGGCGTCGGAATGATAGAGGTTCAGCACGCCGCGCTGCGAGACCATGGCGTTGAAGTTGAAGTCCTGCTCCAGCCCCTCCCAGAGCTTCATCGACAGTTCGTAGAACGGGTTGTTGCCCTGCAAGAGATAGTTGGAGCGGATGATCGTCGTGTTGCGGCCGACATTGCCGGAGCCGATATAGCCCTTTTCCAGCACGGCGACATTGATGATGCCGAATTCCTTGGCGAGGTAGTAGGCCGTAGCAAGTCCATGCCCGCCGCCACCGACGATGATGACGTCATAATGGTTTTTCGGGACTGGGCTTCGCCAGGCCGGTTTCCAACCCTTGTTGCCGCGCAGGGCATTGAGAAAAACGGAAAAGGCGGAGTAGCGCATGGCGATATGATCCCGGGTGACTGGCACCGATCATGACAGGATTGTTTTTCGCCACTTGCAGAAAAGAGACGGAATAAGTCATAATTGGGCTATGGTGACGGATGATCGAAAAAACGTGCAGAAGATCGGCTTTATCCTGATCCCGGGATTTGCCCTGATGTCCTATGCCTCGGCGGTAGAGCCGCTGCGGGCTGCCAATCTTCTGGCGGGTAAAGACATATACGCTTTGTCCTCCCATGCAGCCGAAGGCGATGAGGTTGAGACGTCTTCGGGAATTCCCGTTCCTTCGTCGCCGTTGCCCGGACGAAGTACGGGCCTTCACACCGTTTTCGTCTGCGCAGGCGGCACGCCGGTCGATTGGAATGTCCCCACTGTTCTGGCCTGCCTGCGCCAGCTTGCCCGCGAAGGGGTGCGCATCGGCGGTATTTCCGGTGGCCCTTATCTTATGGCTGCGGCGGGCTTGCTTGAGGATCGCGACTTCACCATTCATTGGGAACACGCCCCGGCGCTGATGGAGGCCTTTCCGGGGCTTGCTCCACGTCAGGCGCGTTATGTCCTCGACGGCAACCGCATCACCTGCGGCGGCGGCGTGGCGCCGCTCGACATGATGCACGCGCTGATCTCCGAGCGGATGGGGTCGGATTTCGCCCGCCGGGTCAGCGACTGGTATCTTCATACCCATGTGGAAAGCTCAGGTGCGCCGCAGCGGGCATCGCTTGCCGAGCGCTACGGCGTCAATCATCCTGGTCTGCTGACGGTGCTTGAGACAATGGAGGCGACGATCGAGGCGCCGCTCGACCGCCAGGCCATGGCGGCACTAGCGGGGGTTTCCCCACGACATCTCGACCGGCTGTTTGCCGGCCTCATGCAATCCTCTTTCCTTCTCGAATACCGCAAGATCAGGCTCGACCATGCCCGCCGTCTTTTGCAGCAAAGCCCGCTTTCCATCTCGGAAATCGCTTTTGCCACCGGCTTTTCCAGCGCCGGGCATTTTTCGCGCAGCTATCGCGCCGCCTTTGGTGAGCCGCCCCGCAGCGGCCGGCAGGGGAAAGCATTTAGCCAACGTGTATAATTTCTTGTCGGTTGAGAAAATTTCACTCTCAGGATAGGCTTTTGTGGGTTGAATATCAGAGAGGGCGCGGCTGGCATGGCGAAAAGCAAGGCGAAAGAGATCGACATCGGCCGTACGACCGACGATGAGCGGCCGGCCCTGAAGGCAGCATTCCTGCAGGACCCGCATGCCCTGCGCGAACCGAAGGAAAATAATCTCGAAATCGCCATCGGCCACGAGGTGCGAGCTTTCCGCAAGAAACTCGGTATCACGGTCACCGACCTTGCCACGGCAACCGGAATTTCCCTCGGCATGCTGTCGAAAATCGAGAACGGTAATATCTCGCCGTCGCTGACCACTCTGCAGTCGCTGTCGCGCGCACTCGGCGTGCCGGTCACGGCGTTTTTCCGCCGCTACGAGGAGCCCCGCAACGCAGTCTTCGTCAAGGCGGGCGAGGGGGTGGAATTGGAGCGCCGTGGAACGCGGGCGGGACATCAATACAATCTGCTGGGCCATATCGATAACAATACGGCCGGTGTCGTCGTCGAGCCCTATCTTATCACGCTCAGCGCCAACTCCGATACGTTTCCGGCGTTTCAGCATGAGGGCATGGAGTTTCTCTATATGCTGGAGGGCGAAGTCGTGTACCGCCATGGCGATCGGCTCTTCACCATGCAACCTGGCGACAGCCTGTTCTTTGACGCCGATGCCCGCCATGGGCCGGAGGAGCTGGTGAAACTGCCGATCCGCTATCTCTCGATCATTTCCTATCCGCAAAAACAGGGGATGTAGGGGAGGTGATCGTCCTGCGTGTCGCGAGCCTGCATTGTCGGTCCGAGCGCTGCCGAGATTGGCGCCACCTGTGCATAAAAATCTTGCTTTAAAAGAAAATAACTTTCTTCTCAGTTGAAATTCGAAACGGCAGCTGTTATCCATCTTTTCAGCAACGAAACGAAGGATTGTCCCCATGTGCGGAATTGTCGGATTGTTTTTGAAGGACAAGAGCCTGGAGCCGCAATTGGGCGCCATGCTGTCGGATATGCTTGTGATCATGACGGATCGCGGACCCGACAGCGCAGGCATCGCCATTTATGGCGCACCCTCCGACGGTCGCGCGAAACTCACGGTTCAATCGGCCAAGCCGGCGGCAGATTTTGCCGGGCTGGAAGCGCTGCTGAAGCCGGTTGACGCCAGCGTGTCGGTGGAGCTGAAAAGCACGCATGCCGTCATCGAGACCGATGCCGCCCAGGCTGCTGCCGTGCGCGAACTGCTAGCGCAGGAGCGGCCGGACATTCGCGTCATGGGATCGGGTGATAGTGTCGAAATCTACAAGGAAGTCGGTCTGCCGAAGGATGTGGTTTCCCGCTTCGGCATCCGCGCGATGGGCGGTACGCATGGCATCGGCCATACCCGCATGGCGACGGAATCCGCCGTCACCACGCTTGGTGCGCATCCGTTCTCGACCGGTGCCGATCAGTGCCTGGTGCACAACGGTTCGCTGTCCAACCACAACAATCTGCGCCGGGAACTGGTGCGCGAAGGCATGACCTTCGAGACGCAGAACGATTCGGAAGTCGCCGCCGCCTATCTGACGGCCGAGATGGCCAAGGGTAAGGATCTCGGGCAGGCGCTGACCAGCGCGCTCGACGATCTCGACGGCTTTTTCACCTTTGTGGTCGGGACGAAGTCCGGCTTCGGCGTGGTGCGCGATCCCATCGCCTGCAAGCCTGCCGTGATGGCCGAGACCGATCAGTACATTGCTTTCGGCTCCGAATATCGCGCGCTCGTCAACCTGCCGGGCATCGAGGACGCCCGCGTCTGGGAGCCGGAGCCTGCGACCGTCTATTTCTGGGATCATGAGAAGGCTGCCTAAAGTGGATGTCAGCGTAAAACGAGAAAGTCTGGAAGCGATGCGCGTATTCGACCTTGCCACCGTGCCGCTGCGCGAACTGAACAGCGCGCTGCACACGATTGCCCCTGGCACCAATGATACGAGCTTCGAGGTCGTCAATCCGCGCGGCAGCCATTCCGTCGCCGTCGGCATCGACCAGCCGGTCACCGTCGAAGTGCGCGGCAGCGTCGGCTATTATTGCGCCGGCATGAACGACGGCGGCGCCGTCACCGTCCATGGCTCCGCCGGCCCGGGCGTCGCGGAAAACATGATGTCCGGAACGGTCGTCATCGAGGGCGATGCCAGCCAGTACGCGGGTGCGACTGGCCGGGGTGGTCTCTTGGTCATCAAGGGCAATGCCGCCTCGCGCTGCGGTATCTCGATGAAGGGCATCGACATCGTCGTGCATGGCAATATCGGCCATATGTCGGCGTTCATGGGCCAGTCCGGCCATCTGGTGGTGCTTGGCAACGCCGGCGATGCGCTCGGGGATTCGCTCTACGAGGCCAAGCTGTTCGTGCGCGGCGAGGTCAAGAGCCTCGGCGCCGATTGCATCCAGAAGGAAATGAAGCCGAAGCACCTGAAGCTGCTCGCCGAACTTTTGGAGAAGGCCGGCGTTACCGACGTCAGGCCGGAAGAGTTCAAGCGCTACGGTTCGGCCCGCACGCTCTACAACTTCAACATCGATAACGCTGACGCGTACTAAGGCAGGGAACCGGACATGAGCTATCACAACCCCTATACCCCGCCGCGCAAGTCAGCGACCTTCGACGATTATACGCTTGCCGAAATCCGCCGGGCAGCAGCGACCGGCATCTATGATATCCGCGGCGCCGGCACCAAACGCAAGGTTCCGCATTTCGACGATCTCCTGTTTTTGGGCGCCTCGATCTCGCGTTACCCGCTGGAAGGCTACCGCGAGAAATGCGACACATCCGTTGTTCTCGGCGCGCGCCATGCCAAGAAGCCGATCATCCTCAAGACACCGATCACCATTGCCGGCATGAGCTTCGGCGCCCTGTCGGGCAATGCCAAGGAGGCGCTCGGGCGCGGCGCGACGATCGCCGGAACCTCGACCACTACCGGCGACGGCGGCATGACGGATGAAGAGCGCGGCCACAGCCAGACGCTGGTCTACCAGTACCTGCCGTCGCGTTACGGCATGAACCCGAAGGACCTGCGTCGCGCCGATGCGATCGAGATCGTCGTCGGCCAGGGCGCCAAGCCCGGCGGCGGCGGCATGCTGCTCGGCCAGAAGATCTCCGACCGCGTCGCCAACATGCGCAACCTGCCCAAGGGCATCGACCAGCGTTCGGCCTGCCGCCATCCCGACTGGACCGGCCCGGACGATCTGGAAATCAAGATCCTCGAACTGCGCGAGATCACCGATTGGGAAAAGCCGATCTATGTGAAGGTCGGCGGCGCGCGGCCCTATTACGACACGGCGCTTGCGGTGAAGGCCGGCGCCGACGTGGTCGTGCTCGACGGCATGCAGGGCGGCACGGCGGCAACGCAGGATGTCTTCATCGAGAATGTCGGCATGCCGACGCTTGCCTGTATCCGCCCGGCCGTTCAGGCGCTGCAGGATCTCGGCATGCACCGCAAGGTGCAGCTGATCATCTCCGGCGGTATCCGCTCGGGCGCCGATGTGGCGAAGGCTCTCGCGCTCGGCGCCGATGCTGTTGCCATCGGCACGGCAGCGCTTGTTGCCATCGGCGACAACGATCCGCATTGGGAAGAGGAATACCAGAAGCTCGGAACAACGGCCGGCGCCTATGACGACTGGCATGAAGGCAGGGATCCGGCCGGCATCACCACGCAGGACCCGGAGCTTTCCAAGCGTCTCGATCCGGTCGCTGCCGGTCGCCGTCTTGCCAACTATCTCAAGGTGATGACGCTCGAAGCCCAGACCATCGCCCGTGCCTGCGGCAAGAACCACCTGCACAATCTGGAGCCGGAAGACCTCGTCGCACTGACGATTGAGGCCTCCGCCATGGCGCAGGTGCCGCTTGCCGGGACCAGCTGGATCCCGGGCAAGGGAGGCTTCTGACCAACCACAATCCGGCCGTTGCCTGATCTCCCAAGCCAGGCGGCGGCCTTTCCACGAAAAAGTGTCTGAATAATCCAAAGGGGAACACAGTGACACTCGATCTTGCTACCTTTGCCAAGGACCGTGGCATCAAATATTTCATGATCAGCTATACTGACCTGTTCGGCGGCCAGCGGGCAAAGCTCGTTCCGGCCGAGGCGATCGCCGACATGCAGAAGGACGGCGCGGGTTTTGCGGGCTTTGCCACCTGGCTCGACCTCACGCCCGCCCATCCCGACCTCTTTGCACTGCCGGATGCGTCCTCCGTTATCCAGCTTCCCTGGAAGAAGGATGTCGCCTGGGTCGCGGCCGACTGCGTCATGGAAGACAAGCCGGTCGAACAGGCGCCGCGCGTCATGCTGAAGAGGCTGATTGCGGAAGCCGCCAAGGAGGGGCTCCGCGTCAAGACCGGCGTCGAGCCGGAATTCTTCCTGATCTCGCCGGATGGCTCGAAAATCTCCGACGAGTTCGATACGGCCGAGAAACCCTGCTATGACCAGCAGGCCGTGATGCGCCGCTACGACGTCATTGCCGAAATCTGCGACTACATGCTCGAACTCGGCTGGAAGCCCTACCAGAACGACCATGAGGATGCGAACGGTCAGTTCGAGATGAACTGGGAATATGACGACGCGCTGCAGACGGCCGACAAGCACTCCTTCTTCAAGTTCATGGTGAAGTCGGTCGCCGAGAAGCACGGCCTTCGCGCCACCTTCATGCCGAAGCCTTTCAAGGGCCTCACCGGCAATGGTTGCCACGCCCATATCTCCGTCTGGGATCTGGAAGGCAAGACCAATGCCTTTGCCGACAAGGAGATGCCGTTCGGCCTTTCGGCCAAGGGCAAGACCTTCCTCGGCGGCATCATGAAGCATGCGTCCGCGCTTGCTGCCGTCACCAACCCGACGGTCAATTCCTACAAGCGCATCAACGCGCCGCGGACCATTTCCGGTGCGACCTGGGCGCCCAACACGGTCACGTGGACGGGCAACAACCGCACCCACATGGTGCGCGTGCCAGGCCCCGGCCGGTTCGAATTGCGTTTGCCGGATGGCGCGGTCAATCCATACCTCCTGCAGGCAATCATCATTGCAGCAGGTCTCAACGGTATCCGGCACAACGCCGATCCGGGCCGTCACTACGACATCGACATGTACAAGGAAGGCCACACCGTCACCGACGCGCCGCGCCTGCCGCTCAATCTGCTCGATGCGCTTCGGGAATACGAAAAAGATACCGAGCTTCAGGCAGCCCTGGGAACCGAATTTTCCGCGGCCTATCTCAAGCTCAAACATGGCGAGTGGAATACCTACTGCTCCCACTTTACCGAATGGGAACGGCAGACGACGCTCGACATCTGAGCATCGGCACGCGTTCCAGGACCAGAAGAGACGACATGGCCTGTTCCTGCTATCCGATGTCGCGAAACGGATGGACGGGCGGGCCGGCGTCGCGCTAGCTTCCGTTCCACGATGCTGGGCCGGGAGGGCCAGCCTAGACCCACAACGAAAGACTGAAGACCATGAAGAGCTATGTGCTGACTGTTTCGTGCAAATCCACCCGCGGCATCGTCGCGGCGATCACCGGTTATCTGGCGGATGAGGGCTGCTACATCACCGACAGTTCGCAGTTCGACGATCTGGAGACGGGCCTGTTCTTCATGCGCCTGACCTTCATCAGCCAGGAGGGTGCGACACTCGACAAGCTGACGGCCGGTTTCGAAGCGGTGAAGACCCGTTTCGGCATGGTGGCGGATATCCTCGATTCAGAACACCGCATGAAGGTTCTTCTGATGGTGTCCCGCTTCGGCCATTGCCTGAACGACCTGCTCTACCGCTGGAAGATCGGTGCGCTGCCGATCGAGATCGTCGGCGTCGTCTCCAACCATTTCGACTACCAGAAGGTCGTCGTCAACCACGACATCCCCTTTCACCATATTCCGGTCACCAAGGCCAACAAGGCGCAAGCAGAAGCCCGGATCATGGACGTGGTCGAACAGACCGGCACCGAGCTGATCGTGCTCGCCCGTTACATGCAGATCCTGTCGGATTCGATGTGCCAGAAGATGTCGGGCAGGATCATCAATATCCACCACTCGTTCCTGCCGTCGTTCAAGGGCGCCAACCCCTACAAGCAGGCCTATGAGCGCGGCGTGAAGCTGATCGGCGCGACGGCGCACTATGTCACGGCCGATCTCGACGAAGGTCCGATCATCGAGCAGGACATTGCCCGCATCACCCATGCGCAGTCGGCCGAGGACTATGTCTCGATCGGCCGCGATGTCGAAAGCCAGGTTCTGGCCCGCGCCGTGCATGCCCATATCCATCACCGCACCTTCATCAACGGCAACCGCACCGTTGTCTTCCCCGCCAGCCCGGGGTCGTATGCGTCGGAACGCATGGGCTGATTCCAGGCGCTCCGCAGCATTCCCAATGACTGTTACTCACATCCCCGAAAGCCCGGCGCTTTCGGGGATGTTTTGTTTTGCACGGTCTTTTGATGGGTGATCGGGCTGAACACTTTGTTTAGTCAAATATAAATCTCACTCACCCAGATCCAGGCCCTTTAGGATGCGGTGCAGCGGTTGCAATGCAGCAACGATTGTCTCTTGTCATGTTGAGTAAATTGGATATCACTAAACATATTGCTCAACACGGCGGAGTGAGGCCGGGCGGGCGAAGGGCGGGGAGCCCAGTAAAATTCAAGTTTGATGTGGTCCCCGACAGGTGACGATGGCGCCGGTGTATGTCTCCGTTGGTGGAGACGCACAGCCCGCGCGAAGGCAGTCGGAATTCCCGAAGACGGCGTGGTGCCGGCTTCTGTATCTGGGAGGAATACATGCGGAAAATCACCAAGGCCCTTTTGGGGGCAACAACGGCTTTGACGATCTCGGCGGCCCTGCCGTCCGTGTCGCAGGCTGCGGAACTGACCTTGTGCTGGGCGGCCTGGGATCCGGCCAATGCGCTGGTCGAGCTGTCCAAGGATTTCACGGCCCAGACGGGCACGGAGATGAAATTCGAATTCGTGCCGTGGCCGAATTTCGCCGATCGCATTCTCAATGAATTGAATTCCGGTGGCAAGCTCTGCGATCTTCTGATCGGCGACAGCCAGTGGCTCGGCGGCTCCGCCGAGAACGGCTACTACGTCAAGCTCAACGATTTCTTCGACAAGGAAGGGATCAAGATGAGCGACTTCGCCGAAGCCGCCGTCAACGCCTATGCCACCTGGCCGAAGGGCACGCCGAATTACTGGGCGCTGCCGGCGATGGGCGATGCCAATGCCTGGTTCTATCGCAAGGACTGGTTCGCCAAACCGGAAATCCAGGCCGAATTCAAGACTGCCACCGGCCGTGACCTGACCGTGCCGGCAACCTGGGCCGAACTGATCGAAACGGCGAAGTTCTTCAACGGCAAGGAGATCGACGGCAATAAGGTCTACGGTGCGGCGATCTTCACCGAGCGTGCATCTGAAGGCATTACCATGGGGATTACCCAGGCACTTTACGCCAATGGCTTCAAGTATGAAGCGACGCCCGGCAAATACGACATGGAAGGCGCTGTCAATTCTCCCGACGCCATCAAGGGCCTTGAGGAATACAAGGAGCTCTACAAGTGCTGCACGCCTCCCGGCTATACCGACGCCTATATGGGTGAGACGCTCGACGCGTTCAAATCCGGCCAGGCGGCGATGGCGATGAACTGGTTCGCCTTTTTCCCCGGTCTCTACAAGGATGAAAATGTCGGCGGTGACAAGATCGGCTTCTTCGTCAATCCGAAGGGAACGACGGCCGCATCGACGCTCGGCGGGCAGGGGATTTCGGTTGTCGCCAATACCGACAACATGGACGGCGCGCTCGCCTATATCAAATGGTTCGCGCAGCCGGACGTGCAGAAGAAATGGTGGTCGCTCGGTGGCTACGCCGTGCACAACGCCGTGCTGAATGATCCAAGCTTCAAGGACAGCCAGCCGTTCGCGGCAGACTTCCTCGTTGCCATGAATCAGGTGCAGGACTTCTGGCAGGAGCCATCCTACGCCATCCTTCTGCAGGCAATGCAAAAGCGCATGCACGACTATGTCGTGGCAGACAAGGGCACGGCCAAGGAAGCGCTCGACGGCCTGGTTTCCGACTGGACGGAAGTCTTCAAGGACGACGGCAAACTTTGATTTCCTCCCGGCATGACCGTCCGGTTCCGGCTCTCGGGCCGGGCGGTCAGCGACCATAGCCTGCCGTTTCTCGATACCAGGTGATGCCCGTGACTGATACCGATACCTCTCTACTGGACAAGGCGGCAGAAAAGGCCGTTCGCGCGACCCCGGCGCCACTCGCCTTCCGCGTCCGCGGTCTGTCCGACCGCGCCATCGCCTGGCTGTTCATTACGCCGACGATCGTGCTGCTTCTGGCGATCAATATCTTTCCGCTGATCTGGGCAGTACATCTGTCGTTCACCAATTTCCGCGCCAATCGGCCGAATGCGGCGATCGATGGCGTCGGTCTCAGCAACTACCAGCGCGTGCTCAATGATCCCGATATCTGGCAGGCGATGCAGACGACGGCACATTTCGTCTTCTGGACGATCCTGCTGCAGATGCTGATCGGCTTCACGCTCGCCCACCTGATCGACCGGAAATTCCGCGGCCATGCCTTCTGGACGACCGTCATCCTCATCCCGATGATGCTGTCGCCGGCGGTGGTCGGCAATTTCTGGCGGTTTCTCTACCAGCCGCAGATCGGCCTTTTCAACTACATCTATTCCTTCTTCACCGGCGTCGATCCCTCTTCCTTCGAGATGCTCGGATCCGTGGCATTGTCCCCCTGGGCGATCATCATCGTCGATACATGGATGTGGACGCCCTATGTGATGCTCATCTGCCTTGCCGGCCTGCGCTCGATCCCGGACTATATCTACGAGGCGGCCGAGGTGGACCGGGCGTCGGCCTGGCGGCAGTTCTGGTCGATCACCGTACCGATGGCGCTGCCCTTCATCATGCTGGCCGTGCTTTTCCGCGCCATCGAGAATTTCAAAATGTTCGACATGGTGGTGCTGCTCACCGGCGGCGGACCCGGCTCGACCACGGAGGTGGCGTCGATCACGCTCAAACGCGAAGCTTTCGAAAGCTGGCGGACCGGCCGGGCCTCGGCCTTCGCCATCATCCTTTTCGTCGCCGTCTTCGGTCTTGCCAACATCTATGTCAAAGCGCTGAACAGGGTGAAACAACGATGAGCACCGCCAATTCAGCCCATTCCGTGGTCGAGCCGAGCAGCACGACCAAGCGCATCGCCGGCGCCATCGTCATTCTCTACGCGATCGTGACCATGGTGCCGCTCGCCTGGATTTTCCTGACGAGTTTCAAGTCGCCGCCGGATTCGATCAGCTATCCGCCGAAGATCGTCTTCCAGCCGACCCTTGAGGGCTACTGCAACCTGTTCACGACGCGGACCCGCCAGACGCCAGACTATATCCAGTCGCTTGGCGCGCCGACGTCGACGTGCGACGAGATCACCCGCAACCGCAACATGGTGATCGCCGGACCTTCGAACTACTGGCCGCGCTTCCAGAATTCGCTGATCATCGCCTTCGGCTCGACCTTCCTCGCCGTCTCGCTCGGAACGCTCGCAGCCTACGGTTTCTCGCGCTTCAAGGTGCCGCTAGCCGACGACCTGCTGTTCTTCATCCTGTCGACGCGGATGATGCCGCCGATCGCGGTCGCTATCCCGATTTACCTGATGTACCGGCAGCTCGGCCTGTCCGATACGGCGCTCGGCATGATCCTGCTCTATACGGCGGTCAATGTGTCGCTCGCCGTCTGGCTGCTGAAGGGCTTCATCGACGAAATCCCGCGCGAATACGAGGAAGCGGCGATGATCGACGGCTATACCCGGCTGCAGGCCTTCCGCAAGGTCGTGCTGCCGCAGGCGACCACGGGTATCGCTGCAACTGCGATCTTCTGCCTGATCTTTGCCTGGAACGAATATGCCTTCGCGGTGCTGCTGACCTCCGGCTCGGCGCAGACCGCGCCGCCCTTTATCCCGACGATCATCGGCGAGGGCGGGCAGGATTGGCCGGCTGTTGCCGCAGGAACAACGATCTTCCTGGTGCCGATCCTCGTCTTCACCATCCTGCTGCGCAAACAGCTGCTGCGTGGCATCACATTCGGGGCGGTAAGGAAATGACCATGGAGAACACGACCCCCCACAAGAAGCGCCCCTTCTTCCTTCGGCGCGGCCCGATGGAAAATGTCGCGACAGCGCTGATCGCCATCGGCTTCCTGATGCTGTTCCAGCCGTTCGCACTTGTGCTCTACACCTATTCGCTGGTGACGCTTCTGGCCGGCACCGTCATGTTCATCATCGTCTCGAAATTTCCGGAGTGACCCATGGCTGAGATCCGGATCGAAAACCTGCGCAAGCAATTCGCCGAGTTCGTTGCCGTCGAGGATTCGAGCTTCACCGTTGCTGACGGCGAATTCCTGGCTCTGCTCGGACCGTCCGGCTGCGGCAAGACGACGACGCTGCGGATGATTGCGGGCCTGGAATTGCCGACCAGCGGCAAGATTTTTCTTGATGGCGAGGACGTCACCTTCAACCGCGCCAGCGCCCGCGACATCGCCTTCGTCTTCCAGCTCTTCGCGCTCTATCCGCACATGAACGTGCGCAAAAACATCGGCTTTCCGCTGCTGTCCCAGGGTGTGCCGAAGGCGGAGATCAAGGCGCGTGTGGAGGAGACGGCCAGGCTTCTGCAGATCAGCCATATCCTCGACCGCTCGGTGTTCGGATTGGCGGGCGGCGATCGGCAGCGCGTTGCACTCGGGCGGGCCATTGTCCGGCGGCCGAAGTGCTTCCTGATGGACGAGCCGCTGGGCACGCTCGATGCCGAGTTTCGCGAAGTCATGGTGCATGAGCTGCGTGAACTGCATAACCGTATCCATGCCACAACGGTCTACGTCACCCATGATCAGCACGAAGCCATGGCGATGGCCGACAAGATCGCGGTCATGAACCACGGCATTATCGAGCAGTTCGGGACACCGCAGGAAATCTATCGGCGCCCGGCCTCCATGTATGTTGCCGACTTCATCGGCTCGCCGCCGATGAACTTTTTAAGGTTTACCTCGGGGCTGCGGAAGGGCGCGCGTTCGGTATCCGTGGAAGGCGTTGAAGTCGCACTTCCAGAGGTGCATCAGGAAATGGGCATCGGCGAGCTGGCGCTCGGTGTACGGCCGGAGCATATCCGTTTCAACGACAGCTCGGCGCTGCGCGGTTCGGTCTATGGCGCGGAATATCTCGGCACCAACCAGATCGTCGCGGTCGAGACCGGCAAGGGGCTGCTGAAGGCACGCGTCTCGGCCGACCGGACCTTCAGGATCGGCGAGACTGTCGGGCTCGAACTCGACAGCGAAAAGCTCTCGCTGTTCGACTGCGCTTCCGGTCGCGCGGTCAAATCGTCCCTTTATACGGAGGCCCGTCATGGCTGAGGTATCGCTCCAGAACATCTCGAAGTCCTTCGGCGAATCCAAGGCAGTGCGCAATCTGACGCTGACCATCCGCGACGGGGAGTTCGTCGTGCTGCTCGGCCCGACCGGCGCTGGCAAGACCACGACGCTGCGGCTGATTGCCGGGCTGGAAAAGCCGGACAAGGGGCGGGTGACGATCGGCGGGCAGGACATGGCGGGTGCAGCGCCGGCAGGCCGGGATGTAGCCTTCGTCTTCCAGCAATATTCGCTCTATCCGCATCTGACGGTTTACGAGAATCTGGCCTTTCCGCTGCGTTCACCTGCCCGTCGTCTGGGCGCGGACGAGATCGACCGGCGTGTCCGCGACGTTGCCAAGATGGTGCGGATCGATCACAAACTGGAAAACCGATCGACACGTTTGTCTGGTGGCGAGATGCAGCGTGTCGCCATCGGCCGGGCGCTGGTGCGCAAGCCGTCGATCTACCTGATGGACGAGCCGCTGTCGTCGCTCGACGCCAAGCTGCGGGGAGAATTGCGGCTGGAGTTGAAGCGCATCCAGAGCGAACTCGGCTCGACGTTGCTCTACGTCACCCATGACCAGATCGAGGCGATGACCATGGCCGACCGGATCGGCATTCTCAATGATGGCGAGTTGATCCAGCTTGGAACGCCACGCGAGATCTACAGCAACCCGGTCAACCTGCATGTGGCGGCACGGCTTGGCCAGCCGCATATCAATCTCATTCCGGAAGGACTCGTTCCCGGCGGGCAACCGCCGAAGGGGACGAAGACGATCGGCGCGCGGACCGAGCATCTGGAAATCCATGCGGGCAACGGCAATGCCAATGCGGAAATCGACTGGATCGAGCATCTGGGCGACCAGAGCCATCTGCATATGCGCATTGCCGGGCATAAACTGGTGACGCTTGCCAATCCCTATGTGCCGGTGATGCCCGGCGACAAGATCACCTTGATGTTGAAGGATCCGCTCTATTTCGGATCGGACGGACAACGGCTTGTATAGCCAAAAACAGCAGGTTGCATCGCTTGCGCCATGGCGAAAGGATGCGGAACGAAAAACGGACTGGATGAGTGCCATGAAACATTTCTTCAACCGCAGGGAAAATATCGTTACCGAGGCCCTGGACGGCCTGCTGCGCACCTCCGTATCCGGAACGCTCGCCCGTCTTGACAGCTATCCCGATATCAAGGTGATCGTCCGTGCCGATTGGGATAAGTCCCGCGTGGCGGTGATTTCCGGCGGTGGGGCAGGGCATGAGCCCTCCCATGCCGGTTTCGTCGGCAGGGGTATGCTGACGGCGGCCGTGTCCGGAGAAATTTTTGCGTCTCCCAGTGTCGATGCTGTGCTGACCGCGATCCGCGCCGTGACCGGCAAGCCGGGCTGCCTGCTCGTCGTCAAGAACTATACCGGCGACCGGCTGAATTTCGGCCTGGCGGCGGAAAAAGCGCGTGCCGAAGGCTTCGATGTCGAGATGGTGATTGTCGCCGACGATATCGCGCTGCCGGATATCAATCAGCCGCGCGGGGTCGCCGGCACGCTCTTTGTCCACAAGATCGCCGGACATCTGGCCGAAAGCGGCGAAAGCCTGGCCTCCGTTGCCGCCGCGGCCAAGGCCGTTGCCGCTGATATCGTTTCGCTCGGTGTCTCCTATTCGTCCTGCTCCATTCCCGGCCAACCCTATCAGGACCGTCTGGGGGAAAATCAGGGAGAATTGGGTCTCGGTATCCACGGCGAGCCCGGTGTCGAAAAGATAACCGTCCAGGCGGCCGACAGCCTCGTTTCAATCATGACCGAGCGGCTGTGCGCAGCAATGAAGCCGGATGGACGCTACGCGTTGCTTATTAACAATCTCGGTGCCGTGCCGCCGGTGGAAATGTCGCTGATTGCCAACGCGGTCTTGGCCTCTCCATTTGCTGCGCGTGTCGCGCTGACGATCGGGCCGGGGCCGATGATGACGGCGCTGAACATGAACGGATTTTCGCTGTCGCTGGTCCGGCTCGACGCCGAGCGCGAAAAGGCGCTGCTCTCCGTCGTCGCGCCGCATGCATGGCTGCCGGCGGTTGTGCCTCATGCCGTTGCCATCCTGCCTGTCCCGAACGTCCCCGTTACGACCACAGCCGCCGCCGCGAGCCGCGATGCAGGCGCAGAGCGCGTGCTTGCCGCCATCTGCGAACGGTTGATCGCGCTGGAGCCGGAGTTGAACCGGCTTGACGCCAAGGCCGGCGACGGCGATACCGGCTCGACGGTCGCGACTGGCGCCCGCAGCATCCAGGCGCTGACAAGCAACCTTCCCTTTGCCGACAGGGCCGCTCTTTTCTCCGTCATCGGCGATACGCTGGCCACGGCAATGGGCGGTTCAAGCGGCGTTCTCCTGTCGATCTTCTTTACTGCGGCGGGCAAGGCGAGCGGGGACGGGGCGAGCCTTGCGGCGTCCTTGCTCGCCGGGCTCGACCGCATGACCTTCTATGGTGGCGCCCATCCGGGTGATCGGACGATGGTCGATGCGCTGTCTCCCGCACTGCATGCAATGTCGATCACCGGGGTCCGCGCCGCCGCGGACGAGGCGCGCAAGGGGGCGGAGGCAACCAGGGCGATGCGCAAGGCGAAGGCCGGGCGGTCCGCCTATATCGGAGAGAGCGATCTTGACGGCGTCATGGATCCCGGCGCGCATGCCGTGGCCGAGGCTTTCGCAGCCGTTGCCGGTGTCCTGGAGCCCGCATGATCGTTGTCCGCGACCCCAGACCTGCCCTTAATCCCTCAGCCTTGATGGGCCGTGTGATCGTAGCGTGCCGGGATGCAATTGTCGCACAGGAAGCCTATCTCAGCGATCTCGACCGCGCGATCGGTGACGGCGACCACGGCATCAATATGCGGCGCGGGCTGGACGCACTGGCGGCGGAACAGCATCGTCTGGCCGGAATGCCGTTGTCGGAAGCGATGAGTGCCGCTGGCACCATCCTGGTAATGAGCATCGGCGGGGCGGCAGGCCCGCTTTACGGAACGCTGCTGCTGGAGATCGGCAAAGGGCTTGCAGCCAATCCTTCCGCAGGAATTGCCGAGGTCTTTCAGCAAGCGGTCGTCGCCGTGGCGCGTCGCGGAAAATCGGCTCCCGGTGAGAAAACTCTGCTGGATGTTCTCTACCCTATCAGCGACGAACTGATGAACAACACGCGTCTTCCTCTCCTCGCCGGGAAAATTCAGGGTTTTGCCGATATGACGATCGATATGAAGGCCATGCGGGGGCGTGCCTCATTCCTCGGAGCCCGTTCGGTGGGGCATATGGATCCGGGGGCGGCGAGCTGCGCGCTTCTTTGCGCAGCGATATGCCGCGAACTGGCGGAAGCGGATGTAGCATGACGGAAGAACGGGAAAATGTCGGCATCGTCATCGTCTCCCATTCGCCGCTCGTGGCGAAAGGGGCGGCCGACATGGTACGCCAGATGGTCGGCGACAGCGTGCCGCTGGCCTGGTGCGGCGGAAATCCCGCGGGCGGGCTCGGCACCGATACGGGTGCAATCCTGAAGGCGATCGAGGAGGCCTGGTCGGAGGCAGGCGTCGCCGTATTCGTCGATCTTGGCGGAGCGGAGACCAATAGTGAAATGGCGATCGAAATGATCGGCAAGGGGCGGGCGGCGCGCATCATAATCTGCAACGCGCCGATCGTCGAGGGCGCGGTCATCGCGGCGGCGGAGGCGTCCGGCGGAGCATCGCTGGCAAAGGTGGTGGCAACGGCACAGGAGCTGTCTCCGTCATGACCGAGAAGCGGCACGGCGTCTTTGGGGGAGCGAGTTCGGCCCGCGGCAATGCGTCCGTCGAGTTGTTGATCACCCATGGCGTCGGCCTGCATGCGCGTCCGTCCGTGGTTTTCACGCGGCTGGCAAAATCCTTTCCCTGCACCATCGAGATCGAGGTCAACCGTTCCGGGCTGTGGCTCAATGCAAAAAGCATCGTCAAGGTCATGGGTGCACGCATCCGCAAGGGATCGACGCTGAAGATCAGGGCGCATGGCCTGCGAGCGGAAGAGGCGATTTCCGTACTGGAAGCGCTGTTCGTCAATGACTTTGCCGAGGAAAGACCGCATGTCAGGGGTGCTTAGGCTTCAAGGCCAGGGCAATGGCTGCGGTTACGCCGCCGGGCCGGCTTATGTGTCGTCGGAACCGCTGAGCCCCCGTGGAGATCCGGTTTCCCCTTCGCTGGAGTTCGAGAACCTCGATCGGGCCATCGCTGCTTCCGTTGCCGCCCTGGAATCCCTGATAGCGCGAACCGATCCGGCCAGCGCCGATATTCTCGAATTCCAGATTGAAATGCTGCGTGATCCGGTGATCGCCGAGATGGCTGCGGAGCAGATCGGCAAGGGGCAGAACGCCGCCTTTTCGTGGGTTGCGGCACTTGAAGAATACATCGCCGGCTTCGAACAATCGGAGGACGACGACATAAGGGCGAGGGCGGTCGATATGATCGACATTCGCGACCGTGTCCTTCGTGCACTGGAAGGCATGCCGGCCGCCGATTTCCCAAAGGGATCGATCTTCATCGGCAAAGACATGGCCCCAAGTCTTTTTCTCGCGCATGACTGGACGGACGGCGGCGGGATCGTGCTTGAAGCTGGAAGTACCGCCAGCCACGTGGCGTTGCTTTCGCGCGCCAAAGGCGTGCCTATGGTCGTGGGTATCGGTGGTCTTTCTGTAGAGGCCGAAACCCCGGTGCTTGCCGATGGCAGCAGCGGCCTTGTCGTGGTGCATCCCAGCGGCGCGGACATCGCAGCGGTCGCCGGGGCTGAAAAAGCGGTGCTGCCTGTCGTGCCCGGATTGGAAGCAGGGGCCTTCCGGATCGTGTCGGGGGGTACCGTCGAGCTCTTGGTCAATATCAGCGATATCGCCGAGCTTCGCAGCCTTGATCCCGGCGCTTGCGATGGCATCGGCCTTCTGCGGACGGAATTCCTTCTGTCTTCGGCCTCGGATCTGGCCAATGAGGAAAAGCAATTCCAGTTATACTGCGAGATGTTGAAATGGGCTGACGGCAAGCCGGTCACCATCCGTCTTCTCGATCTCGGCGGGGACAAGCCGCTCGGCGGTTTCGGTGCCGAGGAACGCAATCCCTTTCTCGGTCTGCGCGGCATTCGCTTGCTACTCTCCATGCCGGTCATGCTGAGAATCCAGGCGCGGGCGCTTTTGCGGGCCGGAGCGTTCGGACCCCTCAAGGTCTTGCTGCCGATGGTCACCTTCCCCAACGAGGTTGCAGATACCAGGCGAATATTCGAAGAAGAGGCGGCAAGTCTCGCCAAAAGGCATATCGCAATCAGCATGCCTGCCATCGGCATGATGGTGGAGGTGCCCGTGGCGGCCATCATGCTCGACACGTTCACGGATGCCGATTTCTTTTCGCTCGGAACCAATGATCTGACGCAGTATCTAACCGCAACAGCTCGCGACAACCCTTCGGTCGTAGATCTCTATCGGCAGGCTACCCCGGCCTTGTTGCGGTTAGTCTCGCAGACGGTGGCCGTTGCGCATGAGATGGGCAAGCCGATCGGAATCTGTGGCGATCTGGCTGGCGATCCGGAACGTCTTTCATCGCTGATTGCCAGCGGCATAAGGCAGATTTCCGTTGCTCCCGCGCAGCTTGCAGCCGTAAAGACGGCGATGGCGCAGGCAGGGATGGACGGCTGAGATGGCACGCGACGCAAATGAAGATGCCATCGTGGCCTATAAGGCAATCCTTGCCTCGATCATCGACAACCGGCCGTCCGGCACGCGCCAGCGTCTCGCCGTGGCGCTGGGTAAACATCGCAGCTTCGTTACCCAGATCACCAGCCCTGGTTATGCGACGCCGCTACCGGCCCGGCATCTGGCGACGATTTTCCAGGTCTGCCATGTCAGCAAAGCCGAGCAGGACCGTTTCCTGGATGCCTATCAGCTGGCGCACCCGGGCAAACTGCCGGATCTCGGAAATGCCGGAGGTCTCAGGCAATTGACGGTGATGGTCGCCGATTTCGGCGATGAACGGAAGAACCGGCTGCTCGACGAGGCCATCCAGGATTTCATTCAGAAAATCGTGCTGATTTCCGGCGAGGGAGACTGACATGGCCTTCCTGGCCCTCTCGCTCGTCACGGCACTGGAAAATTCATCCTGCTCGGATACCATGGCCTCTGGGAGCAGGAGATGAAGAAATTCATGAACAGCGCCGGGACCTTGGCGCAGGACTGTCTGGAGGGCTTCGTTGCCGCGCATGGCGATCTCGTCGTGTTCGGGGAAGGGCGAAAACACGTCCGGCGGCGGGTGCTGAGCCCGGCCAAAGTCGCGATCATTTCCGGTGGCGGCGCTGGCCACGAGCCGATGCACACCGGCTTCGTCGGGCATGGCATGCTGGATGCTGCCTGCACCGGCCATGTCTTCACCTCGCCGACACCCGACCAAATCCTTGCCGCCATCCGCGAAACGGACAGCGGCGCCGGGACCCTGCTGATCGTCAAGAACTACGATGGCGATGTGATGAACTTCGAGATGGCGGCCGAAATGGCGATGGCCGACGGAATGCACCGCATCGAGACCGTCATCGTCAACGACGATATCGCTGTCGAGCGTTCGGCGCGGGGAACCGGCCGGCGTGGCGTGGCGGGCACGCTCGTGGTCGAGAAGATTGTTGGGGCGGCGGCGCAGGCCGGTGTCGCGCTGGAAGAATTGAAGATTTTGGGAGATACGGTCGTCGCGGCGACCCGAACGATGGGCGTGGCGTTGAAGGGGACGACGGTGCCGCAGACGACGCGCGAGACATTCGTACTCGGACCGAACGAGATGGAGGTCGGCGTCGGCATCCACGGGGAGCCGGGCCGCTCGCGCGACGCGGTGGCCGATGCATCGTCAATCGTCGCTCTGATCTGCGGCCACATTCTGGATGACTTCGGTTCGCTGGACGGGCAACAGGTCTTGCTGTTCGTCAACGGTCTTGGCGGAACGCCGCTGTCGGAGCTCTATCTCGTCTTCGGCCTGGCGCGGACGTTTCTCGAGGGGCGTGGCGTGGTTATCGCCCGTAGCTTTGTCGGCACCTATGTCACGTCACTCGATATGGCCGGTGTTTCCATCACCGTCACAGTATTGGACGAGCACCTGGAAAATCTTTGGGATGCCCCGGTTCTGACCGCGTCGCTGCGCTGGTAGTCAAACCGGCGGTGCGATTTCGATCGGCGTTCCATCGGAAAAACGGGTGAAGCGGAAGGGAGCCGGATTGACGATTGGCGTGTTGCCCATGACCAGATCGGCGGCAAGATGCCCTGCACCCGGGCCGATGCCGAAGCCATGACCTGAAAAGCCCGTGGCGATGACGAGGCCAGGTACAGTGTCGAGCGTGGAGATCACCGGTACCGCATCGGGGGTCACATCGATCAGACCGGCCCAGAATTGCCGCACCTGCGTCTCGCGCAGTACCGGCAAGGCATCTGAGGCTGCCCTGAAGGCTTTCAAGGCGGATCTGGCATCGGGTTTCGGATCGAGAATCCGGTGGCGTTCGAACGCGCCGGGCCGGTCGAGCGGCACCGCGGATATTTCGAACAGCTCCTGCCAGCTTCGAGCGCTGAGACCGAGCTGCACCGCTTCGCCCTCGGCCTTCCTCGCCGGCTGGAAATCGCGGAAGAAGGCAAAGCTATCCGGCACCAGCGCATGCATGTTGATGCCGCCATTGGCAATCGTGTAGCCGCCGTCGAGACGTTTGCGATAGGCATAGGTCGCGGTGGCACCGGCCCCTTCGGGGCCTCCCGCCACGGGGCTGGTACGCAGCACCGAGTTGCGCACTTTAAGTTGCGGCAGACGGACATCGAGCCCCTTGCAGAAGAGGCGCGACCAAGCGCCGCCGGCAAGCACGACAGCGGAGGTCTCGATGCGGCCCTTCTCGGTGATAACGGCGCTGATGCGGCCGGCGCTTTTTTCGATGCCGCGCACGGCGCAGCCTGTCAGGATGCGGGCGCCGGCCCGGCGTGCGCCCGTCGCAATTGCCGGCACTGCCTTTTGCGGTTCGGCGCGGGCATCGCTTGGTGTGTAAAGCGCTCCATTGTATCGCCGTCCGGAGCCCAGCATCACGGACGCTGTCTCGTCAGTGCCGATCTGACGGGTATCAAGCCCATGCGCCTGAGCGAGCTTCAGCCAGGCCGCATGGTTTGCAGTGTCCGTCTCCGATTCCGCGATATAGAGGATGCCGGATCGGCGAAAGCCGGTATCGCCGCCGACGCGCGCATCCAGTCCGTCCCAGATTTTCAAGGCTTCGATTGCCAGCGGAATTTCGCGCCGGTCGCGCCCCATGACCCGGACCCAACCCCAGTTGCGGCTGGACTGCTCGCCGCCGAGAACGCCCTTTTCGCACAGCACGACATCGACGCCGCGTTCGGCGAGAAACAGCGCCGTGCTGACCCCGATGATGCCTCCGCCGATGACGACGACATCGGCTTTGCCCGGAAGGATTTGATCGGTTTGAGTTGGGTCGAGTGTCGGTCCGGGCATCGGCGCTGGGTTTCCAGTATCAGAGGAGATCCGCTCTGATTTGCCTTGTATATTGTCGGCTTTCAAGTCCTAAAGGTAGGCCGCGACCGACCCGACCCAAAGTGTCGAGATCAATCAACCATGCGATAATGTGAACGCATCGCTCTCGCCTTCGACAAGATCTTCCGGCCAAATCTTCCTGAGTTCCGCATCCGGATAAAAATGACGGAAAGCCGGCATCGTGGCGAGCAGCGCCTCGGCCAGAGCGATCCCCAGATCGCGCCGCGACAGCGTGAAGCCTGTCAGGCTTGGCGACAGGAAATGCGATTGCGGGCTATGGCGCCCGACGACGGCGATATCGCGTCCCGGCTTCAGGCCGGCTTCGTTCAGGCCACGGTAGAGGCCGATGGCGATGGTCTCGTTGACCAGCAGAATTGCAGTTGGCCGGTCCTTCTTGGCGATGAGTTGCTGGGCAACGTGATAGCCGCCCGCCTCATTCGGCTTCGAACTGAAGATGAGATCGGGATCGAGCGTCAGTCCGTGCGCAGCAAGGGCCTTGGCGCTTTGATCGACGAAGAGATAGCCC
Source organism: Rhizobium herbae (assembly GCF_017873135.1). Classification (GTDB taxonomy): domain Bacteria; phylum Pseudomonadota; class Alphaproteobacteria; order Rhizobiales; family Rhizobiaceae; genus Pararhizobium; species Pararhizobium herbae. The sequence continues at coordinate 404,231 of NZ_JAGGJV010000004.1, read as the reverse complement.
AGGTTGATATCATCATGCGGCCTTGTCACTGCAATCCGCCGATGGCCTTTTGCCACCAGCCGGTCGATCGAGGTCTGCGCCATGCCTTCGAAATCGAGGTCGAGCCATGGCTGGCCGACATCGGTCAGGCTGCGCCCCAGCGTGACGAACGGGATTTTGCGCTTGGCAAGAAACTCGAAACGCGGATCGTGCCGCTGCGTTGCCGAAAGGATAAGGCCATCGGCAAAGCCGCGAGCGACGACACGCCGGAGATAGTCGTCCGGGTCTTCTTCCGAGGAGCAGAGCAAGGCGACGAGATCGAGATGATGGCGGGCAAAGACGGTCTGGACGCCATCGAAGACGCTCATGAAGAAGGTATCGCCCTGGCCAGTGATCTCGCTGCCGGTCTGCATCATGAAGCCGATGATATTTGTGGTGCCCTGGCGCAGGCTGCGGCCCGACTGGTTGGGCACGTAGCCGAGTTCGGCTGCCGCTTCAAGAACCTTTCGGCGCGTTTCCTCGTTGACATCGGGACGGCCGTTCAGCGCCCGCGACACCGTTCCAATAGAAATATCCAGATGTTGCGCAAGCCTGCGTATGCCCGTCATTCCGACCGTTTCCAAGGTGTGATTTCGGTTTCCCGATGCTCATCTCTTGACACGTTTCAAAATTCGATCATAGTACCGTAAACGTTTACGGTGATCGAAAAGGAGCGAAAACCGTAGATTTGAGGAGGAGATTTCCATTTTGCGTACAGTTTTGTGCGGGTGCGGAGCCATGGCCAAGGGCTGGCTCAAGGCGATCGCGGATACCCCTGAAATTCGATCGACCGTGACCGTGGTCGGACTCGTCGATGTCAATCCGGCGGCAGCGAAAGCGCTTGCCGAAGAGTTCGGATTGGCCGAGGTGATCATCGGCGCCGACTTGGCCGACGTCCTGTCGAAAACGTCCGCAGACGTGGTCTTCGATGTCGTTATCCCATCCGCCCGCCACTATGTGGTTTCCACCGCATTGGCGCATGGATGCCATGTGCTGAGCGAGAAGCCGATGGCGTCCTCGATCGAGGAAGGCCGGTCGTTGATCACTCAGGCATCCGCCGCCGGAAAAGTCCATGCGATCGTCCAGAACCGCCGCTTTATCTCGGGCATTCGCCGCATCCGCCGACTGGTCGAAAGCGATGTATTGGGCGAGCTGACGGCCATTCATTGCGATTTCTTCATCGGTGCGCATTTCGGCGGTTTTCGCGAGCAGATGGACAATGTGCTGCTGCTCGACATGGCGATCCACACGTTCGACGCCGCCCGCTTCGTGGCGGACAAGATGCCTGTCGCCGTTTATTGCCACGAAAGCAATCCGCGCGGCTCCTGGTATGCGCATGGCGCGGCCGCCAATGCGATCTTCGAATTTTCCGACGACGTGACCTTCACCTATCGCGGTTCCTGGTGCGCGGAAGGCGCCAATACCAGCTGGGAAAGCCAGTGGCGGATCATCGGCACCAAGGGCACGCTGCTCTGGGACGGGGCGGACAATTTCAAGGCACACAAGGTTGCGGGAGCAGAGGGCTTTTTTCGACCGCTGGATGTCGTCCCGGTGCCAGAGCCCGTCGACGAAGCGCAGACCCACGGTCATGCCAGCGTAATCGCAGATTTCCTCACGGCCATCAAAACCGGCGCCAAGCCGGAGACGGTCAGCAACGACAATATCAACAGCCTTGCCATGGTGTTCGCTGCGATCGAAAGCGCCCGCACCAGGCAGCGCGTGACCCTATGAAGAACAGGACAGTTTCATGAGCAATCCGGCAAAAGCCATCCGTATCGGCACCATGATCAGTGCATCCGCAGGCAAGGCCGCCGAGCGTATCGGCAAAGTCGCCGACATGGGGTTCGAGAGCTTCGAGCCTTTCTTCTGGCAGACGACCAACGGGCAGAATCTCAAGGAGCTTGGCCAACGCTGCGTCGAGGCGATCGGCGACCGCGATATCACCATTTCGACGCTCGGCATGTTCGGCAATCCATTGGAAACAACCGATATCGACCGCGATACGCTGCAAGGCTGGAAGGACTGCATCGACAACGCCCATCATTTCGGCGCCACATGCGTTGCCGGCTTTACAGGCCGCATCCGCAACAAGCCGCTGACCGACAGCCTGCCGCGCTATAAGGAAGTCTGGAGCGAGCTTGCCAAGCGCGCCGCCGACAAGGGCGTGAAGATCGCGTTCGAGAATTGCGCCATGGACGGCAACTGGGCGACCGGCGACTGGAACATCGCGCATAATCCGGATGCCTGGGAACTGATCTTCAACGAGACGCCGGATGACAATATCGGGCTCGAATGGGAGCCTTGCCACCAGATGGTCTATCTCATCGACCCGCTGCCGCAGATCCGCAAATGGGCCTCGAAGATATTCCACGTGCATGGCAAGGACGCGACGATCCGCTGGGACGTCATCCGCGAACACGGTATCTTCGGCAAGGAGAAGTTCGTCTTCATGCGCACGCCGGGCTTCGGCGACACCAACTGGACGGATGTGATTTCCGAACTGCGGCTTGCCGGCTGGTCGGGCTCGATCGATATCGAGGGCTGGCATGACCCGGTCTATCGCGATGCGCTGGAAATGACCGGCCAGGTTCATGGCCTCAACTATCTGAAGACTTGCCGGGGCGGCGATTTCATCGTCGATCCCGCCTGATCAATCAGGCAGGCCTGACCAGCCAGACTCGCCTGGCTGGACTGAAATGGACTGAGGAAGGCCGGCATGGAGGATGACGGCCACAAAGGATAACCAACAGGAGGAAACTATGGGTATCCGCAAATACGCACTCATCGGTGCGCTGGCGCTTGCAGGCGTTTCGATGTTCGGTCTTTCCGCGAAGGCGGAAGACGTGAAGCTCACCGTCTGGTCGCTTGACCGTGACATTCAGCCGGCGCCGCATCTGGTGGCTGATTTCAACAAGCTCAACAATGGCATCCAGATCGAGTATCGCCAGATCCAGTTCGACGATGTGGTGAGCGAGGCGATGCGCGCCTACTCAACCGGTCAAGCGCCGGATATCATCGCCATCGACAATCCGGAACACGCGCTGTTTTCGTCGCGCGGCGCGTTCCTCGATCTTACCGACATGATCTCGAAATCGACCGTGATCAAGCCGGAAAACTATTTCCCAGGCCCGCTGAAATCAGTCGAATGGGACGGCAAATATTACGGTGTGCCGAAGGCGACGAACACTATCGCGCTCTACTACAACAAGGACATGTTCAAGGCGAAGGGTCTCGACCCCAACAAGCCGCCGCAGACCTGGGACGAACTTGTCGAGGACGCCCGCAAGCTGACCGACCCGGCCGCCAACGTCTATGGCCTCGCTTTCTCGGCAAAGGCCAACGAGGAAGGCACCTTCCAGTTCCTGCCCTGGGCGCAGATGGGCGGCGGCAGTTACGAGAACATCAATTCCGAAGGCGCCGTAAAAGCGCTCGAGGTCTGGAAGACGATCATGGACGAGAAGCTCGCCTCGCCCGATACGCTGACGCGCGGCCAGTGGGATTCGACCGGCACCTTCAATTCCGGCAATGCCGCCATGGCGATCTCCGGTCCGTGGGAACTCGACCGGATGTCACAGGAGGCGAAATTCGACTGGGGTGTGACGCTGCTGCCGGTTCCGAAGGAAGGCGCCGAACGCTCCTCGGCCATGGGTGACTTCAACTGGGCGATCTTCGCCTCGACCAAGCATCCGGCGGAAGCCTTCAAGGCCCTCGAATATTTCGCCTCGCAGGACGACAAGATGTTCAAGAACTACGGCCAGCTTCCGGCCCGTTCCGACATCTCTATCCCGGAAACCGGTCACGCCCTCAAGGATGCCGCTCTCAAGGTGTTCCTCGAACAGCTGAAATATGCCAAGCCGCGCGGCCCGCATCCAGACTGGCCGAAGATCTCCAAGGCGATCCAGGATGCTATCCAGGCGGCTCTGACGGGTCAGTCGAGTGCAAAGGATGCGCTTGATCAGGCGGCCGAGAAGATCAAGGCTGTGTTGGGCTAATCTCCCGTGCCACCGGATGGCTGTCCGTCAGCCATCCATCATTTCCTCCCGGAAGGGGTTGTCTCGCGCAGATGCGCCAGGCAGCCCCGTTCGGAGCATCGGAGGCCCCATGAAGAGGCTGCTTTCAAGTGTCCGGGACGGCCGCGGTTTCGATATCGTGCTTGTTGCCTTCCCGCTCGGCTTTCTGTTCCTGATGGCGGGCCTGCCGCTGCTCTACAACGTCCTGATGAGTTTTCAGGAGGTCGACATGTTCAGTCTCGGCACGTTCCTGCGGCCCTTTGTCGGCTTCAAGAACTACACCGATCTGTTCGCCCAGCCCGAGACGTGGCCGATCCTGGGCAACACCGCGATCTTCGTCATCGGCTCGATCGCCGGCCAATTCCTGATCGGCTTCGGGCTGGCGCTGTTCTTCTGGGTGAATTTTCCGGGCGCCTCATGGTTGCGCGGCTTGTTCCTGGTGTCCTGGGTGATGCCCGGCCTCGTCGTCGGTGCCATCTGGAACTGGATTCTGTCCGGCGATTTCGGCGTGCTGAATTTCATCCTGAAGGAAAGCGGCATCATCTCCGGCAATATCTTCTGGCGTTCCGATCCGAATTATTCGCTCTATGCCGTCATCATGGCCAATGTCTGGCTGGGAACGGCCTTCAACATGATCCTCCTGTCCGTCGGTCTGGCGAGCATCCCCGGCGATCTCTATGAGGCCGCCGAACTGGACGGAGCAAACGCCTGGCAGCGTTTCTGGACGATCACCCTACCGATGATGCGCTCGACCATCGGCGCGATCATCGCGCTCGGCCTGATCTTTACCCTGCAGCAGTTCGACCTTTTTGCCGCGATCACCTCCGGCGGGCCAAACAATTCGTCCAACGTCACGCAGTACTGGGCCTGGGACCTGTCCTTCCGGCAATATGATTTCGCCAAGGGCGCGACGATCTCCGTCATCATGATTGTCTTCGTCATGTTCGCCGCGATCGTTTACGTCCGCTCGACACGTCATGAGGTGCGCGGATGAGCGAAACCAACCGCAATCGCCTGATGCTGGTGATCGCCATCATCATGGCGGCGATCTATCTGTTCCCGCTTTACTGGATGTATATTACCGCGCTCAAAAGCGGCTCGGAGATGTTTGCGACGCCGCCGAGCTTCTGGCCGTCGGAGCCGCAGTGGGCCACGTACGGCTTCGTCTGGGAAAGCCGCAACATGGCGCGCTATCTCTGGAATTCGCTCATTATCGCGTCCGGGGCCGTGGTGCTGATCACCGTGCTCGGCGTTGGCTGTGCCTACGTTTTGGCGCGCTACCGCAACGTCTGGGTCGATATCGGTCTTTTCCTGATCCTGATGTTGCAGGTCCTGCCGGCCTCTTTGATGATCACCCCGATCTTCGTCGGCTTCTCGCAACTCGGCATGCTGAACTATCCGCGTCTGGCGGTCATCATTGCGATAGCGGCCAAGAGCATGCCGTTCTTCGTCGTGCTGGTGCGGGCCACCTTCATGGCGGTTCCGCAGGAACTGGAGGAGGCGGCGCTGGTCGACGGCAATTCGCGCATCGGCGCCTTCTTCAACATCGTGCTGCCGCTTGCCCGAAACGGCATTCTTGTCAGCGCTATCCTCATCTTCATGCAGGCCTTCGGCGAGTTCGTCTATTCGAAGTCGATCATCCAGGCGGTCGAGCTTCAGCCCGCCAGTGTCGGCCTCAACTCCTTCATGGGGCCGAACACCAATGAATGGAACAACATCATGGCTTATGCCACGATCTACGTGACGCCCATTCTCGCCATCTTCGTGCTGTTGCAGCGGCGCATCGTCTCCGGCCTTACCTCGGGAGCCATCAAATGACCAAGCAGATCGAACTCTCGGGCGTCAACAAATATTACGGTGCCTTCCATGCGCTGAAGAACATCGAGCTCAGCATCGAGAAGGGAACGTTCGTCGCCTTGGTCGGACCGTCCGGCTGCGGCAAGTCCACGCTGCTGCGCTCGCTGGCAGGCTTGGAAACGATCTCCAGCGGCGACCTGAAGATTGCCGGCGAACTGATGAACAACGTGCCGCCCCGCAAGCGCGACATCGCCATGGTGTTCCAGTCCTACGCGCTCTATCCGCACATGACAGTCGAGCAGAACCTCACCTACAGCCTGCGCATTCGAGGGGTTCCGAAAGCGGAAGCGAAGAAGGCGGCGGAAGAGGTGGCGGCCACGACCGGGCTTTCGCAGCTTCTCGGCCGTTATCCGCGCGAGCTTTCCGGCGGTCAGCGCCAGCGTGTCGCCATGAGCCGGGCGATCATCCGTCACCCGAAGGCATTCCTGTTCGATGAGCCGTTGTCCAACCTTGATGCGGCGTTGCGCGTTCATATGCGCAAGGAGATCCGTGCCCTGCACGACCGGCTTGGCGCCACTTCCGTCTATGTCACGCATGACCAGATCGAGGCGATGACGATGGCTGACCATGTCGTGGTCATGAAAGACGGCGTCATCGAGCAGCAGGGTGCCCCGCTGGAGCTTTACGACCGGCCGGCCAACAAATTCGTGGCGGGTTTCATCGGCTCGCCGGCCATGAATTTCGTGCCGGCAACGGTTGGAGAAGACGGCCGGTCGTTGGCCGTCGATGTCGGGGAAAAGCAGACGATCCTGCTGGATCGCCAGTTGGAGCCCGGTCGTGCGGTGATTGCGGGCTTGAGGCCGGAACATCTGCATTTTGTCGAACCCGGCCAGGGCGTGTTCCGGCTTCCCGTCGGTGTCGTCGAGACGACCGGTTCGGCGACCTACATCACGACGTCGACCGCGGCGGAAGTGACGATCGTCGAAATCTCGCGGAGGGCGGTGAAGACAGGCGATATTATCGACGTCTCCGTCCGCCCGGCGGATGTCCATATCTTCGATGAGAAAACCGGGTTGAGAATCTGAGGCCGTCACCCGATTTCGTTTTTTCTGTATAAAAATACGTTTCTGATGCTTGACAAGCGAGGAGCCGCCGATATTCCTTGTCCGGAAAATGGAAGCGGCCGATGGCTGCGACAGGGAGGAATGACATGGGTGGACTTCTGGCCGGCAAGCGCGCGGTGATCACGGCGGCGGCGCAGGGTATCGGCCGCGCGGCAGCCGAAGCCTTCCAGCGGGAAGGCGCCATCGTGACGGCCACGGATATCAACGAGGAAAAGCTCGCGGAACTCTCGGCCCTTGGGATGAAGGTTGCGAAGCTCGACGTCATGAGCGCGGACGCCATCGCGGCCTTTGCCGCTGAGACCGGAACCGTCGACGTGCTGTTCAATTGCGCCGGCGTTGTGCATGGCGGAACGATCCTCGAAGCCAGCGGGCGGGACTACGATCTGGCCTTCGATCTCAACGTCAAGTCGATGTTCCGGCTGATCCGCACCTTCCTGCCCGGCATGATCGAAAACGGCGGTGGCTCGATCATCAACATGTCGTCGGTCGCTGGCGTTCCCGCCGGCGTGCCCAACCGCTTTGCCTATTCGGCCAGCAAGGCGGCCGTCATCGGTCTCACCAAGTCTGTCGCCATCGACTTCATCAAGCAGGGCATTCGCTGCAACGCGATAGCGCCCGGCACGGTGCAGTCGCCGTCGCTCGAGGAGCGGATGAAGGCGCAAGGGAATTACGAAGAGGCCCGCGCCGCCTTCATCGCGCGCCAACCGATGGGCCGCATCGGCCTGCCGGAAGAAATCGCCGCACTTGCCGTCTACCTCGGCAGCGATGTTTCCGCCTACACGACAGGACATGTCCATGTGATTGATGGCGGCATGAGCCTGTAGCCTTTAGAAATGGCGACATCGCACGACGACCGGTTTGATATGGCAAGAGAACCGGTCGACGCTATACACCGGCCGATGCGCGCTATAGTCTTTTCGAAATTGGAAAAGGCACGAACAAACCGCATGAGCAAGGCGAATACCACCGGCTTGACCCCGGTTCTGAGGATCGATTTCCCCCATGCCGAGCGGCTGGGTCGGGGCAAGATCATGCTACTCGAACATATCCGCGAAACCGGATCGATTTCCGCGGCCGGACGCGCCATGGACATGTCCTACCGGCGGGCGTGGCTGCTGGTCAGCGCCTTGAACCGGATGTTCATGCAGGATGCGGTCGAATCCCAGCGCGGCGGCAAGCAGGGCGGGGGCGCGGTCGTGACGCCTTTCGGCGAGGAACTGATCCGCCGTTTCAGGGTGATGGAGGAAAACGCAGAGGCAGCGCTCGCGACGGAGCTGGCCTGGCTGGAAGAAAACCGCAATCCCATCGCGAAGCCGATCACAGATCCAGAGCGACACTCTTGATAATGGCGTGAACCGGCTTACCGACATGCAGCTTGAGCATGTCGCGTGACAGGGTCGTGACGCGCGAAACGATCGTCACGCCGCCGCAGTCCAGCCGGATATCCACCATCCCCTGCGCAGCGCCGCCGATTTCAATGATCGTCGCGGGGAGAATGTTGAGCGCGCTCAGGCCCTCCGGTTTGCTGGTTGCCAGCATGACGTCACGGGCCGCGATCTGGAGACGAACTGTTTTTCCAATACCGGCATCCAGATGCGGCACGCGAATCTCGGCGTTGCCGGCGCGGATGAGCGTGATCTGGTGCTCGGCATCCGTCGCCTCGACGATGCCGTCGATGACGGTACCCACTTCGCGGCGGCTGACAGCTGATGAGGGCAGGCTGAGAATGGTCGCTGCGTCTCCGGAGGCACTGATGCGGCCATGTTCCAGAACGATGACTTTGTTGGCCAGCCGCGCGACCTCGCTCACGGAATGGCTGACATAGACGATCGGGATTTTCGTCTCGTCGCGCAGGCGCTCGAGGTAGGGCAGGATTTCCGCCTTGCGCTCTTCGTCGAGTGCTGCCAGCGGTTCGTCCATCAAAAGCAGGCGCGGATTGGACAGCAGCGCGCGGCCGATGGCGATGCGCTGTTTTTCACCGCCAGAGAGGTTCGCCGGTACCCGGCCAAGGAGAGTTTCGACACCGAGCAGATCGACAATCCGGTCGAAGCTCGGGCCATCTCCAGCCTTGCCCTTGAACCAGCGCCCATAGGTCAGGTTCCGCCTGACACTGAGATGCGGAAAGAGGCGTGCTTCCTGGAAGACGTAGCCAAAGCGGCGTCTGTGCGGGGGCACAAAAATCCGATTGTCGCTGTCGACCAGGACGTCGCCGTTGAACACGATCCGCCCGCTGCCGGGCCGCAGCAGTCCGGCAATGATGTTGATCAGCGATGTCTTGCCCGAGCCGGAGCGTCCGAAGAGAGCGGTCACGCCCCTGTCCGAGGAAAAGGCCGCCTCGACGGAAAACGTGCCCAGCCGGTGCCGGATTTCGACGACAAGGCTCATGCCGCATCCACCCTTTTCGCGGCCATGTGCGCCAGCACCTCCGATACCATCAGGGCTGCCATGGAAATGACGATGGAAATGAGGGTGAGGCGAAATGCGCCGGCATCGCCGCCGGGTACCTGGGTAAAGGTGTAGATCGCCGAGGACAGCGTCTGGGTCTCGCCGGGGATATTGGAGACGAAGGTGATCGTCGCGCCGAATTCGCCCATTGCCTTGGCAAAGGCGAGGATCATGCCGGCGATGATGCCCGGCAGGACGAGCGGCAGTGTCACCGTCAGGAAAACCCAAACAGGTCCGGCGCCGAGTGTCGCTGCCGCCTGTTCAAGCCTGCGATCGACCGCCTCTATCGACAGCCGGATGCTGCGCACCATCAGTGGAAAGGCCATGACGGCGCAGGCAAGGGCGGCGCCAGTCCAGCGGAAGGAGAAGACGACACCGGTATATTCGGCGAGAAAGGCGCCGATCGGACCGCGTTTGCCGAAGAGGATGAGGAGGAGAAAACCGGTGACCACCGGCGGCATGACCAGAGGCAGGTGAACGATACCGTTGAGGATAGACTTCCCCCAGAAACGGCCTCGCGCCAAAATCATGGCAACGGCGATCGCGAAGGGCAGGCTGGCCAGCATGGCGACCAGCGAAACGCGCAGGCTGAGGCGGATCGCCGTCCACTCCGCGTCGCTCAAAACCAGCCAGTCCAAATGTTTTGCTCCGTCTTTGACGGCCAGACGATATGCGCTCCGTCCATTCGCGGATAGAGCGCATCGCGGTCTTATTTCAGGATGGTAAAGCCCTGCGCTTCGAAGAGGGCCGCGGCCTTGGGCGATTTGACGAAATCGACATAGGCGGCGGCATCCGGGTTCTTGCTGTCGGCGGTAATGGCGATCGGGTAGACGATCGGCGGGTGGCTGTCTTCCGGGAAGGTGCCGGCAACCTTGACGCCTTTGTCGGCGGCGGCGTCCGTCTGGTAGACGATGCCATATGGTGCTTCGCCCTTGGAAACCAGCAGCAGCGCGGCACGGACGTTTTCAGCGCCCGCGACATTCTTCTCGACGGATGACCACACGCCGAGCTTTTCGAGAGCTGCCTTGCCATATTTGCCGGCCGGAACGGAATCGACTGCGCCCATTGCGAGCTTCTCGTCGCCGAGCAGGCCCTTCAGGTCGAAGCCCTGCTTGATATCGACCGGTGCAGCATCTTGACTGCTGGTCACCAGCACGATGCGGTTGCCGAGCAGGTTGGAGCGCGTATCGTCCTTGATCAGCTTCTTTTCTGCGACGTAGTCCATCCAGGCGAGGTCGGCGGAGATGAAGACATCGGCCGGTGCACCGGATTCGATCTGCTTGGCGAGCGCCGAACTTGCTGCATAGGAGACCGTCGTTTCCTTGCCGGCTTCCTTCTGCCAGTCGGCATTGATGGCATCGAGCGCGTTCTTCAGGCTGGCTGCGGCAAAGACGGTGACCTTTTCGGCCGCTGCTGCCGGCTGGACCAGCGGCATTGCGCCGACCCAGAGCGCTGCGATCGTGGCTCCAAAAGTTTTCAGCAAGGTTCGGCGTTCAGCGCGCATGCGGTCCCCCATCGGTTTCGAGATATATGCCTAGATATAACGGTACAATCGGAATGGCCAGCGTTATATTGATCAAAATATATTGAAATTCATTCGCCGCCGCGTCGGGATTGGCGCTTGCCATCGACAAGCTCGGCGTTAAATTCGGCGGCTCCGAAGAATGGGGAAATGGAAAGGCCGCAGGCGCCATGGAATCGAATGTGAAGATCGAGCAAAGCTGGAAAGCAGCTTTGGCCGCGGAATTCTCCAGCCCGTACATGGCCGCTCTCAAGAAGTTTCTGGTTGAGGAGAAGAGCAGCGGCAAGCAGATTTTTCCCAAGGGACCGGAATATTTCCGCGCCCTGGATTTGACGCCGCTCGACAAGGTGCGTGTCGTCATTCTCGGGCAGGATCCCTATCATGGCGAGGGGCAGGCGCACGGCCTTTCTTTCAGCGTCAAGCCCGGTGTGCGGTCTCCGCCGTCGCTGGTCAATATCTACAAGGAACTGCAAAGCGATCTGGGCATTCCGCCCGCCCGCCACGGTTTTCTCGAAAGCTGGGCGAAACAGGGCGTGCTGCTGCTCAACAGCGTGCTGACGGTCGAGCGCGCGATGGCAGCGTCGCATCAGGGCAAGGGCTGGGAGAAGTTCACCGATGCGATCATCCGCGCCACCAACGAGCAGGAACATCCCGTCGTGTTCATTCTCTGGGGATCCTATGCACAGAAGAAGGCGGCCTTCGTCGATCAGTCCCGCCATCTCGTGATCCGGTCGCCGCATCCGTCGCCGCTGTCGGCGCATAACGGCTTCTTCGGCAGCAAGCCTTTCTCCAAGGCCAACGACTTTCTCGTGTCGAAAGGACGCAAGCCGATCGACTGGGCGCTGCCCGCCGATCCGGAGGCGCAGGTTCAGGTCAGCGTCTGAGAGGATGGTGGCCCGGGCTGCCTGGCATTGCGCCGGGCAACGACACTTTCGCGCCAGACGGTGAATATGCCCGCGCAGACGACGATCGCCGAGCCAAAGATCATGTTCAGGTTCAGCGTCTCGCCGAAAATGGAGACGCCGATGACCGAGGCGAAGACCAGTTGGAGATAGGTCAGCGGCTGGACTTCCGAGGCGTCGAGCAGTTCGTAGGCCTTGATCAGGAAAAAATGGCTGGTGGTTCCGGTGATGCAGAGCATCAGCATCCAGGCCCAGTCCTGCGGCGCCAGCGTTGTCCAGTAGAACGGCCCGATGATGGTAATCGCCACGGCGCCGGCGACACCGGTGTAGAAAAAGCTGGTGATCGAGCTATCGTCCCGGCTGACCAGTCGCGTCGAGATGACATAGATTGCAAAGATCAGGGCGGACGATATCGGGATCAGGAACCTGATGTCGAACGAACTGTCGTCCGGCTTCAGGATCAGCAGAACGCCGAGCAATCCGATGATGATCGCCGTCCACCGCCGCCAGCCGACCCGCTCGCCGAGCAGCGGCATCGAAAGAAGGGCCACGAAAAGCGGCCCGGAGGAGAATATTGCTTGCGAATGGGCGAGGCCGACCTTCGAGAATGAGATGATGACGATGACGATTTGCCCCACGAGCAGGATGCCACGCAGAATCTGAAGCAGCGGTCGCTTGGTCTTCGCTACTACGGAAAGGCCGCCACGCGATCGTGCTGCCAGTGCGATTGCGAAGGCGGCAAAGGCCCAGTACCGGATCATGGTGATGAAAACCGGAGGATAAAGACTGCCAAGATGCTTCGAGATTGCGTCCTGTATCGAGAAAATCACGAGGGCAAGCAGGACGAAGATGTAGCCGGTTCGCTTCGAGGTCATGGGAGTGTCCATACACCGGCTGCGCCGCGAGCTGCCATGGGATTTTTGCAGGGCAGCAATGTTTGTTTCCGGCCGGCGCTTTCCGGCAACACGCGCAGCGCCCTGCGCTGCGCGTGTTTTGATTGGTTCGGATCAATCCTCGCGGAAAGTATGCTGGATCTGTTCCGTCAGCGGCTTGGCGAGATAGGAGATGACCGTGCGGTCGGCGATCTTGATGAAGACTTCCGCCGGCATGCCGGGATAGAGCGACAGGCCCTTCAGACCCGCAAGGCTTTCCGGCTTCGGTTTGATGCGCAGCGGATAGTAGGTCATGCCGGTGCGCTGGTCGGTGACGAGGTCGGGAGCGATGGTCACGACTTCCGCCTCGACGATCGGGGTGGTGCGCTGGTTGAAGGCGCTGAAGCGGATTTCCACCGGTTGGCCGAGACGGATCTGGTCGATGTCGTGGGTCGCGATTTTCGCCTCGACGGTCAGGCTGTCGGCCCCCGGGACGACGAGCATCAGCACTTCGCCCGGATTGATGACGCCGTTCACCGTGTGCACCGCCAGCTGATAGATCCGGCCATCCAGCGGCGCGCGAATGTCGATGCGCTTCAGCTGGTCCATGGCGGCGATCCGGCGGTCTTCGTATTCGGCGATCTTGCCTTCGACGTCCGTCAGTTCCTTGGCGTTTTCGGTGCGGCGGTCCTCGTCGAGCTGCAGGATCTGCAGGTCGATTTCGCTCGACTTGCCGGCAGCCTGGGCGCGCGCAGCGATACGGGCACCGCGGTCGCCTTCAAGCTGGGCGCGGTCACGCTTCAACTCGGTCAGCCGCTGCATGGAGACCAGGCCCTGGCCGTAGAGCTTGTCGAGACCGGTGAGTTCCTCGCCGATCAGCTTCAGCGCATCCTCGATGGCGTTCAGCTGAACCGTCAGGCCCTTGGTCTCGTCGACAAGCTGGTCCTTGCGCGACGCAAGCTGGCTTTTCATTCCGACGAGCGCGTTCTTGCGGCTGATGAACAGCTTGCGCTCGCTCTGCTCGAGAACGGAGGCGGGTGTACTCGATGTCAGTTCTTCCAGGTTTTCCGGAATCTTGAAGTCGTCGGATCCGATCTGCTCGGCGAGAAGCCGCGCGCGCCGGGCGTAAAGCTGGGCAAGGGTGTTCTGCACGATCGACAGGTTGGCGCGAACCGTCGTGCCGTCGAGCTTGATCAGGATCTGGCCCGCCTTGACGGTATCGCCTTCCTTTACCAGCACTTCGCCGACGATCCCGCCGGTCAGGTGCTGGATCTTCTTGACGTTGTTCTCGACCACGACGGTGCCGCCGGCGACAATGGCGCTCGATAGTTCGGTTGTTGCCGCCCAGCCACCAACGCCGACGACAAGTGCAAGAGCGAGGATCGATACGGCGGTGATGTGCCGGCCAAGCGAACGCTGCGAACTGACGGGCTTTGTTTCGGTATGGGTCACGATGCGGACTCCTGTCCTTCACCCACGACTTTCAGCGATGCGGGGCTTGCGATTTGCGGCTGGCGGTTTTCCTTGCGCAGGATCTGCGCGAGTACCTCGTCCTTCGGCCCGAATGCCTGCATACGTCCCTCGTTCATCATCAGCACCATGTCCACGGCAGCGAGCGCGCTTGGCCGGTGGGCGATGACGATGACGATGCCGCTGCGTGCCCGCACGCTCATGATCGCCTCGCTGAGCGCCTGTTCGCCCTCTGCGTCGAGATTGGAGTTCGGCTCGTCGAGGACAACGAGGAAGGGGTCGCCGAAAAGAGCGCGGGCGAGAGCCACACGCTGGCGCTGACCGGCCGAAAGTGCGGCCCCGCCTTCGCCGATCTCGGTTTCATAGCCATTCGGCAGCTTGAGGATAAGGTCGTGGACGCGCGCTGCACGGGCAGCGGAAACGATAGCATCCGATGACGCATTTTCGGTAAAGCGTGCGATATTCTGGGCAACGGTGCCGGCAAAAAGCTCGACGTCCTGCGGCAGGTAGCCGATGCTGCGGCCGAGCCTGTCGCCATCCCATTGGTCGAGCGCTGCGCCGTCGAGGCGAACAGAGCCACGAAATGCCGGCCAGATGCCGATCAGGGCACGCGCAAGGGAGGATTTGCCCGATGCACTGGGCCCGATGACGCCGAGCGCGCTGCCGGCTTTCACGGCGAAATTGACTTCGGCGAAGGTTAGACGCTGCGCACCGGGAGGGCCGCCTGCGAGACCTTCCGCACTCAGCTTTTCCTTGGGCACGGGCAGTTCCAAGGGTGCGTCGCGTTCCGGCAGAGCCTTCAAAAGCTCCTTCAAACGCTGCCAGCTCTGGCGGCAGGCAACGTAGCCGCGCCAGTTGCCGATTGCCAGCTCCACCGGCGCCAGGGCACGGGCGGTCAGGATGGAGCCTGCGATGATGATGCCCGGCGATGCCAGCCCCTCGATGACGAGGACCGCGCCGGTTGCCAGAACGGCGGATTGCAATGCCATTCGGAACACTTTGGACAGGGCGCCATAACCGTTGCCGACGTCGGACGTCTCGCGGTTCTGTTCCCGGTAGTTGTTGTTCCGCAGATCCCAAAGCTGCGACATGCGGCCCATCATGCCCATGGCCTGCATGACTTCGGCGTTGCGATGCGAAGCCTGCGCGAAGGCATTGCGATGGTTGCCCGCCTCGGATGCCTTCTTCGACGGGCCTTGTGTTCCACGGTTCGTCAGGAAGGTGAGGGCGATGAGGATGATCGAACCGACGATCGCGACGATGCCGATCAGCGGATGGAACAGGAAGCAGATGCCGATGTAGAACGGAAGCCAGGGCAGATCGAAGAAGGCGGCCGGACCGGTGCCCGAAAGGAACGAGCGAACTTGGTCGAAATCCCGCAATGCCTGCAGGCCATCGCCCTGGGTGCGCAGTTTCAGCGGCGCCTGGACCACGGCGCGATAGATCCGCGCGCTCATCGCTTCGTCGAGGGCTCCGGCAATGCGCACGAGCATGCGGCCGCGCACCATTTCGAAGGCACCCTGGAAGGCGTAGAGCAGCAGAGCGAGCAGGCACAGAGCGATCAGCGTTGGGATGCTTCTGCTTGGCAGTACCCGGTCATATACTTCCAGCATGAAGAAGGAGCCGGTCAGATAGAGAATGTTGACAAGCGCGCTGGCGAGAAAGATGCCGATGAAGCCTGCCTTGCAGTTCCACAGGGCTTCGCCCGGGTCGGACGCGTTCACTTTGCTTCTCGAATTGTTATTCACTGTAGAGGGCCCTCGCGAGACGCTAGCGGTCTCAAATAGAATGCACCAATGTGCCACAATTTTTCTAAAGTCACATTACCTGGGGGTCTGTCACCTGGGGAACCTGCTATTGCGCGTCCGTTTCCGGCTTTTTTGTGCTAAATGTATGAATTTTTCGCGGTCTTAATGGATCTGTCTGAATATTGCCATGATTTCTCTCGTGTTTCTTTAAAAATATTTGTCGTGCTTAACCGGATACTTGGCTGCATAGACCAGCCGCTTATATCGGTCACTTCGCCGTTCTTCCGGCAATCGTAGTCTTGCGTTCAATCGTTCAATCGGCCAAAGACGCGGAAACGTCGCGTGGCAAAGGCTTGGACATGAAAAACGTTCTGATCGTGGGCATCGGTACCGGCAATCCCGAGCATATGACCGTGCAGGCGATCAACGCTCTCAACGCCGCGAATACCCTGTTCATCCCCACGAAAGGCGAGGCAAAAGCGCAGCTTGCCGGCATCCGCCGTGACATCGTTTCGCGTTACGTCACCCGGCCGGACAGCCGGGTGGTGGAATTCGCGATTCCCGTCCGCCAGACAGCGGATCGTTCCTATCACCAGAGTGTCGATCAATGGCACGCGGCGATCGCTACGGCTTACGAACGCCTGCTGCTCGAAGAGCTCGGCGAGGGGCAGACCGGTGCCTTTCTCGTCTGGGGCGATCCGATGCTCTATGACAGCACGATCCGCATCATCGAGCGTGTCCGGGCATTGGAAACGGTGGCTTTCGACTACTCGGTCATTCCCGGCATCACCAGCATCCAGGCGCTGGCCGCCAGCCACAGGATACCGCTCAATCTCGTCGGCAAGCCTGTCGAGATCACCACCGGACGGCGTCTTTCGGAGAGCTTTCCACAGAGAAGCGAGACTGTCGTCGTCATGCTTGACGGCGAGCAGGCCTTCATGAGGATCGAGGATCCGGATGCGCGTATCTACTGGGGCGCCTATCTCGGCACGGAACAGGAGATCGTCATTTCCGGCCGGCTGGCCGAGGTGAAGGAGGATATCCTGGCATCCAGAGCCGAGGCTCGGGCGCGGCATGGCTGGATCATGGATATCTATCTCCTGCAGAAGGGCGCGGATTTCGAAGAGTAGCCGTTGTACCAGGGTGCGCGGTTGCTTTGCAAAGTGGCATGGCGGCCGGTTTGTGTGTGCTGTAGAATGACTGTATTGACGGCCCGGCGTATTGATTGCGCCTTGAAACACTGAGGATGGCCAACCACCCGTAATGACGTTCTGTGCCGCACCATTTGAGGGATCGACGGATTCGGGGCATCGATCACCGATGCGCCGTGGAGCCTGTCCGTCACTCGCGACGCCGATGGTGACCGGCGACGGTCTCCTGGTGCGCCTGCGGCCCGTCAGGCCGGGATTCACGCCTGGCGAACTGATCGAGATCGCGAACGCAGCCGCGTTCTGCGGAAACGGTATTCTCGAAATCACGGCGCGTGGCAATCTGCAGATCCGCGGGCTGACGGCGGAAACGGTGCCGCTGCTGGCTGAAAAGATAGCTGATGCCGGGATAGAGATCGCGGAAGGCCTTGCGATCGAAACGCCGCCTCTGGCCGGGCTGGACCCTTCCGAAATTGCCAATCCCGTTTTCCTTGCAGAGCGGCTCCGTTTAACAGTCGCGGCACATCAGCCGCCGCTGAGCCTGGCGCCGAAACTCTCCATCGTCATCGATGGCGGCGGCCGCCTGAATCTCGGTGAACTGACAGCCGATATCCGCCTGCGCGCCGTTCGTACCGGCGGAAAGATACTCTGGCTGCTGGCTCTTGCCGGCACGGAAGCAACGGCCCTACGGATTGCTACCCTGGAGGAAGCCGCTGTCGTTCCGGCCGTCATGGACATTCTCGAAAGCCTTGCCTTGATGGGGAAAGACGCTCGTGCCCGAGATATTGATCCTGCGGCTTTCAACGTCCGTTTGGCTTCGGTGGTCGATCCCCATGACATCGAGTCAATGAAGCCCGCACCGAATTCTGCCGGCATCCATGAGCTTGGCGCAGGTCGTTCTATTCTGGGTGTTGGCCTTGCATTCGGTCAGATTCAGGTGCAGGGCCTTCGAACATTTCTTGAGGCGCTGGAGATTGTCGGCGCAACTGAAATCCGGCTGGCGGCCGGCCATGCAATGATGGTGATCGGAATTGCCGCTGATCGGATAGCCGTCGCGCAGGCCTTGGCACTCGGACACGGGTTGCGGGCCTTCCCGCGCGACCCGCGCAATCACATCGCCGCCTGCGCCGGCATGGGGGCCTGTGCTTCAGCTTTGATCGATACGAGAGCGATAGCGCAAATGGTAATCGATACCGCACCGTCGCTGCTCGACGGATCGCTGACGGTTCATGTCTCCGGCTGCACAAAGGGCTGCGCAAAACCGTCCGCCTCGGCGCTGACGATCACGGCTGCGTCAATAGGCTATGGGCTTGTCGTAAATGGCCCTGCTTTCGCTGCGCCAAACGCCTACATCGAAGAAAACAAGATAAGAACCGCGATGGCGCACCTCCACAAGCTGGTGTCCGAGGGGAAACAGGCTGGCGAATCGGCACGGTCCTGCCTTACACGGCTCGGAGCGGACGTGATCACAACCGCGGTTCAACAGGGATAGAGATGCCTGAATACGATTACATCCGGGATGGCGATGCCATCTACGAGCGCTCGTTTGCCATCATCCGCAACGAAGCCGATCTTTCGCGCTTTTCCGATGAAGAGGCCGATCTGGCCGTCCGCATGGTGCATGCCTGTGGGCTGGTCGATGCCGCGCAATATTTCGAGTTCTCTCCGGGTTTCGTTCCGGCAGCGCGTCAGGCCCTGAAAAAAGGTGCGCCGATTTTCTGCGATGCCTTCATGGTCTCCCACGGGATCACCCGCGCGCGCCTTCCGGCCGACAATGAGGTCGTCTGTACCCTTCGGGAGCCAAGGACTGCGGAAATCGCCAGCGAAATCGGCAATACCCGCTCCGCGGCGGCGCTAAAACTCTGGGTCGAGCGTCTGGCCGGATCCGTGGTTGCCATTGGCAACGCGCCGACAGCACTTTTCTTTCTGCTGGAACTGTTGCGAGACGGTGCACCGAAGCCGGCGGCGATCATCGGCATGCCGGTTGGCTTTGTCGGTGCCGCGGAATCCAAGGATGCGCTGGCTGAAAATTCCTATGGCGTACCCTATGCCATCGTGCGCGGCCGTCTCGGCGGCAGTGCGATGACCGCGGCGGCCGTCAATTCGCTGGCGAGGCCGGGTCTTTGAGCGCGCCGTCCGCAGGCAGGTTGATCGGCGTTGGCACAGGTCCGGGCGACCCGGAGCTTCTGACCCTCAAGGCGGTCAGGGCGCTGGAGGCCGCCGATGTGCTCGCCTATTTCGCCAAGGAAGGGCGGCGCGGCAACGGACGCGCGGTCGTGGATGGGCTGCTGAAGCCGGGTCTCCTCGAATTGCCGCTTTACTATCCAGTCACTGTCGAGATCGACAAGGATCACGACGACTACAAGAGCCAGATCACCGGCTTCTACGATGCGTCGGCGGCTGCCGTTGCCGAACATCTGGAAGCCGGACGCACGGTTGCCATCCTCAGCGAAGGTGACCCGATGTTCTACGGCTCCTACATGCATCTGCATGTGCGGCTTGCGGGTCGGTTTCCGGTCGAGGTCATTCCGGGCATTACCGCCATGTCCGGCTGCTGGTCGCTGGCCGGCCTGCCGATCGTCCAGGGCGACGATGTTCTCTCGGTGCTGCCCGGCACGATGGCCGAAGACCAACTCGTTCGCCGTCTCGGCGATACCGAAGCCGCCGTGATCATGAAAGTCGGCCGCAACCTGCCGAAGATCCGCCGGGCGCTCGCCGCCGCCGGCAAGCTCGGCCAGGCTGTCTATGTCGAGCGCGGCACGATGGCGAATTCCGCCATGATCCCGCTCGCCGAGAAGGCCGACGACATCGCACCCTATTTCTCGCTGGTGCTGGTGCCCGGCTGGAGCGGCAGGCCATGAGCGGCACATTATATGTGATCGGTACCGGGCCGGGTGGGCCACAGCAAATGACGCCGGAAGCGGTCGATGCCGTGTCGAAGTCAACCGATTTTCTGGGTTATGGCCCCTACCTCGACCGCTTGTCGCTGCGTCCCGACCAGAACCGTATTGCCTCGGATAATCGGGAAGAACTCGACCGCGCACAGGCAGCGCTCGTTCGTGCTATTGCCGGCACCAATGTCTGCGTCGTCTCTGGCGGCGACCCCGGTGTCTTCGCCATGGCCGCCGCCGTTTGCGAGGCGATCGACAACGGGCCGGACGAATGGCGCACGGTGGAGCTCGTCATCGTGCCGGGGGTTACCGCCATGCTTGCGGTTGCCGCCCGCATCGGTGCGCCACTGGGGCATGATTTCTGCGCCATCTCTCTTTCGGACAATCTAAAGCCCTGGCATATCATCACCCGGCGCCTGAAATTGGTGGCGGAGGCGGGCATGGTGATCGCGCTCTACAATCCGATCAGCAAGGCGCGGCCCTGGCAACTGGGCGAGGCCTTCGACATCCTGCGCACCGTGCTGCCGGCCGAAACGCCGGTGATCTTCGGCCGCGCTGCCGGCCGTCCGGATGAGCGCATGCTGGTCATGCCGCTCGGGGAAGCTGACGCCCAGAAGGCCGATATGGCGACCTGCGTGATCATCGGTTCGCCGGAAACAAGGATCATTCCCCGTCCGGGAAAATCCGATCTCGTCTATACGCCACGCTTCGTCTCAGGGGAGAAAAGGTGATCGACAAGGCCGAGCGCTTCTTCGACAGTATAAACCGCGCGGACATCGGCCGGTTGCTGGCGCTCGACCATGATTACCGCGATGCCGAGCGCACGGGCAGCGGCGATCTTGCCGTAGGTCGCCGTGCCGCCGCTGTTCTTGGCGACGATCACCTCAATCCGGTTCTCCGTCAGGAGGCCGCGTTCAGCGGCTTCCTCGAACGGGCCGGTGGCGAGGATGTAGCGCGCATCGGGAACGCCGAGGGGCGGTATCAACGGATCGACACTGCGGATGATGTAGTGATGCTGCGGGGCGCTCTCGAAATGGAACGCCTCCTGTCGTCCGATGGCCAGGAAAACACGCTTCGGCGATTCGCCGAGTGCACTGGCCGCATCGGCGACAGAACGGACGCTGGTCCAACGATCGCCAGGCTGCTGTTTCCAGGCAGGGCGGCGCAGGGCAAAAAGGGGAATGCCGGTTTTGCCCGCCGCAATCGCCGCGTTGTGCGAGATGCGCGCTGCAAAGGGATGCGTTGCGTCGATCAGAAGCTCGAAATTCTCCCCTGTGAGGAAGTTGGCAAGTCCGTCGCTGCCGCCGAAACCGCCGCTGCGCACCGGAACCGGTTGGGCCATGGGCTCCGCCGTCCGTCCGGCAAGCGAGAGCAGCAAATCGCAATCCGTGCGACAGGCCAGAGCGGCAGCGAGTTGCCGCGCTTCCGTGGTGCCGCCGAGGATCAGGATGCGGTGTTTGCTCATGGATGACGGTCAGACCTTTTCTACCGGTTGCATTACGCCTTGGCTGACGATCATCGGCCTTGGCGAAGACGGTTTAGCGGGTCTCGGCGACGAGGCCAAGCGTTGTATAGGGGCCGCCTCGGTCGTCTTCGGCGGCGCGCGCCATCTTGAACTCACCGCAACTCTCATCACTGGCGAGAGACGCCGCTGGTTGAGTCCGTTCGAGCGTTCCGTCGAGGCTGTGATCGCGCTTCGCGGCACATCCGTCGTGGTGCTGGCATCGGGCGATCCCTTCTTCTTCGGCGTCGGGGTGACGCTCTCGCGGCATATCGATCGCTCGGAAATGCGCGTTCTTCCGGCCCCATCCTCCTTCAGTCTTGCCGCTGCCCGTCTCGGCTGGGCGCTTCAGGATACTGTGACGGTCTCCCTGCATGGCCGTCCGCTCGATCTGATCCGGCGGCATCTGCAGCCGGGTTCCCGCGTCTTGGCGCTGACATCCGACGAGCATGGTCCGGCGGAGCTTGCCGCATTGCTCGCTGCAAGCGGGTTTGGGCAATCGAAATTGACGGTTCTTGAGGCTTTGGGTGGCGCCCACGAGCGGATAACGTCCCAAATTGCGGCTGACTTTTCACCCACATCCGTCAACCCGCTCAACGTCTGTGCGGTCGAGGTCGTGGCCGGTGTCGATGCGCGCATTCTGCCGCTGGCCAAAGGACTGGATGACGGCCTGTTCGAACATGACGGCCAGATCACAAAACGCGAGGTCCGTGCGCTGACCCTGTCGGCTCTGGCGCCACGACGCGGTGAACTCTTGTGGGACATCGGCGCGGGCTCGGGTTCGATCGGCATCGAATGGATGCTGTCCGCCCCGGCGATGCGGGCGATTGCCATCGAAGGCTCTGCGGAACGTGCAGAACGCATCAAAAGGAATGCAGCGCTTTTCGGCGTGCCGGGGCTTGCTGTCGTTCAAGGCTCTGCACCTGCCGCCCTGGCCGGGTTGGCTCGACCGGACGCGATCTTTGTGGGCGGTGGCGGCAGCGAAGAGGGCGTCATGGCGGCGGCGATCGCAGCGCTTGCTTCCGGCGGCCGGCTGGTGGCCAATGCCGTGACGACGCAGATGGAAACTGTGCTTCTGGAGCATCATGCCCGGCTGGGCGGCTCGCTGATCCGCATCGATATCGCCCGCGCCTCGCCTGTGGGCTCGATGACCGGCTGGCGCCCCGCGATGCCGGTGACGCAGTGGTCATGGGTCAAGCCATGACGTCGGAATTTCAAAAGGAAGCAGCATGACCGTTCATTTCATCGGCGCCGGCCCCGGGGCCGCAGACCTGATCACCGTTCGCGGCCGCGATCTGATTGCCCGCTGCCCGGTCTGCCTCTATGCCGGTTCGATCGTCTCGCCGGAACTGCTGCAATATTGCCCAGAGGGAGCGCGTATCGTCGATACGGCGCCCATGTCGCTGGATGAAATTGAGGCGGAATATGTGAAAGCAGCGGAAGCAGGCCATGATGTCGCGCGGTTGCATTCCGGCGATCTCTCGGTCTGGAGCGCCGTCGCCGAACAGGTCCGCCGGCTGGAAAAGCATGGGCTCGACTACACGATGACGCCCGGTGTTCCGGCATTCGCCGCCGCAGCCGCAACCCTTGGCCGTGAACTCACCATTCCTGCCGTCGCCCAGAGCCTCGTGCTGACGCGCGTTTCCGGCCGTGCATCGCCGATGCCGAATGCCGAGACGCTGGCCGGCTTCGGTGCCACAGGCGCGACGCTGGCCATTCATCTGGCGATCCATGCGCTGGGGCAAGTGGTCGAGGAACTAACGCCGCTTTACGGCGCGGATTGCCCGGTCGCCATCGTCGTCAAGGCGTCCTGGCCGGATGAACGAGTAATCCGGGGCACGCTTGCCGATATCGAGGCCAAGGTCGCGGCCGATCCGATCGAGCGCACGGCGCTGATCTTTGTCGGCCGCACGCTCGGCGCCACCGATTTCCGTGAAAGCTCGCTCTATGATGCGGCCTACCAACGCCGTTTTCGAGGGCGGGATAGCCGGTAGTCAGATATCGGCGGCCGATGTGTCGGCGTCCTCGCCGGTAGCCTTGCGCGGCACGTCGTTACTGCCTTCGATCCGGTCTCGGTAGAGCGCCGATTGGCCGAGCAGCATCAGCGTTACCGGCGTCGTCAGGATGACGAAGACAATGATCAGGACTTCGTGGATGATCCAGCGGTTCTGCAGGACGGCGAAGGTTATCATCGAGGCAAGGCAGATCAGGATGGTGCCGGCGCTGGCACCGAGCGTCGGTGCGTGCAGGCGGCCGTAGAAGGTCTTCAACCGGATCAGCCCCATCGAGCCGGCAAGTGTGATCGCGGAGCCTAGGAGGAGGAGAATGCAGACCGGGATTGCCGCCCAGACTGGAAGGTCGGTCAGATGGTTCATTCGATCACCTCGCCGCGCATCAGGAATTTCGCAAAGGCGATCGAAGAGACGAAACCCAGAAGTGCGATGATGAGGGCCGCTTCGAAATAGATCGAATTGGCCGTGCGTACTCCGAATGTCAGCAGCAGCAGCATGGCGTTGATGTAGAGCGCATCGAGTCCGAGGATACGATCCTGCGCGCGTGGCCCGCGGGCCATCCGAAACAGCGCGCAACCCATCGCAAGGCCGAGCAGCACCTGCGAGGCCAGGATCGACCAGATGATGAAGAGTTCGTTCATTCGAATATCTCCTTCAGCGGGGCTTCGTACCGGCGCTTGATCAGGTCTATCCAGTTCTGGCCGTTTTGGAGATCCAGCACGTGGATGAGCAGGACGCCTGTCTGCCGGTCGAATTCGAGCCAGGCGGTTCCAGGCGTCGCCGTCAGGATGCAGGCGAGCAGGGCCAGCGCGTTCTCGTCGCGCAGGCTGATGTCGATTGCCACGAAGCCAGAATTCACGGGTCGTGTTTTCGTGCGCAGGATCACGCTCATCACGGCGATGTTCGAACGGACGACGTCGACCGCGACATGGCCAGTCAGGATGACGATACGCCCGAATGTTTTCAGCCGGGTCTTGTCGGGCTGGAGGTTGACCATAACCCAGGCGAACGCAATGCCAAGCATGGTGCCGAGCACGATATGGCCCGGCGAAAGCGACTGGTTGATCAGCAGCCACAGGGCAAGCAAGGACAGAGACAGGAGCGGGTAGGGAAACCAGTAACGCATGATTTTACTCCCCTCCCGCCGGGCCGGCGCGGGGCGCCGACATCACCCGCCCGATGTAGTTCTGCGGCTCGCCGAGCGATTTTGCGGTGGCGTCCATGTAGCGCATGGCGGGGCCGGCCTGGAGGCTCAGAAAGATGCAGGCGACGAGAAGCAGGAGAACCGGGGTGATCTCGATCAGGAACACACGCGGAATGGTTCCTTCGATCGACGTCCAGAAGGTACGGATGCCGACGCGGTTCATGGCGATCATGGCGGAAAGGCCCGACAGGATGAGCAGGGCGGTGTAGGTCCACTCCGCCCCGGAGACCGGCGCATCGCCGCCAAAGCTTCCGGGATTGAAAAGTCCATGCAGCATCGCGAATTTGGCAAGGAACCCCGATAGCGGCGGCAGGCCGGAGAGAAGGATGGCGCAGATGCAGAAGCACAGGCCGAGAACGGCCATGGTCCCGGGTACGGCCACGCCACCTTCCTTTTCCTCCTCGTTTTCGTCGACATCGCCATAGGCTTCCATCGTCACGGCCAGAACGTCGGCGCCGGCATCGCGGGCACGCTCCACCAGTTCGATCAGCAGGAAGAAAGCACAGATCGTCAGCGTCGAACTGACGAGATAGAACAGCGCGCCGCCAATGACCGCGCCATTGCCGAGACCGATCGCGGCCATCAGCGTGCCGGAGGATACCAGCACGCAATAGCCTGCAAGCCTGCCCATGGCCTGCGAGGCAAGCACACCGATCGCGCCGAAGCCGATGGTCAACAGGCCGCCATACAGAAGAATGGGCTGCCCGAAGCCGAGAGATGCGCCCGCATCGCTGCCGAACAGCAGCATTGAAAGACGAAGAAGGATATAGACGCCGACCTTCGTGAGGATGGCGAAGATCGCTGCGACCGGCGGCGTCGCAGCGGAATAAGTGGCGGGCAGCCAGAAACCGAGCGGCCACATGCCGGCCTTGACGAGAAAGGCGATGCCGAGAATGGCCGCGCCGGCCTCCATCAGCATGCGGCTTTCCGGGCCGATGGTGGAGATCTTCAGGGCAAGATCGGCCATGTTGAGCGTGCCGGTCGCACCATAGATCAGGCTGACGCCAATGAGAAACAGCGAAGACGCCGCAAGATTGACGGCGATATAATGCAGGCCCGCCTTGACCCTCAATGGTCCCGAGCCGTGCAAAAGCAGGCCGTAGGACGCTGCCAGCATCATTTCGAAGAAGACGAACAGGTTGAACAGGTCGCCGGTGAGGAAGGCGCCGTTCAAGCCGGCCAGCATGAGCTGGAACAGAGAATGGAAGTGGTGGCCGGCACGGTGCCATTTCGCCATCGAGAACACCTGCGTCGCCAGCGCAAGAACAGCTGTGAGCCCAAGCATCAGGGCCGATAGCCGGTCGAGTACGAGGACGATGCCGAAGGGGGCCGGCCAGTTGCCAAGCAGATAGACGCTGGCGCCAGAGCCGCTATCGCCAGACGCCGCGACTGTCCGCATCAAAAGGACGCTTAAAAGGAAGACGATCAAGGTCGAGGCGAAGCCGATCACGCCCTTCAGCGTCCGATTGCGTTCATCGAGCGGGATCAGGCTGGCCGCCGTGATGATCGGCAGCAGGATCGGCAGGATGATCAGGTGGTGGAGCCAGTTCATGCGGTACTACTCCCTGCCGTCCACGTGGTCGGTCCCGGTCAAACCGCGCGAGGCGAGCAAGACCACAAGGAAGAGGGCGGTCATGGCAAAGCCGATGACGATGGCCGTGAGCACCAGGGCCTGCGGAATGGGATCGGTATGGGTCAACAGACCGCCGGTACCGCCCGGTTCAAGCACCGGCGGGGCGTTGACCCGGAGCCGCCCCATGCCGAAGATGAAGAGATTGACGGCATAGGAGAGCAGCGACAGGCCGATGATGACTTGATAAGTGCGCGGCCGGAACAGGAGCCAGGCGCCGGAAGCAGTCAGCACGCCGATGCCTGCGGAGAGAACCAGTTCCATTATGCGGTCTCCTTCGCAGCCAGCTTCGCCGCCCTGATCTGCGCGCGCGGCGCACGTACCGACTGGTGGGCAAGCGCGATCAGGATCAGCACGGTAGCGCCCAGCACCAGCGAGAAGACGCCGAGATCGAACAGGATGGCGGTTGCCAGCGGTATCTTGCCGATCACCGGCAGGGAGATGTATTGCGCGTGTGATGTCAGGAACGGATAGCCGAAGATCCAGGAACCGAGACCGGTCGCGGTGGCAACAAGCAGGCCTATCGCCATCCAGCGCAGGGGGTGGATGCGCAACCGCTCCTCGACCCAGCGTGTGCCGCCGGCCATGTATTGCAGGATGAAGGCGATCGACATGGCGATGCCGGCGGCAAAGCCGCCGCCCGGCAGATCATGGCCGCGGAAAAACAGGAAGGCGGCCAGCATGCCGATGACCGGGAACATCCAGCGCATGATGACCGAGGGAACCAGCAGATACTCGGCGATGCTGTCGCCCTTCTTGCGGTCCGGGTGATCGTCATCGAACGCGTTCTGCACACGCTGCTGTTCGGGCGTCTCCAGGCTCTCGGTGGCCGGACGGAAACGCAGCAGCAACGCGAATACGGTCAGCGCGACGATGCACAGCACGGCGATTTCGCCGAGCGTATCGAAACCGCGAAAGTCGACGAGAATGACGTTGACGACATTGGTGCCGCCGCCTTCGCTATAGGCGCGCTCGAGGAAATAGCTCGAAATCGTCTCCGGCATTTCCCGGCTCATGATCGTATAGGAGACGAGCATCATGCCAAGTCCGGCGAAGACCGCGGTGGCGAGATCGCGCAGACGGCGCAGGCGCGTGGAGATCGTCATCATCTCCGGATCGTCCGGATCCTCGATCCGCTTCGGCAGCCAGCGGAGACCGAGCAGGATGAGAACCGTCGTGACGATCTCCACGAGCAATTGCGTGACCGCGAGGTCCGGAGCGGAAAGCCAGACAAACGTGACGCAGGTGACGAGCCCGGCGCCGCCGAGTAGCACGAGGGCTGCCAGGCGGTGGAACTTGGCTTGATAGGCAGCACCGACGGCGCAGATCATGCCGATCAGCCAGAGCAGCGCGAAGGCCGGGTCGATACTGCGGAAGGCGATCACTGCCGGCTTGAAGCCCTGCGACAGGAGCGTCACCGCGCCGGCGACGAGGGCAACGGCGACGAGAATCCGCATCTGCGGCTGGAGGCGGCGGGTGCCAGCGCGCATCTCGATCGACCGCGCCCATTTCCATGACAGGGTGACAAGCACGCGCTCGAAGATGCGCTGGCCTTCCAGTCGCCGGAAGTAGGGCGGTCCTTCGGTGCTGGTGGCAAGATAGGGCCTCATGATCAGGAACAGCCCGACGCCGCCGGCAAGTGCGATCAGACTCATGAACAGCGGCAGGTTCCAGCCGTGCCAGACGGCGAGGCTGTAGACCGGGGTGGCGTCGCCGAGAACGGATTTGACCGCCGTATGCAGGAAGGGACCAATGGTCAGCGCCGGGATGACCCCGACGACGAGGCAGGAGAACACGAGGAAATAGATCGGCGCAAGCATCCAGTGCGGCGGCTCGTGCGGCGTCTTCGGCAGGTCACGGGGCGGCGGGCCGAAAAACACGCTGTAGATGAACCGCAGCGAATAGGTGACGGCGAACATGCTGGCGAGCGTCGCGACATAGGGCGTGATCGTGTCGAGCAGATTGTATTTGTGCGTTTCGATCGCTTCGGCGAAGAACATTTCCTTCGACAGGAAGCCGTTCAGCAGCGGCACGCCGGCCATCGAGGCGCTGGCGACCATGGCAAGCGTCGCGGTGATCGGCATGTATTTGAACAGGCCGCTCAGCCGCCGCATGTCGCGCGTGCCGGATTCGTGGTCGATGATCCCGGCCGCCATGAAAAGCGAGGCCTTGAAGGTCGCGTGGTTCATGGTGTGGAAGATCGCAGCGACTGCCGCCAGCGGACTGCCGAGACTGAGAAGAACGGTGATGAGGCCGAGATGGCTGATCGTCGAATAGGCAAGCAGTCCCTTCATGTCCTGCTGGAAGATGGCGAAGTAAGCCCCGAGCAGCAGCGTGCTGAGACCGGCGAGACCGACGATCCAGAACCATTGGTCGGTGCCGGCCATGACCGGCCAGAGGCGGGTCAGAAGAAAGACGCCCGCTTTGACGAGTGTGGCGGAGTGGAGATAGGCCGACACCGGCGTCGGCGCCGCCATGGCGTGCGGCAGCCAGAAATGGAACGGGAACTGCGCGCTCTTGGTGAGCGCTCCCAGAAGGATGAGGATCAGCACGGTCGTGTAGAGCGGATCGTTGCGGATCAGGTCGCCGGAATTGAGCACCACGTCGAGATCGTAGCTGCCGACGATATGGCCGATCAGCATCAGGCCGACGAACATGCACAAGCCGCCCGTGCCGGTAACCGTCAGTGCCATGCGGGCGCCGTCGCGGGCATGCGCGTTGTGATGCCAATAGCCGATCAGCAGGAAGGAGATGATGCTGGTCAGTTCCCAGAAGATCGCCAGCAGGATCAGGTTACCGGAAAGGACCACGCCAAGCATCGCGCCCATGAAGGCGAGGAACAGGGCGAAGAAACGCGGTACGGGATCGCTGGCCGACATGTAATAGCGTGCATAGATGACGACGAGCAGGCCGATTGCCGTGACCAGGCTTGCAAACATCCAGGCGAAGCCATCCATGCGCAGCGAGAAATTGAGCCCCAATTCGGGAAGCCAGTTTACATCGTAGCGAAGAACCCTGTCCGAAGCGACGATGGGGTAGAGCCCTGCCGATGTGACAAGGCAGAACAAGGAGATCGATCCGGAAAGCCAGGCGCTCGCGGTGCCCTTGTGCGTCGGAATACAGATTGCAGCAAGGCTTCCCGCGAAGGGTGCAAGAACCAGAACCAGAAGCAATGTCGCTGCGATCTCTATGTGCCCGTTTCCTTAAAGCTTTCCGACTGAAAAGAACCACCAGGGTTCGCGAAGGCCGCGGCATCTGCGCGCTACGACCGGAGCCCGAAGCGCACCGCAAAGCGGCGCGACGGCATGGTGTTTTTATGTCTGCTTTCGACCGCGATGCCAACCCGCAACGACGATAAAAATCGGCCCCTGCGGCAATTCGTTACCTGGAATTCTGCGAAACCATAATCCGTGGGTTCAGCCACCGCGCGCGCCGGGTTCGCCGTATCGGGAAATATTCGGGCGTGATTTTTGTAACGAAATGTACGTTCGGCGCGGCTGGAAATATTTCGACACTGAAAACGGCTGACTGCAAAGGCGGACCGCGTGCGTTTTGGCGCGCGGCTGATATAAATGCCCCATGGATACAACACCGCATATTCTTGTCGTTGACGATGACCCCGAGATTCGCCGCCTGCTCGGAAAGTACCTTGACGGACAGGGCTTTCGCGTTTGCCTGGCCGGGAGCAAGGGGGAGTGCGAGGCGAAGCTTGCCGAGCTGAAGATAGACCTCCTGGTTCTCGACGTCATGCTGCCGGACGGTTCCGGGCTTGACCTCTGCCGTGAGCTGCGTGGGCGGATGCCGCAGTTGTCGATCATCCTGCTGACGGCGCTGAAGGAAGATGTCGACAGGATCATCGGGCTTGAATTCGGCGCTGACGACTATCTGGGAAAACCGTTCAATCCCCGTGAACTGTCCGCCCGCATCCGTGCCGTACTGCGGCGGGGCCGCAGCGAGCCGCAACCCGCAGGCAGCCGTCAATACGTCTTTGCCAACTACGTCGCGGATATCGAAAGCCGCACCTTGCTTGCACCCGATGGCAGCGCCGTCGATCTGACCGGTGGCGAGTTCGAGCTGCTGATGGTGTTTCTCCAGCGCCCGGGCCGGGTCCTTTCGCGGGACTCTCTGCTTGATCTCACGCAAGGGCGGCCAGCCGATCCATTCGACCGTTCGATCGATATTCTGGTCAGCCGTCTGCGCCGCAAACTCGGCGATGCCAGCGTTTTTGCCATGTTGAAGACGGTGCGCAATAAAGGCTATCAGCTCGCGGTCCCTGTCGAACGGAGCAACTAGAGATGTTGTCCCTGCGCACGCGGTTTACGGCGCTGTTGGTCATCTCGGTCGTTCTTGTGCTGGTGATCGCCGCATTCGTCACGGCATCGCTCTTGCGGAAGCCGCCGGAGGCGATGTTCGATCGTGTTATTGCCGAAAAGGCCGAATTCGCGCTTCTGCTGCTTCGCGCCGATCCTTCGGCGGCGGAGATCATGCACATCCAGATCCAGGAGAAACCCGAGCAGGATCGTATCGACCAGGAACGGACGGACAGCATCCAGGAAGAGGGCCGGCGCCAAGGCTACACAGCCAATGTCATCGCGCTCAAGAGCTTCAATACGCATCGCAAGGATATCGCTGTCCAGCTCGACGGAACGCGCTGGGCCTATCTCGATTTCCCAGGCCCCGGTCCGTTTCCATATCTGCCGCTCGCGGCTTATCTGGCGCTGGTTGCAATCGGCATGGCCGGTATCTCGATTTATGCCAGCAATGTGATGATGCGGCCGTTGCGTATTCTCGACGAGACGATCGCCAAAATCCGCCCCGATGGCATTATTCCGGAATTGCCGGAGACGGGGCCGATGGAGGTGCGCACGACCGCAAAGACCATTAACCGGCTGGCCACACGCCTCAATGCCGCGGTTTCCAGCCGTATGCGCATGATTGCGGCTGCGGGACACGATATGCGCACGCCGATGACGCGCATGCGCCTTCGCGCCGAATTCGTCGGTGACGGAGACGACCGGCAGTCCTGGCTGAAGGATCTCGATGAACTCGATCATATCGCCGACAGCGCCATCCGGCTGGTGCGCGAGGAGGTGAGCCCCGCCGCCCAGGAGCAGGTGTCGCTGGACACGGTTCTGCGGTCAGTCGCCGAGGAGGTCCGCGAAACGGATATGCCGATCGAGCAGGGGCTGGTCACGCAGGTTTTGGTTAAGGGATCGCCCTTCGCGCTGAAGCGCGCTGTGCGCAATCTAGTGGTGAATGCCGCGACCCACGGCCAGGGCGCTCGTGTTTCGCTTTCCAGCAATGGTGTCGAGGCCGTTTTGACGGTTATGGACAGCGGACCCGGTATCCCACAAAACCTGCTCGATCGTGTGTTCGAACCGTTTTTCCGCGTCGACCAGGCACGCCGGCAGCTTGTGCCGGGTGCGGGGCTTGGGCTCGCCATTTCGCGCGAGATCATCGAGAACCATGGCGGCACGATCACCATCGTCAACCGCTTGGAGGGCGGTCTACTGCAGACTGTACGCTTGCCGCTGTGTGCGGCAGCGCAGGTTTGATCGAACCCGAAACTGGTGGCTTTCCGTCGGCCGGGAAAGGCAGATCAATTCCAAGTGCCCTGTTATGCAGATGCCGGTCCTGCGTCGCGAAACTGCGCTTTCGGTGTCGGCCGCGAAGTGCCGCCAGCCTTTCGTTTGCGCGGTTGGATGTTGAAGGCCATCACGCTGTTTGCTGACAGCGCAATGCGCAACGGGAGAGGTCGATCCAGCTTCATCTGTCTCCATGCGATGGCTTCAAATGCAGCAAACAGCGTAGACCCCAAAGAAAAGCGCAGTGGATCGAAGTCCACCGCGCTTTTTATTCTTGCATGAGCCCGCCGATACCAGCGGGCGTATCGCCTTCGGCTTATTGGCCGACGGCTTCGATACCCGCGCCGCCGCCGATGGCGACATTGAGGGAGACATAATTGTTGGCCAGATTGCGAATGCCGGATGCGAGCGCGATACGCGAGGTCGCGAGCGAGCGTTCCGCATCCAGAACGTCGAGCAGCGAGGTCGCGCCGCCCTTGTAGCTTTCACGCGCCAAGCTCAAAGCCTCTTCGTAGGAGTCGACCACTTTACGCAGCGCTGCGACGGTCTGGTAGTTGTTGCGCAGTGCGACGAGGGCGTTCTCGACTTCTTCCACACCATTCAGAACGGTCTGCTTCCAGGCGAGATACTGCTGCTGCGCCCCAGACTTGGCGATATCGACGTTGGCCTTCAACCGGCCGCCGTTGAAGATCGGGAGGCTCAGGCTCGGGCCAAAGGACCAGCTGCTGAGGCCGCCGCTGGCAGCGGAAGCGACGATCCGCGAACCGTCGATCGAACCGCTCAGGCTCAGGCTCGGATAGAGCTGCGCTTCAGCAACGCCGATCGATGCCGTTGCAGCCGCCAGCAAGCGTTCCGCCTTGCGGATGTCCGGACGGTTGCGCACCAGATCTGCGGGAATGCCGATTTTGGTATTGTAGCGCGGCGAGGGCTGCGAAGAGCCATTTCGCAGGCTGGCGGTGACGGATGTTGCCGGCAGGCCGAGCAGCGTGGCGATATGGTTTGCCGCCTGATTGAATCCGGTTTGATAGCCGGGCAGTTCCGAGAGCGTCGAGTTCACGAGGCCTTCAGCCTGAACGACGTCGAGGCTGGAAGCGGCACCGGCCGCCTTGATGTCGTTCGTCAGCTTGAGCGTTTCGCGCCGTGAGGCAAGGCTCTTCTGCTGAAGTGCGTAGGCTTCCTGGTTATAGCGCGCCTCTATGTAGGACGAGGT
This sequence comes from Rhizobium herbae, assembly GCF_017873135.1. Taxonomy (GTDB): domain Bacteria; phylum Pseudomonadota; class Alphaproteobacteria; order Rhizobiales; family Rhizobiaceae; genus Pararhizobium; species Pararhizobium herbae. The sequence continues at coordinate 371,142 of NZ_JAGGJV010000004.1, read as the reverse complement.
CAGGTCGGACAGGTAGGCAAGGCGAGCGACATTGACGTCGGCATAAGCGGCATCGAGCGATGCGTTCGCCGATTCCTTGGCACGTCGATACTGGCCGAACAGATCGATCAGCCAGGATGCGTCGCCGCCGGCGCCGATCGTCTTGGTTTCGCTATGGTCATTGCCGCTGGTGTTGCGAGGATATGAGCCATCCTGGCCGGCAACACTCCCCGATCCGCTGGCGCTGATATCCGGCAGGCCGCCGGCTGCCGCAACGATCACATTCGCACGGGCCTCGATGATGCGCTCGATCGATTGCTGGACGTCGAGGTTCTCGCCCAAGCCCTGGGCAACGAGGCTGTTCAGTTTCTTGTCGCGGAAGGCTTCCCACCACGGCTTGAGGGTCACGTCGTCAGCTGTTGCTTCGCCGCCCGCCGAGAATTTTGCAGGCAGGGCTGCGTTCGGAGATTGATAGTCAGGGCCAACGACGCAGCCGGAGAGAAGCAGCAGGCTCAAGGGAAGGAGCACATTTACAATTTTCATCTGGGTCCCCATCCGGCCCGAAGGGTCGGTAACAAACGATTCACTTTTTTCGTCTTTAACATTTTCCGCGCCGCTTGCGAGGGAACAATTGCAAAGATGGGGCTGAAAAGGACTATCCCCAGCTTTGGTGTTTCCCAAGTGCCACGGCTTTGGACATTCCGGCCGTGATTTCAAGGGTAGCGTAGAAAATTTCCTTGCACACAATTCACTTTCGTCCAGCCAACGCACCAACACGAGAATGACAGGCAGCCTGACCCATTAAAGGCTGTATATGTCTGGTGTTTGTCGGTCCGGTGTCGAGTTGTTTCCTGCATGGCCACACAGCGACCGGGTGGTTGTGCCGAATGTGCATGAGCAACATGCGCTTGGCAATCATTGCCGAAGGATGTCATGTTGCTCATGATATAGATCGCGGGGAAACGTCATGCTCCCCAAGGTCGTAAAGAGATCAGACCCAGATTTCGCGGCTTCCGAACTGCTCGCCATCCTGGAAGTTGCGGGTACCGATCAGCGATGCCGGTTCTTCCTGGCCGCTTTGGCCATTCGATGCCGCCGCTTGCTGAGCCTGGGCTTTTCGAACCTCTGCCGCTTCCAGAGCCTTGAGCTTTGCCTGCAGTTCGGCGATCTCTTCGGTTACCTCCGCCTTGTCGTCGTCGGTCTTTGCTTCTTCCAGTTCCGTCTGCTTGGCCTGAATCTGCGCTTCCAGAGATGCTATCTGCGCACTGCTGCTGCTGCTTGAACTGCTGGTGGTCAACGTCGACAGGAGTGAGGTGCTTGATATCGCTCCAACCATTATAAATCCTTTGCGTTTTCGTTTCGGGAGATATGAGAAACGCATCGATCCACTAACGAAAACTGACTTCAATCTTCAAGAAATCACCCCTGTTTTCCTGAGAAAAGCTGGGCTGGAAACATTCCGGAAATGCCGATCCATTTTCGACTTGAGCAAGATTTGACTACCACGGACGGCAGACCTCTGCTGTTTCCGGAAGAATATTCTACACCTTGGCATAAAGGCACACCGAAGCTCCCGCGTTCCAAGGCGGCGTACTTGTAGAGGGTTCCGGAGATTTTGCTTTCCAGACATATTCCGTCGATATCGCGACATGAACAGGAAACTCTAGAATACAAAAATGCCGCTCTAGGAAACAAATCGATACACGTTCGGCGTTGGATTTGCCCGCGCGCGGCCCTTGAAATGAGGCTTGCTGCGTTACGGTCAGCCCCGTCTGGGCGAATCAATCAAATATTTTCCGGTTCAGGCCGCGAGCCACCGGCGTTCGCGTGCGAAGTTTGCGAGGTCGTTGGCGCTCATCGGCCGGGCAAAAGCGTAACCTTGGAGCCCGTGGCAGCCCAGGTCTTTCAGGATACGCGCATGTTCCATGGTTTCGACGCCCTCGGCGATGACCTCGATACCGAGCGAAATGCCGATGTCGATGATCGAGGCGACCAGCTGGCGCTGTTTTTCGGAGGTCAGAATCGGGATGACCAGCTGCCTGTCGATCTTGAGGCGGCGCGGGGTGAGCTTCAAAAGGCTGGTGATCGAGGCATAACCGGTGCCAAAGTCGTCGATCTCGATATCGATGCCGAGGTTCTTGATCTGCTCGATATTCGAAAGCACGGTCATATCGCTCTCGTCGAACGAGATCGATTCCAGCAGCTCGAATGAAACTTTGCCTCTCGGAATGACCATCTGGTTGAGGCGGTCGATCAGCTTTTCGTCGTGCAAACGGTGATAGGAGAGATTGACGGATATTTTCGGGATGTCGATCCCGCTTGCTTCCCAGCGGGTTGACTGGAAAAGCGCCTGCTCGAAAATCCTCTGGTCGATCTCGGCAAGTACATTGATGCCTTCCGCCGTCTTCAGGAAGGCGTAGGGTGCAAGCAATCCCTTGGTCGGATGGTCCCAGCGGGCCAGCGCTTCGACCCCGATGATGTCGAGCGTGGCGGGACAGAATTGCGGCTGGAAATGGGCAATGAACTCGTTCTGTTCGAGCCCGCGCAGGATTTCATCCGCCGTCTGCTTGGTTTTGAAAACCGCGGTTTTCAGGGAATGAGTGAAGAACTCACACCGGTTGCGGCCGCGGCGCTTGGCTTCATAAAGAGCAATGTCGGCATTGACGAGAACCTGGGTCAGCTCCTCTTCCAGCCTTGCCTGGTGGGCGATACCGATGCTGACCCCGATACGGCACTCTTGCTCCTTGTATGTAACCGGTATGCTCATCGCGTCGATGATGCGCTGGGCAAGTGCCGCGTCATGGCCCTCGATGCCACCGCTGCGCGAAATGATGACGAACTCATCTCCACCGATACGGCCGACGAAATCATCGTCTCCGGTATTGGCGCGAAGGATCTTGGCGGCGTGCCGGAGGATTTCATCGCCCGCCGCATGGCCCAGAGTGTCGTTGATTTCCTTGAAACGGTCGAGATCAATGTGGAAAATGCTGGCGAGGCCCTGTTTCGCTGCGCTGGAATGCTTTTGCGCCAGGATCTCGTCAAGGTAACGCCGGTTCGGCAGCGCCGTCAAAGGATCGTGCAGCGCGTCGAATTCCATCCGGTGCCGCGCGGCCTCAAGTTCCGCGCTGTGTGCCTCCGCCTGTCGCTTGGCCGCTTCAAGCCGCTCGTTCTTTTCGACATCGACTGTGACATCCCAGTTGACGCCGACGATTTTCTCCGTGCCACTCGCGCCGATATATTTCGAGCCGACGGTGCGAATATGCCGGGTCCGGTTGCCGGAAAGGCGGATGCGGAATTGCGAGACGTAACTCGCGCCGTGGAGAAGGGCGCTGCTGAACTCCTGTTCGGCCCTTTGCAGATCGTCCGGATGCAGCGCGTCGCGCCAGTCCTCATAGACCTCGCGCGCGTCCTTGCGCAGGCCGTAGAGTTCTTTCATGCGGTCGTCCCACAGAAGCTTGCCGGAGGAAATATCGAGTTCCCAGATGCCGATCTGCGATGCGTCGAGTGCGATCTTCAAGCGGTGGGACAGCTCCTGCAACTGATCCTCGTTGTTTTCGAGTACCTGGATATTGCGCTTCCGCTCCTCCATCAGCTGTCCGCTGACGAACATCGGCACGATGATGAAAAGCCCCCCGAGTACGGTGAGGGTTCGAACAAGCCAGGCATTTGGCGGCGTATCGATCCATCCTCCCTTCGGGATGGCGCTAATTATCCAAGATCCGCCGGGTAGGAAGACGCTGACTTCGACCGGGTCGGCTGTCTTGACGTGGCTGTTACCGTAAAACAACGCGCCGTCTTCGCCCAGGCCGTCGCGGCCGGAAATCGCCACGTCGATGTCGAGTACCTGCGAAAGAAGGCCACTGTCCCGATAGAGCCGATCAACGTCGATGACCGCGGAGACGATACCCCAGAAGCGATTGGATTCGCCACCATTGGAAAGGGAGACGGGAAAGCGGCCGATCAGGCCTTTGCCGCCCTGAACCAAGTCGAGAGGGCCGGCGAGTACCATGTTGCCGAGATTGCGAACCCGCAGCGCGGCAGCGCGCTGGTTCTCGTTCTTGCGGTAATCCAGGCCGAGAACCTTTTCATTCCCTTCCAGCGGATAGACGAGGGAGACGACGAGGTCCGGGGCGGCGGCAAGGTTGCGCAGCCGCGAGCGCTCGGTGAAGATGTTGCGCGCCAGATCGGAGAACCGCTTCTGGTTCATGCCGGGTTCGGTGGAGATTGTCGCGATCAACCCGCGGACGAGCTGAATGTCGCCATTGATATTGGCTTCGAGCTTCGAGCGGATCGGATTGAGTTCCGCAGCGACTGCCGCCCGCATTTTTGCAGCTTGAACGACGCGGTTTTGCTGTTCGGCAAATATAGCCGTTGCGATCACCACCATCAGCGCAACATAGGTCGGCAAATAGTTCGGCTTAAAAAGACGAACTATTGTTGATTTTCTGAGTACGCTTGACAGTTCCGAAAACACGAAATCTCCAACGCCGTTCTTTTACTCGACAGCAGTCGGTCGGCATTGTCGCAAAGTCATCTTAACAATATGTACTGCGCAGAGCCGGGAATTCGGGCGTGCGCCTATTTGGATTCTTTCTTTTCCGGCAGTTCGTTGCGGTCGGTTTCCGCAAGGTCCTTCAGTTCCTTCTCCGACATGGACTTCTCCATGCTCCTGGAAGCACCCTTGAGCATGGATTTCTTCGTGTCGCCGCGCTTCGCCGACAGGGCGGCACCGGCGGCTTTCTGTTGGGCTTGGGATTTTGCAGGCATCGTCTTTCTCCTTCGATTGGATGCTGCAGATTAACAATCATTTTCTAGATTGGTTCCCCAGTTCCCGTTCGATCAACGTCTGGCCCCCCGATCATTGCAAGCAACGTTTCCAGCCTGTCCGCGTCGCGCGGCAGCTTGTCGGTCCGCAGCCGCGATATGCGCGGAAAGCGCATGGCGACGCCGGATTTGTGCCGGGTGGAGACGTTGATCCCTTCGAAGGCAACCTCAACCACGAAGCCGTGGTCAGCTTCGGCGCGGATGGAGCGAACCGGGCCGAACCGTTCGATGGTATTGTTGCGCACATAGCGATCCAGCACTTCAAGCTCCGCGTCGGTAAAGCCGAAATAAGCCTTGCCGACGGGCACGAGAATGTTCTTGCCGTCGCTTTGTGTCCAGACGCCGAAGGTGAAATCGGAGTAGTAGCTTGATCGTTTGCCATGTCCGCGCTGGGCATACATCAGCACTGCATCGACATTATAGGGTTCCCGCTTCCACTTGAACCACGGTCCCTTCGATCGGCCGGAGGTATAGGGCGAATCCAGACGTTTCAGCATGATGCCTTCGATGACCGGATCGGGCGGATCGGCGCGCAGGCGGTCGAGTTCCTCCCAGCTTGAGAAGGGGACCAGCGGCGACAGGTCGAAATGGGAAGGCGCGGCCTTCTCGATCAGGACGGAAAGCTCCGCGCGCCGTATGAGAAAACTTTCCGGCCGGATATCCCGCCTGCCGGAAAACAGCAGGTCGTAGCCGCGGATGAAGGCCGGATAGTCCTCCAGCATCTTGCGCGTCACGGTTTTCCTGTTCAGGCGCTGTTGCAGGTCTGAAAAGGTCCGGGTGGCGTTGTTGGTGCGCATCGTCCCACCGACCAGAAGTTCTCCGTCGATGATGCCCTCGAAATCGGCCGCCTCGAGAATGTCCGGGAAAGCACCGGAAATATCGTCGCCGCTGCGCGAATAGAGCCGCCGGGTGCCGGCCAGATTGGCAAGCTGCACGCGAATGCCGTCCCATTTCCATTCGGCAGCAAAGTCCTTCGGGTCCAGCGCGGCAAGATCGTTGTCGCCGACCGGCGTTGCCAGCATGACCGCATGGAAAACGGCCGGCATGTCCAGCTCGGGTTTGTCGGCCTTTCCGTCAAGCCAGCGAAAGAGCGCGGTATAGGGCGGTGACAGGCCGTGCCAGAGCGTTTCGATTTCGGTGATATCGACATTGCCCATGTCGGCAAGCGCCTGTTTCACCAGCCGCGCCGAGACGCCGATGCGCAGGCCGCCGGTGATGAGCTTCAGGAAGGCGAAACGGCTCGATCCCTGGAGTTGATCGAGCAAATCGCGGACGAGACCGTGCACGTTGGCCCTGCCGGCGGTCTCCAGTTGATGCATGACGGCGCCGAGCGAGAGATCGGACACGGACGTCTCTTCATCAGCCGGTTTTTCCCAGACCAGCGAAATCGTTTCGGCGAGATCGCCAACATAGTCGTAGGAATAGCGAAACAGCACCTCGTCCATTCGCTCCAGCACGAGTTGCCGGAGCACATTCGGTTTCACGGTCTTGAGTGTCAGCGTGCCGGCGATGGCCGCCAGCGCATAGCCGCGATCCGGGTCGGGGCTCGCGCGAAAATAATCCGTCATCATCTTGATCTTGGCGTTGCGCTGCGGGGTCAGGACCAGACGGTCGAGCAGTTCGGCGAAGGCGCGCATCCACTACTCCCCTTCGTCATCATAGCCGACGAGATGCAGCGGCCGGGCGGCGATGCCCTGCAACTCGCACCAGCGGACCAGAGCTTCCTCGCGGCCATGCGTTACCCAGACCTCGCCCGGCTTGATCTCGTTGATCGTTTCGGTCAGTTCCGGCCAGTCGCAGTGATCGGAGATAATCATCGGCAGTTCGACGCCGCGCTGCTTGGCGCGCTGGCGCACCAGCATCCAGCCGGAGGCGAAGATGGATACAGGATCGGGAAAGCGCCTGGCCCACTTGTCGGCGAAGGCGGAGGGCGGGCCGATGACCACGGCGCCGGCAAACGATTGTTTGTCCCCTTGTGCCAGCGTCGCGGGGCGGATGTCGCCTAGGTTTAAGCCTTCGCTCTCGTAGTAGTCGCAGAGTTTGGTCAGCGCGCCGTGGATGAAGATGGGATCGTCGTAACCCGCTTCGCGCAACAGGGCGATGATCCGCTGGGCCTTGCCGAGGGCATAGGCGCCGACAAGGTGAGCGCGCTCGGGAAATTGCCGGAGCGACGTCAACAGCTTGGCGATTTCGCCCTGATCGTCGGGATGGTGAAACACAGGCAGGCCGAACGTCGCCTCGGTGATGAAAACATCGCAGGGCACAGGCTCGAAGGGGAGACAGGTCGGGTCGCGGCGGCGCTTGTAGTCTCCCGAAACGACAATGCGCATACCGCTGGCCTCCACCGTGATCTGCGCGGAGCCCAGAACATGGCCGGCGGGATGAAAGCTGACGGTGACGTCGCCAATGCTGGTTCGTACACCGAGCACGGCTTCCTGCGTGCTGACGCAGAACGCTTCGCCGTAGCGGATGCGCATGATGTCCAGTGTCTCGCGCGTTGCCAGCACATGAGTGTGTCCTGCGCGCGCATGGTCTGCATGCCCATGGGTGATCAGCGCCCTTTCGACGGGCTGGACGGGGTCGATATAGAAGCCGCCCTTCTCGCAATAGAGACCCTTGGGCGTCGGATAGAGCAGCGTTTCCGGTTTCATGGAAACGAAGATAGCTGGCAATCGGCCGACTGCCAGCTATCACGATGAATTTTTACCGGCTCAGGCTGCCGGGTTCAGTCCAAGCGTTTCAGAGATAAGATCGAGAACCCCCTCCGCATCGATGCCGATGCAGACGTTCTGGCTCGGCAGGTTGTCCCAGGCGCTCGGCGGAAACAGATGGTCGTCGGCCTTCTGGATGGTCTGGCCATCGGCGATGCCACCGCAGACGACGCGGATCGCGCCGCTGCGCAGCGTAAAGAGATGCGGCGCGACGACGTAGACGCAGGCGCAGCTGTCATGGATCACCATGCCGTCTTCGACATGCTGCTCGTAAAAATCGATGTAGAATTGCGAGATGTCGGAGAGCAGTTTTGCCCGCTTGCCGCCGGTAGCGACGATGTCAGCCAGCCGTTTGCGCGTCATCACGGTCTTCTCAGTCACATCAAGCCCGACGACCACGACGGGCCAGGGCGCCGTCATCACCGCGTCGGCGGCTTCCGGGTCGCCATGGATATTGGCTTCGGCGGCGGGCGTGATATTGCCGCGCATGTCGAAGGCGCCGCCCATGATGACGACGTCCTTGACGAGCACGGCAATGTCCGGATCGTCGCGAAGGGCGAGCGCCAGGTTGGTCATGCGTCCGACGGCAACGATGGTCACTTCGCCCGGGTTGGCGCGCACGGTGTCGATGATGAAGCGGTGGGCGGGCAGGGGATGGCAGGGGAGATCCACGACTGCCGGTGCGCCGATGTTGCCCAGACCGTCATCACCATGGATACCGGTCGGCCAGTCGACATGCGGGCGAGAAGGGTCGAGCGTTTCGCCCAGTCCCCGGGCGACGGGGGTGGCAATATCCCATTGCTGCTTCAGATACAGCGCGTTGCGCGTCGTCGTTTCGATCGAGGCATTGCCGAAAACGGAGGTGATGCCGATCAAGTCGATCTCTGGATGATTATGCAGGAAAAGCAGCGCCATCGCATCGTCGACGCCGGGGTCCGTATCAAAAATTACCTTGTGCATGATGTCTTCTTTTCGTTGTTCTGAAAGGCTGCCGCAGTTTTGGCGAGTGAAGGTGGCGCGGATGTGAAAGTCAACCGCACCTGTGTCGCTCCTGGTTATTGGAAGCGCTGGATGCTGAAGGGCGCGAGTTCCTCCGTCTCCCCCGACTTCAGCAGTTCGGCGATCTTCCTGCCGGTAACGGCCGACAGTGTCAGGCCGAGATGGCCATGGCCGAAGGCAAGCGCGATGCGTGGATCGTGCGGGCAAAGGCCGATCACCGGCACCGAATCCGGCGTCGATGGCCGGCGGCCCATCCATTCCGTGCCGCCTGTCTCCGGCAGGCTCGGGACATAACGGCGCATCTTCTGGCGCATGGCGGCGGCACGAGCGTAGTTTGCGGGTGCTTCCGGTTTTGCCAGTTCGACCGCGCCGCCGACCCGAAGGGCATCCTTTAGCGGGGTAGCGACGAAGCCATGTTCGGCGAAGAATACGGGCAGTTCGAGTGTCAATTGGGGGTCGGTGAAGGTGGTGTTGTAGCCGCGCTCGTTCTCAAGCAGGACCTTCATGCCGAGGCCGCGAACGAGTGTCCGCGACCAGACGCCGGCGGATATCACCACCTTGTCGAAGGTCATGGGCGTTTGACCCCGGGCGAGGAACGTGACGCCGCTATTCTCCTGCCGAACGCTCTGCACTTCGGCATCGACAACCGTGCCGCGCTGGCGGACATAGGCCTGGAGATGCCGAAGCAGTGCGAGCGGATCGAGGAAAGTCTGGTAGCCGGCGGAAAAGACACCGCCGGCGAAGTTTCCTTCAAGTGCCGGTACCCGCGATCTCGCTTGCGCTGCATCAAGCTTCTCGACCGCATAACCAAGCAAGGCTGCATTCTCGCTTTCATGGCGGAAAGCGGCCTCGACTGCCTTTTCACTGTCGAAAATCGTCAGCGCGCCGCTTGGTGTCATATGCCCGGTAAGGCCGGTCATGCGGGCAAGATCATCATGGGCGGCGAGCGCCTGGCGCATCAGCCCCAAAAGGGCTGCCCGCGAGCGTTCGACCCTGGCGGGCGTAGCGGCCATGAGAAGATTGACCAGCCACGGCGTCAAGGCAGGCAGGTCCTGCCACCGCAGGGTCAAAGGCCCCAGCGGATCGAGCAGCCATTTCGGCGCGGACAGGATCATGTCGGGGCGTGCCAGCGGATCGATCTCGGGCACGGCCAGAATTCCCGCGTTGCCGACCGACGCGGGGAGGCCGCCGATGTCCTTCTCGAACACCGTGACCTCGTGACCCTGGTCGATCAGATGAACGGCGGCGGCGCATCCGATGATGCCTGCCCCTGCGATGCCAATGCGCGCCATGATGCTGGAGATATCCTTGTGCCGACCGGAGATGCGAACACCGGTTTTAGCGGGGCGGCGGCCAAGAGCAACCGATTTTGCAGGCGAGTTTGAGCAATGTGCGAAAACAAAGCAAATCCGCCCGTTAGCGATACGAAACTCCTTGAACGCTTAAACTTTCCGAAACGTGGCCAAGGTAGGGTTGGAAGCTCAATCAGAATATGGGGCGAGCCGCGCATCCGACCCGATGCGCGGCATTCCGGTGAAAGACCATGGAGTTGAAGCTGATGACGGAGCAGCGCGCGTGAAGTCGGTCTTTAAAAAGATACGCCTGCCCCGGAAGGTGATGTTCTTCATCGCCGGCGTCCTCGTGCTGTCCGGCGCCTCCGGCGCTTTCGCCGTTTATTCCGTCAAGGATGCTTTTCTCGGCGCGGGCGAGCCGGATGCGCCTTCGCTCTCGGGTCTTGCCTGCACCACCATTGAAACGCTGAAAATGCGCCGCAACGGACAGCGCTGGATTCGCAAATATGTCAGCACGGAATCGGCCTCGGGCGTCGATCGTGTCCGTACGGCATTGCGCATCACCGGCCTGCTCGCCAAGGAAGAAAAGGCCGATCTCTATCAGGTTGTCGTTCTAGACGCCGCCGGCCCCCTGGATCGTGCCGAACGGCGAGGCCCGGCCATCGGTGCCGAGGTACTTTTCGCGCCCGACCCGAGCAAATTGTCGGGGATGACGACGCCTTTCGTCGCGCGCTACAACGAAAGCAAGGCGAATACGGTCGGCTTGTTCTATGGTCGCGAAGTCGCTCTTTCCACCGACGATATCAAGAACACGATGATGGCGATGGACGACAAGTCCGATTGCTTCGACCCGGTTGCTGCCGCCGCAGCCGCAATCGCTGGTGCTGCCGGATCGGAAGCCGGTGCGCACGGCGAAGAAGCGGTTGCATCCGAACATGGCGATGAGGCAACTCCTGCGGCGCACGGCGAAGACGCTGTCTCTCCTGATCACGGCGAGGCGGTTGCTCCGGAACACGTCAAGGCCGAACCAAAGGGTTTTCTTGGTTCCATGATCGCGATGGTTCTGGGCGACAAGGAAACGCCGGCGGCCGATGTCGCTGTCGATCAAGCGACTGATCAGCCTGCCGGCGAAGACACCGGTCATTAGCCGGTACTGCAAGGTCATCACGGAGATGGTGGCGGGACTGGCAGCCCGCCATCTGTCCCGTTGATCCCGTTCGCGTCAGATGACAGCGCTGCCGGCCATGAAGGCAAGCACCACGAAGATCAGGAAGACGATCAGGGCGATTGCGAACAGCACGCGCGCGATCGTCGCGGTTGCGGCCGAAACGCCGGAAAAACCGAGAAAACCTGTAATCAGCGAGATGACCAGGAAGATAAGCGCCCATTTCAGCATGGAAGGTTCCTTTTTGGATTCTGCGGGGATTGACGCGCAGGATCGGGAAAAGTTCCATCTGCCGGGTCGAACGCGCCAGTCCCCGAAAGGTTTGGCGCGTTCATGATGCAGGCCGGAAGTCTCAGTCCGCCTTGTTGCGGCGGGCCGGGAAGAGGATGATGTCGCGAATCGACGGCGCGTTGGTCAGAAGCATGATCAGGCGGTCGACGCCGATGCCTAAGCCCCCGGCGGGCGGCATGCCCTGGTCGATGGCGTCAAGGAATTCGTCGTCGAGCTGCTTGTCTTTTTCGCCGCGGGCATGGGCCTGCTCCAGCTGCTCGACCATGCGCTTGCGCTGCTCTTCCGGATCGTTGAGTTCCGAGAAGGCGTTGCCCAGTTCCCAGGCGTTGCAATAGGTCTCGAAACGCTCGACCAGGCGTGGTTCGCCGGGCACTTCCTTGGCAAAGGGCGAGATGTCCTTCGGGAAATGCGTGACATGGCTCGGCTGGATCAGCGTGCCCTCGACCTTTTCCTCGAAGATGAACGCAAGGCATTCGCCCCAGGTCCAGTCCTTCTCGACCTCGAAGCCGGCAGCCTTGGCGGCGGTGCGGGCTTCCTCGTCGGTTTTCATCGCCAGGAAGTCGATGCCGGTGGCTTCCTTGACGGCGTCCGGCATGGGCACGCGCTTGAACGGGCCCTTGAAGGAGATTTCCTTGTCGCCGAACATGAATTCGGTGGTGCCGTGAATGCTCATCGCCAGCTTGGTAAAGAGCCGTTCGACGAGGTCCATGATGTCCTCATAGTCGGCATAGGCCCAGTAGCATTCCATCATGGTGAATTCGGGATTGTGCCGGGTGGAGACGCCTTCGTTGCGGAAGTTGCGGTTGATCTCGAACACCTTGTCGGTCAGGCCCGACACCAGCGTGCGCTTCAAAAACAGTTCCGGCGCGATGCGCAGGTACATGTCGAGCTTCAGCGTGTTGTGATGCGTCTTGAAGGGTTCGGCGGTTGCGCCACCATAGACCGAATGCAGCATCGGCGTTTCGACTTCCATGAAGCCATCGTCTTCCATGAAGCGGCGGATGCCGGAGACGATCTTCGAACGCTGCTGGAAGCGGAGCTTGGAGTCCTCGTTGGTCATGATGTCGAGATGGCGCTTGCGATAGCGCTGCTCGATGTCGGAGAGGCCATGCCACTTCTCGGGCATCGGCAGCAGCGACTTGGTGAGCATGGTGATTTCCTGCGCATTGATCGACAGCTCGCCGCGCTTGGTGCGCCGGACAACACCGGTGACGCCGATGATGTCGCCGAGATCGATCAGCGGCAAAAGGTTTCTTGCCTCTTCCGGGGTCGTGTCCTTGTGGGAAAAGATTTGGATCTTGCCGCCGGCGTCATGGATATCCATGAACATGCCGGAGTTGCGCGACGAGTAGACTCTGCCTGCGACGGTGACGACATCGTCCGTCACCACGTCCGCTTCCAGGTTCTCATATTTGCTGGCCAGTTCCGCATTGGTGATGGTGCGGTGGAAATGTGCCGGATAGACGTCGCCGATCTTTTCGCGCAGCATCTTCAGCTTTTGCGCGCGCACTTCGGTGACGTCGGAGGAGAGGGCGATTTCGGTCTTGTTGTCAGACATGGTTCAGTTCCGTCTCACGGTTCCCGGTCTCCGTCATTCCTGTGCTTGTCACAGGAATCCAGTGCGCCCAAGTCTTTGGGCGCGGGAGACCCTTGATGTTCATTCACGGCGCAGACGCACCGTGGCTGGATTCCTGTGACAAGCACAGGAATGACGGAGGAAAGAGGTATGCTCCATCAAGTCCTGCGTGTCCTGCCGTTCGAAAACGGCGACCTTCTATTTCGAGCCAGCCATCGACGCAGCAACCTGGCCGGCCACCTTCAGGCGCTGGCGCACGACCGAGCGGCCGAGGATCGCCATCGAGTCAAACAGCGGCAGCGAGCGGGTCGAGCCGGAGACGGCGACAAACAGCGGCGCCACGATGACCTTCAGCTTCTTGCCCATGCGGTCGGCGATGGCGCGAAGCTCGGCTTCGATCGACTCGACGTTCCATTCGAGGATCTTTTCCAAATCCGGCTGAACTGTGTTGAAAATCTCGACCAGTTCCTCCGGTGTCGACTTGACCTTGGCGAAGGATGAGGCGTCAAGCGCGAGATCGGATTTGAACAGGAAGCCTGCCAGATCCGGCAGTTCGCCGAGCTTGGAAATGCGCGACTGCGAGAGCTTGAGCCCCTGCTTGATGCGGTCGTTTTCCATCGCCCAGGCAAGCACGCGGGCAGCAAATTCGTCTTCGGTCAGGCCTTCGCGCAGCCAGCGGCCGTTCAGCCAGTCTAGCTTCTGGATATCGAAGATCGCGCCTGCCTTGGAAAGATTGGCCGGATCGAATTTTTCCGCCAGCTGATTCATGGTCAGCATTTCCTCGCCTTCGGCAATCTGCACGAAGAACAGGCCGAGGAAGTTCATCAGTGCTTCCGGCAGGTAGCCGAGCGCGGTGTAATACGAGATCGAGGTCGGGTTCTTGCGCTTTGACAGTTTCGACTTGTCGGCATTGCGCATCAGCGACAGATGCATGAACACCGGCGGCTCGAGACCGAGATACTGGTAGATCAGGATGTGCTTGGGCACCGAGGACAGCCATTCCTCGCCCCGCGCCACATGGGTGATCTTCATCAGATGGTCGTCGACGACATTGGCCATGTGATAGGTCGGCATGCCGTCGGCCTTGAGCAGAACTTGCATGTCGACCGCATCCCACGGGATATCGACTTCGCCATAGACGCCGTCGACGAACTTGCAGGAGCCTTCGGTCGGAATCTTCATGCGCACGACGGTTGGTTCGCCGGCAGCCATCCGCGTCGTGACTTCCTCCGCCGAAAGCGTCAGGCAGCGGCCGTCATACTTTGGCGGCTTGCCGGCGGCGCGCTGGGCTTCGCGCATTTCGGCCAGCCGCTCGGGCGAGCAGAAGCAGCGAAAGCCGTGGCCGTTGGAAACGATCTTCTCGACGAAAGGGAGGTAGGTGTCCTTGCGGTCGCTCTGGCGATAGGGGCCGTAGGGGCCGCCGATATCCGGGCCTTCCGACCATTTCAGGCCGCACCATTTCAGCGCGTCGAGAACCTTCGTTTCGAACTCGGGCGTCGAGCGGGTCGCATCGGTATCCTCGATGCGCAGGATGAACTCGCCACCCATTTTCTGCGCGAAGAGATAATTGAACAACGCGATGTAGGCGGTGCCGACATGGGGCTCGCCGGTGGGAGAAGGTGCGATGCGCACCCGGACTGGTCTGTCTGTCATGATCCTGGCCCGTGCTTTACGTGCTTTCGGCCTTCCTGCCGGGAGAGGGATATCCGGACGCGAAGGCGCATGCTTTTAAGGGAAGGAAGTGCCCGATCGATGCCTGAAACGGCGGAAAATACCGGAAATTCCATATGGCTGGCGTGAGACCATATTCAAAAGGGCGCGTCAAGGAAAACTGCGCTGTGATAGGCGGTGGCAGCGCTTCAAAAGGCAGTTGACAAAATCTCTGTTGCCTTATATTTAACCGACAAGTTAATTAACTATTTGGTTTAATAGTCATGACTCAGGATCGCCTCAGCATTACCCTGTCGGCGCTCGCCGACCCGACGCGGAGAGCAATCCTGGCGCGGCTGGCATCGGGCGAGGCGTCGGTCAACGAATTGGCTGAGCCTTTCGCCATGAGCCTGCCGGCCGTTTCCAAGCATCTGAAGGTGCTGGAAAAAGCCGGCCTGATCAGCCGTGGACGGGAGGCGCAGTGGCGCCCCTGCAAACTGGAAGCCGGGCCGCTGAAGGATATCAATGCCTGGCTCGATAACTACCGGCAATTTTGGGAGGAGAGTTTCGACAGGCTCGATCTCTACCTGCAAAAACTTCAAAAGGGAGATGAGAATGACCGCAAGAGCTGAATTCGTGCCGGCCGACAAGGCCAACCTCGTCTTGACCCGGACGTTCAACGCTCCGGCTGCGCTGGTCTACAAGGTCTGGACCGACCCGTATCATCTGGCTCAGTGGTGGGGGCCGCACCACTTTACCAATCCGGTCTGCGAGGTCGATCTCAGGCCCGGCGGCGTTATTCGCATCCATATGAAAGGCCCTGACGGGCAGATGTATCCGTCGAACGGCACCTTCAAGGAGATCGTCGAAAACGAGCGCCTTGTCTTTACCAGTACCTATGACGGCGAAGATGGCGTCCCCATGCTCGAAGCGCTCAATACGGTGACGTTCACAGAGAAAGACGGCAAGACCCAGGTGACCCTGCATGCGCAGGTGCTCAGGGCAACCGAAGCCGTGCTGCCCGCTCTCGATGGCATGGAAGAAGGCTGGAGCCAGAGCCTCGAAAAGCTTGCAGCCGTCATCGCCACTGTCACCGCCGCCTGAACCCTCTCCACCCGATATTCCCCAGAATCGCGCGCACGGCTCTTCAGGGGAGCCTATTTCAATACTCAACAGGAACCCGAATATGTTGAAAATTCTGCTGATCATCCTCGCCGTCATCGTTGTGCTGCTGCTCGCCGTCGTCGTGTTCGCATCGAGCAAGCCAGATACGTTCCATGTCGAACGCAGCGCGACCATCAATGCGCCGCCGGAAAAGATCTTCCCGCTGATCAATGACTTCAACCAGTGGCAGTCCTGGTCGCCTTATGAAAAGAAGGATCCGGCCATGAAGCGCACGTTCGATGGCGCGACAAGCGGCCGGGGTGCCGTCTACAGCTGGGACGGCAACAACAATGTTGGCGCCGGACGCATGGAGATCACCGAAGCGACGCCGTCCTCGAAGGTGCAGATCAAACTCGATTTCGTCCGTCCGTTCGAAGGGCATAACGTCGCCACGTTCACGTTTTCGCCGGCGACACAAGGCACGGCGGTCACCTGGGCGATGGATGGACCGAGCCCGCTCATTGCCAAGGTCATGGGTCTGTTCTTCAACATGGACACGATGATCGGTGGCGATTTTGCCCAGGGGCTGGAGAACCTGAAGGCTATCGCCGAGAAGTAGGCCGCATAGGCGGGAACCATTGCGGGCCTGGTCCGTTTTCCCAATGAGGAGTGCGGACCGTGCCAACCGGACCCGAGGGAGATGGAGAACGCGGAGATTTTTCCGGTTTCTCTTCGCGGCCAACGAAAAGGCAGGCGAGCTTCTTACCCCTTCGGCTTCGTATCCTCATCGATCGATATGAAAAAGGCCCGGGACTGTTGTCCCGGGCCGCTTCAATTTCTGATGCTACGTATGGTTAGTGCTTTGCAGCCTTGTCCCGCTGCCGCTTGCGGCGCGACAGCATGTTGAGCACTTCGACCAATGCCGAGAAGGCCATGGCGGCATAGACGTAGCCCTTCGGCACGTGGATGCCCATGCCTTCGGCAATCAGTGTCGTGCCGATCATCAGCAGGAAGCCGAGTGCCAGCATGACGATGGTCGGGTTCTTCTCGATGAAGCGGGCGAGCGGGCCGGAGGCGACCAGCATGACGGTCACGGCGACAACGACAGCAACCACCATGATCGGCAGGTGCGGCGTCATGCCGACGGCGGTGATGATGCTGTCGACGGAAAAGACCAGGTCGAGCAGCAGGATCTGGCCGATGGCGGCGGTAAAGCCGGTGGTCACCGAGCTTGCAATGAAATCTTCTTCATGGTCGGCCGGGTCGACGTTGTGGTGGATTTCCTTGGTGGCCTTCCAGACGAGGAACAGGCCGCCGGCAATCAGGATCATGTCCTTCCAGGAGAAGCCATGGCCGAACGCCTCGAAGACGGGCGTCGTCAACTGCACGATCCAGGCAACGGTGCCGAGCAACGCAAGCCGCATGACCAGCGCCAGGCCGATGCCGATGCGGCGTGCCTTTTCCCGGTTTTCTTCCGGCAGCTTGTTGGTCAGGATCGAGATGAAAATGAGATTGTCGATGCCAAGCACGACTTCCATCACGATCAGCGTGATGAGGGCGATCCAGGCAGTCGGATCTTGCATGAGGAGCGTAATGTCCTGCATCGGGGGTAGTTCCTTCCTCGATTCAAAGGGCACATAAGGGAACCCGCGCAGCCGATGGGCAGCGCGGGCGAAAAATGACTTACCCTATGTATGCGGAATCTGCGCCATGACAAGCGCTGCAGGTGGATCAGGCAGCCTTTGATACCGTTAACTCTTCACTGGAATCCAGATTTCGGTGAGCCCCATGCCCGTCCGGGGATCGAACCGGTCGTCATAGCGCTCCATCAGGTCCGGAAGTCCGGCGTGCTTATAGCCGGATTTGGGAAGCCATTCGGTAAAGATCACGTGGCATGTGGCGCTGATGCCGGAGATATGGCCGCGATGGGCAAAGATCGCATAGGTCTGGGCGGGAAGCTTCATGCTCTCGAAGCCTTCAGGCAATTCGCTGGTGTCGCGAACCTTGGCGGCGGACATATATTGGAAGCTGCTGTCCTGACCGTCCTCCTGCGTGCAGATGCCGTAGGCAACATTGCCGACCTGGCCCGGAATAGTGCCGAAATGCTCGTTGAACCGCTGCCATAACGAGGGAATGCCGGCATTGCCGCCGTAGCTGTAGGTCTGCTGCAGCCCGGCCATCAGCATGGCAGGTGCGGTTTCAAAGCGGGGCTCTTCAAGTTTGGGAAGGGGTGCGGTGTTCATGCGGATGGGCTCCATGAGCTCGAGATCGCCAATGTGCCCCCGGTTGCGAACCTCCTCCGGCGTCACGCCGAAATGATCGCGGAAGGCACGGGTGAAGGCTTCATGCGAGCTGTAGCCCGCATCAAGGGCGACTGCGAGGATGCTGGATGCGCCATCGGCAAGGGACAGGGCCGCCGCGCTCAGGCGTCGTGCCCTGATATAACCACTGATGGAGCAGCCTGTTGCCAGGCCGAAGACGCGCGACAGGTGATAGCGGGAAAGCCCGGCCGTCTCCGCGATCTCCTCCAGCGAAATGTCCCTGGCGTAATGGCTCTCGATGAACCAGAGCGCCTTGCCGATTGCATTCATCCAACCTCCCGCAGCAAACCGGATACCGTCTTAGCGCTGATCGTCGGAGCGCATTTGATCGTGGTTGCTGGATTGATGCCGGCATGACCGCAGTTCGGTAGCTTTCAGTCGTCCGTGGTTTGCCGTACTCCGTATGCGGCCATGAAGACGCGAACGGCGCCGCCGATGACCCGATCGATTTCCTCCGGCGGCGGCGGGGTCTCCATGGTTCCGAAAAGGCGGAGCTTGAAGAAGCCTCCACTGGAAAGATCGAGAAACTGGCCAGCCGCCAGATCGAGGTCGTCGATCTTCAGGCTGCCGATGTCGACCTGGTGTGCCAGGAACTCCTGGATGACCGTCCGCAGGTTTTCCGGTCCTTTGAAGAAGCGCTTGCACAGATCGGGCATGCGATCGCGGACACCGAGAACGGTGCGCATCGCGGTGATCACTTTTTCATCGGTCATATGGGTGACGAAGCTGACGCCGAATTTGTAAAGGCCGGTTTCGACATCCTCATGGGCGGCCAGCACCGTGCGAACTGCCGCGAGAAAAAGAGCCCGCTCCTTTTCGATCATCGCCGAAAACAGGTCTTCCTTGTTCTGGAAGTAGACGTAGATCGTGCCTTTGGAAACGCCTGCTTCCCGCGTTATGTCGTTCATGCTGGCGGCGTCGAAACCGACGCTCATGAACACGCGTTTTGCGCCCTCGATGATCTGCTCGCGCTTTGCCGGATCCTCGCCGGCGGCACGGCGTCCGGAAAGGGAATACGCTTCGCCGGGGCAGTCGAGGGTGCCTGCTGGTTCTGCCAATTTTTCGTTACCTTCGGACATTTTTGTCTCATTGTTAACTTTTCGAACCGAACGGTTCGATTTGACTTGATATGTGAGTGAATTCGCATTATGTCAATCGAACTGAACGGTTCGGTTCGAATTTCTCACATTAGGGCTGGTAGTGCAACATGTCAGTTTCAAGCAAATCCGGTGCCGCTCATGTTCGCCCCGTCGGCGATGATTTCGTGGCGCCGAGCGAGCAGGTCGAGGCTCCCCAGGCCAAGAGCGTAACCGAGCCGGCGGCCGAAGCGCAGGCGGCGCCGCAAGATGTTGTTGCTGCAGAAAAGCCTGCGCCCAAGCGCCGCAAGATGGTGATGCCGGTGATCGTTATTGCCGCACTCGCCGCCGGTGGCTGGTATGGCTACGAATGGTGGACCAACGGTCGCTTCATGATCTCGACGGACGATGCCTATGTCGAAGGCGATATCGCGTCGATTTCGCCGAAGGTCTCCGGTTATATCGAAAAGGTCAATGTCGTTGCCAACCAGCATGTCAAGGCCGGCGACGCGTTGATCACCCTCGACAAGGAAGACTACCGGATCGCTGCCGACCAGGCGCAGGCGCAGATCGATACGGAGAAGCTCTCTCTGAAGCGTTTCGATGCGCAGATTGCAGGTGCTGAAGCTAGCGTGCAGCAGGCAGAAGCTCAGAAAACCGCCCTTGAGGCGACCGTCCGGGGTGCCGAAATCACGCTCGCGCGTGCCAGCGACCTCCAGTCAAAGGCAGTCGGTACGGTCGCCTCCCTCGATGATGCCAAGGTTGCGGTCGATCAGGCCAAGGCCAATCTCGTAGGCGCGGATGCCAGCATCGCGACTGCCAAGGCCAATATCGCCGTTCTGGTCGCCCAGCGCGCCGAGGCCGAAAGCACAATCCGGTCGCTGCAGCTCGCCCATGACAAGGCTGTGCGCGATCTGGGCTTCACGGTTCTGAAAGCGCCCTATGACGGCATCATCGGCAATCTTGCGGTTCAGGACGGCGATCTGGTCTCTGCCGGTCAGCGTCTGGCTGCTCTGGTTCCGGTCGACCAGCTCTATATCGACGCCAATTTCAAGGAAACGCAGATCGCCCATATGGTTCCGGGTTCGAAGGTCAACATCCACGTGGATGCCTTTGATGAGGCGCCGATCGTCGGCACCGTGCAGTCGATCTCGCCGGCCTCCGGTTCGGTGTTCTCGCTGCTGCCGGCCGAGAATGCCACGGGCAACTTCACGAAGGTGATCCAGCGCGTTCCGGTTCGGATCGTCTTCCCGAAGGAAGTGCTTGATAGCGGCCGTCTGCATGCGGGCCTGAGCGTTGTCGTCGATGTCGATACCCGCACGGCGCCGAAGACGCAGGATACCGCCGCGGTCAAGTGATCCGTGTACCGCGCCGGTTTAGGCGCGGCTTCAACGGTCGATAAACGTCCCGAGCAGATGTGCCGGGGCGATGTGATGCACCATTTTTCATGATTACGATGGCTGCCCTGTTCACTTGAACGAGAGTCACGCCAGGAGCAACGCCGATGGCTGCCACTGCAACAGCGGGTACCATGCCGCTTCCCGCCGCCCGCGTGGAAGAGAAGATGGATCCGAAACGCCTGATCGCCTTCTTCGCGATGGTGTTCGGCATGTTCATGTCGATCCTCGACATCCAGATCGTCTCGGCCTCGCTCGCAGAAATCCAGGCGGGTCTGAGCGCCGGCTCGGACGAGGTCGCCTGGGTCCAGACGGCCTATCTGATCGCGGAAGTCATCATGATCCCGCTGTCGGGCACGCTGGCTCGCATCGTTTCGACGCGCGTGCTGTTCTCGGTCTCGGCTGCGGGTTTCACGGCCGCCAGCGCTCTTGCCGCGACCGCGACCAACATCGACCAGATGATCATTTATCGGGCGTTGCAGGGTTTCATCGGCGGCGGCATGATCCCGTCGGTGTTCGCGGCCGCCTTCACGATCTTCCCACCGTCCAAGCGCAGCATCGTCTCGCCGATCATCGGCCTTGTCGCAACGCTGGCTCCGACCATCGGCCCGACCGTCGGTGGTTATCTCAGCCATGCCTTCTCCTGGCACTGGCTGTTCCTCATCAATGTCATTCCCGGCATCATCGTCACCATCGTCACCTGGAATTTCATCGATTTCGACAAGCCGGAACTCAGCCTGTTTAAGAAATTTGACTGGTGGGGCCTGCTGTCGATGGCGGTTTTTCTCGGCGCACTGGAATATGTGCTGGAGGAAGGCAACAAGAACGACTGGTTCAGCGACGAATACATCTTCATGGGTGCGGTCGCATCCGGGATCGGTGCTCTGGTGTTCTTCTATCGTGCGTTCAAGGTCGATTTCCCCATTGTCGATCTCAGAGCCTTCGCCAATCGAAATTTTGCGTTCGGGTCGCTGTTTTCGTTCGTCATGGGCATCGGGCTCTATGGCCTGACCTATCTCTATCCGGTCTATCTCGGCCGTATCCGCGGCTATGATTCGCTGATGATCGGCGAAACGATGTTCGTGTCGGGGCTGGCGATGTTCTGCACGGCGCCGATCGCCGGCAAGGTATCGACCAAGCTCGATCCGCGCATCATGATGGCCATCGGCTTTTCAAGCTTTGCCATGGGCACCTGGCTCATGAGTTCGCTGACGGCCGACTGGGATTTCTACGAGCTCCTGCTGCCGCAGATCCTGCGCGGTTTCGGACTGATGATGTGCATGGTGCCGATCAACAATGTCGCGCTTGGCACATTGTCGCCAGCCCGTATTCGCGGCGCCTCCGGTCTCTTCAACCTGACGCGCAACCTCGGCGGTGCCGTCGGTCTCGCCGCGATAAACACCATTCTGACGCAGCGTCAGGAGGAACACTACGCCCGCCTGCAGGAACATGTGCAATGGGGCAATCCCGAGGCCATGGACCAGATGAACAACATGATTGCCAAGTACAATTCGCATGGTCTCGACGGCGCAACCATCGCCATCCAGAAGCTGTCCGGGATCGTGACCCAGCAGGCGATGATCATGTCGTTCATCGATGTCTTCCTGATCCTCACCTGCCTGTTCGGCGCCCTGGTCTTCTGCGCCTTCCTGATCCAGAAGCCGCAACCTGCGCCAACGGGAGCTGGAGGTGGTGGAGGTCATTAGCGATCGGCCGCCGACGAAACCTTCGCCCTGTACGTCTTTGAGATCATCAGCCAGAATGCCCTGAAGGCAACTTCAGGGCATTTTGCATGAATGGTCGTACAATCTTTCCGCTGTCCAGGCGGTCGCTTCTCACCAATCTTCTTGGCCTCGGCGTTTTGTCGTCAGTCACTCCGGTATTTTCCGCGACAGGACCGAAGCCGGCTTGGCCGCCGATCGATGCGACTTTCATTTTCACGGCCGATGTCCACACCTGCCTGGTTTCCGGTGGCACGCTCAGCCCCAATTGCGCGCAGGAAGGCAAGACTGACGCCAACCTCCTGAGGCATGTTGCGGCGGTCAATCACATTGCGGAGTATAAATGGCCGAAGGAAATCGGCGGTTTGGCCACCGGTCTTGCCGGCGCGGGACAGAAGATCGCCACGCCGCTCGGCATCGTGATTGGCGGCGACATGACCGATGATGGCGGCGGCCAGGTAAAGGTTCCCGGCGAAGGCCATCAGCTGCTGCAATTCTCCAGCCGCTATCAGCAGGGTACAGGGCCGGATCGTGTGCACTTCCCGGTCTACAATGGCCTTGGCAATCACGACCTCGATCAGGACGGCGCTCCGCCGCATATCGACTGGTACCGCCGCGAACTGCGCGACTATGTCGAGCTCAATCACCGCCAGACCGTGTTCTACAAGCCGCCGGTGGCGGTCGCCAACTACGATATCGATTCCGACAATTATTCCTGGGACTGGGGCGGGCTGCATCTGGTGCAGTTGCAGCGCTTCGGCGGCGACACTAACAAGGGCGCGATCAGCGGGTTGGACTGGCTCAAGCAGGATCTAGCCAACTTCGCAGCCGATGGCCGCCCTGTCGTCCTGTTCCAGCATTATGGCTGGGATCCGTTCTCGCTGGAGAAATGGGACCCGGCGAAGATGACCTTTGATGACGAGGGTTCCGGGCATGCCCACTGGTGGAGCGAGGACGACCGTGCGGCCCTGCTTGCCGTGCTGAAAGGCTATAATATTATCGGCCTGTTTCACGGGCACGAGCACGATACACCGATGATCTACAAACAGGGCGACCTCGATCTGTTCAAGCCGATCGCCACCTATATGGGCGGTTTTGCGCTCGCCCATATCACTGCGGATTACATGGATGTCGTCCTCGCGCAGGCGCATGGGAATACCGGTGAGGTGACGTTTCTCAAGGCGTTCAGCAAACGGATTTCCTGACATTCAAGACGACAATTAGCCAAAGTCGAGCCTGGAAAAATTTTCTGATTTACGTACATCAAATTTTCCTCTAAGGCTCTTTCCCGGAGGAAACATGCGCCCGACAGTTCACGATATTGCCGCTGCGGCAGGGGTCAGCCTTGCGACCGTCGACCGGGTTTTGAACCGGCGTCCCGGTGTGCGCGGGGTTACCCGCGAAAAGGTCGAACAGGCGATCGAGCGCATTGGTTACATCAGAGACGTGGCGGCTGCGAACCTTGCCAAGAGCCGTGTCTACCCCTTTGTCTTCATTCTGCCATCCGGCGACAATTCCTTCATGCGCGGGCTCGAAGCGCAGGTGCGCGCCGCGATCGGCCGCTCACCGGCGGAGCGCACGGCAATTTCCATCGTCACTGTCCCCGCTTTCAATCCCGAAGCGCTGGTCGCAGCACTGGATGAGGCGCGCGCGACATCGCCTTCCGGCGTGGCGGTCGTGGCGATCGATTCTCCCGATGTGATTGCCGCCGTTGATCGCCTGCGGGGTGAGCGTATCCCGGTCGTGACACTGGTTTCCGATCTGGCCGGTTCCAAACGCGATCATTTCGCAGGCGTAGACAACATTGCCGCGGGCCGCACGGCGGCGAGCCTGATGGGCCGCTTTCTCGGAGGCCGGTCAGGGCCTGTCGCGGTGTTGGCCGGTTCCATGCTGGTGCGCGACCATCGCGAACGGCTCGATGGATTCAGCGCGGTCATGAATGAGAGTTTTCCAGGCCATGCCCTGTTGCCTGTCCTCGAGGGGCAGGACGATCCTGCCCTGGCGGAACAGCTTGTTGGCGAAGCGCTTGCGGCATCGCCTGAGATCGCGGGTATCTACAGCCTCGGCGCCGGCAATCGCGGCCTGATCGCGGCCTTGAAACGGCGAAGGAATGGCGTGCCGGTGTGCGTGATCGCGCATGAACTGACACAGCACACGCGGGCGGCACTGAACGATGGGTTGATCGACGCGATCCTCAACCAGGATGCCGGCCATGAGGTGCGCAGCGCCATCCGTGTGCTGAAGGCCAAGGCTGACGGCGTCGCAGTGATCGGCGCGCAGGAGCGCATCCGGATCGATATTTTCCTGAAAGACAACCTGCCCTTCGAGCGGGACGGTCATGACAATCAAGAGCCCGAACCGGGCAGACAAGACTAGGGAGACCATCATGTATCTGGGCATCGACCTCGGCACATCCGGGGTGAAGGCACTGCTGATCGATGACGGCCAGAAGGTTGTCGGTTCCGCATCCGGCGCCATGGATGTTTCGCGCCCGCATCCCGGCTGGTCGGAGCAAGACCCGGCGCACTGGATCAGGGCAACGGAAGAGGCGATCGCCGGTTTGAAGGCCTCGCATCCAGCCGAGCTCGCAGCTGTCAAGGGCATCGGTCTATCGGGTCACATGCATGGGGCGACATTGCTGGATGATCAGGACAGGGTGCTACGCCCTTGCATTCTCTGGAACGACACCCGCAGCGCAAGCCAAGCCGCGGCATTGGACGCGGACCCGCAATTCCGGGCGCTGACCGGCAATATCGTCTTCCCCGGCTTCACCGCGCCAAAGCTCGTCTGGGTCGCTGAAAACGAACCGGACATCTTTGCGAGGGTACGCTGGGTCCTTCTGCCCAAGGATTATCTGCGTCTCTGGCTGACGGGTGAACATATCTCCGAAATGTCGGATTCGGCCGGCACGTCCTGGCTCGATACCGGCAAGCGCGCCTGGTCGGATAGCCTGCTTTCCGCGACCGGCCTCGACAGGAAGCAGATGCCCGACCTCGTGGAGGGCACCGAGTATGGTGGGACGCTGAAGGGCGATCTGGCGGCAAAATGGGGAATGAACGCCAATGTCGTCGTCGCCGGTGGCGCGGGGGACAATGCAGCGTCCGCCTGTGGCATGGGCACGGTCGGCGAAGGCCATGCCTTCGTGTCGCTCGGCACCTCCGGCGTGCTGTTCGCCGCCAATTCCAGCTATCTGCCCAATCCCGCCAGCGCCGTTCACGCCTTCTGCCACGCGCTGCCCAACACCTGGCACCAGATGGGTGTCATCCTGTCGGCAACCGATGCACTCAACTGGCATTCCGGCGTCACCGGCCAGAGCGCCGCCGACCTGACGAGCGAGCTTGGCGATACGCTCAATGCCCCCTCCGGCGTCACCTTCCTGCCCTATCTTTCCGGTGAGCGTACGCCGCACAACGATGCTGCCATCCGGGGCGTCTTTGCCGGGCTTGGCCATGAAAGCAGCCGGGTCGTCTTGACCCAGGCAGTTCTGGAGGGCGTGTCCTTCGCATTGCGCGACAGTCTCGAAGCGTTACGCGCTGCCGGCACCAACCTGTCCCGCGTCACC
The DNA here is from genome assembly GCF_017873135.1 of Rhizobium herbae. GTDB lineage: Bacteria > Pseudomonadota > Alphaproteobacteria > Rhizobiales > Rhizobiaceae > Pararhizobium > Pararhizobium herbae. Next base: position 345,474 of record NZ_JAGGJV010000004.1, on the reverse strand, counting down.
GCCATCGGCGGCGGCTCGCGCTCGCGCTACTGGCTCAAATCGATCGCAACCGCGCTCGACCTGCCGGTCGACGTTCCCGCCGATGGCGATTTCGGCGCCGCATTCGGCGCCGCCCGTCTCGGCCTGGTTGCCGCCGCCAAAGCCGACCCACTCTCGGTCTTCACAGCGCCGGTGACCGCCGAAACCGTCCAGCCGGACGTTTCGCTGCGCGGCGCCTACGAGGATGCTTATCACCGCTATCGCCGCCTCTATCCGGCGATCAAGTCGGCGACTGCAAACTAGAAGTTGCTCCTCACCCTAACCCTCTCCCCGCAAGCGGGGAGAGGGGACAACAGAAGGTGCGGCATCTCCTTCGCCCCGCTTGCGGGGAGAAGGTGCCCGAAGGGCGGATGAGGGGCAGAACCATACACTCGAATTCCAATCCAAGGAGACAATACCATGAGCACCGGTTTCTTCGGCGATATCGCCAAGATCAAGTATGAAGGCCCCGACAGCACCAATCCGCTGGCCTATCGCTACTATCAGCCTGACGAGATCGTCATGGGCAAGCGCATGGAAGACCATCTGCGCTTCGCGGTTGCCTATTGGCACACCTTCACCTGGCCCGGCGGCGATCCCTTCGGCGGCCAGACGTTCCTGCGCCCCTGGTTCGAAGACACGATGAAGGCCGCCAAGCTGAAAGCCGATGTTGCCTTCGAATTCTTCCAGCTGCTCGGCACGCCTTATTACTGCTTCCACGATGCCGACGTGCGTCCGGAAGGCAAGAATTTCGCCGAGAACACAAAGAACCTCAACGAGATCGTCGACTACTTCGCGGAGAAGCAGGCCGCCACCGGCGTGAAGCTGCTCTGGGGCACGGCAAACCTCTTCTCCAACCGTCGCTTCATGTCGGGTGCCGCGACCAATCCGGATCCGGATGTCTTTGCGTTCTCTGCCGCGACGGTGAAGACCTGCATGGATGCAACGCAGAAGCTCGGTGGCGAGAACTATGTTCTCTGGGGCGGCCGCGAAGGCTACGAGACCTTGCTCAACACCGATCTCAAGCGCGAACTCGACCAGCTTGGCCGCTTCCTCAATCTCGTCGTCGAATACAAGCACAAGATCGGCTACAAGGGCACGATCCTGATCGAGCCCAAGCCGCAGGAGCCGACCAAGCATCAGTACGACTACGACGTCGCGACGGTCTACGGCTTCCTCAAGAAGAACGGCCTCGAAAACGAGGTGAAGGTCAATATCGAGCAGGGCCACGCGATCCTTGCCGGCCATTCTTTCGAGCATGAACTGGCGCTCGCCAACGCGCTCGGTATCTTCGGCTCGATCGACATGAACCGCAACGACTACCAGTCCGGCTGGGATACCGACCAGTTTCCGAACAACGTTCCAGAAATGGCGCTCGCCTACTACCACGTTCTGGAAGGCGGCGGCTTCAAGACCGGCGGCACCAACTTCGATTCGAAGCTGCGCCGCCAGTCGCTCGATCCGGCCGATCTGCTGATCGGCCATATCGGCGGCATGGATTGCTGCGCCCGCGGTCTGAAGGCGGCGGCAAAGATGATCGAGGACAAGGCACTCTCCAAGCCGCTCGCCGATCGCTATGCCGGCTGGGATTCGGCCGAAGGCCAGAAGCTGCTCGCCGGCGGTTACTCGCTGGACGAGATCGCGCAGTGGGTCGAAGCCAAGGACGTCAACCCGCAGCCGCGATCCGGCAAGCAGGAGCTGCTGGAAAACGTCGTCAACCGCTACGTTTGATAAGGCCTGGTTTTCGAGGAAGGGCCGGGGAGCGAAAGCTTCCCGGTTTTTTGTGAGAGAAGACCATCAACGGGATTTCCTCCGAACGAGCCTGCCGCCGATGGCGTGTTGTCGATCCGCTCTGCGTTCAATCACCGCGTCGCTGCTGTTTTCGTCGCCCGCAGTTGGGCGGTTGACGTGTTCAGAACCACGGCGGCAAGAATGAGGGCCTTCAACGCCTCTTCATCAATCTTGTCGCCCTCATGGAAATCGATGGCGCGCCTGGTATTGCCTTCGAGGCTGGAGTTGAAGAGGCTTGAAGGGTCCTCCAGGGAGGCACCTTTGGCGAAGGTCATCTTCACGGCATTCTTGTAGGTCTCACCGGTGCAGATGATTCCCGCATGCGACCATACCGGAACTCCTCTCCACTTCCACTCTTCGATCACTTCGGGGTCGGCCTGCCTGACAAGGGTTCGGAGCCGAGCAAGCGTCTCGCCCCGCCAGCCGCCCAGCTCCCTGATTCTTTCATCGATCATCTCTGATGGAGACACTTCCTTCCGGGGCTCGTTCTTGCTCATTGTGTTCGTTCCCCTGCGCAGGCGCGTCGCTCGCTGCGCCACTTGGCGGTATAAGGCGCCATGAACATGTACAGACCACTGAACAGGAGCAGGAAGAGTGGAGCCAGCGGCGAGTAGACCACCCAGAGCGGAGGTTCTCCCAGTGCACGGGCGACGAAATTGGCGATGACGCTCACCGTAAAGGCAATGGACAGCCAGCGGTGGCCCTGCCGAATCCATAAGTTCATATGCACTGGAACCTCCTTATGATTATGCGCCGAAGCGGCTCGGGCGAATTTCAGTCGATCCGTGCCAGGACCTGCTCCAGATTTGCAAAGAACTTCGGCCACCCGTATGTGGCGCCCTGGTAGGCTTGCTGCTGATCCGGCCGGAAGCCAGACTGCTCCATGCGAAGGTGGGTCCCAGTGCTTGTTGGGGCGAGACGCCAGGTGACGACACTCTCAAGACCATGGGCATCCCAAGTGTAACGCAGTGTCTTGTTCGGCTCAACTTCCAGAACCTTGCAGTCGACAGAGCCCCACTCTGCGCTAAGTTTGAAATCGTGGTCCACGACGGGCTTGAAGTCGCTCTTCATGAGCCATTCCTCGATCAGATGTGGTTGCGTGAGCGCGCGCCAGATCTTTTCCGGCGGAAAAGCCAGCTCCCGTTCGACAACGACGGAGAGCCTTTCGGTCGAGATTTCGTTCATTGGTCCATCCTTTTGAGTAAATCTTCGAGGTGATCGAACCGGGTCTCCCAGAAGCTGGCCATTTGGCTTGTCCAGTCGACCAGAGGGGCCAAGGCGCCGAGTTGCGCGCTGTAATGCGTCTGGCGTCCCTCGTGGCGGTCGCGCACCATCCCGGCTCGCTTTAGAACCGCAAGATGCTTCGAGACGACCGGTTGCGAGACACCTGCCCGAGCGGTCAAAGCCCCGACGGTCTTTTCTCCTTCGCGGCACAGCCGTTCGAAGAGAGCTCGCCGAGTGGGGTCGGCGAGCGTTTTGAAGAGTACGTCGTGAGTGTTGGACATCTGGAATTCATACCTTTTCGGCTATTGATTAACGTATAGCCATGGAGGTATGAATGAGTCAAGCGGTAGCGTGAATTGACGCAATGAGGGACTTCACGGGAGTCTCCGGCCATGTGTGTCGGAGAAGGTCTCTTCCATCGATTGCGGAGTTCATCGCGCAGTCAGCGCGTCGCCCATTCCCGTGACGGCGCGGAGACGGAATTGCGCACCACAAGATCGGGCCGAAGCAGAATCTCCGTCTCGGCCGGCTGGCCGTCGGACAGGAGTTCCAGCAGCAGTGCCATGGCGTGCTTGCCGATCAACGTGCGCGGCTGGCGGATCGTCGTCAGCGCGGGGGACATGAAGGCGGCCTGCGGCACATCGTCGAAACCCGTCACCGAAAAGTCCCGCGGAATATCATAGCCGCGCGCGCCAAGGCCGATCATCACGCCGATCGCGGTCTGGTCGTTGACGCACATGAAGGCCGTCGGCAGCGTGTCGCGCATGAAAAGCTGCTCGACCGCCAGCCTGCCGCTTTCGATCGTGCCGTCGCCTTCGAGCACGATGCGCAGATCGGCGCCGACGCCTGCCGCGTCCATTCCTGCCTCATAGCCCATGCGTCGCCGCGTATAGGCCAGCCGCGTGCGGGAATCACCGATGAAGGCGATCTTGCGATGCCCTTCGGCGAGCAGAAGGTCGACCGCCTTGCGGGCACCTTCGATATCGTCGACGCCAACATAGGGAATGCCGCCGTTGAAGACCGGTTCGAAGACACCGACGCTGGGTGGCAATCGGGCGGTCATGGTCTGATGGCCGAATGGCAGGATGCCGGTGAACAGGATCAGCCCGGCTGCCTGGTTGGAGTTGAGGAACTTCAGATATTCCAGCCCGCGCTGGGCATCATTCTGGGTGTGTCCAATCAGGATGCCGTAGCCATGCGAGCGGGCCTCGTTCTCCAGACCCACCAGGATGCTGGAGAAATTGGGGTCGCCGATATCCGGTGCAACGACGAGAATCATGTTGGACCGGCCGAGCCGGAGGCTGCGAGCCATGGCATTGGTCGTATAGCCGGTGATGGCGATCGCCTGGCTGACCTTCAGCCGCGTCGAGTTTGCGACTTTCTCCGGCATATGGATGGCTCGCGAGACTGTCGCGATCGAAACCTCGGCAATCCGGGCGACGTCTTCGATGGTTGCCGGCGTGGAATTCGACACTGCGCTCTGCCTTGGGTTTAGTCTCGGCGGGACACTACACAGAGTTCCCGAGAGGTCAAAGCCCGCTTGGATAAAATCTCCGTCATGTCCAGATGTAAACCTTTACATCATCTATGTAAAGGTTTACATAGCATCTCAAGCGGACGGGAGCCGCAGGGAGGGACTATGAGTTCGGAGACCATCGACGCCGGTGCCGGCGCGGTCGTGCTGTCCGCGCGGCGGATCAGCAAGTCGTTCAACGGCGTGCAGGTGCTTTTCAGCGTCAATTTCGATCTGCGTGCCGGCGAAATCCATGCGCTCATGGGTGAGAACGGCGCCGGAAAATCGACGCTCGTCAAAATCCTCTCCGGCTTCGAGCAGCCAACCTCCGGCGAAATCATTCTTGATGGCAATCCGGTCAAGCTGCCGCCCAACGGCGCGGCCGAGGCGCTCGGCATCGTCATCATCCACCAGGAATTCAATCTGGCCGAACACCTGACCGTCACCGAGAGCCTGTTTCTCGGCCGCGAGGTGACGCGCTTCGGCATGCTCGATCGCAAGCATATGCGGGCGGAAACGCGCCGGGTTCTCGATCTGCTCGGCTCGCATGTCGATGAGAATGCAATGATCAGTTCGCTGTCCATCGCCGACAAGCAGATGGTGGAAATCGCCAAGGCCATCAGCCGCGATGCCCGGGTGGTGTTCATGGACGAACCGACCGCGGTGCTGTCGCGCGAGGAGACCAATTACCTGTTCAAGCAGGTGCGCAAGTTGCGCGATCAGGGAACGAGCTTCGTCTTCGTATCTCACAAGCTCGACGAAGTGATGGAGCTGACGGATCGGGTCACGGTGCTCCGCGACGGGCAATGGATCAAGACGTCGCCGACAGCGATCCTCGATGGTGAATCGATTGCCCAGTTGATGGTCGGGCGCGAACTTTCCAAGCTTTTTCCGGCCAAGACCGAGCCCGATGTCGATGAAGAGATCATGCTCAGCGTCAATTCGCTATCGACCGGCTATGTCCGGGATGCGAGCTTCGAGGTGCGCAAGGGCGAGATCCTCGGTTTTTCCGGCATGATCGGCTCGGGCCGCACGGAACTGATGGAGGCTGTTGCCGGGTTGCGGTCTCGCGCTTCCGGCGAGGTGGTCATCAAGGGGGAAACCGTGCCTTCGGGTGACGTGCACGCGGCAAACCGTTGCGGCCTCGCCTACATGACCAAGGATCGTAAGTCGAAGGGGCTGCTTCTCAATTCGCGCATGACGGCCAACCTGACGCTGCAATCCCTCGAAAATCACGGCAAGCTTGGTTATCTCAACCCGGCCAGCGAGGCTGCCGCGCTGGAGCGCGCGCGCCGCCGCTTCGACATCCGGGTGCGCGACGGCAACGTCGTCGCCGGCCGCATGTCGGGCGGCAACCAGCAGAAGCTGCTGCTCGCCAAGGTCATGGAAACCGAGCCGGACATCATCATCATCGACGAGCCGACGCGCGGCATCGATGTCGGTACCAAGCAGCAAATCTATCATTTCATCTCGGCGCTCGCCCGCGATGGGCGGGCGATCATCGTTGTATCGTCGGAGATGCCCGAGGTAATCGGTCTTTGCACGCGCATCGCGGTCATGCGCGAGGGGCGGATCGTCGGCATGCTGGAGGGGGATGAAATCTCCGAACAGGAGATCATGCGCTATGCGGCGGGTTTGAAGAAAAAGGCTGTCGCCTGACCGCGCAAAGACGCGGGCAGGGACGGGATGTGAATTCCCAGAGACAATGGGACGGGAGGTTGGTTTGAATATGAGCGTGAATGAGGACACCAGGGAAGTCCGGCGTCGCAACTGGCGGGATGTCGACCTTCGGGCCGTCGCACCCTTTGCAGCTTTGGTGCTGCTTCTCATCCTCGGGGCGATCGTCAACCCGAATTTCATCGGAATAAACAACCTCGCCAATGTCGCGACCCGCAGCGCCTTCATCGCCATCATCGCGATCGGTGCGACGTTCGTGATCTCGTCGGGCGATCTCGATCTGTCCGTCGGGGCGATGGTCGCGTTCGTCGCCAGCCTGATGATCCTGTTCATGAATTCGGGTGTCATCGCTGATCCGGCCTTGATGCTGACCGCCGCCGTCGCCTTCACGCTTGTGGGCGGCGCCGCTTGCGGCCTGGTCAATGGATTGATCACGACAGTGGGCAGGATCGAACCGTTCATCGCCACCCTTGGCACGATGGGTATCTATCGCGGCCTGACCACCTGGCTTTCGCAGGGCGGGGCGATCACGCTGCGCGACCCTCAGCTGCAGGAGCTCTACCGTCCGGCCTATTTCGGCTCGATCCTTGGCTTGCCCGTGCCGATCGCGGTAATCTTGGCGGTCACCTGCGTTGCGGCTTTCATTCTCTATCGCACCCGCTACGGCCGGCATGTCGTCGCCGTCGGCTCGAACAGCGACGTCGCTCGCTATTCCGGCATTCCGGTTAACCGCGTCCGCACCATCGCCTTCGTGATCCAGGGGCTCTGCGTCGCCATTGCCGTCCTCCTCTACGTGCCGCGGCTCGGATCGACCTCGGCAACGACGGGTATCCTCTGGGAGCTGCAGGCGATCACCGCCGTGGTGGTTGGCGGCACGGCGCTCAAGGGTGGCGCTGGACGTGTCTGGGGCACGATCTGCGGTGCCTTCATCCTCGAACTTGTCGGCAACATCATGCTGCTTTCCAACTTCATCAGCGAATATCTGATCGGGGCCATCCAGGGTGCGATCATCATCATCGCCATGCTCGTTCAGCGCTCGCTGGTGCGGAAATCGTGAATAACCGGGTTCATGGGTCGCCCGGTCACCGACTGCCAGACCCGCATTCACTAGGGAGAGAGAAACATGCGTAAAGGAATTTTGGGCGCTGCAGCCGTCGCCATGATGGCGCTGACCAGTGTGGCCCAGGCGGAAGACAAGAAGGTCACGATCGGCGTTTCGATCCCGGCCGCCGACCATGGCTGGACCTCCGGTGTCGTGTTCCATGCCGAACGCGTCGCCAAGCTTTTGATGGAACAGCATCCCGGCCTCAACGTCATCGTCAAGACGTCGCCGGACCCGGCAAGCCAGGCCAATGCCGTGCAGGACCTTGAGACGCAGGGCATCGATGCGCTCGTCATCCTGCCGTCCGACCCGGATCCGCTGGTCAACGCCATCAAGGAAGTCAAGAGCAAGGGCACGTTCGTCGCCATCGTCGACCGCGCACCGAGTGTCAACGACAACACGGTTCGCGACCTCTACGTCGCCGGCAACAACCCGGCGCTTGGCCAGACGGCCGGCGAATATATCAAGGCAACGACGCCGGACGCCGAAGTCGTCATCATCCGCGGCCTGCCGATCCCGATCGACCAGCAGCGCCAGGACGGTTTCGACAAGGGCATCGAAGGTTCCAACGTCAAGGTTCTCGATCGCCAGTTTGGCAACTGGAACCGCGACGACGCCTTCAAGGTCATGCAGGATTATCTGACCAAGTACCCGAAGATCGACGTGGTCTGGTGCCAGGACGACGACATGGCTGTCGGCGTGCTGCAGGCCATCGACCAGGCCAAGCGTACCGACATCCAGTATGTCGTGGCCGGTGCCGGTTCGAAGGACATGATCAAGAAGGTCATGGACGGCGACAAGATGATCCCGGTCGACGTGCTCTATCCGCCGGCAATGGTTGGTACCGCACTCGAAATGACGGTCGCCAATTTCTACGGCCAGGTTCCTGTTCGCGGCGTCTACACGATCGACGCCACGCTCGTCACCAAGGAGAATGCCAAGGACTTCTACTTCCCCGATTCACCGTTCTGATCGGCCAGCAGAAATACCGGGCGCCCGCGAAAACGGGCGCCCATTTTTATTACCTGGAATCGCATCCGTTATATTTGCGGCACGTACCTCTTGCCGTTGGGGGAAGACCGTGATTAGGTTCCGGCGCACTGGAATTCTGGCCATCTCCGCTGGCCCGCTATTGTCGGACAGAGGCGTCTTGCCCTCGACAAATGGCATGTTAAAACACTTCGAAAACGTTTACGGTCGATAATCAGGGAGGAATCTGACATGAAGACCATCAAGGGCCCGGCGCTTTTTCTCGGGCAGTTCGCGGGTGATGCCGCTCCCTTCAATTCCTGGGATTCGATTACCAAATGGGCGGCCGATTGCGGCTATATCGGCGTTCAGGTGCCGACCTGGGCCAGTCAGCTGATCGACCTGAAAAAAGCAGCGGCGTCGAAGGATTATTGCGACGAGTTTGCCGGCAAGGCCCGCGAAAACGGCATCGAGGTGACTGAGCTTTCGACCCATCTCCAGGGGCAGCTGGTCGCGGTCAATCCGGTCTATGATGAAGCCTTTGATGGTTTTGCCGCCCCCGAAGTGCGCGGCAATCCGAAAGCGCGCCAGGAATGGGCTGTCGAACAGGTCAAGATGGCGCTGACGGCATCAAAGCATCTCGGCATCAAGGCACATGCGACCTTCTCGGGTGCGCTTGCCTGGCCGTTCATGTATCCGTGGCCGCAGCGCCCGGCCGGTCTGGTCGAGACGGCCTTCGACGAACTGGCCCGCCGCTGGAGGCCGATCCTTGATCATGCCGAAGATTGCGGTGTCGATGTCGCCTACGAAATTCATCCCGGCGAAGACCTACATGACGGTGTTACTTTCGAGATGTTCCTCGATCGGGTCGGCAACCATCCGCGTGCCAACATGCTCTACGATCCCTCGCACTACATTCTTCAGTGCCTGGATTATCTCGACAATATCGATATCTACCACGAGCGCATCAAGATGTTCCACGTCAAGGATGCCGAGTTTAATCCGACCGGGCGCCAGGGCGTCTATGGCGGCTATCAGGGCTGGGTGAACCGGGCCGGGCGCTTCCGCTCGCCGGGCGACGGTCAGGTCGATTTCGGCGCCGTATTTTCGAAACTGACGGCCCATGATTTTGATGGCTGGGCCGTGGTCGAGTGGGAATGCGCGCTGAAGCACCCGGAAGACGGTGCGCGGGAAGGCGCGGAATTCGTCAAGCACCACATCATCCGCGTGACGGAAAAAGCCTTCGACGATTTTGCCGACAGCGGCACGGATGAGGCGGCCAACAGGCGCATGCTGGGACTTTAGGTTTAAACCCTCCCCTTGAAGGGGAGGGTCGGCGCAAAGCGCCGGGGTGGGGCGACTTTTCGCGAAACGCAACGGATTACCCCCACCCGCAGCTTCGCTGCGACCTCCCCCCTCAAGGGGGAGGTAAAACTCTCCGCGAACACAAAACACAATTGAGGAGACACTCTCATGGCAATCGAAGGAACCACAGAGGTTCGCGAAAAACGCATTCGCCTCGGCATGGTCGGCGGCGGCACCGGCGCCTTCATCGGCGCGGTCCACCGTATGGCGGCGCGTCTTGACGATCATTTCGAGCTGGTCGCCGGCGCCCTGTCGTCGACGCCGGAAAAGGCCAAGGCCTCGGGCGCCGAGCTTGGTCTCGACCCATCGCGCAGCTATTCCGATTTCAAGGAAATGGCGATCCGCGAGGCCAAGCTGAAGAACGGCATCGAGGCCGTTGCCATCGTCACGCCGAACCATGTGCATTACGAGGCGGCCAAGGAATTTCTCAAGCGCGGCATCCATGTGATCTGCGACAAGCCGCTGACCTCGACGCTATCGGATGCGAAGAAGCTGAAGAAGCTGGCGGACGAGAGCGACGCGCTGTTCGTGCTGACGCACAACTACACCGGTTATCCGATGGTGCGTCAGGCCCGCGAGATGATTGCCAATGGCGATATCGGCGCGGTCCGGCTGGTGCAGATGGAATATCCGCAGGACTGGCTGACGGAAAATATCGAGCAATCCGGCCAGAAGCAGGCTGCATGGCGCACCGATCCGTCGAAGTCCGGTGCCGGCGGTTCCACCGGCGATATCGGCACCCACGCCTACAATCTCGGCGCGTTCGTCTCCGGCCTGGAACTGGAAGAGCTTGCCGCCGATCTCGACAGTTTCGTCAAGGGCCGGGCGCTGGACGACAACGCCCATGTCATGATGCGCTTCAAGGAAAAGAACGGTGAGCGCGCCAAGGGCCTGCTCTGGTGCAGCCAGGTCGCTCCCGGCCACGAGAACGGCCTGATGGTCCGCGTCTATGGCACCAAGGGCGGTCTCGAGTGGACGCAGAAGGATCCGAATTATCTCTGGTATACGCCGTTCGGCGAACCGAAGCGGCTGATCACCCGCGCCGGTGCCGGCTCCGGCCCGTCCGCCGCCCGCGTCTCCCGCATCCCGTCTGGTCATCCGGAGGGTTATCTCGAGGGTTTCGCCAATATCTATACGGAAGCCGCCCGCGCCATCTTTGCCAAGCGCAAGGGTGTGGCCGTCGATCCGGCTGTCATCTATCCGACAATCGACGATGGCATGAAGGGCATGGTGTTCGTCGATGCCTGCGTGCAGTCGTCAAGGCGCAACGGTGCCTGGGTGAAGGTTTAATTTGTTCGGGCAATCTTTATCCGGTTCGCGCTTGCTGTTATGCTAACTGTTATTGTTTCTGTCGGCAGACAAACAGGAAACGACATGGCAAGCAGCGCGAACCTCGGACAGCATCTGGAAGACTATGTAACCGATCTGGTGAAAAACGGACGCTACAATTCTCGCAGTGAAGTGCTGCGGGAAGGTGTCCGGATGATCGAGGATCGCGAAAAGAGACTGGCCGCGCTCGACCTTTCGATCGCCCGTGGGCTTGCGGATGTGGAGGCTGGCCGGGTGAAGCCTGCAAAGGATGTGCTTGCGCGCCTCGTCGCCAAATATGAGAATGAGGAAAAAGACGGCAATTCGTGATCGTCGTTTTTACCGACGCGGCCGAGGCGGACATCGAGCATATCGCCGATTATATTTCTCACGATAATCCGGGTCGCGCGGTAGTCTTTGTTCGGGAGTTGATCGATCGCTGCGAGCGACTGGCTCAATCGCCCTATGCTTTTCCGCTTGTTCCGCGCTACGCGAACACTGGTGTTCGAAGGCGTCCTTATCGAGGCTATCTGATCTTTTATGCGGTCGGCGCTGACAGGGTTGAAATTCTGCATATTTTGAACGGCGTTCAGGACTACGAGGCCATTCTTTTTCCTGAAACATGAATATCGCATTTTCGCCGCGAGCAAATCCTACCGCGTTTCTCAAAACGCGCGGTTGACTTTCTCAAAAACCATTTTACTGCAACGTTGCAGTTTGTGTTGCCTATCCGGAGAATTTCATGATCGATCCCAAGACCCTTGCAGACCGTTTCCCCGGCGATTTCATTTTCGGCGTGGCGACCGCCTCGTTCCAGATCGAGGGTGCGACCAAGGCTGATGGCCGCAAGCCCTCGATCTGGGATGCCTTCTCCAACATGCCGGGGCGCGTCTACAAGGGCCACAATGGCGATATAGCCTGCGATCATTACAATCGGCTGGACGAAGACCTCGACCTGATCCAGAGCCTCGGCGTCGAGGCCTATCGCTTCTCCGTCGCCTGGCCGCGCATCATCCCGGAAGGTACCGGCCCGATCAACGAGAAGGGGCTGGATTTCTACGATCGTCTCGTCGATGGCCTGAAGCAGCGCAACATCAAGGCATTCGCCACGCTCTACCATTGGGACCTGCCACTGGCGCTGATGGGCGACGGCGGCTGGACGGCGCGCTCGACCGCCTATGCCTACCAGCGCTATGCCAAGACCGTGATTTCCCGGCTGGGCGACCGGCTGGATGCGGTGGCGACCTTCAACGAGCCCTGGTGCTCCGTCTGGCTCAGCCATCTCTGGGGTATCCATGCGCCGGGCGAACGCAACATGGATGCAGCACTGCACGCGCTGCATTTTACCAATCTCGCCCACGGCCTCGGCGTCGCCACGGTCCGCGAGGAGCAGCCGAATCTGCCGGTCGGCATCGTCATCAACCCGATGCACGTCTATGCGGGCAGCGACAGTGCCGAAGACACGGCCGCCGCCGAACGCGCCTTCGATTTTCATAACGGCGTCTTTTTCGGCCCGATCTTCAAGGGTGAATATCCCGACAGCTTCCTTTCCGCTCTTGGCGACCGCATGCCTGTTATCGAGGACGGCGACATGGCGACGATCAGCCAGAAAACCGACTGGTGGGGCGTCAACTACTACACGCCGATGCGTGTTTCCCACGACCCGTCTGAGGGCGCCGAATTCCCGGCAACGGTCAACGCCAAGCCGGTCAGCGACGTCAAGACCGATATCGGCTGGGAAGTCTTTCCCCAGGCGCTCGGCGACCTCATCCGCACCGTCAATGATCGTTACGAACTGCCGGATTGCTACATCACCGAGAATGGCGCCTGCTACAATATGGACATCGAAAACGGCGTGGTCGACGACCAGCCACGCCTCGATTATATCTCCGATCACCTCTCGGTCGTGGCAGACCTGATCGCCGAAGGCTATCCGATGAAGGGCTATTTCGCCTGGAGCCTGATGGACAATTTCGAATGGGCGGAAGGCTACAGGATGCGCTTCGGCATCGTCCATGTCGATTACGACACCCAGGTTCGCACCATCAAGAAGAGTGGCCATTGGTACAAGGAACTGGCTGAAGAGTTTCCGAAGGGTAATCACAAGGCTGGGTGACAGCCTTGTTCGATTGAGAACGACGCGTCACAATTGACATCGAATGATCCGGCATTCTAAGCCGGATCATGGCCCTTCAACTTTCCCTTTTCGATGGCGAACTGCTGGCCGGTATCCACGGCGAGGCGGCGGCCTTCTGCATGCGGCTACTGACGCGTTTTGCCGAGGCGGTCGAGGCGGAAAGCTTCATCGATATCGAGGCAGCCCATATCGACGGCTGTCTTTATCTCGGTCAGGTCAGTCTCGATTTCGTCGAGCATCTGGTGCGCCTGAAGGGCCGCGTTCGCGTGCCGACGACGTTGAATGTCGGATCCGTCGATCTCATCCATCCGGAACTGTTCCACGGCGACAAGGAGATCGGCGCCAACGGCGCGCGGCTGATGAAAGCGCATGAGGAACTCGGCTGTATGCCGACGTTTACCTGCGCGCCCTACCAGACGATGTTCCGGCCGCGCTTCGGCGCGCAGATCGCCTGGGCGGAATCCAATGCCATCGTCTTTGCCAATTCGGTCATCGGTGCCCGCACCAATCGCTATGGCGATTTCATCGACCTCTGTTGCGCGCTGACGGGCAGGGCACCCTATTACGGGCTGCATATGCCGGAAAACCGGCGCGCGCAGGTTCTGGTCGAGATCGAAAGCTTGCCGGAGGAGTGGTCCGACGCTGGTCCTGCTTGCGTCGCGGTCGGCCACACGATCGGCAAGCGCTGTGGCAGTCTCATCCCGGCCATCACCGGTTTGCCTGTTCATACGCGGGAGGACGACCTGAAGGCGCTCGGCGCCGTTGCGGCCTCGTCGGGAGCTGTCGCCCTGTTCCATGCGGTTGGCCTGACGCCGGAGGCGCCGACCGTCGAGGCGGCATTTCAAGGCCGGCAACCCATCGAAACGATCCGGCTGACCACGGATGACCTGCGCCGGACCGTGCGTGGCCTGTCGACCGTGCCGGATGGCACGCCGCTCGTCGGCGTCAGCTTCGGCACGCCGCATTTCTCGCTGGAGGAATTCGTCCGGCTGATGCCTCTTGTCGAAGGGCCAAAGCCCGTTATCGACATTTACATCAACACCCATCGCGGCGTTCTCGAAGAACTCGGCAGGCGCGGCTGGGATCGAACGCTGGAGGCTCACGGCGTGACGCTCGTCATCGATACCTGCACCTATGTTACCGCGATCATGCGCGACATGTCCGGTGCGATCATGACCAATTCCGGCAAGATGGCCTACTACGCTCCCGGCAATATCGGCGTCGATATCGCCTTCGGATCGCTTGCGGACTGCATCGCCTCGGCCCGCGCCGGAAAGGTGGTGCGGCTGTGACCGATTTCATCGCCGCCGTCACGCTCGTTCCCGGACAGGCGCAGGGGCAAACCTTCGTGCTGTCGGAACCCTTGAGCTTTTGGGGCGGTCTTGATTCCGCCACCGGCCGGATCATCGATCGGTGGCATACGCAGAAGGACGAGGTTCTGTCCGGCCGCATTCTCGTCATGAAAGCCGGGCGCGGCTCCAGTTCCGGCAGTTCGGTTCTAGCCGAGGCGATCCGCCGGGGAACCGGACCGGCGGGTATCGTCCTGATGACGCGGGACGCGATCGTGACGGTCGGCGCGATGGTGGCTGCCGAATTGTACGGCGTGTCCTGTCCGGTGGTGCTGGCATCGGAATTCAATTGGCAATTGGTCAGCGATAGCTGGGGTCTTGCGCTGGATGCAAAAACGTCGGAAGCAATGCTGCAAGTTCTAGCCGCGGTCTTGTAAAAACCTTTTTTCAGCAACTGCTGTAAAACATTCCGAAATGTTTTTCCTGACACTGTGCGCGCAAGATGCGCGAACTTTTGACACCATTCCTGAATTCGATCCGGCTGAAGCGGCAACATGTCGTGCTGCTTCTGCTTGTATCCTTTGCCGTGGTCGTCGTCGCCGCCGTGGCGGTGGTGCTGACGGCACTCCAGACTGTCGCTGTTACAGCCAACGCGCTTGATGAAAGCCGGTCCCGCCAGGCGGTATCCGGTGCGTTGGCGACGCTGCAGAGCCAGATGGCCTCGACCATGGTCGATTATACGGTCTGGGACGCCGCTGCCCAGGCGGTCTATTCTTCAGGGGCCAAGGACTGGGTTCTTCAGAACTACGACCTTGCCAACGCCGCGTCGGATATTTTCGATACGGCCTATCTTCTCGGCCCGGACGATAAGATACTGATGGCATTCCAGCGGGGAGAACTGTTCCTCACGTCGCCGTCCGAATTCCTGTCGCCGGCTTTCGACGGCATGATGCAGACGGTCCGCAATGCCGGCATTGGCGCCGGTGCGCAAGCATCCGGTTTTGTTCAGGCAAGCGATGGCATTGCGATCGTCGGCGTATCGACTGTTCGCGCGGCGTCGGCGGATATTCCGGTGCCGTTGGATCGGCTGCAACGGCTGGTGTTCGTCCGTCATCTGGATCAGGCAAAAATCGACGGTATCGCCGAGACGTATCTCATTCAGGGCCTGCATCTGATTGACGCTTCTTCCGTTCCTCCCGGTTCAGCCGTGATCACCGATCCGGCTGGACGTGCCATCGCGGGTCTCGCTTGGACTGCACAGTCTCCCGGCGATATCAGTTACCGGCAGGTGCGTCCTTACGTCTTTGCCGCGATGATGATTGTTGGTGTTTTCGTCGCGCTGCTGGTCCTCGCCGGCTCGCTCGTCATCGGCAAGTTGCGCGGCGACGAGATCGCGGCGCGCAGGATGGCGCTGACGGATAGGCTGAGCGGCCTTTCAAATCGCATGGGGCTCTTCACCGGGTTGAAGGACATGATCGGCGCGGCGCGCGACAGCCGCGACGACGTGATGCTGTTCTATCTGGACATGGACGGCTTCAAGGAGGTCAACGACGTGTATGGGCATGCGACCGGAGACCGGCTGATCATCAGCGTGGCGGCGGGTTTGACGCATCTTGTTCCTCAGGAGGCCATTCTGGCCCGTTTCGGCGGCGATGAGTTTGCCATCGCGCTGCCGGTTCAGCGAGGCCTGCAACCAAGCCGATCGCTGGATACGCTGGTTCTGGATTTCTTCTCCGAGCCCTTCATGATCGGTGAACTGGTCGTGGTGGTGGGTGTCAGCGTCGGAACTGCGGTTTCCGCGCTTGGCTCTGTCGATGCCGAGGAGCTGTTGCGGCGCGCCGATATCGCTATGTACAAAGCAAAAGCGGAAGGCCGCGGCCGCGCTATTGCCTATGACAGGGAGATGGATATTGTCCTTGCCGAGCGCAAGGCAATGGAAGTGGCTCTTCGCGCCGGCATCCAGGACAACCAGCTTTTCGTCGTCTACCAGCCTGTCGTCGATGCCCGGACAAAGGCGATTGTCGGGCTTGAGGCCCTGTTGCGGTGGAATTCCCCGCAAATGGGCATGGTCTCGCCGGAGGTGTTCATACCGCTGGCGGAATCGTCAGGATTGATCGACAGGCTCGGCCTGTTCGTGATGCGGGAGGCCTTGCGGGTGATGCGGACATGGCCGCAGATCGGCATCTCCATCAATATTTCACCGGCGCAGTTCCGCAATCCCTTTTTCATTCCAAATGTGACGCGGCTGCTTGACGAGAGCGGCATACGCTCCGCTTCGGTGACGCTGGAAGTGACGGAAGGCTATTTCATCCACAATCCCGCCCATGCCCGCGGGACGATCGAAGCGCTCAACGCGCTTGGCGTGCGCATCGCGCTCGATGATTTCGGTGCCGGGTTTTCCAGCATCGGCTATCTCCGGCAGTTCGGTTTCGACCGGTTGAAACTCGATCGTTCGATGATCAACGCCCTGGAGGACATCCCGCGCGGGCGGGAAATGCTGCAGGCGACACTGGCACTTGCAGCGGCGCTCGATATTCCGGTGACGGCGGAAGGCATCGAGACGGAGGAACAGGCGCTCTTCCTGCGGCTGTGCGGATGCGACCAGCTGCAGGGCTATTTCTACTTCCGCCCCGTCGAAGAGGCCGATCTGCCGGCGCTCCTGGCCGAGAACGCGGCCGCTGGGATCGTATCGCTTTCGGCGTAAGGCCTCTCAGCTTCCCAGATGCCGCTCGCCGCGCGTCTTTGCCAGTTCCATCTGCCGCTGCCGCTGGCGATAGCGCAGACGGTCTTCCTCGGTGCGGGTCTCGTGGCAGCGGATGCAGGAGACACCGTGTTCGTGGTGGGGTGACAAAAGGTCTTGCGGTGTCAGCGGCTGGCGGCATGCGTGGCAGAGCGTATGCTCGCCCTCTTTCAGACCGTGGGTCACCGACACCCGGTCGTCGAAGACGAAGCAGGCGCCGTCCCACAGGCTTTCTTCCTCGGGCATTTCCTCCAGATATTTCAGGATGCCGCCCTTGAGATGATAGACCTCGTCGAAACCCTGTTCCTTCATGAAGGCCGTCGCCTTTTCGCAGCGGATGCCGCCGGTGCAGTACATGGCGATCTTCGGCTTGGCTGCGAGGTCCGCATTGTTCTTCACCCAGCCGGGAAAATCACGAAAGCTCTTGGTGTTTGGGTCGACCGCGCCGCGGAACATGCCGATCGCCGTCTCGTAGTCGTTGCGGGTGTCGATCACCAGCGTCTCCGGATCGGAGATCAGCGCGTTCCAATCCTTCGGCGCCACATAGGTGCCGACGATCCTGTTGGGGTCGATATCCTCGACGCCCATGGTGACGATTTCCTTCTTCAATCGCGCCTTCATGCGCAGGAACGGCATGGACGAAGCCCAGCTTTCCTTGTGCTCGAGGTTTGTGAACTCGGGCTGGGCGCGAAGGAATGCCAGGACGGCTTTGATGCCCTCTTCGGGGCCGGCGATCGTGCCGTTGATGCCCTCGTGGGCGAGCAAAAGAGTGCCCTTGACCTGATTGTCGTCGCACATCTGCTGGAGCGGTTGCCGGAAATCGGCGAAGCGCCCGAAGGAGGCGAAATGATAAAGCGCGGCCACCAGAAACTGGCCACCGGCTTCCGGGCGAGGAATTTGAAGCGCGTCTGTCATGCGGCGTGAAATACAGCTTTCGGCTCTTTCGCGCAATTGCCATTGCGGCCCGGCTGTTCGCGCCGGGCCGCAACACCCTTGATCAGATGCCTTCAGGCGTGAAGACGCGCAGGCGGTGGCCATCCGGATCGGCGCCGGTAAAGGTATAGCCGAAGTCCGCGGCGACGGGTTCCTGCAGGATGGTGACGCCCTTCTTGCTCCATTCGGCGTGCAGCGCATCGACGCCCTCGCGTCCGGCGACCGAAATTGCCAGCTCGCTGCTGCCGGCGGTGCCGGTGACTTTCGGCTCCATCGTCTTCCGGGACCAAAGGCCGAGCTTGGTGCTCTCGTTCATCTTGAACAGCGCGAAGGTCGGCGAGAGTTCCAGTGGCGTCGTGCCGAGAACAGTCTGGTAGAAATTCGCGCTTTCGGCAGGGCTGTCGACGGCAAGCAGGATGTAATCGGCTGTCATGGTGATCTCCTTCGTGTTTACGGAGACCGTTTTAAACGGGCATACTGTCAGTTTATGGCAGTAGTATCACATGTCGTGGACAATGTTATGCGCCCGCCGCCAATCCGCCAGCAGGCGCTCGCGTTTTCGCGGAACACGGATGTCGGTCACTGTCATCGAAGCTATCCGCTCGGCGCGAAAATGGCGAAAATCCTCACGCAGCTCGCACCAGGCGGCGAGAACGCGGGTTTCCTCGAAATAGCCCAGCGCAAACGGCCAGATGCGCCGGCTCGTGGTTTGGCCATTGACGTCGCCATAATTGATATCGAGCTTCAGGCCCTGCCGGATCGCTTCGCGGACCGCCGATAAATCCGTGGTCCCGACATTGGGTTTCCTGGCGGAGGAGACGAGCAGGGAGTTGGTTTCCAGCTCATGGCGAAGATCGACCGGCAGCACGGCGGCAATTTTTGCCAGCGCATTGCGGGCCGCGTCCTTCAGTTCGTCATCCGTCCGCGCCGCCACCCAGCGCGCACCCAGGACCAAGGCCTCGATCTCTTCTTCGCTGAGCATCATCGGCGGCATCAGGAAGCCGGGTTTCAGGACATATCCAAAGCCCGGCGCACCCTGGATATCAGCGCCCTGCGCCTGCAGCGTGGCGATATCGCGGTAGAGCGTCCGGATGCTGATGCCCATGCGCTGGGCCAGCGTGCTGCCGCTGACGGGGCGGCGGTAAGTGCGCAGAAGCTGGATAAGGTCGAGAAGGCGGGTGGAACGGGACATGACTGAGTGTACTGCCAGCAAATGGCAGCATCAATCCCGAACGTGACGAGACGTTATTGGCTCAGGCGGCGTCCTTCCACAACAGCCGGATTTTACGGCTCTCGGCTTTCGGATCATCGCGGAAAACGGAATCGGCGAGCTTCAAAGCAGCCTCCCTCAGCGCCTCCTGCCGGGTAATCACCGCGGAGAGAAGATAGGCCAGATCCTCGCTCTTTCCGAAAAGATGCGGCTGCTCGTTGACGAGAGAGGCAAGCAGCGCCAGATCGTTGTGGTGGCCCAGCAGATCGACCATCTCCGTCGCCTCGACCCGCTTTGCGTGCATCGCCGAAGGCCAGAGCCGCTGTAGGAGGTCGAGATAGAGCCGGTAGTCCTGGCCGCGCTTGCGCAGTTCGTGGAAAAGATGTGCGTCTGTCGTGTTCTCGCAGGCAGCGCGTGCGGTCGCTGCACGTTCCAGCGCCTTGCGCCAGCCCTTGCCGATACGTTTGGCGCCGGCGCTGCGGCCGTCCTCGAAAGTGATGCGGGAGAGCGCCTCCAGCGCGCGGCCGCAAGTGGCAATGGCCGCCGCCACGCTTTCCTCGACTGGTTTCCCGTCGGCGGCTCGTTCGTCGCTCCGGGCGGCCAGCACCTTGGCGATCCGCTTCAGTGCCGCGCGTTCTTCACCGTTTTCAGCATTGCGTATCAGGTATTGGCTGACTTCGACGAGAGCCGTCGCATCGCGAAACGCAGAGAGTGTCCTTGCCATGTTGCGGATGCGCGCATTTTCCGTGCGGCGGAAAGCCGGCACGTCGGCGGCGGCGAGGCGATAGAGGGAGCGCAGCCTCTTGAAATTCTTGCGGGCATCGTGGATCGCCTCGACAAGACCGTCCGGGCGCTCCGTCAGCACGGTGATGGCGAGCTTCAACTGCTCGACGCCGACAGCTTTGAATTCTTCCGTGAAATTTTCAGAAGGGCGAATATGATAACTCATGATCTGCCTTCGAAACCAATGGGTTGGTTGAAAGATACTGGTTCGAGTAATGCGGGTCGCCGGTCACCTCTGCACCCAGCCATGCCGGAAGATCGGGCACGTCGCCTTCGGACCCGAGCTCGACTTCAGCGACAACAAGACCCTCATGCGCGCCGCTATAGACATCGACTTCCCAGACAAAACCGCCATGCTTCACCTCATAGCGGGTCTTTTCGATGACGAGGCCGACGGCTTTCGACATCAGGTCTTTCGCGTCGGCGATCGGGATCTCATACTCGAACTCGTCCCGCGTCATCGAGCCTGTGCCGATCTTGATCGTCAGTTTCGCCCGCTTTTCGTCCATCAACCGTATCCGCGCGGAGCGGTCGTCCATGGTGACGATATAGGCTTGCAGAAAGCGCGTGCCGCCATCCGCGGTATCGCGCCAGCCGTCGGATGCCACCAGAAACTTGCGCTCTATTTCCTTGGCCATTGAGAAGTCTGCCGTTTTTTCCCGTCAATCAAACGCAGACTACAGGATTGCGGCGACGGGACAAGCAAGCCCTTCGGGCGAGCTGGGGCTTGGGCGAAGCGTCGTGCCGCGCCGGTTGTCAAGCGTGCGTCACCATGTCCGAATAGGCTGGACAATCCCGTTTGGTATCGACAAAAGCGGATGGGAAGAGTATTCGAACCTCACTTCAATCGTTTTAAAAGGGCTGTCCGGCATGAGCGAGAAAACCGATAGACTTCTTTCCGTCCTGAAATTGCAGCCGGTCGTTCCTGTGCTGATCATCGATGACGTCGCGACTGCCGTGCCGCTGGCGCGGGCTCTCGTCGCCGGTGGATTGAAGGCGATCGAGATCACCCTGCGCACGACGGCCGCTCTCGAAGCCATCCGCGCAGTTGCCAACGAAGTTGAGGGCGCCGTGGCCGGTGCCGGCACCATCCTCAATGCCGCCCAATATGAGGCGGCGGTCGAGGCCGGCTCGCAGTTTATCGTCAGCCCCGGCACGACGCAGGAACTGATCGATGCCGCCAACGATTCCGAAATTCCGCTGCTTCCGGGTGCGGCGACCGCAAGCGAAGTCATGGGCCTGCGCGAAGAAGGCTACAAGGTGATGAAATTCTTCCCGGCCGAACAGGCTGGTGGCGCTGCCTACCTCAAGTCGCTGTCCTCGCCGCTGGCCGGCACGCTGTTCTGCCCGACCGGTGGCATTTCGCTGTCGAATGCGAAGGATTACCTGTCGCTCCCCAACGTCGTCTGCGTCGGCGGCTCCTGGGTCGCGCCGAAGGAGCTGGTCGCCAGGGGCGACTGGGCCGGCATCACCAAACTCGCCGCGGAAGCTTTCGCGCTGAGGGGTTGATCCAACCGCCAAGGTATTCAAAAGGCCGGAGCGCTTGCGCCCGGCCTTTTCATATCATGCGTCTTTTATTTGTATTCCTTTCGTCGCATTCCTATGTCTCAATCCGACTTCAACCGGCCAAGGGAGTGTGACCGAATGTTTGACGCGAAGAAATTGCTGGACCAGTTTTTAGGCTCGCAGATCCCCGGTGCCGGCGGCACGGTGCGTGATCGCGCCGGCCAGGTCACGCAACTGGCCAAGGACAATCCGCTCGCCGCTGGCGCTATCGCTGCCGTCCTGCTTGGCACCGGTACCGGCCGGCAGGTGACGGGCTCCGCCCTGAAGCTCGGCGGTCTCGCCGCCATCGCCGGTCTTGGCTATCAGGCCTACAAGAACTATCAGGCAGGCAAGGAGCCGGTCGTGCAGCCCGAGGCCCAGGCCCAACCGGAACTCCTGCCGCCGCCGGCGGATTCCGGATTCAGCACCGAACCCGCCGCCATTCGCAACGATTTCGTCCTTGTTCTGGTGCGTGCAATGATCGCCGCTGCTCGTGCAGATGGCCATATCGACGATGCCGAGCGCGCCCGCATCATGGACAAGGTCAAGCTCTCCGGTCTCGATTCGGAAGCGGAAAGTTTCTTGCATGACGAACTGAACAACCCGATCGATCTCGACGGTATCATCGCAGCCGCAACGACGGAGGAGGAACGGGTCGAGCTTTATACGGCTTCGCGTCTTGCTATCGATGCGGATACGCGCGCCGAGCGCGGCTATCTCGATCTTCTCGCCGGACGTCTCGGCCTTGCCGATGCGCTGATCGACCATATCGAGGCAACGGTCTCGGCGGCCAAGACACCTGTCATTGAGGCGCAGGCGAACGCTCCCCAGACATCCGTGCCCCAGGTCGGCGAACCGCCGATAAAGTCGCCCTGGTGATAGACCCATCACCACTTTGCATTTGTACGGATGCCTGAGCTGTCCTATGCCAGCGCCAAAGCCTTTGATGTAACCGGTTTGGGCCCTTGCCCGAACCGGTATCAAGGCCGGTGGTGTGGTCTCTCCGGGAGGTGCAAATGCGTGATTTGACGAATTGGACCGGCTGTCCTGCCCCGAAGCCGGTGACACTGGAAGGCTGCTACGTCCGCATCGTACCCTATGACCGTGCGGTGCACCTGGAAGCGCTGTGGCAGGCCTTTGGCGGGCTCGATATCAATGCGCGTCTTCAGTATTTCGCGCAGGACGACTTTCGGAGCATCGAGGATTTTGATGCTTGGCTGACCGGCGTGCAGAAAGCCGGCTGGATCACCGAGGTGTTTTCCGACAAGGCAAGCGGCGACGTTGTCGGCATGGCCAATTACATGCGGCCGGATCCGGCCAATGGCGTGGTTGAGGTCGGTGGTGTCGCCCATTCGTTCTCGATGGCCCGCTCGCCACTATCAACCGAGGTGCACTATCTGATGGCCAAGCACGCCTTCGAGGACCTCGGTTATAGGCGTTACGAGTGGAAATGCGACAACCGCAACGAGGCGAGCAAGAAGACCGCGAACCGTCTTGGTTTCACCTTCGAAGGTGTTTTCCGGCAGCATATGCTGTCCAAGCGGGCGAACCGTGATACCGCTTGGTTCTCGATCATCGATGGCGAGTGGCCCTTGCTCAACGCCGCCTTCGAAGCCTGGCTGTCGCCAGAGAACTTCTCAGGCGACGGAACGCAGAAGCGCAAGCTCGAAGACATCCGCGCAGAGCTTGCTGAAAAGGAGACGGCATGAATATGCCAGAGAAAAAGGAGCGCTCGCCGGCCATTGCCGCCGCGGTCATCCTGCTCGTCGTCGGGGTGGGGTTCTTCATCCTGCCGAAAATCATGCTCTGGCTCGGCGATTTCTCGCCGTGGCTTGCTGCCGCATTCGGCGCGCTGTTCGTACTCGGCTTTTTCCTGATCTTCTGGCTGCGGGCTCACTACCAGCGCCGGCGCGGGCTCTGACTTTTTATTTTACGCAATTCCGGACGCAAAACCGCTGCGCATTTTTGCTGGAATTGCTTTAGGCCTGCAGCGACGCGCCCAGGAGTACGAAACCCAGCACCAGCACCAGCAAAGCGCCGGAGATTTCGATGCCGTTGCTGATGCGCATGGCCGAGTTTTCGCTTGAAGCGTAGCGAACGGCCAGATCCTTGGCGGTTACCGCCAACGTCGCCAGCGCCGAAACAGTAATGGCGGTGCCGATCGACATGGCAAAGACCGAGAGCACGCCGCCGAGATAGAGCCCGTTCAGCAAAGCGAAGCTCAGAACGATCAGCGCCCCGGAACACGGTCGCAACCCCACGGCGATGATCGCCGACCAGGCTTCCCGGAGCGCAAAACGATCGCCTTTCAGCATCGATGGATCGGGCGCATGCGCGTGGCCACAGGTGTCGCAGACTTCGCCAGGCCCATGGCTGTGGCCGTGGTCATGCGAATGACCGTGATCGTGCGAATGTCCATGGTCATGGTGCGCGTGGTCATGGTGGTGTCGATGATCGTGATGATCATGTGCCATCGCCGGTGCCAGGCTGCGTGCCCGCATGCCTCGCAGCTTGCGGAACAGCAGCCAGCCGCCAAAGGCCGCGATCAGCGCGTAGCTGACCACCTCAAGGAAATGCGTCGCCTGCGTCATCGAGATCGACGATCCGCGCAGCACGAGATAGGCGGCGCCGACGAGAAGGATGGCAACCCCGCCCTGCATCATCGAGGACAGGAACGACAAAAGCACGCCGCGCTTCAGTTCGGTCTCGTTGGCAATCATGTAGGAGGAGATCACCGCCTTGCCGTGGCCGGGGCCGGCTGCGTGGAAAACGCCATAGGCAAAGGACAGCCCGATCAGCGACCAGAGATGCCACGGGTTTTCCCGCATGCCTTTGATCGCTTCCGTCAGCGTGTGATAAAAACGCTGCTGCTCCATGTTCACCCAGGCGAAAAATCCGCCGAATATCCCGGTGGTCTGGAAAGACGGTTCGGCCGTGCCAATGCCGAGCGGCGACTGGGCGTGAGCCATCGTCACGCTGACGGCCGCGAGTACCAGCGAAAGGCCGATCAGGCGCGCGGAGTTGCGTGCCGTCAGCATTTGAATTCGATCCTGGTCGCAAACATTTTCGACATATCGGTTCCTGTTGGATCGTTGAAAAAGGCGTCGGTCAGGCTGGCCTGGTTCTGGGAAAGCACTTCGTCTGGATCCGGACGAACCACCTTGTGTTCGCAGGCATTCAGCTGGTTGCCAACAGGAACAAGATCGCCGTCCGTCGGAAAATCCATCGCCGTGTACATGGTGGGGTCATAAATGCCGAAGGAGAACTTGCCCTTGAGCGGTATTGCTTCCGAAGGTTTGACGGCGAACATCAAAAGCAGCTGTCCGTCCTTGTAATCAGCCTGGATCGCGTCCGGCTTGTTGACCTTCACGGTTTTGCCATTGTCCATGATCGTGGTGTAATAATTGTACTCTGCGAGGGAATCGAGAACGGTCTGGCCGACTTCCTTCAGCTCATCCGGGTCAAGCTGGGCATTCGAGTTCTTGTCGAAATCCATGACGACGCTAGCCGAAAACAGCTCGTCGAAGCGCCACACGTTGCGCAGTTCGGTGATCTGGTTCGTCGCGTCAGCGACGATCTCAAGTCGTGCTTCGGCGAAGATATGCGGATGGGCTAGGGCGGCACAGGGGACAAGACATGCCGCTGCCGTCAGCATCAGGGACGATGATTTCATACTGTCGCAATTCCCTCGGCTATGCCGACGCAACGCCAGCGTTCATGCAATGTAGCGGCAAATGGGACGGAATTGGGACGCGGCACCTGCGGCAAAGTCGTCAATTTTCCGTGTTCTTGCGGAACCAGGCATGCAGGAAATCGACCAGGGTCCGCACCTTCGTCGGCAGATAGCGGCGGTGCGGATAGATCGCATAAATGCCGCGATCCTTGGGAAGGTATTCTTCAAGAAGGGAGACAAGCGTTCCCGCTGCGATCTTCGGCCGGGCGATGAAATCGGGGACGCTGGAAATGCCGATGCTGGATTCGGCCGCGCGCACGGCTGCAAGCGGGCTGTTGACCTCGATCGGTCCGCCGACGGGAACGCTGAAGCCGGTGCCGTCCTTTTCGACGAAGCGCCAGTTGCTATAGGACCGGCCATTGGTGTCGATGATGCAGGCGTGCCGCGATAGTTCCGAGGGATGATGGATCGGTCCGCTTTTTGCGAGAAACTCCGGCGACGCACAGATCTGCACCTGGAAGTCGTCGAGCTTGCGGGCAATCAGCGTCGAATCCTCGAGCCTGGTGATACGGACCGCTACGTCGAAGCCTTCCTCGACCAGATCGACGAAGCGATCGTCCGAGACGATTTCCAGAGACAGTTCCGGATGTGCCTTGCCGAAGTCGATCAGCGACTGGCCGATCTCGGCATCGACGAAGGTGCGCGGCGCGGAAATGCGCAGGCGTCCCTTGAGATCGGAATTGCTGGCGCGAACCAGGTCAGCAAGATTGTCTATCTCTTTCAGGATTTCCGATGCCGTGCGGTAATAGGTGTGCCCGGCTTCGGTCAGCGAAAACTGACGGGTCGTTCGGTTGAGCAGCAGGGCGCCGAGTTCGTCTTCCAGTTCCCGCACATATTTGGACAACAGCGCCTTCGAGCGCCCGACGCGCCGTGCTGCGGCCGAAAAGCCTTCCGCATCGACCACATCGATGAAGGCGCGGATGCGGGTCAAAGTATCCATGATTGGCCATTTCCTGCGAAGAGAGGGCCGCTGCCCTCGGTTGATTCGGTCAATAGGCCTCTTCGGCGCGCCTTGCGGTGCAGGCTGCTGTTCTCACGGCGGCCTTGGCGTTAACACTTCCTTGGCGCGGCGGATGCGATCATCTTTGTTGGAAAATGAACTTAAAACAAGACGTTGGGCTTTGCGAGGCCCTGATCCGGCTTGTTCGGGAAATTTGAACATATTAATTGCCGCTCCCTGAGATAAAAATTCTACGGCGAATTCGAAAAAAGTCTTGATTACGACAAGGTTTTTTCTTATCTCCACGTCAGCCCAAAGTCGCACGTGCCCATGGGTGTCCGCCGATCCCTCGTTTGGTGAGGAATTGGTAAGGTACCTGGAACTAACCCCTCCAGTCGCTATCCCGGCCAACCGGAAATGCGAGGACATTCGAAGCAACGACGGTGCGGGCCTTTTTGTTCTCTGCCGGCTTTCCATCAGCCGGGGTTACTGAAGAGGCACACCATCATTGCCGGACGTGCGGTAGGTTCTCCTTCCAATCAATGGCAGACAAAGCGGATCGAAGCTCTTGGCGGAGCGTTGATCCATCATTCGCGCATCGTGCGCATGTCTGGATCCGGGGTCTCCACCGGCTGGTTCCAGGACGTGAGCACGTATGTCCTTTGTCCTCCACGTTTTCGTGGAGCGTACCTGATTGGGGATAGAACCATGACGACTGCACGCATCATCGACTTTTTGAACACCCGACGTCCCGAAGGCCCATGCCTTGTGGTTGACCTCGATGTCGTGCGCGACAATTTCAAGGCTTTCCGTCACGCCCTGCCGGACAGCTCGATCTACTATGCCGTCAAGGCAAACCCGTCGCCGGAAATCCTGCGCCTGCTCGCCTCGATGGGCTCCAACTTCGATTGCGCCGGCGTGGCCGAAATCGAAATGGCGCTCGACGCCGGTGCGACCGCTTCGCGCATCTCCTTCGGCAACACGATCAAGAAGGAACGTGACATTGCCAAGGCGCATGCGCTCGGCGTCTCGCTGTTTGCCGTCGACAGCCATGAGGAAGTCGAAAAGATTTCTCGTGCCGCTCCCGGCGCCCGCGTATTCTGCCGTGTTTTGACCGATGGCGAAGGCGCCGAATGGCCGCTGTCGCGCAAGTTCGGCTGCGTGCCGCAGATGGCCGTCGACGTTCTCGTCTACGCGCATCAGCTCGGTCTCGTTTCGCACGGCGTCTCGTTCCATGTCGGTTCGCAGATGACCAAGGTCGATGCCTGGGATTCGGCTCTTGCCGATGCCAAGCGCGTCTTCGTGCAGCTGGCCAAGCAGGGCATCGAGCTGAAGATGGTCAACATGGGCGGTGGTTTTCCGACCAAGTACCTGCGCGACGTGCCGTCGGCGGAAGCCTATGGCAAGGCGATCTTCTCGTCGCTGCGCAAGCACTTCGGCAACAACATTCCGGAGACCATCATCGAGCCGGGCCGCGGCATGGTCGGCAATGCCGGCGTGATCAAGGCGGAAGTCGTCCTGATCTCGAAGAAGTCGGACAACGATAACCACCGCTGGGTGTTTCTCGACATCGGCAAGTTCGGCGGTCTCGCCGAAACCATGGACGAGGCGATCCGTTATCCGATCCGCACCATCCATGACGCCGACGAAATGGAGCCTTGCGTTCTGGCTGGCCCGACCTGCGATTCGGCCGATGTGATGTACGAGAAGAACATGTATCCGCTGCCGGTCACGCTGACGATCGGCGACGAGGTTCTGATCGAAGGCACCGGCGCCTACACGACGACCTATTCGGCCGTCGCCTTCAACGGTTTCGACCCGCTGAAGTCTTACGTCATCTGATTGGCGTTATCTGACAAGTCTGCTCCGGGTTAAACCGGAGCAGCCAATTCACAATTCGTTATAACCGCCGCTTATCACGGTATTGGGTACGGGAGGCCAAAATGGCCGCTGTTCTTGATTCTGTTCGCGCCTTCTTTGCGCAGAATGCTTTCACCATCGACACCGAAAATCCGGGCGACGTCGTCGCGCGTGAAAACCTGCTTGACCGTGCCATGGGCCCGAACCGCCGCCGCAAGTCGTCCGAGACGCTGCGCCGCGGCCGCGTACCGGCCGAAGGCCTGGCTCTGGTTGCCCGCGATGCGGATGGTCATGTCATCGGCACGGTGCGCCTGTGGAATGTCGAAGCCGGCGTTAGCCGCGACGGTGTGCCGATCGAAGCCCTGATGCTTGGACCGCTGGCTGTCGATGGCCACCATGAGGGCAGGGGTATCGGCGGTGCGTTGATGCGCGCGGCCATCGGTGAGGCAAAGAGCCGTGGCCACGGCGCCATCCTGCTGGTCGGCGATGCACCTTATTACGAGCGTTTCGGTTTCTTTGCCGCCAAGGCGCGCCATCTGGTGATGCCCGGTCCGTTCGAGCGTGACCGCTTCCTGGCGCTGGAATTGAAAGAGGGCTGGCTGGACGGCGCTGCCGGCATGCTGGTCGGCAGCGGTCGCAAGCTCGCCATGCCGCGTTTGCGGCGCGCTGCTTGATAATGGGGGTGCCGTGTCTTCAGGGCATGGCATCCCTGTTCAGAAGGAACCGCTGACGCGCGCGGTGATCTCGCTGCCCTTGTAGTTTGCGCTCGGGTCTGCCTCCGTCTGTTTGACATGGGCATAGCCGATTTCGAATTGCGGTGATTTTTCCTGTCCGAGCGTCAGCTTCGCCGACACGTTCCTCGTTGTGCGGTCGTAAACATAATAGATATATTCGCTTTCGGTTCGACTATACGCGAGCGTGATTTTCGCCCACGGATTGAGCTGGCGCGACACCGAGATCTTGTAGCTGTCGACGATTTCCGCCAGCGCATCGTCGATATCGCCAATGGCGATGTCATGTTTGTAGGCGGCGGCGAATTCGAGGTCGGCGAAGGTTGTCCATTTGGCTTCCCCGCGCAGATAGGGTCTGCTTTGCCGGTTGCCGTGACTGAGGTCGTCGCTTGAGAGCACGATAATGCCAGCTTCTGCGATCAGTGACAGGCCAGCGCCGAATTCTTTGCCATAGGCGAGGGAGCCGCGCAAAGTCGATGCCGGAAAGCGGGAGTAGATGGCCTGTTCGTCCTTGTTGATCATCGATTGGTTATACTCGAGACAAAAACACAGTTCGCCGCCCTTTGCCGAGGCGTAGTGGTTGACACCAAGTGTCAAAAGCCCGACGTCCGGATCCAGTTTTGCCGGCTTCAAAAGGTCGATCGTGAAGTGCGCGTCGCCTTTGCGCAACTCGGCTATCTTTGCTGTGAAAGCCGTCTTGCCACCAAACGCAGTGGTTGTAATCTTGCCGCCGGCCTGAACGGCGCTGTCGACGGCCCGGTATCCGATGATGTTTCCCGGAAGTTGCAGGAAGACGTCTCCGGAGCTGTTGCGGATATAGGACGTCTCCAACTCCAGCACTGTATCTTTTCCGAGTTGCTGTGCATATCCCAGGTTGAATCCGGTTTCGTGCGTGTCACCGAACCGATAGGCACCGGTCCGCAGCTCCTTCTGATATATTCCATAGCTGAGCTTTGCACCGTCTTGACCGATCGTCCCCTTCAATTTGAGGGATCCCTCCCAGAATGGGCCAGAAAGTGGTTCCGGACTCTCCAAAAGATTGCTCGAATATCCCTGCTTGGTCCAATATTCGATGGTTGGTTCGCTATGCGCCACCGATGCCAAAGGCACGATTGCCATAGACACCGCAATGATCAGCAATAGGCGCATCCGCCGTTTCCTCAACGCAAGGTTTCTTAAGGGCAGTCTGCATTTAGATGGTTAAATAACTCCTAGGGTTGCTGGCGGCCTATAGTCATGTGCGCGTAAAAGAATGCATATGTCTAGTTATTCGCCCTATGAGAGAAAATCTTAAAGTTGTATTTATTATGGTTAACAATTTATGATGAATATCATCTTCGCTTGAGTGTTTTGATTTCAGGCATATCCTTCTGGTTGTGCACAAGGGATGCACATCCAACGGAGGTAACACCATGAGCTTCAAGTCCGCATTCATCGCATTCGTCTCTCTCGCAGCTGTCGCAGCAACGGTTTCGCCGGCTTCTGCCGGTGGCCTGTCGCTCAACCTCTTCAATGGCAAGAACAACGGCATCGCCAATGGCGGTATCGTCATTGCGCCGGCCGTGGGCGTCGGTGACGTTCTCTCCGGCAACAACATCCTCAACAACGCGCTGAACGGCAATGGTGTCAGCGTCCTGAGCGGAATCCTGTCGGGCAATGGTACCGATCTGGACCTCGGCCTCGGTATCCTCTCTGGTGGCGGCGGCAAGAAGCGCCGTTGACACTTGAGGCGCAGGGAGAGGTGTAGCCCCGCCTCTCCCTGCGGCCAAAAATATCTGACACGACTGACGGTGGATGATATCGAAACGGTATCGTCCACCGTTTCTTATTGTAGGCGATATTTGACACGGCTCACATAATGAATTACACGCCGCGGCAACGGGTGAGAGCCCCGGCCGTCCGCAAGCTTCAAGCTTTTGGTGAAGTCTCTCGTTCCCATTTTCGGTCGTCCATCATATGGCGTGCGAACGGTGGCAAGGCGGGCTCCCTCCGAATGACTGCACGCTCCATGTTG
The DNA here is from genome assembly GCF_017873135.1 of Rhizobium herbae. GTDB lineage: Bacteria > Pseudomonadota > Alphaproteobacteria > Rhizobiales > Rhizobiaceae > Pararhizobium > Pararhizobium herbae. The sequence continues at coordinate 314,592 of NZ_JAGGJV010000004.1, read as the reverse complement.
GAGACTTGAAGATGCGCGGATCGGTCCCGCTACCCTCACTCGATGCCCTGAAAGACCAGGCGAAGCGGTTGCGCGCCGGTTTGGCTGTTGACGGCCGGGACATCACCCACTCGAAATCGCTGGAGCTTCTGGCCGCGCAATACGGTTTTCGCGACTGGAACACGCTGCATGCGATGGTCGGCAACCGGCCGCCGCTCAATCCATGGATGCTCGGCTCGCGCGTCAGGGGCCACTATCTCGGCCAGCCGTTCGAGGCGAAAATCCTCGGTGTCCAGGCCATCACCGCCCAACCTGGGCGTTACCGGCTGATACTGGATTTCGACGAGCCCGTGGATGTCGTGACTTTCGATAGCTTCTCGGCCTTCCGAAAGCGGGTCCAGTGCACGATCGACGAAACCGGCCGGACGGTCGAGAAAACCTCGAACGGACGGCCGCAGGTGGAATTGATGTGGTGAGCCGGTGCGGGACATGTGTGGTGCACTGATCCGCGCCACACATGCAATGGACATCAGCCCGCGATATCGACCACGCCGCTGTCGCCGGCTTCACTGCCGAAGGCCAGCTGGCGGCCGGTCTTGTTCCAGGCCATGGCGGTGATCGCCCCCTTGCCGGGGCGGCGAAGGAGGACTTCCTTGCTGTCGGTAAAGCGGACTACCATGATCATGCCGTCGGCATAGCCGATTGCCGCGATCTCCTCGGCCGGATGGCAGCAGACCTGCGTCACCATGATGTTGGCGCGGGTGCCGAGCTCAAGCGGCGCCTTGCCCATCGGGCCGTCCTTGGCCTGGAACGGCCAGACGATCGCGGCAGGCGCGCCGGATGATGCGAGCCATTTGCCCTTGGCCGACCAGGAAACGGACTTGATCTTGGCCGGATAGCCGGTCATGCGCATATGCCGCGTCTCGGCGCCGGGTTTGGTGTCGAGCTTCCAGCCGTGCAGTGCGTTTTCCTGCATCGAGGTGACAACGAAGCGTCCGTCGGGCGAGAAGGTCACGCCAGTATGCGCGCCCTTCCATTCGAGATCGACCGGCTGACCGGCGATTCCCACCCAATGCAGCGACACGCCGTTATAGCGGGCAACAGCAATCCGCAGGCCCTTCGGCGCAAAGGCGATGCCTTCGACCGTGCGCTCCTCGGTGAAATCCTTGACGGTGCCGTCCGCCAGCCTGACATGCGCCGTCTTGCCATAGGCATAGGCGACCGCACCTTGCGGCCCGGCGGCGACCTGAGAAATCCATTTGCGGGGCACATTGGCGATTTCGCTCGCCGTGCCATCCGCCCGAATACGCAGCACCTTGCCGTCCTCACCGCCGGTCAGCAGCGTCTCGGTCGCGTCGTCGCGAATGCACGACAGCAGACCTTCATGCGCTTCCACGGTCTTGTGACCATGATCGAGGCGATGGATGAGGCCGGAGGATTCGGCGAAAAACGGCACGTCGCCGAGAAAGGCCACGCCGGCGACATGGCCTTCGAGATCAAGGGGGGCAACTGTGGGCATCAGGCAGGCTCTTCTTTTGATATGGCTTTCCAATGTTCCGAATGGAAGCTCAGGTTTGTCTTCCAGCTCTTTGCATTGAAATACAGGGTCATCAACTCAAATCCGTCCTCTTGGTAGGGCAGCCATGAAACCAGAATGCGTTCACGGCCGAGGTCGATATCCGGCGCGATCGCGGTCATCTCGATGAAATGCCCCGCTGGCTGGGCCAAGAGGATACGGATTTCCGCCGGGCGTGGTTGTATCATTCTATCGCGCGCATTTTCCAGCGCTTGATTTGGATCATACGGCTCCTCTTCATCGAGGAGGCTGTACGAAGAGATAACGCTGGCGCCATCAGCCGGCATTGGCTGATCAACAGAGGAAAACCGGAACCACTGGTCCCAGTTTTCCAGCAGCCAGCCCGCGGACAGGCCGCCATGCTCGCTTCGGCTCTCGCTCGGAAAAATGCAGAACGTCTGGCCGGACTTGTGACCTGAGACAACCATAAGACCGGGGCCGCAATCATCATCGGGTGGGTCGAAGACGAGCAGATCGACGGGCCCCGAGCCCGGTCCAAGATCATAGTTTTCGGGCAGCCGAAGAACGTCACCGATCTCCAGTTCGAATCCTCTTAGATCCTGAAGCGGTGTCGCCATTCAAGCCGCGCAGGCGTTGAAAGTGCGCTCCAGCTTTTCCTTGTCCAATTCGCGGCCGATGAAGACGAGGCGGCTTTCGCGCTTCTCGCCATCCTTCCAGGCGCGCTGGTGATCGCCTTCGATGATCATGTGAACGCCCTGGACGACATAACGGTCGGCGTCGCCCTTGAAGGCAATGATGCCCTTGAGCCGCAGGATATTCGGGCCTTCCGTCTGGGTGATCTTCTGGATCCACGGGAAGAAGCGGTCCGGGTTCATCTCGCCGCCGCGCAGCGAAACGGATTGCACCGTCACGTCATGGATCGGCGAGGGGGCGTGATCGTGGTGATGGTGGTCGTGCCCGTGATGATCATGATCATGGTGGTGATGGTCGTGATCGTGGTGATGATGATCGTGGGTGCAGTCCGGGCCGCAGGCATGATCATGGTCATGGTGATCGTCGTGGTCGAGGAAGTGCGGCTCGTTTTCCAGCGCCCGTTCCAGATTGAAGGCACCCTGGTTGAGGACTTTGGTCAGGTCGATGTTGGAGCGCTCGGTGCGGTGGATGCGGGCGGACGGGTTGATGGCGCGCACGGTCGCCTCGATCTTCGCCAGCTCTTCCGGCGTGACGAGGTCGGTCTTGTTCAAAAGCACGACATCGGCAAAGGCGATCTGGTCCTCGGCCTCGCGTGAGTCCTTCAGGCGCAGCGGCAGGTGCTTGGCATCGACCAGCGCGATAACGGCGTCGAGCTCGGTCTTGGCGCGCACGTCGTCGTCCATGAAAAAGGTCTGGGCGACGGGTACCGGATCGGCAAGGCCGGTGGTTTCGACGATGATCGCATCGAAGCGGCCGGGGCGGCGCATCAGGCCTTCGACGACGCGGATCAGGTCGCCGCGCACCGTGCAGCAGACGCAGCCATTGTTCATCTCGTAGATTTCTTCGTCGGATTCGACGATCAGGTCGTTGTCGATGCCGATCTCGCCGAACTCGTTGACGATGACGGCGTATTTCTTGCCGTGGGCTTCCGTCAGGATGCGGTTGAGCAGCGTCGTCTTGCCGGCGCCGAGATAGCCCGTGAGCACGGTGACGGGAATGGGCTTGGCAGCTGTGGATGCTTCGGTCATGGGAGCCTCGGAAATTTTTGACGCCTTCCGGCATGGGGTTGGTGTTGATATAGGAGATGGAAAGCGCCAGCGCAAATGCCGGCATGATCTTCATGTTGCTTTTTCCGGATCAGGGACAGGAGGCGATTGCCGGTTGTTACCGGAGGATCGAAAGATCGAAGGCTGCGACATCCTCCAGCAACTCGATGATGCCGGACACCGCATGGGCGACCAATTGCTCGCCCCGTTCAGCCGTAGCAGCGGAAGCATCACCGGCGACACCTTTAGCGTTCAGGTCGGACATCTTCCAGCCGAAGGCATGCGGGCCGTAGGCGCGCAGATGTTTGAAACGATGCGCGAACTCGGTTTGGCGCGACCCGAACCGCACCGCTTTCCCCCTGTCGACATTCTCCGGATACATCGCCAGCATCACCGACGTCTCGATATCGCCGCCGTGAATGTCGATCGCCTTGTCTTCCGGCGAGATCCAGCCATCCGGCTGCCCGAAGCGCGTCCAGCTCGTGGCGACCGCCAGCATGTTGAACCGTGTGCGTGCCTCTGTTGCGACGATCGTCATCAGCGGCGCGTTGCCACCATGGGCATTTAGCATCACGAATTTGCGGATGCCCTTGGCGTTCAAATCCTCGGCAATGCCAAGCCAGCGCCGCACTGCTTCATCGTAATCAAGAGACTGCGTACCTTCGACATCCATATGTTCGATGGAATAGCCGACCGGCTCCGTTGGCAGGAAAGTCGCGGGCAGCGCAGCCGGCATCTGGGCGATGATCCGCGCGACGAGCCCCTCGGCGATCAGCGTATCGGTATCGAAAGGCAGGTGCGGCCCATGCTGTTCATACGCGCCCAGCGGAAGCACGGCGATCCAATCTTCCCGGGCGGTGGGTGGAAGATCGGAAACATTGTCTTTCCAACGCGGTGCCGGGAATGTCATGCTTTTTTTATGCCTTTCGGTTGTACTTGCGGTGGCTGTGTTATTCGAGTCATACAGTGGACAGGTAGCCGCGCAAGAAATTTGGTGGAGGACCGATGGGAAAGAAGAACAAGGCCGAAAAGAAAGCCAAGGGAGGCAAGAAGAAGCATGACGTTGCCGTCCACGCGCAGGATCTCGCGTCGGTGCTGGTGCAGGCGGCCCGGTCGATGCGGACTGTGTTGTCGCGCAATCTGCTCGAAAGCGGTCTTTATGCCGGGCAGGACGGCGTCATGCTGGCGCTGGCTGAGACGGATGGCCTGACGGCCGGCGTTCTGGCGATGAAGCTTGGCGTCAAGGCTCCGACGATGACCCGCACGATCGGCCGCATGGAAGCGCAGGGATTCCTGGAGCGACGGGCCGACGACGAGGATGCCCGCCTGACAAAGGTCTATCTGACCACAAGTGGCCGCGACCGATTGCAGATCATCGGTGAAGCCGGGAAAACCTCGGAAGACATGGCAACCAGAGGTCTCACCGAAAAGCAGATCAAGACACTGATGAAGCTGTTGCGTGCCGTCGACGGCAATCTGCAGAACTCTGCCATCGCGGAGTGAAGCCGGCTCAGGATTGGAGATTGCGACATCAATTTAAAGAGTTTAAAGAGGATTTAAAAATAGCGGTGTCCAGCCGGCGAAATTTAAGGGGGAAACGTGGCGCAGAAGATCAAACTCTCCACCATTGCGGAAACGCTTGGTGTGTCCACGGCCACGGTTTCACTGGCATTGCGCGACAGCCCTCTTGTCGCCGCCATGACAAGGGACAAGATCAAGGAACAGGCCCGCGCGCTCGGCTACATCTATAATCGCCGTGCCGCCAGCCTCCGTACCTCCCGCTCCGGCATCATCGGCGTCGTCGTGCACGACATCATGAACCCGTTCTATGGCGAAATCCTCAAGGCCATCGAGGCTGAACTCGATCGCGACCGGCAGACCTTCATTCTTTCCAACCATTACGATTCCGTCGAGAAGCAGCGCGCTTTCATCGAGACTTTGCTGCAGCTGGGCGGCGATGGCGTGATCATGTCGCCGGCCATCGGCACGCCGCCGGAGGATATCATGCTTGCGGAAGACAACGGCATGCCGGCCATCCTGATCGCCCGTTCGATCGAGGGCCTGGACGTGCCGATCTTCCGGGGCGATGACGCCTATGGCATTTCGCTTGCCACCAATCACCTGATCAGCCTCGGCCATCGCGTCATCGCCATGGTCGGCGGCACCGACCAGACGTCCACTGGGCGCGACCGGTATCAGGGTTATGTCAACGCGTTGCGCAAGGCCAATATCGACGTCGATCCGGACCTGCGCATTCCCGGCCCCCGCTCCATGCAGGGCGGCTTCGAGGCTGCGGTGCATCTGCTTTCCCTGCCGCAGAAGCCAACGGCGGTCGTCTGCTGGAACGATCTCGTCGCCATCGGCATGATGAACGGAATTGCCCGCGCCGGCCTCGTTCCCGGTCGCGATGTGTCGGTCACCGGTTACGACGACCTCGAGGAAGCCTCGATCTCGACGCCAGCACTCACCACGGTCTGGAACGGCCAGTCCGATGTCGGCCGCAGTGCCGCCCGCGCGCTGCTCGACAAGCTCAACGGCAGCCACGAGCCGGACGGTATCCACCTGATCAAGCCCGAAATGCGAATCCGCCAGTCGACTGGACCGCTTCGGCCCAATTCAACCGAATAATCGATCCCATCCCGGAAGGAGCGAATCATGCCGCAAGGCCGCCCCCGTATTCTCGTGCCCGGAAAGATGAGCCAGCGTGTGCTCGATCGCCTGCCGGATCATTTCGAACCGGTCTTCGTCGCTGCCGCCGATCCCGCATTGGTGACGGCGGATCTGGCCACCGGGGTTTCCGGTATCACCGTACAGGGCAAGATCCCTGTCAGTTTCATGGATGCCTTTCCCAACCTCGAAATCGTTGCGAATTTCGGCGTTGGCTATGACGGCATCGATGCCACGCATGCGGCAAAGCGCGGTGTCGTGGTGACAAACACGCCGGACGTGCTGACGGAAGAAGTGGCGGACACGGCGATCGGCCTGCTGCTCAACACCGTGCGCCGGCTTCCTGCTGCCGAACAGTGGCTGCGTCAGGGGCGCTGGGCCAGGGAAGGCGCCTTTGCGCTGTCGCCGCTGACCTTGCGCGGCCGCACTGTCGGTCTTTATGGCCTTGGTCGCATCGGCCTGGCAATTGCCAGACGCCTCGAAAGCTTCGGCGTTTCCATCGCCTATCATACCCGCACACCGCGCGACGGACTTGCCTATACTCATTATCCGACGCTGAAGGGTATGGCCGAGGCGGTCGATACGATCATTGTCATCGTGCCTGGCACCGACAGTACCCGCAGAACGGTGAACGCAGAGGTTCTTCAGGCACTGGGGGCGCAGGGCGTGCTGATCAATGTTGGACGCGGCACCACCGTGGACGAGGCGGCACTTGCCGATGCGCTTCAGCGTGGCGTCATCGCGGCTGCAGGTCTCGATGTCTTCGAGAACGAGCCGTTTGTGCCGGATGCCCTTTTGGCGCTGCCGAACGCCTCGCTGTTGCCGCATGTCGGCTCCGCGTCACAGGCGACGCGAAACGCCATGGCCGATCTGGTCGTGGACAATCTGATTGCCTGGTTTGAAACAGGATCGGCGTTGACGCCGGTGGCAGAGACGCCTTTCAAGCGGAAGACAGCCTAACAGCCTGACGGACTCCGCCGTCAGCCCTTCGTTTTCGCCTCAGCATAGGCGCGCACTGCATCGCCAAATGCCTTAAACAATGTCGATGACGGGCCGTCACGGCCGACCCAGTATTCCGGATGCCATTGCACGCCCACGGCAAAAGCCTTCGCATCGATGACCGACACGGCCTCGATCGTCCCGTCTTCGGCAACGGCCTCGACGGCGAGGCGCGGTGCGGCCTTTGAGATCGCTTGCCGGTGCAGCGAATTCACCTGCACTTCGCCGGCGCCGAGAACGGAAGCAAGGCAGCTTCCTTCCTTGACGATGACATTCTGACGGATGCCGTAGGCCGTATCGAGATCGGATACGTCGGGTTTGCGGTGATCCCAGATGCCGGGCATGTCCTGGATCTCGCTTGCCAGCGTGCCGCCGAGTGCAACATTCAGTTCTTGGATGCCACGGCAGATGGCCAGCAACGGGACGCCGCGCTCCAGCGCGCACCGGATCAGGGGAAGGCTCGTCGCGTCGCGGCCCGGATCGAAGGGGCCGTCATTCTCCGTGGCCTCCTTTCCATACAGGGAGGGGTGCACGTTGGTGCGGGATCCACTGACAAGAACACCGTCCACCCGGTCGAGGATCGCATCGGCATCGTTGCCGTTCTCGAGCGCGGGGACCAGGAATGCCATGACGCCAGAGCCTTCGACGGCGGCGCGGACATATTGATGTGGCGTGGCGTGCCAGACGTTGCCATCGAACGTCCTGAAGTCAGCCGGTATCGCAACAACGGGTTTAGGCATTGCGGGTCTCCACCTGCGGCTCTTCGCTCTCTGTTCCGGGCGAGTCACAGCCTTATGTCAAGTTACCAAGCCATTGCCGCGAGCGGCAGGATAAAGTCAACTCTGTTGGTATTTTGGAGGTGCATCCGACTGTCCGGCTGCGACGGGCAAGATTTGACATATTTTCCTTAGAATTGCAGTAACCATTCCGGCAGTTAATTTATCGGACAACGGTTTGAAGGAATCTCCGCGCTGGAAAATACGAATAACCAGTTCGCGGTTGAATCTATGCATGGTTGCAGAAAAGCAATATGCTTTAGAAATGGCTGCAATACTGGGTTGAAATCTTTCAATAAGGCCGCATCCCGACCGTCAGGCCCAATATATGGGAAGATTTTTTCCGGTAAGCGCTCGAAATCTTTCGTTAAACCCTCGGGAATAACACTTCGCCAAACCGGAGCAGGGGGTTCATGAAATCAAATGAACAGAGCGCTCTTCCGAGCGATGTCTATCTTTCGTTCGTAAGCTCTCTCTACGAATACCGTCAGACACTTTTGATCGGCATGCTGTCGCATGTCGTGACGTTCATGCTCGTCCTGGCGAAAACAGATGACTTCTTTTACCTCGCCTGCGCCGCCTCCATCGTCCTGATCTGGTTCATACGTAGCATCGGCATGCGTCAGTTTGACCGCGAAAACCTGGCAGCGCTGGATTTCAGAGGCATTCGCCGCTGGGAAAACCGTTACAATGCGGGTGCTGTCTGCGCGACCGTCACACTCGGCACGGCCTGCGGATATGCCATTCTCGTCAGCCGGGACCCGTTTGCCGAACTCGCCTGCATTTCCGTTACGCTTGCCACCATGGTTTCTCTCGTCGGACGTAACTACGGCTCGGCGCGGGCTGTCGTCGTCATGTCCCTGTCGGCCTGTGCCCCAATCATCATCGGCCTGCTGGCCCTGATGGACGGCTTCATGGCTTTGCTTGCGCTGCTGATGGTGCCATTCATCCTGACGACCTGGTCGATGGCGCGAGGGGTGCGGGAAACCTTGCACAAAAACGTCCTGGCCGCCCGCGAAATATCGACGATCGCGGGCCGTTTCGATCTCGCCCTCAACAACATGCCGCACGGTCTGTTCATGCTGGATGCCGACAACCGCATCCTCGTTGCCAATCGGCGGGCATGCGAGCTTCTCAATCTGGGTGATCAGGCACACGTCAAGGATTGTCATCTCGATACCGTGTTGCGCTACGGCGTCCGTCACACGTTTCTTGAACAGGATCAGGCAAAGCAGGTTCTGAAACAGCTCGATCACTTGATGAAGGGCATGCAGTCGCGCGCCCTCATCCCGTTTTCGGACGACCTCTTTCTGGAGTTTTCTGCAAGTAGGCGCGCCGATGGCGGCGTCGTGCTGATTTTCGAAGATGTGACGGCGCGTGTGCGGGCGGAAAAGAAAATCCTGCAGATGGTCCGCTTCGATACGCTGACCGGTCTTCCCAACCGCGATTATTTCAGCGAACTGGTGAGCAATGCGCTCGCCGATCGCAAAAGCACCGGCCACGCGGGCTTTATGATCCTCGATGTCGCCGAGTTCAAGCATGTCAACGATACGCGCGGTCACATCGTTGGCGACCGGTTGCTGTGCGCGATTTCGGAGCGGCTGAAGAATGTGACGGGAGACAGGGCGGTTGCCGCGCGCCTGATGGGCGACGAATTCGTGTTGTTCTTTCCAGGCGAGACCAATCGACGCGACCTGGAGGAACGGATACGGACGGTGCACGCCCAGATGAGGGGCTCGTATCTCGCCAGCGGCTTCACGTTCAATATCTTGATGAGCGCAGGTTATGTGATTGCCGATAGTACCGATTTCCGGCTGGAGGATATGCAGGTCAAAGCGGATCTGGCGCTGTTCGAAAGCAAGAGCCGCGACAAGGGAAGCTGCACCGCGTTCGAAGCGGAAATGGACGCGCACTATCTCGACCGGCAGAAGTTGAAGGCCGATCTGCGGGAAGCCCTGGAAACCGATGGCCTGTCGGTTGCCTACCAGCCGATGTTCGTCTCGGACGGGTCGCGCATCGAATGCTGCGAAGCGCTTGCCCGCTGGACCCATCGCGAGCGCGGCCCGGTTTCGCCCATCGTCTTCATCCAGCTTGCCGAAGAAATCGGCGTCGTTTCCGATATTACCCATTTCATGCTGCGGCAGGCCTGTCGCGACTGCCTGACATGGCCGAAGCACATAGCCGTTTCCGTAAACCTCTCTATCCTTGATCTGCGCAACAGCGAAATCGTCTCGATCGTCACGGACATTCTTTCCGAAACGGGGCTGGATCCGTCGCGGCTTCATCTGGAGGTCACGGAGAGCTGCCTGATGGAAGAGGCTGCCAAGGTGCGGTCTATCCTGCAGGAACTGCGCGCATGCGGGATCACCATTGCCATCGACGATTTCGGGACGGGTTACTCGAGCCTCAGCTATCTCGATGCGTTGCCGCTGGATATCATCAAGATCGACCGTTCCTTCGTTCGCAACATCCGCGAGGACGCGCGCCGCTTCAAGCTTCTGCGCGGCATGGTCAATCTGTCGCGTGAACTCGGACTGAAGATCGTCATCGAGGGTGTCGAGACAAACGATCAACTGGCTTTGATCAATGAGTATAAATGCGCCGATCTGGTGCAGGGCTATGTCTTCGCGGCCCCCATGCCGTCCGTGGCGATCGAAAGCCTGTCGGACACTCTCCTGAAAAAGATCGTTGTGCCAAAAAGGCGCAACCGACGCGTCGTCCAGGCGTTCTAGGCCGGTTTTCGGGGCATTTTTCACCCAGGCGTTGATATGCCGAAAGGCTGCTGAAATCATCCGTTGCAAGGTGTTTCGCAGTTAAATCAGGTGTTTATAATTTAGCGTTAATAATCTGTTAACCTTAACAAATGGTTTATGGTTAGCAGTTTATTAAAACATTGTGAGGTGCCTCCGTTTATAAGATGAATGCCCCCTTAACAGGGGCATTTGATGAAATGAAAGCGGAGCAGCAGAACAGGTTTTCAGGGCGACTGCTCGAACTGTTGGACCATGTCGAATATCGCCGGGTGGAATCGGGGGAGGACATGGAGGATGTCGCCCGCATTCGTTTCAAGGCATACAAGATGGCTGACATCCTGCCCCTTTCGGGCACGATGCTCATCGACGACATCGATTTTGACAGTCATGCCTATGTCTTTGGAATCTATTTTGAAGAGCGGCTGATCAGCACGGTGCGGGTTCATCATGTGACGCCCGAGCACCGGGTCAGCTCATCCGGCTCCATCTTCGGCGCGGAGATCGCCAGCTTTCTTGATGCCGGCATGTCGCTGATCGATCCCGTTCGCCTTGCAGCCGATCCGGAAATCCTCAAGGAATTGCCCGCAATCCCCTATCTGACCCTGCGTGTCGCCACCATGGCGTCCGAGCATTTCGACGTCGATCGCTGCCTGTCGCTGGTCAAGCCGCAGCATGCGGCTTTCTACAGGCGTGTTTTCGATGCCGACACGATCGTCTCGCCCCAGAAAAACTGCGGCGACTACAAGATCGATCTGACGTTGCTCGCCGCTCGCGTCCGCGAAATCCGGCCATGGCTCTACACGCGCTTTCCGTTCTTCGATTCGGAGCCGTTCGAGCGGCGCATGATGTTCGGCGAAAGCGGGGCGGAGCGACACACGCCGCTGACCGTCCTGCCGACGGCGCGCCTCGCGCTGACAACACAGAGCCGGTCGCGCGTCCAGGTCTGATCAGGTTTTCACGCCGCTGCAATCGGCTGCGGGCAAACCCTTATGCCGCAGGTGTCCACCTGCGGTTTTCGTTGCGTTTGACTGTGGCTTTGTGTAAGGCCACCTATGTGCGATCGATGCTGCAAGGCACTCGGAAGCGCCTATGATGGATTTGAGACGAGATGCGGTACTCGCCGGTGTAATAGCAGGGCAGAGCGCGGCGGAACTTCAGGGAGATATGGACGATGGCTGAACATCATTCCGGGCCGGCCGAAACAGGTGCGCCGATGGATTATGCCGAACATGAGAAGACCTACAATTTCTTCCTCGAAGCGACGAAGATCCTGACGATTTTCTGCGTCGCGCTGCTGATTGCCATGGCTGCCGGTTTCTTCACCAGCGCCGGCTTCTTCACGGCCCTCGTTCTCTTCATTCTCCTCAATGTCGGCGGCTTCGTGCTGCTGCGCTGATCGGTTTTCCAACGTTTTGACCAAAACGGCACTTGGGAGTGAGGTGCCGGTTTTTCCGTGGCCGGCAATTGGTGGGCCATGGAATGCATGCGCGCCGATAAAGGCTCTGCGCGCGAATATCGAATGTGCGGGAATTTGGGAATCGGCGGTCCGGCCGCGTTCCGAAAACCCGTCTCAGGGAGGAACCTGTGGCAGATACCGTATTCATACCTGTGGAAACCGCCTCTGGTGAAGGCCGCGTTGGCGGTTCTCCCGAGAGTGTCAAGAAGCTGAAGACGCTTGGTTTCGATGTCGTCGTTCAGGCGGGTGCCGGTAACCTGTCGCGCATTCCCGACAGCGAGTTCGAAAAGGCCGGCGCCCGGATCGGTTCTGCTGCCGATGCGGCGAGTGCCGATGTGGTGCTGAAGGTTCGGCGACCTTCGTCCGCCGAAGTCGCGGGCTACAAGTCCGGCGCCATCGTGCTGGCGATCATGGATCCCTATGGCAACGAGCAGGCGCTCGCCGATATGGCCAAGGCCGGTGTTTCCGCCTTCGCGATGGAACTGATGCCGCGCATCACCCGGGCGCAGTCGATGGACGTTCTGTCGTCCCAGGCCAACCTTGCCGGCTATCAGGCCGTCATTGATGCCGCTTGCGAATATGATCGCGCCATGCCGATGATGATGACGGCTGCCGGCACCGTTCCGGCTGCGAAGGTCTTCGTCATGGGGGCGGGTGTCGCGGGCCTGCAGGCGATCGCCACAGCGCGCCGTCTCGGCGCCGTCGTTTCGGCGACCGATGTTCGTCCGGCCTCGAAGGAGCAGGTTGCCTCGCTCGGCGCCAAGTTCATCGCCGTCGAAGACGAGGAATTCAAGGCCGCCGAAACCCAGGGCGGCTATGCCAAGGAAATGTCGGCGGAATACAAGGCCAAGCAGGCCGCGCTGACGGCCGAGCATCTGGCCAAGCAGGATATCGTCATCACCACCGCCCTGATCCCGGGCCGTCCGGCGCCGCGGTTGATCACCCGCGAGATGCTCAAGGCCATGAAGCCCGGCTCGATCGCCGTCGATCTGGCCGTCGAGCGCGGCGGCAATGTCGAGGGTTCCGTGGCCGATCAGGTCGTCGAGGTCGAAGGCGTCAAGGTCGTCGGTTATCTCAACATGCCGGGCCGTATCGCCGCTTCAGCCTCCGCGCTCTATGCCAAGAACCTCGTGACCTTCCTTGAGACCATGATCGACAAGGAGACGAAGACGCTTGCCCTCAATATCGAGGACGAACTGGTCAAGGCGACGATACTGACGCATGGCGGCGCGGTCGTGCATCCGAACTTTGCCGCGGTACCGGCGGCGATCGCAGCAACAGCTTAAAGATTGGAGAGGACGGTTCTCGGGCTTCAGGGAGAAGTGCGACCGTCCAAGGGAGATGTTTGATGGCGAATGAGCTTCTCGACAAGGCGATCGGCGACCTCGACCGGGCGGTCGAAGCGGTGCGCACGGCAGCCGAATATGTGCCGGATGCCGCCGGCAACGTGGTGCACGGCCTGTCCGGCGGCGCGATCGATCCCTTCGTCTTCCAGCTGGCGATCTTCGTGCTGTCGATCTTCGTCGGCTATTATGTCGTCTGGTCGGTGACCCCTGCGCTGCACACGCCGCTGATGGCCGTTACCAATGCGATTTCCTCCGTCATCGTCGTCGGCGCGCTTTTGGCGGTTGGCATTTCGGCGTCCGGCCTTGCCACCGGCTTTGGCTTCGTCGCGCTGATCCTTGCCTCGGTCAACATCTTCGGCGGCTTCCTCGTCACCCAGCGCATGCTGGCCATGTACAAGAAAAAAGAGAAGTGAGGGCCTGAGCCGATGTCACCCAATATCGCAGCCTTCCTCTACCTCGTCTCCGGCGTGCTGTTCATCATGGCGCTGCGCGGCCTGTCGCATCCGACCACCTCGCGCCGTGGCAATATCCTCGGCATGGTCGGCATGGGCATCGCCATTGTCACGACGCTGCTGCTCGCAACCCCGTCCTTCGGCGGTCTGGTGCTGATCATCCTCGGCCTTGCCATCGGCGGCGGGGCGGGCGCCTATATCGCCCGCTCGATCCCGATGACCTCGATGCCGCAGCTGGTCGCCGGCTTCCATTCGCTGGTCGGCCTTGCCGCCGTGCTGGTCGCAGCCTCCGCACTCTATACGCCGTCCTCGTTCGGCATCGGCGAGATCGGCTCGATCCATGCGCAGGCGCTGGTCGAAATGGCACTCGGTGTTGCCATCGGCGCCATCACCTTTACCGGCTCGATCATCGCCTTCCTGAAGCTCGACGGCCGCATGTCCGGCAAACCGATCATGCTGCCCTTCCGGCATGTCATCAATATCGCGCTTCTGGTGCTGATCGTCTTCTTCATCGTCGGCCTTGCCGTCTCGGAAAGCCATTTCGACTTCTGGGCGATCGTCGTGCTGGCCTTAGCGCTCGGCGTTCTGCTGATCGTGCCGATCGGCGGCGCCGACATGCCCGTCGTGGTCTCGATGTTGAATTCCTATTCGGGCTGGGCGGCCGCCGGCATCGGCTTCACGCTCGGTAACCTGGCGCTGATCATCACCGGCGCGCTGGTCGGTTCGTCCGGGGCGATCCTGTCCTACATCATGTGCAAGGGTATGAACCGCTCCTTCATCTCGGTCATCCTTGGCGGCTTCGGTGGCGACGCCGCTGCGGCCGTCAGCGATGACGGCGTGAGCCGCACGGTCAAGCAAGGCTCGGCGGATGATGCGGCCTTCCTGATGATGAATGCGTCGAAGGTAATCATCGTACCGGGATACGGCATGGCCGTCGCACAGGCACAACATGCGGTGCGCGAGCTTGCCGACAAGCTGAAGGAAAACGGCGTCGAGGTGAAATACGCCATCCATCCGGTCGCCGGCCGCATGCCCGGCCATATGAACGTGCTGCTCGCCGAAGCCAACGTGCCCTATGACGAGGTGTTCGAGCTGGAGGATATCAACTCCGAATTCGCCCAGGCCGACGTTGCCTATGTCATCGGCGCCAACGACGTTACCAATCCGGCCGCTCGCGACGACAAGGCCTCGCCGATCTACGGCATGCCGATTCTCGATGTCGACAAGGCCAAGACCTGCCTGTTCGTCAAGCGCTCGCTCGGCTCCGGCTATGCCGGCATCGACAACACGCTGTTCTACAAGGACGCAACCATGATGCTGCTCGGCGATGCCAAGAAAATGACCGACGATATCGTCAAGGCGATGGCGCACTGAGCCTTTAGACGACTGTAAGTCCGATACAGAAATGCCCGCCATCGAGGCGGGCATTTTTGCGACTGGAGGTCAAAGAGGTCAGATCGAAGCCGGAGCCAGCGTCATCTTTTCGACGCCGACGGCGATGTTAAGTCCTTCCTGGACCTGTACATTGACCGGCTGCAGCATGAAGGCCTTGTCCATGCCGCCACCGAGAACCTTGGCTCCGGCACCGGCTGCAAAGCTTGCATCGGCACCAACGCCGTAATATTCGCCGCTTAGCGGGAAGTTGGCGTCGCTGGCGCCGGTCTTTGCCAGGACATCCCAGATCATCACGCTCTTGCCGGTCTGGCCGATATCGATGCCGAATTTCTCGATCTTGCCGTCATAGACCGCAGCGGGGCCACCGGCTGTCGAGGTGTAGGTGCATCTCAGTGCTTTTTCCGACGTAATGATCATGCCAACGCCGCCTTCGGAGCCGCAGACCAGTCGGCCAAGGGTCACATAGTTGGCGGCGCCCGCAGGGACCGTCCATACGGCGGCCAAGGCGGCTGCGGCGATGATTGTGCGTTTCAACATGGTTTTTACTCCTGTTCAGGCCGGCCGCCTGGAAATGCTGGCGGCATATTCGGTCTCGTCGTTCTGTAATGGCGCGCGGCAGATGTCCGATCGTTTCAGGCATCAGCGCGTTGAGGACGACACGATAACGGTCCGCATGGATGATGGTTCCGTTTGCCGCGAACGACCGGCAAGAAAAAACCCGCTGCGGTGGCAGCGGGTTCGGTTTCGTCCGGTAACGTATGTCGGCTTTTTCAGGCGCCGCCAGCCTTGACGCGGGCAAGGCCTGCGCGGGCCGGCTCGTATTTCGTGTCGAGCGACAGTGCATGCGAATAGGACTTGGCAGCCTTCACCTTGTCGCCGCGGCGTTCATAGACCAGCGCCTGGTTGGCCCAGGACTCGGCGATCTTGCCGTTCAGCGTGATGGCGGTGTTGAAGTCCGAAAACGCGTTATCGTCGTCATTCAGGGCGACATAGGAAATGCCGCGGCCGTTGTACGGTTCGGGCGAACTGGGTGACAGCGAGATCGCGGTGGAGAAATCCTCGATCGCCTGCGCGTGCTGCTTGCGGGCCTGATAGATCAGGCCGCGATTGTGATAGGCGCGCGGATCCGTGGTGTCGAGTTCGATCGCCTTGTTGAAATCGGCGAAAGCCTGATCCAGCTGGCCGGCCTGGCGATAGAGATTGCCGCGGCCGATGAAGGCGACGTCATAGCGCGGGTTGAGCTGCAGAGCTGCGTTGTAGTCGGACTGCGCCGCGGACTGGTCGCCCATGTTGCGCTCGACCAGAGCCCGGTTGGCATAGGCCTGGTAGAATCGCGGGTTGAGTTCGAGCGCCTTGTTGAAATCCGCGAGAGCCCGGCGGAATTCGCCGGCGCGACCATAGGCTGAACCGCGAACGTTGTAGCCTTCAGGATCGCTCGGATTGGCAGAGATCACGGCAGACAGCGAGGCGATGTTCTCCTCGGAGCCTTGCGCCCGCTCGACCCGCATCACATTGCCCGATGTATCCCCGGTCGTGCAGCTGGAAAGCATCAGCGCTCCGGCTACGGCCAGCATGGATACGACGGTGAAACCGCGTGTGCTGGCACGCCCGGTGTTGATGCCGGTGTGGTCGGAAAAATCCGCAGTCCTGGCAGTCGATGTCAAGATCGATCCCTCAATTAAGCGAAGCCTCTTGGCATGCCCCGCGCCTGAAGCGGCAGATCGGGCCAGCATGCACAGTTTCAAAGTCGAGGAGCACATCAGATGCACCACTGTGGGTGCCGGCTCCATGTCCGAAGACAGTGTAGCACGCTATGCGCGCTGGTCGCATGCATCCGGCTTCATATCCGGTCGCATCGCGTTTGAATCGGATGCCGGGCATCGTTTCAAACAGAAAAAGCGGTGGCGACCATGTCGCCCCCGCCTGAATTACGCGTCTGATGCGCCGAGAGCGCTGATCAGCGTGCCGGAGGAGCCGCAGCAGGGCGACCGCCGCCGGTGACGATGCCACCTTCGCGCTGTGCACGCTTGCGAGCCAGCTTGCGAACGCGGCGAACGGCTTCAGCCTTTTCGCGAGCGCGCTTCTGGGAAGGCTTCTCGTAGTAATCACGCATCTTCATTTCGCGGAAAATGCCTTCGCGCTGCATCTTCTTCTTGAGTGCGCGAAGCGCTTGATCGACGTTGTTGTCGCGGACTAGTACCTGCACGTTAATCCCGTTCCTTTGGTTTCGAGTGATGCCTCATGAAGTCAGGTCAACGAGGCAAAAAAATAAGGTTCGCGGAGCCCGAAGGCTTTACGATTGAAAGAGCGGATACCAGATCGGTTGTTCAAAGTCCAGCCGCGAGTTGGTCTCGATGACTGAAAATTGCCTGGACCCCGTGTTTCTTCCATCTGAGCCGTGGGACTTGTGTTCACGCGGCGTCGTGTCGGTCTTGGTGTATAGTGTTCCAGCCGATGTGCAATGCCTTTATGATGCCGGGGTGCATATGATGCCAAGGTGCGGCATGTCGCAACTCGTGCGACAAGCGCCGTCTCGCGTCGCAAAAGAAACGTTGCGGAAGGCCGGGATTTGCGATTTCTAAAGTCGACCAGGGAAATTCACCGGCCTTTTTGGCAGGACTACGGAGTGTGAAGGCGGATGCGCAAATATTCGGTTTTTGCTGTCGCTCGCGAGGCGATGCGCGGCCACAGGGGATGGGAGGCGCAGTGGACCTCTCCCGAGCCGCGCAAGGAATATGATGTCATCATCATCGGCGCCGGCGGCCATGGACTGGGCACGGCCTATTACCTTGCCAAGGAACATGGCATCACCAATATCGCCGTGCTGGAGAAGGGCTGGCTCGGCGGCGGCAATACCGGCCGAAACACCACCATCATCCGTTCCAACTATCTCTATGACGAGAGCGCTGGGATCTACGATCATGCCCTGAAGCTCTGGGATGGCCTCAGCCAGGACCTCAACTACAACGTCATGTATTCGGCGCGCGGCGTGATGATGCTGTCGCACAACATCCATGACCAGCAGGTGTTCAAACGCCATATCCATGCCAACCGCCTGAACGGCATCGACAATGAATGGCTGACGCCGGAGCAGGCGCAGGAATTCTGCCCGCCGCTCG
This sequence comes from Rhizobium herbae, assembly GCF_017873135.1. Lineage (GTDB taxonomy): Bacteria > Pseudomonadota > Alphaproteobacteria > Rhizobiales > Rhizobiaceae > Pararhizobium > Pararhizobium herbae. The sequence continues at coordinate 296,374 of NZ_JAGGJV010000004.1, read as the reverse complement.
ATATTTCCAAAACCGCCCGCTATCCGATCAACGGTGCCGCCCTGCAGCGCCGTGGCGGTACGGCCCGTCACGATGCCGTCGCCTGGGGTTATGCCCGCGCCGCTGCCGATCGCGGCGTGCACATCATCCAGAACTGTGAGGTCACCGGCATCCGCCGCAACCCGGACGGTTCCGTTGCCGGCGTCGATACCAATCGTGGCCAGATCAATGCCAAGAAGGTCGGCGTCGTGGCCGCCGGTCACACCTCGGTGCTGATGGAAATGGCCGGCGTGCGCATGCCGCTGGTCAGCTATCCGCTGCAGGCGCTGGTCTCGGAGCCGATCAAGCCGATCTTCCCCTGCGTCGTCATGTCCAACACCGTGCACGCCTATATCTCCCAGTCCGACAAGGGCGAACTCGTCATCGGCGCCGGCACCGACCAGTATTCGTCCTATTCCCAGACCGGCGGCCTGCAGATCATCACCCATACGCTGGATGCCATCTGCGAACTGTTCCCGATCTTCCGCCGCATGAAGATGATGCGCTCCTGGGGCGGCATCGTCGACGTGACGCCGGACCGTTCGCCGATCCTGGCAAAGACCCCGGTTCAGGGGCTCTACGTCAATTGCGGCTGGGGCACCGGCGGCTTCAAGGCAACACCCGGCTCGGCCAATGTCTTTGCCCACACCATCGCCAATGACGCGCCGCACAAGATCAACGCGCCGTTCACGCTGGAACGCTTCCGCTCGGGCCGCCTGATCGACGAAGCGGCCGCCGCCGCCGTTGCGCATTAAGGGGAACACACAATGCTTCTGATCTATTGCCCCTATTGCGAGGAAGAGCGTTCCGAGCTCGAATTCCGCCAGGCCGGCGACGCCCATATCGCCCGGCCGACCAATATGACCGAGATGACCGACGAGGAATTCGAGGCCTTCTTCTTCCTGCGCGACAACGTCAAGGGCCTGACCTTCGAACGCTGGCGGCACCTGAACGGTTGTGGCCGATTCTTCAACGCGGCCCGCGATACCGTCAGCGACAAATTCCTGACGACCTACAAGGCCGGCCTGCCGAAGCCGGATCTCAGCACGTTGCGCCCGGCGACCGAAGCCACAGTCGAAACCTATGAAGCCACGGAGTCTGACGCGAAATGAGCGGCGCCAATCGTATCCCCGGTGCAGGCCGTCTCACTCCTGCAAAGACCGCCCGTTTCTTCTTCGACGGCAAGAGCTATGCCGCACTCGAAGGCGACACGGTCGCCTCGGCGCTGCTGGCCAACGGTGTCCATCTCGTCGGCCGATCGTTCAAGTACCATCGTCCGCGCGGCATCGTGTCGGCTGGTGCTGAAGAGCCGAACGCACTGATCGGTGTCGAGCGCGACGCCGCCCGCAAGCAGCCGAACGTGCGGGCCACTGTGCAGGACGTCTTCGACGGCATGAAGGTGATCTCGCAGAACCGCTGGCCGTCGCTCGCCTTCGACGTCGGCGCGGTCAACAATATTCTGGCGCCGTTCTTCGCCGCCGGCTTCTACTACAAGACCTTCATGTGGCCGAAGCAGGCCTGGAAGCACGTCTACGAGCCGCAGATCCGGGCTGCTGCCGGTCTCGGCGTATCGCCGACCGAGGACGACACCGACCATTACTCCAGCCGCTACGCCCATTGCGACGTGCTGGTGATCGGCGCCGGTGTTGCCGGTCTTTCAGCCGCGCTTGCCGCTGCCAAGACGGGTGCCCGCGTCATCATCTGTGACGAGCAGCCGGAAGTCGGCGGTGCGCTGCATTACGACAAGAGCGTCACCATCGATGGTCAGGATGGCTTCACCTGGGCTCAAGCGACGGCCGCCAAGCTGGCCAGGATGGAGAACGTCAAGGTCCTGCCGCGCACCACGGCGTTCGGCTATTACGCCCAGAATTTCGTCGGCCTCAACGAGCGCGTGACGGAGCATCTGGCCAAGCCCGATCGGAAGCTGCCGCGCGAGCGCCTCTGGCAGGTCCGTGCCAAGCGCGTCATCATCGCCACCGGCGCCATCGAGCGCCACATGGTGTTCGCTAACAACGACCGTCCCGGCATCATGCTGGCCTCGGCCGCGCGCACCTTCCTCAACCATTTCGGCGTCGCCGTCGGCAAGAAGGTTGGGGTCTATACGGCCAACGATTCGGCCTATGAAGCCGCCTTCGACCTGAAGCGCGCCGGCGTCACCATCGCCGCCATCGTCGATAGCCGCGAGCAGCCGGGTGAGGGTGTTCTCACGGAGGCCCGTTCGCTTGGCATCGAGGTTCTCACCGGCCACGGCGTCGTCGATACCGGCGGCAAGCTCAGGATCTCGTCCATGTCCGTTGCCCGCAACGGCGGCGGGGCTGCCCGCAAGATCGCCATCGACGCGCTGTTGATGTCGGCCGGCTGGACGCCGTCTGTGCACATGTTCTCGCAGTCGCGCGGCAAGGTTGCCTATGACAACGAGACCCAGCGCTTCCTGCCCGGCACCTATGCGCAGGATTGCCTGTCCGTCGGCGCCTGCAACGGTACCAACGACCTGCAGGCAACCATCGAGGAATCGCTGGCGGCCGGCGAGCTGATGTCGAACGCATCCGGCTTCACGGCTTCTGAAAAGCTTGCGCTTCAGGGCGCAAATGCCTTCGCGTGGACCGGCGGAATGGCGGGTGCGGCCGAAGGTGCGGGACCTGACACGACGGTCAAGGCCTTCATCGACTTCCAGAACGACGTCTGCGCCAAGGATATCCGCCTTGCCGTGCGCGAAGGCATGCACTCGATCGAGCATATCAAGCGCTTCACCACCAACGGCATGGCGACCGATCAGGGCAAGCTGTCCAACATCCACGGTCTGGCGATCGCCGCCGAAACGCTCGGCCGCGAAATTCCCAAGGTCGGTCTGACCACCTTCCGCGCGCCCTATACGCCGGTGACGTTCGGCACGCTGATCAACCATTCGCGCGGCGACCTGTTCGACCCGACCCGCAAGACGCCGATGCATGCGCTGGAAGAGGCGCAAGGGGCTGTGTTCGAGGATGTCGGCCAGTGGAAACGCGCCTGGTACTATCCGCGCGCCGGCGAGGACATGCATCAGGCCGTCAACCGCGAATGCAAGACCGTGCGCGATGTCGCCGGCATCTTCGATGCCTCGACGCTCGGCAAGATCGAAGTGGTTGGCCCCGATGCGGCGCAGTTCCTCAACCTGATCTACACCAACAGCTGGGATACGCTTAAAGCCGGCCGCTGCCGCTACGGCATCATGCTGCGCGAAGACGGCTTCGTCTATGACGACGGCGTTGTCGGCCGCATGGCGGAGGACCGCTTCCATGTGACGACGACGACGGGCGGTGCCGCCCGTGTCATGAACCACATGGAAGACTATCTCCAGACCGAGTTCCCGCATCTGAACGTCTGGCTGACTTCGGCGACCGAACAGTGGGCGGTCATCGCCGTGCAGGGTCCGAAGGCCCGCGAGATCATCGCGCCGCTGGTGGAGGGCATCGACCTGTCGAATGAAGCCTTCCCGCATATGAGCGTTCGCGAAGGCAGGATCTGCGGCGTGCCGACACGGCTGTTCCGCATGTCGTTTACCGGCGAGCTTGGCTTTGAAGTCAACGTTCCCGCCGACTTCGGCCCGGCGATCTGGGAAGCGATCCGCGCTGAGGCCGAACCGCTCGGCGCCTGCACCTACGGCACGGAAACCATGCACGTGCTGCGCGCCGAAAAGGGCTACATCATCGTCGGTCAGGACACCGACGGCACGGTGACCCCGGACGACGCATCGCTTGGCTGGGCCGTTGGCAAGAAGAAGCCCGACTTCGTCGGCATCCGCGGCCTGCGCCGTCCGGATCTGGTGGCCGATGGCCGCAAGCAGCTCGTCGGCCTTCTGACCAAGGATCCGACGGTGGTGCTGGAAGAGGGCGCGCAGATCGTTGCCGATCCGAACCAGGCGCTGCCGATGACGATGATCGGGCACGTGACCTCGGCCTACTGGTCGGAAAACTGCGGCCGCTCGATTGCGCTGGCGCTGGTTGCCGGCGGCAAGGCGAAGATCGGCCAGACGCTCTATGTGCCGATGCCCGACAAGACGATCGCGGTCGAGGTGAGCGACATGGTGTTCTTTGACAAGGAAGGAGGCCGCATCAATGGCTGATCTGGCTAACCGTACCCTGCCGCTCTCCGGCTTCCATGGCGGCTCCGGCGCGGCTTCGCTTTCCGTCGCCGCACCCGCAACCCGGATCTCGCTTCGGGCCAAACCGGATGCCGTCTCCGCGCTCTCCGGTGCGCTCGGCCTGTCGCTGCCGACCAAACCGAAGACCTCGGCATCGGCAAACGGCCGCCACGCCCTGTGGCTCGGCCCGGATGAATGGCTTGTCATCGACGAAAACGAAGCGGACCTGATGGCGGCGGTCGCATTGAGCGGCGTGCTGCATTCGGCGACCGATATCTCCCACCGCAACACGGCGATCCTCGTCAAGGGGCGCGGTGCCGACGTCGCTGTCAATGGCGGCTGCCCGCAGGACCTGTCGCTTACAGCCTTCCCGGTCGGCGCCTGCTCGCGCACGGTTCTCGCCAAGGCGGAAATCGTGCTTCTGCGCACGGCCGAAGATGCGTTCCGGGTCGAGTGCTGGCGGTCGTTCGCGCCTTACGTTTCGGCGCTTCTGAATGAGGCTGCCGAGGACGCGGGGAACTGATCGTCGGTTTCGTGGGGGGAGTTGGTCCGCCCCTCATCCGCCCTGTCGGGCACCTTCTCCCCGCAGGCGGGGAGAAGGGACAAGCGGCAACCTCTGTTATCCCCTCTCCCCGCTTGCGGGGAGAGGGTTAGGGTGAGGGGCCGTTGCCTCACTGTCGAAGCCACCGCACCTCAATGAACCCGAGGCCAGCCGCTCCATTCCACCCAGCGGCCGTGAAAATCGGCGCGGCCGATCGGGTGTTTTTCGCCGGATGGCCAGATCTGCAGCGTCAGTGCTGCGCCATTGTGTTTCTGATCGTCCGCTTCCATTTGCAGGCGGGCCAGAGGTGCGCTCGCCGTTGCGCGCTCTCCAGCCGCAGTGATCAGTGCCTCGCCCTCTGCCTTTGATGGCGCGGGTAGATATTGCCAGGCGATCGTATGATAGATCACGTGCGCACGGCCCTCGTGAACGGGCTGAAGCCGCCGCTGCAGCCAGTCCACCGCATCAGCCTTTTCGACCGTCTGGCGGTTGGCCGTGGCAATCGAGAGGGCAAAGCGGGTGCGATCCAGCCTGTCCTGCTGGTCGGCCCAGATGTAGGACAGGAGCCGCAGGACATCGTCGCTACTCGCCGGGTTGAGCGGATTGAGATCGCATCCGGCGCGGCTTTCGACATGCAAGGGGACGTCGGGCGGCGGGAGCCCGCGCCACTCCGGCGCGATCAGCACCGGCGAGGGCTGCAAGGCCCAGCTCCTGTCGCCAAGCCTGTAGTCGTAGTGATCCCATTGCAGATTGAGCCCGGCGCTGGCACCGACTTCCGACAGGACCAGCGGCTTGTGGAACAGGCTGGAGATCGTCAGGAAACCCGGCAAAAGGGCAGCGGAACGGCGCACCTCGTTGGTCTGCGGCGCCGATTTTAGCCGCTCAAGAATGAAAGCCGAATGGGTGCGGCAGGCATTGTCGACAGCGGCCCAGAGCTCCTTATCGCTTGCCGATGCGGGCGGATAGACGGCGGCCAGAACACGGTCTGTGCGGGGCAGCACCAGCGCATGCAGGGCTCCTGCAAGGCGGAGCGGCACGGAATCGCCGCCCGGCGAGGGGTCGCCGCGCCATGACAGGATTGTCTTGCCGACGGAATGGGATGCGGTCAGCCGTTCGGCTGCAAGCGTGCACAGCCGCGCGGTAAAGGGCGAGCCGAGTTCGCGGCAGGCGCTTGCCTGCCTGACGAAAGCGAGGCGGACCGCCTCGTCTGTCACCGGCTCGTCAGGCATCGGCCGGCCTGTCCTTCGGGTCGAACTGGATGATCGTCAGCCAGTTGGCTGTTAGCGCCGGCTTACGTTCACCCTCGATATCGACGGTAACGTCATAGGTGACCATCAGCATGCCGGCGCCGCGAAAGCGGGCTTCGGCCATGGTGAAGCGACCGCGCACCTTGGCGCCGCTTTTCACCGGCGTCATGAAGCGCACCTTGTCGAAACCGTAGTTGATGCCCATCGTCTGTTCGCGCACGCGCGGCAGGCAGTTGTAGTTCATCGCCGAGAGCAGCGACAGCGACAGGAAACCATGGGCGATGGTGCCGCCGAACGGCGTTTCGGCTGCGGCGCGCACCGGGTCCGTATGGATGAACTGGTGATCGTCGGTGGCGCCGGCAAAATTGTTGATGGTCTCTTGCGAGACTGTGATCCAGTCGGAGATCCCGACCTCGGTGCCCACCAGGTTCTTGACGTCAGATAGCGAAATTTCCTGCGGCATTCTCTTTTCCGATCAAAAACATCCCCCCCGTTTCTCTATATGCCGCTCTTTCGAAAAACGGCAATCGGGGGAGCAGTATAGGCTCATAAAATCTCGACGTGGAAACCGACACTGCGCGCCGCGACCATGCCGATACCGGCGTTGGCGGAAGGCAGCAGGCTCTGCCAGCCGGAGCCGGGCCGGACCGGCAGATGGACTGCGTGCGGGGCATGGCTGCGGTTGATGGCGATGGCAAGCCGGGTGCGTCTGTCCTGGACGCTGTCGCCGGTCGACAGCAGCATGACCAGATGGTCGGCCGTGGCACTTTCCCAGTCGCCCGTCGTCATCGGCTGGCCGTCGAACCGCAGCCACTCGACGTCGCCGTTTCCGGTGAAGAACGTGGTATCGCGGAAAACATCGAAGCGCGCGCGGATTTGCGAAAGCGCGGTTGTATGGGCGATCAGCGTCTCATCGAGCGCCGTCCAGTCGACCCAGGTGATGGCGTTGTCCTGGCAATAGGCGTTGTTGTTGCCGCGCTGGCTGCGTCCGGCTTCATCGCCGGCCGTCAGCATGATGGCACCGCGCGTGGCAAACAGGGTCGACAGCAGGCCCATGACGTCGCGGCGGCGGAAGGCCAGAACCTCCGGATCGTCGGTCGCGCCTTCGGCGCCGTTGTTCCAGGACTGGTTGTCGCTGTGGCCGTCGCGATTGTCCTCGCCGTTCGCCTCGTTGTGTTTGCCGGCATAGGAGACGAGATCCATCAGCGTGAAGCCGTCATGGGCGGCGATGAAATTGACGCTGCGGGTGGCGCTGCCGCCATTGCGGGAGAAGATGTTGGACGAGCCGGCCAGCGCCGTCGCCAGATCTCCGATCGTGTGGCGGTCGCCGCGCCAGGTGCGGCGCAGGTCGTCGCGGGCACGGTCATTCCATTCGAGGAAGGGGGCGGGGAAATTGCCGAGCTGGTAGCCGCCCGGGCCGATATCCCAGGGCTCGGCGATCAGGACGCGGTCCTTCAGCACCGGATCGGCCAGCATTTCGATGAAGAGGGCCGCATCGGCGCGAAAGCCGTTGATGTCGCGGCCGAGGATGGAGCCGAGATCGAAGCGGAAACCGTCGATGCCGGCGGACAGCACGAAATGGCGCAGGCTGTCGAGGATGAGCCGGCGGACGACCGGGTGGTCGCAGGCAATCGTGTTGCCGCAGCCGGTGTCGTTGACCAATTCGCGAAGCTCACCGTGCTCGCCGGGCCGGGCGGTGGCGTGGCGATAGTAGGTGTGGTTGTCGAGGCCGCGCATGGAGAGCGTCGCGCCGAAGCGGTCGCTTTCGCCGGAATGGTTGAAGACCAGATCGAGGATGATGCCGATGCCTGCTTCATGCAGCGCTGCCACGGTTTCACGCAGCTCGGTCATGCCGCCGGGCACGAGGCGCGGGTCGAGCGCCATGAAGGCAATCGGATTGTAGCCCCAGCCGTTGGTCAAGCCCAGCGGCGGCAGGTGGCGCTCGTCGATCCAGGCGGTGATCGGCATCAGCTCGACGGCGGAGACGCCGATGCGCTGCAGATGGGCGATGATGGCGGGATGGGCGAGTGCCGCGACCGTGCCGCGCAGGGGCTCGGGAATGTCCGCATGCAGCATGGTGAAGGGGCGGACGGCGATTTCGTAGATCAGTCCGCCGGCCTCAAAAAGTGGTGCCTGGGACGGTACTGTCTGGGGTTCCGTGACGATGGCTCTCGGCACGAGGTCGGCGGTATCGTCGCCGAAGACCGACAGGCGCGGATCGTAATGGAAGGGGCGGTCGAGTTCGCTTGCATAGGGATCGACCAGCAGCTTGGCCGGATCGAACCAGAGGCCCTGATCCGGATCATACTGCCCCCAGGCGCGAAAACCGTAGCGGGTGCCGGCGGGGGCGTCGGCGACGGTGAGGCTGTGGACGCCATCCTCATTGCGCTGCATCGGCAGGCGGCGCAGTTCGCGCTCGCCCGCCTCGTCGTAGAGGCAGAGTTCGATGCCGGAGGCGGAGCCGGACCAGACGGCAAAGGTGGTGCCGCGATCATCGAGCGTGGCGCCGAGGGGGGAGAGAGTGGTCGGGTTCTGCATCGGGGTCACCTTGGGATGGTCTGGCGGGCATTTGACGGACGAGAGTGTCGTATCAGTCTGGTTTGACAGTGATTTGTCTCTGCTTTGGCGGATGTTGCAAGCGGTATGTTTACCCTCCCCTCGAGGGGGAGGGTCGGCACGCGGTGCCGGGGTGGGGTGGTTCGCGGCATAGGCAATTGTCTCTCGTGCTCGCGGTGGTCACCCCCACCCGCCGCGTTGCGGCGACCTCCCCCCTCAAGGGGGAGGTGGAACTCCCTCTTCTCCCCGGCGGGGGAGAAGAGCCGAGCGACTGCGAGGCGATGAGGGGGCGGCATATTCGGAGCGTGTGGCCCCCTCATCCGGCCCTGCGGGCCACCTTCTCCCCGCCGGGGAGAAGAGGGAGATTGCAGCAGCTTCAACGCCCTTCAGCCACGCCCGGAAAATCCGCCGTGGGTTTGCTCTTCGTTTACCTGGCCGGGGCGCTGGAAAGTGCCGCAGTTAAGTAAGTTTATATGACGCCTTCCAGCGCCCCGTTCGATGGTCGTCGGCGGCAACTCCGGTTCCTCTTTGACCGACATTCGCGTCAACCTTCTGTACCGCACAGGCACGTCCGCAGCCGCAACAGCCTGCGGAGGGGAACCATTTTCTGCTCGCCCACCGGATGAAGGCCTACGTCCTTCCCGCACCCGGCACCGGCCCCGCCTCACTGCCACGCCTGGCAGCGTATCCATGGGCGGAACGACGTCAGGATGGCACAGGTTTCAAGGGCGGGGATCAGCGGGGATGATTTTTTGTGGGGGGGAGGCGTGTTGGTCATGGCGTATTAAGCAGTCATTCGACTGGTGACTTCCGTTTTCGGCCCAAACCCGCATAAGCGACTGGTCGTTGCTAGGACGGCGGAAATGGTGACCGCCAAGGGCCAAGTTTCGCGAGGGCTATGGATTAGAAGAAAGTTCGCTTTTAGCGAACTTTCTTCTTGATTTTTGATCATGACTTCCTTATGTTCCTGTCCAGATCATGAGCGGAAGAAGTCGTCATTTTCAGGCCATTCTCAGAAATGCGAATGCCGTGGAGGACCTTCGTGTCCTCTGATCTTACCCGGACGCCCGAGGACCCGAGAGGGGACGGCGGCGGCGGGCGAAGCAGAAGCAGTCCCGACGAGCGGGCTGCTTCTAGGTAGAAGGTGCGTGCTGCTGGTTCCGACACTGTTTGGCGACGACCCTTAGGGATGGTCCCGAGGGCAAACAGAAGGAACTCTATATGTCTATAGAAGAAAGTGATCGCCAGCAGCAGCGGTTAAAGAGTGGAACAACGACGCGCTGGAAACGGTTCGTCTCCTGGTGCTGGAAACAGCTGAAAAATCCACGAATGTTGAAGTCGGCTTTTCAGTTGGCTTTGACCATATACCGCATTTTGCGGGTATGCCTCGATATCTTCGGATCGTCGTGATAGGCCGTTAACCTAATATCTACAAGGAAAGGAGTTGTACTATGTTATCCGAAGCCTTGAGATTAATACGAGTTTTCCACGACCTGAAGCAGGTCGAGGTTGCTGAAAAGTTGGGAATCTCTAAGTCTCACCTCTCAGAAATCGAGAGTGGAACCAAGACGCCTTCTATTGATATAATTGAGCGTTATTCGAAGACGTTTGGAATTCCTATGTCCTCGATACTTTTCTTTTCTGAGAATATTGAGAAAGCTGGCAAAGGCGAAAAAGCTAAGACGTTCATTGCCTCCAAGGTGATCAATTTCCTACAGCTCATTGAGCAAAAGTCTTCATCACATGCCGCGTAAGGCCTTCCCGTTCCACAAATTGGAAGCCAGCGCACTCTTCAATGTGCGCACTCGAAAGAAGCTTGCAGACATTTTAATGTGTTCACCAGCGCACTTAAAGTCCGTCGATGCGATTGAGATTCGTTATAAGAAGCGATGGAAGCCAAAGGATAGCGATACCGCTCCTTGGCTGAAGCAGCCCCCACCCGCTGAAAAAGCTGGGAACTATCGCCCAATCGACATACCGGTTGATCCGTTAAAGAAACTGCAAACGCGGATCGCGAATCTGCTCTCTCGTATCGAGCCGCCCAGCTATTTGTGTAGCCCGGTAAAGGGTGTGTCCTATGTCGACAACGCTAGAAGGCATGTAAACAGCAACGCTTTTTGGCTGCTCGATATCGCTGACTACTTCCCCAGTTGCACCGCAGACCGGGTTGCTTGGTTTTTCAGCACCGTAATGAAGTGCGCACCGGATGTGACAGCAGTCCTTGTGTCTCTCGTCACTGATAGTGGCAGGCTGCCCCAAGGATCGCCATGCAGCCCTATTCTCGCGTATTTTTCAAATAAGAAAATGTGGGACGATGTAGCTGAGGCGGTAGCATCCGCTGGCTGCATCCTAAGCGTTTACGCCGACGATATCACTTTGTCAGGCACCACTGTCCCGGGCGCTCTGGTGTGGGAAGTGAAGCAGATCATTGTCAAAAATGGCTTCAAATTGAAGCGCGAAAAGGAAGTTAGTCTCGTGGGGTCGCCAGCAGACATCACAGGCGTGATTGTTCGCAATGGCACGCTGAAACTGCCAAACCGCCAACTTAAAAAACTTGCCGAAACCAAAAAACTTCACAAGCTTGCGACAGACAAGGTCACGTTGATCAAGCTCGAACATCAGGTCAAAGGCCGTCTGGCCCAGCGTCGCCAGATTGAAGAGGCTCTAAAGCCATAGTCGTGGCATGGCGTTGAAACCGACGCCCTTCGTCGCTCAACCCCAGTCCGTCAACGCACTTTTTAACCCGATAGCCGCTTTTGGCGCAAAGCTGCCGCTAAAGAACGGCCTATCTCGAACAGCGTGATGCCTGAACGGCATAATCCAGCGAATTCATGCACACCCCTCGTCACCCCAGCAATTTCACCAGCTGCCACTCACCGTTCGCGTCCTTCTCGACGCGCTTGTTTCCCCGGTAGCAGCGGAGCTTGCCGGCCTGCTTGTCCATGACGAGGCGGGTGGGGGTGGATTTGGATTTGCCGTTTTGGCCGATGGCGGCCGTCAGCGCTTCCTTGAATTTTCCGGCCTTGTAGAGGGCGACAAGATCGTCGTCGGTCATTGTCGCGGTTCCTTGTGCGGCTGGGTTCGGTTTGGCGGATCACCCCACCCGGCGAAGAGCGCTATCGTATATGAAAAGTCCCCTCCCCAACCCCTCCCCACAAGGGGGAGGGGCTTGGCCTGCCGCTCTGCCCGTGGCTTAAAACGAAGCCGTGCGGCAGGGTCTCTCCCCCCTTGTGGGGGAGATGGCCGACAGGCCAGAGGGGGTCTCCATATACAATGGCCCTCACCCTCAAGGGAGGATGAAGAGAGGCTGTGGCCTCCCCTTTAGGCTATTCCATCAGGTAATGACAGTCGGTTCGGTGCGGCCGGTGCGGGTCTTGATGCCGGCGATCTCGTCGGCGACGGTGATCAGGTCGGCAAGGGCTTCCTGCGTCTCGGTGTCATGCTTGGAGGCGTCGGGTTCGTAGCGTTCGATATAGACGCGCAGGGTCGCGCCCGAGGTGCCTGTGCCGGACAGGCGGAAGACGACGCGGGAGCCGCCTTCGAACAGGATGCGGATGCCCTGGTTGTTCGAGACCGACTTGTCGATCGGGTCATGATAGGAGAAGTCATCGGCGGTGGCGACCTTGAGCTTGCCGAAGGTCTTGCCCGGCAGGGTGGCGAGCTGGTCGCGCAGCGCCGTCATCAGGCCGTTGGCGGCGTCCGAATCGACTTCTTCATAGTCGTGTCGGGAATAGTAGTTGCGGCCAAAGGTCGTCCAATGCTGGCGGGCGATATCCTGGACGCTTTCCATGCGGACGGCGAGGATGTTGAGCCAGAGCAGCACCGCCCAGAGGCCGTCCTTTTCGCGCACGTGGTTGGAGCCGGTGCCGGCACTTTCCTCGCCGCAGATGGTGACGAGGCCGGCATCCATCAGGTTGCCGAAGAATTTCCAGCCGGTCGGGGTCTCGTAGATGCCGATGCCGAGCTTTTCGGCGACCTTGTCGGCGGCCGCGCTGGTCGGCATCGAGCGGGCAATGCCGGCAAGGCCCTTGGAATAGCCGGGGGCGAGGCTGGCATTGGCGGCAAGCATGGCAAGGCTGTCGGACGGGGTGATGAAGATGCCCTTGCCGATGATCAGGTTGCGGTCGCCGTCGCCATCGGAGGCGGCGCCGAAGTCCGGCGCGTCGTCGCCCATCATCTCCTCGTAGAGGGCGCGGGCGTGGACGAGGTTGGGATCGGGATGATGACCGCCGAAATCGGGCAGCGGGATGAAGTTCAGCACCGAGCCCTTAGCGGCGCCGAGCCGATTTTCGAGGATTTCCTTGGCATAGGGGCCGGTGACGGCGCTCATCGCGTCGAAGACGATGCGGAAGCCGCCGCCGATCAGGTTGCGGATGGCTGGAAAGTCGAACAGCTTTTCCATCAGCTCGGCATAGTCGGAGACCGGGTCGATGACCACGACCTCCATGCCGGCGATATCCTGGCTGCCTGCGCTGTCGAGATTGATGTCGGCGACCTCGGCGATGCGGTAGGTCTCGATCGTCCGTGTGCCGGCATAGATGGCGTCGGTGACCTTTTCAGGCGCCGGGCCGCCATTGCCGATATTGTACTTGATGCCGAAATCCTCGGTCGGGCCGCCGGGATTGTGGCTGGCCGACAGCACGATGCCGCCGAAGGCCTTGTACTTGCGTATGATGTTGGAGGCGGCCGGCGTCGACAGGATGCCGCCGCGGCCGACGAGCACGCGGCCGAAACCGTTGGCAGCCGCCATCTTGATGGCGATCTGGATCACCTCGCGGTTGTAGTAGCGGCCGTCGCCGCCGATCACCAGCGTTTCGCCCTTGAAGCCCTCGAGGCTGTTGAAGATCGACTGGATGAAGTTCTCGGCATAGTTCTTCTGCTGGAAGACCGGCACCTTCTTGCGCAGGCCGGAGGTTCCGGGCTTCTGGTCCAAATAGGGAGTGGTCTGAACGGTTCTGATCATGGGTCTTAGCCTTTCGCAAGAAGACTGGAATACAGATCGGCATAACGATGCGCGCTCATATCCCAGGAAACGTCTGATTTCATGCCCTGGGCCTGGAGGCGGGCCCAGATTTTCGGTTGCCGGTAGGCGGCAAAGGCGCGGCGCAGCGCCTGGCGCAGGCTCGCAGCGGAGACCGGCGAGAACTGGAAGCCGGTGGCGACCTTGGCGGCAAGGGCCGCCTCGTTGGCGTCGATGATGGTATCGGCAAGGCCGCCGGTATGGGCGACGATCGGCACGCAGCCGTAGCGCAGGCCGTAGAGCTGGGTGAGGCCGCAGGGCTCGAAGCGCGAGGGGATGAGGATGGCGTCGGCGCCGGCCTGCATCAGATGCGACAGCGGCTCGTTGTAGCCGATCACCATGCCGACCCGGCCGGGATGGCGCGTTGCGGCGGAAATGAAGGCATTTTCAAGCACCGGATCGCCGGAGCCGAGCACGGCGAGCTTGCCGCCATTGTCGACGATATCATCGATCACTTCGGCAAGCACGTCCATGCCCTTCTGCCAGGTCAACCGGCTGACGACGCAGAAGATCGGACCGGGGGCGTTGTCGAAGCCGAAATGGGCCGACAGGGCCTTGCGGTTGGCTTCGCGTTTTTTCAGCGAATTGGGGCCGTAGGTCTCGGTGATATTCTTGTCCGTCTGCGGGTTCCAGACATCGGTGTCGATGCCGTTGACGATGCCGGAAAGACTGGAGAGCCGGGCGGTCAGCAGGCCTTCGAAGCCCATGCCGAATTCGGGCGTCAGGATTTCCTGGGCATAGGAGGGGCTGACGGTGGTGATGGCATTGGCCGTCTGCAGCCCGCCTTTCAGAAAACCGACATCGCCGAAATACTCGACGTAGCTCATCGAAAAGGCTTCCCGTGGCAGAGCCAGTTCCGGAAAGACGTCCGGGCCGAACTGGCCCTGGAAGGCGATGTTGTGGATGGTCAGCACCGTGGGCGTCGCATGGGCCGGGCCGAAGCGCATGTAGACAGGGGTCAGCGCCGCCTGCCAGTCATGAACATGGACGAGATCGGGCTTCCAGCTCGGCAACAGGCCACCGGCGATCTCGGCCGCCGTCAGCGACAGGGCGGCGAAGCGGCGGAAATTGTCGACATAGTCCAGTCCCGTCTTATCGACATAGGGGCCACCGTCGCGATCGAACAGTTCCGGGGCGTCGAGCACGAGAAGATCGAGGCCGTCATGATCGACGGCGAGGATCGAGGCGGGGTAGCCGAAGAGATTGTCGAAGCCGCCGATTTTCTGCGGCTTCTTCAATTTCTGCATCACCACGGGATAGCCCGGCATCAGCGTGCGCATTCGGACGCCGTGCGGCTTCATCGCCGCCGGCAGGGCGCCCGCCACATCGGCGAGGCCCCCTGTCTTGATCAGCGGAAAGACTTCCGATGCGACGGAGAGGACTTCCATCCTTACATGTCCAGCTTGTCGATCATCGCCTGGGTAATCAGGCAGATGCCGTTTTCCGAACGGCGGAAGCGCTTGGCGTCGAATTCCGGATCGTCGCCGACGACGAGGCCTTCCGGGATGACGACGCGGCTGTCGATGACGACGTTCTTCAAGTTCGCATGCCGGCCGATCTTGACGTTGGGCAGGATCACGGCGCCGTCGAGACGCGAGAAGGAATTCACCCGCACGCCGGTAAACAACATCGAGCGGTTCAGCGAGGCACCGGAAATGATGCAGTCGCCGGAGACGAGCGAGGAGGTCGCAGATCCACGGCGGTTCTCGTCGTCATGGACGAATTTCGCCGGCGGCTTGATTTCGGCGAAGGTCCAGATCGGCCAGGTGCCGTCGTAGATATCGAGTTCCGGCGTGACATGGGTGAGGTCGATATTGGCCTGCCAGTAGGCGTCGATCGTGCCGACGTCGCGCCAATAGGCCTCGCGCTCGAAATCGGAGCGGACGCAGGACTGGTTGAAGCGGTGGGCGACGGCTTTGCCGTGCTGGACGATATAGGGGATGATGTCCTTGCCGAAATCGCGCGAGGAGGTGGGGTCGGCGGCATCGCGGCGCAGTATGTCCATCAGGAACTTGGTGTGGAAGACGTAGATGCCCATCGAGGCCAGCGCCATTTCCGGATTGCCGGGAATGCCCGGCGGGTCGGCCGGCTTCTCGACGAAGGCGATGATCTGGTCCTTGTCGTCGACATGCATGACGCCGAAGCCGGTGGCTTCCATGCGCGGCACTTCCAGGCAGCCGATGGTGACGTCGGCGCCGCTGTCCACATGCTGCTGGAGCATGAGTTCGTAGTCCATCTTGTAGATATGGTCGCCGGCAAGGATGACCATGTATTCGACGCCATGGTCCTCGATGATGTCGATGTTCTGGTAGACGGCGTCGGCCGTGCCTTCGTACCATTGCGTTTCAGAGACGCGCTGGGAGGCCGGCAGGATGTCGAAGCTCTCGTTACGCTCGGGGCGGAAGAAGTTCCAGCCGTTCTGCAGGTGGCGGATCAGCGAATGCGCCTTGTACTGCGTGGCGACGCCGATGCGGCGAATGCCGGAGTTCATCGCATTCGACAGCGCGAAGTCGATGATGCGGGCCTTGCCGCCAAAGTAGACCGCAGGCTTGGCGCGACGATCGGTCAGTTCCTTCAGGCGGCTTCCCCGGCCGCCGGCAAGAACGTAGGCCATGGCGTCACGGGCGAGTGGCTGTATTCTCTTTTCCATTGATTTTCCTCCCGATAGTATGGTTCCGGGAGCGGTTCACCCGCCCTTTGGAACAGTGTTCTCTCCAAATATTCTTCTGACGCATCGCATCGACAGGCCTTGGGAGCCCGCCTTGCCGTGCGCTAATCCTGCTCCAGCATCAAAGTCGCCAGAGGCGGCAAGGTGATGGTGGCCGTAATGACGCCCGAACTGTTCTTTGTCGCCTGGACGGCGCCTCCGTTGCCCTTTCCGCTGCCGCCGTAAATCTCGGCGTCGCTGTTGAGGATCTCCTTCCACCGCCCCTCCACGGGCAACGGTATCGTGTAGTTTTCCCGGTAGACCGGGGTAAAGTTGCTGACGACGGCGATCATTTTTTCACCGGGCGCCTTGCGCAGCCAGGCAAAGACCGAATTCTCGCGGTCATCGGCGATCAGCCATTCGAAACCATCGCCTTCGCAGTCACGCGCATGCAGCGCCGCCTTGTTGCGATAGGTCCCGTTGAGATCGCGCACCAGCCGGCGCATGCCCTCGTGCAGGGGGTATTCGAGCAGGTTCCAGTCGAGCGCGCGGTCTTCGGCCCATTCCTGCCACTGGGCGAATTCCTGGCCCATGAACAAGAGCTTCTTGCCGGGATAGCCCCACATGAACCCGTAGTATGCCCGCAGGTTGGCGAATTTCTGCCAGTCGTCGCCGGCCATCTTGGCGATCAGCGAACCCTTGCCGTGCACCACTTCGTCATGGGACAGCGGCAGCACGAAATTTTCGCTGAAGGCATAGAGCAGGCCGAAGGTCAGGTCGTTGTGGTGGTGCTTGCGGTGGATCGGCTCGCGCTGCAAATATTGCAGCGTGTCGTGCATGAAGCCCATGTTCCACTTGAAGCCGAAGCCCAGGCCGCCGGCATGAACGGGCGCGGAGACTTTCGGCCAGGAGGTGGATTCCTCGGCGATGGTGATGATGCCGGGATGGCTGCCGTAGACTTCCTTGTTCATGGTCTGCAGGAAGCGGACCGTGTCGAGGTTCTCGTTGCCGCCGTATTCGTTCGGCACCCATTCGCCGTGCTTGCGCGAATAGTCGAGATAGAGCATCGAGGCCACCGCATCGACGCGCAAACCGTCGAGGTGGAATTTCTCGGCCCAATAGAGCGCGTTGTTGACGAGATAGGAGAACACCTCGGCCCGGCCGAAATTGTAGATCGCGGTGTTCCAGTCGGGGTGATAGCCCTGACGGGGGTCTTCGTGCTCGTAAAGAGCGGTGCCGTCGAACCAGCGCAGGCCATGGGCGTCGGTCGGGAAATGGGCCGGCACCCAGTCGAGGATGACGCCGACGCCGACCTTGTGGGCGCCGTTGACGAAGCGGGCAAAACCTTCCGGCTCGCCGAAGCGGGCGGTCGGCGCATAAAGGCCGGTGGTCTGGTATCCCCAGGACGGATCGAAGGGATATTCGGTGACCGGCAGGAACTCGATATGGGTGAAGCCCATATCGACGCAATAGGGGATCAGCCGGTCGGCCATCTCGTCCCAGGACAGCATGCTGCCGTCATCGCGCAACTGCCAGGAGGCGGCATGAACCTCGTAGATCGAGATCGGCTGACGCCGCGCATCGACGCTTGCCCAATGGGCCCGATGCGCATCGTCCTGCCAGACCTGCGCGATTTCGCCCGTCGTCATCGACGCATTTTTCGGACGCAGCTCGGAGCGGCGGGCAAAGGGATCGGCCTTCAACGGCAGCAGTTCGCCGTTCTTGCCGACGACCTCGTATTTGTAGATCGCACCGGACTGGACATCGGGAATGAAGATTTCCCAGATGCCGGTGTCCTGGCGCAGCCGCATCACATGGCGGCGGCCGTCCCAGTCGTTGAAATCGCCGACGACGGAGACACGCTTTGCATTGGGTGCCCAGACGGCGAAGTGAAAGCCGTCGGCGCCGTCATGCTTGATCGGATGCGCGCCCATCTTGTCGAACAGCCGCAGGTGCGAGCCCTCGCGGATGTAGTAGTCATCCATCGGGCCGAGTACGGGGCCGAAGCTGTAGGGATCGGTAACGGTCCATTCGCCGCCCGAATTGCGGGCGCGATAGCGGACCGGCTGGATCTTCTTGACGGCGATCGGGCCTTCGAAGAACCCGGCATCGTCACGCCGGGTCAGCGTGCCGATCTCCTTGCCGGCCAATGTCTCGGCCGCAACGGTTTCGGCGCCCGGGATGAAGCAGCGGGCAACAAACTCCTTGCCGGCCGGATGGACGCCGAGTGCTGCGAACGGATTGGTATGAGTGCCAGCGAGGATCGCCGCAATCTCTTCCGTCGACAGGCTTGCTGGCGGGACGGTAGGCGTGGCGTCTTTTGGCACTATTGTCATCCAGCTCTCCAGATTTCCCCGGCATATTGCCGGATTGTACGGTCGGAGGAGAACCAGCCCATGCGCGCGGTGTTGCGGATGGTCTTGGAATACCAACTGGCCGGCTCCGCCCAGATGGCGTCCACCTCACGCTGCGCCTTAGTGTAGGCGTCGAAATCGGCCGCCACCATGAACCAGTCGTGATTGTAGATTCCGTCGATCAGGGCGGTGAAGCGATTGCGGTCATCAGGGGAGAAGACGCCGGAGGAGATGGCAAACAGCGCCTGCGACAGTTCCCGCGATTGCTCGATGATGGCGCGGGGATTGTGGCCTTCGGCGCGCACCTTGGTGACTTCGTCCGCCGTCATCCCGAATATCTTGATGTTTTCCTCGCCGACCCAGTCGCGCATTTCGACATTGGCGCCATCCAGCGTTCCGATGGTCAGCGCGCCGTTCAACGCGAACTTCATGTTCCCGGTTCCCGACGCTTCCATGCCGGCCGTCGAAATCTGCTCGGAGAGATCGGCGGCGGGGACCATGATCTCGGCGAGGGAGACGTTGTAGTTGGGGATGAAGACGATCTTCAAAAGGCCGCGCACGGACGGGTCGTTGTTGATGACCTTGGCCACGTCGTTGGCAAGCTTGATGATGAGCTTGGCGTTGTGATAGCTCGGCGCCGCCTTGCCGGCGAACAGCTTGACCCGCGGCACCCAGTCGAGTTCCGGATGCGAACGGATCTGGTCGTAGAGCGAAATCGCCTCGACGATGTTGAGGAGCTGGCGCTTGTATTCGTGGATGCGCTTGATCTGGATGTCGAACATTGCCGACGGATCGAGCCGGATGCCCATGCGGCTCTGGACCAGCTGGGCCAGCTTGACCTTGTTGGAGCGCTTGATCCTTGCGAATTTCTCCTGGAAGTCAGGCTTGTCGGCAAAGGCGTCGAGTGCCTGCAGGGCTTCCGTGTTGTCCATGAACTCGTCACCGATCGCCTCGCGGATCAGCGTCACAAGGTCCGGATTGCACTGCATCAGCCAGCGGCGCGGAGTGATGCCGTTGGTCTTGTTGTTGATGCGTGTCGGATAAAGCCGGTGGAGGTCGGCGAAGACAGTTTCCTTCATGAGTTCGGTATGTAGGGCGGAAACGCCATTGATCGAGTGCGAACCGACAAAAGCGAGGTTGCCCATGCGCACGCGGCGGTCGCCGCTCTCGTCGATCAGCGAGATATTGCGCACTTCCTGATCGGTATGGACCTTCTGCTTGCGGGCTTCGAGCAGGATCTTGGCGTTGATCGCATAGACGATCTGCATGTGACGCGGCAAGAGACGTTCGAACAGCGGCACCGGCCAGGTTTCGAGCGCCTCGGGCAGAAGCGTGTGGTTGGTATAGGAGAAGGTGTGGCGGGCGATATCCCAGGCGGCTTCGAAATCCATGCCGTGAACGTCGGTCAGGAGGCGGACCAGTTCGGCGACGGAGACGGCCGGATGGGTGTCGTTGAGCTGGATGGCGACCTTGTCGGCGAGCGACGTGAAATCCGGATATTGCTGCAGATGGCGGCGCAGGATGTCCTGCAACGAGGCGGAGGAGAAGAAGAATTCCTGACGCAGGCGCAGTTCCTGACCGGCCGGGGTGGCGTCGGCCGGATAGAGAACGCGGGCAAGGCTTTCCGCCTTGTTGCTTTCTCTGAGAGCGCCGATGTGGTCGCCGGCGTTGAAGGCGTCGAGCAGGATCGGGTCGATCGGATGGGCGGTCCACAGGCGCAGGGTGTTGACGCGCTTGGCACGCCAGCCGACCACCGGCGTATCGCAGGCCGTGGCGATGACGCGCTCGGCCGGTTTCCAGACGTAACGGGTGACTTCCTCGTCGACGTTGACGGTTTCGACCGAGCCGCCGAAGCCGATTTCGTAGGAGCTTTCGCGGCGCTCGAACTCCCAGGGGTTGCCGTGGGCCAGCCAGGTTTCCGGCAGTTCGACCTGCCAGCCATCGGCCATCTGCTGGCGGAAGAGGCCATGCACGT
This sequence comes from Rhizobium herbae, assembly GCF_017873135.1. Classification (GTDB taxonomy): domain Bacteria; phylum Pseudomonadota; class Alphaproteobacteria; order Rhizobiales; family Rhizobiaceae; genus Pararhizobium; species Pararhizobium herbae. Next base: position 275,896 of record NZ_JAGGJV010000004.1, on the reverse strand, counting down.
AGCGGATGCCGTAGCCATAGGCCGGGATATCGACCGTTGCCATCGATTCCATGAAACAGGCAGCCAGACGGCCGAGACCGCCGTTGCCGAGAGCCGCATCCGGTTCCAGGGCGGCAATGACGTCGATATCGACGCCGAAGGAGGCGAGCGCCTGGCGCAGTTCGTCCATCAGGCCGATATTGGTGACGGCATCACGCATCAGGCGGCCAATCAGGAATTCGAGCGACAGGTAATAAACGCGCTTGGCATCGGTCGCGTAGGTCTTGCGCGTCGATTCCATCCAGTTGTCGGTAATGCGGTCGCGCACGACCAGGATCGCGGCGGTCAGCCAGTCATGCGGCTTGGCGACTTTCGGGTCCTTGCCGATACGATAGGTGAGGCGTTCGATAATTTCCTGAGCCAGGACTTCGGAGCTCGATTCGCGGGGTGCGGCGCTGGGAATTTTTTCGTTGGACAAACGATCGATCATGGAAAAGGCTTACCCTCTGCTTGCGGTTTGGGAGACCGGAGGCGAACACCAACGGGGCATATGAGCGATTTATGCACCGATACGAAGCGCTTGCAATAGCGTTTTCAATAAGATGAAAATTGATCCGGCGGCAGCTTCGAAACGGCTTGCGGATTGCCGGACGCATGGAGACAGATGTGTCGGCGGGGGTGGCGACAACACGCAAAAAAGCCCGCCTCGATGTCTCGGGCGGGCTTGTTGCGAAAGACTTCTACCGTATCACTGTGTCAGCCGGACGGACAGGTCGGCTGCCTTTGCGCCGATCGCCTTGAAGGCGGCGACCAGGGCAGCGCTATCTTCAGCCTGGAAATAATGGTTGGCGTCCGTTGCGCAATATTTCAAAAGAGTCTGGCCGCGTGTCGGCGCCATGAAGGCGACGGTAAAGACTTCGATCTTGTTGGTGCGTGCCGAATCGCAGGCTGTTTTTGTGGCGTTGTCAGACTTTACGTCATTGCCTTTGGTGTTGGTGCCATTGTAAAAGTTGTTCTCGCCGTCAGTCATGAAAACGATATATTTTGTCGGCGCGGTTTGGCCGTTCTTTGCCTCGTGGATCTTTTCTTCCGAGTTTTTACCCGTCTTTGTCAGTGCAGCAAGGGCGGCCTTGAACGCACCGCTCGAATCCGTGCCGCCTTCTGCGGTAAGCAAATTGACATAGTTCAGGGCTGATGCCGTGCCCCACTCGAGGGTGCCGGTGGTATCCTTTTGGCTGCTATACGACACGTCCGCGGTCCGGACATAATTGGAGTCCGGATCGGCCGTTTTCAGCTGCGCGAGCAGATTGCCGACGGCCAGCTTCAGCGAGGCGATCTTCGCCACGTAGCAGGGTGTGCTCCATGTGGCGAGGGGCCAGTTGCTTTCCTGGTAGGTATTGCAGGATTTGCTGGTGGTATCGATCGCGTTGGTCTTCCACGCCATCGAGCCGGAGCGATCGAGAACCAGGAACATCGAGAGCGCATTCTTCGCTTCGGTCGAGCCTAAAGACTTGCTTGTGGTGCTGATCGTGGTTTTTTTCATGCCGAGCAGCTGGGTCATGGCATTGAGCGGGACATCGAAGCTTGACGAGACCTGGACATTGTAAGTCTTGGCATTGCCGAGGCCGACGGTGGCTGCCTGCTCGTCGATGGTAACGACCGTGCCGGAAAAAGATTCGTCAAAATCGGCCTGTTCTTCCGGAGTCATGCTGGATGACTTCCAGTTCTGCATCTGGGCTTTTACGAAGCTCTTGGCCATCAGCTTGGCCTCCGCCTGTGTCGAGGTCTGGTTGGCAAGCGCCGATGATGCGGCAAGGGCGGCGGCATCGGTCGCGTCCTGCAGATGGTTCTTCGCCATCATCATATTGGTCATGTCGATTGCGACACCGCCCGAGGCGAGCAGGACCGGAAGCAAAAGCGCCGTCATCATGCCGAAATTGCCGAGGCGGTCGCCAACAAGATTTGAACAGGACTGCAGAAGAGTTGATCGCTTTGCCATTTTCCCCACACGAAACAGACGACATTTCTCAATGGAATGACATCTATCCGGTAAGTCTTACGGCCTCGTTCAACTCAGACGTCGGAATTGATTAAAATTTTAGCGATCCCACAAATGCAGGCTGTTGGGGCTGTTTCGATGTGCGAAAAGGGGACGGCGGGCGTTCCCGTTGTGGGTCACTGCAAGGGAATGACGTCGACGGCTTGCTCCGTCTTGTGCGATCCGTAGCTTTTCAGCACACCGATGACCGGTGCGACGTCGCTGTAGTCGCGGCCATGGCCGACGACAATATGATCCAATCCGGCAAAAATATTGTTGGTCGGGTCAAGTTCGAGCCAGCCGGCGGTGGTTCCGCACCAGAACCGCACCCAGGCATGCATGGCGTCGGCGCCTTCCAGGCGCTCCTTGCCCGGCGGCGGAATGGTTCTGAGAAAACCGCTGACATAGCCGGCGGGAATGCCGAGGCTGCGCAGCGCCGTGATCATCACATGGGTGAAGTCCTGGCAGACGCCGCGCTTCAGCTTGAAGGCCTCGCGCGGCGTCGTATCGACGGTGGTCGCCTTCGGATCGTAGACGAAATCCTTGTGGATTTCGGCGCAGATGGCCGTTGCGATCTGGCGGATGGTCATGCCGGGCCTGGCGATGCCGCGGGCATAGGCAGCGATTGCGGTATCGTCCGGCAGGCGCGGGCTGGCGCCGAGAAAATGATGCGGCGAATTGGCGTCGAGCGACCAGACGCTGGCAAGCTCGGCGGGAAAGCCGGCAAGATCCGGCGAAAAATCGGCGGTCAGCGCCTGGGGCTCGAGCTGGACGCGGGCCTGCATGCGGATCACCAGTTTCTCATGCTGCCTGCGAAACAGGATCGAGGTCGACGGATTGGCGAAGAAATCGACGCTGTCGCGGCGCTCTTCCGGCGGCGGCGTGCAGGTGACGGTGCCTGCCACAAGCCGCTGACGGTCCGGCAGCGACACGGGAAGCACGCGCACGACATGCCGGCCGCCCGAAACCGGGACTTCGTAGGTGTAGGTGATCCGCAGATTGATGTCGTAGAGCATGGAACTCTCAGTTTCGGCGCAGGCGATACGTCATATCCTATCCGAGATAGGTTTGCGCGAGGATGTTGGAGAAGCGCCCGAGTTCCTGTTCCAGGTGATTGTAGACCTCGGCGTTCATCGCCTCCGGCGTCATGACAGCGAGACCGGCATGAAGTTTCATCGCCTCGCGATAGAAGGGCGACATCTGGCCGTTCGAGAAGGCATTCGGCAATTGCTCGACCTCCGTCTTGATCTCGTTCAGCTGATAGAGGATGGAGCGCGGGTTGAGCGGATCGAGCGCAAGCAGGTCGGTGACGGTGAGCGAGGCGGTGTTGACGTTGTAGCGGCGGCGGTGGGTCATGACGCTGTCGCCGATTTCGAGCAGCATGTCATAGGCGCCGTCGGGCGCGTCCTCGCCGGACATATGGCCGAGTAGCCGGGTCATGTGCAGGCCGCGCTCGAGATAACGGCCGATCGACAGGAAGCGCCAGCCGGTAAAGCGATACATGTTTTCATGCACGAGACCGGCAAAGCCCGCCAGCTTGCGCAAGAGGATGGTCATGGCATGGGTGGCGTCGTCGCCTGCCTGCACCGTCGACTGGAATTTGCGCGCGGTCTTGGCGAGGTCGTTGAGCGCCAGCCAGCCGTCGGCGGAGAAGCGGTCGCGGATGTTGCTGGCGGAAAACAGGGCGCTGTTGATATTGGCCATCAGGCTGTCGGGCACCGGCTGCTTGGTATCGATATCGAGCCCGGCCAGATAGTCGGTGATGTCCTTCAGCAGCGGCATTTCGGTATTGGCGGTTTCGGCATAACGGCCGTGCCAGGCGCGCAGGATGCGCAGTGCGCCTTCCGCCCGCTCGATATAGCGGCCGAGCCAGAAGAGGTTGTCGGCAGCCCGGCTCGGCAGGCTGCCGGGCATGATGCGGATGAAGCTTTCCTCGGCCGGCAGAAGCGTCATCTGCTCGACGGGCTTCTGGCTGACGATCCAGACGTCGGCGGCAGAGCCGCCGGCCTGCATGGCAATGGCTGCTGCGTCGGCGCCGGAGCCGATGCGGGCGAAGCCGCCGGGCATGACCTGCCAGCCGTCGCGGGTGCGGGCAACATAGACGCGCAGGCTCATCGGCCGCGGCGTCAGCTTGCCGTTGACCCAGGCGGGCGTGGTGGAGAGCGTCACGACTTCCTGCCCGACGAGCTTTGGTCCGTCCGCCAGCAGCCATTCGGCGGCCGAGATCTTGGCGTTGTCGCGCAGCGACGAACCGAGGATCGACTGACCGTTGTCGTCGAAGAAGGGCCGGGTGGAATAGGCCGGGCCGATCACCATCTTTTCGATATTGCGGGCGACCTGGTCGCGTTCCGGCTGCTGGCCGCACCACCAGGTGGCAATGCTCGGCAGCAGCGGATCCTCGCCGAGCAGATGCCGACAGATGTTCGGCATGAAGGCAAGGAAGGCACGGGTTTCCAGAATGCCCGAGCCGAGCGAATTGACGATCGACACCGAGCCGGAGCGCAGCGCCTCGACGATGCCTGGGGTGCCGATATGCGAACTCTGGTTGAGCTCCAGCGGATCGGCGAAGGCGGCATCGAGGCGGCGCCAGAGGACACCGACAGGCTTCAGGCCGGCAACCGTGCGGACCATCACACGGCCATCGATGACAGTCAGGTCTTCGCCCTCGAGCAGCATGAAGCCGAGATAGCGGGCGATATAAGCGTGTTCGAAATAGGTTTCGTTGGCGACACCGGGCGTGAGTACGGCGATGCGGTCGTCCGGGTGTTTCTTGCGCGATTGCAGCGTGTCGCGGAAGGCGCCGAAGAAGCCGGCCAGCCGATGGACGTGGGTTTCGGCATAGAGATCGGAAAAGGCGCGGGTTGTCGCGACACGGTTTTCCAGTGCGAAGCCTGCGCCGGAAGGTGCCTCGGTGCGGTCCGACAGCACCCACCAGTTGCCATCTGGGCCGCGGCCGATTTCGAAGGAACAGAAATGCAGGAAATGACCATCGGCCGGGAGCACGCCGACCATCGGACGGAGGAATTCCGGGTTGGAGGCGACCAGCGAGGGCGGCAGGAAGCCTTCCGCGACCAGCCGGTTCGGGCCGTAGATGTCGGCTGCCATGCGCTCGAGCAATTCGGCGCGCTGGACGAGGCCTTTGGAGACCGCCTGCCATTCGGTATCGTCGATGAGAACCGGAACGTGGGAGAGCGGCCAGCTTCGCTCGGAATTTTCCTTCGTGCCATACGCCCGGTAAAATACGCCGGCGTCGCGCAGATAGCGGTCGGCGCGGGCGAAGCGGTTGGAAAGCTCGGTCTCGTCCATGCGGCCGATGGAGGAGAGAAAATGCTGCCAGACCGGCCGGACATTGCCATGCGTATCGAGCATTTCATCGGCAATGCCGGGAAGCGCCCGATAGCCGAAAACCGGATCGCTTCCGATCCGGTTTTGGCCGTGCATCGCTTCCGCCGTCTGCTTCTTGGACATTAAGATCCTATACTCCTGCCGGACGCCGCAAATCGAGCGTCAGGGGAAATTCTGCTGTCGGGGTTTCCGGCGTCAGCGCGTAAGCGCCGGCGGTGTGACCCCACGGCTCGAAACGCGCCAGTCTGCGGGCTTCGGCCTCGTTGCCGTTCACCGGGAATGTGTCGTAACTGCGTCCGCCCGGATGGGCAACATGATAGATGCAGCCGCCGATCGAACGTTTCGACCATGTATCATAAATGTCGAATGTAAGCGGCGTGTTAACCGGCAGATTGGGGTGCAAACCCGACACGGGTTGCCACGCCTTGTAGCGGACGCCGGCAACGGAGACACCGTTGAAGCCGGTCTTGGTAAGCGGCAGCGCACGGCCGTTGCAGGCAACGGTGTAGCGTTCGGGGTTGGCCGTATCCAGTTTGACCTGCAGGCGTTCCACCGAACTGTCGACGTAGCGCACGGTGCCGCCGGGCGCGCCTTCCTCGCCCATGACATGCCAGGGCTCCAGCGCCTGGCGGATTTCCAGCTTGGTGCCGAGATATTCGACCTCGCCGCAGAAGGGGAAGCGGAATTCGAGCTGGGCCTCGAACCATTCGGGCCGGAGATCGAAGCCATTGGCGCGGAGATCGCCGAGCACATCGAGGAAATCCTGCCAGACATAGTGGGGCAGCATGAACCGATCATGCAGGGCGGTGCCCCAGCGAACAAGCTTGCCTTCGGCCGGGTTCTGCCAGAAGCGGGCGATGAGGGCGCGCACCAGCAATTGCTGGGCAAGGCTCATGCGGGCGTTCGGCGGCATCTCGAAGCCGCGGAACTCGACGAGGCCGAGCCGGCCGGTCGGGCCATCCGGCGAAAACAGCTTGTCGATGCAGATTTCGGCGCGGTGGGTGTTGCCGGTGACATCCGTCAGGAGATTGCGGAACAGGCGGTCGACCATCCAGGGCAGCGGCTGCTGCGCCATGCCGGGCACGGGCACCTGCGCCATGGCGATTTCCAGTTCGTAGAGGCTGTCGTGCCGGGCCTCGTCGATGCGCGGCGCCTGGCTGGTCGGGCCGATGAACATGCCGGAGAACAGATAGGAGAGCGACGGATGCCGCTGCCAGTGCAGGATCAGGCTCTTCAGCAGGTCCGGGCGGCGCAGGAACGGGCTGTTGTTGGGATTGTTGCCGCCAACAACCACATGGTTGCCGCCGCCGGTGCCGGTGTGGCGGCCGTCGATCATGAACTTGTCGGCGCCAAGCCTTGTCAGGCGGGCTTCCTCGTAGATCGCCGTGGTTATATTGACGCAATCGGCCCAGTTGGACGCCGGGTGGATATTGACCTCGATGACGCCGGGATCCGGCGCCACGCGCATGACATTGATGCGCTCGTCCTGCGGCGGCGAGTAGCCCTCGATGTGGATCGGCAGGCCGAGATCGGCAGCGGCCTTTTCAGCGGCGGCGATCAGCTCCAGGTAATCCTCGATCCGCTCGACCGGCGGCATGAAGACGCAGAGGCGGCCATCGCGCGGTTCGACGCTCATGGCGGTGCGCACGGCGCCGCGGATATCGGCGTTTGCCGCTTCCAGCACCTGTTCGGCGCGCTTCTGCCGGGCGTCAGCTGCCACCTTGCGGGAGGCTTCGGCCAAGGCTCTCGCTGGCGTTCCGTAATCCGGCAGAGGCTCGCGGTCGATCGAAGGATCTTCGGGGTGGATATAGGGATATTGCGACGGCGGCACATAGGGCAGCGTGCCGAGCGGCATGCGGAAGCCGATCGGCGAATCGCCCGGCATGAGGAAGATCTTGCCGCGGCGCGTGCGCCATTTCTCGGATATCCATTTCTGCCCCTCGGCCCTGGAATTCCAGGCCTGGACGGGAAGAATATAACCGGTCGGGGTCGTCAGGCCGCGCTCGAACACCTTGGCAATGCGGGCGCGCTCTTCCGGGCTTTCCAGCTTGGAATTTTCCGGATCGACGTTTTCCGGCAGGCTGCCTTCCTTGATGATCCACTCGGCCGGATCCTCGAAGGCGGGGATGATCATCTCCGGTTCGATCTCAAGCTCGGCGGCAATGCCGGTGAGCAGCGCTGCCGCTTCCTTGTCGGTGACCTTGGTATCCTGGCCTTCGGCGGCGATCAGATCGGGATTGTGCCAGATCGGTAACCCGTCCTTGCGCCAGTAGAGCGAGAAGGTCCAGCGCGGCAGGCTTTCGCCGGGGTACCACTTGCCCTGGCCGTAATGCAGGAAGCCGCCGGGGGCGAAGCGTTCGCGCAGGCGACGGATCAGTTCATCGGCCTTGTCGCGCTTGGTCGGGCCGACGGCGCCGGTGTTCCATTCCTCCGATTCGAAATCGTCGATCGAGACGAAGGTCGGCTCGCCGCCCATGGTCAGGCGCACGTCGCTGCCGTTCAGCACCTTGTCGACATGTTCGCCGAGCGCGTTCAGCGCCTGCCAGCTTTCCTCGGAAAACGGCTTGGTGATGCGCGGATGCTCGGCCACGCGGCTGACCGTCATGGCGAAATCGAAGGTGGTGTTGGCATCGCCATAGAGGCCGCCGGAGATCGGCGCGGCGTTGCGGTAATGCGGCGTGGCGGCCAGCGGGATGTGGCTTTCGCCGGTGAGCAGCCCCGAGGTCGGATCGAGGCCGACCCAGCCGGCGCCGGGAATATAGACCTCGCACCAGGCATGCAGGTCGGTGAAATCGACCTCGGTGCCGGAGGGGCCGTCAAGCGCCTTCAGGTCGGGGGCAAGCTGGATCAGGTAGCCGGAGACGAAGCGGGCGGCGAGGCCGAGATTGCGCAGGATCTGCACCAGCAGCCAGCTGGAATCGCGGCAGGAACCGAGCGCCAGCTGCAAGGTCTCCTCCGGCGTCTGGACGCCGGGTTCCATGCGGATGACGTAGTTGACCTTCTGCTGCAGGCGGGCATTCAGGCCGACGATGAAGTCGATGGTGCGCATCGGCGTCAGGTCGATGGACTTGATATAGGCCTCCAGCGCCGGGCTCATCGGCTCGGGCTGCATGTAGATCTTCAGGTCGTCGCGGATGTCTTCCGGATAGGTGAACGGGAAGGTCTCGGCCTCTTCCTCGATGAAGAAGTCGAAGGGATTGTAGACCGTCATGTCGGCGACGAGATCGACCTCGATCTTCAGCTCTGTGACCGGGTCGGGAAAAACGTAGCGCGAGAGGTAGTTGCCGTAGGGATCCTGCTGCAGCGTGACGAAGTGATTTGCCGGCGTGACCTTGAGCGAGTGGCTGATCACCTTGGTCTTCGAATGGGCCGCCGGCTTCAGCCGGATGATCTGTGGGCCGAGCCGCACAGGCTTGTCGTACTTGTAGTGCGTCAGGTGATAGATGCTTGCTTTGATCGCCATGCGGACTTTTATCCCCTCGACGGTGGGTCTATGCCACCATTGAAAAGACTTTGTGCAATGCGAAGAAAGATTGCAAGGCGGAATTCTTGGCGGGAAGATTCATTTCCTGTGGGTGACATCCCCGGTTTGCGCCATGACCGCCTGGCCCAGTTCCTGAGCGACTTCCCAGACATGGCCGGAAGGATCGGCAAAGGCTGCGGTGCGGCGACCCCATGGGCGGTCGACCGGGCCGTTGAGCAGCGTGACGCCTCGGCGGTGCAGTTCGGCGCAGACGGCGTCGGTGTCATCGACCTTGATCGTGAACAAGGCGCGGGAGCCGGAGCCGAAGGGTGCCACGGTCGATGGCGCGATTAGTTGCGGTGCTTCGGTGACCTTCAACAGGTTTACCATCGCGCCCGAGAATTTGAAGACGGCTGAGACATCGTCCTGATAGACGATATCGGGAGCAAAGACCCTTTTGTAGAAGGCCTTGGCTTCATCGATATCGTCGACGAACAGAGTCACGACCTCGATTGAATCCAAACGCACGGCTTCTCTCCGATAGTGGCACCACAAAAGCGCACCGGCAGTGGTCTGCCGGTGCGCGTCCAGACAGGGAACAACGGTTCAGCGCTTCATCGCCACAAGATTGAAATAGGCACCCTGCGGATCGACGCAGTTGACCACCCAGGCGCCTCCGGGGACTTCCATCGGGCCGTTGACGACCTTGCCGCCCCTGGCGGTCGATCGTTCGATGGCGGCATCGAGGGCCTCGACGTTGAAGTAGAAGCCCCAGTAGGGCGGAGCGGGGACCGTGGCAGGCTTCGTCATCATGCCGCCGATCTGCGCGCCATTGTGGCCGAAGATCTGGTAGTCGCCCATCTCTCCCATCGGCATCGTCGTATCCTTGGTCCAGCCGAACATCTCCTGGTAGAAGGGGAATTCGGTCGCGAGGTCGCCGGCCATCAGTTCGTGCCAGCCGATATTGCCATTGGCGTTCTGGGCGATTTCCGGCATTTCGCCACTGCCATCGCCCTTGAACAGGGCAAACACCGCGCCGTGCGGGTCGGTGACGATGGCGAAGCGGCCGATGCTCGGAATATCCTCCGGCTGGCGATGCACCGTGCCGCCGAGCTTGGCGAGCTTCCGTGCCGCCGCATCGACGTCATCGACGCCGATATAGCCGAGCCAGGCCGGCGGAGCGTTCATCTTCAATGCGCCTTCGGGCATCGTCATCAGGCCGGCAATGCGCGCGTCGCCCGCCTTGAACAACGTATAGTTCGCGCCGGGCATGCCGGAATCGACGGAGGTCCAGCCGACGACATCGTCGTAGAATGCTTCCGCTGCCTTGGTATCGGTGGTCATCAGTTCGTACCAGACGAACGCGCCGTGTTTGTCGCTCATTGCATTTCTCCTCCTGGTGTTTTTTGGACGTTGCGTGGGTCGGAAAAGCAGGTCGTCAGACTGTGGAAATACGTTTGTAGTCGCAGGACATGACATGTTTCCAAGTGCCGTCGGCATTCAGGATGCGGGACGAGAAATTCCGGGTGTTCTCGTCCTTGATCGCGATGATGTCCTGGTATCGTGCCGTCCTGCCGGTGGTGTCGAAATCCGGGCCTTCGCAGTCGAGCGTCAGCACCTTGCCGGTGTCATCGAGCGTACCTTCGTAGATCCAGATATTGGTCATGACGGAGCTGATGAAAGAGCCGACATAGCGCTTCCTAGCCGGGTCGTAGCCGAGCGTCAGGATATTCGTCGCCGTGCCGCCGTCCGGCATGGTCCCGGTCGATTCGGAGACGATCCAGGCGCCGCCGAGGGAGCGGGTTTCCTCTTCCCATGCCGCCTCGGGGGCCTGCTCCGCGCTTTCGCCCGGCGGATCGAACGTCATCCGCCATCTGCCGGTCAGTTGTTGCAGCCACCGGTGTTGGTCAACAAGGTCCGCCTTCATCGCATCGTCTCCTCTTCGCGCGATTCGACCGGTCAGATATCGTCAGGCGCAGCAGGAATGCGCCTTTGGCTCCGTTTCATATTCATCGTGACGTTTTACGAAGCTCAATGTTGACGTTTCATTGCGGCCTTTTGGTGCCCGGTCGAGGATCATCAGCGTGGTGAGGATTTCCTCGCCGCCGCGGGCGTAGTCGGAATAGGTGTGATAGACATTGCCGGTCTCGTCGCGGATGAAGGCGCTCATGCCCGGCAGTTCGTCATTGGCCTCATCGGCGGATATTTCGCGGAAATTGTAGAAGACCTTGCCGCTTTCAAGTTCCTCCCTGGTGAAGGACACGTGGTAGTCGAAATTGAAATCGCTACCGAGCGACGACACCCAGGGGAATTTCCAGCCCATGCGCTTCCTGTAGGCCTCGATCTTGCCAAGCGGCGCGCGGGAGACGCAGACATAGGTCACGTCGTGATTGTTGAGATGGGCAAGCGTGCCGTCGATATGGTCGGCAAGGAAGGAGCAACCCGGGCAGCCGGCCTCCCAGTCGGGGCCGAACATGAAATGGTAGATCATCAGCTGGCTGCGGCCGTCGAACAGGTCGGCCAAGGTCTTTTTGCCCGCCGGCGTATCGAATGTGTAGGTCTTGTCGACCTTGACCCAGGGGAGCTTCTGGCGCTCGGCGCGGATCTTGTCGCGCAGCTTCGTTTCTTCCTTTTCGGTGGCGAGCAGCGCCCGGCGGGCGTCGAGCCATTCGTCGCGGGATACAACCGGATTGGTCAACATCGTTCATTCCTCCTCAGAAAATCGCGTTTCGTTCCGCTTGACTAAATACGTTGATATCAACATTATATCGATATGTCAAAGCCCATCGTGATTCCTTTCGAGACCACCCTTCTTGTGCGCGACACATGCCTGTGCCTTCATGTGCAGCGCGCAGCGCGGGCGCTGGCGCGGAAATTCGATGAGGCGTTGCGGCCGCTGGATCTGACCAATGGCCAGTTTTCGCTGCTGATGTCGCTCAACCGGCCGGAGCCGCCGGGCATGGGGCCTGTCGCGCATCTGCTCGCCATGGACCGCACGACGCTGACGGCGGCACTGAAACCGCTGGAGAAGCGCGGGCTCGTGGAAACGACGACTGATGCCAGGGATCGCCGCCTGCGCCGGATGAAGCTGACGCCGGCGGGGCATGCCCTGCTGTCGAGGGCAGTGCCGATCTGGGCGAGCACTCATGCCGAGGTCGACGCCGCTTTGGGCGAAGGCCGGCCGGACAGGTTGCGCGCCGACCTTCTGGCGCTTGCCTGACGCTTTCCAACATCCGTCGGAGGAGGCGGAACGTCGCATAACCAGAGAGGAGACTGCCTATGAGAATGATTTTTGTAAACCTGCCGGTGAAGGATCTGGAAAAGTCCAAGGCCTTTTTCGGCGCGCTTGGGTTCAGCTTCAATCCGAATTTCTCCGACGAGAATGCGGCCTGCATGATCGTTGCCGACAATATCTTCGTCATGCTGCTGGTCCATTCCCGCTTCAGGGATTTCATTATCGACGAGATCGCCGATACATCGAAAACGACGGAAGTGCTGACCTGCCTGTCGGCGTCGAGTCGGGCCGAGGTTGACGAGACGCTCGCCAAGGCGCTGGCCTCCGGCGGCAAGGCATGGCGGCCGGTGATGGACTACGGCTTCATGTACGGCTGCAGCTTCCAGGACCCGGACGGCCATGTCTGGGAACTGGCCTATATGGAGCCGCAGGCGGCGAGCTGATGCCTCCGTCGTTGAGGTAGATTTGGCAGAAAGGGCGTCGGCTTCGGTTGGCGCCCTCTTGCTGGGTGGCGTATTGCACAGGGGCCGCCGATTTGGCGGGCCACACGCAAAGGGCAGATTTCCATGTCGATATCCGAAGCGCAATTCTTGAGTCTGGTGCTGGCCAACCCGGTTAATGCTGAACTTCTAAACGCGCTGCCAATGCTCAAGCTGCCTCAATGCATGGTGACGGCAGGATGCCTGTTTCAGACAGCCTGGAATCTCAAGTACGGCAAGGACGCCGCATGGGGGGTGAAGGACTATGATGTCTTCTATTTCGACGATGACGACTTATCCTGGGAAGCGGAGGATGCCGTCATCCGCCGTGCCAGACATGTTCTCGGCGATGTGGGACAGCAGGTCGAAATCAGGAACCAGGCACGGGTGCACCTCTGGTATTTTGAAAAATTCGGCAAGTCGTATCCTCGGCTCCAAACTGTCGAAGACGGCGTCGATCGCTACCTCATTTCCTGCACGCGATTGGGGATCAGAGTAGAAGACCGGGCGCTGTATGCGCCGGATAGCCTCGACGATATGTGGAACGGCATTTTGCGGATGAATCCCCTCAACGCTCAACCAGACCTGTTTGCAAACAAATGCAAGGACTATCGCTTGCGCTGGCCGTGGTTGACAGTCATGGGATAACAGGCGGCAGCGCGTCGCCCACTGGTCTTTGTGGCGGGAAGGGCGCGGATGGCTTAAATAACTGCTTGTATCCGCCGCATAAAGCATGATGAAACATGACCCAGAACATCTATGACAACCCGGACTTCTTCGAAGGCTATAGCCAGCTCGGCCGCTCGGTCGAGGGTCTGGACGGGGCGGCGGAGTGGGCGTCGATCCGGGCGCTGCTGCCCGATCTGAAGGGCAGGCGCGTCGTCGATCTCGGCTGCGGCTTCGGGTGGTTTTGCCGCTTTGCCCGGGAACAGGGGGCTGCCAGCGTGCTTGGCTTCGATGTGTCGGAGAATATGCTGGCGCGGGCAAGGGCGACGTCCGACGGGGCGATCAGCTATGCGAAGGCCGATCTTGAAGTGCTGGAGTTGCCGGAGGACTCATTCGATCTGGTCTACAGTTCGCTCGCCTTTCATTACATCAAGGACCTCGATGCGTTGCTTATGCGGGCTCATGCTGCGCTCGCGACAGGCGGTCACCTGGTCTTTTCCATCGAGCATCCGATCTACATGGCGCCCGCTTATCCTCGTTGGTCGCAGGATGCGGATGGCCGCGCGACATGGCCGGTCAACGGCTATCTGGAGGAGGGGCCGCGCACCACGGACTGGCTGGCCAAGGGCGTCGTCAAGCAGCACCGGACGATCGGAACGCTGCTCAACATCCTGATCGGTCTTGGCTTTACCCTTTTGCATGTGGAGGAGTGGGGGCCGTCGTCTGAGCAAGTAGCGGCCCATCCGGAATGGGCCGTGGAACGGGAACGGCCGATGTTCCTTCTGGTTTCCGCGCGCAAGTAGCGATGCGGCTTATCGGGCCGGCGATTTGGGCTTTGACAGTTCATCGAGGATCCGCGCAAGGATCGCCGTCGTGGTGCGCAGATCAGTCTCACCGATCTCGGCGCCGAGCGCATCCGCCCATTCCGCCTGTCGGGTCTGGATGTCATTCAGGATCGCCTGTCCTTCAGGTGTCAGCACCAGCAGCTTGGCGCGCTGGTGGGCGGGGTTGTCCTCGTAGCGCACCAGGCCTTCCGTTTCCAGAATATCGGCGATCCGCTGCACGCCCTGGCGTGCGAGCCCAAGGACGCGGCCGATCTCTGCCACCGACATGCTGGCATGGCTTGCCGCCGCCAGCACCTGCCAGCGGGCGCTGCTTTGTCCCGCCGGTTTTGCCAGAGCGTCGCCGGCCGCCGTCAGGTGCTGGGCCAACCGGATGACGGATATGGAGAAGAGGGCGAAGGCATCGCCGGCATCGGTTCGATCGGGCTTTTTCATATTGACAACATACTGTCATTCTATAGAGTGTGAATATGACAGCAAGTTGTCATATTATCGAGCATCGGGCAAGGGAGATCCGGCATGAAAATGACCTACAAGGGAAGCTGCCACTGCGGCAAGGTGCGGTTCGAGGCCGATATCGATCTCGATGCAGGCACCGGCAAATGCAATTGTTCGATCTGCACCAAGCTCCGTGCCTGGGGTGCCACCATCAAGCCGGAGGATTTCCGGCTGCTGGCGGGGGCGGACGACATGGCCGACTACCAGTTCGGTACGATGAGCGGCCATCATCGCTTCTGCCGCACCTGCGGTGTCCAGCCTTTCAGCGACGGTTATGTCGAGCAGATCGGCGGTGCCTTCGTCTCGATCAATCTCGCCTGCCTCGACGATCTCGACCCCTCGGTGCTGGCGGAAGCGCCGGTGACCTATTCCGACGGCCGCAACAATGCATGGTGGAACACGCCGGCGGAGACGCGGCATTTGTGAGGGATGAGTGCCCTGTCCACGCCAGAGTTTTGGAATGCTCTGACGGTCCATATCCTCCGTCATTCTCGCCCTTGTGGCGGGAATCCAGTCACGCGACGTCCGTCGCGTGAAAAGAGTCCTTTGCGCTGCGGACGCAACGCTGCTGGATCCCCGGAACTCGCTATGCTCGCCCGAGGATGACGGAGGAAAATGATGTTCCCCGCATTGCGTCTTTGGGGCCGCCACGAATCTTAAATTGACCAACGGCGCAACAGAACCAAAGGGCTCCCGAAGGAGCCCCTGTTCAGCCGAGATCGCCCAGATCACGCACCGCGCCACGATCGGCGGAGGTGGCGAAGGCGGCGTAGGCCTTGAGGGCGGTGGTGACCTTGCGCTTGCGCAGTTCGACTGGCTTCCAGCCTTTGGCGTCCTGCTCGGCGCGGCGGGCGGCGATTTCTGCCTCACTGACGCGCAGCGAGATCGTCCGGTTGGGGATGTCGATGTCGATCATGTCGCCTTCGCGCACGATGCCGATCAGGCCGCCATTGGCCGCTTCCGGCGAGACGTGGCCGATGGAGAGACCGGACGTGCCGCCGGAGAAGCGGCCGTCGGTGATCAGCGCGCAGGCTTTGCCGAGGCCCTTCGATTTCAGATAGCTGGTCGGATAGAGCATTTCCTGCATGCCCGGTCCGCCCTTCGGGCCTTCATAGCGGATGACGACGACGTCGCCGGCCTTGACCTCGTTGGCAAGGATCGCCTTGACGGAGGAATCCTGGCTTTCGAAGACGCGGGCGGGGCCGGAGAATTTCAGGATCGATTCGTCGACGCCGGCCGTCTTCACGATGCAGCCGTTGATGGCGATATTGCCCTTGAGAACGGCGAGGCCGCCATCCTTGGAGAACGGATGCTGGGCATCGCGGATGACGCCCTTTTCGCGGTCGAGATCGAGCTCCTTCCAGCGGGCGCTCTGGCTGAACGCGACCTGCGTCGGCACGCCGCCGGGGGCCGCGCTGAACAGTTCGAGTGCCGCCGGATTGTCGGTGACGGCAATATCCCATTGCGACAGGGCATCGCCCAGCGTCTTGGCATGCACAGTCGGCAGGTCGGCATTGATCAGTCCGGCGCGATTGAGTTCACCGAGGATCGCCATGATGCCGCCGGCGCGGTGCACGTCTTCCATATGGACGTCGGCCTTGGCGGGTGCGACCTTGGAGAGGCACGGAACCTTGCGCGACAGACGGTCGATGTCGTCGAGGTTAAAGTCGATTTCGCCTTCATGGGCGGCGGCAAGGATATGCAGCACCGTGTTGGTCGAGCCGCCCATGGCGATATCGAGCGCCATGGCGTTTTCGAACGCGCCCTTCGAGGCGATGGTGCGCGGCAGGGCGGTTTCATCGTCCTGCTCGTAGTAGCGCTTGGCCAGGCCGACGATGCGGCGGCCGGCTTCGAGAAACAGCTTTTCACGATCGGAATGGGTGGCCAGCGTCGAGCCGTTGCCGGGCAGGGACAGGCCGAGGGCCTCGGTCAAACAGTTCATCGAATTGGCCGTGAACATGCCGGAGCAGGAGCCGCAAGTCGGGCAGGCGGAACGCTCGATGGTCTTGACGTCCTCATCGGACATGCTGTCATCGGCGGCAGCGACCATGGCATCGACCAGATCGAGCGCGTGGATCTTGCCGTCCGACAGCAGCACTTTACCGGCTTCCATCGGGCCGCCGGAGACGAAGATCGTCGGGATGTTGAGGCGCAGCGAGGCCATCAGCATGCCGGGGGTGATCTTGTCGCAGTTGGAAATGCAGACCATCGCGTCGGCGCAGTGGGCGTTGACCATGTATTCGACCGAGTCGGCAATGATTTCGCGCGACGGCAGCGAATAGAGCATGCCGTCATGTCCCATGGCGATGCCGTCATCGACGGCGATCGTGTTGAATTCCTTGGCGACGCCACCATGGGCCTCGATCTCGCGGGCGACCAGCTGGCCGAGGTCCTTGAGGTGGACGTGGCCGGGCACGAACTGTGTGAACGAGTTCACCACCGCGATAATTGGCTTGCCGAAATCGCCGTCCTTCATGCCCGTCGCGCGCCAGAGGCCGCGGGCGCCGGCCATGTTGCGGCCGTGGGTGGTGGTGCGGGAGCGATAGACGGGCATGGACGTCTTCCTTGAACGTTAGGACCGGGTGACGGCAGATATGGGGACCGGAGGCCACAATTGCAGCGGTTCCTAGCGCAAAACTGCGCCCGCGTCACGATTTTCGTAACAATATTTCGTGTTTTTTCAGCGGCGGCGATATCCGGGGAACCATGGCTGGTGGGAAGAAACGGCTGGGGTTTGACTGCTTTCATCGTGCGGAAAATCGCGTTTCCGGCCCGGCTTGCCATATTCGGGGCGCGTGCCCGGCGGAATTTCCCCTTCAACCAATTGATTCCGAAGAGGAACGGCATCCGCATCCCCCAATTGGGGGATGCGCGGTCAAGCGTTTCATTCTCTACTGGCGTTGCCGGACACTTTGCAACCCGGCAATTTCATCACGTAAACATTGCTAAAGTCCCCTCACCGGCAACGGCGGGGGGCTTTTTCAGCCTAAACCAGCGGACTTTTGCGGCCGGCGATATGGTCCTTGTTCAGCGCATCCATGATGTCCTTCGCGTCATCGCGATCGAGGCCGGTGAGGTCGCGCCCGTCCGATGCCGCGGGCAGCCGGGTGATGACATCAAGGACAGTCCAGGTGCCGTTCTTTTCCTGGCGCAGATCGTAGCGGGGTTCGTTCACAATCATCCTCGTTATCGAAGCGGGTTTCGATATGGTTATATCGTGATGACCCATCATGATCGCAATTGGGCGATGGATCGGGAAATAGCTGCGAGGATATGTGTGGCGGTTCGAACGCCGTTTGTGTTCGGGAGACTGAAGAGAGCTGAGCGATATGGGCGCTGCCGTTGTCCGCTTCCGCCTGCCAGGCCTGCCGCTCACAACGAAAAAGGCCTCTCGGTTTCCCGAAAGGCCTTTTTAAACTGGATGGTGGGCGTAACAGGGATTGAACCTGTGACCCCTACGATGTCAACGTAGTGCTCTCCCGCTGAGCTATACGCCCATCCGATGTCGGCGCATAGACCACAAACCCTCCGGAGCGTCAATAGGCTTTTAACAGCTTTTTGACAGGAAGTTTTGTGGCCCTTGCGCCCGGCCTTATGCGGCCAGCATCTTGTTCACTTCGTCCACAAGATCGCGCAGATGGAAGGGCTTGGAGAGGACCTTTGCGTCCTTCGGAGCTTTCGAATCAGGGTTCAGCGCCACCGCGGCGAAGCCGGTGATGAACATAACCTTCAGGTCCGGATCGAGTTCGGTCGCCCGGCGGGCGAGCTCGATGCCGTCCATTTCCGGCATGACGATATCGGTCAGGAGGAGCGAGAACGGTTCTTCGCGCAGCCGGTCGTAGGCGCTGGCGCCATTATCGAACGACAATACCTTGTAGCCGGCCTTTTCCAGGGCTTTCACCAGGAAGCGGCGCATGTCGTTATCGTCTTCGGCGAGGAGAATTTTTGGACTCATGGATTAAAGCCGTTGCACCTTACGTGTCGATGTCGGGAATTGCGGTGACATCATGAAACCGCAGTTGGGTAAATATCCGGTGAAGACTGAAGGTCAAGCCCCGCTCACCGGCAGGAACGACTATGGACATGATTGCGACCTGCTGGCAACATACACGAAGCTTCAACATTGTGACATGGTAAAAAAGGGCCGCGATGACGCAGAACGTCAGCGAAACCGAACAGTTCGAAGTTCGCGAGCCGGAAATGCAACGCATTCCTTTTGTCTTCAATTCCCCCCACAGCGGCCGGATCTATGCGCAATCCTTCCTGGATCAGTCGCGCCTGGATGGCATGACGATCCGCCGCTCGGAAGACCATTTCGTCGACGAGCTGTTCCATTGCGTGACGGATCTCGGTGCGCCGCTGCTGCTTGCGCATTTTCCGCGCGCCTTCCTCGACGTCAACCGCGAGCCCTATGAACTCGATCCGCGGATGTTCGACGGGCCGTTGCCGCCGCATGCCAATATCAGCTCGATGCGGGTTGCCGGCGGTCTCGGCACGGTGCCGCGGCTGGTGGCGGAAAACATGGAAATCTACCGCGGCAAGTTTCCTGTCGCAGAAGCGCTGGAGCGGATCGAAACCATCTACAAGCCTTATCACGCCTGCCTGCGGCGGCTGGTCGCCCGGACGCATGTCCAGTTCGGGCTGGCGGTGCTGATCGATTGCCATTCGATGCCGGGCAATATCCGCCTGGCCGGCACGGGCCAGCGGCCGGACTTCATCATCGGCGACCGCTATGGCACCAGTGCTTCCGCCGATTTGTCACGCACGGCGGTGTCGCTGCTCGAGGATCTCGGCTTCTCGGTTGTCCGCAACAAGCCCTATGCCGGCGGCTTCATCACCGAGCATTATGGCCGCCCCGCGCGCGGGCTGCATGCGCTGCAGATCGAGATCAATCGCGGTCTCTATGTCGATGAAGCGACGCTGCGGAAAAAGCCGGACTTTGCCATGCTGGCACAGACGATCGGCGTGTTCCTCGGCGGGCTCGCGGCACATGTGGAAAAATATGTGACGAACTCGTCGCTTGCCGCCGAATAGCGCCGGCTGCTACCTGAAATCATGACAAAAAAAACCGCGCTTGTGGCGCGGCTAAGTCTAGGGAGGAAACACCCAAGGAGGGTATTTACAGCCACAAGTGACTGTAAGGAAAAAGCTAATATTGCAGCGCACAATTGTCAAGCCCAATTTGGCCACAATTGGTGCAGTGCGCCAAAGCAAGCCGTCACCGAAACGTCACGAAATGGGCGATTTTGCCGTGTTTCCCGATTTTTGAGGCACGTTCTTCGGGAATCTGGAGCGAGACCGCTTTCGCAACTGCGAATCTGACGATTTTTCATGATTTTTTCGCCAGAGACTTCTTTTTCAAAAAAATGTGCCATAAGCACATTCAGCCTTCCATTTCCTGATTTTCGCGAGGTTTCATGCTGCCGGACCGTGAATTTTTCGACCGCCTTGCCGATGCGGCCAAGGCCGAAACCCTGCCGCGCTTCCGCACCGGCATCAGCGTTGCCAACAAGGAGGCTGCCGGTTTCGATCCGGTGACCGAGGGCGACCGCGCGGCGGAAGCGGCGATCCGGGCCTTGATCGAGACGCATTTTCCCGATCACGGCATTCTCGGCGAGGAATTCGGCAATGTCGGGCTCGACCGGGATTATGTCTGGGTGATCGATCCGATCGACGGCACTCGCGCCTTCATCTCCGGCCTGCCGGTCTGGGGAACGCTGATCGGCCTTTATCACAAGGGCGAGGCGGTGATGGGGCTGATGGACCAGCCCTTTACCGGCGAGCGCTATTTTGCCGACGGCAAGAACGCCCATTATCGCGGGCCGGGCGGAAACAAGGCGATCTCCACACGGCCCTGCGCCGATCTCAGCCAGGCGATCCTGTTTACCACCTCGCCGCATCTTTATACCGGCGATATCAAGACCCGTTTTGAAACCGTCCAGAGCAAGGTCCAACTCGCCCGCTACGGCTGCGACTGCTATGCCTTCGCGCTGCTTGCCTCCGGTCATATCGACCTCGTCATCGAATGCGGCCTGAAGCCTTATGATGTCGGCGGGCTTATTCCCTTGATCGAGCAGGCCGGCGGCATCGTCACCGACTGGACCGGCGGACCGGCGGAAATGGGCGGCGAAATCATCGCGGCCGGCAGCGCGGAAATCCACGCGCAGGCGCTGGCGATTCTGAAAGGCTGAAGGCCGAAACGGAGCGTCAGGCCGACAGATCCTCGTCTTCCGCCATTGCCATGTCCGCGGTACTCCCGGGAATGAATGCCTCGATCGCGGCAATCGCCTGGGCGCGGTAGTGGTCCGCTTCCTGCAAAAGTTCGTGCCGTCCGCCGTCGATCGGGATCATATGGCCGGCGCGGAAATTGCGGGCCAGATTCTCTACCGCGAGATGCGGCACCAGCCTGTCCTGCGTCGGTGCCAGCACAATGGTCGGCACGCGGATCTGCGTCAGGTGCTCGCGGCTTGAAACGCGCTTGATCGCCTTGAAGGTCTCGTGCAGCCAGCGGGCGGTGGGCGGACCGAGCGCCAGTTCGGGGTGGGCGTCGGTCAGGGCCTTGTTGCGGGCAAAGCGCCGCGCATCGGACGTCAAAAGGTTTTGCGAGAACGGCAGCGAGCCCCTGTCGCGCATCAAGGGCAGGAAGCCGAGGCCGCACAGGCTGAAGACGGCCGCAAGAAGGCTGATCATGCCCTGGCCGTGTTTCTGGCCGCCAAGCGCCACGAAGGGTGCGGCGATCGCCAGCCGGTCGATGCGGCTGGCAAGCAGCGGCGCCTGCGACAGCGCGATCAGCGCGCCCATGGAATGGGCGAGCATGAAGAAGGGCAGGCGGGTATCGGGCAGCACGATCTTTTCAAGGAAGATGGAGAGATCGCGCTCATAGTCGGCAAAGCGACGGACATGGCCGCGGCGCCGCTGTTTCAACAGGCGTTCGGAGCCGGCCTGGCCGCGCCAGTCGAAGGTTGCCACCCACAATCCCCGGGCTGTCAGTTCGCCGATCGTCTCGGCATATTTCTCGATCGATTCGTTGCGGCCCTGCAGAAGCACGACGGTGCCCTTGGCAACCGGCGCATCCGATTTGAAAATCGCATAGCGGATTTTCCTGTTGCCGACACCCTCGAAGAAACCGACGGTATGATTGCCGGGGATCGGGTTGTCCGGGGTGGGATAAAGGGTGGGTGTCATCGGCAGGGTCCGTGTCCGGCGGGTCTTTGAAGGTGCGCTGGCGATACAAGGGTGCGCCGGATACACCGGATTTATGAGCGCCTATCCTTGATCCATAGCGATTAAGGAACGGTGCAGGCCACGCGATAGAGATAGGCGAGGCGATCCAGCCGGTCAAAGAAAAAGGGCCGGAAACGGTGGGGGGACTGATTACCGCTCCCGGCCAGAGACAGTCGGTCGGCTGAAGACAGGCAGCATGCGGGAGAAGGGACGTTCACCGCTGCTGCCTGCCTCATCTTCCGATGATGCGGTTTTACCCGGCCGCAGCTGAACGGATATGGAACCGGCCGTTCATCCTGCGTTTATCGACGGCCGGTTTTGATTGCGGCAACCCTTCGAACTTGCCTGCCGGGGTCTTGAAGGCTGCAAAAACAATTCCCATCTCATCGATACGGGCGCCGAAGAGGGCCCGTTCACCGGTTCTGCCGTCGCCGCTTTCGGGATGACGGAACCATGATCGCACAACAGTTGCTCACAAGAGGACACCATGCGTCACGTTGATTTTTCCCCACTCTATCGTTCCACCGTCGGTTTCGACCGTCTCTTCACCATGCTCGACAGTCTCGGCCAGCCGGACCAGTCGCAGACCTATCCGCCCTACAATATCGAGCGGACCGGCGAGAGCACTTACCGGATCACCATGGCCGTTGCCGGTTTCGACGAAAGCGAACTTTCGATCGAAGCCCGCGAACACACGCTGACCGTCAAGGGTGAGAAGAGCGAAGAAAAGGCGACCGAGAACCAGTTCCTGTATCGCGGTATCGCCAAGCGCGCGTTCGAGCGCCGCTTCCAGCTTGCCGACCACGTGGAAATCCAGTCCGCCTCGCTGAAGAACGGCCTGCTTCATATCGATCTCCTGCGCGAGATTCCCGAAGCTGCCAAGCCGCGCCGCATCGACATCGTTGCCGCGCAGCTGGCGCCGAAGCAGATCGAAGCGACCCAGATCGACGCCAACGCCAGCTAAGCGTTTGGTATCAATCTCAGAATGAAGAAGCGGCGTCCGGAAGGGCGCCGTTTTTTTATTGAGCTGCGGCCGCAGCGGCGGCTTCCGCCTCGCGCCGCCGGCCTCTCCCGGCGTATTTCTGGGCAATCACCGCGCAGGCCATCAGCTGGATCTGGTGGAACAGCATCAAGGGCAGGACGATGCTGCCGATGCTCTGGCCGGCGAAGATGACGTTGGCCATCGGCACGCCGCTGGCAAGACTTTTCTTCGAGCCGCAGAAGGTGATGGCGATCTCGTCCTCTTTCGAAAATCCGAGCAGGCGGCTGCCGAACATCGTGACGATAAGCACGATCGCAAGAAGCACGATGTCGAGGGTGATCACCACCGCGAGGTCGCGGATGGAGAAGGTGTGCCAAAGGCCTTCGGTCACCGCTTCGCTGAAGGCAAGATAAACGACCATCAGGATCGAGCCGCGATCGACCGGCATCAGCAGCTTCTTGCGGGCGCGGATGAAATTGCCGATCCAGGGCTGGAGGATCTGGCCCGCGATGAACGGCGCCAGCAGTTGCAGGAAAATCTGCAGGAAGGCGTCGAGCGTGAAGCCGCCGCCATGGCCGCCGGCGGTAAACAAGAGGCCGACCAGCAGCGGCGTCAGGAACATGCCGAAGATGTTGGAGGCGGATGCGGCGCAGATGGCTGCGGGCACATTGCCGCCGGCCATCGAAGTGAAGGCGATGGAGGATTGCACGGTGGAGGGCAGAACGCAGAGGAAGAGGATGCCGGTATAGAGCGCCGGCGGCAGCAGCGTTGGCGGGAGGAAGCCGACGGCAAGGCCGAGCAGCGGGAAAAGCACGAAGGTCGATGCCAGGATGACGAGATGGAGCCGCCAGTGCAGCAGGCCGGCAACCACGACATCCCGGGACAGCCGGGCGCCGTGCAGGAAGAACAGGAGGCCGATGGCGATCTTTGTCGCCAGGCCGAACCACTCGGCCGGCTCGCCGGAAATCGGCAGGACCGATGCCAGGATGACGGTGAGAACCAGCAGGATGGTGAAGGTGTCGGGCAGGAAGCGGCGCATATCGATCGTCCGGACTATGACGGGAAGGTGGTGGCGACATCATTGTCATTGTGATATCGAATGCAAGAAATAACCATTATCACGATTCAGGATAATCCATGCTCGATCTGGTGCAGCTTCGCAGTTTTCTCGCCGTCGAGCAGATGGCCAGCTTCACGCTGGCGGCCGAGCGTCTCGGGCTTGGCCAGTCCACGGTCAGCCAGCACATACTCCGGCTGGAGGCGGATCTCGGCCGCAAGCTGGTCCAGCGCGATACGCACCGCGTCTCACTGACCGCGGATGGCGAGGCGCTGCTGGGGCCGGCCAGGGCGATGCTGTCGCTGGATGGGCAGGTCAAGTCCTTGTTTGCAGAGCGCAGCCTGCATGGTCGGCTGCATCTTGGTGTCTCGGAAGATTTCGTCATGAGCCGCCTGCCGGTCGTGCTTGAGGATTTTACCCGCGCGCATGCCTCGGTCGATCTCGAGCTGACCGTGGCTTTGAGTGGAACGCTGTACCAGATGCAGGATGAGGGCGCGCTTGATCTGGTGCTGGCCAAGCGGCGGATCGGCGATGCGCGCGGCCAGCTGGTCTATCGCGAGCCGCTTGTCTGGCTTGCCCGCGATCCGGAGCGGGTGATGCGCGGTCCGGTCCTGCCGCTGATCGCCTTTCCGCCGCCGAGCATCACCCGCAGCGTCGCACTGGAGGCGCTTGAGCGCGCCGGCGTTCCGTGGCGGATTGTCTGTACCTGCGGCAGTCTCAGCGGCCTGACCGCCGCCGCCCGTGCCGGAATGGGTGTCCTGGTGCAGCCGCGCAGTATGGCGCCGGCGGGACTGCGGGAAATTACCTCGGACACGCTGCCGCGGCTGGAGGATGTGGAGTTCGTGCTGGTGGCGCGACGGGGCGCGGACAGGGCGCTGGTGAAGGCCCTGTCCAACGAGATATTGTCCACGGTCGGCGGCTTGCAGGCGGCTGCCGGGCCGGGAAAAGCCGCGTTCTGATCAGAGGGCTTTCAGGAACCGGTCGACATCGTCCGGCGTCGTTGCGAAGCTGGTGACCAGACGGTAGAGGCCTTCATCCTCGGCGACGGAATTCGACAACGTGTGCGGCACGGGCCAGTCGTAGAAGACGGCACCATCGGCCTGCAGCTTTGCTGCCGTTTCCTTTTTCAGGACGACGAAAAGCTCGTTGGAGCCGCTCGGCCAAGCGAGGCGCGTGCTGTTCGATCCCTCGATGCCTGCGGCCAGCCGGCTTGCCATGCCGTTTGCATGACGGGCCAGATCGAGCCAGAGATCGCCTTCGAGATAGGCATCGAACTGGGCGGCGATGAAGCGGGATTTCGAAAAGAGCTGGGCGGAGCGCTTGCGCAGGTAGCCCATCTCCTCTGCCTTCGACGTATCGAACAGGATCAGCGCCTCGGCGCACCAGCAGCCGTTCTTGGTGCCGCCGAAGGAGAGCAGGTCGATGCCGCGTTTCCAGGTCATTTCGGCTGGCGTGGCGCCGAGCGTCACCAGCGCATTGGCGAAGCGGGCGCCGTCCATGTGCAAAGGCAGGTTGAAGGACTTGGCGATGGCGGCGATCGCATCGATTTCATCGAGGCTGTAGACGGTGCCGGCTTCGGTCGCCTGCGTCATGGTAACAGCCATCGGCTGGCCGCCGTGGACGCCGCCGCCGCGGGTGCGCTGGATTTCCTTCTCCAGCCGGTTCGGGTCCATCTTGCCATCTGGCCCATCGACCGGCGCAAGCTTTGCGCCATGTGAGAAGAATTCCGGGGCGCCGCATTCGTCGGCGTTCACATGCGCTTCGCGGTGGCACAACACATGACCGCCCGGACGATTGGTACTGGCGAGCGCCAGCGAGTTTGCGGCGGTTCCGGTTGCGACGAAGAACACGGCGACGTCGCGTTCGAACACCGCGGAGAGCGTCTTCTCGACTTTCCTGTCCAGTTCGCTGGTGCCATAGGCGGAGGCAAAGCCGCCGGCGGCCCTGACCAGGCTTTCGGCGATCACGGGATGGGCGCCCGCCCAGTTGTCGGAGGAAAAAATCATCGATGCGGTCCTGCGGTTCCGGGGGAATGATGCCCCGATTGATGGCTTATGCGTGACCATACGGATGCCGCCGCCGCAATCAATCCAGGGAGGGCGAGATAAGGACAATGTCAGACCAGTTTGAAACCAAATCGAAGAAAACGAGGAGATATTGAAATTAAATTACAAAAACACGCAATTAACCGCAATGTTCGGTAAAATCTCTCTGAATATTTTGCGTCAGTGGTCTTGCAGTCGCGGGTGGTTTCTGGCATAGAGCCTATGAAATAGGACAGTCTTGCTGTCCTATTTCGGTCTCAAGGCCGGAAAGATGCTGGAATGGCCGTTTTGGTGCGGCCGCCGGCTGACGATTGCAAGCCGCGCCGGACGCAAAAATGTCCGTGCTGACGCAGCAATCGCGATGGTCGCGAGCATTCTTGCCTGATGCAGTAAATGCTTCATTTGCGACCGGATCAGGATCATGCAACGATAATGCCGGTGTCGGCCTCAAACGGGTAGCTTGCCCGCGAAAGCCTGCCCGGACTGCGGAAATACCCGGCCCTTGCCGGGTTAACAGGAGGGACGACGATGACGGAATTTACGCCATCCACCGAAACCGGACTCAACATTGCGCGCCAGACGGCGACGGTTGAGAAAGCCGCCGTGTTCCCGGGCCTGCCGAAGAAACAGGGTCTTTATGATCCGCGCAACGAGCATGACGCCTGCGGCGTCGGTTTCGTCGCGCATATGAAGGGGGTGAAGTCCCACCAGATCGTCAAGGACGGCCTGTTCATCCTGGAAAACCTGACGCATCGCGGTGCCGTCGGCGCCGATCCGCTGATGGGCGATGGCGCGGGCATCCTCGTGCAGATTCCCGACCGCTTCTTCCGCGAGGAAATGGCGCTTCAGGGCGTTACTTTGCCAAAGGCCGGCGACTACGCCGTCGGCTATCTCTTCATGCCGCAGGACGAGGCGCAGATCGCCCATTTCAAGCAGGTGATCACCGATGTCATCGGCGAAGAGGGGCAGACCCTACTGGGTTTCCGCGAGGTGCCGGTCGACAATTCCTCGCTGTCGAAGGCGCCGCATATTGCCGCGACCGAACCATACCACCTGCAGGTTTTCATCGGCGCCGGCCGCGATGCCGCGACCAATGCCGAATTCGAACGCCGGCTGTTCACCCTGCGCAAGGTGATCTCCAACCGTATCTATGATGCCTTCCAGGGTGCCGATACCGGTTTCTATCCGGTGTCGCTGTCGACGAAGACAATCGTCTACAAGGGCATGTTCCTCGCCTATCAGGTGGCGGCCTATTTCAAGGACCTGTCCGATCCGCGCTTCGAAAGCGCGGTGGCGCTGGTGCATCAGCGCTTCTCGACCAACACCTTCCCGTCGTGGAAGCTGGCGCATCCCTACCGCATGGTCGCCCATAACGGCGAAATCAACACGCTGCGCTCCAACGTCAACTGGATGGCCGCCCGCCAGGCGTCGGTGTCTTCGCCGCTGTTCGGCGCCGACATTTCCAAGCTCTGGCCGATCTCCTACGAGGGCCAGTCGGATACCGCCTGTTTCGACAATGCGCTCGAATTCCTCGTTCAGGGCGGCTATTCGCTCGCCCATGCGGTGATGATGCTGATCCCGGAAGCCTGGGCCGGCAACCAGCTGATGGCGCCGGAGCGCAAGGCATTCTACGAGTATCACGCCGCGCTGATGGAGCCGTGGGATGGTCCGGCCGCCGTCGCGTTCACCGATGGCCGCCAGATCGGCGCGACGCTCGACCGCAACGGCCTGCGTCCGGCCCGCTATCTCGTTACCGACGACGACCGCATCATCCTTGCTTCCGAAGCCGGCACGCTGCCGGTCAAGGAAGAAAGCATCGTCAAGAAGTGGCGTTTGCAGCCGGGCAAGATGCTGCTGATCGACATGGAGGAAGGCCGCATCATCTCCGACGAGGACGTGAAGTCTTCGCTGGCGAACCAGCATCCCTATGCCAAGTGGCTCGACAACACGCAGCTGATCCTCGAAGAGCTGAAGCCGGTAGAGCCGCGCGCGCTGCGCCGCGACGTGTCGCTGCTCGATCGCCAGCAGGCATTCGGCTATACCCAGGAAGACACCAAGATCCTGATGTCGCCGATGGCAACGACCGGCCAGGAAGCGATCGGCTCGATGGGCACCGATACGCCGATCTCGGCGATGTCGGACAAGACCAAGCTGCTCTACACCTATTTCAAGCAGAACTTCGCGCAGGTCACCAACCCACCGATCGACCCGATCCGCGAAGAGCTGGTGATGAGCCTGGTCTCCTTCATCGGTCCACGCCCGAACATTCTCGACCATGTTGGCGCGTCGCATGCCAAGCGGCTCGAAGTGCGCCAGCCGATCCTGACCAATGGCGATCTCGAAAAGATCCGTTCCATCGGCCATACCGAAGATCGCTTCGATACCAAGACGCTCGACTTCACCTATGACGTGACGCGGGGCGCCGAAGGCATGCCGGATATTCTCGACCGGCTCTGCGAGCGGGCCGAAGCGGCCGTCAAGGGCGGCTACAACATCATCGTGCTGTCCGATCGCCAGATCGGTCCGGACCGCGTGGCGATCCCGGCGCTGCTGGCAACCGCAGCCGTGCACCATCATCTGATCCGCAAGGGGTTGCGCACTTCCGTCGGTCTCGTGGTCGAATCCGGCGAGCCGCGCGAAGTGCACCATTTCTGCCTTCTCGCCGGCTATGGCGCCGAGGCGATCAACCCCTATCTCGCCTTCGACACGCTCACCGACATGCACAAGCGCGGCGAGTTCCCGAAGGAAGTCGATGGCAGCGAAGTCGTCTATCGCTACATCAAGGCGGTCGGCAAGGGCATCCTCAAGGTCATGTCCAAAATGGGCATCTCGACCTACCAGTCCTATTGCGGCGGCCAGATTTTCGACGCTGTCGGCCTGAACTCGGAGCTGATCGAACGGTATTTCTTCGGTACCGCGACGCAGATCGAAGGCATCGGGCTTGAGGAGATCGCCAAAGAAACCTTCAACCGCCATCAGGCAGCCTTCGGCTCCGACCCGATTCTCAGCAACACGCTGGATATCGGCGGCGAATACGCCTACCGCATGCGCGGCGAAGGCCATGCCTGGTCGCCGGATGCCGTTGCCTCATTGCAGCATGCCGTGCGCGGCAATGCCGAGGATCGCTACCGTGAATTCGCCGAGATGGTGAATGGCGCTGCGCTGCGGATGAACACCATTCGCGGGCTGTTCTCGATCAAGGGCGCCGATGCGATCGGCCGCAAGCCGATTTCGATCGACGAGGTCGAACCCGCCGCCGACATCGTCAAGCGGTTTTCGACCGGCGCCATGTCGTTCGGCTCGATTTCGCGCGAGGCGCATACGACGCTGGCGATCGCCATGAACAGCATCGGCGGCAAGTCGAACACGGGTGAGGGCGGCGAGGAAGCCGACCGTTACCTGCCGCTCTATGACGGGTCGCGCAATCCGGAACGCTCGGCGATCAAGCAGGTTGCCTCCGGCCGTTTCGGCGTCACGGCCGAATATCTGGTCAATGCCGACATGCTGCAGATCAAGGTGGCGCAGGGTGCCAAGCCCGGCGAGGGCGGCCAGCTGCCCGGCCACAAGGTCGATGCGACGGTTGCCAAAACCCGGCATTCAACGCCCGGTGTCGGCCTGATCTCACCGCCGCCGCACCATGACATCTATTCGATCGAGGATCTGGCGCAGCTGATCTACGACCTGAAGAACGTCAATCCGGAAGCGGACGTATCGGTCAAGCTCGTCTCCGAAGTCGGCGTTGGTACGGTCGCGGCCGGCGTTGCCAAGGCGCGTGCTGATCATATCACCATCTCGGGCTATGACGGCGGGACCGGCGCATCGCCGCTGACCTCGCTGAAGCATGCCGGCTCACCCTGGGAGATCGGCCTTGCCGAAACCCATCAGACGCTGGTGCTGAACGGTCTGCGGTCGCGCATCGCGCTGCAGGTCGATGGCGGCCTGAAGACCGGCCGCGACGTTATCATCGGTGCGCTGCTGGGCGCCGACGAGTTCGGCTTCTCGACGGCACCGCTGATTGCCGCCGGCTGCATCATGATGCGCAAGTGCCACCTCAACACCTGTCCGGTGGGCGTGGCGACGCAGGACCCTGTCCTGCGCAAGCGTTTCAAGGGTGCGCCGGAGCATGTGGTCAACTACTTCTTCTTCGTGGCCGAAGAAGTGCGGGAAATCCTGGCGTCGCTGGGCTTTGCCAAGTTCGACGACGTCATCGGCCTGTCCGAACTGCTCGAAAAGGACAGCATGATCTCGCACTGGAAGGCTAATGGCCTCGACTTCTCCCGCATCTTCCACAAGGTCGATGCGCCGAAGGAAAAGACCTACTGGACCGAGAAGCAGAACCACCCGATCCACGACATCCTCGACCGCAAGCTGATTGCCGCCGCGATGCCGGCGCTGGAATCGAAGACGCCCGTTACGATCGAAGTCGACATCAAGAACGTCGACCGGTCCGCCGGCGCGATGCTGTCGGGCGAAGTCGCCAAGCGCTATCGCCACAAGGGCCTGAAGGACGACACGATCACGGTGAAGCTGCGCGGCACGGCCGGCCAATCTTTTGGCGCGTTCCTTGCTCGCGGCATCACCTTCGAGCTGATCGGCGACGGCAACGACTATGTCGGCAAGGGGCTTTCGGGCGGCCGCATCGTCGTGCGCCCGCCGGAAAACTCGAAGATCGTCGCTGCCAAGTCGATCATCGTCGGCAACACCGTGCTTTACGGGGCGATCTCGGGCGAATGCTACTTCAACGGCGTTGCCGGTGAACGGTTTGCCGTGCGCAACTCAGGCGCCATCGCGGTGGTCGAGGGCGTGGGCGACCATGGCTGCGAATACATGACCGGCGGTGTTGTCGTGGTTCTCGGCGAGACGGGCCGCAACTTCGCGGCAGGCATGTCGGGTGGCGTTGCCTATGTGCTCGATGAAAGCGACGATTTCCCCAAGCGCTGCAACATGGCGATGGTCGAACTCGAGCCGGTTCCGGAAGAGGACGACATGCTGGAGAAGCTGCATCATCACGGCGGCGACCTCATGCACAAGGGCATGGTCGATGTTGCCGGCGACATGACGCGCCATGACGACGAGCGGCTCTACCAGCTGATCTCGAACCATCTGCACTACACGGGTTCGCCGCGCGCCAAGGAAATCCTCGACCATTGGGTCGAGTTCCGGCCGAAATTCCGCAAGGTCATGCCGGTCGAGTACCGGCGTGCGCTGGAGGAAATGGAGCGCATGCGGATGGGCATCGCGGCGGAGTAACCGCCGATCTGTGACAACGCACCCCTGTAGCCAAGGCCTGGGGGTGCATCTGGCGCGCTCAGAGCGGGCGTCTACTCGGATTAGAGATATCAGGAATTTACGATGGGTAAGGTCACAGGCTTCATGGAAATCGACCGGCAGCTGGCAAAGTATCAGCCGGCGTCGGACCGTATCCGGCATTTCCGCGAATTCACAATCCCGATGTCGGACCCGGAAGTGCAGAAACAGGCCGCCCGCTGCATGGACTGTGGCATCCCTTATTGCCACGGCCCGACCGGCTGCCCGGTACACAACCAGATCCCCGACTGGAACGACCTTGTCTATAACGGCAACTGGGACGAGGCGATCCGCAACCTGCATTCGACCAACAATTTTCCGGAGTTCACCGGCCGCATCTGCCCGGCGCCGTGCGAGGAAGCCTGCACGCTGAACCTCGAAGACGCGCCGGTCACCATCAAGACGGTCGAGCAGGCAATCGCCGACAAGGCCTATGAGATGGGCTATATCGTGCCGCAGCCCGCCGTCACCAAGACCGGCAAGAAGGTTGCGATCATTGGTTCCGGTCCTGCCGGAATGGCCGCGGCCCAGCAGCTTGCCCGCGCCGGCCATGAAGTCCATGTTTTCGAGCGCGAATCCAAGCCCGGCGGTTTGTTGCGCTACGGTATCCCCGATTTCAAGATGGAGAAGAACTTCATCGATCGTCGCGTCGACCAGATGCGCGGCGAGGGTGTCACCTTCCATTGCGGCGTCAATGTCGGCGTCGACAAGAGCGTCGACAGCCTGATCGAAGATCATGATGCCGTTCTCTACTGCGGCGGTTCTGAGACGCCGCGCGATGCCGGTATTCCGGGCGTCGCGTTTCACGGCGTTCACGATGCGATGCCCTATCTCGTCCAGCAGAACCGCCGTGTCGGCCGCGAAAATATCGACAGCGTCGGCTGGCCGTCGGATCCGATCCTGGCCGGCGGCAAGCATATCGTTGTCGTCGGGGGGGGCGATACGGCGTCCGACTGCGTCGGCACGGCCTTCCGCCAGGGCGCCGTCAAGGTCACCCAGCTCGACATCCGCCCGCAGCCGCCGGAAAAAGAGGACAAGCTTTCTGTATGGCCGTTCTGGGCCACCAAGATGCGCACCTCTTCCAGTCAGGCCGAAGGCGCCGTGCGCGAATTCCAGGTGGCGACACTCGAATTCGTCGGTGAGGACGGCATACTGACAGGCGTCAAATGCTGTCAGGTCGACGAGCGGCGCAAGCCGATCGCGGGGACCGAGTTCGTCATCAAGGCCGATCTCGCCTTCATCGCCATTGGCTTCAGCGGTCCGGGTACCGACAGCGTGCTGAAGGACATGGGCGACAAGCTCACCATCGGCAAGGACAAGCGTGGCGGTTCGTTTGTCACCGCCAACGACAAGGATTATCGCACCTCGGTCGACAAGGTCTGGGCGGCCGGCGACGT
Source organism: Rhizobium herbae (assembly GCF_017873135.1). Classification (GTDB taxonomy): domain Bacteria; phylum Pseudomonadota; class Alphaproteobacteria; order Rhizobiales; family Rhizobiaceae; genus Pararhizobium; species Pararhizobium herbae. Next base: position 243,339 of record NZ_JAGGJV010000004.1, on the reverse strand, counting down.
GCGCCGCGGCCAGTCTCTGGTGGTCTGGGCCATCCGCGAAGGCCGCCAGGCAGCCCGTTCGATCGATGAAGCGCTGATGGGCTCGACAGTTCTGCCGCGCTAGTCAAATCCGCCTCTTTCGCGAGGCAAACCCCATTGAAAACGCCGCGTGCCGGGCTGGTGCGCGGCGTTTGCCGTTCTGTTGCGACCGTGCCGCCGTCTGCACCTGGGTTGAAGTATGGCGGCGAGATTTGATGCAACATTAACTTGCTGCAATGAAATGGTAATAAACCTTTAATTTGTAAATATTCGCGGCAGTTATAATATCCGTCTCAAGCGTATTTCATGATCTATCAGTATTGATCGCCTGGTTGGGCGCAATTCTGAAAAACAGGTCTTGGAAAGAACGCTGCCAATCACCCGACGCCGCGTTCCTGTGACAGGGAACCATGACGCCGCACCCCAACGCGTTCGTAAGGGACCCTTTGTCATGTCCAACATTCTCCTGACTCACCGTGCCGCAGCGCTGGTCGGAGCCGCCATCCTGGTCGGCGCGGCGGCGTTCCCCTTCACCATTCATTCAACGACCGCAATGGCGGCGTCCGTGCCAGCCATCGCGCCACAGGTTTCCAACGGATCCTTCGCGGATGTCGTCGCTGTCGACAAGCCGGCGGTCGTGACCATCACCACGACGATGAAGGCAACTGACGTCAGCGACAGCAGCGACAATTCGCCGATGGACGAGCAGTTCCGCCGGTTCTTCGAGCAACAGGGCATTCCGATGCCCAAGCAGGCCCCACGGCAAGGTGGCGGCGAACGCGGAATGGCGCTCGGATCCGGTTTCATTGTCGGTAGCGACGGCATCATCGTCACCAACAACCATGTGATCGACAACGCGATCGACATCAAGGTGACGCTTGACGACGGCACGGAACTGCCGGCCAAGCTTTTGGGCGCCGATCCGAAATCCGACCTGGCGGTGCTGAAGATCAAGTCCGACAAGCCGCTTGCCACTCTCTCCTGGGGTGATTCCGACGCGCTGAAGCTGGGCGACCAGATTCTGGCGATCGGCAATCCCTTCGGCATCGGCACGACGGTCACGGCCGGTATCGTTTCGGCCCGCGGCCGCGATCTGCACAGCGGACCCTATGACGATTTCATCCAGATCGACGCGCCGATCAACCATGGCAATTCCGGTGGACCGCTTGTCGATCATGCCGGCAATGTCGTCGGGATCAATACCGCGATCTACTCGCCGAACGGCGGTAGCGTCGGTGTCGGTTTCGCAATCCCCTCCGATCAGGCGCAGAAAATCGTCGCCAAACTGGAAAAGAGCGGATCGATCGATCACGGTTATCTCGGCGTGCAGATCCAGCCGGTGACGGCCGATGTCGCCGAAGCCGTCGGTCTTGCCAAGCCGCAGGGCGCTTTGGTCGCAGCCGTGAACAAGGGCACGCCTGCTTCGCATGCCGGGCTGAAGACCGGCGATATCGTGATGACTGTCGGCAGCGAGACGGTCAAGTCGCCCCGCGACCTGTCGCGGCTGGTCGCCGACCTGTCGCCTGGCGCCAGGGAGGCCATGACGGTCTGGCGCGATGGCAAGTCCGTCAATCTCAGCGTCACAGTCGGTGGCAATGATGGCGGTCAGAAGCAGGCTTCTCTGGGCAAGGACGACGGAAAGACCCAGAGCGGGCCGAGCATCGGCATCGCCCTTGCCGATCTGACGCCGGATGTCCGTCAGGAGCTGAACCTGCCCGACAACGTGACGGGTGCGGTTGTCGCCAACGTCAACCCCGACAAGCCGGCGGCAGCCGCTGGCATCCAGGCGGGGGACGTCATCGTCTCGGTGAATGACAAGGCGGTACTCGGCGCCGGCGACGTCAAAACGGCCATTGCAAATGCCGCGAGGTCGGGGCGCAAGTCGGTACTGCTGCTGGTCGAGCGCGGCACTGAAAAGACCTTCGTTGCGGTGCCCTTTTCAGCAGCCTGACCCGCAAGGGTGAAGCTGTCGAAGTCCCCGCCCCTTTTGCGGAAAAGGGGCGGGGATATCCTTGTTCAATTGCAGGATCAGTTGCGAATGACCGGATTGCTGATCACGGTCTCGGGCTTTGCCAGCCGGAAATCATCTACCCGCCCCGCCGGTGCCTCGGCGACGTCGCCCTTTTCGACAAGACGGTCACGGGGGCTTTTGCCGTTGCCGGTCAACGCCGTCGTTCCGCCGAGAAGAACGGCGGCACCATCGAGTTCCGGATCATCCAGGCTGATCGGCTGGGTCTGGATGATGTCTTCATTGGCGGTCGGGGCCGCAACGACCAGATCTTTCAAGCCGTCAGCGCCGGGAACGTCCTGGGTGGATACGGCCGCGTCGCCCAGTAGCTTGCGAATGTCCTTCTCGACATAGAAGGCAAGCTTGCGTTTGCCCGCCTTGGTCAAATTGATGCCGTCCGACCCGCGCAGGCGGACCTGCTGACCGTTGATGTCCGATCCTGTCATGACGAATTTTCCGCCCTCGTCGACGAAACCGTCCCAGATATCGATAAAGGTGCCGCCGACCTTTTCGGTTTCCGTTCGGAAGATGCCGTTGAGGGTCACCATGTCGGCGGTCATCGCTGTGGACTGGAAGGGCGGCATGCCGACCCAGAGAAAGGGTATGTTCTGGCTATGGGCGAGAGTTGCGAAGGCCCCGGTGCGCCGCGTATATTCGGCAAGCCAGCGGTCTGTCCTGAATTTTTCTTTTTCCCCGCCGATCGACATCTGCTGGCGTTCATTGGCGCCGAGGCTGATGATGACGAGGGACGGTTTCACCTCGGCGATATAGCCAGACAGGTTTTCCGGCCAGTTGAAATAGTCGTCACGCACGAGACCGGATGAGCCGTTTGCGCGTGTCTCGATGATGATGCCGGGCGTCGTCTCGAACGCGGTCTTGAGGCCGTCCCCCAGGCTGCCGGCAACGAAGTCGCCGACGACGAGAACCTTCTTGGCAGTCTCCAGCTTTTCGACGACCACGGGAGCGGGCTCGACTGGCTCGGGTTTGGCCTTCTGCCGCGTCTTTTTTGCCTTCGGTCGCTGCTGCGGTTCTCTCAGCCTGGGCTCGTAAATGGGAACGTCGTTATAGACGGGCGGCGGTTGCCGCCGGCCGAACCCGAACAGCATGTCGAGGATGGTCCTGCGCTCCTGCGCTTCCGCCTGGCGCGGCGGCTGCATCACGAAGGCGCCGATGCCGATCGCGATGACGATCAGGCCATTGAGCAGCCGGTGGAGGCCGATCCTGTCGCTGTATCTGCCGCTCATGCCACTGTTCCGCACTGTTCTGGCCTGAAGTCTATTGCGTTTGTCCGCAGCCGCACAACGCCTCCCTTTCGAAAGGCGTTGCGGTCAAGCATGCGTCCGGATTGTGCCGCAATTGAGAGCGCCCGGCGCTCTCCATCATCAGTTCTGCAGGGCCTTCAGCAGATGTTGCGTCGGTTCACCGTCCGGCGCGAGACCGTTGCGGTTCTGGAAGGCCTGTATGGCCGCCTTGGAGCCGGAGCCGAAATTGCCGTCGACTTCGCCGTCGTAGTAGCCGAGCTCCTTCAGTCGGGATTGCAGCTCGAACTTCTGCTTGATGTCGAGCGAACCATCCGGGCGGCTCCATGCCTGCTGCATGCCGCCGTAGCCGGCAATTTCGTCGGCCAGCAGGCCGACGCCCAGCGCATAGGAATCGGACGCATTATAGCGCTTGAGAACGAAGAAGTTCTTGGTCATCAGGAAGCCGGGGCTGCCGGCACCGCCGGGCATTTTCAGTTCTGCACGCTGATCGGTATTGCGGAATGCCTTGCCGTTCGGGCGGGTAAAGCCGAGGGCTGCCCATTGCGCCAGCGTTTTCGTCTGGCCGGCATACTGGCTGCCGCTCTGGGGGGGCGACACTTCGTAGCCCCATGTCTGCCCGGATTGCCATCCGTTCTTCTTCAACAGGTTGGCCGCGGTCGCCAATGCATCGGGCACCGAGTTCCAGATGTCCTTATGCCCATTGCCGTCGGCATCGACGGCATAGAGCAGGTAGCTGGTCGGAATGAACTGCGTGTGGCCCATGGCGCCAGCCCAGGAACCGTTCAGTTCACGCGGGCTGATATCGCCGTTCTGCAAAATCTTCAGGGCCGCGATCAGCTGGGTCTTGGCATATTTGGCGCGTTTCGGATCGGCATAGGCAAGAGTTGCCAACGCGCGCGGAACGTAGTGAAGACGCTCGTCCTTTTCCAGCACGGCACCATAGTTGGATTCCATCGACCAGATCGCCAGGAGGATGGTCTTGTCGATGCCGAAATGGCGCTCCAGGGCCGCGAGCGTCCGGCCGTGCTTGACCGCCATCTCCTGTCCGATCTTGCGCGTATAGGGGTTCACGCGGCTATCGATGTATTCCCAGATCTTGTGCTTGAATTCGGGCTGATAGCGTGCTTTCTCAAGGACGTCCGGATCGGGCGTCTTGACGCCGGAAAAGGCCTGGCGATAGGTGGCCTTGGTGATTCCGCTCTTTGCTGCCGTGGCATAGAAGCTGTTGATCCAGGTCTCGAAACCGGCGTCAGCCGATGCGGGCGACGAGGCAAACAGGGCTGCGGCCGCCATGAACGCGGCGGCGGCACGGCAAAGGAGGGCTTTTCGAATCTTTGTCATCAGCTGTCGTTTCCGTTGGTCGGCGCTCCCCCAAAAGCCATACCCTCAGGTTGGATTGGAGATGCACAAATTTACAGTCTAAGAGCCAGCTTCATGCATGGGTTGCATGCATGTGGTTCCATTTTCGGGCCGTTCCGCCAAGGAGGCGATCGCCAGAATCGGAATCTTACAAAAATGAAGTCAACAAATTCTTTACCATGAATGGGTGGTGTCGTCTTCCTTTGCAAAAAAATAGCAATTTGCCGCTTAATCCCTATTGATAGCAATCTGTTCTGTTTAAAATCACAGTGCCGTGATCCTGGAGATGTCAATGACTGACAAGCGTAAAGTTCGTAAGGCCGTATTCCCCGTTGCCGGTCTAGGAACCCGATTCCTGCCCGCGACGAAGGCCGTTCCCAAGGAAATGCTGACGGTCGTCGACAGACCGGTCATCCAGTATGTCGTTGATGAGGCACTGGATGCGGGGATCGAACACCTGATCTTCGTAACCGGCCGCAGCAAGGCAGTGATCGAGGATTATTTCGATATCCAGGTCGAACTGGAGCAGACGCTACGCGAACGCAACAAAAAGGCGGAGCTGACGCTCCTTGAAGGCATTCTTCCCGTTGCCGGCAGCACCAGCTTTACCCGCCAGCAATCGCCGCTCGGCCTCGGCCACGCCGTCTGGTGCGCGCGCGAGCTTGTCGGCGACGAGCCCTTCGCGGTCCTGTTGCCCGACATGATCATGTCCTCGGAAAAGGGCTGCCTCAGGGGCATGGTCGAGCTCTACGAGCAGACCGGCGGAAACGTATTGGCCGTGGAAGAATGCGCCCCGGACCAGACGCACAAATACGGCATCGTCGGTGCGGGCGACAAGGTGGGAGACGGGTTCAAGATCACCAAGATGGTCGAAAAACCGCCGCAGGGCACCGCACCATCGAACTTCTTCATCAATGGCCGTTACATCCTCCAGCCGGAAATCTTCTCTATTCTCGCCACCCAGGAGCGCGGCGCGGGCAACGAGATCCAGCTGACGGACGGCATGCTGAAGCTTGCTCAGACGCAGGATTTTGCCGGCTATCACTTCCGTGGCAATACCTATGACTGCGGCATGAAGGAGGGGTTTATTCTGGCGAACGTCGCTTTCGCGCTGGCGCGCGCCGACATCCGGCCGGGCGTCGAGGCTCCCTTGAAGGCTTTGCTGGAAGGCCTGAAATAAGGTTGCGGTCAACGTAAAAGTCCGCTCGCGTTTTTTTCGCGAGCGGACTTTGTTATTTTACAAAATCAGCGCCGCAGCGTCAGCCCGACGCCGACGCGCGCGATGTTGGTCGCGGGGCCGCTGTCGCGTGTCGTACGCTCGTAGCTGACATCGCCGGTGAGAGCGAGATAGCGGTTCAAGTCCCAGGTCAGGCCGGCACCGGTCAGCCAGACCTTCTCGTCATCCGTGCCGCCGCTGGGGAAGTTTCGGAAGGTCAGGCTGTTCGACAGGCGGGCCACGAGGGCCGTCCGCAGTTCGTGGGTCGCCCTGCTGCTCAGCGTATAGACCATGGCGCCGCTTTCGCCGGCTGTGGTCGAGGGTTCGAGCCCGGTCGAGATGCCGTAGGTCACGTCGGTGCCGCGCTGCGGCGACCAGTTGACCAGTCCGTCGATGGTGAACCCCTTGAGGTCGTCGAGACGGTTGTCCTCGAACCGATAGGTCTGATAGCCAAGCGCGATTTCGCCGTTTAGCTTCTCGCCGAGATCGGCCTCGATGCCGGCCCGGGCGCCGTAGCTATCATAGGACCTTTCGAAGCCGAGCGTGTCCTTCCGCAGATCGTAGATCGATTTTCCGGCGGAAGCCTCGATGAAAGGAATGAGCGCGGGGGAAAGCTCGTAGCCGACACGCACCGTGACCGCGCCGGCATTGCGGTTTCTGTCTTTCAGGGACAGCGTGCCGCCGTTTTCGAGTTCGGCGCTGCCATAGACATAACGGTCGAAATCGACCTTGGCCGAGCCGCGCAGGATGCCGAAATCGCGCTCGATCCCGGCGCCGAGCGTATACTGGTCGATGCCGGACTGGACGCTTGCATTGCTGATCGCGTTCGGATCGGTCGAATCCTCGCGTTCAAAGTGATAACCGGCCTTCAGTGTCGCGGTCGTCTGGTCGGCGAGGTCGAGCCGGAGCGCTGCGTCGAGGTTGGCGGTCGGTTCCGTCTCGCCGGAGCCGGACACGTTGCGCTGCCAGGTGCCTTCTCCGGTCACCGTCAGCTGGTGGCGGGACCAGTCGGAGGTCAGCGTGCCTTTCAGGCCAGTCTCGAGGTAGCTGCGGCTTTGCTTCGAGCTGCCGGTCTTGTTGCTTTCGAAATTGTAGGTCTGGCCGAGCGTCGGCTTGAGGACGAAGCTGCCAAGACGAATGCCCTGTGCATCGTTGCGATCGATATCGAGCTGTGACCTCAGACCATCGACCGTGTTTTCACGCAGGTTCGTGCGGGCCATATCCTCGTCGACGGTGGGATCATTGAGCAAAGGCTCGCCGCTGTCGGTGCTGATCGAACCGGTGGTGATCGCCGCCGTGTCCTGGCTGGGCGCCGTACCGGTCAGTGCTGTGGCGTTGGTGTTCGCTGTATCGGCCGCCGTCGTTGTGGTGTCGGCGGATGTCGTGGCGTCGTCCGATCCGGGAAGAAGCGCCTGTGCGGAGACGCCATGGGACGAAAGCAACGCGCAGCCGACCACGAGCCAAGCCGCAGCGGCCGCCGGGCGCGGAAGGCTGGTCCTCTTCGTGCGTGGAAAAAATGGCGTCATCTGCCGAATGCCCGGAAATCCGTTTACCAGTGTTGAGCAACCGTAAACGGATGTGGTTAACCATTCCTTTCCGAAACGGCTTCCGGCTTGAATTTCAGGCGCTTTCGACGATCAGGTGGCTGCCACTGCTGCCAATGACCTTGACGCGCGCACCAGCGGGCAGGTCCGGCCCGCTGACGGGCCAGGTCGTTGCGTCGAGCCGGATCCGGCCGCGCCCTTCGGCAATCGGCTGTTCCAGCACAACCGTCCGGCCGATGAGGCGGGCGCCGCGCTGGTTGAGAAGCGGCTCGTCCGACGTGTCCCCAGAGCGGGCAAGCAGCCTGCGGCCGATGAAAACCGCTGCGACGGAGAGGACGGCAAAGAATACCAGCTGCGCCTGCCAGACCCAGAAACCGGCCTCCCAGAGCAGAAGCGAGACGGCGCCGGTCAGAATGGCGGCGATGCCGATCCAGACGAGGAAGACGCCGGGTGCGACGACTTCCGCTGCCAGCAGCACGAGGCCCAGCACCCACCAGCTCCAGGGGCCAAGTTCGAGGACGATGCGCTCGATCATCGATCAGCCTTCCTGCTTGGTCGTGTCGAACGGATTGCGGACAGGGGGCGTGCGTGGTGTCACCTGGCGCACCGGCGCGGGCGAATTGCCGCCATCGCCGAAGACTTCCCGGGCAATGGCGCCGATGCCGCCGAGCGAGCCGATCAGCGACGAGGCTTCCATCGGCATCAGCACGATCTTCGAATTCGGCGCAGTGCCGATCGCCGCCATGGCCTCGGTGTATTTCTGCGCGACGAAGTAGTTGATCGCCTGCACGTCGCCGGCAGCAATCGCCTCGGAGACCATTTTGGTCGCCTTGGCCTCGGCTTCGGCAAGACGTTCGCGGGCCTCGGCGTCACGGAAAGCGGCTTCGCGCTGGCCCTCGGCCTGCAGGATCGCCGATTGCTTGGCACCCTCGGCGCGGAGAATCTGCGCGTTGCGCGACCCTTCGGCTTCCAGCACCTGCGCGCGCTTCTCGCGCTCGGCCTTCATCTGGCGGGCCATCGCATCGACCAGATCCTTCGGCGGCTGGATATCCTTGATCTCGACGCGGGTGACCTTGATGCCCCAGGGACCGACGGCTTCGTCGACGACATGCAACAGCTTGTCGTTGATGATCTCGCGGTTCGACAAAAGCTCGTCGAGGTCCATCGAGCCCATGACGGAGCGGATGTTGGTCATCGTGAGGTTGAGGATGGCGCTTTGCAGATCGGAGACCTGATAGGCAGCTTCCGCGGCATTCAGCACCTGATAGAAGGCGACGGCATCGGCGGCGCAGCTTGCATTGTCGCGGGTAATGACTTCCTGCGTCGGCACGTCGAGTACCTGTTCCATCACGTTCATCTTGGCGCCGACTTTATCGATGAACGGGATGATGATGTTGAGGCCGGGCTCCAGCGTGCGGGTGTAGCGCCCGAAGCGCTCGACGGTGTAGCGATACCCTTGCGGCACGGTCTTGATACCGGCGAACAGCACAAGGATGACGAGCACCACGAAAGCAATGACGACGATGTCCAGTCCGGCCAAGGGCATAGAGGTTCCTCCCGTTCGGCGCGTTGCGTTGCGCGCTACTCTAGGACAAGACGTGGCAGTTGCTCACGTTATTTGCAAGGACTGGTGGAAAATCCTTGGGCTTTCTTTACCGCCCCTTTGACGGCAGGATTATCGCTTATGGAAAAGTTCCCTCCCCACAAGGCTGCGATTGTGCGATCGATCGATATTTGATATTCAGGCGGCGGCGGTAAATGAGGCTTCCTGGCTTCATTAGGGTACCAGGTAACCTAGGGCTGACGGTTCCAACGGAACTGCTTTTGCAGCTTGACACCTTCTGCCACAGATCGCGTCGCCGCCATCACCCCCGCATCATTGGCGGTAGCTACAAATGTAACCTCGGCTCATTGGGGGAGGTCAGTCTCTCCTGCGACTGGTATTATGGGGTGGGGAGGTAACCTCGCTCCCCAGGATCTCTTAGGGCTTCTTTTCGATAACCGAAAGCGCTTCCGCCGCTGCTCGAAGAACCAACGGCCACTCTTTCGTTGAAAGATACTCGTGATCGTCCAATTCCAACCCGTTTACTTCGAAGACAATATCGAGCGCGGTGGCTAATTTTCGGACGCATTCAGCCTCTTCTTGCGAATATAAAGTGCATCCAATGTACGAATCAGGATCGTAAGCCAAGTCAGTATCATCGTATAGAAAGTGGACGCTATAATCGAATTCGTCATAGTTTCCAGTCTCTTCATCAATTACCTTCCAATATCGTTTCTGATATTCAAGATCCGATAGCTCTCTCAAATGAGCAATCAATCTTTCTCTAAGATTTGGTGAGTGAAGATAAATCATTTGTTAAACAAATCTCTCCATCCGAGCCAGTCCGACTTAGGTACGTGAGCGTTAATCGCATCTTGCTTGATATAACCATTTATTGGTTGACCATTTCGCCCAATTACAACGCCACCGCGGTTAATAATAACATGATCCACTCGCTGGGAAATATTACCTGAATTTGGGTCTCCTTTGTCAATCCGTATAGAGTTGTTGCCGTTTTTTGGATCGATCCAACGAACCCCTTCTTTCTTTTTATTTGTAAATGCGTTACCCCATTCTTTAGGAATTTTGCTCTGAGCCTCTGCGACAGTTTTCTGCCCCCCAGCCCGAAGTAACGGCCTTCCTTCCGGCAGCGGCACCAAATAATCCCATTGCGGCTTTGCCCGATGCGCCAAGAACAGTCTTATAGGATTCGATCGCTTCAGCAGCCGGAAGCCCGTTTAGGTCGCCTTTCGCAAATTTCTCTTCGACCGAGGCGCGAACTTTTCGGTTGCCGCCATGTCGCGAATAGCGTCATACTCTTGTTGCGTTAGATCGCCTTCGTCAAAACTCCGCCCTGCGTCACTGAGAGTCGCTTGGCCCCAAGCATCGACGTTTCGGGGGTCGTCTGCGCCTTAAATGAGATGTCCGTTGGGGTCGCTGTTATTTACAGGGTCATTCCCTGCATAAGCATACCGATTAGTCCCAACACCTTCGACTGTCGGATCCCACGTATCCGGCTGGATAAATCGCGCGCTGGCAGCCGAGCCAATCGATACAGACATCATGCTGCAGATCAGCAACATGCTCAGGACGCGGGTCAAAACCCTGTCGCAAAACCACTTCATCGACAAGCCCTCACTTGATTCCATATCGTTATTTTGGCTGATTATCCTGCGGCTGCCAGCAAAATTTGGCTCGCTTTTGACCCATCAATTTTAACCCGCTGAATTTCAACCATGGGTGAAGTTTGCGTGTGATTCGGTCAAGGGGTTACCAATGTTGTGAAGCTTACCCCGCGCCCCACCTTCGGGGGAGGGGGCGATGCCTATGCTGGGGATGATGGCAGAGGCGCGGATAATAAATTTCCCACTGGTCTTGCCTCGGCGTATCCGGAATCCTAGGCAAGCAAGGCCACTGACCAAAAGGAGGAAACGTTGTGGTGGAAAATAGTGTTAATTTTGACCTGATTCAACTAAAACTATATGATTGCCGGTCAATGGAAAAAGGGCAAGGATTTTTTGGCGTCAAAGAATCTTATGCTGATCTGATAGCCATTTCAGGGGCGCTTGATCCACTGCGGGTTGCTGTGATTGAATTTTGGAACAGCCATAAGAAAAATGATACATGCACCGGCGATGCTAATCTTATGAAGAAGTTATGGGAAAGAATTGATAGATATCAGTTAACTAGAAATATGGACAATGAATTGGACAGGGCTTGCGTATCTATTGTTAGTTCGAGCACCGTTTTAGACCATGATGAGATAGAAGGTCTGGTTGAAACTGCTGAAATTTTAGGTGTTAGTTGTGATGTTCTTGAAAACATATTGGCTAAAAATATAATTGGCTACAAATCTACTCTAAAATAGTTGAATTAATCAATTTGGTGGCGTCTAGAAAATTTTATCGTGATCTTTTTGTCGTTCTGCATTGAAGTGGGAGCCACTGAACTTTGATCCAACGGGGCTAGAGCCGCGGCGGTTTTGAATACGCAAATTGGCGCGGTGATAGCAGTCGGCGAAAACGTGTAGCTTTCATCTTGCGCAGCGTTGGAGCCGGCAACATCCCCACCACATCGATCAGCTACCGGGGGAGGACATCAGACCCAGCCCATCAGCTCCCGCCGCACCACGTGCTCCAGCACGCGCATTCCATCCGGGCTGTCGTTGAGGCAGGGGATATGAGCAAATTTCTCGCCGCCGGCGTGGTGGAAGGTTTCGGCGGCTTCGACGGCGATTTCCTCCAGTGTTTCCAGACAATCGGAGACGAAGCCGGGGTTGATGACGGCGATGCGTTTGATACCTTCCTGGCCGAGCTTTTCCACCGTCTTGTCGGTATAGGGCTGAAGCCATTCCTCCGGTCCGAAGCGGGACTGGAAGGTGACCCGCAGCTTTTCCTTCGGCCAGCCGAGTTTTTCGCGCAGCAGGCGTGCGGTCTTCTGACACTGGCAGTAATAGGGATCGCCCTTGTCGAAATAGGATTGCGGGATGCCGTGGAACGAGGTCAGCACCACCTCCGGTTCCCAGTCGAGCGTGGCAAGGTGGCTGGTGATCGAATTGGCCAGCGCCTCGATATAGACCGGATCGTCATGATAGGGCGCGACCGTTCGCAAGGCCGGCTGCCAGCGCATTTTCAGCAGCGCCTTGAAAGCCTCGTCGTTGACGGTCGCCGTGGTCGCTGCCGCATATTGGGGATAGAGCGGGAAGACGAGGATCTTCTCGCAGCCGTCCTTCTGCAGTTCATCCATTTTCGACTTTATCGACGGCTGGCCGTAGCGCATTGCCCAGTCGACCCGGACATTCGGGAGGTCCGCGAAGGACTTCGCCATCGTCTCTGCCTGGTTGCGGGTATAGGTGCGCAGGTAGCTTTCGTTCAGGTCCTTGTTCCAGATCGTCTCATAGGCCTTGCCGACCTTGGCGGGCCTCGTATTGAGCACGATGCCGAACAGGATCGGATACCAGAAGAACGGCGACCACTCGATGACGCGCCGGTCCATCAGGAATTCCTTCAGATAGCGCCGCATCGACACCTTGTCGGTTCCGTCGGGCGTGCCGAGATTGACCAGCAGCACCCCGACCTTTCCGAATTTGACGGGGGGATGGTTCGGGGCGGTCGTCTCGGTGGCGGCGGTCATGGGCATATCCTGCAGGTAATGGGGCGTGCCTCTTATACGGCGAGGCGACCTCATGGTTCATGCCGTTCTTAAAAAGAAAAGCCGGCCCGGGAAAGCCCGGACCGGCTGTTCGACAAGAGACATATTGTCTTACTTGGCCGGAATCTGAAGCGCCGTGCCGATTTCCAGCTTTTCGGGAACCGGATTGCCGTTGGCCTCGGCGATCTTCTTCCAGAGTTCGCCATTGCCGTAGACGGCCTTGGCCAGATCCCAGAGCGTGTCGCCGCGCACGATGACATGTTTGGTCTCGGCCGCTGTCGCGGTTTGCGCAGCGGGCTTGACTTCCGGAGTGGCGGTTTCGGTCTTGGTCGCCGACTGATCAGCCGGCTTTGCATCCGGAGTCACGGTTTTGGCGGCCGTGTCGGTGCTTTCCTGAGTGGAAGGCTGGGTGCCGGTCGCCGCGGCGATTTCCGTGATGCGGCCATCGGTCATCGGCTTGTAGGGATTGTTGGCCGTCAGGTAGTCGGCGAGAACCGTTTCGAGCCCCGGACCGTAGTCATAGGCATTCTCAGCCTTGGTCTTGAAGACGCTGTAGCCGTCGCCGCCATTGCGCATGTAATTGTTGGAGACGACATTGTAGGTCTTGGCCGGATCGAGCGGTACATAAGCCTCGCCTTCCTTGACCTCGACGACCGAAACGCGACTGCCAACGGGCTTGGACTTGTCGAAGGAGAACTTCATCCCGGCCACCTGCGGGAAGCGGCCGCCTTTTTCCTCAATCTGGCTCAGGCCGTTTTCCAGCGCCGCCGTGATATCGGCGCCTTTGATCTGGAAGGTTGCGATCGTGTTCTGGAACGGCAGCACGGTGATCGCCTCGCCCATGGAAACATCGCCAGCGTCGATCGAGGCGCGCAAGCCGCCGCCATTGGTGATGGCGATGGTGACGCCCTGGCCCTTGACGCGGTCGAGCATGGCGTCGGTCACGAGATCGCCCATTTCGCATTCTTTGGCGCGGCAGGAATCACGGGTTCCGTCGATGGGTGCATCGGTCTTGCCGATGATCTTCGTCTTCAGTTCTTCGATCGGTTTACCGAGCTCCTTGATGCGGGCAAGCACGGCTTCGTCCGGCTTGACCTTGGAATCGATCAGGATCGGATCGCCCTTGGCGGACTTGACGACGCCGCTGTCGTCGAAATTTACGACGAGATCGCCGAGATACTTGCTATAGGAACCGGCCTGGACGACCGGCACCTTGTAGCCGCCTGGATTGTCGACCATCGTCGGATATGGGCCTTCGGCTTTCTCGTCCGTATTGGACAGGAGGCTGTGCGAATGGCCGCCGACGACGATATCGACATCCGGGATCTTGGCAATGACGGCGAGGTCGCGCGGATAACCGACATGGGTCAATGCGATGATCTTGTTGACGCCTTGCGCCTTGAGTTCCTGGACGGCCGTGGTGATCGTGTCGACGTCCAGTCCGATCAGAACATCGTCGCCCGGCGACGAGATTTCCGGCGTGTCATTGGTAACGGCGCCGACGATCCCGACTTTCTGGCCGCCGACATCGAGAACGAGAGACGGCTTGATGCGATCGATGAGCTTGGACTTGAAGCCGGGGAGTACGTTCGAGCTCAGGACAGGGAAGGTGACCTTGTCGAGGAAGGTGACGAGACCGTCCTCGCCCTCGTCGAACTCATGGTTGCCGACGGTCATGGCATCGAACTTCATCAGGTTGAGGAATTCGGCTTCGGCGGCACCCTTATAGGTGGTGAAGAACAGCGAGCCTTGAAAATTGTCGCCGGCATTCAGCAACAGCACGTTCTTGCCGGTCAATTCCTGGCGCTTCTGGTCGATTTCCGTCTTCAGGCGCGCGGCGCCCCCGAAGCATTCGCCCTTGCCTTCTTCCTCGGCCGAGCAGGTGGAATCGAACTTGTTGATGGATTCGATGCGCGAGTGGAAATCGTTGATGTGCAGGATGTTCAGTTCATAATCGGCGAAGGCGGCGCCCGAGGAAAGCGCAAGGATCGAGGCTGTCATCAGTCCTGTTCGCAAATGTCTGATCATGGATGTCTCCTGTTTCGGCGTTTATTGTCGGCGTAGTAGAGCGCTGCTTTGACACTTGGGTCAAACCAGATGGTTTCATTTGGTTGCACCGACATCAAGTCCTAAATCGATCTATCCCTGCGGGGCCTCCCGGCAAGGTTAAAATCGAAGACGTCAAACAAAAAGCCGCCGGGGTTTCCGGCGGCGGTGGAGGGTGATGTGCATCTGAGATCGTGGCCGTTTTGCCCTTATGCCCGCGATAGTGACAATGCGTTGCGCGACGCATCCAGCTCCAGTTTTGCCAATACGGCGACGATAAAGGCCTGACCGAGCAGGAAACTCCAGCCGAGAACATTCGGGGCGATGAAGCCGCTGAGCGGCAAAAGAATGCTGACGGCGACCCAGAGCAAATTGCCAAGGATTACAAGGCCGACAGCCCATCGCGATGCCAAGGCAAACATGGCGGTTACAGCCATGAATGCGGCAATCGGCAGAAGGCTGAGGCCTGCGCCCTGCAGGAGGCCCTGCGGAATCTGCGTGATGGCGCTTGCCGGAACGGCGGCGGCCAGCAGCGCGGCGCCCATTGCTGCGCAGGTCACTGCATCGACCGTCAGGAGCGTTTTCAAAGAGAGTGCGTTGAGTTTGGGCATGATCAATCCTCGTTTCTCACCAACAGGCCCGCATCCATTGCAGCGCCTTGACCATAGTGTTGGCGCAGTCTGGTAATTCAGTCGATTACGTCTGAGGTAATTGCCGATTTTACCAGGTGCGGTCATATTCGCGGCATGAACGAGAAATCTTCCTCCGCAGGAGACCTGCTGCGCGACTGGCGCCAAAGACGGCGGTTGAGCCAGCTTGCGCTCGCCATCGACGCCGATATTTCGCAACGCCACTTGAGTTTCCTGGAATCCGGGCGTGCGCTGCCAAGCCGAGACATGGTGCTGCGGCTAACCGAAACACTGGCAGTCCCCTTGCGGGAGCAGAACGCCATTCTGATGGCGGCGGGGTTTGCGCCGCTTTACCGTGACCGGCCGCTGGATGCGCCGGAGCTTGCCGTTGCCCGAGGAGTGATCACGCGTATTCTGGACGGCCATGATCCGCATCCGGCGCTGGCTGTCGACCGGCACTGGACGCTTCTGGCGTCAAACAGGGCTGTTGGTGTGCTGCTTGCCGGTGTTGCCGAACATTTGGTATCGGGGCCGGTCAACGTACTGCGCGTCAGTATGCATCCGGACGGGATTGCCGGACGGATTTTGAATTTCAGTGAGTGGCGTAGTCACATTCTCAAACGGCTGATGCATGACATCGACATTTCGGCCGATGCGCAGCTTGCGGCGCTTCTCGAGGAACTGAAGTCCTACCCGGTGCCACGGGACGGTGCTGTACGAAGGCCAGACCGATCCGGTCATGCCGGGATCGCGGTGCCACTGGTTCTGGCGAGCGAAGCGGGACCGCTCTCATTCCTGAGTACCACGACGGTGTTCGGTACCGCCGTCGACATTACGCTGTCCGAAGTCACGATCGAAGCGTTCTTCCCGGCCGACGCGGCAACGGCCAAGTCTATGGCTGCGCTGGTTGGTCAGGAAGGCCGAGAACCATCCGGCTAAAGGCTGACGCTGCGTCAGCCCTTGCGCGACAGCGAGAACTGTGCGCCGGAATCCGTGGTGCAGTTGAGCTGCGACATTGTCACCATGGCGCAATTGACCTTGGACTGGGTGTTGCGGACCATCGACGTCATGTTGATCTCGACCAGCTTGGGCGACAGGTTGATGTAGTTTCCGGATGCGAGGATCTGGTTGGTGTCCGTCGTGCGGGTCGTGAAGGTACCGCCCGAGAACGTCGAGACGATGCCGTTCGGATCGACCCAGGAGCCTTCGACGCCGGCCGGTGCCATCTGTGTGGGCAGCTGGCGCACTTCGCGCGGCGACGATTGGCAGGACGCCAAGGCCACAGCGGCGGACAGGACGGTCAGGATGGCGATAGGCTTCATAGGTGTCTCCCGGATGATGCGCGGAAAGCTGACTTTTGGTTGAAAAAACCATGCCGTGATCAGGAGTTGAATGCAAGAGTGGGGCCTAAGCACGGCGGCTATTATTCGATCATCAACGAAAACGCCCGGGGATCGTTCCCCGGGCGTCAAAAATTGAAGTTTAATCAGTCGGTTCAGCGAACGAGGATGTTCTTGAACTGCCACGGATCCTTGGTGTCGAGCTCTTCCGGAAACAGGCCCGGGCGGCCGTCGAGCGGAGTCCAGTCGGTGTAGTGGCCTTCGACCGGGCCGAGATAGGGCGACTGCACTTCGAGGCAGCGCTTGTAGTCGATCTCGTCGGCTTCGACGATGCCGGCGGTCGGGTTTTCCAGCGCCCAGACCATGCCGGCGAGAACGGCCGACGTCACCTGCAGGCCGGTGGCGTTCTGGTAGGGTGCGATGCGGCGGGTTTCTTCCAGCGACAGGCGCGAACCGTACCAGTAGGCGTTCTTGTCGTGGCCGTAGAGCAGCACGCCGAGTTCGTCGATGCCCTCGACCAGTTCGTGTTCGTCGAGTACGTGATGGACCGGCTGCGCGTTGCCGCCATTGCCGAACATTTCGTGCAGCGACAGCACGGCGTCATTGGCCGGGTGGTAGGCGTAATGGCAGGTCGGGCGATAGACGACTTCGCCATCCTTCTCGACGGTGAAGTAGTCGGCGATCGAGATGGATTCATTGTGCGTGACGAGGAAGCCGTATTGCGGGCCGGGCGTCGGGCACCAGGTGCGAACGCGCGTGTTGGCGCCGGGCTGCTCCAGATAGATCGCTGCCTTGCAGCCCTTCTTGTGCTTCTTGGCGTTCTTCGGCATCCAGTTTTCGTGGGTGCCCCAGCCGAGTTCGGCCGGCTGCAGGCCTTCGGAAATGAAGCCTTCGACCGACCAGGTGTTCCAGAAGACGTTGAGCGGCTTCGGTGTCTTGGTCAGCTGCGTGTCGCGCTCGGCGATATGGACGCCCTTGACGCCGACCTTCTTCATCAGCTTGGCCCAGCCTTCGCGGTCATGCTGGTCGGGTTCGTCGAACTTCACGTCGAGATCATTGGCAAGATTGAGCAGCGCCTGCTTGACGAACCAGGAGACCATGCCCGGGTTTGCGCCGCAGGTGGAAACGGCCGTCGCGCCGCCCGGATTCTTCGCCTTTTCCTTGCGCACGGTCTCGCGCAACGCATAGTTGGTGCGCTCGGAATTCTTCATGCTCTTGTCGAAGTAGAAGCCGAGCCAAGGCTCGACAACGGTGTCGATATAGAGAACGTCGAGCTTGCGGCAAAGCTTCATCAGATCGAGCGAGCCGGTATCGACCGACAGGTTGACGCAGAAGCCCTGGCCTTCGCCTTCAGTCAGAAGCGGCTTCAGCAGATCCTTGTAATTGTCCTTGGTGACATATTCCTTGATGTGGCGGACGCCGTGCTTCGCCAGGATTTCCATGTCGCCCGCGTCTTCGCGCGGGTCAATGACAACCATCCGGCTCTTGTCGAATTTGAAGTGGCGCTCGATCAGGGGCAGGGTGCCGCGGCCGATGGAGCCAAAGCCGATCATGACGATCGGGCCGGTAATTTCGCCGTGAATCGGGTAGGTTGTTTCTGCCATTTCGCTTGTCTCCTGCGGACGGGTTCGTCTGGATAGGGAGGGCATATCGTGCCTGCCCTCTGGTTGGAAGGCCCTAGAGCATAGATTTCTGTCACAATAAAGGGCGGCGCGGTAACTCGGCCGGTTTGTAGCATGCGGCCGGTGACAGGTTTGTGGATGGCGGGGAGAGGCCGTTCTCAGGCTGTCCCCGTGATTTCGGCGGACCATGCCTTCACTGTTTCGGCCATAGCCTTCAGGTGGTCGGCGGTCGAGAAACCGGAAAGCATCTTGCGCGGCTTCAGGTCGTGATCACCGTCTTCCAGCCAGAGAATGCGGATGTTGGCAGACAGCGCGTAACCTGCAACCTCCTCGCGCGTGCCGAATTCGTCGCGGGTTCCCTGGCAGATGAGCGCGGGCGTTTTCAGCTGCGCCAGATGTTGCGTGCGCAGGTTATCAAGCTTGCCGGGCGGATGGAACGGATATCCGAGGCACAAAAGGCCGGCGATCGCTCCTGCAGACAGAAGTTCGTCGGCGACCATGCTGGCGACGCGGCCGCCCATCGATTTGCCGCCGATGATCAGCGGTCCGCTCACGCCGAGCCGGGCAACGGCTTCCCTGTATTCCGGTATCAGCGTGTCTGCTCGCGGCGGTGGCTTGCGCGTGCCGGTGCTGCGCCGGGCGGCCATGTAGCCGAACTCGAAGCGGGCGATGCGAAATCCTGCAGCGACAAGTGCTGCCGTGGCTGAATTCATCGATGCGGAATCCATCGGCGCACCGGCGCCGTGGGCAAGCAGAATGGTGACGGTCGCATCGTCCGGGCCGTCGATGAGAAAGTCCTGATGCATGATGAATCCCGCGTTTGGTTGCCGAGATGACCGTCACCGGCCAAGGCGTCCCTTATGACAAAAACGGCTTCCGGCGAAAAGCAGCCCGATAGGCATTGGGGCTATTTGGGTGCGGCCTGATCCGGATGGGCTGCCACAAAGGCGGGGAGCGCGGCACATCTGTCGGCAATTGCGACCGTGCGGGGACAGGCGGAGAGATCGACGGCCCAGCGCCGGGCATTGTAGATCTGCGGCACGAGGCAGAGGTCGGCCATGCTTGGTTTATCACCGTGAGAGAAATCGCCGGTTGCCGGATGGTCGAGCAGGCGCTCGAAGGCTTGAAGTCCTTCGCCAATGAACTTGCGCATCCAGGCCGAGCGTGCCGCCTCCGGATCGCTCGCCTGCTGCATGACGTGAAAGACGACGCCCAGATTGCAGGTCGGATGGATATCCATGGCAATCGCATAGGACAGTGCTCTGACGCGCTGGCGTTCCAGAGGGGCGGATGGCAGCAGGCCGTAGCCGGGCCGCGTCTCTGACAGGTATTCGATGATGGCGAGAGACTGCGTTAGCATCTGGCCGTCGATCTGCAGGGCCGGGACCAGACCCTGCGGATTTCGGGCGAGGTGATCCGCTTGCTTATGCTCTCCGCGCAAAAGATCGACAGGCACCGAACCATAGGGGATCGCCAGCATGTTCAGCGCGATCCGCACCCGGTAGCTGGCCGACGAGCGCCAGTAATCGAACAGAACCGTATCGCTCATGGCGCCCACCTCAGCCTCTTTCATATTTCGTGACGGTCTGCTCGATGGCGCCGAAGATCGAATGCCCGGCCTTGTCCTTCATCTCGATGCGGACGGTATCGCCAAAGCGCATGAACGGTGTTGTGGGTGCCCCCTTCTCGATGGTTTCGATGGTGCGTATTTCGGCGATGCAGGAGTAACCGGCGCCGCCTTGGGAAACCGGCTTGCCTGGGCCGCCGTCCAGCTTGTTGGAAACGGTGCCTGAGCCGATGATGGTGCCGGCTGAAAGTGGCCGGGTTTTCGCTGCATGGGCAACGAGCTGGCCAAAATCGAAGGTCATGTCGATGCCGGCATTGGCGCGGCCGAACGGCTTGCCGTTGAGATCGACCAGAAGCGGCAGGTGCAGCTTGCCGCCGTCCCATGCCTCGCCAAGCTCCTCCGGCGTAACGGCAACCGGCGAGAAGGCTGAAGACGGCTTGGACTGGAAGAAGCCGAACCCCTTGGCGAGCTCCGCCGGGATCAGGCCGCGCAGGGAGACGTCGTTGACCAGCATGACGAGGCGGATGGCGGCGCGGGCTTCCTCGACCGTCGCGCCCATCGGTACGTCATCGACGATGACGGCGATCTCGGCCTCCATGTCGATGCCGTAGGATTCGTCGGCCATGACGATCGGGTCGCGGGGACCAAGAAAACTGTCGGAGCCGCCCTGATAGATCAAGGGCTCGGTCCAGAACGTCGCCGGCATCTCGGCGTTGCGGGCCTTGCGCACCAGTTCGACGTGGTTGACGTAGGCCGAACCATCCGCCCATTGGAAAGCCCGCGGCAGCGGCGAGGCGGCGGCGTGCTCGTGAAACCGCATCGAGGGCTGTGAGCCAGTTTCCATACCTTCCGCGACTTCGGCCAGGCGCGGCCCCACATATTCCCAGTCGTCCAGCGCTGCCTGCAGCGTGCGGGCGATATGGCCGACCTCCGAGCAGCGGGTGAGATCCTTCGAGACGACGATCAACCGGCCATCGCGGGTGGAATCCTTGAGGGTTGCGAGTTTCATGGTTTTAACTTCCGTTGTTTATTCACAAGTAGACGACCGGCCTGTTCGATTGCCGGGTTGCCCCTCACCCTAGCCCTCTCCCCGCACGCGGGGAGAGGGGACGACGGAGGCTACCGCTTGTTCCTTCTCCCCGTTTGCGGGGAGAAGGTGCCCGACAGGGCGGATGAGGGGCCATTGTATTTAGAAAGTTTGCCTCACTTGATGCCCGGCGTGCCGTCGAACCTGCGCTCCAGGCCGTCCCAGCATTCGAGATAATTGTCCTGCAATGTCTCGAGTTCGGCGGCGTAGCGGGTCAGCTGCTGCGGGTAGCGGGTCTCGAACATGAAGGCCATGGTGTGGTCGAGCTTGACCGGCTTGAGATCGACGTTCGACGCCTTTTCGAAGCCGGGCGCATCCGGCCCATGCGGCAGCATCATGTTGTGCAGGCTCATGCCGCCGGGCACGAAACCTTCTTCCTTGGCATCGTACTGGCCGTGGATGAGGCCCATGAATTCGCTCATGATGTTGCGATGATACCAGGGCGGGCGGAACGTGTGTTCGGCCACCAGCCAGCGCGGCGGGAAGATGACGAAATCGACATTGGCGGTGCCCGATTCCTCCGTCGGCGCCGTCAGCACGGTGAAGATCGACGGGTCGGGATGATCAAACAGGATGGCACCGACCGGCGAGAAGGTTCTGAGGTCGTATTTGAACGGCGCGTAGTTGCCGTGCCAGGCGACGACGTCGAGCGGCGAATGGCCGATCTCGGTGACATAGAACTTGCCGCACCATTTGACATGGACGCGGCACGGTATTTCCTTGTCCTCATAGGCTGCGACCGGCGTCTTGAAGTCGCGCGGATTGGCGAGGCAATTGGCACCGATGGGCCCGCGATCCGGCAGCGTGAACTTGGCGCCGTAGTTCTCGCAGATATAGCCGCGCCATTCGGAGCCTTCGCCGAGGCGCGAGACCTTGAACATCATGCCGCGCGGGATGAGGCAGATCTCGGATGGTTCGGCATCGATGATGCCCATTTCGGTGAAGACGCGGATGGCCCCAAGCTGCGGCACGACCAGCAGTTCGCCGTCGGCATTGAAGAAGTAGTCGTCGATCATGTCTTCATTGAAGACGTAGGCATGCGCCGCCATGCCGACCTGGGTCATGACATCGCCCGCAGCCGTCATCGTGCGGATGCCTGAGAGGAAGTTGAGCTTTTCCGTTGGCGCCGGGATCGGGTTCCAGCGGAGCTGGCCGAGCGGCAGCGAGTGGTCGTCCAGGCAGGGGGCCGATTTCCAGAAGGGGTAGCTGGCATTGGAGAAGCGACGGGTATGGCGCACGCTCGGGCGGATGCGGTAGAGCCAGGAGCGCTCGTTGGTGCCGCGCGGTGCGGTGAAGGGCGAGCCGGAGAGCTGTTCGGCATAGAGCCCGTAGTTGCATTTCTGCGGACTGTTCTGGCCCTGCGGCAGTGCGCCCGGCAGAGATTCGGTCTCGAAGTCGTTGCCGAAGCCCGGCATATATTGCGGACTGTTGGCCACCGCGTCGACAACGACGGCCCGGGTTTTCTCCAGCATGGCTTGCACCTCCTCCGAGAGTATGGTTACAAATGTAACTGTCTATTTTGTAACTATCAAGGAAGCCATGGACGCGATTGACTTCGATCTGGAACAGTTCCTGCCATTTCGCCTCAATCGGGCAGCGGAATTCATCGCCCTGCGCTTTGCCGGCGCCTACAAGGCCAAATACGGTCTGACGCGGCCGGAATGGCGGACGCTGGCGGCGCTCGGGAGCTCAGGGCGGATGACTGCGACCGAGGTCGGCGCCCACTCGACCATGCACAAGACCAAGGTCAGCCGTGCCGTCTTCGCGCTGGAGGAACGTCGCTGGCTGAAGAGGACGCAGCATGAAGACGACCGCCGCGTAGAGCATCTGGAATTGACCGCTGCTGGAGCCAAGGCCTATCGGGAACTGACGAGGCTGGCGCGCGACTATTCGGCAGAACTCGAAACGCTGCTGGGAAAGGATGGCCTTAAAGCGCTATCGTCCGGGCTGGCCGCCGTTGAAGGCGTAATGGCGAAGCCGCGCTGATGATGCGCGTCAGTGCCTGCCGCGTTGACGCACCGGCAATCCCTGAAAATCCTTCAGCGTCGCCAGCACGATCGAGGTCTTGACGTGCTGCACGCTGTCATGCGGCAAGAGCACATCGTTGACGAAGTGCGAAAGCCCGGAAAGGTCATAGGTCACGACCTTGAGGTGATAGTCCATCTCGCCGGTCAGGGCGTAGCATTCCAGCACTTCCGGCAGGTCGGCGATCAGGGCTGCGAAGCGCTTGGCATTGTCGCGATTGTGGGTCGCAAGCGTAACGGCGATCACCACCATGAGATCGAGCCCCAGCCTGGCGCGGTCGAGCACCGCCCGGTAGCTGTGGATGAACCCTTCCGCCTCCAGTCTCGCCCGCCGTCTGGAGCATTGCGACGGTGACAGGGCGATCCGTTCCGATAGTTCGTTGTTGGTCAGGCGGCCGTCACCCTGCAATTCGGCGAGGATTTTCAGGTCATATCCATCCATCTGTTCCATTCGTGCAGATATCCTCAATAGAATGCATGAACCGTGCGCATAATTCCGATAGTATGCGCAAGAATGCAAGAACAATGCATGAAATTTGCGTCATGATGATCCTCGACATGGAGTTCAGAGGAGAGAACCATGGGACCCTTCCCGCATGATGCACCGCCGACAGGCATCACCACCGAAAACCCGGCCGGTACCGACGGTTTCGAGTTTGTCGAGTTTGCCCATCCCGAGCCGGAGAAACTGCGCGAGCTTTTCACCCGCATGGGCTACCGTTGCGTTGCCCAGCACCGCGCCAAGGACATCAGCGTCTGGCGCCAGGGCGATATCAACTACATCCTGAATGCCGAACCGGGCAGCCATGCCATGCGTTTCGTCGGCGATCACGGCCCCTGCGCGCCGTCGATGGCCTGGCGTGTCGTCGATGCCAGACATGCTTTCGAGCACGCCGTATCGAAGGGCGCGACGGCCTATGAAGGCAACGACAAGGCGCTTGACGTGCCGGCCATCATCGGCATTGGCGGGTCGCTGCTCTATTTCATCGAAACCTACGGCAAGAAGGGTTCGCCTTACGACGCCGAGTTCGAATGGCTGGGCGAGCGCGATCCGAAGCCGGAAGGCGTCGGCTTCTATTATCTCGATCACCTCACCCATAACGTCTATCGCGGCAACATGGACACGTGGTGGGATTTCTACCGCGAGCTGTTCGGTTTCAAGCAGATCCACTTCTTCAATATCGACGGACGCATCACGGGTCTGACGAGCCGGGCGATCACCTCGCCCTGCGGCAAGATCCGCATTCCGCTGAACGAATCCAAGGACGATACCAGCCAGATCGAGGAATATCTGCGCAAATACAAGGGCGAGGGCATCCAACACATCGCCGTTGGGACGGACGGCATCTACGAGGCGACCGACAAGCTGGCCGACAACGGCCTGAAGTTCATGCCCGGCCCGCCGGACACCTATTACGAACTCTCGCATGACCGCGTAAACGGCCATGACGAACCGATCGAGCGCATGAAGCAGCACGGTATCCTGATCGACGGCGAGGGCGTGGTCGATGGTGGCCTGACCCGCATCCTGTTGCAGATTTTCTCGAAGACGGTGATCGGCCCGATCTTCTTCGAATTCATCCAGCGCAAGGGCGATGAAGGGTTCGGCGAAGGAAACTTCCGCGCGCTGTTCGAATCGATCGAGGCGGACCAGATCCGGCGCGGCGTGCTGCATCCGGCCGCTGCTGAGTAAACGAAGGCCTTCACGTCACGAGCCCCGCCGGTTTGAAGCCGGTGGGGCTTTGGGCGTTTTGAGTTCGGGTGGCATCCTTCGTTGCATTCTAGCCAAACGTCATCGTGCAGTCAGGGGATGGTGATATCCGTCTTCCGATGCTCGTCGTTGTCTCGCTTTGAGACGCATGGAAAGATTTTATTAAGCATAAGCATCGCCCATCGGGGGGAAATCGCACAATCGGCATTATTCTGGCATGGTGGCCGTCATGGCTGGTATCATGAACGCAGTGATACGGAATCAGTGCGATGGATGACTTACAGGCGAGACTGGCGTCCCTGCGGGATGACACGGAAGCCTTTATAGCGCTCTACGACCAGCGGGATCGCCTGCGCTATGCCAACAGGGCTTTTCGCGCGGCCTTCGCGCTGAATGAGACGGAAACGCCGCTCTGGCCGGATCTGATGCGGCGAAATCATGCCCTCGGTCTCGGCACTGTCATCAGCGTGCCGGACTTCGAGGCCTGGGTCGTCTCCGCGCAGTCGCGGCGCGGCAAGGTGCCGTTCAGGGCGTTCGAGACCGATTTGGTCGATGGCCGCTGGCTCTGGATGACCGAGACCGTTGATCGCAGCGGCTGGATGCTGTGCATTGCCAATGACATCACCCATTTGCGCGCCGATGAACGAACCCTGCGGCAGGATCGCGATTTTGCCGTTAAGGCATCCCAGACCGACGAACTGACCGGTGTTTCCAACCGGCGCTACATGATGGCGCAGCTGGAAGCGATGATCCGCAGCCAGCCGGCGGATGGTCCCGTCAGCGGCTGCATATCCATCCTCGATATCGACTTCTTCAAGGGCATCAACGATCTCTACGGCCATCAGACCGGCGACGAGATCCTTTTGGACTTTGCCCGCCGGGTCCATCCGATCGTCCGGCGGCATGATTGCTTCGGCCGAATCGGCGGTGAGGAATTCATGCTGATCTTACCGGAGACGACACTGGCCGAAGGGGAATGGATCGTCGATCGGGTTCTGGAAACGGTGCGCACAGCCCGCCCGCTGCTCTCAGTGCCGCTGTTTTCCTACACCTGTTCCGCTGGAATTGCTGCCCTGCGACCGGGTGAGACGGCAAAGGAAATCTATTCGCGCGCCGATGCGGCTCTTTACGATGCCAAGCATTCCGGTCGCGACCGTATGGCGGTTGGCGCACGCTGACTTATTGCGACAGTGCTTCCAGGCCGGGTGCGGTTCGGGTTACCGCGAATTCGGTGATGTCGTAATCGGCAACGCCATGGATGGTGAACGGATCCGCCGCAACACGTGCATCGATTTCAGCTCGGGTGCCGCGTGCGAAGATGATCCCGCCGGTGCGCGGGATCTTCCGACCCGATGCGAGAAAGACGCCGCTGTCATAGCCGTCCTTCACCCAGTCCATATGCGGTTCGATATGGCGGTCCACCTCGGAGAGTTCGGCCGTGTAGGTCAGCGACAGGATGAACATGGTCAGTTCTCGGTCAAGAGTTGGGCGCGGATCAACCCGCGTAGCGAATTGCCCATGTACAGTGTGCCGCTCTGCAGGTCGGCCAGCGTCAAGCGCTGGATGCGGGCGCGGCGGGTACAGATCATTTCGGTTCGCAGCACGCCGGCTAGCAGCCCGCAGGAAATCGGCGGTGTTTTCAGGATGCCGGAACCGTCGTCGAGAAAGATCGAGGTGATGGTTCCTTCGCAGGGCTCGCCCTTTTCGTTGAGCAACAGGACTTCATCGGCAGCCGCGGGCGGATATTCGCCCCGCGCCGCCTCGTAAACAGCGCGCCGGGTGGTCTTGTGGCGCAGGAGCTTGTTGGCCGAATCGAGGCGGGCCGAGGCGATCGCGACGTGCCAGATGGTATTTTCGGGCAGTGGTGTGAAGGGCGCGGTGGTGATGGCGATCTCGCCGGCGGGGCTGAGGGTGAGGCGGATGCGGAGAGGGAATTGATCATTGGTTGTCCTGGCGGGGTTACCCCCCTCTGTCGGCCGGGCCGACATCTCCCCCTCAAGGGGGGAGATCAATCCGGAATGGGCTTTCGGGGGGGATGTATCCTGAGCGATCTCCCCCCTTGAGGGGGAGATGCCCGACAGGGCAGAGGGGGGTAAGCTTTCCCCAAGCGCTTCCGCCAGTTTTTCCTCCGCCCGTGCGGCTCCCACAAATCCCAGCCGTCCTGCCGAGCGCTTCAGCCGCGCCAGATGCAGCCGCAGGCGGATGATGCCGGCGCCGGGTTCCCATCGCATCGTCTCGATCAGCGAAAAATCCATCATCGTTCGATCCAGATATCGCCAATCGCGAAGCGGGCCTTCAGCAGGCATTCCTCGTATTCAGCCTCGGCGGTCGAATCGAAGACGATGCCGCCGCCGACGTTGAAGATGGCCTCGCCATCCGGAAAGAGAGACAGGGTGCGGATTGCGACGTTGAAGCGCATGGTGCCATCCGGCGCGATGAAGCCGATCGAGCCGCAATAGGCATCGCGCGGTCCGTCTTCCAGATCATGCAGGATTTCCATTGCCCGCATCTTTGGCGTGCCGGTGACGGAACCGCAGGGGAACAGCGCTTGGAAAATCTGCATGATACCGATATCGGGCAGAAGCTTTGCGCGGACATGGCTGACCATCTGGTGCACGGTCGGATAGGTCTCGATGTCGAACAGTCT
The DNA here is from genome assembly GCF_017873135.1 of Rhizobium herbae. Classification (GTDB taxonomy): domain Bacteria; phylum Pseudomonadota; class Alphaproteobacteria; order Rhizobiales; family Rhizobiaceae; genus Pararhizobium; species Pararhizobium herbae. The sequence goes on along the minus strand of NZ_JAGGJV010000004.1, from coordinate 216,065 downwards.
CGGCACGTCGAGCGTGCCCACCTCTGCGATGCGGGAAATGTCGTTGCGCAGGAGATCGACGATCATCCGGTTCTCGGCCTGGGACTTCGGATCCTCGCGCATTTCGCGGATCAATTCCCGGTCTTCCTCGGGTGTTGCGCCGCGCCGGGCCGTGCCCTTCATCGGATGCGTCTCGATCCAGCCGTCCTTGTCGACGCGGAAGAACAGTTCGGGCGAGCGCGACAGGAGGATAGGACCGTCGAGCGAAACCAGCGCGCCATATTTCACCGGCTGCCGTTCGATCAGCGACCAGAAGGCGGCAAGCGGATCGCCATTCCAGCGCGCGCTGACCGGCATGGTCAGGTTCGCCTGGTAGCAATCGCCCTGCCGCAGGTGCCGGTGCAGCCGGTCGAAGCGCTCCTTGTAGGCTCCGAAGTTCCAGCTTGCGCGGGGCTCGGTGATGAACGGCTCGTTCTCGATGCGGCGGCGGGGCTCTGTGAGCGGATGTTCTTGCGCGGGCCCGTCGAAGACGCCGAAGGACATCAGCGGGGTGCGGCGGTTTTCCCCAGCGAAGGGGGCAAGCTTCTTTTCGAAAAGATGCCCTGCCTCATAGCTCATGAAGCCGGCAAGCCATTTCCCGGCCTTGTGGGCGGCTTCCATTTCCTTGAGGCCGCGCCAGAAGTCCGCTTGCGTACGAGCGGTGATGACGCGCGACGGCTCGGCGAAGACAGTCGTCCTGTCTTCGCTGTCGTCCCGGAACAGGACATAGGGGCCGGTGTCGGTCATGCCTTTGGTCGCCGATCGAGGTCTTGATTACGCCTGTCTATCAAGCGCCTCAAGCTCGTCGATCAGCCCTTCCAGCATCGACAGGCCCTGTGCCCAGAACGACGGATCGGTGGCATCCAGCCCGAAGGGGGCGAGAAGTTCGGAGTGATGCTTGGTGCCGCCGGCCTTCAAGAGCTCGAAATACTTCTGCTGGAAGCCGGTTTCGGCCTTCTGGTAGACGGCATAGAGCGAGTTCACCAGGCAATCGCCGAAGGCATAGGCGTAGACGTAGAAGGGCGAATGGATGAAGTGGGGGATGTAGGCCCAATAGGTCTCGTAGCCCTCGGAAATCCGGATCGCGGGTCCAAGGCTTTCCGTCTGCACCGACAACCAGAGCTCACCGATGTCGTCGGCCGTCAGTTCGCCGTTTTTCCGCGCAGTGTGGACCTTGCGCTCGAATTCATAAAAGGCAATCTGGCGCACGACCGTGTTGATCATGTCCTCGACCTTCTGGGCGAGCATGGCCTTGCGTTCGCGCTTGTCCTTGGTCTTGTCCAGAAGTGCGCGGAAGGTCAGCATCTCGCCGAAGACAGAGGCGGTTTCGGCGAGCGTCAGCGGCGTCGAGGCCATCAGGGCGCCCTGGCCGCCGGCCAGAACCTGGTGCACGCCGTGGCCGAGTTCATGGGCGAGCGTCATCACGTCGCGCGGCTTGCCCATGTAGTTGACCAGCACATAGGGATGCGCGGACGGCACGGTGGGGTGCGCGAAGGCGCCGGGCGCCTTGCCCGGACGCACCGGCGCGTCGATCCAGCCGCCATCGAAGAAGCGGCGGGCGATATCGGCCATTTCCGGCTCGAAGCCATTATAGGCCGACAGCACGGTTTCCTTGGCTTCGCTCCAGGGAATGAGCGATGTCGGGGTTTCCGGAAGCGGCGCGTTACGGTCCCAGAATTCCATCTGTTCCATTCCGAGCCACCTGGCCTTCATCGCGTAATAGCGGTGCGACAGGCGCGGATAGGCGTCCTTCACGGCAGCGGCCAGCGCATCGACCACGTCGCGCTCGACGCGGTTGGCCAGATGCCGGCTGTCGGCGATGTCGGTAAAGCCGCGCCAGCGGTCGGAGATTTCCTTGTCCTTGGCGAGCGTGTTGGTGATCAGCGTGAAGGTGCGGATATTGGCCTTGAAGGTCTCGGCCAACGCCTGAGCCGCTTTCCTGCGGATGGCCGGGTCGGCTTCCTGCAACATGCTCAGTGTCACTTCGAGCGGCAGCTCCTCGCCGTCGACATTAAAGGTCAGCGACGCCATCGTCTCGTCGAACAGGCGGTTGAAGGCGCTGGCACCGGTCATGGATTTTTCGAGGAAGAGCTGCTCCAGCTTGTCGTCGAGCTGGTAGGGCTTGTCCATGCGCAGGTCGACGATCCACGGCTTGTAGTGTGCCGCCAGCGCATCGTTTTCGATTGCCGTGTCGATGACGGCGTCCTCGATCCGGTTCATTTCCAACGAAAAGAACAGGAGATGGCTGGCCATGTCCGTCAGCTTCGACTGGGCGTCGCCATAGAGCTTGCCGTTGGCCGGATTGGACGTGTCGGAGAAATAGGTGAGGCCGGCAAAGGAGCCGATCTTGCCCATCAGATCCTCGAGCGCTTCGAATTCCCTGACCGCCGCGCCGATACCCTCATCGCCCGAAAGTGTTGCGGCTTGCGCGAGCTTGCCCTTCCATTTGGTCTCGAATGCCAGCGACATGGTCTCGGCCTTCGCCATGTCGCCGAGATATTCCTGAGATGTGGCCGAAGGGTAGAGATCCTCCAGTTTCCAGGACGGCAGATCGCCGAGAAGTGCCGCTTCGGCAGCCACTGAAGAGGCGGCATGGGCAACGCGCGAGGAGGGCTGGAAAGAGGGAAGATGATGCATGAGCGGTCACTCTTTTTGTCGATGCCGGCCCAGACGGGGACGGCGAAGCAGAGGGCGGATATGGGGCCATGACCTAACGTCGGCAATGGATAAAATGCAAGCATTTCTCAAAAGAGGATTTTCAGGCCTTTCTGACAGGAATGCTTCTCACGATACGGCACATGACGTGGCGATCGGGTTCTACGCGGAAAGCAGGAGGCCTTCATGACATCCCAAATTCTCGTCATCGATGACGATCCGGTCCAGCGCCGGCTGCTGACGAACATGATCGAGCGTCTCGGCCATATCGCGCATCTCGCCGACAACGGCCGCAGCGGTCTTGAGCTTCTTGAGCGCAAGCGCGGCCTGATCAGCGTCATCCTGCTCGACCTGATGATGCCGGAAATGAACGGCCATGGTTTTCTCGAAGCGATCGCCGAGCGCGGCATCGAAACGCCCGTCATCGTGCAGACGGGGCAGGGCGGCATCGAGACGGTGGTCATGGCGATGCAGGCCGGCGCCTTTGATTTCGTCGTCAAGCCGGTGTCGCCCGAACGCCTCTCCGTTGCCATCACCAACGCCCTGAAGCTGGAGCACCGCGACAGCAGGGGACGTGCACCGAAACGCTCGCGCAGCGGCTCTGTCGGTTTCGACGACATCGTATCGGCAAGTCCGGCGATGATCCGGGTGCTGGATCTTGCGCGCCGTGCCGCGCAGTCGAATATCCCGATCGTTCTCGAAGGCGAATCCGGCGTCGGCAAGGAAATGGTCGCCCGCGCCATCCAGCATGCGAGCGAGCGCGCCAACAAGCCTTTCGTCACGGTCAACTGCGGCGCCATCCCGCACAATCTGGTCGAAAGCATTCTGTTCGGCCATGAGAAGGGTGCCTTTACCGGCGCCACCGAAAAACATTCCGGCAAATTCGCCGATGCCGACGGCGGCACGCTGTTCCTCGACGAGATCGGCGACCTGCCGCTCGAGGTCCAGGTGAAGCTTCTGCGTGCGGTCCAGCAGGGCGAGATCGAGACGATCGGTGCCCGCCATCCGCAGAAGGTCAACGTCCGGCTGATCTCGGCCACCAACAAGGACCTGATCAACGAAGTGCGCGAAGGCCGCTTCCGCGAGGACCTCTATTACCGGCTGAACGTTTTCCCGATCGCCATGCCGGCGCTGCGCAAGCGCAAGGAGGACATTCCGGTGCTGGTGCGCACCTTCGTCGAGCGTTTCGCACTGGAGCAGCGGCTGGCGGCGTCGCTTTCGGTTTCAAGCGGCGCGATGGCGCTGCTGACCGCCTATGACTGGCCCGGCAATATCCGTCAGCTGGAAAATGCCATTTTCCGGGCGGTCGTTCTGGCCGAAGGCGCGGAATTGTCGGTCAAGGATTTCCCGCAGATCGCCACGCAGATTCCCGGCTACGTCGTCGCCGAGAAGTCCGGCTTTACCTGGGAAGAAACCGGGCCCTCCAGAACGCCGGTGGTGGAAGCCGATCATCTGCCGCCGGTCTACCCGCATTTCAGCGCCGCCGAGAGAGCGGAAGCGCGACATGCGGCCGAGCATCACCCCGAAAACGCGATCGCGAGCGTCGACGACGGTGGAAATGTGCGAAAGCTGGCCGATGTGGAAGAGGAGCTGATTCGTTTCGCCCTCAAATTCTACCGCGGACAGATGAGCCAGGTGGCGCGAAAACTCGGGATCGGACGCTCGACATTGTACCGTAAACTCAAGGATTATGGCATTAATCCGGACGATCCCTTCAGCGAGGCCGCTTAAAAGTAGGGATAACAATCCATCAAAGTCCGTCGTATTTGGCTGGTGTCGTTTAGACCTTGTTAGTGAACCATTCACTATATTATAAGGATAACCGATGACTGTGGCATATATGCCATGCTGTCACCGCATTTGACAGCCATCTGATCAGCCACGGGACGCGTTGTCCGTCGGACGGGGATTGAGTTTGCAAAATTTGTTCGGATTCAAGAAGCCTAACGGCTCCGTGATAACCCGCTTTTGCGCCGCGGTGGCCCTTAAGATGCCGCGTGTTCTCGCATCGCTTCTGATCGCAGCCTCCATGGTCACCCCCGGCATGGCGCCTCCTGTCGAGGCTGCCGGTCAGACGCGCACGCTCAAACTCTATTTCATCCACACCCAGGAAAAGGCCTCGATCACGTTCAAGCGCAATGGCCGCTATGACGCCAAGGGCCTGCAGCAGATCAACCGTTTCCTGCGCGACTGGCGCCGCAACGAGCCGACGACGATGGATCCGCGTCTTCTCGACCTCGTCTGGGAAGTCTACCAGAAGAGCGGATCGCGCGACTATATCCACGTGGTTTCCGCCTACCGTTCGCCTGCCACCAACGGCATGCTGCGGTCGCGCTCCAAGGGCGTCGCCAAGAAAAGCCAGCACATGCTCGGCAAGGCGATGGATTTCTACCTGCCCGACGTCAAGCTGAAGACGCTGCGCGAAATCGGCATGAAGTTCCAGGTGGGCGGCGTCGGCTATTACCCGACCTCCGGCTCGCCGTTCGTGCACATGGATGTCGGCGGCGTTCGCGCCTGGCCGCGCATGAGCCGCAACGAACTCGTGCGGCTGTTCCCGGATGGAAAGACCATGCACGTGCCGGCCGATGGCAAGCCTTTACCCGGTTATGAGGTTGCTGTTGCCGACTACAAGCGCCGAGTGGGCGCCAGCGCCATCGAAGTCGCCGGCGGCGGCTCCAAGGGCCCGGGCGACAAGGATACCAAGCGCAAGGGCAATCTGTTCGCCATGCTGTTCGGCGGCGGCGGCGACGAGGATGAAGAACCCAACGCAATTGCCAGCGCCGATCTCGAAGGTGCGGACGAGCAGCCGGCGGCAAAGACCAAGGTCACGCAGGTTGCGGCGGCTGAACAGGCCCTCCCGGGCGTGGAAAATTCCGTCGAGCAGACAGCTGCTCAGCAAGCAGATACCCAGCAAAAGGACGTCGCGGCTCCGGTTCCGGGCGTAAGGCCAGCTTTCAAGGACGCCGACGCCGGCGTGCAGACGGCGCTGGTTGCGCCGACCAAGGATACGACGCAGGAAGCCTGGGCCGCAGCTTTGCCGGCGCCAGCTGCGACCGAAGGCGAATATGCCGACTTGAGCGCGTATAAGATTCCGGTGCCGCAGATGCTCGGCAAGCGGGGAGCGAACGGTGATGCCGGCAGCGATACGCTGATGGCCTCGACGGATCCGAATGCGGCGGTGCTGCCTGAGGATGTCGCGGCGCTCGGCTTTGTTCCGGTTCCGGGTGCGCGCCCGGCGGGCGAGGAAGCCTTGATGGCCGTGGCCGACGCTGATGTCGCCGTACCGTCCTTTGCCGAACGGGTCCAGCCGCAGGCCGTTGCCTTGGCGCAGCAGCCGGTGGAAGCCGTTGCCGAGGCGCAGACGCGGGTTGCCCTTGCGCAGCCGACACAGCAGCAGCCGGTGGAAATGGCCGCTTTCGTGCCGCAGTCCGGCGCCGAAGCGCGCGCCGCGATCTTTGAGGATGCTTTCGACACCAATATTGAAGCTCCGGCCAAGGGCAAGCGTCCGAAAAAGCAGGAAGCCGACGCAGCGACCCGTTCGTCCGTTCGCACCGAGCCGAAGCTGACGCAGCAGATCATTTCCTCATGGGCCCTGACGAACGGCCGTATGGCAACCCTGTCGAAGCCGGTGAAAGCACCGCGTTTCGTCAGCAAGACGCTGCGTGCCTCGCCGACAACGGTCTATTCCGCCGGCTTCTCGAACGAGGCCGTATCCATAGACACAGCCCGGTTCAGCGGCAGTGCCGTGAATTTCCTGGAAGTGAAGAAGTTCAGCACCAACTGACGCGACAGATGCAAGAACAGACACAGGCCCGCTGGCGACGGCGGGCTTTTGCGTTCTGGCCATGCTTGGCTCTCAGGCCTCACGCGAACGTGTGCATGATGTGAGGTCTGGAGGTGCATCCCGTCTTTGACGGGCGTGGTAAAAGCGCTTTCGCCTTCCTATATCACCGTCATCTCTTTCGCTGGCCGCGCGTTTCCTCTGCCGCTGCAGTTCGCTGCGCGACGTGTTACGCATGCAATCGACGGCCGGAAAGGCGATCCCGCTGGAATGGACAAGGAGTGTGCGAATGCCCAAATACAGCAAGACCGCGGAAGCTATTTCCAAATTGTCTCCGGAACAGTATCGCGTCACGCAGGAAAGCGGCACGGAACGGCCGGGTACCGGGCAATATCTCGACAACAAGAAGCCCGGAATCTATGTCGACATTGTCTCGGGCGAGCCGTTGTTTGCGTCGTCCGACAAGTTTGAATCCGGATGCGGCTGGCCGAGTTTTACCAAACCGATCGATCCGGCGCACGTCGCCGAACTGCGCGATGCGACGCATGGCATGGTCCGGACCGAGGTCCGCTCGACCCACGGCGACAGCCATCTCGGACATGTCTTTAACGACGGCCCGCGCGATCGCGGCGGCCTGCGCTACTGCATCAATTCGGCCTCGCTCCGCTTTGTTGATCGCGACAAAATGGAGGCGGAAGGTTATGGTGACTATCTCGATCAGGTGGAGGATATCCGATGACAACTGAACGCGCAGTATTGGCCGGCGGCTGCTTCTGGGGCATGCAGGACCTTATCCGCCGTTATGACGGCGTGATTTCCACCCGGGTGGGCTATACCGGCGGCGACGTCAGGAATGCGACCTATCGCAACCATGGCAGCCATGCGGAGGGCATCGAGATCACCTTCGATCCGTCGCGGATCAGCTATCGCGACCTGCTGGAATTCTTCTTCCAGATCCATGATCCGTCGACGCTCAACCGCCAGGGCAATGACAGGGGCGCGAGCTACCGCTCGGCCATCTACTATACCAGCGACGAGCAGAAGCGCGTTGCAGCCGAAACCATTGCCGATGTCGATGCTTCAGGCCTTTGGCCGGGCAAGGTGGTGACGGAAGTCGAGCCCGTCGGTGATTTCTGGGAAGCGGAACCGGAGCATCAGGATTATCTTGAACGGATTCCGAATGGCTATACCTGCCATTTCGTCCGCCCGGGCTGGAAGCTGCCGCGCCGCGAGAAGAGCAGCGACGCCGCCTGAGGGGCATTTACGCTTGCCGTGGATGTGATTTCTGAAGAGTGAAAGGCCGGTCCTGTACCGGCCTTTTCAATATGCAGATGCTCACTGATGGGAGCATTGATACCTGACCGGATTATTCCGCGTCCGGCGCGTCGATCATGCCCAGCGCTGCGAGGTAGGTGTCGAGGATGGCTTCCTGTTCCATGCGCTCGTCCTTGTCCTGCTTGCGGATCGCGATGACCTTCTTGAGGATCTTGGTGTCGAAGCCGGTTCCCTTTGCTTCGCCGTACACATCCTTGATGTCGTCGGCGATGGTCTTCTTTTCTTCTTCCAGCCGTTCGATCCGCTCGATGAAAGAGCGAAGCTGATCGCGGGCGACGCCGTGGGCATCCGACATGGTCTTCTCCTTGTTGGGGGATGAATGGGGTTGGGGACTTTGAATTTGTGAGGCTGTGACCTGCCGTGAAGCGCGTTCAAGGTCAAGTGACATTGCGCAACATCACGCGGATTTCCGACCTTTGCGGGACTTAGCGGCGCTACTCCCTGGGCTTGTTCGCCTCAAAGGCCGCCTTTTGTTGGGCGGATGCCTCCTGCTGGTTCAGCGTCCGCCATTCCTCATAGGGCATGCCATAGACGATCTCGCGGGATTCTTCCTTTTCCAGCGGCACGCCGGCAGCGTTGGCTGCATCGCGATACCAGTTGGACAGGCAGTTGCGGCAAAAGCCGGCGAGGTTCATCAGGTCGATGTTCTGCACGTCGCTGCGTTCGCGCAGGTGGGAAACGAGGCGGCGAAAGGCCGCCGCTTCGAATTCAAGCTGTTGTTGCGGTGTCAGATCGGTCATCGTCTGTCTCTTTCTGCCGGTGTCAGAATGCGTAGGGTCCTGTGCGGGAAGGATAACGCCTGATCTCGTGCAATTCAGGGCGCGCGTTCAAATTGGCCAAAATCGGTCCCAGCCGCTTGTCCCATTCCGCCACGCCGCTGTCGTCGCCGATCAGGTCCTGGCGTACCTCGATCAGCGCGTGGGCAATGCCGGTTTCCATGCAGTGGCGGAACATCGTATCGCCACGCAGGGCGCCATCGTATGGCTCGTTGTCGCCCACCAGAACATCGCCCGAAGCCGCAAGCGCCTCGATCAGCGGATGGACCGCGCGTGGATCGCTGTCCCAGAGAACGGCGGCATGCCAGGGGCGAGGCACACCTTTCCAGGCGGGCGTGTAGGAATGAATGGAGATGACCAGCGGTGCCTTGCCGCTTGCCGCGCCGACCGCTGCGATGGTCTGCGAAACGGCGTGATGATACGGGCGGTGGAAACGATTGAGGCGGTTTTCCCATTCTTGCGGTGTGATCGGGTGATTGCCGGGAATGATGGCACCGTCGGAAATCTTCATGATCAGCGTCGGGTCGTCCTCACCCCTGTTCGGATCGATCAGCAAACGCGAAAAGCAGCTGAGCACGGCGGGAACGCCAAGCTGCGCGGCCAGCCGGCGGACGAGCGGCTCCACGCCGATATCATAGGCGATGTGCCGAGCGAAGGCGCTTTGCGGAAGACCGAGCCGGCCATATTCCGGCGGTAGCCGGTTCGTGGCGTGATCGGCCAGAAGCACCAGCCCGGCTGCATTGTTACCCTCAATGATCTCGAAAGGCGACGTTTCCGGCATACAGTATCAACTCGTTGCACACTTGACGAAATTTGATGGCATGCTGTGGCAGCAATCGCAAGACAATGGCGAAATTGCGATGTTTTGGTCAACAAAAAGCCGGATGTAATCGATTAGAGTCGCGTTGACATTCGAGCCCTAGCGTCGCAAGAAAGTGCCACGACAAATCACAACGGAGACCCATTGGAAACCGTGTCCAGATATCCTTTTTTCAGGCTGAATCTGCGGACCTGGTCCTTGAGCGCCACTCTCCTCTTCGTTCTGGCAGCGTTTTCGCCAGTTTTGATCGCGAGTGAAGCGCATGCCGAGTTCCGCGTCTGCAATGGCACCCAGAATCTGGTCGGCGTGGCCATCGGCTACAGGGCCAAGGAAGGCTGGATCACCGAAGGATGGTGGCAGGTTCCCGCGACCACCTGTGCGACCCTGATTGAGGGCGAACTCCAGTCACGATACTATTACCTCTACGCTGAGGATGCTGCCCGGGGTGGGCGTTGGACGGGCGATGTCAACATGTGCGTCGCCGAAAACGAGTTCAAAGTGACCGGCGTGCAGGACTGTTTCGCACGCGGTTTCCAGCGGATGGGGTTCAAGGAATACGACACGGGACGTCAGGGTAGCTGGATGGTTCAGTTGTCCGATACCCCAGGGACTCAAGAAAGCCACAACTGATGAAGCGGAATAGAAAAGTCAAAATCCTCGCAACGCTTGGACCTGCGTCCAACGAAGAAGAGATGATCCAGAAGCTGCATGAGGCGGGCGCTGATCTTTTCCGGATCAACATGAGCCATGCCAGCCACGACATGATGCGCACGCTGATCAAGCGCATCCGCAACGTCGAAGCGCGCTGCGGCCGCCCGATCGGCATCCTGGCCGACTTGCAGGGCCCGAAGCTGCGCGTCGGCAAGTTTGAAGCCGGCAAGGTCGATCTGGTCGCGGGCCAGACGTTCACACTGGACAGCAATGAGGCGCTTGGCGATGCCAAACGTGTCTTCCTGCCGCATCCGGAAATTTTCGAATCCGTCAAGGTTGGCCATCGCCTTCTGATCGACGACGGCAAGCTTCATCTGCGTGCGGAAAAATGCGACGGCAAGACGATCGTCTGCACCGTGGTTTCCGGCACGAAGATCTCCGATCGCAAGGGCGTGAGCCTGCCCGATACGTTGCTTGGCGTAGGTGCATTGACGGAAAAAGACCGCGCCGATCTCGACGCGGTTCTGGAAACCGAGGATGTCGACTGGGTTGCCCTGTCCTTCATCCAGCGGCCGGAGGATTTGTCCGAAGTCCGCAAGATTTCCCGCGGCCGCGTCGGCCTGATGTCGAAGATCGAAAAGCCGCAGGCGATCGAGCGGATCGACGAGATCATCGAGCTTTCCGACGCGCTGATGGTTGCCCGTGGTGACCTGGGCGTGGAAATGCCGCTCGAAGCCGTTCCGGGCCTGCAGAAACAGCTGATCCGTGCGGCCCGCCGCGCCGGCAAGCCGGTCGTCGTCGCCACGCAGATGCTGGAATCGATGATCACGGCACCGGTTCCGACCCGCGCCGAAGTTTCCGACGTCGCGACCGCCGTGTTCGAAGGTGCCGACGCCATCATGCTGTCGGCTGAATCCGCCTCCGGCGACTATCCCGTCGAATCGGTTGCCACCATGGCGTCGATTGCCAGCAAGATCGAAACCGACCCGCATTATCCGGGCATCATCTACGCCCAGCGCACGCCGCCGGAAGCAACCGGCGCCGACGCGATTTCGCTGGCCGCTCACCAGATCGCCGAAACGCTCAAGCTCTCGGCCATCGTCTGTTATACCTCGTCCGGCACGACTGGCCTGCGGACCGCGCGCGAGCGCCCGCAGGTTCCGATCCTGGCCCTGTCGCCGGTCATCCAGACCGCCCGCCGCCTTGCCGTCGTCTGGGGTCTGCACTGCGTCGTAACCTCCGATGCGACCGACCTCGACGACATGGTCAACCGGGCATGCCGTATCGTCGCGACCGAAGGTTTCGGCAAGCCGGGCGACCGGGTGATCATTTCGGCCGGCGTGCCGCTCGGAACGCCAGGCGCCACCAACATGCTGCGCATTGCCTATATCGGTTCCGACGGCCTCAGCGGCGTCTGAGCAAAGCTTCACTGTTGAAAAAACCGCTGGATCACTCCGGCGGTTTTCTCATTTGTGGGGTACTCTCGGATGCCGATGCTGGCGGGTCATTGGTTCGGTTCCCTTCAAAGCATACAAGGGTATCCGAGCCAGGAAATCTTCAATTTCGCCGCAAAAGAATAAGCGCTGACTTGGTATTAACGACGGCTACAAGGTCACGCTTTGTCGTAGGTGAACGAGGTCAATAGCGTGGTCACGAAATTGCTGGCCTTTTCCTTGACGAGAACCTCGGTCCATTCATCCGTGCCGCGCAGCATCAGCCCGGTATAAATGCTGTCGACCGCAGCCTCTTCAATGCGCTTGATATGCGAGTGGAACGACGCCTCGTCACCGGTTTTGTACATGTCCCGGACCACCATCCGCAAAATTTCCTGGATGGCAATCTGCCAGGCTGTATTGATCGCCTGGAGTTCATTGGTTGGCTCTGTCATCGGATCTCCGGGGAATATCGCCCGCAGCAGCCGGTACGGCCATGTCAGCAGGCACAAAAAAAGGCCAGGCAATGATGCCTGACCTCGATTGGTAGTTTGCTTTCGACAGTGCCAGTACATCCGTGGTCAAAGGAAAGCGATTACCGATTATACGGCCTGCAGGTTGCAGGCAGACATCTTGCCCGACTTGCTGTCGCGCTCGAGGTCAAAGCCGATCTTCTGGCCTTCGACGATTTCGCGCATTCCGGCGCGCTCGACGGCAGAGATGTGGACGAACGCGTCAGCGCCGCCATTGTCAGGCTGAATGAAGCCGAAGCCCTTGGTGGAATTGAACCATTTAACTGTGCCAGTGGTCATGATGAACCCTTTCATAGCAATAAGAGACGACCGCGACGCAAATGCGCTGCGGATGGTGATAACGATTTTTGAAAGGAAGGTTCGTTCAGGGCGCGGTGCTAATCGCGCGGTAACCAAAGCTCAGCAAGCAAATATCGACAATGCGATGTATGGACTGCCTTCCAGCTGATGTCAACTTTTAGTTTTTCTCCAGACCGAAGTACAATCAATGCGAGCCTTGATCTTCTAGCACAATCTTCGCCCGCTTTTCGCCATCACGTTCGGAGCGACCTCACATTACGGATCTGTATGTCATTGATGTTTTGAGAACCCCCCATATATCAGTTTCGCATCTTTCAAGGATGCGTGCATTCTCTTTCGGTAATGCGCCAACGGTTTTTGCGGAAGATTGATATATGCCAAAACGGAAAACGCCCGCTGTTGTCAGCACAGGTATTGCTGGATTGAACGAAATTTTGCGCGGGGGTCTGCCGGCATCCAATCTTTATATGCTGCAGGGGGCGCCTGGCTCCGGCAAGACGACGGCTGCATTGCAGTTCCTGCGGGCAGGCGTGGAGGCAGGGGAAAGCTGCATCTATGTCACGCTTTCGCAGACAGCCGCAGAACTTGAGGCCATCGCTGTCTCGCATGGCTGGACGCTTGATGGCATTCGCGTCGAGGAACTGACGACCTCGGGCACGGTCAGCGAGGCCGATGACCAGAGCATATTCCTGACTGCCGACCTCCGGCTTGACGAGACCCGAAAAGCGATCGAAGCGGCGATCGAGGAACACAAGCCGCGCCGCCTGGTCTACGATTCCCTTCTGGAAATCCGCCTGATAACCGGCGATTCTCCGAGGTTTCGCCGCGAGTTGATTGGCTTCAAGTCGTTTCTTGCCAAGCGCAATGTGGTGGCGCTGCTGCTGGATACGCAGACGCCCGGTTATGACCGCAGCGGTGAAGAGGTCGAAGGCCTGGCCCACGGGGTTATCCGCTTCGATAAGGCGTTGGAAGAGTATGGCGGAGTACGCCGCCGCGTCGAGGTCTCCAAGATGCGTGGCGTTCCTGTGGCTGACGGATATCACGACATGGCCATCCGGGAAGGCGAAGGCGTTGTCGTCTTTCCTCGGATCATGCCAAGCATGGTGTCGGAAACGACGACGCCGGAACTGATCAAATCGGGGGTCGCCGCCCTCGACGACATGTTTGGCGGAGGCCAGGAGGCCGGAACCACGACGCTGGTGATCGGACAGTCGGGTACCGGCAAGTCGACCATGTCATCGCTCTATGCGACAGCGGCGCTCGAACGCGGCGAGAGTGTCGCGCTGTTCCTGTTCGAAGAACGGCTGGAGACATTCTTCCGCCGCTCCGAAGGTTTGGGCATGCAGCTGCGGCAATTCCATAAGGATGGCAAGCTGATCCTGCGCGATTTCAACCCGAACGAAATCTCGCCGGGCGAATTTGGCCAGATCGTCCAGGACGCAGTCACGCAGAACAAGGCGCGTGTCGTCGTCATTGATAGCCTGACCGGGTATCTGAACTCGCTGCCACATCGGGAAAAGGCAGTTCGCGATATTCAGTCGCTTCTGAAATTCCTCGCCCGGTCCGGCGTGCTGACCATGCTGATCGTTGCCCAGCACGGCCTGATCGGTCAAAATGTGGGCATCGACGTCGACGTCAGCTTTCTCGGTGACACAGTGCTCCTGCTACGGATCATGGAGCACGAAGGACGCCTGCGTCGGAATATCACCGTGGTCAAAAAGCGCCATGGTCCGCACGACCTCAATATTCAGGAGCTGCTGATCGAGAGCGGCAGCGTCAGTGTCGTCTCCTACAATCCTCTTCCTGATCCGAAATGAATGAGACGCCGACCGAAAGCGAGCTGGATTGGGTGCTCGTCCTTGCTCCCTTTCGCAAGGATGCCGAATATATCGCTGCGTTTCTGCGTGAGGAGAAGGTCGCGGTCAATCATGGCAGGACGGGCAAGGATCTGATCCATCACCTGTCCTTGTCCCCCGGCGTCATTGTTATCACCCACGAGGCGTTGAGCCCGCCGGTTGTCGCCAGCATTGGCGAGCATATCGCGGCGCAGCCAGACTGGTCGGAAGTGCCGATACTGGTCCTGCTGGAGCGGGCAGCACCGATCACGCGAATTCGCAGTCAGCTCGAACGGTCATGGCCGGGTTCGCGCCTGTTGTTCCACACGCGCCCGATCGCTCCGTTGGAACTGGTGAACAGCATACAATCGAACCTGCTCGTGCGGTTGCGTCAGAAGCAGGTGCGGGATGCCATCGAGCGAGAGGTCGAACTGCGCCTGGAACTCAATCATCGGATCAAGAATATCCTCGCCAGCGTGACGTCGATCTTTCAGATGACGCGACGCGGTGCTGCGACGGTAGAGGATTTGGCTGCAGATTTTACCGGTCGGCTGCAAGCACTGTCCAAAGTGCATACGGCCGTGTTCGAGGCAGGTGGAGATGAGGTCTCTCTGTCGTCTGTCGTCGACCTGACCGTGTCACCCTATAACAGCGACGGGTTGAGCCGTATCCATGTTCGCGGCCCGGACGTGTCTATCGGGCGAAACTCAGCAACGACGATCGCCCTTTGCCTCCACGAACTGATCACCAATGCCCTCAAGTATGGTGCGTTGTCCCAGAAAGACGGCACCGTCGATATCGCCTGGGCGATTTCGGATGACGCCGCACCGCTGCTCTCCCTGCATTGGGACGAGGCAGGCGGCCCCAGGGTCATAGAGCCGACGCGACAGGGATATGGTACGAGGTATATTCGCGCGGCGCTCGCTTCCCTGTTTGGTTCCGCCCCCGATATCGCCTTCGCGCCGGACGGATTTCGATGCCGCGTCGTAGGCCCCCTCGGTCGGCTGCAGCAGAGCTGAGAGGAGGTTATGCTCCGGTATCTCGGTGTTCCCTGCGACACATTCAATAAATCACTGAAGAACATAAATAAATTCTCATGGATCATTCTGACGTCAAGCGCGTTAACCGGTCCGACGCCCTATCAAAAGATATAGCAACTGCACCACGACGGAGCTTCGGGGATGGGCTATAACGGCATAACGGTTCTGGTTGTGGAGGATGAAGTCCTTCTCCGGATCGACATTGCGCAGTCGCTGGAAGATCACGGTTTCAGCGTCCTTGAAGCATCGAACGCTGATGAAGCGATTGTCATTCTAAACGCGCAATCCGAAATCCATCTGATGTTTACAGACATCGACATGCCCGGCAGCATGGACGGGCTAAAGCTCGCTGCGGCGGTGCGGGACAGATGGCCGCCCATCAAGATCATCGTCGCCTCAGGCCACCGCGAGATGAGTGATGCGTTGCTTCCGGTGGAGGGGAGATTTTTCGCAAAGCCCTATGATCTGTCGCGGGTCATGAGTGCCATGCGTGATATGGTGGCCGCAGCGTAGGTTTAAGCTTATTTTACGACCGCTATCCCGGCCTCGGCCTGCCCGGCGAGCCTGGTCAGGTCGCGCTTCTTTCCAGCCAGCGTTTCGATTGCGGCAATCGCGAGGTCGGTGACGATATAATCCGGTTTATGGCCAAGGTTATGAATGCGTAGCAGCGTCGAGCCGGTGATGTCTTCATGCAGCTGGCGGGAGTGGATTTCGGGGAGGACGACACGGTCGGCGTCGCCGGTGATGATGGCAGTGGGCGCCTTGATCTCCCTGTAGCGCGGCGACACGCGCTTCACATATTCAAGCAGATTGGCGATATCGATGGCGTTGTTGCGAAAGGCGCGCGGCCTTATGGCCAGATAGGCGGCCGTCTCTTCGATATAGCCGTCCGGCCTGGGATTGGGGGCAAAGACTGCCTTCGTCGCCTTGTCTATGGCGGCAAGGCCTGCCGGCGGCGCAATCAGGGTGGCAAACAACCAGCCCAATACCGGTGTCCTGGTGACGTCATAGTACCATTCGATGCCGCCCGGCCACGGATGGGTGGCGGGCGAGAGAAACAGCAGGCCTGCCACCATGTCCTTGTGGTTCAAGGCAAAGGTTGCGGCGATCGCCCCACCGAAGGAGTGGCTGATGATGATGGCTTTCTTGATGCCGCGTTTCTTCATCAAGGCGGCGATGGCATCGGCCTGACCGTCGGGATAGGCATTCTGTGGGCCGCCACGTTCGGAAAAGCCCAGTCCCGGCCGGTCGAGAAACAGCATATCGGCGCGGCCCTCGAGCTTGTCCCTGAAGGCAACCATCGGGTCGCGAAGATTGGCGCTTGCCCCGTGGATGAAGACGAGAGTCGGAAGATCGGCGCTCTTCGGACGTGGTACGTAGACGCTGTTCATCCGATAGCCGCCGACGTCGATCAATTCGCCCGTATTCGGATTGTCTTTTTCAAAGGCCGCCGCCTTGTAGGAGCTGAAGCCGAATCCGGTAACCAGTACGGCAAGACATAGCGATGCAATGAACAGCATGAGTTTCCTGAAGGCAAAGGACATCAATCACTCTTCCGCGCGCCTGCGCAATCGGCCGGATGGTTTGGCTATCGTCCGATACGAAGGAAAGCGGTCTGCGGTTTCGCTAGTCAGGAAGAATCAAGTGCGGTTGCCGGCAAGTTTTTCCTCCAGCTCGCCAAGCTGTTCCTGCGCCCGGCGGTCGGCTGGATAGATATCGAGGAATTGTTCCCAGGCCCGAAGCGCAAGTTCATCCTTGCCGGCTGCGGTCAGGATCGCCGCCATGCCCGCGAGCGCACCGAAATGGCGCGGCTCGATCGCCAGCACCCTGTTGATGTCCGACATGGACTTTCGGTAGTTGCCCATCTGGTAGTGCAGCGTGGCACGCTGGTTCCAGCCTTCGACATATTGGGGTGAGAGCGTGATGACCTGGTCGAATATATCGAGGGCTGTTGCCTTGCGGTTTGATTCGACCGCTTTTGACGCCCACTGCATCAGAAGGTTCACGGAAGCGCTGCCGGAATCCTGCCATTCGATGCGGATTCGGTCCGAAATCTCGCGCGCCTTGTCCGGATCGCGTTCCCGCTTCAATTCGGAAAAGAGCGCGTCGAGCCGCTGTTTGGGTGTCGTCAGTTCCGACGTCGCGGAGGCCTGTGATGTGTCGGCCGCAAGGAGGGAAGGGGGGCCGGCAAAGGATGCTGCCAGCACGCAGCCAAGAATCAAAAATGAAGACATGAGTTTAGCCATGGCAAATAAGGTAGCCTGCCATGGCCGAAGATCAAATCAAATTTGAGACATCAAACCGGTGAACCGCTCGGGCACCAAAAAAGGCAGGCGCACGAACGCACTCGATCCATATGCGATCGCTCGGAAAACCTGGGTTTCCGGCTGACGCAATGGCTCAGCCCTGACGGGCCTTGAAGCGCGGGTTCAGCTTGTTGATGATGTAGACACGGCCCTTGCGGCGAACCAGACGGTTTTCGCGGTGACGGGCCTTCAGCGACTTGAGCGAATTTTTGATCTTCATTTTTCTGATCCGCAGTTTCGGCGAATCTGATTTCGCCGGTCTTTAACAATCAAAAGCGCGCTTGCAGACGTTTAAGGCCGAGCGCGCTCTTAGGGTGGCAGGCAAATAACCCGGCGTCGCAAAAGTGTCAACCACAGAGAGGCGGTTTTCGCGGCTACCTTCGGCTTTTCTGTGGGTTAAACCCTTATCGAAGCCAAGTGACGTGCCCCATTTTACGCCCTGGCCGCGCTTCTGTCTTGCCGTAAAGGTGAACGAGCGCGCCCGGTTTGGCGAGCCAGGCCGGCAGGTCGTCGATATCGTCGCCGATCAGGTTCTGCATCACGCAATCGGAATGGCGGGCGCCGCTCGCCAGGGCCAATCCGGCGACGGCACGAATGTGCTGCTCGAACTGGGACACCACGCAGGCGGCTTCCGTCCAGTGGCCGGAATTGTGGACGCGGGGTGCGATCTCGTTGGCGATCAACGTCCCGTCAGCCAGAACGAAGAATTCCATGCCGATGACGCCGACATAGCCAAGGGCCGTCAGCACGGCCGTGGCTGCAAGGCGGGCCGCCTCAGCGGTTGTCTCGCTGATTGTGGCCGGGACGGTCGAGGTGTGGAGAATGCCGTTGCGATGAATGTTTTCGGCGGGGTCGTAACAGGAAATCGTGCCGTCGGTGCTGCGGGCGGCAATGATCGAGATTTCCCTTTCGAACGCAACGAAGCTCTCGAGAATCAGCGGAACGCCGCCAAGCGCCCGGTAGGCGCCGGCCGCATCATCGCTCGCATCCTTGAAGACGCGCTGGCCCTTGCCGTCGTAGCCGAGACGGCGGGTTTTCAGCACGCCCCTGCCGGAGAAATCGGCGAGCGCCCGTTCAAGCTGTTCCTGATTGTCGACAGCGTGGAAGCGCGCGGTTTCGATGCCGCAGCCGTTGAGGAACTGTTTTTCGCTCACCCGGTCCTGAGAGACGGCCAGCGCCCTGGGCGGCGGGTAGACCGGAAGCGCGCGTGCAAGTGTCTCAGCCGCTCCGACCGGCACGTTCTCGAACTCATAGGTGACGATATCGCAGGCATCCGCAAGCTGCCTCAGCGCCGTCTCGTCGTCATAGGCGGCGACGATCTGGCCGTTGGCGACCTGCGCGGCCGGACAATCGACCTGGGGTTCCAGAATGATGGTGCGGAAGTTGAGCCGCGCCGCAGCCATGGCAAGCATGCGGCCAAGCTGGCCGCCGCCGATGATGCCGATCGTTCTCATGCCTGATCCACCGGATATTCGGCAACGGCCGCGCTTTGCTGTTCGCGCCAGTCGTCGAGACGATCGGCGAGATCGGGATCGCTGAGTGCTAGAACGGCCGCGGCAAGAAGCGCCGCGTTGATGGCGCCGGCGCGGCCGATGGCGAGCGTGCCGACGGGAATGCCGGCCGGCATCTGCACGATCGACAACAGGCTGTCCTGGCCGGAGAGTGCCTTGGACTGGACGGGAACGCCGAATACCGGCAGCGGCGTCATCGCCGCCGTCATTCCAGGCAGATGCGCAGCACCACCGGCACCGGCGATGATGACCTTGAAGCCTTCGTCGCGCGCGCCCCTGGCAAAATTGATCAACCTGTCCACCGTGCGATGTGCCGAAACGATGCGGGCGTCATAGGCGATGTCGAGGGCGTCGAGCGTGTCGGCGGCATTCTTCATGGTCTCCCAGTCGGACTGGCTTCCCATGATGATGGCGACGGGCGGGGTTGCTGCTTTCGTCACTGTGTTCGTTCCGCTTTGTTGCGAGGCCGAGGTGCGGGCCGGAGCGTTCGCAGCGCGCCCTTTCGGACACGCGGCAGGTTCAGGCGATGATATCGGGAATGATCTGGTCTTCGATCTTGGTGATCTTGTCCTTGATGATCAATTTCTTCTTTTTCATCCGCTGGATGCGCAGGGCGTCGCAGCCTGTCTGGATCATAGCATTGATCGCAACATCATAGTCTTCATGTTCCTGCCTCAGCCGCGCTACGCTCAGTCTGAGTTCGGCCTGATCCTGATCTGGCATGCAATGTTCCCCGTCGGCGCCGACAGCAGATAGTCTGCTATCCGCATAAAATCGAGCGTCGCTCTAGCACAGAATTGTTGGTAACGGGAAGTTATCCCAATACCAAATCTCGCCACCGAGATTTGATGTCGGCCATGATTTCGCCTTCGACAAATGAAAAATAGCATGGCACACTATCTCGGTTACAACGTGGAACATCCGGCATTTACGGATCGGGTGCAAGCAAAAGGAAGGGACTGCCACATGACCATTGAGGCTCATCTTGCAACGCTTGAGAAAAAACATGATGTTCTGGAGCAGGAGCTCCATTCGGCGCTTATCCAGCCGTCTGTCCAGGATCAGCACATCGCTGACATCAAGCGTCGGAAGCTGCGCTTGAAGGACGAAATCGAGAAGATTCGCTCTTCAACTCACTGATTAGGTAAAGCAATCTCATTCATCGGGAGACTTTTGTTCCAGCGCATAAATTGATAACCGGAAAGCCAGAACGAATTTTGGCAAAGTGACACTTGAAGCCGGTTTCAAGCGTTGTCGATAAGCGGATTTGTTTGGCGCGGACATGAAGTTCGCCAAAGCCCGCAGTAGTGAGTTTCCCGATGTCTGACCTTTCGAGGCCAGAAACCTCACAACCAGCCCGTAATCCTCACGACCAGAATTGATCCAGCCATAGGTTGACCCGATCGAAGCCAGGCTTGTTGATCGCGTAAATCCGCTTCGTGCCGCTTGGGGAAACGGAGACGAGATTTGAGTCCAGCAGTGCCTTGAGGTGCTGCGATACCGCCGGCCGGCTGATCGGCAAACCTTCTGCCAGTTCGTTCACGGTGCGCGGTGCGCGACGCAACTCCTCCAGCAGATATCGCCGGTTCGGATCCGAGATCGCGTCGAAGGGATCAGCGTGTGACATGCGCAAAAGCTAGGAGAATTCAAAGCACTCGGCAAGTAAATTGTGCGATGCGGCAATGGAATTTTGCTGTGCGGTATACAAGCCCGGCGTGCAGGATTTCCCGGTTTTAAAACATACCGCGCCGGTTGGAGCCGCAGATGCGCTCAGTGCGCCACTGCAAGCACCAAAACTCCGTCATAGACGAGTTTCAGGCCGGCCAGAAACGCCATCGTGTACATGAACGGGTAGAATGTCTGCGGCTGCATGCGCCGGACAAACCAGGCTCCGGCCATCGTTGCCAGCATCGCCAGCGGAAAAAGCGTCAGCGATGTGGTCAGGTTACTGAGATCCAGCTGCCCGAGCGCGAAATAGGGGATGAGCTTGACGACGTTGAGAATGGCAAAGAACCGCACCATCGTGCCGGTATATTCGCGCGGTGGCAACTTGAGCGGCAGTGCATAGATCTGGAAGGGCGGGCCGCCGGCATGGGCGACGAAACTGCCGTAGCCGGCAAAGGCGCCGAAGAACGTCGCCTGCACCGGCCTTTGCGGCTTGGCTGGGATGACGATACCGCGCCGCGCGCGCCAGAGATTGTAGACATACCGCAGAACGAAAAGGACGGTAATCAGGCCGATGATCAGCCGCAACGCATCGCGTGCAACATAGGCTGATGTGGCCCAGCCGATGGCGATGCCGACAAGGGCACCCGGCAACAGAATCTTCAACGTCTTCATGTCGCCATGCTGGCGCCATGTCCACAGCGCGACCAGATCCATGGCGATCAGGATCGGCAGCAGAAGGGCTGCCGCCTGCACCGGCGAAACGGCGAGCGACAAAAGCGGCACGCCCATGAGCGAAAGAGCTTCGCCCATGCCGCCCTTGCTGAAACCGACGAGCAGGACCGCGGGGATGGCGATGGCATAGAAGTGAAAATCGGGAAGCATGGGTATCGGTTGATCCTTTTGCCCGCAGGGTCTATCGCTTTTGCAGATCGAAATCGAGTAGGGATGGTGCGCGGACGCGCATTTCATCGGGAACAGAGACATTATGAGCAAACAAGACAATCGCTGCCGCCTCGTCCTCATTGCGCCGGATATCGCCGATGTCGATAGCCGCGCGCAGATGCTGGGCGGCGCATTGCGCGGCGGCGACGTTGCCTCGGTCATCGTGCCGCAATATGGGCTGGACGATCAGGCTTTTCAGAAGCATGCCGAGGTGCTGGTTCCGCTGATCCAGGAAGCGGGCGCCGCGGCTCTTGTTGCCGGCGATACGCGGGTTGCGGGCCGCGCAAAGGCGGATGGCCTGCATATCACCGGCAACGCGGCGGAACTGGCGGAGGCAATGGAGAAGTTTTCGCCCAAGCTGATCGTCGGCGGCGGCAATGCGACGGACCGCCATCATGCGCTGGAAATGGGCGAAATCCGTCCGGACTATGTGTTCTTCGGCAAGCTCGATGGCGATATCAAGCCGGAAGCGCATCCGAAGAATGTGGCGCTGGCCGAATGGTGGGCATCGATGATCGAGATCCCGTGCATCGTCATGGGTGGCACCGATCCGGAATCGGTGCTGACCGTTGCCGAAAGCGGCGCGGAATTCGTGGCGCTGCGTCTGGCCGTTTTTTCGGAGCCGGAGCAGGCGCCTGCCATCGTTGCGAGCGTGAATGCGCTTCTTGACGAAAAAGCGCCACGGTTTGAAGCTTAAGACATTTCCATGTTGATCCGTTCTTCTCCATCGCTGTGCCTATTGCCGCTTCTTTTGTTGGGCGGGGCCCTTTTGGGTGTGCCTGTCTGTGCTCGCGCCGACGATGCCCTGCCGGGCGTCAACGATACAGCGCCTGTGGTTGAACAGGGCGAGAACGATGAAGGCGCGGTTGCCAAGCGTGGCCGCATCACGCCGTTCAATGGTGCGGCCCTGCCCGAAGGCGAGATTCCGGCGCTGCAGTCTCCCGAGGAGGCCAAGAAAGTCGATGCGGAAAAGCTTGAGCCTTCGAGCGGCGTCAACGTGCTCGAGCGGATGGGCGCCGAACTGCCCGCCCTGCCGCAGGAAAAGCCCTTTGCCGGCAAGGCCGACGACGCCTATGGCGCATTCCAGCGGGGATATTATCTGACAGCGATGGAACTGGCCTTGCCGCGGGCGCAGCTGGGCGATGCGGCGGCACAGACGCTGGTCGCGGAAATCTTCGCACAGGGGCTCGGCGTTGCCCGCAATAACAAGGACGCGGCCTTTTGGTATGGCCAGGCGGCCAATTCCGGTGATCCGGCCGCCATGTTCAAATACGCGCTGCTGCTGATGGAAGGCCGCGATGTCCCGCGGGACAAGAAGAGGTCGGAAGAGCTGATGAAGAAGGCCGCTGATCTCGGCAACTCTTCCGCCCAGTTCAACTACGGCCAGCTTCTGGTTGCGGACATGCCGGGCGAAAAGGGCCTGAAAGCAGCATTGCCCTATTATGAAAAATCGGCAGAGCAGGGCATCGCCGATGCGCAATATGCCTTGTCGCAGATCTATCTGAATGTCGACGGCATCGATGAAAACAAGCGGGCGAAGGCGCGCGACTGGCTGCTGAGGGCAGCGCGGGCCGGCTTCGATACCGCCCAGCTCGATCTCGCCATCTGGATGGTTGACGGCATTGGCGGCGACCGCAATCTCGACGAGGGCTTTACGTGGATGCTGCGCGCAGCGAGGGGTGGCAACGTCGTTGCCCAGAACAAGCTGTCGCATCTCTATATCAATGCCATCGGCACGCGCCCCGATCCGATCGAGGCTGCCAAATGGTATGTGCTTTCGCGCCGGGCCGGGCTGAAGGACCTCGCTCTTGAAGATTTTTATCTCGGTCTGACCGATGAGCAGCAGAAGGCGGCGTTGAGCGCTGCCAACAAATACCGGTCGTCCTGATCCTGTTTTTGCCTCGAGACTTGAACTTTCAGGGGTTTTGTGGTCTTGAAGCGCCGGATTGGCTGGCCGCAGGGGCGGCTTTCGGTTCTTTAGGGAATACTCCCCATGAAAATCAACGGTAACGAAATTCGCCCCGGCAGCGTCGTCGAACACAATGGCGGTCTCTGGGCCGCCGTGAAGTGCAACACGGTCAAGCCCGGCAAGGGTGGCGCTTTCAATCAGGTGGAACTCAAGAACCTGATCGATGGCACCAAGCTCAACGAGCGTTTTCGCTCGTCGGAAACGGTTGAACTGGTCAGCCTCGAACTGAAGGACTTCCAGTTCCTCTATGAACAGGGCGATGCGCTGGTGTTCATGGACAATGAGAGTTATGAACAGCTGGAATTGCAGAAGGATTTCGTCGGCGATCGCGCCACCTTCCTGCAGGACGGCATGATGGTGACGGTCAAGCTCTACGACGAGAAGCCGATCGGCATCTCGCTGCCCGACCAGGTGGTTCTGACCATCGCGGAAGCCGATCCGGTGGTGAGGGGGCAGACGGCAGCGTCGTCCTACAAGCCGGCGATCATGGAAAATGGCGTTCGCGTCATGGTCCCGCCGTTCGTTGAGGCCGGCGAGCGCATTCTGGTCG
Source organism: Rhizobium herbae (assembly GCF_017873135.1). Lineage (GTDB taxonomy): Bacteria > Pseudomonadota > Alphaproteobacteria > Rhizobiales > Rhizobiaceae > Pararhizobium > Pararhizobium herbae. The sequence continues at coordinate 191,942 of NZ_JAGGJV010000004.1, read as the reverse complement.
ATACCAATGAAATCGCCTATCTCCGCCGCGCGGACTGATCCGCAGCGGCACGTCTAAAATTCTCCGGCCGTTGCTGCGGCCGGTTTTCTGTTTCGAAGGAAAGCCAAAATGGCACGCTCAGCTCTTCTCAATGTCATGGTCCAGGCCGCGTTCAAGGCCGGCAAGTCCCTGGCGCGCGATTTCGGCGAAGTGCAGAACCTGCAGGTCTCGCTGAAAGGTCCAGGCGACTATGTTTCGCAGGCCGATCGCAAGGCGGAAAAGCTGGTCCGCGAAGAACTGATGAAGGCACGCCCGACCTATGGCTTCCTCGGTGAGGAAAGCGAAGAGGTTATCGGCACCGACGGCGCGCATCGCTGGATCGTCGATCCGCTCGATGGCACGACCAACTTCCTGCATGGCATCCCGCATTTTGCCATCTCGATCGCACTGGAGCGTCAGGGTGAAGTGGTTGCTGGCGTCATCCTCAATCCGGCGACCGACGAACTCTACACGGCAGAGCGTGGTGGTGGAGCCTTCCTCAACGACCGCCGCCTGCGCGTCGCTGCCCGCAAGAATCTGTCGGATGCCGTCATCGGCACCGGCACGCCGCATCTGGGCGTCGGCAACCACGGCACCTATCTGGTCGAACTGCGCCATGTGATGGGCGAAGTCGCCGGCGTGCGCCGCATGGGTGCTGCCTCTCTTGATCTTGCCTATGTCGCAGCCGGCCGCTTCGACGGCTTCTGGGAACGCGGCCTGATGCCCTGGGATCTGGCCGCGGGCATTCTTCTGATTCGCGAAGCCGGCGGATGGGTTGCCGACATCGACGGCGGCAACAAGCCGATGGACGACGGTTCGATCGTTGCGGGCAACGAATATATCCGCAGGGCGCTGCATGACGTGCTGCACCGTCCCGTACCGGGAAAATAATCCGGTTTCGGCCTGAACGGCCGGCTGTTTCATCCTGTTGATGTTGCCGGTTGTTTCCCCTTCAATTTGGCACAAACTTCCTCTAGTCTCCGCCCTGCGTCGCCAGGTCCGTATCTGCGGGCAGGTTCGTTGCACTGGAAAACCGGAGAAGTGAGCCCCATGGCGAAATTGGAACTGTCGGGATGGGATGCCGACGGAGGGTCGAACGAGGGGTATAATCCCAACAAGCTGTCGAGCCCGATGGTCTTCTTCTGGACCATGGTGATCTTCCTGATCATCGTCGGCTTCGTCGGAGCTATCCTGTTTCGTCAGGCACAGGCGGCTTTCCTGAGCAATCCCGGTCTGAACGGCCTTATTCTGGGCGTGCTGCTGATCGGTATTCTGCTGGTCTTCAACCATGTCTTCAGCCTGCGGCCCGAGGTTCGCTGGTTCAATTCCTTCCGTGCCGCCGGCAGCGCCGAAAAAGTCGGCCGCGATCCGGTCCTTCTGGCGCCGATGCGCGCGCTGATCGGCCAGCGCCATTCCATGTCGATCTCGACCACGGCGCTGCGTTCCATTCTCGATTCGATCGCCACCCGGCTCGACGAATCGCGCGACACCTCGCGATACCTGATCGGTCTTCTGGTCTTTCTTGGTCTGCTGGGCACCTTCTGGGGTCTGCTCGGCACCATCGGCTCGATCAATACGGTCATCCAGTCGCTGGATGCCGGAACGGGCAGCACCGAAGATGTCCTCGCGGCATTGAAGACGGGCCTGTCCGCGCCTTTGACCGGCATGGGCACGGCGTTTTCCACCTCGCTTTTCGGCCTGTCCGGCTCGCTGATCCTCGGTTTTCTCGACCTGCAGGCCGGTCGGGCGCAGAACCGCTTCTACACCGAGCTCGAAAACTGGTTGTCATCGGTGACGGACGTCAGTTCCGACCTGATGGCGATGCCCGGCAAGCCGGCTACCGCACCTGTCGAAGAACTTCGCCAGCTGACGGAACAGCTCACCCGCCTCAACCAGGACGGCGGCATGAACCAGCGCACGACCGCCGCCATGGCGAGCCTTGCTGAAGGTATCCAGGGACTGGTGAAGAACATGCGCGGAGAGCAGCAGATGCTGCGCGACTGGATCGAAGCGCAGCAGGAAGAAGCAAAGTCGATGCGCAAGACGCTGGACAAGCTTTCGGCGCGCATCGGCCAGTCCGATAAAATCGCCGTTCATCCGGACCGGACTCCGACCAAGCTTGCCCGCGTCGAAGACGCAGGGGGGGAGTGATCGATGGCACTTGCGCGCAAGGGCCGTTCGCAGAGAACTGTCGACTACTGGCCGGGTTTCGTCGACGCGCTGTCGACCCTGCTGCTCTCCATCATGTTCCTGCTGTGCGTCTTTGTGCTGGGGCAGTTTCTGCTCAGCCGCGAAATCAGCGGCAAGGATGATGTGCTCAACCGGCTGAACAGCCAGATCAATGAACTGACCCAGCTTTTGGCGCTGGAAAAGGGCGGCAAGCAGGATCTCGAGGATTCCCTTGCCAATCTGCAGGCGTCGCTGGCGTCATCGGAAGGGGAGCGCTCGCGGTTGCAGGCGTTGCTTGAGCAGGGCTCGGGAAGTTCCGATACGGCAAACCAGCAGATCGGCGACCTCACCGGAAAGCTGGACGCGGAGAAGCAGGTCAGCGCCCGGGCAATGAGCCAGATCGATCTTCTCAACCAGCAGATCGCCGCGCTGCGCAGCCAGATCGCCGCCATCGAGGGCGCGCTGCAGGCATCCGAGGCCAAGGACAATGCATCGCAGACGAAGATCGCCGATCTTGGCCGCAGGCTGAACGTCGCGCTGGCGCAGCGCGTGCAGGAACTCAACCGCTACCGTTCCGATTTCTTCGGACGGTTGCGGGAAATCCTGTCGGACCGCGAGAATATCCGCATCGTCGGCGACCGCTTCGTCTTCCAGTCGGAAGTGCTGTTTCCCTCCGGTGGCAACGAGTTGAACCCGGCGGGGCAGGAGGAGATGGCCAAGCTCGCCGCGGCGCTGCTCGATCTCGCCAAGGAGATTCCCTCGGAGATCAACTGGGTGCTTCGCGTCGATGGCCATACCGACAATGTTCCGCTCTCAGGCACCGGACGGTACGCCGACAATTGGGAACTCTCGTCGGCGCGGTCGACATCGGTCGTCAAGTTCCTGATCTCCAAGGGCGTTCCGGCAGACCGTCTGGTTGCCGCAGGCTTTGGCGAATTCCAGCCGATCGCCGAGGGTGACACCCCGGAGGCGCGTTCGCAAAACCGCCGCATCGAGTTGAAGCTGACCGAGAAGTGATTGGCTTCTCCGCCGGTTATTAAGGTGATTTGCAATCATACAAGTTGCTGACTGTGCGGCTGCGTTTCACCGTTGCCCTGACGTTTACGTGTGCGTAATGTTCGGGACAGGTGGAGTTGCAGGAGGGCGAATATGGATTGCGATGTTCTGGTGATCGGGGCAGGGCTTGCTGGTCTTGTTGCGGCGGTTGAGGCTGCCGATCGGGGCCTGCGGGTGATCGTACTGGACCAGGAGGGTGAGCAGAACCTCGGAGGCCAGGCCTTCTGGTCGCTTGGCGGTCTTCTGTTCGTCGATAGTCCCGAACAGCGTCGCATGCGTATCCGTGACGATCTCAATCTGGCGCGGCAGGACTGGATGGGCTCGGCGCAGTTCGACCGTCCGGAAGATTTCTGGCCGCGCCGCTGGGCCGAGGCCTATCTCGACTTCGCCGCCGGTGAAAAGCGCGCCTGGCTGCATCGCCAAGGTATGCGCTGGTTTCCTGTCGTCGGTTGGGCGGAGCGCGGCGGCGGACTTGCGCATGGTCACGGAAACTCTGTGCCGCGCTTTCATGTGACCTGGGGCACCGGGCCGGGTGTGCTGGCGCCGTTCATTGCCCGGGCACGGGCACTGGAGGCCAAGGGGCGCATCCGCTTCCGGTTTCGTCATCAGGTGGACGAACTGATCATCAGCAATGGCGCTGTTACGGGTGCGCGGGGATCGGTTCTTAAAAACGACGGCGTGCCACGCGGTCACCGCAGTTCGCGCGAGGTTGTCGACGAGTTCTGGTTCGAGGCCGGCGCCGTGGTGGTCTCGTCCGGCGGCATCGGCGGCAACCATGATCTGGTTCGCAAACAATGGCCGGTGGACCGCCTCGGACCGCCGCCCGAATTCATGGTCAGTGGCGTGCCGCATTATGTCGACGGGCGCATGGTGGAAATTGCCGAGCATGCCCGCGGCTCGGTGATCAACAAGGACCGCATGTGGCACTATACGGAAGGCTTGCGGAACTTCGATCCGGTCTGGCCGAACCACGGGATCCGCATCCTGCCCGGTCCGTCCTCGTTCTGGTGCGATGCCGACGGCAACCGGTTCGCCGCCCCCGCCATGCCGGGCTTCGATACGCTCGGTACGCTGAAGGCGATCCGCAAGAGCGGGGCCGACTATAGCTGGTTCATCCTGACCAGGGCGATCATCAAGAAGGAGTTTGCGCTGTCCGGCTCCGAACAGAACCCGGATCTGACGAACAAGGACATCCCGCTGCTTTTGAAGAGACTGGGCAAAAATCCACCCGGCCCGGTGCAGGCGTTCATGGACAAGGGCGAGGATTTTGTCGTTCGCGACCGGCTGGACGATCTGGTCGAGGGCATGAACAGGCTGAGCGGGGAGGACCGTCTCTCACGGGATCACCTGCGCCGGCAGATCGAGGCGCGGGATCGCGAGATCGACAATCCGTTTTCGAAGGACGCGCAAATCACTGCCATCCGCGGCGCGCGACACTATCTCGGCGACAGGCTGATGCGGACAGCCAAGCCGCACCGGTTGCTCGATCCGAAGGCCGGTCCGCTGATTGCCGTGCGCCTCAATATCCTGACGCGAAAGACGCTGGGCGGCCTGCAGACGGATCTCGACGGCCGGGTGCTGGAGCTATCCGGCGAACCAGTGCCGGGCCTCTATGCAGCGGGCGAGGTTGCCGGCTTCGGCGGCGGCGGCATGCATGGTTACAACGCACTGGAGGGCACGTTCCTCGGCGGATGCCTGTTTTCGGGACGGGTTGTCGGGCGCAGCGTCGGGGCCTGATGGGGCCAGCCGAAGGGAACAGCTCTCCGGATTGTCCGGAGAGCCCCTGAGAATCAATCCAGATGGACGTTGGCGTCCTTGACCACCGGACCCCATTTGGCAAGCTCGGCCGTCACATGGACTGCCAGTTCCTCTGGTGTCGATGCGACGATGGTGGCGCTGAAATCCTTCATCTTTTCGGCGACGGCCGGATCAGCCAAGGCTTTCTTTGCCGATGCGTTGAGCCGGTCGATGGCTTCCTTCGGGGTTCCGGCGGGCGCAAAGAGCGTATTCCAGGTGTAGGTTTCGTAGCCCGGAATGGTTTCGGCGATGGTCGGCACATCCGGGAAGGACGGCGCGCGTTCCTTGGTGGTCACGGCAAGCGCCCTGAGCGTGCCGGATTTGATATGGCCGGAGGACGAGGGCAGGTTGTCGAACATGATCGGCACCTGATTGCCGATGACGTCGTTCAGCGCCGGGCCTGATCCCTTGTAGGGAACATGCTGCATGTTGACGCCGGCCATTTTCTTGAACAGTTCGCCGGAGAGATGCAACGGCGTGCCGTTGCCCGAGGAGGCGTAGGAATATTGTTCCGGTGCCGCCTTCAGAAGAGCCAGAAGCTCAGCGACGTTCTTGGCCGGCAGTTCCGGATTGACGACGAGCACATTGGGCACGAGCACCAGCAGCGAGACCGGGGCGAAATCCTTCTCCGGATCATAGGGCTTGGTCTTCAGGATCAAGGGATTGAGCGCGTGGGTCGCGACCGTTCCCATCAGGATCGTGTAGCCATCGGGCTCGGCCCTTGCCACCCGGTCGGCACCGAGATTGCCGCCGGCACCCGCAACGTTTTCCACCACGACCTGCTGGCCGAGATCCTCGGACATCTTCTGGCCGATGATGCGGGCAACGACGTCGGTCGAGCCGCCGGCGGCAAACGGCACCACGAGGGTTACCGGGCGATCGGGAAATTCCTGCGCCTGCGCTTTGGTGCCCAAAGCAAGCGCCGATGCCGCCACCATTGCAAGACCCAGCGCAGTGCGCCGCTTCAACAAAGACAATGCCATTCAAATCTCCTCCCAAAGACGTTCCTGTCCGGAAAACGGCATGAAGCCGTCTCTACGTCAACAATAGCGCGGTATGCCAAGAGGGCAACCTTGGATGGAGGATTAACGGTTAAGCGGTTTTAGCCCAGCGTGACGACGTTGTTCGGCTCCGGGCCGTGATCGTTGAACTGCAACCGGGCAAGCTTGGCATAGAGGCCGCCCTGGCGAACGAGGGAGGCATGCGTTCCCTCCTCGACGATCCGGCCCTGGTCCATGACCAGGATCCGATCGGCCTTGAGCACTGTCGCCAGGCGATGGGCGATAACGAGCGTGGTGCGCTCGCGCATCAATCCGTCCAGCGCCTTCTGAACCAACGTTTCGCTCTCGGCATCGAGTGCTGAGGTCGCCTCGTCGAGCAGCAGGATGGGCGCATTCTTCAGGATGGCGCGGGCAATGGCGATCCGCTGGCGCTGGCCGCCCGACAGCGTGATGCCGCGTTCGCCGACCTGCGTGTCGTAGCCGTGATCAAGCCTTGCGATGAATTCGTCGGCCTGAGCGGCGACGGCGGCGGCTTTCACCATGTCGCGGGATGCCGACGGCAGGCCGAAGGCGATGTTGTCGTGGATCGAGGCGGCAAAGATCGTCACGTCCTGCGGCACGATGGCAATACGGCGGCGCAGTTTTTCCGGATCGACGGCGCGGATATCGACGCCGTCGACTGCGATCGTTCCCTTGACCGGGTCATAGAAACGCAGAAGCAGCGAGAAAACCGTGCTTTTGCCTGCACCGGACGGGCCGACGACAGCAACCGTTTCGCCGGGCTTGATGGCAAAGCTCAGCCCCTTGACGCTCTTGTAGCCCGGTCGCGAGGGATAGGCGAAGTGCACGTCGTCAAAGGTCACGGCACCCTGCGCCGGTTCCGGCATGGCGAGCGGATCGGCGGGCGCAGTGATCTCCGGCTGTTCGGCCAGCAGCTCACTCAGGCGCTCGGCTGCGCCTGCTGCCTGCGAGAGTTCGCCCCAGACCTCCGAGAGTGCGCCGAGGCTGCCGGCCGCAAAGACCGAATAGAGCAGAAACTGGCCGAGCGTACCCGCCGACAGCGTGCCGGAGAGGACATCCTGTGCGCCGAACCACAGGACGGCGACGACGCTGCCGAAGATCATGGTGATCGCAAATGCCGTCAGGATGGAGCGGGCCTTGATGGCCGAGCGTGCTGCTTGATAGGCGCTTTCGACGGCGCTGCCGTAGCGGGCTTGTGCTGCGGCCTCGCCATTGAAGGCCTGGACGGTGCGGGCAGCCGAGATCGCCTCGCCGGCATAGGCCGACGCTGTTGCCAGCGTATCCTGCGCCTCGCGCGAGCGGCGGCGCACCGATCGGCCGAAGCCGACCAGCGGGAAGACGATGACGGGGATTGCCGCAATCACCAGGCTCGACAGCTTCGGGCTGGTATAGACCATCATGCCGATGGCGCCGAGACACAGGATCGTGTTGCGCAGCGCCACGGAGGCGGTTGCGCCGACGGCGGATTTGATCTGCGTCGTGTCGGCCGTCAGCCGCGAGACGATCTCGCCGGACTGGTTGACGTCGAAGAAGGACGGGGAAAGCCGGGTGACATGATCGAACACATCGCGGCGCAGATCCGAGACGATGCGCTCGCCAAGCGTGATGACGAAATAATAGCGGGCGGCGCTGGCAAGGGCCAGCACGATCGCCAGGATCATCAGCATGGAGAAATAGGTGTTGATGAAGCCGGAATCGGAATTCGAAAACCCGTGGTCGATCATCCGGCGTACGGCCATCGGCAGCGTCAGGGTAGTGACGGCCGCGACGACGAGCGAAATGCCGGCACCGATGACGAGATTTCGGTAACGCCTTATATACGGCAGCAGCTTGACCAGCGGGCGGACGGACTTTCGCCCCGCCGGCTGAACGACTTCATTCGACACGTTGCCTCCAATAGCGGAAGAAGCTGCAAAACTCGCACGAGTCTTCTCCGGCGGTACTTGTTATCCCGGTGACCATCATGTATAGGCACGGCATCAAATTGGGAAGCCGTGGTCCCTTCAGTGGTCTGCGGCTTCATTTACGTGTTCGGTCCCCATGCCGCAATGGCCCGCAAATGGCTTGCGACAATTGGACCCTGGAACTTGCAGGAAGATTGTTATGAAGGCTGATATCCATCCCGCTTACCACATGATCAAAGTCGTCATGACAGACGGCACGGCTTACGAAACCCGCTCGACCTGGGGTACGGAAGGCCAGACCATGAACCTTGAAATCGACCCGAAGTCGCATCCGGCCTGGACCGGCGGCAACCAGCAGATGCTGGACCGCGGCGGCCGCGTTTCCAAGTTCAAGAAGCGCTTCGAAGGTCTCGGCCTCTAAGCTTTTCCTGCTGGATTATGATTTTTGAAAAGCCCGGTTCGTCCGGGCTTTTTGCGTTTCACGTTGGGCGGATGTTCTCGTGCGCGATAGTCTCGGGTTAAATGATTAGTATTGACTTATTGATTAGTGTGTACTATTTGATTAGCCATGATCGAAGTCACCAATATCACCGCTGTCCTGCGCACCCTCGCTGACCCGACACGTCGCGCCTTGTTCGAGCGGGTCGTCGGATCCGAGGAGATTACCGTGGTCGAGTTGACGCGCGGGAGCGGGGTGACACAGGGCGCGATCTCCCAGCATCTCAAATCGTTGAAGCTCGCCGGCCTGGTCGTTGAGCGCCCGGAAGGGCGCAACGTCTATTATCGTGCCCGTCCGGAGGGCCTCGAGCCGCTTGTCGACTGGATGAGCCATTACGGCGTCTTCTGGCGCGATCGGTTCGCAAATCTCAGAACCTTGCTCAAGGAGATCGATCCATGAACGATAACGCATTGAAATCCGTTACCCAGGATATCGTGGTCGACGAGGTCTTCCCGCATGCGCCGGAAACGATCTGGACGGCGTTGACGTCCGGCGACCTGATCGCCCGATGGTTGATGGCGCCGACCGGATTCGAGCCTGTGGAAGGTACCCATTTTACGTTCACGACGACGCCGGCCGGCGCGTGGGACGGCGTCATTCGCTGCCAAGTTCTGCAGGTGATACCGAATGAACGCCTTTCCTATGCCTGGAAAGGCGGACACGAGGGAAACGTCGGATACGGCTCGCCGCTGGATACCGTCGTCACATGGGTCCTCTCCAAGATCGAGAACGGCACGCGTGTTCGCCTTGTTCACTCCGGCTTCGTGCTGCCGAAGAACGACACCGCTTACAGGAACATGAGCGCCGGCTGGAAAAAGGTTGTCCGAAACCTCGATAGCGTCGCTGCCGAGCAGGATCCTGCGAAGCCGCTGCACTGATGCGCGGCGGGCGCAAACACGGACTTTCGATGCCTTCGAAGCATTTCATGACCTGACAGTATCTTGTGGGAGAAGAGAGATGAGCAAGCCTTACACGGGCGGATGCGCCTGCGGTCGAATCCGCTATGAAATTTCCGCCGAACCGCTTTTCATGAACGATTGCCAGTGCCGGGATTGCCAGCACAGGAGCGGCACTGGACACGGCTCCTATCTGACGTTTGCCGACAAGAAGGACGTGAAGCTTGAAGGGGACGCGACGGGCTGGGACGTTGCCGGCGATAGCGGCGGTATCAAGACGCATGCCTTTTGCCCCGCCTGCGGGTCGCCGGTGTATCTGACGTTCGCGGCGATGCCGGATCTTTTCGCGGTGCATGCCGCAAGCCTTGACGATCCGAGCCGGTACAATCCGCAGGCGGTGACATATCGCATGCGCGGTTACGCATGGGATCACCTCGATCCGTCCCTGCCGAAATTCGACAGGATGCCGCCGGCGTAGCGTGCCGGTTTGCGCGCAAGCCCGGCATCGCAAGCGCTGCCCGGCATCGCAAGCGCTGCCCGGCATCGCAAGCGCTGCCCGGCATCGCAAGCGCTGCCCGGCATCGCAAGCGCCAATGGCTGCTTTCCTCCTGCCGCAACCGTTGCTACAGTCACAGTAGCGTCATGGGACTGGCGGGGGGCGAAATCCGTATGAAGGCTTTGGTTGCGAAGATCGCTGCGGCGGCCGTCGTTCTGTTTGCCCGCGCGATAACCGCGGTTCGCGCCATCTGGCCGGAGGAGGGGCTGCCGTCCCGGCCTTGCGTCTATTTCGCCAACCATTCCAGCCATGGCGATTTCGTGCTGGTCTGGGCCGTGCTGCCGCCGAGGCTGCGGCATCTCGCCCGCCCGGTGGCCGGTGCCGAATACTGGCTGAAATCAAAGCTCAGCGCGTTCATCGGGCGCGACGTCTTCAACGCGGTGCTGATCGAGCGTGAGCGCGAGAATCGGACGCAGGATCCGATCGAACTGATGACCACGGCGATCGATGATGGCTCGTCGCTGATCCTCTTTCCCGAGGGGACGCGAAATCAGACGGACGCGCGGCTCCTTCCCTTCAAGAGCGGTATCTTTCATCTGGTCGCTGCCCGCCCGGATGTGGAGCTCGTGCCGGTGTGGATCAACAACCTCAATCGCGTCATGCCGAAGGGCGAGATCGTGCCGATACCGCTGATCTGCACCGTCACCTTCGGTAACCCTCTGCGCATAACGCCCAACGAGGGCAAGGACGCATTTCTCGAAAGAATACAGGCCGCTCTGTTGGCCCTGTCTCCGAAACCCTTGGGGAGCGGCGAATGAATACGGCAAGCTCCGATCTCTTGACCCTGGTTTTTGGTATTTTCGGCGTGCTCATCCTTGCCTCCGCGATCGGCTACATGCTGCAGCGGCGCTTTTCCGCCAATGGGCCGAATGCCGCGGTGGACAACCTCAACGCCCGCATCAAGGCCTGGTGGGTCATGGTCATCCTGATTGGCCTTGCCTTCATCGCAGGCCGGATCGGCGTCCTCGTCCTCTTCGCCTTCTGCTCCTTTGCCGCCCTGCGGGAATTCGTCACTCTCATCAATACCCGGCGCGCCGATCACTGGGCGCTGGCCTCGGCCTTCTTCATCGTCCTGCCGATCCAGTATTACCTGCTCTGGGCTGAAGAATACGGCATCTTCGCGATCTTCATTCCGGTCTATGCCTTTCTTCTGATGCCGATCATTTCCGTCCTGCGGGGGGATACGGAACGCTTCCTCCTCCGTATCGCCGAGGTGCAGTGGGCGCTGATGATCTGCGTGTTCTGCGCCTCGCATGTGCCGGCGCTGCTGACCCTCGACATACCCGGCTACGAGGGGCGCAACGTGCTTCTGATCGCCTTCCTGGTAATCGTCGTCCAGTTGAGCGATGTCCTGCAATATGTCTGGGGCAAGCTGTTCGGGCGCACCAAGATTGCCCCGAACCTGTCGCCGTCGAAGACGGTCGAGGGCTTTGTCGGTGGCGTGATCAGCGCGACGCTGATTGGCGCTTCGCTGTGGTGGATCACGCCGTTTACGCCATTCCAGGCAGGCCTATTGTCGTTCATCATCACCCTCATGGGCTTCTTCGGCGGGCTGGTGATGTCGGCGGTCAAGCGGGACCGCGGCGTCAAGGACTGGGGCAATCTCATCGAAGGCCATGGCGGGCTCATCGACAGGCTGGATTCGGTCGTCTTCTCGGCGCCGATCTTCTTCCACGTCGTGCGCTACTGGTGGTCGCTGTCGTGACGGCTGCGCTTCGGCGACTGGCGGGCAGCGGCACGGTGCATGTCCTCTTCGCCTTTCTGGCGATGGGCGGCTGGGCCGCCTTTGCCAATCGCGATCATGCCATGCCGCAGCCGCTCTATTCGGGGTTTCTGCAGGGAGCGCTTTCGGCCTGCTTGACGCTTTTCCTGAAATCCGTGATCGACGGTCTGTCGAAGCTTTTCATCGGCATGACGAGATTTTGGGCGCCGCCATTGATCGCATGCCTGGGCTCGGCAAGCCTGCTGGTGGCGCTGCATGCACTCATCAGAACGCCTGAGATAGCCCGCACCGTCGCGGTTCCGCTACTCGTGTCCACCAGCTATGCGGCGGTCTACAATTACTCGATTTCCAGAAGAAGAGGTGCCGGACGATGACGGAGACAGGCGACAGGCGGCCTCTGGCAAGCCGCGACACCCGATGGGCGGGCGCCATCGCACGATGGATGGCGGTGCGGGCAATCACGCCCAACCAGATCTCTCAAGCCAGCATGGCGGCGGCGGCACTGGCCGGGGTCATGTTCTTTTTGGCGGGAGAGGGTGCAGGCGCGGCTCGGATCGTCTGGCTGCTGTTGGCGGGATCGTTCTGCCAGCTCCGGCTGCTTTGCAATCTGTTCGACGGCATGGTCGCGGTGGAGGGCGGCAAGGGCGCACCGGACGGCCCCTTCTGGAACGAGTTTCCTGATCGGGTCGCCGATCTCCTGATCTTTGCCGGTGTCGGTTATGGCATCGGCATGCCGGGTCTCGGCTGGGCGGCCGGCGCCTTTGCCGTTCTGACCGCCTATGTCCGTGAACTGGGGCGGGCGACGGGGCAGCCGAGCGACTTTTCAGGCCCGATGGCCAAGCAGCATCGTATGGCGGTCATCACGGCGGCGGCGGCCATCTCCATCCTGGAGCCGCTGTGGGGAGGCCACAATCAGGTGTTGACGGCAGCCCTCTGGATCGTCGTCATCGGCGCGGCTCTGACGGCGATCCGCCGTGGCCGGACCTTGGTCCTTCGTTTGAAAGAGCCCACCAAGCAATAACCCGCGAAACTGCCGTTTGCGGACAATAAAAAACCCGGCTCAGTGGCCGGGTTTAACGTCTCAGGGTACAGCAGTTCCGGGATCAGTTGGTGCCGAAAGCGGTCTGCAACAGGCTGAGCTGTGCCTTGACGCCATTCTGGTTGTCCGGAAGAAAATTCTGGGCTTCCTGCGGGCGGTAGATTTCGCGATCGAGCAGGGCGACGCGGTTCTGCAGGCGCAGCGACCGGTCGATCAGGTCGCGAAAGCCTTCCGGCAAGTCGCCCCAGCCCGGTGCCGTGCGATCGACGTTGAAGCTGTCGAGGCGAACCTTGTTCTTCTCCGACAGGACCTGCTCGCGGTTCATCTCGCCATTGTTAACGGCGCGCTGAAGGAGAAGCCAGGATGCCATCTGCATCAGGCGGGTGGTGAGGCGCATCGATTCTGCTGCGTAGAGTACCGACGCCATGCGCGGCAGAACCTTGGAGGCTGCGCGACCGGGGCCGTCCAGATAGCTTGCGGTTTCTTCAACCAGGCCCATGCCTTCCGCGTACAGCACCTTGAACTGCGCCGAAGACGCAGCGTGCCCCGCGAAGCTCACAGTATTCAATCCCCGTTCGGACATGGCTTGATTCCCTGGTTAAACGCATCAACTCGGTCAGGTAACGAACGGGTTAACAAAAGGTTTCGTTCCGCTCGTCTTATGACTTGAACATGATCTCATAGCGCATTCCGCGCAAGCCTATTCTTAAGAAAGGGTTAATCTCCACAATTCTTTGCAGGTTGGGGAAAAAAGGACAAAAAAAGAGCCGCAAACGCGGCTCTCAAGGTAAAACAGGGAGAAAAATCAGACCATTCGCCAGTCGGGAAATTGTCTGAGTCCAGAGCGATCTGGATGTCCCAGTAATATCTTATAAGGCTTAATGAAGCGTTACGGCGACCGGATTCACGTCGAAGTGATGTCCTGTTTTCGACAATCGGGTCGGCCGATGTTTCTTTAAATCGCCGGGCCGCTATCGAAAGAAGCTTTCCGCGGCCGATTTACTTGCCGACTTGTTTGTTCTTTCCGCTTCAAGCCGCTCGATTTCCTGTTTCAGCAGGTCGATCCGCAACGAAAGCTCGTCGGCCGACAGCAGCGACAGGTCGCAGCCGATCTCGTGGGCCAGTTGTTTCTTCGGGCGATCATCGTCAAACAGGCTCATTCCGGCCCCCTTGCTGGCTTCTCGCCATTCGGTTCCTCAAACGGTGCTGCCCGTGGCGACAGCTGCAGGCTTTCCGGTGTTGTCAGCGTACCCGGGTTGATGGTGGAATAGGCGTCGCGTTCGGATGCGGGCACGGCTGCGCGCATGCGGCTGCGGAAGATCGCGTAAGCCGTGATCAGCACATGGGCGCAGGCGGTGATCATGAACAGACCGTAGGGGCCGGTGGCGGTCATGATCGGGCCGCCGATAGTCGGGCCGATGATCGTGCCGATGCCGTAAAGTAGCAAAAGGCCGCCGGAAATCTTGACGAAATCCTCCGGTGTGGCGAAGTCGTTGGCATGCGACACGGCGATCGGATAGAGCGCGTTCGCCGTCGCGCCGTAGATGCCGACAAGCGTGATCAGCATGATGACATGCGTGGGCTCGATGAGGAAGATCAGCGTACCGGCGACGGCAGCGATGGCAGCAAGCGCCGCCAGGACGTAGCGCCGGTCGATCATGTCGGAGAGGCGGCCGGCGGGAAACTGCATTACGGCGCCGGCAAAGATCGTCGTACTCATCATCAGCGCGACATTGCTGTCGGTGAGGCCGACCTGGCGGCCGAAGACCGCGCCGAGCGTGCCATAGGCGCCGTTGGCGATGCCGACGAGCAGGATGCCGAGAAAGGAGATCGGCGAATTGCGGTAGAGCCCGCGCAGGTCGAGGCTGACCTGTTTCAGCGGCTGCGGTGAGGCGGCGGTCGAGAGCAGTGTCGGCAGCATGGCAAGGCAATAGACGATGCCGCAGATCATGAAGAATGTTGTCGCCGATGTATCGCCGAACGGGATCATCAACTGGCCGCCGACAACGCCCATCAGGGTGATGGCGATGTAGAGCGAGAAGATCGCACCGCGGCTTTCATTGGTGGCGCGCTCGTTCAGCCAGCTTTCGATGATCATCGACGTGCCGGCTGTCGAAAATCCGGTAAAGGCGCGCAGCACCACCCACCAGATCGGATCGACCAGCAGGCCGGTGAGCAGGGCGATGATTGCCAGCAGCGCGGCAAAGCCGCTGAAGGCGCGCACATGGCCGGCGCGTTTGACGATCGCCGGCGCAAGCAGGCAGCCAAGCACGAAGCCGCTGGCCCAGGATGTGCCGAGCAGGCCGAGCAGCGTTGTCGAATAGCCTTCCGTCGTGCCGCGCACGGGCAGCAACAGGCTGTGCAGGCCATTTCCCAAGAAGAGAAACAGCGTTCCAAGCAGGAGAGCGGCGACGGGCAGGAGGTTTTTTCGCATGTGAAATCCGCTGGTTCCAGGCTGCAATTGAAAGGTAGAGCGACGCCGCCACAATTGCCAGCCGGAATTTTTCATGGACGGGAGATTGCAAAAGACAGCGCTACGGCCTAGCCCTGATCGCGCGCAATAGTGACGGGCGTGTGACGGGCCGCAAGTCTGCCAAGTTGTTTTCCACAAAAGAGAAAAACGATGTCGAAAGCGTTAACGGTGATCCTGCTTCTGGCCATGGTGATCCAGCTGTTGAAGCCGCTCAACCTGCCCGGACTGCGCCAGCGCCGCGACTTCTGGAAGATTGCGGTGTTTGCGATCGCGGTGATGATGCTGACGGTGCTGATCCGGCCCTAGAGGTTGAAGGAGCCCTGCATGACGGCCACGCAGCGTCCCGCGATCCGTACGCTGCGAACCAGCCCATCCGATTTGCGGACAGTCAGTTCGATCAGGCTCCGGCGTCCCATCTCGACGCCTTGCTCGATGGTGATATCGATCTCGGTGTCGCTATCCGGTTGCAGGGAGGCCAAAAGCGCACTCACAGCACCGGAGGCACTTCCGGTTGCCGGGTCCTCGATGACGTTGTCGAGAGGGGCGAACATCCGGGCGCGCAGATGCCATGGGCTTTCCGGCGCGCGCGTATAGAGAAACAGGGCGAACTGATCGTCTTCCGGCGAGTACCGCCGGCCGGCCTCGGCAAAGGCGGCGGTGTTCGGGCAGGCGCGGGCGAGCGTTTCGAGATCGGTCACCTCGGCAACCGCGAAAGGCAGGCCAACGGAAGCGATGACGGGGGTGTGGATCCCGGTGCGAATGTTGCCGGCCTCGATCGCGGCACAGCGGGCGATGGTCTCGCTATCGATCTGTGGTCCGAGCGACAGAGGTTGGGGCGCGACAATGCCGGCGCCGACGACATGCCCTTCGCCGCGTATCAGCACCGCCTCGACGATACCGGCCTTTTCCTCGAACCGGAGCACATCCCCGGCCGGCTTGCCGAAAATGTCGCCCTGGCCGCCGAGAACGAAGGCCGTACCGACATTCGGATGCCCGGCGAACGGGATTTCCATCGTCGGCGTGAAGATTCTCACCCGGGCGGTGTTGGCCGGATCGTTCGGCGGCAACACGAAGGTGACTTCGGAATAGCGGAATTCGGCGGCGATATTCTGCATCTGTGCATCCGACAGGCCGCGGGCATCCGGAATGACCGCAAGCTGGTTTCCGCAAAACCGTTCGGTGGTGAAAACATCGACGGTGACATAGGCGACGCTGTTCATATTGTTTTCTCCCCAGAGGCGTGATCCGGCTTTCAGGGGATATCGCAGGGCGGGGACTGTGCGAACAAGGTTCTTGTCACCCTGACAATCGGTTTCCGCACGCCATGAAAAAAGCCCGGCCGCTTGCGCAGACCGGGCTTCCTCCTCTCCCTCCGTAACTTTGAAAAATCACGCGGCTTTTTCGAGTTCCTTCTTCCATCCGCCCTTGGCGGCAAGGCTGCACATCTGCGCGCGGTGGCTGAAGGCGCGCTGGCCGGCGGCGATGTTTTCGGGCTTGCCGCCCCAGGCATTGAGCGCCTCGGTCTGCAACGCACGGCCATAGGAGAAGGTCATGCCCCAGGGCAGGTCGTAGCCGGCCTTCATGGCGGAGAGGTGCGCGGTTGCTTCCTCGGTGGACTGTCCGCCGGACAGGAAGGCGATGCCGGGAACGGCTGACGGCACGGTGCGCTTCAGCACCTTGACCGTGCGCTCGGCAACTTCGGCGACCGAGGCTTTGCGCGCCTTCTTGCCGTCGATGACCATGCTCGGCTTCAGGATGATGCCTTCCAGGCTGACCCGGGCGTCGCTCAGTTCCGCAAAGACGATGCGGAGCGTTTCTTCGGTCACTTCTTCCGAGCGGTCGATCGAGTGGTTGCCCGGTGCGCCGTCCATCAGCACTTCCGGCTCGACGATGGGCACGATGCCGGCTTCCTGGCAGAGCGCGGCGTAGCGGGCGAGCGCCTGCGCATTGGCCTTGATGGCGCCGAAGCTCGGCAGGACATCGGAGACGGAGATGACGCCGCGCCATTTGGCAAAACGGGCGCCGGCGTCATAGTAGGTCTTCAGGCGGGCGGCGAGGCCGTCGAGGCCTTCGGTGATCGTTTCGCCCGGAAACTTCGCCATCGGCTTGGCGCCGGTATCGACCTTGATGCCGGATACGGCGCCGGCGGCGCGAATGATGTCGACGAAGGGGGTGCCGTCGGCCGCTTTCTGGAAAAGGGTTTCTTCGTAGAGGATGACGCCGGAAATGCAGGATTTCATAGCTTCATCGGCGCGGAACAGCATCTCGCGATAGTCGCGGCGCGACGTCTCGGTCGAAGCGAGACCGATCGTATCGAAGCGCTTGCCGATCGTTGCGGTCGATTCGTCCGCTGCCAGCAAGCCCTGGCCCGTTGCCATCATGGCGGCTGCAATGTCTTCCAGTCTTTCGCTCATCACGTCTCTCCTATTCTTGGCTGTAGCTTTCGATAGCAGAAGAAAATCGATGCGAAAATAAAAATTAAACTTTTTAAAACGATTGAAATAAATTTAATCGATTGAATAGGCTGGGTTATTTCGAGCATCTGCCCGGTGAGTGGGCGAGTGCGATATCGCATGAACAGGAAATATAAACCCCTTGGCCCGGAAGCCAAAGGGTCTGACACATCACTTTATCGCGCAGGGTTTCGGGCAGGCCCGCATCCTACTTCTGCTGGTGCAGGATATCGACACCCGGAAGCGGCTTGCCTTCCATCCATTCGAGGAAGGCGCCGCCGGCGGTCGAGACATAGGTGAGATCGTCGGCGACGCCGGCATGGTTCATCGCCGAAACCGTATCGCCGCCACCGGCAACGGAAACGAGACCGCCACTCTTGGTGCGGGATGCCGCATGCTTGGCGACAGCGACGGTGGCCTTGTCGAACGGGGCGATTTCGAAGGCGCCGAGCGGGCCGTTCCAGACCAGCGTCTCGGCCTTGCTGACCCAGTCGTTGACGGCTGCGATCGACTTCGGACCGACGTCGAGTACCATGGCATCGGCCGGGATCGCCTCGATGTCGACGACTTCGTTCTCGGCGCCGGCCTTGAATTCGCGGGCAATGACGCCGTCGACCGGGAGTACGATGGCGCAGCCGGCGGTCGCGGCTTCGATCATGATCTGCTTGGCGGTATCGGCGAGGTCGTGCTCGCAGAGCGACTTGCCGACATTGGTACCGCGCGCGGCGATGAAGGTATTGGCCATGCCGCCGCCGATGACGAGGGCATCGACCTTCTTCACGAGGTTCATCAAC
The DNA here is from genome assembly GCF_017873135.1 of Rhizobium herbae. Taxonomy (GTDB): domain Bacteria; phylum Pseudomonadota; class Alphaproteobacteria; order Rhizobiales; family Rhizobiaceae; genus Pararhizobium; species Pararhizobium herbae. The sequence goes on along the minus strand of NZ_JAGGJV010000004.1, from coordinate 173,543 downwards.
AGGTCGATCTTGGTGGAGACCTTGGCGCCGCCGACGATGGCGACGACCGGGCGCTTCGGATTGCCGAGGCCTTTTTCCAGCGCTTCAAGCTCAGCCTGCATGGTGCGGCCGGCATAGGCCGGCAGCAGGCGGGCGACGCCTTCGGTGGATGAATGGGCGCGATGCGCGGCGGAGAAGGCGTCGTTGACATAGATGTCGCCATTGGCGGAAAGCGCCTTGGTGAATTCGGCGTCGTTCTTTTCCTCGCCCTTGTGGAAACGGGTGTTTTCCAGAAGCAGAACATCGCCGTTGCTCATGCCGGCGATCGCTGTCGCGGCCTTCTCGCCGATGCAATCGGCAGCGAAATGAACGCGCTGGTCGAGGATGTCCTCGACGGCTGGCGCGATCAGCGACAGCGACATGTCGGCGACCGGTTCGCCCTTCGGACGACCGAAATGGGCGAGCAGGATGACCTTGGCGCCTTTTTCCGAGAGTTCGCGGATGGTCGGCACGACGCGCTCGATGCGGGTGGCGTCCGTCACCTTGCCGTCCTTGACCGGCACATTGAGATCGACGCGCACGAGTACGCGCTTGCCGGCGATATCGGTGAGGTCGTCGAGGGTCTTGAAAGTCATGATCGGTCTCCGGTCATAGTCTTAGGAAAAGGGTGGGATAATCCGTCACCAGCCCGTCCTCGTCCACCGGCAGGTCGGCAGTGAAGGAGCGGTCCTCGGCCCCGTATCGATAGAGCCGCCCGTCTTCGAGGCAGGTATAGTTCTGGCCATCGGGAAATGGCTCGAACGTATCGAAAGGCAGATAGAGCATGGTGAGTTTAACGGTGCCGTCCTCAGGCTTCAAGCCGAGGCGGCGGATGGGCAGGGTATTGGTAAAGGGCGTTCCGGCAAGATCGATGTCGATGCAGCCATCCAAGGCGGGCAGGGCGGTGCCGTCCGCATCGTGCCAATGGCCTTTGCCGTCGGACGCCAGGGAAAGCTGGTGGCCGGCTGTCGTGTCGATGCGGAAGGACATGACGGTCCAGGTCTTATCGCAGTCTATGGTGTAGCGGACGCCATAAGGGCGGCCGCCGCGTTCGCCGATCAGGACACTGGAAGCGCGGATGCCCGCCTCGAAAGGTCCGACCGTCAGATGTTCGAGCCCTTCCCCTTCGAGCGGACGCCAGCGTACCGTCTTGAGGGGAAGGGGCCGAAACATGGCTTTAGATGAGCTTTGCCATCGCAACGGCCGTGTCGGCCATGCGGTTGGAGAAGCCCCATTCATTGTCGTACCAGCTGAGGATACGCACGAACTTGCCTTCGAGGACCTTCGTCTGGTCGTTGGCGAAGATCGAGGAATGGCTGTCGTGGTTGAAGTCGCGCGAAACCAGCGGCTCGTCGGTATAGCCGAGGATACCCTTGAGCGCGCCGTCGGCGGCTGCCTTGATGGCTGCGTTGATTTCGGCAACCGTGGTGTCGCGCTTGGCAACGAACTTGAAGTCGACGACCGAGACGTTCGGGGTCGGAACGCGGATCGAGGTGCCGTCGAGCTTGCCCTTGAGGTGCGGCAAGACGAGGCCGACGGCCTTGGCGGCGCCGGTCGAGGTCGGGATCATCGACAGGGCGGCTGCGCGGGCGCGGTACAGATCCTTGTGCATCGTGTCGAGTGTCGGCTGGTCGCCGGTGTAGGAATGGATCGTCGTCATGAAGCCGTGGTCGATGCCGACGACGTCGTCGAGGGTCTTGACGACCGGAACCAGGCAGTTGGTCGTGCAGGACGCGTTGGAGATGACCAGGTGTTCCTTGGTCAGCTCGTTGTGGTTGACGCCGAAGACGACCGTGAGGTCGGCACCGTCGGCAGGCGCGGAAACGATGACCCGCTTGGCGCCGGCCTGCAGGTGCAGGGCAGCCTTGTCGCGCGACGTGAAGATGCCGGTGCATTCCAGTGCGATATCGACGCCCATTGCGGCATGCGGCAGGGTTGCCGGATCCTTGATCGCGGTAACCTTGATCGGCTTGCCGCCGGCAACGCTAATGGTGTCGCCTTCGACCTGCACCGTGGCCGGGAACTTGCCGTGGATCGAGTCGTAGCGCAGCAGGTGGGCATTGGTTTCGACCGGGCCGAGGTCGTTGATGGCGACGACTTCGATATCGGTGCGGCCGGATTCGACGATGGCGCGAAGGACGTTGCGGCCGATGCGGCCAAAGCCGTTGATGGCAACTTTTACAGTCATTTCAGGTCTCTCCCTGTCTAAGGTCTCGGTGTGGAAAACGGAGCGCGTCGGGACGCGCTCCGAAACGGAAAATCAGGCGAGCTTCTTTTCGGCGGCCGCGACGATGGCGTCCGACGTGATGCCGAAATGCTTGAACAGATCCTTGGCCGGGCCGGAGGCGCCGAACGAGTGCATGCCGACGAAATCACCGTCATTGCCGATGAAATAGTCCCAGCCCTGGCGGACTGCGGCTTCGGCGGCGATCTTCACCGGTGCATTGCCGATCACGGCCTTGCGGTAGGCGTCCGGCTGTTCAGCGAAGAGCTCGAAGCAGGGAACGGAGACGACGCGGGTGGCGATGCCCTTGCCGTTCAGCACTTCGGCAGCCTTGACGGCCAGCTCGACTTCGGAACCGGAGGCAAAGATCGACACCTTGGCGTTGTCTGCAGACCGGAGTTCATAGGCACCCTTGGCGCAGAGGTTTTCAGCCTCGTATCCCAGGCGGGACGGCGCAAGGTTCTGGCGGGTCAGCGCCAGGCCGGACGGGCGATGCTGTTCCTTCAGTGCCAGCTGCCAGCATTCGGCGGTTTCCATCGCGTCGGCCGGCCGGAACATCAAAAGGTTCGGAATGGCGCGAAGGGCTGCCATGTGCTCGACCGGCTCGTGCGTCGGGCCGTCTTCGCCGACGCCGATGGAATCATGCGTCAGCACGTGGATGACGCGGATGCCCATGAGAGCTGCGAGGCGGATCGACGGACGGCAATAATCCGAGAAGATCATGAAGCCGCCGGAATAGGGGATCAGGCCGCCGTGCAGCGCGATGCCGTTCATGGCAGCGGCCATGCCGTGTTCGCGGATGCCCCAGTGCATGTAGCGGCCGGAAAAGTCGGTCGGGGTGATCGACTTCATCTGGCTGGTCTTGGTGTTGTTGGACGGCGTCAGGTCGGCCGAACCGCCAAGCGTTTCCGGCACGATGCCGTTGATGACTTCGAGTGCATCTTCGGAAGCCTTGCGGGTGGCAACCGTCGGCGGAGCGTCGGCCAGCTTCTTCTTGTAGACGTCGATGGCAGCATCAAGGCCGCCGGGCAGCGCGCCGGCAAAGCGGCGGGTGAACTCGGACTTCTTGCCGGCCTCGGTGGATGCGAGGCGGCCTTCCCATTCCTTGCGTTTGCCGACCGAATGGGTACCGACTTCGCGCCAGGCGTCGAGAACGTCTGAAGGCACAGTGAAGGCTTCGGCTTCCCAGTTGAGCGCCTTGCGGGTCGCGGCAATTTCCTCGGCGCCGAGCGGCGAGCCGTGGACCTTGTGCGTACCCTGCTTGTTCGGCGCGCCGAAGCCGATGACGGTCTTGCAGGCGATGAAGGTGGGGCGATCGGATGTCTGAGCGGCTTCGATGGCAGCGGCAATCTCATCCGGATTATGGCCATCGACGCGGATCGTGTTCCAGTGCACGGCCTGGAAACGGGCGATCTGGTCGGTGGAATCCGACAGCGACACGGCGCCGTCGATGGTGATGTTGTTGTCGTCCCAGAACAGCACCAGCTTGTTGAGCTTCAGGTGGCCGGCAAGGGCGATTGCCTCGTGGCTGATGCCTTCCATCAGGCAGCCGTCGCCGCAGAGCACGTAGGTGTGGTGGTCCTGCAGGTCGGAGCCGAATTCTTCGGCGAGCTTGCGTTCGGCGATCGCCATGCCGACGGCATTGGCAATGCCCTGACCGAGCGGGCCGGTGGTGGTTTCGATGCCCGAGGCATGGCCGTATTCCGGGTGGCCGGCGGTCTTGGAGCCGAGCTGGCGGAACTGCTTGAGGTCCTCGATCGTCATGTCTTCGTAGCCCGTCAGGTAGAGCAGCGAATAGATGAGCATCGAGCCATGGCCGGCCGACAGCACGAAGCGATCCCGGTCTGCCCAGAGCGGCGCCTTCGGATCGAATTTGAGGTAACGGGAGAATAGGACCGTTGCCACGTCGGCGGCGCCCATTGGCAGGCCGGGATGGCCGGAATTGGCCTTTTCGACGGCGTCCATGGAGAGGAATCGGATCGCATTTGCCATCCGGTCGTGTTTTTCGCGAGAGATCATTGACTGTTCCGCTTGAGTTCGGTGGACAGGGAACGGTCTCTATCCTCCAAAGACCGTATGAGAAGCGGCTGACACATAACAGTTGCTTCGACGGAGTCAACAAATACGGCCTTTTTGACCCGGCAGAAAGATGCTTTTTGAGCAGTTTCGGGCCTGATCCCGGCAAATGCGCCCGAGGCGTACTAATCGATTTAAAATTCGTGATCCACAGGTTACGCAGCCCGCGCAAGCCGTTGGCGTTGTGGAGACTTGCCGAATGGGTTTATTAGTGTGATTGGCTTGAAATACAGGCTCCGGGCGGCGATTCGACGTGGGCCGGCGCGTATCAGGAAAGCGTGATGGCGGCAGGAAAGACAGTCAAGGCAGCGATCGAAGAGTTGCGCGGCGCAGTCAGCAGCCTCGAAAATGCGATTGACGGGCGCTTCGACCGGGAGCGCGACCAAGGCGAAATCGAAGGCGAGGTTCGCCGCGTCAACACCGATCGCTCGCGTCTTGCCCAGGAACTGGACCAATCTCAGTTTCGCGCCAATCGCCTCGAGGAAGTCAACCGTGAAGTCTCGCGCCGTCTGGTGACGGCCATGGAAACGATAAGGGCAGTGCTGGACCGCTGAGACGGGGTCCGCCTGCGGGTCAGGTGACGAGTATGGCGCAAGTAACGGTGACGATCGACGGCAAGGCCTATCGCATGGCATGCGAGGAGGGGCAGGAAGATCATCTGACCGAACTGGCCACCCGCTTCGACCAATATGTCAGCCACCTCAAAACCCAGTTCGGCGAGATCGGCGACCTGCGCCTGACCGTCATGGCCGGCATCATGGTGATGGATGAGCTCAGCGAAGTGAACCGCAGGCTGAAAAGCCTGCAGACCGAAGCCGACAATCTGAAGCAGGGCCGCGACGCGACCCTGTCGGACCAGCAGAAGGCGGAGGAGGCCCTTGCCTCGGCGCTTTCCGAGGTTACCTCGCAGATTCATGGGATCGCGATGAAGCTCAGCGGCAAGGCGGCGCCGGTAGCTAACTGAATTTTGACAAGTTTGGGTAGCGCCACTGGCGCAAGCCACCGATGCACTCTATATTAAGGTTGCGGTCTGCGCTTCCCGACAGGACACCACAATCCCTGGGGCCATACTCGATCCAACGGGAGCTGTCCCTGACCTGGCCCGTGGGCTAGGTCACATGGCGCCCACCTACGTTTGTAGGCACCCAGGATCGTAAAAAGTCCATCGGTTGTGTGGATCGCACCTTTTCCCTTTTCCGAAAACACTCAGGCCTCGGCAAGTGGTCGAAACGCCTCGCGGATGGCGTTGGACATGCTTTCGACGATCCGCCTGTTGCCGCGCGGTCTGGTCTTCATGATGACGTTGGAAAAATCGATGACATCGTAGCCGTCGGCGGCGGTCAGTTCCCGGCATCCGGCGGGAATGCTACTGCGGGTGAGCGGGGCAATGGCAAGGCCGGATGTCACCGCGGCGATCAGGCCACTGCTTGTGCGGCTGACATAGGCGACGCGGTTCTCCAGTCCGCGCTTCTGCAGGCTCTTGAGCGCCAGTTCGTCGCACCACCCGTTCTTGAGGTAAGTGTATGTGGCGATCGGCAAAGGACGGCGCTCGTGTGCGCAATGCTGATCCGAGGTTACCCATACTGTGGGGTCCACCATCAGGACTTCGTTCCGCGTGTGGCCGCCCGGCTCGAAAACCACGGCGATGTCGATTTCGCCGGCATCGAGTGCCGCCAGGTTGGACATCGAAACTTCCTGCTGCACGGTCACTTCGACGCTCGGATGAATGGCGGCGAAAGCACCCAGCGCCTTCGGCAGGGTCGAATTGATATATTCCTCGGAAATGCCGATCCTGACCGAACCGTCGAGGGCCGGTAGCCGGATCGACGCGGCGGTGTCGTCCAGCAGCGTGACGATGCGGCGGGCATTGTCGAGAAGTCGCACGCCGTGACCGGTCATGTTGACGCCGCGCGATCCGCGCTCGAACAGCGTCTCGCCGAGAATATCTTCCAGCTTCTTGATTTGCATGCTGACGGCCGATTGCGTTCGGCCGACCGTTTCTCCCGCCTTGGTGAAATTGCCGCTCTCCGCCACGGCGACGAAGGTGCGCAGGAGATCGCTTTCAAGGGGAGGAAACATCGCATCCGCCATCATTTTTTCTAATGACAGGCATGTTCGCAATTCGTTGGCATGATGTCAATCGACGCCTGATACTTGGATGAATCCAAGGGAGTACCGAGCATGAAGCACGATCATGCGACACAGGGGCGGCTCAGTTCAACCGTCGAGGCCATTCTGCGCAAGTTGTCCCAATGGCAGTCAGAGCGTCTGGCGCGGCGGTCGCTCGCGCAGATAGCCGGAGGCAAAAACCGGCATCTGCTGGATGATATCGGGATGGAAGCCGGTTGCGGGTGTGGTCGGATCCAGGGCGACGAAAGACATCGCTTCTGGATGTTATGAAATCAGGTCCATGCGGGCGGCACGAAAAACCGCCTCGGCGACGTTGCTTGCCTGCAGCTTCTGCATCGCAGAATTGAAGGCTTCGTCGATCCTGTCATGGGCAATGTCTGTTTCGCGTGTGATGTCTTCCCGGGTCCGTCCACGCGCAGCCAATGACAGGCAGCGCAGTTCCAGTGGATCGAGTTCCTGCAGCATCTTGTCCTTCATGGACATATCCGGCTCCGCCTTAAAGCTGAACAGTTCCCCGCATCGCCGGAAGCGGGCACCGAACTGTTTTCCTGATGTGAATCGCAATCCCCTTTTGCATGGGCGGCTGAAAGCGTGAAAGCGGAACCGTTTTGCATAATGAACAGACCTCTAATGTTGTGCCAGATTGAACAGGCAACGACTTTGCGTCGCAAAAAGTTGCATAAGCGACGGGTGCACGGTTTCCCTGTCCCCGTTCGATGCACTAGAAATGCAGACTGGCAGGCAGGAGAGCATGTGCATGACACCCAGGGAACTGAAGGCAGCACTGCGCATGGAGCGCCTGGCGTTGCGCGATTCGATGACGCCGGAGGCGCGCATCGAGGCCAGCCTGGCGATGCTCGATCATGCCGGCGACGTCATCGAATTTGATCCCGGACAAGTGATTTCCGGATTCTGGCCGATCCGCTCGGAAGTCGATATCCGGCCGCTGATGGCGCGCCTGCGCGACCGCGGCGCCCGTCTCTGCCTGCCGGTCATCCTCGACAAGAAGACGATCGTTTTTCGCGAACTGGTGCCGGGCGCTCCGATCGTTCAAACCGGCTTCGGTACGACCGGGCCGGGCGAGGATGCGCCCGTACTCGACCCGGACATCATGCTGGTGCCGCTGTCGGCCTTCGACAAGGCGGGGCACCGGATCGGCTATGGGGCGGGATATTACGACCGTGCGATCGAGCGTTTGCGCCTGAAAGGCCATATGCCGAGACTGATCGGGATTGCATTTGACTGCCAGGAAGTGGCATCAGTGCCGGCGGAGCCGCATGATGTGGCGCTGGACGCCATGCTGACGGAAAGCGGGCTCCGGATCTTCGGGCTAGGAATAAGCAAATATGAGACTTCTGTTTCTGGGTGACATGGTTGGCAAGACCGGCCGGACGGCGGTCTGGGAAAAACTGCCCGGCCTGATCAGCGACCTGAAACTCGATTTCGTCATCGTCAACGGTGAGAATGCCGCCGGCGGCTTCGGTATCACCGAGGACATCTTTCTCGAGACCATCAATGCCGGTGCCGACGTGGTGACAACCGGCAACCATGTCTGGGATCAGAAGGAGGCCGTGTCCTTCTGCCAGCGGCACGACCAGTTCCTGCGTCCGGCCAACTATCCGGCCGGAACGCCCGGACGTGGCTCGAACCTTTATTTCGCCCGCAACGGCGCGCGCGTCCTTGTTGCCAATGTTATGGGGCGCGTCTTCATGCATCCGGAACTCGACGATCCCTTCAAGGCCGGAGAGGCGATCCTTGCTGCCTGCCCGCTGAAGGAGCAGGCCGATGCCATCATCTTCGATTTCCACGCGGAGGCGACCAGCGAGAAGCAGTGCTTCGGGCATTTCGTCGATGGCCGCGCCAGCTTCGTCGTCGGCACCCACACCCATGTGCCGACCGCCGATCACCAGATCCTCAATGGCGGCACCGCCTATATGTCGGATGCCGGCATGTGCGGCGACTACGACTCGTCACTCGGCATGGAAAAGGAAGAGCCGCTCAACCGCTTCATCTCCAAGATGCCGAAGGGGCGTTTCGAGGCGGCGTCCGGCCCGGCGACGATCTGCGGCGTCGGCGTCGAGATTTCCGACCGCACGGGGTTGGCGGAGAACATCGCGCCGCTCAGAATTGGGCCGCGGCTAGCGGAGACGATTCCGGCTTTCTGGGACTAAAACATTGCCGCCTGCCTTAAACGAGGAGGCTTCAATTGACGATGGCTCACATTCAGGATTGCCAATTTCGCTGAAATGCAATGACGCGATTGTGAGCAGTCGCACACAATCGCCGCTGGACCTCGCGCCCATCCTGCCTATCCTCAGCATCCATGCCAACCTTAGCCTGCGAGGTGCTGCATGATGTCGAGATCGCTTCTGCTCCCACTGGCCGCAATCGCGCTTGTACATGCACTGTGGCCGATCCCGGCACATGCGCAGGATGCGCGTCCACCGGTCAGCCAATGCCAGGCGATCGCGCAGGCACTCCCGGATGTTACCTTTGCCAGTTTCAAGCCGCCGGCCGCGCTCAAAGCCCAGGCGACCGTCAACGACGAGGTCGAGATCACCTATGTCGGCCACTCGACATTCCTCATCGAAACGCCCGGTGGGGTGTCAATCGCGACCGACTATAGCGGCTGGTATGCACCGCCGAACGTGCCGGATGTGGTGACGATGAACAAGGCGCATTCCAGCCACTACACCCTGACGCCTGATCCGGCGATCAGGCATGTGCTGCACGGGTGGGGTGATGACGGCAGGCCGGCGGATCACGATGTCGTCGTCGGCGATACCTATATCCGCAATGTGACGACGGACATCCGCTCCTTCGGTGGTGCGATGGAACCGGACGGCAATTCGATCTTCATCTTCGAGGTCGCGGGCCTCTGCATCGGCCATCTCGGCCATCTGCATCATGAACTTGACGATACGGACTATGCCGAGATCGGCCGGCTCGACGTGCTGATGGTGCCGGTCGATGGCGGATTGACGATGGGGGCTGAAAGCATGAGCCGTGTGGTGACGCGGCTGCGCTCGGCGCTGATCCTGCCGATGCACCGGCGCGGTCCGCCGGTCACCAGTTTCCTGCAGATGTTCGGCGATGGCTTCGACAAGAGTTTCGCACAGCAGGCGAGCGTTACCGTGTCCCTGCGTTCCTTGCCAAGGAAGCCACTGATTTATATCCTGCAGGGAGTCTGACCCCCGGGATTCATGGAATGAAATTTTTCACTGCCTGCATTCTTGCATTTCTCTCAATGACATCTCTTGGTCTTGCCGATGGAGCGCCTCCTCCACGCCTGCCGACAGCAGACGGCGACAAGACGGTTGCCGTGCCGGAGACGAAATCCTACGGCCGGCAGGAGGAATTCGTTCTGCCGTCCGGCAATATCGGCTGCACCTACACGCCGGAAGGCGGGACGGAGGTCTACCAGCCGTCCGATGGCGGCCCGGAACTGTCCTGCGACCGCATCGCGCCACGCTATGTCCGGGCGACGCTGGCCCGAAGCGGGGCGGCGGTTCTTCTCAAGGATGTCGGCGATCAGGGCTGCTGTTCCGCCGGTTCCGTACTCGATTACGGCGAGACCTGGACCGCCGGACCTTTCTCCTGTCTTTCGACGCGGACGGGACTGTCCTGCGAGCGAAACGACGGCCATTCGTTTTTTCTCAGCCGGAGGCGGCTGAACGTAAACTGAAAAAAGGCGGCCCCTTCTGGACGGAAAGCGCCAATGAAACTATAAGGCGCCCAATTCCAAACATGACTAGCATGAGAAGAGGGCGCCATGGCCGGCCATTCACAGTTCAAAAACATCATGCACCGCAAGGGCCGTCAGGATGCCGTGCGGTCGAAAATGTTCTCCAAGCTCGCGCGCGAAATCACCGTCGCGGTCAAGGGCGGCCTGCCTGACCCGACGATGAACGCGCGCCTGCGCCTGGCGATCCAGAACGCCAAGGCGCAGTCGATGCCGAAGGATAACATCGAGCGCGCCATCAAGAAGGGCTCCGGCGCCGATGGCGAGAACTACGAGGAAGTCCGCTACGAAGGCTACGGCCCGGGCGGCGTTGCCGTCATTGTCGAGGCTCTGACCGACAACCGCAACCGCACCGCCTCCAACGTCCGCTCGACCTTCACCAAGGCCGGCGGCGCGCTGGGTGAAACCGGCTCGGTGTCCTTCTCCTTCGACCGCGTCGGCGAAATCTCCTACAAGCTGTCGGCCGGCGATGTCGACAAGGTGATGGAAGCGGCGATCGAAGCCGGCGCTGAGGACGTGACGACCGACGAAGACGGTCACTTCATCATCTGTGGTTTCGAGGATATCGGCGACGTTTCCAAGGCGCTTGAAGCGACGCTCGGCGAAGCCGATACCGTCAAGGCGATCTGGAAGGCCCAGAACACCGTGCCGGTCGACGAAGAGCGCGCCCAGTCGCTGATGAAGCTGATCGACACGCTGGAAGACGACGACGACGTGCAGAACGTCTACACCAACTTCGAAGTCTCCGACGAAGTGATGGCCAAGCTTTCGGCCTGAGCCGACCAAGAGTGAACCGGACAGCATTGGGCCGGTTCACGTCACGGCCTGTCGGAATTGGGGAGTCAGCGTTCCCCGCCGCAGAATAGGCTTCGCCTTTTCGAACAAGGATAGCTGATCATGCAGACCGTGACGAAACTCGCCGCCCCCGTGCCAGCAGACGGCGACCCGGCCACATTGGACGGCTGGGTTGTCGTATCCGGCACGCCGTCGATGAAGACATGGGCGCTGCACACATCATCGGACGGCTCGATGGTCTCGGGGTATTGGGAAGCGACGCCCGGCACCTACCACGCGACCTACACGGCCTATGAATTCGTGCACATGATCGCCGGCAAGATCATCATCACGCCGGATGGCGGTACGCCGGTCACTGTCGTCGCCGGCGACGCTTTCGTCGTCGAGGCCGATTTCAAGGGCACGTGGGAAATCGTCGAGACCGTGCGCAAGCATTTCGATTTCAAGGCTTCGGCCTGATCCGGGGTTGAGGTGAAGGGATACCCCGGATTTCTCCGGGGTATTTTTTATGCGGCTTTCGCCAGTTGCTGCTGTGCATCCGCAAACAGCCGCACCGATTTCAGCCGCGCATCCATGTCGTAGATCGGCATGGAGACGATCAGTTCGTCGGCTTGCGTCTGATCGAGGAAGCGGTCGAGCTTGGTCTTGATCGTCTCCGGTCCGCCGACCACCGCATAGGTCATGGCGTGATCGACGAAGATCTTTTCATTGTCGCTCCACAGGCCATCCATCGAATCCACCGGCGGCGGGAACTGGCCGCGGGCATTGCGGCGCAGCGCGACGAAGGACTGCTGCATCGAGGTGAAGAGGTGGTTGGCCTCGGCGTCGGTATCGGCGGCGACGCCCATGATGCCGACCATGGCATAAGGCTGGTCGAGATATTGCGACGGCTCGAAACGCTCGCGATAGATTTCCAGCGCCGACAGCAACATGTCGGGCGCGAAATGCGAGGCGAAGGCGAAGGGCAGGCCAAGCATGCCGGCCAGATGCGCACTGAAATGGCTGGAGCCGAGCAGCCAGATCGGCACATTGCTATCGGCGCCGGGCACGGCGATCAGGTCCTGGCCGTCCTTGAGAGGCCCGAGCAGTGCCTGCAGTTCGACCACATCGTTCGGAAAGTTGTTGGCGCTCGCCTCCATGTTGCGGCGAAGTGCCGATGCCGTGCGCATATCCGTGCCGGGGGCGCGGCCGAGGCCGAGATCGATGCGGCCGGGATAAAGCGCCGCCAGCGTGCCGAATTGTTCGGCAATCACCAGCGGCGAATGGTTCGGCAGCATGATGCCGCCCGAGCCTACCCGGATGGTTTTCGTGCCGGCGGCCACATGGGAAATGACGATCGACGTCGCCGCGCTGGCGATCCCCTTCATACCGTGATGTTCGGCCAGCCAGAAGCGCTTGTAGCCGGACGCTTCGGCTTCCTGCGCCAGGCGGCGGGAATTCTGCAGGGCCTGCGATGCATTTGACCCTTGCGTGATCGGAGAAAGGTCGAGGATCGAAAAGGGCACCATGGGGAAAAGCCTTTGATGAATGGAACTGATAGAAACCTATGTAAGATCGAATTTCGTAAATCCAAGCCTGCGAGGCAAATGCAACGAGGCTATAGCCGCCACATTCTTGCGGATGTTTTTGTTTTGTTCACATTTTGCTGGCAGCGTCCGGGCATGAGTATTAAGCTCCCGACCATGCACAACACGATTCGTATCATCGGCATCGATCCAGGCCTCCGGCGTACCGGGTGGGGTGTCATCGACACACTCGGCAATTCCCTGCGTTTCGTCGCCTCTGGTACCGTGACGTCCGATGGCGACATGGACCTCGCTTCGCGGCTCTGCCAGCTGCATGACGGCCTCGTCGACGTGATCCACACTCACAAGCCGGACGAGGCTGCCGTCGAGCAGACCTTCGTCAACAAGGATGCGGTGGCGACGCTGAAGCTTGGACAGGCGCGCGGCATCGCCATGCTGGTGCCGGCGCGCGCCGGGCTGCAAGTCGCCGAATATGCGCCGAATGCGGTGAAAAAGGCTGTCATCGGCGTCGGTCACGGCGAGAAGCGGCAGATCCACATGATGCTGAAGATCCTGATGCCCAAGGCCGAATTCAAGGGCGACGATGCTGCCGACGCGCTGGCGATTGCCATTTGCCATGCGCACAATCGTGGCGGCGCACGGATGCGGATGGCGGCGCTCGCCGGATAGTTTGTTCTTGACTTGTTCTTGTTGTAAGGATATTTCTTACTTTGAAGGAGCATGTCGATGCGTGTTACATCAAAAGGTCAAGTGACCATCCCCAGGGATCTGCGCGAGCTGGCGGGCATAGAACCGAACAGCGAGGTGCTGTTTTCGATGGAAGGGGGCAAGCTGACCATTGTTCCCAAGGATGGCCATCAGGAGCGGGAAGACCGCATGCGTCTTGAGCGGTTCCTCGGTAGTCTGCAGCGGCTGGAAGGTACGGGTGATCAGGATATCGATGCAGAGGCGCTGATGGAAATGACGCGGGACCGCTGATCATGGCGACTTTGGTGGATACGAATGTTCTGGTCGATATCGCCGTGCGCGATCCTCTTTGGCTTGGCTGGTCGAAGGCGCAGCTCCTGTCTGCAGCGAAGCGTGGTGCGGTCGTCATCAATCCAATCATATACTCAGAGTTTTCCGTGCGTTATCAGCGCATGGAAGATGTGGATTTGCTGTTGCCCGAGCCTGATTATAGCCGGGAAAACCTTCCCTGGACGGCTGCCTTTGCGGCGGGCGCTGCTTTTCGGAAATACCGGCAAGCAGGCGGCGGACGCGATCGGGTGCTGCCCGATTTTCTCATCGGCGCGCATGCGGCCATCCGGGGACACATCATTTTGACCCGCGATCCAAAGGGTTACCGTACCTATTTCCCCTCCGTCGAACTGATCACGCCGGAAACCCACCCATGAAGGATGTTGCGCCATGATCGGCAAGCTCAAGGGAACGATCGACGAGATCGGCGACGACCATGTGGTCGTGGATGTCCATGGGGTCGGCTACGTCGCCCATTGCTCGGCGCGGACATTGTCGCGGATCGGCTCGCCGGGAGAGGCCGTGGTCCTGTTCATCGAGACCTATGTGCGTGAGGATCAGTTGCGGCTGTTCGGATTCCTGACCACGCTGGAGCGCGAATGGTTCCGGCTACTGCAGAGCGTGCAGGGCGTCGGCTCCAAAGTGGCGTTGGCGGTTCTGTCCGTGCTGACGCCCGGCGAACTGGCCAATGCCATCGCGCTGCAGGACAAGACATCCATTTCGCGAGCGCCGGGTGTCGGTCCGAAGGTTGCCGTACGCATCGTCACCGAACTGAAGAACAAGGCGCCGGCCTTTGCCGGCGGGGCGGGCGCCAATATCGGCCTGAAGCAGGAACTGGGTGAAGGCGTCGCCTCCGCACCGGTTTCGGACGCGGTTTCGGCGCTCAGCAATCTTGGCTACTCGCGTGACCAGGCTGCCAATGCGGTCGCTGCGGCCCTGAAAAATGGTGGCGAGGGGCTCGACAGCGCCAAGCTGATCCGGCTGGGGCTGAAGGAACTGGCGCGATAGCGCGTTGCCATTGCGCTCGCAGCATGAGATTGAGTTTTTATGAGTGAAGAGCAGAGACTGATCACACCGGAAAAGCGCGGCGAGGACCTCGATACGACGCTGCGGCCGCAATCGCTGGACGAGTTTACCGGCCAGGCGGAGGCGCGCGCCAATCTGAAGGTGTTCATCGAGGCGGCGAAGAACCGCGGGGAGGCGCTGGATCATGTGCTGTTCGTCGGGCCGCCCGGTCTCGGCAAGACGACGCTGGCGCAGATCATGGCGAAGGAGCTCGGCGTCAATTTCCGCTCGACCTCGGGACCGGTGATCGCCAAGGCCGGCGATCTGGCAGCGCTCTTGACCAATCTTGAAGATCGCGACGTGCTGTTCATCGACGAAATCCATCGGCTGAACCCGGCCGTCGAGGAAATTCTCTATCCGGCGATGGAAGATTTCCAGCTCGACCTGATCATCGGCGAAGGGCCGGCGGCGCGCTCGGTGAAGATCGACCTGTCGAAGTTCACGCTCGTCGCGGCAACGACGAGGCTCGGGCTTTTGACGACGCCTTTGCGCGATCGTTTCGGCATTCCGGTGCGCTTGAATTTCTACACGGTCGAGGAACTGGAACTGATCGTTCGTCGAGGTGCCCGGCTGATGGGGCTCGGCATCACCGATGACGGTGCGCGCGAGATTGCCCGCAGAGCGCGTGGCACGCCTCGTATCGCCGGACGGCTTCTGCGCCGCGTGCGCGACTTTGCCGAAGTGGCGAAAGCGGAGGCTGTAACAAAGCAGATTGCGGATGAAGCGCTGACCCGGCTGCTCGTCGACAATATGGGGCTCGACCAGCTCGACAAGCGCTATCTCAACATGATCGCCCTCAATTTCGGCGGCGGACCGGTGGGCATTGAAACGATCGCGGCAGGACTGTCCGAACCCCGTGATGCGATCGAGGATATTATCGAGCCCTACATGATCCAGCAGGGTTTCATCCAGCGCACGCCGCGCGGGCGTATTTTAACCGCAAATGCATGGAAACACCTTGGATTGCAGGTGCCGAAGGATCTGGAAGCCACCCAGTTCCGCCTGTTCCAAGAGGATGATTGATTGATTTCGCGCCGCGGTTTTCTGAGGACGATCGGGAGTCTCATGCTGAGCGGCGTGGCCACAGGTGCCTATGCCGTGGGGATCGAACCGATCCGCCAGCCCCGCGTGAAGCGCTATCAGCTCGTTCCGACCAATTGGCCGGCCGGATTGAAGCTCAGGCTGGTCGTTCTCGCAGACATTCACGCCTGCACGCCCTGGATGTCCCCACAGCGGATCGGGGAGATATGCCAGCAGGCCAATGCTCTTGGTGGCGACATGATCCTGCTGCTTGGAGACTTCCTGTCCGGCATGCGCCTGAGGACGGGGCATGTCGAGCCGGAGGATTGGGCGCGCGAACTTGCCCGTCTCTCCGCGCCGCTCGGCGTTCACGCGGTTCTTGGAAATCACGACTGGCTGGACGATCCCGGCGCAATGGCAGCCGGCAGAGGGCCGACATTGGTCCACGGTGCGCTCGCATCGATCAATGTGCCTGTCTATGACAACCGCGCCAGCCGTTTCGAGAAAGATGGCCAGCCATTCTGGCTTGCAGGCCTTGCGGATCAGATCGGTCCGTGGGAGGGGCTGGACGATCTGCCGGCCACGATGGCGCAGATCAGCGATGAGGCGCCCGTTATCCTGATGGCCCATGAGCCGGATGTTTTCCCAACCGTGCCCGAGCGGGTCTCCCTTACCCTTTCAGGGCACACCCATGGCGGACAGATTCGGCTCTTCGGCTATTCCCCCGTCGTTCCCTCGCGCTTCCGGAACCGTTATGTCTATGGCCACATCGTCGAGAATGACCGCAGCCTGATCGTCTCCGGCGGGCTGGGCACATCGGTCCTGCCTGTTCGTTTCGGCTCGCCGCCGGAGATCGTCGTCGTGGAGCTTGGTTGATGTCCAAGCGCAGGATGATCAACATCGACGTTCCGCCGCGCCGGTTCAATTTTCGCATCGCAGGCCTCGGGTTTCGAGATGGCCACGTACTGGTCCATCGGGCGACGCATGAGGAATTCTGGACGTTTCCGGGCGGGCGGGCGGAAATCGGCGAGACGTCGGTCGAGACGCTGAAGCGCGAGATGATCGAGGAGCTGGGTGTCGAGGTCAGCGTCGGACGCATGCTTTGGACGGTGGAGAATTTCTTCCGCTATGAGGATCGGGATTATCACGAGATCGGCTTCTATTACCTGATGGAGATCCCGGAAAGCTTTCCCTTTCATCCAATTGATGTTGTCCACCGCCTGAAGGACGGCAAGAACGATCTGGAATTCAAATGGGTGAAAGCCAGCAAAGCGGCGCTGACGGAACTCGATATTCCGCCCTATTTCATTGCCGAACAAATCGAGGATTTGCCGCAGACGCCGGCCCACATCATCTGGGATGACGGCAATCTCGATCGATAGAGCGCTTCGCTTTCAAGTCGACTGCGGACTTTCAGGACTTTGCCAAGTCAACTGTTCGATCGTCTGTCGCAGCAAATCCATCCCGCCGGGCTTCCAGCTCAATGTCTCGATCTTGCAGGTGCCCATGGCGTTGCAGGCCGCCGCATCCGCAGCCGGCGGCAAGGGATGGGGACAGTGCGTGGCATGTTGCAAGATCGACAGGATCTCGCGTGTGTCGGTCAGGATATCCGACACGTTGAAGGTTTCGCCGTTGATCCGCACGGTGTCTGATTCCAGCAGCAGCCTAACGGCCCGGGCGACATCGTCGCCGTGCACTTCGGTGCCGGCACGGGGCTCAACGGGCTTGCCTGCCAGATAGTCTTTAAAGAGCGATGCCCACTTGTGTCGCCGGCCCGGCCCGGCGGGGCCGTAGATGCCTGTCGCGCGCAGGCTTGCGGTGACAAAGCCGTGGCCGCAGAGGGAAAGCAGACTGCGCTCGGCCTGCAGCTTCACCTCGCCATAGAGGGTATCCGGCTTGCCATGCATGTCTTCCGTCAGCTGCGTGCCCGGCGCCTGAGGACCATAGGCAGCGCGGCTCGACAGGAAGACGCAGCGGCGGACGCCAGCATCACGCGCAGCCTCAAACAGGCGCACGGTTCCGTCCAGATTGGCGCGCCGAAATCCATTGGGATCATCGCCTTCTCCGCCGCGATATTTCCCTGGCAGGTGATCGAAGGCGGCGTGGACGAAATAATAGACGTTGTCGAAAGCCTCGATCTGGTCCGCGTCCGGATCAAGCCTGAGCGGCACGAAGGAAACGCTCTTCGAGAAGAAGCCGGGCTCGGGCGCTGTGCGTCCACCGACGGTGACCTTGTAGCCGTTGGCCAGAAGATGCTCGACGATGAAGCGGCCGGCATAGCCGGTGCCGCCGGAAACGAGAACGCGTGTCATGAGCTTCCTGATTTCAGCCCGGGGTTGGCAGGCTTCGGTTTTGCAGGCTGGGATTTGGCAGATCGGCAATGTCCGGAATGTTTTCGCCGGTCAGGAAAGCATGCCAGAGATTGATCAGCGGGCGCAGTCTTTCCGCCTTCGGATGATCGTTTTCCCACGGTTTTTCATATTGATAGTGCAGCACGCCGATCGATGACCAATCCCACAGCGCCGGCATGTTGAACCAGACATATTGCAGCATGTTCATCGTGACAGGGAGGCCGTGCCAGTCCGGGAAAAAATTCTGCAGAAAAGTCTGATCGGTGCGCGGCCAGAAGGCATCCGGTGCATCCAGCCGCTCCAGCATGGCTTCGAAGGTCTGGAGCGAAGGCTTGGCGACGAAGACGCCGGAGTTGAGCCGGTGAAAATCGGCGAGGCTTTCATAGACGTTGGGTGCGGCGGAAAATTCGGGATAGGCGAAATAGCGGTCGATGTTCTTCAGCACCAGCGCATCGGCATCGATGAAGATGCAGCGCTCATATTCGATCAACTGCCAGAGGCGCAGCTTGCAGAAATTGTCGAGCGGCGAATGGAAGTCCGGTTTGCGCCCCTTGGTGAACGGCGCTGCGCTGTGAACGTTCTTGCGGGCATGCCTCTCGTTGAATCCGTCGGACAGCGGCAGAAGGTCCGTGGTGACGAGCCGGCAGCTGAATTCGGCAAGCGGTGTCAGCAATTCCGAACCGACGCCGCCAGTGTGAAGCACGACAATATCGGCATCCGTTCCCGTCCTCCTTATGGAGCGGGCCAGCGCCGTTGCGCCCACGGCATAGTCGGCATTCGTCACCAGCGTGACGAATGCGTGACGCGACCCGGCGCGATCGGAAGGCGCGACTCCACCTGGAGCCGAATCTGGCTGTGTCATGAAACCGATTTCAGCCTTCTTCCTTCGGGATCGTGGTTGATCTTGGCGGCGATGTCCCTGGTCCAGGCGGACACGGCCGGAACGCGGCTGCGATCGACGCGGTAGGCGTATTTCTTGCCGACATCGACGATTTCCGCAAGCAGGCCGTCCTGCAACGTGGTCGGGTTGAGACCGAGTTCGCGGAACTTCTCGTTACGCACGACGAGGTCGTTTTCGGCGGCTTCCTTGCGCGGATTGGGCAGCCAGGCGATCTCAGAGCCCGTGAGGCCGGCGATCATCTCGGCAAGATCGCGGATCCGGTGCGTCTCGGTCATCTGGTTGAAGATCTCGACACGCGCGCCGCGCTGGGGCGGGTTTTTCAAGGCCAGATCGATGCAGCGCACGGAATCCTGGATATGGATGAAGGCGCGGGTCTGGCCGCCGGTACCGTGCACGGTCAGGGGATAGCCGATCGCCGCCTGGATGAGGAAGCGGTTGAGCACGGTGCCGTAGTCGCCGTCATAGTCGAAGCGGTTGATCAGCTGCTCGTGGCGGCGGGTCTGTTCGGTGTGGGTGCCCCAGACGATGCCCTGGTGCAAATCGGTGATCCGCAGGCCGTCGTTCTTGGCGTAGAATTGGAACAGCAGCTGATCGAGGCACTTGGTCATGTGGTAGATCGAGCCGGGATTGGCCGGATAGAGGATTTCCTGCGTGGCTGTCCGGCCATCCTGCGTCTCGATGCCGACCGGGAGATAGCCTTCCGGAATGGCGGCGCCGACGGTCGAATAGCCGTAGACGCCCATGGTGCCGAGGTGGACGAGATGGGCGTCGAGGCCGATCTCTACCAGGGCGTTCAAGAGATTGTGGGTCGCGTTGACGTTGTTGTTGACCGTGTAGTTCTTGTGCCTGTCGCTCTTCATGGAATAGGGCGCGGCACGTTGTTCGGCGAAATGGATGATGGCATCCGGGCGATTGTCCTTGAGCCAGTTTTTCAGGAGCTCGTAGTCTCGGGCAAGATCGATCAGGTGGAAATGGATGCGCCGGCCGGTCTCCGCATGCCAGATGCGGGTCCGTTCCTGAATGGAGTCCATGGGGGTCAGCGACTGGACGCCGAGTTCCGTATCGATCCAGCGGCGCGACAGGTTGTCGAGAATGTGGATGTCGTGTCCGGCATCGGACAGATGCAAGGCTGTCGGCCAACCGACAAAGCCGTCGCCGCCAAGGACTGCAATCTTCATGCGCCAATCTCCTGTGGGATGGGAAGTCATGCGCTGGTGATAGGAGAACATTGTGACAAGCCTGCAATGCTTGCAAAAGCCCTTTGGTTCCTGCACAGGAAAAAGAATAATTTTGCGAGGGCGCCTATGAGTTTGATTTCGCTCGCCGGTGAGCTGACCGACAACGGACACCGGCTCGTTCAACGGGTCTACTATGAAGACACGGACTTTTCCGGCGTCGTCTATCACGCCCGTTATCTGCACTTCATGGAGCGGGCGCGCACCGACTATTTGCGGCTGCTCGGCGTCGAGCAGGCGACGCTCGCCATCGAGGGCGACACGGAAGGCCTCGTCTTCGTCGTCCACCGCATGGAGATCGATTTCAAGCAGCCGGCGCGCATGGACGACATCCTGACGATCACCACGGCAACGGAAAAGGCCGGTGGTGCCAAGATGGTACTTCAGCAGGAAATCCGGCGCGAAGGCACGCTGCTGATCGCCGCCAAGGTGATCATTGCCGTCATCAACGGGCAGGGGCGGCCGAGGCGGCTGCCGGAGGCGCTGGGCAAGAAGTTTCTCGGACAGGGCTAGTTCAGCCTTCGGTGCCTACGGATTTCAGCATCGATTTCGTCAGGCCTTGTTTCCAGTCCTTTGCCTCGGCCCAGGGATCGGTGCCGCTCTCCAGGCGCTGGAGGATGTCGGGGATATGGAAGCCGTTGGCGGCATCGAGATCGCCAAGTTCGTCCCAGCTGACGGGCGTGGCGACCGGGCCGCCTGCACGCGCGCGAACCGAATAGGGGGCGACGGCGGTGGAGCCGCGCTCGTTGCGCAGCCAGTCGATGAAGATGCGGCCCTTGCGCTTGGCCTTCGACATGGTGGCGATGTAATTGTCCGGATCATTGTCGGCAATTTTAGCCGAAAGCGCCTTGGCAAAGGCCTTGGCATCCTCCCATGGCGCAAGCCGCAAAAGCGGCACGATCACGTGGATGCCCTTGCCGCCGGAGACCATGGCGACGGATTTCAGGCCCAACGTTTCCAGCGCATCGCGAAGGGCGATGGCGGCGTTCTTGACCGTCTCGAACGTGACACTCGGATCCGGATCGAGATCGAAGACCAGCCGGTCTGCCGCATCCAGCCTGTCGACGGTCGAACCCCAGATATGAAGCTCGATCGTACCCATCTGCACAGCGGCAACCAATCCCCTGGCATCATCGACGTAAAGATAATTGGCAATGTCGCCATCGGCTTCCTCGATCGGTACCTGATGGATTTCGTCCGGAAAGCCGTCGCTGGCGTGCTTCTGGTAGAAGCACTGATGGTCCGGTCCCTGCGGGCAGCGCAGGATCGAGGCTGGATGCCTGGCGGCAAAGGGCAGCATGCGGTCGGCGACGACGCCGTAGTAGCGGGCAAGATCGATCTTGGTGATATCCGGATCGGAGAAGAGCAGCCGGTCGGCATGGGTGATGCGGATGCCGAGCACATCGCCGGCCGTATCCTTTTCCCGCGCCAGGCGCTTCTTTTCCAAGGCCGGCTTGGATTTTGCAGGGTCTTCCGGCTTCTTCGCCGTTGCTTTGGCTGGCGTCTTCTTCGTTTCCGGTGTCACGGCGGAAGCCTCCTTGTCCTCGCGCAGGCCTTGGAAAGCCCCGTGGCGGATATGACCATCGTCGGTAAACTCGGCGAAATCGACCTCGACGACAAGCCCCGGCGTCAGCCAGACGGCATCACGGGCGATGTCCTTCGGCACCGCCTCAAATGGCGAGGTCTTGCGCTTCAGCTTTGCAAACCGGGTCGCCAAGTCTGCCATCGTGTCTTCATCGAAACCCGTTCCGACGCGGCCCTGATAGACGAATTTATCGCCTTCGTAGGCGCCGACAAGGAGGGAGGCGAAGGCACGGCCGCGCTTGTCCGACGGAGAATAACCGCCGATGACGAATTCCTGCCGTCTGGTGCATTTGATCTTCAGCCAGCTGCCGACGCGGCCTTCGCGATAGGGTGCATCAGCACGCTTCGCGATGATGCCTTCCTGGCTGGCGTTGCACATGGCCTGGAAGACTTTCTCGCCGTTGCCGCGAACATGTTCGCTGTATTGAACCGCGCGGCTGGGACCAAGCGTATCGAGCAGGCTCTTCAGGGCTTTTTTCCGCTCGATCAGCGGTTTCCTGCGCAAATCCTTGCCGTCGAGATGCAGGAGATCGAAGGCATAAAAGCGCGTTTCGCCGCCGGTCTTGATGGCTTTCTGCAAAGCGGAGAATTTCGAGCCTTCCTCCGAAGCGGCCACGGCTTCCCCGTCGATCAATGCGCTGTCGCAATCCAGCGCGGCAAACCCGTTGATGATATCGGGAAACTTTTCGGTCCAGTTCAGACCCGTCCGGGTAAAACAAGTGACCCCGCTCTTGCCGAGGGCGATCATCAGCCGGTAGCCGTCGAACTTTGCCTCGTTCAGCCAGTCGTCACCCGCCGGTGGATCGGAGACGAGGGTCGCAAGCTGCGGTTTGACAAATGCTGGCGATTTGCCGCTGCGCTCGCGTCTTGCCTGCAGAGCGGGCGGTTCCTCGGCAATGGCGCCTGCCTTGACGTTGGCAGCGGCACTTGTACTGGATTCCCAGACATGCGCTTTCTTTTCGCCGCTCCCTGACGCGATCTCTTCCATCGAGCGGCCGGTTTTTACGCTGGTCAGATTTTCCGTGAGCAGGCTGTCGCCATCCTCGCTGGTCTCCTCGTCATGCTCCTTGATCAGCAGCCAGTTCTCGCGTTTCTCGCCGTCGCGCGGTTTCATGCGCACCAGCGTCCAGCCGCCATGCATGCGCTGGCCGTGGATGTGGAATTTCAGCTTGCCTTCTTTCAACCCTTCATCGGGATCGTTGTCCGGTTCCCACCAGCCGGTGTCCCAGAGCATCACCGTGCCGCCGCCATATTGCTTCTTCGGGATCGTGCCTTCGAAATCGCCATAGGCCAGCGGATGGTCTTCGGTGCGCACGGCAAGACGCTTGTCTTCCGGGTTGATGCTCGGGCCGCGCGTCACCGCCCAGCTCTTCAGAACGCCTTTCCATTCGAGGCGGAAGTCATAGTGCAGCCGGGTCGCGTCATGTTTCTGGATCAGGAAGAGCTTTCCCGCCTTGGCCTGTTTCGTCGCGCCCTTGGGTTCGGCGGTCCTGGTGAAGTCGCGCTTGCGATTGTATTCAGTGAGGGAGTCTTGATGCTGGACCATGGCGCTGCCTCATGCGGATTTCTTCTTCGGGGTCGCTTTCTTTGGCGCGGATTTCTCGCCACTACCTTCGAGGCTCTTCTTCAACGCCGACATCAGGTCGACGACGTTGTCGCCGCGCTTGACGGGGTCTTCCTCGTCTTCGACTTCGATCTTTGCTTTCTTGCCCTTGAGCTTTCTCTGGACGAGTTCCTTCAGTGCGGTCGAGTAATTGTCCTTGAAGGTCGTGGCGTCGAAAGGTGCTGTCTTCTTGTCGATCAGTGCCGTTGCGACGTCCAGCAGGTCCGCGTCGGAGGTTTTTCCCGAAAGGCCGTGGAACATCGGATCGGCCTTGCGCAGTTCGTCGGCATAATGGAGCGTTTCGAGCAGCAGCCCGTCGCCGCAAGGCTTGATGGCGGCGATATATTCGCGGCCGCGTAGCGTCAGCTGGCCGAGCCCGATCTTGCCGGACTTGCGCAGCGCATCGCGGACCACGCGATAGGCGTCCTCGGCCAGGTCGTCGGAGGGGACAACGTAGTAGGGCTTGTCATAGTAGATCGGCGAAATTTCCGAGGCATCGACGAACTGAACCAGTTCCAGCGTCTTCTTGGTCTCGAGCTTGACGGCGTCGATTTCTTCCGGCTCGAGCAGGACATACTTGCCGCTCTCGTATTCGTAACCCTTGACGATCTCGTCGGTATCGACCGGTCCGATGCCATCGACCACCTTGTCGTAGTGGATGGGTTTGCCGGAGGGTTCGTGAATCTGGCGAAAGGCAAAGCGCGCACCGGTCTTTGTCGCGCTGAAGACCTCGACGGGAATGGAAACGAGGGATAGGCGCAGCTGCCCTTTCCACAATGCACGCGATACCATGTTTCCACCTTTTCTATGTGCCGTGCGTCAATGCGGGATGTTCCTGTGGTTCGCGTCGCGGGCGAGCAATCGCTCGAGCGACGCGACGTCTTCGCTGGTGATGGCGGGAACGGGATCCGATACCATGGCCTGGAGAATCTCCGGCGAAATGGCGCCGTTCTCTGTTGCCCACGTCAAGGCTTCGCGCGTCTCGCGCTCGGCCTTCAGTTGAGCGTAAAGCGCGAGAATCAGGCGGTCGCGATGGTCGAAATGCGGCCTGGATGGTTGTTGGGACGATTTCTTCGGAGTGATGGCGCTCATGGCCGACTAACGCTGCGGGGTGCGGAATGTTCCGGCGGAAAGTCTTTGCATGCCCTCCATTGCAGTGCGGTAAAGTAATACTCTCTTAACCATAATGATGTCTTAATGCCCATATTAGGGTTTTGTGCAGTGCACGTCATCCTTTCACCAAGATTGAACGCAAGAAGGCAGACAGGAAGCTTAAAGACCGGCATGACGCCGGTTATCGGCAGCTGCCGGGTCAATCTTGCAACAATGACGTTTGAGCACCCTGGCTGTGAGCATGAGACTGCTCTTGCCGGGCGTTTGGATTCGGGGATTTGAGAACGATGGAACAGGTTGGATTGGCTGCCGCGACGACGGACGTAACGCTGTGGTCGCTATTCATGCAAGCAGGCTTCGTGGTGAAGCTGGTCATGCTGGGGTTGATTGGCGCCTCGGTCTGGACCTGGGCGATCGTCGTCGACAAGACGCTGAAATTCGGCAAGGTGCGCCGTCAGCTGGACGCCTTCGAACAGGTGTTCTGGTCCGGCCAGTCGCTGGAAGAGCTTTATCGGACGCTGTCCGACCGGGCGACGTCCGGCATGGGGGCGATCTTCGTCTCCGCCATGCGCGAATGGAAAAAGTCGTTCGAGCGGGGCGCCCGTTCGCCGATCGGCCTGCAGATGCGTATCGACCGGGCAATGGACGTGACGCTGTCGCGCGAAGCCGAAACCCTTGAAGCACGGCTCGGGTCGTTGGCGACCATCGGCTCGGCCGGCCCGTTTGTCGGTCTGTTCGGCACGGTCGTCGGTATCATGACCTCGTTCCAGGCGATCGCCGGATCGAAATCGACCAACCTCGCGGTTGTGGCCCCCGGTATCGCCGAAGCGCTTCTTGCCACCGCGATCGGCCTTCTCGCCGCTATCCCGGCGGTTATCGCCTATAACAAATTCTCCGCCGATGCCGGCAAGCTGACGGCCCGCATGGAAGGGTTCGCCGACGAGTTCTCGGCCATTCTTTCGCGCCAGATCGATGAGAAGCTGCAGCCGCGCCAGGCCGCGCAATAAGCTGCCAGCGGCACGAAGACGGAGATAGACCATGGGTATGTCAGCAGGTGGATCGAAGGGTGGCGGCCGGCGCCGCGGCGGTCGTAGCGGCCGTGGCGGCAAGGCCATCATGAGCGAAATCAACGTGACGCCGTTCGTGGACGTCATGTTGGTGCTCCTGATCATCTTCATGGTTGCAGCACCGATGATGACGGTCGGCGTGCCGATCGACCTGCCGGAAACGCAGGCAAAGGCGCTCAATTCCGAAACGCAGCCGATTACCATCTCCGTGAAAAGCGACGGTCAGGTCTTCCTGCAGGAAACGCCGATCCCGGTCGAAGAGGTCGCCGCCAAGCTCGAGGCGATCGCCACGACCGGCTACAGCGAGCGCATCTTCGTGCGCGGTGACGCGACGTCGCCTTACGGCGTGATTGCCGATGTCATGTCGCGCATCCAGGAAGCCGGCTTCAAGAACATCGGCCTCGTGACCCAGCCGAAAAAGGACCAGTAGAGCGCGTACGATGAAGACCAGTCTCATCACATCCGCTGTACTGCATGGCCTGGTGCTGACCTGGGCGTTGGTTTCGCTTGGCAGCCCGGAAAAGTTCGAGGTTTCCAATATGGAGGCCATGCCGGTCGATATGGTGTCGGTCGAGGAACTGACCCAATCCCAGCTCGGTGACGAAAAGGCTCCGAAATCCGAAAAGCCATCGCCGGTTCCGACGAAGAAGCCGGCCGAGGTCAACAATGGCGAAAATGTCGGCGATAACACCGTCGATCTGAAGACGCCGCCGAAGCCGGAATCCAAGCCGATCGAGAAGGAATCGACAGGCGCAATCAAGTCCGAGGACAAGCCCCTTCCGACCCCCGAGCCGGTGAAGGAAGACACGCCGGAAGTGACCGAGGAAAAGCCGGCCTCCGAGCCTGCGACCGAAGTTGCCTCGCTGCCGGAACCGAAGGAAGAGGTCAAGGTGGACCCCAAGCCTGCGGAGACGCCGGCCGAGGAGAAGCCCGCGGAAAATCCGGATGCGGAAGCCCTGCCGGACAAGGTTCCGACACCGGTGGCCAAGCCCAAGGTGGAGCAGCAGGCCCAGACGGCGAAGACGCCTGATCGCAAGAACGAAGAGAATAAGACCGAAAAGAAGAAGACCTCGACGGCTATGAAATCGGACTTCGATGCCGATGAAGTGGCAGCGCTTCTCAATAAGCAGGATTCGTCCGGCGGCGGCACGAAGAGGGCAACGGAGACTGCGTCGCTCGGTGCCAAGAAAACAACCGGAAACACGCTTTCCGTCAGCGAGATGGACGCGTTGCGCGGCCGAATTGAGAATAACTGGTCCGTCGTTGCCGGTACCTCCGGTGCCGAAGGGTTGACGATCAAGGTTACGATGCAGCTGGACAAGAATGGCGAGATTGTCGGAAGGCCCGAAGTGGTCGCTTCCGGCGGATCGGAATCCGCGCGCAGAACCTTCGAGGGAAGCGTTCGGCGGGCGATCATGAAATCCGCGCCGTTCGATAATTTGCCGGCAGACAAATACGATTCTTGGAGCGAAGTGGTCGTCAATTTCGACCCGAGCGCCATGCTTTAGAACATCACACGAATGAATGGCTGAAAGGCTCCGCAATCATGAAACGCAACCCCTTCCGTTTTCTCATCGCGCTCGCGGCGATGGTCACCCTGATGACCGCGCCGGCGCACGCCCTTGTGGAAATCAACATCAACAAGGGCAATGTCGAGCCGTTGCCGATCGCCGTCACCGACTTCCTTCAAGGTGAGCTCGGCCAGAAGATTTCCGATGTCGTCGCCGCCGACCTCAAGCGTTCCGGCCTGTTTGCGCCGATCGACAAAAAGGCCTTCATCGAGAAGATCTCCAATCCGGACGCCGCACCGCGCTTTGAAGACTGGAAGGTTATCAACGCGCAGGCGCTGGTCACCGGCCGAGTGACGCAGGAAGGCGATGGCCGCCTGAAAGCAGAGTTTCGCCTGTGGGACTCGTTTGCCGGCCAGCAGATGACCGGCCAGCAGTTCTTCACCCAGCCGGAAAACTGGCGCCGGGTCGCCCATATCATTGCCGATGCGATCTATGAGCAGATCACTGGCGAAAAGGGTTATTTCGATACCCGCATCGTCTACGTCGCGGAAAGCGGTCCGAAGACGGCGCGCAAGCGGCAGCTGGCGATCATGGACCAGGACGGCGCCAATGCCCGCGCGGTTACCAATTCCAACGATATCGTGCTGACGCCGCGTTTCTCGCCGAACAAGCAGGAAATCACCTACATGTCGTTCGAAGGCAACGAGCCGCGGGTCTATCTTCTGCAGCTTGAAACCGGACAGCGCGAAGTGGTCGGCAATTTCCCGGGAATGACCTTCTCGCCGCGCTTTTCGCCGGATGGCCAGCGGGTGATCATGAGCCTGCAGCAGGACGGCAACGCCAACATCTACACGATGGACCTTCGTTCGCGCACGACGACACGCCTGACCTCGACGCCAGCCATCGATACCTCGCCGTCCTATTCGCCGGATGGCAGCCAGATCGTCTTCGAAAGCGATCGCGGCGGCCGCCAGCAGCTTTACGTCATGAGCGCCGGCGGTGGCGGACAGAACCGCATTTCCTTCGGCGACGGCTCCTATTCGACGCCGGTCTGGTCGCCGCGCGGAGACCTGATCGCCTTCACCAAGCAGTCGGGCGGCAAGTTCTCGATCGGCGTGATGAAGCCGGACGGTTCGGGCGAGCGTATCCTGACGACCGGCTTCCACAACGAAGGCCCGACCTGGGCACCGAACGGCCGCGTGCTGATGTTCTTCCGCCAGAATGCCGGTGCCGGTGGTCCGCAGCTCTACTCGATCGACCTCACCGGCTACAACGAACAACTGGTGCCGACACAGGGGTTTGCCTCCGATCCCGCCTGGTCGCCGCTGCTCGAATAGCATTGTGACAGCGTGGCGGGAAATGTGGCGAAGTTGCCGCTTTCTCGCCGCAAAGGACTGATCTAGCAAGCCTCATACGTATTTTGTCATTCTGTTAACCATACCTGTTGAAGGTGGATTAACCGCTTCCGGTTACAGTTCGGCAACCCTGATTTTACACATCCAAGGAGACCGGCCCATGAGCCGCATTCACGCCCAGGCCGAAGGCCGCATGCAGACCATCGCCCGCAACCCGGTCATGGTTGCCCTGTTCATGACGCTCGCCATTGCCGGCTGCGCCTCAAAGAAGAACCTGCCGAACAGCGCTGGCGAACTCGGCCTCAACGCTGCGACCCCGGGCTCGGCGCAGGACTTCACGGTCAATGTCGGCGACCGCATCTTCTTCGACACGGACTCCACATCGATCCGCGCCGATGCGCAGTCGACGCTTGACCGTCAGGCTCAGTGGCTGGCCAAGTATCCGAACTACGCCATTACCGTCGAAGGCCATGCCGACGAGCGCGGTACCCGCGAATACAACCTTGCGCTTGGTGCGCGCCGCGCTGCCGCGACCCGCGATTACCTTGCTTCGCGCGGCATTCCGGCCGGCAAGATCAAGACGATCTCCTACGGCAAGGAAAAGCCGGTCGCCGTTTGCGACGACATTTCCTGCTGGTCGCAGAACCGCCGCGCCGTCACCGTTCTCGGTGGCGCCGGCATGTAAAATCCGTCGGCCTGTATGAAGGCCGCGGACTTCTTCAGATTTGGAACGGGCCGTGTGAATGCTCACGCGGCCCGTTTTTCATGTCAGGAGATCCGGGCGTGCGCAGCGATTGCGGCTGTGATCTGCGGCCAGTCGTTCCTGTGCAGTTCATGGCCGCCGCCTTCGATCCGCTGCAGCGTCGCGCCGCTGACGGCGTTCGCCAGAGCCTCGCCATGGGCGATCGGAAAGATCGGGTCCGCGGTTCCGTGAATGACGAGGAGGGGAACGCGCAGCTCGGCCGCGGCCGGGCGCCTTTCACCGTCGCCGCCTTCAAGCATGAAGTGGTTGGTCGCGCTCGCGAAAGAGCGGGCGCGGTCCATGTCCCGCTCGACCAACAGCCGCGCGGCGGCTGTGTCGTGCGGATGTGTTGTGCTGGCAATCATGCGTACGTCGCGCAGCATGAAGTCGAGGACATCGGCGCGGTCGGTCCAGTCGATGCTCTCTCCTGTCGCCGCGTGCTCGCCATAAGCATCCGTGAACGACGGCAGGCCGTCGATCCCCAGCGGGCTTGAACCCATGACGGTCAGCGTCCTGACGCGATCGGGATAGGCAAGCGCAACGCGCTGGGCGATGAAACCGCCCATCGAAATGCCGACGATGTCAGCGGTTTCGATCCCGTAACCGTCGAGGATCGCTACCGCATCCTCCGCCATGTCGGAAAGGGTATAGTGGAGTTCTCCGGGCGGATAGGTCGTGGACAAGCCGGTATCGCGGTTGTCGTAGCGAATGACGAAACGCCCTTGAGCGGCAAGGTTCTCGCAGAATTCTTCCGGCCACCACAGCATCGAGGCCATTGCCCCCATGATCAGCAGCAGGGCTGGGTTGGAAGGTTCGCCGAATGTCTCGGTGGCAAGCTCCACCTCGCCGCGCCTGATCGTCAAATCCGCCATGTCTGGTCCTCCTTTTGCATAAGCATCGTTGTCTTGGTCTGGAATGCCGCCGCAACGCTGGCACGCGATGTGATTGCTAATTAAAACCAGTTGCATAGTGCATGCGCTTTGGAGTTTGGGCAAGAGGATTCTGCTGATTGCAGCGGTTGCGGCCAACGTGCGGCGAAAAGGCCGGCAATTCGGACCGTTCCTTTCTTTTTTGTCACACTTTCACCGAACTCCGTTGCTTTTTGAGGTCAATTGGAAAACTGTGCGGCAATCATCCAAAGGCCGATTTGAACCCGGTTGCGGGTGAGAGTGGGATAGACAAACAGGACACATGACATGAAACATTTTGTCGTGGCGGGAATGATCGGCCTGACCGCCTTTGCGGGTTTTGGGCAGACAGTCGCCGCCATGCCGCTTTCGGCGCTGTTTAACCGCGTCATTCACGGCGAAAACCAGTCGCCGGATAAGGCGCCGCTGCTGAAAGTCCAGTCGAACGAGGTTGGACGCATCGGGCAGCTTGAGGAAACGATCCGCTCGCTCAACGGGCGTATCGAGGAAATGAGTTTCCAGCTTCTGCAGATGCAGGAGCAGATCCGCAAGTTCCAGGAGGACAACGAGTTCCGTTTCCAGGATCTGGAAAACGGCAAGTCCGGCTCCACCAAGAAGAGCCAGCTGGAAACACCGCGTACGAATGATCAGGCATCCGGCACCGCTCCGGCAACGACTGATCAAGCAACGGCAATCGATCCCAACGCAGGTTTGGGATCGGTTATCGCTGACGGTGCGAATGCCGGCGCTCCACCCTCGACGCTCGGCCAGATCGAATTCGATAAAAACGGCAATCCGGTTGCCGCAACCCGGGACACGTCGAGTCTCGAAACGACGCTGCCAGGCGTCGACCAGGGCATCAACCAGACCCCGGATACCCAGCAGCAGACGGCGGCGCTCGACAATCCCGGCGATCTCTATCAGTCGGCCTATGGCCACGTACTGACGGGTGATTACAGCCAGGCCGAAAACGAATTCCGCAGCTATCTCGAGGCGTTCCCGAAAGGCGAAAAGGCAGCCGATGCCAGCTTCTGGATGGGCGAGGCGCAGTATTCCCAGGGCAAGTTCAACGATTCCGCCAAAACATTCCTGAATGCGCACCAGGCCTATGGCAAATCGCCGAAGGCGCCTGAAATGCTGCTGAAACTCGGCATGTCGCTTGCCGCTCTCGACAACAAGGACACGGCCTGCGCCACGCTGCGCGAGGTCAACAAACGCTATCCGAAGGCCTCGCCGGCGGTGAAGGCCAAGGTCACCAGCGAACAGAGCCGCCTTGCCTGCTGAGGCGGACCGCGCTGCGCCGCACGCCGCCGTCGAAGCGGCAAAACAGTTTCTCTCCACCTTCAAGACAACGGGCAAGACACCCGGCCTGATCCTCGTTGCCGTTTCCGGCGGTAGCGATTCGAAGGGGCTGCTTCTGGCACTGCATGAAGCGATCATGCGTGGCGGCCTTTCGGCGTTTTCTCTGTCGGCCTGCACGATCGATCACGCATTGCGGCCGGAATCCGCAGATGAAGCGCGCGCCGTCGCGGCTTTCTGTGCCGAAAGAGGTATTCGCCATAGTGTCCGTCGCTGGCAGGGGGAAAAACCGGCGACCGGCATCCAGGCCGCTGCTCGTGCAGTGCGCTACAGCCTCTTGGCCGATGCCGCGCAGGAAATGGCTGCTTTGTGCCTTGTGACGGGCCATACAGCCGACGATCAGGCTGAAACCATCACCATGCGGCAGGGCCGCTCGGAGCCGGATGCACCCGGCCTTGCCGGAATGGCGGCCGGGGTGCTTGTCGATCGCCGCGCCTGGGTGCTGCGGCCGTTCCTCAGTCTGCGTCGGGCCGAGATTCGCGACTATCTCAAGGCGCGGGGCGAGGGGTGGCTCGATGACCCGAGCAATAGCAATTCGAGTTTCGAGCGCGTCAGGGTCCGGCATTCGATGGGCGGCGATATCCGCGCTGCGATGGATGTGTTTGTTGATGCCGGCGAAGCGCGCCGACGCTCCAGCGAACGCGCGGCCAGCCTGCTTGGCACGCAGGTCACCGTTTTCGAAGGCCTCGCGGCACGGCTCGATCGGGCTCTCGTCGCGGATATGGCCAATCCGGATTGCAGACGTGCGGTGCTTGCGGTCACTGCGGTGATTGGTGGGCGCCCGTATCTTGCCGGTCGCGAGACAGCAAGGCGGCTTACGGCGTTTCTCACGGGTGGGGAGGGCGGGCGCATGACGGCCGGCCGCGTGGTTTTCGACGTGCGCCGTTCGGGGGCATATCTCTATCGCGAGGCAAGGGATCTGCCCGAGATCGTTGTTCAACCCGGTCAGAAAGAGATATGGGATGGGCGCTTTCTCGTTGCCAACGACAGTCCGGAGTCCATCGTGGTTGGTGCTGGAGGCGAAACGGCCGAACTTCGCGCGAGACTGATTGCCGCAGGTCTGCCGGAGCCGGTGACCAAGCGCGCTGTCAAATCGGCGTTGACATGGGCGCCGGCGCAGCCGCCGGAGGAACGCCCGGACGCCCCCCTGTCTTTGCCGTCAACACCCCGCATCGAAAGCAGTATTAGCCTTTACGACACCTTTTTGCCGTGTTTCGACCTGATGATGGCCAATAGCATCGCCACACTCTTTGGCCGTGACCGGTATCTTGCTCCTCCGGTTCACGATGTTTTGACGGAAAAGACAGCTTGGGCCTGAGTTTGCCTTGGCAAGCCGGTCACGCAACCCTATGTTAGGCGCAAGAATGCAGCCACAAATCATTGCGGGTTGCGACAGAGGTTCCGGGGAGTTCGATGAACCCTAATTTCAGAAATTTTGCCCTATGGGCAATCATTGCCCTGCTGCTGATCGCGCTTTTCAGCATGTTCCAGCAGCCGACCGAGCGTAGCGGATCGAAGGATGTGCCCTTTTCCCAGTTCCTGAAGGACGTTGACGGCAGTCGCGTCAAGGAAGTGGTGATCACCGGCAACAAGGTGATCGGTTCATACGCCGAAAGCGGCGCGACGTTCCAGACCTATGCGCCTGCGATCGATACGGCTTTGACCGAGCGCCTGGAAGCCAAGAACGTGACCGTGACGGTTCGCCCCGAAACCGACGGCTCTTCCGGCTTCCTCAGCTATGTCGGTACGCTGCTGCCCATGCTGCTGATCCTCGGTGTCTGGCTGTTCTTCATGCGGCAGATGCAGGGCGGCTCGCGCGGTGCGATGGGCTTCGGCAAGTCCAAGGCCAAGCTTCTGACCGAAGCGCATGGCCGCGTGACGTTTGACGATGTCGCCGGCGTGGACGAAGCCAAGCAGGACCTGGAGGAAATCGTCGAATTCCTGCGCGACCCGCAGAAGTTCCAGCGGCTCGGCGGCCGTATACCGCGCGGCGTGCTGCTCGTCGGCCCTCCCGGCACCGGTAAGACACTGTTGGCCCGTTCGGTCGCCGGCGAAGCCAACGTGCCGTTCTTCACGATCTCCGGTTCGGACTTCGTCGAGATGTTCGTCGGCGTCGGCGCAAGCCGTGTCCGCGACATGTTCGAACAGGCCAAGAAGAACGCCCCTTGCATCATCTTCATCGATGAAATCGACGCCGTCGGCCGGCATCGTGGCGCCGGCCTGGGCGGCGGCAACGATGAACGCGAACAGACGCTCAACCAGCTGCTGGTTGAGATGGACGGCTTCGAGGCCAATGAAGGCATCATCCTGATCGCCGCGACCAACCGTCCCGACGTTCTCGATCCGGCCCTTCTGCGTCCGGGCCGTTTCGACCGTCAGGTCGTCGTTCCGAACCCCGATATCAACGGCCGCGAACGCATCCTCAAGGTGCATATCCGCAACGTGCCGCTGGCGCCGAATGTCGACCTCAAGGTTCTGGCCCGCGGCACGCCCGGCTTCTCCGGTGCCGACCTGATGAACCTCGTCAACGAAGCCGCCCTGATGGCTGCGCGCCGCAACAAGCGCGTCGTCACCATGCAGGAATTCGAGGATGCCAAGGACAAGATCATGATGGGCGCGGAACGCCGCTCGTCCGCCATGACCGAAGCCGAAAAGAAGCTGACCGCCTATCACGAAGCCGGCCATGCCATCATGGCGCTGAAGGTTC
Source organism: Rhizobium herbae (assembly GCF_017873135.1). GTDB lineage: Bacteria > Pseudomonadota > Alphaproteobacteria > Rhizobiales > Rhizobiaceae > Pararhizobium > Pararhizobium herbae. Next base: position 139,494 of record NZ_JAGGJV010000004.1, on the reverse strand, counting down.
CGGTTGCCGATCCATTGCACAAGGCGACGATCATTCCGCGCGGTCGTGCCCTCGGCATGGTCATGCAGCTTCCGGAAGGCGATCGCTATTCGATGAGCTACAAGTGGATGGTGTCGCGCCTGGCCATCATGATGGGAGGCCGCGTTGCCGAGGAAATCACCTTCGGCAAGGAGAACATCACCTCCGGCGCATCCTCCGACATCGAGCAGGCGACCAAGCTGGCGCGTGCAATGGTCACGCAGTGGGGCTTTTCGGACCAGCTCGGACAGGTTGCTTACGGCGAGAACCAGCAGGAGGTCTTCCTCGGTCACTCCGTGTCGCAGTCGAAGAACGTTTCCGAGGCGACTTCGCAGAAGATCGACAATGAGATCCGCCGCCTGATCGACGAGGCCTATCTGGAAGCCAAGCGTATCATCACCGAGATGCATGGCGAGTTTGTCGCCATTGCCGAAGGCCTGCTTGAATACGAGACGCTGACCGGCGACGAGATCAAGGCGTTGATCCGCGGCGAAAAGCCTGCCCGTGACCTTGGCGACGATTCGACGCCGCATCGCGGTTCGGCCGTCCCCTCCGCCGGAACCAAGAAAGATGGCTCGGTCGGCAACAAGGGTGATGAGCCTGAAGGCGGATTTGAACCGCAGCCGCAATAGACTTGTACGGAGTACAAAACCGAAATAAAACCGCCGCTCCTTGAGGTGCGGCGGTTTTTCTTTGCTCCAAATGGATCAATATAGTTTCGGCAGGTTCCCTATTGGTAACATGCTGTAATGAATTCTGATGATACAAGCAGGATGCTGTTGCGAATGTTTTATGGCAAGAATACGCAGGCGCAGTTTTCCGCGTGATCGCAATCTGGGGCATCCATGCCGGCAAGATGCGACCCGGCAAGCCGATATTGCTGAAAGTGGCTCCCTGATGGGCCTGTCGGCGATGGTGTGTTGGCGTCTTTGACAAGAATTGGAGTTTTTATGAAACGCAAATATTTCGGTACGGATGGTATCCGCGGGCAGTCGAACGTGTTTCCGATGACGCCGGATCTTGCGATGCGCGTCGGTATCGCCGTTGGCACGATCTTCCGCAATGGCGCGCATCGCCACCGGGTGGTGATCGGCAAGGACACGCGGCTGTCCGGCTACATGCTGGAAAATGCGCTGGTGGCCGGTTTTACGGCCGCGGGACTCGATGTCTTCCTTTTGGGGCCGATCCCGACCCCTGGCGTGGCCATGCTCACCCGGTCGCTGCGCGCCGATGTCGGCGTGATGATTTCCGCCTCGCACAATCCCTTCGAGGACAATGGCATCAAACTGTTCGGCCCGGACGGCTACAAGCTTTCCGACGAGATCGAAGCACATATCGAGGAGCTGCTCGATAAGGACATGACGGCACAGCTCGCCAAGTCGCACGAGATCGGCCGCGCCAAGCGTGTCGAGGGCGATATCTATCGTTATATCGAGCATGCCAAGCGCACGTTGCCGCGTGACGTGACGCTGCAAGGCTTGAGGGTCGCGATCGATTGCGCCAACGGCGCCGCCTACAAGGTCGCCCCGCTGGCCCTTTGGGAACTCGGCGCCGATGTCGTGACGATCGGGAACGAGCCGAACGGTACCAATATCAACCTCGACTGCGGATCGACCCATCCGGCGACGCTGTCGAAGAAGGTGCATGAGGTGCGTGCCGACATCGGTATCGCGCTCGATGGCGACGCCGATCGCGTGCTGATCGTCGACGAGAACGGTACCGTTATCGATGGCGACCAGCTGATGGCGGTGATCGCCGATAGTTGGGCGGCGGATGGCATGCTCAAGGGCGGCGGCATCGTTGCCACCGTGATGTCCAATCTTGGCCTGGAGCGCTACCTCAACTGCCGCGGCCTCGACCTGCATCGCACCAAGGTTGGCGACCGCTACGTCGTCGAACACATGCGCCAGCATGGCTTCAACGTCGGCGGTGAGCAATCCGGCCATCTCGTTCTTTCCGATTTCGGCACCACCGGCGACGGTCTCGTGGCCGCGTTGCAAATTCTCGCCTGTGTCAAGCGTCAGGGCAAATCCGTCAGCGAGGTTTGCCATCGCTTCGAACCGGTGCCGCAGGTTCTCAAGAATGTCCGGGTTTCGACCGGCATGTCGCTCGAAAATGTCACCGTTCGCCAGGCGATCGCTGACGCGGAGGCCGAGCTTGCCAAGAACGGCCGGCTGTTGATCCGTCCGTCCGGCACCGAACCGTTGATCCGCGTCATGGCGGAAGGCGATGACCGGGCCCAGGTCGAGCGGATCGTCGACGAACTGATCGGCGTGATCGGCGGCTTGCGCAACGTCCCCTGATCTTTCCATCTGTTGAAGAGACGTGAAGAAGGCCGGGTTTTGCCCGGTCTTTTTTTGTCCGTTGTTACGTCGGCGCAGCCGGGTTGCTTGGCAATGAATCAAAATCATTAACAGTTACGGTAAATTTTTGTAGTTAATCGGACCTTAACCTTTCCTATCCATGATCCACACCAACACCATTTATTGGAGGCCGGTCTGCCGGCTGACCAAGCAACAAGAAGTATTGGAGTGAGGCCATGAAGACTATTTTGATTGGCGTTGTTGCAGCTATGCTCGGCGGCACTGCGACCTTCGCCGCGGACTTTTATGAGCCGCCCATCGAGCAGCCGATCGCAGAGCCGGTTCAGATCACCGAGGCCAGTGGCTGGTATCTGCGCGGTGACGTCGGTTATGCCTTCACCAATCTTCGCGGCGCCCATTTCTACCAAGGGCCGGGCCGCTCCGTTCGGGACTTCGATGAGGCAGATCTTGACGACACCTGGACGATCGGCGGCGGTGTCGGTTACCAGATCAACAACTACCTGCGCACCGACGTGACGCTCGACTATCTCGGCAACGCCGATTTCGAGGGATCGACAACAGGTGGCTGCGGTGTCGCCGTCGCCTGTACCTCGCGCGATGTTTCGGCAATCGCCGCCTGGAGCCTGATGGCCAACGCTTATGTAGACATTGGCACTTACGGTTCCTTCACGCCCTATGTCGGTGCCGGTATCGGTGGCACGCAGGTTCGCTGGGACAAGCTGCGCAACACGAGCTGCGAAACCGGCAATCCGGCCAATTGCGATCCGACTTTCGAGCATGACGGCCGCAGCAAGTGGCGCTTCACCTACGGCCTGATGGCCGGTACGGCGATCGACCTGACCTGCAATCTGAAGGCCGATGTCGGCTATCGTTTCCGCCACGTGCTGGGTGGCGACATGTTCGGCTACAACGCCAATAGCGGCCCTGGTTCGGACGAGGGTATCTATGTGCACGAAGCCCGCGCCGGTCTGCGCTACTCCTTCGGCGGCTGCCCGGAAGCCTACGTTCCACCGGCCGAGCCTGCTGTCTACAAGTAAGCTCCACGGCACATCCCTTTCAAAGGCCGTCCGGTTTCGGGGCGGCCTTTTCCGTTTCTGCGGGGCCGCAGTGGTTAAGAAGCATGCTTAACCTGAGGTTAACCGGTCGATGCGATGATTAACGCTCGGAGACGCGAGCGGTAAGGGTCAATCCCGCCGCCGCGGATGGCTTTTCCAAGGACGGTACCAATGAACTGGCGGCACGCTCTTCTCAATGCATCTGCGCTCACGCTGCTGCTTGCCAGTGGCGAGGCGATTGCGGCGGACGATCTCTTCAATGCGCCGGAAGTCACCATATCGGCGGCGGAATCCGGCACGCAGGGCTTTTATCTGCGTGGCGATCTCGGTTATGCCGGCTGGACCGACGGAGGCGATCCTTCGCTTCGCCTGTTCGACGCCGGCACTGGTGCTACGAACTCGGCGTCCTTCGACGCAAATTTCGACAAGCCGTTTTCCGGCTCCCTGGGCGTCGGATATCAGTTCAACGACATGTTCCGTGCTGACCTGACCGGCGACTATTTCGAAGGAGACGTCAACGGGTCGGGAGAGGCGGACATTCCCTGCGGCGGCGAAGCGGCCGGCACGACCTGCGCGGGGCGTCTGGGGGCCGATTACAAGGCAATGGGCCTCATGGCAAACGGCTATGTCGATATCGCGACCGTGGCAGGCCTCACCCCTTATGTCGGCGCGGGCCTTGGTGTAACGCAGTTTCGCTGGAGTGATGTCGCGCTCCGCACCAGCTGCGTGCCCGGCGCTGCCGGCTGCTCCGGCGCTGCTCCCGTCAACCAGTCCTTCGACGGCGATAGCAGCTGGCGCTTCACCTATGCGCTGATGGCCGGCGTTTCCTACGACATGACGGAACGGTTGAAGCTCGATGTCGGCTACCGCTATTCGCAGATTGCCGATGGCGACATATTCGGCAGCAGCGACATTGACGGCCTCGACGACGGCCTCGGCCGCCACGAAATTCGCGCGGGTCTGCGGCTGTCGCTTTGGTAGGCGAGGCCGCCGGCGACCCCGACCATGCTCGCAACGTCAAAAATCTTTTCAACAGCGACATATCATTCTTGACTTCCTTCCCGCTCCGCCATATTCACGGCGGCAGGCCACCTCTCCCTAACGAGAGGCTTTCTATCTGGAAGGATAGCTTTGATGACGACCCCTGCGACACCGGAATTGCGTCCGGCAAACACCCATTTTTCTTCTGGTCCCTGCTCCAAGCGCCCCGGTTGGTCGCTTGATGCGCTCTCCGATGCAGCCCTCGGGCGCTCGCACCGTGCCAAGGTTGGCAAGAGCAAGCTGAAGCAGGCGATCGACCTTACCCGCGAAATTCTGCAAGTGCCGCCGGACTACCGCATCGGCATCGTGCCTGCGTCCGACACCGGCGCCGTCGAGATGGCGCTCTGGTCGCTGCTTGGGCCCCGTGGCGTCGACATGGTCGCCTGGGAAAGCTTCGGATCCGGCTGGGTTTCCGATGTCGTCAAGGAGCTGAAGCTCCCCGACACCCGCAAGTTCGTCGCCGACTACGGCAAGCTGGTCGATTTCAGCCAGGTCAATTTCGATCGCGACGTCGTCTTCACCTGGAACGGCACCACATCTGGCGTCCGTGTTCCGAATGCCGATTTCATTCCAGCCGACCGCAAGGGTCTGACCATCTGCGACGCGACGTCCGCCGCATTCGCTCAGGACCTCGACTTCGCCAAGCTCGATGTCGTCACCTTCTCCTGGCAGAAGGTTCTGGGCGGCGAGGGCGCGCACGGCATCCTCATCCTTTCGCCGCGCGCTGTCGAGCGTCTTGAGAGCTATGAACCGGCCTGGCCGCTGCCGAAGATCTTCCGCATGACCAAGGGCGGCAAGATCATCGAGGGCATCTTCCAGGGCGAGACGATCAACACGCCGTCGATGCTCTGCGTCGAGGATTATATCGATGCGCTCAACTGGGCGAAGTCGCTCGGCGGTCTCAAGGCGCTGATCGCCCGGGCCGATGCCAACGCAAAGGCCATCGATGATTTCGTCGCCAAGACGGAGTGGATCGCCAACCTCGCAATCGATCCGGCCACGCAGTCGAACACCTCGGTCTGCCTGAAGATCGTTGACGCCGACGTCGCCGCTCTCGATGCCGCCGGGCAGGATGCCTTTGCCAAGGGCATGGTCGCGCTTCTCGAAAAGCAGGGTGTCGCCAACGATATCGGTGCCTACCGCGATGCGCCGTCCGGTTTCCGTATCTGGGCCGGTGCGACCATCGAGACCTCGGATCTCAAGGCGCTGATGCCCTGGTTCGACTGGGCTTTTGCGACCCAGAAGGCAACGCTTTCCCAGGCTGCGGCCTGACAGGATTCTGGCCGCGCCAACAGGGCGCGGTCCTTTCATACCCTTTCAATTTTTGACGAAACCAATGGAGGCCTCTCATGGCACCTCGCGTACTCGTATCCGATGAACTTTCGGAAACTGCCGTCCAGATCTTTCGCGATCGCGGCGTCGAAGTCGATTTCCAGCCGCAACTCGGTAAGGACAAGGAAAAGCTTGCCGCGATCATCGGCAATTATGACGGTCTCGCCATCCGCTCCGCCACCAAGGCGACGGAGAAGCTGATCGCGGCTGCGACCAACCTCAAGGTGATCGGCCGCGCCGGCATCGGCGTTGACAATGTCGATATCCCGGCCGCCTCGCGCCGCGGCATCATCGTCATGAATACGCCGTTCGGTAATTCGATCACGACGGCCGAACATGCCATCGCGCTGATGTTCGCCGTCGCCCGCCAGCTGCCGCAGGCCGATACGTCGACCCAGGCCGGCAAATGGGAAAAGTCGAAATTCATGGGTGTCGAAATCACCGGCAAGACGCTCGGCGTCATCGGTGCCGGCAATATCGGCGGCATCGTCTGCGCCCGTGCCATCGGCCTGAAGATGCACGTGCTTGCCTATGACCCCTTCCTGTCGAAGGAACGGGCCGAGGAGATGGGCGTGACCAAGGTCGAGCTGGACGAACTGCTTGCCCAGGCCGATTTCATCACCCTGCACGTGCCGATGACCGACAAGACGCGCGGCATCCTCAACCGCGAAGCGCTGGCTAAAACCAAGCCCGGCGTGCGCATCATCAACTGCGCCCGTGGGGGCCTCGTCGACGAGCATGCGCTTGCCGACGCCATCAAGTCCGGTCATGTCGCCGGTGCCGGTTTCGACGTGTTCGAAGTCGAGCCCGCCACCGAAAGCCCGCTGTTTGGCCTGCCGAACGTCGTCTGCACGCCGCATCTCGGCGCCTCCACCACGGAAGCGCAGGAAAATGTCGCCCTGCAGGTCGCCGAGCAGATGTCGGATTATCTCGTCAAGGGTGCCGTCTCCAATGCCATCAACATGCCGTCGATCACGGCCGAGGAAGCGCCGCTCCTGAAGCCGTTCATCCGGCTTGCCGATGTTCTCGGCGCCTTTGTCGGCCAGGTGACGGAAAGCGCCATCAAGGAAATCGAGATCCTCTACGACGGCGCGACGGCCGGCATGAATACCAAGGCGCTGACGAGTGCGGCACTCGCGGGCCTCATCCGGGCGCAGGTGGCCGACGTCAACATGGTTTCGGCACCGGTGATGATCAAGGAAAAGGGCATCATCCTGTCCGAAGTCAAGCGCGACAAGTCGGGCGTCTTCGACGGCTACATCAAGCTGACGGTGACGACTGAAAACCAGACGCGCTCGGTTGCCGGTACGGTCTTCTCGGACGGCAAGCCGCGCTTCATCCAGATCAAGGACATCAATCTCGACGCCGATGTCGGTAACCACATGGTCTACATCACCAATACCGACGTTCCCGGCATGATCGGCTTCATCGGCATGACGCTGGGCGATGCCGGTGTCAACATCGCCAACTTCCAGCTCGGCCGTCACAATGCCGGCGCCGATGCCATCGCGCTGCTCTATGTCGATGGCGCGGTATCCGAAGACGTGCTCGACAAGCTGCGCGCCAACCCGGCGATCCGGGCCGCCAAGCCGCTGGTCTTCAACGTCGACTGATCTCCCGGGGAATTGTGGTTCCAAGGACTGACAGACAGACGCGCCGGATAATCTCCGGCGCGTCTGTCGTTGACGAAAGCGAATGGCATGACTGAGAAAAATACGGCCTATCGTTGGCGCCCCGCCGATCCGGCGGACATCGGCGTCATCTATGACATCCAGTGCATCGCCCATGACCTTCAGCCCGAGGCGCAGGACGTGCTTCTGGAACGGCTGCTGCTTTGCCCGCAGGGATGTTTTGTGCTGGAAAACGATGGCGTGGTTTCGGGATACGTTCTCAGCCATCCGTGGATCCGGCGCTCGCCGCCGCCGGTCGACGCCCGGCTTGGCGCGATCCCGGTGGAGGCGGACATATGGTATCTCCACGATCTGGCGCTGCTGCCGGCCACGCGCGGCTCCGGCGCCGGCGCCAAGGTTTCGGCGCTGCTTGCGGAGCAGGCCCGTCAGGCCGGCTTCACAACGGTGGCGCTTGTCTCGGTTAATGGATCGCAGGGCTTTTGGGAGCGACAGGGTTTCTCGGCGCACATGGATGGGGCACTTGCCGGAAAGCTTGAAAGCTATGGCGGCCAGGCCGTCTATATGGAACGGGATGTCGCTTAGAAGACCTATCGCGCTTTTACGTCTTCCGGCAGGCGCGGCCGTCCGCGCTCCGCCACCGCGATGCCGCCAAGGACCAGCGCCAGGGCGACGATATGGAACGTCTGCAGCGCCTCGCCGATCAGCACGATCGACAGCAGCGTGCCGAAGATCGGGATGGTGTTGATGAACAGCCCGGCGCGGTTGGGACCGATCAGTTCGACGCCGCGGACATAGAGGATCTGCGACACCAGCGAGGGCAGGAAGCCGGCATAGGCGACGATGACCCACCCTTGCGTATCGGGCCAGATCATCCGGTTTGTCGCGATCTCCCAGCCGAGCAGCGGGATGCTGCTGACGAGCGCCCCGAAAGCCGAGATGGCGATCAGGCTCTTCCAGTGGATCTCGGGTTTCCAGCGCAAGGCCACGGTATAGCCGGCATAGACAAGCACGGCAGCCATCATCAGGGCATCGCCCTGGTTGAGTTGAAGGGAGAGAAGCGTGGTGAGGTCGCCATGCGATGCGGTCAGCGCCACGCCGAACAGGGTCAGCGTGAAGCCGGCGATCTGCGCCATCGAAAAGGCGGTGCGAAACAGCACGTAGTTCAAGACGAAGATCACCATCGGAATGCCGGCCTGCTCGATGACGGCATTGATGGCGCTGGTGAATTGCAGCGCGGAATAGAGGAAGGCGTTGAAGGCCGTAAAGCCAACGGTGCCGTAGCCGAGCAAAAGCAGCCAGTTCCTGCGGATCACCGGCAGATCGCGGCGGACCTGGGGTGCGGCGAAAACCAGCAGTACGGTGCAGGCGATCACCCAGCGCAGGCTCGTCAGCATCATCGGGCTGACATGGCCGACAGCCATCTTCCCGGCAACCGAGTTCCCGCCCCAGATCAATGTGGTGATGCAGAGAATGACATAGGCTTGGAGGTTCAAAGGTGGTGATTCCCTAGACTGCTTTGAGCCTCGTTGTGAACCCGAAGCTTCCGGAGGCTTCCTGATATAGGCTAAACCGCGTGAATGCCATGCAAAAACCCCCAATCCATGCCTAAACAGGGTCGCTTTCCAAAAAACAAAACAGTATAGATGCGCGGGTTTGAAGACAGCGCAGTGACTGGCGCCAAGGAAACAGGAAATCTGAAATGACGAATGTCGTGGTGGTCGGATCGCAATGGGGTGATGAAGGCAAGGGCAAGATTGTCGACTGGCTCTCCGAGCGCGCCGATATCGTCGTGCGCTTCCAGGGTGGGCACAATGCTGGCCATACTCTGGTGATCGACGGCATAAGCTACAAGCTGTCGCTCCTGCCCTCCGGCGTCGTGCGTCCGGGCAAGCTCGCCGTCATCGGCAATGGCGTCGTCATTGACCCGCATGCGCTGATCGCCGAGATCGAGAAGCTCGACAAGCAGGGCGTCACGATCACGCCGGAAAACCTGCGCATTGCCGACAATGCCACGCTGATCCTGTCGCTGCACCGCGAGCTCGACGGTATCCGTGAGGATGCTGCCTCCAACAGCGGCACCAAGATCGGCACCACCCGCCGCGGCATCGGCCCGGCTTACGAAGACAAGGTCGGCCGCCGCGCCATCCGCGTCATGGATCTTGCCGATCTTGACACGTTGCCCGCCAAGGTCGACCGCCTGCTGACCCACCACAATGCGCTGCGCCGCGGTCTTGGCGAAGCCGAGGTCAGCCATGATGCGATCATGACCGAGCTTTCCTCGATCGCTGCCCGCGTCCTGCCATTCATGGAAACCGTCTGGCTGCTGCTCGACCGCCAGCGCCGCAAGGGCGCGCGCATCCTGTTCGAGGGCGCGCAGGGCACGTTGCTCGACATCGACCACGGTACCTATCCCTTCGTCACCTCGTCCAACACGGTGGCTGGGCAGGCGGCAGCAGGTTCCGGCATGGGGCCAGGCGCGCTTGGATATATCCTCGGCATCACCAAGGCCTATACGACGCGCGTCGGCGAGGGGCCTTTCCCGACCGAGCTGCATGACGAGATCGGCCAGTTCCTGGGTGAAAAGGGTCATGAATTCGGCACGGTCACCGGCCGCAAGCGCCGTTGCGGCTGGTTCGATGCAGCGCTGGTGCGTCAGTCGGTTGCGACCAACGGCATTACCGGCATCGCGCTGACCAAGCTCGACGTACTCGACGGTCTGGACGAGTTGAAGATCTGCGTCGGTTATACTCTGGATGGCGTCGAGATCGATCATCTGCCGGCAAGCCAGGCACAGCAGGCGCAGGCCAAGCCGGTCTACATCACGCTGGAAGGCTGGAAAGAATCGACTGTCGGCGCCCGCAGCTGGGCGCAGCTTCCGGCCCAGGCCATCAAGTATGTGCGCCAGGTCGAAGAGCTGATCGGGGCGCCGGTGGCGCTGCTTTCGACCAGCCCGGAGCGTGACGACACCATACTTGTGACAGACCCGTTTGAGGACTAGTCTTCACGTTTACGACTAGGCAGAGTTTGGCGTAAACACGCCGATGGTATGAGAAAGTTCTGATGGCGGATTTTGTTGCAGTTATTCGAAGGACCGTCGACGGTCTGTCGGACAATGTTCCCGAGATGCGGGCCAAGGTCTATGAAAAGGCCCGTGCTGCCGTCCGCCGTCAGCTTGAAAGCATGAAGCCTCGTCCTTCGGACGAGATGATCGAACGCCAGATGGTCAAGCTGGAGGCGGCGATCAACGAGGTCGAGGACGACCACGCCGAGGCTCTTCCTCCGCTTGACGAGCAGCAGCCTGATTCGGCGCCCGAGATCGCCGAGGTCGAGGAACATGTCGCCGAGCCTGCCGTAGACGAGGCGCAGCAAGAGGCTCCCGAGCCGGCGGAAGAGCAGGTCGCGACCGTTGTGCCGGTCGAGGCTTCCGAGGCACCCGTCGCGGAAGAGCATGCGGATCATCCGCCAGAACCGGTGACGGAAGCCGGGACCGAGGCCTATTCCGAGGAGGAATATGTTCCCGAGCCGGTCCATTCGGCAGAACCCGAAGAGCATCAGCCTGAACCGGAACTCGCTCCATCCGATGAGCCGGAGCATTCCGTTACCGCTGCTTTTGAGCAGCCGGATAAAGGCGAAGCCGCGCCGCTTGACACAAGCCATGCTGAAGAAACCCATACTGAAGAAACGGGCGAAGCGGAACATGTCGTCGAGCACCATGGCGAGCCGGAAGACGAGAAGCCGGCGCGCCCGGCATCTTCCGAGTGGGAATTGCCGGAATGGAGCGATCCGGTTCCGGCTGCCGCTCATGGCGAGCCGGTCTGGACGGAAGCCGCCGACGAGATCCCCGACCTGACGAACGCCGAACCCGTCGAAACGGTGACGCCGCTGCGCGATGTCACGGAGGGCAAGGATCAAGCTGCCGCCGAGCCGTCGAAGTCCTGGGCGTGGGATGACAACGATCCCTTTACCGAGAGCGCAGGCCCGGCCGCCGAAACGTCCGAGCCCCCGATTTCGGACTGGTCGTGGCCCGTCGAGAAATCGGCGGCTGTGGAGCCGGAACAGCAGAAGGCCGCCAATAACGGCTGGACCGATATCGACGAGCTTCTGGAACATGGCAGCTCCGCAGCAGCCGTTGGTGGCGCATCCGCGTCGCAAGCGGCCGGAAGCTTCACCGGATTGGGCGAAGACGTGGGCGTACCGACAAGGCCGGTCTCCTATCGGGTGGAGCCGAAGCGTTCGACGTTCAATGTGAAGGCTATCGGACTTGCCGCTGTGTTATTGCTCGCCCTCGGCGGCGGCGGTTATGCCTATTGGCAAAATCAGACCGTGGTAAATTCCTGGGTGTCCGGCATGCTGGACACTGTAACGGCGCAGATGCCGGGGCAGACGAAACCGGATACATCGACGCCGGAAGATGGCACCAAGGGCCTGACGACGCCACAAACCAACAATCAGACACAGACACCGGCGAACACCGACGTCGCCTCGCTCGAGGGCACGACCAAGTTCACGCAACGCCTGCAGCAGGACGGAACCGAGGTCGATCAAGGCCCCGCTGCCGCGCCGACTGGCGAGAACCCTACTGAAGAAGGCAAGTCCGTGGCTGCGCAAACCGAGGCGGGAAAGCCGGTTGACACCGCGCAGGCAACGCCGGCAGTTCCGGCAGGCCAGACCACCGGAGATACGCAACCCGCGCAGCCGGTTCCCGGACAGCAGGTGGCGGCCGACCCGGCAACGCAGCAGGTGCCCGCCGGTGCCCAGAAGATGTTCCTTTATGAGGAACGGCTGGGTCAGTCCGCGCCGACTGCGATCGAAGGCAATGTCGCGTGGTCCGTCAAGGAGGAATCGCCGGGCGGCGATGCCAAGCCGGAGCCGGTCATCCAGGCGCAGATCAATGTGCCGGATCGCGGTCTGACGGCGCTGATGACGATCAAGCGCAATGCCGACTCGTCGCTGCCGGCAAGCCACGTGATCGAATTCGTCTTTTCGCTGCCCGAGAATTTCGAAGGCGGCAGCATCGACAGCGTGCAGCGTGTGGCCATGAAACGCAACGAGCAGGATCGCGGCGATGCGCTGATCGCGGTGCCGGCCAAGATCACCGAAGACTTCCACATGATCGCGCTCAATGACTTTCCGGAAGCTGTCACAACGAACACAGAGCTTCTGCGCAGCCGCAGCTGGATCGATATTCCCCTGACCTATCGCAATGGCCGCCGCGCGCTCCTGACCCTTGAGAAGGGGCCTGCGGGCACTGAGGCCTTCACCAAGGCCATGCAGGCCTGGAGCCTCATTGCGAAGCCAAATCCTGCCGGTCAATAGGACGATCGGAAAACACGGACGCGAAAAAACCGGCTGGAGCGATCCAGCCGGTTTTTTATTGGGTCGGCTTGCGGGCTGCTCAGGCGTCTTCGACGACCCGAAGCGCGTTCTGGCGATCCTGTGCCGCCTTGCGGACGGCATCCTGGACCTTTTCAAAGGCGCGGACCTCGATCTGGCGGACACGCTCGCGACTGATGTCGAACTCGGTCGACAGATCTTCGAGCGTTACCGGATCCTCGGTCAGGCGACGGGCCTCGAAGATGCGGCGTTCGCGATCGTTCAGAACCTTCATTGCGCTCGACAGAAGACTGCGTCGGCTTTCCAGCTCGTCCTGCTCGATGAGCATGTCTTCCTGGCTCTCGTGGTCGTCGACGAGCCAGTCCTGCCACTGTCCGGATTCGCCTTCGCCGGCCTTGATCGGCGCGTTCAGCGATGCGTCCCCGGAGAGGCGCTGGTTCATCGAGATCACTTCGGCCTCCGAAACCTTCAGGGTCGTGGCGATATGCGCGACCTGATCGGGCTTCAGATCGCCCTCGTCGAGGGCCTGGATCTTGCCCTTGAGGCGGCGCAGGTTGAAGAACAAACGCTTCTGGTTGGCAGTCGTGCCCATTTTAACGAGCGACCAGGACCGCAGGATATATTCCTGGATCGAGGCCTTGATCCACCACATCGCGTATGTTGCCAAGCGGAAGCCGCGTTCCGGATCGAACTTCTTGACGGCCTGCATGAGGCCGACATTGCCTTCGGAAACGACTTCGCCGATCGGCAGGCCATAGCCGCGGTAGCCCATGGCGATCTTCGCCACGAGGCGCAGATGGCTGGTCACGAGCTGATGGGCGGCCTTGCGGTCGTCATGCTCCTGATACCGCTTGGCGAGCATGTACTCTTCCTGCGGTTCAAGCATGGGAAACTTGCGGATTTCATCGAGGTAACGATTAAGACCGCCTTCTCCGGCGGTAATGGACGGTAATGTGCTGCGGGCCATGATGCACCCCCCTTTCGCGTTCCGGCCTCCTTCTGGCAGGCCGGGCATGTGGGTCTGTCCGACCCCACATGCTCATAGATAAGTGCGGCGAAAGCATGATTCAAGCACTCCGGTTTCACAGAGACGTGAAGCCGGAGAAGCGAATGCTCCAGGCGGGTTACAGCCTGTAAATTGTGTCCGCCTTCGAAATATCAAGGGCGGAAAACATCAATTCTGGCGATTTTCGACGTTTGCGATCAGTGGATCGGCGAATTGTCTTCTTCTTCCTCGAACATCACGGCAACATCGCCATTGGCGCTGAGGCGGATGCGGTTTTCGTCGACGCTTGCGACCAGTTCGAGGGCAATGAAATGGTGATGGCCCTCGTGACCGGAGCCGCTGTCCTTCCTCGTCAGCTTGATGCGGTCGCCTTCAACGCGATCGACCGTGCCGACATGAAGGCCGTCGGCGCTGATAACTTCGGCATGTTCTCTGATCTGTGCAACATCAACCATCGGGTTTCTCCTTTTGCTGTCCCCCGAAAACGCGCCAGACCGGGAAAGGATGCATGGGACTTGAAAGATCCGGGCTGTCTTCCGGTTGGCTTGTCGTTGAATTGGCTTCGGCGCTTTCGCTCGGGTTTGCCTGCCGATAACGGCTGTATTCCCCACAGGCCTGGCATCGTGAGAGGCCGATGTCCTTCAACTGATCGTCGCTGAGTTCAAGCAGCGCCAGCCGATTGCGCCGCTCGCGCAATGTTCTGACGACGAAGCCGAGAAACCGGCGCGGCCGGGGAAAACGAGTTGCGAGGGCCGGTACGCCAATTGCTTCTTCGTCTTCGATGCTCAGCAACGCAAGCTTCAGTTCCAAAACAAGGTCGCGTTCGTTCGGCACGCGATCGCCGATCACATGGGCTTCGTTCTTCATGATCTCTCTCCGGGAGATGCCGGCCCTTTATCGGGCCGGCGCGGCAGGGCAGGGGACCGGTTCCGGTCTTATCCCTTCGATGCCTGGGTGATGTGGATTGCAGCGTCCGCTTCCCGCAGGGCTTGCGCACATTCTTCGCAGCAGACCTCGACGGTCTTCCCGCCGATCTTGACGGCGATGCGGCTTGCATCGAGTTCGCAGTCACATGCGGCACAGGTGTTTTCCTGCATGATCATTCCTCCGTTTGGTTGGTTTCGACCGGGAGAGAAGACCATTTCGGCCGTGGAGGCGCTGTCAGATTCTTTAGCAATCTCGCCCGCTGCCCAAACGGTGGGATCAGCGCAGGCCGGCGAAGCGCTGGAATTCGGCTGGCGTGCGGCCATAGGCCTGGCGGAATGAGGCCGAGAAATGGCTGTGGCTCGAAAAACCGAGATCGAGGCCAAGCCCTGTCAGATCGTCATAGCTTCCAAGCAGGTCGAGCGCCTTGGCCAGCCGCAGCCGCAGATGATAGCGATAGAGCGGCGTTCCCTCGACCTGCTGGAAGACCTGGGTGAGGTAGACCGGCGAAACGCCGGCTTCGCGGGCGATCTCTGCCAGCGTCCATCGCCGGGCGAGGTCGGAGGACAAAATGAGCTTGGCGCGGTCTACGAGTTTCTGCCTGCCGATGCTGGCAGTCGCGGCGCGCGCGGTGCGCTCGCCGACGGCGCGGCGCACCAGCGTCATCGCCAGCGTTTCCGCCTCCATGGTTTCCGCTCTGCCCCTGATGAGGCTGTGGCGCAACAGAGCCACGAGTGCCTGAGCGCGCGCGTCTATTCTCAGGCGCTGCTTGTTGAAGGCGAATGGGCTCCTCGCGGCCCGGTGAACCTTGGGAACCAGCTCCTCAAGCGCGGCCTCGTGCACGGCCATGCTCAGGCAGGCATCGCCACCGTCCACCGGATGGCTGATGCGATAGTCCTCGTCGCGGTTGAAAAACAGGACCTGATTTGCCTCGGCAACCGCATCGTTGCCACCGACATGGCGCAGGAAAACGCCGCGATAGGGGAAAACAAGACTTGTGACGCGCGAGCATTCCTCGTCGCTCCTGTGCCGGCATTCGCCGCTGCACAGGA
Source organism: Rhizobium herbae (assembly GCF_017873135.1). GTDB lineage: Bacteria > Pseudomonadota > Alphaproteobacteria > Rhizobiales > Rhizobiaceae > Pararhizobium > Pararhizobium herbae. Next base: position 123,777 of record NZ_JAGGJV010000004.1, on the reverse strand, counting down.
CGTCGTGGACGGTAACCATCTCGGTTTCGAGAATTTTCCTGGCCGAAAACTGGCTCATGGAGCCTCCCGTTGGACGGGAGCATTATAGCCTGCTGCGGGCCGGTCCGTGAACTCGTAAATGCGGAATGACCGGGATAAGTGGACAACGGCCTGTCCGCCTCTGGTGATCAGAAGGGACAAGCCGCCGTCCAGCGTCCTATTTCAGCGGCAGGAACAGCTCCGCGATCGTCTCATGCTCCGGCACCTCGGGGAAGAAGGCGAGGCGCTGGCAGTAGAGAGGGAAATCCCTTGTCTCTTCGCCGCTGGCCGGCAGCCAGTCGCGATAGAGGTAGAGAGCGGCTGGCTCCAGATTGTCGGTATTGCCGACGACGCGCAGCACGGCGCAGCGCCCGCCGGGGATGAAACCCGCCACGACGCCCTCGTCATTCGGTCCCGGCGGGAAATCGATGCCCGTGCACAGGTCCATCCGGTAATCGGCCGGGGACGCGGGCCGCCGCTCGGAGCGGAAGACGTTGAAGATCGGGCTGGTCTTGGGGGATGACAGGCCATGGGCCTTTCGCCAGGCGATGAACCGCTGGATGGTATCGCCGATGGTTGCTGGGTCGCCCCGATGCTCCATGATCGCCACCGGCGTCGGGGTCACATCGCGGATCGTCACATCTTCATGGGTATAAGTTTTCTGCATGAGCTTGCTCCTGGCGTTGTCGAGAGGCCCGAAGGCCGCAAGCCACGTTTCCCATTCGGGAGACTTTCGGAATGACGAAGGCGATTGCCCGAACCTTTGCCGAAAGGCGCGGGCGAATGCATCCGGTGCGTCGTAACCGGCATCCATCGCTATGTCCGTGACGCTCTGAGCGTCCCTGTAGGCCAGCCGGTACGAAGCGCGCTTCATGCGGGCGAGTTGGACATAGCGATGCACGGACAACCCGAAGGTGGACGTGAACTGCCGGTGGAAATGGTATTTCGAGAACGCCGCGACGCCACTCAAAACCTCCAGGCCCAGATCGTCGTCCAGATGCTGGTCTATGTGGTCCAGCACCCGCTGCATTCGGGCATGGTAGTTTTCAAGCGCCGCCTTCATTGTCTTTTCCTCCGTGGCGACACCAGCTAGGCCCTTCCGGACATATCGCGCTCGACCGATCTTGCGATTTGGCCGGGATCAACAGGTGCCGGCCAGCAATGGCTTGCAGGCAGGCCAGATCTACGGTTGAACGGCACCATATGGGCGCTGCGACCCGCCGCGTTGCCACGCGCGACGACAAGCTGGCCATAACTTCCTCGCTATGATTCATGCGTCGCTGGCGGCGCTTATGAACCCGCCGCGGCCGTTTCAGCGGCCGCGCAGCGCTTCGACCAGTTCCTGCATGTCGTCGGGCACGGGGGATTCGAAATGCATGGTCTTTCCAGTGGTCGGATGTTCGAAGGCCAGCATGAAGGCGTGCAGGGCCTGGCGGGGGAAACGGTTGACCACGGCCTTGGCAGCATCCGGCAGCAGGTTGGCCTTTGTCTTGAACGCTGCGCCGTAATCCGGGTCGCCGATCAGCGGGTGGCCGATATAGGCCATGTGGACGCGAATCTGGTGGGTGCGGCCGGTTTCGAGATTGCACCTCACCATCGCGGCAAGCGCGGTGGAGTCGGGTTTTTCAAGATAGCGTTCGACAACCTGATAGTGGGTAATCGCCTCGCGCGCGTCATCGGCACCCTCCTGCTTGACCGCGCGCTTGATCCGGTCGCCGGCGCGGCCGAGCGGCGCGTCGATGGTGCCCTTCAGGCCGCGCGGACGGCCCCAGACGATGGCCATATAGGCACGCTCCAGCGGCCCGGTGCGGCCATGGTCTGCAAACTGGTCGGAGAGGTGGCGATGGGCGATATCGTTCTTGGCAACGACCATGACGCCGCTGGTGTCCTTATCCAAGCGGTGGACGATGCCGGGGCGCTTGACGCCGCCGATGCCGGACAGGCTCGCGCCGCAGTGATGAATGAGCGCATTGACCAGCGTACCCGTCCAATTGCCGGCTCCCGGATGGACGACGAGACCCGGCGGCTTGACGAGTACGATCAGGTCGTTGTCCTCGTAGAGTACGTCAAGCGGGATATCCTCGCCCTTGGGCTCAGGGTCTTCAGCCTCGGGCATGCCGATCTCGAAGACGTCGCCGGGCTGTACCTTCTTCTTGGCTTCCTTGACGGTCTTGCCGTTGACGGAGACCTCGCCCTGCTCGATCAGGCTCTTGATGCGGTTGCGGGAAAACTCGCCGCCCAGCGCTTCCGTCAGGAACGCGTCCATGCGGCCGCTCGCGTCCTCATTTGCCGTGAGGACTTTCCTAATCGCCGGGGCTTGTTTAAAGGGGTCGTTCATTCTTATTCCATTCCGCAGATAAGGTCAGCCATGTCCAATCAGAAACCAGTCGAACAGGAAGACAAGCCGCTCGATCCGGTGATGGAGAATGTGCGCCGCAAGATGATCAAGCTGCAGCTGGTCTCGGCCGGTATCATGTTGGTGATGCTTATGGCCGTGCTTGGGGCGGTTGTCTACAAGGTGACGCGCTCCAATGACAAGGATGTGGCGCAAACGGCCGCCGTTGCCGTGCCGAGCGATGCGCCGCTGACGGCAATCGCCGCGCTGCCTGCCGGGTTTGAAGTCTCCGATATCGCTCTGTCGGGCGGCCAGATCCTGTTCTATGGTGCGGTTGCCGGCGGAGACCGCAAGGCGATCGTCTTCGACATCGCCGCCGGCCGCATCGTCGCGGATATCTCCGTCAAGACCAACTGAGAAGGCTGCGCCGTGACCCCGGTCCGCATCGACGACCCGGCTGATCCGCGCATTGCCGGCTTCGTCTCGATCAAGGAGCGCGATCTCACCGGCCGGCATGGCCGGTTCATCGCCGAGGGTGCCGTCGTCTTGCGCATGCTGGCGGCCGCGCACCGTTCGGGTCGCGGCATCGAGGCCGAGGCGATCCTGCTGCTCGAAAACCGCGTCGATGGTCTTGGCGATATCCTCGCTGATTTTCCGGCCGGCATTCCGGTCTATGTGGCAAGCGCTCCGGTGTTCGATGCTATTGCCGGCTTCAACATGCACCGGGGCGTCCTGGCGCTGGGCAAGCGTGATTCTGTGCCGCGCCTAGACGCGCTCATCGGCGCGCTTCCCGCCAAAAGCCTGGTTCTGGCGGCCTGCGGCATTTCGAACCACGATAATATGGGCTCGATGTTCCGAAATGCCGCTGCTTTCGGCGTCGATGCCGTGCTCATGGATGAAACCAGCTGTGATCCGATGTATCGCAAGGCGATCCGGGTATCCGTCGGTTCGGTGCTGAGCGTTCCCTTTTCTCGCGAGGGCTCGGTGACGGCGCTCATCGGTCGCCTGCGGGCGGAAGGCTTCGCGATCTGGGGGCTGTCGCCGCGCGGGCAGGCCGATCTGCACGACATTCTGCCATCGCCGCGCACCGCCCTTCTGGTGGGCACCGAGGGCGAGGGGCTGCCGGACAATATCATGGCGTCGATCCGTACCGCGCGGATCCGCCAGCGGCCGGGCCTCGACAGCCTGAATGTGGCGACTGCAACCGGCATCGCGCTGCATCAGGTCGCGATGATCAACGGTCTCATCTGATAGCAGCAGGCAGGACTTTACTGATGTTCCGGCGGCAGCATGTCGTGGGCGCGGCTGGCGAGGCTTTTGCCGGTAGCGTCAGGCCGCGCGCCTGCCGGTTTGAGAAGAGCAGGGATCGGCGATCCCTGGCCTTCCTTCGCCGCGGTCAAGGCCACCATGGTTGCCGCGATGTCGGCGATTTCTTCCCGCAGCGCATCGTCGTGGGAGGCTGTCGTCGAGCCGAGCAGCCGTTCCGAAAGCGCTGCCGCCCGGTTGCGCGCGTATTCGGCGGGTACGGTCAGATCGATGGTCGCGACCGGCGAGGTTGAGTTTTCCACACTGATACCGTCTCCTGCGTCAAGGGAAGACGCGCCGCCTGTTGGAAGGTCCGCGGCGGCCGGTTTTTTCTCGCGGCGCACGGGCATTGTCAAGCCGGCAGCGCGCAGGGCTTTGGACGCATCGCGCAGGTCGGTGCCTGCATCCCTGACCTTGGCCTTCAATCGTTCGATTTCGCTGGCCCGGCGCTCAAGAAAACTGTCCTTGTCGGCGTTGGCCGCCATTTCCCTGGCGAGCTTGGCTTCGAACTGGCGAAGGCGGGTTTCGTCCCGCGCGAGCCGGGCTTCCAGTTCCCGCGCCCTGGTGCTTTCCGCCTTCAGCTCGTTGCGGAGGTTTTCCCGCTCGTCCCTCAGGCCGGCAATGCGGCTTTTCAGGTTTTCCGCTTCGGCATCATGGGCTGCAACGTCGATCCTCAGGCTGTCGGTATCGGCAGACACATGGTCCAGCTGACGCGTCAAAGTCTTGATGTCGATGTTTTTCTTGACGCTGTCGCGCTCGACATCCGCCAGCGTCGCCTTCAGCCGCTCGATGTTCTGTTCCAGCTGGCGGGTGGAGGAACGCAGATCAGCCGCCTCGACGTTCATATCGGCGAGTTGTGCATGAAGGTCGGCATTTTCGCCGGCGAGGCGCTGGGCTTCCTTCAGGACGGAGCCATTCTGCAACAGGAGAGCGACGTTCTTGTCGCGTTCGCGTTTCAGCGTCTGGCTGGTGCGGGCGTTTTCGGCGGCATAACTGGCACGGGCTGCGTCCTTCTGGGCCCGCACTTCCTGCGGCGACAGCGGCATCGTCGCCTTCAGCCTGTCTTCGGCAAAGCGGACGATGCGCTTGTGGACGACCGGCGCGGCCAGCAGGCCGAGGATAGCCGCGGTCAGGAAGCCCAAGGCAAACAGGAGTGCGAATTCAATCACGGGCTGGCCATTTCAATTCGAAGCACGCAGCAACACGCGCCATGCTCGGAGTTTTCGTTTTATTGGCTCGAAAGCATAACGATAATATCACTTCAAGTATTCGCGAATGCACCTTTTTTTCAAGCCAGGCAGCGCCTGCGAAGACTGTGGGAGGAGCGCGAGACGGTTTCTCCCGGCTCAGAAGGGATTCCAGGTCGGCTGCTGGGTGAGTTTCAGATAGCCGACATTGATGCCAAGCCGGGCGCCGATGCCGGTGCGAATCGGAACGAGAACGATGTGCTCGTCGGTCAGCACCGTCATGCCGACGCCGGCGACCACATAGGCCGAGCCGGAGACGCCGCCGAAGCGCTTGTAGAGCGCGGGAACCGCCGGCAGGTTATAGACAAGCATCATAGCCCGGCTGCCCTGGCCGCCCCAGTCGATGCCGAGCGACGGGCCTTGCCAGAACACGTTGTGCTGGCCGGCATTCTTTGTATAGAGGTCGCCTTCGCCATAGGTGAGGCCGGCCACGAACGCGCCGGAGCCTTCCTGCCCGAGGATGTAGCCGTTCGGCAGTCCGTATTTGGAAAATGCGTTCTCGACCACTTTGGCAAGGCCGCCCGACGTCGAACCGAAGAAGCCGTGACCGGCATCGACGATTTCCTGCATCGTGTACTGCGTGCCGTTGGCATTTTGCGCGAGCGCTGCGGGCATGAGGCTGAAGACAGCCATCAGCGTCACGAAAGCCTTGAGGCAGGTGGTTTTCACGGCACTGGCAATCCGTTGCATGGTTTTCTCCGTAAAGTCAGGAAAGGCCGGGATTGTGCGTCCGCGGGCCGCTAACCTGTCCCGTTGCTGGTTGTCACGGGGTTCGGGCTGATTGTCAGCAATTTGAACCGATGATCTTAACAATCGGTTTACCAAATGTGGTGTCTTTATGATCTTCGCCCCGACGCTATGCCCGCGCAATCTTCGTGGGCTAAAGAATGCTGGGTAAGAGGATCGCGGAAGGCCGCCTGATTACGCTTACGAGCCGGAAGCCGAATGACGGCTATTAAGGATACGACCATGGGAAAGAACCCGAACCTGACCTTGACCGGTCCCGATCTCGCAGCACTTCTGTGCAGCCGCGTCTGTCACGACATCATCTCGCCGGTCGGCGCCATCAACAACGGTCTCGAACTCCTGGATGAGGGCGGGGCGGATGCCGATGCCATGGATCTCATCCGCACCAGCGCGCTCAATGCCTCGGTGCGATTGAAGTTCGCCCGGCTGGCGTTCGGCGCTTCGGGCTCGGCCGGTGCGTCGATCGACACCGGCGAGGCGGAAAAGGCGGCGAAGGATTTCGCCTCCGTCGAAAAGAAGACGGAAGTCACCTGGAACGGTCCGCGCGTCATCATCGCCAAGAATCGCGTCAAGCTGCTGCTCAATCTCTTCCTGATCGCCTATGGTGCGATCCCGCGCGGCGGCTCGATCGAAGTCGTCCTGGAAAATCCGGAATATGACGCGGCCTTCAAGCTGATCTGCAAGGGCCGGATGATGCGCGTGCCGCCGAAGCTGGTCGAGCTTCTCTCCGGCACGCTCGAAGAAGCCGTTGATGCCCACACGATCCAGCCTTACTACACCGTGCTTCTCGCCGACGAGGCCGGCATGGAGATCGAAGTCAACTCGACATCCGAGGAAATTGTCTTTTCTGCGAAAATGGTTGCAGCCTGAGAGCGGGAGATAATTGCTTTTTAGGTCCGGCGGTAACTGAATCTTTGCCAAACCGGCATACGGTTGTTGATAGGGGATTAACTCCCGCTTAGGTGTAGACAAGGAGCCGGAAATGCAACGCTTGATGATTGCCGATGATTCAGACGTCGTACGCAAGGTCGGAAAGCGCATTCTCTCCGGCTTGAATTTTCTCGTTTCCGAGGCCGCCAACGGACTGGAAGCGCTTGTGCGCTGCGAAGCGGAGCTCCCGAATATCATCATCGTCGATGCGGCGCTCGATGGCGCGCTGGACCTGATCGCCAACATCCGAAATCTGCCAAACGGCAAGAGCGTGCGTATCTATTACTGCGTCGTCGAAGCGGACCTGAAGAAGATGATGGCCGGCAAGCGCGCCGGTGCCGACGACTTCCTCCTGAAGCCGTTCGACCGCAAGATCCTGACCAGCGTCTTCGGCAGCCTGTCGATCGCTGCCTGACCAACAATTGAACATGACATCTGTCTGAGGAAGCCGCCACCTGCAGGTGGCGGCTTTTTTCGTGTGATCTGAATGGTTGCGGGTGCTGGATAATATCTGGAAATGCAAAAAGCCCGCCTTCATTGGCGGGCTTTTCGAAAGTCTCGGCAAGTTCAGCCGTGGCATCCCTGCATTATGCGGGATGCGGAACACCGACGGCTGGAATGCCGACCCGGTATCAGGCGCTTTCTGCGAGATCGCCTTCCGGTTCGCGCAGCACATAGCCGCGGCCCCAGACCGTCTCGATGTAGTTGGCGCCACCGGCTGCATTTGCAAGTTTCTTGCGCAGCTTGCAGATGAACACGTCGATGATCTTCAGTTCCGGTTCGTCCATGCCGCCATAGAGGTGGTTGAGGAACATTTCCTTGGTGAGCGTCGTACCCTTGCGGAGCGAAAGCAGCTCCAGCATCTGGTATTCCTTGCCCGTCAGGTGAACGCGCTGGCCGCCGACTTCGACGGTCTTTGCATCCAGGTTGACGATAAGCTCGCCCGTCGAAATGACCGACTGCGCATGGCCCTTGGAACGGCGGACGATCGCGTGGATGCGAGCAACCAGTTCGTCCTTGTGGAAAGGCTTGGTCATGTAGTCGTCGGCGCCGAAGCCGAGGCCCCGAACCTTGTCCTCGATGCCGGCCATGCCGGAAAGGATCAGGATCGGTGTCTTGACCTTGGACAGACGGAGCGTTCTCAAAACTTCATAACCGGACATGTCCGGCAGGTTGAGATCGAGCAGAATGATGTCGTAATCATAGAGCTTGCCGAGATCGACACCCTCTTCACCAAGGTCGGTGGTATAAACGTTAAAACTTTCCGACTTGAGCATCAGTTCGATGCTCTGCGCTGTCGCGCTGTCGTCTTCAATTAATAGAACCCGCATATTTGTCCCCTTTTCCGCCGCCGAAAGGTCGTTGTGGCCCCCTTACGCGATACGGATCCAGTCGTTGCCTGATTTGGAGGCTGCCAGTAAATGGTTAACAAATTCTGATTCACTCTGGCAAGGTGTATCGGAAATGTTAAATATTTTTTGCAGTCCTCTGATTTTACATGTGAATCTAGAATGACATCCTTAATGCACAACGTTAAGAAAATCAGCTATCTGACTCATCTGACTCAATCTATGCCGACCATCAAATTTAATGTCCGGCATTTACTGACCCTTAAATGATCGTCCCTATGATTAACGATGCCCGTAAACGAAAGGTTACCAGCGGTAGGATTTTGTTAAGATCGCTGTAATTTTTTTTGTTTCCGACGCCGTAAGGTCGGTTAAACGGGCCAAATCCAGTAACCGGGGTCTCGCATCACGGGAGTATTGCGTATGAAGTCACGTGAGAGCCTTGTTCGCCTGAAGGAATTTCAGGTGAAGGAGAAACAGCGTCAGTTGAGCCAGCTGCAACTGATGATGTCCGAATTTGAGCGGATGACCAAGGAATTGGAAAATCAGATCACGTTCGAGGAAAAGAAATCGGGGATCTCCGATCCCGCCCATTTTGCCTATCCGACGTTTGCCAAGGCTGCGCGGCAGCGGGCCGACAATCTCCAGGTCTCGGTTCGGGAACTGAAGGTTCAGCAGGATGCGGCGGAACTGGCGCTGGAAGAGGTTCAGGCGGAATTCGCCAAGGCCGCGGCGCTCGAAGAGCGGGACAGCGGCGCTCGCATGCGCGCCTAAGGCGCGCTTGAGAATTGCTCAAGGCCAAAAGGCCCTTCTCACGGACTTGTCCTAAGTCCGTGAGAAGGGCCTTGTGCATTTTCGGGTCAGGTTTTGATCGTACCGGCTTTGCTAAGCCGGCTTTTGCTAAGCCTGGATGGCATCCTGCCATTCGGGATGGCGCAGCGTCTGGGCGCGCATGAAAGGGCAGAGCGGAATGATCTTCCAGCCGCCTTTGCGGGCTTCCTCGATCGCATGGGCTGCGAGCGCCTGGCCGACGCCTTTGCCGCGTAGCGCGTCTGGAACGGCTGTATGATCGATGATGATCAAATGCGGCGATGACCGGGAATAGGTCATTTCGCCGGTGTGGCCCTCGACCGTCGCACTGTAGCGGCCGTGCGAGCCGGTTTCTTCAACCTGTATGTCCATGATCCACCCGTCAAATTGCTGGCTGCGCCTTATACCAAGGATCGATGATAGGAACCATGGGATGGTTCATACTGGTCTTTCGGCTAGGCGCTGTCCGAAGAGCGATGCTTGCGCATCGGGCGAGGATCGCAACGACGCCCAAAGGCCAGTATGAACCACCTTCGGTCGGCTTCTCTTCGTCTCCGGCGGCGTCGAGGCTCTTGCACGATGCGAAGGCATCGTGGCTGCGAACCTCTCCTGGCCGGAAACGAAGATCGAGCCGATCCTATGGGTTCCTATCATCGATCCTTGGTATTGTATGGCATGGGGCGGAGCCGGCGCGAAGGGTAGGGCGCTTTAAAAAACGCTTCGGGCGGCTGCCCGGTTCATGGCCGCCGCCCGAAAAAATGTTCTCCTGATATGTATCGATCAGTGACGGTACTGCTGGATGCGCGTCGTGCGCAGGCCGGCAAGACCATGGTCGCTGATCGAGGACTGCCAGGACAGGAATTCTTCGACGGTCAGGGTATAGCGTTCACAGGCTTCTTCCAGGCTGAGAAGTCCGCCACGCACGGCGGCGACGACTTCTGCCTTTCTGCGGATCACCCAACGGCGGGTATTGGCCGGAGGCAGATCTGCAATTGTCAAAGGGCTGCCATCGGGTCCGATGACATATTTCACGCGGGGTCGTATCATTTCGGTCATTGGACTCTCTACACATACTCAAGACCATATGAGTTCAACTTACCCTGCCACATTTAACATTTGCCTAAGCGCCCGGTAACAATTTGCTCATAATTTTAGAGACTTCGAGGACCTGCCATTGATAGGCAGGCAATTTGCGCGCTCGCATGGTGGTGGTGCGCAAGCGGCTATCGGCCGGTTGCTGCGCGTGGTGTTAAATGCCTCTCGTCATTGTCTTTTTCCCGTCCATCAAAGTGAGTAAGGCTACAAAATGAGCTTCTGCATGGGAGCTATGCAAATATATCGGTTCAATTTGCCTAAAATTATTGCTATATCCGCCTTGTAATTGAGCATAGGCGTCATTTTATGATGCTCCGGAATGCTCTCTGCATCGTTTTATTTCCAAGCCTCGGTCTGTTGCTTCGATCGCGCCCCATTCTGGCGCCTTCGAAGTTTTGTCGGTGGCTGGTTTGATTTGGCAGATTCAAAAAAATTCCGGATTGAGAATTTTTTGAGGCGCCGGCGCTGTAGGCCGGCAAATTGGTGATCGAAACTATGAGAGACCCTGACAAGCTGGCCTTGCGAAGCGAGGCCTATGCTGATTTCCTTTCGGGCATGACCAGTTCCACAGTTCAGACGGAGTATGAAGTGCTCCACCTGATGCGCCAGTGCACGGCACAGTTCGGCTTCAGCCACTTCATGATCGCGCGTATTCCCTTCGGCGAGCAGCAGCGCTTTGCCGAGCGTCTCGCATTGAGCAGCTGGCCGTCCGAGCTCGTGCGGGACTATGACACCGCCACGGTTTTCCACGCCAGCGCGCTGATCGAGCGGTTGCGCCATACCAAGCTCCCCGTCTTCGGCGAAACCGCATCCCTGCTCAACGTCCACGGCTCGAATGCGCTTGATGCCATCCCTGCGCTGTTTGCCGGGCCCGCGATGCGCAACACCTTTGCGGTCATGCTGCACACCACCCATGGCGAAGCGTTCGCCGTCCTGCTCTCCGGTTCCCGCGGCGAGCCCGACAGGGGCGAGATTGCCGATCTCTATCTCACCTTGCTGCAGCTTTTCGAGACACTCGAGCGTACCTTCGAGGTCGGCGCCTCTGCGCGTGACAAGCTGTCGGCGCGCGAGATCGAATGTCTGCGCTGGGCGGCGGCCGGCAAGAGCAGTGATGAGATCGCCATCATCCTGGGCATCTCCGTCTATACGGTCTCCAGTTATTTCAAGACGTCGACGCGCAAGCTCGATTCCGTCAACCGGATGCAGGCGATCGCCCGTGCCATGCGGATGAAGCTAATCTGAGCGGCAGCGCCGGGCTGTTGCCCATGCCCTTGTTCAATTCCCCGCGACTTTCTATATAGCGGCCTTGCGGCACGGTCCCTTTGAACCGGCGTCGCTTCGCTGCGGCGTTGGCCGTTTGCAGGAAACAGGGTATGGTCGCGCGAAATTGCCCGATGAACCCGCCGATGGACCGGAATGCCGGATTGGATGCCGTGAACAGTCTCGATTTTGATCGCAAGCCCGAAGATACGCGCGTCGTCGTTGCCATGTCCGGTGGCGTCGACAGTTCCGTGGTGGCCGGCATCCTGAAACGCCAGGGCTATGACGTCCTCGGCATCACCCTGCAGCTCTACGACCATGGGGCTGCCGTCCACCGTGCCGGCTCCTGCTGCGCCGGCCAGGACATCGATGATGCCCGCCGCGTCTGCGACGTTCTCGGTATTCCGCATTACGTGCTCGACTATGAACAGCGTTTTCGCGAAACGGTGATCAATCCCTTCGCCGAAAGCTATGTCGCCGGCGAAACGCCGATCCCGTGCGTCGCTTGCAACCAGACCGTCAAGTTCGCCGATCTTCTGGCAACCGCGCGGGAGCTTGGCGCCGACGCGCTGGCAACCGGCCACTACATCCGTTCCAAGGCGAACCCGCAGCCAGGCGCGCCTAACCGCCGCGCGCTGTTTCGCCCGACGGATGCCGATCGCGACCAGAGCTACTTTCTCTTTGCCACGACGCAGGAGCAGATCGATTACCTGCGCTTTCCGCTCGGCAGCCTCACCAAGGCGGAAACCCGGGCGCTTGCCGAAAACATGGGCCTCGTCGTCGCCAAGAAGGCCGACAGCCAGGACATCTGTTTCGTGCCGCAGGGCAAATATGCCGATATCATCAACAAGCTGAAGCCGAATGCGTCCTTGGCGGGCGACATCGTCCATCTCGACGGCCGTGTGCTCGGCAGCCATGATGGCATCCTGCACTATACGATCGGCCAGCGTCGCGGCATCGGCGTCGCCACCGGCGAGCCGCTCTATGTCGTCCATCTCGACGCCCGCTCGCGCCGCGTCATCGTCGGCCCGAAGGAAGCGCTGGAAACCCGCCGGGTCTACCTGCGCGACGTCAACTGGCTCGGCGACGGCGATATTCGCGATGTGGCGGCCGATGGCTTTGCCTGCTTTGCCAAGGTGCGCTCCACCCGCCAGCCGGCGCCGGCCATCCTGCGGGCTGACGAAAGTGGCATATCGGTCGAGCTTCTGGAAGGCGAGGCGGGCGTTGCCCCTGGCCAGGCCTGTGCGCTCTATTCCGGCATCGGCGAAGACGCCCGCGTCTACGGCGGCGGCTTCATCCTGCGCTCCGAACGCGAAGCCGCGGCCGAAGCAGCCCTCAAGGACCTGCTGCAGAGCGTTGCCGCTGCCTGATCGCGGGCAAGGTCCCGTGCATCGTGCAGCCGCTCAAACGTCTTGTTCTGCCGGCTTTGGAAAACTTCCGTTTTTTTGAAACGGCTCGGCTTGACACCGGCATGAACCGCACCTTATAAGCCGCCATCTGACGACGGCAACGCGGCCAAACCCGCTGTTTCCGTCCCGGCGGCGGGGTAGCTCAGTTGGTTAGAGCACGGGAATCATAATCCTGGGGTCGGGGGTTCGAGTCCCTCTCCCGCTACCATTTTTCCAGTGTCCATTCCTGAGACATAGGTAACAGTTTTTCCCGAACACACGGGGTGTGGCATCACGCCACTTTTTGCGTTTTTACCAGCGCTTTTTACAAAAGTGTAGATTTCAAGCTTCGCTCCGAGCGATGCGGCGGATGCCGGCGGCAGCGGTGTTCTTTAGGGCAATAGGCGAGGGCCAGGGCAGCCGGCTGCTTCAGCGCGTGGCGAAGTAAATCACCGCGCCCCAGAAGGACACGCCGACGAACACGGCCGCGGCGATGGCTTTTATGCGCAGCGTCGGCGAGAAGGCACCCTTCGATGCACCGAGCTCCCGGTGATCTTCTGAGAACGCTGAGTAAGCATCTCTTCGATGTTCCGTCATGGCACGATCCTCCGCTTGTGTAGAATAAGGATACGCAAACGCTGTTAAGGAAGCATCCGAAAAAAAGCTAAAATTCTAACCACGGGAAAAATCGCCGGTGGGGCTGCCATGGAAAGCATTGTTTGCAGCGAGCTCACGAAATACGCATCGCGTCCTTCGGCGATGCTCACCCCTCGCTCAACATTTCCATACTGCCGGTGAGCCTGCCCATCAGGCTGCGGCGGACGCGGCCGACATCCCGCAGCGGCGGTTCGCCGAACTGGCGGGCATATTCGCGGCTGAACTGCGACTGGCTTTCATAGCCGACCTGATGGCCCGCCGATCCGGCGTCCAGCATGTCCTCCAGCATCAGCCGGCGCGCTTCCTGCAGCCTGAGCTGTTTCTGGTACTGCATCGGGCTCATGGCGGTGATCGCCTTGAAATGATGATGCAGCGAGGAAACGCTCATGCTGACCCGGTTGGCAAGATCCTCGATCCTCAGCGGCAGCGCGTAGTGTTCTTTCAGCCAGACGCAGGCGCGGCTCACCTGGTGCGATTGGCTCTCGGTTATCGCCATCTGGCGCAGTCGTCCGCTCTGTGGTCCGGTCAAGATCCGGTAGATGATTTCCTGCTCGATGAGCGGCAGCAGCGCCGCGGTGTCGCCGGGCCGGTTCAGCAGCCGCAGCAGCCGGATCGCGGCATCCTCGAGTTCGGGCGTTACGCTGCTCACCGCCATGCCGCGGGCAGCCGGAACAGGGGCACTGTCCTGATGGCCGGCATGTTCCAACAGCCCGGCAATCCGGGTCGTATCGATTTGGAACACGATACTCAGATAGGGTTTCTCGGCCGACGCTTCGACGACCTGGGTCGTGACCGGCAGGTCGATCGAGGTGAGCAGATAATCCGCGCCGCCATAGCGGTAAATCTCGTCTGCGAGCACCACCTGCTTTGCGCCTTGCGCGATCAGAGCGAAGCTCGGCTTGTAGGAGCCGCAGACTTTTGTGCCCGTTGTGGAGCGCATATGCACGCTCAATCCGGGGATAGGGGTTTGATGATCGCCATCCTTCTGGGCGAAACGGGCAATAAGATCAATCAGTTCCTGACTACGCTCAGTTCTTGAATCTGTCATAATCAAAAGTCTTTCCAGTGATTTAGGATCTGTGGTGCATTCCGGAAGTTAGTCTTTTACCTCACGTTTGCAAAACTCCGGCGACATCTTTTGCAGGATCGTACAATAATTTTGCAGGATTGCTCTAACGCCTGTTCGCCACTCCCTGCATAGTAGGCTTCTGGGGAGAGGCCATTCGTGCCTCCATGACAATCCCCGCTTCACAGAATAAAGGAGTGACCCATGGCCCTGGCAAGAGGATATGCGGCGACGGATGCGTCGAAACCGCTTGAGCCCTTTACCTTCGAACGGCGCGAACCCAATGATGACGACATCGTCATCGACATCAAGTTCTCCGGCATTTGCCATTCCGACATCCACCAGGCGCGCAACGAATGGGGCAATTCCAGCTTCCCCATGGTGCCCGGCCATGAGATTGCCGGCATTGTTACGGCGGTCGGAGCCAAGGTAACGAAGTTCAAGGTCGGCGATCGTGCCGGCGTCGGCTGCTTCGTCAACAGTTGCACCCACTGCGCAACGCGCGATCTTGACCTCGAACACTACATGCCCGGCCTGATCGCGACATATAACGGGTTCGAGGCCGATGGCGTCACCCCGACCTATGGCGGTTATTCCGATCATGTCGTCGTCAAGGAAGGCTATGCGCTGTCCATTCCGGAAAGCCTGCCGCTTGACGCCGCCGCACCGCTGCTCTGCGCTGGCATCACACTCTACTCGCCGCTGATGCACTGGAAGGCCGGTCCCGGCAAGAAGGTGGCCATTGTCGGCATGGGTGGCCTTGGCCATATGGGCGTCAAGATCGGTTCGGCGCTCGGTGCGGAGATCACCGTGCTCAGCCAGTCGCTTTCAAAGCAGGAAGACGGCCTGAAGCTCGGCGCGAGCCATTACTATGCCACCAAGGATCCGGAAACCTTCACGAAGCTCGCCGGCACGTTCGACCTGATTATCAGCACCGTCGGTGCCGATATGGATCTCGCTCCGTATCTGAACCTCCTGAAGCTGGACGGCACGATGGTGCTGGTCGGCGTGCCGGAGGTTCCGGCCTCGATCCACGCATTCTCCCTGATCGGTGGTCGCCGCAGCCTCGCCGGTTCGATGATCGGTTCGATCAAGGAAACCCAGGAAATGCTCGATTTCTGCGGCAAGCACAACATCGTCTCTGAAATCGAACTGATCCGCATGGACCAGGTCAACGAAGCCTATGAGCGCGTCATCAAGAGCGACGTGCGCTATCGCTTCGTCATCGACATGGCGACACTGTAAGTTTTTTGAATGTTCAGGCAGACCGGCACGTTCGAACATGCCGGTCTGCCGACCACACAAAGCGGTTACCGATGATCGATTCGCCCACATCGTATCGCAGTCGCTGTCGGCTGTTGAGCAAACGTACCCGTATGGGGCAGAAACTCACTGATACAAAATCGCAATTGTGAAAATCGTATACCAAGGTACACTCACGTCCGATTTCCTCGGTATATTTGGGTCGCTGGATGAGCTTGAAAGACGATTTTGCAGACTCTGCGTTGATGTTGCTCAGGCTCAGGCGCATTCGGGTTGAAATGAACAAAGGTACGCCGCCGGCGGAATCCTTGAAGATGCTGACGCAAATGATCAGCGATCAGCAGCTTTGCGATCGGGCCGAAACGGCCCTCCCGCGTGAGGATGCGGTTATCCTCGGGGTACGGTTGGCGTAACACCTGCGGTGGCAGATGGTGCCGCTACAGCCTTTCAGAGGCGATCACGCTTTTTTCTTCTCGGCATTTGCGTTCCGGTTTTTTGAACGCTCGATGGCCATGTCGATCAGGTAGATCAGCAAGCCATCGTCTTCCAAAAGTGCCGCGCTCCGCGAAGCGTAAAGAAGTTCGACCACGTATCGATCTTTGGGCACAAGTAATCCTCCTGCAGCATCCAAACGGTACACGCAGTCTGATCCGCGTCTTTCTTTTTGCAACTCCGATTTGTTGCCGTTAATTTTTCGCATTTTGAATATTGTTATATATCAGCACAGTTTTTGCTGGCTGAAATTCTGAAGCTCTCCGCAAAATCGGAATCCGGCAAGACGATGCGAACCTCTCGCGCAGTCCTCCCGGCCGCTCCAAGCGTCGTCAATTGGCTTCCGTCAGGGTTTCCGTACCTGAGCCATCCTTGCCGGTGATGGTCCACTTGCCATCGAGCGAACCATCGCCGTTCACTTTGTAGACGATGAGCCCGAGCGCGTCGCCGAGTACATAGGCCGCCGCGAAGGCATTGCCGTTGAGCATGCAGACGCCAGTGGATTTCACGCCCGCGGTGTCCCATTCGATGACGCAGGTCGTCTCGCTGGCCAGCGTTATTTCCGCCGTTCCGGAATAGCTCGACCCATCAAGATTGGTGCCCTCGACGGTATATTTTCCGGCGTTGACGGTTTGCGCATTCGCAGCGGATGCGGCCGCGAGCATGAGCGCTGCGGCGATTATGATCTTCTTCATTGGAACCCCCCCAAAAAAAGCTCGCTGATCGAGCGGCGCAGAGCGTAAGCGGATTCCCGGCGGTTTGAAAGGGGAGGTCGATTTGCGGATCGGAATGCGCTCGACCGTCGGCACGTCCGGACGCGTTCAGTGGCCAATGGCATACCAGCCCGTCTGGCTGCCGTCTTACGCCAACGGCAGTGGCCCGTCGTTCTTGATCTCTTCCATCACCGCATAAGTCCGCGTTTCCTTGACGCCCGGCAGTGTCCAGAGTACCTGGCCCAGGAAATTGCGGTAGGCGTTCATGTCTTCGAAGCGGGTCTTGACCAGATAGTCGAAACCGCCGGCGACCATGTGGCACTCAAGCACCGCGGAGGCCTGTTTGACGGCGGCGGCGAATTTGTCGAAGACTTCGGGCGTCGTCTTGTCGAGCATGACCTCGATGAAGACGAGGAGCCCGAAACCGAGCTTGTGCGGATCGAGCCGGGCGCCGAAACCGGAGACATAGCCTTCCTTGAGCAGGCGGCGCAGCCGTTCGCTTGTCGCTGTCGGCGAAAGCCCGATGCGGTCGGCCAGTTCCAGATTGGTGATCCGGCCGTCTGCCTGCAGGATGTTGAGAATCCGCCGGTCGATCTTGTCTATCTCGTGCATCGGCGCGATCCCCCAATACTTCAGTCTTGTGCAGGCTCAGGCCGCCAGCCGCATTTCAGCGAGCTTGACCCAGTAGGAGATGCCGTGCGGAATCGCCTCGTCGTTGAAGTCGTAGCCGGGGTTATGCAGGCCGGCCGTGTCGCCGTTGCCGATGAAGATGAAGGCGCCGGGGCGGGCCAGCAGCATGTAGGAGAAATCCTCGCCGCCCATCATCGGGTCGAGATCGCCCGAAACCTGGCTTTCGCCGGCAATGTTTGCTGCCGCCGCCAGGGCATAGGCGGTTTCCTGACGATGATTGACGGTGACAGGATAGTTGCGGCCGTAGGAAACCCTGATCTTGGCGCCATAGGCCGACCCAAGGCTTTCGGAAATCTGCTTGATGCGCTGTTCGGCGAGATCGCGCACTTCCGGCATCAGCGTGCGCACGGTGCCTGCGAGGATCGCCTGTTCCGGAATGATGTTGTGGGCAAAGCCGGCATTGAACTTGGTGACAGATACGACGACTGAAGCGAGCGGATCGACGGTGCGCGAGGCGATGGTCTGCAGCGCACCGACGATCTGCGAGCCGACGACGATGGGGTCGATGGTCTTGTGCGGCTGGGCTGCATGGCCGCCGCGGCCGTCGATCGTGACGGTGAATTCGTCGGTGGACGCCATGATCGGGCCGGTGCGGCTACCGAACTGGCCGACCGGCATGCCCGGCATGTTGTGCATGCCGTAGACTTCCTCGATGGCAAAACGCTCCATCATGCCGTCCTTGACCATTTCGTTGCCGCCGCCGCCGCCTTCTTCGGCCGGCTGGAAGATCACCGCGACCGCGCCCTTGAAGTTGCGGGTCTCGGCCAGGTATTTCGCAGCGCCCAGAAGCATGGCGGTGTGGCCGTCATGGCCGCAGGCGTGCATCTTGCCCGCAGTCGTCGAGGCCCAGGGCTTGCCGCTGGTTTCCGTCATCGGCAGGGCGTCCATGTCGGCGCGCAGGCCGATGGTGCGGCCTTCGCCCAGATTGCCCCTGATCAGACCGACGACACCGGTGCGGCCGAGACCGGTCACGATTTCGTCAACGCCGAATTCCTTCAGTTTGTTTTCGACGAAAGCTGCCGTATTTTCCACGGCGAACAGGAGTTCCGGCTTCGTGTGAAGGTGGCGCCGCCATTCGGTGACTTCGTTCTGGAGCTCTGCTGCGCGGTTCAGAATAGGCATTTTTGCTTCCTGTTGGTCCATTGCGGGGCATGGGTACGGGATTTTTGGCTTTGACGCTGAAGAATGGTCTTTGCCATCACCTCGCCATATAGGTTAAATAGCCGGACGATACGAGGCAATTCCCGAAATTTCGAGGTTTGATTGTGGTGACAACTGGAATTTTCAACAGCGGCACGGCGAAGCTATTGGCAGTCCTTGCGGGCGCCGGTGCATCGCTTCTGGCGGCAGCGCTCCCCAGCGCCGCCAATCCGCAGCTGGTTGTCGACGTCAATTCGCTGAAGGTCTACGAGCAGCGGGAAATCTACCAGAAATGGTATCCGGCATCGCTGACCAAGCTGATGACGGCCTATACGACCTTTCGCGCGTTGAAGTCCGGTCAGCTGACGCTTGAATCACCTGTGGTGATGACGAAGAACGCCGCCGGAGAGCCGCCGAGCAAGATGTTCTACAAGCCCGGCCAGGCTTTGACGCTCGACAGCGCGCTGAAGATGATGCTGATCAAATCGGCCAACGACATCGCGGTCGCGATCGGCGAGACCGTTGCCGGTTCCGAGCCCGCCTTCGTCAACATGATGAATGCCGAGGCCCGGCGGATCGGCATGTCCTCGTCGCATTTCATCAATCCCAATGGCCTGCCTGGCGCCGGTCAGTATACGACAGCGCGCGACCTCGCCGTTCTGGCGATCACCATCAAGCGCGAGTTTCCGCAATATTCGCCGTATTTCGCCTATGAAGGCTTCACCACCGGCAAGAAGAACTATCCCAATCTCAACATGCTGATCGGTCGTTTCGACGGTGCCGACGGCATGAAAACCGGCTTCATCTGTGCTTCCGGTTTCAACCAGGTGTCATCCGCGACCCGCAACGGCAAAGCCGTCGTTTCCGTCGTGCTGGGCGCCGACAGCCTTGGCGGCCGGGCGGATGAATCGGCGCGGCTGCTCCAACTCGGACTGACGTCGAACGGTGCTGGCAAGCCCGGTCTCGGCCAGATCGCGCCTTATGGCGAGACCCGGGATGTGGTGGCCGACGTCAGCAAGGAAATCTGCAATCCCAAGGCGGCGAAAATCCGCTCGGAAAACCGCGATGAAGTCGGGCGGCAGAAACTGCAGTCGCCGTATATTCACGAAATCAACCGGCCGCTGAACCTTGTCGCCGCAGGCCTGATTGCCGGCGGCGATGCCAAGGCGGTCGATGCCAAGGGGCAGGTGGCCGAGGGCGATGTCGCCAACGTGCCTATCCCGGTTCCTCGCCCCGTTTTCTGAGCCTCCCGCATACCGATTGGATAAACCATGAGCCCTGTTCTGAACGCCGTGCCGGTGTCGATCCTCACCGGGTTTCTCGGTGCGGGAAAGACATCGCTTCTCAACCGGCTGCTGAAGGATCCGGATCTGACGGACACCGCCGTGATCATCAACGAATTCGGCGATGTGTCGCTGGATCACCTGCTGGTCGAGGCGTCGAGCGACGGCATTATCGAGCTGTCCGACGGCTGCCTTTGCTGCACGGTGCGCGGCGAGTTGGTCGATACGCTGGCCGACCTGATGGACCGGATGCAGACGGGCAAGATCAGGCCGCTGAAGCGTGTCGTCATCGAGACCACCGGCCTTGCCGATCCCGCGCCGGTCCTGCAATCGGTGATGGGCAACCCAGTCATCGCACAGAGCTACCGGCTCGACGGAGTCGTCACCGTCGTCGATGCGGTCAACGGCCTATCGACGCTGAACAATCACGAGGAAGCCGTCAAGCAGGTCGCCATGGCCGACAGGCTGGTGATCAGCAAGATGTCGCTGGCGACGCCGGATGCGGTCATTTCGCTGAAAGCGCGGCTGAGAGACTTAAATCCGCGCGCAGCGATGATCGACGCCGACCTGCCCGAGGCAGGCAAGGCGGAACTTTTTCATTGCGGGCTGTATGATCCGGCGACCAAGATTGCCGATGTCGGCCGCTGGCTCCAGGACGAGGCCGCAGCGGATCACGATCATTGTCATGATCATGACCATGACCACTGCGGCCATGACCACCATGATCACGGCCACCACCATCACGATGAAAATCGCCACGGCGCGGACATCCGCTCCTTCAGCATTGTTCATGACCGGCCGATCGATCCGATGGCGCTGGAGATGTTCATCGACCTCTTGCGCTCCGCCCATGGCGAAAAGCTGCTCAGGATGAAGGCGATCGTCTCCATGTCCGACAATCCGGACCGGCCGCTGATCCTGCACGGCGTGCAGACCGTCTTCCATACGCCGCAGCGCATGGCCGCCTGGCCGGATCCGTCCGACCGGCGCACCCGCATGGTGCTGATCACCAAGGATCTGCCGGAAGCCTTCGTGCGCGATCTCTTTGATGCCTTCACCGGCAAGCCGAGCATCGACCGCCCGGACCGGCAGGCGCTGGAGGACAATCCGCTCGCAGTTCCGGGGCTCCGGATGTAGCTTCAACGGCAAAGGATAGGCATGGTTTTCGCGGCGGATGAGGGTATCGGCACCATGCCGGCGCATCCGCGAAGCGGGAGCGGTTCGTGGAGCCTTGGCGCCTCGTTCGTTGTCCATCTTGCGATCGGGCTGGCACTGCTGCTTGTCGTCGCGCCAAACAAGCAGGTTTTGGCACCGGAAGACGGCGTCACTGTCGATGTTCTGACGCCCCAGGAATTCGACGCCGCGAACGGACCATCTGTGGCTGAAACACCCGTTCAGAAACCGGCGGAAGCTTCCGTGCCGCCGCAGGCCGAGCAGGAAACACCCGATTTCGCCGAGTTGCCGACGGACCGGCCGAAGAACAAGGCCGCCGGCATGATCCGGGCGACCCGCCTCATGTCCGCAAAGGTACTCGCTGATCCGCGCAGCGCCAAGGCACGAAAGGCCATGAAGGAACTCGTCGCGTCGGAGCGTATCGTCCAGCTGTGCAATATAGAGGCGATGGAGCAGATCCATGTGTGGAAAGCCGGCCTTCAGCCCGATTTTATCGTGGCCTATGCGATGGCGGATGTTGCGCTGTCTGGAAACAGGCTTGAGGCTGCCGGGGCTGCGTTCCGCAGCAAGAGCCGGTGGTACAACGTTGGCTTCACCTGCGAGGTCACGCCGGATACGGAAAAGGTGACCGCATTTGCCTTTCTGGTGGGGGCCGAGATACCGAAAAGCGAATGGCGGGATCACAATCTGATGGCGGACGATGGGCCTGCCGATTAGCGGTCAACCCTTCTTGCGGATGACGAACCGGTGACCGCCGGCCAGCGCCTCGGATTGCTCCAGCGTGTGGCCGTCCTCGTTGCAGAAATGCGGAATGTCAATGACAGCCAGCGGGTCGGTCGTCTCGACCGTGATCAGCGCGCCGGGCGCAACGCTTTGTATGCGCTTGCGGGTTCTCAGGACTGGCAAGGGGCATTTCAGCCCCTTGAGATCGTAGACCAAGCCGTCGGTCAGCACATTGTCGGCTCGGGGCATCAATTGCCCCAGATTTTCCAGAACGGGCGCTTCTTGGGCTGTTGTTCTGCAACCACCTGTTCGGCTGCTGGTGCGGCATCGATTGTCGCGGTAGCCTGTGCCGCAGCGTCGGCCGGCTTCTTCGCCGTTGCGGTAGCGACCGGCTGGGCCGTTGCCACTGCTGCCGGCTGGTGCGTGGTTTGTTTCTGATTGACTGTCTGCTCGGCCTGCGCATCGGCAGGCGCTACGGCAGCCGGCTCCAGCGTCTGCGCATCAGCACCGCCTCTGGAGAACAGGCTGCCCCAGAAACCCTTCTTGGCCGGGCCTGTCTCCGCGACGGCGGCCTGCTCGACCGGCTTCGGCAGCGGGTTTTCCACCGGGACAGGCACGTTCTTGCCGTTGCGCGTGGACTTTTCGAGCTCGGCCTTCTGGATCTCGATCGCCTTCTTGGCTTCTTCCAGTTCGGCGCGGCGGGCTTCCTGCTTTTCGAGGTCGGCGACCTTCATCAGCTTGCCGGCGTCGAGCGATGTGCCGGTCGGCGCGTAGGCCAGTTCCTTGCCGACGCGCTGCTTGGCGACGATCGCCTTGCGTTCGGCCTCGGTGGGCTCATACCAGACCAGGCCGTCCAGCTTCTTCGTCGCCTTGGCATAGTCTTCATTGTATTTTTTGTTGTAGGCGGCAAGTGCCGTCTGCATCACCGCCGGCGTCGACATCGCCGGGCATTGGCCGGTCGGCGAGAACTTGCCGTCCGTCTGCTGGTTGAAGACGTATTTCTTCTCGCAGATGTTGACCTCGGGCGGGCGCTTGGTGATTTCGAACTGGTCGTAGCCGGGTTTCAGCATGTTCCAGAAGTCGATATTCGGGCTGTTGCGGTGCCGCGCCATATTTTCCGCCGTCATGCGGAAGGGCAGGGCCTGCAGCTGGATCGCCTGCTGGCCGCCCTTGTAGGCATCACGGGACAGCGCAAAGATTTCCTGCATCTGCTCGTCGGTCATCGAGTAGCAGCCGGATGACGAGCAGGCGCCGTGAATCATCAGGTTCGAACCATAACGGCCGTTGGCCTGATCGAAGCGATTGGGGTAGCCGGTGTTGATCGCCAGATAATAGCTGGAATTCGGGTTCATCTGGCCCGGCGAGATCGGATAGAAGCCTTCCGGCGCCTGCCGGTCGCCTTCCTTGACCTTGGGGCCGAGCTTGCCCGACCAGGCGCAGATCTTGTACTGGCGCAGCATTTCGAAGCGATTGGACGCATTGGCCTTCCAGACCTCGAGCACGCCTTCTTCCTTGAAGATGCGCAGCATGATCGGCGATTCCTTCGCCATGCTCATTGCCTGCATCTTCTGGACGATCTTGCCGGAAAGCTGGTAGTTGACCTTGCTGGAGACCTTCTTGAGATCGACGTCGACCGTATCCATCGCCTCATTGGCGGTGCAGCCGGCAAGCAGCGTGGCGATGGCAGCGGTGGCAAGAAGTGTTGTCAGACGCATCGGCAAAGGCCCATCAAGAAAACTGTCGAACGTAGCGCTCCCTTGGAGGCGGACCACGGGGAATCAATACGTCCTTATACTTCACAAAATCTTAACCTTGCAGACCCGCCTGAGCCCAAGCGTTCCAGAGCGCAGGAATATGGCCAAGGTTGGACCGTGTGTTCCATTTATCCTGCAACCCTGCTCGAATCCAGCAAATGTGATTAAAGCTGACGGCCGATGGCCAGGTATTTCTGACGGCGGTCGGTGCGCAACTGGTCGCCGGTGCGGCCCGAAAGCTCCTTGAGCGCATCGGCTATCACCGTGCCGGTCTTTTCGATCACCGCGTCCGGATCGCGATGCGCGCCGCCGACCGGTTCAGCGATGATGCCGTCGATGATCCCCAGCGACTTCAGGTCTTCGGCGGTGATCTTCATGTTGGTCGCCGCTTCCTTGGCGCGGGTCGAGTCGCGCCAGAGGATCGAGGCGGCACCTTCCGGCGAGATCACGCTGTAGATCGAGTGCTCCAGCATGTAGACACGGCTGCCGGTGGCAATGGCGATGGCGCCGCCGGAACCGCCTTCGCCGATGACGACGGAGACGATCGGAACGCGCATGTTGAGGCACATTTCGGTCGAGCGGGCGATGGCTTCCGCCTGGCCGCGTTCCTCGGCGCCGATGCCCGGATAGGCGCCGGCCGTATCGATCAGCGTAATCAGCGGCAGGCCGAAGCGGTCAGCCATCTCCATCACGCGAATTGCCTTGCGGTATCCTTCCGGACGGGCACTGCCGAAATTGTGCTTGATACGCGACTTGGTGTCGTTGCCTTTTTCCTGGCCGATGACGGCGACAGGGGTGCCGCGGAAGCGCGCGAGGCCTGCCTGGATGGCTTCGTCATTGGCGAACTTGCGGTCGCCGGCCAGGGGTGTGAATTCGGTGAAGAGGCTGGCTGCATATTCCTGGAAGTGCGGGCGCTGCGGATGGCGCGCGATCTGCGTCTTCTGCCAGGGGTTCAGCTTGGAATAGATTTCGGCCATCGCCTCGCGGGCGCGCACTTCCAGACGCTCGACCTCGTCTGTCGTGTCGATGCTCTCATCTTCGCTGGCAATCTTCTTCAGCTCGTGAATCTTGCCTTCGAGATCGGAGATGGGTTTTTCGAAATCGAGATAATTGTGCATGTGATGCGTTTCCGATCATATTGCGCCAGTGGCCGCGGACATGATGATCCAAAGGGTTCTGGCGCTCCTAATCCTGTTTTTTCGCCTGTTTGGCAAGAGGGTGATGATTTTGGACAAGCTGATGCAGCCGCTCTTCGAGCACATGGGTATAGATTTGTGTCGTTGAAATGTCCGAATGCCCCAGAAGTTCCTGTACCGCGCGAAGGTCCGCGCCATTGGCCAGCAGGTGGCTGGCAAAGGCGTGGCGCAGTACATGCGGCGAAATTGCCGCGACGCGGATGCCGGCGCGGGCGGCGAGATCCTTGAGGTCGCGGGCAAAAACCTGGCGCGGCAGATAGCCTGCTTTCCCCGCGGAGGGAAAAAGCCACGGGCTTTCCGGCGGCGGTGTTTTCTGCTCGGCATCGTGTTTCGCCATCGCCGTCCCATAGGCCTGCATGGCGCGGATAGCCGAGTGGGAGAGCGGCACCATCCGTTCCTTGTTGCCCTTGCCGCGAACGACGAGAAAGCGGCCGTTCTGTGCAAGCACCGATGCCGGCAGGGAGACGAGTTCGCTGACGCGCATGCCCGTGGCATAAAGCAGCTCGATCAGCGCATGCATGCGCAATCGTGCGACCGTGTCGCCGCCGCTCCTTGCCGCTTCCTGTTCTGCCTGTCCGATCAGCTTGGAAACGTCGTCGATGCTCAGGACCTTCGGCAGCGAACGGGCCTTCTTCGGCGCGTCGAGAACGCCGGTCGGATCGTCTGTGCGTAATCCTTCGGCATAGAGGAACTTGTAGAACTGCCGCAGCGCCGACAGCCGGCGTGCCTGCGAGGAAGCCTTGAAGCCCTGTTGGGCCAGATGGGACAGATAGGCGCGCAGATCATCCGAGGTGGCCGCCGTCGGTTTGACGCCGCGTTGCTTGAGGAAGGAGTAGGCATCTTCCAGATCGTGTTCGTAGGAAAGCAAAGTATTGTTGGCAGCCCCTCTTTCGGCGCTCATCATCTCCAGGAAGGATTCCATATGGGCGGCGGAAAGATCGATCATGGTGTCTTGTTGATCTGCTCGGAGGGAATGCGGATGGTGACGTCGCGCTCCACCGGATTGACGAAGGTCACCAGTGCCACCATCGTTCCATAGATCACTCCGGCGATCATGGCGCAGATGAACAGGAACCGGAACAGGGTGGGCATTTTCAACTCCTTGACGTGCCGTCTATATGAACATGCCCGTTCGCAAGTGCAAGAACCGCTGCACTGTCGCCGGTTTGCGCTCTTCACTGTACGACCACGACTTGACGCTTCCCGCCGTTTTGTCGATACCGGAGCGGAACGGGGAAGTTGAAACTGCATGAGCGACGTGATCGAACCGGTTTCCGAAGCGCTGATCGAGCAGGCGAAGGCCGCGCTCGGGAAACGGAACCTCGTCTTCGTCGGTCTGATGGGCGCCGGCAAATCGGCGATCGGCCGGATGACGGCGCAAGCACTTGGCATCCCCTTTGTCGATTCCGACCATGAAATCGAGCGTGTCTCGCGCATGACGATCAGCGAACTCTTCGCGGCCTATGGCGAAGAGGAATTCCGCGCACTGGAAGCCCGTGTCATCAAGCGCCTGCTGCATTCCGGCCCGCGCATCGTCTCCACCGGCGGCGGCGCCTATATCAACGAGCGCACACGCAAGCACATCAAGCGCCATGGTCTGTCCGTCTGGCTCAATGCGGAACTCGACGTTCTGTGGGAACGGGTCAACAAGCGCGACACCCGGCCGCTGCTGAAGACTGAAAATCCCAGGCAGACCCTCGAAAACCTCATGCGCGCCCGCTATCCGGTCTATGCCGGGGCGGACCTCACCGTGCTTTCCCGCGATGTCAAGAAAGAGGTGATGGTGGAAGAGGTTCTCGCCGCTCTCGCCACATTCCCGAAGAAGTGAAACCATGACCGCTGCCCACCCATCCGCCGCCCCAAAAACCGTGCGCGTCGATCTCGGCGACCGTTCCTATGACATCCTCATTGGTCCTGGCCTGATCGCGACTGCCGCAG
This sequence comes from Rhizobium herbae, assembly GCF_017873135.1. Lineage (GTDB taxonomy): Bacteria > Pseudomonadota > Alphaproteobacteria > Rhizobiales > Rhizobiaceae > Pararhizobium > Pararhizobium herbae. Next base: position 97,205 of record NZ_JAGGJV010000004.1, on the reverse strand, counting down.
GCGAGATCGCCGGGCGGCTGAAGGGCCGCCGTATGGCTGTCATCACCGACGCGCATGTCGCGCCGCTCTATCTCGAGCCTTTGATGGCGAGCCTGAAGGCGACGGGTATCGAGGCTGTGTCGCTCGTCCTGCCGGCCGGCGAAAAGACCAAGAGCTTCGAACACCTGATCCCCGTCTGCGAGGCAATCCTCGGCGCCCGGATCGAGCGCAACGATGCGGTGATTGCGCTCGGCGGCGGCGTCATCGGCGATCTCACCGGCTTTGCTGCCGGCATCGTCCGGCGCGGATCGCGCTTCATCCAGATTCCGACGTCGCTGCTGGCGCAGGTGGACAGTTCCGTCGGCGGCAAGACCGGCATCAACTCGCCGCACGGCAAGAACCTGATCGGCGTCTTCCACCAGCCCGACCTTGTGCTTGCCGATACCGACGTGCTGGATACCTTGAGCCCGCGCGAGTTCCGCGCCGGTTATGCCGAGGTCGCCAAATACGGGTTGATCGACAAGCCGGATTTTTTCGCCTGGCTGGAAAACAACTGGCAGGCGGTATTTGCCGGCGGCGACGCCCGGATCGAGGCGATCGCCGTCAGCTGCCAGGCCAAGGCCGATGTCGTCGCCGCGGACGAACGCGAGAACGGCCGGCGCGCCCTGCTCAATCTCGGCCACACATTCGGGCATGCGCTGGAGGCGGCCACCAAATATGATGGCACGCGGCTCGTGCACGGCGAGGGCGTGGCGATCGGCATGGTGCTGGCGCATCAGTTCTCGGCGCGCATGAATCTGGCAAGTCCGGACGATGCAACGCGGGTCGAGGCCCATCTGAAGACAGTCGGCCTGCCGACGCGCATGGACGATGTTCCGGGCGACCTGCCGCCGGCCGAAAAGCTGATGGATGCGATCGCCCAGGACAAGAAGGTGAAGGGCGGCAAGCTGACCTTCATCCTGACGCGCGGCATCGGCCAGTCCTTCGTCGCCGACGATGTGCCGGCCAATGAAGTGCTCCGGTTTCTTGAGGAAAAACATCCCAAATGACCATTGAAGCCGTCATTGCGTTTCTGTCCGAATATTGGCTCACCCTGGCGTCCGTCCTCGGTCTGCTGTTGTGCTCCGCCTTTTTTTCCGGATCAGAAACGGCGCTGACAGCCGCTTCCCGGGCCCGGATGCACACACTCGAAGTGAACGGGGATGAGCGCGCCAAGCTTGTGACGGCGCTGATCGCCCGACGCGACCGCCTGATCGGGACGCTGCTGATTGGCAACAATCTCGTCAACATCCTGGCGTCGTCTCTGACCACCAGCCTGTTTCTCGGCTTGTTCGGTGCGTCCGGCGTTGCCATTGCAACATTGGTGATGACGGCGCTTCTCGTCATCTTTTCCGAGGTCCTCCCCAAGAGCTGGGCGATCGCCGCCCCGGATCGTTTCGCCCTGACCGTGGCGCCCTTCGTTCGTCTCGTCGTCATCGTCGTCGGACCGGTCTCCAGCCTGGTCAATTGGATCGTCAGGCACATCCTTGGCCTGTTCGGTGTCAATCTCTCTTCCGAAATGCCGATGCTGACGGCGCATGAGGAATTGCGCGGCGCAGTCGATTTCCTGCATCGCGAAGGTTCCGTCATCAAGGCGGACCGCGACCGGCTCGGCGGCGTGCTTGATCTGGGTGAGCTCGAAGTCTCAGACATCATGATCCATCGCACATCCATGCGCGGCATCAATGCCGACGACGCGCCGGAGGCGGCCGTGCGCGCCGTTCTGGAAAGTCCTTATACCCGCATGCCGGTCTGGCGCGGATCGACCGACAACATCATCGGTGTCGTCCATGCCAAGGACCTGTTGCGCGCGCTGGCCGAGCCGGATGTCGAACCGGAAAATCTCGATATCAGCCGGATCACGCAAAAGCCGTGGTTCGTGCCGGATACCACCAATCTCAAGGACCAGCTTAACGCCTTCCTGCGCCGCAAGGCGCATTTTGCCATCGTCGTCGATGAATATGGCGAAGTGCAGGGGCTGGTGACGCTGGAGGATATCCTGGAGGAAATTGTCGGTGATATTTCCGACGAGCATGACCTGGAAATCCAGGGCGTGCGCCAGGAAGCCGACGGCTCGATCGTCGTCGATGGCAGCGTGCCGATCCGAGATCTCAACCGCGCGCTCGACTGGAACCTGCCGGACGAAGAGGCGACGACGGTCGCCGGCCTCGTCATTCACGAATCAAAGACCATCCCCGAGGAGCGGCAGGCGTTCACCTTCTACGGCAAACGCTTCATCGTAATGAAGCGGGTGAAGAACCGCATCACGCGGCTGCGGATCAGGCCGGCCGACGACGCGGCAATGCCTCCGCCCCTGACGCAGGGCGAAGGCCGCGAGTAGCAAAGTGATCGGGCTCAGCGGTTGCTGAGAATGCCGCCAAGAGCGCCGCCGAGCAGACCGCCGGCGAATGCCGCACCCGCCGGGTCCGCGCCGCCGCTGTTGCCCCGGCGTTCGACCGGGCCTTCCAGCGTGTCTTCCTGCTGTTGCTGCCTCTTGACGCGCTGTCCTGCCACTTTCTGGCGGACCGGCGTCTGTGCCTTGCGCACTGCCATGGCAGCCCTCTTCTGGGCTTCGAACTGTGCCCGGATCTGCGGCATCATCGGATCGGTCTGGACGACCAGGAACATGTGCTGCTGCTGGGTCAGATAAGTCGTTTCGACCATCCCGTTCTGTTTCTGCCAGGCGCTGATGGCAAGGCGCGATTTTGCCCCGAGTGCGCCATCGGCACCGCCGGTGACGTGGCCGAGTGCACCTAGCCGCAATTGAAGGTCGATCCGGCCTTCCTTGTCGAGATTGAGCGTAGCTTCCGTTTCCGGCGTGCCGATACTTGTCTTGACGTCATCCGGCATCGCCACGGCGGTGCGCACCTGGGAGGCCGAGGTGGTCGCTTCGCCAGCCGGAGCCACGGAGGCGACTTCGGTCGTTGCTTCGGCCTGCAACTGGTCGAGATTGAGCTTGGCAAGCGGCGCGAAGTTTCCGTTCGGATATTGCTGTAGGTAAAGCTCATAATGCGCTTTGGTGTTGCGCTTGGAGGCTTCCTCCCAGAGCTTCTGCTCGACCGTCCAGTTGACGTTGACGTCGTTGACATTCGCATTGCTCGTGTCCGGCGAAGGCTTCCGGTCGGTGGTCACGATGGCAATGCCCCTGTCCACCGGGTCGCCGCCGATAAAGACTTCGCGCGATAGCGAGGCATTGTGCCAGGGATGCTGCGCCCCGCCCGTTGCTTCCGATACATCGGCGCGGACCCTCGTCAGAGCGCTCTGGATCTCGAGGCCCGGCGTCGTCAGATGCCGTGCGAGAGCCGTCGTATAGGGGCTGTTGATACCCTTGCCGTCATAGGCCACGGCGCCGGGATCCGTGGCATAGGCGATCAGCAATCCACCGGAGCCGGAACTCTGGTTGTTGGCCTGAACCGGCGCCAGTCCCACGCCCATCGAGGCAGAGCGGCTGGCAGGCATGACCTTTGCCAGCGAACGAGCCAGCGGATTGTCGCGGCAGGCGTCGAGAATGATGATGCTGACCGCCGGATCCGGCGGCAGAGCGGCGAGAAACTTTTCGGCCGGAACGGTGCGGGTCTGCAACTGCGCCGCCTTTTCCAGCTGCGCGTCGATCGGCACGAGATAGTTGCGCCCGTCGACCTGCAGGCCGTGGCCGGCATAATAGACGACCGCAATATCGGCGTCGTAGGCGATCTCGGTGAACTGATCGACCAGCGCGGTCATCGCCACCTTGTCGAGATCTTCGCCCTCGATCACGGTGAAGCCTGCCGCGCGGAACGTCTCCGCCATCAGCTTGGCGTCGTTCTTCGGATTGGGCAGCTCCACGGCGTGCATGTAGGCACTGTTGCCCATCACCAGCGCGACCTTCTTGCCTGATGGCGTCGCGGCCGATGCGTAACCCATTGATAGAAACGCGGCGACAAACACCGCGACAAGCCCAAACCTCCTGAGCATCGTCCCAACCTCAAAAAACAAGGTCCGCCGGACAACCTTGAACCGGCTCCGCCTATGATGAAAATTTTCTGTATGTCTTAGATATTGGACGGATCCTGAGACCCGATTATTCTTCAACCCCACCTACGATTGTAGGTGCAGACTATAACCACGTCAATTCTGCAAGAGTTGAAGCCTTTGGGCGAAAACTCGTTGCTGCAATACTATCTATATATTTTTCTACCAGCGCGTTGTTTCCCCGGGAACAGCGGGTTCGAGCGCAAGGGCATGCAACCCCGCGTCAATTTCGGCCTTCAAGATCTCGTTTATGGCGCGGTGGCGGGCAATGCGGCTCATGCCGATAAAGGCGCTCGAAACGATGCGCACACGAATATGTGTTTCGCCGGTGCCGTCGAGATCCGGCTGGTGGCCGGCATGCAGATGGCTTTCGTTGACAACGATCAGTCGTTCGGGCGAAAAGGCCGCTGTGAGTTTTGTTTCGATGCGGCTTTGAAGCGACATGTTTTAGCCCCGTTTCTCTGGCTTTTCCGTGGGCATCGATCTCCGTCTGAAGACCCGTCTCCGGATTGCTTTTTGCGCGGTGCAAAATGGCTTCACAAAGCCTGTAACATTCCGGTTTGTCAATTCTTGTTGTGGCGCCCGCCACGCCCCATAATTAGCGCCATGAAACTTGATTCAAAATATTTTGACGGGATCCGGACGCGCCGCAGGGTGAACCAGAAACCGGAGCCAATGGCACCCAAATGTCAGTGGGACGGGTGCGAGGAGAATGCTGTCCATCGTGCGCCGGTCGGCCGCAATGCCGAGAACGAGTTCTTCATGTTCTGCTTCGAGCACGTCAAGGAATACAACAAGGGCTATAACTACTTTTCGGGTCTTTCGGATGCCGAGATTGCCCGCTACCAGAAAGAGGCGGTTACCGGCCATCGTCCGACCTGGACGGTGGGTGTGAACAAGAATGCCAAGAATGCGCCGCAGCAGTCACAGCAGCGCTCCGGTTCGGCTGGCGCGCAGGCCCGCATGCGTGATCCTTTCGGCTTCGTCGACCAGGCAAGAGCCCGCGCGCCGCGTCAGGAGCCGCGATTGCGCAAGCTGAAGACGCTGGAGGCCAAGGCCTTCGAGACGCTCGGCCTGCATGCAAATGCCACACCCGCCGACGTGAAGACGGCCTACAAGGAGCTTGTAAAAAAGCATCACCCTGATGCAAATGGCGGAGACAGGGGATCGGAAGAGCGTTTTCGCGCCGTGATCCAGGCATATCAATTGTTAAAACAGGCTGGCTTCTGCTAGGAACCCGTTTTATTACGGTCACACATTTATAAAGGCATAGACGGGACTGCCCCCGCCAAGCGAATCAAGGGGCTTTCCGTGCTGGAGACATGATGAGCAAGGTAGACCTCGATATTTCCAACCTCCCCGATACGACAGTTTCCGTCCGCGACGCTTTCGGCATCGATAGCGATCTGCGCGTGCCGGCCTATTCCAAGGCCGATGCCTATGTGCCGGACTTCGATCCGGACTATCTGTTCGACCGCGAAACGACGCTCGCCATTCTCGCAGGCTTTGCCCACAATCGCCGCGTCATGGTGTCGGGCTATCACGGTACCGGCAAGTCGACCCATATCGAGCAGGTCGCAGCCCGCCTCAACTGGCCGTGCGTGCGCGTCAACCTCGACAGCCATGTCAGCCGTATCGATCTCGTCGGCAAGGATGCGATCGTCGTCAAGGATGGCATGCAGGTCACCGAATTCAAGGACGGTATCCTGCCCTGGGCCTACCAGCACAATGTCGCGCTGGTTTTCGACGAGTATGACGCAGGCCGCCCGGACGTAATGTTCGTCATCCAGCGCGTACTCGAATCGTCCGGCCGCCTGACGCTGCTCGACCAGAGCCGCGTCATCAGGCCGCACCCGGCCTTCCGCCTGTTTGCGACTGCCAACACCGTCGGCCTCGGCGATACGACGGGCCTCTATCATGGCACGCAGCAGATCAACCAGGCGCAGATGGACCGCTGGTCGATCGTCACCACGCTGAACTATCTGCCGCATGACAACGAAGTCGATATCGTCGCCGCCAAGGCAAAAGGTTTCACCAAGGACCGGGGTCGCGACACCGTCTCGAAGATGGTGCGTGTCGCCGATCTCACCCGTGCCGCCTTCATCAACGGCGACCTGTCGACTGTCATGAGCCCGCGTACCGTCATTACCTGGGCTGAAAACGCGCATATCTTCGGCGATATCGCCTTTGCCTTCCGTGTTACCTTCCTCAACAAGTGCGACGAACTCGAGCGGGCGCTGGTGGCGGAACATTATCAGCGCGCCTTCGGCGTCGAGCTGAAGGAAAGCGCTGCCAATATCGTGCTCGAAGCCACGGCCTGATCCATGGCAGGCCGGGGCGACAATTCGAAAGCAAGACCCGCAGGGGTCGTTGATGTGGAACCGTTCCGCCGCGCGCTGACTGGCTGCATCCGCTCGATTGCCGGCGACCCGGAAGTCGAGGTGGTGTTTGCCAACGAGCGTCCGGGCCTGGCCGGCGAGCGCGTGCGGCTGCCGGAAATCTCCAAGCGGCCGACGCGCCAGGAATTGGCGATCACCCGCGGGCTCGGCGATTCGATGGCTCTGCGCAAGGCCTGCCATAATGCCCGCATCCACGCGACCATGTCGCCGCAGGGTGCCGATGCGCGGGTGATCTTCGACGCCGTCGAGCAGGCGCGCGTCGAGGCGATCGGGGCGCTCCGGATGACCGGCGTTGCCAGCAACCTGACGTCGATGCTCGACGACAAATATGCCCGCGCCAATTTCGGCAATATCGACCGGCAGGCGGATGCTCCGCTCGAAGAGGCCGTGGCGCTCATCGTGCGCGAGAAGCTCACCGGCCAGAAGCCTCCGGCATCGGCCGGCAAGGTACTCGATTTCTGGCGCGATTTCATCGAGGAAAAAGCTGCCGGCGACATGCAGAACCTTTCGGCTGCGGTCAACGACCAGCAGGCGTTTGCCCGCGTCGTGCGCGACATGCTGACCTCGATGGAAGTCGCCGAAAAATATGGCGACGACGAGGTCGAGCCCGACGATCAGGAGAGCCAGACCGACGAGGATCAGCCGCGCAGCCAGGAGCAGGATGAAAACAGCTCCGACGAGGATGCCGGCTCCGACGCCGCCCCTGCCGACGAGAACGAATCCGCCGACGAGCAGATGGACGAAGGCGAGATGGACGGCGCCGAGATCTCCGAAGACGAGATGTCGGACGACGGCGAGGACGACAGCGAGACGCCCGGTGAGGTCAAGCGGCCGAGCCATCCCTTCGACGATTTCAACGAGAAGGTCGACTACACCGTCTTTACCGAGGAGTTCGACGAGATCATCTCGTCCGAGGAGCTTTGCGACGAGGCCGAACTTGACCGCCTGCGGGCGTTCCTCGACAAGCAGCTTGCCCATCTTCAGGGCGCCGTCGGCCGTTTGGCCAACCGGTTGCAGCGCCGCCTGATGGCGCAACAGAACCGCTCCTGGGAATTCGACCTGGAAGAGGGCTATCTCGATTCGGCGCGGCTGACGCGCATGATCATCGACCCGATGCAGCCGCTCTCCTTCAAGCGCGAGAAGGACACGAACTTCCGCGATACGGTGGTGACGCTCCTGATCGACAATTCCGGCTCGATGCGCGGCCGGCCGATCACGGTCGCGGCTACCTGCGCCGATATTCTCGCCCGCACGCTGGAGCGTTGCGGCGTCAAGGTCGAGATTCTCGGCTTCACCACCAAGGCCTGGAAGGGCGGTCAGTCGCGCGAGCGGTGGCTCGCCAACGGCAAGCCGCAGACGCCGGGCCGCCTCAACGACCTCAGACATATCGTCTACAAGTCCGCCGACGCGCCATGGCGCCGGGCGCGGCGCAATCTCGGCCTGATGATGCGCGAGGGGCTTCTCAAGGAAAATATCGACGGCGAGGCGCTGATCTGGGCGCATAACCGGCTGCTCGCCCGCTCCGAGCAGCGGCGCATACTGATGATGATCTCGGATGGCGCGCCGGTCGATGATTCGACCCTGTCGGTCAATCCGGGCAATTATCTCGAGCGGCACCTGCGCGCCGTCATCGAGCAGATCGAGACGCGTTCGCCGGTCGAACTGCTGGCGATCGGTATCGGTCACGATGTGACCCGCTACTACCGCAAGGCTGTGACGATCGTGGATGCGGACGAGCTGGCCGGTGCGATGACCGAGCAGCTGGCCTCGCTGTTTGACGACGAGAGTTCACGCCGCCGCGCCGCGCCGACGCGACGCCGGGCGGGCTAGACATTTTCTGACCGGGGCATCCGATGCTGTCCCGGTTTCGGTTGCACATTGTTTTATGATTTTTCGGGAGCTGCCCTGAGCGCTCCGTCCCGGCGTGCCGGAAGGAACCCGTTTGAAAGCGACACTGATCCAGGCTGCCGCCTTTTCCCTGATGCTGGCCGTCATGCCGTCTGCGGCTGCAACGCTCCCGGTCTCGGAAACCGTTCCGGTGAAAAGCCGGCAGATCGAAAACTTCAAGATCGGCTCGGACCAAAAGCGGTTCGGCAAGCTGGAATTCATCGGCGGCATCGAGATGTCGTCGTCGAGCGCACTGCTTGGCGCGATCTCGTCGATTCGTTTTCGCCCGGACCGGAAGTCTTTTCTCGCCATCATGGACACCGGGCATTGGGTGGAGGGCGAAATCGAGCGCGACGAAAAGGGGCGGCTGGCGGGAACGAGCGATCTGACCGTAACCTCGATGATCGATACCAACGGGCTGTCGGAGCAGGTCAAGGAGCGGATGGACTGCGAAGGTGTGGCGCTGCGTGACGGCGAGGTTCTCGCCAGTTACGAGGGGCTCCACCGTGTCGACATCTATCCCGATCCGGGATTTGCGCAGTCTCCGCCGCTTGCAACCCTGCCGATCCTCATTCGTCCGAAATCATTGCGCCCCAATCGCGGGCTTGAAACCATCGCCGTTTCACCGAAGGAAAGCCCGCTTGCAGGCGGTGTCGTGGTGGTTTCGGAACTGAGTTTCGACAAGACCGATCATCTCTATGCCGCAGTACTCGACGGTCCGCGCAAGGGTATCTTCGGCGTCGTCCAGAAGGATCCCTTTGCCATCACCGACGGGGCCTTCCTGCCGAATGGCGACCTCTTGCTGCTCGAACGGCGCTTCAGCTTCGCCGAAGGCATCGGCATGCAGATCCGCCGTATCAAGGGTGCCGACATCAAGCCCGGCGCCGCGGTCGATGGCGAGATCCTGCTGAACGCGGACATGGGCTACCAGATCGACAACATGGAAGGCCTGGACGTCGTCGTCCAGCCCGACGGCGAGATCCGCGTCATCGTCGTTTCCGATGACAATCACTCTATCCTCGAACGCAACCTGATGCTGGAATTCCGGCTGGTCGAATAAGATGAGGCGTTAAAGAATAGTGCTGTGACTATTTCCGATCTTGCCGCAATCTCGATAGTTACCCAACTGCCGGAACCACCGGGAGGTTGGTTCGACTATAGCTTTACTGTTCTCATGGACGGCAATTTGGCGATTGTCCGAACGGATATTGATGTCCGCACGGGATATCTCCGCTGGTGGGAGCAGCGCTCTGAGAATCCTTATGCCGCAGCGCCCGAATTGTGGAATGGACGCATAAGACTTTCTGTCTTTGACGGGATTTCGGAAAGCCATATTGTTGAGGTCGACTCTCGCCCACACCCCGTTGTTTCACGCTTGGCAGATGGAAGATGGTTGCTTGCTCAAAGTCGATGCGAGCGTGGCGAAGGGAATGGCCACGTCTACGATGCCGACGGATTGCTTTCGGCCAGCTTCGTATTCGGCGACGGTATCGAGCACGTCCAGTGCTCGCCAGACAATACTATCTGGGTTGGATATTTTGATGAAGGCGTGTTTGCGGATCGGTTAGCCAATGGCCGTTGGCCGGTTTCGTCTGGTGGTATCGTGCGCTTCTCTGCGGATGGCGTCGTCCTGTGGTCCTACAATGATGAGGATCATGGAAGCGGGCCAGTAGATGATTGCTACGCGTTGACATTGGACGGTACTATAGCTTGGTCATGTTTCTATTCCGACTTTCCGATCGCGGCGATTGATGGTCAAACAGTCAATCTATGGAAAAATGAGATATCAGGCGTCAAGGCGATGGCTGTGGATCGCGATTATATTTTGCTGGCGGGAGGCTACCGAGACGATGCGCAACGTATTGCGCTCGTTCAGCTTGGCAACAAAGAATCTAAGCTTTTTGGAACGCTGCGGGCTCCGGCAATCCATTCCGATGCAGTCGGCCTGATGCAAGGGCTCGGGCAAACATTGCATATCGTAGCGGATGGTTGTTGGACCCGATTGACTGTCGCGGCAGCCAGAGCATTTCTGGTCAAGCGCCAGAAATGAAGACGGCAACCTTTCGAGATTGCCGCCTTTCATCGTTTTTATAGAGGCCTACGCCGAAGCCTTTTGCCCGGGCATCGGCTTGATAACGCTCATCAGCGCGCCATAGGGCAGCAGCATCACCAGGCCGACGATGATCTTGACGCTGAGGTCGCCCAGCGCCCAGGAGATCCAGCGGGGGGCTTCCGCCGTCATCACGCCGAGGATCGGGGCGCTTTCGAGCGCGAAGGGATCGTTCGGGCCGAAGACGGCGAAGAACGCCGCGAAGGCGAATGAAAAGAAGATCGCGGTGTCGAGGAAGGAGCCGAACAGCGAGCCCACCAGCGGCGCGCGCCACCAGCTCTGCGCCCGCAGCTTGTTGAACACCGAGATATCGAGAAGCTGGCCGAGCAGGAAAGCCGAGCCGGACGCGATCGCGATGCGGGGCGTGGCAACAAGTACCGACAGAAGGATGGCGACGGCAAAGCCTGCGATCACCACCTTGCGGGCAGTGCGCGGTCCGAACTGGCGATTGGTAAGGTCGGTGACGAGGAAGGCGATCGGATAGCTGAAGGCGCCCCAGGTCAGGAGATCGCCGAGCTGCATGCCGGCAATCGAACCGGGCAGGGGATACTGGACCAGGAAATTGGAGGCGACGACCACGAGGGTCATCAGCGCGACATAGGTGAGGAACGTGCGGTTTGTCAGCATTTTTTTATCCTGGGGTATGCCACCAGTTGGAGCAATCTGAATCCGCGTAGCCGCAGTGCTTTAAAAGCCCGGCAATGCCCGCGAACGGTTTACGGTCAGCGCAACACGAGAAAAAGGCTCGCCGGTTGCCCAGGCAAGCCTTTTGATCTCTATAGCCAAGTGTGCCGGATTAAGCGGCGACAGCGACGGCTGCTTCAGCCGTCTTCTTGACGATCTGGCGGCGCAGCAGGCGGGCGCGCATCGACAGCTCGACTTCGTCAGCCTTGATCAGGAACGCGTCGAGACCGCCGCGATGTTCGACCGAACGCAGAGCCGCAGCCGAGACGCGCAGACGGTAACGCTGGCCGAGCACGTCGGAAATCAACGTGACCTGGCACAGGTTCGGCAGGAACTTGCGCTTGGTCTTGTTGTTTGCGTGGCTCACATTGTTGCCCGACTGGACGCCCTTGCCGGTCAATTCGCAACTACGGGACATGATGCACCTATTTTTCTTTTCGCCTTCGGTCCATGCGTTGGCGGGCCATAAGCCCAGGCCGCATTCCGTTGGCCATGATTGGAAAGTTGCGGTTCTATAGTCAGAGACAGCCGCGGCGTCAAGCCAAACCTTCGTTTTCCGGGAAAACTCTTGAGGACCGTACAGGTTTTCAAGCCGAATATGCCGGTCGGTTCGGATTCTTCCTGTCCCTATACATCTTTGCGGCAGCCAATTCCACTTTATTGGGCCATGGGTTAAAGCTTGTGGCGAAAGCGGGTTTCGCGGCGCACAAATGCCGCAAACCCGCCGTATCGGCTAGTGTCGCGTGAACGGGAATGGAAGGGCATCTGGAATGAACTGGCGTATCGGCGTCTCGGCGCTCCTGGCTTTCGCCACGGCAACGTTTTCCACAGGCGCGGCCAAGGCCGTCGAAGTGACGCACAATACCGACTACAGCATTTCTCTTGCCGGCCTGCCGATTGCCCGGGCGTCGTTCCACACGGAACTCAATGCCGACCGCTATACCATTTCCGGCACGATGAATTCGGCCGGCCTTGCCGACATTTTCGCCGAGACGTCGGGCCAGACCTCGGTATCCGGCGTGGTCGGACGTGACCGATTGAGCGCTTCGGAGTATCGCGTCCGTTACCAGACCGGCAAGAAGGGCCGGGCGATCGACGTTCAGTTCCGCAATGGCGACGTCACGTCCGCCTCGATGAAGCCGGCGCGCAAGATCCCCAAGAACTGGGTGCCCGTGACCAAGGCGGACATGCGCGATGTCGTCGATCCGCTTTCAGGCCTGATCTTCCCGGCGGACACGAAGGTCTGCCCAAAAAGCGTGCCGGTCTTCGATGGCGAATCGCGCATGGACCTGAAACTCTCGGCAAAAGGCACCAGGCCCTTCAAGACCGATGGCTTCCAGGGCGATGTCATCGTCTGCGGCATCAAGTTCGTGCCGAAATCCGGCTATCGCAAGGGACGGGACGACGTCGATTATCTGCGCAAGCTGGAAACCATGGAGATCTGGTTTGCCAAGGCGGATGCGGTCAACGTATATGCTCCGGTCTATGTTAGGATTCCGACCAGCTACGGCCCGGTAACGATCTGGGCGACGCGGTTCGGAAGCTGAAGATCCACCAAAGCCGGGGGCAGGCGCATGAAATTCAAGGCAACGCTGATCGGTTTTTCGGCGATCCTGATGTGGTCGCTTTTGGCGCTGTTTACCGCCGCGTCCGGCACCATGCCGCCTTTCCAGCTTTCCGCCATCTGCTTTACCATCGGCAGCATTCCCGGCCTTGTGGTGCTGGCGCTGAAGCCGGAGCGGCTGGCGCTGCTCAAGCAGCCGGCCAAGGTCTGGATCGTCGGCATCGCCGGCCTGTTCGGCTATCACTTTCTCTATTTTACCGCCCTTCGAAACGCCCCGGCGGTCGAGGCCGGGCTGATTGCGTATCTGTGGCCGTTGCTGATTGTCGTCGGTTCGGCGCTTTTGCCGGGCGAGCGGCTGCGCTGGTATCATGTCGCTGGCGCCATTTGCGGTCTTTTCGGCACGATCCTGATCGTCGCGCGCAATGGTATTCAGTTCGATGACGCCTATGCCATGGGCTATGGCGCGGCCTTGGCCTGCGCCTTCACCTGGTCGGGCTATTCGCTGTTGACGCGCCGATTCGATGCCGTCTCGACGGATGTCGTCACCGGCTTCTGCCTGGCGACGGCTGCGCTGTCGTTCCTTTGCCATCTCGGCCTGGAAACGACGGTCTGGCCGGATACGGTGACGCAGTGGATCGCGGTCGCGGGCCTTGGCCTGCTGCCCGTCGGCGCAGCGTTCTATGCCTGGGACCATGGCGTCAAGAACGGCAATATCCAGATCCTCGGTGTCGCCAGCTATGCCGCCCCGGTTCTCTCGACGCTGGTGCTCATCGCCTTCGGCTTTGCCGAGCCGTCCTTTCGCATCGCGCTCGCCTGCCTGTTCGTGACGGGCGGCGCGGTTCTCGCGGCCAAGGACATCATCTTCCGCGATCGCAAGACAGCCGCGCAGCCGGCCGAATAAGGCTCACGTTTCCGGTGGGTGCCAGTCGGCCGGGGCCATCTCGAAGGCGGAGAAGTCGAAGCCCGGCGAAACCGTGCATCCGACCAGCGTCCAGGCTCCGAGCGAGGTCGCCGACTGCCACCAGTTGGCGGGCACCACGGCCTGCGGCAGTTCCCCCATCAGGATATTCGAGCCGAGCGTGACGATGGACGCCGGCTTGCCGTCCTCGGCGATGCTGAGCGCCAGCGGTGCGCCGGCATAGAAATGCCAGACCTCGACGGCGTCGCGGACGCGGTGCCAGTGCGAACGTTCGCCGCGCTCCAGCAGATAGTAGATGGCAGTGGAATGGCCCCGCGGGCCGCCTGCCGTGTCCTTGAAGGTCTGGATGTACCAGCCGCCTTCCGGATGGCGCTCCATCTTCAGCGTTTCGAGAATTGCCTTGGCCGATAGCGGCAGTTGAACGTCCATCAGAAATTATCCTTGCGCTTGCGGATCTCGGCAAAGACCTCGGCGTCCGTCGCACCGTTCATGCCCAGATGCGCCCGTATTCCGGCGTCATGCGGGCGCAGGAAGGGGTTGGTCGTTTTTTCCAGGCCCAATGTCGTCGGAGCGGTAAAGCCGCCCTTGGCGCGCAGGGCCTCGATCCCGGCGGCGCGGCTTTTCAGGGCCTCGTTGTCCGGATCGACCGTCACGGCGAATCGCGCATTCGACAGCGTGTATTCATGGCCGAAATAGACCACCGTATCGTCCGGCAGCGCCATGAGTTTCTGCAGCGAATTCCACATCTGCGCCGGCGTGCCCTCGAACAACCGGCCGCAGCCGAGCGCAAACAGCGTATCGGCGGAAAACAGCAGCTTGTCGTCGGGGAAATGGAAACAGATATGCCCGGCGGTGTGCCCGGGGGTCTCAAAGACATGCACCTTATGGCCGGCAAATTCGAAATCGCCGCCGTCGCCGATGGTCATGTCGATGCCCGGAATTTTCGACGCCTCGTTTTCGGGGCCGATGATCGTCGCATCATAGCGTGTCTTCAGGGCCAGATTGGCCTCGACATGGTCGGGATGATGGTGAGTCGTCAGGATATGCGTCAGCGTCCAGCCGCGCCGTTTCAGTGCGCCAAGGATCGGCAGTTCCTCCGGCGCGTCGATGGAGGCTGTAGCGCCGCTCACGGGATCGTGGATCAGCACGCCGAAATTGTCGGTGCGACAGAGAAAGAGATCGATTTCAAGATTGGCCATCGGGGATTCCTGGAAGGGACGGGTCGTTATGGCGAATGTAGTGAGCGCCGCCTTGAAGTCCACCCGTTCAAGGCTAACATGGAGGGTATGCACGCAGATATCGTCGACCTCCGCCAGTTCTATCATTCCCGCCTCGGGCGCTTTGCCGAACAATCGATCGGCATGGCGCTGTCGTCGCTCTGGGCGAGGCTGCCGGAGGAGCGTCTGGTGGGGCTCGGTTATGCCGTTCCCTATCTCGACCGCTTTCGCGCCGATACCGAGCGGACATTCGCCTTTATGCCGGCGGGGCAGGGGGCGGTGAACTGGCCGGTCGCCGAACTGTCCTCGACGGCGCTGATCTTCGACGAGGAACTGCCGCTGCCCGATTCGTCGATCGATCGCGTGCTGATGGTGCATGCGCTGGAATTCGCCGAGAACCCGCGCGAGACGATGAAGGAGCTCTGGCGCATCCTTGCGCCGGGCGGCCGTCTGGTCATCGTCGTGCCCAATCGCCGTGGTGTCTGGGCACGCATGGAACACACGCCGTTCGGCTCCGGCCGGCCCTATTCGCGCGGGCAGTTGACGGCGCTCCTGCGCGAAACCAATTTCACCCCCGGCGCATCCGCCGATGCGCTGTTTTTTCCACCCTCCAAGCTGAAGATGATCCTCAAGATGCGCCGGGCCTTCGAACGGGTCGGCCGCTCGCTCTGGCCTATGTTTTCCGGCGTCATCATCGTCGAGGCTCAGAAGCGGCTCTACCAGGGCCTGCCGGTCGCCGCCCGCGCCTCGCGCCGTGTCTTCGTGCCGGTGCTGGCGCCGCAGGGTGTGCCGACAACGCGGGATGCTGGGTAGGTCGTTCGTCGCGTCATTGGCAGCGGAGCAAGTTCCCCCCTCTGTCAGCTGCGCCGACAGAGGGGGGGGAACCACAAGCGCGAGCGAAGAAATCGGCATCACACTCGACAAAAACCCTCTTCACCTTTATTGGCTGAACGTCGTTTCCCTGCCGCCGAAAGCTGATCCCATGAGCACAGACCTTACGAGCCCCACACCGCGCCCCGGTATCCTCGATATTGCCGCCTACGTGCCGGGCAAGGAGCACGCGCCGGGTGTCGCCAAGGTCTACAAGCTCTCCTCCAACGAGACCCCGATGGGCCCGAGCCCGAAGGCGATCGAGGCGTTCCAGAAGGCGGCGGGCAAGCTTGAAATCTATCCCGATGGCCAGGCGATCGAACTGCGCGAGGCGATTGCCTCCGTCTATGGCCTCAACATCGCCAACCTGATGTGCGGCAACGGCTCCGACGAACTGCTCGGCCTGCTCTGCCACGTCTATCTCGCCCCCGGCGACGAAGCCATCATCACCGAGCATGGGTTCCTCGTCTACAAGATCCAGATCATGGGCGCCGGTGCCACACCGGTCACTGTTGCGGAAAGCGACTGCCATGTGACGGTCGACGCCATCCTTGCCGCCGTGACCCCGAAGACGAAGATGGTTTTCCTTGCCAATCCGGGCAATCCGACCGGCACCTATGTTCCGGTCGACGAAGTCCGCCGCCTGCAGGCGGGCCTGCCGAAGAACGTCATCCTCGTTCTCGACGCGGCCTATGCGGAATATGTCCGCCGCAACGATTACGAGGCAGGGCTCGAGCTGGTTTCGTCGAACCAGAACGTCGTGATGACCCGCACCTTCTCGAAGATCCACGGCCTTGCCGCCCTGCGCATCGGCTGGATGTACGCGCCGCTTGCCATCATCGATGCGCTGAACCGGGTACGCGGTCCGTTTAACATGAACGCGCCGGCCATTGCCGCCGGTGCCGCCGCCATCCGCGATCAGGCCTTTGCGGCGGCTGCCGCCGAACACAATCAGCTGTGGCTCGGCAAGGTCACCGGCGCTCTTTCGTCGCTCGATCTGCGGGTGACGCCGTCGGTTACCAATTTCGTGCTGATCCATTTCCCCGATATCGACGGCAAGCGGGCGCCGGATGCCGACGCATTCCTGACCAGCCGCGGCTTCATCCTGCGGGCCGTGCGCGGCTATGGCCTTCCCAATGCGCTGCGCATGACCATCGGCTCGGCGGAGGCCAATGAGGGCGTCATCGCTGCGTTGACCGAGTTCATGGGGCAACCTTGATGTCAGGTGGCGTGATGGCAAAACAGTTCGAAACCATCGCGCTGATCGGCATCGGCCTGATCGGCTCGTCGATCGCCCGCGAGATCAAGGACAAGGGCCTTGCCGGTTCCGTGACGGTGTCGACACGCAGCGAGGCGACGCTGAAGCGGGCGCAGGAACTCAATCTCGGCGACCGTTACACGACATCGGCCGCGGAGGCCGTCAAGGATGCCGATCTGGTCATCGTCTCGGTTCCTGTCGGTGCGTCCGGCGCCGTTGCTGCCGAGATCGCCGCCAACCTGAAGCCGGGCGCGATCGTCACCGATGTCGGCTCGACCAAGGGCTCGGTCATCGCCCAGATGGCGCCGCATATGCCGCAAGGCGTGCATTTCATTCCCGGCCACCCGATCGCGGGCACGGAATATTCCGGCCCGGACGCGGGCTTCATCGGCCTGTTCAAGGGCCGCTGGTGCATCCTGACGCCGCTACCGGACACGGACGAGGCGGCCAAGGCCAGGCTGCGCGCCTTCTGGGAAACGCTCGGCTCGATGGTCGACGACATGGACCCCGAGCATCACGACAAGGTTCTGGCGATCGTCTCGCATCTGCCGCACATCATCGCCTACAACATCGTCGGCACGGCGGATGACCTTGAAGCGGTGACCGAATCGGAAGTGATCAAATATTCCGCCTCCGGCTTCCGCGACTTCACGCGTCTCGCCGCCTCCGATCCGACCATGTGGCGCGACGTCTGCCTGCACAACAAGGACGCGATCCTCGAAATGCTGTCGCGCTTTTCCGAGGATCTCGCCTATCTGCAGCGGGCGATCCGCTGGGGTGACGGCGACAAGCTGTTCGACCTCTTCACCCGCACCCGCGCCATCCGCCGCTCCATTGTTCAGGCGGGGCAGGATACGGATATGGCCGATTTTGGGCGGCATGCGATGGATCAGAAGTAGGTCTTTGCAGCCGAGCCTGCGGTTTCCCTTCCTCACGCCGCGTAGCACAATCGCTCCCGCACACACCTCCATCCACGCGCGATCCCTCGCCGTGGTGTCAAAGAACAGGTCGGACGGGGCGCTCGCAAGAGCCTCGTTTTGGGTAGTGGGAAAGTGGCTTTCGCCAGCGCCCCGTTCGGCGGTTTCTGCCCGCGACTCCGGTTTCTCTGCGACCGGGCTTCAAGCCGGTCCTCTGTGCCACACAGGCACGTCCGCAGCCGCGACAGCCTGCGGAGGGAAACCATTTTCCGCGAACCCCTGATATGAGGACTTCCGTCCTTTCCCCACACCCGGCGCCGGCCCCGCCTCGCTGCCACGGCTGGCAGTGTATCCTCGGCGGAACGATCAGGAGTATGGCATGGGTTTTGGGGGCGGGGATGAACGGGGATGATTTTTTTGAGATGCGATTTGACGTGAGGTGTCCAGCCATCGGGAATGAGACTTTAGGGGGCGTTGGCAGATCCTCGGGTCAAGCCCGAGGATGACGGCGGGGAGGTGGGTTTTGCGCAAACAACCGGCTCTTTGCAGCAGGAATTTTTAGCTGAGCCCCTTCCCAAGGTCGTCATCCTCGGGCTTGACCCGAGGATCTGCCAATGCCTCACAAACGCATGGCGGGCCGTATCGGGATGATGGCCGCAGGGTCGTTGGATCAAATCCGCGGCAGTTCCCCAATCGGGAAGAACGCCAGAAACGCGATCCCGTCGCGGACGTTGAGCTTCACGCTCGCCTCGTTCTTGCCGTCGGCGAGCGCCGTCAGCATGTTGGCGATGTTGTTGACCATGGCCGTGCCGTCCTTGTCGGTGAAGACCTTGACGAGATTCTGGCGCCAGCCTTCGATGTTCTTCATGCTGACGCGGAACTCGCCCGAGATCAGCCCCTGATCGTCGACGCTGAAGGGGCCGGATGCTGTGGTCACCATGCCGCCGCCGAGATCGAGCGTCAGGTTGCGCATCTCACCCTTGCTGTTGCGCAGCGCGCCGGATTTGAGCCCGCCGGCCTGCATCAATGCGGCGCGGTCGACAATCGTCATGTCGGCGCTGGCATTGACGGGCGGCAGAAGGCTGAGGTCATTGTCCAGCTTTGCGTCGAACTGGTCGACGCTGAGGGCGGCATCCAGATCGGGACCATTCTGCCGGAAATGCGCCTCGCCATGTGCCGCGCTGAAGGCGAGCTTATGCGTGGCCCCGGCTGCCGCATCCTCTTCCACGGCCGGCAGGACAGACGTGCCTGTGAGCCGGTCATACGTCATCGACGTGCGGTCAAGGCCGGACAACGTTGCCTGGATGCTGGCATGCATCAGCGCCCAATCGGCAGATATCGACAAGCCGGGCGATACGCGGATTTCCGCCGGTCCGTCGAGTTCGATCACGGCGTGCCCCGGCTGATAGATCTGGGCAGCCGAACGCAGCGCGCCGAAGGTCGCAGAGGCGCCCTGCGCCGTGTCATCGAGGCGCACCGTGTCGCAGAACAATCCGATACGGAAGGGAAAGCCGCGCACGTCCATGCCGCCGCACTGCGCCGACGAACCCGTTGCCTGTCTTTCGGTGAGGAATGCCGAGAGGCGGCTCTGGATCTGGTCGGCGGCGAAAAACCATGCGCCGCAATAGACGGCCAGAAACAGCACGATGCCGATGGCCAGCCGCCTGATTTTCCGGCTTCCGACGGGGATTTCGGCAATGTCTGCTGCGGTCATGGTCTACTCCGGACTGTCGCTCGTCTTCGACGCCACGACACGAGGATTTCGGTCTGCCGATCTGGAGGTCCCGCTGCCGCATGTGCTCCGCAATCGTCGGAAAATCGATTCCGATTGCCAGGCAGATGCGCTAGGAAAGCACCAGGGTGGTCTATCCGCCGCTCCTGGCCCCGTTTTGTGGCGCCGGGATGGCATGGATATGAATGGCAGTGGATATGGACGATTTTTGGGTGTTTGGCTACGGTTCGCTGATGTGGAACCCCGGCTTTGCCTTTACCGACAAGATGACCGCCCGGGCCTTCGGCTACCGGCGCTCGCTTTGCGTCCGCTCCTTCGTGCACCGGGGAACGCCGGAACGCCCCGGCCTCGTGCTCGGCCTCGATTATGGCGGCTCCTGCCGGGGCATGGCCTTCAAGGTCGCTCCGGAGGAGAAGGACGGGGTCATCGGCTATCTGCGCGAGCGGGAACTGGTGACCCATGTCTACAAGGAGCGTATCATGCCGGTGCTGCTTGCCGACGGGCGCCGCGTGCCGGCGCTGGCCTACACGATCGACCGTGCCCATGTGCAGTATGCCGGTGCATTGAGCGTGGAGGACGCGGCGGCGACAGTTGCCGTGTCGCACGGGAAATCAGGGGCGAATACCGAATATGTCCTGAACACGCTTGCTCATCTCAAGGAGATGGGCATCCGCGATCACTGGCTGGAAGAGGTGGCCGCCGCCATCGGGCGAATGCCGCCTCAGACCTGAGTCTGCAGTTCCTTCAGCCGCTGCGCTGCCGTCGGCGGCAGGGGCAGATGCGGATTGTTCTTCACCGTTTCCACCAGCAGCGCGTCGCTGGCGGTTTCCATGACATCGACCAATGTCTTCAGGAAAACGTCGGGATCGAGGCCCGATTCGATCGGCGGCAGGATCTGCACCTTGAAATGGCCGGGATAGCGCAGGAACTTGCGGCGCGGCCAGAACAGGCCCGGGTGCATGACGACGGGCACCACCGGCATGTCGAGATCGCGGTAGAGCCGGGCAATGCCGTATTTGTATTCGGGCGGGGCACCCGGCGGACGGCGCGTGCCCTCGGGATAGATGATCAACTGTCGTCCCGTCGCCAACTCGTCCCGTGCGCGTTTCATCACCGCTGCCATCACCTTGCCGCGGGCACCGCGATCGACCGGCACCATGCGCTGCTTCTGCACGTACCAGCCGAACAGCGGAATCCAGACGAGTTCGCGCTTCAGGATGAAGAAGGGGTCGGACAGCCAGGGCAGCAGCGCATAGACGTCCCAGAACGACTGGTGTTTCGGTGCGAAGATGTAGCCGCCCTCGGGAATATTCTCCAGTCCCTCGATCTCGAAGGTCGTGCCGACGATGACACGGAAAAGCCAGTGATTGCTGCGGGCCCAGTTCTTCGGAACGAACCAGGATGTCTTGCGCGGCGACAGGAAGTAGAACGGCGTCATCACGATCATCTGGGCGATCAGGTTGATGTAGAAGACGATGTTGAACAGGACTGAACGCAGGATGATCATCAAGGTGGACTTTCACGGCAACAAGAATGATCCGCTGCGTACACGAATATCTCGGCAAGGAAAACTGCTTCGCTCGCAAGATCGTGCTGTCGGGGCTCAATTCCCGGAAGCGCTGGTCTCCTTGCCTTCGGTGCGCAGCCCGCTTGCAGGACGGGCGCCCAGCGCGTCGCGCACGGAGGCGATCGTCAGCTTGAGATATTCCGAGAGGATCGTTTTCAGCACAATCGGGTTGCGCAGCCAGTTGGTGCTCTTCAAATCGGAGTTGACGACGGGATAGGCGATGAACTCGATCTCCGGATTGGCCCGGCGCAATTCGAGCAGGCTGCGCGGCATATGGTAGTTGTTGGTGACAACCAGAATGCTGCGGTAGCCGTTGTCGCGGATCCAGTTGGCGGTCTCGTTGGCGTTGCCGATCGTATCGATCGCATCGTGGCCGATATCGACGCAGCATCTGAACAGATCGGCCGAGCTCTGGGTGTTGCGCCGGATCTGGCCGCCCGTCGTCGATGGGTGGACGCCCGAGATCAGCAGCCGTTTTCCTGCTCCGGTTTTCAGCAGTTCGACCGCCTGGTCGATCCGTTGGAAGCCTCCGGTGAGGACGACGATCGCATCGGCCTTCGGATTGGCCGGCGGCTGAAGGGAGGCAACGGAATCGGCGAAATAGAGGAAGCCTGCCGCGGCACAGCCGGCAGTCAGCAGAAGCACGTAGAATGTCAGCCGCACCAATCGGCGGCGGAGACTCACATGCCTTCGCACCAGCGTTGCCTTCCGCCGCGTTTCGCTTTCGCTCATTGCTTTTCCTGGTACTCCGCCGGCTGCTGTGATTCTTCCATAGAGGCAGATTGCGGCAAGGAATGGATGCAAGGCAACGCAATCATCGTGGTCAGGTCTGGTTGCCGTCGATGCGTGCCGGATCGGACCGGATCAGGTCGATCTCGTAGATGGTCCGCATCACCGTGAAACGGGCCGTCAGCGTCGTCAAAAGCGCAATGACGATCATGACGGCGGCGATGCCGAGGTAACCGGTATAGCCAATGGAAAAACTGCCGAACATGGCCGTCGCCTGGTCGCTCTGCGGCGTCGCCAGCGACCGCGACTGCCAGAAGCTTGCGATCGCGAAGCAGGCCGCAGCCAGAAGCCCGCCGGCGCCGGCGCCCTTCAGGCTGATTTTCAGGAAATGTTTCTGGAATTCCGACGCGACGAAACCGGCCTCGGCGCCGACGAAATGCAGCACCTCGACGATATGCCGGTTGCCCGACAGCGTCCCGCGCGTCGCGAAGATGACGGTCAGCACCATGGCCGAGAACACCAGCACCAGCACGCCGGTGCCGATCAGCGCCGTCGTATGCGCCATCGCCACCAGCCGGTCGACCCAGGTGCGGTGATCGTCGAGATAGGCTTGCGGGATGGTCTCCGTCAGCATCGCGCGCATCGCGGCGAAATCCGGCGGGTTCTGTTCGTCGATGGTAATGATGACGAGGCGCGGCACCGGCAGATCGTCGATATCGAGGCCTTCGCCCAGCCACGGCTCGAGCAGGCGGGCGGTCGCCGCCTTGTCGACGATCGTTCCGTCGGTGGTGCCTTCAAAGGTCAGGGCGAGATCGCGCGCGTCGGCGAGTGCCTTTTCCATGTCGAGTTTTTCGTCCGGCTTGATCTGGATGGTGATCTCACGGGAAATCTGGCTTTGCCAGCTCTGCGCCGTCGAGCGCACCATGCTGACCGCGCCGAGCGTCAGGCAGGCAAGAAAGGCCATGATGGCGATGACCAGCATCAGGGCATTGCCGGACACATTGCCGGGCGGCACGATCGGCGCGGTCGGGCGTACACGCAGGGAAGCCTTGCGCTCCTGCGGTGCTGCCGGTCCGGCGCGGTCGGTGACGCGGGCTTCACTCATAGATGTCGAGCCGCCCCTGCGAGAGGATCATCCGGCGCGCCTCGACCTGATCCATCAGCGAAAGGTCATGGGTGGCGATGACGACGGCGGTGCCGAGACGGTTGAGTTCGAGAAACAGATTGAGCAGGCGGCGCGCCATCGGCGGATCGACATTGCCGGTGGGCTCGTCGGCCAAAAGGATTTCCGGCCGGTCGATCAAAGCACGCGCGATTGCCGCGCGCTGCTTCTCGCCACCGGAAAGAACCGGCGGCAGTACATTGATCCGCTCGCCGAGCCCGACCCAGCCGAGCAGTTCGAGAACGTCGGCGCGGTAGGAGGATTCGTCCTTGCCGCGCACGCGCAGTGGCAGGGCGACGTTCTCGTAGGTCGTCAGGTGATCGAGCAGGCGGAAATCCTGGAAGACGATACCGACGCGGCGGCGCAGCATCGGGAGTTCGTCGCGCGGGATGGTCGAGATATTGCGGTCGAACATGCGGATCAGGCCGCGTGTCGGCTGCAGCGAGAGGAACAGCAATCTGAGCAGCGTCGTCTTGCCGGCGCCGGAAGGACCGGTCAGGAACTGGAACGATTTTTTGGGAATGTCGAAGGTCAGGTCGCGGAGGATTTCCGGACCCATTCCATAGCGCAATCCGACATTTTCAAAATGAATCAATGGGGTCAGTGTCCAGCTTCTCTTCAGTCTCGCCTGCCATGCATTCGCGGCGATGTGATGGTCCTTGCCGCAGCATGCAACACGGCACGCTTTTACAGCGTCAACATGGTTAAACAGTGGTTAATTTTCCATGAAAACACGCCGGTTCACGAGCACCATTTTCGAAGCATTAACCATTTAGGTTTACGTCTGAGAAAGGTTTGTTTCAATGCCCGAATCTAGCCTGTCGAGGCTGCGGGCATTCTGCGCGGCCGGTGCGGCCGCGAGAGGAGAGACGATGAACGCCTTCCGTTCAAATGGTGCTGCGCACAGGATGGACCTGCTGCCGCCGGACCGCCCGGCGCGCGCCGCTCAGAAGGCCGCTGTCCCGCGTCCCGCCGACATCGTCGATGCCGATTTCGAGATCGTTCCTTCGCACAGCCGGCGCAATGCTTATCCCGTGTTCAATGACAATCTCCGTCGCGCAGGAACCGTTGCGCAGAGGCCCGGCAGCGATTCCAACGTTACATCAGTGTTCCCGTGGGCGCTGAACCACCTTGAGCGCCTGCTCCAGACGGCGTCGCCCAAGGCGTTTGCCGTCCTGGTCACCTGCCTCTGTGCGCCGGTCTTCCTGCTCTTCGCCGGTCTCTCGCATTACCAGCCTGCCGCCGCCTCTTCGCCGCCCCTCTCCATCAATGACGTCACCACGTCGCTGAACGACGCCAACGGCATGAAGATCCTTTCTGTCCATGGCGCGGTCCAAAACCAATCCGATGCGCCGAAGGCGGTCCCGACAATCCTCGTCGATGTCATCGCCAACGGTCATCGGCGGACCGCCAGCCGGATCGTTTCCGATCAAGCCGTTCTTGCGCCGGGAGAAAGCCGCGCCTTTTCCACCCGCCTTCTACACACAGGTGGAAAACTGCCCGGTGTGGCGCTTTCCTTCGGCCAGCCGGGTGATTCGGCTCCCTGACTGTGCTAAGCGGCTAGGCTCCGGAGGCATGAAACGCAGTCTCCAAGATATTTCTGGAGACTATCCGTATGCCTGTCGTTCGTGGAAAAAATATCGAGCCGCTCTATTCCGCCGAAGTCATTGCCGAGCGGAACGTTGCAATGGCCGAGCAGATCGCCCACGGGCCGATCAACGATCTACTCGTCATTGCCGTACTCAAGGGTTCCTTCATTTTCGCCGCCGACCTGATCCGCGCCATGCACACTGTCGGCCTTGCCCCTGAAGTCGAGTTCATCACGCTGTCGAGCTACGGCACCGGTACCGTGTCGCAGGGTGTCAGGATCATCAAGGACATCGACAGCGACGTGCATGGCCGCGATGTTCTCTTGATCGACGACATTCTCGAATCCGGCCGTACCCTGCTTTTTGCCAAGGAACTGATGCTGGAGCGCGGCGCCAAGTCGGTGACGATCGCCGTTCTTCTCGACAAGAAAGTCAAGCGCCAGACCGATCTCGAAGCCGATTATGTCGGTTTCGAATGCCCGGATTATTTTGTCGTCGGCTACGGCATGGACGTCGCCTATGCCTTCCGCGAACTGCCCTTCGTCGGCATCGTCACGGGCGACGCCGAATAGCCATCCGGCTGTGGACAATTCCTGATCTGGCCATCCGCGTTTACGGAAAACAAACAAAACTCTGGTGGTGTTGACCCCGCAGCTTCTGTGCTGCGGATCAGGGACCTGGTGCCTCAAGGGCGCGCGTCCCGGCGAATTGTTGCCGAACCGGAGGCCATGATGGCGAAAATCCTGATTACCGAAGATGAGGACGGCCTGCGCCGTTTCGTTGCCCGCGCCTTGCAGCTCGACGGGCACGAGACTGTGGAAGCCGCCGATGGTGCCGAGGGGCTTGCCTGCCTTCGGGGCGAAAGCTTCGATCTGCTACTGTCGGATATTCGCATGCCCGTCATGGACGGCATCGAACTCGCCCTCCAGGCCTCGGCCGCGTTTCCGGCGCTGAAGATTCTGCTGATGACGGGATATGCAGAGCAGCGCGAGCGCGCCGACAATCTCGACGGCAAGGTGATTGACGTCGTGTCGAAGCCGTTCACGCTTCCGGATATCCGCAAGGCGGTGGCAGTGGCGCTGGCGGCTTGAGGGGCGCGGGCTTTGTTTTGAAGACGCTCCCTCATCAGGCCTGTCTGCCACACTTTCTCTAAAGGGGATTGGGTACTCGGCGCAATCCGGATCCGCTTGGAGCTGATCATTTTCGGGGATTTGGTGGTTCCATATTCGGGTTCCAGCGGGGGCTCTGTGGGTCACCACCAACAAACCCCGTTCCGTCATCAAACCCGGTGATCTCATGGCCAAACGATCGAATAAGCTCTCGAAGTGCGTTAATCCCCCCGTATGGAAAACCGTTCGGCTTAAATGTCAGTCTTGCTTGTGAATCATTAGTTCTGGTGATGCCGATAAGATCGTAGTCACCTTCCATAATGACAAAGATCAGAGACTCGAAGTTCCACGGTGGGGTAGGCATGTCTGCCTGATGTCGCTCGGGAAGTGGGGTCGAAAACCAGAATTTATTCCAGCGGTTCATTTCAGCTTCATCGGGCCACCAAAACGCGGAGCGGTCTCCGGCTTCGAAATAGGGTAACCAATGGGCCTCGTCAGCAATTGCGTCGTTGGCCTTTTGATGACGAAGCTCTTCTACCACCTTCGCGAGTCGGACGAGCGCTGGCTCGTCTCGAACAACGAATTCAACAAAGCAATTGGAGGCTGTAGGTCGTTCCATACAGTGAATATCACGAAATTCACGCGCGGACACAACAACGAAAATCCCTTTCCCCATCACCCGATAAGTGGGTCAAAGGCTTCGCGAATCTGTAAGGGCGACGCCGGTCACGGCTGTGACTTTCTACCTCACCTTATATCCAGCAACCTCTCCAGATACTGCCGCTCCGTTTTCGGCGATGAATTGGTGCCCAGGCGGCGGCGGCGGATTTCTTCCAGAATCTCCCGTGCCCGCTGGGTGTCGATCTCGTCCGGCACCTTCACCTGGTCGCCGAAATCCGGGCCGGCGTTCTGCTGGCGGCTTGAGGGGAGGGGTCAAGGAGCGCGTCTGGCCGTCTCTGGAAGATTGAGCGTGTCTAACGGCCTATCCTTGGATCTTGGGTGGCTTGATCGGTTCCCAAGATTGAAATTAGATGGACTTAGCGACTTTAAATCTTAATTCAGCCTTGGGCGTATGGGCGGACGCGAAATGATAGTAGCAACCGAAAAAACTGTTAAATGGTACGAGGTTTGGGCCGGTTATGCGTTAGTCCCGCCTGGGCTGGTTTTTCTCTGGGAGGATTTGCAAGGGAATATTGAAGTCTATTGCCCTTTGGAAAAGCGGGTCTGCTTTTACGGATCTTCCTATGAAGACGCGAGAATTTGGCTAAGTGAGGATGAATATCATCTGGTTGGCCGAATTGACGATGAAGATACAGTCGTACCTGCGTGATTTTTTGTTGTCGTAACTTCGTCCCATCAATCGATTTAGGGGCGTGGGTTAGATCGGGTTGAACGTCTGCCCGCAGAGTTTTGAGACATCTGATTTTTTCAGTTCTGCGAGGTATTCCGTTTCAGCGATCACAAAGGCTATCGCAGCGCCATAGAGCTTATTTCCGGCTACCGACCATTTCAGCTGACCGATCGTTGCAGACGGGGCAGTTCGAAAATGGAGAGAAGGCCATCGCCTACATTCTACGAGGCCGTCTTCCTCACCTTATATCCAACAGTCTTTCCAGATACTGCCTTTCCGTCTCCGGCGATGAGTTCGTCCCCAACCTCCGGCGGATTTCTTCCAGAATTTCGCGCGCGCGCTGGGTGTCGATCTCGTCGGGCACCTTCACCTGATCGCCGAAGTCCGGGCCTGTATTCTGCTGGCGGCGGCCGAGCGGGTCGCGGCCGTTCTGGCCGTATTGCGGCACGCCCTGTCCCTGTCCGGGGCCTTGTCCCTGGCTCTGCATCTGCTGCATCATGTCCTGCGCGCCGTCGCGCAGGGCCTGCAGCGCGCGGCCCTGGCTGCCGACGGCCTGTTCGCCCTGTCCCTTGCCGAGCGCGCCCGAAGCGCCCTTCATCTCGCGGCCGGCCTCGCCGAAACCCTTGCCGGGCTTGATGCCCATGCCTTCAAGGCCCTTCTGCAATTCGCCGAGCTGCTTGGCGAGCGCGTCCTGCTGCGCCTGCATGTCCTTCAGCGCCTGCTTCAGCTCCTCCGCGGTCATATCGTCCATCGGGCCCGGCTGCTGCGCGTTTTCGTCTGGCTGCTGTCCCGGTTGCTGCGGCATGTCCTGGTTGAAAAGCTCCTGATCCTGCCCGTCCAGCGGATCGCCGCGCTGCATGCGGTCGCGCAGCGCCTGGTCGTATTTGAAGGTCTCGTCCATCAGCTGCTGCTGCTGCTGCATCAGCTCGCCCAGCTTGTCCATCTGCTTGCGCATCTCGCTGTTCTCCTGGCCCTGCTGCTGTTGCTGCGGCCGGCCGGCCTGGAGATTGTTCATCATGCGCTGCATTTCGGACAGCATCTGCCGTGCCTGGTCCTTGGCGCCGGATTTGGCGAGGTTCTCGATCTGGTTCATCATCTTTTCCAGATCCTGCTGGCGCAGCACATTGTTCTGGTTCGGATTGGCGGCCACCTGCGGGTTCTTTGCCGCCTGCTTGGCCAGCGCCTCCATGTAGTCCTTCATGGCATCGCGCAGTTCCTGCATCAGCTTGGCGATTTCCTCGTCCGACGCGCCCTTTTCAAGGGCTTCGGACAGTTTCTGCTGGGCGTCGCGCAGGCGCTTGTCGGCCAGCGCCATGTCGCCGTCCTCGATGCCGAGCGCGATCTCCCAGAGATAGCCGGCAGCGTCGCGCAGCATGTCGTCGTTGCGCGAAAGCGCCATGCGGGTGCGAGCGGATTGCAGCAGCAGGAAATGCGTGAGGTTGGGGATCGTCTCGTCCGGGCGCACCATCAGGGCATCGTTGAGGTCGATGGCGCGGGGCAGGTCGTTGGCGTTGAGCGCAAACACCTGGCGCTGCTCGGCAATGGCGCCGGCCAGCGGCTCGAAGAACGGGCGGGCGGGCAGAATCATGTCCTGCGGCACGCTGCGGCCTTCCTGACCGGCGGCATCCTTGGCGACAAGCGTGACGCGGACGCGCTTTCCCGACAGCGGATGTTCGCTCAGGTTCCGGCTGGTCAGCCCTTTTGCCTCGCGCGCATTGCGCTTGGGGAGGTCGAGACGATATTCCGGCAGGGGATAAAGCGGCCGCGCGTCGGCTGCCTGCTTGTCGAGCGGAACGATCTCGGCCCAGGCATCCTGGATGCCGTAATCGTCCTTGGCGGCAAAGCCGATTTCAAGCGCGCCGTTTACCGTGGCGCGTGGAATGCCGTCGAAGCCGACATCCGGCACGCTGTCGGGGATCACAGTGAAGGCCCATTGCTCGCCGCCCACGGACAACGCGCCGTCCTTGGTGATCTTCATCAGATGGGTTTCGCTGCCGGGTTTTGCGGGATCGGCGGCGGTCGCCGCTGTTTCCGCCGGGTTCCCATCCTTGGTAGGCTTGGCGGCCTGTACGGGGATCACGAGCGGCTGGGCTGCGCCATTTTCCAGATAGGTGACGGAAGCGTTCTCGCCGCCGCTGGTGATGCGCACGGTCAGTTCGCTGAACCGCGGGATGCGCAGCGGTTCGGCGCTGCCGGTGGTCTGTTCGGCGCCCTGCCGGCCGGTGAGGAAAACCGGCGCCCGGCCGGTATAGCCCGGCGGCGTCACCCAGGCGTCGATGCGGACATCGGGCGCAGCGGCGAATTGCTGCGGCGGGTGAAACGCATCGGAAATCAGGCCGGCCTTGTTCGAATAGGAATAGGCAAAGGCAACGCAGGCGATGAGAACCGGGACGGCGCGCAGGCCGTAGCTATCGCTGCGGGCGATATCCGGCCTTGGCAATCCGGCCTCCAGCGCGCCGATCATCCGCGCCATGCGCGTCTGGTGTTCCTGCCACAGCGCCTGGCCGAAGGCGCCGCCGGTGGCCGGCTGGTCGTCCTGCACGCGGATTGCCTGATGCGGCAGATCGTTGCGCTCCTCCAGCATCCGGTCGGCTTCGGTATTGCCGGGGATATGCAGACGCAGGAGCGGAATCAACAGGATGACGAAGGCGGCTGCGAAGGCAAAAAGAGCCACGGCATGCAGCCAGCCGGGTGCGACGCGGAAGAAGCCGAACCAGGCGGCGGACAGAAACAGAAGAACAGTCGCAAGCAGCGGCAGGGCGCGGGGTGCTGCCTGTTCTGAGACGAGAACGAGGCGAGCAAGCGTCCGCTTGACCGCGAGACTTCTCATGAAGCCTGCTGTTGCTGTCGAGGTATTCCGCCGGATTTCCGTCATCCGTTCCCTTTCAGCGTTCGAACCGTGCTGTGAAGGATAACATTGTTTGTGGCGAAGACGAGGGCGGCAACGCAATCGTGATCGATTTCGGCCTCCCGTTGCAGTGCTATCAACAACGGCAGGCCGGGAATCGCCGAGCTGGTATCAGTCGAGCCAGTCGGGAACCGAATCGAGCCCGATCAGGTCCTCGTAGCTGGTGCGCGGACGAATCACGTGGAAGCGATTGCCCTTGACCAAAACTTCGGGCACCAGCAGGCGGCTGTTATAGGTGCCGGCCTGCACGGCGCCGTAGGCGCCTGCGGTACCGACCGAGATCAGGTCGCCGGGCTTCGGCATGGCCATTTCCCGGTCGAGCGCCAGATAGTCGCCGGTTTCGCAGACCGGGCCGACGATGTCGGCCTTGATGCGCGGCGCGTTGGCGGCGGAAATGCGCACCGACTGGATCTCGTGATAGGCCTCATAGAGCGTCGGGCGGATCAGGTCGTTCATGGCGCCGTCGACGACGACGAAGGTCTTCGAGCCGCCGTCCTTCACGTAGATGACTTCCGTCACCATGATGCCGGCATTGCCGACGATCAGCCGGCCGGGCTCCATGATGATCTTGCAGCCGAGTTCGCGCAGCTGGTCCTTGACGATGGTGGCATAGGCATCGGGCAGGGGCGGCGGGTTGTTGTCCAGCTTGTAGGGTACGCCAAGCCCGCCGCCGACATCGACGTGATCGATGCTGTGGCCGTCGGCGCGCAGCGCATCGACCAGTTCGCGCAACAGCTTGAAGGCATCGGCGAAGGGCTGCAGCTCGGTGATCTGGCTGCCGATATGCATGTCGATGCCGGTCACCTGGATGCCGGGCAGGGTCGCTGCGTGTGCATAGACCGCGCGGGCGCGCTCATAGGCGATGCCGAACTTGTTTTCCTTCTTGCCGGTCGAAATCTTGGCATGGGTCCTGGCATCGACATCCGGATTGATGCGAAAGGAAACATGCGCCTTCTTGCCTTCGCGCACGGCGCGGGCGTTGAGCACTTCCAGTTCCGGCTCGGATTCGACGTTGAAGCAGTAGATGCCGGCATCCAGCGCCAGGTCCATTTCCCGCGCGGTCTTGCCGACGCCTGAAAACATGATGCGGTTTGCCGGAATGCCGGCCGCCAAGGCCCGGCGCAGTTCGCCGCCGGACACGACGTCGACGCCGGCACCAAGGCGCCCGAGCGTCTTCAGCACGGCCTGGTTGGAATTGGCCTTCATGGCGTAGCAAACCATGGCGTCGATATCGGAAAACGCCTTGGAGAAGACCGAATAGTGCCGCTCCAGCGTCGCGGTGGAATAGCAGTAGAACGGCGTGCCCACCGCCTTGGCGATGTCGATGACGGAGACGTCTTCCGCGTGCAGAATGCCGTCGCGATATTCAAAATGGTTCAAGGGAGTGCTCTGTTAAAGGAGGGGATCGAGGAGAAAGGGCTTGCCCGGCGCTTCGTCCTTCTTTTCCACGGTGCCCGGTGCGGCCTTGGTGTTGATCGGCGCGCTTGAGCCGGGACGATCGAGATCGCCCTTGCGGCCGCAGCCGGAAAGCGTCAGGCCGGTTATGGCGAGGGCTGCAATCAGAATGGTGGTGTTTCGTAGGAGCATGGATGGTTCCCGGTCCGGGCAATCAAGCCCTTCGTCTCAAATTCGTCAGAACTCATATCGGCTTTTTAAGGCGCTGTGCACCCTGAATCTTGTCGTCAGTTCCGGGTGCGCCACCAGGCGATCTGTTTCCTCACCTCGCTCGGTGCCGTGCCACCGAAGGAGGTGCGGCTGGCAACCGAAGCCTCGACGGTCAGGACGCCGAACACCTTGTCGGTGATATCGGGATGGATCGCCTGCAGGTCTGCGAGCGAGAGTTCGGCAAGCTCGCACGCCTTCTGTTCGGCCAGCGCCACCGCGCGGCCGGTCACATGATGGGCGTCGCGGAAGGGCAGGCCTGCCTCGCGCACCAGCCAGTCGGCGAGATCGGTGGCCGTCGAGTAGCCGGAGCCGGCGGCGGCCTTCATGCGGTCGGCGCGGATGGTTATGTCGCGCACCATGCCGGTCATCGCGGCAATCGCCAGTTCCAGGCTTTCGGCTGAATCGAAGACCTGTTCCTTGTCTTCCTGCATGTCCTTCGAATAGGCGAGCGGCAGGCCCTTCATGACCGTCAGCAGTGCGATCAGCGAGCCGTTGATGCGGCCGGTCTTGGCGCGCACCAGTTCGGCCGCGTCCGGGTTCTTCTTCTGCGGCATGATCGACGAGCCGGTGGAAAAGGCATCCGACAGGCGCACGAAGCCGAATTGCGGCGTCGACCAGATGACGATCTCTTCCGCCAGACGCGACAGGTGCACAGCGCAGATCGAGGCGATCGACAGGAATTCCAGCGCGAAGTCACGATCCGACACGGTATCGATCGAGTTGCGGGTCGGCTCGCGGAAACCCAGCGCCTTGGCGGTCATGTGGCGATCGATCGGAAAGCCGGTGCCGGCAAGGGCGGCGGCGCCGATCGGGCTTTCGTCCATGTGTTCGATCGCATGGCGAACGCGTGCCCGGTCGCGGCCGAACATCTCGACATAGGCCATGCAGTGATGGCCGAAGGTGACGGGCTGGGCCGTCTGCAGATGGGTGAAGCCGGGCATCACCGTCTCGGCATGTTCTTCGGCGCGGTCGAGGAAGGCGGCGATCAGGCTCGTCAGCATGCCCTCGCACTTCTGCAGTTCTTCCTTGACCCAGAGGCGGAAATCGAGCGCCACCTGGTCGTTGCGCGAGCGGGCGGTGTGCAGGCGTCCGGCGGCCGGGCCGATCAGGGTTGCCAGCCGTGCCTCGATGTTCATGTGGATGTCTTCGAGCCGGCGGGAAAATTCGAACTGTCCGCTTTCGATCTCTGACAGGATCGTGTCGAGACCGTGAACGATCTTGTCTTTATCGTCAGCCGAAATGATGCCCTGATGCGCCAGCATGGTCGCATGCGCTATTGAGCCGCGGATGTCCTGGGCGAAAAGCTTCTTGTCGAAGCCGATCGAGGCATTTATCTCCTCCATGATCGCGGCCGGCCCTTGCGCGAAGCGACCGCCCCACATCTGGTTGGAGCTTTTGGTTTCGGAAGTGCCGTCGCCCATGAAGAATGCCCGCCCTGGAGAATGACCCGTTTTGGAAAATGAAGTGACCGACAGAAAAAAACGCTTTCCGCCTGCCAGACTGGTGGTGATCGCTGCCCTCGGAGGGCTGATCGCCGGTGCGGCAGCGGTATACGTCAGGGAAAGCGGGTCTGGCAATGGTGCGGCGGTGGAAACCGCCGGCGCAGAGGCTTGCGAGGCGGCAAAAGACAAGGTTGCGGCGATCACGCCGTTCCTGAAGGGGCATGTCGCTGCCATGGCGCCGGTGAGCGAGCCGCGCCCGCTGTCGGGTCTGAATTTCAAGGGTGGGGACGGCAAGGACCTGTCGCTCGCCGATTTCACCGGCAAGACCGTTCTCCTCAATCTCTGGGCGACCTGGTGCGTGCCCTGCCGCGAGGAAATGCCGGCGCTGAATGCGCTGCAGAAAGCTGAAGGCAGCGACAAATTCGAAGTGGTTGCGGTCAACATCGATATCGGTGACGACGAAAAGCCGAAGGCGTTCCTGAATGAGACCGGCGTGCATGACCTCGGCTATTATCGCGATGCC
Source organism: Rhizobium herbae (assembly GCF_017873135.1). Classification (GTDB taxonomy): domain Bacteria; phylum Pseudomonadota; class Alphaproteobacteria; order Rhizobiales; family Rhizobiaceae; genus Pararhizobium; species Pararhizobium herbae. The sequence continues at coordinate 63,574 of NZ_JAGGJV010000004.1, read as the reverse complement.
TCGATGGGCGTGTTCAATGCACTGAAGAAGGAAGGCCTTGCCTTCGGGCTGCCCGTCACGCTGCTGATGGATGAGAAGGGCTGCCTGATTTCGTCGATGAATGGCCCCGCCGCGTGGGACAGCGATGATGCAAAGGCTCTGGTGAAGGCAGCGGTCGCAGCGCCGCCGTCAGGCGCTCAATAGCAACGAGGCGCGGCCGGTGCCTCTTTTCGGCGTGGCTGCCGCAGCGTCTTTCGTCGCCATGGCGAGGATCGCCGCGGCCGGTACCGGGCGGGAATAGACAAAACCCTGTCCCTCCCGGATACCCATCTGCAATAGCGCGGCAATCTGTTCTTCCGTCTCGATGCCTTCGGCAACGACGATCATTCCGAATTTCGTCGCAAGCGAGGCCAGCATTTCCACCAGTTCAGACGATTTGCGGTCCAGGGTGATGCCGTCGACGAAGAACTTGTCGATCTTGAGATAATTGGCACCAAGCGCATGGATGGCGGACAAGCCGTTGTGACCGGTTCCCGCATCGTCGATGGCGACGCGCAGACCGGCGTCGATCAGGTTCGCCGTCACGGTTGCTGCGCGCGCCTTGTCGGTGATGACCTGCCGTTCGGTGACCTCGACGACGAGGGCGCGGTGGGGAAGATTGAAGCGCGTGGCATCCAAGATCAGATTGTCAACGAAACCGTCCGCCAGATACTGATCCGGGGTGACGTTGAAGGTCAGCTTCAGATGATTCTGCGCCTGCAAAAGCCCGCCAAGCTGAGCGCCGGCCTGTTTCAAAAGCTCGGTCGTCAGTCTTTCAATGCGGCCGCTGCTTTCGGCAAGGGGGATGAAGGCCAGCGGGGGAATCATCGAGCCATCCGGCTTGATCCACCGTGCCAGCATCTCGAAGCCGAGAAGTTTTCGATCCTCAAGATCGAAAATCGGCTGGAAATAGGGCTGGATCCGTCCGCCGGACAATGCGGTGTCGAGTTCGTCAAGGATCGACGTGTTGCGGAACATGCCGCGCGCCGCCAGAATGCCGAAGCCAAGGCCAAAGGCCAGTGTGATCGCGATCGTCTGCGGTGACAGCGCCTGGTTCCATCGGGCGAGCGCGGCCTGATCGACCTTCAGGCTGAACGCGATGGGATACTGCGTCGACTTCTCCTCGAACATGGTCAGTTTGGTGCCGTCGGTGAGCCATTTCTTCTGCGGGCTATAGCTGGCGAACGACGTGCCGTCCGCAAGGGTAAGCTGTATCAGCGCGCTGTCGCGCAGTTCGGCCGGCAGGATTGCAAAGAGCAGGCCGCTGGTGGCGAGAACTTCGACGATGTTTTCGTTCTCTCCATATTGCCAGCGCACACCAAGACCCTTCCACCCCGGGAAACGCAGGGAGGAGAGCGAATAGCCGGGGCTCTTGGTACGGTTTTGCTGCGCGGTCGCGATCGATTGCTCGAGAGCCTGCTTCTTTTCCTCGTAGCTCCAGCAGACGCCGTTTTCCGTTTCCAGGCGCATGTTCTTCATGATGCTGGAGCCGTAGAGCGCTCTTGTCATCGCCATCCGCTCGACGGTGGCGCACGACGTGCCGCGGTTGACGATGACGTCGCTCATTTTCATCGTGGCGGAGTCGATCGCCAGCTCCGTGCGCGCGATGGTGTCAGTCGCGAGTTGTCGCAACTGCTTTTCGTTCCAGGACGCAACGAATGCCCTGTGGGCGACGAAGAGGCCTGCGACGAACAGGCCGGTGAAGCACAGCACGAAAGCTGCGAAGCGTAGTTTGCGCTGAACTGTCATGGCCCGGCCCGTTGCTGACGCGGGGACCGTGGCGGAAACAGGTTAAAATCGCTTGAATTTTCTACCTCTGATTTAGCCGTGGCTCGCCGGTTCAGCGTGTAGGAACGGGAATTTCGCCGCGATAGTCGTAGAAGCCGCGTCCGGATTTGCGGCCGAGCCAGCCGGCCTCGACATATTTGACCAGCAGCGGGCAGGGGCGATACTTCGAGTCCGCCAGCCCGTCATGCAGCACCTGCATGATCGACAGGCAGGTGTCGAGACCAATGAAATCAGCAAGCTGCAGCGGCCCCATCGGGTGATTGGCACCGAGCCTCATCGCCGTGTCGATGGCATCGACGCTGCCGACGCCTTCATAAAGCGTGTAGATCGCCTCGTTGATCATCGGCAGCAGGATGCGGTTGACGATGAAGGCCGGAAAGTCTTCGGCGACCGTGATCGTCTTGTCGAGCGTGGCGACGAACTGCTTGGCGGTTGAAAACGTGCCTTCTTCGGTGGCGATGCCGCGCACCAGTTCGACCAGTTTCATCACCGGCACCGGGTTCATGAAATGGATGCCCATGAAGCGTTCCGGACGGTCGGTCGCGGATGCAAGCCGCGTGATCGACAGGGAGGATGTGTTGGTGGCGAGAATGGCATCGGCCTTGAGGACAGGACAGACCTGGCCGTAGATCTTGCGCTTGACGCTTTCGTCCTCCGTCGCGGCCTCGATCACCAGATCCATTGGCGACAGGTCGTTGACGTCGGCGGAGCCCTTGATCAGCGACAGCGCCTTCTTGCGCTCCTCGTCGGTCAGTTTGCCGGAGGAAACCTGACGCGCCATATTGCCGTTGATGGTTGCAAGGCCTGCTTCGACGCGATCGGCGGAAATGTCGTAGATGTGCACCTTGTAGCCTGCCGCGGCCGATACCTGGGCAATGCCGCAGCCCATCTGTCCAGCGCCCACAATTCCGACATTCTTGATCATCGAGCCAATTTTCCATCATCAATTCGGAAGGGCGGTCGCGCTTCCGTTCAGGCAAAATGCAGTACACCCGTTGGGGCGGAGTATTCGAATGCCAGTGATAAAGGCATCGCCGCCACTTTTCCAGCCTTTATTCATGGCGCAAGCCATTCTGGGTTCAGGAAAGGCATTGCTTCTAAAACGAAAAACGGCCGCGCAGAGTTGCGCGGCCGCTGATGTCATTTTTAAAAAGCTCAGAGTGCTTTTTCGAGTTCCGGCAGGATGACGAAGAGATCGCCGACGAGGCCGTAGTCGGCAACCTGGAAGATCGGGGCTTCCTCGTCCTTGTTGATGGCGACGATGACCTTACTGTCCTTCATGCCGGCCAGATGCTGGATGGCGCCGGAAATGCCGACCGCGATGTAGAGCTGCGGGGCGACGACCTTGCCGGTCTGGCCGACCTGCCAGTCGTTCGGAGCATAGCCTGCATCGACCGCTGCGCGCGATGCGCCGACGGCGGCGCCGAGCTTGTCGGCAACCGGCAGGATGACTTCCTGGAACTTTTCCGACGAGCCGAGCGCGCGACCGCCGGAGATGATGATCTTGGCAGAGGTCAGTTCCGGGCGATCGGACGAGGACAGTGCATCCTTGACGAAGGTCGACAGACCCGGATTGGCAGCGGCCGATATGGTTTCAACCGATGCCGAGCCGCCCTCTGCGGCCGAGGCGAAGGATGCCGTGCGAACGGTGATGACCTTCTTGGCCTCTGAAGACTGTACCGTCTGGATGGCGTTGCCGGCGTAGATCGGGCGCTTGAAGGTATCGGCCGAGACAACCTCGGTGATTTCCGAGATCTGGGCGATGTCGAGAAGGGCTGCGACGCGCGGCAGAACGTTCTTGCCGACCGAAGTGGCGGCCGACAGGATCGTGTCGTAGGAGCCGGCCAGCGAGACGATCAGCGCTGCCAGCGGTTCTGCGAGGTTGTTGGCAAGGTCGTCGCTTTCGGCGAGCAGAACCTTGGAAACGCCCGAAAGCTTGGCGGCGGCATCGGCCGCGGCCTTGGCGCCCTTGCCGGCCACCAGCACATGCACGTCGCCGCCGATTTTCGAGGCGGCCGTCAGTGTCTTGGCGGTCTGGTCGGACAGGGTTGCATTGTCGTGGTCTGCCAGAAGAAGAATGGCCATGATGTTAGTCTCCCTTTTCCTGGACCTTAAAGCACGCCGGCTTCGTTTTTCAGCTTGTCGACGAGTTCCGCGACGGTCTTCACCTTGATACCAGCCTTGCGGCCCGAAGGCTCCTCGGTCTTCAGCACCTTGAGGCGCGGTGCGGTGTCGACGCCGAAATCGGCCGGGCTCTTCTTGTCGAGCGGCTTCTTCTTGGCCTTCATGATGTTCGGCAGCGAGGCGTAGCGCGGCTCGTTCAGGCGCAGGTCGGTGGTGACGACCGCCGGCAGCTTGATCTCGATGGTCTGCAGACCGCCGTCGACTTCGCGTGTCACGGCAGCCTTGCCGTCGCCGATCTCGATCTTCGAGGCGAACGTGCCCTGCGCCCAGCCCAAGAGGGCGGACAGCATCTGGCCGGTCTGGTTCGAGTCGTCGTCGATCGCCTGCTTGCCGACAATGATCAGGCCGGGCTGTTCCGCTTCGGCGACGCCCTTGATGATCTTGGCAACGGCCAGCGGCTCGACGGCATCGTCGGTCTCGACCAGGATCGCCCGGTCGGCGCCCATGGCAAGAGCGGTGCGCAGCGTTTCCTCGGCCTTGGCCGGGCCAACGGAGACCACCACCACTTCCGACGCCTTGCCGGCTTCCTTCAGCCGCAGCGCTTCCTCGACCGAAATCTCGTCGAACGGGTTCATCGACATCTTCACATTGGCAAGCTCGACACCGGAACCATCCGGCTTGACCCGGATCTTCACGTTGTAGTCGACGACACGCTTGACGGTGACCAGAACTTTCATGATGTCCTTCCTTACGAAACGTTTGCGAGAAAATGCGCTTTAACGCAGCGGCCTGATTGTCGGTTGGCGACATCGATACGCGTTTTTTTCTCAATTACAATCTTTGCCCCTCCGGCGGCTGCAAGATTGCCAGGGGAAAAATACTTACGTTTACGTGCGCGTCAATATTAAATTGCTCGTTTGGCGCCATCTTCTGCGGGCTTCCCGTTTGCGACCGGTTCTTGCCGGTCTCTAACGCGCTGTTCTGATTGAAAATATCCTGGCAGGAGCGATCTGATGGAGGGATGGATCAGGACTGCCTGCCCCAGGGGCTGTGCTTCGTTGTGTTCTCCGCAGCCGGGACGGGTGTGCTGCCAGCCATTGCTTCCACATGCCGCACGGCGCGTGGCGTGACGATGGTTCGGTCGAACAGCGGCACATCCCGGCGTCGCAAAATGACAACAAGAACCAGCCCGGCGATGATGCCGCCGACATGGGCGCCCCAGGAGACGCCGCTTTCCGGATCGACGACCAGCATGAAAAACTGCTGGCCGATCCACAGCGCAAGCGGAAAGAAGGCGGGCAGGGGCAGCGGAATGCGGAACAGCACCAGCACCCAGACCCGCACCTTCGGATGCAAAAGGAAATAGGCGGCGACGACGCCGGAAATGGCGCCTGACGCGCCGATCAACGGCGCTTCGGAGGCCGTGTTGACCAATCCGTGCGTCAGGGCACCGGCCGCGGCGCAGAGAAGATAGAAGATCAGGAAGCGCACATGGCCCAGCGCATCCTCGACATTGTCGCCGAACACCCAGAGAAAAATCATGTTGCCGAAGAGATGCCAGAAATCGCCATGCAGGAAGGAATAGGTGATGTAGGTCGCTTCATCGGGCACGATCACGAGGTTGGGCGCCAGATGCGCATAGTCGAAGGCGATGGCGGGGATATAGCCCAGGCCCATCGTCGTGGCGTTGGAGAAATCCTCCGGCGCCAGAAGCGGCCCGGTGATCAGCCAGATGATCGTGTTGATGACGATCAGGCTGATCGTGACGTACTGGACCTTGATGTATTTCAGGGAATTCGCGTCGTGCAGCGGTATGAACATAGGCGCGTCGGTCCCTAGAAGAGCGGCGATAAGCCCGGAGCTTACCTGTTTTTTCCCGGAACCCAAAGCACATCGGATCGTCCCTTGTCGTTCGTCCAGCGCGCGGCGACGAAGAGGAAATCGGAGAGCCGGTTGACATATTCAAGTGCCGGGGAACTGACGGTTTCACCCTCTATCCGCGCCAGTTCGACCATGTGGCGCTCGGCTCGCCGCACAATGGTGCGGGCGATGTGCAGCGTGGCCGCGGCACTGCTGCCGCCGGGCAGGACGAAGGAGCGCAGCGGGTCGAGATCGGCGTTCAGCGCGTCAATCTCGACTTCCAGCCGTGTCACCTGCACTGCTAAGATCCGCAGTGGTTCATACGGCAGCGTCTCGCCGGTATCCGGCGTCGAAAGATCGGCGCCGAGGTCGAACAGGTCGTTCTGGATTCGCATCAGCATGGCGTCGAGCGCCTCGAATTCCGCCGTATGCTGGCGCGCAAGTCCTATGAAGGAATTGGCCTCGTCGATCGTGCCATAGGCCTCGACGCGCAGGTCGCTCTTCAGCCGGCGCGGGCCGGCCGCCAGCCCCGTGGTGCCGTCGTCACCGGTTTTGGTGTAGATCTTGTTGAGCTTCACCATTGGTCAGCGCCCGCCGCCGGTGATCCACAGCGTCAGCATGATCAGCACGATCGCCACCGCCTGCAGGAACACGCGGGCCTGCATCAGCTTGTTGGACGTGTTGCCGTCGCCGCCCTTTGCCATATGCAGCAGGCCGCGGATGAGAACGATGGCGACAAGGCCCATGACGAGCAATGTCAAACCGGTGAGAAAACTGTGCATGTGACTTACCCTTGCCTTTCAGCTCAGCCGAGCCGGCCGATGATGCGATAGAACAGCGCGGCCGGAAGCAGTTTCTTCAAAATCGCACCCTGTTTGGCCGGCTGCGTCACGATGTAATGCGGCTTCGGCTTCTTCGCGGTCAATGCGCGTTTCAGCGCAGCATAGACCGCATCCGGTTCGAGCTTGCCGCGGGCCGGGCCGCTCTCGCCCTTCAGCCGCCGCATCTGCCGTTCGTATTCCCTGGCATGGACGGACCCCTTCAGGTCGATGAAGCGCTCGATATAGGTGACCGCATTGGCGGTGAAGCGCGATGTGATCGGACCCGGTTCGATCAGGCTGACCTCGATGCCGCTGCCTTCAAGCTCCATGCGCATGGTCAGCGTCAGGCCTTCCAGAGCGAATTTCGAGGCATTGTAGGCGCCTCGCCAGCGATAGGGAACAATGCCGAGGATGGACGAGCATTGCACGATCCGCCCGTGGCCCTGCGCCCGCATCGCCGGAATCACCTGCCGCGTCAGGTCGTGCCAGCCGATGACGTTGGTTTCCAGCTGGAGGCGCAGCGCTTCCGTCGGCAGATCCTCGACCGCGCCGGCCTGGCCATAGGCGCCGTTGTTGAACAGCGCATCCAGCTTGCCGCCGGTGCGGGCAAACACCGCGCCGACAAGATCCGATATGGTGTCGGGTTTGGTATAATCCATCAGAAAGGCTTCGATGCCGTCGTTTTGCAGCGGCTCGAGGTCCTCCACGCGCCGGACGGTCGCAAACACCCACCATCCGTCTTTGGCCAGCGCGCGGGCGCACCAGGCGCCGATGCCGGACGAGCAGCCGGTGATGATTATCGAGGGGCGGTCGGTCATTTGGGTTTTTCCTGTAGAAATCGCCGACCGGTTTCCCATATTCATGAACGGGTTACAATCGCAGTAGCGTAACGAGACAGCGGGAGAAAGAATGCCGGCCTTCATTCGCATAGCCTGGAAGGTCGTCTTTGATGCCGTCTGGCATTTCAGCGAGGACGACGGCTGGGCGATGGCGAGCCATGTGGCACTGTCAACTCTCTTGGCGATCTTTCCCTTCCTGATCTTCGGGACTGCGCTCGGCAGCTTTCTCGGCGCCGACCAGTTCGCGACGACGGCGGTGCATTTCATCTTCGATACCTGGCCGGAATCGATCGCCAAGCCGATTTCCGATGAGGTCGTGCGGGTGTTGACCATCCCGCGCGGCGGGTTGCTGACCATATCCGTTCTGGCCGCCGCCTATTTCGCCTCCAATGGCGTCGAAGCGCTGCGTGTCTCGCTCAACCGTGCCTATCGCGTCGTCGAAAGCAGGCCCTGGTACAAGACGCGCGTCGCCAGTCTCGCCTTCGTTCTGGCTGGCGTTCTGGTTCTGGTGATCGTCAGCCTTCTGCTCGTCGCCGTCCCGCTCGCCATCCGCTATGCCGGGACCTATCTGCCCTGGTTCAACGGCCTCCTGACGGTGATCGACAGCTGGAGCCTGGCCGGCGTCTTCATCATGCTGACAACGGGCCTGATCGTCAGCCATCTCTGGCTGCCGGCCGGCCGCCGCAAGATCATGGACGTGCTGCCGGGCATCATCCTGACCCTGACCGCCTGGTCGGTCGGGGCTTACGTCTTTGCCTCCTACCTTGCGACCTTCGCCAACTACGTCTCGACCTATGCCGGGCTCGCTTCGATCATGATCGCGCTGGTCTTTCTCTACATCGTCGGCGTCATCTTCATCCTCGGCGCCGAGATCAACGCGGCGATCATGAAATACAAGGTGAAGCGCATGGTGATCCGCCACATCATGGGCCCAAGACCAGATGAGGTTAAGGCGACGGATGTCCCGAGTGAGACAGAAGCGCCGAGGGAAAACGTCCTATAGGAACATCGCCCGGACATCGTCCGGTGTCTTTCCTGCCTCCCGGAAGGCGGCGATGCCGGTATCGCGGTTGCTCTTCGACAGTTTGCGGCCGTCGGCCCCAAGGATCAGGCGGTGGTGGTGATAGACCGGCTCGGGAAGGTCGAGCAGCCCTTGCAGCAGCCGGTGCACCGATGTCGCATGGAAGAGATCGCGCCCGCGCACCACATGCGTCACCCCCTGCAGCGCATCGTCCAGCGTCACCGCCAGATGGTAGCTCGACGGCGCGTCCGAGCGCGACAGCACGACATCGCCCCAGGCGCCCGGATCGGCCGCGATCGCGCCGGTTTCACCGTTCGGACCGGTGCCGGTTTCCTGCCATGTCAGCGGCGCATCCAGCGTTGCCAGTGCCCTGGCCATGTCCAGCCGCCAGGCATGCGGCTTGCCGCCGGCCAGCATCCTTTGACGGGCGGACGGCGACAGTTTCCGTTCCTCGCCGGGATAGAGCGGCGCGCCGTCCGGATCGCGCGGCCAGCTTCTGCCTTTTGCTTCGAACTCGCCGACCATCACCTTGATTGCTCCGCGTGTGAGAAAGGAGGGATAAACCAGATCCCGGTCGATCAGCGTGCCGAGCGCCTGGCGATAGAGATCGAGATGCTCCGATTGGCGCCGTACCGGTTTTTCCCAGTCGAGGCCCAGCCAGCCGAGATCGTCGACAATTCCGGCCTCGAATTCCGGTGTGCAGCGGGCGATGTCGATATCCTCGATCCGCAGCAGGAACCGGCCGCCGTTCGCTTTCGCCATGTCATGGTTGAGAAGGGCGGACAGCGCATGGCCGAGATGGAGCTGGCCGTTGGGGCTCGGGGCAAACCGGAACACCGGTTGTTTTGACATCGTTTTGTTCATAGTTTCTTCTTGGCACGGAAGCGCGTATCCGGCCATTCGTTTCGCCCATATAGCTTCGTCGAAGTGCGGGCCGAACGCCGCTGGTGCGCTGGAGGATTGGAGATGCGGATCATCCGCACGCATGAGGATATCAGCGCCGGCTTGAGCGGGCTGGTGATGCTCGACGCGCGGCTGGAGCCGGTGGTGGCGAGGGCCGGGCCGGTGCCGTTGCGCCGTGCCGATCCCGGTTATCGCGGCATCGCCAACATCATCGTCTCGCAAATGGTCTCGAAGGCCAGCGCCGCCGCCATCTGGGGACGCATGGAAACGGCGCTCGGCGACATCAACGCCGACAGTGTGTCCGCCATGTCGGATGACGATTGCCGCCAGCTCGGCCTGTCGCGCGCCAAGGCCGATACCTTGCGGCGGGTGGCCCGCGCGGTCATTGCCGGCGAGCTCGATCTGGAGGCTATCTGTTCCGTCGAGGGCAGTGCTGCCATCCGCGAAATGACCGCCATCAAGGGCGTCGGGCGCTGGACGGCCGAGGTCTATCTCTTGTTTTGCGCCGGTCATCCGGATGTGTTTCCGGTCGGCGATGTGGCGCTGCAGAATGCCGTCGGCCATGCGCTGATGCTGGAGGTGCGTCCTTCCGCCCGGGAACTCGATTCGCTGACCGGGCTCTGGGCGCCATGGCGCAGCGTCGCCGCGCGGCTTTTCTGGGCCTATTATGCCACGCAAATGCGCCGGGATGGCTTGCCGGTGCCACCGTAATGAAAAAAGCGAATCTTTTGTTTCCTTTTTCCTTTTGGCTTCACAATCCTGACGCAACGGGCCTAATATAGAAGGTGCAGGTGCCGAATCGAGCAGGAGTATACTGGCTTGACGATTGCAGTCTCACCACACGGCCTTCCAGCGCTCGTGCTGAACGCTGACTATAGGCCGCTGAGTTATTACCCCTTGTCGCTGTGGTCCTGGCAGGACGCGATCAAGGCCGTTTTCCTAGACCGCGTGCATATCCTGGCAGAATACGATCATCAGGTCTCTTCCCCCAGCTTCTCCATGCGCCTGCCCAGTGTCGTCTGCCTGAAAAGCTACGTGCAGCCGTCCCGCCATCCGGCCTTCACCCGGTTCAACGTGTTCCTGCGTGACCGGTTCGAATGCCAGTATTGCGGCTCGCCCGATGACCTGACCTTCGACCATGTGATCCCGCGCTGCTGCGGCGGCCAGACCACGTGGGAAAATGTCGTCGCCGCCTGCTCGCCCTGCAATCTGCGCAAGGGCGGCAAGCTGCCGCGCCAGGCCGGCATGTTCCCGCACCAGAAGCCGTTCCACCCGACGGTGCAGGACCTCCACAACAACGGCCGGCTGTTCCCGCCCAACCATCTGCACGACAGCTGGATGGACTATCTCTACTGGGATGTGGAACTGCAGCCGTAACGGATGGGCGGTGTTTGCGGAGGCGTCCACCGACTCGGCGGCAGGTTTCGCTGCGGTGGGAGTGGCTAGCTGCATGTCCTGCCAGCCGTACTTCAAGAGCAAAATATGGGATTAAATCTGCTCTATTTGCGCCATATAGGACAGTTCCAGCAACCCCGATAAGTTGTGATATTATCCGCCCGTGAATGCACCGCCTCGCGGTATTAGTTTGCGAGGTAGGAGCCCGGTTGCGATGGTCGCCGCAAATGTTCCTCTAATTAATCCCGAAGCTCTGGGGAAGAGTTACGTAGTGTGGGGAATTGATTGTGACACGCTGTGCTGGTTATTTGCCGCTGCCGCAAAGGAGGAACCATGTCCAAGATTAGCTCAGACGTTCCAATTGAAAATTTCTTGATTCCCACGCTGACGATGGATCCTATCGGCTATAATGAAGGCTCGTTTGGTTCTGTCACATTTGTGGGGAACTCCGGGAGCACAAGGTTCGAGCTTATTATGATCGGAAATTTTTACGACAGCTCACCCATAAGCGGTTATTTGTCGAGCATGACGCTGTTTATTTTCGAAAATGGCAGTGAAACGCCGACTGATACACCTCGGTTTTCGTCCAGCGAACCGATATACATCTCCGATGTGGCTCTGCTGCTAAAATCGGGATCGTTAAGCGAACAGATCCTTATGGGTGGCAGTGATGACCTATATGGGATTAAGGAAGGCTACGCTGGCGACGATACATTTCATCTTCTATTGCCGGATCTTAGTGGATTAATTGGCGGCGACGGCACAGATACCGTGTCCTTTGATGAGCGGACAACATCTTTGGATTTTACCGTGGGCGGCGGCTTTATTTCAATCGAGCGATTTGTCGGGTCAAAATATGACGACGTGATGCGCGGTAGTCTTCGCAGTGACGACCTTTCCGGTTCCGATGGCAATGATTCCCTGTTGGGGGAAATTGGGAATGATAAACTCTATGGCGGCAACGGCAACGACGTGCTGAGCGGCGGCTCCGGGGGCGATATGCTGTCGGGCGGCGCGGGTATCGATACAGCCTCCTATGCAGATGCGGTGAAGAATGTGGTGGTCAGCCTGATTAATCCTTCTGTCAATACCAGAGATGCCGTGGGCGACAGCTATACTTCGATCGAGAACCTGACAGGTAGTTCATTTGCCGATAAGCTCTATGGCAACGCCAGCGCCAATGTCATTGACGGTGGATCCGGCAACGATCTGATTTCCGGTGGCGATGGCAGCGATTACCTTTACGGACATGACGGCAAGGATATTCTCCGCGGCGGCACTGGAAATGAACTGATGTATGGCGGCGGCGAAAATGATACGATCACCGGCGATAGCGGCGCGGACGCCCTTTATGGCGGCGCGGGTGCCGACACTTTCATCTACAAGTTGTTGACAAGCTCGACAGTTTCATCATCGGGACGCGATACAATTTTCGACTTCAGCCGCGGCCAAGGCGACAGGATTGACCTATCGCTTATCGATGCCAAGGCTCACACCTCCGGCAACAACAGCTTCATCTTCAAAGGAACGGCAGCCTATACCGGCCATGAGGGTGAACTGCGTTACGTCAAGAGCGGCAGCGACACCTATATCTACGGCGACGTCAACGGCGACAAGAAATCGGATTTCGCTATTCATCTGGACGACACCATGACGCTCTCGGGGGGCGATTTCATACTCTAGCCACCATCGGAACGGTTAGGGGACGTGGGGCTTTGGCTGCGCAATAACCGAAGGAAACGATGAAGGTTGCTTTACGCCTTCGTCGCACCGCGCAGCGCAATACCAGCCAAAATCAAACTGGCAATAACATTCCACCCCGCAAAGGAAAGCCCCAGCACGCGCAGCGCCGCATCCGTGCAGGACGGGCCGTGCTTGCTGTCGAGATCGCCGAGCAGGTCGCCGACATTGCCTGAAACGCCTGATGCTGTCGTCGCGCAGGTCGCAGGGCCTTCCCAGAAATGCCACTCGACGCCGGCGTGATAGACGCCGAGCCCTGCGCCGACCAGCATCAGGATGCCGATGACGAGCAGCAGTGTGCGGGTTGTCCAGGCGGGCAGCTTGAGGACCGAGGTCGCGATTGCAGCCACGCCGATCGGGATGCCCCAGTAGTAGGGCGTGCGCTGCATCAGGCAGAGCGCGCAGGGGATATAGCCGCCGATATGCTCGAAGGCGAGCGCCCCGCCGACGGTCGCCGCCATGCCGAGCGTGGCGACGAGGGACGGCAGAAGGCCGCGGGTGGGCTGTGTCAGGCTGTCGCTCAAGGAACGCTCCATCGGAATATCAGGCAAAGAGACGATAGGCGACGAACATGGCTATCAGCAGGCCTGCAACGCCGGCCGCCAGCATGCCCAGCCGCTTTTCGATGAAATGGCGAATTTCCTCGCCGTAACGGCGCAGGAGCCAGGCGAGCAGGAAGAACCGGGCGCCGCGGGCAATGATTGCGGAGACGATGAACAGCGGCAGGCCGATGCCCGCAACCCCCGAAAGGATGGTGACGACCTTGATCGGCGGCAGATGTGCCAAGCCGGAGGTCACCAGCAGAAGCACAAGCATCTCGTCGCTGAACCCGGCCCTGAGTTGATCGAAGGCGTCCAGCTTGCCGTAGAATTCCAGGATCGGCTTGGCGAGCGCCTCGAAGGCGTAGTGGCCGATATACCATCCGGCAATACCGCCGAGCACCGAGGCGACGGTCGCCACGAGCGCATAGCGCCAGGCACGTTCCGGCCGCGCCAGAGCCATCGGCAGGAACAGCACGTCGGCGGGAACAAGAAAGACTGAACTCTCGACGAAAGCGATGACGGCGAGCCAGACTTCGGCGGATTTCCGGGCGGCAAGCGACATTGTCCAGTCGTAAAGGCGTCGGAGCATGCGGGCTTCCCAATTGAGGTCCATGCCTTTTAGGCAGGATTGCCGGCCCTGTAAATGATTTGCTGCGGATGCGAACTGCACAGTTTTGTGATTCTCGCCCGGTGATCTTCAAAATCCCGGTTGACCGCCCCGAAACGGTTCGTGTACACGATTTTTGCTACCCCGAAAGGTATCCGTGCCCCGTTGGCGGAATTGGTAGACGCGCCTGACTCAAAATCAGGTTCCGAGAGGAGTGCTGGTTCGATTCCGGCACGGGGCACCATTTTCTCAACAGTATCATTACGTTGCCACCAGCAGGCTTGCAAAGTTCCTGCTTCGGAGAATTCCGCAGGCGCGGCGTAAAACCCGGCAGCGTTCATGCCGGTGTCCTTGTGTGTCGATTGGTGTAAACTACACTCGGTGATCGCGGCGGGAGGTTTTCAAATGTTGATTGCCAGAATAGTGCTGGCCGTTCTGTTTGGCCTGGTATTCTTTGCCCGCATCACATCGGACGCAGGCGCATCGGCCGACGGATATTACAGGACGGAGGCGCCAGACGAGGAAGATGCCGAGGGAGCCGACGGCGATGAGGATATCAGAAGCTGACATCCTGCCGGTTCGCTCAGATCGCGTCGGCCATCGCCGTGACCATCTGCACGCCGCACGCAACTTGCTTAATTGAAATACAACCGTTCAGCGTGCGTAAGACGCCGTTTGGTGGCCGGATGCACCAAACCGGGACAGGTCCAAAGGACGGTTAACCGCCAATCCGCATCGCGATTGCAAAAATTTTCATCGATGACCAGTCTGGAACAAATCAATCCCCAATCGGCACACCCCGTCGCCAACAAGGAGTCGAGCATGTCCCAGTCTGCCAAGTCCTGCGTCATTTTCGATGACGTCGATGCCCTGTCCGGCGCCTTGTTCTCCTGGTGCGCGGAAAGAAGCATCCGGCTGCGCAGCCAGGAAGGCGTCAGCGCTGCCGGTGCCGTGATCGAGCTGTTCTTTGCAGGCTACAGGACGCAGGACGAACTGCTGGGCGCGCTGAACGATCGCAATAGCCGCGAGGTCGTTTTCGCTTCTTAAGGATTGCAGGGTTCCGATAAGGCTGATGTGCCGCATAGGCATGTGTCCATGCGGCCGGATGTGCCTCGACATCACATCCGGTATCATATTTGGCGTTCGGGTGCAGTCCTCCGGAATCTGCCTTTGAAATGTCAGACGACGAAAAAGTCGGCCACCGTCAGGGCTGCCTTGTTGCTGATCGTCGCGAAATGCACACCGCCGCCGGCGGCATTGCCATTGCTGTCGTAATACAGTTCGCCGGTATCGGTTTCGTAGATGATGCGGTCACTGCTGTCGCCGGCCAGCCCGGTGGTGTTTGCCCGGAAGGCGGCCGCTGCGAGCGCGCCGGTTGCCAAAGCGGCAAAGATGTCATGATCCAAGCGTATCGTGTCGGCGGCGACGTTGAAATCCTGGATGCTGTCGACATTGGTCGATGCGTTGAGCGCCGTGTCGAACAGGAAGATATCCTTGCCGCCTTCGCCATGCAGTATGTCGTTGCCGAGACCGCCGGAGAGAAGGTCATTGCCGCCGCCCGCCTTGAAATGGTTTTCAAGTGAATTGCCATAGAGTTTGTCGGCCGCGCTGCCGGTGCGCGCGCCTTCGATGCTGGACAGTGTGTCGGTCTTGCCGAATCCGTCGATCGCCTTTTGAGTCACCAGATTGACAGTTACACTGCCGGTGCCGTCGCGGCGTTCGTCGCGATCATAGCGGACAACGTCGAAACCACCACCGCCGTTGATCGTGTCGCGGCCGCCAAGCCCCATGAATTGCTCATCGGCGCCCGAGCCGGTGAAGCTATCCCTGAATTGCGTTCCGCGGAAATGTTCGAACTCCTTGAAGGTCTCGACATTGCCCCAGGCATCGGTGACCGTTCCCGTGGTCGAGTTCAGACTGATGCCGCGGTAGGCCGAGGGCGTATAATACGCATCGTCGAAGGCGAGCGTGTCGTAGTCGCTACCATTGCCGTCATAGGTGTCCTTGCCTTCGCCGCCCTGGACATAGTCCCCGCCCGCTCCGCCGATGAACGTGTCGTTGCCGGCATAACCGACGAGCGTCTGATCGCCGGCATTGCCTGTGAGGGTATCGTTCCCGCGCATCAGGTACCGTGCCAGGTCATACTGATTGTAGGCGCCAGCGGCATCGAAGAAGGTTTCGAGCGAGATATTCAGTCCCGCCAGCTCCTGCATTTTGGTGGTGCCGTTGTTGAGGTAGACAACGAAGCCGGTCAGCGTCCCGCCGATCGGATTGCCATCCGAATCGAAAGCGAACCCGGTGCCGACCAGTTTCAGTTTCAATCCGTTCGAAAGATCGAATTTGATCGCGGTCGAGGCCTTCGCGGTCTGTGTTGCTTGACCGAGATTAACGATTTCGTCGAAAAACGGGAGATAGTCGAAACCCGCCAAAGGAGGGTTATAGTGATCCGGATATATTGAGCCTGGGAAAAACGATGTAAAAATTGCCATGAAAGAATCCTCCCCTTCAAGACCGGATAATTTTTTGAATTAGAATGTAGTAATATTCCCTCCGAAGAACCGCAATTGAAACGGCCCTACGTCTAGAGTTGAAGTCCCTTCCCCAGAGGTGTTAGGTGCACCGCAGCGAAATTTCTTGCGGCGGGCACATGCTTCCGATCAGCGATACCTATGAAAACCTCCGCCGCGACTTCCGCTGGCAGATTCCGGAAAAGGTCAATATCGGCACGGCCGTCAGCGATGTCTGGGCCAAGCGCGATCCCGAGCGGGTCTGCCTGCAGCATTTCAGCCCGGATGGCACGCATTTGTCGCTGACCTATGGCGCTTTCGCGGCCCGGTCATCTTCCTTCGCGCAAGGGCTTCTGCAACAGGGCGTCCGGCCAGGGGACAGGGTCGCGATCCTTCTGCCCCAGAGCTTCGAGACGGCGATCGCCCATGCCGGCATCTACAAGCTCGGCGCCATCGCGCTGCCGCTGGCCCTTCTGTTCGGCGTCGAGGCGCTGGAGTACCGGCTGCGCGATGCGGGAGCGTCCGCCATCGTCACCAATCGTTTCGGTTACGAGAAAATCGCGGCGATCCGCAGCCAGCTGCCGGAGCTGAAATCCGTTGTGCTGGTGGATGGCAATGCGCCGGACACGATCGCCTTCGCAGCTCTTGCGGACGGCGACACGCCCGCATTCGTGGCCGCCGATACGACGCCGGACGATCCGGCAATGATGATCTACACCTCGGGCACGACCGGTCCGCCGAAGGGCGCGCTGCATGGGCACCGGGTGCTGCTCGGCCATATCCCCGGCTTCCAGTTCCATCATGCCTTCCTGCCGCAGCCGGGCGACCGGATGTGGACGCCGGCCGACTGGGCCTGGGCGGGCGGGCTTTTGAATGCGCTCCTGCCATCGCTGCTGCTCGGCGTTCCCGTGGTGTCCTCGCCCGGCCAGAAGTTCGACCCGCATATGGCGTTCCGCATTCTGGAGGAGATGGACGTGCGCAATGCCTTCATCCCGCCGACGGCGCTGCGGCTGATGAAGTCGGTCGACAATCCGCGCTCGCTGTACAGGCTCAATCTGAGGACGATCGGCTCGGCGGGTGAATCGCTCGGGCGTGAAACCTGGGAACAGGCAAGCGAAGCGTTCGGCGTGCCGGTCAACGAATTCTACGGCCAGACAGAATGCAATATCGTGCTGTCGTCCGCCGCCAATCTCGGCGTGCTGAAACCCGGCTCGATGGGCAAGCCGGCTCCGGGCCACGACGTTTCGATCATCGACGGTGAGGGCGTGGAGCTTCCCATAGGCACTGTCGGCCAGGTCGCCGTGCGCCGCCCCGACCCGGTGATGTTCCTTGGCTACTGGAAGAACGAGGCGGCGACATCGGCAAAGTTCATCGGCGACTGGATGACGACGGGCGACCAGGGCGTCCAGGATGAGGACGGCTACGTCACCTTCTTCGGACGCGACGACGATGTCATCACTTCGTCCGGTTATCGGATCGGTCCGGGCGAGATCGAGGACTGTCTGGCCGGCCATCCGGCCGTGCAGCTTGCCGCCGCCATCGGCAAGCCGGATGCAGTGCGCACCGAGATCGTCAAGGCCTATATCGTGCTGAAACCGGGCTATCAGGCCGGGCCGGCGCTGGAGGTCGATATCCGCAGCTGGGTCAAGACGCGGCTGTCGATGCACGAATATCCGCGCGAAATCGAATTCCTCGACAGCCTGCCGCTGACCACGTCGGGCAAGGTCATCCGCCGCATCCTGCGCGACCGGGCGATCGCGGATGGCTGAGCGCTCGTCGCCGAATTGCTTGCCTACCGCAACGAACGCGGCGCCAGCGAGCGGATCTTTTCACGCAGCAGGCGGGCCATGTTGCGGGTGTTGCGGTAGAGGTGGAGCTGCGCCGCCACCTGGCGCACGTCGCGGTCGCGGTTCTGGGTGAGGCCGATGACCAGCGTGCCCATGTCCTCGCGCTCCTCCCAGAAACGGCTCATCACCGGATGGTCGGGCGTAGCGCAGCTGTCGGAGCGCATGATGTTGGCGTCGTCGAGGTGCCATTCGGTCAGCTCGGCCAGAAGCAGCTTGCCGGGCGAGTATTTGGCATATTGCTCGTCATAGGCCGTCTTCCAGGTATAGGCCTCGCCCGCCATCATCAGGACGATCATCGAGGCGATGGCCGTGCCGTCGAGATCCAGCGTGTGGATGCGCACGCTGTCGGCATCGGCCAGATTGGTGATTGCTTCGCGGGCGAAGGCGGCGCGATAGCGGTCGAGCACCATCGCCGTGCGCTGGCGGCCTTTCCAGCCGCTTGCCTCCAGAGCCAGGAATTCTTCCATGCGAAAGCGGATATCGGCCGGCTGGCGGGCGACGTTGTAGGATACGCGGCCGACCTTCTCCAAGAGGGTCCATTGCCGACGCAACTCGCGCAGATGTGCAGCGCTGATGGCGTGGCGCAGATACGTCTGGCCATCCTGCAGGCTTTCCAGCATCGGCCGGGTAAAGGTGTCGGTCACGGTCAGCGGCAGGTTGCGGCCGATGGCGACGGCGCGGGCAAGCTGGGCGAACTTGCCCTTGAGACGAATGTCGGGAAGCACGAGGACACCCGGCAGGCCGGCCGACGGAGCAGTCAGCGCCTCGTAGAGATTATCGATGGTTTCCGCCGCGTCCTCGGCGTCGAGCAGCGGCACGCCCAGCGGCCCGAACGGGTTGGACCAGGCGCGGATGATCGGTGCACCAATGGAAAAGCCGGGTTTCTCGATCGAAAACGGCATCAGGAAGCGGATGCGGCTGCGGCGCTCGTCATTGTCGCGGATCAGCGCCAGGCGGATGATGCGGTCTTCCAGACGCGGCATGGCCGGCGCGAGGAAGCGGCCGGTGAAGAAGACGTTCGGCTCCATCGCCCGGTTGGAGAGGAAGTCCAGTTCCGTCTGCAACTCATAGCCCTGGCGTGCCGGGTAAAGGCAAAGCTGCCGGCCGGGGCGGCCGATGGCGATGGTGTTGTCTGCGACAGGCCGCTCGGGCACCGGCGGCACGAGGCCGCCGAGGATGCGTGCCGACCGGCTGTTGGCGTCGTCTGGGAAGTGCGGATTGCCGGTCATGGGCGGGGTGCCTCTGCTTTGATGGTTCGGGCATGCGGGTCGGCGAAGGCGAAGAGTACGATGCCGAAGGTGCGGCGCACGGCGACATGAAGAAGGATCGCCTCGACGAACATGGCGCCGGATGTGGCCATTGCCGCACCGGTCAGTCCGAACAAAGGGATCATCGTGACGTTGAGCGCCAGATTGCAGACAAGGGCCAAGGCATAGAGCGCGACGCAAAGCTTCTGCTGGCCTGCCATGGTGAGAAAGGCTTCCGCCGGGCCGACCAGTGCCTTTGCCATGATGCCGGCAAACAGGATGGCCATCAGCGAATAGCCGGAGACGAAGGCGGGACCGAACAGCGACAGGAGGAACGTGCCGCAGGCAAGGACCATCAGGCCGACGACCAGCGACGGCCAGAACGACCATCTGGCGCTTTCGACCGCGATGACGGCAAGCTGCTGACGGTCGGGATTGGCCATGGCGGCGGAAAAGCGCGGGGATGCGGCGGCCTTGACGGAGAACATCACGAAATGGACGAGCGCCATGGTCTTGGCGGCGGCGAAATAGATCGCGACGCTGGCGGGATCGAGATAGAGCCCGACGATCACCACGTCGGAATTGGTCAGCATGAAGCCGAACCCCTCGATCAGGAAGATCGGCAGGGCGACGCGGAACCAGGTGCCGAACTCGATGCGGCTCGGGCCTTTGACATAGCGCCGGCGCAGCCGCCAGGTCAGGATGAAGAACTGGCTGACGCTCGTGAGGTAGGTGGCGGCCATGGCGGCGATCATCGCGGTGCGGGCCGTATGCGGCTCGCCGATCACCACGGCCAACATCATCAGGCCGAGGATCAGCACCGGCCGGATGATATAGGTCGGGCTCATCGCCGAAACGGCCCAGCTATGGGCGCGCGACGTTCCGTCCATGACATCGCCGAGCGCGATCATCGGCAGCGAGAAGATGCCGAGATAGAGCGGTACGAGATAGTAGCCGTCGATACGGTCGCCGAACAGCCAGAGGCCGGCGATGCCCACGATGGCAAGCGCTGTCGCGGAAACGAGTGCGAAGATGCGCACCGTCGTCGTCAGCCCGCGGATTTCCGCCACGGCGTCGCGGGCGTGATACTGCGGCAGGAAGCGGATGATCGCGGTATGGAAGCCGAGGCAGGAGAGGTTGCCGAACAGCACTACCAGCACCCAGACGAAAACGAAGATGCCGTATTCGAACTCGCCCATGACGCGGGCCAGGATGATCTGGGAGACGAAAGCGATGGCCGCGCTGACGACGCGGATGGCGAAGGCGACGAGCGCCATGCGCTGGGCAAGATGCCGGGGGTCGCTGCTGGTCAGAACGGGGATCAGTTTTTCAAGCAGCGGCAACAGCCGGTCCCTCAATGCGGGCGGCAAAATTCGTCCAGCCGTTTGACATGCTGCCATGAACAAGTGGGTACCCGAAACTACGCAAAACAGGATGCCAGTCTTGACAGAACAGCGTTAACAAACGGTGGAGAAAGGGCCGTCAGTCCACGGTTTCGCTATCTGCAACCGGTTAAGCGCGGGCGGTCGGTGCCTGCTGACAACGGCAATCGATATGCTATTGTCGGTTGCATTCGGTGGCAGAAGCAGCGTGCGTGAAACCAGCTCACTCAACCGGCCAGCTAACGCGGCTGGGAAGACGGGCTCCCCGGCCGAGGCAACGGCCTTGCTGTCGAATCTGGAGGTGATCTATGTGGCAAAAACCATTTAGCATCACGCTTATGATGCGAAAAACCCGGACGGGCTGGTCAATAGCTGTCCGGGTTAGCTTCGTAAAATAAGTAAATCGGTCGGCGGGAGTGCAATCTCGCCGACCACTTCAGAAATAAGCCTTCTGCCTTGCAAAATCAAGCGCTGAGCGAGTTAAGCCTCGAACGCACCATGGCAGTGCTTGTATTTCTTGCCCGAGCCGCAGGGGCAGGCTTCGTTGCGGGCGACCTTGCCCCAGCTCGAAGGATCCTGCGGATTGCGGTTTTCCGGCTCGACGAAATTCAGATTGACGGTGTCTGCAAAGTCGTCGACGCCCGTGTCGGGGTCGATGTGGTGGCCGATCATTTCCGGCGGCACCGGTTGCGGCGCTTCGGCGGCTTCGCGGACCAGTTCGACGCGCATCAGTTGTGCCGTCACGGCCTGGCGAAGGTTCCCCAATAGCGCCTGGAACAACTCGAAGGCTTCGGACTTGTATTCCTGCAGCGGATCGCGCTGGGCATAGCCGCGGAAGCCGATGACGGAGCGCAGGTGGTCGAGATTGACGATATGCTCGCGCCAGAGATGGTCGAGCGTCTGCAGCACGACCGAACGCTCGACGTAGAGCATGATATCCGGACCAAAACGTTCGGCGCGGTCTGCTGCTGCCTTGTCGGCTTCGGCAGTGATGCGCTCGCGAATATCGTTCTCGTCGATGCCTTCCTCGGCGGCCCATTCGATGATCGGCAGGTCGAGATTGAGCGAGTTCTGCACGTCGGTCTTGAGGCCGACGGCATCCCACTGTTCGGCATAAGCCTTTTCCGGAATGCGCTTGGTGACGATATCCTCGATGACTTCGTGGCGCATGTCGGCGACAGTTTCGGAGATATCGGTCGCGTCCATCATCTCGATGCGCTGTTCGAAGATCACCTTGCGCTGGTCGTTCAAGACGTCGTCGTATTTCAGAAGGTTCTTGCGGGTGTCGAAGTTGCGGGCTTCGACCTTCTTCTGGGCGCGTTCGAGCGCCTTGTTGATCCAGGGATGGACGATCGCTTCGCCTTCCTTGAGACCGAGCTTCTGCAGCATCGAATCCATGCGGTCCGAGCCGAAGATGCGCATCAGGTCGTCCTGAAGCGACAGGAAGAATTTCGAACGGCCAGGGTCCCCCTGACGTCCGGAACGGCCACGCAGCTGGTTGTCGATGCGGCGGCTTTCGTGGCGTTCGGTGGCCAGAACGTAGAGACCGCCGGCAGAAAGCGCGATGTCCTTCAGGCGCTGGACCTCGACCTTGATCGCGGCTTCCTTTTCGTCGCGCTCGGGGCCGTGCTCCATCTCGCCGAGTTCGCGCTCGATGCGCATTTCAAGGTTGCCGCCGAGCTGGATGTCGGTACCGCGGCCGGCCATGTTGGTCGCGATCGTGACCGCACCCGGGACGCCGGCCTGCGAAACGATATAGGCTTCCTGTTCGTGATAACGGGCGTTGAGAACCTGGAAATTCTTGAAGCCCGCGTCCTTGAGCATCTTTGCCAGAAGCTCGGACTTTTCGATCGAGGTGGTGCCGACCAGCACAGGCTGCTGGCGATCCTGCGATTCCTTGATTTCGGCGATGATCGCCTTGTATTTTTCTTCCGCCGTCCGATAGACCTCGTCGTCCTCGTCGATACG
The DNA here is from genome assembly GCF_017873135.1 of Rhizobium herbae. Taxonomy (GTDB): domain Bacteria; phylum Pseudomonadota; class Alphaproteobacteria; order Rhizobiales; family Rhizobiaceae; genus Pararhizobium; species Pararhizobium herbae. Next base: position 40,965 of record NZ_JAGGJV010000004.1, on the reverse strand, counting down.
CTTGATCGGCAGGTTGGTCGGCACTTCGACGACTTCGAGGCCGTAGATGTTGCCGAACTCTTCCGCTTCGGTCGAAGCCGTGCCGGTCATGCCGCCGAGCTTCTTGTACATGCGGAAGTAGTTCTGGAAGGTGACCGAGGCCAGAGTCTGGTTTTCCGGCTGGATGGTGACCTTTTCCTTGGCTTCGAGCGCCTGGTGCTGGCCTTCCGAATAGCGGCGGCCCGGCATCATGCGGCCGGTAAATTCGTCGATGATGACGATCTCGTCATTGCGGACGATGTAGTCCTTGTCCTTCTGGAAGAGCCGATGCGCCTTCAGGGCATTGTTGACGTGGTGGACGATGGCGACGTTCTCGACGTCGTAAAGCGTTTCGCCCTTAAGCAGGTTTGCATCCCGCAGCAGGTTTTCAAGCTTCTCGGTACCGACTTCGGAGAAGTTGGCCGAGCGCTGCTTCTCGTCGATTTCGTAATCTTCCGGCGACAGCATCGGAATGAACTTGTCGATCGTGTTGTAAAGTTCGGAGCGATCGTCGAGCGGGCCGGAGATGATCAGCGGCGTGCGCGCTTCGTCGACGAGGATCGAGTCGACTTCGTCGACGATGGCGAAGAAATGGCCACGCTGGACCATCTGGCTGCGCTCGTACTTCATGTTGTCGCGCAGATAGTCGAAGCCGAGTTCGTTGTTGGTCGCGTACGTCACATCGCAGGCATAGGCCGCGCGGCGCTGGTCGTCCGTCAGGCCATGCACGATGACGCCCGTGGTCATGCCGAGGAACGAATAGATCCGGTTCATCGTCGCCGAGTCGCGGGCGGCGAGATAGTCGTTGACGGTGACGACATGCACGCCCTTGCCGGCGAGCGCATTGAGGTAGACCGGCAGCGTTGCCACAAGCGTCTTGCCTTCGCCGGTCTTCATCTCGGCGATCGACTTCTCGTGCAGGATCATGCCGCCGATCAGCTGGACGTCGAAAGGGCGCAGGCCGAGCGTGCGGCGCGCGGCTTCGCGAACGACGGCAAAGGCCGGCACCAGAAGATCGTCAAGCGTCTTGCCGTCGGCGAACTGCTGGCGGAATTCGACGGTCTTGGCGGCCAACGCTTCGTCCGAGAGCGCCTTCGTTTCTGTCTCAAGCGCATTGATGGCATCGACCTTGGCTTTGTAGCCACGCACACGGCGGTCATTTGATGAGCCGAAAATTTTGCGGGCGAGGCCGCCGAGACTGACCATAAGAATGGTCCTTTCTTCTATGTCGCCAAACGCGGGTCAATTCCGCGAAATACTATGAACCGCCCGGAAGTGTTCTGGACGCGAGGTTGCGTGACAGATAAGAGGGGGGTCGAATTATGTCAACGGGAGTTGAGGTTCACGAATAGCAAGGATCGACGATAGGACGCCCGCATCCTATGGGTTTCTGTCATCGTTCCTTGGTATGAGGCTACAGAACGGCCACAATCTGATGATGTGGAACGTTTCAAGCCGGCCGTGACCGCGGTTCCGGATACCAGCGTGGAAGGTATGAGGATGTTGAAATACAAAATGCTTGCGGCAGTTGCCCTGATCGCTGTCATGGCCGCCCAGGGCCCGGCAGCGGCACAGGATGCCGCCGATCCCGTCATCGCCAAAGTCGGCAGTGCGGAAATTCACAAGTCGGAACTCGACTTTGCCATGACGGGTCTTGACCCGCAGCTCGCACAATTGCCTGAGGACCAGAAACGCGCTGCTGCCCTTTCGGGCCTGATCGACGTCAAGCTTCTGGCCAAGGATGCCGACAAGGAAGGTCTTCAGAACGACGAAGACTTCAAGAAGCGCATCGCCTATCTCACCGATCGCGAATTGCACAACGCCTTCTTCAAGAAGCACGTCGTCGACGCCGTGAAGCCGGAAGAAGTCAAGGCGCGCTACGACGCGGAAATCGCCAAGATCGCGCCGCAGGAAGAGGTCAAGGCCCGCCATATTCTGGTCAAGACCGAGGACGAAGCCAAGGCGGTCATCAAGGATCTCGATGCCGGCAAGGACTTTGCGACGCTCGCCAAGGAAAAGTCGACCGATCCGAACAAGGCTGACGGCGGCGATCTCGGATATTTCACCAAGGACCGCATGGTCCCGGAATTCTCCGAGGCTGCCTTCAAGCTGGAAAAGGGCAAGTATACCGAGACACCGGTGAAGACCCAGTTCGGCTACCACGTCATCCTGCTCGAAGACAAGCGCGCCCAGCCGGCACCGCCGCTCGAACAGGTCGAGCCGCAGGTCAAGCAGCTGGTCATGCGCGACAAGTATATCGAGCTTCTGGCCGCTGCCAAGAAGGATGCCGGCGTCGATATCACCGATCCGGCCCTCAAGAAGGCATATGACGACGCCAACAAGGCAGAGGCCGCCAACTAAGCTCTTTTTGCAAGCGCCCCTCATCCGGCCTGCCGGCCACCTTCTCCCCATCACCATGGGGCGAAGGGAGAGGTGAGGGCTCTTAATAGCCGATCTCCGTCATTCCTGTGCTCGTCACAGGAATCCAGCCGCCCAAGGACTTGGGCGAAAAGTCTTTTGACCCGACGTCCGTCGGGTCGCTGGATCCCCGCCACAAGGGCGAGGATGACGGAGGATGGGGCCTTCTGCTTTATCCCAAGTCAGTTCCCGGTGGTTTTTCTTAATCTGAGGTTTGATCATGTCCGGCTCCGTTTCTCCGCTTGCCCCGAAATCCTTTGCCGAGATGCCGCCGGTGCGTGGCGTCCGGATGGCGACTGCCGCCGCCGGCATCAAGTACAAGAACCGCACCGACGTGCTCTTGATGGTCTTCGACGAGCCGGCGGCTGTCGCCGGCGTCTTCACCAAATCCCGCTGCCCCTCGGCACCGGTCGATTTCTGCCGCCAGAATCTGGCAGGCGGCGTGGCGCGTGCTGTCGTCGTGAACTCCGGCAATGCCAATGCCTTCACCGGCAAGAAGGGCAGAGCGGCGACGGAACTGACGGCGCAATCCGCATCCGAAGCTGTCGGTTGCGCCACCGGCGAAGTGTTCCTCGCCTCCACCGGGGTGATCGGCGAGCCGCTGGATGCGACAAAATTTGCCGGCGTTCTGAGCGACATGACCAGCCAGGCGACGGGCGACTTCTGGTTCGAGGCCGCCAAGGCGATCATGACGACCGACACCTATCCGAAGGTTTCGACCCGCAGCGCAGAGATCGGCGGCGTCACGGTGATCATCAACGGCATCGCCAAGGGCGCCGGCATGATCGCGCCGGACATGGCGACGATGCTGTCCTTCGTCGTGACCGATGCGGATATCGCGCCGGCCGCCTTGCAGGTTCTGCTGTCCGAAGGTACCGGCCCGACCTTCAATTCCGTCACGGTCGACAGCGACACCTCGACCTCCGACACGCTGATGCTGTTTGCCACCGGCGCTGCCGGCAAGGATGGCCAGAAGACAGTAACCGATGCCGCTGATCCGGCGCTCGACGGTTTTCGCGCCGCGCTGAACGAGCTCCTTCGTGACCTGGCGCTGCAGGTGGTGCGTGACGGCGAGGGTGCCCGCAAGATGGTTGCCGTCACCGTAGAGGGCGCTGAAAGCGATGAGGCCGCCAAGCGCATCGGGCTGTCGATTGCCAATTCACCGTTGGTCAAGACGGCTGTTGCCGGCGAGGACGCCAATTGGGGGCGCGTCGTCATGGCGGTCGGCAAGTCCGGCGAAATGGCCGATCGCGATCGTCTGGCGATCTGGTTCGGCGATGTCCGCGTCGCCGTCGAGGGCGAGCGTGATCCGGCCTATTCGGAAGCCGCGGCCTCGGCCGTGATGAAGGAAGAGGACATTTCCATCCGGGTCGAGATCGGTCTCGGTTCGGGCAAGGCAACGGTTTACACCTGCGATCTGACCAAGGAATATGTCGAGATCAACGGCGACTACCGGAGCTGATATCAAGTGCAGGATTCGATCTCGAAAGCCGATTTGCCGAATGTGCGCCGCCTTGAAGCCGTCGGCTTTCGGGCCTGGCCGGCGGCATCCGTACACTATGATGGCAGCTGGCTGATCCGCCTGACGGCAGGGCACGATTCCAAGCGGCTCAACTCGGTCAATCCGCTGGACCCTTCGGACTGCCGCGATATCGAAATCCGGCTGGAGAAGGCGGCCAAGCGCTTCGCCGATTACGGCCGGCCGCTCACCGTGCGCCAGACGCCGCTGACGCCGCCGCAATTGATTGCGTATATGAGCGAACACAATTGGCCGGTGTTCTCCGAAACCATCGTCATGATGGCCGATATACCGCCGAACGACACGACGGAATCGATCGAGCATCTGCCGTTGCGCGACGTCGGCCGGTTCGTCGATGCCCGGCTGCGGATCTGCGGCGAAAGCAGCCAGGACAAGGCGGGCCTGAGCGAAATCATCAATGCGATCAAGCCGGAATGCGGGCTGTTTCTCTTCGAATCCCCCGACGACGGTCCGATCGCGGTGTCGCTGGCGGTTCACGACAACGATCTCGCCGGGATTCTTCAGGTTGCCGTCGCTGAAAGCGTGCGGCGGCAGGGCGTGGGAAGTGCCATCGTCAACGCCTCGCTGCGCTGGGCTCGTCTTCGCGGTGCGCGCACAGCCTGGCTCTCGGTCGAAGCCGACAATGAGGCGGCCATTCTTCTCTATCGCAAATTCGGTTTCAGGGACGTCTACCGGTATGCCTACCGGCGTGCGGAGCTTTGACGATGAGCGTGACGGACAGAAAAATCCTGCTGGTCGCCGCCTGCGCGCTGGTCGATAGCGACGGCCGCATTCTTCTCGCCCAACGTCCCGAAGGCAAGTCTCTGGCCGGGCTCTGGGAATTTCCCGGCGGCAAGGTGGAGCCCGGCGAAACGCCGGAGGAAACGCTGATCCGCGAGCTTGACGAGGAACTGGGCGTGCGCACCAAGGTCGCCTGCCTTGCGCCGCTGACCTTTGCCAGCCACACCTACGACGATTTCCATCTGCTGATGCCGCTCTATGTCTGCCGGCGCTACGAGGGCGTTGCCCATGGCCGGGAAGGCCAGGCGGTGAAATGGGTGCGGCCGAAGGCGTTGCGCGACTATCCGATGCCGCCGGCCGACGAGCCGCTTATCCCCTACTTAATGGATTTGCTCTGATCAAATCCTGGAAATTTCGATTTTATTAATCGAACATTTATCACCCTCCGTCAAAATCAGCCTCAGTCAAGTGCCGGTGTCTATTGGTTTCGGGATGTTTCCCGCGGCCGACGCCGGTTGTGTATCGGCGTGGACATGGTTGAAGCGGTGAGGGTGAACCGTCTTCAAGGAAGCGCACGTATTCGAAGAGGCAGACGATGGTTGACGATGATTTTTGGAGAACGGTTCAGGACAAGGATTTGGTGACGAGCCAGAGCCGCCGCACGGGTGCGCTCAATCTGTCGCTGCTGTTCGGTACCGCCGTCATCGCGCTGACCCTCATTCTGACGCCGATGCTGACGTCGAAGACGGACAACAAGGTGCTCGCCGACGCGCCGATCGACTACGACAATATTTCGACCGGCTCGATTCCGAGCAGCAATCCGACCAAGCGCTACACGGTGCGCCGGAGCGTGCTGCAGGAAATGCCGGGCGCCGTCTGCATTATCGATGGTGATGGAAGCAAAAGCGGCTGCTGATTGCCGGCATGAGCCGGAGGTGCCCGTGTTCGTGTTTGCTGTCAGCCGGGGTCGATATCGACCCGACAATTAGGGTACGCATGCTCTCCTTTTCGGGTGACGTTATTCGTAGGGGCATGCGCAGACAGGCTGGGAGCACATGAAGACACTGATTCGTTTCCTGAACGATACAAACGGTGCCACAGCGGTCGAATATGGCCTGCTTGCCGGTCTGATCTCCGTCGCGATGATCATCGGCCTCGAAAGTTTCTCCGATGCACTGCTGGGCGTCTTCAACACGCTCAGCGCCGCGATCAACGATCCCGTTGTCAGCCCCTGATCAACGGGCCTATTCCTTGAGCGGCAATTCCCGCGTGCTCAGCGCATCCGACAGGCGCTGTTTGGCCGAGCCCGGTTTCAGCGGTTTCTGCTGGCTTTCGTGCGGCGCCCAGCCGGAAATATAGATGATCGAAAACGTCGCCCGGATGCGGCCGTCCGGATCGCCAAAACGCTCCGCATAGATTTCCGCTGCCTTCAGAAAGAATTTCCGGCTCAAGGGCTTGCGGCTGCGGGCTGCGAGCGGATTGGTCATCCCCATCGAGCGCAGATCCTTCAATAGGGAAAACAGCGACGCGTAGCGCACCGTGTAGGTCTCGGTGTCGGCGACCGGCAGGGTGAAGCCGGCGCGTTGCAGCAGAGCGCCGATATCGCGGACATCGGCGAAAGGGATGACGCGCGGGCTGGCGCCGCCGGTCATTTCGCTCTCGGCCGCCAAAAGCACCTCGCGCAATTCCTGCAATGTGCCGCTGCCGGGGATGGCGGCAAGGAACAGGCCGTCCGGTTTCAGCGACCGGCGCACCTGGATGAAGACGCCGGGCGTGTCGTTGGTCAGGTGCAGCGACAGCGGCGAGACGATGAGGTTGGTCGATTCTGCCGCCAGCGGCACGGTTTCAAGCGGCGAGACCGAGACGCTTTCGCCTGCGGCTGCGAACGCCGCATCCGTCTCGACCCTGACGATCTCCGTGACCTTGCCGGTGTTTGCGAGATACCGGGCCGTCAGGCCGGTATAACCGTGCAGTTCGACGGCCTTGTCGAAATGGCGTTCGACGACGTCGAGGCGCTCGGCCAGTTCCTGCGCGGCGATCTCCAGCAGGAATTGCGCCTTCGGATCGCCGTTGCGGAATGCCCGCTGGCGGCGGGCTTCGATGAGCGTCTGGTCGAAAACGATATCCACGGGCGTGCTTCCTAAAAATCTGATCGCAATGAAACCCGCCCCGCCGTAAAGTCAACAGCATGCAGGGCGAAGGGGCAGAAAATCCGGGGTGGCGGCTGGCCAAGGGGTTGCGCGGTCTGATGGCGGCGGCGGTCGATGCCGTCTATCCGCCTGTTTGTAGCGGGTGCGGCCGGATGGTCGGGCAGCATCGCGGCGTCTGCCCCGCCTGCTGGTCGACGCTGCGGCTGATCGAGCGGCCTTATTGCGAGGTTCTCGGCGTGCCGTTCTCGCACGATCTCGGCGCCGGCATCCTGTCGGCCGATGCCATCGCCAACCCGCCGGTGTTCGAGCGGCTGCGCTCGGTTGCCATTCATGACGGCATCGCCAAATCGCTCGTGCACGGACTGAAATACCGCGACCGCACAGACCTTGCCGTGATGATGGCCGAATGGATGATCCGCGCCAGCGACGGCAGCGTTGCGGGCTGCGACGCGGTGATCCCGGTTCCGCTGCACGCCTTCCGGCTCTGGGGCCGCAAGTTCAACCAGTCGGCCGAGCTTGCCCGGGCTGTCGCCCGGATTTCGGCCCGGCCTTACCTGCCGAACGCCTTGATCCGCATCAAGCGCACGGCCCAGCAGGTCGGGCTGGGTGCCACGGCGCGTCAGGACAACGTGCGCGGCGCCTTTGCCGTCACCGAGGCCGGGAAGGCGATTGTGTTCGGCAAGCGCATCGTGCTGGTCGACGATGTCTATACGACAGGGGCGACGGTTTCCGCCGCGACACGGGCGCTGAAGAAGGCCGGTGCTGCGGATGTCACCGTTTTGACCTTTGCAAGAGCCATGTCCGGTCTTATATGACACGGTATGTGATGCTGGCCGAGGGCCGGCGAAGGAGCAGGTCAAGACTATGGCTTCGGTCGTCATTTATACCCGTCAATTCTGCGGATACTGTTCCGCGGCGAAGAAACTTCTGGAAACCAAGGGCGTGACGTTCGAGGAGCATGATGCCACCTATGCGCCCGACGTGCGCCAGAAGATGATCGAACGGTCGAACGGCGGCACGACGTTCCCGCAGATCTTCATCAACAACACCCATATCGGCGGTTGCGACGACCTGCATGCGCTCGAACGCGCCGGCAAGCTCGACGATATGCTTGCCGCATAAGGAGCGCTTTCATGACGTTCAAGGCCGCAGCGATCCAGATGTGTTCCGGTGTCGACCCGGCCAGAAACGCTGAAACCATGGCGCGGCTGGTCCGCGACGCGGCGGCGCAAGGGGCTGCCTATGTGCAGACGCCGGAAATGACCGGTGCGTTGCAGCGGGACCGCGCCGCGATGAAGGCGGCCTTGCGCGATGAAAGCTCCGACCTGATCGTTGCCGCCGCCTCCGGGCTTGCCGGCGAACTCGGCATCCATCTGCATGTCGGATCGACGGCGATCGGCCTTGGCGACGGCAAGATGGCCAATCGCGGTTTCCTCTTCGGACCCGATGGCCGCAAGATCACCCATTACGACAAGATCCACATGTTCGACGTCGATCTCGACAATGGCGAAAGCTGGCGGGAAAGCTCGGCCTATACGCCGGGTGGCACCGCGCGGCTGGTGAACCTGCCGTTCGGCAAGCTCGGCTGCGCCATCTGCTACGACGTGCGTTTTCCCGAGCTTTTCCGGGCGCAGGCGGCGGCGGGGGCTCAGATCATGTCGGTGCCGGCTGCGTTTACGCGCCAGACCGGCGAGGCGCATTGGGAGATCCTGCTTCGGGCCCGCGCCATCGAGAATGGCATGTTCGTCATCGCCGCTGCCCAGGCCGGCGTGCATGAGGACGGCCGCGAGACCTATGGCCATTCGATGATCATCGATCCCTGGGGCGTCGTTCTCGCTTCGGCCGGCGGCACCGGCGAAGGCGTCGTGCTGGCCGATATCGATATTGCGGCGGTTGCTGCTGCGCGCGGGAAAATTCCGAACCTCAAGAACGGCCGGGCGTTCTCGCTGGAGGAGGTGCCGGCGAGTACCTCCGGGGACGTGGCCGCTTGATCAAATACACGCTTTCCTGCGAGAACGGCCATTCCTTCGAAGGCTGGTTTTCTTCGAGCGCCGATTTCGACCGCCAGGCCGATCTCGGGCTGGTCTCCTGTCCTGCCTGCGGTTCCGTTTCCGTTGCCAAGGAGCTGATGGCGCCTTCGGTCTCGACGGCCCGCAAGAAGGATGAGGCCAAGGTGCTGATGATGGACCAGGCCCGCAAGGAAGCGGTCGCCAAGATCCGCGAACTGGTGACCTCGATCCGCGAGAATTCCGAGGATGTGGGCAACAGGTTTCCCGAGGAAGCGCGCAAGATCCACTATGGCGAGGCCGAGCAGCGCGGATTGATCGGCCAGGCGACGGTCGACGAGGCTCGCGCTCTGCTGGAGGAAGGCATCGAGATCGCCGCGCTGCCGGTGCTGCCGGATGACGTCAACTGACATGACGGCCGGCGGATCGCGTCTGGCAGGCGCGCGCCTGGCCATCTACAATTTCGGCCTGCATGTCGGCCCCGAGGACGATCCCCGCGTCGAGGGTTTCGTGTCCCGCGAACCCGCCAACTTCGAAGCCGCGTCGCGGGCATCCGGCTTTGTCGGCCGCTCCGGCTACCGCGGCGTGCCCGGACCGCGCAGCTGGGGCATTCAGGTCTTTCCACGTTTCATCGACGGCAGCGGTTTCGACAGCGCCCCGTCATCTCTCTCGCTGTGGGCGGATATCGAATCGCTGATGGCGTTTTCCTACAACGGCGTTCATGCCGATGCGCTGAAACACGGGCGCAACTGGAATATCAAGCCCAGCTGGCCGCCGCTGGTACTCTGGTGGGTGGCGGAACGCCATGTTCCCGACTGGTCCGAAGGCGTCGAGCGGCTGGAATATCTCCATGACTACGGCGCTTCGCCAAGAGCATTCACCTTCAAAGAACCCTTCACCCCCGATGGCGAAGCCTATGTCATCGACCGGGATCGTGTCCGGCGGATCGCCGACGACAATGGCAAGGGGCAGGAAGACCTGCTTGCGCATGTGTTGACGCTGAAAGTCTAGCATGGGGGTAAAGGGGCGGGGATGATTGGGGGTGCGGTGAGAGGGCCTTCGCACCGCTTTCGTCGATCTTTCGCGGTTCTATTGGCGCTATGGCAGGATGGTTTTAATGTCCCGACATTATCAAACCGGAGGCTGGATGGTGCCGACTGTTGAGAATGCCCGCCAGGCCGATATACGCCGGCTGCGCGAGATGTGGGAAGAGGGCAAAGCCAGCGGCAAGCCGATGCCGGTGGACTTTGACACGTTGCGGGAAGAGGCCCGCCAAGATTTGGTGACCGCTCAGATAAACGGCCGCTGATTCGGTTTGGTCGCCTCAATTGGAGGTCGCTTTTGGTCATATTTATCCGATTTTGAAGGCAGTTTCCTCCGTCATTCCTGTGCCTGTCACAGGAATCCAGCCACGCGACGTCGGTCGCGTGAAAGGAGTCTTTTGCGCCGCGGACGCGGCGCTGCTGGATCCCCGCCACAAGGGCGAGGATGACGGAGAAGAGGGGTAGCTGCTCATCAATCGTCAAACTGGTAGAGGCGGCCTCACAGGGAGAAAACCCTCATGTCAAAGAGCAGATCGACCCAAGGCGTAATTTTCTCCAGCTTGGGCAATCGATCAAAGTCTAGCATGGGGACGACAGGCGGGGATGTTTGAATTTGCTGCGCGCTTATTGAAGGCGCTCCACTATGTCGTCAGGTGGATTGATCAGCCATTCCCTGTATTGCTCGTAGGTCAGTCTGCCTTCCACCGCGGCATTCATGAGAAGCGCGCACACATTTGCGATGACCTCGGTGGCAGACACCGTATTCATGGCCTCGATCTCTTCGCGCACATCCTCGGAAATTTCGGCCGCCATTTCGGATGCGCAGGATGATATGTGTTCGTGGCGCAAAAGAGGGCGCTCTTTGAGACCTTTGTATCTCGCGGTCCATTGTTCCTTTGTGATCGGCTCGCCGCTTGCCGGCGAGGACACGACCAGACAAAGGGTGCCGATGATTACGAGGGCTGAGCGTATCAATGCAGTCTCCGCTGATAACAGCCATACGTTGCATTGATGGTGCCGCATTGTCCAGTCTTCGTCTGCGCCTGATCGATTTGTTGAAGGGCGCGTTTTGAATAGCGCAGTTTCACAACCGGTATTTGGACAGCACGGTTTCTACCTCGGCTCCGCGCGGTCGCTACCGCCTGATCAAGAAGCTTTGTCATGCATCCACTATGCCATGATCGATTCACAACAAAAACTGAAATTATCGCGCTGCTCAATAGGCCACATCGACGCTGCGGAAGCGGCGTTTTTTCCGGGGGAGTTTCGGTTCGTTCTTTTTCTTCCGGTCGTCGCTCAGCACCTGGACGAGGCCTTTTTCCGGATAGGGGACGAGAGCCTCGGCGGTGAAGCTTTTCGGCAGTTCGGGTGAAAGCCTGAGCGGTGGTTGCGCGGTCCCGGTCCAGGAATAGAGCGAGAATTCTTCTTTCTCATCCTCCGGGTCGCCGCCGTTTTCGTGCGGGCCGGCGAGGATGAGGTAGACCGCCGGCGACAGGCCGGTCCAGTCGATGCTGCGCACGCCGCGGTTTTCAAGGTCGAGCAGGTGCATTTCGCCGAAACGCGGCTGCGCGCTGCGCTCGGTCACTCCGACCGGATTTTTCAGGCGCAGGACGGGCGCCATGCCGTCCTTGAGGGGACTGCGAAAGCCGATCAGCAGGTCGCCCTCCGGCGAACCGGCGAGGCCTTCGACGTTGATGTCGGTGCCGGAGATCTGCAATTCCCGCTTCAGATGCCGGCGCAGCTTTTCGAACGGCGTTCCGACCGGCTCGAGCGTCGGGCCGTCGGCGGTGTGGACGATGCGCGAGGCGAAGAGGACGGAACGGTCCCTGGCGTTTCCGCCGTTGCCGGGCCGGGAGAACGAACTCATCCAGTAAACCCGGTCGCCGATACGGGCAGCGGCCTCGATGTCGGATTTTTCCTCGCCGATGAAGCTCTTGAACTTGAGTGCCCGCACGGGCCTTGCAATGCCGCGGCGGTAGATCTGCAAGGTGTTGGTCTCGTCGCTGGCGACGACGAAATGGCTGTCGTCGAGGGCGACGGCGGCCGACGCCTCGCAGATGCCGATATACTCGAACGGTTTGGGGCCGATATGATCGACCGGGAGAATGCCGAGGGATGGAATTTTCATCGCGACAGTCTCCTGCGATATCTTGCGGGTCAGGCCGGGCGTTTGGCGACGATCATGTAGTTGACGTCCATATCCTTCGACAGGTTCCACTGGTTTGCAAGCGGATTGAAGAAGACGCCGGTGCGGTCCGTTACTTCCATGCCGCCGGCGGTGATCGGTCTTTCCAGCTCTTCCGGGCGCACCAGCTTTTCATACTGATGCGTGCCGCGCGGCAGCCAGCGCAGGACGTTTTCGGCCGCGAAGATGGCGAGCGCCGCCGCCTTCATCGTGCGGTTGATGGTGGCGACGAACATCAGGCCGCCGGGGCGCACCATCGAGGCGCAGGTGCTGATGAAGAATTCGACATCGGCGACATGCTCGACCACTTCCATGTTGAGCACGACATCGAAGGTCTCGCCGGCCTCGGCCAGCGATTCCGCCGTCACTGCGCGGTAATCCACATTGACGCCGCTGCCGGCCGCATGGGTCCTGGCGATCATGATGTTCTTTTCCGAGGCGTCGGCGCCGACGACATTGGCGCCCATGCGGGCCATCGGCTCGGACAGCAGCCCGCCGCCGCAGCCGATATCGAGGACGCGCAGGCCCTTGAGCGGCTGGGGCGCCTTGGCCTCGCGGCCGAAATTGTCCGACACGCGGTCGCGGATATAGGTGAGGCGGACCGGATTGAACTTGTGCAGCGGCTTGAACTTGCCCTTCGGGTCCCACCACTCGGCGGCCATGGCGGAAAACCGGTCGACTTGCGCCTGGTCGATGGTGCTGCGGGCTTGCTCGCTCATGGTCGGAACTCCTTGGGATAGAACCCTTTTGAAGTCGGACGATCGGGATGGAAAGTCAAGGGTTGGCAGTGTCGCGGGGGGGCGAGGGGCGGCTTTACTCTCCCCGTGAGGGGGAGGGTCGGAGCGTAGCGCCGGATGGGGTGATCTGCGGCATATACAATGGACCGTGGTGTTCGCGGTGGTCACCCCCACCCGCCGCGTTGCGGCGACCTCCCCCCTCAAGGGGGAGGTAGGCTTCCTCTTCTCCCCGGCGGGGAGAAGGTGCCCGAAGGGCGGATGAGGGGGCGGTTCGGCATGGAGGGGCGGGTCTTGCATCGCTCTATTCTCTCAACTTTCCCAACCTCAGTTTGTCCGAACTACCAATTTTAAGGTGGCTTCGCCCCCCTCATCCGGCCCTGCGGGCCACCTTCTCCCCGCCGGGGAGAAGAGGGAGATCGCGGTACCCTCAACGCCCTTCAGCCACGCCCGGAAAATCCGCCGTGGGTTTGCTTGATGATTTACTTGGTCGGGGCGCTGGAAAGTGCCGATGACTAAGTAATGTATATGACGCCTTCTAGCGCCCCGTTCAGTGTCTTTTGCCGCGCTTCTCAGGTTCTTCTACGCCTCTCCCTTTTTGGGGGGAGAGACCTCCAATGCCCCGGCCCGGCCGCTTATCCGCCGGACTTTTCAATGAGGCGGGGTACCATCCTGGACCGTCGTCAGACGGTGTGATGACCCGGCACGCCCGGCCCGCTTTCACGAACCGGAGGAGAACCGCCTTTCACGCAGCCCCGGGGATCTGACGCGCGTTTCGCCAAATCGTCCGGGCACCGGCCCCGTCTCGCCGGCAACGCTTTCCGGTGTATCCGATGACGGGACGAGCAGGAGCATGACACGGAAAAACAGGGCGGGGATGAACGGGGATGTTTTTTTCAGGTTCGGTTGATCGAGACGCCGCCGTCGACGAGCATGGCGGTGCCGGTGGTGAAGCTTGAGGCATCCGAGGCGAGGTAGAGAACGGAGCGGGCGATCTCCTCCGGTTTTGCCATGCGCTTGAGGGCATGCAGGCCTTCGACGAAGGCAAGGACCTCCGGTCCGGCGCCGGGCGCGTTGGTAAAACTCATCGGCGTATCGGTGCCACCGGGCAGGATCGCATTGACGCGGATGCCCTTCGATCCAAGCTCGGCCGCAAGGCTCTGGGTGAGGCCGACCAGTCCGGCCTTGGCGGCGGCATAGGCGCTGGTGTTCGGCATGCCCGCCGTATGGCCGACGAAGCTGGAGGTGAAGATCAGCGAGCCCGCACCGCGGGCGGCCATGGCGGGCACCTGATATCTGGCGCCGAAGAAGGCGCTGGTCAGATTGGTTTCGATCGTTTCCTGCCAGCCGGCGGTCGACAGGTCGGCGATCGGCGCCATCTCCCCGGTGGTGCCGGCATTGTTGAAGGCGATGTCGAGGCCGCCGAATTTTTCCGTCGCGGCGCCGACCAGGGACCGGGCGTGGGTTTCGTCGCGCACATCGCCGTCGATGGCAAAGGCCTCACCGCCTTCGGCTTCGATTTCCGCGACGAGTTCGTCAAGTGCGGTTCGGCGGCGTCCCGACAGGATGAGGCGGGCGCCCTCTTGAGCGAACAGTTTTGCCGTTGCCCGGCCGATGCCGGAGCTGGCGCCGGTGATGATGGCGACCTTGCTGGAAAGTGCGGTCATGATTGAATCTCCTGTTGCTGTTGCGGGAGGTTCAATCGCAGCACGGGCTGCGCGCCGCCACCCGATTCCTGCGCGGGGATCTGGGCGGGAAGTATGGTTATGTAAGTCGTTACCGATGCTTCAAAGCTTCATCTTGTCCAGCCGAAGCGCCATTGCCGATGACTGCCGGTGCATCATCGCCGATGCATGGGGGCCTAAAAGCTGGATCAGCGGGATCAGCACGATCAGCAGGACGAGGGTGGCGATGTAGAGCAGCCCAAGAGGAATTCGACGCGCTTTCAAACAGAAATCTCCAGTGTCGATCGCCACTTTGCCGGGCGATACTGACATCAGGCTGAACGCTTCAAAAAAAATGCGCGGAACTTGCTCCCTGCGAGAGGCCGGTTCGCAAGGGCACTTTCGCCAGCCGTTCCCCGTTCAGGTTCCTGTCAGAAAACCGGACCAGATGTCGGGCGTGGAGACGGCCGCGGGTGCCGACGCATGCCCGACGGCGCCCAGCCGGATGGCCTGACAGCGAATGCGCCGTGCCCGGCTCCATCAGTCTGATGCGAAGCAGGAGATGACCGGTGTCATTGGAAACCCTATCAACGGCGGCCCCGCGCCTGACACGCCCGGCCATCGGCAGCGCGACGCTGAGCGTGATCGTGGCGCTCTATCTCATCTTCGTGACGAACGGGACATTCTGGACCAAGGCCGTCGACTATCTCGGCGCCCCAAGTTTCGGGCTCATTCTGCTCGGTATCGGGCTTTTTGCACTGTTTTCGGCTGTTTGCGTTGCCGTCTCGGTGAAATATCTCACCAAGCCGGTGTTCATCGTGCTCATCATGAGCGCTGCGGCTGCCTCGCGGTTCATGGATCACTTCGGCACGGTCATCGACGTCGACATGATCCGCAACGCTGCCGAGACGACGGGTTCGGAAGCCGGTCATCTGCTGACGGAAGGCTTTCTCATCCATATGACGCTGTTTGGCGTTCTGCCTTCCGTGCTGGTCGCGCTGGTGCGCATCCAGCACCGGCCGTTCTTTCAGAAGTTCAAATGGAATATGGCGCTGGTCCTGTCCTGTCTTGCGGTTTTCGCATCCGTCGGCCTTGCAAACGTCCGCACTTTCGCGGCCACCACCCGCCAGCATCGCGATCTGATGGCGACGCTGAACCCGGTCGCGCCGATCGTCAGCGTCGTGCGGTATGTCATGGCCAGCGAGGCGGAGAAGGACATCGTCGTCCAGTCGCTCGGAGCCGATGCGCACGTCATCGCACCGACGGCGTCAGGTAAGCCGCGCGTTACCGTCATCGTTGCAGGGGAAACGGCGCGGGCGGAGAATTTCTCGCTCAATGGCTATGCCCGCGACACCAATCCGGAGCTTGGCCGGCAGGATATACGCTATTTCACTGACACATCGAGCTGCGGCACGGCGACGGCGGTTTCGCTGCCCTGCATGTTCTCGGTCTACACACGCAGCACCTATACGCACCAGAAGGGGCTTGAAACCGAAAATCTCCTCGATGTCCTGACCCATGCCGGCATCAGGGCGGAATGGTGGGACAACAACACCGGCAGCAAGGCGCTTGCCAACCGCATCGCCTACACGTCGCTCTCGACGATCAACGATCCGCGTTTCTGCAAGGATCACGAATGCCTGGACGACGTTCACCTGGACCGTCTCGGCGCCTGGCTCGATGCCGTCAAGGGCGACAGCGTGCTGGTACTTCACCAGCTCGGCAGCCACGGGCCGGCCTATTTCCAGCGCTATCCGGACGCTTTCCGCCGGTTCACGCCGGATTGCCGGACGCCGGAACTTGGCAACTGTTCGCGCGACGAGATCGTCAATGCCTATGACAATACCATCCTTTATACCGACCACGTTCTCTCGACCGTCATCGACATGCTGAAAGCCCGCGAAAACAGGATGGCGGGATCGATGATCTACATGTCCGATCATGGCGAATCGCTGGGCGAGCACGGGCTGTATCTGCACGGCGCCCCCTATTTCATCGCGCCGTCGCAGCAGACCCATGTTCCGTTCGTCCTGTGGCAGGGGACGGAGGCCAAGGTCGGCACCAACCAGACGTGCCTGCAGGCAAAGACCAGCGAGCCGCAGTCGCACGACAACCTGTTCCATACGGTGCTCGGCATGATGAATGTCGCGACCAAGGTCTATGACCCGGCGCTCGATGTTCTGGCGTCCTGCCGGGGCGGCGCCGCTTCTTAAGCGGCCGGAAGGACATCCTGAATTCCGCGGCCTGCTCCCGGTCAACGGGGGCGGGCCTGTCGTCGTGATCATCAAAGCCGTTTGACGCCGGACTCCAAAGAGGAAATAAGAATGCCGGGAAGGCTGACCGATAAAAGGACCAGCGGCTTGCGCGTTCTGCTCGTCGAGGACAATGAGATTCTAGGAGAGGCCGTGCGCGATCATATCGCGGCTGCCGGTCATGCGGTCGACTGGATGAAGACGCTGGACGATGCGCGCACATCGCTGCGCGCCGTCGCCTACGGCCTGATCCTGCTCGACCTGCGGCTGCCGGACGGCAGCGGCATCGCCCTTCTGAAGGAGCTGCGCACGGTCGGCAACGCGACGCCGGTGATCATCCTCACCGCGCATGACCAGATTTCCGATCGGATCGAAGGCCTGAACAGCGGTGCCGACGACTATCTCGTCAAGCCGTTCGATCTTGGCGAACTGACCGCACGCATGCTTGCCGTCATCCGCCGCTATGGCGGCAATATTTCGCCGACGATCGCTTTCGGCGAGCTGAAGATCAGCCCGGTCGACCGGCGGGTGTTTGCCGGCGACAGGGAAGTCGGTCTGTCCGGCCGCGAATGGGCGGTTCTCGACATGCTGCTTTCCCGGCCGGGCGCGATCGTCTCGAAAGCGCAGATCGAGGAGGCGCTCTATGCGTTCGGTTCGGAGATCGAGAGCAACACCGTCGAGGTCTATGTCAGCCGGCTGCGCAAGAAACTCGGGCGGGAGCATGTCGTGACCGTGCGCGGCGTCGGCTACAAGATCGGGGCTGCGGCGTGAAACAGCAGAAAATCCGGGCGCAAAGCATGACGCGGCGGCTGATCCTGTGGCTGACGGGGGCGGCGACAGCCTTCTGGCTGATTGCCGCCGGCCTCGGCGTTTCGGTGATGCATGACGAGTTCGGGGAAATCTTCGACGGTTCGCTGCAGGAAACGGCCGAGCGTCTCGTGCCGATGATCGTTACCGATCTCGATCGGCGCAAAGATCCTGCCTATCCGCCGCATCTTCGCGACGAGAGCGACGACGCGGGCGAAGAATATCTGGTCTACCAGGTGCGCGATGCCAAGGGAGACATTCTCTTCCGGTCGCACGATGCGCCGGCCAAGCCTTTCGGCGCGCCGCTGAAGCGCGGTTTCTGGACCGACGACACCTACCGATTCTTCACGGCGACATCGGCCGACCACGCGGTCTTCGTGCAGGTGGCCGATGCGCTGGCGAACCGGTCGGAGGCATCGACGGAGGGCGGCATGGCCTTGTTCCTGCCGGTCCTTATCCTCATTCCGGTCAGCGTCCTCCTGATCTGGCTGATCGTGCGCCGGACGCTGGCGCCGGTCGACGACCTGCGCCGGGCGATCGAGGAAAAGGACGGCGGCAACATGGCGCCGGTGCCATCCGGCACATTGCCGCGCGAGCTTCGGCCGATCGCCCGCTCGGTCAACCATCTGCTGACGCGGCTGCAATCGGCCTTCGACGCGGAGCGGGAGTTTACCGCCAACAGCGCCCACGAATTGCGCACGCCGATCGCCGGCGCGCTGGCGCAGACGCAGATGCTGATCGCCGAACTCGACGGTCCGAAAAAACGCCGCGCCCAGCAGATCGAAACCTCGCTGGTCAATCTCGGCCATACGGCGGAAAAGCTGCTGCAACTGGCACGCGCCGAAGCCGGGATCGGCACCGGCACGACAAGGGTCGATCTGGCGCGTGTGCTGGAACTGGTGGTGACCGATTTCGAGCGCGGCGATCCGGCCTCCAGGCGTTTGCGCCTTCACCGCGCGGCCGGCGCGAAGCTGGAAGGCACATATAGCGAGGACGCTTTTGCGATCGTCCTGCGCAACCTGATCGAGAACGCCCTGGTGCATGGCCGCGCGGACGAGCCTGTCGATATCCGGCTCGAGACGAACGGCGTGGTGCGCATCGTCAACGGCGCGGCGGCGCTGACACCGGACGAGCTGGCCGCGATCCGCAAACGTTTCGGCCGGGGCAATACCGCTTCGCCCGGCTCGGGTCTCGGGCTCTCGATCGCCGAGCGGCTGTTGCAGCAGATGAATGCCGGCTTCGAGGTCTTGTCGCCGGCCACGGACCGGGCGGACGGGTTCGAGGTGGTGCTGCGGTTTGGGGGTGGAGAGGTTGCCGGGTGAGGAGGCTGGGAATGGGGGGCTTGATGAAGAAGCAGGGGGCGGTGACGTCGCTCGATTCCAGGGTGATGGGTGCGGTTTCCACAATTGTCACCTCTTGCGAAGCTGAAAAACCCTTCCAATATCTTACCAGTGATATGGTTTCACTAGGGAGTTGGAACATGTTCGACTTTCTTGATTCGGTGGATATGGAGAAATTGAGCCGCGCGATCGATGTTCGCTGCAGAGAACTGAACATTCATCCCGAGAGCATTGAAGCGCAGATGGTCGCAAGCCAGCTCTTGGGTATGTTCCAAAGCGGAGTAACGGACGAAGCGGAACTGACCACGCGGCCGATTATGATGGAAATTGTCCAACATGGGTGACCGGTAGCGTGCCGGGGACGGATGCCCGAAGTCCGAATTCGGACGGCGTATGCACGCTCAGAACCTAGCTCCCCCTCCAACGGAGCCTTCTTTTCGAAATCTGGTGAGTTCGTGCGTTCCTTCCGACTATGAGAGGCTACGTCGGAACAAAATCCTTCGTTACGAGTTTCGCGCGCGAGTAAACTCTTGGAGGAGAGAAATGCACCCGAATGACATCTGCAAACCAACCGAAATTCAGTGGCAACCGGTCATCGTCAGACTTCGTGGCGGTATCAAGAAGAAGGTATGCGGTCCGCTTCAGGGCTTTGAGATTTTGAACCGGCACATGGCCAGCCCGAACAGTCACATCTGCGCGAATGCAGCTCGTTGCTGCCGCCTTGCGCTTGAACGCAAGATGACACCTGAACAAGCGAGAGAAGCGTTTGTTGTCGCCACGATGGACCAAGAGCTGCGCGCGCACTGAGGTCATGCCGCGCTCAAGAGTATGTCGCCCTGCCGAGCATCGTTGCGGTCGAGCATGGGCAGGATGGTTTCGTTTGGTGCTTTCTGACCCAGACGAACCAGCCACACTGGATGTCGGGGCGGTGGCCGACAACGAGAGTTCCAATACGAAACGATAGGTGACGGAAAATGTTACCGACGTTGAATGGGGGCCGTGCTGCTTCTGCGCGGGCACAAGCGTCGCTTGGCCGATTTTCCAAATGCTCCCGGGTTCTTCCATCCGGCCCATTTCAGATCTCGCGTGAAGGCTTCACGCCATCGACAGGAACAGGTTGGCGATCGGCGGGGCGAGGGTGGCTGCCAGGAAATCCTGGCCGGATTGTCCCGGATGCGTTGCGTCGGTGGAGGCAAAGGCTCCGGATGCCGAATAGGCGCCAGTCGCGGCGAAATCGTAGAAGCGCACACGGCTCTTATCCCATGCCGCGGCATAGCCCGCCGCGATGGCAGCGGTGCATGCCTTCGAGCTGGTGGTATCGTAATAGGGGCTGATGCCGACGATGCGCACCTTCGGCAGTGCCTTCAGCAGCTCGTCCAGCCTTGCCGTGATTTCGGCCTTCAACGCCGCGCCGGTCAGAGAGCTAAACTGGAACATGTCGTTGAAGCCGTCGGCGATGACCAGCATGTCCGGCGCGAGATCGATAATCCCCGGCGTATCGAGCGAGAAGCGGGTTCTTTTCAGAAAGCCCCGGCCGCTGGTGCCATACTGGACGAAGCGCTCTTCCAGTCCGAGCATATAGGCGACCTGTCGCGACCAGTTGCCGCCTGCCCACGTGTTGAAGAAGCCCTGCGTGATGCTGTCGCCGGCGATCAGCAGCTTGGCGGCCTGCGTATTCTCCGCCCACGGAAGAACGCTGACACCGGGATCGACGTTGATGCCCCCGAAGCGGACGCCGAACCCCAGGATCATCTCGATCTTGCGCACGTGCTTCGTCGTGTTGAGCGTGCCAAAGACAGTGGTGAAGGTCGCACCGGTCCCCGATCCTGTCGTGCTGCCTTGCGTCGTCCTGGCCGGCGCAACGCTGTAGACGCCGGCGCGATGGATTGCCGCCGCGGTGATGGCGCCGGCATCCACGCCGGTCACCCGCACCTGAGCCGCCGTGATGAAGGTGCCGCCGGAAAGGGTGACGACATCGCCGACGGCGTAGCCGGAGCCGGCGTCGAGAATTGCCGGATTGATCAGCCCGTATGTCGGAACATCGGTGCCGAAATCCTGCAGGACGAAATGCTCGGTATCGTCATTGAGGCCCGGATGTTCCTCCGAGAACAGCGCCTTGGAAACCGGTCTGCCATCCACGTACAGGGTGACCGAGCTCTGCCCGAGATAGGACCGGATCCGGTAGTCGAAGCGCGTCCCGTCGAATATGAAGCGATAGCGCACGCCGCCGCGCGAGCCTTTCTTGTAGGCGCCGCTGTCCTCGAACGTCCCGCCGAGCCGCGTCATCCGAGTATCGTCCTTGCCGCAACCGGGCACGGTCGATCCGCTGATCAGACTTGCCGCCGCGGCGGCGCCGACCGAGATCGCCGGCGGAGAAGCCATCACATCCGGAACGGCGCGCAGCGCGGTGAACCCCAGCTTCCAGCGATGGAACCGGGACAGACCGGCATAGTGTGCCCGATCAAGCGCGATTTCGCCCGCGCCGAATACATTTGCAATGTCGCCCATTATGAATCTCTCAAATAATAGAAGCTCTTGGCAATATCGAAGACGGCAGCGCCATTAAAAGTTGGTGCTACGCCGTTGTAGGTCGTGCGCGTGTAGCCGGCAAGAGCCCTCACCACCCCAGAGCGGGAGCGCTGTCACGATATCCGTGCCCATCAGCCGAACCATCTCAATCCCGGTCCGGCGCCCCGAGCGGGAAGAAGGCGCGATAGGGCCGGCCTTCGTCGACGGCGCGGGCGAAGGAGGGGCGGGCGAGCAGGCGCGCGCGATAGGCGCGGACGTTCGGCAGCGTTTCAGGGATCGGATGCACCCAGTCGGCGTAGAACAGCGACGGGCAGGCGGCGCAATCGGCGAGGCTGAACGTGTCGCCGGCCGCCCATTCGGTCTTTGCCACCACGCCATCCAGCCAGGCATAGGCGTCGTCGAGCATCGCCTTCGCCTCCTTGACGCCATAGGGATCGCGGTCTGTCTCCGGGCGGATCTGGTTGAACACCACCTTCTGCATCGGCGTCATGACGTAATTGTCGAAGAAACGGTCCATCATGCGGGTGCGAAGGGCTGCCTGCGGGTCCTGCGGGATCAGGCGGACGGTGCCCGGATAGTTCAGCATCAGATATTCGATGATGAT
Source organism: Rhizobium herbae (assembly GCF_017873135.1). GTDB lineage: Bacteria > Pseudomonadota > Alphaproteobacteria > Rhizobiales > Rhizobiaceae > Pararhizobium > Pararhizobium herbae. Next base: position 18,955 of record NZ_JAGGJV010000004.1, on the reverse strand, counting down.
GGTTGCTTCCATCACGGCGTTTTCGCCGTCCTTCAGCACCGGAAAGCGCTTGATCGGCCAGATCGACTGCCACTCCTCGACGGTGCCTGCCTCGTCGGGGCTCAGCATGCGGTAATCGAACGCGGTGCCGTTTTCATAGATGGCGACGAGGACCTTCTGGCAATAGGACGAGAAGGGATGGGCGAAAAGTTGCGGTTTCATCATACTCTCCGAAAACTGATTTCAATCTGCAACTGGTTGTGTTGTAGGATAAGCAATCCTATATTGCAAGCGGTTTTAAAAAAAGGCGACACATGGACAACGCACACCGGTCGGGATGCCCGATCAATCTGACGCTGGAAATGCTCGGCGACCGCTGGAGCCTGATCGTCATCCGCGACATCATGTTCGGCAACAAGCGGCATTTTCGCGAGCTTCTCACGCAATCGGAAGAAGGAATAGCCTCCAATGTGCTGGCCGACCGGCTGAAGCGGCTGACGGAGAACGGGCTTTTGTCGCGCGCCGACGATCCGAGCCACAAGCAGAAGGGCATCTACAGCCTGACCGAGCCGTCGATCCAGCTGGTGCCGCTTCTGGCGCAGATAGGCGCCTGGGGCAGGCGGCACACGCCGGCGTCGGAGGAACTGTCGATCCGCGCCGAGCTGCTGGAGAAGGGCGGGCCGGCGATGTGGGCTGATTTCATGGAGGAATTGCGGAGCTTGCATCTTGGAATGCCGGCGCCGGAACGCTCGGTGTTTGCGGAATTGCAGGCCGCGTATCTGGCGGTGGTGGCGCGGAAGAGCGGGGCTGCGACCGGATGATGAGGCGTTCGGATGATCGCTTCGGCTCTGGTCCAAATGTCACGTCGCCGTAACAGCCCTTCACCCTAACCCTGCCTGCGGCAGGGTAATCGCATATGGATTTGCGCGGGCGTGCGACGCTCTCCCTCTTCTCCCCAGCGGGGAGAAGTGCCGAACGCAGTGAGGCGATGAGGGGGCTTCGGCGAAGCCGGAGCCAGAAAGAGGTGACCTTCGGCCCCCCTCATCCGCCCTTCGGGCACCTTCTCCCCGCTGGGGAGAAGAGGGGACTTTCTCGGAGTTCGCCGCTTGATCCTTCTCCCCGTCATAACGGGGAGAAGGTGCCCGAGAGGGCGGATGAGGGGCCTTTAGGCATTGAGCCCCGCCGTGATCAATACACTTCCGGCACGTACATCTCGTCCGGCACCGGATGGCGGATGTAGTCGTCGTGGCGGACGCGGTCGGGCAGTTCGATTTCGGGTTTCGGCACGTCCTCGTAGGGGATCTGCTTGAGGAGATGGGCGATGCAGTTGAGGCGGGCCTTCTTCTTGTCGACGGCCTGAACCACCCACCAGGGCGCATCCTCCGTATGGGTGCGGGCCAGCATCTCTTCCTTGGCCTTGGTGTATTCTTCCCAGTGGATGCGGCTTTCCATGTCCATCGGCGACAGTTTCCACTGCTTCAAGGGATCGTGGATGCGCATCTTGAAGCGGAACTCCTGTTCCTCGTCGGTGATCGAGAACCAGTATTTGATCAGCACGATGCCGGAGCGCACCAGCATGCGCTCGAATTCGGGCACCGAACGGAAGAATTCGTCGAGTTCGTCCTGCGTGCAGAAACCCATGACGCGCTCGACACCGGCGCGGTTGTACCAGCTGCGGTCGAACAGCACCATTTCGCCTGCCGTCGGCAGATGCGGGATGTAGCGCTGGAAATACCATTGATTGCGCTCGCGCTCGGTCGGCGCCGGCAGCGCCACGGTGCGGCAGACGCGCGGATTGAGGCGCTGGGTGACGCGCTTGATGGCGCCGCCCTTGCCGGCCGAATCGCGGCCTTCGAACAGCACGACGACCTTGAGCTTCTTGTGCTGGACCCAGTCCTGCAGCCGGACCAGCTCGTGCTGGAGGCGGAACAGCTCGCGGAAATAGACTTTGCGGTCGATCGTCGGCTCGGCCGGCTCCGACATGCCCTCGGCGACCAGCTCGTCGAGCCGGTCCTCTTCCATCTGCATTTCCAGCTCTTCGTCGAAGCTGTCGGCAATTTCCGCCTTGATGCGGCTGAGCTGGTCGATCATTTGGTCACATCCCCGTTGGTCGGGGGCACAGGAGCAGGGTTTGATGACAGGTATGTGACAGTGGGGTGTGTTGTGGGGTGAAGATTGTTGGGCGAGGAACCGAGAATTAGGTGGGATGGCAAGTGTCATGGGCAGTATCCCAATTTCCAAGTTCTCGGGATTCAAAGACGAAGTAGGCGAGAAAGTCATTGCGATCGCGTTTGCGATCGGCATGCTGGGTCCAGATCACGTCGAGAAACAGCGGAAGAAGTTGACCACCATTGAGGAAGCACCTGTACAACCGCCATTGTGATGACTGACTTCATTCGTCGGCTGGAATAAATTCAGTAACTCTAGTGGATACTAGGGATTCTGACTTGCTTACAACTTGCTTTTGAAGGACAATTCAACCTGCTTAGAGATTTTCAAGTTGAAGAGGAGAGCCGAATGGCAAACAAACCTGTTGTTATTACTGGTGATAGCATGCGTCCCATAACAATTCGGCCGGCCTCTGGCGGTGAGGGCGCATCGGCACAGCCCACAACCACCGGCTCGGGCGCCCCTGCAAAGCCACCGAAGCGCTAAACTTTAGCGGTTATGACGTGACGGTCAGGCAGACGCCAAGAGACATCTACTCGCTTAATTGATGACTTCGGAAGATAGGTTAGAGTTATGTCGCCATCGTTCCCGGTGATTTCGTATTGTTCAAATGAGTTATCCTCCCTATAGCGGCCCGTCACATATACTGCCATCCCGTCTTCGTTCATGATGACTGGCACTTTAGGGAACGGCTTCATCTGTCCGAAGTTTGCTTCTAGGACGAGTCCATTCTCCAAATGAATCTGCACTACTGTCCATTTGGCAGACTGATTCATAATCGATTGCCAGACCGACGACTCGTGATCGTCGCGATAGACGCCGCTAGCATTCATCATGACGCGAGCAGCTCTCTCACCAAGTGAACGCCAGAGCATCCCGAACGCTACTGCTATAGTGCATGTGAGAATGGCGACTAAGGCGACAGATACCGCCTCATCCACGGCAAGCGGCATTCTTTTGGGAAGGAGCCATAGAGTTGCGGCCGTAGCGGAACGTGCCGCAACTCCGAAGCTCAGAACCTGAAGGAGGAAGTCTTCTGTTCTATGGTTTCTTCCTTTGCCTATGGAGATAATCTTGTACGCCAAATAGCCGGCGACAAGAACGATTTGAAGCTCGTAGGGTATCTTCAGTAAGGTTTCCAAATCCCGCCCTCAATTCTCGTCACCAACATATATCCCACCCCTTCCGCCATTGCACCCCGCTCCCAATTTCGCTAAGAGACCGCCAACTTCTCAAAGCAGGCGCGGACCCAAGCGCGGCAGGCAGTACCGGTAGAGGCATATGGCACGCATCGTGATGAAATTCGGCGGCACGTCCGTCGCGGATATGGATCGCATCCGGAATGTGGCCCGCCATGTGAAACGTGAAGTCGATGCCGGCCATGAGGTCGCGGTGGTGGTGTCTGCCATGTCGGGCAAGACCAACGAACTGGTCGCCTGGACGCGCGATGCCTCGCCGATGCATGATGCCCGCGAATATGACGCGGTCGTTGCTTCGGGCGAGCAGGTGACGTCGGGTCTTCTGGCGCTGGCCTTGCAGAATATCGGCATCAACGCCCGCTCCTGGCAGGGCTGGCAGATCCCGATCAAGACCGACAATGCCCATGGCGCGGCGCGCATTCTGGAGATCGACGGTTCGGAACTGATCCGCCGCTTCGGCGAGGGCCAGGTGGCCGTCATCGCCGGCTTCCAGGGGCTTGGGCCGGACAACCGGATCGCGACGCTCGGGCGCGGCGGGTCGGACACCTCGGCGGTGGCGATCGCAGCTGCCATCAAGGCGGATCGTTGCGATATCTACACCGATGTCGACGGCGTCTACACCACCGATCCGCGCATCGAGCCGAAGGCCAAGCGGCTGAAGAAGATCGCGTTCGAGGAAATGCTGGAAATGGCATCCCTCGGCGCCAAGGTTTTGCAGGTTCGCTCGGTCGAGCTTGCCATGGTATTCAAGGTTCGCACCTTCGTGCGCTCCAGTTTCGATGACCCAGACGCGCCGGGCATGGGCGATTTTTTGAACCCGCCCGGTACGCTGATTTGTGATGAGGAAGAGATTTTGGAACAGGAAGTCGTTACCGGCATCGCCTATGCCAAGGATGAAGCGCAAATCTCGCTGCGACGCCTGGCCGACCGGCCCGGCGTTTCGGCCGCGATCTTCGGGCCGCTGGCCGAAAGCCACATCAATGTCGACATGATCGTCCAGAACATTTCGGAAGACGGTTCGAAGACCGACATGACGTTTACGGTGCCCTCGACCGACGTCGACAAGGCGCTGAAGGTGCTGAACGACTCGAAGGACAAGATCGGCTTCGACGTCATCCAGAACGAATCAGGCCTGGTCAAAGTCTCGGTCATCGGTATCGGCATGCGCAGCCATGCGGGCGTGGCTGCGTCCGCTTTCCGCGCACTTGCCGAAAAAGGCATCAACATCAAGGCGATCACCACCTCGGAAATCAAGATTTCCATCCTGATCGACGGCGCTTATGCCGAATTGGCAGTTCGCACTTTGCATTCCGTCTACGGTCTGGATAAGAGTTAAGACAAGCGGCGACGACGACGTTTGGGCGCGAGAGCGCCGGAACAAATTGCCGCCTGCAGTTGTTGACTTTCAGACAGGAGACGAAGCGCGATGAGAGACCTCTCCGCGGGTCCACGCGTCCTTCTCAAGCGGTTGCGCGAACTGATGGCGGAACCGCTCGAGCCGCAGGAGCGCCTTGACCAGATTGTTCGCCAGATCGCGCAGAACATGGTCGCGGAGGTGTGCTCGGTCTACGTGCTGCGCTCCGACGGCGTACTCGAACTCTATGCCACCGAAGGTCTGAACAAGGATGCGGTCCATCTGGCGCAATTGCAGATGGGGCAGGGCCTCGTCGGCACGATTGCCGCCAGCGCCCGGCCGCTCAATCTCTCCGACGCGCAGGCGCATCCGGCCTTTACCTACCTGCCGGAGACCGGCGAAGAAATCTATCATTCGTTCATGGGCGTGCCGATTCTCCGCACCGGCCGCTCGCTCGGCGTTCTCGTCGTGCAGAACAAGGCGAGCCGCAACTATCGCGACGACGAGGTCGAGGCGCTCGAGACCACGGCGATGGTGCTGGCCGAAATGGTCGCGACCGGGGAACTGAAGAAGATTACCCGGCCGGGGCTGGAACTCGACCTGTCGCGCCCCGTGACGATCGACGGCAACAGCTTCAACGACGGCATCGGGCTTGGCTATGTCGTGCTGCACGAGCCGCGCATCGTCGTCACCAATCTTTTGAACGACGACACCGATCATGAACTCGGCCGGCTGGCGGAAGCGCTGGGCAGCCTGCGCATCTCGATCGACGACATGCTGTCGCGCCGCGACGTCTCCATGGAAGGCGAGCATCGCGCGGTGCTGGAAGCCTACCGGATGTTTGCCCATGACCGCGGCTGGGTGCGCAAGCTCGAAGAGGCGATCCGCAACGGGTTGACGGCGGAAGCGGCGGTCGAGCGGGTGCAGAGCGAAACCAAGGCACGGATGATCCGGCTGACGGATCCGTACCTACGCGAGCGCATGCATGATTTCGACGACCTCGCCAACCGGCTGCTCCGGCAACTGACCGGCTATGGCGCCAAGCTTTCGGCCACGGATTTTCCGGCGGATGCAATCGTCGTCGCGCGCGCCATGGGCGCTGCCGAACTGCTCGACTATCCGCGCGAAAACATCCGCGGCGTGGTGCTCGAAGATGGCGCCGTGACCAGCCATGTGGTGATCGTCGCGCGCGCCATGGGCATTTCGGTGGTCGGCCAGGCGGCGGGCGTGGTTGCGCTGGCCGAAAACGGCGATGCGATCATCGTCGATGGCGACGATGCCAAGGTGCACTTGCGGCCGATGGCCGATCTGCAGCGGGCATATGAGGAAAAGGTGCGGCTCAGGGCGCGCCGCCAAGAGCAGTTCAAGGCGCTGCGCGGCGTCGAGCCTTTGACCAGGGACGGCAAGCGGATCAAGCTGCAGATGAATGCCGGCCTGATGGTGGACCTGCCGCAGCTTGTCGAATCCGGGGCGGAGGGCATCGGCCTGTTCCGCACCGAGCTGCAGTTCATGATCGCCTCGACCATGCCGAAGATGGAGGAGCAGGAAGTCTTCTACCGCAACGTCCTGAAGCAGGCGGCCGGCAAACCGGTAACCTTCCGGACGCTGGATATCGGCGGCGACAAGGTACTGCCTTATCTGAGGGCGATGGAAGAGGAAAACCCGGCGCTCGGCTGGCGGGCGATCCGCCTGTCGCTGGATCGCCCCGGCCTGTTGCGTACGCAGCTGCGCGCCATGCTGCGCGCGTCGGCGGGGCAGGAATTGCGCATCATGCTGCCGATGGTGACGGAAGTCTCCGAACTGCGGACCGTGCGCGAACTCTTACAGAAGGAAATCCAGCGTCAGTCGAAGATCGGCGAGCAATTGCCGCGCAAGCTGCAGTTCGGCGCCATGCTGGAAGTGCCGGCGCTGCTCTGGCAGCTGGACGAGCTGATGGACGAGGTCGACTTCGTCTCGGTCGGGTCCAACGACCTGTTCCAGTTTTCGATGGCGGTCGATCGCGGCAACGCGCGGGTATCGGATCGTTTCGACGTACTCGGCCGGCCGTTCCTGCGCATCCTGCGCGACATCATCCGGGCGGGCGACCGCAACGAGACCTCGGTGACGCTCTGCGGCGAGATGGCGAGCAAGCCGCTGTCGGCGATGGCGCTGCTCGGCATCGGCTACCGCTCGGTCTCGATGTCGCCGACGGCCGTCGGGCCGGTCAAGGCAATGCTTCTGGCGCTGGATGTCGACAAGCTTTCGGCCATGCTGCACGCGGCGCTGGACGACACCAGGGGCCGGACCCCGGTGCGCCAGATGCTGGTGGATTTCGCGACGGAGAATGGGGTTCCGGTTTAGCTTCCGAGATTGCTGAGGGTACCCCCTCTGTCGGCGACGCCGACATCTCCCCCACAAGGGGGAGATTGGCCGCTGGCGTTGTGCCTCCCTCACTCGGATGTCATAGAGAAAAGAATGATCTCCCCCCTTGTGGGGGAGATGTCACGAAGTGACAGAGGGGGGGTAAACTCTCCTCAACCTCAATTGAATCGGACTGGCGCGCGTTCTGCAACTGTCCCACGGAGCAAACATTGGCCACACTTCCTGTTGAAAAAATGCGCGAGCTGGAGCGTCGCTTCGGCGAGATCGAGGCGCGGATGTCGGAAGGGCCGGCGGCGGATGTCTATGTGAAGCTGGCGTCGGAATATTCCGAGCTGCAGCCGGTGGTGACGAAGATCCGGCTTTACGAAAAGTCTCTTGCCGAGCTCGCGGATGTCAACGCGCTGATGAACGACCGCACGACGGATCGCGAGATGCGCGATCTGGCCGAGATGGAAAAGCCCGAGATCGAGCAACGCATCGAAACGCTGGAGCAGGAGATGCAGATCCTGCTCCTGCCGAAGGACGCGGCCGACGAAAAGAGCGCCATTCTCGAAATTCGCGCCGGCACCGGCGGTTCGGAGGCGGCGCTTTTCGCGGGCGATCTCTTCCGCATGTACGAACGCTATGCTTCGGCCAGGGGCTGGAAGGTCGAGGTGCTGTCGGCCAGCGAAGGGGATGCCGGCGGCTATAAGGAAATCATCGCCACCGTGACCGGGCGCGGGGTGTTTTCGAAGCTCAAATTCGAATCCGGCGTGCACCGGGTGCAGCGCGTGCCGGATACCGAAACGCAGGGGCGTATCCATACGTCTGCCGCGACCGTTGCCGTCCTGCCGGAAGCCGAGGATATCGACATCGAGATTCGCCAGGAAGACATCCGCATCGACACGATGCGCTCGTCGGGCGCCGGCGGCCAGCACGTCAACACGACGGACTCGGCTGTGCGTATCACCCACATGCCGTCCGGCATCGTCGTCACGTCCTCGGAAAAATCACAGCACCAGAACCGGGCCAAGGCGATGCAGGTTCTGCGCTCGCGGCTCTACGACATGGAGCGGCAGAAGGCGGACAGCGAACGGTCCGCCTCACGCAAGAGCCAGGTGGGGTCGGGCGACCGTTCCGAGCGCATCCGCACCTATAATTTTCCGCAAGGCCGCGTCACCGACCATCGCATCAACCTGACGCTCTACAAGATCGACCGGATGATGATGGGCGAGATCGACGAAGTGGTCGACGCGCTGCTCGCCGACTACCAGGCCGACCAGCTGGCGCGCTTAAGCGAGGTCAAGGGATGACCGATACGCTCGACAGCCTGTTTGCCGAGGCGCGGGCCCGGTTTCTGAAAGCCCATATCGGCGAGGCGGCGCTCGATGCCCGCGTGCTGATTTCCGGGCTGCTCGACCTGCCGGCGGTGGCATTCATGACGCGCGGCGACGAGGTGGTTTCGCAAAAGGACGCGCTGCGCATTCGCGCGGCGATCGACCGCCGCGCGGCGCACGAGCCGGTTCACCGCATTCTCGGGGAACGCGAATTCTACGGGCTGATGCTTGGCATGTCCGAGCACACGCTGGAGCCCCGGCCGGATTCGGAGATGATCGTCGAGGGGCTCATCCCCTTTGCGCAGAAGATCGTGGCTGCGAAAAAATGCTGCCAGATCCTCGATCTCGGCACCGGTACCGGGGCTATCTGCCTGGCTCTCCTCAGTGCCGTGCCGGAAGCAACCGGTGTCGGTTCCGATCTGTCGCCGGGGGCCGTTGCAATGGCGCAGGCCAATGCCGCGCGCAACACTCTCGATCAGCGCTTTTCGGGCGTGGAAAGCGATTGGTTCGGCAGCATTGTCGGCAAGTTCGACATCATCGTCTCAAATCCGCCCTATATACGCACGGAGGTGGTGGCGTCGCTGGCGCCCGAGGTGCGGGACCATGATCCGGCGCTGGCGCTGGATGGCGGCGTCGATGGTCTGGACGCCTATCGTACCATCGCCGCCCATGCCGCCGGCCATCTGGCCGATGACGGCATTGTCGGCGTCGAGATCGGCTACGACCAGATGCAGGTGGTGGGGGAGCTTTTCGAAGGCGAGGGCTTCCGGGTGATCGACCGGGTGCGCGACCTTGGCGGAAACGACCGGGCCATCCTGTTCTCGTTCGGCCGCTAAGCCCTGCAAATGGGCATATATCGCAATGTTCTTTTTTGAAAACGTGAAGAAAAGGCTTGGAATCACACGGGAAGCGGGCTAGGTTGCCAGCCACGCACTGGGCAAAAGGTCACGGACCACAGATTCGTTCCGGTCAGAACTTGCCGCAGGGATTGCTCTCACAAAAGAGTTGCTAAGGTTCGACAGTGCCTGGTGCGGGTACCTGTTAATTTGACTTTAACCAGCGACGGTGCCGTCATGAGGCGGTTGGGTCGCGGCGCGTGCCTGCTTGATCCGGAATCCCCTGATACGGAATTTCTGGCAAGCCACGAAGCCACAAGATCATCAATATCAAGAGAATCCAGGTGAGTGAACGATGAGGCCAGGACAGCAGAACAAGCGCGGCCGTGGGCGTAACAATAACAATACCAGCAGCAGCAACAATGGCGGCGGTGGCAATAACAATAACAACAATCATAACCGGAAGGGTTCCAACCCTCTGACCCGCACGTATGACAGCTCCGGCCCGGACGTGAAGATCCGCGGTACAGCCCAGCACATCGCCGAGAAATACGGCAATCTTGCCCGTGACGCGCAAAGCTCCGGCGACCGGGTTGTGGCTGAAAACTATCTTCAGCATGCCGAACACTACAACCGCATCATTGCGGCCGCCCAGGCGCAGATGCAGGAACGTTTCCAGCGTGACGACCGTGGCGACTACAACGATCGCAACGATTTTCAGGACCGCGACGGCAACGAGCGCGACGACGACATGGACCAGGGCGACAACGACGAGAACTCCGTCGGCCAGGACCAGCAGCTCGAGCAGGAGCGGCATCACCAGCAGGCAGAGCGTCAGCAGCGCCAGTCCGATGGCGAGCGCCAGCAGCGTCAGCCGGAGCAGCAGGATCGCCAGCGCCAGCCGGATCAGCGCCAGCCCGATCAGGAGCGCCCGCGCCAGGACCGGCAGCGCCAGCAGGACCGCCCGCGTCCGCCGCGCCCGGAACAGGCCCAGCAGCGTCCCGACCTTGCCCCGCAGCCCGTCATCGATGGTTCCGGCCCGCAACCGGTGATCGAAGGCACGCCGGTCGAGGTTTCGCTGGAAGAGGAAGCACCGACAGGCCGCGCTCCGACGCGCCGCCGCACCGCTCCCCGTCCACGCCGGCAGCCGCGCCGCGGCGAAGCCGGTGGCGACGAGGCTGCTGAAACAGCGGAAGCCGGTGGCGAACAGGCAGGCGAGAAGCCGGCTCTGGTCGAGGTTGCCGGCGAGTAAGCCCGACTGAAACCCGCGATATAAACATGAAAGCCGCTTGCAGCAGATCGTTGCGGGCGGCTTTTTCGTTGACGGTTGCCCTGAAGCCTGGGCGGTGCGCGATGTCATAACGGCTGCTTTTCCCTGCGCTCACGCTATTCGGGCGTCACCTCAGTTTGCAGCCAGCCGGCCGGCGGCGACGATCAGAAGTCCGCCGGCTGTTCCTTCGATCCAGCGGCGGCGGCGGTTGCTAAAGCCGCCTGTCTTTCCGGCCGCAGCAATCACGATGCTCAAGATCGTGTAGACGATCCCGCAAAGAGCAATGAAGATCGCAGACAGGACAACAGCCTGGCGGCCGATGCTCCCGCCGTGCGTCATGAATTGCGGCAGGATCGCAAAATAGATCATCATGCCTTTGGGATTGAGGCATGCGGTCAGGAACCCGCGCTGAAACTGGTCCTTCGCCAGGGTGGCCGAAAGGGAAAGATGCCCCGTTTTCATGGCGGAGCGGATGAGCTGGACCGCCAGATAGACCAGATAGGCGACCCCAAGCCAGCGCAACCCCTGAAACAGCGCCGGCGAGGCGGCGACAAGAGCCGCCACGCCGAGAGCGACGAGGGTTGAATGTACCATGTAGCCAATACAGACGCCGGCGGTTGAGCGCAGGCCGGCGGCCGCTCCCCCTGACAGCGCCTGCGATGCCACGAAAAGCATGTCGGGACCGGGGGTGCAGATCAACGGCAGCACCGTCGCAGCGAAGACGAGCATTGTTTCTGTGTTCATGGCTGGAATCGTAGGGCAACCGGCCGGCAATCAGGTTGCGAAGATGCCGGAAAATGGAGTAAATTTGGCATTAGATGGATCTAATTGTGAAAAAATGAGCATTCAATGCCAGAAAAATTGGATGATATAGACCGGCGCATCCTGCGCGCGTTGCAACGCGACGGCCGGCTGCAGAATGTCGAGCTTGCGAGGGAGGTAGGGTTGTCGCCATCGCCCTGCCTGCGCCGGGTCAAGCTGCTGGAGGAGGCAGGCGTGATCGACCGCTATGTCGCAGTCCTTGATTCCGCGAAGGTCGGCCTTGGTCTGTCGATGTTCGCGCGGGTCTGGCTGACGGCTCAGGACGCGGAAACCATCGATCATTTCATCGCGGCGATGAAGCAGCTTCCCCAGGTGATGGAGTGTTATATCATGCTCGGGGAAAGCGACGCCCTGTTGCGCGTCGCCGTGACAGATCTCGATGACTACCGGCGTTTTCAGGCCGCCCATCTCACGCGGAAAAACGGAATCCAGAACGTCAAAACCGATGTGCCGAGCCAGATCGTCAAGCAGACTTCCGTTTTGCCGATATGACGTCCGGGTATTCGGGCGGAGGGGAGTGTTTTCGTGGGCGCGGTTGCTGCAAAGCGCTAGTCGCCTTTTGCCCTGCAAGCATCCGATTCAATCTCGCAGAGACCCCGGCCAGCCCCTTTAATTTCCAAAAGTCCGGCCCCATATTCCTTCCAAGTTGCCGTGGCCGCCTTTCGCGAGGCGGCGGAACGGCGAGACGCGGGCTTGCCTTTTGAGGGAGCCTCATTCCAACTGTCGGCAGTGCCAAGGATGGGCTGACCGATTACCGGAGGGTGACTGATGAATATTGAAAAATACTCCGAGCGCGTGCGCGGTTTTCTGCAATCGGCTCAGACCTATGCGCTGGCACAGGGCCATCCGCAATTCGTTCCCGAACATGTGCTGAAAGTCCTGCTCGACGACGACCAGGGCATGGCGGCATCGCTGATCGAGCGGGCCGGCGGCAGCGCCAAGGACGCAAGGCTTGCCAATGACGGTGCGCTTGCCAAGCTGCCGAAAGTCTCGGGCGGCAACGGCTCGCTGTCGCTTTCGCAGCCGCTTGCCAAGGTGTTCACCACGGCCGAAGAGGCCGCCAAGAAGGCGGGCGACAGTTTCGTCACCGTCGAGCGGCTGCTGCAGGCGCTGATCATCGAGACTTCGGCTGCGACCTCCGGAATCCTGTCTAAGGCGGGACTGACCGCGTCCAAGCTCAACCAGGTGATCAACGACATCCGCAAGGGCCGCACCGCCGATGGCGCCAATGCCGAGGCCGGCTTCGATGCCTTGAAGAAATATGCGCGTGACCTCACGGCCGACGCCCGCGACGGCAAGCTCGACCCGGTGATCGGCCGCGACGACGAAATCCGTCGCACCATCCAGGTCCTGTCGCGCCGCACCAAGAACAACCCGGTGCTGATCGGCGAGCCCGGCGTCGGCAAGACGGCGATCGCCGAAGGCCTCGCCTTGCGCATCATCAATGGCGACGTGCCGGAAAGCCTCAAGGACAAGAAGCTCATGGCGCTCGACATGGGCTCGCTGATTGCGGGCGCAAAATTCCGCGGCGAATTCGAGGAGCGGCTGAAGGCCATTCTGTCCGAGGTTCAGGCGGAAGCGGGCGAGATCATCCTGTTCATCGACGAGATGCACACGCTGGTGGGCGCCGGCAAGGCGGACGGGGCGATGGACGCCTCCAACCTCTTGAAGCCGGCGCTTGCGCGCGGCGAGCTGCACTGCGTTGGCGCCACCACGCTCGACGAATACCGCAAGCATGTCGAAAAGGACGCGGCCCTTGCCCGCCGGTTCCAGCCTGTCATGGTCAACGAGCCGAATGTCGAGGACACGATCTCGATCCTGCGCGGCCTGAAGGAAAAGTACGAGCAGCATCACAAGGTGCGGATCTCCGATTCGGCGCTGGTGGCGGCTGCGACGCTTTCTAACCGCTACATCACCGACCGGTTCCTGCCCGACAAGGCCATCGACCTGATGGACGAAGCCGCCTCGCGGCTGCGCATGCAGGTGGATTCGAAGCCCGAAGAGCTGGACGAACTCGACCGCCGCATCATGCAGCTGAAGATCGAGCGCGAGGCGTTGAAAAAGGAAACCGACCGGGCCTCGAAGGACCGGCTGGAAAAGCTGGAACTGGACCTGACCGGGCTCGAGGAGCAGGCCGATGCGCTGACCGCGCGCTGGCAGGCGGAAAAGTCGAAGCTTGGTCTGGCGGCTGATCTCAAGAAGCAGCTGGACGAGGCCCGCAACGAACTGGCGGCAGCGCAGCGCAAGGGTGAATTCCAGCGGGCAGGGGAGCTTGCCTATGGGGTGATCCCGAAGCTGGAGAAGGAACTGGAAGTCTCCGAAAGCCAGGATTCGTCGGCGCTCGACCCGATGGTGCAGGAAGTCGTGACCCCCGACAACATCGCCCATGTCGTGTCCCGCTGGACCGGAATTCCGGTGGAGAAAATGCTCGAAGGCCAGCGCGACAAGCTGTTGCGCATGGAAGACGAACTGGGCAAATGGGTGGTCGGCCAGGGCGATGCGGTCCAGGCCGTGTCGCGCGCGGTTCGCCGTTCGCGGGCCGGCCTGCAGGATCCGAACCGTCCGATCGGTTCGTTTATCTTTCTCGGGCCAACCGGCGTCGGCAAGACGGAGCTGACCAAGGCTTTGGCGCGCTTCCTCTTCGACGACGATACGGCGCTGGTGCGCATGGATATGTCCGAGTACATGGAGAAGCACTCCGTCTCCCGGCTGATCGGCGCACCTCCCGGCTATGTCGGCTACGAGGAAGGCGGCGCGCTGACCGAAGCGGTGCGGCGCAAGCCCTATCAGGTCGTGCTGTTCGACGAGATCGAGAAGGCGCATCCGGACGTGTTCAACGTGCTGCTGCAGGTGCTTGACGACGGCCGTCTGACCGATGGCCAGGGCCGCACGGTGGATTTCCGCAACACGATGATCATCATGACCTCCAATCTCGGGGCGGAATATCTGTCGCAGCTTGGCGAAAACGATGACAGCGACATGGTGCGCGATCAGGTGATGGACGTGGTGCGCGGCCATTTCCGGCCGGAATTCCTCAACCGGGTCGACGAGATCATCCTGTTCCACCGCCTGAAGCGCGGCGAAATGGGCACGATCGTCGATATCCAGCTGGAGCGCCTGCGCCAGCTGCTCGCCGACCGCAAGATCACGCTCGAACTCGACGACGAGGCGCGCGCCTTCCTCGCCGACAAGGGCTACGATCCGGCCTATGGCGCGCGTCCCCTGAAGCGGGCCATCCAGAAATACGTCCAGGACCCGCTGGCCGAACAGATCCTGCAGGGGAATTTCCCGGACGGATCGACGATCAAGGCGTTTTCGGGCTCCGACCGGCTGAACTTCAAGCTGCGGGGCGGTGCCGAGAAGGCCGCGGCCTGATACGATGACAAGAGAAAGGCCGTCCTTCGGGGCGGCCTTTTGCTTTATCGCTGATGTAGGCACAGGCCGGAGGGTGGTCCGTGACGTAGGCTTGGGGGTGGGATGCAGAAACCGATATTGTTCGGCGCGGATTATAGCGTCTACGTGCGTGCGGTCCGGCTTGCTCTGTTTGAGAAAGGCGTTGATTACGATCTCGTGCCGATCGATGTCTTTGCCGAAACAGGGCCGCCGCCGCCATACCTCACCCGGCAACCCTTCGGCCGGATCCCGGCCTTAGAGCATGACGGATTTCAACTTTACGAGACCGGGGCAATAACGCGTTATATCGATGAGGCATTCGAGGGGCCTGCTCTCCAGCCAGCCGACCCTTGCCATCGGGCACGCGTCAACCAGATCATCAGCATCGCGGACGGATATGTTTATTCGACGCTCGTCTGGGGCATTTACGTCGAACGGGTTTCCAAGCCCTTGCGGGGCGAACCAAGCGATGAGACACGGCTTGCCGCCTCCCTTTCCAAGGCGCCGGTCATCCTGAAAGCGCTTGCCGATCTTATGGGCGATGGCCCTTGGCTGGGCGGAACGGCCCTGACACTCGCCAATCTGCATGTCGCGCCGATGATGGATTATTTCGCCAAATCTCCGGAAGGCCTGCCGATGCTCGACCGTCACGCCAATCTCAGAGGCTGGTGGTCGCGGATGCGGGAGCGGGCGAGCATGCGGCAGACGGAGCCGGGGGAGTAGGGGAGGCCAGATGCCGGTGGGGTTCAGGGAAGGCATCAGCTTTGATGGAGCAAGGCGGAATTGGGATGATTCCGGTCCTCGGCCGCTGTCGTGGTCGGCTTGGTACCCTGCTAGCAAGGACGCGTGCGTGGCGGCCCCGGCTACATCTTCGTGGTTCAAGAGGGAACCAGTTGCATGGGATGCGCGGCTTGCATCATCGGAAGCGACATTCCCGCTGGTGTTGCTATCACACGGAAGTGGCAGCAGTACGGCTGCGCTGGAGTGGCTCGCATATCGGCTTGCGCAATGCGGATATGTGGCCTTGGGTGTCAATCATCACGGTCATACCGGCGGCGAGCCATACCGAGCTGAAGGGTTTCTATGTCTATGGGAGCGTGCCAGAGACTTTAGCGCGCTTTTGGACGATCCTTCATGGCGCCATGCTGTCGGCGGAGCCGTTGATAATGAAGCCTGCGTCGCCGGGTTTTCGGCAGGGGCCTATACAGCCATGCTTCTCATGGGCGCGCGTGTTGCCTACTCACAATTTGAGCCTGGCAATCCCGTCAAAAGTCCGATCCGGGGTCCAAGAGAATTTCCCGATCTTATAGATGAGCTACCAAGGCTCCGGGATGTTCCGGTTTTTCGGGAGTCATGGGAGCGGCGGCGGAGCGACTATACGGACCCAAGGATCAAGCGAGCCGCCGTGATAGCGCCGGGCCGTTCTGTGTTGGGCTTTGCCAAGGATAGCCTGCAAACTATCCGCAAACCGATCCAATTGTACGGCGGGGGTGATGACACCGTTGCTCCCCCAGCGGAGTGTTGCGAATGGCTTCACAAAAACGTGCCGGGCAGCACATGTGAAATCATAACGGGTGTGGGGCATTATACATTTCTGCCCGAAGGAACAGAAATCGGTGATCAGGCCGCTCCAGAACTCTTCCAAGATAAACTGGGGGTCGAGCGGCGGGCTGTGCATGCATGTGTTGCGCAGCGTATAGCGGGTTTCTGCGGCTGCGCTCCGGTAGCGTCCGTATTGGGCGAACGTGACTGAGTTCGCCAATGAACTGCAATTTTCTTGCGCACGGGATCTTTCTCCGAAGCTTGCAGTAAAGTCTGGAAGGGCAACAACGATGGCGCGAGGCAAACGCGCCCACCTACTGCACCGCCGCCACTTCGGCATTGCCATTGTCCTTGGCCAGCAACTCGTCGATACGGCCGCGTTCCTTCTCGAACTGGGCCAGTGCCTGGCCGTCGAGCGACTTGCCGCCGGGAAGGCGGATGCGTAAGGGGTCGACGCGGTTGCCGTTGACGATCAGTTCGTAGTGCAGATGCGGGCCGGTCGACAGGCCGGTCGTGCCGATCCAGCCGATCACCTGGCCCTGGACGACCTTGGCGCCGACGGTGACGTTCTTGGCGATCGCGCTCTGGTGATTGTAGGACGAGACATAGCCGTTGGCATGGCGGATCAGGGTCTGGTTGCCGTAGCCGCCGGAATCCCAGCCGGCCTTTTCGACCACGCCGTTGCCGGCCGCGATGATCGGCGTGCCGCGGGGGGCCGCCCAGTCGACGCCGGTATGCATGCGCGAGAAACCGAGGATCGGATGGCGGCGCATGCCGAAGCCGGAGCGGAAGGTACCGTTCGGCACGGGATTGCGCAGCAGGAACTGGCGGATGCTCTTGCCCTGCTCGTTGTAATAGTCGACCGAATTGTCGTCCGGATCCTGGAACCGGTAGAAACGCGTCTCGGCATCGCCGAATTTTGCGTTGACGTAGAGCAGTTCTGAATCGTCGGTCGCCTTGCCGCTGTCGTCGGCGACGGAGAAGAACGCCTCCAGACTGTCGGTCGGCTTCAATTGCGCCTGGAAATCGACATTGCTGGCGAGAAGCTTGATGATCTGGGCGATCATCGTCGTGTTCATGCCGTAGGAAAGAGCGGCACGATAGACGCCGTCGTAGACGCGGGGCAGGTCGCGGCCGGCAGAGACCGATGGCGTGCCGTTGTCGTCAAAGGCGGTGGCGATCGCATCCAGCGGCGGCGGCTCGTATCCCTTGACGAAATGGCCCTTGTCATCGAGCGCCATGGTAAAGACATGGCTGCCGTGCGAATAGACGCTGGCGCGCACCACCTTTGCCTCGTCGTTCTGGCCCTTCTGGATGATGCCGATGCGCAGGACGTCGCCCTCCTGCAGGTCGGTCGCGTCCAGCGCCGGCCGCAGATAGCCGGCGAGATCCTCGGCCTGGGCTTTTCCATAACCGGCATTGATGAGAACGGCGGCGATCGGCGTTGCCCGGCGGACCGGAATGACGTCGTCGGCATATTCGGTGGTCTCGTCGGTGATGTTTTCGAAGGACGATACCGTCATGTTCTCCTCGACCACCCGGGCGGACAGGCCCTGGATCAGGTCGAGATCGGAGGCATCGGAGGCAAAGCGGCGCGGATCGACATAGAAGAGCGAGGCAAGCTGGGTGTTGCCGTCGGTCAGCACCGAACCGTTGGTGCGGACATTTTCCTCGACCTCATCCATGGACATGGACGGGGCGAATTTCAGCGTCGAACCCTTGAGCGGGAAGTCGACGGTTTTCAGCGCGACTTCGGATTCGACGTCGGAGCCGTAGATGGTCCCGGTGCGGCTGACGGGTGGAGCGGCTTCCGCCTCGTCGCTGGAAAAGATCGCCAGCGGATCGAAGGCAGGATATTTTTCCGCCGGCTGGTGGTTGGCGGCCAGCGTCATCTTCACATGCGCGAAGGGCTGGCGCCGCACCACTTCCTTCTCGCCGTCATGGGTCATGGTCGAGACTTCCATGATGGTGCGGTCGGAGGGCTTGGCAACGATGCTGGGGCTCAGGATACGGTTGCCGCGCTTGGCGGCGGCCGTCGGCTGCGAGCCGCGGGCGGAGGGGTCGATTGCCGCATAGGCTTCGGCCGGGATGGCCAGCTGCTGGCGTCCGTCGAGGGCGGCAAACAGCGCCACGCCCATCAGAAGGCTTGAGGTAATGCCGGTGAGGAACGTGCCCGAAAGCCAGCGCAGAGAAATCTCGCGCCGGTCGGGTGCCCTGCGTCCATCCGCAAGGATCGGCGGCTCGTTGCCGAGCGACCGCATCATGGTCTTGTCCGTGATCATGCCAATTCGAGCGGAGTCCCTGGTTACGCGCCGTTTCTTATTATGGTCTCGGTATGTTGTGCGAAGATGTGCATCTTTCATGCCTCCGAGTCAAACAGAACAGCCATCACCATATAGGGCTGCATATAGGGTCGAAGAGAGCCGGCGAAGCACCGCGCAACGCACTTGCGAATGCCTTTTAGGGCGCCGATTGTGAAGAAGTGAGGGCGGAATTGTGATTTCGGCTCTCTACAAGGGGTTATCCGGATTGTCGCAATGCAGCAAAGCCTTACGGCGCAGGCTTTTGTCAAAAAACTGTCATTTTTTTCAAAAAGCCTGTTGACTATGAACGATGCCTGGGACTATAAACCGCTCACCAACGAGGGCGGCGGCGCTGCTGGCGACCGACGAACTCGCTCTGAAGTTTCTTGAGAAAGTTTTGAGCGGATTGTG
>NZ_JAGGJV010000003.1 GCF_017873135.1 Rhizobium herbae | reverse complement strand
AACTATTTCCACAAACAACCAAAAACACCCCGAATCCGACCAACATTCAAACAACCCAACCGACAATTCCTTGTCCAAATGGTCAAAATCGGGAATCCTTCGCCAAAAGGCAATTGCGCATGAATTTGCGGTTATGCGCTGGCCGCATCACGTCACAACGTCCCGTCCTTTTGCCGCCCGCAAAACTCCTGTTAATGTCCCCGGACTTTTATCACGGAGATCGACATGCTGGTACTCAATGAAGCGGAAACGCGCGTGGCACTGCCCTGGGCCGACCTGATCGCGGCGCTCAGAACAATGTTCCGCGATGGTTGCGAGATGCCGGTGCGCCATCACCATGATGTCGCCGTTCCCGGCGAGGATGCCGCGACCCTGCTCCTGATGCCTGCCTGGCAGCGGGGTAGCTATATCGGTGTCAAGATGGTCTCGGTCTTTCCGGGCAATTCCAGCCGCGGCCTGCCGGCCATCCACGGCAGCTACCTGCTCTCTTCCGGCAAGACCGGCCAGCTGCTGGCCATCATCGACGGGGCGGAGCTCACCGCACGCCGCACGGCGGCAGCCTCGGCGCTCGCTGCCGATTATCTTGCGGCAAAAGACGCGCGCCGCATGCTGATGGTCGGCGCCGGCCGTCTGTCGCAGAACCTGATCGAGGCGCATGCCTCGGTCCGGCCGATTTCGCAGGTGACGATCTGGGCCCGCGATCCCCGCAAGGCCGAGGCAACCGCGGCACAAATCGATCTTCCGGGCGTCACCGTTTCCGTTGCGACCGATATCGAAGCCGCAGCTCGCGAGGCGGACATCATTTCCTGTGCGACGCTGTCGTCCGAACCGCTGATCCGCGGCGACTGGCTGAAGGAGGGTTCCCATCTCGATCTGGTCGGCGCTTTCAAGCCAAGCATGCGCGAGTCCGACGACCGGGCGGTCGAGCGTGCGACGGTGTTCGTCGATACCCGCGACGGCGCGCTGACCGAAGGCGGCGATCTGGTTCAGCCGTTGCGCGCCGGTATCATTGCCGCGGGCTCGGTCCGGGCGGACCTTGCGGAACTGACCGGAGGCCGGCACCCGGGGCGCACGCGCCCGGACGAAATCACCCTGTTCAAATCCGTCGGCGCCGCGCTCGAGGATCTGGCCGGCGCCATTCTTGCCTTCGAGCGCTCGCACCGGGGCTGATGACCGTCACCGGATCGTGATGGCGGTTGATCCCGGCGGCGTTGACGGATTGCCGCCTTGGCTTAGGTTGGGGCGGTAATTTCAGAGCGCGAACGGGGGTAATCCGGCATGATCCTGTCGACACGGCGGATGTTTACAAAGATGGCGCTGCTCTTTCCGTTTGCGCTGTCGACGATCGGTCCGGCAGGCGCGACGGATGCGGCGAACTGGGACGACGTGCTCACGGACGCACGCGGCGAGACCGTGTACTTCAATGCCTGGGGCGGATCGGCAAACATCAACGCCTATATCCAATGGGCGGGCGACGAGGTGAAGGCGCGCTACGGCATCACGGTCGTGCAGGTCAAGCTGGACGATACGGCCAAGGCAGTCTCGACGGTGCTTGCCGAAAAATCCGCCGGCCGCGACGCGCACGGCTCCGTCGATCTCATCTGGATCAACGGCGAGAATTTTGCCGCGATGAAGCGCCAGGGCCTGCTGTTTTCCGCGGACTGGGCGACGAAGCTGCCCAACTGGGGCCTCGTCGACATCGAGAACCAGCCGACGGTGACAACGGATTTCACCATTCCGACCGAGGGGCTGGAAAGCCCGTGGGGAGCGGCCAGACTGGTGTTCTTCTATGATGAGGCCCGCACAGCGAAAAAGGACCTGCCGGATTCGTCCAAGGAGCTGCTCTCCTTTGCCAAAGCTCATCCCGGGCGGTTTTCCTATCCGCAGCCGCCGGACTTCACCGGCTCGTCCTTTCTCAAACAGATCCTGACAGAACTGATCGTCGACAGAGAGACGCTGCAGAAACCGGTCGATGACGCGACCTTCGATCAAGGCGCGGCGCCACTGTTTGCCTATCTCGACCAGCTGCATCCGCTGCTCTGGCGCAAGGGCAAGGCTTTCCCGCAAAACTATCCCGAGATGAAGCAGAAACTGGCGGACGGCGAACTCGACATCATCTTTGCCTTCAACCCGGCGGAAGCATCGGCCGGGATCGCAGCCGGCGAACTGCCCGACACCGTCCGGTCCTTCGTGTTTTCGAAGGGAACGCTGGGCAATACGCATTTCGTCGGCATTCCCTACAATGCCAATGCCAAGGCGGGCGCCCTGGTGCTGGCCAATTTCCTGCTGTCGCCGGAAGCACAGGTGCGCAAGCAGGATCCGAAGATCTGGGGCGATCCGACGGTGCTGGCGGTCGGCAAGCTGCCGGAGAAAGACCGGGCCGCGTTCGCGACGCTCGATCTCGGCGTGGCGACGCTGCCGCCGGAGAAGCTCGGCCCCGCACTGGCCGAGCCGCATCCGGACTGGATGACGCGCATCGAAGCGGAATGGATCAAGCGTTATGGGGCGGCAAACTGAGGAGAACCGACCGCAGGACAGGCGCGCAAACGTGACGCGCCGTTTCACCGTGTCCGGTTTCATGCTCGCCCTTCTCAGCCTGCCTGTTCTGGCGGGGCTTGCCGGTACGATCGGGCCGGCTTTCGGCTATTTGCCGGCGCTTGGCGGTGATCACGTCACCTTCGATCATTTTGCTGATCTCGCGGCACAGCCTCACCTCCTGCGTTCGTCGCTGGTCAGCCTGGCAACCGGGCTCGTTACGACGGGCGTTTCCGTCGTCATGGTCATGCTGTTCACGGCCGGATATGCCGGAACGCGGATGTTTTCGCGGATCCAGCATATGGTATCGCCGCTGCTGGCCGTTCCGCATGCCGCCGCCGCCTTCGGGCTCGCCTTCCTTGTCGCGCCCTCGGGTCTCATCATACGACTGCTGTCGCCGGGACTGACCGGCTATACGAGCCCACCCGACTGGCTCGTGCCGCAGGATCCGCTGGGATTGACTGTCATGGCGGGTCTCGTCGTCAAGGAAATGCCGTTTCTCTTCCTCGTGACGCTTTCGGCCCTGCCGCAGGTTCCGGTTGCGCAGACGCGGACGGTGACCGCAAATCTTGGATATGGACGCATCCGCGGCTTCCTCATCGGCAGCTGGCCGCTTCTGTACCGGCAAATCCGCCTGCCGGTCTTCGCCGTGCTGGCCTATGCCGGCTCCGTCGTTGACGTGGCGATGATCCTCGGTCCGGCGCTGCCGGCGCCCCTGCCGGTGCGCATCACCGGGTGGATGGCCGATAGCGACCTGCGGCTGCGGTTCCTGGCCTCGGCGGGCGCAGTGCTTCAGTTCGGACTTACACTGATGGCCGTGGCACTCTGGCTCATCGCCGAGAGGGTCGGTGCTTTCCTTCTGAGACGGATCTCCGGATCTGGCATTCGCCAGCCCAACGACCAATGGATCTGCAGGATTGCCTGTGCCGCCATGGCTGTGTCCGCAGCAATTGTCTTTCTCGGGCTTCTGGTCCTTTTCCTCTGGTCGATCGCCGGTCTCTGGCCGTTTCCGTCTCTGCTGCCGGACAATATGACGCTACAGTCCTGGACCCGGGCCTTGCCGCAGGCGGTGACACCGATCGTCACGACGATCGCCCTTGCAGGCGGGTCGGCAACGATAGGATTGGTGCTTGCCATCGGCCTCTTGTGGCAGGGAAGCCTTCGCGCAGGCGGCGCCCTGCGCGTCGTACTCTATCTTCCGCTCGTCGTGCCGCAGCTCTGCTTCGTGTTCGGTCTTCAAATTCTCTGGCTGACGCTTGGCCTCGACGCCTCGTTCCCGCTGCTGCTCTTCGTGCACCTGATCTTCGTTCTGCCCTATGCCGTTCTGTCCCTGTCACAGCCATGGCAAGCGCTCGACCGGCGCTACGAAACGGTGGCGACGGGGCTTGGCAAATCGCCGCTGCAGGTCCTGCTTCTCGTCCGCCTGCCGATGCTGACGCGCGCGTGCCTGACCGCCTTTGCCGTCGGCTTTGCAGTCTCCGCCGGCCTCTATCTGCCGACGCTTCTGATCGGCGCCGGGCGGATCGTGACGATCACGACTGAAGCGGTGGCACTGTCGTCGGGCGGCGACCGGCGCGCGATCGGCGTCTATGCGCTGCTGCAGACGCTCGTCCCCTTTGCCGGATTTCTCATTGCATCGCTGGTACCGCACTTGCTATTCCGCGACCGGCGCGCGATGAGGATTTGAATGAAACCCGACGGCAAGACAGACGGCCTGCATCTGGAGGCAATTTCCATCCGCCTTCACGGCAGAACGCTGCTGTCGCTGTCAGCGCTCGTCCGGCCCGGCGACATCCTCACGGTCATGGGGCCGTCCGGCTCCGGGAAGTCGGCGCTGCTTGCCTATCTCGGCGGTTTTCTCGATCCCGTCTTTAAGGCCAGCGGCCGCATATCGATCGACGGTCTAGACCTGACCGGCATTGCTGTGGAACACCGCCGCTGCGGCATGCTTTTCCAGGACCCGCTGCTGTTTCCCCACCTCTCCGTCGGCGGCAATCTCCTTTTCGGATTGACGCCATCCATCGCAAGGCGCGACCAGCGGCGGCGCATGGCAGAGCAGGCTCTCATCGACGTGGAGCTGGAGGGTTTCTTCGACAGGGATCCGGCCACGCTGTCCGGCGGACAGAAGGCACGGGTGGCGCTGCAACGTGTGATGCTGTCGGCACCGCGTTTCCTGCTGCTCGACGAGCCCTTCTCCAAACTCGACACTGATTTGCGGCAACAGACCCGCGCCTTGATTTTCTCCCGGGCGAAATCCGCAGGCCTGCCGATTGTTCTCGTCACGCATGATCGTGCGGACTCGGACGCGGCCGGCGGCAATGTCGTTGTGATCGGCGAGGAAAGCAGCCGATGAGCGTGACGGACACACTGCCGGACCTGCCCGTCAGGGCGATTTTGCCGCAGCTTGGTCAGGCTTTGGCACACGCCCCTGCGGTGGTGCTTTCGGCACCACCCGGCGCCGGCAAGACGACGCTGGTGCCGCTCTTTTTGCTGGATCAGCCCTGGCGTGGCGACGGCCGGATCATCCTGCTCGAGCCGCGCCGGCTCGCTGCCCGCGCCGCTGCCGGCCGCATGGCAAGCCTGCTCGGCGAAAGCGTCGGCGACACGGTCGGCTACCGCATGCGGCTCGACAGCCGGATATCGGCAAAAACCCGCATCGAAGTGGTGACCGAAGGTGTGTTTGCGCGCATGCTGCTCGATGATCCGGAATTGCCCGGTGTTTCTGCCGTGCTGTTCGACGAGTTTCACGAGCGGTCGCTGGATGCGGATTTCGGACTGGCTTTGGCGCTCGATGTACAGCAGGCGCTGCGCGAAGACCTGAAGCTGATCGTCATGTCGGCGACGCTGGATGTCGGGCGGGTGGCGCAGCTCCTCGGCGGAGCGCCTGTGATCGAAAGCCAGGGGCGCAGTTTCCCGATCGATATTCGCTATCGCGAAAGGCCATCGGGCGAACGCGTCGAAGATGCCGTGACGCGCGCGATCGCCGAGGCGCATCGCGAGGAAACCGGCTCCATCCTTGCTTTCCTGCCGGGACAGGCGGAAATCATCCGGACAGTCGAGCGGCTGGAAGGCCGATTTGGGCCGGAAACCGCCATCACGCCGCTGTTCGGCAATCTCAGCCAGAAGGAACAGGACGCCGCCATTCGGCCGGCCGCGGCGGGAACACGCAAGATCGTGCTGGCCACCTCGATCGCCGAGACATCCATCACGATTGACGGCGTGCGCATCGTCATCGATAGCGGACTTCAGCGGCTTCCCGCGTTCGAGGCATCGACCGGCATTACCCGGCTGGAGACTGTGCGCGTATCGCGCGCCTCAGCCGATCAGCGGGCGGGCCGTGCCGGGCGCACCGAGCCGGGCATCGCCATTCGTCTCTGGCATCAGGGGCAGACGGCGGCGCTTCCGGCCTTTACGCCGCCGCAGATCCTGTCGAGCGACCTGTCGGGTCTGGTGCTTGATCTTGCCCATTGGGGCGTTACTGATCCCTCAAGCCTCGCCTTTCTCGACCCGCCGCCCGTCGCGACATGGCAGGAGGCGAAAGCGCTGCTTGCCCAGCTTGGCGCGCTCGATGCCAATGGTGCATTGACGGCGCGCGGAAAACAGATCCGCCAGCTGGCACTGCCGCCGCGTCTTGCCGCCATGGCCGTTTCGGCTGCAGGCGACGGGCAGGCCACTGAAGCCTGCCTGCTGGCCGTGGTTCTGACCGAACAGGGGCTGGGCGGCAACAGCATCGATCTGGAAGACCGGCTGCGCCGCTTCAAGTCCGAGCGCGGCGACCGCGCCGACGCCTCCCGCGGGCTGGCCCGGCGGATGGCGAAAGGTTTGAGTGCTGGCATTGCGGCAAGCGATCCGGTTCAACCCGGTATTCTGTTGATGCAGGCCTTCCCCGACCGGATCGCGCTGCAACGGGGTGGGCGCGGGCGGTTCGTCATGGCCAACGGGCGCGGCGCCGAACTGCCGGAGACCGAACGGCTGGCAGGCAGCGCGATGCTGGTCATTGCCGATCTCACCGGCCGCGCCGGCGGGCAGCGCATTCTTGCCGCCGCCGAGATTTCCCGCGCCGATGTCGAGGCCCACATGCCGCAGGCGATCGTCCAGGAAGACCAGACCTTCTTCGACCGGCCGAGCCGGCAGGTCCGGGCACGGCGGGTGACGCGGCTCGGCGCCATCATTTTCGACGAGACGCCTCTCAACAAACCAAAGGGCGAGCCGGCAGCCCGTGCGCTGGCCGACGGCGTTCGCCAGCTTGGGCTTGCGGTTCTTCCATTTTCGAAGGAGGCCGCGCAGTTGCGCGACCGGATCGGGTTTCTCCACCGCACGCTCGGCGATCCCTGGCCGGATATGTCGGATAACAGCCTGCTGGCGCGGCTGGACGACTGGTTCGTGCCGTTCCAGCGCGATACGCGCGGCATTGACGATATCAATTCGGCAAGCCTTTCCGAAGGCCTGCAGTCGCTGGTGCCACATGATGTCGCTCGCGATCTCGCGCGTCTGGCGCCAACCCATTTCGAGGCGCCGACAGGCCAGCGCCACCCGATCCGTTACGACGGCGACGAGCCGGTGCTGTCGATCCGCGTCCAGGAGCTGTTCGGCTTGAAGGCGCATCCGGCAATCGGCGGCGGACGGCTGCCATTGCTGCTGGAGCTGGTTTCGCCGGGCCAAAAGCCGATGCAGACGACACGCGACCTGCCCGGCTTCTGGGCCGGTTCGTGGAAGGATGTCCGCGCGGACATGCGCGGCCGTTATCCGAAACACCCTTGGCCGGAAGACCCGGCGGCCGCGCTGCCGACGACACGGGCTAAACCGCGTGGTACATGACAGCTCAATGGCCTTGACGACAGGAAACAGGATGATAGCGGCCGCACTCGACGGAGAAGAATCCACCACAAGCCGTGTCCTGCGCCTGCAGACGATCGTCCGCCTTCGCTGGCTGGCAGTCGGCGGGCAATCGATCGCGGTGATGATCATTGCCTTCTGGCTGCGGTTTCCGCTGCCGCTGATCGCCTGCTGCTCGCTGATCGCCTTTCTTGCCTGGGTCAATACGTATCTGACGATCCGCTACCCGCCGACGCACCGGCTGCAGCCGCCAGCCGCCTTTGCCCTGCTCGGCATCGATCTTGCCCAGCTGACCGCACTGCTGTTCATTACCGGCGGCCTTGCAAACCCCTTTGCACCGCTCGTCTGCGTACCGGTCATCATCTCTTCCGCCTCGCAGCCCAAATGGCACAGCGTCGCTCTGGCCGTCCTTGCCATCATCGGGATTACTGCGCTCGCCTTCACACCCTTCCCGCTTCCCTGGTATCCGGGTGTGGTACTGCTGGTGCCCCCAGTTCTGACAGCCGGTTTCTGGTTCGCCATCGTCTCGACAACCGCCTTTGCCGCATTCTACACGTATCGCGTTTCGCTTGAGGCGAGCGAGTTGTCGGAGGCACTCACCGCGACCGAACTGGTGTTGCAGCGGGAGAAGCATCTTTCCCAGCTCGACGGCCTGGCAGCTGCAGCTGCTCATGAGCTTGGAACGCCGCTTGCCACCATCAGCGTCGTCGCCAGAGAGATGGAGCGCGAGCTCGGCGACGATCCCCGTTTCGGCGAGGATGTTCACCTGCTGCGTAGCCAGAGCGAGCGGTGCCGCGATATCCTGCGGCGGCTGACAACGCTGTCCTCGGAAAACGAAGCGCATATGCGCCATCTGCCGTTGTCGTCGCTGATCGAGGAGGTCATGGCCCCGCACCGCGAGTTCGGCATCCAGATCAATCTGATCGAACAGGGCAATCGCGCCACCGAACCTGTCGGCAACCGCAATGCCGGCATTCTCTATGGGCTCGGCAATCTGCTGGAAAACGCAGTCGACTATGCCAAGAGCGAGGTGACGGTCACCGTCACTCACACGCCTGAGATTGTTTCGGTCATGATCGAGGACGATGGCGACGGTTATGCACCGGATATTCTCAGCCGGATCGGCGAGCCCTATGTTACCAAGCGCCAGAAGGATGACAGCGCCGGCGGGCTGGGCTTGGGGCTGTTTATCGCCAAGACGCTATTGGAGCGTTCGGGCGCCAAGCTGACATTCGAAAACGGCGGCCCGGAAAAACCCGGCGCCCGCGTCAGCGTCGAATGGCCGCGCATCCTGATGGACACAAAACTGTCAAAATGACTTTACGGCATTTTGAACCGGGAATATGCGAACTTACATAGAGTGCAGGAAAAAGAGACCCGCACCGAGGATTGCGACATGACGGAAAAATCCGCCGAACAGGCAGGCGCGGCTACCGATGATGCCTCGTTGATCGGAACAGACACCTCTCTGCTGATCGTCGATGACGATGCACCGTTCCTGCGCCGCCTTGCCCGCGCCATGGAAACGCGCGGTTTTACCGTCGATATCGCCGAATCGGTCGCCGAGGGCATCGCCAAGGCAAAGACCCGCCCACCGAAACATGCGGTCGTCGATCTCCGGCTCGGCGATGGAAGCGGCCTCGACGTCATCGAAGCGATCCGCGCCCGGCGCGACGACACCCGCATCATCATGCTGACCGGCTACGGCAACATCGCCACGGCCGTCAACGCCGTGAAGCTGGGGGCTGTCGACTACCTCGCCAAGCCCGCCGACGCGGACGACATCTTCGCGGCACTGGTGCAGAGAGCCGGCGAACGTGCCGAGCCGCCGGAAAATCCGATGTCGGCCGATCGCGTCCGCTGGGAGCATATCCAGCGCGTCTACGAGATGTGCGAGCGCAACGTTTCCGAAACCGCCCGCCGGCTCAACATGCACCGCCGCACGCTGCAGCGCATCCTGGCCAAGCGCGCGCCGAAATAAGGCGCTGCGTCAGGTCTCGCTGTCCAGCGAACCCGAAACGATCTCGCGCATGTTCGGACTGGTGTCGCCTGCCCGGTCGGCCGACCATTCCGCCAGCATCAGCCGCTGCGCCGCCACACGCGCGAAATTCAGGGAGACCGATTTCCGTGTCGGCGCAGACAGCCGGTGTTCCGGCGCATCGCGAATCATCTCCGCGTCATAGCCGTCCGAGAGCAACAGCCCGCATTCCTCCGGAAAGATATCGAGCGGCACGCCGCTATGCGTGGCGAAATAGAGCCGGTCCGAATGTATGCGGTAATCCGGCCACTTGCGATCGACCTTGAAATCCTCGATCGACGTCTTGATTTCGACAATCCAGATCTCCCCCTTCGGCGAAATGGATATCAGGTCGGCCCGCCTGCCGCTCGCAAGTGTCAGTTCCGGCAACACGGCGTGGCGCATTTCGTGCAGGAATCGCTGCACGCCGCGGCGTACCATCAGCGCGCGCTGCGACTGCCGTCCGTCGATCAGAGGACTGTCCTTGTGTATAGAAAGAATCGCCATGCATAAATTGTGGCACAGAGGCGGTTTTGTTGCAAAAAAACAATCCACCACGAATTTGAACTGCCGCAAAAAAATGCTGCGCTGCATTCCCTTGCTTTCGGGGTCTGAATCGAAAATAAACCATAATCGCTGATGGTCGAAACGACCCAGATATTCTTAGCTCATTTCAAGAGATTCCCATGCGCTTCCGCAATGCATTCCTGCTGTGCAGCCTCGCGGCCACCCTTGCTTTGGCCAGTTGCTCCACAGCGCCGATTTCCCCCATCGGCGAAAAAGTCGCGACAAACCAGATTTTCTCGGGTGACTACGGTTCGGTCGAGGACCACGGCTACACCCTGCCGGCGATCCCGATCAACAAGGTCAACGAGCGTTTCCATCGCCAGATCGTCGATTATGCCACGGATGAAAAGCCCGGCACGATCATCGTGAACACGCCGAACCGTTTCCTGTATTTCGTGCTGCCCCGCGGCAAGGCCGTTCGCTACGGCATCGGCGTCGGCAAGGCCGGCTTTGCCTGGGAAGGCCGCGCCTACATCGCCTGGAAACAGGAATGGCCGACCTGGCATCCGCCGAAGGAAATGGCCGTTCGCAAGCCGGACGTCGCCCAGTATGTCGAAGACGGCATGGGCCCGGGCCTGCGCAATCCGCTTGGCGCCCGCGCCATGTACCTGTTCAACGATGACAACAAGGATACGCTGTTCCGCATCCATGGATCGCCGGAATGGGCCTCGATCGGCACGGCCGCTTCGTCCGGCTGCATCCGGATGATCAACCAGGACATCATCGATCTCTACGCCCGGGTCCGTCCCGGCAAGAACACCCGCGTTATCGTTCAGCAGTAACGAGACCCGAGCATTCATCGCAGACGTTCTCAAATCCCCGGCAGTGCCGGGGATTTTTGATTCAAGCTCTTGATTCAGCCATCGTCACACTTCGCGGCGAAGCACCATGCCCGCATGGTATAGAATGTCCTCGATGAAATCACCGTCCGCGGTAAAGCCGGTATCATCGACATAGTCGATATGGTTGCCGGTCATGATGTAGCGTCCCTGATAGGCACTCTTTCGTTTGCCTCGTGCTTCATCGTAACGGCCGCCCGGCAATAATTCGTGGCGGATATAGCCATCGGCGGTGACCCACATGCCGATATGAGGATGGTTGTCTGCACTCATCATCATCTCCCGTCCATCAACGATCCGCGCCTTGCGAGGCGCCTTGATGAACAGGAGAATGCCCGCCAAGGAGCAGCAAGCGTTAGATCATTGTGCCGCCATTCTTGCCTGATCCTCCGAAGTTTTCAGCAGGCAGAATTAGACAACGGCATTTATGCCTGCTGACTTGCCTTCAACTCCAGCCGGCGGCGATGCAGGACCGGTTCGGTATAGCCGTTCGGTTGTTCGCGGCCCTTCAGCACCAGTTCAAGCGCCGCCTGGAAGGCAATGGAACCGTCGAAATTGCCCGCCATCGGCGTATAGGCGGAATCACCCGCGTTCTGGCCGTCGACGACCGCTGCCATGCGCTGCATCGTCTCGACGATCTGCGCCTGCGTCACGACACCATGATGCAGCCAGTTGGCCATATGCTGGGCCGAAATCCGCAGTGTTGCGCGGTCTTCCATCAGGCCGACATTGTTGATGTCGGGCACCTTTGAGCAACCGACGCCCTGGTCTATCCAGCGAACGACGTAACCCAGAATCCCTTGTGCATTGTTGTCCAGCTCACGCTGGATTTCCTCCGGCGTCCAGTTCGGCCGCGACGCGACGGGAACCGACAGGATATCGCTGAGCTTTGCCCTTGCCCGGCTTTTCAAGCCAAGCTGAACTTCGGTAACATCGACCTTGTGATAGTGCGTCGCGTGCAGCGTCGCCGCCGTCGGCGAAGGCACCCAGGCGGTGTTGGCGCCGGCCTTCGGATGGGCGATCTTCTGCTCCAGCATCGCCGCCATCAGGTCCGGCATCGCCCACATGCCCTTGCCGATCTGGGCATGGCCGGACAGGCCGCAATGAAGGCCGATATCGACGTTCCAGTTCTCATAGGCCGCGATCCAGGCAGCCTGCTTCATATCGCCCTTGCGGATCATCGGGCCTGCTTCCATCGAGGTGTGCATCTCGTCGCCGGTGCGATCGAGGAAGCCGGTGTTGATGAAGACGACACGTTCCTTCGCCGCGCGGATGCATTCCTTGAGATTGACCGTGGTGCGGCGCTCCTCGTCCATGATGCCCATCTTCATCGTGTTCGGCGCCATGCCCAGCGCCTCTTCGACGCGACCGAAGATTTCCGAGGCGAAGGCGACTTCTTCCGGACCGTGCATCTTCGGCTTGACGACATAGATCGAGCCTTCGCGCGAGTTCATCCGCCGGCCGTTCGAACCGATGTCGTAAAGCGCGATCAGGCCGGTGATCATGGCGTCCATGATCCCTTCCGGAACCTCGTTGCCATCCCGATCGAGAATGCCCGGATTGGTCATCAGGTGGCCGACGTTGCGAATCAGCATCAGGGCGCGGCCCTTCAGCGAGATTTCCGAGCCATCCGGCGCGGTGAAGCCAAAATCCGGATTGAGCCTGCGTGTAAACGTCTTGCCGCCCTTGGTGACCTCCTCTTGAAGATCGCCTTTCATCAGGCCAAGCCAGTTGCGATAGACGACGATCTTGTCTTCGGCGTCGACGGCTGCGACCGAATCCTCGCAGTCCATGATCGCGGTGATCGCGGATTCGAGGATGACGTCCGAGATATGCGCCGGGTCGTCCTTGCCGGTTGCCGTCGAGGCATCGATGACGATCTCGATATGCAGGTTGTTCTTCTTCAAAAGCAGATGCGACGGGGATGCCTTGTCGCCACGATAGCCGGCGAATTGGCCGGGATCGGCGAGTTTCGCAGCACCTGCCGCCGTCGAAATCGCCAGCGCAGCGCCCTCGATTGCAAACCCAGTGACATCGCTCCAGCTTCCGGCGGCGAGCGGCGCACTCGCATCCAGAAAGCCGCGCGCCCAGGCGATAACCTTCCGGCCGCGGACCGGGTTGTACCCCCTGCCCTTTTCCGCGCCGCCATCTTCGCTGATCGCATCGGTCCCATAGAGCGCATCATAGAGCGAGCCCCAGCGGGCATTGGCGGCGTTCAGCGCATAGCGCGCGTTCATGACGGGAACGACGAGCTGCGGGCCGGCGATCGTGGCGATCTCGGGATCGACATTGCTGGTGGAAACGGAGAAATCCGGGCCTTCTGTCAGGAGATAACCGATCTCCCTCAGAAAGCCCTCGTAGGCAGCCATATCGACCGGGGCACCGTTATGCCGATACCAGGCATCGAGCTTCTCCTGGAGAGCATCGCGCTTGGCGAGAAGCGCACGGTTTTTCGGCGACAGGTCGTGGACGATTTCAGAAAAAGCCGCGAAGAAATGGTCGGCCTCGATTCCGGTGCCGGGCAATGCCTCGCTGACGAGGAATGCATGCAGGTCCGCATCGATTTTCAGTCCATTCTTTTCAATCCGGCCCATAACCAACTCCATGAATTAACGCTTTAATATGAGAGGCCGCAGTCTCTCACGGTTTCATTCCCTGTCAATCTAGCGAAAATGCGAAGAATTATTTCCAAAAACGAACAAATCAACCGTGGGCCACGCGCGGACGGCCGCTGGCAATGGCCGTGAACCGGGCTTCGACCAGCTTGCGGCTGCCCTCGATTTCCGGTGCATCGATATCCTCGCGGATCATTACCGCCGGCTCATCGGCGCCATTGGCCCGCGCCGAAGCCAGGGCCGCCGTTTCCGCCCGCTCGCGCGCGGATGCGAAAGCCTGGCCTTCGTCGAGGAAGCGGCTGCTCGGCCCGGCGCCATTGACGATGAAGATACCCTCTTCCGGCGTCGTTACGAAGACGGTCACCGAGGCGCGTACCTGGCCGACAACCGCACCCACGGCGTTGGCGACCCCGGCCTCGGACGGAATGGACGATTGCGCGCCCAGCATCTCGGCGATAGCCGGATAATAAACCGGAGCGGAGGCACCGAGGCCAACCAGCGGACGATCGAGAGACAGCGAAAAGGCGACGATCCCCGGCTCGCGCTTCAAGGCCCGATCGACGGCCAGCGAGACGGCCGGGTCGATCGCAGCGCCGTCCTCCGCCAAACAGGACGAGAGAATGACTTCGGCGGACTGGCGTGTCAGGCGGGCGACGATCATTTCCGACAACACTTCAGCGGAAGCCGCGATCGGCTTTCCCGACCCATCCTTCACCCGGGCTGCCAACTCCGCGCCCAGCCGCGCCGCCAGTGCGTTCCACTGATCCTGTCTTCCCAGCACATGCATGGCATCCGACGGCGTCAGACCGCAGATGTGGACGAGACCGCGCGCCACCAGCCTGTCCAGCGTCGCCTTCTGCAACGTGCTGGTCAAAAGGCTCTCCAGCGCCACCGGCACCGCGCCGATCCGCTCGTAGAGGGCCTGCTCCTGTGGTTGAAGGCCACTTGCCAGATGGTCCGGCAACCCGGTGCGCACGGCGAAACGACCGTCATGCCGTCCGACATGCGCGGTGCGCAATTGCCGTTCGAGTACGGAAATCACCGCATCCTCATGCTGGAAGGCGGCGAGGCTGAGCGGCAGGAACCGGCGCGGACCGAGATCGATCTTCGCCTGCAGGCCGCGATCGTTGATGCGGACCTCCGAATCGCCGCCGAGGCCGAAAGTGCGCATGGCGACGGCCTCGACCATGGTGCGGAACCCGCCGACGACGGCGCCTTCGCCATCCAGACGTGGACGCCCCTGATCGAGTACAGCCACATCCGTCGTGGTGCCGCCGATATCCGAGACGACGGCATTGTCGAGGCCGGTCAGGTGCCGCGCGCCAACGAGGCTTGCTGCCGGGCCGGAAAGTATCGTCTCGATCGGCCGCAGACGAGCTTCGGCCGCGGAAATCAGCGCGCCGTCGCCACGCACGACCATCATGGGCACATCGATGCCGCGCTGCTGCAGGAAGCCCTCGCAGGCACCGATCAGGCGGTCGATCATCGACACGAGGCGGGCGTTGAGAAGGGTCGTCAGCGCCCGGCGCGGGCCGCCCAGCTTGGAAGACAGCTCGTGACTGCAGGTGACCGGCAGATGCGAGACCTCGCGGATGCGGTCGCGCACCCGCTGCTCATGAGCCGGATTCCGCACGGCGAAATAGCCCGCCACGGCGAAGGACGAGACTTGTGTCGACAGTTGCGGCAGGGCTTCATCGAGCGCCGTCATGTCGAGCAGCGTCTCGCCGCCATGGACGTTGTGTCCACCCGGCAGGAAAATCACCGGGTCGGAGCCGAGGGCCTCCTGCAGCCCGTCGCGCTTCAGGTCTTCCGGCGAAAAACCGATCATGACGAGGCCGGCGCGGCCACCCTGGCCTTCGACCAGCGCATTGGTCGCAAGCGTCGTCGACAGCGACACGAGGCCGATGGCGGATGCGGGAGTCTTTGCCTGTTCCAGCACCGCATCGACGGCACCGGCGATCCCGACGGAAAGATCGTGACGCGTGGTGAGCGCTTTCGCCTTGGCGACGACGCCTTTCGTTTCGCTGAAAAGAACCGCATCGGTATAGGTGCCGCCGGTGTCGATACCGAGGAGGAGATGGTCAGTCACAGCAAAGTCCATTCAGGCAGCACCGGAAACCCGGCTTCAAAGGATATGAACGAGGTGATATGACATCTTTCAGGGAAAGGCCATCGCTTCGCCGACATGCGTATTCGGGCGCAGCGACAGCGCCGGCAAAGAGGACCACCGCATGACCGGATTTTCACGCATGCTCTTCCTAGCGCTCGCGATTGCGGGATGCCACGCCCTTTCCGTCCCGGCTTTTGCGCAGGAGGCGGAGGACGAGGAGGAATACAAGCCGGTGCTGCCCGATGTGGCGATCTACAAGGCGATGCTCGATGCCAACAAGGTGACCGGCTGGATCCAGTTCCGCAATTACGACGACAAGCAGCTGATCTATTTCACCACCTTGCAGACGATGCATTGCCGTCTCTCGGAAATCCGTTACTCGGTCAATTCCGACGCGCTCGACAAGCGCTTCCCGCTCGGCAAATGCAATCCGCAGATCCCGTTCAACCTGCCTGAAGACAATACCAACGAGTATATCTACATCTCGCTGCCGGCTGGAGAGGCGAAAACGCTTGCCATCCAGGCCGTGTGGGACGATGGCGCAGGCAGCGAGATCGTCGTCTACAAGCCCTGCGAGGGCGTCGGCGACTCGACCTGCGCCGCCATCAAGACGATCAAGAAGCCGAAGAAGCAGTTGCAGGAGCCGGTGCCTTCCGATTCGCCGATCCGTGCCGTTCAATCGCAAACGCCCGGCAAGACATTTACCGAGCCGACACCCTCATCGGCAGCCCGCCCCTAGGCTGCGTGGTCAACCGCTGCACCGGCCAGGGTTTTGTCTCCGGCGTCATGTCGAAGCGGAACCGCTTCATCAGAACACCAAGCGCGATCACCGCCTCCTGCAGCGCGAACGTGGCGCCGATGCAGATGCGCGGACCTGCGCCGAACGGGAGGTACTGGAAGCGGTGCAGCTTGTCGCGATTTTCCGGCAGGAAACGCTCCGGCATGAAGGCGCGGGGTTTTTCCCAGTAGAGTGCATGGCGATGCAGCGTCCAGGGCATGACCAGAACCGAGATGCCCTTGGGAATGTCCACACGCTCGCCCTCCGGCGACATCCATGAATCGGCCTTGATCGCCGCCCGGTTGATCGAGGGCGCCGGCGGATAGAGTCGCATGGCCTCCTCGAAGGAGGCGCGCACATGCGGCATCAGGTCAAGCCAGTCCACAGGTTCGGCGCCGCTGGACAGCACCCTGTCGATCTCCGCCTCCATGTTCTCGCGGATGTGCGGAGAATTGGCGACGCAATAGAGCGTCCAGGCCAGCGCCCGTGCCGTCGTCTCGTGGCCGGCGCCAATGAAGGTCAGGATATTGTCGGCGATTTCGTCGGTCGACAGGCCTTCCGGCCGCTCAAGCTGCAAGAGCAGCGTCAGGAAGTCCTGCGGTGCTGCTTCCGGGTCCGAGCGTATCAGCGCCCGCCGCTCGTCCATGGTCTTTGCGACGATCGCCTGGAACTCCGCCATCAGCCTGGTTCCGCCGATGCGGGTGAGCCGCGGCACCCAGGACGGCGCCAGCATCAGGTCCATCGGATCGACGCGGCCCATCCGGTGCAGCAGCCGTTCGACGCTATTGGTAAACCCCTCGGTCTCCGCGGCGATCTGTCCGGAAAACAACGTTTCCGACAGGATTTCGTAGGTCAGCTCGGTCATATCGTTGGCGATGTTGACCACCGAACCGGCAGCGGCGGCCTCGTCGTACCGAAGCGCATATTCCTCGGTCTTGGCGAGCATCTGCTTGGCAAAGCCCCGCGCATGGCGCGGTGTGAACACCGGCGCCATGGCCTTGCGCGACCGCTTCCAGACCTCGCCCTCCGCCGTCAACAACCCGTCGCGCAGGATCGGCCTGAGAATGAGGCGCCGCACCCTGGACATCTCGTAGTTCGCGGCATTCTCGACAAGGATGTAGCGGATGAGGTTCGGGTCGTTGACGATCAACGTGCGCTGATTGATGAACTTGGTGTCGATCCAGGGCAGCGTATAGGAAGGCTCGCCCCAGAGCTCGAGCGGATTGCGCATCACCGTGCGGATGACCTGGAAACGCGACGGCGGCACCGTGCGCGGGATGGGCGCGGGCGGCTCGAAGGGTTCTGGTCTCATGTCCATGAAGATAGCTTTCCCAGCGCCGCCGCCGACTGGCGGCTCCAACCACCCACCTTCGCATGAAGGTGTGGCTATTTCAGGAAAGCTAGAGCAGCGCCTTCAATTCCGCCAGCTTGTCGTTGACCAGCCAGCCGTAATAATTTTCCTCGGGCCATTGGACGTTGCCATCCTTGTTCTTCGCAGCAAGCGCCGCTGCGCGCTGGTCCGGATTGCCGACATTGTAAAGCGTCGCGGTAATACCTGGATTGTCGGAAATATCCATGCCGGCGATCGACTTGTAGGCATCGATCGAATGGCGGATCGAGGCCGCCATATAGGCGAGCGACTGGTCCGGATCCATGATCGCCGTATAGACGCCCGACGCGTCGTTTTCATCCAGTCGGTCATAGCCAGAGACGCGCGAGACCATGTCGGTCAGCATCAAAGCTGTCAGCGGATTGATTTGGCCGAGGCCGAAGGTCTGGCCCGCATAAAACGGCTGGAAGAAGACAGCACTGAAACGGTTGTTCGGATAGGACGTACCACCCACCGTGTTGCCACGGAACTGGCTGTCCCACACGCTTTCGCGGCAGCTCCAGAGTGCGTAGGAGCTTTTCTTACCCGCACATTTTGAGAACTCCGGACGCGCAACGAAGTCGGCGACACTCTCCCCCTCATAGGCGAAACGGAAGCTGTCGCCGGCATAGGCGGCAGCCTTGACGTAGTAGGATTGCAGCCGGTCATAGGCGTCGACATTGTAGGTATGCTCGCCGACGATGGCACCGATCATATGGATCGGGTCGATACCATAGGCCCGCGCCGTCGACTTGATCTTGCTCATCAGCTTGCCGTCGGTGGCCAGAAGATTGCGCACCTTCTCATATTTCGCGTCGAAGGACGTCTTGCCGGCCTTGGTCCGGCGCACGGACGCTCCGGGGACATTCGGCTGGTCCTGAAAGCGGTTTCCTTCAGGCACGACGCGAACGCCGTCCGCAAGGGCAGGACCGGAGACGAGCAGCGTTACCGCCAGGAGAAGCATGGAGACGATGGGACGCACGATCTGTTTTCCTGTGAACCTGTGGGCTAAACGCGCCGGGACGCATGCGGCAAAATCGTGTCGGAATCATGCCCGGCACGGACAAAGGCTTATCGCGTGCAGGCTTGAGAAACAACCAAGGGCACCTGTCGCGTGACAGATGCCCTCTCCGACCTCTTAACGCCGGCACCCGTTTTTACAGAATATAACGCGACAGATCCGTATTGGCGGCGAGATCGCCGACATGCTTTTTCACGTATTCCGCATCGATCTTCAGCGATTCGCCGGATTTATCCGGGGCCGCATAGGAGATTTCGTCGAGAACCCGCTCCATCACCGTCTGCAAGCGCCGCGCGCCGATATTCTCGACGCTCGAATTGAGCATGACGGCGACATCGGCAAGCGCATCGAGCGCGTCCTCGGTGAAATCAAGGCTGACGCCTTCCGTTTCGAGCAACGCCTTGTACTGGCGGATCAGGCTGACTTCGGTTTCCGTCAGGATGCGGCGGAAATCCTCCTTGGTCAGCGCCTTCAGCTCGACGCGGATCGGCAGGCGGCCCTGAAGCTCCGGCAGCAGATCGGACGGCTTCGAGACGTGGAAGGCACCCGAGGCGATGAACAGGATATGGTCGGTCTTCACCGGACCATATTTGGTTGCGACCGTCGTACCTTCGACCAGTGGAAGCAGGTCGCGCTGCACGCCTTCACGGGAAACACCTGCACCCATGCCGCCGTCGCGGGCGGCGATCTTGTCGATCTCGTCGAGGAAGACGATACCGTCATTCTCGGCCGAGCGCACGGCCTCGCGCTGGATCTCCTCGTTGTCGAGCAGCTTGTCGGATTCGTCGTTGATCAGGATGCCATAGGAATCCTTGACGGTCGAACGCACCTTCTTGGTGCGCGGCCCCATGGCCTTGCCGAACATTTCCGACAGGTTGAGGACGCCAATGTTGGCGCCTGGCATGCCGGGGATTTCGAAACCGCCACCGGGCGTTCCCGCATCGGCGATCTCGATGTCTATTTCCTTGTCGTCCAGCTCGTTGGCGCGCAGCTTCTTGCGGAAACTGTCGCGGGTGGCCGGCGATGACGTGGAGCCGACCAGCGCATCGAGTACGCGCTCTTCGGCATTCAGATGGGCCTTCGCCTTGACGTCGGCGCGCTTCTTTTCTCGCACCAGACCGATGCCGACCTCGACGAGATCGCGGATGATCTGCTCGACATCGCGGCCGACATAGCCGACTTCGGTGAATTTCGTCGCTTCGACCTTGATGAAGGGCGCTCCGGCGAGCTTGGCCAGGCGGCGGGAAATCTCCGTCTTGCCGACGCCGGTCGGGCCGATCATCAGGATGTTCTTCGGCATGACTTCGTCGCGCAGCTCATCATTGAGCTGCTGGCGGCGCCAGCGATTGCGCAAGGCGATGGCAACGGCGCGCTTGGCATCGTGCTGGCCGATGATGAACCGGTCGAGCTCCGAGACGATTTCGCGGGGGGAAAATGTGGTCATGGCAAATCCGTTTCTTCAGCTTTGTCCAGCACCATGAAATGGGCCGGACCATAAATGGAATGGCGTGTATCGAGGAAGCGGAACCCCGCTTTCTCATAGGCGCGAATGGCTTGCGTATTGGCCGGATCGGGATCGATGACGACGCGCGCGGTACCGGCCGCAAAAAGTTCAGCACAGAACTGGCGGATGATCGCACTGCCGTGTCCTCTGCCGGTCAAGTCCGGATTGCCGATCGAGATATCGATCCCCAGCGTGCCCGGCGGCTGATCCTGATAGGGATGATCGTCTTCCAGATGCGGATCATAACATTGCAGATAGGCAATCGGCGTGCCGTCCAGCTCGACCATCAACGGGCGTGTTTCGACGCTTGTCATGGCCTCCTCGATGCCCGCCAGCTCTTCTGTCGACTCACCCCACCATTTTGCGACATGCGGCTCTGCCAGCCAGCGGCCAAGCAGCGGGAAATCCTCCCGGCGCACATCGCGAAAGTGATAGCGGGGCGGTTGGTCAGGCGACATCGAGCTTTTCGATCACGATATTGCCATTGGTGTAGACGCAAATGTCGCCGGCGATCTCCATCGCCCGGCGGGCGATCTCTTCGGCCGTCTTGTCCGAATCCATCAGCGCACGGGCGGCTGCAAAGGCAAAATTGCCGCCGGAGCCGATGGCGATCGTGCCGTGTTCCGGCTCAAGCACGTCGCCATTGCCGGTGATCGCCAGCGTGATCGACTTGTCGGCGACCAGCATCATCGCTTCGAGATTGCGCAGATATTTGTTGGTGCGCCAGTCCTTGGCAAGTTCGACGGCGGCGCGCATCAGCTGGTCCGGATACTGCTCGAGCTTGGATTCGAGCCGCTCCAGCAGCGTGAAGGCGTCGGCTGTCGCGCCGGCAAATCCGGCGATCACCTCGCCCTTACCAAGCCGGCGGACCTTGCGGGCATTGCCCTTCATCACGGTCTGGCCGAGGCTTACCTGGCCGTCGCCCGCCATCACCACCTGCCCGCCCTTCCGGACGGTAATAATCGTTGTCATGAAAATCCATCCTGCCCGGATACCGGGCCGTTTCGAAGGGCCGGACGTCGGCCCTGTTGAAGCCTATGTAAGAGCGGTTTTGCCGATTGCAAATACTCCGCATCCCGCTCCCCTGTCGGAGGAAAGTCCGGGCTATTTCGCGCTTTCGAGAATCATGGCGGCAGTTCTGGATATTTCGCCCCCCGCCTGATATGGAGCGGCTCTGTACCATTCTGGAGAACCTGATGGCCGACCAGCAGTCAAGCCGCAGCGGCAGCGTTTCGCGCAAGACCAACGAAACCTCGGTGACCGTGTCCGTCAATATCGACGGCACCGGCACGTCGCGGATTTCAACCGGCGTCGGCTTTTTCGACCATATGCTGGAGCAGCTTTCCCGCCATTCGCTGATCGACATGGACATCGTCGCCGAAGGCGACCGGCATGTCGACGACCACCACACCGTCGAAGACACCGGCATCGCCATCGGTCAGGCCATCTCCCAGGCGCTCGGCGACCGGCGCGGCATTGCGCGCTACGCCTCGCTCGACCTTGCCATGGACGAGACGATGACCCGCGCCG
The DNA here is from genome assembly GCF_017873135.1 of Rhizobium herbae. GTDB lineage: Bacteria > Pseudomonadota > Alphaproteobacteria > Rhizobiales > Rhizobiaceae > Pararhizobium > Pararhizobium herbae. The sequence goes on along the minus strand of NZ_JAGGJV010000003.1, from coordinate 564,511 downwards.
CCGTCGACGTCTCCGGCCGCCCGTTTCTCGTGTGGAACGTCGCCTTCTCGGCGCCGAAGATCGGCACGTTCGACACCGAACTGGTGCGCGAATTCTTCCAGGCGCTCGCCCAGCATGGCGGCATCACACTGCATGTGCAGAACATCTACGGCGCCAACAACCATCATATCTCCGAAACCTGCTTCAAGGCCGTTGCCCGCGTGCTTCGCACGGCAACAGAGATCGATCCGCGCCAGGCAGGCCGCGTCCCCTCGACCAAGGGAACGCTGGTCTGACCCGGCCCATATTGAAAGTTGGCTGATATGGCCTCCTATCTGGTTCTCACTCCGCCCGGCACCGGCCGGAACGATGACAATGCCCGGTTCATCGCCGACAAGTTTTCCTGGCTCGCTTTTGTCTTTCCGGCGATCTGGCTGCTGGTGAAGCGGCAATGGATTGCCGGCATCGCGGTCGCAATCGTCCAGGGGCTCGTGGCGTATTTGACGCGGGAACCCAGCGCCATGCTGGCGGGGGTTCTGATCGAGCTGGCTTTACGCATGCTGGTTGCGCTTGAAGGTCCTGCCTTCGTCTCCCGTCGCCTGGAAGGCAGCGGCTGGACATTGCGGTCAATCATCACTGCGGATGATCTGGCAACGGCGGAAATGATCTACGATCATCAGTCGGAAACTGACGCCGCCCAACCACCCGAAACCGTCTCGCAACCGCCCGTATTGCCTATTTCGGCAAAGTCCACCGATGGCCGCGCGGCTTTCGGCCTGTTTGAGAATTATGGAGAACGCTGATGCGCGTTGCGATCATCGACTATGGATCCGGCAATCTGCGCTCGGCAACGAAAGCCTTCGAGCGGGCCGCGCGTGAAGCCGGCATCAATGCTGAAATCGAGCTCACTGACAAGGCCGATCGAGTCGCCAGCGCCGACCGGATCGTGCTGCCCGGCGTCGGCGCCTATGCCGACTGCCGCCGCGGTCTCGATGCCGTCGATGGCATGCAACAGGCGCTGAGCGAAGCAGTCGAAAAATCGGCCCGGCCCTTCCTCGGCATCTGCGTCGGCATGCAGCTGATGTCGTCGCGCGGTCTGGAAAAGACCACCACGCAAGGGTTCGGCTGGATCAAGGGCGATGTCATCGAGATGGTGCCTTCCGATCCGGCGCTGAAAATCCCGCAGATCGGCTGGAACACGCTGCAACTGAAACAACCGCATCCGTTGTTCGATGGCATCAAGACCGGCGAGGATGGCCTGCACGCCTATTTCGTCCATTCCTACCATCTCGCCGTCGAAAACCCGGAAGACCTGATCGCCACCACCACCTATGGCGGCGCGGTGACGGCGTTTGTTGCCCGGGCAAACAAGGCCGGCGCGCAGTTCCATCCGGAAAAAAGCCAGACGCTCGGCCTCGCCCTCATTTCGAATTTCCTGCGCTGGAAGCCCTGACATGATCCTATTTCCCGCCATCGACCTCAAAGACGGCCAGTGCGTGCGCCTCAAGCTCGGCGACATGGAGCAGGCGACCGTCTACAATCCCGACCCCGGCGCCCAGGCCAAGGCCTTCGAGGACCAGGGCTTCGAATGGCTGCATGTGGTCGATCTCAACGGCGCCTTTGCCGGCGAGACCGTCAATGGCGCTGCCGTCGATGCCATCCTGAAGGCCACGAAGAACCCGGTGCAGCTCGGCGGCGGCATCCGCACGCTCGATCATATCGAGAACTGGCTGTCGCGCGGGCTTGCCCGCGTCATCCTCGGCACCGTCGCGGTGCGCGATCCGGCGCTGGTGATCGAGGCTTGCAAAAAATTCCCCGGCAAGGTCGCCGTCGGCATCGACGCCAAGGGCGGCAAGGTGGCGGTTGAGGGCTGGGCGGAAGCCTCCGAACTCGGCGTCATCGAGCTGGCGCAAAAATTCGAAGGTGCCGGCGTTTCCGCCATCATTTATACCGACATCGACCGCGACGGCATCCTCGCCGGCATCAACTGGGATTCAACGCTAGAACTGGCCGATGCTGTCTCCATCCCGGTCATCGCCTCGGGCGGACTTGCCTCGATGGACGATATCCGCCGCATGGTTCAGCCGGATGCGGCGAAACTCGAAGGCGCCATTTCCGGCCGGGCGCTCTATGATGGGCGGATCGATCCGGCCGAAGCGCTGGCGCTCATTCGCGGCAGACAAGGAAATGCAGCATGACCCTCAAAGCCCGTGTCATTCCCTGCCTCGACGTCAAGGACGGCCGCGTCGTCAAAGGTGTCAGTTTCCTCGACCTGATCGACGCCGGCGACCCCGTCGAATCGGCCAAGGCCTATGATGCCGCCGGTGCCGACGAGCTCTGCTTCCTCGACATCACCGCCTCCTCCGACAATCGCGACACGATCTTCGACGTCGTCGCTCGTACAGCCGATCATTGCTTCATGCCGCTGACGGTCGGCGGCGGCGTGCGAACCGTGGCCGATATCCGCAAGCTGCTGCTTGCCGGTGCCGACAAGGTGTCGATCAATTCGGCTGCGGTGAGCAATCCCGACTTTGTCGCCGAGGCAGCAGACAAGTTCGGCAACCAGTGCATCGTCGTGTCGATCGATTCGAAGAAAGTGTCACAGCCCGGGGAAGAAGACCGCTGGGAAATCTTTACCCATGGCGGCAGGCAGGCGACCGGCATTGATGCCGTCACCTTTGCCGAGAAAATGGTCACGCTCGGCGCTGGCGAGCTGCTTTTGACCTCGATGGACCGCGACGGATCGAAGGCCGGCTATGACATCGGTCTCACCCGGACCATCGCAGACCGCGTTTCGGTGCCGGTCATTGCGTCGGGCGGTGTCGGTACTCTCGATCATATGGTCGAGGGCATTCGCGACGGCCATGCGACGGCGGTGCTGGCCGCCTCGATCTTCCATTTCGGCACCTATAGTATCGGCGAAGCCAAGCGCTATATGGCAGAGCATGGCATTGCCATGCGGCTCGATTGAGCGTGAGGACTTGAAGCAGATGAGCGATTTCACCCTTTCCGATCTCGAAACCATCGTCGCCACGCGGGCACAGGCCTCGCCGGACGAATCCTGGACGGCCAAGCTCGTCGCGCATGGCCAGGCGAAAGCTGCCAAGAAGCTCGGCGAGGAAGCTGTGGAGACCGTGATCGCCGCCATCAGCAACGATCGCGCCAATCTCGTCGCGGAAAGTGCCGATCTGATCTATCATCTGATGGTCGTATTGAAAATTGCTGATATTCCGTTGCAGGATGTGATGGACGAGCTCGAGCGGCGCACCAGCCAGTCGGGGCTCCAGGAAAAGGCAAGCCGGTAGACAGTTCATGACAATCGCCGCAAAAGACATCGCGCCGGCCGATATTCCGGATCATTTCGACAACAAGGACTATTCGCCCTACCGTTTCTTTTCGGCGGAAGAATGGTCGCATTTCCGGGCCGACACGCCGCTGACGCTGACGGCGGACGAGGTGCACCGGCTGCGCTCGCTAAACGACCCGATCGATCTCAGCGAAGTGCGTCGCATCTACCTGTCGCTGTCGCGCCTCCTGTCCACGCATGTCGAATCCTCGCAGATGCTGTTTGCGCAGCGCCAGAGGTTCCTCAGCATGTCCAACGATGCGAAGACCCCCTTCGTCATCGGCATCGCAGGCTCTGTTGCCGTAGGAAAATCGACGACCGCCCGTATTCTCGCAGAACTTCTGTCGCGCTGGCCGTCGAGCCCGAAGGTCGATCTCGTCACCACCGACGGTTTCCTCTATCCCAACGCGACGTTGCAGCGGGAAAACATGATGGACCGGAAGGGCTTTCCCGAGAGCTACGACATCGGCGCGCTTTTGCGCTTTCTGTCGGCGATCAAGGCCGGCCAGCCGAACGTCAAGGCACCGTCCTATTCGCATCTGACCTACGACGTGCTGCCCGACCAGTTCCAGACCGTCGATCGGCCGGATATCCTGATCTTCGAAGGAATCAACGTGCTGCAGTCACGCAATCTACCGGCCGATGGCAAGATCGTGCCGATGGTGTCGGATTTCTTCGACTTCTCGATCTATATCGATGCCGAGGAGAGCCTGATCCACACCTGGTATGTCAATCGCTTCATGCGCCTGCGCCAGACCGCGTTCCGCAACCCGGATTCGTTCTTCAAGCGCTATGCGGAGGTGAGCGAAGAGGAGGCGCTGACGATCGCCGAAGGGCTCTGGCACAATATCAACCTGAAGAACCTGCGCCAGAATATCCTGCCGACGCGGCCGCGTGCCGACCTGATCCTGCAGAAGGGGCCCAACCACCTCACCGAGACGGTGGCGCTGCGCAAACTCTGAAAATTACACCGTGACGCGGCGGAGCGTCAGGTTGATGCGGCCACCATTCTTCAGAAGCGTCGAGGTATTCGGATAGATCTTGTCGACGCCGTGAAAGGCAAGACGTCCTTCGCCGCCTAAAACGACGACATCGCCGCTCGATAGCTTGAAGGACAGGGTCCGGTCGCTCCGCTCGCTCCCGCCGACACGAAACAGGCAGCTGTCTCCAAGCGAGATCGAGACGACGGGCGTTTCCAGGTCCTGTTCGTCGCGATCCTGATGCAGGCCCATACGGGCATCGTCGGCATAGAAATTGACGAGACAGGCCTCCGGTTCCTTGGACGCACCTGAAACGGCATGCCAGATATCGAGCAGCGCGCCCGGCATCGCAGGCCACGGCCTGCCGGTTACCGGATGTTCAGGCTGGTAGCGGTAGCCGCGCTCCTTGTCCGTCACCCAGCCGAGCGGGCCGCAATTGGTCATGCGCACGGACATCGGCTTGCCGGTGCGCGGCATGGCCGGCACGAACAGTGGCGCCTCTGCCACGACTGCACGAATGATCTCGACCAGCGCCTCCTGCTTCTCACGATCGAGAAGGCCCGGAATATGCCGGATACCTTGAGGCAGGACCCGCATCGAAACGTTATTCCAGTCCGAGGATTGCCGGAGGGACGCCGTAGCGCTGCTGCCAGACGGCGTAACCGACATCGGTGGGCCCGACCATGTGATCGATCAGGTTCCAGCGGCCGGACTGGAAGCTCATCAGGCCATAGACCGTCAGTCCGTCCATCATGTCGGATTCACCGGCAAAGCCCGTTTCTTCCGGGTCGATCAGCCCGCCGCCAGGGCGTTGCGGCTCGACCTGGACGAAGGCCCAGTTGGGCGAGGCACGGATGATCGTCACCACGAACTCGACGGGGCCACGCATTTCCGCCTCGACGGCGGGGCGCAGGGTATCGAGGATCGCCGCACGTTCCGCCGAACCCTTGGCGGGTTCGCGAAACGCCTGGGCCAGCGCAGGCCCGTTGAAAGACGCCATCATGACGGCAAGGAAAACCAACAGACCTGCGCTGAGCCGTTTCATGATCAGCCCTGATCCGGAATGCGCAGAACCTGGCCGGGATAAATCTTGTCCGGATGCGTCAGCATCGGCTTGTTGGCCTCGAAGATGACAGTGTTCTTCGCACCCTTGCCCTTGCCATACTGCGATTCAGCGATCTTCCAGAGATTGTCGCCTTTCTTCACCGTATAGAAGACGGGCGCCTTTGCCGGGGCCGGGGTTGCCGTCGCGGTTTCGGCGACTTTCAGTTCCGAGGCTTCCACCTTCGAAATGCCCAGCGTGTTGCCGACGGCGACCACGGCCTTTTCGAAGGCCGACTGATCTTTGACGACGCCGGTAAGCACGACCTTGTCGCCCTCGACCACGACATCCACCTTGTCGGTGCCGAGATCGTGGGATGCCAGTTCCTTCTTGACCGCTTCGACATCCGGCGCGTCGTCATCGCCACCAATGCCAAGTTTCTTGCCGGCATTCTTGATAAAGCTGAACAGACCCATGGCGCATCACTCCTTTTGCCAGTTTCTCCGACCCTAACAGAGTGCAGTGACCGAGAAAAAACAAGGCCTGCGTGAAAATTGCAGGCCTCAATCGTTTTGCGGGCGCCCACGCATCTTCTTCACTTCGCCCCGTCCGGTCTTTTCCTTCAATCGCCGCTCGATCGAGCCCTTCGTCGGCTTGGTCTTCCGGCGCGGCGGCGGCGGCGGTTCGGCCGCCTTCAGGATCAGTTCCTTCAGCCGTTCGCGGGCATCCTCGCGGTTGCGTTCCTGGCTGCGGAAGCGGCTGGCTTCGATCATCAGCACGCCATCCTTGGAGACCTTGCGGCCGGCGAGCTTGATGGCGTTGTCACGCACCCGCTCTGGCAGCGCCGGCGAAGCCTGGATGCCGTAAAACAGCTGAACAGCCGTCGAGACCTTGTTGACGTTCTGCCCACCCGGGCCGCCGGCCAGCACGAATTGCTCCGTCAGCTCCCAGCCGGCGATGACGATGCGGTCGTTGATGTAAAGCGGATCGCTGGCCATGACGTGTTTTCCTTCCACCGCTCTATCTCACAGGACGGCTTGCTTGAAAACGCGGGAACCGATCGCAAACGTAAAAACCCGGCACTTTCGAGCCGGGTTTCACGTGAATCATAGCCTGCAATCTATGCTGGAGGCTGCTTATTCCGCAGCAAGCCTTACGCCGGGAGCCGCGTCGCGCACGCTGCCGTCGACATGGCTTTCGAACTTGGCGAAGTTGCCGACGAACATATCGACCAGCTTGCGGGCCTGCGCGTCATAGGCAGCGCCGTCGCTCCAGGTCGAGCGCGGATCGAGGATGCTGCTGTCAACGCCGGGCACTGCGACCGGCACCGCGAAGCCGAAGTTGCTGTCCGTCCGGAAGTCGGCTGAAGCAAGAGAACCATCAAGGGCCGCAGCCAGAAGCGCCCGCGTTGCTTTGATAGGCATGCGGCTTCCGGTACCGTAAGCGCCGCCGGTCCAGCCGGTATTCACCAGCCAGCAATTGACGCCATGCTCGGCGATCAGCGCCTTGAGGAGATTGCCGTATTCCGACGGATGGCGCGGCATGAAGGGTGCGCCGAAGCAGGTCGAGAAGGTCGCTTCCGGCTCGGTTACCCCCTTTTCGGTGCCCGCAACCTTGGCCGTGTAGCCGGACAGGAAGTGGTACATGGCCTGATCGGGTGTCAGACGGGCGATCGGCGGCATGACGCCGAAGGCATCGGCCGTCAGCATGATGATCGTGCCGGGATGTCCTGCCGTTCCGCTCTTGCTGGCATTCGGAATGAAGTCCAGCGGATAGGCGCAACGGGTGTTTTCCGTCAGCGAGCCGTCGTTGAAATCCGGCAGCCGGTTTTCATCGAGTACGACGTTTTCGAGCACAGTGCCGAAGCGGCGAGTGGTCGCAAAGATTTCCGGCTCGGCTTCCGCCGACAGGCGGATGGTCTTGGCATAGCAGCCGCCTTCGAAATTGAAAATGCCGTCCTCGCCCCAGCCATGTTCGTCGTCGCCGATCAGCGTGCGCTTCGGATCCGCCGACAGCGTTGTCTTGCCGGTGCCCGAAAGACCGAAGAACACGGCCGCGTCGCCATCCGGACCGACATTTGCGGAGCAATGCATCGGCATCACGCGCCTGGCGGGCAGCAGGTAGTTGAGCATCGTGAAGACGGCCTTCTTCATCTCGCCGGCATAGGACGTGCCGCCGATCAGGATGATGCCCTGGGTGAAGTTGCAGGCAATCACGGTTTCCGTACGGCAACCATGCCGGGCAGGATTACCCTTGAAGTCCGGCAGGTCGATGATCGTCAGCTTCGGCACGAAGGAGGCGAGTGCCGCCTTTTCCGGACGGATCAGGAGATTGCGGATGAACAGCGAATGCCAGGCGAATTCGGTGATGACGCGCGTCGGCAGGGCATTTTCCGTATCCGCGCCACCGATCAGATCCTGCACATACAGCGACTTGCCCTCTGCATGATCGAGCATGTCCTGATGCAGCACCGCGAAATGCTCCGGCGACATTGCATTGTTGTTGTCCCACCAGATTTCGCCCGCCGTATTTTCATCGCGAACGACAAATTTATCCTTGGGAGAACGGCCGGTGTGCTGGCCTGTCAGTGCCCGCACAGCCCCGTGGGCAGTTAGCTGCGCCTCGCTCCGGCGCAGGATTTCCTCATAGAGTTCAGCGGTGCCAAAGTTGTACCGAACCATGTCCAGGTTGGTGAAACCGATTGATTCCAGCCCAAGGGATGGGTTGCGAATGCCGAGTTCCGTCATGGTCCAGCTTCCTCCGTGGTTTGCCGAGAGACGTTGAATTTTAGCGACCATAAAAGGATGAAGGCAAAAAGACAAGATTGCTGACTTAAAAAAGATAATGATTTCAGTATATTAATCGATTTAAAAGAAAATATCGCTTTTTTAATCGGTTGAATCGAGCCTTTTCGGCTGACGTTTTTCCGCTCACACACTCCTCTTTGCGCGATCCTCATTGCTTTTGCTTTTTACTTCGCCACAATTTGTTCCACCTTTATACTCAAGAAACGCGTCATACCGCAGCACGAGCCCGGACAATCGGGTTGGCCTCGGAGGCGCAGCGAATGGTGGAGCCCTATACGATGCAGACGATTGCACTTGTCGATGACGACCGGAATATCCTCACCTCGGTGTCGATTGCGCTGGAGGCAGAGGGTTACAAGGTCGAGACCTATACCGACGGTGCCTCGGCCCTCGACGGCCTGATTGCACGGCCGCCGCAACTGGCGATCTTCGACATCAAGATGCCGCGCATGGACGGCATGGAGCTTTTGCGCCGCCTGCGCCAGAAGTCCGATATCCCGGTGATTTTCCTCACCTCCAAGGATGAGGAGATCGACGAACTGTTTGGCCTGAAGATGGGCGCCGACGATTTCATTACCAAGCCCTTCTCGCAGCGACTGCTGGTTGAGCGCGTCAAGGCGATCCTGCGACGCTCGGCCAACCGCGAAGCCGCTGCCGCCGCAAACACAGCCGGCTCGCCGAAGACAGCCGCCGACATCCAGGCGCGATCGCTTGAGCGCGGCCAGCTGTCGATGGACCAGGAGCGCCACACCTGCATGTGGAAGAACGAACCTGTAACCCTGACGGTGACGGAATTCCTCATCCTGCATTCGCTGGCGCAGCGCCCCGGCGTGGTGAAGAGCCGCGATTCACTGATGGACGCCGCCTATGACGAGCAGGTCTATGTCGACGACCGCACCATCGACAGCCACATCAAACGGTTGCGCAAGAAGTTCAAGATGGTCGACAACGACTTCGACATGATCGAGACACTCTACGGCGTCGGCTACCGTTTCCGCGAATCGGCCTGAAGCCGGATTGCATAGCGACCCGGCACGCGGAAGCCACTGGGCGCGCCGGACTGGCGTGGCCAGCGATGGAGCTGTATGATACGGCTCCGCGCCGAAGCGGGTCGCGAAAGCGCAGTCTTCTCCTTTTTTGCCTTCGGGCGGACGGCAGCCGGATCTGCCATTGAACGGCAGTCAAGTCTGCCATTGACATGCAGGGGCCGCGAAAGCGGGGTTGAAGGCTTGGTCGAAGTCTTGCGAAACATCGATATGGATGACAGCGACACGAAGGCCGCTTCCGGCCGGACGTGGGCGCATCCCTTCACGTTGATTCGCCGCATTTTCGGCAACGCCGTCTTTTCCAGCCTGACGCGCCGCATCCTGTTCTTCAATCTTGTCGCACTCGTCGTCCTGGTTGGCGGTATCATGTATCTCAACCAGTTCCGCGAGGGGCTGATCGATGCGCGCGTGGAGAGCCTTCTGACGCAAGGCGAGATCATTGCCGGCGCGATCGCGGCTTCCGCCTCCGTCGATACCAACTCGATCACCATCGATCCGGAAAAGCTGCTGGAACTGCAGGCCGGGCAGAGCATCACGCCGCTGCCGAGCGACGAGGATCTTGAATTCCCGATCAATCAGGAACGCGTGGCACCGGTCTTGAGGCGGCTGATCTCGCCGACCCGCACCCGAGCCCGCCTGTTCGATGCCGATGCCGACCTGTTGCTCGACTCCCGGCATCTTTATACCGGTGGCCAGGTTCTGCGCTTCGACCTGCCCCCGATCGAACCTGAAACAGTGACATGGTCCGATCGGCTGAATTCATGGTTCAACCGCATCCTGCAGCCGGGCAACCTACCCCTTTACAAGGAACCGCCCGGTGGCAACGGCTCGATCTACCCGGAAGTCATGAACGCACTGACCGGCGTTCGCGGCGCCGTGGTGCGCGTCACCGAGAACGGCGAGCTGATCGTCTCGGTAGCTGTCCCCGTCCAGCGGTTTCGCGCCGTACTCGGCGTGCTGCTGCTATCGACGCAGGCCGGTGACATCGACAAGATCGTCCATGCCGAGCGGCTGGCGATTATTCGCGTCTTCGGTGTCGCGGCGCTGGTCAACGTCATTCTGTCGCTGCTGCTGTCCAGCACGATCGCCAATCCGCTGCGGCGCCTGTCGGCAGCGGCTATCCGTGTGCGGCGCGGTGGCGCCAAGGAGCGCGAGGAAATTCCGGATTTCTCGTCGCGCCAGGACGAGATCGGCAACCTGTCCGTCGCGCTGCGTGAAATGACCACGGCGCTTTATGACCGCATCGCCGCCATCGAGAACTTTGCCGCCGATGTCAGCCATGAGTTGAAGAACCCGTTGACCTCGCTGCGCAGCGCCGTCGAAACGCTGCCGCTTGCCCGTACCGACGATTCCAAGAAGCGGCTGATGGACGTCATCCAGCACGACGTGCGCCGCCTCGACCGGTTGATCAGCGATATCTCCGATGCTTCCCGCCTCGACGCCGAGCTTGCTCGCAGCGACGCCAAGGCCGTCGACCTGGAAAAACTGCTCGGCGACCTCGTCGATATCTCCCGCCAGATCCGCAGCGGCAAGAAAGTGGTCCAACTGAGCTTCGTCGTCGAGCGAAAGGACAATCCGAAGGCGCGCTTCGATGTCGGCGGCTACGAACTGCGCATCGGCCAGATCATCACCAACCTGATCGAGAATGCCCGTTCGTTCGTTCCGGACGAAGGCGGGCGTATCATCCTGCGCCTGACCCGGACGCGCAGCCGCTGCATCATTTATATCGAGGACAACGGCCCCGGCATCCAGGCCGAAGATATCGACCGCATCTTCGAGCGCTTCTACACCGACCGGCCGGAGGCGGAGGATTTCGGCCAGAATTCGGGTCTCGGCCTGTCCATCTCCCGCCAGATCGCCGAGGCGCACGGCGGCTCGCTGAAGGCGGAGAATATGTTGAACGCGGCCGGCAAGATCACCGGCGCCCGCTTCATCCTCTCGCTTCCGATCGAGAACCATTCGTGACGCGCCAGGCGGCCAATGTTCATGCAACCGCCGTGGTGCTTGGAACCCGCGGCTTCCTGCTCATCGGTCCATCGGGTGCGGGCAAGACCACGCTGGCGCTCGCCTGCCTGGCGGCGGCAAGGAACATCGGGCTGTTTGCCGCTCTGGTGGCGGACGACCAGGTGCTGATCTCTGTGCAAAATGGCAAGATCATCGCCCGCCGGCCGGCCTCGATCGCAGGACTTGCAGAGATCCGCGGGGCGGGCATCGTTCAGCTCAAAACAATCCCTGCTGCCGTGCTGGACTTCGCTATTCTGCCGGTCAAACCACCATTTGAACCCCGCATGCCGCCGGAAAACGAGACTTTTCTGCTTCCATCGGGTGATTTTTTGCCATTGCTACGTCTTCCCTTGGCAGAGGGCTTGAATTCCTTTGAAATTTTGCGGCTTATTTTACCTCAGAATGCCAATTTTCAAGGACAATGATGCCTTTTAAGGCAGCATTTCCGGATTTTTAACTTGCACTTCGCCTTTTCCTTGCCAAGATGCACGCCCCAAAGGTGGACGAAATTGCTGCGTTGCGATATCTGACCATCCTAAGATTTGCAGATGCAGTTGGAGCGAAGACACCATGATCGGACTTGTGCTTGTCACACACGGCAAGCTGGCTGAAGAGTTTCGTCATGCGCTTGAGCATGTCGTTGGTCCGCAAAAGTCAATCGAGACTGTCTGCATCGGTCCGGAAGATGACATGGATCAGCGCCGGCAGGACATTCTCGAAGCGGTCCTTTCGGCCGACGAAGGCAATGGCGTCATCATCCTGACGGACATGTTCGGCGGCACGCCCTCCAATCTGGCGATCTCGGTGATGCAGAGCGGCACGGTCGAAGTCATTGCCGGTGTGAATCTTCCCATGCTGATCAAACTGGCCGGCGTCCGCGGCGAAAGCGATATGGACAAGGCACTCGTCGAAGCATCCGAAGCAGGCAGGAAATACATCAATGTCGCAAGCCGTGTCCTCAGTGGCAAATAGCGAGTCGTCGGCAATGACGCTGTCCCGCGAATTGCTGATTATCAACAAGCGGGGGCTGCATGCCCGCGCATCCGCGAAGTTCGTCCAGACGGTCGAAGGCTACGATGCCGAGATCCACGTCTCCAAGGACGGGATGACCGTCGGCGGCACCTCGATCATGGGTCTGATGATGCTGGCCGCCAGCACCGGCTGTTCGATCTCCGTCACCGCCAGCGGCCGACAGGCGCTCGATGCACTCGATGCACTCGATGCACTGGTGGCCGACAAGTTCGGCGAAGAAATCTGAACCTGCCTTCAAGATGGGACATAAAGACATAAAGACTTCTTTATGTCCTGTTGCTCCCTTTCGCGTTTCCTGATAATTGAGGGACAAACTTCCTGCTATCCGCAGGAAGCGCGAATTTCAGTGCGCCCTGCCCGGCCTGGCGAAAACGTCAGGTCTCGGTGCACGGCACCAGCCCGGAGACTTTCATGAGCACGAAAAACGACTATCTGGTTGCGGATATCGGCCTTGCCGATTTCGGCCGCAAGGAAATCACCATCGCCGAGACGGAAATGCCGGGCCTGATCGCCTGCCGCGAGGAATTCGGCACCACGAAGCCGCTGAAGGGCGCGCGCATCACCGGCTCGCTGCACATGACCATCCAGACGGCCGTGCTGATCGAGACGCTGGTTGCTCTCGGTGCCGACGTGCGCTGGGCATCCTGCAACATCTTCTCGACGCAGGACCACGCCGCGGCAGCCATCGCTGCCACCGGTGTTCCGGTCTTCGCCGTCAAGGGCGAGACGCTTGAGGAATACTGGACCTACACCGACCAGATCTTCCAGTGGGCCGATGGCGGCGTCTCCAACATGATCCTCGATGACGGCGGCGACGCCACGATGTACATCCTGCTCGGCGCCCGCGCCGAAGCCGGCGAGGACGTCCTGTCGAAGCCTGAATCCGAGGAAGAAGAAATCCTCGTCGCCCAGATCAAGAAGCGCCTCGCCGCTTCGCCGGGCTGGTTCACCAGACAGCGCGACGCCATCAAGGGCGTGACGGAAGAAACCACAACCGGCGTCAACCGTCTCTACCAGCTGCATGCCAAGGGCCTTTTGCCGTTCCCGGCGATCAACGTTAACGATTCAGTTACCAAATCGAAGTTCGACAACAAGTACGGCTGCAAGGAATCGCTGGTCGACGGCATCCGCCGCGGCACCGACGTGATGATGGCCGGCAAGGTTGCCGTCGTCTGCGGCTACGGCGACGTCGGCAAGGGTTCTGCCGCTTCGCTGTCCGGCGCCGGCGCCCGCGTCAAGGTCACAGAAGTCGATCCGATCTGCGCCCTGCAGGCCGCCATGGACGGTTTTGAAGTCGTCCAGCTCGAAGACGTGGTTTCCTCCGCCGATATCTTCATCACGACGACCGGCAACAAGGACGTCATCCGCATGGACCACATGCGCGCGATGAAGGACATGGCCATCGTCGGCAATATCGGCCACTTCGACAACGAGATTCAGGTCGCAGCGCTGCGCAACCTGAAATGGACCAACATCAAGCCGCAGGTCGATCTCATCGAGTTTCCGAAGGGCAATCGCATGATCCTTCTGTCGGAAGGCCGCCTGCTCAACCTCGGCAACGCCACCGGCCACCCGTCCTTCGTCATGTCCGCCTCGTTCTCCAACCAGGTTCTGGCCCAGATCGAGCTGTTCACCAAAGGCGAGCAGTACGACAAGGGTGTCCACATCCTGCCGAAGCACCTCGACGAAAAGGTCGCGCGCCTTCATCTCGCCAAGCTCGGTGCCAAGCTGACGGAACTTTCGGAAGAACAGGCCGGCTATATCGGTGTGACGCCGCAGGGCCCGTTCAAGTCTGAACACTACCGGTACTAATCCTTACCCGGATAATCCACAACATATAGGGGCCGCGATCTTGACAAGAGATCGCGGCCTCTTTTTTTGCCTCACCCTTCCCGACGAATCCCCGAAGGCGTATGTTTTTGGGACATTGATTCGTGACGAAGATGCGGAACAGACGCGTCGCGAATTTGGGATGTCTTGTCGTTGAGGCGGCAAACAGACGAAGACATGCCGGACTGCAATCGGAATTGAACGAGGCCTGCTTTTGGCGGGATTTCGATTTAGCGCTGCGTGGCGATTTGCAACCGGACCAAAGACCTTGCGCCGTACTCGACTGATAAGGTCGGGGCACGCTTCAAGGTGTTGAATACACATATGATCGTCCGTGATTCGGGTTCCCGGCATGTCGATCGTATGTGGTGCAAACGGGGAAGCACGCCATGGAAACAGGTCACTCGAAACGCGCCGGCGGCCGGATTCCGTCTCTGCTGCGCCGCTTCATGGCAAGTTCGGCGCTCGCGGCTTTCGCCGGACCCGCTTTCGCGGCGGCCGAGAGCGTTGCCACGGGCAGCGTCTTCCGATCCTCCGAAGTCGTGACTTTCTCTGTCTTGATCGGCGTCATTTCGGCAGCGATGATCTCGGCCATCTGGCTGATCCGCCAACGCGGCAACATCGAGACCGACAACAGGGAACTGAACACAGCGCTGGCCGATGCCAATCACCGGATTTCCCGGTTTCAGGCGCTGATCGCCGACAAGAACCGCCGGATCGTCGTCTGGGAAGGCCAGTCGAACAAGCCGGAATTCCTGGGCCAGCTGCCGCCCGAGACGGGTGCGCCACAGGACGACCGCGACTTCCTCGCGTTCGGACGCTGGATCAAATCGCAATCGGCATCCGAGCTGGAAAAAGCCATCGAACTGCTGCGCTCACATGCCCAGAGCTTCGATCTCGTCGTCGAAACCAGCCGCAACGAAATCATCGAAGCCCAGGGCCGCGTGTCCGGCGGCCGCGCATTCGTCCGTTTCGTCGCGCTCAACAATCTGCGCGCCGAACTCGCCGAGGTGAAGATGGAGCGCGACCGCCTGCACGGCTCTCTTTCCACCCTTCACGCACTGCTCGATGCGATCGATCTGCCCGTCTGGCAACGCGGGCCGGACGGAACCATCCTCTGGGTGAACGAGGCCTATACCGAAGCCGTGGAGGCAGCCAACCCGGCCGCTGCGGTGAAGGAGAGCCGGGAGCTTCTGGCGACCGTCGCCCGCGAAAAGATCCGCGCCCTCAGCACATATGATTCGCCCTATCGCGAAAAGGTCTCCACCGTCGTCAGGGGCAACCGGACGTTTTTCGACGTGGTGGACGCCAAGAGCGCGAGCGGATCTGCGGGCATGGCCATCAACGTCTCCGACGTCGAGGCGGTCCGCGAGGAACTGAACCGCACCCTGAAAAGCCATGCCGAAACGCTCGATCACCTGGCAACGCCGGTCGCCATCTTCGACGGCAGCCAGCGGCTGCAGTTCTACAACCAGGCTTTCCAGCGCCTGTGGGATCTCGATATGGGTTTTCTCGAGCGTAAGCCGGGCAATGGCGAAATCCTCGACCGTCTGCGCGCCGTCGGCAAGCTGCCGGAGCAGTTGAACTGGAAACAGTGGAAAGATTCGGCGCTTGCAGTCTATCAGGCGATCGAGACGCAATCCGACCTCTGGCACCTGCCGAATGGCCAGACCCTGCGTGTCTTTGCGACCGCCCGGCCGCAAGGCGGCGCCACCTGGGTATTCGAGAACCTGACGGAAAAGGTCGATCTGGAAACACGCTACAACACGCTGGTCCAGGTCCAGGGCGAGACCATCGACCACCTGTCGGAAGGCGTGGCCGTGTTCGGGCCTGATGGCCGTATCAAGCTGTCCAACCCGGCATTCCGTGCGCTCTGGGGCGTCAGCGAGCTGGAAGCCAAACCCGGTACCCATATCCGCGCCATCGAGCAGGCCTGCGCGCCGTCCTACGACCAGCCGGACGGCTGGAAGCGGTTCTCGCATCTCATCACCAGCTTCGATGACGAACGCCCGTCCTGCCAGGGCATTCTCGAACTGCGGACCGGACTGATCCTCGATTTCGCGGTCATTCCGCTGCCCAATGCCCAGACCATGCTGACCTTCGTCAACATCACCGACAGCGCACGGGTCGAACGCGCGCTGACGGAAAAGAACGATGCACTCAGAATGGCGGACCATCTGAAGAACGATTTCGTCCAGCACGTCTCCTATGAGCTGCGCTCGCCGCTGACCAACATCATCGGCTTTGCCGATCTGCTGAAGACGCCGGCCTTCGGCGCCCTGACGGAACGGCAGGCGGAATATGTCGATCATATCTCGACCTCGTCCTCGCTGCTCCTGACGATCGTCAACGACATCCTCGATCTCGCCACCGTCGATGCCGGCATCGTCGAGCTCGACCTGTCGGAAATCAACCTGACGGATTTTCTCGACGAGGTTGCCCTGCAAATGGCCGACAGGCTGCAGGAAAGCGCCGTGACGCTGCAGATCGATACGCCGGACATGCTCGGGCTGTTCGTCGCCGACCACCAGCGACTGAAGCAGATCCTCATCAAGCTGCTCACCAACGCCGCCAATTTTGCGCCGGACGGCAGCACGATCAGCCTGAAATGCCGCCGCGACGCCAGCGACTTCGTCTTCAGCGTTACCGACAACGGTGCCGGCATTCCGCAGGATATTCTCGATACGGTGTTCAACCGTTTCGAAAGCCATGGCCAACACGGCGGCGCCGGCCTTGGTCTCTCCATCGTCGAAAGCTTCGTCAGCCTTCACCACGGCACCGTGTCGATCCGCAGCCGCGAAGGCGAAGGCACGGAAGTCACCTGCCGCATCCCCTCCGGCGACCTGCCGAGAATCGCAGCGGCCGAATAATGCAGGCAATCGAGCTCATCCTCAAGGACGAGGCAGCCACTATCGAGCTCGGCGAGGATCTGGCGCTGGCATTGAAGGCCGGCGACTGTCTCGCCCTTTCCGGCGACCTCGGTGCCGGAAAGTCGACACTGGCCCGCGCCTTCCTGCGCGCCATGGCGGACGACGAGGCACTGGAGGTCCCGAGCCCCACCTTCACGCTGGTGCAAAGCTACGATCTGCGCATTCCCGTCTCGCATTTCGATCTCTACCGGCTGGCGGATGTGTCCGAACTCGATGAACTCGGTTTCGACGAGGCTCTGTCGGACGGCATCTGCCTGGTGGAATGGCCGGAAAATGCCCTGGCGGCACTGCCGAAGACGCGGCTGACGGCCAGTTTTTCGCATCTTGACGACGGACGCCAGCTGACAATTTCGGGCGATGCGGCTGCTCTGGCGCGGATCGAGCGCAGTCTTGCAATCCGAAATTTCCTGCGGGCGCGCGGGTATGGTCAGGCCAGGCGCCGTCATCTCAGCGGCGATGCTTCGGCGCGCGCCTATGAGCGCATCCTGATGCCCGGAGAACAACCGCACATCCTGATGGATTCGGCCCGCCACAAGCCCGGACCTATCCTTCAGGATGGAAAATACTACCAGCAGCTTGCCCATCTGGCCGAGGACGTCATTCCCTTCGTCGCCATTGACCGCGATATACGGGACAAGGGATTCTGCGCGCCGAAAGTCTATGAAAGCGATCTCGACGCCGGCATCCTCCTGATCGAAGACCTCGGCAGTGATGGCGTTCTGGATACTGACGGACAGCCGATTGCCGAACGGTATCTTCAGAGTGTTCGCGTCCTTGCCCATCTGCATGCGCAGCCTGTAACGCGCGACATCGCGCTTTCCGGAACGGTCACACACCACATCCCCGATTTCGATCGCACCGCGATGAAGATCGAAACCAGCCTGCTGATCGACTGGTACCTGCCGTGGAAACGCGGCGAGAAAGCATCCGACGCGGAGCGTGCCGGTTATTTTGCTGTCTGGGATCATCTGATCGATCTGCTCGCCACATCGGAAACGAAGCTGCTGCTGCGCGATTTCCATTCGCCGAACATCATCTGGCGCAGCGGACAGGCCGGATTCGATCGCGTCGGCATCATCGATTTCCAGGATGCGATGATCGGCCCAACGGCCTATGACGTGGCATCGATCACACAGGATGCCCGCGTCACGATCGAGCCGGATTTTTGCCGCGACATGGTGGCGCTTTACTGCTCGGAGCGTCGCGCGCTCGGCGATTTCGACGAAGCGACGTTCCGGCGGGACTGGCACCTGATGTCCGCCCAGCGCAATTGCAAGCTCGTCGGCATCTGGGTCCGGCTGATGCAACGTGACGGCAAGCCGTTCTACATGAAGCACATGCCGCGGACATTCTCCTATCTTGAAGTGGCGCTTCAGCACGAAGCGCTCGCGCCCTTGCGCGATTGGTGCATAAAGGCTGGAATCCTCTAAACCGAATCACCGGTTGACGATTCACTGGATCAAGTGCTGCCGATGCCTATCAACCCAAGGCCCATCAAGAACGCCATGGTGCTCGCCGCAGGGCTCGGCACCCGCCTGCGGCCCATCACCGACACCATGCCGAAGCCGCTTGTGCCGATCGCGGACAAGCCGATGATCGATTATGTGCTGGATCTCCTGGACGGCGCCGGCGTGGAGACGGTAGCAGTCAACGTCCATCATTTCGCCGACAGTATGGAAGCACATCTGGCAAAGCGAAGCCGGCCAAGGATCGTCATTTCCGATGAGCGGGCAGCACTGATGAATTCCGGCGGGGGGCTCGCCAAGGGATTGAAACTGCTCCCCGAGGGGCCGGTTCTGGTGATGAATGCCGATCTTTTCTGGGTGGGTGAAAAACCGGGTTCGCCGTCCAATCTGGAGCGGTTGGCCTCCTTCTTCGACCCGCAAACCATGGACATGGCGCTGCTTTGCGTGCGCAACGAGAATACCACCGGCCACAGCGGCAAGCTGGATTTCTCGCTCGATGCGCAAGGACGGCTTTCGCGCTATAAGGATGGCATGGAAAACCCTGTCGTCTATGCGGGCGCAATCGCCATGCACAGCCGGCTTTTCGCCGACGCGCCGGAGGATGCCTTCAACCTCAACATCTATTTCGACCGGGCGATTGCGAACAACAGGCTTTTCGGCATTGTTCTCGAGGGGCACTGGCTGACAGTTGGAACGCCGGAAGCAATAGGCGAAGCCGAGAATACCATCCGCCGCTTCGAAGCAGGAGCCTGATGGCGTGACGGACACCGTCTCCAACGTCTTCACCATTCCGCCCGGGCTTCCGTTCCTGAAGACCCTGGTCGAAACGCTATGTTCCGGCGATCTGGTTCCCGGGTTTTGCTACGATACGGCCGATCCGCTGTCGCTTGCCGGCGTGACGATTTTCGTGCCGACCCGGCGTTCGGCCCGCGTGCTGCGCTCGGAACTGGTCGATTGCCTGGGCGGCCGCTCGGCGATCCTGCCGATGATCCGGGCGCTGGGGGAAACCGATGACGATAGCGGTTTCTTCGACGCCGAGATCCCGGCAATCCTCGACCTTGCGCCGCCTTTGCCCAACACAGCCCGGCTGATCGAGCTTGGCCGGCTGATTCTCGCCTGGCGCAACCAGCTACCGAAAGCCGTGCTCGACGTGCATGCCGAAAGCCCGCTGATTGCACCCGCCAGCCCCGCCGACGCGATCTGGCTGGCGCGTAATCTCTCCGAGATCATCGATGCGATGGAAACGGAAGAGCTAGATTGGGCAGCGCTCGACAATCTCGATGCCAACGACCATGCCCTGTGGTGGCAGCTGACGATCGAATTCCTGAAGATCGCCAGCGTCTATTGGCCGGAACGACTGGAAGAGCTCAAGCAGTCCTCCCCGGCCCGCCATCGCAACGCCATCCTCGAAGCGGAAGCCCAGCGCATCGCCGACGGCAAGGTCACCGGGCCGATCATCATCGCGGGGTCCACGGGGTCCATTCCAGCCACCGCGAAGCTCGTCGCCGCCGTGCAGAAGCTCCCGAACGGCACCATCGTCCTTCCCGGTCTCGACCAGACAATGAGTGACGTGGAATGGATGATGATTGCGCCCGAAACCGAGACCCTGGCCGGCAGGCCCGATCCGGCAAGCCGCAGCCATCCGCAATACGGCTTTTTCCGCCTGCTGAAACGCATGGGGATCGCCCGCCACGCGGTATCGGTTCTCGGCGCCCCGGAGCCAGATCTCAACTATCGGGCAGAGCTGATCTCGCACGCCCTGCTGCCGGTTCAGGCGACCAGCAGCTGGACAGCGCTTCGCGGCGAGATCGATCCAGGCAGGCTCGCGGAAGCCTTTGCTGATGCTGCCCTGATCGAAACCGCCAATGAACGCGAGGAAGCGACAGCGATCGCCATCGCCCTGCGCCTTGCGCTCCACGGGAGCGAGGAAAGCCAGGCTGCCCTCATCACCCCCGATCGCGACCTTGCGCGCCGCGTGGCCGCCGAACTGATGCGCTTCGGCATCGAGGCCGACGATTCGGCCGGCACGCCGCTGTCTTCCACCGGACCTGGCAGCCTGACGCGATTGCTGCTCGAGGCGGCTTTGCGGCCGGGCGATCCGGTATCCGTAACAGCCCTTCTCAAGCATCCTCTGGCGCGTTTCGGACTATCCACCGAGGCGATGAACGAGGCAGCCGGGACGCTGGAACTGATGGCGCTGCGTGGCGGCACCGGCAGCGCCGATATTTCGGAGCTCGAGGTTCTGCTCGACCAGACACTCCGGCGCGAAGCCGGGAAAAAACATCTGCCGGAATGGCGCGGCCATATCGATGACGACGCAATCGAGAGAGCTCTCGACCTGGCCCGACGTATTGCAGCCGCAGCGGAACCGCTGGCCGGCACCTTGGTACGCCACCACAGAAGCGGCCGTGGCCTGACCGCGGCCCTGACGCTTGCCGAATGGGCGGAAAAAACCGGCACGGCTCTGGAAGCAGTGGCGATCGACGAGCGCGGCAGTCTTGCCGGCCTCTGGTCCGGTGAAGCCGGCGAAACACTAGCGACACTCCTACGCTCCATTATCGATACGGATGGCCAGCTGACGGCCGATGGGCCACAATGGAGCGACATCGTCGAGGCGCTTTCGGCGAGCGAATCGATCAAGCCGCGCTCGATGCGCCATCCCCGCGTGTTCATTTTCGGCGCGCTCGAATCCCGCCTGCAGAGTGTCGATCTGGTGGTGCTCGGCGGCATGAACGAAGGCACCTGGCCGGGGCAGACGGCGAATGATCCGTTTCTGTCGCGAACGATGAAGACATCCATCGGCCTGGAGCCGCCGGAGCGGCGGATCGGCCAGCTGGCCCACGATTTCCAGATGGCCTGCGGTACCCGCAAGCTGATCCTGACGCGGGCAATGCGCAAGGGCGCGACACCGACTGTGGCCTCCCGCTGGCTACAGCGGCTTCTGGCCGTCGGCGGCAAGGCATTTGCCGGAAAACTGCGTGAAAACAGCCGGGATTATCAGCAATGGGCCGGCATGCTCGATCAGGGCGTCACCCAGCCATTGGCCAAAAGGCCCGAACCGAAGCCACCGGCGGACCAGCAGCCGCGCAGCTATTCCTTCAGCGAGGTGAGCCGGCTGCGGCGCGATCCCTATGCTGTTTACGCCCGGCGTATCCTGCGCCTGCAGCCGATCGATCCGTTCAACCGCGATCCCGGGGCCGCCGAGCGCGGTACACTCTACCACAAGATCGTCGAGCGCTTCGTCCGCGCCGGGCTGGATGCCGCATCGCCGGAAGCCCAAGCGGAAATGAGCCGGATTCTCAACGAGGCTTTCGACGAGCAGGCCCTGCCCGCCCATATCGATATCGTCTGGCGGCCGCGCTTTGCCGCCGTCGGCAAGGCCTTCATCGACTGGGAAATCGGCAGGCAGCCGGATATCCGCAAGAGCTTTACCGAACTCTATGCATCGATGGAGCTCGGCGTTTCGGATATCAAGCTGACGGGCATCGCCGACCGTATCGATATTCTCGGTGACGGCAGCGCCGTGATCGTCGACTACAAGACGGGATCGACGCCCTCCATCAACGAGGCACGCGCCCTGCTCGATCCGCAGCTCGCACTGGAAGCGGCCGCCCTCAAGGCCGGCGCCTTCAAGGGTGCCGGGTCGAAACATCCACAATCGCTGCTCTATGTCCGCCTGAAACCCGGCGAACGGTTTGCCGTTCAGGAGGTCAACAACGAGCATGCCAAGGCGCGGGCCAACGTCGAGACCAAATCGGCGGATCAGCTCGCCGAAGACTCGCTGAAGGAACTGACCGGGCTTCTCGCCGCGCTGATGAGCGGTAAATACGGCTTTGCCTCCCGGCTGATCGTGCAGAAGGAACGCGATTACGGCGGCGAGTACGACCATCTGGCCCGCGTCGCCGAATGGGCGACAGCCGAAGGCGAGGATGACAGTAGTGAAGGATGACGATTTCGGCCCTCTCGATCCCTCGCCGCAGGCCTGGCTCGACTGGACCTCGGCCAAGCAGGCGCTCGCTTCCGATCCGGCGCGTTCCGCCTGGGTGTCGGCCAATGCCGGTTCCGGCAAGACGCATGTGCTGACTCAGCGCGTTATCCGGCTTCTGTTGTCCGGCTGCCGGCCTTCGGCGATCCTGTGCCTCACCTATACCAAGGCCGCCGCATCCGAAATGTCCAACCGCGTTTTCGAGCGGCTGGCCGAATGGGTGACGCTGGACGACGACGCGCTGAATGACCGGATCGCCGCGATCGAGGGCGAAAGGCCGGATCTCCTGAAGCGTCAGGAGGCGCGGCGATTGTTTGCCCGCGCGTTGGAGACGCCGGGCGGATTGAAGATCCAGACGATCCACGCCTTCTGCGAGGCGCTGCTGCACCAGTTTCCGCTCGAAGCCAATGTCGCCGGCCATTTCTCCGTTCTGGACGACCGCGCCTCCGCCACGCTCCTGGCCGATGCCCGCCGGGCGCTCTTGACCGCGACCGCCAGCGAGGATGACCACGAACTGACGGAAGCCTTTGCCACCGTGCTCGATCTGGCCGACGATACCGGGCTGGAAAAGCTGCTGTCGGCGATCGTCGCCAACCGCACGCCCGTACAGGTCTTTCTGGACGGCGCGGGGCGAAAGGGCGGCATCGATCCGGCGCTTCGATCAGCTCTCGGTCTCGGCGCGGATGAGACGACACAGACGGCGTTAGCCGGATTCTGGCCTCTCAAGGGTCTCAACGGCGCAGCGCTCGAACGCTATATCGGCATGGCGCAATCGACCGGCGGAGCCAAGGTCACGGAGTTTGCCGATGGTCTGCGCGCGGTCGCCAAACTCGGCGATCCGCTGCAGCGCTACCACGCGCTTATCGGACTGTTCTTCACCCAGGCCGGAAAACCGAGAGCGGATTCGGCCTTCCTGTCGAAAGCGATGCGCGACAAGGCGCCGGATCTGGAAGACCTTGTCACCGCCGCCCGCGACCACATCGTCGGTGCCACCAACCGCCTCAACCTCATCGCCATGTTCGAGGCAACCAAGGCGGCGCTGGTGCTTGCCGACCGGCTGAACGCCGACTACGAGGACATCAAGAAGAGCCGCAGCCAGCTGGATTTCGACGACCTGATCAACCGAACGGCAACGCTTTTGTCGCGCGGCGATGTCAGCCGCTGGATTCACTACAAGCTCGATCAAGGCATCGATCACATCCTCGTTGACGAGGCGCAGGATACCAGCCCGGTGCAGTGGACGATCATCCAGTCGCTGGCGGAGGATTTCTTCTCCGGCGAAACGGCACGTGGCAGCAACCGGACGATGTTTGCCGTCGGGGACGAGAAACAGTCGATCTATTCGTTCCAGGGCGCCCGTCCCGAACGGTTTTCCGACGAGAGCGTCGAGACCGAACGGCGGGTCCGCGACGGCGGCAAGGCCTTCAGCCCGATCCGGCTGCAGCTGTCCTTCCGCTCGACGGAAGACGTGCTGTCGGCCGTCGATACCGTGTTTGAAAATCCGGCCCATGCCCGCGGGCTCAGCGCCCGCAACGACGCCGTCGTGCATGCCTCCAACCGCATCGGCCATCCGGGGCTGGTCGAGGTCTGGGATGCGATCGCGCCAGCCGACAGCATTCAGGAGGACGACTGGACCGCCGCCTTCGACGCGACGCCCGAGGATGCGCCGGCCAATATCCTGGCGCAGCGCATCGCCAGCGTGCTTGCCGACTGGATCGGCAAGGAAACGGTGATTGAAAAGGGCGTCAGGCGGCCGATGCAGCCCGGCGATATCATCGTTCTCGTGCGCAAGCGCGACGCCTTCGTCAATGCGCTGACCCGGGCGCTTAAGACCCGCCGGAATATCCCCGTTGCCGGTGCCGACCGGCTGGTGCTGACCAACCATATCGCCGTTCAGGACCTGATGGCGCTCGGCCGCTTCGTGCTTTTGCCGCAGGATGACCTGTCGCTGGCCGCTGTTCTCAAAAGTCCGCTGTTCGATCTCAACGAAGAGGATATCGCAGCACTCGCCATCGGCCGGCCCCTTTCGGTCAGCGTCTGGCAAAACCTGCTGGATTTCGGCGCCGACGAAACCAGCCGCTATCACGCGGCCATGCGGAAGCTGCAGCGATACAGGGCATTGTCGCGCACCCTGCCCGTCCATGATTTTTATGCCCTGATCCTTGGCCATGACGGTGGCCGTGCCGCCTTTCTCGGAAGGCTTGGCACGGAGGTCAGCGACATCCTCGACGAATTCCTGACCTTTGCGCTCGACCATGAGAAGAACGGGTTGCCGGGGCTGCAGGCCTTTATCTCCGGACTGGAGATGGAAGCTCCCACCGTCAAGCGCGAGCAGGACAAGGAGCGCAACGAAGTCCGCATCATGACGGTGCACGCCGCCAAGGGGCTGGAGGCACCGGTCGTCTTCCTGGTCGACGGCGGCGGCAAGGCCTTCAATTCGCAGCATGTCTCCGGCCTGCGCATGATCAAGCGGGACGACGGCCAGGACGCACCCCCGCTTCCGGTCTGGCGGCCGCCGGGTGCTGCCTCCAACACGCTGGTCGATGCGGATACGGACCGGCTGAAAATCGCGGCCGAGGAAGAGTACCGCCGGCTTCTCTATGTCGGCATGACACGCGCGGCCGACCGGCTGATCGTCTGCGGCTACCAGGGCAAGCGCGCCAATCCCGACAGTTGGCACGCAATGGTGACCGCCAGCCTCTCCGCCGATGACCACGGCCGCAGCACGCCGACGACGTTTTCCGCCGGCGATCAGGAGTGGACGGGCCATCGCTGGCGGGTGTCCGCCATCGGCCGCGATCTGCAGACACAGGATACGGACAACCAGGCGGTGGAAGCACGGTACATAGGCCTGCCGGCAGCGCTCTTGCAGCCGCTGCCGCCGCAACGGCATCTGCCGCGCCCGCTCAGCCCTTCGGGGGCCGGGGCCGTCATCGATGAAGAGGATACCGACACGATCGTCGGATCGGCGCTGTTTTCGCAAAAACCCGGCGCCAACACATCACTGCTGCGCGGCGCGCTGCTGCACCGGTTCCTGCAGGTGCTGCCGTCGATCGCACCGGACGAGCGCCAGGCCGCGGCCGAGCGTTACCTGCTGCGCTCCGTCCCGCGCTGGTCTGCGCCTGAGCGGCAGGCCCTGACCCAATCGGTTCTCAACGTGATCGAGCACCCCGAGCTGGTTGCGCTGTTTTCAGAGACCAGCCGGGCGGAAGTGGCCGTGATGGGTACCCTGAAACTCGGCGCGAGGGATTTTGCCGTGTCGGGCCGCATCGACCGGCTGGCCGTGTCCGGAAACACCGTTGTCATCGCCGACTTCAAGACAAACCGCGAAATCCCGGTATCGCCGGAAGCGATCCCCTTCGTCTACCGGGCGCAGCTTGCAATCTACCGCGCCCTGCTGGAGCCGCTTTATCCCGATCACGCGTTCCAATGCGTGCTGATTTATACCGAAGGTCCCTCGGTACTCACCTTGCCGCAGGAGATGCTCGACAGGAGCCTTGTGGACCTCGCGACAAAGTGAGATAGGAATGGCATTGAAAAGCTGACGCTCAACCATCACATGATGGACAACCGTTCGAAGAACGCCGATTTCGAAACCAAGGAGCAGCCTATGGCTACCGTAAAAGTCGATACTTCCAATTTTCAGGACGAAGTCCTGAACTCCGTCGAGCCTGTCATCGTCGATTTCTGGGCCGAATGGTGCGGCCCCTGCAAGATGATCGCTCCGAGCCTGGAAGAAATTTCCGTTGAAATGGCCGGCAAGGTCAAGGTTGCCAAGGTCAATATCGACGAGAACCCGGAAATCGCCGCCCAGTATGGCGTACGTTCCATCCCGACGCTCGCCATGTTCAAGGCCGGCGAAGTGGCCGACATCAAGGTGGGTGCCGCGCCGAAGACAGCACTGACATCCTGGATTTCCAACGCAGCCGCCTAATTGACATCTGGAATCGAATTGAAAAGCCCGGGAAACCGGGCTTTTTTCGTCTCGGATCGGTCATTCGGTGTTGGCAGCAATTTCCAGCAACGGGATATGGGGTGCTGCGGTTCTGGGCAACAGGCCCGACAGACGCGGATCGTCGTGGACTTCGACCATCAGTGCGTAGGGCTTGAAGCCGGAGCGCTGATAGAACCCGACAGCGGCCGGATGATCGAATGTGCAGGTGTGCAGCCAGAAACGATCGATCGGCTGCGTCCACGCCCTGGCAATCGCCTGGTTCATCAGGAAGCGTCCCGCGCCCTTGCCGATCGCATCCTTGACCACGCCGAAATAGACAAGTTCGCATTCGCCGGAAACCCGGAAGTCGAGCTCCACCAAGCCGATATTGCGGGTGCCATCGCGCAACGCGTATGTCTCCATCGACGGATGATCAAGAATATCGCGAACCGCGTCATCGCCGATCTCCAGCATCGACACCCACAACCAGTCTTCGCCGACCTCGCGAAACAGGCGCCGGTAGATATCGAGATTCTGCGGACCCAGTCGCACCAGGTCGAGTGGCGATTCCGGCAGCCTGTTCATATCCGGCGGCCGCTTGCGCATCTCCAGGAATGTCACAACGTTGGCAACCTTGCCCGGCGGAACGGGCGAATAGCCTTCCGGCAATTCGGGATTGTTGTCGTTCATTCGTTTGCCTTGTCGAGGAATTGCAGTCCGCCCAGCTTATCTGGGCGGGGTTCCGTTGTCGGCCAGCACGTCGCCGACCAGATAGAGCGAGCCGCCGATCAGGATGCGTGGCGCGACCGGATCGTCGTCAAACATGGCGGTGATCGCACCTAGCGCTTCGGCAACCGACGAGACCGCACCAGCTTCGAATCCAGCCGTAACCGCGTCGTCGGCGAGCGCAACCGCATCTATTCCGGCATCCGAACCGCGGATCGGCACGGTGAATATCTGCTCGGCGAGCCCCTTGAACGCCTTGAAATAACCGACTGGATCCTTGGTGTTGATCATGCCGGTGATCAGGAACAGGGGACGCGGCTCCCGCTCTTCGAGATTGGCCATGGTTTCGGCGATGACCTGGCCGGCGCCCGGATTGTGCCCACCATCGACCCAGATTTCGGAACCCTTCGGCGCGAGAGATGCAAGCTTGCCCTCGGTCAAGCGCTGCAGACGGCCCGGCCAGTCGACCGTCACCAGTCCCTTGTCGATGGAAGCATCGGAAATATCGAACCCGGCCGCCTTCACGGCCCGGATGGCGGCGGCGGCATTGGCGTATTGATGGCGCCCCGGCAGACGCGGCAACGGCAGGTCGGCCAGGCCGAATTCGTCCTGGTAGACGAGCCTGCCGAATTCCTCGTGCGCCATGAAGTCCTGACCATAGACCGACAGCGGGCATTTCAGCCGTTCGGCGATGGAGACGAGCACGTCGCGCGCCGTATCCTCCTCCTGATGGCCAATCACCACCGGGCAGCCACGTTTCATGATCCCGGCTTTTTCGGCGGCGATCAGTTCGACGCGGTCGCCCAGATAGGCCTGGTGATCGAGCGAGATCGGCATGATGACGGAAACGGCGGGGGTCTTGATCACATTGGTCGCGTCGAAACGGCCGCCGAGACCGACTTCAATGATCGCAACATCGGCCGGATGCTCGGCAAACAGTACGAAAGTGACCGCCGTCAGGATTTCGAACACGGTGATCTTCTGGCCGCCATTGGCTTCGCCGACACGACGGACGGCATCCGCCAGAACGGCATCGTTGACCAGCGCACCGCGCTCACCCTTTTTGCCGATGCGGTAACGCTCGTGCCAATTGACGAGATGCGGCGATGTGTGGACATGGACGCTCAGACCGGACGCTTCGAGGATCGCCCGGGAAAAGGCCGTCACCGAACCCTTGCCATTGGTACCGGCCACATGAATGACCGGCGGAAGCCTGTCCTGCGGATTGCCGAGTACGTCGAGCAGCCGGGTGATCCGGTCGAGCGACAGATCGAAGCCCTTGGGGTGCAGGGCCAGCAGCTTGTCGATTTCCTGCCCCGCCTCGCTGACCTGCGTCGTCGTCATCACCCGCTCCTCCAACCGCCGTTGGAGCGCCGAGCGCTCATCAAGCGCGCTCAGAACGCGCCAATTCCAAATCGTCTCATGCCTTCCAGGCGCCCGGACAATCCCGGGCGCACCATGTATTTAGGCGCTGGCTGCCATCGGTATCGCGGCAAGTGCTGTACTGCCATTGAGCTTGGCGGCATCCACCGGCTTCTTCATCAGGATCTTCAGGACGCGGGCAAGCGTATCGGGAATATCGTGGCGCTTGACGACCATGTCGATCATGCCATGCTCCATCAGATATTCCGACGTCTGGAAGCCTTCCGGCAGTTTTTCGCGGATAGTCTGCTCGATAACGCGCTTGCCGGCAAAGCAGATCTCGGCGCCCGGCTCTGCCAGATGCAGATCGCCTAGCATCGCATAGGATGCCGTCACGCCGCCGGTGGTCGGGTTGGTCAGCACGACGATATAGGGAAGACCGGCTTCCTTCAGCATTTGAACCGCGACCGTGGTGCGCGGCAATTGCATCAGCGAGAGGATGCCTTCCTGCATACGGGCGCCGCCCGAGGCCGGGAAGATGACCAGCGGGCATTTTTCCGCGATCGCCTTTTCGAATGCCTTGATGATCGCCTCACCGGCGGCCATGCCGAGCGAGCCACCCATGAAATTGAATTCATGTACGACCCCGACGAGCTTGACGCCACGGCAGCGGCCGACGCCGGCAACGATCGTGTCTTCCAGATCGGTCTTGATCCGGCTGTCGCGCAGGCGATCGACGTATTTCTTCGAATCGCGGAACTTCAACGGGTCCTGCGCCACCTTGGGCTGCGGCAGAGCCTCGTAGACGCCGTCATCGAACAGGTCCTTCAGCCGCGCCTTGGCCGGCATCTTCATGTGGAAGCCGGAGGCGGGAATGACCCATTTGTTCTCTTCGAGATCGCGGTGAAACACCATCTCGCCGGTTTCCGGGCATTTGATCCAGAGATTTTCCGGAACTTCCCGGCGACCGAGCATCGAGTTGATCTTCGGTCGAACGTAATTCGTGATCCAGTTCAAATCCAAACTCCTGAATATTTAAAACCGGTCTGCCTCACAATGTGGGCAATTATTCGGCCGCGACAAGTCTTGCGGAGCGAACGCCGGCGGAAAGGCTGCGAACCAGTGTTTCCACGCCCGGTACCGTTGCTCCTGTCGATTTTCCGTCCGCGGTCAGGCTGGACGCCACCTGGTTGACGATGGCCGTGCCGACGACCACGCCATCGGCCGACGCGCCGATGGCGCGTGCATGCTCAGCCGTCTTGACGCCGAAGCCGACACAGACCGGAAGCTTGGTATGGCCCTTGATCCGCTGGACCGCACCGCCGACAACGGTGGGGTCCGGCAGGGCCGAACCGGTGATGCCGTTCATCGAGACATAATAGACGAAACCGGAGGTGTTTTCGAGAACCTTCGGCAACCGCTTGTCATCCGTCGTCGGGGTCGCCAGCCGGATGAAGTTGATATCCTTCTTCAGGGCCGGGATGCACAGTTCGTCATCCATTTCCGGCGGTAGATCGACAACGATCAGGCCATCGATGCCGCAAGCCAGCGCATCGTCGAGAAAGCGTTCGACGCCGTAGATGTAGATCGGGTTGTAATAGCCCATCATGACGATCGGCGTATCCTGGTCGTCTTCGCGGAAGCGGCGGGCAATTTCCAGCGTCTTTACCAGTGTCTGGCCGCCTTTCAGGGCGCGCTGTCCAGCCAACTGGATCGCCGGGCCGTCGGCCATCGGATCGGAAAAGGGCATGCCAAGCTCGATGATATCGGATCCGGCAGACGGCAACGCCTTCATGATCGCCAGCGACGTGTCGAAATCCGGGTCTCCGCCCATGAAATAGGTGACCAGCGCCGGGCGGCCTTCTGCGGCGAGATCGGCAAATCGTTTGTCCATGCGTGCGGTCATCGTCTTACAGTCCCATTCCAAGCAGCTTGCCGACGGTGAAAATGTCCTTGTCGCCGCGGCCGCAGAGATTCATGACGATGATCTGGTCCTTGTCCATCTTCGGGGCCCGCTTCATGACTTCCGCCAGCGCATGGCTCGGCTCGAGTGCTGGAATGATGCCCTCGAGACGCGTCAGGAACTGGAAGGCCTCCAGCGCCTCATGGTCCATGATCGGCACATATTCGACGCGGCCGGCATCCTTCAGCCATGAATGTTCCGGACCAATGCCCGGATAGTCGAGACCGGCGGAAATGGAATGGCCTTCCTTGATCTGTCCGTCACCGTCCTGCAGCAGATAGGTGCGGTTGCCATGCAGCACGCCCGGAGAACCGGCCGTCAGCGACGCACAATGTTCCTCGCCGTCCAGGCCCTTGCCGCCCGCTTCGACGCCGACGATCTTGACGCTCTGGTCGTCTAGGAAGGGATGGAACAGTCCGATTGCGTTCGATCCGCCGCCGACAGCGGCGACCAGCAAGTCCGGAAGACGGCCTTCGGCCGCCATCATCTGCTCGCGCACTTCCTTGCCGATCACCGACTGGAACTCGCGCACCATTTCCGGATAGGGATGCGGGCCTGCAGCGGTTCCGATCATGTAATAGGTGTCGTCGACATTGGTGACCCAGTCGCGCAAGGCCTCGTTCATCGCGTCCTTCAGCGTGCCGTGACCGGCCGTCACCGGCTTGACCTCGGCGCCAAGCAGCTTCATGCGGAACACGTTCGGCGCCTGCCGCTCGACATCTGTCGCGCCCATGTAGACGACGCAAGGCAGGCCGAAGCGGGCGGCAACGGTGGCGGAGGCAACGCCATGCTGGCCGGCGCCTGTTTCAGCGATGATCCGTGTCTTGCCCATGCGCTTGGCAAGCAGAATCTGGCCGAGGCAATTGTTGATCTTGTGCGAACCGGTGTGGTTGAGCTCGTCGCGCTTGAAATAGATCTTCGCGCCGCCCAGTTCCGCCGTCATGCGCTCGGCGAAATAGAGCGGGCTCGGCCGGCCGGTATAATGGGTGTTGAGGTGCTGGAGTTCCGCCTGGAATGCGGCATCGGTTCTGGCCCTCGTCCACTCGTCCTGCAGATCGAGGATCAGCGGCATCAGGGTTTCGGCGACGAAACGGCCGCCGAAAATGCCGAAGCGGCCATCTTCGTCCGGACCGGCCTTGAACGAATTCAATTTTGGCGTCTCGTTCACTTGCTTCTCCCTGCCAATGCACCATCCCTGGCGATGATGTCCGTCTCCGCGCGGGCGACGGCCTTGAAAAATTCTTCCATGCGATTCAGGTCTTTCACACCCGGCGCACTTTCCACGCCTGACGAGGTATCGACGGCCTTTGCGCCCGTGACCGCCAGGGCCTCGCCGATATTGTCCGCATTCAAACCACCGGAAAGCATGTAATCGACGCTTTCGTCAAGCATATCCAGCAGCCTCCAGTCGAAAGACACGCCGTTACCGCCGGGAAGGTCCGATCCCTTCGGCGGCTTGGCATCGAGCAAAAACCGATCGGCAATGCCTATATAGGGTTCGATCCGCCTCAGATCATCGGCGTCCCGGATCGATAGGGCCTTGATCACCGGCAGCCCATAAACCGCCTTGACGGTCAGAACGCGATCCGGGCTTTCATTGCCGTGAAGCTGCAGCATATCGGGAGACAAGGCCGAGACGATTTCGTCGAGATCGTCATTGTCGGCATCAACCGTCACCGCGACGATCTTCGCCTTGCCGCGAATACGATCGGCGAGGCGGCCTGCGTCATCCGGCTCGATATTGCGCGGGCTTCTGGGGAAAAAGATGAAACCCGCGTGGCTGGCGCCCAGCGCAACGGCCTTGTCGACAGCCTCGGCGGTCTTCAGTCCGCAAATTTTGACTTCCGTTTTCATGCACAGCGACCTGCCATGAAATCATCCGTGAGTCGAGCCTGAAACCGACAAATGCGGGCTTTGTCGCATATCCCAATGACAAGATTTCGACAGAGTGATATCATATATCGATATACAACAGGTGGATTATGAGAACGTTGATCGATATTACAGAGCTTCAGGTTCAAGCGCTTGAAGATATCGCAAAAGCCGAAAAGCTCTCGCGCGCCGCCGTCATCCGGGCTGCGATCGACGAGTATGTTCT
This sequence comes from Rhizobium herbae, assembly GCF_017873135.1. Taxonomy (GTDB): domain Bacteria; phylum Pseudomonadota; class Alphaproteobacteria; order Rhizobiales; family Rhizobiaceae; genus Pararhizobium; species Pararhizobium herbae. Next base: position 531,981 of record NZ_JAGGJV010000003.1, on the reverse strand, counting down.
GCGCCGCAACCGAGCTGAAACAAACGAAGCCTTCGGGCTTTGGGGCGACGGCGGGATGGATGGGTTGAGCTATCAGGAAAAGGCCCGCAGCGAATGGTGAAGGCACTGTTCGATACCAACATCCTGATCGACTACTTGAACGGCATTCCCCAGGCGCGCGACGAACTCGCCCTTTACGACGAAAGGGGCATCAGCATCATTTCGTGGATGGAAGTCATGGCAGGCGCCGGCGAACACGTGGAACAGGCAACCCGTGCCTTCCTGGCCAGCTTCACGCTGGTCGGACTGACGGCACCGATCGCCGACCTTGCCGTGGCGTTGCGCCGCAAGCGTCCCATCAAGCTCCCGGACGCGATTATCGAGGCATCTGCACAGGCGCATCACATGCTGCTTATCACGCGAGATACGAAGGATTTTGCGACGGATTCCCCGTTCGTCCGCGTCCCCTACACGCTTTAGCCGGTTGCGTGGCCGGCGTGGTTCCCTATATCCGGAATAGAAACACGGAGAACATCATGCGCCTTCTGCTTGCCATCATCCTGCCATGGCTTCAATTTTTCACCATCGGCCGGCCGATTGCGGGGATTGTCTGCCTTATCCTACAGATCACCCTGATCGGCTGGATTCCAGCGGCAATCTGGTCGGTCTATGCGCTGAGCCAGTACAAGACCGACGTGAAGATCAGGGAAGCTCTGGGCAACCAATACCGGCGCTGAGCCGGAGACGCTCAGTCGAAGTCGATTGCGTGCAGCATGGTGCCGTTGCGCTTCAGCCAGCGCTTGGCATCGTCCATCGCAGGACAAAGCTGCTCGCAGAGATCCCAGAAATCAGGCCCGTGGTTCATTTCGCGCAGATGCGCGACTTCGTGGGCGGCGAGATAGTCGATCACCTTCGGCGGCGCCATGACAATGCGCCAGGAGAAACTCAAGGCGCCATCGGCGGCGCAGGAACCCCAGCGGCTGCGGGTATCCTTGAAACTCAGCGACTTCACCTTGCGACCGACCATGCGCGCGTAGATCGACACCAGACGTTCCAGGTCCCTGCGGGCTTCCTTCTTCAGGAAATCCGCGATGCGCCGGCGCAGATGCTCCTCAGCCCCGCTGACGCGAAGCACCGGCTCGTCATCGATGACGACGGCTTCGGTCAGACCGCGAAGCTTGCCGGTGCGTTCGATCCGATGCGCGACCCCGCGCAGCAAAATGGTACCGCCCTCTTCCAATACGCTTTCGCCGGAAAACCGCGCAAGCTTGGTCATCAGCCAACCCTGATGCCGATCGAGGAAGGCGTTGATCTCGCGTTCGGGCAATCCGGCGGGAATCGTCATCTTCAGGGCACGACCGCCGGGCTCGATGCGCAGCGTCATGCGCGTGGCGCGGGCGTTCTGGCGAATGGTCAGAGGCATGACCTTGCCGGCAACATCGACCGTCCGCATCACCGGCGGTGGCGGGGTTTTAGGCTGACGCGACTTTCGAAGCAGGGAGAACATGAGTGTCTTGATAGCCGATTCGTTTGAAGGGCGCATGATCCCGAACAAACGGGACCGCATCAAAAAGAAAAACCGGCACCTTTGGGATGCCGGTTTTGTCTATAGCGCTGATCGCTGGATCAGTTGGCCGGGAAGCCCGGGACCGAACTGGGGCCGCCGGAATTGCGCTCGCGCATGAAACGGTCGAAATCTTCCTGGTCCTTGGCACGTCGCAGTTCGCGGACATACTCATCGAACTGCTCGCGCATTTCATCGAGTTTGCGGCGTTCCTCCTCGAGACGGGACAGTTCAGCGTCGCGCCAGTCGTCGAAGGCAACGTTGCCGGTGCCGAAGCCTGGACGGCCGTAACGCTGGCTCTTCCGCTTGAAGGACGAGCAAAAGCCGTCAACGGTGGCGTTGGCATCCTTCTTGAAGCTCTTCAGCCGTTCGCCGAACAGGATATAGGCAAGCATGGCAAGACCAAGCGGCCAGAAAACCACGAAACCGAGTACCATCATGGCAATGGTCGCGGGCGTCCAGTCCGGACGGATCAATGCAGATTGGTTCATGTTCAGAAGTCCTCGCTCAAAGTGGGCCTCTCCTTCGGGCCCGCTTATTACGAGATGGGAAGAGGCTTGCCCCTCTGCAAGACAATTATCCGCAGATTCCAGCAAGCCCCTGATATCGATCGATGAAATCGATATCTCTTCTCAATCAGGCGGATTTACCGCCCTTGATCACCCGCCGCACCGGCCTGGCGCTGCGGGCGTGCTCGCGGTGGAACGCGGTGATGCGTGGAGCGATTTCGCGACGGAACCGCGATCCGTTGAAGACGCCGTAATGGCCGACATCCGGCTGCATGTAATGCAGGCGCATGTTCTCCGGAATGTTGGTGCAGATGGTCTGAGCGGCCATCGTCTGGCCGACGCCCGAGATATCGTCGTTCTCGCCCTCGACCGTCAGCAGTGCCACCTTGCGGATCGCAGTCGTATCCACTTTCTGGCCGCGATGCATCATTTCGCCCTTTGGAAGCGCGTGCTGCATGAAGACGACGTCGACGGTCTGCAGGTAGAACTCGGCCGTCAGGTCCATCACCGCCATGTATTCGTCGTAGAAATCGCGGTGCTTTTCAGCGGCGTCGCCGTCGTTCTTGACAAGATGTTCGAAGAAATCCTTGGTCGCTGTGACATGGCGGTCGAGATTCATCGACATGAAGCCGGACAGCTGCAGGAAGCCTGGATAGACCGGACGCAGGAATCCGACCTGCGGAAAAGGAACCGGCATCACCACGTTGTCACGGAACCAGCTGAGCGGCTTTTCCTTGGCGAGCTTGTTGACCGCCGTCGGATTGATGCGCGTGTCGATCGGGCCACCCATCAGCGTCATCGAAGACGGCGATAGCGGATCGTCGTTGGATTCCATGAGGGCAACGGCGGCCAGCACCGGAACGGCAGGCTGACAGACGGCGACGACATGCGTATCCGGGCCGAGGAAATGCAACATGTTGATGACGTAGTCGATATAATCGTCGAGGTCGAAGGTGCCTTCCGTCAGCGGCACCGTGCGGGCGTCAATCCAGTCGGTGATGTAGACATCCGATTGCGGCAGTAGCGCCTCGACCGTGCCGCGCAGCAGCGTTGCATAATGCCCCGACATCGGCGCAACGATCAGCACCTTTGGATCGGCAGACCGGTTCTTCGGCAGCGCACGCTCGAAATGGATGAGATTGCAGAAGGGCTCGCGCCAGACGATCCGCTCCTGTACCGCGACCGGACTATCGTCGATCAGCGTCTCGGGCAGGCCGAATTCCGGTTTTCCGTATCGGCGCGTCGTGCGTTCGAACACTTCAAGACCGGCGGCGGCCGCTCGGCCCATATAGGTATGGGAAATCGGGTTCAACGGATTGGCGTAGGCCAGCCGCATGGCATCGGCCGCAGCGCGCCAGGGTGCCATCATCGCGTGGTTCAGTTCATACAACTGGTAAAACATCGGAAGCGTTCTCCTTGTTACCGTAAACGACAACGCCGCTCCCAACCGGACGCAACCTTGCATTCTTGTTCTTCGTGTCCGCAAGTGAGGCCGACACTAGCACTTTTCTTGTGCGACGCAATAAATATGCCGCGTTGCCGGCACGACAAGTGCTGATCAACACCCTGCCACGGAGGGATTTGATACTAGGTAAAGGTGCTTGCGCGAAACTGCCTTCAAATCTCGATCCCGTAGAAGCCGGCAGCCGTCGCGCAAAGCACAGCATTACGGTCGGTTTCATCGAAACCGGCAAGCAGGGCGTTTGCGGCCATCCACCAGTCGCCATAGCTGGCATCGAGATTGACCACCGGCCAATCGCTGCCAAACATCACACGTTGCGGGCCGAAAACGTCCAGCAAGTGCTGCGCATAGGGCTTCAGCTCATCCACCGACCAGCCTGCTCCTGCCTCAGTCACCAGGCCCGAGAGCTTGACGCAGACATTCCGCCGGCGGGCAAGGGCTGCCATATCGGAGCGCCAGGGCTCAAGGATACCCTTGGCAATGAGAGGTTTTGCCCCATGATCGATGACGATGTGTAACTCCGGCAGCCGATCGGCGAGTGCTGCTATCACCGGCACATGGCGCGGCTGAATGAGGACATCCAAACGCAGGCCAAGACCCGGCAGCATTTCGAGCGTGCGAATTGCTTCGCGTTGAAGGATGCAAAACGTATCGTCAATGCCTTGGAGCATCGGACGGATGCCCCTGAATTTCGAATGTCGCTTGAAGCGTTCGAGGTCGGCACGCGCCGTCGGCGACCAGACGTCTACCCAGCCAACAACGGCGGCGACAGTCTCCTCGCGCGCGGCCAAAGCCAGCAGGAATTCCGTTTCCGCCAGGTTTGGCGCAGCCTGAACAAGGACGGTTTTGGCAACGCCGGCCGCGACAAGATGCGGCTTCAGGTCATCCGGTGTAAAATCCCGATAGATCGGCGCGAGGTCCGGTGGCGGCCAGTCGTTATGGCCGAGCCCGAGGCTCCAATAGTGCTGATGGGCGTCGATCCGCATCATGGCGATATCTTGACCACCGCCTTGATCAGCCCTGCCTTTTCATGCGCCCAGCGCGGCAGGTCGTTCACCACATCATCCAGCGTGGTGCGGTGGGTGATCAGCGATTCCACCGGCACCTGACCCGCCCGGATGGATGCGGCCACGTGCTCGAAATCCTGCCGCGTCGCATTGCGGCTACCGACCAGCATCATTTCGCGTTTGTGGAATTCCGGATCGGAGAAGCGGATATCGTCCTTGACGACGCTGACGAAGACGAGGCAACCGCCATGCGCGACGAAGGCGAAGGATTTCTCCATCGAGCCGCCATAGCCGGTGGCATCGAAGACGACGTCGAAACCATCGCCATCCGTCGCCGACTGAACCGCTTCTAAAGCACCATCCCCGGCCAATATGCCTTCGGCAAATCCAAGTCGATCGGCGGCCATATCCAACCGCTCGGCGCTGGCATCGAGAAGCGTGACCTGATGGCCGGCGATGCGGGAGAAAAGCGCTGTTCCAAGACCGATCGGGCCAGCACCGATGACCAGTGCCCTTGATCCCGCCGGAGCGAGAGAACGGCGCACCGCATGTGCGCCGATAGCCAGGAATTCGACGGTCGCCGCCGCTTCCAGCGAAAGATCACCCGCCGGGTAGAGGTTTTCCCCCGGCACCAGGATTTCCTCGCAGAAGGCACCGTCGGTATGCACGCCCAGCACCCTGATCGCCGTGCAGCAGTTGGGCTTGCCCTTCCGGCAGGCGATGCAGATTCCACAGGAAAGATAGGGATTGACGATGACGGGTGTCCCCCGCGCCAGCGAAACCCCTTCGCCGGATTCGATCACGGTTGCCGAAATCTCGTGTCCCATGATGCGGGGATATTCGAGATAGGGGTGCTTGCCTTCGAAAATATGATAATCGGTGCCGCAGATGCCGACATGACTGACGGCCAGCCGCGCCCAGCCCTTCGGCGGCGCGCCAGGCGCAGGTCTGTCGATGATGTCCAGGCGCCCAGGCTCCGGGCAGATCGCCGCTTTCATGGCAGGCAGCTCCTTGCAATCTCGTCCGCAAAATTTTGTCGTTCACGGTTCTGGCGGCATCCGGCTGGGATCAAACCCGCCGGATGCCGGAACGATCAGCGCGAACCGCGGCGGCGCAGCTGGTCGAAATAGACGATGACGATGATCAGCACGCCGGTGATGATCCGCTGCACGAAGGCGTTGACGTTGAGCAGATTGGCGCCGTTGTTGATGGTCGCCAGAATGAAAGCGCCGAGCAGCGGTCCGTGGACCGACCCCACCGCGCCGAACAGACTGGTGCCGCCGATGACGGAGGAGGCGATCGCCTGCAGCTCCCATCCTTCTGCCTGGGTTGCGTTGCCGATGCCGATGCGCGAGGCGAGCAGCAGTCCGACGAAAGCGGCGCATGTGGAGGACAGAATATAGGCGAGGTAGATCGTGCGGTTGACATTGACGCCGGACAGACGCGCCGCTTCGCTGTTGGAGCCGACGGCAAAGAGGTAGCGACCCCAGCGGCTCAGATGCAGGAAGATATAAGCCGGTATCGCCACGACGATAACCATCCAGAACAGGCTGGGAATGCCGAGGAAATCGGCGCGCGAGAAGTTGGTGAAAGACTCGTCGCTGATCGAGATCGTCGAACCATTGGTGACCAACAGGCCGATGCCGCGCAGCGAGGTCAGCGTCGCCAGTGTGATGATGAAGGCAGGAAGCCCCATGCGCACGATGCCGAAGGCATGAAAGGCGCCGATCAGCACGCCAACCAGAAGCGTGATGCCCATGGCTGGCCACAGCGGTACGCCGTGCTGTAGCAGCCAGGCGACCGTGACGCTGGAGAAACCGACCACGGCGCCAACCGAAAGATCGATACCGGCCGTGATGATGACGAAGGTCTGCCCCACCGCGAGGATCGCCGTCATCGCGCCCTGACGCAGCAGGTTGCTGATATTGTTGGAGGTCCAGAAGCTGGTGGTCGAAACCCCGAGAAGCAGCCAGAGGAACAGCAGCAGCCCGAGCAGGGTCAGGCCGAACAGGATATTCATGCCCTTCTTCGGTACCGGTGCGGCTTCCGTTGTGGTCTCAACGCTCATGACTTTCCTCCACGCATTTTCTTATCCGGTCTTTTCACGATGTTCATACGCCAATGGCCTGGGTCAGGACTTCCTCGTGCGAGGCGCTGCGATAGGTATGGCTGGCGACGAGCTTGCCCTGGCGGAAGACATGCAGCCGGTCGGAAAGCTCATAGACCTCCGGCAGATAGGACGAGATCAGGATGATGCCCGCTCCCTGCTCCAGTAGCCGGGCAAACAGCCGGTAGATTTCCGCCTTGGTGCCGACATCGACACCGACCGTCGGCTCGTCGAAGATGAACAGCTTGGCGCCGTGGCTCAGCCACTTGCCGATGACGATCTTCTGCTGGTTGCCGCCGGACATGGCGGACGCCAGCACGCGCCGCGTCGGCGTCTTGATCTTCAGGTCGCTGATCTGCCGGTCCGCATTGTCGATCTCGCGACGGCGATTGATCGTCAAGCCATTCGACAGCCGGTCGAACACCGGCAGGTTGATATTCATGCCGATCGGCAGATTGAGGCAGAGGCCCTGATCGCGGCGGCTTTCCGGGGCCAGCGCAATACCGAGGTCCATCGCCACCCGCTCGTTGCGGATCTGGACCTTGTTGCCCTGCCAGAATATTTCGCCGGACGAAACCGGCTGGCGACCATAGAGCCCCAGTGCAAATTCACTGCGTCCCGCACCGATCAATCCATAGAGCCCGACAATTTCGCCAGCCCGTACGGACAAGGACACATTTTCGAAACCCGGTCCGGAAAGACCGCGCGTCTCGACGATCGTGGCGCCGATCGGCAGCGTTTCCTTGTGGTAGATTTGCTCGATCGTCCGGTTGATCATCATCGAGATCAGCTCGGCATCGTTGGTCTCGCCGATATTGCGCGTTCCGACATGGGTGCCGTCGCGCAGGACAGACACACGGTCGGCAAGCTCGAAAACCTCTTCCATGCGGTGGCTGATATAGACGATCGTCACGCCTTCGCCCTGTAGCCGGCGAATGAGCCGGAACAGCTGCGCCGATTCCTGGCGCGTTAGATAGGCGGTCGGCTCGTCGAAAATCAGGAACTGGGTGCCGCGCATCGCCGCGCGCGCCGTCGCCACCAACTGCTGCTGGCCGATCGTCAGGTCGCTGAGAAGGGCGGCAGCCGGCAGATTGAAGCCGAGATCGTTGAGGACGGCCTGCGCCGCATCGGTCATGGCGCGCTTGCGCATCAGGCCGTTCTTGTTCATCTCGTCGCCGAGGAACATGTTGGCCGCGACGCTCAAGTGCCGGCAGAGCACGACTTCCTGGTGCACAGCATTGATGCCGCGCGAAATCGCCTCGTTCGGAGTGGCAAGCTGCACGGCATCGCCGCACCAGAAGACCTCGCCGGAGGTTCGCCGGATGACGCCGGTCAGAAGCTTGATCAGCGTCGATTTGCCGGCGCCGTTTTCGCCGACAATCGCGTGGATCTCACCGGAAAGAAAGGTGATGTTCGCCGGCTTCAAAGCCTCGACAGCACCGTATTTTTTCTGCAGGCCGCGCAATTCCAGGATCGGCTGGCCCTTCGGAACGGGATGTTTGGCAATCGTCGCCGCACCCACCTCGTGCCGGTGGCTGACGTCGTGCAGTCCTGTCATGGCGGCTTTCCTCCCGGGCCCTGGAACCCATTTCAAACCGGTGTTGCCGGTCTGAAACGGGCTGGGATCGCATTATGCAAGCAGGCGGCAGAACCTTGCCCCCGAAAAGGGTTGCCCTGCCGCCTTGTCTGGATCAATTGACCTTCGGGTTCAGAAGGGCGTCGATCTTCGGGTCGGCCATGTTGGCCTTGGTCACCAGGTTGGCGCCGGTGTCGACATTGGCCTCGACCTTTTCCTTCTTGGATGCGGCAAGAGCGGTTTTGATGCCGTCATAGCCCATGCGATAAGGATCCTGCACGACGAGGCCGGCAAGAACGCCTTCCTTGAGGAAGCCGACCGTCTTTTCATCGCTGTCGAAGCCGATGACCTTGATCTTGTCGCCGAGCTTGTTTTCGGCGATCGCCTGGCCAACGCCCTGCGCCATGATCAGGTTGGACGCGAACACGCCAACGAGGTTCGGATTGGCGGTGATCAGGTCGGTCATCATGTTGAGGCCGGTGGTTGCCTGGCCGTCGGCATATTTGTCGGCCACGACCTTGAGGCCCGGATATTTCGCGGCAATGACCTCGACGAAGCCTTCATGGCGCTGATCGAGCGAGCCGACGCCCGGCAGGCTGGTGATGATGGCGATTTCGCCTTCTTCCTTGCCGGTTGCTTCCTTGATGGCCGCAGCAAGACCGTCAGCGGCGATACGGCCGCCCTGGACGTTGTCCGTGGTCAGGAAGGAGGTGAAGGCCTTCGAGTCGGCGCCTGAGTCGATGCCGATGATCGGCACGGCCTTGGCAGCTTCATCGATCGGCTTGCCGAGCGCCTTGAATTCCGTCGGCGAAATGACGACGGCTGCCGGTGCGCCGGCGACGGCATTTTCCAGAATGGTAATCTGGCCGTTGATATCGGATTCCGACTGGGCGCCGAGTTCCGGCACGTTGACGCCGAGATCCTTGCCTGCGGCACGGGCACCGGCCAGAACGATCTGCCAGTAGAACGAGGTCGTGTCCTTGACAATGATCGGAATTGTGACGTCGGCGGCAAAGGATGTCATCGGCATCATGGTCGCAAAAACGGCCGCACCAGCGAGGCTGGTGAACGCGCGGCGCGACAGGATATTCTTCATAAGGGTCATGGTGTTGTTCTCCTCCAACAACGTCTTGTTGAGTGCTCCTCGGACCGGACTGCAAGACGCAAACAGCTCGATCTTTTATCCATAAAAAACATTTTGCCTTGGCAAGCTATCTCAGCAGTTTCGAAATTGCAAGCGGCACAAAAATGACTTTTCGATAAACGCCATCTATTGCCAAGCCTCGGAAATAATTGAGCTTCCTGCCTCCTCCATAGGCTTGACCAGCTGGCAGCATATGAAAGCACCCTCCATCCTGAGATGCTAGTTCAGAGATATTTCAAACGCAACAGAAAAATGATATTTCTGTTCCGTATTTAATCATTATGGAACGTTCAGTCTATTTTGCGTGATTTTTCGTCACGCTGCCAATCGTGAACAGTTCCTGCGGATGCACGACTCCCTTCTTCAGGATGATATTTCCATAGAGCCGGAATTCCGTCGTCGCGACGATATAGGCGGCCTTGCGTGAGCGTTCATAGAAGGTAAAGCGCTCGATCGGCACGACCTTGAAATCACCGGCCAGCTTTTTGACGAGGCTCTGGAACTTGACGCAGACGTCCGGCACCGCCGTCGGGTCGCCAACCACCTCCATCCGCCAGGCGGATTCATCGACAAACGTATCAAGCGGCATATGCGCGAGGATCGCCTCGGTAATGCTCAATGCGTCGACACCATCGGCGCGCACGACCTTAGGCCCCATGGTGCTGGCCGGAAAATTGGCATCGGCGATGACGATCTCGTCTCCATGGCCCATCGTGCGGATCGCATGCAGCAATTCCGGACCGAGCAATGGATGTATTCCCTTCAGCATTCCGTTTTCCTTTGTCTGTTGAAAGTCGGCTAAACGCGGACAGCTTCCAGTCCCAGTTCCGGTGCCACCAGCGTATGCGCTTCGTAGGCAGTAAAATCATCCGGCAGCAAACGTCGTTCCGTCAATTCCATATTCCGCGTCAGGCTCGACGCCTTGGCCGTTCCGAGAAGAACCGACGCGACCGCCGGGCTCTGCAACGGAAACTGGATCGCCGGTGCCGCCAGCGGCAGCCCATTCGCCAGGGCGATGGTCTCCATCGCCCTTACCTTGCCAAGAACATCCCGATCTGCCGGCATATAATCAAAATGCGCGCCCTCCACCGGACCTGTCGCCAGAATACCCGAATTGAAAACGCCGCCAACCACCAGCGAGGTCTTCTTTTTTTCGCAGAGCGGCAGCAATTCGGCGGTGGCCGTGCGATCAAGCAGCGTATAACGCCCAGCCAAGAGGATGCAGTCGATATCCGCCTCCCTCATCACATCCAGACAGACAGGCACTTCGTTGACGCCGAGACCGTAGGCGGAAATGGTGCCGCTCGATTTCAACTCTTCCAACGCCTTCAGGCCACCGTCGAAAAGCTGGCGAAGATAGACAGCGTTGCGCTCGGCGCCGTGCGTGTAGACGCCGATGTCATGAACGAAGAGGATGTCGATACGATTGAGGCCAAGGCGGGCATAGCTGAAATCGACCGACCGCATGATGCCGTCATAGGAATAGTCGTAATCCGTATCGAACGGCAGCGGATCGACGAAGCCGTAGCTCGGAACCTTGTCGTCGGCCACCGGCCGCTGCAGCCGGCCGACCTTGGTCGACAGCACCCAGCTGCCCTGGGGCTTGTCCCGCAGAAAATCCCCGACACGCCTCTCCGCCAAACCGAAGCCATACCACGGCGCCGTATCGATGAACCGCAAGCCAGCATCCCATGCGGCATCCAGCGTTTCCATCGCCGTCTCGCGCGGGCAGGCGCGATACATCCCGCCCAGCGGCGCGGTGCCGAAACTATATTCGGTGACAGACAGATCCGTCGTGCCGATTTTTCTCGTCTGCATTACATATCTCCTCCGCTCCAACGATCGCCCGTCAGAGTGTCGCGCCGAGGTGCCACGGAACGAATTCATTGTCGCCGTAGCCGAACAGTTCGCTCTTGGTTTTCTTGCCGGATGCCGTGTCGATGATCAGGTCGAAGATCTCGCGGCCCATGCCGGCGATCGTCGCTTCGCCGCTGGCAATCGTGCCGCAGTCGATATCCATGTCTTCTTCCATCGCCCGGTAAAGCGCCGTGTTGCTCGTGAGCTTGATCGACGGGCACGGACGCGATCCGAAGCAGCTGCCGCGGCCCGTTGTGAACGTAATCACATTGGCGCCACCGGCCACCTGTCCCGTCGCCGACACCGGATCGTAGCCGGGCGTGTCCATGAAAACGAGCCCGTGTTCCGTCACTCGTTCGGCATAATGATAGACCGCCGTCAGCGGCGAACGGCCGCCCTTGGCGACGGCACCAAGCGATTTCTCGAGAATCGTGGTCAGGCCGCCGCGCTTGTTGCCCGGCGAAGGATTGTTGTCGAGCGACGCGCCATGCATGGCGACATAGTTTTCCCACCAGGAAATCAGCCCGTCGAGCTTCTGCGCCACGCCATCGTTCACCGCGCGGCTGCGCAGCAGATGCTCGGCGCCGTAGATTTCCGAGGTTTCCGACAGGATGGCCGTGCCGCCGGCGCCGGCCAGAATGTCGACCGCGGCACCCAGCGCCGGATTGGCTGTGATGCCCGAGAGCCCGTCCGAGCCGCCGCATTGCAGACCGACGATGATTTCGCCGACCGGGATCGGGACACGCTTTGCCGTGCCGATTTCCGCGGCGATCTCCTCGAGAACACCCAAGGCCCGGGCAACGGCGCGGCGCGAGCCGCCAGCATCCTGGATGTTGAAATGGCGTTTTCCGGCTCCGGCACCCGCCTGCCCATAGAGCGTCAACTGATTGACCTCGCAGCCGAGGCCGACCATCAGCACGCCGCCGAAGTTGACGTGGCGAGTATAGCCGGCAAGGGTACGATGCAGGTTCTTCATGCCGTCGCCGGTCGAACTCATGCCGCAGCCCTGATCGTGGACGATCGGCACAAAACCGTCGATGCCGTCGTAGCGCGGCAGGATGGTCTTGTTGGCTTCCTCGGCAATGGCGCGACAGACCGTGGTGGAACAGTTGACGCTGGCGATGATGCCGATGAAATTGCGGGTCGCGGCGCGGCCGTCGGCGCGGCGATAGCCCATGAAGGTGCGCGCCTTGTCGGCAGCGCTCGCTGCTTCCGGCGGCACCGGCGCGCCGATCGAGAGCCGATCCTGATCGAAGGCAAGATTATGCGAATGAACGTGGTCGCCGGGAGCAATCTCGACCGTTGCGCGACCAATCGCCTGGCCGTATTTGACGACCGGCTCACCGATATGGATAGGATGAATGGCCACCTTGTGGCCCGGATCGATCTTGGCTGCTGCGCGCACGCCGCCCGGCAATTCCCCGCCCGGCTCGATGGCGAGCGACGCGACGGCCACGTTGTCTTCCGGCGACAGAACGATGAAGGAAGGTGCGGTCACCCTTGGTATCTCCCTTGACGATTTTCTCTGAACGAGCGCACTCGTTCAATTTTGTCTTTTATCCACAATAGACAGTTTGCCGTCAATGGGTATTATGCACCGGCAGTCAGCGCTGAAAATGGCAACGGTGGCATCAAAAGAAAATCAGGGACGAAACAACCATGACACTTGAGATCACAGGTAAAGACAGGATCGCGCAGACCGGATAGAGGCAAATGCTGAAATCGCGCCCATTCATCGGGCCCAGAGAAACCCTAATCCTCCGGTCGGCAAAATCATGGCGAAACAGAACACCGTCTTCAAGGACGCCTTCAACCGCTGCCTCAAGCTGCTGGCGGAAACGTCCGCCTTGCCCTCGGAGCCGGAGCTTGGAACGACGCTCGGCGTCAGCCGCACCACCATCCGCGCCATCCTGACACGGATGGAAGAGCTGCAGCTGATTGCCTGGGACAAGCGGGCAAAGGTAGTTCTGCGGCAGCCGAAGGCTGAGGACTATTACCCGGCAGAAGAAACGGACTCTTTGTCTGATATCATCGAGCGCAGTTTCATGCGCCGGATTCTGGCGGGCGGCGCCGAGCCCGGCATGCAGATCAACGAGCTGGAGCTCGCCCGCGATATCGGCACCGGCACGACCAGCGTGCGCGAATTCCTGATCCGTTTCAGCCGCTTCGGCCTGATCGAGAAGCGGCCCAACAGCCACTGGGTCCTGAAAGGCTTTACCCGCGAATTCGCACTGGAGCTGACGGAGGTGCGTGAAATGTTCGAGTTGCGCTCAGCTGCAAGCTTTGCGGCACTTGCGCCCGACCACACAGCCTGGACTGATCTCGACCGGATCGAGGCGATGCATCACGAGATTCTGGCCGATATCGACAATCGCTACAAGGAATTCTCCGAACTCGACGAGCGCTTCCACCTGTTGGTGCATACCTCGTCCAGCAATCGGTTCATTGTCGACTTCTACGACATCATCACCATCGTCTTCCATTATCACTATCAATGGAACAAGACGAATGCGCGCGAGCGCAATGCGCGGGCGCTGGAAGAACATCTCGACTATATCGCCGCCCTTCGCTCCCGTGATCCGGTACTGGTCGAGGCCGCCTGCCGGCGGCACCTCAAGTCGGCGCGCGAAACGCTGCTGCAATCCATTCAATAGCCGGATTCGAAAAACCATGACCACACCGATCGTTCAATTTGGAACCAGCCGCTTCCTGCAGGCCCATGCAGACCTTTTCATCAGCGAAGCGCTGAAGAAGGGAGACGCCATAGGCAGGATCACGGTCGTCCAGACCACCGGCTCGGCGGAACGGTCCGGGCGCCTGAAAGCGCTGGCAGCGCCTGAAGGTTTTCCGGTGATCGTTCGCGGGCTTATCGACGGCGTCGAGATCGAACGCACCGACAGGGTGACCAGCGTTGCGCGCGCCCTGTCGACCGTGGACGGCTGGGACGCGGTGAAACGGATCGTCGCCGAGGAAGCGGAGGTGCTAATCTCCAATACCGGCGATACCGGTTATGCCATCGGCGACGACGATCTCCAGACGGACGTTCCGGCATCATTTCCCGGAAAGCTGCTGATCCTGCTGCACGCACGCTTTCTTGCCGGCGGCAAACCGTTGACGATTCTCCCCTGCGAACTGACGGCCCGCAACGGCGACACGCTGAAGAAGGTAATGCTCGGTCTTCAATCCGGGCGCATTGCCGACGCGGGCTTCGCAGAATGGCTTTCAAACCAGGTCATCTGGGGCAACACGCTGGTCGATCGCATCGTTTCCGAACCGCTGGAGCCAGCCGGCGCGGTCGCCGAGCCCTATGCGCTCTGGGCAATCGAGAACCAGCCGGGATTGAAAACCCCTTGCAGCCACCCGTCCATTCTGCTGGTCGACGACCTTACACCTTACGAGAAACTGAAACTGCATATCCTCAATCTCGGACATACCGTGCTCTCTGATATCTGGCTGAAGACCGGCCGGCCGCAGGACGAAACCGTCAAGGAAATCCTGCGCGACACCCAAATTCACACCGGACTGATGGACATCTATCAAACTGAAGTGATCCCCGGCTTTGCTGCCAGAAATCTTGGCAGGCAAGCAACGGACTACGTCGCGCTGACAATGGATCGATTCCGCAATCCGTTTCTGGAACATCGGATTCGTGACATCGCCAACCATCACGCTGAAAAGATCGTCCGGCGCATCGCCGATTTCCGGGCGTGGAGCCCTGATGTTCCCATGCCGAAGCTGGCTGCGATCACCGAAAGCCGCTGATCAGTAGCCGGCAACCGGCTTGGCTTCACTCTTTCCGCCGGTCAGGAAGTCCTCGCGCAATTTCGTGCTGGCGCCGACAAGCAGTGTCACATCCGTGCCGATCGCCATGAATGTCGCGCCCATATCACGATAGATGCCCGCCTGATCGAGATTAAGGGTCATGATGCCGCGCGCCCTGCCGGCCTTTTTGATGCGCGCAAAGGCGTCGGCGATGGCCGCCGTAACCTCCGGATGACCGGGTTGGCCGAGATAGCCCATGTCGGCCGCAAGATCGGACGGTCCGATGAAAAGTCCGTCAATGCCTTCGAGCGCTGCGATATCATCAAGTGCCGCCAGTCCCGCACGGCTTTCGATCTGGACGATGAGGCAGATCTCGTCATTGGCCGTTTCGAGGTAATCGCCGATGCGGCTGAATTGCGATGCCCGGCCAAGGGCTGCGCCGACCCCACGCACGCCATGCGGCGGATAGCGGACGGCGCGCACCAGCGCCTGCGCCTGCTCAACGCTTTCGACCATGGGGATCAGCAGCGTCTGGGCGCCGGTGTCGAGAATCTGCTTGATCATCCAGGTCTCGCCGACCGGCAAGCGAACCATCGGATGGCTGCCCGAGCGGGCCACCGCCTGTATCTGCGCCGACAGGAGCGGAATATCGTTCGGACCATGCTCGCCGTCGATCAGCAGCCAGTCGTAACCGCTGCCCGAAACGATCTCGGCCGCATAAGGACTTGCGAGCGCAACCCAAAGCCCGAGTTGGAATTGGTCCTCGCGGATCGCGGCCTTGAACGTGTTTTTTGGGGCGGGCATGGAATTCACTCCTGACAGATCGCCGATTTGTAGCGGCAAACAAAAAAACCGGCCAGAGCGAATCCGGCCGGTTTCCTTCAAAACCTGACTGGCAGATCAGGCCCCGATTTGCAAATCAGGCAATGCCGCCGAGGCAGACATATTTGATTTCGGTGAATTCCTCGATGCCGTATTTCGATCCCTCGCGGCCAAGACCCGACAGCTTGACACCGCCGAACGGTGCTTCCGCCGTCGAGATCAGGCCGGTATTGACGCCGACCATGCCGTATTCCAGCGCTTCGGCGACCCGGAAGACGCGGGAGAGATCCTTGGCGTAGAAATACGAGGCAAGGCCAAATTCGGTGTCGTTTGCCTGCTCGACGACATCCGCCTCATTGGTGAAGCGGAACAGCGGCGCCAGGGGTCCGAAGGTCTCTTCCCGTGCGACGGCCATGTCCTTGGTGACGTCGGCGAGGATCGTCGCCTCGAAGAAGGTGCCGCCCAGCGCATGTTTCTTGCCGCCTTGCAGGATGCGTGCGCCCTTGCCGACGGCATCGGCGATATGCTCCTCGACCTTGGCAAGTGCCGCCTTGTCGATCAACGGGCCGAGGATCACACCTTCATCGAAACCGTTGCCGGTCTTCAGCCTGCCGACGGCGGTTGCCAGCTTTTGCGCGAAAGCATCATAGACGCCGTCCTGCACATAGATGCGGTTGGCGCAGACGCAGGTCTGGCCGTTGTTGCGGTACTTGGCGATCAGGGCGCCTTCGACGGCCGCGTCGAGATCGGCGTCGTCGAAAACGATGAACGGCGCGTTGCCGCCCAGTTCGAGACCGAGTTTCTTGATGGTCGGGGCGCTCTGCTTGTAAAGCTCCATACCGATTTCCGTCGAGCCGGTGAACGTGAGCTTGCGCACTGTCGGATTGGACGTCATTTCGCCGCCGATCGCCACGGCCGAGCCGGTGATGACGCTGAACAGGCCCTTCGGCAGGCCGGCGCGCTCGGCCAGGACCGCAATCGCGATGGCCGAGAACGGGGTCTGCGACGCGGGTTTGAGCACCATCGCGCAGCCGGCGGCAAAGGCCGGGCCGGCCTTGCGGGTGATCATCGCATTCGGGAAATTCCACGGCGTGATCGCGGCGACGACGCCGATCGGCTGCTTCATCACCATGATGCGCTTGTCGGGCTGGTGACCGGGGATCATGTCGCCATAGATGCGGCGGCCTTCCTCGGCAAACCATTCGATGAAGCTGGCGCCATAGACGATTTCGCCGGTGGCTTCGGCCAATGGCTTGCCCTGTTCCAGTGTCAGGATACGGCCGAGATCGTCCTTGTTCTCGATCATCAGGTCGTACCACTTGCGCAGGATAACGCAGCGTTCCTTGGCGGTGCGGGCGGCCCAGCCCTTCTGGGCAATCCGTGCCGCCTCGATCGCCGATCTCGTTTCCGCAGCGCCCAGCTTCGGCACCAGGCCGATGATCTCGCCGGTGGCCGGATTGTTCACCTCGATCGCATTCTTCGGGTCGGCATCGACCCAGTTGCCGCCGACAAGGGCGGCCTGACGGAAGAGCGAAGGGTCTTTCAAGGTCACGGTCATCAGCAGCAATCCTTTGCTTCGGAAAAAATCTACAGAACTTATACAACTTTTTTAAGCCGTTCGACAATGACCCCGAGCGCCGTTTTTGCGTCGCCTTCCGTCACGTTGAATCGGGTCCTTCCCGGAGCCGGCTTGGGCCTTTGTCGTCATATTGGAAACGGTCCATCTCCAAACCAGCGTCTATCGGGAGCGTGCCTGATCTCTATATACGGACTACGTCCGTTTTATCGAGATTCCGACCTCCCAAGACAGGAATGTACCATGACAACCTCCAGCAACTACCGCCAGGCCGACTATCCGATCGAGCCGAGCTTTCTCAATCGTTGGTCCCCGCGCGCCTTCACCGGCGAGATCATCTCCGAAACCGAGCTCCTGACAATCCTTGAAGCCGGCCGCTGGGCACCTTCGGCCTACAATTCGCAGCCGTGGCGCTTCGCCTATGCCCTGCGCGGCACCGAGCAGTGGGACAAAATCTTCCCTATCCTCAATGAATTCAACCAGGGCTGGGCCAAAACCGCTTCCGCGCTCGTTGTTTTCATTTCGAAGACCCATTTCGCGGCACCGGGAACGACCGAGGAAAAGCTGTCCTATAGCCACAGCTTCGACACCGGTGCGGCCTGGGGCGCGATCGCCCATCAAGCCCATCTGCTTGGTTTCCAGGCGCATGGCATGACCGGAATTCATTTCGACAAGGCCACCGAAATCCTCGGCATTCCGGATGGCTACCGTGTGGAAGCCGCGGCCGCCATCGGCCGCCTGGGCGACAAGGCGCAGCTGCCTGACTATCTGCAGGCCCGCGAAACGCCGAGCCCGCGCCGCCCGCTTTCAGAAATCGCCTTCAACGGCACATTCATCGCCGATTGAGCCGAAAAATGAAAACCACGCCTTCCGGACGGGAGGCGTGGTTTTCAACACGTAAGCCAGGCACCTGAACGGTGCCGCCTTGTCTAGACGTCGAGATTGGCGACGCTCAGCGCGTTTTCCTGGATGAAATCACGCCGCGGCTCGACTTCGTCGCCCATCAGGCGCGAGAACAGCCCGTCCGCGTCCGTGGCATCGGGTACCCTTACCTGCAACAGCGAGCGGACGTTCGGATCGAGCGTCGTTTCCCAAAGCTGCTCGGCATTCATTTCACCCAGCCCCTTGTAACGCTGCATCGTCAGGCCCTTGCGGCCGCTGGCGAAGATGGCGTCGAGAAGAGCGCGCGGACCGCTGATTTCGATCGCGCCGTCCTTGCGCCGCAGAACCGGTGGGATGCCATATATTTCCTTGAGGCGCGGGGTCATCTGGTCGATATGCCGGGCATCCTGCGAGCCGATCAGCGCCATGTCGAGCGAGGCGACTTCCTTGACGCCGCGTACCATCCGTTCGAACTTGAGGCCGCCGTCGCCGGCAACCGCCACAACCCAGCCGCGCTCGGTTTCTTCGGCGATCAGGTCAAGGCGCTTGGCCACGTCCGCGGCCGTCGCTTCCGACTGGGCCTGATTGTTGTTCAGCTCCGGATTGAGCGCGCCGGCAATCGCGGCCTGCTCGACGACGGAGCGGCTGTAGCGCGAATGCAGGCCTTCGACCAGCGAGCGCAGCCGCAACGCATCGACGATGACTTCGCGCAAATCCTGACCGGCACGGACTTCGCCGGAACCAAGCTCCAGCGCCGCATCTTCCAGGCCCATGGAGATCAGATATTCCTCCAGCGCCTTTTCATCCTTCAGATACTGCGCCGACTTGCCGCGCGCCACTTTGTAGAGCGGCGGCTGGGCGATGTAGAGATGGCCCATCTCGATCAGTGACGGCATCTGGCGGAAGAAGAAGGTCAGAAGCAGCGTGCGAATATGGGCGCCGTCGACGTCGGCATCCGTCATGATGATGATCTTGTGGTAGCGCAGCTTGGCGAGATTGAACTCGTCCTTGCCGATCGACGTGCCGAGTGCGGTAATCAATGTGCCGATTTCCTGGCTCGACAGCATCTTGTCGAAACGGGCGCGCTCGACATTGAGGATCTTGCCGCGCAGCGGCAGGATCGCCTGGTTTTCGCGCGAGCGGCCCTGCTTGGCCGAACCGCCGGCAGAATCGCCTTCCACCAGGAAGAGTTCGGACTTGGCCGGATCGCGCTCCGAGCAATCGGCAAGCTTGCCGGGCAGCGACGAGATATCGAGTGCGCCCTTGCGGCGTGTCAATTCACGGGCCTTGCGGGCTGCTTCGCGGGCGGCAGCGGCTTCGATCACCTTACCGACGAGGATCTTGGCGTCGCCGGGATGTTCTTCAAGCCAGGTGCTGAGCGCTTCATTGACCAGGCTTTCAACGACCGGGCGGACTTCCGAGGAAACCAGCTTGTCCTTCGTCTGCGACGAGAACTTCGGATCCGGCACCTTGACGGAAAGAACGGCCGTCAGGCCTTCGCGGCAATCCTCGCCGGTCAGCGTCACCTTTTCCTTCTTCATGATACCGGAACTGTCGCCGTACGAGATGATCTGGCGCGTCAGGCCACCGCGGAAGCCAGCCATATGGGTGCCGCCATCGCGCTGAGGAATGTTGTTGGTGAAGCAGAGAACATTCTCGTGGTAGCTGTCGTTCCACCACATCGCGACTTCGACGGTGATGCCGTCCTTTTCGCCGCGAATTGAAACGGGTTTGGTGACCAGCGGCTTCTTGGCCCGGTCGAGATAGGTGACGAAGGCTTCAAGGCCACCGTCATACATCATCTCTTCCTGGCGGATGTCGGAATGGCGCTTGTCGGTCAGAATGATGCGGACGCCGGAATTGAGGAAGGCGAGCTCGCGCAGGCGATGCTCCAGCGTTCCATAGTCGAAGTCGATCATCGTGAAGGTTTCGGTGCTCGGCAGGAAAGTGACTTCCGTGCCGGTCTCGCCATTGCTGTCGCCAATCACCTTCAAGGGGGCGTCGGCAACGCCGTGGGTGAAGTTGATTTCGTGGATCTTGCCCTGGCGCTTGATCCTCAGCTGCAGTTTGACCGAGAGCGCATTGACGACCGAAACGCCGACGCCATGCAGACCGCCGGAAACCTTGTAGGAATTCTGGTCGAACTTACCGCCGGCATGCAGCTGCGTCATGATCACTTCGGCGGCAGAAATACCTTCCCCCGTATGAATGTCGGTCGGGATGCCGCGGCCGTTGTCGGTGACAGTCACGGAACCATCGGCGTTCATCGTCACCGTGACGAGGTCGGCATGCCCGGCCAGCGCTTCATCGATCGCGTTGTCCACAACTTCGTAGACCATATGATGCAAGCCCGAACCATCGTCGGTGTCGCCGATATACATGCCGGGCCGTTTGCGCACAGCATCGAGGCCTTTCAGAACCTTGATGGAATCAGCACCATATTCGGCATTTGCGCCGGCTTCGGTTTCAGGCAAATCGGTCATTCGGCTTTAAGTCTTTCCAGGTTTTGATGCCATGTCCCGGGAGGTCTGATTCCGTGCGAATCACCCCCCGATGGCGCTCCCCGAATATAGGGATTTTGTCCAGAGTTCCAAATCCCGTGCAGCCTGAAAGCGGCAGAAATCAGGGGATCATCAGAGTTCCTTATCAGGAAAGCGGGCTTTTTCCAAAACATCTTCCAGTATCCGGATAGTTTCGCCGGATAAGGTGCGGATGCGGCCCGCCAGCCGGTTGGCGAACGCCGTATGCCCCGATGGCAGGCCGGACGTATCGAGCACCACTTTCGGATCGGAAAGGGCGGCCAGGCCGAACAATTCGTCAGCATCGTCCCAGATGACGTTGAAATAACCGGCGACCCTTTGCAGGAATTCGAAGCTCGGGGCACCGCGTTTGCCATGCTCCAGCGCCGAGAGATAGGCAGGCGAGACGCCGATGGCCGCCGCCATCTGTTTCTGCGAGACGCCCTTCCGCCGCCGCAGCCGGTGCATCGCATCGCCGAACGGCGTCATGGCACCATGCCCCTCGGCCGCGACAGCCGCACATAGAGCGCACCATCGCCGCCATGATTGCGCGCCGCCGGCTCGTAGGACGAAATCAGCATGCGGAACTCCGGCAGCGAGAACCAAAGCGGCACCGCCCGTTTCAGCGCGCCGTCGCTGCCAAGCGACGTTCCCTTGCCGGTAATGACGAGTACATGCCGCAAACCGCGATCATAGGCCCGCATCAGGAAATGCAGGAGGAGGCCATGCGCCTCGCTCTGGATCATCCCGTGCAGGTCGATCCGCGCCTCGATTGCGAGATGACCTTTCGCCAGCTTGCGTTTGACCGGCTTTTCGAGAGGATGATGCACGCGGGCGGCACGCTTCGACGCTTCGGGCGGTGCGCTGCCGAAGGCCCCCGCCAGCGACTTGCCTTCCTTGATCACCGGTGGCGGCAATTTTTCCGGCTCGGGTCTAGGCTCTTCGAATTCGGCAAGCTCGTCCATGCGCCCCGGCAAAGGACGGGCCGTCCGGGCAACCTTGCCCCAGAGTATCCGGTCTTCGGTGGAGAGCTTCTTATCCCTGGCCATGGCCGTATCTTGCCGCCGCGGCCTTCGGAATGAAAATGAAAAAATCGGCCTCGTTGCGCACGGCGCCGGCCAGACGCCCGGCCCCGTCGCCAGAGCCGGTGAAAATATCGCCGCGCGCAGGGCCGACGATTGCCGAGCCGGTATCGAGCGCCAGCATCAACCGGCGAAAGGGCCGGCCGCCATCGATCGAGGTCAAGCTGTCGCTGGAGATGAAAAAGGGGACGCCAAAGGTATGAATGAGCCGGTCGACAGCGAGCGAACGGCCGGGTTCCAGCGCCACTTTCGCGGCCGCCACCGGTCCAAGACCGGCATCATCGACCTCTGCTTCGCGGAAGAAAATGAAGGAACGATTGTGCCACAGCACCTCGTCCGCCTCGTCCTGATGATCGTCCAGCCATTGCTTGATCGTCTGCATCGAGACATCAGCGGCATCGATCTTGCCGCGCTCAATCAGGAGCTTGCCGGTTGCCGAGAAATAGTGACCCGTCTTGGCCGCATAGGTCACCCGCGTCATCGAGCCGTCGGGAAAGACCAGCCGGGCGGCGCCCTGAACATGGGCGAAGAAGACATCGGTCTTCGATTTCGCATAGGCGATCTCCAGCCCGCGCCCGGCAAGATAGCCTTTTTCGATCGCCTTGCGGTCCGGATATTCACCTATCACGCCATCTCCTTGCCGGCCGAAGGCGAAATACGGGTCCATGCCCTCGGGGCGATTGCTCTCGTCGATGTCGATGAGATCGTCGGGGCGGCGATAGAATGGAAAACGGAACGTTTCGTCCGGCGTGGCGCTGACAAAAACTTCAGGCTCGAAAAAGGCCGTGACGAAGCCGGATTTGCCATCATGACGGACAATCTTGAACGGAACGAAATGATCTTCAAAAAAGGCCCGCGCAGCGCTTTCATCGTGCACTTCCGAGCCTACTGCTGCTGTGTAGGCGGGCATCAGGTCGGCAGTGGAAATGCCGAGTGATGCCGTCTTGTGCGGCTTGACCGTTGTGACCTGGCGATGACAGCGCTCAAGAGCGGAAAGAAGCGGCAGCGGATTGTCGTCATGCCAACCGGGGAGGTCGGAAAATCCGACCCGTTGCAAATCGAAATCCATCGCCGCCAGTCCCGTGCTTATATCCCGATCAGTTTTCCGATTCCGTGGCGATCAGCTTCCAGTTCGGATCGCGCGAACGGATATCGCGGGAGAAAGTCCAGAGATCGTTGACCTCCGACACGGCTTCGCCGTCGCCATCGACGATCGCGCCGGCCTTGTCATAGGTCGCGGATATCAGCTGGCTGATGATGCGCAGCGTGATGTTGGCTTCGCTGTCCTTGATTTCGGCATGCACCATGTCGGCCTTCTCGATGCCGACGAAGGTAGACTTGACCACTTCGCCCTTGTTTTCGCGCTCGGAGATGGCGGCATCGAAGCCGTCATAGACGTCGCGGGAAAGGAGACCCTTGAGGGTCTTTCGGTCGCCATCGGCGAAAGCCATGACAATCATCTCATAGGCCATCTTGGCGCCATTGACGAATTCCTTCGGGTCGAAGCCCGGATCGGCATCGGCCATGCGGCGAAGCGCGTCGTTCAGCGGCGTGCCGGCCTTGGTGAAGGCGTCTATTTCGGCATAGCGCGAAATCTCCTCGCCGGCGCCGTCGCGACGGGGCAGTTGCACCACCTTGCCGGAAGTTTCCGGCCCCTCGGCCGCTTCGCGGGGCGAATAGGGATCGACCGGCGGACGTTCGTTGCCCGTCCTTTTGCCCAGGACGCTGCGCAGTTGGAGGAATATGATCACCGCGGCGACCAGGAAAAACAATGTGATGAAGTCGAAAGAGCCCATTTCCACCCAGAACCGCTGTTAATATACCGTGCGATCATCCCATATAGTCTGCATGGCACGATCATTCAAATGGCTATATCACTTCTTTGCAATTGCCGGTCCGGTTGGGACAGGCGCATTTCACTTCGAGTAGACACCATGCGTTCCCTGATCATCCCGCTCCTTTTCCTGGCGATGCCGCTTGCGGAGATCGCGGCCTTCATTTTCGTCGGCCGCGAAGTCGGTGTCGGCATGACCCTGCTGCTGGTTCTTGGCAGCGCCATTGCCGGCGCAGTCCTGCTGCGCATCCAGGGGCTGGGTGTGCTGAGAAGGATTCAGCAGGCATCACAGACCGGCACCGATCCGGGTCGGCAGCTGGTGCACGGGGTGATGATCGTGATCGCCGCCTTCCTGCTGATCATCCCCGGCTTCATCAGCGACATCATCGGACTGCTTCTCTTCATCCCGGCCGTCAGGGATCTGGGCTGGTCGCTCGTCAAGAGCCGCCTGACAATCATGACGACCGGCATGGCGGCGGGCGGGCGCGGATTTTCCCGTGGTCCGAAACCGGACCACGATGCTTCGCGCCGTGGCGGTCCCCAGGTCATCGACCTCGACGACGACGAGTTTTCCCGCACCGACGACCGAGGCCGCAGCGACCCGAATGAGCGTGATCGCCTCAAGTGAGCAGGCGGCACCGGGTTGTAAGCCCTGGTGCGAAATGCTAGATGGCCTCACCAAATTCATGTCCGAAGGAAAAGGCCTTATGACCGATACCGCATCCCCGACCAACGGCGGCGCTGCCGAGAGCCCGTCCCTGAATATCCTGGCCCAGTACATCAAGGACCTTTCGTTTGAGAATCCGGGTGCACCGCGTTCGCTCCAGGCACGCGACAAGGCTCCGGCCATCAATATCAATGTCAACGTCAACGCCAATCCGCTGTCTGACGCGGAATTCGACGTGGTACTGACGCTGAATGCCGAAGCCAAGGACGGCGACAAGATGCTGTTCAACGTCGAGCTCGCTTATGGCGGCGTCTTCCGCGTCACCGGTTTCCCGCAGGAACACATGCTGCCGCTGCTCTTCATCGAGTGCCCGCGTCTGCTCTTCCCGTTTGCCCGCCAGATCGTTTCCGACGCAACGCGCAACGGCGGCTTCCCGCCGCTGATGATCGATCCGATCGATTTCGCGCAGATGTTCACCCAGCGCATGGCTGAGGAAAAGGTTCGCTCGCAGGTTTCGACGACTGCGAACTGAACCGGCTTCGGCCTGAATTTGATTGCCTCAAATGCCCGGTCTTCGACCGGGCATTTTCATTTGGCGGGTTCGTATTTCGCCCAGATCGCCTTCGCGCCCATTTTCGCAACGAGCGCTGCATGGGCATCGATTTCCTCGGTGCTCAGGCGCGGAACAAGCGGGCGCGGCCTTTGCCCGGCGACCACGATGATATCGTCCGTCTCCGCCGTCTCGCCGCGATTGTCGCTGCTATGCAGGCCGAACGCCGTCTGCCGGCCGCCGATCAGTTCGATATAGACTTCCGCCAGCAGTTCGGAGTCGAGCAGCGCGCCGTGCTTGGTGCGGTGCGAGTTGTCGACACCATAGCGCCGGCAGAGCGCATCGAGCGAGTTCGGACCCATCGGATGTTTGCGGCGGGCGAGCGCCAGCGTGTCGGTGACCAGATCATTGGTGATCATCGGAAGGCCCAGCCGCGCAAATTCGGCATTCATGAACCCCATGTCGAAGGTCGCGTTGTGTGCCACCCACCTGGCGTCGCCGAAGAATGCAAGCAGCTCGTCGACTATGCCGGCAAAGCTCGGCTTGTCCTTCAGCGACTCGTCCGAGATGCCGTGGACCGCCAGCGCGTCGGGATGCACCTTGCGGTCACCGGGATTGATATAGACATGGAAACTCCGCCCGGTCGGAAAATGATTGTCGAGTTCGATGCCGCCGATCTCGATGACCCGGTCCAGCTTGTTGTCGAGACCCGTCGTTTCCGTATCGAAGATGATTTCGCGCATCATGGCCTCTTCTGGCTGGTGAGCCTCTGGACGATCGCCGATACCTGTTCACGGGCCGAATCAAGTCCGTGACCCGTGTCGATGATGTAATCAGCTTTGGCACGTTTTTCTGCGTCCGGCGTCTGCCGCGACAGGATGAGCGCGAATTTTTCCGCCGTCATCCCCGGCCTTTTCATGACGCGCTCTCTCTGTATCTCCGGATCGCAGGTAACGACGGCAACCGCATCGACCCTGTTCTGCGCCTTCGTTTCGAACAGCAATGGGATATCGAGAACGACGAGCGGCGCGCCGGCGACCCGATGGAGGTCGAGAAACACGCGCTCCCTCTCCCGCACCAGAGGATGAACGATGGCTTCGAGTGTCGGAAACAAGGTTGGGTTTTCGCTCAGCTGTCGGGACAGTTCCGAACGATCGACAGCGCCGTTCTTCGTCGCCCCGGGGAATGCCGCTTCGATCGGCGCCACCGCCTCTCCCTGGTAGAGTGAATGCACGACGGCGTCGGCGTCATTCACCGGCACACCCAGATCCGCGAACATCTTCGCGGTCGTCGATTTACCCATTCCGATCGATCCGGTGAGGCCAAGAATGATCATGCGTGGCGCGCCATGTCGTCGATAATGATCTGGCGCAATGTCGCATCGACCACCGGCCTTTTGCCAAACCATTTTTCAAAACCGGGCGCCGCCTGATGC
Organism: Rhizobium herbae; assembly: GCF_017873135.1. Taxonomy (GTDB): domain Bacteria; phylum Pseudomonadota; class Alphaproteobacteria; order Rhizobiales; family Rhizobiaceae; genus Pararhizobium; species Pararhizobium herbae. The sequence continues at coordinate 505,647 of NZ_JAGGJV010000003.1, read as the reverse complement.
AGGAGCATGCCGAGGCCATCGACGATGGCGAAACCCTGCGCTTCGGCTTGCGCAAGGATCGGCGTCTTCAGCGGCACATAGACAATGTCCGTGACGATGCTGTCGGCCTTCATGGTCGTGAAGTCGATCTCAGGCACCACCGCCCCATCCATTCCGAGCGATGTGGTGTTGATGAAGAGACCGGCGTCTTTCATCACCTCGGACAACGCTTCCGTCGGCTGCGCGTGCACCGCCGGGCCGAAGCGGTCCGCCAGTTCCTGCGCCCTGGCGGCCGTGCGGTTGACGACGTGGATCGTCTTCACGCCGCGATCGCGCACCGCCTGGATCACCGCCCGGCTGGCACCGCCGGCACCGAGGATGACCGCGGTTTGACAGTGATCCCATCCGGGTGCACGTTCATCGAGATTGGCGGTAAAACCATGTCCGTCAGTGTTGGTCGCATGCACCAGACCATCCTCGACCCACAAGGTGTTGGAAGCACCGAGTTCGTCGCTCAAATCGTCCGGGCGATCTGAAAGAGCAAAGGCCAGTTCCTTGTGCGGAATGGTGACGTTGCCACCGGCATAGCCGGATTTCCCATTTTTCAGCGAAGCGATAAAATCGGGAAACGCCTCGGGAGACACCTCGTGCGCACGGTAACTTCCCTCCAGGCCAAGCTGTTTGAGCCAGTATCCATGGATCAGCGGCGAGCGCGAATGCTTGATCGGATAGCCGGTAACGAAGGCATGGTTAACAAATGTTTCACGTGAATCACGCATCGATCACCCGCAAGTCTCGCAATTTGGCAAGAAGCGACAGCATGGGAAGGCCAAGGATCGTGAAATAGTCGCCCTCAATTTTCTCGAACAGCTGTATCCCCTCGCCCTCCAGCTGATAGGCGCCGACACTTGACAGAGCCTTGTCCCCGACCCGACCGAGATGTCCTTCGATGAACTTGGCGCTCAGAACCCGCACCGACATCCGGGCGGAAGACACATGTTTCCACAGCACATCGTTCCCCAGCGTCAAAACAACGGCGCTGTTCAGCTGGTGCGTCTGGCCGGACAGAGAGAACAGATGATCTCGTGCCTCATCCATGTCCTTCGGCTTGTGATAGACGCGCGCGCCCAGCGACATGGTCTGATCGGAGCCGATGATGATATCACCGGGAAAAGCCGCTCCGACATCTCGCGCCTTGGCCTCCGCAAGAACAAGCGCCACCTCTTCCGGTGAAGAACCTCGGCTTTCCATCCGGCGTTCGATCGCCCGCTCATCGATATTGGCCGCCCTCGCCTGAAAGCGGATGCCGGCATTTTCCAGAAGCATACGCCGGAACGGGCTCGCCGAAGCGAGGACAAGAGAGCCTGCCATTGTCTTCATATCCTGATTGACTGGAATCGCCTTAGCGCAGCCGGGGCCTGAGGGCAACGATCGCGGCGGCGGTTTCCTCGATCGAGCGGCGTGTCACATCGATGGTCGGCCAGTTGTTGCGCGCACAAAGCGACCGCGCATATTTCAGTTCCTCGGCGATCGAGGCGCGGTCGACATAATCCTCGGCGCGAAAACTGTGGGACGCGGTTCCAAGCACCCGGTTCTGGCGCACCTGCGAGATCCGGTCAGCCGTGGCAATCAGTCCGACGACCAGCGGTTTTGTCGCTTCCATCAACCGGTCCGGCAGGGGAACGCCGGGCACGATTGGGATATTGGCGGTCTTGATGCCGCGATTGGCAAGATAGATGCTGGTCGGTGTCTTCGACGTCCGGCTGATTCCGATCAGCACGACATCGGCGTCATTGAAATCGGCCGGCAATTGCCCGTCGTCATGATCCATCGTGAAATTCAGCGCATCGATCCGTGCGAAATAATCGGCATCCATCACATGCTGCGCGCCGGACCGCCTGCGGGATGTGGCGCCGAGATAAGACTGGAAGAGATCGATGATCGGTTCCAGCACGGAGACACAAGGCAAGCCCATCTCCTTGCAGGTGACGTCGATGATATCGGCAAGCTCCCGATCGACGATCGTATAGAGCACGATCCCCGGCGCGCCATCGACCGCTTCCATCACCTGCATCAGCTGCTTGCGATTGCGTATCAATGGATAGACATGCTCCAGCGCATGCGATGATTGGAACTGTGCCGCTGCGGCCCTGCCCGCGGCGATCAGCGTTTCGCCGGTCGAATCGGAGATCAGGTGCAGGTGGAAATAGTTTTTCTGGTTCTCCACGCTATTCTCCGGGGGCTGTTGATAAACAGGGACAGCCACAGCTAAGGACCGGCGGGTTTCAAAGGCAAGGGGAAAACCTGCGAGTTATTCACAATCGGGATTCCGGGGATGCGGATTCCGGGGCCATGTGGAGAAGACTCATGACAGAGCGAAGGCCTGAACTTATCCACAAGCTGTCCACAACGAGGCACCGGTTCAGCCATCTTGCGAAGCCCCTGACTCATCACACCTTTCCATCGTTGTCCCCGCTCCTATCTGTCGCATGGCAAAAATGCGCGCGGGATTCTATTGAATGGCCTCGGATGTGGATAAGGGTCGGACGGATTTTAATCCTTGATAGTCACAGACTCTAAGAAATAGAAACCTTAGATATAGATATCTTTTATAGTGGGAGAACGTATCCGGTGACTGCGCAAAGCCGTAAGGTGCTACAGGTGTTGAACGGAGAAACGCTCTCGCCTCCCCCGGTCTGGCTGATGCGGCAGGCGGGCCGGTATCTCCCCGAATATCGACAGACACGCGCCAAGGCGGGCAGCTTTCTCGATCTCTGTTATTCGCCGGAAATGGCTGTCGAGGTAACGCTGCAGCCGATACGGCGCTACGCCTTCGATGCGGCCATCCTGTTTTCGGATATCCTGGTCATCCCTGATGCCCTGAAGCGCAATGTCCGCTTCGAGGAAGGGCATGGACCGAAGATGGATCCGATCGATGTCGACGATATCGTCAAGCTCGACAGCGGGCCGGTATCGCACCATCTGAAACCTGTTATGGAAACGGTTCGCCGGTTGCGCCGGGAATTGCCGGATGAAACGACACTGCTCGGTTTCTGCGGTGCGCCGTGGACGGTGGCGACGTACATGATTGCCGGGCACGGAACGCCCGACCAGGCGCCGGCACGGCTTTTTGCGTACCGTCACCCCGAAGCTTTCGATCGGCTGCTGGCGGTGCTTGCCGAGGTCTCGGCGGACTATCTTGTCGAGCAGATCGATGCCGGCGCCGATGCGGTACAGATTTTCGATTCCTGGGCCGGCGTTCTCGGCGAGGAGGAGTTCCTTCGTTATGCCGTCAAACCGGTTCGGCGGATGATTGACAGCGTTCGTGCCCGGCGGCCGGATGCGAAGATCATTGCTTTTGCCAAGGGCGCTGGAATTCTCCTGAAAGACTACCGGCAGAAAACCGATGCGGATGCAATCGGCCTCGACTGGTCGGTGCCGCTTTCCTTTGCTGCCGAGCTTCAAAAGGACGGCCCGGTGCAGGGCAATCTCGATCCGATGCGGGTCGTGGCTGGCGGGCAAGCGCTTGACGAGGGGATCGACGCGGTCCTGCAGAAGCTTGGCAATGGGCCGCTGATCTTCAATCTCGGGCATGGGATTACGCCCCAGGCCGATCCGGAAAATGTATCCCGGCTCGTCGCACGGGTCCGCGGAGCCAAACAATGAACGAGCGTCAGACCGACGTCCGGCCCGGGAAAAAAGCCCGTGCCCGCGCTTTCATCGCGATCGGCCTGTTCGTGGCCCTGCTTGCCGGGCTGTTCATCTGGCAGCCGGACAATCTGTACCTCTGGATCAAGGCGCTGCACATCATTGCCGTGATGTCCTGGATGGCAGCGCTGCTCTACATGCCACGGCTTTTCATTTACCACACCGATGCGGCGCCGGGATCGGAACAGTCGGAAACCTTCAAGATGATGGAGCAGCGGCTTTTGAAGGTTATCATGAACCCGGCGATGATGATCACCTGGGTTCTGGGGCTCTATCTCGCCTGGAGCGTTTACGGCTTTCAGGGCGGATGGCTGCATGCCAAGCTGCTGCTGGTCGTTCTCTTGACCGGCGTCCATGTGCTGTTCAGCCGTGCGGTGCGGACGTTTGCGCGGGATGAAAACACCCGCAGCGCCCGCTATTGGCGGCTGATGAACGAGGCGCCGACACTGCTGATGATCCTCATCGTCATCATGGCGGTGGTGAAACCTTTTTGATTGCGGCGCGTTCAATAAGGAAACTTTCGGTAATTACCGTAAACCCCTTGCGGCGCACCGAGTGAATCGCTATTTTCCCGCCATCTCCTCTTTCGTGGCATGTGTAAACGTTACGAGCCTGCCCCTTCCGCCGCAGCTCCCCTTACATCAAGCACGCCGACCTTCCATTCCGATTCCAAGTGTGGTCCCCTTCATGGCTGAAATGAAGCTACAAGAACTGAAAAATAAATCCGCGACCGATCTGCTGGCTTTTGCCGAATCGGTCGAGGTCGAGAACGCCAGTGTGATGCGCAAGCAGGAACTGATGTTCGCGATCCTGAAAATGCTGGCAAGCCAGGATGTCGAGATCATCGGCGAAGGTGTCGTCGAAGTGCTGCAGGACGGCTTCGGCTTCCTGCGCTCGGCCAATGCCAACTATCTGCCGGGGCCCGACGACATCTACATCTCGCCCTCGCAGATCCGCCGTTTCTCGCTGAAGACAGGCGATACCGTCGAAGGCCCGATCCGCGGACCGAAGGAAGGCGAACGTTATTTCGCGCTTCTCAAGGTCAATACGATCAATTTTGAAGATCCGGAAAAGATCCGACACAAGGTCCATTTCGACAATCTGACGCCGCTCTATCCGAACGAACGCTTCAAGATGGAACTCGAAGTTCCGACCTCGAAGGACCTGTCGGCCCGCGTCATCGACCTAATCGCCCCGCTCGGCAAGGGCCAGCGCGGCCTGATCGTCGCGCCGCCGCGCACGGGTAAGACCGTTCTCCTGCAGAACATTGCCCATTCTATCACCGCCAATCATCCGGAATGCTACCTGATCGTTCTACTGATCGACGAGCGGCCGGAGGAAGTCACCGACATGCAGCGCTCCGTCAAGGGCGAGGTTGTTTCCTCGACCTTCGACGAGCCTGCAACACGCCACGTTCAGGTCGCCGAAATGGTCATCGAAAAGGCCAAGCGCCTGGTCGAACACGGCCGCGACGTTGTCATCCTACTCGATTCGATCACTCGTCTCGGCCGCGCCTACAACACGGTCGTGCCGTCGTCGGGCAAGGTCCTGACCGGCGGTGTGGACGCCAACGCCCTGCAGCGCCCGAAGCGTTTCTTCGGTGCTGCCCGTAACATCGAGGAAGGCGGCTCGCTGACGATTATCGCCACGGCGCTGATCGATACCGGCAGCCGCATGGACGAAGTCATTTTCGAAGAGTTCAAGGGTACCGGCAACTCTGAAATCGTGCTCGACCGGAAGGTCGCCGACAAACGCATCTTCCCGTCGATGGATATCCTCAAGTCCGGCACGCGCAAGGAAGACCTTCTGGTGCCGCGCCAGGATCTGCAGAAGATCTTCGTTCTGCGCCGTATCCTAGCGCCGATGGGAACGACGGATGCGATCGAGTTCCTGATCGACAAGCTGAAGCAGACAAAGACAAACGGCGACTTCTTCGATTCGATGAACACCTGATCGAAGACGATGTTTTCGCACAAAAGCCCAGGTTCAGCCTGGGCTTTTGTGTTTTGACCCGATCATCCTTTAGCCGGATTCTGTCGTCGGAATCCCCGACGTGAAGAAGGTGGGAAGCGTATTTCGCGATATTAGAACAGGGGCATCCCGACATTGATCCATCAACCGTTGGCCACGACCGATACCATCTATGCCCTGTCATCTGGCGCTTTGCCGGCAGGCGTTGCGGTCATTCGCGTCAGTGGTCCCCACACGTCTGATGTTCTCACGAAGCTGTGTGGCCTGGTACCGGGACCACGTCACGCTACTCTGCGATCGATTCGCAGTCGAAACGGTGATGTACTGGACCAGGGGCTCGTTCTCTACTTTTCAGGGCCAGCGTCGTTCACGGGTGAAGATTGCGCGGAGTTGCAGGTTCATGGTGGCCGCGCCGTCGTCGATGCCATTCTGGCGGAACTGGCCGCTTTGCCGGGTCTCCGGCATGCCGAGGCCGGCGAATTTTCACGCCGTGCCTTCCACAATGGCAAACTCGATCTCGTGGAGATCGAGGGTCTTGCCGATTTGATTTCCGCCGAGACCGAAATGCAGCGACGGCTTGCACAGGAGCATTCCAGCGGCACGCTTTCGGCGCTCTATCAAGGCTGGGCACGCAGGCTGACGCACGCAAGAGCGATGATCGAGGCCGAACTCGACTTCGCCGATGAGGACGATGTTCCAGGCTCCGTCGCGCAGCGCATCTGGGCTGACATGCGGTTGCTGAGAGCGGAGATTGACGATCACCTGGCCGGCGCCGGGGTGGCGGAGATTATCCGGGACGGCTTGAAGATCGTCATCGCTGGCGAACCGAATGCCGGTAAATCAAGCCTGTTGAACTATCTCGCACGCCGTGACGTTGCGATCGTCACCGATATCGCGGGGACGACGAGAGATGTTCTGTCAGTTGACCTATCATTAGCCGGATTCAGCGTTCGACTGTTCGACACTGCCGGTCTCCGTGAAACCGAGGACCGGGTCGAACTGGAGGGCATACGTCGCGCCCATATGACGATCGATCAAGCAGATGTGATTCTTCTTCTCGCGGATAGGCCGGACGGCTTTGCAGCCATGCAGCAATATGGGCGATCAAAGCCGGTCATTCGTATCGGCACCAAGATTGATCAAAACCCTCTTTTGTGGGATAAGGCCGCTGTTGACGTACTGATCTCGACGGTCACCGGCGTGGGCATTGACCGACTTGTGGAAGACCTGACGCGGTTTCTGCCCGATCTGTCCGGGCAGACCGCATTGTCTTTGCCGACGCGGAAGAGACATGTGAGCTGTTTGCAGCAGGCAAGCGCGGCGGTCGATATGAGTTTGGCGCAATCTAATTGTGGACTTGATATTCAGGCTGAGTATCTTCGGCAGGCCGGAGATGCGCTCGGTCGCATAACCGGGCGTGTCGATGTCGAGGATTTGCTTGACGTCATCTTTTCAGAATTCTGTATCGGCAAATGAGATGTAGCCGTTGTACAACGTTGGCGAGTCTTGTTGGATGTTTCACGTGAAACGATTCGCCTTGAAATGCCGTAATGGAGACGGCTTCATATGTTCGACTATGATGTCATTGTCATTGGCGGTGGACACGCTGGATGCGAGGCTGCGGGTGCAGCAGCGCGTTTGGGCGCGAAAACCGCACTGGTGACGCACAAGCGGGATACGATTGGGGTCATGTCCTGCAATCCTGCGATCGGCGGCCTCGGAAAGGGCCATCTCGTTCGCGAAATCGATGCGATGGACGGATTGATGGGGCGGGTTGCTGATGCGGCGGGCATCCAGTTCCGCCTCCTGAACCGGCGCAAAGGCCCCGCTGTCCGTGGCCCCCGGACCCAGGCCGATCGAAAACTTTACCGACAGGCCATGCAAGCCGAAATTCAGGCCATCAAGGGCCTTGATGTGATTGAAGGCGATGCATTCGATTTACAGCTGCAAGGCGGCCGTTTGAGCGGAATTATTCTTGCCGATGGACGAGTTATATCCTGTGGCGCAGTCGTTCTGACGACTGGAACCTTTCTGCGCGGGCTCATTCATATCGGCAATCGAAAGATTCCAGCCGGGCGTGTCGGGGAAGACCCGTCGCTTGGATTGTCGGGGACACTGGAGCGTTTCGGGCTACGTCTTGGCCGTCTGAAGACGGGAACGCCGGCTCGCCTGGATGGGAAGACCATCGACTGGCAATCTGTCGGCCGGCAGGGTGCGGATGAAGATCCCGTGCCGTTTTCCTTCATGACGGACCGCATCGTCAACAGGCAGATCGAATGCGGTGTTACACGAACCACGGATGCGACGCATAAGATCATCTCCGACAATTTGAACAAGTCGGCGATGTATTCGGGGCAGATCGAGGGTGTTGGCCCGCGCTATTGCCCGTCCATCGAAGACAAGATTGTCAAGTTCGGCGAGCGGGACGGTCATCAGATATTTCTGGAGCCGGAAGGACTGGATGACGATACGGTTTACCCGAACGGGATTTCCACGTCGCTACCGGAGGATGTCCAGCAGGCTTTCATCAGAACCATCCCGGGCCTGGAAAATGTTTCCATCCTGCAGCCAGGCTATGCCATCGAGTATGACCATGTTGATCCACGCGAGCTCTCGGCCTCGCTCGAAGCACGGAAGATTCCGGGATTGTTTCTTGCCGGTCAAATCAACGGTACGACCGGTTACGAAGAAGCGGGCGCTCAGGGTCTTGTTGCGGGCTTGAACGCCGCCCTCCTTTGCGCTGGCAGCGCCTCGCATGAATTCAGCCGCACAAACTCCTACATCGGCGTGATGATCGATGATCTGACATCTCGCGGCGTAGCGGAGCCCTATCGGATGTTTACGTCCCGCGCGGAATATCGTCTATCCCTGCGCGCCGACAATGCAGATGTTCGATTGACGCCTGAAGCGATCTCGCTCGGATGCGTATCCGGGGATCGCGCGTCCAGGTTTACCAGATGGGTCAGTGACATCAATTCAAACCGGGAGATGTTGAAGTCCTTGACCGTGACGCCGACCGAAGGACGTACGCATGGTCTGAAGTTGAACCTGGATGGTCAACGTCGATCGGCATTTGAACTGCTGTCTTATGCCGAACATACCATACAGTCGCTAAGTTCCGTATGGCCAGAACTGGCAGCGATGGATAGCAAACTGGCCGAAGCGCTGGAGATCGACGCGACATATGCGGTCTATATGGATCGGCAGGCGGCGGATATCGCCGGTGTTCAGCGCGAGGAAAGTCGTGTTATTCCAGATGGATTGGATTTTGATTCGTTGTCCGGCCTTTCGAATGAACTGAAGCTGAAGCTGAACGCTGCGAGACCACGCAATCTGGCTCAAGCTATGAAAGTGGATGGGATCACGCCCTCAGCCATATCCCTTATTCTTGCGCACATTCGTAAGGCCGACCACACTTCGGTAGAGTATTCGAAACAGGCGATTCAATGATTGCGAGTCCTTCCAATGCACTGAACGGAGTGCGTGTTTCACGTGAAACGTCCGAGAGGCTTGAACTCTTCGCCGCTCTTTTCCAAAAATGGGCCAAGTCAATCAATCTTGTTGCGCCCTCGACGCTCTCCGATCTATGGCAGCGCCATATCGCTGATAGCGCGCAGATTTTTCAACTGTTTCCGGGCCCGAAACGATGGGTGGATCTTGGCAGCGGCGGTGGATTTCCCGGTATTATTACAGCGATTTTTCTGGCCGAACTGGGGGATGGTTGGGTGCACCTCGTGGAAAGCAACAACAAGAAAGCTGCCTTCCTGCGCGTGGCCCTGAATGAAACCGGTGCGCGCGGGTCTGTACATCCGATTCGCATCGAGGAATCAGTCACCGTTGTACCTGAATGCGATGCAATTTCGGCCCGGGCGCTGGCGGATCTGCCGTTACTTCTCGACTATTGCGCGTCCTGGATGACGGCAGCCAACAAACCGCGGGCTTTTTTCCATAAAGGCCGGGATTATCAGCAGGAAGTCGACAAAGCCGTTGGCCGCTTTCAATTTGATCTGGTAAAACATCGGAGCGTCGTCGAGCCGGACTCCGTGGTTCTCGAAATCGCAAATCTTTCGCGGAAAATTCAATAACGGCGGAATGCGGCATGACAGGCGAAAAAAACCGGATCATCACGATTGCAAACCAAAAAGGCGGAGTGGGAAAGACCACGACGGCTATAAATCTTGCAACCGCTTTGGCCGCCATCGGCGAGAAGGTTTTGATCATTGACCTGGATCCGCAGGGCAATGCCAGCACGGGTCTCGGCATCCAGAGGCGCGATCGCAAGCTGTCTTCCTACGACTTGATGATCGGCTCGCACAATATCGCTGATATTGTCCAGAATACCGTTGTTCCCAACCTGTCGATCATCCCGTCGACAATGGACCTGCTGGGCCTGGAGATGGAGATCTCTCGCGATAGTGACCGAGTGTTCCGGCTTCGCAAGGCTCTCGCCTCCCCCGAGGCACTGGCCTATTCCTACGTCCTCGTCGACTGCCCGCCTTCATTCAATCTCCTGACGATGAACGCCATGGCCGCCGCACATTCGGTGCTGGTCCCGCTGCAGTGCGAGTTTTTTGCACTTGAAGGTCTCAGCCAGTTGCTGGAGACCGTCGATCAGGTCCGGCGGACCGTTAATCCGACATTGGATATTCAAGGCATCGTGCTGACAATGTTCGATTCCCGGAACAATCTGGCGCAGCAGGTAGTCAACGACGTTCGGACCCATCTTGGGGAAAAAGTGTATCATACGCTGATACCGCGTAATGTGCGGGTATCGGAAGCGCCGTCCTATGGAAAACCGGCAATTCTGTATGACCTGAAGTGTGCCGGCAGCCAGGCCTATCTTCAATTGGCATCCGAGGTGATCCAGCGCGAAAGGCTGCGGAAGGCAGCCTGAGCGGCAATCGATTCGACATCGTAACGATAAGTGTGAGTACAGGCGATGAATGACGACAATTCGAGACGAAGACTCGGCCGCGGCCTCGCGGCGCTGATTGGTGAGATGGACCAGCCTCTGCAGTCGAGCGGTCCCGTTGCTCCTGTCAACGCCGACCGACGTATTCCGATCGAGTTCGTCGCCCGCAACCCGCGCAACCCGCGACGGACATTCGACGAGGCCGAACTCCAGGACCTGGCAAGTTCCATTCGCCAGCACGGCATCGTACAACCGGTTGTCGTTCGCACCATCGCAGACGAACGTTACGAGATTATTGCAGGTGAGCGCCGCTGGCGCGCGGCCCAGCTGGCGGGATTTACCGATATCCCGGTCATCGTTCGCGATGTGGACGATCGCACGGCGCTGGAGATCGCGATCGTTGAAAACGTTCAACGATCGGATCTCAATCCGCTCGAGGAAGCGATGGGTTATGATCAGTTGATCGCCGAACATGGCTACACACAGAACGATCTCGGCGAGATCATTGGCAAGAGCCGCAGTCACGTCGCCAACAGTCTGCGCTTGCTGAAGCTGCCGGAGCCGGTCCGTGACATGCTTTCGTCCGGCACCCTGTCGGCCGGCCATGCACGCGCCTTGATCCCGACGTCCGATCCCGTGTCGCTGGCCCGTTCGATCATCGCCAAGGGCCTGTCGGTGCGCGATACGGAGCGCCTGGCCCAGAACGATATTCGTGCCCAGAATGACCCGAACTACGGCAAGCCCTCCCCCAAGGAGGAAAAGGATGCCGACACGCTGGCGCTTGAGCGCACGCTTTCCGATAGCCTGGGGCTCGATGTGACGGTCAATCACAAGGTATCCGGCGGGCAGCTGCGGATTTCCTACAAGACTCTCGATCAGCTGGAAGAGATCTGCCGTCTGCTCGAGCGTCGCTGATACCGATTCGGACTCGAAACAAATCTAGAAAATATAACGATATCAGATAGATAAATATCTATCGACGCGCCGATTGAAGGGTGATCGCCAACAGGGTCTGCATGGCGATGCTGTCTTCCAGGCTTTGCCGCGACCGGCTCTGGAAGATTGCCGTCTGCAGGCGTCCGAGTTCGCGCCGGATTGCCGGAAGCGTCCAGGTTTTCAACGCAGCTTCGATCAGCGGCTTGCGGCGGAAGTGCAGGTGGCGGCCCAGCGTGGCCACGACCTGGGTCGGTTGCTGCCGCTTGTCGTCCATTTCAGCCCGCATCACGTCCAGCAGCTGGAACTGCTTCAGGCAGGCCTGAAGCACGAGAAAGATCGCGGTCTTCGAGGCTGTTATCTTGCGGATGGCATGCTGCAAACCGTCGGCGTCGCCCTTGAGCACGGCATCGATCGCATCATCCACCGAAACCGCGCTGGCGTCGCCGACGATTTCCAGCACATGTTCCTCCTCGATCAAGGCCATGCCCCGGCAATAAAGTGCCAGCTTGCGGATCTCGTTGCGGGACGCGATCCTGTCGCCGCCCAAAGCCTCGTTCAGCCGCTCCCGCGCGGCGGGCGAAATGCGCAGGCCTGCCTGGCCGAGCTCCTGATCGATGAGACCGTTCAGTGCCCGCGCGTCGTCGCCGTAGCAGGCGATGGAGGTCACCGACCGGCTGGTTTCGCCGATCTTGCGGATACCGGTTCCCTTTTTCAGATCGCCGGCTTCGATGATAACGTAGCTGGCTTCCGGAGGTGCTTGGGAAAGGACGTTAAGGCTGTCGACAAGCGTTTTCTCGGTCCCGGATGCGCGTATCCAGACCAGTTTTTCGCCGCCGAAGAGGCCGATCGTGTTGACTTCATCCAGAAGACGGCCTGGGCTTTGCTGCAGGTCGGATCCATCGAGCTTGATCAGCGAAAAGGGATCGTCCAGAGCGACGCCGCTTTTTTCGGCGATCTGGACGGCGCGCTCGGAAACAAGGCCGCGATCCGGTCCGTAGATCAGAAAGATGCGGTGATCCCTCAGCGGACGCTGAAGGAACGACTCGAATTCATGCGATTTGATTTCGGTCATTCCGCAACCTCATGCCCACCCGATCCAGGGATTGATCAGCGGCCGAGCGCCGCTGCGATATCGGCGCGGATGATTTCGGCCAGTTCCTTGGCGGCGCGCTTTTCGCCGTCCTTGATGGCGCGAACCTTGGCGAATTCCTGTTCCGGAAAATCGACCAGCGCGACGGCGGTGCGATTGCCGGAGCGAACCGTTTCACCCGTGCCGACGCGCGTCAGATTGTAGTCCGCCATGACGACGATCCGGCCGGCTCCGGCTGTATCGGTATTGTCGTCGCTGGAATTCTGATCGTAGAGGACGCCCTTGACCTGGCTCGTCACGTTCAGCGCCAGTTTGTACTGCGCATTGGCCGGCTCCCCGGCGCCGCCGGATGTCAGGAAGATGAGGGCATTGCGGACTTCCTGCTCCACGCGGTCGTCGGCTTCCGAAATCTCGATCGACGCGAGAGCCGTGGCGGTTTTTCCCTGCGGACCCTCTGAATAGAGCGGCTTGACCTGGCAACCCGCGAGGACGGCGAGCGCGCCGAGAGCCAAAAGCTGCGCGTATCTTTGGGCTTTTTCAGACAACGACATTCACGATCCTCTGCGGCACGACGATGATCTTCTTCGGGCTTTGTCCGTTCAATGCGGTCTTGACGGGCTCGAGCGCCAGGACGGCGCTCTCGATCGTAGTCTGATCCGCATCGCGCGCAATTGTCAAATCGGCGCGCTTCTTGCCGTTGATCTGCACCGGCATGGTTACTTCGTTCTCGGCGACGAGCGCCTCGCTGTAAACCGGCCATGGCGTCTGTGCGACCAGCGCGGTGCCGCCGATCTCCTGCCAGCATTGTTCGGCCAGGTGCGGCATCATCGGCGCAACCAGGCTGATCAGGATCGACACGGCATCCTTGACGGCCGCGGTGGTCGCCTGATCGGCGGTTCCGGAAGCAACCTGCGTCAGCGGGCCGGCAAGCGCATTGACGAGCTCATAGAGCCGCGCCACGGCCTTGTTGAAGGCCAGCTTGTCGTAATCCGCCTGTACGGCTTTCAGCGTCTTGTGGGCGAGCTGCGAGATCGCCAGTGCCGAGCCGCCGGAAGCAGGCCGTGCTTCGATTGCCTTCAGCGCATCGGAGGCTTCGGAAATCAGCCGCCACAGGCGCTGGACGAACCGGTGCGCGCCTTCGACGCCGGCTTCCGACCAGATCACGTCACGATCCGGCGGCGAATCGGAGAGAACGAAGAAGCGGGCGGTATCGGCACCGTAGGACGCGATGATGTCGTCGGGATCGACGACGTTCTTCTTCGACTTCGACATTTTCTCGATCGAACCGATGGCAATCGGCTCACCGGTTTCGATCAGGCTTGCCTGCCGCTTGCCGTCTGTCTCGACGATGATGATCTCGGCCGGCGTCACCCATTCGCGCTGGGCGCCTTCGCCGCGGCTATAGGTCTCGTGCACGACCATGCCCTGCGTGAACAGCCCCTTGAAGGGTTCGTCGAGGCCGGCATGGCCGGTGGCTTTCATTGCCCGGGTAAAGAACCGCGAATAGAGCAGGTGCAGGATCGCATGCTCGATGCCGCCGATATATTGGTCGACCGGCAGCCAGTGATTGACGGCAGCCGGATTTGTCGGCGTTTTCTCCCAGGGCGCGGTGAAGCGGGCGAAATACCAGGAGGAATCGACAAAGGTGTCCATGGTGTCGGTTTCACGCCGGGCGTCCTTGCCGCATTGCGGGCAGGAAACGTGGCGCCAGGTCGGATGACGATCCAACGGATTGCCCGGCTTGTCGAAGGTCACGTCATCCGGCAGCTTGACTGGCAGATCGGCCTTCGGTACCGGAACGACGCCGCAATCATCGCAATGGATGACCGGGATCGGGCAGCCCCAGTAGCGCTGGCGGGAAATACCCCAGTCGCGTAGGCGGAAATTGACCTTGCGCTCGGCCTGCGGCGCATTGCCGATCGAGGCCTGCTCCAGCGTTGAAGCCACCTTTTCGAAGGCTTCTTCGATCGAAAGACCGTTGAGGAAACGTGAATTGATCATCACGCCGTCGCCGACATAGGCTTCATCGCCAATCGCAAAGCTGGCGGCGTCGCCGTCTTTCGGCATGACGACGGCAACGACCGGCAGGTCATACTTGCGGGCGAAATCGAGGTCGCGCTGGTCGCCGGACGGGCAGCCGAAGATCGCGCCCGTGCCGTAGTCCATCAGGACGAAATTGGCGACGTAAACAGGCAGTTCCCAGCTCGGATCAAGCGGATGCTTGACCCGGATACCGGTATCTATGCCCTTCTTCTCTGCGGTTTCCAACGCTGCCAGAGACGTACCGGCGCGGCGGGTTTCCTCGCAGAAGGTTTCGATGTCCGGATTGCCGGCGGCGGCCTGCCGGGCCAATGGGTGATCGGCGGCAATCGCCAGGAACGACGCGCCAAACAGCGTGTCCGGCCGGGTCGTATAGACGGCGACCTCGCTGGTGTCGGTTGCACCCGTGCCCGGGACGATTTCCCAGCGGATGGTCAGCCCTTCGGAGCGTCCGATCCAGTTCTTCTGCATCAGCCGGACCTTTTCCGGCCACTGGTCCAGCGTGTCGAGCGAATCAAGCAGATCCTGGTTGAAATCGGTGATGCGGAAGAACCACTGCGTCAGTTCGCGCTGTTCGACCAGCGCGCCCGAACGCCAGCCGCGCCCATCGATCACCTGTTCGTTGGCCAGAACCGTGTTATCGACCGGATCCCAATTGACCTTCGACTGCTTGCGGTAGACCAGCCCCTTTTCCAGGAAATCAACGAACAGGTGCTGCTGGTGCTGGTAGTACTCGACATCGCAGGTGGCGAATTCGCGCGACCAGTCGAGCGACAGGCCCATGACCTTCAGCTGCGCCTTCATCGAGGCGATGTTCTGATAGGTCCAGGCGGCCGGGTGCACGCCGCGCTCCATGGCGGCGTTTTCTGCCGGCATGCCGAAGGCGTCCCAGCCCATTGGATGCAGCACGTTGTAGCCACGCGCCCGCTTGTAGCGGGCAACCACGTCGCCCATGGCATAGTTGCGAACATGGCCCATGTGGATGCGGCCCGATGGGTAGGGGAACATTTCGAGCACGTAGTATTTTTCGCGCGGATCGTCATTGTCTGTGGTGAAGACGTTCTTCTGGTCCCATTCCTGTTGCCAGCGGGGTTCAGCATCGCGCGGATTGTAACGTTCGGTAGCCATATGATCGATGTTCCGGAAGTTTGGGCTGGGGGAAATCAGCCCCTGCAATATTTGGCGTGACCTTCACCATGAAACAAGCGTAGCGTCAAGTTTTCGAAGGCTTTGCGGCACAAAGTTTGGAGCATTCGCAATGCTTTTGCCATTTTCCGCTTGGCAGTCACTCCCTGTTTGACTATTGCGCGAAAAAGGCAGGAAATTGATGGAGATGACGGCGATGAGCGTTGAAGAACAGTTGGGCGATGTCCTGAGCCGGATTCGTGAGGGTGAGGCTGCGGCGGGTCGCCATGACGGTTCCGTTTCGCTGGTGGCTGTCTCCAAGACATTCGACGCCGAGGCGATCCGTCCTGCCATCGCTGCCGGGCAGCGGATATTCGGGGAAAACCGGGTGCAGGAGGCTCTGGGCAAGTGGCCCGAGCTGAAGGCGGAAACCGCCGGTATCGAGCTTCACCTGATCGGTCCCCTTCAATCCAACAAGGCGGCCGATGCCGTGGCGCTGTTCGACGTTATCGAGACGATCGACCGTGAAAAGATCGCGCGAGCCGTCGCTGCTGAAATAACCCGGCAGGCCAAGCCGGTTCGTCTCTATGTGCAGGTCAACACCGGTCTCGAGCCGCAAAAGGCGGGCATCGCGCCGGATGACACGATCGCGTTCGTCAACCTTTGCCGCGAAACGATCGGCATTCCCGTCGAAGGCCTGATGTGCATTCCGCCGGCGGACGAAAATCCCGGCCCGCATTTCGCCCTGCTTGCCAAGCTCGCTGAACGGTGCGGACTGACAAAACTCTCGATGGGCATGTCCGGCGATTTCGAGACCGCTGTGCAGTTCGGCGCAACGAGCGTGCGCGTTGGTTCGGCGATCTTCGGAACCCGCTGACCGTCTAGCGCTTTGGTCTGGCTTCTCCGCGCTGCTGCAATCTCCTATGGTTCCATTCGGAGGCCGGTTCGTCCGGTATGGGAGTGGAGGAGACGGTTATGGCGAGCAGCTATTCCGAAGTCTATGGCGCGTGGAAACAGGCCCCGGAGGCCTTCTGGGCCGAAGCGGCAAGCGAGATTGACTGGTTTCAGCCATTCGATCGGGTTTTCGATCCGCAGATGGGTGTCTATGGCCGCTGGTTTCCGGGTGGCGTCACCAATACCTGCTTCAACTGCCTCGATCGTCAGGTTGCCGCAGGCCGCGCCGATCAGAATGCCCTGATCTATGACAGCCCGGTCACCGGCACGGTCGAACATTGGACATATGGCGCCATGCTCGATGAAGTCGGGGCGCTCGCGGCCGTCTATCGCGATCTGGGTATCGGCAAGGGCGACCGGATCATCATCTATATGCCGATGATCCCGCAGGCTGTCTTTGCCATGCTGGCGGCTGCGCGGCTCGGGGCCGTGCACTCCGTCGTCTTCGGCGGCTTCGCGGCAAGCGAGCTTGCAACGCGGATAACGGACAGCGCGGCAAAGCTGGTGGTGTCGGCAAGCTGCGGCATCGAGCCCGGCCGGACCATTGCCTATAAACCGTTGCTTGATGCGGCCATCGAGATGAGCCAGCACAAGCCGGCTCATTGCCTCGTTTTCCAGCGGGAGATGCTGAAGGCGGATCTGCAGGCCGGCCGGGACATCGATTTCGCTGTCGCCGTCTCCTCGGCTAAAGAACGAGGCGTTGACGTCTCCTGCACGCCGGTTCTGGCCACCGATCCGCTCTATATCCTCTACACCTCCGGAACGACCGGCCAGCCGAAGGGGGTCGTGCGCGACAATGGCGGTCACATGGTCGCGCTTCAATGGTCGATGCAGCATTTTTTCGGCATCAAGCCAGGTGAGGTCTTCTGGGCGGCTTCCGATATCGGCTGGGTTGTCGGTCACTGTTATATCGTCTACGGACCGCTCCTGAACGGCAGCACGGCGATCCTCTACGAGGGAAAGCCGGTCGGGACGCCGGATGCCGGAGCCTACTGGCGCGTGATCGAGCAGCATGGCGTGACCACGCTGTTTACGGCACCGACAGCCTTTCGCGCCATCCGCAAGGAGGATCCGCAGGGTGAGTTGATCCGCCGCCATGATCTCTCGGCGTTCAGGGCTCTTTTCCTGGCCGGCGAGCGCGCCGATCCGGATACGGTTGCCTGGGCGGAAGCAAAGCTCGCGGTTCCGGTGATTGACAACTGGTGGCAGACGGAAACGGGCTGGCCGGTTGCCGGCAATCCGATCGGGCTTGGCCTTCTGCCCGTAAAATACGGCTCGGCGGCAGTGCCGCTGCCCGGATATGACGTCCAGGTTCTTGATGACGCCGGCCACCCCGTCGAATCCGGAACGCTGGGCAACGTCGTCATCAAGCTTCCGATGCCCCCGGGGTGCCTACCGACGTTCTGGGATGCGGATGAGCGGTTTCGCGAGGCCTGCCTTGCCGAATTTCCCGGCTACTATCGCACTGCGGACGCCGGCTATATCGACGAGGATGGCTACATCTTCATCATGTCGCGTACCGACGATATCATCAATGTTGCAGGGCATCGCCTTTCCACCGGCTCGATGGAGGAAATCTGCGCCAGTCATGCCGACGTGGCCGAATGCGCGGTGATTGGCATCGCTGACCCCATCAAGGGTCAGATTCCCGCCGGTTTCCTGGTCATCAATGCCAATGTTTCCCGTGAAACAGCGGATATCGAGAGAGAAGTCATTGGTCTCGTTCGCGATCGGATCGGACCCGTCGCGGCGTTCAAGACGGCGATCTGCGTCAAACGCCTGCCAAAGACGCGTTCGGGGAAAATCCTGCGTGGCACCATGCAGAAGATCGCCGATCGCGAGACCTGGAAGATGCCGGCGACGATCGACGATCCGGCGGTGCTGGAGGAGATTGCCGCGGCGCTGCAAGCACGCGGTATCGGGATATAGCCGGACGGGAACTGTCTTTAGCCGGAGTCCTTTGGAGATTGCGCGACGGCTGAAAACCAGTCGCGGAATGTAAGCACAGGCAAAGTTGCCGGTTTGGCCGTGACCAGGAAATAGCCTTCATCAACAAGCGTTTCGATCTCGGAGAGAATGATCAGGTCGCCGCTATCAATTTCGCGGCGGAAAACCTCGGTGGGACAAAGGGCTATCCCGTGGCCTGCGATAACCGCGGTCGCCAGCAGGTTGAAGTCCTGGAAAACCGGTCCGCGCAAAGGTCCGTCCGGCTGCAGGCCCGCCTTCCGGCACCAGTTCAGCCATCGGTCCGGTGTTTCGTCGTGCAGCAGATCGGCGGTCGCGATTTCGTGCGGCGTCTGCGGCCTGCCTTGCCGTCCCAGATAACTCGGGCTGGCAACGGGGCGGTTGGCGCGGGAAAACAGCCTCGTGCATTCCCTTCCCTCGCCCCGATCTTCCCCGAGCGTGACCAGCACATCGCAATCCGCTTCGCGAAAACGCTGCTCGGCCATCGCATAGACGACCCGGACATTAAGGTCCGGATTGGCCTTGAGAAAATCCGGAAGTGCCGGAATGAGCCATCGCGTCGCGATCGAGGCGATGCAGGCGACGGTGAGTTCGCCGGTCGCCGCCATGCGAAAGGCGCGCGTCTCGGCTTCGATGCGCGTCAGCGACACCGAAAGCGTCTGCGCCAGCGCTAGAGCGTCGGGCACCAGGCGCACGCTGCGCTTCTCCCGCAGAAACAGCGGCCGTCCGAACCACTCTTCCAGCAGCCGGATCTGATGGCTGACTGCGGCATGCGTGACATGCAGTTCGTCGGCCGCGCGTGAAAAGCTGTTGAGGCGCGCGGCGGCCTCGAAGACCCGCAGCGCGCTGAGCGAGGGCAGCATAGGCAAGTTTTCCTCATTAAAACGACGAGAAAGCATCATTTGTCGCGAGCATAAAAGCAAGAGATACAGGCTATCAGAAGGGAAATTCCTTCCCTGTCAGATTTCAATGTCAAATTTTTCTTGAGGAAAGGTGCCGCCGATGTTCGTCCGCAATCTGAAGCAGGTTGAGGAAACCAGCCATTACGTCGAATGGGGAAGCGGCACCAGCCACCGCTTGCTGACCGAGCGCGACGGCATGGGTTTCACGGTCTGCCACACCATCGTGCGGGCCAACACCACATCGCTGCTCGAATACCGCAACCATCTCGAGGCGTGCTATTGCATCGCCGGCACCGGAGAGGTCGAGGACATGGCCGGCAATGTCTTTCCGATCGCGCCGGGCGATATTTACGTGCTCGACAAGAACGACAAGCACTATCTGCGCGGTGGGCGTGACGAGGATCTGATCCTGGTCAGCATCTTCAACCCGCCGCTCAAGGGCACGGAACGACACCGGCTGGATGGCAGCGAGGGGTCAGCCTACTGATTTCTCAAAAAGCAGGGCACAAAAAAACCCGGATCGATCGATCCGGGTTTCTCCGTTCGGAACATTGCGTTCCAATCAATACTGGTCGTCGTCCTCGTCCTTGCGGTCGGACTTGAGCGACTTGAGCTTGGCGAAAACGGCGTCGGCGTCCATTTCCTTCTCTTCTTCCCGCTCGTAGGAGAATGGCAGCTTTTCGGTTTCCTTGGATGCTTCAAGCGTCGCGCCGAGTTCGGCGGCGGTCGGCAGCGGCCGGCCCTTGGAAGCGCGTTCGACTTCAAGGTCGAGATCGATCTGCGTGCAGAGACCGAGCGTGACTGGGTCCATCGCCGTCAAGTTGGTCGAATTCCAGTGGGTGCGCTCGCGGATCTGCTCGATCGTCGACTTGGTGGTGCCGACGAGACGCGAGATCTGGGCATCCTTCAGTTCCGCATGGTTGCGCACCAGCCAGAGGATGGCGTTCGGGCGGTCCTGCCGTTTGGAAACCGGGGTATAGCGTGGGCCTTTGCGCTTGCTGTCCGGCACGCGCACCTTCGGTTCGGAAAGTTTCAGCTTATGGTTCGGATTGCCTTCGGCGCGGGCGATTTCGTCGCGCGACAGCTGGCCGGTGGCGATCGGGTCGAGGCCCTTGATGCCCTGCGCCGATTCACCGTCGGCGATCGCCTTGACTTCGAGCGGATGCAGCTTGCAGAACGTGGCGATCTGTTCGAACGACAGGGCGGTGTTGTCAACAAGCCATACGGCCGTCGCTTTGGGCATAAGCAGTTGTTGAGCCATGGATATAGTCCTTCTGTCCGTCCGCGCCGGTGTCGCGGGCCGTGGGGTGTAACCACTCAATTTCCGGGAAATTAGCGCCTCTATACCCTCGTCGTCTCAGAAATGCAATTCTTCTTCGAGAAATGACCTTTTGTCTAATGGACGCCGTGTCTTGACCTGATATGTATGCGGCCGAAGCGGGTGCACACGGGGAGTTGTGTCGCCTGAAACTGCCTTTGCAGGGAGGAAATTCGAATGTCCGTGAAAACCTATCCGGTGCTGAAACCGGCCAAGCAACGCGCGCTGATCGACAACGCGACCTATCAGAAATGGTACAAGCAGAGCGTCGCGGATCCGGAGGCCTTCTGGGGCGAACATGGCAAGCGCATCGACTGGTTCACACCCTATACCAAGGTCAAGAACACCTCCTTCGAAGGCAAGGTATCGATCAAATGGTTCGAGGATGGTGTCACCAACGTCTCCTACAATTGCATTGACCGGCATCTGGAAAAGCGCGCCGATCAGGTGGCGATCATCTGGGAAGGCGACAATCCCTATGACGACAAGAAGATCACCTATCGCGAGCTCCACGAGCATGTCTGCCGCCTCGCCAATGTGCTGAAGGCAAACGGCGTCAAGAAGGGTGACCGCGTCACCATCTATATGCCGATGATCCCGGAAGCGGCCTATGCGATGCTCGCCTGCTCTCGCATTGGCGCCGTCCATTCCATCGTTTTCGGCGGCTTTTCGCCGGACGCACTCGCCGGCCGTATCGTCGATTGTGAATCGACCTTCGTTATCACGTCGGATGAAGGCCTGCGCGGCGGCAAGCCGATCCCGCTGAAAGCCAATACAGACCAGGCAATCGAAATCGCCAAGCGCGGCGGTGTCGAGGTCAAGTCCGTTGTCGTCGTCCGCCGCACCGGCGGCAAGATCGCCTGGTTTGCCGAGCGCGACATCTGGTACCATCAGGCTGTCGCCGAGGTGAAAGCGGATTGTCCGCCGGCCAAGATGAAGGCGGAGGATCCGCTGTTCATCCTCTATACGTCCGGCTCGACCGGCAAGCCGAAAGGTGTGCTGCACACGACGGGCGGATACCTCGTTTATGCCTCGATGACGCATCAATATGTCTTCGACTATCATGACGGTGATATCTACTGGTGCACCGCCGATGTCGGCTGGGTCACGGGCCATTCCTATATCGTCTACGGACCACTCGCCAATGGCGCGACGACGCTGATGTTCGAGGGCGTGCCGACCTATCCGGATGCCGGCCGTCTCTGGGATGTCGTCGACAAGCACAAGGTCAACATCTTCTACACGGCGCCGACGGCGATCCGCGCGCTGATGGGACAGGGCGATGCCTTCGTCACCCGCTCGTCGCGCAAATCGCTGCGCACGCTCGGTTCCGTTGGCGAACCGATCAACCCGGAAGCCTGGGAATGGTACTATCACATCGTCGGCGAAGACCGCTGCCCGGTTGTCGACACCTGGTGGCAGACGGAAACCGGCGGCATCCTGATCACCCCCCTGCCCGGCGCCACCGCCCTGAAGCCGGGCTCGGCCACCCGTCCGTTCTTCGGCGTGCAGCCGCAATTGGTCGATGCGGAAGGCAAGCTTCTGGAGGGTGCCGCCGACGGCAATCTCTGCATCGTTGACAGCTGGCCGGGCCAGATGCGCACGGTCTATGGCGACCACGAGCGGTTCATCCAGACCTATTTCGCCACCTACAAGGGCAAATATTTCACCGGCGACGGCTGCCGCCGCGACGAAGACGGCTATTACTGGATCACCGGCCGCGTCGATGACGTGTTGAACGTCTCCGGCCACCGCATGGGCACAGCGGAAGTCGAATCGGCGCTGGTCAGCCATGATTCGGTCTCCGAAGCCGCCGTCGTCGGTTATCCTCACGATATCAAGGGGCAGGGTATCTACAGCTACGTGACGCTGATGGTCGGACAGACCGGCTCGGATGAGCTTCGCAAGGAACTGATCGCCCATGTCCGCAAGGAAATCGGCGCCATCGCCTCCCCCGACAAGATCCAGTTCGCTCCGGGCCTGCCGAAAACCCGATCCGGCAAGATCATGCGCCGTATCCTGCGCAAGATCGCCGAGGACGATTTCGGCTCGCTCGGCGACACCTCGACGCTTGCCGATCCGGCTGTCGTCGACGACCTGATCGCGAATAGGCAGAACAGGAAAAGTAGCTAACTTCGCTCGAAGCTAGCTAAAAAGTAGGGCCGAAGCATAGCTCCGGCCCTACCATTTTATGCAGCATTAACGAGGCTCTCAGGAAGCCAAACAGGACTATCCTTTGATGCTTTCATAATATCAATACCGCGCTGGCAATCAGCGCGTTTGATATATCCCTCGCTGCTAACCGCGATTGTTTCGCCGTTCGACGCTTCGTACGTCCAACGCCATTCATTGCGGCCATCCTTGTACATCCAGTACGAGGGAAAAGTGCGAGATGCCATGCTATGTTCCTTTGTCACAAGAAACGTCAGGCTTGACCACGGCAGAAATTTCTGACTCAATACAAACGTAACAGACTCCGTGTCCCGCGCCTGACGCAAGTAAGGCGGGATACAAACTTCGAAACCGTCACTTTCCTTCGCCGGGGGTGGCGGTTTCTTTGTTTGCCCTTCAATTACTGTGAGGACTCCCCAAAAGAGTCAACACCTATGTCTTAACCATCTCGGAACAAACGTGAACATCCTCATAATAAATGTTTATTTTCAGATACTTAAATGAATAATGCGCCTGTTGATGGTTTGGCGCACAAACCACAATATGTAGTATGAAGTAACTAAATAGAGATTTGCGGATGTGTTTTTGATTCGGTGACTGAGTCGCTGCTTAAAAGATGTAGCTGAGGCAAAGTTGGCGATTCGTTGACGATTGCAGATCAATCAAAACCTCTCGGAGAAAAAACTACCAAGAAGCCACGCAGCTCTTGCGACCGCCGTCATAGGGCTGACATAACCCCCGCCGACAGCATTTCCTGAGCCGGATTCCGTCCATCGGAAAGGCTGATATCGGCCTGCCGAAATACTTGTCGCCGGAAATGTGCATCAGCTCGATTTCGCGTTGATCGCTGGTCAGGCTGGTAAGCGCCGCGCGTGCCTGCTGGCCGGCATTCCGCTTTGCTGCGCAAGAAGATTTCAGCTCCGGCACATCGATCCCGCGCAGCCGCACATAGACTTCCATGGCCTGGCTGCGACCAGGATCATATCTCCATCGATGACACGGATGATTTCGGCGCTCACCGGCCCGGCGATTTCCAATCGCTTGCCGGATTCCGACGCCTGGGCATCAACAGCCAGGAATGGCGTCGTCAACACCGAAATGAGAAACTGGAAAGTGCGAAACATCACGTATAAAAGAATAAACCGCTCGCGCAAAAAAACAGGAATTATTTCCTTAGAAATCAATTGCCCGGCCGTTAATCTCCCAATCGCCGAACCTCGCCGGTTCCGCGCCGCCGCGGCCGCCCAGTTCTTCCGGTAGGTTGAGAGGCGGCTGCGCTTTCCGCCGCTCTTCGGCTTCCGCCAATGCGCGCTGCGCCGCCGGGGAGAGGGGCTTGCGCGGCTCAACCGGCAGATTGTCGTTGTCGTTCTGCATGCAAATTTCCGCGAAAAAGTTGAAGAAAGCGCCTGATCTCCCCATCATATAGGAAACCTGCGTGCAAACGAAACCGTGATTCACGTGAAACGTTGGCAAATTATGGAGATTGACCAATGAACCTGATGCGCACCGCCATGCTTCTGGCCTTCATGACCGCATTGTTCATGGCGGTCGGATTCCTGATCGGCGGCAAGGGCGGCATGATGATCGCGCTGGTCATCGCTGCCGGGATGAATTTCTTTTCCTACTGGAATTCCGACAGCATGGTGCTGCGCATGTACCGCGCCCAGGAGGTCGATGAGCGCAGCGCTCCTGAGTATTACGGCATTGTCCGCGATATGGCCAGGAATGCCGGACTGCCGATGCCGAAGGTCTATGTCATCGACAATCCGCAGCCGAATGCCTTTGCGACGGGCCGCAATCCTGAAAATGCCGCCGTTGCCGCTTCCACCGGGCTGCTGCAGGCTCTTTCCTATGACGAGGTCGCCGGCGTCATGGCGCATGAACTGGCGCATGTGCAAAACCGCGACACGCTGACCATGACCCTGACGGCGACGCTGGCCGGCGCCATCTCGATGCTTGGCAACTTCGCCTTCTTCTTCGGCGGCAACCGTGAAAACAACAATCCGCTCGGCTTCGTCGGCGTGATCGTGGCGATGATTGTCGCGCCGCTCGCAGCCGCCATCGTGCAGATGGCGATCAGCCGGACGCGGGAATATTCCGCCGACCGGCGCGGCGCCGAGATCTGTGGAAAGCCGCTGGCGCTGGCCTCGGCTCTCGCCAAGATATCGAATTTCGCCCATCAGGTGCCGAATGCCGAGGCGGAGCGCAATCCGGCCACCGCCCATATGTTCATCATCAATCCGCTGTCCGGCGAGCGCATGGATAACCTGTTTTCCACCCATCCGGCCACGGAAAACCGCATCGCCGCGTTGGAGCAGATGGCCCGCGAGATGCAGGCGGTCTCGACGCCGCCGGTCAGGGCTGATAATCCGGTGCGCAAATCGCGCTCCGTGCCGCCGACAGGCTGGGGTCGCGGTGGTTCGCAACCACCGAAAGGTCCCTGGTCGTAATGTCTGACGAAAACGAAACCGCTTCGCATCCGAAACGAAATAGCCGCCCTGCCCGTTCGCGTGGTCAAGGCCAGGACAATCCGGCCTTCGAGCGCAGCGACAAGCCCGGCATCCGTGCCCGGCAGGCGGCGGCCAAGATGCTGGCGGCCGTGGTCGATCGCAAGACGTCGCTTGACGGCATGCTGGATGCCGGCAATGGCAATCCCGTCTATCGCGAGCTGAATGAAGCGGATCGCGCTCTCGTTCGCGCGATATTGAACTCGGCATTGCGGCAATTGCCGCGCATCGAGGCAATGATCGGGTCCCTGCTGCAAAATCCGCTGCCGGAAGGCGCCCGCGCGCTTGATCACGTTCTGACGGTTGCCGCGGCGCAGATCCTCTACCTCGATATTCCCGATCATTCCGCCGTCGATCTCGCCGTCGAGCAGGCGCAGATCGATCCGCGCAACAAGCGCTTCGCCAGCCTCGTCAATGCCGTCCTTCGCCGCCTCTCCCGCGAAAAGCAGGATCTGCTCGAAACTGTCGGCAAAAAAATTCCGGCGATCCCCGCCTGGTTCCATAAGCGATTGGTCAGTTATTACGGTGCGGAGGAGGCGGCGCGCATCGCCGATGCCCTTTTGACGCCTGCGGCCATTGACCTGACCGTAAAATCGGATGCCGACGGCTGGGCGGAGCGCCTGAATGGTCGTCTGCTGCCGACCGGTTCCATCCGGCTCGCCGCGTTTTCCGGTGCGGTTCCAACGCTTGAAGGTTTCGAGGACGGCGAATGGTGGGTGCAGGATGCCGCCGCCGCCCTTCCCGCAAAGCTTTTCGGCTCCCTTACAGGCAAGCGCGTGGTCGATCTCTGCGCCGCACCGGGCGGGAAAACGGCGCAACTCATTCTGGCCGGTGCCAATGTTACCGCGCTGGACCAGTCGGCCAGCCGCCTGAAGCGCCTTCAGGGCAATCTCGCCCGCCTGGGGCTAGAAGCGGCCACGCAGGAAATCAACATGGCCGATTTCCGCACCGACGCGCTGTTCGATGCCGCCCTGCTCGACGCACCCTGCTCCTCGACCGGCACGATCCGCCGCCATCCGGATGTCCTGTGGACCAAGGGGCCGGAGGATATCGAGAAACTGGCCGTGCTGCAGGAAAAGCTGCTGCGCCATGCGCTGACCCTGGTCAAGCCGGGTGGTCTCGTCGTCTTTTCCAATTGCTCGCTCGACAAGCGGGAGGGTGAAGTCGTTACCGAACGCATTCTTGCCGAAGGCACTTGCGAACGCGTGGCAATCGATCCGGCCGATTGGCCGGGGCTTGAGGATGCCATCACTCCACTTGGCGAGTTCCGCACCACGCCGGCGATGATCCCGCCGCAGGATGGCTTTTCCGGCGGTCTTGACGGTTTCTATGCCGTTACCCTGCGCCGCAAGGCGTGATGCGCAACAATGTTCCCACAGCATATTCGGTCGTCAACAGGCAGATTTCGCGTAACAATTGACGCATTGAGGGCGTTTGCCTAAACAATAGAGACACGATCGATAAAAGTTTAACGACTTTTCAGGCATGATCGTGGTCCTGGTGGTATCTGGTACGGACTGCAGTCATTCCGGTTTTTCGATGCGGTATGAAGCCCGGTCCGGGAGTGGGGAGAGACACGGGCGTCGACGATGCAGATTTCAGACCGCCAAAGGCTTCTCTATCTGTATCTGCGCGAGGGTTGGCGCCGGTTCTCGCGCCGCCTTGCCTTGGGCCGCAATACGGCGTTCCGTTTCACCGGCACCACGCCCGATCGCCTGATCGTCGCACCGACGGATTTGCGTGCCGTCGATCCCTTCGTCGCACAGGAAATTCTTCAGGGCCGCTTTCCGCTCGCCGGCCGTGTGCTGGAAACGGAGGGCGAATCGCCCTTCGAGATGGATCTACCGTCGCAGGAATTCGGTGTGCGGCTGCATTCCTTCGGCTGGGTCCGCCACATGCGGTCGGTCAAGGAGGAAGAAGCCTTCGGGCAGCTGCGCCATATCGTCAACGACTGGATTGTCACGCATGGCCGCCATATCGGCGGTATTGCCTGGGAAGCGGACATCATCTCCCAGCGCCTGATTGCCTGGCTGTCGCATTCGCCGATCATCCTGCGCAATGCCGAACACGCTTTTTATCGCCGGTTCCTCAAAAGCCTGGCCTTTCAGGTCCGCTATCTCCGCCATGTCGCGGATACGACCTGCGACGGTGAAGCCCGGTTGCGGGCGCGCATTGCGCTTGCCATGGCGTCGGTCGCCATGCCGGCTTCCGAATCGACGATCCGCAAGGCCGCCCGCAATCTCGATCGGGAACTCGACCGGCAAATCCTGCCCGATGGCGGCCACAGCTCGCGCAATCCGCGCACCGGCCTGGAACTGCTGATCGATCTGCTGCCGCTGCGCCAGACCTATGTCAACCTCGGCCATGACGTGCCGGCCAGGCTCATACCCTGCATCGACCGGATGTATCCCGCGTTGCGGTTCTTTCGCCATCAGGGCGGCGAACTCGCGCTGTTCAATGGCGCCACCTCGACGCTTGCAAACGAGCTGATGGCCGTGCTGCGCTACGACGAGACCGCGGGCGCACCCTTCAAGGCTCTGCCGCATCTTCAGTACGAACGGCTGGCGCACAACAATGTCGTTGTCATCATCGACACAGGCAAACCGCTTTCGCCGGAATTGTCGCGAACGGCGCATGCCGGCTGCCTGTCGTTCGAGATGTCGTCCGGCCGGCACCGGTTCGTCATCAATTCCGGATCGCCAAAGTTTGCCGGCGAACGATTCCGCCAGCTGGCACGTCTGACGGCGGCGCATTCGACCGTGACGATCAACGATCGTTCGTCCTCGCGCCTGTCGCAGTCGCGATTCCTCGGCCCTATCGTCACTGGCGGTGTCTCGAAGGTCACGGTGCGCCGGGAAGAACGGGACGGCCAGCCGGACGCCGTGATCGCCAGTCACGACGGTTATATCCAGTCCGCCGGCCTGATCCATGAGCGCGATATCGGCATCAACGGCCAGGGCAATGCTGTGCGTGGCCGTGACCGGCTGTTCCAAGCTGATGGTACTGAGCCGCCGGAAACCAATACCGCCGTTGCCGTGGCGCGGTTTCATATCCATCCGTCGATCAACATCCGCCAGCACAGCCCGCACGAGGTTTACCTGACCGCGCCGGACAGCGAAACCTGGCTGTTCACCTGCCGCGACAGCGAAGTGGTGGTCGAGGAGGACATCTTTTTTGCCGACCCTTCGGGCGTGCGCAAGACCTCCCAGCTGACCGTGACCTTTGCTGCGGCCTCGCAGCCTGAAATCCAGTGGATTTTTTCACGCGAAGCATGACAATCGGCCGGGTAAAACGCTCTTCGCCATGACTCCGGTTTCTTCACGCGGAAAGCTGTGTTAACGGCAGGCGGACATTTGCCGGAAGACCCTCCCGATATCCGGCGCCTACCAAGGAGCTTGATGATGGCTGTCGCCTCCAAGAAAATTCCCGCCCCGGATCAGGTCGCTGTCCGCACCGCCCTGCTCTCGGTTTCCGACAAGACCGGCATCGTCGATCTGGCGCGCGCGCTGCATCAGAAGGGCGTTCACCTGGTGTCGACCGGCGGCACCCACAAGGCGCTCGCGGATGCCGGCCTGCCCGTCACCGATGTTTCGGAGATCACCGGCTTTCCGGAAGTCATGGACGGCCGGGTCAAGACCCTGCATCCGGGCGTCCATGGGGGCCTTCTGGCGATCCGCGACGATGAGGACCATGTCCAGGCGATGACGACGCATGGCATCACCGGTATCGATCTGGCCGTCATCAATCTCTATCCGTTCGAGGATGTCCGGGCCAAGGGCGGCGATTATCCGACAACGGTCGAAAACATCGATATCGGCGGCCCGGCGATGATCCGCGCCTCGGCCAAGAACCACGCCTATGTCACCGTCATCACCGACGCATCCGACTATACGGCACTGCTGGCCGAGCTTGGCACGGGAGCTGCGACCTCCTTTGCCTTCCGCCAGAAGATGGCCGCCAAGGCCTATGCCCGCACCGCTGCCTATGACACGGCCATTTCCGGCTGGTTCGCCGAAGTCCTGGATACGCCGATGCCGCTCCACCGCACCATCGGCGGCGTGCTGAAGGAAGAGATGCGCTACGGCGAAAATCCGCATCAGAAAGCCGGATTCTATATCACCGGCGAAAATCGCCCGGGCGTGGCGACTGCAACCCTTTTGCAGGGCAAGCAGCTCTCCTACAACAATATCAACGATACCGATGCCGCCTTCGAGCTCGTTGCCGAGTTCCCGGCCGAAAAATCACCGGCTGTCGCCATCATCAAGCACGCCAACCCTTGCGGTGTGGCCACCGGTTCTACCCTGCTCGAGGCCTATGAGCGGGCGCTCGCCTGCGATTCCACGTCGGCCTTCGGCGGCATTATCGCCCTCAACCAGGAGCTTGACGGCGCAACGGCGGAAGAGATCGTCAAGCTGTTCACCGAGGTCATCATCGCCCCGTCGGTCAGCGACGTCGCCAAGGTCGTCATCGCCGGCAAGCCCAATCTGCGCCTGCTGGTCACCGGCGCCCTGCCCGATCCGCGCGTGCCGGGCCTGACCGCCAAGACGGTCGCCGGCGGCCTGCTGGTGCAGACCCGCGACAATGGCATGGTCGAGGATCTGGAACTGAAGGTCGTCACCAAGCGCGCGCCGACGCCCCAGGAGCTGGAAGACATGAAGTTCGCCTTCAAGGTGGCGAAACACGTCAAGTCCAATGCCGTCGTCTATGCCAAGGACGGCCAGACCGTCGGCATCGGCGCCGGCCAGATGAGCCGCGTCGATTCCGCCCGTATCGCCGGCCTGAAGGCTGAAGAGGCTGCCAGAGCCCTTGGCCTGCCCGCGCCGCTGACGCAGGGCTCCGCGGTTGCTTCCGAGGCCTTCCTGCCGTTTGCCGACGGCCTGCTGTCGATGATATCAGCCGGCGCCACCGCCGTCATCCAGCCGGGCGGCTCGATGCGCGACCCGGAAGTCATCGCCGCTGCCGATGCGGCAGGCGTTGCCATGGTGTTTACGGGGATGCGGCATTTCCGGCACTGATTTGGATGGTCGGGATTGACCCGACCATCCATCAGTCACCGGAAGATGGATCCTCGGGTCCAGACCGAGAATGACAAAGTGGCTGGTGCCAACGCTGCTCAGGAAACCCTGTTCGCCGGATAAGGAGTCCTAAGCAGGATCAGTAGTCCCACCGCCAGGAACACGACCAGTGCCATCATGCCGATGCGGGCCGAGCCCGTCATCAAGGTGACGGTGGCAACGGATGCGGGTGCCAGAAACGTTGTCGCCCGTCCGGACAGCGCGTAGATGCCGAAATAGCGCCCCGCTTCATCGGCACTGACGCTGCGGGCCAGATAGGAACGCGACGACGCCTGGACGGGGCCGAAGGCGATGCCGACGAGCAAACCGAAAACGATATAGGCCTTTTCCGCCGCTGTGCCGAAAAGGCCTCCGGCATTGGTGGTCGGGAGCTGCAGCAATCCGAACAGCGTATAGCCCGGTCCTGTCGAGACGATGCCGAGCGTTGCGATGGTCAGGCAGATCAGGCTGGCGGTGACGATCACCTTCGAGCCGAGTTTTGCGTCGAGCCGGCTGGCATAGAGGCAGCCGCCGATGGCCACGACATTGAGAATGATGCCGTAGACGCCAAGCTCGACCGTCTGCCAGGCGAACATGCTGGCTGCGAACGTGCCGCCAAGCGCCAGCAGGCCGTTGACGCCGTCCTGAAAGATCATCCGCGCCACCAGAAATCGCAGGATGCCCGAGCGGTGCCGCAATTCTCCGATCGTGTGCCGCAGCTCGGTAATTCCGGCGCGCACGGCGGTCGCGGCCGGCATGGCCGCCTTGTGCGCGTCCGGCGTGAACAGGAACATCGGCAGGATGAAGACCAGATACCAGACGGCCGAGATCGGCCCGGTGATGCGGGCGTCGGCACCGGTTGCCGGATCGAGACCGAACAGCGGCGCCATCCCGAGAATTGTTTTGCCGGATTCCGGATTGCCGGCCAAAAGTGCCACGACGGCGATCAGGACGATCATGCCGCCGAGATAGCCGAGCCCCCAGGCCATGTTGGAGATCCGGCCGATCTGGCTTTCACTGACCAGCCGCGGCATCATCGAATCGTTGAAAACGATGGAAAATTCCGCCGCGATCGACGCCAGGATGATGAAGATGAACGGGTAGATTAGCGACGAACCGGGCACTGCAAACCACAGAAGCGCCAGCGAGATAATCTTGATGACGGCAAAGAAGGCGATCCACGGCTTGCGCGCCCCGGTCTGGTCGGCGATCGAGCCGAGCACCGGCGACAGAACCGCGATGACGATGCCGGAGATGGTCAGCGTATAGCCCCACATCGCCTGCCCGTGCGCCGGGTCGTCGGTGAGCCGGGAAACGAAATACGGGCCGAAGATAAAGGTGATGATCACCGTGAAGAAAGGCTGGGCCGCCCAGTCGAACAGCATCCAGCCGCCAAGACCGGCGCGCGATACCTTTGGCTCGTCGCCAGCCCCTGCCGTGATGCTGCTCACCTGATTCTCCACTGCCTGTCCGCCCCGTTCGGGGCAAACAGTGTCACCTCGCCCTGTTCTGCGCAAGATCGCTCAGGAGGCCCGCGGCGACGGTGATCTTGGCGAGCGTCGTCTCGCCCTTCTCGGTCAACTGGGTCAGCTGGTCGGTGACGCGGGAAATCCGGCTGCGGTCGCTGTCCTGCCAGGCACCGACCGGATTGCGCTCGTCCTTGTTGTCGGTGAGTACCGCGATGGTGATGTCCTTGCGCGCGGTCGCGATGTCGTTGATGCTACGCGAGAGGGCCATCGCCTCGTATTGCTCGGTTGCCGAAACGCGCTCGGCCGCCGCCAGCAGCCGGGCGATCCGCAGGTTCTGCGTCACGCCGAAATAGCT
The DNA here is from genome assembly GCF_017873135.1 of Rhizobium herbae. Taxonomy (GTDB): domain Bacteria; phylum Pseudomonadota; class Alphaproteobacteria; order Rhizobiales; family Rhizobiaceae; genus Pararhizobium; species Pararhizobium herbae. The sequence goes on along the minus strand of NZ_JAGGJV010000003.1, from coordinate 473,190 downwards.
CTGCGCCGTGCGTGCCAGCGTCACGCCGGTATCGGCGGCGATCTGGATGATTTCCGGCACGAAGGTCATCACGGCGAGAGCGGCGATCTCCTCGGCAAGCGCCGGCGGTACGCCGCGCTCGATGAAATAGGCAGCCCTTTGCTTCACTTCCGCCGTGGCGTCCTCCGGAATCGAGCTCTGGAGGGTGGATTTCAGTTTCTGCAATGCTTCACGCAGCCGTTCGATCGCCTCGCCGAGCGGCGCTTGCATCGCCTTTGTCCTGAGTGTCCGTTCGGTGACGATGGCGAAGATGCGCGACGCCTCATGATAGAGTTCGTTCTGTACCGCGCCGCTGATAACGTTGTCGAGCGCATCGATCTCGCCATAGATACGCTTCAGGTCGTAGCCGTCGCGGGTCAGCACCGCGGCTTTCACCACGTCAGCGGGCATGAAGCCCGTCTGGTCGATCAGCGAGCTGACAAAGGGAGGTCCGCCGCGATTGATGACGTCGTTGGCCAGCACCGTCGCGATGATTTCGCGTCGCAGCCGGTGTTCGTTGATGTCGCTGGCGTGCGCCTTGTGCATCTTCGCCGGGAAATAATCCCGCAATGTGGTCAGCAGATAGGGATCATCCGGCAGGTCGCTGGCGATGATCTCGTCGAACAGCACGATCTTGGCATAGGAGAGCAGCACGCCGATCTCGGCGCGCGTCAGCGCCTTGCCGCTCTGGTAGCGTTCGCTGAGCGTCACGTCGTTCGGCAGCACCTCCACCTTGCGGTTGAGATGCCCGTCCGCTTCCAGCCGGGTCATGAGCCGGGCAAGGGGCGTCCGGTTGCCGGCGCCCAGCATTTCGGTGAGCGAGATGGAGAGAGACTGTTCGTAATTGTTCCTGAGAACCAGCGCTGCGACTTCATCTGTCATCGAAGCGAGCAGCGTGTTGCGCTTGGCCCGTGTCAGGCGGTTGTCGCGCATGGCGGAGGCAAGCGCGATCTTGATATTGACCTCGAAGTCGGACGAGTTGACGCCCGCCGAGTTGTCGATGGCATCCGAATTGCAGCGCCCGCCCTTCAGCCCGAAGCCGATACGGCCGCGCTGGGTGACGCCGAGATTGGCGCCCTCGCCGATCACCTTGGCGCCGACCTCGTCGGCGGTGATGCGGATCGGGTCGTTGGCGCGGTCGCCGACCTCAGCGTCCGTTTCGTTCGGGCCGCGCACATAGGTGCCGATGCCACCGAACCAGAGCAGGTCGACCGGGCTTTTCAGGATCGCGGTCATGATCTCGAACGGCGTCGCCTGGCTTTTCTCAAGCCCGATCGCCGCCATTGCCTGCCGCGTCAGCGTCACGGATTTCTCCGTGCGCGGAATGATCATGCCGCCCTTGGACAATGTGGTGCGATCGTAGTCCTGCCAGCTGGAACGCGGCAGGTTGAACATGCGCTTGCGCTCGGCGAAGGATTTTTCGATATCCGGGTCAGGATCGATGATGATGTCGCGATGGTCGAAGGCGGCGATCAGCCGGATTTTTTCCGACAGCAGCATGCCGTTGCCGAAGACGTCGCCTGACATGTCGCCGACACCGGCGACGCTGAACGGTGTCGTCTGGATGTCGATGTCCATCTCGCGGAAATGCCGCTTGACGGTTTCCCAGGCGCCACGCGCGGTGATGCCCATCTTCTTGTGGTCGTAGCCGGCCGAGCCGCCGGAGGCAAAGGCATCGTCCAGCCAGAAGCCGGCTTCCTGTGCCAGGCCGTTGGCAGTGTCGGAGAAGGTCGCGGTGCCCTTGTCGGCGGCGACGACGAAATAGGGATCGTCGCCATCGAGCCTCAGCGTGTCGGCCGGCGGCACCACGTCCTGGCCGACGATATTGTCGGTGATCGACAAAAGCGTGCGGATATAGGTCTTGTAGGCCTCGGTGCCGGCCTTGAAGATCTCGTCGCGTGTGCCGCCCACTGGCAGCTGCTTCGGAAAGAAGCCGCCCTTGGCGCCGACCGGCACGATGACGGCGTTCTTGACCTGCTGCGCCTTGACGAGGCCGAGTACCTCGGTGCGATAGTCCTGCGACCGGTCCGACCAGCGAAGTCCGCCGCGCGCCACCTTGCCGAAGCGCAGGTGCACGCCCTCGACCTGTGTGCCATAGACGAAGATTTCGCGGAAGGGCCGCGGTTCTGGCAGTCCGTCGAGGATTTTCGGATCGAGCTTGAAAGCCAGCATGGGTTTCGGATTGCCGCTGGCATCGCGCTGGAAATAGTTGGTGCGCAGCGTCGCCTGTACGGCGTTGACGTAGCGGCGCAGGATCTGGTCCTCGTCGAGGCTTGGAACATCGTTCAAAGCCTGCTCGATCGCCGCCCCGATCGCCGTCGTGCGCTTCGTTTTCGGCTTGTCCTCAAGCGTCGGGTCCATCCGGGTAACGAAAAGCTTGAAGATATCGGCAGCGATCGCCGGATACTTGTTCAGCGTCTCGGCGAGATAGCCTTGCGAATAGGTGATGCCGGTCTGGCGCAGGTAGCGCGCATAGGCGCGCAGCACCGTCACCTCGCGGGCAGTCAGGCCGGCAAGCAGGATCAGGCGGTTGAAGCTGTCGTCCTCGATCAGGCCGTTCCAGGCGGCGAGATAGGCTTCCTCGAGCATCGGCCCGGTCTTGTCGAGATTGAGCACATGCCCGTCGCGGTGGATGAGTTCCATGTCGTGCAGGACGACAAGGCGCTGTCCGCCCGCGGCATCCGTCACAGCGATATCATGCGTCTGCTCGCTGATCACCCGGAAGCCGAGGTTTTCAAGCAGCGGCACGCGGTGCGACAACGAAACCGGCTCGCCAGCGTGGAAAATCTTCAGCTCCAGCGATTGCGGACCCTTGCCGCGCTTCTGGTAGAAGGCAATGCGGATCGGATCGCCGGGAGAGCAGGCGGCAATGTCGGCCAGATCGGCATAGGCCTCGGCCGGCGTGAACGCCGCCTGATAGGCTTCATTGACGGTGATCCCGACACCATCGTGGCGGGCGAGCAGGTTGAACCGGTCGATCCAGCGGGTGACGATATCGCGAACGGCGTCTTCCAGTTTCGCTTGTGGCACGCGTGGCGTCTTGCCGCCGGAGCGGCCGATGATGAAATGTACGCGCGCCAGGCCGCCTTCCGGAAAAGCCGGGTAATAGGCCGAGACGCGGCCGTCATAGATGGTTTTCAGGTAGGTGCCGATCTTCTCGCGTACATCGGAATCATATTGCTCGCGTGGCACATAGACGATGGCGGAGACGAAACGATCGAAATGATCGATGCGCGGCAAGACCCGGATTCGCGGCCGGTCGGCCAGCTCGTTGATCTGTTCGCAGAAGCTCGCCAGAAGGCTCACATCGATCTGGAACAGGTCGTCGCGCGGATAGGATTCCAGCGTGTTGGTCAGCATCTTGCCGGAATGGCTCTGCGGATCGAAACCGAAATGATCGACGATCTTCTCCACCTTGAAGCGCAGCAGCGGAATTTCCGCTGCCGGCCGGGTATAGGCGCTCGATGTGAACAGCCCGACGATGCGCAGCTCGCCGGTGACGCTGCCTGCCTCATCGAACCGCTTGATGCCGATATAATCCATATAGGCGCGGCGATGCACGACGGATTTGACGTTCGCCTTGGTGACGATGAGGAGGTCGGGCCCGTTGAGGAAGGCGAGGATCTCCGGCGTCGTCAGCACCGCATCCTTGCCCTGGCGCAGCACACGCACGTCGGGATTGGAGAGAATGCCGAGACCGCGGCCCTCGCCGCGTTCGACCACGGCGTCCTCACCCTTGCCGGAATAGGTGTATTCGCGCATGCCGAGGAAGGTGAAATTGTTGGCGCGCAGCCAGCGCAGGAAGGCCAGCGCCTCGTCGCGGTCGCCCTTCTTGCGGCTGGGTGCGTGGTTTTCCAGCTCGCTCATCGCCTGGTCGAGCAGCACCGTCATCTGGCTCCAGTCGCCGACGGCCTGGTGAACCTGGGAAAGCACGTTGCCGACCCGTTGCTTCAGGTCTTCTGCTTCCGCGCTGGTGAGCCTGGCCAGATGAATCTGGATATGGCTGATCCGTGTCGCGGGGTCGCTTTTTTCTTCCGGGTCGAAAATCTTGGCGGGCTTGCCGCGCTCGAGAACCAGAATGGGATGCACGGCGAGATGGATGTCGCGATGCGTGCTGGTGACCTCGCCCATGATCGAATCGTACAGAAACGGCATGTTGCGGTCGGTCACGGACAGGATAGACACGTCGTTATCATTCGGCGCGATGCCGTCGACGGTTTCAACCGTGATCACCGGCCGGTCGCTTTCGCTGCGGCTGATTTCCTTCAGCGCGTGGGCGGCGGTCAGTGCCAGCATTTCCGGCGTATATTCGTCGAGATCGTCATGGCTGGCACGGCGGAAGAGGATTTCCGGCAAGAGCGTTTTCAACCCAAGCGCCTTGGCGGCTTCGCTCACCGCTTCGAAATGCCGGTCCTTTTTCGGATTGTATTTGGTGCCCATGACTGTCTCTCCCCGCAATCACCAATTTGGCCGAACCTAGCAGAAGAATGGTTGTTGGCGATTGTTTTTGTGGCTGTTTTTCGTTTGGTTCGATCAAATTCGGAATGGATTCATGAAATTTTCGGCGAAAATCGTCCGATTTTGGAATTAAATCGGTTGTATGTGCATATTCGGCCCTGCTTATCGATCGGGCGATAAAACGCACTTTTTCCTGTTTTGGCAGCCACAGTTGACAGCGGCATGACTGTAGGGCGATCTGGGCATGTCGAAACAGCGGAAAATCATCCATGTCCGAGCCTGCACCCGGCGCCGTCATCGTCATTTCAAGCCATGTGATTCGCGGTTCCGTCGGCAATCGTGCCGCGGTCTTTGCGCTTGAGACGCTGGGTTATCCGGTCTGGGCCGTGCCCACGGTCATCCTCCCCTGGCATCCGGGCCACGGTCCATCGACGCGTGTCACGATCGGCGAAGACGATTTCAACAGCCTCATCGACGATCTCATCCGCGCGCCGTGGACGGGCGAGGTCCGCGCGGTTCTCTCCGGCTATCTCGGCGCGGCTTATCAGGCGGAAGGTGTTGCGCGGCTGGTCGAGGCGTTGCGGGAGAAGAACCCGGACCTCTTCTATGCCTGCGATCCGGTGATGGGCGATGTCGGCGGCCTCTATGTGCCGGAGGCGACGGCGATCGCGATGCGCGACAGGCTTCTGCCGCTTGCCTCGCTCGCCACGCCGAACCGGTTCGAGCTCTCCTGGCTCTGCGGCGCCGAGCTCGACACCAACGCCGCCATTCTCGAGGCCGCCCTGTCGCTCGGTCCGGCGCGCATGCTCGTCACATCGGCAATCCCGATGATGCACGGCAGCACCGGCAATCTCTATCTGTCCGGCAACCACGCGCTGCTCGCCGAACATCGTCTGATCGACAACCCGCCCAACGGCACCGGCGATCTTCTGGCGGCGCTGTTTGTCGCGCGGCTTCTGGAAGGGCTGAACGAGGAGCGGGCTTTGCAACTGGCAACGGCCAGCGTCTTTGAGATCATCGCCCGCACGGGCAAGCGCGGCGCCGACGAACTGACGTTGGAACGCGACGCTTCCAGCCTTGCGACGCCGATGGCGCTGGTTCAGATGCGCCGATTGATGCATCCAAGCCAGAAGCGACGGTCCTGATCCTCGTGCTGCAACGCACATCCCTCTTGCCACCCCCTGCCCTGAGCGAATAAACCGGTCTGGCCTACACGAAATGATACGGAGATTTCACGGATGTCACCGGCGGCGCGGGCTGCCGGAAATTTGCATGTGCGCGGCGCACAAAGGCTGTATGCCGTGAGCGGCGGCCATGCAATGTACATCTTCATTGTCTTAAATAGTCGGAGTGATCCAGCACCATGCAGCGTTTCCCGAACCATCTGCTGAACGGCTACAACAACTTCATGAGCGGCCGCTTCAACGAACAGCAGCAGCGTTACAAGGCCCTGGCGGAGACCGGGCAACAGCCTCAAACCCTTGTCGTTGCCTGTTGTGACAGCCGTGCCGCCCCGGAAACCATCTTCGACAGCGGTCCTGGAGAGCTTTTCGTCGTCCGCAACGTCGCCAACATGGTACCGCCCTACGAGCCGGACGGGCAGTATCATTCGACATCGGCCGCGCTCGAATTCGCGGTCCAGGTGCTGAAGGTGCGCGATATCGTCGTCATGGGGCACGGCCGCTGCGGTGGCATCAAGGCGGCGCTCGATCTCGATGCCGAACCGCTGTCGCCAGGCGATTTCATCGGCCGCTGGATGCATCTGCTGAAGCCCGCCGCCGAGCAGATCCAGAGCAACGACATCATGACGGCCGCGGAACGCCAGCGGGCGCTGGAGCGCGTGTCGATCCGCAATTCCATCGCCAACCTGCGCACGTTCCCCTGCGTCCAGATCCTCGAGCAGCGCGGCAAACTGCAGCTGCACGGCGCCTGGTTCGACATCTCGACCGGCGAGCTTTGGGTGATGGACGCCAAGACCGGCGATTTCGTCCGTCCGGGGATGTAATTTTTCCCGGGAGTGATTTTGGGGCTCATTGGCGATTGGCCGGTGGAATGTGATCGGCGGTTAAAGCCACCCAATACCTCAAGTGCCCTTTTGCCCCGGCGTCTCCCCACACTCCGTCATCCTCGGGCTTGACCCGAGGATCCGATCACGTCGAGGTGGAAACCACGGTGAGCGCATCGACCTCTGGGGCCTTTGAGCTATTGTCGCGCCGCTGATGGATCCTCGGGTCAAGCCCGAGGATGACGGGAGCAAGAGGTCGGCGCATTGTTCCAAGATTCGCCTCATCAAAGCGCAAAAAATCCGCAGCCCGTTTCCGGACTGCGGATGAATGCACCCCGACAATACGGCCGTATCAGCCGCCGTCGATCTCGGCGCCGATGATGGCGATCGCCTGCTGGTAGACGCTGGCTGCATTCCAGCCCTGGATCGCACCGAAATTGCCCGAGCCAGGCTGATAACCGCCGCCGGCACTCCAGCCGTGGCCGCGCAGGAAGTTGGCGGTCGAGGCAAGCGCATCGGCCTTGGAGCGGACCATGTCGATATGGCCGTTGCCGTCGCCATCGACGCCGAATTTCAGCACGTTGGCTGGCAGGAACTGCGTCTGGCCGATTTCGCCATGGGCCGCACCGCGCGCATCGGGGCTCAGGTCGCCGCGCTGGACGAGGTTGAGCGCGGCATAGAGCTGATCGGTGAAATAGGCGGAACGGCGGCAGTCAAAGGCCAGCGTCGAAACGGCGGACAACGTGTGTTCCTTGCCCATGAAGCCGCCGAAGCCGGTTTCCATGCCCCAGATTGCGATGATCGGGCCGGCCGGAACGCCGTAGCGGCTTTCGATCGAGTTGAAGAGAGCGGCGTTCTGCGCCTTCATCTTCTTGCCGCGCGAAATGATCGCCTGGCCGCCGCGCTTCTGCATGAACTGGTTCAGCGAAAGCTTGAAGCTCTTCTGGCCGCGATCGGCGCGGATCGTCGCCTTGTTATAGCCGACATTGGCGAAGGCCTTGTTGAGCACGGACGGGCTGATGCCGCGGCCCGCGGCTTCGCCCTTGAAATCCTCGACCCAGGCTTCGAAGCCCGCGGAGGTGTTGCCACATTGTGCTGCCGATGCGACGGAAGGCAAAATAGCCGCCGCCATGATTGCCGTGAAACCTGCCAGTACGCACTTCGCCTTGTGCATGAAAAAACCCCGTGATCGCCCGAATCCAAAATAACTGTCCGCAAAATGCCAGTCTTTGCGGGTTCTGTCACGATGTTACCACAGCATTCGGGAGACGTGTTTCACGTGAATCCTCCCAAATGAAGTGCAGTATCGTCGCAGATCGCTCTTATGAAGAAGCCCCGCATACCGTTCAACGGATCATGCGGGGCTTTTATTGCTTAAAACTTTATATTTCCTGATCAGGCGGCCTGCTTCTTCGCCTTGATCAGTCCGCGATTGACGAGAAGCTCGGCAATCTGGATGGCGTTGAGCGCCGCGCCCTTGCGCAGGTTGTCGGAAACGACCCAGATGTTGAGGCCGTTCTCGACGGTCGCGTCCTCGCGGATGCGCGAGATGTAGGTCGCGTCTTCGCCGGCACTTTCGTAAGGCGTGATGTAGCCGCCGTTCTCATGCTTGTCGATGACGAGGCAACCCGGAGCTTCACGCAGGATATCGCGGGCCTGATCGGCGGAAATCTCGTTTTCGAATTCGATGTTGATCGCTTCCGAATGGCCGATGAAGACCGGAACGCGCACGGCCGTGCAGGTCAGCTTGATCTTCGGATCGAGGATCTTCTTGGTTTCGGCCATCACCTTCCACTCTTCCTTCGTGTAGCCGTCTTCCATGAACACATCGATGTGCGGGATGACGTTGAAGGCGATGCGCTTGGTGAACTTCTTGCTCTCCATCGGATCGGCGACGAAGACGGCGCGGGTCTGGTTGAACAGCTCGTCCATGCCGTCCTTGCCGGCGCCGGACACCGACTGGTAGGTGGCGACGACGACGCGCTTGATCTTGGCGAAGTCATGCAGCGGCTTCAGCGCAACGACGAGCTGGGCGGTCGAGCAATTCGGGTTGGCGATGATGTTGCGGCGTGTGAACATCGAGATCGCATCCGGGTTCACTTCCGGAACGATCAGCGGCACATCCTGATCGTAGCGCCAGGCGGACGAGTTATCGATGACGACGCAGCCTTGCGCGCCGATCTTCGGCGACCACTTCAGCGATACGGCGCCGCCGGCCGACATCAGGCAGATATCGGTATCGGAGAAATCGTAATTCTCGAGGTTCTTTACCTTCAGCGTCTTGTCGCCGAAGGAGACTTCGGTGCCCTGCGAGCGGGCGGAGGCGAGTGCCACGACCTCGTCGGCCGGGAAGCCGCGCTCGGAAAGGATGTTGAGCATTTCGCGTCCGACATTTCCGGTCGCGCCTGCGATAGCAATCTTGAAACCCATTGTCTTTGCTCTCTTTCTGTCTCTCCGCGGGGCTTTGGGGAGAAACCCGCCGGCCAAAGGCGCGGGCTTCAGGTCCCCGGCCTAACCGGGGAGAGAGCGGTGGCCAGAGACGTCAGACGGTTTTCGTCGTCGTTTTGGCCGTTGTTTTGGAAAAAATCGAGAAAGAACGAACCCGCCCGGCATTAAATGCCGGGGCGATCAGCGCAGCGATGGAATAACCAAAACGGTGCATGGCGCGGTTCCTTTTCCGCTGCTGCTCATACGCGGTTTTGGCGCGAAGTCAACAGGGATGGATTGCGGGAGCCGTCTTGCGCCATACGCGGATGTTTGCGGAGAGGTCACAACGCGAAGGTTTGCTGAGGGCGTTATCACCATCGCGGCAAGAGCAAATGGCTCTGGCCACGGTGGATCAGAATAATGCTTGCCGCATGAGACTTTTGTCTTACGACCAATCGTGGGCTTGGCACGTCGCGCACGTAAACTACTCTGCCCCGTCTACGTGGAGGAAAATGCGCCTTTGTGGAGCGGTTGCCCCGTCATTGGCACGTATGGGGCCGCCCGCAAGGTCGGCGAACAAGGAGGAGGCATAAATGGCAATAGCAGAAGTGAACGTTGGGGATCGCTCGCGCCCCATGACGGGAGAGGAGCGGAAGGTCATCATGGCCTCGTCCGCCGGAACCATCTTCGAGTGGTACGACTTTTATCTATACGGTTCGCTCGCCGCTATCATCGGCGCGCAGTTTTTCACCGCCTTTCCGGAAGCCACCCGCAACGTCTTCGCGCTTCTGGCTTTCGCGGCGGGCTTCCTCGTCCGTCCTTTCGGCGCGCTGGTCTTCGGTGCGCTGGGCGATCTGATCGGCCGCAAATACACCTTCCTGATGACCATCATGATCATGGGTCTTTCGACCTTTCTCGTTGGTCTTCTGCCGGGTTACGCTAGCTGGGGTGCTGCGGCGCCGATCATCCTGATCATCCTGCGCATGTTGCAGGGTCTGGCACTCGGCGGCGAATACGGTGGTGCGGCGGTCTATGTGGCGGAACACGCCCCCGCCAACCAGCGCGGCTATTTCACTGCCTTCATCCAGACGACGGCAACCCTTGGCCTTCTCTTGTCCCTGATCGTCATTCTGTCGGTGCAAGGCTATGTCAACGGCAACTGGGCTCCTACAGCGGTGCTCGATGCGGCCGGTGCCATTGTGATGAACCCCGACGGTACGGAAAAGATGATCAAGGCCTTCGACCTGTGGGGCTGGCGTATTCCATTCCTCGCTTCAATCGGCCTGTTGCTCATTTCGCTATACATCCGCCTGCAGATGAACGAATCCCCGGCCTTCAAGAAGATGAAGGAAGAGGGTGCCGCTTCCAAGGCGCCGCTGCGCGAAGCTTTTGGTCCTGGCCGCAATGCTCTTGTGCTGCTCATCGTCCCGATCCTGTTCGTCGGGGCTATCATGACCGGCACGCTGAACTCTTCGATCGCAATGATCCTCGGTATCGCTTTTGCCGTCATTGCCGTCATCTGGGGCTGGCGCAACGCCAAGATCGCAACCATCGCCCTGCTCGGCCTCGTCGCCGGCCAGGCCGTGGTCTGGTATTCCGGCCAGTTCTACGCGCTGTTCTTCATGCAGAACGTCATCAAGGTCGACAGCTTCACCGCCAACGTTCTGGTGGCGTGGTCGCTGATCCTCGGCACCGGCGGCTTCCTGTTCTTCGGAGCGCTGTCGGACCGTATCGGTCGCAAGCCGATCATTCTCGCAGGGTGCCTGATCGCAGCACTGACCTACAACTTCGTCTTCCCGCTGCTTACCCGCACGGCAAATCCGGCACTCTATGTGGCACACCAGACCCCGGTTACGGTCACCGCATCGCCGGAAGACTGCTCGTTCCAGTTCAACCCGACAGGAACCCAAAAGTTCACCTCGTCCTGCGATATCGCAAAAGCGACGCTTGCCCGCACGTCGGTGAACTATACCACGGTTGAAGACCCGGCGGCGACCGTCGCACAGGTCAAGGTCGGCGAAACGGTCATCGCATCCTATGACTCCGCAACACTGACCGGCGACGATCTCAAGACAACCACCGCCGCCTTCAACAAGGGGGTCAACGACGCGCTGACCGCAGCGGGCTATCCGCTGTCGGCAGACGCCAACACCACCGTGGCCCGTGCGCAGAACTTCTTCGATATCTTCACCGGCCAGAAGATCACGATCGTTTTGATCCTGACCTATCTGATCTTGCTCGTGACGATGGTCTACGGCCCGATCGCCGCCATGCTGGTCGAACTGTTCCCGACCCGCATTCGCTACTCCGGCCTGTCGCTGCCTTACCACATCGGCAACGGCTGGTTCGGCGGCCTGATGCCGGCAACAGCCTTCGCCATCTCGGCGCAGACCGGCAACGTCTATGGCGGCCTCTGGTACCCGATCATCATCGCGGCGGCGACGGTTGTTATTGGTATCCTGTTTGTACCGGGCGATACGCACAAAAAAGACATCTTCGCGGATGACGCGAAGTAGTGTCGCGCAGGCTGGCCTTCGGGCCAGCCTGCTATTTTTCGATTGTTTCCCAAACCGAGAGCAATTTTAAAAACACGCCGCCGCGGCGTGTTTTTTAGGTTTCGTATCCGTGTCGTACGAAAGAGTGGCCGCACTTCTTTGCGCATCCCGATCCAGGGGAATGGCATGCTTTCTTGCGACGCATGGTCAAGGGCAGTCTTTTCTACTGACGCACCTTCGTCCATATCGCCCAGCCAGAGACAAGGCAGCCAAGGATAATGGCATTCGAGACGACCCCATAGGCAATCGCGGTGAGCCGGGCTTCGTTGTCAGTCGTGACATTTGCCCCCGTTGTCAGCGGCAACAGGATCGCCACGAAGACAACACCAAGACCCAGCGGCATTGCAAGGCCCATCGCTGCGCGTGTCCGCAAAGCGGTCAGGAACAGGAACAAAATCAATCCTATGCGGAACGGATCTGTGAGCTGAGAGACAAGTGTTTCCAACATTTTAGATCCTCTGTTTGCAGTCGGATCCATGGTTCCACAAAGAATGGGCGTGAGCAAGCGGCCGAAGGGTTCATGAGGCGCCTTCTTCGATACACCCGGTTCACAGTGCCCTGAAATAAAATGGTGCTATCACCAGGAGAACCAGCGCCAGGCCGTTTTTTCATGCGCGGTCGGTGGATAGGGTTCCGTCTGCTTGCGGTTCTCGCGGGGCGGGCGGATATCGCGTTTCCGGCCAGCCGGCGGCATTGATGGTGAAGAGAATGCCGTAGCGGGCGAACTGCGCGGCGACAGCCAGCGCGAACCAGGCGCCGAGCGCCAGCCCGGCGATGACATCGCTCGGATAGTGCGCGCCAACGATCACGCGCGCCAGACCGATCCAGATGCCGGCAACCAGCAACGGCGCGCGCAGCGACGGCAGCAGCAAAGCCAGGCCGACGAAAAGTGCTGCTGCGGTTGTTGCATGGCCGGAAGGAAAGCTTTCGTAGGCGGCGTTGTTTGAAAACGGCGAAAAGCTGAAAATTCCTTCATGGTCGAAGAATTGCGGCCGGGCACGGCCGATCGCCCGCTTCAGGAGATTGGCGGCAAGACCGGACAAGGCGACCGTGACGAAGATATAGGCCGCCGCCGCCGTCAGCAGCTGGGCTGCCGGAGGGCCTTTGCCCGATGCGTTTTCCCTCAGCTTCGCCAGACCCGCGAGGAATATGTAGCCCGCAATAAGCAGGATCCAGCCGGATTTACCGACATGGGTGAAGGTTCGCCCGAATTCGATCGCCAGCAACGGAAAACGCCCGGCCGCCGCGGCAACGCAGGTATCGAAAAGCACGAGCGCGATGAAGACGAGGTTCACGCAGCAGAAAAGATAAAGCGGATTGATCACGGCCAGGCACCGGGTCTCCGGTAATTTCGGCGCGATCCCGCAGACCGCGAGCAATGTGTCCATGACCCCGATACGCCCCCGCACCATGCCTTGCTGTCATCGTGATCTATCCCGGCCGTGTTACAGCCAGATCACGCCCGTTTGACAGATAAACGACAGGGGCCGGTGTTGCGCGGTTGTTACATTTTCGGCCGTGGCCAACCCTTCTCATCCAGCCGGAACAGCCAGTTTTGGCGGGCGAAGATGAAGGCGGTCATCAGCGCGATCCAGAGACCAAGCAACAACCCCGCCGCGACGTCGCTGGGATAATGGGCACCGACAACGACACGGGTAATGCCGATGATCAGTGCTCCGAGCGCAAAGAGAATGCGCAGCCGTGGCGCCAGCATGGCAAAGGCGCCGAAAAAGGAGCCGACCGCGGCGGAATGGCCGGAGGGAAAGCTCTCGAACAGCCATTCATTGGCAAAGGGCGTCAGGCTATGGGCGCCATAGTCGAGGAAAAGCTCCGGCCGCGCCCGCCCGATCACAAATTTGAACAGGTGAACCAGCGCGCTGGCGCTGCCGATCGTCACGAGGAAATAGAGCGCCAGTCGCCAGGCGGTCTTGGTTCGCGAGGAAAAGCCGTCACTGCGGGCCACCCGATTGAGGATATAGGCGACGATGACGATCGAGCCGGAGCCATAGATCATCCAGGAGAACGTCCCGAAATCGGTGATCCGCCGGTTGAAGGCGACGATACCGTCCGGCAGCGCCTGCGCTCGCTGCGAAATAGCGCCGTCGAAGGGAAGCAGGGCTGCGACCAGAATGATCGCCGCCAGCAACAGCCAGAGGGATGAGGAAAACGGTCGGTTCATGAAAGGCCCTTTTGTCGCTGCTCCCGCTATGACATTCGCCCCTTTCCTCCCTCATCCTCGCCCTTGTGGCGGGGATCCAGCCCGCTCACGTCCGTAAGCGAAAGCTCTCTCACGCGACGGACGTCGCGTGGCTGGATTCCTGTGACGAACACAGGAATGACGGAGGATGGAGCAGCGTCTCTTGGAAGCTGTGGTTCCCGGGGCGAATAATCAAGTCCATCAAACAAAACGGCACCCGGAAGCGACTCCGCGTGCCGTCCAATCACTGAATGTGCAAGACTTTACGCCGACAGCGCCTTGAATTCCGCCAAAATCGCATCGCCCATTTCGACGGTGCCGACCTGGCGCGCGCCATCCGCCATGATGTCGCCGGTGCGGATGCCCTTGTCGAGTACGTTGGCGACGGCCTTTTCCAGGTTGTCGGCTTCGGTCACGAGGTTGAACGAATAGCGCAGGCACATGGCAAAGGAGGCGATCATGGCGATCGGGTTGGCGATGCCTTTGCCGGCAATGTCCGGTGCCGAGCCGTGGACGGGCTCGTAGAGCGCCTTGCGCTTGCCGGTCTTGGCATCGGGTGCGCCGAGCGACGCCGACGGCAGCATGCCGAGCGAACCGGTCAGCATGGCGGCGACGTCCGAAAGCATGTCGCCGAACAGGTTGTCGGTGACGATCACGTCGAACTGCTTTGGCGCCCGCACCAGCTGCATGCCGCCGGCATCGGCCAGCATGTGGTCAAGCTGTACGTCGGAATATTTGGCCTTGTGCGTCGCGGTCACCACCTGGTTCCAGAGTACGCCCGACTTCATGACGTTGCGCTTTTCCATCGAGCAGACGCGGTTGCCGCGCGTGCGGGCCAGTTCGAAGGCGACGCCGGCGATACGCTCGATCTCGTAGGTGTCGTAGACCTGCGTGTCGATGCCGCGCTTCTGGCCGTTGCCGAGATCGATGATTTCCTTCGGCTCGCCGAAATAGACGCCGCCAGTCAGTTCGCGCACGATCAGGATGTCGAGACCTTCGACCAGCTCAGCCTTGAGCGATGATGCGTTGGCAAGCGCCGGATAGCAGATCGCCGGGCGCAGGTTGGCAAACAGCTCCATGTCCTTGCGCAGGCGCAAAAGGCCGGCTTCGGGGCGCACTTCATAGGGAACGTCATCCCATTTCGGGCCGCCGACGGCGCCGAACAGAACGGCGTCCGCTGCCATCGCCTTTGCCATGTCCGCGTCCGAAATCGCCGCGCCATGCGCATCATAGGCCGATCCGCCGACAAGACCTTCATCTGTCGTGAAGCCGCCCGCCATCTCGGCGTTCATATAGGCGATGATTTTGCGGACTTCCGCCATGGCTTCCGGGCCGATGCCGTCGCCGGGCAGAAGGAAAAGATTGCGCGCTGTCATGGGGCATTCCTTTTAAGTCGAAGGGTGGGCTTTTCAGATGTTGGCGCGTTCTTAACGCAACTTCCGTTCAAGGAAAATGCGTTTCTGGAAAGAATTGTGCGCGGATTGTCAGTTCCTGCCGGAACAGGCAAGCTCCGCAACGGCGTGAGATTCTTTCTCCGGAAAACAGACACTCCGAAAATTAGCAAACCCTGTTCCATCCGGAACAGCGCGGGCGCCTGAGCTGTGGGATAGTCGGGTCACTGGATGAGGGAGGCTCATCCACACGAGATCTCAAGGAGAGACCCGCATGCGCAAGTTCGTTTTGACCGCCATTGTTGCTGCCATCACCGCCGTTTCCTTCGCCGCCCCGTCGCAGGCCGGCTACTATAGCGACGACTGCCAGCCCTATTGCTTCATCAAGAAGGTCAAAGCCTACGATGCCTACGGCAACGTCATCATCAAGAAGATCCGCGTCTGCGAATAAGCACTCCTTTTCTGACTTCCTCCGCCAGAACCCGGCTGTCCCTGCGGCCGGGTTTTACTCTGCTGATAAAGTCACTTTCTCATTAGCGGCAGATCATTGGGGAAAATAACCGACAGCCAGAACCTCCGTCATTCCTGTGCTTGTCACAGGAATCCAGTCAGCTTAAGTCTTTGAGCTGGAAGAGTCTTTTGACCCGACGGACGTCGGGTTACTGGATCCCCGCCACAAGGGCGAGGAAGACGGAGAATGGAATGCCGCTCTCGTCAGGTAATCGTATTCATGCTTTCAACAGTCTGAATCTGGCCGTCCCCGTGACGATGTTCCCGCCGCCCCTCATCCGCCCTCCCTGCTTGACAACAGGGGGCGACAGAGGTTGCCGCTTGGTCCTTCTCCCCGTCAAAACGGGGGGAAGGTGCCCGACAGGGCGGATGAGGGGCAGATCACGCCGCCGCCAGCCTATGCCTTGAAGAAGGCGAGCATATCGGGATTGAGGATGTCGGGATGCGTCGAGAGCATGCCGTGGGGAAGCCCGTCATAGCTCTTCAGCGTTCCGTTCTTGAGGAGCTTCGCGGAGAGTGGCGCCGAGTCGTCGTAAGGCACGATCTGGTCGTCGGTTCCGTGCAGGACCAGCACCGGAACTTCGATCGTCTTGAGGTCCTCGGTGAAGTCGGTCTCGGAAAAAGCCTTGATGCATTCGTAGTGCGCGTTTGCCGCGCCCATCATTCCCTGCCGCCACCAATTGTCGATGAGGCCTTGGGAAATCTTGGCACCCGGGCGATTGAAGCCGTAGAAGGGGCCGGCCGGAACATCGATAAAGAACTGGGCGCGGTTTGCGACCAGCGCGCTGCGCAAGCCGTCGAAGACATCGATCGGCAGGCCGCCGGGGTTCTTGTCCGATTTCACCATGACCGGAGGAACGGCGCCGACGATGACGGCTTTGCCGACGCGCCCGGGTTTCGCACGCGCCACATAATGAACGACTTCGCCGCCGCCGGTGGAGTGGCCGACATGGAAGGCGTTCTTGAGGTCGAGCGCTTCCGCGAGTGCCGCGACGTCGGCGGCATAGGTATCCATTTCGTGGCCGGTCGAGGTCTGTGTCGAGCGTCCATGGCCGCGGCGGTCGTGCGCGATGACACGGAATCCCTGGGCCAGGAAGTAAAGCATCTGGTTGTCCCAGTCATCGGCGCTCAGCGGCCAGCCGTGATGGAAGACGATCGGCTGCGCGTCGCGCGGACCCCAGTCCTTGTAGAAGATTTCGGTGCCGTCCGTAGTGGTGATCGTGCTCATCTGTGCGGTTCCTTTTCAAGCTGGCGGGGTGAAAGGCAAGATCAAAGAATGCCTCTCCTCTGTGTCAGCCGCAACACGCTGGAATTCGATTCCGGCACAAAAATGCAATCACTTCGTGCATTGTGGCTCAGCTCCAGTCCTTGTCGCCCCGGCGCCATCTGTGCAGATCGTACCAGGCAATGAGGAGAAAGGCTCCGGCCAGCCCGAGATGCTCGAAGAACATATTCATCGTCATGAAACGGTCCTGCCCCAGCGGAATTTCCCAGAAACGCAGGGCAATGAATGTTGCAAGCACTGTAAACACGGAAAGAGAAAGCGCGCCGATCCAGCGCAAGAAACCACTGATGACCATGACCGAAGCGCTCAGCTGGAAAAGGATGACCACGGCGGCGATCGGCCTTGCCGGCAAAAGCCCGTATCGCTCCATCTCGGCGACGGCGCTGCCGAAATCCAGGAACTTGGTCACGCTGCTCAGGATATATACAGAGCAGAGTGCCAGGAGCCCCAGCCAGCGAACCGGATGACTGGTGAAAACCGGCGTGCAGACGCCGGCGAGTTTGGCTTCCATTCTCAAAAGCATCGTTTTCCCCTTCCGACGTGCATGTTCGTGGCGGATGCTACATGTCTCTGCGTTGAAATCGAACAGTTTTATTGGAATTGTCTTCTCCCAGAATCCCCGCCTTGCAATCCCGTGTCATGATCCCATCGTTCTGTCACGGATACACCGCAAGACGTTTGCGGCGAGGCAGGGCTGGCGCTCCACGCAAAGCCTCGTGGTCTCAATGAGGAGACTGCGAACGTCAGGCGGACCGGAAGGAGAGCCCCCGGAAAATGGATCCCCCCTGTCCTTCTGGGGCGGGCGTGCCTGTGGGGCACACATGCCGGGATGAAAGGCGTGACATACCGGAACCGTTGCTGCGCGGCGGAACCGGAGACCTATGGCGCGACGATTGTCCCGGGTCAGAGGATCCGCAGTCGGGGTCTGTAGGGAGGAAAGCTCCCGAGAGAACGCCAAACGGGGCGCTGGAAAGCGTCACATAAACTTATTCATTAGAGACGGTTTCCAGTGCCCCGTCCGAATGATCCGATTTTTGAAAACCACGGCGAACACCGCGCGGGGACGTTTCCTGCCGTCCTGCTCGCCAGCCCGGAAAGGAGCAATCATGCCCGATGTCAAACCCGAAAGATCGCCGTCGGCGGAAGTGACGTTCCGTGTGGCTGCAACGGCCTGGCTCAATCATCTTCGCTGCCGGGTACGCCGCTGTCGCCGTGATTGCCGTTGTCTCGGCAGAATGAACAGATTCGGAATGCTTCTGTGCGTCCACCATATGCCGATCCGCGAACGCCATGACATGTTCGATTTTTTGGGAGATACCAGCGCGCTTGCGACTCCGGACCTGTTCGCTGCGCGGCTTGCCGAGGCAAAGACCGACGACGAACGCGAGATGATCGCATTCCGCCGGCAAATCTTTCTTTATTATCATGCGGAACTGGCAAAGGCAGGGCTGGCCAAGCCTTTGGGGCCGCCCTTCATCGACGGCTGATTTCATCACCCCCTGAAGGCGGTGACTTCGATCTCGATGAGCATTTCCGGGCGGATCAGGTCGCAGACCACCATCGTCGCCGCCGGGCGGATATCGCCGAAGGCCTCGCCGAGTATCGGGAAGACGGTTTCGGCGAAGGCCGCATCGGTCACGTAGTAGTGATTGCGTACCGCATCCTTCAGCGAAAACCCGGCATCCGACAGCGCCGCCGCGATGGTCTTCAGGCAGTTGCGGGTCTGCTCTTCCACCGTCTCGGGCATGCTCATCGTCCGGTAGTCGTAGCCGGTGGTGCCGGAGACGAAACACCAGTCGCCCTGCACGACGGCCCGCGAATAACCCGCCGTCTTTTCAAACGGCGAGCCGGAAGAGATCAGTTTGCGCGGGCTGGACATCGGGCCTTATGCCCAGGGATGCGAAGCGGCGTTGGCCTTTTCGAACGTGTCGATGGCAGCGGCCTTTTCCAGCGTCAGGCCGATATCGTCGAGGCCGTTCAGCATGCAGTGGCGCTTGAATTCATCCAGTTCGAAGGTAATCTTGCCGCCGTCCGGACCGGTGATTTCGCAGGCTTCCAGGTCGACCGTCAGGATGGCGTTGGAGCCGCGGCTGGCATCATCCATCAGCTTTTCCAGGTCTTCCGGAGAGACCACGACCGGCAGAATGCCGTTCTTGAAACAGTTGTTGTAGAAGATATCGGCAAAGGACGTCGAGATGACGCAGCGGATGCCGAAGTCGAGCAGCGCCCACGGGGCATGTTCGCGCGACGAGCCGCAGCCGAAATTGTCGCCGGCCACCAGGATCTTGGCGTTCTGGTAGGCGGGCTTGTTGAGGACGAAATCCTCGTTGACCGAGCCGTCTTCATGATACCGGGCTTCGGCGAAAAGCCCGGTGCCAAGGCCGGTGCGCTTGATCGTCTTCAGGTAATCCTTCGGAATGATCATGTCCGTGTCGATGTTGACGACGGGCAACGGGGCGGCAACGCCGGTGAGCTTGACGAACTTGTCCATGAGAATGGCCTTCGATTTCAACGGAACGGAAAAATTTCCGCCCAGCGTTTAGAGCAATTTCACGCCGAAATGAAGGAGAATCTGCACGCCCGGAGCCTGAAAGGCGGCTTTGCGCCCTTCAGAGGTCGATGATCGTGCCGCGACCGTCGTTCCAGATGCGCGGTTCGCGCGGCTGACGGCCAGAATTCCGGTTCGCAGAATTGCGGTTTACGGTGGCGCGAACCGGCTTGGGCGCAAGCCGTGCGGCAATCGTCGTGCCGATCATCACCACCGAGACGATGCCGACGAGGGCGAGGCCAAGGGAGGCGGTAAACACGAAGGCCATCAGCGTGAATGCGATGCCTGCGATTGTCAGGAGGAGAGAGCGTATGCTTTGCATTGTCGTCACCTTTCGTTACCCAGAATGTGGCCCCGCATGACCCCTGTTGCAAGGGGCATGGTTCGATTGCATCTCTGCCTTGCGAAAACGGCGAAACGCGGGCACAAAAGCCGCATGACGTCACCCAGCGATCGCCACCCCGCCCGCCTGCGCCGTTCCGTGCTCTGCGTGCCCGCCGACAATGCCCGCGCCCTTGCCAAGGTCGCCGCGCTTGCCTGCGACGCAGTGATCTACGATCTCGAGGACGCGGTTCTCCCGGACAACAAGATTTTGGCACGCGATACGCTGGCGGCGCATCTGAGGCAGGATCGCCGGTCCGATATCGAAATCGTCATCCGCATCAACAGCCTTGCCTCCGGTCTCAGTGAACAGGATCTGGCGGCGGTGCTTGCCTTGGCGCCCGATGCCATCCTGCTGCCCAAGGTCGAAAGCCCGCAGGATATCCAGACGGTGGTCGATGTCCTGTCGGAAAACGACGCGCCGGATACTTTGCGTCTCTGGGCGATGATCGAGACCCCGCGCGGCGTGCTCAATGCGGCTGCGATCGCCGAGACCGGCCGTACCCGCGGCGGCAGGCTCGATTGTTTCGTGCCGGGGCTGAACGACCTGCGCAAGGAGACCGGCGTTGCCGCCCTGCCCGGCCGCACCTATCTCGTGCCCTGGCTGATGCAGGTCCTGCTCGCCGCGCGCAGTTGCGGCCTCGATGTCATCGATGCCGTCTTCAACGATTTTCGTGATGGTGCTGGGTTCGAGGCCGAATGCCGGCAGGGCCGCGACATGGGCTTTGACGGCAAGATGCTGATCCATCCGGCCCAGATCGATCCGGCCAACGATTGCTTCGGCGTCGACGAAGCCGCGCTTGCCGAAGCCCGGTCCATCATTGATGCCTTTGCGCTGTCCGAAAATGCGGATAAAGCCGTCATCCATCTCAACGGCCTGATGGTCGAGCGTCTTCACCTCGATCAGGCCCTGCGGCTCGCCGCCAGGGCCGATGCCATCCATACAAAAGGAAAAGCCCCTTGAAACTTTATCGCTTCCTGACCGCCGTCGACGACGCCACCTTCTGCCACAAGGTGACGGCCGCGCTCAACAAGGGCTGGGAGCTGCATGGCTCGCCGGCCTATACCTGGAATCAGGAAACCCGGATGCTGATGTGCGGCCAGGCCGTCGTCAAGGATGTCGAGGGCAAGGAATATACCCCCGACACCAAGCTGTCCGAACACTGACGCTTCAAGGCTGGCTGGGAAGGCTTACACCCGTCTCAGCCGCCGACATGCTCGACGCCGGCCTCGATCCGCTCCATGTCGTCGTCCGACAGGCCGAAATGATGGCCGATCTCGTGGATGAGCACATGGGTGATGATGTCACCCAGCGTCTCCTCGTTCTCGGCCCAATAGTCGAGGATCGGCCGGCGATAGAGGATGATCCGGTTCGGCATCTCGCCGGTTTCCATGGTGAAGCGCTCGCCGATGCCGCGCCCCTCGAACAGGCCGAGCAGGTCGAACGGCGTTTCCAGCGCCATGTCCTCGAAAACGTCCTCGGTCGGAAAATCGTCGATCTCGATGGTCAGATTGGTGGCAAGCGCCCGGAATTCGTCCGGCAGATGGCTGTAGGCCTCCAGAGCCAGGGATTCGAATGTGCTGATTGTCGGCGCATGGCGTTCCCGCCAATCGTCGCTCTGGTCTATGCGGGCCATGGGCACTCCTTGCTTGCCCTCTGATATAGCCATTTCATGAGCGTTTTTCGAGGGTTGAATTTGTATGGACCCTGTCAAGGAATAAATTCTTAGAGAATCCCGTTGACTCTTCCGGGCAGCTCTGGAATCTATAAGAACATAACAGGAACATTTTGAATTGGAGTGACGTCATGGTGCAGACGCCCATGACGCGCGAGCGTCTTTTTGCGCTCCGCGAAGAGATAGCAAGGCTGGAAGGCAGCTCCGTGGCTGCCGCCAGGCAGGAAGCTTTGGCCGGCGAGAGCGGTCATGCAAAGCGAAAGGACAGTCATCGTCTGTCTCTGGACGTGCCGGCGCTCGATGGTGCTCTGGAAGGCGGTCTGCCGCTCGACGGTCTCTGTGAAATCCGGTCGCAGCTCATGCGCGATGCGCCGGCCGTGACCGGCTTTGCGCTGGCGCTTGCCGCCCTGCTTCAGCGAAAGGCGGGGCAGGACCGTTCGCCGGTCCTCTGGATCAGCGACACGGTTACGGCGATGGAAACGGGCATTCCCTATGCACTGGGTCTCGCGGACTTCGGTCTCAGGCCGGAGCGTTTCCTGCATGCGGCCCCGCGCCGGCTGGAGGAGGCGCTCTGGCTTGCTGAAACGGCGGTCGAAAGCGGCGCCTTCCTGGTCAGCATCCTGGAAGTGAAGGGCAATCCGGCGCATTTCGGTCTGACCGAAAGCCGGCGCTTGAGCCTGCGGGCAAGGGCGGCGGGGCGCCCTCTCCTGCTGTTGCGTCAGTCCGCGGAAGAAGAGGCGAGCAGCGCGGCTTTTCGTTTTTTGGTTGAACCCGCGCCGGCGGCAATCCGGTTTCTGCCGGACCGGTCGATACTTGGCGGCAGCATCGGCAATCCGGTTTTCCGTCTAACCCTGGAGAAAAGCCGAAATCCGGCACCTCTCTCCCTGTTTCTGGAGTGGAATCCCCATGACCGTCAGTTTTTCTCCGTCAACAAGCCAGAACATGCTCGGGTTCCGCTCAAGCGCGCAGCGCATTCTGGCCCTCACCTTTCCGCATCTGCCGACCGACCGGATAGCCCGCAAGACATGGGGCCTGTCCTGGCGTTCGACCAGGCGTCCTGATGCCGCTCCCCTCGTCTGTTGCGGGCGGCGTGACAATGCCATGCGGCTGACGGCGCTTGACGAGGCGGCGGAGGCGATCGGCCTGAAAAAAAACCAGGGTGTGGCGGAAGCGCGGGCGATCTATCCGAAGCTCGATATCGCCGAGGAAGACCTGGGCGCCGATCGCCGCCTGCTCGATGGCATCGCCGACTGGTGTGATCGCTACACGCCGCTGGTGGCGCTTGACGGCCCAGATGGGCTGTTTCTCGACATCACCGGTAGTTCCCATCTGTTCGGTGGCGAAAACGCCCTGCTCAAGGATATCCTGTTGCGGCTCTTCCAGATGGGGCTCGACGCGCGTGGCGCCATATCCTCCGCGCCGGGCCTCTCCTGGGCCGCCTCCCGCTTCGGCAGCGGCGGGGTCATCGCAGATGAGGAGATGGAGCAGGTGCTGGCGCCCTTGCCGGTTGCCTCTCTGCGGCTGGCGGAAAACACCGTTGCCGCGCTGCAGAAGCTCGGATTGAAGCGGGTGGGCGACATCATCGCCGCACCCCGGGCGCCCCTGGCGCGCCGTTTCGGAGCGCATCTGCTGCTGCGGCTCGATCAGGCGCTCGGCCGTGACGAGGAGCCCGTGTCGCCGCGCCGGCCCGTTGCCAGCCTTTCCGCCGAGCGGCGGCTTGCCGAACCCGTGCAGACGGAGGAGGATATCCTTTCTCTGACCGGGCAGATCGCCCTGTCGCTGAAAGCCAGTCTGGAGGAGCGCGGCGCCGGTGGGCGGGCGTTCGAACTGATGCTGTTTCGGGTCGATGGCCGGGTCTTTCGCATTGCCGCCGGGGCTTCGCAGCCGCTCAGGGATCCCAAGCGGATCGCCGCGCTGTTTTCCGAGCGTCTTCAGGCGGTTCATGACGACCTCGACGCCGGCTACGGTTTTGAAATCCTGCGGCTGAACGTCATGCGGCATGAAGCTTTCGATGCCGCGCAGGAGGATTTCGACGGCGACCGGCAAAAGGATGTCTCGCTTTCAACCTTTGTCGATCGCGTTTCGGCCCGTCTCGGCGCCGATTGCCTGCAGAGCTTCCATATGCGCGAGAGCCACGTGCCGGAGCGGGCGGTGACTGCGGTTCCGGCCATTGATGGTTTGTCGTCAGGTAAGCGGCCGGCGGCAAGCGGCTTCTCCTGGTCCCGTAGCGAGCGGCCACTCAGGCTTTTCCGGCAGCCGGAATCTGTGGAGGTCTCTGCGGCCGAAGTGCCAGAGGGGCCGCCCGAAAGCTTCCGCTGGCGGCGCATACTGCATCGTGTCTGCCGCAGCCAGGGGCCGGAGCGTCTCGCCATGGAATGGTGGATCGACGGCACCGACGTCCGGGCGCGGGACTATTTCCGCATCGAGGACGATACCGGCCACCGGTTCTGGATCTACCGCGAGGGCCTTTATGGCCAGATGCCGCCGCCGCGCTGGTTCATGCATGGGGTCTTCGCATGAACACCGCACCCGCCTTTTTCGAGATCGGCGCCCGGTCGAACTTCTCCTTCCTCGAAGGCGCATCGACGCCGGAGGAAATGATGATCCAGGCAGCGATCCTGAAGCTCCCCGGCCTCGGCATCGCCGACCGGAATTCGGTCGCCGGCGTGGTCCGGGCTCATGCGCAGATCAGGGCGATGAGGGAGGAGTACGTAAAGACGGTTCAGGAAAATCAGACGCTTTTCGAAAAGGGAGAAAGGCAAAAGCAGCTTCTGGAAGCCGCTTCCTTTCAGCCGGGCGCGCGGCTGGTCTTTTCCGACGGTACGCCGGATATTCTTGCCTACCCGAAAAACAGAAAGGGATGGGCACATCTCTGCCGCCTGCTGAGCGCCGGTAATCTCAGAGCGCAAAAGGGTTCGTGCATTCTGAGCGAAGCGGACCTTGTCGAATGGGGAGACGAGATGATGCTCGCCCTTGTTCCCGACCCGTCTTTGCTGGACGATGCCGGTAAACAGGAAAAGCTGGAGAACTGTCTGGAGCGCCTGAGAAAACGCTTCCGCGCGGCATTCCATATGGTCCTGTCGCCATCTTATGATGGCCGGGATGCTCAGGTTTTCGCCACGCTCTCCCTCCTCGCCGTCCGCAATCGCATCCCCCTGATCGCCAGCAACCAGCCTCTCTATCATCACCCCGCCCGCCGCCCGCTTGCCGATATCGTCACCGCCATCCGCGAACATGTGACGATTGCCGAGGCCGGTTTCCGGCTCGCCCCCAATGCGGAACGTTATCTCAAGGATGGGCGCGAGATGACGCGCCTGTTCCGGGCCTATCCACGGGCGGTCGCCAATACGGAAAAGTTCTTCAAGAGGCTGTCATTCTCGCTGGATGAGTTGAAGCATAATTATCCGGACGAAGGCGTCGAGGGCGAAACTCCTTCGCAGACGCTTGAGCGGTTGACCTGGGAGGGTGCCCGGAAACGTTATCCGGAAGGCGTTCCGGAGAACGTCAAAAAGCAGATTGACTACGAACTGAAGCTGATCCGGGACAAGGAATATGCCCCCTATTTCCTGACGGTCTACAAGATCATCCAGCATGCCCGTTATGAACTGAAGATCTTGTGCCAGGGACGCGGTTCAGCGGCAAATTCCGTCATCTGCTATTGTCTTGAAATAACCGAGGTCAATCCGGAGAAAAGTACGCTTCTCTTTGACCGGTTCATTTCCATGGACCGGGATGAGCCGCCGGATATCGATGTCGATTTTGAGCATGGCAGACGCGAAGAGGTCATCCAGCATATCTACAGGACCTATGGTCGGGAGCACGCAGGCCTGACAGCGGCGGTGACGAGTTATCGTGCCCGATCCGCCGGTCGCGAGGTGGCCAAGGCTTTTGGTCTGTCGGAAGATGTGCAATCGGCTCTTGCAAGCACGGTCTGGGGTTGGTCGGCGGAGGACTTGTCCGAACGCGAGGCAAAGGCCGCCGGGCTCGATCTTTCCGATCCAGTCACCAGGAATGTTCTGCGGTACGCCACCGAACTCCTGAGCTTCCCCCGGCATCTCACCCAGCATGTGGGTGGTTTTGTCATTACCAGGGACCGGCTCGATGAGGTTGTGCCGATCATGAACACGGCCATGCCGGATCGTTACATGATCGAATGGGACAAGGACGATCTGGACAATGTCCGCATTCTCAAGGTTGATATCCTGGCTCTGGGAATGCTCACCTGCCTGCGCAAAGCCTTTGAATTTCTTGAGCTTCACTATGATGTGAAAAAGACGCTCGCCGATCTCGGCAACAAGGATCACGAGGATGGCGAGCCTGTCTACGGCATGATGTGCCGGGCCGATACGATCGGGGTCTTTCAAATCGAAAGCCGGGCGCAGATGAGCATGCTGCCTCGCCTTCGGCCTCGCATATTTTATGATCTGGTCATCGAGGTGGCGATCGTCCGGCCAGGCCCAATTCAGGGAGATATGGTCCATCCCTATCTCAAGCGGCGCGGGCAATCCCGTCTTCCCGGGTTCAAGATCGATTATCCCAAGGATGAGATGAAACCTATCCTGGAACGGACGTTTGGCGTTCCGCTCTTTCAGGAACAGGCCATGCAGATTGCCATTACGGCCGCGAAATTTTCGCCGGCAAAGGCGGATCGCTTGCGGCGATCCATGGCAACCTTCAAGCGCTCCGGGCAGGTCAACACATTCAGGGACGATATGGTCAACGGGATGATGGCAAATGGCTACACGCTTGACTTCGCGGAGCGTTGTTTCAAGCAGATCGAGGGCTTTGGCGAATACGGTTTTCCGGAAAGCCACGCGGCCTCCTTTGCCCTGCTCGTCTATGCCTCATCCTGGGTCAAGGCCTATTATCCCGATGTCTTCTGTGCGGCACTTTTGAATTCACAGCCGATGGGTTTTTACGCACCGTCGCAACTGGTTCGCGACGCGCGCGAGCATGGGGTCGAGATCAGGCCCGTCGATGTCAATCTCTCGGATTGGGATTGCCTGCTTGAGGCAAGCGAATTCGACAAGGAAACGGTCGACCGGCGGCATGTCTCGATGCGGGACATCATCCGGACGAAGAGGGCGGTCCGGCTCGGCTTCCGGCAGGTCAAGGGGCTTTCGCAGGCGGATATGATCGCGCTCGTTGAAAACAGGGGCCGGGGTTACATCTCCGTGCGCGACCTCTGGCTGCGGTCGGGGCTGCAAAAGTCCGATATCGAGCGGCTGGCGGATGCCGATGCCTTCGGCTCCATCGGCCTTTCGCGGCGCGAAGCGCTCTGGGCCGTGCGGGCGCTGGACGCCAGGAGTGCCGCGGAAAAGCTGCCCTTGTTCGATCGCGCCGACCGGGCCGATCTTCAGCTGGAGCCGGAAACCCGCCTGCCGGACATGCTGCCGGGCGAGCAGGTGATCGAGGATTACCGTTATCTTTCCCTGTCCCTGAAGGCGCACCCGGTCTCCTTCCTGCGCGATGAATTCGCGACAATGGGCATCCTCAAGAACGGGGATCTTTTGAGCGTGCCGAACGGGCAGATGGTCACCATTGCCGGGCTTGTGCTGGTGCGCCAGAGGCCGGGTTCCGCCAGGGGGGTGATCTTCATGACTCTGGAGGACGAGACGGGTGTCGCCAATGCCATCGTCTGGAACAGGATATTCGATCGGTATCGATCCGTCGTCATGGGCGCCCGGCTGGTGAAGATCAGGGGCAGGCTGCAGAGCGAGAGCGGCGTGATCCATGTCGTCGTCGATCATATCGAGGATATGACGCCGATGCTTGGCCTGCTTCAACGCGAAACCCGCCGCTTTGGGGTGTCTGAGCGGGCCGATGAAGCCCTGCGTCCAACAGCCGATCACCGGCAGAAGAAGCGCACCCTTGCGCCGGAACGCCCCGCGCCGGTAAACGGCGGATTGGGCGAGAGCAGCCGGATCCAGGGTGTCGAAACGGCCAGCGTCATGCCGAAGGGGAGGAATTTCCACTAGGCAAATCTAGGCAGACACGGCGCGCTTCGCTGCTTCTCCGTTTTTGCGTTTACCAACGCCAGCTTTCAGGCTTTATCGGATCTGTAATAATAATTGTATGATTTTGCGAAAATTCAAAAAATATTGATGGGCGCGAAATGGCTCAATCGGGAAACGTCCAGTGACAATAAGCCAATGAAAATACGACGGATTTTATCAAGTTTAGAATCGATCTAAAATTTACCCGGAAATCTTGCCGCGACTTTTTTTGTTGACACTAAATGTCCGCTTTTGCTTTATGAATAGAATTCAGTGCATTGCGTATCACGGACAGAAGAAATGCTGGTTTGTAGCTGCAATTTCATCACCGATAAGGACATACAGGACACCATCATCGAGATGCTCGATGAGGACTGTTGGCAGCTGATCGTGCCCGCGAAAGTCTATCATGCGATGGAAAAGCGCGGCCGTTGCTGCGGCTGTTTCCCCAATGTCGTCGATATCATCATCCGCACGACCGAGCAGTATCATGCCGGTCGCCACTCGACGGATGACCAGATATTTGATTTCATGACCCGCCTCAAACAATTCCATGAAGAAAACAGGAGAGCGGATCTTGAAAGGCGACATAAAAGTCATCGAGCGGCTTAACGAAGCCCTTTTCCTCGAACTCGGTGCAGTCAACCAGTATTGGGTTCATTATCGCCTTCTCGACGATTGGGGGTATACGCTTCTCGCCAAGAAGGAGCGTGCCGAATCGATCGAGGAGATGCACCATGCCGATCGGCTGATCGAGCGCATCATCTTCCTCGAAGGCCATCCGAACCTCCAGACGCTCGCGCCGCTTCGCATCGGTCAGAATGTCAAGGAAGTCCTGGAAGCCGACCTGGCCGGTGAATACGATGCCCGCGCGGCCTACAAGAAATCCCGCGAAATCTGTCACGATCTGGGTGATTACGTCTCGATGAAGCTGTTCGAAGAGCTTCTGGCAGACGAGGAAAGCCATATCGACTTCCTCGAGACCCAGCTCGATCTGTTCAACAAGATCGGCGCCGAGAAATACGGCCAGCTCAACGCAGCCCCGGCAAACGAAGCCGAATAACGCTGTCTCTTCAAAAATGCCCGCCCCGGTTTCCGAGGCGGGCATTTTTGTGCGGTGGAAACCACATTGTGCAACGGCAAAAGATGTGGCGGAACGTTGAGCGTGCGCCGCCATGCTGTCCGGGCGGCACTTCCAAACGGCCAGTCCGGTGGACAAATGACAACTTCCGGCCCGTATGCCCCCCGTGTTTAATGGACTGACGGCGTCTCAGCCAGTCCATGAAGACTGCCGGTGGGGTGGCTCAGATCAGCCCGATCCGTCGCTTCGACTGCCCAGCCAAGCCTTTCCGTGTGCCTCATTGCGAATTTCCGTCAGGATTCGGCAGGCTCTGTCGGCCGCCGCACCCGGAGCATTGTCTGTTCCTGTGGGAACACAACAGGCCATGTGCCACTGGATATATCTTCCGGTGTCTGGACGAAGATACGAAGCAGCGATAGATCTGCTGAAGCAAACGTTCGGAGGTGTTGTCTATTGGGAGAGAGACATGAAGCAACGTCAGAATTAGTATTATAGAATATTAGAATATAATACGCACCCTTCCGGGGGGATTCTCAATCCAGCCGACTGAATAATATTTCGGGATCGACCGCGTGCGGTGCGACGACGGGATAAGTGCGCCTTTCAGATATCAATCAGGAGACCAGAATGGCAGATATTATAGGAACGACCGGCAATGACACATTGGCGGGCAGCGATCTCGACGACTACATCACCGCGTTGGCCGGCCTTGACAAGGTCAATGGCGGCATGGGCCGGGACTTCATCTTTGCCGGCGACGGCAATGATATCGTAAATGGATCGTTCCAGGGCGACTATATCCTCGGCGAGGCCGGCGACGACACCCTGAACGGCAATAGCGGGGATGACACGCTTGACGGCGATGTGGGCAAGGACAAGCTCAACGGCGGCAGCGGCCGGGACAACATCATGGCCGGAACGCTGGCAACGGCCGCCGGCGATGTCGCCAATGGCGGTTCCGGCACGGACCGGCTCACGGTCGATTATTCGGCCTCGGCTGCCAAGCTCAATATCACGATCAAGGACTGGATCGCGCCGCAGACGCTGACAGGCGGCATCCAGGCGACCAATGTCGAATCGTTCTCGATCACCGGCAGCACATTTGACGATACCATCACTGGCGGCAACTATTCCGACTTCCTGACCGGCGGTGCGGGCAATGACACGCTTTCGGGCGGCCGTGGTTTCGACATGCTGATGGGAGGGGCCGGCAACGATGTCTTGCGGGGCGGTTATGGCATCGACTATCTGACAGGGGACGCTGGCAACGACGTCCTCTATGGCGATCAGGGGTTTGACCTTCTCTACGGCGGCGCCGGCAATGACAAGCTCTATGGTGGCACCGACACCGATACGCTCTCCGGCGGCGATGGTGCAGACTATCTTTCCGGCGGTACCGGCGATGATTCCCTTGCGGGCGATGCCGGCAACGACACGCTCAAGGGCGATTCGGGCAATGATACGATCGACGGCGGTGCCGGCGACGACATCATCGAGGCTGGCAGCGGCAACGACACCATCAGCTATTATTACGGCGAGGGCAAAGACACCATCACCGACGCCAGCGGCAGCGATCGCCTGATCCTGCGCAATTTCTCCGGAAATTTCACCGCCAAGGCCGCGACGGAGGTCAATACGCTGACGGGCGGCACGACCTTCACCGGCATGGATCACTACACGATCTACGCCACCGGCACCGGCGCCAACAAGATCACCACCGGCACCGGTAACGACGAGGTCGAATCGGGAGAAGGCAACGACTGGGTCAATGGCGCTGGCGGCGACGACAAGCTCGATGGCGGCCTCGGCAAGGACACGATCTATGGCGGCACTGGCAACGACACCGTCAAGTTCGGCGACGGCGGCGCGGACACCGGTGATGGCGGCGCCGGCACCGACAGTGTCTCCGTCGACCGGCGCTCGCTGACGGCAAGCCAGACATTCTCCGTCAGCGGCACCACCGCGACGCTGACGGACGGCACCAGCCTGAAGAACTTCGAGCACTACTCCGTGTCCTTCGGAAAGGGCAACGATATCGTCAAATCGGTGGGATCGGCTGAAAGCGTCACCTTCTACGGTTATGACGGCAACGACACGCTGATCGGCACCAATGGTTCCGACGAGCTGGATGGCGGCAACGGCAATGATACGCTGACATCCGGCGCCGGCGCGGACTGGATCACTGACAATGGCGGCACCAATGTCATCAAGTCCGGCGATGGCGCCGATACCGTCAGGGTTGGCGATGCCTATAGCGGCGGTGCCGTCGGCCACAACACCGTCGATCTCGGCACCGGAGACGACAGCTTCTACCGCACCGCCTCGACCGGCAAACTCACGCTTGACGGTGGCACGGGAACGGACTTCGCCTCCATCGACTTCAGCAAGTATACGGCAGGCATCACCTTCAAGCTGTCGGCAAACGTGACGGCCACCAATGCGCCGGTAACGGTCAAGAATGTCGAGCGGGTGGCGCTTGTCGGCGGCAGCGGCAACGACGTCTTCACCGGCGGCGGCCTCAGTGACGACCTGCGTGGCGGCACCGGCAATGACACGCTCACCGGCGGTGCCGGTAACGACTATATTTCCGGCGATCTCGGCAACGACACGCTGAGGGGCGGCACCGGCAACGATACGATCTACGGCGACGGCCTCACGCTCACCGGCGGCAAGGATGTGATCTATGCCGAGGACGGCAACGATCTGGTCTATACGGGGATCGGCGACCGCTCGGACGGCGGCGGGGGCACGGACCGGGTCAGCCTCAACGTCTCGGAGCAGACGAAGGATATCGCCTTCACCTTCTCCAACGGCACGGTTGATGTCGACGCGGCGACGTCGTTCAAGGCGTTCGAGGCGCTCGACTATATCGGCGGCAAGGGCAAGGATACGGTCACCGGCGGCGGCCTCGACGACAATCTCGACGGACGGGCCGGCAATGATGTGCTGAAGGGCGGCAGCGGCAACGACACGCTGAAGGACGGCGCCGGAAGCGACCGGCTCTCCGGCGATGCCGGCAACGACACGCTCACCCGCACGGATGCGGTCGGCAAGGATGTCTTTGACGGCGGCTCCGGCACCGATACCCTGTCCTTCAGCGAAGGCGCCACCTCGGTCGTGCTCGATCTGATGACCCAGAGCAACAACAAGGGGCTTGCGCTCGGCCTGACGGTCAAGAATGTCGAGATTGTCCAGGGCAGCTACAATGACGACGACATCCGCGGCGATGCCAATGCCAACACCTTCTACGGCAATGGCTCCGACGACGTCCTTGATGGCCGCGACGGCAACGACACGCTTGTCGGCGGGGCCGGCGACGACTGGCTGACGGGCGGCAAGGGCAACGACAAGTTCGTCTTCGACCTCGGTGGCCGCGACGGCGAGGGCGACGTCATCACCGACTTCACCCGCGGTCAGGACAAGCTGGTGATCGACAGGAGCGACTACGGCATTGCCGCAGGCGATACCACCGTGACGCTCGTCGTCGGGGCCGATCCGGTGGCGACCGGCAGCAAGGGAACCTTCCTGTTCGAAAGCGACAACGGCCGCCTCTGGTTCGATGCCGACGGCAAGGGGACGGATGCCGACCTCGAACTCGTTGCCATCCTGCAGAACGTCAAGTCGCTATCGACGGGCGATTTCAGCTTCATCTGAGGGTGAGCTGATGGATTGAGAAGATGCCCGCTCCGGGGTTCGGGGTGGGCGTTTTTGCGTGTGCGACCGTGGGCATCCAGGCTGCGCCCGAAGGCACGACAGAATAGCAATCGAAAGTAACCGCATCTGGAAGTTCAGAATCGTTTTCATGATGATGTTCTTTTATTCGTGGAGTATAAAATAACCACATATGATCAAAGGAGACTTGCGATGAAATCTGCAGTTTTCGTAGCGGTAGCGCTTGTACTTGTCTCGTGCACAACAGTGCAGCTCGACCCGATCCCCGGCAGCATTACCTATGGCGGCCAGCCGCGCACCAAGCTGACGAAGTCGCCTGCCGGCAGCACGTTCAGTCACACATTCCACGATCAGCGCGGAAATTATTGGAGCGAGACTTACCAAATACAGCCCGATCGTTCGCTCAAGATTATTTCGAGGCGCAGGGCCGAAGATTTCAGACTAAACGCCAACGGCGGATTGTAAGACGGTACGATAGGTGGTCAATCCAGCGAGCCGTCCTAGTGTCGTTTGATGTTGATGCTTGGCTCACGATGACGCGGCCTGGCAAACGACAAGAAGCGCCGCCTATAGCCACGAGACACCCGATTCAATTTGGGGCATGCGTCACCACAGCCGCTGCCATCCGCCAAAAGACGTAATGCGCTGCACCAATTCAGCAATCGTACAATGTTCGTTCAATGATCGTTCATGAACTTTTTAGCATGTCCTCAGTGACCCTTGCCGCAAGTCGCTCAATGCGACCACGGCACAGAAGCTGATCAGCGCCGATACACAAACATCGCGGCATTTCTCTGCCAATTGAATTCTCGCCCACAAGGTTGATTTGATAGGCCTGCAGCAACAGTGGAAAAGGGCCAGGCCCCGAAACGTAAGATGATCCAGTCCCCCTACCCCGCCAGATGCCCGAATGCCGCCACGACCTCTTCATACACCCCGCGCTTGAACGCCACGATCAATTCCGGCAGTTCCCGCATCGGCTTCCAGGCCCATTCGTCGAATTCCGGCTCATGGGCGCCGGGCGGCGGGTTGATGGCGATTTCGGATTCGTCGCCTTCGAAGCGGAAGGCGAACCAACGTTGCGTCTGGCCGCGATACTTGCCCTTCAGCCCGATGCCGATCAGATGGGCGGGCAGGTCGTAGTTGATCCAGTCGGGGGCTTCGGCCAGCAGCGAGACGGTGGTCATGCCGGTTTCTTCATAAAGCTCGCGATAGGCAGCCTTCAGCGGGTCCTCGCCCTTGTCGACGCCGCCCTGCGGCATCTGCCAGAGCTGGGCGGAGCCGTCATATTCGGAATTGCCGATCGGAATGCGCCGTCCGGCCCAGACGAGGCCTTGCCTGTTCAGCACCATGATGCCGACACAGGGGCGATAGGGAAGATCGTCCGCCTTTACCGGTTTCGACTTGTTCTTGCTCATGCGCCTGCCCCCTGCTGATCGTGTCTTGACGCCGGAACGATAAGGTTGCCCGCGTCATCCGAATATATTGCTACGCTATTGCTGTTGCGGATCCTTGACGAGGGCGGAGACGCCGACGAATTCGATGCCGCGGGAGCCGGCCTCGTCCATCCATTGGGAGATGGCGCCGACGCTTTCGTCAAAAGCCGAGGCGACGCCGATGGCGCTGCCGTTGCGCCGGGCGATGCGCTCGAGTTCGTCGAGTTTCTTCAGGATCGCCGTACGGTCGATCTGGCTGTCGACGACCATATCGGCAAACCCGTGCGGCACGCCGATCGTGTCGGCGAGCGTGCCTGTCAGCGATTGCGCCGATGTCGCATCGTCGAGGAACAGCAGCCCGCGCCGGCCGACATCGCGCATCACCGGCTCCAGTGCGTCGGCATCGGAGAGAAAACGGCCGCCGAGGAAATTCATGATGCCGGTATAGTTGGTGATCTGCGCGAGTGAATAATGCAGCTCCGACAGGTTCTTCTTGGCGTCCAGCCCGACGCGCAGCGTGTGCGGACCAGGATCGTTATCCGGGTAATCGAACGGCTCGAAGGGTACCTGCAGCAGGATTTCGTGGCCAGTGCGGCGGGCTTCCTGCATCCACCGCTGCAGGCTGTTGCCGGTCGCGGCAAAGGCCATCGTCACATCGGGGGACAGCTGGCGCAGCGCGTTCTGCGTTCCCGTCTGGCTGAGGCCGAGACCGCCGACCACCAGCGCGATGCGGATGCCGCGGGCGCCGGACCAGGGCCGCGCATATTGATCCATCGGCCGCAGGCCATCCGGGCCGGTGATCGGCAGGCGTCCCTCGGGGCTATCCTCCAAAAGGGCATCGTTGGGGAACGCCGCCAGACGCGGGTCCTGGCCCTTCGTCCGGCCGACCTGGATGAAGGCGGGGCCATCGCCGTCGCGCTGCTTGGGGGAGAATTTGGTAACGACGGAGCCGTCATTCGTCAGCGTTTCCTCGACATGGGCACCGGAGAGGGCGCCGCTTGCCTGCTGCTGCTTGAGCTTGCCGCCGTCCGCCGTCTTTTCATCGGGTTTCGAAGTTTCCGCCGCCACTTGGGTTTCCGGCTTCGGCTCGCCGATCAGGCCTGTCGGCTTCAGAACGGTCCAGACGGAAATGCCGATCAGGGCGAACACGCCGATGCCGAGCGACAGGCGGCCGAACGTCAGACCCGATTTCCAAGTGTTGGAGGAGTGCGTCTTGCGGTTCTGACCAAGAGGAGCGTTGAGATCTGTTCCCAAGAGGGCCTCTGTCGATCTGAGTTGCGAGGGTGGAAGCCTGGCTAAGGCATCCCTTCAAGAATCGAAACCGCCGCCCGGCCGGAGCCAGGCGGCGAGTGTCGTCATGCGATCCGCCTTTTGAGCGGATGTTTACGGCTTCAACTCGGCTTTTTCCGGGTTGGCGGGGAAGGCCGGATCGGTCTTCTTGCCGCGCAGCAGATCAAGCGCGTAGTTCAGCTGCAGGTCGTCCTTGGCTTCCGGCGGCACGTAGGCAACGGAGCCGGAACCTTCGTCATTTTCGTTCTGGCCCTTGATATGACCACGCAGGCTGGATTCGCTCGTCGTTTCGACCTTGCCGAGCAGTTCCGGCGGTAGCGGCTGTTCGACCTTGATATCCGGCGAGATGCCGGTACCCTGGATCGACTTGCCGGATGGTGTGTAATAGAGCGCGGTGGTCAGACGCAGCGCGCCGGCTTCGCCGAGCGGGATGATGGTCTGTACCGAGCCCTTACCGAAGGAGCGCGTGCCGAGGACGGTTGCGCGCTTCAGGTCCTGCAATGCGCCGGCGACGATTTCGGAGGCCGAAGCCGAGCCGCCGTTGACGAGCACGATCACCGGCTTGCCGCCGGTCAGGTCGCCCGGAGTGGCGTTGAAGCGGCGTGTTTCGTCGGGATTGCGGCCGCGGGTCGAAACCACTTCGCCACGCTCCAGGAAGGCGTCGGAGACGTTGATCGCCTGGTCGAGCAGACCGCCCGGGTTGAGGCGAAGGTCGAGCACATAGCCCTTCAGCTTGTCGGCCGGAATCTGGGCCTGGATCTTTTCGATCGCGTTTTTCAGATCGTCATAGGTCTTTTCCGTGAAGGAAATCACCCGGACATAGCCGACGTCGCCTTCGGTGTGGAACTTGACGGCGCGAACGGCGATGATGTCACGGACGATCGTCAGTTCGATCGGCTTTTCGGCGCCCTTGCGCAGGATGGTCAGCTTGATCGGCTTGCCGACGGCGCCGCGCATCTTGTCGACGGCTTCTTCAAGCTTGAGGCCACGCACGTCCTGGCCGTCGATCTTGGAAATGAAGTCGCCGGCAAGAACGCCTGCCTTTGCAGCCGGCGTATCGTCGATCGGGCTTGTCACCTTGACCAGATCGTCTTCCATGGTGACTTCAATGCCGAGGCCGCCGAATTCACCCTTGGTCTGGGTGCGCATGTCTTCGGCATCGGTCGAATTCATGTAGCTCGAATGCGGATCGAGCGAGGAGAGCATGCCGTTGATGGCGTTCTCGATCAGCTTGTCATCCTGCGGCGGCGTCACATATTGCGCCCGCACGCGTTCGAAAACGTCTCCGAAGATCGACAGTTCGCGATATGTCGACGGGTTGGCCGCGACGGCCGGGACGACGGACGAATAAACGATGCCCATGGCGGTCGCACCCATGAGTGCCCCGACCAGAACAAGTGAAGCCCTACGAATCATTGCGTGCCTTTCCGGTGTCTGCTGCGGTCCACCATGGTCGGGAATCAACCGGTTTTCCGTCTTTCCTGAATTCAATGTAAAGCGTTGGACGCTCTGTTTCCAGCGCCAATGCTGTCGCGCTGGCCACTCTTTTGTGACCCATGGTGCCCAGCGGCTCGCCCGCGACGACGAACTGCCCCTGCTGCACCGTAACGCCTTCCAATCCGGACATCACGACGTGATAGCCATCGCCCGGATTGAGGATGATCATCTGGCCGTAACTGCGAAATGTTCCGGCAAAGACGATCCAGCCATCCGATGGCGCCGTCACCAGCGCGCCCGCGCTGGTTTCAAGCATCATGCCCTGAAGCGAATGCCCCGTGCCATCGGCATCGCCGTACCGGCGCAGGATCGATCCGGCAACCGGAAACGCCAGCTTTTTCTGCAGGTCCGAAAACGCATATGCAGGCGCAATACGGTTTTTGTCGGGCGTCGCGCTGTTTGCCAGTTCTCGGGCTTCGGCGCGTTGCGCCTCCGACATCAGCCTGCGGTTTTCCTCTTCGGCCCTGGCGGCCGCGGCCGCATCGCGGGCCGAGGCGATCTGCGTCTCGATCGAACCGATCAGGCCCTCGAGGCTGGTCGCCTGCGCGGCAAGCTGTTCTGCCTTGCGGCGCTCGGATGCGAGTTCGGTGGCGCTGCGCTGTTTCAGTTTCTGTTTTTCGGCGATCAGCATGTTCATGCGCCGCTCTTCCTCAAGCCGCGCCGTCATGTCGTCGCCAAGCGCCTGTTTCTGGGCGGTGATGTCCCTGCGAACGCCGGCAAGCGCCTTGAGGTCCGCGGCCAGGTTTTCGGTCTCGTGGCGGATGCCGGGGACGACTGCGCCGAGAAGAATGGCACTGCGCACGGAAGCCAGCGCATCCTCCGGCGTTACAAGCAGTGCCGGCGGCGGGTTGCGTCCCATCCGCTGCAAGGCTGCCAGCACTTCGGCGAGCACGCCGCGCCGCGCCCGCAGCGATTGATGAACGGCGTCTTCCTTGGTCCGCAGCGTCGTCAGCTTGTCTTCGCCGTCGAGGATCTGCTGTTCCAGCGCCTTGCGCTTGTCGGCCGAACCGACGATCGCCGTCCGCAGTGATTCACTGGTCTTTTCGAGGTCGTCGATGCTGGCCTGCAATTGCGCCGCGCGGTCGTTCGACAGGGTGATGGTCTTCGACAGAGCTTCCAGTTCGCTGCGGGTGCTGTCACGCTTCAAGGCGAGATCGGCAGCGGGATCCGCCTGGGCCGGCACCTGTTCAGCGGCGCCCTGCGGATTTTGATCTTCCGTCTCCACAGTCTGCGCTGCGACGTCTGTGGCAAGAACAAGCGCGGCGGCCAACAGGCCCGCACGGAAGAAGAGCCGCCCGGTGTTTGCCGGCTTCTCTCCGCTTTTCCGCTTTGCTGCGCCTGTTGTCATTCCGCCATTCGCTGTCAGCCGTGTGTTTAATCAAAACCCTACGCTGATTTGGCCACTGTCGCCAACAGCCATCTCCGGCAATTGCGGCATCGGGATGGCGGCGCATCGGCGTCCTTTCAAACCCGATGATAGGGGTGGCCGGAAAGGATGGTGACGGCGCGGTAAAGCTGTTCGGCGATCAGGATGCGCACCAGCTGATGCGGCCAGGTCATCTTGCCCAGGCAGATGACGGCATCCGCCTTGCCGTGAAGGGCGGGGTCGAGCCCGTCGGCGCCGCCGATGGCAATCATCAGGTCGCGCTTGCCGCTGTCGCGGAAGGAACCGATGAGGGCGGCAAAACCTTCGGAATCAAGCGCCTTGCCGCGTTCGTCGAGCAGGACGAGCAGGCTGGCGTCGGGCAGGGATTTTTCGAGTTGGCCCGCTTCTTCGCGTTTGCGCGTATCGGCGCTCGAGGCGCGGCTTTCGGGGACTTCGGTCACGCGCGACAGTTCGAGGCCGATCGCGGGACCTGCCTTGGAAAAGCGGTCGAGATAGCGGGCCGCAAGATCCTTTTCCGGGCCGGCCTTGAGGCGCCCGACGGCAAAGAGGCCAACCCGCATGTCATTTCCTCGGTTTTTTGTCACGTCCGTGACGGCGTTGCCCCGTCAGCGGGCGAGAGGCACATTCCTTCCCGTCCAGCGGAGCGCTGGTGCCGGACTTCATTCTGCAACGGGCCGCAACCGAACAAGGTCATCTGCACGACCATTGCAGGATCCAAATGTGTCACCGCCGTTCACACGTCCGATAAAGGACGCCGGACGCTCAGTGCAAGGTGCCGTCTTCCATGTCCGGCGCGGCCCACATCTTTTCGATGTTATAGAACTCGCGGATTTCCGGGCGGAACACGTGGACGATGATATCGCCGCCGTCGATCAGCACCCAGTCGCCGGTCTCCAGACCTTCGACGCGGGCATTGCCCTGGCCACCATCCTTGAGGTCGGTGATCAGGTGATCGGCGATCGCCATGACATGCCTGTTCGACCGCCCGGAGACAACGACCATGTAGTCTCCCAGCGCCGATTTGCCGGCAATGTTGATGGTGACAATATCTTCTGCCTTCGAGTCCTCGAGACTGCCGAGAACCAGTTGAAGAGCGCGGGCAGCGGCTTCGTCGCTGCGTTCCGGGCTTTTAGGGAAGATGCGTGTGACATTTCCCTTGGCTTGTACTGTTGTCAGGGTTTTTCCTTTCCAGGTGAACAGAACAGGCATGGTGCGATTCGAATGTCGGTCGAGCCGCACCCTAAATGTAGTCATCAATGCCTTAACGTTTCAAGACACCAGAAGTAAATGACGGTTAATCAGTGCCTGTGTGCACTCATGATTTTGCCCGCAGCGCCGTCGAGCTCAGCGGCGAACGCGGCCCGTGAATGAAGGTCCAGGCAGGCGCCTTGCGGAAGGCGAGTGCCGCGGCGCGGTCCTCGTCGATCCGCGCGTAGTCGAAGGTCTTTGCCATCTTCGAGGAGAGATAGGAGAGCGTGGCGCCCGGGCGGTCGATGACGGCGATCGGGAAGGTGCCGGCGATCTTCTGCCAGTCCTGCCATTGATGAAAGTTCTGCAGGTTGTCGGCGCCCATGATCCAGACGAAGCGGATGTCACGATTCCTCTTCCGGATTTTTTCCAGCGTGCGCGCCGTATAGCTTTGTCCGAGCGATTGCTCGAAGGCCGTCACCTTGATGCGCGGATCGCCGGCGATCGCCTCGCTAAGCGCAATTCGTTCAGCAAGCGGAGCAAGGTGATTGCGGCTCTTCAGCGGATTGCCGGGGGTGACCATCCACCAGAGCTGATCGAGGCCGAGCCGCCGCAGGGCGATATCGGCAACCAGCACATGACCGTCATGTGGCGGATTGAACGAGCCGCCGAACAATCCGACCGTCATGCCGCTTTCGACATGGGGCATTTTCAGGTAGAACGGATCGACGTCGCCCGGATGCACCTTACGGCCGGACCTGACCGGTGCCGCGCACCCTGTATTTGAACGAGGTCAGCTGCTCGACGCCGACAGGGCCGCGCGCATGCATCTTGCCGGTCGCAATGCCGATCTCGCCGCCCATGCCGAATTCGCCGCCATCGGCAAACTGTGTCGAGGCGTTGTGCAGCAGGATGGCGGAATCGACTTCGGCGAAGAAGCGTTCGACGACAGCGGGATCTTCGGCAATGACTGCTTCGGTATGGGACGATGACCAGGTATCGATATGGTCGATGGCACCGGCAATGCCGTCGACCAGCGTCACCGATATGATCGCGTCGAGATACTCCGTCGCCCAGTCCTCCTCCGTCGCCGCGATCAGT
This sequence comes from Rhizobium herbae, assembly GCF_017873135.1. Classification (GTDB taxonomy): domain Bacteria; phylum Pseudomonadota; class Alphaproteobacteria; order Rhizobiales; family Rhizobiaceae; genus Pararhizobium; species Pararhizobium herbae. Next base: position 433,091 of record NZ_JAGGJV010000003.1, on the reverse strand, counting down.
CCCGGCACAATGGCGCGGATATCCTCGCTGGCGCGGACCTCGCAGCCCGCATCATGCAAAGCCGAAATCAACGGCACTACAAATGTATTGGCGACCTTGCGATCTATCAACAGCGTCTCGGCCGAACCGCAGACGCCGGTGCGCCGCATCTTGGCGTTGACGATAATCTTCTTTGCCATGTCCAGATCGGCCGACGCATCGACATAGACGTGGCAAAGGCCTTCGAGATGGGCAAAGACCGGTACGCGTGCCTCGTTCTGGACGCGGGCGACCAGGCTCTTGCCGCCGCGCGGAACGATGACGTCGATCGAGCCGCCAAGGCCTGTCAGCATGGCGCCGACGGCGGAGCGGTCGGCAACCGGAACCATCTGGATCGCATGCTCTGGAAGTCCGGCATCCTTCAGCCCCTGCACAAGGCAGTCATGGATAGCCTGCGATGAATGCAGGCTGTCCGAGCCGCCGCGCAGGATCACGGCGTTGCCCGCCTTGAGGCAGAGCGCGCCGGCATCCGCCGTCACATTCGGCCGGCTTTCATAGATGACGCCGATGACGCCGAGCGGCGTGCGGACGCGTTCGATGTGCAGGCCGTTGGGGCGATCCCATTCGGCGATGATATCGCCGACGGGATCCGGCAGTTCGGCAATCGCACGGATGGCGTTGGCCATATCGAGGACGCGGTTTTCCGACAGGGTCAGCCGGTCGAGGAAGGACGCGGCGACGCCTGTTTCGCTGGCGTTTTCAAGATCGAGCGCATTGGCGGCAAGGATCTCGTCCTTGCGCGCCACGATGGCGCTTGCCATGCTGACAAGGGCTGCATGCTTGCGCTCGGCAGACGCGGTGGCAAGCGGCCGGCTGGCGGCGCGGGCCTGCTTGCCGATCACCGCCATCAGTTCCTGGATCTCTTTCTTTCTCACGTCGTCAAGCATGGGCATCGCTCCTCACCGCATCCGTATCCCGTTTTGCGGGCGCCGTCATGACCATGTCATCCCGATGCACCATGGCGGCGCGTCCGGCATAACCGAGAATAACAGCGATTTCCGCCGATTTCTTGCCGGCGATCTGGCGGGCTTCGTCGGCGTCGTAACCGGCAAGTCCACGGGCAATTTCGCGACCTTCGGCGCCAATGATGGCAATCGTATCGCCACGGCTGAAGGAGCCGGTCACCTGACGCACACCGGCCGGAAGAAGGCTCTTGCCTGAGCGAAGGGCACTTTCGGCACCGGCATCAATGGCCAAGTTTCCGGCTGGCAACAATTGCCCGGCAATCCATGTTTTTCGCGCTGTGACCGGTGAACCCGACGGTGCAAACCACGAGGAGCGCGCACCTTCTGCGATGGCCGCCAGCGGATGATCGACTTTTCCCGACGCGATAATCATGGCGCAACCGGCGCCGGTGGCGATCTTGCCGGCATCGATCTTGGTGCGCATGCCGCCGCGCGACAGTTCGGACGCGGCACCGCCAGCCATTGCCTCGATCTCCGGGGTAATTTCCGCGATGCTTTCGAGAAAACGGGCATCGGGATCGAGATGCGGCGGAGCTGTGTAAAGTCCGTCGATATCGGAAAGCAGGACGAGAAGATCGGCGCCGGTCATGGTAGCGACGCGGGCGGCCAGACGGTCGTTGTCGCCATAGCGGATTTCGGTGGTGGCGACCGTGTCGTTTTCGTTGATGATCGGCACGGCGCCCATTTTCAGAAGCTGGCTGATCGTGGCGCGGGCGTTGAGGTAGCGGCGGCGCTCTTCGGTGTCCCCCAGCGTCAAAAGGATCTGGCCGGCGACGATCTCGCCGGTCGACAGGCTCTCCGACCAGGCGCGGGCCAGGGCGATCTGGCCGACGGCCGCGGCCGCCTGGCTTTCCTCGAGCTTCAGCGCGCCGGGAGCCAGATCAAGCACCGAGCGGCCAAGCGCAATGGCGCCGGAGGACACGACGAGAACGTCGACGCCCTTTGCCCGAAGGGCTGCGATATCGGCGCACATGGCGTTCAGCCACTGCTTCTTCAGGCCGGTCTTGCGATCCACAAGCAGGGCAGAGCCGATCTTGATCACAATCCGGCGGTATTTTTCCAGCGGTTTGCGTGTGGCCGTCATGTCAGTCTTCTTCGCCCGTGTAGGTCTGGGCAGCGACGATGATGTCGCGCAGGCCACGCAGCGTCTCGGTCATGCCGGTACCGACGATTGCCGACAGCAGCAGCGGCGTCTGGCCGCTGGCTTTCGCCAGTGCCTTCTGCTTCTTCTTCAGCTCCGTCGGATCGAGAACGTCGATCTGCGACAGCGCGACGATTTCCGGCTTGCCGAGCAATTCGCCGCCATAGGCTTCAAGCTCGTGCTTCACGGTCTTGTAGGCTTTCCCCACGTCCTCTTCCTGCGCGGAAACGAGGTGCAGCAGCACACGGGTGCGCTCGACATGGCCAAGGAACCGGTCTCCGAGGCCAACGCCATCATGGGCGCCCTCGATCAGGCCGGGAATATCGGCAAGGATGAACTCGCGGCCGTCGATCGTGGCGACGCCGAGGTTCGGGTGCAGTGTCGTGAAGGGATAGTTGGCGATCTTCGGGCGTGCGCGCGTGACCGTTGCCAGGAAAGTCGACTTGCCGGCATTGGGCAGGCCGACGAGGCCGGCATCGGCGATCAGCTTCAGCCGCAGCCAGATGGTCTTTTCCTCGCCTTCAAGGCCGGGATTGGCCCAGTTCGGCGCCTGGTTGGTGGAGGACTTGAAATGCGTGTTGCCGAAGCCGCCATTGCCGCCGGCGGCCAAACGGAAGCGCTGGCCCTCGGTGATCATGTCGACGATCAGCGTTTCTGAATCTTCCTCGAAGATCTGGGTGCCGACAGGGACTTTCAGCGTCACATCGGCGCCGCCGGCGCCGGTGCGGTTGCGGCCCATGCCATGGACGCCGGTGCCGCCCTTGAAATGCTGCTGGAAACGGAAGTCGATCAGCGTGTTGAGACCATTGACGGCTTCCACCCAGACATCGCCGCCACGGCCGCCGTCGCCGCCGTCCGGACCGCCGAACTCGATGAATTTCTCGCGCCGGAACGACACAGCGCCAGCACCGCCGTCGCCGGACCGGATATAGACTTTTGTTTCGTCGAGAAATTTCATCGCACTGCCATCTGTTCTGTGTCTTTGCCTGTGGGAATTGCACCCTCGGGATTTGCGCCATCGATATAGGCGCCTGCCACGCAGGTCAAAGAATATCGTCAAGTTTGTGCCGCAAAGCCTTCTAAAGCGCCGGTTTTCAAGAATGTTCACTGCCTGGGAGATGGTTTCTTCTCTTTGGAAAGACAATATCACGGCATTGCCGACCTGTGGGGCAATTGCGACCATATGAGAATTTTCCATCAGCCAGCCCGTCGCTTGCGCGGTAGGGACCGAAAACCCGGGCGAAAGAATCATGCCTAAAAAACCATCCTGCCGTGTGTATTCGGTCAAATATCGTGCAGATGAAAATGCAAGTATCCTGAAAACCTGATTTTTTAAAGTTGGCACAAGTCTTGCTGTCCTTGCTTGTATGCAAGATAGCCCAACCACGATCACCCCGCGGGACACCATCGAAGATGCCATCGTTTCCGGGATACTCAACGCCCGGATCAGGCCCGGTACCCGGCTCAGCGAAAACCAGCTTGCCGGCCTTTTCGGCGTTTCCCGCACCCGTGTTCGCGAAGCGATGATGCGCCTGGAGACGCGCTGCATCGTCCATGTCAGCCCGCGCCGCGGCTGGTTCGTCGTCGAGCCCTCGGCGGAAGAGGCTATGATGGTCTATGGCGCGCGGCGTGTTATCGAAGCCGGTCTTCTGCGCAGCATGCGGGCCTTGAGTGATGAGGGTCGAGCGGCGATCCGCGGGCATCTGGCAGAAGAAAAGGCAGCCATGGATGCCGGTGACCGCCAGCGCCTGACCTGCCTGATGGGCGATTTTCATATCCGCATCGCCGAGCTGGCCGGCAATCCGGTCCTCATCGAAATCCTGCGCGATCTGACCGCACGGACCATCCTCATCTCGATGCTGTATCAATCCGACTTTCACGCCCTCCAGTCGCATCTCGGCCATTGCCGGATCGCGGAAGCGATGGAAGACGGCGATTTTGCAAAAGCGGCCGAACTGTCGATCGAGCATCTCGACGAGGTGGAAACGGGGCTGGATCTGACGCAGCGCCCCGATCCGCTTTCGGAGCTTCGCAGCTCCCTTTCCCTTCCTCCCAGGAGCGTCCCGTCCTCCGATGGCGGCACGAAAACCAAGTCCACCACCACAAAAGGAGAATGACCAGAATGTTTGCAAACAAGCTACTTGTCGCCGCCGCGCTCTTTGTCGGCACGCTTGGCCTTGCCTCGGTATCGCATGCCGACGCCTTGAGCGACATCACTGCGCGTGGCACGCTGCGCGTGGCGGTGCCGCAGGATTTCCCGCCGTTCGGCAGCGTTGGCACCGACATGGCGCCGATGGGCTATGACATCGACATGGCCAATCTCATTGCCGAAAAGCTCGGCGTGAAGACGGAACTCGTTCCCGTCACCAGCGCCAACCGCATCCCCTATCTGCAGACCAACAAGGTCGATCTGGTCATCTCCAGCCTTGGCAAGAATGCCGAGCGGGAAGCGGTGATCGATTTCACCGCCGCCTATGCGCCGTTCTTCAACGGCGTTTTCGCACCGGCCGACGTGGCGGTTGCCAAGGTCGAGGACCTCTCCGGCAAGATCGTCGGCGTGACCCGCGGCGCCGTCGAGGATCTGGAACTGACAAAGATCGCGCCAGCCGACCTGACCATCAAGCGCTATGAGGACAACAACGGCACGATCTCCGCCTTCCTGTCCGGCCAGGTGGAGCTTGTCGCCACCGGCAACGTCGTCGCGGCGGCTATCCTCGCCAAGAACCCGCCGAAGCGCCCGGAACTGAAATTCCTGATCAAGAACTCTCCCTGCTACATCGGCCTCAACAAGAACGAGCCGGCATTGCTGGAAAAAGTCAACGCGGTCATCACTGCCGCCAAGACGGACGGCACATTGAACGGTATCGCGCAGAAATGGCTGGGCACAGACCTCCCCGCCGATCTCTGATCATCGGCCTTCGCGACCTGTCGTCCCGCAACCAAGGCGGGACGACACAGTCATCATTGGTCTGAAGAGAGGGAAAACCGTCTTGAGTTACCATTTCGAATTCAACTGGCTGGCTCAGTATTATCCGGAGATCGTCAAGGGCATCGGGATCACGCTGCAGCTGATCCTGATCGGTGCCGTGCTTGGCATCGCGCTTGGCATTGCCTGCGCCTGGGCCCGGGCGCTGGGGCCAGCCTGGCTGAAGCCGATCGTCGCGACCTATGTCGAGCTGATCCGCAACACGCCGTTCCTGATCCAGTTGTTCTTCATCTTCTTCGGCCTGCCGTCGCTGGGTCTGCAGCTCGGTGAATTGCAGGCGGCTAACATTGCCATGGTCGTCAATCTCGGCGCCTATAGCTGCGAGATCATCCGGGCGGGGATCCAGTCGACAGCGAAGGGCCAGTTCGAAGCCGGAGCCAGTCTTGCGATGACGCCGTTCGAAACCTTCCGCCACGTCGTTTTGGTGCCATCGCTGCAGCGGATCTGGCCGGCCCTGTCCTCCCAGGTGGTCATCGTCATGCTCGGTTCCTCGGTCGTTTCGCAGATCGCCGCCGAAGACCTGACATTTGCGGCCAATTTCATCCAGTCGCGCACTTTCCGCGCCTTCGAAGCCTACATGGTCTCCACAGCGATCTATCTCATCCTGGCAATCCTGCTCCGGCAGGCACTCGCCGTGATCGGCAGCTTCATATTCCCAAGGAGGGCGGCACGATGACCGAATTCACCCTGTGGGATATCCTTCGAAACCTGCTTTTGGCGACGCGCTGGACGATCGTCCTTTCGCTGGTGTCCTTCGTCGGCGGCGGTGCCGTCGGCCTGCTGCTGCTGTTCGCGCGGATCAGCGCCCGCAAGGCGGTGCGCGTCTTTGCGCGGTGCTACATCGAACTGTTCCAGGGGACACCGCTCCTGATGCAGCTTTTCATCGCCTTCTTCGGCCTCGGTCTCTTCGGCATCGCTGTGCCGGCCTGGCTTGCGGCGGGCGTGGCGCTCATTCTCTGGGCAGCGTCCTTTCTGGCCGAAATCTGGCGCGGATGTGTCGAAGCGATCGCCAAGGGACAATGGGAAGCCTCCGCAAGTCTCGGCATGGGCCGGCTCCAGCAGATGCGCTACGTCATCCTGCCACAGGCGATGAGGATCGCCATTCCGCCAACGGTCGGGTTCTCGGTGCAGGTCATCAAGGGCACGGCCCTGACCTCGATCATCGGTTTCGTCGAACTGTCGAAAGCCGGCACCGTCGTCACCAATGCCACGTTCCAGCCGTTCACGGTCTACGGCCTCGTCGCCCTCATCTATTTCGCGCTCTGCTGGCCCCTGTCGAAGAGCAGCCAGATTCTTGAAAGGAAGCTCAATGTCGCTCATCGAAATCACTGAAGTCCGCAAGAGCTTCGGACCCAACGAGGTGCTGAAAGGCATCAATCTCGACGTCGAGCCCGGCGAAGTGATTGCCATCATCGGCAAGAGCGGATCGGGAAAATCGACGCTGCTGCGCTGCATCAACGGGTTGGAAATGATCAGTGGCGGGTCGATTTCGGTTGCCGGCGCCCAGCTGCTCGACGATCAGCTGCATCTGAAGACGCTACGGCTGAAGGTGGGCATGATCTTCCAGCAGTTCAATCTCTTCCCGCACCTGACGGTCGGCGGCAACGTCATCCTGTCGCAGACGGTGGTCAAGAAAACCGCGGCCAAGACCGCGGAAGCCATGGCACGCAAGATGCTCGACCGTGTCGGCCTTGGCCACAAGTTCGATGCCTATCCGGACGAACTGTCCGGCGGCCAGCAGCAGCGCGTGGCGATCGCCCGGGCGCTGGCCATGGAGCCGATCGCACTGCTTTGCGACGAGATCACTTCGGCGCTCGATCCGGAACTGGTGGCGGAGGTGCTGGCCGTCGTGCGCGAGCTGGCCGCCGAAGGCATGACGCTGCTGATGGTGACGCATGAGATGAAGTTTGCCCGCGACGTCTGCTCGCGCGTTGTCTTCATGCACCAGGGCCGCGTTCACGAGATCGGGCCGCCGGGCGAGGTGTTTTCCAACCCGCAGACGCCGGAGCTGAAACAGTTTCTCGGCGTTCACTGAAGGCCGCAATGGGAATGGAGACCAACCCCGCGGATGCAACAGCGTCCGCGGGGTTGGTTTTGATGAAGATCAGGGCTTGCGCAGGTCGGCCGCCGTGACCCTGGTTTCGATATGGCTGACCATGCCGTTGCGCGCCAGAGCATAGACCTGACTGCAGCCGGTGATCTCGAAGCCGAGCTTCTTCTGCAGCTTCAACGATCCCGCATTGTCGGCAAAGACGCCGGAATGCAGGACGGTGCCGGGCATGCGCCGGAAGAAGCGCTCCATCGCCGCATGCGCAGCTTCGCTGGCATAACCGCGGTTCCAGTAGTAGCGGTTCAGCCAGTAGCCGAGATGCCATTGGCCATGCATGAGCTCGATGCCGACGCAGCCGATATGGACGTCGTCGCCGGTGGTGATCGCCAGCGTCCAGCCGGCGATCACGCCGGAGCCCCACCGGGTGAGCCAGTCGAGCGCATCCTGCCGATGATACGGCATGGGAACGCGCGCCAGCATGCGCGAGACCTGGTAATCGCCCAGCGACTGCGCAATGGCGTCCGCATCGGACAGCTTGTGCGGACGCAAGGTCAGCCGCCCGGTTTCGATGACGGGGCAAGGGCCGGGATCGGGACGGACCGCGATCGCCGGCCGTTCACGCAGGTGAGCGGTCATCTCAGGCCTCCCCAGCTGCGCAGCGACATCCAGGTCTTGCGGTCGAGCCGGTACCATTCGACCGACATCATGCCGCCGAGCGCCAGGCTGTCGACCATGCCCGAGCCCTGGAACTGGAAGCCGCATTTCTGGATGACCCGCCGCGAGGCGACGTTCATCACCCGGCAGCGCGCATCGATCTGGTCGATGTCGCGGGTGCGGAAGGCCATGTCGGTCAGCGCCTGCGCTGCCTCGGTGGCGTAGCCCTTGTTCCAGTGCGGTTCGCCCAGCCAGTAGCCAAGTTCCGCCGTCCTGCCGTCGGGATGCGGCTCGATACCGCAGCAACCCAAGAATGCGCCATTATCCGCTTTGGTAATCGCATAGACGCACTTGCCAATCGCGCCCGTCTTCGTACGGCGTACGAAATCCGCGGCATCGGCCACCGTGTAGGGATGCGGCATGCGCGAAACCATGGTGGCGATATTGGCGTTGTTGGCAAGATGGGCAAGGGCGTCGATATCGTCTTCGTGGGGGGCGCGCAAAACGAGCCTGGGCGATAACAATATCGGGCAATCGGTCCTTGACCGTTGGGGCCGCAGCCGTTCCTGAGAAGATTCCAGGGAATCTTCCCGGGGAGACCGTGATTGGCTCTCCCTCAACAATTCGCTCTGCATGTTCAGTCCTCCAAGACGTGAAAAAGGGGAGATCGGGCATTGCCCCATCTCCCCTTTTGATCTTGGCCTGAACGGTAAGCGTCAGCCGGGTCGATGAGACGCCGGCTGTTTTAAGAGCGCTACCGGCTTATTCCGCTGCTTCGGCTTTCGGCATTACAGACACGTACACGCGGCCATTGGCCTTCGTACGGTAGTTCACATTGCCGGCCGTCAGTGCAAAAATGGTGTGGTCCTTGCCGAGGCCGACATTGGCGCCCGGATGCCACTGCGTTCCGCGCTGGCGCAGAATGATGTTGCCCGGAATGACGACTTCGCCACCGAACTTCTTCACGCCGAGGCGCTTGGACTGTGAATCGCGACCGTTGCGCGAGGAACCGCCAGCTTTTTTATGTGCCATGGGTGTTCTCCTTTAAACCTTGGATCCGTTGTCTCAGTTTGCAGCTTCAGCGGCAGCGTCTTCAGACTTCTTGGAAGCCTTCTTCGCCTTCGCGCCGGCAACAGCAGCGATGTCCAGGATGCGGACGGTCGTGTTGTGCTGGCGGTGACCGCGGGTGCGCTTGGAGTTCTGGCGGCGGCGCTTCTTGAAGGCGATGACCTTCTTGGCGCGGCCGTGTTCCACAACTTCGGCGCTGACAACGGCACCTTCGACAAACGGAGCACCGATGGTTGCATCGGCGCCGACGCCGACCATCAGGATCTCGGTGAATTCAATCTTGTCGCCCGCGGCGCCTTCCAATTTTTCAATCGTCAGAACGTCGTTGGCTGCCACGCGGTACTGTTTACCGCCGGTCTTGATGACTGCGAACATTTTATATCCTTTCATGTTCGTTCCGGCTCTTCGCTTGAAGGCGAGGCCGTCTTTTTCTTCAGTCGGACATGACAAGGCGTTAGCCTTGCCGGTGAAACGGGCCAATAGCGACCCGGCGCGGTGAGGGCATGCCACACCACTTCGATTGCGCGAATTACTGGAAGCCACCGAAACTGTCAAGACGAAAGACGCGCATAGGCTTGATATTCCTTGATATGACCCCTTGCCATCGCCAAAAACTGCCGCTATGAACCGCCTCGCGCTGAACGCGCCGACCAGCATATCCGGAGAGGTGGCAGAGTGGTCGAACGCACCGCACTCGAAATGCGGCATACCTGCAAGGGTATCGTGGGTTCAAATCCCACCCTCTCCGCCACTGGCTAATCCACTCTCCGCCAGTTACCTGCAAAGCCTTGGATTTCCTCGTAAAACCTCTGCTCGCCAGCGGCCTTTGAGGAGTGAACATCATGCAGGTATCGCGCCCGGTACACCTTCCGGTACACGTCGGGGTATCGCCCGAGCCGTCGAATCAGACGCCGTCAGCAAGGCCCAAGAGCAGGGGACCCGGACCTTATCTCGCCAAAACAGGGTCCGTTTACATTTTCCAGATTAAGATGCCGAAGACGAGCGGCGGCACGCGTGCCATCCCTCCCTTGCGGCTCAGCCTCGGTGCTTGCTCCCACAGGCGCGCCAGGCTCATGGCCGACCTTCTTGCGGCAAGGGCAAGATTGATGTTCGATGAGATGAGGCACGGCAGAGGCATGCAGGACGACGACGACAGCGAAATGCGGGCCCTTGAAGCCGTCATCGAGATGAAGGGCGAATTGAAGGCCTACCTCCGGATGATCGACCGCTCGGATGCACCCATCCCCACCGAGGAGTTGCAGAAGGCCGCAGGTATCCGCGATCTCGTCGGCCTCAGCCGTGAACTGGAGCGGCAGGCCCAGGGCGAACCGTTCAACGAACTCATTGTCGGCCATGCGGACATGCTAAAGCAGTCTGCAATCGCAAAACTGTCTGCGTCATCAGCGCTCTCGGATCTCGCGCCGATACAGGCCGCGAGCGCACCACCGCAGTCTCCTGCCCAGAAATCGGTGGTGTCACGAGCCGACATCCTTCATCGGAATACGGAAGCGCAAGAACTCTCGGACGAGTGGGATATGCCGCGCGATGCCCAGGGTAAACTGATCCCGGCCTTCGAGTTGGATCGACGAACCGTCAGGCGGTCGAAATCGGTGCAGCCGAAACTGAGCGACGTGATCCCGACCTACATCGCCGGGCGCCGTCTTTCGGGCGGGGCCAACATCGCCCGAGACCTCGCGACCGCAGAAAGCCGCCTCGCGCTGTTCATCGAGCTGATCGGCGATCACCGCGTCGACACCTACGTCCCGGCGGACCTGCAGGCTTTCGTCAACCTCATGCAGTACTGGCCGGGAGACAACAATCAGCGCGATCCGGATCTCACGCCCTGGCAGGTCATCGAGAACAACAGGGATCTTCACCTGAAACCGCTGGCCAAGACTACGTTCAAGGACGGATACCTTGCTGTCATCAAAGCAGCGATCCGCTCGGCGATTGCCGGAGGTGGCTTTACCGATCCGTTCGGTGGGGCAAAGATCAGAATTCCGAAGACGGCCGAGAGCCCGCGCCGGGCGACCCCCATTGGCGCATCGAAGATGAACAACCTGTTCAAGACTGGCATTGAGTCCGGGCTGATCGAAGACATCATGCTGCCGCTCCTTGGCCATCTCACTTCACGACGCCTGGGGTTACTAATCCATCTGCGCGGAAACGACATCCGCGAACAGTTCTCCAATATCTGGGTCGGGCAGGTGACGCGCCTAACGCATATCAACGGCATCTGGACCACCGTTCCGGTGAAGACTGAAGACAGCGAGCGCTACTTTGTGCTTCATGACTTCCTGAAGGAGATCGGCTTCATCGACTGGGCGACCCGCCAGGGATCGAATTTCCTGTTCCCGAACATCATGAACCTGAAGGACCCCAGCAAGAGTGGCTCGTCTTACATGCAGCGGCTGTTCAAGAGGGCAGGAATCAAGCCCAAGGCTCGCGAGGAAAGCGGCGGCCGGCGCGAGGTCTTCCACTCGCTTCGAAGCGGTAATATCCAGGATATGCGCGAGTCGGGCGTCGATCCGCGCGAACGCCGCGTTCAGGCCGGACACAGCGCAGGCATCGACGAGCATGACCTCTATGGTTTCGACGTCGCGACAGAGAAGGAGGCGCGCAAGCTGAAAGTCCTGCCGCTCGATCCGGAGATCGACTACTCAATCTTCCGGGGACTGGATTTCGAAGCGATTGCCAACCGCAGGCGTGTAGCCGGACCGCCGAAGCGGAAATGATTTCCGCTACAGGCAGCCATGGCCTTGTCTTGCCGGCTGGCAGCTTTGCGCCCTTATTCCGATCGTTCGTGTGGCCCCTGTAGTCCCTTGGAAGCGGTCGGTCTGCGTTTCGTAATGGTCATATCCGGACGCGTAATATAAGCGGCGTCGACGCGACTTTTCATCAATTCCGGCCAAGGTATTGATCAATAGCGCCGATGCCTAATAAACCTGCCCGCCGTCTCCAATTCAACGGCCCTTGGCTGGATCCTGTAACTCACAGAATAACTCCTCGAATGCGCGGTCGGCGCCCCATGCTTGCGCGGAGGCAAAGGCCAGCATACGGGTTTGGTCAGCCGTTAACTCGGCTTTTTCGTTCTTATAGCCGAGGTCGTGGTTTGCCTCCGACCACGCGTGCTGAAACAATGTCTTAACCTGGAGTTCGAAGAAGTTTGGGACGTGCTCAGAGGGCCAATCGGGCATGATCAGTTCTGCGGGAAAGAGGCACACCGAGTGCCAGCCGAAATAACCAAACTCCCATTCCGAGGCCGGAACAAGATCCTTTGACTCAACTGGTCGCAAATAACGCATTAACACTTCACGAACGCTCTCGACGTCAGACTTGTAGAAGACGGTAACACGGGCGCCGATTTGGTCTTGGATTTGGGCGAGCGGATGCTCGTACTTAGGAACACCCCGATCCGTAATTTTCCCAGCCTTAGCCACAAAGCGATTGACGCTTTTGGGCCGCGAGCTGATCCGGTCGACCCGCTCGCAGCCACATAGATGCTCCGCGAGTAGTTCCGAAAGTGAAGCAGAAAGCGGCACCAGAACCTCGTCGTAGCGCGCCCGATATTCCTCCTCTACCGTCATCGCGGCACCTTTTCGAGCTTCTCGCTAATGACTTTTCCTGTTGCTTCGTAGGTGACTTGCCCCTTGTCGTCCGGCTCACTACGGACAAACACCTTGTCGAACTCGGTTGCGGCAGCGGTCAGGATCGCACCGTTGTGAAGCTCGACGGACTTGTACGGAAGCTGACGATTAAACTCTTCGGCGCTGAACCGGAACTGCTCGTTTAGAAGCCCCTGGTGCCGCATCTGTCCTGTGATAGCCTCGCGTGAAGGTTGGGAGAGGCCGAGACGGGCGATAAAGTCGTTCGCAGTCATCACCTGATCATTGAGGCCGGGGCTAAGAGTAGCTGCGGCAGTGATCTCTTTTTTAATTTCCAGATTTTCGGTTGCTTTCGCTGCATTGCGCATGGCGACGGCAAGGACACGAGTGCCCGTTGCTGATGTGGTTTTGAAGTCGGAGTCCAAGAAGTCTGTAATCCAGTACCGCGAAACTTCCGTCTCGCTGCTGTTTATCTGCCGATCAACAGCCTTAGCCGTCCAGAACCCGTGCTCCGTGACCGAGTCTTGATAGAGCACAGCCTTATAGGATCCAACGCTCCTAAGGAAGACATTAGACTCCAGATTAGCGACTAGCCGATTGCCTTCGGTATCCGCTTGCATCGACCTTTCGAAGAACGTCTTTGTGTCTACCGAGAAATCGTCACTGTAAACAAAGTCCCCGCCCGTGTTGTAGGGCGGATCGATGTAGATGAATTTCACACTGCCAAGACATGAAGATTGCAGCAATTTAAGTGCGTCGAGATTATCACCTTCCAAGAACAGATTTCGGGTGTTCGCGAAGTTCAGACTTTCCGCCTGCGCAGGACGGAGTGTTTTTGCAATTGGTGCGTTTGCCGTCGCGAGCGCTTCCCTCTTGCCTGGCCAATCCAACCGGAACCGTTCCTGCGGTCCTTCAATGATGCTATCGCTGAGCTCCTGCCGAAGCTGGTCGAAATCCACAGCCAGACGCAACTGTCCGGTAGCCTCGTCGCGCGCCTCGGTTACGCAGCCAGGAAACAGGTCGCGGATCTTGGCGATGTTCTCCTGGTTCAGATCAGGGCTATGCATCTTCAGCTTGTCCATCAATCACTTCTTTCCCAATTCTACGACGTCGTATTTCCAACCAAAATAGCTGTAGAGAAAATCGCCTGATCCTTCCCGGTCGGTCAGCTTCGCTCGGATTCTGAATACAGTGCCTACAGGATAATTGCGGCTTAGGCTCTTCGAACATTCGACATGCATCGTGCTCGGAAAACCCTGTCCATGGCGAGGACGAACATGGACGCCTCCGTGCAGACCAGATGTGCTGTTTGGGCGATAACTCTCGACCAAAACCAACTGATACGATTCATTCGGCTTCGCCATCCCTGTCTCCGCTCAATCTTTTCAACTCTTCCCTGGCAGCGCGCAGCTCGGCATTGATCGCCACGCGTTTGTTGAACTGTCTCTCGCGGCCGAGTCGCGCCTTGATCCGTTCGACCTCGCGGGTCGTGGCCTTGATCGCCTCGGCGACGGCAATCCTGGCCTCCAGCGAAAGCGGCTGCATATCAGGTGCCGCCATAAAAGACGACTGCGGGGCCTCCGCAAAGCCGGTTGGCGCGCCCGGAATCAACCGGGTGTTCTGCGCCTCGACCAACGGGGTGAGGAGCTGCTCGTAAAGCGCGCCCATGGTCAACGCCACGGGCAGCGCCGACCGGTGCCCGTCCTCTGACAAAAACGCGCTCTCGAAATAGTCGCCCAGCACCCATTTTGTGCTGTCGGCTTCGCTTGGCCGCTTATAGGCTGCGGCTAGCTTGACCCTGCCGCTATGCACCAGCTCAAACAGCAATGGAAACGGGATAGCACGATCAATGGCACGCAGCACGTCAGTGCTGAGGGCTTTTTCCCGTTGCGTGATCCGAAACACCTGGATTTCAGCCACAGACTTCGTCGCGGGCAGATTGATCGTCTCCGGCGCCAGCTTGTGCGACCAGGTAATCTGATCGACCTCCCGAACGAACAGATCCTTGAGCGCGGTGTTGGCGCCCGCATGATCATAGATCTTGTTCTTGGGGATGACCCGTCCGAAGGCACTGGCGCGGGGCCAGTCGTAAAGCGTCACGACACGCTCCCTTCGATGCGCGGGCCTCCTTCGACGCGAAGGAAAGCGATCAGCTCGAAATCATCCAGGCCCTTGATCGTGTGAGTCAGCGCGGTCGTGCGGCCACCGCTGAATAGGCTGTCGATGTCCTTCTCTTCCTTCACCTCGATCATCGAGCGGATCGCCTGGTTCAGCAGATCGGAATAGCGCCCCATCTGGCGGCCGTCCTCCGTCCGCTCGTTGAACAGGCGGCAGACATCCGGGATCGGCTCCGCGCGCCCCTTGCAACTGCTGCGGATCAGGTCAAGCAGCCGTTTTACCTCGGTATGGTCTGCAACGATCTCGCCATCGTCGTCGATATAAACCAGGTAGAAGGGATGGAGCCTGTTCTGCTGGTTGATGTTGACGCTGTGATGCACGTTCTTTAGCGCAAAGATCACGCCGGGCCGCAGCCCCACCTCTTCGGCCGCCGGCACGACGGCGTGCATGCCGAACGGCGCGTTCTCCAGATCGCCATGTTCCTTGACATAATTGAGCAGGTCCATGCGAAAGTCGTTGAGGCCAAGGTCGGTAATCGAAATCCCGGCCTTTACGTCTTCCAGCTCGATCACCTCTTCCTGCATCCGTTTGAGCTGTTCCTTGCGGTAGGCGATGTCGCTGGACTTGGCGGTCAGCACATTGTCATCGCCGGTCGCCGTCACGTCGGCGATCACCATGCGGTTTTCAACGCGCTCCTTGAGATTGATATATTCGTCCAGCGTGATATCCGGCCAATAGTTCACAAGCTGGATCTGATCATTGGGTGAGCCTATACGGTCGATACGACCGAAGCGCTGGATGATCCGGACAGGGTTCCAGTGGATGTCGTAATTGACCAGGAAATCGCAGTCCTGCAGGTTCTGGCCTTCCGAGATACAATCCGTGCCGATCAGGATATCCAGTTCGGCTGTTTCATGAGGCAGCACGACCGACTTTTCCTTCGAGCGGGGTGAGAATAGCGTCAGCACGCTCTGGAAGTCGTAGGACTTTTTAAGTGTCGTTTTCGGGGAGCTCGAGCCAGTAACCTGGCCTACATGAAGGCCCAGGCCATGGGCAAATGGCGCCAGATTTTCATAGAGGTAGTTCGCGGTGTCGGCAAAGGCCGTGAAAACAATGACCTTCCGGTTGCCTGGGTTGAGCGGGTTCTCGATTTTTTGCTTGAGCAATGAAAGCAGGTGCTGAAGCTTGGCATCGTCTGCCGGTGCCACATTGTCCATCGACGCGATCAAGGCATCAATCAGGGCAAGATCCCCTGCGAGATCGTGCTTCCACGACGGCAGGTCCATGTCGCTGAGGCTGATCTGCATCTTCTTGCCGACGGTAAACTCGTCGAGCCCGGAGAGGTCATCGTCTTCCGGGTCGAAATCGCTCATGTCCTCCAGATGGTCGCTAATGCTTTGACCACGCCCGGTTCTCTCATACTCGGCAATGGCATCGAGCGCCCGCGTGATGTTGCCGCCCAGAGCGCGCAAGGTCAGGCGGAAGGCTGCAACCGAGCTTTCGAGGCGCTTGAGCAGGTTCGTGGTCATCAGCGCCTGAAGGCTGCGCTCGCGGTCGGCTTGCCGAAGTTTTCCGCGGCCGCCTTCGACCTGGGTATCGTAGATCTCCTCGTACTTCCTGAGCCGGCTAGGCAGGATGTAGCTGATCGGGGCATAGACCGCGAGCTTCAGCACCGACAACTGGCCGAAGATCTCGTTCAGGCCCATCACGTCAGGTCGCTGGGTGATCGGGCAGTGGTACGACAGCGGCTTGCGGCGTTGGGGGAATTTGCCGATGTCCTTCGTGTCATAGAAGGTTTCAATGTGTTTTCGTGACCGAGCAATGGTAACGGCGTCCAGCAGCTCGAAAAAGTCGAAGTCCAGCGTCTTCAGGATGGTTGCAGCCGTCCGCTCGTCCGGCGGCAGCGCCGACCATTCGTTAAAGGCCTTCTGGGCGCGCCGGAAAATCTCCTCGATGCTGGTCTGCGATTTCAAGCTCTTGCTGAGTGCTTCAGATTGCCCTTCATAGGCGAGGGCAAGCTGATTGCGCAGGTCGTTGAAGCGGTTGTTTACCGGGGTCGCCGACAACATCAGAACCTTCGTCTTCACGCCCGCGCGGATGACCTTGTTCATCAGCTTTTGATAACGGGTCTCACGATCCTTGAAGACGTCGTTGTTGCGGAAATTGTGGGATTCATCGATCACCACGAGATCGTAATTGCCCCAGTTCACCCGGTTCAGCGGAATGCCGAACGACTCACCCGACGTGCGCGACAGATCGGTGTGGCAGAGCACGTCATAATTGAAGCGATCCTTTGAGAAAATATTGGTGGTGAGGTTGCTGTTATAGTTCCGCCAGTTGTCGGCGAGCTTCTTCGGGCAAAGCACCAGCACCGACTTGTTGCGAAGCTCGTAATATTTGACGACTGCAAGGGCGGTGAAGGTTTTGCCCAGGCCGACCGAATCCGCGAGGATGCAGCCGTTATAGGTCTCGAGCTTGTTGATGATCCCGGTCGCCGCGTCCCGCTGATAGTTGAACAATTTGTTCCAGACGATGCTCTCCTGATAGCCCGTGAGGTCGTTCGGGAGCACGTCCTCACTGATGTCCTCCAGGAACTCGCGGAATATGTTGTAGAGCATCAGGAAGTAGACCCGTTCGGGAGCATTCTCCTGGTAGACGGATTCGATGTGGTCGCAGACGGCGTCTGTCACATCCCGCAGCTTGTCGGCGTCGTTCCAGATTTGATTGAAGAGTTGGAGATAGATCCCGGAATGGGCCGGCTCATCCATCCGCGTCACAAAATTTGAGACCGCGTTGCCCTTCTGATAGCCGAGATCGACGGCTGTGAACCCGCTGATGGGCATATAGGCAACGGCTGCCGCGCCAGTATCCACATGAGCGAAAGGCTGCATGGCAGCTTGCGTCGCATTCGACCTGAACCGCGCCTTCTTCCGGATCCATTCCGCGCATTCTCGGGCGATGGCACGCTGCGTCAGCTTGTTGCGGAGCTTGATCTCAAACTCGGTGCCGTAAAGACTGCCCTCCCGGCCGGCCTTGGGAATGAAGAACTCCCGTCGCTCCTTGCTGAGCCGGTCAGTCGCTTCGGTCGGTACAAAGGTCGGGGTAGTGAAGATGAACTGCAGGCTATCGATCTTGGACAACTCGGCTTTCAGGGCTTCGAAAGCGTAGATTGAGAAGCACGACGCCGCGATTTTCACCCGCGAGCCACGGACAAGCGCTTCCTTAAGATCATCGCCAAGCAGTTGAGAGGTGTTGTCGATGATCTTCATGCGGTTGCGACATACCTTGGATGGGGATGAATCATCCTCCATGAAAACGAAACAGATGTGAGATGTATGCCTTGAGTACGATCGTGAGACAAGCGCAGTGCAACGCTGCATTGCGGCATAGATCCGGCTTGTCGTTCGTTCACACGCGGAAATTATTTCCGTGTCAATAAACGCCTTGTCAGCAAAGTGAGACGAGAGATCTCAGGATGACCGGCCGTCACCGAAGGTTGGCAGGAAGCCGAGGTCATCATCATCCGGAGATAACGGAGCAGGTTGGACTGCCCTGAGATCGCCGGTCTCGATGCCGACAGTGCGGGCAACGATCAAGGACTTATCAAGCTGGCAACTCGGCTTACCGGATTCGAGATCGACAATGAATCGCTCTCCTGTGCCAGAACGTGCGGCAAGCTGTGTCTGGGTCCAGCCGATGGCCTTGCGCTTCTCGCGGATGGCGGCACCGAAATCCCGTGCTGACCTGAACATTTAGTATCTCCCGAAGTGGCTTGCCGTACAGGAAGATTTCTCCAAAATCAATGCGATCCTTACCGTACGGGAAGTCCGGGCCTGTGATCATGAAAACCACCTGATCGGGAAGTTTTTTCGCCTCTGAGTTTGATCGAGAAACTGGTCCTTGAGATCCTGGTATCGCTCGTGGTACACTTACGGGTATCGCAATTTCCCGAATGCGGGCAGGGGTTTACGGAAATCCTAGGTTTCTCAGGTGTCGCGGGCCTAATTGGCGGAGAGTCCCACCCTCTCCGCCAATTTACTTTAATCCCTCTTGGATTCGGCAATCCCAACAGCTTTCGATTGATGGGCGGCATCAAGCGGTGGTCTGTTGGGCTCAGGTTCCCGGCGACAATCACGCGGGCTCAATATTCTGCCGGGTGCCGTCTGCGCGAAATCTCTCCCAAGCGCTCTATTTTTCTCCGAACCTCGCCACATATGGCAGTTTATGCCCCGACGAATGCGGGCGACCGTGGGAGAAATTGCGAACGGTTTCAAGGGAGAAGTATCGTGGGACTTAACACAAAACTCATCGGGGCTGCTTTCGCAGTGCTCGTTTCCGCTGCCGCTGCCAATGCCCAGGTCGTGGTGTCTTCGAAGATCGACACCGAGGGCGGGGTGCTCGGCAATATCATCCTGGCGGTGCTCAAGGCCAACAATATCGAGGCGACCGATCGCGTCCAACTCGGGGCGACGCCCGTCGTGCGCAAGGCGATCGCGGCCGGCGAAATCGATATCTATCCTGAATATACCGGCAATGCCGGCTTCTTCTTCGAGAAGGCCGACGATCCGGTCTGGAAGGATGCGGCCAAGGGCTATGAAGAGGCAAAAAAGCTCGACTACGATGCCAACAAGATCGTCTGGCTGACGCCGTCACCGGCCAACAACACCTGGGCCGTCGCCGTCCGCAAGGATCTGGCCGATGCCAACAGCATCAAGACATTCAGCGACTTCGGCAAATACGTCTCCGGCGGCGGCACGATCGTGCTGGCGGCCTCTTCGGAATTCGTCAATTCGGCGGCGGCACTGCCGGCGTTCCAGACGACCTATGGGTTCACGCTGAAATCCGACCAGCTGATCACGCTGTCGGGCGGCGACACCGCGGCGACGATCGCGGCGGCGGCCAACCAGACGAACGGCGCCAATGCCGCCATGGTCTACGGCACGGATGGCGGCATTGCGCCGTCCGGTCTCGTCGTCCTGGAAGACGACAAGTCGGTGCAGCCCGTCTACCAGCCGGCGCCGATCATCCGCGAGGCGG
Source organism: Rhizobium herbae (assembly GCF_017873135.1). GTDB lineage: Bacteria > Pseudomonadota > Alphaproteobacteria > Rhizobiales > Rhizobiaceae > Pararhizobium > Pararhizobium herbae. The sequence goes on along the minus strand of NZ_JAGGJV010000003.1, from coordinate 413,428 downwards.
TGCTCAAGGAGCATCCGGAAATCGAAACGCTGCTGAAGCCGGTGTTCGAAAAGCTCGACCTCGTAACGCTGCAGGACCTGAACGGGCGCGTCCAGGTCGGCGGCGAACCCGCCAAGGCGGTTGCCGAAGACTTTTTGAAGAAGAACGGCTTTCTGAAATAAGCGGCCGCGAACGGCCGGCTCCGCCGAAAGGAAGCCGGCCCAAGCGCGACGACGGGGATGGCGGCTTGAGCATTCGCTTCGATAAGCTGGGCGTGGTGATCGCTCTTCTGGTTGCCTATGGCGCGCTTGCCGCGCCGTTTGCGACCTTTCGCGCCAATCGGATCGTTCCGGGTGACGCGAAAACGATCCTCGAGGCCCTGCCCGCAGGCGCGGGCGCGGCTTTGCTGGGGGTGATGGTTGCCGCTACGGTCGTCATTCTCCTGAAAACACCGACTTTCCTCCGGCTTGCCGCCGCTGCGGCCTCTCTGGTTGCCATCGCTCTTTTCATCGGCATGGCCGCGACCCATCTGGCGCCGCCGGAGAACGCCTATGCCCGCGTCTCGCCGGCGTCCGGTTTCTGGATATTGCTGTTTGCCTTTGCGCTGCTGGCGGCCGATTCGATCACGCGGCTGAAACCGCGACCGGTCGTCCGCGTCCTGCTGCTGCTGGTGACGCTTGGCGGCGCGGCGGTAATCCTGATGTCGGGGCTTTGGGATGGCCTGTCGATCCTCAAGGAATATGCCGGTCGCGCCGACGTGTTCTGGCTCGAGGCGGGCAGGCACGTGACGCTGGCGCTCGGGTCATTGGCCGCATCCGTCATCGTCGGCCTGCCGCTCGGCATTCTCTGCCACCGCGTCGAGCCCTTGCGCGACGGCGTGTTGAACACGCTGAATCTGATCCAGACGATTCCATCCATTGCCTTGTTCGGCATTCTCATTGCGCCGCTCGGCTGGATAGCCGTCAACGTGCCGGGGGCGGCCGCCATCGGCATTCGCGGCATCGGCGCCGCGCCCGCCTTCGTGGCGCTGTTTCTCTACTCGCTGCTGCCGGTGGTGGCGAATACCGTGGTGGGGCTCGCAGGCGTGCCGCGCGAGGCGAATGAGGCGGCGCGCGGCATCGGCATGACGGATCGGCAGAGGCTTTTCGGCATCGAGCTGCCGCTTGCCATGCCGGTCATTTTGACCGGCATCCGCATCGTGCTCGTCCAGAACATCGGCCTTGCGACGATCGCGGCGCTGATCGGCGGCGGCGGTTTCGGCGTCTTCGTCTTCCAGGGCATCGGCCAGACGGCGATGGATCTGGTGCTTCTCGGTGCTGTGCCGACGGTGGTGCTGGCCTTTGCCGCAGCCATCGTACTCGACTCCCTGATTGAAATGAACGTACCCCGGCGAGAACGAGGCAGGACCGCATGATCGAAATCGACGGGATCACCAAGCGCTATGACGACAATACGGTCGTCAACAACGTGACGATGACGATCGAGCCGCGCACGGTGACGGTCATCGTCGGAACGTCGGGGTCCGGCAAGACGACGCTTCTGCGGATGATCAACCGGCTGGTCGAGCCGACCTCGGGGACGATCCGCCTCGACGGCGAGGACAATCACACCATGCCTGGCTACGAACTGCGCCGTCGCATCGGCTATGCCATCCAGGGCCATGGTCTTTTCCCGCATCGCACCGTCGCGCAGAACATCGCCACGGTGCCGGTGCTGCTCGGCTGGGACAGGGCGCGGATCGATGCCAAGGTGGCGGAGCTTCTGGCGCTGTTCCAGCTCGATCCCACCCTGTTTGCCGCACGCTTTCCACACGAGCTTTCCGGCGGCCAGCAGCAGCGTGTCGGGGTTGCGCGGGCGCTGGCGGCGGAGCCGAACGTGCTGTTGATGGACGAGCCGTTCGGCGCGCTCGATCCGATCATCCGCGCCAAGGCGCAGGCCGATCTTCTCGACATCCAGAGGCTCTTGAAAACGACGATCGTGTTGGTGACGCACGATATGGACGAGGCGTTTCATCTCGCCGACAAGATCGCGGTCATGGACAAGGGTGAACTTGTTCAGTACGGCGCGCCTGCCGAGCTGGTCAAAAATCCGGCGACGGAGTTCGTTGAGACGCTCATCGGGGCCAGCGAGAGGCCATTCCGGCTGCTGTCGATCGAGACGGCCGGAGAAGCGGTCGAGCCGGGCACGGCAGACGGCAAGCCCCTGCCGGAGGCAACAAGCCAGCGGGATGCGCTGTCCGAAATGCTCTGGACCGGACGCCATGCGCTGCCGGTGGCCGCCGCCGATGGCAGGATCCTTGGCAGGGTGACGCTGGAGGGGCTGACCCGACGGGCGGCAAAGCCGCAATGAGGGCGTGGGTCCCCCCTATCCTGCGGGCGGTGCTGCTGGCGGTCCTCATTGCCTTTCTGGTTTCGCCCGGCTGGTTTTCTCCGCTTTTGAAACCTCTGGTGCAGGACAATGCGCCGGCGATCTACAATCAGGGCAGCCTGCTGACGCTGACGCTTTTGCATCTGCGCATCGTTGCCATTGCCACCGCGGGCGCCATTGTCGTCGCCGTAACGCTGGCCATTCTGGTCACACGGCCCTTTGGTGCGGAATTCCTGCCGCTGTCGCGCAGTCTCGTCAATGTCGGCCAGACGTTTCCGCCCGTGGCGGTGCTGGCGCTCGCAGTGCCCGCGCTCGGCTTCGGCGAGAAGCCGACGCTGGTCGCGTTGTTTCTCTATGGGTTGCTGCCGATCTTCGAAAATACGTTGACCGGCCTGACGACCTTGCCTGTCTCCGTGATGGAGGCGGCGCGCGGTTCCGGCATGACGGAGCGCCAGCGTCTCTTCAAGGTAGAATTGCCGCTGGCCATGCCGGTGATCCTTGCCGGCATCCGGCTGTCGGTGGTCATCAGTCTTGCGACCGCGACGATCGGCTCGACGGTCGCTGCAAAGACGCTGGGCGAAGTCATTATCGCCGGCCTGCAATCCAACAACATCGCCTTCGTGCTGCAGGGCGGTCTGATCGTCGGGGCGCTGGCCGTGCTGATCTATGACGGATTGTCGGCGATCGAGCGGGTTCTTGCCCGGCGTGCGGGACTGTTCTCCTAGTTTTGTGCGATCAAGAGCAGGTTCCGCTGGTGGACACGCGCGTCCCGCGCACGGCCCTTGGCGGCGTGATGATTGCCCCAAAAATATTCCCTGTCCTGCCTCTGTCGACTGGAAATCAAGCATTGTAGAACATTTCAGTGGTTTTCCCAATTTACAGGTTGTCGATGAAATTCCGGCGCAATGCACCCATCGCAATCATTCTCGCGATCGTCATCATCATTGCTGGTTCCGCTTTCATTTCGAGCCGGCTGTTTTCCGGTATGACCGATGCGGTCGAGGCGGATCAGTTCCGTCTGATGGGCGCGATCGTCGAGACGGCGATACGGGACGCGGAAAACAAGGCGCTCGCCCGCGCCGAACTGCTGGCCGATCTGCCGTCGGTGCAGAAGCTTCTGGCGGCCGGGGACCGGACGGGGCTTGAAGCGGAACTCGCCAGGATGTTCGCCAACCAAAAGGCCCGGCATGGCGTCGATCAGGCGCAATTCCATATACCGCCGGCGACGTCTTTTCTGAGGCTACATGATCCGAAGACCTTCGGCGACGATCTTTCCGCCTTCCGGCCGATGGTCGTCGCGGTCAATCGCGACCGCGTGCCGCTGAAAGGGGCGGCGGTGGCGCGCAGCGGCCCGGCGATCTTCGGTGTTGCTCCGGTCTTCGATCAGGGCGGAAAGCATCTGGGCAGCGTCGAGATCGGTATCGATTACGGGCCGCTGCTGGCGGGCCTGAAGACCGCCTACGGCATCGATCTGGCCTTGTTCATCGAGGAGGCATCGCTCAAGCAATATGCCCAGGGCGTCGATCCGGAGCGTATGGGCGAGCAGAACAGGGTCGGCCGCTACATTCGCTTCGAATCCACCAATGCCCAGTTGATGGCCGAGCTTGCCGGCGCGGAAGATGTCGCCGTGGTCAATGAGCCGGTGCGCTATGTCCGCGATGCGCAGGGGCTGGTGCGCGGCGTTCTGCTGCTGCCGGTCAACAGCAGCTCCGGAACGCCGCTCGGCGTCATCGCCGCCACATCGGATTTCAGTGCCTCGCGCGCTGCCGTCAATCGATCGCTGATCTGGCAGGCGGTGATCACGCTGATCGCCATCGTCTTTCTGTCCGGTTTCGTGCTGATCGTGCTGCGCGGCTTCGTGCTGCGGCCGCTGCAGGTTCTGGGGCAGCGCTTCGATACAGTCAGTGCCGGCGAACCTTTGGCGCCGATCGTCGGCTCCGAAACCTTTCCGCGCGAAATGCAGCCCTTCGTGGCGCTTTATGACAAGATCCGGTCCCGTCGCAGCGAGGCGGACAAGGCACCATGAGAGCCATTCCAACGGGTATTCGCGCTGCGCTCCGCCTGCTGGCAACCGTCATTCTGGCGGCGCTTGCCAATCCTGCTTTCGCCGCGACTGACCTGCCCCGGGGCAATGGCCTGCCGGTGATCGTCCAGGCCGCCGCCTCCTTCCTGACGCTCGAAAGTTTCGACGAAAATGCCGGCACCTTCCGCGCGACCGTCGATGTGCGCCTGCGCTGGACGGATTCGCGTCTGGCAAGGCCAGGCCCCGACATGGGAGCGCCACCCGAGACGCTGCGAGACAGCGCGGCGGCAGCGCGGATGCGCGAGATCTGGGTGCCGCCGGTTGTTCTTTCGAACCAGAACGACGAGACGGCGCTGTCGGATTATGGGTTGCGCATCTATCCGACCGGACGCGTCGAACTGCTGCGACGCGTCACAGCCGATTTCAGCGTCGGTGTCGATGTGGCGCGGTTTCCCTTCGACCGGCAGAACCTTGTCGTCGACATGGCCGTCAGCGGGCTGACGATCGCCGAGGTGGCGCTGCGGTTCGACCAGTCGGATATCGACTTCAGCCGTCCTTCCGCAAATGCCATCCTTCCCGGCTGGAGCGTCGGTCTTGTCGATCTGAAGAATGCGCCGCAACCCGGCTGGTACAACGGCACGCATGCGCGGGTCTCCGCCTCGCTCGACATTGCCCGCCAGCCCGGCGTCGTGGTTGCGTCCATCTTCATTCCGTTGTTTGCCTCGCTGCTCATTCCGCTCCTGGCGATCTGGCTGAACCGCATGGAGGATGGCGTCTTCCAGGTCGATACCTACGAGATGGTCAACATCATCATCGGCGGGCTGTTTGCGGTCATCGCGCTGAACTTCACCGTCTATAGCAGCTATGCCGTGCTCTCGAGCGGCGACAATACGGTCAACCGGCTGTTCGCGCTCAATTATCTGACGCTTGCCTCTGCGCTGTTCGTCAATATCCTGTTTGCCCGCTTCAACGTCGTCGGCCGGCTGTTCGGCCCCTATGTGCAGGAGCAGGCCTATGTGACGATCATGTGGACGGTACCGTGCCTGATCCTCGCCCTCGCCACGGCCTTCATGCTGGTAGCCTATGTTTGATTAGGTCAGCTGATCGACGGCAGCGATGACGCCGCGCAGCTCGGCGAGGCCCTTGAGGCGGCCGATGCAGGAATAGCCGGGATTGACCTTCTTCTTCTGGTCGTCGATCAAGAGGTGTCCGTGATCCGGTCGCATCGGGATGATACAGTCGCCGCGGCCATCCCTCTTACGCCGGCGCTCCTCGGCGCGCAGCACCGAGATCAGCGACACCATGTTGACGTCGCCGGCCAGATGTTCGGATTCGATGAATGAACCGTCCGGTTCCCTGGCGACGTTGCGCAGATGGGCGAAGTGGATGCGGTCGGCGAAGCGCCCGGCCATCTCGACCACGTCGTTGCCGGAGCGCGAGCCATAGGATCCGGCGCAGAGTGTTATGCCGTTTTCCGGCGCATCGATGGCGCTGAGGATCGTTTGCACGTCGTCGGCCGTCGAGACGACGCGTGGCAGGCCGAACAGCGAAAAAGGCGGGTCGTCGGGATGGATGGCGAGCCGTACGCCGTTTTCCGCCGCGACCGGCACGACTTCCTTCAGGAACTCGATCAGGCTGGCGCGCATGTCGTCCGACGAGGTGCCGTCGAAGGCGGCGATGTGGCCGCGGATGGTTTCGCGCGTGTGGCTGTCTTCGCCGCCGGGAAGACCGGCGATGATGTTCTTCTCGAGCGTCAGGATCTCGTCTTCGCTTTTTGTCGCCAGCCGCTTCCGCGCTGCCTCGACCACCGACGCGTCGTAACTCTCTTCGGCTGCGCGCCGCTTCAGGACGAAGACGTCGTAGGCGACGAAGTCGATCATGTCGAAGCGCAGCGCATAGCCGCCAGCCTCGGTGGGATACATCAAATTGGTGCGTGTCCAATCGACCACCGGCATGAAATTGTAGCAGACGACGGGAACGCCGGCCTTGCCCAGGTTGGCAAGGCATTGTTTCCAGGCATCGAGATAGCGACGCCATTCGCCGTCGCGACGCTTGATCGCCGAGTTGACAGGAATGGATTCGCAGACGGCCCATGTCATGCCGGCCTTCCTGATCAGGGCCATGCGCTCGGCAATGTCGTCCGGCGTCCAGATGCGGCCGTCATAGATGTGGTGGAGGGCCGTGACGACGCCATGGGCGCCGGCCTGGCGCGCATCCGACAGGGTGACCGGATCCTGCGGTCCGAACCAGCGCCAGCTTTCGAGCATGTCAGTGCCTCCCGTTATAATGTTGGACAATTAAAAGGATGAACGCTGAAAATGCAAGATATGAGAGTTGATTGCGATATTATGTCGGACATATAGTGTCGATCGGACGGTGGAGCTGACAATGAGGAATGGCATGGAGGACGGTGCGCGGGCTTCCGCCGTTGATGGCATGGTCCAGCATATTCGCGGCCTTATCCGCGAACGCGGGCTGACTGTCGGCGACGTGCTGCCGAGCGAAGGCGAACTCGCAGTCATGTTCGACGCCAGCCGCAACACGGTGCGCGAGGCTTTCCGGACGCTGAAGGCCTATGGCGTGGCCGAATCGCGCCAGAAGGTCGGCGCGGTGCTGACCGATCAGCATCAATTGGCCATGCGCGACCTCTTTTCCTTCGCCATGGACATTTCCGTCGACGCATTTCGCGATATCCAGGGCTACCGGCGGCTGACCGAGATGAACCTGTTCGATCTGCTCGCCGGCCGGATAAGCCCCGAGACCCTTGAGGAGATGGAAGCGCTCAACCGGCGCATTCGCGAATCCATCACGCCCGAGGAGGCGTCGGACCTCGACTATCAATTCCACAAGCTGATGGTGGACGCGGCGGGAAACCGGACGCTGTCGGAAACCTACGGCATGCTGAAACCGGTGATCCGGCGGCTGATGCTGGCGGGCAAGTCCCAGCGCCCCGTGCTTGAGACCGTTGCCGCCGAACATGCCGATATCATTCAGGCGCTGCGCGAACGGGACCGGATTGCGTTTGCCTATCACATGAACCGGCATCTGGATGCCGGGCTGGAGTTCATTCCGGCTGCCGGTACGCCAGGCAGCATCGAGGCAGCGACAAAAAAGAACGGCGGGGAGGGAGACAATTCATGAATGAGTTTGCTGGAAAGGCCGCGGTGGTGACCGGAACGACGGGGATCGGCCGGGCGGTGGCATTGCATCTGGCGCGGGAAGGTGCGGCCGTGGCGTCGATCGGGATCGATCTGGCGGCGAATGCCGAGCTGGAGGAAATGGCAGCGGCAGAGAACCTGTTTCTCTCCGTCTTTCATGCCGACGTGTCGGTACCCGACGACGTTCACTTTGCCATGACGGCGGCTGTCGCACACCTGGGCGGTATCGACATCATCGTCAATTCCGCTGCCGTCCATCCCTATGGCACGGCGGAGACGACGCCGTTCGAGACCTTCATGCGCTGCATGGCCGTCAATGTCGGGTCGATCCACCTGACGGCGGAATTCGGCGTGCCGGAAATGCGCAAGCGCGGCGGCGGTGTCATCGTCAATCTCTCCAGCGTGCAGGGGCATGCCTGCCAAAGCGGCGTCTCGGCCTATGTCGCCTCCAAGGGGGCGATCCATGCGCTGACGCGGGCGATGGCGCTCGACTTCGCGCCCGACCGTATCCGCGTCGTGTCGATCAGCCCCGGCTCGGTGCGGACGCCGATCCTGGCGCTTGCTGCGCGGGAATTCGAGGGCGACGATGCCGATATCGAATCGGTTTTCGAACGGTTCGGCGCGGCGCATCCGCTGGGGCGGATCGGCGAGCCGGAGGAGGTGGCAGCGCTTGCGGCCTTCCTTGCCTCCGACAGGGCGGCCTTCATCACGGGGTCGGATCACCGGATCGACGGCGGCCTGACGGCCGGCATCGGCGTTCGCTGAGGGGGAGAGCATGACCATTCCGATGAAACGCAGCGCCATCAATGCCATCATGCGGGAGAGTGAGGCCTTCATGCGCTCGTTCGGCTTCATCCTGCCGCCGTTTTCGCGCTGGTCACCGGACGAGATGCGGGCGCACAAGGGCGAGATCGACGGGATCACCGGAGCTGCGCTCGGCTGGGATATCACCGATTTCGGCCTTGGCGATTTCGACAAGACCGGGCTGTTTCTCTTCACCGTCCGCAACGGTCGTTTTGCCGATCTGCAGCGTGGCCGGGGCATGCTCTATGCGGAAAAGGCGATGATCGCGCGCAAGGACCAGGTGACGCCGATGCACCGGCATCTGCTGAAGGCCGAGGACATCATCAATCGCGGCGGCGGCACGCTGGTGGTCGAGTTGTTCGGCGATACCGATGGGCGATGCGATCGGGGCAAGGGGACACGGGTGGCGACCGACGGTATCCAGCGTGATTTCGCACCCGGCCACAAGCTCAAGCTTTCGCCCGGAGAAAGCGTGACGCTGATGCCGGGCGACTGGCATGCCTTCTGGGGCGAGGGTGCCGATGTCTTCGTCGCCGAGGTCTCGACCGTCAATGACGACAATACCGACAATATCTTCGAAGACCCGGCGGTGACGCGGTTTTCCGGCATCGAGGAGGACGAGGCGCCGCTGCATCTGCTGGTGCCGGATTATGCGGTGTGGTTGCGGTAGGCACGGGGGCGGACGTTTTTGTTTGGGATGACGCTCCCAGTTTCCCCGTCATTCCGGACTTGTTCCGGGATCCAGCGCGCCGCGTCTGCGGCGCTAGGGGGGCCTTTCTTTGGGGTTGGCCAGTTTTCTCACCGCGCGGACGCGCGGTGGCTGGATCCCCGCCACAAGGGCGAGGAAGACGGAGGTGGGGGAAGCGCTGGGGTCAAACAACGGGCTTTAGATTCTCTGAAGGATGGAGCCAGGCAAAGGCCTTGCGGGCAAATAGAACTGGCCCCTTGGAGGGGCGTCGTCACAAGCCGCTGATTGGTTCGTCACCAAAATATCAAAGAACACGCGGTCGCGCCCGCACAGGAGAACCCCGGCACGGTTGAAATCATCAGTTGGAGGGCGCACGCAAATGCGGAACCTCGGTTAGTTTATAATAAGTGGCTCCGCATTTGCGTGGCCTTCGGCGTTTTTCGGGGCTTCCGGCCCCTTGAAATGCATGCACTGTCTCGCTGCACAGAAGAGAATTCTCCTGCTTGCATGGCTCGACCAAACCGGACCTGGCAGCCCGGGGGAGACATCTGAGGAGGTTCATTCACGAACCACCCGGCACGCATCACCCTGACATCGGCCGCACGTTACGGCCAAACGCGCAGGGCGCCGGCTCCCACCTGCCCGCGACCGTCTCGCGAAACACTCCGGCGGTGGAAACAGAAGCAGTATGCGCCGCGTTTTCTAGGCGGGGATGAGCGGGGATGATTTTTTTGAGGCGGGGAATGGTTTCTCCTGTGCTTGCCGCAAAGCCCCTTCTCTACCTCCCCATAAGTGGGCTTGCGATGGTACCCTTGCAGTCCAGTGCATCGGCTGTTGGGCGGCGCCTGGCTATCTGGCCCGCGTGAAATGGCGCACCCGGGCTGGAGAAGTTCGGTTCGACTCCTATTTCAAAGGAGAGACGAAAAAATGAAGAGCGAAAGGACAGTGCAATGGCAAAGAACACGATCTGCCTTTGGTACGACAAGGACGCTGAGGCCGCCGCCCGCTTCTACGCCGAGACATTTCCCGACAGTGCCGTGGGCGACATTCTTCTTGCGCCTGGCGACTATCCGGACGGTCAGCAGGGAGATGTGCTGGTTGTCGAGTTCACGGTTGCGGGTGTTTCCTGCATCGGCCTGAACGGCGGCCCCGCCTTCAAGCACAACGAAGCTTTCTCATTTCAGATCGCAACCGACGATCAGGAGGAAACCGATCGATACTGGAACGCCATTGTCGGCAATGGCGGCCAGGAAAGTGAGTGCGGCTGGTGCAAGGACAAGTGGGGCATATCGTGGCAGATAACGCCGCGCGTCCTGATGGAGGCGATGGCGGCCGGTGGTGCCGAAGCAAAGCGTGCCTTTGACGCGATGATGACCATGAAGAAGATCGACGTCGGCGTGATCGAAGCGGCCCGGCGCGGTTGAAAAACGATCACGCCGGGTAAATGCCCGTCAAACCTCGCGCGTCGATGCCGCCGTAACCGTCAACGTCGTGAACCCGCTGATGGCGATGGCCGCGCGGGCGGGCATCGGGATGGCGCCGCAGAGGCTGCCGGTGGTGATGATACGGCCTTGGGCGACGGGCTCGGTCAGGGTGTTGGCAAAGAGCAGGAAGGCGGCGACGGGGTCGTCGTTGGGGTGCTTTCCCGGGCCGGCAAAGACGGTGTCGCCGTTGATGGTGACGGTCAGCGGATAGGCCTGGCCGGGCTCGATCATCGTGGCCGGCAGTTCTTCGCCCAATATGTAGCCGGCATTGCCGAGCCGGTCGGCGAGGAACAGCAAGGCCGGTGACTTGCTGCCATCGTCCAGGCGATGACCCAGGAATTCGACGCCGGACGAGATGGCGGCGACATGGTCGAGCAGCGTTTCGCGGGTGTAGGGCGTGCTGCCGGGGGCGGGCAGGTCCTTGCCGAGCACGAAGCAGATTTCCACCTCCAGCGCATCGACGGCGGGGCGCTGGAAGCCGGCGGTGCCGGATTCGCTGGCATGGGTGATATGGGCCATCGGCGCTGAAACGGAGCTGCCGTCCGGGCGGATCGCCACCTTGTAGCCGGCTGTCAGCCAGCCGTTCAAGGCAAGGGTTTCTTTCTGGACCGCGAACGCTTCCGCCGGGATTCCCGGTTCTGCAAGGCTGGCCGAGGCCAGGCGAATGCCCGTATTGTCGGCCTCCGACAGCTGGCGGGCGAGCGTGGTCGTGGCGGAACTGGCGGGCATGTCTGTCTCCTCGCATAAATCGGCGGTGCGCCGTTCCTTTCGATCACACTCGGCCCAAAAGGAAAACCCCGGAATTGTGGTTCCGGGGTTTCCTTGTCACGTAACGGGGAGGGACGTTACGCGGCCTGAACTTTCTTGGACACGCGGGCCCATTCCGGGATCCAGGTACCGTGGGCGGCGAGCAGGTCGTCGGTGAGCGACCAGATCTGGTCGAGATCGAGTTCTGCGGCCGTATGCGGGTCCATCATTGCGGCATGGTAGAGATGCTCGCGGTTCTGCGTCATCATCGCCGCGACCGTCAGTTCCTGCACGTTGATATTGGTGCGGATCAGCGCGGTCAGCTGTGGCGGCAGGGCGCCGATGAAGGTCGGCTGGATGCCGTTTTCATCGACCAGGCAGGGCACTTCGGCGGCGCAATTGTCCGGCAGCGAGGTGATGCAGCCATTGTTGCGCAGGTTGCCGTAGATGACCGAGGGCTCGCCGGTCCAGACCGAGTTCATGATCGAGGAGGCATATTCCTTCGACTGTGCGACTTCGATCTTATCGGCCGAGCGATAGGCTGCGGCCTGACCCTTCCATTTCTCGACCTGTTCGATGCAGCGCTTGGGATATTCATCCAGCGGAATGCCGAATTTCTCGATCAGGTCGGGCCGGCCGTCCTTGATGAAATAGGGCGTGTATTCGGCGAAGTGCTCCGAGCTTTCGGTGACGAAATAGCCGAGACGGGTCAGCATTTCGTAGCGCACCTTGTTGGGGCAGCGCGGGTTCCAGGTGGGCTTGGGCGCGCGTCCTTCACGGTAGCCGCGCAGGAGATCCGGATAAAGATCGCGGTAGGAACCGTCCGGCTGGCGATGCTCGAACTTGAGGAAGAAGGCCATGTGGTTGATACCGGCGGAGCGATAACGGATTTCCTCGTACGGAATCTCCAGATCTTCGGCCAGCTCCATCGCCGTGCCCTGAACCGAGTGGCAGAGGCCGACCTGCTTGATGTCAGGATATTTCTCGGCGATCGCCCAGGTATTGATCGCCATCGGGTTGACGTATTGCAGCAGGATCGCCTCCGGGCAGACCTGCATCATGTCCTCGCAGATCGACCAGAGATGCGGCACGGTGCGCAGGCCGCGCATGATGCCGCCAACGCCGAGCGTATCGGCGATGGTCTGCCGCAGGCCGTATTTCTTCGGCACTTCGAAATCGGTGACCGTGCAGGGCTCGTAGCCGCCGATCTGGAAGGCGACGACGACAAAATTGGCACCTTCGAGTGCCTTTTTCTGGTTGGAATGCAGCTCGATGGTGGCCTTGGCGCCAAGCGTCGAGATCAGCTTGCTGACGACGACTTCGCTTTCCTCCAGCCGCTGCGGGTTGATGTCCATCAGCGCGATCTTGGCGCCCGACAGCGCCGGGCGCTGCAGAACGTCGCCGATGATATTCTTCATGAAGACGGTCGAGCCGGCGCCGATGAAGGTGATCTTGGGTTGTCTGGTCATGAAATATGCCTCTTTCTACGGTTACGCGGCTACTTCGAACGCGGCTCTGACGAGCCGCTCGGTGTAGGCGGTCTTGGGATGGGTAAGAACGTCTTCGACCGGGCCCTCTTCAACGATCTTGCCGTGCTGCATCACCACCACCCGGTGGCAGAGCGCGCGCACGACTTTCAGATCGTGGGAGATGAAGAGGTAGCTCAGTCCTTTCTCGTCCTGCAGCTTGCGCAGCAGTTCGATGATTTGCGCCTGCACCGACAGATCGAGCGCAGAGGTCGGCTCGTCGAGCAGGATGAATTCGGGCTCGAGGGCCACGGCGCGGGCAATGGCGATGCGCTGGCGCTGGCCGCCGGAAAACTCGTGCGGGAAGCGCGACAGGATGTTGTTGGGCAGGCCGGCGCTGTTCAGCGCTTCGCGCACCCGCTCCAGCCGCTCGTTGCGCGTCGCGCCGAGCTTGTTGACAACAAGCCCTTCCTCGATGATCTGGCCGACCGACATGCGCGGGTTGAGCGAGGAGAAGGGGTCCTGGAAAACGACCTGCATACGCGAGCGCAGGGGCCGCATCTCGTCACGGGTCTTGTTTTCGATCGACTGGCCGTCGAACAGGATTTCGCCGCCGTCCGCCCGCAGCAGCTTGACGAGCGCCTGGCCGAAGGTGGTCTTGCCCGAGCCGGATTCGCCGACGAGACCCAGTGTCTCGTGACGGTGGAGCTTGATCGAGAGGCTGTCGACCGCGACCAGCTCCTTCAGCTGCGGCTTGAAGAAGCCGCCCGCCTTGAGCATGAAGGAAACGCGGACGTTGCGACCTTCGAGGATGGACGCGGAATCGACCGGCATCGGGTTGGCCATTCCCTTCGGCTCGGAATTGAGCAGGTGGCGCGTATAGGGGTGCTGCGGGTTCTGGAACAGCGTCGTGGTGGTGTTGTGTTCCTTCACCTCGCCGTTCTGCATGACGTAGACATAGTCGGAAAACTGGCGCACGACGGTAAGGTCGTGGGTGATGAGGATCACCGCCATGCCGAGCGTCTTCTGCAGGTCGCGGATGAGGTTGAGGATCTGTGCCTGCACGGTGACGTCGAGCGCCGTCGTCGGCTCGTCGGCGATCAGTACGTCCGGGCTGTTGGCGAGCGCCATTGCAATCATGATGCGCTGCCGCTGGCCGCCGGACAGCTGGTGCGGATACTGGTTGATGCGGGCTTCCGGATCGGGGATCTGCACCTGGCGCAGAAGCTCGAGCGTCCGCTCCATCGCTTGGCTGCGGCTCATCTTCTGGTGGACTCGGATCGCCTCGATGATCTGGGCGCCGATCGTATAGACCGGGTTGAGCGAACTCATCGGTTCCTGGAAGATCATCGAGATGCGGTTGCCGCGCAGCGCCCGGCGCTGCCGGTCGGAGAACTTCAGGACGTTCTTGCCGTCATAGGCGATGCTGGAACGGTCCGAGACGGTGGCGCGCTTGGTGAGCAGGCCCATGACGGTGCGGGCCGTGACCGACTTTCCTGAGCCGGATTCGCCCACCACCGCGATGGTCTCGCCGCGATAGAGCTGGAAGGAGACGTCCTTGACGGCATCGACCGTTCCGCTCTCGACCTTGAATTTCACCGCCACATGGCGGGCGTCGATGATCGGTGAGCCGACGGCGGCTGCATGGTCGTGCCGTTGTTCGGGAGCGAGTGTGCTGATGTCCACGAGTGCCATGGTCGTCTCCTCAGTATGGGTCGACGGCGTCGCGCAGGCCATCGCCGAGCGCATTGAACGCAAAGACGGTGATCAGCACGAAGGCCACGGGGGAAAGGATCCACGGATAGGACCCGATGACGGAATAGGTCGAGGTATCCTGCAGCATCAATCCCCAGGACATCAGCGGCGGCTTCACCGCGAAACCGAGGAAGCCGAGGAAGGATTCGAGCAGCACGACATTCGGGATCGCCAGCGTCACGGCGACGATGACATGGCTCATGACGTTGGGAAAGATATGCTGGAAGATGATGCGCCGGTCGGTGGCGCCGATCGCCATCGCCGCGCGGACATAGTCGATGCGGGCGAGCGCCAGCGTCTTGCCGCGCACTTCGCGCGACATCTGCGCCCAGCCGAGCGCCGACATCACGAAGATGACGAAGGCGAGAAAGACGTTGGTCGGCGCCGTTACCGGGATCAGCGATGTCAGCGCCAGATAGAGCGGCAGTTGCGGGAAGGCGAGAACCAGTTCGACGAAGCGCTGCATCCAGGCGTCGAAGCGGCCGCCGAAATAGCCGGACACCATGCCGACCGTGGTGCCGACGACGGTGATGATGAACACCACCGTCAGCGCGATCATCAGCGAGACGCGCGAGCCGTAGAAGATGCGCGACAGCACATCGCGGCCGAACTTGTCGGTGCCGAGGAAGTTGACCGGCGTGCCGTTGGTGGCGCCGAAGAAATGGCGGTCGGTCGGGATCAGGCCGAAAAGCCGGTACTTGAAGCCCTTGACGAAGAAGCCGAGGTCGAGCGGATTAGCGTAATCCGGGCCGACGATCGGCTGGAAGGTGATCGGGTCGAGTTCGGTGCCCTCGCCGACCTGGTAGGTGCGCGGCCAGACGAGGCTGCCCTCCTGGTCGGTGATGCTGATCGTCTGCGGCGGGGCGAAGCCGACGCCGGTCAGCTTCGGATCGACGGGGGAAAAGAACTCCGCAAAGATCGTCATGAGCATCAGTAGGCAGACGAGGATGAGACCCGCCATGCCGGTCCAGGAATGTTTCAGGCGGCGCCAGACGAGCGCCAGATAAGTCTCGTTGCCGTGGCTTGCCGGCGGTACCGGTACGATGACGGCTGTTTGTACGTCGGCTTTCATGCGTGAGCTCCTCCGCCAAGACGGACGCGGGGGTCGAGCATCGCCAGAAGCATGTCGGCGATGATGTTGCCGACGATCAGCGTTGCCGACAGGACGAGCATGAAGGTGGCGGTGACATAGACGTCACCCACCCACATGGAGCCGACGATGGCAGGCCCGACGGTCGGCAGGGCGAAGATGATCGCGGTCTCGATCTCGCCGGTCAGCATGTAGGGCAGGACGACGCCCTGATACATGATCAGCGGATGCAGGGCGTTCGGCACCGCATGGCGCAGGATGACCGCGCTTTCGCTCAGGCCCTTGGCCCGCGCGGTTTCGACATATTGCGCGTTCAGCGTATCGAGCAGATTGCCGCGCATGACCCGCATGTTGTAGGCCAGCCCGCCGAAGGTGGCGATGGCGATGACCGGCCAGACATGTTTCAAAAGATCGACGAACTTGTCCCAGGACCAGGGCGCGCCGCCGTATTTGGCAGAGTGGAAGCTGTTTATCTCGGTGACGTTGAAATGGAACACCAGGATATAGACGATGATCAGCGCCATCAGGAAGCGCGGCACCGTCATGCCGAGGAAGGAAATGCCGGATAGCAGGCTGTCCACCCAGGAATACTGCCTTGTGGCGGCGAGAATGCCGAAGGTGATGCCGATGATGGACGCGAGGATATGGCAGACCAGCGCCAGGGCCAGCGTGCGCGGCAGGCGCTCGCCGACGACTTCGGAAACGGGCTTGTTGTAGAACAGGCTGTGGCCGAAATCGCCGCGCGTGACGATGCCGGTGATCCAGTTGACGTACTGGACGACCAAGGGCTTATCGAGACCGTTGGCGACCTTGTAGGCCTGTGCCTGGGCGTCGGCTTCCTCGAAGGATGCGCCGCCCTGGTTGATCATTTGCGAGCGGATATAGTCGCTGTAGTCGCCCGGTGGCGCCTGGATGATCGCGAAGGTGACGACGCTCAGCACGAAGAGCACGGGGATTGCGGATGCGATACGCACAAGCAGAAATCGGAACATGGCTGTTAGGTTCTCTTGTGTGGTCAGGGATCTCCTCCGGCCGCGAGCGGCCGGAGCAGGCTCAACGAAGGATCAGTTGATCGGGCCGTTTTCGCCCGGCTTGCCCGGCAGTTGCTGCGGGAAGAGTTCGTAGTCCCCCTGCTTGTCTGCTGCGACGAACATCCGCTCGCGGATCACCGTGTCTTCCGCCCAGTTGAACATGAAGATCGGTGCGCCGACCGGAACGTTCGAGAAGCGCTTGTTGATGATCAGCGCGCCCGGATATTCGGTGAGGCCGACCGTATCGACATTCTCCGTTGCGATCTTCTGGTACTGCTTCATCAGCTCCGAGCGCTCGCCATTGTCGTTCGTGGCGATGAACTTGTTGACGATGCCCACAAGGTCTTTCTCATAGGGCAGAAGATCGACCGTGCCGTCCGTGCCGGCACGATGATGCCAGCTGGTGCGGGGGCCTGTCGGAGCAAGCTGGGTGGTGTTCTGCACCACGGATGTCAGCTCCGGATCGTTGCGGCGGATCGTCCAGTCGAACTTGCCGGCATAATGCGCATTATCCTTCTTGACGCCGTCGAGCGTGTTGAGCGTTACCTTCAGGCCGAGCTGTTCCATCTGGCCGATCACGCCTTCGGCGAGGTTCTTGTCGGTGTTGTAGTCGGAGGTGCCCAGCAGCACGATCTGAACATCCTGACCGCCTTCCGTTCCTGCTGGGAAGTTCACGAAACCGTTGCCGTCCGTGTCCTTCAGGCCGACCTTTTCGAGAAGCGCCTTTGCGCCTTCGAGATCGAAGGGATAATAGACCGTCGACTGACGGTCGTAGAAGCTCGTGCCGGAGGATAGACCGCCCGGATAGATTGTCGTGAACGGACCCTTGACCAGCGATTCGCCGATTTTCTTGCGATCGAGCGCCATTGTGACGGCCTTGCGGAAGTCTGCGTTGCGGTTCAATTCCCGGACCGCCTGGCCGCGCTGGTCAGGTTCGCCCCAACCGTTGGCGGAAAGGTTCATGCGCAGATTGTAACCGATCAGGCGGGCGCCAAAGGCGAGCCGGGCCGGTGCCGTTTCCTGTGCTGCGCGCTTCAGCGATTCAACGAAGTTTTCCGGTTGCTCGAGGTTGGAAAAGTCACCCGAACCGGCGATCGCCTGAACATCGCGGTCTGCCCATGTCGAGAGCTTGTAGTGCATCTCGTTGAGATAGGGCAGCTGCTGACCGTTCTCGTCGACCTTCCAGTAGTAGGGATTGCGACGCAGTACGATGATGTCGTCCGGCCGGTAGGAAACCGGCGTCCAAGCACCCATCACCGGAATGTTCATGTACTCGGCAGGGAAGCCGTTCTTGTACTGGTCGTAGGTGAAGTCCTTGTTGTATTTCGGATGCTTGGTCTTCAGGATATGCGCGGGGCCGGGGCAGAATGTCCCATAGGACATGGCGAACAGGTACTGGCGGGGAAATGCTTCCTTGAAGGTCCATTCGACCGTGTACTTGTCGATGGCCTTCAGCGTCGTGCCTTCACCGAAGGTTTCCGGCGTCGCGCCGTTGAGCGGCGACACATTGGGATCGACGACATTGTCGTTCCAGTAGAACATCAGGTCATCGGAGGTGAAGTCGACCCCGTCCGACCACTTTGCGCCTTCGACCAAATGCATGGTGAGCTTGTGGCCATCTGCCGACCAGTCCCAGCTCTTGGCAAGGTTGGGCAGCGGCTCGACGTCGGTCGCTTCCACCTGATAGAGCGGTGCGGTCCGCGTCAGGCATTCGGACATCGCGATATCGATGCCGCCCCAGCCTTGCGTCTGGCCGGCGGAATAATTCCAGCCTTCCGGCCGTCCGCCGATGACATGGCGCAGCGTATCGCCATAGACACCGATGCCGTCGGGCATATTTCCGGTTTTGAAGACCAGGGGCTCCTTCGGAAGACGCTCGGCGAGAGGCGGCAGCTTGCCGGTGTCCACGAAATTCTTCGTGACCCATTCCGGTTCGCTATACTGGGGCAGCGCCTTGAATTCCTCGATCGAATTGCGCGGCACATAGGTGATCTTGCCCTGGCCCGGAAATGGCTGCGCCTCCGGCACGACTGTGGGCTCGGAGGCCCAGGCCGTTACCGCGAACGCCGAAACGCCCAAAAGCAGGGCGGCGGTTTTCTTGGGGTGGAAAAAGCTGTTCATTGTCGTTGGTTCTCCCTCATGCTTCAGGCCGGCCCGGTATGGGCGGCTCTCCTCCTAAAAGCACCCGGCGGGACGGCATCATGCCGTCTGCCGGAACAGAGCGGGCGACGGATCGCCCACTCCCAGACCTGCCTCCTCCTCCGGAAAACAGGCCTCGCATAGTCCGCAGACCAGGCGTCTAGCTGGCTGCCTTCAGTTTCGTCGCTTCCTTCTCGGCGCGCAGTTCGTCGATCGAGCGAACCTCGCGGCGGGCAACGCCCTTCCAGTCGCGGGTCTTGACGGTGCCCTTGCTCAAACGTTCCTTGGCGGCGGGAATGGCATGGGCGTATTGCGGCAGCCACTCGGCCTGGGCGACGACCATCTCGTCGACCATCTGCCAGACCTCCTCCGGCGTGCAGATGGCGCCGACCAGCGGATCGTGCAGGACGGCGAGCTTCAGGAGATCGATATCGCCCGAAATTGCTGCGTGAACCGACATGCGCTGGACGTTGATCGAGGAGATGCAGGTGGCGGCGCAGGCTTCCGGCAGCGTGATGCCGGCGACCATGTTGATGCCGAAGCGATCGACGAAGCCGGGCGATTCTATGATCGCGTCCGATGGAAGATTGGTGATGACGCCATTGTTCTTGACGTTGAAGTGGCCGCGATAGACCCGTCCGGTTTCCAGCGCTTCCAGGATATGGCTGGCATGCTCGTTGGAGCGGCGGGCCGGATCGATCGGCTTTTCGGCGTCCTTGAGGAACTGCGGGAACTCGGTTTCGAACCAGTTGCGGGTCTCGGTCGAATAGCGCAGGTAACCGCCGGTCTCGCCATGGATCCAGTCGGACATATCGATCCAGCGGGTAATTTCCTCCGGCCGCTTGCGGTACCACGGCAGGTATTCCGACAGGTGGCCGTTGCTCTCGGTGGAATAGACACCGAAGCGCTTCAGGACGTCGATGCGCAGCTTTTCCTGCTGCGAGAAGACAGGGTGCGCCTCGAAGGCTGCGACCAGTTCGTCCTTGCCTATTCTGCGGCCCTTGACGCGGACATCGGTAAACCAGGTCTGGTGATTGATGCCGGAGCAGACGTAATCCAGTTCGCCATCCTTGGCGCCGAGGATTTCGGCGATCTGTTCGGCGCCGTGCTGGACGCCGTGGCAAAGGCCGATCGTATCGACCTTGCCATATTCGATCGCGGCCCACGTGTTCATTGCCATCGGGTTCGCGTAATTCAGGAATTTCGCGCCGGGCTCGGCCAGTTCGCGGATATCCTTGCAGAAATCGAGGATGACCGGGATATTGCGCTGGCCATAGAGAATGCCGCCGGCGCAGATCGTATCGCCGACGCACTGGTCGACGCCATATTTCAAGGGGATGCGGATGTCGTCGGCATAGGCCGCGAGGCCGCCGACGCGCACGCAGGAGATGATGTAGCGCGCACCGGCGATCGCTTCGCGGCGGTCGGTCGATGCCGTCACCCTGGCGGGAAGGTTGTTGGATTCGACGATCTTGTCGAGGATCGACTTGATCATGCCGAGATTGTGCTCGCTCAGATCGGTGATCGCGAACTCGACGTTACGGAACTCCGGCACGCTGAGAATGTCGGTGAAGAGTTTCTTGGTGAAGCCGACACTGCCGGCGCCGATAATGGCTATCTTGAAGCTACTCATGCTGTCCTCGTCGCTGATCATTGTGCCGGGAAAAACGGACAGGGTAAAATCAATGCGCGGGAAATGAAGCGCCTTGGCGCTTTTAACCTCCCAGTCCTCCCTGCCGATGCCGCTCCAACCCGGTCATCTTGCTTTGTCGAGGGGCATTATGCGTATAATGTTTGGCACCGCCAGAGAGGTATTGTGCTTTCATGGGTAATTCTATGCTGAAACGACTGATCGAGAATGGGCCTGTCATGCGGACAGTTTCACTGCCGCGTGGGCGTCACAGCCTGCACACCATGCCGACCAGCACGGGCTACGAAATCCGCACGGATATGAGTTACGACTGGGACGGCCGCAAGCGCGGTCAGACGCCGTTCACGGTGCTGCAGCACACGATCGCGGGTGCCGGCAACCTCCGTTACGAAAACCGCACCTACCGGGTTCGCGAGGGCGAGACGCTGCTGGTGCTGGTGCCGCACAATCATCGCTACTGGCTGGAGCAGAACGGCCGCTGGGAGTTTTTCTGGATATCGATGAACGGCGAGGAGGCGCTGCGCATCCACAAGGCCATTCTCGCAACGACCGGGCCGATCCTCACCCTCAAGCCGGAGACCATAGAGCGTCTCGCCGATTGCAGTCTGCGGCTTATTTCAGGCGGTGCCGATGCGCCGGGCAGCGCCTCTGCCATCGCGTACGAGTCGGCCATGGTGCTCTACGACGATGTTTTCGGCTCGCATCCTGTGCTTAGCCAGGAATACCGGACGATGCAGCACGTCATCGATCATATCGCCGCCAATCTGGAGCATTCGCTTTCGGTCGAGGCGCTTGCCGAGGTTTCCGGTCTCAGCCGGGCGCATTTTTCGCGGGTCTTTGCGGCCAGCGAAGGCATGCCGCCAGCCGAATTCGTGCTGCGCAAGAGGCTGCAAAGAGCGACCAAGTTGCTCACCAAGGCGGCGCATCTGTCGGTAAAGGAAGTGGCGATCATGTCCGGCTTCGAGGATCCGAACTATTTCGCCAAGGTGTTTCGCCGCTATTTCGGCGCCAGCCCGACGGAGTTCCGCACGACGGGCATGTATTCCAGCATCGCCAGCAACGGCCGGTCTGCAACGCCATCGCCGGATGCCGGGTAGACCCGTTACGATCAGGACCTAATAAAACAGATGCCAAGGGGTCAGGAAGGCGCGGCTCAGTTCCTGATTGCGTTCCTGTTCGGTTTCGGTCTGTTCCTCGCGGGCCTGTTTCACGGGCATTTCAACTCGGATGGCTTTTTCCTTCTTCGCCGGAGGCGTCAGGTAACCGAGGGTCATTCCACCGTGATAAAACATTCAGTTCTCCGCTGTTCCCTTGGATTTATTAACGGTCGTTAACACAATCCTGACACAATTGATGAGGCTGTCAATAGTCCACGAAAATTATGACTTATTGCGATCCGCCGCCGTTCGGTAGCGTTTAACTGTCGCAAACCCCGCCGTTTTAAGGAAAATAATATAATCTATAAATTTTATGATGATTGAAAAATCGATCCAGCTTCGCCCGTGCTGGCGGGTGTTCTTTGCTTGAGACAGGTATGTCTTCCATGCGTAAATCCGGCACCATGAATGACACGGCAAAAGAGTGGACCCGCATGAATGTCGCTTTGAGAAATTCGATCGACCGGCTTGCCCCGCAACGGGAGCATTCCTTTCCGCATGTGGCCGACGAGGACGCCTTGAAATCGGCCATGCGGCGGATGTCGGGCGGCGTGTCGGTCATTACCGCCGGTGTCGGCGACGAGCGCACCGGCGCGACGGTGACCTCGGCCACCGCGCTCTCCGTCGATCCGCCGACGATGATCGTCAATATCAATCGCAGTTCGTCCAGCTGGCCGGTGATCAGCCGCTACGGGCATTTCTGCGTCAATATCCTCAGCGCCGACCAGCAGGATGTCGCCGACCGGTTTGCCGGAAAGGGCGGATTGAAGGGCGTCGAGCGTTATGACGGCGCCGAATGGTTCACGCTGGCGAGCGGCGCTTCGGTGCTGCGCGGGGCGCTGGCCGGTATCGATTGCGAAGTGGATGAAGTGATCGAGCGGCACAGCCATGCGATCATTCTCGGCCGCGTGGTTTCCATCGTTGCCGGCGACGGCCACTCGCTCGTCTACAGCAACGGTCGATACGGTCGTTTTTCGCTTTAGGCCTGGAAGCGCAAGGGGCTGAACTTTTGCGGATCGAGCGCCTGGGCCTCGAAGCCCTCCGGCTGAGGAGCGTTTGTCAAAAGGCTTGCCGCCAACGCGCCAAGTGACGGCGAGGTCAGGATGCCGTAACCGCCCTGGCCCGCCAGCCAGAAGACATCCGGATGGTCGGGTGCTGCACCGATCACTGGCAGCCTGTCTGGTGAAAAGCTGCGCATGCCGGCCCAGCTTTTGGCGACGCGGCGGACGGGAACAGTGGTCGCCTCCTCGACGTAGTGCGCTGCCCAGGCGATATCGAGCTCCTCCGGCTGCACGTCGCCCGGTTCGCAAGGGGTTGCGTCGGCCGGGCAGGCCAAGAGCCGCCCGGCATCGGGCTTCATGTAGAAATCCTCGTCGATCTCATTGATCTCCGGCATCGCCGATACGTCGATTCCTTCGGGCAAATCAACGGTGATAGCCGTGCGGCGATGTGGAACGATACCGAGCGGCTTAACACCGAAGAGAACTGCGGTTGGATCGGCCCAGCCGCCGGAGGCGTTGACCACTGTTTTGGCGCGAACCGTTCCGGCGGATGTTTCGATGGTCCAGGCCTCGCCGTCATGGGTTGCGGACAGGACCCCATGGCGCTCGCGGATCTCCGCACCGTTGCGACGCGCTCCCTTCACGTAACCCTGCAACAGGCTTTCGACCTCGATGTCCCAGAAGTTGGGATCGTAAAAGGCGGCGGCGGCATAGCCCGGTTTCAGGATCGGCACGCGGGCCAGCAATTCTTCCTCGTCGAGCGGTTCAAGTTCCGGCGTGAAAGCAAGTTCTGACCGGAACACCGCGTCCAGCCGCGCAGCCTTTTCCGTGCTGGCGATCATCACGCCGCCGCGCTGCTTCAGAAGCGGGATATCCGAAAATCCGCCGGGCGGGCTGTCGAAGAAATCCTTGGCGACGGCTGCGAGCCGGCAGACCTCTGGCGCATTGTAGCGCAGCACGAATTCGGCGGCGGAGCGGCCGGTGCTGTGGTAGCCGAGCGCCGTTTCCCGTTCCAGCACGACGATCGAGCGATGGGGGCTGAGAAAATAGGCGAGCGACAGGCCGGCGATGCCGCCGCCAATGATCGCCACGTCGAATGTCTGCATGTCCAGCCCTTCACGGTAGGCGCGATCTCCCTTCGCGCAGCCGGACCCTAGAGGCCGACGCCTCAATGTTCAAATTTATAGTCTCGAAGGTGGCTATCAGGCAAATTGATGCTCCATGCTGTGGTCCAGCGGTTCGGTATCCTTGATATGCTTGAGGAAGGCGGCTTCCGCAGGGTTGAGGATCGCGTTCGGGTTGGCAATGCGAAAGACATCCGTCGTCGGCAGGAGATCATAGGGCGGCAACTGCCAGAGGTCGCCTGCCGCAAGGCCCGGTGCCGCCAGATGATCGGGCACCATGCCGATGCCGATATTCGCAGCGATCAGCCGAAGCACTTCCTCGACATTGCAGGAGACGGCGCGCACCTGCTGGCCGAAGGAGCCCATGGCGCGCACCGCGGTGATGGCGTTCATATGCTGGCCGCCCAGAACATCGGCGATGAAGGCGATATAGGGATCGCCGCGCAGGTCGTTCAGCGCGGCGCCCCTGACACCGAACAGCCGGTGGCCGCGGCCGCAATAGAGCCCGTACCGTTCGCGGATATGAAGCACCCTGGTCAGGGTATCGGGGATATTGCCGTCGCAAAGCCCCATGGTGGCGATGTTGCGTTCGACCGCGCTGATGACGCTGACGGTGGTTTCGACCGTGATGCTGATCGTCACCTTCGGATGCAGGCGGAAGAAGCTTTCGAGCTTGCGGTCCCAGGCGGGATTGTGCGCGTGGCTGACCGAATGAATACTGACATGGCCGGTGACGTCTTCGCCGGCGGTCTCCAGCGCATTCGGCAGCCGCACGACCGCGGCGAAGATGTCGCGGCACTGGCGGTGCAGCTTTTCGCCGGCTTCCGTCAGGTCGAAGCGGCCCGGCCGGCGGTCGATCAGTTTCTGGCCGACAGTCAGTTCCAGCCGCTTCAGCGCCATGCTGACGGCAGGCTGCTGCAACAGCAGCCGGTTGGCCGCCGCCGTGATGCTCCCTTCCTCGACCAGGACGACGAAGGTACGCAGCAGGTTCCAGTCGAGATTGTGCGCGAAGCGTTCAAGGCGATTGTCGGGCATGGGAAACCGCGATCAGAGGGAGACGAGGCCGGAGGGTAGCCGGTTCATGATCTCGTGACCATCCGCGGTGATCAGCAACTGGTTTTCGATGATCATGCCGCCGACACAATCCACGTACCACGGGGTCTCGAAGGCGAGCACCATGCCCGGCTCGATGATCACATCCGATTGCCGCGACAGGAACGGCCATTCCTCGCTGCCGAGGCCGGCGCCCAGCCCATGGCCGAAATGGCCGCGTGTATAACTTGGAAAACCAGCCTTCGCCATCGCCTCGGTCGTGATCCCGTGCACCTCGCTCATGGCGATACCGGGCCTCAGAAGCGGGAGACCTGCATCGTAGGCGGTCTGCAGGGCGTCGAACAGCCGGGCCTGAAGGGGCGAAGGCATTCCGCAGACGAAGGTGCGGCCGGTATCGGATGTATAGCCGGCGATCAAACAGCCGACATCGACCTTTACGAGATCTCCGCGCTGGATCACGCCGCCCCTGGTCCACGGGTTCTCGCCGACGGAGACATATTCCCAAAGCCCGGTCAGGTTCTGGACATTGCGCCGCGCCGCTTCTGCCCGAACGCCTTTTTCCCACGCTGCGGCAAGCGCATCGCGGCTGACGCCGACGTCGATTGTCTCGCGCAGGGTGGCGATACCGGCTTCGGCAAGTTCGACGGCCGTGCGCAGATGGCCGATCTCGATGGGAGACTTGATCATCTTCAATCGGCGGACGAGGTCCGAAGCATCGACGAGCTCGGCACCGGGCAACGCCTCCGAAAGCAGGTGGAAATCGATTACAGACAGCCCGTCGAACTCGACGCCGATCCGGCCTTTGTCCAGTCGCTTCTCTGCGAGAAGCGCACGGGCCAAGCCGAAACCACGGGCGGCGTCAAATGTCTCCGGGCGCTGAAAGCCGGCGGGTCGCCCCTGTTTTGCCCAGGCGGATTCTATCAGCTCTTCCGGCGAAAGCGCTCCCGCATCCATGCCCCTGATATCACCGGTCTCGACCCAGATCGGATTGGTGCGGATATCGGTGATGGCACTGGAGGCGCGGAAGGCGGCCTCGAAAAGGTCTGTAACGACGGCACTCTCGGTCAAAGCCGGATTGGCAGGAATGATCGCAGCCACGGCACCCGCGCGCCGCCACATCGTTGCGACGCCGGCCGGTGCGCCCGTCGCATAAGTGAAGCTTTCGGGCGACAGCAGGAGCAGGGCATCGAGTCCTGCAATCTCCATCAATCGCGTCGCGCGCGTTCTATCGAGGTGAGCCATGTTCTTTTCCCGTCAAAATCGCTTGCACGTCTTCGCAGGCCGCCATTCCCGCAGCGCATGAGCCAGTGCCGCATTTTCGTTTGTATCGCCCTGCCCGGCTTGCCATAACGGATAGAAGAAGGAAAGTGACGGGAGGACGACATGGCTGCAAGACAGGAATTCCAGTGGGACGATCCGTTTCTGCTGGACGATCAGCTTTCCGAGGACGAGCGGATGATCCGCGATACCGCCCGCGCCTATGCGCAGGACAAGTTGCAGCCGCGCGTGATCGACGCCTATCGCAACGAAACGACCGATCCCTCGATCTTCCGCGAAATGGGCGACCTCGGCCTGCTCGGCGTCACTGTGCCGGATACCTACGGCGGCGTCGGGGCATCCTACGTGGCTTATGGTCTGGTTGCCCGTGAAGTCGAGCGTGTTGACAGCGGCTATCGTTCGATGATGAGCGTCCAGTCTTCCCTCGTCATCTACCCGATCCATGCCTATGGCTCGGAAGAGCAGCGCCAGAAGTATCTGCCAAAACTGATCAGCGGTGAGTTTATCGGCTGTTTCGGCCTGACCGAGCCGGATGCAGGCTCCGACCCCGGCGGCATGAAGACGCGGGCGGTGAAGACCGAAGGCGGCTATAGGCTCACCGGCTCGAAGATGTGGATTTCCAATGCGCCGATCGCCGACGTCTTCGTCGTCTGGGCGAAATCCGAGGCGCATGGCAATGCCATCCGCGGCTTCGTGCTGGAAAAGGGCATGAAGGGCCTTTCGGCTCCCAAGATCGGCGGCAAGCTGTCCTTGCGCGCCTCGATCACCGGCGAAATCGTACTCGATAATGTCGAGGTTGGCGAAGACGCGTTGCTGCCGAATGTCGAGGGGCTCAAGGGGCCGTTCGGCTGCCTCAACCGTGCCCGCTACGGCATTTCCTGGGGCGTGCTCGGCTCGGCGGAATTCTGCTGGCATGCGGCCCGGCAATACGGGCTCGACCGCAAGCAGTTCGGAAGGCCACTGGCGCAGACGCAGCTTTTCCAGAAGAAGCTCGCCGACATGCAGACGGAAATCACACTCGGGCTGCAAGCCTCGCTTAGGGTCGGCCAGCTGATGGATGCGGGCCGCATGGCCCCGGAAATGATCTCGATCGTCAAGCGCAACAATTGCGGCAAGGCACTGGATATCGCCCGTGCCGCCCGCGACATGCATGGCGGCAACGGCATTTCCGAGGATTATCAGGTGATGCGCCATATGGTGAACCTCGAAACGGTCAACACCTATGAAGGCACCCATGATGTGCATGCCCTGATCCTCGGCCGCGCCCAGACCGGGCTGCAGGCCTTTTTCTGAGCGCGGGCATGGAAACGCCGTTGAAGGGCCTGAAGGTTCTCGAGCTCGCCCGGATTCTTGCCGGCCCCTGGATCGGCCAGACGCTGGCCGATCTCGGCGCCGACGTCATCAAGGTGGAAAGTCCGGCCGGCGACGATACGCGCACCTGGGGGCCGCCCTTCATCGAGGGCGAAGGTGGCGGGCATCTGGATGCCGCCTATTTTCATGCCTGCAATCGCGGCAAGCGCTCGGTAGTGCTCGATTTCACCACGGAAGACGGGCAGGAGGCGGTGCGGCGGCTGGCGGCACAGTCGGACGTTCTGCTGGAAAACTTCAAGGTCGGCGGACTGGCAAAATACGGGCTCGACTATGAAAGCCTGAAAAAGATCAATCCGCGTCTGATCTATTGTTCGGTCACCGGCTTCGGCCAGGACGGGCCTTATGCCCATCGCGCCGGCTACGACTATATCATCCAGGGCATGAGCGGCATCATGGACCTGACCGGCGATCCGGAAGGCGAACCGCAGAAGATCGGCGTTGCCTTCGCCGATATTTTCACCGGTCTTTACGGCGTCATCGCCATTCAGGCAGCACTTCACATGCGCGAGCGCACCGGCGTCGGCCAGCAGGTCGACATGGCGCTGTTCGACAGCATGACCGGGGTTTTGGCCAATCAGGCGCTGAATTTCCTCGTCTCCGGACAATCACCGCGCCGCCTCGGCAATGCGCATCCCAACATCGCGCCGTATCAGGTCTTTCCGGTCTCTGACGGCCATCTGATCGTCGCCGTCGGCAACGACCGGCAGTTCGTCAAGTTCTGCACGCTGCTCGATCTCGACCACCTTGCGACGGATCCGCGTTATCTGACCAATGCCGAGCGGGTCAAACATCGCGACACGCTGACGCCGCAACTGGCGGCGCGAACGCAGACTTTTGATCGCGATACCCTGCTCGGCATGCTGGAAGCGGCCGGCGTGCCCGGCGGGCCGATCAATACGGTGGCCGACGTCTTCGCCGATCCGCAGATTCTCCATCGGGGCATGCGGATTGACACGCCGCATACCGGTTCTGCATCGGGAACGGCACCGGGGGTGCGCACGCCCATTCAGTTTTCCGACTCTGAACTTGCGCTGGATCGCGGTGCGCCAAGGCTTGGGGAGCATACGCATGAGGTGCTGGCCGAGATAGGGATGCGTCCGGAGGCATTGAAATAAGCATCAATCGATGACATATTTGATGCGCATATAGGGGAGCCATGTGATGCGCACCACGATCGTTCTGGACGATGAGTTGCTTGAAGAAGCGCAGGAACTGACGGAAATAAAGGAAAAGAGCGCTTTGATGCGGGAGGCGTTGACGGCACTTATCCAGCGGGAAAGTGCGCGGCGCTTGGCATTGCTCGGCGGAAGCCAGCCGGATCTCGAGGATATCCCACGGCGCCGACCGTGGCTGGATTAAATAATGGTTCTCGTCGATACGTCAGTTTGGATTGAGCATTTTCGGCATGGCACCGAGATGCTTGTCGATCTGCTAATGCAAAACAAGGTTCTTTGTCATCCATTCATCGTCGGGGAATTGGCGGTGGGCGGGGTTAAAGATCGACATGTCATTCTCCGCAGGCTGCAAAGGCTTCCGCATGTCGTGCCAGCACGCGATGCAGAAGTGCTGGAGTTGATCGAGCGGCAAAAGCTCGTTGGATCGGGCATCGGATATGTTGATGCGCATCTTTTAACATCGCTTCGCCTGACTGCGGGTGGTCAGCTGTGGACACGCGATCGGCGACTTCATGCTGCGGCAGTTGCCGCAGGTGTGGCCGTTACGATTGCAATGCACTGACTTCGCCTCATATATTCCCCATGCAGAGATATTTCATCTCCAGATAGTCCTCGGCGCCGTGGCGGGAGCCTTCGCGGCCGATGCCGGATTGCTTGAGGCCACCGAAAGGGGCGGCTTCGGAGGACATGCGGCCGGTATTGATGCCGATCATGCCGTATTCCAGCGCCTCCGCCACGCGCCAGACCTTTTTCAGCTCCGTCGCGTAGAAATAGGCGGCGAGACCGTAGATCGTGTCGTTGGCCTGCAGGATGACGTCTTCCATCGTCTCGAAACGGATGATCGGGGCGACAGGCCCGAAGGTTTCGTCGCAGGCGACCAGCATGCCCTTGCCGACATTGGCAAGCACGGTCGGCTCGAAGAAGGCGCCGGAGACGCGTTTGCCGCCGCAGAGAAGCGTCGCGCCCTTGTCGATCGCGTCATTGACATGCGTTTCGACCTTTTCGATCGCCCGAGCATCGATCAGCGGGCCGATGGTGACGCCTTTGGAAAAGCCGTCGCCGACCTTCAGCTTTGCCACTTCGGCCGCCAGTTTGCGGGCGAATTCGTCGTGAACGCGGCTTTGGACATAGATTCGGTTGGCCGAGGTGCAGGTCTGGCCGGCATTGCGGAACTTCGCCTGGATGGCGCCATCGACGGCTGCGTCGATATCGGCGTCGTCGAAGACGATGAAGGGCGCGCTGCCGCCGAGTTCGAGGCTGACTTTCTTGATCTGCTCGGAACATTGCCGCATCAGGATGCGGCCGACTTCGGTCGAGCCGGTGAAGCTGATCTTGCGTACTCTGGAATTGGTGCAGAGTTCGCGGCCGATCGCGTCGCCTTCCGAGGCGAGGATGAGATTGAAGACGCCCTTTGGAAAGCCGGCACGGAGGGCCAGCGCATGCATGGCCAGCGCCACCAGCGGCGTCTGTTCGGCGGGCTTCAGGATGACCGTGCAGCCGACCGCCAGCGCCGGCGAAATTTTTCGTGCGACCATCGATGCCGGGAAGTTCCAGGGTGTGATCGTGCCGACGACGCCGACCGGCTGCTTGATCACCATCATGCGGCGGTCCGTCGAGGGCGCGGGAATGGTTTCGCCGTAGACGCGCTTGGCCTCTTCCGCATACCATTCGATATAGGCGGCCGCGTGCTGTACTTCGGACCGGGCTTCGCTGAGCGGCTTGCCCATTTCGGCCGTCAGGATTGCTGCGAGATCATCGATATGGGCGATGACGAGGTCATGCCAGCGGCGCAGGATCGTGCTGCGCTCGCCGGCCGGACGCTCGGCCCAGGGAAATTGCGCGGCGTAGGCGTCATCGATCGCGGTGCGGGTTTCCACGACGCCCATATCGGGCAGGGTGGCGAGCAGGACGCCGTTCGATGGGTTATGGACGT
This sequence comes from Rhizobium herbae, assembly GCF_017873135.1. Lineage (GTDB taxonomy): Bacteria > Pseudomonadota > Alphaproteobacteria > Rhizobiales > Rhizobiaceae > Pararhizobium > Pararhizobium herbae. Next base: position 382,954 of record NZ_JAGGJV010000003.1, on the reverse strand, counting down.
CGAAGGTCTTTGCCGAAGGCGCGGCCGGCGCATTCACCAGTCCGAGCAGATGCGGATCTCTGACATGGGCGATCAATGTGTCGGTAAAGATCATCGGAGATCCTTTCTGGCGGTCCGCGCAGGCAGCGCAGGGCGGCAATATCCGGTCGCGGGGACAATGCCGATAGCCGATAAACACAGCCTGGTCCATCGGGCAGCAGGACGCTGCTGCCCGATGGCAGATGTCATGAAGCTGGTGCCGCCGTTAGGCGCGGGCTTCCAGGATCGAGGCTTCCAGAATGTCCATCGCCTCGGCGAAGACTTCGTCCTGGATGGTGATCGGCGCGAGGAAGCGGATGACGTTGCCATGCACGCCGCAGGTGAGCAGGATCAGGCCCTTCTCAAGCGCGATCAGGCGGACGCGGTTGGCGAAATCGGCGCTCGGCAGATTGGTCTTCACATCGTTGAATTCGACCGCGTTCATGAAGCCCGGACCGCGGATATCGACGATTTCCGGAGCCTGTTCGGCAATGGCGGCAAGGCGTTGCTTCAGCCGACCGCCCAGTTGCTCGGCCCGTTCGCAGAGGTTTTCGTCCTTGATGACATCGAGCACGGCATGGGCCGCGGCAATACCCATCGGGCTGCCGCCATAGGTGCCGCCAAGGCCGCCGGGGCCGGGTCCATCCATGATCTCGGCGCGGCCGGTGACCGCTGCGAGCGGGAAGCCGCCGGCGAGGCTCTTCGCCATGGTCATCAGGTCCGGCACCACGTCGTAATGTTCCATCGCAAACATCTTGCCGGTACGGGCAAAGCCCGTCTGTACCTCGTCGGCGATCAACAGGATGCCGTGCTGGTCGCAGATGTCGCGCAGCGCCCGCATCAGAGCTGCCGGGGCGGGATAGAAGCCACCTTCGCCCTGCACCGGCTCGAGGATGATCGCGGCGACGCGCGCCGGATCGACATCGGCGGCAAAGAGTTTCTTCAGCGCGGCGAGCGACTGCTCGACATTGACGCCGTGAAGCTCGATCGGGAAGGGCACGTGGAAGACGTCGCCCGGCATGGCGCCGAAGCCGACCTTGTAGGGAACGACCTTGCCGGTCAGCGCCATGCCCATGAAGGTGCGGCCGTGGAAGCCGCCGCTGAAGGCGATGACGGCAGAGCGGCCGGTGGCGGCGCGGGCGATCTTGACGGCATTTTCAACGGCTTCGGCGCCGGTGGTCACGAAGACCGTCTTCTTGGCGAAGTCTCCGGGCGTGATCGCGTTCAGGCGCTCGGCCAGATGCACGTAGCTTTCGTAGGGAACGACCTGCGCGCAGGTGTGGGTAAAGCGATCGAGCTGCGCCTTGACGGCCTCGATGACGCGCGGATGGCGGTGACCGGTGTTGACCACGGCGATGCCTGCGGCGAAATCGATGTAGCGATTGCCTTCCTTGTCCCAGATTTCGGAATTTTCCGCCCGGTCCGCATAGATCTGCGTGGTCATGCCCACACCGCGGGAAATGGCTGCATTCTTGCGATCGGTCAAACTGGTCACGGCTATCATCCTGATGAGCGAGGGAAGGGATTTCGTAAATCCTATATTTTTTCTGTAGGTTTGCAAATTAATTATAGTGATCGGAAATGCAGCATTTGTGATGCTTTTTCTTGTCACTCGCGTTCATGTGTGGCTACATTGATGCATTAAGCATTGAATGGATATTTTCTGACACTTCAAACACGTAAAAATTTGGAAACACGTAGAAATTTCGCGGCCAATGCCCGGCAAAGGTTTTCAGGGCGCATTATTGTAGCGTGTAGCAATCAGGAGAATGATGCCATGACAGCAGATGCCATTATCCGTGCCCGCATCGATTCCGCAACAAAACAAAAGGCCATTGCGGCGCTGGACGCCATGGGGCTTTCGGTTTCCGACGCCATTCGCCTGCTGATGCTGCGCATCGCCGAAGAAAAGCGCCTGCCCTTCGAGCTGAAGGTGCCAGACCGTGAAGATGTGCCGGCTACCGATCGAGGTTCGCGTCGTGTCGACAGCGGCGAAGATCTGTTTCGCGATCTGGAACATTGATCGCATGACCTTTTCGTGTGGCGGCCTATGAGCGATGCCATGACAGTTCGATACAAGGTTGCGGAGGCGGCAAGGCTTGCCGGCGTTTCCGCCTCGACACTGCGGCTCTGGGAGACGCAAGGTCTTGTGGTGCCGGGGCGCTCGGTCACCGGTCACCGCCAATATAGCGAAGGCGATGTCGCCCAGCTGAAGCGCATCTCCTGGTTCCGCGCCGAGCGCGGTCTCAACCCGGCTGCCATTCGCGAAGCGCTCGAGGCCGAAGCGAACGAACTCGACGATACCGGTCTGCCCGCTGCTGGCGATGCAATACCGCAATCGCAGGTCGGCCGTAAACTGAGGAGCCTGCGGCATGCGGCCGGCAAGACACTGGAGCAGGTGGCCGGTGATATCGGCATCGCGGCTTCGGTTCTCTCGACGCTGGAGCGCACCTCGCAGGGCGTCTCCGTCGCGGTGCTGCATAACCTCGCGGAATATTTCGGAACGACGGTGTCCAGTCTTTCCGGCGAAGACGAACCGGAGGTGCGGGCTCTGGTCCGTTCCGGCGAGTGGCGTGCCTGGCCGCGTACGACGCCGGGCGTCACCGTGCAGCTGCTGGCCGAGGGCCGAAACCAGATGGATTGCCATCGCTTCGTGCTGGAGCCGGGCGCCTCCAGCGAGGGCGCCTACAAGCACGAAGGCGAGGAGTTCGTCTATGTGCTGTCCGGCCGGGTGGAATTCGTGCTTGATTCCGATCAGTTCCACGATCTGAACCCCGGTGATTCCCTCTATTTCGAAAGCCGCCGTCATCATGCCTGGTCGAACCGGCACGATGGCCAGACCGTGCTGTTGTGGATCAACACGCCGCCGACATTCTAGCGCTGCCTTGATGGTCTCGTGATCAACCTGGTTTATACCCGCTATTGTCCCTATCTATTTCGTTTATGTGGGTTTCGGGCCTAAAGTTTCCCTGAAGCATCGGCAAACGATGCGCAACAAGGGGAATTGAACGCATGAGAAAACAGATCATCGCACTGGCCCTGGCCTGTGCCGGCATCTTCGCCACGACATCGGCCGGTGCCGCCGAAAAGCTGAGGATCGGCACGGAAGGCGCCTATCCTCCCTTCAATTTCATCGATTCCGCCGGCAAGATCGGCGGCTTCGACGTCGATATAGGCCTGGCGCTCTGCGCCAAGATGCAGGTTGAATGCGAGGTCGTGGCGCAGGATTGGGACGGTATCATTCCCGGCCTGATCGCCAAGAAATACGATCTCATCATTGCCTCGATGTTCATCACCGAGGAGCGCAAGAAGCAGGTCGCCTTTACCGATCCCTATTATCTCGCCGCCATGACCCATGTTGCCGCAAAGGGTGCCGGCATTACGTCGTTCACCAACGAGGCGCTGAAGGGCAAGGTGATCGGCGCGCAGTCGGGCACGACGCAGGCCGAGTATATCGCTGCCGTCTATCCGGATGCCGAGATCAAGCTCTATCCGACGCAGGACGAAGCCAATCTCGACATGGCCAATGGCCGCCTCGACATGGAAGTCGGCGACATGCTTCCTATGCTCGACTGGGTCACCAAGAACAATGACGGCAAGTGCTGCGAACTGATCGGCGAGCCGATCACCGACAAGAAATTCGTCGGCGACGGCGTCGGCATCGCGGTGCGCCAGGAGGATAACGATCTTCGCGAAAAGCTGAACAAGGCGCTTGTCGATATCCGCGCCGACGGAACCTACAAGGCGATCAACGACAAGTATTTCACGGTTGACGTCTATACGATGAGGTAAGCGACGCGGCCGCGTTCACCCTGAGCGCGGCCGTCGCATGGAAACCGTCGGTCTATTTCGTCACGTCGACGACGACGCGGCCGCGGATCTTTCCGGCGACGATATCTTCCGCCAGTTGCGGCAGGTTGGATAGCGGCTCGATCGTCGTCATCGCCGCCAGGCGCTGGCGATCGAGGCTTTCTGCAAGGATGGCCCAGGCCCTGTCGCGCTCGGCATGCGGCGCGGTTACCGAATTGATGCCGAGAAGAGCCACACCGCGCAGGATATGCGGCATGACGGTCGCCGGCAGGTCGGCGCCGCCGGCGAGACCGCAGGCGGCGACCGCGCCGCTCTGGAAAGTCTGCGCCAATACGTTGGCAAGAGTGGTCGAGCCGACGGAATCAATGGCTCCAACCCAGCGCTCCTTCTGCAGTGCACCGCCTTTTGCCGCCAGTTCGGCGCGATCGACAAAGCCTGTGGCGCCAAGGCCTGAAAGATAGGTGAGCGTTTCCGGGCGTCCCGTCGATGCGGTGACCTTGTAGCCGCGCGCCGCGAGCAGGCTGATCGCCACCGAGCCGACGCCGCCCGCGGCGCCGGTGACCAGAATCTCGCGCTTATCCGACTTGATCTTGCCCCACGCTTCGAGCGCTTCGATCGCAAGGGCGGCCGTGTATCCGGCGGTGCCGATCGCCATGCTTTCTTCCAGGGTGAAAGTCTCCGGCAGGCGTGTCAGCCATTCGGGCTTCAGTCGCTGGAAACGGGTATAGCCGCCCCATTCGGTTTCCGACATGCCCCAGCCGTTGACCACCACCTTGTCATCCGGTTTCCAGTCCGGGTTACGCGATTCGACGACGATGCCGGCGAGATCGACCCCGGCCACCATCGGCAGGCGGCGGGCGATGCGGCCCTTGCCGGAGACAGCAAGACCATCCTTGTAGTTGAGCGTCGAAAACAGAACCTCGACCAGCACGTCGTGATTCGGAAGATCAGCAAGCGTCAGGTCCCGGAAACCGGCCACCGGTTTGCCGTCGCTGTCGTCGATCACGAGTGCCCTGAAATGTTCCGTCATGGTTTTCTCCCGTCTGCTTTGCCGCAGCATGGCACGGGAAAAAACCAAAAGCCATTTCGACGAAAGGTACGCTGCCATCCACGGGCGGCACGCGAAACCGGTCTTTCGAGCCCCAAAAAAGTGTCAAGAAACCTGTCGATGGCGCCGTTTTGCCGTTCGGAAGCAAGACATTGATTCATCAGGCAATTATCGATGAAAGCATAATTATATATCGTGCGGATTTACTTGTAGAGTTGCGTATTTCGCATGAACGATTTTTAGATTTATCTGCCATGCTTGCCGCGCAGGGCAGATTTGCTTTTCTCCCTCTGGAGAAATACATGGCGGAGTGCTATCTCACCCTCGCAACAAGCCAATGGAGCATATCATGTTTTCGCAGCGCAAGCTGTCGAGCCCGTCTGATCGCGGTTTTGTCCAGATGATCTGGAACGCGATCCTTCTCGTTCAGACCCGTGAAACGACCTCGCTTATGACAGGTCGCCACCGCTAGGGGCAATCTGCGGCCGGAAATGTCACCGAGGCTTTCAGCCCTCTGCCATCCGGCCCTTCCCCAAGCGTGAGATGTCCGCCGAACAGACCGGCGATTTCTTCGACGATCGGCAGACCCAATCCCATCCCCGGTGCTTCGCCGCGTCCGCCGCGCGCGAAACGCTGGCGCGCGACCTGCCGGCTTTCCGGCGGGATGCCGGGGCCGTTGTCTTCGACGTCGAGCCGGATCGTGCCGTCCTGCGCGCCAACACGAACCGTCACCTCCGCCCCCTTACCGGCATAGGCGATGGCGTTTTCGATCAGGTTTCGCAGAAGCTCTCCGATCAGGAGAGGTTCCGCCCGGATCGGTGCGCTGCCATCACCCTCGAAACCGAGGTCTATACCGGCTACGCTGGCGCCGGGGACGCGATCGCCGGTGATCTGCTGGGCGAGCGGCATCAGGTCGATGATCTCGACAGGCTGCGGCTGTGTCGATCCGGCTGCGTCGATCTTTGCCATCAGCAGCAGTTGCGCCAAAATACGCTCGGCGTGGGCAACGGCCTCATCTCCCTTGCGGGCGGCGGCCTGCGCTTCCTCCAAAGTCGTGGCGCGGGTGGACAGCGCCAACTGGGTGCGGATGATCGCCAGCGGCGTGCGCAGCTGGTGGCTGGCATTGCCGGAGAAATGCCGGAGCGCATCGAGCGCCGATTGCAGCCGCACCATGAAGGAGTTGACCGTCTCAACCAGCCCCTCGACTTCACTCGGCACCGATTGATCGATCGGATGCAGGTCGTCGGGGCTGCGTTCGGCAATCGCGTCGCCGAGGCGGTAGAGCGGCCGCAGCGAAAAGGTCACCGCAATCCAGACGATGGCCGCGGCGCCGAGGATCATCATCATCAGGCGCAGCGCCGAACGCAAGAGAATGGCCTGCGTCAGTTGACGCCGGGCGATCGTCGTTTCGGCAACGGTGACGACGAAAGGCACCGAGTTGATGCCCGTGGAGGCGGAGCGCTCAAGGGCGGCGACCCGGATCGGTTCGCCGCGGAACTGCGCATCGGCGTATACCGCCGATTGGCCGTTCATGTCGGCGACCGAGGGAAGGTTCTGATAGCCGGTGATGAAGTGTCCGGGCGGGCCGTCGACGCGGTAGAAGACCCGGTCCTGCGCCGCCGAGGTCAGCATCTCCAGCGCGACATAGGGGATGTCGACCTCAAGCGAACCGTCTTCGGCGACCACGACCCGTTCGGCGATCGCCAGAGCCGAGCCGGCGAGCACGCGGTCGGAGACGACATTCGCCGTGTTGACGGCTTCCCGATAGGTGTCGGTTAGGGCAAGCGCGCCGATGACGGCGGTCGAGATCAGCAGCCAGGCAAGCAGCCGACGACGGAGCGAATAGGTGGCCCGCGCCATCACGCGTCCGCCATCTTGTCGAGATAGTAGCCGATACCGCGCGCCGTGCGAACCGTCAGCCCATGCGGCGCCAGGCGCTTGCGCAATCGGCTGACATATTGCTCGATGGCGTTGGCGCTGAGATCGTCGTCAAAGGCCGTCAGCGACTGGATGATGGCCTCCTTGCCAACCACCTTTCCGGCACGCATGAACAGGATTTCGAGCAGGCCGAGTTCGCGGGCGGGAATATCGACGGTGATCCCATCGGCGGAAAACGTTCGGGAATTGAGGTCGAACGAAATTTTGCCGTAGCTGACCAGCGACGAGCGAAGTCCGGCCTGCCGACGCAGAAGAACCCGGACACGCGCCTCGAATTCGCTGATGTCGAAGGGTTTGATCATGTAGTCATCGGCGCCGAGATCGAGCCCCTTGATCTTTTCTTCCTGCGTTCCCCGTGCCGTCAGGATCAGCACCGCCGCCTTGTTCTGCCGCGCCCGCATCGAGCGCAGCACGTCGAGACCGTCCATTTCCGGCAGGTTGAGATCGAGGATGACGAGATCGAAGGTTTCGGTTGATGTCACCGCATCGGCCGAAGCACCGTCGTGAACGACATCGACCGCATAGCCGCTGCCGCGAAGGATGGCGAAAAGCCCTTCCGAAAGCGCCTTATTGTCCTCGACCAGTAGTATCCGCAAATCCGCTGTCTCCCTGATGCCACTCTATCGGGCGTGCTTGCGCTTGTGAACGGGCGGAGGCTGCGGCAATATCGTTTTATGCGTTTCCTTGCCGGTCTCTGTCTTCTCTCACTGTTCGCGTCGTCCGCCGCCGCCCAGCCGGTTCTGTTTCCGGCGCTTTCGGGCGATGCGGCGGCGCCGACCGTCATCGTCTATTCCTCGCTCGACGAGCCTCTGGCGAGGCCGATGATCGTCGGCTTCCAGGCGGCCAATCCGGATGTCGCCGTGCGCTACGAGGACATGCTGACCGGCGAAATCTACGACCGGATCGTCAAGGAGACCGATGCCGGTGAAAAGACTGCGGATTTCGCCTTTTCCTCGGCGATGGACCTGCAGGTCAAGCTTAGCAATGATGGCTACGCGCAGCGCAGCGACCTACCGATGAGCGGCCGTTGGCCGGCCTGGGCCAACTGGCGCAACACCGCCTATGCGCTGACCTTCGAGCCGGCGGTCTTCGTCTACCACAAGCCGAGTTTCATCAAGGAAAAGCCGCCCTCGACGCGAGCCGAGTTCGTCGATTATCTGAAACGCCAGGGCAGCGCCGTCTTCGGCAAGATCGGCACCTACGATATCGAGCGGTCCGGTGTCGGTTTCCTGTTCATGGCGCGCGACCAGGAGCAGTTCGGCGATATCTGGTCGGTGATCCAGACGATGGGTGCGGCCGGGGTGAAGCTCTATTCGACCAGTTCGGCCATCCTCGAGCGGGTCTCCGACGGTCGCTTCGTGCTCGGCTACAATATTCTCGGCTCCTATGCCGCCGACTGGGCCTCGCGCCATCCGGATGTCGGCATCGTGCTGCCGCGGGATTATACCGTCGTCATGTCGCGCATCGGGCTGGTGCCGCAGGCCGCCGCCTCGCCAGATCTCGGCCGGCGTTACTTGGAGTTCTTCATGTCGAAGGAAGGCCAGACGATCATGGCGCGCGAGTTGCAGATCCCTGCCGTCAGCCCGGACGTGGCGGGCGCAAACACCGCCAACACCATGCGCGAGATGCTCGGCGCGCAGTTGCGGCCGGTTCCCGTCAGTCCCGGACTGATGGTCTATCTCGATCAGGTCAAGCGGGCGCGGCTGATTGCCCGCTGGAATGAAGTTTTGCGGCTCCAGTAGAAGTTTTAACGCTCCGCTGGACGGGGCGCAAAAATTAGCGGAGATTATTCGGGCAGGGTTCCGCGCGATGTCAGGTAAATGACAGCTTGGTGTGGTGCCTTGCAGTTCTTCATCGTCCGTGGAGGCGGATGATCGAGGCGTATGGGAGGAGTTTCATCAGACCCGGCGCAATGGCGAGCCTTTGAGGTTAGCCGCGCCTGATTTTGTTGGTGAGCCATTCCCGTCCGCAAAGATGAACACTGCGCGCCAAACACGAGCGCGCCTGACGGAGGACTAATCTTGAAACAGTTTTTTCTGGCATCCATTCTCGCCGGCGCTCTCGCCCTGCCGGCCGTTGCTGCCGACTACACCATCATCGCGCCGGCCAATCCGGGCGGCGGCTGGGACCAGACGGCCCGCTCGATCCAGTCGGTGATGCAGTCCGAAGGCATTTCCGGTAACGTTCAGGTACAGAACGTGCCCGGCGCCGGCGGCACGATCGGCCTTGCGCAGTTCGCCAGCCAGTCGGCCGGCAATGCCAACGCCCTGATCGTCGGCGGCTACGTCATGGTCGGTGCAATCCTCACCAACAAATCGCCGGTGACGCTCAATGACGTCACCCCGATCGCCCGCCTGACCGGCGAATACGAAGCGATCGTCGTTCCGGCGGATTCGCCGCTGAAGACCATGGGCGACCTCGTCGAGGCCCTGAAGAAGGATCCGGGCGCAGTCTCCTGGGGCGGCGGCTCTGCCGGCGGCACCGACCATATCGCGGTTGGCCTGATTGCCAAGGCGGCCGGCGTCGATCCGACCAAGATCAACTACATCGCGTTCTCCGGCGGAGGCGAAGCACTGGCCGCCATTCTCGGTAGCCAGGTGACGGCCGGTATCTCGGGTTACGGCGAGTTCGAAAGCCAGGTGAAATCGGGCACGCTTCGTTTGCTGGCCGTTTCCAGCGCCGAACGTATCGCCGGCGTCGATGCGCCGACCATCAAGGAAAGCGGTCTTGACGTCGTCGTCCAGAACTGGCGCATGGTTGCCGCTGCTCCGGGCCTGACCGACGAGCAGAAGGCTGCCGTTTCGGCTGATATCGAAAAGCTGGCAAAGTCCGCCGGCTGGCAGGAAACCCTGAAGACCAAGGGCTGGCAGGATACCTATCTCGCCGGTGACGCCTTCAAGGAACAGCTGGCCAAGGACGTATCGGCAACCGAAACCGTCCTCAAGGACATTGGTCTGGTTCAATGAGCAAGGGTCACGCCCCTTCGACGGAGAAACGCCGCCCCGATCGGGCGGCGCTTTTCATCGCCGTATTCCTCGCCGCGCTTGGCGGTCTGATCTTCTGGGATACGTCCCGGCTGGCGGGCGCGGGCGGCTATTCCGGCGTCGGGCCGGCCACCATTCCCTTCGTGATCGCCAGCGGTCTGCTGCTGCTTGCCGCATGGACCGTCTTCGAGGCGCTTCGGGGCGATTTTCCGGTGCGTGAACGCCAGGAGGTCGGTCCGGTCATCTGGATCATCGGCGGTCTCGCCGCGCAGATGCTGCTGCTGAAGCCGTTGGGCTTCTCGATCGCGACGGGCCTGCTCTTCGCAGCCACCGCCGCCGGCTTCGGCAAGCGCAAGCTGTGGTTCACGATCCCGATCGGCATCGCGATCTGTCTCGGGGTCTGGCTGATCTTTGCTGGCCTGTTGCAGCTTTCGCTGCCCGCCGGTCCGCTCGAACATCTGTTTTGGTAGGGCCCTGACATGAGTACATTCGAATTTCTGCTGCAGGGCATCGTTATTGCAGCCCAGCCGATGAACCTTCTGTACGCGCTGATCGGCGTGACGCTCGGCACTGCCGTCGGCGTTCTGCCGGGCATCGGCCCGGCGCTGACCGTGGCGCTGCTGCTGCCGGTGACATACAAGCTCGATCCGGGCGGTTCTCTGATCATGTTCGCCGGGATTTACTATGGCGGCATGTACGGCGGCTCGACCACGTCCATCCTTCTGAACACGCCCGGGGAAAGCTCGTCCATTGTCACGGCGCTCGAGGGCAACAAGATGGCTCGGGCCGGACGGGGCGGGCCAGCGCTTGCCACCGCTGCCATCGGTTCGTTCGTGGCAGGCCTGATCGCGACGCTGGCGCTCGCCTTCATCGCGCCCTTCGTCGTCAAGCTGGCGCTGGTTTTCGGCCCGCGCGAATATTTCGCGCTGATGGTGCTTGCCTTCGTCACCGTCTCGTCGGCTTTCGGCGATTCAACGCTGCGCGGATTGACCTCGCTGTTCATCGGCTTTGCGCTGGCCATCATCGGCATCGACCAGCTGACCGGCCAGGCGCGGATGAGCTTCGGCATTCCGGATCTGCTCGACGGAATCGAGGTGACGACACTGGCGGTCGCGATGTTCGCCATCGGCGAATCGCTCTATATCGCGGCACAAGGCGACCTCGGCCCGGACAAGGTCGAAGCGGTCAAGGGATCCGTCTGGATGAACAGGCAGGATTGGGCGCGTTCGTGGAAGGCGTGGCTGCGCGGAACGGCGATCGGTTTCCCGATCGGCGCGATGCCGGCGGGCGGCGCCGAAATCGGCACGTTCCTCTCCTACGCCACGGAAAAGCGGCTGACCAAATATCCGGAAGAGTTCGGCAATGGCGCCATCGAAGGCGTCGCCGGCCCGGAAGCCGCCAACAATGCCTCGGCTGCCGGCACGCTGGTGCCGTTGCTGACGCTCGGCCTGCCGACCACGGCGACCGCGGCCATCATGCTGGCCGGCTTCCAGCAATATGGTCTTCAGCCCGGTCCGCTGCTGTTTGCGACCAATCCGCAGCTGGTCTGGGGCCTGATCGCCAGCCTGCTCATTGCCAACTTCATGCTGCTGGTGCTGAACCTGCCGCTGGTTGGCCTCTGGGTGAAGCTCCTGACCATCCCGAAGCCTTGGCTCTATGCCGGCATCCTGCTGTTTGCGACGCTTGGCACCATCGGTGCCAATCCGTCGGTGTTCGAGCTCGGCATGCTGCTCGCCTTCGGTCTGCTCGGCTACGTCATGCGCATTTTCGGCTATCCGATCGCGCCTGTCGTCGTCGGCCTGATTCTCGGGCCGCTGGCCGAGCAGCAGCTTCGCCGCGCACTGGCTATCAGCCAGGGCGATGTCACGGTACTGTTTACATCGCCCGTCGCAGCCGTGCTGCTGGTGATTGCCGCCGCAGCTCTCATCGTGCCGCTGATCCTGCGGGCGCGAGGACGTGGTGAAGTGCTTTCGCAGCTTGCGGCAAGCGAAGACTAACGACGCTCCTCCCAAGACGTCGCACGGAAAGGGCCTGGTTGGCTCAAGTGAACTGATCTCCAAAAGTTGGACGCCAACGATCGGAGATCAGTTCACGGGTTAACCGGGCCCTTTCTATTTGCATGGCTGGGATGAATTCCTGTGCGTTGTAAAGAAGGGTGCCAAGTCTCATATTCCTGTCATCGAACAACACGATGAACAACTTAGGAAAGTGAGTAAAGAGATGAGTGCCCGTAAATCTGCCCGAGGCTTTTTCGGTAATGCCATCGCCATCTTTGGCGCGGCCACGGCCGCTGCCGCAGCAGTCGAGGGTCACCGCCGTCCGCTGGACCGCGACCTCTACACGCTCGGTATCGATCCGAAGAACTTCAATTCCGTCAAGCGCGGCTAATTCCGGACCCCGGCGCGCTCTGTTGCGCGCCACGGGCTTCCGTTGGCCGACATTGGTTTAATCCATGTAAAAAGCCCGCCAATCGCATGATTGGCGGGCTTTTTTTGGTCAGATCCGAAGTGCTACTATGCTTCGGCGCGGGTCTGTTCGCTGTGTGCAGTGTCTTCGCGCCTGTTGTAGCGGATCGACGACCAGAGCGAGATGCCGATCAGGGCAGCGCCGCCAAGACCGGTGATCACTTCCGGAATATGCACCAGCGTCTGGCAATACATGATCACCGAGAGGATCAGGATCGCGTAGAAGGCGCCGTGTTCCAGGTAGCGGTATTCGGCAAGCGTTCCCTTTTCCACCAGCATGATGGTCATCGAGCGCACATACATGGCGCCGATGCCGAGGCCGATGGCGATGACGAAGAGATTCTGCGTCAAGGCGAAGGCGCCGATCACGCCGTCGAAGGAGAAGCTGGCATCCAGCACTTCCAGGTAGATGAATGCGCCGACGCCGCCCTTTGCCGCGGCACTCATCGTCTGCTGCGATGCGTCCAGCAACCCGCCGATCATCTCGACCGCAAGGAAGGTCAGGAGGCCGTAGATCGAGCAGTAGACAAAGGTCGTGGCTTCCTCGCCTTCAAGAAAGGACGAGAACACCAGGATCAGCGCAAGTACAAAAGCGATTTCCACGCCCTTGATCGTCGCAAACCGCGACATGCCGCGTTCCAGCGCCTTGATCCAGTGGACGTCCTTCTCATGGTCGAAGAAGAATTTCAGGCCGACCATCATCAGGAAGGTTCCGCCGAACGCGGCGATCGGCAGATGTGCCTCGTTCATGATGCGGGCATATTCTTCCGGGCGCGAGGCGGCCAGCACAAGCGCGTCGATCGGCCCGATATTGGCGGCGATGACGACGATGAGCAGCGGGAAAACGATACGCATGCCGAAAACGGCGATGAGAATGCCCCAGGTCAGGAACCGCTGTTGCCAGACCGGCGTCATTTCCTTGAGCTTGTTGGCGTTGACGATGGCGTTGTCGAAGGAGAGGGAGATTTCCAGTACGGCAAGCACCGTGCAGACGAAGAAGACGGTGGCCATGCCGCCCAGTGTGCCGGTGGTGGTCCAGCCGAGCCATGCGCCGAGCGCAAGGCCCACGGCGGTGAGGATGAAGGACCATTTGAAATAGCCAAGCGTCGATGTCTGGGGAGCGGTTGTCATGGCCGCACCTCCGATCCGGTAAGGCTGGAGAAACGGGCCGAATGGATGGAAAAATCCCGCATGCCATGGACGGCATGCGAGGAACGCATGAGGTTGAGTGTCATTTGCTTATAGTCCGCCGGCTTATTTGCGGGGTGATACCGACATCACGAGAGCGCCGTAAATTCTCGCCAGAGGGGCCCGGTATCAGGTTCACTCCGCAGGCGTATTAGAATGCCCTGCACCGCGAAGTTGGTGTTTATTTAGCGATCCTTTGGCTGAGGTCAAGGGATGAGGCGACAAAGAGCCTCGCCTTTTACCGTAAGTTTGATGTGCGTTCTCTGTGTGCGGGTCTCGCGGCGGATGATTTCGAGGGGTGCATCCGGCCCGGAAAGCATGTTGATCTCGCGCAGGACGAGCGCATGGGCGATACCGAACAGTTTGGCAAAGGAGCGGCTGTCGGCGGAGATGCCTTGGAAAACGGCAGCGACGATCCCTGCTGCGAGCGGTGAAAGCGTCGTGTCCCGCGCGCGGATCGCCTCGACGAAAGCAAGGAAATCGGCTTGCCAAACATCGTCCGCCATCAGGCCGCGGCTGCCGTCGCGGCTTTCGTGCGGAACGACACGAGCACCGATTTCGAGGTCGGCGTGTCGCTTTCGTCCCCGGCGCTCGACAGCGGCACCAGCACGTTGAGCTCCGGATAATAGCCGGCGACGCAGCCGCGCGGAATGTCATAGGGGACGAAGCGGAAGTCGCTGGCAATACGGGAGATGCCGTCGCTGCTCCGGCCAATCACATCGGAGCGATCACCCGCCTCGGCGCCGAGTTCGGCAAGATCGGCCGGGTTGATGAAGACGACGTTGCGTCCGCCATAGACGCCGCGATAGCGGTCGTCCATGCCGTAGATGGTGGTGTTGTACTGATCGTGCGAGCGGAAGGTCTGCAGCACGAAGACGCCGTCCTGGCCGCGGGCGACCTGATGTTCCACGGCGGCAGGCAGCGGTCCGGTCCAGAATGTGGCACGGCCTTTCGGTGTTTCCCATTCGCGGTTGGCAGCAGAATTGCGAAGGTGGAAGCCGCGCGGCTTGCGGACGCGCTCGTTATAGTTCTCGAAGCCCGGAATGACATTGGCGATATGATCGCGGATCCGGTCGTAGTCGTCGGCAAGTGCTTGCCAGTCGACCTTTGCCGAGCCGACGGTCGCAGCCGCGATGCCGGCGACGATGGCGACTTCGGAGCGCAGTTCGGGCGATGCCGGCTTGTTGATGCCGCCGGAGCCGTGGACCATGCTCATCGAATCCTCGACGGTGACGATCTGGCTGACGCCTTTTGAATTCCGGTCGATTTCGGTACGGCCGAGGCAGGGCAGGATGAAGCTGACTTCGCCGGGCATCAGATGCGAATGATTGAGCTTGGTGGCGATATTGACCGTCAGCTTCTGCCGGGCGAGCGCCTTGGCGATGATCGGGCTGTCGGGCGTCGCGCGTGCGAAATTGCCGCCAAGGCCGATAAAAGCTCGGGCCGAGCCGTCCAGCATGGCACCGATCGCGGCGAGCACATTGTGGCCCTCCTTGCGCGGTGCCTTGAAATCGAATTCCTTTTCCAGCGCATCAAGGAAGGCTGCCGGCGCTTTCTCGTTGATACCAACCGTGCGGTCGCCCTGCACGTTGGAATGGCCACGCACCGGGCAGAGGCCGGCGCCCGGTTTGCCGATATTGCCGCGCAGCATCATGAAGTTGGCGATCTCGCGGATGGTGATCACCGAATGCCGGTGCTGTGTCACGCCCATCGCCCAGGTGCAGATTACCCGTTCGGCGCTGAGATAGGTGTCGGCCGCCCGCTCGATTTCGAGCCGCGTCAGGCCGGATTGGTCCTCGATCTCGGCCCAGGTCGTGGCATCGACGGCGGCGCGATAGGCTTGGAAATCCGCCGTATGCCGGGCCAGGAATGCGCGATCGAGAACGGAGGGCTGTCCGACCGCAAGGGCCGCGTCGTCGGCTGCGAAAACGGCCTTGGCCATGCCGCGCACGGCCGCCATGTCGCCACCGAGACGTGGCTGGAGATAGTCGCTGGCGATCTCGGTGGAGCCGCCGCGCAGCATTTCCAGCTTGTCCTGCGGGTCGGCGAAGCGTTCAAGCCCACGCTCGCGCACCGGATTAAAGACCACGATCTTCGCGCCGCGTTGGGCGGCGCGGCGCAGGTCGCCGAGCATGCGCGGATGGTTGGTGCCGGGGTTCTGGCCGATGACGAAGATCGCGTCGGCCTTTTCGAAATCCTCCAGCAGCACCGTGCCCTTGCCGACGCCTATCGCCTGTTTCATGGCGACACCGCTGGCCTCATGGCACATGTTGGAGCAGTCAGGAAAATTATTGGTGCCGTAGAGGCGGACGAACAGCTGGTAGAGGAAGGCGGCTTCGTTGGAGGCGCGGCCGGAGGTGTAGAATTCCGCCCGGTCCGGCGTGTCGAAGCCGTTGAGGATTTCGCCGATCTCGGCAAAGGCTGCGTCCCAGCTGGTACGGACATAGGTGTCGGTCGCTGGGTCGTAGCGCATGGGATGGGTGAGCCGGCCCTGCTGCTCCAGTTCGTAATCGCTCCACGATTGGAGGGACGTCACGGTATGGGCGGCGAAGAAATCAGGTGGCGTGCGCTTGTCGGTCGCTTCCCAGGCAACGGCCTTGACACCGTTTTCGCAGAATTCGAACGAGGATCCATGTTCCGGATCGCCCCAGGCGCAACCCGGGCAGTCGAAGCCATCCGGCTGGTTGGCCTTCATGAGGGCGCGAGCGCCCGAAATCGGGGAGCCGCTTTCCAGAAGCCGCTTGCCGCAGCTCTTCAGCGCGCCCCAGCCGCCCGCCGCATTGGAGCGTTTGCCGATGAAAACAGTCTTGCCCATGAACGCAGCAACCCTTGGCGTCTAGCCGATAGAAGAAACATGATCAAAATATTGCCTTGCACTGGCTTTTGACCGAATTTCGTTGTTCTTTCAATGGCCTCCTTTGCATGTGTCGATAGGGAATTTCTATCATGCTGCACTGCAAAATCAAAGGGATAGGCGCGCCGGACGCGGCTTGCATTCCGATTGTTGATCGAACCATCCTTTTTCGGGGATGGATTGAGGCGTGGGAATATGCGAGTGGCGGACATCTTTCCCGGAATCCGCGCCATGACTGCCGAAACAGCGTCCATCATCCACACACCGAACGCCGCCCGCAACGGCGTGCTGATCATGCTGCTCGGCATGCTGATGTTTTCGCTCAACGACGTCATGGGAAAATGGCTGGTCTCGACCTATTCCGTCAGCCAGTTGATGACGATCCGCAGCGTCGCGGCGCTGATCGTGCTCACGCCGTTTTTCATCAAGCGCGGCTGGCGCAGCCTGATCCAGGTTGATCGGCCCTGGCTGCATGCGTTGCGATCGTTGCTGTTCGCGGTCGATGCGTCAGCCTTTTATTTCGCCGTTGCCTATATGCCTCTTGCAGACACGATGACCTATTGGCTGGCGGCGCCAATCTACGTTGCCGCGGCCTCGCCGTTCCTTTTGGGAGAGCATGTGGGCTGGCGGCGGTGGACGGCGATCCTGATCGGCTTTGCCGGCGTGCTGATTGCGCTGGAGCCGTCGCGCGACAGCTTTTCGCTGCCGGCACTGATTGCCCTGGTCGGCAGCGCTGCCTTTGCCTTCGCGCTGCTTCTCGGGCGGACCTTGCGCTCGACGCCGGATACGACGCTGATCTTCTGGCAGTTGAGCGGCGCACTGATCTTTTCGCTGGTGGGCGTCGGTGCCAATACCGCCGGCTGGGCACCGATGGATATGCAGGCGCTGTTTGCGCTGTGCCTGCTCGGTATCGTCGCGATGATGGCCCATCTGCTGGTCAGCCGATCGCTCAAGCTGGCGGATGCGGCCACCGTCGTGCCGCTGCAATATACGCTGCTGTTCTGGGCTGTTGTCTTTGGCTGGATCTTCTTCGACGATACGCCGCGCTGGACCGTGATCATTGGCGCTGGATTGATCGTCGCCTCCGGCCTGTTCATCTTCTTCCGCGAGCAGCAGTTGAAGCACCGGGGCGATACCAAGGAATAATCTAACGGCTGCTGGACACCGGTCGCGGTCACATAGATCGAATAGACCGATTGGGTCGCAGTGATGAACAGCCGGTTGCTGCGCGGCCCGCCGAAGGTGAGGTTGGAGACGCCCAGCGGTATCCGGATCTTGCCGATATGTTCGCTCCAACGCCGATGGCTCCCGGAACAAGATTAGGGAGCCTGGATTGAGACGACAAGAATAGGCAAGGGCGATTGCGATGCCGGGGCTGTCGATCCCCGACATATCTTTGGTCAGGCCGTGAAGGCGGCGCTCATCAGGGTTTGCGTGTAGCTTTCACGCGGCGACTCGAAGATTGCGTCGGTATCGCCCTCCTCGACGATCTTCCCGTTCTTCATGACAACCACATAATCCGACATCGCCTTGATCACCGATAGATCGTGGCTGATGAAGATATAGGAAAGCCCGTGCGCCTTCTGCAGATCGCGCAGGAGGTCGATCACCTGTCCCTGCACCGAACGATCGAGCGCCGAGGTCGGCTCGTCGAGAATGACGACCTTGGGTTTCAGGATGATGGCGCGGGCAATGGCGATACGCTGGCGCTGGCCGCCGGAGAATTCGTGCGGATAGCGGTTGCGGGCCGCCGGGTCGAGACGGACTTCCTTGAGGGCTTCGATGGCCCGTTTGTCGCGCTCGGCACGGCTGAGCTGCGGCTCGTGGACATAAAGGCCCTCGGTGATGATCTCGCCGACCGTCTGGCGTGGTGATAGCGATCCGTAGGGGTCCTGGAAGACGAGTTGCAGCTGCCGGCGCAGCGGCCGCATGGCGGAGCGGCCGAAGTCGGAAATGTTGGTTGCACCGAACTGGTAGCGGCCGCTGCTCGGTACCAGTCGCAGGAGAGCGCGGCCGAGCGTCGATTTGCCCGATCCGGATTCGCCGACGATGCCGATGGTCTGACCTTCCTTCAGCCGGATGCTGACGCCATCGACGGCGCGGAAGACACCTGCCGAACTGCCGAACAGGCCGCCGCCGGTGGCATAGTCGACGGCGACATTCGCGCCTTCGAGAATGATGGGCGCCTTGTCGCCGGGAGAAAGCTTTCGACCATGCGGCTCGGCGGCCAGCAGCATCTTGGTATAGTCGGCCTGTGGCCGCTCGAAGATGTCAGCCGTGGTTCCCGTCTCGACCACTTCGCCGCGACGCATGACCGCGACGCGGTTGGCGAAATGGCGGACGATGCCAAGATCGTGGGTGATCAGCACGACCGCCATGCCGAACTTGGCCTGCAGCTTATTGAGCAGATCGAGGATCTGCGCCTGGATGGTGACGTCGAGCGCCGTCGTCGGTTCGTCGGCGATCAGGATGTCCGGATCGTTGGCCAGCGCCATGGCGATCATCACGCGCTGGCGCTGGCCGCCGGACATCTCGTGCGGATAGCTGTCGATCCGCCTTTTCGCGTCGGGGATGCCGACCAGTTCGAGCAGTTCGAGCACGCGGGTGCGTGCCTGCTTGAAGCTGCCGCCGCGATGGTGGACGATCGGTTCGGCGATCTGCCGGCCGATGGTGTAGAGCGGATCGAGCGAGGTCATCGGCTCCTGGAAGATCATGGTGATCTTGGCGCCACGCACCGTGTTCAGCGCCTTGAGCGGAAGGCCCACCAGCTCCTGGCCACGGTATTTTGCCGAGCCGGTGACTTGGCCGTTGCCGGCAAGCAGCCCCATGATGCCCATCATGGTCTGGCTCTTGCCGGAGCCGGATTCGCCGACCACCGCAATCGTTTCGCCGGCCTTGACGTCGAGATCGATGCCCTTGACCGCTTCCACGTTGCCGTCCGGCGTCGTGAACGTGACCTTGAGGTTGCGCACGGTGAGAATTGTTTCCCGTTTATCAGTCATGTCAGCGGTCCTTCGGGTCGAGCGCATCGCGCAGGCCGTCGCCGGCGAAGTTCAACGAGAACAGGGTGAGGACGAAGAAGATCGCCGGGAAGATCAGCAGCCACGGCGCCGACTGGATGTTGTTGGCGCCTTCGGCGATCAGCGCGCCCCAGCTCGTCAATGGCGCCTGGACGCCGAGCCCGAGGAAGGAGAGGAAGCTTTCGAGCAGAATCACCTTCGGCACCACGACGGTCACGAAGACCACCACAGGCCCGATGGTATTGGGAATGATGTGGCGACGGATGATCTGCCAGTCGGTGAGCCCCAGCGCCTGCGCCGCACCGATGAATTCACGCCGCTTCAGAGCCAGGGTCTGGCCGCGGACGATACGGGCCATGTCCAGCCATTCCACCGCGCCGATGACGAGGAAGATCAGGATGAACGAACGCCCGAAGAAGACGACGAGCACGACAACGAGAAAGACGAAAGGCAGGGAATAAAGGATTTCGACGAAGCGCATCATGACATTGTCGATGCGGCCGCCGATATAGCCTGACGTGGCGCCGTAGAGAACGCCGATCGAAAGCGAGACGAGGCTCGCCAGCAGGCCGACGGCGATCGAGATCTGGCCGCCGAGCATGACGCGGGCCATCAGGTCGCGGCCGTTCGAATCCGTGCCGAACAGGAAATATTCCCGCGAGACGCTGCCGGTGAGCTTCAGCGTTTTGCCGTCGTCCTCGGTTGCCACGACCTGGGTGCTGTCGAATTCGTTGGCGCGGTCGAAATAGCGGGTCGTGCGCGGATCGATCGGCGCGTCGGAGGTCACGGTGGCCGTGAAGGTCTGGCCTTCGACGGCGAACTCCTTCAGGTCGACGCGTGCCCGTCCTGCGACGCCTTCCATGACTTCCTGCAGGCTCGACGCGTCCGGTCGAGGCTCGAAGCTCGGCGGGATCGAGACGTAGGACGGAAAGACCTGGTCGTAGGTGTGGCTGATGAAATAGGGGCCGAGGAAGGAAAACAGCGTGATCAGCACCAGCGTGACGCAGCCGGCCATGGCGGCGCGGTTGCGGCGGAAGCGCATGGTGGCAAGCTGGAAAAGGCTCCTGCTGGTTGTTTCAGGCGGCAGCGGGGTGGTGAGGATATCAGTCATGGCGAACCCTCGGATCGAGAAGGCCGTAGAGAATATCGACCAGAAGATTGAAGACGATGACGAAGATGGCGATCAGCACCACGGTTCCCATCACCAGCGTGTAATCGCGGTTGATGGCGCCGAGCACGAAATAGCGGCCGACGCCGGGAATGGTGAAGATCGTCTCGACGACCGCCGAGCCGGTAAGCAGCGCTGCTGCGGCGGGCGCAAGATAGGAAACGACCGGCAGCATGGCGGCGCGCATCGCATGGGTGATGACCACCGTGCGCGACGGCAGGCCGTAGGCGCGGGCCGTGCGGATATGGTCGGTGTGCAGCGCCTCGATCATCGAGCCGCGCGTCAGCCGGGCGAACACCGCCAACTGCGGCAAGGCAAGCGCGATCATCGGCAGGATCAGGAAGCGCAACGAGCCGTCGCCCCAGCTGCCGGCCGGAAGCCAAGCGAGCGTGATGGCGAAGACAAGGGTCAATACCGGGCCGACGACGAAGTTCGGCACCGTGACGCCGACGGTCGAGACCGACATGATCAGGAAATCGAGAGCGCTATTTTGCCGGAGCGCTGCGATGGTGCCGGCCAGCACGCCGCCGACCAGGGCCAGAAGGAGGGCGTAGAAACCGAGTTCCATCGAATAGGGCAGGCCCTTGCCGATCAGCTCGGCGACGGTGTTGTCCTTGTAGATATAGCTGGGTCCGAAATCGCCGGTGACCGCATTGCCGATATAGGTGAGGTACTGGTTCCAGAGCGGCTGGTCGAGATGGTAGGTCGCCATCAGGTTTGCCATGGTCTGCGGCGGCAGCGGACGCTCAAGGTTGAAGGGGCCGCCGGGAGCGAACCGCATCAGGAAGAAGGAAATCGTGACGACGATGAACAGCGTCGGCACGGCGCTCGCGAGGCGGCGCAGGACAAAGGAGATCATGGTTTTGCTCTCTGACCGTGACGCACGGCAGCCAACGACTGCCGTGCGTCAAAAATCCGTTATTCGGAAACGCTCAGGAAGCGGCTCAGATGCGCGTTAACAGCGTTATCCTGCCAACCCTTCACCTTGTCGGACACCAGCCAGAGATCGGCCTGGGTCAGGAACGGCGCGATTGGCTGCTCCTTCATCAGCAACGCTTCGGCTTCGTGAAGCGTCTTGGAGCGGACGGTCGGATCGATCTCCTCGTAGGACTTCTTCATCAGGGCGTCGAACTCGGGGTTCTCGAAGTGGCCATAGTTGAAGGTCTTGTTCGAAGAGAGGCTGAGCGCCAGGAAGTTCTCGGCGTCGGCATAGTCGGCCACCCAGCCGGCGCGGGCGACGTTGAACTTGCCGCCTTCCTGCAGGTAGGCGTAATGCGAGGAAACGTCGAGATTGACCAGCGACACCTTGGCGCCGAACGTGTTCTTCCACATGTCGGCGACTGCGGTCGCCACACGCTCGTGGTTCGGGTTGGTGTTGTAGCGGATCTCGATATCCAGCGGCTTGCCACCTTCGCCGTAACCGGCTTCCTTCATCAGCTTGAGCGCCTCATCTTCGCGGTCGAGTTGCGACTTGTCAGCGAAATCGGCCTTTGCCGGATCGCCGTAACTTGCCATGCCTGGAGGCACCATCGAGTAGGACGGCAGCTGCGAGCCGGAGTAGATTTCCTTGGCGAGGAAGTCGCGGTCGACGGCCATGGAGAGTGCACGGCGAACGCGGACGTCGCTATAGGGCTCCTGGCGGGTGTCGAAGGCGTAATAATAGGTCGCGAGCGTCGGAGAAACATGGACCTGCTCGCCATAGGACTTGCGCAGCCGGTCCAGCTGGTCGGCCGAGAAGTTGTAGGCAAGGTCCATTTCCTTGGCCTCGAACCGGCGGACGGAGGCTGCCTGGTCGTCGATCGGGTAGAAGATCACCTTGTCGATCTTGACGTTGGCCGCGTCCCAGTAGGACGGGTTCTTCTCGGTGGTCAGGCTGTCGTTCGGCGTGTGGGCGACGAGCTTGTAGGCGCCGTTCGACACCATCACGCCCGGCTTGACGAAATCGGCGCCGTTCTTTTCGACGCTGGCCTTGGAGACCGGCAGAGCGGTCTGGTGCGCCAGCAGTTCCAGGAAGAAGGGCGTCGGACGCTCGAGGGTGATTTCCAAAGTCTTGTCGTCAACGGCCTTCACGCCAAGCTGATCGACGGGCACTTCGCCCTTGTTGACCTTTTCGGCGTTCTTGATCGGGAAAAGGATGTTGGCGTAGCCGGCCGCGGTCTTCGGGTCTTCGACGCGCTGGAGCGAGAAGACGAAGTCCTCGGCGGTGACCGGAGAGCCGTCCGACCATTTGGCGTCGGCGCGCAGCTTGAAGGTATAGACCAGGCCATCGTCGGAGAGGTCCCATGTTTCGGCAGCACCCGGAACGACCTTGCCGGCTGCGTCATAGATCGTCAGGCCTTCATAGAGGTCCTTCAGAATGAATTCTTCGATATTGATCGAGGTGTGCGCCTGGTCGAGCGTCTGCGGCTCGCCGGCATTGCCCCGGTGCAGGACCGTTTCCGCGAGCGCAGGGCTCGCGCCGATGAGAATCGATCCCAGCAGCATCGCTGTACGGAGGTTGATTTTTGCCAATGTCATTTTTGTTATCCTTCCCCTTTTTTGGTTTTCGAAGCGGCGAGAGAATGCCAATTTTTTCGCAAAGGCAAGGCCATTTGTCGTAGTTCAGACGCCGCAATGTCGCTGACGGACAGGTATCTATAGCGCTTCGGTTGCATTTCAATCGCGCCGTTTTCCTGCATATTTGCGCCAGCTGAAATACGATCGCGTGAATTGCCCGGCGCGCTCCGCGCAAGTTTGAGTATTATTCCCGGCAGTTTACGTAATATGCATTCGCAGGATGGTCTTTCTCCGAAAGGATCATACGTTCGCCTCGATTGACATCAAAAGCCGGTCGTCGAGCCGTGCCGGGGAGTGTCCCGCGCATATCGATCAAGACTCAATCATAGATTGCTTCGGTCAATCCGACAAAAAATGCGGGATATTTTGTCCACAGAGCCTCATCTGCAACGTTTCCGTTCAGGGATGGTCTTTATTTCCGGCGTGGCGGCGGTTGCCAAACCCGGATCATCAATTATGGTGCCAGGCAAATCCGCCCCAAATTCGCCAGGAGGCCTGGTCGCGATACCAGTTGGCTTTGTGGGGAGCACTTCTGCTCAGGCGGAGAATAAGATGAGCGTCATCGTGATCAGACATGATGGCGCGGAGATAACGGGAGACTTTTTGAATGGCATTGATCACCTTGCGGCAGTTGCTGGACCACGCCGCTGAACATAATTACGCGCTGCCGGCCTTCAACGTGAACAATCTGGAATATATCCAGGCCGTCATGCGCGCCGCCGATGCCACGGATTCTCCGGTCATTCTGCAGGCAAGCCGCGGTGCCCGCGCCTATGCGGGCGACGCCTTCCTGCGTCATCTGATCCTTGGGGCCACCGAAGAATATCCGCATATTCCGGTCTGCCTGCATCTCGATCACGGCGACCAGCCGTCGACCTGCATTTCGGCGATCACCAACGGCTTTACATCGGTCATGATGGACGGATCGCTGCTCGCCGACGGCAAGTCGATCGCGACCTATGAATACAATGTCGGCGTTACGGCCGAAGTGGTGAAGATCGCCCACGCGGCCGGTGTTTCGGTCGAAGGCGAACTTGGCTGTCTCGGCAACCTGGAAACGGGTGCCGGCGAGAAGGAAGACGGCCATGGCTTCGAAGGCAAGCTGTCGCGCGAGGAACTGCTGACCGATCCGGAACAGGCGTTTGATTTTGTCGAAAAGACCGGCGTCGATGCGCTTGCCGTTGCGATCGGCACCAGCCATGGTGCCTACAAGTTCACCCGTGCGCCGGACGGTGAAATCCTCTCGATCGACACGATCGCCAAGATCCACAAGCGCCTGCCCAACACCCATATGGTCATGCACGGGTCATCGTCGGTGCCGCAGGACCTGCAGGATCTGTTCAATGAATTCGGCGGCAAGATGAAGCAGACCTGGGGTGTTCCCGTCCATGAAATCCAGAAGGCGATTCCGCTCGGCGTCCGCAAGGTCAATATCGACACCGACCTTCGCCTGGCGTTTACCGGCGAGATCCGCAAGCATCATCTGCAGCATCCGGACAATTTCGACCCGCGCAACTATCTGAAGCCGGCGACAGCGCGGATGGTCGAGGTCTGCAAGGAGCGCTTCATCGCTTTCAACGCGGCCGGCCAGGCCTCGAAAATCCGTGTCATGCGCCTGCCCGATATGGCAAAGGCCTATTCCAGGGCTGCGTAAAGACGCATTGTGGCGGGAGCCGATCCCGCCACGGCCCCGATCTCCCCGTTCAGCCCGATCTTTCCGTTCAGAGGGTGTGCTCAGCCGGCAGAGGCAATCCGCAATAGAACCTCTGCCGGACCGCAAGATTTATCCGACGACCGATACGATCTCACCGGCAAAAGCGCTTTACAACGCTGCCCGCCTTTGATTTGTCATGCGGCACGATAATCTGTGTTTTAAGGGAAGAGGAAAGATGAAACTTTTGCGGTACGGCCCCCTGGGTTCGGAAAAGCCGGGCGTTCTCGACAAGGACGGCCAGATCAGGGACCTGAGCGGCATCATCGCCGACGTCGGCGGCGATGCGATCAGCGATATGGGCTGGGCGAAGAGCCTCGATATCGACGGCCTGCCGGTTGTCGGGGGCAGTCCGCGCCTTGGCGCCTGCGTCTCCGGAACCGGAAAATTCATTTGTATCGGCCTCAACTACGCCGATCATGCCGCCGAAACCGGCGCCACCGTGCCGCCTGAACCCGTGATCTTCATGAAGGCGACTTCGGCGATCGTCGGTCCGAACGACGACGTCATCATCCCGCGCGGATCGGAAGCCACCGACTGGGAAGTCGAGCTCGGCGTCGTGATCGGCAAAAAGGCGAAATATGTGTCCGAGGCCGATGCGCTGGAGCATGTCGCGGGTTACTGCGTCATCAACGACGTCTCGGAGCGTGACTTCCAGACCAAACGTTCCGGACAATGGACCAAGGGCAAATCCTGCGACACGTTCGGCCCGACCGGCCCCTGGCTTGTCACAAAGGACGAAGTTGCCGATCCGCAGAAGCTGAAGATGTGGCTGACGGTCAATGGCGAAAGCAAGCAGAACGGATCGTCGAAGACCATGGTCTACGGCGTTGCGCATGTCGTCAGCTACCTGAGCCAGTTCATGACGCTGCATCCCGGCGACATCATTTCGACCGGCACGCCGCCCGGTGTCGGCATGGGTTTCAAGCCGCCGCAGTATCTCAAGGCCGGCGATGTCGTCGAGCTCGGCATCGAGGGTCTGGGCACGCAGAAGCAGACTTTCATCGCCGACGTTTGACTGCTTCGATAGATTGGAAGAGGGCGCGATGCTTCGGTATCGCGCCCTTTTTTATGCGTCAGGTTTCGATCTTCAGCTTGACGCGATCGGCGGCAAAGCGGGTGCGGGAGAATTGAACGGGGACCCCGCCCGGATCGGCATTGATGGCAGTCGCTTCGATGACGATGGCGCCGGGCGATAGCCGGAGCAACATCAGTTCGTCGGCATTGGCGTGGCGTGCGACAAGCTCCGTCGAAACCCGCACATAATCCGCCAGGCCTTGCGCCGCAAAGGCCTTGGTGATCGAGCCCAGCCCTTCGAACTGCTCGGCCATATGCGGAAAGCGATCCATTGGGAAATAGCTGGTGGAACAGGACACCGGCCGTCCATCGGCGCTGCTGACCAGTTCCATTCGGATGCAGGTGCGTCCAGGCGCAATCTTCAATCCCGTCGCGACCTCTCCGGCCGCCGGCAATGTGGCATGGGCCAGCAGCCGGGCTTCCGTTTCACGCGCCTGATCGCCAAGACCTTGCGAAAAGCGGGTGCGTCTCGAAATCGGAAAACTCAGCCGCTCCTTTCGCTGGATCATCGTGCCGCGGCCTTGGATAGCGTGAACCAGACCCTCGTCGGCAAGAGCGGCCAAGGCACTGCGAACGGTGTGGCGGTTGACGCCGAACTGCCCTGCCAGCACGGTTTCCGGCGGTACCATGCCCATCTGGTCGTAATCGCCATTGCTGATCGATAACCGGATCAGGTCGGCGATCTGTCGCCAGAGGGCGACGCCGGTTTGCCGTTCCACCGCCTTTTTCGCATTCATGTCACAAGCCCGTCATGTTCCGGTTCTACAAAAAATCATCAGATGTACGGTTGTCTAGGTTAATAGACATTTTGGACGGAAGCAATGGACGCGATCAAACAAAATATCGGCGCTGCGGCCGACGGCCGCAAACGAGCGATGGGTCTCCTGGCGCGCGCTTCGGCTGTGGAATTGCAGACGGCCTGGCAGGCCATCGAGCCGAAGCCGGAGGTTCACCCCGTGCGCGGCCCGGAAAGCGGCCTCGTCATGGTGCGCGGCCGTATCGGCGGTGGCGGCGACCCGTTCAATCTCGGCGAAGCGACGGTGAGCCGCGCCACAGTGCGGCTCGGTTCCGGCGAGATCGGTCATGGCCAGCTGCTTGGCAACGACCGGGAAAAGGCACGTCTCGCCGCCATTTTCGACGCGCTCCATCAGCGGTCCGAATATTCGCAGGTGGTCGGGCAGCTGATCGATGCGGTGGAAAGCCGCATCGATGCGGAAGACCGCAGGCAGGCGGAAGAGACCGCCGCGACACGGGTCGACTTCTTCACCATGGTCCGGGGAGACAATTGATGGGCGTTCAAACCGAAATCCACGCCAGCGCCTATGCCGGTGCCTTCACCGATCCGGTTTTTCAGTCGCAATCGGTGTTCCGGGCATTGATGGACGCCATGGCGCGTCCGGGCACGATCGTGCCGCTGGGCGCTGCGGCAATGCCGCCCGCGCCGCTCGGTGCCGGAGCCGGGGCGATTGCGCTTACCCTGTGCGACGACGGCACGCCCGTCTGGCTGACGAATGCCCTCGTCCAATCCTCCGTTCCCGCCTGGCTGTCCTTCCACACAAGTGCGCCTTTGACGAACCTCAAGCCGGAGGCCCGTTTCGTCTTTATCGAAGCCGGCGGGCTTGTGCCCGGTTTCGACCAGTTCGCGCTGGGCACGCAGGAATATCCCGACCGCTCGGCAACGCTGGTACTCGAACTCGCCTCGCTCCATGGCGGCCCCGAATTCGTCGCCGCCGGCCCCGGCATAAAGAGCGAGACCATCATTGCACCCCTCGGGCTTCCGGAGATTTTCCTCACCCTCTGGGCGGAAAACCGGGCGCTGTTTCCGAGGGGCGTCGATCTGATCCTCGTTGCCGGCACGGATGTCCTGTGTTTGCCGCGCACCACCAAACTTCGTCGTCGGGAGGTCTGATCCATGTATGTTGCCGTCAAAGGTGGCGAAGCCGCCATCGCCAATGCGCACCAGCTTCTGGCCGACCGCCGCCGCGGCGATCGGTCTCTGCCGGCCATCTCGATTGAGCAGATCGTCGCCCAGCTTGGCCTTGCCGTCGACCGGGTCATGGCGGAAGCCTCGCTCTATGATCGTGAACTCGCAGCCCTTGCCGTCCGGCAGGCGCGCGGCGACATGATCGAGGCGATCTTCATCCTGCGCGCCTACCGCACGACACTGCCGCGCTTCGGCATGTCGGTGCCGGTCGATACTGCGAAAATGAAGATCGAGCGCCGTGTCTCGGCCACCTACAAGGACCTGCCCGGTGGTCAGCTTCTGGGGCCGACCTTCGACTATACCCACCGCCTGCTCGACCCATCGCTTTTGACCGACGGGCCGGTTGCCGAACCCACGCGCAGGACGGCGGACGAAAGCGCGATGATGCGGGTCTCCGACATTCTTGCCGGCGAAGGCCTGATCGAAGGCGATGGAAAGATGCCGGAAGATCATGTGCCGGGCGACCTGACGCGTGAACCGCTGGAATTTCCGCTCAACCGCGATCTGCGCCTGCAAGCGTTGGCGCGCGGCGACGAGGGCTTCCTTTTGGCACTCGCCTATTCCACCCAGCGCGGCTATGCCCGCACCCATCCCTTCGTCGGCGAGGTCCGTATCGGCGAGGTCGAGGTCGATCTGGATATTCCCGAGCTTGGCTTTGCCGTCTCGCTCGGCCCGATCCAGGTGACCGAATGCCAGATGGTCAACCAGTTCCAGGGCTCGGCGAAAAACCCGCCGCAGTTCACCCGCGGCTACGGCCTGGTATTTGGCCAGAGCGAGCGCAAGGCCATGGCCATGTCGCTGGTCGATCGGGCGCTGCGTGCGCAGGAGTTTGGCGAGGATGTCGTGGCGCCGGCGCAGGACGAGGAATTCGTCATCTCGCATTCCGACAATGTCCAGGCGACCGGTTTCGTCGAGCACCTGAAACTGCCGCATTACGTCGATTTCCAGGCCGAACTCGATCTCGTCCGCCGCATGCGCGCCGAATACGACGCAAAGTCCGGCGCCGGGGAGGACGGCGCGGGGAAGGACAACGGCGTTCGGGAAGCAGCAGAATGATCGAGGATATTTCCCACATCACCTTCATCGTCAGCGATCTCGACCGGATGAGTGAAATTCTCGAAACGGTCTTCGGTGCCAGGGAAGTCTATGCGGGTGGCGAGAAGCCATTTTCGCTTGCACCGGAAAAGTTCTTCACCATCGGCGACCTCTGGATCGCGATCATGCAGGGCAAAAGCTTGAGCGAGCGGACCTACAACCACGTCGCCTTCAAGATCCGGGACGAGGACATCGACATCTATCTGGAGCGCATCCGCTCGCTCGGCCTCGACGTCATGCCGCCGCGCCCGCGTGTCGAAGGCGAGGGCCGTTCGATCTATTTCCACGATGCCGACAACCATCTGTTCGAGCTTCACACCGGTACGCTTGCCGGGCGGCTGGAGACCTATTCCCGTTTGAAGGAGGCAGCCGAATGACTGATCTTGCCACATACAACTTCGCCTATCTCGACGAACAGACCAAGCGGATGATCCGCCGGGCGATCCTCAAGGCGATTTCGATACCCGGCTATCAGGTTCCCTTCGCGTCGCGCGAAATGCCCATGCCCTACGGCTGGGGTACCGGCGGCGTGCAGGTGACGGCGGCGATCCTCGGGCCGGATGACGTGCTGAAGGTCATCGACCAGGGGGCCGACGACACGACGAACGCGGTGTCCATCCGCGCCTTCTTCCAGAAGGTCGCCAATGTCGCGGTGACGACAAAGACCCGCGAGGCGACGATCATCCAGACGCGCCACCGCATTCCGGAGGAGACGCTGACCGCCGGCCAGACGCTGGTCTATCAGGTGCCGATCCCCGAACCACTGCGCTTTCTCGAGCCGCGCGAGACCGAGACCCGCAAGATGCATGCACTGGAGGAATACGGCCTCATGCATGTGAAGCTCTACGAGGACATTGCCCGCAACGGCCATATTGCCACGACCTATGCCTATCCGGTCAAGGTCGAAGGCCGCTACGTCATGGACCCCTCGCCGACGCCGAAGTTCGACAATCCGAAAATGCACATGTCGGAAGCGCTGCAGCTGTTCGGTGCAGGTCGCGAAAAGCGCATCTACGCGGTGCCGCCCTATACGGAGGTCGTCAGCCTCGATTTCGAGGATCATCCGTTCGAGATCCAGCATTTCGACAAGCCCTGCGCGCTGTGCGGCGCCGAGCAGGTCTATCTCGATGAAGTCATTCTCGACGACAAGGGCGGGCGGATGTTCGTCTGCTCGGATACCGACCATTGCGAGGACCGCCGCGCGCATGGTCACGCCGGTCATCTTCTTGCTCAACAGGAGGCCGCCGAATGAGTGCCGTCCCGCTTCTCAAAGTCAACGACGTCTCGAAATTCTACGGCAGCCGCATCGGGTGCCGCAACGTCTCCTTCGAGCTATGGCCGGGCGAGGTCCTGGCGATCGTCGGCGAATCCGGTTCGGGCAAGACGACGCTGCTTTCCTGTCTTTCCACGCGGCTGATGCCGACCTCCGGCGTCGTCGAATACCATATGCGCGATGGCCAGTATCGCGATCTCGCCCGCATGGGTGAGGCCGAGCGGCGCTTCCTGATGCGCACGGACTGGGGCTTCGTGCACCAGAATCCGGCCGACGGATTGCGGATGACGGTTTCGGCCGGCGCCAATGTCGGCGAGCGGCTGATGGCGGTCGGCGACCGGCATTACGGCAATATCCGCGCAACCGCGGCCGACTGGCTGCGGCGTGTCGAGATCGAAGAGGACCGGATCGACGACCAGCCGCGCGCCTTTTCCGGCGGCATGCGCCAGCGTCTGCAGATTGCCCGCAATCTGGTCACGTCGCCGCGCCTCGTCTTCATGGACGAGCCGACCGGCGGTCTCGATGTCTCGGTGCAGGCGCGCCTGCTCGACCTGGTGCGCGGCCTGGTCCATGACCTGGGCCTGTCGGCGATCATCGTCACCCATGACCTCGCCGTTGCGCGGCTTCTCTCGCACCGCATGATGGTGATGAAGGACGGGCTGGTGATCGAGCAGGGCCTCACCGACCGGGTGCTTGACGATCCGCGCGAGCCCTACACCCAGCTTCTCGTTTCCTCCATTCTGCAGGTGTGACCATGGCCACTCCCCTCGTTGTTTCCGAAGTCGCCAAGAGCTTCACTATGCATCTGCGTGACGGCATCACCCTGCCGGTCGTCTCCGGCGTTTCCTTTTCGGTGAAGAAGGGCGAATGCGTCGTGCTCGGCGGTCCGTCGGGTGTCGGCAAAAGCTCGATCCTGAAGATGCTCTACGGCAATTATGCCGTCGATGCCGGGCAGATCCTGATCGAACATCAGGGACACCTCGTGGACCTCGCCACCGCGGTTCCCCGCGCTGTCCTGGAAGTTCGGCGCGATACGCTCGGCTACGTCAGCCAGTTCCTGCGTGTCGTTCCGCGCGTATCAGCACTCGACGTCGTCGCCGAGCCGCTTCTGGCGCGTGGCGTGGCGCAGGACGAGGCGCGAGCAAAGGCGTCCGAGCTGCTGGCAAAACTCAATCTGCCGCGCGAACTCTGGCAATTGCCGCCTGCCACCTTTTCCGGCGGCGAGCAGCAGCGCGTCAACATCGCCCGCGGCTTCATCACCGATCATGTCATCCTCCTGCTCGACGAGCCAACGGCCTCTCTGGATGCGAAAAACAGGCGTGTCGTCGTCGAGATGATTGCCGCCAAGAAGGCTGAGGGCGTTGCTCTCCTTGGTATCTTCCATGACGAGGAAGTGCGCGACGCCGTCGCTGATCGTATCCTCGACGTCTCCGCCTTTTCGCCGCGAAAGGCCGCCGCATGACGATCAAGCTTTCGGAAACGCCGCTCATCCATGAGACGGCGCGGGTTACTGACTGCACGATAGGCCGTTATACCGAAATCGCCGAGCGCTGCCGCATTTCTGAAACGGAAATCGGCGATTATTCCTACATCATGGAGGACGGCTCGGTCTGGTGCGCTGTAATCGGCAAGTTCGCCAATATCGCCTCCTCCGTGCGCATCAACGCCACCAATCATCCGGTCTGGCGGGCGACGCTGCATCATTTTACTTACCGGGCTAAGGATTATTGGCCGGATGCGGACATGGACCAGGATTTCTTCGCCTGGCGTCGCGAAAACCGCGTCGTCATCGGCCATGACGTCTGGATCGGCCACGGCGCGACTGTGTTGCCCGGCGTCAAGGTCGGCAATGGCGCGGTGATCGGCGCGGGGGCCGTGGTCTCCAAGGACGTCGCGCCCTACACCATCGTCGGCGGTGTTCCGGCAAAATTGATCCGCGAACGTTTCGGCGAGGACATCGCCGGGCGTTTCGAGAAACTTGCCTGGTGGGACTGGGATCACGCGAAGTTGCGCGATGCCCTGAACGACTTCCGGATGCTCGACGCGGACGCGTTCCTCGCCCGTCACAATGCCTGATTTTTTACGCTGCAACCCCCGTCTGCGCGGGGATTGTGGACTGTAACAAAAGCTACATCAATCTGACATTCCCCCTTCATCAAGCGCCGCTATGGCAAGGGGATACCGACGACCGGTACCACTGCCAAAGGATGAGTGCCCATGTTTCAGCTGAAGAATGTAACCCGTCAGTTCGGCAAGAAAATCGCCGTCAACTCGGTTACGTTCGACATCCCGCAGGGCCAGATGGTCGGCATTATCGGCCGGTCCGGCGCGGGCAAGTCGACGCTGCTCAGGATGATCAACCGCCTGAACGACGTTTCGTCCGGCTCCATCCATTTCGGTGATCTGGAAGTGTCGTCGCTGCGGGGTAGCGCCCTTCGAAACTGGCAGCGCGATTGCGCCATGATCTTCCAGCAGTTCAACCTTGTGCCGCGTCTCGACGTTCTGACCAATGTGCTGCTCGGCCGCCTCAATCATCGTTCCACCGTTCTCAGCATCCTCAACATGTTCACCCGCGAAGAGCGGATCATGGCGATCGGCGCATTGGAGAGGCTTGGAATCGAGCAGACTGCTTTGCAGCCGGCCGGCACGTTGTCCGGCGGCCAGCAGCAGCGCGTCGCCATCGCCCGTGCCCTGATGCAGCAGCCGAAGATGCTGCTTGCCGACGAACCGATCGCCTCGCTCGATCCGCTGAACGCCAAGATCGTCATGGATGCGCTGCGCGATATCAACGAGCGCGACGGCATCACCGTCGTCACCAATCTGCACACGCTGGATACGGCGCGCAATTACTGCGAGCGCATCATCGGCATGGCACATGGCAGAGTCGTTTTCGACGGCCAGCCGCAGGATCTGACGGCGGCAGCCGTCGCGGAAATCTACGGAAGCGGCGGCGAGATCGAGGAATCGATGACCTCCACGAGCATCAATTTTCCTGCCGCGCAGGACAATACGAAATCCGCCGGCGTCAAGCCGCTGGCACTGGCCGGACTATAGCCGTCCGACAGGATCGAAAGCCCGCGTCAAGGGCACGACCTTTGCAACCGAATGTGAACCGGCGCCGCCGGGAAAACAGGAGAAGACCCTTATGTTGAAGAAAGCACTCTTTAGCGCCGTTGCGCTCTTTGCCCTCGTCGGCCACGTTCAGGCTGAAGACCTCAAGGAATTCCGCGTCGGCATCCTCGGCGGCGAGAACGAAGCCGACCGCCTGCGCAACTTCCAGTGCCTGTCGGAATCGCTGCCGAAGGCAATTGGCGTCGAGAAGGTCTCGTTCTTCCCGGCTGCCGATTATGACGGCGTTATCCAGGGCCTGCTCGGCGGTACGCTCGATTATGCAGAGCTCGGCGCTTCCGGCTATGCCAAGATCTTCCTTGCCAAGGCTGACGCCGTCGAGCCGATCCTGACGACCGAACAGACCGACGGTTCGACCGGTTACTACTCGATCATGGTTGCCCGCAAGGACAGCGGTTTCACCAAGGTCACCGACCTGAAGGGCAAGAAGCTCGGCTTTGCCGATCCGGACTCGACCTCGGGCTATCTCATCCCGAGCGTCACGCTGCCGGAAACGATCGGCATGCCCGTCAAGGAATTCTTCGGTTCCACCGGTTTCGGCGGCGGCCATGAAAACCTCGTTCTCGAAGTGCTCAAGGGCACCTTCGATGCCGGCACGACCTTCGGTTCGGGCATCGGCGAATTCAAGGACGGCTACACCTCCGGCAATCTGCGCAAGATGGTCGAAAAGGGCGTTCTCGACATGAACGACCTGGTCGAACTGTGGCGCTCGCCGCTGATCCCGAACGGCCCGATCGTCGTTCGCTCGTCGCTCAACGACGACATGAAGGCCAAGTTCAAGCAGTTCATGCTCGATCTGCCGAAGACCGATGCAGCATGCTTCGCTGCCATCGAAGGCGGCGACTTCAAGGGCTTCGTCGAAGTCAATTCCGACTTCTACAAGCCGATCATCGACGCCCGCAAGTCGACCATCGGCGGCTGATATTCCTTGAAACCAAAGCGCTGGCCGGTCCTTCCGGCCAGCGTTTCCTTGTCTGACCAGGCTTCACGGACATGATGTCCGGCGAGGTCTATCGTTTTGCCGGAGACTTCATGGCCACGTCAGCGCTTTCAGCAACCTTGAGCGACAATGGCGCTCTGGTCGAACGCCATTGGCAGGAGCTCAATCTCCGCCGCCGGACCTATACTTTTCTCGGTCTCGCGCTGCTTGCCATGGCCCTGTCCGGTTCGCTGTGGTTTGCCAACGCGACCAATGCCGGCAAATTCTTCGACCGGCTGCCCTATTTCTTCGATTTCGTCGGCGATCTCGTGCCGCGCGACGGCGCCGAGATCGGCCGCGCCATGTTCGATCTGCCCTCGCCCTATGACGATGGCAGCCTGAAATACAATTATCCCGAAGGCCGCATGTACCTGACGGATACGTTCTATGTGCCCGAATATTTCTACAAGATGCTGGAAACGGTGAACATCGCCATTTTCTCCACCATATTCGGCATGTTCTTCGGTTTCATTCTCTGCTTCTTCGCGGCGCGCAACCTGATGCCGAACCCGTGGGTTCGCGGTCTGGCGCGGCGCTTCATGGAAATCCTGCGTGCCTTTCCGGAAGTGGTGATCGCCGGCTTTTTCCTGGCCATCCTGTCGCTTGGGCCCATCCCGGCGATGATCGCGGTGTCGATCCATACGGTCGGGGCGCTGGGCAAGTTGTTCTTCGAGGTTGTCGAGAATGCCGATATGAAGCCGGACGAGGGGCTGAGGGCCGCCGGCGGCAACTGGTTCGAGCGGGTCTGGTTCGGCATCGTGCCGCAGGTGCTGCCGAATTTCATGAGCTATTTCCTGCTGCGCCTTGAAATCAACGTGCGCGCCTCGACGATCATCGGTGCGGTCGGCGGCGGCGGTATCGGCGAGCCGCTGCGGCTTTCCATCAGCCAGGGCCATGAGGCCAAGACGCTGGCCATCGTTATCCTGCTGTTTTCCACGATCATCGCCGTCGATCAGTTTTCCGCGTGGCTGCGCCGCCGTCTTGTCGGCGACCAGGCCTTCCAGCTTGCGCAATAGGAGCGGACCATGACCGCCAGCACCATGATGAATGCCGCGCAGATGGAAGCGATCGCCGCGCGCCACCCGCATCTCCTCAAGGGCTCGTCGAGCAAGAGTATCCGCACCGCTCTGATCTTTGCCGGTATCGCGCTCTACATGATCTACAGCTGGTGGTTCTTTTCGATCGGCCAGGTTCTCGTCAACGCCAACTGGGGCATTGCCGGCACCTATCTGGCCGACTGGGTTTCCTACGAGGTTCGCCCCGATATCAAGATCGCCACCGATGGAACGATGCAGGTGGTTTATCCGCGTTATTCGCCGCTCGGGCCGAATGCCAAGCCGGAATGGGTCAGGATCGAGACGAAGAGGGTGGACCGGACTATCGATGTCCCTGCCGTAACGCAGCAGGACGTGCCGAAGAAGGGCTCGAGCTTCAGCTTCATGGCGCCGAACTCGGCTGTCGGCAGCAATGCCGAGGCTGGTGCCCGCACGGAAACCAGAACTGAGGAGGTCGTCAGCCGCGCGACGATCAATTTCAACAGCACGACGAGCATCGACGTGGCTGACGGCAAGGTTGCCGCGACACATAACGGCGAAACGTTGCTGATCGATCTCGACCGGGCCACCGGCGTCAAGCCGGAAGGCGCGTTGCCCGAATGGGCGACGCAGAAACGGCCGGGCGAAAAGATCACGGTCGCTTTCGGGATGACCGGGTGGGCCGATGTCGACGTGGAAAAGATCAGCATCCACAATCGGTTTCCCGGCTGGGCCAACTTCATCTTCGACACCAACTCGCCGTTCTTCAACAAGTCCTTCGGCGAAGTGACGAACCTGATCGTCAGCGGCGAGCGTCTCGATCCGAGCCGATCGAACCTGTCACTGGCCTGGAACAACATTCTCTACAATTCCGAATGGCAGCATCTCGATGTCTGGACCAAGCTGCTCCAGACCATCGTCATGGCTTTCGTCGGCACGCTGTTTGCCTCGATCATCGCCTTCCCGCTCTGTTTCCTTGCTGCGCGCAACATCACCCGCAATGGCGTGCTGAATCAGGTGACCAAGCGCTTCTTCGATTTCCTGCGCTCGGTGGACATGCTGATCTGGGCGCTGTTCTTCACCCGCGCCTTCGGCCCCGGACCACTCGCCGGCATGTCGGCGATCTTTTTTACCGATACCGGCACGCTCGGAAAACTCTATTCGGAAGCGTTGGAAAATATCGACGACAAGCAGCGTGAAGGCGTGAAATCGGTCGGTGCCGCACCGCTCGCCGTGCAGCGTTTCGGCGTCCTGCCGCAGGTGCTGCCGGTCTTTGCCAGCCAGGCGCTGTATTTCTGGGAATCCAATACACGCTCGGCAACGATCATCGGTGCTGTCGGTGCGGGGGGCATCGGCCTGAAACTCTGGGAAGCGATGCGAACGAATTCCGACTGGGAAAACGTCTGCTACATGGTTATCCTGATTCTCATCGTCGTTTTCATCTTCGACAGCGTCTCCAATCTGCTGCGCTCGCGTCTCATGGGCCAGAAAACACACTGAATAGAGTGGCGGATCATTGCCACTCATCACGATAATGTCACGAATAGCGCGTAGCGACGGGGTCAAATCGGCCCGTCCGATCACTGCTTCCGTGACATCTTTGCAGGGAATGACCAGTGCGCTACGCATTCTATATCTCGCCCGATGAAGACGACCCGCTGAGCGCTGCCGCGGAGCGGTGGCTGGGTGGCAATCCGTTTACCGGCGAAACCCACGCACTTCAGGCTGCCGGCGATTTCGATGCGGCCGAGCTGACTGCGTTGACTGCCGACCCGCGCCGCTACGGTTTTCACGGAACGCTGAAGGCGCCTTTTGAACTGGCTCCAGGCACCAGCGAATCGCAGCTTCTTGACGTGTTCGATGCATTTGCCGGCGAGTGTGTTCCCTTCGAGATTCCGAAGATGGTTCTCGGTCAACTGGGGCCGTTCTTTGCACTGGTGCCCGCCGGAAATTGTCCCGAATTGCAGGGCCTCGCGAATGAAACTGTCCGGCGATTCTCTCCATTCCGGGCATCGTTGTCGGAGGCCGATATGGCGCGCCGCAAACCGGAACAGCTCAGTGACGTGATGCGGAGAAACCTCCTCGAATGGGGATACCCCTACGTCTTCGAGAGCTTCCGTTTCCACATGACGCTGACCGGTCCGGTGCCGGCGGAGCGGCAGGCCTCAATGAAACGCCTGCTGGAGCAGAGCTTCGCGCCCTTCATCGGCAAGCCGCTGACCGTGGCCTCGCTTGCCCTGTTTATCGAGCCCGAGCGCGGCGCTCCGTTTACCGTTCACTCGCTTTTGCCGCTGGGCGGCACGTCCAAACGAAAGATGGCCTGACATGACAGCTGAAATCGTTCTCTCCAATGCCCGCATCGTCCTCGAAGACCGGATCCTCGATGGCTCCGTCCTGATCCGTGACGGCAAGATCGCCGACATCTCGGAAGGTGCCAGCCGCACCGGTGAGGATTTCGAGGGCGATTACCTGATCGCCGGCCTGGTCGAGCTGCACACCGATCACCTGGAAGCCCATTATTCGCCGCGTCCCGGCGTGCGCTGGCTGAAGATGGCGGCGATCCAGGCGCATGACGCGCAGGTCGTCACATCCGGCATCACCACGGTGTTCGACTGCCTGCGCATGGGCTCCGACGAGGACGGCGGCTTCGAACAGGGCGAGATGCGCGACATGGCGGATGCCCTGGCGCAGGCCGCAAAGGAAAACCGCCTTCGCGCTGACCACCGCATCCACCTGCGCTGCGAGGTCTCGACCGACAACGTGCTCGATCACTTCCTGGAATTCGAAAACGATCCGCAGGTCGGCCTCGTATCGCTGATGGACCATGCGCCGGGTCAGCGCCAGTTCCAGACGATGGATCAGTACACGCTCTACTACAAGAACAAGCGCGGTCTATCCGACGAGGCCTTCGCCGCGTTCTGCGCCCGCCAGCAGGCGCTTTCGGCCAAGTATGCCGGCCCGCATCGCACCGAGATCGCCAAGGCTTGCGCCGAGCGCGGCATCGCCATCGCCAGCCACGACGATGCTACCATCGCCCATGTCGAGGAATCTGTCGGCTTCGGTATTCGCCTTGCCGAATTCCCGACCAGCTTCGAGGCGGCGGAAGCGTCGCATGCGGCCGGTTTGAGCGTGCTCATGGGGGCGCCGAACATCGTGCGCGGCAAATCGCATTCCGGCAATATCGCCGCCCGCGACCTTGCCGAACGCGGCGTGCTTGACGTGCTGTCCTCCGATTACGTGCCATTCAGCCTGATCCATGCGCCCTTCGTCCTGTCGGATGAGGTGGAAAGCGTCAGCCTGCCGCAGGCGCTCGCCATGGTTACGGCCACGCCCGCCCGCACGGTCGGCCTCACCGATCGCGGCCGGATCGCCACCGGCCTGCGCGCCGATATCGTCCGGGTCCAGCGCCATGACGGTATCCCGGTCGTCCGCTCGGTCTGGCGCGAAGGCAAGCGGGTCGCCTGATGCACGGGCACGTTCAGACCGGTGCGATCGTCGTCGTGGTCGGCCCCAGCGGTGCCGGCAAGGACAGCGTCATCGGTTTCGTGGCGCAGCATTTTGCCGGCCGCGAGGATATCGATTTCGTCCGTCGCGTCATCACCCGGCCGTCCGATGCCGGCGGCGAGGATCACGAGAGCATTTCCGGCGAGGTCTTCGACAGCCGGCTATCGGCCGGCGAATTCGCCGTCGCCTGGCAGGCGCACGGATTGAAATACGGCATCCCCAAGCAGGCGCTTGAGCGGGTGCGTGCTGGAAGAATCCTGATCGCCAATGGCAGCCGTGCGGCGCTCGGCCAGTTCCGGCAGGCCTTTCCACGGGTTGCGGTCGTCAACATCACCGCATCGCCACAGGTTCTCGCAAGCCGTCTCGTTGCACGCGGCCGGGAGAGTGAGCAGGATATCCTGAGCCGGCTGCAACGGCAGGTGCCGGATATTTTCGACGAGCCGGATGTAACCACAATCGACAATAGCGGCCCTCTCGATATCGCCGGCTCGCAATTTGCTGCCCTCGTCGCGCAACTGCACGGCCCCGGAAGTTCGGCCAATTTCCCGTCCAAATGAATCGGACAGGGCTATCGGTGTTCATCCCGTGGCAGGCCATGATCTCCGAACATCCCATGAAAATCAGACTGGTGAAGGTCGAGGGTGTCGGAGTGGCGCTCGCCTTGAACTCTAAATCAGGCCGCCGCGATAATCCCGAGCCAGTTTGCGGCAAGCGCGGATGGTGAGCGCCATGACGGTCAGAGTGGTGCCCGCAATACCGCTGCCGGGGAAGGCGCTGGCGTCGGTGACGATAAGATTGGGCACGTCCCAGCTCCGGTTCCAGGGGTTGAGAACGGAGGTTTGGCTCGACACGCCCATTCTGGCCCCGCCGCTTTCGTGGATCGCAGCGCCCATGCACATCGTCTTTTTGAACCATTTGCGGAACAGGAAGCGGCTGAAGATATCGGCGTCGGGGAAGGCCCCTTGTCCCATTTCCTTGAGCCCATGGGGCGAGCCGATGAATTCCAGGTCGCCTCCTGCATCCCGCACCATGTCGACCAGCGTCTGTTCCTGTCGATGCAAGAGTTCATGCTCTTCCTGGTGCATGGCGCAGCGGATGTGCGGAACCGGTATGTTCCAGGCATCCTTTCGCCTGGGGTCAAGCGTGATGCGGTTGTCGGCATAGGGCAGCATCCGGCCGAAGCCGAAGAAGGCGAGCCGGGCCGGGGTGTCGTCGGATACCGGCGCGCGGCCGACGCTGCCCTGGTAGTTGAAGTCGCCGCGCGGCGCAGCGCCCGCGACCTGCTCGAAACGGGGGATGAAAATGCCGCCGGAGGGATTGTAGAACGGATCCTCGGGCGCGGACTTGTCCGGGGCCCAGCCTTTGACCTTCGCAAAGGAACCGAAAGCCAGGCAGGGAAGCTGGTCCATGAAGTAGCGCCCGAGCGTGCCGGAGCTGTTTCCAAGACCCCCGGTATGGGCTGCCGATGCCGAGTTCAATAGCAGGCGAACACTCTCGATCGGCGATGCGCAAAGCACCACCGTTGCGGCCAGGACCGTTTCCACCATGCCCGTCGCACGATCGACGAATTCCGCGCCGGTGGCGCGGCCCGTGTGCTCGTCCACCGTGATGCGGCGCACGACCGCATTATATCGAATGGTCAGCCGTCCGGTTGCTTGCGCATCCCGCAGCGGACGCGGGACCCGCTCCGCATCCGGGGCGATATAGCGCCAGGAGACGACGTGTCTCTCCGGCCAGCGGCTCTCGACCGTTTGCTTGAAGACCTCTTCGGCCGGCGAGAGGTTCGCCGGCTTGGCATAGACACCATCCGGCAGGGTGGAGACATGGTCCTCGTTGCCGTGCAGCCCGAGATAGGATTCCACTTCGGCGTAGAAAGGAGCCAGTTCGTCATAGGAGACCGGCCAGTCCTCGCCCTTGCCGGTCAGCGACCTGATCTTGAAGTCGTCATCGGTCCAGCGCAGCAGCACCCGGCCGAAACTGTGCAGGCGGCCGCCGCCCTGACGCCCCCTGATCCAGAGAAACGGCGCGTCGGCCGGCGTGGTGTAGGGGTTCTTGCGATCGTTGACGAAGAAGCGGCTGAAGCGCTCCGTAAAGAATGCGGCGCGCGCCTGGATTGGCTGGCCTTTAAGCGTCGCCCGCGCCCGTTCCCAGATGTTGATACTGCTTGCCGGTTCCTTCTTGCGCGAGGGATCGAAATCCTTCGGCCCGATCTCGGGGCCGGCCTCCAGAAGCAGGACGGACAATCCTTGCGCGGTCAGCTCCTTGACCGCAAAAGATCCCGCGGCGCCGGAGCCGATCACCAGCGCGTCATAAAGAATGTGAGACATGTATTTCTGAATCCTGTCTTAGCGCGTCACAGACGCAATCCATCGGCGCCAAACAGCGACGCCTTCGCGATATCGAGCCCCGGCGCGATGTCTTCGTTCGGCTGCAAGGCAACGTCCCCCATCACCCTGAGCGACAGGCTCCTGTCCGCCCAATCGAACCAGACGACGGCATCCGCTCCCATGGGTTCGACGACCGACACCCGCCCGATCAGAGTCGGTAACCCCTTGGCCGCGCCATCGAGGGCGATGTGTTCGGGTCGAAAGCCAAGGGTCGCCGGCCCGCCCCGCGGTGGAGCCTGAAAGGCATAGCCGGCGAGATCGACGTTCAGCCCCTTGCTGACGAAAGCGGGGCCGTCATCCTTCAGTTCGATGCTTCCCTCGATAAAATTCATCGCCGGTGCGCCGATGAAGCCGGCGACGAAGAGACTGGCCGGGCGGTGATAGATCTCCGATGGCGAGGCCAATTGCTGGATCACGCCGTCCTTCATGATCGCGATGCGGTCGGCCAGCGTCAGCGCCTCGACCTGGTCGTGGGTTACGTAGATCATGGTGTTGCCGAGGCTCTGGTGCAGTTTCTTGATCTCGACGCGCAACTCGTTGCGCAGCTTGGCGTCGAGATTGGAGAGGGGCTCGTCGAACAGGAAGACATCCACCTGGCGGACGAGCGCCCGGCCGATGGCCACACGCTGGCGCTGGCCGCCCGACAGCTCGGCGGGGCGCCGGTCCAAGAGCTTGTCGAGCTGAAGAAGGGCCGCAGTACGCCCGATACGGGCCTCGATCTCGGCCTTTGGCAGGCCGGCGACGCGCAGGCCGAAGGACAGGTTTTTCCGTACCGTCATGCGCGGATAAAGCGCATAGGACTGGAAGACCATGCCGATGCCGCGATCCTTCGGCTCCTCCCAGGTGACGTTCTTGCCGGAAATCCAGACCTCGCCTGACGTGATGTCCTGAAGACCGGCAATGGCATTCAGAAGCGTGGACTTGCCGCAGCCGGATGGGCCGAGCAGGACCAGGAACTCGCGGGGAGCGATGTCGATCGACAGTTTTTCGATCACGGTGTGGTCGCCATAGGCGATCTTGAGGTCCTTGACGGAAACGGCGGATTGCATGAAGCGTTACCCCTTGACTGCGCCGGCGGCGATGCCGCGCACGAACCAGCGGCCGGACAGGAAATAGATGGCGAGCGGGACGAGGGCGGTCAGAATGGTTGCCGCCATGTTCACATTGTAGGTGCGCTCGCCCATCGTGGTGTTGACGATGTTGTTCAGCTGAACCGTCATCGGCAGGTTGTCGCGTCCGGCAAAGACCAGGCCGAGCAGGAAGTCGTTCCAGATGCCGGTGAACTGTAGCATCGAGACCACGACGACCATCGGCACGGCCATGGGCAGCATGATCTCGAAGAAGATCCGCCAGAAGCCGGCGCCATCGACGCGTGCCGCCTTGCAGAGCTCCTCCGGCACGCTGACGAAGTAATTCCGGAACAGCAGCGTCACCAATGGCAGGCCGAAGATGACATGGACAAGCACGATGCCCGGCACCGAATTGTAGAGGTTGATGTTCGCCATCGCCCGGACCATCGGATAGAGAAAAATCTGGTAGGGGATCAGGCCGCCGGCCATGAGAAGGCCGAACAGCAGGCTGGAGCCTCGTGGCCGCCAGAGGGAAAGGGCATAGCCGTTGATCGCGCCGATGAACACGGAAAGGGCAACGGATGGCACCGTGATCGCTACCGAATTCCAGAAGCCGGCGCGTATGCCGACACAGACAGTGCCCATGCAGGCGCCGGACCATGCGGTTGCCCAGGCCGAGAAATCGAGCGTCGCGGGCAGGGCGAAGATCTGCCCCAGCCGTATCTCATCCATGGTCTTCAGCGACGTGACGACCATGGTGTAGAGCGGCAGCAGGAAAAACAGCGCCGCAACGACGAGGAAGGCGTAAAGCCCGATGCTCCCCGCCGTCAGGCGGGCCGGCCTGGGGCCGTTCGGATGCGGACTTGCCATCACGCTGCTCCTCTCGGTCTGTTGCGCATGTGCATTGCGTAGCGGAACGGGGCGACCGCGGCGATGACGCCCAGCACGAGGACCGTGGCGCCGGCCGTCGCAAGCCCCAGGTTCTGGCGCCCGAACAGATTGTCCATGATGAACTTGGCTGGAACTTCGGTCGAAGAGCCGGGGCCGCCATTGGTCATGGCCACGACGATGTCATAGGTCTTGATCACACCCATGGCGAGCAGCATGCCGGCGGCGGCAAGCGCCGGGCCGAGTTGGGGCAGGATGATCGAGACATAGATGCGCCAGACCGGGATGCCGTCGATCTGGGCTGCTTTCCATTGCTCGCCTTCGATGCCGCGCATGCCGGCGAGCGCAATGACCATCACCAGCCCCGCGCCCTGCCAGACACCCGCGAGCACCAGCGCGTAGATCGCCATGTCGCGGTTTACGACCCAGTCGAAGACGAAGCTCTCCCAGCCGAGCGAGCGAATGCTCGCCTGAATGCCGAATGTGGGATTGAGCATCCATTGCCAGATCAGACCGGTGACGACGAAGGACATGGCGTAGGGATAGAGGAAGATCGTCCTGAAGGCGCTTTCGAAGCGGACCTTCCGGTCGAGCGCGGCCGCCAGCAGGAAACCGAGCGCGAGGCAGCCGGCCACGTAGAGCACGCCGAAGACCAGCACGTTCTGAAGCGAGGCGATCCACTTGGAAGAGGAAAAGAGTTTTGCATACTGGGCGAAGCCGACGTAGTTCGATGAAGGAAAAAGCGTCGAATCCGTAAAGGACAGACGAATGGACCAGACCATGGTGCCGATGTAGACGACGATGGCCGCAAACCATGTCGGCAGAAGCGCTACGGTCGCAGCAAGGTTGCGCTTGCGTTTTGGGTGCATCGGCGAACTCTTTTGTGGGCGGGCGGCAACAAAGCACGCGGCCGCGAAGGGCAGCACGCAGGCAGGCTCAGCGCTGCGGCGCCGGTTCAAGGCCGGCGCCGTGCACAATATCCTATTCGAAGATCTCGAAGAACGCCTTGGCGCTGGTGGCCGCGTCTGCGGACGCATCGCTCCAGAATTCGTCGACGAAGTCATCGAGTGCGCCGACCTGCTGCGGCGTCAGGACGATAGCCTGATCGGGCACGATCTTGCCGGCGCTCATCAGTTCGAGACCTTTTTGCGCGCAGGCGTCCAGCCTGGACTTGTCGACGTCGCCGCGCATGGGAATAGA
Organism: Rhizobium herbae; assembly: GCF_017873135.1. Classification (GTDB taxonomy): domain Bacteria; phylum Pseudomonadota; class Alphaproteobacteria; order Rhizobiales; family Rhizobiaceae; genus Pararhizobium; species Pararhizobium herbae. Next base: position 338,574 of record NZ_JAGGJV010000003.1, on the reverse strand, counting down.
CCCCTTCTTCAGGGAGAACTCCACCTGCACCGCCGGATCCATGACGACTTCGGCGAGCAGCTTCTGGGCTTTGTCGGTCTCGGCATTGCCGGTCTTCGGGAACCACAGGGCGTCGGCGACGTAGACCATGCCCTCGGATTCCGGCGCGATCATGCAGCCGTAATCCTTGCCGGGTTGCTTGCCGGCGACGGTAAATTCGCCCTTGGCCCAGTCGCCCATGAACTGCACGCCGGCCTTGCCGGTGATGACCATGGCGGTCGCGTCGTTCCAGTTGCGGCCCGGCGAACCTTCGTCGACATAGGCGCGTAGCTTGCCGAGGATGTCGAGGGTTTTCTTCACCCCTTCGACGGAAGCCTCGCTCTTGTCCTTGTCGACATAGATCTTCAGAAAGCCGTCGATCCCGACCTGGGAGAGCAGGACCATGTTGAAGACCTTGGTCTGCTGCCAGGCCTGGCCGCCCCAGGCGACCGGCACGATTCCGGCAGCCTTCAGCTTGTCGAGCGCTGAGAAGAACGCGTCCCAGCTTTTCGGTTCCTCGGTGATGCCGACCTTGGCAAAGGCTTCCTTCGAATAGAAGACCCAGCTTTCGCCATGCGCGCCGGTCGGCGAGAGATAGACCTGGCCGTTGTAGGAAATGAGAGCGTGGATCGATTTCGGCAGGGTGTCCGCCCATTTGCCGGCCGTCGCCACGTCGTCGATGGGGTTCATGAGGCCCTGATTGACGAAATCGGCTGCCGCAAGGCCGATGACGCCCTGCTTGGCCCCCGGTGCATCGCCGGCCACGATGCGGTTCTGGAAGGCCGCGTCGGCTGCACCGAAGCCGGCGATGGAGGAGTCCTTCCACACGCCGCCCCGCTTTTCAAACTCCGTCCTGATGACATTCAGGGCGGCAGCTTCGCCACCCGAGGTCCAGGACGACATGATCTCGATCGTCGGTTTGTCCTCGGCGCGGGCCGGGCCGAGGACGGCGACGAGCGCCACACCGGCCAGAAACAGTTTCATCATAGTCTTCATTGTTCCACCTCTTCAAAATGGCCCTCTTGGCGGGGCCGTTGGTCGTTGGCTTCGAAATTCAGCGATAGATCGGCAGCAGTGCCTGCCTGACGAGCGTCAGCCCGTTTGCAATGTCGTGGACCGGGTCGGCAGCGGCGTCGAGTTCGAGAATGGCCCAGCCTTGATAACCCCGATCCCGCAGTAGGCGGATCCAGGCCGGCCAATCGACCCGGCCGAGGCCGAAGCCGCAGAAATAGGGGCGATGACGGTCGTGGATATGCTCGTCGATCGGGGTATCGGCCGGCATCGGCCCAAGGGCGTCCTTCCAGTGGGCGATGATCATCCTCTCATGATGGCGATCGACGAGCTGGATCGGATCGGAACCGGCAACGATGATGTGCGCCGTATCCGGGCACATGTGCACGTAGGCCGGATCGGTGAGCAGCATCATCAGATCGACGTCGCGCGCCGCGGCGAAAATCGAGTGGGCCTCGGTGTGCAGGGCAAGCCTGACGCCTTTCGCATGAAGAACGGCACCGAGACGGTTGAGGAAATCGGCGATCTTGCGGGCCTGCTCGAAATCGTGGAAGCGGACCGGCCGGGCGCCGAGCGTCTGGCGCAGCGGCGCCCCGATGACCATCACATCGCTGCCGCAGGCCGTCAGAAAGTCGGCGTATCGTTCCGCCTTGTCGATGATGGCAGTCTGCGCGCTCGGTTTGGTGAAATCGCCTGCCGCCTCCAGTTCGGCGAAGAAACCGCTGGCAAGCTGCAGACCGCGACTGGACAATTGTGCTGCGAAGGCCTCGACGGAGCCATAGGTCTTGATCGCGTCCTGCCAGTTGAACGGTGAGAAGGTGAGTTCGACACCGGTAACGCCCGAGGCCTGGACGCTGTCGAGGATCTTGTCCCAGAAGGCCCGTGGCTGGGCGCGGGAATGCGCGATGATTCCGTCATAGCCGTCCACGCCCCAGAAGCCGGGATGGAAGAAGGTCACGAGGTCGACGCCGAAGCGGAGCTTGTCGCTGGAAGTCATGGTCAATCCAGTTCCTGTGCATGGAAAATCGTTTGCGGAAGTGTCATTCCACATCGGATAATCCGTAAATTTTTCAATGCATTAGAAAGTGGCAATCGTTTGCCGTGGCTAGATAATAGCCAAGTCGCTTTTTTATGCAAGTGGTTTTTGGCAAACGTTTGCTAAATGGCGTCGATTGCCTTAGGATTCGAAGCGGCAGGCATTCAGACGAAAGACAGAAACGTGAAAAAAAACAAAGACGTGCCCGCGGAGGAGCACTCTGGCCCGTTGATGGCCGATGTGGCGCGGCTTGCAGGCGTGGCGATCTCGACCGTCAGCCGCGCACTCGCCAATCCGGGCCGCGTGAACGAGAAGACGCGTGCCAAGATCAGTGCCGCGGCCAAGCAGCTCGGCTACACACCGAATGCCATGGCGCGGGGGCTGAGGGTCGGCAAATCGAACATCATCATGATCATTCTGCCGGGCTCTCTGCATTATGGAGCATCGCAGATCATCCCGCAGATCTTGCAGGGCATCAATCGTTCATTGAGCCAGCACGGCTACCACCTGATGATCGCCAACCTCGACCGCGACGAGACCTCGGAGCAGCACATCCTGGACCTCGCGTTCGGTGGCACCGTCCGGGGCGTGATCATTTTCTCGTCGCAACTTCCCGTCGACGGCAACCGCTCGCTCGCCGACACAGCCCTGCCGATCGTCTCGTTGTTGCTCGACATGAGTGAATCCTCGCTTCCCAGTGTCGTGACCAATGATCGGCAGGCGGTGCGGCAGGCGACACAGGAACTGATAGAGCTGGGCCACACCCGCTTTCTCTATATTGCCGGCCCGACCGGAAACTACCATGACGTGGAGCGTTACGGCGGCGCGCTTGAAGCATTGCGCGAAGCCGGGCTTTCCGAACAGCATGTGGTGAGATCGGGAGGCGCGCACAGCTACCAACTCGGCTTCCGGACCGGTGTCGAGGCGGCGGATGACTTCGCACGCCTTGAGGTGAAACCGACGGCGGTGATCGCGACCAGCGACGACATGGCAATCTCGTTCATGAGCCGCGTACAGCGCATGGGCTGGAACATTCCGACCGACCTGTCCCTGGTCTCGTTCGACGGCTCACCGGTGTGCGAGTTCAGCACCCCGCCACTTTCGACCATCGAGCAGCCCGTGGAGGAAATGGGGCAGGCGGCGGTGGCCCTTTTGATTGAACGGATCGAGCAGGCACATATCAGAACCGCCACGCGCATCGTCGTGCCGAGCCGGCTGATCCGTCGAGAGAGCATGGCCGCCGCAAAGCCGGGCCTGAACATCCTTCGATCATGAACAGTCAGCGCAAGGCGGCCAGGCTCTCGCTGTGACCTTTGCTTTGATCCTGCTCTGATTGCCCGGGATCAAATGGCTTCCGGGAGGCTGCCATGTGGCTTGACACCGCAGGACATCCATCACCCATGCGAGGGGGAAGCGTGGTGTCCGTTCAGCGCGACGAGTATCCGCGACGCGCACAATAGTGGAAACAGTGCGTGAGTTTAACAAAAACGCCCCCGCAAGGCGCTGTTTTCTCGAAGCATTCCACCCTATTGGGGCGATCGGAATTGTTGCGGCTTGATCCCGTGCTGATGCGTTCGCAGTATCCCGGCGAGACGCTGGATCGAGGCTTGGTTCTTCGGCCCGGCGCAATAGCCATCAAATCGGGGATGAGGCCCTGGATTGATCACGTCCTCAAAATTCCAGTGATCCCGTATGTCGCACTCAGAGCCAAATAGAAGCGAAACCTCATGGCAGATGCATACAAGCCCGTCATTCTCTCCAACAATGCCGTCCTCAACGGCTTGATCGACGGAGGATCCTGGAAGGGGCCGAGCGTCACCTACAGTTTTGCTGCCGGCGACATCAACAGCAACGGCATTGCCGATTTCAACGAAGGCGACTGGAAGGATTTCTACCGGGAGATCATCGACAATATCGAGGCCTTCACCCAGCTGAACTTCAAGGAAGTCGCCACGGCGGGTAACATCAACTTCAAGCTCGCGGAGGGCGGCGGCGGCGAATCCGGCGTTCCGGGACCGGGCGCGACCACGATCGACTCCATTGTCGGCATCAATAGCGACGTCGCCGGTTCGGCCGATGCCGTCAAGCTCGGGACGTTTTCCCTGACATGGTTCCATGAGACGGGACATGCTCTCGGACTGAAGCACCCGCATGACGTTTCACTCGGTCCCAAACTGCCCGGCGTCGATGGCCCGGCGGACAAAGGCACCGGTTATCTCAATTCTCAGCTCTACACCGTCATGGGATATACCTCTCCCTTCCTCGGAGAGGATAATCCGTTCACGACGGCCGTGGACATCGGCACCGAAGTGAACGCACAGCCCGGCTCGTATGGCGCGATCGACATCGCCGCGCTGCAGCACATGTACGGAGCGCGCGCCCACAACACCGGAAACGATTCCTACACGTTCAGCGATGATGTGGACTTCAATCACGGCTATACGACCATCTGGGATACCGGCGGCGTGGATACCATCGACTATGTCGGCGAAAGCCGGGCGAAGATCGACCTGCGTGCCGCCAGCCTCAAGGCAGAGATCGGCGGCGGCGGCTGGATTTCGACATCCGAAACGCTGACGGGGGGATACACCATCGCCAACGGCGTGGTGATCGAGAACGCGGCGGGCGGCAACGCCACCGACATCCTGATCGGCAACGCCGCGGCCAATGTCCTGTCGGGACGCAACGGCAACGACACGCTGAACGGCGGTGCGGGGGCGGACAAACTCGACGGCGGGGCAGGGACCGATACCGCCTCCTATTCCAACGCCACGGCTGGCGTCACGGCCAACCTTGCCAATGCGGCCGCCAACACCGGCGAGGCCAAGGGTGATACCTACGTCTCGATCGAGAGGCTGACGGGTTCGAGCCATGCGGACAAGCTCTATGGCAATACCGGCACCAATCTGCTCACCGGTGGCTCCGACGACGATCTCCTCAATGGCGGCAATGGCAGCGATACTCTCCTCGGCGGCCTTGGCGCTGATGATCTGACCGGCGGCGCGGGTGGCGATACCTTCGTCTTCAGGACGCTGGCCGACAGCACCGTCGCCATGGCCGGGCGTGACACGATCTACGATTTCTCGGGCATGGGTGGTGACCACATAGACCTGTCGGCCATCGACGCCAATGCGATGACATCAGGCAATCAGGCTTTCACCTATCTCGGCACGGCAGTCTTCACGGGCAACGCGGGCGAACTGCGCTACATCGAGCGGGCCTCCGACACCTACGTCTATGGTGACACGAACGGCGACAAGAAGGTCGACTTTGCCATTCATCTGGATGATGCCATCTCGCTGTCGAAAGAGTATTTCATCCTTTGAGCCGACGGCCTGTCAGTTTAATACGCGATGCAGCCGGCTTTCCCGCGGCCCCGCATCGCGCCATTCCCGAATGCGTGCATTGGAGAGAGACGACGATTTTCCGATGTGTTCCAGCAATCTGCGTCAAAGGGCGTTGTCGAGAAAATACCATTGGTCCAGATGCTTGCGAATGACCGGCTCGATGACCGAGTTCAGAAGAACGATATCATCAATCAGACGGTCACCGGAGGCCCCTTCGGTCGGAAGAACGATTGATGGCAGCGCGAAAGCCTCGAAATTCGCCCCCTCTTTGCGCAGGATATATCCCGGGCAGATCGTCGCCCCGGTCATCCTGGCGAGCCGGACGACGATGGCGAGATTGCCTTCCAGATGCGGTGCGCGACCCAGCAAGGGACCGCGAATCTTGCCGGCAAATCCCTCGTCGCAGAAGATCGAAATGACGCCACCGTTCTTGAGGATTTTGATCGCCGGCCGAATCCCGTCCTTGCCTGGCGGCATCAGGCGATATCCGAGCTTCACGCGTAGGCGGTCTGCGATCCAGGCGCGGGCGCGTCCGGTCGGCGGCGTGTAGTTGGCGGATGGCTCGAATCCCAGTTCCACGAGTTTCGGACCGAGAATCTCCCAGTTTCCAAGATGCAGCCCGACCATGATGACCGGGCCCTTTTTCTTCGCCTCGATGATTCTCTCGAGATTGTGCCAGACAACCCGCCTGGAAGGTTTGGCCAATCGCCCGATGATCGAGAACTCGGTCATCACGCGGCCCTGGTTCTGCCAGTTGCGCCTGAGAATGGCCTCTCGTTCCTCTTCTGTCGCGTCGGGCAGCAGGCGCGTCAGGTTTTTTCTCGCCTTCTTGACGGCACCCTGATGCCAGCGCGGAATGGCGAACGTGCCAAGCCAGGCACCAATCCCCGAACACATATCGGTCGGCAACGCCTTCAATCCGAAATGGACGGCAAGATCGAGGGTATTCTGGATGTTGCCGCGGATGTGATAGCGAAAGGCTGCCTTTCTGCGTTCCGCCCCGGCAAAAAGATCGAGGATCGGCGGGGATGGAGGCCGCTCATAAACCCAGGCCTGCCGTTTTGTCGGTCCAGTTTTCTTCTGTGATTCGGCCATGGCTTATATTCCTTCGCGCCGATGCAGCGTCACCGGCAGGCCGCCGCGCGGCCGCAGCGTCAGGCGGCATTGCGGCTCGACCTTGGCATTCTCCGCCACCCGTACCTTGAAACGCTGGGCCAGGATCGCCAGGCACAGGATCGCCTCGTTGAGGCCAAATTGCAGGCCCGGGCAGACGCGGGGTCCGCTGGCGAAGGGGATGTAGCTGTACGGGATGGGCTTCTGCCCGTTCAGGAAACGCTCCGGCTTGAAGAGGTTCGCATCCTTGAAGAAGGCTTCCGTCCTGTGCAGCGTCCACGGCACGATGAGGACCAGCGAGGCCGGCTTGATGTCGATATCGCCGATTCGGTCGGCTTCCTTTGCCTGGCGGGCGAGGATGGGTACGGGCGGATAGAGCCTGAGCGTTTCCTCGATAATGGCGCGGCACCATTCCAGCTGCGGGATGTCGTCGAGCGCCGGCACGCGGTTGCCGCAGACGCGGGCGATTTCCTCGTGCAGAGATTTCTCGACCCAGTGCGCCCGCGACAGCAGGTACCAGGCCCAGGTCAGCGTCGCCGCCGTCGTCTCGTGGCCGGCCATGAAGATTGTTGCCGCCTCGTTGCGCAGCGCCACCACGTCTAGCTTCAGTTCCGGATTGCGCTTCTGTCGCCGCACCAGAAGCTCGACCATGGAATTGTCGTCTCCATGGCCCGCCAGATGATCCTCGACCACCTTGTCGATGATCTGGTGGATGCGCGAGACGGAGCGGCGCAGCTTCGGCGTCCGCAGCACCGGCAGGCCCTCGTCGAAGCCAAGGAAGTAGCCGATATTGATGGAGTCGATCAGCGACTGATAGCTTTCAAAACCTTCGGTGACAGCGTTGGCCGCCTCCTCGCCAAGGTCATTGCCGAAGACGCTGCGGGCGATGATCTCCGCGGTCAATCCGGCCATCTCAAAAAGCGCGTTGACCGGCGCGCCGTCGGGCATGGCACTCCAGCGTTCCACGAGTTCGCTCGCGGTTTTTTCCATGATCTTGCCGAAGGTCGGCAGGCGGTTCTTGTGAACGATATCGTTGACCAGCGGGCGGCGCTGCTTCCAGGTCTCGCCATCGGAAATAAACAATCCGTCGCCGAGCAGGAATTCCAGTGCGCGCCGCATCTGCGGCGTCTTGCGTTCAAAATTTTCGTGGCGCTTGGCGACGACATAGCGGATCGCGTCGGGGGAATTGACGACGACGATCTGCCGGCCGAAGATTTTCGTGACGTTGACACGGTCGGCATAGTCGGCTTTGCGCCAGACCGATAGAAAATCGTGGCGCGCCTTGAGAATGAGATTGAGCGGGCGGCCCGGCTTGCCCTTGTAATAGTCGGCATGGGCGGGCTCGAACGAATTCTTCCGGATATTTTCAATGATATCGGTCGATTGCCGTAAACTGGAGAACATGCTCCGGCTGCCCCTGTCTGTGTCCGGTGACGGCACTGTGAGTCCTGATGGTTGCAATTACCGGATAGCAGCAATTTCGAGCGGCGCAAAATTCTTTCGGCAGACAAAACCCTGCCGTTGGGAACTGCAGGGTTGAACTTCTTTCTGATTGTAGCGGAGGGGTCGAGGGTCTTACCGCAAAGCGGCGCAGGCCTTGGCAATCCGCTCCAGCGCCTCGCGCAGTTCCGCTTCCGAGGTTGCATAGGAGATGCGGAAGAACGGCGACAGGCCGAAGGCCGAGCCCGGCACGACGGCGACATGGGCGTCATCGAGCAGGTAGGCGCAGAAATCGGTATCCGTCTCGATCCGCTTGCCGCCGGGTGTGGTCTTGCCGAGCATGCCGGCGCATCCGGAGAAGGTGTAGAAGGCACCTTCCGGCGTGCGGCAATCGAGACCGTCGATGGCATTGAGCGCCGAGACGACCAGATCGCGGCGGCGCTGGAAGCTGGCGGTGCGTTCTTTCAGGAAATCCTGCGGGCCATTCAGCGCGGCGACCGAGGCGGCCTGGCTGATCGAGGATGGGCACGAGGTCGCCTGGCTCTGCACCACGGCCATCGCCTTGATCAGGTCGCGCGGGCCGCCGGCATAGCCGATGCGCCAGCCGGTCATGGCATAGGCCTTGGAGACGCCGTTAACGGTCAGCGTCCGGCTCTTGAGGGCCGGCTCAAGCGCTGCGGGGGTGACGAACTTGAAACCGTCATAGACAATATGCTCGTACATGTCGTCGACCAGCAGCCAGACATGCGGATGCTTCAACAGCACGTCGAGCAGCGGGCGATAGTCTTCCGCGCTGTAGGCGGCACCCGACGGGTTCGACGGCGAGTTCAGCATGACCCAGCGGGTCTTGGGGGTGATCGCCTTTTCGAGTTGCTGGGCCTTCAGCCGGAAACCCGCTTCGGCATCACAGGCGATCAGCACAGGCTTGCCCTCGGCGATCTCGACGATGTCGGAATAGGAGGTCCAGTAGGGCGTCGGGATAATCACTTCGTCGCCGGGGTTCAGCGTCGCCATCATGGCGTTGAAGAGGATCTGCTTGGCGCCGGTGGCGACCGTGATTTCGTCAAGCGCGTAGGAAACGCCGTTTTCGCGGGCGAACTTGTCCCGGATCGCCTGCTTCAGCTCAGGCGTGCCGTCGAGCGCGGTATATTTGGTCTTGCCGCTCTGGATGGCATCGCAGGCCGCCTGCTTGACGTGATCCGGCGTGTCGAAATCGGGCTCGCCGGCACCGAGAATGATCACCGGCTTGCCGTCACGCTTCATGGCTTGCGCCCGCGCGCCGATCTTCAGGATCTGCGAGACGCCGATCGTGGAAATCCGCGAGGCGGGCGCAAAGCCCGCCTCCTCAACCTTGGTGTTGATGGTCATGACCGATCCTGCTCGATTATTCGATGTCGAACGAGACGCCCTGTGCCAGCGGCAGGGCCTTCGAATAGTTGATCGTGTTGGTGGCGCGGCGCATGTAGGCGCGCCATGCGTCGGAGCCTGATTCGCGGCCGCCGCCGGTTTCCTTTTCGCCGCCGAACGCGCCGCCGATTTCAGCACCGGATGTACCGATATTGACATTGGCGATGCCGCAGTCGGAACCGTCAGGCGAGAGGAAGCGCTCGGCTTCCTGCAGGTCGAGCGTGAAGATCGACGAAGAGAGGCCGGCGCCGACCGCGTTGTGATCGGCAACGGCAGCGTCAAAGTCGCTGTACTTCATGACGTAGAGGATCGGCGCGAAGGTTTCTTCGGTGACCGGGCCGTCTTGCTTCGGCATTTCGACCAGGGCCGGCTTGACATAATAGCTGTTGGCATGGCCGAGATCGACGCGTTCGCCGCCGGTGATGGAGCCGCCGTGGGCTTTGGCTTCGGCAAGCGCCTTCTGCATGTTGTCGTAAGCCGGCTTGTCGACCAAGGGGCCGACGAGGGCGGTGGATTCCAGCGGGTTGCCGACCGAAACGCTCGAATAGGCCTTTTTCAGGCGCGGAACGAGCTGGTCGTAGACGCTTTCATGGACGAACAGGCGGCGCAGCGTCGTGCAGCGCTGGCCGGCCGTGCCCATCGCACCAAAAGCAATTGCGCGCAGCGCCATGTCGAGATCGGCCGACGGGCAGACGATACCGCCATTGTTGCCGCCGAGTTCGAGAATGGCGCGGGCAAAACGCTTGGCAAGGCGGGGACCGACATCGCGGCCCATGCGGGTGGAACCCGTGGCCGAAACCAGCGGCACCTTCGGATGATCGACCATCACTTCGCCGATGGTGCGGTCGCCGATCAGAACCTGGGTCAGGCCTTCCGGCGCATCGCCGAAGCGGGCAATGGCACGATCAAGGATAGCCTGCGATGCAAGTGCCGTGAGCGGGGTCTTTTCCGATGGCTTCCAGACGACGGCATTGCCGCAGACCAGAGCAAGCGCCGAGTTCCAGGCCCAGACGGCGACCGGGAAGTTGAAGGCGGAGATGACGCCGATGACGCCGAGCGGATGCCACGTTTCCATCATGCGGTGGCCGGGGCGCTCGGTAGCAATGGTCAGACCATAGAGCTGGCGGGAAAGACCGACGGCGAAATCGCAGATGTCGATCATTTCCTGAACTTCGCCGAGGCCCTCCGAGGTGATCTTGCCGGCTTCGATCGAAACCAAACGGCCGAGATCGGCCTTGCTGGCGCGCAGTTCCTCGCCGAGCAGGCGGATCAGTTCGCCGCGCTTGGGTGCCGGGACCAGACGCCAGGCGCGAAATGCTGCATCGGCCTTTTCGATCCTGGCGGCGGCTTCAGCGGCCGTTACCGTCTTCAGGCTGGCAATCTGTTCGCCCGTGACCGGCGAGAAGGAGGCCATGTCGCCGCCCGTGTAGAGATCCCTGGAGACGCCGAGCTTCTCCAGAAGTGCTGCCGTTTCCTGAACGACATTCACCGTCTTCGTTGCAATGTTCATGATGAGCAAACTCCCGTTTTTGGCTGGTGGATTATCCAAAGCGCACCGCACCGAGATCTCCCGGCGAGGTGATGGCTTTGAGGCCCTGGGCCATGTCCTTGATCTTCTGTTGCGTATAGAGGTCGTAATAGGCTTGGTTCTTGCGGCCGATGGCATGTTCGGCACTGAAGCTGCCGTTGAAATCCTGGACGGCGATGGCAAACACCCAGTCGCGCAGCCGCCGTTCGAAATCCGTGTCCGACGCCGAAGCGCTGTCCTTCGGCACCACCAGATTGAAATGCACGCCGCCGTCGCCGATATGGCCGAAGTCGCAGATCGTCACCTCCGGAAAGGCTTGCGGCATATCGGCCTTCATGCGGTCGCAGAAGGCCATGATATCACCTCTGCGAAAGGAAAGATCGAAGGCGATCAACTTTCCGGAATGCTTTACGCCTTCCGACAGGGCATGCCGCAACGCCCACATTTCATGGGCGGGACCGACGAAGGCATCGGCGAGCGGCGCTTCATCCGTTTCCCAGATCTCGGCAAGGACCGCTTCCAGCACCGCATCCAGCGATTGCTCTCCCTCGCGCGGTTCCCAGGTACGGGAGATTTCGGCAAGGATCACATAATCGGGCACGTTGCCGCCCTGAAACGGATTCTTCAGCGATGGCACATGATCGAGCGCCGCCGTGACCGAGTTCTTCGAGATGCCCTCGAAAGCCGAGAGATAAGCCCCGAGCCTGTCTTCCATAGCCCGCAATAGCGGCATGACATGGGCGCCGCTGGCCGGGACCAGATAGGCGGTCGCCACCTGTTTCGGCAGGGGCTCGAGGTTCACAACGCATTCGGTGATGATGCCGAAGGAACCGGAGGTGCCGATGAAAACCTGTTTCCAGTCGATGCCGGTATTGTTCTTGCGCAGCTCCGAGGTCAGGTCGAGGACCGTGCCCTCTTCATCGGCCAGAACGACCTTGATACCCAGCGTGTTGCGACGCACGTCGCCATATTTCAGGAAGCGCGAACCACCGGTATTGGTGGCGAGCATGCCGCCGAGACGTGGATCGGCGCCCAGGTCGATCGGGAAGAACAGGCCGTGTTTTTCGAGCTTTTGATTGATGTCCGAAAGGCGGAGACCGGCATCGGCGCGCAGCGAGCGGTTGTCGAGGTCGAGATCGAAACGCTGGGTCATGCGATCGAGGCTGAGCACAGCCTGCGCGCCGGTGGAATCCGGCGTGGAGCCTGAAACAAGACCGGTATTGCCGGATTGCGGGATGAGAACGATGCCGTTTTTCACGCAGTAGGCAACAGCTGCCGAAACCTCTTCGGTCGTCTGCGGGCGCAGGACGATTGCGGCGCGGCCCTGGTCGTAGCGTGCGCCGGTCTGGTAGGCGGCCACGTCATTGCCTTCGGTGACAATACCCTTGTCACCGAGGAGTGTGGTGAGTGCTGCGACGTGGTTCTGCTCGATCATCGCTTCAGCTTTACTCCGCCGCTTGCGCAGACGAAAGCATCTGTCTGATATCGGCGATCGATACCTGTTCGATACCGGCATAGTGATCGAACTCGTTCAGTACCCTGGCACCGAGATCGAGCTCGAAGCGCTGCTGGTTCGGGCTTGCGACAAAATCCTGGGCGGCCTCGTCACCGAGGTTGGACTGGAAGATGCCGGCGGCGCTGACCGGCAGGAAGTCCTCGTAGACGATCGGGTCGAACTGCACGAGACCCTCAGCGATCAGGCTGTCGAGGCTCCTGGACCCATCGGCCGTTGTCTTGCGGCCTTCGGCGGTCAGCGAATAGGCGAAATAGCCAAGGCCTTCGGCGCGAATGCCGGCCCAGGTGTCGGGGAAGGGGATAAAGGCGTCGGAAAGTGCCTTTTCATACTCGGCGGTGTTCGAGCCGTCAGCTGCCGGACGAACCACCTTGCGGGATGCATTCAGCAATTCGTCGTAAAGCGCGCGTCCCTTCGGGGTCAGGGCGATGCCGCGCTGTTCGATCTCGCCGAAGCGGGCGGTGTGGGAGCCCTCATGCCAACCGCCATCTTCAGACTGGAAGGAGACAGGCTCTTCGAGCGCCTTGAACGAGGTCTGGCGCAGGAGGATGGCGCATCTGCGGGTCGGCGGGCCCTCGATGGTTGCCTTCGGGGAGATGCCGTAATCGGGCATGCGGGCCTGGACGGCATCGATATCCAGCGTGCGCGGCGTCAGGTGGTTGATGTGCGGGCCTTTGAACGAGACGACATCGGCGATCAGCCGATGGGCCTCATGCAGGCGATGGTACATGTCCGGGCTGACATTGGCCTTGTCGTGCCAGCGGAAGGTTTCCAGCGCCTCGGCAACGAAGCGCTCGGCATCGGCCTTGTCGAGGCCGCCCTGCCTTTCCGCCTTTTCCGTCAGCGCGATGGCGCCATCGGTAAAGATCTGGCGCTTCGACAGGATCTGCTCGGCCTCGGTGCGCAGGGTCTCGTCGGCGATCAGGTCGAGCCGCAGCAGCGAGGTAAAGACGCGAAAGGGGTTCTTCTTCAGGCTGGCATCGCCGACCGGGCGAAACGCGGTTGAATGAACCGGAACGCCGGCGGTCGACAGGTCGTAGTAGCCGACCGGCAGCATGCCCATGACCGCAAAGACCCGGCGCATCATCGACAGTTCGGCAGGCGTGCCGAGCCGAATCGCACCATGGCGTTCCTCGGAGATGCGCTCCAAAGAATCCGTGTCTTCAAGGCGAGCCTGCAGATCCGGATCGGCGGCGAGCGTTTCTGCGTTCACCTTGCCCACCAGCTCCATCAGCGTGCCGTAGGCAGGCACTTCCGCGCGGTACATGGCCGACATCGCGCCGGAAAAGGCGATACGGATATCGTCGGTGGATACGAAACTATTCTCTTTCACGGCAGCGCGCCTCGCAGTATGGAAGGGATAACGGTGATCATTCTCATTTCGTATCATATGTGGGTCGAACGGGCATTGATTGCGACAGTTCCGACTATGATCATGCGAGGCTGGAATGAAGTTGAGCAGAAGACTGGTCCCCGACGTCACCACGCTGCAGGCGTTCGAGTGTGCTGCGCGTCACGGCAGCTTCACGCAGGCGGCGGCCGAACTGAACCTCACCCAGAGTGCCGTCAGCCGCCAGATCAAGGATCTCGAAAGCCAGATCGGCGTGCTGTTGTTCGAGCGCGTCCGCCAGCGGGTCATTCTTTCCGATGCAGGTCAAAAATTCCTGCCCGAAGTGCGCCGGCTACTGACGCAATCCGAAGAGCTGATGGTTCGCGCCATGGCCTCCGCCCGTTCGGAATCGACACTCTCCATTGCGTCGCTGCCGACCTTCGGCAGCCGCTGGCTGACGCCGCGTCTGCCGGATTTCCTGAAAGAACATCCGGGCACCGTGATCAATATCGCTTCCCGCTCCCAACCTTTCGATTTCGAGGAGCAGAATTTCGATCTCGCCATTCACTACGGCCAGCCGGTCTGGGCGCATGCCACCTGCAGCTATCTCTGCAGCGAGATCATCGTGCCCGTGGCGAGCCCGGCACTTCTTGCGCTCAATCCGATGCAGGAACCGGGAGAGCTGGAGCACAAGCCGCTCTTGCATCTCGCCACCCGCCCGAAAATGTGGGCGCAGTGGTTCGAAAGCAATGGCGGCGAGATGAAGTCCGCCTATCGCGGCAATCGCTTCGACCAGTTTTCCATGGTCATAGAGGCGGCGGTTGCCGGGCTTGGCTTTGCACTGGTGCCGCGGTACCTGATCGAGCAGGAGCTTGTCGCCGACCGGCTGCGCGTCGTCTTCGATCGGCCGATGCAGACGGAGAACAATTACTATCTGGTGGTGCCGGAGGGAAAGCTGGAAAATCCGGTCAGCCAGGCTTTCCGGGCCTGGATCGTCAAGCAGGTCGGCTAGGAGGACGTATTCTTCTGCAATGCAGCATCGAAAGCGGAACCTTTCCAATCCAGGCGCGTTCCGGTCCGGATGAGCAGCATCAAAAACACAGCTTCGAACAGTTTCCCGGCATTCGCAGGCAAGGAAAACGGTAATCTCCGGCTTTCTTTTTCGCGGCGGAGCCGAATTCTCTCTGAACGCAGGTCCCGCTTCTTGCAACATATTGGCTCTACGGCTAAAAAATGCCAATTTCTTGCACCACGCAGCTCTGATAGCGAAGCGATTGCCGTCTTCACACCTTCAAAAGCCCGTCCGGGCAGTGCCAAGCCATACGGTTTCCCGCCCGCGCGCGACCTGACGGCTCTGGGCAGAATGCAGACGGACACTTAAGGGGGCGTGGCGGCACAGAGCTAAAAAATCAGGGCAACAGCCCATCCGGCACGACCACGCCAGCCGGACCCTTCAACACCGCTTGGATCCAGAACCCGTACCCATGCCCCTTCATAACACGCCGTCCACGCCTCCGCGCGAAGCTGAGATCAAGCCGATCGACTATAACGATTCGATCCGCTCGACCTATTTCACCATCGATGAGCTTCATGAATGCGGTGCAGCGCTCGCCCGCGATGGCGTTTCGAGCCTTCCGGGCTTCTTTCCGTTCGAGTTCCGTCCGCGCCATCGTGAAAACGAAAACGAGATCTTCAGGGTCTACAAGGTCACGGCCACGGATGTCGAAGCCGGGGCTTCGATCACGCCTGCCGCCGAATGGCTGCTCGACAACCACTATCTGGTCGAAGAGTCCATTCAGGAGGTTCGCCGCGACTTTCCGCGCAAATTCTATCGCCAGCTGCCAACCCTTTCGGTTGCCGGGACGACGATCCCGCGCACCATGGCGCTCGCATGGCTTTATGTCGCCCACACGCACAGCACGGTATCGCGCGAAAGCCTGACCGCGATGGTCGCCGGCTTCCAGGACCACGAAACCTTCAAGATCGGCGAATTGTGGGCGCTTCCGTCCATTCTTCGTTTCGTGTTGATCGAAAACCTGCGGCGTATCGCGATTCGCGTCGATCGTTCGCGCAACATGCGCAACAAGGCAAATGACGTCGCCGATCAGATCGTCCGCCTTGGCGAGCCCGGGAAGTTCAAGACGATCCTGTCGGAAGCCGAGGCGCTTTGCGCGGACAACACATTTGTCGCGCAGCTCCTCTACCGGCTGAGGGACGGATCGCAGACCTCGGGATACGTCATCACCTGGCTGGAAGAACAGCTCGAGAAGCGCGGCAGCGACGTCGAGGAGGCTCTGGTCGCCGAGCAGAACCGGCTGTCCTCCGGCAATGCGACGATGAGCAACATCATCCGCAGCCTGCGCGAGATCGACGACAACGACTGGGCCGTCTGGTTCGAAAGCGTGAGCAAGCTGGATGACGCGCTGCGCGAAGGATCGGATTATTCCGCGCTCGATTTTGGGTCGCGCAACAAATACCGCAACACGATCGAGAAACTGGCGCGGCGCTCGGGCTATAGCGAACTCGAAGTCACGCAAATCGCGCTCGACATGGTCAAGGACCAGGCGCGCGTTGACGCCAGCGCGACCGGCGTGCTCCACGAGCCGAATGTCGGCGGGTTTCTGGTCGGCAAGCAGCGCCGGTTGCTGGAAGCAAAGATCGGGTATCGCCCTTCCGTCCTCCAGACCATCATCCGGCTTGGCCGGAAACTGGATTGGCTTGCGATCGCCGGCCCGAACATCCTGCTGACGATCCTTGCGATGATCGCGGTCTACTTTTTCGTCAGCCCGATGGAAATCCCGACGGGCGCCAAGCTGATCATGCTGCTGCTGTTTGCGCTTCCGGCCTCGGAAGGTGCCGCCGGCCTCTTCAATACGCTGGTGACGCTGTTCGTCACGCCGTCGCGCCTTGTCGGATACGAGTTCCTTGACGGGATTCCGGAGGATGCGCGGACCCTTGTCGTCGTCCCCTGTCTGATCTCCAAGCGCGATCATGTCGATGAACTCGTGCGCAACCTCGAAGTCCACTACCTCGCCAACCCGAAGGGCGAAATCTACTTCGCGCTCGTGAGCGACTGGATCGACAGCAAGACCGAAGAAACCGCCGCCGATCTCGACGTGCTCGACTATGCCAAGCACGAGATCGAAACGCTCAGTGCCCGTTATGCTCATGACGACCGTACGCGCTTTTATCTGCTGCATCGCCGCAGGCTCTACAACGAGGCCGAAGGCGTCTGGATGGGCTGGGAGCGCAAGCGCGGCAAGCTGCACGAGCTGAACCTTCTGCTTCGCGGCGACAGCGATACGAGCTTTCTTGCCGGCGCCAACACAGTGCCGGAAAATGTCCAGTACGTGATGACGCTCGATTCCGACACGCGCCTGATGCGCGACGCGGTAACCAAGCTGGTCGGCAAGCTCTACCATCCGATCAACCGCCCGGTGGTCGATCCGGTCACCCAGAAGGTGACGGCCGGCTACGGCATCCTTCAGCCGCGCGTCACACCGTCGTTGACGACGGGCAGCGATGCCTCGATGTTCCAGCGCATCTTTTCCGTCAATCGCGGCATCGATCCCTATGTCTTCACCGTTTCTGACGTCTATCAGGACATTGCCGGCGAAGGGACGTTCACCGGCAAGGGCCTCTATCACGTCGACGCCTTCGAAGCGGCCCTGAAAGGCAAGGTCGAGGAGAACGCGGTTCTCAGCCACGATCTGCTCGAAGGCTCACTGGCGCATTGCGCTCTTGTCAGCGACGTCGAGCTGGTCGAGGATTTCCCGATCCGTTACGAAGTCGAAATGTCGCGCCAGCATCGCTGGGCACGCGGCGACTGGCAGCTCCTGCCCTATATGTTCAACCTTTCCAACGGCGTTAGCATGCTCGGCCGCTGGAAGATGTACGACAACCTGCGACGCTCACTGATCCCCGTTGCCTGGCTGATCGCCTCGGTGATGGGCTGGTACTATATGGAACCGACACAGGCGCTGATCTGGCAGTTCGTACTGATCTTCAGCCTGTTCGTCGCTCCGACCATGTCTCTGATTTCGGGCCTGATGCCGCGCCGCAACGATATCGTCGCGCGGGCGCATCTTCATGCGGTTCTATCCGAAATTCAGGCCGCGAATGCGCAGGTCGTGCTTCGCATCGTCTTCATCGCGCATTCGGCGGCCATGATGGCCGACGCCATCGTCCGCTCGATCTACCGTACGTTCGTCAGCGGCAAGCTCATGCTCGAATGGCGTACGGCCGCACAGGTCCAGAGTTCCGCCGGTGGCGCCGTCTGGGACTACTACCGTTCGATGTGGATCGTACCGCTCCTGTCGGTGCTTTCGCTGGCGCTGGCGGCGGTCTCCGACACGGGTCTGCCCTTCATCGGCATTCCGTTTGCCGTGGTCTGGGCGCTATCTCCCGCCATTGCCTGGTTCGTCAGCCAGTCGGCCGAGACGGAAGATCAGCTGGTCGTGCCGGAAAACGTGGTCGAGGAACTGCGCAAGATCGCGCGGCGCACATGGCTCTATTTCGAGCAGTTCGTTACCGCCGAGCAGCATTTCCTGCCGCCGGACAATTTCCAGGAAATCCCGCATCCTATCCTCGCCGAGCGGACCTCGCCGACGAATATCGGCGTTTATCTGTTGTCGGTGATGTCGGCGCGCGATTTCGGCTGGATCGGTTTCGAGGAAACCGTCCGTCGCCTCGAGGAAACGGTTGCCACGATCGACCGCATGCCGAAATTCCGCGGCCATCTCTACAACTGGTACAAGACCGATACGCTGGAAACGATGGAGCCGAAATATGTCTCCGCCGTCGATAGCGGCAATCTTGCCGGCCACCTGATCGCGGTGTCTTCGATGTGCCGCGATTGGGCCGAGGCGCCTTCCGCCCATGTCCAGGGCAATCTCGACGGCATCGGCGATGTTGCCTCCATCCTGTCCGAGGTGCTGGCCGATCTGCCGGATGACCGCAAGACCGTGCGGCCGCTGCGCCGCCTGATGGAAGAGAGGATCACCGGCTTCCAGAATGCCTTGGCCGCGGTCAAGCGCGAGCACGAATTCGCCTCCATCCGCGTCATCAACCTTGCGGTACTGGCGCGCGACATCCACAAGCTCACCGTCAACCTCGACCATGAGGTCAAAAACGCCCAGAGCGGTGAAGTGACGAAGTGGGCGACCATGCTCGTCAACACCTGCGAAGCCCACATCGCCGACGGTGTCTTCGATCTCGGCGCCATCGAAGCGCTGCGCCAGCGTCTGATCGTCGTGCGCGACCGTGCCCGCGATATCGCGTTTACGATGGATTTCAGTTTCCTCTTCCGGCCGGAAAGGCGGCTGCTGTCGATCGGCTACCGCGTCAATGCGAACGAACTCGACGAAGCCTGCTACGACCTGCTCGCCTCCGAAGCACGACTGACCAGCCTGTTTGCCATCGCCAAGGGCGATTTGCCGACGGAACACTGGTACAAGCTCGGCCGTCCGATCGTGCCGATCGGCGCGCGCGGTGCGCTGGTGTCCTGGTCCGGTTCGATGTTCGAATATCTCATGCCGCCGCTGGTCATGCAGGAGCGTCAGGGCGGTATTCTCAACCAGACCAACAACCTGATCGTCCAGGAGCAGATGAACCACGGCCGCCGTCTCGGCACGCCGTGGGGCATTTCGGAAGCGGCCTTCAATGCCCGCGACCACGAACTGACCTATCAATACACCAACTTCGGCGTGCCGACGCTCGGCCTGAAGCGTGGTCTCGGCCAGAATGCCGTCATCGCGCCTTATGCCTCGATTCTCGCCAGCATGTATTTTCCAAAGGCGGCGCTTGCCAATCTCGAGCGGTTGCGCGCCGTTGGCGCGCTCGGCGTCTACGGTTTCCACGATTCCGTCGATTACACGCCGACACGCGTGCCGGAAGGCAAGACCTGCGCCGTGGTGCGCAACTACTATGCGCACCATCACGGCATGTCGATCGCCGCGGTTGCCAACGTCGTCTTCAACGGGCGCCTGCGCGAGTGGTTCCACGCCGATCCGGTCATCGAAGCCGCCGAACTGCTGCTGCAGGAAAAGGCCCCGCGCGATATTCCGATCATCAATACCAAGAAAGAGCCGGAATCGCTCGGCAAGGGGCAGGAAGATCTGCTGCGCCCCGAAGTGCGCGTGATCACCAATCCGCTGACCAAGGACCGCGAGACGGTTTTCCTGTCGAACGGCCACTATGCCGTGATGCTGACCGCGACCGGTGCCGGCTATTCCCGCTGGAACGGCCAGACCGTTGCCCGCTGGAAGGCCGATCCGACCGAGGACCGTTCGGGCACCTTCATCTTCCTGCGCGACACGACCACCGGAGACTGGTGGTCGGCGACGGCCGAACCGCGCCGCGCCGAAGGCGAGAAAACGACGGCCCGCTTTGGCGACGACAAGGCCGAGTTCATCAAGACCGTCGGCGACCTCACCAGCGAAGTTGAATGCATCGTCGCGACGGAACACGACGCCGAAGGCCGCCGGGTGATCCTGCTCAATACCGGAACGGAGGACCGCTTCATCGAGGTGACATCCTATGCCGAGCCGGTTCTGACGACCGACGATACCGACAGTGCCCATCCGCTCTTTGCCAAGATGTTCCTGCGCACGGAAGTCGATCCCAAGGGCGATGTCATCCGTGTCACGCGCAACAAGCGCAGTCCCGGCGAGCCGGATATGCAGGTGGCGCACCTGATTGTCGACAACGCCGCCAGCACCCGCCATACCGAAGCAGAAACGGACAGGCGCCGGTTCATCGGCACGGGCCGCACGCTGGCCGAGGCGCAGGCTTTCGATACCGATGCCAAGCTTTCGGGCACCGACGGCTATACGCTCGATCCGATCGTCTCGTTGCGCCGCGTCGTGCGGGTGCCGGCCGGCAAGAAGGTCAGCGTGATCTTCTGGACCATCGCCGCTCCCGACCGCGAAGCGATCGACAAGGCGGTTGATCGCTATCGTCACCCCGACAGCTTCAATCATGAACTCATCCATGCCTGGACCCGATCCCAGGTGCAGATGCGCCATGTCGGCGTCACCTCGCAGGAAGCGGCGAGCTTCCAGATGCTCGGCCGCTACCTCGTCTATCCGGACATGCAGTTGCGGGCAGATACCGCGACGGTTCAGGCTGGCCTCGCACCGCAGTCGGCGCTCTGGCCGCTGTCGATTTCGGGTGATTTCCCCATCTTTGCCGTCCGCATCAACGATGATATCGATCTTGGTATCGCGCGCGAAGCCTTGAAGGCGCAGGAATATCTGCGCTCACGCGGCGTCACCGCGGATCTGGTGATCATCAACGAGCGTGCCGCATCCTATGCACAGGACATGCAGCACACTCTGGATGCCATGGCCGAAAACCTGCGCCTGCGCGGCCTGTCAGACGGTCCGCGCCAGCATATCTTTGCGGTTCGCCGCGACATCATGGAGCCGCAGACCTGGTCGGCGCTCCTGTCTGCGTCCCGGGCCGTCTTCCACGCCCGCAACGGCAAGATCTCGGACCAGATTTCGCGGGCGGAAAACCTGCTCTCGAAACCTTCCGCGAAGAAGGAAGCCGCAGCTGGTCCGCTGCTGGCGGTCGTGGCTGAAGACAGCGGTGTTGAAAGCATCGACGTCAACGGCGATGGCCTCGAGTTCTGGAACGGTTATGGCGGCTTTTCCCCGGATGGCCGCGAATACGTGACGCGACTGCGCGGTGGCGAAGCCACGCCGCAGCCGTGGATCAACGTGATTTCCAATGAAGCCTTCGGTTTCCACGTGGCAGCCGAGGGCGCTGCGTTTACCTGGGGCCGCAATTCGCGCGACTATCAGCTGACGCCCTGGACCAACGATCCGGTGATCAACCGCCCGGGCGAAGCGATCTTCATCAGGGACATGGATAACGGCACCGTCCTGTCGCCCCATGCCGCCCTGTCGCGCCGCAAGTCCGTCCTGTTCGAGACCCGGCATGGGCTCGGATATTCGGTGTTCAAAAGCGTGCAGGACGAGCTGGAGATCGAGGTCAGCCAGACCGTTCACCGCACGGCACCGGTGAAATATCTGCGGTTGCGGCTGAACAACACGTCCGGTGAAGCGCGAAGCCTCAAGGTCTATGGCTATGCCGAATGGGTGCTCGGCAACAACCGGGCAAAGACAGCGCCGTTCATTCTCTCGCATCACGACGAGGCAAGCGGCGCGGTACTGGCGACCAATCCGTACAGCATCGACTATTCGGGCCGCACCGCCTTCCTTGCGGCCAGCGAGAAGCCTGCCGGCTTTACGAGCAGCCGGCGCGAGTTCCTCGGGCGCGCCGGCAGCATCTATGCGCCGCAGGCCGTGCTTGATGGCGGCGTGCTGTCGGGGGCCGTCGAAGCTGATGGCGATCCCTGTGCCGCGATCGTTGTCGATGTGACGCTGAAGGCCGGCGAGAGCCGGGACCTGACGTTCTATATCGGCGATTCGGACAATGCCCAACAAGCGCTCGAGCATCTCGCAGAGGCGCGGCAGAGCACGTTCGAAGCGGTTCTTGAAACATCCAACAGCTATTGGCAGGATTTTACGGGAGTTCTTCAGGTCGAAACGCCGGACAAGGCGTTCAACAACATGGTCAATGCCTGGCTGCCCTATCAGAGCCTTGGTTGCCGTATTCTGGCGCGCTCGGCCTTCTATCAGGCCAGCGGCGCCTTCGGCTTCCGCGACCAGCTGCAGGATACGCTCGCCTTCATCGTGCACCGGCCGGAACTGGCAAGGGCACAGATCCTCAACGCCGCCGCGCGCCAGTTTGTCGAGGGTGACGTCCTTCACTGGTGGCTGCCGGGCAACGGCTCGGGCGTGCGTACCCTGATCTCCGACGACGTCGTCTGGCTCGGCCATGCCGTCCAGCATTACTGCGCTGTGACGGGAACCAAGGATATTCTCGACGAGCAGATCGCCTTCATCGAGGGTGCGGCCCTTGAGCCCGGCCAGCATGACAGCTTCTTCCAGCCTGCCGTGTCCGAGCGGCGCGCGAGCCTCTACGAGCATTGCGCGCTGGCGCTTGATCTGGCCATTGCCCGCAAGGGCGAGAACGGCCTGCCGCTGATCCTTGGCGGCGACTGGAACGACGGCATGAATCGTGTCGGCATCGAGGGGCGCGGTACCAGCGTCTGGCTCGGCTGGTTCCTCGCCGCCACCTTGCGCTCCTTCCTCGTCATCGCGCGCGAGCGCGGCGATGCCAAGCGGATTTCCGCCTGGGAAGCGCATCTTGCCGGCCTCAAGCAGGCGCTTGAAACGGCCGGCTGGGATGGCGGCCACTACCGCCGTGGCTACTACGACGATGGAACGCCGCTCGGCTCTGCCAATAGCAGCGAATGCCGGATCGATTCCATCGCCCAGTCCTGGAGCGTTCTGTCCGGCGAGGGCGATGCCGCCCGGTCAGCGCAGGCCATGGACGCCGTCCTTTCGGAGTTGGCGGATGCTGATCATCAGATCATCCGCCTGTTCACGCCGCCGCTCTCCGGAACCGCGCAAGACCCGGGCTACATCAAGGCCTATCCACCGGGTGTGCGCGAAAATGGTGGGCAGTACACCCATGCGGCGACATGGGTGGTGCTGGCACTTGCGGCGCAGAACCGAACGGAAGACGCATGGCGCGCCTTCGAGATGCTCAATCCGATCAATCATTCGAGGGACCGCGACGGTGCCGATCACTATCGGGTCGAACCTTACGTGGTCGCCGCCGATATCTACGGCGACGGTGACCTGACGGGACGCGGAGGCTGGACCTGGTACACGGGTTCGGCGGCCTGGCTCTATCGCGCCGCGGTCGAAGGTATCCTGGGCATTCGCAGACAGGGAGAGATGCTGATCATCCGGCCGGTCCTGCCGAAGGATTGGGACGGGTTCTCGGCAACGCTGACGATCAACGGCAAGGCGCATACGATTTCCGTGACCAAAAATGGGGAAAGCGGCGAGCCGATCGTCAGCGTCAATAATACTGTCACAAAAAACGCGCATGAAGGCGTTTTGTTGTAGCTGCCGGCGCTTGCTCAAGAGTGGTAACCGGCTTTGCACCAGAAGGCGCAAAGCCGGTTTCGTTCTGATCGCCAGCAGTCACATCACGTCAAGGGGGCAGGGGCACTGAACTCGGACGAGAACATTCTGGATGCTTCAAAAACTGCAATTCGAACCGCCTGCCGATAGTAGGCAGACGGCGGAGAGCCCTTCCATATCTCCCCAGCGCGACACGCGCCTCGACGTGTATCGGGCGCTTTGCCTCATCACCATCTTCATCAATCACGTACCGGGACAATATCTCGAATACCTGACCACGAAGAATTTCGGCTTCTCGGACTCCGCCGAAGCCTTTGTGCTGATCTCGGGGCTTTCGGCCGGGCTTGCCTATGGCCGGAAGTTCGATGTCGGCAATCGCCTCGCGCTCAGCCTGAAAATCTGGCGCCGGGCGTTTACGCTCTATGTCGCGCATATCATGACCAGCATCATCACGCTGGCGATCTTTGCCGGCGGTGCGCTCTATTTCGGCCGGCAGGACCTGATCAGCGAGATCAACATCCGTCCTCTCGTCGATCATACCGAGCAGGGTTTCGTCGCCATGGTGCTGCTGGGGCATCAGCTGGGCTATAACAACATCCTGTCGATGTATGCCGTTGTCTTCCTGCTTTTGCCCGGCATGCTCTGGCTCCACGGGCGCAGTCCGTTCCTGCTGTTCATGGCGTCCGCCGCGCTTTGGCTCGCGGCCGGCATCTTCACGATCGTGCCCATCAATTTCCTCGACGAAGGCTATTGGTTCCTCAATCCATGGTCCTGGCAGTTCCTGTTCGTCATTGGAGTGATCTGTATGATGCGATCGCGCTCAGGCAAACAGCTGCCGCGCCATCCGCTGCTGATAGCACTCTCCGCAGGCTACGTGATGCTGTCGTGCTTCTGGGTGTCTTTGTCCTGGTGGAACCTTGATTTTTCCTACGGCCTGCCTGCCGTCCTGACGGGCTTTGACAAGACCTTCCTGTCGCTCACGCGCCTGCTGCACGTTCTGGCTCTTGCCTATCTGCTGGCCGTCTTTCCGGTCTTCAGCCGGATGGCGCGGCTGCGCATCGATCATCCACTCGTCCTGATCGGCCGGCATTCGCTGCCGGTGTTCATCTTCGGGACGATCCTCGCCATGGTCGGTCAGGTGCTGCTGTTTGTGACCGGACGTGATCCGCTCTGGGGCTCGCTGTTCGTGCTTGGCGGCATAGGTCTACATTTTGCCTATGCCCGCTATCTCGACTGGATCAGCGATCTGTCCCGGCCTCAAGTCGCCAAGACATGAAAAAGGCCCCGGTGCGGGGCCTTTTTATATTTGGACGGTAAGCCCTGTGTCAGGCCGCCGCGTGGCTCTTGCGGACGTCTTCGTCCGTGAGGATGCCGCTGGCCCGGAGCAGGGATGCAAATCGGCCGTTGCTTTGGCTCAGCTCGTTGAAGCCGCCCATCTCGACGATCCGGCCATGATCCATGAAGATCACCAGATCGGCCTCACGCACCGTCGACAGGCGATGGGCGATGATGAAGGTGGTGCGATCCTTGCGCAGGTTGTCGATCGCAGCCTTTACGCGGTTCTCGGTCTCGACGTCGAGCGCGCTGGTCGCTTCGTCGAGCACGAGGATCGGGGCGTTCTTCAGGATTGCCCGGGCAATGGCGATACGCTGGCGCTCGCCGCCGGAAAGCCTGTTGCCACGTTCGCCGACGCGGGTGTCGTAACCGCCCTGGCGGCCTTCGATGAAGTCAGCGGCCGCAGCGGCTTCGGCTGCCTTCATCACTTCGATGAGGGAGGCGTCTTCGCGGCCAAGGCGGATGTTCTCACAAATCGACCGGTTGAGCAGGCCTGCATCCTGGAAAACGGTGGCGATCGAGCGGCGCAGCGACTTGCGGGTCACCGTCGAAATGTCGACGCCATCGATCAGGATCTTGCCGCCGGCAGGTTCGTGGACACGCTGCAACAGGTTGACCAGCGTCGTCTTGCCAGCACCGGTCGGGCCGACGATAGCGATCGTCTGGCCGGCCTTGGCGGTGAAGGAGACATCGCGCAGGCCTTCGCTCGAATTGGCGAAGTTGAAGGACACGTCCCGGAATTCGACTTCGCCGCGGACATTGTTCAACTCGCCTGCATCGGCAGGTTCCTCGCGTTCACGGACCGAATCTTCCAGGACGAAGAAGTCCTCAAGCTTGGCACGGGCTTCGAAAATCTGCGTCACGAAGGCTTTCATCTGGTCGAGGCGGCCGATGAGAAGGCCGGCAAAGCCGATGAAGGCGATGACGTCGCCGATACCGAGTTCGCCCTTCTGGACCAGGAAGGTGCCGATGACGAGGATGGCCATCATCGAGATGGTCGAGGCCATGCGGTTCAGCGCGCTGGCAAGCGCCCACCAGTCGAGGACCGGCAGCTGGGCGGAGATCAGCTTCTGGGTGAAATTCTTCAGTTCGCGGGTTTCGGCCTCGATGCGGTTGTAGCTGTGTACGACCGAAACGTTGCTGATCGAGTCGGAGACGTGCGAGAAAACCGTGTGATAGTGGTCCTCGACGGAGGCCTGACCTTCCTTTGTCCGCGTCATGACGAACTTGCCGACGACGACATAGAGTACGCCGAGTACGACGAGAACTAGCGACAGGCGGACATCCATGGCAAAGGCCGTGGGAACCAGGAGCGTCAGCGCAACAGCGGTCGCAAGATGCTGGCGCATGAATTCGAGCCAGAGGCCGAACAGCGTTTCGCAGGCACGCAGCAGCGTGTGCAGAGCGTTGGAGGTGCCCCGCTGGGTGTGCCACGACAAGGGCATGGAAATGATCCGGCCGAAGGCTTCGGTGATGAGCGTCGAACGGCGCGTATGCGCCAACCGGTCTGCCTCACGGGCGACAAGCACGAAGGCGACCGTATTAAATACGCCGAGACCTGCCCACATCAAAAGCATGGGCGTGACGGTTTGCTTGGAGGAGATGGCGTCGATGATGCGGCCGAACAGAATGGGCTCCGCAATCGTGATGACCGCCAGGACGACATTGGCGATAACGATCGCGGAAACGCGGAGCTTGTGTACGGCAAGATACTGAAGCGCTCTTGCATAGACCTGGAACAATGACACTGTCTTATCCCTCTTGGGCAGTTGGTTTGCGGTGCAATGAAAAAGCAACAGGGCATTTGCATCGCGGAGAAACGGTTGAAAAAGGAAAGACTTGCTCGGAAAAAGTATTCGTTCTGTCATCTGGAGTTGATGGAACGAAAATTCCAAAACTGATCTTCCTTATCCTTCCGTCATATTCTTTTTGAAGCACTGTCACAGAAAATCATCTTTTGGCTTCGCCGAGCAAACTTGGTTATGATAGACCTTCAAGGCGATTGGAGATTCCTGACGCCCCTAAGTTGATCATTCATAGCTTGCTATTTTTCGCGCCTTGCGGTTCGACGGTGATGCGGTGTTAGGTGGCTCCATGACTGATGTTGGGGATTATTGCGATTGCAACATGAATGGGTGCTGAACAGCGCATTCATGCTGCGGTGCGATAAATGCAGTCAGAGACTGAAACCGATTTCTTGAAGGGGCATTTATGAATATCACATTGCTGGTGCAATTTTTGGCGCTCATAGACGAGATGAGGAGCAGGGACGAGATCGTTCGGGAATTCGAACGCCTTCTGGACCGTTATGGCTTCGACTACTATGGGCTCGTTCGCCAGCCGAAGCCCGATGAAAATCCATTGAGCCTGCTGCTTGCCGGACGCTGGCCGAACGGTTGGCCGCAGATCTACATCAAGAAAAAATATGTCGTTATCGATCCGACGATCCGCTATCTCGGCCATGCGCAGCGCGGCTTCCGCTGGCGCGATACCCTGGTTGCCTTCCGTTCTGACCCGCATCGCAAGCGCATGGAGCGCATGATGGTCGATGCGCGGGGCCACGGCCTCTATGACGGCTATATTTTCCCCGTCCACGGGCGCCGTGGATTGCTTGGCAACATGACGCTCGGCGGCCGTGTCGTCGATCTCAGCCCGGTGGAAATGAGCCTGTTCGACGGCATCGCCAAGAAGATATTCTGGCGTTTGCTGGAGCTGACCGATCCAAAGGTGCTTGCCGAGATGGTGTCCAGCGTCGATGTCCAGATGACGCGGCGCGAGATGGAAGCCTTGAACTACCTGGCCGACGGGATGACGTCGAACGAGATCAGCAAGATTCTCGATATCTCGACCCACACTGTCGATTGGTACATGAACGGAATCCAGGACAAGCTGAAGGCGAAAAACCGTCATCATGCCGTGGCGCTGTCGTTCCGTCTTGGGCTGATTTCCTGATTGGAAATGAATTTCGCTCAAGCGTGACTCTGAAATTGAACTTCAAGTCATGAAACGCTAATAATTCTTTTCGCGGTGCAGCATTACCGCGTTTCAAGTCTTGAGGAGTCCGACTTGCCCATCTCAAAAATCCTTGTCGCCAACCGTTCCGAAATTGCAATCCGCGTTTTTCGCGCCGCAAACGAACTGGGAATAAAAACGGTTGCGATATGGGCGGAGGAGGACAAGCTGGCGCTGCACCGGTTCAAGGCGGACGAGAGTTACCAGGTCGGTCGCGGGCCGCATCTTGCCCGCGACATGGGGCCGATCGAGAGTTATCTGTCGATCGAGGAAATAATCCGGGTCGCCAAGCTGTCAGGAGCCGATGCCATCCATCCCGGCTACGGCCTTCTGTCTGAAAGCCCCGAGTTCGTCGATGCCTGCAAGGCTGCGGGGATCATCTTCATCGGCCCGACCGGCGATACGATGCGGCGCCTCGGCAACAAGGTCGCCGCCCGCAATCTCGCCATCGAAATCGGCGTACCCGTCGTTCCGGCGACCGATCCGCTACCGGACGACATGGCCGTGGTGGCAAAGATGGCCGAGGAGATCGGCTATCCGATCATGCTCAAGGCTTCGTGGGGCGGCGGTGGCCGCGGCATGCGGGCGATCCGCGATCCGAAGGATCTGGCGCGCGAAGTGACGGAAGCCAAGCGCGAGGCGATGGCTGCCTTCGGCAAGGACGAGGTCTATCTGGAAAAACTGGTCGAGCGCGCCCGTCACGTCGAAAGCCAGGTTCTCGGCGATACGCATGGCAATGTCGTTCACCTGTTCGAGCGCGACTGTTCGGTTCAGCGCCGCAACCAGAAGGTCGTCGAACGCGCGCCGGCACCGTATCTGACGGAAGACCAGCGCCAGGAGTTGGCCAGCTATTCCACCCGCATTGCCAAGGCGACAAACTATATCGGCGCCGGCACTGTCGAATATCTGATGGATATGGACAGTGGCAAATTCTACTTCATCGAGGTCAATCCGCGCATCCAGGTCGAGCACACGGTCACCGAGGTTGTCACCGGTATCGATATCGTCAAGGCGCAGATCCACATCCTCGACGGCTTTGCCATCGGCACGCCGGAATCGGGCGTGCCCAAGCAGGAAGACATTCGCCTCAACGGCCACGCGCTGCAATGCCGCATCACCACGGAAGACCCGGAACAGAACTTCATTCCGGACTACGGCCGCATCACCGGCTATCGTTCCGCGTCGGGCTTCGGCATCCGTCTGGACGGGGGAACCGCCTATCCGGGCGCCGTCATCACCCGCTATTACGATCCGCTGCTGGTGAAGGTTACGGCCTGGTCGCCGAGCCCGCAGGAGACGATTGCGCGCATGGACCGCGCGCTGCGCGAGTTCCGTATCCGCGGCGTCGCCACCAACCTGACTTTCCTCGAAGCGATCATCACCCATCCGAAATTCAAGGATAATACCTATACGACCCGGTTCATCGACACGACGCCGGAACTGTTCCAGCAGGTCAAGCGCCAGGATCGCGCCACCAAGCTGCTCACCTATCTCGCCGACGTCACCGTCAACGGCCATCCGGAAGCCAAGGGCCGGCCGAAGCCGAGCGCCGATGCCGCAAAGCCGGTCATTCCCCGCATTCAGGGAGAGATCGTCGATGGCACCAAGCAGAAGCTCGATACGCTCGGACCGAAGAAATTCGCCGAATGGGTCCGCGCCGAAAAGCGGGTGCTTCTGACCGATACGACCATGCGCGACGGTCACCAGTCGCTGCTCGCCACCCGCGTGCGAACCTATGATATCGCCCGCATCGCCGGAACCTATGCCCGCGCGCTGCCGAACCTGTTCTCGCTCGAATGCTGGGGCGGTGCCACCTTCGACGTTTCGATGCGCTTTCTGACGGAAGACCCGTGGGAGCGCCTCGCCAAGGTGCGCGAGGATGCGCCGAACCTGCTCTTGCAGATGCTTCTGCGCGGTGCCAACGGCGTCGGCTACAAGAACTACCCCGACAATGTCGTCAAATACTTCGTCCGCCAGGCGGCAAAGGGCGGCATCGACGTTTTCCGCGTGTTCGACTGCCTGAACTGGGTCGAAAACATGCGCGTCTCGATGGACGCGGTGGCGGAAGAGAACAAGATCTGCGAGGCGGCGATCTGCTACACCGGCGATATCCTTAACTCCGCCCGCCCGAAATACGACCTGAAATACTACACCGCCCTTGCCGCGGAGCTTGAAAAGGCGGGCGCGCACATGATCGCGCTGAAGGATATGGCCGGCCTCCTGAAGCCGGCCGCCGCGACGGTTCTGTTCAAGGCGCTGCGCGAGGCAACCGACCTGCCGATCCATTTCCACACGCATGACACGTCCGGCATTTCCGCCGCGACCGTCCTTGCTGCCGTGGATGCCGGTGTCGATGTCGTCGATGCGGCAATGGACGCATTCTCCGGCAACACCTCGCAGCCTTGCCTCGGCTCGATCGTCGAGGCGCTGCGCGGTTCCGAGCGCGATCCGGGCCTCGATCCGGAATGGATCCGCCGCATCTCGTTCTACTGGGAGGCGGTGCGCAATCAGTACGCCGCCTTCGAAAGTGACCTCAAGGGGCCGGCCTCCGAAGTTTACCTGCATGAAATGCCGGGCGGCCAGTTTACCAACCTCAAGGAACAGGCCCGCTCGCTTGGTCTCGAAACCCGTTGGCACCAGGTGGCGCAGGCCTATGCCGATGCCAACCAGATGTTCGGCGATATCGTCAAGGTAACACCGTCCTCCAAGGTTGTCGGTGACATGGCACTGATGATGGTGTCGCAGGACCTGACGGTTGCCGATGTCAAAAACCCGGCCAAGGATGTCTCCTTTCCGGAATCGGTCGTGTCCATGCTGAAGGGCGATCTCGGCCAGCCTCCGGGCGGATGGCCGAAGGCGCTTCAGGAAAAGGCGCTCAAGGGCGAAAAGCCCTATACGGAGCGCCCGGGTTCACTGCTCGCCGATGCCGACCTTGATGCCGAGCGCAAGGCGATCGAGACCAAGCTTGAGCGCCCGGTCAGCGATTTCGAGTTTGCTTCGTA
Organism: Rhizobium herbae; assembly: GCF_017873135.1. GTDB lineage: Bacteria > Pseudomonadota > Alphaproteobacteria > Rhizobiales > Rhizobiaceae > Pararhizobium > Pararhizobium herbae. Next base: position 307,478 of record NZ_JAGGJV010000003.1, on the reverse strand, counting down.
CCTGATGTATCCGAAGGTGTTCACCGACTACGCACTGGCCGCCGATACCTATGGCCCGGTCAGTGTGCTGCCGACGCCGGCCTATTTCTATGGGCTTTCGGCCGGTGAGGAACTGTTGCCGGAGCTTGAAAAGGGCGTCTCGCTGGTGGTCCAGCATCAGGCCATGAGCGAGCCGGACGAGCAGGCGATGGTCAAGGTATTCTTCGAGATCAATGGTCAGCCGCGCCTGATCAAGGTTCCGGATCGCAACCGCGCAGCCTCCAGTACGGCCCGCCGCAAGGCCGATCTCACCAATGCCGCCCATCTCGGTGCACCGATGCCGGGTGTCATCTCGACGGTCACGGTCACCGCCGGCCAGACGGTGAAGTCCGGCGACGTGCTGCTCTCCATCGAAGCGATGAAGATGGAAACGGCGCTGCACGCGGAAAAGGATGGCACGATCGCCGAAGTCCTCGTCAAGACCGGCGACCAGATCGACACCAAGGACCTGTTGATCGTCTACGGCGGGTAAATATCGATGATGCAAGGGTGCTGGTTTCAGCGTCCTTGCATGTTTCCCAGAATAAACTCCTCAAATATCCGGCTTTTCGCCAGCCTTCCAAAGAGAAGGCGGGTTGGCAATGCTTGCCACGAAATCCATGAAGGCGCGCACTTTCGCAGGTGGCAGGTGGCGCGAAGGGTAATAGGCGTAAAGCGGAAACATCTCGTCCGACCAGTCCGGCAGGACCTGGACCAGATCTCCGCGAGAGAGCCAAGGACCGAGCCCGAGTTCAAGGCTCTGGAACAGCCCGTAGCCCGCCACGCATGCCTCAATGGCAGTCGAGGGGTCGTCGGTGGTGATGCGGCCGCGGACATGGGCCTCGTACCGTTCGGCGCCGCGGAAAAATTCCCAAGGAAATGGCCGCCCCGTCAGGGGATCGCGAAAGAATATGGCATCGTGGCTGGACAGGTCGTCCGGCTTTGTCGGGATGCCGTGTTGCTCAAGATAGGCGGGTGAGGCGCAGGTCAAAACACGCGTCTCCAGGAGTTTGCGCACCACGAGCGCATCTCCGGCCGCTGGTCCGAACCGCACGGCGATGTCGACGCCCTTCATCATGTCTTCCCGATGGTTGCTGACGATCAGTTCGACCGACATGGCGGGATAGGCTGAAAGCAGGTCCGGCAGGTGCGGGGCCAGCACCATGCGCGCAAACCACGGGTCCACGTTCACGCGCAAGCGTCCGCCGACTATGGCCGCCGCGCCCGCGGCCTCCGTCACGGCTTCCTCGATGCCCGAAAGCAGGGGCATCACTTGCGCATAAAACCGCTGGCCCTCTTCGGTCAGCGTCACCGTTCGGGGCGTGCGGTCGAACAGGCGAACTCCAACCCGCGTCTCAAGCCGCGCCACCGCCCGGCTGACACCGGATGGTGTGAGGCCGAGCGCCTCGGACGCCCGAGCAAAGTTTCCCGCCTCGCAGACGGCGGCAAGCACGCCGACGCCAGTCAGCAGACGCGCATCAAAAGTCATGCGGTTTCTCCGATCGGTGATTTGTAATCATCTTAGCAATGATCTTTATGCGCTCCAATCATTGATGTCAGGCATTTAGAAAGTCCCTGGACGAAACAATCGATTTGTCGCGGCGGCACCGCACGGATCGAAGTGTTCAAGACAAGGAGAGAAGAATGTACGCAATCACAGGGATTACCGGCAAAGTCGGCGGCGCTCTGGCCGAGGAACTGCTGGCGGCGGGCAAAGCCGTGCGGGCGGTTGTGCGCGACAGGAGCAAGGCAGCCATCTGGGTCGAGCGCGGTTGCGAAGTCGCCGTGGCGAATATGGAAGATGCCGGGTCGCTTGCTTCGGCCTTTGCCGGCGCAGAAGCAGTCTTCATTCTGCCGCCATCCGAGTTCGACCCGAAACCCGGCTATCCTGAGGCGCGCCGGGTGATCGACGCGGTGGTAGCGGCCCTCGCCGCATCCCGGCCGGCAAAGGTGGTGTGCCTGTCGACGATCGGCGCCGATGCCCCCCACGACAATCTTCTCACCCAGCGTACGCTGATGGAGGCTGCGTTTTCTGTGCTTTTCATGCCGGTGACGTTTCTTCGCCCCGGCTGGTTCATCGAGAATGCCCAGTGGGACCTTGTCTCCGCCCGCGACGAAGGTGTGATCCGCAGCTTGCTTTTCCCGCTCGACAAACGGTTTCCGATGGTGGCGACACAGGATGTCGGCCGGGCCGCCGCCCGCCTGATGCAGGAAGAATGGTCGGGAACGCGCATCGTCGAATTGGAAGGCCCGAGCCGGGTTTCGCCGAACGACCTTGCTACGGCCTTTGCACGAGCTCTGGGTCGGGATGTGCATGCCGAGGCAATTGCGCGGGAGCAATGGGAAGCCTTGTTCCGCGCCCAGGGTTCTGAAAACCCCGGGCCGCGGATCAGGATGCTCGATGGTTTCAACGAAGGCTGGATCGAGTTTGCCGATGCGGGAGCCCATGCGCTGAAAGGCAGCATTGGCCTTCAGCAGGCGATCGACGAAATCGTCCGCGGCTGAAGCGGAATGGCGAAGGATGGGAACGCCCTCCCCTCCTCTTTCTCAGATATCGTAATTATTCCCCGCACTCAGCGACGAAATGAACTTCTTCGTCCGCTCCCGCTCCGGCGTCTGGAAAATGTTTTTCGGCGCACCGCTTTCGACGATCAGGCCGCCGTCGAGGAACAGGACCTGATCAGCGACTTTCGAGGCAAGCCGCAGGTCATGCGTCGCCATGATCATCGTCGTACCTTCGGCAGCAAGCCGGTTCAGCACTTCGACAACTTCCTCCGCCAGCTCCGGGTCCAGCGCCGAGGTCGGTTCGTCGCAGAGAAGGACGCGGGGCGATGGTGCCAACGCGCGGGCGATGGCGACGCGCTGCTGCTGGCCACCGGAGAGGGTGGCCGGCCAGGCATCCGCCTTGTGCGACATGCCGACTTTTTCGAGCAGTTCGAGTGCCCGTTCCTTCGCTTTCGCCTTCGGCCATTTCAGGACCGTCACCAGTCCTTCCATGACGTTCTCGATCGCCGTCTGGTGCGGAAACAGCTGAAAGTTCTGGAAGACCATGCCGGTCTGGCGGCGCAGGCGCTGGATGGCGTCCCAGCCGGTCTTCTTGCCGGGCGCAAAGACGATCTGCTCCTCGCCAAGCCTGATCGTGCCGGCTGTGGGAATTTCGAGCAGGTTGACGCAGCGCAAGAGCGTGCTCTTGCCGCCGCCGGAGGGGCCGACCAGCGCGGTCACCGTGCCTTCGGCGATGGTGACGCTGATGTCCTTCAGGACGACATTGTCGCCGAAGCGTTTTTCGATATGGGTAAGCTCGATCACGTGCGGGCCTCCAGGAAGCCGCCATAGCGGGCGAAGCGTTTCTCCAGCCGCACCTGCAGCGACGAAAGAACCGAACTCAGCGCCAGATAGAGCAGCGCCGCCTCGATATAGAGGATCAGCGGCTCGTAGGTGGTGGCAACGATGCGTTGTGCCGTCTGGAACAGCTCCGGCACGGTGATGGCGGCCGCAAGCGACGTGTCCTTCACCAGCGAAATGAACGTATTCGACAACGGCGGCACGGCAACGCGCGCTGCCTGCGGCAGGATGGTGCGGCGCATCGCCTGACCCCAGCTCATGCCGATCGAATAGGCGGCTTCCCACTGGCCGCGCGGTACAGAAGAGATGACGGCTCGGATGATCTCGGAGGTATAGGCGCCGATGTTCAATGTGAAGCCGATCAGGGCGGCCGGGAAGGCATCGAGCAGGATGCCGAGGCTCGGCAGGCCGTAGAAGATGACGAAGAGCTGCACCAGGAGCGGTGTACCGCGAATGACCCAGACATAGAACCGCGCCACGGCCACCAGCGGCTTCGGACCGAACAGCCGCGTGACGGCGGTCAAGAGGCCAAGCGCCAATCCCAGCGCGAAGGAGAGCAGCGTCAGCGGAATGGTGAAGATCAGCCCGGCCCGCAGGAGCGGCAGAAGCGAATCGAGCATGAGTTGAAGCCAAGGGGGCACGGGCGGGCCTTTCAAACGGCATGATCCGCTCCAGACGCCCGGAACGGATCATGACTTATAGTTCAGACGAGGACGCGACGAAACCGGTCCGGCAGCGCGCCATCGAAAGATTACTTCGAAACGTCGGCACCAAAATATTTCTGCGAGATCGCATCATAGGTGCCGTCGGCCTTGATCTCGGTCAGCGCTTTGTTGATGGCTTCGAGAAGCTCCGGCTCGCCCTTGCGCACGATGATGCCGGAATAGTCGGCATTGGCCTGTTCGGCAGCGATCTTGACCGGCGCGTCCGGCTTCTTCTTCTTGAAGTCGAGGAAGGACAGGCTGTCATTGATCGTCGCGTCGGCGCGGCCGGTGAGCACGAGCTGGATCGACTGGTCGAAGCCGTCGGTGCCTACCAGTTCGGCGCCCGAAGCCTCTGCCAGCTTGCCGAAGTTGCTCGTCAGCGACTGTGCCGATTTCTTGCCCTTGAGGTCGGGGAAATCCTTGATGTCGGCATTGTCCGTCTTGACGATCAGCACGGCCTTCGAGGCGATATAGGGCTCGGAGAAATCATACTTCTTCTTGCGCTCTTCGGTGATGCCGACCTGGTTGATCACCGTGTCGTAGCGGTTGGCGTCGAGGCCGGCGATCAGGCCATCCCACTTGCCTTCGAGAAACTCGGCCTTGACGCCCAGCTTGTTGGCAACGGCCTCGCCGATCTCCACGTCGAAGCCGACGAGCTTGCCGGTTTCGTCATGATAGGTGAACGGTGCGTAAGTGCCCTCCGTGCCGATCTTCAGCGCGCCGGCCGATTTGACGGCCGCAAGGTTGTCACCGGCAAAAGCCGCGCTGAACGAAACCAGCTGCGCAAAGGCGGCAGCGGCGAGAAGTGTGGGAACCCATTTCATTGTCTTTTTCCATCTTTTTGGTCCGGCCCGTCTGCCGGTGTGAAGGGACAATCGCATACGGCCCGATGCGTGGCAGCGCACAAAACTACAATTGTGCGGCGCATGGGCGAAGGTTTTTCTCAATTTCGGGCCGTTTCGACGCAAATTTGGCCCGCTCCGTCTAAAATCGAGGCGAGGTGCCGATTTTTGCGGCATATTTTTCCCTCATCCCGGATAAATCGATTGAATTCTGCAAAAGAATCGCTATGCATGTTTATGCCGAATTAAGCTTATTTGTGCACGATTGAGTATACCATGCAAGCCGACCTCCTTTTACGACAGAGACAAGCGCTCATTCAGGACCGCCTCCGGCTGTCCGGCCGCGTGCTGGCAATCGATCTGGCGCAGGAGTTCAATGTCTCCGAGGATACGATCCGCAGGGATCTTCGCGAGCTTGCCGCCGCAGGGCTCTGCGAGCGGGTCTATGGCGGTGCCCTCCCCGTTGCGCCGGGCGGCACGACGCTTACCCGCCGCATCACGGAAGCGCCCGAACGCAAGGCCGCGCTGGCCGCGGCGGCTCTTTCCTTCATCAAGCCGGGCATGACCGTCTTCTTCGATGCCGGCTCGACCAATCTTGCGATCGCGCGGGCACTTCCAGCCGAACACGAGCTGACGGCGGTGACGAACACGCCGCTAATCGCAGCCGCGCTGATGGAAAAGCCTGACGTCAATCTCATCCTGATCGGCGGCAAGATCGACCGGCAGGTCGGTGCCGCGATCGGCGCCAAGGCGCAGCGCGATGTCGAGGTGCTGAGGCCCGATCTGTGCATCCTCGGGGCCTGCGGTGTCGATATCGATGCCGGGCTGACAGCCTTCGAGTACGAGGATGCCGAGTTCAAGCGACTCGTCGTGCGCAACAGCGCCTCCGTTCTGGCGGCCGCGACCAACGACAAGCTCGGCACATCCGCGCCGCACAAGGTCATTGCTGCGCGGGAATGCGCGACGCTTGTCGTCGAACATGACGCGGCTGCAAGTGCCACTCGAATCTTTGTCGAGGCGGGCATTGCGGTTGTGCATGCGAGGGAGGCCAGGACATGAGAGTAACCCATATTGCGCTCTGGACCACGGACCTTGATCGCCTCTGCCGCTTCTGGGCCGAAACATTCGGCGCGATCGTCGGCGACCTCTATGAAAGCGCCCGCCGCCCGGGCTTTTCCTCGCGATTTCTATACCTGAAGGACGGCCCCTCGATCGAAGTGATGCAAGGCTCCTGGATCGCGCCGCAGGGCGAGCAGGGAGAGCGCCAGGGTTATGCCCATCTCGCACTGTCGCTCGGCAGTCGCGAAGCCGTCGATGCGATGGCCGCGCAGGCGGCGGAGGCGGGCACTCTCGTTTCGCCGGCGCGCATGACAGGCGACGGCTTCTATGAAGCTGTTCTCAAGGACCCCGACGGTAACCCTATCGAAATCACGGTTTGAATCCGTCACCGGATCGCACAGGAAAAGACCATGGACCAGCACACAATCATCCAGCCGCCGGCCGCTCGCTCGGGCTATATGCCGAAGATCCGGCTTGCCGTCTCGCTGCTGTTCCTGATGAACGGCTTCGTCACCGGCAGTTGGGCGCCGAAGATCCCGGAGTTCAAGGACAGGCTCGGCATCGGCGAAAGCGTGCTCGGCCTGCTGATCCTCTGCTTCGGCATCGGCTCGCTGGTGCTGATGCCGATCGCCGGTGGCTTCATCGCCCGGATGGGATCGCAGAAGGTTGTGAAGGTGACGGCTGTCCTGCTGTCGCCGCTGCTTCTGCTCCTGACACTGCTGCCGAATGTCTGGACGGCCGTCATCGGCATGTTCCTGCTCGGCGGGTTCGTCGGCGCCATGGACGTGGCGATGAATGCCAATGCGGTCGAGGTCGAAAAATCGATGCGCCGGGCGATCATGTCGTCCTGCCACGCCTATTGGAGCCTCGGCGGCCTGATCGGTGCTGCCAGCGGCGGCCTGATCATGGCGCATTTCGGCGTCTACGTGCATGCCATTCTGGTTACCCTGTTCTGCCTTGCGGTGCTGGCCGTCGCCTGGCCGATGATCCTTGCCGATCAGCCGCATCCGGACGCGGTCAAGGAAAAACTCAGCCTGCCGATGACGCCGCTGCCCTGGCTGATTGGCATCATCGCCCTGTTCTCGATGGTGCCGGAAGGGACGGTTCTCGATTGGGGCGCGCTCTACCTGCGCAACGAACTGGGTGCGTCCGTCGCCATGTCCGGCTTCGGCTTTGCCGCCTTCTCTGCGACCATGGCGATCATGCGTTTTGCCGGCGATCACGTGCGCGACCGGTTCGGGGGCGTCAGAACCCTGCGCGGCTCCACCCTGATCGCGCTTGTCGGCATGATCCTTGCTGGTCTGGCGCCCAACGCGGTCCTGGCGATGCTTGGTTTTGCTCTCGCGGGCATCGGCATCGCCAACATGGTGCCGATCGCCTTTTCGGCCGCCGGCAACATGCCGGGGCTGGCGCCGGGCATCGGGCTGTCGGTCGCCACCTTCATGGGTTATTCCGGCATGCTGTTTGCACCGTCGCTGATCGGCTTCATCGGCGAACATACCGGCTTTGCCATCATCTTCACCTGCGTGCCGATCCTGTTCCTCGTCGTTCTCGCTCTGTCGCACCATGCCGTGCATGCCGACCCAAAGGGGCATGACTGAGCTCACGACTGGGCGGTGGCGACATCAATTCGCCGTCAATCCATGAATGTTGCCGTTGACAAGGCGGCTTTCCTCATCCACCTCAGGGAAAGTCGCCGCAACAGCACGTGCAAGGGGCTTTCATGTCTTCCGCCTTCGATTACGAACCGCAACCCCGCAGGGCCTCCGTTGCCGTCGATGTTGGTGGGGTGATCGTCGGAGGATCGGCGCCCGTGGTCGTCCAGTCGATGACCAATACCGATACGGCCGATGTCGATGCGACGGTCGCACAGGTTGCCGCCCTTCATCGGGCGGGCTCCGAACTGGTGCGCATCACCGTCGATCGCGACGAGAGCGCTGCCGCCGTGCCGAAGATCCGTGAGCGCCTCGAGCGGCTCGGCCTCGACGTGCCGCTGATCGGCGATTTCCACTATATCGGCCACAAGCTGCTCGCCGATCACCCGGCCTGCGCCGAGGCCCTGGCGAAATACCGCATCAACCCCGGCAATGTCGGCTTCAAGGCCAAGAAGGACAAGCAGTTCGTCGAGATCATCGAACGGGCCATCCAGTTCGACAAGCCGGTGCGCATCGGCGTCAACTGGGGCTCGCTCGATCAGGAACTTTTGACCCGCCTGATGGATGACAACCAGGCCAAGGGCTTTCCGCTGACCGCGCAGCAGGTGATGCGCGAAACCATCGTCCAGTCGGCGCTGATTTCGGCCGAGCTTGCCGAAGAAGCCGGCCTGCCGCGCAACCGGATCATCCTCTCGGCCAAGGTTTCCAACGTGCAGGATCTGATCGCCTGCTATTCGATGCTGTCTTCCCGCTCCAACCATGCCCTGCATCTGGGCCTGACCGAAGCCGGCATGGGCTCGAAGGGCATCGTCTCGTCCGCCGCCTCGCTCGGCATTCTGATGCAGCAGGGCATCGGCGATACGATCCGCATTTCGCTGACACCCGAGCCCGGCGGCGACCGCACACGCGAGGTGCAGGTCGCGCAGGAATTGTTGCAGGTCATGGGCTTCCGCCAGTTCATTCCGGTCGTTGCCGCCTGTCCGGGCTGCGGCCGCACCACCTCGACGGTGTTCCAGGAACTGGCCCAGAAGATCGAGGGCGATATCCGCCGCAACATGCCGGTCTGGCGTGAGAAATATCCGGGCGTCGAGGGCCTCAAGGTCGCGGTCATGGGCTGCATCGTCAACGGCCCCGGCGAAAGCAAGCATGCCGACATCGGCATCTCGCTGCCCGGCACCGGCGAGCTTCCGGCAGCCCCCGTCTATATCGACGGCAAGAAGGCGATGACGATCCGCGGCACCAACATTGCGGGCGATTTCGAGGCGTTGGTTTCCGACTATATCGAAAAGCGCTTCGGCCGGGGGCAGGCGGCCGCCGAATAGGCTACAGTTTGGCCGTCAGCAACCGCAATCCGGCAAAGGCGAAGAAACCGGCCATCGCGCCTTCGATCCCGCGGCGCGCCTTGCGGTAGACCCGGTTCACCGCGCCGAGTGAAAACAGAAGCGCGAAGCCGGTGAACACTGCGACGCCGAGCACCATACAGCCGGCGATGAATGCTGCGGTGACACCGACCGGCGCGTCCTTCGGCATGCCCAGCGAGACAAGCATGATCCAGTTGAAAATGGCCTTCGGGTTCGTCAGGTGGATACCCAATCCCTTGAGGTAGAGCCGGTGCAGGGAGGGCGCAACCTCATTCTCCGCGATGTCTTTCGGTGGCTCTTTTCGAAGTGCCGCCCGCAGCGCGTTGAACGCCAGCCACAGCAGATAGAGGCCGCCGGCGATCTTCAGGATGACCAACGCCTGGCCGTAGGAGCCGATCAGCGCGGAAAGCCCCGCTGCCGTCAGCATCGCCCAGATGTAGGAACCTGTCAGCACGCCCAGCGCCAGCGCCATGCCGGAGCTGCGCCCGCGGCTGATGGACGTGCCGATGATGGCGAGTACTGCCGGTCCGGGCGAGGCGGTGGCGATCAGATAGGCACCCCAGGCGACCAGTAGCTGGGGAAGGTAGGGCAGTAGCGAGGACATGCGCAAATCTCCGATGCGCGCGTCGTTACGTGCGCCAGGGCGTCATCATGACAAGAGAGCGCTGAAAGAGAATGCGCAATCTTGTTGCGGTGACAATTTTGGCTTTAGGAGCCGGCCGTATGTTGCCAGATGCGGCTGCAGCCGAGCCTGGTGTTGCGTTGCCGGAATTCCTTGATTGTTCTTCAAGTTCCTGCGAGCTTCTCGTGCCGGGCGTTTTGAGAACTGCCGGGGTTCGCCCGGAGGCGATGATAGGAGTGTTGGCAGCCGATTGCCAACGAGGCGGCGAAAGAACCTAAGCTGGAAAAGGCGGTTTGTGATATTTTTCACTGCGCTCCTCCTAATACTCGGCATTCTAGCCGCGGTGAGCTTTTTCTTCGGCCCAATCGAATAACCCAGATTTAACGGCTCTTCTCTGCATTTCGACGGTAGAACCCGGAACGAGGGCAGGGAATAGGTTGCCGGGCAGTTTCAATGGCTTCGATGGGCCACGAAACGAGCCGTTTCGTTGAGAATATCCGCGCGCGCGCCGAACGGCTCAAGCAGCGCCTCTGCCTCGGCAACAAGGCGTGCCAACTCCGCTTCCGCCCAATCCTGTCCGCGCAGCGAAACCAGCGTGCCCTTGCCTCGGGCCGCATCCTTGCCGGTCGCCTTGCCCATCGTCTCGGCATCGGCCGTCAGGTCGAGCAGATCGTCGGCAAGCTGGAAAGCCAGGCCGATCGTCTCGCCATAGGTTCGCATCAGGCGTCGTTCGTCCGCGCCGCTGCCGGCGATGATCGCGCCCGCCTCGCAGGCAAAGCGGATCAGCGCGCCGGTCTTCATCGCCTGCAGTGTGACGATGGCCTCCTCATCCGGTGCCGAAGTCTCCGCCGCCAGATCCAGCGCCTGCCCGCCGGCCATGCCGCCGATACCGGAGGCGCGTGCCAGCGCCAGCACCAGCTCGGTCTTCTGCCGGTCGGGCAGGTTCGTTTCGGGTGCTGCAATGATGTCGAAGGCCAAAGTCAGCAGGCTGTCGCCGGCAAGGATGGCGTTCGCCTCGCCATAGGCGATGTGCACCGTCGGCTGGCCGCGCCTGACGTCATCGTCGTCCATGGCCGGAAGATCGTCATGAACCAGCGAATAGCTGTGAACACATTCGAGCGCTGCGCCGATGCGCAGGGCGGCTTGGTGGTCGCCGCCGAGAAAAGCGGCGCTCTCCATCACCAGGAACGGCCGCAGGCGCTTGCCGCCGTTCAAAACGCCGTGGCGCATGGCGGCAAGCAGAGGGGCCGGCCGGGCGATTTCATCGGCTTGCGCCTGTTCGCCAAGAATACTGCCAAGGCAGCTCTCGACGGCCGCGGCGCTGGCCTTCAGGCGGGTTTCGAAGGATGTCTCGCTCATGCGGCGCTCTTTGGCATGACTGCGCTGCCGCTGGCAATTGGATTTTTGCCGGAAAGAGAGACCGATCGGCTGCCCGGGGATCATGGCCCGTCCGGGTGGGGGCAATTCGAGAAAAGCGTTCAATTTTTCCCGCTCTTGCTCTAAGAGAAATCTGGGATCATCAGGCGGGCGTTTTTAAAGGGTGGACATCGTACCGGAAACTCGTGGGGAGGACGACGTGCCATCTATCGGCTCGCGTGGCAGCCGTTCACGGGAATGGATGCAGGCGTTGAAAAAGCGCTGGCGAACGTTGGTCATGGCGGCAATCGCCGTTGTTGTCCTGCCCTATGTTCTGATCATCCTTTATGCGCCGAGCTTCATTCACCCGGTTTCGACGCTGATGCTGCGCGATCTCGTGCTTTTGCGCGGTTATGATCGCCAATGGGTTTCCTTCGACGATATTTCGCCCAATCTCGTGCAATCGGTGATGATGTCGGAAGACGGCCAGTTCTGCATCCATGACGGTGTCGACTGGGTGCAGATGCGCGGCGTCGTCAATGATGCGCTGGAAGGCGAATCCACACGCGGCGCCTCGACGATCCCGATGCAAACAGCCAAGAACCTGTTTCTCTGGAACGGCCGTTCTTTCCTGCGCAAGGGCATGGAGCTGCCTCTGGCGCTGGCTTCCGATTTTGTCTGGAGCAAGCGGCGGATGATGGAGCTTTATCTCAACGTTGCCGAATGGGGGCCGGGTATCTACGGCGCCGAAGCCGCGGCGAAGCACCATTTCGGCGTTTCAGCCGCGAAACTGTCGCGCCGGCAGGCGGCCCTTCTGGCCGTATCGCTGCCCAATCCCATCGACCGCAACGCCGGCAAACCCGGTCGCGGCCTCAAGCGGCTCGCCTCGCTGATCGAGCGCCGCGCCGGCCGGTCGGGCGAATACATCAAATGCCTTTATGAGTGAGATCAGGCCTTTTCATTGGCCCCGATGGCAGTTTTCGCCTTATAGCAGAGCCTCATTCACGAGGATCGGAGAAGACCGGTGACCAAGCTTACGCTCTATGTCGGCAACAAGAACTATTCTTCCTGGTCGCTGCGGCCGTGGCTGGCTCTCGAAGCCTGCGGCATTCCGTTCGAGGATGTCGTTATCCCATTCGATTTTGCCAACGGACACCCGAAATTCAAGGAAATTTCGCCGACCGGCCGCGTCCCCGTCCTGCATCATGGCGATATCCGCGTCTGGGAATCGCTGGCCATCATCGAATATGCCGCGGAGCTTTTTCCGCAGGCAGGGCTCTGGCCGGAAGATCCCGCTGATCGGGCCGTCGCCCGCAGCTACTCGATGGAAATGCTCTCCGGCTTCGGGGCCTTGCGTGGCGCCTGCCCGATGAACATCCGCCGGGAAAAGCGCGCGATCGATCTGCCTGAAGGGGTGATGGCCAACGTCGAGCGGATCGAGACGATCTGGCGCGAGGCGGTGGCCCGCTCCGGCGGTCCTTTCCTGTTTGGCCGCTTTACCGCAGCCGACGCCATGTTCGCGCCGGTGGTCAATCGGTTCGAGGTCTACGACCTCACCCGTAATCCCGGTTCGCTCGCCTATATGGACGCGGTCAAGACGCATCCGGCCTTTCAGAAATGGCAGGAGGCTGCGCTCAAGGAAACCTGGATCGTGGTGGAAGACGAAGCCTGACCCAATTCTCCGCCGGCCATCGCGAAAAAATGGCTGAAGGGACTGGTCAAACGCCTGTGGGGCATGTATAAGCCCGGCAAATTCGAAAGATTGACATCTGTTTTTCCCGGCCAACGGTCTGGCCGCGAAACAGAGTTTTGCCCGATAAGTGGAGTATGAAATGGCTGTACCGAAAAGAAAAACAAGCCCGTCCAAGCGTGGCATGCGCCGCTCCGCTGATGCGCTGAAGACCCCGACCTACATCGAAGACAAGAACTCCGGCGAACTGCGCCGCCCGCACCACATCGACCTGAAGACAGGCATGTACCGCGGCCGTCAGGTTCTGACCCCGAAGGCATCCGCTTAATCAGCGGAGCCGTCAGGCTTTATATTTAAAAGGGCTGGCTTGCGCCGGCCCTTTTTCTGTTGTCGGTGTTTCACCGGCGAAATAATCTTGCCCGATCGAATCTTTTCAATGGTTTCCGCCAATCTGCGCTCTATGTGCGCTGCGCGGTCATTTTCTTGACCGCATCGCTGCGGTAAGCAAAGATCGATATATGCCCGGCCGGGGAGGCCGGGACGCGAAACTGGGAGCTCCTGCCGATGATTGCCGCCATTCCGTTACTGATCCTGCCGTTCATTCTCTACAATCTCGGAATGATGGGCGTGCTGGGAAGCGGCGGTGTCGCGGTTTTCGAAAACACCGTCACGTCACTCACGATGCTGTCCGGCGCTGTCTGGACCATGAGCGTCGGCGATCTGCTGATCGTCATCGCGCTCGCCCTGCTTTTCGTTGAAATTCTCAAGGCGACGCGCGTCAGTTCCAAGGCGCTGATGGATCACCTTTTGTCGATGGTGCTGTTCATCGTTTTCCTGGTGGAATTCCTGCTGGTCGCCAACGCCGCGACGCACGTCTTCTTCATTTTGATGACGATCAGCTTCATCGACGTGATCGCGGGCTTCTCCGTGTCGATGCGCACGGCCGGACGGGATGTTTCCATCGGGCTTTGATGGAGCCCCTCAGGCGAGAGTGCCGCGGGCCGTGTGAAACGGCAGCGCGGCACGCGGCTTGTCACCCCAGATTTTCCAGCTTCGTCTGCAACGCGCGAAGCTGTTCCTTCAGTTCATCGATGTCCTTGGCCTCGGCCTTGCGCGGTTCCTTGGCCGCTGGCGTTGCCGCCATGAAGGGCGAAAACATCTGCATGGCCTGATGGAAGAGGTCGGTGTTGCGTTTGACCTGTTCTTCCACCAGTTGCAGCGGGACAGAAAGATTCTTGCCGAGCGGCGTGTCGCCGAACGCCTTGTTGATCTGCTCGCGCATCTGCACCTGCTGGTCGGTAAAGGCCTGCATCGAATGCTCGAGATAGCTCGGCACTACCAGCTGCATCTGGTCGCCGTAGAACGAGATCAGCTGGCGCAGGAAGGAAATCGGCAAAAGCGTGTTGCCGGTCTTGGATTCCTGCTCGAAAATGATCTGCGTCAGCACCGAATGGGTAATGTCCTCGCCTGATTTCGCGTCCTGGACGGTGAATTCCTCTCCCTTTTTCACCATTACCGCGAGATCGTCGAGTGTGACATATGTGCTCGTCCCGGTATTATAGAGCCTCCGGTTGGCGTATTTCTTTATAACGATCTGACCGTCGTGTTTAGCCATCTGGGTCTCCTCCCCATGCTCCCGTCTTTATTGAGTTTTTTAGATTACCCGTAAAAAACGTGTTCTGACAATCTCTTTGTGCAATGCGGCGACGCAGGTGCGAAATTTCGTCTCGCGCCGGGATTGTGGAGCGAAACGGCGAGAGTGTTCGCATCATGGCGTTTGACTTGCGCGATCAGCTTTGCCAGTCTTTAGTAATTGCGAAAAAGAAGAACGAGGAAACATCTGATGAGCACTCCCTCCATCGTCATCGCCAGCGCGGGCCGTACCGCAGTTGGGTCGTTCAACGGCTCCTTCGCCAATACCCTTGCCCATGAACTTGGTGCGGCCGTCATCAAAGGCGTGCTGGAGCGCGCCGGTGTCGACGCCGCCGAAGTCGATGAGGTGATCCTCGGCCAGGTGCTGTCTGCAGGCGAAGGCCAGAACCCGGCTCGCCAGGCGGCAATGAAGGCCGGCATTCCGCAGGAAGCCACCGCCTGGGGCATGAATCAGCTTTGCGGCTCCGGCCTGCGTGCGGTCGCGCTCGGCATGCAGCAGATTGCAACCGGTGATGCGAAGATCATCGTTGCCGGCGGCATGGAATCGATGTCGATGGCGCCGCACTGCGCGCATCTGCGCGGCGGCGTGAAGATGGGCGACTTGAAGATGGTCGATACCATGATCAAGGACGGCCTGACCGACGCCTTCTACGGCTATCACATGGGTACGACGGCGGAAAACGTCGCCAAGAAGTGGCAGCTGACGCGCGAGGACCAGGACGTGTTCGCACTCGGTTCGCAGAACAAGGCGGAGGCCGCCCAGAAGGCAGGCCGCTTCGCCGACGAAATCATCCCCTTCATCGTCAAGGGCCGCAAGGGCGACGTCACTGTCGATCAGGACGAGTATATCCGCCATGGCGCGACACTGGAATCGATGACGAAGCTGCGTCCTGCCTTCGACAAGGAAGGCACGGTCACCGCCGCCAACGCTTCCGGGCTCAATGACGGCGCCGCCGCAACGCTGCTGATGACAGAAGCTGAAGCCGGGCGCCGTGGCATCCAGCCGCTGGCGCGTATCGTCTCCTGGGCGACGGCCGGCGTCGATCCGCAGATCATGGGCACAGGACCTATTCCTGCCTCGCGCAAGGCGCTGGAAAAGGCCGGCTGGTCTGTCGGCGATGTCGAGCTCGTTGAAGCCAATGAGGCCTTCGCGGCGCAGGCGTGCGCCGTCAACAAGGATCTCGGCTGGGATACCTCAATCGTCAACGTCAATGGCGGCGCCATCGCCATCGGCCATCCGATCGGTGCCTCCGGCGCCCGTGTGCTGAATACGCTGCTGTTCGAAATGAAGCGCCGCGGCGTTTCCAAGGGCCTTGCGACCCTTTGCATCGGCGGCGGCATGGGTGTCGCCATGTGTGTCGAACGGTTGTGACAACCACCCGCTAGTCAATCGCTCCGGCCCGGTCGGCCGGAGCAGACTTCACGGCAAGAGCCGGAAGAACGGCGTTGCGCTTCCGGCGCAGGCATCGAAACAAGAATGGTAAACAGGGGAGAGACGGATGAGCAGGGTAGCATTGGTCACCGGCGGGTCACGCGGCATCGGCGCGGCGATATCTATCGCGTTGAAAGCGGCGGGATACAAGGTCGCGGCAAATTATGCCGGTAATGACGAGAAGGCGCAGGCCTTCACCGAAGCCACCGGCATTCCGACCTACAAATGGGATGTTTCGGATTACGCCGAATGCACCAAGGGGATTTCCCGGGTCGTGGATGATCTGGGCCCGGTGGAAGTGCTGGTCAACAATGCTGGCATCACCCGCGACGCCATGTTCCACAAGATGACGCCGGAGAATTGGAAGGCCGTCATCGACACCAACCTTTCCGGCCTGTTCAACATGACCCATCCCATCTGGACCGGCATGCGCGACCGCAACTTCGGCCGGGTGATCAATATTTCCTCGATCAACGGTCAGAAGGGCCAGATGGGCCAGGTCAACTATTCTGCCTCCAAGGCGGGGGACCTCGGCTTTACCAAGGCACTCGCCCAGGAAGGGGCCGCCAAGGGCATCACCGTCAACGCCATCTGCCCCGGTTATATCGGTACGGAGATGGTTCGGGCGATCCCGGAGAAGGTGCTGACCGAACGCATCATTCCGCAGATCCCGGTCGGCCGTCTCGGCGAACCCGACGAAATCGCCCGTATCGCGGTGTTCCTGGCGTCCGACGACGCCGGCTTCATCACGGGATCGACGATCTCGGCGAATGGCGGTCAGTTCTTCGTCTGATCAGTCCGATCATCCGCATTGCCAGCGGCGCCTTTGCGGGCGCCGTTTTGCATTTCGGAGAAGGTTAACGCGCCGGTCTTCCTGTCGCGTCCGATTCGGGTTTATCCACTGTTTCCTATGGTTAACAATTTGATTTTACACAATATGTCGCGGTGAACAAACAGTGAAACTCACTATGTCTGCGATTCGTCTCCGATTCGTTCCCGCTTTGATTGAAATGTTAATGGGGGTGCAAAAAATTGGTTTAAAACCGCTGTTGGCTGCACACTCGTCGTGTCTGCCCACGCCCTCGTCTGCGGCTTGACCTTCCCAAGGTTCGGGTCGTTCGTCCCGGAAGGTTTTGCAGCGGCTTTGCAAGGGTAAATTTTCCGCATCGACCCAGATCCGAATCTGGCGAAAGGCCGCTCATTCCTATGGGGCGATTTCCGTTTTTCCTACCATATATAGTGGAGAACAAACAGGGAAAGCGGCGACATCGCGATTCGTCGCCGATTCGTTCTGCCTTTGACCTACGCTGTCCCTCATATTCCTGACGAGCCCGTCGACTTAAGGGGAATGGTTAATTTTTTCTGAATAATCAGGTATTTGGATTCTGAATCTCGTATTCCCGATGCAACGGGTTGCAGGATTGTTCGACGAGATTTCGAGCAAGAATACCAGATTCAGCATCTGGTGCGAATCCGGCTCAGGAAATCAACATCTAGCGGTGAACAAAACCTGAATCACAGGAGTCAGCGATTCGTCGCTGATTCGTTCCGCCGCTGTTCCGATTCCGCCGGGAGGGGTGGATATGCAGGTCGGATGTGCCAATTGTACGTTTCATGTTCGCCCGCCCTTGCGTTTCCCCTTTCGCGTGGGCATGTGTGGCTCTGCCGGTTGAACGGCTTGAAACGCCGCGAATGGCCTTCGCAGACCGAAAGTGCGCAGGATCGATACAGTGCCTGACCAACCGATGATCTTGAGTGGCCGCGGCGTGATCGCGGTCCTCGGCCCCACCAACACCGGCAAGACGCATTATGCGATCGAGCGCATGGTCGCGCACGAAAGTGGCGTCATCGGACTGCCGCTGCGGCTTTTGGCGCGCGAGGTCTATACCCGTGTCGTCGAAAAGGTCGGCGCCCATAATGTCGCGCTGATCACTGGCGAGGAAAAGATCACGCCACATATGGCGCGCTTCTCCGTCTGCACCGTCGAGGCCATGCCGCGCGAGACCAAGGCCGCCTTCGTGGCGATCGACGAGGTCCAGCTTGCCGGCGACCTGGAGCGCGGCCATATCTTCACCGATCGCCTGATGCACCTGCGCGGCCGCGTCGAGACGCTGCTGCTCGGTGCCGCGACCATGCGGCCGATCCTCGAACATCTTTTACCCGGCATTACCGTCGTCGAGCGTCCTCGCCTGTCGCAGCTTCTCTATGCCGGCTCCAAGAAGATCACCCGCCTGCCGCAGCGAACCGCGATCGTCGCTTTCTCGGCCGAAGAGGTCTATGCGATCGCCGAACTGATCCGCCGCCAGCGGGGCGGTGCTGCCGTCGTCCTTGGCGCCCTGTCGCCCCGCACGCGCAATGCGCAGGTCGCGCTTTATCAGGCCGGCGATGTCGAATATCTGGTGGCGACGGACGCGATCGGCATGGGGCTCAACCTCGACGTCGATCATGTCGCCTTCGCGCAGGACCGGAAATATGACGGCTACCAGTTCCGCAATCTCAATCCCGGCGAGCTGGCGCAGATCGCCGGACGTGCCGGGCGTCACCTGCGCGACGGCACCTTCGGCGTCACCTCGCGGGTCGAGCCGTTCGACAACGAACTGGTTCACCGCATCGAATCACATCAGTTCGATCCGGTCCGCGTCCTGCAGTGGCGATCGAAGTCGCTCAACTATGCTTCCCTGCAGGCGCTGAAGAAAAGCCTGGATGCAGCCCCTGCCGTCAACGGGCTGACACGGGCATTGCCGGCCGTCGATCAGCAGGCTTTGGACTATCTTTCACGCTATCCGGAAGTTACCAGTGTCGCGACCACACCGGAGCGTGTAGAAAAACTCTGGGAGGCCTGTGCGCTTCCCGACTATCGTCGTATAACGCCGGCGCAACACGCCGATCTGATTTCGACGATCTATGCCGATCTCGTCCGGCGTGGCACAGTGAACGAAGATTTCATGGCCGAACAGGTTCGCCGCGCGGATCATACGGATGGTGAAATCGACACATTGTCCGCGAGAATTGCACAAATCAGGACATGGACCTACGTGTCCAACCGTCCGGGATGGCTTGCCGATCCGACACACTGGCAAGAAAAGACGCGGGAAATCGAAGATCGATTGTCTGACGCGTTACATGAAAGGTTGACGAAACGCTTTGTTGATCGCAGGACATCTGTGCTCATGAAGCGCCTGAGAGAGAATGCGATGTTGGAAGCTGAAATCAGTGTAAATGGCGATGTCTTCGTTGAAGGTCATCATGTGGGACAATTGGCCGGGTTCCGTTTCACGCTGGCGACAGTGGGCGATGGTCTTGACGCGCGCGCAGCTCAGGGTGCTGCGCAAAAGGCGCTGGCACTCGAATTCGAAGCGCGGGCTGCAAGGCTGCATGCGGCGGGGAATGCGGATCTCGCATTGGCGTCCGACGGCCTGGTGCGCTGGCTCGGCGATCCCGTGGCGCGGCTGTCGGCCAGCGACCACGTCATGCGTCCGCGCGTACTGCTGCTCGCCGACGAACAGCTTCAGAGCAATGCCCGCGAGCATGTGCTCGCCCGTATCGAGCGCTTCGTCAATCATCACATCTCGACGGTGCTCAAGCCGCTCGACGATCTGTCGCGCGCGGAAGACCTCGAAGGTCTTGCCAAGGGTCTGGCTTTCCAGCTTGTCGAAAATCTCGGCGTGATGTTTCGCCGCGATGTCGCCGACGACGTCAAGTCGCTGGATCAGGAGGCGCGCGCCTCCATCCGCCGCCACGGCATCCGCTTCGGCGCCTATCACATCTTCATGCCGGCGCTGTTGAAGCCCGCTCCGGCGGAACTGATCACGTTGCTCTGGGCGCTGAAGAACGACGGGCTGGAAAAGCCCGGCTACGGCGATCTGATCCCGGTGCTGGCAGCGGGCCGCACCTCGGTCGTCACCGATCCGACGTTCGAGCGCACCTTCTACAAGCTGGCCGGCTTTCGCTTTCTCGGCAAGCGTGCCGTCCGTATCGATATCCTCGAGCGCCTCGCCGACCTGATCCGTCCGCTCCTGCAGTGGAAGCCGGGCACGACGGCGCGTCCGGACGGCGCCTATGACGGCCGCCGCTTCACCGCGACGACGGCCATGCTTTCCATCCTTGGCGCGACGCCGGACGATATGGAAGAGATCCTCAAGGGTCTCGGCTATCGCGCCGACGCCGTGAAGCCTGAAGAGGCTGCTGCGTTCCTGGCCACGCAGGCCGGATCTGCCGCACCGGCAGCGGAGACCACGGTTTCCGACACATCGGCCGAGACAGCCGATCACGACGATGCGGATGCATCCGGCGAAGAACAGGCGACAGAGCAGGCATCTCCGGCTGCCGAGCAGGCGCCGGAACAGGCAGCAGATGCTGTTGCCGCTGTTGCAGACGCCGAGGTGACTGTTTCCGAACAGGCTGCGGCAGAGCCTGCGGAGCCGGTCGAAACCAAGCCGGTTCTTCTCTGGCGCCCCGGCAGCCGCAACGACAACCAGCGCGCAGGTGGCCGTCCGCAGGGCGACCGCCGCGGTGCCAACAATCGTCCACCGCAGGGTGAGGCCCGCCGTGAAGGCGGCGAACCGCGCCGCGAGGGCGAAGGCCGTCGCGAAGGTCGCGATGATAATCGCAAGCCGGGCGGTGGCGGCAGGCCGGACCGCAATCGTGGCCGCGACGGTGGAAAGCCGCAGGGTGGCCAGCGTCCTGAAAAGGGTGACCGCCAGGATCGTCCGGATCGCAACGACCGCGGCGGAAAGCCGCAGGCTGTCAAGTTCGAGGCGCGTCCGCCGCGCAAGGAAAAGCCGCTGGATCCGGATTCGCCCTTCGCCAAGCTCGCTGCGCTTAAGGAGCAGATGAAGAAATAGCGCCATGGGTCAAAAGCAGCCTCAGTCCCTGCCGGTTCTCCGCCAGCGTCTCGACAAATGGCTGTTCTTCGCGCGGCTGCAAAAATCCCGCTCGATCGCCCAGAAGGCGGTCGAGTCCGGCGATGTCCGGGTCAATGATACCCGTATCACCCAGCCGTCGCATGCATTGAAAGCCGGCGACATCCTTGTTGTTTCCCTCGATCGCCGCGATGTGACCGTGCGGGTTCTGCTCCCCGGCGTCCGGCGTGGCCCTTACGAGGAAGCGCGCCTTCTCTACGAAGATCTGACGCCAGCGGTTGTTCCCGGAGAAAAGCCAAACAGTTTCGAGCAGGCAACGCGCGAGCGCGGCAGCGGCCGGCCGACCAAGAAGGAGCGCCGCGAGGTGGACAGGCTCAGGCCGGGCTGGCAGGAGGATTAGAAAACTGTCCCGCCAACCGCTGGTTTGGCGCATGGATTACTCTTGCAAAGGCCCTGCAAAGCCTTTACCTCACGGGTTAAATGAGCAGCCAGGTTGCGCCGCGAAGGCGATGGCAGGCTGACATACCGAACGGATGCGGACAAGTGGGCCTCGCTCTGGTTACTGTCTGCTTTCAAACGCAAGAAATTGCTGGAGTACCTCATGACGTATGTCGTGACCGACAATTGCATACGCTGCAAATATACCGATTGCGTGGAAGTGTGCCCGGTGGACTGCTTCTACGAAGGTGAAAATTTTCTGGTCATCCATCCCGACGAATGTATCGACTGCGGTGTCTGCGAGCCGGAATGTCCGGCAGGCGCCATCAGCCCGGATACCGAGCCGGGCCTGGACAAGTGGCTGAAGGTCAATGCCGAATTCGCCACACAATGGCCCAACATCACCGTCAAGCGTGACGAGATGCCCGAAGCCAAGGAAATGGACGGCGAGGAAGGCAAGTTCGAGAAATACTTTTCGCCGAAGCCGGGTCAGGGCGACTGAGCCACAGGGCTTCGGGCGGCCGGTTACGAGTTTGTTTTCCCGGCTGCGAAAAATGGCGAAATTTGGGGAATTGTGGCTTTACCATGTTCGTGACGGACTGGTTGGCCTTGATGGCCGTTGTAAAGCAAATTATTGATTTCCGCAGTTTTTTATGATAGGGTCAAAATACTGATCCACATAGTGGCACTTGCGTGTGCCCGAAAACCATCACGAAAGCAAAAGAGTCCCACGGCGCGGCTGACCCCAAATACGCAACGTCTGTTGCTTGTGTGTGATCGCTCCGCAGAAGATTGATTTGATGACCGTTGGAACGGATCAGCATGGAGTCACCCGACGGTGCCCCCGTCCATCCCGGGCCTGACTGACCCGGCCCCGGCTTTCTGCCGGGAGCGTAACAGGGAGTTTTTGAAACGAATGACGACCCAGCAGAAAAAATCTTCAACACGCCATGGATTCAAGACCGGTGAATCGATCGTTTATCCGGCACATGGCGTTGGACAAATCGTTGCAATCGAAGATCAGGTGGTTGCGGGCATGTCGCTCGAACTGTTTGTGATCGATTTCGAAAAGGACAAGATGCGTCTCAAGGTGCCGGTAGCAAAGGCCGTCTCCATCGGTATGCGCAAGCTGTCCGAGACCGATTTCGTCGAACGTGCATTGAAGGTCGTCCAGGGCAGGGCACGCGTCAAGCGGACCATGTGGTCCCGCCGTGCGCAGGAATATGATGCCAAGATCAATTCCGGTGACCTGATCTCGATCGCCGAGGTCGTTCGCGACCTTTACCGCGCTGAAAACCAGCCGGAACAGTCCTATTCCGAACGTCAGCTTTACGAAGCTGCGCTTGACCGCATGGCGCGCGAGATCGCAGCCGTCAACAAGATGTCGGAAACGGAAGCTGTCCGTCTCGTCGAAGCCAACCTGAACAAGGGTCCGAAGCGCGGCAAGGCCGTCGAAGAAGACGAAGCGCAGGAAGAAGCTGCGTAAGCACCGGTCAAACGGCGCTTGCATACCAAAAGCCCCGTCAGCGATGACGGGGCTTTTTTCGTCATGTACTCGTTTGCAAAGCTATGGTTACGTATGTTGTCTGGCGTGCGCGAAAGGCAGCCTAGGCAGCCAGGCTGCATCCCGGAGCTATGAATCTCATGAGTTATACGTTCGCCATTGGCGACATCCATGGGTGCCTGGAGCCTTTGCGAAAGCTTCTGGCGATGATCGAAGCGAGCCGAAGTGCGGGCACGATCGTCTTCCTCGGCGACTACATCGATCGCGGGCCTGATAGCAAGGGCGTGATCGATCTGGTGCGCGCCGGGCCGGCGAAACCGGATTGGCACTGGATCACGCTCAAGGGCAACCATGAGGACATGATGGCCGGAGCCTATGCCGGGCGCTGTGAGCGCAATTGGTGGATCGACAATGGCGGGCTTGAAACCGAGTTCTCCTATGATGGAAGGGTGCCGACGGAGGATCTGGAATGGGCGGACCGGCTGCCTTTGATGCATGTCGACAGGCATCGCATCTATGTCCATGCTGGCGTCGTTCCGGAGTTTCCGCTCGACAAGCAGACGCCTCATGACCTGCTGTGGCTGCGTACCCACCATTCGGCGGACTATTGGGGCAAGCACCTCTGCCACGGGCATACGGCCTCGAAGTCTAATCCTCTCACCACCGGCAACAGAACGAATGTCGACAGCGCCTGCGTCTTCGGCGGCAAGCTGTCGTGCGCGGTGTTCGATGACGATATTGCCGGCGGCCCGCTTGAGTTCATGCAGGCGGAATAAGCAGCGACATTCTCGCAGGCTCGACTGACGAGCCTTTGTTTCGACACCCATCGCTTTCATGACGCCGGAAGACTCTTCGCCCCATCGTGATATGCTGCCGACCGAGGTGTCTTGCCGCGGTCTGCCGGCGCGGCAGGGCGATATTATAACCGGCACTGGGAGGAGAAAATGCCAGCTTCCGTTTCTCTACATCCATTCCTCGACAAGGGCATGCCCAAGGCTGCGCCGGGCTTCACCGGCGGCGTCCTGGTCTGCGAATGCGCCGACAGGCCTGTGAGGGTCAAGGTCGATGGCGACGTCGCCCATAACCATGCCTGCGGCTGCACAAAATGCTGGAAACCCGCCGGAGCGACGTTTTCGATCGTCGCGGTCGTCCCGCATGACAAGATTACGGTGCTTGAAAACGGCGACAAGCTCGCGGTCGTCGACGAGGCGGCGCTGATCCAGCGCCATGCCTGCAAGGGCTGTGGGGTGCACATGTACGGCCCGGTGGAGCGGGAGCATCCCTTCCAGGGGCTGGACTTCATTCATCCGGAACGCTTCGACAAGGACGGCTGGACGCCGCCCGGTTTTGCTGCCTTCGTCTCGTCCATCATCGAGTCCGGCACCGATCCCGCGGATATGCCCGCCATCCGCGGGCGGCTGGCCGAACTGGGTCTTACCCCCTCCGATTGCCTGAACAACGCCTTGATGGATTATATCGCCACGTGGACGGCGAAGAAGAGCGGTGTGCTCAAATCCTGATCCGCAAACGAAAAAGGCGCAGCGATCGATACCGCTGCGCCCTTGTCTTCATTCCGTCCGAAGCGGCCGCTTATGCGGCGCCGCGCGACTTTTCGAAACGCTTGCGGTCGTTGCTGTCGAGGTACATCTTGCGCAGGCGGATGTTCTTCGGCGTCACTTCGACCAGTTCGTCGTCCTGGATCCAGGAGAGCGCGCGGTCGAGCGTCATGCGGATCGGCGGGGTCAGCTTGACGGCTTCGTCCTTGCCGGAGGCGCGCATGTTGGTGAGCTTCTTGCCCTTCAGAACGTTCACTTCCAGATCGTTGTCGCGCGTGTGGATGCCGATGATCATGCCGGCATAGACCTTCTCGCCGACATCGATGATCATCGGGCCGCGGTCTTCCAGGTTGAACATGGCGTAGGCAACGGATTCGCCGGCATCGTTGGAGAGCAGAACGCCCTGAACACGGCCGCCGATATCGCCCTTGTAAGGCTGATATTCGTGGAACAGGCGGTTCATGATCGCCGTGCCGCGCGTGTCGGTCATCAGTTCCGACTGGTAGCCGATCAGGCCGCGGGTCGGTGCGAAGAACTTCAGGCGAACGCGGTTGCCGCCGGACGGACGCAGCTCGGCCATTTCAGCCTTGCGCTCGGACATCTTCTGGACGACGACGCCGGAATATTCCTCATCGACGTCGATGACGACTTCTTCGACCGGCTCCAGCATCTGGCCGGTTGCCTCATCCTTGTGCATGACGACGCGCGGACGCGATACGGCAAGCTCGAAGCCTTCGCGGCGCATGGTTTCGATCAGAACGGCCAGCTGCAATTCGCCACGGCCGGAGACGTAGAACGAATCCTTGCCTTCGGCTTCTTCAATCTTCAGCGCGACGTTGCCTTCGGCTTCCTTGAGCAGGCGGTCACGAATGACACGGCTGGTGACCTTGTCGCCTTCGGTGCCGGCAAGCGGGCTGTCGTTGACGATGAAGGACATGGTGACGGTCGGCGGGTCGATCGGCTGGGCATGCAGCGCCTCGGTGACCGAAGGATCGCAGAAGGTATCGGCGACCGTGCCCTTGGACAGGCCGGCGATGGCGACGATGTCGCCCGCATGGGCTTCTTCGATCGGCGTACGCTCGATGCCGCGGAAGGCGAGAATCTTCGAGATACGGCCATTTTCGATCAGCTTGCCGTCCTGGCCGATAACCTTGACGGCCTGGTTCGGCTTGATGGAGCCGGAATGGATGCGGCCGGTAATGATGCGGCCGAGGAAGGGGTTGGCTTCCAGGATCGTGCCGATCATGCGGAACGCGCCGTCCTCGTCGCCGACGCTCGGCTCCGGAACGTGCTTGAGAACGAGGTCGAGAAGCGGCGCGAGGCCCTCTTCCTTCGGACCTTCCGGATTGACGTTCATCCAGCCGTTACGGCCCGAACCGTAGAGGATCGGGAAGTCGAGCTGTTCGTCGGTCGCGTCGAGATTGGCGAAGAGGTCGAAGACTTCGTTGATGACTTCTTCATGGCGGCCGTCCGGACGGTCGATCTTGTTGATCGCGACGATCGGGCGAAGGCCGACCTTCAGCGCCTTGGAAACCACGAACTTGGTCTGCGGCATCGGACCTTCGGAAGAGTCGACCAGAACGATCGCGCCATCCACCATCGACAGAATACGCTCGACTTCACCGCCGAAGTCGGCGTGGCCGGGGGTATCGACGATGTTGATGCGCACGCCCTTCCACTCGATCGAGGTGGCCTTGGCCAGAATGGTGATGCCGCGCTCTTTTTCGAGGTCGTTGCTGTCCATCATGCGCTCGGTCGTGCGCTGGTTGTCGCGGAAAGAACCCGACTGCTTCAGAAGTTCGTCGACAAGCGTGGTTTTCCCATGGTCAACGTGTGCGATGATCGCGATGTTGCGCATTTTCATGTGTGAATACTCGGAGGTTTCGGGGCGTATGTGATGAACGCCGCATCTTCAATTGCGCGGCTCATACAGGTTTTTTTGCATTTGCGAAAGGGGGGCAGGCCGCAAAGTCTTGCAAGACGGTGAATCCACTGATCGCCTCATACCGAATTTCCGGCGGGATCGAGCGTGATCTGCCAGAGTTCGCGGTCGTCCCGATCCATCAGGCGAACGGTCATCTGCTCGGTCTGGCCGTTGATATCGACGAGGCCGAAGAACTGCAGGCCGGCCGACGGCGGCAGGTTCTGGTCGATGCCACCGCCGGATGCCTTGATGAAGCGCACGTCCGGGCCGAAGGTCATGTCCAGCTCCTTCGGGCCATAGGTTCCGGAATGCAAGGGGCCGGAGACGAACTCCCAGAACGGCAGGAAGTCCTTGAAGGCGGCGCGGGCCGGGTCGTAGTGGTGGGCAGCGGTATAGTGCACGTCGGCCGTCAGCCAGACGATGTTTTCAATGGCATTGTCGCGGATGAAGCGCAGGAGATCGGCGAATTCCTTTTCGCGGCCGGTCGGCTGGCCGTTGTCACCGTTGGCGATCGCATCGGAGCCGCGTTTATGCGCAAAATCATCCCAGACCACGAGGCCGATCGGCATGTCGCAGGCGATCACTTTCCAGGTGGCCTTGGAGGCTGCCAGTTCGCGTTTCAGCCAGTCCGCCTGCCGCCATCCGAACAGTTCGTCGCCGCCACCCTGGTTGGCATCGCGATAGGATCGCAGATCGACGAAGAAGACATCGAGCAGCCGGCCATAGGGTATCTTGCGGAAAATACGGCCGGGCTGGGCGGCAATGGCGCGGATCGGCGTCATCTCCTGAAAGGCCCGCATGGCGCGCGCCGCATAGACCGAGACGTCCTTCTCCGGATAGCGCGGATCGTCGCTGAGGTCGGTGGAGGCCGACCAGTTGTTCAGGACCTCATGGTCGTCCCACTGGTAGAAGGTCGGACACGTGGCGTTCAGCGCACGGACATGATCGTCCAGCAGATTGTATTTCCACTGACCGCGATATTCGTCGAGCGTTCGCGCCACCTCGCGCTTTTCCGGCGTAACGATGCGGTTCTTCCAGATCGTTCCATCCCTGAGCGTGATCTCGTCGGGGATCGGGTTGTCGGCATAGATCGTATCGCCGGAGTGGATGAAGAAGTCCGGCTCGTGCAGTTGCATGGTTGAATATGTCTTCATGCCGACATCGTCGATGCCCCAACCTTGACCGGCGGTATCCCCCGACCAGACGAAGCGCACCGAGCGCCGGCGCAAAGGTGCTGTACGGAACCGGCCAATGATGGGTTCGGAGACGCTGTTGCTGTCGTAGAGATCGGTGGCGGTGAAGCGATAGAAGATGTCCTGGTCGGGCAGCAGGTGATCCAGCGCGCATTTCACCGTGAAATCGCTGCCGGGCAGGGCATCGATCGAGGGTAGCCGGACAGGCGACGAAAAGCTCTCGGTCGTCGAATATTCGATCGCGATGCGCGACGGGCGGTCGGCGCGGGTCCAGATCATCCCGGATTTGGTGTCGACGTCACCGGATTGGACGCCATGCGTGAAGGAGGGGCGGCCGAAGCTTCGGGCGTAAAACGGCGTGGCAAGAACGGATGTGGCCGCAAAGCCGGCGGCACCTGCCGACAGCAGAAAGGAGCGGCGGGTCAACGTATCCTGAATATCGGCCAAATCTGCCTCCGGTACCATCTCGGGAACGATGTGATTCCCGAGGCGGACCTTTGGCGAAGCGGATGTCAGTTCGTTTACAGTTGGATGAATCTATTCCAACGGTTTGGCGACAGTTCCGTGACTCGCTACTCCTTTGTGCTGTTTATTGACAATATTCATCACACGGCTCATTTTGTAGCTGTGATGAGGAGATCAGCATGGCGTCGGAAAGCATTCATGTCCGGGTCACAGGCCCGTTGCAGGACCATGTCCAGCAACAGATCGGCCGGGACGGCCTCTATGAGAATGCCAGCGAATATATCCGCGCTCTGATCCGCCGTGACCTTCACAGCCGGACGGAAGCCTGGGAATGGCTTCAGAAGAAACTGGAACCTGGCCTGAGGGCTGACGAGAGCGAGTTTGTCGCTCTCTCCGCCGAAGACGTCATTCGCCGTAACACAAGCCGATAGGATGACCGGCTATCTGTTCTATCCGCCGGCAGATGCCGCGCAGGATCGCATCTGGAAAGAGACTGTCGATCAGTGGGGCGAAGCGCAGGCTGTCACCTATATCACCGGCCTTCACGCGCATCTGCAAAAGCTGTCGGCTACCAAAGCTCTCTGGCGCAGGTTGCCGGGCAATCTTGCGGTTCCAGCCGATCTGAAAGTCCAGGCCTTCTTCAGCCGCTGCGAACGCCACTATCTGTTCTTTCGGGAACTCCCGAGCGGCAAGATCGGCGTCATGGCCATCTTGCATGACCGGATGGATATCCCCGTGCGGCTACACGAGGATCTCATCGGTCTCGCTGACAAGCTCAACGACGCGTAAATCAGGCGTCCGATCCAGCCAGTTCCTCCGTGATCGCCAGCCCCTTCTTGGCCAGCATTGCATTGGGGCTTGGCAGCTTGCCGCGGAAGGCCTTGTAGGCGTCTTCCGGATCGATCGAGCCGCCGACGGAATAGATATTGTCCTTCAGCTTTTTCGCCGTCGTCGGATTGAAGGCGTCACCGGTTTCCTCGAAGGCGGCGAAGGCGTCGGCATCAAGCACTTCCGACCACATGTAGGAATAGTATCCGGCCGAATAGCCATCACCCGAGAACACGTGCTGGAAGTGCGGGGTCGCGTGGCGCATGACGATCGAGGCCGGCATGCCGATTTTCGTCAGGACCTCAGCCTGCACCGCCATCGGGTCGTTCACTGCGCCGCGTGTGTGGAATGCCATGTCCACCAGCGCGGAGGATGTGAATTCGACGGTATTGAAACCGGAATTGAACGTGCGGGCGGCCAGCACCTTGTCGAGCAGCGCCTGCGGCATCGGCTCGCCGGTTGCCTCGTGTACGGCGTATTTCTTCAGGATCGCAGGCACCGTCAGCCAATGTTCGTAGAGCTGCGACGGCAGTTCGACGAAGTCGCGCGAGACACTGGTGCCGGAGACCGATGGATAGGTGACATCGGACAGCATGCCATGCAGCGCGTGGCCGAATTCGTGGAACAGGGTGCGGGCGTCGTCGAGCGAGAGCAGAGCCGGTTTCCCCTCTGCCTGCTTGGCGAAATTGCAGACATTGTAGATGATCGGCAATTCGCCGACCGTGCCGTTCTTCAGCGGCAGCCGGTGCTGCGACTGGAACGCGCTCATCCAGGCGCCGGAGCGCTTTGAGGCGCGGGCGAAATAGTCACCGAGGAAAAGCGCAACCAGCTTTCCGTTGCTATCGCGGATATCGAAGACGCGCACGTCCGGATGATAGCCGGCAACACCCTTCTTTTCGGTCGCCGTGATGCCGAACAGGCGATGCGCGACATCGAAGCAGGCGTCGATGATCTTTTCGAGTTGCAGGTAGGGTTTCAGCTCGCTTTCGGAAAAATTGAATTTCTGCGCGCGCAGCTTTTCGGCGTAGTGGCGCCAGTCCCAGGGCATGACCGGATGGTTTCGGCCCTCGGCGGCAATCAGCCTGGCGAGATCGGCCTCTTCCTCCCGCGCCCGAACGACGGCTTTTTCCCAGACCTGGGTCAAGAGCCCGTTCACCGCTTCCGGCGTCTTCGCCATGGTATTGTCAAGCTTCAGCGCGGCGTAGTTTTCGTAGCCGAGCAGCTTTGCCTTTTCGGCGCGCAGTGCCAGCGTCTGGCGGATCGTGTCGCGGTTGTCCGTTTCGCCGCCGTTTGCACCACGGGCAACCCAGGCCTTGAAGGCCTGTTCGCGCAGGTCGCGATTTTCGGAGAAGGTCAGAAACGGCTCGATGATCGAACGCGACAGGGTGACGGCATATTTGCCGGCCTCGCCGCGGTCGCGGGCGGCGGACGCCATGGAATCCTTCAGGAACTGCGGCAGGCCTGCAAGATCGTCTTCCTTGTCGAGGATAAGCGCCCAGCTCTTTTCGTCGGCCAGCACGTTCTGGCCGAACTGGGCACCGAGGCTTGCGAGCGTTTCGTTGATCGCAGCCAGTCGCTCCTGCTCGGCCTTTGGCAGCTTCGCCCCGGATTTGACGAAGCCCTTCCAGTGCCGCTCCAGCACGCGGGTTTGCTCCAGATCAAGCCCGAGCTTTTCGCGTCCTTCCCACAGGGCGTCAATGCGGGCGAACAGTTCCGCGTTCATGCCGATCTTCGAATAGTGCCGCGACATCTTTGGGGCGATGTCGCGTTCCAGGGCCTGGATGACGTCGTTGGTATGGGCGCCGGCACGGTTCCAGAACAGCGAGGAGACGCGCGACAGTGTATCGCCGGCGATCTCCAGTGCGACGACGGTATTCTGGAAGGTCGGTGCCGCAGGATTGTTGGCGATCGTCTCGATCTCCGCCTCGTGCTCGGCAAGGGCGGCCTCGAAGGACGCCGCAAAGTCGCCGTCGCTGACCGCCTCGAAGCGGGGCAACCCATCCGGGCCGTTCCAGTTTGTAACGGCTGGGTTCAGAGCGGGGCTCGACGTCATGAGGCAGTCCTTTCGCATTCCGATCAGTCCCGCAGAGCGCGGGTGCTGCCTCCCGTTGTCGGCAGCGATTGTGGAGATATCAAGATTGTCAGGTGGGCGTTTGCGGACCTTGCGTCAAGGCTTTCTCATACCCAGCAAGCCCGGCGCAGCATGCCAGATCGCCTGAACGGCAAAACCCATGAACAGCACGCCGGAAAGCCGGACGATAGCGAGTTCGTGCTTGCGGTAGAAACGCCGCACCACGGAGGCGCCGATGATGCCGATGAGAATGACGTCTGCGGCGAGGAACCCGAGGAAGGAGACGGCCAGCAATGCCGGCAGGGCATGGAAATCCAGCGCATTCGACGAGCCGGCGAGAAGCGCAGTGAACGTTGCCAGCGCCACCGGGTAGCCCTTTGGATTGGTCAGGCCGAAGATCAGGCCACGGCGATACGGCCGCTCGACGCTCAACAGGGGCTGGTTTTCGCCGCGCGGCTTTGCCCGCAGCGCCGTCCAGCCGATCCAGGCGAGATAGAAGCCGCAGAGAAGGCCGAGAATATCGAAGACCGTGCTGCCGATCGTCTTTGCCCCGACGATCGCGACCAGAGCCAAAGTTGACCAGAGCAGGTCGCCGGCCAGATGCCCGCCCATGAACAGCGCGCCTGCCTTGCGACCCTGGCCGGCGCCGATACCGAGAAGGGCAAGAAAGGCAGGCCCCGGAATGAGGACGTAGAGGAGGGCAGCCAGAAAGGCGCCAAAAAGCAGGGTCTGCGTCATGGGAACTCCTTGCGCGTAAAGAGCCATTCGACCTTGCGCAGGTGATTCCGTCAAGATGCGGACAGGGCCAGTTAAAGCCCTGTCGCGCGGGGTGTCGAGGTTACTTCGCTTCGGTCGCCTTTATGGCATTGTCGAGATGCATGGCGCAGTCGTCGGTCTTGCCGTCCTTCATCGCCATCTTGGCGCTGTCGACTTCCTGCATCGCCATCATCATGGCGTCCTTCTTCATCGGATCGGTCATGCCTTTTGCCATTGCCTCGGTCTTCATGATCGAAGCGTCGTCGCAGGCCATCATGCCGGCGGCAAAGGCCGGAGCCGACAGAACGGAAACCAGAGCCGTGGCGGCAAGAATTGTCTTGAACATTTTCTGTCTCCCAGTGAACAGGGAGCGTGATTGCCCCCGGGACGAACTCTGCACCTGCCGCGCGAACACGTTCAATTCACGCGTCCGCGATGCACGGCGTTGTCATCGCGTGTGCTTGCATGTGATATTTTCGTGATCAGTTTATTAGATGTTCTTTTGGTTGACGGTCAGCCAAACTTGTCGCGTTAGACGCAGGGTGCTAAGTAAAGCTTACGATAAACGGCGCCGTGAGTTCTCATGCCCATCAGACTTGAAACCGATACGATCGGCATGCTGCTGACCGATGTGTCGCGGCTGCTGCGAGGCGCTTTCGACCGCCGCATCAGCGCTTCCGGCCTGGGAGTGACCCCGGGCGAAGCCCGGGCGCTGATCCAGGTCGCTGCCACCGAAGGAATCAAGCAAGCGGACATCGCCGTGAAAATGGGCATCGAGCCGATGACGCTGTCCACCTATCTCGATCGTCTCGAGGGACTTGGGCTTGTGGAACGGGTTCCCGATCCCTGCGACCGCCGGGCAAAGAATGTGGTCGTGACCGACAAGGCCGATCCGCTCCTTCTCGATCTTCGGAAACAGGTGCGCGAACTGATGGACCAGGTGACGCTCGGCCTCGATGCCGACGGCCGCGAGGCGTTGCGGGCGAGCCTCAAGGGTTTGCGCGAAAATCTTCATCAGCTGGATCGCTGCGTTTCCCCCGACAGGAAGAGTGTCGCCGAATGAGCTTGCGCATGAGCGAACGCCGCACCAGCATGCTCGGTGCACTGCTGGCGACCCTCGGGCCGATCTCGATGTCGATTTATACGCCGGCCATGCCGGAACTGGTACAGGCATTTGCCACCACCGAATCGATGATCAAGCTGACGCTGTCGGTCTATTTCGGTGGCTTTTCCATTGCACAGCTCATCGCAGGGCCGATGTCCGATGCATTCGGCCGCAAGAAGGCGACGCTCGCCTTCGTCGGCATCAATCTCCTCGGCAGTCTTATCTGCGCCCTTGCGCCATCGGTCGAATGGCTGCTCGCCGGACGGCTGATCCAGGGGATCGGCGCGTCCGTCGGCATTACCGTCGCGCGCGCCATCGTTCGCGATCAGTTCACCGGTGCCGAAGCGTCGCGCATCATGAACCTGATCGGCATCATGCTGGCCATCGGCCCGGCCATGGCGCCGACGCTCGGCGGGCTGGCGCTCGCGGCCTTCGGATGGCAGGCGATCTTTTTCCTGCTGGTCGGGTTCGGACTAATCGCCATCTTCGCCGTTCTCGTTTTCATGCGTGAGACCGCGACGCCGGACCGCCGCCGCGCCCGGCCGGGTCCGCTTCTTGCCGCCTATGGCGAACTCATCTGCGATCCGCGGTTCGTTGCCGCCGCCATCGTTCTCGGTGGTTCCGTCGGCGCTCTCTATGCACAATCCACCATGCTGTCCTTCATCCTGATCGACAAGGTCGGCATGACACCAACCGCCTTCGGGCTCGGCATGCTGATGCAGAGCGGTTCCTATTTTTCGGGCTCGGTCTGTCTCAGGCTGACGGCGGCAAAACTCGGCGGCGAAGGCTCCGTTCGCGTCGGGCTTGCCCTTTGCGCCATCGGTGGGGTGCTGATTGCGCTGTCCGTCCTTTTCGTCGAGCCGACCTATCTTTCGGTGATGCTGCCGGTCGCCTTTTCCAGCTTCGGCATCGCCGTCCTGACACCGCATATGACGACGGCGGCGCTGCAATCCTTCCCGCACATCGCCGGTTCCGCATCGGCGATGATGGGCTTCATCCAGATGGCCGGCGGCTTTCTCGGCGGTCTGGCGGCAGCGCTTCTCGGCACGCCCTTCATCGCCTTCGGCCTGATCATCCCGACGATGCTGTTCATCTCAGTCTTGAGCTACATCCGGTTTGCTTCCCTGACGCGCCGTCTGGTGCTGGATGTCGCCAAAGCTCCAGGCGAATAGACGAAAAAGCCCGCCTCCTTGCGGAAACGGGCTTTCGAAGCGAGGCTCAGGCAGCTTTTACTTGTCGCGGTTGCGGGCGGCCAGCGTGCGCAGGCGCAGTGCGTTGAGCTTGATGAAGCCGGCGGCGTCCTTCTGGTCGTAGGCGCCCTGGTCGTCCTCGAAGGTCACCAGCTTGTCGGAGTAGAGCGACTTTTCGCTTTCGCGTCCGGTGACCATGACATTGCCCTTATAGAGCTTCAGCGTCACTTCGCCTTCGACATGCTCCTGGCTCTTGTCGATCAATGCCTGCAGCATTTCGCGCTCCGGCGAGAACCAGAAGCCGTAATAGATCAGCTCCGCGTAGCGCGGCATGATGTCGTCCTTGAGGTGGGCCGCACCCCGGTCGAGCGTGATCGATTCGATGGCGCGGTGGGCGGTCAACAGAATCGTGCCGCCGGGGGTCTCGTAGACGCCGCGCGACTTCATGCCGACGAAGCGGTTCTCGACGAGATCAAGACGGCCGATGCCGTTGTCCCGGCCGAGTGCGTTCAGCGCCGTCAGGATCGAGGCCGGGCTCATCTCCTTGCCGTCGATCGAAACGGCGTCACCCTTGCGGAAGCCGATCTTGACAGTGGTCGCCACATCCGGAGCTTCTTCCGGCGAGATGGTGCGCATGTAGACGTAGTTCGGGGCTTCGACAGCCGGATCTTCGAGAACCTTGCCCTCGGACGACGAGTGCAGAAGGTTGGCGTCGACCGAGAACGGCGCTTCGCCCATCTTGTCCTTGGCAACCGGAATCTGGTGCTGCTCGGCGAAGGCGAGCAGGTCGGTACGGCTCTTGAACGACCAGTCGCGCCAGGGGGCGATGATCTTGATGTCGGGGTTCAGCGCGTAAGCCGAAAGCTCGAAACGGACCTGGTCGTTGCCCTTGCCGGTGGCGCCATGCGCAATCGCATCGGCGCCGGTTTCGCGGGCGATGTCGATCAGGTGCTTGGAAATCAGCGGACGGGCGATCGAGGTCCCGAGCAGGTAGACGCCCTCATAGACGGCGTTGGCGCGGAACATCGGGAAGACGAAGTCCTTGACGAACTCTTCGCGCACATCGCGGATATAGATATCCTTGATGCCCATCAACTCGGCCTTCTTGCGGGCCGGCTCAAGTTCTTCGCCCTGGCCGAGATCGGCGGTGAAGGTGACGACTTCGGCACCGAGTTCGGTCTGCAGCCACTTGAGAATGATCGATGTGTCGAGACCGCCGGAATAGGCGAGAACGACCTTTTTCACTTGCTTTGCCATGTTTGTCTGTCCGTCTTGTCTAAGAAGACGCGGGGTCGCGCCCAGGAAAAATTCTGCGGCACTTTTAGCGAGATTGCCGGGGCGTGCAAGCCTCGCAGCGTCAGGAAATGGCGCTTCGATCGTTTCAAAGGTGTCGCATTGGATCCATTCGCGGATGCAGGATGCGAACGACGAGGATTCCGGTTTCGGTCTTGCGATAGAAAATGCAGTGGGAGTTACAGACTGCTGAGAAATAACCGGGCCTGATCGCCTGCAAGTCTCGGCCTCTTTTCCGGCCGTTGGCCAAGGCGGAGAAAGCATCCACCAACTGGCGCTGGTAATCGTCCGCCTGCTGCAAGGACCAGGTTTCGAAACTGTAGCGCCAGATATTTTCCAGATCCAGCCGGGCGGCGGGCAGAAGTCTGTAGCCCTTATCTGGCGGCATACTTTCCATGCATCTGTTTCAGGAAGTCGTCGAAATCGAATTCCTCGGGCTCGCCCGATTCCTCGCCCTCGATCAGCGCGGCCCTGAGTGCTTCGAGCTTGGCGTCATCGTCACGAAGAAGGCGTAGCCCGGCCTGCACGACTTCATTCGCGGAGGCATAGTTCCCCTCGCGAACCTGACGGTCAATAAAAGCGCCGAGTTCGTCGTCCAAAACAATCTGTGCGTTCCATGCCATGGGAATTCCTGCCGATTGCGTGGCTGCAATCTAGCATGGGCTGTGATATCGAGACAAGAATTCCATTCTGCCTGAAAGACCCGACCATGGATTTCCTGCCCAGCCTGCCGACCCTCCTGGCTTTCACCGCCGCGACGCTGCTTCTGGCGGCGACGCCAGGCCCTGACATGACGCTGTCGATCAGCCGGGCGCTGTCGCAGGGCAAGGCCGCTGCGTTTTTCATAGTGGTCGGAACGAGCCTTGGCTGCGTCGTGCACACGCTTCTGGTCGCCTTCGGCATCTCGGCGCTGATCACCGCTTCGCCGACCGCCTTCATGATCCTGAAAACCGGTGGCGCCGCCTATCTGTTCTGGCTGGCGGTGCAGGCGATCCGTTATGGATCGACCCTGACGGTCAAGAATGTCGACGACACTGGCGCTTCGGCGCTGGCCAATATCTCGACCGGGCTCTGGGTCAATCTGCTCAACCCCAAGGTCATCATCTTCTTCATGACCTTCCTGCCGCAGTTCGTCACCGCCAACGATCCGGCCGTGACCCAGAAGCTTTTGTTCCTCGGCTTCTTCTTCATCGTCGCGGCGATGCCGGTCAATGTGCTGGTCATCCTGACGGCCGACTGGCTGTCTGCCTGGCTGCAGCGCCACAAAAGCGTCATGCGCGGCATCGACTATACGTTCGCCGGCGTGTTCTCGATCTTTGCGGTAAAGATCCTGTTCACGCAGACGCGCTAGGCGGTCTGGCCGCTATAGCGGTAGTGCCCGGTAATTGAAAAGGTAAAGAGGATATCCTCCATCCTCGTTCCCCATCCGATATTGTGGATCAGCAGCGGCCGCGACCCGTCGTCGTTCAGCATGTCGCTGACGATGGCGATATGCGGCTTGTTGCCAGGCAGCATCTGCGTGATCACGTCACCTGCCAGATAGGAAAGCCCGTCCGTGCCGATGGGCTGTTCTGCATTCTGCCGCTTGAGAAACGTCTGCAGGTTCGGCACGCGCCGGTGGTCAATGTTGCTGTCGGTGGTCTTCAAGCCCCAGTTCTTGGGATATGCGCCGAAAGCGCTGCGCATGTCGGCGTGCACCAGGGCCTGGAGATCGAGGTTCAAGCCGTCCCGATAGGCCCGAACGATAACATCCGTGCAAACCCCTTTGAAACGAGGCACGTCGCCGCCCGGGAAAGCGATCTTCGAATAGGAGGGATCGTAGACCAGCGTGACGCCGATCTGGGACCGGGCCGCCGTCACCAGATTTTCCGCCCATTCTTCAGCAGAAGTCCCGCTTTCGGCGCGAGGGCGCAAGACGGGAAACATCAGGCCAGCGGCGCCGGCGCACAGTCCACCGGCGATCAGAACGCGGCGTGAGAACATCATATACCTCCATCAATGACACGACATGCTTGACGGTCGATCGGAGCAAATTGACGGCGGCCGTTATTACCCGATCAGCAGCGCATCGTCATCCAGCGTCTGGCCGCGAATCTTGCGGAACATGGCGATGAGGTCCTCGACCTGCAGCGTCTTGCGGCTGTCGCCGGAGACGTCGAGGACAACTTCGCCGGCATGCAACATGATGGTGCGGTGACCGAAATCGAGCGCCTGGCGCATCGAGTGCGTGACCATCAGCGCCGTCAGCTTGCGCTCGGAAACGATCTTCTGGGTGAGGTTCATGATGAATTCGGCCATGCCTGGGTCGAGTGCGGCCGTATGCTCGTCGAGCAGCAGCACCTCTGAGCCAGCGAGCGTCGCCATGACCAGAGAAACCGCCTGCCGTTGGCCGCCCGAGAGGAGGTCCATCCGGTCCTTCATGCGGTTTTCAAGGCCAAGGTTGAGTTCGGCGATGCGTTGGCGAAAATGTTCGCGGCGCTTCGGGCCGAGTGCGGGCGTCAGTCCCCGGCTTTCGCCGCGCCGTGCAGCAAGCGCCAGGTTTTCCTCGATCGACAAGGCCCCGCAGCTGCCTGCCAGCGGATCCTGGAAGACGCGGGCGACAAGACCGGCGCGGGCTGCGGTACCCTTGCGGGTGACGTCGGTCCTGCCGATCGTCACCGTGCCTGCCGTCGGGATGACGTCGCCGGCGAGCACGCCGAGCACCGTCGATTTGCCGGCGCCGTTCGAACCGATGACGGTGACGAAGGTGCCTTGTTCGATGGTCAGGCTGACGCCGTTCAGCGCCTGCTTCTGCAGCGGCGTTCCCTTGCCGAAAATGACCTGGATAGTGTCGAGCTTGATCATGCGGCACCTCCGCGGCGCAGGCGGGGAAGAACGAGGGCGACGGTGACGAGCGCTGCCGTGACGAAATTGAGGTCGGACGCCTGCAGCCCGAGGATATCGGTCGAGAGCGCCAGCTGGATGGCGATGCGGTAGAGGATCGAGCCGAGCACGCAGCCGAGCAGCGCGATCAGGATGCCGCGGCTGCCGAGCAGGGTTTCGCCGATGATGACGGCGGCGAGACCGACGACGATGGTGCCGACGCCGGAGGTGACGTCGGCAAAGCCGTTGGTCTGGGCAAACAGCGCGCCGCCAAGCGCGACCAGCGCGTTGGACAACGCCATGCCGAGATAGATCTGGCGGCTGGTTTCAACCCCTTGCGCCCTTGCCATGCGCGCATTGGCGCCGGTTGCCCGCATCGCAAGACCGGCGTCACTTTCAAGAAAGCGCCAGACGGCGAGAACGGCGACGAGGACCAGAAGCCCGACGAACAGTGGGCGAACGTAAAAATCCCGCAGGCCCAGGCCATAGAACGGCGACAGCATCGTGTCGGCATTGATCAACGCCACATTCGGTTTGCCCATGACGCGCAGATTGACGGAGAACAGCGCGATCATCGTCAAAATGGATGCGAGCAGGTTAAGGATGCGGAAGCGGACATTGAGGATGGCGGTGACGATGCCGGCGGCAGCCCCGGCGATCATGGCGACGCCCGAAGCAAGCCACGGATTGATACCGGCGATGATCAGCACCGCGGCAACGGCAGCGCCGAGCGGAAACGAGCCGTCGACGGTCAGATCGGGAAAATCGAGCACGCGGAAGGCAAGGAACACGCCGATGGCGACGAAGGCATAGACGAGCCCCAGTTCCACCGCTCCCCAGAAGGCAATTTGGCTCACCGCTGTCGGTCCTCTT
Source organism: Rhizobium herbae (assembly GCF_017873135.1). GTDB lineage: Bacteria > Pseudomonadota > Alphaproteobacteria > Rhizobiales > Rhizobiaceae > Pararhizobium > Pararhizobium herbae. The sequence goes on along the minus strand of NZ_JAGGJV010000003.1, from coordinate 268,821 downwards.
CCTTGGTCTTCAAGCTCGTTCCGGCCATATCGGCAGGTGAAACGGGCCTGTTTTACAGATGAACCGCCCCCGTATGGTGCGGTGACGGTTCAAAATCAATCGGATTGCCCAGTCGAAAACGCTTCGTGATTATTCGATGACGCGGGTGGCGCGGCCAAGAACGCTTTCCGGAAAGGTGACGCCCATCTTTGTCGCGGCCGACTTGTTGATGACCAGATCGGTGCCGGCTGCGATTTTCACGGCGATATCGCCGGGATTTTCACCCTTCAGCACACGCACGACGATGTCGCCGGTCTGCTTGCCGACATCATGGTAGTTGAAGCCGAGAGCAGCGACCGCGCCGCGCGAAACGGAGTCCGTGTCGGCCGTGAAGAGCGGCAGCTTGGCCTCCTCGGCGACGGCGACAGCACCTTCGAGCGCCGAGATGATCGTGTTGTCGGTCGGGATATAGATGACGTCGGCGCGGCCGACGAGGGCGCGAGCCGCGCCCTGTACTTCAGCGGACTTCGTCGCGGCGGATTCGACCACCGTCAGGCCGGCCTTCTCGGCTTCCGTCTTCAAGACGGCGAGCAGCGATACGGAGTTTGCCTCGCCGGAATTGTAGAGATAGCCGACCGACTTCACGTTCGGCAGGATTTCCTTGATCAGCGCCACATGTTCGGCGACCGGCGACAGGTCGGAAAGGCCGGTGACGTTGCCGCCCGGCTTGTCCATGTCCTTGATCAGCTGCGCGCCGAGCGGATCGGAAACGGCGGTGAAGACAACCGGGATGTCGCGTGTCGAGGAGACCACGGCCTGTGCCGACGGCGTCGAGATCGGAACGATCACATTCGGAGCTTCGCCGGCGAACTGGCGGGCGATCTGGCCTGCGGTTGCCGGGTTGCCCTGCGCGGATTCGTAGAGGAACGTGAGGTTCTCGCCTTCCTTGTAGCCTGCGGCGGCCAGCGCTTCCTTGACGCCGTCGCGCACGGCATCGAGCGCCGGATGTTCGACGATGGCTGTGACCGCAACCGTGACGTCTTCCGCCCGCGCGGGCAGCGTGAGGGCGACGGTTGCCGCGAGAGCAACGAGAAGTGAGCGCATGGGTGTCCTCCAAAGACTGATTTTTGGGCAGTCTTAGGAAGGGCGGAAGCTTAAATCAATCGAATTGGAGACCAGCATTCATCAAATTTGCTGATCAATCCTCGCCATGATTGGCGATCATCATCGCCTCGAATGCCATGCGATCGACCTTGCGCATGCGCTCGGAATCCGATTTCAGCTGGCCGCAGGCGGCGAGAATGTCGCGGCCGCGCGGCGTGCGGATCGGCGATGCGTAACCGGCCGCGTTGATGAAATCGGCGAATTTCTCGATCTCTTCCCATTTCGAACACTGATAGTTCGTGCCCGGCCAGGGGTTGAACGGGATCAGGTTGATCTTGGCCGGAATGCCCTTCAGCAGGCGCACCAGTTCCTTGGCGTCTTCCAGCGTATCGTTGACGCCTTCGAGCATCACATATTCGAAGGTGATGCGGCGGGCATTCGAAAGGCCGGGATAGTTGCGGCAGGCGTCGAGCAGGTCCTTCAGCGGATATTTCTTGTTGATCGGCACCAGCATGTCGCGCAGGTCGTCCTTCACCGCATGCAGCGAGATCGCCAGCATGACGCCGATTTCCTCGCCGGTGCGGAAGATTTCCGGAACGATGCCCGAGGTCGACAGCGTGACGCGGCGCTTCGACAGCGACAGGCCATCGCCGTCGGTGGCGATCAGCAGCGCCGTCTTGACGTTCTCGAAATTGTAGAGCGGCTCCCCCATGCCCATCATCACCATGTTGGTGACCTTGCGGCCTTCGTTCGGCACGATGGCGCCGGCCGGCGTGTCGCGGTCCGGGAAATCGCCCAGACGGTCGCGGGCCAGCAGCAGCTGCGACAGGATTTCCTCGGCCGTCAGGTTGCGCACCAGCTTCTGGGTGCCGGTATGACAGAAGGAACAGGTGAGCGTGCATCCGACCTGGCTGGAAACGCAGAGCGTGCCGCGGCCTTCCTCGGGGATATAGACGGTCTCGATCTCGACGGGGCGACCGGCACCCCGCGGCGGAAAGCGCAGCAGCCATTTGCGGGTGCCGTCGGTCGAGATCTGCTCCTCGACGATTTCAGGCCGCGCAATGGTGAAATGCTGCTTCAGCATCTCGCGCATATCCTTCGACACATTGGTCATGTGATCGAAATCGGAAACGCCGCGCACATAGAGCCAGTGCCAGAGCTGGCTCGACCGCATCTTCACCTGCTTGACCGGCACACCGATCTCAGCCAGTGCCTTGCCCATGTCCTCGCGCGAAAGACCGATCAGCGTCGGCTTTTCCGCTGACATCGCCGGGCGGACGGGTGCCTTGACCGGGCGGTCCAGATTGAGTGCTTCAGTCGCGGCCATGCTCGCCATTTCCCATTGTGCGATACGCAAGGTCCGTTCAAGCGCTTTTGCTTGCCGCCGATGCGTATAATGCTGAGATCAGAGTTCGTCTGCCGCGCATCGGGATCGCCAGCGATCCCGGGACCGTTGAACGATCCGCGCAGCCATCGTTGCGCGGCCTTTAGCACGGTTTTCACTCGCCGTCACCCTCCGGCGCGTCAGGGCAGATCTGCAAAAAGACGAAGACCTTAACGCCAAAAGGCCGGACAAACCGGCCTTTTGAAAAACTGTAGAGTGGGCCGCGGCTTACTTGCAGGTCTCGATCTGCTTCAGCGCTGCCGAAATGCCCGAGAGCGAGTAGGAATAGGCCGTCGGCGTGCCCTTGCGCGACTTGGCGGCCACAGACATCGCCTTGCCGGTCTTCATCGCGGCGACGAGCGCCGGTTCTTCGGCGGCGTTCTCCACCCATGCGGAATTGCCCTTGGTAAACATCACGAAGTTCTTGGCGTCGATGGTGACGGTGACCTTGGAGTTTTCCTGCAGCGGATAGCCCATCATCGCCTGCGGCTCGTAGGAGATGTTCTGGCCGGGGCGCTGCGACACCAGGAAGAAGATATCGCCGTGATCGACGTTTGCCGGGCTCTTTTCCTTCGGCACAGACAGGACATAGCAGACCTTGCCGGCGCCGGCCTGATAGGAATAGGCGCCCCAGGCATTGAACTGCTGAATGCGGGTCGGCGACTGGGCCGAAGCAACGCCGGCAAATGCCAGCACGAGTGCGATTGCGAGGTTGAGCTTTCTTACAAACATCTTGTCCTGCCGGTTTCTTGAGCGCCCAAAGCCCGATCAGCATCAGCCGGGCAACGCATGGTCACGATTTCATTTATTTTGACTTAATTCAGGTTACCAAACCGTCAACATTCCCTGAATTTAATGCCCACCCGCTTTAATACGGAACAGATTGCGAAGCAAACCCCGCTGAAGTTTCAGGCTGGCGGCTACGCGCCCGAACTTCTGCAAGCTTTGTCTGAACCGTGGTGTGCGAAAACCCAGAGAACGGCACCGGCTGGAAAATGCCAAATTCCGCCTGCCCTGCACGTTTCGCTTGCTGAGAAACTGCCCCATCAGCCGACGCGTGCCCGGCATCCGTTTTATGTCACAAAGAATCAGGCAAGAGTTTGACCTTTGACAAAAGCGCTGTACCTGTTGTGAAATAGTGCGAAAACCGGGCAGGGAGGCCATCAAAAGCGGAATGAATGTTGATTCAAGACAGCATTTCGCCGCGCTTGCTCTGGCCGTCGCACAAAATCGTGACCAGACCGCTTTTGCGGAACTCTTCGACTTTTTCGCGCCGCGGCTCAAATCCTTCCTGATGAGACAGAACGCCGGCGTGGCGGAGGCCGAAGAGGTCGTGCAGGAGGTGATGGTCATCCTCTGGCAGAAAGCCCATCTCTACAATGCGGAAAAATCCTCGCTTTCGACGTGGCTTTTCCGCATTGCCCGTAACCGCCGTATCGATGTGGCACGGCGGCAGCGCGCTGGTGCGCTCGACGCATACGAGCCGCTGCTTTTGCCGGCAGCGCCGCCGGCGCCTGATGATCTGGTTGAAAGCGAGGATCGCGAGCAGATCGTGCGGACTGCGCTGGCGAAATTACCGGTGGAACAGGTAACGCTGATCAAGATGGCGTTTTTCTTCGGCCAGTCGCATTCGGAAATTTCGGCGGCCACCGGCCTGCCGCTTGGAACGGTCAAGTCGCGTATCCGCCTTGCCTTCGGCAAGCTGCGGACGCTGCTGGAAGAAGGCGGCGTCGATAGCTCCATTTAGGGTACAAGGTTTTAGTTTGCGCCATCCGGGATTTCGCCGCGCAGCGTCTCGTCCGCCTTGATGTAGTGCTTTTCCTTGATCTGGCCGCTGATGGCCGCAAAGGCCGCGGTCAGCACGGCGATATCGTCGGAAAAGCCGACCATCGCCAGAACGTCGGGAATGAAATCGAACGGCATGACGAAATAGGCGAGCGCGCCGAGCAGGATGCCGCGCGTGCGCATCGGTGTCGTCGGGTCCATCGCACAATAATAGGCGGCAACGACGTCGCGGCTGAACGGCACCTGCCGCATCGCCCGCTTCAGGGTCGGCCAGAAGCGGCGCTGCACCTTGCGGGCCTTTGCCTCCTGCTCGCTTTCCTCGCCAGGCAGCAAAATCTCGCCGATCTTGATGTCATCCATCTTGTCTGTCCCGTCCGTCATGGAAAATCATATGGTGAGCGCCGCAGCTATTTCAAATGGCTTGCTTCATGTGATCGGGCATCCGCCCGGCGGCGGCCCGGTCCATTTTCGCGGCAAGCTTGAAGTCCAGTTCGGTCAACCCTTGCGAATCATGGGTGGTGAGCGTCACGTCCACCTTGTTGTAGACATTGAACCATTCGGGGTGGTGACCGAGCTTTTCGGCCGCCAGCGCACTTTCGCTCATGAAGCCGAAGGCCTCGACGAAGCTCTTGAAGCGAAACGCCTTCCAGATCGACGCATGATCCTCCGAAAGCACCCAGCCCTCCATCTTGTGCAGGTTCTCGGCAACGGCTTCGGCTGTGAGTTTTTCCTGTTTCATGACGATCCCTCCCTTTCGATGGCGGCGACATTCCGGTTTCACAACGCGGCAACCGGGGATAGGTTCAATCTTTTCTCCGGCCTGTTGGATAGCATGAAACCTGTCAGAATTCTCTTCGTCTGTCTCGGCAATATCTGCCGCTCGCCATTGGCCGAGGGCATTTTACGCCACGTTTCAGGTGATTTTCCGGTGGATGTCGATTCGGCGGGTACGGGCGGCTGGCATGTCGGCGATCCGCCGGATCACCGTTCCATCGCCGTTGCCAGGCGGCACGGGATCGATATTGCCGGCCAGCGCGGACGCAAGGTCGATCGCCGCGATTTCGAGGCCTTCGACCTGATACTGGCGATGGACCGGAGCAATCTCGCTAGCCTGCGCGCGCTGGCACCGCCAGCGGCACGGCACAAGCCGCATCTCTTTCTGGACTATGCGCTGGGTGTCGAGCGCGATGTCCCCGACCCCTACTATGAGGGACCGGAAGGCTTCGAAACCGTCTACAGCATGCTCTTCGAGGGCTGCTCGTCGCTCATCGGCAGGCTCGAGGAGCGTTCGTAGAGCGGAAAGACCTCTTCGGTGACATAAGGACCGCCGCCGATCGAATCGCGCGACGACAGAAGCACGAAGCGTGAGACGGTGAAGGGATTGGTGTAGAAGCCGCCGCGTCCGGAAAGATAGCCGACGACATCCTCGACCCGCGATGAGCGCAGCCGGCCGAGCGTCACATGCGGTGTGAACTTGCGCGGGTCTGCGGGCAGGCCGAGCCGCTGGCAGATGCGCTCGATTTCGGCCTGGAGGGCGTAGAGCTCGGGCGGGTTGCTGACGCCGGCCCAGACGGAATGCGGCTTCTTCGAGCCAAAGGCGCCGGTGCCGGTCAGTTGCAGCTGGAATTCCGGCCGTTCGATGCGGTCGAGCCGGTCGACGATCTCGTCGGCGGTGCGGTTGTCGACGTCGCCGATGAAGCGAAGAGTGATGTGGTAGTTCTCCACATCGATCCAACGGGCACCGGGAAGTCCACCACGCAACAATGAAAGGCTCATCGCGGCATTACGCGGAATCTCGAGGGCGGTGAAAAGTCTCGGCATGACGAGCTCCCCGAATCTCTTGCAGATTATGTCAGCGAATCATGACTGACATCCGTAAGCAACTATAATTTCGCACCTGCAATATTTGTCCAATGGCATTAACAGGGACTGAACGAGCCCCATTTTCTGTTCTCTCCTATTTTCAGCCGCCGGTCGAGAGTGAATTGATGAAGCGCTCGGCGACCGGCAGGAACCGCTCGACCATCACGCCGACGCCATCGCCGTTCGGATGCATACCGTCCTCGATCTTCAGTTTTGGATCCTCCACCACGCCGTCGAGGAAGAACGGATAGAGCTCTGTGCCATAGGTCTTGGCAAGCTCCGGATAGATCGGATTGAACCGCCCGGCATAGTCGCCGCCCATGTTCGGCGGCGCCATCATGCCGACCAGCAGGACGGCGATGCCGCGCGATTTCAGCTTCTCGATCATGGCGACGAGGTTCTTGCGGCTTTCCTCGGGGGCAATGCCGCGCAGGGCGTCATTGGCGCCAAGCTCGAGGATGACGCCTTTTGTGCCATCCGGCACCGACCAGTCGATCCGCGCCAGGCCGCCGGACGTCGTGTCGCCGGAGACGCCCGCATTGCTGATCGTCACGTCGAAACCCTTGTCGCGCAGGGCCTTTTCCAGACGGGCGGGAAAGGCATCCCCCGGCGGCAATTGGTAGCCGGCCATCAGGCTGTCGCCGAAGCCGACGAGGCTCAGCGTCGCCGCCAGCCCCGGTAACGGCATGATCACAATTGCCGTGATCGCGAACAAAAACGCACGAAAAGCTTTTATTTGCATGCCTGCACCCTTAAATCGGTGAACGTCAGCCGCTCCGGCAACTTTCATATTCATACATATAGGGCAATTTCCTTTGGCAAAAACCATGATCGACCTGAAAAATGCGGACCTGACCCTCGGCCAGGCCGCTGCGTCCGTTCATGTGCTGAAGGGCATGGATCTCACCATCGATGCCGGGGAATCGGTCGGCATCGTCGGTCCGTCCGGCTCGGGCAAGTCGACGCTGCTGATGGTTCTGGCCGGTCTGGAGCGCCTCGACAGCGGCGAAATCTCCATTGACGGCACGGCGCTGCATGGCCTCAGCGAAGACCGCGTGGCGGAATTTCGCGGCCGCAACATCGGCATCGTCTTCCAGTCGTTCCATCTGATCCCCAATATGACGGCGCTGGAAAACGTCGCCGTGCCGCTCGAACTTGCCAATGTCCGCGACGCTTTCGAGATCGCCCGGCAGGAGCTCGTCTCCGTCGGCCTCGGCGAACGCCTGTCGCATTATCCCGGCCAGCTCTCCGGCGGCGAGCAGCAGCGCGTGGCCATCGCCCGCGCGCTTGCCCCGTCGCCAAAGCTCTTGATCGCCGACGAGCCGACCGGCAATCTCGATGCCGAAACCGGCCGCCAGGTCGCTGACTTGATCTTTTCCAAGCAGGCCGAGCGCAACATGACGCTGGTGCTTGTGACCCACGATGCGTCGCTTGCCGCCCGCTGCTCGCGTCAGGTCAGGGTCCGCTCCGGCGAGATCGTCTCGGGCTCCGGTCACGAGCCAGCGGTTTCCGCGGCACTGTCCAAGGCTCTCTCCGCATGAGGGCGGATGCTGCCAAGGGCTTTCGTCTCGGGCTTGCCTTCCGTCTGGCGCTGCGCGAAATGCGGGGCGGCCTGAAAGGATTTTATATCTTCCTCGCCTGCGTTGCGCTCGGAACAGCGGCGATTGCCGGTGTCAATTCGTTGTCGCAGTCGATCACCGGCTCCATCGCCAGCCAGGGCCGGGAGCTGCTTGCCGGCGATATCCGCTTCGAGCTCAACAATCGCGTCGCGACGGATGAGGAAAAGGCGTTCATCGATAGTTTGGGCGTGGTCGCGGTATCCTCCGGCCTGCGCTCGATGGCCCGGCGGCCGGATGGCTCCAATCAGGCGCTGGTCGAACTGAAAGCCGTCGATGGTGCGTATCCGCTCTATGGAAAACTCGAAAGCGAGCCGGTTGTCCCGCTCGGCGAGATGCTGACCGAAACCAATGGCGCCTATCACGCGCTTGCCGCGCCGCTGCTGCTGGAGCGGCTTGGCATCAAGACCGGCGACGAGATCCTTTTGGGCAATGCCCGCATTCGCATATCCGGTCTTATCGTGCGCGAGCCGGATGCCCTGTCCGACGGTTTCGGCTTCGCACCCCGTCTTCTGATGTCCGCGGATGCGCTTGCCGCGTCCGGCCTGGTGCAGACGGGAAGTCTGGTCGAGCATGTCTACAAGGTAAAGGTCGCCGATCCGACGAGCGTGCCGGCCTTGCGCCGACAGGCCGAGGAGAAATTTCCGCAGGCGGGATGGTCGATCCGCACCAGCCAGAACGCGGCGCCGGCGCTGACGGCCAATATTACCCGCTTTTCGCAGTTCCTCACTCTCGTGGGCCTGACTGCGCTGATCGTCGGCGGCGTCGGCGTTGCCAATGCTGTCCGATCCTATCTTGATTCCAAGCGCGGCGTCATCGCGACGTTCAAATGCGTCGGCGCACCCGCCTCGATGGTGACAACCATCTACCTCATCCAGATCCTGCTGATCGCGCTGATCGGCATTGCCATCGGGCTGGTGCTCGGGGCGCTCATCCCCTTTGTCGCGGCGCAGTTCCTGGCAGGCATGCTGCCGGTCTCCACCGCCTTCCAGCTCTATCCCGCAGCGCTCGGCCTTGCTGCCGTGTTCGGTTTGTTGACCTCGCTCGCCTTTGCCATCCTGCCGCTTGGCCACGCCCGCGAAGTGCCTGCGACCGCGCTCTTCCGCGAACAGAGTTTTGAACGTTCACGCCTGCCGTCCTGGCCCTACCTCATTGCCGCCGCACTCTGCCTCGGCGGCCTTGCCGGCCTTGCAATCTTCACGGCCTATGACCGGACGATTTCGCTGACGTTCCTTGGCGCCATCGCCTTTTCCTTCGTCGTGCTGCGCGGCGTCGCCGTCCTTGTGGCGGTGCTTGCCCGCCGGGCGCCGCGCGTCAGTTCGCCGGCATTGCGTCTTGCGATCGGCAATATCCATCGCCCGGGTGCGCTGACGCCGTCGGTGGTCCTGTCGCTCGGCCTCGGTCTTGCGCTTCTGGTCACACTGGCGCTGATCGACGGCAATCTGCGCCGCGAGCTCACCGGCAACCTGCCGGAGCGCGCGCCGAATTTCTTCTTTGTCGACATTCAAAGCGCCGAGGTCGAGGGCTTCCGCGCACTGCTGCAGAAGAGCCTGCCGGGTGGCAAGATCATCGAAGTGCCGATGCTGCGCGGCCGCATCCTTGCCTTCAACGGCGAAGACGTCACCAAAATGAACGTGCCGCCGGGCGGACAATGGGTTCTGCGCGGCGACCGGGGCATCACCTATGCCAGGAATCGGCCTGAAAATTCGTCGCTGACGGAGGGAAGCTGGTGGGCCCCGGACTATACCGGCGAGCCGCTGGTGTCGTTTTCGTCCGAGGAGGCAGGCGAACTCGGGTTGAAGATCGGCGATACCGTCACCGTCAACGTCCTTGGCCGCAACATCACCGCCCGTATCGCCAATTTCCGCAAGGTGGAGTGGGAATCGCTATCGATCAATTTCGTCATGGTGTTCTCGCCCAATACCTTCGCCGGTGCTCCGCACGCCTGGATCGCCACGGTCATCGATCCGCAGGCGACGGCGGTCGAGGAAGCCGCGGTGTTGAAAGCGGTTACCAACAGCTACCCGACGATCACCAGCGTGCGGGTCAAGGATGCGCTCGACATCATCAACGTGCTTGTCGGCCAGCTGGCGACCGCCATTCGCGCGGCCGCTGCTGTGGCGCTTGTCGCCTCGGTTCTGGTCCTGGCCGGCGCGCTTGCCGCCGGTAACCGGGCGCGCACGCACGATGCCGTCGTCTTGAAAACGCTCGGCGCGACGCGATCGACGTTGATCCGCGCCTTCTGCTACGAGTATGCGATCCTGGGTCTTTCGACCGCCATCTTCGCCCTGTTTGCCGGCGGGGTCGCAGCCTGGTTCGTGGTCAGCAGGATCATGACCTTGCCCTCGTCCTTCCTGCCGGATGTCGCCTTGATTACGATGGCGGTCGCGCTTGTTGTCACCGTCGGTTTCGGCCTTGCCGGCACCTGGCGGGTACTCGGACAGAAGGCCGCACCCGTCCTGCGGGAACTTTGATCCGGCAGTTAACCGTTAACGTTACGGCGCGAAAGCCTCCTGCAGCGGGTTTTCGTGCGATTCGCAGGGCTGCCGGTCTTGTGTAAGTCATATTTCGACATCATATTCTTTTCAGGCATGCTGGAGCCCCGCAGCGGCGCCTGGGTAAAGTGGCTGGCATCATACAAGGATGCGCCCTTTCAGCCCGACACCGTAAACTCAACCGGGGCTTATATAGAGGAAACAATGGCTGATCTTAGAAACTACCAAACCCGAATGTCGCCTGCCGGCGCACAGGCGGGGGCCGTAATCGATGAAGGTCTGCGCACCTATATGCTCAAGGTGTACAACCTGATGGCCCTCGGTCTGGCGATCACCGGTATTGCCGCCTATGCTGCATTTCAATTCGCCTTCGCAGACGGACAGCTGACTGCCTTCGGTCAGGCGATCTATGTGAGCCCGCTGAAGTGGGTGGTCATGCTCGCGCCGCTGGCTCTCGTGTTCTACATGAGCTTCCGCATCAACTCGATGAGCGTGTCCGCCGCGCAGACGACCTTCTGGGTCTATGCCGGCCTGATGGGTCTCTCCCTGTCGTCGATCTTCCTGATCTATACCGGTCAGAGCATCACCCAGACGTTCTTCGTCACGGCGGCCTCGTTCGGCGCTCTGTCGCTCTACGGCTACACCACCAAGCGTAGCCTGTCCGGCATGGGTTCGTTCCTGATGATGGGTCTGTTCGGGCTGATCATCGCCTCGATCGTCAACATCTTCCTTGCCTCGTCGGCGCTTGATTTTGCGATCTCGGCCATCGGCGTTCTGATCTTCGCAGGCCTCACCGCCTACGATACCCAGAAGATCAAGGAAATGTACTTCGAAGCAGACGGTGCCGAAGTCGCCGGCCGCAAGGCCATCATGGGCGCGCTGACGCTCTACCTCGACTTCATCAACCTGTTCCTGTTCATGCTGCGTTTCCTTGGAAACCGCGAATAGTCCGAACCGGAATACATCTGAAAAAGGCGGCTCCGGCCGCCTTTTTTGTTGTCTGGATTCCTGAGCTGATGTCTGCTTGATCGTGCCGCTCCGATGTGACAGAGGACAAGCGACGTTTATTTCTTTTCAGGCTTTCTCGATGTCCTTTACCCTCCGCGACGCGACCCGCTCCGACATTTCTGCCATCACCGCCATCTATCGGGAATCCGTTCTGAACGGCGTTGCCTCCTACGAGATGACGCCGCCCGGCGAGGCCGAAATGTCATCGCGGTTTTCGGCGATCACCGGTAACGGCTATCCTTATATCGCCGCGGTCGATGCGGATGGCGTCCTGCTTGGTTACGCCTATGCGTCGGCATTCCGCACCCGCACCGCCTATCGTTTTCTGGTCGAGGATTCGATCTATCTGGCGCCCGAGGCGCGGGGACAGGGTGTCGGCAAGGCTCTGCTTGCCGAACTCATCCGGCGCTGCACGGAACTCGGCTTCCGCCAGATGGTCGCCGTCATCGGCGGGGCGCATCCGGCTTCGGTGGCGGTGCATCGCGCTGCCGGCTTCGAGCATGGCGGACTGATGAAGGGCACCGGCTTCAAGCACGGCCGCTGGCTCGATACGATCATCATGCAGCTGCCGCTCGGCGACGGCCTGACGAGCGATCCGGAGCCGGGCGCCTATCCCGATACGCTTTACCGCGGCTGATTCAGGTGTCGATCAGCTTCAGCATCTTGTCGAAAACCTTCAGCACCTGCTGCAGGTCATGGCCGCGCTTGAGGATCGTGCCATGCGTGTTGACGACGCTATAGGCGCCCTGTTTGGCTGCCAGCTTCGGGTTTTTCTCGATCCGAAAGAGCGGCATTTCGCCGGAGCGCTTGAAGACCGAGAAGACCGCCTTGTCGCGCAGATGGTCCATCGCATAGTCGCGCCACTCACCCTCGCCGACCATGCGGCCGTAGACCCTGAGGATCATGTCGAGTTCCCGGCGGTGGAAGGTGATGGGGAGTGGGTCCTGACTGCTGCTGCGGTATTCGTGCAGGTGGACAACCACATTGGACGTTTGCTGCCTTTCGGAACGGGTCTCGCCTTGCGGCAAATCCGGCTGATCGGTCATCGGTACTCCGACCTTATATTGTGACAGGACGGTTACAGTTTGCCTGACCTTCGCCGAAATGCAAGCCACAAGCCGAAGCCGATGGCCGGAGACTTTTTTCGGCGTGCCGCATTTCAGCCCAAACCGCGCCCCATTTCGAAAGGACACTCGCGCCCGCTGGCACAGGGTGTCCTTCCTGCGCCGGCATGCAACTTTGTTCGAGCAGTGTGATTTGTTTTCGAACGGAGTGCTGTTGGAGTGTCTGCCAATGCGCCTGTTCTGGCGCGGTCACTCCAAACGCCATGTTTCACGGCAGCGACTGCTGTCGTGGGGTATGGCCGGTTCGGTCCGGCATCTTCGAACCCTCAGCCCCAGCCCCTCGATGCTGCCGGGCCGAACCAGAAACCTGGAAAGCCGTCAGTTGGCGGTCTTGTCCGCCATCACGGTCGTGGCGCCGAGGATCGCGCCGGGCGTTTCGTTGTCCTTCATCTTTTGCAGCAGCACGGCACAGCCGCCATTGTCGCCTTCGTTGAGGACCGAGGCGGGCAGCACGAAACTGGCCGGCTTGCCATCCCACATGCCGATCGTCTGGATATCGCGGACGGCATGCCAGTAGGAAATTTTCTTGCCGCTGTTTTCGCCCTTCTTGACGTCGACCTGCTGCTCGCGATTGAAATAGACGACGACGACATTCGCCTTGCCGTCGCCTGCACCGACCTTGATGTCGATCTCGTCTTTCCGCACGGTCGCATTCACCGGGACGGCCAATCCCTTGCCCATGTCGCTCATTTCTGTGAGCCGCCGGTTGATGCCGTCGAGATCGGCGCCGTTGATGTGATCGCGGCCGTTGAGGACGGCCTGCGGCGTGTAGACGCCGTTACGGCCGAGCATCTTGGCATAGGCATATTGCCGGGCGGTATTGTCCTTGGAGGCGAGCGTATCGGCCCAGCCGAGGTAGTTCCAATAGTCGACATGGTAGGAGAGCGCCACGACCTTGCCGTCGTCGATCAGTCTTTTCAGCGCTGCATCGGCCGGCGGACAGGACGAACAGCCCTGGCTGGTAAACAGTTCCACGACCCCTTGCGGCTCACCGGCAGCAACCGGCAGCGCCATCAGGCCAAAGCCACAGGCGAGCATGATGCGGCGAACGGTGCTTGATCCAGACATCGGGATTTCCATTTCGATAGGCATGGGCGGGTTCGGTCATTCGATGACCTTACATACGCCGCTCGCCTTTCAACAGAAAGTCACGTTGGAGTGAGGCTTTCGGCTTTGGCGATCACGAAAAAGCCGGGGCTCGTGAAAGCCCCGGCTTCGGTCATGTCAGTATCGACGATGCATCAGGCGGCGAGATCACGTAAGACCGTCTGCAGGATGCCGCCATTGTTCATGTAGGTGACTTCATCGAGCGTATCGATGCGGCAGACGAGCGGAACGTCCTTCACCGTGCCGTCGGCATAGGTGATCTTGGCCACGCGCTTTTCACGCGGCTGGACGTTGCCGAGATTGTCGATCGTGACGCTCTCGTCGCCCTTCAGGCCAAGCGATTCCCAGGTCGTGCCTTCCTCAAAGACGAAGGGCACGATACCCATGCCGACGAGGTTGGAGCGGTGGATACGCTCGAAGGACTGGGCGATGACGGCCTTGACGCCAAGCAGGTTGGTGCCCTTGGCCGCCCAGTCGCGCGACGAACCGTTGCCGTATTCGACACCGGCGAAGATGACCAGCGGAACGCCCTCGGCCTTGTACTGCATGGCGGCGTCGTAGATCGACATCTCTTCCTTGGAAGGATAGTGGATCGTGTAGCCGCCTTCCTTGCCGTTCGGTCCCATCATGTGGTTGCGGATGCGGATGTTGGCAAATGTGCCGCGCATCATCACTTCATGGTTGCCGCGGCGCGTGCCGTACTGGTTGAAGTCGGCAACGCCGACGCCATGGCCGATAAGGTAGGCACCGGCCGGCGACGCCGCCTTGATCGAACCGGCCGGCGAGATGTGGTCGGTGGTGATCTTGTCGCCGAACAGGCCGAGCACGCGGGCGCCCTTGATGTCGGAGATGCCCGAACCGGTCTTGCCCATGCCGACGAAGTAGGGCGGGTTCTGGACATAGGTCGAGTTGTCATCCCAGGCATAGGTCTGGCCTGCCGGAATCTGGACGGCCTGCCAGTTGGCGTCGCCCTTGAACACGTCGGCATATTTCGATGCGTAGAGTGCGCGGGTGACGTATTTCAGGATGAATTCCTGGATTTCCTGCGATGTCGGCCAGATGTCCTTGAGGAACACCGGCTGTCCGTCGCTGCCAATGCCGAGAGGTTCGGTGGTCAGGTCCTTCTGGACGGTGCCGGCCAGCGCGTAAGCGACGACCAGAGGCGGCGAGGCGAGGTAGTTCGCCTGGACGTCCGGCGAGATGCGGCCTTCGAAGTTGCGGTTGCCCGAGAGAACGCCGGACATGATCAGGCCCTTCTCGTTGATGGTCTTCGAGATCGGCGCCGGCAGCGGACCGGAATTGCCGATGCAGGTGGTGCAGCCGAAGCCGACGAGGTTGAAGCCGAGCGCGTCGAGCGAATCCTGCAGGCCGGACTTGGCGAGATATTCGCCGACAACCTGCGATCCCGGCGCCAGCGAGGTCTTGACCCAAGGTGCCGACTTCAGGCCCTTGGCAACCGCGTTGCGGGCGAGAAGGCCGGCGGCGATCAGCACAGACGGGTTCGACGTGTTGGTGCAGGACGTGATGGCGGCAATCGCCACATCGCCATGGCCGATATCGTAGTCCGTGCCTTCGACCGGATAGCGCAGGTCGATCTGGCCCGGCTTCTTGTAGTCGTTTTCAAGCGAGCCAGCGAAACCGGACGCGATGTTTTCCAGCGGGATGCGGCCTTCCGGACGCTTCGGGCCGGCCATGGCCGGGACAACCTGGCCGAGGTCGAGTTCCAGCGTGTCGGTGAAGACGAGGTCGGCACCGTCATTGTCGCGCCACATGCCTTGAGCCTTCGAATAGGCTTCGACCAGCGCGATGCGCTGCTCTTCGCGGCCGGACATGGTGAGGTAGTTGATGGTTTCCGAATCGACCGGGAAGAAGCCGCATGTGGCGCCGTATTCCGGGCCCATGTTGCCGATCGTCGCGCGGTCGGCGAGCGTCATGTTGTCGAGGCCGGAGCCGAAGAACTCGACGAACTTGGAAACCACGCCCTTCTTGCGCAGCATCTGCACGACCATCAGCACGAGGTCGGTCGCGGTGACGCCTTCCTTGAGCTTGCCGGTCAGCTTGAAGCCGATGACTTCAGGCAGGAGCATGGAGACCGGCTGGCCGAGCATGGCCGCTTCCGCCTCGATGCCGCCGACGCCCCAGCCGAGAACGCCGAGACCGTTGATCATGGTCGTGTGGCTGTCGGTGCCGACGCAGGTGTCCGGATAGGCAGTGATCTCGCCGTTCTCTTCCTTGGTCCAGACGGTCTGGCCGAGATATTCGAGGTTGACCTGATGACAGATGCCTGTGCCGGGAGGAACGACGCGGAAATTCTTGAAGGCCTGCTGGCCCCATTTCAGGAAGCGGTAGCGCTCGCCGTTGCGCTCGTATTCGAGTTCGACATTGCGGGCAAAGGCGGTCGGCGTGCCGAATTCGTCGACAATGACCGAGTGGTCGATGACGAGGTCGACAGGGACCAGCGGATTGATCTTTTCCGGATCGCCGCCGAGATTGACCATGGCGTCGCGCATGGCGGCAAGGTCGACCACGGCGGGGACGCCGGTGAAGTCCTGCATCAGCACGCGGGCCGGGCGATAGGCGATTTCGTTTTCAGCCGTACCCTTGTCGGTGAGCCAGGCAGCGATATTGAGGATGTCCTGCTTCTTGACCGAGCGGTCGTCTTCATTGCGCAGGAGGTTTTCCAAGAGCACCTTCATCGAATAGGGCAGCTTGGAAACGCCGGTGAGGCCGTTTTCTTCGGCCTTCGGCAGGCTGTAGTAGACATAGTCTACGCCATTCACCGAAAGCGTCGAACGACAATTAAAACTGTCAAGGGACTTGGACACTGGTTACCCCGTTCCGTTTGATCGCCAAAAACTGACGTACGAACGCCCGAGCGCATTTTATGCGCGAATTGGGATGCGGGTACGGCCATTTCCGCTGTCCGTACGTGGAAATCATTCCAAGTTCGGCGCTAGGATGAAATTCACGCCGACCGCTGGCGTGTTGGGGCGGTTATAGATAATTTCTCCGGAACGTGCCAGACCATCCGTCCTCAATTTGAGACAATTTTTTTGCACTGCGACGAACGTCGTAAAAGGAATGTGAATGCCGATCAGCCTCGTTGTCGAGGACCTCAGTGCGAAACGCGGCGAGGACCTGATTTTCCACGATATTTCCTTCGTTGTCAGCGCAGGCGAAGCCCTTGTCGTCACGGGTCCGAACGGTTCGGGCAAGTCGACGCTTCTGCGTGTTCTGGCGGGTCTCCTGGCGGCCGAATACGGCAGCGTCCGGCTGGACGGAATTTCCTTCGAAATCGGTCACCCGCGCGAGCTCTGCCACTATCTCGGCCACCGCAACGCGATGAAGCGCGAGCTGACCGTCGCGGAAAATCTGTCCTTCTGGAAATCCTTCATGGGTGATTCGGACGGTGGTTCCGGGATCGGCCTCGAAGAGGCGACGGAGGCGCTCGGCCTCGGCGGAATTTCGCACCTTCCGTTCGGCTATCTCTCGGCCGGTCAACAGCGCCGGATGGCGATGGCCAAGCTGCTTGTCGCCTATCGGCCGATCTGGATCCTCGACGAACCGACGGCGGCGCTCGATGCGAGTGCCGACCGGTTGTTTGCCGCTCTGGTGTCGCGCCACCTCGGCGCGGGCGGCATCGTGGTTGCGGCGACGCATCAGCCGCTGGGGGTGGAGGCGCGGGAGTTGCGGATGACGGGGTTTGCGGGTGTGGGGGAAATGGTTTGATTATGCTTCTTCGGATCGAAGGCGAACAAAGCAAATGAACTTTGAAATCCGCATTTACGATGGTGTTGGGCCGATTCGGTTTGGTATGACTCCAAACGAAGTTCGTACAACGCTCGGCGTAGAGTTCAAGAGTTTCAGGCGAACCACCGAGGAGACCCACCCCTGCGACTATTTCACCGGGCTTCAATGTTTTGTCTACTATGACGACACGAATGGTCGCGTTGAGGCTGTGGAATTCGCGGAACCCGCTGAGCCGACACTGATTGGCATCAACATGCTGCGCTTGGGATTTGCAGATCTTCTCCGTCAGATAAAGGAGCTTGATCCAGAGGTTATTGTTGAGAGTGATGGGTTCACTTCACTTAGTTTGGGAGTTGGGGGATGGGCCCCAAGCGCGGAGGAAGAACCTACGGTACCCTGCGAAAGTGTCATTGTTTTTGTTCGCGGCTACTATGACTAGGATTGCTGGCCAAATTCCAACTCGGTGTGGATCAAAGTTTCTCGAGTCTGATACGCGCGCTTCAGGTCGATATGGACGGTTGTCCTCGTGCTTGAAAAGTTCTCGGGTGAGGGCGGGATTTAATTCTTTGATCTTGTCAATAGTTGTTATGGAAGAAGCCGCATTATGACCTCCCTCTTCCTCCGAGATATTAAACTCTCCGTCCGCGCCGGGGGCGGCGCGCTGATCGGCGTGCTGTTCTTCATGACCGTCGTCGCCGTCGTGCCCTTTGCCGTTGGGCCCGATCTCAATCTTCTCTCCCGCATCGGTCCGGCCATCCTGTGGATCGGCGCGCTTCTCGCATCGCTTCTGGGCCTCGATCGGCTGTTCCAGGCCGAGCGCGAGGACGGGTCGCTGGATCTGATGCTGATGCAGGAGGCGCCGCTGGTGCTGACGGTGCTGGTGAAATGCCTGGCACACTGGACGGCGTCCGGCTTGCCGCTGGTGATCGCCGCACCGCTGCTCGGGCTGTTCATGAACATGAGCGAGGTCGCCATCGGCGCGACCATGCTGACACTGCTGGTGGGGACGCCGGCGATTACCTTCATCGGAGCGGTCGGGGCGGCCGTCGCGGTGACCTTGCCGCGCGGCGGGCTGCTGGTGTCGATCCTGGTCTTGCCGCTGGCGATCCCGGTGCTGATCTTCGGGGTCAGCGCCGCCTATGCGGCGGTCGAGGATCCCGCCCCGTTCTTGCCGCCTTTGCTGATATTGATCGCCATCACGCTGTTCTTCGCGGTCATCGGGCCGCTGGCGGCGGCTTTGGCGCTCAGGTCCGCGTCGGACTGACGCAAATGTGATCGGACGACACACATTGAAGAGAGAGCCCTTCGGCGTTAAAGAACCATCATGAGCGAAAACAGCCTGGCCATCCGCAAATTCAGCGACCTTGCCAATCCCACCCGGTTCCTGGGCCTGGCGGCGCTTGTGCTGCCGTGGCTCGCCGGCCTGACGGCGGTGCTGTTTGCCATCGGGCTCTATCTCTGTTTCACCACCGAAGGCGATTACCAGCAGGGCGAGACGGTGCGCATCATGTATGTGCACGTGCCATCGGCCTGGCTGTCGATGATGTGCTACACGGTCATGGCGCTTTCGGCGCTGGGCACGCTGGTCTGGCGGCATCCGCTGGCCGATGTGGCCGCCCGGGCCGCGGCGCCGATCGGCGCCGGCTTCACCTTTCTGGCGCTGGTCACCGGTTCGCTCTGGGGCAAGCCGATGTGGGGCACCTGGTGGGTCTGGGATGCGCGGCTGACCTCGGTCTTCGTGCTGTTCCTGATGTATCTCGGGCTGATCGCGCTCAACCGGGCGATGGACGAGCCCGGCAAGGCAGCCAAGGTTTCCGCCGTTCTGATCCTCGTCGGCTTCGTCAATATCCCGATCATCAAGTTCTCGGTCGAATGGTGGAACACGCTGCACCAGCCGGCAAGCGTGCTCAGGCTCGGCGGTTCGGCGATCGATCCGGAGTTCCTGCGGCCGCTGCTGGTGATGGCGGTTGCCTTCACGCTTCTGTTCTTCACCCTGCATATCGCTGCGATGCGCAACGAGATCTGGCGCCGCCGGGTGACATCGATGCGCCGCCAGGCGGCCCGCAGCGCCGGCCGGGAGGTGTGAGACGATGATGAGCCACACTGCCTATGTCGTCGCAAGCTATGGTATCGCCGCGCTGACCGTGGTCGCCCTCATTCTCTGGGTCTGGACGGACGGACGCGCCCGCCGTCGCGAACTGCAGGCGCTGGACGCGGCCGGCATCCGCCGCCGCTCGGCGCAGGCAGGAGAGACACAATGAACGCCGAGATCCCCGTCGAGCCCGGCAGCAGCCGGCCGGGCAAGATGCGCATCGTCTTTGCCGCCTTGCCCCTGGTGATCTTCGCCGGGCTTGCGGCAATCTTCTGGAGCCAGCTCGATTCCGGCCGTGATATCAGCGAAATTCCCTCCGCGCTGATCGGCACCGAGGCGCCGGCGCTTGCCATGCCGCCGCTCGAAGGCGCGACGTTCAAGGGCGCCGCCATGCCGGCGCTGACCGACGCTGTCATCAAGGGCAAGCTGACGCTGGTCAATGTCTGGGCATCCTGGTGCGTGCCCTGCCGCGAGGAAAACCCGATCATCCTCGAACTTGCCAAGGACCCGCGGCTCACAGTGGTCGGCATCAACTACAAGGACCAGACCGACAACGCGCTGCGGTTCCTCGGTGAACTCGGCAACCCGTTTTCAGCCATTGGCGTCGATCCGCGTGGCAAGTCGGCGATCGACTGGGGCGTGTATGGGATTCCGGAGTCCTATCTGGTCGATGCGTCGGGGACGATCGTCTACAAGCGCGTCGGGCCGTTCGACGAGCGCAGCCTGAAGGACGGGCTCTTTCCGGCGATCGAAAAGGCTGTGGCGAAGTAGGCGTTTCGACCTACTCCCTCTTCTCCCCATCGGGGAGAAGGTGGCGCGAAGCGCCGGATGAGGGGGCGGCAAATTTTGAACTCGCGGAAAGACCCCCTCATCGCCTCGCAGTCGCTCGGCACTTCTCCCCGCCGGGGAGAAGAGGGAACCGCTTCCTTGTCAAAGACCACCCTGCCAAGCCTTCACCGCCTCCAGCGGATAGACCAGCATCAGCACGTTCAAGGTCAGATTATCACGGATCAGCCAGCCGGTGAAAATCTCGAAGAAGATCGCAATGGCGACGGTGACGGCAACAGGCGCGCGCCAGGCGAAAAAGAAGCCGAGCGCCATGAAGATCGTGTCCATCGCCGAGTTCAGGATGCTGTCGCCGTAATAGTCGAGCGAGATCGTCGCCGTGCGGTAGCGGTCGATGATGATCGGAGAATTCTCGAGGATTTCCCAACCGGATTCGATGACGAGCGCCAAAAGCAATTTTGCCGCCAGCGGCTTGCGGCGCAATGTCAGATGGGCGAGGCCATAGAACAGGAAGCCGTGGATGATGTGCGACGGCGTGTACCAGTCGGCCAGGTGCTGCGAATTGCCCGGACCGTTGGCAACGGGCTCGAACAGCTTGATGTAGCCGCAGGT
This sequence comes from Rhizobium herbae, assembly GCF_017873135.1. Taxonomy (GTDB): domain Bacteria; phylum Pseudomonadota; class Alphaproteobacteria; order Rhizobiales; family Rhizobiaceae; genus Pararhizobium; species Pararhizobium herbae. The sequence goes on along the minus strand of NZ_JAGGJV010000003.1, from coordinate 248,116 downwards.
GCAGATCGGCGTGCGGCCGGCCCAGTATTCGACGACGACCTGCAGGATGAGGACGGCGGCGCAGGCGAGAAGCCAGATGGCGGCGCGGGGTGTGCGGCTTTCCGCCGGAACCAGCATGGTCACGCGGGCGTATCCTGTTCCAGCGAATGCTTCATGATGACGGGCATCTGCGACAGGGTGAACAGCACGGTGATCGGCATGGTGCCCCAGACCTTGAAGGCGACCCAGAAATCAGTCGAGAAATTGCGCCAGACGATCTCGTTCAGCACTGCGAGGAACAGGAAGAAGATGCCCCAGCGGATGGTCAGCTTGCGCCAGCCGGTCTCGTCGAGCTTGAAGGCGGTGTGGAAGACGTAGCCGAGCAGCGACTTTCCGAACAGCAGGCCGCCGAGCAGGATGAGACCGAACAGCGAATTGATGATGGTCGGCTTGATCTTGATGAACGTGTCGTTCTGCAGATAGAGCGTAAATGCGCCCATGACGAAGACGACGACGCCGGAGATCAGCGGCATCATCGGCAGCGTCCGCGTGAGCAGCCAGGACGCCGTCAGTGCGATGGCGGTTGCCGCCATGAACAGGCCGGTGGCGATGAAGATCGGGCCACCCAGCTCGGTCAGCGCCGGAAATTCCCGCGCCAGCCACTCGCCGCGCGAATTGGCGAAGAAGAAGACCACCAGCGGTCCGAGCTCCAGCACCATTTTCAGGAGCGGGCTGATTTCCTTGCGCGGCTTGACCGCCTCGATCGATGACATGGTGGCGTCCTTAAAGTGCTCGATGGAGCGATAATATTACACGTCCGGCGGGCGTGGACAGTTCCCACGCCGTCATTCCTGTGCTTGTCACAGGAATCCAGTCACGCGGCGTCTGCCGCGTGAAAGAGCTCTTCAGCGGCGCGGACGCGCCGCTGCTGGATCCCCGCCACAAGGGCGAGGATGACGGAGAAAATGGAAGGCCGCGTCGAAGCCGTTCATTTGCAACCCTATAACATCAGCAAAAAGGCAAAATGATATCCGGGTCAATGGGGAATTCCCGCAATTGCCTCGGCAAAATCCTTGGCCTCGAAGGGTTCGAGATCGTCGACGCCTTCGCCGACGCCGATGAAATAGACCGGCAGCTTGTGCTTGGCGGAGATGGCGACGAGGATGCCGCCGCGCGCCGTGCCGTCGAGCTTGGTCATGATCAGGCCGTTGACGCCGGCGACATTGCGGAAAATCTCGACCTGGTTCAGCGCATTCTGGCCGGTGGTGGCGTCGAGCGTCTGGAGAACCGTGTGCGGCGCGTCGGGATCGAGCTTGCCCAGCACGCGGACGATCTTTTCGAGTTCCGCCATCAGCTCGGCCTTGTTCTGCAGGCGGCCGGCGGTGTCGATGATCAGCACGTCGCTCTTCTTCAGTTTCGCTTGCTCGAAAGCCTCATAGGCAAGGCCCGCAGCATCCGCCCCGAGTTTCGAGGAGACGATGTCGGACTTGGTGCGCTCGGCCCAGATCTTCAGCTGTTCGATGGCGGCGGCCCGGAACGTGTCGCCGGCGGCGAGCATGACCTTGAGGCCGGCGCCGGAAAGCTTGGCCGCGAGCTTGCCGATGGTGGTGGTCTTGCCGGTGCCGTTGACGCCGACGACGAGGATGACATGCGGCTTGTGGGAGAGGTCGAGCTGCAGCGGTCTGGCGACGGGGGCCAGCACCCTGGTGATCTCGGCTGCCATGATGCGGCTGACGTCCTCACCGGTGACGTCCTTGCCGTAGCGCTCGGAGGCCAGCGTGTCGGTGACGCGCAGCGCCGTCTCGACGCCGAGATCGGCCTGGATCAAGAGGTCTTCCAGGTCCTGAAGCGTCTCGTCGTCCAGCTTGCGCTTGGTGAACAGCGCGGTGATCTGGCCGGTGAGTTGCGACGACGTGCGGGCAAGGCCCTGGCGCAGCCGCTGGAACCAGGTGAGCTTCTGCTTCGGGGCTTCCGGTTCGGGCTCGGGGGTGCGGCCGGTGGCGAAGCCCTTGGGGAGGATGGGTGCTGCTGCCGGTGGCTCAGCGGTCGGGGAGGCTTCACCCCCCTCTGCCCTGTCGGGCATCTCCCCCTCAAGGGGGGAGATCGCTGGCGTCGCGCTTTCGTTGAGGTCATCGGTTTCCGAGAGCGCGGAAAGTTTACCCCCCTCTGTCGGCTGCGCCGACATCTCCCCCACAGGGGGGGAGATTGGGCTTGCGGAAAGCGCCTGCGATTCGTCAATCGCGTCAGTTTGCGTTGAAGGGACGTCAGCCTCCTTATGATCTCCCCCCTTGTGGGGGAGATGTCCTGAAAGGACAGAGGGGGGTGTCGCACTTTCCTCACCCTCGGACGCTTCAGCTTCCGCCTCCAGCAGGGACAACGGGATCAGGCCGAGATCGCCGATCTGTTCGGTTGGCGGGAGAAGCGCGGCATCCTCCTCAGCCTCCAACGCGGGCGCATCAACCTCATCTGCGGACGGACCGCCGGCGGTGTCCATTTCCTGCGGCAGAACCGGGTCGGGCGCGACAGGCAGGTCTTCGGTGCGCGAATGCGGCTCCAGCTCGGCTTCGATCGCCCGGGTTTCCTCGGGGCTGAACGTCGCTTCCGCCTGGTCCATGACCGCGTCGACCGCGGGCGCTGCGGCAGGCTCGCCTTCCACCGGCTTGTCTTTGCCGAACGTGAAGACCTTTTTCAGAAAGCTGAGCGCCATTGGGTATCCGTAAAACTCAGGCCGCGTCGGCGGCCATCAATTGCATGTCGAGATGCTTGCCGTTGTGGCCGGTGATCGTTACCTGAACCATATCGCGGGCTTTGAGGCCGGGGACAGCGGCAAGCGTGAAATTTTCGGTATGCGCCAGGCCGTTGTTCTCGACGAGCAGGCTTTGCTGCGTTCCGATCATGCTGTCAAGATGGGCCTGATGCAGCTGATGTCCAGTGGCGCGCAGCCGGGCGGCGCGTTCCTTCACCAGGGCACGGTCGATCTGCGGCATGCGGGCGGCGGGCGTTCCCTCGCGCGGCGAATAGGGGAAGACGTGCAGGTGGGCAATGCCGGCCTCTTCGGCAAGGCTCATTGCATTGCCGAACATCTCTTCGGTCTCGGTCGGGAAACCGGCGATCATGTCGGCGCCGAAGCTCGTTTCCGGCCGCAGGCGGCGCACGTCTTCGATGAAACGCAGCGCGTCGGCGCGGGAATGCCGGCGCTTCATTCGCTTGAGGATCATGTCGTCGCCATGCTGCAGCGACAGGTGCAGGTGCGGCATGAAGCGCGGCTCACCGGCAATCAGGTCCATCAGATGGTTGTCGGCCTCGATGCTGTCGATCGAGGAGAGGCGCAGGCGCAGGATATCGGGCACCTGCTTGAGCAGTGTTTTCGCCAGAAGGCCGAGGCTCGGCGTTCCCGGCAGGTCGGCGCCATAGCTCGTCGCATCGACGCCGGTGAGCACGATCTCGCGGTAGCCGCCCTCAGTCAGTTTTCGCGCCTGATCGACGACGGCGCCCATCGGCACCGAGCGCGAATTGCCGCGGCCATAGGGGATGATGCAGAAGGTGCAGCGGTGGTCGCAGCCGTTCTGCACCTGGATGAAGGCGCGCACATGGCCCTCGATCAGCCGGACCATCTGCGGTGCGGTCTCGCGGACGCTCATGATGTCGTTGACGCGCAGCTTTTCTTCCGCCGAGATGCCGAAATCGGGCAGCGACCGGTAGGAGGCGCTTTTCAGCTTCTCCTCGTTGCCCAGCACGGCATCGACCTCGGGCATGTCGGCGAAGGTCTGCTTTTCGGTCTGGGCCGCGCAGCCGGTGACGATGATGCGGGCATGCGGGTTTTCGCGGCGGGCGCGGCGGATCGCCTGGCGGGCCTGGCGCACGGCCTCAGCCGTGACGGCGCAGGTGTTGACGAGGATGGCGTTGTTCAGCCCCGCCTTCTCGGCCTGCGCGCGCATCACTTCGGATTCGTAGGTGTTGAGGCGACAGCCGAAGGTTATGACGTCGACGCCGCTCAAAGCGCGGCGCTTCCCGTGTGCTGGGCTTCCGGTTCCTGTTCGCGCGACCAGAGACCGGTTGCGGGATCGACGCTGCCGGACCATTCCCATTCGGCAGGGCCGGTCATGACGACGTGATCGTCGCTTGTCCGCCATTCGATGGTGAGAATGCCGGGTGGCGTGGCGCTGGCAACCCTGATTGCCACGGTGCGGCCGGTCTTGCCGGTGCGGGCGGCCGAGACGGCGGCGGAACAGGCGGCGGAACCGCAGGCAAGCGTCAGCCCGGCACCGCGCTCCCAGGTCCGCGTCGTGACCGAGGAGGGCGAGGTGACCTGGGCCAGGGTGATATTGGCGCGCTCGGGAAACATCGGGTGGTTTTCGAGCAGCGGGCCGAAGCGTTCGAGATCGAACGACATGACGTCGCGGTCGACCCAGAAGATCGCATGCGGATTGCCCATCGACATCACCGAGGGGGAATGCAGGATCGGATCGTCGATCGGGCCGATCTGCAGCTCGATGCGGCTGGTGTCGTAGAATTCTTCCGACAGCGGGATCTTGTCCCATTCGAAAACCGGCTTGCCCATGTCGACGGAGATGGTTCCATCCGCATGTTCCTGCGCATTGAGGATGCCGGCCACGGTCTGGAAGGTGAAGACCTTGCGGCCCGTTTCGGCCGCCAGCGCCTGGACGACGCAGCGCGTGCCGTTGCCGCAGGCCTGTGCCTTGGAGCCATCGGAATTGAGGATGTCGATCCAGGCGTCGGTGCCCTCGGCCTTTGGATCGTGGATCGCCATGATCTGGTCGAACTGGGTATCCGGATGCGCATTCAGCGCTATGGCCGCTTCCGGCGTCACCTTGTCCTTGCGGCCGCGCATGTCGACGACCAGGATCTTGTTGCCAAGCCCGTTCATCCTTGCGAATTCGACCGTAGTGTTCATGACGTCCATTTCCAGTGTTTGTTGGCGTGTATATGGCGGAAATGCGTGGAAATTACCAGTGGGGCGGCCGTGCATCTTCACCCTCCCCTCGAGGGGGAGGGTCGGCACGCCGTGCCGGGGTGGGGTGATCCGCGGCATATTCGATTGTCTCTCGTGTTCGCGGTGGTCACCCCCACCCGCCGCGTTGCGGCGACCTCCCCCCTCAAGGGGGAGGTGGAACTCCCTCTTCTCCCCGGCGGGGAGAAGTGCCGAGCGACGGCGAGGCGATGAGGGGGTGGTTCGGTACGTTCGGAGCGTGTGGCCCCCTCATCCGGCCCTGCGGGCCACCTTCTCCCCGCTGGGGAGAAGAGGGAGCGCGCGGTGGCCTCAAACACTTTCAGCCACGCCCGGAAAATCCGCCGTGGGTTTGCTCTTCGTTTACTTGGCCGGGGCGCTGGAAAGTGCCGATGACTAAGTAATGTATATGACGCCTTCCAGCGCCCCGTTCAGTGTTGGTCGACGGGCAACTCCGGTTTCTCTGCGCGGATGATCGGCGGCCTTTGCCAGGGTGGCGCTCACGATTGTCATCGCCGCGCCACGAAAGATATCGCTTTCGCGCTATCAGTCACCGGTCCTCATGTGTGCCTCACAGGCACGCCCCGCCATTTTGCAGACGAGAGGGAAACCATTTTCTGCCAATCCACCGGATGAAGGCTTACGTCTGTCCCCCATCCGGCACCGGCTCCGCCTCACTGCCACGCCTGGCAGCGTATCCATTGGCGGAACGACGTCAGGATGACACGGTTTTTCGAGGCGGGGAAAAACGGGGATGAAAATTTGTCAGAAAAGGTGCCGCGCATCCAGGATTCGGGATGGTGTCCCAAACGCTCGAAACCGAAAAAATGTCCGGTGTCCTCTCCTGCAACGCCGCTGTGCTGACCGGCCGTTGCGTGCGCGGCGGCGTGGAATACGCGGTCGATGATGGGCCTCAGCTCCCGGCGCGCCGTTTTGCCACCGATGTCGCCATCACGCACAAAAGCTCGAACATCATGGTGGCGCCGGCCAGCGCCGTCATGCCGGCGAGATCGAAGGGCGGCGAGACTTCGACCACGTCGGCGCCGACAATATCGACGCCGTCAAGCAGGCGCACCAGCGCCTGTGCCTCGCGCGTGGTAAACCCGCCGATCTCGGGCGTGCCGGTTCCGGGCGCCATGGAAGGGTCGATGCTGTCGATGTCGAAGCTGACATAGGTGGGGCCGCTGCCGGCAATGGCGCGGGCCTCCGCCATCACGTCTTCGGCCCCGCGACGGATGAATTCCTCCATGTAGATCACGCGGATTCCCTGCGCACGGGCCCAGTCATGCTCGCCGGGCTCGTAGATCGAGCCGCGGATGCCGATCTGCACCATGCGCTTCGGATCGATAAGGCCTTCCTCGATGGCGCGGCGGAAGGGGGTGCCGTGGGTATAGGGATTGCCGCCGAAATAGGTGTCGTTGGTGTCGGAATGGGCATCGAAATGGATGAGGCCGACGGGGCGCCCCGCAGCGACTGCTCTGAGGACCGGCAGCGTCGTCAGGTGATCGCCGCCGGCCGACAGCGGGATGGCGCGGGCCTCGACGATCGTCCGCATGCCGTCCTCGATGCGTTTCAGGCCGTCCATGAGATCGATCGGATTGACGGAGAGGTCGCCGACATCGGCGACGTTGGCGATGCTGAACGGTTCGGTGCCGGAGACATGATGGACGCGGCGCATCAGGCTCGACTGGTTGCGCATTTCGCGCGGGCCATGGCGGGCGCCGGCCCGGTTGGTCGTGCCGCCATCCCACGGAATGCCGACCAGCGCGATGTCGAGACCGGCGGCCGATGTGACGGCGGGCAGCCGCATGAAGGTGGAGTGTCCGGCAAAACGCGGCACTTCGGCGGCATCGACGGGCTGGTGGAAATTCGTGGTCACGGGAGGGCTCCGGGCGAGGTGGGGAAGTGCATCCTATGGGGAGGCGGGCAGGAGAGGCAATGCGGATGGGGGTCGCTTTGTCCATGATCGAGAAAAAACCCCGAGACGTCTCCCGCTTTTGGGGGATGCCCGGAACCGGGGCGAATTCGTCCGGCAGAGTGGTTTTGCCTCCTCCAATGACGACCCAGCCAGCCAAGGCGACCCGCCAGGACGTTCGCCGACGAACCAAATTCAGCTGTGACTCTTGCACCCGTGCCGTCTCTCTGCCTTTTTGCCAACCTAACCTGCGGCGGCCTGATTCGCGCCCGCTCCGCTTCGCATTCGATTGCGGCTCCCGGAACGCGCTTCCACATGCCGGGGCCGCAGCACGTCCAAGGAGAGACGAGATGACAGAGATCAAGAAACCGGTGATTTCGGAAATGAGACCGAAGATCACCGTCATCGGCGTCGGCGGCGGCGGCGGCAATGCCATCAACAACATGATCACCGAGGGCCTGCAGGGCGCCGAATTCGTCGCCGCCAATACGGATGCGCAGGCGCTGACCATGTCGAAGGCGACACGGCTGATCCAGCTCGGTGCGCAGGTGACCGAAGGGCTCGGCGCCGGTTCGCTGCCGGAAGTCGGCCGCGCGGCGGCGGAAGAATCGATCGACGAGATCATGGATCATCTCGGCGGCACGCATATGTGCTTCGTCACCGCCGGCATGGGCGGCGGCACCGGCACCGGGGCGGCCCCCGTCATCGCGCAGGCCGCCCGCAATGCCGGCATCCTGACGGTCGCCGTCGTCACCAAGCCGTTCAGCTTCGAGGGCAAGCGCCGCATGCAGTCGGCCGAAGAGGGCATCGAGCGGCTGCGCGAGGCCGCCGATACCGTCATCGTCATCCCCAACCAGAACCTCTTCCGCATCGCCGATGCCAAGACCACCTTTGCCGATGCCTTCGTCATCGCCGACCGGGTTCTTTACTCCGGCGTCGGCTGCATCACCGACCTGATCGTCAAGGAAGGCCTGATCAATCTCGACTTCGCCGACGTCAAATCGGTGATGAAGGGCATGGGCCGGGCGATGATGGGCACCGGCGAAGCGAGCGGCGACGGCCGGGCCTCGAAGGCTGCCGAAGCGGCGATCGCCAATCCGCTGCTCAGCGAAGTGTCGATGAAGGGTGCCAAGGGCGTGCTGATCTCGATTTCCGGCGGCTCCGACATGACCCTGTTCGAGGTGGACGAGGCCGCGACCCGCATCCGCGAGGAAGTCTACGAGGATGCCGACATCGTCGTCGGCGCGATCTTCGACAAGAGCCTCGACGGCGTTTTCCGGGTTTCGGTCGTGGCCACGGGGCTTGATGCGCAGGCACCCGGCGCCAGCGCAAATGTTACGGCCGACCTGCCGGGACAAATTCAGCCGCGGACGCTGCAGTAAATTTCGAGATCGGGGTTGGCAGACCCCCCTCTGTCGGCGACGCCGAAATCTCCCCCTTGAGGGGGAGATGTCACGAAGTGACAGAGGGGGGTAGGTCTCCTCGATCTCCGGTCGAGCGGCCGGAAACCGCATAAGACACTGCAGGAAAAATCCTATGTGTCAGCTCAATGCTTCCACGACCTGGACCGCTGGCTCGAAGCGTACCCGGAAGGCGCTGACGGGGTGGGCGATGTTCTTGACTGTCAGAAAACCTAGGTCGTCGAAGCTCAGGTGCCTCTGCTTGCGGATGTGATCGCGCACCGCGCGGGAGATGCAGATGCCGCCGGGGTCCGCCATCGGCTCCAGCCGCGCCGCCACATTCACGGTATCGCCAAAGACGTCGCCATCCTGGACGATGACATCGCCGACATTGATGCCGATGCGGAACATCAGGTGCTGGTCCTCCGGCAGTTCGGCATTGTCGGTTGCCATCGACCCTTGAATCTCCACGGCGCAATCGATCGCCGACAGGGCGCTGGCAAAGGCGACGAGCACGCTGTCGCCGGCCGTGGTGACGATGCTGCCGCCATGGCTGGCAATGATCGGATCGATGCGGTCCCGAACATCCTTGAGCCGCGACAATGTCCGGGCCTCGTTCCCCTCCATCATCCGGCTGTAGCCGACGATATCGGCCGCCATGATGGCCAGAAGCTTGCGGTCGAGATGCTGTAGCAATTCATCGCGCGACGCCTCCGCCGATCGGGCGCGGCGCAGCGTCGCACGCACGGCGATCACCCCCATCAGGGCGGTCAGCAGCGCCAGTCCGATGACCATCATCTCCAGCACGAACCCGGCACGGCGTGCCTGATTGGCTCGCACCGTCATCAGGCTTTCCTCCTCGGTGCGCATGCGCTCGAGAACGTCGCGCACGCCGTCCATCAGCACCTTGCCCTGACCGCCGCGCAGGACCGAGACCGCCGCCGCTTCGTCGCCGGAACGGCGCCGCTCGACGGTCTGGCGCAGTTCGGAGAGTTTCTGGGTGGTCAGCGACCGCAGCACCGCGATGTTGCCGTCCTGGCGGCGATTGTCGGCAACGCCGTTGCCGAGCGCTTCTACACTGGCATTGATCGCGCTGATGGCCTTGTCGTAGGGCTCGAGGTAGAAGGAATCGCCTGTCAGCAGATAGCCGCGCTGCCCGATCTCCGCATCCTGAAGCTGGGATTGAACGACGGAAATGAGGCGCTCGTTGTGAACGGTATGCGCCACCGCCTCGTCGGCCTCCTGCCCCTTCTTGGAAACCCAGAAGGATGCGAGCAGGAGCAGGACGATGAAGATAACCGTGCCGGCCGTGATCAGCCGCAGGTTCTGTCCCGCCTCGTAGCCGATACGCCGGATGACCGTCGATGCCATCGGTGTGGTGATTTTGGGCGCAGTGTAATCGGATGCCACGGGTACCTGCCATTGGGCGATCGGCACCTGTTGCGCCGATAGGAAAAACTGGTGCGGAAACGTGGTTTTACAAGGGCGGAGCCGAGCGACGGCCGTCAAATATCCCACGGCCTCTTTCAGGCTACCGGAGAAAGCCTCAGCTTATAGCCGTAACAGGACGGGCAAGCCGCAGCAGCATGGTTTTGACGATCAGCCGATGAAACGGCGTGATGACGGCGATGTAGACCTTGCCGAGCAAAATCTTGCGATGAACCAGCGTCGTCACGCTGATCCTCTGGGCCAGCTCGCCGGCCGGGCGGACATCGATGACGATGCGAAAATCGAGATGAGTGTCGTCGAAGCCGAGCACGGCCTGTTCACCCGACCGGGAAATCACGGGAAAAAAGCCGATCATTTCCGCCTTGCTGTCGCGATCATGCCCCGAGCCCTTCAGGCCGAACGGGCTGACGGCGGCGTTTCGCAGCCACATCAGAGCCCGGACCCAGGCCGCAAAATCACCCAGTGCACGCCTGGCGGCGGAGATCGCGGTCGTCGGTTGGCCCGGGATCACACGTTCGTAACAATCCGCCCAGTCGGCCAGGGGCAATGCCGGATGCGGCAGGGTGACCGGAACTGTGTGCGTGCGCTGTGCCATGGCATGTTCTCCCTCGATGCGGCAAGAATAGGCCGCCCGGCGGAGAGCCGCAAAGGGGCCGATTGTCACGGCCCCTTTGCGCGTTGTCTTACATATGGATCGGCTTGAAGAAGGTGGCGAGCGCCGCTTCCTTGACCGCTTCCGACATGGTCGGATGGGCGTGGCAGGTGCGGCCGAGGTCTTCCGACGAGCCGCCGAATTCCATCAGCACGGTGATCTCGTGGATCATTTCGCCGGCGCCGAAGCCGACGATATGGCCGCCGAGAACCCGGTCGGTGTCCTTGTCGGCAAGGATCTTGACGAAACCGTCCGTCTGCAGCATCGCCCGCGCACGGCCGTTGGCGGTGAACGGGAACTTGCCGACCTTGTAGGCGATACCAGCGGCCTTCAGCTCTTCCTCGGTCTTGCCGACGGAGGCGACTTCCGGCTGGGTATAGACGACGCTCGGAATGACGTCATAGTTCACGTGGCCGGCCTGGCCGGCGATGATCTCGGCGACGGCGACACCCTCGTCTTCCGCCTTGTGCGCCAGCATCGGGCCGCGCACGACGTCACCCAGCGCATAGATGCCGGTAACGCTGGTCTGGAAGTGACCGTCGATCTCGACGCGGCCGCGCTTGTCCATGACGACGCCGGCTTCGGCAAGGCCGAGACCGTCGGTGAACGGCTTGCGGCCGGTGGCGATCAGCACGACGTCGGCATCGATCGTCGCGGCATCGCCGCCCTTGACCGGTTCATAGGTTACCTTGGCGCCCTTGCCCGACTTGACGACGCCAGTCACCTTGGCGCCGAGCTTGAAGTCGATGCCTTGCTTGGCCAGCATGCGCTGGAACTGCTTGGAAACCTCGCCGTCCATGCCGCCGAGGATGGTGTCGAGATATTCGACCACCGTGACCTTGGCGCCGAGGCGCGACCAGACCGAGCCGAGCTCGAGCCCGATGACGCCGCCGCCGACGACGACCATGGTGGCGGGTACCTTTTCAAGTGCGAGGCCGCCGGTGGAGGAGATGATGACCGTCTCGTCAATCTCGACCTCGACGCCCGGGATGCCGGCGACATCGGAACCGGTGGCGATGACGACATTCTTCGTCTCGATGACCTGCTCTTCGCCCTTGTCATTGGTGACGGAGACCTTGCCTTCGCCGAGAACCTTGCCGGTGCCCTGGAAGGCATCGATCTTGTTCTTCTTGAACAGGAAGGCGACGCCATCGACGTTCGACTTTACCGTCGCGTCCTTGTGGGCGAGCATCTTGGAGAGGTTGAGCTTCGGTGCGGACACCTCGACGCCGAGCGCATCGATGCCGTGGCCGGTCTGGTGGAAGACTTCCGAGGCATGCAGCAGCGCCTTGGAGGGGATGCAGCCGATGTTGAGGCAGGTGCCGCCATAGGTGGCACGCTTCTCGATGACGCCGACCTTGAGGCCGAGCTGGGCCGCCTTGATGGCGCAGACATAGCCGCCGGGGCCGGTGCCGATAACGATGAGATCATAAGCCATGAAAAAGTCCTTCCTGAGAGCGGCTAGCGTCCGCCGCTGACGTTGAGAATGGCGCCCGTTACATAGGACGACGAAGGGGAAAGCAGGTAGAGAACGGCATCGGCGACCTCCTGGGCGGTGCCCGGCCGTTTCATCGGAATGGTTGGTCCGAGATCGCGGGCGCGATCCGGCAGACCGCCCGAGGCGTGGATGTCGGTATCGATGACGCCCGGCCGCACCGCGTTGACGCGGATGCCGTCCGAGACCACCTCGCGCGACAGGCCGACGGTGAAGGTATCGATGGCGCCCTTGGAGGCGGCATAATCGACATATTGCCCGGCCGAGCCGAGAACGGCGGCCATCGAGGAGATATTGACGATGACCCCGCCCTTGCCGCCATGTCGGACCGACATGCGCCGGACGGCGGCTGCCGCGCAGAGGATCGATCCGGAGACATTGACGCGCAGCATGCGGTCGAGCCGGTCCGGCGTGATCTCGTCGATCCGCGCCGGAAGCCCGACGATGCCGGCATTGTTGACCAGCCCGTCGAGGCGGCCGAAGGCCTTGTCCACCGCGGCGAAGATCGCGGCGATGCCCGTCTCGCTGCCGACATCGCCTTCCACCGCGATGGCCGTGCCGCCGGCCGCCTCGATCACGGCGACGACCGCATCGGCAGCCGGCCGGTTCGAGGCATAGTTGACGGCAACCGCCCAGCCTTGCGCGGCGGCCGACAGGCAGATGGCCGCGCCGATGCCGCGGCTGCCGCCGGTCACCAGCAGAACGGGGGTTTCGCTTGATGTCATTGGGCGCATTCCTTGAAGGTCAGGACATCCCATGGCGCGACCGTCGCCTTGCCCCAGATCGACGAATTGCGGATGGCGGGGCCGAAATCCGGCAGCAGCAATTGCGGAGCCGCCTCCATGCCTTCCCCCGGCAGCGAGGCGACCTTGCCGTCGGCGCTGACGGAATAGATCACGCCTTCCCAGATGGTGCAGGCGGCAATGTCGTCGCCGGTCACATCGCCTTCCGGGCATTTGTTCATGATCATGCCATTGGCGCGCACGGGGTCGCCGGACTGCATGACGATGCCGTCAAGCACGAGATCCGTCTTGGCGACCTTGACCTTGAAATGGTTGCTGGTGGCGGCGCTGGCCGAGCCCACCGGCTCGAAACGCAGCTCGTAAGCGCCGTCCGTATCGCTGTAGACAGCCTGTTCCTGCAGGCAATCCGCCGCCCATGCCGGCGTGGCCGCCAGCAAAGCGCTCAGGATCGATGCGGGAACGGAAAGACGCATGCTCAGGCCGCCTTTTCGGTGGCGAGCTTCAGGCCGAGCGCGATGAAGACGAGGCCGCTGGCCCGGTCGATCCACAGGCTGGCGCGCGAGAAGGCGGCGCGCATCTTCGGCGTCGTCATGAACAGGCTGACGCCGACAAACCACAGGATCAGGCAGCTGGCCATGACAAGGCCATAGCCGAATTTCACCGCGATCGGCGTATGGGCGCCGACCACTGTCGAGAAGATCGACAGGAAGAAGAACACAGGCTTGGGGTTGAGCGCATTGGCGGCGAAGCCGAGGCCGAAGGCCTTCAGCGCCGACTGCTTCTTGCCGGCGGCATCGGCGCCCCCAGCCTCTACCGTCATATCCGTCTTGCCGGCGCGCAGCGACCTGATGCCGATATAGAGCAGGTAGGCGACGCCGCACCATTTGACGATGTTGAACAGGGTGATCGACTGCGAGATGATCAGGCCCAGCCCCAGGATCGTGTAGGTGACATGGAACATCAGCGAGGTGCCGACGCCGAACGAGGTGATGATGGCGGAGCGGCGGCCGTTCATCAGCGACTGGCGCATGACCATGGCGAGATCGGCACCGGGGGAGACGATGGCGAAGGCAAAGATCGCCATCAGCGAGGCAAGTTCGAACAGATAGGGCTGCACGGCGGTGTCTCCGGTCGTTTACGGGTTCCGATATACGTCAGAAGATAAGCACGGCCGCCATGACGAGCAAGCCGGCCAGCGAGCCGCACCAGACGAGCGATCGGACATAGGCAATGCCCGCCAGATAGAGCGGGATATAGACGATCCGGCAGACAAGCCACAACCAGGCACCAACCAGGCCCCAGCCGCTCAGATCCCCCGTGACGGCAAGCGAAACAGCCAGCCCGACGAAAGCCGGGTAGGTTTCCCGGAAATTGGCAAACGCCCGTTCCGCACGTCCGGCAAAGACGCCAGCCGGCTTTTGTCCATCGTCGCGCGCGCCGGCGTTCCATGCCGATCCCAGCTCCAGCGTGGCGGGAATGCTCTGCAACCCGATATGAACGACAAGCAGCACCACGCTCCAAGCGAGAAGCGTGATGAAAGGCGATACGGCCAGAACTGCTGTGTCCATTGAAGACTATTCCCCATGAGGTTTCCGGTCGAATGGCTCGGACCAAAAGGCACTCTCCCATTGGGAGACTGCCCCTCACCCTAGCCCTCTCCCCGCAGGCGGGGAGAGGGGATGACGGAGTTTGCCGCTTCGTCCTTCTCCCCGTTTTTACGGGGAGAAGGTGCCCGATAGGGCGGATGAGGGGCTCGCACCATCCCAGTCGTCAGAGATGACTACAGATCGAGAACCAGGCGTTCCGGATCTTCGAGGCTTTCCTTGACGCGGACGAGGAAGGTGACCGCTTCCTTGCCGTCGACGATGCGGTGGTCGTAGGACAGCGCGAGATACATCATCGGGCGGATGACGATCTGGCCGCCGACGACAACCGGACGGTCCTGGATCTTGTGCATGCCGAGAATGCCCGACTGCGGCGCGTTCAGGATCGGCGAGGACATCAGCGAACCGTAGACGCCGCCATTGGTGATCGTGAACGTGCCGCCCTGCATGTCGCCCATGGAGAGCGCGCCATCGCGGGCGAGCTTGGCGAGGCGGCCGAGGTCCTTCTCGACTTCGGCGATCGACATCTGGTCGGCATCGCGGATGACCGGAACGACGAGACCCTTGTCGGTGCCGACGGCCATGCCGATATGGCAGAAGTTCTTGTAGATGATGTCGGTGCCGTCAATCTCCGCATTGACCGAGGGAATTTCCTTCAGCGCGTGCGTCACCGCCTTGGTGAAGAAGCCCATGAAGCCGAGCTTGACGCCGTGCTTCTTTTCGAAAATGTCCTTGTACTTGGTACGCAGGCTCATCACCGCGCTCATGTCCACCTCGTTGTAGGTGGTCAGCATGGCAGCCGTGTTCTGCGCGTCCTTCAGGCGCTTGGCGATGGTCTGGCGCAGGCGGGTCATCTTGACGCGCTCTTCGCGCGGCGCATCCTCGGCCGACGACGGACCGCGCGACACGGCCTTGACCGGCTCGGAAGCGGCAGGCGTCGAAATGCCCTTGGCGACAGCAGCGATGACATCGCCCTTCAGCACCTGGCCGCGCTTGCCGGAACCATCGACCTGTTCGGCCGACAGGTTGTTTTCAGCCAGCATCTTGGCGGCGGCAGGCGCTGCCGGCATGGCGGAGGCAACCGGCGGGGCGGCGGGGGTTGCGGCGGCAGCAGCCGGAGCGGCGGCGGCGGGCTCGGCGACCTTCTTTTCGGCAGCGGCAGGAGCCGCAGCGCCGGCGGCACCTGCGGTGATGTTGCCGAGCAATGCGCCGAGACCGACCGTTTCGCCGGCGGCGGCGACGATTTCGGAGAGAACGCCGGCGGCGGGCGCCGGAACTTCGATGGTCACCTTGTCGGTTTCGAGCTCGAGCAGGGGTTCATCGGCTTTGATGGTATCGCCGACCTTCTTGAACCAGGTACCGACGGTGGCTTCGCTGACGGATTCGCCGAGAGTGGGAACGCGGATTTCTGTGGCCATGATATTTTATCGTCCGTTGATCGGGTGTCTGTTTCTATGAATGGAAAGGTTCGGGGGCTGGATCAGCCCCCGATTTTCAACCGCCGAGCGCGTCTTCGAGGAAGGCGGCAAGCTGGGCGAGGTGCTTGGACATCAGGCCCGTCGCCGGCGAGGCGGCGGCCGGACGGCCGGTGTAGCGCACGCGCTGGTACTTGGCGTCGATATGGGCCAGCACCCATTCGAGATACGGGTCGATGAACGACCAGGCGCCCATGTTCTTTGGCTCTTCCTGGCACCAGACCATCTCCGCATGGCGGAAGCGCGAAAGCTCGTTGATCAGCGCCTTGGCCGGGAACGGATAGAGCTGCTCGACGCGCAGCAGATAGATGTCGTCGATGCCGCGCTTCTCGCGCTCTTCCAGAAGATCGTAATAGACCTTGCCGGAGCAGAGCACGACGCGACGGATCTTGGCGTCCTTCTGCAGCTTGATCGGGCCGTCCTTGATGACCTCCGCATCGTCCCAGAGCAGGCGGTGGAAGGAGGTCTCGCCAGCCATTTCCGACAGCGAGGACACCGCGCGCTTGTGGCGCAGCAGCGACTTCGGCGTCATGATGATCAGCGGCTTGCGGAAGTCGCGCTTCACCTGGCGGCGCAGGATGTGGAAGTAGTTGGCCGGCGTCGTGACGTTGGCGACCTGCATGTTGTCTTCGGCGCACATCTGCAGCCAGCGCTCGAGGCGGGCCGAGGAATGTTCCGGACCCTGGCCTTCATACCCATGCGGCAGCAGGCAGACGAGGCCGGACATGCGCAGCCACTTGCGTTCGCCCGACGAGATGAACTGGTCGAAGACGACCTGCGCACCGTTGGCGAAATCGCCGAACTGGGCTTCCCAGAGCGTCAGCGCATTCGGGCGGGCCAGCGAATAGCCGTATTCGAAGCCGAGTACGGCCTCTTCCGAGAGCATCGAGTTGATGACCTCGTAACGGGCCTGGGTCGGCGACAGGTTGGCAAGCGGGATGTAGCGTTCCTCGGTCTCCTGATCGTAGAGAACCGTGTGGCGCTGCGAGAACGTGCCGCGTTCGCAATCCTGGCCCGACAGGCGGATCTTGGTGCCTTCGACGGCGAGCGTGCCGAAAGCGAGCGCTTCCGCCATCGCCCAGTCGATGCCCTCGCCGGTCTGGATCATGTTGGCGCGGCCGTCCATGAAGCGCTGGATGGTCTTGTGGGCGTTGAAGCTTGCAGGCACTTCCGACAGCTTGCGGCCGACGTCCTTCAGCGTCTTCATCGGCACCGAGGTCTTGCCGCGGCGCTGCTCGTCCTGATTGTCGGCAGCCCTGAGCCCCGACCAGACGCCGTCCAGCCAGTCGGCCTTGTTCGGCTTGTAGGACTGCCCGGCCTCGAACTCCTGCTCGAGACGCGCGCGCCAGTCGGCCCGCATCTTTTCCAGTTCGCCTTCGGAGATCAAGCCTTCGCCGATCAGTCGTTCGCCATAGATCTGCACGACCGTCTTGTGGGCGCGGATGACCTTGTACATCTTCGGCTGCGTGAACGACGGCTCGTCGCCTTCGTTATGGCCGAAGCGGCGATAGCAGAACATGTCGACGACGACGGGCTTGTGGAACTTCATGCGGAATTCGGTGGCGATCTTGGCAGCGTAGACAACCGCCTCCGGATCGTCGCCGTTGACGTGGAAGATCGGCGCCTCGATCATCTTGGCGACGTCGGACGGATAGGGCGACGAACGCGAGAAGGCCGGATTGGTGGTGAAACCGATCTGGTTGTTGATGATGAAATGCACGGTGCCGGCGACGCGATGGCCGCGCAGGCCCGACAGGCCGAGAATTTCAGCCGTGACGCCCTGGCCGGCAAAGGCGGCATCGCCATGCAGCAAGAGCGGCATCACCTGGGCGCGTTCGGACAATGGAATGACGTCGCCTTCGAAAACCTTGGCCATCTGGTCCTGCTTGGCGCGGGCCTTGCCCATGACGACAGGGTTGACGATTTCAAGATGCGACGGGTTGGCCGTCAGCGACAGATGCACCTTGTTGCCATCGAACTCGCGGTCGGACGAAGCACCGAGATGGTACTTCACGTCGCCGGAACCTTCGACATCGTCCGGAGCGGCCGAGCCGCCCTTGAACTCGTGGAACACGGCGCGGTGCGGCTTGCCCATGACGTTGGTCAGGACGTTCAGACGGCCGCGATGGGCCATGCCGAGGATGATTTCCTTCAGGCCTTCCTGGCCGCCGCGCTTGATGATCTGCTCCAGCGCCGGGATCAGCGATTCGCCGCCATCGAGGCCGAAGCGTTTGGTGCCCTTGTAGCGCACGTCGATGAACTGCTCGAAGCCTTCCGCCTCGATCAGCTTCTGCAGGATGGCCTTCTTGCCTTCCGGGGTGAATTCGACGCCCTTGTCGGGACCTTCGATCCGCTCCTGGATCCAGCCCTTGATCTCCGGATCGGAGATATGCATGAACTCGACGCCCAGCGTCGAGCAATAGGTGCGCTCGAGGAGATCGACGATCTCGCGCAGGGTTGCGTATTCAAGGCCGAGAACATTGTCGAGGAAGATCTTGCGATCCAGATCCTCGGGGCCGAAGCCGTAGTTGGAGGGGGAAAGCTCGTGATAGTCCTCGACCGGCGCGGCGATACCCAGCGGATCGAGCTTGGCATGCAGGTGGCCACGGGCGCGATAGGCGCGGATCAGCATGATGGCGCGAACGCTGTCGCGCGTTGCCCGATGCACGTCGGCGGGGCTGGCGGCAACACCGGCAACGGCGGCCTGAGCTTCGGCCTTGGCCTGCACCTTCTTTTCGATGACCTTCTCGACCGTGCCCCAGTCGCCGTCCAGCGCCGAGACGAGGTCGCCGCCGGCGGCGATCGGCCAGTTCGGCTTCTTCCAGGACGCGCCCTTGGCCGCCCTGATCACGTCTTCCGGGGAATCCTGCAGCGCCTTGAAGAACGATTGCCATTCGCCGGAGACCGACGACGGATCGCTTTCGTATCGCGCATAGAGCTGATCGATATAACCGGCATTCGCTCCATCCAGGAACGATGTCAGCTGGAATTGCTCGTTGGCTTCTTGCCTTGCCATGGTGTTCCGCGGACCTGTCCGTCCGCCTCCTACTCGTTGGGTGCCGGGCTGGCCCCGGCCGGGTGTTCAGTGCATCGGCGCCGAATGCGCCATTTCAAACAATCAAATCGGCCGGATGTTCGGCCAACCTTCAAATGGTGCGGACAAGGCCGGCCGCAATGGCCGGCCCGGTCACTTATCGGTGCTTCAGCCCTTGAGGACTTCGACCAGCGTCGTGCCAAGGCGTGCCGGCGACGGCGACACCCTGATACCGGCCGCTTCCATGGCCGCGATCTTGGATTCCGCGTCGCCCTTGCCACCGGAAACCACGGCGCCCGCATGGCCCATGGTACGGCCCTTCGGCGCGGTACGACCGGCGATGAAGCCGGCCATCGGCTTCTTGCGGCCCTTCCTAGCTTCGTCGATCAGGAACTGGGCTGCGTCTTCTTCCGCCGCGCCGCCGATTTCGCCGATCATGATGATCGACGTCGTGGCGTCGTCGGCGAGGAACATTTCCAAGACGTCGATGAACTCGGTGCCCTTGACCGGGTCGCCGCCGATGCCGACAGCCGTCGTCTGGCCGAGGCCCTCGTTGGACGTCTGGAACACGGCTTCGTAGGTCAGCGTGCCGGAGCGCGACACGATGCCGACCGAACCCTTGCGGAAGATCGAGCCCGGCATGATGCCGATCTTGCATTCTTCCGGCGTCAGGATACCCGGGCAGTTCGGCCCAAGCAGGCGCGACTTGGAGCGGTCGAGGCGAGCCTTGACGCGGACCATGTCCATGACCGGAATGCCTTCGGTGATGCAGGTGATGAACGGGATCTCGGCTTCGATCGCCTCGATGATCGCGTCCGCAGCACCCGCCGGCGGAACGTAGATCACCGATGCGTCGGCGCCGGTGCGTTCCTTGGCTTCGGCGACAGTTGCGAAGATCGGCAGGCTTTCGCCCTTCGAACCGGTCCAGGTTTCTCCGCCCTTCTTCGGGTGGATGCCGCCGACCATCTGGGTGCCGTAATAGGCAAGCGCCTGCTCGGTGTGGAAGGTGCCGGTCTTGCCGGTCAGACCCTGAACCAGGATCTTGGTGTCTTTGTTGATCAGGATGGACATGCGGACGCCTTTAGGAGTGATTGGGTGAAAGGGAATGCGCGCGGCGATAGAGGCCGCTGACCACATCTTGCCAAATGTCGCTGCCGGCGGGCGCGAAGGAGACGCGCATGCGGTAGCACTCTTCATTCTCGAATTGATAAACAGTGCGCTGGCGGCCGCGGGGCGAGGTTCTGACGAGCGCAAGCTCCTCGCCCCGCCACTGGCCGGATGCCGGCGCCGCCGGCGCGAAGCCGACGGAATCGAACTGGTAGAGCTTGTAGCTCTCATCGGCCGGATCGAAGCCGAACACGTTGCGGGCCTGAAAGCTGACCGCACCGTCACGCGTCTGGCAGTAGCGCTGCTCGACGAAGAAACCGTCGAACAGGCTCTCGGCATCGACGCTTGCGATCGCAGTGCCTTCCGCCGCCCAGGCCGATGCCATCACACGCTCCTGCCCTTCCCAGCGGCCTGCAAAAGCCGTGAGACGACGATGAGCGGATGATGGAACCTGCAGCTGCGGCATGACGGTCAGCCCTTGATCGCCGCGACGATCTTCTTGGCCGCGTCGTCCAAGTCGTCGGCCGCCGTGATCGCGAGACCCGATTCGTTGAGGATCTTCTTGCCGAGCTCGACATTGGTGCCTTCGAGGCGGACGACGAGCGGAACCTTGAGGCCGACTTCCTGCACGGCAGCGACGACGCCTTCGGCGATGACGTCACATTTCATGATGCCGCCGAAGATGTTGACGAGGATGCCTTCGACCTTGGGGTCGGCGGTGATGATCTTGAAGGCCGCGGCCACCTTCTCCTTGCCGGCGCCGCCGCCGACGTCGCAGAAGTTGGCCGGCTCCTTGCCATAGAGCTTGATGATGTCCATCGTCGCCATGGCGAGACCGGCACCGTTGACCATGCAGCCGATGTTGCCGTCGAGAGCCACGTAGGCGAGGTCCCACTTGGAGGCCTCGATTTCCTTGGCGTCTTCCTCGGTCTCGTCGCGCAGCGCCTTGACGTCGTCGTGACGGAAGATTGCGTTGCCGTCGAACGACATCTTGGCGTCGAGAACGCGCAGGTGATCGTTTTTCATGACGATCAGCGGGTTGACCTCAAGCAGCGCCATGTCCTTCTCGTTGAAGGCCTTGTAGAGCAGCGGGAAGAGCGACTTGGCGTCTTCGGCAGCAGCGCCGGAGAGTTCCAGCGCCTTGGAGATCGCGGCAACGTCGGCAGCGGTCACGCCGGCTTCCGGATCGATGGCAATGGTGTGGATCTTCTCGGGCGTGTCATGGGCGACAGCCTCGATGTCCATGCCGCCTTCGGTGGAAACCACGAAGGCAACGCGGCCGACCGAGCGGTCGACAAGCAGCGAGCAATAGAGTTCGCGGGCGATGTCGGCGCCGTCTTCGATGTAGAGGCGGTTGACCTGCTTGCCGGCTTCGCCGGTCTGCGCGGTGACCAGCGTGTTGCCCATCATTTCCTTGGCATGCGCCTTGGCTTCGTCGATCGAGAAGGCCAGGCGAACGCCGCCCTTGGCATCCGGGCCGAGTTCCTTGAACTTGCCCTTGCCGCGGCCGCCGGCATGGATCTGGCTCTTGACGACGTAGAGCGGACCCGGAAGCGACTTTGCAGCGGCTTCGGCTTCATCGGCCGAGAAGATGGCGACACCTTCCGCGACCGGAGCGCCAAAGGTCTTCAGCAGAGCCTTGGCCTGATATTCATGAATGTTCATGGGGAGATTTCCTGTTTAGCCGGTGGGCGAATGACTTCAGGCCCGTTACTTCAGGCTTGGGGCGATGGCGATGCAGGCTTCGCAAAGGCTGGCAACCGAAGCGACCGACTTTTCGAAGGCTTCCTGCTCGGCCTTGTTGAACTCGACCTCGATGATGCGCTCGATGCCGCCGGCACCGATGATGGTGGGAACTCCCACATACATGTCTTTCACGCCATACTGGCCGGAGAGATGGGCGGCGGCCGGCAGCACGCGCTTCTTGTCCTTGAGGAAGCTCTCGGCCATTTCGATCGCCGAGGCAGCCGGTGCGTAATAGGCCGAACCGGTCTTGAGCAGGCCGACGATTTCGGCGCCGCCGTCACGGGTGCGCTGGATGATTTCTTCGAGGCGCTCCTTGGTGACCCAGCCCATCTTGACCAGATCGGTCAGCGGAATGCCGCCGACGGTCGAGTAACGGGCGAGCGGCACCATCGTGTCGCCATGACCGCCGAGAACGAAGGCGGTCACGTCCTGGACGGAGACGTTGAATTCCTGGGACAGGAACAGGCGGAAACGCGACGAGTCGAGTACGCCGGCCATGCCGACGACCATGTTCTTCGGCAGGCCGGAGAACTTCTGCAGCGCCCAGACCATCGCGTCGAGCGGGTTGGTGATGCAGATGACGAAGGCGTTCGGGGCATATTTCTTGATGCCGGCGCCGACCTGTTCCATGACCTTGAGGTTGATGCCGAGCAGGTCGTCGCGGCTCATGCCGGGCTTGCGGGCAACGCCGGCGGTGACGATGCAGACATCGGCGCCTTCGATGGCCGAGTAGTCGCTGGCGCCGGTCAGATTGGCGTTGAAGCCTTCGACGGGGGAGGACTGGGCGATGTCGAGGCCCTTGCCCTGCGGGATGCCGTCTGCGATGTCGAACAGGACGATGTCGCCAAGTTCCTTCAGGCCGGCAAGATGCGCCAGCGTGCCACCAATCATTCCAGAACCAATAAGTGCGATCTTGTTGCGCGCCATGAAAGTGCTTCCTTTGCGATCCAAATCTGACAAGGCCTGTCGTGGCGCCTGAGACGCGAGCTGTGGCAAACCTTTCGGCGCAACGGATTAAACGCCAAAATCTAAAATATCAACACCTAGTTTTGGGTGGAACGATTTCAATCGGTTAGATCATAAAATTCTTACGTAAACGTAAGAAAATGCGTCGTCAATCCGTCACAAAACCGCAGATTCGGCATGATGCTTTGCAGCATATTCCGCGCTCTGCATCTCGATCAGGCGCGAAACCGTGCGATCGAACTCGAAGCCTTCGGTGCCTTTTTTCGCCGTCAGAAGGTCGATCGGCGCGGATGCCGCCGAGGCGAACAGCCGGGCGCCGTGATCGTAGATCGTATCCACCAGCATGATGAACCGCTTGGTTTCGTTGCGGCGTTCGGGGCCGAGATGCGGGATATGCTCGACGAAAATCGTCCGGTAATGCGAGAGAATGGCGAGATAATCGGCGGCCCCCAGCGGACGCTGGCACAGGTCGGCAAAGGAAAACCGGGCGCAATCTCCCGCTGCCAGCGGCACCGGAATCTTGCGGCCCTTGAAGGCGACTTCGGCATGCACGGCATGCAGACCCGATGTCGCCAGCGCCCATGCATTGTCGAGTGCTGCATCGGCATCAGGCCCTGGCGGCGACAGCCAGACCGGCAGGCCCTCCATCTTGGCAAGCCGGTAATCCGTCCCGGCATCCAGCGGCACGATATCGGCATAGGTCTTCAAAAGGCCGACAAACGGCAGGAACAGCTCGCGGTTGAGACCATCGCGATAGAGATTGACCGGCTCGACATTGGAGGTGGCGACCAGCACGCAGCCCTTGGCGAACAGCTCGGAAAACAGCCGCGACAGGATCATCGCATCGGCGATGTCGGTGACGGAGAACTCATCGAAGCACAGAAGCCTCGCTTCGGCAAAGATCTCCGAGGCGACCGGCGGCATCGGATCGGCCTGGCGCGTCTCGCCGTTCTTCAGCTTCTGCCGGTGCTTGAAGATGCGCTCATGCACGTCGGCCATGAATTCATGGAAATGCGCCCGTCGCTTGCGCTGGATCGGCACCGTTTCGAAAAACAGGTCCATCAGCATGGTCTTGCCGCGGCCGACGCCGCCGTAGAGATAAAGCCCCTTCAGCGGCGGATGATCCTGCTTGCGCGAGGCAAACAGCCAGCCGAGCGCATTCGACTTGCGCTGGGCGCGGCTGCCGGCAAGCTCGGTCGAAAGATGGTCGAGGCGCCGGGCGATGCCGAGCTGGGCCGGATCGCGCCGAAGCGCGCCGTCGGCAATCATGGCCTCGAGTTTTCGCGAAATGCTATCTTCGGGATTTGGCACGCGCTGGACCGGTCTGGTGTCGGGAACGACGGCAAGAAAAAAGCCCGGCTGATGCCGGGCTGATGATTAGCGGCTGAGGCTGACCGGCTGGCCGCCATTGGTCGAACCATCAAAGCGCGCATCGGCAGTCTTGAACAGGCGGGCGAGCGGATTGCCGTTGCGATCCTTCAGCACGACCTGCTTGCCGGCCACTTCCCAGGAGCCCATGGCCGTCAGTTCGCCGGCGCAACCACGCGTGCCGCCGCGCGAGCCGCTGCCGAGATTGGTGAGCGTCAGGAACATGTCGCAGGAACTGCCGGCGTTCGAGACGCGCCAGTTGCCCACCATCGATTCCTTGGTGACATCGAGCGCATTGGTGGCCGCTGCAACGTCGGTGCCAGCCGGCGTCTGCACGCCGCCGACCGCAGCCGTGCCGCTGACGGGCGCTGCCGGAAACTGCGAGGTATCGCCGGGAGCAGCAAGCTGGCCGGACGACACGGTCGGCACGGGCTGTGCCTGCAACGGAGCCGGCGATACGGTGTTTCCACCGAAATCGGTCATGGCCGTCCTCTGACATCCAGCCAGCGCCAGCATCACTGCCAGTCCTGCCGCCGCATGAATTGTCCGCATGTCTTAGCTCCCGATCTTGTCTGCTACCGCGTTGTCCAGGGGAATATAGGCGGAATTAGCTTAAAACTAACTTTAAAATCAAGATGCGGCGGAATCTTTGAGACCTGTGGCATGATTGGAACGGTTGAGTGGCCGACAATGCCGGTTGCACTCGGCAGCGGAGTGTTCTTCGACCGTTTCGAACGTCCTATTCCGCCTGCCGTTCAACTTCGTCCCGGTAATAGGCTGCGGCAATCTCCTCGGCCTGCCTGGAGACAGGGCCGTGATCTCCCGGGGCTGCATCCCGGTAACGCGCATCGACACGCGCCATGAAATCGAAAAGCGGCGGCGGCGGCATCCCTTCGCCCATCTCCCGGGTGATCTTCTTGGTCTCGACAAGCTCCAGAATGGCTGCCCGCGCATCGCCTGGAACATCCGTCTGATCCAGAACCTCAAGCAAGTTCATTGGCGGTAGCGACGCGTAGTTCCGCTGTCGCATCCATTCCAGGGCGACGGCTGGCCGGACGCCGTAAAGCAGCTTCTTGAGGATGACAGGCTCGTCCGCCGCACGCAGGCCAAAGCGCTGCAGCAGACCGTGATAATGGGCGCAAACCTTTGCCGGAACCATGATCGCCGCCAGAACCGTGTCCAGCCTCTGGCGAAAGCCCGGTTCTTCCTCGTAGACGAAGGGCGACTTCACCCATTCGACGATGACGGCATTGCCCTTGAGCGCGAGAAGCAGCGCCTTCTTCAGATCCCATCCCCCGGTATCGATATCGCCGACAATCGGGAATTCGATGACATCACGGACCGGCACCAGTCCAAGATGATCGCGGACAGGCCGGATATAGACGAAACGGCAGTCATAATCGCTGTCGGGAGACGGAAAACCCCACGCGCGGCTGCCGCTTTCGATGGCAAAACCGATGCGAACGCCGCTTTCGCGCACGGTGTCGAGGCGTGCGGCAATCTCGCGCACCGCCTCATCTGCGAAGCCTTCGAGCATCATCGACTTTCCGTTTGGATCAGACGCGGCGCTCGACCATCATCTTCTTGATCTCGCCGATCGCCTTGGCTGGGTTCAGACCCTTCGGACAGGTCTGGGCGCAGTTCATGATCGTGTGGCAGCGATAGAGGCGGAAGGGGTCTTCGAGGTTGTCGAGGCGCTCGCCCTTGGCTTCGTCTCTGCTATCGATCAGCCAGCGATAGGCCTGCAAGAGCACGGCCGGGCCGAGATAGCGGTCGCCGTTCCACCAGTAGCTCGGGCAGGAGGCGGAACAGCAGGCGCAGAGAATGCACTCGTAGAGGCCGTCGAGCTTCTGGCGGTCCTCGTGGCTCTGCTTCCATTCCTTGGCCGGCGTCGGAGAAACCGTCTTCAGCCAGGGCTCGATCGAGCGGTGCTGGGCGTAGAAATTGGTGAGATCCGGCACCAGGTCCTTGACGACGGGCATATGCGGCAGCGGATAGACCTTCACCGCGCCCTTTACCTCGTCCATGCCCTTGGTGCAGGCCAGCGTGTTGGTGCCGTCGATGTTCATGGCGCAGGAGCCGCAGATGCCCTCGCGGCAGGAGCGGCGGAGCGTCAGCGTCGGGTCGATCTTGTTCTTGATGTAGAGCAGCGCGTCGAGAACCATCGGGCCGCAGTCGTCGACATCGATATAGAACGTGTCGATCGACGGGTTCTTGCCGTCGTCCGGGCTCCAGCGATAGATGCGGAACTCGCGGGTATTGGTGGCCCCGGCCGGCTTCGGCCAGACCTTGCCTTCGGTCATCGTCGAGTTCTTGGGGAGAGCGAGTTCAACCATGCGACCTGTCCGTTCTTTCCTTGCGCCGATCCTTGCGCCGATTTTGGCGAATGACCAGCTTCAGCCCCGACCAAATCGCGTCGATCGCGGCCACCTTGACATCCACCAGATCGAGATCGAGGGCCGCTGCGCGCACGACATCCTCGGTCACGTCCGTTTTAACCTTCGAAGCTTTCTTCGGCCATGAGACCCAGATCATGCCATCCGGCACGATCCGGTCCTGCAGGCCGGAAAGCTCGTCTTCGATCTCCGCCCTCATGATCGTGAAGGCATGGATCGCATCGTAATCCTTGGTCGCTGCCCGCATCGCCTCCCATGAGGGCAACCGGTCGCAGGCAGCAAATTCAACTGAAGAAGCCAGTTCCGCCAGACTGTCCGGCAACGCGATGAACGCCGCCGTCATTCCAGGTTTGAAACCCAGCTTCCTTGGAAGCGGCGTGCCGGAATATCCCGCGTCCGCCGCCGCCATTTATGGCAGCTTCCCGAGGAGTTTGGACCCCATCGGTTCAACACGGCCCGTGAGACGATAATTCTCTTGAGCCTGAAGCAAGCTTATTTTGTTGGCGCCACCGGCCAAATCTGGATTCGCTTCCTGAACGGGATCATCTTCCCAGCCACAGTCGCAAATTTCCCAGCATCTGGCCTCGCCAATTGTGTATTCGTTGCAGCAAGGGCAGGCAAAAAACTCGTCTTTTGCGACACGTGGAGATTCCACCGACGCGGCGAGTTCGAAATATTGTTCGCCCCTGCTCGTCATTTGATCAATACACCCGCGCCTTCGGCTCGATCTTGTACGGATCGATGCCCGGCTGCAGCAGTTCGGTATGCACCGGACGATAGTCGAGCTTGACCTCGCCCGCCTCGTTGACCCAGGACAATGTGTGCTTGCGCCAGTTGACGTCATCGCGGCCGCCGAACGGACCGCTGGTATAGTCTTCGCGGGCGTGGCTGCCGCGGCTTTCCTTGCGGGCTTCGGCGCCGACGACCGTGGTGATGGCGTTGGCCATCAGGTTTTCCAGTTCCAGCGTTTCCACCAGATCGGAATTCCAGATCATCGAGCGGTCGGTGACCTTGAGATCGCCGAGTTCCGACCAGATCGCGCTCATGCGCTTGCAGCCGCTCTCCAGCGATTCCTGGGTGCGGAAGACGGCGGCGTCGTCCTGCATGGTGCGCTGCATCTTTTCACGCAGGATCGCCGTCGGGGTGCCGCCATTGGCATGACGCAGCTTGTCGAAGCGCGTCATGATCTTTTCGGACGCCTTCTCGTTGATCGCCGGGATCGCAGAGTTGCGGTCGATCACCTCGCCGGCGCGGATGGCGGCGGCGCGGCCGAAGACCACGAGGTCGATCAGCGAGTTGGAGCCGAGACGGTTGGCGCCGTGCACCGAGGCGCAGCCGGCTTCGCCCACAGCCATCAGGCCGGGAATGATCCGCTCGGGATTGGCGCTGTCGGCATCAAGCACTTCGCCCCAGTAGTTGGTCGGAATGCCGCCCATGTTGTAGTGGACGGTCGGCAGGACCGGGATCGGCTCGCGGGTCACGTCGACGCCGGCAAAGATCTTGGCGCTCTCGGAAATACCGGGCAGGCGCTCGTGCAGCACGGCTGGATCGAGATGGTCGAGATGCAGGAAGATATGGTCCTTGTTCTTGCCGACGCCGCGGCCCTCGCGGATTTCCAGCGTCATGCAGCGCGACACCACGTCGCGCGAGGCAAGGTCCTTGGCCGACGGCGCATAGCGCTCCATGAAGCGCTCGCCCTCGGAATTGACGAGATAGCCGCCTTCGCCGCGCGCACCTTCGGTGATCAGACAGCCGGCGCCGTAGATGCCGGTCGGGTGGAACTGGACGAATTCCATGTCCTGCAAGGGAAGCCCGGCACGGGCGATCATGCCGCCGCCGTCGCCGGTGCAGGTATGGGCCGAGGTCGCCGAGAAATAGGCGCGGCCGTAGCCGCCGGTCGCCAGCACCACCATCTTGGCGGCGAAACGGTGGATCGTGCCGTCGTCGAGGTTCCAGGCAACCACGCCGGTGCAGCGGCTGCCGTCATCCGACATGATGAGGTCGAGCGCGAAATACTCGATGAAGAATTCGGCATTGTGCTTCAGCGACTGGCCATAGAGCGTGTGCAGGATGGCGTGGCCGGTGCGGTCGGCGGCGGCACAGGTGCGCTGCACCGGCGGGCCTTCGCCGTAATTCTGCATGTGGCCGCCGAACGGCCGCTGATAGATCTTGCCTTCGGCATTGCGCGAGAAGGGTACGCCGTAATGTTCCAGCTCATAGACCGCCTTCGGCGCTTCCATGGCGAGATACTGCATGGCATCGACATCGCCGAGCCAGTCGGAACCCTTGACGGTATCGTAGAGGTGCCACTGCCACGAGTCGGGCGTCATGTTCTGCAAAGATGCCGCGATACCGCCCTGCGCTGCGACCGTGTGGGAGCGCGTCGGGAAGACCTTGGTGATGCAGGCGGTCTTGAAGCCCTGCTCGGCCATGCCAAGCGTGGCGCGCAGGCCGGCACCTCCCGCGCCCACGACGATCACGTCATAGGAATGATCCACGAACTCGTAGGCTCGGCCGTTGATGTTCAGCGACGAATTGGGTGCCATTTTGAATTACCCTGCAAACGCGATCTTCAGGATGGCGAAAAGACAGAGCCCGCCAACTGCGATCGCAAAAAACGTATTGAGCATGACGAAGACGATCTTGGCGCCTTCACCATGGACATAATCCTCGATGATGACCTGCATGCCGAGCTTCATGTGGATAATGCCGGAGATCAGCACCAGTCCCATGATAACCGCGACGAAGGGGTTCGACAGCGCGGCGATCACCTCCGCATAGGGCGCGCCGGCATATTTGATCAGGAAGATCACGAAGAAGATGATCAGCGGCACGTTGGCGACCGCCGTCAGCCGCTGGCGCCAGAAATGATCGGTGCCTTCCTTGGCCGAACCGAGGCCGCGAACCTTGCCGAGGGGAGTGCGCATATCCATGGAATTCTTGTCCTCTCAGCGAACCACGTAGCCGACGATCCAGATCAGCAGCGTGACCGCAACCGAACCGATCAGATTGGCGATGGCAAGCTTGGTCGCAAAATGCTTCTCGTAACCGTAGCCCAGATCCCAGACGAAATGGCGCAAGCCCCCGAACAGGTGATGCACCAGCGCCCAGGTATAGCCGAACAGGATCAGCTGACCGATGATCGTGCCGAAGGCCCACATGGCCCAGTCATAATATTCCGGACCGCTGGCAGCGGCGATCAGCCACCAGGCGACGAGGATCGTGCCGAAGTAGAGTGCGCCGCCGGTGATGCGGTGCACAATCGACATCGCCATCGTTGGAATGAGCTTGTAGATTTGCAAGTGCGGCGAGAGCGGCCGGCTTTTGGTGACATTCGTCATCTGAACCTCACGGAAGAACCGGATGCGTGCCCAAAAACTGGACTCTTTTCATCCGGTATTGCACATGATTGTGCACAATTCAGTCAGCCGACGTTTAATCACCATATTGATTAACGACAAGTGTGTTTGCACTGCAAAATGATTTTAATCGATTAGACGAAAATGTGGCGGCACGTCGAACCGGAATCGCCGCCGCGTTAACGATAAGGCGTGAAAATTCAACGCAATCCGTGACTTTTGCCGGCATCTGCCCCACATTGCCCGTTAAGGATTTGTTAAGAGTCATCCGGAGGGCCGCACGACATGCGTCCAAATATCATGCCGAATGCGACGAAAGTCTTGGTCGCGGTCTTCGCCCTGATCCTCTCGTTCGCCAGTTTCGCTGAGGCGCGCGACCGGAATGGCGAAGGCCATTTCATCCGCCGTCACCACGAACGCCCGCAACACGACCGCCAGGAAGCCATCTCCGGCATCAACGCGGATAGCCATCACCGCCGCAACCGGAATGTGCGCCTGTCCGGCCGCAATGCCGAGCGGTGGCACGTGGAGCGGCGATATGTCCATGACCGGCGGCCGAACCGCCGGATCGTCGTGCGCGACCATCGCGGCAACGACGGCAACTATTGGGAACCCGCCTATGGCGGCGACGGCTTTCCGTCGAAGACCACGGGCGGCACCTATTTCGGCGGCTTGTCTGCCTGGACCGATCCCGGCAACGGCACCTATTTCCGCTCCGAGCGCGACGATTACGGCTATTATCCCGGCGACACCGACAAAGATTATCGCAGCCCGCGCGCAAAGATCATCCGCGTAAACCCGTCGACCGTCGGCCGCGCCTGCTCGTGGGAATCCGGCGTCTGCGTCATCCGCCGCTGACGCCCGGCTTTCTGAAGCGCCAGACCGTGGTCTTCTTGACCTCGCTGTCTTCCAGCGCGCGCGTCACCGGCACCTGGTAGGTCGACAGCATCTCCATCCGGTCGCGCGGGCAATAGGCCCGGCCGGGGTCGCCGACCAGAACGTCGGCCCCCTGTTGCGCAAGCGCAGTGAACCACGGAACGAGCCGCTCGGCAAAGGTCTTGTCGTAGAACACATCGCCGGCGAGATAGATTTCGGCGCTACGCTCGGTGCCGATCATGTCGGAAGCCGCGAAGGAGACGTCCACGCCGTTGAGCGCCGCGTTCAGCCGGATTGCGGTTTGCGTCCATGGATCGATATCGACGGCAAGCACCGCAGCCGCGCCCGCCTTCATCGCCGCGATCGCCACCAGACCCGAACCGGAGGCGAAATCGATGACCCGCTTGCCCGCGACCAGTCCGGGATGATCGAGAATGTGGCGCGCCAACCCCTGGCCGCCCGCCCAGGCGAAAGCCCAGAACGGCGGCGGCAGGCCGATTTCCTCCAGCTCCTCCTCCGTCTTCAGCCAGAGATCATGCGCTTCGCTGGCCAGATAGAGCCCGATCTCCGGCACATGCGGCGGCGACATGATGTCGGTGTTGGCGCGGATGAAGGTTTCAGGATCGGTTTTCACGGGTGACGGGGGTTCCGGTTGAGTTTCGGCTTGCTCCCTCTTCTCCCCTGCGGGGAGAAGGTGGCCCGAAGGGCCGGATGAGGGGGAACCACACCCTGAAAAATGTGCGGCACCATCCCCTCATCGTCTCGCATACGCTCGACACTTCTCCCCGCTGGGGAGAAGAGGGAGACCGCCGCACGCGTGCCAACACAAAAAATCACCGCGGCGGATTGTCCAGCCCGCCCAGCCGGCAGATCTCCAGATATTCCTCCTCCGTCACCGGCTGCACCGACAGCCGCATCGACGTCACCAGCGCCATCTTTTCGAATTTGGGATTGGCCTTGATGTCCTTCAGCGACACCGGTTTCGGCAGGTCGCAGACGGCCCGGATATCGACGCAATCCCATTTGGGATCGCCCTCGGCGGTCGAATCCGGATGCGACAGCGCGCAGACCTCGGTAATGCCGACGATCTCAAGCCCCTCGTTCGAGTGGTAGAAGAAGCCCTTGTCGCCGATCTGCATCGCCCGCATGTTGTTGCGCGCCAGATAGTTGCGCACGCCGGTCCACTCAGTCCCCTTGGCGCCCGCATCTTTCTGCATGGCCCAGGACCATTTGAACGGTTCGGACTTGTAAAGCCAGTATCCCACGCTCAGGCCTCCGGCTTGTTGAAGACCCAGTTCCAGGGCTTGATATCGACAGTCGCAAAGAGACCGGCCTTGGCATAGGGATCGGCGGCCGCGATGGCGCGTGCGTCCTCGATCGTCTCCGCCTTGATGACCACCAGGCTGCCATTCGGCTTGCCGGCATCGTCCAGGAACGGACCGGCGAAGGCCAGCCCGCCCTTGGCATTGAGATCGTTCAGAAATTCGATGTGCTCGGGACGGGTGTCCATCCGCACCTGCAGGGCATTCGGCTTGTCCGTGCACAGAACCGCAAACAGCATGGTCTTCTCCTTGATTGATTATTCCTGCGTGATCGGGCGGGACATCAGCTGCTCCAGCGCCGTCTTCACATCCATCTTTCCGTCGATGATATCGGCCACTGCCTCGGTCACCGGCATATCGACGCCAAGCTTGCGGGCGACATCGGCCGCGACGGAGGCTGCGAACGCGCCCTCGACAAGCTCGTCCGAATGCCCCATGGCGCTGCCGCTTTGACCCAGCGCGATGCCGTAGCGCAGATTGCGCGACTGATGGCTGGTCGCCGTCAGCACCAAGTCGCCGAGACCCGAGAGTCCCCGCACGGTATCGGCCTCGCCGCCGCGCGCCGCAACAAAGCGCGACATTTCCGCAAGCCCGCGCGAAATCAGTGCCGCGCGCGCCGAATCGCCGAGCCCCGCGCCTTCGACGATGCCGCAGGCGATCGCCAGCACATTCTTCAACGCGCCGCCAAGCTGCACGCCGATCCGGTCCGCGGAGGGATAGAGGCGGAAGGTCGCACCGGATAAAGCCTCGGCGAGAGTTCCCGCGCGCTCGATGCTGTTTGCCGCAATCACCATTGCCGTCGGCAGGCCCCTGGCGATATCGGTGGCAAAGCCCGGGCCCGAAAGTACGGCGACATTCTGCAGATGCAATTCTTCCTCGACGACATCGGTCAGCAACCGGCCGCTGGCGCGCTCCATGCCCTTGGCGCAGATGACGACGTCGGCGCCCTTGCCGATGAAGCCGTGTAATGATCGCCCCGCCTCCCGCTGCGCCTGCGACGGCATGGCGAAAAGCACGATGGTGGCGCCCTCGAGCACCGTCGGATCGTCAGAGACAACAAGTGCTTCGGGCAGGTCGATGCCGGGCAGGGCGCTGTCGTTGCGGCCGGTTTCCCTGAAATCCTCGACGATGCTTTCACGGCGGGTGAGCAGAGTCACCGGAACCTTGCCCGATGCGGCGGCGACGGCAGCCAGCGCCGTTCCGAATGCGCCGGAGCCGACGACGACGATGCGATCCTTCTGTACAGGTTCTGCCATTTAAGCCTTCGCTCCCCGTTTGCCGAAGCCGATCAGCGCCTTCGCATCCGCATCCAGCGGCCAGCGCGAGCGCGGCGCGACATCGAGATCGTCGGCCGGCAATCCCGCCGCCATGCGCTCGGCTCCGGCCCAGGCGATCATCGCCGCATTGTCGGTGCAAAGCTGCAACGGCGGAGCGATGAAACGGAAGCCGTTCCTGTCGCAGAGTTCCTGCAGCGTCGCCCGCAGCGTCTGGTTTGCCGCCACGCCGCCGGCCACGACCAGCGCAGGATGTTCGACAGTGCCCGCGAACTGTTCCTTGAAGCGCGCCAGCCCCCGGCCGATCCGGTCCTTCAGCGTGCGCGAAATCGCGTTCTGGAAGGAGGCGCAGATATCGGCGATGTCCTGCTCCGTTACCGGCGCGATCGACTGCGCCGCCTGGCGCACGGCGGTCTTCAATCCCGAGAACGAGAAATCGAGGCGCGCTTCGCCGACCAGCGGGCGCGGAAAGGAAAAGCGATCCGGGTTGCCGCTTTTTGCCGCACGTTCGACCGCCGGACCGCCCGGATAGGGCAGGCCGAGCAGCTTCGCCGTCTTGTCGAAGGCTTCGCCCAGCGCATCGTCAATGGTCGTGCCCCAGCGTTCGTAGACGCCGACATCCTTCACCAGAATAAGCTGCGTATGGCCGCCGGAAACCAGCAGCATCAGATAGGGAAAGGGCAGCCCGTCCGTCAGCCGCGCCGTCAGCGCATGGCCTTCGAGATGGTTGATGGCATAGAGCGGCTTGGCCGAAGCGCGCGCAATCGCCTTGCCGGTCATCAGGCCAACCAGCAGGCCGCCGATCAGGCCCGGGCCGCTGGTGGCGGCAATCGCGTCGATGTCGGAGAGCGTCACGCCGGCCCGCATCAAGGCTTCCTCGATCAGCGTATCCAGCGCCTCGACATGGGCGCGCGCGGCGATCTCCGGCACAACGCCGCCGTAGAGGCTGTGCTCTTCGAGTTGGCTCAGAACCACGTCGCCGAGGATCTCGCCACGGCCGCTTTCATCGCGCAGCACGACGGAAGCGGCGGTTTCGTCGCAGCTTGTTTCGATACCGAGGATGCGCAGGGGCGGGGACATGGGCCGTTTTACTCGAATATTGCGGTCGCAGGGAAAGGCGGATACACGGAACTCCGGTAACAACGGATCGCAGTGGATGCAAACAAAACCTTTCCGGATCGGCACGCGCGGCAGTCCCCTGGCGCTGGCGCAGGCCCATGAAACGCGCGACCGCCTGATGGCAGCGCATGGCCTGCCGTCCGAAATGTTCGAGATCGTCGTGCTGTCGACCATGGGCGACCGCATCACCGACCGCTCGCTGTCCGAGATCGGCGGCAAGGGCCTTTTCACCCAGGAACTGGAGGATATGCTGATCTCCGGCGGACTGGATTTCGCCGTGCATTCCTCCAAGGACATGCCGACCAGGCTGCCGAACGGCCTGTTCCTGTCCGCCTACCTGCCGCGCGAAGACGCCCGCGACGCTTTCGTCGGACGCACGGCCGAAAAACTCATGGACCTGCCGCAGGGCGCCACCATCGGTTCCTCCTCGCTGCGCCGCCAGGCGCTGATCAAGCGGCTGCGGCCGGACATCAACGTCATCACCTATCGCGGCCTGGTCGATACCCGGCTCAGGAAACTGGCGGAAGGTCAGGTTGATGCGACGCTGCTTGCCTTCGCCGGCCTGAAGCGGCTCGGCAAGGACGACGTGCCGACCGAACTTCTCGATCCGGAAACCTTCCCGCCGGCACCGGCGCAAGGCGCCATCTGCATCGAAAGCCGCATCGGCGACGACCGCGTCAACAGCCTTCTGGAAGCGGTCAACGACGCGCGGACGCACGAGGCCGTGACCTGCGAACGGGCTTTCCTGTCCACGCTCGACGGCTCCTGCCGCACGCCGATTGCCGGTTATGCCGTGTCGGACGGCGACACGATCCGCTTTTCCGGCATGGTCCTGACCCCGGACGGCAGCCAGTATTTCCGTGTTGCCACCGAGGGCAAGGCAACCGACGCCGAACAGCTCGGCGCCAAGGCCGGCGACGATATCCGCATCGATGCGGGGCCGGACTTCTTCTCGAGCTGGACCTGAGTCCATGCCTGTTCCCTTGCGCATCCTTGTCACCCGGCCACAGCCTTCAGCAGCGGCAACGGCGGCAAGGCTTGAAGCGCTCGGGCATGAAGCCATCGTCCTGCCGATGATGGAGGCGGTGCACCAGCCGCAGGCAGCGATTGAAGCGCTGGCTTCTCCCCATTCGGACATTGCAGTTACGAGCGCGGAGGCTATCCGCGCTCTGGCGATGATCGGGGATCGGCTGACCCCGCATCTACAGACACGGGTCTTCTGCGTTGGGCGCGCGACGGCGGACGCGGCAAGGCAAGTGGGATTTCAATCGGTGATCACCGGCCCCGGGACAGGCAGCGGCCTTGCTCATCTCATTGCGGAAACCTCGACCGGCCTTGGACAAGGCCTTGCCTATCTGGCTGGCCTGCCGCGAACTCCGGCTTTCGAGGCAGCCTTGCGGGACGCCGGCATCGCCTGCCGCGTCGCCGACGTCTATCGAATGTCTCCGATCGCTCATGCGCCGGAGGCCATCGAAGACCTTTTCGAATCGCGCAGGCCCGATACGGTTCTGTTCTATTCCCATGAAACCGCGAGGCATTTCTTCGATCTCGTCGCCCCGAAGAAAATCGCGGAATTTCAGAACATTCGCCTGCTTTGCCTCAGCGATCACGTGGCAGCGGCGGTGCCGTACGGCATCGGAAAAGTCTCCGTTGCCGCCGCGCCCAATGAAGCCAGCCTCTTCGCGCTGCTTTGACCCCGCATTTGCGGTGTGCCAGCCTCACCTTGATCCGCAACCGGTCAA
This sequence comes from Rhizobium herbae, assembly GCF_017873135.1. Taxonomy (GTDB): domain Bacteria; phylum Pseudomonadota; class Alphaproteobacteria; order Rhizobiales; family Rhizobiaceae; genus Pararhizobium; species Pararhizobium herbae. The sequence goes on along the minus strand of NZ_JAGGJV010000003.1, from coordinate 212,126 downwards.
CGAATTGTCGCTTGGGGGCTTTCCCTATGCCTGCCGCATGTCTAGGTTTAAGACAGTGCCTTACGCGATAACGGAAAGAGATCATCATGGGACCGGAAAATCCTCCGCGCCGCTCGAAATCCGATCAGGAGCCGTTGACGATCGACCTGGAAGCCACCGCGGCGCCACAGGAAGACGCGAATGGAAGCGATGCCGCCGCTGAACGCGAGGCAGTTATCGACGAGGCGGCGGAGATCCGCGCCGGCGAAGCCGATGAAACCGTGCGCGCCGACATTGCCGAACCGGCCGACATTGCGGAACGGACCCCTGATCCGCGAGAATCGGATGAAGAAGACGCCCGTGCAGACGCCGCTGCGGCGGCCTTCGCCGAAGAGCCGACCTCGGCTGCCACCGCGGCGGAACAGCCAATCCATGCCCAACCGCGCCGCGCCTCCAGTTCCGGTGCCCTCGCTGCCGGCATTCTCGGCGGCCTGATCGCGCTTCTCGGCGCGGGCGGCCTGCAATATGCGGGTGTCCTGCCGGCGCTCGGCCCGGGTGGCGATACGACAGTCGAGCAAGGCCTTGCCAGCGACGTCGAGGCGATCAAGGCGCAGCTTGCCGCAGCACCAGCGCCATCGGCGACCGCCGATCTCGCCCCGCTTGAAACCCGCATTGCCGAGCTGGAGAAGAAGACCACTGGAGCCGGAAACGGCGCGGCAGTCGACGTTTCCGGTCTTGACGCCCAGATCGCCAACCTGACCGGCGAGATCGCCACGCTGAAATCGGCGCTGGCCGACGCCAAGCAATCCACTGAGGCGGCAAAGACCGAGCTTTCGACCCGCATCGACGCCGCCGAGAAGAAGATCGACGAACCGGCCAGCGACGTGCAGCTGGCCCGCGCCATCGCCGTCACGGCACTGAAGACGGCGATCGATCGCGGCGGTCCGTTCCTGGCCGAACTCGACGCGCTGAAAAGCATCGCCGCCGCCGATCCGGCCGTCGCCGGCCTTTCGGGCGATGCGGCAACGGGCGTCGCCCCGCGCGCCGATCTGGTGCGCGACTTTCCGGCCGTGGCCGACGCCATGCTCGAGGCGGCCGAACATACCGATCCCGACCAGGGCATCTTCTCCCGCCTGATGGACAGTGCGTCCTCGGCCATCCGCGTTCGCCCTGTCGGCAGCGTCGAGGGCGAAGGCCCGGAAGCGGTCGTTGCCCGCATCGAGGACAAGCTCACCAATGGCGATCTCAAGGGCGCAAGCCTGGAATGGGCTGCCTTGCCGGAGCCCGCGAAAACGGCCGGTGCCGATTTCAAGACGAAGCTCGACCAGCGCATCCGTGTCGAAGGACTGATCGACGCGGCCGTTGCCGGCGCCATGACGGCCAACCAGGGCTAAGGAAGAATTCATGATCCGCATCCTGTTCTATGTCCTCATCGTCCTGGCGCTCGGCGCAGGCTTCGCCTGGCTGGCCGACCGTCCCGGCGAACTGTCGCTGATCTGGCAGGGCCAACGCATCGAAATGAGCCTGATGGTGGCGGCAACGCTGCTCGCCTCGCTGATTGCGGCGATCCTGATCGTCGTCTGGTTCATTCGCGTCGTCTGGCTCTCGCCGCATTCGATCTCCCGCTATTTCCGCGCCCGCAAGCGCGACCGCGGCTATCAGGCGCTGTCGACCGGCCTGATCGCCGCCGGTGCCGGCGATTCGGCGCTGGCCCGCAAGATGACGGCCCGCACGCGCGGGCTGATCAGTTCCGATCAGGAGCCGCTGATCCATCTGCTCGAAGCGCAGACGGCGCTGATCGAGGGCAAGTACGACGACGCCCGCAAGAAATTCGAGCTGATGGCCGACGACCCGGAAACCCGCGAACTCGGCCTGCGCGGCCTCTATCTCGAAGCCAAGCGGCTGGGCGCCAACGAGGCGGCGCGGCAATATGCCGAGCGCGCCGCCGACAAGGCGCCGCATCTGCCCTGGGCGACGCTGGCGGCACTGGACTATCGCAGCCAGACCGGCCAGTGGGACGAGGCCATCCGCCTTCTCGACCAGAGCCGCGCGTCCCACGTCATCGACCGCAAGGAGGCCGACCGCAAGAAGGCGGTGCTTCTGACCGCCCGCGCTTCCGAAAAGCTCGAAGCCGACCCGAAGGGCGCGCGCGACGACGCGCAGGCCGCGCTGAAGCTTGCCGAGGATCTGGTGCCGGCCGGCCTGATCGCCGCCAAGGCGCTGTTTCGCGAGGACAATCTGCGCAAGGCCGCCTCCATCCTCGAAAAGCTCTGGAAGCAGGATCCGCATCCCGAAGTCGCCAGGCTCTACGTCCGGGCGCGCAGCGGCGATTCGGCCTCCGATCGCCTGAAGCGGGCAAACAAGCTGGAAGCGCTCCGCCCGAACAATCCTGTCGCGCTCGCCACCGTTGCCGAAAGTGCTTTGGAAGCGCGCGAACTGCCGCTTGCCCGCGCCAAGGCCGAAGCCGCTGCCCGCATGCAGCCGAGCGAGGGCATCTTCCTGCTTCTGGCCGATATCGAGGAAGCCGATACGGGCGACGACGGCCGCATCCGCCACTGGATGAACCAGGCGTTGAAAAGCCCGCGCGATCCGGCCTGGACGGCGGACGGCGTCACGGCGCCGGAATGGCTGCCGGTCTCGCCGGTCAGCGGCCGGCTCGATGCCTTCGAATGGAAGCAGCCGGTCGCCCAGATTGCCGGCCCGGTCGAGGAAGGCACGGTCGATGTCGCCGACGAGGCGATCCGCAGCCTACCGCCGGTGGCCATCGCCCATCAGCGCCCGGAACCGCAGCCGGAGCGGGCCGCGACGCCGGCCAAGCCAGGCCCCGTCATCGACGCCGCCGAGAAATCCGAGGAAGTGGCGGTCAAGACCATTGCCGTACCCGCGCCGAGCGAATCGGTGATCGTGCCGCAAACGGTCAAGGTCGAGCCGAAGCCGGCTCCGATAAAGACCGATGAAACCACCGTCGAGCCCTTCTTCGGGCGCCCGCCGGATGATCCGGGCGTGCGCGACAGCAACAAGCCATTGGAAAAGACCACATTCCGCCTGTTTTGAGCGGCAACCCATAGCGTAACGGAAAATCATGTTTGACCGATTTCGGACTTTCCTCGACAGCCTGACCGGCCACGGGCCTTCGATCGAGGCCGGCGACCCGCGCATCGCCATCATGGCGCTCTGCATCCAGGTGATGGAGGCCGATGGCGAGATCCACGAGAAGGAGCGCAGGAAGGTTCGCTCCATGATCAAGGATCACTACCAGCTGGACGACGGCGCGCTCGACGCGCTGATTGCCGCCGGTGAAACGGCCGAAAGCCAGGCCATCGATTTCTTCCGCTTCACCTCCGATATCAAACGGCATTTTTCCGAGGAGCAACGGATAGACCTGATCGGCATGCTGTGGGAGATTGTCTATGCCGACGGCAAACGCAGCGAAATGGAAGACCATGTGATCTGGCGTATCGCCGATCTCCTGGGCATTTCCGGCAGGGACAGGATCATCAAGCGGCAGGAGGTGGCCGCCAAACTGGACGTCGTGGAGGAGACCACCGCGCAACAGGAAAAGTGAAATGCTTTTCGACGACCGCACGTTCTACCGGCGCAATACCGACAAGCCGGTCCTGATCATCCTGCATCAGGAACATTCCAGCCCCGGCCGCGTCGGACATCTGCTGCTGGAAAAGGGGCTGAGCCTCGACATCCGTCGTCCGGTGCTCGGCGATCCCCTGCCTGCGACGCTGGAACAGCATGCCGGCGCCGTCGTCTTCGGCGGGCCGATGAGCGCCAATGACGACGAGGACTATGTCCGCCGCGAGATCGACTGGCTGGCTGTGCCGTTGTCTGAAAACAAACCCTTCCTCGGTATCTGTCTTGGCGCGCAAATGCTGGTGCGCCATCTCGGCGGCGTGGTGGGGCCGCATCACGAAGGCATGACGGAAATCGGCTGGTATCCGCTTGAGGCGACGGAAAAAGGCCGGGCGCTGATGGAATGGCCGTCGATGGTCTACCAGTTCCACCGCGAAGGTTTCGATCTGCCGGCAGGCGCGGAACTGCTCGCTTCCGGCAGCACCTATCCCAATCAGGCCTTCCGCTACGGCGAGAACGCCTGGGGCATCCAGTTCCACGGTGAACTGACACGGGTGATGATGCATCGCTGGGTCGTGCACGGCGCCCACCGGTTCGACCTGCCGGGCGCGCAGATGGGGCGGGCCCATCTTGAGGGTCGCATGGACCACGACGCGCCGCTGCGCGCCTGGATGGATCGCTTCCTCACCCACATCTTCCAGCGGCAGGGCGAGAAGGTGACTGCCTGAGTTTCAGGCCTTGCGCTCCGGTGCATCCAGCGAATCGATCTTGCGCAGTTGCGGGAAGCCGAGCGCCCAGATGACGGCGACCGCGAGCGTGCCGACGCCGCCGATGACGACGGCCGGAACGGCGCCGATGATATGCGCCATCGTGCCGGCGCGGAATTCGCCAAGCTCGTTGGAAGCACCGACGAAGACCATGTTGACGGCATTGACGCGGCCGCGCACGGCATCCGGCGTCCAGAGCGCAATCAGCGTTTCGCGCACATAGACCGAGATCATGTCCGACGCGCCCATCAGCATCAATGCCGCGATCGACAGCCACGCGACCTGCGACAGGCCGAAGATCACCGTGCCGATGCCGAACAGCGCCACGCCGGCAAACATCAGCGTGCCGGCATTGTGGCGGATCGGATAGGCGGCCAGCGTCACCGCGACGAGGATGGCGCCGATGCCGGGGGCAGCCCGCAGCAGCCCGAGGCCGAGCGGGCCGAGCACCAGGATTTCGCTGGCAAAGACCGGCATCAGCGCAACGGCGCCGCCGAGCAGCACGGCGAACAGATCGAGCGAAATGGCGCCCAGCACCACCTTTTCGGTGCGGATGAACTTGAACCCGGCCAGAATGGACGTCCAGTCGCGCGGCTCGCTGAGGCTGTGCTGCGCCGGCTTCTCGATCATGAAGACCAGAATGGCCGACAGGACGAGGAAGGCAAGCGCGACGGAATAGGCGACGATGGCGCTGACGCCATAGAGCAGACCGCCGGCGACCGGTCCGAGGATGGCGGCCGTCTGCCAGGAGGACGAATTCCAGGCGATCGCGTTCGACAGATCGTGGGCCGGAACGAGGTTGGGCGCCAGCGATTGCACCGCCGGCGCCATGAAGGCGCGCTCGATGCCGAAGACGATCAGGATGGCGAAGACGGGCCACGGCGAAAAGGCATCGGCGACCGTCAGCCCGAGCAGCGCCGCCGCGCAAAAGGCGCTGACGATCATGCAGACCGAGACGATCATCCGCCGCGAGTGCCGGTCGGCGACCGATCCCGTCACCAGGATGAGCAGCAGCGACGGCAGGAACTGGAAGAGGCCGATGAGGCCGAGATAGAGCGTGTTCTGGGTCTGCGCGTACATCTGCCAGCCCACCGAGACGCTGATGATCTGGATGGCGAAGGAAGCGAGGAAGCGGGCGAAGAAGAAACGGGCGTAGGAGACATGCCGGAACGCGGCGAACCGGTCTGCACCCTGAAGGACGGACATGCGGTATTCTTTCCGAACAACGGCAGGCCAGCCCGCCGTATTAAACATGTTTAGTCCATCGCGAAGCGTGGACTTGCCGGTTTAGTCGTCAATGTCTACATGTCTGTCAACAACGAATTGGAGACCGGCATGCTTGCTGTCATTGCGACCCTGAATTTCATCATCAACATTGCGTGGTTCCTGGTCATCGCTTCGGCGATTTTTTCCTGGCTCTACGCTTTCAACGTCATCAACGTGAACAACAACGCGATCAACATGATCGGCCGCTCGCTCTACCAGCTGACCGAGCCGCTCTACCGGCCGATCCGCCGCGTCCTGCCGGACATGGGCGGCGTCGACCTGTCGCCGCTGGTGGTCCTGGTGATCCTGTATTTCATCTGGTACCTGCTCAACACGACGATCGCCGCTGCCCTGCTCGGCTAAAGCCGGCTGAAACCAAACGGTTCCCTGCGGGCATAAAAAAACCTCCGGATCGGCATGATCCGGAGGTTTTCATTTGATAAAGCAGTGGCAATGTTTTTGGGACGGGTCGTCACCCGATGAACGTTTCGGAGAGGGCAGACATCGTGGATGCTTACCCCCTCTGTCACTCTCGTGACATCTCCCCCTCAAGGGGGGAGATCATTCATTTCCCCCTGTGATCCTTCATCTAGCAGGGCACAAAGTCTGCGGCCAATCTCCCCCCTTGAGGGGGAGATGTCGGCGTCGCCGACAGAGGGGGGTAAAGCGTCCACATATTCGGATATTGCCGCGATAAACGCGGAACCGCGTTACTTGGCTGCCTTGGCGCGCTCGATGGCTTCGACGATCAGCTGCTGTGCGACCGTGACGTCCTTCCAGCCGAAGATCTTTACCCATTTGCCGGGCTCCAGATCCTTGTAGTGCTCGAAGAAGTGTTCGATCTGCTGCAGCGTGATCTCCGGCAGGTCGGTATAGTCCTTCACCTTGTCGTAACGCTTGGTGAGGTGATAGCTCGGAACGGCAATGATCTTTTCGTCCTTGCCGGAATTGTCTTCCATCATCATCACGCCGATCGGGCGGACATTGATGACGCAGCCGGGAACCAGCGGACGGGTCGAGGCGATCAGGACGTCGATCGGGTCGCCGTCATCCGACAGGGTGTGCGGCACGAAACCGTAATTGCCGGGATAGGTCATCGGCGTGTAGAGGAAGCGATCGACCACCAGCGTGCCGGCTTCCTTGTCCATTTCATACTTGATCGGGTGTCCGCCAACCGGAACCTCGACGATCACGTTGATATCTTCCGGTGGGTTCTTCCCGATCGAAATAGCATCAATACGCATGAGTTTTCTCCCAAGGGCCAGATGTTTGGATGGCCAGTCCGATAACGGGAAACATGACGCGGCGCAACATCCGCTTTCGTCGCAGCCGGAAAAATGCGAGATATAGGTGAATAATCGCGGGCGCCGGGACGTTTCCGGGACAAGGAGCGCTCATGAAGCCGTTTGCATACTCCATTGCCTTCCTCGTCCTTCTGTCGATGACGCCCACCGTCGTTCTCGCCAACGACAGCGTCTATACCGATCTCGACACGGATCATTGCAAGACCCTTTCGCCGGAAGACGAAGAAGGCGGCGGCATTTCGCTGCGATGCAAGGGGTTCAAGGACTACGATGTCTATTTCAAGGAAGGTGACCTGCGCCAAAGCCTTTTCTATGGTCACCTGAACACGGCCTATATCGACGGCGCCTTCGAGAGCTTCGGGCCGTTCAACTATACCGGTCCGAAAATCGAATGGCGGCTTGGCGCCGGCGGAAAGCCGGTGGCGACAATCCTTCGCTGGTTCATCTCCAATGTCGATCCGGAGACGGGCGAGCCGGCACCGGCGCTCAAAGGCCAGGTCCTGGTCGTTTCAAAGGTTGCCGGCGAGGATGGAAAGGGCTGTGTCGTCGGCTATGTCGACGCGCTCGCCAACCCGGATCCCAATGCGATGGCCCGCCAGATCGCCGATACGCAGGCCGAGGGCTTCGTCTGCGGCACGGACACGGCGGATTTTACCGGGGTGCGTGGGCCGAGAGCGGCTGACCACACCCATTCATTTCCCGAATAGGGCAGCTCAATCCCAGATATAGCCGATCTTCTTCAGGTTCTTTTCGCCGAAATCTTCCATGCCTTCGCAGATGTCGCGGCCGCCCGCCGTGCGGAAGAAGCTGTCGGCGTGATGGCTGTCTTCCAGGCACCAGACGACGAGACCCTGACAGCCGAGCGATTTCAAAAGGCTTTTGGCTTCGCCGAAGAGGATGCGGCCGAGCCCGATACCCTGGTATTCCGGGCGCAGGTAGATTTCATAGACCTCGCCTTCCTGCGGCAGGGCGCGGGCGCGGTTGAGGCCGAGCGTCGCGTACCCGGCAATCACGCCGGCCACTTCGACGATGAGCAGCGTGGACGGCCCGCGCGTCGCCTTGCGCCACCAGGCGTGATCGCGCCGGTTGACCATCTGGATCAGCGGCTTGTGCGGGATGAGCCCGCCATAGGCCTGAAGCCAGGAAACGCGGTGCACGTCCGATATGGACGCGGCGTCCCTCGGCTCGCCCGGCCTGACCTCGATGGATAATGTTTTCATAACGCGACTCTAGCCCGGTGCCTTGCAAACAGGAATCCCGTCAAAGCCCTGTCTTTAACTAACTCACAGGCAACTTATGGGGACAACCGTCAAAAGTTAACGCTTTTTTAACTTTTCCGGCAAGCGGCAAAAATCGCGGCGCACAATAAATGGCGCTTCGTGCGGCTTCGGGCGCTTGAGCGACCCACTTCGCGCGCCCACGCGACGTTCGGCTCGAGAGCGGCTATCCCCGGAGTTTCACGGAAAATATCCAACGCGAAAAAACGCCCGCCGCCGCAAAATACGGCAGCGCAGCATGGAACCTTTTTGCAGGTCGCGCGTTTGAACACGTCTGGACCTGCGCACATGTTCTTGCAGGTCGGGACAGCCACCGTGGCCTTCTGTTTCAGGCCTCGGCTCTCATTCAGGAAGTAGGGCGCTTCGACTGCCGGTCAAGCTTCAGGCAGCGGAAATCCCGAAACACCGATCGACTCAACGTTCAGCGGCACGCCCGTGTGCCCGTCATGGAGTAGCCGATGAAAAATCTCTCAGCAGACAGGCGCATGATCAAGATCGCCATGGCGGCCCCCTATCTCGAAAGACACGAGGAGCAGGCCCTGGCGCTGGCGTGGAAGGACCACCAGGATCAGGACGCCCGCAACAAGATCGCCATGGCCCATATGCGGCTGGTGATCTCCATGGCCTCCAAGTTCCGCAATTTCGGCCTGCCGATGAGCGATCTGGTGCAGGAGGGGCATATCGGCCTTCTGGAAGCCGCTGCCCGTTTCGAGCCGAGCCGCGAGGTTCGCTTTTCGACCTATGCCAGCTGGTGGATCCGCGCCTCGATGCAGGATTACGTGCTGCGCAACTGGTCGATCGTGCGCGGCGGCACCTCTTCGGCGCAGAAGGCCCTGTTCTTCAACCTGCGCCGCCTGCGCGCCAAGCTGGCCCAGGGCGACCGCCAGCTGACGGCCCGTGCCGTGCATGAGGAAATCGCCGTGGCGCTGGGCGTCAGCCTTGCCGACGTGCAGACCATGGATGCGCGCCTCTCCGGCAACGACGCCTCGCTGCAGGCGCCGATTTCGTCCGGCGACGCCGACAGCGGCGAACGGCTCGATCTTCTCGCCTGCGACGCGCCGCTTCCCGACGAACAGGTCTCCGAGATGATCGACAGCGAACGCCGCCGCGTCTGGCTGAGCCATGCGCTGTGCCAGCTGAACGAGCGGGAAATGAAGATCATCAGTGCCCGCCGCCTGTCGGAAGACAGCGCCACGCTCGAAGAACTCGGCGCTGCTCTCGGCATCTCCAAGGAACGCGTCCGCCAGATCGAAACGAGGGCTCTGGAAAAGCTGAAGATCGCGCTGGTGGCCGAGGCACCGGTGCTGGCGATGCGGCATTGAGCGACATGCAATCGACATTCCGGTTTGGCGGAGGTCGCGCCCGCGAAAGCTAATCCGACCGTGGCGGTGCCGTACTGCCCCGGACGACCAGCATTACCTCAAGCGCTTCCTGCAGGGGAGGCACCGCCTCATCGAGGATGGCCGCCACTGCCCTGCGGGCGATCTCTTCAAGCGGTTGCGCCATGGTCGTGAGCCCCGGTGCGGCCGTCGCCGCTTCCGGCACTCCGTCGAAGCCGATGACCGACACATCGCCCGGTACCGCAAGGCCGCGTCCGGCGAGCCATTGCATCGCAAGGAGAGCGATGCGGTCGGACATGGCCAGAATGGCCCTCGGCGGCTTGGCCGTGGAAAACAGTGCTTCAAGCGCCGCATTGACGCTCGGCCTGTCGTTTTGCGTACCATACATCGGCACATCTTCACGACCGATGCCGAAATCTGCCAAAGCCTGCCAATAGCCGAGCGCCCGGTCGCGCGACGTAAATTTCAGCGATCGAACGGCCTGTTCGGGCGTAACCACCCCCACTCGGTCGTCGTTCAGTCCTATGGCCAGAATGGCAAACCGCCGATGTCCGAGGTCCGCCAGATGCCGCGCCGCCGTCGCGGCACCGGCGATGTTATCAATGCCGATCGCCGGGATCGAAGCGTTTCCGCTGCCCAGCGCCAGGGCGATGAACGGCAACTGCCGCCGCCGTGTCAGCTCGACCAGCTTTTCGCCACCCTCGACGCATAGCAGGATAAAGCCGTCGACAAGTGCGCTGTTGATGTTCCAGGCCAGTTTTTGCTGGTTTTGCGCCGAGACCAGCGCGATGCCCGTGCCGGTGGCGTCGCAGACTGCCGCGATCTCCGTCATCAGCGCCCGCGCCCAGGGGTCCTCGAAGAAATAGGCCAGCGGTTCGATGGCCGCCACGCCGATAGCGTTGACGCGCCCCGCCCGCAGCAAGCGCCCCTTGATATCTGGGCCGTTGTAGCCAAGCTCCCTGGCTATCCCCAACACACGCTCGCGCACCTCTTGCCGAACCACCTCCGGCCGGCTGAAGACATTGGACGCCGTCCCCTGCGACACGCCGGCCGCCTTGGCAACGTCGGCAAGCTTTACATTTCCCTTGATCAAGATTGCTCCTTCAGCGGGTTAGCCAGTGTCAGCCTAGCAGAATATTGTATCGATTCAAATCTCTTGACGTTCTTCCATGATGGAGTAATATTGAATCGGTTCAATCTGGTCTTTCGACGCTAGGTTGAATCGATTCAAGAAAGGATGAAACAATGATCCCGACCCGCTATCTTTTCAAGGACCTGTATAACGACCGCTGGGGCGCTCCGGCCAATCCGGCACAGGGAAATTCGCGGCCGGAGAGGCAGGCCATCTTTTCGGATACATTGCTTCGCCATCGCGCGCAGCGCCCGAACGCCTGGTCCTTCACCATCCCGATCGACCGCCGCTTCCGGTAGACGACCGATGCGAGGATACGGTCAAAATTTCGGCGCGGCCGGGCCGGTTACGACTTTTGCCGCGCCTCACTCCGAAATGATCTTCACCTTGTCGCCGGGCTTCACCGTCGAGGTGACCTGCATGGCGTTGATCAGGCGGAAGAGATCGAGCTTGCGGTCGGTGCCCATCATCCGCGCCGACAGCGTCGCCAGCGTATCGCCGGGCTTGGCGACCACGACGCGGATGCGCAGCGGCTTCAGGGCCGCGGCTTCCTGCGGCGTCATGCGGCGGAAGGAGGCGCGCAGGACGTCGGCCGTCGGCTCCAGGCTCGGCGCGCCCTTAGGCACGGCCGTCAGGAAACGGTAGATCTGGGTGTCGATGCGGATGACCGTGACGTCGAAGTCCCAGCGCTCGGCGGATGCACGCGCGGTCGCGGCCTCCAGGCCGTTGACGGTGATGGCGTGGATGGTGTCGGGCTGCAGGCCGGTGACCCAGCCGCTGGCGATATAGTCTGTCAGGCTGCGCTTCTGCGCATCGGCCACGCCGTCGAAACGGATGGCGATCTCGCCCGGTCCCGTCGCCAGCACCGCTTCCGCCTTGTTGTCGATCTGGAAGCCTTCGGGCACGTCGAAGCGGATGCCGAGCTTGCCATGCAGGAATGTCTGGCCGCGGACATAGCCCTCCTGCGGGCTGTCGCCATAGAGCAGGCCGTCGATCCCGGCCAGATAATAGTCGCGTCCGCGGTCGCCGACCTCCCCCTCGACGCCGAAGGCGCGGGCGTGGCGGCGGGCCAGATCGACGCGCTGCGGGGCGCTTGGATGGCTCGACAGGAAGTCCAGGCTCTGGTCGCTGTCGGGATCGACCGAGGAGAAACGGCTGTAGGCAGCCATCGAATCGAGGAAGCGCGCCGCCGCATAGGGGTCGTAACCCGCTTCGCCGAGCATGCGCACGCCAATCACGTCGGCCTGCAATTCCTGATTGCGCGAGAAGGCCGCCAGCCGCAGCTTGCCGCGCGCAAGCGCCTGCTTGCCGGCGAGATCGCTGGACAGAACCTCGGAGACGACGCGGCTGGCGATGACTTCCGCCTCTTCGCGCTGCTGCCGTTCGATGCCGTGATTGGCGGTGACATGGCCCATCTCGTGGGAAAGCACGGCTGCCACCTCGGACGCATCGTTGGCAAGCGCCAGCAGGCCGCGGGTGACATAGAGATAACCGCCCGGCAGGGCAAAGGCGTTGATCGCCGGGGAATTGAGAATGGTGATGCGGTAGGACTGGTTGGGATTTTCAGACACCACCGTCAAGGCGCCGGCGATCCGCGCCACCAGGCGTTCGGTCTTTTCATCCTGATACTCGCCGCCGTAGCTTGCGACGATGCGCGGATGCTCGCGGGCACCGACCTGGGCGCGCGGGTCGTTCTTCTGGACTTCCTGGACGATCTGCGGGTTCGAGGACGGCGAGACCTTGGGCTCGTAGGTCTGCTCGATCACCGACTGGCAGCCGGACAAAAGCAGGCCGCCAAGCAGCATCGTTAGCGCGCGCAAGGAAACGCCGGAGCTTTTTTCCGAAACCTGCGGATCCGTGGCCGTCGTTCTGTTCATCGCCTCAGCTCGTTTCCAGTCTTCGGGCCAGCCCTTGAAACAGTTCCCTGGCCCGCACGCACGTAAAATTCAGTATTCTTTCCAGCCGTATAAATAGGTCGGGCGGCTGCGACGGCAATGGACCTGCTGTAACCCATTCGCGCCGTGCGTGCCTAGCATACACCCACAGAAATACTTGCTCCGTGGTATCCCGGCAACGCACACGCCAACGTGATCAAAATGGTGCATCGAAAGCGCCGTCGCACGGGCTGTCGTTCAAATTGTGGCAAAAGCATCGCAGGCGATGCTCACTTTCCGAGAAAGCGCGTAACGGCCGGAATATCGCCGCGGTCGAGAAATTGCGCGGTGGGTTCGTGCAGCAGGATGCGGCCCTCGTCGAGGAAAAGCACGCTGTCGGCCAGCGCCCGCACGTCGTCGGGGTGATGCGTGATGATCAGCATCGTATTGCCCTCCTGCCGGTGAAGATCGAGCAACAGGCTGCTCATGCCGGCGCGCAGGCCGGGATCGAGCGCCGCGAAGGGTTCGTCGAGAAGCAGCACGGGCTTGCGCCGCACCAGCGCGCGGGCGAGCGCCACCCGCTGGCGCTCGCCGCCCGACAGCGTCGGCGGCATGCGCTTGCCGAACCCGTCGAGCCCGACCCGCCCGAGCGCCGCCGCAATCCGCGCCCGCTCCTTGACGCCGAGCCGGAGCGACGGATCGATGCCAAGGCCGATATTGGTGCCGATATCCAGATGCGAGAACAGGTTGTGTTCCTGAAAGATCACCGAGACCGGCCGCTCCGCCGGATCGCGGCCGGCAACATCTTCGCCGAGAATCTCGACGCTTCCCGCATCCGGCGTCTCGAACCCGGCGATCACGTTGAGCAGGGTGGACTTGCCGGAGCCGGACGCGCCGGTGACCGCCACGATCTGGCCCTTGCCGATGGCGCCGTCGAACCGCAGCTCGGTCTTGCCGAACCGCACCAGCACGTCGCTGAGGCGAATGGCGATATCCGTTTCAAGCGGCGGCATCGTGTCTTCCCTTGTCATTGTTGGTTGCCGATGGCGTGCCGGCGATGGTCAGCACAAGGCAGACGAGGCCGAGGAACAGCGCCAGCCCGGCCGCATCGGTGGAGCGGTAGCTCGCCATGCGGCTGTACAGCAGCCAGGGCAGCGTCACCATGTCCTGCGAGCCGAACAGCGCCACCGCCCCGAGATCGCCGAGCGACAGCGCGCAGGCAAAGGACAGCGCCATCAGCACAGGTTTTCTCAAAGCCGGCCAGTCGATAAAGCGAAACCGGTTCCAGCCGCCAAGACCGAGGCTGGCGGCAAGCCTTGCCGTGCGGGCGGAATGGGTCGTCATCGCCGGCTCCAGCACGCGGTAGACGAAGGGTAGCGCCATCAGCATGTTGATCAGGACGACCAGCAGCGGCGTAAACACCGCGACGTCGCCGAGCGGCCGCAGCAGGAGGAACCAGCCGGCGCCGAGAACGACCGGCGGCACCAGCAGAACCAGCGACGAACTGGCCGAAATGGCGGCAGCAAGGCCGCGATGGAGCGCCAGCGGATGCCGTGGCGCCATTGCTGCCTGTCGCGCGCGGATCATCACCGCCGTCGCCACCACACAAAGCAGGCTCGACACCACCGCGATGACGATACTCGTCACCAGCGCCCGCTGGACCATCGTGTCGCCTGCCAAACGGATGAGATCGGAGCGCAGGCCGGAGGATATGACGGAGGCAAGCGGCAGGGCGATGAACAGAACCGCCAACGCGATCACCAGCCAGTCGCCGATCCGGCCAAACCCATGACGGCCATCGAACCGGCGCACCTTGCGCCCGCCGCCATGACCGTCATCGGCCTTCGGCGTCAGCAGGCGGATGGCAACCAGCAGCGCCGATGTCACGGCAATCTGCAGCAGCGACAGGGCGATGGCGCGCGGCGGATCGAAGTCGAAGCGCAGCGCCTGGTAGATCGCCACCTCGATGGTGCTGGCCGCCGGCCCGCCGCCGAGGATCAGCACCAGCGTGAAGCTGGTGGCGCAGAGCATGAAGATCAGCCCCGCGATCCCCGGCACTAGCCCCCGGATCGCTGGCCATTCGATGAAGCGGAAGATCGACAGCGGCCGCATGCCGAGATTGGCGCCGACCAGCCAGTATTCGCCGGGAATCCGCTCCAGCCCGCCGAGCATCAGCCTTGCTGCCAGCGGCATGTTGAAGAACACATGGGCGAGAAGGATGCCCGAAAGACCGTAGATGCTGATCGGTTGATCCAGCCCCAGCGCGGCGAACGCCGTGTTCAGCGCGCCCTGGCGCCCCCAGATGCCGATCAGGCCAAGCGCTGCGACCAGCGCCGGCAGCCCGAGCGGCAGCGTCATCAGCCGGATGATCCAGACGCGGCCGAAAAAACCCGTCTGCCGCGCCAGGGCGCGTGCGACCGGGATGGCAAAGAGGATGGAAAGAAGCGTCGAGAGCGAAGCCTGCAGCAGCGTGAAACGGGCCACGCGCCAGACATAGGCGTCAAACACCGCGCCGTCCCCGGGCGTACCCGGCGCGTCGAAGGCCAGCAGCGCATAGGCGGCCATGCAGACGAACAGCACGATGCCGCCAAGGCAGAGGGCGCCGGCGGCAAGCGTGAAATGTCGTTCCGTGCGGTTGATCATGATGGCTTTGTATTGTTTGCGGTTATAGTTCGGAGATTGCCGAAACTTACCCCCCTCTGTCACTTCGTGACATCTCCCCCACAAGGGGGGAGAGTATTCTTTTCCCTGGCGAATTCAGGGGGCCCTGGTGATCTCCCCCCTTGTGGGGGAGATGTCGGCGTCGCCGACAGAGGGGGGTAGGCTCCGGCAATCTCTGAAAGCCGTCATTCAGTCCCCCATCAGTTCTTGCTCATCGCAGCCAGCCACTCGTCGATCCAGGCCTTGCGGTTCGCCGCAACCTCGTCGGACGACATCAGATACGTCTTTGCCGGATGGACCAGCTTGCCGAACGCCTCCGGCAGCGGCTCCTTGGTGGCGGCAACCGGCATCATCCAGTTGGTCGTCGGGATGATCGACTGGAACTCGGGACCGGTGACGAAGGCGAGGAAGTCCCTCGCCAGCGCCGGGTCCCTGGCGGCCTTGGTCATGCCAGCCACTTCGATCTGGATATAATGGCCCTCGGAGAACGCCGCCGCCTGATAGCGGTCGGTGCTTTCGGCGATCATGTGGTAGGCCGGCGAGGTCGTGTAGGACAGCACCATCGGCGCCTCGCCCTTGGTGAACAGGCCGTAGGCTTCCGACCAGCCGGGGGTGACGGTCAGCACACGATCCCTAAGCTTGGCCCAGGCGGCACCGGCCTGATCGCCATAGACCGATTTCACCCAGAGCAAGAGCCCGAGGCCCGGCGTCGAGGTGCGCGGGTCCTCGATGACGATCTTCTGGGCAGGATCGCCTTCCACCAGCTCCTTCAGGCTCTTCGGCGGTTCCTTCATCACCTGCGTGTCGTAGATCACGGCGAAATGGCCGTAGTCATAGGGCACGAACGTATCGTCGGAAAACCCGCCGGGCACCTTGACCGCCGCCGTATCGATGCCATGCGGCGCAAAGAACCCGGTCGCCTTGGCCTCGGAGACGAGATTGGTGTCGAGCCCAAGCACGATATCGGCCTTGGAGGATGCCCCCTCCAGCTTCAGCCGGGTCAGAAGCTCGACGCCATCGGCGACGCTGACATAGGAAACCTTGCAGCCGCAGGTCTTCTCGAACGCTTCGGCGACCTTGGCGCCGGGACCCCATTCGCTGGTGAAGCTTTCATAGGTATAGACCGTCAGCACCTTGTCTTCGGCCGATGCCGAAAACGCGGTCGTCAGTGCCGCGATTGCTACCAGAAATGGCCCGAAAAATGGAATGATTGCCTTGCGCATCAGCGCCTCCTTATAAATCCAAAAAATGGGAAGAGGGCGCTGAACCGTGCCGTCTAATCCCTCCGCCGGTACAAACCGGATCAGGTTCTTCGGGTTGGCCGGTGAAAGCCTCTCAGCCGGACGTCGAGAACGACGAACGGCACCCCGTTAGAGCAGGAGGAGATTTAGACGTGAGGGATAGGCTTGGCAAGGGGGAGGGGGGAGTCGTGCTCGGTCGGGGCCTTTCTCCTATCGAGGGCAATGGGCTGCTTTCGGCCCATTGCGGAAGTCGGGAGTTGAATTGCGAGATGGCGGCTTTGCGCTCTCGTTTCGGTCATAGACCTCAGCCTAGCGCCGCCGCGACAGCGGACATTCGGCGAATAGGTGAGGCGGAATGTTTTGCCAAATATATGTCCGCGGCTAACTCTGCGAAGGCGATCCATTGCGCAGCGCCTCAGCGGTTACAAGTCCGGCTATTTTTTCAGATAGAGTCTGATCGGACACTGCGCGCGCCAGCGTCGCACCACCGGCAAACAGTGCAAGCAACAGCAATGCCCGGTCTTCCGTTGAGTACTGCGAGCCGTCATCCTCCAAGCCGGAGGCGATTTCAGTCGCCAGACGCTTTAGTTCTTCGGTGTAGCAACGCCGCGTCTCGTCATCCGCTCGCATGACATCGGGGGAGAGGGTTGGCAAGGCGCAACTCTCTCCAAGTTCGCAAGTGCGCTTGTATCCGAGATAGTAGCCAGCGAAGGCTTTGAGCCAGCCACGCGGTTGTTCCAGCTTCAATGCTGCAATTCCCTGACGGAGTTCTTCCATTCCCGCAACAACCGCGGCACGGAAAGCTTCTCCTTTGGATTTGAAGTGGCCGTAGAATGCGCCGTTGGTAACGCCTGCCGCTTTCGTCAGCGCATCGATACCAGCTCCGCCATAGCCTTCTTTTCGAAATGCCTGTCCGGCGGCCAGAACGACCTTTGCTCGCGTCTGCTCTTTGTGCTCGGTGCTATAGCGCATGCTGGAATCCTTATTGAGAGTGAGTGCTCTTTATGTCTTGCATAGAGAGCAATCGATGTGTATCGATAGAGAGCGATCAGTATATATGATTTGCACCGATCATCAAACAAGGAGAGAACCATGCCCATCACACTTACTATCACGGAAGGCCTGCTGTCGGACGAAGCCCAGGCAGACGCGTTTGCCGGACTGACTGACGCACTTCTTGAGGTTTCGGAACTGAGCGGAAATCCGTTTATGACCGCCAATGTGGTCGGCTCGATACACAATTTGCCGAAAGGACACGTGCTTGCTGCCGGTAAGCCGGTCGATGCCGCATTCGTCGAGCTGAAATTACCAATGGTCGCCTTAACGACACCAGAGGCAAAGCGCGCCTTCTTGGGAAAGGCAACCGACATCGTCGAAAAAGCTGCCGGCGGACGGCTCAAGCGAGAGCATATCTGGTCGAACATCATCTATGCGCCAGAGGGAGGCTGGGGCATTGCAGGTGAGAGCTATAGCAATGCAGATCTTGGTCAAGCGATTGCAGCCAGCGCCGCCGCATAAGGCAGACGTGCTAGCATAAACGCGGAAAATCCGGGGCCGGGCACGGAACTGCCTGGTCCTGAGAAGAGGGCTACTCCATGCAACTTGCCAATTATCTATTCTTCACCACCGAATGCGAGGCCGCACTTTCCTTCTATACCGACTGTGGCCTTGGCCGGGTAACAACGTTGATGCGCCACGGAGACCATGGCATTCCAGCCGTGAACGAAACCATGATTGGGAAGGTGATGCACGCACGCTTTGAAGGTCCGGGCGTCCTGTTCTTCGCGTCGGACAATCATGACGCGGAACCCATGCGCGGCTCGTCTCACATTCTCATTATGGACGATCGTCGCAAAACTAAAAGCCTGTTTGGGAAGTTGTCTCGGGCTGGCAGCGTGACCACGCCTCTGGCGATTCAGCCATGGGGCACATATTACGGCAAGCTGACCGACAAATTCGGCGTTCAATGGATGCTCGACTGTTTGGAATAAGACAAAGCCGCAGTCGCCCGTATCCATGTCCGGCACTGCGCCAAAAGGGCAAGGGAATCGGGCGGACGTTGCGTGGCCTCATCGGGTCTGAAAGGCGAAAGTCGCAGCAATACGTAAAGGACAGCGTGAAAAATGGGGCAAGGTAACCCGAAAATTACCCATAGACCCCACAGGTCTTTGAACGTCAGTTTACGTCACTTAGCCTCTGAAAGCCGACAGTCCCTTCCCGGCCCCAAATTGGTCACCGTTCCGCACATTTGCTATTGGTGCAAAGCAGACCACCATCACCTGCTCCAAAGCTGATGGCCCCCCCTCACGCCACCTTCTGCGGCAACCTTACCGCCTTCAAACTCACCGCCGAAACCAGCGCGATCAGCGATATCCCGACCGCCGTCAAAAACAGCGGCGTAAACGCGGCCGTGTAGCTTTCGGCGACCAGCTGGCGCGTTGCCTGCGGCAGGGTCGATAGCACCAGCGGCGTCAGCTTTTCGATGTCTTCGATGCCCGGGATCGCGTTTGTGCCGCGCGCCAGGCCGCTGGCGATGATGGCGCCGTAGATGGAGATGGCGATCGAGGCGCCGCCCATGCGCGACAGGGTGACGGCGCCGGTGGCGGCCCCGACATCGCCGCGCGCGGCGATGTTCTGCACGGCGACGATCGGCACCTGCTGGCCGAAGCCGATGCCGATGCCGTGCAGGGCCATGACGGCGCAGATCACATAGAGCGGCGTGCCGGGGTGGATCTGCGAGAAGATCAGCAGCGACAGCATCGTCAGGCTGGCGCTGACGATGGCAAACGGCTTGTAGCGGCCGCTCCGCGAAATCAGCCGTCCCGCCGTCAGCGAGCCGCAGACGATGCCGCCGGTCAGCATGATGAACAGCAGCCCGGCGAGCGAGGGGCTGAGCCCCGTCGTGGTCTGCAGGAACAGCGCGAAATAATTGACCATGCCGATGCCGACGGCGCCGCTGGCAACGGAAATCACCAGCATCAGGCTGAAGGTCGGATTGGCAAACAGCGCCAGCGGCACGACCGGCTCCGGCGCCCGCCGTTCGACAAACACCCAGGTCACGGCGCACAGCACGCCGATGGCCATGACCGCCAGCGTTCCGAGCGACAGCAGCGAGCCGAACAGTTCGGCGCTGTCGCCGAGAAGCACGATCATGGTGACGGCACCGGCCAGGAGCAGCGCGCCGGCATAATCGATCGTCGGCCGGCGCGTCGGGCGGCGGTAGGGCAGGAAGAAGAACAGGCCGGCAAGCACGGCGATGCCGATCGGGATGTTGATCAGAAAGATCGAGCGCCAGCCGAAGTGATCGCTCATCGCCCCGCCCAGCACCGGGCCGACGGCGCCCGACGCCATCAGCACCAGGCTGGAATAGCTCTGGTACTTGGCCCGCTCGCGCGGCTCGAACAGATCGGCGGTAATGGAGAAGATCGACACCATGATGCCGCCGCCGCCGAGCCCCTGCAGCACGCGGGCGGCGATCAGCGTGTTCATCGACACCGCCAGGCCGCAGGCGATCGAGCCCAGCGTGAAGATCGTCACCGCCGTCAGCATCACATATTTGCGGCCGAACAGGTCGCCGAGCTTGCCGTAGAGCGGCATCACCGCGCAGGTGGCCAGCAGATAGGCCGAGCCGATCCAGCCGAAGCGCTCCATCTGCCCGAACTCGCCGACGATGGTCGGCAGCGCGGTGGCGACGATCTGGTTGTCCAGTGTCGCCATGAACAGCGCCGTCATCAGGAAGAAGAAAAGCGTGAGGCGAAGCGCGGGGCTCGAAACGAGCGGCGCCGGCGTGATCTGCATGTCCATGGGGAGGATTCCAATTGCTTTCGGGAATTTATGTGCTGTTAGCATGTAATTGTCAACGGCATATTTATGCCTATCGCATATTTCCGCTTTATGAACGCCGCGCGCTTTGCTATTGTCCGGCCATGGAACATGCAATGTCACCGATCGAAGACGAAACCGATGGCAGCGAGATGGAGGCGAACCGCGCCTCCATCGGCCGCTCGATGGGCCGCTGGCGGCTGCTGGTCGGCCGGCGGGTGCTGGCCCGCCTCGCCATCGAAAATGTCGCCCCGGGTCTCGAAATCACCCATCTCGACGTGCTCGACGCGGTCTGGCGTGCCGAGCCCGAAGGCGAGGTGACGGTCGGCACGATCGCCGAAATGATGCGGATCGATCCGTCGCGGGCCAGCCGCATCGTCGCCGACATGGTGGCGCGCGGCGCGCTGCGGCGCGAAGCCTCGCAGGCCGACGCCCGCCGCATCATCGTCGTGATGACCGATCTGGGCAACAGGCTGATGCGCGAGGTCAAGGCCGTCAAGCGCGGGGTGATCGAGAGCATCCTTGCCGACTGGCCGGAAGACGACGTCGCCGCCTTTGCCGGCCTGTTCGACCGCTTCGTCACCTCCTTCGAGCAGGTGCATCAATCGCGCGAACGGGAAAATGCCGAGCGCCGGGCCGCGCAGCCTGCGCCATAAGGCGCGCCTCCTCTTCTCCCCAGCGGGGAGAAGGTGCCCGAAGGGCGGATGAGGGGGCGGCGGGTTCGGAAGTCGCGGACGCACCCCCTCATCGTCTCGCTTTGCCCGACACTTCTCCCCGCGGGGGAGAAGAGGGTGTCTGCCGCACCTTTCAGACAGGCCCCGACGCAAATGCTTCGCTGCCCCTTCCCCTGATCCCCCTGTTTACGCTATGGCCTTGCGCCATGAGACAACTGGCTTTTGTTATCCTGATGGGCGGCGCGCTGGTGCCGACGGAGCGGCTGCGTGCGCACCTTGCCGGCGCCCGCGTGATTGCGGCCGATGGCGGCATGCGCCATGCGCAGGCATTGGGTCTCAAACCCGAACTCTGGGTCGGCGATTTCGATTCCACGCCCGACACGCTGATCGCCGAATGGCCGGATGTCATCCGCGAACCCTATCCGCCCGCCAAGAACGAAACCGACGGCGAGATCGCCGTGGCCGCAGCCCTTGAACGCGGCGCGACAAAACTCATCCTGGCCGGCGCGCTGGGTGGGACACGCAGCGACCATGCCTTCATGCACCTGCTCTATGCCGCAAAGCTTGCCGAAGACGGCATCGACGTGCTGCTCACCTCCGGCGAGGAGGAAGCGTATCCGCTGCTCCCCGGCAGCCGAGACATCGACCTGCCGCAGGGCAGCCTGTTTTCCATCCTCGGGCTCGATACGCTGACCGGGCTTTCGATCGCCAACGCCCGCTATCCGCTCGACGATTTCCATCTGCCGTTCGGCTCCTCGCGCACCGTCTCCAACGTCGCCGAAGGCACCGTCCGCTTTACCCTTTCCTCCGGCCGGGCGCTCATCCTTGCCCGTCCGCAAGACCTTTCGGGAGCCTGACCATGGCGCCGCCCATTCTGAAACTCGACGATATCTTCCTCTCCTTCGGCGGCACGCCGCTCTTGGCCGGCGCCAACCTGCAGGTCGAGCCCGGCGACCGCATCTGCCTCGTCGGCCGCAACGGCTCGGGCAAGTCGACGCTGATGAAGATGGCGGCGGGCCTTGCCGAGCCGCAGACCGGCGAAATCTTCCGCCACCCGTCCGTCACCATCCGCTATCTCAACCAGGCCCCCGACTTCGAGGGTTTCGACACCGTGCGCGCCTATGCCGAAGCCGGCCTTGGCCCCAGCGACGACCCCTACCGCGTCGCCTACCTGCTCGAACATCTGGGTCTCACGGGCGACGAGGACCCGACGCAGCTGTCCGGCGGCGAATCCCGCCGCGCGGCGCTCGCCCGCGTCATGGCGCCGGAGCCGGATATCCTGCTGCTCGACGAGCCGACCAACCATCTCGACCTTCCCACAATCGAATGGCTGGAAGGCGAGCTGATCAAAAGTCGCTCGGCCCTCGTCGTCATCTCGCATGACCGCCGCTTCCTCGAAAAGGTCTCGACCGCCACCGTCTGGCTCGATCGCGGCCAGTCCCGCCGCCTGTCCCAGGGTTTTGCGTTCTTCGAGGCCTGGCGCGACAAGGTGCTGGAAGAGGAAGAAATCGAGCAGCACAAGCTCGGCAAGGAAATCGAGCGCGAGGAACACTGGCTGCGCTATGGCGTGACGGCGCGGCGCAAGCGCAACATGCGCCGGCTGGGCGCGCTGCAGGACCTGCGCGCCAAGCATCGCGGCCATAACGGCCCGCAAGGCTCCGTGCAGGCGACGATTTCCGATGCGCGGGAATCCGGCAAGCTGGTGATCGAGGCCGATCAGATCACCAAGACCTATGGCGAGCGCTTGATCGTCGCCCCCTTCTCGATCCGCGTCCATCGCAGCGATTGCATCGGTCTCGTCGGCCCCAACGGCGCCGGCAAGACGACGCTCCTGAAGATGCTGACCGGCCAGATCAAGCCCGACAGCGGCTGGGTCAAGCTCGGCACAAACCTTGAGATCGCCACGCTCGACCAGCGCCGCGAGGACCTCAACCTCGAGGATACGCTGGCCCATTACCTCACCGACGGCCGCGGCGACAACCTGCTCGTCAACGGCGAACAGCGCCATGTCACCGGCTATATGAAGGAATTCCTGTTCCAGCCCGAACAGGCGCGCACCCCGATCAAGAACCTGTCGGGCGGCGAGCGCGCCCGCCTGATGCTGGCGCGCATCCTGTCGCGCCCGACCAACCTGTTGATCCTCGATGAGCCGACCAACGATCTCGATATCGAGACGCTGGACCTGCTCCAGGAAATCGTCGCCGGCTTCCCCGGCACCGTCATCCTCGTCTCCCACGATCGCGACTTCCTCGACCGCACCGTCACCTCCACCATCGCCCCCGCCAACCCCGACGCGCCCGACGGCCGCTGGATCGAATATGCCGGCGGCTATTCCGACATGATGGCCCAGCGCAAGGGCATGGCCGACGAGAAGAAGCGGGCGGACAAGGCCGAAAAAGCCCGCTCCGCCGACAACGGCGGCTCCGCCCCCAAAACCGGCAAAGGCAAACTCTCCTTCAAACAGAAATTCGCGCTGGAAAACCTGCCGAAGGAGATGGAAAAGGCAGAAGGCGAGATCGCCAAGCGCGAGATGGAAATGGCCGACCCGAAGCTGTTTGCCAAGAACCCGGCAAGGTTTTCGGCGCTGGCGGCGGAGCTGGAAAAGCTGCGGGGGGCGATTGCGAAGATGGAGGAGGAATGGCTGGAGCTGGAGATGTTGCGGGAGGAGATTGAGGGGTAGGGGGGGCAATGCCTCCCCTCATATCTAGATTAATCGCCGGAGCCTTAGGCAATCTATCCGCCATCTAGCCTGTATACCTCCAGCGTCGCCGGCGACAGTTGACTGACACCCGTTGCCTTGTGCGGTACAAAATGGTCCTCTATGGCACCAAATCAGTTTAGGCTTTGAATGACGATCGGCGCACAACAACCCTTCCTCGGAACTTGGCTGGCGGCCTTGGGCTATAGCGGCACGGGCGACGCGTTGCTGACGTCGATGGATCAGATCGGACGAAGGCCATATGCGACGGAACTGAGAGACCTCCTCGATCCGACAGGGGAGTATCGCTGCGCTGCCGTATTCGTCGTGGAGGACACACCGACAATCTGCTTTTCCGACGTCGAACAAATGCCCGCTCGCCGCGACGTGGACGCTGTGCGCCAGCGCTTGTGGAACCAGAACCTCGTTTCCGCGCTTCTTGTCTGCTCAGAGGAAAAGCTGACTGCTTTCGCCATCCCCAAGCAGAGCGATGTGCCTGAACAAGATGCGTTGGCATTTTCAGATGTTCGTGACGATGGGCCTTGGTCTGTCCCCGATGTTCGTTCATCACAGGTCCAGCAACGCCTCAGCGAATGGTTCGACCCTAACCTCCGGGTGGATAGACGCTTGCTCCGTCAGTTGGCCGACGCGGTATTGAAGCTTTCAGGAGGCAAGAAACCTCTTATGGCTTCAGACATGGGGGCCAAGATGCTTCTGGCACAGGTGATGTTCATCTCGTATCTTGAGCACCGGGGGGTCGTGGGCGACGATTATCGCAAGGTACATTCCGTGGGAAGCCTGCACGAGTTGATCCGTTCATCGGACGGAGCGGGGATCGACGCCCTGATCAGGCAACTGAAGTACGACTTCAACGGCGATTTCTTAGAGCCTGCCGACGTTCGCTGGTCGGAGCTGAACCTCGGGGTGCTGGACATCGTCGACAAGTTCCTGTCACGGGTTGATCTCAGAACCGGCCAGCAAGATTTTTGGAACTACGATTTCAGCCAGATTCCGGTCGAGCTCTTGTCCGGCATTTACGAGATATTCTTGGAGAGCGACCGTGATGC
This sequence comes from Rhizobium herbae, assembly GCF_017873135.1. GTDB lineage: Bacteria > Pseudomonadota > Alphaproteobacteria > Rhizobiales > Rhizobiaceae > Pararhizobium > Pararhizobium herbae. The sequence continues at coordinate 187,442 of NZ_JAGGJV010000003.1, read as the reverse complement.
CGATGGAGCGTTCTATACGCCGAGGGTTCTGGCAGAACTCGCCATCCAGCAAGCATTCGACGGCTACGAATCCGTAAAGCACCTCCGCATCTTCGATGGAGCGTGTGGTTCAGGTATATTACTGACTACGGCTTTCCGACGTGTTGTCAGTTACGAGGAGGCTGACCGCCGGAGAACCCTGACTATCCAGGAGCGTATTTCACTCCTCCAAGCCACCATCTTCGGGGGCGACATAAACCCGATTGCCTGCAGAGTAACCGCCTTCAGCCTCTACCTCTGCTTGTTGGAAAAGTTAGCGCCCGCCGACCTCGCGGTCTTGCAGAAGGATGAGAACTGCAAGCTGCCCCAGCTGATAGGAGCAAATATTGTCCACGGGCGAGAAGGAGGTGACTTCTTTGCTTCCGCAAACAAGTTCTCAAGCAGCCGTAGCTTTGATATCATCATATCGAATCCCCCTTGGCGCGAACTCAAGCAAGGCGAAGGGACGGCCGCAATCGATTGGTCTGTGACAAGGCGCGTTCACCTCCCGCATCGCCAGATCGCCGCAGCATATGCGATGAAATGCGCAGAGGCGGCCAAGCCCGGAGGGAGAATTGTCGTAATCCTGCCGACATCGTTAATCACCGCTCCAAGCAATGACGTCTTTCTCAAGCAGGCTACAGTGCATCTGTCGTTGGAGAGACTGGTCAACCTTTCGGATTTCAGACGCATACTCTTCGCCCAGGCAGAACACGCGTGCACGATCATGCGCGCCCGCAACGAGCCTGGCCTCAGGGACAAAAGGATCGAGGGAACGTTCGAATACTGGACGCCGAAAGCCGATATCAGTTTCGCTTTCAACCGCTTAACCCTTCATGACTACGACCGTGTGGTGTTGAGCCGAGAATCTTTGGTTGCTGGAAACGGCGAATTGCGGCGTCGGTTCTGGGGAAATCGCCGGGATAACAGCCTGTACTACCGACTCCTCAATCTGCGGTCTCTCGGCGACACCGTCAAGGAGCGAGGTTGGCTAATCGCGAAGGGCTATCACATGAAAGATGGCCTCAAGAAAGCCGATCCGACGGTATTGCAAGAGTATCGTTATCTCGCGACAGATGCCTTGAATTCCGACAGCCCGCTAGTCAACACCGGAGCTTTGCAAGACCTGCCCGTCAACCGCGGTGTCGCAAGCCACGGCAACTTGGCTCTCTACGAAGGGCACAGGGTTCTCTGGTCGGACGGAACGTCGGTCCAGATGGGAATTCGGGCAGCCTATACGTCCGACCGATTTTGCTTTCCCTCGGGTGTCGGAGGCATAAGGGTGAACGATGGAGACGCAGCTCTTGCAAAGTTCCTTACCTGCTATCTTCGTTCCAGCCTTGCGCAATACTGGCTCATCCTGACAGGGTATACGGCACAGACGGAGCGGGCGCGGGTGACATTGGGCGACATCAAGGCATTGCCCCTGCCGTTGTCTCGTCTGGATGTCTCCGAGACGGAGCTGGACTCGCTCCTGTCGGAGCTGGCACGTGCCGTGGAGCGAGAGGATCGGAAGGCCGTGACGGGCACGCGCGAATTGATTGACGGTCTCGTCTTCGACATTTTCGGGCTGTCGGAAAACGAGCGTGCCATCGTGCTCGATATGGTCCAGCTAAGTGGAGAAAGCCTCCAGCCTACAAGCTACGGAGAACTGCTCACGCCACTCCAGAAGGCGCCCAGGCCTGCGGATGTCGCGGCCTATGCGCACCGTCTGGCAGCCTCTCTGAACCAGTTCGTGAAGAATATGAGTGGTGCGGGGACGATCAGCGCCAAAATCCTTGCAAGAGGCGACCGTGCTCCACTTGACGTTGTACATGTTGCCCTTGTCGCGGAAGGGCATGGCATGACCACTGGGATGCGCAGAGATCAAGACGCGAGGAACATTCTGATTGAAATATCGAACCGCATATCCTCCGGGTCGCCAATCGACTTCTTTGCGATGCCGAACTCAATTTTCGTACTCGGTAACGACATCTACATCATCAAGCCCCGACGCATGCGTTTTTGGACGCAATCGGCCGCGCTTCGCGACGCTGACGAGATGGTCACGTGCCTTTCCCCGAAGAAACTGAAGTCGTCAGGAGTGTCTCAACATTGATCCGTATCCTGGACATACCGGACGCCGCTCCCGTCCTTTTCCCTGACCAGCATATAACAAAGTTCATCGAATATCTCCGCGCTGTCTGGGCAGACCTAAAGGCATTGACTCCGGTCTGGTGGGCCGACAAGCGCGAAACCACCCTCGTCAACGCATTCTACCGCGAACTCAAGAACGACGAGCGACTGATGCAGGCAGGGGTCGGCTATGGCCATCTCGTGCTTGAGGGCATTGAGATTTACATGGACGCCAAAGGCATGCCCAAGCAAAGCGGCCGGACCGATATCCGATTCATTTACGCGATCGACTTCGGGCCGGAACTGGTCCTCGAGTTCAAACGGCTCGACAACAGCAGCCACCTACGACGAGAGTACGTCCACAGCGGCGTGAAGCGGTTCTCTAGCGGTCAATACTCACCGGAATCAGATTTCGGCATTATGGTCGGTATGGTCACCGGAGCAGTGGCGCGCGAAAAGACTTCGATCATCCGGTACCTCGGGCGCGCCGCAACGGTCGCGGCACTGTCGCTTCAACGATGTGATGATCCCGCGATCAATGGTGGATTCGATTTCGACACGAGCCACAGTCGACCGCCCGCTTGTCTAGCTCGGATGATCCGAGTCGGTCATGTGTTACTTGAACGCTGATCTGATTTTTCGATTTCCACAGCGCCAATGATAACCCTTAACCCATCCAGAACCCCAAGTCCGCTGAAACGACTAGGGTTTGGTCAATACATGTAGTCCCCGAGTTGCGGCGCAGATGTCAGATAACCTACCTGTAAGCTATGCGGTGCTTACACTTGGGGCGAGGAAAATCCTGAATCGGCATCAAATATGCCACGGAAACTATTCGACAGAAGCCATCTTTCATTGCACTACCACCCAAAAACCACATCCCCGTTCATCCCCGCCCTTTGGTTCCATGCCATCATGACTTCGTTCCGCCGAGGATACACCGGATTGCGTTACCGGCGAGGCGGGGCCAGTGCCCGGACGGTTTGGCGAAACGCGCGTCAAATCCCCGGGGCTGCGTGAAAGGCGGTTCTCCTCCGGTTCGTGAAAGCGGGCCGGGCGTGCCGGGTAGCCACACCACGGGCGGTTCACCCCGCCGGACGGCTTTGCCGTCCAAGGGTCCAGGGCTAAACCCCGCCTTATTGAAAGGCTCGGCGGATAAGCGGCCGGGCCGGGGCATTGGAGGCTTTTTCCTTCACAGGAGGCAAAAGCGTAGAAGAACCTGAGAAGCGCGGCAAAAGACACTGAAACGGGGCACGGCGTGTGTCACCTACTACTATCTATTGAGGCATACGTTGTGCCCCGGCCACTTGCTCTTTGAAACCCACGGCGAATTGTTCGCGCGTGGATGGAAGGCGTTGAGGGGGCAAATCTCGCCTCAGACTGGAATGCCTGATGGAGACGCCCATTCCTTCCCCTTGAGGGCAGGGCAACGTATTTGGATTGCGAGGGCGTGCGACGATCTCCCTCTTCTCCCCAGCGGGGAGAAGTGCCGAGTGAAGCGAGGCGATGAGGGGGGCTTCGGCGAAGCCGGAGCCAGAAAGAGGTGGCCTTCGGCCCCCCTCATCCGGCGCTGCGCGCCACCTTCTCCCCGATGGGGAGAAGAGGGTACCGAGCCGAAGCTCAAGCAAATAACCCCCTTTTGTCCCGGCACCGAACAACCTTCCCCACCCGCCTTCAAACCCGCCTCCGGCTGAGCGCAGCCACCCGCCCATGCCAGACGACGAGGCACGGCACGACCAGCAGCTCCATGCCCAGCCCCAGCAGATGGCCGGCGGATGGCGTGCCGGCGATCAGCAGCGACAGGAGCCGCGCCAGCCCGCCGCAGAAGGTGAGGATGGCCAAGAGCCGGATGCGCTCCGTCTTGGTCTCGATCGCCGGGATGCAGCTGTACCAGCCGATGCCGAGGGCGAGGAACAGGCCCGAGAGAAACCGCACATGGCTATCGAGATCGGCAGGCCCCGCCGCGACACCGAGAAAGCCGGCGCCGGTGACGACGCCGCAGACGCCGGCAAAGACCGGAAGCAGGGCGAGGACGGCGATGGCCACCTGCAGCATGCGGCGCTGCCGAAAGTCCGTCGGGCTGATCTGATAGGCAAGACTCGGCATCGCTTTTCCTCCAGAGACATGAGGTGTACGGCGGGCGCGGCTGTCGAGTTTCAGCGCGGGAGGACACATCGGCGTGAACGCCCCGGAAAACCGGAACAGGTCCTGCCGCAACGACATTGATTTTCTCGGCCGGTGGCGCTATTTAGCTTCTCGTGGTGATTTGGCCGGCCGGCTTGCAGCCACGTTAAATAAGTCGCTAAAGGGCCGTGCATGCGCAAGCAAGCGGGGCCGGTAGCGATTCATGTCGTTGCCGGTTTTTGTTTTTCCGGCCGGTTCGTTGCCAACCTGTCCGTCAGACCCCGAGTGTTGCCCATGCCCATCAAGATACCCGATACGCTGCCCGCCTATGAGGCCCTCGTCAAAGAGGGCGTGCGGGTGATGACCGAAACCGCGGCGATCCGGCAGGACATCCGCCCGCTGCAGATCGGGCTGCTCAATCTCATGCCGAACAAGATCAAGACCGAGGTGCAGATGGCGCGCCTCGTCGGCGCCTCGCCGCTGCAGGTCGAGTTCACCCTCATCCGGCTCGGCGGCCACAAGGCCAAGAACACGCCGGAGGAGCATCTGCTCGCCTTCTACGAGACTTTCGAAGAGGTGAAGCACCGCACGTTCGACGGCCTGATCATCACCGGCGCCCCGGTCGAGACGCTCGACTACGAGGATGTCACCTACTGGAACGAGATGCGCGAGATCCTCGACTGGACGCATACGAATGTCCATTCGACGCTCAACATCTGCTGGGGCGCGATGGCGGCGATCTACCATTTCCACTGCGTGCCGAAGCACACGCTGAAGGAAAAGGCCTTTGGCGTCTACCGCCACCACAATCTCAATCCCGCCTCGCCCTATCTGTCCGGCTTCTCCGACGATTTCCAGATTCCCGTCTCGCGCTGGACCGAGGTGCGCCGCGCCGATATCGAAAAGGTGCCGGAGCTGGAAATCCTGATGGAATCCGACGAGATGGGCGTCTGCTTCGTGCACGAGAAGGCCGGCAACCGGCTCTATGTCTTCAACCATGTCGAATATGATTCGACCTCGCTGTCGGACGAATATTTCCGCGACGTGAATGCCGGCGTGCCGATCAAGATGCCGCACAACCATTTCCCCCACAACGACCCGGAGCTGACGCCGCAGAACCGCTGGCGCAGCCACGCCCACCTTTTGTTCGGCAACTGGATCAACGAAATCTACCAGACGACGCCCTATGACGTCGCGGATATCGGCAGGGATCGATGATCCTTGCCGTGGCCTGAAACAGCTTTAAAGATTCCGACAAACGGCTATGGCAGGCAATTTTCGAATGAGCGAGACGGACAGGGCGGAAGTGATTTCCAGACAACTGGAAGAAAGCGGGTACGGAGAGCTTTATCGCGACTACATCAACTATCTCAAATTGAGAGCCGTTGGCCGGCGAAAAGAAGCCATGGCGTCGGCAAACAAGTTCATCAATGCTTTCGCTAACGACCCGTTCGAGGCCCGCTTTGCAATCGGGCTCCATCTCGTTCGGGTTACCGAACCTTATTGGGAACACTGGCCTTACGGTGACAGTTGGCTGATACCCGGCAACATCGCCGCCAGATTGCTTGTACCCATATGGCAGGAGTTTCGTGAGCGCCATCCGCGAGACCCGGAGGCTTGGCTTTACGGATTTGGATTGCTCGGCGGTCTTGAAACTGCCTTTCTTCTCGACAAAAAGAATGTCGTCTACCAATACGCGCACCTCAACGGCTTGATAGGGTATCTCGACTACGCCCTTCATGAATTCCCGTCTTTTGGCATGGTCCTTGAAGCATCGAAGCAATTTGAGGAAACTGTGAAAAGCATTGAGTTTGTGGTTCGAGAAATGGGTGAAAATCTCACGGATCTTGGTAAGTTGACCTATGAAACGGCAGCGGAGTTCGCGAACAAGTTCAATGTGTTCGGGAAGAACAGTCCCGACTTCCGGTCGCATCTAGTGACGATTGGGCGCCAGGATCTGATCGGCTTCCCGATCTATGAGGCACAAAGCTGGTTCAAGGAACTTCCGCCACTGATCAGGAAACTGCGTCAATGACCCACAAACAACTCGAAATCCGGCCGGTCGAACGCGCCGATGAGGCCGAATGGCGCCGCCTGTGGAAAGCCTATCTCGCGTTCTACGAAACCAGCCTGCCGGAAGACATTTATGCGTTGACCTTCTCGCGTCTCTTGAGCGGCGCAACGAACGAATACGCGGGATTTCTCGCGGTTCTCGACGGCAAGCCGGTCGGCCTTGCCCATTTCCTCTTCCACCGGTCCTGCTGGCACGCAAATTCCATCTGCTACCTGCAGGACCTCTACGCCGATCCGGATATACGCGGGCAGGGGATCGGCCGGGCGCTGATCGAAGCGGTTTATGTGCGGGCCAACGCGGAGCGGGCCGAGGAGGTCTACTGGATGACCCAGGAATTCAACACTACGGCCCGCAGGCTCTACGACCGGATCGCCGCCAAGACGCCGTTCATCGTCTACCAGAAGACGTTCTGAGATATCGGCGGCCCATAAGGGGGCGTGAATTGTATGACTTTCCGGTTGCCGCCATCGGCGAAATGACGCAGTTTGCCGCCGGGAACAACAGAGGAAGAATGGCCGTGCAGACAGAGATTGAAGTGTTCGGCCATATGCCATCCGGCGAACCGGTGCACCGCGTTGTCATCAGGGGCGGCGGGCTGACGGCGCATGTCCTCACCTGGGGCGCGGTGATCCAGGACCTGCGCCTCGACGGCCATGCGGCCCCGCTGGTGCTCGGCTTCGAAAATCTCCCCGATTATCTGGCGCATTCGCCCTATTTCGGCGCCACGCCCGGCCGCAACGCCAACCGCATCGGCGGCGGCCGCTTTGAAATCGACGGCACGGCCTACCAGCTGGAAAACAACGAAAAGGGCGTCACCCACCTGCACGGCGGCATCGACGGCATTGCCAAGCGCCTCTGGACGATCCTTGAGACGACGGAAAACCGCGTCGTGCTTCAGATCGTCGATCCCGACGGCCGCGCCGGTTACCCCGGCAATTGCACGGTCACCTGCACCTATACGGTCAGCGACGGCGGCGTCCTCAATGTTCTCTACGAAAGCACCACCGACCGCGCCACGATCTGCAATATCTGCCAGCACAGCTATTTCAATCTCGACGGCACCGCCGATGCGCTCGGCCATGACGCGATGATCGCCGCCAATACCTATCTGCCGACAGACCCGTTGCAGGTGCCGACCGGCGAAATCCGCTCCGTCGAGGGCAGCGTTTTCGACCTGCGCGCCATGACGCCGCTGCGCCGCCAGCAGGAGGGCGACAGGATCGGCTACGACCATAATTTCTGCCTGTCGGATGCCCGTGGTCCCAAGCAGTCGGTCGCACTGGTGCGCAGCATCAATTCCGGCGTCTCGCTGGAAGTCCGCACCACCGAGCCCGGCGTGCAGTTCTACACCGGCTTCAAGATGAACGTGCCCGTTCCGGGCCTTGAAGGCCGCCGCTACGGCCCGTTCGCCGGCTTCTGCCTCGAAACCCAGATCTGGCCGGACGCCGTCAACCATGCCAATTTCCCGCAAGCCGTGCTGCGGCCGGGAGAGACGCTGCGGCAGGAAACCGACTACGTCTTCACCCGGAGCTGACGCCCCGGTCATGGACGAGATTGCCGTTCAATGGGGAGGTTGATGGCACATGCATGTTCTTGTGATCGGCGCGGCGGGCATGCTCGGCCGCAAGCTGACCGAGCGGATCGCCTCCGACAGCGGCCTGTTCGGCGATGATATCGACCGCGTCACCCTCGTCGACGTGATCGAGCCGCCGGTCCCGGCAGAGCTCTCCGCGGTTGCCCGGACGATGACGCTGGACCTCAGCGAGGACGGAGCGGCCGACACGGTGATTGCGCTCCGCCCGGACCTGATCTTTCATCTGGCGGCGATCGTCTCGGGCGAGGCGGAAGCGGATTTCGACAAGGGCTACCGCGTCAATCTCGATGGCACCCGGCTGCTGTTCGAGGCCATCCGCGCGGAAGGCCTGCGGCAGCCCTATCGCCCACGCCTCGTCTTCACCTCGTCGATCGCCGTGTTCGGCGCGCCGTTCCCGGACAGGATCGGCGATGACTTCCTCGCCGCGCCGCTGACCAGCTACGGTACGCAGAAGGCGATCGGCGAGCTGCTTCTCGCCGATTATTCCCGTCGCGGCCTGTTCGACGGCATCGGCCTGCGGCTGCCGACGATCTGCATTCGCCCCGGCAAGCCGAACAAGGCCGCCTCCGGCTTCTTCTCCAACATCCTGCGCGAACCGCTGATCGGCGAAGAGGCGGTCCTTCCGGTCGAGGACAGCGTGCGCCACTGGTTTGCCAGCCCGCGCGCCGCCATCGGCTTCTTCATCCATGCAGCCCGGCTCGACCTGGCGCGCCTTGGCCCCCGCCGCACGCTGTCGATGCCAGGCCTGTCGGCCACCGTTGGCGAGGAAATCGCCGCGCTCGGCAGAATCGCCGGCGCAAAGGCCGTCCGGCTCATCCGGCGCGAACCCGATCCGGCCATCGCGAAAATCGTCGCCGGCTGGCCGGCCGATTTCGACACGCGGCGGGCAAATAGTCTGGGCTTTCGCGCCGAAACCGGTTTTGATGAACTCATCAGAGCGCATATCGACGATGAACTGGACGGGAGGATTTGAGCCATGACAGTAGAGGGAAACCGAAAGATCGCTCTGGTGACCGGCGGCGGCACCGGCATCGGCCGGGCCATCGCCGAAGCGCTGCTCAAAAGCGGCTTTACCGTCGTCATCTCGGGCCGGCGCTTCGACGTTCTCCAGACGGCGGCACATGAGCTTGCCGCGCAGACCGGCGGCACGGCGCGGGCGTTTGCCGCCGATGTCGGCGACCCGCAATCGGTCGCCACCCTGTTTTCCACCATCGCCCATGATTTCGGCCGTCTCGACCTTCTGGTCAACAATGCCGGCATGGGCTTGCCCGCCATACCGATGGAAGACATCACCTTCGAGCAATGGAACGCCATCGTTAGCGCCAACCTCACCGGTGCGTTTCTCTGCACCCAGCAGGCGATGAAGCTGATGAAGGCGCAGGTGCCGCGTGGCGGCCGCATCATCAACAACGGCTCGATCTCCGCCTCGACGCCCCGGCCGCTCTCAGCCCCCTATACGGCGACCAAGCACGCCATCGCCGGCCTGACCAAATCCACCGCGCTCGACGGCCGCCCCTTCGACATCGCCTGCGGCCAGATCGACATCGGCAACGCCTCCACCGAAATGACATCGAAGATGAGCGGCGGCGTGCTGCAGGCCAACGGAGAGGTGGCGAGCGAACCGACCATCCCCGCCAACCTCGTCGCCGACGCCGTCATCTACATGGCCGGCCTGCCGCTCAGCGCCAACGTGCTGACGATGACGGTGATGGCGACGCAGATGCCGTATGTGGGACGGGGGTAACCGGAAGATCCCGCCAGTCCGAAAATAGAGCACGCATATGCAATAGATTACTCTGTATTTGACGGTCGCTACCGCATTCGAAACTCGACGATGCCCTTGAGCACCGACAGCCTCCCGCCGAACTACAAAAGTGCCTTTAATCGAGGAACCGGTGCCGCCGCAGATGTAAACCACTCATGGCAGAACGCCTGCCATGAGTGGTTCAATTTTCAGGTTAAAGAGCCTTGTTATCAGGCCCAGCCCTAGAAATCGAAATAGGTTGCCTTCAGTGCGACAGCATCATCGAGATGGATGATAAAGTCCGCCACTTTGTCGCCGTTGGTGTCGCCCTCAATCCATGTATCGGAAGCAGTCTTGGTATAGCGCAGTTCGCCGGCGTCTCCCGAAAAAGCCTTGGTGCCGACGAATGCGAAATCCTGCGTGCCGGTCTTGCTCGAATCGGCGTCCCAGTTGCTCAGGTCGATGCTGTCGGCACTGGTGAAGTCGTAGATCGTATCCGCCGTCGCCTGTGTCTTGCCGGTATCGCCCTTTTCGAAAACGAAGATATCGGCCCCCCCGAGGCCATAGAGCTTGTCCAGGCCTGCCCCGCCGTCTAGCACGTCGGCGCTGGCACTGCCACGAAGCGTATCGTTGCCCTTGCCGCCGATGGCCTTCTCGAAGGCACGGATTTCGAAAAAGACGTTATCTCCCGACGACGCGGTTCCGGCGCCCAGGTCAATCGTCAGTGCCTCCGAGAAAGCAGAAAAATCGGCTGTGTCGAAATCCTTTGCCCCTGGCAGGTCGTCCGATACGCCTTCGCCGGCGTTAACGATCCCGCCATTTGAACTAGCGGAAAACTTGATGATATCGGCGTCCCGGCTGAGGTTGATAAAGTCGAACCCACCGGATCCGACCTTTACCGTATCATTGCCCCGGCCCATAGCAGCCGAACCCAGATAGCCGCTGCCGATCGTCAGGGTATCATCGCCGCGCCCCATATTGGCGTTGCCCACTTCGCCGGCCCCAGAGAGCGTCAGGATGTCGTCGCCCCGACCCAGAAGCACGGCATTGGCATAATAGCCAATACTGACTGTATCCACACTATTGTAGCCGTTTATGACGCCAACCTCGGCGTTCTTCAGCGTAACGGTATTTGGCCCGGCGTTGGCGAACGCGATGAAATCGATGTAAACCGTCTTCCCGTTGGCTTCCGTGCCGGTCGTCGTGTCGTTGATGATGGCCTTGGTATTGCCGCCGAAGTGCACGAACGCCGCGCCCCAACTGTTCCCACTTAACGTGTATGTCACCGTCCGGATCGGATCGGCGTCCGGAACCCAGGAGTCGACCACAAAGAGGAAGTGATTGTCCCAAGTATAAGTATCGCTGCCCAGCTTGAAGCTGGTCGAGCCATTCAGCGTGACGCTCGTGTTTTTGGTAATGGTGCTCATTTGGTGTTTCCCCTCGATCGATTCATTAAAGGTTGTAAAAATATGCCGTCTTATAGAGATAAATGGCTCTGTTAAGTATTAAACATGTTCCACAGCCCACATGCCTTGCTGACGTCATGTTACACCCTGGAAATCGGAAATCAATCCTTCCAATCTGGTGTCAGATGCTTTGCATTACTGTTGTTTTTTGGCAATGGAACTGAGGTGTTTTTGCATCGCAAACAATACTTATGCCCCGATAGCACGTTGCTCCCGAGCATATGCAAGGAGCCGTCAATATCGTCTGCAGGCAGGCCTTTGCGCCGTAATGCGCTAAAGCCGGCTCACCTCGGGTATTGTGCAAGACTCGCGCCGAACATGCCGAAACGACCATTTGACTTGAAGAGAACCACATTGACGCGACAGAACCGTCACAACACTGCCAAGTCTTCATTCGACAATTTTCGGGACGATAAAAACACAAAAGCCCCGGAAAACCGAGGCTTTGAAGCTGGGAAGAAATGGAGCGGGTGAAGCGATTCGAACGCTCGACCCCAACCTTGGCAAGGTTGTGCTCTACCCCTGAGCTACACCCGCTCATCATCCAAGGTCCGGGGGTAGTCGGTGGACCGTGGCGCCGCCGCGTTGTTGTTTGCGGCGACGGGCGCTATATGGCCCAGCCGTTTTGCAAATGCAACAGGGAAATGACGCTCAATCCAAGAAATTTTGGAAGAAATGTCGCAAGGCCCTGAAAACAAGGCGTTTTGCGGCCTGCATCCTGTGAATGATTGCGCTTGTTTGGCCTTCGCCGTAAGGGAAGACCGTTATTTTTCAGCCGAAGGAAGCCGTGATGAGTGAAATGCAGCCGAAGACGCAGGACGACCTGTTCCAGTTTCTGGACAGCCTTGGCATCGCGCACAAGACCAAGCGGCACGCACCGGTTTTCACCGTCGCCGAATCGGTGGCGCTGCGCGACGAGATTCCCGGCGGGCATACGAAGAACCTGTTCGTGAAGGACAAGAAGGACAATTATTTCCTCCTGACCGTCGAGGAAAACGCCACCGTGGACCTGAAGACCGTGCACACGCTGATCGGCGGCGCCAGCAAGGTCTCCTTCGGCCGGCCGGAGAAGCTGATGGAATATCTCGGCGTCATTCCCGGCGCCGTCACCGCCTTCGGCGTGATCAACGACGTCGGCCAGAACGTCAAGATCATCGTCGACGAGGAGCTGATGAAGGACGAGATCGTCAACTGCCATCCGCTCGCCAACGACGCGACGACATCGATCGCTTCCAGGGACCTTTTGCGCTTTATCGAGGCGACGGGACACGAAGCGCTTGTCTTGAAAGTGACGTCCTGACATACGATCTTTGACGGGAAGACAGTCAGACGGACGAGGATGTCCGCGAGGAGACACGATGAGCGGCAACGACAATCCCTATGCGGCATCCTACGGCAACCAGATGACGGCGACAGCCAGCTATGGCGGGGCGCCCGCGCCGGCGACAACGGCAACTCTGGCAGCAGCGCCGGCGGGCGATCTGATCAAGGAAACCACCACAGCCAATTTCACCCGCGACGTCCTGGAAGCCTCCCGCCAGCAGCCGGTTCTCGTCGATTTCTGGGCACCCTGGTGCGGTCCCTGCAAGCAGCTGACCCCGGTGATCGAAAAGGTCGTCACCGAAGCGCAGGGGCGTGTCCGGCTGGTCAAGATGAACATCGACGATCATCCGTCGGTCGCCGGCCAGCTCGGCATCCAGTCGATCCCGGCCGTCATCGCCTTTGTCGGCGGCCGGCCGGTCGACGGTTTCATGGGCGCGGTGCCCGAAAGCCAGATCCGCCAGTTCATCGACAAGATCGCCGGCCCGATGATCGACGACCAGCAGGCCGAGATCGACGCGGCGCTGGCCGAGGCAAAGACATTTTTCGATGGGGGCGACGTGCAGAGCGCGGCCGGTCTCTTCGGTGCCGTCATGCAGGCCGACCCTGAAAATGCCGTGGCCCTGGCCGGTCTTGCCAATTGCATGATCGCCGCCGGCGACGCGCAACAGGCCCGCGAACTTTTGACGGAGCTTTCGGAGGAACTGGCGAAAGACGCCGGCATCGTTGCCGTGCTGAAGAAGCTCGACCAGATCGAGGAAGCCCGCAAGCTCGGCGACCCCGACGCCCTGGAGCAGGCACTGGCCGCCGATCCCGACGATCATGCCGCCCGCATCAAGCTGGCCAAGATCCGCAATGTCGAAGGCGACCGCGAGGCGGCGGCCGATCACCTCCTGAAGGTGATGAAGCGCGACCGGACGTTCGAGGACGACGGCGCACGGCGCGAGCTCTTGCAGTTCTTCGATGTCTGGGGCCCGATGGATCCGGCGACGCTGTCGGCGCGGCGGAAACTTTCGTCGATCCTGTTCTCGTAACGCCCTCGTTGCCTGCGGCTTTGTGACAGTCTCCCTTGAGATTTCGGGACAGCGCACCATTTCTTGTCGATAAGCGACGCGGCGCCGCCGCGATTGCCAAGAGGAACGCCTGACGGCGACGGGGTGTGGTGGACCATGCAAGTTGGAAATGCACGTTATCTGAAGCCTCAGGACTTGCCGGAGACGCTTCCGGTGTTCCCGCTGACGGGCGTGCTCCTGCTTCCCGGCTCGCAGCTGCCGCTCAATATTTTCGAGCCGCGCTATCTGTCGATGTTCGACGACGCACTGGCGGGAAACCGCCTGATCGGCATGATCCAGCCCTCGTTCGGCGAAATTCGCGAAGAGGCGGGCCAGGCGCATGTGCAGGCGCTCTGCCAGGTCGGCTGTGTCGGCCGGATCACCTCGTTTGCGGAAATGGAGGACGGCCGATATCTGGTGTCGCTCACCGGCATCTGCCGGTTCCGGCTGTTCGAGGAAGTGCATCTGGGGAAAAAGGGCTACCGCTCCTTCAAGATTGCGCCTTTCGCCACCGACCTGACCGGGCCGGACGATGAAGCCCAGGTCGACCGCGAAGCGCTGCTGGCCGCCTTCAAGGCCTATCTCGACGCCAACAAGCTGGAAGCGGACTGGGAAAGCGTCGAGCGGGCAAGCAATGTGACGCTGGTCAATTCCATGGCGATGATGTCACCCTATGGTCCTGCGGAAAAGCAGGCGTTGCTGGAGGCGCCGGATCTCAAGACCCGCGCCGAAACGCTGATCGCCATCACCGAGATCGTACTCGCCCGCAATTTCGGCGATATCGAAACCATGCTGCAATAGGGCTGAAACGATGGAAGACAGGACCAGCCGGGTCGATCCCAAACTGCTCGAACTTCTCGTCTGCCCGCTGACCAAGGGGCGGCTGAGCTACCGCGCTGCCGACAACGAGCTGATCTCGGAAAAGGCAAGGCTCGCCTATCCGATCCGCGACGGAATTCCGATCATGCTGATTTCCGAGGCGAGGAAGATCGAGGATTGAGAGCGGCGAGTATCGGTGGTGGCTCGCCCAAACTCTCCGTCATTCCTGTGCTTGTCACAGGAATCCAGTCACGCGACGTCCGTCGCGTGGAAGCCTCTTCATCTAAGCTTGAGTGGCCGGTCCCCTCGCCGCGCAGACGCGCGGCGGCTGGATCCCTGTGACGAGCACAGGGATGACGGAGGCACGTCGTTCGCGATGCGTGCGGTAGTCCCTTAAATCAGATCGGCTGGCCGCCCAGCAATTTCGGCTCACTCTGCCCGCCGAGCCCTGACGCCTGGCGGATAAAGAACGACTTGACCGACGGCAGGCGGTCGACGATCCCCAGGCCGAAATCGCGCAGCGCCCGGACGGGGGTGATGTCGTTGGAAAACAGCCGGTTCAGCACGTCTGTCGTCAGCCCCATGCGGAACGTATCGAAGCGCCGCCAGCTCTGGTAGCGCTCCAGCACCGCCAGCGAGCCGATATCCAGCCCCAGCCTGTCGGCATCGACGATGGTTTCGGCCAGCGCCGCCACATCCTTGAAGCCGAGGTTGAGTCCCTGGCCTGATATCGGATGGATGCCGTGGGCGGCGTCGCCGGCAAGGGCAAAGCGTGGGGCGATGAAATCGCGGGCCAGCGTCAGCCCGAGCGGAAAGGCCCGACGGCCGCCGACAACCTTCAGCGTGCCGAGCTTGTGGCCGAAACGGCGCTCCAGTTCTTCCTCGAACACCAGGTCGTCGCTGGCGATCAGCCGGTCGGCATCGCGCGTGCGCTCCGTCCAGACCAGCGAGGAGCGATTGTTTTTCAGCGGCAGCGTCGCAAACGGGCCGGCCGGCAGGAAGTGCTCCTCCGCCGTGCCGTCATGCGGGCGCTCGTGCTCGACGGTGGTGACGATGCCCGACTGGCCGTAGTCGAAATCCACCGTCTTGATGCCGGCGGCATCGCGCAGTTTCGAGCGCACGCCGTCGCAGGCGACCAGCAGCCGCGCCTCGATCGTCTCGCCATTGGCCAAAGCCACGGAAACAGAATGAGCGCCGCTCTTGAAACCGGCAGCTGCGGTCGATTGCCGGATCTCGACGCCCAGATTGTCCGCTGCCTTGCGCAGCGCGCCGACCAGCGCGACGTTCGGCACCATATGGGCGAACGGCCGGCCCTCGACGGCCTCGTCCTCGAATGTCAGGAACACCGGGCGGACCGGATCGGCGGTTTTCGAATCGGTGATCACCATGCGCCTGATCGGCTCGGCCTCCGGCTCGATCTCGCTCCATATTCCCAGCACGTCGAGCATCTGCGAGGCGGCCGCAATGATCGCCGAGGCGCGTTCGTCCTTCTTCCAGGCATCGCCCGGAGCGCCGTCGATCAGGCTCACGGCGAGGTGAGGGGCAGCCTTCTTGATGGATACGGCCAGCGACAGGCCGACATAACCGCCGCCCGCAATCAGCACATCGATCATCGCACATTCTCCCGTCGCTCTTGAGCATTGCCTGCCTCCTATATAGATCATTGATGCGCTCCTTCCTACCGCTGGAGCGCTCGACCTCAGGAGATTGCCGAAATGTCGCGCCCCAACCCCGCCCCGATGGACGTCCTGCTGCAGACGCTGGATCTGGAGAAGCTGGAGGAGAACCTGTTTCGCGGGCGCTCGCCGCAGGTCGGCTGGCAGCGGGTCTTTGGCGGACAGGTGATCGGCCAGGCACTGGTGGCAGCGCAGCGCACCGTCAGCGAAGGCCGCTACGTGCATTCGCTGCATGCCTATTTCATGCGGCCGGGCGATCCCGCTGTCCCGATCATCTACGACGTCGACCGCATCCGCGACGGATCGAGTTTCGCCACCCGCCGTGTCGTCGCCATCCAGCACGGCAAGGCGATCTTTTCGCTGTCGGCGTCGTTCCAGTTCGACGAGGACGGCTTCGACCACCAGATCGCCATGCCGGACGTGGCGCCGCCGGAAACGCTGATGGGCGAACAGGACATCAAGGAGAAGTTCCTGGTGAATGCGCCCGAGGCGATCCGGCGCTACTGGGAGCGTCCCCGGCCGATCGAGATCCGCCCCGTCTCGCTCAAGCATTATTTCTCGCGCGACAAGCTCGAACCGGTTCAGGACGTCTGGGTCAAGGCGGTCGGTACCGTGCCCGACGAGCGCCATATCCAGGCGGCCGTGCTTGCCTATATCTCCGACATGACCCTGCTCGACACGGCGCTCTACGCCCATGGCACCTCGGTCTTCGACCGCGATCTGCAGGTGGCGAGCCTCGATCACGCCATGTGGTTCCACCGGCCCTGCCGCATGGACGACTGGCTGCTCTATACCCAAGACAGTCCAAGCGCTTTTGGAGCGCGCGGCATGACGCGCGGCAGCCTTTTTGACCGCTCCGGTGTCCTGATTGCGTCCGTCGCCCAGGAAGGCCTGATCCGGAAAAAGGCATCTGAATAAAAAAGCGCCATTTTTTTATTTTTGCTTATTTTTTCATCGTTTAAATTGACGATTTTTTGACATTCCGGCGGATGCCACCGGCGGAATGTGGCATTTCCGTGACTTTTCATAGGCTTAACCGGCCGCTCCCGAACTGGCACGCCCCTTGAATAGCATTGGGCGGTCGTTGGGGAATTATGCTCGGCGGCAAGGAGAGACGGCCCCGAGCCGCAGATGAACAAGGATGGGAAACCAGATGAAAATTGTGATGGCCATTATCAAGCCGTTCAAGCTCGATGAGGTTCGCGAAGCCCTCACTGCCGTTGGCATCCAAGGCCTGACCGTGACCGAAGTGAAGGGTTACGGGCGCCAGAAGGGACATACGGAAATCTACCGCGGCACGGAATACGCCGTGAGCTTCCTGCCGAAACTGAAGATCGAAATCGCCGTTGCCACCGAGATCGTCGACAAGGCCGTGGAGGCGATCGCATCGTCGGCCAAGACCGGCCAGATCGGCGACGGCAAGATCTTCGTCTATTCGATTGACCATGCCGTGCGCATTCGTACCGGCGAAACCGACACAGAAGCGCTGTAAGTCACGGCCGTTCAGGGAGCTATATGTCAATGTCCTCATTCAAACTTTCCACCTCTCTCGGACGCGTGGGCGCTGCAGCCGCAGCCTTCCTCGCCCCGGCCATTGCGTTTGCGCAGGAAACGGCGCCCGCGGCCGTTGAAGCTGTTGCCGCGGCGCCGGCCATGACGGTCGACAAAGGCGACACCACCTGGATGATGGTGTCCTCCATCCTGGTTCTGCTCATGACCGTACCCGGCCTTGCTTTGTTCTACGGCGGCCTCGTGCGTACCAAGAACATGCTGTCCGTTCTGATGCAGGTGCTGATGATTGCCGCGGTCGCGATGATCGTCTGGGTCACCTACGGCTACTCGCTTGCTTTCACCGACGGCGGTTCGCTGAACAGCTATGTCGGCGGCTTCTCGAAGATTTTCCTGTCCGGTGTCGACGTCTCGACCTTGGCGGAAAGCTTCTCCAAGGGCGTTGCCATTCCGGAGCTGGTTTTCGTCATCTTCCAGATGACCTTTGCGGCCATTACTCCCGGCCTGATCATCGGTGCCTTTGCAGAACGCATCAAGTTCTCCGCCGTGATCCTGTTCACCATCCTGTGGCTGACCTTCATCTACTTCCCGATCGCCCACATGGTCTGGTTCTGGGGTGGTCCGAGCGCCTATGCCGCCGCAAGCGGCCTGATCTTCGGCTTCGGCGCGATTGACTTCGCAGGCGGTACGGTCGTTCACATCAATGCCGGTATCGCTGGCCTCGTCGGCGCGATCATGGTCGGCAAGCGCACTGGCTTCGGCAAGGACATGATGGCTCCGCATTCGATGACCATGACGATGATCGGCGCCTCGCTTCTGTGGGTCGGCTGGTTCGGCTTCAACGCCGGTTCCAACCTTGAAGCCAATGCCTACGCAGTGCTTGCCATGATCAACACCTTCGTTGCCACGGCAGCGGCGGTCGTCTCCTGGTCGCTCGTTGAAACCTTTACACGCGGCAAGGCTTCCATGCTGGGTGCTGCTTCGGGTGCCGTCGCCGGTCTCGTCGTCATCACCCCTGCCGCCGGTTTCGTCGGCCCGATGGGCGCGATCGTCATGGGTCTCGTCGTCTCCCCGATCTGCTACTTCTTCGTCTCCACCGTGAAGAACAAGTTCGGCTACGACGACACGGCTGATGTCTTCGGCGTTCACTGCGTCGGCGGTATCCTGGGCGCACTGCTCACCGGCGTGTTCGTCAACCCGGCTCTCGGCGGCGCAGGCATCGTCGATTACTCGACGGCCGACTTCGCCGCTGGCTACGCCGGCACCGCAACCCAGGTCTGGGCACAGTTCAAGGGCGTCATCGTCACGCTCCTGTGGTCGGGCATCGGCTCGGCGATCCTTTACAAGATCGTCGATATGATCGTCGGCCTGCGCGTCCCGGTCGAAGCCGAACGCGAAGGTCTCGACCTCTCCTCGCACGGCGAAGCTGCTTACCACTCCTAAGCAATTTACGGAGCCGGGCAAACCGGCTCCGTATTCAGTCCCGTCGCGGTTTCGTGGTTTGCGCGTGACCGCATTTGGCCCGGACATTTCGTCCGGGCTTTTTTTGTGCCCGTGCGTCGTGCACCGTTGCCAAAAAACCTCCGTCGGGGAAAACGGGACGAGATGGCATCGTTTCGCGTAAACGAAGCGTCAAGGTTAATAGGGCTTTAACCCTCCTCTGCTTACCTTCTGATCCTGTGCGCATTGCGCTTTTGAGAATCACGGGCAAGCAGGTCACCATGAGCAGAAACAATCAGGCGGTATTCGACAACCGTTCCAACCGGTTTGTGCTTTCCACCTTCGTCTGGAAGCAGATCGCCGCACTGACGGGCTTCGCGCTGTTCGTCGGCCTCGGCTTCGCGGTGGCGGCATTGTCGACATGGAACGTCTCCGACCCGAGCTTCTCCTACGCGACCGCGGACGCGCCCACCAACATCCTCGGCTATACCGGCGCTGCATTTTCCGACATCTTCATGCAGTTCTTCGGCATTGCCAGTGTCGTGGCGCTGCTTCCAGTGGTCGCCTGGGGTCTGGTGCTGATCACCGGCAAACCTTTCGATCACATCGTCAAGCGCGCCGGCGCCTGGTTCATCGGTTCGGTGCTGGCCTCGGCGGCCCTGAGCTGCATCCCGGCTCCCGTCACCTGGCCGCTGCCCAACGGCCTCGGCGGTGTCTTCGGCGACATGATCCTGCGATTTCCCGCACTGTTCACCGGCGCCTATCCGACCGGCACCTTCGGCACGGTGCTTGCCGTCCTGTTTGCCCTGCCTGCCGCCTATTTCCTGATCTACAGCGCCGGCCTGATCGGCGTCGATGATCCGGAGGACGATATCGCGATACCGGTGCCGTCGCCCAGCAAGGCCCGCACCGTCAGCGACGAGGCGGAAGACGACGATTCCGAAGGCATCATCATGGTGATGGCCGGCGCGCTCACCCATATGCGCTTTACCGCGCAGGCCCGTTTGCGGCGTCTCTTCGGTCTCAGCGGCCGGCGCAAGCCGGCTTCGCGCCACTACGACGAGCCCTACGACTTCAACACCGACGAATTCGGCACGCTGAACGAACCGGTTCGCCCGAAGGCCGTCGCCCGTTCGGAACGGGTCGAGCCCTCGCTCGACCGCAGTGAGCGCCGCGTCGTTTCGGCGCCGCCGATATCGGTCGGCGACGATAAGGACGACGACTTCCCGGCTCTGGACGCAGGCCAGCGGCCGGCCGGCATCATGCCCGAGGATGACGAGGACGACGATATCGACATCGCCGCCGACTGGGCGCCGGTTCCGGCACCGCGCAAACAGCCGCCGGCGCCGTCAACGGTGGCCGCACGCGTCGTTCCGCCAGCTCCCCGCCCAAAGACCGGACAGCGCATCGAGCGCGAGGCACAGGCATCGCTGGTCACCGACGATGACGACTTCACCCTGCCGCCGCTGCACTTCCTCGCCGAGCCGAAGAACATTGCCCGCGACGCGACGCTGTCTGCCGATGCGCTGGAACAGAATGCCCGTATGCTGGAAGGCGTGCTGGAGGATTTCGGCGTCAAGGGCGAGATCATCCATGTCCGGCCCGGCCCGGTCGTCACCATGTACGAGCTGGAGCCTGCGCCCGGCATCAAGTCGTCGCGCGTCATCGGTCTTGCCGACGATATCGCCCGCTCGATGTCGGCGATCGCCGCCCGCGTCGCCGTCGTGCCCGGCCGTAACGCCATCGGCATCGAGCTGCCGAACAACCGCCGCGAGACCGTCTATCTGCGCGAACTGATCGGCTCCCGCGACTTCGAGACCAGCAAGACCCGTCTTGCCATGGCGCTCGGCAAGACGATCGGCGGCGAGCCTGTCATCGTCGATATCGCCAAGATGCCGCACCTGCTGGTCGCCGGCACCACCGGCTCGGGTAAATCGGTCGCCATCAACACGATGATCCTGTCGATCCTCTACCGGCTGAAGCCGGAACAGTGCCGCCTGATCATGATCGACCCGAAGATGCTCGAACTCTCCGTCTATGACGGCATTCCGCATCTGCTCTCGCCTGTCGTCACCGATCCGAAGAAGGCCGTCGTCGCGCTGAAATGGACCGTGCGCGAGATGGAAGAGCGCTACAAGAAGATGTCGAAGATCGGCGTGCGCAACATCGACGGCTTCAATTCGCGCGTCGAGCAGGCCATGGCCAAGGGCGAACAGATCAGTCGCACCGTCCAGACAGGTTTCGACCGCCAGACCGGCGAGGCCGTCTACGAGACGGAAGAATTCGATCTGCAGCCGATGCCCTATATCGTCGTCATCATCGACGAAATGGCCGACCTGATGATGGTCGCCGGCAAGGACATCGAAGGCGCCGTCCAGCGGCTGGCCCAGATGGCGCGTGCCGCCGGTATCCACGTCATCATGGCGACACAGCGCCCGTCCGTCGATGTCATTACCGGTACGATCAAGGCCAACTTCCCGACCCGCATTTCCTTCCAGGTGACCTCGAAGATCGACAGCCGTACCATCCTTGGCGAACAGGGCGCCGAACAGCTCCTCGGCATGGGCGACATGCTCTACATGGCGGGCGGCGGGCGCATCCAGCGCGTTCACGGGCCGTTCGTCTCCGACACCGAAGTCGAGGACGTCGTCAAATTTCTGAAGACGCAAGGCTCGCCGCAATATCTCGATGCCATCACCGAGGACGACGATGAGGACGGCGAAGGCGGCGGCCCGGCCGGCACCTCCAATCTTTCCGAATCGGACGATCCCTACGACCAGGCTGTCGCCATCGTTCTGCGCGACGGCAAGGCCTCGACCTCCTACGTCCAGCGCCGGCTCGGCATCGGTTACAACCGCGCCGCATCGCTGATCGAGCGCATGGAGCAGGAAGGTATCATCGGCGCCGCCAACCACGCCGGCAAGCGCGAGATCCTGGTGCCCACGGAAAACGACTGACCGGCCGATAGACCCGCCGAACGCTCAAGGGCCTGCCCGACACGGCGGCTCACGGGCAATTGCACGGAGATGCGCGCGAAACGCCTTGAAGGTGCCGTACTTGCGCTCCACATGAGACTGTAATTGAAGGAGAATTGCGATGACGGACATCGAAACCGGCGGTAAAGATCAAAAAAGCGCGTTTTCGCAGCTGTCACGCCGCGCTTTCGTTGGCGGTCTTGCCGTTTTCGCTGCCCTGTCCTTGATCGGCCTTCCCATCGAGCCCGCCCAGGCGCAGACGGCCGTTGCCCAGAAAATCGCCGATCATTTCGCGTCCGTCAAAACCATGAGCGGCGAGTTCGTGCAGTTCGGCCCGCGCGGCGAGCAGACCGGCGGCAAGTTCTTCATCAGCCGCCCCGGCAAGATCCGCTTCAACTATGAAGCGCCATCGCCGATGCGGGTGATTGCCGACGGCAAGTCGGTCGTCATCGGCAACCAGAAAATGAAAACCTGGGATATCTATCCGCTGTCGAAGACGCCGCTGAAGCTGCTGCTCTCCGACGATATCGACCTGACCGGCAAGATGGTGCGCGACGTCAAGGAAGAGGCCGATCTGATCACCATCGTGCTTGGCGACCGCAGCGTCTTCGGCGATGCGACGATCACGCTGATGTTCGACCCGAAGACCTACGACCTGCGCCAGTGGACCATCACCGACGCGCAGAAGAAGGACACCTCGGTGATGATCTTCAACGTCAAGAACGGCGTCGCCATGGACGACAAGGTCTTCCAGATCCCCTATGACGATATCAACAATCGCGGCAAATGATGCGGTAGCCGAGACGGCTCTTCCCCCGCATTTCAGAGGAGGGTAGCAGCATCAGGCCGATGACGCCTCGCCATCTATCCGGCGCGTCATCAAAATCTCGTCGATCTCTCTACCCTCGTGGATCGTACCGCCGGGGATGCGGCCCACCTCTGCAAATCCCTCACGCCGGTAAAACCGGATGGCCGTCGGGTTTTCGGCGCTGACGGCAAGTTCCAGCTGCCGGATACCGGCCACGCGGGCATGGCGGACAAGCACATCGAGAAGTGCTTTTGCGTGACCGCCACCGCGCCGGTCCCGGCGGACATAGACCATGATGACGGTTGCGCGGTGCGCCATCTTGCTGGCGCTCTGCCGCATCAGCCCCATGATGGCGACCGGCTCTCCTTCGTGAAAATCGACGAAGACGGCATTGACGGTCAGGCGGCGGCGCCATTCGGCATCCGGCAAACCTTCCCAGTCCTCGCTGCTGCTGGCAAAGGCCGCGGGTTCGCTGCGCAGGGCTTCAAGCCGGATCCGGCGGAAGATGTCGATATCCTCTGGACCGAGATGCCGGATCATATGGAGACCTTTCCAGGAAAATCCAAACCGCGTCTTTCGCGGCCGGGAAACTCGAATAGCGAGCAATATCACTGTCATTCCAAGCAGCAAAGCCAATGGCCAAGCCTGCAAAAAATCCCTATGACATGACGCGCGGACGGGCGGCGTCCGCCTCAACCGTCCAAGGAAAAACCCCGCATGGCATTGTCGATCGCCACCTGGAACATCAACTCGGTGCGGCTGCGCATGCCGCTGGTCGAGCATCTTTTGAAAACCTGGTCGCCGGATATCCTCTGCCTGCAGGAAACCAAGGTGACGAACGATCTCTTCCCGTTTGCGCCGCTGAAAGCGCTCGGCTACGAGCACATCGCCATCCACGGCCAGAAGGGCTATCACGGCGTCGCCACCATCTCCCGCCTGCCGCTGCATGAACTCACCGACCGGCGCGACTATTGCGGCGTCGGCGATTCCCGCCATCTCTCGGTCGTGTTCGAAAAGTCGGCCAAGAAAATCCGCCTGCACAATTTCTATGTGCCGGCCGGCGGCGACGAGCCGGACCGGACGATCAACCCGAAATTCGGCCACAAGCTCGATTTCATCGAGGAGATGAAGCTGCTGCATGCCGAAAGCGAAGCCGGTATCTCGTCGATCCTCGTCGGCGACCTCAACATCGCGCCGCTGGAACACGATGTCTGGTCGCACAAGCAGCTCCTGAAGATCGTCAGCCACACGCCGATCGAAACCGAAGGCCTGACGGCGGTGCTTAACGGCGGCGCCTGGGTCGATCTGATGCGCCAGCACACGCCCTCGCCGGAAAAGCTCTATACGTGGTGGAGCTACCGCGCAAAGGACTGGGAAGGGGCCAACAAGGGCCGCCGGCTCGATCATGTCTGGTCCTCCGCCGACCTTTCCCCGCATCTGACCCGCATCGACATCCTGAAGGAAGCACGCGGCTGGGAGCGTCCGTCGGACCACGTGCCGGTCATCGCCCATTTCGATCTGTAGGCAAAACACCGTCATTTTCCGGGCGGTTCATTTCGAAATAATAATATGACTCTTTTAGTCATATTTAACTTGAAGCCCGAATCCAAACCGAATATTCCTTGCGCCGACGGCGGGGATACCGTCTCCGGCGGCGGCGGCCGCTGTTTCCATTGTCGATCGGGCGCTTTGCTTCGGCTCTTGCCGGAGGGTTTTCGTGCGCCCTGCAAGAGGGGCCAAACCATGCTCGCACCAAACCTTTCATCCATTCGCAACCGAAACGTCCTGAGAAGCTCGACAGTCCTCTTCGGCCTCATGGCGGCAGCGCTGCTGCCGATCACCGCGCAGGCACAGGAAGCGGCCGAGAAGACGACGCGCCTCGAAAAGCTTGTCGTGAACGGCAGCGAAGGCACTGCCACGTCGATTGCCGAAGACAACGACACCGTTGTCCCGACACGCAACATCTCGGCGCTGAAGACCGACACGCCGCTGATCGAGACGCCGCGCGCGGTCTCTGTCGTCACGCGCAAGGAGCTGGAAGACCGCGGCGTCCAGGACATGATCCAGGCAACGCGCTACACGGCGGGTGTCACGACCGGCGCCTTCGGCTACGATCCACGCTTCGACCAGATCTACATCCGCGGCCTCTCGACCACCACCGACAGCGATTTCCGCGATGGCCTGCGCCAGCCCTACATGAACTACAGCACCTTTTCGACCGAGGTCTACACGCTCGATCGCATCGAAATTCTCAAGGGGCCTGTCTCGGTGATGTACGGCGCAGCAAGTGCTGCCGGCATCGTCAACCGTATCTCGAAGATGCCGCTTGAAGAAACCCACCGCGAAGTGGAGCTGCAATACGGCACGATCGGCCGGGCGCAGGCGGCCTTCGATTTCGGCGGCCCGGTCAGTGACGGCATGTTCTACCGCGTCGTCGGCCTCGCCCGCGATGCCGAGACCAATTACGATATCGCCGACGACCGCTATCTGCTGCAGCCCTCGTTCACCTGGAAGCCGGACGAGGCAACCTCGCTGACGATCTACGGCCTTGCCCAGAAGGGCGAGACCGATGCCAGCCCGCGCATGTTCGAATATGACGGCAAGCTGCTGCGCTACAGCGATCCCGACTACGACCACCAGAAGGTGACCCAATATCAGATCGGCTATCAGTTCAGCCACGAATTCGACAACGGCCTGACCTTCCGTCAGAACGCCCGCGTCAGCGATGTCGATCTTGAGGCCCGTTATGTAAACACCTCGGGCAGGTTCGCCGTTCCAGCGGCCACCTCGTATCCAACCACGGCTGTCACGGAAGCGCAGCGTGCCTACCAGATCGACAATCAGCTCGAGGCGAAATTCGACACTGGCGCGGTTTCCCATACGTTGCTTGCAGGCCTCGACTACACCTGGATCACCTCCGATTTCGGCCTCGGCTTCGGCAGCGTGGCGCCCGCCGACCTCTCCAGCGCGCCGACGCCGGATCGGACGGATTTCAGCGGCCGCGACCTGCGCCAGACCGGCGTCTATGCCCAGGAGCAGGCCGAATTCGGCAACTGGCGGGCGGTCGGCGGGCTGCGCTACGACTGGGTCGACCAGACGGCCACGGACAAGGACGCCGGTACGGAGAACCGGAAGGACGATGGAGCGCTGTCCGGCCAGGCCGGCCTTCTCTATCTCTTCGACAGCGGCATTGCGCCCTATGTCAGCTACGGCACGTCTTTCGTCCCCTCGACGCAGCAATCAGCCGATGGCACCGTGCTCGATCCGACGGAGGGCGAACAGATCGAAGCCGGCGTCAAATACCAGCCGGAGGGCGAACACTATTCGCTGACGGCCGCTGTCTACCGGCTCGTGGAATCCGGCAAGCCGCAATATGTGTTCGATGACTCACTGCCGGCCGGCTACTATTACAAATCGTCCGGTGAAAACACCTATAAGGGCTTCGAGCTGGAAGGCCGGACGGAGTTCGACAACGGCATCAGCCTGATCGCCGCCTACACCTACAGCGACGCCGAAATCACCGGCAATGTGAACCCGGCGCTGATCGGCAACACGCCTTCGACCACGCCGCGCCACACGACATCGCTGTGGGTGAACTACGCCATCGAGGAAGACACCCAATTTGCGGGTCTTGCCCTCGGCGCCGGCATCCGCGTCACCAGCGGATCCTACACTTCGGACGAAAACACCGATCGCAATCCGGGTGCCGCCTATCTCGACGCGTCCCTGTCCTATGATTTCGGCAAGCGCACGCCGCAACTCGACGGCTTGAGCCTCGCGATCAGCGCCACCAACCTTGCCGACCGCCGCGAACGCGTCTGCACGGAAGGGTATTGCTACTACGGCCAGGGCCGCACGGTGCTGGGATCGCTGAAGTACAAGTGGTGATACTTTAATTGAAAAGCTGGCGCTCCGCGTTCACCCGAACCGCGGCGCCAGCTTCTGCATGTTGCGGATCATCGTCTGCAGATTGTCCTTGATCCGGGCTTCGACGACAACGGCCACTTCCGGGTATTCCTCCAGCATCCGGCGAAACAGCGGCCGGTTGATGCGGATCACTTCGCTGTCTTCCTCGGCCGTTGCTGTGAATTTGCGTTCGACGAAGGAGATCATCGCAAGTTCCGAGAGCAGCGTGCCGCGGCCGACGGTATCGACCATCTCGACGCTGCCATCGACAAGGTTGCGCGTCAGAGTGAACGAGCCGCTGGCGACGGCAAAGGCGCAATCGGCGGGCGCACCCTCGCGAAACAGCTGCTGGCCCCTGGCGAGCCGGCGGCGCTCTGCCCCGAAGGCGATCAGCCGCAGCTTGTCGTCATCGATATCCGCAAACAGCGGCACGAGGGACAGAAGGGCGATATCGTCATTCAGCGACAAAGGGATACCTCGGGGCGGGCGCGATATCGGCTGGCATCGCGCCCCTTGTCGTTAGGGAACTATCTTGTAGCCGCCATTCTCTGTCACCAAAATCTCCGCATTGGAAGGGTCGCGCTCGATTTTCTGGCGCAGGCGGTAGACGTGGGTTTCGAGCGTGTGGGTGGTGACGCCGGAATTGTAGCCCCAGACCTCCTCAAGCAGCACGTCGCGCGTCACCACTTTCTGGTCGGCGCGGTAGAGATAGCGGATGATCGCCGCTTCCTTTTCGGTGAGCCGGATCTTCTGGCCGTTTTCCAGCGTCAAAAGCTTCTGCCCCGGCTTGAACGTATAGGGGCCGACCGTGAACGTGGCGTCCTCGCTCTGCTCGTGCTGGCGCAGCTGCGCCCGGATGCGGGCAAGCAGCACGGCAAACCGGAAAGGCTTGGTCACATAGTCGTTGGCGCCGGCTTCGAGCCCGAGGATCGTGTCGGAGTCCGTGTCGTGGCCGGTCAGCATGATGATCGGCGGCTTGAAGCCGCCCTTGCGCAGGAGCTTGACGGCCTCGCGGCCATCCATGTCGGGCAGGCCGACATCCATCACCAGAAGCGCGATCTGCTGCGTGCGCGCAGTCTGGATGCCCTTGGCTGCGGTGGGCTCTTGAAGAATGGTGAATTCCTCATAGAGGGAGAGCTGCTCGGTCAACGTTTCGCGCAGGTCGTTGTCATCATCGACGAGAAGAATGGTGCGGGCCGACATGCTGAAATCCCTCCTTGCTTCCGGTTTGAAACTAGCTCAATCGGTGCTTTTGGCAAGCAGCGGAAGCCTTCACCCGTTTGTTACATATTGTGTAGTGCTATGGTTATGTTTCAGATCACGGACAACGCAAAAAACTGTGAGTAAAATGCGACTGAAACCCCGCAAGGCGGCAAACTCCGCCAGCACCATCACTGTCCGGCCCAAACCCGGACGCCGTACGAGGGCGCTGGTGACCTTCGCCGGACGCACCGAGGAGGCTGCCATCGGCCGGAGCGGCACGACCTCGCGCAAGCGCGAAGGCGACGGCGCGACGCCGATCGCTTCGATGCGCCTCGTCGGCGGCTATATCCGCCACGACCGCGTGACGCTGCCGCCCACCGCATTGCCGCTGCGCTTCACGCCCAGGAACCTGCTCTGGTGCGACGAGCCGCGCCACGCCCTCTACAATCGCCCGGTCAGCGCACCCTTCAAACCCAGCCACGAAAAGATGCGCCGCGACGACGGGCTCTACGATATCTGCCTGGTGATGGACTGGAATCTGCGCAGCCGCAAACGCAACGGTGGATCGGCCATTTTCTTCCATCTCGCCAAGCCCGGTTATCAGCCGACGGAGGGCTGCGTGGCGGTCAGCCTGCCGGCGATGAAGCGGCTGTTGCGGTTCATGCGGCGGGGGACGGTGGTGAGGGTGACAGGATGACTGGCAGCGTCCAAACAACCGATGCACCCTTGATGATGCCCCTCTACCTTGCAGTCGAAAAGTTTAGCCCATCTGATGGACAGGGATGGAACGACTACGTTGCCTGGTCGGGATTGACGCAACTCGACGAAGTCGTCTCGCTCGATGGTATGATCTGCCCGTTTGTTCTTGAGGAAATAAAGGACAGCTATTGGGATCACATCGTTAACGAAGACAACATGCTGAATTTCTTCACGGACTTTGATTTCCTTCTGAATGAACTCGGCGCTGTTCAACATGCCAATGTCCTCGGTGTTTTGCGCAATCCCACGCTGGAGGCGGTGCAGCGGGGTTTGGGCAATCGCTTTCATTTTGTCGGCTATGACCTGCTGGATCAAGATCACAGCATCAGCGCGCTCACCAACTGCGGCGGCTTCCCGGACGTTTTCGATAATGCGGAACTTTCAACCAAGGGCCTGCTGACAGATCATAGCAGGGCAAGGGAGATTCAGCACGATCTCCGCAGGCTGCATCCGGAAGAGCGTCACGCGGACTGCAATGTCTGGGCTATTTTTCGAATGAACTCCACGTAAAACGCTCCTTTGAGGGAAGGCGTGTCGTCAGTTGCCGGCGCCTACCCAAGCAAGCGCGGCGTCACAAACCGCTCCAGAGTGCCGGCGCCCGCAGCAACTTCATCCCACCCTTCGACATCGAAATCGATGACGGCAAGGCCGGCTGTCGGGAACTTTTCCTTCATCCGGTCGATTGCATCCTGGTCGCCGTCTTGCATGAGCAGCGACGCCAGTTCCTCCATGCCGGGATTGTGGCCGATCATCAGCAAGGTGCGGATGCCGGGCTTGACCGTCCGGATCACCTCCAGAATGCGCCCCGCCTCGACCTCGTAGATATCCGGTGCCTCATGCTCCGGCACCTTTTCCGACAGGGCGTCGCGCACGAATTCCCAAGTCTCCCGCGCCCGGCGGGCAGGCGAGATGATGGCGAGATCGGGGATCAGTTTTTCACGCGCCATATAGGTGCCGATGACGGGTGCCGACTTGCGGCCGCGTTCCGCCAGCGGCCGCTCCTCGTCGGCGACGCCTTCAGGCCAGGCGGATTTGGCGTGGCGCAGAAGGATGAGGCGGCGTTTCGGCATCATGGGTTTCCCTGTCATTTTGTCGCTCCCACCTCCGCCCACCCGAAGCGCCCACCGCGTTGGGCGCGTATCGGCTGCCTCCGTCCCAATCCGCTACTGGACGAGTGCTCTTGCGCTATGGCATGAACAATGGGGCGCGCACTTTTCGGGGGCATTCGTGGGTTGGAAACTGTTTGCGATTCTGCGACTGCTCGCTACGCCCCTGACAATCTACAATGCCGCTACGCTGGATGAAATCAATTTCCTGCTGATCGTCAGCTATCTCTTGTCATTTGTCGCCACAGGCGTTGTTTGCCTCTACGCATTCGATGGGAACCTGCTTTCAAAACCGCTTCGGCGGTTGATCGCTATCAGCCTTTCCATCCTACTGGCTGCGGACGCTTTTTTTGTCTTGCGGCTCGTCTATTGGTTCGGGAAATACGCACCCACCATGAGCTATGAACCCATCATGACGGAATTTGCAATTCCAATGATCTGGAATGCCTTGAGCGTATTGGCAGCATGGCGCTACAGCGCGGGCCGCACGGTGGGTGCTGCCCGGACTTAATAACCTGCGGTACATCACCGCACGGCTGTTTTGTTGCTGTCCTTGAAGATTTTCGAGCTAAAGCGGCTGGATCAAATCCCGGTTTTTGACCGGTGCGACGTCATGCCGGAATGCCCGATAGCGTAGACCATCGGACGGCGCAGAACAGGCTCACTGCATCGAGAGCCCCACCTCCCCCTCGAGGGGGGAGGTCGCGACGCAGTCGCGGGTGACAGCCGTGAAAACCAGAGTCAATTGTGTATGGCGCGGATCACCCCACCCCGGACCTGGGGTCCGACCCTCCCCCTCAAGGGGAGGGTAGAGGTCCTACTTCCACTCGCGGATATCGACGAAGTGTCCAGACACGGCGGCGGCTGCGGCCATCGCCGGCGATACCAGATGGGTGCGGCCCTTGAAGCCCTGGCGGCCTTCGAAGTTGCGGTTGGAGGTCGAGGCGCAGCGCTCGCCCGGCTTCAGGCGGTCGTCGTTCATGGCAAGGCACATCGAGCAACCCGGCTCGCGCCAGTCGAAGCCAGCCGCCTTGAAGATCTTGTCGAGGCCTTCGGCTTCCGCCTGTTCCTTGACGAGGCCGGAGCCCGGCACGATCATCGCCGAGACGGTCGAAGCGACAGTGCGGCCTTCAACGACCTTGGCGACTTCGCGCAGGTCCTCGATGCGGCCATTGGTGCAGGAGCCGATGAAGACGCGGTCGATATTGATATCGGTGATCTTCGTGCCCGGCTTCAGGCCCATATAGTCAAGCGCACGCCACTTGGAGGTGCGCTTGTTCTCGTCGGCGATTTCATCCGGGTTGGGCACGATGCCCTGAACGGAGATGACATCTTCCGGCGAGGAACCCCAGGAGACGATTGGCGGCAGGTCGGCGGCATTCAGCACGACGACGCGGTCATAATGCGCGCCTTCGTCGGTCTGCAGCGTCTTCCAGTAGGCGATCGCCTTTTCCAGGTCTTCGCCCTTCGGCGCGCGCGGCTTGCCCTTGATATATTCGAAGGTCTTTTCATCCGGCGCGATCAGGCCGGCGCGGGCGCCGCCTTCGATCGTCATGTTGCAGACGGTCATGCGGCCTTCCATCGACAGGGCGCGGATGGCTTCGCCGGCAAACTCGATGACATGGCCGGTGCCGCCGGCCGTGCCGATCTCGCCGATGATGGCCAGGATGATATCCTTGGCGGTGACGTGTTCGGGCAGGATGCCATCGACACGCACCAGCATGTTCTTGGCCTTCTTCTGGATCAGCGTCTGGGTGGCAAGCACATGCTCGACCTCGGAGGTGCCGATGCCATGCGCTAAGGCCCCGAACGCACCATGGGTCGAGGTGTGGCTATCGCCGCAGACGATGGTCATGCCCGGCAGGGTAAAGCCCTGTTCCGGCCCGACGATATGGACGATGCCCTGGCGGATATCGCTGGCGGAATAATACTCGACGCCGAAATCGGCGGCGTTCTGGGCGAGCGCCTCGACCTGGATGCGGCTTTCCTCGTTCTTGATGCCGAGATGGCGATCCGGCGAGGTCGGAACGTTATGGTCGACGACGGCAAGCGTCTTCTGCGGAGCGCGCACCTGACGGTTCGTCAGGCGCAGGCCTTCGAACGCCTGCGGGCTCGTCACTTCGTGAACGAGATGGCGATCGATATAGAGAAGACAGGTTCCGTCATCCTGTTGATCGACCAGGTGGTCGTCCCAGATCTTGTCGTAGAGAGTACGCGGTGCGCTCATGGCTGTGCATCCATTGTGAAGAAGAAGGTCAGGAAAAGTTCCGGCAAAGGGCGCCGGCGGCCGGTCGGGGTCAGGCCCCGACAGTCAGATAAGTCGGCTGCTGAGGGCGCCGGAAACGCACGCGAAAAACCGTGCCGGCAGACGCTTGTGGTCCTGCAGCACGACGATTTTCTGCTCGAAACATCCGAATTTGGATTCCATGGGCGGGGATATAGCAATTTTTTCAATGTTCGGCAATTGCCGTGATGGGAGTGATCGTGACTCCGCGGTCTCCCTCTTCTCCCCAGCGGGGAGAAGTGCCGAACGGAGTGAGGCGATGAGGGGGACTTGCGGCAAGCTCCGTCGAGCCGCCCCCTCATCCGGCCCTTCGGGCCACCTTCTCCCCGCTGGGGAGAAGAGGGAAGCCCCAATCAACCTACCCTCTCTGCCCCTGCCTCAATCTCTGCTCCAGCCGCCTCAACCCGAGCGACAGCCCGATCGTCAGGATCAGATAGATATACGCCACGATCGAATAGGTCTCGAAGAACCGGAACGAGCCGGATGCGTAGATCTTGCCCATCTGGGTGATGTCGGCGACGCCGAGTACCGAGACGAGCGAACTGTCCTTTACCATCGCCACGAAATCATTGCCGAGCGGCGGCAGGATGACGCGGATTGCCTGCGGGAAGACCACCAGGCGGAAGCGCTGATAACGCGACAGGCCCAGAGCCTTGGCCGCCTCGATCTGCCCCTTGTCGACCGAGAGAATACCGGCGCGAAACACCTCGGCGATGAAGGCGGAATAGCCGATGGAGAGCGCAATGACCGCGCGCCACATCAGCGACAGGTCACGCACCAGCATCGGCTCCATCGAGCCGGCCGAAATCAGCGGCGACAGGATGACGTTGATCAGCGTCACCAGCGCCGGGGCGCCGACGAAGGCGATGTAGAATAGAAGCACGAGGATGGGGATGCCGCGGATGACCTCGGTATAGAACCGGGCGATCTGGCGCAGCACGTTGCGCTCCGACAGCGCCATCAGCGCGATACCCAGCCCCAGTGCCGTGGCGAAGAAGAAGCCGAGCAGGGTGACGAGAACGGTGATGCCGATGCCGGCGGAGACGATGCCGAAAACCTGGCGGTAGATGCCGTTGGCCGCGATCACCACGGCCAGCGCCACGGCGATCACGGCAAGGGCGACCAGCCACCAGGGATAGTCGCCCTTCGAAGATTGCGGAGAAGCAGGCGTCATCGGGCGGCGATCATTCGCCCATCTTGTAGTCGACGAACCATTTCTGGTTCAGCTTGTCGAGCGTGCCGTCGGCTTTCAGCGCGGCGATCGCGGCGTTGACGGGCGCGACAAGATCAGAGCCCTTCTTGAAGATGAAACCGAAATCCTCGGTGCCGAGCGGCCCGCCGATCACCTTGAGCCCGCCGGCCGAGGAATCGACGTAGCCCTTGGCCGCGACGCTGTCGGTCAAGACGACATCGACGTCGCCGGCCTTCAGGGCCTGCACGGTGGCACCAAAGGTTTCAAACAGTTTTACCCGCGGGTTCTGCTCGTTGCCGTCGAGGATCTCGTAGACCGCCGTGTAGAAGGGCGAGGTTCCCGGCTGCGCGCCGACAAGCCCATCCGTGAATGCGCCGAACGTCTTTGCATCGGTGAAACGAGCCTCGTCGCCGCGCACCAGCATGAACTGCTGCGAGCGCATATAGGGATCGGAGAAGTCCACCTGCGTCTTGCGTTCGTCCTTGATGGTGATGCCGGTCATGCCGATGTCGTACTGGCCGTCGGAGACGGCCTGGATCATCGCATCCCAGGAGGTGTTCTGGATTTCCAGCTTGAAGTTCAGCCGCTTGGCGATCTCTTCCATCGCGTCATATTCCCAGCCGATCGCCTTGCCGCTCTTCGGATCGACGAACTGCAGCGGCGGATAGGCATTCTCGGTGACGACCACGACAGTGCGCCCGGCCAGATCCGGCAGATCGGCGGCGGCAACGCTCAAAGGTGCAAGAACAAGGGCGGTCAGGCCGGCGAGAATGGTGCGGCGGGAAAACATGGATGGGCTCCTGAATTGTGGCGAATGGAACCTGTCACAGAAGCCGACAGGCTGGCAAGAGACGAGAGGCTTTGCCGGTCGGTTTCACGGGCAACATCCTGAAAATAGCAGAGAGATCGGCGACGGCGCATGGAACCTGGTTATCTTTTTGGAACCTTCAGCGGAAAAACTGCCTCCTTTCGCGCAGGCCTGCTTGTCCATAGGTTCCGATGCGGCGCGTTTGCCGCCCCATATCTTGTCAGATGCCGCTCATGCATCACTGAAAAGGAAAATCATCCGATGAAACGAACCCTGGCCCCTATCGCTTTTGCGCTTTCGCTGACCGGACTGATGGCGGCAGGCACGCCTGTATCAGCGCAGGAAGCGGTGGTCGCGGCATCCGATGCGGAAGCGCTGTTCACCAGCCCGGACCCAAAGCTCAACGCCAACAAACAGGTGGTCTACGGCATCATCCGCGATCTGCTCGAAGCCAATCGTTGGGACAAGGCGGACCAGTATCTGACCGAGCGTTACCTCCAGCACAATCCCAACGCCGCATCGGGCAGCGCCGGCGTGGTGCAATACTTTACCAAGGTGCTCGACAGGAAGCCGTCGCCCATTCCGGAAAAGATCAAGACACCGGTCGCCTTCGTCACGGCGGAAGGCGATCTCGTCACCGTCGGCTATGTCCGCGAGATCAAGGACGAGAAGGATCCCGCCAAGACCTATACGACGACCTGGTACGACACCTGGCGGATCAAGGACGGAAAGGCCGACGAGCATTGGGACCCCGCGACCAAGCCATGATCGGCCGGCGGCAAGTCCGCCGACACCTCGGGTGACATGGCAGGCAGGCCGCTATCGTGACAATGGCTTGCTCGCCCCGATCGAAAACGACAGCGGAATGCGCGGCTGTCCCGGCGCCTGCTCGAACTGGTCCTCGCCGGTCTCGATCATGTCGGGATAATGCCGCCAGGCCAGGATCTCGTGCTCGTTGAGAAAATCGAGCGTCAGCCCGGCCTTCAGGAGCGCGTTGACGGTATGGCTGATCGGATGCAGCCATTCGTACATGCGCTGGTGGGTCAGCGGCCGTTCGTCGCCGGTATAGGTGTGGGTTTCCTCAAACAGAAGCGGCGCATCGGCCGGCGTGCGCCAGCCATAAGCGAGCGACAGACGGCCATTCTCAGCGCCTTCGTATTGATACATCTGCGGATGCCCATCGAGCAGGTAGAGCCGGCCGCCGGGACGCAGCAGGCTGGCGACGACCTCGGCCCAGCGAAAAATGTCCGGCAGCCAGTGGATGGCGCCCCAGGTGACGAAGACCATGTCATAGGTCTGGCCCTCAAGCGCCGTCGCCGCGTCATAGACCGAGGCCTCGACGAAGGTTGCCTGCGTCCCGGCCTTCACGGCAAAATCCCGCGCGGCGGCAATCGCGACCGGCGAGAAATCGAGCCCGGTGACCGAGCGTGCGCCCAGATGCTTGAGGCTCAGCGTGTCGAGCCCGATATGGCATTGCAGATGGACGATGTCCTTGCCGGCGATCTCGCCGATCTCGCCTGCCTCCAGCGCATGCAGCGACGAGCCGCCTGATAGCACCCGGTCGATCCGGTAGCTGCCGGTGGTATCGGTCGCGTGCAGCGCCGCCCGGTCGTCCCAGTTCAGAAGATTGGTCTTGAGATAGTCGTCCATTGTTTTCTTGCCCCCAAAGAAAAAGGCGACCCGAAGGCCGCCTTGCTCAAAAATGTCCAACAATCCCGATGGATTGAAACTTATTCTGCTGCCGGTTCGGCTGCTGCTGCGGCAGCGGCGGCTTCTTCAGCGGCCTTGGCTGCGGCTGCCTCTGCTGCGGCGGCTTCGGCTGCTGCCTTTTCGGCGGCCAGAGCCTGTGCTGCTGCGACCTTTTCAGCTTCCAGGCGTGCCTTTTCTTCGGCAACGGCCTGACGCTCGGCGTCGTTCAGCTTGCGGGCGCGAACGCCGGTGTCTTCAACGATACGCGCCGACTTGCCGCGACGATCGCGCAGGTAATAGAGCTTGGCGCGACGGACCTTGCCGCGGCGAACGATCTCGACGCCTTCGACCATCGGCGAGTAAACCGGGAAGACGCGCTCGACGCCTTCGCCGTAGGAAATCTTGCGGACCGTGAAGCTTTCGTTGATGCCGCCGCCGGAACGGGCAATGCAAACGCCTTCATAGGCCTGGATGCGGGTACGGGTACCTTCCGTCACGCGAACGTTGACGCGGACGGTGTCGCCTGCCGAAAATTCCGGAAGCGTGCGCTTGGCGGCAATCTTGGCGGCCTGTTCGGCTTCCAGCTGCTGGATGATGTTCATGGGTCTCAACCTTCTCAAGTTCTTCTGAAACAGCCAGAGCGCTCGACCGTACCTCTTGGACCAATCCTCTTTACGAGGCGCCGCCAGGTTTTGTTCCCAAGTGAGGAACAGGAGCGAATTCACCATTCTTTGTTTTTCAGGCGACGGGATTTTTCCCGAACCGGTCGGGCGAATACACCAAAGCGCGGCGCTTGTCATCCCCAGGCAACAAAAATTCTCCCTGCCGCTAGCCGGCGGAGGACGATTTCCGCGTCTTGCCGCCGGTCAACCTGCGGGCTATGTCCTTTTGTACCGCTGGAGGAGCGTCATGTCCATATCCACTGCCATCATGCTGTTTGTCGCTGGCTTCCTGTCGAGTGCCGTCAATGCCGTTGCCGGCGGCGGCACGTTTCTGACCTTCGGTGCGATGACGCTCGCCGGCCTGCCGCCGATCGTCGCCAATGCCACCTCCTCGATCGTGCAGTTTCCGGGCTACGTCACCTCGGCGCTTGCGTATCGCAAGGAGATCTGGGCCGATCGCCGCGAAGTGATCGTCCTTGGCATTCTCTCGCTGATCGGAGGTCTTGCCGGCGCGCTGATCCTGCTGTCGCTGTCCAATCCGTCCTTCCGGGCGATGGTTCCCTGGCTGCTGCTCGCCGCCACCGCGATCTTCGCGCTTGGCCCGCTCTTGCGCCCGAGGGCGTCCGAGGACGGCGCGCCGGTCGGGCCGCTGGGCATGGCCGGCCAGTTCGTCACCGCCATCTATGGCGGTTTCTTCGGCGCCGGCATGGGCATCATGATGCTGGCCGTGCTGGGGCTGTCGACCGGCGGCGACTATCACCGCGTCAATGCGCTGAAGAATTTCCTCGCCATGGTGATTGCCGCCGTCGCCATCGTCGTCTTTGCCGGCGGCAATGTCGTCGGCTGGCTGCATGCCGCCGTCATGATCCCCGGCGGCGCGCTCGGCGGCTATGCCGGCGTCTGGCTCGCCCGCCGCGTGCCGCAGGCGCTGATCAGGGGGCTGGTGGTCGTGGTTGGATTGTTGCTGGCGGTTTATTACTTTGTCACGGGGTGAGACTGAAGCGGCCGCGGCAACCCCATCAGACCTGTTTCGATCGCAGCCCTTCGAGCAGCGTGCGAAAACCCTGCACTGCCCTTTTTGAGGTTTCCTCCGGGTTGTCGGAATTGGCAACCCACAGGGCGGCATTGCTGCTGGCGCCATTGATCATGCGTGCCGTCACTTCCTCGTCGATGTCGATAATCATACCGTCCTGCTTGAGCTGGCCGAGGCTTTTCTTGAGGGCGACGATGCAGCCGCTGGTGGTTGGCCATTGCGATATATCGCCAAGGACGGCGGGACCATCGCGAAACATGATCCTCTGGATTTCCGGCTCCAATGCCATCTCGATATAGGTCGCACACTCATCCACAAACCCCTGCCAGCGTGTTGCGGCCCCGGCCGAAACCCTGTTCAATCGCGCCGTCATCTCGGCGTCGATCTGCTGGATGACCGCCTGCAGCAAGCCCTTCTTGTCGCCGAAATGGTGGTAGAGGGCACCGCGGGTCAGGCCCGCCGTCGCGGTGAAATCATCCATCGAGGATTGCGCGTATCCAACGGTCCCGAAGGCATGCCGGGCAGCCGCGACCAGTTTGGCGCGTGTTTCGGCGATCATTTCGGGGCGCGGCTTGATCATGAGGTCTCCTGATTCACATACGTCGCGTATTTATTTTTACATACGTCGCGTATTTTAATTGACATACGGGACGTATGCAATCACCTTGTGGCATACGCCACGTATGTAAGTGGTGCATCCAGACGATTTCAGGAGCATCCGATGTCCAATCCCTACAAGGAAATATTCAGTGTGCCGGGGGCGAAGGGCTTTTCCGCCGCCGGGTTTTTTGCCCGCCTGCCGATTGCCATGGCCCCGATCGGCATTGTCGCCATGCTGTCGCAGACGCGCGGCGAATATTGGATTGCCGGCGCTGTTTCGGCCACCTTCGCGCTGACCAACGCGCTCGCCGCGCCGCAGATATCGCGCATGGTCGACCGGTTCGGACAAAGTGCCGTCATCGTGCCGACAACGATTGTCTCGGTGATGGCCTTTGTTTTCCTCATTCTGTCAGCCAGCCGGGACTGGCCGGAATGGACATTGTTCGTCTCCGCCTTTCTGGCCGCTGCCATGCCCAGCATTCCTGCGATGCTGCGGGCACGCTGGAGCGAAATCTTCCGGGACCGCCCGGAGCTGAACACCGCCTTCGCCTTTGAATCCGCAGCCGACGAGCTGGTTTACATCGCCGGGGCGTCGCTCTCGGTCGGTTTGGCGGTCTCTCTGTTTCCGGAAGCCGGCATGCTGATCTCAACGATTTTCCTGGCTGTTGGAACCGCGGCCTTCACCCTGCAGCGATCGACCGAGCCGGCAGTGCGTCCGGCAGAGGCCGGAACAGCGCGGACGTCGGCCATTCGCTTGCGGTCGGTGCAGATCATAACGCTGGCGCTGGTGTTTGTCGGCTCCATGTTCGCGACGGCTGAGGTCACCACCGTTGCCATCACCAAGGAACTCGGACAGCCGGGCGCTGCCAGTCTTGTGATCGGCGTCTACGCGGTCGGATCCTTCGTTCTCGGGCTGGTGCTTGGCGCCCTGAACCTGCGCACGCCATTGCACAAGCAGCTGCTGATCGCCGTCAGCGTTCTTGCCGTCACGGCCCTGCCTCTGCTGATTGCCGACACCGTGCCCCTTTTGGCCTTGGCCGTCTTTCTGAGCGGCATCGCCATCTCGCCGACATTCATAACCGCGTTTGGGCTGATCGAGCGCCGGGTCCCGGAATCGATGCTGACGGAAGGCGTCACCTGGGTCATGACCGGCATCGGCATCGGCATGGCGCTCGGAGCGTTTCTGGCGGGCTGGGTCGTGGACAATTTTGGTGCGCAGAATGGCTTCTGGCTCTCCGTGGCGGCCGGCGTGGCGGCTGTGCTCACCATTTCACTGGGGCAGCGAACGCTCTCCGGAGGCAGACCGGAATTGGCCACCAGCGCACTGCCGCAAGCAGCGGAGTAAAACCCGAAACGGGCATGGCATGCCGATGTGGCGTGCCATGCCGACTGTGACGCAGCGACTGAGCCTACTTCCGCAGCAGGTCCGGCCGCCGCTCCGCCGTCAGCCGCCGCGCTTCTGCCTCGCGCCATTTGGCGATATCGCCGTGATGGCCCGACGTGAGAACGGCGGGAATTTCCTGCCCCTCGAACACCTGCGGCCGGGTATAGTGCGGATGCTCCAAGAGCCCGCCTTCGAAGCTTTCATGCACGCCGGAAAGATCGTTGCCCATCACGCCGGGCAGGATGCGGACGATGGCGTCGAGCAGGATCAGCGCAGCCGGCTCGCCGCCGGAGAGAATGTAGTCGCCGATCGAAACCTCTTCGAGCTGGCGGCTATCGATCACCCGCTGATCGACGCCCTCGAAACGGCCGCAGACGATGATGGCGCCGGGCCCTGCCGCCAATTCCCGCACGCGCTCCTGCGTCAGCGGTTTGCCGCGCGGGCTCATCAAAAGCCGGGGGCGGTCGCCGCCATCAGACGCATGATCGATCGCCTTGGCCAGAATATCGGCCCGCAGCACCATGCCGGCGCCGCCGCCGGCCGGCGTGTCATCGACGGTGCGGTGCTTGTCCTCGGCGAAATCGCGGATCTGGACGGTGTCCAGCGACCACTGGCCGCGCTCCAGCGCCTTGCCGGACAGAGACTGGCCGAGATGTCCCGGAAACATGTCCGGGTAGAGCGTCAGGATGGTGGCGCGGAAGGACAAGGCTCACTTCGCCTTGGGCTTGAACTGGCTGGTCGGATCCTCGTCCTTGTCGTCGGTCAGGCCGGCCGCCAGCGGATCGACCAGCATGGTGCCGGCTTCCAGATCGATTTCCAGCACCGACCATTCGGTAAAGGGGATCAGCACCGGCCGCTTGCCGGGGCCTTTCAGCTCCAGAAGATCGCCCGCGCCGAAATCGAACACGCCGGTGACCGTGCCGTAGCTCTTGCCATCGGCATCGAGCGCTTCGAGACCCTCGAGATCGGCATAGAAGAATTCGTCCTCGTCGAGATCGTCGTCGGGCAGGTTGTCGCGCTCGACATAAAGTTCCAGGCCGTTCAGCGCCTCGGCGGCATTGCGGTCGTTGACGCCGCGAAACCGCACGATGACGACGTTCTTCGCCTCGCGCACTTCCAGAACCTCGAATGTGCGTCCGTCCTCGGCATGGAGATGGCCGTAGTCGCCGATCGCCGTCGGATCCTCGGCAAAGGATTTGACGCGCACTTCGCCGCGCAGCCCTTGAGCGCCGCCGATCGTTCCCATCAGCACAGGGTTGTTGAGTTTGCTCATTGCCGGGTCACTCTCCAGATTGTGCCACTCGCATAAACGAAAACGGGCGGCATGAAAACGCCGCCCGCTTCAAAAATAGGCTATCGCCTGGCCGGGAACAAAGATCGAGCCGATCCTATGGGTTCCTACCGGCGATCCTTGGTATTATTCAGCAGCAGCGGCGGCTGCGTCTTCAGCCTTCTGCTTGGCTTCGGCGATACGTTCCAGCGCCTTCTTGCCCGGCAGGCCCTTGGTCGGGTTGACGCGGGTTTCGCGCGTTGCAACGCCGGCTTCGTTGAGGAAGCGCAGGACGCGGTCGGTCGGCAGCGCGCCGTTCGACATCCAATGCTGGATGCGCTCGACGTTCAGTTCAACGCGCTTTGCGTCGTCCTTCTTCAGCATCGGGTTCCAGGAACCGACCTTTTCCAGGAAACGGCCGTCGCGCGGCGAACGCACGTCGGCGATAACGATCTGGTAGAACGGGCGCTTCTTGGAACCACCGCGGGCGAGACGAATTTTCAGTGCCATGTCATGTACTCCTTGAGATATCAAACCGTCTGAGACGGCCTTTTTGTGTATTGTTAAAGCTGATCAATCCTTGAGATCGGCAGCGATGGCTTCATGATGCCGGATGACTTCGTGGATGATGAAGTTCAGGAACTTCTCCGCGAAATCCGGGTCCAGATCGGCTTCCTTGGCGAGGCGCCGAAGGCGGTCGATCTGGTATTCCTCGCGCGCCGGGTCCGCCGGCGGCAAATTGTACTTGGCTTTCAGCACGCCCACCGCCTTGGTGCAGCGGAAGCGTTCGGCCAGCATGTGCACGAGCGCCGCGTCGATATTGTCGATCGACTGGCGGTAGCCCGAGAGTTCCTGTTTGACTGCCGGATCAATCATTCGGGTCCAGTCCTCACTTCTTCTTCGGCAAACCGGGCAGGCCCGGGAATCCGCCACCGAGACCGGGCAGCTTCATGCCGCCGCCCAACCCCGGCAAACCGCCACCGCCCATGCCGGGCATGCCGCCCTTGCCGAGACCGGCGGCTTCCGCCTGCTTCTGCAGGGCTTCCAGCTGCTTGGGGTCCATCTTCGACAGATCGGGCATGCCGCCCATGCCGCCGCCCATTCCGCCAAGACCCATCTTGCCGGCAAGGCCGCCCATCATCTGCTTCATCATGCCGCCCTTGCCCTTGCCGCCCATCATTTTCATCATGTCGGCCATGGAACGGTGCATTTTCAGCAGCTTGTTGATTTCGGCCGCATCGGTGCCGGAACCGGCGGCGATGCGCTTCTTGCGGGAGTGCTTGAGGATATCGGGATTGGCGCGCTCGGCCTTGGTCATCGAGGAGATGATGGCGAGCTGGCGGCCGAACATGCGGTCGTCGAGGCCGGCCGAGGCCATCTTGTCTTTCATGCCGGCCATGCCGGGCATCATGCCCATGATGCCGCCCATGCCGCCCATCTTCTGCATCTGGCCGAGTTGGTCGGCGAGATCGTTCAAGTCGAACTTGCCGGTCTTCATCTTGGCGGCCATGGCCGCCGCCTTCTCGGCATCGATGTTTTCGGCGGCCTTCTCGACCAGCGAGACGATGTCGCCCATGCCGAGGATACGGTCGGCGACGCGGCGCGGATGGAACTCTTCCAGCTCCGACATCTTTTCGCCGACACCGATCAGCTTGATCGGCTTGCCGGTGACGGCGCGCATCGACAAAGCCGCACCGCCGCGTCCGTCGCCATCCATGCGGGTGAGCACGAGGCCGGTAATGCCGACTCGCTCGTCGAAATTGCGGGCAAGGTTGACGGCGTCCTGGCCGGTCAGCGCATCGGCGACGAGCAGGATTTCATGCGGGTTCGAGCGGCGCTTGATCTCGGCCATCTCGAGCATCAGCGGCTCGTCGATATGCGTGCGGCCGGCGGTGTCGAGAATGACGATGTCATGGCCGCCGAGCTTGGCGGCTTGGACTGCGCGCGCGGCGATATCGGTCGGCGACTGGCCGGCAATGATCGCCAGCGTATCGACGCCGGTCTGGACGCCCAACTGCCGAAGCTGCTCCTGGGCTGCCGGACGGCGCGTGTCGAGCGACGCCATCAGGACCTTCTTCTTGTCCCGCGTCTTCATGCGAAGGGCGATCTTGCCCGTCGTCGTGGTTTTACCGGAGCCCTGCAGACCGACCATCATGATGACGACCGGGGCCGGCGCGTTGAGATCGATCGGCACGCCTTCGGAGCCGAGCATGGCAATCAGCTCGTCATGGACGATCTTGACGACCATCTGGCCGGGCTTGATCGACTTCAGGATTTCCGCGCCGACGGCCTTTTCCCGCACCTTGTCGGTGAACGAGCGCACGACTTCGAGCGCGACGTCTGCTTCCAGGAGCGCACGGCGAACCTCGCGCAGGGCAGCCGAAACATCGGCTTCCGACAGCGCGCCACGGCCGGTCAATCCATTCAGGATTGACCCAAGGCGGTCCTGGAGACTTTCAAACATCGCTTCATCCTTGTCGTTTCAGGGCATCTGGTCGGATGCCCGAAACGTTGTGCTTTTCCTTGACGAAAACAAGACGCAAAGCCAAAAAGCACCCGAGGGCGCAACGCGCTGTCGGGTGTTGACCTCCGGGATCTCCGCAATGGGTCCGGGTCGGCGGCTACAAGTCTTGTTCTTGTCGCAGATTGCGGGCGGTAAACACGATATGGGCGGGAAAGTCAAGGCTTTGCTCGATTGAACAAAGCCCTCCATCTTATCATATGCGAAAGTGCTTGAAGAAACTTCCGACGCATAACACACAGATCGCGATCATTGCGGCCAGGTTGAAACTCCACTCCCAGCCGAAATCGAGTTCGCCCAACAAGGCAGAACTGCGCGGCAGAGCTATCCACAGAAGGGGCAGGCCAAACACGGCGCTGGATATGTAGAGTTGCGCTCGATCGCGCGACGTGAATCTGCTCTTGCCAGGCGTGAGCGAGGCGACGTAATCCGTATGCGCCCAATCCCAATAGCTGAAGCCGACTGCGCTACCGACCGCTAGAACCGGTGCGGCGACGGCCCCTCTCAAATACAGTACGACCATCAGGATCTGCCAGACGACGACGATGCAAAAGGCTGCAGGTGCCATGCCGTTCAAAGTGATACGGGCAATTTGATCATAAACAAATTTCTGCAGCATGACGTCTTCGAACCGAACTGGATTGACGCAACTCTCCCGGCTTCGCGTGGAATAAGGGGAGTAAGGGATGCGCGCGATGTCCAAACGTTGTGCATTTCCACGAGGAAAACAAGACGCAAAATCAAAAGTACCCGTGGTTGCAACACACTGTCGAGCCCGGCAAGGAGCTATTATTTCAACGGCCTCTGTCGAAAAACAAAATCTTCCTGAGCTTTTTCGATATCCGCGGGTGGGTAGCACCTCATGGCAAACCGATAGCCGATGGTGTTGGCAATATATGTTTCAGGCTTGAGGGGATGCGAAGAAACGCTCCATTGCATCAGATACCTCGAAAACAAAACACCCCGCCTGCATCCAAAACGGACACATTCGAAATC
Source organism: Rhizobium herbae (assembly GCF_017873135.1). Classification (GTDB taxonomy): domain Bacteria; phylum Pseudomonadota; class Alphaproteobacteria; order Rhizobiales; family Rhizobiaceae; genus Pararhizobium; species Pararhizobium herbae. The sequence goes on along the minus strand of NZ_JAGGJV010000003.1, from coordinate 143,295 downwards.
AGACCCAGATGGAGAATATCTGCACGTGAATCGTTTCGACTGAAGTCCTCCGATAAATCCAAGCCTGTCTTTCCCGTGCCTCTTCTCGACGGATTCGATATAGGATTTGAAATCGTCGCCCAGAAGAGACTAAAGGTTCCTGGGCTTACCCTCAAATCGAACAATATTCGGATTTTCGCGATCGGTCGAAAAGGCGAATCCGGGATAGAGGGACAGCAGGGCAAATATCGCCAAAGCCCTCCATGCGGTATGCATGCGGTCCGACACCGCGTTATTTTTCGGCGACATCTTCCGGAATACACCTTTGCTCACCAACTACAGTCAACACCGAAACTGCCAGAATTGAAAGGCCCCATGGAAACGACCGCAGGCCGCAAACGCAATCTCTATTACACCGGCCCCGTCTCCGATCATTTCGACGGCACCTATTTCTTCAACCCCGAAGGTGAAGCACCGCTCGGGTTTCGCGAGCTGATGCGGTGGCAGTTCGGTGGCGGCCGGAGCGCGTGGCCGAAACGGGTGCCGAGCCCTTTTCCGCCGGCGAAGCCCGATGATCGCGTCGACGGCGATGGCCTGCGTGTCACCATGGTCGGCCATGCCACGCTGCTGATCCAGGTCGCCGGGCTCAATATCCTGACCGATCCCGTCTGGTCGCCGCGCACAAGCCCGTTTTCCTTCGCCGGGCCGCGACGCGTGGTCGAACCGGGCATCCGCTTCGACGACCTGCCGCCGATCGACATCGTGCTGGTCACCCACAATCACTACGACCATCTCGACCTTGCTACCCTGAAGCGGCTGCAGGCGGAGCATGGCCCGCACATCGTCACCCCGCTCGGCAACGACACGATCATCCACCGCGCCATCCCCGACGCCAAGATGTCCGATATGGACTGGGGCGAGCAGATCTCCTTCTGGGACGGCGTCACCATCGACTGCGAACCCTGCCACCACTGGTCGGCCCGCGGCGCGCGCGATCGTCGCATGGCGCTCTGGGCCGCCTTCGTCATTTCGACGCCGGCCGGAAGAATCTACCATATCGGCGATACCGGCTTCCACGACGGTATCAACTACCGCGCCGCTGCGGAAAAGCACGGCCCCTTCCGCCTCGCCAACCTGCCGATTGGCGCCTACGAGCCGCGCTGGTTCATGAAGGCGCAGCACCAGAACCCGGAGGAGGCGGTGACGGGCATGCAACTCTGCAACGCCGCCCATGCCGCCGGGCATCATTTCGGGACGGTGCAGCTGACCAACGAGGGGATCGAGGAGCCGGTCCGGGCACTGGAGGTGGCGCTGAAGGAACAGGACGTCGCGCGGGAGCGGTTTCGGGCGTTGCGGGCGGGCGAGGTGTTCGACGTGCCCGGAGTGTAGAAAGAGCTCATTCAGAAGCGCTTTCTCATCCGTCCGTTCCTGTGCCCGTCAGAGGAACGCGCCGCCAATGATCACAGACACAACGGGAGCTTATCCGGCCAAGCCGATCAACAGAAACCGTGTCAGTTGGCCACCGACATGTTCGATATCGTGAAGCCTTGCCTGCGCAGCAGCTCGATCACGCCGTCTTTGCCCGGCAGGTGCAGGGCACCGACGGCCATGAACACGGCGCCGCCGTCGAGGATCGGCCTGGCGCGGGCCGCCATGGTCCTGTTGCGATCGGTAATGATGCGCTGCTCGAAATCGGCATAGCCTGCATCGCTATCGGCGGATTTTTCCTCCGAGACGGCCTTCATCATCGGCATGATCAGGCCGGTATCGCCGGTGAGATACAAGTCGGTCGTCGTTTCCATGACATCGGCAACCGTGTCGCCGAGATCGAGCGTCTCGATCAGCGCCTGCAGGTGAAATTCGACCGGCAGCGCATCCATCGCCTTCAGCTGTTCGACCAGCGTTTCCAGCCCCTTCAGGGTCTTGCCCTGCTTCAATGCGTCTTCGGCCAGCTTCTTGTCGAGGAAGGAGGCGCCGGCCGCCTTGCGGCTCATTTCGCAGGCGGGCAGGGCGACGAAGCTGGCGATCATCCAGGGTTTCATCCGGGCAACCAGCGTCAGCGGTATGCCACGGGCTTTCAGACCGGCCGCCAGTTTTTCCGTTTCCTCGGGCTTGAGAAAATCCTTGATCGACTTGCCGTCGGCAAACATGGTCAGTCCCGGCTGCATCATGATCGCCGCCGCCGCCTTGCGGTCGTCGACGATCTCGTCGGATTCGACGATGACGGTTTTTGCCGTCTGATAGGCTGCGTCGGCGCCTTTCGGCATGGCCAGCACGCGCGGATCGGTGACATGCATGGTGCCGAGCAGGTAGGACGGCGCGATACCGGCCTTTTCGATCTTCCAGAACGTGCCCTTGCCGTTGGGAACGGCCGCCGCTTCCTTTTCCAGCGCTGCAAGCCTGGCCGGATCGGAGGTCCGCATGTCGGCGATCAGATTCTTGCCGCCGCAGGAGGCATCTTCGGCGCGGGCCTGGGACACCGCGAAGAGGGTGACGATCAGGCTGAGCGCGAACAGAACATGCAGGGTGGCGATCAGCGCGAGGATATTGTCGCCGAGGCGATCGGCGACGGAAAGACGGATCGATCGGATAAGGCGGTTCATATCGGCATGCTCTCCACGGACGTTGCCGCAACCATAACGGGGCCGATTTCCCAATCGGTTAATGAACCGCCTAATCTTGTTCGCAAACCTCCACTTGCATCAATGAAGACGGGTGAGGGTATAACCCTGCTTCCGGAACAGTTCGACCAGTCCCTGCTCTCCGATCAGGTGCATCGCACCGACGGCGATGAACGCATTGCCGTCATCGAGGAGAGGGGCCGCGCGCTCCGCCATGCGGATGTTGCGGTCGGTGATCATGTATTTCATAAAATCAGCATAGCCGGCGTCCTCCGAGGCTGTCGTGCCGAGGACATGGTAGCTCAGTGGAATGAACATCCCCGTGTCGCCATCAAGGTACATATCGGTCATGGTCGCGAACATGTCGTCCAGCTTATCGTCTGCCTCCAACTGCTGAAGAACGGTGCGGAGCAGCGGCGCCGAATCAACCGCATTCATTGCCTCCATCTGCTCAACTGCTGTTTCAAGGCCGACGACGGTTTTGTCCAAGTCCTGTGCGATGCGGATCAGTGCAAGATCGAGAGGCGCCAACCCGGCTGCTGCCCGTCTCTTCTCGCAGGCGGGCAGGCTGATATGCATGAGCAGCATCCATGGTTTCATCTTGGCAACCGCAAAAAGAGGAATTCCGCGCTGTTTCAGTGCGATTTCCAGCCGGCTGACCTCCTCGGAATTAAGCAAGGTCTTCACCGAAGTGCCATCGGTGAGCATCGTCAGTTCGGGACGGGAAAGCAGTGCCCGTGCGATATCCATCGGTTCCAGGTTTTCCAGTTCAAGAGCAATGGTATCGGCATGGTCAAACGGAGCCCATGCTTCCTCCGGTGTGAGGACGACGCGAGGATCGGTGATATGCATTGTGCCAAGCAGATATGAGGGCTCAACGCCTGTGCGCTCGATCTTCCAGAATATGCCCTTTCCATTCGGTGTCTCAGCAGCCTGCTTGCGCAAGTCGGCCAAAGCCTGCGGATCGCTGCGTTCCATTTCGGCAAGCAGATTCTTACCGGCGCAGACTGGCGGTTCGTCGGCATGTGCCGGAAGGACGAATGCCAGCGGAATGAGGAGGATGCAGGCGACGTTGGCGAGAAGCCCGCGGGCGGTTCTGGAGAATTCGCGGACATGGAAATGGGAAAGACAAGGATACATCACAACTCGCAAGCAATCGATCTGAAACAGCGGCTGCACTTATGGGTTGTTTTGGCCCCGGCATCAAGCGCGCGGATGCGCCCGGTCGTAAATCTCCAGAAGCCGTGCCGAATCGACGCCGGTGTAGACCTGCGTGGTCGACAGGCTGGCATGGCCGAGCAGTTCCTGGATGGTTCGCAAGTCGCCGCCGCCGGCCAGAAGATGGGTGGCGAAGGAATGGCGCAGCGCATGCGGCGTCGCAGTGTCCGGCAGGCCCAACGCGCCGCGCAATTTCTGCATTTCGCGCTGGATGATCGCCGCCTGTAGTTTGCCGCCCTTGGCGCCGCGAAACAGCGGACCGTCCTGCGCCAGATGATAGGGGCAGAGTTTTTCGTAGGCGCGCACGGCATCGACGGCGGCTGCGATCAGCGGTACGACGCGGGTCTTGCCGCCCTTGCCGTGGATGCGCAGCGCCGTCGGAGTGCCGGCAAAATCATCGGGCGTGAGGTCCAGCGCCTCGGAGATGCGCAGGCCGCAGCCGTAGAGCAGGGTCAGCACGGCGGCGTTGCGGGTGGCGATCCAGGGCTCTTCGGCAAGCTGCGCCTCGCTGGTGACGACCATCAGGGCATCGACTGATGTCAGCGGTTTCGGCAGCGATTTCGGCTGTTTCGGCGAGCGTACCGCAGAGGCGCCGGCGGCGTTGGCAAGGCCCTTCTTTTCCAGATGGCGCAGGAACGAGCGCAGACCGGCCAGGCCACGGCCGAGCGTGCGGGCGCCGGCACCGTCGCGTCTGCGGGAAGCCAGAAAACCGCGCAGGTCGCCGGGCCGGAGCGCGCTGATGTCGCTGAGCCGCGCCGGCCCGCTCAGATGCCCGGTAAGGAAATGCAGGAATTGCCGCGTGTCGCGCTCGTAGGCCTCGACGGTCTTGTCCGACAGGCGCCGTTCTTCGCCGAGCCCCGAAAGCCAGCGCTGGCGCTCCGCCATCAGCTCGGGATGACCAATGATCAGCAGTTCGTTCACAGGCATACTCCGCGACAATCAAGCGACGACTCTGCGCGTCAGGCCGTTATGTTTTTCCTAACGGCTCTTGGAATTTGTCATGTTCGGATCATATTCACCTGCGATAGCTCAGCGAAAGCACAGCGGAAAAAACCATGGCACGGCGGGATTCGGCAAGCGGTTTCACGTACTTCGCAGAGACGGTCGCGCTGGTATCGCACGGCCAGCCCGGCCATATCGTCGATACATTGATTGCCGAGCGCGGCCAGCGCATCGTCAAGCATCCGCTCTGGCCGGTGATGCGGCCGTTCCTCTATACATTGCTGAATTATCGCAAGGCCATCGAATTTGCCGATGCCGTTGCCAATGCGCCGGGGTTCCAGGCCTTCGAGCATCTGAGCGAAACCCTGTCGCTGGATATCCGTGTGCGCCAGCCGCAGCGGATTCCGGCTGAAGGCGGCTTTCTGCTTGTGAGCAACCACCCGACGGGCATTGCCGATGGCATCGCGGTCTTCGATCTTTTGAAACACTGCCGTCCCGACATGATGTTCTTTGCCAATCGCGATGCCATCCGGGTCAATCCGCGTTTTGTCGAGATGGTCATCCCGGTGGAATGGCGCGACGAGCACAAGAGCAAGCTGAAGGCGCGCGAGACGCTGCAGATCACCAACCGGTCGATCTCGGAAGGCAAGGCGACCGTGCTTTTTCCATCGGGTCGCATCGCCTATTGGGCAAACGGGAAGCTCAACGAGCGTCCCTGGAAGACCTCCGCCGTCAGCTTCGCCCGCAAATACAACCTGCCTATCCTTCCCGTTCACATGTCGGCGCGCAATTCCGGTCTGTTCTACTGGCTGGCCAAATGGTCGACCGAACTGCGCGACATGACGGTGTTCCACGAGCTTCTGAACAAGAAGGGCGACATGTTCGACTTCACCATCGGCAATCTGATCCAGCCGGACGCGCTGGACGGCGATCCGACGGAGGTGACGCGGGCGCTGGAGCGGCACACCGTGCATGATCTTGCGCGTGACGGCGACGCGGCGTTCCGGTCCGTGGTTTCGTCGCCGGAGGCGATCGGCTAAATCTGTGTGATGCAGATTCGCTCGATGTTCGCCGCCAATTACCGTTCGCTGAAATCCATCCGCATGGATATGGCCGGCGTGAACCTGTTCATCGGCGAAAACGGCGTCGGAAAATCCAATCTCTATCGCGCCCTGCAACTGGTCCAGGCCGCAGTCCGGGGCAGGCTTGCCCATGAGATCGCCCGCGAAGGCGGCATGGCGTCGGCGCTGTGGAGCGGCAAGCGCCGAAGCGGCGACCCGGTACGCATCAAGCTTGAGGTCGAGTTGCTGGACGAGGAGCGGGCATTGAGCTTCCATTACAGGGTCGAAGCCGGACTGCGCCCGCCGATCGACGCAGCCGGGTTCGTCTTCGAACCGCAGGTGAAGGAAGAGGAGCTCAAGGTTGATGCCGTCCGGCCAGTCACGGTGATGAAGCGGGCCGGGCCGGGGGTCTTTGTCAGAAACGGTGCCGGCCGGATGGAGGAATATCCAGAGCAGGCGCTGACATCGGAAACGGCCATCGCGCTTCTGGGGGATGCAGGCCACTATCCGGAAATCGGAACGTTTCGCCGGGCTGTCGATGGCTGGCGCTTTTTTCACGGGTTTCGAACCGACCGCGATTCGCCGCTGCGCTCGCCCTGCCTTGCCGTCACCGCGCCGCTGCTGGACGAGGACGGCTCCAATCTTGCGGCCGTCTTTGCAACGCTCTTTCACACCCGGCAGGATACGGTCGATCTCGACCGCGCCATTGCCGATGCCTTCGGCGGCGCCCGGCTGGTGGTTCCCGAGCCGGAAGAGTTTGCCGAATTCTCGCTGGTCTTTCCGGATTTCCCGCAACGCCGGTTTTCGCCGCGCGAACTCTCCGACGGCCAGATGCGGTTCCTGGCCCTTGCCGGGGCGCTGCTCTCCTACCGCACGCCGCGTTTCATCGCCCTCAACGAGCCGGAAACCAGCCTGCATCCCGACATGCTACCGGCCCTTGCGGCGATGATTGCCAGTGCCTCCCGCGACAGCCAGATCTGGATCGTCACCCATTCCGAAATCCTGGCAGCGGAAATCCAGAAGCGCTGCGGCACGCGTCCAAAACGGGTGATTCGCAATGACGGGGCAACATGGATCGAGGGGATGCGGCTGACGGGTATGATGGATGAGGATGATTAGGAAGTCTGCAGTTTGCAGCCCTGTTTGGTGGAGATGATATGAAGCAAGATTTTCCTGATGACGCCACCGGCGATGCCCTGCGTAGAATGCACGGGCGGGGCGACAGTTTGACCATGCCGCGCGATATCGATTTCTCGATCATGTTTCCCGATGAGGTCTCAGCGAAGGCGTTTGCCGCTCGGATAGAACAGCATTTCCACACGGTGGAGTACCATGAAACCGGCGAGCCGGGAAAAACGAAATGGGATGTGACGGCAACGCGACTGATGCTGCCGAGCTATGGCGAGATCGTTGAGATGGAAACCCTGCTGCAGCGAGAGGCGGATCCGTGGGGCGGGTATATCGATGGCTGGGGTTGTTTTTCGGCGTGAAAGCTGCCCCCTACTGCTGATTGGCATCGTGGATCCCAACTCAGGCCAAAAGATGAGTTTCTATTCTTAAATCTTAGATCGCGGGTTTTACTTCATGTACTGAAAGCCCAAATTCGCTGAACGCCCAGTTGCAGACATTCAGCGAATGTTCGATGTTGTCTCGATGTACAAGTCATTTTCTGCTCTTTTGCCGTGGCTGATCGGCGCAATCCTTCTCGTATCGGTCTGGGGCTTCTTCTGGGTTTCCGGATGGGCGATCGTCGTCGATGAAACTCAGGGCGTGCAAACGGCCGTTATCACCAATAGCGGTGGAGCCGAACAAAAATTGCATCGGCTTTGGAACGGCTTCTTCTACACAATTCCGCAGATGGACGGCGTGATTGAGGTCCGGTGCGCAGATGGCACTCGAAAGCAATGGGGTTACGTGCCCCCCATCTCCATACGAAACTGCGGATCATCGGGAAAACGCCTTGCGAAAGGTTGGTTGGTGGAGATTGATCCGCCATTGGGTGGCTTTTATTGTCACGCATCCTGCCGGTTTATGGGGTCACGCCTCAATTTGTGATCGAAGAGTTGTTCCCCATAAAAAAGCCCCGCGATCGTCTCGCGGGGCTCCTTGTTCATTCCATTCCTGAAAAAAATCAGGCGATCTTCTGGCCGGTCTTGGCCCAGTCGGCGAGGAAGGTTGCGAGGCCGGCATCGGTCAGCGGGTGCTTGACCAGCGCCTTCAGGGTTGCCGGCGGGGCGGTGATGACGTCGGCGCCGATCAGGGCGGCTTCCTTGACGTGGTTGACCGTGCGGATCGAGGCGGCGAGGATTTCGGTCTCGTAGCCGTAATTGTCGAAGATCTGGCGGATTTCGCGGATCAGTTCCATGCCGTCGAAGGCGATGTCGTCGAGGCGGCCGACGAAGGGCGAGACGAAGGTCGCGCCGGCCTTGGCGGCGAGCAGCGCCTGGTTGGCCGAGAAGCACAGCGTCACATTGGTCAGGTGACCGTCGGACGACAGGTTCTTGCAGGCCTTGAGGCCGTCGAGTGTCAGCGGCAGCTTGATGCAGATATTGTCGGCGATCTTCGAAATGACGGCCGCTTCCTTCATGATCGTCTCGTAGTCGGTGGCAGCCACTTCGGCCGAAACCGGGCCGTCGACGATGCCGCAGATTTCCTTGGTGACTTCGACGATGTTGCGGCCCGACTTGAGGATCAGCGACGGATTGGTCGTCACGCCGTCAACGAGACCGAGGTCGTTCAACTCACGGATTTCATTGACATCGGCTGTATCGACAAAAAACTTCATGGAATTCTCCCTTTCGGCGCGCGGCGGCGTTGCGCGGGCTGCTTTTGATGTTTCGGGGTTTTCTTTAACGCAATCCGAAGGCAAGGTCACGGCCGATGACCGAAGATTCGACCGATTTGTTTGACGACCTGTTCGCCCGCCGCGTCGTGCCCGTTCTGGTGCCGATGCCCGCGCCGAAAGCATACTCCTATGCCGTGCCGGAGGGAATGGCTGTTACGCCAGGCTCGATCGTGCAGGTGCCGCTCGGGCCGCGTCAGGTGGTGGGTGTCGTCTGGGATGGTGTGCAGGACGACGCTGTCGATCCGAAAAAGCTGAAGGCCATCACCCAGGTCTTCGATTGTCCGCCGTTGTCGCGGGACATGCGCACTTTTCTCGATTGGGTCGCCGCCTATACCGTCTCGCCGCCCGGTCTTGTCGCCCGCATGGCGCTGCGGGCGCCCGCCGCCTTCGATCCCGAGCCGATGATCGAGGGGTTGCGGCTGACCGATACGCGGCCGGAACGGATGACGCCGGCGCGCGAACGGGTGATCGCAACCGCCGACAATGGATTCACCTGGACGCGGTCGGGGCTTGCGCATGCGGCCGGCACATCCTCAAGCGTGATCGACGGGCTGACGGCGCAGGGCGTGTTCGAGACCGTCTTCATGCCGCCGCCGCCGGTGGTGGCCGCGCCCGATCCGGATTATGCCGAGCATCGGCTGGAAGGACCGCAGAAGCAGGCAGCATTGGATCTGCTCGAAAGCGTCGATGCCGGCGGGTTTTCCGTTTCGCTGATCGACGGCATTACCGGCTCGGGCAAGACCGAGGTCTATTTCGAGGCCATCGCCGCGACCTTGAAGGCCGGCAAGCAGGTGCTGATCCTTTTGCCGGAAATCGCCCTGACGGCGAGCTTCATGGAGCGTTTCCAGGATCGGTTCGGCTCCAAACCCGCCGAATGGCATTCCGACCTTGCGCCGCGAACCCGCGAAAAGGTCTGGCGGCAGGTGACGGAGGGTGGTGTCCGTGTCGTCGCCGGCGCCCGTTCGGCGCTGTTCCTGCCGTTCGAAAATCTCGGTCTCATCGTGGTGGATGAAGAGCATGATCCCGCCTACAAGCAGGAAGACCGCGTCTTCTACAACGCCCGCGACATGGCGGTGGTGCGCGCCCGCATCGGCGATTTTCCGGTCGTGCTGGTCTCGGCGACGCCATCGGTGGAAAGCCGGGTGAACGGCGATCTCGGCCGCTACAAGCCGATCCACCTGCCGACGCGGTTTGGCGACGCCGCGCTCCCGGATCTCGGTCTCGTCGACATGCGCCGGCATCCGCCCGAACGCGGTGGTTTCCTGTCGCCGGTGCTGCTGCGCCATATCGGCAAGGCTTTGGAGCGCGGCGAGCAGGCCTTGCTGTTCCTCAACCGGCGGGGCTATGCGCCGCTGACGCTCTGCCGGGTCTGCGGCCACCGTTTCCAGTGCCCGGATTGCTCGACCTGGCTGGTCGAGCACCGGTTTCGCGGCCAGATCCAGTGTCATCATTGCGGCTATGCCGAACGCACACCGGAGAGCTGCCCCGAATGCGGCACGTTCGACCATCTGGTCGCCTGCGGGCCCGGCGTCGAGCGGATCGCCGAGGAAGTCGATCGGCATTTTCCCGACGCGCGCACCATCGTGCTGTCCTCCGACCTGATGGGCGTCAAGCGGCTGCGGCTGGAGCTGGAGGCGATCGCCAAGGGCGAAGCCGATATCGTTGTCGGCACACAGCTGGTCGCCAAGGGACACAACTTTCCGATGATGACCTTTGTCGGTATCGTCGATGCCGATATCGGCCTTGCCAATGGCGATCCACGCGCTGCCGAGCGAACATTCCAGCTGCTCAGCCAGGTGACGGGCCGGGCGGGGCGGACGGGTCTGAAGAGCCTGGGTCTGCTCCAGACCTACCAGCCGCAGCATCCGGTGATGCAGGCCATCGTTTCAGGAGATTCGGAGGCGTTCTATGAGCGCGAGATCGGCGAACGGGAGAAAGCGCTGCTGCCGCCGTTCGGACGTCTCGCCTCCATTATCGTGTCGGCGGATACCCGCGCCGATGCCGAAGGCCATGCACGCGGCCTGCGGCAGGCAGCACCGCGGGTCAGCGGCATCAGCATTCTGGGGCCGGCCGAGGCGCCGCTGGCGCTGATCCGCGGCCGCCACCGTTTCCGGCTGCTGGTCCACGGCCGCCGCAACAGCGACATGCAGGCCTTTGTGAAGACCATGCTGGCCAGCGGCCCGAAGATGCGCGGCTCGGTCAGCGTCCAGCTGGATATCGATCCGCAGAGTTTTCTTTGAATTGGAGTTCTCGCTCAGGTGAAACAATGCGGGGCGCCACATTGCGATGCTGACAAGAATTTTCTCGCACCGCGCGTGAATTCCTCACCCGCTTCCAGGAAGTCACAAGCAGGCATGCTCGGAAATAGTCCGGCGCGAAGGTCCGGAATGGGGAACGCCAAGGACAGGTGCGGAGATACTTGCCTCTCTACAAAGTTTGATTACAGTCTTGCTTGAGGCTTGGGAGGCAGGACGCGCATGACCATCGAGGTTGAAACCTTTGAATTTGTGGAGCGATGCCGAACCCATCGTACGACCGACGCCTTGCTTGCTGATCTTCTTCATGCCGTCCGTAAAGTGGGTTTCGAACATCTGATCGTCAGCGGTGTGCCTGCGGGCAGCGAAGAGCTCGAACCGCTGGTGGAACTCAACGGCTGGCCGGACGGCTGGTTCCAGCGCTATGTGGAACGGCGCTATGCGGATGTTGACGGTGTCTGCCGCCATAGTCGCACCGCCATCCAGCCTTTCTACTGGCAGGATGTGCCTGAGCGTTTGAGCGCCTCGGCAAGTTCAAGACTGGTGGCGAACGAGGCGACGGATTTCGGGCTTATGAGTGGCTATGTCGTTCCCAGCTATTCGCGCCGCCATTGGCAGGCGCTTGTTTCTTTCGCGTCTCCCGCCAGGCAACTCCGCCTATCGCGGCGCGAGCTGACGGCCGTCAACCTGATGAGCATGATGACGGTCCGGTGTGTCGAGAACCTGCGGCATCCCGATGTGCTGGAGATCGTACTCACCCCGCGCGAGCAGGAAATCCTTACCTGGGCCGCCATGGACAAAACCGCCGACGAGATCGCCGATATTCTGAGGATATCGACGGCGACAGTGCGCAAGCATCTGCAGAACATTCGCCGCACTTACGGCGTGTCGAGTACGCTCGGCGCCGTCGCCGTGGCGATGCACCGGGCTCATATCGCTCCGTGAAGCGTGTCACGTGAAAAGGATTCGCGCGACGCGCTCGAGGTCTTTGTTTTGATGCTTATCGTCTTCACGAAACTGCTGTCCCCTTTCGGGCGACATGCATTAGCGTCGAAAAATACTCAATTCCGATACCTGTTTCCCCCTCTTGATTGTGGCACTCAGCTGTTGGTTGCTCCGTCGCTCGCTGCGGTGTGGCCCTAAGCCAGAGGCAGACGGCGTTTGAAGGAGGATTGGCATGGCCAGTATTTTCGGCACGAAAGGCAATGATTTTCGCCAGGGCGGTATCAGCTCCGACTATATCTACGGTTATGCCGAGGGGACGGATCCCGCGCTTGAAACCGGCAACGACGACCTGCGCGGCGGCGACGGCCGGGACCGGATTTTTGGCGGCGGCGGCAATGACCAGCTGCGTGGCGAAGAGGGGAACGACTACCTTTATGGCCAGGATGGCGACGATCAACTCTATGGTGGACCGGGCGACGATCTGCTCGACGGCGGCGCCGGTAACGACACTTTCTGGATCGAGGGCAACATTGCCGGCATCGACACGTTCGTCGGCGGCTCAGGCACCGATACCGTTCGCCTTTCCGGCAATCTGGTTCGCCAGAAGATCATTCTTGACGCCGCATCGGGCGTCGAGGCGCTCAATACCGGCGGGTTTTCGATGCAGGGCACGCAAGGCGGCGATACCTATGATTTCAGTGGCCTGACCAAGCTCGTCAACACCGGTCCGGCAATCGATCTGCACGGCGGCGAGGATACCTATGTCGGCCACGCCGGTATCGATATCGTGCGCGGCGGCGCGGGCAATGACAAATTGTACGGTGGCGCCGGAAACGACCAGCTCTATGGCGATGCCGGCCGCGACCTGTTCGATGGCGGCGCCGGCGACGATACGTTCTGGATCGGCGATATCGGCACCGACACGTTTCTGGGAGGCCAGGGCAGCGACACGATCCGGCTGACCGACGATACCGACCGCCAGACCTTCACGATCACCGCGGCGGCGAGTATCGAGGTCCTCGATACCAATGGTTTTCTGCTGACCGGCACCACGGGCAAGGATGTCTTTGACCTGACGGGACTTGGCCGTTTCAAGACTGGTGCGCCACGGATCGATCTGGAGGGCGGTGCTGACATTTATCGCGGCCATGTCGGGGCCGACAATGTCGGCGGCGGCAGCGGCAATGACCGCATCGAAACGGGAGCGGGCAACGACATTCTGGACGGCGGTTCCGGCATCGACACGCTTCTCGGCGGCTCGGGCAATGATATCTATGTGGTCGACCGGGTGACGGATGTCATTGACGAGCGCAGCGGCAGCGGTGTCGACACCGTGCGCTCCTCGGTGAGTTTCAATCTTGCCGAGACCTCCTATGTCCGGGGCGCTTTCGAAAACCTGACGCTGCTGGGGTCGGGCAACATCAACGCCACCGGCAACGGGCTCAAGAACACGATCACCGGCAATGCCGGCAACAATATCCTGGACGGCGGGGCCAATACGGACAAGCTGATCGGCGGCTCCGGAAACGACACCTATGTGCTGGGCTCGGGCGCGGACGGCGTTACCGACAGCGCGGGCATGGACACAATCACGTCCACGATCTCCCGGTCGCTCGGCAGCTATACCGGCATCGAAAATCTGAAGCTGCTGGGCTCCGGCAACATCAACGGTACGGGCAATGGCGGCGGCAATACCATCACCGGCAATAGCGGCAACAACACGCTCGACGGTGGTGCCGGCAACGACAAGCTCAGCGGTGGCAGCGGCAACGACAAGCTGATCGGTGGTTCCGGCAATGATACCCTTACTGGTGGTGCGGGGAGCGACTTGCTGACGGGCGGCACGGGCAAGGACAACTTCGTCTTCAATACGACACCGAGTGCTTCCACCAATGTCGACACGATCGCAGATTTCAATGTCACCGACGACCGCATCATCCTCGAAAATGCGATCTTCAAGACGGTCGGCGCCGCCGGTATTCTGCTCTCGTCCGCCTTTGCCAGCAACAGTACCGGCCTTGCGACCGACGCGAAGCACCGTCTCATCTATGAGCGGGACACCGGGGAACTCTATTACGATTCGAACGGCAACGAGGCGGGCGGTTCGGTACTCATCGCCAGACTGGATCCGAACCTGTCGCTGACCTATCGGGACTTCGATATCATCTGACAGCGCGGCGCTGCTCCGGCGAAGTCGTTGGGGGGGCACTGAGTGAGTTCTCGACACCCACGCGACGGTAAAGTCGCGTGGGTGTTTTTTCGTGGCGACTGCAGGGAGAGGATGCCCGGTCGTTCGCGACGGCGCGACAAGCATGTGAAGCTGCGTCGAATTCCGTTTCCGGGCCGATTCCCTTTCAGCCGCACTTGCGTTAGATCAATGCGATCAGGCCAAAGCGGGGAAATGCCATGGAGTTATATATTCCGACGGAGACAGGAGAGTTCCTGGCGTTCTGCTCAGCCATTGCTGCCTGTTTTTTGGGTCTTTTCTTCTTCTTTGCTCCCCGCATAGCCTTCCGTGTTCTCGGACTCGACATTCGCGAAGGCCGGCAGGGCGGTTATGCGGAAGCACGTTCGGCTATGGGTGGTCTTCCGCTTGGATTAGGGATCGCGGCGACGCTTCTGATCGATAAACCGTATTTCCTGGCGCTCGGTGCCGCCTTTGCGCTGGCTGCTTTCGGCCGCATCCTGTCGATGCTGTCGGACAGCGGCAATACGGTGGTGAACTGGCTGTATCTGGCCGTCCAGATCGTGCTTTCAGCCTTACCCTTGGCCTACGTCTTCGGCTTCATCTGAATTTGACCCAGGGAGGGCCCATACAGTGTGGACCTCACCAGTTCATACCCCATTTTTGTCAAAATTTGGCCAAACCGGGCGATCTTAAGCGCATTCGTGCTGTTCGCGTGTTGCGAGTCCAGATATCCTATGCTAGACGAACCGCGACTTGTGGGGGAAACAGGCCGCCCGGCTTGTGTGACCTTTAAAATATAGCAACAAATTCAAGATGTTGGGTTTACGGTTCTCCGCAGACATCGCCCTTGGATTAAAATGAGAGAAGCTTGTGCCCGTGGCAGACACATCCCAGCTTATTTCCGGTGTTGCAGAAAGATACGCGTCTTCGCTTTTCGATCTCGCGCGGGAAGCAGGATCGGTGGAGAGCGTTGGGTCTGATCTGGATGCGTTCCAGTCGCTGATCAACGAAAGCGCCGATTTGAAGCGCCTCATCGTCAGCCCGATCTTTTCTGCCGACGACCAGTTCAAGGCCATTTCCGCGATCATTGAAAAGGCTGGTATCTCGGGTCTGGTCGGCAATTTCCTGAAGGTCGTTGCGCGCAATCGCCGCCTCTTTGCCGTTCCCGGCATCGTCAAATCCTATCGCGAAACCGCCGCCCGTCATCGTGGCGAAGTTTCCGCCGAAGTGACTTCGGCTCATGCGCTCTCCGTAGCGCAGCAAACTGAATTGAAGGCGGCGCTGAAGAGCGTCACCGGCAAAGACGTGACGCTCAACGTCACGGTTGAACCCTCTCTTCTCGGTGGTCTGATCGTCAAGGTCGGGTCCCGCCAGATTGACACTTCCCTTCGCACAAAGCTTTCTAGCCTTAAGCTTGCACTGAAAGAGGTCGGCTGATGGATATCCGCGCCGCGGAAATTTCCGCAATTCTCAAAGATCAAATCAAAAACTTCGGCCAGGAGGCAGAAGTCTCCGAAGTCGGCCAGGTGCTGTCCGTCGGTGACGGTATTGCCCGCGTCTACGGTCTGGACAACGTCCAGGCCGGCGAGATGGTTGAATTCCCGGGTGGAATTCGCGGCATGGCACTGAACCTGGAAGCCGACAATGTCGGTGTGGTTATCTTCGGTGCCGACCGTGGCATCAAGGAAGGCGACACCGTCAAGCGGACCGGCGCCATCGTCGACGTTCCGGTTGGTCCGGAACTGCTCGGCCGCGTCGTTGACGCGCTCGGCAACCCGATCGACGGCAAGGGCCCGATCAATGCCAAGCAGCGCTCGCGCGTTGACGTCAAGGCTCCGGGCATCATCCCGCGCAAGTCGGTTCATGAGCCGATGTCGACTGGCCTCAAGGCCATCGACGCTCTGATCCCGGTCGGCCGCGGCCAGCGCGAGCTGGTCATCGGCGACCGCCAGACCGGCAAGACCGCCATCATTCTCGACACGATCCTCAACCAGAAGGCCATTCACGACAATGGTCCGGATGCCGAAAAGCTGTATTGCGTCTATGTCGCTATCGGCCAGAAGCGTTCGACGGTTGCCCAGTTCGTCAAGGTTCTCGAAGAGCGTGGCGCACTGAAGTACTCGATCATCGTGGCTGCGACGGCATCCGATCCGGCTCCGATGCAGTATCTCGCGCCGTTCGCCGGTTGCGCCATGGGCGAATACTTCCGCGACAACGGCATGCATGCTCTGATCGGTTACGACGACCTTTCGAAGCAGGCTGTGTCCTACCGCCAGATGTCGCTGCTGCTGCGCCGCCCACCAGGCCGCGAAGCCTACCCGGGCGACGTTTTCTACCTGCATTCGCGTCTCCTCGAGCGCGCCGCAAAGCTTTCCGACGCCAATGGCGCCGGCTCGCTGACGGCTCTGCCGGTTATCGAAACCCAGGGCAACGACGTTTCGGCGTTCATCCCGACCAACGTGATCTCGATCACCGACGGCCAGATCTTCCTTGAAACGGACCTGTTCTACCAGGGCATCCGCCCGGCGGTGAACGTCGGTCTGTCGGTTTCCCGCGTCGGTTCCGCCGCTCAGGTCAAGGCGATGAAGCAGGTTGCCGGCTCGATCAAGGGCGAACTCGCCCAGTATCGCGAAATGGCAGCGTTCGCCCAGTTCGGTTCGGACCTTGACGCTGCGACGCAGCGCCTGCTGAACCGCGGTGCACGCCTGACCGAACTCCTGAAGCAGCCGCAGTTCTCGCCGCTGAAGACGGAAGAACAGGTCGCCGTGATCTTCGCCGGCGTGAACGGTTATCTCGACAAGATCGCCGTCAACAAGGTTGGCGCGTTCGAGCAGGGTCTGCTGTCGTACATGCGTTCCGAAGGCAAGGACATTCTCGAGGCTATCCGCAAGGACAAGGCAATCAGCGACGACGTCAAGGGCAAGCTCAAGGCCGCCATCGACACGTTTGCGAAATCCTTCGCCTGATCGGGTACCAGTTAGGACGATAACGGATGCCTTCACTTAAGGATCTGAAAAACAGGATCGCCTCCGTCAAGGCGACGCAGAAGATCACCAAGGCGATGAAAATGGTCGCCGCGGCGAAGCTTCGGCGTGCGCAGGAGGCGGCCGAGGCTGCCCGGCCCTATTCGCAGCGGATGGCGATCGTTCTTGCGAACATTGCCGAAGCTGTGGGCACGGACGACAGCGCGCCGCGCCTGATGACAGGCAATGGTCGCGACCAGACGCATCTGCTCGTGGTCTGCACGGCGGAACGCGGCCTTTGCGGCGGCTTCAACAGCCAGATCGCCCGCTTTGCCCGCGATCACGTGCGCAAGCTGCTTGCCGACGGCAAGACGGTGAAGATCATCTGCGTCGGCAAGAAGGGCTTCGATATCCTTCGTCGCGAGTTCTCGTCGCTGATCATCGATCGTGTCGACCTGCGCGAAGTCAAGCGGATCGGTTTCGAAAACGCCGATCAGATTGGCAAAAAGGTCATCGGCCTGTTCGAAAGGGGCGAATTCGACGTCTGCACTCTGTTCTATTCGGAGTTCAAGTCGGTCATTTCCCAGGTTCCGACGGCGCTTCAGCTGATCCCGGCCGCTGCTCCCGCAGTTGCCAAGACGGACGAAGCATCCGCCGCTGCAATCTACGAATACGAGCCAGATGCGGGCGAGATCCTCAGCGATCTCATTCCGCGCAACATTTCGGTGCAGGTTTTCCGGGCTCTGCTCGAAAATGTTGCGGGTGAAATGGGTGCCAAGATGAGCGCGATGGACAACGCCACGCGCAATGCCGGTGAAATGATCAACA
This sequence comes from Rhizobium herbae, assembly GCF_017873135.1. Classification (GTDB taxonomy): domain Bacteria; phylum Pseudomonadota; class Alphaproteobacteria; order Rhizobiales; family Rhizobiaceae; genus Pararhizobium; species Pararhizobium herbae. The sequence continues at coordinate 125,450 of NZ_JAGGJV010000003.1, read as the reverse complement.
AGCTGACGCTGTCCTACAACCGTCAGCGTCAGGCTCAGATCACCAAGGAACTCATTGAAATCATTTCGGGCGCGGAAGCGCTCTAAGGTTACGGAAAGAGGGTAAGGATTATGGCTAAGGCAGCTACCCCCAGTACAACAGCAGCGGCGAAGAAGCCGACAGCAGTGAAGGCAGCAGCGGAAAAGCCGGCAGCAGCAGCGAAGACCGTTGCAGCGAAGAAGGCACCGGCAGCCAAGGTGGCCGTGACGGCTACCGGCGCAGTCGGCCGCGTGACGCAGGTCATCGGCGCCGTCGTCGACGTGACGTTCGAAGAAGGCCAGCTGCCGCTGATCCTCAACGCTCTGGAAACGGACAACAACGGCAACCGCCTGGTTCTCGAAGTTGCCCAGCATCTCGGCGAAAACGCGGTTCGCACGATCGCCATGGACTCGACCGAAGGTCTGGTCCGCGGTCAGCCCGTGACCGACACCGGCGCTCCGATCACCGTTCCGGTCGGTCTGGAAACGCTCGGCCGCATCATGAACGTCATCGGCGAGCCGGTTGATGAAGCCGGTCCGCTGATCACCTCGGGCAAGCGCTCGATCCACCAGGAAGCCCCAAGCTACGTCGAGCAGTCGACGGAAGCACAGATCCTCGTCACCGGCATCAAGGTCGTCGACCTGCTCGCGCCTTACGCCAAGGGCGGCAAGATCGGCCTGTTCGGCGGCGCCGGCGTCGGCAAGACGGTTCTCATCATGGAACTGATCAACAACGTCGCCAAGGCGCACGGTGGTTACTCGGTATTCGCCGGCGTGGGTGAACGTACCCGCGAAGGCAACGACCTTTACCACGAAATGATCGAATCCGGCGTGAACAAGCACGGTGGCGGCGAAGGCTCCAAGGCTGCGCTCGTTTACGGCCAGATGAACGAACCGCCGGGTGCCCGTGCCCGCGTCGCTCTGACGGGTCTGACGATCGCCGAACAGTTCCGCGACGAAGGTCAGGACGTTCTGTTCTTCGTGGACAACATCTTCCGCTTCACCCAGGCAGGTTCCGAAGTGTCGGCTCTTCTCGGCCGTATTCCTTCGGCCGTTGGTTATCAGCCGACGCTTGCCACCGACATGGGCCAGATGCAGGAACGCATCACCACGACGACCAAGGGCTCGATCACCTCGGTTCAGGCCATTTACGTTCCGGCCGACGACTTGACCGACCCGGCGCCGGCAACCTCGTTCGCCCACCTGGACGCAACGACGGTTCTGTCGCGCTCGATCGCCGAAAAGGGTATCTACCCGGCCGTTGACCCGCTCGACTCGACGTCGCGCATGCTCGACCCGATGGTTGTCGGCGAAGAACACTACGAAGTGTCGCGCCGCGTCCAGACGACCCTGCAGCGCTACAAGTCGCTCCAGGACATCATCGCCATCCTGGGCATGGACGAACTGTCGGAAGAAGACAAGGTGGCCGTTGCCCGCGCCCGCAAGATCGAGCGCTTCCTGTCTCAGCCGTTCTTCGTGGCCGAAGTCTTCACCGGCGCGCCGGGCAAGCTCGTTGCACTCGAAGACACGATCAAGGGCTTCAAGGGCCTGGTCAACGGCGAGTACGATCATCTTCCGGAAGCCGCCTTCTACATGGTCGGCTCTATTGAGGAAGCTGTCGAGAAGGCAAAGCGCCTGGCTGCCGAAGCCGCTTGATGAATTTCGATCGGGGTGCGTGAAGGCGCGCGCCCCGATCGTCAATCGCTGCGGCTGGCAAAGTCCGGTCGCGCCGAACGGGATTTTCTGCCGGGGTGTTTCGCCGGTAGCTCCAAAAGAAGCGAATGATCATGGCTGATTTCAATTTCGAACTCGTCTCTCCGGAACGCCTGCTGCTGTCCGAGCGCGTCAGCGAAGTCGTCATTCCGGCAACGGAAGGCGAGATGACCGTCATGGCCAATCATGCGCCGACGATGACGACGATCAAGCCGGGTGTCGTCACCGTCAAGGCCGTCGACGGCAAGGTCACGCGCTACGTCGTGTTCGGCGGTTTCGCCGACATCCTGCCGACCGGTTGCACGCTGCTTGCCGAATCCGCCGTTCCGGTCAGTGAAATGGATGCAAAGCTGATTGAAAAGCGCATCGATGCGACGAAGTCGGAACTCGACGACGGGTCGCATAGCGACGAACACAAGACCCGGCTGGAGCAGTTTCTCGCGGAACTGACGCAGTTGAACGGCATCGTCGTCGCGTTCTGATCCGGCTTTCCAGATCATTTTCAAAACCCGCTTCGGCGGGTTTTTTATTGTCCGGAACTTTGATTCCGCGCGGCTATGCACAACGTTGACGTCGTTCATACTCTCGTTAACGCTTTGATTTTATAAATTCTCGCATCTGCGAAATGATTTTACATACCCTCGTTTTTCGTTAGGCTGCGCTCGTCGCAGACGTTTTGAGATTTTAGGACCGCTGGTCCGACAAGAGATAAGAGGATGCGCATGTCTTCCAGGATCGTGCCGGTCATCATGGCCGGCGGCAAGGGAACGCGGCTGTGGCCGCTGTCGCGCTCGGCGGCGCCCAAGCAGTTTCTCCAGTTTCTCGGCGATCATTCGCTGTTCCAGAAGACGCTGGAGCGCGTTTCCGATCAGGAGCGGTACACGCCGGCTGTCGTCGTCACCAATGCCGAATTCCGCTTCATCGTCGCCGAGCAGGCCCGGGCGCTGGAGGCGCCGCTGTCGAGCATCCTTCTGGAGCCGATTGCCCGCAACACGGCGCCGGCGCTTGCCGCGGCCGCCTTCGTGGTGCTGCGCGAGCATGGCGACGAGGCGATCATGCAGGTGCTGGCCTCCGACCACGAGATCGATGCCGGCGCGCATTATTTCGACTGCATCCGCATCGCACGCGAGACCGCCAAAGCCGGAAAACTGGTAACCTTCGGCATCAAACCGACGGAACCGGCGACGGGTTACGGCTATATCGAAATGGGTGACGATCTCCCAACGGGAGCAAAAACCGTTGCTCGTTTCGTTGAGAAACCGGACCGCGAGCGCGCCGAGGAACTGCTGGCGAGCGGGCGCTATCTGTGGAATTCCGGCATGTTCATGCTGCCGGTCGGCCAGTTCCTGGCGGAAATCCTGCGCTACGCGCCGGCCGTCTACGACGCGGCGCAGCGGGCCATCCAAGGCGCCAAGCGCGACCTCGATTTCGACCGGCTGGACGAGGCGACGTTTTCTCAGGCGCCGAATATCTCGGTCGACTATGCCGTGTTCGAGAATACGCCGCATGCCGCGGTCGTCCCGTCCTCCTTCAGCTGGTCGGATCTCGGCAGCTGGGACAGTGTCTGGGCGATCGGCGAGAAGGACGAGGCCGGCAATGTCGTCGGCCAGAAGGCGACCGTCAACGACACGCGCAATTCGCTGGTGCTGTCGCGCGATATCCATATCGCCGTGCAGGGACTGGACGATGTCGCCGTCATCGCCAGCGAGGATGCCGTTTATGTCGGGCGCTTGGAAGACAGCCAGAATGTCGGCCAGATTGTCAAGCAGTTGGCGCTTTCGGCCAAGACGAAGGGGCTGACGGAAAATCACCCGACCTCCTACCGCCCGTGGGGTGCCGTAGCGTCGGTGCTCAGCGGCGAGCGGTTCGAGGTCAAGCGCCTGCATGTCACGCCGGGCCGCAAGATTTCGCTGCAGAAGCATCACCATCGCTCCGAACACTGGATCGTCGTGCGCGGCACGGCGGAGATCACCATCGATGGCGAGACGCGGCTGCTGCATGAAAACGAGTCCGTTTATATCCCGCAGGGCGTCGTGCACCGGCTGACCAATCCCGGCAAGATCGCGCTGGAACTGATCGAGGTGCAGACGGGGTCGTATCTCGAGGATGACGATATTATTCGGCTGGATGATGAGTTCGGGCGGACGTAACGGGCTCGGATTGCCCCTCATCCGGCCTGTCGGCCACCTTCTCCCCGCAGGCGGAGGAGAAGGACCATGCCGTACCTCCGTATTCTCTTCATACTTCTTTCCTAATCAGCGATAGCCGGCCGAGGCTGGTTGTTTGCCTTCCTTCTCCCCGTTTACGGGGAGAAGGTGCCCGAAGGGCGGATGAGGGGCGGGCTATTATGCGGGAGAGAAGCTGACACAAAAACGCCCGGGATTTTTCAATCCCGGGCGTCGCGGTCCATGGTCTTCTTATCCCCGCAGGTCAGCTTGCCATTTTGTCCGCGTATGCGCGCTGTTCGTAGTGGTGGCCGAAGCGGCTCTTGAGGAAGGCGTCGAGGCCGATTTCTTCCTGGCGGATGAAGCCCTTCGAGGGCAGTTCGCCCTTGGCCAGCATGTCGAGCACGGCGCAGATGCTGGACGCCGTGGTGATCTGGATGGCGCTCATCATGCGGCCGGCGACGACGGCGCTGTAGACCTTGTTGGCATAGGTTTCCTGCACCAGACGGCCTTCCTTGCGGCCCGCTACCGTGACGAAGATGATGACGACGTCCTGCAGGGTCGAGGGCAGGGCGTTCTCAAAAATATCCTTCAGCACTTCGCGGCGATGGCGCAGGCCGAGATCGTTGAGCAAAGCCTTCATGATCGCGGCATGGCCGGGATAGCGGATGGTGCGGTAGTTCAGCGTGCGAACCTTGCCCTTCAGCGTTTCGCACAGCGTGCCGAGACCGCCCGACGTATTGAAGGCTTCATAGGTGACGCCGTCGAGCGAGAATTCCTCGCGTTCTTCCAGCGCCGGCACTTCGATCAGATGGCCTTCGACGATGGCCTCGCAGGGCTCGATGTATTCGTTGATGACGCCGTCGGTGCTCCAGGTCAGGTTATAGTTCAGCGCATTGGACGGATACTGCGGCAGGGCGCCAACGCGCATGCGGACGCTGTCGAGCGTGTCGAAGCGGCTGGCGAGGTCGTTGGCGACGATCGAGATGAAGCCGGGTGCGAGACCGCACTGCGGGATGAATGCGGTGTTGGCGGTTTCGGCGATGGCCTTGACCCGGCGGGTGGATTCGACGTCTTCGGTGAGGTCGAGATAGTGGACGCCGGCCCTGGAGGCGGCTTCGGCGATGGCGATCGTCAGATGATAGGGGGCGGCGCTGAGAACGGCGAACTTGCCGGTGAGCAGGCCGACCATGGCGGCTGCGTCGGAAATGTCGATCTCCGCGACCGAGATGGCCTCGTGCTTCTCGACCAGGGCAAGCTGTTCGGCGCTGCGATCGGCAAGGGTCACCTGGTAATCGCCGGAATGGGCGAGAAGCCGGGCAATGGTCGAGCCGATCTTGCCGGCTCCGATAACGACGATGTTTTTCATGTTGGGTCCCCCGGAATGAATCTGTTGTAGGGCGATTGTCCGCCTTTTGACGGTTGATATGAAGCGCTGATATGATAAATTTGCCGTTCGATATTCGGCATAATGCCGATAAGGATGATCACAATGACGTTGGCAGAGAAAGACCGGCAGCTTCTGTCCATCCTCAGCGAGAACGCGCGCATGCCCACCGCGCTGCTCGCGCGCAAGCTTGGCCTTTCCCGCACGACGGTGCAGGCGAAGATTGAACGACTGGAGCGCGATGGCATTATCGCCGGCTATGGCGTGCGATTGTCTGATGATTTCGAGAAGGGGCTGGTCAAGGCGCATGTGCTGATCACGCTGGCCGCCAAGGCGCTCGGGCGGGTGACGCAGGATCTGCATGATATCGAGGATGTGCGGACCCTGCATTCGGTCAGCGGCAGTTTCGACCTGATCGCCATCGTCGCCGCCAGTTCGATCAGCGAGCTGGATCTGGTGATCGACCGGATCGGCGAGATCGACGGGGTGGAAAAGACGCTGTCGTCGATCATCCTGTCGACGCGGATCAATCGCTGACGCCACAGAAAAAAAGCCGCGTCGTGATGCACACGACGCGGCTTCTTCGTCTTGGGAGTTATGTTCACCCGAACAGGGCGAAGGTCGCCTTCAGCGTATTCCAGACGCCCCAGAGCAGCGGTATGCCGACCAGCGCCCAGGCGATCATCGCCTTGCCGTCGAAGCCGCCCCTGCCGATGCCGAAGGAGCCGCTTGGGCCGGCATTCGCCGCCGCGGTCTTCGCCTGTAGGGCCGCGACTTCTTCGTCCTTCATGAACCACTTGTCGGCGAGCGGCCTGACGAGGGCGTTGGCCAGGAGACCCAGTACCAGCATGCCGGCGAGGATGTACATGGTGAAGTTATAGACCTGGTCGCGCGGCACGCCGGCGGCGATCTGCGCTTCGCGGATATAATTCACCACCACCGGGCCGATGATACCGGCCGTCGCCCAGGCCGTCAGCAGACGGCCATGGATGGCGCCGACGAACTGCGTGCCGAAGATATCGGCGAGATAGGCGGGAATGGTGGCAAAGCCGCCGCCATACATCGACAGGATGATGCAGAACATGCCGACGAACAGGATCTTGCTCTGGATGCCCGCAGCCCAGGGGGCCAGCGAATAAAGCACGATGCCGAGCGTGAAGAAGCAGAAGTAGGTGTTCTTGCGGCCGATCTTGTCAGACAGCGAGGCCCAGAAGAAACGGCCGCCAATGTTGAACAGTGACAAAAGACCGGCGAAACCGGCGGCGATGGCGGCAATGGCTGCGAGCTGTTGCGGGTTCATGTCGACGAAGGCGACGCCGGGCTGGCCGATCAACGTGCCCGCAAAGATTTCCTGCAGCATCGGCGAGGCCATGCCGAGGACACCGATGCCGGCCGAGACGTTGAGGCAGAGTACGGCCCAGATCAGCCAGAACTGCTTGGTCTTATGGGCATCGCGCAGATGCACGTGCTTGGTGGTGATCATCGCGCTCTTGGCGGCAGGTGCTGTCCAGCCCTCCGGACGCCAGCCGGCGGGCGGGATGCGGTAGCCGAAGGCGCCGCCCATCATGAAGACGAAATAGACGAGCGCCATGACCACGAAGGTCTGCCAGACGCCGATCGATGTATCGCTGCGGAAGTGGGTCATCAGCAGGTTTGCCAGCGGTGCGCCGATCATGGCACCGCCGCCAAAGCCCATGATGGCCATGCCGGTGGCCATGCCGCGCCGGTCGGGGAACCATTTGATCAGCGTCGAGACCGGCGAGATATAACCGAGACCCAGGCCAATACCGCCGATGACGCCGGCGCCCAGCCACATCAACCAGAGCTGATGGGTAAAGACACCGAGCGCGGCGACGAGGATGCCGCCACACCAGCAGCAGGCCGAGACGAAGCCGGCCTTGCGCGGGCCGGAGCGCTCCAGCCAGCCGCCCCAGATGGCAGCCGACGAGCCGAGCAGCACGAAGAACAGGGTATAGATCCAGCCGAGGTCGCTGACGCGCCAGTCGCAGCTGGTGGTAAAGAGCGCGGAACCGAGCGTCAGGTCGGCGCAGGTGGTGGCGGCGGTGATGCCGATCGATTTGGAGAGCGGCAGCCAGAATACGCTGAAGCCATAGGCCATGCCGATGCAGAGATGGATGGCCAGCGCTGCCGGCGGCACGAGCCAGCGGTTGAAGCCCGGCCTGGCGATGATGCGTTCGCGGTCGAGAAGCCCGACCGAGCCTCCGCCGACATAGGTGTCCGTTGTTGCTGCCATGAAATATGTCCTCCGTACGCCCGACGTCCCACCGAGTCGCTATCCGTTGCTGTCTTTTCTGGATTGACGAAGGAATATCCGGATTACCCGCTCCTCAAGCATGTTTCCCGCCTTGCCGCTCCATAGCGCTAGAGTTGCAATCGGTGTGCCATATGGCGGGAACCTATTTTTCAATAGGTTAGGCGGGGCAATCAGGAATATTCAGACAAAATGTCTATCAAGGAACGGACATTTTGTCCGGCGGCGGCGTCAGTTGGCTTCCGGCAGCCAGATCGAAAAGCGGGTGCCCTTGCCGGGCGCGCTTTGTACGGAGATACCGCCGCCCTGGCGGGCGATGAGCCGCTGGCTGATCGACAGGCCGAGGCCGGTTCCCTCCTGCCGCTTGGTGGTGAAGAACGGGTCGAAAATCTTGCCGAGCAATTCCGGCGTCATCCCGACGCCCGTGTCGGCGATTTCCAGCGTAACACCGGGCTTTCCTTCAAAGTCCTGATCCAGCGTGCGGATTGTCAGCGTTCCGCCGCGCGGCATGGCATGAAGGGCATTGACGATCAGGTTGACTGCCACCTGCTGCAACTCCGTCCGGTTCATCAGCACCAGTCGCGTGGCACGGTCGTCACGGACAAGCCTGATTTCGGCCTTGTGCATCAGGTGCTGCACCAGCGGCAGGCAGTCGGAGATCACCTCGGCCGGCGCGTGCCGTTCGACATAACCGGCATATTCCTCCGGCTTGGCGAATTGCAAGAGCTTGGTGACGATCTGGCTGATGCGGTGGATCTGCTCGTCGATCAGCCGGAACTCGACCTTCGCCTCGTCAGCCTGCGCCCCCAGCACGCTGCGCACCACATCGAGATTGCCCTGGATGACGGCGATCGGATTGTTGATCTCGTGTGCGACGCCGGCGGTGATTTCGCCGATCGCGGCCAGTTTTTCGGACATGATCAGCTGCTTCGTCGTCGCCTCGATCTGGCGGTTGGCAAGCTCCAGTTCGCTCGTCCGCGCGGCAACGCGATCGTTCAGCTCCTCGTTCCATTGCCTGAGCTCCCGGTCGCGCTGCTGCAACTGGTCCAGCAATCCATCGAGATGCAGCGCCACGCGGCCGATTTCGTCGCTCGCGGCTTTCAGCTCCGTGCGTGCGCCCATGTTGCCGCTCTCGACTTTGGCGATGGTGTCGCTCATGCGTTCCAGCGGCTTGAAGATCGCCCGCGCCCAGCGCAGGAAGATCGGCACACTGATGGCTGTCACGATGAGAAAGGCGAGTACGATCGTCAGCAGCGTCGTGTATTTCGCCTGCCGGAAGGGTGTTTCCAGGAAGCCGACATAGAGCATTCCGACCCGCTTGCCGAAACTGTCGACGATCGGTTCGTAAGCGGAGATGTACCAATCGTTGACGACGAAGGCGCTGTCGAGCCAGGTCTGGCCTTCATCCAGTACTGCCGCCCGCACCGCGCCCGACACGCGCGTGCCCAGCGCTCGGCGATCCTCGAAGAGGCGCACATTGGTACTGATGCGCACATCGTCGAGAAACAGCGTCGCCGTCCCCTTGCTGCCCTCCGGCAGGCTGGCGTCGCGGTAGACGAGATCGTTGATCGTGTCGATGAAGATGAGGTTCTGATTGAGCAGGATGCCGCCGACCAGCGCTGCTTTCCGGCCATCTGCCAGTGTCACAGGGCTTGCCGAATGCACGACCATGCCGCGCGTCTCGCTTTTGCGGTCCGTCGGTACGGCATTGGCCGTCTCGACCAGATCGATGCGGGCACGCTTTGCCAGTGCCTGCGAAACTGCCGTCAACTGTTCGTTGGAGAAGATGTCGATCGCCGTCGAGGACTTGCCGCCAAGCGCTGAAGCGACGACCGGCCAGGCGCTCTGCGCTTGTCCGGTCGCGTCAACGGGTTGGCCCGCGCCATCGACAAGCATGAGAAAATCGAGCCCGAGCGTTTGGCGGCTTTTTTCCAGCAGCGCCGGCAGCTTGATCGCGTCTGAAGAGCCTGCGGCATCGCGAAACGCGGCGGATACCGCCAGCGCCTGGATATGCTCGCCGGTGTTTTCCAGAATGCGGGAGAGGTATTGATGCGCGATCGTCAGGTCGCCATTGACCTTGGTGATCAGCAGCGCGTCGAATTTCGTGTTCCAGCGGGCAATGGTAATGCCGAGCAAAAGCGGCAGGATGACCAGCGTCGGCAGAAGCGCGATGGCCAGCAGCCGGAAGCGGATGGAGCGGGCAGGGCGCGCCGGCGCGCCTGAGTGGCCTGCCTCAGTCATTCCAGACGGCGCACTTGCGGTCGATGGTCTTGCGCGAAATACCGAGACGTCTTGCCGCTTCGTCGCGGTTGCCGCCGGTTTCCTCCAGCACCGCCAGGATATGCCGCCGCTCGACATCATCCAGCGTCTCTCCGGCGAGACTGGCCTGGGGGGCGCGCTGCCCGCGGAAATCGTCCGGGAACTTGCCGAGGATCAGCGATCGTTCGATCAGATTGCGCAACTCGCGGACATTGCCCGGCCAGGGGTAACGGGCGAGTGACGCCCGCACAGGTGCATCGATCGGTACCTTTGGCATGCCGAGCTGCTGCGACAGCTTCTGCATGAACAGATCGGCCAGCTCCTGCACGTCGTTGCCCCGGTCGCGCAGTGGCGGCAGATGGATTTGCATGACGTTGATGCGGTAGAACAGATCGGCTCGGAAACGCCCACTCCCCACTTCCTTCTGCAGGTCGGCATTGGTGGCGAAGACGAATCGCAGATCCACGGGAACCTCGCGCTCGGAGCCGACCGGCCGGACGCGGCGATCCTCGATCACCCGAAGCAGCTTGCTTTGCGTGGCCAGCGGCATCTCGCCGATTTCGTCGAGAAACAGCGTGCCGCCCTGGGCATGGGTGAACAGGCCTTCGCGGCCGTTTTCGGCGCCAGTAAACGCGCCCTTGATATGGCCGAACAGTTCCGTCTCGATCATGTCCGCGGGGATGGCGGCGCAATTGACCGGCACGAAGGGTTTTTCCGCCCGGTCGGACAGCGTGTGCAGCGAGCGGGCAGCCACCTCCTTGCCGGTCCCCGATTCACCGGTCAGCAGAACGGAGGTCGGCAACGGGGCAACCCGCGCGATCGTATCGCGGACTTCGCCGATGACCCTTGATGCCCCGATCAGCTTGTCGCGCAGGAGAATATGATCGGAGGTTGCCTTCAACTCGTAGCGCAGCACGAAATTCTCGCGCTGCAGCCGCATGCGGTCGAGGCAGCGGGCGACGGAATTGAGGATCTGGTTGGAGCGGAAGGGTTTCAGCACGAAATCGACGGCGCCGGCGCGCAGCGCCTGGATGGCGGTTTCGAGATCGGCAAAGGCGGTGATCAGGATCGCCTCGGCGAAGAAGCCGATGGCGCGCTGTTCGGCCAGCCAGTCGACGCCGTTCTTGCCGGGCATGATATTGTCGAGGATGACGACGTCGAAGTGATGGGCATCGAGCTTGCGCGAGGCCTCGTCGGTATCGGCCGCCTCCTCGATGTGGCTGCAGCGCGGCCCGAGCGTGCGGACAAGAAAATTGCGCATGCCCGGCTCGTCATCGACGATGAGAATCGAGGCCTGCGCCAGCCACGGACCGAATTCCGGATCGCGCTCCGGCACGGACGTTCTTCGCGCTGCTTCTCCCTGCAAAAGTCTCTCCCTCGCCTTTGGCGTTGCGACCATAGCAAGGCTCGAGGGTGGGTACAAAGAGAGTTTCCGCTTGTGTCTGTGAAAGGACTGGAATCGTTTGCAGTTGAGGATGCGGCGACAACCATTGTCGAGGCAGGCAATGGTGCAAAAATCGAAATTGCTACCCATCGTCGGCTGACTAAGGCACAATCGATCCGTAGCCCACCTTGCCGTGGCCTGCTGCGGTATTGGCATGGGGAGGGCATGTCATGGAGAAACTTCCGCCTCCGGGAACACGCATTCGCAACGCCTTCAACGGTGAGACGTTCATCTTCACCCATCTTGACGAGGATGCCGAGACGTTTGAGCTCGACGTCCTTCTGGAGCGCGGGGGCATGCTGAGAGGAACTGGCCGACAGCACTTCCATCCCAATTCCGACGAGGAGTTTCACGTCCGGAGCGGCATTCTCAGGGTCATGATGGATGGACAATGGCATGTTCTCGAACCAGGTGACAGGCTGCTGGTCCCGCGCGGCATCCCCCATCTGTTTCGCAACGGTCATGACGGGGAGACGCTGTTTACAGCCCGCTTTTCGCCGGCTCACAATTTCATGCGGCTATTCCTGAACATGTCGCTCGGTACGGCCAACCATCCTGACTGGTACGACGACAACGGGGAGCCTTCATTGGTCCTGCGGGCGCAGGCTCTGCATGCATTCTATGGTCATGCTTACGGGGATGGCATTCCTGTCTGGTTTCAGAAACTGCTCTTCGCCTGCCTGGCGCCTGTCGCATTCTTGAGAGGCTACAGACTTTCCGTGAAACCACGAAAGCGGCACTAAGTGGCACGGTCGGGTCGAAAACCGTAGCTTGGTATCTACCGAACCTTCAGCCCCAGCTCTGCAAGCAACTGCCCCGCCTGATCCCGTGAAATGGTTGCGCCCTTGAATTGCTTGGCATTCAACAGGCGGATGCCGCCGAGGTCGGCGCCGCGCAGATCGGCGCCTTCGAACCGGCAATCGACCAGATTGGCGTCGCGCAGACTGCAGTCCTGAAACACGGCGTCGCGGAAATCGCATTTTTTCAGGTCCGCCATCTGAAAGTCGAGGCCGTTCAGCCGTGATTTCCGAAACGACAGACCGGGCAACCGGGCGTCGGCCAGTCGCGTTTCGTTGAAAGACAGGTTCAACGTCTTCGCCTCCGAAAGATTTGCGCCCGTCAGCTTGCACCGCTCGAACAGCGCGCCGGTGAGCGTCGTGCCCCTGAAGCTGCTGTTGTTGAAGTCGCAGTCCTCAAGCCTGCTCTCGGAAAGATCACAGCCGGTAAAGTCGGCAAGTCCGCCCTTGCAGCCGGACCAGACGCTGGAGCTCAGTTTTGCGCCGGTGAAATTGGCTTGCTTGACGTTGCAGGCCTCGAAGACCCAGCCGTCCAGCACGAGGCGCGAAAGATCGACGTCCTCGAGGACGCAGCCTATGAGCTTGTGCGCGAACCCGCTTTTCGAGAGGGCTTGGATGCTTGTGCGATCAAGCTCGCGGTTCTCAATTGTATTGGCCGGTGAAATCGGGGATATGTCCGGGGAAGTCGCCATGTCGATGTTCCTTCTTCGTCATCGAGGGAACAGTCGAAAGACCACGTACCTCGCTGACCACTGCCGATCACACTGGTACCGTGGAAGCCCAAAGGCCATAAGCTGCTGAGCGCAGGGACCGGAACCGGCCCATCTTTTTCGGTATCGCTGCATATCGTACATGCTGATCTGCTTCAACGCAGACGTGACTATCGACGCGGATCAATCGCTGAAGCCGGCCTCCAGCATGGCCGGATCGACGTGTTCGGATGCGCCGGAAGGTTGCGACGGGCTGCCGGGACGCTTGATGATATCGGCGGCTGATATCACGATCGGGTCGAAGCCGGCGTCGCCTTGCTCGATGAGTTCGAAGAACGCCTTGCGCATGCGCGGCTCCCAGAACTTGTTGATATGGGTTGCCACGCCCTGGACGCGCTCGGCTTCGGGCTGCGACTTGAAGAAGGTGGCGATCTGGTTGGCCATCCGCACGAGTTTACCATTGGTGTTATCAAGCGACATCGGCGATGGCTCCGGATTGAATGCGGTCGGAATGGGTGAAAATCTCGAAATCGGCGCCGCGCACCAGCGCAATCAGCGTCATGCCGGCCTCGTCCGCCGTGCGGATGGCCAGCGCCGTCGGCGCCGATATGGCAATGATGAAGGGGCTGCCGATGATGGCGGTTTTCTGTACCATCTCGACGGAAACGCGGCTGGTGACGACGACGGCGCCGGTTGATCCGGCATATCCGGCCCGCGCTGCCGCGCCGACAAGCTTGTCCAGCGCATTGTGCCGGCCGACATCCTCGCGCACGGCAATCAGCCCCTTGCCGGGGACATAGAAGCCGGCGCCATGCACAGCGCGTGTTTCGAAATGCAGCGGCTGCTGGCCGTTGAGCAGGGCGACGGCCTCGACGATCTGCTGTTGTGTCAGCCGCAGCGGCGAAGTGGTGACCGAGGGCGTCCTGCGCACGGCCTGCTCGATCGATTCGATGCCGCAGAGGCCGCAGCCGACCGGACCTGCCATATGGCGACGGCGGGCGGTGAGCGCGTCGTTCTGCGCGTCCTTGAGGACGATCTGCAGGTCAATGCCCTTTTCGTCGGCGACCGCCTCGATCGATTCAATCTCGGACGATTTGGTGATGATCCCTTCCGTCAGGCTGAAGCCGACAGCAAAATCCTCGAAATCGCCGGGCGTCGCCATCATCACCGCATGGGTGGAGCCGCCATAGGAAAAGGCGATCGGCGTTTCTTCGGGGACCACGCGGGAGCCGATGGAGAGTGTGCCGTTGCGGTGGGCGGTCTCTGGGACGGTTTGGGTGAGTTTGAATGGGGTCATGCCACGGGCTCCCTCTTCTCCCCACCGGGGAGAAGGTGGCGCGCAGCGCCGGATGAGAGGGGCAAAGCCATTTTGTGGCGGGCCCCGGCGGAAAGATGTCTTGGAAGCAATACTGCGGTCAACCGTGCATACGGAATGTGCCGCGCTCCCCCCTCATCCGCCCTTCGGGCACCTTCTCCCCGCAGGGGAGAAGAGGGAACTCGCAGCGCACGCCCCAACCGATCTCCCCCCTTGCGGGGGAGATGTCCCGACGGGACAGAGGGGGGTATTTGCCACAAACGCATCATTCCAACCTTACTCCGCGGCCTCCAGCTTGCCGGCGATGCGGCGCGAGTGGCGGGCCTGTTCGTCGTAGTCCACCTGCCACTGCGACGGGCCGTTCGACGGCGATATCTGCACGGCCGTCACCTTATATTCCGGACAGTTGGTTGCCCAGTCGGAGAAATCGGTGGTGATGACGTTGGCCTGCGTCGTCGGATGGTGGAAGGTGGTGTAGACGACGCCGGGTGCCACACGTTCGGTAATCAGCGCCCGCAGCGTCGTATCGCCGGAGCGGCTTTGCAGCTTCACCCAATCGCCGTCGCGCACGCCGCGCATCTCGGCGTCGTTCGGGTGGATTTCCAGCCGGTCTTCCTCGTGCCAGACGACATTGTCGGTGCGTCGCGTCTGGGCGCCGACATTGTACTGGCTGAGAATGCGGCCTGTGGTCAGCAGCAGCGGGAAGCGAGGACCGGTCTTTTCGTCGGTCGCCACATATTCGGTGCGGATGAACTTGCCCTTGCCGCGCACGAAGCCGTCGATATGCATGATCGGCGAGCCAAGCGGGGCCTTCTCGTTGCAGGGCCACTGCACTGAGCCTATCTTTTCCAGATAGTCGTAGGACACCATGGCAAAGCTCGGCGTCGTCGCGGCGATCTCGTCCATGATCTCAGACGGATGGCTGTAGTTCCAGTCGAGCCCCATGGCTTGCGCCAGCTTCTGCGTCACTTCCCAGTCGGCATAGCCGTTGCGCGGCGTCATCACCTTGCGGACGCGGTTGATACGGCGTTCGGCATTGGTGAAGGTGCCGTCCTTTTCGAGGAAGGTCGAGCCCGGCAGGAAGACATGGGCGTAGTTGGCGGTCTCGTTGAGGAACAGGTCCTGCACGACGACGCATTCCATCGCGGCAAGGCCGGCCTGCACATGCTTGGTGTCCGGATCGGACTGGAGGATGTCCTCGCCCTGGATGTAGATGCCCTTGAACGAGCCATCGACGGCGGCGTCCAGCATGTTGGGGATGCGCAGGCCTGGTTCGTTGGAGATCGTCACACCCCAGAGCTTCTCGAAGGTCTCGCGCGTCGCATCGTCGGAGACGTGGCGATAACCGGGTAGCTCGTGCGGGAAGGAGCCCATGTCGCAAGCGCCCTGGACGTTGTTCTGGCCGCGCAACGGGTTCACGCCGACGCCGGGTCGGCCGATATTGCCGGTGACCATGGCGAGGTTGGCGATGGCGATGACCGTCGTCGAGCCCTGGCTGTGTTCGGTAACGCCGAGGCCGTAATAGATCGAGCCGTTGCCGCCGGTGGCAAACAGGCGGGCGGCACCGCGGATTTCCTCGGCCGGAACGCCGGAGAGCTTTTCGACGGCCTCGGGGCTGTGATGCTCCTCTGAGACGAAAGCCGCCCAGTCCTCGAACTCCGACCAGTCGCAGCGCTCGCGGATGAATTTTTCGTCGTAGAGACCTTCCGTGACGATGACATGGGCCAGCGACGTGACCACGGCGACATTGGTGCCGGGACGCAGCGGCAGGTGATGCGATGCCTTGATGTGCGGCGATGAGACGATATCTGTGCGGCGCGGATCGACGACGATCAGCTTGGCGCCCTGGCGCAGGCGCTTCTTCAGGCGTGAGGCAAAGACCGGATGGCCGTCGGTCGGGTTGGCGCCGATGATGATGACGACGTCGGTCTGCTCGACCGAATCGAAATTCTGCGTACCGGCCGATGTGCCGAAGGTGGCACCGAGGCCGTAGCCGGTCGGCGAGTGGCAGACGCGGGCGCAGGTATCGACATTGTTGTTGCCGAAGCCGGCGCGGATCAGCTTCTGGACGAGATAGGTTTCCTCGTTGGTGCAGCGCGACGAGGTGATGCCGCCGACCGATTCACGGCCGTACTGATACTGGATACGGCGGAATTCGGCCGCCGTATGAGCCAACGCCTCTTCCCAGCTGACTTCGCGCCAGGGATCGGTGATCTTTTCGCGGATCATCGGGTTGAGGATGCGTTCCTTGTGGGTCGAATAGCCGTAGGCAAAACGCCCCTTGACGCAGGAATGGCCGCGATTGGCCTGACCGTCCTTCCAGGGCACCATGCGCACCAGCTCCTCGCCGCGCATTTCGGCCTTGAACGAGCAGCCAACGCCGCAATAGGCGCAGGTGGTGACGACGGAATGTTCCGGCTGGCCGATGGCAATGACGGATTTTTCGGTCAGCGTCGCGGTCGGGCAGGCCTGCACGCAGGCGCCGCAGGAAACGCATTCCGATTCCAGGAAATTCTCGTGCATGCCGGGCGAAACGCGGCTGCCGAAACCACGGCCTTCGATGGTCAGCGCAAACGTGCCCTGAACCTCCTCGCAGGCCCGCACGCAGCGCGAACAGACGATGCATTTCGATGGGTCATAGGTGAAATAGGGATTGGATTCGTCCTTCGGCATCCACTTGGCGTTGATGTCGCCATTGTTGCGGGACTTGACGTGGTTGTCGCCTTCATAGCCGTAGCGCACGTCGCGCAGGCCGACGGCGCCCGCCATGTCCTGCAATTCGCAATCGCCATTGGCCGCGCAGGTCAGGCAGTCGAGCGGGTGGTCGGAGATGTAGAGCTCCATCACGCCCTTGCGGATATCCTTCAGCCGGCTCGTCTGGGTATGCACCGTGATGCCAGGCGCGACAGGCGTGGTGCAGGAGGCCGGCGTGCCGTTGCGTCCCTCGATCTCCACGAGACAGAGGCGGCAGGAGCCGAACGCATCGACCATGTCGGTGGCGCAGAGTTTCGGCACCTTGATGCCGGCCTCCATCGAGGCCCGCATGATCGATGTGCCCTCGGGCACGGTGATCTCGTTGCCGTCGATGGTCAGCGTCACCATCTTTTCCGCGCGGGAGGCGGGGGTGCCGAAGTCGATTTCAGAGACGAGGGGCATGGAGGGCCTCCTGTGAGGATGTCGTCAGATATGAGTTCGCGGAGGCTTTACCCCCCTCTGCCCTGTCGGGCATCTCCCCCTCAAGGGGGGAGATCACAAGCGGCAAGCTTCGAATTTCAAAGCCAAGCCTGCTTCCACGAAAAGAAGAATGGGAAAGGATCGATCTCCCCCCTTGAGGGGGAGATGTCACGAAGTGACAGAGGGGGGTAAAGCGACGAACTCTCATTCCGCCGCCTCCACCAAAGGCACCGGCCGAAAATCGTCCGGAAAATGGTTCATCGCACTGGTGACGGGATAGGGCGTGAAACCGCCGAGTGCGCAGAGCGAGCCGAATTTCATCGTGTTGCAGAGGTCGGCGAGCAAAGCGAGGTTCTTTTCCGGCTCGATGCCTTGCGCGATCTTGTCGGCGGTTTCGACGCCGCGGGTGGAGCCGATGCGGCAGGGGGTGCATTTGCCGCAGCTTTCAATGGCGCAGAATTCCATGGCGAAGCGGGCCTGCTTCAGCATGTCGGCGGTGTCATCGAAGACGGTGATGCCGGCATGGCCGATCAGGCCGTCTTTCGCTGCGAAGGCTTCGTAGTCGAACGGCGTATCGAATAGGGCGCGCGGGAAATAGGCGCCGAGCGGCCCGCCGACCTGCACGGCCTTGACCGGCCGTCCGGTTGCGGTGCCGCCGCCGATCTCGTCGACGATCTGGCCGAGCGTCAGGCCGAAGGCTGCTTCGTAGAGTCCGCCATATTTGACGTTGCCGGCGATCTGGATCGGGATGGTGCCGCGC
The DNA here is from genome assembly GCF_017873135.1 of Rhizobium herbae. Lineage (GTDB taxonomy): Bacteria > Pseudomonadota > Alphaproteobacteria > Rhizobiales > Rhizobiaceae > Pararhizobium > Pararhizobium herbae. The sequence goes on along the minus strand of NZ_JAGGJV010000003.1, from coordinate 107,437 downwards.
GAGCGGCCCATGCCGAAATCCTTGTAGAACACCGGCCCCTTGTCCATGATGATGGGCACCGAGGCGAGCGAGATGACGTTGTTGATCACGGTCGGACAGCCGAACAGGCCCTTGTGGGCGGGCAGCGGCGGCTTGGCGCGGACGATGCCGCGCTTGCCTTCAAGGCTGTTGAGCAGCGCTGTTTCCTCGCCGCAGACATAGGCGCCGGCGCCGGTGCGGATTTCGATGTCGAAAGCCTTGCCCGAGCCGAGCACCGAGCTGCCCAGCACGCCAGCCTTGTGGGCGATCTCGACAGCTTGCGTCATCGTTGCGATGGCGTGGGGATATTCCGAGCGGATATAGACGAAGCCCTTGGTCGCGCCGGTCGCGATGCCTGATATCGCCATGCCCTCGATCAGCACGAAGGGGTCGCCTTCCATGATCATGCGGTCGGCGAAGGTGCCTGAATCGCCTTCGTCGGCATTGCAGACGATGTATTTGCGGTCGCCGGGAGTGTCGAGAACCGTCTTCCACTTGATGCCGGTCGGGAAGCCCGCGCCGCCGCGGCCGCGAAGACCGCTGTCGGTCACGTGGGTGACGATATCGGCCGGTGACAGGGTCACGGCTCTTTCCAGGCCCTTCAGCCCGTCATGCGCCCGGTAGTCGGCAAGCGACAAAGGATCGACGATGCCGCAGCGGGCAAAGGTCAGGCGCGTCTGGTTTTTCAGGAACGGCAGTTCCTCGGTCTTCCCGAGACAGAGGGCGTGATTGCCGCCGGTGGCGAGGCCGGCGTCGAGCAGGGACGCTATATCGGAGGCTTTCACCGGGCCATAGGCGATCCGGCCCTGTGCCGTCTCGACCTCGATCATCGGCTCCAGCCAGTGCAGGCCGCGCGAGCCGTTGCGCACGAGCGTGACATCCAGCCCGCGCGTCTCGACTTCACGGGCGAGTGCCTTGGCGACCCGTTCGGCACCGAGCGCCAATGCCGCTGCATCCCTGGGAACGAAAATCTTGACGGTCATGCGCGCACCTCCGCAACGAGATCACGCACCGCATCCGCATCGAGCCGCCCGTGCACCTCGCCGTCAAGCATCGCGGCGGGTGCGGTGGAACAGAGCCCGAGACAATAGACGGGTTCCAGCGTCACCGCCCCATCGAGCGTCGTCTGGTGGAAATCTATACCGAGCAGGAGCTTCACACGCTCGGCCAGCGCGTCGCCGCCCATCGACTGGCAGGCCTCGGCGCGACAGAGCTTCAGCACGTGGCGGCCTGCCGGATGGTCGCGATAATCGTGATAGAAGGTGACGACACCGTGGACTTCGGCGCGCGACAGGTTGAGTTCGCGGGCGATGATCGGCAGGGCTTCCTGCGGCACATAGCCGAACTCTGCCTGGATCTCATGCAGGATCGGCAGAAGCGGCCCTTCGAGCGACTTCATCTCGCTGACGATATTCAGCGTCCGGCTATCGATATCGCGGCTTGATAGATGCAGGTTCAACGTTCAGACCTCCCGAACTGAAACGAACAATCGGTCGCGGTCTGCGATCCCATTGAATAAAACGAAGCCCTCCAGAACATCGTTTTATTCAGATCCCTGCCTTGAAAGGCAAGAGATCGCGGCTTTCGCAGTCCACGCACAGGCAGGGTGTCAGCAGCCAGCTAGCCGGTCAATAGGCCTGTTCCGTTAAGCGATAGATGTTTTCTATCAAAGCGCTTGAGCGTCGGCCAGAATGCGCGCTTCATGCAACAGGGCAGAGACAAGCGGGGTGAACGGTTCGCGATGCGTCGCGACCAGCCCGACCGTATGCCGGGCGTCCGGTTCGACGATCGGTATGAGCCGGATTTCGTCGTGAAACCCGAACGATTTCGCGACGTTGTAAGGCATGATGCTGGCCCAGTGGCCGGTGCGCACATGGGAAAACAGGACGATCATCGAGTTGGATTCGAGCGTCGGCGACACCGTCACGCCGGCCTCCGTGAAATGCTGGTTGATGATGCGCCGGTTCTGCATATCGGCGGTCAATAGACAAAGCCGAATGCCGCCAACCTCCTTCCATGTCACGGTTTCGCGATCCGCCAGCTCCGTGCCTGCCGCCGTCACCAGGTGATAGCGTTCTACCTGCAACGGCACGCTGGTGACCCGTCCAAGCGGTTCGTTCTCCAGATAGGTGAGCCCCGCGTCGATCTCGAGATTTTCCAGAAGACCGAGGATTTTCAGCGATGTGGTGGAAAGGACGGAAAAGGTCACCTCCGGATGCTTTTCCTGAAAGGGGCCGGTGATGCGCGGCACCATGGCAAGGGTGGTGGGTACCGCCGCCAGCCGGATATGGCCGACAAGCCCGCGCCGGGCTGCGCGCATCTCCTCGTGCATGGTGCGGGAATCACCGACGATCCGGCGGGCCCATTCCAGCACCCGCTGGCCTTCCGGCGTCAGGCTCTGATAGCGCGAGCCACGATTGACCAGCATGACGCCGAGTTGCTCTTCCAGCTGCTTGATCGCGGCCGACAGCGTCGGCTGGGTGATGCCGCAGAGATCTGCGGCGCGGCCGAAATGCCGCTCCTGGGCGAGCGCGATGAAGAATTCCAGCTTGTCGATCAACCGCCGCCCCTCCCGAATGCCATGTTGCCCGCCATCAGCAGATCAACTGTCCGCCGTTCACTTCCAACACCTGACCGGTGATGTAACCCGACAGTGCGTTGGCGGCGAGGAACAAATAGGCCGGCGCGCAATCCTCCGCGGTACCGAGCCGCTGCAAGGGGATCGTCTTGCGGGTGGCCTCCAGCTTCTCGGCCGAGGAATAGCGCTCGTGGAAATCGGTGGTGATCGTGCCCGGCGAGACGCAATTGACCCGGATGCCCTCGGGCGCCAGTTCGCGGGCAAGCGCCTTGGAATAGGTGGAGACGAAGGCCTTGGTCGCCGAATAGATCGCCGATCCGGCACTGCCGCCGGTCAGCGCCGAGATCGACACGGTGTTGACGATGGCCGGATGCGTGCCGCGCCGCAGAAGCGGCAGCAAAGCGCGGGTGGTCTGCACCACGGCGGTCTGGTTCAATTGTACGACCGTCTCATATTGCTGGTCCGTCAGTTCGCCGGCGAGAAACCGGCCGACCATCGTACCGGCATTGTTGACCAGTACGTCGATCGCCTGAAAGCGGGACGCAATGCCGGTGGCCAACAATTCGATCCCGCCGCCTGTCGAAAAATCGGCATAGGAGAGAAAGGCGCGGCCGTCCGTCAGCGCTGCGTCGAGAAAATCCGGCAGCGGTTCGCGCGCCATGCGGCCGCCGTGCAGATAGACGATGGCGCCGCAATCGAGAAACTGTCGTGCCACTTCCAGCCCGATGCCGCGCCCGGCGCCGGTGACGACGACGTTCATGCCCTTGAACAGCGATGGATGAAACATCTTGAATACCTCCCGCGACGGACAGGCTGTCGCATCATGACCGGAATTGCAACGCAGCAGGTCGGTGCAGGTTCATTTTCGAGCGCCCGCCGCGTTTATGAAATTGCGCTGCTTTCGTTTTTGCATATTATGAAAGAAAACGAAAACGACGGGGAGGGGAATATCCATGTATCTGACGGGACGCCAGTCGGAAATCCTTGAGCTTGCCAAGACGGAAGGCAGGGTTCTCGTCGATGAACTCGCCGCGCGCTTTTCAGTCACCCCGCAAACCATCCGCAAGGACCTGAACGACCTCTGCGACGGCCGTGTGCTGACGCGCATTCATGGCGGTGCGATTTTTCCGCGCGGCAACGAGAACGTGAAATACGAGGCACGGCGCTCGATCGCGGCCCTCGAGAAGCAGGCGATCGGCCAGGCGGCCGCCGCGATGATCCCCAACAATTCCTCGCTTTTCATCAATATAGGCACCACCACCGAAGCCGTCGGCGAGGCGCTGCTTGATCATACGGAACTGATGGTCATCACCAATAATATCAACGTTGCCAATCGCTTGCGGGTTTTTCCCTCGATCGAAGTGGTGATTGCCGGTGGCGTCGTGCGCGGTGCCGATGGCGGCATCGTCGGCGAGGCGGCGGTCGATTTCATTCGCCAGTTCAAGGTGGATTATGCCGTGATCGGCGCGTCGGCGATCGATCATGACGGCGCGCTGCTTGATTTCGATTATCGCGAAGTGAAAGTGGCGCAGGCGATCATCGCCAATGCCCGCCACGTTATCCTCGTGTCCGATTCGACCAAGTTCGAACGCACGGCGCCGGTCCGGATCGGCCATATAACCCAGGTCCACACCTTCATCACCGATACCTGTCCCGTCGAAAACGTGCGGAACATCTGCCAGGAACAGGATGTTCGTTTGATCGAAACCTCGCGCTGAAATCGCTGATTTTATCGGCAATGGATTTTCCACGAACATTCGTTTGACATTCGTAAGATTTTCGCTTTAACTGATTTTGCTTTCGCATGCGCTCAAAATTGTGCAATGCGAAATGTGGGAGGGGAAGCAGTGCCTGCGCAGGACGTACTCGACATTTTCGTGATCGGTGGCGGCATCAATGGATGCGGCATCGCAAGGGATGCCGTTGGCCGTGGATACTCGGTTGCGCTGGCCGAAATGGACGATTTCGCTTCCGGCACTTCCTCGCGCGCCACCAAGCTCATTCATGGCGGACTGCGCTATCTTGAACATTACGAGTTCAGGCTGGTGCGTGAATCACTGATGGAGCGCGAAGTGCTCTGGGCCATGGCCCCGCATATCATCTGGCCGATGCGGTTCGTCCTGCCGTTCCATAAAGGCGGCATCCGCCCGGCCTGGCTCATCCGCCTCGGTCTCTTTCTCTACGATCATATCGGTGGCCGCAAACTGCTGCCGGCGACCCGCACGCTCGACATGCGCCGCGATCCTGCTGCCAAGCCGCTGAAGGCGCTGTTCACCAAGGCTTTCGAATATTCCGACGGCTGGGTCGATGACGCCCGTCTCGTCGTTCTCAACGCGAAGGACGCCGCCCTCAAGGGTGCGCGCATCATGACCCGCAGCCGGGTCATCTCGGCGCAGCGCGACGGCAATCTGTGGGTCATCAATGTCGAGGATGGCGCGACCGGTGCCGTCAGCACATTCCGGGCGCGCATGCTGGTCAATGCCGCCGGCCCGTGGGTCGATGTCGTGCTGTCGAATGCCGTCCGCAAGAACAATGTCCACAATGTCCGGCTGGTCCAGGGCAGCCACATCGTCGTGAAGAAGAAGTTCGACGATCAGCGCGCCTATTTCTTCCAGAATCCGGACAACCGCATCATCTTCGCGATCCCCTACGAGACTGATTTCACCCTGATCGGCACGACCGACAACGATTTCACCGGCGATCCGAAGACCATCCAGATCACCGAGGGCGAGATCGACTATCTCTGCAATGCGGCGAGCGAGTATTTTTCTGAGGCTGTCAAGCCGGCCGATGTCGTCTGGACCTATTCCGGCGTACGGCCGCTGTTCGATGACGGCGCCTCGAAGGCGCAGGAAGCGACGCGCGATTATGTTTTGAAGATTGACGGCGATAACGGCGAGGCGCCGCTGCTCAATGTCTTTGGCGGCAAGCTGACGACCTATCGCCGGCTTGGCGAGCATGCGCTCGAAAAGATCGCTGGTGCGATCGGTGCCAAGGGCAATCCGTGGACGGCGAAGAGCGTGCTGCCGGGCGGTGATTTTCCGGCGACCGGCTATGACGCCGAAGTATTGAAGCTCAAGAGCCGCTATCCGTTCCTGGCCGAGCGCCACGCGCGCCGCCTGGTCCGGCTTTATGGCACGCTGGCAGCAAGCCTGCTTGGAAACGCCAGCAAGGCGGAAGATCTGGGGCGGCATTTCGGCGCCGATCTCTATGCGGTCGAGGTGCAGTGGCTGATTAGCCAGGAATGGGCGCGGCATGCCGAGGATGTTCTCTGGCGCCGGACCAAGCTGGGATTGAAATTGACCCAGGCGGAAGCCGCCGGGTTGGAGGAATACATGCGGGAGACGGTTCGCAGCGCTGCCTGATGGCAATGCCGATCCTTTAAGTCTGCCGGTGTCTGGGAGGAAGACGACCGAATGCTCGAACTGAAAAACATAACCAAGGTCGTGGGGGCGGATACGCATATCCACCCGACCGATCTTGTGCTGGAGCGGGGTTCGCTCAATGTGCTGCTGGGGCCGACGCTGTCCGGCAAGACATCGCTGATGCGGCTGATGGCAGGCCTCGACAAGCCGACGACCGGCACCATCACCTTTGACGGCAAGGACGTGACCGGTGTGCGCGTGCAGGATCGCTCCGTCGCCATGGTCTACCAGCAGTTCATCAACTATCCGGCGATGACCGTCTACGAGAACATTGCCTCGCCGATGCGCATTTCCGGCAAGGATACGGCGACGATCGATCGCGAGGTCCGCAAGGCGGCCGAGTTGATGAAGCTGACGCCCTATCTGGAGCGCACGCCGCTCAACCTGTCCGGCGGCCAGCAGCAGCGCACCGCGCTTGCCCGCGCCATCGTCAAGAATGCCAGCCTGGTGCTGCTCGACGAGCCCCTCGCCAACCTCGATTACAAGCTGCGCGAAGAGTTGCGCGAAGAGTTGCCGAAGTTGTTTGCAGCCGCAGGCTCGATCTTCGTCTATGCGACGACGGAGCCGGGCGAAGCCTTGTTGCTTGGCGGCAATACCGCGACAATGCATCAGGGGCGCATCAGCCAGTTCGGTTCGACGATTGCAGTCTACCGCAAGCCGTCCGATATCGTCACGGCGAAGACCTTCGCCGATCCGCCGCTCAACACCATCGATCTGGTGAAGTCGGGCAATGGTTTCGAGCGCGACGGCATCACCGTTCTGCCGGTGCCTTCGCATCTTTCCGCTATTGCCGATGGCTCCTACACGATCGCCTTCCATCCGCACCATCTGTCGCTGACCCGCCCACATGAAACGGCGGCGACGCTGAAGGCGCGGATCATCATTTCCGAAATTGCCGGCTCAGAGAGCTTCATGCATGTCGATTGCGCCGGATCGCGCTGGGTCATGCTCGAGCATGGCATCCACGACATCGAGCCGGATACGGCGATCGAGCTTTTCGTCGATACGCGCCACCTGATGGCCTTCGGGCCGGATGGACGTGCGATCGGCGGCTCTGCCGTTCGGGGAGCGTGAGGAGAAAACCATGGCACGCATCAATCTCGATCATATCCGCCACGCCTACGGCCCGAACCCGAAGAAGCCTTCGGACTATTCGCTGAAGGAAGTGCATCACGAATGGAACGACGGCGGCGCCTATGCGCTGCTCGGTCCATCCGGCTGCGGCAAGACCACGCTGCTCAATATCATTTCCGGCCTGCTGCAGCCGTCCGAAGGCAAGATCCTGTTCGACGGCAAGGACGTCACCAACCTGTCGACGCAGGACCGCAACATCGCCCAGGTGTTCCAGTTTCCGGTCATCTACGACACCATGACCGTCTACGACAATCTGGCCTTCCCGTTGCGCAACCGTCATGTTCCGGAAACGGAAGTCGATCGCCGCGTCACCGAAATCCTTGAAATGATCGGCCTTTCCGACCGCGCCAGGAAAAAGGCACAGGGGCTGACCGCCGACCAGAAGCAGAAGATCTCGCTCGGCCGCGGTCTTGTCCGCTCCGATGTCAGCGCCATCCTGTTCGACGAGCCGCTGACAGTCATCGACCCGCATATGAAATGGGTCCTGCGCTCGCAGCTGAAGCGGCTGCACAAGCAGTTCGGCTTCACCATGGTCTACGTCACCCATGACCAGACCGAGGCGCTGACCTTCGCCGACAAGGTCGTCGTCATGTATGACGGCGAGATCGTCCAGATCGGCACGCCGGCCGAGCTTTTCGAAAAGCCGAAGCATACGTTCGTCGGTTATTTCATCGGCTCGCCGGGCATGAACGTGCTGCCGGCAAAGATCGATGGATCGTCCGTCGATCTCGATGGCCAGAAGATCGCGCTGTCCTTTGCGCCGAAATTTTCCGCCGGGGCCAAGACCGAACTCGGCATCCGCCCGGAATTCATCCGGCTTGGCCGCGAGGGCATGCCGGTGACGATCTCCAAGGTCGAGGATATCGGCCGCCAGAAGATCGTTCGCGCGTCCTTCGCCAACCGGCCGATCGCCATCGTCGTGCATGAGGACGGCGAGATTCCGGCGGAACCGAAGGTCACCTTCGATCCGGCCGCCATCAATATCTACGCCGATTCCTGGCGCGTGCCAGATACTTCGCTGGTAGGGGGGGAGGCCTGATCATGGAAAAGACCTGGAACAACAAGGCCTGGTTCATGGTCCTGCCGGTGCTGGTGCTGGTCGCCTTCTCGGCGGTCATCCCACTGATGACGGTGGTCAACTATTCGGTTCAGGACACCTTCGGCAACAACGAGTTCTTCTGGGCGGGCACCGACTGGTTCATCCAGGTGCTGCAGTCCGACCGTTTCTGGGACGCGCTCACCCGCAACCTGATCTTCTCCGGCATCATCCTGGCGATCGAGATCCCGCTCGGCATCCTGATCGCGCTCAACATGCCGAAGAAGGGGCTGGGCGTTCCCGTCTGCCTCGTCCTGATGTCGCTGCCGCTGCTCATCCCGTGGAACGTGGTCGGTACGATCTGGCAGGTGTTCGGTCGCGTCGATATCGGGTTGCTCGGCTATACGCTCGATGCGATCGGCGTGCCCTATAACTACGTCAACAATGTCTTCGATGCCTGGGTCACCCTGATCGTCATGGACATCTGGCACTGGACGAGCCTCGTCGTTCTGCTCTGCTATGCCGGCCTCGTGTCGATCCCGGATGCCTATTATCAGGCAGCCAAGATCGACGGCGCCTCGCGCTGGGCCGTGTTCCGCTACATCCAGCTGCCGAAGATGAAGCGCGTGCTCCTGATCGCCTTCCTGCTGCGCTTCATGGACAGTTTCATGATCTATACCGAGCCCTTCGTCGTCACCGGCGGCGGTCCCGGAAACGCCACCACATTCCTGTCGATCGATCTCGTCAAGACGGCCATCGGCCAGTTCGACCTCGGTCCGGCAGCAGCACTTTCGCTCATCTACTTCCTGATCATTCTGTTGCTCTCATGGATCTTCTACACCGTGATGACCAACAGCGATGCGCAGAGCTGACGGCCGGAGGGAGGAAAAACAATGACCACCGCGACACAGACTTCCGGCCGCAGCCTTTCATGGCTCGTGCCCACGATCTACATCATCTTCCTGCTCTTGCCGATCTACTGGCTCGTCAACATGAGCTTCAAGACCAACACCGAGATCACCGGCGCCTTCTCGCTCTATCCGCATTCGCCGACGCTCAGGAACTATGCCGTGATCTTCACAGATCCGTCCTGGTACAAGGGCTATATCAACTCGATCATCTATGTGGTGATGAATACGGTTATCTCCGTCTCGGTGGCGCTGCCGGCGGCCTATGCCTTTTCGCGCTACCGGTTCCTCGGCGACAAGCACCTGTTCTTCTGGCTGCTCACCAACCGCATGGCGCCGCCGGCCGTTTTCGCGCTGCCGTTCTTCCAGCTCTATTCGGCTTTCGGCCTGATCGATACGCATATCGCCGTTGCCCTGGCGCACTGCCTGTTCAACGTGCCGCTGGCGGTCTGGATCCTCGAAGGCTTTATGTCCGGCGTACCCAAGGAGATCGATGAAACCGCCTATATCGACGGTTATTCCTTCCCGCGCTTCTTCCTGCGCATCTACATTCCGCTGATCGCATCGGGCATCGGGGTCGCCGCGTTCTTCAACTTCATGTTCTCCTGGGTCGAACTCCTGATCGCCCGGACGCTGACGACGACCGATGCCAAGCCGATCGCCGCCATCATGACGCGCACGGTCTCGGCATCGGGCATGGACTGGGGCGTTCTTGCCGCCGCAGGTGTGCTCACCATCATTCCGGGCGCGATCGTCATCTATTTCGTCCGCAACTATATCGCCAAGGGCTTCGCCCTGGGGAGGGTCTAATGGCCACTTTGTCTCAACGAACCAACCGCTGGCCACTGGCGCTGGCCGCCGTTCTCGTCGTCTATGCCGTCGTCGCAGGGCTGCTCGTCATGGCGCTGCCGATCAAGGATGGCCAGCGCGACTGGTTCGCTCCGCTGGTACGCGGCGGGTGGATGGCCTGGTCTTTCCCGGGCGCGATGTTCTTCCTCACCATTTTCGCGCTTCTGTCGCTGATGGCGGTCTGGGAATACGCGCGGCCCGGCGGCAGCCCGCGTGTCGGCATCCTGCGCTTCGAGACGACGCGCGGCGACCGTCTCTTCGTCTCGCTGCTCGGCAGCGCCTTCATTCATCTCGCATGGCTGGGACTTGTCGGTCCCAACGTGTGGTGGGCTCTTGCGCTTTCCATCGTGTACGCCGTCGGCGTCTTCAAGCTGGTCTGAGGCAAGATTACTGAAACGGATTGCCGGGGAGGCAGTCCGAAACTGCAATCGCAAACCTTTAAGGGAGGACTACTATGCGACGGCACTTATTGACATCGACAGCAGTTATGCTGCTGGCCTTTACCGGGTCCGCATTCGCGGGCATGGACGAGGCCAAGACGTTCCTGGATAAGGAAATCGGCACCGTATCGACGCTGGATCGCGCCGCTCAGGAAGCCGAAATGCAATGGTTCATCGATGCGGCAAAACCCTTTGCCGGCATGGAAATCAAGGTCGCTTCCGAAACGCTGACGACGCATGAATACGAGTCCAAGACGCTTGCCGCGGCATTTGCCGCGATCACGGGCATCAAGGTCACCCACGACCTGATCGGCGAAGGCGACGTGGTTGAAAAGCTGCAGACCCAGATGCAGACCGGCGAGAACATCTACGACGCCTATGTCAATGACTCTGACCTCATCGGCACCCATTGGCGCTACCAGCAGGTTCGCAACCTGACCGACTGGATGGCCAACGAAGGCAAGGACGTCACCAACCCCGGCCTCGACATTGCCGACTTCATCGGCACGTCGTTCACCACCGCGCCGGACAAGAAGCTCTACCAGCTTCCCGACCAGCAGTTCGCCAACCTCTACTGGTTCCGGTATGACTGGTTCAACGACGAGAAGAACAAGGCCGACTTCAAGGCGAAGTACGGCTACGACCTCGGCGTTCCCGTCAACTGGTCGGCTTATGAGGACATTGCCGAATTCTTCACCGGTCGCGAAATCGACGGCAAGAAGGTCTATGGTCACATGGACTACGGCAAGAAGGATCCGTCGCTCGGCTGGCGCTTCACCGACGCCTGGCTTTCGATGGCCGGCAACGGCGACAAGGGCATCCCGAACGGTCTTCCGGTTGACGAATGGGGTATCAAGGTCGACGAGAATTCGCGTCCGGTCGGCTCCTGCGTTGCCCGCGGTGGTGACACCAACGGCCCGGCTGCTGTTTACTCGATCCAGAAGTATCTCGACTGGTTGAAGGCCTATGCACCGCCGGAAGCGCAGGGCATGACCTTCGGTGAAGCTGGTCCGGTTCCGGCACAAGGCAACGTCGCCCAGCAGATCTTCTGGTACACCGCGTTTACAGCCGACTCGGTCAAGCCTGGCCTGCCTGTTGTCAACGAGGACGGTACGCCGAAATGGCGCATGGCCCCGTCCCCGCACGGCGTCTACTGGAAGGACGGCATGAAGCTCGGTTACCAGGACGTGGGTTCCTGGACGCTGATGAAATCTACCCCTGAAGACCGCGCCAAGGCCGCATGGCTCTATGCGCAGTTCGTGACATCGAAGACAGTGGACGTGAAGAAGAGCCAGGTTGGCCTGACCTTCGCCCGCGAATCGACGATCCAGGACAAGAGCTTCACGGACCGCGCCAAGGATCTTGGCGGTCTCGTCGAGTTCTATCGTTCGCCGGCCCGTATCCAGTGGTCGCCGACCGGTACCAACGTTCCGGACTATCCGAAGCTGGCACAGCTCTGGTGGCAGGCGATCGGCGACGCATCCTCGGGCGCGAAAACCGCTCAGGAAGCCATGGACTCGCTGTGCGCCGAGCAGGAAAAGGTGATGGGACGCATCGAGCGCTCCGGCATCCAGGGCGATATCGGCCCGAAGCTCGCCGAAGAGCATGATCTCGACTTCTGGAACAAGGATGCCGTCTCGAAGGGCAATCTTGCGCCGCAGTTGAAGATCGAGAACGAAAAAGAAAAGCCGCAGACCGTCAACTACGACGAACTGGTCAAGAGCTGGCAGTAAGAAAACACCCCGGCGCCGCATGACATCGCGGCGCCGGATATGCCTGGACCAAGTCCGGCACTGGCCTCGGTCCCGTTAAGCTCGGAAACGAAAAAGCCACCCGGAGAGACGATCTCCGGGTGGCTTTTCATTGGGTCAATGCCTTGGACAGCGGGCGCTTGGGATCACCCGCCGGGTCCGGTTTGAAGCCTCTTAGAGACCGGTGCCGCCCTTCAACTCGTTGATCACCGTCCGGATCATGATCTTCATGTCCAGAAACAGCGAGAAATTCCGGACATATTCCACGTCGCAGACGATCCGGCGGATTGCCATCCAGCGATGTCCCGTTGGGCCGCGCAGGCCGCGGGCCTGGGCGAGACCGGTGAGACCTGGCCGCATCAGGTGCCGATACTCGTAACCCTGCACCAGTTCGGAATAGCTGCGTCCGGCAGCCAGCATGTCGGGAACATGCGGACGCGGTCCAACCAGCGACATGTCGCCGATAAGAACGTTCCACAGTTGCGGCAGTTCGTCGAGATTGGTCTTGCGCAGAACACGTCCGAGCGGCGTAATGCGCGGGTCATTGTCGACCGTCTGGCGCACGCCGCTCAAGTCGCAGAGGTCGGTATACATGGAACGGAATTTCAGGATCTCGAACGGAGCCTCATTGAGACCTGTCCGCAATTGCCTGAAGAAAACCGGGCCTTTGCTTTCCAGTTTGATGAGTAGGGCAATGAAAAGAATGACTGGCGAGAGAACGAGAAGGCCGAAAAATGAGCCGACGATATCGATCGCGCGTTTGAGCGCCAGTTGAACGGGCAGGTTCGGTGCACTGGCCGGATTGATGTAGAAATTGCTTTCGTCTGCGCGCCGTTCCTTGCCCTGAACGGTATACCCTCCAGAAATAGTCCTGCTCAACATGCTATCCTCCACTCCGATAGCCGCCGATTGTTGCAACATCATTTTTTCTGTCATGGCTTTAAATACTCCTGGCACTCTTGACAGACAGCACGAGCCTCGGGTTGGCCTTTGCTGCAAATTGTATTTGTCCGAAGAAGCCGGTCGATTTTCTATTCTCAAAATAAATTGGTTCCTTGCCAGTTCGACAAGGTTCTTATGTCCGGTATGCCCGTGGAATGTTGTCGACCCTAAAAATTATTTGTCTGCAAAAGCAATTTGCATTTTTTAATCATTTATTAAATATGATCGACTTTGACAAGTCATCCCAGATGCAATCTTCGCATGTGTGGTTAATTTGCGGCGCTCCGAAATGGATCATTTTTGGGTTGATTACGGTTTCCGTTCAAGCTCTTGCCGCAAAGCGGCATTGTTTTGCTGCATTGCCGTTGCAATGCCACGGCGCGCGCTGTGCCTGTTTGAAATTTTTATGACTGGATGAATTCGCTCACTGCGCCGTATTTTCCGGAGCAGTCAGCGTCAATCCTTCGGAACTTTCGCCTGCCATCATCCCGTCAATCATCGGCAGGCCGTCGCTGCCTGTCAGCGGAAACCATTTTCCGCGGTCGAAGAACAGGTCCCCCGGCGTTTTATTGCCAGGCTTGTCGATTTGGTTGGCAAGGAAGTTGTAGCGCGGCGTCTCGCCGAACTCTCTCTTGAACTGGATCCGGCTGCCGAAATTGCGGATGTCGAAAGCCTCCAGCGCATGGATCTTGCCGATGATCTCGTCCGGGTTTCCCCAGCGAACCTGGCGCAGGAAGATATTCGCGGCACTCCCGGCAAGGTCGGCGATCTTGATGGCATCGGCCGCGTTTTCGATGTTCAGCTTGACGCGAAAGGAGGTGACGCGGTTTTCACCGTCGCCTTTGATGAAGATGAAAAGAGAGGATTGAGCCGGCTCCTCGGAACTTCTGGCCGGGAGATCGACGGAGGAAGAACATTCCCAATTGTCCTTGGTGGCGCTGCTGACCGTCCAGTCGAGATCACCGAAGCCGCCGCTTTTCAGCTGTTCGCACAAGGTTCGCGGGTCGCTCTGGATCAGCCGGATGAAATGCTGCTGCGGCGCCTTGAAATCGGTGAAGGCATAGACCGGCAGCACCATGCGCGCCGGCGGCAGGCGAACGCCCCTGCTTTGGGTGATCTTGACCTGTTTCGGCGCGGGCTCAAACTTTGCCAGCAGGTCGGGATAACCGAGATAAGCGAACAGAAGATCAAGGTTGCGGTGGTTGTTGGCAAACAGCACGGTCGCCAGGATGCCGGCAAAGACCAAGCCGACAGCGACGAGAAAGAAAACCTTTCCAGACCGGCTTTTCCGCTCCTCTTTCATGCTTTGGCCATCCGGCGCTTCCCGTCTGTGCCAAGCCCATCCTGGCGCATTTTCCGGGCGGGATTGTGGACGTCTGTCAACCGGTCTGCCGGCTCCTGTAGGCCGAGACGATCACGTAAACGAGGAGCAGCGGCCATATCAGGCACAAAACCAGTCCGAGAACGCGCATTCCATCCCAGCTGCTGCCCGCAGCCTCACCCTCGCGATAGGTATTGTCGAGAAAAAACAGAGATATCAAGGTATAAAATGAAAGAAAGAATGCCATTGTGCAGGACCCGAAATGTGCGGGAGGAAGACAGACTCGGGATACACGCAACTTTTATGTGGCTGACGAAGCACCACGGCAAAGACTGGCAGCAGCCTCGCATGATTCGATTGTGACGCACAATCGGTCCGGGAGATGTCAGGATACAGCTCTTGGTTCAAGCAAACGCATATGCAGCTGCATCGCCTCCGGTGACACCGTCTTGTATTTCGGCAGGCCGAGATAGTAGCCGTAGCCGGTCGCCAGGCATTCCGCTCCCACCCGCACCAGCCGCCCATCGGCAATCTGCTCGTCGATCAGCCCCAGGCTGCCGAGCGCGATACCGTCGCCGCGCAGTGCCGCGTCGATCGCCATGATGTAGGTGGAGAAGGAAAACCGCGGGTTCTGCAACCTCATTCGCGGCGGGCTTGAGAGCCGGCCGAACCATTGGCGGAACGAGATCCAGTGGGCGTTGAAGCGCTCATAGTCGATCAGGTCGAGACCGGCGATATCGTCGGCCGACAGCTGGCCGCCGTCGAGCCCGCGGCTTGCGAGATAGTCCGGCGAGGCGACCGGTGCCAGCAGCTCCGGCATCAACAGGGTGAGGTTCCAGCGCGGATGCTCGCCGGTGGAATAGAGAATGACCAGATCGTTGTTCTCCGAGGCGAGGTCCGACGGCGTGTCGGAGGTCAAGAGCCGTAGCGAGATGGCCGGGTTCTCCTTGCCGAAATCCCTTAAACGCCTTCCGAGCCAGAGATGCGATACGGAGCCGCTGGCCGCAATTGCGATCGTTCCGCCGGTGCCGGGACGGAACGGCTCCAGGCTTTCCTCCAGATATTCCAGCGTGGCGCGCACCCGCTGGAACAGCCGCTCGCCCTGCGGCGTCAATTCCAGGTTCTTGCCGCGCCGGATGAACAGAGCAGCACCCAGATGATCCTCCAGCCCCTTGATGCGGCGGCTGACGGCGGCCTGGGTAATATTCAATTCCCGCCCGGCCCGTGAAAAGTTCATCTGCCGGCAGGCGGCGTCGAACACCCGGAACGCCTCCAGCGGAATATGGTCCAGCATGCCATCTCCATGACTTCAGATTATCAAAATGGCTGAAAAATGCCCGTCTTTGAAAATATCAGATTGTGATGCACGGTGGAAGCAGCATCAAACCCGCATCGCAGGATTAACCCGTGCCGTTCTCCATCTCCTTCGTTCCTGAAATCCGTTTCGGCGAAAACCTCCATGAAACCATCGGTTCCGCCGCCAAGGCATTTGGCGCTCACACGGCAGCCATCGTCATCGACGGTTTCCTGGCGCAATCGGGGCTGGCTGGCAGAATTGTCGCCCAGATGCAGGCCGAAGGCATCGAAGCGCGTGTGTTCTCCGATTTCGCCGGCGAGCCGAAGATCGCCCATGTGCGGCACGCGACCGAAGTCGTCACGGGTGCGGAGGTGGTCATCGGCATCGGCGGCGGGTCGGCGCTGGATATCGCCAAGATCGCTGCCTGCTGCGCCGCCTCCGGCGAGGATGCCATGCATTATGCTCTGGCCGCCAATCCACTGCCGAAGAACCCGTTGAAGAAGATCATGGTGCCGACGACGGCGGGAACCGGGTCAGAGACATCGGCCACCAACATTTTCGCCGGTCCCGAGGGCAAGAAACTGTGGATCTGGGGTGCGGAAACCAAGGCCGATCTCGTCCTGCTCGATCCGGTGCTGACGGCGACGCTGCCGGCGAACCTGACCGCCTGGTGCGGTATGGATGCTTTCATCCATGCGTTCGAGGCCGCCACCAATCGCAACGCCCATGCCGGCGGCAAGTTCTATGCCCATGAAGCCTTGCGCCTCCTGACCGGCGCGCTGGAAACGGCGGTCAAGGAACCGGATAATATGGCGGCACGCGGCAAGGTGCTGCTCGGCTCCTGCTACGCCGGCATCGCCATCGACAATTGCGGCACCGCCGTCGCCCACAATATCAGCCATGCCATGGCGGGTCTTGCGCCCGTGCATCACGGGCTTGCCACCGCGCTCGGTTTCGAGGCGACGCTTGCCTGGCTGGTCGAGGCCGATACCGCCGATCTCCATGCCGCCGCGAAAGCCTGCGGTCTCGTCGATGCGGCTGAACTTCCGGCGTTCGTCTCCGGCCTGATGGATCGCTGCGGTATCGTTCGAGCCCTGCCGAAGGCCTTTGCGGCTATCGATGCACAAATGCTCGCCACTGAGATGAAGGCGCCGGAAAATCAGCCGATGCGCCGCTCGACCATCCGCGACATCAGCGACGCGGACATTGCCCGTTTCGCCGCCTCCATCATGTCCCTTCCGAAGGCAGCCTGATCATGACCAAGCCATATACCCGCGACTACTGGGAAAACGTCCTCTCTGCGCTGAAGCCGGAAGGCCGTCATTTCATCGATGGCGAACTGTCTGCGTCCTCCTCCGGCCAGACCTTCACGCGCATCCGTCCGATGGATGGAAAGCCGGGTGGCGTTCTTGCCCGCGGCAACGCTGCCGATATCGACCGGGCGGTGACAGCGGGACGGGCGGCCTTTGCCAGCGGCGTCTGGCGCCACAAGGATCCGGCGGAAAAGAAGAAGATCATGCTGAAATGGGCGCAATTGATCCGCGACCATGGCGACGAACTGGCGATGCTGGAAACGCTCGATGTCGGCAAGCCGGTGATGGCATCGCTCACCGTCGATGTGCGCCTTTGCGCCGATGGCATCCAGTTTTACGGTGAGATGATAGACAAACTCTATGACGAGGTTGCCCCGACGCCGCCCTCGGAGCGCGCCATCGTGCGCAAAGTGCCGATCGGGGTCATCGGCGCCATCACGCCGTGGAACTATCCGATGATCATCGACGCCTGGAAGCTCGGACCGGCGATTGCTGCCGGAAATTCCGTCGTGCTGAAGCCCGCCGAACAGTCTTCGCTGTCGGCGATCCGCCTTGCCCAACTCGGCTTCGAGGCCGGTCTTCCGGCCGGCGTGCTCAATGTCGTCACCGGCTTTGGCGAGGAGACCGGCAAACCGCTGGCGCTGCACATGGATGTCGACATGATCGCCTTTACCGGCTCCACCGAGGTCGGCAAGCTGATCATGGGCTATGCGGCGCAGTCCAACGTCAAGCGCGTGGCGCTCGAACTCGGCGGCAAGTCGCCGCTGGTGGTCTTTGCCGATGCCGATCTCGATGCGGCAGCGTCGGCTGTCGCCTGGGGCTGCTTCTACAATTCCGGCGAGACCTGCCATGCCTCGACGCGGCTGATCGTTCAGCGTTCTGTACAGGACGCTTTAATTGCCAAGATCGAAGCCGTCACCAGGAGCGACATCGCGCTTGCCCATCCCTTTGAGCCGTCCGCCCAGATCGGGGCGCTGATCGAGGAGGAGCATATGAACAAGGTGCTTTCCATGATCGCGGCCGGCGAGAAGGAAGGCGGGCGCCGGGCCTTCGGCGCCGAGCGGGTGCTGTCGGAAACCGGCGGCTATTATGTCTCCCCCGGCGTCTTCGTCGACATGACCAACGACATGAGCCTGGCGCGTCAGGAAATCTTTGGTCCCGTGCTTGCCGCCATCCCCTTCGAAACCGAGGAGGAAGCGCTGAGGATCGCCAACGACACGATCTACGGCCTCGCCGGCGCCGTCTTCACCACGGACATGAACCGTGCACATCGCTTCTCCGAAAGCCTGCATGCCGGCACGGTCTGGATCAACACCTACGACATGGCGAATTTCGCGACACCCTTCGGCGGCTTCAAGCAGTCCGGCTTCGGCCGCGACCGCTCGGTGCATGCGATCGACAAATATTGCGACTACAAGACCATCTGGCAGCATTTCGGCTGAGGGGAGCAAGAGCCATGAGCAAGATCGTTTCCATCGAGATCACCCATCACCGCCTGCCGCTGGATCCGGCCTTCAAGGCAAGCTGGGACGGCCGTCCGCGCCAGCATTTCGATGCGACCATCGTTCGCGTTCGGGACGACGAGGGCCGCGAGGGCATCGGCTCCGGCGACCTGATGAAGGGCTTCGAGGGGCATGAGGACCTGTTTATCGGGCAGGACCCGCGCCATCTGGAGCGGCATTACGAGGTGCTGTCGCATATCAGCTTCCACTATGGCCGCTGCTGGCCGATGGATCTCGCTCTGTGGGACCTATCGGGCAAGATTACCGGCGAGCCCGTCTGGCGCATGCTCGGCGGCCGCGCCGACAAGGTCAGACTCTATGCCTCCTCCGGTGTGCTGCGCGACCCGTCGGCGATGGCCGATCAGGCCGAGCGCTATATCGAGGAAGGCTTCCCGGCCATGAAAGTGCGCTTTTCCTCCTCGACCGGCGGTCGCGGCAGCTGGAAGGCGGATATCAAGGCGCTTGAGGCCGTGCGCGCGCGCGTCGGCGACAAGCTCGAGCTGATGGTCGATTGTAATCAGGGCTGGCGCATGCCGTGGGACACGACGCTGTCCTGGACGTTCAAGGATGCGTTGACTGTTGCGAAGGAACTGGAAAAGCTCGATATCTACTGGATGGAAGAGCCGCTGTTCCGTTCAGACCGCGAAGGCATGCGGCGGCTCTCGGATGCGACTTCGGTCCGCATCGCCGGCGGCGAGATGACCCGCGAACTCTATGAGTTCCGCGATATCATCGAGGAGCGCGCCTTCGACGTCATCCAGCCCGACGTGGCGCTGGTCGGCGGCATCACCGGTTGCCGGCGTCTTGCCTATCAGGCCCGCGAAGCCGGTGTGATGTTCACGCCCCATTCCTGGACCAACGGCATCGGCGTTCTGGCCAACGCGCATCTGACGGCCGGTGCCGGCGATGCGCCGTTCCTCGAATATCCCTACGACAATCCGGAATGGAGCGAGGAGCGCCGCGACTATCCGATGGTCTCGCCGCTGAAGCACAAGGACGGTTGGCTGGAACTGGGCGAGGCGCCGGGGCTGGGTATTGTGCTGGACGAGGAGCGGCTGAAGGCGACGCGGGTTTAAGCGTCATTGTCCACAGCGTCACACATCGACGGATCGCAATTGCCAAACAGATGACCGTTCTCCACGTGTTCCAGAACGTGGCAGACGAAGAGCGGGGGTTGAAAGTCGGATGTCTCTTAGCGCGCAACGGCGGTCGGGCGGGTCTCGACAGTTCCGCTACTGAAGATGATCACCGCGAACAACAGCACCCCGGCGAACGTGATCAGCGATGCGACCGCGACCACGGGCTCCATGGAAGGATTGCCCGTGAGCATGAGGTAGAGCGCGGGGACCATCAACGCCACGCCGGTGGTGTAGACAAAATACTGGATCATGGCGATCCGCCGTTCTGCCTTGGCCGGGTTCAGAGCGTGGTATCCGCCGAAGATTGCCATCGTCACCCAGCCGAGCAGATTGGCGTGGGCATGCGCGCCGATGGCGCTATGATCCTGCGAGATGACCATGTTGAGACCCATCGAAATTCCGACGATCAGGAAAATGATGGCGGTGCGAAAGTAGAGCTGTGCGACGCGCGGCATTTGTATTCCCCCAAGTGTTGCCCCGGAGTGAATATTAGCATTCAAGCCAAGGTATAGAGAGGGACAAATTTGGGTGTTTCCTTTGCTGAGGCCGAGCGATACCTCGTTCAAGTCAGGTAGACTTCAATTCCCCTCATCCGGAATATTCAATACGTGCCCGCAGGCCTTGCAATGCACGGCGTTGGCGTCATGGCGCTGCAGGCCGCATTGCGGGCAGGGGAAAACCACCTTGTGGGGTCGTACGATTGCCTGTGCCAGCCGCACGAACAATGAGATGCCGAAGATCATCGTGACGATCGAGGTGAGCTTGCCAAGCGTGCCGGGCAGGGTGATATCGCCGAACCCGGTCGTCGTTATGGTGGCGACGGTGAAATAGAGCGCATCGACGAAACCTTCGGCGCCCGCCACGTGATAGAAAAATGCCGTGTAGACGAAGCCGGTGACGAGGAACAGGAAAGTCAGGAAGTTGATGCAGGCGCGGATGATGTCTTCCCATTCGGCATAGCCCGCCCGCTTGATCAAAAGCGTGAATACCTTGCTTTGGCCGAGCGACCAGATGCGGAAGGCGCGCAGGAAGGCGAAGTTGGAAAACTGGGTCGGAAACAGCAGCGTCGCCAGGATAGCGATATCGACCCAGGTCATCGGCCGCGTCAGCCAGCGTTTGAGATTCGAGGCGATCAGCGCCCGCGCGCCGAGTTCGAAGGCGATCAGGGCGGCGATCGCGTAGTCGATGATGAGGTAAGTTCTTCCGGCGCTGAAATAGGGTCCGAGGAGAAAGAAAATGATGATGGCAAGATCGACCACCGCCATGGTGATCTGGAACTGGATCGCCCGTGCGCTGGTTCCGAGATAAAGCATGCGCAGGCGGGCGCGCAGAGTGCTCAATATCGGTCCTTCCGGTATTTCTGTATCGATCTGCTCTGTCATGAAAACGGGATAGGCCGGCGAGATGCAACGGTCAATGCCAAGCACGCACAGTTCCGCCATAGTTCTTTTCCAGATATCGCCATGCCCCTTTCTTGCGGGTTCTCAAGGGTTGAAAATCGGAACCTGAATGTTACAGGAAGTTCACTTTATTTTGCGGCCGGCCGGGATGTATATCGTCGCCGATGTTGCCGTTTAAAATGCTTTGCCAGGTGCCGCATGTCCAATACGATCGATAAAAACGATGAGTCCAACGGGGCTCAAACCGTGATTCAGCGGGTGTTTCTGCAAGGCCGGCTGCTGGCGGCGGCAGCCACGATTCTCATTCTGGCGCTCGCCGGCTACGCGATCTTCCACCTCACGAGCGAAGTCCGCTACGAGGACGTGATGTCCGCGCTCGGGGAGACCAGCGCGGCGTCGGTCGCGCTTGCCATCGGCTTTACCGCCTTGAGCTTCTTCGCCTTGACCTTTTACGATGTCGGGGCGTTGATCTACCTCAAACGCAAGCTGCCCTATGCCGACGTCGCGCTGACAGCCTCTGCCGCCTATGCCGTCGGCAATACGGCAGGCTTCGGCCCGTTGAGCGGCGGCGCCATCCGCTATCGCGCCTATTCCCGTCTGGGCTTGAGGCCGGAGGAAATCGCCGGCGTCATCGCGTTCGTCACCCTTGCCTTCGGGCTCGGACTTGCAAGCGTCGCCTCCCTCAGCCTTTTGATGATCGCCCCGGAAGTCGCGCCGCTCGTCGGCGTGAGTTCGCCTGCCTTGCGCGCCATTGCCGTGCTGATACTGACCGCTCTTGCAGCTCTGATGGTGGCGGGGCGTGACAATCGGGCCTTGCAGCTGGGGCGTTTTTCGCTGCGCATTCCCGATTCGCGCACGGCGTCGCGCCAGTTCCTCATCACCGTGCTCGACATCGCGGCCTCGGCCTCCGTCCTCTACGTACTCCTGCCCGACGGGGTCATCGGCTGGCCGGCATTCCTTGCCATTTATGCGGTGGCCGTCGGGCTGGGCGTTCTCAGCCATGTGCCGGCAGGGCTCGGCGTCTTCGAGGCCGTGATAGTCGCTGCGCTCGGCCAGGCAGCCGATGTCGACACGGTCCTCGGCGCGCTGGTCCTCTATCGCCTCATCTACCACGTCCTGCCGCTTCTGCTGGCGGTCATTTTCGTCATCGGCGCCGAGTTGCGCAGCCTCTATCACAAGCCGGTCGCTTCGAGCCTGCGCCGGGTTGGGGCCAGGCTGACGCCGCTTCTGCTGGCGACACTCGCTCTCATTCTGGCAGCCATGCTGGTGTTTTCGAGCGTCACCCCGACACCGGACGACAATCTGGCATTCCTTGCCGACTATGTGCCGCTGCCGGTGATCGAAGGCGCACATTTTCTGGCGAGCCTTCTCGGCCTCGTCCTCGTCATCATCGCCCGCGGTCTTGCCCGGCAGCTGGACAGCGCCTGGTGGGCGGCGCTCGTCGTTGCCGTCGTCGCGCTGCTGTTTTCTCTCCTCAAGGCCGTTGCCCTGATCGAGGCGAGCCTGCTGGCATTTTTCATCGTCAGCCTGCTTGCCACGCACCGCATGTTCGACAGGCCGGCGAACCTGTCGAACGAACGGCTGACGGTGCCGTGGCTGACGGCGATGCTGGCGCTCTGTGCTTTCGCGGTGATCGTTCTGCTGTTCGTCTATCGCGACGTGGAATACAGCAATACGCTCTGGTGGCAGTTCGAACTGTCGGAGGAAGCGCCGCGCGGCCTTCGTGCGGTGCTGGGATTGACGATCTTTTCCGGCGCGGCGGCGCTGTGGAGCCTGTTACGGCCCGCAAAAGGCTCTTTCAAGGCTTCATCGGCAGAGGAGATGGAAAAAGCGATCGCCATTGTCCGCGCGCAGGATATGTCGGATGCCAATCTGGTGCGGATGGGCGACAAGAGCCTGATGTTTTCGGCCGATGGCCGGGCTTTCATCATGTATGGGCGGCAGGCCCGCTCCTGGATCGCTCTGTTCGATCCGGTCGGCCCGCGTGATGCATGGCCGGATCTGATCTGGCGGTTCATCGAGGAAGCGCGGTCCTGCGGCTGCCGGCCGGTATTCTATCAGGTATCGCCCGCCGGGCTCTCCTATTACGCGGATGCGGGGTTGCGTGCATTCCGCCTCGGCGAACTGGCCACAGCGGACCTCACCACCTTCGAGCTGAAGGGCGGCAAGTGGGCCACCCTGCGGCAGACCGTCAGCCGGGCGCAACGGGACGGGCTGCAGTTTTCGGTCGTCGAACCCGAAGATATTCCGGCGATCATGGACGAACTGGTCTCCGTATCGGATGCATGGCTTGCGCATCACCGCGCCAAGGAAAAGGGCTTTTCGCTGGGAGCGTTCAACAAGGACTATATTGTCGCCCAGCCGGTCGGAATTCTGCGGCTTGACGGCCGGATCGTGGCGTTTGCCAATATCCTGGTGACGGATGTCTGCGAGGAAGGCACGATCGACCTCATGCGCTTCCTGCCGGAGGCGCCGAAGGGATCGATGGATTTTCTCTTCGTCTCCCTGATGGAATATTTGCGCGGCAAGGGCTTCAAGCGTTTCAATCTCGGCATGGCGCCTCTGGCCGGCCTCTCGGAGCGCCGTTCGTCGCCGGTCTGGGACAAGGTCGGTCGCACGGTTTTCGAACACGGCGAACGCTTCTATAATTTCAAGGGATTGAAGGCTTTCAAGTCCAAGTTTCATCCGCAATGGCAGCCTCGCTATATGGCGGCGGGTGGTGGTATCAATCCTGTGCTGGCACTCATGGATGCGACATTTCTCATCGGCGGCGGTGTAAAGGGGATTGTGAAGAAATGATCTGGAAAACCTGTCGTCATGCCGTTTTTGCCGCTGGTCTGCTTTTCTCCGCATCCGGAGCCCGCTGCGAGGACGCGGCCGCGTTCGATACGGGCATGATTCCGTCGCCGCATATTCTGATGCCTGACGGCGATGTCGCCGCTGCCGTCGTCCTGATCTCGGATAAAACCGGCTGGTCGGACAAGGAGGATGCACTTGCCAAGAGCCTCACCGGCGGCGGGGCGCTGGTTATCGGCATCGATCTGCCGAGCTATCTGGCTTCTCTGGCAAAGGATGACGGTGAGTGCGTCTATATGGTGTCGGATATCGAGGCGCTGAGCCAGGAGGTCCAGCGTGCGGCGAAGAACACCGACTATCACCTGCCGATCGTGGCGGGCGCCGGTGCCGGCGGCGCGCTTGCCCTTGCAATTGCCGCGCAGACGCCTGCGGCGACAATCGGCCAGACATTGGCAGTAGACCCCGAAGCCGGCATCGCCCTCACCAAAGAGCTGTGCACGCCGGCCGACAAGAAAACGGTGGGCGACCATATGATCTATGGCCTCACCGACGGCGCGCTGCCCGATCCAATTACGGTGCTCTTCACTGGTGCGGCGCCAGCCGACGGCCGCGCGCATGTTGCCGAGTTGACCGCCAAACACAGCGATATCGAAATCACGGAAACGGATGACGACATGTGGAAGGCTTTTTCCGACGCACTGTCGGCTCTCGTCTCTGCGTCCGCAGGCGACGACAATCCGCTCGGCCTGCCATTGACCGTGCTCGATGCCAAGCCGACGCGGGATACGATGGCGATCGTCTATTCCGGCGACGGCGGCTGGCGCGATATCGACAAGGAGGTTGGCGATATCCTGCAGCAGCAGGGAATGCCGGTGGTCGGCGTCGATTCGCTGCGCTACTTCTGGTCCGAGCGCCAGCCCCAGGAAACCGCCGACGACCTGCATCGCATCATCGCGCTCTACAGCAAGCGCTGGAATGTGAAGCATATCCTGCTGATCGGTTATTCCTTCGGCGCGGATATCCTGCCCCGGACCTACAATCTCCTGCCGCAGGCAGATCGCGACAGGATTGCGCAGGTATCCCTGATGGCGGTGTCCCACCAGGTGGATTACAAGATCTCCGTACTTGGCTGGCTTGGCGCTACCGGATCGGACGGCGCCGGTGATCCGGCGGATGACATCGCCAAGATTAACCCCGCTCTCGTGCAATGTATCTACGGGACAGAGGACGACGACGATGTCTGCCCGACCCTGAAGGGAACCGGCATAGAGGTTATTCCCATCGAAGGCGGCCATCATTTCGATGAGGACTATCCGGCCTTGGCCAAGCGCCTTCTTGATGGGTACGATCGCAGGCTGGCTGCAAAGGCCAAACCTTGAAATATTGAACCTGACAATTGTACCTAGGTTCCAGAACGAGAAGCTGAAAGCGGGTTATTGCTTCTTGGGTTCTTCGGAAGCCGTGCGGCCGCCCGATATGGTGCTGACGGTTGCCGAAACCGGGTCGCTCGCCGGAAAGGATGCTTCCAGACCCTCGTCGAGCTGCTCTTCCAGCATGCCGGTGTCATTTGCGGTCCTGGCGCTGCGCAGCGATATGACTGCCGGGGATTCCCCTTCGGATGCGCCATGGTGCTTGGTGTCGTCTTCTGCCGCCTCATCGTCCGGCTGATGGAAAGTCGCCACCTGCAGCATCATCGCCTTGGCTTTTTCGATCGCGTTAAGGCGGTTAAGACCGTCATTTTCGCCGTTGTGCATCTGAACGGAGATGACATCGCCGCCTTCGCCGACGAATTCAACGGTCATGAACCCGGATGAAACTTGCGGGTGGACCTGCGTGCCGATTACTTGCATGGCAATTGCCTCCGTGAATGAGTTGCGGTTGATAACAGTCCCGGATGGGTTTTGTTCCGCGTGGCAGGCATATCCGCAAGTATGGCGGCGGGGTCTCCGGTGGCGGTAAGAACGCGAGGGGGCGACACAACCGCCTGAAACGAAAAAGAGCGGCCGGAGCCGCTCTTCATCAGGAGAATGGAGAGGCAGCGATCAGGCCGCCACGTCGTCCAGTTCGCGTTCCTTGAACATGCGGGCGAGATTGAGGAAGCAGATCATGCCGGTTTCGTTGGCGATGATGCCTTCCGCATAGCTCTTGTCGAAGGACGTGGTGATTTCCGGGACGGGCTGCACCTGGTCGCCGCGGACGGTCAGGATGTCGGAAACGCGGTCGACGACAAGGCCGATGACCATGTTGTGGACTTCGGCGACGACGATGGCGCTGCGCTCGTTGGCAACGGTGCTCTTCATGCCGAGCTTGTGGGCAAGGTCGATGATCGGAATGACCGTGCCGCGCAGGTTCATGACGCCGAGAACGTCGGCCGGCGAATGCGGGATCGGCGTCGAGGGGGCCCAGCCGCGGATTTCGCGGATCGTCGTCGTCTTCACGCAGAATTCCTGATCGTGAAGGCGGAAGGCGATGATCTCCAGCGTTTCGCCGTCGAAACCTGCCATTTTCAATGCATTCGTCATCTGCGGTTCCTTCCCGTTGCGGCTTTCGGCTGGCGTTCTGGCGCCTAGCTTCAAGACAGTCTGCGGCTGCATGTTGCTCGCGGATTCCTCCGCTTGGCGCTTGCTGCGTCAGATAAATTGTCTGGAATGCCGGTTACATCCGGTCGGGGGCGATGCGTCATGCACGGCCTGATAGCCGTTCGCGCCTTGAAAAGAACCTTATATCAAAAATCGTTAAGAGATGCTTTTTGGTGCCAGAGGAATGTGCATCGGCGTCGGCCGATGCACATTCCTCATCCTCAGTTTGACGTCAGAACACCGGCGAACTGCTCGACCGCCCAGTCGACCTGGTCTTGCGTAATGACCAGTGGCGGGGCGATGCGGATGGTGTCGCCGTGCGTGTCCTTGGCGAGGATGCCGCGTTCCTTCAGCGCTTCGCAATATTTGCGGGCGCCTCCGGCTTCCGGCACGAGCTCGACAGCCAGCATCAGGCCGCGGCCGCGAACTTCCTTGATGATGTTGGAGCGGATGTCCTTCAGGCCGTTCTGGAAGCGGTCGCCCATGCGGGCGGAGTTGCCGATCATGTCTTCCTCGGTCAGCGCTTTCAAGGCCGCGCGGGCAATGGCGCAGGCCAGCGGATTGCCGCCGAAGGTCGAGCCGTGCTGGCCGGGCTTGAGCACACCAAGCACCTCGGAGTTTGAAAGCACTGCGGAAACCGGATAGAAGCCACCGGAGAGCGCCTTGCCGATCAGCGTCATGTCGGCTTCGATGCCTTCATGCTCCTCGGCGAGCAGCTTGCCGGTGCGGCCGAGACCGGTCTGGATCTCGTCGAGGATCAGCGTGATGCCGTGCCTGGAGCAAAGAGCGCGGACCTCGGGGAAATAGCCCTGCGGCGGGATCATCACGCCGGCCTCGCCCTGGATCGGCTCGATCAGAAAGGCGACGGTGTTCTCGTTGATCGCCGCGCGAAACGCTTCGATATCGCCGAATGGCACGGTCTTGAAGCCGGGCGCGAAGGGGCCGAAGCCGCTGCGGGCATCCGGGTCGGTCGAGAAGCCGACGATGCCCATGGTGCGGCCATGGAAATTGTTGGAGCAGACGACGATCTCGGCCTTGTTTTCCGCGACACCCTTGACCTCGTAGCCCCATTTGCGCACCGCCTTGACGGCGGTTTCGACGGCTTCGGCGCCGGAGTTCATCGGCAGGATCTTGTGGCTGCCGGTGAGCGCTGCCAGTTCCTCGTAGAAATGCGCCAGCTGGTCGTTGCGGAAAGCGCGCGAGGTCAGCGTCAGCTTGCTTGCCTGTTCCACCATCGCGGCGAGGATCTTCGGGTGGCAATGGCCCTGGTTGACGGCGGAATAGGCCGACAGGCAATCGAGATAGCGGTTGCCGTCGAGGTCCCAGACATAGACGCCTTCACCGCGCGACAGAACCACGTCGATCGGCTTGTAGTTGTGTGCGCCCAGCCGGTATTCGGTTTCGATCAGTGCATTGGTCGTGTTCATGCGGTTCTCCATAGGCTTTGGGGCTCAGGCGCTGCGGGTGGGGCGATCGAGGATGCGGCGCCCGAACAGGCTTGCCGTCAGCTCGACAAGGATGCGGGCGCTCTTGCCGCGATCGTCGAGGAAGGGGTTGAGTTCGACCAGATCGAGCGAGGAGACGAGGCCCGTGTCACAGAGCATCTCCATGATCAGGTGCGCTTCGCGGAACGTCGCGCCGCCCGGAACGGTCGTACCAACGCCGGGGGCGAATTCCGGATCGAGGAAATCGACGTCGAGGCTGACATGCAGCAGGCCGTTGGCGGCTTTCACCGTGGCGATGATCTCGTGCATGATATGGGCCATGCCGGTCTCGTCGATGGCGCGCATGTCGAAGACGTTGACGCCATGCTTGGCGATTTCCTCGCGCTCGCGCTCGTCGACGGAGCGAATGCCGACCTGGAAGACCTTCTTCGGATCGACGAAGGGGCGGTCCTTGTCGAGGATCGGCGCGAATTCGGCCTCGCCGCAAAAGAAGGCGACCGGCATGCCGTGCATGTTGCCCGAGGGCGTCGTTGCCGGCGAATTGAAATCGGCATGGGCATCGAGCCAGAGAACGAAGAGCGGCCGGCCGACATCGGCGGCGTGACGGGCCATGCCGGAGACGGAGCCCATGGCTAGAGCATGGTCGCCGCCAAGGATGATCGGAACGCCGCCGGCGCGGGCAACATCGTGGACTGCGGTATCGAGCGCACGGGTGAAGGCGGCAACGATCTGCAGGTTGTTGGCGCCCTTGTGGTTGGGAAGATCGCGGGCCGGCAGCGGCTTCAGGTCGCCGTCGTCGGTGACCGTATGGCCAAGGTCGGCCAGCGTCGTGTCGAGGCAGGCAATGCGCAGGGCGGCCGGGCCCATGGCGCAACCGCGGCGGCCGGAGCCTTCTTCGATCGGTGCGCCGATCAGCGTGATCTTCTTCTTAGGGTCAGCCATGATTTTCCCCGCAGGTTTGCGTGATGCCGGTTTGCCCGGCTTGTGTGCGGAGTATACGGGTTTAAGCGTTGGCAAATAGATGGAAAACTGGCAAATAGAAGGCAATAATCGACACTATGATAAGTACGGATAGGCAAAATGATAAGCCTCGACGATCTCGACCATTCCCTGATCAGCGCCTTGCGTCACAACGCCCGCACGCCTGTGTCGTCGCTTGCCGCCACCACCGGCGCCTCGCGGGCCACGGTCGCTGCGCGTATCGAAAGGCTGGTGGCATCCGGTACGATCGCCGCCTTCACGATCCGCACAGGGGCCGAACTTTCCGGCAGCGGCGTGCGGGCAATCGTGATGATCGAGATCCACGGAAAGATGGCCGACCGTGTGGCGACGCAGCTGCGCGGCCTGCCGCAGGTGCGCGCCCTTCATTCCACCAACGGCCGCTGGGACTTCATCGCCGAGCTGGAAGACAAGGACCTTGGCACCTTCGACGAGACGCTGCGCCTGATACGGCTGATCGACGGGATCAATCTGACGGAAACGAATATCCTGCTGAAGACGAGCAAGATCTCGGCGGCGTTTTAGGCCAGATTAGACGAGCAGTGGAATAGACAATTCGGCCTTCTGATAACGTTTACTGGTGATCAAATGGAGTTGGAGTTTTTAATGAAGGACACCGTAACTTACGTCGACTTGCCGAGCCGAGTTGAAGTGATCGAGAAGTTGACAGCTCTCGCAGAAGGAAGATCTGTGCCCGATGATACCGCAAACTGGGCGCTGTATTGGCTACTCGCGGACCAGACCCCCGGCGTTGACGTCCGGATTCATGACTGGCCTGTGTGGGACGCGATTACGCTGTTGGCTGGCGCTGATGCGCACGGTGGGGACAGACCCTATCTCTATGGGGAAGAGGATTTTGTCGATTGGCTGAAAGAATTGACTGACGCACCGGTTCGATCCACTCCGCCTTAATATTCCTTCTCATAGAAAATCCCCCCACCCGCGCCGCTACTGCCTGCTTCGCCGCGCAGCTTGACGCCGCGGCCGACGTCGAGGTTGATGATCGCCTTGCCGCCGCCGGCCTCGGCACCGGATTGAAGTTCGAGATAGGTGCGATCGTTGAGATATTTGCCGGCGGTCACGGTGGCGCCGCCAGTGGCATCGGTGGAAACGTCGAGATCGTCGACGCCGAGCTTGTTGCGCAGGCCGCTCAGAAGCGAGTTGGAACCGCCGCCGGCCAGTTCGCTGACGGCGCTGGCAAGCTGCGCGATCTGCAGGGCCGACAGGTTGGACAGCGACCGGTTGAAGATCAGCTGCGCCAGGATTTCGTCCTGCGGCAGGGCGGGCGACGACGAGAAGGTGATGGTCGGATTGTTGGCAAGGCCCGCGACGTTGACGGTGATCGTCGTCGAGCCGGCCGTCGACGTGGCGTCGAGGTCGAGCGTCGGGATCAGGTTTCCACCGAAGCTGATCGTGCCGTCGGCGAAATTCAGCCGCTTGCCGAGGATTTCCAGCCGGCCGCGCCGCATCTGGAAGGCGCCGGAAACCGCCGGTTCGGCTGCGGTTCCCCGGATGGTCAGGTCGCCGCCCAGCTCCGCGTCGATGCCGCGTCCGCGAACGAAGAGCTTTCCGGGCGCGCTGACGGCAAGATCGAAGGCAACGCCGCCGCTCTTGGGCCCGCCGCCGCTCACCGTGTCGTTGCGGACGTCCGCCTGCATCTGCCGGACCTTGGCCGGGGCATTCTTGTGCTTGATGTTGATTTCCGACAGCGATGCCGGCAGTTTTTCCGGGATGGTAATGGCGGCCTTCTGGATGGTGACCTTTCCACCCAGCACCGGCGTTGCCGTCAACGAACCCTTCAGGGTCATGGCGCCATCGACATTGGCCGTGAACAGGCTGCCATCGACATAGGTGGCGTTGTCGAGGCGGATGGAAAGATCAGCCGGAAACCCGGAGCCGGGCGTGATGCCGATCGTACCGCTGACATCGAGCGAGCCGCCGCTGGCAAGCTTTCCGGAGAGCTTCTGGATAGCCGCCTGCTTGCCGTCGAGGGACACGTTGGCGGTGAGGTCGGTGATTGCGAGATTGCGGCGGACATCGACAAGGCGCGCGCCGGAAGTCGAGATCGTGCCGTTAATTTGCGGTGCCGTGGCTGCGCCCTTGATGGACACATCGACATTGGCGGCGCCGGTCAGCGTAAAGCCCTGCTGCGCAAGAAGCCCGGCTGCGAGGCTGAAGGGCAGGTTGCCGGAGAGTTTCATATCGATCGGCCTGTTGCCGGCAATACCGACCTTGCCGCCGCCCTTGAAGGTGAGGCCACCGGCGCCGTTGATCGTGGTGTCGAGCGTCACGCTGTTGTCGGCAAACTGGCCCTTGGCGGCAATGTCGAGCGCTCCGACGCCGGCGGACTTTGCTTGTGCAATGGCTGCATTGGCCCAGCGCAGGTCATAGGCCACGACCGGTGCCGCGGAGGTTCCCTTGACGCCGACAGTGCCGCTGATGGCGCCGTCCGCACCCAGAGATGGGACGAAGGTATTGGCAAGGCTGGCTGGCAAAGCGTTGAGATTGACGTCGAGGTCCAGCTTTTCACCGGCCGAGCCGGTGACCGCGATCGT
Organism: Rhizobium herbae; assembly: GCF_017873135.1. Lineage (GTDB taxonomy): Bacteria > Pseudomonadota > Alphaproteobacteria > Rhizobiales > Rhizobiaceae > Pararhizobium > Pararhizobium herbae. The sequence continues at coordinate 76,010 of NZ_JAGGJV010000003.1, read as the reverse complement.
GCCGCCGGAGGCGGCGATCGTCAGCTTCTGCAGGCTGACAATGCCGTTTTCGATGGTAATCACCGTCGGTGCCGACAGCTTCACCGGGATCTTTTTCGGTGCTGCCGCGAAGGACGCCAGGTTGACAACGGTCTTGCCGGCCGCCGTCTGGATGTCGGCGCGCAGGCTGAGCGGTGCCCCGTCATATCGGCCGTCGAGCGTGACATTGGTCTTGCCCGCCTGCTGGACGAAATCGAGCTTCAGGCCACTGACGCGGTTCTGCCCCTGCGCGAAGGTCTCGACGGAGAGATTGCCCTTGACCGCCAGCGATTTCAGGTCGGCGATGGTAATGTCGGCGACCGGTCTGGTGATGACGAGATCGCCGCGCTTGATGCCCGAGCCGCTGGCCTTCAGCGCAATCGAGGTCGTGCCGCCGTCGCTGTTGATCGATGCGGAGCCTGCCATGTCGCCGGAGGCCTTTTCGCCGGCCATGGCGGCGAGCAGGCCGACATCCGGGAACGTGAAATCGATCGTCCCTTGCGGCAGGAAATCTGTGGTGAACTGGATCTTGCCGTTCAGTTTGTTGTCGCCGACCTGAACCTGAAGAACCGGGACACTGGTGCGGCCTTCTTCCGAGACGAGTTCCGCGTTGACATTGATTGCCTGGCCACCGAGGGCGCCGGTGGCCTTGATTTTTGCCTGCGGGTTTTTCGGATTGGCGGTGGCATCGGCGGTCAGCTGGAGGTCGCTGAGCGTGCGGCCGGCCAGCGTCGCGCCGCTGGAGGTGACCTCGGCCTTGATGCCGAGATTGTCGAGCGGACCGGAAGCATCGACCTTGAAGTCCGCAATGCCGCTGGCGTCGGCCAGTACCTTGCCGAGGTCCGGCAATGTCCCGGTCACCGCAGCCGTCAGGTTTCCAGCCTTGAGGCCGACCGAACCGGCCGCCTGAATGGTTCCGGAGGCGACGGCCAGCCTGGTGACATCGACGGCGCCGTCCGCGCCGGTGGTCACCATGCCGGAAAGCGTCAACGGCGTATCGAATTTGGGCGAAAGCGATGTCGGCAGGCCGGCGGGAAGGACGGAGAGGTTGAACCCGGCATTCAGGGCATTCGCGGCAACGTCGAACGAGCCTTGAAGCGTGCCGCCGAGATTGGTGCTTTTGACGGTGACGGGATCGAAACCGATCCGTTCCGGCGACACGTCCAGCGTGGTTTCGACCTTGAGCGGTCCCTTGGCCAGCCTGTCGAGATCGGCGTTGGCGAGCTGCGTAGTTCCCGTCTCGATCCTGGTTTTCACGAGGCCGCTGCGGGTGGACAGGTTGAAGGTGTCGCTGTGTGCGGTGAGCTTGATCGCCTCAAGTCGGCCCTGCGGCAAGGCGAGTTGGCCGACGATGGCTTGCACGTCGAGGGCGGCGGATTGCATGTCCCCTTTGATCGACGCCGTGCCCGTATCGAGCACCACATGGACCTCGCCGTCTTTCAGCGGCAGGCGGGCGTCGATTCCCGCGAACTTGGCGGTTACGTCGAGCTTCTCGCCGGCGCTGCCGTTCAGCGTTACCGTGCCGCCGGAAGCGGCGATCGCTAATTCCTGGAGATTGACCGTGCCGTTCTCGATCGTGATCGTTGTCGGGCTCGCGAGTTGCAGCGGGATTTTCTTTGGCGCAGCGGCAAAGGACTGGAGGTTGATCGTCGTCTTGCCGCCAGCGCTTTGCAGGTCGCCGCGTGCCGTGAGCGGGGCGGCGTCATAGGTGCCGTCGAGCGCGAAATTGGTTTTCGGGCCTTGCTGCTCGAAGCCAAGCTTGAGGCCGGCGAGGCGATTGTCGCCCTGCCTGACCTCTTCCACCGTTACGGCGCCCTTGATCGCCAGAGCCTTCAGGTCGGCTATGGTGATGTCCGCGGCCGGCTTGCTGATCACCAGATCGCCACGGGTGATGCCGGCGCCGCTGGCCTTGACGGCAACGGAAGTGATGCCATTTTCCGATTTGATGCTGGCGCTGCCCGCAAGGTCGCCGGAGGCCGTTTGGCCGGCCATTGCGGCCAGCAGGCCGAGGTCCGGGAAATTGAAGGCAATGGAACCGTTCGGCTGGAAATCCTGCGTCAGGTCCAGCGAGCCCTTCAGCGTATTCTCACCGATCGCCGCTTCGATCGACGGAAGACTGGTGCTGCCCTTGGCGGAGGCGATATCGGCCTTGGCGTTGATTGCCTGCCCGTCGAGCGTACCTGTTGCGGTGATCGTTGCGTTCGGCCCGTTCTGGCCGACTGTCGCATCGGCGTTGACGGCAAGATCGTTGAGGGTGCGACCGGCAAGCGTTGCGCCGTTCGCTGTCACCTCGGCCTTGACGGCCAGGGCATCGAGCGGTCCGTTGACATCCGCCTTGAAATTGGCGGCGCCCTTGGCGTTGGCGAGGAATTTGCCGATTTCCGGAACCGTGCCGCTGATGGCCGCCGTCAGGTTTCCGGTTTCGAGTGCTGCCGATCCGGTGGCCTCGATGGTTCCGGACTTTAGCACCAGGTCGCTGACAGTGAGGTTGCCGTTCGCGCCGGTGCCCAGATTGCCGGTCATGGAGATGGTCGTGTCGAATTTTTCAGCCAGCGCCGGCGGCAGGACGGCGGGAACGGCAAAGAGCTTGAAGGCGGTGGCAATCGTGTTTTCGGCAATCGTATAGGAACCGGTCAATGTGCCGCCGACGCTGGCGCTTTCCAGCGTGACCGGATCGAAGGATACCGTTTCCGGGGTGACGGAAACGGTGCCGTCGATCTTCACCGGCCCCTTGATCAGCCGGTCGATATCGGCGCTGACGAAACGTGTGGCGCCGGTCTCGATCGTGGTTTTCAGCGGCCCCGTTTTTGTCGAGAGGTTGAAGGCGTCGCTATAGGCGTGCAGCTTGATGGCGTCGATTTCGCCCTGTGGAAGCGTCGCCTTGCCGATATCGGCGCCGATGTCGAGGACGGCCGTCTGGGCCTCGCCGATCAGCGAAACGCTGGCGTTGTTGATGGAAAGCTGCGCCTCGCCCTTTGCCAGCGGCAGACGAAAGTCAATCGGACCATTCGTGCCGGTGAGGCTTGCCTGCAGGTCGTTTTGACCCGCGGTGCTGTAGGTGCCGGAGGCGGCGAACGTCAAAGCACCGGTCGAGACATTACCCCTATTAATACGCATGGTCGTGCCGTCGAGCGCTGCGGACAGGTCGATGTCGGTCGTGCCTTCGAAAAGCGGCCTGAAAACGGCCGGCAGGAGATTGCTGAAGGTTCCGCCGCCCTTGAGCGACAGGGTGCGGAAACCGTCAGGGGCAAGCGTGTGCTCGCCAGCGACCTTCAGCACCTCATTGCCATCGAGTGCCGCGGTTGCCGCACCGGTCCATTTCGTCAGCGGACCGTCGCCGGTTACGGAAATGCTGACCGCGGGTTCGCCGGGCAGGCGCATGGCCTTGGCGAGAAGACCGCCCTTCGGCTCGGTGATGGTGGTTTCCAGCTTCAGCTCGTTACCGGCGGGGTTGAAGACGATGTCGGCAATGGCCTTGGCATCAGGCCGGTCGCGCTGGGCGATGGCAAGGGCCGCGGCGATGCTGGCATTGGTGGCGTTCAGCTTGCCCTGCGCGCTGAGGAACTGGTCTACCCCGGCAATATCCTTGCCGATGATAATTTCCTTCAGGTCGAAGGCATCGATCTTCACATCAAGCGGCAAAGCAAAGGTCTGGCGGACCTCGCGGGTTTCCTGCGAGGGGATCGGCAACCGTTCGAGACGCACGGACCCTGCGGACAGTTTTGCCGCATCGAAACGCTTGGAGAAAAGCGCCGTCGGCGACCAGTTGATCGCCACTTCGCGGATTTCGGCGTAGATGCCCTTGCTGTCGAACAGGGTGACGCTGGAGGCGGTGAAATCACCGGTCAGCAATGCGCTCGGATCGTTGATGCGGACGATCTGGTCCGGTGTCGAGGCGTATTTCTCGATCATTGCTGCAACAAAGCGCGCGCCAGGTGCGGTGAATCCGGCAAAGAGAGCAAGCAGCACGACGGCGACAAGGCCAAAGCCGAGGCCGTAAACCAGCCAACGCGAAGCGATCTTCAGAAAGCGGAGCAAACGATTCATCGGTCATCCATAGCGCAAGTTGCGTCGCGGTGAAATTGCTTCTCCCTGAAACCGGGGCTCGGCTTCAGGCCGTGGTGACTGCCATCGGCAATCAGAAGGATTGGCCGATCCCGGCGTAGATTCCGTATTTGGTGCCACCCGGATAGGCATTCAGCGGCACGGCGACGTCGAGCCGGATCGGCCCGAACGGCGTGTTGTACCGCAGTCCGATGCCGGCGCCGGCCCGGATATCGGAAAAGTCCGGCGCGGTCTTGGCCGATACCGTCCCGGCATCGATGAAGGGAACAAGGCCGATCTTGTCGGTGATGCCGATGCGGGCTTCCAGCGTGGCGTTGACATAGGAGCGGCCGCCGAGGATCTCGTCGTCGCCGTTGCGCGGGCTGATCTCCTGGTAGGAATAGCCGCGCACCGTGCCGCCGCCGCCGAGATAAAACCGCCGGTTGGCCGGAATGGAGGCCAGGCCGTCGCCACCTGCCAGCACGCCCGCGCCAAGCCTGCCCGCGAGCACGAAGCGGTTTTCCTCGCCGAAGCCGAGATAGGCGGAAGCCGAACCCTCGAAGGAGCTGAAGAAGGTTGCGCCGTCGATCTCGTAGCTCGGCTTGGCGTTGATCGAGGCGCGGTAGCCTTCCGTCGGGTTCAGCTTGTTGTCGCGCGTGTCGCGGACATATTCGATCGGGATCGTCGCGGTCAGATATTCGTTGGTGCCGAAGGCATCCTCGACATCGGCCCAGGCCAATTCGCCGCCGGCGGAAATCGTGTCGGTATCGGAGAGCTCGACGGTGACACCGGCGGCGCCGGTGAAGATCGTCGCCTTGTAGGCATCCGGATCCAGCAGCTGCGCCTTGAGGCTGGCATTGAAGGTCGTGGTCGGGCCGAAAGCGCCGGGCTTGGCAAAGAGCAGACCCGCGGAATAATCGAGGTTGCCCACATCCGTCGTCTCGCCGATACGGCTGACCGAACCTTCGAGACGCAGCGATTCCGCCCGGCCGAAGAGATTGCGGTGGCCCCAATAGCCCTGGATGCCGAAGCCGTCGGTTGTCGAATATTGCGCGCCGGCGCCGAAATAGCGGTGCTTGCCTTCCGAGACCTCGATGCTCATCGGGATCGTGCCATCCGGTGCCAGCTCATTGGCCTGCTTGATGGTGATGCTGGAAAAGACCCCCAGTTGCCGCAGCCGGTCGGATGCCTTGCGCAACGCTTCGGGCGAATAGGGCTTGCCGCCGTTCAGCCGGGAATAGTCGGCGACGAAGGTGGGATCGACAGTCTTGGTGCCGGTCACGGTGACCGCGCCAACAGGTGCAACAGGGCCGCCTTCGGCCGCGATGGTGACATCGACCGTGTTGGTCGCATGATCGGCAACGACGCTGCGTTCGGTCAATTTGGCAAGCGGCCGTCCTTCTTCCTTGAGATCGTCGACGACCTTTTCACCGGCCTTGATGATCAGCGTGGAATCCGCCCTTGCGCCGGGTTTCAGGTATTCGTCCGGTTTGCGACCGATGGCGTCCCCCTTGAGGACGACATCGCCCAGGGTAAAGACTGGGCCGGGGGTTACCGTGACTTCGACGGGAACCGGGGCTCCATCCGGAAAAACGGGATCGGGCGGCAGCGTGTCGATATCCTGGCCGTTGATGGTCACATTGACGACGCCGCCATATCGGGCCTGTTCGTAGAGTGCGGCCAAAAGGCGGTCACGGTCATCACGCGCCTTGATTGCAAGGCCGAGATCGCCGGAGACCGGCTTTTCCTTGTCCTGAAACAGGCGGGAGCTGCTTTCCAGCGCTTGCTTGAGGTCCGCGTCGCCCGAGCCTTCATTCAGAGTCAGGCTGTAGCTGACGGGATCGACGACGTCCGTGGCTTCCGCGTCGCTTTCGAAGAAACGCATGCCGAAGATCTTGAAAGCGTAAGCATCCGTTGTCGAAAGCGGCCCATAGGCAGCCAAAGCCGCGACCGCCATTGCAGTGCAAGCCTTCCGATACGCGATACTCTTGTTCGGCAGACGCATTCGTTTCCGCATTCCGCTGTTCAGGCCACTCTCAACATCCGCCCGCCGTCACGGCAAGGCACCATTACATGACAGGGTTTTCCCCTTCATTAACGATGACCCTACACAGCTAGACCCGGTTGATGAAGGCGCGGAGGCGAAATTTAAAGAAAAACTGCCGGCTGTGTGACGCATTGGAAACAAAAGACCCCGGATTTTCTCCGGGGTCTGAGCGTATTTTCCAAATCGGAAAACGACGTCCTGCGCGGTTTTTCGCTGCGCCGGTCGTCGATCAGCGCGGGCAATCGTCGATATAGCGGCGGCCGTAGCGGTCGCGATAGTAGCACTGGCCGGGCTGTTCGGACACGTGGCCGATGACGGCACCCGAAACGCCGCCGATGGCTGCGCCGACGGCCGCGCCGCGAACGTTGCCGGTGATCGCGCCGCCGATGATGGCGCCGGAAACTGCGCCGATGCTGGCGCCCTTTTCAGTCTGCGTGCAACTCGCGACGGATAGAGCGAGCAGGACAAGCACGATGGCCTTCTTCATTTTTTTCTCCAAATCTGGACGCGAGAACCGCGTTCTCGGCCGTCCGTTTCTCCCCAGGGATGGAAGACGGACGGTAAGGTCCCCCTCCGGTCGAACTTGCACCTTCGAAAGATAAATGCCTGCCTGTGAAAGTCTACAGATATCCTGCAAAATCCCCTCCGCGCAAGAAATGCCATTCAACCTGAACGGAAGCTGAAGGCTGTTCCCCGCGTGACAGTTCCGGTAAAATTTCCTGAAAGCCACAATTTTCTGTCGAATTGAAAGTAGCGGTTGCGGCGGCCCGAAAAAAGTCAAATGATGCAAATGCCGTAGCGCTTTGAGGAGAAAGCCAGCGGCCAAGGCTAAAGAGTTGACGCGGTTCTGTCGCGGGAACGAATTTACCTGCCCGACAGCCGCTCGTGTTGGCAAGCCCAACCGCGGAGGAGCGAGATGGCAAAAGTGAAAATGACGGTCAATGGCCGGCAGGTCGGTGCTGAGTGCGAGGATCGCACGCTTCTGGTGCATTTCCTGCGCGAAAATCTGGCGTTGACCGGAACCCATGTCGGCTGCGACACCACGCAATGTGGTGCCTGCGTTGTCCATATGGACGGCCGATCGGTGAAAAGCTGTACCATCCTTGCAGCCCAGGCGGCAGGATCGACGATCCTGACGATCGAAGGTTTGGCAAGCGGCGGCGAAATGCATCCGGTGCAGGCGGCCTTCAAGGCCAATCATGGTCTTCAGTGCGGCTTCTGCACGCCCGGCATGGTGATGACGGCGGTCGACATGATCCGGCGGCATGGCGCCAATCTGGACGAAGCGACGGTACGCGCGGAACTCGACGGCAATATCTGTCGATGCACCGGCTATCACAATATCGTCAAATCGATCCTTGCCGCTGCCGCCGAGATGGGCGGCGTCCAGCAGGCGGCGGAATGAGCCGATAGGCAATAGGTACTAGCAAATAGAAAATCCGTATTTCGCTACTGCCTACTGCCTACCGGCCAATAACTATTCGCTAAAAAGATGTGATCTCGGGAGGAGATGACGCATGGGTGTTGAAGGCATTGGCGCAAGCGTTGCGCGAAAGGAAGACAAGCGTTTCCTGACCGGCAAGGGCCGGTACACGGACGACATGAGCGTCCCGGGCATGAAATATGCGTTTTTCGTGCGCAGCCCCTATGCCCACGCGAAAATCAAGAGCATCGACATGTCGGCGGCCAAGGACATGCCCGGCGTCATCGGCATTCTCGAGGGCAAGCAGCTACAGGCCGATGCCATCGGCAATATCATCTGCGGCTGGATGATCCATTCCAGGGATGGCTCGCCGATGAAGATGGGCGCCTGGCGGCCTTTGGCGCATGAAACCGTTCGTTATGTCGGCGATGCCGTCGCCATTGTCGTCGCCGACAGCCTGGGCGAGGCGCGTGACGCAGCCGAAGCGGTGGTCGTCGAGTATGACGTGCTGCCGGCCGTGACGGAGGCCGTCAAGGCGCTGGAGGCGGGCCAGCCGCAGCTGCATCCGGAGGCCCCGAACAACCTCATCTTCGACTGGCAGCTCGGCGACGGCGACGCGGCCGACAAGGCGATCGCGGAAGCGGCGCATGTGACCGAGATGACCATCCGCAACAACAGGTTGGCGCCAAACCCGATGGAGCCGCGCGCCACGCTCGGCATCTACGACAGCGCCGAGGATCACTATACCTGCTACACGACCAGCCAGAACCCGCATGTGGCGCGGCTGGTGATGAGCGCCTTCTACAATGTCGCGCCGGAAAACAAGCTGCGGGTAATCGCGCCCGATGTCGGCGGCGGCTTCGGCTCGAAGATCTACATCTATCCGGAAGAGATCGTCTGTCTCTGGGCGTCGAAGAAGACCGGCGTCCCGGTCAAGTGGACGTGCGACCGCACCGAGGCGTTCCTGACCGACGCCCATGGCCGAGACCACGTCTCGACGGTGAAGATGGCGTTCGACAAGGACAACCGCATCACCGGGCTGAAGGTCGATACGATCGCCAATCTCGGTGCCTATATGTCGCTGTTCTCCTCGGCGGTGCCGACTTACCTTTATGCGACGCTGCTCTCCGGCCAGTACGCCATTCCGGCGATCCACGCTAACGTTCGCACGGTCTATACCAACACCGTGCCGGTCGACGCCTATCGGGGTGCTGGACGTCCGGAGGCGACCTATCTGCTTGAACGGACCATCGAAACGGCGGCGCGCGAGCTTGGGGTTTCCCCGGCCGAACTCCGGCGGAAGAACTTCATCCGGACCTTTCCTTATCAGACGCCTGTCATCATGACCTACGATGCCGGAGACTACGAGGCTTCGCTCGAAGCTGCCATGGCAGCGTCCGACTGGAACGGCTTTGCCGCCCGCAAGGCGGAAGCCGCCCGGCGCGGCATGAAGCGCGGCATCGGCATGAGCTGCTATATCGAGGCCTGCGGCATCGCGCCGTCGGCGGCGGTCGGCTCGCTCGGGGCCGGTGTCGGCCTGTGGGAATCGGCCGAGGTTCGCGTCAATGCCGTCGGCACGATCGAGGTGATGACCGGCTCGCACAGCCATGGCCAGGGGCACGAGACCACCTTCGCCCAGCTGATCGCCGACCGCTTCGGCATCCCGATCGACAATGTCAACATCGTCCATGGCGATACCGACAAGGTGCAGATGGGCATGGGCACCTATGGCTCGCGCTCCGGCGCCGTCGGCATGTCGGCGGTGGTCAAGGCGCTCGACAAGGTGGAGGCCAAGGCGAAGAAGATCGCTGCCCATCTGATGGAGGCGGACGAGAGCGACATCGTCATCGAGAACGGTGAGCTGAAAGTGGCGGGTACCGACAAGGTGCTGCCCTGGTTCCAGGTGGCGCTCGCCGCCTACACCGCTCACAATCTGCCGCCGGGCATGGAGCCGGGATTGAAGGAGGGGGCATTCTACGATCCGTCCAACTTCACCTTCCCGGCCGGTTGCTACATCTGCGAAGTCGAGATCGACCCGGAAACGGGCACGACCGAGATCGTCCAGTTCGTCGCCGCCGACGATTTCGGCAATATCATCAATCCGATGATCGTCGAGGGGCAGGTGCATGGCGGCATCGCGCAGGGGATCGGCCAGGCGCTGCTCGAAAACGTCCACTACGACCCGCAGAACGGCCAGCTGATCACCGCGAGCTACATGGACTATGCCATGCCGCGCGCCGACGATCTGCCGTCGTTCAAGCTGTCGCACCAGAACACGCCTTGCCCGTCCAATCCGCTGGGCATCAAGGGCTGCGGCGAGGCGGGTGCCATCGGTTCGCCGCCGGCGCTGATCAACGCCATCACCGATGCAATCGGCAACAACAACCTGACGATGCCGGCGACCCCGCAAAAGGTCTGGTCCGCGATCAACGCCGTCAACTGAGAGAGGAGCAACCATGTACGCGACCAACTACCATCGCGCATCCTCGGTTCAGGATGCCGTCAAGATGAGATCCGCTGCCGACGAAGGCAAGTACCTGTCGGGCGGCATGACGCTGATCGCGACGATGAAGCAGCGGCTTGCCTCGCCCAGCGATCTCGTCGATCTCCGGCACATCCCGGACCTCAACGGCGTTTCCGTCAACGGAAAATCCGTCCGGATCGGGGCGGCGACGACGCATTACGATGTCGCCTCGTCGGCGGAGCTGAAAGCCGTCTGTCCGGCGATCTGCGCTCTCGCGCACGGGATCGGCGATCCGCATGTCCGGCATATGGGCACGATCGGCGGTTCTGTCGCCAACAACGATCCGGCAGCGGACTATCCGGCCGCCCTTCTGGGGCTCGATGCTGTCATCGTCACCAATGTCCGCGAGATCAAGGCAGGGGCCTTCTTCACCGGCCTGTTCGAAACGGCGCTGGAGGACGGAGAGATGATCGTCGCCATCACCTTCGATGCACCGGCAAGGGCTGCCTATGCCAAGTTCCGTAATCCGGCGTCGCGTTATGCGATGACGGGCGTCTTCGTCGCCCGCCGCGACAATGGCGATGTGCGGGTGGCGGTGACGGGTGCGGGGGGCGACGGGGTCTTCCGTCACTCCGGCATGGAGGCGGCACTTGCGGCCAACTGGTCAGCGGATGCCTTGTCCGGCGTCTCGGTCGATCCGTCAGGTCTGCTGTCGGATATCCATGCCGGCGCGGAGTATCGCGCCAATCTCGTGAAGGTCATGGCCAAGCGCGCGGTTGCCGCCGCGTGAGGGATTGCCGCTGATTTTCTTGAAACAGAATATAAGGACGGGGTGCCCCGTCCTTTTCGCATGGTCTTGACTCAGATCAAGGTTAAGTGGAATGAAATCCATTATGGATAGTTTGGAACTGTTCAAAATTAGGGGCCTTTTGCCGCACTTGGCCGCAGCGATCCTCTCCAGGGTTGACGCAGGACCACTTTCGCTCAAAAAGACGGCAAGGTTCTGGAGACGATGATGGATTTCGAGAGTTTCTTCAAAGGCGAGCTGGACGGCCTGCATCAGGAAGGCCGCTACCGCGTGTTCGCCGATCTGGAGCGCCAGCGCGGACAATTCCCCAAGGCGACCCGTTACAATGCGGCCGGCGAAAAGCAGGACGTCACTGTCTGGTGTTCCAACGACTATCTCGGCATGGGCCAGCATCCCAAGGTCACCGAGGCGATGAAACTCGCCATCGACCAGTGTGGCGCGGGTGCGGGAGGCACCCGGAATATCTCGGGCACCAACCATTACCACGTTCTTCTCGAGCGCGAGCTTGCCGATCTGCACGGCAAGGAATCGGCGCTGCTGTTTACATCCGGCTATGTGTCCAACTGGGCGGCGCTCGGTACGCTCTGTTCGAAGATCCCCGGCGTGATCGTCTTTTCGGACGCCGGCAACCATGCCTCGATGATCGAAGGCATCCGCCATTCGAAGTGCGAGCGGGTGATCTTCAAGCACAATTCCGTGACCGACCTCGAAGCCAAGCTGAAGGCTGCGGACCCGCGTGCGCCAAAAATCATTGCTTTCGAATCGGTCTACTCGATGGACGGCGATATCTCGCCGGTCAGGGAAATCTGCGACCTCGCCGACAAGTACGGCGCGATGACCTATCTCGATGAAGTGCACGCCGTCGGCATGTACGGTCCGCGCGGCGGCGGCATTGCCGAGCGCGAAGGCCTGATGCACCGGCTGACGGTGATCGAAGGCACGCTCGGCAAGGCTTTCGGTGTCATGGGCGGCTATATTGCAGCCTCCACCGCGCTCTGCGACTTCATTCGCTCGTTTGCCTCGGGTTTCATCTTCACGACAGCGCTGCCGCCGGCGCTTGCTGCCGGTGCCGTCGCCTCTATCCGCCACCTCAAGGAAAGCCAGGTCGAACGCTTCGCCCATCAGGAGCGGGTTCGCCGGCTGCGCAACCTGCTCGACAAGAACGGCATTCCGCATCTGAACAATCCAAGCCATATCGTGCCGGTGATCGTCGGCGATGCGGCCAAGTGCAAATGGATCTCCGACCTGCTTCTCGACAATTGCGGCATCTACGTCCAGCCGATCAACTATCCGACGGTGCCGAAGAAGACCGAACGCCTGCGCATCACGCCGACGCCGCTGCATTCGGATGCGGATATCGATCATCTGGTCGGCGCGCTGCATCAGCTCTGGTCGCGCTGTGCACTGGCAAGGGCTGTCGCCTGATCGTTTTTTACTACGGCTTGAAATTGAAATGCGGATTGTCGAAAGATGATCCGCATTTTTGATTCTCGGCAGGTTTTCAGGAGTTTAGGTCATGAGCGTCGAACGCAGGCTTGATAGGGTCATCGACCGGTTCCTCGATTCCGGGAGGGTTACCGGAGCCGTCGTGCTTGCCTATCAGCATGGTGAGCCGATTTTCCGCCGCGCCGCCGGCTTTGCTGATCGGGAAGCCGGTATGCCGGTCAAATTCGACACGATCTTTCGGCTGGCCTCGGTGACAAAACCCATCGTCGCGGCCACTGCCCTGGCCATGATCGATCGCGGCTTGATGGCTCTGTCAGACCGCGTCGCCGATCATCTGCCGTGGTTCCGGCCGAAGACGAAAGACGGCAAGGTTGCCGATATCACGATCCATCAGTTGCTGACGCATACATCGGGGCTGGTCTACGATCTGGCGCTGGAGCTTTTGCCCGCTGACCGGGCCATCACTTGCGGTCTGCTGAATACCGATCTCGACTACGCGGGTAATTTCAGCCGCCACAATGCCGTGCAGCTGGCGTTTGCGCCGGGTACGCAATGGGCCTATTCCTTCGCAACCGACATTCTGGGCGCGGTGATCGCCAATGTTCAAGGCGCGTCTCTGGAAGAGGCGGTCGTGACGTACATCGCCGGTCCGCTTGGCATGGCCGACAGCCGCTTTCATGTCACCGATGTCGCGCGGCTTGCGGTGCCCTACGCCGATTCGCACCCCGTTCCCGTCCGAATGACGGATCCCTATTTCGCGGCGGAAGACACGGGCTGGACGATGGGCTTTTCGCCATCGCGGATCTTCAATCCGAAGGCTTTCCAGTCCGGTGGCGCCGGCATGGCCGGAACGGCGGACGATATCCTGATCTTTCTGGAGGCTTTGCGCGTCGGCGGCAAAGGCGTGCTGACGCCGGAGACAATCCAGGCGGGCTTTTCCAATCGGATCGGCGAACTCGTCACTGATCCCGGCTGCAAATTCGGCTATTTCGGCGCGGTGGTTGAGGATTCCCATGCGGCGATGACGCCACAATCGCCGGGAACCATCCGCTGGGGTGGCGTCTATGGCCACAACTGGTTCATCGATCCCGCCAGGGGACTGACGGTGCTGAACATGACCAACAATGCGGTGGAAGGCTGTATGGGCGAATTCCCGAACAGGATCGTAGAGGCAGTCTACGGGGTATGATCCGCCGTTCTCAAGCGGCGGCGGCCCGTTCGACGATGGCTCTCGCCATGCGCCGGGCTTCCTCGTCCACGGCAAAAACGTCGTCCATGGTGGATGCCGGCGGCATCGAGAACATGGCGTCCATAACAGTCTCGGTGATCTCGGCCATCTGAAGGAATCCGGTCCGTCCTGCGATAAAGGCTTCGAGCGCCACTTCCTTGGCTGCGTTGAGGATCGCTCCCTGCACGCCGCCACGCTCCATTGCCAGACGCGCCAGCCGCAGGGCCGGGAACCGCTCTTCGTCCGGCGCTTCGAAATCCAGCCGCGACAGCTTGGCGAAATCCAGCCGTTCGACATCGAGCGACGGCCGCAGCGGATGCGACAGCGCATAGCCGATGGCAGTGCGCATATCCGGGCAGCCGAGCTGGGCCAGCACCGAGCCGTCCGAGTAGCCCACCATCGAATGGATGACCGATTGCGGATGGACGATCACCTCGATCTGGTCCGGCCGCATGCCGAAAAGATGCTTCGCCTCGATCATCTCGAGCGCCTTGTTGAACATCGAGGCGCTGTCGATCGAGATTTTCAGGCCCATCGACCAGTTGGGATGGGCGCGGGCCGTCGCCGCGGTGACATCGCGCATTTCCGTAAGACTCGAATTACGGAAAGGGCCGCCGGAGGCTGTCAGGATGATGCGCTCGACCGCATGGCGCTGGTGTTCTTCCAGCACCTGATAGATGGCATTGTGTTCGCTATCGACCGGCAGCAGCTTGCCGCCGCCCGCCTGGACGGCACGCACGAAGAGATCGCCCGCCGACACGAGGCATTCCTTGTTGGCAAGAGCGATATCGGCGCCGCGCTTTGCGGCGGCGAGTGTCGGGGCGAGCCCGGCCGTGCCGACGATGGCGGCCATGACCCAGCCGGCATCGCGCTCGGCCGCTTCGATCAGGCCGCTGCGGCCGGCGGCGACTTCGATGCCGGTGCCCGCCAATGCGGACTTCAGGTTTTCGTACTGATCGTCGTTGGCAGTCACGGCGAGCCCGGCGCCGACGCTCCTGGCCTGTTCGGCGAGCAGCTCTATGTTGCCATTGCCGGTCAAGGCGGCGACCTCGAATGTCTCACGGCCACCCAGCTGGCGGATGACGTCGAGCGTGTTGGTGCCGATCGAGCCCGTCGAGCCCAGAATGGTCAAGCGGCGTTTTTCAGCTGCGCCGGAGGTCATGGCCAAGTCCCGTTGTTTTTCGTGTTTCACGCAAGGCTCTACAGGTGAAAGCGGATGTCAACAAGGGTAGTCTCCGCCAAGCTTGTGGCGATAGGGTCGCAGGAACGGCGAATCATTGCCAATGGTCGGCCCAGTGGCCGGGCCTGCCGTTGGCCGGAAAGGATGTTCCCGATGCTGAAGCTTGTGCTGTTTCTTTCATGCTCCTGCGTGCTGATCGATGCGACTTCGGTCTCGATGGTTGCGGCAGACACCGTGCCGGCCGAGCTGGTGGGCACATGGCTGGCGGAGGATATTGGCGGCCGGGGCGTCATCGACGATCTGCAGACGACGATCGAAATCAACGACGACGGCACCTATTCGGGTTTTGCGGGCTGCAACAGCTACACCGGTATTTTCAATCTGAAGGGCGATGTCATCACCTTCGGTCCGGCCGGCGCCACGCGCAAGATGTGCGTGCCGGCGGTGATGGACCAGGAGACGAAGTTCTTCGATGCCCTGAAGACGGGGCTGTTATGGAGGATCGAAGACACCAAGCTGGTTCTGGCAAAGCCCGATTCGAGCCTCGCCCTGCGGCTTGCTGCGCAGGGCGGTTGACCGTCTAGCCGTGTGCCACCAGCTTTGCCGGCGTTCCCGTCAGGTGGCGATAACCGGCGCCCGGATGCGGAGCAATGAGACGCGGGCCTTCGCCGAACAGCTTTTCCCGCAGTGTGCCCTGTCGGTAGTCCTTCTTGTAGACGCCGCGTTTCTGTAGTTCCGGTACCAGCAGGTCGACCGCATCCTCGAAGCTTTCCGGCGTCACTGCGTAAGCGAGGTTGAAGCCGTCGACATCGGTATCCTCAACCCATTCCTGCAGGAGATCGGCGACCGTCTGCGGTGAGCCGACGAAGACCGGGCCGAAGCCGCCGATGCCGACCCAGTCGGCCATTTCCCGCACGGTCCAGACCTTGTCGGGATCGATGGTGGTGAAGGTTTCGACGGCGGATTGCACTGCGTTGGTGTAGCGATGACGCAGCGGTTCGTCGGGCGAGAACTGGCCGAAGTCGATGCCGGTCCAGCCGGAGATCAGCGCCTGCGCGCCCTCGTAGGAGACATATTTGCGGTAGTCGTCGAACTTCTTCTTCGCCTCCGCATCGGTCTCGCCGAGAATGACGGTCTGCAGGTTGAAGGCGAGAATATTGCGCGGATTTCGGCCGGCTTTCTCGGCTGCTTCGCGGACATTGGCGACGTAGCGCTTCAGCACGGGCTTGGATGGTGCTGCGACGAAGATGCATTCGGCATGGGCGCCGGCGAAATCCTTGCCCCTGCTCGATGCGCCGGCCTGATAGAGAACCGGCGTGCGCTGCGGCGAGGGTTCGCTCAGGTGAATGCCTGGCACGGTGAAATGCTTGCCGGCGTGGTTGATCGGGTGAACCTTTTCCGGATGGGTGAAGATGCCGCTGTCGCGGTCGCGCACAACCGCGTCCTCCTCCCAGCTGCCCTCCCAGAGCTTGTAGCAGACGTCCAGATATTCCTCGGCGAGATCGTAGCGGTCGTCATGCTTGGTCTGGCTTGCCTGACCGATATTCTGCGCGCCGCTGTTGAGGTACGAGGTGACGATGTTCCAGCCGACACGGCCCTTGGTCAGATGGTCGAGCGTCGAGATGCGGCGGGCGAAGGTATAGGGATGCTCAAAGGAGAGCGATGCGGTGAGCCCGAAGCCGAGATGTTCGGTCACATAGGCCATGGTCGGCACCAGCTGTAGGGGGTCGTTGACCGGCACCTGGGTGGAATGGCGCAGCGCCGCATCGACATTGCCGTTCAAGACGTCGTAGACGCCGAGCACGTCGGCGATGAACAGGCCGTCGAACTTGCCGCGCTCCAGCGTCTTTGCCAGATGCACCCAGTAGTCGAGATCCTTGTATTTCCACGATTGGTCGCGCGGATGCCGCCATAGGCCCGGCGACTGGTGGCCGACGCAGTTCATGTCGAAGGCGTTCAGCCTGATTTCGCGGCTCATATCTTATTTCCTTGTCTTGATGTCAGGCAGTGGCCTTGCGCCTGTTGATGAAGCTCAGCGCAAGCACGGCAAAGATCAGCAGTCCGGTGCCGACCTGCTGCCAGTAGAAGTTCAGCCCGGTCAAAAGCAGGCCGTTGGCGACGATGCTGAGCAGCAGCACGCCGAGAACGGTGCCGGCAACATTCGGACGGCCGAGCCGGGAGAGGGTCGTGCCGATGAAGGTGGCCCCGATGGCGTTGAGCAGGAAGGCATTGCCGGAGGAGGGGATGTAAACGGTAACGGTCGCCGACAGGATCAGCCCCGCGACGGCGGCAATCAGGCCGACGAGAATGAAGGCGACCGCGACATGGGCGCGCGCCGTGATGCCGGAGTAACGCACGACGCTCGGCTGGATGCCGATTGCGAGTGCAACGCGGCCGAAGCGGGCGCGGGTGAGGATGATCGTCGCGGCGACGATGATGCCGGCGGCGATGACGAGTGGAACGGGAATGCCGGCAATTGCGCCGCGGCCGAGGAAACGGAAGGCCTCCGGCACGCCGGTTGGCGGCAGATAGACGGGATTACCGCCATTGGTCAGAAGCTGCTGGATGCTGCGGCCGATGAACAGCGTGCCGAGTGTTCCGAGGAAAGGCGAAATGCCGATGCCGGAAATCAGGATGGCGTTGAACGCGCCGACGGCTGCTCCCGCGCCCAACCCTGCCAATGCCGCGATGAAGACGGGCTGTCCGGCAAGCACCAGCGACACGAAGGCGAAGCTGGCAAAGTCGACGGCCGTGCCGACCGACAGATCGATGCCGCCAACGGAGACGGCGAAGGTCATGGCGATAGCGACGATGGCCAGCAGCGTGAAGTTGTTGACGAGGATGCTCTGCAGGTTGGCGATCGTAAGGAATGTCGGTGTCGCGAAGGAAAAGACGGCAAAGACCGCGATGAGCGCCAGCACCAGCGCGTTGTTGACGATCGCGCCGATGATGGCACGCGGCAGGCCGGACGCCTCGATCGGGGAGGTCTGCAGGCTCATGATCAGGCCTCCTGCCTGCGCAGCAGCGTCGTGGCGGAGACGACCAGCAGGATGAGAAGACCCTGAACGCCGCTGACCAGCACGCTGGAAATGTTGAGAAGCTGGAAGCCGTTGACGAGGAAGCCGACGAACAGGGTGGAAAGCAGCGTGCCGATCACGGTGGGCACCAGTCGTCGCGAGAAGACCGAGCCGAGCAGGGCGGTGACGACCACTGGCAGCAGCATTTCGCCGGAGCCGGTGGTGCTGCCGCTGAGATTGGAGACCGACAGAATGCCGGCAAACCCACCGCAGAGACCGCTGGCGACGAAAGCACCGGCGAGGAGCCGGCGGACGGGAAGGCCGGCGGCGCGCGCCGCATCGGGGAATTCGCCGACCGCATAAAGCCGAAGCCCGGTCGGGGTATATTGTACGATCGCAGCGGCGATCAGCGTGAAGGCAAGCAGCACATAGGCGAGCGCCGGAATGCCGAAGGGGCCGGACGACGAAAGAGCCGTCAGGAGCGGGGTCGAGGCCGGGATGACCGTATTCTGCGTCAGCACCAGCTCGAGACCGGCAACGATGTTCATCACGGCAAGCGTTGCCAGCAGCGGCACGATGCCCGCGCCGACGACGGCGAAGGCGTTGACCGCGCCGATCAGCCCGCCGGTGAGCAGGGCCGCCGCGACGGCGGTTGCGTCGCCATAGCCGAGCTGCGCGACCGTCGCGTAGACGGCGGCGCTCAGCCCCATGTTGGCGGCAAGCGACAGGTCGATGCCGCCGGTGACGACATTGGAGCCGCCGGCGATCAGGACCACGGTCAGGCCGATGGCCAGCACGCCGGAAATGGCCGATTGGCCGAGTACGTTGCCGATATTGCCGACGCTCAGAAAATAGGGTGCCGTCGCCGAGAAGACGACGAGGATCGCGACGAAGGCGATCAGCGATCCGGCGCGGAGCGCCGTCGCGGCGAGATGTCCGCTTCTGGTCGTGTCGCCGCCGATTTTGCCCGGTTCGAAGTGGATGACGGGGGCGAGCTGGATGTCAACCGACATGGCGGAGCGTCTCCGAAGATCCGGTGGATGTGGCGAGAACCTCGTCCGGCGAGGTCTCGGAAGGGACGAACTCGCGCACGACATGGCCCCGGAAAAGCACGATGATGCGATCGGTGATGCCGATCAGCTCCGGCAGGTCCGACGACAGCACGATGATGCCGGCGCCACGAGCGGCGAGGTCGCCGATCAGATTGTAGATCTCGACCTTCGAGCCGATATCGACGCCGACTGTGGGCTCATCGAGTAGATAGACCTCGGAATGGCGGCTCAGCCATTTGGCGATCGCCACCTTCTGCTGGTTGCCGCCCGAGAGCGTGCGCACGAGCGCGTCCCTGCCCGCCGTCTTGACCTCGAGGCGGCGGATCAAGTCGTCCGCCTCGCGGCGCTCGCCGCCGAAATAGAGGAAACCGAGGCGGGTGAACCGTTTCAGCGACGATAACGTGATGTTCTCGGTGACGCTCAGGTCCAGTGCCACACCATTGCCGCGCCGGTCTTCCGGAACAAGCGCAAGGTGCTGATCGACGGCCTGCGCCGGGTTGACCGAACGCACGGCCCTGCCGTCGATCGCGATCTGTCCGGACGTCGCGGTTTCGAGGCCGAACAGCGTGCGGATGAGCTCCTTGGCGCCGGAGCCGAGCAGCCCCGTCAGGCCGAGTACTTCGCCACGGCGCAGGGTGAGCGAGACGTCCTGATATTTCCCGCGCACCGAGAGGCGGTCGAGTGTCAGGATGTCCTTGCCGAGTACGACGCTGCGCTTGGGGAACATATCCGCGATATCACGCGCCACCATCAGCCGCGCGATAGCTGCGGCGGATGTCTCGCTCAGAGCCAGGGTCGCGACGTCCTCGCCATTGCGCAACACCGTGACGTGGTCGCAGAGTTCCTCGATCTCGTTGAGGTAGTGCGAGATGTAGATGATCGTCACCCCTTCGTCGCGCAGGCGGCGGATCAGCCGGAAGAGAATATCCGCCTCGCGACGCACCAGCGCCGCCGTCGGCTCGTCGAACACCAGTACCTTCGGCTGATCGAGCAGCGCGCGGGTGATCTGGACGATCTGCTTCTCGGCGGTGGAGAGTTCGCTGATCAGGGCGCTGTTGGGCAGCCTGACGCCGAAATAATCATCGAGGATTTCGCTGGCGCGGCGCTGCATCAGCCGCCGGTCGAGAAAGGGCGTGCCGGGGATGCGCGGCTCGCGGCCGAGAAACAGGGCTTCGCCCACCGTGAAGGTCGGGACCAGCAGACGATCCTGATGGATGAAGTGGATGCCAAGCTCCTCAACCCGGTGCGGCGTAAGCTTGTCATAGGCCTGGCCATCGATCTCGATGCGGCCTTCGTCGGGCTGGTGCAGGCCGGCCAGCAGCTTGATAAGCGTCGATTTGCCGGCGCCGTTCTGGCCGACGAGGCCGTGAACGGTGCCGCGCCGGACGCGCAACGAGGCGCCGCTGAGCGCCTGGGCGCCATCGAAACGCTTGACGATGCGCGTGAGATGGATGGCGTCGCCGCTTCTGTCTGCGGCTGGTGAAGCTGCGCTCATGGCATATCCGTCCTGCTGGTCGATCTGGAACAGAAGAGTCGATCCGGACGATGCCCGGATCGACCGAATGCGCGGCGGCGTCAGCCGATGCCGAGCTTCTTGCTGACCTCGTTGACGTTCGCCTTGTTGGCAAGGAGCGCCGGAACGTAGGTTTCGCGCGGCAGGGTCTGGCCGGCGAGAAGGCGGGCGACATTCTGGATCGCCGTGCGGCCGATTTCGGCTGGCTGCTGCGCCACGTCGGCACCGGCCGGCGAGTTCGGATCGGCAACGAGCTGAAGCACTTCCGGGCTGCCATCGACACCATAGGTGCGGATTTCGGTGCGGCCGGCCGCGGCCACTGCCTGTGTCGCGCCGAGCTGCGGGATATCCCAGGCCGACCAGATCGCCTTGATCGAGCCCTTCTCCGGATATTTGTTGAGTAGCGCTGTGATCTGCGTGAAGGCGTCCTGCACCGTGTTCGGGATGACGTCGCGCAGTTCCGGCTCGAGGATTTTCACCTTCGGGAAATACTTGACGACATTGACCAGCTGGTCGTAGCGGATGGCGCAGGGCGTCACGCCGTAAAAGCCGTTGAAGACGACGATATTGCCTTCGCCGCCGATGTCGGAAACGAGTTGCAGCGCCAGGTCCTTGCCGATGCCCCAATTGTCTGATGTCGTGTTGTTGATCGAGTTGGTCGAGCCGACGTCGACGGTCAGCACTGGGATGCCGGCATCGCGCGCCTTTTTCAGCCAGGGATCGATGACGCTGAGCGTGCCGAGGATCTGGACGATCGCATCCGGCTTCTGGGCGATCAGCGTCTGAAGCTGCGATACGAGCTTGCCGTCGTTGCGGCCGGCATCGACCGCGATCGGCTCGCCGCCAAGCCGCTTCACTTCCTCGATCTGGGCATTGTAGGCCTGAAGGTCGAAGAAGTGGTCGGTGCCGGTGGCGCTGATGGCAATGCGCTTGCCCTTCAGCGAGAGCTCCTCTGCCGCCGCCGCCGTGCGGCTGCCGGTGAGGCTGGCGCCGGCCAGTGCCGCGCCTGCCACTGCCGAGAGTTTCAAGAGGTCACGGCGTCCGACGCCCCGTCCCGATTTTTCCTGTTCCATGACACATTCTCCATGAGAAAATAATGTCTATAGAATAAGTCTATTAATGGCCGTGCCGAGGAAGGAATTTCCAAAGAAAATGCCCGGCCCGGAAAACTTGATGCCTTCCGCGCGTCAGCAGGAATTGTTGCGCCCAAGCCCGTAGGTGAGCGCGAGAGCGCCGACCAGCACCGCGCCCTTGACGAAATCCTGGGTGTAGTAGGGCGCGTTGAGCATGGTGAGGCCATTGAGCAGGACGCCGACGAAGACGGCGCCGACGATGGCGCCGAGAACGTTCGGCCGGCGCTTTCCAAGCACCGCGAATCCGATCAGCGCCGCGGCGACGGCATCCATCAGCAGCGAGCCGCCGGAGGAAACATCGCCACGGCCGACGCGGGCGGCGATGACGATGCCGCCAAGCGATGCGAGCGTGCCGGAGATGACATAGGCAAGCACCTTCAGCCTTGCCGTCGAGGCGCCGGCCAGCCGCGTCGCCACTTCGTTTCCGCCGGTGGCGAACAGCAGGCGGCCGATGCGGGTTCGCTCCGTCAGCACGAACAGGACGACGGCGACAATCGTCATCAGCACGACGGAGACGGGGACGACGCCGAACAGGCTGGCGCGGCCGATCAGCAGGAATGCCGGATCGTAGGCACCGGTGGCCGTCGTTCCATCCGGCAGGATCAGCCCGGCGGAGATCGAGCGGCCGGCGGTGGGGATCAATTGCAGGCCTGAGAGGAGGAACATCATCGACAGGGTGGCGAGAAGATCGGGAACCTTGAGCCGGACGATGAGGAGCGCGTTGACGAGGCCGACAAGTGCGCCGAAGGCAAGCACCAGCGGCACGGCCGCAAAGGCATCGAGCCCCCAGACGATCATCGCATAGCTGGCTGCCATGACGCTGGACGCGGCGACCGCGCCGATCGATAGGTCGAAACCGCCGACGGCGAGCGTGACGGTGACGCCCGCGCCCAGAATCGCGACGACGGCAACCGCCTGAAGAATGCTCATCAGGTTGCCGATATTGGCGAAGGCGGGTTCGGCGGCGGTGAATCCGAGAAGGAGCGCTGCCAGCAGGATGAAGACGGCGCCGGATCTGAGCGCTGCGCTGAAACCGGCGAGCCAATGGATTGTCTCACCTTTTGTCGTGTCGCCGCGTGCCGGCGGAGACAGGCTTTCATCATTGATCGAGGTCATGCGTGAATTCCTTGGGAAACGGCAGATGGCCCATGCGCTGCCTGGACGAGGCTGTGATGGTCGATGACGAGGATGCGGTCGGCGACCTCATAGGCCTCTTCCGGGTCGGAGGTGGCGATCAGCGTGGCACGGTCGGTCCGGCTGCGGATCGCCTGGATGATGTCGTGGCGGGCGCCGACATCGACGCCCTGGAACGGTTCGTCGAGCAGCAGGAGCTTGCTCGGCTCGGCTTCCCATCGGGCAAGCACGACCTTTTGCTGATTGCCGCCGGAGAGCGAGGCGATCGGGGCCTGCGGGCCGGATGCCTTGATGCGCAGCCGGGCTATGGCCTTTTCCGCCTCGTGTTGCTCCCGGCCGCCGAACAGCAAGCCATGCGGATACCATTTGGCGAGGTGGGGAAGGCTGATGGTGGCCGCCAGCGAACTGCCCGGCCAATTGGCCGGCATCAATGAGGAGCGATGCCGGTCCTCCGCGGCCATGGCGACCCCGGCTGCAATCGCCTGAGCCGGCGTTTCCGGCCGGTGGGCGTGTCCATTGAGCAGCATCTCACCGGCCGCAAGGCGGCCAGCGCCGAAGATCGCCGACAGGAGGCGGCTTTTTCCCGCGCCAAGCACGCCGGTGATCGCAACCACTTCACCCGTATGAATGGCGAGATCGAAGGGAGTTGAATCCGGCAGCAGCTGCGCGCCGCGCATTTCGAAGACAGGCGCCCCCTCGGCAATCCGGATATCCGGCCGTGCCGATTGCAGCTTGCGGCCGATCATCGTTTCGATGGCGGCGGAAAAATCGATGGGCCGCCGGAACGCGCCGGCAATCACGCCGCCGCGCATGACCAGGGCCCGGTCGGCGATCGCCTCAAGATCGGCGGTCCGGTGCGAAATGTAGAGAATGGCAAGGCCGCCATCGCGCAGACGCCTGAGAATATCGAAGAGGCGCCGGCTTTCCTCGATCGACAGGCTCGCGGTCGGCTCGTCGAGGATCAGCAGTTCCGCCTTGTTGGCAAGCGCTCGGGCAATGGCCACCAGCTGCCGGTCGGCAGCGGACAGATCGGCGAAATCGCGGTCCAGCGGCAGGTCGAACCCGGCGGCGTCAAGGATCGCCCGGGCCTGCCGCCGGATGCCGGAACGGGAAACGAAAAAGGGCTGGCCGCGCTCTGCGAAGCGGGTGAGCAGCAGCGTATCGGCGACAGAGAGCCCCGGAGCGCCGACCAGATCGGTCGATTGGTGGACAGTGACGACGCCGGCAGCGGCCGCCTCGGCGGGCGTGCGGGGCGCGTAGGGCCGCTGTTTCAGGGTGATCGTGCCATTGTCCGCCGGCAGGACGCCGGAGAGGATTTTCACCAGTGTCGACTTGCCGGCGCCGTTCGCTCCCATCAGGGCGACGATCTCGCCGGCGTCTATCGTCAATGTCGCGCCGGAAAGCGCGCGTGTGGGGCCGAAACTGCGGCTGAGCGCATCGATCTGTAACAGCGGCATGGGTCGGCATTCCAATATCGTTATTGTCTATATAATTTGTCATATATTTGGGATTGGCGACAGCCGCACGGGGAGAACAGCTTTGCGAAGTAGCGGCAGCCCGGACAATTTCTTTGCGGCCGGCTGGGCTGCGGCGGAATGTTCGCGTGGAGCATCCGCACATCGATGAAGCCAGTTTGCGTCGGTAAAACTTTGCCGCGCAGCTTGGTTTCGGTGAAACAGCATTCTCCCTGTTCGGCGAAAATGGCATCAATTACTCTATTAAATTTATGGATTGCATATCTAATAAGCGGTGCGTCCCGAAGAGGGCAGGCAGCCTGCCGGGTGACGCTTTCGATTGTCTTCAGAAGGAACGCTTTTTATGAAAACCATTCTCCGTCTGGCGGCAACCGCCGCTCTTGTTCCACTTCTCTTCGCTTCTGTCGCCAAGGCCGAGGGTGTGGCC
Organism: Rhizobium herbae; assembly: GCF_017873135.1. Classification (GTDB taxonomy): domain Bacteria; phylum Pseudomonadota; class Alphaproteobacteria; order Rhizobiales; family Rhizobiaceae; genus Pararhizobium; species Pararhizobium herbae. Next base: position 51,601 of record NZ_JAGGJV010000003.1, on the reverse strand, counting down.
GGCGCGCCGGCCCCGTTCGACAAGGGCGGTGTGAAACTGGCGCTGATCAGCTATATTTCGGCGGGCGATTTCTTCCAGGCCTATCAGGCGGGTGCCGAAGCGCAGGCCAAGGCGCTCGGCATCGATCTGAGGGTCTTCCCCGGCCGCCAGGACGCAGCCGAGCAGCGCGAGCAGGTCCTGCAAGCGATCAATCTCGGCGTCGAGGGGATCGTCGTCGATCACGGCGTTCCGGAATCGCTTGGCGATGTCGTGCAGCAGGCGCTCGACAAGGGCATCAAGGTCGTCGCCTTCGACGTCAATCTCAACAATCCCAAGGTGCCGCAGGTCGAGCAGAGCGACCATGCGCTGGCCAGGCAGGCGCTTGAGCAGGCCGTCAAGGACAATGGCACCAGCTTCAATGCCGGCTACGTCTATGTCGCGGGCTTTGCGCCGCTCGATCGCCGCAACGAGGTCTGGGACACGTTCAAGGCGGAAAACAAGGGCGTCGTCGAAAAGGCGCGCTTCGGCAATGTCAGCGATACGACGGCGACGAGCACCGCCGATCAGGCCAAGGCTGCGCTGCGGGCCAATCCGGATATCACCGTGGTTTTTGCGCCCTATGATGAATTTGCCCGCGGCGTGAAGCTGGCGGCGGCCGATCTCGGCATTTCCGACAAGCTCAAGATCTATTCGGCCGATGTCTCGACCGCCGATATCCAGGAGATCGTTGAGGAAGGAAGCCCGTGGGTGGCAACCGTCGCGACCAATCCGGCCGTCGTCGGTGCCGTGTCGATCCGGGCCGCAGCGCTCGAAATCGCAGGCCAGGAAGTTCCCCGCCAGATCACCGTCGAGCCGACGCTGCTCACCCAGAAGGGCCTGCGTGAAGCCGGCGTCAAGTCGATCGAGGAACTGGCGGCCAAGATTCCGGCCTTCAGCGCCAGCGATGCGGCCACGGCGAGCTGGATCCCGGCCAAGCTGTTCTGAACATTCAAATCTTATAGGTGGGGTCGATCGTGGCTCCACCGATCTTCTTTTCATGAACTGGAGCATCCCCATGAGCCAATCCAACGTCGTCTATGCGGCCGGCCTCGGCGTCACGCGCGACAGCCTTTTTGCCAGCGCCGCCGAAATCTCCAGCGATCTGTCGTTGCGCGCGGCAGACCTCGACAGGGAGGGCCGCCCGCCCATCGGCGAGATCGTCAAGCTGAAAAAGGCCGGCCTGCTCAATGCCCTGCATGCCCGCGAGATCGGCGGTGGTGGGCTCGATTGGGTGGATGGCCTCAAGCTGGTCCGCATCCTGGCGCGCGGCGAGAGTTCGATCGGCCAGTTGCTCGGCTATCATTACGTCAACAGCCAGTCGATCTACTGGTCCTTTGCCGATCAGGCGCGCGCGCAGGTGCTGGGCGTCGAAACCGTGGCGCAAAATCTCTATTGGGGCGCGGCGGTCAATCCGCGTGATCCCGGCCTGATGCTGACGCGTCGGGGCAGCGGCTATGTGCTGAACGGCCGCAAGTCCTTCTCCACCGCCGCCCGCGTGTCCGATTATATCAACGCCAATGCGACGCTTGACGGCAAGATCGCCAATTTCGCCGTGCCGACCGATCGTCCCGGTTATGTCGCCAATGACGACTGGGACAATATCGGCCAGCGGCTTTCCGATTCAGGCAGCGTCGAGTTCCATGATTTTCCCGTCTACGACGAGGATTTCACAGGTCCGCCGGCCGATGAAAACGATCCGCCACCGGTGCTGGCGACGTTCAATACCCCGCTGATCCAGCTGGTTTTCGTGAACTTCTATCTGGGCGCCGCCGAGGGCGCGCTGGCGGCTGCCGTCGATTATGTCCGCACCACGACCCGCCCCTGGATCACCTCCGGCGTCGAGAAGGCATCGGACGATCCGTATATTCTGGAACGTGTCGGCGAGTTTACGGCCTCGCTGAAAGCCTCCGCCGCCCTTGCCGACAGCGCTGCATTGGCGGTGCAGACGGCCTTGTCGAAGGGGCGGGACGTCACGGCCATCGAACGTGGCGAGGCGGCGGCGGAAGCCTATGCGGCGAAGGTGCATTCGACCCATGTGGCACTCGATATCACGTCGCGCGTCTTCGAGATCACCGGCGCCCGCTCGACGGCGGAAAAGTACCGTTTCGACCGCTTCTGGCGTAACGTGCGCACCCACACGCTGCACGATCCGGTGTTCTACAAGGCCAAGGAAGTCGGCGAGTTCGTACTCAATGGCAGGATTCCGGTGGTGAGCTTGTATAGCTGACGAGGGAGCAGGCCGGCACCATGCCGAACTGCGTTACAGGCAGAAAAGACCGGTTCGCGCCGGAGGTGTCCGTTGAAACTGCGGCGCAGGCTATAATGCCCGGTATAGTCCTGTTACGCCGCCCGCCCGGTGTTTTTGGCGCGCGATAGGCTCATGCTGTGCCGTGCAGCTGCAACATTTGCGGATGATGGGCTGGACGGATGCAGCTCAACGCGGTTCCGTCCCAAATTCTTTGCCGAGTATAAGGCGATATCGGCAACGCTCATCAGTTCATTCATTTGCAGACCATCGCCGGCAATCGCGATGCCTGCGCTGATTGTGACGGGAATATCCGTCTCGCCGGACCTGACATCGAGAAACTGGATGGCATTGCGCAATTTCTCGGCAACAAAGCGCGGCTCAAGATCAGAGGCGGCAGGCAGGTAGATGCCGAATTCCTCACCGCCGAGGCGCGCGAAGATTTCACTCTTGCGCAGGTTTTCTGCCATCTTTTGTGCGACGGAGGCGAGCACTGCGTCGCCCGCCGCATGGCCAAACGTATCGTTCACGCGCTTGAAGTGATCAATGTCGATGATGATGAATGCGTCCCCTGCGCGGGGTGCTGCCGGTAGCTGTGAAAAGAACCAACGCCGATTGTGGATCTGCGTGAGGGCATCCGTATCTAGCAGTTTTGTAAGTGTTGCCTCCGCCCGTTCCTTGACAAAAACGAGTGTAAACAACGCTATGGCGAAATGGCACAGAATGAGCAGAAAGAATGCGTCACGAGGATGAATGGCCTTCCAGGCCACCAATCCGAGGATTATAAACAGCGACAATATCGCGGCTACGACGATCGAGGCCGCCAATGCATATCTGGCCGATAGTTTCTCATGCCGAGTGTCGTGGACCAGCGCGACGGCAGAGGCGCTCAAAAACAAGATCGAGTTGAACTGAAAAACGCTGCCGCGGAAAAGGTTGTCGAGGTGAAACCCCGTGATCACTGCCGTTGCGGTCAGCAGCATTGGCAATGCCGTCGCAAGCCAATCAAATGGGCGCTTTTTCCTGCTGCTGAGCCTTCTTATGCCGATCCAGAACACGGCGTAACCAAACGTGCCAAGCGCGAAACTTGACAATGCCCAGGCATACAAGGGCAAAGCGCGTTTTTCACCCAGACCCGCAACAGTCGAAGCAATGGCGAGGAGCAGGAAGGCTATGGCCAGGACGCCCAGCCCATGACTCCGGGGAGATTGCCATCGAACGTATAGGAAACAGAGCGCACCTATGAAAAATGATGACTTGTGAAGAAGCAGTACGGTCGCAAGGTCCACGTGTATCGTCATCCGCAGGTTGTAATTGTTCCGAATGACCGGCCGTATAACACTCTCCGATTACCGAATTCTGAAGCACACTCGAAACCGATCGCTAAAGGCGGAGCGTTTAGCCGCAACGATCAGCATCGGGCTTGGTACGACCTCACAACGCTCCGTTCTTCGGCGGCTTGACCCCGTTCAGATGATAATTCCCGACCACGTGAGATTTCCAGCGAACCGGGTCGTGCAGGGTGTGGGTGCGGGCGTTGCGCCAGTGGCGGTCGAGGTTGAGGCCGATGCGGGTGGCGGAGGTGCCGGCGAGTTCGAACAATGTGGTGGAGGCTGCGAGCGCGACCTCGGTCGTGAGAACCTTTGCGGCTGCGACCGATAGCGTCGCGTCGATGACATTGGCCTCGGTCGGGTCCATCTGGGCGACATCGACCTTGCGGCCGGCCCGCTCGATGATGGCTGTCGCAGCCTCGATGCGGATGGCGATCTCGCCGATCTTGGCGATGGTCAGCGGGTCGTCCGAGGCGCGCTCGACGCCGGCATCTTTCCAGGGGCGGCTCTGGGTTCGGACGAAATCCAGCGTCTCGGCAAAGGCGGCGCGAGCGATGCCGAGATCGACGCCGGCATGGATGATCTGGCCGACCGAGCCGATCGTCGTCGGCCGTTCGAAACCTTTGTGATGGAAGACGATGGCGTCGGCGTTGACATAGACATTGTTGAAAACCGTCGTGCCGCTGCCGGTGGTGCGCTGGCCGAAGCCGTCCCAGTCGTCGATGATTTCAATGCCTTCCGTGCCCTTGGCAACGAAGGACATGGTCAGCCGGTCCTCGGGGTCGAGCGCAAAAACGGTGATCCAGTCGGCGAAAAGCACGCCGGTCGAATAGAATTTCCGGCCGTTGACGCGATAACCCGGTCCTTCGGGCGTGATGCGAGTGTTGTAGTCGGCCACGGTCTTGGTCCCGCGTTCGGAGAGCGCGTTGCCGAAACGGTCGCCCGCCAGCGCGCGGCCGAAGAAGTAACGCTTCTGTTCCTCGCTGCCGTCAACCCGCAGGGCCTCGAGAATGTAGAAATGGTTCTGCGGAATCTGGCCGATCGAGGCGTCGGCTTCGGAGAGAATGGCCGTGACTTCGGCCAATACGGCATTGGAGACGTCAAGTCCGCCGTACTCGGCGGGAACGGTGATCGCCAGCAGGCCGGACCGGGCAATCTCATCGAGTTCGCTGTAGGGCAGGATGCGCTCGGCGTCCCGGTCGGTGGCGCGGGTGGCGAAATCGGCGGCGAGCGTCCGGGCGGTCTCGATCGCTTCGAAATCGCTGCGGAGGCGGTTGGCCGTTTGCCGGATATGAGGCTGGTACTGCAAGAGGGTTTCCATCGCACGCTCCGATTTTTTGCACGGACCATGGGTGGAAGAAGTCGGGCCGAAAGATAAGATTATAATTTCTATAGATCGACTGGACTAAGAAAAGTCTTTCCTTAAAGCCGGTTTTGCGCTGCCTTTGGTGCCTGCGCCTGCAGGCGTCCGGCCACCACCGAGGCCACGAAGGCGGCGTGTTCCGTCACCTGCGGCAGGCCCATCAGCTCGCCGAACGTACCGCGTGCCAACGGGCCGGCGATCAGCAGCGAAGGGCTTACGCCCGCCGCCGGGCCGATGGCTTCCGAATTCCGGGTACAGAACAGCCCGAGGCCGGTCGGGTCGAGTTCGAGATAGCCGCTTTCGGAGAGTTCGGCGAGAAACGGCTGGCTGGCGAGAATGCCGCCATGCCCCGGGCCGGTGGTGACGACGACGGCGTCGTAAATCTTGTCGACGGTCTCATGGCTTCGCCGCAGGCGAAGCCTGCAGTGGACGGCATCGTTTTCGACATGGCTCGCCGCGATCGATCCGGCGAGAATTTCGAGGCGTCCTTCGGCAATCGCTTCATCGAGCGCCGCCTCCACCTGCGGCGCGACGCGGAAGCGATGGACATCCCAATAGGGGCGCAGGTGCCGGACGATGCGCTGCCGTTCCACCAGCGGCAGAACCTGCCAGAGAGCCTGCCCCTGCGCCCGCACCTGGTCGATGACGCCATGCCAGGTGAGGCCATCCGCGGTGGCTTGCCGGATGGTGCCGCGAATGTTTTTCAGAAGTGCGCGCGCGGTGAAGGCCGGGTTCGTCAAGAAATCGCCAGCCGGATCCTGCGGAACGAGCGCATGACCGCGCGACCGCAGCCCGCGCCGCGAGATCGCCGTGATCGGCCCCTTGTGTCCCCTGAGTGCCAGCGACGCGATCACATCGGCGGAGGTGAGGCCGTTGCCGACGACCAGCACGCGATCCGACGGACGAATAGCCTCAAGCGCGCCAGCCCTGGTCGGATCCGGCACGAAGCGGGGATGACCCTTCAGCAAGGCCTGAAGCTGGCCGGGCGCCACCGGCGGCGGATGGCTTGTGGCAATGACGACGATATCGGCCATTGTCCGCGCGCCGTCGTCGCCGATGAGGCACCAGCGCTGCCCCTCGCGCAAAAGGTGGGCGACGGCGGAGCGGCTGTGCAGGACGGCACCGCTGGCAACAAGCGGTTGCAGCATGGCATTGACATAGTCGCCGAACACGCTGCGCCGGGGAAAGAGATTGCCGTCCGGCCGCAGGGCATCGGCATCGCCGGACGTTGCCGCCTGTTCCTCGATCCACCGCAGGAAATGATCCGGCTCATCGGTGAGCAGGCTCATGCGCGCCGCGGGCACGTTGATGCGGTGGGCCGGTTCGGCGGTATCGTAGGCGAGGCCCCTGCCGAGACCTTCGCGCGGTTCGAAGACAATGATTTCCGGCATCGGGCTCTGGCTTGCCTGCGCGAGATGAAAAGCCGTGGCCGCGCCCGAAACACCGCCACCGATGACGGCGACCACCGGCCGTTTCGATTTGGAAAATGCCGGTTCGCTGATAGCAGACAATGTCATCGGATTGACGATCAATTGGTTCACGACACCTCACCGCCAGGCCGTTTCAGATAGTCTATAGTTTTTATCAATATTGATCAGCGGTCAAGCCTGTAAGTTTTAGCCTTTTTGCGTGGCTGGAACAAATCAGTTTTGCGCGGGAAGCTCGGCTGTGCCGCCGGTTTCGCTCAGGATTTCTCGTCGAGGGCCTGGAGTACCCGCCGCAACAACTCCTCCTCCTCCCAGACGCCATGGCGATAAAGCGTCAGGACCAGTGCTGCCACCGGGTCGTTGGCATCGCTGTCAGGCGATATGTTGCGGGCAGTCCTCGCGGCATCGAAGACACGCTGGCATAGCTCAACGTGATGGGGGAGCATCGGCTCGTTGCGCCATTTCTTCATGCTTCGTCTCCTGCCGTCCGGTCGCGGGCGATAGCGACCGCGTTGCCTAATACGAGTGACGAAGGATTGTGGCAGTTTTTCTATCGGTGCGACTGCCGACGGACCTGAGATCAGGCAGGTTCCGCGGCGGTGGCGGGATCCATCATCGGCACGGCGGCATTCAGATCGTTCCTGGCATATTTGATGGCAAGGATGCTCAGAATGGAACCGACGATCACGAAGACAACGGCGCGCATGGTCATTTGCATTGCATTATTTCCTGTTTAAGCATCCGTGCAAACGTGTGGATCAACAGGTTGTTCCGAAGGTCGGCCGCGGTACCGCTTATGTCCGAGACGAGCGTCTCGGCTTGCGGGCGCATATTCGTCGAAGCGCATGTCAATTCGATGGCCGAGCAAATTTAAAATGAGCCGCCGAGACCCGTATGGACAAGTAGGCTCACTGCGGCCAATGTCAGGCGCGCCGGCGAGCCAAGAGTGGACCGATCGACGACCATCGCCAGCATCAGTCCAAGTGCGACGATCATCCCGCCGACAGCGGCTGTATTGCTGTTGAATGCCATCGCCATTGCGGATAGGTTGACGGCGCTGGCAAGCGTCGTGGCGGGCGACAGAAGAATGGTCCGGTCCGTCGCCTGCGAGAAGATCTGCCGGAACCGGTGCCAGCTGAGGCCGATGGCAAGGCTGAGGGACAAGGCGGCGATAAGATCCATCGACATCATATCGCCCGGGCTTGAGGGTGACCGAGGTCCGGCTTCGGTCGTTCGGTCGTTTCCGCGCTCGACCGCGCTTGCGAAAAGGCCTGGCCGACACCGATCAGGATCGGGTTGTCGACGCCGATTTTTTCCACGGCCTCCGCAAGGTCGTTCAGCGTTCCGATCCAGCGGTTTTCATTGCTGCGCGTGACTGCGCTCATGACGACCGCCGGGGTCTTGCCGTGCATGCCCGCTGCCAGAAGCCTGGCGCGAATCTGCCCTGCGGTACGGCCGCCCATGTAGAAGATCGTCGTGGTGCGCGGTTCGGCCAGATTCTGCCAGTCGAGGTCCGCCGGAAGATCGCCAAGGCGGGAATGGCCGGTAACGAAGCGGACCGCCTGCGCGTGGTCGCGATGGGTCAGCGAGACGCCGAGCCTTGCGGCCATGGCGCTGGCGGAGGTAATGCCGGGCACGACATCGACGGGAATGCCTTCCTGTTCAAGGCAGGCGATTTCCTCGCCGGCGCGGCCGAAGATCATCGGATCGCCGGATTTGAGCCGAACGACGCGCTTACCGGCCTTGGCGAGCGAAATCATCGTGGCATTGATGTCTTCCTGCTTGCAGCTCGTCCGGCCGCCGCGCTTTCCCACCAGCATGCGCTTGGCCTCGCGGCGGGCAAGTTCCAGCACCTCGTCGGAGACGAGATCATCGAACAGGATGACATCGGCGGCCTGAAGGGCGCGCACGGCCTTCAGCGTCAACAGTTCCGCATCACCGGGACCGGCGCCGACGAGGGTCACGCGGCCGACGGACGATTTTGAGTGTCCAACAATGCGTCCGGCATCGGAGATCAGATCGGCTTCCGTATTCGCCTCTGGCAACGTGCCGAAAGCGCGATCGACGAAGCTTTCCCAGAAGGCCCGTCTCGGCGCACCGGGGCTTATCTTGGCATTGACCCTGTCGCGAATGGAATGTGCCAGCGCCGCCCATGACTTCAGCGATGGCGGCAACAGCGTTTCGATGCGGCGGCGGATTGCCTGCGCGAGGATCGGGGCTGCGCCGTCGGTGGAGATGGCGACAACGACAGGGGAGCGGTTGACGATCGAGCCGAACTGGAACTGGCAGTATCTCGGTTTGTCGATGACATTGACCGGGACGCCGGCCTTGCAGGCGGCATCGAAGAAGTCCGCTGCGGCGTCATCGCTCTCGCAGTCGGCGATGGCGATGGCTGCACTGTCGAACGCGGCGGCGTTCCACTCATGGGCGTGGTGGACGAAAAGTCCGCTTTCCGATTCCGAACCCCGATCGATGAGGGTCGAAAACGTCTCGCTCAGCTCTTCGGCATAGACATGGACCTCGGCGCCGCAGGCCGCCAGCAGCTCCGCCTTCCAGGCGGCTGCGTCCGACCCGCCGGCGACAACGGCACGTTTTCCGTCGAGCGCCCAGAAGACCGGCAGCTTGGCGAGCGGCGCCATGCGGGCGGGGGTGGTGGTCCGGTCACTCGGCAGCAGCTGCAAGACATCCATCGATGATCCCCCTGATTTCCGCGCGGCACGAGCCGCAATTGGTTCCGGCGTTCAAGTCCTTGCCGACGGCTTCGACGCTATGGCAGCCGCCGCGCACGGCCGCGACGATCTGGTTGACGCCGACGCCGAAGCAGGAACAGACGGTGGCGCCCGGGTCCATGCGTCCCGCGCCGGGACGTCCGGCGACGACAGCAAAGCGTTTGGCGAGTTCGGTATGTCGCACGGCCAGCTGCTCGATCGCCCAGTTGCGGGCGACGGCGACGGGCTGGCGGGCGAGGAAGAAGGCGGCAAGCAGCCGGTCACCCTCAAAGAAGGCGAGGCGTAGATCACCGGATTGCGCGTCCGCATAGCCGAGCGGTTCGATATGATCTGGAATGCCGAAGTGGACGCGGCACCATTCGGTCCAGCTGTCCGGTGCTGCATCGAACGCAAGTTCCAGCCGCCAACCGCCGATCGCCTTCGCCAGAGCCCAGTAAACAGTGTCGAGGTTTTGCGGCTTGGCGAAGGAAACGGCAAAACCGTAGCTTTCCACCCTCAGTGGTCGGGCAGAGACGGCGACATTCTTGGAAGCCGGCTGGCCGGAGACGGGGTCGGTGAGCGGCGCGACAACGGCGTCGATACGGGCTTTCGCGGCAAACTGATCGTTCCAGTGCATCGGCACGAACAGGCTGCCGCGCGCCTGCCGGTCGGTGACGAGGGCACGCACAACGGCTGTGCCATAGGGGCTTTCGATTTCAACGAGGGCTGCACTGGCGACGCCGATCTCCATGGCGTCGCGCGGATGGATTTCGGCGAAGGGCTCGGCGATGTGGGCGGAGAGACGGGCACTCTTTCCCGTCCGGGTCATCGTGTGCCACTGGTCGCGGATACGGCCGGTGTTGAGCGTCAGCGGGAAATCCGTGTTGGTCCGGTCTGAGACGGGCACCTCGACGGCAATGAAGCGGGCCTTGCGATCGGCATGGAAGAAGCCACCTTCGCCGAAGAAGCGTGTTATCCCTGCTGCCGCATGTTCCGGCTGCGGCCATTGAAACGGTGCCAAGGCGTCGTAGGTCGCAGCATCGGTCCTCGCGTGGGCGCCGATATCGAAATCGCGGCTGCCATCGTTTTCGAACGCCGAGAGCGCGGCATGTTCTGCAAAGACATCCGCTGCGGACGGAAAGGAAAATTCGTCTGCAAAGCCCATGCGGCGCCCGACCTCCGCCATCTGCCACCAGTCGGCCTTCGCCTCGCCGGGTTGGTCGAGAAAGGCGCGCTGGCGGGAGATGCGGCGCTCGGAATTGGTAACCGTACCATCCTTTTCGCCCCAGCCGAGCGATGGCAAAAGCACATGGGCGTATTGCGTCGTGTCGGTTTCCTGAAGGACATCAGACACCACGACGAACGGACAGGCGGCGATCGCAGCGGCCACCGCATCCGCGTCTGGCATCGAGACAACCGGATTGGTGGCCATGATCCACAGCGCCTTGATTCGGCCGTCGGCCACGGCGCGAAACATGTCGACGGCCTTGAGACCGGCTTTGCGGGCAATATCGGGCGATTGCCAGAAGCGCTGGACGCGGTCGCAATCTTCCGGGTTTTCGATCGCCATATGAGCGGCCAGCATATTGGCGAGGCCACCGACCTCGCGTCCGCCCATGGCATTCGGCTGGCCGGTCAGCGAGAATGGGCCCATCCCGGGACGGCCGATGCGACCGGTCGCCAGATGGCAGTTGACGATGGCGTTGACCTTGTCGGTGCCGGAGGCGGACTGGTTGACGCCCTGGCTGTAGCAGGTGACGACCTTTTCCGTTTCCTCGAACAGCCGGAAGAACTGGCGCAACTGCATCGACGGCAGGCCGGTCAGCTCCATCAGGTCGGCGATGTCGAGGGTCGACGCGGCAGCAAAGGCTTCTGCAAAACCGTTGGTGTGTTTTCCGATATAGTTCTGGTCGATCGCGGCGGTGCCGGCGAGATGGGCCAGCAGGCCCATGAACAGCGCCACGTCGCCATCCGGCCGGATGGCCAGGTGTAGATCGGCGATATCGGCTGTCATCGTCCGGCGCGGGTCGATGACCACGATTTTCATCGAGGGCCGGGCGGCCTTGGCGGCGGCGAGGCGCTGGTAGATCACCGGGTGACACCAGGCGAGGTTGGAGCCGGTCAGGATGACGAGATCGGCAAGCTCGATGTCCTCGTAGGTGCCGGGCACGGTGTCGGCGCCGAAGGCGCGTTTGTGTCCGGCAACAGAGGAGGACATGCAGAGCCGCGAATTGGTGTCGATATTGGCCGAGCCGATAAAGCCCTTCATCAGCTTGTTGGCGATGTAATAATCTTCGGTCAGCAGCTGGCCGGAAACGTAGAAGGCCACCGAATCCGGGCCATGCTCGGCGATGGTTTGCGAGAAACGCGACGCCACCAGATCCAGCGCCTTGTCCCAGCTTGCACGCTCTCCATTGATCTGCGGATGAAGAACTCGTCCGTCGAGATCGATGGTTTCGGCCAGCGCCGAACCCTTGGAACAGAGCCTTCCGAAATTGGCCGGATGATCCGCGTCACCCTTGACGCTGACCGTGCCGTTGTCGTCGATCCTTGCGATGACGCCGCAGCCGACGCCGCAATAGGGGCAGGTGGTCTTGATTTCAGTGGACATGGGAGCTGCCCCGTATCCGCATTTCGAGATTGAGGTGCGTCACCCCCCTCTGTCCCTCCGGGACATCTCCCCCACAAGGGAGGAGATTGACCGTATGCTTCTTGCGTCCCTCACTCACTAGGCCAAGAGGGAAAAGAACAATCTCCCTCCCTGTGGGGGAGATGTCAGCGAAGCTGGCAGAGGGGGGTAACGCCACAAACTCCGTCATCCGCCTATTCCGCCGCCATCATCAGGCTTTCGAGCGCGATGGAGAGAGCACCATTGTCGTTGCGCACCCGGATCGTTCGCACCTCGCCCTGATCGGCGCCGAGCGCCTTGCCGGTTTCGAGCGAGATGACCCAGTTGTGCAGCGGGCATGTCACGGCCGTTCCGTGAACGATGCCCTGGCTGAGCGGTCCGCCCTTGTGCGGGCAATGGTCCTCGATGGCGAAGACTTCGTTGTCGGCCGTGCGGAACACGGCGATCTTGCCCTGCGGGGTCTTGACGCAGCGCGCACCGCGCAGCGGGATGTCGGTGATGTCGCCGATACCAACCCAGTTCATATCCATCTCCATCATTCCGCCGCCTCTGGATAGCCGACCGTCGCCATCGGCCGGAATTCATGCTTGTCCTTGCCGGAGACGCGCTCCGACCATGGGTCGACCTGGGCAAACTTCTGGGAAAACACGAAGCGGTCGTAATAGGCTTGGCGCTTGTCCGCATCGCCCATGATCTGGCGGCGGATTTCGTCGAGCCCGATACGTTTCGCCCATTTGTAGATGCGCTCGAGATAGCGGCCCTGTTCGCGGTACATCTGGGTCAGAGCCACGATGTAGTGCAGCGCCTCGTCCTCGGTTTTGACGAGGCCGAGAACTTCGGTGCCCTTGATGTCGAGACCGGCAGCCCCTGCAAAATGGATCTCGAAGCCTGAATCGACGCAGATGACGCCGATATCCTTGCAGGTCGCCTCGGCGCAGTTGCGCGGACAGCCGGAGACGGCCATCTTCAGCTTGGCCGGTGTCCAGGAGCCCCACATGAACTTCTCGATGCGGATGCCGAGCCCGGTCGAATCCTGCGTGCCGAAGCGGCACCAGTCGGAACCGACGCAGGTCTTTACCGTGCGCAGGCCTTTGGCATAGGCCTGGCCTGAGACGAAGCCGGCCTTGCCGAGATCGGCCCAGACAGCGGGCAGGTCTTCCTTCTCGATGCCGAGCAGGTCGATGCGCTGGCCGCCTGTCACCTTCACCATCGGGATTTCGAACTTGTCGACGACATCGGCGATCGCCCGCAATTCGCCGGAATTGGTGACGCCGCCCCACATGCGCGGCACGACGGAATAGGTGCCGTCCTTCTGGATATTGGCGTGGACGCGCTCGTTGATGAACCGCGACTGATAGTCGTCGGCATACTCGTTCGGCCAGTCGCAGACGAGGTAGTAGTTGAGCGCCGGGCGGCATTTGGCGCAGCCGCAGGAGGTCTTCCACTCCAGCTCCTGCATGACCGCCGGAATGGTCTTCAGCCCCTTGGCCATGATCAGGCGGCGCACGTCGTCATGGCCGAGATCGGTACAGCCGCACATCGGCTGCACGGCCTTCGGATTGTAGGCGTCGCCCAGCGTGATGCTCATCAGCTGCTCGACGAGCCCGGTGCAGGAGCCGCAGGAGGCGGACGCCTTGGTGTGGGCACGCACCTCGTCCAGCGAGGTCAGCCCCTTGCCGGTGATCGTCGAGGTGATCTTGCCTTTGCAGACGCCGTTGCAGCCGCAGATTTCCGCATCATCCGGCAAGGCTGCAACGGCCGCCGTAGGGTCCAGCGGGGACCCTCCCTGGTAGGCCTGGCCGAAAATGAGCGTTTCGCGCATTTCGGAGATATCGGTGGCTTTTTTCTTCAGGTCGTTGAACCAGGCGCCGTCGGCGGTTTCGCCGTATAGCACCGTGCCGATGATCCTGTTGTCCTTCAGGACCAGCCGCTTGTAGACGCCGGCGGTGGCGTCACGCAGCACGATCTCCTCACGGTCCTCGCCTTCGGCAAAGTCGCCGAGAGAGAAGAGGTTGATGCCGGTGACCTTGAGTTTCGTCGGTGTGTCCGAATGCACGAAGGCGGGCGAGCGGTCGCCGGCCAGGTGCGAAGCGGCGACGCGGGCCATTTCGTACAAGGGGGCGACGAGACCGTAGACCATGCCGCCGACTTCGGCGCATTCGCCCAGCGCCAGGATATCGCCATCCGAGGTCTGCATGCCGGAATCGACGACGATGCCGCGGTTGACCGCAAGGCCTGCTTCCTTGGCAATCGCAGAATTCGGTCGGATACCGACGGCCATGACAACCAGGCTTGCCGGGATGATCGTACCATCGTCCAACTCGATGCCTTCAACCTTGCCGTTGCCGACGATCTGCTTGGTGTTGGCCTTGGTGATAACCTTGATGCCGCGTTCCTCGAAGGCGCGCTGCAACAGGTAGCCGGCCGCCGGATCGAGCTGGCGGTCCATCAGTGTCGGCATGACATGCAGCACGGTGACGTCCATGCCGCGCGAATTGAGCCCTGCCGCCGCTTCGAGGCCGAGAAGGCCGCCGCCGATGACGATGGCCTTTTCGCGCGACTGGGCGGCCAGCAGCATGGCTTGCACGTCGTCGATGTCACGATAGGTGATGACGCCGGGCAGATCCTTGCCGGGCACGGGAATGATGAAGGGCATGGAGCCGGTGGCGATCACCAGCTTGTCGTAGCTCTCGGTCACGCCGTGATCGGAGGTGACAGTCTTGGCGGCGCGGTCGATCGCGATGATCTTGTGGCCCTTGTAGAGGGTGATGCCGTTTTCGATGTACCAGCCGTCGCCATGGATGACGATCTGCTCGTAGGTCTTCTCGCCGGATAGCACAGGCGAGAGCATGATGCGGTCGTAGTTGACGCGGGGCTCGGCGTTGAAGATCGTGACGGCGTATTGGCCAGGCGCCTGTTCGAACAGGTGCTCCAGCATGCGCCCGGGCGCCATGCCATTGCCGATGATGACGAGTTTCTGGGTCATGCCGGTCACTCCGCGGCTTCGACGAAGCGGTGCCGTTCGTAGAGGAACTTCAGCACGGCCTCGCGGCATTTGAGATAGGTCCGGTCCGAGGCAAGCTCGATGCGGTTGCGCGGCCGGACGATCGGCACGTCGAGCACTTCGCCGATGCAGGCCGCGGGACCGTTGGTCATCATCACGATCCGGTCGGACAAGAGCACGGCCTCGTCGACGTCGTGGGTGATCATCAGCATGGTATTGCCGAGACGAAGGTGGATCTCCATCACCGCATCCTGCAGATGAGCCCGGGTCAGAGCATCGAGCGCGCCGAAAGGCTCGTCGAGCAGGAGGATCTTCGGCTCCATGGCCAGCGCCCGGGCAATGCCGACGCGCTGCTTCATGCCGCCGGAAATCTCGGATGGGCGCTTGTCCTTGGCATGGGCCATCTGGACGAGGTCGAGATTGGCCATGACCCAGTCGTGGCGCTCGGTCTTGCTCTTGGTCCTGCCGAAAACCTTGGAGACGGCGAGATTGACGTTTTCGTAGACCGTCAGCCAGGGCAGCAGGCTGTGGTTCTGGAACACGACGGCGCGTTCCGGACCGGGCGCGTTGACCTCGCGGTTTTCCAGAAGCACAGCCCCGGACGAAACCGGCGTCAGGCCGGCGATGAGATTGAGCAGTGTCGATTTTCCGCAGCCGGAATGGCCGATGATCGACACGAACTCGCCCTTGGCAATCGTCAGGTTGATGCCCTTCAGCACCTCGGCGCGCTGGCCGCCCCGGTCGAAATGCTTGTCGATATGATCGAGTTTCAGATAGGCGCTCATGACAGTATCCTCAGTTGGCGGATGCGCCGCGGGTGACGATGGTGCCGACGGCTGAGACCAGCTTGTCGAGGATGAAGCCGACGACGCCGATATAGGCGAGCGCGACGATGATGTCGGGCAGGCGCGACGAGTTCCACGCATCCCAGATGAAGAAGCCGATGCCGACGCCGCCGGTGAGCATTTCGGCGGCGACGATGGCAAGCCACGACAGCCCGATGCCGATGCGAAGGCCGGTGAAGATGTAGGGTGCGGCCGATGGCAGCATGATCTTGAAGAAGAATTCGAACTGGTTGAGGCAAAGCACCTTGGCGACGTTGCGGTAATCCTGCGGGATATTGCGGACGCCGACGGCGGTGTTGATGATCACCGGCCAGATCGAGGTGATGAAGATCACGAAGATCGCCGAGGGGTTCGAGTCCTGGAAGGCGGCCAGCGACAGCGGCAGCCAGGCGAGCGGCGGAACGGTGCGCAGGATCTGGAAGATCGGATCAAGACCGCGCATCGCCCAGATCGACTGGCCGATCAGGGCGCCGATCAGGATGCCGGCGACGGCGGCAAACCCGAAGCCATAGGCGACGCGCTGCAGCGAGATCAGCACCCGCCAGCCAAGGCCGATATCCTGTGATCCGTAGTTGAAGAAGGGATAGGCGATCAGGTCGTAGCTCTCCTGCCAGACCTGCGTTGGCGGCGGCAGTGTGGCGCCCGCTCCCGAACAGAGTATCTGCCAGATCACCAGAATGACGGCCAGCACGATCAGCGGCGGCACGACGTTGCGCGCAACCGCAAGCGCGACTTGCTTCGGCTTGAATTTTGGGGCCGGCCGGCCCGGCAGGGTGACGATGCTTGCGCTTGTCTTTGGCGGTGCGGCGGTCACGATTTTTTCCGTGCGGGCCAGTGCGGGCATGGAACATCTCCTGAAGGTAAAGAGGAAAGCCGGCGCAAACGGTCATGCGCCGGGATTGTTTTGATCAGGACGCCGCCTTGATCGACAGGCTGTCGAGATAGGCGGAGGGATTTTCCGGATCGAAGACCTTGCCGTCGAAGAAGGTTTCCTTGCCGCGCGAGGTCGTGGCCGGAATGTCGGCGGCGGCAATGCCCAGGTCGGCGGCGGCAGCCCTCCAGATGTCCTCGCGGTTCACCTGGTCGACCAGTGCCTTGATGTCGGTATCGGGCGCCAGCTTGCCCCAGCGGATGTTCTCGGCCATGAACCAGGTATCGTGGCTCTTGAACGGATAGGACGCGCCGTTCGCCCAGAACTTCATGTAGAGGTCGGTGCCGTGCACGACGCGGCCGTTGCCGTAATTGATGTCGCCCTTCAGGCGGCCGATGATGTCTTTTACGGGGACGTTGAACCATTGGCGCTTGCCGACGATCGCCGCCATCTCGTCCTTGTTGTCCATGCTTTCGCACCACTGCTGGGCTTCCATCACGGCCATCATCAGCGCCTTGGCGGCGTTCGGGTTCTTTTCGACCCAGTCGGCGCGCATACCCAATGCCTTTTCCGGGTGACCCTTCCAGATTTCTCCGGTCGAGGCTGCGGTAAAGCCGATGCCCTGGTTGACCAGCTGTTCGTTCCACGGCTCGCCGACACAGAAGGCATCCATGTTGCCGACCTTCATGTTGGCCACCATCTGGGGCGGCGGCACGACGATGGTCGAGACGTCCTTGTCCGGATCGATGCCGCCGGCGGCCAGCCAGTAGCGAAGCCAGAGGTCATGCGTGCCGCCCGGGAAGGTCATCGCGACCTTCACTTCGCCGCCGTCGGCCTTCTTCTTTTCAAAGGCTGCCTTGAGCTTGGAGGCATCGAGCTGGACGCCGGTATCGGCATATTCCTTGGCAACCGAAATTGCCTGGCTGTCACAGTTGAGGCGGGCGAGGATCGCCATCGGCACGGGAACATTGTTCTGCGTCACCTTGCCGGTGTGCATCAGATAGGGCATCGGCGAGAGGATATGGGCGCCATCGATGCCGTTGGCTGCGCCGCCGAGCACAAGGTTGTCGCGGGTCGCGCCCCAGGAGGCCTGCTTGGCGACTTCGACATCCGGCAGCCCGTGCTTTTCGAAAAAGCCCTTTTCCTTGGCGATGATCAGCGACGCCGAATCCGTCAGTGCGATATAGCCGAGCTTGACGCCGGTCACTTCGGGGCCGGCCGTGGCGGCAAAGGCGCCGGACGGGAAAGCCGTCTTGATGGCGCTAAACAGCGCGGCGGTTGCGGTGGTTTTCAGGAGGCTGCGACGGGTGATGCCGTTGCTCAAAATCGTTTTCATGAGGCAGGTTCCCTTGAGAGTGGCCGGTCGGAAATTTGGCAATAAAAAACGCCGCTCGGAGATTGCGTCTTCGGGAGAAAAAGATTCCCGGACTGCAAAAACCTTGCGACGTCGATGTCTCTGCGAGCGCCTGTCTTGGGCTCGGCTTACTGCGGTCGCCATTGACCGCAGCGAATTAACTCATGCAAAGCCTGTGCCAGTTTTGTGGGAAAACATTAGCGCTTTGAAATTGAATGGATTTTCGTCGATCTCAGGGCTGCGCGTAAATTTTGATCATGTCCTGCATGTGCAAAAAATTTCAGCGTCTGCTTCGGCTCTCTCATTTCCGAGTGGGAAATTTTGTGCAATGCAAAATTCGCCGCCGTCAGTTTTCCTCGGCGGGCGACCCGCTGCGCGTCATGCTTTTGACGGCAAATCCGGCGATATAGTCGGCGATCCGGGCCGGATCGAAAACCTGCCCATCGATGAACCGATCGCCATCCATGTCGCCTTCGACGCGAATATCGTTGTCCAGCAGAGGTGCTGCGTCCGCCCCAAGCGCCAGGCGATAGATATCGGGCCGATAGGCCGCCGCTGCCGCCGTCATGCCGGTGGAGGAAAGATCGGTCTGGCCCCAGCGGATCATCTGGCTGTAGATCCACAGCGCCTGGCTCGGACGCGGATAGTTGGCAAAGCCGTCATGAAACTTGAAATAGCCATCGATGACGCGGCGATTGCCTTGATCGTCGAGATTGAATTCGCCGGCAAGCACACGACGAATGATATCGACGGGCGCCGCGAGGTAACGGGTCTCGGCCAGCGCCTCCGATAATGCATCATGATTTTCCGGGCGGTCGCACCAGCGCGCGGCCGCATCCAGCGCAACGATCAGCCGCGAGACGGTTTCCGGATGCGTTTCGGCCCATTCCGGCCGCATGCCGATCACCTTTTCCGGGGCGGACGGCCAGATATCCTGCTTGGCGGCGACGATGCGGCCGACGCCGCGCTCGGAGGCGACCATGTTCCACGGCGCGCCGACGCAGAAGCCGTCGATGGCGCCCGCGGCGAGCGCGTCGGACGTCATCGGCGGCGGCACGACGACGAGCTTGACGTCCCGATCCGGATCGATGCCGCCGGCTGCCAGCCAGAAGCGGAATTCGTAGTTGTGCGAGGAGAAGGGATACGTGACGCCAAGCGTCGGCAGCGGCTCGCCGCGCGCCTTCATCCCGAGGATGACCTTTGCCAGCGCCTGTGCATTTTCCAGAGCGCTCGCCGTTTCGGTCAAGGATGCCTCTTGCCGCATGCGGGCATAGAGACGCGTCGATAGGGTGATGGCATTGCCGCCGCCGCCGAGAGAAAACGGGGTTATCGTCGGTGACGGATTGGAGCCCAGGCCCAGCATCGAGGCGACCGGCATGGGCGACAGCATGTGGGCAATGTCGAACTGCCGGAAGGCGAGCCGGTCGCGCACATTGGCCCAGGAGACATCCTTGACCAGATCGAGAACGATGCCTTCCTTCCGCGCGAAGCCGAATTCGGCGGCTGCGATCAGCACGGACGCATCGACGAGCGGAATGAAGCCGGCGCGCAGGGTCCGCGAGCCTTCGCCAGCCAGTGCTGCGGGCGCGGCAAGGCGGCTATCGCCGCCGCGCGGAGCATTGGCCGTATCCGTGATTTTCGTGACCATATTCACTCCAATGCCTCCCACCGGAAGATGTCCGACTGGTGCCTGCTCATCACATCAGCAATCCAGCCGCCGTGACGACGCTCTGGGCGATGTCCGACATCTTCTTCTTTTCGTTCATGGCCGTCTGGCGCAGCAGGGCAAAGGCCTGCTCTTCTGAAATGCCGCGCATCTTCATCAGGATGCCCTTGGCGCGCTCGACGATCTTGCGTTCCTCCAGCGCCGACTTGGCGTCGGCCAGTTCCCGCTGCAGCCTCGAAAAGGCGTTGAACCGGCTGACGGCCATGTCGAGGATGGGTTTGACCCGCTCTTTCTTCAGGCCGTCGACGATGTAGGCGGATACGCCGGCATCGACCGCCGCCTCGATGGATGCGGTATCCGATCTGTCGACGAACATGGCGATCGGCCGGCCGACCGTGCGCGTCAGCTGGAACAGGTGCTCCATCATGTCGCGGTTCGGGTTTTCCAGATCGATGAAGATCACGTCGGGTTGCAGCGTCTCGATGATGCGGGCGATGCCGTTGACCTCGTGCACGACCGTCACCTTCGCGTGCCCGGCCTCGCGCAATCCTTCCTCGATGATGGAAGCGCGGATCGCGTTCTCATCGATGACAAGAATTGTGAGGTCCAGATAAGCCATGGCGCATAGATGACGCAGTGCAACAAACTTGGCAATGCTCAAAATAATTGCGTTTCTGCATGAGCATCAAAATTAGGCAGAAAGCAGATGCAATGATACCACGTTTCCGCGGGGATGGTGTGACCGCCGACGGGGAAAAAACCGCTGTTTTCCTCATGTAGCCCTTTATCGAACGCCTTTCGACAGCATACGATGGGGAAAACAGTGTATGGCGGTAAGAGCTTGGGCGGTCGGGAGTAAAGCGTGCATCAGGATATGGCTTTGGTAGCGACCGTCGCGATCAGCTTCGTGCTGGCTGCGATCTTTGGCTATTTCGCGGACCGGCTCCGCCTGCCGCCTCTGGTCGGATATCTGGTTGCCGGCATCATGATGGGACCGTTTACGCCGGGTTTTACGGCCGACAGCGCCCTTGCCGTACAATTGGCTGAGATCGGCGTCATCCTGCTGATGTTCGGGGTCGGCCTGCATTTCTCCGCTTCGGACCTCATCGCCGTTCGCGGCGTCGCCATTCCCGGCGCCATCGGGCAGATCATCCTGGCGACGCTGCTGGGCATCGGCCTATGTTCGCTATGGGGCTGGAGCCTCGGTGCCGGGCTTGTCTTCGGCCTCAGCGTTTCCGTTGCCAGCACCGTCGTTCTGTTGAAAGCGCTGGAGGAGCGCAACCTTGTCAACTCGCCCAACGGGCGGGTGGCGATCGGCTGGCTGATCGTCGAGGACCTGGCGATGGTCCTGGCCCTTGTCCTCCTGCCGATCGTCGCGGAGATTTTGGGTGCTCCGGGGGCAGCGGCAGGGCACGCGCCGAGTGCAGGCGGCACGTCCATCGCCTTGACCATCGTGCTGACGCTCGTCAAGCTTGGCGCTTTCGCCGCACTGGCCGTGGTCCTCGGTCCCCGGCTTGTTCCGTGGCTCCTGACGCTGGTCGCGCGTACCGGGTCGCGCGAACTGTTTACGCTGACCGTTCTTGCCATCGCGCTCGGCATTGCCTTTGGCTCGGCGACGATTTTCGGCGTATCCTTCGCGCTCGGGGCGTTTTTTGCCGGCGTCATCATGAGCGAGTCCCATCTCAGCCACAGGGCGGCGGCGGATTCGCTGCCGTTGCAGAACGCGTTCTCCGTGTTGTTCTTCGTCTCCGTCGGCATGCTGTTCAACCCGATGATCCTGATCCAGCAGCCGCTTGCCGTGATCGCGATCGTGGCGTTGATCACCTGCGGCAAATCGCTGATCGCCGTCGGTTTCGTGCTGCTTTTGCGTTACCCCCTGTCCATGGCGCTGACCGTCGGTGCAAGCCTGGCGCAGATCGGCGAGTTTTCGTTCATCGTCGCCGGCCTCGGCGTTTCGCTTGGGCTCCTGTCGCAGGAGGGACACGATCTTATCCTTGCCGGGGCGATCCTTTCGATCACGCTCAATCCGCTGATGTTCTGGGCGGCTGGGAAACTGAAAGCCCGGCTCGCGCGCACGATGCCCTACTACGGTGAGCAAAAATTGACCGCACTCGGCCGCCAGCTCGATATCGTCAAGGCGAAGGTTGAAGAAAAGGAAAGTCAGCAGCAGCTGAAAAAACAGCAGCTGGTCAGCACCTTCCCGTTATTTTCCGAGGTCAACGAGCATGCTCTCGAAGAGCTCCTGCTGCTGTTCCGGCCGGCATCGGCCTCGCCGGGCGACAAGGTGATCCGCGTCGGCGAGCGCGGCGACGCCATGTATTTCATTGCCGCCGGTGCCGCCGAGGTCAGGTTGCCGGGCAAGGCGATCCTGCTTGAAGCGGGCGCCTTCTTCGGCGAAATGGCCCTGCTCAGCGGCGGATTGCGCACCGCCGACGTGATCGCGGTGGATTTCTGCCAGTTCCTGAAACTCGACCGGCGTGACTTCAACATCTTCATGGCCCGGCACCCGCGGCTGCGCGCCGCCGTCAGCGACATGGCCCGCGAGAGGAAGCAGATGAACGTGTCGCGGGACGTCGGCAGCGATGCGGTGGATTGAGGTGTCGCGAGCGATCTGACCTCGCGGCTTGAGCCGGTTCATCCGACTTTGGTCCATGGGCCAATGGCCATTGGTCCGGCTTCTTCCATGTCTTAAAACACGCTATGAGTCGTTATGGACAGCGCAGTGAATGCCGAGATATTGCCATCACGTGTCAAAGGGCTCAGCCTTGCCAGACAGTTCGCGATCGCGGCAGCCGGTGTGCTTCTTTTCGGCATGGGCGCCATAGGCTTTTGGGTCAGCGGACGGATCGAGGACGCGGTTACCCACAATGCGGCCGCGGCCACGGCACTTTACGTTGACAGCATCATCGCTCCGCTGACGCAGGAACTGGCGACGTCAAGCACGCTCGGGGAAGGGGCTCGCCTTGCCCTCAACGAAACCTTGAGCCAGGGCGTGCTGAGCAAGACGATGTTCGCCTTCAAGATCTGGAAGCCCGACGGTACGATCGTCTTTAGCAATGAAGAGAATATCGTCGGCAAGCAATTTGCCATGACGGAAGGATTGGAGGCTGCGAAGGCCGGAAAGATTCATGCCGAGTTCGACCATCTTGTGGGGCCGGAAAACGAGACGGAACGCCAAAGCGGTATACCGCTGCTTGAGATCTACAGCCCGATCCGGGAGCCTTGGTCCGGCGATATCATTGCCGTTGCCGAGTTTTACGAGGACGGACACGACCTGCGGACCGAATTGACCAGGGCGCGGGTGCAAAGCTGGCTTGTCGTCGGCGTCGTGACGCTTGCCATGCTGGCGCTTCTCTTCGGCATCGTGGCGCGGGGCAGCCGCCTGATCACATCGCAGCGTGCCGCCTTGAACGAAAAGGTGGAAACGCTGTCGAAGTTGCTGGATCAGAATCGGGCGTTGCGCCGTCGCGTCGATCAGGCGACCCACCGCACGGCGGATCTGAACGAGCGGTATCTCAGGCGGATTTCGGCGGAACTTCACGATGGACCGGCACAGTTGCTGGCATTCGCCTCCTTGCGGCTCGGCTCGATCATCGATGGCAATGCTTCGAGCCAAGATAGCCAACGGGTCAAGGGCGCTCTCGATGAAGCGATGCGCGATATCCGCAATATCTGCCGGGGCCTGACATTGCCCGAACTGGAGGACCTGCCCGTCGGCGAGGTGTTGAAGCGCGCGATCGCGGCGCATGAAAGCCGCACGGCGACACAGGTCGTGGTCGAGTGCGATCCCGATCTTCCCAACCTTTCACAGGCCGAGAAGATCTGCGTCTACCGGTTCGTCCAGGAAACGCTCAACAATGCTGCGCGCCACGCCGGAGGCGTCGGCCAGCGGGTCAATGCCGCGGCGCGCGATGGCGGGATCGAAATTTGCGTCATCGACAAGGGCCCGGGCTTCGACCCGTCAAATGCGGTCGACGGGCTCGGATTGCTCGGCCTTGAAGAAAGAATCGCCGGTCTCGGCGGAAGCCTCGATATCGCTTCCGGCCCTGGGCAGGGCACGCGACTGACCATGCGGCTGCCGGGGACCATGATGCCATGACGGACGGACCAACACGCATACTCGTGATCGATGACCATCCGATGTTCCGGGAGGGCGTTTCCAGAAGCCTCTCCGAGCACGCGGATCTTCTGGTGTGCGGCGAGGGGGCTTCGGCGGACAATGCGATCCAGCTCGACCGGGATCTGAAGCCGGATGTCATTCTGCTCGATCTGTCCATGCCGGGAGGCGGTCAGCATGCGCTGCGAACCATTCTGGAGCAGTCGCCCGAGGCGAAGATCATCGTGCTGACGGCATCCGAGGCGGATGACGATGTGTTGCAGGCCCTGCGCGCCGGCGCGCGCGGCTATGTTCTCAAGGGTGTCGGCGCCTCGACGCTGATCGAGGTCGTCCGGGGCGCGGTTGCCGGAGAAAGTTACGTTTCGCCGACGCTTGCCGCCCGTATTCTGGCCGAGCTGCGGACAGGCGGTTCTTCTCGACCGTTGGAATCAGCTGTCGATGCGGGGCGGAGCGAAGACCCGTTGTCGAGCCTGACACGTCGGGAGGAGGAAATTCTGCGGCTGGTGGCTGACGGCAACAGCAACAAGGAAGTCGCCCGCCAGATCGCCCTGCAGGAAAAAACCATCAAGCATCACATGACCAGGATCCTGCAGAAGTTGAAGGTTCGCAACAGGACCGAGGCCGCCATGCTTTTGCGGGATGCACGCAACAGGTCCTGAGAGTGATTGCGCCGGCTGGCCGGAGTTCTGGTCGGAGTTCTGGCCAGAGCCGGTCAGAACTTGCCATAGTCCGAACTCTTGGCCTTCCGGCGGATAACCAGGCGCCCCGCCGGATCGAAAACCTCATAGCGACCGTTCTTGATTTGCGCTCGCCAGCCGCCTTCATAGGATCGCCGGCTGTCTTCCCGACCGGGCTCGTTGCCGTCCTTGCCCCCGCTGCCGGACCTGTCGTCATCCCCGTCGCTTCCGCCGTGAGAGGACGAGCCGGAGTCTCCGGAATCATCCGATCCGTGGCCTCCCGAATCCGAATCGCCGGAATGCTCTCCGTGCGAGCTTCCCCTGTCCGCCAGGGCAAGCTGCGGGGCGACAAGCAAGGAGGCAAGAACACCCGTGGCGATAACAAGCGCTCTGGCTGTTGCAAGAGTAAGTCGGCGGTTGCTGACCATTGCGTGGGCCTCTCGAAATCAGTTTACCGACGCGTCCTCCAAGGACGCGTCGGCCGTTTCTCCATTCCTGCCTTGCCGGCTGGAAAATCGGGCGTGCCGGGCTTGCAGAATTCAGCTCCGGCGACCGCCGTGATCGTCGCCCGGCGCGTCATCCGAACCATGCCCCTGGCGGTCATGCCCGACTGCATCGTCGGATCCGCGTCCCCTGCGGTTATGGCCGGTGGTCGCATCGTCGGCACCTCGGCCATGGCGGATATGGCCCGGGCGATCGTCGGCACCCCGGCGTGCAACCTGCACATCATCCAGTTTGAGCAGAAACGCGTGGTTGGGTCCATCATCACGGCCGCGGCCGCGACGGTTGTGACCGGGGCGGTCGTCGGCGCCCTTCTTGGCAAGAACATCAAGGTTCTGATGGAGGCGTGCGGTGGAACTGTCTGTCGCGCCGATGCTGCCGTTCAATGCCGCGTTGGCGGACGCGCCGGAAAAGAGTGCGGCAAGCACGATCACAGAACGCAGGGCATGTTTGGTAATGGACATCTTCTTGCTCCTCATTGGGCCTTCTACGCTGGTCGAAGGCTGGTTTGAGAACCCGTATTGGCTTCTCATGACGCTACCATGCACATACGAAATGCGGGAGAGGAACGGCCCTCAGACCTTTAAGGGTGTGGCAGGGACCTAAGTCCGATGGCGGCCGTACCCTGGCCGGAGATGCCCGTCAGGGATATGGATCACCGGTGGCAAGTTGGCCTGGGGCGTTTGTTGCGGTTCCTCCGGCGAACGCCGAATCCCTGTGGGCCGGGGTGGTCCACCCTCATTCGTCGCGGCGCAATTTTTGGCCGAAAACGCATGAAGATTGGCAAGATGCAGCAATCGAAGTTGATGTAAGCTGCTCTACCTCACAGCAAAAGCCGGAGACTGTCATGACCGCTCCCCATCCCTCCAAGACACATATCGGCAATCACAAACTGCATCCCGAAACGCAGATGCTGAACTATGGCTACGATCCGGAACTCTCGGAAGGGGCGGTCAAGCCACCGGTGTTCCTGACGTCGACTTTCGTCTTCAAATCGGCGGAAGAGGGGCGCGATTTCTTCGATTTCGTCTCCGGCCGCCGCGAGCCGCCTGCGGGCACCGGGGCAGGGCTGGTCTATTCCCGCTTCAATCACCCCAACAGCGAGATCGTCGAGGACCGTCTGGCGGTTTACGAGCGCACGGAAAGCTGCGTTCTGTTTTCCTCCGGCATGTCGGCGATTGCCACCACGCTGCTTGCCTTCGTGCGGCCGGGCGATGCCATCCTGCATTCGCAGCCGCTCTATGGCGGCACGGAAACGCTCCTGGCAAAGACCTTCCTCAACATGGGCGTCGCGGCCGTCGGGTTTGCCGACGGCGTCAACGAGGCATCGGTGCAGGGCGCGGCGGATGAGGCCGTGGCGAAGGGGCGGGTCTCGATGATCCTGATCGAAACGCCGGCCAATCCCACCAATAGTCTCGTCGATGTCGCGATGATCCGCAGGATCGCCGATGCAATCGGCCGGAAACAGGGGCATACGCCGATCGTCGCCTGCGACAACACGCTGCTCGGTCCCGTTTTCCAGCGGCCGATCGAGCATGGCGCCGACATTTCGCTCTATTCGCTGACCAAATATGTCGGCGGCCATTCCGATCTGATCGCCGGTGCTGCCCTTGGGGGCAAGGCGGTAATGAAGCAGGTCAAGGCGCTGCGCGGCGCAATCGGCACGCAGCTTGATCCGCATTCCTGCTGGATGCTCGGACGCTCGCTGGAAACATTGTCGATCCGCATGGAAAAGGCCAACAACAACGCGCTCGAAGTCGCCAACTTCCTGCGCGAGCATCCGAAGGTCGACGGCATCCACTATCTGCCCTACCACGATCCGCAGTCGCCGCTTGGAAAGACCTTTGCGGCACAGTGCACAGGCGCGGGCTCGACATTCTCCTTCGATATTCGCGGCGGGCAGCCGGCCTCCTTCAAGTTCCTCAACGCGCTGCAGATCTTCAAGCTGGCCGTCAGCCTCGGCGGTACGGAATCGCTCGCCAGCCACCCGGCCACCATGACCCACTCCGGTGTTCCGCTGGAGGTCCGTCAACGGATCGGCGTGCTGGAATCGACCATCCGCCTGTCGATCGGCATCGAACATCCGGACGATCTGATTGCCGACCTGACGATCGCCCTGGATGCGGCATGAAGTTGACTTTTTTCGCCGAATCCAAGGATCAAAAAAAGCGGTTTTACTGAGTGGGTGGCTTGTCCCAGTCATTCATGGGCGTCATCCAGTTCTTAAAAGTCTGGACGACTGTGGTCATAAATCCGTCGGGCAATATCGGCCCCGGTTGCCCGCCGGCGGATGCAATTGCATCAGCCACTTCTTGGGCACTGCTGCCGACATAGGTTAGGTCCTTGCCGAAGCGGAAGCCTGATATATTGCCTCGGGCTCGTTCAAGTGGCCCCATGTATACCGGGCCTTCTGCCATTTTTGCGTTGAACCAAACTGGCTGCCCACCGGGCAGTTTCAGTTCTCTCATGGTCGGGAGAAAAGGTCGAACCATGTCAGCAACGGCTGACGCATTCTCAATCACCCGAAAAATTTTTGTCGTATCGATACGTGTATTGCAACCGGCATAAAGGTCAGGAACTTCATGACGTATCCTTAGTACATCTGCAGGTTCGATCTGGACTGATACCCCGTTGGGAAGTGTCAGTGAAATCATGGAGCCCTCCTTCGATAAAACCTGAGATTGCATGATTAATTTTTTATTGTCGAGATATACCGCTCAAAAAGAGCGGGCACCTATTCACCGATCCGTCGGGGCGAATTTTGAACATTTGCAAACGGCGAGAAATTTTCCTTTTGTCTTGAAACAGTTACATTCCGTTGCCATATTGGGCCCATGGAATTCGTTTCCAGCGGTTGACCACGGATGTACTGGCAGCTGTTGTCGAGACGGGTCGGAGAGGTCGGGTTTTCACCCGGCCTTTTTCTTTGGCCGGACCATCCGCCGGCTGCCACGCACGATGTTTCTTTTTGAAACCGGTGTTTGCTTCGCTGTTCATCATCTCGCCTTTCCGGAAGATGGCCCTACTTGCCATTGAAGACGATTTGGGGAAGGATCGCGGTCGGACTGTTCGGCTGTCTGGCCAGTCCCCTCGACAGGAGAAAACCATGCCACTGAGATCCTTGATGGTAGTTGCGGCAATGGCGCTTTTGGCCCTTTCGGGATGTGCAAGCACCGGCGGAAACAACACCACCTATGCGCAATATCAGGGCTATGGCCCAGTCCCGGACTTCGGTGCTTCCGATCCCGGTGGCGTTCGGGTGAGCTACTAATCCGTCGCTGAAGCGTCGGTATCAAGGGGCAGGCGCGTGCCCCTTGTGCGCCTCGCTTGCCGGGCTCTGCCGGTGACGATGCGCGCGGCATCGGCGGCCGGCCGATTGGCTCCGCGCGTTTTCCGATATGTATTGCGGATAAATGGTGATCCCAACTGGATTCGAACCAGTGGCCTCAAGATTAGGAATCTTGCGCTCTATCCTGCTGAGCTATGGGACCGACCGGAGAGAACACTTACAAAAGGAGACGGCGGAAGCCAAGTGTTTTCCGGTGCGCTTTTTGATGCTTTTGCAGGAACAGGCGTTTCTGATGTGCGTGACGCAGGCCGGGGCTGGCGCCGGATGACTTTCCGATGTTAAGCAGGGTGCGGCGCAACGGGGAGGAGACCCGGCCGGAACGGCGTCGCCTTCGACAACGAGACCCACAGAGTTTGATCCAGCATGTTTATCGGAATTGATTGGGGCGGCACGAAAATGGAAGTCATCGCGCTCGACCGCGATGGCACGACAAGGGCAAGGCACCGCATCGCCACGCCGACCAGCGGCTACGATGCCTGCATCCGCGCCGTGCAGGAACTTGTGGCAACCGCCGAGCAGATGGCGGGCGAAAAGGGAACGATCGGTATCGGCATTCCCGGCAGCCCCAATCCGCGCACCGGCATCGTGCGCAATTCCAACGCGGTCCTGCTGAACGGCCAGCCGCTCGGGCGCGATCTTCAGGCGGCGCTCGGACGGGACGTGCGGCTTGCCAACGATGCCAACTGTCTGGCGGTTTCCGAAGCGGTGGATGGTGCCGGCAAGGACGAGCATACGGTGTTCGGCATCATCGTCGGTACCGGCCATGGCGGCGGACTGGCGATCGGCAAGCATGTGCATGCCGGCTATCAGGGCATCGCCGCCGAAATCGGCCACTATCCGCTGCCCTGGATGACGCCGGATGAGTATCCGGGCCACAAATGCTGGTGCGGCAAACATGGCTGCCTTGACATGTATGCCTGCGGCACCGGCGTGGAGCTGGATTACCGCCTGACGACCGGGGTCGACCGGCGCGGCCGCGACATCATCGCCGACAAGCGCAACGGCGAACCTGTTGCGACCGCCGTCTATACGCGGTTTGTCGATCGGCTGGCGCGCAGCCTGGCGCTGCTGACCAATGTCGTCGATCCGGATGTCTTCGTGCTCGGCGGCGGCATGTCGAATGTCGATGAAATCTACGATGAATTGCCGGATCTGATCGTCAAATACATTTTCGGCGACAGTTTCGAGACGCCGATTCGCAAGGCGGTGCATAGCGACAGTTCCGGCGTGCGCGGCGCTGCATGGCTCTGGAAAGACTGAAAACCGAAGTGGAGAGCAGAATGGGTATCGACGCGGATCTGGAACGGATTGCTTTGCAGGAAAGCGAGCTGCAGTTCGACAGCTTCAGCCTGGAAACGGGCTGGGCGCTCGGTTCGCTGCTGCGCGGCATGGCGGTGGAGCGCAAGCTCGGCGTCGTCATCGACGTCACGCTGTTTTCCATGCCGGTGTTCTACGCAGCACTTGAGGGCTCGACGCCAGACAACCCGAGCTGGGTTCGCCGCAAGCGCAACTGCGTCTTCCGTTTCCTGAAGAGCAGCTATGCGGTCGGCCTGTCGCTTACGAAGCAGGAAAGCACCATTCAGGCGAAGTTCGGATTGCCGGATGCAGAATATGCGCCGCATGGCGGCAGCTTTCCGATCGTCGTCAAGGGCACCGGCTGCATCGGAGCGGTGACCGTTTCCGGCTTGCCGCAACGTGACGATCACATCATGGTTGTCGAGGCGATTGCCACGCTGCTTGATAAGGACATCAAAGCGCTGAAGTTCGATACCTAGCGTCTGAACGGATAGATGACCATGGATATTGCCGGCTTTTCCGCCACATTGAACGAATGGTTGACGCAGGCGGCCCTGCCGCTCTGGCGGGACAGGGGATTCGACCCATTGAGCGGCGGCTTTGTCGAGACGATCGACATGGCGGGGCAGCCGACGCGGGCCGATCGCCGTTCGCGCGTCCAGCCGCGCCAGGTCTATTGTTTCGCGGAAGCGGGCCGCCGCGGCTGGAAGGGAGACTGGCAGACAGTCGCCACCGATGGCATCGCCTATTTCGACCGGGTCTACCGGCAGCCGAGCGGTTTTTACGGAGCGCTGGCGGATGCGGACGGCAATCTGATCGATCCGTCCTTCGATCTCTACAATCAGGCCTTCGCGCTTTTGTCCTTTGCCTATCTGGCGCAGGTATTCCCGCAGCGGAAGGCGGAGATGATTGCGCGCAGCAACACGCTGCGCGACAACCTGGAGGCCCATTGCAAGCATCCGGCGGCGGGCTTCGAGGAAGACAATCCGCCGCGTCTGCCGCTCTGCTCCAATCCGCATATGCATCTGTTCGAAGCGTGTCTCGCCAGTGAAGCGGTCGATGGTTTCGATACCGTTGCCTGGACCAATCTCGCCGATGAAATCGCCACCCTTTGCATGGACCATTTCATCGACCGGGAAACCGGCGCATTGCGGGAATTCTTCGATCATGACTGGTCGCCGATGCCGGGCGACAAGGGACGGATCGTCGAGCCGGGCCACCAGTTCGAATGGGCGTGGCTGCTGCTGCGCTGGGGTGAACGGCGCGGCAATGCCGATGCGCTGGTGAAGGCGCGGCGGCTGTTCGAGATCGGCGAGCAATACGGGATCGCGCAGCCGCGGGAGGTGGTTGTCATGACGCTTCTCGACGATTTCTCCGTTGCCGATCCGATCGCCCGGCTCTGGCCGCAGACGGAATGGCTGAAGGCGGCGGTCCGCTTTGCGGCGCTGACGCAAGGCGAGGAGCGCGAGCGTTACCTGCGCTCCGCCGTGCGTGCCGCAACAGCGCTCACCCGGTTTCTCGATACGCCGGTCAAAGGCCTTTGGCGCGACAAGCAGAAGGCGGATGGCAGTTTCGTCGACGAACCAGCGCCGGCCAGCAGCTTCTATCATATTCTCTGCGCCATCTATGAAATGGACGATTGCCTGAAGCGGCTTTGATTCGACATTCTTGCTGTTATTCTGCAACCGGCCCGCTTCGAAGGAGGCGGGCCGGTTTCGTTTTGCCTGCGATCAAGGACGCAAGTCATATATTGACATAAAGATATCTTTATGTGACTTCTGTTTTTCGTTATATTGTCGTTTTCAGAACGGGAGATTTCCCATGTCCGCCATCGATGCACTCTTCGGCGCCGTTTCCTCCAGGCCGGATGGATCCGAAGTTATGGCCGCGCTGAAAGCGGCGGCCAGCGAGCGCATCCTGATCATGGATGGCGCCATGGGCACGGAGATCCAGCAGCTCGGTCTCGGCGAGGATCACTTCCGCGGCGACCGTTTCGTCGGTTGCGATTGCCATCTGCAGGGCAACAACGACCTTCTGACGCTGACCCAGCCCGGCGCCATCGAGGAGATCCACTACAACTATGCCATCGCCGGCGCCGATATCCTCGAAACCAACACGTTTTCCTCAACGTCCATCGCCCAGGCCGATTACGGCATGGAGGCGATGGTCTATGAATTGAACCGCGACGGCGCGCGCCTGGCGCGGCGGGCCGGATTGCGGGCGCAGCAGGTCGACGGCAAGCGCCGCTTCGTTGCCGGCGCGCTCGGGCCGACCAACCGCACCGCCTCGATCTCGCCCGACGTCAACAATCCCGGCTACCGCGCGGTTTCCTTCGACGACCTGCGCATCGCCTATGGCGAGCAGCTGCGCGGCCTGATCGACGGCGGCGCCGACATCATCCTGATCGAAACGATTTTCGACACCCTGAACGCCAAGGCGGCGATCTTTGCGACCGAGGAAGTGTTCACCGAAAAGGGCATCCGCCTGCCGGTGATGATTTCGGGAACGATCACCGACCTTTCCGGCCGCACGCTCTCCGGCCAGACGCCGACCGCTTTCTGGCATTCGGTGCGCCACGCCGATCCCTTCACCATCGGGCTGAACTGCGCGCTCGGCGCCAACGCCATGCGCGAGCATCTGAGTGAGATCTCCGGCGTCGCCGACACATTCGTCTGCGCCTATCCGAATGCCGGCCTGCCGAACGAGTTCGGCCAGTATGATGAGAGCCCGGAGGAAATGGCCGCCCAGATCGAGGGCTTCGCCCGCGAAGGTCTGGTCAATATCGTCGGCGGCTGCTGCGGTTCGACGCCGGCACATATCCGGGCGATCGCGCAAGCGGTGGCCAAGCACCCGCCGCGCGCCATTCCCGACGTGCCGAGGCTGATGAAACTGTCGGGGCTGGAACCGTTCACGCTGACCAAGGACATTCCCTTCGTCAATGTCGGCGAGCGCACCAACGTCACCGGCTCGGCCAAGTTCCGCAAGCTGATCACGGCGGGCGATTATGCGGCAGCACTTGATGTCGCCCGCGATCAGGTGGCCAACGGCGCCCAGATCATCGACATAAACATGGACGAGGGCCTGATCGATTCGAAGCAGGCAATGGTCGAGTTCCTCAACCTGATCGCCGCCGAGCCGGATATTGCCCGCGTGCCTGTGATGATCGACTCGTCAAAATGGGAGATCATCGAGGCCGGCCTGAAATGCGTGCAGGGCAAGCCGCTGGTCAATTCGATCTCGATGAAGGAAGGCGAGGAGGCCTTTCTGCATCACGCCAGACTCTGCCGCGCCTATGGCGCCGCCGTCGTCGTCATGGCTTTCGATGAAAAGGGGCAGGCGGATACGCAAGCCCGCAAGGTCGAAATCTGCACCCGCGCCTACAGGCTGCTGACGGAGCAGGCGGGTTTTTCGCCGGAAGATATCATCTTCGATCCGAACATCTTCGCTGTGGCGACCGGCATCGAGGAGCACAACAATTACGGCGTCGATTTCATCGAGGCGACCCGCGAGATCATCCAGACCCTGCCGCATGTGCATATTTCCGGCGGCGTCTCCAACCTCTCCTTCTCGTTTCGCGGCAACGAGCCGGTGCGTGAGGCGATGCATGCCGTGTTCCTCTACCACGCCATCCAGGCGGGTATGGACATGGGCATCGTCAATGCCGGACAGCTGGCGGTCTATGAATCCATCGAGCCCGAGCTGAAGGAAGCCTGCGAGGACGTCGTCCTCAACCGCCGGGCCGATTCGACCGAGCGGCTTCTGGAGCTGGCCGAGCGCTTCAAGGGCGTAGCCGGCAAGGAAGCCAAGGAACGGGACCTGAAGTGGCGTGAATGGCCGGTCGAAAAGCGGCTGGAACATGCGCTGGTCAACGGCATCACCGAATTTATCGAGGCCGACACCGAGGAAGCCCGCCAGAACGCCGAGCGGCCGCTGCATGTCATCGAGGGCCCGCTGATGGCCGGCATGAATGTCGTCGGCGATCTCTTTGGCGCGGGCAAGATGTTCCTGCCGCAGGTGGTGAAGTCCGCCCGCGTGATGAAGCAGGCGGTGGCCATTCTCCTGCCTTACATGGAGGCCGAACGGCTGGCCGGCGGCGGGCTTGGCGAACGCAAGAGCGCCGGCAAGGTGCTGATGGCGACGGTCAAGGGCGATGTCCACGATATCGGCAAGAACATTGTCGGCGTGGTGCTGGCCTGCAATGACTACGAGATTATCGATCTCGGCGTCATGGTTCCCGCCGCGAAAATCCTCGAAGTCGCCCGCGAACGCAATGTCGATATCATCGGCCTCTCCGGCCTGATCACGCCGTCACTCGACGAGATGGCGCATGTGGCTGCCGAAATGGAGCGCGAGGGTTTTAATATCCCGTTGTTGATCGGCGGCGCGACGACGAGCCGCGTCCATACCGCGGTCAAGATCCACCCGCGCTACCATCAGGGCCAGGCGATCTACGTCACCGACGCCAGCCGCGCGGTCGGCGTGGTGTCGAGCCTGCTGTCGCCGGAGGCGAAGGACGGCTACATCGAGACGGTGCGGGCCGAATACAGGAAGGTGGCCGATGCGCATGCGCGCAACGAGCTGGAAAAACAGCGCCTGCCGCTGGCAAAAGCCCGCGCCAACGCCCAGAAAGTCGATTGGGACGCCTACCAGCCGAAGACGCCGTCCTTCCTCGGCACCCGCGTTTTCCAGAACTGGGACCTGGGAGAACTGGCCCGCTATATCGACTGGACGCCGTTCTTCCAGACCTGGGAGATGAAGGGCGTCTATCCGAAAATCCTCGACGACGAACGCCAGGGCGAGGCCGCCCGCGCGCTGTTTGCCGACGCACAGGCGATGCTGGCCAAGGTGATCGCCGAGAAATGGTTTGCGCCGAAAGCCGTCGTCGGCTTCTGGCCGGCCGGCGTGGTCGGCGACGATATCCGCCTGTTCACCGACGAAACCCGCGCAACCGAGCGGGCCACCTTCTTCACGCTGCGCCAGCAGATGGCCAAGCGCGACGGTCGGCCGAACGTCGCCCTGTCGGATTTCGTCGCCCCGGTCGATAGCGGCAAACACGACTATCTCGGCGGTTTCGTCGTCACGGCCGGCATCGAGGAAGTGGCGATTGCCGAGCGTTTCGAGCGCGCCAACGACGATTATTCCTCGATCATGGTCAAGGCGCTGGCCGACCGCTTCGCCGAGGCCTTCGCCGAGCGCATGCACGAATATGTCCGCAAGGAACTCTGGGGCTATGCGGCGAACGAGGCCTTCGAGCCGAGCGAACTGGCGGGCGAACCCTATGCCGGCATCCGCCCGGCTCCGGGCTATCCGGCCCAGCCGGACCACACGGAAAAGGCGACGCTGTTCGATCTCCTGAAAGCCGAGGACGAAATCGGCGTGACCCTGACCGAGAGCTTTGCCATGTGGCCGGGCTCGTCGGTCTCCGGCATCTATATCGGCCATCCCGACGCCTATTATTTCGGCGTCGCCAAGGTCGAGCGCGACCAGATCGAGGACTATGCCGCGCGCAAGGACATGCCGGTCGCCGAGGTCGAGCGCTGGCTGGGGCCTATCTTGAACTACGTACCTGCACCGAGGGCGGAAGCGGCGGAGTAGATTTGGCGGCCGTCGGCTGATGTGAAGCGGCGGTTTCGATCAAACCGCCGCCGTTCATCGTCGATGGCTTAGGTCAACTCATTGTCCAGCCACGACCCTGCGAGCCAGCTTGAAAGGGCTCGAAACGACGGAAGCCGCGGCGTCGAAAACGAACGCGCCCGTTTCTGCGGTCGATACTCCCTGGCGCTTGTCGAGTGAGACGAGTTCGGGACCGATCGCGGCGAGGTTGGCGTAGCGGTCGTGACCGAGGCCGTCATCGGCCTTTACGGAGGTGATGTCGATAACCTTGATACCGTACCGGGCGGCGGCGTCCTCGACGATGGGATCATCGACATCCAGACCGCCGGCGCGTTGTCTTTCGCCGCCCAGAAAGCTGGAAACCCTCAATGCCTTGTCGTCCTTCGCCACAAACACTGTCAGCGGCGTCTTCAACGGTCCGATGACGGCAAGCTGCCGGCGGAAAATATCCGCATCGATGTCGGGCGCCGCCAGCATGACGACAAGCTTGTCCAGGACATCGTTACGGCCTTCGAACTTGATCTGTCGCAGCGCCTCCATGATCAGGAAGCATCCCATGCTGTGCCCGAAAAGAATGAGCTTTTTCACTTGCGGCTGGCGCGACATCTCGGTGATGACGGCCACCAGATCGTCCCGGGAATAGAGAGCCGCATCCTTGTCAGCCACGTAGCCTGTGAGCGTCGCTTCCGACGGCCATGAAAAGAGGACCGGCGTGGCGTCGATCTTTGCGTCCGCGGCGATCTGCGCCAGGCGGAACAGACCCTCCTGATAGCTGTAATTATAGCCGTGAACGAACAGACCGACAGCTCCGTCGCGGTCCGGTATCCCAGCCAAAGCCACGAACTTCCGCTTGTCGATAGCGGTCCGCTTCGTGACCACGAAGTCACGTTGCGCGTTCGGTTTGCTGTTCGCCCATTCGATTTTCGACGGCTTGTGCGTGGGCGGAATGGAGATCGTATATTCCTCGAACGCCATCGATGGCGCCCGGCCGCTTGAAAAGCCGTGACCGTCGATATCTTTCGTCCTGTCGGTCGCCGTCAGGAGTGTGATCTGTCTTTCGCCGCCCGCCGCGCTTGCCGGCTGCAAGACGGCATCGGTCGGGCGCGTCGCGCAGGCCGCCAGTTGCGATATGGCTAGGAGTACGATGGCCATCTTGTGCGGGTTGTGACGGGCAGGGCTGGTTTCAGGCAAATAACTCATTGGGACCCGCTGATTTGACGGCGAAGGCGCAAGGGCCTTGGTGACACACTTTCCGTGGCGGCAATAGACCTACCTGCCGGGCGTTTACCTTGAGACGGTCTTACATGTTGGTGTATTGAACCCCCTGTGTTCGGCGGCGCGAGAAGGGTCGATGCCAAGCCGCGATATGGCGAGAAGGAGTGCGACGAATTCATGGCCGAAGACAAACTGGATACGATCGCGCTGCTCAAGGCGATTGCCGCAGATCCCAAGCGAGACAACAGCGCCTATCATCAAGCGATTGCGGAGGCCCGCCAGGCCTTCGAAGACGCCGAGGTTGCGCTCGGCGGCCCGGTCCGGGTGCGAACCAAGACAAAAATGAAGCGCAACGGCGAATATACTGTCAAATGGACATTCCAGCGTCTCTTCTGAAAAGACGTCAGCGGGAGTATCTGATTGCGCGTGCGGTGCTATCACAATGCCGTTACTTCGGTCCGGCAGTGGCACAAATCATTGTTTCAAACGTTTGCTTGTTGAAAGGCAAAATGGTGAATCAAATGAAGATGCTCGCAATCATTGGTCTGTCTCTGGCGACCGCCTTTTCCAGCATAGCGCCGGCGCAGGCTTTTCCATCCATCGAGAGGCCGAAGATTCAGGCTTCGGATGTCCAACAGGTCGAATCATACCGCAGTTCGTGGGGTATCGGCCGATATGGCGGCAATCGCCGTTACATAAGGCGCCACCATCGCGATCGGAGCTACTATCGCAATGATGGCTACTACCGCCATGGCCGGAGCTACTACCGTCACCGCGGCGATAATTTCGGCGCAGCGTTTGGCGGCCTGGCTGCCGGGGCGATCATTGGCGGCATGCTGGCGCAACCCAGATATTCCGGCGAGCGCTATTATCGCGGCAGCTCGCACGCCGATTGGTGCTTCGCGCGCTATCGCTCGTACAGGGCTTACGACAACACGTTCCAGCCGTACAATGGCGGGCGTCGCCAATGTGTCTCGCCGTAATTTGGAGACCGGTTCCTGACGGCACCACATTTTCAATGATTACGGGTGGGTCTGCTGTGATCCACCCGTGGATAGGTCGGTGTTTGTGGCACCCTACCTCTCCCCTTGCCGGAGAGGATACGAAGGTCGTGAGAAGCGTAGCCGATCACTTGGCCGAAGTTGGTGCGGGTTTCCAACGAAAGAGAGGGCGGCGGCGGGATTGAGTGGGAGGGAAGTCCTTGCCCTTTGTCCTACCTCCGCTCTTGCAATTTCTAGCACTTGGCGTTTCGCCAAGATGCTGAAATTGCTTTCTCGCCCGCCAGGGGCGAGATAGACCGACCTAACAAAAATCATCCCCGTTCATCCCCGCCCTTTGGTTCCATGCCATCATGACCTCGTTCCGCCAAGGATACACCGGTTTGCGTTGCCGGCGAGGCGGGGCCGGTGCCCGGACGGTTTGGCGAAACGCGCGCGAAATCCCCGGGGCTGCGTGAAAGGCGGTTCTCCTCCGGTTCGTGAATGAACCGGGCGTGCCGGGTAGCCACACCACGGGCGGGTAACACCGCCGGACGGCTTTGCCGTCCGAGGGTCCAGGGCTAAACCCCGCCTCATTGAAAGGCTCGGCGGATAAGCGGCCGGGCTGGGGCATTGGAGGCTTTTTCCTTCACAAGAGGCAAAAGCGTAGAAGAACCTGAGAAGCGCGGCAAAAGACACTGAAACGGGGCACAGCGTGTGTCACCTATTACTATCTATTGAGGCATACGTTGTGCCCCGGCCACCTGCTCTTTGAAACCCACGGCGAATTTTTCGCGCGTGGCTATAGGCCGTTGAAGCTGCCGCGATCTCCCTCTTCTCCCCATCGGGGAGAAGGTGGCCCGTAGGGCCGGATGAGGGGGGCGAAGCCACCTTGAAGAAGAAACCCCGGACAAACTCAGATTGGGAAAATTGGGAAACCACGTCGATGAAAGGTCTCCTCCTCTATGCCGAACCGCCCCCTCATCCGCCCTTCGGGCACCTTCTCCCCGCCGGGGAGAAGCGGGAAGCCCACCTCCCCCTCGAGGGGAGGGTAAAGAACCCTCCCGGCCCGTGGCCCAGCCTCACCCCTTGATATACCACCCCCACGGCTCGTCGCTGTTGAAACGCGTGATCTGCTTCGTCTCCAAATAGTTCGAAAGCCCCCAGCGCCCCAGTTCGCGGCCGATGCCGGATTGTTTGTAGCCGCCCCAGGGGGCTTCGACGAAGGTCGGCTGCGAGCAGTTGACCCAGACGATGCCGGCGCGAAAAGCCTCCGCCACGCGTTCGGCGCGGATCACGTCCTTCGACATGACGGCGGCGGCCAGGCCGAAGCGGCTGTCATTGGCCATGCGGATCGCATCGTCCTCGTTCTTGAACGGCTTGACGCAGACGACCGGGCCGAAGATCTCCTCCTTCCAGACATAGCTGTCCTCGCTCATATCGGTCAGGACAGTCGGCTCGATGAAATAGCCGCTGTCGAGACCGGCCGGGCGGCTGCCGCCATGGGCGACCGTCGCGCCGTCGATGCGGGCACGTTCGATCGCCGACAGTATCTTGTCGTACTGGCCCTTGGAGACGATCGGGCCCAGCAGCGTGCCCTCATCCATGCCGTTGCCGATCCTGATCCTGGCCGCTTCCTCGCAGAGCCGCGAAACGACGGCGTCGTAGATGCTTGCCTCGACCAGCACGCGCGAGGTCGCCGAACAGACCTGGCCCTGGTTCCAGAAGATGCCGAACATGATCCATTCGACGGCTTTTTCGATGTCGCTGTCGGCGAAGATGACGAAGGGCGATTTGCCGCCGAGTTCGAGGCTGACAGTCTTGATGTCCTGCGCACCGGCCATCATGACTTTCCGTCCGGTGGCGACCGACCCGGTGAAGGCGAGCTTGTCGACCAGCGGATGTTCGGTCAGCGGCTCGCCGGCCTGCATCCCGGTGCCGGTAACGATGTTGAGTACGCCGGCCGGGAGCCCGACTTCCTCGGCAATGACGCCAAGTTCGAGCGCGGTCAGCGGCGTCAATTCTGAGGGCTTTAGCACCATGGTGCAGCCGGCGGCCAAGGCGGGTGCGACCTTCCAGGAAACCATCAGCAGCGGATAGTTCCAGGGCGTGATGGCGCCGACGACGCCGAGCGGTTCACGCACCACCCGCGACGAAAAACGAGGCTCAGTGAGCGGAATGGTTTCTTCCGGATGCTGATCGAGCTCTTCGGCAAGGCCGGCGTAGAAATTGAAGCAGCCGGCGACATCGTCGATGTCCCAGAGCGCTTCGGGCAGGGGCTTGCCGTTGTCGGCGACTTCAAGTTCGGCGAGGAATTGCCGTTTCTCGACGATCTTTGCGGCGATGGCGCGCAGATAGACGGCGCGCTCGCTGCCGGTGAGTTTCGGCCACGGCCCGGAATCGAAGGCGTAGCGGGCGGCCTTGACGGCCTTGTCGATATCGCCGCTGGTACCTGATGGAGCCGTGTGGATGACCTCTTCTGTGGCGGGATCGATGACATCGAACGTGCCGCCCTTTTCCGGCCGCACCCATTCGCCGTCGATATAAAGCCTGTCCTGCATGTCGCCGTCCCTCATTAGATCAGGTCGAGAATTGCCTTGGCAGCCACCGTCACGCCGGCAGCCTTTTTCATGGCAGCGGAATTGGCCGCGAGTTTATCGTTCAGGGCCGGATTGTCGAGAAGCCCGGTGATCGCGGAGACGAGTTCGCCGTCGCTCCACCGATAGCGGTCGAGCTTGCGGCCGACGTTGACCTCTTCCGCGCGGCGGGCATTGTCGTGTCCGTCCCAGCAGAACGGCATGACGAGGGAAGGAACCCCGAAATACAGCGCCTCGCAAAAACTGTTGTTGCCGCCGTGATGGATGAACAGGCTCGACTGCCTGACGACGGAAGGCTGGGGAAACCAGCTTTCGAGGAAGACGTTGTCGGGGATGCGGCTGTACTCGTCGCGCCATGGGCCGACATTGACGATGAAACGGTAGGGCAGGGTCTCGAAAACACCGATCATCCGTTTGATCATCGACACGTCCATGGCCCCAAGGCTGCCGAAGCTCGCCAGTACCAGCGGCGCATCCTGCTGCGAGGCGAAATGTGGCAACGTATAGGGTGCCTCCTGCCGGACGCAGCCGTCGAGATAGACGAATTTTTTTGGATCGAGCGGGTTTTGGCGCTCGAAGCGGACGACGCCGGGCGAGAGGAGCAGATTGAGAAAGGGGGAGTTTTCAAGGAATTCTGTGGGCGGCAGCGGGTTCAGGCCGCATTCGGCCAGAAAGGCGTTCATGCGTTTCTGCGCCGGCGCCACGGCCTTGGCATACGCTCGCGAAAAAGCCGCCCACTCCGGGCCGGGCTTGCCGCCGCACCCCGACAGATAGGGCGGCACCAGCGGATCGGGCAGTTCCGTCTCGGCGCAGGAAACGACCCGGATCCAGGGGACGCCGGCATTGGCGATGGCCGGAAACATCACCACATTGTCGAGCACGATTGCGGCCGGTTTCAACTGTGCCAGAAGCTGGCGAAGCGGCTCTTCCGCCGCGATCGCGGTATCGACGATCGCCTCCCAGGTCGGCGCGACATAGCTTTTCAGCTGCTCCAGCGGCGTTTGCCGAAAGGCGTCCTGATGCCGGTTGATGAAATCGGTCCAATCGGTCTGGCTTTCAGCGCCCGCCGACTGCAGCTGATATTCGGGAAACCCGTATTCGCTGAAGACGCCGCGAAAGCCGGGATGACAGATGAATACCGGCCGCGCGCCCAGCCGGCGCAGTTCCTGGGCGATGCCGACGCAATTGAGCGCCGCCCCGTAGCTGGCTTCCGGAAAAAAGGCGATCACC
Organism: Rhizobium herbae; assembly: GCF_017873135.1. Lineage (GTDB taxonomy): Bacteria > Pseudomonadota > Alphaproteobacteria > Rhizobiales > Rhizobiaceae > Pararhizobium > Pararhizobium herbae. The sequence goes on along the minus strand of NZ_JAGGJV010000003.1, from coordinate 10,568 downwards.
TTGGGCTGGGTCATGCATGCACCGACTGTCTATCCCACGACCTTGAAGACGGGCGGAACGCCGCGCCCGGCAAGGCGTGGCCGCTGGGAATGGGAAAGCTGGATATGCACGCGCATCAGGTCGGCCGCAAGCTCAAGCTGGCCGCGCTCGATCTGCTCCAGCATCTGGATGTGCTCCATGTTGGATTGCATCAGCCGGAAGGCGTTGACATGCACCGGCGGCTGGTTGGAGCGGCGGCGGCGGTGATGGCTGGAGAGCGCCTCCGACATGAAGGGATTGCCGCAGCTTCTGGCGATCAGCATGTGGAAATCGAAATCGGTGCGCTCGAACAGTTTCTGGTCGAAGCTGCTCTCCGTCATCGAACGCAGGATTTCCATCGATTGTCTGAGCGACGTGATCGCCGCGATGTCGCGGCGGAAGCCGGGCATGGTCAATGCGAGGGGCTCGCAGGAGAGCCGGTATTCGAAACTCTTGGCAACCGCATCGCCGCTGATGGCGAATTGCTTGATCAGCCATTGCTGGCCGGCGGCGCGTTCGGCCAGATTGTCCTCGGCCAGTCGCGTCAACGCATTTTGCACAGCGTTTCGTGATGCCGCGTAACGTCGCTGCAGGCCGGCGACGGTTTGGGAATCGCTGATGCGCCCGGCAGAGACGTCGCGCAGGATGGCATTGTAGAGTTCGGTTTCCTCGGCCGGCTGGGCGGTATCTTCAAGGCCGGGAAAGGAGGCCGGGTCGATGGCGAGCAGATAGCCACCTTCGGCTTCCGTGGTGACGATCGACTTCTCGGCGAGGAACTGCAGCGCCTTGCGGATCGGCGTGCGTGAAACGTTGCAGCGGGAAGCAAGGGCCTGTTCGGGAAGCCGCTCGCCGCGGCTCATACCGCGTTCTGTGGCGATATCCAGTATTCTTTGCGCTAGTTCAACATGGCGATGATTTACTTTTTTCGCCTCCACGGTCATCGCCCTTTGCCCTGTGCCTTCTGCAACAGAACGCATGCTGCCTCTTCCGGAATGGGCGCGCAAGAGGATTTATAAAATTTTGGCCATAGTACGATTTCGTATTGACGTATTTTTTTTATAAATAATACTGCCTGATGAAGCGAGGCGCAGATCGGATAACCGGCGCGCCGCTTCGGGAACAGAGGTTGAACCCTCGGAACAGGCACCGCGCGGAACCGCGAAACCCTCCGGGATGATGGATTTGCGCAAGCGGAGATTGCCCAAGGCACCTTGGTCATCCGGACTGCGCCAGCAACGGGAGATGTCCTTGAAAACATCAGTGAAATTGCGTCTGGTCGGCCTTGCTGCGACAGCCATGGTTCTTTCTGCGGGAACCGTGCTGTCGGCCGATCTGGTGATCTCCAACTGGGCTGGATACATGGCGCCCGATATTGCCGATACCTTCAAGGCGGCGACGGGCCTCACCATCGAGGTGGTCAACCATGCCACCAACGAAGAGATCATGGGCAAGCTGATGGCGGGCCAGGGCAAGGGTTATGACGTCGTGTTCGTCTCCTCTCCCTTTGCGCATATCCTCAACGGCCAGGGTCTGCTCGAACCGCTCGGCGTGGAGAAGGTGCCGAACCTGAAAAACCTCTACCCGCAGGCGACCAAGCTGGCCTTCGATCCGGGCAATACCTATGCGGTACCATATGCCTGGGGCACCACCGGTCTTTGCTATCGCTCGGATCTCGTCGAAGGCACACCGGACAGCTGGTCCTATCTGCTCAATCCGCCGGAAGCCCTGAAGGGCAAGATCACCATGCTCTCGACCGACCGCTGGCTTATGGCTGCGGGCCTGCTCTACAAGGGATACTCGGTCAACGAGAAAGACCCGGCCAAGATCGAAGAGGCGAAGACCGCGCTGATCGAAGCCAAGAAGAGCCTGCTCGCCTATGACGACACGACCTTCTATTCGAAGCTCGTTTCCGGCGAAGCATCTCTGGTGCAGGCCTGGGACGGCTGGTGCAACTACGGCATCGCCGAAAACGACAAGATCAAGTTCGTCGTGCCGAAGGAAGGCTCGGATCTCTGGATCGACACCATGGTCGTCATGAAGAATTCCGAACACAAGGAGGCGGCGCTGAAGTTCCTGGATTATATCCTCGAACCGAAGAACCACGCCTGGGCGGCCTCCAACATCTTCTACGAAGTGCCCAACAAGCCGGCGATGGAAAGCCTCGATCCCGAGCTGATCAAGAAATACCCGACGATGGGCGTCTCGCCGGAGACGCTGGTGAAATACGAGGAACTTCAGGATCTCGGCGAAGCGCAACGCGACTATTCGCGCGCGGTGAGCGAGATCAAGGCTGCCAACTGAGTTGTGTTTTCGTCCCGCGCTTTTGCGGCGACGGCGCCTAAAGGGTGAAGAGGGGGCTGTTTTGATCTTCACCCCAGCCCTCTCCCCGGAAACGGGGAGAGGGCACATATCTAATCCGGAGTCCTTTTCTTGTCATCGCAGACGGCTCGTTCCAATCTCATGGCTCTGCCTGCCGTCGCCTGGCTTGGCCTGTTCATGGTCGTTCCCTGCCTGATCATCCTTGCCTATGCATTCCTGACGCGCGGGCTGTATGGCGGCATCGAATACACGCTGACCGCCGAGAATTTTCAGCGCGTCGTCGATCCGCTTTATGCGAAGATCTTCCTGACGTCCGTGCGCATCGCGGGCTTGGCGACGCTGCTTGCAATCCTGATCGCCTATCCCGCCGCCTACGCCATCTGCCTTGCGCCGAAACGGACGCAACCGCTGCTGCTGTTCTTCGCCGTGCTGCCGTTCTGGAGCAACTACCTGATCCGCACCTATGCCTGGATCGTACTCTTGAATCGCGAAGGGCTGATCAACAACCTGCTGCGCTGGTTCGGCTACGAGGGTGAACCGCTGGCCCTGCTCTATAGCGAAGGCGCCGTTATCACCGGCCTCGTCTACAACTACCTGCCCTTCGTCATCCTCGCCATCTATTCCAGCCTGTCGCGGCTGAACGGCGAGCTGATCGAGGCTTCGCGCGATCTCGGGGCGGGGCGGGTGCGGACATTCTTCCGCGTGACCCTGCCGCTGACCATGCCGGGCGTGGCTGCCGGCGGCGTCTTCGTCTTCGTGCTGTCGATCGGCAATTTCGTCACGCCGGCGCTGCTCGGCGGCGGCCGGTTCCAGATGATCGGCAATCTTGTCTACGACCAGTTCCTGACCGCCAACGACTGGCCGTTCGGCGCGGCCCTCGGCATGGTGTTGATCGCCGTCATGATCGGGCTCCTGCTGTTGCAGGCCCGCGCCTCCTCCCGCTTCAGCGGCGAAACGCAGGGAGCCGCCAATGGCTGATGCGTGGCGCATGAAATTGACCGGACGGACCATCCTCGTTCTTGTCTTCGGCTTTCTCTATCTGCCGATTGCGGTCCTCGTCCTCCTGTCGTTCAACGACAGTGGTCTGCCGACAACGTGGTCGGGCTTTTCGCTGCGCTGGTATGTCTCGCTTGCCGGCAATAGCGATATCCTGCATGCCGCGTGGAATACGCTCGTCGTTGCGATCTTTGCGACGTTGATCGCGACCGTTCTCGGAACGATGCTGGCGATCGGCATGGAAACGCGCAAGCGCAAGAGTACGGCGCTGGAAGCGCTCGCCTTCGCGCCGATGGTCATTCCTGACATCGTGCTGGCGGTGGCTCTGCTCACCCTGTTCTCGCGGCTGAACGTGACCATGGGTCTCTCCACGATCGTCGTCAGCCACGTGATCTTCGATCTCGCCTTCGTGTGCTCGGTGGTGCGGGCTCGGCTGAAGAATTTTGATTTCTCCATCGTCGAAGCCTCTCGCGATCTTGGCGCTTCGTCGTTGACGACCTTCTGGCGGATCACCTTCCCGGTTTTGTTGCCGGCCATCATCGCGGGTGCACTGCTTGCCTTCACGCTGTCGGTCGATGAATTCATCATCGCCTTCTTCACCTCCGGCGCCGGTCGCTCCTCGATCACCCTGCCGATGCAGATCTATTCGATGATCCGTTTCGGCGTCACGCCGGAAATCAACGCGCTCGCCACCATCGTCATGGGCGTCAGCGCCGCCGCCCTGCTCGTTTCGCAATGGCTGAACAAAGAACAGATGACCCGATGAACACTCCTTTGAAAGCCCCGGTTCTGGCGGTCGATCACGTCGTCAAGCGCTTCGGTAAGACGGTTGCCGTCAACGGCCTGTCGCTCGATATCCGCGAGAACGAGTTCTTCGCGCTGCTTGGGCCGTCCGGCTGCGGCAAGACGACATTGTTGCGGATGATCGCGGGTTTCGAAGTGCCGGACGAGGGACGGATCAGGCTTTCGGGCAGCGATATCACCGAGCAGGCGCCGGAAAAGCGTCCGCTCAACCTGATGTTCCAGTCCTATGCCCTGTTTCCGCACATGACGGTCCGGCAGAATCTCGCCTACGGCCTTGAGATGGAACGGCTCGGCAAGCCGGAGATTTCCGCCCGGGTGGAGGAGATGCTGAAGACGACGGATCTGCAGGCGCTGGCCGGGCGCAAGCCGGCCGAATTGTCCGGCGGCCAGAAACAGCGCGTGGCGCTGGCCCGCGCACTGATCAAGCGGCCGAAAGTGCTTCTGCTCGATGAACCGCTGGGCGCGCTCGACAAGAAGCTGCGCGAAAAGATGCAGCTGGAACTGAAGCGGCTGCAGCACGAGGTCGGCATCACCTTCATCATCGTCACCCATGATCAGGAAGAAGCGCTGGTCATGGCCGACCGGGTCGCGGTACTCAAGGATGGCAGCATCCTGCAATGCGGTACGCCGGAAGAGGTTTACGAGCGGCCGGCCAATCGCTTCGTCGCGGGCTTCATCGGCGTGATGAATTTCATCGAGGGGGAGATCGGTGCCGACGCCCTGTTTCGCGCCGGCGGCGAAGCGCTGGCCTGCGATCTCGGCGGGCTGAAACGCGATCAGAAGGCCGTGCTGGCCGTGCGCCCCGAGAACATCGCGTTGAAACCGGCAGGTGCCGGTGTTTCCGGCACGGTCGTCGACGTCGCGTATCATGGTCTCGACCGGCAGATCTACGTCAAGACGGCGCTGTCCACGGTGCCACTTCAGGTTCGTGTGGCAGCGACCGGACCCGGCGCGTCTGCTGCGCAGACCGGGGCGGTGGTGTCGCTCGGGTTTGATGCCGCGACCTGCCGCCTTTTCCAAGATTGAAAGAAAACAAGAGGGAACTCATGTCCAAGACGATTGCATTCTTTCCCGAAGCAGCCTTCGGCCCGGCGCTGAATTCCGTCGGCATTGCCCAGGCCGTCGAGGCGCTTGGCCACAAGGCGGTCTTCCTGTCCGATCCGGGCTTCGTCGATGTCTACAAGGGTTATGGTTTCGAGGCCTATCCGGTGAACCTGTCGGCGCCGATGCCGCCGGAGCAGATGGCGAAGTTCTGGGAGGATTTCATCAACGGCCATATTCCGAATTTCCGCAAAAGCCCCTACGACCAGATCGACAACTATGTGCGCGATTGCTGGGAAGCGATCGTCGACAGCGCCAAGTGGGCGCAGAAGGATCTGCCGGGCGTGCTGGCGCAGATCAAACCGGACCTGATCTGCGTTGATAACGTCATCCTGTTTCCGGCGATCAAGCAGTTCGGCAAGCCCTGGGTGCGCATCATCTCCTGCTCGGAAAACGAGATCGAAGACGAAAAAATCCCGCCGCATCTGTCCGGCTGCCGCCAGGACGATCTTGCCGGCCATGCCGCCTACCGCGAAAAATTCAATGCCGTGATCAAGTCGATCCACGATGATTTCAATGCCTTCCTCGCCTCGACCGGAGAGGAGGCCTATCCGATCGGCCAGTTCTTCGAGGCATCGCCGTTCATGAACCTGCTGCTTTATCCGGAGGCGGTGAAGTTCGATCGCGAGCATCCGTTGCCGCCTTCGCAGTTCCAGTATCTAGAAGGCTGCGTGCGCAAGGAAAAGCCCTACGACGTTCCGGTCTTCGCCGAGAATAACGACAAGCCTCTTCTCTATATATCCTTCGGCAGTCTTGGTGCCGGCGATACAGACCTGTTGAAACGGCTGATCACCGCAATTGGAAAGCTGCCCTATCGGGCGCTCGTCAATGTCGGCGACTATAAGGAGCAGTATATCGATCTGCCCGGCAATATCATTGTCGAAAGCTGGTTCCCGCAACCTTCCGTCATTCCGCAGATCGATGCGGCCATCCATCACGGTGGCAACAACTCGTTCACCGAGTGCCTCTATTTCGGCAAGCCGGCGATCATCATGCCCTATGTCTGGGACGGCCATGACAATGCGACGCGGGTCGACGAGACCGGCCACGGCTTCAAGATGCCGCGCTACGACTGGACGGATGCGGACCTGGCCGCAAAGCTCGATGCCTGTGTCAGCGACCCGAAGATGAAGGCCAAGCTTGCCGCCACCAGTGCCCATATGCAGTCGCAAAACGGTCCGCAGAAGGCGGCGGCAATCCTCGACCAGCTGGCAACGACGGGGAAATTCGATGGGTAAAACAGGACAAATCCTGACGGTGCGTGGGTACCCCGCTCTGTCAGCTTTGCTGACATCTCCCCCACAAGGGGGGAGATTATTCTTTTCCCTTATCGACCTCGAGGCTCATGGTGATCTCCCCCCTTGTGGGGGAGATGTCGGCGTCGCCGACAGAGGGGGGTATCTTCATGGGTGAGCCGAAACCCTCCTCCGCACCGCGTATCTACAGCGCCACCACATATGACGACCTCGTCGATTGGGGCCTGCAGCCCGACAGCGTCGAGGGTCAGTCGAAATCGACCGGCCGCCTGGTGCACAAGGGGCCGAACAACCAGCCGGAATCCGGCATCTGGGTCTGCACGCCCGGCCGCTGGCGGCTGTCGATCCCGCGCGACGAGTTCTGCCATTTCGTCGCCGGCCGCGCGGTCTATCGCTCGGACGAGGGCGAGGTGATCGAGGTCGAGGCGGGCACGGTCGTGATGTTCCCCGGCGGCTGGACCGGCGAGTGCCACGTGATCGAGACCATGCGCAATATCTACATGCTGGCCTGAAGGGCCGAACTTGAAATTACTGCCGCAGTCTTCTGCTCTTTCTTGAGAACGCGGACGCTGCTGGAAGAAAAAACGAAAGGAAACATCCGATGACATCAACGCCACTGATGCGCAAGCCGCTCGACCAAACCGACCTCAAGGACTGGGGCATTATCCCGACCATGATCGAGGGCGAAAGCCGCACGACCGGCAAGCTGATCCACAAGGGTCCGAATGGGGAATCCGAATGCGGGTTGTGGATCTGCACGCCCGGCAAATGGGATTGCCATGTGACCCGCGACGAATTCTGCCACTTCCTCGAAGGCCGCTGCACCTATGTGCACGAGAGTGGCGAGGTGATCGAGATCGTGCCGGATACGGCGGCCTTCTTTCCGCAGGACTGGAAGGGTGTGTGCACCGTGCATGAGACAATCAAGAAGGTTTACATGATCCGTTGAGCTTGGGGTGGGAGGGCTTTCTTGCTCTGTTCGAGCAAGTGGCGAAGGCCCCCTCATCCGCCCTTCGGGCACCTTCTCCCCGCTGGGGAGAAGAGGTTCGCGGCGACCTCTGTACCCCCCCCTCCCCAGCGGGGAGAGGGCAGGGTGAGGGGGCTTCGCCTCTCGACATAGAGCGACAAGGAAAAACCGATGTTCAATCCAGCCGAGCCCGTCTTCTACCGGCACCCGGTCTATGTTCCAGCCAAGGGTGAACGCCATTCGGTGATCAACCCAGCCACGTTCGGAAAAGAAGGTACGTTTGCGGGAACGACATCTGCAGAGCTGGATTCCGTGCTTCTGACCGCCAAGTCGGCGCAATCCGTATGGAAGCGCCTTGACGCCAAGAGCCGGGCTACGATCCTGCACAAAATTGCCAACAGAATTGAAGCGACCGACATGCGCGTCTGCGCCGAACTGATGTCGCGCGAGATGGGCAAACCCTATCCGGAAGCGATCGGCGAGGTCGCCAATTGCGCCGGTGCCTTCCGCTATTTCGCGGAGATGGCTCGCGACGAGGCCGGCAAGGTGGCCGGCACGACGCAGGCCGGGTCGTTCCAGTATGCCCGTTACGAGGCGCTCGGCACCAGCGTCCACATCATGCCGTTCAATTTTCCGATCCTGTTGATGTGCTGGACGGTCGCGGCCTCGCTCGCGTCGGGCAATGCCTGCATCATCAAGCCGGCCTTGGCGACGACGCTCTGCACGCTCGAATTCATGCAGGTGTTCGAGGCTTTGCCCGAGGGCCTGATCGCCTGCGTGCCGGGCGGTGCCGAGGTCGCACAATACCTGATTGCTTCTCCGCTGACGCATGCCGTCGCCTTCACCGGTTCGGTTGCCGCCGGGAAAGCCGTTGCCGCGGCGGCTGCCGGCCAGATGAAGCCGGCCGTGATCGAGGCCGGAGGCAGCGATCCGATGATCATCACCGCGCATGCGCCGCTCGATGTCGCCGCCGCCGGTGCGGTCACCGCCGCCTTCCACCTCTCCGGCCAGGTCTGCACCTCGGCCGAACGCTTCTTCGTGGTCGATAGCGTCCATGACGCCTTCATCGCGAAGTTTGCAGCCGAGACGAAACGGCTGCGCGTCGGCAACGGCCTGACCAAGGCCGAGATCGGCCCGCTGGTCAGTGAGGCAGCGCGCGAAAAAGTGATCCGGCTGGTCGAGGATGCCAAAGCCAAGGGCGCAACGGTTGTCCTCGGCGGCAGGATTCCCGACAGCGAGCCTGTCGGCTGGTTCTATGAGCCGACGATTCTCACCGGCTGCACGCCCGACATGGCGATCCTGCAGGAGGAATGTTTCGGTCCGGTCGCCGCCGTCGCCCGCGTCGCGGATTTTAACGAGGCGATCGAACGGGCCAACGACAGTCCCTTCGGCCTTGGCGCCTCGGTCTTCACCACCAGCCTGGAGGAGGCGATGGAGGCGGCCGAGCGGCTGGAGGCCGGCATGGTCTGGGTCAACAATCCGATGATCGACAATGATGCGTTGCCCTTCGGCGGCTGGAAAGCGTCCGGCATGGGCCGCGAACTTGGCCGCCAGGGTCTCGATGCCTTCCGCCGGTCGAAAATGGTGATCATCGACCACAAGCCGGTCATCCACGAGTGGTGGTACCCCTATCCCGACAGCTGGTTCTACGAGGAGGGCGGGCGCAAGCACGTCTGATTTCCTCTTCTCCCCAACGGGGAGACGGTGGCGCGAAGCGCCGGATGAGGGGGAGCACAACTCTCCGAAAACACGATGCCCGCCGGGCAAGAATTCGAAAAAGGACGCCTAGCTCATGAAAATCTCCATTCTCGGTGGCGCCGGCCTGATGGGCGCCGGTATCGTCCGCGACCTCGTCTCCGATCGTGCCATCGTCGACATTGCCTCGATCCGCATCTGCGACACCTCGCGCGAGCGCATGGAAAGCCTGGCGGCAGACCTCGGCGATCCGCGGCTGGAGCTGTTCGATCTCGATGTCACCGATCCCGCCCGGCTGGCTGAAGCGATCGAGGGGGCTGACCTCTGCATCAACTGCGTTCCGACCCTGCTCGGTTTCCAGATGACCATCTTCGAGGCGGCGCTTACGGCAAAGGTCGCCTATATGGATCTCGGCGGCCTCGGTACCTTCACGGTCAAGCAGATCGCCGAACACGACCGCTTCAAGGCGGCGGGCGTTACGGCTGTCGTCGGCGTCGGCGCCGATCCCGGCATGTCCAACGTCATCTGCCGGGCGGTGGCCGACGAGCTTGATACGATCGAGAAAATCAACCTCTACTGGGCGGCCGAACTGACGGGTGACGAGAACCCGATCCTGATGCCGCCCTACAGCGTCTCGACGGTCCTGGCCGAATATGCCCATCCGAGCACCCAGTTCTTCGATGGCAAGCATATCGAATGCGCGCCGATGACGGGCAGGGAGGTGATCGATTTGCCACAGCCCTGGGGGCGCTGCGAATTCATGTATTCGCCGCATTCCGAACAGCTGACCGTGCCGCTCGCCGACGGCATCCGCGACAAGGGGATCCGCGAGTTCACCTGGAAGCTGCACCTGCCGCATCGCGAGCACGAGGCCTGGGTCGGCCTGGTGAAGGCCGGCTTTGGCGATTTCAACGATCCGGTCGAGGTCGGCGGCGTCTCGGTGAAGCCGCTGGATGTGCTCAACGCGGTGATCCAGCGCAACATCGCCCGCAATCCGCACCGCATTCCGCAGCAGGAGAGTTCCGAGATCCACTTTGCCATCGGCCGGGGCATGAAAGACGGCAAGCCGGTCGAGGTCCGCTATGAGGTGATCGTCACGCCGGACGAGATGTATGCTCCCTATGTCGATGCCGGCACGTCGATGAGCGCATCGATCGCCGCCCAGCTGGTTTTGAAGAACCCGAAACGTCCCGGCGTCTGGGCGCCGGAGGAATATTTCACGGCTGCCGATTTCTTCCCCGAGCTGGAGAAGCGCAAGTTCAAGGTGAGCCGCAGCGTGAAGGCGCTTTAGGCGCCTTCATCGATGCAAGCAGCGCTTTCCCGATTTTGACCATTTGGACAAGGAATTGTCGGTTGGGTTGTTTGAATGTTGGTCGGATTCGGGGTGTTTTTGGTTGTTTGTGGAAATAGTT
>NZ_JAGGJV010000002.1 GCF_017873135.1 Rhizobium herbae | reverse complement strand
AATAGCCACAGAAGCTGATTAGCTGTTGGCCTTCCCGAAACTGGTCGGGGTTGTGAAGGGGAGGCCAATAGCGCTTGGTGAGGTATTTCTGACTGATTGACAGAATCGTAGATTCTGCCAATCAGGCAACTGCCCCTACAGTCAGTGATTGAAGATCATCGGAAAAGCTTCTTTAGCTCGCGATTGTCTCGTGCTCCTCATCACCGGATAATCAGGTTGCATGCCGCCTCCCACGATATCCCAAAGCTACCGCCGCGCCACAGCCACACACGGCAGGCTTCGTCAAGCGAAGCTACCGCCAATCTGTGCCAAAGGTGCCGCCGCGCCACAGAAATCGGCCGTTAGCAATTATGTTTTGGTGTCCAGAAGCTAACGCCGATGTGTCCAGAAGCTGCCGCCGCGCCACAGCCACAGAGGCAATGGCGAAGCACTATTCCCGTCGCGCCAACATGACGACGCGCACGACGTCTGCCGTTGCTGATTTTGAGGTCGAACTGAACAAACGGAAAACGAATGTTGTCAAACCCGGAGTTTGAAAGTGTCAAACTCGAAAAAACAAGGAACTCGCGAATCATGGAAAAGCATAGGTACATCAAGGGCTTAGAATGGTGCCCGGAGGCGGATTTGAACCACCGACACGCGGATTTTCAATCCGCTGCTCTACCAACTGAGCTATCCGGGCATCCTTGCCTTGAGGGCAATGGTTCCGCTTGAAGAACCGTGGGGCGGTTGGTTGCGCCCCGGAAGCGAGCGGGGTTATAACATCTTGTTCGACGGTGTCCAGCACCAAATGACGTTTTTTCGACAGGAAAATGTCAGTCGCTGCAAATATCTGAAAAACAACGGATATCCGCGAAAATTCGCTGCTGTCTATTCCTCGTCGTCCGCCTTCGATTCGTCGTCGGCGACAGGAATGGCGTAGGAACCGGTCAGCCATCTGTTGAGATCGACGTTGCGGCAGCGGTCGGAACAGAAAGGGTAGTGCTCACGGTGCGACGGGCGCTTGCATTCGGGGCACGGCACGGTCTTGCGCAGCGGCGCCACGTTGGATGCGCCCTTGTTGTCTTCAGAACTCATGGCCTCAGCCCTTCATCCAGCTGTCATGCACGTCGTAGCCCTCGCCTGAAAGCAGGCTCACGGTCTCGTAGAGCGGCAACCCGACGACATTGGTGTAGGACCCCACCAGCTTGACCACGAAGCTGCCGGCGATGCCCTGGATGCCGTAGGCGCCCGCCTTGCCCCGCCACTGGCCCGACGCGAGGTAGCTGTCGATGTCGTGGCTGGAGAGTCGTTTGAAGCGGACCTTAGTGTCGATGACCTTCTGGCGCACCGTCTTGTCCGGTGTGATCAGGCAGACGCCGGTATAGACGCGGTGGCTGCGGCCGGACAGGAGATGCAGCGCGCTTGAGGCCTCACTCACCAGCTCCGGCTTGCCGAGGATGCGGCGGCCGACGGAAACGACCGTATCGGCGGCAAGGATGTAGCTTCCCTGCCAACCCGGCTCACCCTTGATGGCATCGAGCGCTGCGCGTGCCTTTTCGGCGGACAGCCGCCAGGCCAGCGAGCGCGGATGCTCGGTGCGCTTCGGCGTCTCGTCGAGATCCATCGGCATCAGCCGCGCGGGTTCGATGCCCGCCTGGGCGAGCAGTTCGACACGCCGCGGCGAACCGGAGGCCAGGATCAGCTTATGTGTCAATGCCATAGCAACGGGGCCATCGATCTTGGGGGTTGCAGCGGAAGGTCCGCCAAGCGCTTACTTGAAGCGATAGGTGATGCGGCCCTTGGTCAGGTCATAAGGCGTCATTTCGACAAGAACCTTGTCGCCCGCGAGAACGCGGATGCGGTTCTTGCGCATGCGGCCAGCCGTATGGGCAATGATTTCATGCTGGTTTTCAAGCTGGACGCGGAACGTCGCGTTCGGCAGCAATTCGGTAACGACGCCCGGGAATTCGAGGACTTCTTCTTTCGCCATGTAGGGTATTTCTTTCTGTGCTTCGATGCGGACGCCTGCGCGTCCTTCAAAAATTTGGCGGAAACTACACAATCGCCGCGGTTTTGTGAACAGCAGCGATCCCATTTTCCGGTTTTGCCACATTTTCCGGTTTTGTCAGGGCCCTATGCCATCTTCTCCGGCATTTGTCCAAGCAAACGATGCTTGAGCAGGCTGGCAATGTGATTTCGAACCTCGCGATAGGCCGAAACGATCTGTTCGCGCGTGCCGGTCGCAACCGTCGGGTCCGGCGTCGGCCAGTAGACCACGTCGATGGCCATCGACCGCGTCAGCTCCAGCGCCGCGTGATGCGCTTCCGGTGCCAGCGTGACGATCAGGTCGAAATAATCGTCTTCCAATTCGTCCAGCGTATGCGGCTGATGCCGCCCAGCCGTCAGCCCGATTTCCTCCAGCACCACATCGACGAAGGGATCGCGCTCCCCCGGCCGGACCCCCGCCGAAGCGACATAGGTACCGGGCGGCAGCATCGCCCTTGCCAGGACCTCGGCCATCGGCGAACGGATGGCGTTCATCCCGCACATGAACAGCACTGACCTCGGCGATTGCCCGGTCCGCTGCGGCAGGTTGGGGGAAGCAGCGACCGTCACGCTCATCCCCGCCAATAGAGTACGCAGACCAGCGTGAACAGACGCCGCGCCGTATCGAAATCGAGCTTGATCTTGCCCGACAGCCTGTCCATCAGGGTCTGCGAGCCTTCATTGTGGATGCCGCGCCGGCCCATGTCGATCGCCTCGATCTGGCTCGGCGTCGAAGACCGGATCGCCTCGTAATAGCTTTCGCAGATCAGGAAGTAATCCTTGACGATCCGACGGAACGGCGTCAGCGACAGGATATGGGTGGCCACACCGGCGCCCGCTTCTGTGGTAATCGCAAAGACGAGCTTCGAATCGATCAGCGACAGATTGAGCCGGTAGGGACCGCCGGCGTGACCGGCAGGCTCGAAAAAATTCTCTTCGATCAGATCGAAAATCGCCACCGCCCGTTCATGTTCGACATCGGGCGTCGAACGGCCGATGGTCTCATCCAGAACGACATCGCAGAGGCGGTGGCCTGCCATCATCCCTCGCCCCCGAGATTGAGACGGATGGCAACCGAGCGGGCATGGGCTTCCAGGCCTTCGGAACGGGCAAGCGCAATGGCCGCCGGTCCGAGATCGCGCAACTGATCGACACCGAGACGCAGGATCGAGGTGCGCTTCATATAATCGAGTACGCCGAGGCCGGACGAGAATCTGGCCGAACGCGCCGTCGGCAACACATGGTTGGAGCCGCCGACATAGTCGCCGATGACTTCCGGCGTGTGGCGGCCGACGAAGATTGCGCCGGCATTGCGGATTTTCGGGATCATCGCATCGGCGTCGGCAAGGGCGAGTTCCAGATGTTCGGCCGCAATCCGGTTGGCAAGCGGCACCGCCAGATCGAGATCGGGCACCAGTATGACCGCGCCGAAGTCGCGCCAGCTGGCACTTGCGGTTTCCGCCCGCGGCAGCGTGCGCAACTGACGCTCGACGGCTGCCTCGACCGCCGCCGCAAAGGCCGCGTCGTCGGTAATCAGGATCGACTGGGCGCCGACATCGTGCTCGGCCTGCGCCAGCAGATCGGCGGCGATCCAATCCGGATCGTTGTCGCGGTCGGCGATGACGAGCACTTCGGACGGACCGGCGATCATGTCGATGCCGACGGTGCCGAACACCTGGCGCTTGGCGGCGGCGACATAGGCATTGCCCGGCCCCATGATCTTGGCGACCGGAGCGATCGTCGCCGTGCCATAGGCCAAGGCCGCGATCGCCTGCGCGCCGCCGATGCGGTAGATTTCCTCGACGCCCGCCATGCGAGCCGCGGCCAGCACCGCCGGATTGATGACACCGCCATTGGCGGGCACGACCATCACGATGCGCTCGACACCGGCGACCTTGGCCGGCAGGGCATTCATCAGCACCGAGCTTGGATAGCTCGCCGTGCCGCCCGGCACATAGAGGCCAACAGCATCGATCGGCGTCCAGCGGGAGCCGAGGCCGACGCCCATCGAGTCCTCGTAGATATCGTCTTTCGGCCGCTGCCGGGTGTGATGCGCTTCGATGCGCACGGCGGCGACTTTCAGCGCGCCGAGCACTTCGGACGGCACGGCATTGATGGCCGTGTCGATTTCCTCGGGCGTGACGGCCATGCCGGTGACCGCGAAATCAAGCCCGTCGAATTTCCTGGTATACTCGGCAAGAGCCGCATCGCCGCGCAGGCGGACGTCATCGATGATCGTCTTGACGACGGCGTTCACATCGTCCGAAACTTCCCGCTTGGTCGTCAGAAAGGCTGCGAACTGCTCTTCGAAGCCGGGGGTCAGATAATCGAGGCGGATGGCCAATGGGAACGTCCTTATCGGTGGTCGGCAGAAACGCATGGCCGCAGAGGCCAACGGTCAGGAATTCAGGCGCCTGCGGGGTGGCGAGGCTTGAAACCGGTTTCCCATGCGCCGCCGGTATCTGCAAGCTGAACCTCGATACATTCCACATCGAGCATGATCGAGGCGCCGCCCGACAGGACGAACTCGACGGTTCCATCCGGCCCTTCGCCGTTCTGCTCGAACTGGATGGCCAGAAGCGACAAAACCTTGTCATCGTCCTTGCGGTCGAAACCGATGGAGCGCACGGCGGAGACGCGCTTGAAGGCCAGCAGGCTGCGGCGGCGCTCGAAGGACTTGCCGCGGCCTTCGGCCGTCTCCCAGACGAAGCGGTTGATCACCAGCGACAGTTGCCGGGACCGCGGCGCATAGTCGAGGCCGGAAACCTTGAAGACCGCGTCCTGCACATGGGCGGACACGATCTCCAGGTCTTCGGGGTCCAGCGCCATCAGCTTCAAAACGTCCATGCCATCCATCCCTTGCCTGCGCAGCCAAAAGGCTGCCGTCATCATGACACAGGACATAGGACGCCGGCATCGAATCCGCAACTGCAAGCGGTGATGCCAGGGTTGGATCAGTCGCTGACGCGCTCTACCTGAGCACCGCAATTGTTGAGTTTTTCTTCCAGCCGCTCGAAGCCGCGATCGAGGTGATAGACGCGCGATACCATGGTCTCGCCTTCGGCCACCAGGCCGGCGATAACAAGCGATACCGAAGCTCTGAGGTCGGTCGCCATGACCGGTGCACCCTTCAGGCGTTCGACGCCCTCGATCTTCGCCGTCTGGCCCGACAGCGTAATCTTGGCGCCGAGGCGGGCCAGTTCCTGCACGTGCATGAAGCGGTTTTCGAAGATGGTTTCGGTGATGTGCGAAATACCGCTCGCCTTGGTCATCAGGCCCATGAACTGCGCCTGCAGGTCAGTCGGGAAACCCGGGAAGGGGTCGGTCACCACATCCACCGGCTTGATGCCGCCGCCGTTTCGCACGACGCGAAGGCCGGTCTCGGTCTCGGTGATTTCAGCACCGGCGCGGCGGATCGCCTCGATCGCCGTATCGAGCAGCTTGGCATTGGTGCCTTCGAGTACGACATCGCCGCCGGTCATGGCAACGGCCATGGCATAGGTGCCGGTCTCGATGCGGTCCGGCAGGACGCGGTGGCGGGCGCCCGACAGCGAGGTGACGCCCTCAATGGTGATCGTGCTCGTACCGGCGCCGGTGATCTTCGCACCCATGGCGTTCAGGCAGTTGGCGAGATCGACGACCTCCGGCTCGCGCGCGGCATTGCCGATCACCGTCGTGCCATTGGCCAGCGTCGCCGCCATCATCATCACATGGGTGGCGCCGACCGAGACCTTCGGGAAGACGTAGCGCGCGCCGATCAGACCGCCCTTCGGGGCCGTCGCGTTGATATAGCCGCTGTCGATCTCGATATTGGCGCCGAGCGCCGTCAGGCCCTCGATGAACAGGTCGACCGGCCGCGTGCCGATGGCGCAGCCGCCGGGCAGGGAAACGCGGGCCTTGCCTTCACGCGCCAGAAGCGGGCCGATGACCCAGAAGCTGGCGCGCATCTTCGAGACCAGTTCATAAGGTGCGGTCGTATCGACGATGTTGCGCGAGGTGAAATGGATGGTGCGCGAGTAGCCCTCGCCCTGGCGCTCGCGGCGGCCGTTGACGGAGATGTCGGCGCCATGATTGCCGAGGATGCGGATCAGCTGCTCGACGTCGGCCAGATGCGGCACGTTCTCGAGCGTCAGCGTGTCATCGGTCAAAAGCGATGCGATCATGAGCGGAAGTGCTGCGTTCTTGGCCCCGGAAATCGGGATGATGCCGCGAAGCTCGTTGCCGCCGGTAATTCTGATGCGATCCATAGGGTACCTTACGGGCGCTGCCCGCCTTTCCTGACATTCCGGACTTTAAGAGATTGGCGCCTCCATAAAGGATGCGCCGTGAAATGAGAAGCAAATTGCACAATGAATGATGAAGTGCATCCGGACGGATGCGGGAACAACACCGCTACAGTCTGACTTATGGCTCGCCAAGACCTCTGCCATTCCCTTGGATTAAGACATCGGGCGCGAAACAATGCCATTGCCAACCATCGGCGATCCGCCCCCGGATCCGATCGATGGTGCTGACACATATTATTTCGCAGATTCGTCCGTTTTTGCGGCAGGCAGGCCGGATGTTTCGTCGGCCGCGCCCGCGCGCCGCGCCCGGCCCTGCTGTTTTCGCCGCAGGAGGTTGTCGCGCAAGGTCTTTGCCGCCCGTTGCCTGCGGGCTTCGGCCTGCCGCTCGGCCTCATGCCCCGGCTCAAGCATGCCGGATGCTGCAAGCACCGCAGCATCGTTCCGTGTCTGATCGTTCTCATCTTGCATGAAGGCTCAGATACCGCAAAACCGCGCAGTCCGGAAGGGTCGCTTGTCTTTCGGGCGCTCCATCCAACGAAAACTTCGATTTGCGGCTTGCGCTCCGCAACAAGCTATGGCAATAGGCCCTCGCTCGCGCCGGACAAACACCGTGCCGCACGATGCTGCTATAGCTCAGGGGTAGAGCACTCCCTTGGTAAGGGAGAGGCCGAGAGTTCAAATCTCTCTAGCAGCACCATCACTTCCCCCGGAAAACACTCATTTTTTGAGCTTTAAGGCTTTTTGCACCGTCGTTTTGGTACACCAGAGCGACGCATTCAATGTCTGCGGCGGCTTGACTTTTGAGCAAAATAAGAACATAACGTGAACAAACGGGGTGATACAGGCCAGATAAGCCTTACTGTCCTCAACGGCGCGATCACTCCGCCATCCAAGCTTCGAGGTAAACATGAGCCATGTTGATGAAATTACCGCACGGACGCAGGCGGTGCTGGCGCGGTCGCGGGCATTCAGAGAGCGTTCGCAGGCCATGCGGGAAGAACACAAGGCCCTGATCGAGCGCGCCTCGATCAAATCCGGCCAGCTTCACTTCGTGTTTTCCTCTTCCAGTTCGGACAAGGCGAAACATTGAAGGAACGCCGTTAGGGGGTTCCACCGCGCGCTTACGCACCCCTGAGAGGGATCCGCGTGACAACTCCGCTCAAAGCCGCATCTCATTGTCCTGGCCGCATCAGGAAAAACCAGATTCGTACCGCGCAGACTGGCATGATCTGAAGCAACGGTGTTGATTGCGCGCCTGTGCCGGTTTACTTAAACCGCATTGAAATGAGGCTCCGAGTCCCGATAATGGCAATTTCCGATCTGATCC
The DNA here is from genome assembly GCF_017873135.1 of Rhizobium herbae. GTDB lineage: Bacteria > Pseudomonadota > Alphaproteobacteria > Rhizobiales > Rhizobiaceae > Pararhizobium > Pararhizobium herbae. The sequence continues at coordinate 731,790 of NZ_JAGGJV010000002.1, read as the reverse complement.
TGCAACTCCAGCATGCCAAAGAACCCAGCAGGGAACTCGATATCTCCATCGGGATCGTCATGGGCTACAAGCGTCATGTGAAGACGGTGGAAAAGGAAGACGGCAGCCAGAAGGAACGGAAAGTCGTGTGGCTCTATCCCAACAATGGCAACGAAAGCAGCCTGCCCGCTTTTACGGCCAAGCTGGACGATGCCTATTTCCTCGCTCAAAGCCTGGTGCCGGGCTGCGTCGGCGGTGTCAGCTGGGATTCGCGCGGTGGAACGGCCAGGATTGATGACGGCCCCTATTTCACGGCCACCACGCCTGCCCTGGCACTGTGCATTGCCGCCTTGAGCGTCAAGCATTTCCAGCAGGATGCGGAATCGAAGTAAAATCTCTGGGCGGATATGGACGCCTGCCGATCGCGTCGGACGGCAGGCGCTGGCTTCGCAAAGAATGCCTCCCGCCTTGTCGTATAGTCGGTGGAAACGGGCGAGAAGAATAATCGCTAACAGGCCGTGCGATCTGGTCGTTTTCTTCGCTGGCCGGCATAGCGCCTGCCGGAAACCCCGCATCAACGACAGCTGATCAGCCGCTGCAACCTTGAATGCACTGCCAATCGCATTACATGCTCCAGAGGAGCGTCCTTGCGGAGTAAACCCGATGAAATCTCTCGTTTTTCTGAGTGCAGCCGCGCTGATGCTGGCATCCTGCACCACGCCGGAGGTCGAGCCGATCCCCGGCAGCATCACCTATGGCGGCCAGCCGCAGACAAAGCTGATGAAATCGCCGATCGGCAGCGTCGTGCACAACTCGTTCCGCACGGTCACGGGCGTTGCTTACGAGACCTACATCCTCCAGCCGGACCGCTCGCTGAAGCTTGTCCGGCGCGAAATCCGCAGTGATTTTTTCGATCAGAACTAGCCGGGCGCCGGTTGATCAGGCGGCCACGTTTCTCGGTGCCGCCGCGACGATCCGCGCGTAGTCGATTGCCGACAGCATGTTGGCGTGGTTGGCCTTGCCTGTACCGGCAATGTCGAAGGCGGTGCCATGATCGACCGAAACACGGTCGATCGGCAGCCCAAGCGAGACGTTGACGGCGGTCTCGAAGGCAACCAGCTTGATCGGGATATGTCCCTGATCGTGATATTGCGCCACCACCAGATCGAAGGCGCCGCCATAGGCGCGGGCATAGACCGTATCGGCGGAAATCGGGCCGACCACGTCGATCCCCTTCGCCCGCGCCAACTCGACGGCCGGGGCCAGAAACTTGGTATCCTCGTCGCCAAACAGGCCGCCCTCGCCGCAATGCGGATTGATGCCGGCAACCGCGATGCGCGCCTTGCGTCCGAGACGCAGGAAATGCCGGTGCCCGGCCTCGATGGTCGCCAGCACCCGCTCGACGGTTGCCCGGTCGATCGCCGTGCGCAGCGACACATGCGTGGACACATGGATGGTGTTCAGCCGCTCGGATGCCAGCAGCATGAACGAGCTTTTCGACCCGGTCAGATGGGCAAGAAGGCCGGTATGTCCGTCGAAATGATGGCCGGCGAGGTTCATCGCCTCCTTGTTGATCGGCGCCGTGACGATGCAATCGACTTCGCCGGACATGGCCAGTTCGACCGCGCGCTTGATGTAGCGCACCGACGCATCGCCGGCGACAGGGCTGACCTTGCCGATATCGGGCAGGCTACCATCGATGGCCACCTCATCGACGGCGATGGCGCCCGAGCCCGGCGTTGCCGAAAACCGCAGTTCCGTTCCCGTCACCCTGTTTGCCCGCTCCAGCGCCTCGACATTGCCGACGACGACGAAGTTTTCCCGGTCGGCTTGCGGCAATGCCGCCAGAGCCTTGACGATGACTTCCGGGCCGACACCGGCCGGATCTCCGAGCGTGACGGCTACGCGCGATGTGCTCATGGCTTGTTGTCCTCCGTGGCGGCCTTGCGGCCTCACCTGCAATCCGGCTCCGCGGCCGCAGGCTTGTTCCAGTCAATATGCGGCTTGGTAGATCGAAAGGATATCGCCCCGGCCAAGATCGCGCGGATTGTTGTCGAGAAGGCGGCGGATGGCGAAGGCGTCGTCGGCCATCACGCCGAGATCCGTTTCAGGCACACCGAGGGCCGAAAGGCGCATCTCGATGCCGAGTCCCGCGCAGAAGCCGAATGCGGCCTCGAATACGGAGGCCTGGTCGGCACCAGCATTGAGATTGAGCGCCTCGATCACCTGCGCGGTCTTTTGCGTGGCAGCAGGCGTGTTGAAGGCAAGCACATGCGGAAAGATCAGCGCATTGGCGGCGCCATGCGCCACATGCCAGCGGGTTCCCAGCGGATAGGCAAGCGCGTGGCCGCCTGCCGTGTTGACCGGGCCGAGACAGAAGCCGCCATAGAGCGAGGCGAGCGACAGCCCTGCCCGCGCTTCGGCATCGGAGCCATCGGCGACCGCCCGGGCGAGATAACGGCCGACCAGCCGCACCCCTTCGATCGCATAGAGATCGATCATCGGATGCGCCTTGCGGTTGGTGAAGGCCTCGACGCAATGGGCCATGGCATCGACACCCGTCGCCGCCGTGGTCGCGGCCGGGACGGTGAAGGTCAGGCCGGGATCGATGACGGCGATGTCGGCGAGCATATGGATGCTTTCGACGGCGAGCTTTGCCTGCGTCAGCGGATCGGTCACCAGCGCGCGAATACCCGCCTCGCTACCCGTGCCGGAAGTTGTCGGCACCTGAGCAAGCCCCGCTCGACGGCGATGCGCAACCTTGCCCGCGCCAACGACATCCCGCAATGTCTGCGCTGAACCGGAGAGAACGGAGGCGAGCTTGGCCAGATCCATGGCGCTCCCGCCGCCGAAGCCGACGATCAGATCGGCCTGCGCCGCATCGGCCGCCGCCAGCACCAGATCCAGATTGTCGGTATCCGGTTCAGGCTTCACCTGCGAGAAAACAGTAACCTCGCCCGGCAATTCGAGAATGCCGACGCGTGACGCATTGAAGGCGTCGGACACCACAAGAACGCGCGCAAAACCCTGGCCCGCCGCCCATTTTCCCAGCCTGCCTGCCACGCCGACGCCGAACTCGATGATCTCCGGGCGAACGATCGTGATGGGTGCGCTCAAGCTGGTCATGGATATGTCCTCGTCGTTTCTGCTCCTGCGTCCGTCGCCGGGCCGCAGCAAACATGTAAATTTGTTACATCCATCTGCCTATCTTGGCAAGAGCGAAGGCAATCGCCATCCTTCTTTTTCTGATTCTCAAACATCCGAAACAATCATGATGAGGGCATGAGAGAGATTATATGTTTGTATTTATTATATCATTCCTAGAGACGATCTTGCCAAACCAGCTTGAATGACGGCTGAAGAACAGTGAGCATGCCGCGACCAGAGATTTGTATAAATCCCGATCCTGCCAACGCATAACCATCCAAAGAGCGACCAACGGAGGCCGATTTGTCAAAAATGCCCCGTATGAACCGAACATTTATCCACTTGTAAAAACCATCCGGTTTTCCAAACAGTGCGGGAAGCGGCCTGACGCTTCTCCGTTGACATTCAAGCCGTGTAACCAGGCTCCAGCCGCACGTATTTTATCGCGCGGCGATAATAGGTGTAGGCGACGTGCAGGGCACCGTCCGGACTTTCGATGATCGACGGATAGGAATATTCGCGGTTGAGCGCGTCCTTGGAATTGTTGGTCAGGCAATAGCCGTCGCCGGTCTCAAGATTGCGGGAAGCGGTAAAGCTTTCCCCGCCGTCGCCGGAAAAAACGAGGCTCATCGGCGCACGCGGAACACCCCATATGGCCTTGGGCCGTCCGTCCCGCAACGCCGTTGCGACCTCGGGCGGAGGCACCTGCGCGCCCTCCTCCGCCTCGATCTCGTCATAGAGCGAATGACGCCGGTCGCTGGACATCAGGGCATTGGAATGATTGTAGATTATTGCAATTCCGCCATCCGACAGCGCGGTCGCCTGGATCGACGAATTGTTGTTCGGCAGCACTGTGGGTTCGGGCGCGCTCCAGTTCATCCCGTCATCAAGCGAAATGCTGCGCAGGATCTGCGTGGCGAACCGGTTGCGGAAGAAGGCCACCATCCGCCCGTTGTCCCGAGCAATGATGTTCATGTGCACGGCACCGATACTGTCAGGCACATCGACCATCTGCCAACTGGTTCCGGCATCGCGCGACAGCAGAACCGCCGCCGTATCGACATCGCCCGTCCAGCGCTGGCCGGGTTCGCCGACACAGCGAAACACTGGCAACAGCCAATGGCCCGACCGATTGACGACGATAGGCTGACGCACGAAAGTGCCGGGGATATCACAGAGTATCTCGACTGCGCCGAATGTGCGGCCGCCATCCGCGGAGATCCGCCGCTTGACGACGGCGCCGTCCTGGTTTCCCGATGTCTGCGAGGTGAAGATCAGCCAGACCTTGCCATCCGGCGCGGTGAAGAGAAGCGGGTTCTGTTCCGATTTCTGCGGATCGTCCGACATTTTTTCCGGGACCGACCACTGCGAGGAACCGGCCGCCAGCCGCGACATGTAGATCGAGATATCGCCCATGCCTTCCATCGTGCCGCCGAACCAGACGCAAGCCAACGAGCCGTCGGGCAGGAAAGCGAGATTGGCGGCGTGATTCTGCACGCAGGGTGACGGCAGATAGGCATCGAAGCGATGCTTTTCTGTGCCGCGCGGCACGACAGCACCATCCATAAGCGACAGAATTTCCTCAGGCTTCAGTCCGGAACCGAATGTCATGGCTTACTCCTTTACGGCAACTGCGCAAACTTGACAGCCAGATCCGCCTGATCTGCTGCGCTCAGCGCCATCAGAGGCGGACGCGGCCGTGCCCAGGCAGAATTGCCGTTCTTCAAACCGACCATCGCCTTGATCGTCGGAATCTGGACGTAGGAATTGGACAGCGATCGATAGGCATTGATGCGCGCCTGCGCCGCGTCGACCTCGTCCGTGCGGGCCGGATCGTTGGCATGGTCATAGACGGTGCGCAGGGAATCGGCGACCAGATTGGACGTTGCCGTAATGCAGCCTGCGCCCCCCGCCTTGATGAGCGGCAACAGCAGAGGATCGGCGCCGGCAAGCACGGAAAAGCCCGGGAAAGCGGCCAGAAGCGCCTGCATATTGGCGAAATCGCCGGCAGAATCCTTGATGCCGACTACCGTATCCGGAAAGGCTTCAATCAGCCGGCCGATCAGCGGCAGGGTCAACGGAATGCCGGAAACCTGGGGGATGTGATAGAGGACAATACGCAGGCGATCGTCGGCGATCGCCTCGATGATCCGCGCATAGGCGGCGAAGAGCCCCTCGTCCGAAACACCCTTGTAGTAAAACGGCGGCAGCATGACGACGCGGGTTACGCCAACCGACAGCGCATGCCGCGTCAGTTCGATCGTATCCGGGATAGCGGCCACGCCGGTACCGGGCATCAGTTGATCGGGCGCAATGCCAGCCTTCAGCGCGGCCTCCAGAATTTCGCGGCGCTCGGTCGAGGAGAAGGAGTTGGCTTCGCCCGTCGTGCCGAGCAGCGCTACGCCGTGACACCCTTCTTCGAGAAGACGCTGACAATGGGCCGTGAACAGGCCGAGATCCGGGGTGTCGTCCGTATTGAGCGGTGTCGTGGCAGCGCTGTAAACGCCGGTTATCCTGTGAATCGTCATTCTGCGAACTCCTCCCGCCGCCGGCCGGCAACTGATGCCGCCGCTGTTCCCGCTTTTTCCTCAATCATGACAAGTTGTCAAGAAAAAATCAGAGGATGGAATTTCCGCAGTAAAATATCCCATTGAAAAATATGAATTTTATTCCGTATCCCTCTATACTCACGAATATTCCAAAGATTTAATGTTGACATATTTACAATATCGATCCAGTGTCCGCCCTCATCATGGCGCGGCAACCTGTCAGGAATCAGACAGACGGAGGGCGCGATGACAGCATCTATTGGAGGATCAGATGTCTAATCAGAACAACATACCCGGCTCGTCGCAGCCGCAGATGACACGCCGCAACGCCCTGAAACTTGGTCTCGGCACGAGCGTGGCTCTCAGCCTGTTCGGCCTGAGCGCCCGCATCGTCATGGCCCAGGAAGGTCAGGTGCTCAAAGTTGCGAACCCCGCCTTCAACCAGGATTGGTCGCCGTTGCGCGGCGGCGGCGTACCGTATCGCTGGAATTCGGCCTGGTGGGCATCGCCAATGTATTTCGACAGCAAGGGTGAATTGCACCCTTACGTCTTTACAAGCTGGGAACCGGATGCGGACAACAAGACCTGGACCTTCAAGATCGACCCGAAGGCAGTCTTTTCGGATGGCAGCAAGATCACCGCTGAAGACGTCAAGGGCTCCTGGAACGTCTCGGCCATGCCGAACACCAAGAACCAGCGCGCCGATCAGGTGCTGAGCAAAGTTGCCGGCTATGCCGATGTCGGCGCCGGCAAGGCCAAGGAAATCTCCGGCATCGCCACCCCGGATGAAGGCACGGTCGTCGTCACCTTGTCCGAATCCGATCCGATCTTCTTCATGCGCCTAGGCAACCATATCGCTCCGATCACCAAGGCTTCGCAGTCTCGCGGTGAAGACGGCGAGGAAATCGCAGACTGGTACACACCGGCGAGCAACGCCGTCTATTCCGGCCCTTTCAAGCTGACCAGCATCGATCTTGACGCCGGCAAGCTTGTCTTCGAGCCCAACGAAAACTTCTTCGGTCCGAAGCCGAAACTCGCCCGTATCGAAATCGACTCGATCGAAGACAACGTCACCGCAACCTCCCTGTTGAAATCGGGCGAATACAACGCCCATACGGAACTCGTCACCTCGACCATCGTGCAGGATCTCGGCGCCAGCTTTGCAGAGGGGCCGCTGATCCCGACCAGCCAGCATTTCTGGTTCAACGCTTCCCGCGCGCCGATGGACGATCCAAAGGTGCGCCAGGCGCTGATCATGGCCGTCGATCGAGAAGGCCTGATGAAGGCCTCCTTCCCGGATGGCCCGCACAAGAAGACGGATCAAGTCTTGAACTCCGTGCCCGGCGCCGACAATTCCGGCTTCGAGCCCTACCCGTACGATCCGGAAGGCGCAAAGAAGCTGCTGGCCGAATCGAGCTATGGCGGCCCTGAGCGTCTGCCGAAGCTCCTCTTCGTCGGCGTTTCCGGGCCGGCGATCGAAGCTGCGGCACAGTTCATCGCAGAGCAATGGCGCCAGAACTTGGGCATCACGGCCGTCGACATGAAGCCGCAGCAGGATGCCTATGCCGGCCCCGACCAGAATGCGGTGCAGATCTTCCGCGACGACGTCGGCACCCGTGTCCCGGATGCGGTCTCCTATCTCGCCGGTTCCATCGCGTCGACATCGTCGAACGCGCAGAACAAGCTCGGCGGATACAAGAACGACAAGGTCGACAGCCTGCTGGCCGAGGCAGCGACGAAGGCGGCGGACGATCCGCAGCGGATCGCGCTGGCTCTGGAGGCCCAGAAGGCGTTCCGCGAGGACTGGAGCTTCATTCCCTGGTACGCGCAGGCCATGTCCCGCTGGGCCACCGACAAGGTGTCCGGCATGGACAAGAATCTCGACTGGCAGGTCGTGGCCCCCTGGGACATCTCGGTCGCCTAAGTCAGCCGACAACCAACTCTGTGCGGAGGTGGAAACACTTCCGCACGGCTTGCGAATGCTGGAGTATGATTGCGGAACTTTGCCGCAGGGCAAGGCTCGAAGCATCATCTTCTGAAACGAACGGTGGGAGACTGCCATGCTGCGCTACATCACGACACGGTTCGTCATCTGGGTTCCGTCCGTCCTTCTCGTCATGCTCGGCGTCTATGCGCTGGCCTACTACGGTGCCGGCGACCCGATCAAGCTCATCTTCCTGCGCGCTCCGGGCGACGTTGCCTACAATCCCGAGCGCATCGAGGCGATCCGCGAAAGCGCTGGCCTCAACCGTCCCTTTCTCGTTCAGTTCGGCAGCTATATCTGGAACCTGCTGCACGGCAATTTCGGCAATTCCCTGAGTTCCGGACGCTCCGTCTGGGCCATGGTTTCCGCCGCAGCGCCGGTTTCCTTCAAGCTGGCGCTCTGTTCCGTCATCCTGACCGCAGTCGTCGCCATTCCCTTGGGGCTAATCGCAGCGCTCAACCAGAACACCCGCACCGACTATGCCATCCTCGGTTCGGCCTTGTTTCTCTGGGCGATCCCGGCCTATGTCGCAGGCCCGATGCTGATGGTCCTGCTCATCATGATCCTGCCCGGTTCGGCCGTGCCTTATGGCTGGGGCGGGGTCTTCGACGTGCGCATTCTTTTGCCGTTATTCGTCCTTTCCTTCCAGCCGATCGCGCTGATCGTGCGCCAGACGCGCGCGGCCGTGATCGAGGTGCTGTCGGAAGATTTCGTCCGCACGGCGCGAGCCAAGGGTGTTCCGGAGGTGATTGTCGCGCTGCGCCATATCCTGCGCCCGGTTTTGACGCCCGTCGTCACCCAACTTGGCCTGATCATGATCACCATCGTCAACGGCGCCATCTTCGTCGAACTCGTCTTCGGTCTGCCCGGCCTTGGCCGTTTGACAGTGCAGGCGCTCATCAACACCGATTACCCGGTCATTCTGGCCATTACATTGATCGGCTCGTTCCTGGTGATGATCTCCAACCTCTCGGTCGATGTGCTCTACCCGCTGCTCGACCCGCGCGCCAACGACACCAGAAGGAGCCGCTGACCATGTCCGTCGTTCCCATGACCAGCACCCCAATCGAGATCGAACCGCCCGTCAGCCTGTGGCGCGACGCCTGGCATCGGCTGCGTCGCAACAGGCTTGCCGTCTTCGGCCTTGCCGTCGCCGTCATCCTCGCCTTCACCGCCCTCTTCGGACCCTACCTGACGCCCTACGACTTCCTGAGCCAGGATCTCAATTCGCGTAACCTGGCGCCGTCGCTGTCGCATCTCTTCGGCACCGACGATCTCGGACGCGACGTTTTCAGCCGCGTGATCTACGGCACGCGGACGGCTTTCCTCGTCGCCATCGTCGTCACCTTCATCGCCGTCCTGATCGGCGTCACGCTCGGCGCCCTGGCGGGCTTCTTCGGCGGCTGGCTTGATCGGATCGTCATGTGGCTGACCGACATGACCATGTCGATCCCGAACCTTTTGCTTGTCGTCGTCATCAACGCCTCGCTCAAGTCGCCGATCTCGATGTGGATGGAGAGCCGTTATCTGGCAACGCTCAATCCCTTTTATCGCGAGACCATCTGGGTGGATTTCCTGTTGGTCTTCGGCTCGATGGCACTGATTTCCTGGCCGCCCTATGCGCGCCTCGTCCGCGCGCAGGTACTGTCGATCCGCTCGCGGCCCTATATCACGGCAGCCCAGGCACTGGGGCTCACCAACCGCATCATCCTGATGCGCTATGTGGTACCGAATGCGCTGGGGCCGCTCATCGTCGCCGTCAGCGCCGGTCTCGGCACCGCCATGGTGCTGGAAAGCGCCTTCTCGTTCCTCGGCGTCGGTGTCAATCCGCCAACCCCGAGCTGGGGCAACATGATCTCCGACGGCCTGCGCGTCTGGCAGCATTATCCGCATCTCTTGGCCGCTCCCGCCGCCGTTCTCGGCCTTGCCTCCGTCGCCTTTTCGTTCCTCGGCGACGGTCTCAACGATGCCCTCAATCCGCGCGGAGCGAAGTGATGATGATGGCCAACGACATCCGCCCCGAACCGACACCCAAGACCCGCGAGCGCCTGCTCGACGTCAAGGGCCTGACGATCGAGATCGAGACCCGCAACGGCCCTGCGACCATCGTCGACGGCATCGACCTGCATGTCGACAAGGGAGAAACCCTCGGCATCGTTGGCGAATCCGGCTGCGGCAAGAGCCTGACCATGCTCAGCATGATGCGCCTGCTGCCCAACAAGATCCGCGTCACCAAAGGCGAGGCCAATTTTGCCGGCCGCGACCTGCAGAAGATGTCGAATAGCGACCTGCGCAAGGTGCGCGGCGGCGAGGTCGGCTTCATCTTCCAGGATCCGATGACCTCGCTCAACCCGGTGATGCGCATCGGCCAGCAGCTGGCCGAACCGCTGATCTATCATCGCGGAATGTCGAAAGCCGAGGCGCGCAAGCGCTCCGGCGAACTGCTGAAGCTGGTCGGCATTCCCGGCGCTGAAGACCGGTTGGACGCCTATCCGCATGAGCTTTCCGGCGGCATGCGCCAGCGCGTCATGATCGCCATCGGCCTTGCGTGCAATCCGCAACTGCTGATCGCCGACGAACCCACCACGGCGCTGGACGTGACGATCCAGGCGCAGATCGTCGATCTGGTGAAGGACCTGCGCGACAAGCTCGGTATGTCCGTCGTCTGGATCACCCACGATCTGGCGCTGATCGCCGGCCTTGTCGATCGCATCAACGTGCTCTACGCCGGCACCGTGGTCGAGGATGCGCCGGTCGATGCGCTGTTTGCCAATCCGAGCCATCCCTATACGCAGGGGCTTCTCGCCTCGATCCCGAAGCTCACCGACGAGCGGTCGACGCGCCTCAGTTCTATCGGCGGCACGCCGCCCGAACCGGGTCGGCGCCCGACGGGCTGCCCATTTGCGCCACGCTGTCCGCTGGCGGAATCCATCTGTCACGAGCGCGTGCCCTCGCTTGAGGGCGTCAGCCAGGGTGGCGCACATCGCGTCGCCTGCTTCGTCGCTCAAAGAAAACTGGAGGCCGCGTGATGGGCGCCCAACCGCTGATGCGCATCGAAAATCTGGTGAAGCATTTCCACGTCCGGCTGGGCGCCTTCGGCGAGCGTGCCGCCACCGTGCATGCGCTTGATGATATCAGCTTCGAAATACTTGAAGGCGAAACCCTGAGCCTTGTCGGCGAATCCGGCTGCGGCAAGTCGACCACCGGCTTCACGCTGCTCAACCTGCACAGGGCGACCGAAGGCAAGGTCATCTATCAGGGCAAGAATATCGTCGAGCTCGATGAAAAGGCGATGCGGCCATACCGGCGGCAGCTTCAAATCGTCTTTCAGGATCCCTATTCGACGCTCAATCCCCGCATGACCGTCGGCGAAGCCGTGGGCGAGCCGATCCTGTTCCACAAGCTCGCCACCAAGGCAGAACTCAAGGACCGAATCGCGACGCTTTTGGCCGATGTCGGCCTGCCGCCGCGCTTTGCCTCGCGCTATCCGCACGAACTGTCCGGCGGCCAGCGCCAGCGCGTGGCGATCGCCCGGGCGCTGGCCTGCCAGCCGAAGTTCATCGTCTGCGACGAGGCAATTTCGGCGCTCGACGTTTCGGTGCAGGCGCAGATCATCAATCTATTCCTCGACCTGCAGCAGAAATACGGACTGACCTATCTGTTCATTGCCCATGACCTTGCGGTGGTTCGCCATATCAGCGACCGCGTCGGCGTCATGTATCTCGGGCGTCTGGCGGAGCTTGCAACGCGCGAGGAGCTGTTCGAGCATCCGCTGCACCCCTATACCAAGGCGCTGCTCTCCGCCGTGCCCGAGGCTGACCCCGCGCACGAGCGGAGCCGCAAGCGGCAGATCCTGCAGGGCGACGTGCCGAGCCCGCTGTCGCCGCCGTCCGGCTGCCGCTTCCATACGCGCTGCCCTATCGCCATGGAAGTCTGTGGCAAGATCGTGCCCGATTGGCGCGAAGCCCGGCCGGGGCACATGGTCGCCTGTCATGCCGTCACCGAGGGCCTGCCTGGATGACATTGCAAGTCGCCATTATCGCTGACGACCTGACAGGCGCGCTTGATACCGGCACACCCTTCGTGGAGGCCGGCCTGAAGGTGGCGGTGGCAATCGACGTGGAGGCACTGTCCGAGGCGCTGGCGCGCGACACTGATGTCGTTGTGGTCAACACTGCGTCGCGTGCGCTTTCGGCCGATCAAGCGTCGGAGCGGATCGAAGCGGCATTTGGTATCCTCAGCTCGGCAAGGCCGCGTATTCTTTTCAAGAAGATCGATTCGCGGCTCAAGGGTAATGTCGCGGCCGAGAGCATGGCCCTTGCCAAGGCCACGGGCCGCAACCGGATCGTCGTAGCACCAGCCATCCCGGATCAGCAGCGCTTTACAGTCGATGGCGCCGTCACCGGCCGCGGTGTGGAAACGCCGTTGCCGATCCGCGCTTTGTTTCCCGCGGCCACCTCGTCGATCGATGTCTACGACGCCAGCATCGATGCCGAGCTGGATGATCTGGTCCGAACCACCGATTGGCCGACGGCGATTGCCGTTGGCGCACGTGGCCTTGGCAGTGCCTTTGCCCGTTCGCTGGCACGATCCACAACCGCTCGCCGGTCGTTCTCGTCGTCGACGGAAACCTTGCTGGCTTTCGGATCACGCGACCCCATCACCGCGGCCCAGATCGAACATCTCTGCGAGAGCCGGCACATCGCTGCCGTCGTGGATGCGGCAGCCGGCGATCTTCCTGCACATTCCATCACGAAGCTTCCCGCTGTGGCGCGATGCTCCGGCGAGGGGACGGCACGGCCGGAATGGGTCGCTGCCCGGTTTGCCGAGGGCATCCGCCAGGCGGTCCAGCGAACCCGCCCGGATATGCTGATGATGGGCGGCGGAGACACCGCGCTTGCCATCCTGAAAACGCTCGGCGTCAGCGTCCTCATCCCGAGCGGCGAAATCGAGGCCGGCATTCCCTGGTTCGAAATTGAAGACGCGGATGGCAGGATGTTCTTCTGTGCCGTCAAATCGGGGGGCTTCGGCAATGTCGATTCTTTGCTAAAACTCGTTCCTGAGAATCTGCTAAGTCAAACGACGTCCAACAGGACAAGGATCGAAAAACAGGCGTGGTGAAGAAAATGGCGCAAGACGCCCCCTCGATCGGAGAGCCCGGCCCAAACGCCAAACCAGAGCGCGTCAAATCGGTGAGGCTGGTCGATCGCGTCTTCGATCAGCTGCGCGAGCGCATCCGTTCCGGCAATTATCCGCCGGACTCTCGCCTGCCGGGTGAACACGAGCTGGCCTCGATCATGGGCGTCTCCCGCCCCATCGTGCGCGATGCACTTGGCCGCCTGCGCGAGGAAGGCATGGTCTATTCGCGGCAGGGAGCGGGCACGTTCGTCAGCGCCCAGGCTTCACCTACGACGCACCTTGCCTATTCCCCGGTTAAAACCATCGCCGATATCCAGCGCTGCTACGAGTTCCGCCTGACGATCGAGCCGGCTGCTGCCTTCTTTGCCGCGCAGAGACGCGACGAGGCCGCCATCCAGAAGATCGCCGCGGCTCTTGCCGATCTGCGCGAGGCGACCAGTCACCAGCTTCACCGCACCGACGCCGATTTCGTTTTCCACAGATGCGTGACCGAAGCGGCCAACAACCACTATTATACGGCCTCGATCGAAGCCCTGAAGCCGCATATCGCTGTCGGCATGCACCTGCATGGTCTATCGCTGATGGGGCCGCGGCTTGGGCTGGAAAAAGTCTTCGAGGAGCACAACGCCATCTATCAGGCGATCGCCGACGGCCGCGCGGACGATGCGCAGAAAGCCATGCGGCTTCATCTCGAAGGCTCCCGCAACCGCTTGTTCGAAGACCGCGTCCTCGATCTCTCCTTCTGATCCCGCGAAAGGAAAAAGCCGGCGCTCCTTTTGGAGCGCCGGCTTTTCGGTACGTCTTGACATAGCCGCAAGGCGTTGCGTCGGTTAAAGACTAATCGCCGAGCCGTTCGATGTTGCGTGCCGCGCTCGCCGCGCTGCTCGCCGCGCCAATCGGCCGGGCGACGATCGACAGGAACTTGACAAAATCGACGGACGGATGGCGCGAAGCGTAGATGACGTCGCGGCTCTTGACCGGGAAGGTCTGGCCAACGATCAGGCTGTCCGGGTGGGTCATGTCGAGACGGTAAACGATCGGGTAACGCCCCTGACTGTCCGGGGCCATGCCCTTATTCAGCATGGCGTTGAAACGCTGAGTGCCAAGCAGGCTCATGACGACATCAGGCTCTTCATAACGGAAAACGAAATAGCCCTTTGCGTCGATCGTTTCGTCATTGCCGCCACCGGCAAGCGCCACGGCCTCAAGCAGGTTCAGATCGTTCGCGCCGAAATCGACGCGCTTGTTGATCTTGGTCGATCCCAGAACCGTGAAGGTGCGCGGATCGCGGGTCACGAAAATCTGGTCGCCAGGCTGGACGTTGACGTTTTCCGACGGATTTTCGATGATCGACTTCAACAGCGCCGTGCCGGTCTTCTTGCCGCGAACCAGCGTGACGTAGGTCTCATACGGTTGTGCGGATGGGCCGCCCGCTTTCGCGATGACCTCGTTGATCGTTTCGCTGACCAGGCTGAGCGGCACGACGGAGGAGTGGCCGACGGCACCCGAAACGGTGACGTTGCGCGATGCAGTCGCCATGCTGGTGACGATCACGTCCGGTTCCACAGCCTTCTTTACCAGCGCATCGAGAATGGTCTGGCGCGCCTGCTCCAGCGTCTTGCCGGCGAACTGGACCGGGCCGACATAGGGGATCGAGGCCATGCCATTGGGTTGAACCACGAGGTCCAGGTTGGTCTGCTTGGAATCTGTTGTGGAAAACAGCCCGTCACTGCCGGCTTCGAAGATCGTTACCTTTAGCGCGTCACCCACACCGATAACGACGCGGCCGACGCCGCCACCGATACCAAACCTGCGATTGAGTGCGCTTGCCACATAATCCGAAACAAGCCGAGCCGAACGCGCATCGACATCGATTACATCGTAAGCGACCGTATTTTGCCGGCCGAGTTCCTGCCCTGAACGGCCTGCATCCTTTGTGATCGCGGAAGAGAGCGGGCCTTCGCCCGGAACTGCCTGACATCCCGTCAGAAGGGCGCAAATCAGGATTGCATTCAAACGGTTCAATTAAAGCACTCCGAAATCGACCCCATAGTGGTATTTGCAATACCATCGGCGCCGCTGCATTCTAACAACCGGAATCCCGATCGCCCTTTGAAAAGCACAATCATTGTCCCACAACAAGCCATTCAGGGTCACATCCGCTCAAATAATTTGCAGTGCGCCTTTCTGGCAATAGGTTCTCCACAAGGGTTACGGTGTGTTTCCATAAGTGTTTTGGACTGCCATGCACCCCGTGTATGTTCGCATAACAGGGTTGAAAGCTAGTGAACATGAGTTAAAAGGACGCTAATATAGCTGGCGTCGAAGCGATGACGGAACGATCCACGGATCGGGAGAAGAGGTTCTGATTGCTTTTTCGCGTATCAAGTGCGATCAGCTAAAGACAACCCACAGCAGTTTAGAGCGTTCGATAAAATATGACAGTTGAAATCATAGGGCGCGCATGTCTCGCCCCGGGGGCAAATTCGCCGCAGGCGTTGTTTCGAGTTTTGCGCCAGGGCAAATGCACCGTAACGCGCATTCCATCCGACCGTTGGGATCTTGCCCGCTTTTGGCATCCAGTCATTGGCAACCCGGGTAAGACCTATTCCTTCGCCGCCGGCGTGCTCGATAGTATCTACGATTTCGACCCGGCTGCCTTCGGCATGTCGCAGCGCGAAGCCATGTACATGGATCCGCAGCAGCGAGTCCTGTTGCAGCTGGCTTGGCGTGCGCTTGAAGATGCGAATATCTCGATCCCCTCGCTGCATGGTGAAAATGTCGGCGTCTACGTCGGCGCATCGAGCCTCGACCATGCGAACCTGACTGTCGAGGATCCCGCTGCGGCCGGGCCTTATTTCATGACCGGAAACACGCTCTCGATCGTTTCCAACCGCATTTCGCACATTTTCGGCCTGAGCGGCCCGAGCATGACCGTCGATACCGCCTGCTCCTCGTCGCTGGTCGCGCTCGATCAGGCGATGCGGGCGCTGAACGCAGGCGAAATCGACACCGCCATCGTCGGCGGCGTCAACGTGCTTGCGCACCCGCTTCCCTTCGTCGGCTTCGCACAGGCCCGCATGCTCTCGCCCGAGGGCCTTTGCCGCGCCTATGACAATGACGGCGCCGGCTACGTGCGCGCCGAAGGCGGCGTCGTCTTCGTTCTGCGCCGCTCCGACCGGGCACGGCAGGAAAAGGACCGCAGCTACGCCAAGATCGTCGCAACCGGCGTCAACTCGGCCGGGCGCACCAACGGCATTTCACTGCCATCGCGCGAGGCTCAGGCCAATCTGCTGCGCTCCATCTACGAAGGCAACAATATCGATTCCAACCAGGTCGCCTTCGTCGAAGGCCACGGCACCGGCACCAAGGTGGGCGACCCCTCCGAGGTCTGGTCGATCGGCACGGTTATCGGCGCCAACCGGCGTGCGCCGGTGCCGATCGGTTCGATCAAGTCGAATATCGGCCATACGGAGCCGGCGTCCGGCCTGTTTGGCATGCTCAAGGCAGTCATGGCGCTTGAGAACAACTACCTGCCGGCATCGCTGCATTTCGACACGCCGAACGAGAACATCGATTTCGACGGATTGAACGTCCGCGTCACGGCGAACCCGATCGAACTCCTGCGCGGCAAGCGCGCGCGCCTTGCCGGTATCAATTCCTTCGGCTTTGGCGGTGCCAATGCCCACGTCGTCATCAGCGATCCGGACCCCATTCAGGACGAACGGAACCGCAACAACGCCACCGGGCATGTCTTCATGGCCAGCGCCCATACGGTCAACAGCCTCGAGGAGCTGCTGAAGTCGTATAAGTCGACCTTCGCCAAGGCCTCCAAGGACGAAGCGCGGGCCGTGATTGCCGCTTCCGGCGCCAACCGCACCCAGATGCGCCACCGCTTTGCCGCGCGCAGCGACCATCCTGAAGACATCATCCGCGCCATTGCCAGCCATCTCGAAAAGCCGGCGTCCGATATCGGCGAAACCGGCGAAGCGGTGACGAAGAATGCAAAGGTTGCCTTCGTCTTTTCCGGAAACGGTTCGCAGTGGGCCGGCATGGGTGTCGAGGCCTTCCGCGAAAACCTGCATTTCCGCCAGTGCTTCACGTCCGTGAGCGCACTGTTCAAATTCCATTCGGATATCGTGCTGACGGACCTGCTCACCGATCCCGATCTGGACAAGAAACTTTCGGATACCAAGTTCGCCCAGCCGCTGCTGTTTGCCGTTCAGGCGGCGCTGTCGGATTCGCTCGTGGCCATGGGCATCAAGCCGACGGCGGTCTTCGGCCATTCCGTCGGCGAAATCGCCGCCGCCTATGCTGCGGGAGCCCTGTCACTCGTCGACGCCGTTTCGATCGTCGCCAAACGCTCGCTGCACCAGGACCTCCTGGCCGGCCAGGGCACCATGGCGGCAGCAATGCTTGGAGAAGAAGCTGCAAACGCTTTTGCCAAGGCGCGCGGCCTCGAGCATGTCTGTGTCGCAGCCATCAACGCCCATAACTCGGTGACGATCTCTGGCCCGGCGCATGAGGTGTCCGCTTTCCGCGACGCGGCTCGCAAGGCGAAAATCCCCGTCCAGATTCTCGACATCAACTATCCGTTCCATCATCCGATCATCGACCGCGCCAAGAAGGCCTTCCTTGCCGATATCCCGGACATCGCGCCGCGCAAATCGGAGTTGGCCTATCTGTCCACGGTCACCGGCGGACGGATGGATGGCACGCAGCTTGACCCGGACTATTGGTGGAAGAACGTCCGCGAGCCGGTTCGCTTCCAGGCCGCCACCGAAGCTGCCATCGAACTCGGCTGCAGCCTGTTCATCGAAATCTCGCCGCGTCCGATCCTGTCGTCCTATCTGAAGGAAACGGTCAAGCAGGCGTCCATCCCCGGCATGGTCGTTCCGACCTTGCTGCGCGACGCCGGCGAAAAAGGCCAGGATCCCGTCTCGCGCGCCATGGCGCGTGCGATTGCCCACGGGGCCGCCTTCGACGAGGCACGCCTGTTCGGCAAGCGCAACGCCTTCGTCCGCCTGCCGAACCTGCCGTTCGAGCAGAGCGAACTACGCCCGCCGTCAACGAGCGATGCAACAGATCTGTTCGGGCGCGGCTCCAAGACCCCTTACACGCTTGCGGGCTGGCGCGCGGATCTCAACAGCGGCAGCTGGAAGAACCACGTCGACGCACATCTTTTCCCCGATCTCGCGGAACATGTCGTCGATGGCAAAGCCATCCTGCCGGGCAGCGGCTTCGTCGAGATCGCCATCTCCGCCGCGCAGCAATATTATGGCACGTCAGAGGTCGACATCACCAATCTGGAGATTGTGCGGCCGCTGGAGCTCGCCGACAACCGGATGATGGAGCTCTCGACCATCCTGTCTCCGGAAACCGGAGACATCGAAATCCGCTCGCGCGAGCGTCTCTCGGAAGACGATTGGGCGGTGCATGCGGTGGCACGCAGCCGCAAGCCGATCCCTGCGGACGAGGTTGCCGTCGGCAATTTCTTTGCCGGCCTCGAAAAAACGGCAACGGTGACGCCCGCGAAAGCCTACGAGACTGCGCGTCAGTTTGGTCTCGACTACGGTCCGCGCTTCCAGCTGATGTCCAAGGCCGTCTCCTATGGAGACCGGTTCATCGATGTCGAGTTGAAGGACCCGGAACAGGCGGGCAACCCCTTCGTTTCCTACAGCCTCAATCCCATTTCCGTGGATGCGACCTTCCACGGTCTGGTTGCGCTGTTTGACCGCTTTACGGGCGAATTCGGTGGCGCCCCTTATATTCCGGTGCGCTTCGGGTCGGTGCGTGTCATCAATTCGGGCATGACCGTCAAGCGGGCGCTGGTCGAGATCGAGCGCATCAGCCCCAACTCGATCAAGGCAAAATTCCGTTTCTTCGGCAAGGGCGGCGAGGTCATCGCAGCCTTCGACGATTGCCGTTTCCGCCGGACCTATCTGCGCCAGCACAAGACGCTGGACATGCTGTCCTTCCATTATGAGGCTGTCCCCTCCGATCGTATTGCGCCGCTTGCGACGCTGGGGCGCTCGAATGCCCTGCCCTTGCCGCTGATTGCCGCCACGGAAGAGAACGGCATCGACAACACCACGCTTCTGTTCAACGCAGCGGTCTACCGCGCCTGCCACGAAATCGCGCTCAAGCTCGGCAGGGGAACCGCCAAGATTGACACCCGGTCGCTTCCCGGCGACTTCGCCTTTCGCTGCTTCCTGGCCAACTGCCTCTACGTCCTGGAAGATGCCGGCCTATGCGAACACAAGGCTGGCAGCTGGAAAATCGCAACCGATTTCTCGCTTCCGCCAGTTGGTGATATCCTCAAGGAACTCTACGGCGAACGTTCCGAGCGCGCCGTCGAGGCGGTGTTGATCAACAATTCCTACGTGGAAGCGCTCGATCGCATCGATACTCTCTTTGCCTCCGAGACCTCGGGCAATGACGGTGAAACGACGATCAAGCCGCAAAGCTTCATCAGCGATGCGACGCTTGATCACCAGACCGTTCATTCCGAATCCACCCGTCAAAGAATGGATCTGGTTCTGGCTGCGGTCGAAAAGGCGCTGGCAAGCGAAAACGGCAAAACCGATCTGCGGATCGTCGAAGCCGGCACGGTATCCGCCGGTTTCACCCGCAAGCTCGCGACGCTGGCTGCGAAATACAATGCCGGCCTGATCGTCGTCGAACCGCGCGAGAATGCCCAGCGCAATCTGGAAATCGCCTTCGAGGAAGACGCGCATGTGCGCGTCCTGAAAAAGGATGCCTTCGCGACGCTTCCGGCCTTCGATCTGGTCGTCAGCGCTTCGGATACGATTTTCACGCTGATCGACGAAGACGGTGCCATACGTAATGCTTTGCGCGTCTGCCTGCAGGAAAACGGCGCTCTTGTTGCCGCAACCAATGCACCGACCGTGTTCAGCGACTTTGCTTTCGGGCTGACCGAGGGGTGGTTTGCTCGCACCCAGGCCGTCGAATTCCCCATCGGCAAGCTGGCAACAGTGACGCAATGGCAGAAGGACCTGACCGATCTCGGTTTGCGCAATATTTCTGTCGAAGACCGCGAATTGTCGCATGGCAACATCATCATTGTCGAAGCGCAAGGCGGTCAATTTGCCGATATCGCGCAAACGGCAGATGCACAGCCTGCGGACATTTCGAGCCCGGTGCTTGTCCTGCACGAAGGCAGCGCCTCAAGCCTGCATAGCGCATTGCCCTCCGGCAAGGACGCGATCCAGGCACCGCTCATCCCGGTTCAATTGACCGGCGATTTCGATACCGACAAGGATAAGATCGCGGAAGCTATCGAAGGGCTCAACGAGAAACCGGTACGCGCAATCTACCTGTCGTCCGCGACCTCCGCTGACCGCAGCCAGGATTCGGCCGTTCTGCAAAATCGGGTACTCGCGCTGAGCGCATTTGCGGAGGCCCTGCGCCAGTATTATTCCAATGTGGAGCCTGCCGCCGATCACCGTCCGCGTCTTCTCATCGTAGCGCCGGGCGGCGCGCCGGTGACGGGGGCTTCGCGCGACAGGAATGTCTCTGGTTCAAGCATCAACAGTGGCTTGTGGGCATTCGCCCGTGTGCTGCAGAACGAATATGATTTCCTCGATATCCACTCGCTCGATTTCACGGGTCCGAAGTCCGGTGTCGGCAACCAGCTTGCCGCGGCGATCTCGATGCTCGGCAACGAAAGCGAAAACCGCGAATGGCTGCTTGATGGAACGAGCGGCATCCTCTCGGAAATCCGCGCCGTCCCAGGGCCTGTCGATCAGAGCCTGCGCAAGACCACCAATTTCAAGGCCGCGACCATTCGCCAGCGCGTCAGTTCGCAGGTCGGGAGCATTGCCTGGGAAGAATCTGAAATTCCGCAGGCAGGCCCGGACGATGTCGTCGTTGCGGTCGCCGCGACCGGTCTGAACTTCCGCGATGTTATGTGGGCAATGGGCCTTCTTCCGGAAGAAGCGCTGGAGGACGGCTTTGCCGGAGCGACGATCGGCATGGAGCTTTCCGGCCACGTTGTGGCCATCGGCAGCGGCGTCAAGGACCTTTCGGTCGGCGATGCCGTGATGGCGATTGCGCCAGCGGCGTTCTCCACCCATGCCGTCGTTTCACGCTCGGGTGTCGCCAGGCTGCCGGAAACCGTCAGCCCCGTTGCCGCGGCAACCGTGCCGGTTGCCTTCCTCACCGCCTATTACGCAATGATGGAACTCGGCCGCATCCGCGCCGGTGAAACCATCCTGATCCACGGTGCTGCCGGCGGCGTCGGTTTGGCAGCTCTGCAGGTCGCCAAGCTTGCCGGCGCCAAGGTGATCGCCACGGCGGGAACGCGCGAAAAACGCCGCTTCCTGAAGATGCTCGGCGCCGATCACGTCTTTGATTCCCGCTCGCTCGCCTTCGTCAACGACATCCTCGGCGTTACCGGCGGTGAAGGCGTGGATCTGGTCCTGAATTCGCTGTTTGCGGAAGCCATGGAGCAGAGCCTGTCGCTGGTGAAGCCATTCGGCCGCTTCCTGGAACTGGGAAAACGCGACTACTATGCCGACAGCAAGATCGGCCTGCGGCCGTTCCGCCGCAACATCAGCTATTTCGGCATCGATGCCGACCAGCTGCTGGTCAACGCTCCGGATCTGACGAAGCGTATTTTCACGGAAATCGGGGCGCTGTTCGAAGAGGGCAAGCTTGTGCCCCTGCCCTACCGCGCGTTTGGTTTCGACGAAATCGGCAACGCCTTCCGCCTGATGCAGAATGCCGGCCACATCGGCAAGATCGTCGTCCTCCCGCCCGTTTCCGGACGCGATGAAGTCGCCCACCGGCCGGCCGGCCGGATGTCGGTCGATAGCCTGGGCGTGCATCTGGTCGTTGGCGGTATCGGCGGGTTTGGTCTCGCTGCCGCCAACTGGCTCGTCGACAAGGGCGCGCGCAACATCGCGCTCGCGACGCGCCGCGGCATTGCCGACATCGAAACCCTCGAGACTATCAAACGCTGGGAAAGCAAGGGGGTTTCGGCGACCGTTCATGCCTGCGACGTGACCGATGAAGCGGCGGCAGACATGCTGCTGAAGACGCTCCGGCAGATCGGGCCGGTGAAAACCGTCATTCACGCGGCGATGGTTCTCGACGATGCGCTGATCAACAATCTCAGCCGCGAACGCAACCGTCCGGTCATCGACGTGAAGGTCAAGGGCGCCGCCGTTCTCGACCGGTTGACGCGCAGCGATACCCTCGATCATTTCATCATGTTCTCGTCGGCAACGACGCTGGTCGGCAATCCCGGCCAGGCCAACTATGTCGCTGCCAACGGCTATCTCGAAGGCCTTGCCCGTGCACGCCGGCTGGAAGGTCTGCCGGGCCTGGCGATCGGCTTCGGCGCCATTGCCGACAAGGGCTATCTGGCACAGAACACAGACGTCAACGATCTGCTCTCCAAGCGTATCGGCAAGACCGCGCTGAAGGCAAAGTCCGCCCTCAATCAGGTCGAGAGCTACATCCGCTCCGATCCGGGCACGGTCGATGCCGCCGTGGCGATGATTTCCGAGTTTGATTGGGCGGCTGCGCGCAATCTGCCGGTTGTTCGCAATGCATTGTTCGAGGTTATCCTGCGAACGGCCGACCAGCATTCCTCGGGCAGCGATGGCAAGGCCATGGATCTCGTGGCGATGATCGAGGGAAAATCGCCGCAGGAGGGCGAAGATATCCTTTATGATCTGGTCGCAAGCGAAATCGCCGCTATCCTGCGCGTGTCGAAGGATACGATTTCGCGCAGCAAGATCCTGAAGGAAATCGGTCTCGACAGCCTGATGGCGGTGGAACTCGGGATCAGCTTCCAGCAGAATACCGGCTTCGACATGCCATTGAGCGGCGTTGCCGACAATACGACTGTCGGCGATGTCGCGCGCAAGCTTTATGACAAGGTCAGCAAGCGCGATAATGGCGGCGAAGATGACAGCGAGCCGGCCGACAACAAGATCGTCAACGAGCTCACCCAGCGCCATACCGGCAACGGCACGGAGAAGGCAGTTAGCCTATGAGCAAGGACGAGGAACGTCACAACGTCTCGAAAATGAACAGCAGCCTGAAGGAAAACCTGCTGGACCGAATGCGCAACGCGCATCAGTCTTCCGAGCGTAACCGCATGGCTCGCTCGGAGCGCGATGTTCCTCCCCCGGTCAGGCGCAAGCAGACCAGGTTCGAGGATCTGCCGGAATACAAGCAGGTTCAGACGCAGAAGGCCGCGAGCGAGCAGCTGGGCATCGAAAACCCTTTTTACCGGGCTCACCAGACCGCGGCCGGAGCGACGACCGTTATCGACGGACGCAAACTGATCAATTTCGCGTCCTATGATTATCTCGGCCTCAACCGGCACCCGCATGTGCTTGCCCAGGCACGCGACACCATCAACACCTTCGGCATCTCGGCATCTGCCAGCCGGCTGGTAGCGGGCGAACGCCCGGCGCACGCCGAACTGGAAGAGCGCATCGCCGCCTTCTACGGCGTCGAGGCCTCCGTCTGCTTCGTCAGCGGCTATCTGACCAATGTCGCGGCGATCAGTTGCCTCATGGGTCCGAAGGACCTCGTGGTGCATGACGAGTTCATCCACAACAGTGCGCTTGCCGGCATCAAGCTGTCCGGCGCCACGCGCCGCCTCTTCAAGCACAATGATGCGAACGACCTCGAACATGTGCTGCGCACGGTAGCCGGCGATTATCGCCGCATTCTGGTGATCGTCGAAGGCGTCTATTCGATGGACGGCGATATTGCCAACCTGCCGGCGATCATGAAGCTGAAGACAGAATACGGTTTCTGGCTGATGGTCGACGAAGCCCATTCGCTCGGCATCCTCGGAAAGCGCGGCAAGGGCACATTCGAGCATTTCGGCATCGATCCGCGTCAGGTCGATATCTGGATGGGAACGCTCTCCAAGACGACGTCGAGCTGCGGCGGCTATATCGCCGGTAGCGCCGCTCTGGCGGCGGTACTCAAGGCAACCGCCGGCGGCTTCGTCTACAGCGTCGGCCTTGCGCCGGTGCTGACGGCGTCCGCGATCGCAAGCCTCGATATTCTGGAAAGCGAACCGGAACGTGTGGCGGCATTGAAGCGGAATGGCGCGCTGTTCCTGAAGCTTGCCCAAGAAGCCGGTCTCGATACGGGCTTGAGCGCCGGTTTCTCGGTGGTTCCGGTGCTGGTCGGGGATTCGCTGCGCGCTGTACAGCTGTCGAACGATCTTCTTGCCGCCGGCATCAACGCCCTGCCGATCATTCACCCGGCAGTGCCGGAGGGCATGGCGCGTTTGCGGTTCTTCATTACCAGCGAGCACACGGAAGAGCAGATCCGTCAGACCGTGGCGGTGACGGCGGAAAAGCTGAAGGATCTCGCAGAGCGAAATTTCGGTCTTGCATCGATCGATATCCAGCAGATGATGAAGATGCTCGCCTCCCGATAGGATTGGCAGCTCCCGAGCCGCCACACGAATTTCCATGAACCGAACCGGTCTTGCGGCATGACTCATGTGATCATTACGGGCGGCTCGAGCGGGATCGGGCTGGCACTTGCCCGGATTTATGCTTTCCGGGGCGCCCGTGTTTCCCTTCTTGCACGAACGCTATCGGTGCTCGAGGCAGTACAAGACGAGCTTGCCAAAGGCCATGGCCCGGGCGCTGTCCGCATCGAAAGCGCTGACGTTGCCGACGAAAGCCAGACGGTGGCGGCAATCCGCAGATGCGAGGATGCCTTCGGCGCCTGTGACATCCTGATCACCTCCGCGGGCGTTGTCGAACCCGGACCGTTCGAGACGCTTTCATCCGATGCATTCGACCGCCAGCTCCACACAAACTTCTCTGGCAGTGTTCACGCGGTACGAGCAGTCTACGCGGGCATGAAAGAGCGGCGTGCCGGCAGGATCATGCTGATTTCCTCCGGCGCCGGGCTCATCGGCATTTACGGCTACACCGCCTATTCCGCCTCAAAATTCGCCTTGCATGGTTTTGCGGAGGCGCTGCGCTCGGAAGCCACGCCGCACGGCGTCCGCATCTCCGTCTGCTTCCCGCCCGATACCGAAACGCCGCAGTTCGCCCGCGAATTGGAACACCGCCCGCCTGAAGCGTCGGTGATCATGGGACGTGTTTCTCCCTGGCCCTCGGAAGCTGTCGCAGGCCGCATCGTCCGCGCCATCGACAGAGGTGATTTCGAGGTATTTTTCGGCTGGACGCTGCTTGCGCTGGGGCGGTTCGGCTCGACGGTGAAGCCCTTTCTCAACTGGTGGTTCGACCGTGCCATCCGGCGAATCAGCCGCGGCCCCTGAACGGGCACAGTCTGCTTGTATCTGCCACAAATAGGATTTAAGTGTCGCTCTGTCGCGGCGATGCATGACGAGTCGGCGACGGATGAAAATCATGAAGGTATCCGTTTGGCGTTGACGTCGCTCCACATGCATGACCATCCCGTAACGCTGACTGTCTTCTGCTACGCCTTGGCTTGCGCTGTCATCCTGTTCACGGATAAATTTGCCTTGCCCAAACGCGAACGCCGGAAAAACCGGCCGCCGTCGAGCCGCAGGCGCGCAGCCGTGGATATTCTGGCGCGGCTTCCAATCATTGCTCTGGTCTTTGCGGGATTCTTCTCAATTTCCTGGCGCCCACTCTATGGCGGCGCCGGTGCTATGAGCTTCTTCGTCATCTTTACCGGCATATCGCGGGCGAAGTATAAATTCATTCGCGAACCGCTGGTCTTTTCCGATATCGCCCTGGTTGCCGACGTCTTCAAATACAAGTCGATCTTCTACGCGAACTCACTCAACATCGTCTTCTGGGCGGTCGCCTTCTTGTATGTGTTCGGTGTCTCGGCTCTCTACATGTATTTCGAACCGAGCATCCTGCCGTCCAGTCACAAGCTGGGCTGGATCGTGCTTATGATCCTGATTGCCGATCTTCCCTGGATCCTGCTATTCTACGGTCCGGTCAACCGGCCGGTGGCGGACTTCGTGCAGCAACTGGTCGGCAAGCCGAACGTCAAGGTAAGCACAATCCGCTTCGGCACTTTTGCTTCCGTGGTCTTCCATTTCATCCTCTGGCTCGGCCGCCGGCGTGAGAAGATCGTTGCAGACCTGTCCGAGCGCTTTTTTGCCGCGGTGAAGGATCTGATCGGGCATGATGCTGACAACAAGGCGCCGCTCGTCGTCGTCTGGCAATCGGAATCCTTTCTCGATATGCGCCATTGCGGCGTGGGCAAGCTCAAGCTGCCGACGATCGACCGGCTGCAGAAACTCGCAGTGCAATGGGGCCGCCTCTCGACCGTCTTCGAGGGCGGCTATACGCTGCGAACGGAGTTCGCGGTGCTGAGCGGCCTTGTCCCCGACGATCTCCACATTGATGCAAGTTATCCCTATCTGCGCGCCAGCCATTATACCAACGTGGTCTGGCCGACGAAGCTGAAGAATGCGGGCTGGAGCACGCATTTCATGCATCCCTATGACCGGACGTTCTTCCTTCGTCACAAGGCCATGCCGCAGCTCGGCTTCGAGAAGATGACCATGCTCGATGAATTCGAGCATGATACAACACGCGACGGTCCCTATGTCTCGGATGCCGCGTTGACCCGCAAGGTTATCGCGGATGTGGAAAACCAGACGGATACAAAGGGCAGTTTTCTTTTCGTCGCGTCGATGGCCAATCATGGGCCATGGGAGCCCAATCGCGTCGCGGGAATGACGGATCCCATCGAGATATACCTCGATATCCTCCAGCAGTCCGATAAGGCACTGGGCGAACTGGTTGATCATCTGAACAGGCTCGACCGCCCTGTGTGGCTGGTTTTCTACGGCGACCACGCCCCGCTGCTGAAATCCTTCGCCGACCCCTTCCCCGATCCCCGCACGGACTATTTCATCGTGCCCCTGGCGGCGGCGCGCAAAGCGCATCACGCCCCCACATTTCCGCGCAATGAAGAACCCTGGAAGTTGCTGGAAGCAATGCTCAAGCATGCCAACCTGCAAAAGGATGATCTGCGATAGTGCCGGCGCTGTTCCCCAAGGGTCTGTGACGATGGCTTTGCAAAATATGCCGGAGCGGCGCGTCTTCCTTTTCCTGCAGGGGCCATCCTCGCCGATCTTTGCGAAGATCGCCGATCGGCTTGAGGCGAAAGGCTATCGCTGCCTGAGGATCAACCTCAATGCAGGCGACCAGATCTTCTGGCGGCGCAAGGGTGGACACAATTATCGTGGCCGCGGTGGAACCGACTGGCGCGATCATGTCGCCTCCTTCATGGATCGGCATGCTGTTACCGACCTTGTGCTGCTGGGCGAAGAGCGCGCCTATCATCGAGTTGCGGTCGACGCTGCCAGGGGCTGCAATGTGGAGGTCACCGTTGTCGAAATGGGTTACCTGCGGCCGGACTGGTTGACCGTCGAGCGCGACGGCATGTCATCCAATTCCCACTTTCCTGCAGACCCCCGGCAGATCGTCGATGCCGCCCGCACACTTCCCGAGCCGGATTGGAAAAAACGCTATGCGCAAAGTTTTGCCGCCGAAGCTGGCTATGACCTCCTCTACAATCTGCCGAACGTCTTCCTGTGGTTCCTCTTCCCGCACTACCGTCGCCATGCCCTCTTCCATCCGCTGACCGAATATGCTGGCTGGGTTGTGCGTCTGGCCGGCAGCAAGAGAAGAAGCGCGGCCGCAACGGCCCTTGTCGAGAATCTGCTTGCCGGCAACGCCCCGTTTTTCGTTTTCCCACTGCAGTTGCAAACCGACTTTCAGCTGCGCGCCCATTCGCCCTACAACGACCAGCGCGAGGCGATCAGTCAGATCCTGACCTCCTTTGCAGGCAATGCACCGCGCGCAGCGCAACTCGTCGTCAAGATACATCCCCTCGACAACGGCCTGATCAATTGGCGAGCCTATGTCGAGGATCTGGCGGCCCGGCTTGATATAAGCCAACGCGTGCGGTTGCTTGACGGCGGCGACCTGAACGCGTTGCTCCGAAAAGGGACGGGCATTGTCACGGTCAACTCCACCGTCGGGCTGCATGCCTTGCAGCTGGGCAAGCCGGTCAAGGTGTTGGGAGAGGCGGTTTTCGACATCGCGGGGCTCAGCGATCAAACGGGGCTCGATCAGTTCTGGAGCGACCCGGTGCCGCCGGAGGAGCCGCTGCGCACGGCTTTTTTCCGCCTGCTCGCGGCGGCAATCCAGGTAAAAGGAAACTTATATTCCGCTGCCGGTACGGATGCCGGCGCGGATGCGATTGCGGAAAGGCTACACACGCGCTCGGTCAATCAACCCGGCGCGTTCATTGATCCGCCTCCGAGAAAAAAACCTTCGAAAATCACGCCTCGTCGTCACTGATGGGCTCTACAAGGCCCCGGGCTTCCATTTCATCCTGCGACAAGCGGCGCTTTCTTGCCCGCCTCCATGTGACGCTGCGCTTGACAAGCGTTGCGGGGGTACCGGCCAGAACGACACCGCTTTCGCTGAATGCCTTGTTGACGAAGGACTTGGCAACAACGACGACAGGTGCTGCGCGATTGAGCCGACGGCCGTCTCTTTTCCGGATCAGCGAATGGGAATCGCTTGTACGTATCTCGATCCCGCGAGAAAACAGGTAGCAGCGCCCGATCGTAACATCACAGCGCTCCATGCAGAGAACATAGACCGATTCGAAAGTCGTGCCTCGCCGATGGTCACCGCCTGGTTGCAGCCTTTTTGACCATAAGTTGACCTGTCAAACGGCCATTTTCGCCGATCAGGATGCGGTTTCCCTCGCCGTGAACGGTGATGTGGCCGGTAAAAGAGGATGTCTTCGGCAACTCGATCCGGTTCCGGCTCCCGTAGAGGCGGATCGTCGCAATCATCCCGCCCTTTCCCTCGACGACATTGTCGTGCCCCCAATCGAGCCTGATGGCGAAAGGTCTTAAAAAACGGACTCGCGGCAGCGACTTGATAAATCTGCCTGCTCTCATAAAAAAAATCATTATCGAATACCGTGCACGCCTCGTTCGAACCAGATGCTCATATCTATGGAAAAAAAGCCATGGGCTGCTGTTCGGAACAGTCATGTGCGACGGCCAGTCAGCAACATCCGCCTGGCCGTATGTATCTATGCGCAATTTTCCGGCAAAACTCAGGTCCGGTCGCGGATATTGTAATAGCCCATCACGAACACGGCCCATGCAAACAGCAGACCCAGTGCCACGAGGAACGAATTAAGGAACCGCGCCGGGTACTGAGCCATCTGGGAGAGCGACGGCTCCAGGAAGACGGCAAGATAACGCTGCTTGTTACCCGCATCAATGCGGGCCTTTTCCAGGCTGCCCAAGGATGCCGTATAGGCACGCTCAGCAAATTCGCGCTCTGTCTCCAGCGCCTCAAACTTCTGGATTCGGCCGGCAACATCGCCGCTAGCTCCCGATTCGGATTGCGCCCCTGCGTTTCCGCTCCCGAGCCGCTGACGTTCGGATGAGAGCTGCTCTTCCACGCTGGCTATGCGTGCCTTGAGTACGCGAATGCGAGGGGTGTCTTCGCCCATCTGCGATTTTGCCGTTGCGAGGTCGGCATTCATCTGGACGAGCTGTGCCTCCAATCCACCAATGAGCTGCGCCGCCAGCTTCGCTCCTTCGACGGGATCAACCTCCTGCGAAACATCGCGATATTCGCGCACTGCCGCTCGTGCCTTGGCAAGGCGGCTCTCTGCGAGATGCATTTCATCCTGCGCGGACTTAAGAACACCGTCGCGGGCCGATGCGGACAGGTTGTTGACCAGCGCATCGCTCTCCTCAAGGATGAACTTGGCAATGTCTTGCGCCTGCTGCGGGTCGAATGCCTTGACCTGCAGCTGCATGATTCCCGAAGCATGATCGTAGTTCACGTCGATCATATTGCGCCAATAGGAGAGCTTGTCTTCCACGGGCAGGCCCGCAGCCATTCCATAGAAATAGTCCAAACCGCGCGCAGCGTAAATTTTGTCGAGATCGAACTTCTTCTCCGCGTCGGCCAGCATTCTTTCACTGCCGATGAAATCCATCAGGATATAGCTGTCGGAGCCTGTATTGCCCGTCGATGCCTGGGTGAACATGCCGAGGATATCGGATGAACCCGTGGCCTCGATGCTGCGCACAGAGAAGGACGCAGAGCTATGATACTGATCGGAGGCGATAAACATCATATAAAGCGATGCAAGCGCCGCAGGGATCGCTACGAACGCCACGAAGCTGACCATGATCATGGCGTGACGCAACCGGATTGAACCCAGCCAACTGCGCTTGTTCACTTCCTGCGTGATGATCTTCTGGAATTTGTTGGGCGCCTCCGGTTTTGCCCTTGGCGCAAGCATGCGGTCGTCGTTTCCCAGCAGCCCTTCAAGGAGATGCACGCTTTTCGACTTGACCACGTCCTGATTGGTGAGCCGGTCTACAGCGATATCCTTTCGCGCAGCACTCGGGGCTGCATTCCTGATGATCGCCATCTACCGTTCCTTCATATTGCCATTGTGGGCGCGGATTGCGTCCTCAATATCGTCATAATAAGTTAATTTGCCATTTTCCATAACCAGCCCGCAATCACAATAATCGCGAATGGTTGATGTGCTGTGAGAAACCATGATCACATCGGAATCCTGCAACCTGCTATCGAATACAACGCGGCACTTTTTCTTGAAATTCACATCGCCGACGGCAGTGATTTCATCAACGAGATAGTAATCGAAATTCACGCCCATGCTCAATCCGAAGGCGAGCCTGGCCTTCATGCCCGACGAATAAGTCCTAACCGGCGCCTTGAAGAAAGGTCCGAGTTCCGCGAAGTCTTCGACATAGTCTATCAGTTCACGCGTATCGACGCCGTAAATGCGCGCGACGAAACGAACGTTTTGTTCGCCGGTCATCGTCCCTTGGAAGCTTCCCTGAAACCCGAGCGGCCAAGAAACCTTTCCCTGCCGAATGATCTTGCCACTGTCCAGCCTGATCGTCCCGGCGATGAGACGGAGCAAAGTCGATTTGCCTGCGCCGTTGCGACCAAGCAGCCCAATGCTCTTCCCCCGCGGCAAGACAAGAGAGACGCGGTCGATAATCGGCTTGTGAATGCCTTTGGTTCGCGCGAACTTCGTCGCCTGCTCAAGCCTGATCATTCATTTCTCAACAGAGTGGAAGACGCAGAGAACAATAGCATTCCAAAAAACAATGTCAAAAATGCGAACATGTGGGCATAGGACATATCGAGCCCTATGGCCCTGTATTCGTCGTAAAATCCCGTCCTGAAACGCATGATCAAATGAGTGAGCGGATTGAGAAGAATAATTTCGCGATAGGGATGCGGAATAGCATCCGGCAGGAAGAAGATGCCGGAGATCAACATGAGCGGTCTGTTGACGATGTTGAAAACCTTCTCGTAAAGCGGATACTTGACGAACATGACATTGTTGATCAGCCCGACCCCCAGACCCAGTACGCTCCCGACGAAAGCTGCTTCCAGGATCGGCGGCCATGACAGCTCCGGCGGCACCCGCATCCAGACAACGATCACACCGAGAATGACGACGGCAACCATGGCCGTCGTGCCGAATTGCAGGAAATAGCGCGCGACGACCGTATCGATGGGCGCGACGCTAGGATAGTTGAGCAACGACTTGTTCGCCCTGACCGCACCGTTCAGATAGGATGTCATCGCCTGGTAGAACTGAAAGGCGACATACCCCGTTGCAAAGAACAGCGGGAAACTGACGCCGAGCGCCGGCGCCCGAGCAATCGCTTGAAAGGCGATCGTCAGCAGCAGCACATGCGCCGCGGGGTCGAGCAACGCCCAGACGTAACCACCAGGCTTGCTGCCGAACCGTGCCGCTATTTCGCGGATCAGCAAGGCGGCAACGACCCGCGCATGTGTGTAGACGTGTCCCAACGAAACTGCTCTTTCTCACTTCAAGACGCAAACAGCGCCAATTGGAGTCCATTGATGCCATGGGTACTCAATCTTGCTTGCGCCTGTCCGGTCCCCGCAGCTTGCGCTCCGTTTCAAGGTAACATTCTATAGTGCCTATTTTCAGGCAAATGTCACGAAACCCGCTATCTGTCGAACGGATACAGGACACGTCCGATCAACCTGAACTTCGGATTGGAAAGCTCGCGGAAGAACTGAATGGGATCCGCCCGATAGTTCTCCGCGTCACGGCCATGCCCGATCCTCGCGATCACCGGCGAAACCAGCGGCGTCAGCAAATGCCGCCAACCGAGTATGCCGTAGGGACCCCATGCCTGCCATTGTGGGCCCGACGGCTGGCGTGGATCGCCGAGAGCCTTCGGCGTGGAGAAATAAAGCCTGATTCCATCGACCGTTTCCTCAAAAGACACTTCCTTGCCCGTACCGGGATCGAAATAACGCGGATAGAGGAGATAAGCACCGGCAAATAATGCCTCGATCGTCAAGGCGCGGCCGCGGCGCGGATTGGGCTGGCGATCATCTGTCAGCCCCCAGCCCGCATAAAAGGGGCATCCATAGGCGGTGACTTTTATGCCCCGCAACAACGCCTCGAAGCCAGCGAGCGATGTGATCGTATAGACATGATCGATCGTCTCGAAAGCGTGAGCCATCGGCAGCGGTTGCGTGAGGACAGTACAGAGATGACCAACATCCTGCGGATTCGACTGAGCCAGGCGAACCCGGCTGAGGATGTCCGGGTGTGGCTTGTAGATGATCTGTGCGCCCGGATTTTCCTGCGCTGCAAGCCGGACCAGATCGTTGTTGGTAATCGCGGGCAGGCAGCCGAACTGGATGGAGGCGTCATCCTCGACCTGGCCGATCACCAGCACGCGCTTGCCGGATTTCGGGCCATAGAGGCTTTCAATGTCCGCTTTGGCATTGCTGTTGTACTTGCTGACGCCAGTCTCCAGCAAAAAGCGGATGCCCGCTGCTGCGCGTCCCAAAAGCTCGGGCGCGCTGTCGAAATCGTAGGTGGCGAGCAAGCGCTCGAGGTCCGACGGTTCCCGGCAGTCGAAATAGGCGGTTCCCGTGTCGAGAGCGAGGGAAAGCGGTGGCGTCCGGCTGGCATTGGCTTCCACCGAGCGGATGAAGCCGTCTTCGATGAAGAAAACCGGAATGCCGTGCTTTAACGCAAAATCACGCAACCCGTCCGGCGCCCTCAGGCTCCAGACAAATATTTGCGGATTTTCCTCCCGTAGAATCCTGGCCGCCCAGACCTCCTCAAATTCATTCTCCCGCGTATACATCGGCACGAACGTAAAGGCATGCTTCGGAAAATAACGCCGGAAAACAGCCCGCTTCCAACCGTTGATGTGGAAAGCGAAAGTCGGGATTGCGTCGGGCACAACGCCGGACACCGCAGGCTTTGCATCATTTGTCCGGTCGGGACCCGGAGGTGAATACTCGTGTAGGTTAGGCAAGGCTATCTGCTCGCAAAGCCGTTTTTCCAGTTCCACTTGCCACGAGCGGCGCGATATCAAAATACGCCGTCGTACCGCGCGGCAACGTGAGATGTGCCGTCACGCGTTCATCCGGCGCAGACAGATCCGCTCAGGCAACGCCTGCGCGCAGCAAGTCGTGGATATGCAGTATACCACTCGGCAAATCGAACTCATCGACCAAAAACAGCACGGTCACCTTCTGCGACTGCATGATTTCCATTGCCGCGCTTGCCAGTACACTGCTCTTGATAACCCTGGGATGGTGCGACATCACCGAGTCTACAGTTTCGAGAAGCAGATCGTGAGACATATGGCGGCGCAAATCGCCATCGGTAATTACGCCGACAAGTTTGCCGGAGGCGTCGGTAACTCCAACGACGCCGAAACCTTTGGACGACATCTGGATAACCGCGTCGCCCATCGGACTGCCGAGCGGCAGCAAAGGAATTGCTTCGCCATCATGCGCAAGCTCGTGGACGAGAAGCAGCTGCGAACCGAGCTTGCCGCCCGGATGAAACGTCTTGAAGTCCTGTGCCGAGAAGCCGCGCCTCTCAAGAAGCGCTATTGCCAGCGCGTCGCCCACAGCCAGCTGCAGCATCGCCGACGTCGTCGGCGCCAATCCGTGCGGGCATGCCTCCTGAACCTTCGGCAGAGTGATGGCGACAGTGGAATTG
Organism: Rhizobium herbae; assembly: GCF_017873135.1. Taxonomy (GTDB): domain Bacteria; phylum Pseudomonadota; class Alphaproteobacteria; order Rhizobiales; family Rhizobiaceae; genus Pararhizobium; species Pararhizobium herbae. The sequence continues at coordinate 697,923 of NZ_JAGGJV010000002.1, read as the reverse complement.
CGTGCAAGCACGCTTTCGGAGTTAGATGTGACCGCGACGATCGGAACGCTGAAGCGCTTGGCATAGGTCAGCATATTTCCGAGTTCGACCGTCTCTCCGGACCAGGAAAGAAGAATGAGCAGATCATCCGACGTGATCATGCCGAGATCGCCATGGCTGGCTTCCGTCGGATGTACGAAATAGGCGGAGGTCCCGGTCGATGCCATGGTTGCGGCGATCTTGCGGCCAATATGCCCGCTCTTGCCGATACCGGAAACGACCACGCGGCCGCGGCCGCGCGCGATCAGTTCGACGGCATCGACAAGACTGCGCGAAAGGATTTGATCGGCGGCAAAACAGGCAGCAAGCGCATTGATCCCATCGACGGCCGTGGCGATGGATCGTCCGATCGATTCAAACACGGTACGTTCTTCAGCGGTGTTCATATCGACTTGCCTGAGACCCATCATTGCCACTCCAAAACCATCATTGCGTATCCGGTTACAGCCGGAGCGCTTTCAGATCAAACCAAAACGGCTAAATTGCGCACTTTCCCGGCAATTCCGGCAAATCAGCACCATAAATGGCTTCCCGGAGTCAGCTGGCACGCTTTGGGACAAGTTCGTCTTCAGAAAGGATCGGCTGGCCGGGATTGCTGACGAAGGCTTCCAGCGTCATCGTGTCGAGAATATCAGCGATGGCATCGCGAACCGTCGTCATCGAGCGACGAACCTCGCAGGTGTCCGGATCGTTGCAATCATCACAGACCTCATAGGCCGTGCGGCTGGCACAGCGGATCGGCGCCAGCGGGCCGTCCAACGTGCGGACGACCTGGCCAATGCGGATTTCCGACGCGGGACGCGACAAGGAATAGCCGCCGCCCGGCCCCTTCTTCGAACGCAGGATGCCGGCGTTGCGCAATTCCAGGAGAATCGTGTCGAGAAACTTCTTCGGGATATTGTTGCGGCTTGCAATCTCGGTAATGAAAGCGGTCTCGCCCGGATCAAGCCGGGCCAAGTCGACCAACGCCTTCAATCCGTATTTTCCTTTTTTCGTCAGCATCGCAGTTCGCTCTTTTCACAAATAGGCGCTGAAAACGGCGCCTATTTGCCGATTGCCATTGTATAACCCGGCATATCACATGAGAAGCCGTGCCAATATACCGATTTAGTGAAAAGATGGCCGAACTGCGGTTTTCGCGCATATTTATGCTTACGCCGCAGCGTATGCCATCGATGTGTCTGCGGATTGCAACACGGGCCGCCGAACACTCTGCGAAACCATCAACTGACGTACCGCGGCCCTCGCCTCATCGGCTGAGCGGAAGTACCGCGAATCCAGATCCCAGACGGAATACTTCACTGCGACGAACTTCAACCTGTCCGCATCCGGGACGACGACACCGACGGCTTCTCCGCCGAACTCTATAACTTGCTTGTTCATGGAATAACGCTCCCGCCGCGCCCAGACGCGGATCATTCAAAATCGTGCATAAATTCAAAGAAGGACTGCCTGGATTCACATTCGCCAGAAGATGCGAATGCAATGGTCTTTCGTTGCGCGACAATAGGAACGCATGCCTTGGAAAGCAGCGATGCGGGCATTGTCAGACATGGCTCTCTCCTTCGGCAAAGGCCCGGTCGGATGCTTTCCGGGCGGGGTTACAAGCTTCCGTTCTGCTTCATCCAGCAGCGGACAATCACAAAATAGAGTAGACCACCAATTTAGTCAACTAAAATTGGCGTTATGCGAAAAATAATACTCTTTCGTTCGCCATTTTGGTCAAATGAAGCAGAAGATATTCGATAACTGCGACATCTTAGAACGACGATCTAATTCAGAGCGCCGCCCCGCGTTTGTTCGCAGACGATATGTAGCCCCTTCATGGGACAAAAAAAGGGCAGCCGAAGCCGCCCTTTCAATTTCGCTGCATCGCGGCTGATCAGCTCTTGGCCAGTTCGGTCCCCGGAGCGCGGGTCGCCTCGCGGTCCTTCCACCAGCGGCTGAGGAAGAGCAGGATCGGCCCGCCGATATAGATCGACGACGTCGTTGCGACGATGACGCCGAAGATCATCGGCCAGGCGAAGCTCTTCACCGCATCGCCACCCCAGATCGCCATCGGTACAAGCGAAAGCGCCGTTGCCATCGAGGTAAAGATGCATCGTGCCAGCACCTGGTTGATCGACATGTCGATCAGGTCGGAAAACGGCATCGACTTGTACTTGCGCAGGTTTTCACGCATGCGGTCATAGACCACGACCTTGTCGTTCACCGAATAGCCGATCATCGTCAGAAGGGCGGCGATGGCCGTCAGGTTGAAGTCGATGCCGGTCAGCGCGAAGAAGCCGATCGTCTTGGTGATGTCGAGCAAGAGTACTGCGATTGCGCCGACGGCAAAGTGCCATTCGAACCGCCACCAGATGTAAAGCAGGATCGCCAGCATCGCGAGCGCCACGGCAAGAAAGCCCGAGCGGGCAAGTTCGGCCGAGATCGTCGGGCCGACGACTTCTGTACGCTCGAAGCTCACATCCGGAATGACCTGGACCACGCCTTCCTTGATCTTGTTCAAGGCAACGGTTTGCTCCTGTTCGCCGCCCGGCTGACGCTGGACGCGGATCAGCACGGATTGATTCTGGCCGAACTCCTGCAACGCCACTTCGCCAAGGTTCAGCTCTTCGAGTTCGCCGCGAAGCTTCGGCAGATCGAGCACGGATTTCGAAGTCGCCTCCACCTGGATGCCGCCGACGAAGTCGATGCCGTAATGCAGGCCCGGCGTGAAGAACAGAATCACCGAGCTGATCGACAGGAATGCCGACATGCCGATGGCGACAAAGCGCCCCTTCATGAAGGAAATCTTCGGCAGATGCGGCACGCCGCCGAACAGCGACGGGATTTCCAGCTTCTTCATCTTTCGGCGAACAACCACTTCGCGCATCGCCAGACGGACGACGGTGATCGAGGTGAACATCGAGATGACGATGCCGAGCATCATGGTGATGGCGAAACCGCGAACCGGGCCTGTGCCGAACATGAACAGGAGGATGGTGCCGGACAGGGTAGTGACGTTACTGTCGATGATGGTGGCATAGGCCTTGTTGAAGCCAATATCGAGCGCCTTCATCGCCCCTGCCCCGCCTTCCGTTTCCTCTCGGATACGGGCGTTGATCAGGATGTTGGCGTCCACCGCCATGCCGATACCGAGGATGATACCGGCGATACCGGGAAGCGTCAGCGTCGAGCCGAGCATGCCGAGTACGCCGATGGTCAGGATGGTGTGCAGCAGCAGGCCGAGATTGGCGATCATGCCCCAGGCGCCGTAGAGCAGAACCATCAGCGTGACGACGAGAGCAAAGCCGGCAAGACCGGTATAGATGCCCATGCGGATGGAGTCGGAACCGAGATTCGGACCGACGGAGCGTTCCTCGATGATGGTCAGCGGTGCCGGCAGGGCGCCGGAGCGCAAGAGCGCCGAAAGAACCGTTGCTTCCTGGGCGGTGAAGTTGCCACTGATCTGGCCCTGGCCACCGGGGATCGGTTCGTTGATACGCGGCGCCGTCAGGACCTTTCCATCCAGCACGATGGCGAAAGGCAGACCGACATTGTCGCGGGTGATTTCGGCGAACTGGCGTGCGCCCTGGCTGTCGAAAGTGAACGAAACGATCGGCTCGTTGGTCTGCTGGTTGAAGCCGGCCTTGGCATCGGCGAGGCGCTCGCCCGAAATCGCCACGCGGCTTTCGACCGCATATTTGGCACCGTCATTGGCACCCGGCAGGATGTCGACGCCGCGCGGCGGTGTCGTCGTGTTCGGATCGACCGAGGTGTCGACCATATGGAAGCTCATCTGCGCCGTCGAGCCGAGCAACTGACGCAGGCGCGTCGGGTCCTGCAGGCCCGGCAACTGGACGAGAATACGGTCCGAGCCGACGCGCTGGATCAGCGGTTCGGCAACGCCGACCTGATCGACGCGGCGGCGGATGATTTCAAGACTCTGATCGACGGCAGCGGTCATCCGATCGCTCAGACCCGCCTCCGTGAGTTTCACCGTGATCGTGTCGTCGACCGTCGAGACTTCGATATCGGAGTTTGCACTGCCGAAACCGAGCGTACCAACCGGGGCTGCAAGCTCCTGGATCTTCGGCATGACCTTGTCGCGATCCGCCTGATCGGCGATCTTGACGGCAATCGCGTCGCCGGCGATGCGGGCCGAGGATGTCGGCAACCGCTCGGCGCGAAGCGCACCGCGAATATCATCGAGAAGCGTGTTGAGACGAGCCTGACGCAGGCCGGCCGCATCGACTTGCAGAACAAGATGGGACCCGCCCTTCAGGTCGAGCCCGAGCGTGACCGGCTTGACCGGGAGGAAAGAGGCATATTGCTGCTGGATGGCCGCCGGCAGAATATTGGGAAGCGCCGCGAGTATCCCGAAGAGGGTAATCGCGACATAGGCCAGAACGGCCCATTTCGAAGTGCGCATGTTGATGTTCCATTATAGCCCACGTCCATCCGGCAAAGCCGAGGATCGCGGGTGTGATGCGTCAAGGAAAATTGCGCCGACGCGCAAGGGCTGCCTGCAAGGACAGCAATCAGGCGTCAAGCACCGGAGGCCCGCGAACACGGACAACATCGCCGCGTCCGCCTAGGGCGACGGCTTGAGAAAAAGCCGCGACGGGCATGCCGCCGTAGGATACCGCCACCATCAAGACTGCGGCAGGCAGGACGAAGGGACCGGGTCCTCCGGGAGAAGCCTTGCCATCCGCGCGATCCGTGGTGAACCGCAGATCGGCCACCGGAAACGCGCGCATGACATGCCGCGAGAGGGTCGTATCGGAGGTGCCGCTCTCGGGAACCGCGAAGTTGCCGGCGCTCTGCTGCGTCGAGAACCGCGACGTGAACCCTTGCGCCGAGGCGACGAACTGCATCGCAAGCGCGGCAGCCAGAATCCAGAGCACGGCAAAAAGCCTGCCTGCCTGACTGCGATCGATGCTGTTGCCGTTCATGCCCATTGAGGACATCGTCCTTCCCGTTGGCGGGCTGCTTGCACTGCAGATCACCGAACTGCACGCCGATTCAGCGCGCAAGCGGCCCTAAGAACCATCGCCCGCCGCCAAAGTCAAATCTTACCATCAGACATACCCGTTGAACATCCTGATCGGCAGCGGGCTCAAGCCGTCACGCCCGCGGTCCGCGTCTGGTGGATTTCGATCAGCGATGGACCGCCGCGTTTGCGGGCCTCGGTCAGTGCCGCCGCGAGATCGCCGGCTTTCGAGAGCCGCACCGCCGGCACGCCATAGGCTCCGGCTGCCAGCAGGAAATCCGGCGCGGACGGTTTGACGCCCTCCGGCGTGATGCCGGACTCGACCATGTAGGCCTCGATCTCCTGATAGCCATCATTGTTCCAGACCAGGAAAATAACATTGGCATTGATATCGGCGGCAGATCCCAATTCCGCCAGCGAAAACTGGATGCCGCCGTCGCCGACAAGGCAGATGACCGGCTTGTCCGGATCGGCCACGGCCGCACCGACAGCCGCCGGCGGCGCATAGCCGAGCGCACCGAAACCGGTTGCGGAGTTGAACCAGGACTTTGCCCTCGGCGCATCGCAATAGAGGTTGCCGGCATAGACAGCTTGCGTGGAATCGCCGACGATCACGCAGTCCGGCAGGGCCTGATAGATCGCGTCGATCACCGCGATTTCGGCCCGCATCTTTGCGGTCAGTTCGGCCATCGCTGCCTTGCGCGTGGCCGCCGCCCGTTCCTTGGCCTTCTCTGCCGGCTTGGCCGTGAGGAACACGAGAATGCCGGAGACCGCAGCCTTGGCGCCCGACAGGATCGACAGCGCCGCATGCGGCCCGCGCGCCAGCTGTGCCGCGTCGATATCGGTGCGGATCAGATTGCCGAGGATCGGAAAGCCACCGTCGGCGTACATGTCATAGTCGGTCTGGCCCATTTCCGTGCCGAGCGCGATCACCAGATCGGCATCGGAGACCAGCGAGCGTACGGCCTTGAGGCTGGGACTTGCGGGAACCCGCAGCGGGTGACCCGCGAGCATGCCGCGCGCATTAACGGTCATGACGACAGGTGCGCCGATGCGCTCGGCCAGTTCCTGGATCTCCGCTTCAGCCGTGATGGCACCGCCACCGCAGATGATCACAGGGCGGCGGGCATCACCGCAGAGAATGGCCGCCTTCTGCAAAGTCTCGGCATCGGCCCTTGGCCGTGTCGCCGTCGCTTTTCTGAGCGGTGGTGCAGCAATCTGCGCCGTCATGACATCGGTCGGAATTTCGATATGCACCGGCCCCGGCCGGCCGGAGGTGAGGATGGCGAAGGCGCGCTCAACGACGGGCGCCAGATCGGCCGGGTTGAGCAGCGTCTGCGAATAGAGCGCCAGCGTCTTGATCATGCCGTGCTGGTCCGGCAGTTCATGCAGCAAGCCCCGGCCATGGCCGAGCGAATCGCGCCGGTTGACGCCGGAAATCACCAGCATCGGGATCGAATCCTGCCGCGCCTGCGCCATCGCGGTGATGGTGTTGGTCAGCCCCGGGCCGGTGATGACCAGCGCCACGCCCGGCTTGCCGCTGACGCGGGCATAGCCGTCTGCCATGAAGCCCGCTCCTTGCTCGTGGCGCGGCGTCACATGGCGGATCTTCGAGGCGGCAAGGCCGCGATAGAGTTCGACCGTGTGCACGCCGGGAATGCCGAAGACGACTTCGACGCCGTTGGCTTCGAGCAGATCGACCAGCACTTCGCCGACGGTTTTCATAGCCTCGCTCATGCCCGGCGCTCCTTTGGCGTCAGAAGCCGGATCGCAAGCTTGGTGATCCGGGCGCAGGCTTCCTGGATCACGGTGTCCGGTACAGTCAGGCTGACACGCACGAAAGAGGCTGCCTCCACGCCGAAGGACGATCCCGGCATCACCGCGACATGTTCCTGTTCCAGCAGCATCCAGGCAAAGGCCTCGCCCGTCAGGCCGGTGCCTGCCACATCGATAAGGGTAAACATGCCGGCTTCGGGCGGCAGCGGCACGATCCCCGGCACATTCGAGAGCCCCTCGACGATCAGGTCGGCCCGGGTCTTGTAGGAGGTGCGCATGGCAGCGGACGTGCCGATATCATGCGTCAGCGCATAAGCGGTCATGTCGGCGATGAAGGGCTGGACGCCGAATAGCATGGTTTCCGATACCGGCAACAGACGGCTGGCGAACTCCACCGGGCCGACGGCCCAGCCGCTGCGGAAACCGGGAGCGGCATGCGACTTGGAGATCGATGACACCACAACCGTACGCTCGGCCAGTTCAGGATCGTCAAAGGGCGAGGCGAACGGGCCGTTGAAGATCAGTTCTTCATAGACTTCGTCGCAGACGATCCAGAGATCGTGCTTCCGGCAGATGTCGCCGATTGCCTTGATCTCGTCCGCCGTCAGCACGGCACCGGTCGGATTGTGCGGCGTGTTGAGCAAAAGCACCCGGCATTTCGGCGTGATCGCCTTTTCGAGATCAGCCGCCTGCATGTGAAACCCATGCTCCGGCTTCAACGGCACCGTCACCCGATGCGCGCCGGTCGACTGGATGACCCCGTCATAAGTGGCATAGAGCGGGTCGCCGACCAGGACGCCATCGCCTGCCTCGACGAGCCCGAGCATCACGGCGAACAGTGCCGTCTGCGTGCCGGGAAAGCACAGCACGTTTTCGGCCGTGACATCGGCACGGCGCCTGGTGTAGCGGGCGGTCAGCGCATTGACCACCGATGGCTCGCCGCGGCCGTTGGAATAGCGGTAGCGCCCTGCATTCATCGCCCGCTGAGCCTCGGCGATCAGTAGGGGATCCGTCGGCATGTCCGGTTCACCGATGGTTAGCTGGATGACGTCGGTTCCACTTGCCTGCATCTGCCGTGCGCGAATATGCAATGCCCATTTCTCGGAACCGAGATCGGCCAGTCGGTCGGTGATCGATGAGTAACGCATGGCTATCTCCTGCCCTTAAACTAAATTGTTGCGGCATCCTTGGCGCGTGCCTGCGCGTGCGCGGTGCCTGTGTCTTTAATCCCTGCCAAGCGACAGGCCGAGCAGCGCCTCGATCGACGACAGCGCGATCGCCACCAGTTCGGCCTCTTCGAAAAGCTCGCCGGCAAGGCAGCCTTCCAGCCACAGGCCGTCGATCATGCCGTTGATGGCGATCGCGTGACGGCGGCAGTCGCCTTCATCGGCGGGGCGTCCCTCCGACCTTAGAAAATCGCCGATCAGCCCCTGCAGATCGTTGCGGAAGCCGAGATAGCCTTCGCGGTGGATGGCGGCAAGCTCCTGATCCAGCCGGACCTGGCTGATGAACGAGGCCCAGAGCGACAGGCTGCGGCCGTTGGCGACCGGAGCCGTAAGATTGAGCGTGATAAACTGCCGCAGCCGCGTTTGCGGATCGCCGGCGATATCGGCTGCCTTGGCGGCGAAGGTGGCGAGAACCGAACGATAGGCCTCCTCGACCATCTGGTCCTTGGAATCGAAATAGTGCCGCACCAGCCCCGCCGTCACGCCGGCCCGGATGGCGATCTGGCGCACCGTGGCACCCTTCAGACCAAGCTCGGCGATCGTATCGAGGGTCGCCTCGATCAATTCCTGCCGCCGCTCCCCCTCCGGCGCGCGATGGAACGTCCGGCGGTTCATGCGGCTCGCCGCAGAACCGGCCGAGTCAGGCAGGTCGGGCCGCCCTCGCAGGCGATGCACAGCGCATCGGCCTCGAAGGTCTCGACCTTGCAGCCGGCCGCTTCCATCGCCGCCTTGGTCTTGGGAAAGCCGGCGACCATGATCACTTCGTTCGGCCGGACCGGCAGCACGTTAAGGCTGAGGCCGTTGCTGGCATGGAATTCGTCGGCGGGCGCCTCGATCAGGGTGATGCCCCATTCCTTGAGCAGTTGGTAGAACGAGGCCGGCAGCAGCGGCGCAAAGACGAGCGCCAGATCACGCGACAGCGGGCTCATCACCGACATCAGATGCAGGCAGGCTTCCTCGCCATGCCAGAGCGGCAGATCGTAGCCGAGTACGGTGATGCCATGCGGATCGAGCATTTCGGTCAGCTGCGATATGCCCTCCTCGTTGGTGCGCACGCCGCGGCCGACGACCAGAGTCTCGGCATCGAGCCAGATGCAGTCGCCGCCCTCGACCGTGCCGGGCGAAACGATACGACCGAGGATCGGGATGCCGGCCTTCTTGTAGGCGGCCTCATGCAGCGCCGTTTCCTTTTCGCGCAGCGGCTTGCCCATGCGCAGGAGAATGGCGCCATGGTTGGACATCAGCGACGGATCATGGGTGAACATGGCATCGGCCAGGCCGTCGCCCTTGTCCTCCAGCCAGAGGATTTCGGCACCGGACTTTTCCACAAGGCGCGCGAATTCCGCATATTGCCGCACGGCCTTCTCGCCGTCGAAGGTCGGGCCGTAATGCCATTTCGCAGGATCGGCGGAGGCAAGGCTTTCGCCCGGCCGGCGCATCAGCACGCGCGTCAGATTGGCCGACATCTCCTGCGAACCATAAGCCGTCATCGTCTACTCCTGCTGTAAATTTGATCATGTGGCGGGGCTGCCAGAAAAAGCAGCGTTGATGCTATTATACGGTTGAATAATTTCCACACAAGTGCAACGATGGCTTTCATGGAACAGCGTGACAGGCAAAAATGCCGCACGACAGACAAATCAGGGGAACTGTTTTCATGCGTTCAGATTTGGCGACCTGTCTCGACGGGACAGATTTTTCATGACGGAACCAGCCCAGGCGATTGCGGTCACTGACCTCCACAAACGTTTCGGGCCGCTCGAAGTGCTCAAGGGCGTTTCACTGACCGCCAACGAAGGCGACGTCATCGCCATCATCGGCGGCAGCGGCTCTGGCAAGTCGACCTTCCTGCGCTGCATCAACATGCTGGAACTGCCGACCTCCGGCTCGGTGACCATCCATGGCGAAACGATCGCCATGAAGAATGACGGCCATGGCGGCCTGATGCCTTCGGACCGCAAACAGGTGCAGCGCCTGCGCACCCAGCTCGGCATGGTGTTCCAGAGCTTCAATCTCTGGCAGCACATGACCATTCTCCAGAATGTCACCGAAGTTCCGATTCATGTTCTCGGCAAATCGAAGGACGAGGCGATCGAGACCGGCGAAGCGCTGCTGCGCCGCGTCGGCCTGTTCGAGAAACGCGATGCCTATCCGGCCTTCCTGTCCGGCGGCCAGCAGCAGCGCGCGGCAATTGCGAGAGCGCTGGCGATCCAGCCTCTGGTCATGCTGTTCGACGAGCCCACCTCGGCGCTCGATCCGCAGCTCGTCGGCGAAGTGCTGACCGTCATTGGCGACCTCGCCCGGGAAAAGCGGACGATGATCCTCGTCACCCACGAAATGAAGTTCGCCCGCAAGGTCGCCAACCACATCGTCTTCCTGGCCGAAGGCGTCATCGACGAACAGGGAACGCCGGACGAGATTTTCGGCAATCCCCGTTCGGAACGCCTGAAGAAATTCATCAGCTCCATCCACTAAAACCAAAAAAGGGAAACAGCATGAAAAAGACGCTCAAGACTATCGCCCTGTCGCTCGCCCTAGGTATTGCCGCTGTCGGCGCCGCTTCGGCCGAACCGGTCAAGGTCGGCTTCGCCGCAGAACCCTATCCGCCCTTCACCTCGCCGGATGCCTCCGGCAACTGGGAAGGCTGGGAAGTGGAGTTCCAGAAGGCCATCTGTGCCGAAGCCAAGCTCGACTGCGTGATCACACCCGTCGCCTGGGATGGTATCATTCCGGCGCTCACCTCGAAAAAGATCGACATGATCATTGGCTCGATGACGATCACAGAGGATCGCCTGAAGACCATCGATTTCTCCGATAAATACTACAACACCCCGACCGGCGTCATCGGCGCTAAGGGTGTCGAACTCAAGCCGACACCGGAAGGTCTGGCTGGCAAAGCGATCGGCGTTCAGGTTTCGACCGTTCACCAGGTATACGCGACCAAGCATTTCGCGCCGGCTGGAGCCGAGGTCAAGGAATACCAGACCCAGGATGAAGCCAACCAGGATCTCGCCGCCGGTCGTCTCGACGCAGTTCAGGCCGACACCATCGCGCTTGATGCTTTCCTGCAGAGCGACCAAGGCAAGGAATGCTGCGACTACAAGGGTGACGTCGCGCAGGATGTTGCCGTTCTGGGACCGGGCGTCGGCATTGGCATCCGCAAGGGTGAGGACGAGCTGAAAGGCAAGCTCAACGCCGCGATCAAGGCGATCCGCGCCAACGGCACCTACGACACCTTCTCGAAGAAATATTTCGACTTCAACATCTATGGCGAGTGATGGGATGCGATGAGGCGGCCAGCAAAGGCCCCTCATCCGCCCTATCGGGCACCTTCTCCCCGTCGAGACGGGGAGAAGGGACAAGCGGCAATCTCCGTCATCCCCTCTCCCCGCCTGCGGGGAGAGGGTTAGGGTGAGGGGCCAACGCAAAGATAAAGATCGAGGTCCATGGCCGATCCTGTATCCTTCATCAACTGGAGCCTGCTGGCACTCGAACCGCCCGGATGGGGCGGTGTCCTCCTGCGCGGCCTCCTAAATTCGATCGAGATCGCCATCGGCGGATATACGTTCGGCCTCGTTCTCGGCATCGGCGGCGCTTGCGGCAAGCTCTACGGCGGCCCGATCACGCGCGACCTGATGGAATGCTACACGACGATCGTGCGCGCCGTACCGGAACTGGTTCTGATCCTGCTTCTCTACTACGCGGGCACCGACGCCCTCAACTATGTCCTCGCTCTCGTGGGGATCGGGCAGGTCGACATCAGCGGGCTGGTTGCCGGTATTTTCGTCATCGGCGTGGTGCAGGGCGCCTATACGACCGAGGTACTGCGCGGTGCCATCAAGGCCGTGCCCGCCGGACAGATCGAAGCGGCGCGCGCCTATGGCATGTCACCTTACAAGGTGATGACCCGCGTGACCCTGCCGGCGATGCTGCCCTATGCCATTCCCGGCCTGTCCAATCTCTGGCTGATCGCCACCAAGGACACGGCCCTTCTCGCCGTCGTCGGCTTCTCCGAACTGACGCTGGTCACCCGCCAGGCAGCGGGAACCACCAAGGCTTATCTGCTGTTCTATTGCGCCGCCGGAGTGCTTTACCTGGCGCTGACGCTGGTTTCGGATTTCCTCATCAGGATCATCGAGCGCCGGGCGCGGCGCGGCTTCGTGGAGCAGTCATGACCGACACGACGCCCCCCGATGTCACGACACATGCGATGGCGTTCACGCCGGAAGACCTTCCGACGCTACGCAGCTTCTTCAAACCGCACCGCATCGTTCTCCTGCTCATCGCCGCTGCGCTTATCTTCTGCATCGTCTGGTTCATGCGCTGGGACTGGCTGCCGCAATACCTGCCCAGGCTCGGCCACGGCATCCTGATCACGCTCGCCATGCTGTTCAGCACCGCGATCCTGGGCTTTCTTCTGGCCGTGCCGCTCGGCCTTGTTCAGGTGACCGGCCCCTGGCCGTTGAAGGCGCTCGCAAAAGGCTTCTGCACCGTCATTCGCGGCACGCCACTCTTGCTGCAGCTCTGGCTTCTTTACTACGGGCTTGGCTCGCTGTTTCCGCAATTTCCAGCCATCCGGCAATCCTTCCTGTGGCCATATCTGCGCGAATCCTGGCCGTACGGCGTCGCGGCGCTAACCATTTCCTTTGCGGCCTATGAGGGCGAGGTGATGCGCGGCGCTTTTGCCGGTGTCCCGGCAGGCGAAATCGAAGCGGCGCGTGCCTATGGCATGAACCGCTGGACATTGTTTCGCCGCATCTGGCTACCGCGCGCCATCCATCGCGCCCTGCCGACACTGACCGGCGAAACTGTGCTGCAGTTGAAGTCGACGCCGCTGGTGGCCACCATCACCGTCATCGACGTCTATTCCGTCATTTCCAAGGTGCGGCAGGATACCTTCATCACCTACGAGCCGCTGTTGCTGCTAGCGATGATCTACATGTGCCTGACAGGCATTCTTGTCATAACCTTCCGCTACCTTGAAAATCGCATACCAACCCGTGGTGCCTGACATGACCTTGAACGTGAACCTGACCAATTCCATGCCGGAACTGGTCGCCATCCGCCGTGACCTGCATGCCCATCCGGAACTGGGGCTTGAGGAGGTCCGCACCTCCAGTTTCGTTGCCACCTGTCTTGAGAGCCTCGGCTACACCGTGACGCGCGGGCTGGCCAGGACCGGGCTCGTTGCCACGCTGAAGAACGGTACAAGCAGCCGCTCGATCGGTATCCGCGCCGATATGGATGCCCTGCCGATCTTCGAGGAAACCGGCCTCGACTATGCGTCGAAAACCCCCGGCCTGATGCACGCCTGCGGCCATGACGGCCACACGACGATGCTTCTGGGGGCCGCCCGCGCCATTGCCGAGCGCAAGAATTTCGACGGCACCGTTCACCTGATCTTCCAGCCGGCCGAGGAGAATTTCGGCGGTGCCAAGATCATGATGGACGAAGGCCTGTTCGATCGATTCCCCTGCGACGCCGTCTTTGCGCTCCACAACGAGCCCGGCCTGCCCTTCGGCCAGTTCGCCTTCAGGGAAGGTCCGATCATGGCGGCCGTCGACGAGGCGAGGATCACCGTCCACGGCCTTGGCGGCCACGGCGCCGAGCCACAGGAAACCGCCGACCCGATCGTCTGCGGCGCTTCGATCGTCATGGCGCTGCAATCGATCGTGTCGCGCAACATTCATCCGATGGACCCGACCGTCATCACCGTCGGCTCTTTCCACAGCGGCTCCGCCAGCAACATCATTCCCGAACGCGCCGAGATCGTCGTCGGCATCCGCTCCTTCGACCCCAAGGTGCGCGACGAACTGGAGCGCCGCATCCGCCTCGTTGCGGAAAACCAGGCGCAAAGCTTCGGCATGAGAGCGACCGTCGATTATCAACGCAGCTATGACGCGACGATCAACCACAAGGCGGAAACCGATTTCGTGCGTGATCTCGCCGTACGCTTCGCCGGCGCGGAGAAAGTCGTGGATCTCGAACGCCCGTTCATGGGCAGCGAGGACTTCGCCTATATGCTGAAGGACAGGCCGGGCACCTATTTCTTCCTCGGCTCCAGCGTGACCGGCACCGAAAAGTCGCTGCATCATCCCGGCTACAATTTCAACGACGACCTCCTGCCGATCGGCGCCGCCTTCTGGACGGAGCTGGCCGAAGCCTATCTCGCCCGGGCCTGACAGTTTCCAAAACGAAAAAAGGCCGCAGGAAGGGACATTCCTGCGGCAAGTCGGGACAGTCTTCAGGCAAACTTTGGCTGCAGGTAAACTTGGATATCAGGCGAACCTGATCGTCGAAACGATCAGTCGAAGTAGCGCACGTTGCTGAGCGCGGCAAAGCTGTAGCCGGTATCGCGGCGCTTCATCACCGAGGCCTGACGGTGATCGAGCACGAACTCGCCGCTCGACGTGGTGATCACCAGAACCGAATGGCTGCGGCCTTCCGGCGTCACGACGCTGGCGACGCGCAGGGCGCCTGCCGGCAGACCGGCACGGATCAGATGGCTGCGCTTCATCATCGCATAGTCGTCGCTGGCGCCCGACAGTGGGGTCAACGACAGGAATTCGCGGCGTGCCCGGATATCCGGCATCACCCGATTGACGGTGCGGTTGACAGACGCGAGTACGGTCCGCAACTTGCTCGTATAGGCAACGACGTTGCGGCTCGAGGTGCGGCATTCGTTGCCATATTGCAGGCAGAACAGCTGGTAGGAAAGCTTGGCGCGCTCGCTGAACTCGACATTGCGCACCGGCATGGTAGCGCTGATGGAGCGGGCGGCGGAAGAAATGCTCATGGCCTGCGACGGTGCGACTGCCGTAGCGGCGATACCGATCGACATGGCGATCGCAACAAAAATTCGTTTCAACATAACCCTGTCCCTGGTTCCGTTCCGCTCGCCTGCCCCTGTCCGGGCAGCGTCGGTTTTTTGTGTGCCGGATTCATTCCGGGCGCCGGGGAAAGCATCATGCAGCGGAACCGGTTGGCCGGCTTCGTTCTCCGATGAGAGGACCATAGTCGGGACAGTTTGCGGGCCGCTTAAATCGATATCTACAATTTTACGCAATTCGCACTTTTAACAAAATCCGATTCAAATCAGCCGACAAGTTGATGAAAAGGCGAACCGCCTCGCCGCGTGATCTGCCGGATTCAACTTTGCCGCACGCGGGCGATTGTCGCAGTGTGACATTATGGTTGCAGCGATGTCATTGACCTTTCGCGCAAGTACAGCAGATTAAGTCGCAGGGTTCAGGCGCCGAGGATATCCGTTAAGGCCGGGGACAGGCCACAATGGATGGAGAGACCGCAAGGCGACCCCCCTGAAAGGATTGTGCCGTGTTCGAGAGCCTTGACGCGACGTTGCTCGCCCGTATCCAGTTTGCCTTCACCGTGTCGTTTCACATTATCTTCCCCGCCTTCTCCATCGGCCTTGCGAGCTATCTCGCGGTGCTGGAGGCGCTGTGGCTGTGGAAGAAGGATCAGGTCTACATGGACCTGTTCAATTTCTGGAAGACGATCTTTGCCGTCGCCTTCGGCATGGGCGTCGTCTCGGGCATCGTCATGTCCTACCAGTTCGGCACCAACTGGAGCGTCTTTTCCGACAAGGCCGGGCCGGTCATCGGACCGCTGATGGGTTACGAAGTACTGACCGCCTTCTTCCTGGAAGCCGGCTTCCTTGGCGTCATGCTGTTCGGCCTCCACCGTGTCGGCCCGAAACTGCATTTCCTTGCCACATTCATGGTCGCCTTCGGCACGCTGATCTCGGCCACCTGGATCCTTGCAGTAAATTCCTGGATGCAGACGCCCGCCGGCTTCGGCATGAACGAGGCGGGACAGTTCATTCCGCTCGACTGGTGGAAGGTGATCTTCAACCCGTCCTTCCCCTACCGCCTGGTGCATATGGTGCTTGCCGCCTACCTTACCACGGCCTTCGTCGTCGGCGCGGTCGGGGCCTGGCACCTCCTGAAGAACACCGCACCCCGACGTTCGCGCACCATGTTCTCGATGGCGATGTGGATGGCGACGATCGTCGCGCCGATCCAGATTCTTGCCGGCGACTTCCATGGCCTGAACACGCTGGAGCACCAGCCCGCCAAGGTCATGGCGATGGAGGGACACTACCAGAGCCATCCGGACGGCGCGCCGCTGATCCTGTTCGGCATTCCCAACACCGCCGAAAAACGCATCGACTACGCAATCGAGATTCCCAAACTCTCCAGCCTCATCCTGAAACACGACCTGAACGCGCCTTTGGCCGGTCTCGACACTATTCCCGACAATCTTCATCCACCCGTCGCGGTGGTGTTCTGGTCGTTCCGCGTCATGGTCGGCATCGGCTTCGCCATGCTCGGCATTGGCCTCTGGAGTCTTTGGTGTCGGTATCGCGGCACGCTCGACAGCAGCGACTGGCTGCACCGCGCCGCCGTCTTGATGGGCCCTGCCGGTTTCGTCGCCGTACTCGCCGGCTGGATCACCACGGAAGTCGGCCGCCAGCCCTATACGATCTACGGCCAGCTTTTGACGGCGGATTCCATCTCGCCGGTCGCGACCCCCGCCGTCGCCGCCTCGCTGATCGCCTTCATCATCGTCTATTTTCTCGTGTTCGGCGCCGGCACCTTCTACATCCTGCGCCTGATGAAGCGCCTGCCCCGCGATCCGATGCCCGATCTCGAAGACGGACCGATCAGAACCGCAGGCATCACCCCCGGCCCAGCCTCCGGACACACGCATGGGAGCGCGCATCATGGCCATTGATCTTCCCTTCATCTGGGCCGCCATCATCGCCTTCGCGGTGCTTGCCTATGTCATCCTCGACGGCTTCGATCTCGGCATCGGCATCTTGTTTCCCTTCTTTCCGGAAAAGCGCGACCGCGATGTGATGATGAACTCCGTCGCTCCCGTCTGGGACGGCAACGAGACCTGGCTGGTGCTGGGCGGCGGCGGCCTGCTTGCCGTCTTCCCGCTCGCCTATTCGATCATCCTGCCCGCCCTTTACGCGCCGATCATCGCCATGCTGCTCGGCCTGATCTTCCGCGGCGTCGCCTTCGAATATCGTTGGCGCACCAAGCGCGGCGAGTTCCTGTGGAACTGGGCCTTTGCCGGCGGCTCGATGCTTGCCGCCTTTTCGCAAGGCATCGCGCTGGGCGCACTGGTGCAGGGTATCAACGTGGTCGATCGCGCCTATGCGGGCAACTGGTGGGACTGGCTGACGCCGTTTTCCGTGGCCACCGGTTTTGCCATCCTGATCGGCTACGCCCTGCTCGGCTCGACATGGCTGATCATGAAGACCACCGGAGACCTCGCCGAAAAGGCGCGCTGGATCGCGCTGCGCACCTGCTTTGCCACCATCGCAGCCATGGGGATCGTCAGCCTGTGGACGCCGTTCCTCCGGCCCATCTATCTGGAACGCTGGTTCAGTTGGCCGACCGCCATCTTCAGCGTCGTCGTACCGGTTCTGGTGCTGGGCTGCTTCGCGCTGCTTCTCACAGGCATTCGCGGCAAGCGCGATGCGCAGCCGTTCCTGGCGGCTCTCAGCCTGTTCGTGCTCGGCTTTGCCGGCATCGGCATCAGCTTCTATCCCTTCATGGTGCCGCCGTCGGTGACCATCTGGGATGCCGCGGCGCCGGATTCCAGCCTTTCCTTCCTGCTGTGGGGTGCTCTCTTCCTCGTGCCGATCATCCTGATCTATACCGTCTATGCCTATTGGGTGTTCCGCGGAAAGGTCGATCCCGAGGAGGGCTACCACTGATGGCAACACAGAACAGCCTGCCGAAAAAGCTCCTGTGGTTCGTCGGCCTCTGGTTGCTGGGCGTGCTCACGGTCACCCTTGTCGGCTTTGCCATCAAGCTCTCGCTCGGCGCCTAGAGCGCTTCATATTCAAACGGAAGCATTCTGCCGGAAGGAATTTCGGCCAGGACCAAGGCGGTTGGCGAAGAGCGCAGCAGAAGCTGCGGTCGAGACGGCAGCCGCCGGTAATGGCCGAAATTCATCCGGCCCAAAGGGTTGGCTGAAACCGGCCGTCCGCAGCGTCGGCCGGCTTGTACGATGGGCCTGGCATCGCCCTGCGCCGACCTTCTCGCGGCCCGGCCGGTTTGAGCCAACAGAATTGCTTCCTTTTGAAGATGAAACGCTCTAGTGCGCCGGGCCAAACCTCTCCGAATGCAAAGCCTCGCTCAAGTTTCCCGCGTTATTTCTAAAGCACACATCAGCAGGCAATGGCTTCCAGCGGGAGACAGGACCGCACCCTCCTCCGCGCAGAAGGTACTTGCCTGCTGATGTGACCATTTTCCGATTGCGCTGCTCGCGGTGGCGTTTCGGCAAAGACCGCTGATGTCACGAGGCACGCCATGACCAAACTCTCGATCTGCATTCCCGTGGAAACCGCCGCGCAGGATGCCCTGCCGCTCGTGACGGTGCTTCTGGAAAACCAAAACGCGGACATAGAGATCGTCATCGCAAAACCTGCCGATATCGCGCTCTCGGACGCACTTCTCAGCCTTGCAGCCGAGGAAGCCCGCGTGACGGTCGCCGACGCCCCTGCGGACATCACCCGCCAGCTTCTCTGGCGCCACGCGGCAACGGCCGCCAAGGGCGAGTGGGTGACGCTGGTCAATCCTGGCGACATGATCGAAAGCGAACTGGCGACCATGGTCGCCTTTCTCGAAGCCAGCTCGCCCGATGTCGACGCGCTCGCCTGGAATGCCTTCCAGATCGACCGCCACGCGGAACCCGGCAAGGCAAGCTCGGTGGCAATCCCGGCAAGCTATCACATCGATACGCTCGACAAGACCGCCATGTTGAAGGCTTTCTTCTATTGGGAAGGCAGCTTGAACAGCCCGAAGATGCCGTTCGGCCTCTACCACGCCGCAATCCGCCGTTCGCTTGTCGATGCGCTGCTGCAACTGCCCGAGCCGCAAGACTGGTCGACTTCGGTACCGCAATATGAATGGGCGGCCAAGGTGCTGCTGTTTGCCAATGAGCTGGCCTTCTGCGCCCGGCCGATGTCGGCCATCAACATTTCACCCTTTGTGGCGGAGCCGCCGCTTCATCCCTGGAATTTTCCCTTCCACTCCGGCATCGGCCTCGCCGGCGCCGTGGCCGAGGTGCAGTTCCATGTGCTGCGTCAGCTTGATACGCCCTGGTCCGGAGGCAGCGAGGCTTTCGTGCGCGCCCTGATGATCGACTGCATGATGGAAACCGATCGGGAAACCTACAAGAACAAGGGCAACGCCTATTTTGCTGCGCTGAAGGAATTCGAAGGCGGATATCTTGCGCCGCTCTTCCGTCCGGAATTCCACGAGGTACGGCCAAGAGATGCTCGGCGCGGCCTGCACGACGGCGCGCTGCTGGTCGACCGCTTCCTCGGCGGTGCGCGGGATGCCGCCGAATTCTACACGACAGTCAAGCTGGTCCTGGCACCGGTCGGACTGATCTGCGGCGGCGTTCTGCGCGACGAAAACGGTAAAGCCGCATGACCGCAAAGACGTCGAGAATTTGCTACACCAAACCCTCGATTACCGAGCTTGAGGTGGAGTATGCCACCGACGCCGCCGCCAACGGCTGGGGCGACCGCTGCTACGACTATATCGTGCGGTTCGAGAATGGCTTCCGTCAGCATCTCGGCGTCGCCCACGCGATTGCCACATCGAGTTGCACCGGTGCCATGCACATGGGCCTTGCGGCCATCGGCATCGGCCACGGCGACGAAGTGATCCTGGCCGACACGAACTGGATCGCCACGGCCGCACCGGTCGTTCATCTCGGCGCAACGCCGGTTTTCGTCGATATCCTGCCTGACAGCTGGTGCATCGATCCGGAAGACGTCGAACGACATATCACGCCGAAGACCAAAGCGATCGTCGCCACCCATATCTACGGCAACCTCTGCGATATGGACCGCCTACTCGATATCGGCCGCCGCCACGGCATTCCGGTCATCGAGGATGCGGCTGAAGCGATCGGTTCGGTCTGGCGCGGTCGCCGCGCCGGTTCGATGGGAACCTTCGGCACGTTCTCCTTCCACGGCACCAAGACGCTGACGACGGGCGAAGGCGGCATGTTCGTCACCAGCGACGCCGCCCTGTTCGAAAAGGTCCTGACATCAAGCAATCACGGGCGCGCGCGCAGCCAGAAGAAGCAGTTCTGGCCGGATGACGTCGGCTTCAAATACAAGATGTCGAACATCCAGGCAGCGCTCGGTTGCGGCCAGCTGGAGCGCATCGACGGCCTGATTGCCCGCAAGCGCGAAATCCTGGCAAGCTATGCCGACAGGTTCAAGGCCTATCAGAGCATCAGCCTCAACCCCGAGGCCCCCGGAACCGAGAACGGCGCCTGGATGCCGACCGCCGTCTTCGACCGCGATATCGGCATCACCCGCGAGATGCTGCAACAGGCGTTCAGCGCCGCCAATATCGACGCGCGCGTCTTCTTCCATCCGCTGACCAGCCTGCCGATGTTTCCTGAAAAGCGCGGCAACCGGCACGCCTGGGACATTCCCGAACGCGCCATCAACCTGCCGAGCTATCACGACATGACCGAGGTCGAGATCGGACGGGTGACAGACGTCATCATCGGCCTTCTCGACAGTTGTTCCGTCGGCGAAACGCCCCTGGTGAAATCCGCTTAAGACACACGGCGCATCGCTCGCCGCCTTCCACACCGCCCGGCACACGGCCCCAGACAGCCATTTTGAAAGACAAAGGCGCTAAACCTCATGACAACCAAAGACGACCGCCAGGAATTCGAAGCGCACAAGCAGGAGATGTGCCTGGCGCTTGGCAAGGACAATGACGCGTTTCGTCAATCCGTCGATGCACTCGTGACCCTCGACAAATACGACTATTCCTATCTCTGGTCCTTCCTCGGCATTCCGATCATCCAGATGCCGGCCGACGTCATGGCGACACAGGAAGTCATCTGGGCAACGAAGCCAGACGTCATCATCGAAACCGGCGTCGCACGCGGCGGATCGATGATCATGATGGCGGCCATGCTGAAGCTGATCGGCAAGGGCAAGGTGATCGGCGTCGACATCGATATCCGCGCCCATAATCGCGAGGCCATCGAAACGCACCCGATGTCGCCACTGATCGAACTGATCGAAGGCCCGTCAACTGCGGCGGAGACGCTTGCCAAGGTCAGGGCATCTATTCCCCACGGCGCTTCCGTCATGGTGGTGCTGGACAGCGATCACAGCCGCGATCACGTGCTGGACGAGTTACGCCACTACGGACCGATGGTGACCGAAGGACAGTTTCTCGTCGTCGCCGACACGCTGCTTGGACGTGTGGAAGCCGCGCAGACACCGACCAAGCGATCGAAGATCTGGCATCCCGGTGACGAGCCGCTGACGGCACTGAACACCTATCTTGGGGAAACCGATCGGTTCCAGCCTGACGATGTCGTCAACGGCAAACTCGTTTTTTCCAGTTCGCCCGGAGGATACGTCCGGTGCATCCGCGCCTGATGATGGATCCCGCCCCCGTTGACGGAGCGGTCGTCTTTCGCCAGCCGTTGGATACGGATTTCGGCGTCCTGGCCAGCCTGCGCCGCGATCCCGCGGTCCAGTCGATGCTGATGGCGATTCCCGATGCCACCGACGATGATGCCGTGCGCGGCTGGATCGATCGCCGGCTGCGCGACAGCGACGGCGCATTCCGGGTTGTTGCCGATGTCCGGAGCCATGATCCTCTCGGCTTTGTCCAGATTAGCCAGGTGCACCGGCGCAATCGCCACGGCTATGGTGGACTGGCCTTGTTGAGCCAAGCGCGCGGCCGTGGGCTTGGGCTTGCCATCGTAACCCTGTTGATGAAACTCGCGTCCGAAGAACTGGGCTTGGCAAAGCTGCTTCTTGAAGTGCGGCACGACAATCTCGTCGCGCTCAAAGTTTATCACGCCGCCGGATTCCGCGTCGTGGGGACGCTGGAAGAGCATTTTCGGGACCGCGATGGCAAAGTCCATGACGTATTGCTTCTTGAGCGCCGCTTGACACCGATCAAGCCGTAGCCCGTTCGAACCGCTGCATCGCACCGAATCCCGTGGCGAGCTTCCGTCCCTATTGGGCGAATTCCTTCCAACCGATCGTTCCCGAATGGATCATTCTGGCGCCCTCCACACCGCAATTGGCGACGAGGTCCAGCGCAGTCACATAGGGCGTGAAATCGCCATGCAGCTGCGGATAGGGCGTCCGCTCATACTGCATGTATTCGACGGCAATGCCTTTTTCTTCGAACAGGGCGTGATTCAGATAATTCCGTGCGCCATGCCCTGTAATGTAGACCGTGCCCTCAAGATGCTCGACGATATCGCAGACACGTTCGCTGCTTGCGCCGGGTATCGGAAGCGTCTGCGATGACAGGAATTGGGATCTGTTCAGACCGAAATAGGCGGCAAGCTCAAGCATGGACTGGCGTGAGATATCCGCAACGGTCTCGACGCTCTGCGCAAAAACCCTGTCCACCAGCGCCAGCATCTCGTCCCGATATGGCGCTTTCCGATAGGCCTGCCGCAGGATTTCCCGATGTTTGCTCCGCCAGTCCGTCCGGTCATCGAGCATCACCTCGTCGATCCGCTGTCCCAGATGATAGTCGCGCAGCGGCAAAGTCATCCAACTGACGCCGTTAATGCCCTTAACCTGTACGCGATTGCTGAAGCTGCCCTTGGAATATTGCACGTCGTCATAATGGACGAAGACATCCGCCAGCCGGATCTGTTCCAGCAGACCGACCCAGGGAAAATACATCGACTGTGAAATAACGATATTCCGGCTCATGACCCGTTCAAGTACCGATCGATGTTTTTGCTATGGAGAATTGCCACCGCTAGCCGTCGATCCAGACGAGATCCAGACCGGGCCGGTGAAGGGCCGCCTGGCTGGCGATCGCGGCGCGCGCCTTCAGCGGATTGAGGCCGACGAAGACGACATCGACGTCGTCATCGAGCTTCGACGGCGACAGGACGGGGCGGTTGAAATGGACGGAGCCCTGCAGCTTCGGATTCTGGTCGAGGAAGACACGGAAATCCACTTCCGCTTCGATGCGGCTGCAGATCCAGCTGCCGTAGAAGCCCGAGCCATAGACTGCCGCGCGCTTGCCGGAAAACTGCTTGGCCGCACCATCGAGACGAATGGTTGCGTCCTTCCAGAAGGCGCAAATTTCCTTGGCCCTTTTGGCCGCGTCCGCGGCGTCCTGCCGGTCACCCTCGATTGCCACCGGCTGCTCGCAGCGAACGGCCACGATGAAGAAGGCGCCGGGAAAAGCTGCATTGTCCACAGTTTCCAGCGTGAAGCCGGAAAGGGCGAGCGCCCGTTTCAGCGAAGCCTCGCTAAAATGGTTGAGGTGGTCTGCAACCGTCATGTCGCCGGGATTGGATGCCACGTCCGGCATGGACAACAGAAGCCTACCGCCGGGCGCCAAAAGACCGCGCAGCGTTTTGAGGAAGCCGATGGGTTCGGCCACATGCTCTATGACGAAATGACTGATGATAGCCTGGAACCGGCCGGCCCACGCATCCGGAACGGTGTAGCTTGCCTGGTCTTCGGGCTTTACCCAGCCGTTCCATGCGGGCACGTAGTCGCGGCTGACATCGAAAACATGCGGATGCAGATCGGTGCGCGCCAGACACATCTTGCGCAACGTATCGGCCTTGCCGGCGCCATAGTCGAGGATGGAAGCACAATGCGGCAGATCCAGCAGTCGCAGGCCAATGGCGGCCTGATGATCGGTCCGATAGATCGGCGTTCCA
This sequence comes from Rhizobium herbae, assembly GCF_017873135.1. Lineage (GTDB taxonomy): Bacteria > Pseudomonadota > Alphaproteobacteria > Rhizobiales > Rhizobiaceae > Pararhizobium > Pararhizobium herbae. The sequence continues at coordinate 674,166 of NZ_JAGGJV010000002.1, read as the reverse complement.
TCGGCAGCCACCGCGAAGATCTGGTCGTGATCGTCGGATTCAAGGGAAATCCGGTAGGTGGTATCGTAGAATGCCTCGATATCCGGCAGGTCGGCGCATTGCGCGTGGCCGCATTCGTCGCACACAAAGGCGAGTGTCGGAATATCGAGGAAAGCCATCATGGACGTCAGCGCCGGAGCCGAGGCCTCATAGGAGGCCTTGGCAATATGCGATCCGCAAACCCGGCATACCGTCATGCCGCGGTCTCCCCGTCCGTCACCAGCTCCGGGAGGATCTTTGAAAAATCCACGCCGGCGGCGAACGAACCGCACCAGCCGATGCGCGTTCCGATCGGATCGGCGAAATTGAAGTAACGGAACTGCAGGCTCCAGCGCGGCATCGTTGAGACATTCTCGCCCCCCTGATGCATGGTCAGGAAGTCCATCAGGATCAGATCGCCCGGCTGGGTCAGCGGCGCAACCGTCTCGTATTTTTCAAGGCGGCCTGCGCAATTGTCCATGAACAGCGCATAGGCGCCGCTTTTGCCGTGCCCGGCGTCATCGCGGTAGACGGGAATCAACCCTTCGGCATGCGAGCCGGAGGCAATCTGGACCGGGCCCATTTCCTGCGTCACAGGCAGCAGCGGCGTCCAGAAAACGATACCGTCAAGGCTTCTGAGCTGGCCCGGAAACTCCTGGTGCCACTGCGCGCGGAATTTCTCCTCGCCCGGATTATCGATCCGGATGCCGTAACCGCCGGCGGCAATCCCTGGAACCGACCCCGGACGCAGGTTTTCGAAAACCGTCAGATTCTTCGCCTTGGTGACCAGTTGCATGAAGGCGGGAATCTGCTTGATGGCGTCGTACACCTCACCGCCCCAGGCGCGGTTCCTGGCGATCAGCGCCGGATAGGCCTTGGTCATCGCGTTCCAGGATGTATCCGTTGGAGCATCGACATTGTACTTGCGGCACATCAGTTCCAGGATGATGCGGATGCCTTCCTGGATCGGCGCCACATCGCGCTGCGCGTCGTAGAACTGCGGCAGCATCGTGTAGCCCTTGGCAACAAAATCTTCCCGCGCCGAAGCGGGGATGAGAACCTCATTCTGAATCATGCCTTGCATCCTTTTCTATGCCGCAACGCCCATTCTGGCCCGGTCGCGGGACACCGGCGGTTCGTTGATAAAGGCGCATTCAAGCCTTCCGCTGATATTGGCAAACCACTCATTCCATTCATCCGGCGGCCTTGAAGTGCTCGTAGAAGTTCAGCTTCAGCGCCTCTTGAGGTGCCAGCATCTGATCGACAAGGTTATAGAGGTCCGCCGGCGTCTGAGCGCCGCCGATCTCCTCGTCGATATAGAGATGGTTGTTGGTGGCAACACCGGTGAAGAACGGCCCCCCTGTCGGATCGGCAAAATCAGCCGGCTTGAAATGCTTCAGATACTTGCCGCCCTTCCATTTCGCAAAGGCGCCCCGATACCCCTCGACAGTTCTTGCATGGTCCTCGCGGCTTCCCATGATGCTGCAACTGACGCCGCATGCTTCGGCAAAATTGGCCTCCCAGTCCCGCATCTCGCTATAACCGTATTGCGTCAGGAACCAGTGCTGTACCTGCGCGATACAGGCGGTAAGCCCCAAGCCCGCCGGAAAGGGAAAGTCCTTCATGTGCGGGTCTTCATCGATATTTCGTCCGGTCTCGGCCGTAAAAACGGCCATCTGCGTCTTGATATTGTCGGTCGATTTTATTTTCGCCGAATTGCTATCCGGGCAGGAGCCAAGAACCGAGAACGGGCGTTCCGAATAAAACATGTGGTCGGCGGTCACGAGGATCTTGCAGACGTTCTCGAAGTCGACGACCGGGTATTCGCAGTATTTTCCGCCAAACTTCGTCTTGATCTTGTCCATCACGCGCTTGGAGACCGCGCCATGATAGAAGCCGAAGGCCATGTTGGGGGTTGCCGTGTTCCCCTTCCAGGAAAAGAACTCCTGATAGAGCCAGGCCCGTGGAAGCTTATGAACACCGGTGGCAAGCGGCGCGGAGACATTGCAATGATGCGGCCGGTTGCCGGGCCAATTGAAAGTGAGACGGCTCCAGACGAACACGTCTATGACGCTGTGCTCCGCCTGCGAACGGCTGATCAGGTCCACCACGTCGGCGTCGACATAGTCGTCATCGCCGATCATGCAGATGAATTCGCCCGTCGCGGCCTCCACGCAGCGATCCCAGTTTTCGAACATCGGCAATACCCGGTCCACCGACGGCAGGTATTTGACGCGCGGATCGGCGACCACGTCTTCCATGAATGAGTTCATGATCGAGGCATCGTCGGAATTGTCGGCAAAAATATACTCGATGTCCGTCCGCAGGTTCATCAGCTGGCTTCTGATCGTTTCCTGAAAATAGCGCTGGCGGTTACGCGAGGGCACACAAATCGTCAGTTTCGGCTGGGCGAACATGAAATTTCTCCGTTTGTCGCACACTAGCGGCGAGGGCTTTCGCGAAGCTTGCCCGCGACCCTTTGGCCACAGGGCGGGTTTTCGGCTTTTCAGGAGGCGGCTCGCTTGATAAGCAGCGTCCCAGACGGTCTTGCGTTGCAGCAAAGTGCCGTGAGGAAGACACCCGGAGACCCGCATGCAGAAAAGTCCGGCAGACTGCGCCTCGATGGCTGAGATCCGCGTCGAGATCGACCGACTGGACAACGCGCTGATGACGCTTTTTGCGGAGCGCTGGGCCTATATCGGCCGGGCGGCGGAAATCAAGAAACCGGCCGGCCTCAAGGCGGACATACCGGCCCGTGTCGATGAAGTCCGGCGCAACGCCCGCAAAAACGCCGAGGCAGCCGGGCTCGATCCCGATTTCTACGAGGATATCTGGGCGCGCCTTATCCGGCATTCGATCGAGCATGAACGTGCCATGCTCGGTGAAATCGAGACGTGAAGCCTGACGGTCAACCGGCCTTGACGGCAGGCGTATCGGCTTTCTTCACCGGCGCATCGACCGCCACCTCTGCCAGATCGACCATGCCGTCTTCCGCTACGGGTGCACCGTCAGCGACGGCACTGCCGTTACGAACTTGCCACCCCAATCGCTGATATACGAAAGCTGCTGTTTGATTTCGGCCTGAAGGTTCCATGGCAGTATCACCACTCTTTCCGGTTTTTCGGCTTTGAGAAATTCCTCCGTGACAACCGGGATACGGCTGCCGGGGAGCAGGAAGCCCTGCTTGGCCGGGTTCTTGTCGACGACGAAGGGCAAGAGGTCAGGTTTGACACCGGCGAAGTTGAGCAGCGTGTTGCCCTTGGCCGCGGCGCCGTAGGCGGCGACTTTGAGACCCGCCCGCCTGCTCTCGATCAGGAAAGTCAGAAAGCCGTCGCGCACGGTCTGCGCAGCCTCTTGGAAATTTGTGTAAAAAGCATCGTCAAGCATGCCGGCCGCATACTCGGCGGCAAGTGTAGCAGCAACGGCTGCGGTGGCGGCGTGCGTTCCGGTATCGCTCCGCTGCGCGAACACACGCAGGCTGCCGCCATGCCAGGGCGTCGTCTCGACATCGAAGACCGAAAGGCCGTTGGCCTCGAAGACCCGGCTGACTGCTGTCAGCGACAGGTAGGAATAGTGTTCGTGATAGGCCGTGTCGAACTGCGCCTCGCGCACCATGTTGAGCAGATGCGGAAATTCGAACGTCGCAACGCCGTTCACCTTCAGCAACCGCGCGAAACCGGCGACGAAATCGTTGATGTCGGGCACATGCGCCAACACGTTGTTGGCGGCCGTCAGGTCGGCCGAGCGCCCCTCCGCTGCCAGTCTTTCGCCAAGCTCGGCACCGAAGAACTCCTCGACAATCTCGATGCCCTTCGCCCGCGCCGCTGCCGCGGTACTCGCCGTCGGCTCGATGCCGAGGCAGCCGATGCCGCGCTCTCTGGCATATTGCAGCAGATAGCCGTCATTGGCGGCGATCTCGACGATGTTGGATACTGCCGTCAGGCCGAAACGAGCCTGCATGTCGGCAACGTAGCGCTTGGCATGATCGAGCCAGGACGTCGAGAACGAGCTGAAATAGGCATAGCTGGACGAAAAGAACGTCTCGCGGTCGGCGAAATCCTCGGTCTGCACCAGACGGCATTCGCCGCAGCAGCGGATGACCAGCGGATACCAGAGCTCCGGCATATGCCGCTCGGTGACGTTGACATAGGAGTTCGACGGCGGCGCGGTCCCAAGATCGAGAAACGGCACCATATGCGTCGATCCGCAGTGACGGCATTTCATGCGGCAACTCCACGATAGTCCTGCGACAGCAGCGCGTGGCTCCCATCGCGCGGCGAGAGATTGACGACCGGCAGCGGCCAGTCGATGCCGAGCGCCGGATCTTCAGGATTGAGGCCACCCTCCGAAGAGGCTGCATAGGGTTCCGAGTGCGCATAGATCATCCGCACATCGTCCGTCAGCGCCTGGAAGCCATGCGCGAAACCCTTCGGGATCAGCAGCGAGCAGGCATTGTCTTCGGAAAGCTCGACGGCGAAATGCCGCAGGAATGTCGGCGAATGCTGGCGGATATCGACGGCAACGTCGAGAATGCGGCCGCGGGTGCAGGTGACGAGCTTGATCTCCGCGTGTGGTGGACGCTGGAAGTGCATGCCGCGCACCGTGCCCTTGCGGAGCGTGCCGGTCTCGTTGAGCTGTGCGAGATGTCCCTGCCAGCCGAAGGCTGCCAGGTCCGCTTCACAGAACAGGCGCGACAGGAAGCCGCGCTCGTCCGACATCGTCTTGCGGCTGACGACGAAAAGCCCCTCAAGCGGCGTTTCGCGCGCTGTAAACCGCGCACTCATCCGGCTGCCCTCAGAGGCTCTTTCTCGGCCGCAAGACCGGCGAAATCGCGGATATCGGCAAGGCAGAGATCGCGTGCCGCCGTTCCGTCGCACTGCGCCCGGTACCATTCCATTGTGCGTTTGACGGTTTCGGCCAGACCCCAGCGCGGCCGGTAGCCGAGATCGGCGCGCGCCTTGGCACTGTCGAGCACCAGATAACCCGCCTCGTGCGGACCGTCCGTTCCGTCGCCCAGCATCATCGCCCCGCCGCCAAAATGCCGCTCCGCCACCTTCAGGACCGCACCGACGGACGCCGCATCGCCGTGATCCGGTCCGAAATTGTAGCTCTCGATGCCCTCGGGCGCCTGCCACAGGCGCTCGGCAAGTCCCATGTAGCCGCCAAGTGGTTCAAGCACGTGCTGCCAGGGGCGCACGGCCCGCGGACGCCGCACCTGCAACGTCTCGCCGCTCTGCCAGGCGCGGACCGCATCCGGAATCAACCGATCTTCCGCCCAGTCGCCACCGCCGATGACATTGCCGGCACGCGCCGTGGCAAGGCCGATCCGGCGGGCTGCAAAGAAAGAGGCGCGATAGCTTGCTGCAACGATTTCCGCTGCCGCCTTGCTGGCGCTGTAGGGATCGTGGCCACCGAGCGGATCGCTTTCCATGAAGGCAAGCCCGGTCTCGGCGTTATGATACACCTTGTCCGTTGTCACCACGACGATCGAGCGCACGTCTTCCGACACCCGCAGGGCATCGAGCAGGTTGGCCGTGCCGATGACGTTGACGTCATAGGTCTCTGTGGGGCTGCGATAGCCGGCCCGCACCAGCGCCTGCGCCGCCAGGTGAAAGACAATCTGCGGCTTGGTCTTCAACACATGATGGGTGACAGCGTCGCGATCACGGATGTCGATGATGCCTGGACCGTCCATGTTGCCGCCGAGAAGCAGGTGCAGTGAAGGCTCGGTCTGCGGCGCCAGCGACAGACCCGACACGTCGGCCCCGAGCTCACGCAGCCACAGCGTCAGCCAGCTGCCCTTGAAGCCGGTATGCCCGGTGACCAGAACCCGTTTTCCACGCCAGAATTCGTTCGTCATCGGCATCACCAGCTCTTCCACGGCGGGGAGCCGCTCTGCCACAGGCTTTCAAGATGATTCTTGTCGCGCAGTGTATCCATCGGCTGCCAGAAGCCCTCGTGGAAATACGCCTGCAACTCGCCGTCTCTGGCCAGCCCCATCAATGGCTCCCCTTCCCAACTTGAATGGTCCGCCTCGATCCGGTCGATAACGCGGGGCGAAAGCACGAAGAAACCGCCATTGATGAAGCCGCCCTCGCCTTCCGGCTTTTCGATGAAGCCCTGGACCTCGTTGCCATCCAGCTGCAGGGCACCGTAGCGCGCCGGCGGCCGTACGGCCGTTACCGTGGCCTGCTTGCGATGGCTTTTGTGGAAAGCAATGGTGGCGCCGATATCGACATTGCTGACGCCGTCGCCATAGGTGAAACAGAAGGCTTCCTCGTCCTTCAGGTAGGAGGCGACCCGCTTCAGGCGGCCGCCGGTCATCGAGTTTTCACCGGTGTCGATCAGCGTCACACGCCAGTTCTCAGCGCTTTGGCGATGGAATTCGATCGAGTTCTGCGACAGGTCGAAGGTGATGTCCGACATGTGCAGGCCGTAATTGGCGAAATATTCCTTGATCATGTAGCCTTTGAAGCCACAGCAGATGATGAAGTCGCGCACGCCATGGGCGTAATAGAGCTTCATGATGTGCCAGAGGATCGGCCGGCCGCCGATCTCGATCATCGGCTTCGGCCGCAGATGGGTTTCTTCCGCGATGCGCGAACCGAGGCCGCCGGCGAGAATAACAGCTTTCATTCGATCCTCCGGCTAGGCGCACAGGTGATCGCGAGCGATCACCTGGCAAGGGGAAAGCGGGCGGATGGAAAACGGAATGGGATTGGTCCGCGATTGACCGGGCACCGGACGGCACGCCGCCTTCGACAGCACAGCCGCGGGCTTTGCCGTCATACGGTTTCTAAGGCGGGGAAAATCCATGATGCTCCGGGTCCAGTCAGTCTATCCTGACCGGCACCCTAGAGCCTGAAACTGTCGTCAAACTGGAGAGGCCGCATGGCGAAAAGCCGGGTCGCAGCTTTGCGGCTCGATTTTTCGTCGAAACAACCCGAATATCAAAAGGAATTCTTCCGCATCAGATGCAGTTCCCAATCGAGCGCGCTGCGGATGATGCCGTTCAGATCGTCATATTGCGGCACCCATCCGAGTTCCTGTCTGGCGAGCGCCGGGTTGGCGACGATCATCGCGGGGTCGCCTGCGCGGCGTTCCGAGAAGGTAACGGCAAAGTCCTCGCCATGCACCTTGCGCACGGCATCGAGCACTTCGAGCACCGAGAACCCATGCCCGTAACCGCAATTGGCAGCCAACGATCCGCCGCCGGCGCGCATACGCTGCAGCGCCTTCAGATGCGCCTGCACCAGATCCCAGACATGGATATAATCGCGCACGCAGGTTCCGTCCGGCGTCGGGTAGTCGGTACCGAAGACGCTCATCGAGGCACGCTTGCCGAGCGCGGTGGCGCAGGCGACCTTGATCAGGTGCGTTGCCAATGCGGAGGACTGGCCGCTGCGGCCCTTCGGATCGGCGCCGGCAACGTTGAAATAGCGCAGTGCCGTATAGGTGAAGGCATGCGCATTGGCGGTATCGCGCAGCATGATCTCGGTCATCAGCTTCGATGAGCCGTAAGGCGATTCGGGCTTGAGATTGACGCTTTCCGTCACCGGCTCCAGCACCTCCGGCGTCCCGTACACCGCGGCCGTCGAGGAAAACACGAAATACGGAATGCCCGCTTCGACGGCGCTGGCAATCAGGCTGCGCGACTTGACCGTGTTGTTTTCGTAATAGCCGAGCGGATCGGCGACCGATTCCGGCACGACGATCGAACCGGCAAAGTGGATGATGGAATCAATGGTGTTGTCGGCAAAGATCTGCCGCATCAGCCCGGTATCGGCGATATCGCCTTCGTAGAAACGCGCCTCGGGAGCGATCGCCCAGCGGAAGCCCGTCGACAGCCGATCGATGACGACAACCTGTTCACCGGCGTCGAGCAATGCCCAGACCATATGGCTGCCGATATAACCGCCGCCGCCCGTTACCAAAACCGCCATTGCGTACTCCCGCTATGTTGCGTTGAGCGGGATAAGACCCGTTCACGACGAGATTCACAAGGATTTTGTGCAGTGCCGAACGGTCAATTCTGGGTCAGAGCGCGGCGATGTAACCCGCCAGCCGTTCCGCGGCGGCCGCGATCTGCCTGGGGTCGCGCAGGAAACAGGCGCGCATGAACAGCGATCCGCCTTCGCCGAACGCTGTTCCGGGCGCAAGCCCCACACCGGTCTTGTCGACGATGTCGAGCGCTGCGCGCCGTGCATCGGTGACGCCGTCGATCTTCAGGAAGGCATAGATCGCGCCGTCCGGCTTGAGCGTCTCCACCCGATTGGTGGCAATCAATGCATCGCAGAACAGGTCGCGCGACCGGGTCGCCTTGGCGACGTTTTCGGCGACGAACGCATCGCCCCGGTCGAGCGCTGCCACCGCGCCCGCCTGGATGAACTGCGCCACGCCGGAGGTGGAGTATTGGATCAGATTCTCAAGCACCTGGCCGATTTCCGGCGGCGCCACGATCCAGCCGGCCCGCCAGCCCGTCATCGACCAGTTCTTCGAGAAGGAATTGACGAAAAGGATACGCTCGTCGGCTTCCATGACATCGAGGAAGGAGGGCGCGCGGACGCCGTTGTAATAGTAAAGCGCATAGATTTCGTCGGCCATGATCCAGAGGCCGCGTTTCCGCGCCAGCGCCAGGATGGCTTTCAGATCTTCGTGCGATGCGGTCCAGCCCGTCGGATTGGAGGGCGTGTTGACGAACAGCGCGCGGGTCTTCGGCGTGATGGCGGCTTCGAGCCTGCCGATGTCGATCTGCCATTTCCCGTCTTCGAAATTTAGCGGCACGGCGACCGCACGCACCCCGGAAAGCTCGGCGCTTGCGGCAAAGTTCGGCCAGGCCGGCGACAGAAACACCATCTCGTCACCCGGAGACGTCACCGCCTCGATGGCGAGCTTGATCGCCTGCATGCCGGAGCCGGTCACATAGAAATTGTCGGGTGAAAGCGTCTTGGCGAAATGACGCTGGTAGTAGCGCGACAGCGCCTCGCGCAGCGGCGGGATGCCGCGCTGCCAGGTGTAGAAAGTCTCGCCCGCCCTCAGCGACTCCTGGGCGGCTTGAGAAATGAAATCCGGTGTCGGCAGGTCTCCCTCGCCGACCCAGAGCGGGATCAGCCCATCGCGGCCGCGCGCATAGTTTACCAGCTCGACGATACCGCTTTCCGGTGCTGCAAGCGATCGGGGGCTGAGGCTGGAAAGAATAGTCATCGGCGGGCTCCTGTTGGCCCGCCGCTTCTAACGGTTTTTCAGATCACGATCACGCGATATTCGCTGACGGATTTATCGATTTCTGTGATGTTTCGATATCCGGCAGAGGACCGCGAAATGGCGCTTATGTTCTCTGCGTCTTCAGCAGGTCGCGGATTTCCGTCAGCAGCTGGACATCCACCGGCGGCGGTGCTGCCGGCTCCTCGTTCTTCTGCTTTTCCATCGAAACACGCATCTTGTTGACCGCCTTGACCAGCAGGAAAATGATCCAGGCAAGAATGAGGAAGTTGATCACCACGGTCAGGAAGCTGCCATAGGCAAAGACCGCGCCCTGCTCGCGGGCGGCGGCAAGCGACGTCGCAGTCACCGTGCTGGAGAGCGGAAAGAAGAAGTTGGAGAAATCAAGTCCGCCAGTGATGGCGCCGACGACCGGCATGATGATGTCGTTGACCAGCGAGTTGACGATCAGCGTGAAAGCACCGCCGATGATGATACCGACCGCAAGGTCCATGACATTGCCCCTGGCGATAAACGCCTTGAACTCATTCAGCATTATTCTCTCCTCATGTTCCGTTGAACCGGCCGGGACGACCTGTCCTTGTCCAGCCGGATGGCCGCCCGATGCTAACCGAAATCGTGATCAAGTAAATCGGGCGTTGAAAAACGGAACGGAACACGCCGATTTCATTTCGCTCGAAAAACGGATGTCCCGTCTTTGACTTAAGGCTTAGGCACGCCCGATTTTCTTCAAGGCCGTCTTGTCCTATGCTCAATCCCAGGGACAAGGAGGAAGCATGCTTTCGGGCTCGATCATTTTCGCGGCCGCGTTCGCCTATCTGTTGCTGCTGTTCGCGGTGGCAAGCTATGGCGATCGCAAGGCGCGGAAGACTGCTCCTGCCGGAAAGGGCAGGCCGCTGGTCTATGCCTTGAGCCTTGCGATCTACTGCACCTCCTGGACCTATTTCGGTGGGGTCGGCCTTGCGGCCGAGCGCGGGCTGGAATTCACCGGGATTTATATCGGCCCGATCCTGATGTTCACGGTCGGCCTGCCGGTGATCCGCCGCATCATCGCGCTTGCCAAGTCCCAGAAACTGACCTCGGTCGCCGATTTTGTTGCGGCGCGCTATGGCAAGAACCCGACCGTTGCCGCCATCGTCGCGCTGATCTCGCTGATCGGTGCCATCCCCTATATCGCCTTGCAGCTGAAAGCCGTGTCGAGTTCGGTCTCGGTCATGGTCGATACCAGCGGCTACGGCATCGGCACCGGCCAGAATTTCATCGACCTGCCGCTTCTCGTCACGCTTTTCCTCGCTTGCTTCGCCATCGTCTTCGGCACGCGCCATACCGATGCGACCGAACACCAGGACGGGCTGATCCTCGCCATCGCGATGGAATCGGTGGTCAAGCTGCTGGCGCTGGTGACAGCCGGCCTCTACGTGGTCTTCTTCCTGTTCGACGGTCCGGGCGATCTGTGGGCCAAGGCGCTCGCCAACAACCAGGTGATGGCGGCGCTCAACTACCAGACCCCTCTGCCGCGCTGGATCCTGCTTGTCGTTCTCTCCGCCTTCGCCATCATCATGCTGCCCCGGCAGTTCCATGTGACCGTCGTCGAAAACCGCACGGAAAAAGACCTGCGCACCGCCGGCATCCTGTTCCCGATCTATCTCCTCGCCATCAACCTGTTCGTGCTGCCCGTTGCGATCGCGGGGGTGCTGACCTTTGCCGGCAGCGGCGAGGCCGATCTCTATCTGTTGACGCTGCCTCTTGCAGCGGACATGCCGGTGTTGACACTGATTACCTTCATCGGCGGTTTTTCCGCGGCAACCGCCATGGTCATCGTCGCTTCCGTCGCATTGTCGATCATGATCTCCAACGACATCGTCATGCCGACCTTTCTCCGGCGCAACCTGACGGGACGCAACGGCTCGCACGACATCACCGGCACATTGCTCAATGTCCGGCGCACAGCGATCTTCGTCGTCCTCTTGCTCGGTTATGGCTACTATCGCTCCGCCGACATGAGCGCCGGCCTTGCCTCCCTCGGACTGCTTTCCTTTGCCGCCATCTCGCAGATGGCGCCGGCGTTCTTCGGCGGCCTCGTCTGGCGGCAGGCGAATGCGCGCGGCGCCATCGCCGGCATGACGCTCGGCTTTCTCGTCTGGGCCTATCTGCTCTTCCTGCCGAGCCTTGGCGGGCCGGACAATTCGCATGTCGCGACCACCGTTCTGGGCTTCCTTTTCCCGTTCACCGGCATTTTCTCCGGCCCCGCCGCCGATCCGCTGGTCAATGCATCGGCACTCAGCCTGCTGGTCAACATGCTCGCCTATGTCATCGGCTCGCTGACCCGGGCGCCAAAGCCGCTGGAGCGGCTGCAGGCCGGTGTCTTCATCCGCCGCAAATCGCGCACGGAAAAGGCGTTCCGCGGCCGCAAAACCAAGATCACCGTGCTGGACCTGAAGACCACCATCGCCCGCTACCTCGGCGAGGAACGCATGCGGCGCTCGTTCCAGACCTATGAGCGCCAGTCCGGCCGCTGGCTTGAAGATCATCAACCGGCCGACATGGCCCTCATCCATTTCTCGGAGCAACTGCTCGGCAGCGCCATCGGCTCGTCCTCCGCCCGGCTCGTCCTGTCTTTGGTGCTGCAACGGCTGGACGATACGTCGTCGGACACCGCCTGGCTGCTCGACCAGGCATCGGAAGCGCTGCAATACAATCAGGACATGCTCCAGACGGCGCTGTCACAGATGGACCAGGGCATCGCCGTCTTCGACAGCTCCAACAACCTGATCATCTGGAACCGCCGCTTCCGCCAATTGCTCGACCTGCCGGAAAGTGCCGGGCAAGTCGGTTTTCCGCTGGCCGAAATCGTCTCCATGCTGACCAGGCGCGGCGATATCCGCAAGGAAGACGGCAAGCGGCTGATTGCCAACTTCCTGACGCTCGACAAGCCTTTCCTGCTTGAACTCTCCGGTGGCGCGCGCATCATCGAAGTGCGCACCAATGCCATGCCGGACAAGGGCATCGTCACCACCTATACCGACATCACCCAGCGCGTCGCCGCCGACATGGCGCTGAAACAGGCCAACGAAACGCTGGAACTGCGCGTCGCCGAGCGCACCGGCGAACTCACCCGCGTCAACAAGGAGGTTGCCGAAGCCCGCGCCGCCGCCGAGGAGGCGAACATCGGCAAGACACGGTTCTTCGCCGCAGCCGGTCACGACATCCTGCAGCCGCTCAACGCCGCCCGCCTCTACTCCTCGTCGCTGGTCGAGCGCCTCGGCGAATCGGAAAACAGCGTTCTGGTGCAGAACATCGATTCCTCGCTGGAATCGGTGGAAACCATCCTCGGCGCCGTACTCGACATTTCCAGGCTTGATACCGGCGCGATGAAGCCGCGCCTGCAATCGGTGCCGCTCAACGATCTGCTGCGGCGGATCGAAACCGACTTCGCCCCCGTCGCCCGGGCCGCCAATCTGAAGCTCACTGTCATGCCAACGTCCCTGACAGTGCGCACCGACCCGAACCTGCTCCGCCGCCTGATCCAGAACCTTGTCTCCAACGCCATCAAATACACGCTGACCGGCAAGGTTCTGGTTGGCGTCCGGCGCGAAGGCGGCAATGCCGTCATCCAGGTACTCGATTCCGGCATCGGCATTCCCGCATCCAAGTTCCGCACCGTCTTCAAGGAATTCTCCCGCCTCGACGAGGGCGCCAGGACTGCTTCGGGCCTTGGCCTCGGCCTGTCGATCGTCGATCGCATCTCGCGCGTCCTCAACCACAGCGTCGATCTGCAATCCAAACCCGGCAAGGGAACACGCTTTCGGGTCACCATGCCCATCGACCGCACGGCCGCCGCCAGCGTCAAGACCGCTCCCCCTGATCCCGTCCGCACCGCCGAACCGCTGCACGGCCTGCGCGTACTCTGCATCGACAACGAACCGCTGATCCTTGAGGGCATGAAGCTGCTTCTGGAGGGCTGGGGCTGCACGGTTTCCACCACGCCGTCCCTGGACGTCTGGCAACAGGATCCCCCGGCCCGTGACCTGCGCCCTGACGCGATCATTGCCGATTATCACCTGGACAACGGCACCGGCATCGACGTGATCCAGGCCATCCGCCTGCATTTCGGCGCCGACATTCCGTCGCTGCTCGTCACCGCCGACCGCTCCCCCGAAGTCCGCGCCGCTGCCGAACGTGATGGCATCGCTCTCCAGAACAAACCCGTCCGCCCCGCCTCGATGCGGGCCTGGCTGACGCAGCTTTCAGTGTCGATGAAGGCGGCGGCGGAGTAGCTGACATTACTCTTTATTTTTATAGCAAAAACACTATAATCGAGTTGTTGAATGACGTCCGATGATGCTGTCGATATCAAAGAAGTCGTCTTCCTGTCACAGCGCGTCGAGGACGACTATTTGTCTCAACCGGGCGATGTGGTGGAAGCGTTTGATGCGCGTGTGACCGCTGTCCAAAATCTTCAACGTTTACCTGCAAAGCACCATCGAGCTCTGTCAGGAAATCTGAACGGCATCGAAGAACTCCGCGTATCCCACGACAGCAATACGTACAGAACATACTACCTTGCAAACTACGAAGAGGCCGTGATCCTCATTGAGGCAGGTATGAAAAAATCGAAGAAGGACGGCGAAATACCAGCGGAGCAGGTTGCGCGACTGGTGGAACGAAAGCGGCAGGCAGATCAATTTTACGCGGAAAACCGGATATTGCTGCGTACGCGCTATGAAATGAGACAGCAGCGAAGAGCGCTATCGTAAGCGAACCATGGTCAAGACAATGAAGGATGCAACATTGGAACCGGCAAAATTGGGAAGCGGGAACTACCTCAAGGATCGCGGATATGCCGATCCCGCAGAGATGCGGGTCAAGTTTCTGCTTTCGAACGAAATCGCTCTGGCGATTGATGACAAAGCGCTCAGCCAAAAAGCGGCAGCTGAGCTGACAGGGCTGAAACAGCCCGATATATCAAGAATTTCGAATGGCAACGTAGCCGATTATTCCGTCTGGCGGCTGATGCGGACACTGTCCCTGCTTGGCAAGGATATCGTCATCGACATTCAGCAATCGAGCCAGCAGCAGGGTGACATCAATACCAACACCGTTCCTGCGAAATTGGTTTCCGTCGCCGGACGTTGATCCCTATCAAGCCGCCACAGCCGCGATCTTCCCCAGCTGGATCACCGCCTGCGTGCGGCTATCGACATTGAGCTTCAGCAGGATGGCCGACACGTGCGCCTTGATGGTCGCCTCGGAGACGCCGAGTTCGTAGGCGATCTGCTTGTTGAGCAGGCCTTCGGCGAGCATGCCGAGCACGCGCGACTGCTGGGGGGTGAGCGTCTGCAGCCGATGCAGCAGCGCCGCCATTTCCGGTTCATGTTCCATGCCGGCATGAAATCCGGGCGGCGTGAAGATGTCGCCGGCCATGACGGTATCGATACCCTGACGGATTTCGTCGATGCCCGCGGATTTCGAAAGAAAGCCGGAGGCGCCCAGCTCCAGCGCCCGCTGGATCGTCGCCGGATCGTCATGCGCCGAGACGATCATCACCGGCAGGCTCTGGAATTCGGCGCGAAGCGCAATCAGGCCGGAAAGGCCGCTAACGCCCGGCATGGTCAGATCAAGCAGCATCAGGTCGGCCGAGACATTGTCGATCGCTGCCTGCCGCGCCGAGGTGAAATCGCCGGCCTCGATGATGGTCGGGTTGCCGGCCATGCTCGCCAGCGCCTGGCGCATGGCGCCGCGAAACAGCGGATGATCGTCGGCGATGATGATGGTCAATCCTGATGTCATGACGCTCCCTCCCAAGAGCTTGGCCCAACGGCCTCGCACAACGCGCAAATCCTCCAATTCGCCGCTATGCGTCGTCCGGATCCGGTCAGGTTTTCTGAGGGACGTCCTCCGTCTTGTTCGACGGCGGTTTTTCCTCGCTTTCCAGATCCTTCACAATTCCCATGAAACTGCGCATCATTCTTTCCATGACGCTCATCGTCTGGTCAATCTCTTCCTTCGTCGGAAGCCGCGGTTTCAGGCTCGTCTGGCCATCTCCGACAGATTTTTCCAGGGTTTCGACACGTTTCGTCAGGAGATCGAGTTCCAGCTCGAAGGCGGTGCGCTCGTCGGCCGCCATCCGGCAGACGATGTCGCCGTCCTTTTCCTGGCAGAGCGAAACCTCGCCGGTCTGCGTATCCAGCCGCGCGATGCCACTGTCGGTCTTCTGCATGGCATAGCGCCCTGGCGCCGGCTCCTGGGCAAAGGCCGTAAAAGCCGCGAAGGTCCCGCCAAGAACCAAGACCGGCATCATCATCCTGTTCATCGCACTCTCCTTGATCGCCAAAAATCCGGGATCGAACCCGCTTGCCGGTGGACATTCGCAGAAGATTGCGGCAATCCCGCAAAGGATATCGTCCAAGGTCCAGGAAACGACGGCATGAGCAGCATCATCTACAAAATCGTTCCGGCAGTTCTATGGCAAGATGCGCGCAAGGGCGGAGATTTCAAGGGCGCCTCGATCGACCTGTCGGACGGCTTCATCCATTTATCGACGGCCGACCAGGCAAGAGAGACCGCCGCACGGTATTTTGCCGGCCAGGACGGCCTGCTGCTGATCGCCGTCGATGGTGAAAGGCTCGGCGACAAGCTGGTCTTTGAGCCCTCGCGTGGTGGCGCGCTGTTTCCGCATCTCTACGGCCCGCTGCCTTTCGAGGCCGTTGCCTGGGAGAAACCGCTACCGCTCGGCGCCGATGGCGCCCATGTCTTTCCGGAGCTTGACCGATGATCGATGTCTTCCAGTCGCTCGCCCGCCGTGGCCTCTTCCTGCTCGATCCGGAGGCAGCCCACGGACTTTCCATCAAGGGGTTGAAGACCGGACTGGTTCCGGCCTGTGCGGCACCCGCAGACCCTCGCCTGGCGCAGACCGTCGCCGGCCTCACCTTCGCCAATCCGCTCGGTCTTGCGGCCGGTTACGACAAGAACGCCGAAGTGCCGGAAGCGCTGCTCCGGCTCGGCTTCGGCTTCACCGAGATCGGCACCGTCACACCCAAGCCACAGGCCGGCAACGACAAGCCGCGCATCTTCCGGCTGGTCGAGGATGAAGCCGTCATCAACCGTCTCGGCTTCAACAATGAAGGTCATCAGGCAGCGCTAACGCGCCTTCGCGCCTGCGACCGCAAGGCGATGATCGGCGTCAATATCGGCGCCAACAAGGACAGCATCGACCGCGTCGCCGATTACGTCACCGGCATCCGCACGTTCTACGGCGTCGCCCGCTATTTCACCGCCAATATCTCGTCGCCCAACACACCCGGCCTGCGCGACCTGCAGGCGCGCGAAAGCCTGTCGGCGCTGCTCCTGGCCGTTCTTGCCGCCCGCGACGACGAAGCCGCCAAGGCGGGCGTCCGTGTGCCGGTGTTTTTGAAGATCGCGCCGGACCTCACCGAAGAAGGCATGGACGATATCGCCGCTGTTGCGCTGGCGCATCAGCTCGACGGCCTGATCGTCTCCAACACGACACTGTCGCGCGAAGGTTTGAAGGATCAGCGACAGGCCAAGGAAAGCGGCGGCCTTTCCGGCAAGCCGCTGTTTGAAAAATCCACCGTCGTGCTTGCCAAGATGCGCCGGCGCATCGGCCCCGACCTGCCGATCTTCGGCGTCGGCGGCGTTTCGTCCGCAGAAACGGCCGCAGAGAAAATCCGCGCCGGGGCCAATCTCGTCCAGCTCTATTCCTGCATGGTCTATGAAGGCCCATCGCTGCCGGGCAGGATCGTGCGCGGCCTGTCACAACTCTGCGACCGCGAGAAGCTGGGCTCAATCAGCGATATTCGCGGCAGCCGGACCAGCTACTGGGCCGATAAGAACGTCTGACCCGAGCGGCGCGGCACCAGCACCATCAGGAAAACGCCGCGAAACAGCAGGAACAGGTTGAGCGCGCCCCACAGGCCGTGATTGCCGAAGGCAGGCACGAGAAGACAGAGTGCTGCGACATAACCCGCGAAGGCAAGCAGCATCATGTTGCGCATGTCGCGCGACCAGGTAGCGCCGATGAACACGCCGTCCATCAGGAAAGCCAGCGCACCGGTCAGCGCCGTGATCGCCGCCCACGGCATGTAGACATAGGCCTCGGTGCGAACGTCGGCCGCCGTCGTCAGCAAATCGATCAGCCGTTCGCCGAAGATGAGGAAGGCGACGGTGGTGAACCCGGCCAGCGCGAACGACCAGATCGCCGTCATCTTCAACGCCCGGTCGAAGGCCGGACGAAAACGTGCGCCGATCGCCCGGCCGGTCAGCTGCTCGGCGGCATTGGCCAGGCCGTCGAGATAGTATCCCGCCACCAGGAAGATGGTCATCAGCACGGCATTGGCGGCAAGCGTCACCGGACCGAAGGAAGAGCCGATCCGGGTCATCAGCGTGAAGGCGGCAAGAAGCACGAAGGAACGGATCATGATGTCGCGGTTAAGCCCGAACAGCGGCTTCAGCCGTTCGGCGGAGAAGATCGTCGCCCAGCCTGGTGCAACGGTCCGGTCGAACCGGGCATAGACGATCGCAAATCCGACGATTGCGCCGACGACTTCGCCGGTCACCGTTGCCAATGCCACGCCCATGACGCCCCAGCCGAGATGAAGGCCCAGGAAGATGCAAAGCACGATGTTGATGCCGTTGATCAGTGTCTGCAACAGCAGCCCCGTCGTGCCCTGCCCGCGCCCAAGCACGAAGCCGAGGATGGCATAATTGGCGAGCGACGCCGGAGCAGCGAGGATGCGATATTCGAAATAGGTGCGCGTCACGCTTTCGATTTCCGGCCCCGGCGCCAGCAGCCAGAGACCGGCGGACAGAAGCAGCGGCGACAGGGCGACAGCAGCCGCGCCGCTGACCAGCGCTATACACAGCGATCGCCAGAAGACGGCCTGCTCCTCCGTCCTGTCGCCCCGGCCAAAAGCCTGCGCCACCAGGCCGGTGGTGGCCGAGCGCAGAAAATTGAACGTGGTGAAGATCAGGTCGAACAGGATGGCGCCGACGGCAAGCCCGGCCAAAAGCGTCGCCTGGCCGAAATGGCCGATGACGGCGGTATCGACGAGGCCGAGAAGCGGTGTCGTGAGGAACCCCAGCGTCATCGGCACGGCGATCGACAGGATCAGCCGATTGGTGACGAGAAACGGGCCTGCCTCGTGGGCATTGTCGGCTATGTCGGAAGTTTGCGCTGCGGTCATGCCCTGTCCTTCAGACCGGCAGGAATCAGCTTAGCCGGTCGACAGCACCATGGCCCAATAGGGCCGGTTTCCGGAAGCCGGATTCCGCATCACGGCCACGCCGAGCCCGCTATAATTCGGCCCCAGCATGTTCTCCAGATGCTTGGGCGAATGGAACCAGGCGGCATAGGCCTTTTCGGCGCTATCCTGTCCCATGGCGATGTTTTCCGCCGCCGGCAGGGCAACGCCGCCGCCCTTCATGCGTTCCAGGAAGCTGTCGCCCATGCCGATCAGGTGCGACATCTTGCCGGCCTTGGCCATGCGGCCGGCCTGCGACAGGGCAGCCTGCGCCGCAGCCGGATCGCGCACCAGCGGCTTCAGCCCCTTTTGCTTTCTCAGATCGTTGATATAGCCGAGCGTCGCATCCGTCTGGTCGCTGCCATTGCCGCTGGGGACGACCTTCGGCGTGCCGCAGCTGGCGAGCGCACCGAGCGAAAGGACGGCTCCCGCCCGCAGGAAATTGCGGCGGGAGGCAGGAAAGTCGTTGTCGTGCATGTTAGCGCCGGTAGCTGAGGATACGCAAGATAATGAAGACCGGGATCACGACCGCCGCGCCGAGCAGCAGATAGTCGCCGACACGGCCGAGCGCCGCGAAGCCGGAATGCCAGAGATCGAGAACGAAATCCCTGACGGTGTAGAGAATGCCGTAGGGCGTCCAGCCGAAGACGGCCATGACGAAACCGACGATGACCGAGACCACCAGCAGCTTGACCAGCACACGAAGGGGCGAATCGCCCAGAAACCTGTTCACTCCATCGGCCATGGCGTCATTCTTCTCCTGTTTCGCCTGACATAAGCTGCCGCGGCGTCTGCTGCAAGCGGTGAAGATGCAAGGAGATCCCTGCCGTCAAATCGCCGCTTGCCATTTTGCCCGTTGCGCGCAACAAGGCGTTACGGCCGCAAACCTAGGGCTGCGGCGCAAGATCAAGGCACATCACCATCAACCAGCTCTCCTCCGGCAACCTTCTCGCCGATCGCCGCACCGAATACGCGCTCATGCTGGCCGCCGAGGGCGAGCATGCGGATGCGGCCGACCTGATGACACAGGCGCTGGAGCTTGTTCCCGGCTGGGCGGCCGGCTGGTTCTGTCTTGCAGACTATGAGGAAAAATCCGGCCGCAAAGAGGCGGCGGTCGATGCACTGCGCAAAGTTCTCGAGCTCAATCCCGACGATATTTTCGGCGCCACCCTGAAGCTTGCTTTTCTCAACGGCGCCGAAGCCGGCAGCCCGTCGCCGAGCCTGCATGTCGAGCGGCTGTTCGATGACTATGCCCACCGTTTCGATACCTCGCTGGTCGTCAAGCTCGGCTACAGCGTTCCGGAAACGCTGAGCGCGCTGATCTGGGAGCATGTCGGCGAGGCTCATCTGGCCTATGTCACCGATCTCGGCTGCGGTACAGGCCTGTTCGGCGAACGCATCCGCGCCCGAACCGACTATCTCGAAGGCTACGATCTCTCGGCCAACATGCTGGCCAAAGCCGCGGACAAGGGCGTCTACGACCATCTTGCGCAGGCCGACCTTTCCCTGCCGCCAGAGACATCGGGACTGTTTGCCAATCACAAGCGCCATCGCGCCAGCCTGGTCAGCGCCGCCGACGTTTTTCTCTATCTCGGTAATCTCGACAGCGCCTTCATTCTCGCCGGCGAGCTGCTCGCGGAAGCAGGTCTGTTCGCCTTTTCGGTCGAGGACGCCGGCAATGACGGTGATGTGGTGCTGCGCCAATCGCTGCGCTATGCCCATTCGCGCGACTATGTCCTGCGCTGCTGCGGGGTCCACGGCCTGACGGTGCTGGCAATCCGCGAGACCGTCATTCGCAATGATGGCGGAAACCCCGTCTCCGGCATTCTTTTCCTTGCGCGGAAATCGGCCTGAGCGCATTTTTCTTGCGAAGTGTAAATAGGTCAGCATTGCTTACATATTCTGCTTGATCAACGCCGCAGGATTCCCGATAATTGCTGCATTGCACACAAGCGCCGCCGTCGAAAAGACCGCTGGCGTGATCGTACTTTATTCATTCCCGTCATTGCCGCCCGGGCGCCCACCCTTTGCGGCCTTTGGAGATCGCGACATGAGCATCATCAATGCCCTTGGCTTCTGGAAGACCAGTGCGACACGCCATACCCCTGTCGAGGACGTGCAGGGTATTTTTTCCGGCAGCCTGGTGGCAGCTCTCGGCCTCTATGTGCTGGCCAGCGCAGGCCTGTTGACGGGCAGCACCGCCGGCGTCGCCTTCCTGCTGCACTATGCGATGGGGATCAATTTCGGTCTCGCCTTCTTCCTGCTCAACCTGCCGTTCTTCTACCTGTCGTGGAAGCAGCTCGGCATGGCCTTCACCATCAAGACCTTCATCGCGATTGCCATCACCTCGCTTCTGACCAACGTCCAGGGACACGTGTTCCAGATAGCCAGCATCCATCCGGCCTGGGCGGCGCTTCTCGGCGGCCTGCTGCTGGGCTTCGGTCTTCTGGCGCTGTATCGCCATCGTGCCAGCCTCGGCGGCGTCGGCATCCTGGGGATCTATATGCAGGAGCGTTTCGGCATCCGCGCCGGGCTTGTCCAGCTTGCCATCGACATGTGCGTGCTGGCAGCCGCCTTCTTCGTCACCACGCCTGCGGTGGTGTTCTATTCCGTGCTCGGCGCGGTCGTGCTCAATCTGTTTCTGACCATCAATCACCGCGCCGACCGCTATATCGCGCTTTAAAGTGCAGCCCCTCATTCGCCCTATCGTGCACCTTCTCCCCGTTCACGGGGAGAAGGACAAGCGGCAAACTCCGTAATCCCCTCTCCCCGCCTGCGGGAGAGGGCTAGGGTGAGGGGCAATCTTCCACTCAGGCGGCCTTTGCCACCTTGTCCACCGGATGCTGCGACCGGAAGCTGACGGCTAGCCGGTTCCAGACGTTGATGGCGCCGATCGCCACGGTGATCTTGGCAATCTCCTCGCTGGAGAAATGCGCCTGCAACGTTTGATAGGCGTCATCCGGAGCGCCGGTTTGGGCGATATTGGTGACCGCATCGACCCAGCCGAGCAACGCCCGTTCGCGGACGTCGTAAACCGGCGATTCCCGCCAGACGCACATCAGGTTGATCCACTGTTCGCTTAAGCCGTCATGGCGCGATTCCTTCACGTGCATGTCGACACAGAAAGCGCAGCCGTTGATCTGCGAGGCGCGCAGCTTGATCAGGTGAATGAAGCGGCGCTCCAGGCCGGAATTCTGCACGTAATTTTCGAGCGCCAACACGGCCTTGAAGGCTTCCGGCGATGCTTTGGTCATATCGAGACGCGGGTGCATGGGTCTTCTCCTTTGTTGGTGGCTCAGCGAGCCGTCTTGCGTTCGTGGATTTCCAGGAAGGCGCAGCCTCTGGCCGCGATCGGTCCGTCGTCGATTTCGGCCAGTTGCTCGCCGAGATCGGCAATGGTGGTCTTGGCCAGTTCCGCCCGGTAGACGCGCTCGGCCCGCAGCATGGTGGCCGAGATATTGCAGGGCCTGGAAAAATAGCGGTCGGGCACCGGGTTCGGTCCGCGCTGGCGGATTTCGTTGCAGCGGAACGCCGGCGCCGGGCCTTCGACGGCAAGCACGATATCCAGCAGCGTGATCTTGTCTGCGGGGCGTGCCAACCGGTAGCCGCCCTTCGGGCCTGGCACGGTATCGAGAATGCCGGCGCCGGAAAGCGATTGCAGGTGTTTCAAAAGATAGCTGGTCGACACACCATGGAACTCGGCAATCGCGGCCGCCGAAAGCACGCCGCCCTCGGAAAGGCCGGACAACATTGCAACGCCATGAATGGCCTGCTCGACACCCTCGCCCAGTTTCATCTGCATCTCCCTCTATCGTGGATAATTCATATCCACGATTATTTCCGCCGTCAAGCGGCAAAATCCAGGGCAGCGCTTGCGTTCCGAAAGCGAGGCGATAGAACGATCGGATACGGGGCTACGGGAAACGACGACAATGATGGCAACACCGGCAAAATCCGCCTTCGCGGCGCTGATGAATTCGAGCGCGGAACGCCATTCGCTTGTCGATGACGCGCAGGGCGTCATCTCCGGCAGCATGCTCGCCGTGCTCGGCATCACGCTTCTGTCCAGCGCCGGACTGTTGACGGGCGGCACGCCCGGCATCGCCTTTCTCGTCCACTACGCGACAGGTTTCAGCTTCGGCCTGTGCTTCTTCGCCGTGAACCTGCCCTTCTATTATCTCGCCTTCCGCCGCATGGGCCTTGCCTTCACGCTGAAGACATTTGCCGCCGTCGCCCTCACCTCGGCGATGTCCGAACTCTTGCCGCGCGCGCTCGGTCTCACCCATGTCGATCCGCTTGTCGGCGCACTATTCGGCGGGCTGGTCATCGGCGCCGGACTGCTCGCGCTCTTTCGCCACCGCGCCAGCCTTGGCGGCATCGGCATTCTGGCGCTCTACATCCAGGATCGTTTCGGCTGGCGCGCCGGCCTCGTCCAGCTCGGCTTCGACGGCGCCATCGTCGCCTGCTCCTTTTTCCTCGCCAGCCCCTTCATCATCGCCTGCTCGATCGTCGGCGCGGTGGTGATGAACGTGACGCTGGCGGTGAACCATAGGAAGGACCGGTATATCGCGATGTGAGGGGCGCGCGGTTCCGAACACTTCCTCTTTCGGTCGCATCGAAATACGACGATCGGGTCAAAGTGGAATTTTACCCGTAAATCTCGCTCAAAGGTCCACTATCGGAGCGCGCGGAAAAGGGCATGTCAGTCCTATACTCCCCGGCTTCAAATCCCCCGCATCTGCGCTACATTCACCCGCGTGAACCAGATCGATTCCGCCACACGCGCAGAGCCCCCACTGCTCCTGCCCCCGCCCTTCCTGCGCTGGTTTGCGGACAAGGGCTGGCAGCCGCGTGCGCATCAGCTGGAGCTGCTTTCCCGCGTTGAGGGCGGCGAAAGCATGCTGCTGATCGCGCCGACCGGGGCCGGAAAGACGCTCGCGGGATTTCTTCCTTCGCTGGTCTCGCTGACGCAGCGCGGCAAAGTCCCGCCGGGCTCAGCCTTTACCGGCATCCACACGCTCTACATCTCGCCCTTGAAGGCGCTGGCCGTCGACATCGAGCGCAACCTGATGAAGCCGGTCGGCGACATGGGGCTGCCGGTGCGCATCGAGAACCGCACCGGCGACACGCCGGCGTCCAAGCGCCAGCGCCAGAAGCTCAACCCGCCGGATATTCTTTTGACGACGCCGGAACAGGTGGCGCTGCTGCTGGCCAATGGCGAGGCCGAGCGTTTCTTCAGGGACCTGAAATATGTTGTGCTCGACGAGTTGCACTCGCTGGTCACCTCCAAGCGCGGCCATCTGCTGTCGCTCGGCCTTGCCCGCCTGCGGCGACTGGCGCCCAAGATGCAGGCCATCGGCCTGTCGGCCACCGTCGCCGATCCGATGGACCTGCAGCGCTGGCTGGCGCCGCAAAGACCCGGCGAAAACAATCACGCCGGGCTGATCACGGTGACGGGCGGCGCGCGGCCGGAGATCTCGATTCTCTCCACCGAGGAGCGCGTGCCCTGGGCCGGCCATTCGGCGGCTTATGCCATCAGCGACATCTACAAGGCGATCGGCGGGCAGAAGACCACGCTGCTGTTCGTCAACACCCGCAGCCAGGCCGAGCGCGTCTTCCAGGAGCTCTGGACCATCAATGACGACAATCTGGCCATCGCGCTGCATCACGGCTCGCTCGATGTCGGCCAGCGGCGCAAGGTCGAGGCAGCGATGTCCGAGAACAGGTTGCGCGCCGTCGTCGCCACGTCCACTCTGGATCTCGGCATCGATTGGGGCGATGTCGATATGGTCATCCATGTCGGTGCGCCGAAGGGCGCGTCGCGCCTTGCCCAGCGCATCGGCCGCGCCAACCACCGCATGGACGAGCCCAGCCGCGCCATCCTGGTGCCCGCCAACCGTTTCGAGGTGATGGAATGCCAGGCGGCCCTCGACGCCAACTATATCGGCGCGCAGGACACGCCGCCTGTCGGCAAGGGTGCGCTCGACGTGCTGGCCCAGCATGTGCTCGGCATGGCCTGCGCCGCCCCTTTCGATCCGCTGGCGCTTTATGCCGAGATCACCAGTGCTGCGCCTTATTCCTATCTCACATGGGAGACCTTCGAGCGCATCGTCGATTTCGTCGCCACCGGCGGCTATGCGCTCAGAAGCTATGAGCGTTACGCCAAGATCCGCAAGACACCCGAAGGCTTTTGGCGCGTGTCCAATCCGATGGTCGCCCAGCAGTACCGCCTCAATGTCGGCACGATCATCGAATCGCCGATGCTCAACGTGCGGATGGTCAAGCACAATGCCCGCGGCGCCCTGGGGCGCGGTGGAATGCCGCTCGGCAAGGTCGAGGAGTATTTCATCGAGATGCTGTCGCCGGGCGACACGTTCCTGTTTTCCGGCAAGGTGCTGCGCTTCGAAGGCATCCGGGAAAGCGAGTGTCTGGTGAGCCAGGGCTACAAGCTCGATCCGAAGGTTCCATCCTATAATGGCGGCAAGTTTCCGCTGTCGACCTATCTTGCCAGCCAAGTCCGCAAGATGCTCGCCGATCCCAGCCGCCATGCGACCCTGCCCGAGCAGGTGCGCGACTGGCTCTCCCTGCAGAAGGACATCTCGATGCTGCCGAAGGAGGACGAGCTGCTGATCGAGACCTTCCCGCGCGGCAGCCGCCATTACATGGTGATCTACGCCTTCGAGGGGCGGCTGGCCCACCAGACGCTCGGCATGCTGTTGACGCGGCGGCTCGACCGCGCCGGGCTGAAGCCGCTCGGCTTCGTTGCCACGGATTATTCGCTCGCCGTCTGGGGACTGGACGACATGGGCGAGGCTTTCAAAGCCGGAAGCCCTCGCCTTGCCGATCTCTTTGACGAGGACATGCTCGGCGACGATCTGGAGGCCTGGCTCAACGAGAGCTTCCTGTTGAAGCGCACCTTCCGCAACTGCGCCGTCATCGCCGGCCTGATCGACCAGCGCCATCCCGGCAAGGAAAAGAGCGGCCGGCAGGTAACCGTCTCGGCCGACCTCATCTATGACGTCCTGCGCAGCCATGAGCCCGATCACATCCTGCTGGAGGCGACGCGCAACGACGCCTCGACCGGACTTTTGGAAATCGAGCGGCTTGGCGATATGCTGACGCGAATCAAGGGCCACATCACCCACCGCCCGCTCGACCGCATTTCGCCCCTGGCCGTTCCGGTCATGCTCGAAATCGGCAAGGTCCCAGTCGGCGGCGAAGCGCAGGATTTCCTGCTCGCCGAAGCCGCCGACGAACTGTTCGAGGATGTGGTGCGACACTGACGCTAAAACCAAGCCGGAACCCCATGCACCGCATCGCCCATGCCATTTCTGCCCTGCCGGACAATCCGGCGCTGTCGGCCCGCACCGTCATCAACGGCGTGGCGGCCGTCTGCGATCCGCTGGGCGGCCTCTATCTGCCCGATCTCGATATTCTCGTCGTCTCCGACCTGCATCTGGAAAAAGGCTCGGCTTTTGCCCGCCGCGGCATGATGCTGCCACCCTACGATACGCTCGCGACCCTGCGCATTCTCGATGCGGTGATCTCCCGCCACAATCCGAAGACCGTCATCAGCCTCGGCGATAATTTCCACGACCGAGTTGGCTCGGCCCTGATGCCGGAGCTTTTTCGCGGCATGATCGAGACCATGGCGCGCGGCCGCGAATGGGTCTGGATCAACGGAAACCACGATCCCGACGGCACTGTCGCCCTGCCCGGCTCCTGCGCCGACGAGCTCCATCATGCCAGCCTGATCTTCCGCCACGAACCGTCGCTGAATGCCTCAGCCGGCGAGATCGCCGGCCACCTGCATCCGTCAGCCACCGTCCGCCGCCGTGAAAAATACATGCGCCGCGCCTGCTTCGCCACCGACGGCAAGCGCCTGATCATGCCCGCCTTCGGCGTCACCACCGGCGGGCTGGACCTGCGCCACCAGGCCATGCGCGGCCTCTTCGACCACCAGAGCCTTGTCGCCCATATGCTGGGGCGGGACCGGATCTACTCGGTACGGTTTGCCAATTTGCTGGGGTGACAGCGGGCTCTTTTCGTCAAGACCCTGGACATAGGCACGATCGACATGAAAACCGCATCCTTTATGACCAGTCTGCAGGCGATCTGTCCTATGATGCCGATGGTTCTGAAGCGGGAGCAAGCATCAATTCCGCGCAGGTCGCGGACAACGCATTACTGAGTTTTACCAAGTCTCGATTTCGTCGTGGCTAGATTGTTCGAAGAGCATCAGTTTTCGGCGGGATTTGCGCAGCTTTTGCGAGCGGAATAGCCGCGAGCGAAAACTGTAACGGAAATCGGAGATCCTGAACTTGACAGAGAAACGCGATTCACCGAGGACACGGGCTCTCAAGAGCGGACGCATCGTATTCAATCACGGATCATCATCGATCGACTGCACGATCCGCAACCTCTCAGCAAGCGGCGCCAAGCTTCTTGTCGAGAACGCCTTGGGTCTCCCCGCTGAATTCGTTTTGATGTGCGCGGACGACAGGAGCTACAGATGCACCGTCAGATGGAGGAAGCTCAATGAAATGGGTGTCAGTTTCGACGCAACCATCTAGAGCGCTTCATCTTCAAACGGAAGCGATTCTGTTGGCTCAAACCGGCCGGGCCGCGAGAAGGTCGGCGCAGGGCGATGCCGGGCCCATCGTACAAGCCGGCCGACGCTGCGGACGACCGGTTTCAGCCAACCCTTTGGGCCGGATGAATTTCGGCCACTACCGGTGGCTGCCGTCTCGACCGCAGCTTCTGCTGCGCTCTTCGCCAACCGCCTTGGTTCTGGCCGAAATTCCTTCCGGCAGAATGCTTCCGTTTGAAGATGAAGCGCTCTAGCCGCTCACCCAACCCCCGCTAAAACGCGTTGAACGTCAGCGTCGTCAGCGACCGGTTGATCCCCGGCACCGTGGCGATGTTGTCATTGATGAACTTGCCGATGTCCTGCTCTTCGTCGACATAGACCTTGATCAGCAGATCATAGTCGCCGCTGGTCGAATACATCTCCGAGACGATCTCCTTCTTGTAGATCACGTCGGCGACCTCGTAGGTCTTGCCGGGGGCGCATTGCAGCTGGACGAAAATCGGCTTCATGGCGGAGGTCTCCTGATCTTTTGAACGCAAATAGCCTGTTTTGACGGCGAGGCAAAGCCGGATCAAGTTGAACTGCGGCAATGGAGACGCCGTTGCGGAATGGACATTCGGTGTTTCACGTCCTATAAACCCGCCAAGCGACTGAAGAAGGAGATCGTTTGATGAGAACCCTCGGCACATCCCACAGCTGAACAAGCGGTGCCGGGATCGGGCTGCCTGTTCGGCTCTTTCCATCAAATGATTCAATCTTTCGGCCCCATGGAGGGCATTCATGTTTCGTCGCTTCTCAAGCCTCGTCGATCCGTTCCGACCCTATGACCAAAGCACGCCGCCCGACAACGCATGGCGGTTCCTTGCCGAAAACCTTTGGCCGTTCCGGCATGTCACGGCAATGAGCCTCATCCTGACGGCGATCGGCGCCGCCATCGAGGTCTGGCTGATCGGTTACGCCAGTAAGCTCGTGGACGCCCTTGCCGAAACGCCACCTGCGGCGTTCTGGGCAAGGCACAGCCACGAACTCCTGCTCGCCGCCGCAATCGTGCTCGTCGTGCGTCCGCTTGCCGGGCTGCTGCGGGAAAGCCTCGACGATATCGCCTTTCGGCCGAATGCCGAATTCCTCGTTCGCTGGCGGGCGCATCGTCATGTGCTCGGGCAGTCCGTCGGCTGGTTTCGCGGCGATCTTGCGGGGCGTATCGCGAGCCAAGTTCGCGATCTCGGAGCCGCCGGCGTCGGGGTGGCCTACAGCATCCAGCACACGCTGTCCTTCGTCGCGATCTATGTCGCGGGCTCGATCTGGCTGATGGCATCCATCAACATCTGGCTGACGATCCCGCTTATGACCTGGGTCGGCTGCTATGTCGGACTGATGATCTATTCCATTCCCCGGATTCGCGATGCCTCCGAACGATATCAGGAGGCGTTTTCAGCGCTGACGGGAACGATGGTCGATACCTATGCGAATATCGACACGTTCAAGATGTTCGCCAGCCGGGAAGGCGGCAAAGAGGACGACGGGCAGTTTGAGGAGACGCGGGCCGCGGCGGTCGACGTTCAGCGGCTCGAGGTGATCATCAATTCCGGCATGCTCTTCCTCGGCAGCGCGCTGATCGTCGGGCTCGTCGGCTATTCGCTGGCGCTGTGGCAGACCGGCCTGGCGCCGCTCGGCCTCATCGCAGCATCGCTGACGCTCAGCTTCCGCATCACCGCCATGGCCGAATGGATGCTCGACGCGGTCTCCTCCCTGTTCGGTTATCTCGGCACGATGCGCCAATCGCTGAAGACCGTTGCCCAGCCGCTCGACATCGTCGATGCGGCAAATGCCGTTCCACTGGCACTGTCGGGCGGCGAGATCCGGTTCGAGCAGATTAGCCATCATTACGGCAGGGACGGCGGCGGGCTTGACCGCGTGTCGCTGACGATTGCGCCCGGCGAAAAGGTCGGTCTCGTCGGACGCTCCGGCACAGGCAAGTCGACGCTGGTCAATCTCCTGCTGCGTTTCTTCGATCCGGAGGCGGGAACGATCCGCATCGATGGACAGGATATAAACGGCGTCACCCAGGAGAGCCTGCGCCGCCATATCGGCATGGTCATGCAGGACGCCTCGCTGCTGCATCGCTCGGTGCGGGACAATATTGCCTATGGCCGCAAGGACATCCCGCAGGCGGCGATCGAAGCCTCGGCGGAAAAAGCCGAAGCCGGAGGCTTCATCCCGCTGCTTCGCGACCAGCATGGGCGGGTCGGTTACGATGCTCATGCCGGCGAGCGCGGCGTCACATTGTCCGGCGGCCAGCGGCAGCGCATCGCCCTTGCCCGGGCGATCCTGAAGGACGCGCCGATCCTCATTCTCGACGAGGCGACGTCGGCGCTCGATTCGGAGGTCGAAGCAGCCATCCAGCAGACGCTCCATCAGGTCATGGAGGGCAAGACGGTGATCGCCATCGCCCACCGGCTCTCGACCATCGCCCGGATGGACCGGATCGTCGTTCTCGATCAGGGCCGCATCGTCGAGGACGGAACTCACGAGGCTTTGATGGCACTGGGCGGCATCTACGCCATGCTCTGGACACGGCAATCCGGCGGCTTTTTCGGTGTGGACGATACCGTGGCAAGCAAAGCCCGCTGAGGCCATCCGGCGAACCTGCCGATGGGGGTTGGGTCCGTCAGTCCCTGCGGAAGACGATGCTGGCCAGCCAGCCGGTAATGACGGCCAAAAGCACGGCGGTCAGGCCGTAGAGGAACGGCTGTTCATGGGCGGCGCGGGTAATCGCCTGTTCCAGCCCGGTCTTGACGACGCGCAGCGGCAGGGCCTTGGCGGCGACGAAGACGCCGTCGCGGAACAGATAGGCGCGGACGATATGAACGCCGTTCGGCACGTCGGCCGGCAGGCGCACCGACGCCTTGAACAGGCTGGAACTGATGAACTGCACACCGCCGGGATCGCGCTGGTAAACGCCCGTCGTCTCCCGCAGCCGGCGGAAGGCGTCGCGGAATTCGGTGAGATTGCTGCCGTCGCCGATATAGCCGATCGGCGTCAGCGGCATGTGCGCGACGCCGATGCCCATATTGTTCATGTCGCCCGGCGGCGCGATCGTCTCGATGTCGCGCGTGCTCGACAGCGAATAGGATTCCGGCACCAGCTCGAAGGTCATCGAATTGGTGTTGATCCAGATGCCGAAGACGCGCTCCTTCTTGCGCACCGTGGTATTTTCCTTCGGCCCTTCGAGTGCCACGACAATGTTGTACTTGCCCTGGGCCAGAAGCCTGGAATCGAAGCCGTCGATGGCGCCGAAGATCGTCAGGTCGGCGCCGCGAAAATCGGAGGTGATCGAAATCTCGTCGGTCGAGATGCCGATGTCGAGCTTTTCGGTAAAGTCCACCGGCTCGGCGCCCGCCACGACAGGCGCGGCGAGAAACAGACCCAGTATCAAAATCCGCCAGACGATCCCCATCAGAAGCCAAGCCCCGCGGAAACGACCGAATAGATTTCCTTCGGCGGAATGACCAGCTCGATGGCGAGACGGATGCCGACGGCGAGAACCAGCAGGGCCAGCAGGGCCCGAAGCTGCTCGCCGCGCAGCCTCTGGCCGACCCGCACGCCATATTGCGCGCCGATCACCCCGGCGATCATCAGCACGAAAGCAAGCACGATATCGACGGTATAATTGGCCGTCGCCTGGACGATGACGGTATAGGCGGAGACGAAGATGATCTGGAACAGCGAGGTGCCGACGACGACATTGGTCGGGATGCGCAGGAGATAGATCATCGCCGGAACCATGATGAAGCCGCCGCCGACCCCCATGACGGATGTCAGGACGCCGATGCAGAAGCCAAGCCCCGCGATCGGGATGACGCTCAGGTAGATCTTCGATTTCTTGAACCGCATCTTCAGCGGCAGCCGGTGCACCCAGTTGTGCTGCCCCGGCCTCTTCAGCGTTACGCTCTCGTTCTTCGCAGCCCGGCGCAGCGCGATGATGCTTTCCCACAGCATCAGCGAGCCGACGGTGCCAAGCAAAAGCACATAGGCAAGCGAAATGACCAGATCGAGCTGGCCGATGCGGCGCAGCATCGCGAAGATCCAGATGCCGACTGTCGCCCCCGCCAGACCGCCGCAGAGCAGCACCGTCCCGAGCTTGATGTCGATCGTGCCGCGGCGGAAATGGGTAATGGCACCGGAAATCGAGGACGCGACAACCTGGTTGGCGCCGGTAGCAACGGCCACGACGGGCGGGATATTGTAGAAGATCAGCAGCGGCGTGATCAGGAAGCCGCCGCCGACACCGAACATGCCGGACAGGAAGCCGACGGCCGCGCCCATGCCGAGGATGATCAGAATGTTCACCGACAACTCTGCGATGGGCAGATACACTGTCACGGCCGGACCTCTAAATATGCCAATAGCCCGCAAAGCGGGCGGAAACATCAAAGTGGCAAGTGATTCACCACGGGAAATAAGGAGTGGAACGGGTCGGAAAACCAATTCTGAAATTGTGAATTCAACGTCGTTCCGTCATGCGCCCCGGGGTCGGGCCTGTCAACCTTTTGCAAGGTTTGAGCCTAACCTCTGGCACGGCCTTTTGTCCGGCCGGTCTGCGGCATTATTGCGGCCGCAGACGCCGTTTTGACAGTCTCTCGGTCAAAGCTGCCCGCCTGTGTCGGAATGGACACGCGGCAGCTTAGCCGTTTCGTTTCAGGAGTTCCTTGACCAGCGCGTCGGTGATCTGACCCGTCGGCTCCTGGCCGATCGATTTCTGGAAGGCCTTGATTGCCGAAAGGGTCTTCTGACCCATCTCGCCATCCGCCTTGCCGGCATCGAAGCCGTTGTTGTTGAGGATCGCCTGGATGTTGCGCAGCGCCTTCTTCATATCGATCGAGGCAGTCTTTGTACCCTTGCCAACCCAGGTATCCGGCACGTCGACCGTGTTGGCCTTGGCGTCGAGCGGGATCAGCTTCCAGGCGTCGAATTTCGCCTTGGCGCTCTTCAGCTGGTCGGGCTTCAACGCCTTGCCCACTTCGTCGCGCTTCTGGCCGGCATCGGCATCGCCGTCGCGGGCAGCAATCGCAAACCACTTGTAGGATTCTTCCAGATCCTGCTTCACGCCGTTGCCACGGGCATAGAGGATGGCCAGGTTGAACTGGCTGTCGCGAATGCCGCGATCGGCCGCCATGGCGAACCATTTGCCGGCACCGGCAAAATCCGGAGCCGCATCGCCACCGCTTGCCAGCATGACGGCGAGATTGTGCATGGCGCTGGCATTGCCCTTGTCGGCGGCATGCTCATAGAGCATGCGTGCCTTCTTCAGGTCGCGACCGACGCCGGTGCCCTTTTCGTAGAGGCTCGCCAGCCGGTATTCTGCCGGGATAACGCCCGCATCGGCGGCGCGCTGGTACCATTTCGCAGCCTCAGCCAGATCGGCCTTGATGCCGCGGCCTTCGGTATAGACGGCACCGATTTCGAACAGTGCCAGGGGATCGCCCTTCTTGGCAGCCTCGGCAAGTGCTTCCGGCTTGATCTCGGCGGGAACGACGATCGCGACGGCTGCGTCTGCCGGCGGCGTTACGCTCTCAGCCTTGGCGGTTCCATCCTTCGTGCCTTCGAAGCCTGTTGCCGTATCCGGTGCGGCGCCTTCGGTGACCGGCGAAAGCAGCTTTGTGCTTGCCTCTCCAGTCTCTGGCGTTGCCTCCGCGGTATCCGGCAGCGTCGTTTCAGGTTGCGCCGTCTGCGGCTCGGTGGCGGGCAGCTGTTCCGCCGCATTCTCGTCAGCCTGCGGCTGCAGCGTGTTCAGCGGCTCGATGTCATTGTCGCCGGCCTCGATTGCCGGTGCGACATTGGCCGTTGCCGGCGTTTCGCCCGCAACCGGCATTTCATTGGTCACCGGCTGTTCGATAGCAGCGACCGGCACCTGGATAGGCGCCTGGTCGCCACGGATCAGCGTGTTGACCAGCGGATAGGACATGATCGCCAGAAGCACGGCGCCGACCGCCATCAGGATCGGGCGGCGATGACGGGCAAAGGCGCCGCCGATGGGCGACGGAGCAGCGCCGCTCTTGCCCTTGTTCAGCGTATCGACTTCTTCGGCGGCAAGCTGCGCGGCGCGACGGGCAGCGGCAATGAAATCCGCCTTGTCGGATTCGCTCGGCGGCGCATTACGGCCCGTCTGGCCGGCGCGGACCCGCTCGAGGATCTTCTTGACGTCCGGAACGCCGGAGCCGGGTTCCAGCAACTGATTGGCCACATCCGGCTCGATTGCATCCGACGCGTCGATCGACGGCGTGGGATCGACGACCTGGCGTTCGACGGCCCGTGCGGGCTCGGCGCGCTTGCCGGTAAACCGCTTGGTAAGCCCGGCAAGGAGGCTGGGCTTGGCGGCAGGCATTGCCGTCGATTTGACGTCACCCCGATGCACGGTGGCCTGTTCGGTGGCGACGGCAACAGCTTCCGCAACCTCTTCACGCGAGGGGCCCAAAGGGTCGGCCTCGGACGCAAGCCCGTGCATGTCGCGTTTCAGGTCGTCGTAGCGGCGACCGAAATCAGCCTCGGCGAAGGGATCGTCCTCCATCTCGAAAACCGGTTGCGCCGCTCTCGGCATCTGCGGCTGGCTGTCAAGACCGCGCGAACCGAAGGCGCGGGGCGCATCATGCTCCGGACCGCGTTCCTCCAGCCGCTCCAGCTTCTCGGCGATATGAACGAGCGTTTCGTGCAAGGCTTCGAAGGTCCGCGCCGTGCGTTCCTCGCTCGAGCGGCTCATATTTTCCAGAACCTTGAGATCGTCGGCCAGCGCCGAGATCGCCGCCATGTCCGTGCCGCCGGACGCGGTTTGGGCCATGCCGTTTTTCGAATAGGCCTCCATCACGGCTTCGGCCGCCTGGCGGGCTGCTTCGATGATATATTCGTCGCTGGTCGCCAGGTAATCCTCGAGCGCGCTCATCCGGCCTTCGAATTCGGCGGGAACGGCGCTTTGGCTCACCTCGCGCGGCTGGCTGACGAGGCTCGAGAGGTTGGCGATCTGGTCCTGCAGGCTGCGCAGGATCTCGCTGTCATCATAGGGCGCCGCATGGGTTTCTTCGAGGCGGATGGCAATATCGGAAAGCTGGCCCTCAAGCCGATCGAAACGGGCATCGCCGACATAGCTGGTGGCGGGCATGTCCAGCTGGTCGATCCGCCGGGCAAGGTCGTCGAGACGCTCGGCGAGCGCATCGTTGACGGAGCCCTGGTCCAGCGCATCGATCTTGCGGGAAATATCGGAAAGATATCCCGTCAGGTCAGGCTGGGCGGAAATTTTCTGTGAGCGCTCGAGCATCAGCGACAGCTGTTCGAGGCGCTCTTCGAGGCGCACGGCGGCTTCCTCGTTGGCCAGTTCCTCGACGCGGGCAGCCAGTGCCTCGATGCGTGAGCCCACACCGTTGTCGGTCGGGCGTTGAAGACTGTCGATCTGGCGGGAAAGATCGGCAAGGCGACCTTCGACGCGGGTTACCCCGGCGCTGTCGGGCGTAGCAGTGCGGCCGCTGGCGACGATGGCGCGGCTGATTTCGTCAAGACGCGCGTCCAGATCGGCAAATTGCGAAACCAGGCGGCGATCGTCCGGCTGCATGTGGCGGCCGATCAGTTCGATCGCCTGGGCAACCGAAACCAGCTTGTCCTCCAAGGCGTGGATGGCCGGCCCGCTGTTCATCGTGCCGATCTGCGACTTGATCTCGTCGAGCCGGTAGGCGAGCGCCACCAGTTCGTCGTCGCGGTTCGCATCGAAAGCGTTCATCCGCTCTTCGACGCCGGTCCAGCGCGTTTCCATGCGATGTACGGTGTCTTCGCGGGCAAGGCCGTCGATCATGGCGCGCAGCTCGTCGAACTCGACCTTGAGCGCATCGGCCTGCGACGGCGATGCCTGCCGGCCGAGCTGGTTGATGCTGTCGGACAGGCGCTGCAGATCGCCGCGGATGTCTTCCGCCATCGACTGGTCCTGGGCCGCATCGACCGTGATGCCGCGAATTTCGGCACGCAGCGTCGTCATCTCGCGCGACAGGCCGTCGGCAATGTCCTTCTTCAACTCCTGACGCAGGCCGACCAATGCCTGGGCGATCTCGGCCATGGCCGGATCCGGACGCTGCGGCTCGCTGCGGTATTGTTCCGAGCGCATTGGTTCGCCACGAACCGGCGCCTGACGCAGGCTCTCGGAACGCACGTTTTCGGGGCGGATCGGCTCACGGCGGAACTGCTCGCTGCGATAAGGCTCGCTGCGCAGTTGTTCGCTGAGCGGAGGCGTCACCGGCATCTCGCGCCGGGGCTGGATAGGTGACTGGAAGGGAGCCGCAGCGCGCTCATCAAAGGCGCGGGGATCGGGCCGTGGCTGGACGCGGTCACGGATCGCATCGCGTTCCCGCGTTGCCGTCAGCGTGCGCTGGCGCTGCATGATTTCCGTGATCGGATCGGGAAGGCCCGCGGGAACGTCGCGCTCCGCCGAAACGCGGGCGCGCGAATCACGTCCGCCCGTGCCCATCAATCCTTCGATACGCGCTTCCAGCCCTTCGATCGTGCGATTCAGCGCATCGAGGGACGACCTGTCACCATGGGACGGGACGCCGGGGCGTGGAGTGTTTGATCGCGATCCGTTCATCGTTCTTCGCCTCTTTCATCGGCCTTGATCGGAATCCGGGCTTCAGAAAGGCCTATCCTCGCCTTCCGGTGGCTCCGGTACCGATCCGGACAAAGCTGCAACGACGCGAAGACAAAACTATTGCAACCATGACCATCTCAACACGCACTTTCACGAAACGTGGTAAATAAGCCGTTAACCTGACTGAAAATTTTTTAACGATTTGCGCGCATGCTGGGTGCGGGAGGCTTCCAGGAGATAGTTTCGGCACACCCGGTTCGCCGGTCCGGTGATCGATCAAATTCTGCCAACCGATAAATTTTGACGTTTACGCGCACGTCAAAATTTTGTAGCGTAGTGGAAACGACGCGGAGCGCTCCAGGAGAAGCCGCCCCGTGACACGGTTACAGGTGAGGAACACGAGACATGCCCAGCTATAAGGCCCCGGTCGAAGACACGCTTTTCATTCTCAACGACGTTCTCGGCATCGAGCGCTACAACAACCTGCCCGGCTTTGCCGATGCGACGCCCGACATGATCGAGGCGATCGTCGGCGAAGCGGCCAAGCTTGCCGAGGAAGTGCTGTTCCCGGTCAACCTTTCGGGCGACCAGGAAGGCTGCAAGCGCAACGACGATGCGACCGTGACGACGCCGAAAGGCTACAAGCAGGCCTTCGACCAGTATCGCGAGGGCGGCTGGCTCGGCCTGTCGGTGCCGGAGGAATTCGGCGGCCAAGGCCTGCCCTATACGCTGCATACCGCCATCGGAGAATATATGTCGTCGGCCAACATGGCGCTGACCATGTATCCTGGTCTCACCCAGGGCGCCATCGCCGCGATCCTCGTGCACGGCACTGACGCGCAGAAGGCCACTTACCTGCCGAGGATGGTGTCCGGCGAATGGACCGGCACGATGAATCTCACCGAGCCGCATTGCGGTACCGACCTCGGCCTGCTGCGGACCAAGGCCGT
The DNA here is from genome assembly GCF_017873135.1 of Rhizobium herbae. Taxonomy (GTDB): domain Bacteria; phylum Pseudomonadota; class Alphaproteobacteria; order Rhizobiales; family Rhizobiaceae; genus Pararhizobium; species Pararhizobium herbae. The sequence continues at coordinate 637,506 of NZ_JAGGJV010000002.1, read as the reverse complement.
GCCGCAGGGCGACGGCTCCTACAAGCTGTCCGGCCAGAAGATCTTCATCTCCGCCGGCGAACACGACATGGCCGACAATATCATCCATCTGGTCATCGCCCGGATCGAGGGCGCGCCAGAGGGAACAAAGGGCATCTCGCTGTTCATCGTGCCGAAATTCCATGTCGAGGCTAACGGTTCGGTCGGTGCGCGCAACACGGTCTCCTGCGGTGCGATCGAACACAAGATGGGCATCCACGGCAATTCGACCTGCGTCATGAATTATGACGAGGCTGTCGGCTATCTCATCGGCGCGGAGAACAAGGGTCTCAACGCCATGTTCGTGATGATGAACGAGGCCCGCCTCGGCGTCGGCCTGCAGGGCCTGTCGGTCAGCGAAGTCGCCTATCAGAACGCTGCCAACTACGCCCGCGACCGCATCCAGGGCCGCTCGCTCTCCGGCGCCAAGGCGCCGGACAAGAAAGCCGACCCGATCATCGTGCATCCGGACGTGCGCCGTACGCTGATGACCATCAAGGCCTTCAACGAGGCCGGCCGCGCCTTCACTCTGTGGACCGCGCTCAAATCCGACATCGCGCACCGCGGCGACAATGACGCGGACCGCCAGACCGCCGACGATATCCTTGGCCTGATGACCCCGATCCTCAAGGGTGTCTTGACCGACAAGGGTTTCGACCACGCCGTCATGGCCCAGCAGATCTTCGGCGGCCACGGTTATATCGAAGAACACGGCATGAGCCAGTATGTCCGCGACGCCCGCATCGCCATGATCTACGAAGGTGCCAACGGCATCCAGGCGCTCGACCTCGTTGGCCGCAAGCTGGCGCTGAACGGCGGCCGCGCTATCACCGCCCTGTTCAAGGAAATCGGCGATTTCTGTGAGGAAAACCGCGCTGACGAGAAGCTTGTCGTCTACACCAAGGGCCTGAAGAAGGGCTTGAACGACCTGCAGGCGGCGACCATGTGGTTCATGGGCAATGCCATGGCCAAGCCCGACAATGCCGGTGCCGGCTCGACCGACTATATGCACCTCTTCGGTCTCGTCGTGCTCGGCTATATGTGGGCGAAGATCGCCAAGACCGCGGAGGAAAAACTGGCCGAGGGCGATACCGCGCGTGAAGAGTACCTGAAGAACAAGCTGGTCACGGCGAAATTCTTCATGGAACGCATCATGCCGGAAACGGCACTGCGCAAGGCCCGCATCGAAACCGGCGCCGACACGATGATGGCGCTGGATGCGGCGGCGTTTTAATTGAGCTTGCCTCTTCTCCCCAGCGGGGAGAAGGTGGTCCGAAGGGCCGGATGAGGGGACGCCGAAGGCGCAGCTTTTTCTGGCTCCGGCCTTGCCGGAGCCCCCCTCATCGCCTCGCGTTGCTCGGCACTTCTCCCCGCTGGGGAGAACAGGAAAACAATGAATTCACGGCCGATGGTCGATAGGGAGAAACAATCATGACCGAAGTCTTCGTTTACGACCACGTGCGCACGCCGCGCGGCCGGGGCAAGAAGGATGGGGCCCTGCACGAAGTGCCGACGCCGCGTCTGGCTGCCAAGGTGCTGCAGGCGCTGCGCGACCGCAACGGCCTCGACACGTCCACCGTCGACGACATCATCATGGGCTGCGTCGATCCGGTATTCGAGGCCGGCGCCGTCATCCCGAAAGCCGCCGCCTTCGAGGCCGGCTATTCCAACAAGGCGCCCGGCATGCAGATCTCGCGCTTCTGCGCCTCGGGTCTCGACGCCGTCAACATCGCGGCCGGCAAGATCGCCTATGGCGCCGACGACATCGTCATTGCCGGCGGCGTGGAATCGATGTCGCGCATCGGCATGGGCATGTCCGGCGGCGCCTGGTACATGGATCCGTCGGTCAACTTCCCCGGCTATTTCATGCCGCAGGGCGTTTCCGCCGACCTGATCGCCACCAAATACGGCTTCTCCCGCGACGACGTCGATGCCTATGCCGTCGAGAGCCAGAAGCGTGCCGGCCATTCCTGGGACAACGGCTATTTCGACAAGTCGGTGATCCCGGTCAAGGATCAGAACGGCATCGTCATCTTGGCGAAGGACGAGCATATGCGTCCGACGACGACGATGCAGAACCTTGCCTCGCTCAACCCCTCCTTCCAGATGCCCGGCGAGATGGGCGGCTTCGACGCCGTCGCCATCCAGGCGCATCCGGAAATCGAAAAGATCAACTATGTCCACCACGCCGGCAACTCGTCGGGTATCGTCGATGGCTCGGCAGCGGTCCTGCTCGGCTCGAAGGCCGGCGGTGAATCGATGGGCCTCAAACCGCGTGCCCGTATAAAAGCATTCGCCAATATCGGCTCCGATCCGGCGCTGATGCTGACCGGCCCGGTCGACGTCACCGAAAAGCTTTTGAAGCGCGCTGGCATGACCATTGCCGATATCGACCTGTTCGAGCTCAACGAAGCCTTTGCCGCCGTCGTCCTGCGCTTCATGCAGGCCTTCGACATCAGCCATGACAGGATCAACGTCAACGGTGGCGCCATCGCCATGGGCCATCCGCTCGGGGCCACCGGCGCGATGATCCTCGGCACCGTGCTCGACGAACTTGAACGCCGCGGCAAGCAGACCGCGCTGGTCACCCTTTGCATCGGCGCAGGCATGGGCACGGCGACGATTATCGAACGGGTGTGAGGTCTTCCCCTCCCCCTTGTGGGGAGGGTGGCCCGAAGGGCCGGGAGGGGTTTCCGTCACGAGGCAAGAAGCCCCTCCCCAACCCCTCCCCACAAGGGGGAGGGACTTAACCCGGCCGGATCGCCCCAACGGGAGGCGGCGGCATCGAGCGAAGCCAAGATTTCAAGGGAGAGGAATTCCCATCATGAGCAGCTACACCAATTTCACCATCGAAACCGACGCCGACGGCATTGCGCTCGTCACCTGGAACATGCCCGACAAATCGATGAACGTCTTCACCGTCGAGGTGATGAAGGAACTCGACGCCATCATCGACGAGACCGTTGCCGATGCGGCCGTCAAGGGCGTCGTCTTCACCTCCGGCAAGTCGTCCTTCTCCGGCGGCGCCGACCTGTCGATGATCAAGGGCATGTTCACCTTTCAAGAACAGCAGAAGAAGATCGATCCGGACAACGCGGCGCAAAAACTGTTCGAGCTGACCGGCCAGATGACCGGCCTGTTCCGCAAGCTCGAAACCTGCGGCAAGCCGTGGGTGTCCGCCATCAACGGTACCTGCATGGGCGGCGCCTTCGAACTGTCGCTGGCGTGCCACGGCCGCGTTGCCGCCAATTCCAAGGCGGTGAAGCTCGCCCTTCCCGAGGTCAAGGTCGGCATCTTCCCGGGCGCCGGCGGCACGCAGCGTGTTCCACGTCTCACCAATGCGCAGGACGCCCTGCAGATGATGACCACCGGCTCGTCGCTCACCCCGCAGCGCGCCAAGGCGATGGGCCTGATCCACGAGATCGCCGAGCCCGCCGAGCTGATCAATGCTGCCAAGGCGATGATCAGGAATGGCCTGAAGCCGGTCCAGCCCTGGGACGAGAAGGGCTACAAGGTTCCCGGTGGCGGCATCTGGACGCCGGCTGCGGCCCAGCTCTGGCCGGCCGCTTCCGCCATCCTGCGCCGCGAGACATCCGGCAACTACCCGGGCGGCCTTGCCATCCTCAAATGCGTCTATGAAGGCCTGCAGGTTCCCTTCGATACGGGGCTGAAGATCGAGCAGCGCTATTTCACCGAAATCCTGCAGACCACCGAGGCCTTCTCGATGATCCGCTCGCTGTTCGTCTCGATGCAGGAACTCGGCAAGGGCGCCCGGCGGCCTGCCGGCATCCCGAAGGCGGACCTGAAGCAGATCGGCGTCGTCGGCGCCGGCTTCATGGGCGCCTCGATCGCCTATGTCTCGGCCGCCGCCGGTATCGCCGTCACCCTGATCGACCGCGACATGGAAGCCGCCACCAAGGGCAAGACCCATTCGGAAGGCCTGGTGAAGGATTCGATCGGTAAGGGACGGATGACACAGGAACAGGGCGAAGCCCTGCTGGCGCTGATCACCCCGTCGGCCGACTACAGCGACCTCAAGGACGTCAAGCTCGTCGTCGAGGCCGTGTTCGAGGATCGCCAGGTGAAGAAGGACGTGATCGAGAAGGTCGAAGCCGTGCTGGCGGACGACGCCATCTTTGCCTCCAACACCTCGACGCTGCCGATCACCGGTCTTGCAAAGAATTCCAAGCGCCCGGCCCAGTTCATCGGCATCCACTTCTTCTCGCCGGTCGAAAAGATGATGCTGACGGAAGTCATCCTCGGCAAGGAAACCGGCGACGTGGCGCTGGCCACCGCGCTCGATTTCGTCGCTAGCATCAAGAAGACGCCGATCGTCGTCAACGACACGCGCGGCTTCTACGTCAACCGCTGCGTCTTCCGCTATATCCACGAAGCCTATGACATGCTGATCGAAGGCGTGCCGGCGGCAATGATCGAGAACATTGCCAAGATGGCCGGCATGCCGGTCGGCCCACTGTCGCTCAACGACGAAGTGGCGATCGACCTCTCCCAGAAGATCCTCAAGGCCTCGATCGCCGATCTGGGCGAAGGCGCCGTCGATCCGCGGCACATGGCGCTGATCAACAAACTGGTCGACGACCTCGACCGCCGCGGCCGCAAGAACGGCAAGGGCTTTTACGACTACCCCGCCAAGCCCGCCAAGAAGTCGCTCTGGCCGGGCCTCAAGGACCTCTACCCGCAAAAGCCGGCCGACAGCTTTGACGTCGAGACGATCAAGCAGCGCTTCCTCGTCACCATCGCGCTCGAAGCCGCCCGCACCATCGAAGAAGGCATCGTCACCGACCCCCGCGAAGCCGACGTCGGCTCCATCCTCGGCTTCGGCTTCGCGCCTTATACCGGCGGCACGCTGAGCTATATCGACGGCATGGGCGTGAAGACGTTCGTGGAATTGTGCGAAAAGTTGGCCAAGACTTACGGAGCGCATTTCCAGCCGACGCCGTTGCTGAAGGACATGGCGGCGAAGGGCGAGACGTTTTATGGGCGGTTTGATCCGTATGGGAAGAGGGAGGCGGCTTAGGCCGCCTCTCTTCTGTTCCGACATGGAGGAGCAGGACGCAGTATTTCGGCACCTTACAAACGCTTGGAACACAGCGCCAGCGAAAAGGTCGATCGGATGACTTCTGCGGTTAGTGGCCAGGGGAACTCACGTAATTACGACAGGAATCGGCTAAACGATTCGCGAAAGTTACTCACTGGAACGCCTACAGAACTCCTCAAGATTCTGGATTAGCTGGACCATTTCAGCAGGAACCTCATGAACTTGCATAGCGTCTATAATCCCGGTTTCAGTAATGCTGATCCCGAGAGAACTGCCAATGTATTTGTTGATAACGCTCAACGCGTCTTTGCCGGGTACAACGCGCAAGCGGCTCTCGGTTGATTTCCAATCGGCCTCAAATTTGGTCAATGCGATCTCAGCGAGTTTTGCTTCGTTGCTACCCGATCTGTGTTCCTTATCAAACCGGGTCCTGCTTGTTATATATTGAGCGGAAATATAACTTTTACTTTCTTCACAAAACGAAATAAGTTCACTTGTTATATCTATGGAGTCTTTTGGTAGTTTTCTTCCAGAACGCTTTGCCTGCTCTTTTAGTCTGATCTCAATCGCTCGGTTAATCGCACTAATCACAAGCAAAAAATTCTCAATTTCTTTGCATTTATGAATAACGACTATATCGCAGAATTCTTCGCACTTACCAATAATGAACTGTCGCTCCTCGTCGCTCCTATAGTCCCTGTCCAATATAGCAGCAGCAGAAATTTTTCCACCCAAAGTAGTTTCCATGCCGGCCTTGAGGTTGCGAATGCGCTCCGGGTTAAAGCCCTCCACAGGAACGACGGCAAAATCACGCCTGTTTCCAATGCCTTGCTGTCCTAGCTTTCGCGCAAATTTTCCAATAATTTGAAAATCTTTACCCTCGACAAAGACTACGCGCCGCGTCTTAGCAAGCTGAGTGAGTATTGGATTCAAATTTGAACCCAGGACATTGAAGACCCTCGACAGCTGCGATGGATCCTTAATGCGGCTGCCAGAAGTCTTCCCTTTGTTGATTAGAATGATGTCATTTGTTTCCGCTTCCGAAATCATCTCGGTAGAATGAGTTGCCAAGAGAATATCTGGGCCAAGATTTCGAAGTATCCCAAGGAGTTGTCTCTGCAACTCGGAATGAAGATAAATATCGGGCTCATCTATCAAGAATAGAGAGACTCCACTGGACTGGATCACATGCGTAAGCATTTGGCACCAGACCTGAAAGCCAAAACCAGCCCAGAAAAGCTCCCGAGGCAACCGATTTTCTGGGCAGTACATATGTAGCCTGGGTTTATCGTGTGATCTATCAATCTCAGGCCGCTGTATGTCCATACCTGGCCAGGTTTCTTGTAGCAGTGATCGAAATTCATCAAATTTTTCAGGGAAATGATGCCAGATATTTCGAAAATTTCGGGCAGCAATGTAACTAAACAAGGCTAAGCGTGCAGCTTCTTTTGCATAAAGTTGCTCGTGATGGTCCACAGGACCAAGTATAGGGACAAATCCTATCGGTGCATTGAAATGCTTGCCAAAATCGGAAGGATTCGCAAAATGTTTACCCTGGGCATCGGGAAGCAAATGGCATATTCCTTGCTCCGGAAAATACAGAGTGAGAGAATTTTGATTGGATAAGGTAAATTTAACTGACGCCGCTTCATCATCATCATAATTATAGAATATATTCTCTTCAGCCACCGATATTGTGGATAGGTCAATTTCATAACCAGTGACCATACCGCCTGGCCCACGAACCAGTGTAGCCTTTCGGGCTGACGCTTTTCTCATTGCAGCAGCAAGAATACGAAATGCCGCGAGGATAGTGGATTTCCCGGCATTATTAGGCCCAACCAAAATATTGAAGTGCTTCAATTTTAAATTGAACTGTCGAAAAGCCTTAAATCTACTGAACTCTACATTCGTGAATTGATGGAGCATCAAATACCCTAGATAATAATGGAGATTAAGTTTTAAACGGTGAGGTTATATAGGCTTTTTCCTTGCCATATATCGCGCTGCATCTCGCTCCAATGCCTTCGCCCAAGACTCGAATTGTACAGCACTTCGGTCAGGCATTCTTCCCATGATTTTTTTGGCAGCAGCTTCCGCTTGGCGGCAAAAATATTTTGTGGATTGGAGGGGCCAGCCTCGAGTATCTCTGAAGTCCAGCCCCAGGTTTAACAGCACCTTAACGGCCTCATCGTCGGTTACATCGGCGGTTTCAAACTGCAGTTCATGCCTGTAGAAACTACTATCGATCGCCCATCGTTCAGAATCCCACTCCGGTAGATCTTGATATTCTTCTGGAAATTGAAACCTTGTGTTCTCTTCCGTAACGCCAAACGTTTTCCTAGATAAATCGTCAATAAAATTTCCCAGTTCAGGGGGCAGCTCGCCGTATAGGGACCTATATAGAAGAAGCTTGTCCTCCAACTTTTGAAAATCACTGATTTCAACGAATTTTATTGGAGTGTGCGGAGTTTTTTTCACAACAGCATCGCTATTGCTGGAAAGTTTTGCCCAGTCTTCGAATCGCTTTTTCATCAAACTAAATCCTCGAATCGTGGAATTCAGTATTTTATCAAAAATTACACGTAAAAGAACTTGTATGCATTTTCAGAACAGCTTTCTGTTGCAAATCTTGTGGATTACGGGACTACTATGAAAAAATGACGAATAATGCGGCTGCCATTAGGTTCTATGCAAAGCTAACTATCGATGAAACCAGCGGACACTCCAGCCCCCCACGCCTTCACCACATCAGCCGAATGGGAAACCTGGCTCGCCACCCACCACGCCCAGTTCCTCGGCATCTGGCTGCTGATCGCCAAGAAAAACGCGACCATCCGCCTGATCACCATCGGCGAAGCCCTTGACGTTGCCCTCTGCTACGGCTGGATCGACAGCCAGCGGAAGGGGTTTGACGAAAAATCCTATCTGCAGCGCTACTCGCCCCGGCGAGGGAAAAGTCCGTGGTCGCGGCTGAATGTCGATCGGGTGGCGGCGCTCTCTGAAGCCGGACGGATGCGGGCAGCCGGCCTCGCGGAAGTGGCGGCGGCGCAGGCGGACGGGCGCTGGGCGGTGGCCTACGAGCCGCAGGGCAAGGCCGGGCTGCCGGAGGATCTGGCGGCGGCTCTTGCCGAAAATGTGCAGGCCGCGGCCGCCTTCGCGAGCCTCGACAAGACCGGCCAATACATGCTCATCCTGCCGCTCCTGAAAGCCACCACGCCGGGGATCCGTCTTGCCCGCGTCAGACAAGCGATTGCCCGGCTGGCCGGGGACGAATAGGTGGCTGCCGCCGGCGCTTTTGCGCCGTGACGCGCGGTTTTCCGGAAAAATTCATCGCCATTTTTCCCCGCCCCGAAAACCTGCCCCATACTTTCCCTCATCTCCGCCGCCGGAGTGTTTCGCGAGACGGTCGCGGGCAGGCGGAGGCCGGCGCCCTCACTTGACCCGTAACGTGCGGCAACGGTGAGGGAGGTGAAAGCCATGGCGGCCCTGTCCTTTGGGCAGTCGCCTATCAAGCCTCCCCCGGGCCGCCAGGTCCGGTTCGGTTGAGCCGTGCAAGTGGCCGGGCGTCCCGAAAAGACGTCGCGAAGAAAGCCATGCAGCGAGGCGAGGCAATCACCTGTAGGGGCCGGACGCCCCGAATGAACGCCGAAGGCCACGCGAGTGCGGAGCCACAGACTAAAAACCAAATGAGGTTCCGCACTCGTGTGGGCTCTCCATGGATCAACACGGGATCGTAACACGGGCAGACAGGCGGCGTGGCCGCAAAGCCGTGCGTGAAGGATAAGCGAGATGAAGATCAGAACTCCGGAAGAACAGCAGCGTTACGAGGCGGAACGAGATGCCGAGCCCTATTTGCCGGGCTTCACCTGGGGCGAATTCCACCGATTGCCGCAACGCCGGCAGGAGCGCGAAAGCCAGAAATTCTTCCAGTTCGCCACCAGTTCGCTTGGCTACTGGAAGACCTGCAGCCTCTCCCCATGCCGCCGGGCAAAGGCCTGCCGGGGTTTCCTTTCGGAAGCGCAGGCGGCGTCCGGTTCTTACCAGACAAACTTTCCGCCCTGCATCCGCGAAGGCGCCTATCGCCAGGAGGCGACATTGAAGGAGATGGCCAGACTTTACGGGCTGACGGACGAGGAAGCTAACGGAGGATGACCGCCGGCAGAGCCGGCGGTCAGAGGTCGAGGTGGCCTTTAAGCCGCCATGCCCTGGATGGCCGAGACCTGCCAGTCGCCGCCGCGCTTGCGCAGGAACGTCCAGAGTTCGACGGATTCCGTCGGCTGATCGGGATCGCCCTCGACGACGCGGCCGGTGGCGCGCTCGCGGGTGACGTCGATGCTCTCGTAGCGCATGGCGACGGTGGCGTAGTCATCGCCGCCCTCGTTCCAGGCTTCCGAAACGTCGCCCTGCACCAGATGCACGTCGCGGACCTCGTTCTTCAGGCCCTTGGTGGCATTGTCGCTCAGCTCTTCGGCCAGCCACGACATTGCCTCCGGCGTCGTCAGCTTGCGCAGCGTGCCGTAATCTTCCGCCGCATAGGCCGCCTGCACCTGCTTCAGCATGGTCTCGAACTGGCCGAGATCGGCCTCGCCGACACCGATCTCGTCGGTCGTGTCATCGGCCATGCGCGGCTGTGCCGGGCGCGCGGCACCCCCGCTGAGAGCCCCGCCACCGATGGACGGAATCTTGAAGGACGGCATGCCCGAACCGGAGCCCGAATTCTGGCCCTGGCCAAAGCCCTGCATCGGCGAGCTACCGGCTCCACGCGGCGCATAGCCGGCCGGAGCCGCCGTCTGGCGGCCGCGGAAGAAGCGCAGGGCGAGCATCACAGCACCGGCGATCAGCGCCATCTGCAACAGCATGCCGAGCATGCCGGCAGCACCGCCAAAGCCGGTGCCCATCATCATGCCGATCAGGCCGCCAAGGGCCAGACCGCCGAGCATCGAGCCGGCAAAGCCGCCGAACAGGCCGCCGGGACGCTGGGCGCCGGGACGGGCCGCCGTGTTCTGCTGGGCAGCACCGGGTGTCGCCTGGTTCTGCGGGGTCATCGTCCGGTTGATCGGCGTCGCGTCCGCCGGCGCCGTGCGGGTGATCGGCGGCTGCGAAAACGTCCGCGTGCCGCGGCTGCCGAAGCCGCTGCCGGCGCGGCGTGCCTCGGCCAGATCGACCACCGTCAGCATCACCATCGAAGCGACCGCGAAGGTCGCAAGAACACGTCCAAACCTAACCATGAAACCAAAATCCTGTTGTTCGCTCCCGGCGCGCAAGGCACGCCTCGTGAGGGACATATGGGGACATCGCAGCGAGAATTGAAGGCTTTTGCGCCGCAGTTCACGGTAAAGCGAGGGCTGAACGCTTGTGACGCGGGAGAAAAAGGGACCGGCGAACATCCCCGCCGGTTGAATCCGGGCGATGATGCCAAAAGAAAAGGCGGCACACCCGCCGCCTTTCCCTGTTCTCTTGGTCGGCCCGACCTAGCCGATAAACGTGTCGTACAGCAGCTTGAGATTGAGGACGACGATGATCGAGGCGACGATCCAGGCAAGGGCGGCGACATATTTCGGAATGACGAAGGTGCCCATCTTCTTTTTGTCGGAGACGAAGCGCACCAGCGGGACGACCGCGAAGGGAAGCTGCATGGACAGGATGACCTGGCTGAACACCAGGAGTTCGGCCGTGCCCTTCTCGCCATAGATCCAGGTAACGATGACCACCGGCACGATGGCGATGCCGCGGGTGATGAGACGCCGGGCCCATTGCGGAATGCGCAGCCGCAGAAAGCCTTCCATGACGATCTGGCCGGCCAGCGTCGCCGTCACCGTCGAGTTGAGGCCGGAGGCAAGCAGCGCCACGGCAAACAGGGTCGAGGCAATGCCGAGGCCGAGCAACGGCGACAGCAGTTCGTAGGCCTGGCCGATCTCGGCAACGTCCGTGCGGCCGTTGGCATGGAAGACGGAGGCCGCGATGATCAGGATGGCGGCATTGATGAACAAAGCCAGCATCAGCGCGATGGTGCTGTCCGTCGTCGCCCACTTGATTGCATCGCGCTTGCCCTCGTCGGTACGCTTGTAGTTGCGGGTCTGGACGATCGAGGAATGCAGGTAAAGGTTATGCGGCATGACGGTGGCGCCGATGATGCCGATGGCGATGTAGAGCATGGCCGGATTGGTGACCACCTCGGTCGACGGCAGGAAACCGCTGAGCACAGCCGCGATCGGCGGGGCAGCAGCGGCGATCTGGACGAGGAAGCAGCCGGCAATGATGACCAGAAGCGCGATGACGAAGGCTTCGAGAAAGCGAAAACCCTTGTTCATCAGCAGCAGCAGCAGGAAGGCATCGGCCGCGGTGATCAGAGCGCCGCCGATCAGCGGGATGCCGAACAGCAGCTGCAGCGCGATCGCCGTGCCGATCACTTCGGCAAGGTCGCAGGCGATGATCGCCGCTTCGCAGGCAAGCCAGAGGAGGAAGTTGACGGGCTTGGAATAGGTATCGCGACAGGACTGGGCAAGGTCACGGCCGGTGGCGATGCCGAGCCGGGCGGCAAGCGCCTGCAAAAGGATCGCCATCAGGTTGGACAACAGGATGACCGTCAGCAGCGTATAGCCGAATTGCGATCCGCCGGCGATGTCAGTCGCCCAGTTGCCGGGGTCCATGTAGCCGACCGAGACCATATAGCCCGGCCCCATGAAGGCAAGCATGCGACGGAACCAGATGCCGCCGGAGGGCACGGGAATGCTGGAATTGACTTCCGGCAGGCTCGGCCGGGCGTCCTCCGTGGTCTTGGCAAAGGTCCAGCTTTGCTGCGGCGGCAGGACGGCTTCGGAATTGGACATGCACGGTCTCCGGATGCGGAATGGGCCCTCTTGTCCCGAACTTATGCCAAGGCTCAACATTATGCAATGTGCTATATTGTATCGATCCGGCTTTTTTGAGCCGTGTTATCTGCGGTGGAAGACGGGATAAACCGTTATGAAAAATCGAAGCCTGTGCTATGAAATTGCAAGAGCTTTAAAAAAAGACAGAGAGGATCAGCCCCTGCCGCGCCGCCCCGTTCCCCGCACGGATCCGCTTCCCGACGCGGACATTCACTCCGAGGGTTTCAGGCAGACCCGCGAAGCACGGCGCGGTGCGCTGATCGAGGATTATGTCGAGTTGATCGCCGACCTCATCGAGGATGGCAACGAGGCGCGGCAGGTGGATATCGCAGCCCGCCTCGGCGTGGCGCAGCCGACGGTTGCCAAGATGCTGGCCCGGCTTGCCTCCGAAGGGCTGGTCTCGCGCAAACCCTATCGCGGCGTGTTCCTGACGGAAGCCGGCCAGAAGATGGCGCTGGAAAGCCGCGCCCGCCACCAGACGGTGGAAGCCTTCCTGCGCTGCCTCGGCGTCAGCCCGGAAACGGCCCGCATCGATGCCGAGGGCATCGAGCATCACGTCAGTGTCGAAACGCTGGAAGCCTTCCGCCGGTTCATCGCCAGGAAGACCTGACCTAACCCGCCGTCAGCCGCCGCCCGAAGCGTTCGCCCAGAATGATGATCATGCCGGCGGAAAAGATCAGCGCCGCGCCGGCGAAAACCCGGGTGGCCGGAATATCGCCCCAGATCAGGAAGCCGAGCCCGAAGGCCCAGATCAGCGAGGAATATTCGAACGGCGCCAGCACCGAGACCGGCGCCCGGCGCATGCCCTCGAACAGCGCATATTGCGCGATGCCGGCGACCACTCCCGTGCCCACCATCAGTGCGACATCGGCAAGGCTCGGCGGAACCCAGGTGACCACGACGGCGGCACCGGTGAAGAGAATGAAGAAGCCGCTCGAAATCGTCATCTGCACCATCGTCACCTCCTGCATCGCGGTCTTGCGCAAAAGCACCGTCGAAAAAGCCCAGAATACCGCCGCCTGCAGCGCCAGCCAGACCGGCAAGGAGAGTTTCATGCCGGTTCCGAACGGATCGGTCGCAACCAGCACGCCGGCGAAACCGACGAGAACGGCGATCCAGCGCAGGGGCGGCACATCCTCCTTGAGGATCGGCACGGCCAGAATGGTGATCAGGATCGGCGCGGCATAGTAAAGCGTCGTCAGCTCGGCCAGACCCAGATCACGCGCCGCCGTGTAATAGGATAGCCACGCAGCCAAAAGCAGCAGGTTGCGCAGGATCATCGGTTTGAGAACCGGCGAATGCAGCGAGCGGCGCAACAGCGGACCCCGCCCGATGACGGCGCAGATCGTAAAGATCGTCACGCTGCGCACGAACAGGATCTGCCAGACCGGCAGCGCCACGACCAGCCACTTGACCGAGGCATCCTGCAGCGTGAACAGGAAATAGGAAAAGATCGTCAGCAGAATGCCTGATAGCACGGAGGTATTCACGAAGGGCTCCCGAAGGCGCGGCGCAAGTCGCGCGCAGCCTGTGATAGCCCGAGGAAAACGGGCCAGGAAGGGGCGAGAAAGGCATGTCTGTGGCGAAAAATGGGGGTCGGACAGTCAAATCCGGACTTCAACACCGAAGCCGTGCCGATGGTGACCACACGATGCCCTCGGCCGAGAGACCCGTTTCAGAGCCCGATCACCGAGAGCATGACAAAGGTGGCGAACAGCACGAAATGCGTCATGCCCTCGATCGCATTGGTCTCGCCGTCGTTGAGATTGATGGCAGCGACGATCAGGGTGATCGTCACCATCAGCGTCTGCACCGGCGTCATCGCCATGATGAAGGGCTGACCGGTATAGAGCGCGATCGCCTCCATCACCGGCACCGTCAGGATAACGGTGGACAGCGAGGCGCCGAGCGCGATGTTGACGACCGCCTGCATGCGGTTGGCGAGCGCTGCCCGCATCGCCGTCATGATCTCCGGCGACGCCGAGATCGCCGCGACGACGATCGCCGCCAGAACAGGCGGCGCGCCGCTGCCCTTCAGACCTGCCGTCAGCAGGCCGGACATGATTTCGGCGAGCGCACCGATGATGACGACGCCGATGATCAGGATGGCGATGGACGTGACGACCGGTTCTTCTTCCGGTGCATGCTTTTCCGCGCCTTCGCGCTTGGGATAGCTGTAGCTGAAGAAATAACTATGCACGCCGACCTGCATCTTCAGGAAGACCGCATAGAGCGTCACCATCGCGACGATCGTGAAGGCGGAATAAAGGTGCCATTTGGCTGCCGGTACAAATTCCGGCACGATCATGGAAATGCCCATGGCCGTCAGGATCATGACGCTGTAGGTGCGGCTGGAATCGTCGTTGTAGGATTGCTCTCCATGCTTCAGGCCCCCCAGCAGCGCCGCCAGCCCGAGGATGCCGTTGATGTCGAGCATGACCGCGGAATAGATCGTGTCGCGCACCAGCGTCGGCGACAACTCTTCGCCGCTCATCATGATCGCCAGAATGATGACCTCGACGAGTACGGCCGACAGCGTCAGGATCATCGTTCCATAGGGATCGCCGACCTTGGCCGCCAGCACTTCGGCATGGTGAGCGACGCGCATCGAGGCGAGCACGATGGCAAAGACCAGAACCGCCGCGCCGGCAAGGGCAGCCACCTGCCCGCTCTCAAGCAGTTTATGTTCGATCAGGAAGCCGACGGCAGCAAAGACAAGTGCTGCGCCGAGCAGGATTTCGGACTTCAGAATGGAGAACAATGCAGCGCCTCGTGACCAACGGTATGAAGTTCAACCAAGTATAGGCGCCAGGCTGCGCATTTCAATCGAACGTCAGCGATCTCACAGACACGGCTACAGGATTATTTTCCTCGCACACTTTACTCCGCTCTGCATTTTGGTTAATCTCGGCGGAGAAACAATCAAGACAGCAAGAAGCCAAAACACCAGAGAAAGCGTCACGCTTCACCGCCCGCAGGATGCGCACCGATGTTTTCACATGACCGGATCTGGAGTGCGATCGATGCGCTCGCCGAGCGGCATCAGCTGTCCCCTTCGGGCCTTGCCCGGCGGGCCGGACTCGATCCGACCTCTTTCAACAAATCCAAGCGGCATTCCGCCGATGGGCGCGAGCGCTGGCCTTCGACGGAATCGATTGCCAAGGTGCTGGATGCCACCGGCTCGACGATCACCCAATTCATGGAATTCCTGCGGCCGGGGCCTGCCTCCGGCGCCTTGCAGGAGAGCGCTTTCCCGTCGCAAACAGGCTCCATCCCGCTGCTCGGCTTTGCCCAGGCCGGTGCTGGCGGCTTTTTCGACGACGGCGGCTTTCCGGCGGGACAGGGCTGGGACGTGGTCGAGTTTCCGGCAGCTCCGGGCGCCAAGGCCGGCGTCTATGCGCTGGAAATCCAGGGCGACAGCATGCTACCGCTTTATCGCGACGGCGACGTGCTGATCGTCGAACCCGGCGCGCAGATCCGCCGCGGCGACCGCGTGGTGGTCAAGACGACCGAGGGCGAGGTCATGGCCAAGATCCTTGTGCGCCAGACCCCGCGTAGCATCGAGCTGCTCTCGCTCAACCCCGAACACCCGAATCGCACGTTCGAGCTCAGCGACGTCGAGTGGATAGCCCGCATCATCTGGGCGAGCCAATAGGACAGTTTTCCTGATGAAGCGGCATCTTCTCACCGCCGGCGGCGGCATCGCCGGCATTTTCCTGACCATCGCCCTTCTGATGAGCGGTGCCTCCGCCATCCAAGGACGGCAGAGTGCCGCCACGCCCGAGTTTACGCTGGAAACGCCCGATCTGGCGGATGTGCCCGACCTCGGCGGTGACGGGATGAACACGGGCGACGAACAGACGGACAACAGCGAGACGGTGCCTGATGATCCCGCCGAAAGTGGCATGATCGAGCCACAGAACAAATCCGTGCGCGATATCGCGCCGGAGCAATTCGGTCTTCCAGACGAGGTGACCGCGCAGCCGCTGGAGCGCATCGAACCCCGGACGCCGCTTTCGGAGCCTGTTGCAAGGCCGGAGCCCGTTCCCCTGGTGCTTCGCCATCCGGTCGCGCTGTCGGCGGGCCTGATCCAGTTCGGCGACCGACTTTTGCAACTGGACGGGCTGACACCACAGAAGGCAGAGCGTGTCTGCGGCGAGGCAGGCAAGACCTGGCCCTGCGGCGTGGTGGCGCGAACCGCATTCCGCAATTTCCTGCGGGCCCGCGCGCTTCTGTGCAATGTCCCGAAAAACGGTTGGCAGGGAACGCTGACCGCCGCCTGCAGCGTCAACAACACCGACCCCGCCCTATGGCTTGCCGAAAACGGCTGGGCCGAGGCGCAGCCAGGCTCGCCGCTCGAAGACAAGGTGGACGCAGCGCGAAAGTCCCGTCTCGGCTTTTTCGGGGACGATCCCCGGGATTTCAGCACAACGCCTATGCCGCTGGATGAAACGGCCGTGCCCGGGGGCATGGATGTGCCCGAAGCAACGGACACGATCGAACAGGGCTTGTAAGCGGCAGCACCTGCCCATACCTCTCAGCGCAGATACAGCAGCACGGATATCCTATGCCCGAAAACATGAGCCATCACGAAGCCCTCATCTACGTCATGGTGATGATGTCGGCGGTCGATACCGCCATGAGCGATGATGAGTTGGAACGCATCGGCAGCCTCACCAGCTTCCTGCCGGTCTTTGACGGATTCGATCACGACCACCTGGTGCATGCCGCACGCGAGTGCGCCGCCCTTCTCGATGGCCCGGAAGGACTGGACATTGCGCTCGAGGTGGTGCGCGAAGCGCTGCCTTCGCGTCTCTACGATACGGCCTACGCGCTGGCGGTCGAACTGGCCGCGGCCGATCTCTCGATCCGTCAGGAGGAAATTCGCCTGCTGCAGCTTCTGCGCGACCGGCTGGGTCTCGACAAGCTCACCTGTGCGGCGATCGAGCGCGGCGCCATGGCCCGCTTCCGCAAGTAGAAGCTGCTCCCGTTTCGAAGGATGCAGCAGCACATGTTTCAATAAATCCCGGCCGGGAAATAGCGCAGGTAGATCTCGTTGAGACGGCCCTTGCGGGACAATTCCAGAAGCGCGTGGTCGATCGCCTGCGTCAGCGCAGAATCGCCCTTGCGGTTCATGATCGCCAGCCCCTCGCCGAGGAAGCGCTGCGAGAAATAGGCGCCGTCGAGGAGCGCGCAGCAATCGGCGGCGTCGCTGCCGGCTGCCCAGAAGGACAATTGCATCCCGTCCGAAAAGACCGCGGCAACGCTCCCCTGCTTGAGGGCGGCCAGCATGGCTTCACGGCTGGGGAAGGACCGCGTTTCAAGCTTCGGGAAAAAGGCCTTCAGCATCGCCTCATGCGTGGTCCCCGATACCGCACCAACGGGCTTGCCACTGAGCGACGCCACGGAAAGATCCGCCCCCATGACCTGGCGATTGGCGGCGAAGCGGGCTGGCAATTTCATGAAGGCGCGGGAAAAGGCGAAGCGCTGGCGCAATTCCGGGCTGATGCCGATCCCGGCGACCACCGCCTCCCCCTGCCCGTCCTCAAGCGCCGGCTGCAATTCCGCGAAGGTCACGGCCTGGATCTGGCACTTGGCGTCGATCTCCAGCTCGCGGCAGATTTCCCGCACCAGATCCACATGGAAGCCTGACAGCTTGCCGGATTGATCGATAAAATTGAACGGCGGGAAATCCACGGTCGTCAGGAACCGCAACCGTGCAAGGCCACTCAGGTCCGGCTTTGCAATCCGCTCGCGCGCGTCAAACAGCAGGGGCAGGTCATGAACCCCCTCCGCGGCCCGCGACACGGTTGAAAAAGATACAACCGACAGCACGCAAAGCGTGAAAATCCCGTAAAATTTTAGGGATGCACGGAAGGCGCGTGTCATTATGATCATTCCCGGGGTGAGATAGGGGATATTGCCGCGCATGCGGCAACGGGGTTTTCATGCGTCTCGGAGAATATCCGGACAATTCCGGAATGGCTACCGCAAATGAGCCGACGGCCAGGCGATCGCTGTCTGATGCCGCAGCACGACGATTGCCGCCGGCGCTGAAGCAGGAAGGCCGTCTGCTTCTGCAGATGGGTATCGGCAAACCGGCCATCGCGCGGGCGATGCTGCTCGCCGATATCCATGGCACGACCGTCGAGGAAGAATTGCTCGCGTCCGGCGAAATCGACGAAACGATCTATTTCGAAGCCCTTGCTGAAAAGCTGGGCCTCGACTTCATGCCGGACATCGACTCCGGCCGGGTGCAGGATATCGCAGATCTGGATACACAGATCGCAAGGCCGGAAATGCTGCGCGTTCATCACACGAGCCGTCCGCCGGTCACGGTGATCGTTCCCTCGCTATCCAGGCTTGCCGAGGTTGCGGCCCTTCTGGAGCGAACACCGCTGCTGCGCCGATCGCTGGCGGTCTCGACGCCTTCGGCGGTGCGCAAAGCGGCCTGGCAGGCCGGGCGCCTGCGCCGGGTTTCGGCGACCACACGATCGCTTTTCGAAACGGTGCCGCTGCACAGCGCGCGCATTACCTTCTGGGGGAAGCAGGGATTTTACGCGGGCATCATCCTCTGTGCCATGGTCGCCGCATCCATCACGGTACCGCTGGTCAGCCTGCTGATGCTGCATATCGTGCTCACGCTGTTTTATCTCGCCAATTTCCTGGTGCGGTTCTACGCGCTCGGCTGTGCCTTCATGCAGGAACGTGCCGGACAGGCGCCGAAACCGGACGTCCCCGCCGGTCCGTTGCCGATCTATTCGGTACTCGTCGCACTCTACAAGGAAGAGAGCGTCGCGACCCAACTTGTCGATGCCCTGGACCGGCTCGACTGGCCACGGTCCCGCCTCGATATCAAACTCATCTGCGAAGAGGATGACGCAGAAACGATCGCGGCCCTCAAGGCTTTGCCGCTCGCTTCCGAATACGAGATCGTGCTGGTGCCGGTCCATCTGCCGCGCACCAAGCCGAAGGCGCTGAGCTACGCACTTCCCGGCGTTCGCGGTACATTCGTCACCGTCTACGATGCCGAAGACCGGCCGCATCCGGGCCAGTTGCGCGAGGCCCATGCCGCCTTCATGGCAGCGCCTCGGCATGTCATCTGCCTGCAAGCGCCGCTGATCGTCACCAATGCGCGTCAATCCTGGCTGAGCGCGCTGTTTGCGCTGGAATATGCAGGGCTGTTTCGCGGCTTGCTGCCGATGCTGTCGCTGACCGGCCTGCCGTTGCCGCTCGGCGGAACATCCAATCATTTCCGAACGGCCGAGCTGAAACAGATCGGCGGCTGGGATCCGTACAATATGACCGAGGATGCGGATCTCGGACTGCGGCTGCATCGGCTCGGCTACCGCTCGCGCGTCATCTTCAAGCCGACCTTCGAGGAGGCGCCGATCTCGCTGCCGGTCTGGCTCGGCCAGCGCACACGCTGGTTCAAGGGCTGGCTGCAGACATGGCTGGTGCTGATGCGCAGGCCAGCCCAGCTTGGAAGGGAAATGGGCTGGCCGGCCTTTGCCGTCTTCCAGATCCTGATTGCCGGCATGCTGCTTTCCTCGCTCAGTCATCCCGTCATCGTCGGCTTCCTCGTCTATCTGACATGGGCGATGCTGCAAGACGGCACGCATGTCGATGGCTGGCTGGCCTTCTGGCTGTTCATCTGCGATGTCGTGAATATCTTCGGCAGCTATGCCGTCTTTGTCTCGCTTGGGTTCAACCGGATGACTACGCGGGAGAAACGAGCGGTCGGCCGGCGCTGGGTTTTCGTCCCGTTCTACTGGCTGATGATGTCGCTGGCGGCCTGGAGGGCGCTGCTGGAACTGCGGACCAGTCCGTTTTCATGGAACAAGACGCCACATGCGCCGGTTGGCAAGAGCTAGAAAAGCAAGGTGGAGCGGGTAGCGGGAATCGAACCCGCACGATCAGCTTGGGAAGCTGACAAGCTACCACTACATCATACCCGCAACGCATGCGACGTTTCCACCAAGCACCGCTGGCTGTCAAGGCGGGGCATGATTTTCCGGGCGCTATTTATTCCGAGCGGAAATGCTTGGAGAGCTTCAGGCCCTGCGCCTGGTAGTTGGAGCCGAGACCGAGCCCATAAAGACCTTCCGGCCGCTCCATCATGTGCTCATAAACCAGACGGCCGACGATCTGGCCGTGTTCGAGGATGAAGGGAACCTCGTGGCTGCGGACTTCGAGAACGGCGCGGCTGCCCTTGCCGCCGGCCGAGACGTGGCCGAAGCCGGGATCGAAGAAGCCGGCATAGTGGACGCGGAACTCGCCGACCAGCGGATCGAACGGAGTCATTTCCGCGGCATAGAGCGGCGGAACATGGACCGCTTCGCGCGAGACGAGGATATAGAACTCGTCGGGATCAAGGATCAGTTCGTCGCGACCCCGGCTGTAGAGCGGCTCCCAGAAATCGAAAATGCCATGCACCGCCTTCTTGTCGACATCGACGACGGCCGTATGGTGCTTGCCGCGATAGCCGATGAGGCCGTCGGCGCCGGTGCCCTTGAGGTCGATGGAGAGTGCGATGCCGGCGCCCGAGACGTTCGGCGTATCGCTGGCCACCAGAACATCGCTTTCATGCAGCGCCATGACTTCCGTTTCGGTGAGCAGCGCATGGCCGATGCGGAAGCGGATCTGCGACAAACGTGAGCCGCGCCGGACGATGACCGGGAAGGTGCGCGGGCTGATTTCAAGGTAGAGCGGGCCGGAATAGCCAGCCGGGATCTTGTCGAATTCCTGGGCGCGGTCGGTGATGACGCGGGTGAAGATATCGAGGCGGCCCGTCGAGCTTTTCGGGTTGGCCGATGCCGACATGCCGACCGGCAGGTCCAGGCTTTCCATCAGCGGCACGATATAGACGCAGCCGGTCTCCAGCACCGCGCCTTCGGAGAGATCGATGACATGCAGTTTCAGCCGGTCGAGCTTGTCGGCCACCAGATGGCCGGGGCCCGGCATGAAGCTGGCGCGGACCCGGAAGGCGATCGAGCCCAGGCGCAGGTCGAGGCTTGCGGGCTGGATCTGATCGTCATCCAGCTTGCCCTCGCTTTTCAGCCGCCCCGCATCAAACAGCGCCGCAATGGCGCGATCGGCTAGAATGCCCGTGGCCCTCGTCATTTCCATCTTCCTCTTTGCCGCAGACGGCACGTCATAAACCAAATTGTCCCTGTGACATATCTTCTTGTTCGCGGGAATTGACGCAAGCGCGGCTAATCAGTAAATACTGACTTATCCCGTGGTGATTTGGCCGGTCGGCTTGCAGCCACGTTAAACAAATAGCTAAAAAGGCCGGGTTTGAAACCGGCTTGCTTTACGCGGCCGGTTTTTTTGTTTTGAAAGAGACAATCGATGAGCAAAAATTGGCGCCCCGCGACACAGCTCGTTCATGGCGGCACGACCCGTTCAAACCATGGTGAAACCTCCGAAGCCATCTTCATGACGCAGGGCTTCGTCTACGACAGCTCGGAAGCCGCCGAAGCGCGCTTCAAGGGCGAGACGGACGGCTTCATCTACGCACGCTATGGCAGCCCCACCAACGACATGTTCGAAAAGCGCATGTGCATGCTGGAAGGCGCCGAGGATGCGCGCGCCACGGCATCCGGCATGGCCGCGGTCTCGGCTGCGATCCTCTGCCAGTTGAAGGCCGGAGACCATATCGTTGCCGCCCGCGCTTTGTTCGGCTCCTGCCGCTGGGTGGTGGAAACGCTGGCACCGAAATACGGTATCGAATTCACGCTGATCGACGGACGCTTCCTCGAAAACTGGGAGAACGCGGTCAAGCCGAACACCAAGGTGTTCTTCCTCGAGAGCCCGACCAACCCGACGCTGGAAGTGGTCGATATTGCCGGCGTCGCCAAGATCGCCAATCAGATCGGCGCCAAGGTCGTGGTTGACAACGTCTTTGCGACACCGCTGATGCAGAAGCCGCTGGAACTGGGCGCCCATATCGTCGTCTATTCCGCGACAAAGCATATAGACGGCCAGGGCCGTTGCCTCGGCGGCGTCATCCTGTCCGACAAGGAATGGATCGACGAGCATCTGCACGACTATTTCCGCCACACCGGCCCGGCGCTATCGCCGTTCAACGCCTGGACGCTGCTGAAGGGCATCGAGACCCTCCCCTTGCGCGTGCGCCAGCAGAGCGAGAATGCCGCGCGCGTCGCCGATTTCCTTGCCGAGCAGAGCCAGGTCGCCAAGGTAATCTATCCCGGCCGCAAGGACCATCCGCAGGCCGATATCATCGCCCGGCAGATGAAGGGCGGCTCGACGCTGGTCTGCTTCGAGCTGAAGGGCGGCAAGGAGGCGGCTTTCGCGCTGCAGAACGCACTGGACGTCGTGCTGATCTCCAACAATCTCGGCGATAGCAAGAGCCTGATTACTCATCCGGCGACGACGACACACAAGAATCTCTCGGACGAGGCCCGCGCGGAACTCGGCATTTCGCCGGGTACCGTGCGCTTCTCGGCCGGCATCGAGGACAGCGAAGACCTGATCGAGGATTTTGCCCGTGCGCTGAAGTCGGTACAGGGCTGATCCGCAACTCAATTGAAACGCCCATGTCCCGCAGGATGTGGGCGTTTTTCTATGCCTGTCTTTCCGCTTTGAAGCGTGTGCGCGCCAGCATGATCCGCGACAGCGCGGTGTAGAAGCACACAAGCGCGAAACAGATGGCGATTTCCGAAAACCAGTGCGGGAAAAGGCAGAAAGCCAGGAACACGGCGATCGTTTCGCTGGCCTCGGCAAGACCCGTTGTGAAATAGAGCGATTTCGCTCCCCGCACGTCCGTCGAAAGACCGCGTTTTTCAGCCATGATGGAAAAGGCGAGGAAGCTAGCGCCGTTGACATAGAACGACAGCAGCAGAAGCCCGCCGGCAACGCCGTTTTCATAGGAGTCGGCAAGGATGAAGGCGAACGGGATGAGACCGTAGAAGGCGAAATCGAGCACGATATCGAGGAAGCCGCCGAAATCGGTTTTTTGCGTTGCCCGCGCAACCGCTCCGTCCAGGCCATCGCACATCCGGCTGACGCCGATCAAAACAAAAGCCCAGATATAAGAGTCCAGAACGATGGCAACCGCAGCGGCCAGACCGATCAAAAAGCCGGTGATGGTGACGGCATTCGCAGTGATACCATGACCAGCCAAAGCGCTGCCTGCGCGCCCCAGCCACGGGTCAAGCCCCCTCTTGATATGACCGTCGAGCATGCTGTGCCCTATCCCTACAGTTTACCGTGTCCGTTATTCTTGACGAAACCATCTTGCTGTAGAATATCGCTCATAGACTTGAAAAGGGTTTGGATATGTACCGCGCGCTGACACGCGACATCGAGGTGACCGTTGAGCCTTATTATCTGGAGGAGCAGTCCGATCCGGATGACAGCCGTTATGTCTGGGGCTATCGCATCCTGATTTCCAATCTTTCCGACAATACGGTGCGGCTGATGACGCGCTACTGGCATATCACCGATGAAAACGGCCAGGTGGACGAAGTCAACGGACCGGGCGTGATCGGCGAGCAACCGATCCTCAATCCCGGCGACACCTATGAATATTCGTCCGGCTGCCCGCTCGACACACCGTCCGGCGTGATGTTCGGCCACTATTCGATGGAAACGACGCAAGGCGAGTCCTTCACGGTGGACATTCCCGCCTTCTCGCTCGATTCACCCGGCCAGAACCGGACGCTGAACTGACGGCCGCAGATTACTGCGGCCGCACTTCCGTTGCTTCGAAGCTATAGGTCGTCGAGCAGAACTCGCAGGTGACCGAAACCATTCCGTCCTCGACGGTATGATCGATATCCTCCTGGCTCAAACTGGCCAGGACATCGCGCAGCTTTTCCCGCGAACAGCTGCATTTGTCATAGACCGCCTGCGGCGGATAGACCTTGACGCCGCGCTCGTGGAACAGCCGGTAGAGCAGACGTTCAGTACCAACCGTCGGATCGGTCAGTTCATCGGCGTCGATGGTCTGCACCATCACGCTTGCTTCACCCCAGAGATCATCGACCTCGAAGTCAGCATCGACGTCCGTCGCGTCGCCATCGCCGCCGTGCAGATCCCGCTGGCGCATGCGCTCGGGCGCTTCAGGCAGGAACTGGGCCACCATGCCGCCGGCCCGCCAGCGATGGCGCGGCTTGCCGTTTTCATCGCGGTCGAGCAGCTCGGCGACGCCGAGGCGCACCTTGGTCGGAATCTGTTCCGACTGGCGGAAATAGACGCCGGCGATCTCCTCAAGCGTCGCGCCATCCAGCGGTACGATGCCCTGATAGCGTTGCGAATGTACGCCTTGATCGATCGTGAAGGCGAGAATGCCGTCACCCAGCAGATGCTGGGGCTCGGTCAGACCGTTCTGTTCGGCAATCGACAGCGCTTCCTCATTGTAACGCGCATAGGCGCGCACCCGGTCCGGCGTCGAGAAATCGGCGACGACGAGATCGACCGGGCCGTTGCTCTTCGTCTGCACGATCAGCTTGCCTTCGAATTTGAGCGACGTGCCGAGCAGGACCGTCAGCACGACTGTCTCGGCAACGAGGCGGGCGACCGGAAGAGGATAGTTGTGGCGCTCGAGAATCGCATCCAGCATCGGGCCGAGCTGAACGGCGCGGCCGCGCACATCAAGGCCTTCCACCTGAAACGGCACGACGTGATCGTCGCCGGCGAAATCGAACTGGCCGAGGCCCGGTATGGTTTCCGTCATCACTCTGCTCCTTAGCCCTCGGCCATCCGCACCCCACAGAGGCCAAGGCCAGGGGCGCAACGATGTCCGATGCTCATATTGATCCTGCGCAGGCCCGGTTTGTCCAGATCGTCGCTGAAAAAACGGTTGCTTATCCTGATCGCCTCCAGTGTGGACAGCGAAACGGATGGGTGGATATTCCAAACATGAATGACCGGCACAGAAGGCCTCGCCACCCGCCGGTCATCACCTTGCAGCATAGATCGTGTGCCGCCGTCCGTTTTTCAATATGCGGCGGAACGCTCCTAAAGTGCCCCGAGGCACCAGGCGAGAACCGATTTCTGCGCATGCAGGCGGTTCTCCGCCTCATCGAACACGACCGACTGCTTGCCGTCGATCACTTCGTCCGTGACTTCCTCGCCGCGATGGGCAGGCAGGCAATGCATGAACAGCGCGTCCTTGTCGGCCTTCGCCATCAGCGCGGCATTCACCTGGAACGGCTGGAAGACATTGTGGCCGCGGGCGCGGTGTTCCTGGTTCATCGACACCCAAGTGTCGGTGACCACGCAGTGGGCGCCATCGACGGCCTGTTCGGCCTCGTGATAGAGCTTGATGTTCCCACCGTTGTTGCGGGCCCAGTTGAGGATCTTGTCGTCGGGTTCTGAACCGAGCGGAACGGCCATGTTCATCTGGTAGCCGAAGCGCGCCGAGCCCTCGATGAAGGAATGCAGCACATTGTTGCCGTCGCCGGTCCAGGCGATCGTCTTGCCCTTCACCGGACCGCCATGCTCCTCGAAGGTCATGATATCGGCCATGATCTGGCAGGGATGCGTGGTGTCGGTCAGACCGTTGATGACCGGGACGGTCGCATGCTCGGCCAGCTCCAGCAACCGTGTGTGATCGGTGGTGCGGATCATGATGGCATCGACGTAGCGCGACAGCACCTTGGCCGTATCGCCGATGGTTTCGGCGCGACCGAGCTGCATTTCGGTGCCGGAGAGGAACAGCGTCTCGCCACCGAGCTGACGCATGCCGACATCGAAGGAGACGCGGGTGCGGGTCGAGGGCTTCTCGAAGATCATCGCCAGCATCTTGCCGGCCAGCGGCTTTTCAGCCGTGCCCGCCTTGGTGGCTGCCTTGCGGACGCGGGCGTCGTCGATGATCGTCCGGAGGTCGCCTGTCGTCATGGCAGAAAGATCGAGAAAGTGTCTGGTACCGGCCATTCTATTCAAAGTCCTGTGTTCTTCAGCGTAAGGGGAACGTCGTTCAGGCCGAGGCCTGTCGTCGTTCCGCTGTGAGCTGTTCGGCGGCGCGCTCCAGCCGCGCCAAACCTTCACGGGCCTCCTCGGCCGTCGTGATCAGCGGCGGCAGCAGGCGGATGACATTTTCGCCCGCAGGCACGGCCAGCAGTCTTTCGGCCCGAATGGCCTTGAGCAGATCGGCCGACGGTACCTTGGCCTTGATGCCGAGCATCAGGCCTTCGCCGCGGATTTCCTCGATGACATCGGGGAAACGATCGGCAAGCGAGGCAAGGCCCTGGCGGAAGACCAGAGAGACATCGCGCACATGCTGCAGGAGGTCATCCGCGAGGATGACATCCAGGACCGCATTGCCGACGGCCATGGCCAACGGGTTGCCGCCATAGGTCGATCCATGCGTGCCGGCGACCATGCCGGAGGCTGCTTCCTCGGTCGCAAGGCAGGCGCCGAGCGGGAAGCCGCCGCCGATACCCTTGGCCACCGCCATGATATCCGGCGTGATACCCGCCCATTCATGGGCAAACAGCTTGCCTGTCCGGCCGACGCCGGACTGAACCTCGTCGAGAACGAGCAGCAGTCCGTATTCGTCGCACAGCGCCCGTAGTTCCTGCAGGAACTCCTTCGATACGGTGCGAATACCGCCCTCGCCCTGGATCGGCTCGATCAGGATGGCAGCGGTCTCTTCGGTGATGGCAGCCTTCAAGGCTGCCATATCGTCGAAGGGTACCTGATAGAAGCCCGGCGCCTTCGGGCCGAAGCCCTCAAGATATTTCGCCTGGCCGCCGGCGGCAATGGTTGCCAGCGTGCGGCCATGAAAGGCGCCCTCGAAGGTGATGATGTGGAATTTTTCCGGCTGGCCCTTGGCGAAGTGATAGCGCCGCGCCGTCTTTATCGCGCATTCGAGCGCCTCCGCACCGGAATTTGTGAAGAACACCTTGTCGGCGAAGGTCGCCTCCGTCAGGCGGCGGCTGAGGCTCTCCTGGCCGGGGACCTCGTACAGATTGGAGAGATGCCAGACCTTCTCGGCCTGTTCCTTCAATGCCGACACGAGATGCGGATGGGCATGGCCGAGCGAGTTGACCGCGACACCGGCGGCAAAATCGAGATAGCGCGTGCCATCCTCGGCGATCAACCAGACGCCTTCGCCGCGCTCGAACCGCAAGGGTGCGCGGGCATAAGTGTCATAAAGCGGCGTGGCTGCGGCCATGGCGCAGGTCTCCTCAATCATCGCGGTGATTGTTTCGGTTCATTGTTCGTCTCGGGTCGGGGCCAACCCTTAAAAAATCAAAATGCCGCCTTTCGGCGGCGAGGGCACTATCTTCATTTCGCATTGCGATGTCAACAAAAGCCCATGATTTGCAGCAATTCGCGCATACACGGCGGATATGATTTTTTTTGCGCGCACTCTTGCAAAAATGCCACGCATGGCAAGCAAGTTGGGGAAAACTCACAAATCGATTCGGTGAGATTCAAGGGACTCTTGTCAGAGAGTCCCCCGGTCTCTACGTTAATAAACAATTACTAGAACGCATGCGGCGGACCTAGTCACCAAAAGTGTTATCGCGTTTCAACCTCGGAACATGTCCGGGGTTCGGTGGAGGATTCGACCATCACCAACGCTGGGAATGGAGACAAGACCATGAACTGGACTGACGAGCGGGTCGAAAAACTCAAGAAATTGTGGGCCGAAGGATTGAGCGCGAGCCAGATCGCAGCACAGCTCGGCGGCGTCAGCCGAAACGCGGTGATCGGCAAGGTTCATCGGCTTTGCCTGCCCGGCCGCGCCAAGGCCGGCGGCACGGCAGCAACTGCCCGCACCAAGCGCCCCGCGACCTCCGCTCCACGCGCACCAAACTATGCTTCGCGCATGACCGCTACCCGCACCGTGACACGCACCGCCGGTGCCACCGTCATGAAGGAAGAGGTCGAGATCGACACCATCGAAGATCGGGAAGCAGTGCCCGCCGGCAACGTCGTCGTTCCGATGTCGCGCCGCCTGGTTCTGACAGAACTCACCGACCGCACCTGCAAGTGGCCGATCGGTGATCCGATGAAGGACGAGTTCCACTTCTGCGGCAACGACTCCCCGGATAGCTCGCCCTACTGCACATTCCACGCAAAGCTGGCCTACCAGCCGTCCGGCGAGCGCCGCCGGGCACGCTGAGGCTCCCCGAATTGCATTGCACGGAAAAGGGGCCCGTTGGGCCCCTTTTCCGTGCATTCAAAACAACAGATCAGCTTTCCAGCGAATAGCCTGCGCCGCGCACGGTGCGGATCACGTCCTGCATGTTGGAAAAATTCAGCGCCTTGCGCAGGCGGCCGACATGGACATCCACAGTGCGTTCATCGACATAGATGTCATGGCCCCAGACGCCGTCCAAAAGCTGCGAGCGAGAGAAAACCCTTCCCGGTGACGCCATGAAGAATTCGAGAAGACGGAATTCCGTCGGCCCGAGGCGGACTTCGCGGGTCTTGCGATGAACGCGGTGGGTTTCCCGGTCGAGTTCGATATCGCCGCAGCGCAGCAGCGTCGACAGCACTTCCGGCTTGGCCCTGCGCAGCATCGCCTTCACCCGCGCCATCAGCTCAGGCGTCGAGAACGGCTTGACCACATAATCGTCAGCGCCGGTGGCAAGCCCGCGAACACGCTCGCTCTCTTCTCCGCGCGCCGTCAGCATGATGATCGGCAGGCGTTCGGTCTCCGAGCGCTGGCGCAGCCGGCGGCAGAGTTCGATGCCGGAAACGCCAGGCAGCATCCAGTCGAGGATCAAAAGGTCAGGGAGGCGCTCCTGCAGACGGATTTCCGCTTCGTCGCCACGATTGATCGTATCGACTTCGAACCCTTCGGCCTCGAGATTATAGCGCAAGAGAACGCTTAGCGCTTCCTCATCTTCTACAACGGCAATTCTTGGCAACATGCGGTCTCAACTCCTTGACGCCCTGCCCTTAAATGCGAGAAGCGCGCCCGGCGGCCATCAGGACCGTCCGGGCAGTCAAAATGTAAGCAAATGCTTACTTCAGTCGGGTTTGGCGCGGCAGATCAAGTGCCGATTGCGCCGACGGTATTGGCGGTGTCGTCCTTCGGGCGTTCGCCAACGGGCTGCGCGCCGGTCGCCATGTAGTAGATGGTTTCGGCGATGTTGGTGGCGTGGTCGCCGATGCGCTCGATGTTCTTGGCGCAGAACAGAAGATGCGTGCAGGGCGTGATGTTGCGCGGGTCTTCCATCATGTAGGTCAACAGTTCGCGGAACAGCGACGTGTAGATCGCATCGATCTCGTTGTCGCGCTCGCGGATGCTGTTGGCCTTTTCCGGGGAACGGGAGGCGTAAACGTCGAGCACTTCCTTGAGCTGAACAAGCGCAAGCTCGGCCAGATGCTCCAGGCCACGCGCCAGCTGGCGCGGCAGGCTGGCGGTGGCAACGGCGATGACCCGCTTGGCGTTGTTCTTGCCGAGATCGCCGACCCGTTCGAGGTCGGCGGCAATGCGGATCGACCCCATGATCTCGCGAAGGTCGGAGGCGACCGGCTGGCGCCTGGCGATGGTGACGATCGCCTTCTCGCCGATCTGGCGCTCGGCCTCGTCGAGGATGGTATCGTCGGAAATGACCTTCTGAGCGAGCGCCAGATCGGAATTGACCAGAGCGCGCACGGATTCGGCCACCATCTGTTCGGCAAGGCCGCCCATTTCGGAGATGCGCCGGGTCAGGTACTTCAGATCTTCGTCGTAGACGGAAGCAATGTGCGTAGACATGATTGTTTTTCCTTGCGATCACAATCCGGGTTGGAAAACCGCCGCCCTGCCGGGATAGGAGGGCGACGCGAGAATCCTCAGCCGAAGCGGCCCATGATGTAGTCCTGCGTGCGCTGGTCGTCCGGATTGGTGAACATTTTGTCGGTATCGTTTTCCTCGACGAGATTGCCGAGGTGGAACATGGCGGTGCGCTGCGAAACGCGGGCTGCCTGCTGCATCGAGTGCGTCACGATGACGATCGTGAAATTGGTGCGCAGCTCGTGGATCAGTTCCTCGACCTTGGCGGTCGCGATCGGATCCAGCGCCGAGCACGGCTCGTCCATCAGGATGACTTCCGGGCTGACAGCAACGGCGCGGGCGATGCAAAGGCGCTGCTGCTGGCCGCCGGAAAGACCGGTGCCGGATTCATGCAGGCGATCCTTGACCTCGTTCCAGAGACCGGCCTTCTGAAGGCTCGACTCGACGATCTGGTCAAGTTCCGCCTTCGTGCGGGCAAGGCCATGAATCTTCGGGCCGTAGGTTACGTTCTCGTAGATCGACTTCGGGAACGGATTCGGCTTCTGGAAAACCATGCCGACGCGCGCGCGCAGTTCGACGACGTCGATGCTCGGATCGTAGATATCGCCGTCATCAAGCGTGATCTTGCCCGTGACGCGGCAGCTGTCGATCGTGTCGTTCATGCGGTTCAATGTCCGCAGGAAGGTGGACTTGCCGCAGCCGGACGGACCGATCAGCGCGGTAACGGTATTTTCACGGACATTGAGGTTCACATCGAAAAGCGCACGCTTCTCGCCGTAATATACCGAAACGTCCTTTCCGATCATCTTGAAGGGAACGGTGTTCATTTTCTGATCCAGCGCCTTTTCAACTGCTGCTTCTGACATCATGTTCATGTTCTTACCTCACTACCAGCGCCGCTCAAAGCGACGCCGCAACAGGATTGCGCCAAGGTTCATGACGACGAGGAAGATCAGGAGAACCATGATCGCACCCGAGGTCCGTTCGACAAATGCACGTTCGGCTTCATTGGCCCACATATAGATCTGGACGGGCAGAGCGGTGGATGGATCCATCGGTGTGCCGGGATAATCGACGACGAAGGCGACCATGCCGATCAGCAGCAGCGGCGCGGTTTCGCCGAGCGCATGCGCCAGACCAATGATCGTACCGGTCAGCACGCCCGGCATTGCGAGCGGCAGCACATGGTGGAAGATCGTCTGCATCTTCGAGGCGCCGAGACCGAGGGCGGCGGCGCGGATCGACGGCGGAACCGCCTTCAGCGCGGCGCGGGTGGCGATGATGATCGTCGGCAACGTCATCAGTGTCAGTACCAGGCCACCGACGAGTGCCGCCGAGCGCGGCATGCCGGCAAAGTTGATGAAGATAGACAGGCCGAGCAGACCGTAGACGATCGACGGAACAGCGGCGAGGTTGTTGATGTTCACCTCGATCAGGTCCGTCAGGCGGTTCTTCGGTGCGAACTCTTCCAGATAGATCGATGCACAGACACCGATCGGCAGGGCAAGTACGAGCACAATCAGCATCATGTAGAACGAGCCGAGGGCTGCGACGCCGATACCGGCAGCTTCAGGACGGCTGGATGCACCATAGGTGAACAGGCCGGTGTTGAACTGCTTGGCCATCGCGCCGCTCTCGGTGAGCGTCTTCATCCACCCAAGCTGCTGGTCGTTGACCTTGCGGTTCGCCTCGGCAACCGTCAGGTCGATCTGGCCCTTGTTCGCACTGTCGATATTGCCTTCCGCGAGGAGGGCGACATCTGCCGTCGTTCCGATGATCGCCGGGTTAGCAACCACCAGGTCGCGCAACTGGGTGCGGGCACTCGGCGACACCATATCGGTCGCCTTCTTGACCAGCGCCTTGTTGTTCGGGTCGATGGCGAGCGCCTTCACCAGTGCATCACGCACCAGCAGGGGATAGTTCGCCGACATCAGCTTGGCAGGGTTGGCGGCACGCTCGTTCTTCGGATCGATGATCTGTTCCGAAAACTCGATCGGCAGCGTGATCGCCGTCTGCTGGAAGGCCGTGTAGCCCTTGGAGACGACGGTCCACAGAAGCACGAACAGGAAGAACAGGCCGATCAGGATGGCGGTGACGCCATAGGCCTTGAAGCGGCGTTCGGCGGCATAGCGTTTCTTGATACCGATATCGCGTCTTGCCTGGGCCGGGCGCTGAAACGTGGACTGTACCGAGGATGTCATGTCGGTCATTCGTACTGTTCCCGATATTTGCGCACGATGTAGAGTGCATAGATGTTGAGGCAAAGCGTGATGGCGAACAGCGTGATGCCGAGAGCAAAAGCCACCAGCGTCTGCGGCGAGTTGAACTCAAGGTCGCCCGTCAGCTGGTTGACGATCTTGACGGTGACGGTTGTCATCGCCTCGAACGGGTTGAGCTGCATGCGGGCAGCAACACCGGCGGCCAGCACCACGATCATGGTTTCACCGACAGCGCGCGACGCCGTCAGAAGGAGCGCGCCGACGATGCCGGGAAGAGCCGCCGGAAGGATGACGCGCTTGATGGTTTCGGAGCGGGTTGCACCAAGGCCGAGCGAGCCGTCGCGCAGCGAGCGCGGCACCTGCGTGATGATGTCATCCGACAGCGACGACACGAACGGGATCAGCATGATGCCCATGACCAGACCGGCGGTCAGAACGCTCTGTGCCTGGATGAAGTTGACATAGTTTCCGGTCACCAGTCCGTTCAGCTGCGCCGACATGTCGCGCAGGAAGGGGCCGACCGTGACCAGGGCGAAGAAGCCGTAGACGATGGTCGGGATACCGGCGAGAATTTCCAGCAGTGGCTTGGCAATGCCGCGCACCGCAGGCTTGGCATACTCGGCCATGTAGATGGCGGCGAAAAGGCCGACCGGCACCGCAAACAGCATGGCGACGAAGGCGATATAGAGTGTGCCAGCCAGAAGTGGCAGCAGGCCGAACTGGCCTTCCGTGCCACCGCTGCCGGCGGCCGAAAAGCGCGGGTCCCAAACCGTACCGAAGAAAAAGGTACTGGGAGATACCGACTGAAAGAAGCGGATGGCTTCGGACAGCATGGAGCCGACGATACCGACAGTCGTCAGGATCGCGATGGACGACGCAAGCAACAATGCACCGAGCATGACGCGCTCGACACGGTTTCGCGCCCGGAACGGCGCGTTGATGCCGCGAACAGCAAAGACGGCGCCGGCAATCGCGATGATCAGCACGACGGCACTCATCATCCAGCGGCTGGCATCCTGCATCGTATTGTATTTTTGCGCCGAGGTGACCATGTATGCCTCGCCGGCATTCGCCATCGGCACGCCCTTGGCAGCCAAGGCATCGCGCAGACTGCTGGAACCGCTCGTCACTGCCCCCAACTCTTCGGCGTTGAGCAGCTTCAAGCCGGAAGCGACCTGCATGACCTGGCCCAGCATCAGCTCGGTGGTCGCACCACCCTGGTTACGCACATCCTCCGGAAGCGAATTCCTGACGGCACTTTCAACGAAGAAGGGGCTGACGAGGAGCCAAAGGGCCAGAACGGCTGCCGCAGGCAGGACCGCCCAGATGGCGACGTAGACGCCGTGATAGCCCGGAAGGGAGTGCAAGACGGACAGCTTGCCATTGGAGCTGGCCGTCGCCCGCGCGCGGCCGGCAAAATATGCCGCAAGTCCAACGATCAAAACAATCAAAAAAATAAGAGAAGTGCTCATCGATAAATCCCCCCGGCCTTGTCAATCATTGAAAGCCGGCAATCCGAACTCGGGAGGTCCGGCACGGCAAAGATGCCGTGCCGTATTTTTCAAACCGCTATTACAGCATGCCGCCGTCAGCAAAAGCCTTGCGGTCAGCTTCGCGCTCTGCGTCCGGAGCCGGAACCAGGCCGTAGGAAGCAAGCGGGCTGTCAGGGCCGATCATCTGGTCGTCGAGGAAGAACTCAACATATTCCTTGAGGCCCGGGATAACGCCGAGATGTGCCTTCTTGACGTAGAAGAACAGCGGGCGGGAAACCGGATATTCGCCGGAAGCGATCGTTTCGGTCGACGGAACGATACCGTTGACGGTTGCGACCTTCAGCTTGTCGGCGTTGTTTTCAAAGAAGGACAGGCCGAAGACGCCGATGCCGTTCTTGTTGGAAGCGATACGAGCGAGCGTTTCGGTGTAGTCGCCGTCGATGTCGATGGCCAGACCGTCCTTGCGAACGGCAACGCACTTCTTGGCGGCTTCCTTTTCATCGGCAACCAGACCCTTGATCGCGTCGGTCGCGCCCGAAGCCTTGCAGCCTGCAGCGAGAACCTTTTCTTCGAAGACTTCGCGGGTGCCATGCTTTTCGCCCGGGATGTAGGCGGCGATTTCAACGTCCGGCAGGTCCTTGTTGACTTCCGACCACTTCTTGTAGGGGTTGGCAACGAGCTTGCCGTCAACAACGACTTCAGCGGCCAGAGCGAGATAGAGGTCCTTCGGCACCAGCGCCAGCTCGGCATTGCCGCTGTCCGTCGCGAAAACGATGCCGTCGTAGCCGATCTTGACTTCCTGGACTTCAGTCACGCCGGCTGCCTTGCAGGTTTCCAGTTCGCTGTCCTTGATCTTGCGCGATGCGTTGGCGATGTCGATCGTGTCCGGGCCAACGCCCTTGCAGAATTCCTTCAGGCCGGCACCGGTGCCGCCCGATTCGACAACCGGGGTCTTGAAGTCAGGGAAGGTTTCGCCAAACGTTTCGGCAACGATCTTGGCATAAGGAAGAACGGTCGAGGAACCGGCAACCTGGATCTGGTCGCGAGCAATGGCAACGCCTGCGAAGGCGGCGGATGCAACCAGAGCTGCAACAGTAAGTTTCAAGGATTTCATCAGAATACTCCCATAATGGGCTTGTGTGGGTGCGCTTTTCACCAGCGCTCGCTTTCGCCGTGTCGATCGGCCGCCCTAGTTAGCGCCCGATGCCCACACCTTTTATGTCAACTTGACGAAACATTTGTGACAGTTTAACCATTTGTAATAATTAGATATTTTAAAATATCTGCCTTCATGCTACGGGTTTATGTCAAAATCTTACGGTAAATACCGTGCCCTTGCCGATTTCGGATTGAACCAGCAGTCTGGCACGATGCCGGGTCAGAATATGCTTGACGATGGCAAGCCCCAGACCCGTTCCTTTTTTTGACCGGCTGGCCTCCACGTTAACCCGATAGAATCGTTCGGTAATGCGAGGAACATGCTCGGCGGGGATACCCGGGCCATGGTCGCGGACGGAGACTTCCGCGGGTGTGTCGCCTCCCCCGGAAAGGATGACTTCGACCTTTTTGCCCTCCTGCCCATATTTGCAGGCATTTTCGATCAGGTTCTCAAAAACTTCCGTCAGTTCGTCACGGTCACCCTGCACCATGACCGGATTATCGGGTACGATCAGCGAAATCTCCACACCGACATCCTCGGCGAGCGGCGATAGCGCATCGCGGACATGGCCGAGCAGCGGCGCCAGGTTGATCGCCTCATCCGGCGCGATATGGGATTTCAGCTCCAGCCGTGACAAGGACAGAAGATCATCGACAAGGCGGCTCATCCGGGTTGCCTGTTCATGCATGATGCCGAGGAATTTCTCGTGGGCCTTCTGATCGTTGCGCGCCGGCCCTTGCAGGGTCTCGATAAAGCCGCGCAGCGAAGCCAGCGGCGTTCGGAGTTCATGGCTGGCATTGGCAACGAAATCGGAGCGCATCCGATCGATGCGCCGCGCCTGCGATATATCGCGATAGGACAGGATATAAAGCCGCTCATCCCTCGTCGATCCTATATCCGCGAGGGCGACCCGGACGATATAGACCGATTCCGACGGGAGGCGCTCGGAATGCTCGATCTGGTTCGCCTTGCCGGTCACGATCGTCTCGCGGACCATATCAAGGATACCGGGCGAGCGGACGCGCGCCGACAGGTCCGTATTCGGCGGGATGGTACCGAAGGCCTTTTCCGCCGCCTGATTCTGCAGAAGTACCGTTTCATCGGGGGCGATCACCAGGATCGGCGTATCGAGCGCGTTAAAGACAGTGGTGAGCATTCCGAGATCGGTCTCTTCCACCCTCGATGGCACGTTCACCGGGACGGGCTGCTTGGGATCGGCGCTGCGGTTGAAAAGAACCGTCATCCAGACCAACCAGAACAGCAGGACGGCCGCCGTGTGAATGCCGGAGGCAATGAGCCCGGCCGCAACGATGACGGACAGGCCGATGATCCACTTCTCGGAACTGGCTCTGTCTTTCAGACGCTCCCAGACTGTTTTTGTTTCTTCCAAGATGCTCTCTCGTGCACGGGTACAATCAACCGGTGATATCGGAGGTTCATGACATGATTTTCACGGCATGCTTGAATTCGCAATGCAATTGTGGCCTCCTCCCGTGAAATCGGCAGCCGGCCGCAAAAAGCGTTCAGGGAGGGCACATCATGACGGATATGGAAGAAAACAAGCCGGTCGAGCTGGTGATCAACGGCAAGGAACGCATTTTCGACATCGACAATCCGGAATTGCCCGGCTGGATCGACAAGGCCGCGCTATCTTCGGGCGATTATCCCTATGACAAGAAGCTCGATAGCGACGCCTATGACGCAATGCTGGAGAAGCTGCAGGTCGAACTCGTCAAGGTACAATTCTGGCTGCAGGCAACCGGCCAGCGCGTGGTGGCTATATTCGAGGGCCGCGACGCCGCCGGCAAGGGCGGGGCGATCCATGCCACGAACGCCTACTTGAACCCGCGCTCGGCCCGCGTCGTCGCGCTGACCAAGCCGACCGATACCGAAAAAGGCCAATGGTATTATCAGCGCTACTTCGCGCATTTTCCAACCGCCGGCGAATTCGTGATGTTCGACCGCTCCTGGTACAATCGCGGCGGCGTCGAGCCTGTCATGGGCTTCTGCACGCCCGAGCAGCAACAACATTTCCTCAAGCAGACGCCGCGCGTTGAAAAACTGATCACCGGTGACGGCATCCACTTCTTCAAGTTCTGGCTGGATATCGGCCGCGAGATGCAACTGAAGCGGTTCCACGACCGGCGCCATGATCCCTTGAAGGTGTGGAAGCTCTCGCCGATGGATATCGCGGCGCTGACGAAATGGGACCTGTATACCGAAGCCCGCGACACCATGCTGAAGGAAACCCATTCCGACCATGCGCCATGGACGGTGGTGCGCGCCAACGACAAGCGGCGCGCCCGCCTGGACCTCATCCGCCATATCCTGAAGACGCTCGATTATGACGGTAAGGACAAAGCCGCGATCGGCGAGATCGACGACAAGATCGTCGGCTTCGGGCCCGGCTTCGTGAAATAGCCGCCCGGCCGCAGCCCAGCGGCTATTGCCCGGGAAGGATACGGACGGCGAATACGCTAAGGCTGTTGCCGGCGCCTGTCACGTCGCTGTTGATCAGGATGTGGCCGGGTGAACTCGGGGCGAGGCTGCGGTCGAACGTCACCTTGAACAGCATGTCGCTCTTTTCCTCGTTCACCGTGAACCGGTGACGACCGCAATCGCCAAGCGAGGAAAAATCGCATTCGACCGAAAACTGTGTCTGCTTGCCCGCATCCGCCTGAACGCTCAGCGCCACGGTGGATGTCTTGCCAGAAATCTGCTCAAGCACCGAGGCCGGAATCTCGATCAGCACGTTGCCGCCGGCCTCCGCCGTCGCCGACGTGACGCGAAGGCGCTGGCCGCGTTCGTCGCTGACGGGATCCGCCGCAGCCTGGCTGCCTGCCTTGACATTGGCTGCATCGGCAGGCGTGAAGACATCGATCCAATCGCCGGAGAAGCCCGACTGGGTTCCGAGCGTCCTCAACCCGGCTTCGCCGTCGAAATCCTCCGACTGCACCGTCGAGGGCGGATTGGCGACGCTGGTATCGCGCTCGGCGGCCGACTTCAGAAGACCGCTGGTTTCAACCCACCAGGCCGCCATGACAAAAGCGGCGACCAATGTGGTCACGACCATGACGAAAGACAGAAAGCTGCCCCGCTTGCGCCGGCGCGGCTTTGGCTGAACTGCCGCGGCCTTGGCAGCCTTGCCGCGCTTTTCGGCGGTCGGCTCGAGGGGTGCCGCCTCCGCGCCACGGGTGGCCTCGCGGCGCTCCGGACGCAGGCCTGCAAGTCCGCCGTCGGCGACGGGGCTATGGTCCACGCCCGCGCCTTGCTCGGGCGGCATGTGGATTCCGTCATCCAGCTCCGCCGAAGCGGAGGGATTGCCGTTGCCGGTGGTATCGATCCGGACCGGCGGCGGCACCGACGCAGCCGCCTTCAGCGTGGCGCGTTCCTCCAGTTCGATGGCGTGGATGATGGCCTCCAGGCGGTGGCGCTGCTGGGTGATCACGGCCGGATCGTGCACGTCCTGCTTTTTGAGGCCGGCCTCAAGCGCGTTTCGCGCCGATTGATAGATGCGCGCGCGCGTCTCGGAATTCGCCCTGTCCGAGCGTTCCAGCGCATGTCTGATGGCAGTTTCCAGTCCGCTCACTATCCGTCCTTCTTGGTGCAGGCATCAAGCCGCCCTGCAAGAGCATGTCGCACTCGGGCCGAAGCCCCGGAGCCGGGCAGACATGCCGTCAACATCGCCCCGAAGCATCGCACCCATGGCCGGCGCCTCGGTTCCACCAGCAATCCACCGTCGCGGCCGGAGTTCTCATGAACCCCGGTACGCTTTTGGATGTGTTAACAATTGGGTAACGGTTGACGCGGCGATCTGCAAGCCTTGCGCATGAAACTGACTGATAGCGCCGGGGAAAACCCCGGGGATTTCACCCACCCGGCCGTGTCAGCCCATGCAAAGCGGCTTTGCAAAACGAAACGCGGCTGATAAAGTTCTTACGTTTACGAAAACGTCAATTAATCGAAACGGGAGCGAACCCTTGTCTTTGCCAGCCATTCTCAACGGCACCACGCGGCTGCCCGTCGTCGCAGCGCCGCTTTTCATCATCTCCCATCCGGCCCTGACGCTGGCCCAGTGCAAGGCGGGTGTCGTCGGTTCGTTTCCCGCGTTGAACGCCCGGCCCGAAGCACAACTGGACGAATGGCTGGCCGAGATCACGCAGGAACTGGCTGCACACAACACCCGCAACCCCGGCAGGCCGGCAGCCCCCTTCGCCGTCAACCAGATCGTCCACAAATCCAACAAGCGGCTCGAACACGACCTGATGCTCTGCGTCAAATACAAGGTGCCGATCGTCATTTCCTCGCTCGGCGCCGTGCCCGAGGTCAATGCCGCGATCCATTCCTATGGCGGCATCGTGCTGCATGACGTGATCAACAACCGCCACGCCGATTCGGCCATCCGCAAGGGCGCCGACGGGCTGATCGCCGTTGCGACCGGTGCCGGCGGCCATGCCGGAACGCTCTCTCCCTTTGCCCTTATTCAGGAAATCCGCACCTGGTTCGACGGTCCGCTTTTGCTGTCGGGGGCGATTTCCACCGGGGGCGCAGTGCTCGCAGCCCAGGCGATGGGCGCCGACATGGCCTATATCGGCTCGCCCTTCATCGCCACCACGGAGGCGCGCGCCAGCGATGCCTACAAGCAGATGATCGTCGACAGCGCTGCCGCCGACATCGTCTATTCCAACTATTTCACCGGCATCCACGGCAATTATCTGAAACCCTCGATCACAGCCGCCGGCATGGACCCCGATCATCTGCCCGAGGCCGACCCCTCGAAGATGGATTTCGAAACGGCGACGACCGGCGCCAAGGCCTGGAAGGACATCTGGGGCTGCGGCCAGGGCATCGGTGCCGTCACCGAGATCGCACCCGTCGCCAACCTCGTCGACCGGCTTGCCCGGGAGTATGCGGAGGCGCGGCAAAAACTGGCGCTGTAAAACCCACCTTTCCGTTGTCCGTCGCTTTTTTCAGGTTCTCAAAACTGATGGCTTGAAATCCCATCGGTTTGCAGGTATCAGCCCCTCACACATCGTTCCGCTGCATTGCGGAACGCATGCTGGCCGCTTTAGCTCAGGTGGTAGAGCACATCATTCGTAATGATGGGGTCGCAGGTTCGAGTCCTGCAAGCGGCACCATTCTTCCATTGTCCATACCGGAGACACGCGAATCGCGTCCGCAGGGTTCGGGTCGCATTCCTGCATCCATAAGACATGGCCGATATCTGCGCGGGATCGTTCGGTATCATCGCCGCATTGAGGGCTGGTTCAGCGTGCCAGGTCGCGTCCATGTCCGGCATGAATTCCGTCCGCTACTTTGGAAAGTCCCGGGTAAACGCATCAAGCACGTCCAAAAGGACTTCGTTGACCTTGTCCGTGGTGAAATCGTTCAAGCTGATGACGTTGTGCCCGACCGACACGCTTTGTGCCGACGATCGGCGATAGTGTTGAAACTGGATATGATCCTCGGTCAAGCTGACTGCGCTCCTGATGGATCGGCCCGACAGGTCGCTTGAGATTTCCATCTCGACTTTCGACGATGTCCCGGGAGCCGGCTCCGTAAGGCGCATTCGGGGCATATCGGCCATTTGAAGCTTCTGGTTCAGGACGTCGATCGCACTTTCAATCCTGGGGCGGAACGTTTGTACCCAATTTTCCTCAACCCATTGCCTGCGCTCCGCCTTCCGGGTTTTGGCAAGCTCGAGATCCTGCTTCTTCCGTCTCTCTTCGCTCTCAATGCGGCTTCCCAGCACAAGAAGTTTGTTCAGGCGCTCGTCGGTGGATTTAGACATGGTCATCCTCGGAAGTTTACGATCGATCGGAGCGGCGGGCGGGCGAAGCTCTGAAAATCGACGTGATGCAACGTGGTATGGCGAGCCCCCTGAACACATATCGGGGTCCCAGTTGGCTGCCAGGACCGCTGCATTCATCCATCATGCAAAATGCAGCCGCCACTTTTCGGTGGGAGATCGATCCTTCCGGA
The DNA here is from genome assembly GCF_017873135.1 of Rhizobium herbae. Lineage (GTDB taxonomy): Bacteria > Pseudomonadota > Alphaproteobacteria > Rhizobiales > Rhizobiaceae > Pararhizobium > Pararhizobium herbae. The sequence goes on along the minus strand of NZ_JAGGJV010000002.1, from coordinate 596,991 downwards.
CCCATCCTCCCGAGATCAAAGGGTCTTGGCGATCTCAGGCTGGCACGATCTTTCGGCAAGCCGGAGCGCATGATTGCATGCCGGACACTATCGATATCATCAACCACAGATTTCCTTGCATTAATTCGATCGCACGGCGTCCCACACTGCCGCCTGGTGCGATGACGCGTGTTGCACGGCTGCTTTTCGACGGGCCGGAGCGGCATGTCCAACGCCCCCAAGGCAGATACATTTCCCACGCGGCGCCGCTTGTGGCCTTTGCCGTCAAAGCCGGGGAACAGCCGTGGCAAAATCGCTGCGTCGCAAGCGGGATTTTCCGAGCGCATGCGAACAAGAAGTGCAAGCCTACGCCCATCGAAGCACGATTTAACTCGACGGAATCAGAATTCCGCCCTATTGGCTGACCTCCCGTCCAACTGTTCAAGCCCGGCGCAAGCGACGCGCCGTACCAGTGTCCCTATCACTGGCATGAAGCCGGACAGCAGAGGACAATGACATGTCGAATACCGTCGAATATTTCGCCAATTCCCAGGACGCTGCAATTGCCCTCTTCCTGCAGGACGACAACGGCGACAAGCTGACCGACATCCTGGTCGACGCCCTCGACGAAGCATTCCGGATCTTGAACGAAGAGCTGGTTACCCGACCGCTGAATTGATCTTTCGACAGATCGCGGCTTCGAACACCAACCGCGCGACGCACCGATGTCTTACATCGTCTGTATGATCGCCCCTGGCAGCGCGTAGCTCCCCGCGACAGAGTTCCCCTCGCGAACATGGTTAATTTTTTAACTATTTTTCGGTTATGAGCGGAACGGTTTCGGCGGATCGGCCGTTGATGCGAAAACCGGGAGGGCCTTCGATGATCTTCAATCTGCTCAAGGGCAAGCGCGACGATGCCGAGGACACCGGCACCTATGCCGATGGCGCTTTCGAACTTCCCGCCATCGAGATCACGTGCTCGCCGCGCCGCCTTCGCGGCCATGTCGCGCATCAGCGGGACTATGGCAACGACCGGACCATCGCGCCTATCCCCGCCGGCTTTGCCTGAGCTTGTCCGGCGGAAATGCTGATATGCCGGAAACTCAGCCGCGCGGCTTCAGCTTCATGTGGCGGTTGACGTCCTTGTAGAGCAGGTAGCGGAATTTGCCGGGGCCGCCGGCATAGCAAGCCTGCGGGCAGAAGGCGCGCAGCCACATGTAGTCGCCGGCCTCGACCTCGACCCAATCCTGATTGAGCCGATAGACCGCCTTGCCTTCCAGCACATAGAGCCCATGTTCCATGACATGGGTTTCGGCGAAAGGGATCACGGCGCCCGGCTCGAAGGTGACGACCGTCACGTGCATGTCGTGGCGAAGGTCACTGGGGTCGACGAAACGGGTCGTCGCCCACTTGCCCTCGGTCCCGGCCATCGGCGAGGGGGCGATATCGGCTTCATTCAGGAAAAGCGCGGGCGGCACGTCCAGCCCGTCGACGAACTCGTAGGCCTTGCGTATCCAGTGAAAGCGAACCGGCTTGTCGCTCGTATTGCGCACCGACCACATGCTGGCGGGCGGAATGAAGGCGTAGCCGCCGGGAGACATCCGACGGGCTTGACCATCGAGCGTAACGGTCAGTTCACCCTCGACGATGAACAGCACGCCTTCGGCGGCTTCGTCGAGTTCCGGCCGGTCGCTGCCGCCGCCGGGCGCCACTTCCATGATGTATTGCGAGAAGGTCTCGGCGAAACCGGAGAGCGGCCGCGACAGGACCCAGAGGCGGGTGTTTTCCCAGAACGGCAAGAAGCTGGTGACGATGTCCATCATCACGCCCTTGGGGATGATGGCATAGGCTTCGGTGAAGACGGCGCGGTCCGTCAACAGCTGCGTTTGCGCGGGGGCGCCGCCCTGCGGGGCGTAGTAAGTGCGGTTCATCTGCTTCCCTGAACTTTCGAATGGATCAGCCTTGACGGCGGCGGGATGCCGTTCGGCGCATAGAACCATTAGCGCAACCCGGCGCGCAGATCACGCGGCAATTCCCTCATATCCTTGGATTCAGTTTCGCCTGGGAGATGGAAATCGCCGGCTGCCATTTACAAAAACGACATCACCGCAGTCGCAGGCCATGGCAACGGTTTCGATGTTCCCTGCTCGTGATCAAGGCGTGCGGTGAGCTTATTTGATGATGGTGCTTGGCGGCGGCGTGGTGACCTCCCGCAGCCATTCCCGCCAGATCGATACCAGCAGCGCCATCAACACCGGCCCGACGAAAAGCCCCAGAAAGCCCATCGTCTTGACGCCGCCGACGAGGCCGAAGAAGGTCGGCAGGAAGGGCAGCTTGATCGGTCCGCCGACGAGCCTCGGCCGCAGCGTCTTGTCGACGATGAACAGCTCGATCGTTCCCCATGCAAACAGGGCGACGGCCGCGAAAGGCGATCCGCTGGCGAAGAGATAGACGGACACCAGCGTGAAGCAGAGCGGCGCACCGCCGGGAACCAGCGCCATGATGCCGGTGATGATGCCGAGCGTGACCGGCGACGGAACGCCGGCCAGCCAATAGGCAACGCCGAGCACGATGCCTTCGCCGATGGCGATAACGCCCATGCCGGTGACCGTCGAGCTGATGGTCAAGGGCACGATGCGCGAGACGCGCTCCCAGCGCATCGGCAGGATGCGCTCCCCCAGGCGATCAAGCTGGGCAACGAGTTTCTCGCCGTCGCGGTAGACGAAGAAAAGCGTTATCAGCATGAAAAGAAGCGTCAGGAACGACTGGAAGGCCGAGGCGCCGACGACGAGCACGCCGCGATAGATATTGCCGATATTGGAACCGCTGACCAATTGGACCAGTTCGCCGAGCGCGCCGGGATGACCGACATATTTCGCCCATTGTTCTCCAAGCCAGACCCCGAGCCCGGGAATCTGCGTCAGCCACATCGGCACGGGCGCGCCGGACGCATTCGTCTCGATGGTCCAGGCCACCCAGTCGCGGACTTCGTCGACGGCATAGACCGCGGCAAGCGAAATCGGGGCGACGATGAAGGAAATGACGGCAATGATCGCCACGGTCGCTCCAAGCGTCCGGCTTCCGCCGATGGCGCTCAGAAGACGGCGATAGATCGGCCAGGTGGCAAAGCCGATGACAAGCGCTGCCAGCACCGGCACGAGAAAGCCGTGAAAGAAATAAACGCCGGCAAGCAGCACGAAGACCAGCAGCCAGCGCGCGGCCGCAATCGGCCCGACAAGCGCCGAACGCTCATAGGCCGGACGACCGAAAAGGCGCGGTTCCGACGGCAGTTCGTCCCGTTCACGATTGCTCAGTTGCAAAAAGCATTCCTCCATGTCATCAAGATGACAGCAAAACCCACGGCTTGCCAGCATGTTTCCATTTGTTTCCGGCAAGCCGGGAACCATGCGCCATAGGTAAGTATGATCGCATGGTCAACACAAGCGGATGACAATCGAATTTCATCGGGAGGAAACAGCGATCAGCGCGACGAAAACGCGCCCGAATAGCTATTGACGGCTGGTCACCGCCGCTTTCGAGCGGTCGAGAAAGACCGACGACAGGAAGATGCCGATACCGGCGACCGACATCATCGCGCCGACCAGACCGGTCGATGTCCAGCCGTAGCCGGCCGCGATCGACAGGCCGCCGAGCCAGGCGCCGAGCGCATTGGCAAGGTTGAAGGCGGAATGGCTGGCCGCGGCCGCCAGTGTCTGGGCCTCGCCCGCCACATCCATCAGCCGCATCTGGATGCCGGGCACGACGGCAAACCCGCCGCCGATCAGCAGCACGTTGACGACGGCCATCCACGGCGTCGTCATGGTGAAGTAGAACAGCACATAGGCGACGAGGTTGAAGACGAGCGCAATGCCGATCGCCGGCATCAGCGACCAGTCGGCAAGGCGAGAACCCACGATATTGCCGAGGATCATGCCGGCGCCGAACACCGAGAGCATGATCGGGACACTGCCGAGCGAGACGCCGGCAACCTCGGTCAGCGCCGGCGTGATGTAGCTGAACACCGCGAACATGCCGCCGCAGCCGATGGCACAGATGCCGAGCGTCAGCCAGACCTGGGATTTGCCGAGCGCGGCGAGTTCCGTCAGCGGCGAGGCGGTCGGGTTGGCGCGGTCCTTCGGGACATAGAACCATGTCAGCACGATGGTGAGCAAGCTGATGGCGCCGACGATGGCGAAGGCGGCACGCCAGCCGAGCGCCTGGCCGAACCAGGCGGCAAGCGGCGTCCCAAGCAGGGTGGCAACGGTCAGGCCCATCATGACCCGGCCGATGGCGCGCGCCCGCTGATGCGGTGCCGCCATGCCGGCGGCAACCAGGGCGGCAACCCCGAAATAGGCGCCGTGCGGCAGGCCGGCGAGAAAGCGGGCCGCAACCAGCAGACCGAAGCTGCCGGCAACGGCACTGGCAAGATTTCCAAGCGCAAACAGACTCATGAGGGCAAGCAGGACATTGTGGCGGGAAAACCGCGCGGCGAGCACCGCAATCAGCGGCGCGCCGACAACGACGCCGATGGCATAGGCGCTGATGACATGGCCGGCATAGGGAACCGAAACCGAGAGATCGTCGGCCACCTGCGGCAGCAGCCCCATGATGGCGAATTCGCCGGTGCCGATGCCGAAGCCGCCGACGGCCAGGGCCAGTTCCGCGCTGGACATACCGCCCCAGCGGGCGGCCGGAAGGGAAGAAAGAGTGTCGTCTGACATGGAAAGACCTGCCGGGAGCCTTGTAGGCCCAAAGGATTTTGGTTCTGAAATGGAAAACCAGGACAAAATGGGAGGAAAGCCTTGGCGTTATTGCACCGCAATATACCTTTTTTGCGCCCGCTCGCAAAGACATTGCTGCAAAGGCCTGCCGCGAAATCTGACCATGTACCCGCAAACGATAGGTGTCTTATTGACGTTTACGTCAAGGTTATATAATCCGGAATGTGCTTGATGGGGCGCAACAAAAGCCTCATCTTGATCAGGCGAGCGATCTGGAGGGATTTTTCGCACATGTGCAACGGGCTTGCCGGAGACATCTTCGGACAGGGTTGCGCATGGAAAAGGAGACACGGTGCGCATCTGGCTTGCGGCGCGGCGACAGATGCATGAGGGAGAGAGACATGCCGGACACATTGATACAGACGCCCGGACCCCAGGCAGACAAGCCCTGGCTCCAATCCTATCCGCCGGGAATGCCGGCTGAAATTTCTCCCCTGCCCTACAACTCGATCGGCGATCTCTTCGCGCAATCCTGCAAGAAATACGCATCGCGTGCCGCTTTCACCTGCATGGGCAAGACGCTGACCTTCGGCGATCTCGATGCGCAGAGCAGGAAGATCGGCGCCTGGCTGCAATCGACAGGCCTTGCCAAGGGCGACCGCGTCGCGGTCATGATGCCGAACATCCTGCAGAACCCGGTAATCGTCTTCGGCATCCTGCGCGCCGGCTACGCAGTCGTGAACGTCAACCCGCTCTATACACCCCGCGAACTCGAGCACCAGTTGAAGGATGCCGGCGCCAAGGCGATCTTCGTGCTGGAAAACTTCGCCCATACCGTCGAGCAGGTGGCGGCGCGCACCGAGTTGAAACACATCGTCGTCGCGACCATGGGCGACCTTCTGGGCCTCAAGGGCCTGATCGTCAATATCGTCGTGCGCAAGGTGAAGAAGCTGGTCCCCACATGGTCGCTGCCGGGGCACCTCTCCTTCAAGGCCGTCCTTTCAAAGGGGGCCGCGGCACCCCTCAAGACCGTCGACGTGAAGCCCGGTGACGTCGCCTTCCTGCAATATACCGGCGGCACGACCGGCGTTTCCAAGGGTGCGACGCTCACCCATTCAAATCTTCTGTCGAACATGGCGCAGATGGGGCTCTGGCTCGAAACGGCCTTCACCCACAGGACGCGGCCGGATCATCTGGTCTTTCTCTGCGCCCTGCCGCTCTACCATATCTTCGCACTGACGGTGAACGCACTGATGGGCCTGAGCACCGGCGGGGAAAATATCCTGATCCCCAACCCGCGCGATATCCCGGCCTTCGTCAAGGAGATCGCCAGGTACAAGGTCAACATCTTCCCGGGCCTCAACACCTTGTTCAATGCGCTGATGAACAACGCCGAGTTCCAGAAGCTCGATTTCTCCAGCCTGGCACTCACCTTCGGCGGTGGCATGGCGGTGCAGCGCCCGGTTGCCGAACGCTGGGAAGCGATGACGGGCTCGCCGATCAAGGAAGGCTATGGCCTGTCGGAAACATCCCCGGTCGCCACGGCCAACCGGCTCGACGAAGGCGAGTTTACCGGCACGATCGGCCTGCCCCTGCCCTCGACCGATGTCGAGATTCGTGATGAGGACGGCAATACGCTGCCGCTTGGCGATATCGGCGAGATCTGCATCCGCGGACCCCAGGTCATGGCCGGTTACTGGCAGCGGCCCGACGAAACCGCCAAGGCCATTTCCGCCGACGGCTTCTTCCGTTCGGGCGATATCGGCTTCATGAACCCGCAGGGGCTGGTCAAGATCGTCGACCGCAAGAAGGACATGATCCTGGTCTCCGGATTCAACGTCTTCCCCAACGAGATCGAGGAAGTGGCCATGACCCTTGCCGGCATTCTCGAATGCGCGGCCATCGGCGTGCCCGATGCGCATTCCGGCGAGGCGGTGAAGCTGTTCGTCGTCAAGAAAGACCCGAACCTCACCGAAGCGGAGGTCAAGGCACATTGCGCAGCAAACCTCACCAACTACAAGCGGCCGAGATTCGTGGAATTCCGCACCGAACTGCCGAAATCGAACGTCGGCAAGATCCTGCGCAAGGATCTGCGCGGATAGGTGGGTAGACGGCTTGTCTTGTCAGAATCCGTTGAAACGTTTATGTTGGCGGAGTGGTGACTGGAGCGCGAACCCCAGCCACCGTTTGCTATGCTAAGAAGCTAACCCGCACGGCGATTGACCAGCTCGCGCGGGTTTTTCTTAGGCTAAGCGTGATGCCAAATGGTCGAAACCACATAGATCACCTCCACATTCAAGGACAGGGCTGTGTCCTGCCACAGTCCGGGAAGCCCATCCGCCCGGATGCGCCAGCTGGCATGGCATCGCTGCTTTCACTATTGCAAGCTTTGGATTTTGCAACCGTAAGATGATGGGCAACTGCCGACCGAAAATAGGAAAGAACGGCTTTTTTAGCCTTCGGATGAAGACGCCCTTGATTTGCTGGGGCCAAAGCGACTAGCTATCGCAACCCTCCGCGATGCAAGGAACCCTGCCATGAGCGCGCTTGTCGACCAGCTGAAATCCACCGTTTCCGACACCAACGCAACCGACATCCGGGCAGCTTTTGCGAGCGATCCCAAACGCTTCGCCAAATATAGCGTCACGTTCGACGACATGCTGTTCGACTATTCGAAATGTGCCGTCAACGACAAGGTGCTGGATGGGCTGGAGGCAATCGCCAAGGCCGCCAAGGTCACGGAAAAGCGCGACGCGATGTTTGCCGGCGATATCATCAACATCACCGAAGGCCGCGCGGTGCTGCACACGGCCCTGCGCAATCGGGCAAACACCCCGGTGCTGGTTGATGGCAAGGATGTGATGCCCGATGTCAACGCGGTACTCGATGCCATGGGCGTGTTTTCCGACGGCATCCGCTCCGGCGCGCTGAAGGGCGCCACCGGCAAGAAGATCACCGACGTCATCAATATCGGCATCGGCGGCTCCGACCTCGGCCCGGTGATGGCGACGCTGGCCTTAGCGCCCGACCATGACGGCCCGCGCCTGCATTTCGTCTCCAACATCGACGGCGCCCATATCGCCGACACGCTGAAGCTGCTCGATGCCGAAACATCGCTGTTCATTGTCGCATCGAAGACCTTCACCACCATCGAGACGATGACCAATGCCGCCACAGCGCGTGCTTTCATCGCTGAAAAGCTCGGCGAGAAGGCCGTTGGCCATCACTTCTGCGCAGTCTCCACCGCGCTCGACAAGGTCGCCGCCTTCGGCATCGACAGTGACCGGATCTTCGGCTTCTGGGATTGGGTCGGCGGCCGCTACTCGATCTGGTCGGCCATCGGCCTGCCGCTGATGATCGCGATCGGCAAGGAGAATTTCGGCGAATTCCTGGCCGGCGCGCACGCCATCGACAACCATTTCCGCACTGCCCCCCTGCGCGAAAACATCCCGATGCTGCTCGGCCTTCTCGGCTACTACCACCGCAACGTCCTTGGCTATGCGACCCGCGCCATCCTGCCCTACGACCAGCGCCTGTCGCGCTTTCCGGCCTATCTGCAGCAGCTCGACATGGAATCGAACGGCAAGGGCGTGACGCTTGACGGTACGCCCGTCGAGGGCAATTCCGGCCCGGTTGTCTGGGGCGAGCCCGGCACCAACGGCCAGCACGCCTTCTACCAGCTGATCCACCAGGGCACGAGCATCATCCCGGCCGAGTTCATGATCGCCGCCAACGGCCATGAACCGAAGCTGCGCCATCAACACCAGCTCTTGATGGCCAATTGCCTGGCGCAGTCGGAAGCGCTGATGAAGGGCCGCACGCTCGCGGAAGCCAAAGCACAGATGGCGTCCAAGGGCCTCGACAAGGATTTCATCGAGCGCATCGCGCCGCACCGCGTCTTTACCGGCAACCGCCCATCACTGACCTTCGTCTACGACAAGATGACCCCGTTCACCTTCGGCCGCCTGATCGCGCTCTACGAGCATCGCGTCTTCGTCGAAGGCGCATTGTTCAACATCAATTCCTTCGACCAGTGGGGCGTCGAGCTCGGCAAGGAACTGGCGACGGGATTGCTGCCGGTCGTGGAAGGCAAGGAAAGCGCCGAAGAACATGATTCTTCGACCGCTGGACTGGTTGCTGCCTTGTTGAAGGCCGGTAAATAACCTTTCGGCACTGGCGCGTCGGACACGGATGAATACAGGCTGAATACGCAATTCAGCCTGTATTCGGACACAATCCGCTATTCCCGGCATTGCGTCCTCAAGCCGGGGAAATCTCCGGCGACGCAAGGGTCCGGGGCATCGGCGTGGAACACTATTTCTTCGATTTGCATTTCGGCGACGAGCAGGTCGTCGATGAGGATGGCGTCGATCATTTCGACGTAGGGTCCGCCATCTACTACGGCCAGAGGATTGCCGACAGGATCGGCCGCGATGCAGACTATCGCTCGCTGACCGTCCATGTGCGCACGCTCCAGGGTTCGGTCTTGGCGATTGTGGCCGCGTCGGCCGGGCGCGGATATGAGCAAATGGCGCTGGTCGGGCGATAAGCAGCAAGGCTCCACCTCACCCTTCGCCGCACTGCAAGACCGGCCATCCCATCCGGGCTTGGCCCTCCTCAGGAGAAGCGGCCATGCCCCTCGTCAACACGGCCAATCATCCGCCTGTCATCCGATCATGATCAAAGGGCCATATTGGCAGCCGCCAGTTGATTCGATTGTCAGCCGATGCTTCGCCGTATCTGGCGGAGCCGAGTCCAGGGGCCACTATGGAAAAGACCGTTCTCGTTGTCACCGATGCCTGGCATCCACAGGTCAACGGTGTCGTGCGCACGCTCGACGAACTTGCCCGATCGGTGAAGGAACAGGGGATCACCATCAATTTCCTGACGCCGGAGCGGTTTGCGACCTTCCCGTTGCCCTTCTACTCCGATATCCGGCTGGCGCTTCCGACACGGCGGCAGGTGGGAAACGAGATCGATGCCCTGGCACCCGACTATATCCATATCGCCACGGAGGGGCCGCTCGGCCTTGTGGCGCGCGGCATCTGCCTGCGCAGGCAATTGCCGTTCACGACGAGTTACCACACGCGCTTTCCCGAATTCGTCAGCGCGCGATTACCCATTCCGGAGGACTGGAGCTATTGGTGGCTGCGCCAGTTCCACAATTCCGGCAATGGCATGATGGTCGCGACCGCGTCGCTCGGTACGGAAATGGCCGCGCGGGGGTTCCACAACATCAAGCGATGGACACGCGGCGTCGATACCGTTCTCTTCGATCCGGCCCGCCGCCAGACCCTGCCGCTCCCCCGCCCGATCTTCCTGAATGTGGGGCGGGTCGCCGTGGAAAAGAACCTCCCGGCATTCCTCGATCTCGACCTGCCGGGCAGCAAGGTTGTCGTCGGCGACGGACCCGATCTCGCCATGTTGCGTCAGCGGTACCCGGATGTGCATTTCCTCGGGCGCCGCATGGGCACGGAACTTGCGGCAATCTATGCGTCGGCTGACGTCTTCGTCTTCCCGAGCCGGGTCGATACGTTCGGCAACGTCATTCTGGAAGCGCTCGCCAGCGGCTGTCCGGTTGCCGCTTTTCCGGTCACGGCGCCGAACGACATTCTGGGCGATGGCGGCGGTGTGCTTTCCAGCGACCTGCGGCAGGCAGCCCTCGATGCGCTGTCGCTGTCGCGGGAAGATGCGCGGCAAAAAGCGCTGACCTTCAGCTGGAGCGAATGCGCCCGCCAGTTTCTTTCAAACCTTGCCGGCGTGCCGCGTAGCGCTTTTGCCGGTCGCAGCGGTAGGCAAAGGCTGAGGTCCACGGCATAAAGCAATAGGCCGGCAAAGATTGGAGCGCTTCATCTTCAAACGCTCTAAAGCCCGATTTCATAGCTCCAGGGCGGGTTGGCTCCTGCCCGCGACACCGTAACGGCGGCGGCCTTCGCACCCAGCGCCAGCGCATCATGCACTGCGCTTTCGCTCAAGGTCGCGACTTGTTCCTTGGTCAGCAGATTGTTCATCTTCAGCGAGGCGAGAATGCCTGCGTCGAACGTATCACCGGCACCGACCGTGTCCACCACCGTGACCTTCTCGCCGGGGACCGAAACCTTGCCGCGCGTCGTATAGCCATCAGCACCGTCGGCGCCCTTGGTGATGACGACGAGCTTCGGGCCGCGCTGGAGCCACTTGGCCACCAGCTCCTCATGCGTACCCTCCTCGCCGAACCAGTCCAGATCCTCGTCGGAGAATTTGACGATGTCCGACATCGCCGCCATGCGCAGCATGCGGGCCTTGTGCGCTTCCGCGTCCTTGATGAAACCGGGGCGGATATTGGGGTCGAAGGAAATCACGCGCTTCTGATATTCGCGCGTCATCAGCGCTTCGTAAGTCGATCCGCACGGTTCCGGGATCAGGCTGATGGCGCCGAAGTGCAGCGCCTCGCAGAAATCACCGAGTGCCGGCAGGTCGTCCTTGGTGATCATTCGGCCAGCGGTGTTCTCATCGAAGAAAGCATAGGTCGCCGAGCCGTTGACCAGCTTGACAAAGGCGAGCGTGGTGTGGAGCGACAGCGTCGCGCAGGGGGCGAAATCGACATTGCTGGATTTCAGCGTTTCGCGCAGCACGTCACCGAACATATCGTCGGACAGGCCGGTAAAAAAACCGGTCGGGATACCGAGGCGCCCAAGCGCGATGGCGGTGTTGAAGATGGCGCCGCCGGCATAGGGGGCGAAAGCCGTTTCGCCTGATGTCGTCTGGCGCGGCAGCATATCGATCAGGGCTTCCCCACAGCAGATGATCATGGCGGCGTCTTCCCCTCACTGATAATATTTCAATCGATTTAAACCAGCTGGCGCCAGAATTCCAGCGCTGTTTTCAGGCCGTGGCGAGTTCACTGACGCCGCCGTTGCGACCGGACCATTCGAGCGGCGCATTGAGAAAGGCTTCGACTTCAAAAAGAGTCTTTTCATCGAACAATTTCTGCGCCTTGGCGACATCAAGCACGTCACGCCAGGTGGCGATATTCAGGAGCGTCACGCCCTTGTCCAGCATCTCTCCGCGAGCCTGCGGGAAGATGTCGTAGTAGAACAGTGCTATGCCGTGATCCACAATGCCGCCGGCTGCGCGAATGGCGTCGATGAATTTGAACATCGAGCCGCCGGCCGTCGTCAGGTCCTCGATGACGAGAACGCGCGCGCCTTCCGGCATATGCCCTTCGATCTGGGCGTTGCGGCCATGGCCCTTCGGCGCCTTGCGGACATAGATCATCGGCAGCGCCAGACGCTCGGCCAGCATCGCGGCGAAGGGAATGCCCGCCGTCTCGCCGCCGGCGATGACGTCGAACTGCTCGAAACCGGCTTCGCGCAGCACGGTGGCAGCGGCAAAATCCATCACCACTGAGCGGATGCGCGGATAGGAGATCAGCTTGCGGCAATCGATATAGACCGGGCTCGCCATGCCCGAAGCCAGCTTGTAGGGCTTGTCGGCGCTGAAATGCACCGCCTTGATTTCCCAGAGCATCTTGGCAACGAGTTCGGCCATGACGGCCTTCTCGGGAAAGGATGTCTGGATCATTGGCGGGCTCCTCAAGGCTCGAATTTGTATCTCCCGCGCATAGCAGTTCAGGCCTCGGAACGCCAGAGGTTGAACGAGCGGCGGCAGGAGTTTACCGCCTCGATCGACTCTATTCCCCTGTGGCAGAGGGCGATGCAGTGCTTCCAATCGAGCGTGAAGCTGCAACGGCAATCGCACCAGATTAAATTTTGGTAACCCTCGCAGGCGGCGCGCTCCAGACCATCATCCGGTCACAAACCGGGAAACATATCCCTGATTGAGGCGGACGTTCAACGCGTCGCTGAACGCCTGATGTCCTCGTCTGATGAGGTTATCCGATGAAGATTCTCAATCTCGCGACCTTTGTCGCACTCTCACTCGCACCCTTTGCTTTTTCATCTGCCGCACACGCGTCGACCATGGCGGAATGCAGCGCCAAATACAAAGCGGCGCAAACGGCCGGAACACTCAATGGAATGAAGTGGAATGACTTTCGCAAAGCGCAATGTGGAACCAATGCCGCCGCCGCGACACCGGCAGCGATAAGCACAGACGAGGAACCGACCGCGAGCAATACCGACAATATGCCGGAGCCCGCCACGACCACCGCGAAGGCGCCGAAGGGCGTTGCTTTCCCGAAAAAGGTCGATGCAAAATATTCGACAGAAACTGCCGGGAAAGCCCGCATGCATACATGCCTTGATCAATACAAGGCCGACAAATCCAGCAATTCACTCGACGGCCTGACCTGGATCAAGAAAGGCGGCGGCTACTACAGCATCTGCAATTCCAAGCTCAAGGCGTCCTGATCTCTCGATACGGGTTCCTGGGGGCGGCGACTTTCGTCTGCTCTCAGGAAACCGCCCAATGCAGCGGGAACATCGGGTCGAACACGGTGACGGTACCTGCCTCCGTCTCGATCTTGTCCGGAAACGTCACCGCCTCCGCCTGCTTGCGCAGCGTGATCGTTTCTGCATTGACCGGCAGGCCATACCAGGCCGGACCGTTCAGCGATGTGAAGGCTTCCAGCTTGTCCAACGCATTTTCCTGCTCGAACACATGGGCAAGGCAGCTCATCGTGTTGATCGAGGTATAGATGCCGGCGCAGCCGCAGGCGCATTCCTTCAGGGGGTCCACATGCGGGGCACTGTCGGTGCCCAGGAAGAAGCGGGCGTCGCCCGAGGTCGCGGCGCCGCGCAGGGCCAGACGATGCAGCTCGCGCTTGGCGACCGGCAGGCAATAATAGTGCGGGCGGATGCCGCCGACGAGGATGGCGTTGCGGTTGATGATCAGGTGATGGGTGGTGATCGACCCGGCAAGATTGCCCTCCGAGGCCTTGATATAGTCGATGCCGTCCTTGGTGGTGACATGCTCCATAGTCACCTTCAGCTCCGGCAGGCGGGCACGCAGGGGATCGAGCACGGTTTCGATGAACACGGCCTCGCGGTCGAAGATATCCACCTCCGGCGTCGTCACCTCGCCGTGGACGCAGAGCGGCAGGCCGATCCTGGCCATGCGCTCCAGCACCGGCATGGCATTTTCGAAGTTGCGCACGCCGCCATGCGAATTGGTGGTGGCGCCGGCCGGATAAAGTTTGACGGCCTTGATCAGGCCGCTTTTGTGCCCGGCTTCGACATCATCGGGGTTCGTGCCTTCGGTGAGGTAAAGCGTCATCAGCGGCTCGAAACGATCGCCCTTCGGCAGCGCGGCCATGATGCGTTCGCGATAGGCCGTTGCGTCGGCCGTGGTGACGACCGGCGGCACGAGATTGGGCATGATGATGGCGCGGGCGAAATGGCGGCTGGTGTCGCCGATCACGCCCTTCAGCATACCGCCGTCGCGCAGATGCAGATGCCAGTCGTCGGGACGGCGGATTGTCAGTTCGATGACGGGCTGTGGGCTCATGGCGGATATCTCCAGACGCAATCTTCTCGCGCATGGGTTCGGATCATGCGCTGGCCGAAGGCTCCGATAGCATCATTGTACTGCGGAAAACAATGATCGAGTGCCGGTGTCAAACCGTTTCGAAAACCTCGATGGCGATGTCCGCCGGCCGCGAATTGTCGATGATCCGCTTGCCGTTCGGCAGGTCGTTGCCGTAGAGCTTCCATTCGATGCCGGCCGCATCCAGCCCGTAGTGGATCCAGCGTTGCCTAAGCCGCTCCTCGAGAACCTCGTAGGACGGACCGACGAAGACCGACAGGTCGAACATGCCGTCGAGCCGCGACCAGGGTGCCTCGTCCAGCAGCAGGTAGTTGCCTTCCGCAAGAATGAAACGGGTTTCGGGCGCAATAACCCGGGCAGAGGCGATGGCGATTTCGCGGGACCGGTCGAACACCGGCACGAGAACCTCCTCGTCGGCCTTGCGCACCGCCGAAACGATGTCGATGAAGGCGCGGACGTCGAAGGTTTCCGGCGCGCCCTTGCGTTTCAGCAGGCCGCGCTCTTCCAGAATGCCGTTGTCCATATGAAAGCCGTCCATCGGCAGGACGGCGGATTTTTCACCGCGCCGCGTCAGTTCTTCCTGAAGCGCATCGGCCAGCGTCGACTTGCCGGCCCCGGGAGGGCCGGCAATGGCGACGATGAAGCGCTGGGATTGTCCCGCCTTTTCAACGATGCTGTCCGCGATGGCGGCAAGCGTCATGGTCATGCGGCGGCGGCCTCTGGCGGCACCTTGGCGCCGGTCATGAAGGCGACGGCGTCCGACATCGTATAGTCCTTCGGATTGATGACGCAGAGGCGCTTTCCGAGACGATGGATATGGATGCGGTCCGCCACCTCGAACACATGCGGCATGTTGTGCGAGATCAGCACGATCGGCAGGCCGCGTTTTCGAACGTCGAGGATCAGCTCGAGAACCTTGCGGCTCTCCTTGACGCCGAGCGCTGCGGTCGGCTCATCCAGAATGATGACCTTGGAACCGAACGCCGCGGCACGCGCGACGGCAACGCCCTGGCGCTGGCCACCCGAGAGGGTTTCCACCGCCTGGTTGATGTTCTGGATCGTCATCAGGCCAAGCTCGGAGAGCTTGTCGCGGGCGATCTTGGCCATCTTCGGCCGATCGAGCATGCGGAAGATCGACCCCATCGGCCCGGATTTGCGGATCTCGCGTCCGAGGAACATGTTGTCGGCGATCGACAGCGCCGGCGACAGCGCCAGGTTCTGATAGACCGTCTCGATCCCGGCTTCGCGCGCCTGAAGCGGCGAGCGGAAGTTGACGACCTGACCTTCCAGGCGAATTTCGCCTTCGTCTGGATGGATCGCCCCGGAAATCGCCTTGATCAGCGAGGACTTTCCGGCACCGTTGTCGCCGATCACGGCGAGGATTTCGCCGGGATAGAGGTCGAAATCGGACTGGTCGAGGGCGGTGACGCGGCCGTAGCGCTTGACGATGCCGCGTGCGGTGAGAAGAGGTTCCATCAGCCTGCTACCTTTCTGATCCACTGGTCGACACCGACGGCCGAGATGATGAGGACACCGGTCAAGAGTACCTTCCACTGCGGATCGGCGCCGAGCATGTTGAGGCCCATCGACACCACGCCGACGATGAGAGCGCCGAACAGCGTGCCGAGGATCGAACCCCGCCCGCCGAACAGCGAGATGCCGCCGATGACCGCCGCCGTGATGGCCTGCAGATTGTAGTCCGTGACCGCCCAGGACGGCGAGATCGAGCCGTTGCGGCCGATCGAGACCCAGGCGGCAAGCGCCGCGATTGCACCGGCCAGGCCATAGACGCCAAGCAGCACTTTCTTGACCCGGATACCCGACAATTCAGCTGCTTCAGGATCGTCGCCGACGGCATAGACGTGGCGGCCCCAGGCGGTGTGGTTGAGCCCGTACCAGAGTACGATCACCGTAATGACCATCATGATGACACCGAGCGTAAAGACTGCGGAGCCGAGTTTGAGGCTGATGCCGAAGAAGCCGAGCAAGGGCGCTGCGGTCTCGATGTCGGCACGCCGGATCGTTGCATTGGCGGAATAGATGAAATTCGCCGCCATGACGATGTTCCAGGTACCCAGCGTGACGATGAACGGCGGCAGCTTCATCCTGGAGACGAGGAATCCGTTCAAGAGACCGCAGAGTGTTCCGGTGACGAAACCGGCAGCCACGGCAAGCGGCGCCGGCATGCCATAGGTCACGGCGCAATTGCCCATGACAACCGCCGAAATCACCATGATAACGCCGATAGAGAGATCGATACCGGCAGTCAGGATGACGAGGGTCTGGGCAGCGCCGAGAATACCAACGACGGCGATCTGCTGGAGAATGAGTGTGAGTGTTCCCGCGGTAAAGAACCGCTCGCCCTTCAGGACGCCGAACACGATGATGGAAAAGATCAGCACGATCGCCGGAATGGCGGCCGGTGTCGAATGCAGAAAATGCTGAATGCGCCGCAGAGGCGAACGATCTTCGAATGAAGCGACCGACTTGTCGCTCTGATCCAGTGTTTTTTCGAATTCCTGGACGCTTGTCATGACAACGCCTCCCTCCCAAAAAGCCCGGCCTCATTTGCCGGTTGTTGAAAAGGGCGGCTCTGAAACCGCCCTTTCATATTCATTGTGTGCTGAAAGCACTAAGGCATCAACCCCAGCACTTGTCCGTACCGGTCTTCACGTCGATCGATTCGACGCCTGCGGCCGGCTTGTCGGTCACCAGGGCAACGCCCGTATCGAAGAAGTCCTTGCCTTCGGTCGGCTTCGGCTTGGTGCCGTCCTTGGCGTACTGGGCAATGGCTTCGATGCCGAGCGATGCCATCAGCAGCGGATACTGCTGCGACGTCGCGCCGATGACGCCTTCGGCCACCGACTTGACGCCCGGGCAACCGCCGTCGACGGAAACGATCAGAACGTCCTTTTCCTTGCCGACAGCCTTCAGCGCTTCATAGGCGCCGACAGCAGCCGGTTCGTTGATCGTGTGGATGACGTTGATGTCCGGATCCTTCTGGAGAAGGTTTTCCATGGCCGTGCGGCCGCCTTCTTCATTGCCGTTGGTCACGTCGTGACCGACGATGCGCGGATCGTCTTCATCGCCGATCTTCGCCGGATCCTTCGGGTCGATGCCGAAGCCGATCATGAAGCCCTGGTCGCGCAGAACGTCGACGGTCGGCTGCGACGGCACGAGGTCGAGGAAGCCGATCTTGGCATCCTTGGCCTTGTCGCCCAGCGTTGCAGCAGCCCAGGCGCCGATCAGCTTGCCGGCCTGCAGATTGTCCGTGGCAAAGGTTGCGTCGGCGGCCGTTGCCGGATCGAGCGGGGTGTCGAGCGCGATGACCAGAAGACCGGCATCCTGTGCCTTCTTGACCTGGTCGACGATCGCCTTGGTGTCGGAGGCGGCAATCAGGATACCCTTGGCGCCATCGGCGATGCAGGATTCGATCGCTGCAACCTGGCTGTCATGGTCGCCATCGACCTTGCCGGCATAGGACTTCAGATCAACACCGAGTTCCTTGGCCTTGGCTTCAGCGCCTTCCTTCATCTTGACGAAGAACGGGTTGGTATCGGTCTTGGTGATCAGGCAGGCCGAAACGTCGGCGGCCTGAGCGGGGGCTGCAAATACGACGCCGAGCGCCAGCGCGCCGAGAGCGGCGGAAACAATAGTCTTCTTCATGAAATCCTCCCAAGGATTGAAAAAAGGCACCGGCGAACCGGCCCGTCAGGCTTCGCCAACCGCAACGTCTCCTCTGCCGCGGGTGGCGCTTCCGGGCACAAAACAAACATCAAAACCAAACGCTGTCAATAAATAAATCAAATTGAATTATTAAAAATCTATGGCATTCTCTGCGCAGAAAATGTGCATGCGCATTTTGTTGTTGCAGCGCACACATAAGAAACAGGGTGAAGGCACGATCAGGAGGCCAGTCCGGAACAACCCGATCCGGACGGGAGATCGCGCCTACGGGAGGAAACGGGCATGACATCACAGGCCGGTTCCGGCGGTGCATCGACCGTTCCGGACGTCTTCGATCCGGGCGGAGGCGCCAACCTCACCCGTGTGCGCGCCTACAACGAGCGGCTGGTGATGTCGCTGGTGCGCCGCCACGGCAGTCTGTCGAAAGCGGATATTGCCCGCCGCTCCGGCCTGTCGGCGCAAACGGTCTCGGTCATCATGCGGGCACTCGAAAAAGACGGTCTTCTGATGCGCGGCGATCCGGTACGCGGCCGGGTCGGTCAGCCATCCATTCCGATGCGGCTCAATCCGGATGCGGTCTATTCCTATGGCGTCAAGATCGGCCGGCGCAGCTGCGATCTCGTGCTGATGGATTTCGTCGGCAATATCCGCCTGCAACTACACCAGACCCACGCCTATCCGATGCCGGAGGAAATCCTGTCCTTCATCGTCGAGGGCATACCGAAACTCGAAAGGATGCTGACCGAGGAACAGCGCGGCCGCATCGCCGGCGTCGGCATCGCGACCCCGTTCCAGCTCTGGAGCTGGGCCGAAGAGACCGGCGCGCCGAGGGAAGCGATGGCCAGATGGCGCGGTTTCGACCTGCGCGACGCGGTGGCGGCACGCACGCATCACCCCGTGCTGATGCAGAACGATGCCACCAGCGCCTGCGGCGCGGAGCTTATCTTCGGCGTCGGCGCCTCCTATCCGGACTTCATCTATTTCTATATCGGCTCCTTCATCGGCGGTGGCATCGTCCTGAACTCGGCGCTGTTTTCCGGGCGCAGCGGCACGGCGGGCGCCGTCGGCCCGCTGCAGGTTTCCGACAGGAACGGCAAGCCGCAGCAGCTGTTGAAAATCGCGTCGATCTTCGTGCTTGAAAATCTTCTGCGCGAAAGGGGGATCGATCCGAAACCGCTGTGGTATTCCGCCGACGAATGGATCGATTTCGGCGAGCCGCTGGAGACCTGGATACAGCTGACGGCCGCCGCCCTTGCCCAGGCGATCGTTTCCTCCGCCTCGATCATCGACTTCAGCGCGGCCGTGATCGACGGCGGCTTTCCCGGCTGGGTGCGCGAACGCATCGTCGCGGCGATCCGCAAGGCTGCCGGCGAGCTTGATCTCGAAGGCGTTATCCTGCCTGATATCATCGAGGGTGCCGTCGGCGCCCAGGCGCGGGCCATCGGTGGCGCCAGCCTGCCGCTTTTCTCACGCTATCTCATCGATACCAATGTTCTTTTCAAGGAAACAGCCTGATGCTGAAAGGTCTGAACCCACTCCTGAGCCCCGAGCTTTTGGCCACGCTGCGCGCCATGGGCCACGGCGACGAGATCGCGCTGGTCGACGGCAACTATCCCGGTCTCGAACATGGCCGACGGCTGATCCGGCTCGACGGGCATCATCTGATCCCGGTTCTCGACGCGATCTTGAGCGTCCTGCCGATCGACGACTTTGTGCCGGAGGCGATCTTTCGCGCCACGGTCAAGCAGGACCGCGACGCCCTCGATCCGGTGCATCGCGATATCATTGCCTGCTGCGCCAAGCATGAGCCCGATCGCGCGGTCATGCCACTGCTCGGGCCGGAATTCTATCCGAGGGTTCGCGCAGCACACACCGTCGTCCAGACCAGCGAGCCGCGGCTCTATGGCAACGTCATCCTGCGCAAGGGCGTCATCTATCCCTGATCGGCTTCAACCATAGACACGAAAAAGCCCGCCGATTTTCCCAACCGGCGGGCTTTTCTTTATCAAGCAATCAGCAATCAGGCGCGCTTGGCATCAACCGAGAGGGCACCGGCACCGAAGGTGGCGACGAACAGGAAGCCGCCTGCGATGGCAAGGTTCTTCATGAAGTGGATGTCATTGCCGGCAACCGAGAAATCGCCATGGCCGATGAATGCCGTGGCAACGCAGAAGAGCGCCAGGATGTAGGCTGCCGGACGGGTGAAGAAGCCGACGAGGATAGCGATGCCGCCGAGCAATTCGACAGCAGTCACGAGGATTGCCGTCAACATCGGGATCGGCAGGCCCATGCTGCCGAAATAGCCGGCGGTGCCGCCGAGATTGGTGATCTTGCCGTAACCGGCAATGATGAAGAGGATCGACAGAAGGATACGGGCGACGACGAGGACTACGTTCTGCTGCATAGGAAGAGGCTCCGGTTTGGGTTCGTTGTTGGCAACAGATTTATCAGCAAATCCAAATTCATCCAGCCCACGAGCGCGAAACAGATCGTTCACAATAGCAAGACAGCGAACACAGATCGTCAACATTGCGTGATAGGGTGTGAACTCGGCAAATCTGGCAGCAATGAAGCTGCGGAGAGAACTCGCGTAGAGTGCCTGCATTGCATTTCCAGGATGTTTTTTGTTGCAACGCCGGGAAGACTGCGAGAAGAATTTCAATGGGTAGCAATGGACCTGCGGACGGGGATAGCAGTATGAGCGAAGTCAACAAAAGTCCCGCCTTCTGGCGTTCCTTTCCGATCTTCGAAGAATTCGACAAGGAAACGGTCGCTGCGATCGCTGCACTTGCGACCTATCGCAAATGGACCGCCGGAACGGTGATTTTCCAGCGCGGCGATGAAGGCAATTACATGATTGCCGTTCTGTCCGGCCGCATCAAACTGTCGCTGATCACGCCGCAGGGACGCGAACTGCTGCTGCGCCATATCGAGGCCGGAGCCCTCTTCGGCGAAATGGCAATCCTCGACGACCAGCCCCGCTCCGCCGATGCCACCGCGATCACCGTGACCGAGGGCTACGTCATCGGCAAGAAGGCTTTCCTCGATTTCATTACCCACACGCCGAATGCCGCCGAATCAATCATCCGCTATCTCTGCCTGCAATTGCGCGACACAACGGACAGGCTGGAAACGATCGCGCTCTATGATCTGCATGCGCGCGTGGCACGTTTCTTCCTGGCAACCCTGAAACAGATCCACGGCAACGAACTGCCGGAGAGCGCCAATCTGCGCCTGACGCTCAGCCAGTCCGACATTGCCGGCATCCTCGGCGCCAGCCGCCCGAAGGTGAACCGCGCAATTCTGGCGCTGGAAGAAAGCGCCGCCATCAAGCGGGCCGATGGCGTCATCAGCTGCCATATCGGCCGGTTGCAGAGGATTGCGGAACCGGAAGAGGAATAACCCCTTGAATAGCTTCCGCCTGTCCCGGATCAAGCCGCTGTTTGCCGGAGCGGCTGCGAGCCTGCTGAGCGCGCTCCTGTTGTTCTTCTACGCGGGATCGGCGCTCGAAACGCAGCGGGAACTGTTTTTCGATTCGCTGACCCAATGGGTTCCGGCACCGCAGTCCGACCAGATCACAGTCATCGACATTGACCGCAAATCGGTGCAGCAAACGGCAACCAAGAACTGGGGCCGGGCGGAAACCGCCGATCTTTTGTCCCGGCTGTCAAAAGCCGGCGCAAAGGCCGTCGCGGTCGATTTCATCTTCAGCACCGCCTGCGACCCGGCCGAACAATCCAATGCTGCGCTGACGCAGGCGATTTCCGGCGTGCCCGTCATTCTCGGCTTCCTGATCGCCGATGGCGGGCCTGAACATCCCGTGCCGGTGCCGCCCGTCGCCGTCAGAAAGCCGGTCGCGATCCCCGATCTCTGGTTCATCAACGGCGCGGAAGCATCCTGCGGCTTCCTGCAGAAAGCATCGCGCTCGGCGGCAGCCGCATTTCTGGTCGGCGACGAGGATGCGCGCATCCGCCGTGTCCAGGCCTATTCGATCATCGGCAACGACGCCTATCCGGCGCTGGGGCTCGAGGCAGCCCGGCTGGCCGAAGGCGGACGCACGCCGATCCTGGGCGGGCAGCCCGCCTGGCTGAAGCTTGGAAGCCGCCTGATCGAACTGGATGAGGATGGCAGCCTGCGCTTTGCCGCAAGCCCGATCACTGCGATCGAGGCACGGACCGTGTCGGCGGGCGATGTGCTGAGCGGCGCCGTTGCGGATGAACGATTCAAGGACAAGACGGTGTTCATCGGCAGCAGCCTGCCCAATCTCGGCGGCTTGCGTTCCACCGCCTCCATGCCGCTCGAGCCGTCGGTTCAGATCCATGCCGATATCGCCAATGCCGTGCTCACCGGCTTCATTCCGGAAAGGCATGCGCAGCTTCCGCTGTACGAGGCAGCTTTGGCGCTGGTCGGCGGGCTGCTTGTCGCCACGCGTCTGCGGCCTGTGACCTCTGCGGCTCTCGGCATTCTGGCGATCTCCGCCACGATCGGCGCGGCGGCGGCGATCTATGCGGGTTCCGCCCTACTGGTCGATGCCGTCAGCGTCAGCCTTGCCTTGGTCTTCGTCCTAGTTGTCACCAGCACGCTGCAATTTGCCCGGGTCCGGCGCGCGGAATCGAAGGCGCGCAGCAAGTTTTCGCAATACCTGCCGCAATCCGTCGTCGCCCGCTACATCGACAATCCGGACGACGATCGTGTGGCGGGCGAAGAGCGGCCCGTCACCGCGCTGTTCACCGATATCGAGGGCTTTTCGACGCTGTCGCAGAAGCTTGCGCCGCGCGATCTCGTCACCCTGCTCGACATCTACTATGCCGAGGTCAACGGACTTGTCGCGCAATATGGCGGTATGGTGGACAAGGTGGTCGGCGATGCCGTGCATGCCTTCTTCAATGCGCCGGAGGATCTGGCCGATCACGTCAACAAGGCGATGGATTGCGCCGAGGCTATCCGGGCATTGACGGAGGAAATGCGGCGCCGGCCGGGCTTTATCGAACACCAGTTCGGCCGAACCCGCATCGGCATCGAAACGGGGATCGCCGTGCTCGGCGAGGTCGGCGCCGGCGGCAAGCTGGATTATACCGCGCATGGCGACTGCATCAACCTTGCCGCCCGGCTTCAGGAGGCCAACAAGTTCCTCGGCACCGCCATCTGCATCGGCCCGGAAGCGTCGGTTCAAAGCGGCCGCGCGCTGCGCTCGGTCGGCATGCATGAAATCCGCGGCTTCGGCGAAATGGAGCTGTTCACCACCGAGGCATAAGGCAGGACGTCAGCGCTTCAGGCCGACGCTGGCGTAAGCTTCGACGATCCGGGCTTCCTTCCAGACGACGGTTTCGGTCGGCGCATCGCCGGGCTTGGCGATCTCGATGCCTTCGCCGGCGCCCACCAGCCGCTGCACGCCGCCGCCATCGACCGATACCTGGCCGTGTTCGACGAAGACGGCAAAGACGCCACGGTTGGGACCGGCGAAGAACTTCGTACCGCGCACGCCGATCATGCCGAAGGTGGTGCGTAAGGCGAGATCGATCTTCGGCAGGCCTTCCGGACGATCAAAGACCATCTGGCCCATGCCGAGTTCCATCGTGCCGCCCTGGCCGGCGATGAAGCTGTCGAGCAGAAGCTCCGTCTGGCTGCCGAGCAGGATGCGCGTGTCGCCTTCAAGCGCCAGATCCGCAAAACTGTTGCTGCCGGTCGCGACATAGTCGTTGTCCATGATCTGGGCACCCGTCGCCAGACCCTCTTCCTTTTCCGCCCGCTTGAGGTTGACCTTGCCGCGCACGTCCGAGGCCTTGCCGATGATCGTGTTCGCCCGCGTTGGAATGGCGGCGAGGCCTCCCGCGATCAGCGCGCAGCCAGCGATGAATGTCCTTCGCCCGATCAGGCCGTGCCGCATCGGGAAAATATCTCGCGTCATTGACCTTGCTCCTTGTTCAAACAATCCGGTTTTCCAAAAAGAGTGTCCGGGATAGCGGGCGGGGAAATCGCCTGTCCCAAAACCACCCTGGCCGGTGTTGTCCTCATTGTCCCCTCCAGCTGCATCAGCGGCTGTTTCCCAAGGAACAGCCGCTGACCGGCGCGCTCCATAAGGTGACACAAACACGAAGGAGAACGCCATGAAAAACGAAGCCAGCAAGCGCATTTCAGTTGTCAACGCAATCCTGCTCACCGCCGTGAGCCTGCTTTCGATCGCGGCAATCGCCCTGCCCTCGGCCCATGCCGCCTCGCCGCTGCTTCCGGCGGATCAGTGCGACGCCGAAGCCGGCAGCGAACACGACCTGCAACGCAACATGGCCTTTCGTCCCGTGGCAACCGAAGACATCCGCATCGGCATTGCCCTTTCGGCTTGCCGCGAAGCCTACAACCAGGGCAGCGGCCCGCGACAGACCTTTGAACTTGCCCGCGTGCTCCATGCAGCCGGTCAGCGCGGGCAGGCCATGGCCATGCTTGAAAAGGCGGTCGAAGGCAATCATGCGGTCGCGATGGTGAACTATGCCGTGATGATCGGCGAGCGCGGCGACCACGCAAGCGAATTCGCGCTCTATCAGAAGGCAGCCGCCACCGGAAACATCCTCGCCGCCTATAATCTCGGCGTCGCCTATCGCGACGGCGTCGGCACCGCCGCCAACGGTAAGCTCGCCGCCCAATGGTTCGAGCGGGCATCCGTCGCCAGGGACAATCTCGGCGCCTTCAACCTCGCCGTGATGCTGGACGAAGGCACGCAGATCCCGGAAGACGACCAGCGGGCCGCGCGCTTCTACAAACTGGCCGCCGACCGCGGCAATGTCGATGCCATGGTCAATCTCGGCCTGATGCTGGAGAACGGCGAAGGCATGGTTGCGGACGCCGCCGCTGCCACCGAAATGTTCAAGAAGGCCGCCGAGAAGGGCGATGCCTTCGCCCAGAGCAAGATTGCGCCGCCGCAGATCGACACAGCCACCACCGCCAGCATAGAGCCGAGCGAGCAGGCAAACCTTGTTTTACCGAAAGCGGGTCGTGTGAAGTGACACGGCTTTCGGGGGAACTCTCATTCTCCGCAGATTGTGGAAGCTTACCCCCCCTCTGTCACTTCGTGACATCTCCCCCTCAAGGGGGGAGATTGTTCTTTTCCCTGGCGCCCAAAGTCCTGTGGCTGATCTCCCCCCTTGAGGGGGAGATGTCGGCGTCGCCGACAGAGGGGGGTAAGCTTCCAGAATTCGAATTAACCGAGGAGACCCAACGGAAACCGTATCAGCGAATTTCCCCAGCCTGCGGTCCCCATGTATCCGTCAACGCAAACCCATCAGCCAGCGGATCGAACGGATCGAGCGCCACCTGATGCAGGCCGAAGGTCCAGCCGCGTCCCGAGATGGTCGGGATGATCGCCGGGCGGCCGGCGACTTCCGTCACGCTTTCCAGACCCACCTCGAATTCCGAGCCGATGATCGAGCGGGACTTGAAGATGTCGCCGACCTTGGCAAGCCCACGCGCATGCAGCGTCGCCAGATTGGCCGAGCTGCCCGTGCCGCAGGGCGAGCGGTCGACCCGGCCGGGCCACATCGTCGTGCAGGTGCGCACCGTGCCATCGCCTTCCGTATCGCGGAACATCACATAGGCGACACCCTTGATTTCCGGGATTTCCGGATGGACGATCGGAATGGTGCGGTTGACGAGGTCCTTCAGCATCATGCCGGCCTCGACGATCTTTCGCGCATTGGCCTTATCGATCGTCGTGCCGATCTGCGCGACATCGACCAGCGCATAGAAGACGCCGCCATAGCAGAGGTCCATCTTGATCCGGCCCCAGTCCGGCGTATCGACCTCGACATCCAGCTCATGCACGAACGACGGCACCATGGTGAGCTTGACCCGCTCGCAGCGCCCGTCACGGCAGGTGGCCGTCGCCTTGACGAGGCCGGCGGCGGTATCGAGCATGACCACCGTTTCCGGCTCCTTCATCTCGATCATGCCGGATTCGAGCAGTGCCGTCGTCACGCAGATCGAGTTGGAGCCCGACATGGCATGCGCCTGATCCGCCTGCAGGATGATGAAGCCAAAATCGGCCTCGGGACGCTTGGCCGGAACCAGGAGGTTGACCGAGCCGATCGAAGCCGCGCGCGGCTCGAGGCACAGGAAACGGCGCAGGCTGTCGTCTACGGTGTTGATATGGTTGAGCTGCTCGGCGATCGAATTGCCGGGAATCTTCGGCACGCCGCCGATGGCGACCTTGCCGATTTCGCCTTCGCAATGAACATCCAGCAACTGGATCGTGCGTTTCCATCTCATCGTTTCACTCTCGCTTTTTCAAAGGTCACATCCAACCGCGCATCAGGCTTACAGAAGCAGCAAGATCGGCCATGAAGGCACGCTCCTGCCGCAGCGCCGCGACAGCCGTGTCGCGATCGGTTATTTCAAAACGCAGCCGCGCACCCGCCGGCGCCTGCGCCAGTTTCCACAAGTCCGCCTCGATGACATTGGCGATCTTCGGATAGCCGCCGCAGGTATTGGCCTCGGCCAGCTGGATGATCGGCTGGCCGTTCGGCGGCACCTGCACCGTGCCGGGCATGATACCATGCGAAAAAAGCTCCAGCTTGCGCGTCAGCGAAAGTTCCGGCCCGCTCAGGCGATAGCCCATGCGGTTGGCGTCATTGGTGATCAGCCAGTCGGTTTGATGAAATGTCGAGATCGCCTCACCCGTGAAGGCGGTATATTCGGCGCTCGGCAAGACACGCAGGATGATCGCCTCGTCGTTTTCCACTGGGCGCCCGCGCAGCTCCGATACATCCGCGCCGTAGCCACCTTCCATCCGCAACACTCTGCGAGACGTCCCCGCAAGCGCCAGCCTGTCACCTCGGTTCAAGCCCCGCCCTTCAAATCCGCCAAAAACGCTCTTGAGATCGGTGGCACGCGAGCCAAGCACGAGCGGCACGTCGATACCGCCCTGGAAGGCGATGACGGCGCGGGCACCCGAGCGCGGCAGGCCGAGCGTCAGCACCTCGCCCGCCTTGGCATTCATCGCCCACCAGCCGGGGACCTGCCGGCCATCAAGCTTTGCCGGGCAATCTGCGCCGGCCAAGGCAAAGACCGTATCAACCTCGAACCGCAACCGGAAGGGAAACAGCGCCACCTCGATGCCGGCCGCACGCGCCTCGTTCCCAACCATCAGGTTGGCGATTTCGAGCGCCGGGGCGTCCATCGTGCCGGAACGGCCGACGCCGGCATCGAGATAGCCGGTGCGCCCGAGATCCTGCACGGAATTGACCGCGCCTGTCGACAGGATCTCGATCATACCTGAACCTCGATCACACGGAAGCGGATGCGGTCGCCCGGCTTGCAGGCGGACGGCGGATCGCGCAGCGGGTCGAACAGTGGCACCTTTGTCTTGCCGATGACGTGCCAGCCGGAGGGCGCCGTGCAGGGCATGATGCCGGCCTGCGCGCCGCCGATGATCACCGAGCCGATCTCGACCTTCATGCGCGGGACAGCGCGGCGCGGCATGGCGAGGGCGGGATCAAGCCCGGAGAGGTAGACGAAACCCGGCATCGCGCCGACGGCCGCGACCGAGTAGACCGCCTCCGAATGCCGGCGCACCACCTCATCGACGCTCAATCCGGCGTGCTCTGCGAGCACAGCAAGGTCCTCTCCGGTAGCTCCGCCGTAAACAACAGGTATGTCGACATCCCGGCCCGCGATGGCATTGGGTACCACTGTCTGCCAGGCTTGAAGAAGCTGGTGCTCGATCGCGTCCGGCGCGACCGCCAGCGGATCGAACACGATCATCAGATTGTTCATGCCCGGCACGGTCTCGGCCACGCCACCGACCTTCAGCATCCACGCCGCCACGGCCCAGATCCGCGATTGAATATCGTCGGAAAAAACCGTGTCGGCAGCGTCGAGCAGGATCGCGCCCGCGCCTTCCGTGCTCAATCTGGGAGAAACAACTTCGGTCACCTGAGAATATCCACCGAACGAACCCGACGCCTATCTGATATATCAGCTTTATGGTCTTGCCTAGCTACTATCGGGTTCAGACAGACGATTCTGCGTCATCCGCCATGCCTCACATGTAAATCGAGGTAATTTGACCGGAGGCTGCACAGCCCGTCAACCGCTCTTCTCGACCACCGAGAGGCGCATCCTGTCATTTCCCTCATCCTCGACATAGGCTAGGATCGGTCTAACCCGACCATCGAACAGCTGGAAAAAGCCTTGAACACCAAACCCTTGCGCATCGACCTCAATTCCGACATGGCCGAAGGATTCGGCGCCTACCGGATGGGCGACGATGATGCCATCCTGAAGGTTGTCACCTCGGCCAATATCGCCTGCGGTTTTCACGGCGGCGATCCGGAGATCATGGCGACAACCTTTGCGCTGGCGAAGGAGCGCGGCGTCGCCGTCGGCGCCCATCCCGGCTTTCCCGACCTCTGGGGCTTCGGCCGCCGCAACATTCCCTTTTCCGCCGGCGAGATCGAGCGCCTCGTCGCCTACCAGATCGGCGCGGCGCAGGCGATGTCGGCCTATGCAGGCCATCCGATCACCCATGTGAAGGCGCATGGCGCGCTCGGCAACCTGACCCAGCAGAACGCCGAGGTGGCGATGGCCGTCAACCGCGCCATCAAGGCGGTCGATCCCTCGCTCGTCTGCCTCGTCATTGCGCTTGGCCACCAGCAGCGGCAGGCGAACGAGATGGGACTGACGACGGCATCGGAAATCTTCGCCGACCGGGCCTATACGGAAGAAGGTTATCTCGTCGACCGCAAGATCGCCGGCTCGGTGATCCACGATCCGGACGAGGCGGCAGCCCGCGTCATCCGCATGGTCCGCGCTGGTGCCATCGAAACCATCACGGGCAAGAGCATCGCCACCCCGATCGATTCGATCTGCGTTCACAGCGACACGCCCGCCGCCGTCACCATCGCGGCCACCGTTCGCCAGCGCCTCGAGGCCGACGGCATCGCGGTGAAGAACTTCCTCTCCTGACCCTGGCTGAAACGAGACATTCATGGACCTCGACCTGATCGAACGGCTGATGCGCCTTCTGGAGAATTCCAGCGTCAACGAACTGGAACTGACGGAAAACGGCACGCGTATCCGCCTTTCGAAGACGGTTGCGCAGGTGACCCAAACCAGCGCGGCCAGCGCTGCGTCTTCATCGACTGAAAGTGCCGCAAGGGCAACGGCATCCGCCTCGGCAGCCGGACCAAGGGAGCATATCATCGTCGCGGGTCTCCCCGGCACCTTCTACCGCTCGCCGATGCCCGGCGAAGCGCCGTTCGTCGAGATCGGCGAGCGGGTCGAGGACGGCCGCAAGCTCGCCATCATCGAGGCCATGAAGATGATGAACCCGGTGGAGGCCGATTGCACCGGGCGTGTTACGGCAATCCACCTTGAGGACGGCGCCCCGGTGACGGCAGGCATGCCGCTTTTCACCCTCGAGACATCGGCTTGACCCCGATGAACAGCGCAGATATCCAAAAACTGACTGCCCTGATGGAACGGTACGGAATTGCCGCTTTCGACTACGAGCAGGGTTCCGTGCAGCTTCGTTTGACGCTCGGCTCCAGCGTGGAAGCCGCGGCGATTACCGAACCTGCACGATCGTCCGGGATAAGGGAATCAGACACCCTCCGATCGCCCGCCGTCGGCATCGTCCTGCACAGCCATCCGGCAAGCGCGTCGCCCGCGCCCGCCTTGCCGCGACAGGCTGCCAGGGGCGAGATCGTCGCCTATATCAAGACAGGCATGACGCTACGCGCCATTGCAACTGCAAAGGACTGTGTCCTCCGCCGCGCCCTCACCGCCGAAGGCAAGGGCGTTGGCTATGGCGACGCGCTGTTTGAAATCGCGCCTGATTGAATCCTCCCAATTATGTTGCTTGACCCACAAGCTCTCGACCCACAGCTTGGTGGTGTTCATTAGCGTTTTCTTTTAAAGAGTGGATTGTCCAGAATGACAAAGCTGATCATCTTCACCGACCTGCACATGGTGCCAGAGGGCATGACGATCATCGGCCTCGATCCGTTCCAGCGGCTTGCCGCCGGCATCGAACACGTCAACCGCTATCATGCCGATGCGGACCGGGTGATCGTCATGGGCGATCTGGCGCACCGGGCCGACCGGGCTTCCTATGAGCGCCTGAAAGGCCTGCTGGACAGGCTGGTGCCGCCGTTCGCCATAACCATTGGCAACCACGACAACCGCGAGACGTTTGCCGACGTTTTCCCGAACGCCGCACAGGACGAGGATGGCTTCATCCAGGACGTCATCGACTTTCCGGATTGCCGCGCAGTCATCCTCGATACGCTGTTTGCGCCGCCCTACGACTATCCGCGCAGCCATGCCGGCTTTCTCTGTACCAAGCGCCTTGCCTGGCTCGACCGTCAGCTGGAGACCGCCGGCGACCTGCCGGTGTTGTTGTTCATGCACCATCCGCCGCATGAAACCGGCTTTACCGGCATGGACATGATACGCCTGATCAACGAAATGGATTTCTACGATGTGGTGAAGCGCCAGGGCAATGTTCTGCATATCTTCGCCGGCCATGTGCACCGGACGATTTCCGGGTCCAGCCGCGGTGTCCCCTTCTCCGTCTTCAAAAGCCCCGTGCACCAGCAGCCCATGCCGTTCGATTCTCCGGATGCCTCTCTCTCCGTCGACGAACCCTCCGCCTACGGCATCGCTGTTATGACCGATACGGGCATTCTCGTGCACACGGAGGATTACGAGATTGCGGTCAGGGACGCGGCGGTGGCGTGATTTCCTCTTCTCCCCAGCGGGGAGAAATGCCGAGTGAAACGAGGCGATGAGGAGGTGGTACGGCACATCCGGAGTTTGCGGCTCCCCCTCATCCGGCCCTGCGGGCCACCTTCTCCCCGCTGGGGAGAAGAGGGAGCTGTCACCTTCCGCCATTCCCCCATTCCATGCTACCCTGCCGTCATGACCCTTGCCGTTCCCACCGACGATTTCGACTGCCAGAGCTGTGGCGCCTGCTGCAGCTATTCGCAGGACTGGCCGCGATTCTCGCTGGAGACGGACGAGGAACTGGACCGGATTCCCGCTGAATACCTGTCGGCCGATCTCGGCGGCATGCGGTGCGAGGACAATCGCTGTTCGGCGCTCGACGGCAAACTCGGCGTTCATGTGGGCTGTAAAATCTACGCCGTCCGGCCGATCGTCTGCCGCACCTGCATGCCGGGCGACGACGAATGCCTGATGGCCCGCCACAAGCTGTCGCAGAAGGTTCTGCTCTGACGCCGGATCGTCCGGCATGATTTGGATACTGCCGTATACCATACGGTTTATGCCTTCATATTCGGTGAAACATCCAGCCTGACGCCTATTTTCCCGGATAGCTATCCGGATACCTCTGCCCTATTTTGCGCCCATGAATTCCGGGCCACGCCGCGTGCGCCTGATCGCTTCGAAGAGGGATGATTTCGATGAGCCAGCCGCAGCCGCAACAGACCACCGATATCGCCCCCCTCCCGTTTGAAAACTTCGCCCCGCCGATCGCCGAGCAGACCGCGCTGCGCCAGGCGATCACCGCCGCCTATCGCCGCCCGGAAACCGAATGCCTGCCGCCGTTGGTCGCATCCGCCACCCTGCCCGACGATATCCGCGCCAAAGCCAAGGCGACCGCCCGCAAGCTGATCGCGGCGCTGCGCGCCAAGCACAAGGGCTCCGGCGTCGAGGGGCTGGTGCATGAATATTCGCTGTCGAGCCAGGAAGGCGTGGCGCTGATGTGCCTTGCCGAAGCGCTTCTGCGCATCCCCGACACCGCCACCCGCGACGCGCTGATCCGCGACAAGATCGCCGACGGCGACTGGCGCTCGCATATCGGCGGCGGCCGCTCCCTGTTCGTCAATGCCGCCACCTGGGGCCTCGTCGTCACCGGCAAGCTGACCTCCACCGTCAACGACCGCAGCCTCTCTGCCGCTCTCACCCGGCTGATCGCGCGGGCCGGCGAACCGGTCATCCGTCGTGGCGTCGACATGGCGATGCGGATGATGGGCGAACAGTTCGTCACCGGTGAAACCATCGACGAGGCGCTGAAGCGCTCCCGTGCGCTGGAAGCCAAGGGCTTCCGCTATTCCTACGACATGCTCGGCGAGGCCGCGACCACGGCGGCTGACGCCAGGCGCTATTACGCCGACTATGAAAACGCCATCCATGCCATCGGCAAGGCTTCGAACGGTCGTGGCATCTATGAAGGCCCCGGCATCTCGATCAAGCTGTCGGCGCTGCACCCGCGCTACGTCCGCGCCCAGAGCGCCCGCGTCATGGCCGAACTGCTGCCGAAGGTGAAGGCACTGGCGCTGATCGCCAAGAGCTACGATATCGGTCTCAACATCGACGCCGAGGAAGCCGACCGGCTGGAACTGTCGCTGGATCTGCTGGAAGCGCTGCGTCTCGATCCCGATCTTTCGGGCTGGAACGGCATGGGCTTCGTCGTCCAGGCCTATGGCAAGCGTTGCCCGTTCGTGCTCGATTTCATCATCGACCTCGCCCGCCGCTCCGGTCATCGGATGATGGTTCGCCTGGTCAAGGGCGCCTATTGGGATGCCGAGATCAAGCGCGCCCAGATCGACGGCCTCGATGGTTTCCCGGTCTATACACGCAAGATCTATACCGACATTTCCTACATCGCCTGCGCCCGCAAACTGCTGGACGCGGTGGACGTGATCTTCCCGCAATTTGCCACCCACAACGCCCAGTCGCTGGCAACGATCTACGAAATGGCCGGTCCCGATTTCAAGGTCGGCAAGTACGAGTTCCAGTGCCTGCACGGCATGGGTGAACCGCTGTATGACGAAGTCGTCGGCAAGGCCAATCTCGATCGTCCCTGCCGCATCTACGCACCGGTTGGCACGCATGAGACGCTGCTCGCCTATCTTGTCCGCCGCCTATTGGAAAACGGCGCCAACTCCTCCTTCGTCAACCGCATCGCCGATCCGGCCGTCTCCATCGACGAGCTGATCGCCGACCCCGTCGATATCGTCCGGGCCATGCCGGTGATGGGCGCACAGCACGACCAAATCAAATTGCCGGCCGATCTCTATGCTGGCCGCAGCAACTCTGCCGGTCTCGACCTTTCCAACGAAGCCTCGCTGTCGATGCTGTCCGATGCCCTGAAGGCAAGCGCTGCGATCGACTGGACGGCGGCGCCAAATCTCTGCGCGGAAAAGCTGCGCGGCGAAAGCCGCCCGGTGCTCAACCCCGGCGATCATCGCGATGTCGTCGGCTCCGTCATCGAAACCGCCGAGGACGACGCCCGCCGCGCTGTTGAAATCGCGCTGGCCGAAGGCGCCAAGTGGAGCGCGGTTTCGCCGACCGAGCGCGCCCAGTGCCTGGTGCGCGCTGCCGACCTGATGCAGGCCCGCATGCCGACGCTGCTAGGCCTGATCGTCCGCGAAGCCGGCAAGTCGCTGCCGAACGCCATTGCCGAAGTGCGCGAGGCCATCGATTTCCTGCGCTACTACGCCGAACAGGCCACCCGCACGCTTGGCCCGGCACATCAGGCGCTTGGACCCATCGTCTGCATCAGCCCGTGGAATTTCCCGCTTGCCATCTTCTCCGGCCAGATTGCCGCGGCCCTCGTTGCCGGCAATCCGGTGCTGGCAAAGCCCGCCGAGGAAACCCCGCTGATCGCCGCCGAAGGCGTCCGCATCCTGCATGAGGCCGGCATTCCGGCCGAAGCGCTGCAACTGCTGCCGGGCGACGGCCGCGTCGGAGCCGCCCTCGTTGGCGCGCCTGATATTGCCGGCGTCATGTTCACCGGTTCGACCGAAGTCGCACGGTTGATCCAGGCGCAGCTTGCCGACCGCCTGTCGCCTGCCGGCAAGCCGATCCCGCTGATTGCCGAAACCGGCGGACAGAATGCCATGATCGTCGATTCATCGGCCCTTGCCGAACAGGTCGTCGGCGACGTCATCGCGTCGGCCTTCGACAGTGCCGGCCAGCGCTGCTCGGCGCTGCGCGTGCTCTGCCTGCAGGACGATGTCGCCGACCGCGTGCTGACCATGCTGAAGGGCGCACTGCACGAACTCGATATCGGCCGCACCGATCGGCTTGCCGTCGATGTCGGCCCGGTGATATCAGCGGAAGCCAGGGGCATCATCGAAAAGCATGTCGAGACCATGCGCGGCATCGGCGCCAAGGTCGAGCAGATCGCGCTGTCGCCCGCCACTGCGCAAGGCACCTTCGTGCCGCCGACGATCATCGAGCTGAAACAGCTCTCCGACCTGAAGCGCGAAGTCTTCGGCCCGGTCCTGCACGTGCTGCGCTACGAGCGCGACGATCTCGACCGGCTGATCGACGACATCAACGCCACCGGCTACGGCCTCACATTCGGCCTGCACACACGCCTCGACGAAACCATCGCCCATGTCACATCTCGCGTGAAGGCCGGCAATCTCTACGTCAACCGCAACATCATCGGTGCCGTCGTCGGCGTGCAGCCTTTTGGCGGACGCGGCCTTTCCGGCACAGGCCCGAAGGCCGGCGGCCCGCTCTATCTCGGCCGTCTCGTCACCACGCCACCGGTGCCGCCGCAGCACAGCTCGGTGCACACCGATCTAACCCTGCTCGATTTCGCCAAATGGCTGGATGGCAAGGGCCTGAAGCCGCAGGCGCAGGATGCCCGCGAAACCGGCAGCCAATCGGCACTCGGCCTCACCACCGAGCTTGCCGGCCCGGTCGGCGAGCGCAATCTTTATGCGCTGCATCCGCGCGGAAAAATCCTGCTCGTGCCGCAGACGGCAGACGGCCTCTACCGCCAGCTGGCCGCGGTCTTTGCAACCGGCAATACCGCCGTTGTCGACACGACCAGCGGCCTCAAGGAAGCATTGGCATCGTTGCCGGCAACCGTCGCCGCCCGTGTTTCCTTCACCGCCGACTGGCGGATGGATGTGCCCTTCGCCGGGGCGCTGATCGAAGGCGAGGCGGACCGTGTCCGCACCGTCAACAAGCAGATCGCCACCCTGCCCGGCCCGCTGGTCCTGGTTCAAGCCGCATCGACGGAAGAGCTTGCCCGCAACCCGGATGCCTATTGCCTCAACTGGCTGCTGGAGGAAGTCTCTACCAGCGTCAATACGGCAGCGGCCGGCGGCAATGCGAGCCTGATGTCGATCGGGTAAGCCGTCCCATACAGGACATTGGAGTTGTGGAGCACCTCACCCCTCTTCGTCCTCCTCGCCCTTGTGGCGGGGATCCAGCGGCGCCGCGTCTGCGGTGCCAAAAGACTCTTATTTCCGTGAGGAAATGGTTCTTTCACCGCGCCGACGCGCGGTGACTGGATCCCCGCTACAAGGGCGAGCATGACGGAAAGTGGGAGTCGTCCACTGGAAATGCCATCCCCTTGGCACCACGCCACCCGATGCGCTATCACCGCGCAAACGGACTCTACGCATGTTCACGCTTCAGCGCATCGAAACCCATACACAGGAAATCAAGAAAAGCCGGTTTCTTGCCGTGTGCGGCCCTGTATCCAGCGAGCAGGCGGCCAGGGACTTTATCGCCGAACATTCCGATTTGACCGCCAGCCACAATTGCTGGGCCTTCCGCATCGGCCAGGTCTACCGCTTCAGCGACGACGGCGAACCGAGCGGAACGGCGGGGAAACCGATCCTGCAGGCAATCGACGGCCAGTCGCTCGATCATATCGCCATTGTTGTCATCCGCTGGTTCGGCGGCACGCTGCTCGGCAGCGGCGGCCTGATCCGCGCCTATGGCGGCACGGCGGCGATGTGTCTGCGGGCGGCGGAGAAGCTGGAGGTCGTCGAGACCGTCCGCGGGAGCGTCGTTTGTGATTTTTCCGATCTTGCCCTGATCAAGGCGCGGTTGGGCGGACTGGGCGTCACGATACGCGCCGAGACTTTCACCGGCACCGGCGCCAGCCTCTCGCTGCAAATCCCCACGGGCAGCCTTGAAACGGCCTCGGCCATCATCCTCGACCTCAGCCGTGGCCGGGCCGCCCTCATATTGGACGATTAGCAAGGATCGCTTCCGCGCCAAGAATTATAACATCTTGAAAACAATAATGATTTTCTTCAGACCGTATCTTTCTTGAAAGATTGAATGCTGGCCAGCCTGTCATATTCGGAATAGAAACGACGGGTAAACAGGGTTTCCCGTCCGAAACGGGCCGGGATTTGGGACGGCATCGCCGTCCGGCGAGGATTGAGACATGAAAAACAGAATTCTGGGGCGCACCGGCGCCACCATTTCGGAAATCGGCTTCGGCGCCTGGCAGATCGGCGGCTCCTGGGGCGACATTTCCGAGGACGACGGCAAGCGCGCCTTGAATGCAGCGCTGGACGCCGGCGTCACCTTCGTCGATACGGCCGACGTCTATGGCGACGGCCGTTCGGAAAAGATCATCGCGGCCGTGCTGAAGGAACGCGGCGGCGACAAGCCGTTTGTCGCCACCAAGGCCGGCCGCCGGCTGAACCCGCATGTGGCCGACGGCTATACCGGTGCCAATATCGAGGCCTTCATCGACCGCAGCCTTGCCAATCTTGGCGTCGAGACACTCGATCTCGTCCAGCTTCATTGCCCGCCGACGGAAGTCTTCTACCGGCCGGAGGTGTTCGGCGCGCTGGACGATCTGACAGTCAAGGGCAAGATCCGCAACTATGGCGTCTCGGTTTCGAATGTCGAGGAGGCCCTGAAGGCGATCGAATATCCGGGCGTCGCGACGATCCAGATCATCTACAACATCTTCCGCCAGCGCCCGCACGACCTGTTCTTCGAACAGGCGCAAAAGAAGAATGTCGGCATCATCGTCCGCGTACCGCTGGCTTCGGGCCTGCTGTCCGGCAAGATCACCGCCGACACCAAATTCGCCGATGATGACCATCGCAAGTTCAACCGCCATGGCGAATTCTTCGACGTCGGCGAGACCTTCGCCGGCGTGCCGCTGGACGTTGCGCTGGAAGCCGTCGAGCAGGTGCGGCCGCTGGTGCCGCAGGGTGTGTCGATGGCACAGTTTGCGCTCGCCTGGATCCTTGAGAGCAAGGCCGTTTCCGTCATCATCCCCGGCGCCCGCAACGAAGCGCAGGCCCAGGCGAACGCCGCCGCAAGCGACGTTGCCGCCATCCCCAAGGAAACACTGGCGCAACTTGCCGATGTCTACGAGCGCCTGATCAAGGTTCACGTTCACCAGAAGTGGTAGAAAAAAGGGTCGCGCCGAAATTCCGGCGCGACCCTTTCCCCGGATGTTCGGAGGTACCGCGTATGAACGATCCATATCGCCTCTCCCGCTTCATCGAGGCGCAGGAACCGGTCTACGAGACCGCCCTTCGCGAACTGGAACATGGGCGCAAGGAGAGCCACTGGATGTGGTTCATCTTTCCGCAGCTTGCCGGCCTTGGCCATTCGCCGACCGCGCTTCGCTTTGCCATCTCCTCGCTGGAAGAGGCCCGCGCCTATCTGGCGCATCCGCTGCTCGGCGGCCGCCTTGTCCAATGCACACGCACCATCAACGCCGTGCGCAATCGCACCGCGCACCAGATCTTCGGCTCGCCCGACGACATGAAGCTGCGCTCGTCCATGACGCTGTTTCGGCAGGCCGCAACCGACCCGGAGCCGTTCAGGGCCGCGCTTGATCGCTATTTCGGCGGCGAGGCCGATCATCGGACGCTGCAAATTCTGGCGGGCGGCTAGCCGGACAGTGAGCCTCGGGTGCCGGCATGGCGTGCAGAACCGGCACGGGCATGGGCTATGTATTGACGGTCATACCGGGAGACTGGGCCGTTTTTTCCCGCTATAGACACTTTGCCGACGCTCAGTCGCCGGGCCAACCACGACCTAAATCGCCGGAGAACGACATGGCTTTCGATCCGATCAAGGCACTGACCAATTATGCAGATGCGGAATGCTCGGTGCAGTTCTGGGTTGCCGGGACTGAGGCCTCGGTCTTCGCATCGCTGGAAGAGGCCGTGATCTTCGCCCGCGACAATGGGGCCGGCTGGAAAGACGTCGAGATCACCGTGCATCTCGAACACGAAGACATTGTCTATGCAACGGGCAAGACACGCACGTTGATCGAGGCTTTGCGACGCAAGTCATAATGGGGATTGGTGACAGAAATTTGGGGTGAATACAAAATCTATCTGCAGCTACACAAGCATATGTTGATCCCGCACGCCTCCCTCCGATATTGAAAATTGGAACTTATATGTCCCAAAATCTTAGCGCGCCATCTTTCCAGTCATATTTCATCGAAATGTATTTTGGAGAGACCTCCATTTCCAAAGGGACCGCATTCACCGTGACAGGGAGGAACGGCCCCGTGCTCATCACGAACAGGCATAATGTTACGGGTAGGCGCCAGGATGATGATCAACCGCTGTATGATCACGGCGGCGTCCCAGATAGGATGGTTGTTTGGTTTCCTTGTCGCTATAAATTTGGAACTTGGACGAACACGACGATTCGACTTCTCGACGATGACGAGCAACCACTTTGGCACGAGCACCCCACTTTGGGCAAAGCGGCCGACATCGTGGCGATCGCGTGTCCTTTTCCGCAAGATGCTCATGTTGTCGCCTACTCATTAAGCCCTCCAGAACGAGAAATGTTGCTGCGTCCATCAGAAACATTAAGCATCGTCGGCTTTCCGTTTGGCATGAAGGGAGCGGCACAAAGCGCGATTTGGGTATCGGGCTACGTCGCATCAGAAATTGAACTGGATTTTGAAGATCTCCCTCGCTTCCTTGTTGACTGCCGTGGGCGGCCGGGAATGTCAGGATCGCCAGTTCTTGCGTTTCGACCCAGCGGAATGATCAATTTCAAGACTGGAGAATACAAAGCTGCCATGATGAATGGACCAGTATTGGAATTTTTTGGTGTCTACAGTGGAAGGATACACCCAGAATCCGATATCGGAATTGTATGGAAACGCTCGTCTGTCATCCAGCTGGTGGAATCACTCCCTGCCAATTGAACGATGCTACGCGCTGGATGGATAAAGGGACGAGTTAGCATTTTTTATCTGGGGTGCCAAAACTGGCACTTATCTGCAAGGTCGCACCACGACAACGGTACTCGCTATTGGCTTACCACCGCCCTACTTACGCATTGCTTATCACCAGCTCCAGCCCCTGCGCAGGCCGCAGCACTGCTGGCGTAAGATATTGCTTTATTTGAAAAGAAAAATGGTGCACCCGGAGCGATTCGAACGCCCGACCCCCAGATTCGTAGTCTGGTGCTCTATCCAGCTGAGCTACGGGTGCAACTTGCTGCGGTGTCAACCGCTTGCGTGGCGATCCTCTAAAACGTCCGACCGGGGAATGCAAGCGAATTTGCGCGAAAAACTTCTTTTTTGACAGAGGGGCGTTCTTATACCCTTGAAACTGTGGATGGATTCCTGCGTCAAACCTGTCCACAGGTCCGGTTCGCCGGCACTGACGGGCGTTGCAAGAGCCTGCCGGTCAGTGCCAGGCCTTGGAGCGGAAGGCGTCGAGAGGCACAGGCCGATCGGGCAGCTCGATGCGGAAAAGCGTTCCCGGCGTCGGTTTTTCGACAAGCGCGATCGTGCCGCCATGGGCAAGCACCAGTTCGCGGGCGATGGCGAGCCCGAGGCCTGTGCCGCCCGAGCGGGCCGAGCCCCGAAAGGCGGCAAACAGGTTCTCGCGCGCCTTGGGCGGCATGCCGGGGCCGGTATCATCGACGGAGATGCTGACGACGCTGCCGGTGCGCATGGCCGAGACGCTGATCGTGCGGGGAGAGCCGCCATCGGCGTGATCGTTCATCAGCGCCTGTACGGCATTGCGGCAGATATTGTGGACGACGCGAAACAGCTGCTCGCTGTCGGCGTCGATCTGCA
Source organism: Rhizobium herbae (assembly GCF_017873135.1). Taxonomy (GTDB): domain Bacteria; phylum Pseudomonadota; class Alphaproteobacteria; order Rhizobiales; family Rhizobiaceae; genus Pararhizobium; species Pararhizobium herbae. The sequence goes on along the minus strand of NZ_JAGGJV010000002.1, from coordinate 557,317 downwards.
GGTCGTCGGGAATCTGGATATGAAACTCGATACCGGCATTCGGGTCGATCGCCAGCATCTCGCCGACGTCGCTCACCAGCGGCCGCAGCTTGACGAAGCGGCGATGCGGTTCCGGCTCGGTCGTCCGGCCGTAGGAGAGCACTTCCGTGGTATAGCCGACGGCGCGGTCGATGGTGCGCAGAAGCGTCGGTGCGAAGCGCTTGACGATCGGATCGTCGACATCGGCGAGACGGTCGGAGATCAGCTGCGCCGACGCCAGGATATTGCGCATGTCGTGATTGATCTTCGAAACGGCAAGACCGAGATCGGCAAGGTTCTTCTGCTGCTTCAGCGTCTTTTGCAACTGCTGCTGCATGGCCGACAGATGCTGGCCGGCGACGGCGAGTTCGTCGCGACCCGGCGCCGGCTCCAGCACGCGGGCGGGATCGGACGGTTCGGCGGAAAAGTCCTGCATGTTGGTGGTCATCCGCCGGATCGGCACGATCATCAGCCGGTTGATCGCCAGGAAAATCAAGGTGGCGGTAAACAGCGAGATGACAATCGACAGGAAGAACACGTTGCGCGAATAGATCAGCATCGCCTTGCGCAGGCTCGCATCTTCCATCACCACCTCGATGATCGCGTCGCTGTCGCCGACCGGCCCATAGATCCGCACGACCTTGTCGCCGCCGAACAGCAGCGTGTCGAAGGCATCGCAGATCGCTGTGACCGGCGTCATGGCGGCGACGTCGTACTGCGCGTCGACCTGCGGCGGCATGTCTTCCGCCGCGATCAGCCGCGATTCGTCCTTGCGCCTGAGCACGATCGCCTTGGTGCCGGTCGCCATCAGGGTTTCCTCCTGCACGGGACGGGAGAGCTGCACACCCTGCAGGCCATCGACCACGACACCGGCCGCCGCCGCCGTATTCAGCCTGTCCTCCAGCCAGCGGATGCGCATGTTGGCGACCGAGGGCACGAAGATCAGCACTTCGGCGAGCATGACGAAGAACACGGTCAAAAGCAGCAGCTTGCCAGAAAGGCCACGAAAGAAGCCGGCGCGTGCCGGCTGCTTTTGAACGACCGTGGTTTCTGTGGTGCCTGTCGTCATGTCCTGCATTTCCGTCGTCTTAGCCGAAACGCCGCAACAGCCGGATGACAGCCCGGACGAACGGCGTTCGCGTTAGGGGCGCATAATAGGCGATGACGGCCCGTTTTCCAATCTCCGTCATGGTCGGATAGGGTGCGACGGCGCTGCGCACATGGCGAAGTGCCTGGCCATTGGCGATTAGCACCGACCACATGTTGATCATCTCGGCCGCGCCGGCGCCGACGATACCGACGCCGAGAATCTTCCCGCGCCGGCCGGCCACGATCTTGATCAAACCTGCGGTGGCGCGCTCCGCCTGGGCGCGGTCGTTTTCGGCATAGGGCCAGCGCAGGACAGCCACCGTCCCATGCCGCTTGCGCGCCTCGTCCTCGTCAAGGCCGACAGACGCTATCTCCGGATCGGTAAAGGTGGCGCGGGGAACGATGGCGCGGTTTTCCCGCGCCGGCAGCCGGAACAGGATTTCGCGCAGCACGAGCGCGGCATGATAATTGGCGGCATGGGTGAATTGCAGCCCGCCGGCCGCGTCGCCGATCGCATAGACGCGGCGGTTGCCGGTGCGCAGGCTGGCATCGACCGCTATGCCGGTTGCCGTCACGGCGATATTAGCCGTCTCGAGGCCAAGCCCGGCGGTATTGCCCTTGCGCCCCGTGGCGAGAAGCAGGGCGCTGCCCTCCACTGTGAGCGGCCCATCCCGATTTTCGCAGTGTAGTCTCAGTCCCTGCCCGGTCTTTTCCACAGCCAGAATGCGGGTATCTTCCAGAATCTCAATGCCTTCGCCGCGCAACCGGTCGAGCACGATGCGCGTCAGTTCCGGGTCTTGTCTGGCAAGCGCACGCCCCGCATCGACGACCGTGACCTTCGCCCCCAGCCGCCGGTGCGCCTGCGCCATCTCCATGCCGACCGGGCCAGCGCCGATGATCACCAGATGCTCCGGCAGGCGTGTCAGGTCGAACACCGTCTCATTGGTGAGGTAGTCGATTTCCGAAAGCCCTGGGATCGGCGGAATGACGGTCGAGGAGCCGGTGGCGATCACGAACCGGCGTGCCCGGATCGTGAAGCCGCCGGCCGATACGGTATCGCGGTCGACAAAGCGCGCGTCGGCCTCGATGACCCGGACGCCCAGGGCAGTGAACCGCTCGACCGAATCATTCGGCGCGATCGCATCGATCACCGAGCGGACATGCGCATGCACCTTTTCGAAATCGATGACGGGTTCGCCGGCCATGACGCCGAATTCGGCTGCCTTGCGCACCGCATGCGCATGCCGGGCAGCGGCGATCAGCGCCTTGGAGGGTACACAGCCATAATTGAGGCAATCGCCGCCCATGCGGCCGCGCTCGATCAGCACGACCGGCACCCCGAAGGCGGCAGCGCCGGCGGCAACCGAAAGCCCCGCCGAACCGCCGCCGATCACGCAGATGTCGGGAGAAAGAATCGTTGTCACGCCGTCAGTCTTTTCCAACATTGCCCGCCGCTTGTCTTTTCTCGCGGACAAATTGCACGATCAGCGGCAGCGCGGCAATGACGGCAAGCGCCGAGAAGGCGAAGCTCAGCTCCCGCGTCAGGAAATCCGACAGCATCAGCAATCTGCCCTCTTGCGCGGCAGTCCCGATCACCTGTTCGCAGCCGCGGCCGAGCCACGTATAGGCAAAGGTGCCGGGCATGATGCCGATGACGGTGGCAAAGGCAAAGGTTCTCAGGCTGACCGGGAAAAAAGCCGGGGCGATATTGACCACGAAGAAGGGAAAGACCGGCGCTAGGCGCAGCACCAGCAGGTAGCCAAAGGCATTCCGGGTAAAGCCGTCGGAAAAACGGCTGAGAAACGGCCCTGCCCGCCGCCGCAGGATATCGCCGAAAACCGTGCGGGCGCCGGCAAACAGAATGCAGGAGCCGATGGTGGCAGCGATAACGACGATGACGCCCCCCATCAACCAGCCGAACAGGAAACCGGCAAAGATCGTCAGCACCGAAGCCGCCGGGACCGACAGGGCCACAACGACGACATAGACGATAAAAAACAGCGCCGCCGCCTTTAGCGGATAGCGCGCGACCATGTCCATCAGCACTGCGCGCTGGTCGGCCAGCCAACCGAGAGAGACATAGCGGTGCCACCCCAGTCCGTAGGCTGCGGCAAGGCCCAGGGCAAGCAGGACCAGCGGCATGAGGCGCAGCACAACCGGCTGCGCATGCTCCGCGGTCTCGGCGTTCGCCGCTGGCACTAGCCGATGGCTCTCCACGTTCGGATGCCGACTTTTCTGATCGTGCTGTTTCATCGCAGCAGCATTAGAAGGAAAGCGCCACCGGAACCAATAACGAATGATCGCGGTTAAAAACGTCGCCGTGATCGAAATGCAAAATCCCGCGGCGATACCGGATCGCCGCGGGATTGTCATTCAGGTCCCGACACGACAACCGGATCAGAACTCTTCCCAATTGTCCTTCGATACGGCAGCGCTTGCCGAGGCTCCTCCACCACCGAAAGCGCGCGCGACCGTGCCCATTATCTTGCGGGCCGGTGACGCGACAGGACGGGTATGTTCGCGAACCGGGGCGGCGGCAACGCGGCGGGGTGCGGCATCGTCCAGCTTGAAGTGCGAGATCAATCGGGCGAGGCTGTCTGCTTCGGCCGAAAGCTTGTGCGTCGCGGCGTTGGCTTCCTCGACCATGGCGGCGTTCTGCTGGGTCACCTGATCCATCTGGTTGACGGCGGTGCTGACCTCGCCGAGCCCGGTCGATTGTTCCCGGGCCGCGATGGCGATCGAGTGGATGTGATCGTTGATGCTCAACACCCGCGTTTCGATCTGGCCGAGAACCTGGCCGGTCTCCTGTACCAGCTTGACGCCGGTTGCGACTTCCGAGCCCGATTTCGCGATCAGGCCCTTGATGTCCTTGGCAGCGCTTGCGGCGCGCTGGGCAAGCTCGCGGACTTCCTGTGCCACGACGGCAAAGCCCTTGCCCGCATCGCCGGCACGGGCCGCTTCGACACCCGCATTCAGTGCGAGCAGGTTGGTCTGGAAGGCGATTTCGTCGATCACATTGGTGATCTGGCCGATCTCGCTGGAGGCCTGCTGGATCCGGCCCATGGCATCGACGGCGTTGCGGACGACTTCGCCCGATTGCGCCGCACTCTGCTTGGCCTCGGTGACCATGACAGTTGCTTCCTGAGCCCGATCGGTCGAGTTGCGGACCGCCGCGGTGATTTCCTCCAGCGCCGCGGACGTTTGCTCGAGCGCTGCGGCCTGCTGTTCGGTGCGCTTGGACAGGTCATCGGCCGCCGACCGCAGCTCGGTCGAGTTGCCGTTGATGGAGTCCGTCGTGGTGCGCACTTCGCGCAGCGTATTCTGCAGGGTGGACAGCGATTCGTTGACGTTCTGCTGCAATTCGGCAAAGGCGCCCTGGAATTTGCCGTTCATATTCTGGGTGAGATCGCCAACCGCAAGGCTGGCGATGACGCGGCGTGTCTCGTTGACGCCGCTATCGACGCCATCAACCAGTTCATTGACGCTGGAGGCGAACCGGTTGAGATCGGCATTGCCGTAGTCCTTGTTGATCCGCTGGGTAAAATCGCCGGCGGCGGCGGCCGAAACGACAACCGCGATGCTCGACTGGAGATCGGCGCTCTTTTCCCGCAGCGCGGTTTCCTGCGCGTTCAGTTCGCGCACGGCCAGGCCATTGCGCTTGAAGACTTCGACGGCGCTCGCCATCTCGCCGATCTCGTCCTTGCGCCCGGCAAAGGGCACCTCGGCATCGAGATCGCCGTCGGCGAGCTGCTTCATCGTTCCTGTCAATTTGAGGATCGGCTGGCTCAGTTCCTTCGTGCCGATGTAGAAGGCCGTGCCGATGCCGATGACAAGACCGAAGCCGGCGGTCAGAAGGACGATCAGGATCATCTTCTGCTGGATGGCGCTCACCTCTGCCTGAATGACATCCAGTGCCGCGCGGTCGGTTTCGACGACGGCGTCGATCTCGGCCTGGAAGGCCTTCCGGTTGGCCCGGTTGAGCTCGTTGTTGCCCTGCTCGTTGGCAGCCTGCGGCGAAACCTCCTGGCTGAGGCGGGCCGTCTCGGTGCGGAACGTGCGGAATTCGGCCGCGCGCTTGACGACGGCGTCGAACGCCGGCAGCTGGTCCTGCGGGATCAACGGACGCCACTCGGTCAAGAGAGTATCGATCTTGCCAAGGTTCTTCATCAGGCCCTCGGCGAAGTTTTTCGACTTCTCGGCCGTCGGAGCCGCGTAGATCCCGCGCGCTTCCATCACCACCCCGGTGACGAGGCGGTTCAGGCGCTCGCCGTTGAAGGCACGATCCGAGGCATTGTCGAACTGTACGAGCCTTGCGTTGTATTGCGTGATCACGGTCAGGGCCATGCCCGTCACGGACAGCGCGATCAGGCTCATCACGCCGACAATGAGATTGATCTTGCCTCGAATTTTCATGGAACGCGTCTCCTTGGAACCGGCAACGGGCCTGAAAGTGGCAACTGACAGGCTCATATATTAGGAGGGACAGTAAGACGTCGATGGTTAACGAACCTCTTCCCGGAATGGAACAATTCTAATATTCCCGCTTTAGGAGTTTGTTTGTATTCTTACATTATCATACTCTAATTTTCAATTGTAAGTTGAATATTACAAATCTTCGCGGCGTGGCACGAGATGCGACCGGCGCGCTCGAAAACAGGCTATTCCCAGCTTTTCCGCTCCGGCAATTGACTTTTGCGGGTCTTTGCTCTTATAAGCCGCCCACGTCCGGACAAGTCCCCTTGCCCTGTGCAATGCCATGCCCGGAACGTAACGCTCCCTTGCTAAGAAGCAAACCCAAGAAGGGCCGCACACCGCGGTATTAAAATAAATGACGAAGCGTACCTATCAACCGTCCAAGCTTGTTCGCAAGCGCCGTCACGGCTTCCGTGCACGTATTGCCACCAAGGGTGGCCGCAAGGTTATCGTTGCCCGCCGGGCACGTGGCCGCAAGCGTCTGTCGGCTTAAGGCCGTCTGGCGCGTGCCGCGTCTTCGCGCACTAACCTTCGCGAAACCTGCACGCGCAGCCTCACGGCGCCGGAGCATCACCGAAACGTCCCCGTGGCCTTCGGTTGCTCCTGTTCCCAGAAGGAGCGCGGGCGAATGACATCACCCAAGCACAACCCAACTGCCGGGCGGCTGAAAAGCCGGCCGCAGTTTCTTGCTGTGCGCAAGGGAGAGCAGCGGAAAGGCCCTCTGTTCCTTCTCGAAGTTCTTGATCGCGGCGAACCGGAAACCGGGCCGCGTGTCGGTTTTACCGTCACCAAGAAGCATGGCAATGCCGTCGAGCGCAACCGGATGCGCCGGCGTCTCAAGGAGGCCGTGCGGCTTTCCGCCGGATTTGCAATGAAGCCCGGACATGACTATGTGATTGTCGCCAGACGCGACCTCTTGAACGCGCCCTTCGAGCGGATCGGCAAGACCCTCAGCGAGCGGATCGAAAACAAGCAAAAATATTCACGGCCGCCGGCCGGCTCCAGGAAAGAATGATGGAAAAAAACCGCAACTACTTCGTGGCGATCGCCCTGTCGGTGCTCATTCTGATCGCCTGGCAGTTTCTCTACGTCAATCCGAAGATGGAGAAGGAACGTCTCGCGGCGGAAGCCCAGCAGAAGATCACCCAGCAGACCCAGCCCGCCGGCACACCTGCCGTTTCGGGCCAGGCCCAGCCGGCAAACGGAGCTGTCCCCGGCGCCGTCGAAAGCCGCGACCAGGCAATCGCCAAGTCTGCCCGTGTATCCATCGACACGGCAGCGCTCAGCGGCTCGATCAATCTGACCGGCGCCCGCTTCGACGACCTGAAGCTCAAGGAATATCACGAGACTGTCGACGACAAGAGCCCGCTGATCACCCTCTTCAGCCCGGCCGATACCAATGACGGCTATTTCACCGAACTCGGCTATATCGGCAACGAGGCGACCGGCACGGTTCCTGGCCCGACGACGGTCTGGACGGTCAAGAGCGGCGACAAGCTGACGACCGAAACGCCTGTCGTGCTGACCTTTACCAACGAGAAGGGTATCGTATTTGAGCGAGCGATCTCGATCGATGAACATTTCATGTTCCAGATCAACGACAAGATCACCAATGGTGCGGCAGCTCCGGCTGCGCTTTCGGCTTACGGCCGGGTGACCCGCTTCAACAAGCCGACCACGCCGAGCGCCTACGTTCTTCACGAAGGCTTCATCGGCGTGATCGGCGAGCATGGCCTCAACGAAGTGGCCTATGGCAAGGTTGAGAACGACGTACCGGCTAACCATGAGAAGGCTACAACCGGCTGGATCGGTATCACGGACAAGTATTGGGCTGCGACAATCGTGCCGCCACAGAACCTTGCCTACGAATCCAAATACGCACATTTCACCGATGGCCGGCCGCGCTTTCAGGCGGACTACAAGCAGGATGCCGTCACGATCGCGCCTGGCCAGTCCACCGACCTGAAGATGCTGGTTTTCGCCGGCGCCAAGCAGGTGCCGCTGGTCGATGGCTATGAGAAGTCCTACTCGATCCCGCAGTTCGACCTCTTGATCGACTGGGGCTGGTTCTACTTCATCACCAAGCCGATGTTCAAACTGATGGACTTCTTCTTCCGCTATTTCGGAAACTTCGGTGTCGCCATTCTCGCAACGACCGTCGTCGTCAAGGCGCTGTTCTTCCCGCTCGCCAGCAAGCAGTACGCTTCGATGGCGAACATGAAGAAGGTTCAGCCGAAGATGGAGGAACTGAAGAAGAAGCACGGCGACGACCGCATGGCGCTGCAGCAGGGCATGATGCAGCTTTACAAGGAAGAGAAGATCAACCCGATTGCCGGCTGCTGGCCGATCCTGTTGCAGATCCCGGTGTTCTTCGCCCTCTACAAGGTGATCTACGTCACCATCGAAATGCGCCACGCGCCGTTCTTCGGCTGGATCCAGGACCTGTCCGCTCCGGATCCGACCTCGCTGTTCAACCTGTTCGGCCTGCTTCCCTTCGAGGTACCGCATATGCTGATGATCGGCGTATGGCCCTTGATCATGGGTGTCACCATGTTCCTGCAGATGCGCATGAACCCGACGCCGCCGGATCCGACCCAGGCGATGCTGTTCACCTGGATGCCGCTGGTCTTCACCTTCATGCTGGCCACCTTCCCGGCCGGTCTGGTCATCTACTGGGCCTGGAACAACACGCTGTCGATCACCCAGCAGGCTTTCATCATGAAACGCCATGGCGCCAAGATCGAACTGTTCGACAATCTGAAAGGATTGTTCGCGAAGAAACCGAAACCGGCCGAATAGGCCGGAAGCGGAAATCACGACTTGAAAAGCCCCGGTTCACAACACTGAACCGGGGCTTTTTCTTGCGCAAAGCCTGAACCCTGCGAGCGGCTTTTCCGCCGTCGCTACAACATGCGCTGCATTTCCTCGCCGAGCCATTTTCGGAATTTCCGCGTCATGCGGTTTTCGTGGCGTTGAAAGACGACACGATAGTGGCCGAGATCCACCGGGCCGAAACCGGGCAAGGCCACCAGCCCCCCGGAACGGATTTCGCGCTCCGTCAAAAATGCCGGCGCAAGAACCATCCCCAATCCCGCGGTCGCGGCATGCAGGGCGGCATCGTCGGTGTCGAACACATGCTGGATCTGTATGGCGTTCCGATCGAGGCCGAGGGTGCGGGCCCACAGCGCCCAGTCCCAATTGTCCTGCGCGCATTGAAGGGCTGGGATCCTCCCGAGGTCACCGGTGCCTTCATATTGTGCGGCCGCCAGAAGAGCCGGCGATGCGACGGGACGGCTCATGTCGGCGGCGAGCCACTCGCCCTCCACAGGCGCCGAGCCGGCACGATGGTAGGAGATGGCAAGATCGCAGGACCCGAGGGATATGTCGGAGGCAATCTTCGTCTCCACACGGACACGGGCCGCCGGGTGGATCACCTTGAACCGCTCCAGGGCCGGGATCAGCCAGCGAACGGCCAGGGACATGGAGACACGCACGACGATTTCGTTCTGATCGCGACTCAGCGCTTCCGCCGAGCGATCGATCGCGGCGATTGCTGCGGCGGCATCGTCGTAGAAACGGCGTCCGGCGTCCGTCAGCACCAGGAAGTTATGGCTCCTCTTGAAAAGAGCCAGGCCCAACTCGCCTTCCAGCTTCTTGATCTGATGGCTGACCGCACTCGGGGTCACGCCGACCTCTGCAGCAGCCTGCGAAATGCTGAGATGGCGGGCGGTCAGGACAAAAATCCGCACCGCATTGAGCGAGACGCTTCGCTTGTTCTGCATCGAAAATACTCATCCAGGGTTCAAAAATCGAATTTGCAATACAGGCGGCCGATTTGGCAAGACATGCGGGAGAAACCATTGAAAGATAAGGTCTTGCGGAAGAACCTGCTGAATTCGAATGCCGAGGCGATGATCTGGGTCGTACTCGGAACGGCGTTATTTTCCTTGATCTTCGCATCGGGAAAATTCGGCGGAGAAAGCACGTCCGTCGTTCAGATCCAGTTTCTTCGCTATGTCAGTGGTTTTGCGACATTGCTCGGCGTCGTCGCCTGCAAGGGCGGAAGTATGCGCGCCTATCGCAGCGACCGGCCGTTTTCGCATGCGGCGCGCGCTGTCTTCGGCGTTTCGGGCGGTTTCGCGCTGATCTATTCCTCGGCTGAGATGCCGATCGTCGATGCGACCGCGCTCGGCCTGCTCTATGTTGTTTTCGTCATTCCGCTTGCCGTTCTCATCCTGAAGGAGACCGTGACCAAACAGCATATGGTCGGCATCACGCTCAGTTTCGCCGGTGCAGGCTTCATCATGGTCTCGCGTGGTGCGTTCACGCAATTCCAGCCGGCCTATCTCATACCCGCGGCGATTGCCGTTCTCGGTGCCGCCCTGCTGGCCATCGAAGGCCTGATGATTCGCGTTCTCTCCCATGCCGACCGGCCGCTGACGGTCCTTCTTCATGTCAACGGCTTCGGCATCATCCTTTTGGCCGTGCCGGCGGTGATGACCTGGAAAACCATGTCCCTGTCCGCCATGGTTCCCTTTCTCCTGCTCGGCCCCATCGCCGTTACGGCGCAATACTGCGTCGTGCGCGGCTACCGGCTTGCCTCGCTCGCGATCGTCGGGCCGGTCGACTATGCGTGGCTTGTCTTTGCCGCGCTCATCGGGTTTCTGTTTTTCAATGAGATCCCGACCACGGGCGTCATCGCCGGCGCGGCGATCATCGCCATCGGCGGGATCGTGCTTGCCGTTATCAAACCCGTGCCGGAAAACGTGCCTGCGAGCGATCGATGACATACGGGATTTGCGACAGGGCTCTGTCGCGAATATCGGCGCCCATCCTCCCGTTCGCTTTTAAACTACGCTCACCGCAATTGGATTCTTGCCATGTCGCAGCCCTCCGCCCTGCCGCAATCCGTAAACGCCGGACCACAGAGCCCGGTGCAGGGCGCCGCGCTCGTCCTCGGTTCCGCCATCGTCTGGAGCTTCGGCGGCACGCTGGCGCGCTTCCTTCATATCGAGGATAGCTGGACCATCGTCTTCTGGCGCTCGCTGTTTGCCGCACTGTTCCTGCTTGGCTTCATGCTTCTGCGCAACGGCCCGCGCGGCACGGTCACACTGTTCCGCAGCATGGGCCTGCCGGGTGTCGCCGTCGGCCTCTGCTTTGCCATCGCCTCCACCTCCTTCATCCTGGCGCTCGCCTATACCACGGTCGCCAACGTCGTTCTCATCCAGGCCGGCGTGCCGCTGATCGCCGCGCTCATCAGCTGGATGGTTTTCCGCGAGCGCGTCTCGCTTCTGACATGGTTTGCCATCGCCGCCGTCATCGGCGGCGTTGCCATCATGGTGTCGGATTCCATGAGCGGTGCGGTTTCACCGATCGGCGATGCGCTGGCTATCCTGATCGCCTTCGTCTTCGCGCTCGCCACCGTGATCACCCGCCGCTACGCCCATGTGCGCATGACGCCGGCCGTCTGCTTCGGCACCGTCGTCGCCGGCACGGTCGCAGCGATCATGTCGTCCGGCCTCAGTGTCACCCCGCCCGAACTTGGCATTCTCGTCACCTTCGGCGCGCTCAATTTCGGCCTGGGACTGGCCTTGTTCGTCACCGGCGCCCGGCTCGTCCCCTCTGCGCTGGCCGCACTTCTGGGAACGGCGGAAACGGTGCTTGGGCCCCTCTGGGTGGCGCTGATCCATGGCGAGATCCCCAGCACCAACACCGTCATCGGCGGAACGGTCGTGCTGGTCGCGCTGCTGTCCTATCTCAGCGTCGAGATGTGGCGCCAGCGACGGGCGCTTGGCTGAGCGAAAACTGGCCAAAACGCAACTTTTCTTGACATGGCGGCGCAAAACCTTGAAGTCCTCTGACAAAGCCAAGGACAGGACCGCCATGACAGACGTTAAGCCGCAGGACGACAAGCCCCTTTTCGGGCGGCCGTGGATTTTCATCCGCGGCGTGCCGTCGATGAAGTTCCTGCCGCCGGAAGGTCCGCTGGAGATTGCCTTTGCCGGCCGCTCGAATGTCGGCAAGTCTTCGCTGATCAATGGCCTGGTCGGGCAGAAGGGCCTTGCCCGCACGTCCAATACGCCGGGCCGCACCCAGGAGCTCAACTATTTCGTGCCGGACGGCTATTCCGGCGAACCCGGCGACTTGCCGCCGATGGCACTGGTCGACATGCCCGGCTACGGCTATGCGCAGGCGCCGAAGGAACATGTCGATGCCTGGACCAAGCTGGTTTTCGACTATCTGCGCGGCCGCTCGACGCTGAAGCGCGTCTATGTGCTGATCGACAGCCGCCACGGCATCAAGAAGAACGACGACGACGTCCTGAGCCTGCTCGACAAGGCGGCAGTGTCCTATCAGGTCGTCCTGACCAAGACCGACAAGATCAAGGAACCGGCGGTTCCCCGGCTGATTTCCGAAACGCTGGAAAAGATCAGGAAAAGGCCGGCGGCCTTCCCGGAAGTCCTTGCGACGTCGTCCGAGAAGGGCATCGGCATGGACGAACTGCGTGCTGCCATCAAGGTCGCCATTTCGACCTGATCGCCCCTGTCACATTTCGAGCCCCGAAGACGATCAGGCCGCCGAGGCCGGTGTGAACGTCATTGCCATCCCGTTGATGCAATGGCGCATGCCGGTCGGCTGCGGACCGTCATCGAAGATATGGCCCATATGCCCGCCGCAGCGGCGGCAGTGACATTCGGTCCGCGTCATGAACAGCGATGTATCCTCGCGCGTGGCGATCGCGTTCGGCAGCGCTTCCCAGAAGCTCGGCCAGCCGGTGCCGCTGTCATATTTCGCTTCGGACGAATAGACCGGCAGGTCGCAGCCGGCGCAATGGAATGTGCCCTTGCGCTTCTCGGTGTTGAGGGCGCTGGTGAACGGCCGCTCGGTGTCCTCGTGACGCAGGATCTGATACTGCTCGTCATTGAGGATGGCCTTCCATTCCGCGTCGGTTTTCGTCACTTCGAATGTTTCGGCGGCGATGCTCTGCGGGGCAAAGCCGCGAAACGCTGCTGTAGCGGCAATGGCAACTCCGGAAAGAAGAAAAAAGCGTCGGCTCGTCATGATGTTCTCCAGTCTGGCGAATGGCTTCGGCAATTCCCCGCCAGACTAATGCGCCGTTCGCTGCGCGGCAAAACAATTGGCGATCAATCCCGCGTGAGGAACTGCTTGAATACGATATAAAAAGGCCACCGGTGCGTGGTGACCGGTGGCCTTGAGGCCGGAGAGGTTGGGTCTCCGGCCCGGCGCCGAAAATGCATTCGAAAATACATCCGGCTCCCAATCCCTATTGCCGAGAAGCCGATCAGGCCTTCGGCAGCAGAACCTTGTCGATCACGTGGATGACGCCGTTCGACTGCTTGACGTCGGCGATTGTGACGGTGGCGACCCCGCCGGTTTCATCCGTCAGCGTGATCTTGCCGCCGTCAGCCTTGGCCTTCAGCACGCAACCGCCAACCGTCTTGACGTCATGGGTACCGCCATCGTCGGCCACCATCTTGGAGATGGCATCGGACATCGCATTGGCAGAGACCACATGGCAGGTCAGCACCTTGGTCAGCATGTCCTTGTTCTCGGGCTTCAGCAGCGTGTCGACGGTACCGGCCGGCAGGGCGGCAAATGCCTCGTTGGTCGGGGCGAACACCGTGAACGGGCCGGCACCGGACAGCGTTTCGACGAGACCGGCGGCCTTCACGGCAGCGACCAGCGTCGTGTGGTCCTTGGAGTTAACGGCATTCTCGACAATATTCTTGTTGTCGTACATCGGTGCGCCGCCGACCATCGGGTTTTCGGCGTGTGCGGCAAAAGTGCCGGCGGCCAGTATCGAGGCGACGGTAACCGTGCGCAGCATGGACTTGAACATTTCTATTCCTTCCTGTTGATCTCGTTGACCCGCGATGCGGGCCTCTCCCAATTTTTCTGGAATTCATGTTCCCTGCAGAGGACAAAGCGAGGAACGGGAGGTTTTCCGAAAGAGTTTCAGGAAAAATACGAATTCTCCAAATATTTGATTTTTTATGGTTTTATGACAATCTACAGAGCGATCGAAAAAATGCTGCGCCCTTTCGGGCGCAGCATTTGGTAAGCAAAAGCTAACGTGAAGCGTCGCCGTCTATGGCAGACGCGTCTTGCCAACGGCGACCACCGGCCCGGTCGCGGTCCCGGTCGGCGAGCCGCCGAAGGGCTCGACGCTGACGGCAAGGGTGACGCCCGCTCCGAACCTGGAGCGCAGTTCTTGCGGAATGATGATCTCGCCCTCGCCGGTCTGCGGCAGGACACCGAGCGACTTGGCGGGGTTGTCGCCTTCGATCAGCCAGAGTTCCAGCGATTTGGTTTCCGCCTGCCTGGCTGCAACCGGCGTAATTTTCAGCGCGCCGCTGCCGGCATCGTATTGCGCCAGAAGATTGATCGTTGTGCTGGCGTCCCCGGTCAACTCGGCCACCAGTGGCTGCGTCTGGCTTGCCGGCGTCAGGATGCCGGACGAGAATGTCGCAACGGTGACAAGACACGCGACGGACGCCAGCGTCAGCACGCGCCAGAGAGCCAGCGAGTTCCAGACCCCGCCTGCTGCCGCAACCGGTCTCGTCTGGTCGGCAAACAGCCGGCGCTCGACGGCAACCAGCACCTGCGGCGGCGGCGCGATCGGCTCATAGGCATCGTCGAAGGAGGAAAGATTGCTCTGCCAATGATCGACCATGGCCGCGAAGGCGCCGTCGAGAACCATGCGTGCCTCGACTTTGCGGCGATCATCGGCGGACAGAACACCCAGCACATATTCGCCCGCGATCACCTGGTCGCGACGGGAATCTCCGCTTTCGGGGTTCTGTGTGGTCATCGCTCCATGCACTCTCTCAGTTTCAACAGGCTGCGGCGCAGCCACGTTCGCATCGTATTCAGCGGCGTGCCGAAAAGATCGGCCAGTTCCTGGTAGCTCAGTCCCTCGACATAGGCCTTGCGCACGGCTTCCGCCCGGTCCGCCTCGAGTTCGTTCATGCACGTGTCGATCCGGCGGCCCTCCGCCGTATTGATGGCGGTTTTTTCCGGGTCCGGAGCAGAATCGGCGAGATCATATGCCTCGTCAATGGTGTTTGCCACTGGCTTTCGCGCCCGCAGGGTGTCAATCGCATGATTGCGCGCGATCGCCGAAAGCCAGGACATCGGATTGGTGTCGCCGCTCGCATACCGGTCGGCCCGCTGCCAGATCTTGATGTAGATTTCCTGCAAGGCTTCTTCCGCCTCCGTCCGGTCCCGCAAGATACGGACGCAAATGGCAAAAAGTTTCGGGCTGGTCAGCCGGTAGAGGGCGGAGAACGCGGCGCGGTCCCGCAGCGAGACCCTGCCGATCAGCGTGGAAATGTCGTCTATGGCCATCGATGCTTCCGGTCCTCGCCCCGTCAGCGGCGAACATAGGGCACAAGGCGGGGGATAAAAAGGGATCCGCATCAGATAAAGTCGGCAACCACAGCCGATGTCACACCGGCTTTATCTTTACTGCTGATCATTCCCTCCACCGGCAACTTGCGCTAAACAGCACCCGGCTAATTTCGAGGTATTCCCATGTCCGCATCCGAAAGCGAAATCCAGGCAAATCTTCTCGCCAAGGCGCTGCCCTATATGCAGCGCTACGAGAACAAGACGATCGTCGTCAAATATGGCGGCCACGCCATGGGCAATGCCGAGCTCGGCAAGGCCTTTGCCGCGGATATCGCGCTGTTGAAACAGTCCGGCGTCAACCCGATCGTCGTCCACGGCGGCGGCCCGCAGATCGGTGCGATGCTGACCAAGATGGGCATCGAATCGAAATTCGAAGGCGGCCTGCGCGTCACCGATGCCAAGACCGTCGAGATCGTCGAGATGGTGCTGGCCGGTTCGATCAACAAGGAAATCGTCGCACTGATCAACCAGACCGGCGAATGGGCGATCGGCCTTTGCGGCAAGGACGGCAACATGGTCTTCGCCCAGAAGGCCCGCAAGACTATCATCGACCCGGACAGCAATATCGAGCGCGTTCTCGATCTCGGCTTCGTCGGCGAAGTGATCGAAGTCGACCGCACCCTGCTCGATCTTCTCGCCAAATCCGAAATGATCCCGGTCATCGCACCGGTCGCACCCGGCCGCGATGGCGCCACCTACAACATCAACGCCGACACCTTTGCCGGCGCCATTGCCGGCGCGCTGCACGCCACCCGCCTGCTGTTCCTCACCGATGTTCCCGGCGTCCTCGACAAGAAGGGCGAACTGATCAAGGAACTCTCGGTCGCCGAAGCACATGCGCTGATCAAGGACGGCACGATTTCCGGCGGCATGATCCCCAAGGTCGAAACCTGCATCGAAGCGCTCGCCCGCGGCGTCGAAGGCGTCGTCATCCTCAACGGCAAGACGGCCCATTCGGTGCTGCTGGAAATCTTCACGGAGCATGGGGCTGGGACGCTGATCGTTCCGTGAGGGATGGCAGATAGTTCGGCAGCGGTTGGGGTTGGTTCGTTGTTTTGAGTGCGGCTGGCGCCGTCGAAATGGCTGGTTACAATCCCCCACTTCCGTCATTCCTGTGCTCGTCACAGGAATCCAGCCGCGCGACGTCCGTCGCGTGAAAAGAGTCTTTCAGCGGCGCAGACGCGCCGCTACTGGATCCCCGCCACAAGGGCGAGGATGACGGGAGAGTGAGGTGAGGTGAGGTGCGTCGCTCCACAACCGCTAACCCCGCGCGCTGGAAACCCAAGCCCCTCAGCGTCCCTGATAAACCCCGCTCGCCTCACCCTTCAGCCACTCGATCATCGCGCGGTACGGCCCCGGCCCGTAGCTGACGCGCCCGACGCCAAGCCCGGCCAGCGTCTTCACGTCCATGCCCTGCCGCATCATGATATTGACCGGCAGCACAACAGCCTCGCAAACTCCACCAATCAGGTCCGGGTTCGACAAGCCCGGCACGAAGAAGCCGCTGGCGCCGGCCTCAGCATACGCCGCTGCCCGCTCGATTGCCTCGTCGACCAGCGGTGCGTGGCGCACGGGGTCGGAGACCTTCAGGAACAGGTCGGTGCGGGCGTTGATGAAGAACGGAATACCCTTCTCATCCGCCATCGCCCGGATCGCCTTGATCCGCGCCGCCTGCGCCTCGATCGTATGCAGCCCGCTGCCGCCGACCACCTGGTCCTCGAAATTGATGCCGACAGCGCCCACGTCGATCAGCCGTGCGACATTCAGCGCAGCGCCTTCCCCATCTTCGGCATACCCGCCCTCGAAATCGATCGACACCGGCAGATCGGTCGAAGCCACGATGGCGCGGGCGATATCGACGAGTTGCAGCAACGGAATGTCCTGACCGTCGCCATAGCCATTGGCAGCGGCCACCGACCAGCTTCCGGTCGCCAGCGCCTTGGCGCCGGCGTCTGCCACCGCCTTGGCGCTGCCCGCGTCCCAGATGTTGTAAAGCACCAGCGGATCGCCCTTGCGGTGCAGCTCCGTGAACGCCTTTGCCTTGTCCGTCTGGTTCATCGCTTTTCCTCCGAAAACGTCTTTCCCTGTCATGCCACAACAGGGATAGCCGGCGCCAGAGCTGGTGATCGGCTTACGTCCACATCAACAGCAGCAGGATACCCGTCACGATCAGCAGGCATCCCGCCGTTTCCATGCGATTGATCCGCTCGCGGAACAGGAAGATCGAGGCCATGAAGGTGAAGACCAGTTCGATCTGGCCCAGCGCCCGCACATAGGCGACCTGCTGCAGCGTCATCGCCGTGAACCAGCAGGCCGACCCCGTCACGCCCGCCAGCCCGACAAGCGCCGACGACCGCCAGGAGCGCGCCACGCGTCCGATCTCGCTTTTGTCCTTGATGAGCATCCAGATGAGCATGAACACCGTCTGGAACGTCGTCACGCAGGCAAGCGTCATGGCCGCCTGCATCACCGCATTCGGCCCATTAAGCGACAGTGACGCCGAGCGATAGGCCACCGCCGAAATGCCGAACACCGCGCCCGAGGCGATGCCGATCAGCGCCGTGCGCCCGGTCAGCGCCACCATCAGGTTGCGCCAGGACAGCGGCATCCGCGCCACGGAAATCATCATCACGCCGATGACGCCGACGATGATCGCCGCGACAGCACCCGGCGTCAGCCGCTCGCCCAGAAGGATCAGCCCGAAGATCGCCGCCTGCACCGGCTCGGTCTTCGAATAGGCCGTGCCGACGGCAAAATTGCGCAGCGAGAAGAGATAGACCAGCAGAATCGTCGCAAAGATCTGCGCCAATCCCCCGAGTACAGCCCAGAACACGAAGGCGCCGGTCAGCACCGGAAAGGCATAGCCCGCGAAAGAATGCAGCCCCAGCACATAGGCGATCGCCAGCGGAAAGCCGAAGCCGAAGCGCACGAAGCTCGCGCCTGTCGTGCCGAGCGAGCCCTGCAGATGCTTTTGCAACGCGGAGCGCAGGTTCTGCAAAAAGGCGGCGGTGATGGTGATGGCGATCCAGGCTTCCATCCCTGCCCGCTAGCATGGCGCAACTGCGGAATCCATATCTGTGTGGGCGACGGCGGAGATTTGTCGCCTTTCGGTCACAACGCCCGCCGGTGTTTCCACCGGAAGCGCTCCAGCCAGCGGGAGGTGCCTTGCGCCGTTGGCCCGGCGGGTTTTGACGATGGCGGCCGCGAGACGTTTCAGACCGATTCTTCGCGAGCATCAGGCACAGCCGCGACCTGGCGGAATGTCAGCGGTGGCGCTTCTTCTTCCGTCTTCCTCACGCGCTGATCGTAGTCCGGCGAGACGGTGCCCAGAACGCGGTCCCAGAAGGAAAAGTAATTGCCGTAGTTGTAGCGGAAGCCCGAATGATGCTGGTCATGGAACGTCGTGCACAGCATCGGTGACGGATAACGCGCCGTCGAGGACGCAAAATACTCGAACCCGCAGTGGCCGAACATGCCGTTGAAATGTTCGAATACGCGTTGTCCAATCAGAATGGCCGGCGGAAACGGGACGACCAGGACGATGACCGCCGAAAAACCCTGCAGCAGGAAGTTGTCGAGGACATCCTCGGAATAGGTACTCCAGACCGTCGGTGCGACACTCTTATGGTGAAGCGCATGCAGGGGGTAGAGCCATTTCGTGTGCAGCAACCGGTGCATGAAATAGAACCAAGTGTCGTACAGGAACATCACGAGAAGGAAGAGCGGCACCGCCGTCCACCAACTGAAGGCCCAGGGCGCCGGCGCCCAGCCCTTTTGCTGGAGGTAGAGGCCGATCGTCAGCGGCAGGCAGGCGCTGAACATCGAGGCCAGGCTCTGCCGGATTTCCGCATTGCGGCGCTTGCTCGAGCCGCGCCCCTTCTGGATCTTCCGCTCGGGATTGCGGTCGTTCATCCAGGTTATGGCAAAACCGAAAGCGAAGTAGGTAATGACTGATGCGGCATAGAAGCCGGACAGAAACAACAGATAGAAGAATTCATCCGACATCGGCACTTCCAAGCCCCTGCGCCAAACCGCTCCGGCACGAACCGTGACACATCGGCTCGGCAATTCAAGGTGGAAATGCGCGCGACGCTCACAAAGCCCATTTCCTCGTCACATCCGCCATGGCATAAGGCGCGGATGACCCAGCTCGACCGCTTGCCGACCAAAGCCGATTTCGCCCATGTCACCGACTGGGTGTTCGATCTCGACAACACGCTCTATCCGCATCATGTCAATCTGTTCTCGCAGATCGACCGCAACATGACGGCCTTTGTCGCCACGCTGCTGCGGCTGGATCCGGCGGCCGCCAAGACGCTGCAGAAGGAATATTACCGGGATCACGGCACGACGTTGCAGGGCCTGATGATCCATCACGGCATCGACCCCAACGATTTCCTCGAAAAGGCGCATGCGATCGACTATTCCGTCGTGCCCGCCGATC
The DNA here is from genome assembly GCF_017873135.1 of Rhizobium herbae. Classification (GTDB taxonomy): domain Bacteria; phylum Pseudomonadota; class Alphaproteobacteria; order Rhizobiales; family Rhizobiaceae; genus Pararhizobium; species Pararhizobium herbae. The sequence goes on along the minus strand of NZ_JAGGJV010000002.1, from coordinate 537,861 downwards.
CGGCGCTGGGCGATGCCATCCGCGCGCTTCCAGGCCGCAAGTTCATCTTTACCAATGGCAGCGTCAAGCATGCCGAGATGACGGCGCGGGCGCTCGGCATCCTCGACCACTTCGACGATATCTTCGATATCGTCGCGGCTGAATATGTGCCCAAGCCGGCCGGCGATACCTATGACAAGTTCATGAGCCTGCACCGGGTCGACACCAAACGCGCCGCCATGTTCGAGGACCTGCCGCGCAATCTGGTGGTACCGAAGGCGCTCGGCATGAAGACGGTGCTGCTGGTGCCACGCAATTTCGAGTACGAATTCGCGGAAGCCTGGGAAAAGACCGGGGACGGCGACGCGCAGGCCGACTATGTCACCGAAGACCTGACCGGCTTCCTCACCCGGATTGTTTCGGAGCGTTGACGCCGCCTATCGAAACGTATTTTCGACACGAAAAAACCCCTTTTATGTCAAAGGCTTAAATTACAAAAGTTTAACTGGTCATCGCGCCGGACCCGTCTATCCTGCTTTCAGGGACAAGGATCACTGAAAGGATTTTGACATGCGGAAGAACACCCTCATTCTCGGCGTCGTCGCTGCCAGCCTCACTTTGACTGGCTTCGTCGCCCCCACTTTCGCCGCCCGGCAGAAGCCGACACCGGAACAACGGGCCGAATGGATGATAAAGCGCCTCGACACCAACGGCGACAACAAGGTCTCGCTGGACGAGGTCCAGGCGCGGACCACCGACGCTTTCAAGACATTCGATGCCGACGGCAACGGCCAGGTGACGCGCGACGAGATCAAGGCCAAGCGCCAGGCCTTCCGCGAAGCCCGCAAGGAAATGCGCGCCACACGCGACAAGACCGGCGAAGACAAGACGGTGGCGATGGAGAAGCTCAGGGAAATGCGCCCGGCGATGCTGCCCGGCATGCGGCACAAGGCCTTCAAGCGCGTCGATACCGACAACAGCGGTTCGCTCAGCCTGGCCGAAGTCACGGAACAGGCCGGCAAGATGTTCAAGCGCCGCGACGCCAATGGCGACGGCTTCATCGACGCCGCCGATTTCACCAAGAAGATCTGACTCCAAGTCACGCCCCGGCCGTCGATGGCCGGGGCGCCAGACTGTCGGAAATCGTCGCTGGTTTGCGAACCATTCGACCTCCCCCATCATGCGCCCTGCGACAGACCGGTGGCTTCAAGGTCCCTGGCAAGACCAGCATGAGGGTCCGGAGGTGAACTTGACCAGTCTTTGTGTATTGTGGTGTATTGTGCTCATCTATCGCAACCACGAGGACATCATCCGCGACCATGCCTGCAATGGCAATATCGGGACCTCTTTTCAGAACCGGAACCCGACATGAGCCATCCGAGCACCGGCAAATTTGCCCCGCAAGCCGCCGATCAGCCCCCGCTCCGCACCAATACTCTGCCGTTCGGCCAATTCATCGAACCGGAAACCGACGACGAAATCATCAACGTCCATGCGGTGATCCAGCACATGGACGTGCTGCTGCGTGTGCCGACCATCAGCAAGGCCGCGGTCATGCCCGATGCCTGCCCATCCGGCTCCACCCCAGGCACCATTCCTGTCGGCGGTGTCGTCGCCACCAAGGATGCGATTCATCCCGGTTTTCACTCGGCCGACATCTGCTGCTCCATGGCCGTAACCTTCTTCAAGCGCAACGACGCGGTTGCCGACATGCTCGATGCTTCGGTTGCGTCAACGCATTTCGGCCCCGGCAAACGGTCGGTCAGCGAAGTGGGGAAGAATAAAGAGCTCGCACAGTTGATCGACAAGTTCGAGAAGAACTTTTTTCTGAAAGGTCTGGAAGCACACGCCGAGCAGCATTTCATGACGCAGGGCGACGGCAACCATTTTCTCTATATCGGGGAAACCGAATCAGACCATCGGCGCGCCCTCGTCACGCACCACGGCTCGCGTGGCCTCGGTGCGCAGGTCTACAAGCGCGGGCTCGCTGCCGCTCAGAAGCACACCGCCATTCACGCTCCCAAAGTGCCGATGCACAATTCGTGGATCGATGCCAACAGCGATGTGGGCGCACAATATTGGGAAGCGCTGCAGCTGGTCCGCGAATGGACGAAACTGAACCACTTCGCGATCCACCGCAAGATCGCACTGCGGCTTGGCAATGCCATCACCGACCAGTTCTGGAACGAGCACAATTTCGTGTTCCTTCGCGACGGCCTGTTCTATCACGGCAAGGGCGCAACACCGTCTTTCAGCGGCTTCTCGCCGGATGACACGGGCCTGACCCTGATCCCGCTGAACATGGCCCAGCCGATCCTGATTGCATCCCATGCCGACCGCGCCGACGCTCTTGGTTTCGCCCCGCATGGTGCCGGGCGCAACCTCTCCCGCACCGCCCATCTGCGGCGGCTGATGGAGGAGTTCAAGGCCGATGCCCGCGGGCTCAGCCCAAACAATATTGCCGAGATCGTGGCTCGCGAGACGAAAGGGCTGGATATACGGTTCTTTACCGGCAAGCCCGATATCTCCGAGCTACCGAGCGCCTACAAGAATGCCGAGCAGGTCGCGAGCCAAATTGAAAAGCACAAGCTGGCCCACATCTCCGAGCGCATCATGCCGCTCGGCTCGATCATGGCCGGTGACATGAACTGGAACCGTGCTGGCCGCTGAGTTCCTGATGCCCGAACCCAGAAGACCTCCACGTCGCCTCCCTCGTATCGAGGGAGGCGAAAAGTCTTTGCCTCACACGTCCGCCGCCGGTGGCGCAAAACGGATCGCACGGCGGAAGCGCGGATAGGTCCAGTCCAGCGCCAGCATCACGACGAGCGAGAGGCCGACGAGCGGGAAGAGAATTCCGCCGATCGCCAGAAGCGCGATCAGGCCGCGAAACACCCGTCTGTCGGCCGGCATCGGCGGCACGCCGAGCGAGCCCTTTGGCCGGCGCTTCCACCACATGATACCGGCCGAAACCGCCAGCAGGACGATGGCCACGCAGGCAGCGAGCAGGACAAGCTGATTGGCAAGCCCGAACTCCTGCCCCATATGGACGTTGATCCCCCATTCCAGCGCCTTGCCGAGCGGGCCATAATCCGCGTAGCTCATGTCGATCAAGGGCTTGCCGCTGTACTGGTCCAGATGCACCACCCGTTGCTGTGAGAGATCGTCGGGATAGACCGAGCCGGTATAGACGCCGCTCGGGGTCGCCGGGATATTCACGGCATAACCGCGATGCAGGCCAAGCTTGTCGAAGGTGGCGACAGCCTGATCGAGGCCGATCGCGACACCACCATGTCCTGACGACTGCGGCACCTGTGCCTGTTCCAGCGACCACGACGTCTTGGCAATATGGTCGAGATGTTCGTCGGACATCGGCACGGCGGTGCGCACGCCGACGGGATAGCCGAAATTGCTGCCATTGGCCCATTCGTTGACCTTGGCGCCCCAGACGCCGGACCAGGGCATGCCGGTGACGGCGAGAAAGACGATGAAGAATCCGACGACGATGCCGGTCACCGCATGGGTGTCGCGCCAGAAGACGCGGCGTTTCGGCGTGCCGCGAATGCTCATGACACCGCCAGTCTGGCTGCGCGGCCACCACAGATAGATGCCGGTGGCGACCAGCAGGATCGACCAGCCGCCCGCGATCTCGATCAGCGAGCGTGCGAAAGAACCGAAATATTTCAGGCTGTGCAGGGTGCGGATGGTCCACATGATGGTGCCGCGATCCGGCAGCGATCCCAACACCTTGCCGTCATAGGGGTTCACATAGACAGCCAGTTTTCCATTTGCCGGCGTCGTCACGGTGATTTCGGCGGACGAACCCGGCGAAACGGGGTCCGTGAATTTGACGGCGGTACCGGGATAGGCGGCAAGCGCCGCCGCCACCATCGCCGAAGGTGCGGCCCTTGCCACATTCTCTTGAATTTCGACGCGCTTCAGGTCGGCATAAACGGCCCCATCGATCTCGTCCCTGAACAGGTAGAGCGCGCCGGTTATCGCCAGCGTGATCAGAAAGGGCAGGACGAGCAGGCCCGCATAGAAATGCCAGCGCCAGACGGCGCGGTAGAGGTCGGACGAGGAACGCACGGCAACGGCGCCGTTCGCGCGGCCGATGGTAAAATCGGACATGGGATTCTCCGGATAAGCGAAACGATCGACCGTCGCCTGGCGAGCGGCCGTGACTTACGACGTCATGCGGAGAGGAAAGGAGGAGCCCTGGCTTCGGCGAAGAAACTGCGCAGGACAGCGCGGGGCGTGCCTTCAGGAGTGAAATAGGCCTCGGCCACCTCATGCAAGGCAGGCGAAGCGACATCGGCGGACCGGCCGGGCAAAACGGGTGTGGAGCCTGCCGCAAGCTGGCAGAGCGTGGCGCAAAGATCGTGTCCGGCCTTGACCGGGCCGTCTCCCGGCAAGCGCTGTCCAAGGCTGCTATCATGCGAGACGCACAGGATATTGAACGGATCGACGGCGGCGCTCGCCATCGTCCCCTGAGCGATACCGCCCAGAAGCCCCTGCATCAAAAGCATGGCGCCGACCAGCACCGCGATGGCGCCGGCCGACACTCTATCTCTCAGGACAAGCCGCAGGGTTTTCATGGCGGCTCATTGCCACAACCGCGGCCGTCTGTCACTGCGACACAAAGCCGGTTGGAGACTTCGCAGCATCGTGCGCCAAATGGTCAATGACGCCGCTTGCCTGTCAGCTTGACTTCGCCCTCGTCCTCGCCGTCCCAGTAATGCGCCCGCACAGCGCTGACCTTAATCATCACCATACCCTTGGTGTCGATGCCGTCCTTGAACCAATCGCCGAGATCCGGCGTCCAGCGCTCCTTGAAGGCTTCCTTGTCCTTGATCACGTCGGCTTCTCCCTCCACGGCGATCGAAAAAGCTTTCTTTCCCAGAAAGGATAGTCCCACCTTCGAATTCTTCTTGATGTCATCAACCATGCGCGACTTTTCCCAGGTGAAATAATAGGAATCGCCGTCGTAATCGACTTCGCCATTGTTGCTCATCGGCCGTGCAGCAATCGCACCGCCATCCGTATGCGTCGATAGCATGGCGATATCGATATCGCGCATTTTCTGGGCAACTTCGGAAAGGCTCTTCTCGCTCATGGTCAGCTCCTATGTTCGCGAATGAACTGAGGAACGCGCCTGAAGCGATTTGGTTCAGGCGCGTCTGACCAATCAAAGAACAGCAGGCACTTACCGTGCGCCGGAAGCCACAGGCACCGCAGCCGGGTCGACCGTCTCGTAGAATCTCGCGATGATCTCCCAGGCTTCATCGGCCGTTTCGACGAACTGGAGCAGATCGACGTCGTTCGGGGCGATGGTGCCGAACTCGGCGAGCGCTTCGAAATCGATGATCTTGCGCCAGAATTTCTCGCCGAACAGGATCAGCGGCACCAGCGCCATGCGGCCGGTCTGCATCAGCGTGATCGTCTCGAACAATTCGTCGAGCGTGCCGAAGCCGCCGGGAAACACCACGACGGCCTTGGCGCGCAGCAGGAAATGCATCTTGCGGATGGCGAAATAGTGGAAGTTGAACGAGAGCTCCGGCGTCACATAGCGGTTCGGCGCCTGCTCGTGCGGCAGCACGATGTTGAGGCCGATCGACGGCGCGCCGATTTCGGCCGCACCCCGGTTGCCCGCCTCCATCACGCCCGGCCCGCCGCCGGTGGTGACGACATATTCCTTGTAGCCGGACTGCGCCGAATGCAGCGAGCACAGCCGGGAGAATTTCCGCGCTTCCTCGTAGTAGATCGAGGCGGCCGTCAGGTTCTTGCGCTGCGTCTCGTTCTTCGCCGCCCAGGCGTCGCCGCCCGGTTCGGGAATGCGGGCGCCGCCGAACATCACCACCGTCGATGTGATCCCGCGCTCGGTCAGGATCATGTCGGGTTTCAGGAGTTCCAGCTGCAGCCGGACCGGGCGCAGTTCCTCGCGCGTCAAAAAATCGTCGTCGGTATAGGCGAGCCTGTAGGAGGGCGACATCGATTGCGGTGTCTGCGGGACGCCCGCCGCCCGGTGTTTTGCCTGCTCGCTATCGACCAGCGGATCCCAGACCCCGTCCTTGCGCCGCAAATTCGTCTTCTTCACACGTGCCATGTCAAACTTTCCTGCCGCAAACCGGCCGCTCTTCATCGCTGCCGGATGCTCCTTCCCATGTCATCCCGCGCTACGGATCAAATCACCCGCAGCCATCGCGTGACATACACCTTCATCCCGTGCCGACCGCAACCGAAAATCACTTCAATTTTTCGGGATCATGCTCTAGAGCAGATTACGATAGACGCCGAAGTTTAAGGAATTCCGATGACGACCCCTGATCTCGCTTCCCTGTCGAAGACCATCGACACCGCTTTCGACAACCGCGATACCGTGACCATCAACACCAAGGGCGAGATCCGCGATGCGGTGGATACCGCGCTCGATCTGCTCGACGCTGGCAAGGTGCGCGTGGCGGAGCGCGGCGAAGACGGCAACTGGACCGTCAATCAGTGGCTGAAGAAGGCCGTTCTCTTGTCCTTCCGCCTCAACGACATGGAAGTGGTCAAGGGCGGTTCGGGCCAGTCGACCTGGTGGGACAAGGTGCCGTCGAAGTTCGAGGGCTGGGGCGAAAACCAGTTCCGCGAGGCCGGCTTCCGCGCCGTGCCGAATGCGGTCGTCCGCCGGTCCGCCTATATCGCCCCGAACGCCATCCTGATGCCGTCCTTCGTCAATCTCGGCGCCTATGTCGGCGAAGGCACCATGGTCGACACCTGGGCGACGGTCGGTTCCTGCGCCCAGATCGGCAAGCATGTGCACCTGTCCGGCGGCGTCGGCATCGGCGGCGTGCTGGAGCCGATGCAGGCCGGCCCGACGATCATCGAGGACAACTGCTTCATCGGCGCCCGCTCCGAGGTGGTCGAAGGCTGCATCGTGCGCGAGGGCTCGGTGCTCGGCATGGGCGTGTTCATCGGCAAGTCCACCAAGATCGTCGACCGCGCCACCGGCGAAGTGACCTATGGCGAAGTGCCGCCCTATTCCGTCGTCGTCGCCGGCTCGATGGGTTCGGGCGCCACCATGCCGAACGGCCTGCCCGCGCCGAACCTCTACTGCGCCGTCATCGTCAAGCGCGTCGACGAGAAGACCCGCTCGAAGACCGGCATCAACGAACTGCTGCGGGACTGATCGATGGCGACGGAGGGGCAGCAAAGCATGTCCTGGCTGTTCTTCAGCCCCTCCGGCCGCCTCAGTCGCCGGCCCTATTTTCTCGGCTGGCTGTTCTGGGCCGCCATCGGCGGCTTCGTTCTGACGCGCATGTTGGCGCATCAGGAAAATGATCTTGCCCTGGCTCTGTGGACATTGGCGCTGGTGGTGACCGGCCTCGTCTCCACCGCATCGATCGTCATGCTGACCATCAAGCGGCTGCACGATATCGGCTATCCCGGCCATCTCGCCATCTGCCTGTTCATACCCGTGCTCAGCCCCGTCATCTTCATCGCGCTCTGCCTCTGGCCGGGCGACGACGGCGTGAACGGCGACCGCCGCTAGAGCCAGCGGGATAAAGCGCAGCGCCGGTTCATTGTTGCGGCATGCGAAAGGTGAAGCAGGTCTCCTCGGGTGCCGAAATGACCGTCAGCTGACCCTTGTGCGCCTTGGCGATTTCCGAGGCGATGTAAAGTCCGAGACCCAGCCCCTGCAGGTTGGCCTTGGCCGAAGCGCGCACGAAAGGCTTGAAGAGGTCCTTGACCACCGCCTGCGGGATCGGCTCGCCGGCATTCGCTACCGACAGCTCGAAGCGGTCGCCCGCAATGGTCGATCGCACCCGGATCGGCGCTTCGGGATCGCCATGGGTCAGGGCATTGGCAAGCAGGTTCGACAGCAACTGCCCGATGCGGCCCTCGTCGCAGCGCACCAGCGCTTCCGTCAGGTCGGCGTCGATCCGCCGTCCCGGATTGGCCATCCTCAGCTCCCCGATCACCTGCTCCATCACCGGCTTGAGCGGCACCCGGCTCGCCTGCTCCACGGCGATACCGCCGCCGAGCCTGCCGCGGGCGAAATCGAGCACGTTGTCGATCAGGCCCGACATGCGCGCGATGCTGCTCCGCATCAGTGCAAGCACCGTCTTACCCTTGTCGTCCTCCACCGAGCGCAGCAGCATGCGCGTGCCGGCATCCAGCGACGCCAGCGGATTGCGCAGATCATGGCCGAGCACGGCGATGAACTGCTCGCGCAGCTCGCTTGCCTGCCGCTCCTGGTCGATGCGCTGCTGGGCGTCGAGATGGAAGGCGATCAGATTGGCAAACAGCTGGAACATGCCGACGGTTTCCGGCGTGTTCAGCGTGCGCGGCACCGTGTCGATGGCGCAGAGCGTGCCGAAGAAGGAGCCGTCGGCCAGCGTGATCGGCATGGAAATATAGCTCTGCAACCCATAGATCGCCGGCGTGTGGTGGTTGGCATAGGCCGGATCCTCGGCAACATTGTCGATGATGACAGCCTGGCGGTGATCCCGGATCTCGTTGCAGATCGTCGTCTCGATCTTCAATTCGCCGCCCGGCTCCAGGCCGAAGGCGATCTCGTCGCGAACGCTGCAGGCGATCCAGCGATCCACTGTCACCCGCGCCACCGCCGCAAAACGCATGCCGGTCGTCTTGCAGACCACGTCGAGAATGGTCGGTACGGCACTGATCTGCGTGATGGCATCGATGGCGGCGGCGGGGTTGTCGGTCAATGCGTCACTTTCAGCTGACAATGTTCAGGCAGGTTTCCTTGTCGGCGGAATACGACGGTGATGCAAGCCTTCCGGTTGAAAAGGCCCCCTCATGCGGCATCATAGCTTGGGCTTGAACGGCTGCGGACGCCGGGCTGCACCCTGCCGCTCCAGCATCCAGCCCGGATATTCCGGCGGCAGCGCGCTGAGCGCGTCGAGCTTCCGGTTTTCCTCCAACTGTTCCACCCTCGGGGCGTTACTCGGCCGCCACCTGGGTCCTGAGCGCGGCGACGTCGCGCAGCGGCGACAGACCGTAGAGACGGGTATATTCCAGCCCGAACTGGGACGGGCTCTGGTAGCCGACCCGATGCCCGGCGGTTCCGGCGTCGATGTTCTCGACCAGCATCAGGCGCCTCGCCTCGTTGAGCCGGAGCTGCTTCTGATATTGCATCGGCGTCATCGCGGCGACCGCCTTGAAGTGATGATGCAGCGAGGACACGCTCATGCCGACATGTTCGGCCAGGTCCTCGATGCGCAACGGCAAGGCATAGTTTTCCCGCAGCCAGGCGATCGCCTTGGCGACCCGGTTTCCGGGACTGTCTGCCGTGGCGATCTGGATCAGCCGGGGTCCGTAAGGCCCCGTCAGAAGATGATAGAGAATTTCCTGCTCGACGAGAGGGGCAAGCCCGGCAATATCGTTCGGAGTATCAAGGAGCCTGAGATAGCGGAGCGTCGCATCCACGAGCGCCGGCGACGCCTTGTGGACGGCAAGCCCCCGCATGCCGTCGGCCGTTGCCGCGACGGATGGAACGGCGATCCGCTGCAGTACCTCGCGCAGCCGGTCGGGATTGATCATCATGCCAAGACCCAGATGCGGCGTCTGCGGACTGGCGACGCTGACCCGGGAGATGACCGGCAGGTCGAACGACACCACAACACAATCGCCGACCCCATAGCGATAGACATCCTGCCCCAGCGTCACGCTTTTTTCGCCCTGGGCGATGAGGGCGAAGGCCGGGCGATGGGCCAGATGCACCGGGTTCGTCGGCGCGGTCTGGCGCCCGAAGAACAGGTTTTCGATGGCGGTTTCGAACATCCCCGTTCCGGACACGTGCCGTGAAATGATCGAGGCGATTTCCGCGAATCTCTCGGATTGATCTTGCATGGAACGATAAGGCTTCCCGGTTTCCGCCGGTGTTTCCGGCAGTTTCGACGCTACCCCGAAATTGTCGCCTGGGGAATGCGGTGATACCGAAATTTGCAGGATCGCATATAAATCTCGGAGGATCGCTGTAACACCCGGACACGTATCCGTTGCATGATCGGCTCATCGGACGAACGCGGTCCGGCGAATCAAGGAAGAGCCCCATGACCAGATTGACCGGAAAAATCGCTATCGTCACCGGAGTGTCCAACGGGCCGACGGCGCGGATCGCCGGCCGCCTTGCCGGCGAAGGCGCTGCCGTCGTGGTCAACGACGCGGCGGACATGGAGGGCGCCGCTCGTATCGCGGCCGATATCGTCAGGCACGGCGGCCGGGCCATTGCCGTCCAGGGCGATGTTTCGAAATCGCAGGACGTCAGGCGCATCTTCCGCGCCACCGACGAGATTTTCGGCAGGCCCGACATCGTCGTCAACAATGCCGGCATCTTCCGGGTCGAGCCGGCGGATCCGCACCGGGCATTCGCCGTCAATGTCTTCGGCACCTTCCTGATGTGCCAGGAAGCCGCCCGGCAGTTCGGCAACAAGGGCGGCATCATCATCAATATGAGCGCGACGGGCAATGCCACATCGAATGAGGAGGCGCATTCCACTATCAAGGGCGCCATCGATATGCTGACGCTCGGCCTTGCCCGCGAATTCGCCGCGCGCGGAATCCGCGTCGTCTCGGTCGACCCGGCAAGCTTTGACGCGGAAGACCTTTACGAACCCGACGTCCCCGGGACAATGCCACGGCGCATTGCCGGCCTGACGACCCTGCGCCGCCGCGGCAGGCTCACCGGAGCCGGCACCCTCGCCGCCTCCGACGACATCGCCTTCATCCGCAACGAACTGGTCGCCTCGGCCGGCTGGCGCGGGTGGTGAAGGGGGGCTGCAAAGGTTCATGAAGGGCGAGTTTGCGCTAGAGGCGGTCGTTGGCCTCGGCCTGGACGGGTGACAATTTTGGGGCCGTGTGCGGATTGTCAGCTTTTGGTCTCGGTTCTGATCAAGCGGACGTTCAAGGCTCGCCACGAGTCGCGGGCTGCAGCCGCATCCGATCTCCAATACGGGCATGCCCTGTCTAAGCGGAAGCGTATTCATACAGGCGGCCAGACGCAGCGACAGGTCTTGCCCCATCAATGCCTCGCCACAGATGCCCGCCGGCGAGAGGCCCTCATTTCGATGTCGTATCCGCGGCTGCAAGGCTTGGATCGAGCGTGAACAATTCCTTGGCTTTTCCAACGCCTTTCAACGCAAATCGCCCGACGGAAACGAGCTTGTCTCGTTCCGCCCCCAGCAGGAGGTCGGCGAACTCCGAGGAGCAGAGCATGTTTCGCCCTGTGGATTGGCACATGTCGCTGATGCGGCTTACTTCATTGACTGCTTGGCCAACCACAGTGAAATCGAGCCGGTCGGGTGTGCCGATGTTGCCGTAGAATACATCGCCCGCATGCAGACCGAGATGGATGTCGGCGACAGGTAGGCCCTCTGTTTTGCGGCGGCGTGCAAGCTGGCCGAGCCGCAGCCGTAGATCGTGCTCCGCGTCAACGGCCGCTCGGCACGCATATTCCGGCCGGGAACTCGTAAATATCGCCAGCACACCGTCTCCGATCAGCTTCAGGACATCACCGCCGGCCGACCTGACCGCCCCAATCACCGCCTCCGCATAGTCGTTGATCAGAGGGATCAACTGATCGACCTGCACGGACTCGGAGAGATGGGTGTAGCCGGTGATGTCCGAATACCAGAGCACGGCCCGGATACGCCTCACAGCATCATGTCGAATCGCGCCGCTGAGCACACGCCGGCCGGCATCGCGACCGAGATATGCTTCCGCGAGCGTCTTCGTCAGCCGGGTCTGTGCAGCGGACCTGATGGCGAGGCCGAGGTGAGGCGTAAGTTGCGCCAGGCAGGCCACATCAACGTCGCTGAATCCGCCCGGCCGAGCCGTGGTGAAACGCGCATAGAATGCATCGACATCTTCGACTCGTACTGCCTGCCGCGTGCGGTAGACGAATGCCAGATAGTCAGTCTGACCAGCGTCACACAATTCCTGGATCGCTGGATAGCCGTGGGTTTCGCCGTGCTCCAGCCGGCAGCGCAGCGAGGTCTCGCGCCGACGCAGCATTTGCAGGAAGGGGCTACGCGACCGCTGACCCGCACCTTCCGGATCACGACTGCCGACATGTTCTTCTTCGCGGAAATTGTTTTCGGGATCCTCGTCCCAAAAAAACGCGCGCGCCTCATACATCGGATGAAGCGTGTCGATCATCACGAAGACTTTGCCTAGCGGCAGTCCGGCCTCGACGCATCGTTCGCAGAATGCCTGCGTCAGCGAGGCCTCGTCTCGAATCCCCAGCAGGCCGGCCTCGGCCAACCACGCGGCGATCTCGTTGCAGTCACGGGTATCCATGACCCGATCATAGCGGCATCGTCCGCAGGTAAGAAGCCGAATTGCACTGCTGGGCTAGTGAATGTTGCCAGGGTCAATGCAGGACGAGAAGTTTTGGTTGCCCAGACGCCGACGACGGTCATCGCTTGCCTGCCTTGCGGGTTATCTCATCGAGCGTGGACTGTGCGGCAGCTACGCAAACATCGATGGAGGCAGGCAGTGTGATCCATCCCAAGCCTGCTCTCCTATCACGGTGGATTTGGTACCGTCGCCTATGCGTCGATCTGGTTGTTGCGAACTGAAGGAGGTCTTATCGCGACCTTCGCTGTGGCTGGTGGGAAAGTCAGAACTGGCGCGACCGAGACCATCAGCGCAGTCACCTCCATATCCGCTTCTGGGTCGAGGCGAACTTTATCTATATGGCCAAGATGGCGGGCGCGTTCCGGACGTAATGACCCCCGCTCGTAGTATGCGACCAAATTCCGAGCCTGCTAAAAGTCCGTGGGACAGCGCCGCGAGCCGCCGCTACGCAACAGCCTGCGCGCCCGTAATTTCGACAAGCGATCCGCACATGAAAGCTGCCTCATCCGATGCGAGGAAAGCAACGAGAGCTGCGACTTCCTCGGGTTTGCCGATGCGCCCGAAGGGCACGAGCTTGTCGAGATCGGCGATTGTTCGTCCGGATCGTGTGACGCCTGCTTCCAGCATGGGCGTGTGGATCTCGCCGGGGCACACGGCGTTGACGCGGATCTTGTCGGGAGCATAGTCGCGGGCGAGGTTCTGGGTGAAGGCGGCGACGGCAGCCTTCGTGGTGTTGTAGGCGATGTGGTTCGGCGCCGGATAGAGACCCCACTGCGAAGCCGTGTTTACAATCGCGCCGCCGCCAGCAGTGATCATATGGGGAATGGTCGCCCGGCAGAGATGGAACATCGCGTCGAGGTTGACGGTGAAGCTGATGTCCCAGTCCTCGTCGGAAAGAGACAAAAGATTTCCGCGCCGGTTGATGCCTGCGTTGTTGACGAGAACATCGATACGGCCGTTCAGGCCGTGAGCTTCCTCGATCAAGCGGAAGCAGGCTTCCTTCTTCGAAATATCCGCCGGAATTGCCGCAGCCGCACCACCTTCCGCCTCGATGCCGCTGACAACCTGCGCTGCTGCTTCCGCATTCACATCGGTGACAACAACGAGAGCGCCTTCGGCAGCCAGCCGGCACGCGATTGCCGACCCTATGCCGCCGCCGGCTCCCGTGACGATGGCAACCTTGTTTTCAAACCGCTTCATGACAATCTTCCTCTGTTCTATCGAATGTAGCTTCCGCCGTTGACGTCAAGCGTCGCCCCGTTCAGGGATGCCTGCGACGGGCGCAGCACGAATGCGACGAGTTCCGCCACCTCTTCCGGGCTGGCCATTTCTCCGATTGGGATATCGGCGACAGCCGCGGCCTTGCCGTGCGTCGCGATGAACTCTTCCGCCATGTCCGTGCGGACCCAACCGGGCGCGATCGCAACGGCTGTCACCCCATCTGCGCCAAAGCTGCGAGCGATGGATTTCGTCAGGTTCACGAGTGCCGCCTTGCTCGCTCCATAGGGCATCGCGTCCGCCGCATAACCGCGCTGTCCGGCGCGGCTTGCCATGTTGACGATCCGGCCGCCGCCATGCGCCTTGAAATGGCGGATCGCTTCCTTGCAAAGATCGGCCGCAGCGAAGAAATTGATCTGGAATTCCTTCTGCCAGGCGGCTTTCCAATCGTCCGGAGACGCTTCTATGGAAATCTCGGTGCGGATTCCGGCATTGTTGACAACACCGTGCATCCGTCCGGCGGCATCAACGGTTTTTTGCCAAAGCTGAAAGGCGCCTTCGGGAGCAGACAGATCGGCCTGCACGATGAAGCCGTGTCCGCCAATGCGCGACAGCAATGCTTCCGCTCCATCGCGATCACGGCCGTAGTGGATGATGGGTCTGGCACCTTCAGATGCCAGGCGTTCAACGATCGCGGCGCCAATGCCGCCTGATGCGCCGGTGACAAGGATAGACTGTCCATCGAGCGATTGGCTCATCTGTTCACCTCACTTCAGAAGGCCGACCTGCGACCCCCAGGTATCGGAAAGCGCAAATCCCTGCGCAAACGGGTCGTCATCCGACAGCCGCAGCTCGGTGTGGCCATAGATATAACCACGGCCGGTTATCCTCGGCAAAACGGCCCGTCTTCCCGCGACATCAGTTTCGCCGATCGCCTCAGCCTGGAATTCTCCCCCGATGATGGAGCGAGACGTGCGCTTGTCGCCCACTTTTACAAGGCCTCGGGCAAAGAGTGCCGCCAGGTTGGCCGAACTGCCGGTCCCGCAAGGAGAACGATCGACCCGCCCCGGTTGCAACGTCGTGCACGTTCGGATCGCTCCGTCCGGCTCCAGGTCCCGGAACATGACATAGGCAATCTCATCGACGCCGGGCAACGTGGGATGCCTAACCTCGATCTTGTCCGCCAGAAGGCGTTTGAGCTCGATACCGGCTTCAGCAAGAGCGCGCGCGTTTGCCGGGTCGATGCGAAGTCCGATTTGCCCGACATCCACCAGCGCGTAGTAGACGCCGCCGAACGCCACATCGACCTTGATGCGACCCCAGAACGGGGTACCGATTTCGTGGTCGAGAAGCTCGGCAAAGCTCGGCACATTGTCGAGACTGACGGCAAGGCAGCGCCCGTTCTCGCAGCGTGCGCGGGCGACGATCAGTCCGGCGGGCGTATCCAGTCGAACCGTCGTTTCCGGCTCCTGCATGGGAACACGCCCGCTTTCGAGAAGCGCGGTCACGACGCAGATGCAATTGCTTCCCGACATCGGGTGCGCCCGGTCCGCCTGTAGCACGATGAAGCCGGCATCAGCATCCGCACGCGCCGGCGGAACCAGCAGGTTCACTGACATGGCGACGTTTGCGCGCGGCTCGAAGGTGACGAAGCGACGCAGGCTGTCATCGACCGTGTTGATGTGGTTCATCTTGTCGAGCATCGTGGCGCCTGGAATGTCGGGAGCGCCGCTGACGAGGACGTGGCCAAGTTCGCCCTGGCAGTGGACAAGAAGCAGTTCGAGAGATCTTTCGAAACGCATGTCGCTCACTTGATGTACCAGCCCCAGGGCTTGTCGGTGATGTATTTGGTGATCTGCTTCGTTTCGAGGTAGTTTTCGAGCCCCCAGCGACCGAGTTCGCGACCTATGCCGGATTCCTTGTATCCACCCCAAGGCGCTTCGGTGAAGGTTGGCTGCGAGCAGTTGATCCAGACGATGCCGGCGCGGAAGGCGGCGGCGACCCGCTCGGCACGAACATCATCCTTGGACATCACCGCCGCAGCAAGCCCGAAGCGACTGTCATTGGCAAGCTCGATTGCCTCCTCCTCCGTCCTGAAGGGCCTGACGCAGACGACCGGCCCGAAAATTTCCTCGACCCATGCGTCGCTGTCGAGAGGAACATCAACCAGCACTGCCGGTCGAAGGTAGTAACCCTTGTCGAATCCTTCCGGACGTGTCCCGCCGCAGGCAACCGTCGCCCCGGCTTTGCGTGCGCCCTCGATCGCTGCGAGAACCTGTTCGTACTGACGCTTCGACACCAGCGGGCCCAGCAGGACGCCGTCATCGAGACCGTTGCCGATCGTGATCTTGTTCGTCTCCTCGACGAGGCGGGCGAGCAGGCGCTGGTAGATCTCCTCGTGCACGAGAACGCGGGAAGTCGCCGAGCAGACCTGACCCTGGTTCCAGAAGATGCCGAACATGATCCATTCGACGGCTTCATCGATATCGGCATCTTCGAAGACGACGAAGGGCGACTTGCCGCCGAGTTCGAGGCTCACGCGCTTGATGTCGCGAGCAGCCGCGGCCATGATTTTGGAGCCGATCGGTCCCGATCCTGTAAATGCCAGCTTGTCGACCCCCTTGTGATCGATGATCGCCTGGCCAGCCACGGAACCGGCGCCGGTCAGAATGTTCAATACCCCTGCAGGCAGGCCGACGTCGTCGGCAATGGCGGCCAACTCAAGCGCCGTCAGCGACGTTTGTTCAGCGGGTTTGAGAACAATTGTGCATCCAGCCGCAAGCGCCGGTGCGACCTTCCAGGCGGCCATCAGCAGCGGATAGTTCCATGGAATTATGGCTCCCGCGACACCGATCGGCTCCCTCACCGCCTTGGACGTGAACCGGTCATCGGCGAGAGCGATCCCCTCCTCCGGATTACTATCGAGCTGCTCGGCAAGCCCCGCGTAGAAATCAAAACATCCTGCTGCATCCGCAACATCCCAGTCCGCTTCCGGAAAGGGTTTGCCGTTGTCGAGAACTTCCAACCGGGCGATCTCTGCCTGGCGCGCACGAATGCCGTCGGCGATGGAACGAAGATAGGTCGCACGCTGGGCGCCGGACAGTTTCGGCCAGCCATCCTTGTCGAAAGCGCGGCGGGCCGCCTTGACGGCGAGGTCGACGTCTTCCTCGGTCGCGGCGGCAATCGTTTGGATGACCTCCTCGGTCGCAGGGTTGATCACCTCGGTGCTACCTCCCCTGACGGGCTTGACCCATCTGCCGTCGATGTAGAGTTCGTTTCGCATTGCCGTTTTCCTTCCTGTCGAGCGTGGCGTCCGGTTAGAACCGGTCGACCCGATAGGGTTTCATGTCGATGGGCGGCGTGACGCCCGTGATGAGATCGGCCATCAGACGTGCGGTGGTCGCGCCATATGTCAGGCCAAGATGTCCATGGCCGGTGGCGTACCAGACGTTCTTCCGCTTTGCCGATGGCCCCATGACCGGAACGGTGTCCGGCATGGCCGGGCGATGCCCCATCCATTCGGTCGTATTCTCCACCTTCAGGTGAGGCAGTGCCTCCCGCGCCCGCTTCACCAGAACCTTGGAGCGTCTGTAGTCTGGCGCAGCATCAAGGCCGGCCATTTCGACCGTGCCGCCGACGCGGATGCCGCCGGCCGTTGGCGTGACCATGAAGGCCCGTGCCGGCCAGATCATCGAATGGCGTATCGAAAGACCAGGCGCCATTATCTGCGTGTGATAGCCGCGCTCCGTTTCGAGCGGGATCGGCTCCTGCAGCATTGCCGACAGGCGTGCGGTGAAAGCTCCGGCCGCCAGGACCACCGATCCGGCTTCAAGCCGGCGGCCATCAGCGAGGCGCAAGGCTGTAACGCCGGAATTGTCGTGATCGAAACCGACGACCTCTCCCTGCTGAATAACACCGCCAAGCTCTTGGAATTTTTCGAAGAGTTTCAGAACGAGTTTATACGGATCGGAGATCGAACGATTGTCAGGAAAAAGCAGTGCCTTGCTAATCTTAGTCGTCAAAGCAGGTTCCAGATGACGAATGGCGTCGCCGCCGAGGATTTCGTAACGGAAGCCGAAACGATCCAGAATCTCGACATGATCCCGGTCCGCGTGGAATTCCGCCTCATCGGCGTAAACGCTCAGGCAGCCTTCTCTGCTGAGCATATCCTGAAGACCCGTCGTCTTCAGCAGATCGTCGAGATCCTCGTAAACCCGTGCGCACAGGGCAGCCCCCGCAGCCTCAAGCGCCCTGAGCTTCGACGGGCGGCTCGCGTCGAGAAAACGCAGAAACCAGGGGATCAGGCGGGGCAAGTACGAGGGGCGGATGCGCACCGGGCCTTCCGGATCAAGCAACCATTTCGGCATCTGCGCCCAGATTCCCGGCCGGGAGGCCGGCATAAATTCCGTCACCGCAATGCTCGCCATGTTGCCATAGGACGCACCCTGCCCCGGCCCGGTCTTGTCGACCAGCACGACGGACTGGCCGCGGCGCTGCAACTCGTAGGCAATGGCCGTACCAATGATGCCGGCTCCGACGACGACGATGGAAGACACTTCTTTTCCTCAGGCTCAAGAGATAACGACCGGGGGCCTGTCGCGCCGCGACAGAGATGACGCCTACCAGTTCAGGATAGGCTGCATGGCTGCGGTGAATTCCGCCTTCTCATCGGTGGTCAGCTCGCCGAGCGGAGCCCGGCAAATACCGACTGGAAGCCCCTGCAGTTCGCAGCCATACTTGACCTTCTGCACGAACTTGCCGCTCTCCAGGATGTTCATGGCACGATAGAGAACCACCATCTTCTCGCGCGCCTCGGCAAGGTCGCCCGAGCGGAAGGTGCGGTCGAGGTCGACGCAGGCCTTCGCCATGCAGTTCGCCGGTCCGCAAATCCAGGCATCGGCACCCCAGAACATGAAATCGAGCGCGATATCGTCGGAACCGGAGATGAGGTCGATACGCCCCTTGTAACGGGCATGGATATCGATCGCCCGTTGAAGCGAACCGGAGCTCTCCTTGATGCCGAGAACGCGCGGATCATCGGCCAGCGCGTCGAGGATGTCGAAGCCGATCTCGACACCATCCTTGTAGGGATAGCTGTAGAGGACGAGGTTGATGTCGGTTTCCGTCAGCACCCTCTGGAAATGCGCCAGAAGCTCGTCCTGGGTCGGGCGGGTATAAAACGGCGTGGCGAGCAGAACGGTGTCGTAACCGATCTCCTTGGCGCGCAAGGTGTTCTCGATGACCTCGCGGGTCGCCGGTGCATTCGTGCCGGCGATCAGGGCCTCGCCCTCATTGGCGAAATCCTTGACGAACTTCAGCACCTCGTCCCGCTCCGCATTGGTAAGCGCGGAATATTCGCCGGTCGATCCCATCGGCACCCAGCCTGTCACGCCCGCAGCGCGCAGGGCGGTCAGATGTTTTTCATAAGCTTTGAAATCGACCTTGCCGTTTGCGTCGAAAGGGGTGATGAGCGCGGGCATGACGCCGGACAGTTTCATGGGGTGTCTCCTGTCTGTGAAGCTGTTGCGATTAGATGGCGAGTTTCCTGAGGATCCGGGCCTCGATGACCGAGACGGCCCGTGTCAGGGGAAACGCAATGACGAAATAGATGAGCGCCACGACCGTGAGCACTTCGACCGGCCTTGCGGTGTTGTTGGAGATATTCTGGCCAACGAACATCAGATCGGCCATGCCTACGGCCGAAACCAGCGCGCTCTCCTTGAAGAGACTGACGCAGTTCGACAGCAGTGTCGGAATGGCGCGAAGAACCGCCTGCGGCAGAACGACGTTGATCACCTGCACGTTCCTCGGCAGCCCAAGCGCCACACAGGCATCAAATTGCTCCGGCCCGATCGACTTCAGGCTCGCCCGGAAGGTCTCGCTGGTGATTGCTCCCATGTACAGCGTCAGCGCAACGACGCCGGACGTGAAGTTGGAGAGCTCGACACCAAGCATCAGCGGCAGGCAGAAGAAGATCCAGAACAATTGGACGAGGACCGGCGTGCCGCGAAAGAATTCCACATAGGCGCTGGAAACCGCCCGAACGGCGATGTTGCGCGACGTGCGGGCAAGGCCGACGGCAAAGCCCAGCGCGCAACCAAGCACGATACAGATCACCGTGAGTTTGAGCGTCGTCCATAGTCCGAGCCGAAGCGCGTACTGGAATTTGGATAGGATCGAGAAATCGAGTTCCATGACGTGCCCCTAGCTGACGAGAAGCTGCCGGCGGCGCTCAAGCAGGCCGACGATCTGGGTTACCGGGAAAGACACCGCGAAATAGATCAGAGCGACCACGGTGAATGTCTCGATCGGGCGATAGGTTTCCGTTGCCAGGGATTTGCCCTGGTACATGAGATCCTGGATCGCGACGATCGCAACGAGGGCGCTCTGTTGGAAGATCACGATGCCATTGGTCAGGAGAACCGGCACCGAAGCACGGAAAGCCGTTGGAAAGACGATGTGGAGAATGCGCTGGACCGGCGTCAGGCCAAGGGCGATCCCGGCGTCGATCTGCTCTTTGGGCACCGCCTGGATGGACGCCCGATAGGCTTCCGCATTGAAGGCCATTAGATTGAGGCCCAGAGCCAGCACGCCCATCGTGATCGGATCGAGAAACACGTCGAACAGCATCGGCACGCAATAGAAGATCCAGACGATCTGGACGATCGCCGGCGTGCAGCGAAAGAACTCGACGAACAGCATGAACGGCAGCCGGACAAGCTTGAAGGGGCTCATGATCAGCAGCGCCAATCCGAAGCCGAACACGATGCCGATGACATTGGCGGCGACCGTCAGTTCAAGCGACACCCATAGGCCCTTGAGCAAGGGTGCAAGCGAGACCGCGTTGAAGTCGAATGTGTACTCCACCCTCGCCTCCTATTGGTTGATGTGAAAGACGCGGTCGATGAATTCCTTGGTTCGCTCCTCCTTCGGAGACCCGAGCACCTGCTCCGGCGGACCGTCCTCGACCACCACTCCGCCTGCGCAGAAGATGACCCGGGAGGCAATATTCCTGGCGAACCACATATCGTGGGTGACGATCATCATCGGCATGTTCTGGGCGGCAAGCTGCAGGATGACCTGCTCGACTTCGCCGACCAGTTCAGGGTCCAGTGCCGATGTCACTTCGTCGAACAGCATCAGCTTCGGATCGAGCATCAAGGCGCGGGCGATGGCAACGCGCTGCTTCTGGCCCCCGGAAAGCTGGGCCGGATAGGCTTTCGCTTTTGCACCCAGCCCAAAACGCTCCAAGAGGGTCTGCGCCCGATCCTGCGCCTTGGCCTTTGCTTCGCCGCGCACCTTGCAGGGAGCAAGGGTGAGATTCTGCAGGACATTGAGATGCGGAAACAAAGTATAATGCTGGAAGACCATGCCGATCGAGCGGCGGACACTCATGTCAATGACGGTCTTGCTCTCTTTGACTCCGGAGGAGATGTACGGCTTTCCGTCAAAGGTCACCGAACCGCTGTCAATCTTCTCCAGCCCCATCATCACCCGCAGCAGGGTACTCTTGCCGCCGCCGCTGGGGCCGATGACGACGACGCGTTCACCCGGCTTCATTTCGATATCGATGCCTTTGAGCACCTGGATGGCGCCGTCGGCATAGCTCTTGTGGAGTGCCTGCATTTTGACGAGGGGAAGACTGAAGGACATGGCCATGGCCGCTCTCGGTTCATCTTAAAACCAGAAGAAGGCGTCGGCGACATGCGCCGACGCCAACAGGATCAGTTGGAACTGCTGAGAACCTGATCCACCGCCTTGCGGATCAACTCGTCGACATGACCGGTCGCGACCTTCTCCTCCAGGAAGATATTCACCACTTCGACATCGGCGGCCGACATGCCGTGCGGCAGGCCGAACGAAACCCCCTGCTTGGCAAGCGCCGGCGTCGGATTGATCGCCACCGCCCAGTCCGGGTTGGCCTGTGTGAGAAGCTGGTTTGTGTCCGAAGCGTCGACCAGGAGATCGGCGCGTTTGGAATTCAGCGCGAGGCGCGTTTCATCGTTTCCAGGCAGGCGCATGATCGTCGCGTTCTTGACGACGGCCGAAATTGCCTTGTCCTGCGCGGTACCGGACATGACGGCGATCGTCACATCGGCCTTGTCGATATCGGCGACCGAAGCGGCGCCCTGCGGGATCTTCGGGTTGCTTTTGTTGTAGGCAAGCGAGATCTGGTATTCCATCGCCGGGATCGAAAACTGGACGGCCATGGCGCGGGCCGGTGTGCGGTTGAGCGCCAGCGACATGTCCCACTTCCCGGCCTGAAGACCGGCAACGATGTTATCCCAGGTCGTGTCGATGAATTCGGCTTTCACCTTCAGCGTGTCGGCGAACTCGCGGCAAAGATCAGCATAGAAGCCGGAATATTCTCCGGTCGCCGGGTCCCGCATAATGTACGGCGGAGCCACTGCAGCACCGCATTTCAGGACACCCGCAGTCTGGACCCCCTGCCAATATCCCTCGGCAGTCTGGGCGTGAGCGGCTGGTACGGAAAGAGCACCCACGAGAGCGAGCGCTGGCACTGCCCGCGCGGCGGACGTGATCATCTTCGAGAACATCGGCATTCCTCTTTTGCTGTGCGCGTGATGCGCGGTTCCACTCGTCGGCTCTGGCCGTTTCTGTTATTTCATGTCGGCTACGTGTCGACTGAGTAATATGTGTCAACAGCGTGTCGACAAAGTCAAGCGGAAAAATTACATTGCCGGGACGATGGTTTTCTGGCCCAATGCCGCATCTGCCGATGAAAGGGACCTAAGTGTCTGACGAGACTGAAGTGAAACGAATCCGGGGTACCGGCTGGAAAAGCGTCTACGACACGCTCCGCAACGAGATTCTGGCGCTGACGCTGCCCCCCGGCCAGCTTCTCGACGAAACCACTCTTGCCGAGCGGTTCGACATGTCACGTTCACCCGTGCGGGAAGCGCTGATCCGTCTCGGGGCGGACGAGCTCGTTGTGACCCTGTCGAACCGCAGCACGATCGTCGCGCCGATCGAGGTGGCGACCTTTCCGAAATATGTGGAAGCCCTGGACATAGCCCAGCGCATGAACACCCGCCTTGCTGCCGCGTTGCGCACCGATACCGATCTGAAGGTCATCGCCAAGCGTGACAAGGCCTTTGCGACGGCAGTCAGGACCGGCAATCACCTCGCCATGTCCGAGGCGAACAAGGAATTCCATATGGCGATCGCCTATGCTGGCAAGAACCAGTATCTCGCGTCGTTCTACGAGAAGCTCCTGTCCCAGGGCCAGCGCATGCTCCACCTCCATTTCGAGTACCTTGAGCGAACACATGAAGGGTATCTGCTGACGGACGAACATAGCCAGATGCTGGACGCCATCCGGGACAAGAATGTCGAGCTGGCCGACGAGCTCGCGCATGCTCATACCCGCCAGTTCCAGGACAATTTCATCAACTTCATGCGCGAAAACTACACGACCGACGTTACGCTCGGTCCGTTGCGAGCCGCGGAGTAGATCGTGAGCATCAACAGTATTGGCTTTGTCGGCACCGGCGCCATCACCGAAGCGATGGTTCGCGGACTTCTGGCCACCACCCCTTATACGGCCGAAGTGCACCTTTCTCCGCGCAGCGCGGAGATAGCCGCGCGGCTTGCCGCTGATTTCCCATCGGTGCGCGTGGCCAAGGATAATCAGGCCGTCGTCGATCTCAGCGACATCGTTTTTCTTGCGATCCGGCCGCAGATTGCCAGGGAGGTTATCGAGGCGCTTTCGTTCCGGCAGGGCCAATCGGTCATCAGCGTCGTCGCGGCAACGGAGCGGCAGAGCTTGCTCGACTGGATCGGCGCCGACGTGCATCTGGTGCAGGCGATCCCGCTTCCGTTCGTCGAGGACCGTCTCGGCGTAACGGCCATCTATCCGCCGGACGTCGAAGCGGCGGCTTTGTTCAACGCCCTCGGCAATGCTGTCCAGTGCGAAACGAAAAAGGAATATGACCTTCTCGCG
Source organism: Rhizobium herbae (assembly GCF_017873135.1). Taxonomy (GTDB): domain Bacteria; phylum Pseudomonadota; class Alphaproteobacteria; order Rhizobiales; family Rhizobiaceae; genus Pararhizobium; species Pararhizobium herbae. Next base: position 514,337 of record NZ_JAGGJV010000002.1, on the reverse strand, counting down.
GCCGTCAGCGCGCTGATGTCGACCTACTTCGGCATCATGGAATTCGCAACGGAATGGCTGGCAGACCAGGGCCTCGAGAGATCGAAGGGGCGAGCCTATCTCACGCCGCTTTTTCAGAGCCTTGCAGACAGGGCGCAAAAACCGGGCATCGAATCCTTCAGCTTGCTGAGCCGGGAGTTCGCCACCAAGGGTGGACTGAACGAACAGGTGCTCTCGGAATTTGAAACAAAGGGTGGAAAGGCGGCGCTGACCCAGGCTCTGGACAGAGTGCTGGCACGTATCGAGGGTGGGAAAAGCTAGAATGAGGTTGGGGTGTCATTGCGACGTCAGCACGATCGAGTTCTGTTCGGACAACAAGAGGCCGGAGGCACCGGTTGGGAATGGGGCATTCCGGATGTGACCACTGGCCAATCAGAACGACTGCTTCTGGGAGCTTTAGTGGGCGGTTTGAACGACTGGAATGACAGCGCGTTCCCGACGTGACCGCTCGAATAGCGGACTGACTGCATCCAGGTACTCATGAGGGTGGTGTGGGCGACCGGGATGAAGGCGCAAAGCCGCCGTATCCCTCGTCGATGAAGGCATGGTCGAACCAGGCCGATTGCAGAAGGCCGTGAACCCGAATTGCAGAGCCGGTGCCTTCACGCCGTGGCGGGCACCCTACGAAATCGCAATGATCTCAAGTTCCTGCCCCTCAGCGCCCACCACATCCCCAACAGCCTTGCCCATGAGAAGCCGTGCCACCGGCGAGACGAAGGAAATCGATCCGGCCTTGGGGTCCGCCTCGTCCTCGCCGACGATACGATAGGTCTGCACGCGCCCATCGTTGCGGCTGAAGGTCACCGTGCTGCCGAAGGCGACACTGTCGGTGGAAGCCGGGTCGGGGACAACCTCGGCCGTGTGAACTCTTGCTGCGAAGTAGCGCGTATCGCGCAAGGGGGTTGCGGCCTGCCGCCGGCGTTCATTGACGTCTTCGATTGCGCTCGTTGCGTCATAGGCCTCGCGCGCCTGCTGGAGCTGAAATTCCAGGGCCTTCAATCCGGCTTGCGTCACACGGTTCGGGTGCGGTGAAATCGGGCGGTCAGGCAGCAGGATTTCCGCAGCCGTTTCGGAACTTTCTTCCTTGGTGAAGGCTACGCTCAATCTTGAACTCCGTCTCAATGCGGTGCGCTCTTGCGGGCGCCTCGGGGTCGATTGCCGACACGTTTGCCAGATGCAGGCAGACGAGGACAAGAGACGAACACGCTCGCTTCATCACGCGAAGTCAAGAGGGCGCACATTGGCTGCGATGCCACGACCGGCAAGTCTGACCACATTGAGACGCCTTTTCGGCAGGAATTTTCATCCCCGTTTTTCCCCGCCCCGCAAACCTGTGTCATCCTGACGTCGTTCCGCCAATGGATACGCTGCCAGGCGTGGCAGTGAGGCGGAGCCGGTGCCGGATGGGGGACAGACGTAAGCCTTCATCCGGTGGATTGGCAGAAAATGGTTTCCCTCTCGTCTGCAAAATGGCGGGGCGTGCCTGTGAGGCACACATGAGGACCGGCGACTGATAGCGCGAAAGCGATATCTTTCGTGGCGCGGCGATGACAATCGTGAGCGCCACCCTGGCAAAGGCCGCCGATCATCCGCGCAGAGAAACCGGAGTTGCCCGTCGACCAACACCGAACGGGGCGCTGGAAGGCGTCATATACATTACTTAGTCATCGGCACTTTCCAGCGCCCCGGCCAAGTAAACATCAGGCAAACCCACGGCGGATTTTCCGGGCGTGGCTGAAGGCCGTTGCGGCTGCCGCGCGCTCCCTCAAGGAAACAGGGCTATCGCATATGGAAAAAGACCCCCTCTGGCCTGTCGGCCATCTCCCCCACAAGGGGGGAGAACCCCAGCTGCAAGGCCTCGTTTCCAGCCATGGAAAGAGCGGCAGTTTAAGCCCCTCCCCCTTGTGGGGAGGGGTTGGGGAGGGGACTTTTCATATGCGAATGCCCCCACCCCGTGACAGCCCGGTATGGATCGGCTAAACCAACGTCGCGAAACAACAGGCTTTCTTGATGACCGCTACCGATCCCGTCGCCAATCTCTCCACCCTCATCCGCTGCCCTTCCGTGACGCCCGCCGAAGGCGGCGCCCTGGCGGCGCTTGAAACCATGCTGAAGCCGCTCGGCTTTGCGGTCGACCGGGTGACGGCGCGCGAGGACGGCACGCCGGATATTGAAAACCTCTATGCTCGCCTTGGCACCGGTAGCCCGCATCTGATGTTTGCCGGCCATACCGACGTCGTGCCGGTCGGCGACGAAGCCGCCTGGACGCATGGCCCGTTTTCGGCCGATATCGCCGATGGAGAGATGTACGGCCGCGGCGCCGTCGACATGAAGGGCGGCATCGCCTGCTTTGTCGCAGCCGTCGCCCGTCATATCGAAAACAACGGCCCGCCCAGGGGCTCGATCTCGTTCCTGATCACCGGCGACGAGGAAGGCCCGGCGATCAACGGCACCACCAAGCTGCTCGAATGGGCCGCCGCCAAGGGCGAGCGCTGGGATGCCTGCCTCGTCGGCGAGCCGACCAATCCGGACCAGCTCGGCGACATGATCAAGATCGGCCGGCGCGGCTCGCTGTCCGGCACCATCACCGTACACGGCGTCCAGGGCCACGCCGCCTATCCGCATCTGGCCGACAGCCCGGTGCGCGGCATTCTGGCGTTGACGCAGGCGCTGATGGATCCGCCCTTCGACGGTGGCACCGACACTTTCCAGCCGTCCAATCTCGAGGTGACGACGATCGACGTCGGCAACAAGGCGGTCAACGTCATTCCGGCCAAGGCGACCGCGAGCTTCAACATCCGCTTCAACGATACCTGGGAGGCCGACAGCCTGAAGGCCGAGATCATCGCGAGGCTCGACCGCGCCGCGGCCGACGGCGTGCTGCGTCCGGGCCGTCAGCCGGTCAAATACGACATCGCCTGGAGCGAGCGCCCGAGCCATGTCTTCCTCACCCGCAACAACGCGCTGATCGCCTCGCTGTCCGGCGCCGTCGAGGCCGTCACCGGTCGCGAGCCGAAACTGTCGACGACAGGCGGAACATCCGACGCCCGTTTCATCAAGGATTATTGCCCGGTCGTCGAATTCGGCCTTGTCGGCCAGACCATGCACATGGTCGACGAGCGGGTCGCCGTCGCCGATCTCGAAACCCTGACCGGAATCTATGAAGTCTTCATCAGCCGCTGGTTTGGCCATGCCGCAGATTGAGGAAATCGGCATCTACATCAAGGGCCTGTGGCTGCTGATCCTCGGCGACAGAAGCGGCTTCGACTGGCTCGACATCTCGGCCTCCGGCGTCTGGCGCTCCTTTGCAGCCTTCCTGTGGTGCCTGCCGGCCATGGCCGTCGGCTGGGGGGCCTGGCGCCTCTTCTATCTTGCGCAGATGCCGGACGGCACCGAAACGGGCCTCGTCTTCATCCTCAAGCTGTTCCTTGTCGATACGGTCATCTGGATAGTGCCGCTGATCATCATCGCCGCTCTGGCAAAGCCGCTCGGCTATGGCGCGATGCTGGCACCGATCGTGATCACCACAAACTGGCTCTCCGTGCCCATGGCCTATGCCATGGCCGTTCCGCTGGCGCTGCGGCTCGTGCTTCCGGGCAGCGAAGGCTTGTCCTACCTGCTGTCCTTCATTCTGCTGATCGTCAATTTCACGGCGATTTTCCGGCTGGTGAAAACCATTGCCAGCGGCCAGATGCTGCTCGCCTCGGCGATATCAGCGCTTTTGATCCTGCTGCCGCTGATGCTCAGCAACGCCCTGCCCGACCTGTTCGGCCTGATGCCGGTCTACGCCGCGGTTCAGTAGTCGACCTGCATGAAATAAAGCCCGTCCGGCGGCGCGACGGGACCGCAGGCCTTGCGGTCTCTCGCCTCCAGCGCGGCGCGCACATCATCCGGCGTCCACCGGCCATCGCCCACCATCTTCAGGGTGCCGGCAAAGGAACGGATCTGGTTGTGCAGGAAACTTTGCGCCGTCGCCCGGATCTCGATCACCTCCCCGTCCCGCGTCACGTCGAGCCGGTCGAGCGTCCGCCACGGGCTGTTTGCCTGGCAATGGGTGGAGCGGAAGGTGGTGAAGTCGTGATAACCGACCAGCATCTGCGCCGCCGCGTGCATCGCCGCGTGGTCGATCGGCTTCGACACCCACCATGCCCGCTTCGCCTCCAGAGCCAACGGAGACGGCCGCGAAATGATGCGATAGAGATAATGCCGCCGAAGCGCCGAAAACCGCGCGTCGAAATCGTCGGACACCTCGGCCGTGTCGATGATCGACACCTGCTCCCCGGCCCGGCCGAGATAGGCGTTCAGCGCATTGCGCAACGTCTCCGGCTTCCATTGCCGTGTCAAATCGGCATGCGCTACCTGTCCCCGAGCATGCACCCCGGAATCGGTGCGCCCAGCCCCCCGGATCAACACGACCTCGCGGGTCAGGGCCAGGATCGCCTTTTCGACGGCGCCCTGCACGGAGGGACCATTGTCCTGTCGCTGCCAGCCGACATAATTCGAGCCGTCATATTCGATGGTCATGCGGAAACGCGGCATCAGGGAAGCCTTGTGCCGGCGGGAATAGGCGTGCCGCGCCGGAAGTCCTCGGCACCAAGCACCTTGCCGCCAGCCTTCTGCAGCCGGGTCAGCCGCACCGAACCATCGCCGCAGGCAATCGTCAGGTCGTCGAACAAAGCCGTCCCAGTCTCGCCGCCTGCGGTTTCGACCACCGAGGAAAGCACCTTTATCCGCTCCGGCTTGCCGCCGATCTCCAGTTCGAACCAGGCACCGGGAAACGGTGAAAGCCCGCGAATGTGATTGTGGACCTCGGTGGCGGTCTTTCCAAAATCGATCCGCGTCTCCGCCTTGCTGATCTTGGCCGCATAGATCACGCCGCGTTCGGCCTGCGGCGTCAACGGCAGGTCACCGCCATCGAGCTTTTCCATGGCTTCCTTCATCAGGCCGGCACCGACCAGCATCAGCTTGTCATGCAGCTCGCCTGCCGTCGTCTCGCTGCCGATTGCAACGACCTTCGTCAGCGCCACGTCGCCGGTATCGAGGCCCTTGTCCATCTTCATCACCATCATGCCGGTCTCATGGTCTCCCGCCATGATCGCCCGCTGGATCGGTGCCGCTCCCCGCCAGCGCGGCAAAAGCGAGGCATGGCCGTTGTAGCAGCCGAGCCGGGTGCCGCTGAGGATTTCCTCCGGCAGCAGCAGTCCGTAAGCCACCACCACCGCGACATCGGCGTCGAAATCGCGGAACGTCTGGCGGTCGGTCGCATCCTTGAAATTGGCGGGGGTCAACACCGGAATGCCGAGCAGTTCCGCGGCCTGATGCACCGGCGATTTCTGCAGGTCGAGACCGCGGCGTCCGCCCGGACGCGGCGGCTGGGTGTAAACCGCGACGATCTTGTGTCCGGCCTCGGCCAATGCCGCCAGTGTCGGGACCGAAAATTCGGGCGTTCCCATGAAGATGATGCGAAGCGGCACGGTGCGCGGACTCCCGTTTCTGAATCAGGCCTCTTCAAACGGGTTTACGAGCTTCAAATCAAGCCCCTCGAAGTCTTTTACATTCCGCGTCGCCAGCGTCGCATCGTGAGAAAGGCAGATCGCGGCGATCATGGCGTCCTTGGTTTCGATCGATTTTCCCGCCTTTTGACGGTGCGCAGCAATGGCCCCATATCGCGCAGCCGCAGTTTGCGAGAAACTCAGGATTCGCCCGGAAAACTCATTCTCAATGCGCATGAACGTTTGATGGAGATTTTCTCGCCGTGCTCCTTGATCCAGCAAGGCGATACTGAAATGGATTTCGGCCATGGCAATCGCCGTCAGGAAGACGGCCTCGCTATCATAGGCGTCTAACCATCGAAGGATGCGTTCGCTATGCCGCCGCCCTTGCAGTTCCGAAATGACGTTGGTGTCGAGGACAATCATTTGAAGTCTGGTGGCGAGCGATCGGGTTGCTTGCGAAACGCCTCGATGGCGTGCAGCTCGTCGTCATCAAATTTAGCATCGCCCAAGACGGCACGCAGCCGCTGTCCGGCCGCTTGCCCACGATGTTGTTCCCTCTCCAATGCAGAGCGAATTTGTACAATGGCCTCGTCGGAAAGACTGCGGCCGTTTCGGCGCGCGCTTTCCTGCAATTCGATCTTCAGAGCATCATCCATTCCACGAAGAAGCAGATCGCCCATACGCAACCTCCACTATGATATCAGTGATATCATAGTCGCAGAGGCCCTGATTTTCAATGGAAGCGTCAGATCGCCTTGGCGCCGCGGGTCTTGGCCGCCTTGGCGAACTTGCGGATCACCATTTCGCGCTTGAGCTTGGAGATATGATCGATGAACAGCACACCGTTGAGGTGGTCGATCTCGTGCTGCAGGCACGTCGCCAGCAGCCCGTCGGCCTGGGCGGTCAACTGCTTCCCATCGAGGTCGATATATTGGACGGTAATCGTCGCAGGGCGCTCGACCTCGGCGTAGTAGTCCGGGATCGACAGGCAGCCTTCCTCATAGACCGAGCGCTCGTCCGACATGACCAGAATCTTCGGGTTGATGAAGACCTGCGGCTGCTTTTCCTCACCCTCCTTCGACACATCGATCACCAGCATCTGACGCGGCACGCCGATCTGGATCGCCGCAAGGCCGATGCCCGGCGCATCATACATCGTGTCCAGCATGTCGTCGGCCAGACGGCGGACATCGGCGTCGACGGTCTCGACCGGCTTGGACAGCTGGCGCAGCACGGGGTCGGGAAGAATGATGAGCGGCTTGATGGTCATCTGGCTCCCATAACCGATCTTTCGCGTCGATGGAATTCTCGTTTTCAAGATTTTTGCAGCGAATGCGGCAGTTCGTATCGTTCGATTCATCAATGTTCCTGTTTTGATCTGGTCACCCATCCCGAATTCGCTTAGGCTGCGCCGATGGAACCAACAATTCTCACGCTCGATCAGCCGCTTTTCATTCTCGGCTCCTATACGGTTACCCTCGGCATGTGCCTGTTCGGCGCAGTTGTCGTCCTGCTTTTTGCAGGCATCCCGGCGGTTCTTGGCAAGCGGCGGAACCGGCAAGCAGCGCTGGACGCTGAGCAGCGCATGACCGCGCTCCTGGCCGCGCAGACCGAGATGCAGGGCCGCATCGCAGCGATGGCGGACGTTTTCGGCGCGCGCCAATCCGAACTCAACCAGTCGATCAGCCAGCGGATCGACGGCATGACGCACCGGCTCGGCACCTCAATCACCGAGCAGACGAAGGCGACGCATGAAAACCTGCGGCGGCTGCAGGAGCGGCTGGCGGTGATCGACACCGCGCAGACCAATATCCAGTCGCTGGCGAAAGACATGGCCGGGTTGCAGAGTATCCTCTCCAACAAGCAGACGCGCGGCGCCTTCGGCCAGTCGCGCATGGAAACGATCATCGCCGACGGCCTGCCGATGGGGGCCTATGCCTTTCAGACGACGCTTTCCAACGGGTCGCGGCCGGACTGCACCATCCGCATGCCGAACGGCCAGCCGGCACTGGTGATCGATGCCAAGTTTCCGCTCGAAGGCTGGAACGCGATTCGCAGCGCCCAAAATCCCGAAGCGGCCCATCAGGCGCAGCAGCAGTTCCGCCGCGACATGGAGGTGCATATCCGGGATATTTCGGGGAAATACCTGATCCCCGGCGAGACGCAGGACACCGCCTTCCTGTTCGTTCCCTCCGAATCGATCTTCGCGGAAATCCACGAGCATTTCGAAGGCATCGTCCAGAAGGCACATCGGTCGCGGATCGTCATCGTCTCGCCATCGCTTCTGATGCTGTCGATCCAGGTCATCCAGTCGATCCTGCGCGATGCCAGGATGCGCGAGCAGGCACATCTGATCCAGGGCGAGGTAATCCGGCTGATGGAGGACCTGACCCGCCTTGACGACCGCGTGCGCAAGCTGCACGGCCATTTCCTCACCACGCAGAAGGATGTCGACGACATCCTGACCTCATCGGAGAAACTCAAGCGGCGCGGCACCCGGATCGAGGCGCTGGATCTCGAAGCAGCCGGTTCGTCGCCCGATGCCAAAGCGGAACCGAAGTCGTTCGACAATCGCGTCGGACAATTGAAGCTGCGGGTGGTTGACGAGGACTGACCCTCTCGGGCACTGTCCGGCAAAAATCGACTGCCGGGGAGACGCTTCAGATGATTACAGTTTTCGGTTCCATCAACATGGACCTGATCGCCACCACGGCACGCCTGCCGAAGCCCGGCGAGACCGTTGCCGGAACAGGATTTTCGACCGCGGCCGGCGGCAAGGGGGCCAACCAGGCATTGGCTGCAACCAGAGCCGGAGCCTCTGTGCGCATGGCCGGAGCCGTCGGATCGGACAGTTTTGCCGATGGGGCGCTTGCCTTGATGAAAGAGGCGGGAACCGACCTGTCCTTCACCAAGATTGCAAGCGAACCTACAGGCACTGCGCATATTCTCGTCGGCGGCGATGGCGAGAACGTCATCGTGGTCGTGGCGAGCGCCAATGGCACGGTCAGCGAACTGGATGCCGCTGCCGCCGTCGACGCCATGTCGCCGGGCGATACGCTGATGCTGCAACTTGAAATCCCGGCCGCGTCGGTGGAAAGGGCGCTGGTCGCTGCAAAAAGCAAGGGCGTCACCTCGATCATCAATATCGCCCCGCTGACACCAGACGCCGCGCGGCTCGGGCGGATGGCCGATATTGTCGTTGCCAACGAGACCGAGTTCGAATTGCTGGCCGGACGCGAGGGGTTGTCCGCGGCTGAACGCGAAGATGCCATGCAGGCACTGTCGCGCGAAACGGGACAGACCGTCATCGTGACGCTTGGCGCCGAGGGTGTTGTCGCCGTGCGCAATGGCACTATCCATCGTGCCAAGGGGCTGAAGATCGAACCGGTCGACACGGTCGGTGCCGGCGATACCTTCTGCGGTTATCTCGCAGCCAGCCTTGATGCCGGCATCGATTTCGACGCTGCGCTGCGCCGTGCCGCGGTTGCCGGCTCGCTTGCCTGCCTGAAAGCGGGTGCCCAACCGGCCATCCCGCAAGCCGTCGAGGTCGATGCAAAAATCTGACCGATCACGATCCGGCGACCACCCCCTGCGCAATCAGGACAGGGAAGGTCGCCAACGCGGCACTCGCGCGTAAATCCTTCAAAAACTGTGGGATTTCGGTCTGCGCTGTTGGCCTAATTTTAATAAATATCGCGCTATTCAGGCAATTACAAAGGTCGCCTTCCCAGGATCAAAGGCGGCCTCACGATGTCGGTCGGCATCTGGCGCTCCATGAGGGGGCATCTCCCACAACAGATCGCGTCATTCCGCGGCTTTGAAACCCGTGGACCTCTCACAATGCGGGGACATTCATGTTCAAGTTCCAGGCCAAATCGCTGGCGACCAAACTTATCGCGGTAACGGGCGGCACCATCGCGCTCGTTCTTCTTGCCTCCAACTACGTGCTGATTTCCCAGACGCAGGATCGCGTCGAGACGCTGGTGCTGGACCAGGCGCGCACCGAAGCGAAATCCATCGCATCCGATATCGCCAGCAACATTGCCGAGCTGGCGGGCGCCGCCCGCTCGACGGCAGGCGTGATCGGCCGCGGACATGAAGGCGGCTATCTCGACCGCAAGGGCGTGGTCGATATGCTGAAGGCCAATGTCGAGAAGAATACGTTCGCCTTCGGCAGCTGGTTTGCAGAGGAGCCGAATGCCTTCGACGGCAAGGCCGCCGATTATGCCGGCAAGAAGGATTTCGGCGCCAGCAAGGACGGAACGCTCAACCCGTACTGGACCAAGGGCAAGACGGGTATCGACTTCTCGACCTTCGATTCCGATTATCCGGCCGACTGGTATGCGCTGGCAGCCAAGAGCCTGAAAGGCGCGATGTCGCCGCCTTATACCGAGACCACGACGGGCGACAACAATTCGATGTCCTCGATCGCCTACCCGGTCATGTCCAACGGCAAGCTGCTCGGCGTCTCCGGCGTCGATGTATCGCTGACGTCGCTTGCCAACAAGGTCAAGGATATCCGGCCCTTTGGGTCCGGCCGCGTGACACTCCTGTCCCAGAGCGGCAAATGGCTTGTCGCCCCGATCCCCGATCTCCTGATGAAGGACTATGACGGGATCGGAGCGGATGTCGTCAAGAACGCGCTGTCCAGCGCGCAACCCGGCATGATCCACGACCTCACCTATGACGGTAACGAGACCTTCGAGCGTGTCGTCTATCCCTTTGCCCTGCCCGATGTGAACACGACATGGGTCGTCCTCGTCGATGTGCCGCAGAGCGCCATCAACGCGCCGGTCGTCGATCAGACCTACATGATGATCGTCGGCGGCCTGATCGTGCTTGGCGCCGTGCTTCTCGGCCTTTATCTCGCCGTCCGCCGCTTCGTTCAAAAGCCGCTTGCCGGCCTTGTCAGCGACGTCGCCAACCTCAGCAGCGGCATCTACACGGCGCCAATCTCCGGGCAGGACCGCACCGACGAAACCGGCTCGGTTGCCAAGGCGCTGGAAGGCTTCCGCCACCAGCTCGCCGATACCAAGCGTCTGGAAGCGGAAGCCCAGCATGAGCGTCGGCATTCCGAACAGCAGCGCAGCCAGTCCGAAGCCGAACGTGCCGAGGCCAACGCCACCCAGCGCGAGATCGTCGCCAAGCTTGCCAAGGGACTGTCGCAGCTCTCCTCCGGCGACCTGGCCTACCGCATCACCGAGGATTTCCCCGGCGAATATGCGCAGCTGAAGAGCGACTTCAACTCCGCCATGGAAAGCCTCGAGGAGACGATCCAGACGGTCAATACCTCCGTCGTCAACATCGGCACCGGCACCAGCGAAATCAGCAATGCCGCCAACGATCTGTCGCACCGCACCGAGCAGCAGGCCGCAAGCCTCGAAGAAACAGCCGCGGCGCTTGATCAGTTGACCTCGCAGGTCAATGCCAGCGCCGACAATGCCAAGGTCGCGGCGAAATCCGTCGAGACCGCCAGCAGCGACGCCGAGCAGTCCGGCGAAGTGGTGCAGAAGGCGATTGCCGCGATGAAGGGCATCGAGCAGTCGTCCGGCGAAGTCAGCCGCATCATCGGCGTTATCGACGAAATCGCCTTCCAGACCAACCTTTTGGCGCTCAATGCAGGTGTCGAAGCCGCCCGCGCCGGCGATGCCGGCAAGGGGTTCGCGGTCGTCGCCCAGGAAGTGCGGGAACTGGCACAGCGCTCGGCCAATGCCGCCAAGGAGATCAAGACGCTGATCAACACCTCGGCCGGCCAGGTTCGCGACGGTGTCGATCTGGTGGGACGTGCTGGCGGTGCGCTTCAGAAGATCGCCGACCAGGTGGTTCAGATCAACGGCCTGATCCGCCAGATCTCCGGCTCGGCCTCCGAACAGGCGGTTGGCCTGAAGGAGATCAACACGGCGGTCAACCAGATGGACCAGGTGACCCAGCAGAACGCTGCGATGGTGGAAGAAACCACTGCTGCCAGCATGGCGCTGAACGAAGAAGCGCGGGCGCTGAGCACGCTCGTCGCGCGCTTCCACGTCGCCCGCCAGAGCCCGTCCTCCACCGAGATGCTGCGCAACACCGCCGACCGCATGCGGGCGCCGGCAAGAACACCGGCACCGAACTACAGCGCTCCGGCAAGGCCGACGCCGGCACGCCATGCTGCGCCGCAGAAGGCAGTGCCGCAGGTTTCCGGCAACACCGCTCTCGCCCAGGACAACTGGGAAGAATTCTGAGCCCCTCGGCGCTTCGGAGAAGGCAATCAAAGATGCAAACGGCGCCCTTGTGGCGCCGTTTGGCGTTTGGTCGCCGACCATGAGATCTACATCAGCCCGCCATCCCCAACGGTTTGGAAGAATATCAATGCTTTCGGGAACTTACGCTGCACTTCTGCGTTTAAGTTACATTATCAACGCGGAGGAATTCGAGATGACTGATCGTGGACCAACAGTTATCAATACAGGTCGCAGCAGCACCGCCGGATGGGCGGTTGCCGTGATTCTGGCGCTTGTCGTCATCGGCGGGTTGCTGATGTTTACCGGCGTTATCAACATCAACGGCGGTGGCGGCACCGAAGTCAACGTCAACGTGCCGGCTGTCGAGACCCCATCAACGGACAAGCCTGCGACGGACACGCCAGCAACAGGCACCCCGGCAACGGGTACGCCTGCAACAGGCACGACGACCACCCCGTAGGTGCAAGTCTGACGGGCAAACGCCCTTGATGCTAAAGCAACGGCGCCCTTGCGGCGCCGTTGCCATGTCGAGGTCTCAGAGCCGCGCGAGGCGTTCCGTCAAAAGGTCGAAGAAACCCTGGTCGTCGACTTCGCGCATGACCCTGGCATTGTGCTTGCGCTGCGTTACCTGCCACCAGTCGACGACAGTCATTCCGACCGTCAGTTCGGACTTGGTCTCGATCTCGACATTGCAGTCGCGGCCCTTGAACAACTCCGGGCGCAATAGATAGGCGATGACCGTCGGATCATGCAGCGGACCGCCATCGCTGCCGTATTTCTCGACATCGAACCGCTCGAAGAATTCCAGCATCTCGGCCATGGCGACCGCAGCCGGCGAGCCGATCGCCTTGATCTTTTCCACACGCGCCTTGTAGGTCAGGACCCGGTGGGTGACGTCGAGCGGCATCATGACGATCGGGATGCCGGACTTGAAGACGATGTCGGCCGCATCCGGATCGACATAGATATTGAATTCTGCGGCCGGCGTGATGTTGCCGCCCTCGAAGAAGCCACCGCCCATCATCACCAGTTCGCGAATGCGCGGGGCGATCTCCGGCGCCTTGTTCAGTGCCAGCGCGATATTGGTCAGCGCACCCAGCGTGCACAGCGTGACGGTGCCGGGCTCGTGCGACAGCAGCGTCTCGATGATGAAATCGACGGCGTGCTGCGCCTGCAGCGGCATGGTCGGCTCCTCGACCACGGGGCCATCGAGGCCGGTCTTGCCGTGCACATGTTCCGCCGTCACCAGCTGGCGGACGAGCGGCCGGTCGGCACCGGCAAATACCTTGACGTCGCGGCGATTGCACAGCTCGCAGATCACCCGGACATTGCGGGACGTCAGGGCCACCGGGACATTGCCCGCCACGGCCGTGATGCCGAGTACGTCGAGTTCGCCGGGGCTGCCGAGGGCAAGCATGATCGCGGCGGCGTCGTCCTGCCCCGGGTCGGTATCGATGATAATTTTTCTCGGCACAGCCATGCGGTCTTCCTCTCAAATCAGCGAGCGGACTATGATTTGCCTCTTGGCCCGGCGCAAGCGCCTTGCGCTTGCTACGCACAGCTACCATATTGAGGCTCGCGGATGCTGCCTCGCAGGTCCGTAAAAACGGTCGCTTGAAAGCCAAGGACTACGATATGACCCGGATCACGCCTTTTACGAGCCCGCTTCTGCTTGGTTTCGACGCGATGGAAAAGACCCTTGAGCGCATTGCCAAGGGCAATGACGGCTACCCTCCCTACAATATCGAGCGCATCCACGGGGACGATTCGTCCGGCGAGCCGGAGCGCCTGCGAATCACATTGGCCGTTGCCGGCTTCTCGGACGATGATCTCGACGTGACGACCGAGGAAAACCAGCTGATCATCCGCGGCCGCCAGGCGGAAACCGGCGAACGCGACTATCTGCACCGCGGCATCGCGGCCCGCCAGTTCCAGCGCATGTTCGTTCTGGCCGACGGAATGCAGGTCTCGAAGGCGGAATTGAAGAACGGTTTGCTGTCCGTCGACCTGATCCGGCCGGAACCTGTCCGCATGGTAAAGAAAATTAATATTTTGGTCCCAGAGTAGGATAACCGGCAGCGTTTTGTCGGCTGCATCAAGCCCCGGCTCACCCCTATGGCCCTGAACTTCGTGCAGTGAATCAATGAGTTGCAGATTTCTCGCGTCTCCCGGACTGTGAATTCTGCAAAGCCACGGAGTACGACTCATGGGATTGAAACACGTCAGCTCACATCTGTCGAAAAACGATCTGGCGCATCTGGGCGCCGGCGAGGTTGGCTATATCCGCAAGATGCGTTCCGACGAAGTGTCGCGTGTCTTCCCGGAAGCCCCCGACATGGATCCCGATCTTGACCTATGGGCTCTGTTCGGCGCCGACGGCACGCCGATTCTTCTCACCGACAACCGCTCGAGCACCTTCTTCAAGGCTGCGGAAGACGACCTGCGGACTGTCAGCCTGCACTGAGCTGATTAAATTTTCGCGTTTCGGCCGTCAAATTCGCCGGAACGTCAGATAGGCGGACTTGCGCCCTTCCCGTCGTGCCTTGGCCTCGTAGCGCGTACTCGGCCAACCGGGATAGGGCGTCAGCCAGTCGCTCGCGTTTTCCGCAGTCCACTCGAACGCCGCGTGATCGCGGCAATGAACGAGTGTCCAATTGACATAGCTATCGATATCCGAGGCGAAGCAGAAGGTGCCGCCGGGTTTCAGCACATGTGCGAACCGATCGAGATTGACCGCCGAGACGAAGCGGCGCTTCCAGTGTTTCCGTTTCGGCCAGGGATCCGGATAGAGAAGATCGATCTGGTCGATCGATGCTTCCGGCAGCCAGTCGAGCACCTGCGTCGCATCGTCATCGTGAAGACGGATGTTTTCCGCGCCACGTTCCTCGATATGCCCCACCAGCTTTGCCATGGAATTGACGAAGGGTTCGACACCGATGAAGCCGGTCGCGGGGCTTTCGACGGCCCGATGGATCAGGTGCTCGCCGCCGCCGAAGCCGATCTCCAGCCTCACCCGATCGGCGGGATGCCTGAACAGCGTGCTGATATCCAAGGGTGCGGGTGCCGCAAGGTCGAGGCGGAGTACAGGCAGCACCGTTTCGAGATGCGTGGCCTGCAGCGCCCGCAAAGGCTTGCCCTTGCGGCGTCCGAAGAAGGCTTCGGTCGAGCGGTGACGAGGCTGATCGGTCATAGTGCGGTCTTTCACGATAAAAGCGGACGTCTCCGTCAGGAAACATCCGCTTTATAGTTTTATCAGTCGATCCGTAAAGAGCCGGATCAGGCCGCCTTCAGGGCTTCTTCTTTCAGAGCGTCCTTGAGCGGCTTGACCAAGTCGAGCTTTTCCCAGGAGAAGGAGCCGTCACGGCCGGCCTTGCGGCCGAAATGGCCGTAGGCCGAGGTCTTGGCGTAGATCGGCTTGTTGAGATCGAGGTGGCGGCGGATGCCCGATGGGGACAGGTCCATCGTCTTGCGGATCGCATCCTCGACCTGGTCTTCCGTTACCTTGCCGGTACCATGCAGATCGACGTAGATCGACAGCGGCTGGGCAACACCGATCGCGTAGGAAATCTGGATGGTGCAACGATCCGAAAGGCCTGCTGCGACGACGTTCTTGGCGAGATAACGGGCGGCATAGGCAGCCGAACGGTCGACCTTGGTCGTGTCCTTGCCGGAAAACGCGCCGCCGCCATGGGGAGCTGCGCCGCCATAGGTATCGACGATGATCTTGCGGCCGGTAAGGCCCGCATCGCCATCGGGACCGCCGATAACGAACTTGCCGGTCGGATTGATGTACCAGTTGCAGTCATCGGCAATGTGGATGTCGTGCAGCGCTTCGCGGATATAGGGCTCGACGACGGAGCGAACCTTGGCCGAATCCCAGCTCTCATCCAGATGCTGCGTGGAGAGCACGATGGAGGTGACTTCCTGCGGCTTGCCGTTGACATAGCGCACGGTCACCTGGCTCTTGGCGTCGGGGCCGAGCCTGCCGGCATCACCCTCTCCTGCCTTGCGGGCCGCCGCGAGCAGAGCGAGGATGCGGTGCGAGTAATAGATCGGCGCAGGCATCAGGTCGGCTGTCTCGCGGCAGGCATAGCCGAACATGATACCCTGGTCGCCAGCACCCTCGTCGCCCTGCTTGTCGGCGGCACTATCGACGCCTTGGGCGATATCGGCCGACTGCGGATGCAGGAGTACATCAATCTTTGCCGTCTTCCAGTGGAAACCGGCCTGTTCATAGCCGATTTCACGGATCGCCTTGCGGGCGGCGGCCTTGAACTTTGCCGGGTTGATCAGCGGATGGCCGGCGGCGTCCTTCAGGACGTTGCCTTCCTTGTCCTTCTTCAGCAGGGTGTCGGGCACCCGCACTTCTCCGGCGATCACGACCCGGTTGGTGGTCGCCAGCGTTTCGCAGGCGATGCGGACACCCCAGGGGTCAACGCCTGTTTTTGCAGCTTCACGATACACAAGATCAACAATTTCATCCGAGATCCGGTCACAGACCTTGTCCGGATGACCTTCTGCCACGGATTCACTCGTAAACAGGTAGTTTGCGCGCATGCGGGAAGTCCCCTCAAAGAAAAACTGCTTGAAACGTGTTAGTGATTTTGCCACGAAAAAACAAGCACACAAGGACATAAATATATCTTTATATGCGCAAGACGGGAACGCTTTTCCTGTCTTTTGATGCTTTAAAGTCGCATTTCACGGCAGATGGCCCGCCCTCGACACAAACGGCCGATTCATCGATCCCTGTATCAGGGCACAAAAAAAGCGGCACTATCCGGCCGCTTTTTTTCAGTTCCGCCTTATGCGTCAGCCTTATTCGGCTTCCGCTTCCGCTGCCAAAGCCTTGACAAGGTCCACCAGCTTGCGACGCACCTTGGGATCGCCGATCTTGACGAATGCGCGGTTGAGCTGAAGTCCTTCCGAAGACGACAGGAAGTCGACCACGTAGTTCGAGCTTGAGGCGTCTGCCGTGCCCGACAAACCGGTTGACGAATCGCCCGGTGCATCTTCGAAAAAGAAGGATACCGGAACATTCAAGATGCTTGAAATGTTCTGAAGACGGCTGGCGCCGACCCGGTTCGTTCCTTTTTCATATTTCTGGATCTGCTGAAAGGTGATGCCCAGGCTCTCTCCGAGCTTTTCCTGGCTCATGCCCAGCATGGTACGGCGAAGGCGAATCCGGCTGCCGACATGGATATCGATCGGGTTCGGCTTCTTCTTGTTTTCTATCATAACGGTTTCCTAATAAGCGAAGTTTCAGTTGCTCCATAACCTGGACACTTGCCGAGAGCTGACTACACGTAACGTTGTGTAACCGGGCGGAAACCCTCCGAACATAGGTGAAGATCTATGGTGATCGTCACTATGCAATTTTAGGGGTTTTTGGTCAATTCTCTCTCAAAATAAAACTAGCGCGGGAAATAACCGCAATGCCGAAGAGAAGACACGCCAGCAGCATTGCATTCCTTTCCTGCTCTTGAGGGCTCATCGGCAAAGCAAGCTTTCCCGGCAAAATTGTGTCCACGAATCCTCTTGTGCCGAACGGAAACCCGGTCACGACCTCGCCGCGCCCATTGACGATTGCCGATATGCCGGTGTTGGCGTCGCGGATCATCGGCAAGCCGGTTTCGACGGAACGAAGCCGCGCCTGCTGGAAATGCTGATAGGGGCCTGGCGTGTTGCCAAACCAGGCGTCGTTGGTGATATTGAGCAGCGCGTTTGCCGGCAGTGCTTCATTGCCGATCTCGCCCGGAAAAATCGCCTCGTAGCAGATCAACGGATAGAGCGTCTTGCCGCCCGGCAGCGTCAGCAGCGAGCGCGTCGCTGCCGTCGAGAACCCTCCCGGCATGGCGGCGGCGATCGCGTTCAGTCCCGCCGCCGACAAAAGGCTTTCCAGCGGCAGATACTCTCCGAAGGGAACGAGGTGCACCTTGTCGGAGGCGCCGACGATCTGGCCACGATCATCGATCACGTAGATCGAATTGTAATAGCGTGGCGGCTGACCTGCGCCGGTGTCCTCGGCCCGGACCGCACCGGCGATGAGGATCTGGCCATCCTCCAGCACATCGGAAATCCTCAGCAGCGCATCCGGATTTTCGGTCAGGATGAACGGCACGGCGGTTTCCGGCCAGACGACGATATCCGGCCTTTTGCCACCATCGGCTGCCGGCGCCTCCGTCAGCTTGAGGTGCTCCTCGAAGATCGACATCCTTTCGGCATCGTCGATCTTCTTGGACTGGTCGATCAGCGGCTGCACGAGGCGAATGGTGACGTTCGGATCGGGCTGTGGCGGCAGAGGCTGTGCCAGCCGATAAAATCCGTAGCCGAAATGGGCCGCGACCAACAGCACCGCGATGCTCATCCCCGGACGCAAGCCCTTGCGCGTTCCGATGAGTGCCGGTGCAGCGAAAACGAAGACGGCAAGCAGATTGACGCCGGCAAGACCGATCACGGCGGCCGACTGCATCATCAGTGGTACCGGCATGGCGGTATAGCCGATCGCGTTCCAGGGAAAGCCGGTGAGGACAAAGCTGCGCAGCCACTCGAACAGGCCGAAGGCGAAGGCAAGTGCCGCGATACGGCCCATTCCGTCCGACCAGAGGATACGTGCGACCGCCGTTGCAAACGCGTAAAAGAAGGCGAGGAACGCAGGCACGCCAATCACCGCCAGCGGCAGCGCCCAGGCGAAATCGTCGGCTTCGACGAGAAGCGCGTTGCCAAGCCACCAAAGGCCGCCCAGGAAATAGCCAAAGCCGAAACACCAGCCGATGAAGAAAGCGGGCAAGCTCCGCCTGATTGCGCCATGGTCCGGATCGCCCGATGCGCCATCAATCAGCCAGACGAGAACCGGGAAGGACAGGAACGGTGCTGCGAAAATGCCGAAAGGCGGCAAAGCGAGAACGGCGATCAATCCGGCAGCAAAAGCGACAAGCGCCCGGCGGGCTCCTGACAACAGCATGATCCTGCCTGCAAGCCACTCCATTCAGTCCCCCCCAATCGGCGCAAACGGCCATCCGGCGAGGCGCAAAGACCATCCATCCGAATCAACGTGCCGGCAGTGTTCCAAAAAAGTGGCGGCTTGTCGTGCCCTGAAACGGCGTTTGCGCGCAAAGAGCGAACGGCTTATCCGGTTTCGCGCAGGGATTTTTCAGATGGAGCGAGAGGATTGGCTTCAAGTGACACGTCCTCGTCGCCCTTCACCAGGCGGCGGCGAGCCGGCGGGCGTTTGCGGACAATCCGAACGCGCTTTACCCGGCGCGGATCGGCATCCAGAACCTGGAATTCGAAGCCGGGTATGGCCTGAACGACTTCACCACGGGCCGGGATGCGACCGAGTGCGGCAAAGACCAGGCCACCAAGCGTATCGACATCCTCGAGCTGCTCGCGGACGTCGAAATCCGGACCGATCGCCGCGGCGATCTCCTCCAGTTCGACGCGTGCATCCGCCACGAAAACGTCATCGGAGGTCTTGGCGAACATGACCTCTTCGTCGTCATGCTCGTCCTCGATATCGCCAACCACCATTTCGACGATGTCCTCGAGCGAAGCGAGGCCATCGGTGCCGCCGTACTCGTCGATCACCAGCGCCATCTGGATGCGCGCGGCCTGCATGCGCTGCATCAGGTCGGATGCATGCATGGACGGCGGCACGAACAGGACCTGGCGGATGATGCCCGCCTCTTCCACGGTCTTGGACAAATCGATACGGCTCAGATCGAAGCTTGGCTTGGGCTGGCGCGTCGGCTTCTCCGGCTTTTCGGCCGTGGCGGCCGGCGTGCTGGCAGTAGCACGACTGCCGCTGCGCCGCTTGTTGCGGGCCTGCTTGGTGACATAGGAAAGCAGATCGCGGATGTGGACCATGCCACGCGGGTCATCAAGGCTCTCGCTATAGACCGGCATGCGCGAGCGGCCGGATTCCTCGAAGATCACCATCAGCTCGCCAATGGTGATAGACAGATCCACGGCCTCGATATCGGCACGCGGAACCATCACGTCCTCGACGCGAACTTCACGGAAACGGAGGATATTGTTGAGCATCGCGCGCTCGGCAGGCGAAAAGGCAGTATCGCCTTCCGCGCCACCGGTCATCAGCGCATCGGCAAGATCTTCACGCAGGCTGGAGCTGCTGCTGGCGCGCCAGATCCGGGCTGCACGGCTCCAGAAGGAGGAACCGGATTTACCGTTCTCAGGTTTTGCAGCGGTGCCACTACTGCCCGCCTCGTCTTGACTGGAGGCTTCCGCCTCGTCTCTGACAGCCGGGGCCGGCTGTGCTCTAAAATCGCTCATTGTTCCAAACTATCAAACGGGATCGCTGTCCCCATAGGGATCAGATAGCCCAAGACCGGCTAAAATGCGAGTCTCAAGGTTCTCCATTCTTTCCGCATCGCTCTCATCAAGGTGATCATAACCGAAAAGATGCAGAAATCCATGGACCAGAAGATGGGTGAAATGCGCGTCGAACGGCTTGCCGAGGTCGTCAGCCTCCCGCACCAGCGTCTCATGGGCAAGGATGATATCGCCAAGCATCGGACCCGGCATCTTGCCCGGTGTTAACGGAAAGGCCGGGAAAGACAGGACGTTCGTCGGTTTGTCCTGGCTGCGCCACTCGGCATTAATGGCACGGATCGAGGCATCGTCGGTAAAGACCAGCGACAGTTCGGTCGGCATTTTTGGGAATGGCTGCTTTTCTTCACGTTGAAGAAAAGCAGCGCTCGCACCAAGAACGCGCTCGCTCAATTTCTGAAGCTCGGGCTCGGAAGGCCATGGGCCTTCTTCGACGCTGATCTGGACATCAAGGATGGTCATATTGGCTACGACCGCCTTCAGCGGTCGCCCTGCTCGCTTTCGTCATGCACGGCAGTCGTTGCCTCGTAGGCCCGGACGATACGGGCGACCATCGGATGGCGGACCACGTCCACGTCCTTGAAGCGGACGACGGAAACACCTTCGACACCCTTGAGGATCTGCAAGGCTTCGACCAGACCCGATTTGACGCCGCGCGGCAGGTCGATCTGACTTGGGTCACCGGTAACGATCATCCGACCGTTTTCGCCGAGACGGGTCAGGAACATCTTCATCTGCATCGCGGTGGTATTCTGCGCCTCATCAAGGATGACGGCGGCATTGGCCAGCGTCCGGCCGCGCATGAAGGCGAGCGGCGCGATTTCGATGACGCCGGCGGTGATGGCCCGCTCGACCTTGTCGCCGGGCATCATGTCGTAGAGCGCGTCATAGAGTGGCCGGAGATAAGGATCGACCTTGTCCTTCATGTCGCCGGGCAGGAAGCCGAGCCGTTCGCCGGCCTCGACGGCGGGGCGCGAAAGCACGATGCGATCGACGGCGCCACGCTCCAGAAGCTGGGCTGCATGGGCGACCGCGAGATAGGTCTTGCCGGTACCGGCGGGACCGACGCCGAAGACCAGCTCGGAACGCTCCAGCGCGCGCATATAGGCGTCCTGAGTCGGCGTGCGGGCGGCAACGGTCTTCTTGCGGGTGGAAATCTGGGCGAGGTTCAGCTTGGCTTTCTTTTCCATGGTCGGCAGCTGCAGCTGATCATCCGCGGCAACGGCCATGCGGATTGCGCCCTCGACATCGGAGACCTCGACGGTGCTGCCGTTCTGCAGACGACCGTAGAGATAATCGAGCGCCCGACGGGCCTGATTGGTGGCAACGACTTCACCCGAAATGGAAACGGAATTGCCGCGCGGACGTGCATCGACGTGCAACCGCTGTTCGATCAATTTGAGGTTCTGGTCGAACTGACCGAAAAGCTCGCTGGCGAACCGGTTGTTCTCGAATGTGAGCACGAAGTGATTGACGTCTGTCGCGGATGTTTTCGACTGGCGCGGCGAGGATGAAACCAATTCGTGTCCGTTCAAGCGGTCAGGCTCCTTCAGTTGGCGGTCCCTTAGCTTACCACCTCGGCAAACAGACTGTTAGGGCCCGCACCAGTGATTCGTACAGATACAATGTCACCGATTTGCGATGACTTTGCATCAACATTCACCGACTGCAGCCAGGGCGAGCGACCGATCAGCTGCCCCGGCATGCGGCCGGGCTTCTCCAGAAGCAGATCGATGGTCTTGCCGATGCAGGCCTGAGCGAATGCATTCTGCTGGGACAGCAGCAAAGCCTGCAATCTTTCCAAGCGCTTGGCCTTCACGTCTTCCGGCACCTGATCTTCGAGATCAGCACCAGGCGTTCCCGGACGGGTGGAATATTTGAAGGAAAATGCCTGTGCATAACCGACCGTCTCGACGAGGCGCAGCGTGTCCTCGAAATCCTCGTCGGTCTCGCCGGGGAAACCGACGATGAAGTCGCCCGACAAAGCAAGGTCAGGGCGTGCCGCCTTGATGCGGGCAATCAGCGCGATGTACTCGGCCGTCGTATGGCGCCGGTTCATCGCTTTCAGGATACGGTTCGAGCCCGACTGGATCGGCAGATGCAGATAGGGCATCAGCTGCTTGAGGTCGCGATGCGCCGCAATCAGGCTGTCGTCCATGTCGCGCGGGTGGCTGGTCGTGTAGCGCAGGCGGGCAAGGCCTTCAATCTTCGTCAGGCGGTGGAGCAGCTCGCCGAGGCCCCACTTTTCGTCATCCGGACCCGCGCCATGCCAGGCGTTGACGTTCTGGCCGAGCAGGGTGATTTCGCGCACGCCGGCATCCACCAGCTTCTGTGCTTCGGCAACGATCTGGGCGACCGGGCGTGAGACTTCCGAGCCGCGCGTATAGGGCACGACGCAGAAGGTGCAGAACTTGTCGCAGCCTTCCTGGACGGTGAGGAAGGCGGTGACGCCACGCGCCCTGGTCTTTGCCTTGTCGGGAGCCGGCAGATGCTCGAACTTGTCTTCGACGGCGTAGTCGGTCTCCAGCACCCGCTCGCCGCGCTGGACGCGCTTCAGGGCTTCCGGTAGCCGGTGATAGGTCTGCGGGCCGATGACGAGATCGACGGCAGGCGCACGGCGCAGGATCTCGTCACCTTCGGCCTGGGCGACGCAGCCGGCGACGCCGATCATCATCTCGCGGCCTTCGCTTGCCTTTTTCTTTTTCAGGTCGCGCAAACGCCCGAGCGCCGAATAGACTTTTTCGGCCGCCTTCTCGCGGATATGACAAGTGTTCAACAGGACCAGATCTGCGTCTTCGATCACGTCGGTGGAGACATAGCCGTCTTTCGCCAGCGCGTCCGTCATCCGATCGGAATCGTAAACGTTCATCTGACAGCCGTAGGTCTTCACGAAGACCTTGCGAACGGCTGGGCTTTCGACAGCCATTTCAGGCTTTGTGGATAAAACGGCGATTTCCTGTGTCATGCCCGGTTCCATAGAGCATAGAGGGCCAAAATTGAAGCCCCTTCCATTGCATCAACGCCCGCGCAGCTTGAGTGCCAGCATCGAACGGATGCTCTTCTCCACCTGGCGGCTGACGACCTTGCGGTTGCTTTCCGCCGTATAGGTGATCTGTTCGCCATAGATGACGTCCACATCCACGGCCCCTTCATAGAGGATACCGAGGAGATGCGGCGCCAGCGCGATATCGCCGGGCCAGGCAGCGACGGGCCGATGGTAACGGCCCATCGGCATCCCATGAATGCCTGTATAGGCGATGGCGACGGGCTGAACGTGGACGGCACCTGTCGGAGACATCGGCACGGCGGCAGCGGCGGCGCCGAACAGCGAGGTCTTCATTTCCAGCAGCCGGTTGCCGTCCGATGTCGTGCCTTCGGGAAACAGCACGACAATCTCGCCGTCGGCCAGCCGCCTGCCGATCTCGTTGACCTGGTTGCCTGTGGTGCGCTTCTGGTCGCGCTCGATGAAGATCGTTGCCTGCAGGCGCGCCAGAAGGCCGAAGACCGGCCAGGCCTTGACGTCGGACTTGGCGACGAAGACCACATCGGCAATCGAGCCGAGGACGAGGATATCCTTCCAGCTGGCATGGTTGGAGACCAGCATCAGCGGCCGCTGACGGTCCGGCGTGCCATGGACGCGAACGCGGATGCCGACGAGACGGCAGGCCATGCGGTGCCAGAGGCGGGGAAGCGTGCGGCGCGGCGGCATGTCGAGCCAGAGAAAAACGATCTGCGCCGGCGCCATGACGAGCGTGGCGACAAGCAGAACGGTCATGCAGAGCGTGACACGCGCCCAATTGATCACGCGTGATTTCCCGGCATGGCAACCGACGTCAATCGGCGCGATGCCGCGTCTCGTCCATCTTGATACCAGAATGTCTTGTTGGCATGGCGGCGCAAGTGCGTCCCTCTTTCAAAGCCAATACGGCTAGCCAAGATCGAGGCGCATGACAAGGGCAGCCGTTTTGGCCCCGTTAACACCTTGATAATAGGCGCGTCTTTCGCCGACTTTGACAAAACCGAGTTTTTGGTAGAGTGCGACGGCAGCAATGTTGGTTTCGTCGACCTCAAGGAAAACCGCTTCGGCGGCCCGATCGCGTGCTGCGCGCAGTGCTGCCCGCATCAGCCGCCAGCCGAGACCCATGCGGGAAAACCGCGGATCGACGCCGATCGTCAGGATTTCAGCTTCGCCGGCTGCAACGCGGGAGAGGACGAAGCCGCCGACCAGCGGTTGCGTGATAAACGGTCGCGTATAGGCATTGCTCTGACGGGCGATAAAGCCGAAAACGGTATCCTGGATCAGCAACGAATGCAGTTCCCCGTCGCTCCAGGAGGGCGTGAAGCGCAATTGGTGGATGGCAGCCGCCCGCGGCAGGTCATCCGTTTCCAGAGCGAAGATTTCGAATTCGGGCTTGCGAACGAAATAATCAGTCAGCGACATCTTACGCTCGAGCCACCGCAAAACCGGCCTGCGACTTGACGTCGGGACCACGGAGATAAAGCGGGCTTGGCTTTCCCCGCGAGGGATCGGCTGCAGCGCCCAGGCGGGCGACGATGCGGATATCGGTCATGTCTGTTTGTGCCACGTCTGCCGGCGGGGTGTCGATCAGATGCTTGGTGGCCGTCCCGCATACGATGCCGTCGAAATCGGCCAATATTCCCAGAGCCTCCGAAAGTTCGAGGATCTGCGCCTGGCTGCGCGGGGTCCCGTCGGCTTCGAAACTCTGGCAATACAGTTCGTCGCGCTTGGCATCCATCGCGGCCAGCACCGCTTGTCCGGGATGCGCTTCACGGGCCGACCCGGCCAGCGCTGCAAGCACGGAAACGCCAATGGCCGGCACGCCGAGCGCCAGAGCGAAACCGCGCGCAGCAGCAACGCCAACCCGAATACCCGTGAAAGAGCCGGGACCGATGGTGACGGCGATACGGTCGATATCAGGGAGCGACTTGCCGCTTGCCGCCAGTGCCTCGTCGATGAAGGCCATCAATTGCTCCGCATGACCGCGGCCGATATCGGCGCCGGCGGAGGCAAGGACCACATCATCGGCGCTGTCATAGACCGCAGCGAAGCAGCCCGTCCCAGCCGTATCAATGGCCAGGACGATCATGGTTTTTGGACTTTGACGGATAGTCGCGGCACGATTTGACGCTCGCTCAGACGGCCTCGACCGCCTGCACTTCGGGAATGAAATGGTGCAGCAGGTTCTGCACGCCATGCTTCAAGGTTGCCGTCGAGGAAGGGCAGCCCGAGCATGCGCCCTTCATGTTGAGGAAGACCGTGCCATCGCGGAAACCCTTGAAGGTGATGTCGCCGCCGTCTTGGGCAACGGCCGGGCGAACGCGGGTTTCCAGCAGTTCCTTGATGGTCGCGACGATGGTTTCGTCACCCTCCTCGAAGAACTCGCCGTTCTGATCGCTCTCCTCGGCGCGGGTGTGCACCGCCATGACCGGCTGGCCGGACATGAAATGCTCCATGATCGAGCCGAGGATGGCCGGCTTCAGATGCTGCCACTCCTGCGCTTCCTTGGTGACGGTGATGAAATCATAGCCGAAATAGACCCCGGTGACGCCGGGGATCGCAAACAGGCGGGAGGCAAGGGCCGAACCGGCAGCAGCCTCTTCCTCGTCGCGAAATTCCGCCGTGCCGTTCTCCATCACCACCTTGCCGGGCAGGAACTTCAGCGTGGCGGGGTTCGGCGTGGCTTCGGTCTGGATGAACATGTCTTTCTCCGCGACGGCCGGGATCGAATTCAACCAGCCTGTTTAGAATTATTCAAAAGAATATAAGCCGTTTGAACGGCCGCTTCAAGATGCGCGGACAACCGTTTTGACCGGCACAGGATGAAATCCGCTGATGCTGCCATCAGCGCCAGACCTCAGCTCAGAGCGTCGATTTCCTCATCCGTCAGAAGATCGGGTATGACCGTCACGGGAATGGGGAACGCCGCCGTCTTGCCGGCGATCGAGGATACCAGCGGGCCTGGACCATCCTTGGCGGAGCCGGCAGCCAGCACGAGGATGGCGATGTCCCGGTCTTCCTCGATCAGGCTGTAGATCTGATCCGTCGCGCCGCCTTCGCGGATGACCATTTCCGGCTCGATGCCGATCGTCTCGCGCACTGTCTGGGCGATCTTGGCGAGCGTCGCCTCGGCCTCGGCGCGCGCTTCGGCCCGCATGATGCCCTCGACACCCAGCCATTGCTGGAAGTCGGCATCGGCGATGACGTAGAGCAGAACAAGACCGCCATTGGAATTCTTCGCCCGCATTCCAGCATAGTGGACGGCGCGGCCGCATTCCGGCGTATCGTCGATCACCGCCATGAATTTGCGGCGGTGACCTTCCATTCTCGAGAGACGTGTTGAAACCATGGCGGGACTCTTACACCCGATATTCTTGGCTGCAAGGACTCTTTTGCGGCGAATTATTGCAGAAAGCCGACGATCTCGCGAACCTGTTTCATCGTCACTTCCGCCCGCATGCGCGCACGCTCGCCACCGTCACGCAGGATGCCGTCGATATGCGTCGTGTCATCCATCAGGCGGCGCATTTCGCCGGAGATCGGGGCGAGGACCGTCACCGCCAGATCAACCAGAGCCGGCTTGAAGACGGAGAATTGCTGGCCACCGAATTCGCCAAGCACGTCCTGCTTGGTCTTGTCCGACAGCGCCGCATAGATGCCGACGAGGTTGTCGGCTTCGGCACGGCCCTTCAGGCCATCAACCTCGCTTGGCAAGGCGTCCGGATCGGTCTTGGCCTTGCGGATCTTCTTGGAGATCGTGTCAGCGTCGTCCATCAGGTTGATGCGCGAGAGATCGGAAGCGTCCGACTTCGACATCTTCTTGGTGCCCTCCCGCAAGGACATCACGCGCGGCGCCGGACCGCCGATCAACGGCTCGACCATCGGGAAATAAGCATGCACAGGCTCGTCGCCGACCTTGATGTCAACACCGTAGCCGGTCCTGCGGATATGGTCGCTGAAGTCGATGTTGAACTTCTGGGCGATATCGCGGGCAAGCTCCAGATGCTGCTTCTGGTCGTCGCCAACCGGCACATGGGTACCGCGGTAGACGAGGATATCGGCCGCCATCAGGCTCGGATAGGCAAGCAGGCCGAGCGACATCTGTTCGGCATTCTTGCCGCCGGACTTGTCCTTGAACTGGGTCATGCGTTCCATCCAGCCGATGCGGGCGACGCAATTGAATATCCAGGCAAGCTCGGCGTGCTGCGGCACAGCCGACTGATTGAAGACGATGTGCTTCTTCGGGTCGATCCCCGACGCGATGAAAGCGGCGGCGATCGAGCGGATCTGGCCGGGCATGTCCTCATGCACCAGCTGCGCGGTGATCGCGTGCAGGTCGACGACGCAATAGATGCAGTCGTTGTTTTCCTGCAGCGCCACGAATTTGCGGATCGCACCGAGATAGTTGCCGAGATGGAGATTGCCTGTCGGCTGGACGCCGGAAAAAACGAGCGGCTTGAACTCTGACATCGTGTCCTCATTCGGGCTTGTGGAGGGCCCGGCCTCTTGTTGCTGTTGGCGGGCTTATGCACACAGGCGCGGCAGCGATCAAGAGGCAGGTACGGTGTTTTGGCCATCACGTACGCAAGTGTCCGTCGATCAAGGGTAGCCGACCATCGGCCATACGGCGCAAACCGGCTCGAAGGCCTTGATTCCAAACATCCAAATTGGAATTTTATCCTCTAATATTACCAACGACATTAATAAAGAAGGCCGAAATTAGGCCTACCTCTTTCGAGGTATCGGTAGATAATTTCACAAAATTGCTTCATTTCAGATGAATTTACCAATTCGCCACAAACGGCCGAGACTCCAGGCCTAGCTCGTCCTGTTACCGCGCGCATTTACCGGCGCGGCTAACCGACATTTGCATCAGCCCCTATCCGAACATGGATGCCGAGAGGGTTTATGCCGAGGGGATTGTCATGCTTAAGATATTCTCGATTGCTCTTTCGTGCCTTATGACCATTTCGACCTTTGCGACGGCAGATGCCAGGGACGGACGTCCGCGCAAAGTGAAACTCCCGACCTACAGCAGATCAACGGCCTATGCAGTCCAGACCGTATCCGTCAGAACGGGCTGCTTCTCCGCCCGTCTCGAGGGCATCCTGGCGCATATCGCCATGAAAACCGGTCGCCGCCCGCTTGTGACGTCAGGTCATCGCCCGCGCGCCCATCGTGCCGGCTCGCTCCATAGAAACTGCCAGGCGGCGGATATCCGTGTGCCCGGGGTACCGGAAAGTAAGATCATCGCAGCCGCAAGGACCGCGCCCGGCATTGGCGGCATCGGCCGCTACTGCAACGGGATCGTCCACGTCGATATCGGCCCCAGGCGTCAATGGGCTTATTGCGGAAAGTCGAGGGGCGGCATCCTCAGTGCCAAACGCCGGTCGGCACGGCGGGCTTGACGCCGGCCTTTCGTTTGATCCGGCTCAGCGCGCGGGCTGAAGCAGATCCCACATATTGCCGAAGGGATCTGCAAACACGGCGACGGTTCCATAAACCTCGCGGCGCGGCTCTTCCGTGAACCGAACCCCTGCCGCCAGCATGGACTGGTGATCACAGTCAAAATCGTCGGTGAAGAGGAAAAACCCGACACGGCCGCCTGTCTGATTGCCGACCGCCGCCTGCTGGGCCTCGCCTTCGGCTTTGGCGATCAGAAGCGCCGTCTCGGTGGCACCCTTCGGCCGAACCAGCACCCAGCGTTTTCCCTCGCCCAGATCAGTGTCTTCGAGAAGATCGAAACCGAGCGCGCCGCAGTAAAAAGCGACAGCCTCATCGTAGTCGGGCACGACAAGGGTGATACGGGCAATGATTTGCTTCATCGGGGTTACTGCCTCAAAGATCGGCCGGCGGCGCAGGTTCGGAACCGGCCTTGCGCTTCATGTTGCGCCGGATCATGCCGAGATCGGCGCCGCCGATCAGGAAGGCGACGGCGAAATACACCACCATCGAGACACCGATCAAAAGTCCAAGCGCGCCCAGTTTGGTGAGTAACGGCGAACCTGAAGCGAGCGAGGCTGCGAAGACGCCGCGGAGATAGTAGAGAACACCGCCCATGATTGCCGCTGCAACGATGAGAAGAGCCGTGCGCCGGACAAGCGCCCATTCCCAGGCAAGGTGACCGCGGCGAAGCAGCGTGACGAAAAGAAGAACCGTGCTGATCCAGCCGGCCGTAGCTTCGGCAACGGCAATGCCCGGTGCACCGAGGCGGGGAAACAAGGTCAGCGCAAGGGCACAGTTGACGGCAACGGCAACGGCGGAAAAGCGCATCGGCGTCTTCGTATCCTCGCGGGCGTAGAACCCCGGCTGCAGCGCCTTGATCAGCACGAAGGCCGGCAGGCCGATGCCGTAGATGGCGAGAATCGATCCGACGACAGCGGTGTTCTGCGCGTGGAAGGCGCCACGCTCGTACAACACGCGGATGATTTCATCGGACAGGATCCACAGGGCGAAGGCCGCGGGGATTGTCAGGAACAGCACGAACTCGATCGACCGGTTCTGCAGGTTTCCGGCCTCGCGCAGACTGCCACCCTTCAGCGCGCGCGACAATTCCGGCAAGAGCACGACGCCGACGGCAATGCCGACGACGCCGAGCGGCAGCTGGTAGATGCGGTCGGCATATTGCAGGGCGGCAATGGCACCGTCCTGGGCCGAGGCGATCGCCTGGCCGATCAGCTGGTTGATCTGGGTGATGCCGCCGGTAATGGCGGCGGGCACCGCCAGGATCAGCAGGCGCCTGACATTGGGCGTGAAGCGAGGCAGCCTGAGCCCTATGCTCATGCCGGCATGGATGACGCCGAGATAGACGACAGCAAGCTGCAGGACGCCGGCGGCGAGCACGCCCCAGGACAGATACCAGGCGGTGGCGAGCGGATCGGCCCCGGTATAGAGCGCATAGAACAGGGCGCCGATCATCACGACGTTGAGGAAGATCGGCGCGACGGCGGCAGCGAAGAAGTGATGCAGCGAATTGAGCATGCCGCTCATCATCGCCGTCAGCGACATGCACATGAGATAGGGAAACATCACCATCGCCATGCGGACAGTCAGGCTCGATTTCTCGACATCATCGGCAAATCCGGGCGCGATCACGAAACGCACCAGAAGCGGCATCGAGAATTCCATCACGATGGTGATCAGCAGCAGCACGGTGAAGAGTACGCCGAAGACTTCCTCGGAGAAACGCTTGGCGCCATCGGTGCCGTTCGCCTCGATCTCCTTGGAAAACAGCGGCACGAAGGCAGCATTGAAGGCACCCTCGGCAAACAGACGGCGGAAGAGGTTGGGGAAGCGGAAGGCAGCGTAGAAAACGTCGGCCATCGGGCCGGTGCCCAGCGCTGCCGCCATCAGCGTTTCGCGGGCGAAGCCGAAGATGCGGCTGCCGAGCGTGGCGCCGCCGACGGTCATGAACTTCCGGACGAGACTCATGATTCTGCCTTGGCCTTCTTTGCGCCGGTAACGGACCGCGTGTTCTGCGGCGCGATCATGCCCGAGGGCATACGGTCGCGCATTTCGTCCGCCTCGTCCGACATCACGGCCTTCAGCCGCGCTACGATATTGCCGTGCCGGCCCTCATTGGTGATCTTCTGGCCGACGAGGTCGGTGACATAGAAGGTGTCGATGACCTTCTCGCCGAAGGTGGTGATGTGCGCGGAGGCGATGTCGAGCGAGAGATCGGAGAGCACGGCGGTGACTTCCGACAGAAGGCCGGTGCGATCGAGGCACTCGACCTCGATGACGGTGAACTTGTTGGAGAGGCTGTTGCTGATGGTAACGGCCGGCGGCACGGTGAAAGCCTTGTTGCGCTTGCGATGCTTGGTGCGGCTGGCGATCACCTCGGGCAGGCGCTTGGCGCCCGACAGCACATCCTCGATCATCTTGCCGATGCTGGCCGCCCGGCGCATTTCGTCGTCATCGATCGGAAACTCGCGATTGATGAGGATCGTATCGAGCGCGCGGCCGTCCGAAGTGGTGAAAATCTGCGCATCGACGATGTTGGCGCCGGCAGCCGCGCAGGCGCCGGCGATCACAGCGAGCAGGCGCGGATGGTCGGGCGACAGCACGGTGATTTCGGTGATGGCGTGGAACTGGTGGGTGCGCACCATCGTTGCCAGCGTCCGGCCGGCCTTGTCGGCCTCGCGAATGAATTTGGCATGCCTCAACTGGTCTTCGAGCGGGACAGAAAGCAGGTAGGGCTGGTAATGCAGCTTGGTGTAGGTCTTGCGGTCCTTCTGGCTCCAGTCGGACAGCGCATCGAAAAGCATGTCGGCGGCATGCGCCGCACGCTCCTTGCGCGGCAGATCGGAAAAACCGCCGGACAGAAGCAATTCGGTCTCGTAGTAGAGCGTGCGCAGAAGCTGGCCTTTCCAGCCGTTCCATACACCGGGGCCAACGGCGCGGATGTCGGCGATCGTCAGGATCAGCAGCATTTTCAGCCGGTCGAGCGACTGCACCTTCTCCGCGAAATCGATGATCGTCTTGCGGTCGTTGAGGTCGCGCGTCTGCGCGACCATCGACATGGTCAGATGCTCCTCGATCAGCCAGGCGACCGTCTCGGTCTGCTTCGGCGTCAGCCCGAAGCGCGGACCGAGCTTGCGGGCGACCCTGGCTCCGGCGGCGGAATGATCTTCCGGACGGCCCTTGGCGACGTCGTGCAGGAGGACGGCGACGAACAGCGCGGTGCGATCCTCGATGCCCGGCATCAGCTTGACGGCGAGCGGGTGAAGCTCCTCGTCCCGGCCCTGATCGATCCTCGAAAGCACATCGACGGCGCGCAGCAGATGCTCGTCCACCGTATAGTGGTGGTACATGTTGAACTGCATCAGCGAAACGATCTTGCCGAACTCCGGGATGAAGCGGCCGAGCACGCCGGCCTCGTTCATCCGCCGCAGAATCAGTTCCGGGTCGCGGCGCGACGTCAGCATCGACATGAAGAGGCGGTTGGCTTCCTCGTTGTCGCGTACGGCCGGCGTGATCAACGCAAGAGACCGGGTCACCTGCTTCAAGGCCGCCGGATGGAACTCCAGCCCGTTGATATCGGCCATATGGAAGATGCGGATCAGGTTGACGGGGTCGCGCTTGAAGATATCGGGGCTTGCAAGTGCGATGCGGCCGCCGTCATCGACGAACTCCAGCGTGCCGGCGATCTTGCGGATGCGATGGGTGAAACGGCTGAGCGCCGCGCTGAACCCCGGGAGCTGCTTGGCCTGCTGGTCCTCGAGCGCCGCGCAGAAGATGCGGGTGAGATCCCCGACATTCTTGGCGACCAGAAAGTAGTGCTTCATGAAGCGCTCGACGGCCGTCATGCCCGGGTGATCATGATAACCGAGGCTTTCGGCAATCTCGCGCTGGATGTCGAAAGACAGCCGCTCTTCCGCCTTGCCCGTGAGGAAATGCATGTGGCAGCGCACCGCCCAGAGGAAATCATCGGCCTTCTGGAAGAGATAATATTCCTGCCGCGAGAGAACCCCGAGCTTGATGAGATCGGCCGAATCCTTGACGCGGTAGAAATACTTGGCGATCCAGAACAGCGTGTGGATATCGCGCAGACCGCCCTTGCCTTCCTTGACGTTCGGCTCGACCAGATAGCGGGTGTCGCCCGCCTTGCGGTGGCGCTCGTCGCGCTCGGCAAGCTTGGCGGCGATGAAATCAGGCCCGGTGTTCTTGACGATTTCGCTGTCGAAGCGGGCCTCGAGCTCGTCGGCCAGTTCCTTCGATCCACAGATGTAGCGCGTTTCGAGGATCGCCGTGCGGATCGTCATGTCGCTGCGCGACAGGCGGATGCATTCGTCGATCGTGCGCGTCGCGTGACCGACCTTGAAGCCGAGATCCCAGAGAATATAGAGCATGAACTCGATCGCCGGCTCGGCCCAGACCGCTTTCTTCACCGGCAGCAGGAACAGGAGATCGATATCCGAGCCCGGCGCCAGCGTACCCCGGCCATAGCCGCCCACGGCTGTGACGGCGATACGCGTCCAGGGCTGCGCATTGGCGGCGTTGAAAACCTCGTTCAGGACGAAATCGTGCAGCACGGTGATCAACTGGTCCTGCAGCCAGGAAATCCGCTCGGCGCATTTCAGCCCGCTGCCGTCCTGCAGCAGCAGTTCGCGCGCCTTTTCGCGGCCTTCGAGATTGGCCTGCTTGAACGCCGTCAGGAGCGCCTGACGCATCAGGTCGCGATGCTCCGCATGCGCCGAAGCGATAAAGCTGCACTTGGCTCTGAGTGCTGCGACATTCAGGATGTCGTGAAATGACGTTTCATGCTTGGCCATCAAATGCCGACCGTCTTCCTGTCCGGCAGGCTCTGCGAGCCGCTGCTTGTGCATGCGCTATAGACCTTTTGTCCGAGAATGGACAAGACTTTAGCGGTCAAGAATTGCCAAGTCGTTTCTTCAGCGCACAAAGCGCGTCCATGGCTCTCGCGGGGTCATATCATCTGGATCGGTGGTTTTCAAAGCCCATTCGAACCGGGTGGACGCATGCGCGATATCCCGTCGAATTTCTTCAAGGGCGGATATTTGTTGGAAATCGCGGTCCTCTCAGAACGCTGTTCGCGACTTGCCCACGTAGAGAAACGACAGGCAACTTTCCTCCTCGCAAGGCATGTTGGTCGGAACGTTGATATCCCGTGCGGTGGAGAACGCTGACGCAGCAAGCTCCTCCCTTCCGGGGAAGCCGCTCAACGCTCTGCCTCTGACGAAGACCAGAGTGCGCCATGCGCTTCCTCCCGCAATCGCCACGGTGATTTCCACATGCGTGTCTGCGGCCGTTTTATGAACGGCGGTTGCCCGCGCTGCATTGAAGCCGTTGACCGTGATGGGCGTCCATTCCGAATTGACCGTCACCTCGTCCGAAATCGCCTCCTGAAGCGCTTCTCCGTAGGCAACGGGATCGACGTTCTCCTCCTCCATCGGCTCATAGCCAAATACCATTTCCGCCAGCAGCTTTTCCGAGAAGAAATAATAGACGTTGCCGGTTTCAGCCTCCAATTCCTCGAAAGCCCAGGTCTTGGCCAACCTCGTCGTCATGCCGGTTGCCGGATTGGTCCAGTCCTGCGTCAGGAAGACGTCGCTGGCGGCCATCCTGTCCATAAAGGAAAGATAACCGTTGAACGAAAGCACACACATGGCAACAGCAATGCCAATCGCGCCGCGCCGCATCGAACTTCTGCCGCCAACCGTCGCGAAATCCTTGTCGTAACTGGCCGACCCGCTCAACGAGAGACGCCGGTGCTGGACAATCATGGAGATAAAAGATGCGACGGGCACTCCGAGACACAACCCGAATATCCATACTTTGAGTTCGCGCGTGAAATGGAAGAGAAAACGATTGAACCCGGATATGTTTTGCACCTTGATACCAACGATGGCCTTTCCGATCGTGGTTCCGGACAGGCTCATCATGATAGCAAGAACTACGCCGGCAAGCGGCAGCAGGATCATGCCAAATACTACATTCGGGAGCGCTATGATTCTGAGATAAAGGGAGGGCATATAGAGCGAGGAAAGCAATCCGATCGCATAGCCGAGGGCAAGCGTGACGACATAGACATCGATCAATCTAGCCCAGAATCTGGCCCAAGGACGAGCAAGCGTCGGATCACTAAATTCTACAGCAGTATTCGCCCGGGCTTCCGCGAACTGGATATTAAAATCACCAATGTCGACTGCTTTTTTCCAATCGCTTATCCCGGGGTGCCAGAGTCTGGTATCCGGCTTGACCGCACCCGTTTTCGCCAGCTCGACAAGTTCTTCTGAAGAAACAGGCCCAACCGGTTTCTTCCCCAATTTATAGTACCAGCTTGTCATCCATATCCCCAACCCGCAGGGTAACCTACAGGGGCAGGGCCAGAAATTTCAAACGAAAAGTTGCGCGGCGGGACGTCAGCTCACGTCATTTTGTGACCGATAGCGCCCCTCTGCCGACACGCGCTTCAGGTCTTCAAACCCTACTTCGCGAGTTGTTTCTTCAGCGCATAAAGCGCGTCCATGGCCTCTCGCGGGGTCATATCGTCCGGATTGAGACTTTTCAGCGCCTCTTCGACCTTCGACGGCCCGGCTTTCGTCCGCTCCTCGCGGCGGATCGCCACCTGGAACAGCGGCAGATCGTCTATCAGCTGGCTGGCCGGGTTTTTGCGATCCGCATCCTCGAGTTTCGCCAGAACATCCTTGGCGCGCGCGACGACGGAGGCCGGAAGGCCGGCAAGGCGCGCGACCTGGATGCCATAGGAGCGGTCGGCGGCGCCGGGGCCGACCTCGTGCAGGAAGATGACGTCGCCGTCCCATTCCTTGACCCGCATCGTGGCGTTCGACAGCCGTCCGAGCTTTTCGGAGAGAACCGTCAGCTCATGGAAATGCGTGGCGAACAATCCGCGGCAACGGTTAGCCTCGTGCAGATGCTCGACGGAGGCCCAGGCGATCGACAGGCCGTCGAACGTGGCCGTGCCACGGCCGATCTCGTCGAGGATGACCAAGGAGCGATCCGTGGCCTGGTTGAGGATCGCGGCTGTCTCGACCATTTCGACCATGAAAGTTGAACGTCCACGCGCCAGATCGTCGGATGCGCCGACGCGGGAAAACAGCCGGTCGACGATGCCGATATGAGCGGATGCTGCAGGCACGAAGGAGCCCATCTGCGCCATGATGGCGATCAGCGCGTTCTGGCGCAGAAAGGTCGATTTACCGCCCATGTTGGGACCGGTGAGCAGCCAGATCGCCCCGTCGCCCTCGCCGTCATGCGGCGACAGATCGCAGGCATTGGCAACGAAAGCCTGCCCCGACTGGCGGCGCAGTGCCTGTTCGACCACCGGATGACGGCCGCCGTCGATGGCAAACATCTTCGAGGTATCGACCAGCGGGCGGCAATAGGCCTGCTCCTCGGCGAGTGTCGCGAGACCGGCGGAGACATCGACCACCGCGAGGGCCAGGGCAGCAGCCTTGATCGCTTCTGCTTCCGCCACGACTAAGGCGGACAGCCTGTCGAAAGCTTCGAGCTCGATCGTCAACGCCCGGTCGGCGGCGTTGGCGATCTTCGTTTCGAGATCGGAGAGTTCCGTCGTGGTGAAGCGCATGGCATTGGCCATGGTCTGGCGATGGATATAGCGGGCCTTGGCCTCCGGGCTGTCGGTCATCGGCCCGGCATTGCCCTGGGTCACCTCGATGAAATAGCCAAGCACGTTGTTATACTTGATCTTCAGCGACTTGATGCCGGTTTCCTCGGCATAGTCGAGCTGCAGGCCGGCAATCACCCGGCGGGACTGGTCGCGCAAAGCCCGCATCTCGTCGAGTTCCGGGCTCGCGCCGTCACGGAGAAAACCGCCGTCGCGCTTCAAGAGCGGCAGTTCGTCGCCGAGAATGGTGGCCAGTTGCTGGACCATGTCCTGCGGCAACACCCTCAATGCTTGAAGCGCCGCACCCAGTTCCTCGGAAAGATCGCCACGGCCAAGCAGGCCGGCCACCTCGACCGCAGACTGACATCCGGCAAGAATGCTGCCCAGATCGCGCGGGCCGCCGCGGCCGAGTGACAGGCGTGACAGGGCGCGGGGCATGTCCGGCACGTGCTTGAGCGCGGAGCGCAGGTCGCTGCAAAAGGCCGGCTGATCGGCGAGTGCAGAGATGGAATCCAGTCGCGCATTGATCCGTTCCGGATCCGTCAGCGGCGACATCAACCGTTCGGCCAGAAGCCGGGCGCCGCTGCCGGTCACGGTGCGGTCCAGCGCCTTCAGCAGCGTGCCGTTGCGGTCGCCGGACTGGGTCTTGACCAGTTCGAGATTGGTGCGGGTCGCGGGGTCGATGAACAGCGTCGAAGCGGCACTTTCTCGCTCGGGTGCACCCAGCGGCGGACGTTCGGCGAACTGGGTCTTTTCAACATAGGAAATCGCGGCGGAAGCGGCGGCAAGCTCGGCGCGGGAAAAGCTGCCGAAGCCGTCGAGCGTCTTGACGCCGTAATAGCGCGTCACCCGGTTTTCCGCCGTGGCGCTATCGAACAGCACGGCCGGCTGCGGAACGGCGACACGGCCGAGAATATCGATGACCGGACGCATATCCGGATCGTGGAAGACCGTATCGGCCAGGATCAGTTCGCGCGGCTCGATGCGCAGGATATCGGCGAGCAGCCGCGTTTCGGTGGTTTCGGCCAACCGGAAGACGCCGGTGGAAATGTCGATCCAGGCAAGTGCTATGGCCGGCTCGGCACCGCCGCGGATTCGCGCCAGCGCCATCAGGTAATTCGATTCCGAGGGCGAGAGCAGCTTGTCCTCGGTGATCGTGCCCGGCGTGACCAGCCGCACCACGTCACGCTTGACGACAGATTTTCCGCCGCGTTTCTTGGCTTCCGCCGGATCCTCGACCTGCTCGCAGACGGCGACGCGGAAGCCCAGCCCGATCAGCTTCTGCAGGTAGTCATCGGCGGCATGCACCGGCACACCGCACATCGGGATTTCCTGGCCGAGATGCTGACCGCGCTTCGTCAGCGTGATGCCGAGTGCCCGCGACGCCTCAACCGCATCCTGGAAGAACAGCTCGTAGAAATCGCCCATCCGGTAGAACAGCAGCGAATCCGGGTTGTTCGCCTTGATCTCGATGAACTGTTCCATCATCGGCGTGGCCGTGGCGCGGCTTTCCTCCGTCGCCAGTTGAACGGCGGTGAGAACCTCGGTTCTGCGGGTGATCGGCTCGGCTACAAAAGTCATGCTGGTTCCAAAAAAGTGGTGCCACACTATCCATGCGCGTTTATAGAAGACAACAACAAAGCGGCTAAGGAGAGCCGTCGCCCACAAAAGGTTGGAGGACCCATGCCCGCAAATGACAAGACCGACCGCAGCGCAACCAGCGTCACGGATCAGGAAGCGCTCGATTTCCATTCGCAGGGCCGGCCCGGCAAGCTGGAGATCTCGCCGACCAAACCGATGGCGACGCAGCGCGATCTGTCCCTTGCCTATTCGCCGGGCGTCGCCGTGCCCGTGAAGGCGATCGCCGCCGACCCGTCCAAGGCCTATGACTATACGACCCGCGGCAACATGGTCGCTGTGATTTCGAACGGAACCGCCATCCTGGGGCTCGGCAATCTGGGGGCGCTCGCCTCCAAGCCGGTGATGGAAGGAAAGTCGGTCCTGTTCAAGCGCTTTGCCGACGTCGATTCGATCGACCTTGAAGTCGATACGGAAGACGCCGACGAATTCATCAATTGCGTGCGGTTCCTCGGACCGTCGTTCGGAGGTATCAATCTGGAGGACATCAAGGCGCCGGAATGCTTCATCATCGAGCAGAAACTGCGCGAGATCATGGATATTCCGGTGTTCCATGACGACCAGCACGGCACGGCGATCATCGCAACCGCCGGCCTCATCAACGCGCTGCAGCTGACAGGCCGTGATCTCAAGACTACCCGGCTGGTGTGCAATGGTGCAGGCGCGGCGGCAATCGCCTGCGTCGAGCTCATCAAGTCGATGGGTTTTGCGCCCGAAAACATCATCATGTGCGATACGAAGGGCGTCATCTATCAGGGCCGCACCGACGGCATGAACCAATGGAAAACGGCGCATGCTGCCAAGACCGACCGGCGTACGCTCGAAGACGCGATGGATGGTGCGGATGTGGTGCTCGGCCTATCACAAAAGGGCGCCTTCTCGGAGGCGATGATCCGGTCCATGGCCGCAAAGCCGATCATCTTTGCCATGGCCAATCCCGATCCGGAAATCACGCCGGAGGAGGTATCCGCCATTCGCGACGACGCAATCATGGCCACAGGCCGATCCGACTATCCGAACCAAGTCAACAATGTGCTATGCTTTCCCTACATGTTCCGCGGTGCGCTCGACGTCCATGCCTCCACCATCAACGAGGCCATGAAGATTGCCGCCGCTGAGGCGCTTGCAAGCCTTGCCAAGGAGGACGTGCCGGACGATGTGGCGGCCGCCTATCAGGGCAACCGCCCGCGTTTCGGGCCGCAATACATCATTCCCGTGCCGTTTGACCCGCGCCTGATTTCGTCCATCCCCGTCGCAGTCGCAAAGGCCGCGATGGAAAGCGGCGTCGCGCGCAAGCAGATTCCGGATCTGGCCGCTTATGGTCGCCAGCTGTCGGCCCGCCGCGACCCGATCGCCTCGACGCTGCAACGCATCTACGAACGCGTCCGCCGCCAGCCAAAGCGCATCGTCTTTGCCGAAGGCGAAGAGGTGCAGATGATGCGCTCCGCGCTCGCCTATGCCAACCAGGACCTCGGCACGGCGATGCTCCTCGGCCGCGAGGACCGGATGCGCGAGACGGCGGAACGCGAGGGCATCGACCTCGACCGCCCCGGCATCCAGATCGTCAATGCCCGCATTTCCAAGCGTACCGGTGCCTATACGGACTATCTCTACGCTCGCCTGCAACGGCATGGCTACCTGCACCGCGACGCGCAGCGCCTGATCAACAACGACCGCAACCACTTCGCCGCCTGCATGGTGGCACTTGGGGATGCGGACGGCATGGTGACCGGCATCACCCGCAACTATTCCACCGCGCTCGACGACGTGCGCCGCTGCATCGACCCGAAACCGGGGCACCGGGTGATCGGCGTGTCGCTGGCGCTTTGCCGTGGCCGCACCGTTCTGGTTGCTGATACCGCTGTTCACGACATGCCGTCTGCGGATGAACTGGCCGATATCGCCGAAGAAGCGGCAGGCCTTGCCCGCCGGCTTGGTTATGTGCCGCGCGTGGCGCTTCTGGCCTACTCCACCTTCGGTCATCCCTCCGGCGAACGTTCCGAGCGGGTGCGTGAGGCGGTCGCTATCCTCGACAAGCGCCGCGTCGATTTCGAATATGACGGCGAGATGGCGGCGGACGTCGCGCTGAATGCCAAGGTGATGGAGCAGTATCCGTTCTGCCGCCTATCGGGCGTAGCCAACGTGCTGGTGATGCCGGCGTTTCACTCGGCGTCGATCTCGACCAAGATGCTTCAGGAACTGGGTGGGGCGACCGTGATCGGCCCGCTGCTCGTCGGTCTCGACAAATCGGTCCAGATCGTCTCCATGTCCGCCAAGGACTCCGACATCGTCAACATGGCAGCACTCGCGGCGCACAACGCCAATAGCTGACTCATACCAGGCACCAGA
The DNA here is from genome assembly GCF_017873135.1 of Rhizobium herbae. Classification (GTDB taxonomy): domain Bacteria; phylum Pseudomonadota; class Alphaproteobacteria; order Rhizobiales; family Rhizobiaceae; genus Pararhizobium; species Pararhizobium herbae. The sequence continues at coordinate 474,116 of NZ_JAGGJV010000002.1, read as the reverse complement.
GCAAAGCCTGTGAAACGAAAAGAGCCCGCCCGGGAAAACCGGAGCGGGCTTTTTCATGCGATATGTCTAGCTTGATCAAAAAACACTCAGTTGAATACTTATTACGCAGTACCGCAGGCCTGATCAAAAAACTTCCACTCACAACCAAACTGTATTCAATAATGCTGCATTGCGTCAAGTCATTTTGCAATCGCGAAAGACTTTTTTAACCGTTTCAACTGGCGAAACGGCCCGCATCCGCACCGTAATAGTTCAGGTAGCGGCCGGAGATGTTGGTGATCGGCAAAACGATCAACACGTCGGTGGTACGGAAGGCGTGATCGACGACAGCCCCCTTGCCGACCATGGCGCCAAGGCGCATGTAGCCCTTGATCAGCGGCGGCAAGGCGGCAAGCGCCTTGCGCATGTTGATGGCCTCGACCGGCATGAGGTCCATGGTGCGGAACAGTTCCTGGCGGGCCGACACGTCCCACTCGTCGCGCACCACCATGTTGTGATGAAGGAAAGAGAGCGCCAAGGCATGTTCTTCCGGAATGACGCCCGGGAACGAGCCGCAGCCGAACATCGCATCGACACCATATTTCAGCGCATAGGCCCAGTTGCCCTGCCACAGAAGCTCGACAGTACGCTTGGTACGATACTCCGGCAGAACGCAGGAGCGGCCAAGCTCCATGAACTTCTTGTCCGGGTGGCGCTCCAGAAGCGAGCCGACCGAAAACTCGGAGGCCGAATAGAAACCGCCGGTGCGCACCGCGACATCCTGGCGAAGCAGGCGGTAGGTTCCGACGATCTGGTCTTCCGGGTCGCCGTCGATCGCGGTATCGAGCACCAGGAGATGATCGCAGACGAGATCCCAGGCGTCGGCATCGCGCTTGCGGCGATCGGCATCCTGCGGGATTTGCGCCTTCATCTCTTCGACGAAGACCTTGTAGCGTACCGCCTGCGCCGCATCGATCTCGGATGCATTGCGGGCAAGGCGCGTTTCGAGATTGCCGATACGGCCAAGTATGTCATGCGCCGGGGCATTGACGCCCCGGAGACGGGTCTGCGGCTGGTCAGCCACTACAACCAGATCCAAAGGTTCGATTGTCATCGCGCGTCATCCTAGTCGCTTTGATCCTGTGCGGCTTAAACCATGTTTCTGCGACAGGATAGTGACATTGGGGCTACAAGAAAACCATCGCCAGTCAACGGTCGAGCAAGCGGTCGATCTCCGCCGTCAGCGCCTTCGGATCGGCAGGCTTGGACAGCACGGCGCTCGCTCCGGCCGCCATCAGTTTCTCGCGCGTGTCGGGCTGCGTATCGGAGGTCAGGACGATGACCGGAACAGGTCTTCCGCCCGACTGCCGCTCATCCGCGCGGATGCGTTGCAGCATGGAAAGCCCGTCACCACCCGGCATGTTCAGATCGCTGATGATCAATTCCGGCGCGATGCGGATGGCAGGTGGGGCATCGAACAGGGCGACGGCCAGGGCTTCGAAATCTCCGACAACACGCACCGAGTGGCCAGCCCTCTCCAGAACGGAGCGTACCATGAAGGCATTGATCGGGTCGTCTTCCGCCAGAAGCACACCGCCTTCGGCCGGCCTGTCGCGCAGGGCCGGAACCTCCCGCAATACCGGGCGGTTGTCGTTGATCGCGTCGCGCACTTCCATTCCCTTCATGCGGCCGCGCAGCACCTCGACCAGAGACTTTTCCCGCAAAGGTCGGATAAGCCAGGCATGATAGCCGTCCATCTGGTTGATCGGCCGGCCGTTGCGCTCTTCCGGATTGACGAGATAGGTCTTGCGCAGCTTCTGCTGGTCGAGACCCGGCATCTGCGCCAGCAGCCGGCGGAACTGCGCGGCATGCCGATGATCCACAATGATGTCCGTCAGCGATGTCGCCATCGACAGTGCACGCACCGCGACGGCCTGCGCATCTTCCAGCGTTTCGACGCATTCACAGACGCCGCCCAGCGTCCTGATCGTCTCGGAAAGCGCCCTGGATGCCGGCCCCGCCGGCGCCATCACCAGCACGCGGGAACCGGCGAGGACACCCTTTCTGGCGCGAGCGGCGGCGGCGAGATCGCAGCCAAGCGCGGGAAAGCGGATTTCGAATGTGCTGCCCTTGCCGGGAACGCTGGAAACCGTCAGCGAACCGCCATATTCTTCCATGATGCGCCGCGAGATGGCGAGACCAAGGCCGGCGCCGCCGGCGCGCTGGGCGCTGGCGCCTGCCTGCTCGAACTCGTCGAACACCCGCGCCTGCTCCTGCGGACTCATGCCCGGTCCGCTGTCGTCGATGCGGATGACGATCGTTTCGCGGTCCAGCAGAGCGCTGACGAGCACGCCGCCCGTATGAGTGAACTTGACCGCATTGCCGACGACGTTGAACAGCACCTGGCGCAAACGGGCTGCGTCGAAATCCATCAGGCCCGGCACATCCGCCGTGACCGTGGCCGCAATCTCGATGCCCTTTTCATGGGCCCGGTGCGACAGCATCTCGACAACGCTCTCGATCGTCTCACGCAGGGGTTCCGGCGCAGGGCGGAGCTGGAAACGGCCGGCCTCGATCGACGAGAAATCGAGAAGATCATCGACCAGCTGCACCAGCGCATGGCCTGACTGGCGCATGCCGGCGAGATAGTTCTTCTGCTCGCTGGTCAGCCGCGTCTGGCTGATCAGATGGCTCATGCCGAGGATGCCCGACAGCGGCGTGCGGATCTCGTGGCTGACCGTTGCCAGCAGCCGGGATTTCGCCTGGCTCGCATTCTCAGCGCGACGGCGCGCTTCCTCGCTTTCGCGGGCGATCCGGCTTTCCTCCGTCACGTCGCGGGCGATGCTGTGCAGCATGAATGCTCCGCTTGCCGGCTCGCGGGCGATCACGTCATGCCAGTCGAACAGTTTTGCGCCGGCATCGGTAACGATCCGAACGCGGAAGTGGTTGGGGCCGGATGCCGGTTCGAATTCGATCCCGAGTGCCTCGCAGGTCATGCCTTCGGGCTTCAGCCATCCGGTCAGCCGGCAGAACACGGAATTGGCCTGGACGATCTTGCCGCCTGGCTCGCGGATGATGGCGATATCGCCAAGCGCATCGTGGATGGTCGAGAGAAGCTGCGATGTCTCGCTTCGCTCCCACCGTTTGTCATTCGCCTTCTCAGCACGCGCGCGACCGTGGATCGTCGCGGGGCGAACGGAGGAACGATACCAATCGCGCAGCAGCAGCGCGGCACCGGCAACGCCGGCGACGGCAAGTCCCGCGGATAGCATATGGAGGCCCGCATCGACGCCGGTACCGAGGATGGCGGCCGAACCGAGAAGTCCAGCGCCTGCCAGTGCGGGCTTCAGCGCAGGGTAGCGCTCCTTCGGCACATCGAAGCCATCGTCCGGTTCCAGCGAGTGGGGATCGTCATCCGGCGTCGTGGCGGACGCGCGTTTCTGGCCCAGCGTGCGGCCCGGCACGCTGAACTCGGCTGCAATCCGTTTTCTAAGGTTTGGCAGGTCGCTCATGACGTTTGCCCTAGCATGGCAAGCGTTTTGATTGGCTTCAGCCGGTCCGTAAAATTTTACCGATCCCGCTTTTTCATCTGCAGGAGTTCGTCCAGGATGATGGAACCGGCACCGATGGTGATGAAACTGTCGGCAAGATTGAAAACGGCGAAGGACCAGGTCGCCGTGTGAAACAGCACGTAGTCGATGACATAGCCGAAGATCAACCGATCGACGAGATTGCCGAGGGCGCCGGCAATGATCATCGCATAGCCGAGATGCGCGAAGAACCGGTCTTTTGGCGTCCGGCGCCATAGCCATATTACGAACGCGACGACAATCAGGCGCATACTGACGATGAACCACCCCTCCATGCCGGACAGCATGGAGAAGGCAACCCCGTAATTATATGTGCGATACAGCGCCAGCATCGGCATGACCGGCACGGCCTGCTGAAATGGCAACCACATCTCGACCGCGACCTTGATCGCCTGATCGAGCAGCATCGCCACGATGACAAGAACGAGAATCGGCAGCGGGCGCGAAAAAAGAGCTGTCTTTTCCATTATGTCCTGTCGTCCAGCGTCAGCAGATGACGGCGTGCCTCGAACAGCATGATGCCGGTGGCGATCGCCAGATTGAGCGAATCGGCCCGTCCCTGCTGAGGGATACGGGCAAGCGCTGTCGCTTCCCTGGCGAGTTCGTCGGGAAGCCCCGCCTGCTCGTTGCCCATCAGCAGCACGACGGGCTTCTTGCGGTAGTCGATGGTGCGGTAGTCGACGGCACCGGCAAGGTGTGTGGCGACGACCTGCGTGCCGGCAGCCTTCTGCCATTTGATGAAATCGGCAACGTTTGCCCGGATGATCGGCATCGCGAACACCGAACCCATCGTCGCGCGCACCGTTTCCAGCGAGAACGGATCGGTGGTTTCGCCGACAAGGATGACGCCGGAGGCGCCCGCCGCATCGGCCGTGCGGATGATGGTGCCGAGATTGCCGGGGTCGCGGACGCGGTCGAGCGCAACATAGGTTTCGCCGAGAGCCGGCTTCACGTCGCGGAGGCTGGCATAGCGCTGTTCGAAGACGCCGACGACCATCTGCGGATTGTCGCGGCGGGTGATCGCCGACAGCACCTTCTCGCTGACCTCAAGCACCAGCCCGCCGGTTGAGACCGTCTTCAGGGCCACCTGCTCGACCTGCGCCTTGCCCTTGGCGGCCTTGGCATAGACCAGCGTCTTGATGGTCCAGCCGAGATCGAGCGCGTCGATGACCAGTTTCAAGCCTTCGGCGATGAAGGAGCGGGTTTCGTCGCGCTCCTTCTTGTTGGAGAGCGCCTTGATGTCCTTGATGATCGGATTGGCAAGGCTGGTGACTTCCTTCACCTGGCCGACGCGGCGGGAACCGTGGTCGCGGGTATAGTCGTTCATTTCGGCACCCAACGGCTGAAGAGAGAGGTGGAAAGCGCCCGGCCCGGCTCGTTGCCGTCAAGCCCGCCTTCGCGCAGGATCAGTTCGCCCGATTCCACCGCACCGCCGCGCCCGCGCATCGTTTCGCGCATCAGCTCGTGGATGGAATAGAAGCTGGCGCGGATCGAATAGGCGGTCAGCACCAGCCCCTTCGCATCCGGCGACAGGATCTCGCGGCAGATATCCAGCATCAGGGCGAGATGATCGAAGAGCTGCCAGACTTCGCCGTTGGGACCGCGGCCGAATTTCGGCGGGTCGGTGAGGATGATGTCGTAGCGGCTGCCGCGGCGCTCCTCGCGCTGGATGAACTTCATCGCATCCTCGCAGATCCAGCGGATCGGCAGATGGTCGGCACGACCGAGCGCCTGGTTTTCGCGCGCCCAGCCGATCGCCTTCTTGGAGGCATCGACATGGGTGACTTCGGCGCCGGCTTTCGCGGCGATCAGCGAGGCGACGCCGGTATAACCAAACAGGTTGAGAACCTTCAAAGGTCGGCCGGCCGTCTCGATGCGTTCCTTCATCCAGCTCCAGTGGGCCAACTGCTCGGGGAAGACGCCGACATGGCGGAAGGCGGTGAAGCGGCCATAGAATTCGGCGTCGAGGATCTGCATCGGCCAGGTCTCGCCGAGGGCCTGCCTCGGGAAGCGCCAGCGACCCATGCCGTCCTCGTCGGTATCGCCGGTAAAGATCGAATCGGCGTTCTCCCAGACATGCGACGGCAGCGTCTTCGGCCAGAGCGCCTGCGCCTCGGGGCGGACGATCCGGTATGGGCCGTATTGTTCGAGCTTCAGGCCGTCGCCACTGTCGATCAGGTGATAATCGCGCGCGCCCTTGGTCTCGAGAATGATCGGTATGCGCTCATCCGGCTTGGCCCCGGTGCGGATGCGGACCTCGACGCGCGGCGGGCCGGCGTCCGCACTTGCGGGCTTGGCCACCGTCTTCTCTGGAGCACTCTTTGCCGGCATGCGGCCATCGCCGCTTCTGGTTGCGTGCGGCTTTGCCTGTGGCGGCCGGTTTCCCGTCACCTGTACAGCACGGCCCTGCACGCCGCGCGACGACGTGGCCGGTCCGGCTTTGCCCTTTGGCCGTCTATCTTTGTCTTTCACGCCGCTTCGTCCGTCATCTGCTCTGGTTGAAAGGCTGCAAATAGCACCGCTCTTTCTCTTGGCAAAGCTGTTTCCGATCTGCGATACATTTGAACGGACATGATCAGGGAGGATCATCATGGAGATGCAGGGCGAAGAACGCATCGCTGCCCGCCGCGATATCGTCTGGGCGGCGCTGAACGATCCCGAAATTCTAAGGCAATGCATTCCCGGCTGTCAGTCGCTGGAGCTGAAATCGCCGACCGAACTGTCGGCCAGCGTCAAGATCAAGATCGGCCCGGTCTCGGCGTCCTTCTCCGGCGACGTGGTCCTGTCGAACATCAACGCGCCCGAGAGCTACACCATTTCCGGCGAGGGCAAGGGCGGCATTGCCGGGTTTGCCAAGGGCGGCGCCGACGTCATACTGACGGAAGACGGCGATGACACCATTCTTGCCTATGAGGCCAAGGCCGAGATCGGCGGCAAGCTGGCGCAGCTCGGCTCGCGGCTTGTCGGCTCCAGCGCCAAGAAGCTTGCCCAGCAATTCTTCGCCGACTTCAATGCGGCCGTCAGCGCGCAAGCCGCGGCCAACAGCTGAGCGGCGTTATTTGGAGGATGCCGGAAGCAGCGTCTGCGAGGCGATGGTTTCGGCGCGGGTGCGGTGCTTCTCGGCTTCCGCATGCCATTTGACCGCTTCGTGGGCCTCGTTGCGCGCCCGCTTGCGGTACTTGCCCTGGCTGAACCATGTGGCAAGCGAACCGACGATCATTCCGAAGATCACCGCGAGAAACAGGAAGACGAAGAACGGCGCCGAGGCAGACAGGACGCTGTCTGCCGGATTGAACGGGTTGAGCGCCAGCGTCACCGTCTGCCTGTTGGCAACCGACAGCACGATCAGAATGATGGCGACCGGAATCAGCACCACGATATTCAACAGCTTCTTCATCATCATTCCGTCTCCGTCATGCCGCCTGCCCGAGGCTGTCCAGCACCGGGCGGATCACCACGGCTCATTCATCATCTTCATCATCGGCGCCAGGATTAAGGCGCTCGCGCAATTCCTTGCCGGTCTTGAAGAAGGGAACCCATTTTTCCTCGACGAACACGCTGTCGCCGGTGCGCGGATTGCGGCCGGAGCGCGAAGGCCGGTTCTTCACCGAAAACGCGCCGAAACCGCGAAGTTCGACCCGGTTTCCACCGGCCAGGGCATCTGTGATCTCATCGAGAACCGCGTTGACGATATTTTCGACATCACGGTGATAGAGATGCGGATTGCGAGCCGCAACAATCTGCACCAACTCTGACTTGATCACTGTCGCCCCCTCTGGTGATTTTACATGTGTTCTTAAAGCGTTACGCCCATCGGATGGTTATGTCCATCTCTCGTGATGCCGCCCTGCAGCTTTCAAACCTCCAAAAACCGCAGACACGAGATCACCGGGTACTCTCAATCGCTGCCAACCTGCCAAACGGAAACCAGACCGTCAAGAAACAACTTCTCGCGCCCCAACTTTTCGAGACTGCCAAGAGACGGAAAAGCGTCATATCCCAAGGATTTGAGCCATACGGCCGCTGCCGATCCAAGCCCGAATGGCAAGGAGCTGCTGGGGGCTTTCCATTCGATGACGTCGAGGCCCTTGCCAACTTTGCGGCCGTCGAGGAAGGCGCGGATTTCATCGTCGCCGCCAAGCTCGTCGATCAGCTTCAGTTTGAGCGCCTGGCGACCGGTAAAGATACGCCCGTCGGCAAGCTGCAATGCCTCGGTGCGCGGCAGCTTGCGACGATCGGCGACGAGATCGACGAACCAGTTGAAACTATCGTCGATCATCGCCTGGATCACCGCCTTGGCATCGTCGCTCGGCGGATGGAATGGCGAGGGCTCCGCCTTGAGCGGTGCCGACTTGATCTCCTCCAGCGACACGCCGATCTTGTCCATAAGGTCCTTGACCTGCGGATACTGGAAGATCACGCCGATCGAACCGGTGATCGAGGTATCGCCCGCCACGATATGGTCGCCGGCAAGGGCAATCATGTAGCCGGCCGAGGCAGCCAGCGTGCGGACATCGGAGACGACCGGCTTCTTCGCCGCGACCTTGCGGATCGCCTTGAACAGCACTTCGCCGCCATAGGTCGTGCCTCCCGGCGAGGAAATGGTGACGACGAGGGCCTTGACCGCGTCGTCCTCGGCAATGCGGTTCAGCCTCTCCACCAGCTCGCGGTCATCCTGGATGATCCCGGAAATGTTGACCCGCGCGATATGCGGGCGACTGAAGCCGCCGACCTGTCCCGCGCCCGAATAAAGGTAGACCGCGATGCCCGCGCAGAGCACGAGAGCAATGGACACGATCCGCCAGAAACCGAGTTTCCGCCGAAGCTGGCGCCGGTCGGCGATGGCGAGCTGATCCATGATCTTTCCTCCTTTTCAAGGGCTGCGGGACGAACCGCCCTTTTTTACGAAACGCACAATTCAATAGCGGCAGCGCGGCGACGTTGTAACCCGGCTTGAACAAAATTCGCGCCTCCATTGTCGTGGAACAAAAAAATCTCCATATTCGCGATCACTCACATCGCTTGGCAGGCATGGCATATGCGTATTTGCGCCGCGATGTATCTTGAACGACAGGTCTATTTAATGCTGAATGAAGTGCAATTTTCCGGCGCCTTGCCGCATTCGGGGCCGATCCTGGCCGATGCCTATTCGGTCGCTGCGCGCCATTCCCGGCGCGTCAAGCGGCTGAAGATCATCCTGCCGCTGGTGGCCGTCCTGATCGGGGCGATCTTCGTGGCCGTCTCGGTGGTGCGCGCTTTCCTGCCGGAAAACCTGCAGATCGAAAACGCGACAATCGAGAACGGCAAGATCGTCATGCAGAACCCGGCAATCTCCGGCCGCAACAAGCAGGACATCAGCTATTCGATGAAGGCGGTGCGTGCGCTGCAGGACATTGCCAATCCAGAAATCATCACGCTCGAGACGATCCATGCCGAGATGCCCGTCAACGCTACTCTGATCGCCACCGTCGAGGCGGCAAGCGGTATCTATGACAGGGGCGGCAACACATTGAATATGAATGCCCCATTCACCATAACGATGAACAACGGCCTGATCGCCGATTTCCAGGCGGCCTATCTCGACATCAATGCCGGCGAGATGGAAACCAAGAAGCCGATTGCAATCACCATGAACGGCGGTTCCATTGTTGCACAGTCGCTGAGAATGACGGATAAGGGACGCATTGTTACATTTGAAGGCATGGTCAAGGTCGTTGTCGATCCCAAAACCATTCGCAAAACCGCCAACTAGAAAACCGGTGCAACATATGTCGGCCACTTCCGCCTTTTCCTTTCGGCTTGCCGGAACATTCATTCTTTTGAGCCTTTTCGCCAGCGCCTCCTTTTCTCCAGCCGCCGCTCAGGCGACGACGAGCAAGATCAAGGGGATGCAGCTTTCCAACAATGAGCCGATCCAGATCGAAAGCGACAAGCTGGAAATCAAGGACGCGGAAAGCAAGGCGATGTTCACCGGCAATGTGAAGGTCGTTCAGGGAACGACGACACTGCAGGCCGGCAACATGGTGGTTTTCTACAAGAAGGGCGGCGGTGCGATTTCCGGGGGCAATGCCGATATCGACCGCATCGAGGTCAACCAGAAGGTGTTCCTGCAGTCAGGCACGCAGCAGGCAACCGCCGACACCGGCGAATTCAACATGACGGCGCAGACGCTGGTGCTGAAGGGCAAGCAGGTCGTGCTGTCGGAAGGCAAGAACGTCTTTACCGGCTGCCAGCTGAACGTCCAGATGGATACCGGCGAGGCTCAGTTGGAAGCCTGTGGTGGCCGCGTCCAGATTCAGCTCGACCCGAAGTCCCAGAAAACGAACTGATGCAGACGCCCACGTGAACATTCCCTTTCTTCACAAACGCAAACGCGGCGGCAAGCCCGAAGCCGGAGCGCCGGAGCGCATCGTCGACAAGGCACGTTATGAAGGCACGCTGATCGCCCGCGGCCTGACGAAAGCCTATCGTGGACGCACGGTCGTCAACGGCGTGTCGCTGGTCGTGCGCCGCGGCGAAGCTGTCGGCCTGCTTGGACCCAACGGCGCCGGCAAGACGACCTGCTTCTACATGATCACCGGCCTCGTGCCTGTTGACGAGGGCTCGATCGAGATCAACGGCAACGATGTCACGTCGATGCCGATGTATCGTCGTGCCCGCCTCGGCGTCGGCTACCTGCCGCAGGAAGCCTCGATCTTTCGCGGCCTGACCGTCGAGGACAATATCCGCGCCGTCCTCGAGGTGCACGACAAGAATCGCGAGCGGCGCGAAAGCAAGCTCAACGAGCTTTTGAGCGAGTTCAATATTTCCCACCTGCGCAAATCGCCGGCGGTCGCCCTTTCGGGCGGCGAACGTCGTCGCCTCGAAATCGCCCGGGCGCTCGCGACCGATCCGACCTTCATGCTGCTCGACGAACCCTTCGCCGGCGTCGATCCGATTTCGGTTGCCGACATCCAGGCGCTGGTGCGGCACCTGACCTCGCGGGGCATCGGCGTCCTGATCACCGACCACAATGTCCGCGAGACGCTGGGACTGATCGACCGTGCCTACATCATCCACGCGGGTGAAGTCCTGACGCATGGGCGAGCCAACGACATCGTCACCAACCCGGATGTCCGGCGCCTCTATCTTGGTGACAATTTCAGCCTTTGAGGCTCGATCCCTTCGCCATATGGTAAACGGAAACAGCGGCGGCGGACAAAAATCTGCCGCTTCTGGAACATGCCTCTTGACCGGTTGCCGGAATTGCGCAACTTTTACGCGCCCGGAAATGCTGCGGCGCAATATTGCTTCAGCGATCGCTGGCCCGAAGAAATCGCCTCTACACGTCAAATGCACGAAATCGAGCCGAATTTGCCCATTTCGATCATTTTGGACGCGTATTGCATATAAAAATGCCCGGCGTCTTCGATATTCATCTTATTTTCCGCTACCGCTTGACCAAACCCCATTAATACGCAATTTTTGGGCCAATTGAAGAGCTGGCACTTTCATCCCTTAGAAAATGAGGGCCGGCTCGGAGAATTGAGGGGAGTTTCGCGTCCGAATGGCACTTTCAGCCAGCCTCTTCCTGCGTCAAAGCCAGACCCTGGCCATGACGCCCCAGCTGATGCAGTCGATCCAGCTGCTGCAGATGACGCATTTCGAACTGAACCAGTTCATCGAGCTGGAAGTCGAGAAAAATCCGTTGCTCGAATTCGCCGCCAATGACGATATGCCCTCCGGCGCGGACCGGCACGGCAAGGACGAACTTCACATCACGCCGGATGAGCGGAGCGACCGCGACAACGCCGAGGGTGCCGCCTTCGACCCGCTGGGCGACGTCTACGACAGCGCCACCTCTGTGACCGGCGAGCGGATGAGCGAGCAGCTCGACGCCAATTTCGAAAATGTCTTTCCGGACGATACGACGCCGCAGCGTGCCGATGCACCGGAACTGCTCAGCCAGTGGAAGTCCATGCCGGGCGGCGGCGAGGGCGAAAGCAGCGAAGGTTACGACCTCGACGATTTCGTCGCCAACCGCGTGACGCTGCGCGATTTCCTCAACGAACAGGTTCCTTTCAGCGTGCACGGCGCCGCCGATCTTCTGATTGCCCAGCACCTGATCGACCAGCTCGACGAAGCGGGTTACCTGCATGCGGATATCACGGAGATGGCCGAACGGCTCGGCTGCGCGACGGCCGATGTGGCGCGGGTGCTGGACAGCCTGCAGCAGCTCGACCCGCCCGGCGTCTTTGCCCGCACGCTCAGTGAGTGCCTTGCCATCCAGCTGCGCGCGCGCAACCGGCTCGATCCCGCCATGGCGGCGCTTCTCGACCACCTGGAACTGTTGGCCCGGCGCGATTTCGCCAGCCTCAAGCGTATCTGCGGCGTTGACGAGGAAGACCTTATCGACATGCTCGCGGAAATCCGCAAGCTCGACCCGAAGCCGGGCACGGGTTTCGAGGCGAGCCCTTCGGAAGCGATCGTCCCGGATATTGTCGTTCGCCCGGCGCAGGATGGCAGCTGGGCGGTGGAGCTCAATCCGGACACGCTGCCGCGCGTGCTCGTCAACCAGACCTATTATGCGACGGTCTCCCGTCACGCACCCAAGAACAGCCCGGACCAGGCTTTCCTCACCGAGTGCCTGCAGACCGCCAACTGGCTGACCCGCAGCCTCGACCAGCGCGCCAAGACGATCATGAAGGTGGCGACCGAGATCGTGCGCCAGCAGGATGCCTTCCTGATCAACGGCGTCGATCACCTGCGGCCGCTCAACCTGAAGACCGTCGCCGATGCCATCAAGATGCATGAATCGACCGTCAGCCGCGTGACATCGAACAAATACATGCTGACGCCGCGCGGGCTGTTCGAGCTGAAATACTTCTTCACCGTCTCGATCGGATCGGCGGAGGGCGGCGATGGGCATTCGGCGGAGTCCGTGCGCCATCGCATCCGCAACATGATCGTGCTGGAAAGCCCGGATGCCGTGCTTTCGGATGACGATATTGTCGATGTCCTGAAGAAGGGCGGCGTCGATATCGCCCGCAGGACTGTGGCGAAATATCGCGAGGCGATGAACATCCCCTCCTCCGTTCAGCGCCGAAGGGAGAAACGGGCAATCGCCAAAGTCTCCGCATGACCGATGCGACGGCTCGACTGCAACCATTTGAACTGCCCGAAGTTATCCCCATTATCCCGGCCATCAACAGGCCCGGGACCTAACATTTCAGGTTTCTCGACTGTTTTATTGACTCTGACATCAACCGGTAGTATGAGGCGGCCGCAATGGGCACGGGCATAGAGCCTGCCGTAAGCATATCCCTCCAAATCCAGGCCGTTCTGACGCAAAATTCTTTTGCGTGCGTGAAATGCTTGGATGACGGATGCGGTTGGAATAGACTGGCTACGCAAATCACGAAAAGAGAGGAAACTCCATGAGTGTGCGTGTATCCGGTAAACATATGGAAATCGGCGAAACGTTTCGTCTGCGGATCGAAGACCAGATCGAACTGGCCGTAACCAAATATTTTGACGGAGGATATTCAAGCCAGGTCACTGTGGAAAAGTCTGGATCCCGCTTCAGCGCCGATTGCAAGATACACCTCGATTCTGGTGCGGCCTTGCAGGCGAGCGGGGAAGCGAACGATCCGCAAGCCGCGTTTGACGCGGCGTCAGAGCGGATTGCCAAGCGCATCCGCCGGTACAAGCGGAAGCTCAAGGACCACCACAATGGCAACGGCCATGCTGGATTTGCCGAAGTAGCCTACACCGTAATGGATTCAGTGCCCGATGAAGACGACGAGCTTCCGGACAATTATGCACCGACGATCGTTGCGGAGAGTTCAAAACAACTGAAGACGATGTCTGTCGCAAACGCCGTCATGGCGCTCGATATGACGGATGATCCCGTTCTGATGTTCCGTAGTCCTGGCAATGAACAGTTGAATATCGTCTATCGACGCAACGATGGAAACATTGGCTGGATTGATGCAGCCAATATCAAGGGCTAAGCGGATTAGTTCGAGTGCCGGCACTCGAATGACCGCTTTTTTCTGGTGGTGGATGCGCGGAAGACCGTTGACGGTCCGCCGGGAAACCGCCGAGAGAAAGATGGATGGGGCCGCCGTCCGGCATTTTGCCGGGCGTCGCGGTTTCTACCTGTGAACGAGGACAAAAGAATGGCATTGGCAGGCTTGCTGCAGCAGAATGCGATACTTCCGGCCATGAAGGCCAATTCGAAGAAGCAGCTGCTTCAGGAATTGGCGGCAAAAGCATCCAAGATCACCGGACTTCCCGAACGGGAAATATTCGACGTCATCCTTCAGCGCGAACGACTGGGCTCCACCGGCGTCGGCAACGGCATTGCCATTCCGCACGGCAAGCTCAGCCATCTGTCGTCGATCGTCGGTATTTTTGCACGCCTTGAAGCGCCGGTCGATTTCGAAGCGCTGGACGACCAGCCGGTCGACCTCGTCTTCCTGCTTCTCGCCCCCGAAGGCGCCGGCGCCGATCACCTGAAGGCATTGTCGCGGATTGCGCGCGTCCTGCGTGACCCGGACATGGTTGCCAGGCTGCGGGCGACGGATTCAGCGACGGCGATCTACGCCTTCCTCAGCGACGACCAGGCTTCCAACGCGGCCTGACGGACAAAACGGCTAAGTCAGTTGAGAAAGCGCGGCCGCAAGGCTGCGCTTTTTGCTTTTTGACGGGCATCCCGCCGGCAATCGAAAATTATTGCCTCGTATTCAAAGAGATATCGACACGACCCGACGGCTCGACAATACTCCCCCAACACACAGAGGAGGAACGGGCATGGCAGGACGTTTGGCTGGAAAGACCGCATTGATCAGTGGCGGCGCCGGCGGATGCGGCCTTGCCGCCTCCCAGCTTTTCGCTCGCGAAGGCGCCCGCGTCGGCATTGTCGATCTGCCGCGCAGCAAGGGTGAAGAGGTTGCCGCTGCGATCCGTGCCGAGGGCGGGCAGGCAGTTTTCGCGCCTGCCGACGTCTCGGTATCCGTCGAGGTGAAGACGGCAGTGAAGGCCGTCGAGGATGCATTCGGAGCCATCACCGTTCTCTTCAACCATGCCGGCATCCTGGCCGTCGGCCCCTTCCTCGAAACGGAGGAGGACGAGTGGGACCGGCTGATGGCCGTCAATGTCCGCTCGATGTTCCTGATGACCAAGGCCGTGCTGCCCGGCATGCTGGCCGCCGGCGGCGGCAGCATCGTCTCAACCTCCTCGATCTCGGCCGTCGCCGCCACGCCGATGGAGGTGCTCTACGACACGACCAAGGGCGCCTGCCACATGTTCGCCCGGGCGATTGCGGTGGAATTCCGCGACCGCGGCATCCGCTCCAACGCCGTCTGCCCCGGCTTCATCGCCACCGACCACGGCAAGCGCGAACTGGTGGGCCTCGCAAAGTACGGTGTCGATGTCTCCGATGCAGCAATCGCCGCCCAACAGGGCCGCATGTGCGATCCGATGGAAGTGGCGCAGGCCGCGCTGTTCCTCGCCAGCGACGAATCCAGTTTCGTCAACGGCACCCATCTGTTTGTCGATAATTGTTTTACGGCGATGTGACGCAATGTCGGAAGCAAGCGGATATGCGGAGTTTCATTATTTCGCCGTAGTTATTATCCTTTTGGCTCTTGTTATCGCTCCTATTTTTCACAGATCCTACGAGATCAACCGAATGAAACGGTATGTGCCGATCCGGGCAATAATTACGGGCCTGCGGAAACCGGCTTTTGAAGATCCAAGGGTATTTCTGCACATAAGTTATGAAGTCGATGGCATTCCATACGCATCAACTATTGACAGTCGATCCCAGACAAGGGTCGACTTCAAGGTAAATGATGAAATCGAAATATATGTGAATCCCGTCGATTCATCAAAAAGCTTTATCCCAAGCGAATTATCGGGCCATGTTGAACGCCTCGCGATGTCGTTGGCAAACAAGTGGAATCGGCGCGGCGGCTAGGAATACCACACCAAGATTACTCCAAGAGGGACCCAAGCATGATGGAAGCAGGTGGACACTGGCGCAACTGGGTGGGAAATCAATCGTGCATCGTGCGGCATCGGGGTGCACCCGACAGCGAGGCGGCCCTTGCGGAGATGGTACGGGAAGCAACATCCAACGGGCTGAACGTGCGTTGTGCCGGCTCCGGGCACTCGTTCACGCCGGTGGCGCTGACCAGCGGCCTGCATCTGACGCTGTCGAAGCTGCAGGGCATTACCAATATCGATGCGGCGCGCAAGCGGGTCTCCGTCCATGCCGGAACGACGATCAATACGCTGGGCAAGGCGCTGAAGCGCAGCGGCCTGTCGATGATCAACCAGGGCGATATCGACAGCCAGGCGCTGGCGGGCGCGCTGACCACAGGCACGCACGGCACGGGCATCAAGCTGGGCAACATGGCGTCGCAGATCGTCGGCATGCGGCTGGTGCAGCCGGACGGCAGCATTCTGGCCATCGACGACAGCGAACCCGACATGCTGAACGCCGCCCGCGTTTCCATCGGCATGCTCGGCGTCATCTCCGAAATCACCCTGCAGGCGATGGACAGCTACAATCTGCATGAGAAACTCTGGCGCTGCACCTTCGACGAATGCATGGAGCAGCACGACGATCTGGCCGCCAACCACCGGCATTTCGGTTTCTTCTGGTGCCCGGTGCCGGAGAGCCGGCATTGTTACTGCCTGCCGGATACATCCTCCGTCTCGACCACGACAAGTCTCTCCGATGTCTGCGAGATGAAGACCATCGACATCACCGACGCGCCGCCGATGGAGAGCGCTTTCGAGAAGATCGCCTATTCCTCGGAAATCTACCCGATCGAATATGTGCCGAATTTCCACGAACTGGAGTATGCGGTGCCGGTCAAATACGGCAAGCAAGCCTGCACCGAAGTGCGCAAGCTGATGCTGGAGAAGCACCCGACCTGCATCTACCCGATCGAATACCGCTTCACCGCCGGCGACGGCGGCTGGATCAGCCCGTTCTTCGAGCAGGATTCGATCACGCTCTCGGTCTCCGGCCAGCCGGGCACGGACTACTGGAACTACCTGAAGGACGTCGACGATATCCTGCGCCAGTTCGGCTCACGCCCGCATTGGGGCAAGCTGCATTTCATGGGGGCAGAGGATGTGGACGCGCTCTATCCGCGCGCAGGGGATTTCAAGGCGCTGCGCAACAAGCTCGATCCGGAAGGGCGGTTTCTGAACGACCATCTGAAGCAGTTGTTTGGGTAACGTAAGCGGAGGTACGGTGAAAAACGTCTTATTCATATGCAGCCAGAACAAGCTGCGCAGCCCGACTGCCGAGCAAGTGTTCGCACATTGGCCGGGCATCGAAGCTTCCTCCGCCGGAACGAACAGGGATGCGGAAAACCCGCTGTCATCAGAGCAAATCGAATGGGCTGACATCATCTTCGTCATGGAGAAGGCGCATCGCAGCAAGGTCCAGGCCAAATATAGGGCCAACCTCAACGGAAAATGGCTGATCTGCCTGCATATTCCCGATGAATACGAATTTATGGACCCGGATTTGACCGCATTGCTGAAGGCGAAAGTACCGAAACATTTGTGAGTTCGGCAGCGACACAGCCCAACACGTGAGAGACATCCCATGCAAACAGCCGAGCTTTTCACCCAGCCTCACAATTATGCCGTTGTTCAACTCCCGGAGCGCAACTATCCGGGAGTGGTTTTTCAAGGAGACAGCCTGCATTGCCTTTTACGCGACGTCATGGAGCTGCAGAAGCTTTTGAAAGATGGCGATCTGGATGAATTGTCGGCGAGCATCGAATATCTGAAAAACGATCTCGCCGACATTCAGAAGCGCTACGAGCGAGTTTGTCACGACCGCAAAATCGAGTTGCCGTATGTCAAGTCGGCGTAGCTGCATTTCACCTCCCCCTTGACGGGGGAGGTCGCCGCATCGCGGCGGGTGGGGGTGACGGTCAGGGACGCACAAAGGTCACCCCACCCCGGCACTCACGTGCCGACCCTCCCCCTCAAGGGGAGGGTAAATAATCACGCCGCCGGCGTCTCTTCCGCCGCAACGGCCTTCGGGCCACCCTTGGCGACGCCGACCATGGCGGGGCGGAGAACCCGCTCGCCGATCGTGTAGCCGGCCTGGACGACCTGGACGACGGTGTTGTTCGGGACTTCCGTATTCGGGATTTCGAACATCGCCTGATGGAAGTTCGGATCGAACTTCTGGCCGACCGGCTCCAGCTTCTGCACGCCGTGACGCTCGAGCGCCGACAGCATGGCGCGTTCGGTCATTTCCACACCTTCGATCAGGGCATTGAAACCGGCATCGCCGGACTCGCGGGCCTCCGTCGGAATGGCATCGAGTGCGCGGCGCAGGTTGTCGGAGACGGCGAGCATGTCGCGGGCAAAGCCGGCGACGGAATAGGACTTGGCATCCTTGACGTCGCGCGCGGTGCGGCGGCGCAGGTTGTCCATCTCGGCGGCAAGGCGCAGATAACGATCGCGCATGTCGGCCGCTTCAGCCTTGGCAAGCTCCAAGGGATCCGGTTCGGAAACGGCGGCTTCGACCTGTTCGGCGGCAGCTTCGGCATAGGCGGCAGCTGCTTCGTCCGCGTTCGCTTCAGCACCATGTTTGTTCGTATCGTCGGTCATGACGGTCTCCGGAATGTCAAACTGTCTAGGATTTGGTGTCGATATCGAGCTTTGAAGCTGAAAAATCAAGGGTACAATCGAAAGCCGCCAGAAAAACCGGCTGCTTTCCCGGCGATTACCGCGACAAGCGAGACATCAGCCGCGCCGTATAGTCGACCATCGGCACGATGCGCGAGTAATTCAGCCGCGTCGGGCCGATGACGCCAACGGCGCCGACGATCTTGTCGTCGCTATCCCTGTAGGGCGCGACGATCAGCGACGAGCCCGAGAGCGAGAACAGCTTGTTTTCCGAACCGATGAAGATGCGCACACCCGGCCCGCTTTCGGCCAGGTTGAGGATTTCGATCAGGCTGTCCTTCTTTTCCAGATCGTCGAACAGCATGCGCAGGCGGTCGACATCCTCTGCGCCGGCCAGGCCCTCAAGCAGATTTGCGCGGCCGCGCACGATCAGCTGCGTCGGCTTGTCGTCGGCCTCGCTGCCCGACCAGATGGCAAGGCCGCGCTCGACCAGATCCTGGCTCAGCGTATCGAGTTCGCGCCGGACGATCTCCTTGACCTTCTCAAGCTGGCTGCGCACCTCCGGCAGCGTTTGCCCGGCCAGATGGGCATTGAGAAAATTGGCGGCTTCCGTCAGCTGCGAGCTGGTGATGCCGGCCGGAAGTTCGATGATGCGGTTTTCCACCTGATCATGCTCGCCGACGAGCACGGCGAGCGCCTTGGTCGGAGCCAGACGGACGAACTCGACATGCCTGAGTACCGGATCGTTCTTGGCAGTGATGACGAGCCCTGCCCCGCGCGACATGCCCGACAGCATCTGGCTGGCATCATTCAGCAGCGTTTCGACCGGCTGGTCGCGGTCGGCGCGGCGCACATGCCGGTCGATCGAGGCGCGGTCCTCGGCCGACAGATCGCCGACCTGCATGAACGCATCGACGAAGAAGCGCAGGCCCACCTGGGTCGGCAAACGGCCGGCGCTGATATGTGGGGAATAGATAAGGCCGAGATCTTCCAGATCGCTCATGACGTTGCGCACGGAAGCCGGCGACAGCGACATCGGCAGGATGCGCGACAGGCTGCGGGACCCGAGCGGCTCGCCGCTTTCCAGATAGCTCTCCACGATGCGACGGAAGATTTCGCCCGAACGCTCGTCGAGCGCCGAAAGCCTTTCCCGCATTGCAGATTTATCCAGCACCATTCGAACGCGAAAACCCATCCTGTTGAAGTCTATTGAAATATAGTGATCCCGGCCCGGATAGCAAAAGGGAAATTGGCTGGAAAGCCCGCCGTACAGCGCCTTTTGCGGCTTTTCACTCTTTTGGCGCAAATGAATTCCCTTCCAGCCAACATAGGCTTGAGCGCTTCATCTTCAAACGGAACCATTCTGCCGGAAGGGTTGGCTGAAACCGGCCGTCCGCAGCGTCGGCCGGCTTGTACGATGGCCCCGGCATCGCCCTGCGCCGACCTTCTCGCGGCCCGGCGGGTTTGAGCCAACAGAATTGCTTCCGTTTGAAGATGAAACGCTCTAGAAGGCTGACAAACATTACAGGAGTTCATGATGCGGCCTTCCGGCAGAAAAACCGACCAGATGCGCAAAGTCTCGTTCGAGCGCAACATTTCCAAGCACGCAGAAGGATCCTGCCTCGTCAAGTTCGGCGACACGCATGTGCTGGTGACGGCAAGCCTGGAAGAAAAGACGCCGCCGTGGCTGCGCAACAGCGGCAAGGGCTGGGTCACCGCCGAATACGGCATGCTGCCGCGCGCCACCGGCGAACGCATGAAGCGCGAAGCCGCTTCCGGCAAGCAGAGCGGCCGCACCCAGGAAATCCAGCGCCTCATCGGCCGCTCGCTGCGCGCCGTGGTCGACCTGCAGGCCCTCGGCGAACGCCAGATCTCGATCGATTGCGACGTCATCCAGGCCGATGGCGGTACCCGCACCGCATCCATCACCGGCGCCTGGATCGCGCTGCGCGACTGCCTTGCCTGGATGGAAGCGCGCAACATGATCAAGGTCGAGAAGGTCCTGAAGGATCATATCGCCGCCATCTCCTGCGGCATTTTTGCCAATCAGCCGGTGATCGACCTCGACTATCTTGAAGACTCGGCCGCCGAAACCGATGCCAATTTCGTCATGACCGGCTCCGGCGGCATCGTCGAGATCCAGGGCACGGCGGAAGGCAAGCCTTTCTCGGAAGAGGAGTTCGGCACACTGCTGGGTCTTGCCAAGAACGGCATCTCGGAACTGGTTGGCATGCAGAAGCAGGCAATCGGGGGCTAAGCCATGGCCGCACCGTTCGAAGGCATTCTGGAGACGGCGCTCTATGTCGATGACCTGGATGCGGCGGAGGCGTTCTACGGCTCCGTTCTCGGGCTTGAGAAAATCAGCCGTGCCGGCAACCGGCATATCTTCTTTCGCTGTGGCCCCGGCGTGCTCTTGATCTTCAATCCGGCGGAAACGACCAAGCCGCCGCCGGCAGACGGGCTGCAGGTTCCGCCACATGGCACGCACGGCCCGGGACATATGTGTTTCCGGGTGCCTGCCGGGCAGCTTGGCGCCTGGGAAGACAAGCTGAAGGCCGCCGGGATCGCGATCGAAACCGAGGTGCTTTGGCCATCAAGCGCGCGCTCCTTCTACTTCCGCGATCCGGCCGGAAACAGCCTGGAATGCGCCGAAGCCAGCCTCTGGAATTTGAACTGACACGAATTGGCGAGAAAGACGCAGATGCGCAAGCTTGAAGACAAGACCCTGATCGTCGCCAGCCACAATGCCGGCAAGATCCGCGAAATCCGCGACCTGATCGGCCCGATGGGCTTCGAGGCGAAATCCGCCGCCGACCTCAACTTCGTCGAGCCGGACGAGACCGGCACGACCTTCGAGGAAAACGCCACGATCAAGGCGCTGGCGTCGGCAAAGGCGTCGGGCCTGCCGGCGTTGTCGGACGATTCCGGCCTTGTCGTCGATGCCCTGAACGGCGACCCCGGCGTCTATACGGCCAACTGGGCCGAGACAGCCGATGGCACGCGCGATTTCGCCATGGCGATGCAAAAGGTCGAGACCGCCATCCAGGAAGCAGGCGCCACAGCCTTCGACCGGCGCACCGGCCGCTTCGTCTCGGTTCTGTGCCTCGCCTGGCCGGACGGGCATGTCGAGCTGTTCCGCGGCGAGGTCGAAGGCCATATCGTCTGGCCGCCGCGCGGGACGCAAGGGTTTGGCTACGACCCGGTCTTTCAACCGCTCGGCTATGACACCACATTCGGTGAAATGAGCGCCGAGGAAAAACATGGCTGGAAACCGGGCGATGCGCAGGCATTGTCGCATCGGGCACGGGCGTTCAAGCTTTTTGCCGAGACATGCCTCAGTGCATAGAGTGACGGCTCTCCTGAGCGCCGCGAGTGGGTGGGTTGGAGGTTGACTGAATATCTCTCCTCCGTCATCCCTGTGCTTGTCACAGGGATCCAGTGGCGTCGCGTCTGCGACGCCAGGGACTCCTTCACGCGACGGACGTCGCGTGGCTGGATTGCTGTGACGAGCACAGGAATGACGGTGTGGTAAGTTTCCGCTCTAACCCGTAAATACCTGCGACCTCGATTACTCTGCGCCTTGGCGCCTGAAAGACCTAAAACAGAATGGCCACTTTTTCTTCCATCGGCGACAGCAAGGAGCCCGGTTTCGGGGTCTATGTGCATTGGCCTTTCTGCGCCGCCAAATGTCCCTATTGTGATTTCAACAGCCATGTCCGCCATCAACCGGTCGATCAACCGCGCTTTGTCGCCGCGTTTCTCACCGAAATGGCTGCGATGCGGCATATGTCCGGTCCGCGCACCGTCACCAGCATCTTCATGGGCGGCGGCACGCCGTCGCTGATGAACCCTTCGACGGTCGAGGCCATTCTCGACGGCATCGCCAATCTCTGGCATGTGCCTGATGGTATCGAGATCACCATGGAAGCCAACCCGTCCAGCGTCGAGGCGACCCGTTTCCGCGGCTATCGTGCCGCCGGCGTCAACCGCGTCTCGCTCGGCGTGCAGGCGCTGAACGACCGGGATCTGAAGTTTCTCGGCCGGCTGCACAATGTCGAGGATGCGCTGAAGGCGATCGGCCTGGCGCGCGATATCTTCCCGCGCATGTCCTTCGACCTGATCTACGCCCGCCCGAACCAGACCGTCGAGGCCTGGGAACAGGAACTGAAGCAGGCCGTTTCCTATGCTGTCGATCACCTGTCGCTCTACCAACTGACCATCGAGGAAGGCACCCCCTTCTACGGCCTGCATAAGGCAGGCAAGCTGATTGTGCCGGATGGAGAGCACTCCGCCGTGCTTTATGAGGCAACGCAGGAGATTACCGAAGGCTTCGGCATGCCGGCCTATGAGGTTTCCAACCATGCCGCTCCCGGTGCCGAGAGCCGCCATAATCTGACGTACTGGCGCTATGGCGACTATGCCGGCATCGGCCCTGGCGCCCATGGCCGGCTGACGCGCGGCCGCGACAAGATCGCCACATCAACCGAACGCAAACCGGAAGACTGGCTGCAACTGGTCGAGGAGCACGGTCACGGGATGATCGACCAGGAAGTGCTCGGCTATGACGAACAGGCCGACGAATTGCTGCTGATGGGCCTGCGGCTCAAGGAAGGCATCGACCTCGTGCGCTGGCAGGGCCTGTCCGGGCGTGAGCCCGATCCGGATCGCGAGCAATTCCTGATCGAGCATGGCTTCATCGAGCGGCTGGGCAATTCCCGCCTGCGCTGCACGCCAGCCGGCATGCTGATCCTCGATGCGGTGGTTGCCGATCTCGCCTGCTGAGCTTCACCATCACTGGCATACGGAGAGAGTTAGCCCTTCGCTGCCTTGTTTGTCGCGGCCGCCAAGCCTTTGGAAATCGGACCGGCAATACCGGCCGACAGCATCGCGTTCAGGCCGGCAGCAGTCGTGCCGCCGTAATCCGTGAATGTTTTTACGGTCCCTGCCGGCGTTTCAGCCGCTTGTGCAATCCATGTGCCGGCGCCAAGAAACAGCTGGCGAACGGCCGTGTCCGCAATATCGGGCGCGACGCCATTCTCGATCGCGTCGCGGATCATCACGTCGGCAAAGGCTGCGATGAAGGCCGGGCCTGAACCGGTCAAGGCCGTGAAGTAGTCCAGTTCGTCTTCCGCCAAAAGCCGGGTGGTCTTTCCGGAGCAGGCAAAAAAGCCATCCGCGAAGGCCCTGTCGGCATTGCTGACGTCCGGCGTCGCATACCAGGGCGTGAAGGACAGCCCCTGTTCGGCGCAGGCATTCGGCATGGCGCGGATAATCCGCCTGCTTTTGAAGTGGGCAAAGAGCGCTGCCGCAGAAACGCGCGCCATGACCGAGACAATCAGCTTACCCGACAGGTCCAGATCGAGCCCATCGATATCTTCCGGCCGGACCGACAGAATGACGATATCCGACTGCGCGGCAAGCGCTCTATTGTCGGTGGTGAACCGGATATCCGGCCAGGCTTCGAAACCTGCCGTATTGCCGCTGCGCGACGACAGGACGAGGCTATCGGGGGCGACGAAACCCTTGGCCAATGCTGGGCGAAGCAAAGCCCCGCCCAGCCAGCCGGTTCCGCCGATGACGCCGACTGTGGTCAAGCCCACTCGCCCTTGCGCATGACCGGCACCTTCGCGCCATCCGCCCGAACGCCGTCGATATCGACCTCACCGGAACCGATCATCCAGTCGATATGGATCAGGCTGGAATTGCCGCCCTGCGCCGTGATCTGTTCCTGGGACAACGACGCCCCTTCGAGGAAGCATTTCGAATAGCACTGGCCGAGCGCGATATGGCAGGAGGCATTCTCGTCGAACAGCGTGTTGTAGAACAGCACGCCGCTGGCCGAGATCGGCGAGGAATGCGGCACCAGCGCCACTTCGCCGAGACGCCGGGCGCCCTCGTCGGTATCCAGCACCTTGTTCAGCACCTCCTCGCCCTTCGACGCCTTGGCCTCGACGATCCGGCCGCCTTCGAAGCGGACCCGGATATCATCGATCAGCGTGCCCTGATGCGACAGCGGCTTGGTGCTCGACACATGGCCTTCGACCCGCAGCGCATGCGGCGTGGTAAAGACTTCCTCGGTCGGGATGTTCGGATTGCAGGTGATGCCGTTTTTCGCCGTCGAGGCGCCGCCGTGCCATTCATGGCCATCGGCAAGACCGACGGTGAGATCCGTCCCCGGGCCGGTGAAATGCAGGGCCGAGAAGCGCTCGCCGTTCAGCCAGGAGGACCGTTTGGCGAGATTGGCATTGTGCTGCCCCCAGGCGGCGATCGGATCGTCAACATCGACGCGCGAGGCGGCGAAGATCGCATTGGCGAGTTTTTCGACGGCGACGGCTTCGGAATCGTCGGGAAACATCTGCCTGGCCCAGGCGGGATTGGGATAGGAGACGATGTTCCAGTTGATGTCGAAGTTGGAGATTTTCTCCAGCGCCGGCTTGTAGGCCATCGACATGGCCTTGTTGGCACGCGCCACCTTGGCCGGGTCCTGCGCCGCCAGCATCATCGGGTTGTCGCCGGAAATGGCAAGCCGCGCGGTATTGCTGCCGAAGGCCTTGGCCATGCCGTCGTAGAGCCAGCCGCTTGCCTTGTCGAAGCTCTCGTCCGGGGCATGGGCGTAGCGGGCGAGCGTCGTTTCCTCATCCGAGTAGAACGTCGTCACCAGCCCGGCGCCGGCGATATAGGCATGTTTGGTAATCAGCCGCACCAGCGGCAGCGCCGCGATCGGCGCTGTGATCAGCAGATCCTGCCCACGCTGCAACTGAAGGCCGACCTTGACGGCGACTTCGGCGAGTTTGTCCAGTTTGACGGGGTCGACGGCTTGATGGGCGGGGGAATGGAAGGTCATCGCATATCCTGCTGGCTTGTTATTCCGAAGCACCGTTTTAATGCGCTTCAGATCAAAACAGAAGGCTTTTGCGACGACCGGTCAGGCCGCGATCTTGCCAAGCGTCAGCAGGTGAGCCTCGTGGTGGCGAAGGAAGGTCATCAAACGGTCCTGATAATCATCCGTCACCGCCTCTACCACGCTTGGCCGGACGGCCAGCGCCTTGCGCCAGGCATTGACGCCGGCAAGACCACCGAAGATGCCGCTTTCGAACAGGCGCTCGAACAGTTCGAAATACCGGAAGACCGGTGCAAAGACGGCGTCGACCATGCTGAACTGGGTGCCGGCAAAATATGGCCCCTCGCCCAGCTCCTGTTCCAGCGTCGAGAATTTCATGGCAAGAGATGCACGCCTGGCTTCGAACAACGCTTCATCCTTCGTCGTCTCATAACCCCAGAGATCGGCGAGGATCGACGAACCGAATTCCATCCAGCCGCGATGCCGGGCACGCAACAGCGGATCGGCGGGGTGGAGCGCGGCACCGCTCTGCGTTTCCTCCAGATATTCGCAGATGACAGCGCTTTCGAACAGGATCGCATCGGCACGGCCGCGCGGAACCGCGAGCAACGGTACCTTGCCGAGCGGCGAGATGCGCAGGAACCAGTCCGGTTTTGCCGCAAGATCGATGTATCGCCGCTCGTAGGCGACGCCTTTTTCCGACAGCACGATCGAGGCGCGCTGAACATAGGGGCAGAGGTGGTGGCTGATAAGCGTCAGCGTCTTGGAGTGCATAGGACTTTGCTCCTTTCGGTTTCAACGGGCGAAGGCGGGGCGTGAATGGCGCAGGGAAGACCAGGCAAATGCGCCCTCCCCAAGCAGCGCCTGGGCGACCGAGAGGACGAGCAGATACAGCGGATATTCCCAGCCGCCGCCGGGCGCCGTGAACACCCAGCCGTTGCCGGCATGGGCAAACAGGATCGCGCCTGCCAATGCCGGCATCAGCGCAATGGAAACCAGCCGAACGTGGACGCCGAGGACGAGCAAGGCCCCACCGATCGCCTCCGCCGCGAACGTTAAGTACGCAAGCCAGCCGGGCAGCCCGATCGAGACAAAATAGCCTGCGGTGCCTGCGAGCCCGAAGGTGAAGAATTTGAGGACGATGCTGTGGGCGAGATACATGATGCCGAGGCTGATGCGCAGCAAAGCTGCTGCATAGGCGGCGCGCTGTTCCTGTTTCATGCGAGTGCTCCGATTAATAGATGCATTTGCATATATTATCGTTTGCCAACTTCGTCAAGATAGATGTAAATGCATTGATGTCTCTGAAAGCACCCCATACGGGCCAAGCGCCCGACGCCGAAGTCACGCAGGCCTGGATCAATCTGATGCGGGCGCAGCAGCGCGTGCTTACAGCCATCGAGCGCGACTTCAAGGATGCCGGGATGCCGCCGCTTGGCTGGTATGATGTACTCTGGGAGTTGGCACGGGCGAAGGATGGGCGCTTGCGGCCGTTCGAAATCGAGGAGAGGACACTGCTGGCACAGTACAACCTTTCCCGTCTGCTCGACCGGCTGGAAAAGGACGGTCTTGTCGAACGTGTCACTTTCGATGAAGACGGCAGGGGCCGCTGGGTGGTGATTACCGAAAAAGGTCGCGGCCTGCGGGAGGCCATGTGGGAGGTCTATGGCAGGTCAATCGCACGGCATCTGGGGGCGAAACTGCCGGACACCGATGCGGCACAACTCGCGGGCCTGCTGTCGAGACTCACTTAGTCAGGCAATCAGCGGCGCTGCGACCGCATTCAGCGCCTTGCGCGCATCATCGGGTGCCAGCCGCACCTGCAGGCCGCGCTGGCCGCCATTGATATAGACGAGCGGCTCGGCAAGGGCCGCCTCCTCGATCGCCGTCGGGACCTGTTTCTTCTGCCCGAACGGACTGATGCCGCCGACATAATAGCCGGTCAGCCGCTCGGCCTCGGCCGGCTTCATCATATTGGCCGACTTGCCGTGAAAAGCTGCCGCCAGCTTCTTCATGCTGACTTCGCGATCGGACGGGACGACGACGCAGACCGGCTTGCCATCCACTTCGGCCATCAACGTCTTCAGCACGCGGCGCGGCTCCTCGCCCAGCGCCTCGGCAGCCGCCATGCCGATCCGCTCGGCCGAGGGGTCGTAGTCGTAGGTGTGAACCGTAAAGGCTGCGCCGGCCTTGGTCAGCGCTAGCGTGGCGCGGGTGCTTTTCGACATGGTTCTCCGTGTATTTCAGCGAGATGGATGTCAGCGTTGGTGATCACGATCAAGCTGATCCAGGAGTTCCAGGCCTCGCGCTTTATTGCCGCGCTCCGCCCTTAGTCGGAATCGCGTTTCAGCATCGAATTCGGCGATCGCCTTGGCGGAAAACTCTTCGAAAAGTTTGTTGAGACTTGTTCCGCGCGCAGATGCAAGCGCCTTCAAACGCTCGTGTTGATCGTTCGGCAGCCTTATCGTTAATGTGCTCATCTCAAAATTCCCTTTCTGCCAACAATTCGCCGGCCGTCTGGATGGTCAATTGCGGAAACAGCAATTCGGCGCGCGAAAAAGCCCGTTTATTAGCAGTCACGATGACCGCCGCGCCACCGCCAATCGCCAATTCGATGAAGTGGTTGTCAGCCTCATCCCTGAGATTGGGGCGCCAGAGATAATAGATTGGCACCCAGAGACAGCAGGACAAGAATGCATCCAGCAATTCTGCTCGCTCTGGAGGCGAAAGAAACCGGCCGGAGAACAGGTCTTCCCTCGCACAGATATCCTCATATTCGGCAAACAGAGAATTACCCATCAATGGCGTCAATCGCCCTTGGAGGCACAGGCGAATAACAGCTCGCGGGGCACCATCCGTGTTCATAATCGCGGACACAAAGATGTTCGTGTCGATAACAACCTTCATCTCATTATGATAGCATATCAGCTATCACAATTCGAATCGAAATCGCATTTTCTAAAAAGCTGCCGCATAGATGTCCGGTTTGAACCCGGCGATCAGTTCTCCATCGCGATCGAGTACCGGCCGCTTGATCATCGAGGGCTGTGCGAGCATCAGGGCGATCGCCTTGTCTTCGTTGAGATCCCGCTTGTCGGCATCCGGCAATGCACGAAACGTCGTGCCGGCACGGTTCAGAACCGTTTCCCAGCCAAGCGCCGCCGTCCAGCGCTGCAGGGCTTCGCGCGAGACGCCGGAGGTCTTGTAGTCGTGGAAATCATAGGCGATGCCCTGGCTTTCCAGCCAGGTCCGCGCCTTCTTCATCGTGTCGCAATTCTTGATACCGTAGATCGTGACGGACATGCTTCATCCCTTGCCTGATTGGCAAGCGGGATAGCATGAAGCGGACAGGCTGCAAATATGCCTGATCCGGCCGGATCAGCGCTCCAGACTGTCGATCAGCTGCGGCAGGTCGGCAACCGTCTCGATGATATGATCCGCGCCCGCCGCCTTGAGCCTGGCGCCGACCTTTTCATGCAGCGCCGCGCGCTCATTGGGTGAAAGAGCCGCAAGCTCGGCCGGGGTCAGGCCCGCCTCGTTGCCCGACAATGTCAGGCCGACGGTGATGCAGCCCGCCGCCACGCCTTCGGCGATGCCCGGTTCGGTATCGTCGACCTTGATCACGGCGCCGGCCGGATAGACCATCAGGTCGAGGAAGCACTTGTACATGCCGATCGGCGTGGGGCGGCCGAGCGGCAAGTCGTCGGCGCAGATGAGGTTTTCCGGTGCATAGCCCTGTTCGGCAGCGATCGGCAGGACGCGTTCCATGATCGAGCGTGTATAGCCGGTGGTCGAGCCGATCTTCATGCCCTTGGCCCGCAGATAGGCGACGGTTTCGAGCGTACCGGGTATCAGTGTGCAATAATCGCTGACCACCTCCTCGTTGAGCGGCACGAACAGGTCATAGACCTTGTCGATCGCGCTTTCGTCCGGCGCCGTTCCCTGCGCCGCTGCCCAGCGTGCAGCGATGTGCGGCTCGGACAGCATGGCGCTGATATGGGCGCGCTTCGGCAGGCCCATCGGCTTGCGCGCATCGGCAATGGTCACGTGGACACCGAACTTGGCGAAGGTTTCGACGAAGGCGCCCATCGGTGCGAAAGAGCCGAAATCGATGACGGTGCCGGCCCAGTCGAACACCACGGCCTTGAACTTGCTCATGCGACACTCCCATAAAGTTCGTTGATGGTTTCCTCGCCGATGGCAAAGGCCGTCGAGGCGCCGCAGCCCGCGGTGACGATCACGACGCGAGTGGAATCAGACGGCCTGTCCGTGAAACGCCAGCGATCCGGCGCCGAGGCATAGGTCCCGATCCAGCGCTCGGCAACGGCGCGGCCGGGCAGATCGAGAACGCGGTCGAATTCGCCGAGCATCAGCGTGTCGACGGCGTCCGACGCGAAGGGATCCGGTGTGACGGCATAATGATGGCTGTCGCCGACGACCAGCGAGCCATCGGCCGACTGGGTGACGATCAGATGGATGCCATTGTCGCGCTCCGCTTTCAGCTCCGTATCCAGCCGCTTCTTGAGCGGCTCTGCTTCCGGCAGGTCGGCGTAACCGAGATAGCGGCCAAGCCCGAGATCGGACATCACCGCGGTCTTGAAATCGACGGGCCGCTGCGGCCGCAGACGCAGCATCTGCAGCTTGCAGCGGGTGACGTTGTAGACGGCGATCCGCTCGGCGAACAGGCCGGTGAAATCATCGCCGGGGCAGACAATCACCGCCTCGGCTTCGACCGCGCCGCGTGCGGTCTCGACGCGCGGCGGCTCGACGGCGGTGACGGCCGTATCCCTCATGAATGTCACGCCGTATTGCTCAGCGAGAAAGCCCGCCAGAAGCGGAATGGCGGTGCGGGATTCGACGCGGATTTCATGCGGGCTGTAAAGGGAGACGCGGGCCGCATCCGAGCGCAGACAGGGAATATATTCCTGCGCCTGAGATGCCGTGATCTTCGCGCAGCCCTCCGCCATCTCCGTGCGCAGGAAGGCATCGATGACCGCTTCCGACTCTTCGAGCCGGGACGCCAGCACCATGCCCCGCTGAACAACCGCGATGCCTGCCCTATCGGCCGTTTCCGCCCAGACGTCGCGCGCCCGCCGCGCCATCGCCCAGCAATCGCCGGCGCCCTGGCCGGTCACGGTGACGAAGCCGAAATTGCGAACCGATGCGCCGTTTGCCTGCGCATCGCGATCGATGATGATGACCCTCTTGCCGCGCTTGGCCGCGGCATAGGCATGCGCCAGACCGACGATGCCGGCACCGACAATGGCAAGATCATAGACAGGCATGCGTTTTCTCCCGCGCGCCTTCCGGTTCGGATCCGGATCGGCTCGCGGCTAAAGAACGCAAGTTTATAAAGGGAATATGACAACCGCAGGCGCGCACGGCGATTGGCCAATTTATTCGAGCATACTACCCGCGACGCGGGAAAGCGCGCCTCGCGAACGATGAAAAAGTGAAGACCGGGCGACAGCGGTGGTTCAGGCTTCCAGCGTTCCCGGCTTGCGCGCTGCCCGTGTCCGCTCACCACAGGCGATTTTCATCAGATTGTCCCGGCGACGGGCGAAGCGCTGCGAGGTCCGCGTGACAATCAGGCCGGCTTGCGGGGCGTGTATATCGATCGTGCCCCGCTCGGTACCGGGCGCAGTGACGATCGTCGCAAGCAGGTCGCCGGCGGCGACGGTGTCGCCGATCGTGCGGTGAAACAGCACGGCGCCTGCCTCCGGCGCACGAATCATCTCGATATTGTCGAGCGGCGTCGCCGGTCCCTTGAACGGCTCGAGAGTGACGGCATCTCCGATGACGATGCCGCGCCCGGCAAGGAAGCGCCAGAGCCCGTCGGCATCCTTGCGGGCCATCTCCGGGTAGACATCGCGCGTGCCGCGAAGCTCGACCGTCACCGACAGCCTACCGGGCAGCCGCGCCGCCTTTTCGGCGGCTTCGTACTTCCAGGCGTAACCCACCGCCTCTTCGAACGCGGAGCTTTCGCCATCGGCGAGGAACACGGCCTTCATGTCGAGCGCCGAAGCCAGGTCGGATGCCTCCGGCCAGAAGGCTTCGTCGATATAGGCATATTGCAGGGATTCGTCGTCGCAATGCAGGTCGAGCACCAGATCGGCACCGAGCGCCATATGCAGCAACTGCCGCTTCAGCCGATCGGTGGCCGGATAGCGATCGAGATCATCGACCAACGTCTGCCGATCGCCGAGCGGGATCAGCGGGAAGTCGCGGTTGAAATTGGTGCGTGAACCGAGATCGAAACGGCCCTGCAACTCGCCGAAATGCGATTGCGCCGTGCCGATCGGATTGGCCTGCGGCACGATGGTGATGTCGCCGCGGATTGCGCCCTCGGCCTCCGCCTGCCGCAGCCGTTCACAAAGGAAATGCAGCAGCGCCGTGCCGGGCAGTTCGTTGGCATGCAGCGCCGCCTGGATGTAGACCGACGGTGCCGCCGCATCGCTGCCCTCAAACCGGATGACGGGCAACCGCCACTCGATACCCGGCGTGTCTCCGCCGATGACGATTTCCGAAATTTCCACCGCTTGCTCTTTTCTGGCATGGCCCTCTACGCGACCCGCTTCTTGCCGGTTCCGTGCCAAACTTCAAGCGGCAAATAATGGCCTCCTCACCCCAGAAGCGGCCAGCGCCCGAGATATTCGTACTCGCTTCGCCCCACCAGACTATGGATCAGAACGAACTCCCGGACCATCCAGCGGACCGGCTCCGCCAGTTCGCGCTCCGGCACGCTCGCCTCGTCGTAAAGCAGCGTCATGTGCGGCTTGAAGCGCGGATTGTAGGAAAAGATCAATCCGGCACTCCACATCTCCTTGGCCAGCTGCACATGCAGATCCATCATCTCCTCGCTGCGCACACCGCTGCTGAGGACCAGCGGCTGCGCATAGCCGGTGGCAAAGCTCATGACACGATCGAAGGTCACTTCGAAGGGCATGGCCCTGACGTTCGACATCGCCGCGCACGCCGTGAACACCACATCTTCCGGCAGATGGGGATAGGCACCGATGGCATTCAGCGAGACATGCATCAACTGGGGCGGACGGACATTGCGCGACAGGCCGTGTTCGGCTGACACCCGCCGGCCGATTTCGACCGCCTGGAGCGCCGTCTCGCGTTCCGGCACGACGGCGAGAAACAGATTGCTCTTGATGGTTTCGTCAAATTTACGCGAACGCAGACCGCCCGCATCACCGAACGCAAACGACTGTTGATTGCGGCGCACGACCTCATTCCCGGCTTTTCCAAGCATGGCAGACCTCATCCCTTTTTGAATGACGCGAGTATAACCGGGAGGTATTTTTCGTCAAGAACAAAACACGAACATATGAATTTATTCCCACATCCACCCCGAAACTTTGACGCGCGCGCGGGACGATTCCAGCGCCGCGGCAAGGCCTCCAAGACCGCACGAAACGGATCGCCTCGATCGGCGGTGCGTCTCGCCTGCGGTCATGCCGCCTTGCCGGCCAAAGCCATAAGGGAGGCAGGCAGGTTGCGGCCGGCAGTCTCGATTGCCGCTAAGCTCCGCGCCTCCGGTCATGGATTTCCGGAATCTCCGGCGTCAGGTTGTCATTGCCAATCGTCCATCTCGTAGAGCGGCCGGATTTCGATCTCGCTCGGTCCCGGCATCGGATTGGGGCAGCGCTTCACCCAGGCGACCGCCTCATCCATGTCCTTGACGTCCCAGAGCCAGTAGCCGGCGACCAGCTCGCGGGTTTCGGCGAACGGCCCGTCGATGACGGTGCGGCCGGGACCATCAAACGCAACACGCTTGCCCGCCGAGGAGGGTTTGAGGCCATCGGCGTCGCGCAGGATGCCGGCATCGCGAAGCTCGTCATTGAAACGCCCCATCGCCTCCATCATCGCGTTCGTCTCGGGCGTGGGGAAAAAGCCCTTCTCACTGTCCTCGGTTGCCTTCACGAGTACCATGACACGCATCGTCCATCTCCCTGTTAGAGCCGGGCTCATCGGCCTGGCATCCTAACGACGAACGGGGCTCTGGGAAATCGACATGGGCCTGCGATTTTTTTCGACGGTGGAGGCGCAGGATGCGAGTCTTGGCATCCGCAGGCTGCCGGGCGCGATGTTCATCAACGCAAGACGCATTCCTTAAAGACAGCAGCCCCCTTGCATCCCGCCCTCCGCCGGCTATATACTGAACCATATGGTTCAGTATATTACACCCCGTCTCGACGCCTCGTTCGCCGCGCTCTCGGACGCCACCCGACGCGGCGTTCTGGAGCAGCTCGGGCGAGGCGACGCTTCGATCACGGAGCTTGCCGAAAAATTCCACATGACCCTGACGGGCATGAAGAAGCATGTCGGCGTCCTGGAGCAGGCCGGGCTGGTCACCACGGAGAAGGTCGGCCGCGTGCGGACCTGCAAGCTCGGCCGCCGCCGGTTGGAGGAAGAGGCGGCATGGATCGAGAGCTACCGCCAGCTCTGGGATACACGCTTCGATGCGCTGGACGAGATTGTCGAGGAATTGAAACAAAGGGAGAAAGTCGATGGACGAAAGAAGTGATGGTGAATCCACGAGCAGTCGCACGACGATCGAACGGAAGTCCGAGCGCGAGCTGGTCGTGACGCGGATCTTCAACGGCCCGGCGCGCATCGTCTACGAGGCGTGGACCAGGCCGGAACTGTTCATGCGCTGGTGGGCGCCGAAGTCGACGGGCGTACCTCTGCTGTCCTGCGACATGGATGTTCGCGTCGGCGGCGGCTACCGCGTCGCCTTTGGCCAGGATGCCTCAAGCGCCATGGAATTCTTCGGCAAGTATCTCGAAGTGATCCCGAACGCGCGCCTCGTCTGGACGAACGAGGAAAGCGAAGATGCCGCCGTGACCACGGTGACCTTCGAGGACAAAGGCGACGTGACGCTTCTGACCCTCTCCGAACTCTACCCCTCGAAGGAAGCCCTCGACGAGGCCATCGAAGGAATGGAAGGCGGCATGCCCGAACAGTTCGAGCAGCTGGACGAGCTTCTTGTCGCCTTGGGCGCAAGCGCGGGAGGGTCCTGACGCCTTCGGTGGTGCGACCCTCGCGCCGGTTGCAATACGGTGCAACATTCGCGGACTGAACACCGCCGCTTTCCAAGCGATCGCAACTCGGCTTCCGACCGGATGGCGGCAACGTCGCCGGCAACGTCGCCGGCAACCTTGCCGGGCGTCAGTCGCGCGATATGGACAGCCCTGCGAGAAGCGGAGCATACGCGGCAAGCCTGCGGGATACGAACTCCGTGAAAAGTTGCACGCGCTTCGTCTTGCGTGTCTCTCCCTGCGTGAGAAGAAAGAGCGTTCCGTACATGTGCAGATCGGTGCCCGGCACCCTCACCAGTAGAGGGTCGGCATCTCCGACGAAGCACGGCAGTGTCGTGATCCCGAGCCCTTGCCGGACCGCAGCGATCTGCGCCTCGCCGTCCGTGATCCTGAATGGAACGCCGGTGGTGCGAACCTCACCCGAGCTGGCCCAATCCGGAATTCCATGCATGCTGATGACGACCCACCTTATAGGATCAGTCGCGCCCGTACGCCATGCGGCCAGTCGATCACGGGACATGTAGACGCCGCCGAACACCTCCGGCCCCTTCAGGCCGTGAAGATTGAGCGGCAGGGTCTTGCGGTCGTAGACGACGCGGATCGCCACGTCGGCCTCCCGGTTGGTCAGATTTGCCAGCTCGCCCGACGACAGGATTTCCATCTCGATATCCGGATGCAGACGCGCGAAATCGGCGAAGTCCGGCATGAGCAGCTGCGTCGCGAGAGGCGGGGCCAGCGTCACCCGCAGAAGCCCGCGCACGCTCTGGTCGCGCCCGAAGATGCGCGTCTCCAGCTGGTTTGACGACGCTTCCATCTGGTTCGCGAGCTCGAGCACCTCCTCGCCGGCAGCCGTCATGCGGTATCCCGAAGGCAGCTTTTCGAACATCTGCGCCCCGAGGCGGTCCTCGAACTGAGCGATGCGTCGCAGCACGGTCGAGTGGTTGACCCCGAGGCCCCCGGCGGCAGCCCGCACTGAGCCTCCGCGCGCCACGGCGAGAAAATAGCGAATGTCATCCCAGTCGATCATGGTGCAATCCGGCACCACGCGGTGCGCCTTCCAAAACCTGTATCTGACGCATCGTACAGTAGTACGGCCGACCATCATAGCTTGTGTCGATGATCGCGGCCCAATTTCGAACGGCGGACACCGGTCGTCGCAGCTGACGTCAACCGTCCAGCCGGATCGATTTTGCACCACCGATGTGCGCGCTTCCGCACTGAACAACGGACGCCAGCCAACCCATTTCGAGGGTCTCGGAGGCAAACGCTGTCCGACACGACGAAAGGAAAAATCATGGGAAAGCTTGAAGGCAAGATTGCCGTTATCACGGGTGGCTCGAGCGGCATGGCGTTGGCGAGCGCCAAGCGGTTTGTTGAAGAAGGCGCCTATGTCTTCATCACGGGCCGGAGACAGGAGGCGCTGGACGAGGCCGTCAAGCTGATCGGCCGGAACGTGACCGGCGTGCGCGGCGACGCGGCCAATCTCGACGACCTCGACCGCCTCTTCGATACAGTCAAACGGGAAAAAGGCAAGATCGACGTCCTGTATGCGAGCGCCGGCACGGGTGAAGCCGTGCCACTGGGCGAAATTACCGAGCAGCATTTCGATGCCACCTTCGGCCTGAATACGCGCGGCACGCTGTTTACGGTTCAAAAGGCGTTGCCGCTGTTCAACGATGGCGGATCGATCTTCATGACGGGGTCAGTTGCTTCGATCAAAGGGTTTCCTGGCTACAGTGTGTATGCGGCGAGCAAGGCGGCGCTACACGCATTCGCACGCGGGTGGCTCAACGAACTCAAGGGCAGGAATATCCGGGTGAACGTGCTGCATCCGGGGCCGATCGCCACACCGATGCAGGACCAAGTTCTCACCGAGGAGGCGAAGCAGATGTTCGAATCCCTGATCCCGCGGGGAAAGATGGGGCGTCCTGAGGAAATTGCCGCCGCCGCGCTGTTTCTTGCTTCAGACGATTCGAGCTTCGTGAATGGGGTGGAGTTGTCTGTCGACGGCGGCTTCTCGGCCATCTGAAATCGCACCGGACCGCCGGAAGCGACTAACCGGCGGGAACTGGCTTTTCCATGGCGGAACGACTTCCGCTTAACCGGCCAGTCCGGCTGTGCGGACGTCAGACACGGCGAGACGTCTACGCAAAGGCGCCACACAGCAGAACGGATAACCCAGCGCCGTCGAACGCCAGGGTTCAATATCAACACGGATTGGAGAAACATTATGAGCTACGCAATTGTAGGATTCGGCAAGATAGGCCAGGCCCTCGCCCAGGCCTTCGCCCGCAAAAACATCGACGTGACCGTCGCCAGCCGCCGGCCGCCCGAAGCGTTGACGCCTCAGGCGCGGGCGATTGGACCCACGGTCGTCGCCAGGTCGCTCCAGGATGCACTCGAGGCCGACTCGATCATCCTGGCGGTCCCTTTCGGGGAACATCGCAACGTTGCGAAAGCCCTGCCGAACTGGGAAGGCAAGACGGTCATCGACGCGATGAACGCGTTTCCTCTCCCTCCCGAAGAGCTGGACGACCTCCCGTCCTCCGCCTTCGTTGCGAAGTCGTTCACCGGTGCCAGGTTCGTGAAAGGCTTCAATCACCTGATCGCAGCCACCCTGGCGACCGATCCGGTCGTCGAGGGCGGGCACCGGGTGGTCTTTCTGTCCAGCGACGACGAGGACGCAATCGCTCCGGTGGCGGATTTGGCCAAACAACTCGGGTTCGCACCCGTCAAGCTCGGGAAGCTTAGCGAGGGTGGCGCGCTGGTGCACGCACGCGGCCGCACCTGGGGCCAGCTCATCTTCCAGGATATGTTCAAGAAGGAGCAGTAGTCGATCTACGACCGTATGATCGATGCCGAGAACCGGTCGCGCGCGCTAACGTCTTCGTGCAGCGCGCGACCGAATACGTCCCCTCATTCCCACTCGATCGTCCCCGGCGGCTTGCTCGTCACGTCATAGACGACGCGGTTGATGCCGCGGACTTCGTTGATGATGCGGGTGGCGGCGCGGCCGAGGAAGTCCATGTCGTAGTGGTAGAAATCCGCCGTCATGCCGTCGACGGAGGTGACGGCGCGAAGCGCGCAGACGAATTCGTAGGTTCGGCCATCGCCCATGACGCCAACGGTCTGGACCGGCAGCAGCACGGCAAAAGCCTGCCAGATGGCATCGTAGAGGCCGGCCTTGCGGATTTCGTCGAGATAGACGGCATCGGCTTCGCGCAGGATTTCCAGCTTTTCGCGGGTGATGCCGCCCGGGCAGCGGATGGCAAGGCCGGGGCCTGGGAACGGATGGCGGCCGATGAAGCTATCGGGAAGGCCGAGTTCCTTGCCGAGGATGCGGACCTCGTCCTTGAACAGTTCGCGCAGCGGCTCGACCAGCTGCATGTTCATCCGGGCCGGCAGACCGCCGACATTGTGGTGCGACTTGATGGTGACCGATGGGCCGCCGGTGAAGGAAACGCTTTCGATGACGTCGGGATAGAGCGTGCCCTGGGCGAGGAAATCGGCGCCGCCGAGCTTCTTGGCTTCCGCCTCGAACACATCGATGAACAGGCGGCCGATGGTCTTGCGCTTGGTTTCCGGATCGCTCTCGCCTTCCAGCGCATTGATGAACATGTCGGACGCATCCACATGCACCAGGTGCAGATTGTAGTGTTCCTTGAACATGGCGACGACATCGGCCGCCTCGTTCTTGCGCATCAGGCCGTGGTCGACGAGGATACAGGTCAGCTGGGAGCCGACCGCTTCGTGAATCAGCAGCGCCGCAACGGAACTATCGACGCCGCCGGACAGGCCGCAGATGACGCGCTTGTCACCGACCTGGGCGCGGATATTGGCAACGGCCTTGTCGCGATAGGCGGCCATCGACCAGTCGCCCTTGAGGCCGGCGATCTTGTGGACGAAATTGGCGAGCAGCTTGGCGCCATCCGGCGTGTGCACGACTTCCGGGTGGAACTGCACGGCGTAGAATTTTTTCGCTTCATTGGCGATGAAGGCAAACGGGGCATTGGGCGAGGTGGCGACGACGTCGAAGCCGGCCGGGATCGCCGTGACGCGGTCGCCGTGGCTCATCCACACCTGATGGCGGGAGCCGACTGTCCAGATGCCGTCATAGAGGGCGCATTCCTTGTCGATCTCGATGAAGGCGCGGCCGAACTCGCGATGATGACCGGCCTCGACCTTGCCGCCGAGCTGTTCGCACATGGTCTGCTGGCCGTAGCAGATGCCGAGAACCGGCAGGCCGCTGTCGAACACCACCTGTGGCGCACGCGGGGAACCGATGTCCAGGGTCGAGGCGGGGCTGCCCGAGAGGATGATCGCCTTCGGATTGAGGCGCTTGAAGCCCTCTTCGGCCGACTGGAAGGGCACGATCTCGCAATAGACGCCAGTCTCGCGGACGCGGCGAGCGATCAGCTGGGTGACCTGGCTGCCGAAATCGATGATGAGAACGGTATCGGGATGGACTGTCTCGGTCATGAAACGCTTCCGCTGGCTTGGGGGATCATGCCGAGCCTTTAATTAAAGGCAGCGACAAGCGCAACGATTACATTGCACCCGGACAATTTTGCGGCTTCAGACGGCGATTTCGCCTGATGCAACGGCCTTTTCCAGCGCATCGACGGCGGCCGCCAGCTTCTCGTCGATCACGTGCAGGTATTCGGTCCAGTCACTGACATGCTTCAGCTCCGCCTTGCCGTCGGAAATCCCGCGCAGGCCGATCAGCGGAATTCCGAAGGACTGGCACGCACGCAGGACGGCGAACGTCTCCATTTCCACCATATCGGCAGCAATCGTCTCATAGGTCGCACCGGAAACGATGTTGGCGCCGGTCGAAAGACTGGCCGTCTTGACGCCGGGAATGCGCAGCGGCAGATCGACGGTGACGGGAAGGTCGAGAAACGGTGTCGCGCCCTTTTCGAAGCCCAGCGGCGAAGCGTCCATGTCGCGATAGGCAACCGAGGTCGCCTGGTAGACCTCGGCCTGTTCAAGCTTTGCGGAACCGGCGGAGCCAAGCGAGACCACGAGATCGGGCAGGTTGCCCCGCCCCTGCAACTCGGCCAGCGTGCGGGTCAGCGTCACCGCAGCCTCGACGGGGCCGACACCGGTCATCAGCGGCGAGATGCGCTCGCGCAGGTGCACGCCGTATTCGGCATCGACGGCCATGACGTAGAGCAGCGTCTTGCCCGCAACAGGCTTCAGTTCGAATGTCATCCTTCGATCCCCTCGCGTCCGCGGATCACCATCATCGTGCCGGTCATCGAGGCGATCAGCTTGGCCGGGCCATCCTGCGAAATGGCATAGCCCCGGCCGTCGGAGACGATGATCGTCGTACCGGGTTTGGTCACCTCGCCGCGAAACAGGAACCTCTCGCCCCGGCCCGGCGACATCAGGTTGACCTTGAACTCGATGGTGAGGATCGAGGCATCCGGATCGATCACCGAATAGGCCGCATAGGTTCCGGCGGCATCGAGGGCGGCCGAAATGATCCCCGCGTGCAGAAAGCCATGCTGCTGGGTCAGCTTCTCGTCGAACGGCAGCTCGATCTCGACCGACCCCTGCTCGACCCGCGTCAGCTCCGCGCCGATCGTCGCCATGGCGGCCTGTCTGCCGAAACTGTTGCGGATGCGCTCGCGAAATTCCACCGTTTGCTCTCAATCGTCTCAGTTTCTGGTCGCCGTTGCACAGACAGTCGCATGGCGGAAAAACAAGGACAAGCCTCAATTCATGAGGAAAATCGATGTGTTGAGCAAAGTGGCAAAGGCAACCCAGGCGAGATAGGGCAGGAACAGCAGCGCCGACAGATAATCCTGTTTCCGGCTGGTGGCGATGAACCCGGCGATCGAAATCAACAGAGACAGGATGACGATCAGGGCGAGGGCAATTTCGTGAAGCCCGAAGAACAGTGGCGACCAGGCGAAGTTGAAGATCATCTGCGCCACCCAGAAGCGCATTGCGGCGGACTGGCGATGATGGAGAAACGTGCGGGCGCCGACAAAGCCGATGATGACGTAAAGCACCGACCAGGCCGGCGCGAAAATCCAGTTCGGCGGGTTGAACGAAGGCTTGGCCAGCGACTGGTACCATTCGCCGGGAATATTGTTGATGCCGATGAGCAGGCCGCAGCCAAGAACGGCGGCGATGAAGAGGATATGGATGATGAAGCGGTTCATGCGGCGGACATAGGGCGAGCATGGATCGCCGCCAGTCGGGCCGGACTATTAATTTGCCACCAGCTATCCCTATATCGATGTCATGGATGACAGCGACGTTTTCGAGATAAGGCGGGGCACCGGCGACGACCTGTTCATGATCGCCGGGGTGCTGGTCGATACGTGGCGATCGACCTTCCGGGGATTGTTGGCGGACGATTTTCTCGACGGCATGTCGCGCGAGGAGCAGGCCGTGCGCCAGGCGCGGCGCATGGGCGTAGCGGGCGTGTCCTATCTCGTCGCCGTGGAGCCGTTGGCGGGAGAGATCATCGGCTTTGCCAATTTCGGGCCGGCGCGCGCCAAAGTGCCTGACGATCTCCACGAGATCTATGCGCTGTATGTCCGGGCTGAGCATCAGGGTTCGGGGATCGGCACCGCGCTTGTTCGCTCGGCGGCACGACACTGCGCGGATCAAGGTGCAAAGTCGCTGTTTGCCTGGGTGCTGACTGGCAACCCTTACCGGCAATTCTACGAGAGACTCGGGGCAAAAGCGGTCGAAACGACCAGCATCTGGCTCGACAACAGGCACTACGAACAGGTTGCCTACCTCTGGGAGGATATAGGAAGCCTCTTTCAAAAGGCTGACAACCCATAGTCAGAGCTTGCCGATCCCGACAATGTGCTGGTCCCATGCAACCCTGCTCTGGGTTTCGCCGAATTGCCCCGAATAGGACGATGCAACGAAGCCATGCGCCGATGGTGCAATCCCGGCGGCATCGGCAAGGCTATCCTGCCGCACGACCTTACCCGTCTTCGCATCGATCGTGACTGCTGTGCCGCCCTTTGGCGAGGTCAGCCCGATCAATCCCTCGCGGCGGTTGACGGCGATGGCGCCGACATAATTGGCAAGCGCCAGCGTCGTTTCCTCCGGCAGATCGACAAAACGGATGTCCTCGCCGCGTGAAAACGAACCGGCAAGCGGCGGCAGGTCGTTGCGGGCACCTTCGTACTGGCAGGCGAACCAGACCTTGCCATCGGCATCGATATCGACGTGGCGGGTCGAAAGCTGCCGCAGATTGTCCGGCATGGCATGACGCTCGATCAACGCGCCGTTCGCGGTATCGATCAGCGCCAGAGACGGTTCCATATGGTCGAGATTGAGCTTGGTGCGGCCGAAATCCGGATGGGTCTCGATCCCGCCATTGGCGACCACCAGCATCTTGCCGTCCTGCGCGAGCGTCATGTCGTGCGGGCCGATGCCATAGGACGGAAACTCGCCGATGCGGGCGAAATTGTTCGTGCCGTCATAGACGCCGATCATACCGCGATTGTTGGCAAAGTCGTTCTCGGTCGCATACAGCAGCCGCCCGTCGGCCGAAAAGCAGCCGTGACCATAGAAATGCCGGCCTTCGATCGAGGTGATGACGACCGGCTCGACGCTGTCATCCGGCGCGAAGATCATCGCATAGGTACCGGGGCGGCGGGCGAAGGCGACGGCACGGTTGGTGACCGGCGACCAGGTCATGCCATGCGCACGGGCGGGCAACGGGACCCGCTCGATAATCTCTCCAGCCTCGGTCAGTGTCGCCACGCCATAGGACCCATCCGGCGCCATGAAGGCAGAGGCATAGATCGCGTCGGTGCGTGCCAGCGCGAAGGCGGCTTCAGGCGCAAGCGCCGCCGCCCAGGCGGCCCCCGCCATTGTCAGGAAGGTGCGGCGGTCGGTAAGGATTTGGCTGGTGGGGATGTTTCGATATGCCATGAGAACAGATCCAAATTGACCGGCTTGGCGTCTCCCTCTCCGCCATTCCTGTGCTTGTCACAGGAATCCAGCCACGCGACGTCCGTCGCGTGAAAGACGTCTCTCGCTCACGGACGTGAGCGGGCTGGATCCCCGCCACAGGGGCGAGGATGACTGAGAATCCGGAGAATCGCCAGAGAAAACAACCAAAACTAAAGCCAGCCCCGCCGCTTGAAATAGAGGAAGGGCAGGACGGCCGATAGCACCATCATGAACAGGGCCATCGGATAACCGAGCTGGAATTTCAGCTCCGGTATGACATCGAAATTCATACCGTAGATCGAGGCGACCAGGGTCGGCGGCAGGAAGACGACGGCGGCCACCGAGAAGATCTTGATGATCTGGTTCTGCTCGAGATTGATCAGGCCCAGCGTCGCATCGAGCAGGAAGTTGATCTTGTTCGACAGGAACAGCGCGTGATCGCCGAGCGATGCCGCGTCGCGCTGGATCAGCTTGACGCGCTGGCGGCTTTCCTTGGCCGCCTTGCGCGTGCCGATCCCATCAAGCGCCGTATGATAGGCAACGAGACGGCCGACGCTGACCAGACTTTCGCGGATGACGCTGAGGAAATCACCCTTCTGGCCGATCTGCTCGATCAGCGACTGAAGATCGCGGGTCTTTTTCGTGGCGCTGGAATTGCTCTTGCGGAACACCTCGCGCGAGATGCCGTCGATTTCGTTGCCGATCCGCTCCAAAGCGTCAGCGGTGCGGTCGATCATCGCTTCCAGAAGGCCGAGCATGACCAGTTCCCCGCTTTCGCAGGAGATACCGTTCAGGCGCTGCATGCGCGCCGCATAGAGGTGAAACGGCTTCGGGTCGGCATGGCGCACCGTCACCAGCGTCGTGCCCTTCAGGATGAAGGTGACGGGCACCTTGACCGGATTGTCGCCATCGAGTTCGGTCGCCGCCGTCATGGTCATGAACTCGGCGCCGTCTTCCTGATACAGCCGATCTGAGAGCTCGATCTCCTGCATTTCATCGCGCGTCGGGATTTCGATGCCGAGATGCTGCTCGACGATGCGGGTTTCGTCCTGGACAGGATTGAACAGGTCGAACCAGACGATCGGAGTGGTTTCAACCAGCTCCGTGGTGGGCTCAAGCAGGGCAAGGTGATTGTTCTGGCTTGTGTAGATGCGCAGCATATCGGGTTCCAATCTGGCAAGTCTGTCGACCGCCAGCCGAAACCCCTTGTCATCAGGGCCTGACGGTCGAGAAAATCGAAGCGCGACTTCGACTGTCGGGGTTCATGATCCGTTGATCCTTGTTTGTCCGTGTCCGCGAATGGGTCACGCGCGATCCATTGCGCCCATGTCCGTTTGTTGTCAACCGCTTGCGCGGCTGGAAATGCGGCCTGCGACGCTCAATCGCCGTCGGCGAACGAGAAGCCCGCGCCAAGCCCGATTGCTGCGCCGAAATCGAGATTGAGCCGTTGCAGGACATCGTTGGTATTCTGCAGGATGCGGTTCAGCCTGCCGCGCTGCTCGTCGTCGGCAATCGCCTCGTCGATCGGCAGATCGATCTGGTCGGCGTCATCGACGATGGCTTGCAGGACATAGTTGACAGCGCTGACGACGGATTGGTCCTCCTTCGGCAGCAGCGCCTGCATGTCGGCGGCGTTGAACAGGGTCTGCAGCGCCGTGAAGTTCGCAGAGAGCGCCGGCATGGTATTGCCGGAGCGCCAGTAGATTGCCATTTTCGGATGGCCCTTGTCAGGCGCGCCCTTGATGATGCCGGCATAGAACGGCCGCAGCCGCTGGTCCCGGATGCTTTCGACGCCGTGGACAAGGATGCCCAGCAGTTCGGTCGCGGCCTCCTTGCCATCCCTGTACAGGGGATTGGCCGGACCGGGATTCTTCCAGGCGGCCTGGACGCCGTCCGGCTTCTCCCACTCGGCATGAAGCTCGGCAGCCACGGACTTCAGATTGTCGGCGATCGCCGCGCCATAGCGGCAGCGAAAGCCGTTCGTCTCGGATGGCAGAACCTCGGCACCGGTCCCGTAGAGCACATATTCCAGCGCGCCGAGGCCTTGCGCGGCAACGCTCTTGCCCTTCAGGGTGTCCGCCGAGGTCGCCGTTTCGTCATTGGTCGCCAGAATGCGCTGGACCTGTTTCAGGCCCGTGCTCTTGCGATCGGGAAAGAACAGGAAGCGCTCGAAGCGGTTGCCTTCGATCACCGGTCCGACGCGGACAATCTCGATCGTCGACCATTGCTGGACGACTTCGTCAAAGCTCATCTGGACATCGCCGAGCGTCTCGTCGGACGGCTTTTCGCAGAGCATGTGCGCGGCCTCGGCGAGCGCTTCCGTTCCCTCCGCCAGGTCGCGGTAGCCGGGGCGGATGAAATCATCGACGGCCTTCTGCATCACGCCGGGCACGGCATCCTGTTTCAACCCGGCGCGTGGCGGCGAAATCTCTTCGGAATCCTGAGCCAGAGCGGGCAGAGACAGGAAGGCAAGGCCAAGGCCGAGAAGCAGGATATGCCGGTGGCGCATCAAAGAGACTCCAGAAATGTGATCAGGGCTTGTCTATCGGCTTTTTCAAGTTCGGCAAACCGGTCGCGGGCCT
This sequence comes from Rhizobium herbae, assembly GCF_017873135.1. Taxonomy (GTDB): domain Bacteria; phylum Pseudomonadota; class Alphaproteobacteria; order Rhizobiales; family Rhizobiaceae; genus Pararhizobium; species Pararhizobium herbae. Next base: position 429,487 of record NZ_JAGGJV010000002.1, on the reverse strand, counting down.
TTGCCGCCTCGCCGCCATGCCAGAGAATGGCTTCCGTCAGATTGCGGGCGCGACCGTCATGCAGGAAGAACGTATGCCCGCTCACGACCTTCGTCAGACCGATACCCCAAAGCGGCGGCGTGCGCCATTCGCTGCCCGATGCTTCGCCCACCTGCTGGCCGTCGGCAAGACCGTCGCCCATGTCATGCAGCAGAAAATCGGAATAGGGCCAGATCAGCTGGAAGGAATGCGCCTTGTTGGCGGCATCGCGGCGGGTGACGAATTTCGGCACATGGCAGGAAATGCAGCCGGTTTCGTAGAAGACCTTCTTGCCGGCCAGCGTTTCGGCAAAGCTTGCCTTGCGCCGCGCAGGCACCGCCAGGTTTTCGGAATAGAAGGTGATGAGACCGAGCACGGGATCGGGCGCTTCCGTATCGCCGAGGCGGGCCTGTACGCCGTCGGCCATCGCAAGACACGCGGCCTGGGCGGGCGTGCAATCGCCAAAGCTGCGCTTCGCATCAGGCGACGAGATACCGATGTCTCCGGCCAGCGCGTCGGCCGCCTGCTGGCGCACCGTGGCACTCTGCGCCTTCCAGCCGAAGCGGCCGAGCACGAGCGTGCCGGACGCCGGATCGCGCACCAGCGCCGGCCTGCCGCTTATGCCGTCGCCGTCCTTATCGTCCGGATCGGCCTTCGCCAGGATATCGGCCGGGTGAATGGCTTCCACCAATCCGAGCCCGCCCATCGCCTGGGTGACGCGGGGCGACAGCGTCGTCGTTTCATCGAGAGCGCCGTAGCCAAGGGTCTCGATCGCATAATGCGGCTTGCGCAGGAAAACCGTTTCGCCGCCGGCAAGCGTCACGGACGTCTCGGTATAGCCGATCTTCATATGGCCTTCGGCGGGAAGACCCGGAACCGCGCTGTCCTGCAACTGCGCGCCATAGACCGGATCGGGAAAATTCAGCACGTCATGGGCAGCAATGGCCGCCCGCTCCGCATCCGTTTTCGGCGCGCGGGCAAGCCTGAGAAACATCGAGGTTGCGTCTGCCGCGCCTTCCGGCGGATGCCCGCGTCCATCCTTCAGGTGACAGGTCTGGCAGGCACGGGCATTGTAGAGCGGGCCCAGACCATCCGACGCCTGCGTCGAGGAGGGCGAAGAAACCCAGAGCTTGCGAAACAGCGCATTACCGAGCTTGAAGCTCTCTTCCTCGGCGAAGGTGATGTTGGCGGAAAACTGCGAGAAACTGTCCTGGTTGATGGAAGCGATGGACGTGCCGGCACCACCGGACATGGCCTCGAATTTCTCCGGCCTGGAGAAGCTGGTGGCGGGGCGGGTGACGTGTTGGACACGCCGCAGGTCGGCGTCAGTCAGGTCGTCACGGGTGGAGGACAGTGGGATTGTTTCTGCAAGACTTTCTGTTTTTGCGGAAGCCTTACCCCCCTCTGCCCTGTCGGGCATCTCCCCCCTTGAGGGGGAGATGTCACGCAGTGACAGAGGGGGGTATGCCGCACTCGATGCAAACCTCTCGCCAAAAACGGAAAAGCCGCTCGCCGCGCAACAGAGTACGACAGCAAGCGGCAATCTCATACGCGGGAGGCCCCAAGCACGCATTCAGAAAAAACCGGGCCGCTCACCGGAAGCGGCGGCCCGCCTTTGCTTTCTCATTGGAAGACAGCGTTAGGATTATCCAGGCTGTCGGAACCTTCAAGCTCGATCGTACCGAGATCCAGCGACGCAATGACGCGCTCCACCGTCTTTGCCTGCGCAACGAGGCCATCGATGGCCGCCTGGACGACGGCATTGCCCTCGGTGTTGCCCTCGCCGATCATCTGGTCGTATTTTTCGACCGTCTCGCCGCGCTTGGCCATGGCTTCCATGGCCGCCATGGTGGTGGCCAGCTTTTCCTTCATTTCCTTGTCGAGCGCCGGATCCTTGGCGGCGACGAGTTCGGACAGCGAAGGACCCGTCAGCTTGGTTCCGTCGACCTTGGTGTACTCGCCAAGATAGGCCGCCTGGATGCCGATCGCGTCGTGCAGATGCGAGTTGTAGGTATTGTCGGAGAAGCAATCATGCTCTTCTTCGGGATCATGCAGCAGCAGGCCGAGCTTCATGCGCTCGCCGGCCAGTTCGCCGTAGGACAGCGAGCCCATGCCCGTCAGGATCGCGCCGATGCCGGCCTTGGGGTCGGCTTCGACGTTTTTGGTGGCAGCGCCGTCCGGCGCCCAGTTGGCGACCATGTCCTTGAGGTCGGAAACCAGCAGGTCGCTGGCAGCCTTCAGATAGGCGGCGCGGCGGTCGCAATTGCCGTTGGTGCAGGCTTTCGTGTCGTAGTCGGTGAAGGGGCGATTGCCGGCGCCCGGGCCGGTGCCGTTCAGGTCCTGGCCCCAGAGCAGGAACTCGATGGCGTGGTAACCGGTGGCGACATTGGCCTCGATGCCGCCTGCTTCCTGCAGCGTGCCCGACAGGAATTCCGGCGTGATATTGGTGGCATCAACATCCTTGCCGTCGATCTTGATCGTCTTGTTGGCGATGACATTGGCGGTGAACAGCGCGTTCTCGTCGCTTTCCGCGCCATAGCTCGGATCGACATAGTCGATCAGGCCTTCGTCCAGCGGCCAGGCGTTGACCTTGCCTTCCCACTCGTCGACGATCGGGTTGCCGAAACGATAGACTTCGGTTTCCTGATAGGGGTTGCGGGCAGCAAGCCAGGCTTCGCGCGCCGCCTTCAGCGTCGCTTCGCTCGGGGTGGCGATCAGCGCGTCGACGGCCTTGTCGAGCGCCTCGGCAGTCGAGAGCGCGTCCGAATATTTGGCGAAAGCCACGTCGGCATAATGCTTGACGACGGCAGCCGCGTCGGTTGCGGCCTGCGCCGGCTGCAGCGCGAGCATGGAGGTTGCAGTTGCAAGCGCCAACGCGGCGTTGCGAAGGAATGATGTGGTCATGACCTCTCCTGGTATCTTTCCGAAGGAATTCGGCGTTCCCCGCCGCCCGGTGTCGCCGGTCGCGCAAGCCGCACGGCCCGGGATATGGACGTGGCTGTTCAGCCCGGTTTTCATGAACCAAAACTAAACTTGTGTCAAAGCGTATAGTTTAGAACATTTTCAATGTAGGAGGGGATGCGAAATTCGCAGGACAACCGGCACCGTTCAGGCCTTGCGCGCCATCAGGCAGAAGAAGAAACCATCGGTATCGGTGGATGCCGGCGTCAGCGTCACCGTCTTCATGTCGGCCGACCACGGCTGCTTCTTGTCGGTACCGAAGAGATCGGCCCAGACATCCGCAGCGGACAGGATTTCAAATTCCGGATTGTCCTCGCAGAAAGCGTAGACCTGCGCCTCGTTTTCCTCCGGCAGCACCGAGCAGGTGACATAGATCAGGTGACCGCCGGGACGCACGAAGGGGGCAGCCCCGGAAAGCGCTTCCTGCTGCTGGCCCAGCCGTTCCTCGAGATTCTTCTGCGTCAGCCGCCATTTCGTGTCGGGACGGCGGCGCCAGGTACCGGTGCCGGTGCAGGGTGCATCGACCAGGACACGGTCGAACTTGCCGGCGAGCGGCATCAGGCCGTCCAGCCGGTCATGAACCTGGACATTGCGGGTGCCCGCACGCTTCAGCCGCTCGATGATCGGCGCGAGGCGCTTGCGGTCGGTGTCGTAGGCGTGGATCTGGCCCTTGTTGTTCATGGCCGCGGCCATCGCCAGCGTCTTGCCGCCGCCGCCGGCGCAATAATCGAGGATCTGGTCGCCTTCCTTCGGCATGACGAGGTCGGCGACGATCTGCGAGCCTTCGTCCTGAACCTCGAACCAGCCCTTCTCGAAGGATATTTCGGCGGTGACGTTCGGCAGGCGCGAGGCGCCCTCGCCCGCCTTGACGCGGATACCATGCCGGGCAATCGCGGTCGGCTCGACGGCGCTGCGATCCAGCGCCTTCAGGACCTTTTCACGCGTTGCCTTCAAGGTGTTGACACGCAGGTCGAGTGCCGGGCGACCAGCCAGGGCCTGTGCCTCGGCGAGCCAGTCTTCATCGAAATTATCTTCAAAGGAAGGCTGAACCCATTCCGGGATATCGCCCTGTACGTGCAGGGGCGCATGTTCGAGCTTGCGGCTGGCAAAAGCCGCGACCATTGCATCCGTGAGGGGCTCGGGGGCGAACTTGTCGCCCTCCAGTTCACCGGCCAGTTGCTCGGGCGAAACGCCCCACTGGCGGAACATGACGGCATGGCCGAGTGCGGCGGCGCTGTCGCTGTCCATCAGGTAAGCGTGCGACAGCTTCATGCGCAGGGCATCATAGACGATATTGCCGATCGCGGCACGGTCACCGGACCCGGCAAAACGATGTGCCAATCCCCAATCCTTGAGGGCATCGGCAACGGGACGCTTGCGCGTCTCTATGTCAGCAAGAACCTCAATGGCTCCGGCGAGCCTGCCACCCAGTCGCATCTTTCAAACTCCATTTTCCGCCGTGGTAGCGGTGATGGCCGTCAAGAGCAAGCCGCGAGGCGCTGGCACGTGACGATTGCTGGCCAGATGCGAGGTTGTGGCCGATGTGGAAGGCAAAGGCCTTCCTCGATCGAACCGGATCAAACCCGGCCGGAACAAAACCCGGACAGGCACGTTTACTGTCAGCTGACGACGCGATAACAGACGCTGGCGGTTCCCGAGCGGATCATGCCGATATGGGAGGCAGCAGCCTTGGAAAGATCGATGACGCGGCCGCGGATGAAGGGGCCACGATCATTGATGCGAACGACGACAGTCTTGCCGTTGCGCTTGTTGGTGACGGCGACCTTGGTGCCGAACTTGAGATTCCTGTGCGCTGCCGTCAGATAGGAAGCGTTCATCCGTTCACCCGACGCCGTGCGCGAGGAGAGCGCGTACCACGATGCGCCGCCGCAACCGGTTCCGGCGGCATGGCTTGGCGTCACAGATGTAAGAGTTGCCCCCACGGCAAAAACTGCTGCCAACACAGCAGACGTGAAATTCATCCTGATCAAACAGATCATCCTTCGTTTGAAATTTAGTCAAGTCTTACGAAGAGTGTGCTTGTCGGGGTAAAAAATGGCGAAAAAGTGCTTCAACCATTAACTTTGCATTAGGATATATTGACGATCTACGAAAAATTAAAATTACGAAATTTTGAATTTCTGTCACATATCCGTAGAAATGCTTTGGAATCAGCCATTAAACCGGGAACAGTCGGTAGCGCCGACTCGAACTCTTTTTTGCGCATCAAAAACGATTCAATTTTTTGAAATTGGCTAAATTTTACCGATTGGGAAGCTAGAATTCCACAAATACACTCTTTGGTTGCGATCAATTGACAGCGAAAATGCAGTCTTATTGTCAATCCGACAGCTCAAATATCTGGCTGCTGGACAATATTTCGCGGCAACTTTCAAAGTTCGATGAGAAATAGCTCATAGACTGCATTCGGAGATCGTTACTTGAAAGATCAACCCCGCCAATGATGACCGCTCCACAAATCCGCTAGCGAAATGCGATAGTCCGGAAAGCGAAAGACGAAGCCGAGATCGCGCAGACGCTTGTTGGAAACCCGCTTGTTCTCCCCATAGAAGGACCGCGCCATCGGCGAAAGCTCGGCGGTCTCAAAGGGGATTTCCGGAGGCGGCGCCACCCCCATCAGACGCGCGGCCTCTGCCACGACATCCTGCGGCGGCGCGGGCTCGTGATCCGTGACATTGAAGATGCCGCCGATGGAGCGCCCGGACAGGAACACCGCGGCAGCGGCGATATCCTCGACGCGAATTCGGTTGAACACCTGGTTTGGCTTGATTAGCCGGCGGGCCGTGCCGGCGGCAAGATTGCAGAAGGCGTTGCGGCCGGGACCGTAAATACCGGAAAGCCGCAGCACCGCGACCGGGATATTGCTCTCTTCACCAAAGGCGAGCCAGGCTTTTTCGGCTGCGACACGCTCCACCGAGCGGGCCGAGACCGGCTCCAGAGACGCCTCCTCCGTTACCCACGCGCCGCCATGATCGCCATAGACACCGACGGTCGAGAGATAGCCCACCCATTTCAGGTTCGGCATCAGTTCGGCAATCGGCGGCGTTTCCGGACGCATCATCGGATCGCCGTCACGGCCCGGCGCGATGGACTGGATCAGATGCGTCGCACGTTTCATCACGGCGGCGAGTTCCGGCGAAATATTGGCGCCGTCATAGACAAGGGCATCGATGCCGCGCTGACGAAGGCCGGCGACCTTGTCTTCCGAGCGTGTGGTCCCCGTCACCGATTGCGCCAATGGCAAAAAGGCTTCGGCAATGGCCGAGCCGGAAAACCCGGCACCAAGAATCAGAACATGCATCAGATAACTCCTGCCAGTTTCCATTCGGCGAGAACCTCGGGATCGGCGTCGCCATGCCGTCTTGCCGCAAAACCCGAGAAATCGCCAGTGGTCATCAGCCGCGATAGCGCCCAGACGGCCATCCCGCGCACCGTTGGCGATATGTCGCTCGACAGGGCAACGCAGATATCAATCAGGCCCGCGTCGCCGGAATTGCCCGCGGCGATCAGACAGTTGCGAACAAACCGGTCGCGGCCGATGCGCTTGACCGGCGAGCCGGAGAAGAACGAACGGAACCGGATATCGTCGAGTGTCAGAAGAAACGACAGCTGCGGCGCCTTCAGATCCTCGCGCGCCTTCAGCTTCATTTCCGAAGCCGCGGCAGCGAATTTGTTCCAGGGACAGGCGGCAAGACAATCGTCGCAGCCGTAGATGCGGTTGCCGATCAACGGGCGGATGGCAGGGTCGATCGGCCCCTTGTGTTCGATCGTCAGATAGGAGATGCAGCGGCGCGCATCGATCTTGTAAGGTGCAGGAAAGGCATCCGTCGGGCAGGCGTCGAGGCAGGCGCGGCAGGAGCCGCAGTGGTCCCGTTCCGGCTCGTCTGTGAACAGGTCGGCCGTGGTGAAGAGGCTGCCCAGAAACAGCCAGGAGCCGAATTCGCGGCTGACGAGGTTGGTATGCTTGCCCTGCCAGCCGAGGCCCGCCTGCTCGGCAAGCGGCTTCTCCATCACCGGCGCCGTATCGACGAAGACCTTGACGTCTTCGCCGGCCCTTGCGGCGAAACGGGTCGCGACGTCCTTCAGCTTGCCCTTGATGACATCGTGATAGTCGCGGTTCTGCGCATAGACGGAAATCGCGCCGCGATCAGGCTTGGAGAGGATCGAGCGCGGGTCCTCGCCGGGACCGTAGTTCATGCCGAACAGTACGACCGAACGCACGTCACTCCACAACACACGCGGGTCGGACCGGCGGGCAGCCGTTTCCGCCATCCAGTCCATCGTGCCGTGATATCCGTGATCCAGAAAATCGGCGAGCCGTTCCGGCGCGTGTGGAATCGAGTCGGGAAGCGTTACCCGGCAGACATCGAAACCCTTGTCGCGGGCCTCGTCCTTCAGGAAGCGGGTGAGCGTCCGGCGCCTCTTGTCATGCTTCTCCTCATGGAGTGCATCGGCGGACACGGACGTCTCCTATTGCTGGAGCATGATGCTGACCGAAAACCGCATCGCACTTTTCGGCATCATGCTCTAAAAATCCAGATCGGCGTAGTGGGAAACGGGCGTCACGCCACGCACGCGCTCGGCAAGCAGCGGGCGGAAGGACGGCCGCGATTTCAGCCGCTGGTACCAGTCCTTGACGGCCGGCGCCTCCGACCAGTCGATCTCGCCAAGGTAGTCCAGAACCGAGATGGCGGCCGCGGCAGCCAGATCGGCATAGGACAGCCGGTCGCCGGCGAGATAGGTGCGCGAGCCTGCAAGCCAGGCCAGGTATTTCAGGTGCTGGCGAATATTCGAGCGCGAGGTGCGCAGCATCTTCGAATCCGGCGCACCGCCGCCCTGGTCCGGCGTCATCTGCAACTTGAAGATGCGTTCGCGCACCAGCGGCCGCGTCACGTCGGCTTCCATCTTCTGCAGGAACCATTCGACCAGCCGGCGGATCTCGGCGCGCTGGAAGGGATCCTCGGCCAGCAGCCGGCGGTCGCGCTTCAGAACGCCGTTGGTTTCATCCAGATATTCGGAAATCACCGTCGCGCCACAGAGCGCCCGCATGCTGTCATCGACATAGACCGGAAGCGTGCCGGCCGGATTGAGTGTCAGGAAATCGCGCCGCTTCTCCCAGGGCTGTTCCTCCGCCAGTTCCGTCTGATAGCCATATTCCGAAAGGATCAGGCGGACGAACCGGGAAGAGGTGGACATGGGGTGGTGATAAAGTGTCGGCATCGGATATCGGGTTTCGTCAGTTCGATTGGGAGGGGACGGTTTTGTCGCGGTGGTTTCGTCTGGCCACGGCGCGTTTGAAAAAGCTATAGGAACTTGCTGCCGCAAATACAAGCGAATCAGCCAATGCCCTTCGATGGTCCCAAACCCTAACCTCCAATGCTTCAGGGATGCTTAATTCATGGCCGATCAATCGATCATCAGCGCGCTCATTCTTGGCCTCATAGAAGGTCTGACCGAATTCATTCCGGTGTCATCCACAGCCCATGTGCTGCTCGCCGGACATTTTCTCGGCTTCAAGTCGCCAGGCAACACGTTTGCCGTCCTCATTCAACTCGGCGCGATCCTTGCCATTCTGCTGGTCTATTTCCAGCGGCTGCTGTCGATCGCACGTGCCTTGCCCTCGAGCGCAAAGGCACGGCAGTTCGTCCTGTCGATCCTTCTCGCCTTCCTGCCGGCCGCGGTCATCGGCGCCATTGCGCATGATTTCATCAAGAGCGTGCTGTTCGAAACGCCGATGCTGATCTGCATCGTGCTGATCGTCGGCGGCGTCATTCTCTATGCGATCGACCGCATGCCCCTAAAACCGAAATACCGCGACGTCATGGACTATCCGCCATCACTCGCGCTCAAAATAGGCCTGTTCCAGTGCCTGGCCATGATCCCCGGCACGTCCCGTTCAGGGGCGACAATCGCCGGCGCTTTGCTGATGGGAACTGACAAGCGCTCCGCTGCCGAATTCTCGTTCTTCCTGGCGATGCCCACCATGGCGGGGGCTTTCGCGCTCGATCTCTACAAGAACCGGGACGCGCTGAGCTTCGATGACGTATCGCTGATTGCGGTCGGTTTCATCGCCGCCTTCGTATCGGCCCTGCTGGTGGTACGCTCGCTTCTGAATTTTGTCTCCAACCGCGGCTTCGCGCCATTCGCCATCTGGCGCATCATCGTCGGCACGGCCGGGCTCATCGGCCTCTGGCTGATCGGCTGACTGCAATAAAAAACCGCATGCACCCCGTTTGAAAGGATGCATGCGGTTCCTGGCCCCCGCCATAAATCGGTGCCGCCCCTTGCGAGGCGGAAAGTGTTACTCGTCGGCGAGCGTATTGATCGACGCCGTCGTGCAGGGATCGACGCCATAGGCAGGCGCGCAGCCGCTGTGATTGCTGGCGACCGTCTTCGGCGCAGCAAAGGATCCAGCCAGGATGATAAGTGCCGCGCACGCAAAGAAAATCGCGATCGACTTGCCCATAAAGAATGTGCCTCTCAAGATAATGTGACGGCGCCGATCATCCCCAAACAGAACGATACGGCGCGGCTGCTGTCTATGCGCTGGAACAGCCGTTATCAATATCGATACATGTTGAATCGACGGTAAAGACCAATCGCTTTTTTCAGTGAGGCAGAACTGCAACGCTTTATTTTGAGACGGCCAAAAAGAAACCGCCGGAGGGCGCCGGCGGCTTTCACGACAACCCGATTTGACCGGATCGACGATGCACTCAGGCGGCGCTGCCGGACCGGCTGTACTGCCCCTGCGGACGGTAGCGCACCATGTAGGAGGGCAGCACCGCTTCGACCGACGTGGCTTCGATGCCGAAGGCCTGCAACGTGCGGCCATCGGCCTGCGCGGCGGTGGAAACAATGTTGTCGCTCTTCAGCAGCGTGACCTGATCGACAGTCAGCGGCGGCGCAATGAACGGAACCATGGATGCCACGGAGCCGATCATCGAGGCGATACCGAAGGGGATCGGCAGCAGTGTGCGCTTGCGATCGATCGTCTTCAGCATGATTTCGAGACAGTTCTTGAAGGTCAGGACGTCCGGGCCACCGATTTCATAGATCTTCCCCTTGGCAACCTTGCCTTCGACGGCCTTTGCGACCGCTTCTGCAACGTCGGTGACATAGACCGGCTGGAATGCCGTATTGCCGCCGCCGACCAGCGGCAGGACCGGCGAGAAGCGGGACATTTCGGCGAATTTGTTGAAGAAACCGTCCTCCGGACCGAAGACGATCGACGGCCGCAAGATTACGGCCTCCGGAACGATCTCGAGGACGGCCTTTTCCGCCCGGCCCTTGCTGCGGGCATAAAGCGATTCGGCATTGGCATCCGCGCCGATGGCAGAGATATGCGTCAGCGTCGCGCCGACACCACGCGCAGCCTCGGCCACGGCGCGGGCGCCAAAATCCTGAACCGAATCGAACGTGTTGCGGCCGGCCTCGAACAGGATGCCGACGCAATTGACGACGTGATCGGCGCCCTGTACCGCGGCATCGACCGATTTGCGGTAGCGCAGGTTGGCCTGGACGAAGGAAATCTGGCCGACATTGCCCAGCGGCTGCAGGAAGCCTGCGAGATCGGGCCTGCGAACGGCAACGCGGATACGAAAGCCGCGCCTGGCGAGCGCCCGCACCACATGACGGCCGACAAATCCGGACCCGCCGAAAACAGTGACGAGCGGCGGGAGATTGGACAAGGTCATGTGCAGGCACTCCTGATCTTCAGCATCGTGTATGTGAGCTACATAGCCCAATCATCGGACGACGGGAAGGCTTATCGCGACGGCTTTTCTGCCGCTTTCCGCCGCAGCCTCAATCGCGCTTCAAACGCCTTCGACGACCACCATTTCGGCATCGGCGACTTCCTGGCGGATTGCGGCCGCGATCTGGTATTCCGGAGAATTGTAGCAATCGACCGCCGCCTGCAGCGACGGGAACTCGATCACCACATTGCGGGCACGCACATCGCCCTCCAGCCGCTGAAACGCGCCACCGCGCGCGAGGAAATTCGCGCCGTATTTCTCAAACGCAGGCTTGGCGGCCGCGACGTAATCCTTGTAACGCTCGGCATCGCGGACATCGACCCGTGCAATCCAGTAGCCCTTCGCCATGACCTTCTCCCTAATTTCATCGCAACCCGGTAGTGTTGCCTCGGCTTCTTCCGCCAAATTGTTTGGGCGGTCAAGACGGATAGAATGGCCGGCATCGACGGTGGGGCAAGCCGGCCTTATGGCTAGACTCGCGGGGCGGCAGACGGCGTTTCTGCTTCATCGATCCGGCGCACCCTTTCGGCAGCAGCGAAAGCCCGCTGGATTTCGCCCAGTTCAATACCGTCACCGCAAATCATCTGGCCGGAGGCGCGCTGTCTCTCATCCGGAATTCCGACATGACCAGCAAAATCGCCGGCAACACGGACTGAATTATCCGGCAAGCGCACCGCTCATCTCGTCAAGAATGGCTAGCGCCGCGGCATGCGGGTCGTCGGCCTTGACGATCGGACGGGCGACGACGAGATGGCTCGAACCGGCGGCAAGCGCATCGGCAGGCGTCATGACACGCTTCTGGTCGCCCTTGTCGCTGCCGGCAGGCCGGATGCCGGGGGTGACGATCGCCATCTTGGGACCGACGATCTTGCGGACCGCAGAGGCTTCCTCGGCCGAGCAGACAATGCCGCCCATGCCGGCGCCCCGCGCCTGTTCGGCACGGCGCAGCACCAGCGTATGCGGATCATATTCGTAACCGGCGTCGATGACGTCCTGCTCGTCCATCGAGGTCAGCACCGTGACGCCGAGCAGGCAGAGGTCCGATCCCCTTGCCGCCTCCACCGCCGCCCGCATGGCCTTCGGATAGGCGTGCAGGGTCAGCATCGACATGCCCATCTTGACGATGTTCTCGACACCCTTGGCGACGGTGTTGTCGATGTCGAGCAGCTTCATGTCGAGGAAGACTTTCTTGCCGTCGCGCGCAAGATCGCGGGCGAACTCCAGCCCGCCGGCAAAGACCAGCTGATAGCCGATCTTGTAGAACAGCACGTCGTCCCCGAGCTTTTTGACGATCGTCTCGGCCTCGCCGATGGTCGGGATATCAAGGCCGACGATCAGCCGGTCGCGCGCGGTCAAAGTCATTGTTGCCATCCTTGCCAGAGTTCCATGGCGGTCCAGTCGCATGCAAGGGAGCGGTCTGCAAGGGCAAATGCGAACAGATTGCCGCCGCCACCCGGCTGGTCTTGGCTACGCGCAATCGGTACGCCAGAGAGATGGCATTTCAGCAGCGTCCCAACACCGCCATGTCCGACGAAGGCTATCGGCCTTGCCGGATCGTGCTCATCGAGTATGGCGGAGACAGCCGTCACAATCCGCGTCTGGGCATCGATGGCGCGTTCCCATCCGTGGAAACTCTCCTCCGGATGGGCAAAGAACCAGTTGGCCGCCTTTTCGAATTCGTCCGGCACCAGAAATCCGGTGGCCGACCGGTCGTTTTCGCCGGCATGTTCCAGCACCGCGACTTCAACGTCGCTCGCACGCGCCAAAATCGCCGCCGTTTCCAGTGCCTTGGTCTCGTCGCTTGAGAGAATACGGGTCAGCGCCCTTGCCCAATCGCATTGGGCTGCGGCCTCCGATCTAGCCACGCCGACATCGGACAGCCCCCAACGCGGAACCGGCACATCCGGTTCGATGCGGATCTGCGGATGCGTCAGATAGATGCCGAACATCGGGCGATCTCAATGTGTCTTGCGATAGACCCACAATTGCGCCGGCGGAATGTTGCGCACGACGAAATCATAATGGGAAATCTGGTAGCGGTCCGGCATGGCGACGACCGGCGACAGCGGGCCGTAGGAAATCTGCATGACCGGGCGGCCGACGGGCACACGCGACAAAAGATCATCGATCAGCGACACGCGCATGTGCATCGGGAAGTTGAGAAGCGGCACGGCGGAGACGACACTGTCGAACTGCTGATCTTTCCGCGCACCCAAAGTCTTGTCCAGATCGAAGGCATCCCCATTGATGAAATCGACGCCGGGATAGGTCTTGACGAGATGCTGATAGAAATCCGTGGAAAATTCGATCGACACGAGGTTTTCCGGCTGAACGCCCTTCTGCAGGATCGCCTTGGTGATGACGCCGGTGCCAGGCCCGAGTTCAAGAACGGGAAGCCCTGAATGCGGATTGACGACGCTGGCCATCCTCCGGGCGGTTATGCCTGACGTCGGCACGATCGAGCCGACTGCCTTCATATTGCTTCGCCAGCCCTTGAAGAAACGGATTTCCTCGTCGAATTTCTTGCCAAGGCGCTCTTTCAGACGAAAATTCATGCGTATCTCCACCAATACGGCGCATAAGCCATGACAGCACTTCATGGCTGTCGTTGCAGGCACTGCGTCTTCAATTCCGAAATGATTATGTGTTGCCGACTGCGACAAAAACAAGTTATTTCGCGTCATTATGTCAACATGCCAACAGCTCAGTGAGGTGGCATTCCGTCAATATAATTCACAAGGGCCTCGATAGCACACACTTGGCCCCCGGCAGGTACAAAAACGGCCGGAAATCGTTCCGGCCGTTGCTTTAGTCTCTGGCACCGAACAGCAGCTACACCCGCATCGGCATCAGCACGTAAAGCGCGTCGTCGCCCGCCATGTCGCGCACCAGCGTCGGCGAGCCGGCATCGGCAAGCATGAAGACGGCGTCCGTGCCGGAAAGCTGGGCGGTGATATCGAGCAGGTATTTGGCGTTGAAGCCGATTTCCAGCGGATCGCTGTCATAGCCAACCGCCAGTTCCTCCGTCGCGCTGCCCGAGTCGGGGTTGTTGACGGTAAGCGTCAATTGCCCCTCGGCCAAAGCCAGCTTGACGGCGCGGCCGCGCTCCGACGAAATCGTCGACACGCGGTCGACGGCCTGCTGAAATGCCTGGCAATCGATCTTCAGTTCCTTGTCGTTGTTGGCCGGAATGACGCGCTGGTAATCCGGGAACGTGCCGTCGATCAGCTTGGAGGTCATGACGATCGAACCGATCGTCAGCCGGATCTTCGCATCCGACACTTCGACGGTGACGACCACATCCGGATTGTCGACCAGCTTTTGCAACTCGCTGACCGTCTTGCGCGGGATGATGATGCCCGGCATGCCTTCCGAGCCGGACGGCGCTTCGAGATCGGCGCGGGCGAGACGGTGGCCGTCTGTAGCGACGGCGCGCAGCTTCAGCTGGCCCTTGCTTTCGATCGTGTGGATATAGATGCCGTTGAGATAGTAGCGTGTCTCTTCCGTCGAGATCGCGAACTGGGTGCGATCGATCAGCATCTTCAGGTCCGTCGCCTTCATGCGGAACGTATGGGTGAAGGCGCCGGCCGTCAGATCCGGGAAATCCGATTGCGGCAGGCATTGCAGCGAGAACTTGGAGCGACCGGACTGGACCGTCATCGCCGTGCCTTCGGCATTGGTGGCAAGCGCCACTTCCGAGCCATCCGGCAGCTTGCGGACGATATCGTAAAGCAGATGCGCCGGAACCGTCGTCGCACCTGGCGTTTCGACCTGGGCCGGCGTTGCCTCGGTGATTTCGAGATCGAGATCGGTCGCCTTCATCTCGAGGCTGGCGCCATCGGAGCGCAGAAGCACGTTCGAGAGGATCGGAATGGTGTTGCGACGCTCGACCACGCGGTGAACGTGGTTCAGCGACTTCAGGAGATTGGACCGCTCGAGAGTAATGCGCATGAGATGCTACCGCTTTCAACCATCGCCGGAAACGTGTTTCCCGGCCTTTACGTATTCGACTGCCCAAGGACAGCAAAGATGTGGACGGGCAAAATGGCAGAAAGAGGTCGCGGAAATCAAGCGCTATCGCTGGAGAGTCGGAACGATTGTCAACGGGATTGTGCCGTCGTCCCCAATATCCCGTCTCACGTTACGCTTACCGCGATGTTATGGCAGAGGGTACAACATCTTTTGTCACGTTTTGGCCGGAGCGACAGTGATTGGTTGACGCCGATCGCAATTCGGTAGCCATAACTCACTTGGATGATAAAAAATGCTGCCGAACCGGTAAAAATTAGAGGAAATAAAGGTGAGCGCCAGAAATGATCAGCTAGCGATCCTTCAGTACCTGTATCAACGCTTGGCTAGCGGAAACTCGCGGTACTGCACTATTCCAACGATCAGGAAAAACACAGGACTGGAATACGCGAACCAATACATATTGGCCCTGACAGATGACTTAGAGTCGGCAGGCTTGGTTATTACACGGCAAGCATACCAGATGTCCGGTGGTAGGCTATTTCAGATTACGGCCGCTGGGTTTGATGCCGTGGAACGGGGAGAGATTCCTCTAAGAATAGACAGTTCGGCCTGGACCGGTCGAATTAACTTATCGGAATATCAAAAGTCTGAAATTAGGCGCATTCTTATAGAGATGCGAGCGGTTATCGAGTCAGCCAAACTCTCAAACGCTCGCACAGCCAATGCCATGGCATTGATAGAGTCTGCGGAAAAGCTGATTGAAACTCCAGATCCACTATGGCCTGAGATCATGCGCCTTTTGCGCTCTCCTACGCTCGCGGGAGTAATCGGTATCGCAGGCCTGTTGATGGCCATCGTGCAGATCGTAATGGCAGCAGCGAGCTCATAACTATGCAAATAGCAGCGTAGAGAATGACCGCTTTTGGCAGCTGCTTTGAAGTCTTCTACAGCTATTCTGCTGATGCTTTGGCTACAAAGCGTGCCGCAGCTGCATACCCCTTCCTTAGACATCCCGCCCTTGCCGCAAGGATATTGCATATGGGAAGCCTGCTTGGAGCGATTGTGGAGCGACGGATAGAGCGGCATCTCCCTTCTCCCCGCCTGCGGGGAGAAGGTGGCCGACAGGCCGGATGAGGGGCCACGTGCGGCGATATCTGTGAGGGTTAGGCTGAGCCCCTCACCCTAACCCTCTCCCCGCCTGCGGGGAGAGGGGACGACGGAGAGTCGGCACTTGCCGCCTTCGCACGGCTCGCCCATAAGAGGAGTCAGAACAAGCAGAAAGAATAACATCGTGGAACATCAGGCAGACGGCGCCACCGGAGCAAGCGAGCGGCAGAAGAGCTACCGCCTGCACAATGTCGCCGTGCCCGCGCGGCCGCTGGAGCCGGCGCTCTATCTGGTCGCGACCCCGATCGGCAATCTCTCCGACATCACCCTGCGGGCGCTGGAAACACTGGCCGGCGCCGATGTGCTGGCCTGCGAGGATACCCGCGTGACCCGCGTGCTGCTTGATCGCTACGGCATCGTCAACCGGCCCTACGCCTATCACGAATACAATGCCAACGAGGTCGGGCCGAAGCTGCTTGCCGCGCTCGACCAGGGCAAATCCGTCGCCCTCGTCTCGGATGCCGGCACGCCGCTGGTCTCCGATCCCGGCTACCGCCTCGGCCAGATCGCCATCGAGGCCGGCCATCGCGTCGTGCCCATTCCCGGCGCGTCGGCGCCGCTGGCGGCGCTCGTCGGTTCGGGTCTTCCCAACGACGCCTTTCTCTTCGCGGGCTTCCTCCCCTCCAAGGACAAGGCACGCCGCGACCGGTTCGCGGAACTTGCGTCCATTCCCGCGACGCTGATGTTCTTTGAATCCCCGCACCGGATCGCGGCGACCATCGTTGCCGCCCATGATGTGCTCGGGCCGGAGCGCCGCGCCTCCGTCTGCCGCGAACTCACCAAGACCTTCGAGGAATTCCGGCGCGGCACGCTGGCCGAACTCAAGGCGTTTTACGATGAGGGTGCCACCGTCAAGGGCGAGATCGTGCTTGTCATCGGCCCGCCTGACGCGCCGGCAGCCCCGGAGGCCGACGATGTCGATGCGATCCTGCTGGCGCTGGTGAAGGATATGTCCACCGGCAAGGCGGCAACCGAGGCCGCCAAGCAGACGGGGCTTAATCGCAAGGACCTCTACGACCGGCTGCTGGAGCTCAAGGACCGGAATGAGCCGTGAGACGCCCGACAGCAAGAGACTGAAAGCACTCCGGCGCGGCTCGCTGGCCGAATACCGCGCCGCCCTGTCGCTCATCCTCAAGGGCTACCGCATCGTCGCCTTCCGCTATCGCACCAAGCTGGGTGAAATCGATATCATTGCACGCAAGGGCAATCTGGTTGCCTGCGTCGAGGTAAAAGCCCGCCGATCGCTGGAGGATTCCGTTTTTGCCGTTTCCGATTTTGCACAGCGCCGCATTCGTGCCGCAAGCGATCTCTGGCTCTCGAAACAAAGGGATTCCGCACGCCTTTCAATCCGCTACGACATCGTTTCCGTCACGCCATGGCGTTGGCCTGTCCATCTACCCGATGCTTTTTGAACGCGCGTGCACAGTTGTAATCGAATCGACATAAAAGCGTTATCCGCCCGTCATGAAAGGCCGATAGCCGGTTCCTCACCTTAACCCTGGTGAAAGGAACTGCCATGATCAGGAAATTCACGATGACCGGCCTCGCGCTGGTTTTCTCCGCCACCTCCTCGTTTGCCGCGACCAACATCACCTGGTGGCACGGCATGGCCGGCCGCAACGGCGAAGTCATCAACGAGGTCGCCACCAAGTTCAATGCGTCGCAGACCGCCTGTGCCCTGACCCCGGTTTCCAAGGGCACTTATGAAGAGGCGCTCGCTTCCGGCATCGCCGCCTTCCGTTCGGGCGAACAGCCGAACATCCTGCAGGTTTTCGACGCGGGTGCCGCGACGATCATCAATGCCAAGGGCGCCGTCATCCCGGCTGAAGACCTGATCAACAAAGCCGGCTACACATTCGACCGCGACGCCTTCATCGACGGCGTTCGCTATTTCTACGCCGATAGCGAAGGCAAGTTCGTCGGCATGCCGTTCAACTCCTCGGCGCCGATCATGTACATCAACAATGAGGCCCTGAAGAAGGCCGGCGTCGAAGCTCCGAAGACCTGGGAAGAGTTCGAAGCCGCCGCACCGAAGCTCAAGGCAGCCGGCTTCATCCCGCTCGTCCAGTCGCAGCTGACCTGGCAGTTCACCGAGAACTTCTTCTCGCGCAACAACATCCAGTTCGCCAGCAACAACAACGGCTACGATAGCGTCGTCGACACGCAGCTGAAGGTCACCGACCCGAACCTGATCATGATGTTCGACAAGCTGAAGGCCTGGGCCGACGAAGGCTATTTCGCCTATTACGGCGCCGGCTGGAACGATAACCAGAAGATGTTCGAAGAAAACAAGGCTGCCCTGTGGATCGGTTCCTCGGGCTCGTTCGGCGGCCTGCAGAAGACGGCGCAGATGCCGTTCTCGGCAACCTTCCTGCCGTACTGGGGCTCGATCAAGGGCGCCGGCACCTCGTCCTTCATCGGCGGCGCCGCGCTCTTTGCGATGTCCGGCAAGTCTGATGAAGAAAACAAGTGCGTCGCCGACTTCTTCCAGTTCCTGACCTCGCCGGAAATCCAGGTGTTCTACCACAAGGCCACAGGTTACGTCGCCATCACCAAGGCAGCCTACGAGCTTGCCAAGAAGGAAGGCTACTACAACGAGAAGCCGGCCGCCGAAGTCGGCATCAAGCAGCTGATGCTGCCGGCCGGTGAATGGTCGAAGGGCTACCGCCTCGGCTTCTACCCGCAGATCCGCGAAATCATGGAACGCGAATACGGCCGCATCTTCGCAAACGAAGTCTCCGTCAAGGACGCCTTCGACACGATCGAGAAGGAAGGCAACGAACTTCTCGCCCGGTTTGCAAAGACGGCTGGTTGATCCGGTCTTCCCCTCCCCCTTGTGGGGAGGATGGCCCGAAGGGTCGGGAGGGGTTCTTCTTTTTAAAAGAAGTCCCCTCCCCAACCCTCCCCACAAGGGGGAGGGAGCCCCTCCGTAAACTCGGATATTTCGAAAGCCCGTTCATGACGAACACGCCCCTTCCCTCGACAATGTCCGGAACGCTTGCAGCCCCCGCTGCCGGCGGGTTTTTCCGGCGTTTCCGGTCCGCTCCATCCGAGCCGCACTTTGCCAAGCGCGTGCAATTCAATTCGCCGCTGCTGCCCTATCTCTTCCTTGCCCCGCAGATGGCGATCATCTTCATATTCTTCTACTGGCCCTCGGTCCAGGCGATCCAGTCGTCCTTCTACCTCGAGGACCCTTTCGGCTTCGGCTCCACCTTCGTCGGCTTTGCCAATTATACCGACGTGCTGAAATCCGGCGAATATCTCGGCATCGCCCGCTTCACCGCCGTTTTCACCGCACTCGTGACTTTCTTTTCGCTGGCGATCGGCCTTTTGCTCGCCGTCAAGGCCGACGGCGTCATCAAGGGCAATGCCACCTACAAGACGCTTTTGATCTGGGTCTATGCCATCGCCCCGCCGGTGGCCGGCCTGATGGGCATGATGCTGTTCGACCAGCATATCGGCCCGCTGGTGAAATTCGCCGCTTTCTTCGGCTGGGATATCAAGGTCGGCCTCGACTATAACGACACGGCGTTTGCCATGATCGTCGTCTCGGTCTGGAAACAGATCCCCTACAATTTCATCTTCTTCCTCTCCGGCCTGCAGGGCATCCCGGTCTCGGTGCGCGAGGCGGCGCTGATGGACTGCCGCTCCGGCTTCCGCCGCTTCTGGACCGTCACCCTGCCGCTGCTGGCCCCGACCGCGTTCTTCCTCCTGATCATCAACACCACCTACGCCCTGTTCGACACGTTCGGCGTCATCGACGTGATGGTGAAGGACAAGGCGGCCAACAACCCGATCACGCTGGTCTACAAGGTCTACATGGACGGCTTCCGCGGCAACGATCTCGGCGGCTCATCGGCGCAATCCGTCATCCTGATGATCATCGTCTTCGTGCTCACCATCTTCCAGTTCCGCTTCATCGAGCGGCGCGTCCACTACAATTGAGCGGAGGCGAGATCATGCATCGCACGAAACTTTTCGACCATGTCATCCTGATGATGGGCGTGTTCTTCATGGTCGGCCCACTCTTGGTGGCCCTGATGACGTCGAGCCACGAGGCCGCCGAGATCCATCGCAACGGCCTGCAGATCCTGCCCGGCGGCCATTTCATCGACACCTACACGACCGTCTTGACCAAACAGGGCGGCTTTACCGGCAAGATCACCGGTCTCAGGATGATGATGAACTCGCTGATCCTCGGCGTCGGATTTGCCGCCGGCAAGATCATCCTGTCGATGCTGGCGGCCTATGCGCTGGTCTATTTCCGCTTCCGCTTCGCCACCATCACCTTCTGGATGATCTTCACCACCCTACTGCTACCGCTCGAAGTGCGCATCCTGCCCTCCTACGAGGTGATGAACACGCTGCATCTCACCAACACCTATACCGGCCTGATCGTGCCGCTTCTGGCGTCGGCCACCGGCACCTTCTATTTCCGCCAGTTCTTCAAATCGATCCCCGACGAACTCTTGGAAGCCGCCCGCATCGATGGCGCAGGCCCCTTCAAGTTCTTCATCGACGTGATCGTGCCGCTGTCGAAGACGATGATCGCGGCGATCTTCATCATCATGTTCGTCTATGGCTGGAACCAGTATCTCTGGCCCACCCTGATGACCACCGACGAGAGCTTCTTCACGCTGGTGCGCGGCATCAAGCAGATCCTGCTGGTCTGGGTCGGCTCCAACATTCCCGATTACAACGAGGCCTTTGCCCTGGCGATCCTCGCCATGCTGCCGCCGGTGATGATCGTCATGATCTTCCAGCGCTGGTTCATCAAAGGCCTCACCGAAAGCGACAAGTAGAGGAGACGCGGCCATGGCAGCGATCAACATCACCAATGTTTCGAAGATCTATGCCGGCGGCGTCGAGGCGGTGAAATCCGTGTCGATCGACATCGCCGACGGCGAGTTCATCGTGCTGGTCGGCCCGTCCGGCTGCGGCAAGTCCACGCTGTTGCGCATGGTCGCCGGCCTTGAGGCGATCTCCAAGGGCACGGTCGAAATCGGCGACCGCGTCATCAACGATATCGAGCCGGCCGAGCGCGACATCGCCATGGTCTTCCAGAACTATGCGCTCTATCCGCACATGACCGTCTACAACAACCTGGCCTACGGCCTGAAAAACCGCGGCACGCCGAAGGCCGAGATCGACGCGCGCGTGGCGGAAGCTGCCCGCATGCTGGAGATCGAGCAATATCTCACCCGCAAGCCGCGTGCGCTCTCCGGCGGCCAGCGCCAGCGCGTCGCCATGGGCCGTGCGATCGTGCGCAAGCCCGCCGCCTTCCTGTTCGACGAGCCGCTCTCCAACCTCGACGCCAAGCTGCGCGTCTCGATGCGTGGCGAGATCAAGCAGTTGCAGAAGCGCCTCGGCACGACCTCGCTCTATGTCACCCACGACCAGCTGGAAGCGATGACGCTGGCCGACCGCCTCGTCGTCCTCAACGGCGGCCAGATCGAGCAGATCGGCCGGCCGCTCGACGTCTACCACACCCCCGCCTCCACCTTCGTCGCCAGCTTCATCGGCTCACCGGCCATGAACCTGCTGCGCGGCACCCGCGAGGGCAACCAGCTGCATTTCGGCAGCCAGGTCCTCGACCTCGGCCGCCCCGCCGCCTTCCCCGGCCAGATCACCGTCGGCATCCGCGCCGAAGACCTGCGGATCGCCACAACCGGCGAACAGGCGCTGACGATGAAAGTCGATTACATCGAGGAACTGGGTGCCCAAAGGCTGGTCCACGGCACCGTCGACGGCAAGAAGCTGACGGCGTCGCTGTCGCCTGAAATCGAGATTGCCGAAACCCTGGCCCTCTCCATCGCGCCGGAGCGCCTGCATTTCTTCGACGCCGATACCGGCAAGCGCCTGGCGCAACCTTTCGCGCCATCCGAGAGCCGGCGCGTGGAGAGACTGGAGATCGCTGGCGTGTGAGCGGGCAAGGGCGCTTTCGGCCCGGAAGAGAAACCGACCGGTCAGACATTCGCCGCCGCCCTTTAAAAAGCGCGACGAGAGCGTTTCAGAGCCGGCGAGCTTCCAGCCGCCGCTTGTCGCGCTCGACATATTCGGAGCCAAGTTCCGTCAGGCGGAATTGCCGTTTCTGAAATTCCCCTCGGATAAGGATGAAACCCTGCTCTTCCGCTTCGCTTAAAGTCTTCAGGCTTGTGCCTTTCGGGGGAGACTGCCAATCGGCGCCAGCGGCGCTGTGCAGCAATACCATGATCTTGATAATCTCGTTTCTCCATTGCTGTGCGTACAGCCGAAACACATAGCTTTGTGCTCGCGCCGCCGCAACGTCTGCGCCAGGCGCAAAGCTGCTGTGGCGTCTCGGCCGCATGGGCCCGGTTCCCGCTGGTCTTTCCGGTGCCGCATATTCGAAAACCGACGCACTGCTCCAATCCATCGTCACCCGTTGACTCCGGCATTTTTCACCGCGATAGGGTCAGGCCAAACATGTGGCAAGCGCCAGCCAGACAACATCAGGAGTGTAATCGTGAGCGAACCGACCGTAGCAGAGGCCACAAACCGCATTTATGAATCGCTCCATGCTGATAATGCCGACATCGACGCGCATATCGCCACTCTCAAGGCAGCGTTGACGCGGGCGGGTCTGAAAGAAGCCCTGTTCGACCCGGCCAGGCTCGTGCACAACAACCGTTCCGGCAGGAAGCTGATGCAGGCCTACTTCCGGCAGCGTGGCGTGACTGTGACATTCTCGGCTTCGTGAAGCGCCACGCAAACCGCTCAAACGAGCGGTTTGTCCTGTTTCAGAAAATCTTCCGCCGTCCGCCCCTGCTCATCGAGGAAACCCTCGTCCAGCGATGCGAACCTTGACATGCGGTCGACACGGAACACGCGGAAGCCGTCGCGGTCTTCACACCATGCCGCCAGCAGCCAGACCTGTCCGTAGAATGCCATGATCAACGGCCGAACCAGTCGCTCGCTGATCTTGTCCTGAAGGTCAGTATAGACGAACCGGACCTTGCGTTTCTGCCGGATAGCACGGCGAAGCTCCGCCTGATCGATGGTGATCGGCTGGCGGGCGGGCTCGATGGGCGTCCATATGCTGACCAGATCGAGCTGGCGACGAAGCTCGTCCGGCATGACCTGTGCGATCTTCTGGATGGCACTGGCTGCAGCATTTGCCAACTCAGGGTCTGCCCAAGACTGGACGATCCGGGTGCCGAGAAGTAACGCCTCGACCTCGTTCTCGTTGAACATCAGCGGTGGTAGATCGAAGCCCGGCCGCAGGATGTAGCCGACGCCCGCCCCTCCATCGATCGGAACGCCCCGCGACACCATGTCGGCGATGTCGCGGTAGATCGTCCGCTCGGACACCTCGAGGATGGCGGCAAGGTCTGCCGCCCTCGTTGCCTTCTTCCGGCGCAATATCTGGATGATCTCGAAGAGGCGGTCGGCTCGGCGCATGGGAACGGTCTACTTGACTGGAGACGGGTCCGTCCAGTGTGCCTGGGCGACCGCGTCGGGCCAAGCGGAGCCCATCGGCTGCATCGAAAGCCATGTTTCGGCGAGCTTGTTGTCCTCGCTGCGATAGGACTGCATGCCGGCCCGGCTGCGGGCCTCTCCCGTCGCCACGTCGGTCCATTTGAAGGCAAAGCGGAACCAGGCGCGCTCCTCCTGGAATGCATGATCGTAGACGACGACACGGATGTCCGGTCGTTCCTGCCTCGTTTTGGCGATCTCGGCGGCATAGGCTTCGCGGGTCACGGTCCGCGTGCCTGTCTCGTCATGGCGGATATATTGATCTCCGACGCATCCGGGAACGAGATCGAACTGACCCTCGTGCCAGACCTTTTCCCAGCGGTCGAAGAGATCAATGATTGCGGCGGTGTCTGTCATCGTACCATTCTTTCCTGATGTCGAAATCTTCATGTCGGCTGCCCGCGCGCGAGAACCTGTGCATCCAAGCACAAGCGTGAGGCAGGCGGAACGCCTGTTCATTGCCAGCATCGGCCGGTTTCCTTCTGATCTTCTGCGGCGGGTATTGGCACAATACAATAGGTCTCCTGCCACCATGGCGTCAGGAGACTGTCAGGATATTCATGTTTTCCTGGAATCAGGCAGGCGGATGACCGCAATTGGGGCCACCCATCCAAAAAAATTCATCCCCGCAAATCCCCGCCTCCTCATCCCATGCCATCATGACCTCGTTCCGCCAAGGATACACCGGTTAGCGTTGCCGGCGAGGCGGGGCCGGTGCCTTCGGTCTGTGTTTGAAACGCAGGCGCGGCCGCAGGGGCCTGCAGAAAATGGTTTCCCTCTCGTCTGCAAAATGGCGGGGCGTGCCTGTGAGGTACACATGAGGACCGGCGACTGGCCTGTCGAAAGACAGGTCTTTCGTGGCGCACCGGACAGTCCGGGAGCGCCACCCTGGTAAAGGCGGCCGATCATCCGCGCAGAGAAACCGAAGTTGCAGGTAAAAACCACCGAAACGGGGCACAGCGTGTGTCACCTAACTACTTTACTCTGAGGCATACGTTGTGCCCCGGCCGACTTGCCGCGCTTTTTGAAAGCCGGCGCACTGAGACCAGTTCAAGCCACGGGCGGAAAAGCCGCCGCGTGAACGGGAAGGCGTGTCCAAATATGGACGCCCGCAGAAATCTGTATGGTTCCCCGGACGCGATTTGATATAGACAAGCCTCGTTCAACGACGCCCACGATCAACAGGAAATGACTCATGGCACGAATCGTCAATGTCGCGATCCAGATGGATCACGTCTCCGGCATCAACATCGCTGGTGACAGCACCTTCGCCATGAGCATCGAAGCGCAGGCGCGCGGCTACAAGCTCTTCCACTATACGCCCAACCAGCTGTCGCTGCGCGACGGCAAGGTGATCGCCACCGTCCAGCCGATGGAACTGCGCGACGTCAAGGGCGACCACTACACGCTGGGCGACGCCGAGCGCATCGATCTGTCGACCATGGACGTCGTGCTTCTGCGCCAGGACCCGCCCTTCGACATGGCCTACATCACCTCGACGCATCTGCTGGAGCGCATCCACCCGAAGACGCTCGTGGTCAACGACCCGGCCTGGGTGCGCAATTCGCCGGAAAAGATCTTCGTCACCGAATTTCCCGACCTGATGCCGAAGACGCTGATCACCCGCGATCCCGCCGAGATCGCCAGCTTCCGCGCCGAGATGGGCGACATCATCCTGAAGCCGCTCTACGGCAATGGCGGCGCCGGCGTGTTCCATTCGACCCGCGACGACCGCAATATGTCGTCGCTGCTCGAAATGTTCGGCCAGATGTTCCGCGAGCCCTTCATCGCCCAGGAATACCTGCCGGCGGTGCGCAAGGGCGACAAGCGGATCATTCTGGTCGACGGCGAACCGGTCGGCGCGATCAACCGGGTGCCTGCCGAACATGACGCCCGCTCCAACATGCATGCCGGCGGCACCCCCATGCCGACCGAACTGACGGCGCGGGAAAAGGAAATCTGCGCCCGCATCGGCCCGGCGCTGCGCGAACGCGGCTTCCTGCTGGTCGGCATCGACGTCATCGGCGACGTCATGACCGAGATCAACGTCACCTCGCCCACCGGCATCCGCGAAGTGAAGAAATTCGGCGGCGCCGATATCGCCGCCCTGCTCTGGGATGCGATCGAGCGCAAGCGCGCCTGACGGCATCTGGGACAGGCCGGGGTGGTACCCTGCCCCGGCGTCCTGGCACCATACAACCCAGCTTCACGCCGCGGATGTCCGCGGCTGTTCCGCTCCGCTCGGAAAATACAACCCGGCTCAACCCGATTGATCGCGATCGGCGCATCTGTTCGATAATTGTTCTTGTTTTATTCCGTTATTCGTGCAAGATTTTCCACCACAACCGGCAAAGGTTGTGGTGGCGGGTTGTGATCCTGCCTCGCGGCAAGAGGGGCAATCATGGTCGCGCGTGTCAGTACGGTTGCATTTCAGGGCATCGAGGGCGTGCCCGTCGATGTTCAGGTGATGATCGCGCCGGGCAAGGTCAACATGCACATCGTTGGCCTTCCGGACAAGGCGGTGGCCGAAAGCCGCGAGCGCGTCCAGGCAGCGCTGCACGCCTCCGGCCTGTCGCTTCCCGCCAAGAAGGTCACGGTCAATCTGGCGCCTGCCGATCTGCCGAAAGAGGGCTCGCACTTCGACCTCCCCATCGCCCTTGGCCTGATGGCAGCGCTAGGCGCCATTCCCGGCGATGCCCTTGCCGACTATGTCGTCATCGGCGAACTCAATCTCGACGGCACGATCGCCGCCGTCGCCGGTGCGCTTCCGGCCGCGATCGGCGCCAACGGGCTCGGCAAGGGGCTGATCTGCCCGGCCGACAGCGGCGCGGAAGCGGCCTGGGCCGGCTCGGAGATCGATATCCTGGCGCCACGCAGCCTGATCGCGCTGGCCAATCATTTTCGCGGCACACAGGTGCTGTCGCGTCCGGAGCCCGCTGTCCGCGCCAGCCCCGCCAACATGCCGGATCTCGCCGATATCAAGGGACAGGAGAGCGCCAAGCGGGCGCTGGAGGTGGCGGCGGCCGGAAATCACAATCTGCTGATGGTCGGCCCGCCCGGCTCCGGCAAATCCATGCTTGCCGCCCGCCTGCCCTCGATCCTGCCGCCGCTCTCTCCCCCCGAACTGCTCGAAGTCTCTATGATCCATTCGATCGCTGGGCAACTGGCGGGCGGCAAGCTGTCGGACCGGCGGCCGTTCCGCACCCCGCATCATTCCGCCACCATGGCGGCAATGATCGGCGGCGGCCTGCGCGCCAGGCCGGGCGAGGCCTCGCTGGCGCACAATGGCGTGCTGTTTCTCGACGAGTTTCCGGAATTCACCCCGCAGGTCCTCGATGCGCTGCGCCAGCCGCTTGAAACGGCCGAATGCATTATCGCCCGCGCCAACCACCGCGTCACCTATCCGGCGGCGATCCAGCTTGTCGCCGCGATGAACCCCTGCCGCTGCGGCATGGCAGGAGAACCGGGGCATAGTTGCGCCCGCGGGCCGCGCTGCGTTTCCGATTATCAGGGACGCATTTCCGGCCCGCTGATGGACCGGATCGATATCCGCATCGATGTCCCCTCGGTCACCGCCGCCGACCTCATCCGCCCTGCCCCTGCCGAACCGAGCGCCGTGGTCGCCCGGCGGGTGGCCCGCGCCCGCGACATCCAGATGGACCGCTTCATCGCCTTCGGCATGCCGCACGTCCTGTCCAACGCACGCTGCTCGACATCGATGATCGAAAAGATGGCCGAGCCGGATGCCGGCGGACTGCAATTGTTGCGCGACGCAGCCGAAAAGATGAAATTTTCGGCGCGCGGCTATCATCGCGTCCTGAAAGTCGCCCGCACGCTGGCCGATCTCGACGAGAAGGCGACGGTCGGGCGCATCCATCTGGCCGAAGCGATTTCCTACCGGATCGCGGGGGAGCGGCTGACGGCGGCGGCATGAAGCAGAATTGGAAAGGCCGCCCCCTTTCGAGAGCGGCCATCATTGCAAAGCTGATACGGGCAGGCGTGCGATCAGCCGCCAAGACCTTCGAACAGAGCCGTCGAAAGATACCGTTCGGCAAAGGACGGGATGATGACGACGATGGTCTTGCCTTCATTTTCCGGGCGCTGGCCGATCGTGATCGCGGCCTTCAAAGCGGCACCGGAGGAGATGCCGACTGGGACGCCCTCAAGACGTGCCACATGCCGCGCGGTCTCGATCGCCTCGACGCTCGAAACAGTGATGATCTCGTCATAGATTTTCGTATCGAGAATGGCGGGCGCAAAGCCGGCGCCGATGCCCTGGATCTTGTGCGGGCCGGGCGCGCCGCCGGACAGCACCGGAGATTCGGCCGGCTCCACCGCGATGACCTTGATCGATGGCTTCTTGGCTTTCAACACCTGGCCGGCGCCGGTGATCGTGCCGCCGGTACCGATGCCGGACACCAGGATATCGACGCCGCCATCGGTGTCGTTCCAGATTTCCTCGGCCGTCGTCTTGCGGTGAATTTCCGGGTTTGCCGGATTTTCGAACTGCTGCGGAATGATCGCGTCGGGAAGCGACGCCGCCAGTTCCTCGGCCTTGGCGATGGCGCCCTTCATGCCCTTCGGCCCTTCGGTCAGCACCAGTTCGGCGCCGAGCAGCGCCAGCATCTTGCGGCGTTCGACCGACATGGTCTCCGGCATGGTGAGAATGAGCTTGTAGCCCTTGGCGGCGGCGGCGAATGCGAGGGCGATGCCGGTATTGCCCGATGTCGGCTCGACCAGCGTCGTCTTGCCGGGCGTGATCTTGCCCTGTGCTTCCAGCGCTTCAATCATCGCAACGCCGATACGGTCCTTGACCGAGGCGATCGGATTGAAGAACTCGAGCTTTGCCAGGAGATTGGCCTTGACGCCGTGTTCCTTCGCCAGCTTGTCGAGGCGCACGATCGGCGTATCGCCGATGGTTTCGGTGATCGAGGAATAGATGCGGCCGCGGCCGGGCTTGCGCTGATCTGACATTGTGCTTCTCCCTTTTCTCATCAGTTGCAGGGAGAATAGGGGCAAAGCAACCCACTTGCCAGAGTGCTAATCTCCACCACTTTGTTTCGATTGGAAAAAACTGTCGCGGAACCGCCTCTTCCAGAACGAATTTTTCAGGCGACGCGTGTGGCGATATAGGCGGCGGTACCACCTAAAATACCGGCAGCGATCCGGTTCAGCGACTTCAACGCGCGGGGTTGCTTGAGAAGCAGCCTGGCGCGCGAGGCAAGCAGGATATAGGGGACCAGAACCGCCATCAGCACGGTGAACGTCGCACCGACAAGCACCGCGTACTCGTTGAGGCCGATCGCATGCACGTCGATCAGCGTCGGCACCAGCGCCACGTAGAACAGCATGGTCTTCGGATTGCCGAGCGTCACCAGCAGCCCGGACAGAAAGGACATGCCCGTGCCCGTGCTTTTCTTCGCCTGGATATCCTGCGTCAGCAGGCCGGCCGTCCAGAGCTTGTAGGCGATGTAAACGAGATAGAGCGCGCCGAGTATCTTGATCACCATGAAAGTCGTGGTGAAAGTCTGCGCGACAAAAGCAAGCCCCAGGATAACGCCGGTCAGGTAGACGAGATCGCCAAGCACGAGGCCAAGCCCCATGAAGAAGGTCTCGCGAAAACCGGAGCCGAGCGCACGCGCCACGATCGCCGTCATGCCCGGACCGGGGATCGCGGCGGCGATGAAAAGCGCGGTGCAATAGGCGAGAAGGGTTGCGAGGCTCATCGTCGGCTCCGGAGATTTGCGAAGGCGATGTTTAGACGGTTTTCCCGGCCCTTGCAATTTTCGCGGCATTGATCGACGCCGCTGTTCCGGCTAATGCATGGCCGTGGCCTGGTCGACATTTCGCCCTTGCGCCGCGCGCAGATGGAGACGCTGATCATGCCCGAAGCAGCCAGCCCTGCAGCCTTCGCTCTCGTCGCGCTCGGCATGGTGCTGACGCCGGGTTCCATCGCCACCCTCCTCGCCGGTCGTCCGGTCTGAGGCAACGATTTCCTCCTCCCAACCCATCCAGAGTCCATCATGACAACTGCACTTCTCATCATCGACGTCCAGAACGCCATCCTCGAAGGCGAAGGCACGCCCGAGCGCCAACCTGCCATCGACGCGGCGCTCAACGAGACTGTCGGACGCCTGCAATCGATCCAGGCCCGTGCCCGCGCCGCGCATATCCCGGTCATCCTCGTTCAACACGATGGCGGTACAGGCGACCCGCTGGCGCGGTCGTCCAACGGCTGGGGCCTGCGCCATGAGATCGCGCCGGTTCCTGGCGAGGCCGTTGTTCACAAGACGAGCTGCGACAGCTTCTTCCAGACGGACCTGCAGGAGCAGCTGGCAAAACACTCCGCGACGCATCTCGTCATCGGCGGCTGCATGACGCAGTTCTGCGTCGACACGACCGCGCGCCGGGCGGTGTCGCTCGGCTATGACGTGACGCTGCTGTCCGACGGCCATGCGACCGGCGACATGGGCGAGCTGACCTTTTCGCAGATCATCGCCCACCACAATCGCCTGCTCGCTGGCTTCAATGCCGGTGGGCACGCAATCGAGCTGCGGCGCTCGGACGAAATCACCTTCTGAGATTTACTGGAAGGCTTGGCTATTCAAAGACCGGACGCATGAAGCTGCGCTCGTAGCTGAGAATGCAACGCGTCTTTTCGGCAAGCGCAAAGGCCTCCAGGCATTCGGCATCCTTTGCCATGCGCTGGCGATAGTCCTCATAGGCCGCAAGGCTCGGAAAGCTGAAGAGGGCGAGCGCAATGTTGTTCGCCCCTTCATGCGGCATGAAATAGCCGTGATGCGTGCCGCCCAGCCGGTTGACCAGCGGGATCCAGAGCCTGGCATATTCCTCGAATTCGGCAAGCTTGTAGGGGTCGATGACGTAGCGCAGAGTGCAGGTGATCATGCCGGTCTCCATGAATGATTCAAACCGCCTGATGCCGCAGTCGGCGAGGCCATGTCCAGCCGAAAGTCATGCCGGCAGCCGCAATCAGGATCGCCGCGGAACCAAGCAGCTGCACCGGCTGCAAAAGATGCCCGAAGGCGATGCGGTCGACGGCAAGTGCTGCGACCGGATAGATGAAGGAGAGCGCGCCGGTCAGATGCGTCGGCAGCTTCTGGATGGCGCTATAAAGCAGGATATACATCAGCCCGGTATGCACCACACCCATGG
Organism: Rhizobium herbae; assembly: GCF_017873135.1. Taxonomy (GTDB): domain Bacteria; phylum Pseudomonadota; class Alphaproteobacteria; order Rhizobiales; family Rhizobiaceae; genus Pararhizobium; species Pararhizobium herbae. The sequence continues at coordinate 398,924 of NZ_JAGGJV010000002.1, read as the reverse complement.
TCACCAGCAGCCCCCATTGAAAGGCTTCCGTCGGCAGACCGGAGGCTCCGGCAAACGGCACCAGCATCAGAAGTCCGGTGACGACCTGGATCAGCGCGATCAGGTGCGGCGGCGTTCCCTTCAACCGCTTGGCAACGAGTGCTGCGAGCGCATAGAAGAAGGCTGCCGCCAGCGCCATGGCGATCCCCGTCAGATAGTCGCCGCCGGTGAAATCACCGGCCGGCTTCGCCCTAACGATCGCGACCATGCCGGCGAAGGCGACGCCGAGCCAGGCGAGCTTCGTGGCGGTGATCTTTTCCTTGAAAAACAATCCGCCGATGGCCAGCAGCATGAAGGGCTGGGTGTTGTAGACCATGGTGGCGATGGAGATTGACGAGCGCGAATAGGCGCCGAATAGAAACAGCCAGTTGACGACGATGGCGACGCCGCCGAGGACGGCAAGGCCGAACAGCCGCCATGTCAGGATACCGCCACGGAAATGGCCCAAGGCAGCGCAGATGGCGAGCAGCGTCAGTGCACCGAACAGGCAGCGCCAGAGGACCACGTCGATCACCGGCTGGCCGGACGCCAGCACGAACCAGCCGATCGTTCCCGAAATCAGCATGGCAGCCGTCATTTCGATGCTGCCGGTTTTGACGTCCTTTTCCATCGTATCCACTCCATCGATTGAATGGCAGAAGAGTAATATGCCTCCGCGCTCAGATATATGGATTATGGAAGGCTGTTATGTGATAATACCTTATCATGGAAGGCGAACTGTATATTTCACCTTATGGAGTTTCCAATGCTCGACGATCTCGACCGGCGCCTGCTCGACCTACTCTCCGCCAACGCCCGCATTTCGCTGAAAGAACTGGCGCAGGAGGCGGGCCTGTCCTCGCCAAGCACTGCCGACCGGCTGCGCCGATTGGAGGATCGCGGCGTCATCACGGGCTTTACCGTCTCCATCAATCCCGCAGCGCTCGGTTATGCCCTGCAGGCGGTGGTGCGCGTTCGCCCGATGCCGGGCATGCTGCACATCGTCGAGAAGATGATCCAGGACACACCGGAATTCGTCGAATGCGACAAGGTGACGGGCGACGACTGCTTCATCGCCAAATTGCTCGTGCGCGACATGGAGCAACTGGACACGATCCTTGACCGCATTGCCGAGAAATCCCAGACCAATACCTCGATCGTCAAATCATCGCCGGTGAAGCGCAGGCTGCCGCCGCTCGCCAGTGGGTGATCGTCAGTGCGTGATCGTCAGAATTCGGCCATCGGCGACAGCATGACAGGTCCGGTCAAACGATCGGCGGCATCTCCCCGGATCATCAGGCTGGTATAGGAGACAAACGGCTCCGGCACGCCCTGCCATTGCAGCCGGTCGGGCGGAAAACAGACATCGACGCGATGCGGGTTCTGATCGAGCGCCGCAAGAACGGCGGAGAGCGGCGGAATCGTTCTGCCGGCGATATCGAGAAGCTGAAAAGACGTTTCGTCGGATTTCCAGGCAACGATCGAGTCAAACTGGTCGAGATAGGCAAGCTGGATGTCGGGATCGAAGTGGCCGTTGAGCAGGAACATTTCCGTTTGCGCTGCGACGGCGAAGATCGAGGAGACCGGCGTTCTTTCGCGCAACAGCCGCATGACCAAAGCCAGGTCGGCGGATTTCTCCAGCGAGAGCGCACGCAATGAACCCACCGGCTTCGCGCCCGCCGGCGGCGGACCAGAGAACCGATGCTGCGACAAGATCCGGAACCCATAAGGCTCATAGACGGCCGGCTTGTCGGTGAGGAGAAGACCGAAGTCAAATCCTTGAACATCGCACCAGCCGAACGCGCGGTGCATCAGGTCGCGATAAAGTCCACGCCCCCGCCACTCCGGCCGCACCGCACCGGATTGGAACCCGGCCGCCTTGACGAGACGTCCGTCGATCATCAGGGGCATGGAAAAGGCGCTGAAATTGGCAACGCAAGTGCCTGCTTCGTCGAAATAGCCAAACGGCATGCTCGTCGGGTCCGGTCCGCCGAAGCGATCCTGAATGCCGACATCGATGCCGAACGTATCGTGCAGCAGCGCCACCAGCCCGGCCCATGCCGCCGGCTCGCCAAAATAGTCCTGCCGGAATGTCAGGCCGTGGCTGTCAGCCGCACCAGGCATTCAGACGCCGGTGGAGCCGAAACCGCCGGCACCGCGCACCGTTTCGCTGGTGTCCGCGGTTTCGCGGACGGAAACCTGCGTCACCGGCGCGATCACCATCTGGGCGATGCGCATGCCGCGCTCGATGACGAAATCGGCGTCGCCGAGATTGATCAGCAGAACCTTCACCTCGCCGCGATAATCGCTATCGATGGTGCCGGGGGTATTGAGGCAGGTGATGCCGTTCTTGAAGGCAAGACCGGAGCGCGGGCGGATCTGCGCCTCGTACCCCGCCGGAACCTCGAAGATGAAGCCGGTCGGCACAAGCGCCCGCCTGCCCGGAGACAGCACCAATGGCTGACCGGCCTCGACAGCGGCGCGCAGGTCCATGCCGGCAGCGCCCGATGTCTCATAGGCGGGCAGATCGATGCCCGCGCCGTTGGGCAGGCGAACAAGGTTCAAGGTCGGGCGGGTTTGTGCGTGCAGGGTCATCCCCCTATTTGGGTTTCCACGCCGGCGCCGGTCAATGCGAATTGCAAGTTATCCACGGAGTCGCTAGATACGGCCCAACGAACAGGAATCTCGACACATGGCCGAAAGTATCGCCGAGGCGGTTTCCCGCCGCCGCACCTTTGCTATTATCGCACACCCGGACGCGGGCAAGACGACGCTGACCGAAAAGCTGCTGCTGTTCGGCGGAGCGATCCAGCTTGCCGGCGAGGTGAAGGCCAAGAAGGATCGCATCCAGACGCGGTCCGACTGGATGAAGATCGAGCGCGAGCGCGGCATTTCGGTCGTCACCTCGGTGATGACCTTCGAATATCACGGCAATGTCTTCAACATTCTCGACACGCCCGGCCACGAAGACTTCGCCGACGACACCTATCGCACGCTGACTGCTGTCGATGCGGCCGTGATGGTCATCGACGCCGCCAAGGGCATCGAGCCGCGAACGCTGAAGCTGTTCGAAGTCTGCCGCATGCGCGACATCCCGATCATCACCTTCATCAACAAGATGGACCGCGAAAGCCGCGATCCTTTCGAGATCCTCGATGAAGTGGAAGAGAAACTGGCGCTCGACTGCGCCCCCGTGACCTGGCCGATCGGCCGCTCGAAGACCTTCTGCGGCTCCTATCATCTGGCCGACAATACCGTGCGCGGCTCCGACACGCAGGAAATTCCCACCAAGGTCAACGGCCCGGAAATGGTCGCCCACCGCCTGCCGGAAAACGAGCGCGACGCCTTCATCGACGAAACCTCGCTGGCGATCGAGGCCTGCAAGCCTTTCAACAGGAAGGCTTTCCTTGAAGGACACCTCACGCCCGTGTTCTTCGGCTCGGCGCTCAGGAACTACGGTGTGCGCGACCTGATCAATGCGCTCGGCGAGATCGCCCCGCCGCCGCGCGACCAGGTGGCCGACACACGCACGGTGCACGCCACCGACGAGAAAATGACCGCCTTCGTCTTCAAGATCCAGGCGAACATGGACCCGAACCACCGCGACCGCATCGCCTTTGCCCGCGTCTGCTCCGGCAAGCTGGAGCGCGGCATGAAGGCGCGGCTTGCGCGCACCGGCAAGCAGCTGGGGCTGACGGCGCCGCAATTCTTCTTCGCCTCGCAACGCCAGCTGGCCGACACGGCCTATGCAGGCGATGTGGTGGGCATTCCGAACCACGGCACCCTGCGCATCGGCGACACGCTGACCGAAGGCGAACAGCTGGTGTTCCAGGGCGTGCCGAACTTCTCGCCGGAAATCCTGCGCCGCGTGCGCCTGGAAGATGCGATGAAGGCGAAGAAACTGAAAGAGGCGCTGCAGCAGATGGCTGAGGAAGGCGTCGTGCAGCTGTTCTCGCCCGAAGACGGCTCTCCGGCCATCGTCGGCGTCGTCGGCGCGCTGCAGCTGGATGTTCTGAAAGAACGGCTGCAATCGGAATACGGCCTGCCGGTCTCGTTCGATGTGGCGCGCTTCTCGGTCTGCCGCTGGATTTCGGCCGACCAGCCGGCGGATCTCGACAAATTCATCACCGCCCGTCGCGGCGACATCGCCCGCGATCTCGACGGCGATCCGGTGTTCCTGGCGCAGGATTCATTCTCGCTGCGCTATGAAGCGGAGCGCTATCCGGCGATCAAGATGATCGCCATCAAGGAATATCACGTCGCCAAGGCGGCGTGATATCAGGCACCAAGGTTCGGCGGGACGGCGCTTTCGGTGGTCCCGATTGCGGCGAGTATCTATTATTTTCTGAGAGACCAGCTTAGATGACCGGAGCGGGTGAAGACGGTTGCTACCAGGAACGTCTCATTTTTTGAAGCCGCTTGCCGGAGGCCCTATGCAGAACCCAGAAACCAAAACAGGCCTCTCGGCCCATTTCCGGAGCATCTGCATTTTCGGCGCCGGCGCCATCGGTGGTGCGCTGGCGGCACGGCTTGCCGCTTCCCCGGCGCTCGCAGGCTCGACGATTTCGGCGATCGCCCGCGGCGCGCATCTGCAGGCAATCCGTAAAAACGGCCTGCATCTGCATGAACAGGGAAAGACAGAGCCGCTCGTCGCAAGGTTTGCGGCAACCGACAATGCCGCCGATCTTGAGCCGCAGGATCTCGTCATTGCCACTCTCAAAGGCCATCAGCTGACGTCGGCAAGCGCCGATATCGCCCGCCTGCTGAAGCCGGGTGGCCGCGTGGTGATGATCCAGAATGGTATTCCGTGGTGGTATTTTCATGGCGACACGGCAAGCGGCCTTGAGGGCCGGCAGATCGAGGCGCTCGATCCGGGCGGTATTGTCTGGCAGCGGATCAGTCCCGAACGGGTTATCGGCGGGGTGATCTATCAGGGCGCGCAAATGATCGAGCCTGGCCATATCCGCCTGACCAGCAGCGGCCTGCTTCATCTGGGCGAACCTTCTGGCGCCCTGTCGCCGGCGCTTGCCGAAATCGCCGGCCTGTTTCAGGCCAGCGGCTGGACCATAAAAACCACCGACCGCATCCGCGACGAACTCTGGCTGAAGCTGCTCGGCAATGCGGCCCTCAATCCCATCAGCGCCCTTACCCGCGCCCGGATCGACGAAATCGTCGACGGGCCGCTGGAAACGCTGGTGCGCAAGATCATGACAGAGACAAAAGCCGTCTCCGAACGCCTGGGCTGCCGCGTCGACACGACGATCGACCAGCGGTTGGAGCATACCCGCAGCCTGGGCAACGCCAAGACGTCGATGCTGCAGGATCTCGAACAGGGACGTCCGATGGAGATCACCCCGCTCACACTTGCCGTCACCCAGCTCGCGCGCATGGCCGGCGTGCCGACACCGGCAAACGACATGCTCCTGTTATTGATTTCACAGCTCGATCAGTCGATGGCACAAGCGCGCGGGAGCGCCTGAACGATGACCGTTCGGCGGATCGTCGCCAACCTGCATGCGCTCGATCCGAAGGCAGCACAAGCCTTCTACGGCGATCTGCTCGGGCTTGATCTCGCCATGGATCACGGCTGGATCGTTACCTTCGCTTCAGACCGGCAGGCATCCGCACAAGTTTCGGTCGCCAGCGAAGGTGGCTCCGGCACGCCGGTGCCGCAGCTTTCGATCGAAGTCGACAATGTCGATGACGTCTATGAAAAGGCCAGGACAATGGGCTTTGCGATCATCTACGACATCACCGACGAGCCATGGGGCGTGCGCCGCTTCTATGTACGCGATCCCTTTGGCACGATCGTCAACATCCTCTCGCATGGAGGAGGTTGACATCCATCCTGCTAACGGCGGTCGATCAGGGTGAGGTCGCCATTTTCATCGACCGAGACCTCGATGCCGATATAGCCGGGGATGGTCGGATGCGACGTTACGAACGGATGCGTATGGGTCGCGGTGATGACCATGACGTCCGAACCGGCCGATTCCCCAGCGATCACACCGGCCGCCACATCCTCGAACACCAAGCAGTCCCTGGCATCGAAGCCGACGCGCTTTGCGCCGAGCAGGTAGCATTCCGGGCTCGGCTTGCCGCGCGAGACATCCTCGGCGATGACGATGTACTTCGGTTCGGGAAGACCGGCAGCGGCGATGCGGACCTTGGCGAGTTCGCGCGGCGAGGACGTGACGATCGCCCAGCGCTCCGGCGGCAGACTCTTCAAGAACTCGATCGCGCCCGGCAGGGGCTTCACACCCTCGACGTCCTCGATCTCGCCCTGGCAGATGATCGCCGATTCCGCTTCGGGATCGACACCGGGCAGGCCCAGCTGCCGGATCGTATCGACGCCGCGCTTGCCGTGCATGGTCGGCAGAAAGGTCGCGACATCAAGGCCATGGCTTTCAGCCCATTTTCCCCACACCCGCTCGGCCGCTTCGATCGAACTCAGCAGCGTTCCGTCCATATCGAACAGGAAGGCGGAATATTTCTTGCCGAAAACCGGCGACGACGCGGAAGACAAGGGGCGGCTCCTTTGAAGGTCTGGCTCTCCGCCCGACTTTGCGCGAGCGGAGCTTCCCCGTTCGAATAAGGGGATTCCCGTCTGAGATCAAACGGATATCGCCTTTTCGCCATCGCCGAGCGCGCTTTCTTCCCGGCTTTCACCGCGCCGACAAAGCAAGCCGCAGCCCCATCAGGCCGAAGGCCCCTGCAAAACCGCGCCGCAGCCAGGTGGTCACACCCGGCCTTGCGATGACATAGCGCCGCGCCGCCGCAGCAAAGACGCCGTAGAACACGAAGACGATGAAGGTCAGGGCCATGAACACGGCGGCAAGTCCCAGCATGAACAACGTCGGGGACGGCGTGCCGGTGGGCACGAACTGTGGCAGGAAAGCGAGGAAGAACAACGACAGTTTCGGATTGAGGCTGTTGAGCAGAATGGCCGTTGCAATAATCCTGCCTGCAGGCACGGGCTTCGCTTCATCCGTCAACCGAAGGCTTTCGGTGTCCCTCAGAACGCTCCACGCCATGTAGAGCAGATAGGCGACATCCAAATACTTGATGAGCTCGAAGGCCAGCGCGCTGGCGTGGAGCAAAGCCGCGAGGCCCGCAACGCTGGCGACGATATGCGGCAGGATGCCGAGCGTGCAGCCGAACGCGGCAACCACGCTGGCACGGGCACCGGAGTTGAGCCCGATCGCCAGCGTGTAGAGCACACCGGTGCCGGGCAGGAGAATGACGACGATGGATGTCAGCAGATATTCGAGGGTCAAGACGCTCTCCGTTCGATGAGGAAACCGGCAGCAAACCGGATTGCCATCTTTGGGTCTTGAACGAAATTGCAGCCCGTCAGCTATAGGCCAGCGCATAGGCGCCGGGCGTCACGCCATAGGCACGCACGAAAGTCCGCGTCATGTGGCTCTGGTCGGCGAACCCGCAGGCGAAAGCAGCCTCGGCAAGCGGTGTACCCCCGGCAATCATCCGCCGCACGATCCCGATGCGACGCTGGACGAGATAGGCGTGCGGCGTCATGCCGGTCGCCTGGGCAAACCCGCGCACCAGCTGAAAGCGGCTGATGCCGCTCGCCTCCGCGAGATCGGCAAGGGTCACGCCGGAGAGCGGATCATCATCGATCAAGGTCTTGGCCCGGCTGACCGACGGAGGCACAAACCGGGATGTCTTCCGCCAATCCATCAGCGATGCGATCAGTTGGAACAGCGCCGCTTCCGGCGCCAGCGTTTGAGAGGCCTGCGTCATTGCGGCATAGACCGGCAGAAACCGCTCCATCCTGGTCCGCTCATGCATCACCGGCTGCGCGAATACGAAATCGCCAGTCCGTCCTTCGCCGATATCGAGCACCATTTCCGCAATGAGGGAGGGATCGAAATAGAGCATCCGCCAGGACCGGCCCGCCTCGCCGATCGGATGGCCGTCATGGACTTCGCCCGGATTGACCGTGATCATGTCGCCCGGCCCCGCCTCGACCGGTCCGCGTCCGCTCGCGGATTTCTGCACGCCGCGCAGGATCACGCCAATGCCGAACTGGTCATGCGTATGCCGGCCGAAGCTGTGGACCGTATCGGCCTCGACGGCTTCCACGCCCTTCATCGCGCATCGCCGCATGCGGAACTGACCGGTCTTCATCGCCGCTCCTCAATCACGATCCCGGCCCGGCAGCGCATCGCGCTCGCCAAACCAGTTCGCCGCCGAAGAACACCAGATCTGGCTTTTCGGCGCAAGGACCGCGCGCTGCCGGATATTGCCCCAGCGGATGCCGATCTCCCCGGCGTCCTCGTCGGTGCCGGTCGTATAGATCGGCGAGCCGCAATCACCGCAGAACATCTGGAAGCGGGTGCGGCCATTGTCGCCGGTCTTGACGTAGGTTTTCGGCTCGCCGCCCGTGATGCGGAAATCGTCTTTCGGCGCGGCCACCGTGACCCGATAGACCGAGCCGGTCAGATGCTGGCAATCGGTGCAATGGCAGATCGAAACATCATCGGGCTCGATCTCGGCCTCGTAGGTGACGCGGCCGCAATGGCATTGTCCATCGATCTTCATTGGAGCCTCCCTTTGCAGGGAGGCAGAATAGCGCATCAGACGCCGGTAAACAGCCAGGCATGTTCCTTGGCATTGTTGAATTTCCAGACGCGCGACGGACCGGCCATGACGTTGAGGTAGTAGAGGTCGTAACCATGGATGGCGGCAACCGGATGATAGCCCTTCGGCACCAGCGTGACATCGCCATCCTCGACCGCCATCGCCTCGTCCAGCGACCTGTCATCGGTATAGACCCGCTGCATGGCAAAGCCCTGAGCCGGATTCAGGCGGTGATAATAGGTTTCCTCGAGGAAGCTTTCGGCCGGCAGATTGTCCTCGTCGTGCTTGTGCGGCGGATAGGACGAGGTGTGGCCGCCGGGCGTGATGACTTCGACCACCAGCAGCGAATGTGCCGCGTTGTCGTCTTCCGGCATGATGTTGGTGACGTAGCGCGTATTGGTCGCCTTGCCGCGCGTCATCTGCGGATGCGTTCCCGGACGGATCACCTTCGTCTTGTAGCCTTCGCCGCCCGGAGCGGAGCAGACGGCGAGATCGAGCGCCGTCGTTGCCGTTGCCTCCCAGCGGCTGCCCTTCGGCACATAGACCGCATAGGGCTGGCCCTCGAACGGCGTCATGCGCTCACCCAGCTCGCCGAAATCCTCGCCATCGACCGAGACTTTCGCCTTGCCGGAGACGAGCACGAGGCAGGTTTCGCGATCGGCGCTTTCGCCCGCCGTCTTTTCGCCAGAAGCCAACCGGTTGAGGCCGAAACCGACATAGGTCCAGCCGGCGGATTGCGGCGTGATGTCATGGACGAGACCGGAGGTGCCGTTTGGCTTGACGAGAAGGTTGGGCATGAGTGTGGCTCCTGTTCAGTTTTCACCTTCCCCTTGAGGGGGAGGGTCGGCACGCAGTGTCGGGGTGGGGCGAGTTCCTGCGTCAAACAACGGGTCACCCCCACCCGCAGCTTCGCTGCGACCTCCCCCCTCAAGGGGGAGGTGAGCTACGCGTCACCCCTTGGGGAAGCCTTCCGTTTCCACTGTATAGCCCGCAGCGGTCATGACGCGCATCAGTTCGGCATAACCGATCTCCGCCATCTTCGCAGGCGGGGCGTTGCGGGGGTCCTGCTCGGCCTCGACGACGAACCAGCCTTCATAACCATAGTCGGCGAAACGCTTGACGATGGCGCCGAAATCGAGCGAGCCGTCGCCCGGTACGGTAAAGGCCCCGAGCGCCACGGCGTCGAGGAAGGACTGCCTGCTGCGATCCAGACCGTTGACAACCGCCTGACGGATGTCCTTCACATGCACGTGGTTGATGCGGGCATGGTGGTTGTCGATGGCACGCAGCACGTCGCCGCCGGCGAAAGCCAGATGGCCGGCGTCCAAGAGCAGCGGAATGCCTTGCCCCGAATTCTTCATGAATGCGTCGAGCTCCGGCTCGGTCTCCACGACGGCCGCCATGTGGTGATGATAAGAAAGCGGCATGCCGTGATCGGCGCACCATTCGCCGAATTCGGTGACGCGGCGGGCATAGGCCTTCATCTCGTCATCGCCAAGGCGCGGCTTGGTGGCGAGCGGCCTGGAGCGGTCGCCCTGGATAGAGCGGCCGACTTCGCCATAGACGATGCAGGGCGCATTGACGGCCTTGAACAGTTCGATCATCGGCGCGATGCGGTCCTTGTTGGCGGACAGTTCCTCATTGACCAGCGTGCCGGAGAACCAGCCGCCGCAAAGCGTCACGTCGGCGGCGCGCAGGATCGGCAGCATCTCATTCGGATTGTTGGGAAAGCGGCGCCCCTGCTCCATGCCGGTGAAGCCGGCGCTGCGCGACTGGCGCAGGCATTCTTCGAGCGACACGTCGTCGCTGAGTTCGGGAAGATCGTCGTTCCACCAGGCAATGGGCGACATGCCGAGTTTGGCCTTCATGAAAATTCTCCTTGGAGGAAGGCGATCGGCCTTCCTTCTCATCCAGTATTCCCGTCATCCTCGGGTCAGGCTCGAGGATGACGGAGTTTGTGATTGCCTATCTTAACCGATACGCTGGGACGCGAGCGCCTTTTCGTAGCCCTTGCGGGCCTCGTTGACCTCAGTCCGAACGGAGACTTCCGGCACCGCCACATCCCACCAGTTGCCACCCTCATCCGTGGTGATCAGCGGATCGGTATCGATGACGATAACGGTGGTGCGGCTTTCGCCGGCGGTTTCCTTCAGCGCGATTTCCAGCTCGCTGATCGAGGCGACCTTTCGGGTGAGCGCGCCCATGGCAGCGGCATGCCCGGCAAAATCGATGGCCGGCAGCGTGACATGATGGGTGTCGCGCAGCAGGTTGTTGAAGTTGGCGCCGCCGGTTGCCATCTGCAGCCGGTTGATGCAGCCGTAGCCTGCATTGTCGAGCAGCACGATGGTGATCTTGGCACCGAGCATGATCGACGAGGCGATCTCCGAATTCAGCATCATGTAGCTGCCGTCGCCGACCATGACGATCACATCGCTGTCGGGCCTGGCCAGCTTGACGCCCAGACCGCCGGCCACTTCGTAGCCCATGGTCGAAAAGCCGTATTCCATGTGATAGCTGCCGGGCGCATCCGCCTGCCAGAGCTTGTGCAACTCGCCGGGCAAACCGCCGGCGGCGCAGACGAGCGTGGTGTTTTCCTTGCGGGCCCGCTGGACGGCGCCGATGACCTGGGCGTCGGACGGCAGCGCCGCATTGGTCGCCGCGGTCGCCTTGTCGGCGGCCTTCAACCATTCGGCCTTGCCATCGGTCGCCTTCTTCGTCCAGGCGGTATCGACCTTGTGCGAACCGAGACCGGCGCTCAGCGCATCGAGGCCGACGCGGGCGTCGGACACCAGCGGCAGGGCCTCATGCTTGGCAGCGTCGAAGGCCTGGGTGTTGAGGCCAATGATCTTCAGGTTATCGTTCTTGAACAGCGACCAGGAACCGGTGGTGAAATCCTGCAGGCGCGAGCCGACGGCGAGAACCACATCGGCATCCTCGGCCATCTGGTTGGACGCCGATGTGCCGGTGACGCCGACCGAACCCATGTTGAGCGGATGGCTGTGCGGCAACGACGACTTGCCGGCCTGGGTTTCGACCACAGGGATGCCGTGTCTTTCCGCGAAGGCGGCAAGTGTCTTGCTGGCTTCGGAGTAAAGCACGCCGCCACCGGAAATGATCACCGGCTTTCTGGCAGCCTTCAGCACCGTAATCGCGTGGGCCAGTTCGTCCGCATCCGGATGCAGGCGGCGGGTGGCCCAGACCTTTTCGTCGAAGAAGCTTTCCGGATAATCATAGGCTTCCGCCTGCACATCCTGGCAGAGCGACAGCGTCACCGGGCCGCAATCGGCGGGATCGGTCAGCACCTGCATGGCGCGGCGCAGCGCCGGGATGATCTGTTCGGACCGAGTGATGCGGTCGAAATAGCGCGAGACGGGGCGGAAGCAGTCGTTGACGGTCATGGTACCGTCGCCGAAATCCTCGATCTGCTGAAGGACCGGATCAGGACGGCGATTGGCAAAGACATCGCCGGGGAGAAGCAGGACCGGCAGGCGGTTGACATGGGCAAGGGCAGCCGACGTCACCATGTTGAGCGCGCCGGGACCGATGGAGGTGGTGCAGGCCATGAAGCGGCGGCGGAAGCTTGCCTTGGCAAAGGCGATGGCCGCGTTCGCCATGCCCTGCTCGTTCTGGGCGCGATAGGTCGGCAGCGTATCCTTGATGCCATGCAGCGCCTCGCCGATACCGGCGACATTGCCGTGGCCGAAAATGGCGAAGACTCCGCCGAAGATCGGCGTCTTCTCGCCCTCGATCACGGTCATCTGCTTGGTGAGAAACCGCGCGACGGCTTGCGCCATGGTCAGGCGAACGGTCTTCTGGCTCATTGTTTCCTCCTCGAACGAGGACATTGCCTCGGTTTTCTACTTCACACCCTCCCCTTGAGGGGGAGGGTCGGACCGCAGGTCCGGGGTGGGTTGATTTCCACGACACCCAACGGATCACCCCCACCTGCAGCTTCGCTGCGACCTCCCCCCTCAAGTGGGAGGTGGAGCTCACCGACCGATCAAGCCGCGTTCGTTTCCGCAAGGCCGAGCCACAGGTTGACCAGGGCCTCGAATTTGCCCGCCATATCGGCGATTGCCTGCTCGTCGGTCATGTCACCGGCAAGCCAGGCCTTGCTGGCCTCTGCAAAGATCGTCCGGCCGACGGCGAAACCCTTGACGGTCTTTGACGTGCGCGCGGCGGCGAAACCTTCCTTCAGGGCCTCATATGGGGCTTCCAGTCCGAGCAGGACGACACCCCGGCAGAGCGGGTCGCGCTTTTCGATGACGGCGTCGATTGCGGCCCAGGCGGCGCGGCTTGCCTGCGGTTCGAGTTTCCACCAGTCGGGCTTCAGGCCGGCATCATACATTTCGTTGAGCGCGCGCGGAATGGTCTGGTCATCGAGCGTGCCATGCTTGCCGGCAATGATCTCGATCAGGATTTCGCGGCCGACCTTGCGTGCAGCCTCGAAGGCCGAGCGCAGCTTGGCGATCTGGGTAGCCTTCATCTCGGCCGGGTCGTCGGGATGATAGAAGCTCAGAACCTTGATGCAGTGATCGATCGGCCATTCGATGAGCCGGCTACCGAGATCCTGACTGAACTCGAACTGCAGCGGCCGCGAGCCCGGAAGCTCAATCGGCTTGCCGATCCAGAAGTTCTTGTTGACGGCAAACAGGGCGTCGCGACCGTACTTGTCGTCGATCAGCATGCCGAAGCCGGGACGACCGTTGGCGATGCGCTCGGCGGCCTTGACGGCGAGAACCTTGAAGGCCGGGATGCGGGCGAGAAGCTCGGCGTTGCCCCCGGCCAGATCTTCCAGCTGGCTGCGATGATCGATGGCAAGCGCCATCAGCTGCGGGATTTCGCGGCGGCGGGTCGTTGCCCAGTGGACGTGGTTGATCGCCTCGTCCTTGCGCAGCGCCTTTTCCTTGCTGCCGTTTTCGAGGAAGAACTGCAACTCGGTCCAGGTCGGGATTTCCGGCGCACAAAGCAGACGGGAAACCGCGAAAGCACCGCAGGCATTGGCCCAGGTGGCTGATGTCGCATGCGGCTCGCCCTTCAGCCAACCACGCAGGAAACCGGACATGAACGCGTCGCCGGCACCCAGAACGTTATAGACCTCGATCGGGAAACCCTTGCCGACAATGCCGTCTTCCAGATTGTCGGAAATCGGACCGTCATAAACGATGCAGCCCATCGGGCCGCGCTTCAGCACGATCGTCGCCCTGGAATTGGCCCGGATGGTCTTCAAAGCGGCGAGCAGATCGCTGTCGCCCGACGCAATCAGCACCTCTTCTTCCGTGCCGACGATCAGGTCGCAATCGGCCAGGACCGTCTTCAGGTGCGCGGACACCTTTTCCGAGGCGATATAGCGGTTGTCGCCGGCGTCATGGCCGGCAAGACCCCAGAGGTTGGGCCGGTAGTCGATGTCGAACACGACCTTGGCGCCGCTTTCCTTGGCGATGCGGATTGCCTTGCGCTGGGCGGCATCCGTATGCGGCTTGGCGAAATGCGTGCCGGTGACGAGGATGGCGCGAGCGGAACGAATGAAGTCTTCGGAGACGTCGTCTTCGCAGAGCGCACTGTCGGCGCAGTTGTCGCGGTAGAACAGCAGCGGGAAGGAATGGTCACTTTCGACGGCAAGGATGGCCAGTGCCGTCAGCCGCTCCGGATCGGTGACGATGCCCCTGGTTTCGACGCCTTCGCGCTCCAGCTGCTCGCGGATGAAGCGGCCCATCTGCTCCTTGCCGACGCGGGTGAGAAGCGCCGATTTCAGGCCGAGACGGGCCGTGCCGACGGAGATATTGGTCGGGCAACCGCCGACAGATTTGGCGAAACTGGCGACGTCTTCCAGCCGCGTGCCGATCTGCTGGCCATAGAGATCGACCGAGGCACGGCCGATGGTGATGAGGTCGAGCGGCTTGTCTGCCTGCGTCCTGTTGGTCTGGCTCACTGCTTCCTCCCGGCGGGCGCTTGCGTCGCGCCGACATTTTTATTGGCTGGTGGATTATCGTTTTTATGAAACATAAATTCCGACTGATAGTCAATATAGAATTTTCATTCCATTGCCTGTTCTTCCGCGATCCGTCGCCGTTTTTCGGCCACGGCCACGGTCAATGCCATGGCGAAGGCCATGCTGGCAGACAGCGAGCGAAACCCCGCATGATCGGCCTCGACAAGCTCAAACCAGACCTTCGAGGATTCCGCCAGGGGGGAAAATGCCGAATCGGTCAACGACACGACAGGTACTTTGCGGCTGGCGAGCAACTTTGCCTGATTGACGCTTTCGGACGCATAGGGCGAGAAGCTGACGGCGAATGCCGCGTCCTTCGAACCTGCCATCGCCAGTATATCATCGTCAATACCGGCTGCCGTGCCGACCATCTGGTATCTGACCTTCAACTTGCCGAAGGCATAAGCCATGTAGCCGGAGATCGGATAGGAGCGGCGCTTGGCAACGAGATAGATCGTTTCCGCGTCGGCAAGGATATTGACGGCGCGCTCGAAGGCTTCCGGTTCGACAGAACTGGCGATATTATCGAGCGAGCGATGGGCGGCAGCCACGAAGCCGTTGAAGATCGAGCCGCTCTCCAGCTTGCTGTGGTCGTTGCCGCTCAGCGCACGGAGCCGTTCGTCATACCCCGGCGTGCGTTCGCGCAGGCGGGCCCGGAAAATCTGCTGCAGGCTGGAAAAGCCCTCGAAACCGAAATGCTGGGCGAAGCGGACGAGCGTCGATGGCTGCACATCGGCCGACGTGGCGATGCTCGCCGCCGTGCCGAAGGCGATCTCGTCCGGATTGTCCAGCGCATAGGCCGCCACCTGGCGAAGGCGCTTGGGCAATTGCGCCTTGCGCTCCAGGATGATCGCCTTGAGGCCATCGAAATCCTGCGGAATAGCGGTGCTGTTTTCCGTTTCAGACATTTTAAGCGGGTCTCTTTTCTGCCTCTGCGGCATCTTCAAGACCTTATGCAAAGAAAGGGATGAAGAATAGAATATTCATTCCACGATTCCATTTTTCCCACCGTTTCACGATCTGCCCAACCGTCATCGATCCGTATGCATCCATTGAATATTCATGAGCCCTCGTTCCCACGGAAACAGATCGAACAATCAAAAACCGCTAGATTGACAGGCAAGATGTGGAAATGATCCTGTTCGTTAACGTATTTTTACCATGTTCGGCCGGATGATCGGTCCATATCATGGTTAACGAACCATCAAGGCGGGCCATCCCCGCGATCCGGAGTATCCTTCATGTGCCGCTGGGCAGCCTATCGCGGAGAGCCGCTTTATCTCGAGGAACTGGTGTCGTCTCCCGCGCACTCCCTGATCGAGCAATCCCATTGCGCCACCCGCGCCAAGACCGCGACCAACGGCGACGGCTTCGGCATCGCCTGGTACGGCGATCATCCGGAACCCGGCCGCTACCGCGACATTCTGCCCGCCTGGTCGGACTGCAATCTGAAGAGCATCGCGCGGCAGATTCGCTCACCACTGTTCCTCGCCCATGTGCGAGCGGCGACCGGCGGCGGCACGCGGCGCGACAATTGCCATCCTTTCGTGCACGGCCGCTGGTCCTTCATGCACAACGGCCAGATCGGCGACTTCGAGCACCTGCGCCGGCCGATGGAGGCGATGCTCGACAACGATCTCTATACGGCCCGCACCGGCTCAACCGACAGCGAGCTGCTGTTCCTGCTGGCGCTGCAGTTCGGCCTTGAGCAGGATCCGCTGGGTGCCATTGCCGAAACGCTGGCCTTCGTCGAACGGCTGGCCGAGCATCTGGAGCGCAAGGTTCTGGTGCGGTTTACCGCCGCACTTTCCGATGGCCATGACCTCTATGCTGTGCGCTACGCCTCCGACTGGAAGGCGCCGACGCTCTATGCGGCGCCAATGGGACCGAGCGGCGGTTACTGCCTCGTCTCCGAACCGCTCAACGACGACGACAATGCCTGGGTGGAAATTCCTGATGGAACCGCCGTCATCGTCGGCGAAAACGGCGTCGATGTGCGCCTGTTCGGAACGGCAGGTGCCGCCCCCGACACGTCCCGGATGGGCCGGGTGGCGTCAGGGAAAATGTGATGCAATGAGCCGGGCGAGCCGTTCGGCCACCGCCTGCTTGTCCATGTCCGGCCAGTCTTCGTCGCCTGATTTGCCGATCACCTTCACGGTATTGCGATCTCCGCCCATGATGCCGGTATGGGGCGAAACGTCGTTGGCAATGATGTAGTCGGCCCCCTTCCGCTCCAGCTTCGAACGGCCGTTTTCGGCGACATCCTGCGTTTCGGCCGCGAAGCCGACAACCAGTTTCGGACGTTTAGGGTGATGACCGACGGTCTTCAGGATGTCCGGGTTTTCGGTGAGCAGCAGCGGCGGCGGGGCTTCACCGGGCTTTTTCTTGATCTTGTTGCCGGAAGCGCTGGCCACGCGCCAGTCGGCGACGGCCGCGACCATGACGGCAATATCGGCGGGCAGCGCTGCCAGGACGGCATCGCGCATCTCCTCCGCCCGCTCGACGCGGACGACCGTGACGCCTTTCGGGTCCGGGATCGTCACAGGGCCGGAGACCAGCGTCACATCGGCACCCAGCCAGGCAAGTTCGCCGGCGATGGCATGGCCCTGCTTTCCGGACGAGCGGTTGGCGATGTAGCGCACCGGGTCAATCGGCTCATGTGTCGGGCCGGAGGTAACGATGGCTTTCCTGCCGGTCAATGGTTTCGGGCCTGTATCGAGGAGGGCTTCGACAGCGGCCGCGATCTCCAGCGGTTCGGCCATGCGGCCTTCGCCCTTCTCGCCGCTTTCGGCCATTTCACCCGAGGCAGGTCCGATGAAGCGGATACCATCGGCCAAAAGCGTCGCGTGGTTGCGGCGGGTGGCGGGGTGCGACCACATCTTCGGGTTCATGGCAGGCGCGACAAGCACCGGCTTGTCCGTCGCCAGCAGGATGGTCGAGGCCAGATCGTCGGCAAGGCCGTTCGCCATCTTCGCCATCAGGTCGGCGGTGGCGGGAGCGATTACGACGAGGTCACAATCACGGGCAAGCCGGATATGACCGACATCCTGCTCGTCCTCGCGGGAAAACAGCTCGGTGAAAACCTTGTCCGCGGCCAGCGCGCCGACGGCAAGCGGCGTGACGAAAGCCTGCGCGCCCGCGGTCATCACCGGCCGCACGGACGCACCGCGCTCGCGCAGGCGGCGGATGAGATCGAGGCTCTTGTAAGCCGCGATACCGCCGGAGATGATGAGGAGGATGCGTTTTCCCTGAAGCGTCATGACGGTCCGTCTTTTATGTGTCTTCATGCGCGACGACCGTAGCCGAGAGGCATGTCGCGCGCAATCGGCCGCGATCCGGCGCCCATATCAGTGACTGTGATGCTTGCACTCGGCATGATCGGCAAGCACCTCGATCACCCGGCATTGATCCACCCGGCCATGGCCGCAGCCCTCCACCATCATTTCCAGCTCGGCCTTCAGCGCCATCAGGCTGCGGATACGCTGCTCGACCTCGACGAGCCGGGCCTTGGCGATGGCATCGGCGGAAGCGCAGGGCTGCAGCGGATTGTCCTGGAGGCTGAGAAGCGTGCGGATCGCCTCGACCTCGAAGCCGAGTTCACGGGCATGGCGGATGAAGGTGAGACGGCTGAGATCCGATTGTTCATAGGCGCGCTGATTGCCCTCGCTGCGGCTGGGCTCCCGAAGCAGGCCGATGCCTTCATAATAGCGGATCGTCGGCACCTTGACGCCGCTTTGGCGGGCTGCCTCGCCGATGGTGATCTTTTTCATGAATTTTCCTCTTGCACCTCTAGTCGCTAGAGGATGTAGGAAAGATGCCAGGGTTTGACAAGCAAGCATACAGGGACGCGAATCATGGCAGAGGCGACACAGACACGGTACCGGGTGGAGGGCATGGATTGCGCCTCCTGCGCGGCCAAGATCGACACGGCCGTCCGGCGCATGCCTGGCGTCAAGGACGTTTCGGTGTCAGTGACCGCCGGCACCATGACGGTCAATCATGACGATGCGAGCGACCTTGCCGCCATCGCCAAGAAGGTGACCGGGCTTGGCTATTCGGTCGCGCAGCTGGCGGGCAAGGCCGCGGCAACGGTCGCCGAGGACAAGCATGCGGGATGCGGCCATGATCACAGCACAGACGGCCATGCACATGCGGATCACGACCATGCGGGACATGACCATGCCCGACATGACGACGTCAAACAGACCGGGGCGGCCGAAATCGAAGGGTTGCACGGACACGACCATGGCCCGGCGACCGGCCCCTGGTGGGCGAGCAAAAAGGGCAAGCTGACCATCCTGTCGGGTGCAGCGCTTGTCGTCGCCTATGCGATCGGCCATCTCGTGCCGTCGATCGCGTCCTATATCTTCATCGCCGCCATGCTGATCGGCCTCGTACCGATCGCGCGGCGCGCTGTCATGGCCGCCATGGCGGGCACACCGTTTTCGATCGAAATGCTGATGACGATTGCCGCTATCGGCGCTGTCGTCATCAATGCCGGCGAAGAAGCGGCCGCCGTGGTTTTCCTCTTTCTTGTCGGCGAGCTTCTCGAAGGCGTGGCGGCCGGCAAGGCGCGACAGAGCATCCAGTCGCTGACGGCGCTGGTGCCGAAGGAGGCGCTGCTTGAGGTCGATGGGCAGACACGTTCGGTTCCGGCCGAAGGACTTGCCGTCGGCGCGATCATCCTTGTGCGCCCCGGTGATCGCGTATCCGCCGACGGGATCATTCTCTCCGGCGAAAGCGCCATCGACGAGGCACCGGTGACCGGCGAAAGCACGCCGGTGCGCAAGGGCATCGATGACAAGGTCTTTGCCGGCACGATCAACGGCGACGCGGCCCTGCGGGTGCGGGTGACCGCGGCCGCCGCCGACAACACCATTGCCCGCGTCGTCAAGCTGGTGGAGGAGGCGCAGGAATCCAAGGCGCCGACCGAACGCTTCATCGATCGGTTCTCGCGCTATTACACGCCGGGCGTTCTTGTCGTCGCAGCGCTTGTGGCCATCATCCCGCCATTGCTGCTTGGCGGCGCCTGGGGCGAATGGGTCTACAAGGGGCTTGCCATCCTGCTGATCGGCTGCCCCTGCGCCCTCGTCATCTCGACACCCGCGGCGATTGCCGCTTCGCTTTCGGCAGGAGCACGGCGGGGCCTGCTGCTCAAGGGCGGTGCGGTGCTGGAGATGCTGGGCACGATCACCGCCGTGGCGCTGGACAAGACGGGCACATTGACCGAGGGCAAGCCGAAGGTCACCGACATCATCGGCTTTCATCATCCGGAAGCGGATGTGCTGACCTTCGCGGCGGCGCTTGAAACGGGATCGAGCCATCCGCTGGCCAAGGCGATCCTCGACCGGGCAGCGGCGGACCAGGTGTCCATCCCGGTGGCATCCGACGCAAAGGCACTGGGCGGCAAGGGCGTGACGGCGACCGTGGACGGCAAGGCAATCTTCCTCGGCTCGCCGCAGGCAGCCGGAGACCGAGTGGCGCTGTCGGCAGAGCAGACCGCGCAGATCACAGCGCTCAACGACGAAGGCAAGACCGTATCCGTGCTGATCATCGGCGAGGCACTGGCGGGCGCCATTGCCATGCGCGACGAGCCGCGCGCGGACGCGAAATCCGGGTTGAAGGCGCTGACGGATGCCGGCATCCGAATCGTTATGCTGACCGGCGACAACAAACGCACAGCAACCGCGATCGGCAAGCAGCTCGGCATCGAGGTACGGGCAGAGCTGATGCCGGAAGACAAGCAGCGGATCGTCGGTGAACTGAAACGGCAGGGCCTGATCGTCGCCAAGGTCGGCGACGGGATCAACGATGCACCGGCGCTGGCGACAGCCGATATCGGCATCGCCATGGGCGGCGGCACCGACGTGGCGCTCGAAACCGCCGATGCCGCCGTGCTTCACGGACGGGTGGGCGACGTCGCCCAGATGATCGACCTGTCCAAGCGCACCATGGGCAATATCCGCCAGAACATCACCATCGCGCTGGGGCTCAAGGCCGTGTTCCTGGTGACGACGATTGCCGGGATTACCGGGCTCTGGCCGGCGATCCTTGCCGATACGGGTGCGACGGTGCTGGTGACGATCAACGCGCTGAGGCTGCTGGCGCCGGTGCGGAATGCGTGAGTTGTTTTGGGGGCTCATCGCCACGCCCCTCATCCGCCCTGTCGGGCACCTTCCCCCCGTCATGACGGGGAGAAGGACCAAGCCGCAAACTCTGTCGTCCCCTCTCCCCGCGGATTACCCCTCCTGCATCTCCCTCCACAGGTCATAAAGATCGGCCTCCCCCTCCGGTCGCACCGGGTGATAGGCAAAGCTCATCTGCTGTTCGGCCAAGGGTTTTCTGAGGTCGTCGTAGAGCCCAGCTGAAGTCAGCCCGTAGGGTGCACCGTCCTCGTTGGAATACGCGTAGAAAATATCGGTGATGCCGGCAATACGCATGGCGGCAAGGCACATCGGGCATGGGTGGCCGCTGGCATACATGGTGGCGCCCTTCAGGATGGGCGAATGGCGCTTGATGGCCGCCGCGCGCACGGCGAGCAGTTCGGCGTGGGATGTCGGGTCATGCGTTTCGACCAAGCCGTTGACGCCGTGGGCGACAACCTCGCCATCCATGACCAGCACGGCACCAAACGGGCGTCCGCCTCTGCGGACATTCTCGCGGGCAAGCGCGATGGCCTCGGTCATGAAACGATCTGCATCCGACATTGGGCTCCCTCCTGTTTCACCTGCATCAGTGGAAACGATCAGGGGAGCGGCGTCAACCATGACAGATGCATCGCGTGTAACTGCCGGGTCAGGTCGAGGCCAGCGCCACGGCCGGTTGCAGGCGCGAGGCATTGTAAGCCGGCAGGTAGCCGAAGACGAGCCCGGTCAAAAAGGCGCTGCCGAAGGCGAGGATGACAGGCCCTGGCGCAAAACTGACGGCGACGCCGAAGGCCTGCGCGATCGCGCCGATGCTGAGACCCAGTCCGACACCGATCAGCCCGCCGAGCGCGGAGACGACCAGCGCTTCGACGATGAACTGGGTGAGGATATCGCGGCCCCGCGCGCCCGTTGCCATGCGGATGCCGATCTCGCGGGTGCGCTCGGTGACGGAGACGAGCATGATGTTCATTACGCCGATACCGCCGACCAGCAGCGAGATCGCGGCAATGGAACCGAGGAAAATCTTCAGGATGTTGGAGGTTTCGGTAAACGTCTCGCGGATCGCGGCGAGATTGGTGATCTGCGTGTCCTGCCGCTTGTGCCGCTCGTCGAGCAGCGCCTGGATCTGGTCCTGGGTGACGTTGATGGCGCTGTCGTCCTTCACCTGCACGGTAATGGAGCGCACATTTTTCGCGCCAAAGAGGCGCAGGTTGCCCGTGGAGAGCGGCACCAGAACCGTGTCGTCCTGATCGTTGCCGCCGGCGGTCGCGCCCTTCTTCGACATGACGCCGATCACCTGAAAGGGGATGTTCTTGATGAGAATATACTGGCCAAGCGGATCGGCGCCGTCGGGAAACAGCGTATCGGCAACCGTGCGGCCCAGCACGGCAACGGTCGCATAAGCGTCCATGTCCGACTTTTCGAGGAAGGCGCCATCCTCGATCGTCCAGGATTTCGCCTCGGGAAACTGCGGCACCGTGCCGTTGACGGTTGTCTGCGTATCGAGATTGCCGGCACGCACGGTAAGCGAACTGGACATTTCGGGAACCGCGAAACTGATGTTCGGCAGGTCGAGAATGGCATCGGCATCGGACGGGATCAGCGAGACGATGCTGCCTCCTTCGCCGCCGCGGAAATTGGCCATATTGGGCCGGACCACCAGCAGATTGGAGCCCATGGCAGCGATGCGGCTCAGCACCGAATCCTGTGCGCCGGTGCCGATGGCCAGCATCGCGACGACCGAGCTGACGCCGATGACGATGCCGAGCAGCGTCAGGATGGTGCGGAACAGATTGGCGCGCAAGGCCCGGAACGACATGCGCACCGCCTCGGCCACATCGGTCACGATAGCAGCCTTGCCGGCGACCCTTGCAGCGAGCGTCGGCTTGCTGCGGCCGATACGCCTGACATTGCCGGGGATACGGTCGGCGACGATCAGGCCGTCGCTGATCTCGATGACACGATCGGCGGATTCGGCCAGTTCCGGCGCATGGGTGATGATAATGACGGTATGGCCCTCATCATTCATCTGACGCAGGGTCGCCATCACTTCCTTGCCGCTCTGGCTGTCGAGCGCGCCGGTCGGCTCGTCGGCGAGGATGATCTGGCCGCCGTTCATCAGCGCGCGGGCGATAGAGACACGCTGCTGCTGGCCGCCGGAAAGCTGGTTGGGCAGATGATCGAGCCGGTCGCCAAGCCGCAGCGAGCGCAGCAAGGTCTCTGCCCGGTCACGCCGTTCTCGCGCCGGCATGCCGGCGTAGATGGCCGGGATCTCGACATTTTCCTGGGCCGTCGCGGTCGGCACGAGATTGTAGCTCTGGAAGACGAAGCCGAACATCTGGCGACGTCTGGCGGCCAGTTCGTCGGCGTTCAACCCCGACACGTCCTCGCCCTCCAGCAGATATTGCCCGCCGGTCGGCGTATCGAGGCAGCCAAGCAGATTCATCAGCGTCGACTTGCCGGAGCCGGAGGCACCGACGATGGCGACGAATTCGCCCGGCTGGATGTCGAGCGAGACGCCGCGCAGAACCTCGACCGCAACGTCGCCGTTGACGAAGGTCTTGCGGATATCCTTGAGAGAGATGAGCGCGGTCATGGAAGCGCCCCTAGAACATCGGCGGCGGCATGCCGCGGCGCGAATTGGAGCGGCTGGAAGACGCGGCCTTGTCCGCGGAGCCCGTTCCGACCACGACGGCATCGTTCTCGTCGAGACCCTTGGTGATCTCGACGCGGACGCGGTTGCGGATGCCGGTCTCGACCTTGCGGGTTTCTCGCGCGCCCGCTGCATTGACGACAGTGACTTCGCCGGACTTGCCCTCAGAGCCTGAACGAACGGCGGCGACGGGGATCGTCAGCACGTTTTCGGCCGACGATCGCACGAAGAAGACCTGCGCCGTCATGTTCATCATCAGGTTTCCGTCGGGATTGGGCACGTCGAACAGCGCATAGTAGAGAACGACGTTGTTTTCGGTCGAGGGCGTCGGCTGGATCTGGCGCAAGGTGCCGGGATAGCGCTTGCCGGGCTGGCCGAGCAGCGTGAAATAGGCGTTCATGCCGACCTTCAGCTTGCCGACATCGGCCTCCGACACCTCGGCCTCGACGGTCATGGTCGAGAGGTCGCCGATGGTGACGATGGTCGGCGCCGTCTGGTTGGCGTTCAGCGTCTGGCCTTCCTTGGCGGAGGTGTTGACGATCGTGCCGGTCATCGGCGCATAGATCTTGGTATAGCCGAGGCTGATGCGGGCATCCTTCAGCGTCGCCTGCTGCTTGCGGACCTGCGCCTTCAGCGCATCGACATTGGCTTCGGCCGTTGCCAGCGCCGCAACCGCTTCATCGAGCGCCGACTGGGCCGCGCTGTTGCCGGCGACAAGAGCACGCTGACGCGTCAGGTTAGCCCCGGACAGTACGACCTGCGCGGTCTTGTCGATCATCTGGGCCTGGAGATTGGCGAGTTCCGCCTCGGCGATCTCGATCTGCGTCTCGATCGAGGCGCTGTCGATCTCGGCGATCAGTTGGCCTTGCTTGACGCTGTCGCCGATCTCGACCTTGAGGCTTTTCAGCTGGCCGGACACCTGGGCGCCGACATCGACATCCTTGATGGGGCTAAGAAGCCCTGACGCCGTGACGCTGTTTTCGATATCGCCGCGCACCGGCATCTCGGTGACGACGGTCTCGGCGTTGCTTTGCTCGCCGTAGGTTGACCAGCCATACCAACCGGCGCCGATGGCCAGAAGCAGGGCCGGAAGGATGAGCCAGCGCTTGCGCGAGCGCGCGCGTTTTTCTGGCGCCACCACAGACTGCGCGGCGGGCAACGCGTCCTTCTCGATCACAGGGGCAATTTTCCGGGTGGCATCCGCCATTCAAGCATCTTTCAGATTAGTTCGGATATGGGACTTACAATTCCCGTGCTAGCTATGTCGAAACTACGCCTTATTGAAGTCCAACAGCATGAAATCTTTGTAATGTTTCCTGTTTTTCGTTTCACAGCGTTTCCACCATGGCTGCCTTGCGCTGCACGGCAAACATAAAAAACCGGCGGGAGACCGCCGGTTTTCGTCAGTGGCTGCTCTCCGGGGAGGCCGGATCAGTTGCAGACCCTGATGCGCTTGACGACCAGATTGCCGTAATAGTCATATTTGCGGATCTTCTTGATCCAGCAATGGGGCTCGTAGTAGCTCCGCTTGTAGTGGCGCTTATGGCCGTAATAGTGATCGACGTTGTCGTAGCCGCCGCCGTAATAGCCACCGCCATAGTAGCCGCCAGCTACGGACGGGGCTGCGAAAGAAAGGGCCGCGCCAGCGGCAACGATGGAAGCGATGATCAATTTGCGCATGGTGGTCTCTCCTCAAGTGATTGGCTGGATGAGCCCGCCTCATCCTTGAGAAGAAGAATACCTCAATCACGGGGGGTCGCAGTTCCAAAAGGAACAGGGTCCGCCAGTATTTTCCGGATTCGGGCCATGGCCAAAACATCCGCAAACTTTCCGTCCCGAAAGGCATATGCATGATGGATGCCTTCGGCCTCAAAGCCAGCCGCCTGGTAAAGTGCGATGGCCGCCGCATTGTCGGTAAAGACCGTCAGTTCGATGCGCACTATGTTCAGCCATTTGTCGGCGGCATCGATGAGCTCAGACAGCAGGGCTTTACCGATACCCTGCCGGTGATGGGCGTCATGGACGCTCATGCCGAGCATCGCTGCGTGATGACGCCGCCCCGCCTGGCGATGGAGCCCGGCTGCTCCCAGAATGACGCCGTCCCTTTCCGCGACCAGTTGAAGTCCTCCCTCTGACGGCTTCTCCAACCACGAGAGGACCTCCTCCGGACGCGTATGAGGCATGCGCAACGTTCCCCGCCGCACTTGCGGCTGGTTCATCACGGCGGCGATCTGCTCATGATCGCCGGGGCGCGACGCCCGGATATGCAGGGCATTTTTCAAGGCGGGCGGTGGCGGGCTTTCCGATTGCTTCATGACGATCCTCGTCTTTAGATGCGAGGAGGTAAGAAGCTTGCGACCCTACCTGCCTCGGCAGGGTCCACAGGATGAAAGCGCTTTTAGCCCAGCACCAACCCCGCGCACCCCGAAGGGTCCGTGCAGGTCATGGTAAGGGTCTTTGCTACGCTGTTCATGCGGAGAAGTTTAGCCAACACGTCCGCAAAGGCAAGATCAAAAAACCCGCCAGGCGATGTAGACAAGTGTCAGCGCGATGACCCAGAGCGCTACACGGCCCGAGCGGCTGTGGCGGGCTTCCGAGCGGCCGATGGCTTCGGCAGTCTGCGCGTCGAAACGCAGGCCGTTTTCTGCCATGGCCGTGATCTCGCGGGAAAACCGCTCCGTTTTCGCAGCAATTTCCGGCGCCGCTTCTGCAAGCCTGACAGCCGCGTGAAGCCCTTCCCTGAGGTCCCCCAGAATGCGCTTGGGACCGAGATTGTCGCGGATCCAGCCGCCAACCACCGGCTCGGAGGCCTTCCACATGTTGAAGCGCGGATTGAGCGTGCGGGCGACGCCTTCGACGACGACCATGGTCTTCTGCAGCATGACCAGTTCCGGCCGCGTTTCCATGTCGAAGAGCTGAGTCACCTCGAAGAGCAGCGTCAGCAGCTTGGCCATGGAGATGGTTTCGGCCGGCTGGCCGTGGATCGGCTCACCGATGGCGCGGATCGCCTGGGCGAAGCTTGCGACGTCATGGTGGCCGGGCACGTAACCGGCCTCGAAATGCACATCGGCGACGCGGCGGTAGTCGCGGGTGATGAAGCCATAGAGGATTTCGGCGAGGAACCGGCGCTCCTTCTTGCCGAGACGACCGACGATCCCAAAATCGACGGCGACGATCATGCCCTTCGGATCGACGAAGAGATTGCCCTGGTGCATGTCGGCATGGAAAAAGCCGTCGCGCAGGGTGTGGCGCAGGAAGGACTGGATCAACGTGTCCGCCAGCCCGTTGAGATCGTGACCGGCGCGGCGCAGGCCCTCGACATCCGACATCTTGGTGCCGTCGACCCACTCCATCGTCACGACGTCGCGGCCGGTCCGTTCCCAATCGACCTTCGGCACGCGGAAGCCCGGATCATCGGCGGCGTTCTCGCCCAACTCCGACAGGGCCGCTGCCTCGAGCCGCAGGTCCATCTCGATCTTGGTGGTCTGCTCCAGCGTCTTGGTCACTTCGACCGGGCGCAGACGGCGAGTATGGGGCAGGAAACGCTCCTGAAGCCCGGCCACCAGGAACATCGCTTCCAGATCATGGGCAAAACGCTGGCGCACGCCGGGGCGGATGACCTTGACCGCGACTTTTTCCTCGACGCCATCGCGCAGCACCATCGCCGGATGAACCTGGGCGATCGAGGCGGCGGCGATCGGCTCGCCGAAATGAGCATAAAGGTCGGCCACCGGACGGCCGAGCGAGCCTTCGACCGCGGCACGCGCCTCCTCCACCGGAAAGGTCGCCATCCGGTCCTGCAGGAAGGACAGATCCTGGGCGAAATCGGCGCCGACGACATCGGGACGGGTGGCGAGAAACTGGCCGATCTTCACATAGGACGGACCAAGCCGCTCGATGGCCCGGGCAAGCCGGTCGCTACGGTCTTCCTTTTTTGCACGACGGCGCGCGAAAAGGCCGGCGAAGGATTGCGCGGCCTTCGGCAGCGCCGGCAGGTTTTCCGACGGCAAGGCCGAGACCACGCCTTCGCGCACCAGCACCCAGCCGATCCGTACCAGGCGGGCATAAGCTCCGGGCGTGCTCATGACAACCTGCCGCCGCGCAGGGGCAGCGCCTCAGAGCACTTCACGAGAATGGGTATCATGCGTCAGATCTTCCAGCCGGAATGCAGCGCGGCAATGCCGGCAGTATAATTGGTAAAGGTGACACGCGAGAAGCCGGCCTTGGTGATCATCGCAGCGAAATCGCGCTGGTTGGGGAACTTGCGGATCGATTCCACCAGATACTGATAGGGCTCGGCATCGCCGGTGACCATCTTGCCGAACTTCGGGATCGCGTTGAACGACCAGGCATCGTAGACCTTGTCGAGCAGTGGCATCTCGACTTCCGAGAACTCAAGGACGAGCAGACGACCGCCGCGCTTCAGAACGCGATAGGCTTCGGCGAGCGCCACGTCGATGCGCGGCACGTTGCGGATGCCGAAGGCGATCGTATAGGCATCGAAGGAATTGGCCTCGAACGGCAGCTCCTCGGCATTGGCCTCGACGAAGGTGAGATTGGGCGAAAGACCCTTCTTTTCGGCGCGTTCGGCGCCGACCGCCAGCATCGAACCATTAATGTCAAGCACGGTTGCATGCGCCTTGCGGTCCGACGCCTCGACGATGCGGAAAGCAATATCACCGGTACCGCCTGCAACATCGAGAACCTTGTAGTCCTCGGAGCGGCGCGGATTGAGCGAAGCGATCATCGCGTCCTTCCAGGCCCGGTGCAGGCCCATGGACATGACATCGTTCATGATGTCGTAGCGCTTGGCGACCTTGTGGAAGACGTCGTTGACGAGCGCCTGCTTCTCGCCCTGGCCAACCTGGCGAAACCCGTAGGAGGTTTCCATGCCGCCATCGGCAGACGTGCGCTCACCAGTCATCAAGACATACTCCGTTCCATCGCTGTTGTACCGACCATAGCGAATTCGTTTCATCCACGCTATCTCTGCGGCAGATGGCGGCCTGCGGCATTCGCGCCCGTGGTTAAGACCGGCCTGCTATAGGATATGTGCGCGGCGAATGGAATTGCCAAATGACCCCGGACGATCGGGGCAAGGAGACGTGAATGCCGGAACTTCCCGAGGTGGAAACTGTCAGGCGGGGCCTGACACCTGCCATGGAGGGCGCGCTCTTGGTCCGCGCCGAGTTGCGCCGGCCGGACCTGCGCTTCCCCTTCCCTGCCGATTTCTCCACGCTGGTTTCCGGCCGGCGCATCATCTCGCTCGGGCGGCGGGCGAAATACCTTTTGATCGACCTTGAGGGTGGCGATGTCATTATCGCTCATCTCGGCATGTCCGGTTCTTTTCGAGTAGAAGATGGCACGGCACCGGAGACACCCGGAGATTTCCATCATCCGCGCGGTAAAAGCGAAAAGCACGACCATGTCGTTTTCCATCTGGAAGGCTTAAACGGCCCTGCCCGTGTCATCTACAACGACCCGCGCCGCTTCGGCTTCATGGACATCACCCGGCGCGATACGCTCGCCAGCCACGCCTTCTTCCGAGATCTCGGCGAGGAACCGACCGGCAACGTGCTCGATGCCGCCTATCTGGCCGCACGGTTCGCCGGCAAGGCGCAGCCGCTGAAGTCGGCGCTGCTCGACCAGAAGAACATTGCCGGGCTTGGCAATATCTACGTCTGCGAGGCGCTGTGGCGTTCCGGTCTGTCACCCCTGCGGGCCGCCGGCACGCTGGTGGATGCCAATGGAAAGCCCAGGCAGACACTGGCTCTCTTGACCGAGGCCATCCGCGCCGTGATCGCCGATGCCATCGCTGCCGGCGGGTCTTCGCTACGCGACCATATCCAGACGGACGGTACGCTTGGCTATTTCCAGCATTCGTTCTCGGTCTACGATCGCGAAGGCGAGCCTTGCCGGACACCGGGCTGCGGCGGTACCGTCACCCGTGTCGTTCAGGCAGGGCGCTCGACCTTCCACTGCCCGAAATGCCAGAAATAGCTTAGCCGACGAGGAAGTCCCGTGCGCCACGTTTTCAAAAATAGCGCGTTGACGCAGACGGTGTTTAAGGCTATATGCCGCCCACAGTTTGGAAAGCCGCTCCAAGGTTTTCCGATATTGCTCCCTACTTGCTTGGACGACAGGTCGCAGTGACCCGGCACGGCGGTTGAGAGTTTTTGTCAGATTTCGAAGAGAGACACCAAATGGCCAATACAACTTCGGCGAAAAAAGCGACCCGCAAGATCGCACGCCGCACGGAAGTCAACAAGTCCCGCCGTTCGCGCGTTCGCGGCTTCATCCGCAAGGTCGAAGAAGCCATCGCTTCGGGCGACCAGATCCTGGCCCAGGCAGCCCTGAAGGCTGCCCAGCCGGAACTGATGCGCGCTGCCACCAAGGGCGTGCTGCATGCCAATACGGCATCGCGCAAGGTGTCGCGTCTCGCGAACCGCGTAAAGTCGCTTTCGGCCTAAGCCGGCTTACTAAAATATCATCAATGAATTAGCCCGGTCCTGCGACCGGGCTTTTCCGATTCGGACTGAATCCCGATTGATGGTTAATCCTTGTGCAAGTTATTATGTCACGGCGGTGACAAAATATTTTAAATGAAATCAAATACTTGCAGGAGGATGCTCGGACCCGTCCACCTCCAGCCGGAGCCTGTTGAGGCGTATGGCGAGTCAAGGAATTTTTTATTTTATTTGTTTTTCGCCAGCTAACTTCCGGGCGAAAATTCAAAGCCCTTGATTCAAAAGCGATTCTCTTCCGCAAGCTGCCTGCCGATGCAGGACACGCTATGAGAGTCAACGCCCAGCGCTTCCCGAGTGTTAAAATTCGCGATTGATCTTGTGTCACGATCCTGCCTAAATGCCTCTCACAGAAGGCGCGGGACATACCTGTGGACAAGATGGAAAGGCCACCCTTCAACGGGCGGCGCAATTCCACTTAAACCTTCTGTACCGGGGTGGTTCCACAACGTTCCATCAATCAGTAAAGGCGTTTTCAGCCGTGCAACATTGTTTGCCCGGGGCGATGCCTTGCGACTTATGGTTGTATTGGATGAAGAGCCCGATATGCCGGACAACGCGCCGCGGCGGTTTCGCCGCGTTGCGCTACTAGCCGGAATGCGGATGAGGACGCAATCACGGCAACTGGCCTGCCCTTCTTGTAACGAGGGTTGGGAGGGCCAATGGACTGGGCGGACCGGACGAGGATACGAGGCCTTTCCGGACGCTGAAATGAAACTGTGCAAACGGGACATGCGTTTGGCGTTAGCCGAATGAATTTGCACAAAACCGGGCCGGAAGGGGAGGATGAGGGTTCCTCTTGGGGCACGGTGAACGTTTGAATTGGGCGGCATGCCTTTAAAAGGGCCGCACGAGACAAACATAAAGGCTGACGCCGGCAGCAATGGCGGCGTCGCGGAATGATATTGGAAGGCGGCAATATGCTTAATAATTCGGTGACGGCGGCGATTGTGTTCGAGAATGGGGAGAATGCACGCCAGATCGCTCAAAAGCAGTCTGACGTTACGGCGGGGGACAAGGGCGACATGATGCATAGCGCACTTTTCGAGCGGGTCAGTGCGCGTTTGAAAGCCCAGGTCGGCCCTGATGTTTTTGCCAGCTGGTTCGGCCGGCTGAAGCTTCACTCAGTCTCCAAGAGCGTTGTGCGGCTGTCTGTTCCCACGACGTTTCTGAAGTCGTGGATCAACAACCGTTACCTTGACCAGATCACCAACATCTTCCAGCAGGAGGATGCCGAGATATTGAAGGTGGAAATCCTGGTGCGCAGCGCAACGCGCAGTGTTCGACCCGGCCTTCAAGAGGACGCGCCCCAGGCAAACCACGGAGATACGGCGACGCTGTCGTCTTCGCGCCGGTCCGCGCCGCAGACCCTTGCCCATCATGCTGCCGCCACGGTCGGCAATCTTCAGAAGATGCAACCGGTCGCCGGACCGCTGTTCGGTTCGCCGCTGGATTCACGCTACACATTCGAGAGCTTCGTCGAGGGTTCTTCGAACCGCGTCGCGCTTGCGGCCGCCAAGACGATCGCCGAAGCCGGCGCCGGCGCCGTGCGCTTCAATCCGCTGTTCATCCATTCGACGGTCGGTCTCGGCAAGACACACCTGTTGCAGGCGATCGCCACTGCCGCGATCCAGAGCGCGCGGGCACCCCGCGTCGTCTATCTGACGGCGGAATATTTCATGTGGCGGTTCGCAACAGCCATTCGCGACAATGATGCGCTGTCCCTGAAGGAAACCCTGCGCAATATCGATCTCCTGGTCATCGACGACATGCAGTTTCTGCAGGGGAAATCGATCCAGCATGAATTCTGCCATCTTCTCAACATGCTGCTCGACAGCGCCAAGCAGGTCGTCGTTGCCGCCGA
Source organism: Rhizobium herbae (assembly GCF_017873135.1). Lineage (GTDB taxonomy): Bacteria > Pseudomonadota > Alphaproteobacteria > Rhizobiales > Rhizobiaceae > Pararhizobium > Pararhizobium herbae. The sequence goes on along the minus strand of NZ_JAGGJV010000002.1, from coordinate 367,126 downwards.
CCGTGCGCCGTGGGAACTGGAATCGCTCGATCCGCGCGTCCGTTCGCGCCTTCAGGGCGGCGTTGCCATCGAGATGGAAGGCCCGGATTACGAGATGCGTCTCGAAATCCTCAAGCGCCGCCTCGAAGTCGCCCGCCTGGATGATGCTTCTCTCGATATTCCAGCCGCCATTCTCAGCCATGTCGCCCGCAACATCACGGCCAGCGGCCGCGAACTCGAAGGCGCCTTCAACCAGCTGCTCTTCCGTCTCTCGTTTGAACCGACGCTGTCGATCGAACGCGTCGACGAACTGCTCGGCCATCTGGTCAATGCCGGCGAGCCGCGCCGGGTGCGCATCGAGGACATCCAGCGTGTCGTTGCCAAGCACTATAACGTCTCGCGCCAGGAACTGGTGTCTAACCGCCGCACCCGCGTCATCGTCAAGCCGCGCCAGATCGCCATGTATCTGGCAAAGACGCTGACCCCCCGCTCCTTCCCGGAAATCGGCCGCCGTTTCGGCGGACGCGACCATACGACGGTGCTGCATGCCGTGCGCAAAATCGAGGATCTGATCACCGGCGATACCAAGCTGTCGCACGAGATCGAGCTGTTGAAGCGGCTGATCAACGAATAGTCGCAGGCTCGCAAAGCAGACGAGATTGCCGGGCTCTCTCTTCTCCCTCCTTGAGGGAGAAGAGATCACAATGCCTTTCTCCCCTACTTCTTCCCCTTCGCAATCAAATGATACAATGCGCGGATGGCCTGTGCCTCGCCACCCAGCGGCGAATGCGGCCGTTCCGCCGCCGCCCAGCCGAAGATGTCGAAATGGGCCCAGCTCCTTGCGTTGGTAACGAAGCGCTTCAGGAACAACGCCGCCGTGATCGAACCTGCCATGCCGCCGGAAGGTGCGTTGGTCAGGTCGGCTATGCGGGCCGAGATATCCTTCTCGTACCCCTTGTAGAGAGGCATGCGCCACATGGGATCATCCACCGTCAGGCTTGATTCCGTTAGATCGTCAGCCAGATCCTCGTCATCGGTGTAGAACGGCGGCAGGTCCGGACCGAGCGCGACGCGGGCAGCACCTGTCAGCGTCGCCATATCGATCAAAAGGTCGGTCTCCTCCTCGTCCGCATAGGCGAGCGCGTCGGCGAGAATCAGCCGTCCTTCGGCATCAGTATTGTCGATCTGGACCGTCAGGCCCTTGCGGCTGCGGTAGATGTCACCCGGACGGAAGGCATTGGCGGAGATCGAGTTCTCGACGACGGGTACCAGCACGCGCAGGTCGACCTTCAGCTTGGCGTCCATGATCATCAGCGCCAGGCCCATGACATTGGCAGCGCCACCCATATCCTTCTTCATCAAAAGCATGGAGGCCGCCGGCTTGATGTCGAGGCCGCCTGTATCGAAGCAGACACCCTTGCCGACCAGCGTCACCTTGCGATGGCCTTTCTTGCCCCAGCGCATTTCCAACAGGCGCGGCGCTTCGGCGCTGGCGCGGCCGACCGTATGGATCAGCGGGAAATTCTGCTTCAGCAGATCGTCGCCGGAGACGACCGAAACCTTGGCCTTGTAGTGTTCGCCGAGCGCCCGGAACGCGTCTTCCAGGGCATTCGGGCCCATGTCGTTGGTGGGCATGTTGATAAGGTCACGGGCAAGAAAAACACCGGCGATCTGGCGCTTGATATCGGCGGCATCGGCGTCTGCCGGAATCATCAAGGTCGGTGCTTCGCTCGCCGCGGCCTTGTAACGCTCAAAGCGGTAGGAGCCGAGGCCAAAGCCGAGCGCCAGCCGGTTGGCCGTCAGCGGAGCGGTCTCGATATGCCATTTGCCGGCAGGCAACGTGCGCGCCAACTTACCGGTGAGGAACGGTGCTTCGGAGGGATTGGCGCCGAGCCCGAACAGCGCTCCACCGAGGTGACCGTCCTCGGACGGGATCAGCAGGACCGCGCCGGATTCGGCCTTGAACCCAGCCTTGCGCGCCCAGTCGAGCGCAATCGGATCAATGGCGCCGAGGTCGATATGGGCGGGCGTCACCGCGAAGATCGGCAAGGTCTTGCCGGCACTGGTGTTGAATGGCGACGGACGGTCGATGAATTGATAGGAGGCCATGAAAATCCTTCAGAAGGCACGGTGCAGAATCACCCGATTAACGCTCTGTTAGGGTTAACAGATTATTGCTGGAGTGAAGATTGCGCCGATGTGTTGGGGATTGCGTCCGGTGCTTGAACAAATGCTTAGGGGCATTGGCAATGAACTCACGCGGACAAACGTCTCATTCCAGCCGTAGGCTCCTGCGGGGCACCGCGATGGCGTTTATCGCCTTGGCGCTGGCCGGCTGCGCGGCGCAGAAGAAGGAGCTGACGACAGGCTCCATTCCCTCCGCCAATTTCTCCAAGCCGGTTCAGTCGATGAACGCCACGGAGCTTTCGGCAGCAGCGGAAAGCATCGGCAAGGCCTATGAGCGCAATCCAAAGGATCGCACCGCCGGCCTGAACTATGCCAATATGCTGAGGATGACAGGCCGCAACGATCAAGCGCTGGCAGTGATGCAGCAGGTCGCGATCAATTTCCCGACCGATCGCGAAGTGCTGGCGGCTTATGGAAAGTCGCAAGCCGCCGCGGGGCAGCTGGAACAGGCGCTGGACACGATTTCCCGCGCCCAGACGCCTGACCGGCCGGATTGGAAGCTGAAATCGGCCGAAGGCGCGATCCTCGATCAGCTCGGCCGCGCGCCGGAGGCGCGCCAGCGCTATCGCGAGGCGCTCGACATCCAGCCAAACGAACCGACGGTGCTGTCCAATCTCGGCATGTCCTATCTGCTTGCCAAGGATTTAAAAACGGCGGAAACCTATCTGCGCTCCGCAGTCGGCCAACCTGGCGCCGATAGCAGCGTCAGGCAGAACCTGGCGCTCGCCATCGGCCTGCAGGGACGTTTTCCCGAGGCTGAGCAGATCGCCCGCCAGGAACTCTCGCCGGACCAGGCGGAAGCCAACGTCAAATATCTGCGCTCGATCATGTCGCAGCAGAACGCCTGGCAGAAGCTGTCCAAGGAAGACAAGAATACGAACTAACGGAAGCCATTTTCGGCTATCGCTTCGATTTCACGAAATCCAGGAAAGCGCGTAGCGGCCCAGGCAACTGCCTCCGGCTGGGATAATAGAGGAAAAAGCCCGGGTAATACGGGCACCAATCTTCCAGTACGCTGACCAGCCTGCCCGCTGATATCAACTCCACGACCTGACTTTCGAAGACATAGGCCAGTCCGGCACCCTCCAGCGCCGCCAGCAGCATCGTATCCTGATCGCCGAGCGTCAGCGGTCCTTGAACATCGATGCCCAGCTCAGCGCCGCCCCGCTCGAATTCCCATCGATAGAATGCGCCGCTGGCAAACCGGTATCGAATGCAGGGATGGTTTTTCAGATCGTAGGGCGTGACGGGTTTGCCGTGCTGCTCGAAATGATCCGGCGAACCGACGACAAGGAAGCGATGACGCGGGCCGATCGGAACCGCGATCATATCGGCTGCGATCGTCTCGCCAAACCGGACACCCGCATCGAAGCCGCCGGAGACCATCTCGACAAGGGCATCATCGACAACGACCTCGACCTCTACCGCGGGATTTTCCCTTAAAAAGCGGGCAATGATCGGCAGCAGTACGAGCTTGGCTGCAGCGCGCGGGGCGTTGATCCTCAACTTTCCGAGAGGCTGACTGCGGAACGTATCGAGTTCCTCGAGTGCTGCGTCGATATCAAGAAAGGCCGGCCGGATACGTTCGAGCAACCGCTCACCGGCCTCCGTCAGGCCGACGCCGCGCGTCGTCCTGTTGACCAACCGAACATCCAGCCGTTCCTCGGTAGCCCTCAGTGCGTGGCTAAGCGCCGATGCCGTGACACCGAGATCGCCCGCAGCCCTGCGGAAGCTGCGGTGTTGGGCGATCGCCAGGAAGACGGACAGATCGGCGGCGCGGATCCTGCGCATTGATGAGATTTCCTCACTGAATCATGGAAGAGAAAGCGGCTTATCTCACCTATCGTATCTGGCTACCTTGTTCCTGCAAGCAAATTTCAACGACGAAAGGAAATCGTCATGCGTGTATGGTTCATCACCGGTGCGTCCCGCGGCTTCGGCGCCCTCATTACCCAGGAAGCCCTGAATACGGGCGACGCAGTCGTTGCGACGGCGCGTAACCCGCAAGCGGTCCTTGACAGGTTCGGCAATCATCCAAACCTCCTTGCCGTCTCCCTTGATGTCACCGACGAGAAGCAGGCCCATGCCGCCGCTCAAGCGGCCGTCAAGCGCTTCGGCAAGATCGACATCCTGCTCAACAATGCCGGCTACGGCCTGCTCGGTGCCGTCGAGGAGGCAACGGCCGAGGAAATCGAGAAGCTGTATGCGACCAACGTCTTCGGTCTTTTGAAGGTGACCCGAGCGGTACTGCCGCATATGCGCCGTCAGCGCTCGGGTCATGTGATCAACATTTCATCGATCGGCGGCTATGTCGGCTTCCCGGGATGGGGCGTCTACGGCTCGACGAAGTTTGCCATCGAAGGTCTTTCTGAATCGCTGGCGATAGAGGTGAAGCCGCTGGGGATCAATGTCACCGTCGCCGAGCCGGGCTTTTTCCGCACCGACTTCCTCGATGAAACTTCGCTTGCCATCAGCCCCAGTTCGATCCCGGACTACGAGCAGACGCCCGCCGGCGCCATGCGCGACTTCGCCGCCGGCAAGAACCACGGCCAGCCCGGTGATCCGGCCAGGCTTGCCAAGGCGATGATCGTGCTGGCCAGCGTCGAAAATCCGCCGCTGCGCATGCCGTTCGGCACCGACACCATTGCAGCGATCGAGGCGAAGAATGTCGATGTCGCCAGGGAACTGGCTGATTGGCGCGATCTCGCCGCCTCCACGGACTTCCCAGCGGAGTCCGGCGCTGCGAAATAACCTGCCCATCAAAAGGCACTGCCGTAACATCGCGGCAGTGCCTCAAGTCGTGTTCATTTTGTGCGATGACGTTCCTAGAACTTGTCGGAGACCTGGATGCCCGCCGGGCCGAGGATGACGGCGATCAGGACCGGCAGGAAGAACAGGATCATCGGCACGGTCAGCTTGGGCGGCAGCGCTGCCGCTTTTTTCTCGGCCGCGTTCATGCGCTGGTCGCGGCTTTCCTGCGCCAGGACGCGCAAGGCCTGGGCAATCGGCGTGCCGTAGCGATCGGCCTGGATCAGGGCCTGCATGACGGACTTCACATCGTCGAGCCCGGTTCTTGTGCCCAGGTTTTCAAGTGCGATGCGACGATCCGGGAGAAACGACAGTTCCGCCGTGGTCAGAACCAGCTCTTCGGCAAGCGGCGGCGACTGCGAGGCGATCTCGTCGGCCACGCGCCGCATGGCGAGCTCCATGGAGATCCCCGATTCCACACAGATCAGCAGCAGGTCGAGCGCATCCGGCCAAGCCCTGCGGATCGAGTGCTGTCGTTTGGTGACCGCGTTGGAAACAAAGATGTTCGGCGCATAGAAGCCTGCATAGGCGATGCCGATCACCACAAACATTCGCACCGGGAGCGACTTGTCCGCAAGGTAACCGAGAAAGAAAATATAGAAGGCACCGACGGCAAGAAACACGAATGGCAGGCAGAAACGCGCAACCAGGAATGTGTTCAGCGCGTTCTGCGAGCGGTAACCAGCCGATTTCAGCCGGTTGACAGTCTTGTCGTCCACCAGCGCCTTGCGCAGATTGAGCCGCTCGACGATCTGCCGGATCGAGGTATTGTTCTGCGCACGCAGCGACGCCTTGCTGCCTGCCGTTTCGCTGTTCAGACGGGCGCGTTCGCGGGCCCGGATCAATTCGCGCTCCGTGGCGACAGATTTCATCCGCTTGTCCAGATTTCCTTTCTCAAAAAAGGGAACTGCCAGCGAGTAGAATGTTGCCAGCACCGCCACCGACACCAGAAAGGCGACGATGATATTCGGATCAGTCAGCGTATTGATCAGCCCCTCGTTCATACCGCGTCTTTCCTAGATATCGAAGTTGATCATGTTGCGCATGACCCAGATGCCGATGCTCATCCACACCGCCGAGCAGCCCATGATGATGTGGCCGCGTGGATCGGTGAAAAGGATCATCATGTAGGCGGGCGATGTCATGTACACGAGGAAGGAGACGATGAACGGCAGCGCACCGATGATGTAGGCTGACGCCTTGGCTTCCATCGACAGCGCCTGGACCTTGGCCTTCATCTTCTTGCGTTCGCGCAGCACCTTGCCGAGATTGCCCAGCGCTTCCGAGAGATTGCCGCCGGCCTGAGCCTGGATGGCGATGACGATGGCAAAGAAATTGACCTCCGGCAGAGGAATGCTGTTGATCATGCGTGCGGAGGCTTCCGGAATATTCAAGCCGACCTGCTGTGCCTCGATGATGCGCTTGAACTCGGTCTTGACCGGCTCCTGGCCATCGCCGGCGATCAGCCTGATGGCGTCGTTCAGCGGCAGACCGGACTTGATCGATCGCACCATGACGTCGAGCGCATTCGGAAACTCATTCAGGAACGCCTTGCAGCGACGCTTGATCATGAAATTGACGAACCAGCGCGGAAAGCCGGCTGTGCCGATAAGAAAAATTCCTGCAACAATGGGCAGTGTCGCACCGGCGATCAGCGCCATGACGCTGGCGACGACACCAAAGACCACACTGGCAATGTAAAACTGCGCAATCGAAATCCTCAGACCCGCCTGCATCAGCCGGATCTTCATTGTCGGTTTGGCCTTGGCCGATTTTTCCTGCTGTTTCTTTTCGAGATCCTTCAGAGAATCCTGTACGGACTTTCGCCGCTTCGAGGTCTCGTTCATACGGTCCCGCGCGGCTTTTACTGTGACCCTGTCGACTTCGGCAGATTTTACCTTGCGGACGCGGCTCTCGGCTTTCTTCTCGGTTTCGATGCGCGTGAATAGAATTCCATAGGCTAGCCCCGCCGTTGCAAGTGCAACGAGGCCGACGATCGCCAGGATGGTGATGTCTATTCCGAACATGAAGGCCCCTCAGTCCTTTTCCATCGCATCGAGCGTTGCGGCCAGCCGCTTGTCTTCGTTGAAATAGCGAGCGCGATCCCAGAAATGCGGACGGCCGATGCCCGTCGATTTGTGTCGGCCGATGATCTTGCCGTTGGCGTCTTCGCCTTCCATCTCATAACGCATCAGATCCTGGGTGATGATCACGTCGCCTTCCATGCCGACCACCTCGGTGATGTGGGTGATGCGGCGCGAGCCATCGCGCAGACGCGCAGCCTGGATGATAACGTCGATCGAACCGGCGATGATCTCGCGCACGGTCTTGGCAGGCAGGGTAAAGCCGCCCATGGCGATCATCGATTCCATACGACTGAGGCATTCACGCGGCGTATTGGCGTGGATGGTGCCCATCGAGCCGTCGTGACCTGTGTTCATGGCCTGCAACAGATCGAAAACCTCGGGTCCGCGCACTTCGCCGACGATAATGCGTTCAGGCCGCATACGCAGGCAGTTCTTGATGAGGTCACGCATGGTGATCTCGCCCTCGCCCTCGATGTTCGGCGGGCGGGTTTCGAGGCGGACCACGTGCGGCTGCTGCAGCTGGAGTTCGGCCGTATCCTCGCAGGTGATGACACGCTCTTCCAGATCGATGTAACCGGTCAGGCAGTTCAAAAGCGTGGTCTTGCCGGAGCCGGTACCGCCGGAGATGACGACGTTGCAGCGGACACGACCGATGATCTGGAGAAGAACGGCGCCTTCCGGCGTGATCGCACCGAACTTGACCAGCTGGTCGAGCTTCAGCTTGTCCTTCTTGAACTTACGAATGGTGAGCGCCGTACCGTCGATGGCAAGCGGCGGGGCAATGACGTTGACGCGGCTGCCGTCGGGAAGACGGGCGTCGCAGATCGGGCTCGATTCATCGACCCGGCGGCCGACCTGGGAGACGATGCGCTGGCAGATCGACAGAAGCTGAGCGTTGTCGCGGAAACGAACCTCGGATTCGATGGTCTTGCCGTTGACTTCGATGAAGGTCTGGCCGGCACCGTTGACCATGATGTCGGCGATATCGTCGCGTGCGAGCAACGGCTCCAATGGACCATAACCCAGAACGTCGTTGCAGATATCCTCGAGCAGCTCTTCCTGCTCGGAGATCGACATCGCGAAATTCTTGATCGTGATGATGTCGTTGACAATGTCGCGGATTTCCTCGCGCGCACTCTCCGTATCGAGCTTGGCAAGCTGTGAAAGATCGATCGTATCGATCAGCGCCGAGAACACCTGGGATTTGGTGTCGTAATAGTCCTCGGTACGGACAGCCTTTTTACGGACAGGCGGGGGCGACGGCTGCCCACGCATAACAGGCATCGTTTCACGGGCAGGTTCGGCAAGTACGGGCGCAGCCGGCCGCTCGACGACGGCCACCGAAGCAGAAGCCGGCATGCTCGATTGCACAGGAGGACTGATGGAGCCCCCCTTGCCGAAGCCTTCGTTTCCTCGTTTACCAAACATGCGCTCAATCCGGTTTTCGTTTGACTGTCAGTTACTTGCGTCCAAGCATTCCGAGCATCTTGCCAAGCCCGCTCTTCTTGGCTTTCTTGGCTGTCACCCTGCCGGTCACCAGATGTGCGAGCTGGGAGAAGGTTTCAGCCGTCGGCGCCTTCTTGTCGATCTCGGCGATCATTCGGCCGCTGTTGGCAGCGTTTCCAAACAGCACGGCATCGAACGGGATGATCGCGACCGGCTCGATCTCGAGCGAATCGCAGAAATCGGACGGCGATATTTCCGGGCGTTTCGGCATGCCGACCTGATTCAGAACCAGGTGCGGCGCCTTGTCGTTTGGCCGGATTTTCTTCAGCGAATCGAAAAGATTCTTGGCGTTGCGCAGATTGGCAAGGTCGGGCACGGCGGTTATCACGACCTCGTCGGCTTCCGCCAGCACCGTGCGCGTCCAGTCGGCCCAGAGATGCGGCACGTCGAGTATCGACACCGGCGCATTGCGCAGCAGGATTTCCATCAGCGGCTGGAACGCCGTCGCATCGAAATCATAGGGTCGATCGAGCATGGAGGGGGCGGCAAGCAGCGACAGGTGCTCCGAACACTTGGTCAAAAGACGGTCGAGGAAGACTTCGTCGAGGCGCTCCGGGGAAAAAACCGCTTCGGAAATGCCCTGCGGCGGATCCTGGTCGAAATTGATATTGGCCGTACCATAAGGCAGATCGAGATCGGCAAGCACGACCTCGGTGGAGAACAGGTTGGAGATGCCCCAGGCACAATTGTGCGCAAGCGTCGATGAACCGACACCGCCCTTGGCGCCGATGAAGGCAATGCTGCGGCCAAGCGGTTCGGCTTCCGGATCGACGAAGATACCGGCAATGGCACCCAGGATATCAGGCATGGCAACCGGTGCGACGATATATTCGGAAATGCCGTTGCGGATCAGGTCGCGATAAAGCGGGATATCGTTGTAACGGCCGATGATGACGACTTTTGTGCTGGGATCGCAAACCGCCGCCAGCGGGGCAAGTTCTTCCATCAGCAGGCGCGGCTCGGTTGCTGTTTCCAGAATGATCAGGTTTGGCGTCGGCGTTGTCGAGAACATGCTGGCGGCGGCGGCAATCGTGCCACTGTTGATCCTCAGCGTGACCTTCGCCATTCGCCTGTCTTGGCCGCAACGTTCCATAACCCGCAGCAGCCCCTCCGTTTCGCAGAAGGCATGCACGGAGATCCGCGGAAGCGGCCGCAAATGATCGACGTCATTCGAGCTGATCCCTTCCGGTTCGCCGGCTATTCCGGTCTCGATCTTGTAGTCAATCGTGCTCATGGTGCTGTCCCGTCAAGCTTCCCGAATTGGTCAATTGCCGCCAATGACGATCGTCTAGTCTTCGCCGGTGTCGATCCCGCGATAGTCCTTGATGACCTGACCTCGCCGGACGGCATCGATCGGCGACATCTGGCGCGGACCGATCAGGTCCATCGGATTGGCAATCTGCGCCGCAAGGTTCGATTGGCTGGCGCAGCCGAAATTCTCGTAGTTCTTGTTCTGGACCGTATTGGCAACAAGGTCCTTCGGCCAGTTGCCGCAGGGCTCGGTTTTTGCAGTGATCGCTGTGTAGGTCAGGCGGATCGGCGCAGCATCGCCATTGGAGCCCGCTTGATAGCTGACTTCGATCAGGCGCGTCGCCGGGATGCCGACATCGACGAGTACGCCACGGATTTCCCTGCGGAGCGCGGATGCGGCGTAGGCATTGGCGGAGCCGCTTGGCAGCAGAATCTGAATGCTGCCCGTCGCGGAATCGATGTAGCCCGATGCGAAACCGCGGATAACGTCACGCGCGCCCTTTGTCAGGTGCCGGTCGCTCGACGCGACCGGCACGTCGATCGAATGTTCGGCTTCGGCGATCACAATCGGATGGCGCGTGCGATAGTCGTCCGGCAAGGCCCCGGTCGACATGTCGTCGCGGTTGGCGCAGCCGGCAAGGCTCGTGCCTGCCATCAGCAACATGCCGATCGCGAACGCGCGCGCAAGGCGATGGGAAGCATTTGGCCGCATGGTCGAGTGCCTTTTCAGATTGCGGTTCAGGATGATCGTCTTTGTCATGTCCGTTCCCGCCTATTTGTAGATGAAGCCGACATTGCCGTGATACTGCCCTGCAGGGGCAGCCTGACGGTTGCCGTAGATGCGATTGACTTCGCCCAGAAACGCGCTGGACAGATCATCGGTCGGGTTGAAATTATCATCCGGCCGCGAAAGCTCGCCGCGCGCCACCGGCTTCACCAAATACGGCGTCGCGATGATGACAAGTTCGGTCTCGTTGCGGATGAAGTCCTTCGAGCGGAACAATGTGCCAAGGATGGGAATTTTGGAGGCCCCGGGAAGGCCGGACATGGCCTGACGGATGTTGTCCTGCACCAGACCGCCGATCACGATAGAACCGCCTGACGGAAGTTCGACGCTGGTGGATGCCTTGCGGCGGCGGATCGACATGTAGGTCTGACCTGGGACGTTGACAGCATTGGCGTTGACGACGGACCCATCGAAAGTGGGCTCCGAAACTTCCGTCGATATTTCCAGGCTGATACGGCCGGGCCCGAGTACGACAGGCGTGAAATCCAGACCGATGCCGTACTCCACCGTCTCATGGGTTCGCGATATTGCGCCGTCCTCGTCAATTTCCTGTTCCGATGGCAGGCGATACTCGCCGCCCACGGAAAAGCTGGCCTTCTTGCCGGAAATGGCTGTCAAACTTGGCTCCGCCAGAGTGCGCATAACGCCCGCCTGCTCCATTGCGTTGAAGTAGCTTGCAAAGCCCATCGAACCTGAGCCGATGGAGCCGGTAAAGGTTGACGATATCGCGTTGACGGCATTGCCCAGGTTGGCCGGGTTGCGGAAGGTAATGCCATCACCACTCGTCGAACTCTTGATGGAACCGCTGAAGCCGAGCTGCTTGAGCACCTGTCGAGAAACTTCTGCCACCGTTACCTTCAGCATGACCTGATCTTCGCCATCAATCTTCAAAAGATTGACGATCTGGGATTCCTGGCGGTCTTCGGCGAAAATATCCGCGGTGCTGCCGGCATTGCCTTCTGCCGTGATATTGCGGGTTGTTGCTTCACCACCCTTGATGAAAGCCCTTGCGAGTTCTTCGACGCGGGTGGAATCAAGCGGGGTCCGGACAGTGCCGGTCAGCACGATATTGTCCGAGATGATTTCAACGGTGATATCGGAATCTGGCAGGAACCGCCGCAAATTGGCTTCCAGACCGGCAATATCACGCTCGATCTCGAGGTCGAGGCTGACGATTTCTTCGCCGTTCGGACCGAAGACGAAGATATTCGTTTGTCCGACGGTTTTGCCGAAGAGATAGATGCGCCGCGAGGTACGGGTCACGGCATCGGCCAGGCTGGGATCGGCAACCAGGATATCGTGAGCGTCGGCCGGAAGGTCGACAACGATTGCCTTGTTCAGGCCCAGTTTGATGGTCCTTTTCACTCCGGGGCCGCTATTGACGATGCGCACCACCGATTCAGATGCCGCCTCCGCGGTAAACGTCTGGGCGGGCAAGCCGGAAAAGGCCAGGCAGAAGGCCAGCCCGCCGGCGATAGAGCTACGAAGTTTGTTTCCGATCCGGTTCACGTTCCGCTCCCGCTCACACATTATTTCGTTTGGCCCATGGATGAGCTGTCATCGCTCTTGACGATTGAGCCCGATTTGATGACCTGGATGGAAGGACGCCCATCACCGCTGAGCAGATAGTCCGCCGCGGTGGTATCCGGCTCTTGCGCGTCGGCAATGCTGCGCAGCGCCAGCGACAGGCGTTCGGCCATCTGCTGGGCAACGGTCATGACTTTCGACTGGTCCGGCGTCAGTTCCAACGTGGCGGTCGTCCCGACCACCGACTTGGACCCATCGTCCTTTTCCTCGACCTGCTGATCGATTGCGAGGACGCGAACATTGCTGAGAACTGTTTCCGTGAGAAAGGAACCGTCATCGGTCTTGCGCACCATGATCACGTCGACACGATCATTCGGAAGGATGAAGCCGCCGGCGCCGGTCGCGACGGTAATCTCCGTGGCAACGGCGCGCTTGCCGGCGGGAAGCAGCGAAGACATGATCCGGCTTGAGGAATCGGCGATCTTTTCCTGGCGCACGGGTTCGCCGTTGAAAATCGGCAGACGCACGACGACGCCTTGAAGATCCGTCACCGCGTTCGGGCGGAGCTCTTCGGTGATCAATCCATCGACAACGCCGTCTTTCGGCCAGGAAATCCAGTGGACGGCATCCGGATCGAGCCTTGAACCGACGGGCAGGCTCTTGCTGGCAACGAGAACATTGACGGTCGGTTCGCGTTCGATGACCGGCTCGGCTGTGCTGATGACGGTCTTGCCGCTGGTCAGCTTGAGTGCCAGGAATCCAGCCAGGCCTGCCGATACGACAGCCACCGCCAGAATAATAACGCGCACCGGTTTCATGATCTTTCCCTGCAGTCCGAGAATATGCTCGCAGCAGAATGATCAGGAATTGGTGTAATTATAGTTAACGGACAGCTTACATTCGTGGTTAACAAATGATTTGCGCAACAAACGCGCATTCGACATTCGGCCCATGCACTGCAGCAACGCGATGGGTTCAGGATGGAACGAAAAGATTAATGAGACTGCGCGAGCGCAGCCTGCATCAGCGGCGATGAGGGATAGGCGACAAAACCGCCGAGAGCGATGGCGATGCCATAGGGGACCTTCTTTGCCGTAAACAACAGATGCGGCACGCGAAATCCTGACGCGAGGATGGTGTTTTCATAACTGCGCAGCGCGAGGATCAGCAATGTCAGGAGACCGCCGAAGATCGACACATAGATGAGGAACTCGAACAGCGGCGTACTGAAGCCAAACCACACGGCGCTCGCCGTGAGCAGCTTCGCATCGCCGCCGCCCATGATATTGAGCGCAAACAGCGCGAAGCAACTGAAGAAAACGATCACCCCTGCCGCCAGATGCACACCGATGGCAGCGATGCCGAGGCCTGCCAGCGGCGCAACCAGCACAAATGCACCCAACAATATGGCCGAGACCCGGTTGGGGATCGTCATGGTGAACAGATCCGAGAACGCCGCGAAGGCCAGGCAAAGCGGGAAGATCACAAAGATAGCGGCTTCGGTCATAATTCGACACCCTCCAGCTTGGACGGACACTCACTGCTGCATATGAATTCATACTGTAAAGCGTTTAAGGGTTTGAGAATCCGACGGATCCGTATCCTATTGACGAAATGAAAAAGCCGCCCATTCGGGCGGCCTTAACATAAAATCAGAACGCTTGTTACGGCGTTGTGGCGCCGGCTTCATTGAGCTTGGTACCGAGATCCGTGAACTTGGCGTCGAGGGCGCTGCCGAGCGTTGTTGCGCCGGTGATCAGGGCGACGGAGATGAGGGCGGCGATCAGGCCGTATTCGATCGCGGTCGCGCCGGACTCGTCCTTCATGAAACGTGCGAAAATCTTGGTCATGTTATTTCTCCTACTTCACTTTGTTGTTCAGCACTTCCGCCAACTGTTTCCGTTGATCGGATGAAGCAAAACTACACAGTGCGAATTTCAATCGTCTTAAGGAAAACAGTTATCTAAACCTTAACAGCGGCAGGCCGGCTTTTTGGTAAACGCAATGCCAATTTTGCATGCACTCAGAGGCTGTTGCGCCTTTAACCCTTCATTCACCAAAAACGAGGATGCTGGCTTATCCGCATCGTCAGGAAACAGCCATGAATTCGCGAAATACAGCCCCGGGCGTCTGGTTGCTGGCCACGGCCTGCGCAAGCTTTGCCCTGACCGCCCCTCTCGTCGCGAGCCCTGTTCACGCTGCCGACGAGATGCTGCGCGTCTATATGGACCATGCGCGCGTTCTCAAGCTTGACCGGCCCGTCAGCAAAGTCATCATCGGCAATTCGGACGTGGCCGACGCGACGGTCGCAGATTCAAAGACCATCGTGCTGACCGGACGGAGCTTCGGCACGACCAATCTTGTGCTTCTCGATATTGACGGCAATGCCATCGTTGATGAGCGCATCCTGGTTTCGATCGACGAAGGCAATACTGTTCGCGTCTTCCGCCAGACCAGCCGTTCCGTACTCTCCTGCACGCCGAACTGCGAAGTCCATACCACGCAGAAGGCCGCGACGGGCAACTAGGTCCCACAGCCCAAGGCAGCAACTTTGCTTTGCGCGATCGTCCGTCGGCATGGTGCCAAATCCTTACCGCACCGTAAGCATTTATATTCAAATCTCCCCTGCTCTTGCATACGAAATATCAATGGTCCTTTTCTAAGTTGCCTTAATCCTACGGCGGCCGAACGGAATGACGAGATGTTGAAAAAGCGGAATGTGACCTCCGAGGTCAGCGTGGCCGGCAATTCGGCCAACCGGCGGGGCAATAGCTTTCTGCGACGACTCGCCAGGGACAGGACGGGCGCCTCGGCACTTGAATTTGCGATACTGGTCCCGGTTTTTCTGATGGCGCTGTTCCCTCCTTTTGAAACCTTTACGGCCTTCATTGGGGAGCAGCTTTTTGTCAATGCAACCGATACGATGGCCCGCAAGGTGCGAACAGGCGAGGCCGCACACTGGTCGGAAGAAGAATTCCGAAAGGCTTTTTGTGCCGAGATATCACTCCTGATGACCTGTTCGGACACGGAGGCTAAAACTGCGAGCCGGCTGTTCATCGACGTCCGAAGCTTTGCCGACTTTGCCAATATCCGGGCCGGCATTCCCCGGCAAGGGACATCAGCCGGTTCCGATCTCGATACCACCGGTTTCAAGTTCGCGCCGGGAGGGCCACAGACGGTCAACGTCGTGCGGGCCTATTACCGCTGGCCTGTCGCGGTCGACTATTACCGTGCCTATACCACCAATTTACGCCCTGCAGGCAGCAGTATGCCGAGCGACTATCTTATGGCGGCGACGGCAGTGTTCCGCAGTGAAAAATACTGAGGGGGGAACTGCCATGAAAGCGACAATCGGCCATCACATCGCAATGCTTTCCGGAAAAGCAGAGACATTCGCAGAGACATTCAAGGCGTTCTGGCGCGACCGAAAGGGCACGGGCGCAATCGAATTCACGATCGTCCTGCCGCTGCTGATCGTGGCCTATGTCGGCTCGTTTGAAATCTGTGCCGGCTTCAACGTCGCCCGCAAAGTCGCCCGGGCTGCCAGTACGGTTGCAGATACGATTGCCCAGGCCCCGGATGGCACCACCATGAAGGTTTCGACGCTTGACGGTATGCCTCCAGTCCTCAGAGGCATCATGGATCCCTTTCCGCTGCCTGCGGCTTCGGTCCTGAAGGTAACGGGCATAAAAATTACCGGACCAGGGGTTGGCGTCGTGGCGTGGTCGCGTGGCTGGTCCTGGAAGAAGAATGATACGCTCGATCCTTCGGCGGACTATACCGCAGCACTGGTCACCACCACGACACCCTATGTAAAAGACTCGACGGTCGTCGTTCCGACCGACATTTCAACCACAGGCACCTTTATCGTGCGCTCCGAGATAAACGTGCCCTACACCGTGGAATTGCTGAATTGGAGCTCCGGTGTCGTGCCGTCGCAGATCCATATATCCAAGACCTATTATTTGCGCCAGCGCGTCGGTGACACCATAGCCTGCAGCGGTTGCGGGGCTTAGCGCTTGACGCTGGCCCATCGCCAGTGTTCCGTCATTTGCAATCTGCCCCGCCCCGGAGTATTTCTTCGCGCCTTCGTCTCAACCGCTGCGACAGCGTGCGAAGACGGACAACAACTGTTCTGCCGCAAGCCGCCTGCAACAGGGAACCCGGCCCGCGACAGCATTCCGGGTGATCCATGGCGCGTGCCTTTCTGTTCGTTCTTGATTCCTTCGGCATCGGCGGAGCGCCGGATGCTGCCGCCTTTGGCGACGACGGCGCCGATACGCTCGGTCATATCGCCGAATTCTGCGCTGCGGGGGCCGGCGACAGGGAGGGCCTGCGCCAAGGCCCGCTGACGCTTCCCAACATGTCGGCGCTCGGCCTGCTGCATGCGGCAAAACTCGCCAACAAGCGCCTGCCCGCCGGCATGCCGCTGCCGGAAAGGGTCTTCGGACTCTACGGCGCGGCCAGCGAAGTCTCGCGCGGCAAGGATACGCCCTCCGGTCACTGGGAAATTGCCGGGACGCCGGTGACCTTCGACTGGGGTTACTTTCCCGCGGAAGGCGATGCTTTTCCGGCCGAACTGGTCGAGGCGATCTGCCGCGAAGGCGAAGTGCCCGGTATTCTCGGCAATTGCCATGCCTCGGGCACCGACATCATTGCGCAGTATGGCGATGAACATATGCGCACGGGCAAGCCGATCTGCTACACTTCATCGGATTCCGTTTTCCAGATCGCCGCGCACGAACATTCCTTCGGCCTGGAACGGCTGCTGGAATTGTGCCAGACGGTGCGCCGCCTGCTCGACGATTACAATATCGGCCGTGTCATCGCCCGGCCTTTCATCGGCGCCACGCCAAAGGATTTCACCCGCACCGGCAACCGCCGGGACTATTCGGTGCTGCCACCCGAACCGACCCTTCTCGACCGGCTGAAGGCGGCGGACCGAACCGTCCATGCGGTCGGCAAGATCGCCGACATTTTCGCCCATCAGGGGATCGGTCGGACGATCAAGGCCAATGGCAACATGGAGCTGTTCGAAGCGACACTGAAGGTCATGGACGAGGCCGAAGACGGAGATCTGGTCTTCACCAACTTCGTCGATTTCGACATGCTCTATGGCCACCGCCGCGATGTGCCCGGTTATGCAGCGGCCCTCGAAGCCTTCGATGCACGCCTGCCCGACCTCGACCGCAAGCTGAAACCCGGCGATATCGTCATCCTGACGGCCGACCATGGCTGCGACCCCACCTGGCGCGGCACCGACCACACCCGCGAGCGCGTGCCGATCCTCGTTTTCGGGCCGGGCATCCGCACGCGATCGATCGGCGTCCTGCCGGGTTTCGCCGGCATCGGCGAGACAGTTGCCAAACATCTGGGCCTTGAACCAGGCCTCCATGGGAGAAGTTTTCTGTGACCGCATATCTGAAGAAGGCCGAGCTGCACTGCCATATCGAGGGCGCGGCTCCGCCTCCCCTCGCCATCGAGATGGCCCGCAAATACAATGTCGACGTCAGCGGCATCATTCGGGATGGCGCCTATGTCTGGACCGATTTCAGCCATTTCATCAAATGCTACGATGCCGTGGCCGAGCTTTTCCGCACCGAAGAGGATTACGCGCTCCTAGCGGAAGCCTACCTGACCGAGCTCGCAGCTGCGGGCACGATCTACAGCGAGATTATCGTTTCGCCCGATCACGGCAACACGATCGGCATCGGTAGCGATGCCTATCTTCGCGGGCTTGCAGCCGGCATCGGGGCAGCGAAGGAAAAGACCGGTATCGAAGGCCGGATGATCATCACCATCATCCGGCATATGGGACCGGAAGCGGCGGAACGCACGGCGCTTTACGCCGCCAAGCGCGAACATCCGCTGGTGACCGGCTTCAACCTTGCCGGCGAGGAGCGCATGCACAAGGTGGCGGATTTCACGCGTGCCTTCGATATCGCCCGCGACTGCGGTCTCGGCATTACCATCCATGCCGGCGAAATGGCCGGTGCCTTCAGCGTCCGCGATGCGCTCGACCATGTGCGTCCGTCACGTATCAGCCATGGTGTACGTGCCATCGAAGATGCCGATCTCGTCAAACGGATCGCCGACGAAGGCGTGGTGCTGGAAACCTGCCCCGGCTCCAACGTCTCGCTGCAGGTGTTTCCGGACTTCGCATCGCATCCGCTGCGCGCGCTTTATGAGGCCGGCTGCCGGGTAACGCTCAACTCGGACGATCCGCCGTTCTTCCACACGTCGTTGAAACAGGAATACGAAATCGCCTCGCAGGTGATGGGTTTCAGCGACGACGAGATCAACGGCATGACACGCACGGCAATCGACGCCGCCTTCGTTGACGAGCCAACGCGCCGGCGCCTGCTTGCCGCTTTATAGAACTCATCGACTGGGGATGACGGCGTAAAGCGCCGGTCAGGCCTTGCGGCATCTCGCTTTTCTGTGAAAAAAGGAATTGAATTCCGGTTTCCGCAGGAGGGCTTGGCCATGGACGGCGTTACAGTCATCAATCATCCGCTTGTTCAGCACAAGTTGACCATCATGCGCAAGAAGGAGACCTCGACAGCGGGCTTCCGCCGCCTGCTGCGCGAGATTTCCACCCTGCTCTGCTACGAGGTCACCCGCGATCTCGAACTGACGATGGAGACCATCGAGACGCCGATGCAGACCATCCAGGCGCCGGTGCTCGAAGGCAAGAAGCTGGTGTTCGCCTCGATTCTTCGTGCCGGCAATGGTCTGCTTGAAGGCATGCTGGAACTGGTGCCCTCCGCGCGCGTCTCGCATGTCGGCGTCTACCGCGACCATGAAACGCTGGAGGCCGTCGAATATTACTTCAAGGCGCCGGAAAGCCTGTCGGAACGCCTCGTCATTGTTGTCGATCCGATGCTTGCGACCGGCAATTCTTCAATCGCCGCCATCGACAAGCTGAAGGAACGCGGCGCGACGAAATTGCGCTTCCTCTGCCTTCTCGCTGCTCCCGAGGGCATCCGCAATTTCCAGGCTGCCCATCCGGACGTGCCGATCTACACCGCCTCGATCGATAGCCATCTCAACGAACACGGCTATATCGTTCCGGGCCTTGGCGACGCCGGCGACCGCATGTACGGGACCAAGTAGGTCCCGATACCGGTTACCCGGGACGGTCGGAATAGTCCCAATTCCTTAACCAGATTTCCACTTGAACCGTCTGCCGCCGGAAAATCCGGCGGCTTTTTGCATCCTGTTAGCGGGCTTCATGCTTAGCTAGGCGCTGTTTTCGACATCGCGGGATATGAGAGATGCTTTTACGTTTGGCCGTCTTTGCCGGAGGCATGGTCCTCGCCGCCATGTTTCTGCCGGGTCTTGCTACGTCCTATCTTGATCGCCCAGCGACGGACCAGTCCCAAACAAAGCCTGCGCAGGCGAGCCCGGCAAAATATGCCGGCGGTCGTGGCGTGCTGCTCGAGGCAAGCGCCGGCGGGCACTTCTTCGGCACGTTCACCATCAACGGCCGTAAGGAAAATGGCCTGGTGGATACCGGCGCCAGCGTGATCGCGATCAATGTTTCGACTGCAAGACGGCTTGGCATTTCAACGGGATCGCTGGTCTTCGACGCTCAGGTCGGCACCGCCAACGGCGTCGTCAAGGCGGCGCATGTCATGCTTGATCGCGTCGAGATCGGCACCATTTCCGTGAAAGAGGTGGATGCCATGGTGCTTCCGGACAAGTCCCTGTCCGGCATGCTGGTCGGCATGAGTTTTCTCAACAAGCTTTCGTCCTACCGGGTCGAAAACGGCGCGCTGCATCTTACCCGCTGATCTTGGGCCCGCTGATCTTGGACACGATCACGGGACGTTCAGGCGGCGCTTCGTTACCGATAGTGTAAATCTCCAAAAGCCGCGCTCGTGACGCCTCGGCCTGATCAGCACTCGCCGCGTGGACGAACGCGAAGGGTTCGCCTTTTTCGAGCTTCGTGCCGAGCGGTTTCAGGCCGCTGAACCCGACGCGGTGATCGATCGCTTCGTCGGGACGTGTGCGCCCGCCGCCAAGTGCAATGACTTCCATGCCGACGTCACGCGCATTGCAGCTCTGAAGGAAACCGTCCTCTAGTGCTTCGACGGCAAGGACAATAGGCGCGTTGACCAGATAGGTTTGCGGACGCTCCGCGAAATCATGGGGACCGCCAAGGAGGTGGACCATCCGGCTGAAGCGTTCCAGCGCCGCACCAGTCTCAAGGGCACGGCGGGCAAGATCCGTGCCTTCGGTGGGGCTGGCCGCAATACCCGACGTCATCAGCATCTCGGCGGCAAAGGACATGACGACCGCCTCAAGCCGGGATCCGGCTTTCTCCCCGCGCAGAAAGGCGAGGCAGTTTTCAATTTCAACGACGTTTCCGGCGGCATCTGCCAGGGGCTCGTTCATGTCGGTGATCAGGGCCGTGGTCTTCACGCCGGCACCATTGGCGACGCCGACCAGCGAGCGTGCGAGCGTTTCGGCCTCTTCCAGCCCGATCATGAAGGCGCCGTTGCCGATCTTGACGTCAAGCACCAGCGATTGCAGCCCGGCTGCGAGCTTTTTGGACAGGATAGAGGCCGTGATCAGCGGTATGGAATCGACCGTCGCCGTCACGTCCCGGATGGCGTAGAGCCGCCGGTCGGCCGGTGCGAGATCGGCGGTCTGGCCGATGATGGCGCAGCCTGCCTCTCTCACCACCTGCCGGAACAGCGCTTCAGAAGGCTTGATGTCATAGCCGGGGATCGATTCCAGCTTGTCGAGCGTGCCGCCGGTATGGCCAAGCCCTCTGCCTGAAATCATAGGCACGGCAAGGCCGCAGGCTGCCACAAGAGGCGCCAGCATCAGCGAGACATTGTCGCCGACGCCGCCGGTCGAATGCTTGTCGGCGACGGGGCGGTCGATATCCGCCCAGGAGAGCACATCGCCGCTGTCGCGCATGGCAAGCGTCAGTGCTACAGTTTCATCCAGGCTCATGCCGGAGAACCAGACGGCCATCGCAAAGGCCGCCACCTGCCCCTCGGAGATCGATCCATCGGCAAGACCGCGGATGAAGGCGGCAATATCCGGCTTCTCGAGCGCTTCGCCGTCCCGCTTCCGCCGGATGACCTCTTGCGGGATCATCAATAGGCCGTCGCGCCGGCGACGGGTTCGCGGCCTTCAAGCACCGAAAGGATATCCGTCAAAAGACCGGAGGCGCCGAAGCGGAAAGTCGAGGGCATCGGCCAGTCCGGGCTGTGGATCGTGGCGGCGAGATTGAGATACAGGCGGGCATCACCGACAGTGCGCACGCCGCCGGCCGGCTTGAAACCGACCTTGCGGCCGCTTTCGCGGATACAGGTCAGCATGATATCGGCGGCCTCCAGCGTCGCGTTCACCGCAACCTTGCCGGTGGAAGTCTTGATGAAATCGGCGCCTTCCTGGATGGCGATGTGCGAGGCGCTTCGGATCAGGTCGCGGTCCTTCATCTCGCCTGTCTCAAGAATAGTCTTGAGCAGAACAGGCGCCGGGCAGGCTTGCCGCACCGCGGAAATCATCGTGCGGACCGCCTGCTCGTCACCGGCCATGAAGGCGCGATAGGGAATGACCAGATCGATCTCGTCGGCGCCGTCGGAAACCGCCTGTTCGGTTTCGGCGACGACCGTCTCCACCGGGAGATCCCCGGAAGGAAAATTGACCACGGTTGCGATCTTCACCGCACTGTTTGGGCCAAGAATGCCGCGCGCCTGGGCGACGAAGCGCGGCCAGATGCAGATGGCGGCTGTATGGCCATGCGGCGTACGGGCAGAGGCGCAGAGCTTTTCGATCGCTTCCGGCGTGCAGTCATCCGTCAGGTCGGTCAAATCCAGCAGTGACAGCGCAAGCGCGGCGATCTGGCGATTGGAGGCTTCGAGCATCATGGGGTCCGTCCGTTTCTTGTCGCGATGATCGCACCCGGCGCGGCAGCCGGTCACGAAAGCTTGTTCTATACGCTTGAGGCGATCACGCAAACCCGTCCTGCACGATCCCGCGGGCTGGAAGATCGGTCAGGCTTTTGCCGAAATCATTTCGCTGAGAATGGAGGCCAGACGCCTGCCGCCAACCGGTGCCATGTCCTTGGTCTCGTGGTGGCTGAGTTCGCCGCCCGTCATGCCCGCCCCATAATTGGTGATCACGGAGGCGGCCGCGACCTTCAGGCCGAAGAAGCGGGCGAGAATGACTTCGGGCACCGTCGACATGCCCACCGCATCGGCGCCGAGAATACGGGCCATGCGGATTTCGGCCGGCGTTTCGAAATTCGGACCGGAGAACCACATGTAGACGCCGGAGCCGAGCGGGATATCCAGCTTGATCGCGGCTGCGCGCATGCGCTCGGCCAGTTCTGCGTCATAGGCCGATGTCAGCCCGACGAAGCGGTCGTCGCTGTCGATACCAATCAAGGGGCTTACGCCGGAGAAATTGATATGATCTGTGATCTGCATCACCGAGCCCGGCGGCAGGTCTTCGCGCAACGAACCGGCCGAATTGGTGAGGATGAGGGTTTCGACACCCAGTGCCTTCAGCGCCTCGATCGGCCCGCGCATCGCATTGGCATCGCCGCGCTCGTAGAAATGAACACGCCCCGACAGGACAATGACCGGGACGCCGCCGATCGTCCCCGCGACCAGTTCGCCGGCATGGCCGGAAACAGCGCTGACAGGAAAGCCCGGAATATCACCATAGGATATCCGCACCGGATCCACGACCGCCTCGACCAGAGAGCCCAGGCCCGAGCCGAGCACGATGCCATAACGTGGCGACAGCCCGGCAAGCCGGATCTTCAGCATCTCAGCGGCTGCGGTCATCCGAAGACCTCAGTCTCGAAAGAATGCGGCAGCAAGTCGGACATGGACAATGTCTTTTTCACGCCGGTCTCGTCGCAGAGGAAAATGCGGGTACTGGCGCCGGAAAATTCGGCAAGGCGCTGGCGACAGCCGCCGCATGGCGGGCAGAGTGCCAGTTTCTCGGCGATGACCGCCACCTCGACGATCTTGCTCTGGCCGGCCATGACCATATGGCTGATCGCGGTCGTTTCGGCGCACCAGCCTTCCGGAAAGGACAGATTCTCGATATTGGCGCCGGTATAGATCTTGCCGTCCTCGGCAAGGATGGCGGCGCCCACCGGGAATTTCGAATAGGGCGCATGCGCCTTCGCCATGGCCCCGCGTGCCGCCTCGAAAAGCTCGTTTTCCATGGTCAACGCTCCTTCACATAGGGTATGCCGCCGGCTTTCGGCGGGATCGCCTTGCCGATGAAGCCGGCAAGCAGAACGACGGTCAGGATATAGGGCAGCGCCTGCATCAATTGCACCGGCACCTGGCCGATCAGCGGCAGCGGATTGCCCTGGAGGCGGATGGCCAGCGCATCGAGGAAGCCGAACAGCAGGCAGGCCAGCATGATGTTGACCGGACGCCATTTGGCAAAGATCAGGGCTGCCAGCGCGATATAGCCCTTGCCCGCCGTCATACCCTTGACGAAGCCTGCGTTCATGGCGAGCGACAGATAGGCGCCGGCAAAACCACAGAGGATGCCGGCGCAGATGACGGCGCGGTAGCGCAGCCAGATCACGGAGATGCCGGCGGTATCCACCGCGCCCGGATTTTCACCGACCGCCCGCAGACGCAGGCCGAAACGGGTGCGATAGAGGATCCACCAGCTGATCGGCACCATGGCGAAGGCGAAGTAGGTCAGCACGAAATGGCCGGACAGAAGGCTGGAATAGACCGGCCCAAGGACCGGCACGTCCTTCACCGCGTCGGCGAAGGGAAAGGTGACCGTCTGGAAGCGGGCGTCACCGGCAAGCGCCGGCGTGCGGCCACCCTGGCGGAACCAGGCCTCGCCAAGAATGACGGTCGAACCGGCAACGACGAAGTTGATGGCAACGCCGGAGACGATCTGGCTGCCGCGCTGGGTGATCGACGCATAACCATGCACCAGACCCAGAAGCACGGAAATGACAATCGCTGCCAGAAGCCCCGCCATGACGGAGCCGCTGACAGCGGCGACCGCGCCGGCGGCAAAGGCTGCCCCCAGCATCTTGCCTTCGAGACCGATGTCGAAGACCCCTGCCCGCTCGGTGAACAATCCGGCAAGCGCCGCGAAGATCAGCGGTACCGAGACGCGAATGGTGGATTCCAGGAGCGCAATGATGGTGTGGAAAAGGTCCATGGCTCAGGCTCCCCGTGTCTGCGCGGCGGCTGTCGCGCGGCTGCCGATAGCCGCAAACGCCCGTCCGATCGCCGGACGGAACATGTTTTCAAGTGCGCCGGCAAACAGGATGACGAGGCCTTGGATAATGACGATCATGTCCCGCGAGATCGACGGCATTTCAAAGGCGATCTCGGCACCGCCCTGGTAGAGCATGCCGAACAGGATCGCCGCCGGGATGATGCCGGCCGGATGCGAGCGCCCCATCAGCGCCACGGCGATGCCGACAAAGCCTGCGCCCTGCACGAAATCCAGCTGCATGCGGAACTGCTCACCCATGATCGGGTTCAGCGCCATCATGCCGGCAAGGCCACCGGAGATCATCATGACGATGATGGTGATCCGGGTTTCGCTGATGCCGGCATAACGCGCTGCCGACGGGCTGTGGCCCATGGTGCGCATCTCGTAGCCGAACCGCGTGCGCCAGATCAGAACCCAGACGCCGAAGGCGGCCACAAGCGCCAAAAGGAAGGAGACGTTGAACGGCGCATTGCCGACGTTGAGCCCGAAGATCGACAGCAGCCAGTCCAGCTTCGGCAATTGTCCGCCCGCCTCGAAGGTACGGGTCTGTGTCGCCATCGAACCGAGCGGCTTCATCACCTTGGTCAAAAGATAGACCATGATGCTGGAAGCGATGAAATTGAACATGATCGTGGTGATGACGATATGGCTGCCGCGCTTGGCCTGCAGCCAGCCGGGCAGGAAGGCCCAGAGCGCGCCGAAACCAGCCGAGCCGATGATCGCCACCGGAAGGACGATGAACCAGGGCATGGTCTTGTCGAGCCAGAGACAGGCGAGCGCCACGCCGATGCCGCCGATATAGGCCTGCCCCTCGCTGCCGATATTGAACAGACCGGCATGGAAGGCGACGGCAACCGAAAGGCCAGTGAAGATGAAGGTGGTGGCGTAATAGAGCGTGAAGCCGATATATTCGCCGCGGCCAAAGGCGCCGTTGATCATGTGATAGGCGGCATTCAGCGGGTTTTCACCGACCAGCAGCACGACGAGACCAGCCACCAGGAAGGCGACGACGAGGTTGACCAGCGGGATCAGGCCGTATTCGGCCCAGGCCGGCAATTTTGCGTATGGATTGCTCATTCGGCGGCCTCCTTACGGCCTTCGACACCCGCCATCAACAGGCCGAGTTCCCCTTCGGTCGCACCCGGATCCCGCTCGCCGACGACGCGGCCGGCAAACATCACGATGATGCGGTCCGAAAGGGCGCGGATTTCATCGAGTTCGACGGAGACAAGCAGGACTGCCTTGCCCTGGTCACGCATCTCGATGATCCGCTTGTGGATGAATTCGATAGCGCCGACATCGACGCCGCGCGTCGGCTGGCCGATGATCAGCACGTCGGGACCGCGTTCCATTTCCCGCGCCAGCACGATCTTCTGCTGGTTGCCACCGGAGAAATTGGCGGTCTTCAAACGCGGATTGGGCGGCCGGATGTCGTATTTCTTGATCTTCTCTTCGGCATCGGCCTGGATGGCCTTGGTGTTGAGGAACACGCCGTTCAGATAGCGTTTGTCCCGATGATAGCCGAGAATGCCGTTTTCGCTTTCCTCGAATTTCAGCACGAGCCCGACATGATGCCGGTCTTCGGGGACATGGGCGAGACCGCGTGTGCGCAATGCGGCGGGATCGGCATGGCCAGTCACATCGACCGGTTCGCCGTTCAGCAGAACTGTGCCGGAGACGGCCTTGCGGATGCCGGAGATCGCCTCCAGCAGTTCCGACTGGCCATTGCCGGCAACGCCGGCGATGCCGACGATCTCGCCGGCCCTTATATCGAAGGAAACGTTATCGACCATTGTCACGCCGCGCCCGTCGCGAACGGTCAGGTTTCTGACCGAGAATTTCACCGCCCCGGGATTGGCCTCGCCCTTGTCGACCCGCAGGAGGACGCGGCGGCCAACCATGAGTTCGGCCAGTTCCTCGACGGAGGTTTCCTTGGTATTGCGCGTTGCCACCATCTCGCCGCGGCGCATGACGGAGACCTCGTCGGTGATCGCCATGATTTCGCGCAGCTTGTGGGTGATGAAGATGATTGTCTTACCCTGGTCCTTCAGCTGGCCGAGGATGCGGAACAGATGATCGGCCTCCGGCGGCGTCAACACGCCCGTCGGCTCGTCGAGAATGAGGATATCGGCCTTGCGATAGAGTGCCTTGAGGATTTCCACCCGCTGCTGCAGGCCGACCGGAAGCTCTTCGATCAGCGCATCCGGATCGACCTCCAGCGCATATTCGCGCTCCAGCCGCTTCAGCTCGACCCGAGCCTTGGAAATGCTGGTGTTGAGGATCTGGCTGTCTTCGGCGCCCAGCATGACATTTTCGAGCACGGTGAAATTCTCCACCAGCATGAAATGCTGATGCACCATGCCGATGCCGTGGGCGATCGCCGCGTTCGGGTCCTTGATGGTCACCTTGCTGCCGTCAACGACGATATCGCCGCTATCGGCCTGATAGAACCCGTAGAGGATCGACATCAGCGTCGATTTTCCGGCGCCGTTTTCACCGATGATGCCGTGAATGGTGCCCTTGCGGACAGTCAGGTTGATATTCTTGTTGGCATGAACAAGGCCGAAGCTCTTGTCGATGCCACGCAACTCGATGGCAATATCGCTCATATTGACCCATGTTCCCCGAAGCTCGACCCGGTTTTCTCCACTTTGACAGCGGTAGCCCGGGCATCGATTTTTTTTACCAATTGGTATAAGTTTAGCATCGAAATCCGGACGTGAAAGCCCAAAAATCGCAAGCCCGCCCACTCTTCCCAGTTCATTGAGGAGAGTCCAGCGCGATTTATATTCGTTGAGTTGCGTGCGCGACCGGAAATGCGGCGCGGCGCCTGCATAATCACAATCAATATGATAAACGGCTGCGCAAGCGGAGAACGAAAGCACGGCCGCAGGAGAGAATCATGAGCGAAGAACGCATCACCCGGCTCGAAGAGACGATCGCCCACCAGGCAAAGACCATCGAGGAACTGTCGGATCAGCTGGCGGAACAGTGGACGGTCGTCGAGCAGGTCCGCACCAAGCTCGATCGCCTCACGGAGCGGTTCCTCAGCCTCGAGGAGCAGAGTATCGATGCGCCGGCAATCACCCGGCCGCCGCACTACTGACAACGATCGCGTCCGGAGTTCATCCAGATGAAAGCCGCCGGCTCTTTCGGACCGGCGGCTTCTTTATTCAATCTCTCAAGCGATCAATAGGGGCAGGCTTCGTCCGACATGTAGTCGTGAACCTGAACCGTACCGGCAATGATATCAGCCTTTGCCTTGTCGACGGCAGCCTG
This sequence comes from Rhizobium herbae, assembly GCF_017873135.1. Classification (GTDB taxonomy): domain Bacteria; phylum Pseudomonadota; class Alphaproteobacteria; order Rhizobiales; family Rhizobiaceae; genus Pararhizobium; species Pararhizobium herbae. Next base: position 339,478 of record NZ_JAGGJV010000002.1, on the reverse strand, counting down.
CATTTCCGGGGTGATCAGGGCCTTGTTGTTGTCGTCGAGCGCATAGCCGACGCCGTCTTCCTTGAGGCCGAGATTGGAAATGCCGACGGCGAACTTGTCGTCCTTGGCGGACGAGAAGGCGTCATAGACGGCCACATCGACGCGCTTCAGCATCGAGGTCAGAACCTTGCCCGGCTGCATGCCGTTCTGGTTCGAATCGACGCCGATACCGAGCTTGCCCGCATCTGCAGCAGCCTGGAGAACGCCGACGCCGGTGCCGCCGGCAGCGTGATAGACGACATCCGAGCCCTGGTCGAACTGCGACTTGGCGATTTCGCCGCCCTTGACCGGGTCGTTCCAGGCATCCGGCGTGGTGCCCGTATAGGCTTCCAGCACCTTGACGTCAGCGCCGGTCGATTTCGCGCCGCCGACATAACCACAGGCAAACTTGTGGATCAGCGGAATATCCATGCCGCCGATGAAGCTGACGGTCTTGGATTTGGAGGCCATGCCGGCCAGAACGCCGACGAGATAGGAGCCTTCCTGCTCCTTGAAGACGACCGACTTCACGTTCGGCTTGTCGACGACCATGTCGATGATGGCGAACTTGGTATCCGGATATTCGACGGAAACCTTTTCGAGAGCCGCAGCCCAGGAAAAGCCGGCCATCACAATCGGGTTGTTGCCGTCGCCGGCAAAGCGGCGAAGCGCCTGCTCGCGCTGCGCATCGTTGGCGATTTCGAATTCGCGATATTCGATGCCGGTTTCCGTCTTGAACTTCTCGGCGCCGTTGAAGGCCGCCTCATTGAAGGATTTGTCGAACTTGCCGCCCAGATCGTAGATGATCGCCGGCTTGATATCGGCGGCAAGCGCCGTGGCGGACATCATCGAGAAGGCAAGGAGACCGAGGAGGGTTTTTTTCATTGTGCAGCCCTGTTGTTGCTATTGATCTTATTGGGTCCTCCCGCAAGCTCCTCTTTCGGGAGCATGTCTGCGGAACCACCACTCCCTGTTCAAGGGTATGACTGGTTGGGGCGCATCCTTGCATGCCTCAAATCAAAATTCACTCAAAATTTTTCAATTGGTAAAAAAAGGTAAATCGCCCAAAAAACCGGCAAAATCATTGCTTTCGGTACGCAAACGGCACAAATTTTGGAACTGATGCAGGTAGCAAAAGGTATTTGGCATGCCCCCTGAAGACAACGAAACCTGGGTGATCGAGGCAGGTCATACGATACTGGAAAAGGAAGCCGCCACCGGCTTTGCTTCACTAGAGGCATGGGAGCGGTTGCTTTACTCTCTCTGGGTCGCCGACTACGGCATGAGAAACGCAGGAGACCTGGACACTGCCGAAGAAGTCGATGAACACTTTCGGGAGAAAGGCCTGCAGGCCGCACGCGAGCTTTCGCTTCTCAAATGTATCCAGGGATTTTCTCTTGCCAGAGAAGATCTTGAGCGGCGCTATTTTGAGCTTTTCGACACGATGTGCGAAGAAATCAAGGGTGTCGAACGACGAACCCGATAAGCCTGTTTGGTAGCAAATTCCGTTCTAGGGGACAAGCATCACACGAAGGCCGCAGAGCTTTCTGCGCTGCGGCCTTTCGTAAAAATCAGAGAATTCACCAGGACTTGCTGAGCTTCAGCGTGATCGTGCGCTGATCGCCGTAACCGCAGGTGAAGAGGCCCTGGCAACCCTTGACGTATTCCTTGTCGAACAGGTTCGTCACGTTGAGCGCAGCACCCCAGCCGTTCTTTTCGTAGCGGATCGCGGCATCGGCAACCACCGCGTCGGGAACCTTGGCCGTGTTGGCCATGTCGGCGAAGGATTCGCCCTGATAGCGCAGGCCGCCGCCGATGCTGACGCCTTCGAGCGCACCGTCCGTCACCATATATTCGAGCCACAACGAGGCCTGATGTTCCGGGATCAGATAAGGCCGGTTGCCGATAAGCGATGGGTCGCCATCTTCCGTGATTTCCAGATCGTTATAAGTATAGCTGGCGAGCATCTTCCAGTTCTGGTTCAGATTGACCTTGCCTTCAAGCTCGAAACCGGTCGATGTGACTTCACCGATCTGTTGCTGGTAAGACGGCGGGCCTGCGATGGTCGTCGTGACGCTCTGCTTGACGATCTGGTAGACCGAAGCCGTCAGCGCGCCGTCGATGAAGCTCGGCTCGTATTTGATGCCGCCCTCGATCTGATGGCCCTCTTCCGGCTCTAGCGCGCCGCCGCTTCCGGAAAGCGTCCCGATCTGCGGATTGAAGAAGGTTGCGACGGAGACATAGGGTGTCAGGCCATTATCGAACTCGTAGGCCAGGCCGGCACGGCCGCTCAGCGCGCTATCGTTGGTAGAGTATGATCCTGTCGCAAGCCGTGAATCGTTGTCGATATCGACATAATCATAGCGGCCGTTCAGCGTGACCAGCCAGCCGTCGCCGAACCGGATCTGGTCCTGCGCGTAGACGCCGATCTGCTTCAGGCGGGTGACGGCATCAAGATAGGTGGAATAGGCGGGAAGATCGGCTCCATAGTCCGGGTCCGCCGGGTCGAGATCCGACGCCGGCCAGGCGGATGCCTGTGTCTGGTCGATCTTGTAATTCTTGTAGTCGAGCCCGAGCAGCAGCGAATGGTCGAGCGGACCAGTAGAGAACTCCTTCTCGGCGCGATTGTCGATATTAAAGCTATCGGCGCTGGTGTCATGCTTGAAGCCCAGGCGTGCCAGCTTGCCGTCCGCCGTGTAGGCATAGGGGTAGACAAGCTCCTCGGCCTTGTCGAGATGGCTGTAGCGCAGGTTCTGAGAGAACTTCCAGCCATTGTCGAACTCGTGCGAGAACTCGTAGCCGAACATCTGCTGGTCGTAGCGGCCGTAGTCGTGATCCGGTTCGCCGAAGAAGAAGTCACGATCTATCTTCCCACCAAAGGGGCCATCAGTCACGGTACCCTCATAGGGCAGGAAGCCGTTGCCGACATGGGTCTGATCGAGCGCGGAAGCGATGGCATAGACCGTCAAGCTGGTCGCATCATCGGGCTCATAAGTGATCTGCGGCATCAGGAAGCCACGCAGGTCTTCAGAATAGTCACTGTAGTTATTGCCGCCCGCCACCTTGCCAGTGATCCGGTAAGTGAGCGTGCCGTCCGCATTCAGCTTGTCGTTGGCATCGAAGCCGAAAAAGGCGTTGCCGAAATTGTTGATGCCGATCTCGGTCGAATAGGCTGGCTCGTCCTGCGGGCGCTTGCGCACGAGGTCGACGATGCCGCCGGGGTTCGAGCCACCGTAGAGAACGGCAGCCGGACCTTTAAGGACCTCGACGCGCTCCAGCATGTAGGCGTCGGTCTGGAAACCGCCGAAGCCATAGGAAAAGAGATTGAGACCGTCGAGGAACGCGCCGGTCTGGGTGGCGTCAAAACCGCGGATGTAGAACCAGTCGGTATCCGGGTCGCTGCCGAAGGGCTCGGTCGATACGCCGGCGGTGTAGCGTAGCGCCTCGTCGATCTTGGTAACGACGCCGCGATCATCGAGTTCTTCCCGCCCGACAACGGAAACCGACTGCGGAATTTCGGCAATCGGCGTCGCTGTCTTGGAACCGGTGCCGGTGGCCTTTGCCACATAGCCATCAACAGGTCCGGTCGCTTCCTTGTCCGTACCCTTGCCGCCTTCGACGATCAGGCGCTCCAGCACCGTCGCATTGCCCGTTGTCGCATCCTGCGCTTGCGCCACCTGCGGAAGCGTGATGGCCGCAACTGCCGCGCTCGCCATCAATATCCGGTAGAGACCAGTCCCCTTGATCTGCATAAATTCGTCACCCCAGCTTGAACCCGGGCGTTTCCGCCCCCGTCGGCGACACGCGATCCGGTATTTCCATGAAAATAAGATGAGTATTTAACTCAACTACACAGGGCGGGGATTGTCTCTGACTGCGGTAATTGAACGATTCTGGTCCATATTCCGCATCGCACACAGGCAAGGCAGACGCACTCAGACCCTCTGGCTTTTCGCCCAGGTCGCCGGTGTCGCACCGACGGTCTTGCGGAAGACACGGGTGAAATGCGCCTGGTCGGCAAAGCCCGTCTCGGCGGCAACCACGCTCATCGGCAGTTCACCCTTGAGCATCAGCTGCTTGGCGCGCTCGATGCGTGCCTTCATCTGCCACTGATGCGGCGGCAGGCCGGTGGACGCCTTGAAGGCATGGCTGAAATAGGACTGCGACAAACCTGTCAGCGTCGCCAGCTCCTCCAGTCGGATGCCGCGCAGGCAATTCTCCTCGATATAATCGATCGACCGGCGCAACTGCCACGATGCCAGTTCGCTGCGCCTGCGTGTCCGGACCGGCGCGAGCCGCATGACATCGACGAACAGCGCCACCGACAGGCCGTCGCCATAGAGGTCGTGCAGCGGCTGCGGATTGACGCATTCGGCGGCGATCAACTCGGCCAGCGTCAGGAAACGCGGCTCCGAGAACATCAGCCGCGGCTGCTCCATCTTGCGGGGATCGAGGTCTTCCATCAGCCGGCGGCTGAGGATATCGGCGTTGAAATGCAGATCGAGATGGCGGACATAATTGACATCGACCATTTCCGCCCAGAGTTCCATGCCGGCCGGAATATAGGAAATGACCTGCCGCCGGCTGTCCTCGGCAACGGCCTGCTGCGTCTGGCGCAGCCGGATATTGCGCCGACCGCCGCCTTTGGCATCGAGCACGATGAACAGCCGCGGATCATCGGCGACGTAGAAGCCGCCGGCGGACGGTGCGCATTCGACATCCCAGAGATCGGCGACGATGCCGTTCCATTCGCGCCGGTTCAGCCCGCCGATAACGGAGAAGCCGGAAATCCTGTTGTTCATGCGCGGCTGGAAGGTCATCCGTTGTCTCGGCATCCCGGCAAAGACTGCCGATCTTAAACTTGCTTTTAATAGTCAAGTTTAGCTAGATCAGAACGTTCATCTTTGCAATTGCGCAAATGTCTGGAAACCCAAGGTTCTTCGGCCATTGTGGCTTTTTCGCCATGAAAAGCGCGCTGCGCGAAGCGCCGGCAGAGACGCCGCATTCCAGGAAACGATGCACAGCTATGTCAACAGGCCGCCGTCGCTCAGGCGGAGAACCGGCCCGCGACCGAGGGCCGCTTGTAGCCGATCACCCACAGCACCAGCGCGATCAGCAGGAAGAAGGCAAAGGCAGGCTGCTGCAGCGACCATCGGACCACCGGATCCAGAAAAGCGCCATTCGCATGCGGCGTCTCCAGGGTCTGCACCAGAGACTGCGTCGAGGGACCGCCGGCCGCAAGCGCCGTTGCCAGCGGTGTCAGCACCGGTTGAGACGCCGAGACCGACTGGATGGCATCCACCGACGCCACCAAGACACCGGCGACAAGCGCCATAAAACTCGCAAACCGCAGCAAAAATCGCATTCCGCCACTCCCCAAACCAGCCCGCATCCGCGGCGGCCAGACCGCATTTCTCCACCTATAGCAAGAAATAGGCACAAGCCTGATGAAGTGCAATGCCGCCCTTTCGCGGGCGCGCATCACAAGAAGTCAAAAAACTGTCAGAAATCAGTTGATCCCACCGAGTTCATCGGTATATATCGCGCCGGTCCGCAGGTTTTCACTTGACGGACAACCCGGTTAGGCACCGCCGAACGGGTTTCAGGAGAAAGCAAGCGCTTGTCTCTGATCCACCGGCCCCAACCGCCGGTGCGATTGACAAAACGGACAGGTGGCCGAGTGGTTGAAGGCGCACGCCTGGAAAGTGTGTATACGTGAGAGCGTATCGCGGGTTCGAATCCCGCTCTGTCCGCCATTTTCCTTTACATGTTTACGCGCGGCGAGGCTCGAGTTCCGCTAGATAAGGTGCCAGCTTTGGCTTCCGCTCTTGGTTGCGACGGAGCTCATCTGTTCATGCTGGCCATGCAGCAATATTCCAGTCCCGCAATCTATCGGCAAATTGAGGCGCTGATCAAACCGGCCCTGGTTTCCGAGAGTGTTGTGTAGAAGCGCACTGCGATACCAACGCATTATCCTTCCACTTGCAACACACCGAGAGAAGGCGGGGATTATCCCGCCTTCTCTTATTACTATCGGCGTTTCTTGCGCCACGGCGCATCCTTCTGCCAGTCACCCGCCATGATGGTCCCGTATGGGATCACCTCGTCGACGATTTCGGCGAGGCCGTAATGCTCGATCTGGGACCGGACATTGGCCGCGTTCTTGTAGGCGCTCGGCAGCTCGGAAATATCGGGGTTGCCGGAGAAGAAGCGGGCGTCGAGGCCCATCGTTTCCCTCTCCATCACAGCCGCGATGTTGTTGGGGCTGAGACCCCGGCTATCGGCGCCGAATTCCTCGCCAAGGTGGCGCATGTGCGCCGTCCGCGAGAAATTACGCCCCGCGCCGTGCGGAGAGAAGCCGAGGCCATGGGCCGCGTTCGAGCCACGCACGATCAGGATCGGTTCCGCCATGTTGAGCGGGATGATCGTCAGATCGGTCGCGTCTTCAGCCCAGTTGTCGAAGGCCGGCGTCGCACCCTTGCCGTGGTAGAACAGGCCGTCGGACTTGCGGAAGACGAAGTTGTGCTCGTTCCAGAAACGGTCGCTCACCTTCGCCCCCAGTTTGTCCGCCGTCATGTCATGGATGGCGTAGTGATTTTCCTTCGTCCACTGGCGGATCGTCTGCAGCGCCGACCAGTACATGTCTCCCTCTTCGCTTTCCGCAGGAATCCAGGCATTCTCCCGGTGCGTTTCGGGAGAAAGCACTTCCCGGAACCTGTTGGCGAGCTTCATGCCCCGGTCATAGAGCCGTGCGCCAGGAGCGCGCGATCCATGATGGGTGACGAGCGCCGTCTCGCCGGTCGACTTCATCTGCCCGACATAGGCGAAATGATTGCCGTCACCCTGCGTGGCGAAGTGATCGATGCCGACGCTGATGATCTCCTTCAAAAGTGGGTTTGCCTGGAATGCCGCCAAGGTCGCCTCGGAAGGCTTGATCTGGGCGCCACGCGGACGGCCTCCCGGACCAAAATGCGTCACCGCATGCACGGCATCGAGCAATGCCTTCGGCTCCACGCCCGGGAAGATCGAGATCGCCATCGAGCAGCAGATATCGGCCGAATGCATGCCGGGATGGATCGCTTCCGACGCCACCACGCCGCCAACCGGGATCGTGCCGACCGGCCCGGACGGGCAGGCGTCAGGCATGATCGCGGCTGCGCGAACGACCGGCGTGCGGGCAAGCTCGCGCATTGTCGCGCTCACCTTCTCGATATTGTCCTGTTCGAAGGCGTCTTCGGCACGGATGTTCATGTGGATCAGGATGTCGTTCGGCGCCTTGAGCGGCAGGGTCGGCCCCGGCTGATAGCCGCGGGCGACCGCAAGCGCATCGGCTGTTGAGCCGCCGTCGTTCAGTACCCGGTTGGCCGCTTCCAGCGCATCGCGAAACCACTTGCCCTGGCTCATGCCGGCATCGATCAAATCCTGTCCGCTCATTACCTCTGTCATTGTCTTTTCTGCGTCTGCAGTCCTTCTGGTTCCGTTTCGTTTCGTCACACCACCCGGGCGACGAGCGTTGGCCGGGGAATAGCTCACCGCTCGCATTCCATCACCGATGGCGCTAAGCGGCCCCTGTAGTCTCCGGCGGCATTCGCCCAGGGTCTTCTTCGTCGTCCCGGCGACGAGTTTTGGCAGGACGGTTGTGCTGAGCTACACTTCACCTCGCGGCAACCGGGATGAATCGAACACCCGACCTTCCCGCCGCAAAGCGACGGGATGCTCTTTCCGTGTAGTCCTGCCGGCATTCTCCGGGCATTCCATTCCTTCAAGTCCCCCGGCAACAAGGGTGGCAGGACAGTATTATCTGAGCTACGCGCTCCTTTCGGGAACGCGGGATGATTTGAACATCCGACACACCACACCGGAAACCCTGTGGGCTGCTCTACCTGTAGTCCTGCCGGCATTTGCCGGGGTAGTTCTTTGCAGCGGCGACGAGGATGGACGAAACCGGATGGCCCCGCTCGTGCCAGAGAGCGCTGCCAAGGGAAGGAGTCGAACCTGCCAGACCATCCAGGTGCGGCTGTAGTTCCGTCCGGCATTCGCCGCTGCAATTCACGTCAGAATGACAATCACCCGGACACTTCCCGCCGGTCCTCCACGGTGGGAGGCGACGACGGAGCAGGCTTCGAACCCACAACTCCATTCGCGGAGCACCAGTATCGCTTCCGGCTTTTCGCCTTTGTAGTCATGGCGACCAATTTCAAGGAAACATCCGCTACCAGAATGGGAACGTGACTTCCCCTGTGGGATTCGAACCCGCCGCGGCCGATGTAGTTTCCTTTGCATTCGCCATGTCATTCGTCCGCGACGACGAGGATTTTTGGAAACATTCCTGCTCTACCGACTGAGCTACGGGTCCATAGTATGGCGGACCCGGCGGGACTCGAACCCGCGACACGGAAGTGTGAACTGTAGTTTCCAAGGCATTCGTCACGGTCCCCGCGCCGTTCACGGCGGCGCGGGGGTATTGCTTTTACGTCAGAGCTCGATCGCCTCGATGGTCTTCACCCAGCCGTCTGCTCCGTTCGCGTTGGCCGCGAAGGATGTGATCACACCATAGACGGCATCCGAGAAGCCGCCGATGTTGAGCACGTCGTCCCGCGTCGGCGCCTGTGTGGTGGCATAGGGCTGGATATCGAGGCAGACCAGCTTTGCAGCCGGGTTGATCCTCTTGATCCGCGCCCATTCCGTCATCACGGCCGTCGGCGTGCCGCTCTTACCCGCATCCATCCAGGACTGGTTGTCCGAGATGAACACGACGAGATCGACCTTCGCACTCTCGTTTGCGAGCCTCCTCAACGGCGCGGAGCAGTTTGTTCCACCGCCGCCAACCGCCGCCAGCTTGGCCGCATTGGTCATCACCGAATCCCGCCGGTTGAGCTTGACGTTCACCACGTCATTCTCGAACGGCAGCACCCGCGCCTTCGGGTTGCGCTGCAGGAACGCCGCGGTCATCAGGCCGGCGACATCGATGCAGCGAACCGAGGATGTTGCCCCCTTGCGGTATCCGGTCACGGGCGAACCCATGGAGCCGGAAACGTCCGGGCACAGCACCACGTTGCCGGCAAGCGACGGCACGTTGGAGATCGCGACATCCATCGCGTCCTGCAGCGCATCGCGCACCACGTCCGGAACCTGGCCATCGACCATCTTCCACGCCATCATCAACTGATAGGGGAAGACCTTGGCCTTGCGGACTTCGTCCGGGTCGGCCAGCCGCGCTGCCAGCATCTCGGCAAACCCTTCAACCTCGAACACGCCGTTGCGTGCGAAGGTGTTGAGGTTCTGCCGCACCATCTGCCAGCCGCCCTTTTCGGCGATCTCGACCCAGTGTTCCCGCGTCAGCGGCAGCGAGGTCAGCATCTGGAACGGCACGGCCGGCACGGGCAGCGTCTGGTCACGCCGGAAGGCTTCCAGCGCCTTGACGAGGTCCGGCAGCGCCGCATAGTCGTGCGGCTTGCCGATCGCCCAGGCATAGAGCGCCTTGCGTTCTTCCGATGCAGGCTTCGGATGCACCATCCGGATCACGTCGGCGAGCGACGGGTCATTGCCGACCATCGCGCGCAGGATCTGTTCGGTGCTTGCCCGTTCCAGCCATGCCTGCACCAGCTTCTTCGGCCGCGTGCCGAGCGACTTGCGTCCTGTCGCACCCGAACGCATCACCTGGACGAAACCGCGCAGCATCTTGCCGCTCTTGACCGCGCGCGGAAACGCACGGGCAAACGCGTCGCTCTGGAGCCCGGAAAGCATGGCCAGCAGTGTTACCGGCATGTGTTTCATATGACCCTTCTCGGCAGCATGAACCGCCACCTTGGCCAGGAACTCCGGCTCGACCTGAAGCGCAAGCGCCTTGACCGCCTCCAGCTGCTCGGCCCCATCCGCATAGAAGGTTCCGTTGAACGTGCCGGTCACGGCATACTGCGCCAGCGCCTCGCGCGGCATCAGCTTGTAGGCCGGCGCGGCTTCGTGGTTTTTCGTGTCCGTGCCCGGAAGCAGTTTTCCGAGGTAGGTTTTGAAGATCGCCTTGTTGACCATGACAGCACCTCTTGGTTGGTTCATGCCAGATACATTTCAAGACGCGTGCCAGTTTTACGAAACGGCTCCTCGGCGCGCATAGTTTTCCTCTATCTATCTGTTATTCATTATGAAAATTATCATCGACCAAAGATACTCCAGAAATTGCCAAAACTTGACGTATCCTTTATCGTATCCAAAATTATCGTCTTTTATAAAATTGGATAATCCATGAAACGACGTGTTGCGATCAGCATCTTGGGAACAACCCTCGACATGGGGAAATGGGACAATCGCTGGAGCCGCTGGCGACCCAATGTCGGGCTGTGCCAGCAAAACGGTTTATTCATTGATCGGCTGGAACTCATCCACGACAATCACGCGACCGCGTTGGCCAACCGGATCACCGCCGACATCGCGACCGTGTCGCCGGCAACGGAGGTGCGCAGCAACGTCATCAATTTCCGGGACCCGTGGGATTTTTCCGAGGTCTATACAAACCTCAGGGATTTTGCCCGCAGCTACCCGTTTGATCCAGACACGGAAGACTATCTCGTCAACATCACCACCGGCACGCACGTAGCGCAGATTTGCTGGTTCTTGTTGACCGAGGCGCGCATCATTCCCGGCCAACTCCTGCAGCTTTCGCCACCCCGCGACCGGGAGGCGGAGCAGGATTTCGCCGGCACGCACCGTATTATCGACCTCGACCTCTCGCGCTATGACGAGATTGCCAAGCGCTTCGCCTCCGAGCGCGAGGACGCTGCCTCTTTCCTGAAGTCGGGAATTTCGACCCGCAACGCCGCCTTCAACCGGATGATCGATGAGATCGAGAAGGTGGTGATCCGCTCGACGGCCCCCGTGCTCCTGACCGGGCCGACGGGGGCAGGCAAATCCCAACTTGCCCGCAAGATCTATGAACTCAAGAAGAGCCAGCGAAAAGTCAGCGGCCCCTTCATCGAGGTCAACTGCGCCACCTTGCGCGGCGACCAGGCCATGTCCACTTTGTTCGGCCATGTGAAGGGCGCGTTCACCGGCGCAGCAGGCGAGCGTTCCGGACTGCTCAAATCCGCGGACAAGGGAGTCCTGTTCCTTGACGAGATCGGCGAACTCGGCCTCGACGAGCAGGCCATGTGCCTGCGCGCGATCGAGGAGAAGCGCTTTCTGCCCGTGGGCGCCGACCGGGAGGTCTCCGCCGATTTCCAGCTGCTGGCCGGCACCAATCGCGACCTCGGCGAAGATGTGCGCATGGGCAAATTTCGCGAAGATCTCTATGCGCGCCTGAATCTGTGGACCTTCCAGCTACCGGGCCTGCGCGAGCGCAAGGAGGATATCGAGCCCAATCTCGACTTCGAGCTCAGGCGCCACCTGGAACGCGAAGGCGAGAATGTCACCTTCAACAAGGAGGCCCGCGAGCGCTACCTTGCCTTTGCGACAGGCCCGCAAGCCGCCTGGAGCGCCAACTTCCGTGACTTGTCCGCTTCGGTAACGCGCATGGCGACGCTTGCGCCGCATGGGCGCATCACCACAGACGTCGTCGATGACGAGGTTCGGCGGTTGAATAACTTCTGGCGCTCATCATCCGACAATCACGCAATCAATACCTTGGTCGAAGAATTACTGGGCGCCGAAGCAGCCGCGCGCCTCGACCTCTTCGACGCAACGCAACTCTCCGCAGTCATCCGCACCTGTAGAGAACACACAACCGCAAGCGCTGCCGGCCGGACCTTGTTCGCCAACTCCCGATTGGAAAAAAAGAGCAGCAACGACGCAGATCGCCTGGTCAAATATCTGGCGCGATTCGATCTGAAGTTCGAGGAAATCAGGAAGCCAAGCTAACGGTCATGCAGGAGAAGGCGGCTGTGTCGTGATGCTGTCGCTCTTCAGACTGGTGCCGGATACGCACGCAAATTCCGAGGCGGCCTGACGTCCAAGAGGTATCGAGACACAAACGGACATCTATGCATGGCGCACAACTTCAATGCCGTTGGCGCCAGCCCATTGTCCGATATCCTGCCGTGTCAACGCGGCCGCCATCAGATCCGGGAACTGGTCCGGCGTGCAGGCAAAGACCGGGCAGTCCATGGCGGCAATCGCGCCGGCATGGCGAACGTCATAGCTCGGCCTGCCATCGTCCGAGAGTGCCAGAAGGACGATGACGTTGACCCCGGACTGTTTAAGGGCCGCGACGCGCGCCAGCATGGATGTCGCATCCCCGCCTTCATATAGATCGGTGACGAGAACAAGATGTGTTTTCGACGGCCGCTCGATCTTCGTCTCGCAATAGGCAAGCGCCGCATTGATATCGGTGCCGCCGCCCAGTTGCACGCCGAAGAGAACCTTGACCGGATCGGCCAGATCCTCGGTCAGGTCGACTATTGCGGTATCGAAGCAGACAAGTTTGGTTGATAGCACGGGCAAGGATGCCATGACGGCTGCGAAGATCGATGCATAGACAACCGAAGATGCCATCGAGCCGGACTGGTCGACGCAAAGCATGACGTGGTCGAGATCAGCGCGCGTGCGTGTCTTTCGAGAAAAACCGATCAACGTCTCCGGCACGATGGTGTTGAACTCCTTCTGGTAGTGGCGAAGATTGGCGCGAATGGTCCGCGGCCAGTCGATATCGGCATGACGGGGCTTACAAGTGCGCTGAGAGCGGTTGAGCGCACCGGTCAGCTTCTCCACCGTTTTGGACTGGAGCCGCTTCATCATGTCCTCGACGACCCTGTTGACCACCATGCGTGCGGTTTCCATGGTCTTTTCGGGTATGGCGCCACGCAGCGAAATCAGGTCGGCGACAAGATGCACGTCGGCCTCCAGCGTCGAGAGAAACTCCGGCTCTAGCATCAGCGCCTTGAGATTGAGCCGCTCGAAGGCATCCTTCTGAATGACCTGGACGACGGGGGCCGGAAAGAACTCGCGGATATCCCCTAGCCAGCGCGAAACCTTCGGCGAGGAGGCACCAAGCCCGCCGCGCCCCTTGCTGCCTTCCGATTCATAGAGAGCCGACAGTGCGCGGCTCAGCCGCTGGTCACGTTCACCGAGACCGTCCATGTCGTCATCGCCAAGTGCCAGCTTCCAACGGCGGATACGTTCCGATGTCATGCGTCCATTCCCAGGATTTGCCGCAGCAAGGGCAGCGCGCGTTCGAAGGCAGGATTGTCCTCCGTCTCATCGATACGGGCGGCCGATGCCTGTCTTCGCCCGCCCGCGATGCGTTCCATGACCCGCTTGCGACCGATCGAATCGAAGCCGGCAAGGGCACGCCGAAACAGCGGCAGGCTTTCGACGAAGACCTCTTCGTCCAATCCGCAAAGCCATTCGTCGATCAGGAAAAGCAGCGTCTCGTCCTGGATGAGGACCTCGGCAGACCCGGCGATGAACGCTTCAACGAAGCCGCCGGCTCGGGCAGGCGTTTCCCCGACGATCTGCCGCGAAAAGGCGGCCGATACCTGCTGCTCGCTCCAAAGGCCGAGATCATGAAGCCGTCGAAGGCTGAGCCCCACGACCGGCGCGACGACATGCGCGTCATCGACCATGAGCGCGAGTTGGCGCCGCCATTCGTCGAGCAGCGCGGCATCCCTTAGAACACCGAGTGCCTCGTCATAGGCCCGCATCGCGATCACGCGCGCCGCGGTCGCATCGTCGTCCAGCTGACGGGAGCCGATCCGGACACCGGCATTGATTTCAGAACTGAGCGCAACGATCAGCGCGCGAAGCTCGGGCTCCGGCAATTTACGGGCGGTGCCGTAGCGGACAATGCGCACAAGCGGCACCACCGCTTTCATCAGATCGGTGATGTCATTGGTCTGCACCGCGGCGGCCTGCAGAAAATCGATGCAGGTGCTTGCGGCCTCGGGAAGATCGGCAACAAGCGCGCCATGCACGAGTTGCGAAAGCTGCGCGATGCCGTTCGCATTGCGGCCGCGCTCGATCGTCGCCACGGCTGCGGCCTGCTCGATCGTCAAACCCCAGACAAGCGCTTCGGCAAGGCCGACGGACATCTCCGGAGACCAGGAGAGATTCCAGATCTCGCGATAGGTCCCGCGCGCCGCCTCCGCATCGATCAGGCGGCCCCAATGGATGTCAATCAGGTTGAGCCGATGGAGAAAGGTCGATTTCAACAGGCCCGCGTCGCTGCGGAGATCGAGCTTGATCTGGCTGTCCGCCTCCTCGGGTTTTATGCGGGCCCTGCGGCACCACAGTTCGAAATCCCGCGCCAGCGGCATTTGCGGAACGGAATCATCAATCTCGCCGATCCGGTTGCCGATATAGAGCTTGCGTTCGACCAGCGCGAGCTGGGCAGCGTCGCCGTGGCAGAGGGCGGAAAGCGTGGCATCGCGCATTTCCGCAAGGCCGGGGACGCTGAGGTCTCTCATGCTCGCAAGCCCGAGCGCAAGGCGCGCGGCTTCGATCGCGGAAGCCGTGGAGGCCGAAAATCCTTCCTGCCGCAACAGGGCGGCGGTGCGCGCCTGCCACAGGGCGGCGAAGGCTTCCGGTCCTTGCTGGCCAGCGCCGGAATAAAGGCTCCAGAGATGCCGATACCAGCCCGGAGAAATGACACCCGCACCATAACCGGACGCATAGCTTAGCCGTCCGTCGCTCCACGGCGCCCAGGTCGCCTCCACCTTGATCTTCGGCAGGTCCTTGACGATGCTGCGGTCCTCGGCAACCGTCGTCTCGGCGCGCAGTCCGCCGACATGCCAGGCGCCAACCACCACCGCGACTTCGCCATCATGCTGTTTTAGCGCATCTCTGATATGTCCGCGCATGAAAGCCTCGCGTCGTTCTTCGCGCAGTTGTTCGCTTTCGCTCATACCTCCGGCGTCGGCCTGATGTTGGCGGGCTTCCGTCATGGCAGCTTCGATGGCGGCAAAGATCTCGAGCGGTGACTGGCCGCCGCCGCCCTGCTCGATCAGCCCGTTCCAGAAGGTCTCGCCATCGCCATATCCTGCAGCTTCCGCAAGCAGGTCGAGCGGATCGAGACGAGACGGGGCGGGGATAGTAGTTTGCGTGCCTTCCTCGTCTTCAGCATTCTTGGGCTGCATATCATCTTCGCGTGCAGCCTTTCCAAGGGCGAGCGACACGGCGGCGGGCCAGTCAATGAAGCGCACTGGACGGCCATGCGCGAGCGCCCATTGCATGGCAACCCATTCCGGAGAAAATTCCGCGAATGGCGCGAAAACAGCGTTCGCCGCCTCGTCGGCGGCATAGAACAACATGGCAAGCGGTGGCTTCATCCCGGGCAGTGCGGCATGCCGGATCAGAGCATCACCTTCCGGCGATCCCTCGATCAGCACACAAGCCGGATCGAGCACGTCGAGCGCACCTTTGAGCAGCGCCGCCGAGCCCGGCCCATGGTGCCGGATGCCAAAGAGATGCGGCTTCCGTTTCATGGTTCAGATCACCTCGCGGATGGCCTCGTAGAGATCGCCCCACCCATCGCGCGTCCGGACGACCGTTTCGAGATATTCGGACAAGGCAACGCTATCCTGCACAGGATCCTTGACGACGGCACCGACGATATTCGCCGCCATCGCATTCGCATCGATCCGACCGTCCCCAAAATGCGCGGCTTCCGCCCAGGCCGAAACACCGACCGAAATTGCTTCTGCGGTCGAGAGAGTTCCCGTCGAGGTCTTCAGTTTGGTCTTGCCGTTCAGTGTCTTTCCGTCGCGAATTTCCCGGAACAGCATGACGACGCGGGCAAGCTCCTTTTCGGCGGGCTGGATCGGCGGCAGGCTGAGATTGCCACCGATCTCGCCGACCCGTTTCACGACGATCCGGGTTTCCTCCTCAAGCGTTGCAGGAGACGGCAAAACCACGACATTAAACCGCCGCTTGAGCGCTGACGAAAGCTCGTTCACACCCTTATCGCGGTTGTTGGCGGTTGCGATAATATTGAAACCGCGCGTGGCGTCGATTGCGATATCGAGTTCCGGCACCGGCAGCGTCTTTTCCGAAAGCACAGTGATCAGCGTGTCCTGCACGTCGGATCCCATACGGGTCAGCTCCTCGAGTCTAAGCAGCGTGCCCTCCTCCATGGCGCGCACCAGCGGCGTCTTGACGAGTGCTTCCCGAGACGGCCCCTTGGCAAGCAGCAAGGCATAGTTCCAGCCGTAGCGGATCTGGTTCTCGTCGGTGCCGGCCGTGCACTGAATCAAGCGCTGGGAAGAGCCGGAAATTGCCGCGGCGAGATGTTCGGAAACCCAGGACTTCGCGGTGCCCGGCAGGCCAAGCAGCATGAGCGCGCGGTCGGTCGCAAGCGTCGCAACCGCCGTTTCGATCAGCCTCCGGTTGCCAACATATTTCGCCGAGATCGGCGTGCCGTCGGATGCGTTGCCACCGAGAAGGTAGGTGACGACCGCCTGCGGCGAGAGTTTCCAATTTGCCGGCCTCTCACGGTCGTCACCCTTGGCCATTGCCGCCAGCTCGCCGGCATAGATCTCTTCGGCAGGGCGGCGAAGTTGTGCTTCAGGCATGAACTGGCTCCAGACTATTCATAAGATCGAGAAAAAGGGTTGCGTTGCCGCTCTTGGCAGGCTCCAGAGCGGCAAGCTCGGATCGCAGCGTCGCACGCAAGGATGCCGGACACAGGATGGCCATGCTGTCCGCGACATCCGCGTCGATGCGCGCCGGGTCCTTGAGGCGCCACTGCCAAGGTGTGGATTTCAGAATGCCGTTGAAGAGACCGACCGTCGCCTCGCCGCCCAGCCACTGCGCCGTGCGATGGATCATCCATGCCGACGTATCGCCAGTCCAGCGGTTCGGACGGAAAACATATTCGACCCAGAGCTGGCGCATATCGGAGCTGTAATCCGCGAGAATCTCGGAATCGAGCTGGGAAAGGGCTTCCCAGCTATCGAGGAGATGGCGATCGGTGATCGTCTTCACGACATCCAGCCGCTTGTCCTGCGTGGCCATGAAGAGCAGGGCAACCAGAAGAGCGCTCTGTCCCTCGGCAGCGGTCACCATGGCCTCGACCGACATCGACAAAGCATCGGCGAGGTCTTGCAAGCCCACCGAGCTGAAAGTTTCGCTGAGCCAGACAATCGTCCCCTGGTCCTTCACCGTTACCGGCAGTTCGAGGGTAAGTACCGTCTTCTTGAAGACGAGCCCGGCTTTGCCGACCTTGATGCGCTCAAGAGCACTGCGTAGCGCCGGGTTGTCGCCCTTGAATCCCGGCAGCCGCAAGAGCAGCTTCTGGGCCAGTTCGCGAACGCGCGGAGCACGATCCCTTTCGAGACCCACCACAAACGGCGCATCCGCTTCGGACAAATGTTCCCGCAAGGCGCCGAGCAATCGCACACGGTTGTCTGCATTCTCCGACGACCAGACCGCCTCGACCAGAGCACGCGCTGCAGCAGGATCGGATGACCTGCGGCCACCGATATAACTGGCCTTTACGGCGGGCGTTGCAAGCATCCAGTTCTCGTCGTTCAGGCGATCGGGTGCAAAATAGCTCTGCTTCTGCGCAACCGGCGTCTCGCGCTCGGAAAAGGCGAGCGCTTCCTCCCCCAGGCTTTCCGCATTCGCCTTCACGAAAGATTCGAGCTTCGGCAGGTCGAAAGGATGCAACCGGAGCTTCCTTTCGCCAAGCTTTCGAACGATTGCGCGGGATAGCTGAGCCGACGCCTGGTTCTTGCCCGAAAGCAGCCGGAGCAGGAGTTTCCGCGCTTTATCCGTCATGATCTCGGCAGTTTCGAGGATGGGATCATCGATCTGAAACTGCGAGGGCTGCGCGGGACGGTCGAAGCGCAGCGACTGGCCTGCAAGGGCCAGCGCCTGCAGGGGATCGGTCGCGCCGATCGCGTCGAGCGGCAGACCATCCCGGCTGCCGGTGAGAAGCTTTGGCAGGATCGCGTTCTTCACGCTGCGAGCAGTCATGCAGTCCACCGCCCAAGCGCCGTTTCCGACCAGCAGAGCGTCAGTTCGCTGCCATCCCAGAGACTGGCACCGTCGATCGCCTCGAACTGCAGAAGCGGCCAGCTCGCCGCGGATTGCGATTTCGCCACCGGAAGGCTGATGCCGCTATCATTGAGGTAGACAGTCTCACCCGAGCGCCTGAGCCGCGCACCGCGAAACATCAGGGGAAACTCCCCGAGCCAGGGTTTTTCGATCAATGCCTCCTCGTAAAGCCCATACGCCGTAGCGAGATCGTGGCTCGGGAGCGCAAGCGGCGCATCGGATGCGTCGGTTCCGGTTATCTGTCTGACGATCAGCGCGCGAAGTGGCACGCTCGACGGATAGAAAACCAGTTCAGCATCGAAGGTATCGCCGACGCTGTAACCGCTTGAGGATGCACCGGTCGAAACCGGGACATAGTCGATGAGTACCGCGTGCCGGTCGCTGCCGTGGAGCCATGTCTCGATCCGCCGCAGCTTGTCCGGCTGGACTTCGCTGCGCGCCGCCCAGACCCGCCAGCTGCCAGAAACGCGTGGCGCCTGTTCATCGGCGAGCAATGCTTCTCGCGTGACATTCCAGCCGATCGTCTGCCGAATGTCGTTGCGCAAGGGCTCGGGCAGGTTCTCCTGCCGGCGATAGGCGTCGGCCAGGAGGTGAAGCGCACCCAGTTCCTGGATGGCAACCATAGGCCGTATGGATTCGGCGAAGGTAAAGAGCCGCGCCGGCAAGGTATCAACCCTCAGCGCCAGGCCCGACGCCTTGGCATCGAACAGGCGTTGCGCCATCACCCGGCATGCCGCGGATGCCTTGGCCGGGAAGGCCGCAATCCCCGCCTCCATCTGGTCCACAAGCCAAGTATCCAGGTCATCGAGGCCGTTGGCAATGGATGCCTCGCGTTCCAGTCGGTTGCGTTCACGGACGGCGATGGCGCGGGCTTCCGTCTTCGCATCGACGGCCTCCTCGGATTCCTCGACCGCTGCAATAGCCGCCCTGGGCTTGTCGGCACTGGTCGGGGAGGTGCTCGTGGAAGGTCCGCGGCGGCGCGACAACCATTCTGTCACCCAGCCCGGTGCCACGGCGGTCGTAAATTCGACCTTGCCCTCAGCGCGCATCCACATGAGCGCCAGCGCGTGCTTGCAGGGGAACTTGCGGCTGGGGCAGCTGCATTTGTAGCCCGCGTCGAGTTCCGTGACAGAGATCCTGTAGGGAGTGGCGCCGGACCCCTGGCATTCGCCCCAGATGAGGCCTGACCCGTCCTGCGCGACAGTCGGCCAGCCCGAGGGTTTCAGAAGCTTGCGCGCCGCCGCGAGAGAGCCTTGATCTGGAGCGAGATCTTCGACCTTGGTCAGGGTTAAACTCAGTGGAACCTCCGACTCAAGCCATATTCCATAACTGCCGTTTTCTGGCATGGCCCAGCGCGGAGTGCAACGCCCGCATGTAGGAATGTCGGAACACGGAGTTGCGCTCGAAACTCAACGGCCACTGCAATCGCCTTGCGGAAACATGACTTTGAAAACAAGCCGATATCGAACACACGCATCGCTCACCGATGGCTGCGCATGCGGAAAGCAGCCGAGCTCGCGCCGGCCGCAGCGACAACGGAGGATTCCTTGAAGGCATCATGCAGGCGGCCATTTCTTTCGGCTCGAACCATGCAGGCCTTCGTCATGTTCTCTCCCTGCTTTGATCGCGGACATCTGTGCTTGGGGTGTCTCAAGCAGGATCAAGTCTACCGATATCCGCTGTTCATTATAGCGTTCGGCAAGGTCAGCATCATCCTGAACTATCTTTCACGAGTCCCGGCCTTCGCAAGCGAGTCGTCGCGGCGGAAAATTATCGACAAGCCGCGGCTGTAGACCCCCGCGAGGATTCCGACGATGCCATCTGACATCCGGCCTCCCCGCCTAGCCAGGCTTATCGATGCCGACAATGCTTCTGCTAAAATCGCAGATGGACTATTCGAAGAGATCGCCAAGATCGGAGAGTCTAACGTCCGACGGATTTATGGCGACTTTGCAAGCGCTCGTTCAAAGGCTTGGACCGACGTCCTCGCCAGACATGCGATTATCCCCCGGCAGCAATTTGCCTATACGACCGGCAAGAACGCTTCCGACATCGCCCTCGTCATACAGGGCTATCAGAGACGCGCGGTCAGATTGGCCAAATTCACCCTTGTGGATTCCAGCAGCACCCGCGCTCCCGCGACCGCGTGTTCGGGTTCGACGTGCTCGGCTTCATTGTGGCTCAATCCGTCCCTGCACGACACGAAGATCATCGCGGCCGGCGCCACGCGGGACACGTATAGCGCGTCGTGAAACGCACCGGACACCATCTGCTTGAAGGGCAGCCGCAGTTGCTGCGCGGCCGTTGCCACGCCATCGATGCAGATAGAGGAGAAGGTGGCGGGGCTCATATCGAAGGTCTTGCGGATATCGAGCGTGCAGCCTGTGGATGGAGCGGCGTCGGTAAAAAGCGTCCGAACCCGTGCCTCGATCTCATCAAGCCGGGCGGAATCCGGGTGGCGGATATCGATGCTGAGAAAGACCGAGCCCGGAATGGAATTGACGGAACCGGGATGCACCATGAGGCGGCCGACGGTAAACCGCGCGTTCGGATCGTCGGGCATGATGGTGTCATACAGCGCGTTGAGCGCCCGGCTGACGGCGACCATGGGGTCGCGGCGAAAGGCAAATTCCGTGGTGCCCGCATGCGCCGCCTGTCCGGTCACGGTGATTTCCAGCCAGCGGGTCCCCTGAATGCCGGTGACGACACCGATCGCGAGATTCTCCTTCTCCAGCGACGGGCCCTGCTCGATATGCAGTTCGAGATAACCGAGAACCGGAAACCCGAGCGGCCGGCTGCGGGCCGCCGGCAGGGCTTCCAGCGTGGCATTCAGCGCATCACTCAGCAAGACTCCGTCGGTGCCCTTGATCTCTTGCCAGCCATCCGGCATGCGACCGAGCGAGAAGGCCATGGAACCCATCGCACCTGGAGCAAAACGGCAGCCTTCCTCGTTCGTCCAGGCAACGACCTCGATCGGCGCATCCGTCTCGGCGCCGGCATCCTCCAGAGCCTCCAGAACCTCAAAAGCCGCCAGCGTGCCAAGAGCGCCGTCGAAGCGGCCGCCGGTCGGCTGGCTGTCGAGATGACTGCCGATCAGAAAAGGCGGCGCGTGGCCATCCCGCCCTTCCCGCCGGATGAAGAGATTGGCCAACGGATCCTGAAACACGCCGAAGCCGCGCTCCATGGCGAGCCGGGCAAGAAGCGCCCGGGCGTCGCGGTCGCAGGGTGTCAATGCCTGCCGATTGACACCGCCGGCCGCCGTCGCGCCGATCGACGCAAAATCATCGAGCCGCTTCAAAAGCCGTTCGCCGTTGATGCGCGCGCGTCCGCTCATGCCTTCAGCCCGGCGATGAAGGCCGTCACACGAGCCTTCTCGACGCGGTTCCACCAGACGCCGTCATATTTCAGGGAACTCGCGACGATGACGCCGTCGACGATATCGAGGATGGCGCGCGCGTTGTCCGGCGTCACGCCGCTGCCGACCAGCGTCGGCAGGCCCGCCGCCTCCTTGATCATGCGGATGTAACCAAGATCCGCGGCATGGCCGGTGCGCTGGCCGGTGGCAATCACGGCATCGGCGTCGAAGAAGACGAGATCCTTGACCTGTTCCTCCACCGGCCTGTCGGCGACGATCGCATGCGCACCGTGCTTGACGTGGGCGTCGGCGAAAATCTTGATGCCGTGCTGTCTCAGCTTTGCCCGGTAGCGCATGGCCCGTGCCGCCTCGCCTTCGATAAAGCCTTCGTTGGCGACGTAGGCATTGGCCCATTGGTTGACACGCACGAAGCCCGCGCCGGCAGCACTTGCGATGGCGAGCGCCGGAATGGCGGCATTGGCGAGAACGTTGATGCCGATCGGCCGGCCGAGCTCCCGCCGAATGCGGTCCGAGATGACCGACATGTAGGCGGACGTCTCCGGTCCGATGTCATCGGGTTTCGAAAAGGGGATGTCCCCATGGTTCTCGATGATCACACTGTCGCATCCACCCTCGAGATAGGCGCGCGCATCGTCCAGGCCCTGGCTGTAGATATCCTCTATCGCCTCTCCCTGATAGCGCGGCGCACCGGGCAGGGGCGGCAGGTGAACCACGCCGATCACAACCTTGCTGCGGCCAAAGAGGGAGAACATCGCATCGCCCGCGCTGGATCCGATTGGTTTTGCTGTCTGCGTCATGGCTGTTCCGTTTCCGATTTCTTCATGAGAATTGATAGTTCCGCCGCCGTCGGGCAGGAGGCAAGCGTTCCCGGCCGGGTGACTGCGATCGCTGCGGCTTCAACGGCTATCCGCAGGGCCGCCCCGGGCGCCATCGCCTGTGCCAGACAGCCGGCAAAGACGCCGCACAGCACGTCGCCCGCGCCGCTGGTATCGACGGGGAATACACCGGGCGCCGCGATAAAGACGGCCGGTATGCCTTTTTCGAGCAGAACGCAGCCCCGTGCGCCAAGCGTGACGATAGCGGCCCCCGCACCGTGGGCGATCAATGCGCCGGCGGCCTCCTGCGGCACGGCACAGCCTGTCATCGCCAGCGCCTCGCCCTCGTTGACGACAACGAAATCGACGCAATTCAGATCGAAAGCAACGTCCCTTGCCAACGGGCTTGCATTGAGCACGGTGCTGGCCCCCCTTGCCTTTGCCGCCTGCAGGCAGGCGCTTGTGACCTCGACTGTCAGGTTGCCCTGCATGACGACGATATCGCCGGGCGCGATGGCCTGAAGCAGGTCCGTGTACCGGAGCGGATCGAAGCCCCGCGCGCAGGAAACGCCGCTGATGATCAGGTTCTCGCCGCATGCGTCCACCGCGATGGCGGAACGATCCGTGGGAAAGGCGAGCGCAACAAGGCCGGAGAGATCCAGATCGGCGGAGAGGGTCTGGCGAATGCGAGCACCATCTGCATCCTCACCGACAGCAGCCCAGAGGGTAACGGCGGAGCCGGTGCGTGCGGCGGCGACGGCCTGGTTTGCACCCTTGCCGCCGATGCCGTCCGCATGACCGCTCGCATTCACCGTCTCGCCCGCCTCGGGAAGACGGTCGAGACGGAATGTCGTATCGATGCAGACGTTGCCGACGGCGTGAACGCGCATGGCTCAGGCTTTCGCGGTCGCCCAGGCAAGCATCTGTTCGAACAGCGTCTTGTAGCCCGACCACGCAATGAAGCTCGACGGCAGCCAGTGCGGACCGACGTCAGAGGCCCAGGCGACCGTCCGGCCCTTGCCGTAGGTTCCCGTCACCAGAAGCGGCTGCGAGCCGTAATCCGTCGAGACCGTCGCCAGCACCTCCGCCCCGTCCTTGACCGTTACCTCGTTATAACCGAGCAGAACCGGCCAGTCGGTTCCGAGCCCCTTGAGAATGGGATGGCTCGCCATGCCCGTGACGACCGGTGCGAAGCCTTCCGGGACCTCGACGCGGTCATCAAAGGGCAAGCAGGAGACAGGAAGGACTTCCTCGACGGGCGTCTTGTGATAGCGCGCGCCGCCGTTGATGCCCTGGAAACTGTAGTAGCCACCGAACATCAGGAGTGCGCCGCCGTTGCGAACATAGTCGCGCAACAGACGAAGACGGTTTGGCGTGGTCTTGGAGTGGATCCAGGTATCGGGATGCAGCAGCAGAGTGTTGGCGCCGATATCCGACAGGATGATGGCCTCATAGGCGGACAGAGCTTCCAGCGATTGCGGAAAATCGCGCTGCGCCTCATGCGCCGGCATGAACTGGACGTCGAACGGGCTGTTCTTCAGCGCTGCCAGAAGCTCGTCCGCACCGGTGTGATAGGTGACGGTCGGAAACTGGTCGAACCCCTTGATGTGGGTTGCGGTGGAAACCCAGGACTCGCCTGCGAGAAGAACTTTGGACTTGGACATGGAAACTCCTTGGACTTTGATGCCAGCGGTCAGGGCGCGCTGGAGAAAACGGATTTCGGATTGTCGATCAACATCCTGTCGATGGCAGCCTGATCGACCCCGTGGCGCTTCAGGCGTGGCAGGAAGTGTTTCAGGATGAAGCCGTAGCCGAAGCCGCCATAGCGGGTGAGCATGATTTTCAGGAACACGTCCTGCGACAGCAGAATGCGGTCGCCGTAGCCCATGTCGATCAGGGAACGAATGGCGCGCGCATTCTGCTCGTCGGAGGGCGACTGGGCATCCTGGTCGGCATAATAGAAATCCATGCCGATCATGTCGTATTCGAGAAAGGCTCCGCGCTCGGCCAGCGCCTTCTGATAGGGCAGATCCTCATGGCTCGGGTTCATATGGCAGAGGATCGTGTGCCGTAGATCGGCGCCTTCCTCTTCCACGACGTCGAGAACCTCGTGCGCCAGGCGTTCCCAGCCGGGCAGGTGGACCGAGAGCGGCACGCCCGTGATCTTCGACGCACGGGCGGCACCCCGCAGCGATTTGCGCTCCTCGGACGTGAAATCCTTGCTGACGCCGATCTCGCCGATAATGCCGGCCATGATCTCGGGTTGTTTTTCACCCCCGCCGATGTCGTCGACGATGAATTCCGTCACGGCATCGACATCCATCGCCTTCAGCCAGTCCGGATGGCTGAACTCCAGATAGAAGCCGGTGCCCATGACGATCTTGAGGCCTGACATTTTGGCGATCCGGGCAAGCTTGGCCGGTTCGCGGCCGATGCCGATATTGGTGGTGTCGACGACGGTGTGACCGCCCAGCGCCTGGAAGCGCTTCAGTTCCGACAGCGCCAGATCGCCATCGTCGAGCGAAACGTTGTCGCGGTTCATGTAGGGGTTCATCCGCAACTCGCCGATGATCTCCATGCTGACCTTCTGCGTGCCGATGGCCTGCGCATCCGGGTGGCATGGGCATCGCCAGGACTTCTCCCCATCGAGGAAAATGTGCTCGTGCATCAGGGTGGTGCCCATGTCGTCGACCGGGATGGGGCCGAGAACGGTCATCACCGTCCCGGACGTCACGCCAATGGCGGCACGCGGTGGAACTGGGCTGTCGAACAGATGATCCACCGTCACTTGCCCCGCACCGCGCCGCGAAACAGGCGGAAGTTCAGCCACACGGCGATCAGGATGATCGTGCCGGTGACAATGGGGGTGAGGAATGGTGACATATGGGCAAGGATCAGGCCGTTGGCAATGACCGCAACCGTCAGCGCGCCAAGCACCGTGCCGACAATCGTGCCCCTGCCCCCGAACAGGCTGGTGCCGCCGAGAACCACCGCCGCGATCACTTCCAGCTCGAACCCCTGCCCCGCATTGGATGAGCCGGAGCCGAGGCGGGCCGCGAGAATGACCCCGGCGAGTGCCGCCGACACGCTTGACAGAATATAGACGAACAGGATCGTGAAGCGCGTGTCGATGCCTGCGCGCCGCACCGCTTCCATGTTGGCGCCGATGCCGGTGACGTAGCGGCCAAATGGAGTGTCGTTGAAGACGACGTACGCGAGCGCCAGGATGCAAAGCGCGATCAGCGCGGGAACGGGAATGCCGAGGAACCACGCCCGGCCGATGGTGGTGAACAGGCTCGTGGTCTCGATCGGAATGGAGTAGCCGCCGGTGATCAGAAGGGCGATGCCGCGGATGACGGACAGGCCGGCGAGCGTGACGATGAAGGCCGGAATACGCTCATAGGCGATGAAGAATCCGTGGATCGCACCGATGAAGGCACCAAGAGCCAGCATCATGACGATGACAAGCGGCCATGGCAGGCCGGCCTGCAGCGCCGTTGCCGACAGCGTGGCCACCAAAGCCAGCACCGAACCGACCGAAAGATCGATCCCGCCGGTCGTGATGACGAAGGTCATGGCGGCCGCCACGATCAGCAGCGGCGCCGATTGGCGCACGATGTTGAGCAGATTGGGTGCCGTGAGGAAGGCGTTGGTGACGAGCGAGAAGACGACGCAGACCACCAGAAAGAACAGCGCGATCGAAACGACGCTGCCGTTCGCCAGCAGCTTGTCCCAGAGGGTTGCCTTGCGCAATCGTGCCTGCGAGACGTGAGAACCGGCATGCCCGGTCTGCGATGTGGGCATGGTCATGCGGAAGCTCCGGTTTCATGGCCGTTATGGGCGGAACGGGCGGCGAACTTGCGCCCGACGATGAGGTTGACGACCTCCTCGATGCTGGTGTCCTCGATCCGTCGTTCGGCGACATTGCGGCCTTCGTACATGACCTGGATACGGTCGCAGACGAGAAAGAGGTCCTGCAGGCGGTGCGTGATGAGAATGACGCTGACGCCGCGGGCACTGACTGCGCGAATGAGTTCGAGAACCGCCTCGACTTCCGCCACGGCAAGCGCCGCCGTCGGCTCGTCCATGATCAGCACCTTCGGCTCGAACGAAGCGGCACGGCCGATGGCGATCGACTGGCGCTGACCACCGGAAAGGTTCTCCACTTTCAGGCGGGTATCGGCGATGACGATGCCGAGCCGGTCGAGCATATCGCGGGTCAGTGCATGCATCGTCTTCTTGTCGAGAAGCGGCATGCCGAGTACATGGCGGCGCGGCTCGCGGCCGAGGAAAAGATTGCCGGCAACATCGACCGTGTCGCACAGCGACAGGTCCTGATAGACCATCTCGACATGGGCGGCGCGGGCATCGGCGGGCGAGGCAAAGGATACGACCTTCCCGTCGATCTCGATCGTGCCGCTGTCGGGAATGACGGCGCCAGAGAGAACCTTGCTCAGTGTCGACTTGCCGGCGCCGTTGTCGCCGACGAGACCCAGAACTTCGCCGGGCTTCAGTGTCAGCGAGACATTGTCGAGCGTCTGGATGGGATGGTAGCGTTTGCAAATACCGGTCATGCGGACGCGGTAGGTATCAGTTGTCATGGTGGGTTTTCCCGTTCATGGCGACCTCTCATCCCGATAGCAGCCGTGATGACGCGGCCATCGGACACAAAAAGGGATGCCGCTCGCTTCTCTCCCGTCAACGCGAGAGAGGATGCCAGAGGGGGGCGCGAGCGGCAATCCGGAGAAGGGTTGTTACTTGAACATGCCCTTGAACTCAGCGACATTGTCCTTGGTGACGATGGTCACCGGAACATTGATGATCGGCTCGATGGTTTCGCCCTTCTTGAGCTTGACCAGCGCTTCGACGGCAGCCTTGCCCTCGCCGGCCGGATCCTGCTGCACGACGGCGGTGACCCAACCCTCTTCAATGCCCTTGACGGCCTGCGCGGTCAGGTCCCAGCCGAAGATCTTGACGTCCTTCTGCCGGCCCTGGCTCTCGACCGCGGAGACGGCGCCGATCAGCTGCGGCTCACCCGTCGCATAGATCGTCGTCATGTCGGGATTGGCGGTCATCAGGTTTTCGGCCGCGCCGAGGGCGATGTCCTGCTGGTTCTGGCCATCGACCGTGTCGAGGAAGGTGACGGCCTGGCCGCCGTCGGTCACGGCCTTCTTGAAGCCGTCGAGACGCTGGTTCTGAATGAAGGAATTGAGCGCGCCGACGATGCCTGTCTTGGCAGTGCCCGACATGTCCGACTTCACATAATCCGAAAAGAACTTGCCGATGTCTTCACCGGCCTTGGCGTTATCGACGCCGATGAACGAAACATTGTCGCCGCCGGGGATCTGCGCGTCGATCGCGATCACCGGAATGCCGGCCGCCTTTGCCGCCGTAATCGCCGGCTTGACGCCATTGACGTCGATGGCGACGAGAATGATGCCGTCCACCTTCTGCGTGATATAGGTCTCGATCGCATCGTTTTGCGCGGCCGGAACGTTGTTGGCGTTGAAGATCACCAGATCGACATTCGCAGCCTTTGCGGCAGCCTGGGCACCGTCATTGATCTGATTGAAGAAGAGAGCCTGCTGGTTGATGGTGACGAGAGCGAAGGTATCCGCCTGGGCGGAAGCCGCTCCAAAAGCGATGGTGAAGGCAAGAGCGGCTATGCCGCCGGAAAGAATTTTGGAAATGCGCATTCGGGTTCCCCTTTTTTTGAATGACCCGTCGTCGGGCTCATCGAGCGCTTGAGCGCCGGGGCATAATTCAATGAGCTTGAACCTTTGTCAAGTAACTTGAATTGCGCTTTTTTAGACTCGCACTGCGTTCAGAATGTCGCCGGCGTGTTCACCCAGAAGATGCTGGCTCTTTGTTTTCCGACATTCCTGTAATGGTGCGGCAACTCCGAATTGAAGACGAAGGCATCGCCCGCCGACAGCAGGAAACTTTTTTCGTCGACGATCAGTTCGATCTCCCCTTCCAGCAGGTAGCCCACCTCCTCGCCCGCGTGCTGAATGGGGCCGGCACTGGCACCTCTTTCCTCGATATGATGGATGTTGCACTGGAGCAGATGTCCGGGCGAATACGGAATGATCCGCTCCAGCGAGATTCCCTCGCCGCGACGCAGAGGGTCCAGCGCGATCAACGGGCGCGTGCCCGCACGAAAGATGATCCCCTCCTCGCCGTCCGATTCTTCGAACATCCAGCCAATATTGGTGTCCAGCGCGGCCACAAGACGATGCAGCATCGGCAGTGAGGGCGATGCCTTGCCGTTTTCGATTTTCGACAGAAGACTTTCCGAACAATGCGCCGCGTCAGCCAGTGCCTTCAATGTCATGCCGCGGGTCTGGCGCGAAAGACGCAGGCGCATCCCGAGACGTAAAGGATTTTGCGCGGGAGCCTCATGCATTGTCATCGGTACGTCGCTCGTTTTGTTTGTCTGGTTCATGCGGCGGCTGTCTTTTTTCAAAGTGTCCAGGAAAGACGGCCACGCCTGTCTTCAGCTCTCGCCGTCTGGACGCTACGGTTCCGCGCAAAGGCGCAACACACCCAGTCGTCAATAGCATTGCCCTTTCATTAAAATCAACCTTCTTGAACAGGAATACATGTGCCGCGATGCGATCCCCCGAAACGCTGATCAGCCTGCATCTTGGCCCACTCTATCCGAAAGTCGCCAGCGGAGAACCGATACCGGCACCGCACAATCCACTGGATCGCCAACGTTCAGGCCGTCATCCGCGACTATGCTGCCGCATGCCGGTCGTAATGCGCAGGCATCGTTCAGCGGTCACCTGAAAATCAACCGAAAACCGACATGACTGCCGGCTGTAGCAAAGACTTCGTTATCCCTGGCAGGATCGAAGGTGCACGGCCGGTCGTACATCGAGATTTTCATCGCCTCCCGGCAACAGCCTGAAGAACGGCCGTATTCATACAATTCGAAGACATAAGTAAATCTTACGACAAACATTGTCACTTTTATGCAACCGACAATACCCATTGATGAAATAAACCATATGGAATAACGTAGTGCATAATGTAATTTTTATACATTTGCGGCGCGTTCAGCGCGAAAGACATATGTGAACATGATCGTGTATATTTCCGCGAATTATACAGTGCATGGCATATTTCGAGTTTTACAATCGCTTTGATTTTTCCGCCTGATGCTGAGCTCACTCCAGTGTCTGTATGCATATCTTGAATATTCTCGCAGTGCCGTACGTTACATGTTCCAAGCATGACACATGATAAATAATGCTTGCGGCACGACAGCGTCGTCGCCGTGAACGAACCATTCGCCACAATCACGTCAATCGTTTCATTCACCCGGGAGGCATAAATGACCACGACACCCGCACTTTGGCTTGCCCAGAAACAAGCGAATACCACTGATACAGGCACCACCGGCGACGATCAGACCGGAATAAGGCTCGTTGCCTTAGCCAACGGCAATTTCATTGCGCTTTGGGAATCCAACACCGACGATGGCGTGGGAAGCGCCGGCGGGACCGATATCATCGGCCAGCTCTACGACGCCGAGGGAAACGCGATCGGCGGCGAATTTCGGGCCAATGACGGTTTCTTCGCGGACGATGAAGGTGTTTTCGAAGCTTCCGGGCTGCCGAACGGCAATTTCGCTGTTGTTTACGAGGACACCGACGTAAACGGCACATCGCTGCGATACAACATCCGGGATGCAAACGGCGCCTTAGTGGCAACGGGTACGATTGCCACCGATCCCGGCGCCAACGATCTGGGCGATCCTTCGATCACAGTCAATTCCGACGGAAGCTTCCTGGTCGTCTATCAGGAAATCAATTCGGGCGCGAACACGACGCAGACATTCGGCGTCATCGTCCAGAGCGACGGCACGACTGTAGGCGCGCCAATTTCGCTGATGGGCGCCTCAACGTCGACCAATGTCGGCACGCAGCAGGTCGATGCCGATACGCTGACCAACGGCAACTACGTCATCGTCTCGCGGGACACCGGCACGGACAACGGCCTGGCGATGCGTATCATTTCCTCGACGGGCACCAATGTGCTGGCCTTTACCAATGTCGCCGATACCGTCACCAACGGCGACAACGACGCGGCACCGACCGTAGCCGCGCTTTCCGGTGGCGGCTATGTGGTTGCCTGGCAAAATACCGACGTCAACGATACCGATCTCGAATTTCAGATCTTCAATGCGGCGGGCGCGACCGTTGGCGGCATTGTAACCGTCAACAGCGGCGGCGCGACGGACAACAACGTGGCCCCTGAGCTGGTCGGCCTGTCCGATGGTGGTTTCGTTATCGTTTATGACGACAACGAGGCGGGCACGATCGCCTTGCAGCGCTACGACGCCTCGGGGGCGGAAGTCGGTACCGAGGTCATCGTCGCCACAGATGGCGTCGCTACCAACAGCTCGCCCACCATTTCGCTGACCGATGACGGCCGCCTTATGGTCGGCTGGACGGCCGATTCCTTCAGCGACAGCGATGTCCAGTTCGCAATCTTCGATCCTCGCGAAACCACGCTCAACGGCGACGGCACGAGTGAAGTCATCACCGCGTTCGCTGATGGCGGCACCGTCAATGCTGGTTCCGGAGCCGATACGATCTTCGGCAGCGCCTTCGCCGATACGCTGAACGGCGAGAATGGTAACGACACCATTCATGGTCGGGGCGGCGACGACCTGATCGAGGGCGGTTTTGACGGCGACACGCTCTTCGGCGATGACGGCAACGATACTATCTTTGCGATGACCCAGGCAGCTCCCGACGACTCGGGCGTGGGCGACACCATTTCCGGCGGCAACGGAAATGATACAATCACCGGATCCTCGGGCGGCGACAACATCAACGGCGACGCAAACGACGACACGATCGACGGTGGCGGTGGCGCCGACACCCTTCAAGGGGGCACAGGGAACGACACCTTCATCTTCAACACCGGCGACATATCAGCCGGTGAAACGATCGACGGCGGCGCGGAATCGGACCGACTGCTCGTCGCATCCGAAACAAGCTTTGTAGACGCTACACTCACCTCCATCGAAGAGATCGAGTTTCTCGCCGGGTCGCCAGGGCAGACCATTACCGTTGCCGCCGCCCAGGTGGGTGCAGGTCTTGCTGCCAATCTGGTCGTCGATTTCAACGCCACCGGGAGCCTGGACAAGTTCCTGGTTTCAATGCTGAGTTCCACAAGCGTCGACCTGTCGCAGTTCCAGGTCCAGGACTTCGATCCGGTCGGCACCGAAAATGACCGGCTGATCGTGCTGGGCGATGACGACAGCGAAACCATCCGTGGCACGAATGTCCGCGACGAACTCTTCGGTGTGGGCGGCAATGACATCCTCGATGGGGGCCAGGGCAACGACTATCTGTCGGGCGGCGTGGGATCGGATCGCGCGACCTATGCCAATGCCGCGACCGGGCTCATCGTCAATCTGTCGGACGCCGCTCAGAATACCGGCGAAGCGACGGGCGACGGCTACAACTCGATTGAGAATCTCACAGGCTCTGCATTCGCGGACACGCTCACCGGCACCAACGGTACCAACAGCATCATCGCCGGCAGCGGCGACGATGCCGTGTTTGGCTTGAACGGCAGCGACAACCTGTTCGGTCAGGATGGCAACGACGTTCTGACCGGCGGCACTGGTGCCGACGATTTGTCTGGTGGCGCGGGCAGCGACAGAGCCTCGTATGACACCGCCGCAGCCGGTGTCATCGCCGCTCTGCTGAGCCCTGCGGGCAATACAGGGGATGCGGCGGGCGACACATATACGTCCATTGAGAACCTCACCGGTTCGAACTTCGCCGACACGCTGACGGGTACCAACAGCTTGAACAGCATCATCGGCGGTGGGGGCGACGACACCATCGTCGGCCTCGGCGGCGACGACAATCTGTTCGGCCAGGACGGCAACGACGTGTTGAACGGTGGCGTCGGTGCCGACGACCTTTCCGGTGGCAACGGGTCCGACCGGGCGACCTACGAGGACGCTGCTGCCGGCGTTACCGCAGCGCTTCTGAGCCCGGCAACCAATACCGGCGAAGCCGCCGGCGATACATATGCCTCCATCGAGAACCTGACCGGTTCCGATTTCAACGACAAGCTCACCGGTACCAACGGCTTGAACAGCATCATCGGTGGCAGCGGCAACGATACCATCTTCGGTCTCGGCGGCGACGACAATCTGTTCGGTCAGGACGGCAACGACGTGCTGATCGGTGGCGTCGGTGCCGACGATCTTTCCGGAGGCAACGGCACGGACACCGCCTCGTATGAAACTGCGGCGGCAGGCGTCGTCGCCAGCCTTACAACTCCTGCCGCCAATACGGGCGACGCGGCCGATGATACATATTCGTCGATCGAGAGCCTGACCGGTTCCGCCTTTGGCGATACGCTGACGGGCAACAGCGCCATCAACGTAATCCTGGGCGGTAACGGAGCCGACACACTGAACGGACGGGCAGGCGACGACACGCTGACAGGCGGCTCGGGCAACGACAACTTCCTGTTCGATACAGCGGTGGGCGCAACCAATGTCGATACCATCACCGACTTCAACTTCGTGAACGACACGATCCAGCTGGACAACGCCATCTTCAACGCCATCGTCGGGGTGGGAACGTTGACCGCAGCACAGTTCGTGGCCAATGCCAGCGGTACGGCCGCCGACGCCGGTGATCGTATCATCTACGAGACCGATACCGGCAAGATCTTCTACGATACCAACGGCAATGCCGCCGGCGGTTCGACCTTGATTGCCAATGTCACAGCCGGGCTCGGTATAACCAACGCTGATTTCTTCATCGTCTGAGTTCCGTAATCTGCCATTATCGGTGATAAATTCGACAGCGCCGGGAGCCTCGCTCCCGGCGCTGTCTTGTCAGCCGCTCGTAGCAGACGCGAAAATGGATGCTTGCATCGACGCTATCACACAGGCCGGGATTGCGGTTTATCCCTCTACGTCACGGCGGCGCCGAAGAAAGCCGATGTGGCTTGCGCTTTTAAAAACTTGCCGCTCATCCTACGGAAAAGCAGGCGCCCCCGCCATCGCTGTCACGGATTTCGGTATTGGTCACCAGCGACGCTGGCGCTGCCGGGCAGATTGTTGCTCGCGTCTGTCGACGACAAGACGGTAATCACCGCCCAGGTGGGAAATGCGGCAGGTGGCAGGTACGGCAGCTCAATGGCAAGTCGCGCAGGATTGCGAGTGAAGACGGCCTGATACTTCATTCCCGTCCCGAGCCGGCAATCATCTGCCCGCCAACGCCGGTCGGACGGCGCGTTGCCGCGGCTGGCGCTGAATCTGACTTCACACACTCAACTTGAGGTGTTAATTATGCATCGTGCCAGAGGGAGGAGAACTTCTTGGCAGCCTCATTTCAGCAGTTCATTTTTATTTGATGCCTTTTTCGCGTGGGCGTCGCCTGCTTGGCGATGTTTAGGGGGTATTTCATGTCCTTGCTGGTCACCAATCCTGATAATGAAACCGACGGCGGCTCGCTGGAACTCGACGGCGCGTCGTTCATCACGTCGACCGATGTCGGGGGGATCACCTACGTCTTCGTCGCCGGCGCGACGGACAACGGCATCAGCGTATTCTCGCTGGGCCTTGATGGTTCTCTGAACAATGTCTCGAACGTGACCGACAGTGGCGCGCTGAACCTGGTCGGGGTCAGCGGGCTCTCAACGATCACCTCGAACGGCAACACCTATCTGATCGCCGCCGGGGCGGGCGACAACGGCCTCAGCGTATTCCGGGTCGGCACCGGCGGTGCCCTGACCAGCGTCGACAACGTCGCCGACGACGCCACCCTGAAACTTGGTGGCGTGGCGCGCGTGACGACGGCAACGGTCGGCGGCAATGCCTATGTGTTCGCAGCCGGCACCAACGACGACGGCATCAGCGTCTTTCGCGTCGCGGGCGACGGCAAGCTGACCGATGTCGCCAACCTCGCTGACACCGGCGTGTTCGAGCTGGACGGCGTCAAGGGCCTGACCACCGCCGTCATCGGCGGCAACACATTCCTGTTCGCAGCCGGCGGCGTCGATGATGGTCTCAGCGTCTTCCAGGTTGCCGCCAATGGCAGCCTGACCCACACCAGTTCGGTCACCGACGACGCCACCCTCAAGCTTGACGGGGCGTCTGACATCGCCACCGCAGTGGTCGGCGGTGTCACCTATGTGTTCGCCACGGGCACGATCGACAACGGCATCAGCGTCTTCTCGGTCAATTCGTCGGGCATCCTGACCAATGTCGCCAACGTTTCCGATAGCGCCAGCCTGCGTCTGGCCGGGGCTACGGGCCTGTCTGTTTCGCTCATGGGCTCGACCACCTATCTGACGGTCGGCGGCGGCGAAAATGGCCTCAGCATGTTCAGGGTGAATGCCGGCGGCACCCTCACTTTCATGGACAACATTGACGATGGCGGCTCCAGGGAGCTGGCGGGCACCACCCAGGTGCATACCGCAACCGTCGGCGGCACCAGCTACATCATTGCGGCCGGCTCGACGGACGACGGCATCAGCACCCTCGGCCTCAAACCCAGCGGCCAGCTGTGGTTTACCACCGAGGGTGGTGACGGCGATACCCGCATCGTGAGAGTCAACAACGATGGCTCCAGCCAGACCATCAACATCGACAACACGCCGGCCACCGATCCGCTGCCGAGTTCGTTCCAGGCCGATGTCGGGCTGGACACAGCGGCGGGCTTTTACTTCGGCTTGTCGAACAGCGGAACTTTCGGCGACAACGCTCTGCTGGTGCGTGGCAATATCGGCAGTTCCGCCACCCCGACAACCGTCGTCGATTTCCCCGATACCGTGATCGTCAACGGCATGCAGGTCGATGCGATCAACCACAAGATCTATGTCGGCTACCAGGACGGCAGCGGTTCGGCGCCGGCCAATACCGGCATCCGGGTCTATAGCTACAATCCGTTGACCGGTGCGCTCACCGACCAGGGCTTCCTGGTCACCTCGGCCACCGACACCCGCGGCCAGGAGAGCGGCTTCGACCTGCTCGACCCGCGCGACTTTGCACTGGATTCCTCAATCGGCCGGCTGTTCTATACGGAGCTTCTGACGGGCGGCGCTGCCTCCATAGGCCTCTTCCGCCTCGACCTCGCCAGCCCCAACACCACAACCCAGCTGGTCAGCCAGGCCCAGTTCCCCGACGACGGTTCCAACGGCTATATCTATGACGTCGAGGTCGACCAGACGACCGACCTCGTCTATTTCACGACCCAGTCGAATGCACCGTCGCCGGACGCCGGCTACAACGCCGCGCAGAATGCCATCTGGTACATCAGCGAGAACGCGTCGAGTGGCACCGCCGTCAAGGTATCGCTGGCCGGCATGCCAGGCGGCTCGACGTTCTACCCGGGCGACATGACCTTCGATCAGACGAAGCGACAGCTTTACGTCGAGTCCGAAGAAGGCAACGGCGGCAGCGCGGATGACGTGATCTACGTCTTCCAGCTGGATGGGGCGGGCACCACGGCCACCCTGATCAACAGCATCTATCCCAGCCCGACCTTTGTCAGCAACGGCGCCAACATCCAGGGCATGACCTTCTCGCAGATCGCGATTTTGAACAGCCTTTCCGGCACTGCCGCCCAGCCAGCCGAACAGGGCGGCGCGGGCACGGTGCTGTTGACCGGTGCGCCTGTGATCACCGATTTCGATGGGGATCATCTGGCCGGCGCGACAGTGCAGATCACCGGCGGCACGTTCTCGTCGAACGAGACCAGTGCTGCGGATGATCACCTGGTGTATGGGGCTTCGTCGCAGATCAGCGGACTGATATCGGGGACGAATATCACGATCAGCTGGAATGCCTCCACCTCGACCCTGTCTTTCAGCGGCTATGACACGATTGCCAATTATCAGGCAGCACTGGCGGCAGTCCGCTTCTATTCTACGGGGGACAACCCCACCAACTATGGGCTGAACACCGATCGAACCATTACCTGGACCGTCAGCGACGGGACGCCCGATGTGCCCGGCGGAAGCCAGAACAGCGGCACGACCGTGATCACCATCGGCGCGGTGAACGATGCGCCGGTAAACGGCACGGTCTCCAGCGCCACGGGCAACGAGGACGCCAGCATTGCCGTCACCGGCCTGCAGATCGGCGATCCCGATGCCAACCCGGCCCTCGACACAGTAACGGTTACGCTCAGCGTCACCAAAGGCGTACTGACGCTGTTGACCAATGTCTCCAGCGGCCTGACCAGCGGCGAAGTCTCGGGCAACGGCACCGCCACGGTCACGCTGACCGGTACGCTGAACGAGATCAACGCGACGCTGGCAGCCACCAACGGCCTTCTTTTCACCGGCAACGCCAACGTCAACGGTACGGACACCCTGACGGTGGTGACCAATGACGGCGGCGGCACAGGCTCGGGCGGCGCCCAGTCCGACACCGACGGCTACACCATCACCATCAACGCATTGAACGACGCCCATACTGGCGGCGCGGCGATCAGCGGCACGGCCACCGAAGATCAGGTCCTTACCGCCGTCTCGACGCTTGCAGACGTCGATGGCATCGGTACGCTGCACTATCAGTGGCAGCACGACGTGGGCGGCGGCTATGTCAATGTCGGGACCGACCAGTCGACCTATACGCTTGGCGACAGCGACGTCGGGGGTGTTGTCCGAGTGGTTATTTACTACACGGATGCCGGTGGTACGGTGGAATCCGCGACCAGTTCCGGAACGGCGGCGATCGCCAACGTCAACGACGATCCGACGGGCGGCGTGTCGATCACCGGTACCACGACCGAGAACCAGATTCTGACGGCCAACACCGCCGCTCTGGCCGATGCCGACGGCCTGGGAACGCTGCACTACCAGTGGCAGCGCAATAGCGGGTCGGGTTTCGTCAATGTCGGAACCGACCAGACGACCTACACGCTTGGCGATGCCGATGTCGGCGCCATCATACGCGTGGTGACCAGCTACACCGACGGTCGGGGTTCCGCGGAAGCCGTGACCAGCACAGCGACGGCTGCGATCGCCGGGGTCAACGATCCACACACAGGCGGCGCGTCGATTACCGGCACGGCAACCGAAGATCAGGTTCTCACCGCCGTCTCCACGCTTGCCGACGTGGATGGATTGGGAACGCTGCATTATCAGTGGCAGCACGACGTCGGCTCGGGCTACGTCAATGTCGGAACCGACCAGTCGACCTATACGCTTGGCGACTCCGACGTTGGCGGCGTTGTCCGCGTGATCATCAGCTACACCGACGGTCAGGGTTTCGCGGAAACCGCGACCAGCGCCGCGACGGCTGCCGTCGCCAACATCGATGACCTGGCCGTGGCCCAGGACGACGCTTTCTCAACAAACGAGGCGACCGTGATCGGCGCGGGCCTGAGCGTCTTCAACAACAATGGCGACGGTGCCGACACCGATCCGGATTCGGCGCTGTCGGTGATCGAGGTCAACGGTTTGGCGGCGAATGTCGGCACGGCGGTGACGCTTGCCTCCGGTGCGCTGCTGACACTGAATGCCGATGGCACGTTCAGCTATGATCCGAACGGTGCGTTCGACGACCTGCCTGGCGCATCGTCCGGGGCATCCAATCTCACGCGGGACGACAGCTTCACCTACACGCTTGCGGGCGGCGATGTAGCGACGGTCGTCGTTACCGTATCCGGTGTCGATAGCGACGGCGACGCGCTGAGGGGCATCGGGGGTGTCAACGATATCCTGACCGGCGGCATCGGCAGCGACAAATATTTCATCGGCGATGCCGGCGACACGATCGTCGAGACAGCCGGACAGGGAACCGCTGATCGCGTCTATGCCGAGGTCAGCTTCACGCTCGCCGCGGACGATGACATCGAGATCCTGAGCACGATAACGTCGACCGGCACGGGCGCCATCAACCTGACCGGCAACACACTGTCGCAGACGATCTACGGCAACGCCGGCAACAACATCCTGCATGACGGCGGAACCTCCGGCTCCCCGCTCTTCGCCTCCTCCCCCGACCGGCTGGTCGGCGGCGACGGAAACGATACCTATCTTGTCTACAACACCGGCGATGTCGTGGTCGAAAACGTCAATGAAGGGACGGACCGCGTCTCGGCCGGCGTCGATTACAAGCTCGGCAGCGGCGTCCATGTCGAGCTTCTCAACACCACCTCGCTTGCCGCCACCTACGCGATCGATCTCACCGGCAACAGCTTCGCGCAGACCATCCGCGGCAATGCCGGCGACAACATCCTCAACGACGGCGGCGCCGGCGCCGCCGATACCCTCATCGGCGGCGATGGCAACGACAGCTATCTAATCTACAATGCCGGCGACACGATCGTCGAGCTGACAGGCGAGGGGAACGACCGCGTCAGCGCCAGGGTGGACTTTGTCCTGGCGGACGATGCCAGCATCGAATATTTGAATACAACCTCGCTGCTTGCCACACATGCGATCGACCTGACGGGCAACAACCTGAGCCAGTTGGTGCGCGGCAACGCGGGCACGAACACACTGGACGGCGGCGACGGCGACGACTTGCTCTATGGAATGGGCGGGCAGGACAGCTTCCGCTTCTCTACCACGCTGAGCGCCGGCAACATTGACAGGATCGGCGACTTTAACGTCGCCGACGACAGGATCGAGCTCGACCACACGATCTTTACGGGCCTGTCGATCGGCGCGCTGTCTGTCTCGGCATTCAAGGATACCGCCGTGGCGGAAAAAGACGCCAATGACCGCATCATCTACAACTCCGATACAGGCGCGCTTCTCTATGACGCGGACGGGTCCGGCACGGCATTCGGCAATGTCAGGTTCGCAACCCTTATCGGCGACCCGACCCTCACCGCCGCCGACTTCTTCGTAGTCTGACGCAAAATGGGGTCGATGCCAACGTAACCGAACCGCGCGCAGAATTGCCGCTGTTGCATGTGGTCGGATAGCTCGCCTACGGTCAATCGAGGAGATGGTGTAGGTCGGCTTTCCGCTTGAATACCCGCCGCAACCTCGATGTTGCCGCTCAAGGAGAAACGAGCATGACCTATGTTGCATCCCCCAAGCGTCCTGTTGGTCACCCGGATCGAGCACTCGACTGTGAAGAAGCGCTCGAAGCGGCACTCAGGCACGTGACGGAAGGTGAAACGCTCGGGGAGCAGGACATCGAAGCCCGGCTTGTCCAGGGCGGCCTGGCGGCAGGATGGGAAGAGGCGGAACTCAGGACAGCGATCGCCGACCTCCGCCGGAACGCTGCGCTGGGACTGCAGGGATTGTCGGAATAGCTATTCGGTCGAATTTGACCTGTTCTTTGGCGAGGCCGGGCATTCCCCGGCCGTTCCTCAAGATGGTGACGGCATCCTGCGCCAACAGGCAGGCCGTCCACCGCCATTCTCCCCGTTCCGACGAAAGCTCTCAGCGCTTGTCAAAAACGGCTGCATCCTGCCGGCCATCGTCTTGTGTCAAAAATACAATACGATGCTCTAGCTGCGTGTTGCAGGCTTGACGACGGTTACCGACTGTGGACGGAGTCGGCTCCGCAATTCCGGAAAGTTTTGTGAATTGTTATTTTCGTTGGAAGCGTATTCATGACCTCGATATCGAACGCCAGGCCTTTCAAGCCATCATCGCCGGGACGCATCCGGCGCATGGTGGTCACGCTGCCGCTCGTCCTGGCGCTCAGCGCTTGCGGCGGCCATGTCAAGGGTGTCATGCAACCGCTCAACCTTGCCGCCGAGCCAAACGGCAATGCGGTCGTCGATATGCTGGTGGCGACCAGCCGCCTGCCGTCCGACAATCCTGCGACGCTGTTTTCCGGGGAGCGCAGCGTAAACCCCTCGATCACCGATGTCGCCGTCTCCATACCGTCGGACAAGGCGCGGGCCGCCGGAACGGTGCAATGGCCGAAGAAGCTGCCGCCCAACCCGGAAACGGATTTCGCCGTCGTCAGGGTACAGCCGGTGGCAACGGGCAAGGAGGCCCACGACTGGGTGCGCCGTCATTCGTCCGGTGGACATGCAATGGTGTTCATCCACGGCTTCAACAATACCTATGAGGATTCTGTCTTCCGGTTTGCCCAGATCGTTCACGATTCCGGCGCCGATGTGACGCCTATTCTGTTCACCTGGCCGTCGCGGGCAAAGGTGTTCGATTACAATTACGACAAGGAAAGCACCAACTATTCGCGCACCTCGCTGGAGATGGTGCTGAAGGCGCTGGTCGAGGACAAGAACATCAAGGACATCACGATCCTCGCCCATTCTATGGGAACATGGCTGGCGATGGAATCGATCCGCCAGATGGCGATCCGCGACGGCAACCTGCCGAAGAAGATCGAGAACGTCATTCTGGCCTCACCCGATATCGATGTCGATGTGTTCGCGCGGCAGTGGAGCGAACTGGGCGACAAGAAACCGAACTTCACCATCTTCGTCTCGCAGGACGACCGGGCGCTGGCCCTATCGCGCTACATCTCCGGCGACGTGCAGCGGCTGGGACAGATCAACCCGGCGGAAGAACCCTACAAGACCAAGCTGGAGAACGCCGGCATCACCGTCGTCGACCTGACCAGGGTGAAATCCACCGACCGCCTGAACCACGGCAAGTTCGCCGAAAGCCCCGAGATCGTGCAGCTGATCGGTCAGCGGCTGGTTACCGGCCAGACGCTGACGGATTCCGACATCGGCGTCGGCGACGGCATCACGGCGATCGTCGCCGGAACGGTAAACACCGTCGGCAAGGTCGCGGCGACCACGGTCGCAACGCCGGTTGACCTTCTCTCCGGAAACATCAAGCCGCTGCCCAAGAAAAAACCTATCGATACCGGCACGACGTTCCAGAGCGAAACCACGCCGTTGAACTGAGTTGCCGGATCGGGGAAAGCGGGAAATCGTGCCCTCGACTGTTCGTAAAAGGCTTGGCCGCAAATCCGCTGGAGCTACAGCACCTCCACCCGGTTCTCGACGAGATGCACGCCGATCACCGAGGCCGCCGCTTCCTCGATGCAGCCGATTTCGGCTTTGGACGAAACATGGCCGCTGAGCACGACAGTACGGCCGAACGCCATCACCGACAGGCCCGACGTGTCGATCAGCGCGGCATACCGGATATAGCGCAGCACCTTCCCGGCCAGATCATCACCGGTCAGGTTCGAATGGTCGTCCTGGTGAACGTAGATTTGCTTGTGCATGGCCATGGTGTCCTTCGAGGGGACAACGCAAGCTTTTCCCGAATGTTCCGCTTTTCTGCAATGGCTTCATCGTGACGGGAAACGTGCAACCGGCATCAGGTGCCCGGCTGAACGTGGATGAAGGCTTCGACGGCCGCGGCAATGAAATCCTGGCGGGCATAGTCCACCGGCTGCTCGCCGCGCAGCACATGGCCGCACATTTGGATTGCCGCCTTGTATGCATTG
Source organism: Rhizobium herbae (assembly GCF_017873135.1). Lineage (GTDB taxonomy): Bacteria > Pseudomonadota > Alphaproteobacteria > Rhizobiales > Rhizobiaceae > Pararhizobium > Pararhizobium herbae. The sequence continues at coordinate 297,888 of NZ_JAGGJV010000002.1, read as the reverse complement.
CCATCGTGAACCGGCCACTTCTCGAGAAGACATTCCGCCGCCTCGCGCGTATGGCGAATGGTGCGATATCTTCCTATCCCGTCGAGTTCGAGGACGACGGGCTCCTGCCACCATTTTTCGATCATTCGGCAACCTCCCGTCACCATCCTGTCATATGAGCCTTGCGTGAAATATACGCCTTGCCCGCTACTTGCTCCGCCTCGGGTTGCGGCATCCCTCCGAATGGGTCTATGGCGGACGTTCATTTTGCCAAGAGGCTGCGCCTGATGTCCGATGTCTTCCTGAATGTCGTGCCGATTTTCGTCCTGATCCTCCTGGGTTGGCTGATCGTGCGGATGAACTACCTGAAGGCGACGGTCGGGGACGGGCTTGGGGACTTCGTCTTTCGGGTTGCCGTGCCGGTGCTTTTGTTTCGCACCATCGCGGAGGCCGACTTCCGGGACGGTTCGCCATGGCCGCTCTGGGTCGCCTATTTCTCCGGCGTCGCGGTGACATGGACGCTCGGGCATCTCGCAGCCACGCTGTTTTTCAAGAAGGACGCGCGCATCGGCGTACTCGCCGGGGTCTCGTCTGCCTTCGCCAACACGGTCTTCATCGGTCTGCCGCTCGTTTCGCGCAGCGTCGGCGAGGAAGGTGTCGTCGCCCTGTCCATCCTCCTGTCGGTGCACCTGCCGGTCATGATGATCGCCGGCACCATCCTGATGGAGCGCGCCGAGCGCAAGGCCAGCGGCAAACCGGGACAGAGCCCGCTCAGGCTGCTCAAAGGCATCCTGCGCAATCTGGTGCGCAATCCGCTGGTCATCGGCCTGGTGCTTGGAGCACTGGTTCATCTCGTCGGCGTGCCGCTCGGCGGTCCGGTCAAGATCGTCGTCGACCAGCTTGCAGGCGTCGCAGCGCCGGCCGCGCTGGTCTCGATCGGCATGGCGCTCGACAAATACGGTCTTGCCGGCAATACCGGTCTCGCCTCGATCACCAGCGCCCTGAAGCTGATCGTTCTGCCGGCAACCGTCTACGGCGCCTGCCAGCTGCTTGGCCTCAACAGCGACTGGACGGCGGCGCTGGTGCTGACCTCATCCGTTCCTACCGGCGTCAATGCCTGGCTGATCGCCAACCACTTCAATGTCGGTCACGGGCTCGCCTCCTCGACGATCACCATCACCACCGCGCTCGGCGTCATTTCGGTTTCCGCCTGGGCCTATATCCTGCTGTAGCAAAGCGGCAGCAGGAACGTAGACATGAGAAAGCCCGGCACTTGGCCGGGCTTTATTCTTTCAGCTGCGCTTTGTTGCGTTTATTGGGCAGGCGCCGTTTCCGTGGCAGGCTTCGTCGCCTCGCCTTCGGTCGCAGGCTTTGCCCCTTCCGTAGCGGGCTTGGCAGTTTCGCCTTCGGCAGCCGGCTTTGCGGCTTCGCCCTCAGTGGCAGGGGTCGCGGCAGCAGACGCGTCGGGCAGAGCAACCGGCGAATCGGCCTGCTCGCGCAGCCAGGCAATCAGATTGGCGCGCTCGTCCGGCTTCTTGACGCCGGCAAAGCCCATCGCGGTGCCAGGAACATGCTTCTTCGGTGCTTCGACGAAGAAGCTCAGGTGATCGTAGGTCCAGGTCTTGTTGGCTTCGGCGAATGTCTTCATGCCGGCCGAATAGGCAAAACCTTCATGCGAGGCGATCGGCCGCTCGACCACGCCCCACAGGTTCGGGCCAACCTTGTTGGCCCCTCCCTTCTCGGCGGTGTGACAGCTTGCGCATTTCTTGAAGACGGTCGCGCCTGCCGTTGCATCGGCAGCAGCCAGAAGCGGCTTGATATCGACTTCGGCTTCTGCCGCGCCACCGGCGCCGGCTTCCGATGTGCCTTCCTCGGCGATGATGGCGAAACCTTCCTTTTCGGGAGCTTCCGAATGGAAAATGCCTTCCGAGGCTATCGATACGGACATCAAAACAAAGACAGTACCAAGAAAGGCACCCACGCCCATGTTCACATATGAGTTCATCCGCCAATGCTCCCCTTGCAACCGGCCCAAACAAAACGCCAGCCTATCTTGAAATCGCGCGGAACCTATGTCTTTTGGCTTTGCGTTGCAACAGACATTATAAGCTCCGGACTGAGACCTTTTGACACTTTTCCGGCGCATTTTGAAGGCCCTACCATGAATAGCGACAATTTGGACAAAACCCTCATTCTCATTCCCGCGCGCATGGCCTCGACGCGGCTGCCGGGCAAGCCCCTTGCCGACATTTGCGGCCTTCCGATGATCGTTCAGGTCGCCTTGCGGGCGCGGGACGCGCAGGCGGGCAGGATCGTCGTTGCGGTGGATCACCAGGACACATTCGATGCGGTAACGGCCGCCGGCTTCGAAGCGGTGATGACAAGGGTCGACCACCAGTCGGGGTCCGATCGCATCTATGAAGCGCTGCTGAAGAGCGATCCGAACGGCAGGGCCGAGATCATCATCAATGTGCAAGGCGACCTTCCCACCATCGAGCCTGAGACAATCCGCGCCGCGCTGCGGCCGCTCGAAAATCCGGATGTCGATATCGCCACGCTGACCGTCGAGATCGAGGATGAAGACGAGAAGCTCAATCCGAACGTCGTCAAGGTCGTCGGCTCGCCGCTATCCGAGACCCGCCTGAAGGCACTTTATTTCACCCGCGCCACCGCACCGCACGGCAAGGGGCCGCTCTATCATCATATCGGCCTCTATGCCTATCGTCGCGCCGCGCTCGAAAAATTCGTATCCCTGCCGCCGTCGGCGCTGGAAAAGCGCGAATCGCTGGAGCAATTGCGGGCCCTCGAAGCTGGCATGCGCATCGACGTCGAGATCGTCAAATCCATACCGCTCGGTGTCGATACCCCGGCCGACCTTGAAAAAGCCCGGCGTCTTCTCGCCGCCAAAGCCTGATCGGACCATGCAATGATCACCAAGACCAACCGGATCTCCTTCCAGGGCGACTATGGCGCCAACTCCGACATGGCCTGCCGCGACATGTTTCCGGAGATGGAGCCGCTGCCCTGCCAGACATTCGAGGATGCTTTCCTGGCAGTCGAGAATGGCGAGGCCGATCTGGCGATGATCCCGATCGAGAACACGATCGCCGGCCGCGTCGCCGACATCCACCATCTGCTGCCCGAATCGCGACTGCACATCATTGGCGAATATTTCATGCCGATCCGGTTTCAGCTGATGGTGCTGCCGGGGGTTTCGCGCGATGAAATCCGCACCGTGCACAGCCATATCCATGCGCTCGGCCAGTGCCGCAAGATCGTGCGCGCCAATGGCTGGAAGCCTGTGGTGGCCGGCGATACGGCGGGCGCAGCCAAGCTCGTCTCCGAAATGGGCGACCGGTCGATGGCGGCCCTTGCCCCAAGGCTCGCTGCCGATCTCTACAAGCTCGACATCATCGCCGAGAATGTCGAGGACACGGAAAACAACGTGACGCGTTTCGTGATCCTGGCGCGCGACCCGAAGAACATCCACCGGAAAGCGGAAAACGACGTCATCGTCACCACCTTCGTCTTCAACGTCCGCAATATCCCGGCAGCCCTCTACAAGGCGCTCGGCGGCTTTGCCACCAACGGCATCAACATGACCAAGCTGGAGAGCTACCAGCTCGGCGGCAAGTTCATCGCGACGCAGTTCTATGCCGATATCGAGGGTCATCCGGAGGATGCGCATGTCCGGCAGGCGCTGGACGAGCTGCGATATTTCTCCGAAAAGGTTCGCATCCTCGGCTCCTACGCGGCGCATCCGATGCGGCTTGTCCTCTAAAGACCGCGTAGCGTTTCTCGCGGGTTAGAATTGGCGGCTGGAAATCACTGGCGAAAAGTGATTGTTTTACGGCGAACCGTTGTGATTTGTTCGTCGCGTTGAGCAGTGCCTGATCGGCAGTCCTCAATGCTTTCCGGCAACAACATGCGCTTGCGAGCCTTCCGCGAAATGCGCAACAAAGGCTGCCCCATGGCAATCAGGACACTTCTTCTCTGCTCCGCCGCCGCATTGGCGGCCTCGACGGGAGCAAGCGCCGCCGACGCCATCGTTGCCGCGGAACCGGAGCCCATGGAGTACGTGCGCGTCTGCGACGCTTTCGGCAAAGGCTACTTCTACATTCCCGGCACCGAAACCTGCCTGAAGATCAGCGGCTACGTGCGTTTCGATTCCAACTATGGCGAGAGCCCTTATTCGGGCGAGAGCAGCGGCTGGGATGCGTTTACGCGCGGAACGATCATGCTCGATGCACGATCGGACAGCGAATTCGGAACGTTGCGCAGCTTCATCGAACTGCGCAGCGACGCGAACAACATCACCGACACCAATACCTATCTCAACGCTGCCTATATCGAGATTGCAGGCTTCCGCGCCGGCTATGCCGATTCACGATACGACACCTGGCTGAATTCCGCCGGCAACATCATCAACGACGATGTGATCGATTACACCGGCGACCGGACCTCCCAGGTCAGCTACGTCTATGGCGGTGACATGGGCTTCTCGGCTTTGATCGGCCTCGAGGAAGGTGCCGGGAGCTATGATACCGGTTTCGCGCCGGTGCCGTCTGTCTCCTATCGCGGCAACGACTTTCCGCACGTTATCGGCGGGGTAAAGTACATGGGGGACTGGGGCGGCATCTCGGCCGTCGGCGGCTACGACACGGAAGCCGAGGCCTTTGGCGGCAAGCTCCGTCTCGATGTCAAGTTCAACGAGACGCTTTCAGTCTTCGTGATGGGCGGCTATCAGTCGGATTGGGACAATGACAATGGCCCCGGCGGATCGCGCCAACGCAACTACTATGGTCCGTGGGATGGCGACTGGGCCGTCTGGGGCGGGTTCTCCGCGCAGATGACCGAAAAGGCCTCGCTGAACGCGCAGGCAGCCTACGAGGAAGACGGAACTTTCGCCGGCGCCGTCAATGTCGAATATGCCGTGGTCGATGGCCTGACGCTCCAGCCGGAAATCAACTACACCGACTTCGGCGGCGAACGCGGCAACGGCAGCGCGATCGGCGGGACCATTCGACTACAGCGCAATTTCTGACCCGGTAAACGGCTAAAACAACACTCCATCGGCGTCCGCCATCCGCGGCTGCCGATTTTGTTCACTTTGGCCAGTCCAGCCAGTCGCGCATCAGCTGATGGGCGATCGCGCCCTTCGGCGGCGGACCGAGTTCCCCCGCCGCCAGCGTCACGCCGGTATTGCGGGCCAGCATGGCTGCTGTCTCCTCGCGCGTGAACCAGCGGCAATCTTCCAGTTCCTGATCGTCGCGGTGGATATCGCGGGACTTCGCCTCGGCATAACAGCCGATCATCAGCGTGTGCGGCATCGGCCAGGGTTGCGAGGCGTGGTAGCGGACGCGGCCGACGCGGATGCCGGATTCCTCATGGGTTTCGCGCCGGACGGCGTTCTCCATCGTTTCGCCCGGCTCGACGAAACCGGCGAGACAGGAATACATGCCCTCGGGAAAGTGCGGACTGCGGCCGAGCAGGCAGAGGTCGCGCTCCAGATCGATGGTCAGCATGATGACCACAGGGTCGGTGCGCGGGAAGACCATGTGACCGCAGGCGGAGCAGACACGGCGATAACCGCCGGCCTTGCCTTCCATGGCCGAACCGCACTTGCCGCAGAAGCGGTTGGTCGCATTCCAGGTGATCAGGCTTGACGCCTGCGCAAACTGGCCGAGCAATTCGTCGGGCAGCATCTGCTGGCGATAGAGCGTGCGGCCGTCGGCCAGCTTGAAAGGTTCGGGGAGCGTTTCCTCCGTCAAACCAATCGGGACAGCCAGCCGCGGCTCGCCATTGGCCAGGAAACCGAGCAGGATGGCATCGTCAAGGACCGGCTCCAGCCCCGCCAGCTCGTAGGGTGCAAACAGCGGGTCGATGATCTTCTCGTCGTGCTTGACGACCAGCTTGCCGCCGGAAAAAGCAAAGACATGCGCTCCCTCCTTGCGGAAGGCCACTTCCAGGCAATCGTCGGCACGATGTTCGGACTGTCTGTCGAGGTGATTTTCCGCGAATGCGACGAGCGTGCTCGGCTCGGGATGCGGGCTGTGCAGGTCGAAGATCGATGTCGTCATGGTCAGAGGTTTTCCAGTATCCGTGCTGCGAATGCCTTGCGCTCGTCATCGCTCCAGGGTTCGGCAGTGCCAAAACCCCAGACCGGCCCCGGCCAGTTGGCATCGCCCTCGTTGCGGGCGATCACATGGACATGGAGCTGGCGGACGATGTTGCCAAGCGCGCCGACATTGATCTTCGTCGCCCCGGTCACCTTTTTCAATGCCGAACCGACCATGTTCGTCTCGAATGTCAGCATGGCCTGGTCAAGCGGCGTCAGGTCGAAGACCTCCGACACGCCATTGCGCTGGGGAATAAGCACCAGCCAGGGCCAGCGGCGATCATTGTTGATGCGAAGCTGGCAAAGACCGAGCGTGGCGATAAGCAATCCATCGCGCTGGAGGCGTTCATCAATTTCGAAAGCAGGCAAGCAGGTCTCCCATGGACAGTGATTTTTCTTTTGTTTCAGTAACGATAGCAGTTTTTTTGGGGCGTGGCTTGCATTTGGTTTCGATATTGCCGATATGGAAGCCGGGAGGTTGGTGGTGGACGAGCCACTCGCCAACCGGGTCAGGTCCGGAAGGAAGCAGCCCCAACGAGCCAGGCACGGGTCATCGTGCCAGCCTCCCACCCTTTTCCTTCTGTCCTGTCTGGACACGACTTGGTGCCAAGCGGCAGGGGCGATGAGCGAAGATAGTCTGATCCCGACATCCGAAAAACCCGCCGCCTACCGCGTGCTTGCGCGCAAGTACCGGCCGAAGGATTTCTCCGACCTGATGGTCGGCCAGGAACCGATGGTGCGCACGCTCACCAATGCGTTCGAGACCGGCCGCATCGCACAGGCCTATATGCTGACCGGTGTTCGCGGCGTCGGCAAGACGACCACTGCCCGTATTCTCGCCCGCGCGCTGAACTACAAGACCCCCGAGATCGACAAGCCGACCATCGACCTGCGTATTCCCGGCGAACATTGCCAGGCGATCATGGAGGGCCGGCATGTCGACGTGATCGAGATGGACGCCGCGTCCCATACCGGCATCGACGATATCCGCGAGATCATCGAGCAGGTGCGCTACCGCCCGGTTTCGGCACGCTACAAAGTCTACATCATCGACGAAGTGCACATGCTCTCGACCCAGGCCTTCAACGGCCTGCTGAAGACGCTCGAAGAGCCGCCAGAGCATGTGAAGTTCATTTTTGCCACGACCGAAATCCGCAAGGTTCCGATCACGGTGCTGTCGCGCTGCCAGCGTTTCGACCTGCGCCGCATCGGCGCGTCGGATCTCGTCGGCCTGTTCACCACCATTCTCGGCAAGGAAGGCATTTCGGCCGATCCGGACGCCATGGCGATGATTGCACGTGCCGCCGAAGGCTCGGCCCGCGACGGCCTGTCGCTGCTCGACCAGGCGATCGCGCATGGCGGCGGTATCGTCGAGGTCGAAGCCGTGCGTTCGATGCTCGGCCTTGCCGACCGCGCCCGCATCGTCGACCTTTTCCAGCATATCGTCAAAGGCGATGTTGCCGCGGCGCTTGAAGAATTCGCCGGTCAATATGAAGCCGGCGCCAGCCCGTCCGTCGTTTTGACCGACCTTGCCGATTTCACCCATCTCGTCACCCGGCTGAAATATGTGCCGGATGCCGCCAGCGACCAGTCGCTGAGCGAGGTCGAGCGCACGCGTGGCGCCGAATTCGCCTCTGGCATCGCCGTGACGACGCTGTCGCGCATGTGGCAGATGCTGCTGAAGGGCATTCCAGAAACGGAAAGCTCGTCACGTCCGGCCGGCGCCGCCGAAATGGTGCTGATCCGGCTTGCCCATGCAGCCCACCTGCCCTCGCCGGAAGATGCCGCGCGACGTCTGCTTGAATTGTCCAGCGGCGAAACCGGTCGCCAACCCTCCGCCCCGAATGGCGGCAATGGCGGCGGCGCGCAGGCATCGATGACCGGCTCGGTGCAGGCACGCGGCAACGATATGCCGCCCGCGCAACGGGCAACCGGGAACGGCGCGACCATGCTGCGCGCAGTACCTGACGTGGCGCCTCCGCAGGCGATGCCGGTCGGCAAGATCGAGGAGCGGCCCGTCGAGGCGCCGGCCGCCAAGGCCGAACCCAAGGTTCCCGTGCGCTCGGTGAGCGATATCGCCGATCTCTGCGGCACCAACCGCGACATCAAGCTGAAGACGCTGGTGCGCGGCTTCGTGCGGCTGGTCAATCTCGAACCCGGAAGGTTGGAAATCAACCTGCCGGAAGACGCGCCGAAGACGCTGGTCGCCGAGTTGCAGAAGAAGCTGGAAGACTGGACCGGCATCCGCTGGATGGTCATCCTCAGCCGTGAACCCGGCCAGCCGACATTGCTTGAAGCCGAGACACAGGCGCAGGAAAAGCGTGTCAGCGATGCGCGCCAGGATCCGGATGTCGCCGCCATTCTCGCCCGCTTCCCCGGCGCCAAGATCACCGACGTCAGGATCAAGGGGCCGGAACCGGAAGAGGAAATCGAGCCGGTGGCCGTGGCCGCCGCCGAATCCGAGGAAGGCGACATCCTTCCCGGCGACGATATCGAGCACTAGGTCTACACAGAACCAAGAGACAAGAAGAGGACAGGACAATGCGCGACATCATGGGCATGATGGGCAAGGTCAAGGAAATGCAGGCCAAGATGGAGAAGATGCAGGAAGAGATTTCTGCGCTCGAAGTCGATGGCTCCTCCGGCGGCGGGCTTGTGACCCTGCGCATGGACGGCAAGGGCAACCTGAAGGGCATCAAGATCGACCCGTCGCTGTTCAAGGAAGACGATGTTGAAATCCTCGAGGACCTGATCGTTGCCGCCCACAAGGACGGCAAGGACAAGGCGGAAGCCATCACCGCCGAAAAGACCAAGGCGCTGACCGCCGGCCTGCCGATCCCGCCCGGCATGAAGCTGCCATTTTAAGGCTGCCGACGGGGCCGGTTGCCGCTCGGCGTCATTCCACAGGCAGGAAAGCCGCGCCGACGATGCGAACCTTGCGGGCCGGCGGCGGTACGACGCTGGCGGTGCCGCGCAGGTCGACATCGCCCAGAAGAACGACGTTCAAGGCGACCGTCTCGACCGGCTGAATGGCCTGTGAATTCACGATTTCCCGACCTGAACCCGCCGTATCGCCTGCGACGGGTGTTTTTGCCAGAACGGTCTTGTAGAAGCGGTTCATATCGCACGTTTTCAGCGGTGACGCCGTGCGATAGGCGCCGGCATTCGGCAGCTCCGCATAGCGCGCACCTGTCGTCACCGAAATCATCTCGTCCGTGTTCCGCTCCGCACTGGTCATCCGGTAGACATCCATTGCCGGATCGTCGCAGATGAATTTGCACTGCGCGGCGATCGCCTCCACGTTCTCGGCCGTGCTGTACCCGGAATTCGGCGTCGGGAAGGAATAACCGTCGGACAGCCGGACGCAGCGCGTCTCCATCCTGGCGCTGATGCGCGGCAAGGCATAGCCGACCGTTGCGCTGCGGGCAGCCGCGGCGGCGGTACGGCGGGCAGACGCACGCTCGGCGATCACCGGCATCTTGCAGCTCTGCCCCGGCGCGGCGGACAGGCTGGCAAGACGGGCGCTCGCCTGTGCGATGCGGCCGGCAATTTCGCGGCATGCAAATGTGGCCCCGGCAGCGCAGCGGTATTTGACTTCGAAGGCGCGATTGGCGGCGATCTGGCGCTGCAGGCGGGCGATTTCGGGGCTGCCCGATGCCCTTGACCCCGAACAATCACCGGCCAAAACGCTATTGCCATGGATCGCTAGGCTGAAAAGCGCGACAACCACCGCGATTCCGAACTGCCTGACATAGGTAAATCCGTGCATGATGACCGCCTTTGCCGCTCTCCTGCACACAGACGCAAGCATACTCGCGCCCTTGCCCTTGCAAGTTCGCGGATGTTTTGCGGTGTCTGCACAATCATCGATTTATCGCAGCAAGCCCGAATGCAATGAGGGCCTTGCGACAGGGTCTCTCATAGGTTGAGAACGGATTGAAATAAAGCGGAACTTGAGCGGATGGTTAAGGCCGACGGTTGCAGTGCGAGGCGACGCCGATGACGGGAGCGGAAGATGTTCATGCGCTGGTGAGCCTGGCTCTCAGCTTGTGATGGATCGGTGCTGCGAGATAGCGGCCGCGATCCTCGTCAGAAAAATTTTGACCGTAAGTCTCCAGCATTTCCGGCATCAGCACCGGCAAACCGGAATAGGCATGATAAGTCACGGCATCGCCCGCCTGAATGACACCGTCTTTGAGCACGCGGCAATAGAAACCCGGCCGCCCGGCCTTGGCGAACCGTCTTGCGAAGGCCGGATCGCCCATACGGGCCGCCAACGTTGCGCATGGTATGCGGGCGGAGGTGACTTCGAGCTCGACCGTATCCGTCTCGAACCGGTCACCAACCGAGATCTTGCGGCTGTCGGCGCCTTCGATCACCAGGTTTTCGCCGAAGATGCCGGGCTTGAGGTCACTCCCCAGTTCCTTCGACCACCAGTCCATATCGATGGAACCCATGGCATAGACGGCCTGATCGGGTCCGCCATGATGCTTGCGGTTGCAGATTTTGTCGCCGATCAGGCCTTCACGGTCGATCATCACACCCGCTTCGACCGGATGCTTGAAAATGCCGGTCTTGTAAGACTTTCCGGGCAGGATTTCGGCGCTGCCGGTGCAGACGGCCAGGATTTTCATGGACAACACTCTCTTTTCAGCGATTCCGTTCGCCGGAGATATGGAGTAGAAACGCGGCATGGCAAAGCGAGTCACCGGCCCAGAAATCGAAAAACTCATTCAGCTCCTGGCAAAGGTGCCCGGGCTCGGGCCGCGCTCGGCCCGGCGCGCAGCCCTGCACCTCGTCAAGAAGAAGGACCAGTTGCTTGGGCCGCTTGCCGACGCCATGGGCGAAGCCTACGCCAAGGTCCGCATCTGCTCGTGCTGCGGCAATGTCGATACGATCGACCCCTGCAGCGTCTGTTCCGACGATCGGCGCGACAATTCCGTCATCATCGTGGTGGAAGACGTGTCCGATCTCTGGGCGCTGGAGCGGGCCAGCGCGATGAACACCGCCTATCACGTGCTCGGCGGCACGCTGTCGCCGCTCGACGGCGTCGGGCCGGACGACCTGAATATCAGGGGCCTCGTCGAGCGCGTGGCGAAAGGCGGCGTGCGCGAACTGATTATCGCCGTCAACGCCACCGTCGAGGGCCAGACGACCGCGCATTACATTACCGACCAACTGGATGGACTGGGCGTCAAGATCACCCGGCTGGCGCATGGCGTACCGGTCGGCGGCGAGCTGGATTACCTGGACGAGGGCACGCTGACGGCGGCACTGAGAGCGAGGACGGCGATTTGAGGAAAGCTATTCGGATGCCGCACGTCACCCCCCTCTGTCACTTCGTGACATCTCCCCCACAAGGGGGGAGATTGGCTGGGGCGCTCGCCTTCCTCAAAAAGACACTCTCCCATTTGCAGCAAGACTGGCTCGGGAAAAGAACAATCTCCCCCCTTGTGGGGGAGATGTCGGCACAGCCGACAGAGGGGGGTAAGGCGCGGCAAGCTCTGGCAGCAGCGATCCTCGCCCTCCTGACGCTCGCCGCCTCGCCCACCCTCGCCGCATCAAAAGCCGATACAGAGGCACAATTCCGCCAATGGCTGCAAACCGACCTCTGGCCGGAAGCACAGAAATCGGGAATTTCCGAAAAATCCTTCAAGGCAGCCTTTGCCGATGTGAAACTCAACTGGGACCTGCCGGATCTCGTGGCCCCAGGCACCAAGCCACCCGGCGACCAGAAGCAGAGCCAGGCGGAATTTTCCTCGCCCGGCGCCTATTTCTCCGAACAGCGGCTGCAGGGTCTGGCGACGACCGGCCGCAGTCTTGCCAAGGAAAATGCCGCGACGCTCCGGCGGATCGAGAAGACCTACGGCGTTCCGGGGCCGATCGTCGTTGCCATCTGGGGCCGGGAATCCGGTTTCGGCCGGGCGAAGATCCCGCATCCGATCATGGACGTGCTGGCCACCAAGGCCTTCATGTCGACGCGCGGTGATCTCTTCCGGCGCGAACTGATCGCCGCCCTGCATATTCTCGACAGCGGCGACGTGCGCGAGGCGGAGATGAAGGGATCCTGGGCCGGCGCCATGGGCCAGCCGCAGTTCCTGCCGACCAGTTTCCTGAAATATGCCGTCGATTTCGATGGCGACGGGCGGCGCGACATCTGGAAATCGACGCCCGACACGCTCGCCTCGATCGCCAACTACCTGGCGAAGAAGGGCTGGAAACGTGGCCGCGACTGGGGTTTCGAGGTCTATATTCCCGCCAATGTCTCCTGCGCGCAGGAAGGCCCGGATCTCGCCAAACCAATCTCGCAATGGGCATCCGATGGGATCGAGCGCGCATCCGGCAAGGCGTTTCCATCCGACGAATCGAAGGCGGATGGCATGATGCTGGTGCCGGCAGGCCGTCACGGCCCGGAATTCATCGTCACCCCGAATTTCTACGTGATCAAGGAATACAACAATTCCGATCTCTATGCCCTCTTCATCGGCAACCTCGCCGACCGGATCGCCTCGGGCGGCGGCGCCTTCAAGCGCGAGTTCGGCGATGTCGGCAAGATGCTGCGTTCGGACGTGCTGAAGATGCAGAAAACGCTGGAAGGTCAGGGCTATGACGTCGGCAAGGCGGATGGCCTGCCCGGTTTCAAGACCCGCCGCTCGATCGGTCGCTGGCAGGCGGAACACGGGATATCCCCGACCTGCTATCCGCAAGAGAACCTGATCGGAAAACTCTAGCCTACCGGGCGAAACCCTGCCGGATTTCACCCGGTACAATGGCTGGTTTCAGGCGAGAATTTCTTCGAGAGCATCGAGGATCGCGTTCCACCCACTTGTATGCCCCTGCCTTGCCTCCTCGCTCTTGAATTTCACCTGTTTCAGCGTGATTTCCGTCGTGTCGGCGTCCACTTCTGCGAGATCGATGGTCACCACGCTGTCGTCGAGCGAATAGGGCGACTCCCAGGTGAAGGACAGGCGCGAATAGGGATCGATCTCGAGATAGGTGCCGGCATGCGGGATTTCCTTCTCGGCCGTCACCATGATGATCGAAAACCGGCCACCCTTCACCGGATCGTTCTTGACCCTGGACAGTTCGGTGCCGCCGGAAGGCACCGCCATGAATTTCGCCAGCATTTCAGGCGAAAGCCAGGCATTGAACACTTTCTCGCGCGAAGCTGCTATTTTGCGGTTCACCGTCAGTTCAAGCTCATTCATCTCTTTCATCCTTTGAAACGAGTAGGTTCTCCAGCGCCGCAAGGCGCAGTTCCCAGATGGACTTCAATTGCGCGAACCAGTTCTCGGTCAGCTTCAGCGGCTCGAGCTCGGCCGCGATGAAATGTTCGCGGCCCAAGGTCCGGCGGGTGACAAGTCCTGCTTCCTCCAGCACCTTGATATGCTTGGAGACGGAATTCAGCGACATGTCGAAATGGGCGGCGAGCGCCGTCACTCTCAACGCCCCCTCCTGAACGAGCAGCGTCAGGATTTGTCGCCGCGTCGTATCACCCGCGGCTTTCAGAATTCGTGACAGATCATCGTCGTTCATTTATTCACCTTATTGGTTGAATATATAAATTTGAGCCGATAGTCAACCATATGGATGAATATTTTTGAACAGGCAAACTCCGCCCTCCCCGGAAACTTTCGCGACGACGGTGGAATTGTTCGGGATTTGAAGAGAAATGCAGGGCAGCGAGGACGCTCAGTGCATGTCCATCTGCTGCTTGTAACGCTCGTAGTCGTAGGGAAGGATGGTCTGGCGCTCGATCATCCGGTGAACGCGCGGTGCCGCGTCGCCGCGATGAAGCGCCGTCAGACGGTCGCCGATTTCGGCATCGGCCTGCGTGCGGCGCTGGTTGTGGCGAACATATTCCACCCAGGTCGGCACGTGATAGGTTTCCGTCCACACCGTCGGGTTTTCCAGATCGCGCATCAGGCCCCATTGTCCCGCGCCATCGCGGATACGGACACGGCGACGCTCGGCCATGGCGGTGAGGAATTCCGGCACGTCGTCATCGGCGATCTCGTAATCGATCATCACGACGATCGGGCCGCTACGGGGCTTCAGGTCCAGCTTCAGCAGCGGCTCGGAGAAGCGGTTGAGCGGATCGAGATTGAGCGACTGGAACTCCGGCAGCGGCAGGCGCAACCCGATGGCAGCGCCGACGATCATCAGCAGCGCCGATGCGATCAGCGCATTGGCCGGGCCGTAATTTTCGGCCAATTGTCCCCACATCCAGCTGCCCGCCGCGATGCCGCCGAAGGTGGTGGTCTGGTAGAGCGACAGGGCGCGGCCGACGACCCAGCGCGGGGTGGAGAGCTGCACGGTCGTGTTGAACAGCGATAGCGCTAGCACCCAGCCGGCACCCGACAGAAGCAGCGCCAGGCTGGTCAGCCAGCCATAGGGGCTTAAAGCGGTGATCAGGCTGCTTACGGCAAAACCGGCAAAGGCGATGCGGACAATCCACTCGCTCGACAGATGTTCGCGCAGCCGTGCACTCAACAGCGCGCCGCCGATGGCACCGAGGCCGAAAGCGCCGAGCATGATGCCGTAGGTCAGCGGCCCGCCGGCAACGAGATCGCGGGCAACCAGCGGCAGAAGCGCCAGGATGGCGCTGGCCGACAGGCCGAAGACGAAGCCGCGAAACAGCACCTTGCCGATATTGGGCGACATGGCGACATAGCGCAGGCCCGCCGAAATCGCCCGGCCCATGGATTCGCGCGGCAGCTTGCTCAACGTTACTTCACGGCGCCAGCGGACGAGCGCGAAGATGATGGCGAAATAGCTGAGCGTATTGGCGGCAAAGGCCGCCGCGGCCCCGGCGCTTGCCACGATGACGCCGCCGATCGCCGGGCCGACCGAACGGGTGATGTTGAAGCCCATGCTGTTCAGGGCCACGGCGGCAGGAAGCACCTCGCGCGGCACCATGTCACCAACCGAGGCCTGCCAGGACGGATTGTTCAGCGCCGTGCCGCAGCCGATGAGAAACGTGAAGAACAGCAGTAGCCACGGCGAGATGAATCCGAAATAGGCACAGACGGTCAGAAGCGCCGAGACAAAAAGCATGAAACACTGGGCGATCAGCATGATCCGTCGCCGGTCGAAATTGTCGGCAAGGGCACCGGAGACCAGCGAGAACAGCATGATCGGCAGCGAGGTCGAGGCCTGCACCAGCGCCACCATGTTCACCGAATCCGTAATCGACGTCATCATCCAGGCAGCACCGACGGCCTGGACGAGACCGCCGAAATTGGAGGCGAGGCTCGCGACCCAGATGACGCGGAAAGTGTCGTGCTTGAACGGCGCCAATGGCGATAGTCGATGTGGCAAAGCGCTTCCCACCCTGTCTGTCTTTGAATCGTCTTTGTGATGCCCAATCTAGGCCAGATGATATTCCGGGCAAGCAAAAGCACCGATCCCGGCATGATTTTGCCACTTCGTGCCCCGCGCCCGGGTTTTGTCGGCCGGGCAGCGGGATATCTTGCATTTGCGGATAATCGAGCGTATATGACCCTCAAATTCTTGATCGGTTGATGAAGAGTGGGCCCGTCAGGACCCGCTCTTTTTTGTTACCCGATGTTTTGGGAGAACTTCGTTTGTCCGATACGACAACGGCAGAAAATACGCAGGAACCACGCCTGATCACCGAGACCGGTGTCGATCGTCGCATTGCCGACATCATCGAGCCGGTGCTGGTGCCTATGGGATACCAGCTGGTGCGCGTCCGTCTCTCGTCACAGAACGGCGCCACGCTACAAATCATGGCCGAGCGGCTCGACGGCACGATGACCGTGCAAGATTGCGAAGCGATCTCGACGGCGATTTCGCCGGTGCTTGATGTGGAAGATCCGGTCGATCGGGAGTATCATCTGGAAGTGTCGTCACCGGGAATCGACCGGCCGATGGTGCGCAAGTCGGATTTCAGCCGCTGGACCGGGCATCTCATCAAGTGCGAGACCTCGATCCTGGTCGATAACCGCAAGCGTTTTCGCGGCAAGATCGTTTCGGCCGACGACGAAGGTTTCACGATCGAACGCGACCAGCCGGCCTATGGCGAGGAACCCCGCGTGGTCATTCCCTTTACGGCGCTGGCTGAAGGCAGGCTGATCCTGACGGATGACCTGATCCGCGACGCGCTGACAGCAGACAAGAAGGCGAAGGCAGCACAGGCTGCCAACGAAAACTTCGAAGACGAAGATTCGCCGATCAATTGAGTTTATGGGCGCGGGACGCCTCGATACGAGGCCCCGGCAATCAGACGGAGACTTTAATATGGCAGTGAGTGCTAACCGGCTCGAACTTCTGCAGATCGCGGATGCCGTCGCGCGCGAAAAGGTGATCGACCGCGAAATCGTTCTGGCCGCCATGGCCGACGCGATCCAGAAGGCGGCGCGCTCGCGCTATGGTTCGGAGAGCAACATCCGCGCCGACATCAATTCCAAGACCGGCGAAATCCGCCTTCAGCGCCTGCTCGAAGTCGTCGAGGTCGCCGAGGATTACGCGACGCAGATCCCGCTCGAGCTTGCACGTGACCGTAACCCGGACGCTGTTATCGGCGACTTCATCGCCGACCCGCTGCCGCCGATGGATTTCGGCCGCATCGCCGCCCAGTCGGCCAAGCAGGTCATCGTCCAGAAGGTGCGCGAAGCCGAGCGTGACCGCCAGTTCGACGAGTTCAAGGACCGCATCGGCGAAATCGTCAACGGCACGGTCAAGCGCGTCGAATATGGTAACGTCATCGTCGATCTCGGCCGTGGCGAAGGCATCATCCGCCGCGACGAAATGATCCCGCGCGAGAACATGCGCTACGGCGACCGCGTCCGCTCTTATGTCTACGACGTGCGCCGCGAACAGCGCGGCCCGCAGATCTTCCTGTCGCGGACCCATCCGCAGTTCATGGTGAAGCTCTTCACCATGGAAGTACCTGAGATCTACGACGGCATCATCCAGATCCGCTCCGTTGCCCGCGACCCCGGTTCGCGCGCCAAGATCGCCGTCATCTCGAACGATTCGTCGATCGATCCGGTCGGCGCCTGCGTCGGTATGCGCGGTTCGCGCGTCCAGGCCGTTGTCGGCGAATTGCAGGGCGAAAAGATCGACATCATTCCGTGGAGCCAAGACCCGGCATCGTTCATCGTCAACGCGTTGCAGCCGGCCGAAGTGTCCAAGGTCGTTCTCGACGAGGATGCAGAGCGCATCGAAGTCGTGGTTCCGGATGAACAGCTGTCGCTGGCCATCGGCCGCCGCGGCCAGAACGTCCGCCTCGCCTCGCAGCTGACCGGCTGGGACATCGACATCATGACGGAAGCCGAGGAATCGGAACGCCGCCAGAAGGAATTCAACGAACGCACAGCGCTGTTCATGGAAGCTCTCGACGTCGACGAAATGGTTGGCCAGGTTCTGGCGTCGGAAGGCTTTGCCGCCGTCGAAGAGCTTGCCTATGTCGAGCTCGACGAAATCGCCTCGATCGAAGGCTTCGACGACGATACCGCCAGCGAACTGCAGACCCGCGCCCGCGAATATCTCGAGCGGCTGGAAGGCGAACTGGATGCCAAGCGCGTCGCACTCGGCGTTTCCGACGAACTGCGTACGATCAACGGCATGACCAGCCAGATGCTGGTGGCGCTGGGCGAAGACGGCATCAAGACGATGGAAGACTTTGCAGGCTGCGCCTCCGACGACCTCGTTGGCTGGTCGGAGCGCAAGGACGGCGAAACGAAGAAGTTCGAAGGCCTGTTCTCCAAGCTCGAAGTCTCGCGCGTCGAGGCCGAACGCATGGTCCTGCAGGCGCGTCTCGCGGCCGGCTGGATCACCGAGGAAGACCTGGCGCGTGAAGAAGAAGCCCTCGAAGTCGTGGAAGGCGCGGAACAGGACGCCTGATAGGGCGTTGCTGATCGTGATCCGAACAGATGTTGCTGCTTGAACACCGCCATGTTGATTGAAGACAAGGACCCTGTGGGGGACATCGATGGTGAAGCAGTGAATGGCCGCATGTGCATCGTGACACGGCAGAGCGGAACGCCGGAAACGCTGATCCGCTTTGTCGCCGGCCCGGACGGCCGGGTAGTGCCCGATCTGAAGAAACAGCTGCCCGGACGGGGCTGCTGGGTGACGGCGGAACGGGCGGTGCTGGAGAAGGCGATAGCCAAGAAGCTGTTTGTCCGCGGCCTCAAGAAGGCGGATGTGATCGCCGGACCGGAACTTGCCGACGAAGTCGATCGGCTGCTGTCGATACAGCTTGGTGGCATGATGAACCTGGCGCGCAAGGCCGCGCAGTTCGTCAGCGGCGCCTCGAAAGTCGAACAGGCAGTGCGCGGACTTGCGGCGCTCGCCACCTTCCATGCGGTCGATGCCGCTGCGGACGGTGTGCGCAAGATAGACCAGGCGCGCAAGGCGATGAGCTTTGTCGTCGATGACGGACAGGAAATACCCTCCTTCCGCTTCTTCACCGAAGCGGAAATGGACGGGCTTTTAGGCCAGAATGCTTTTATCCATGCTTGCGCGCTTGCAGGGCAGGCGGGTGAGGGTGT
The DNA here is from genome assembly GCF_017873135.1 of Rhizobium herbae. Classification (GTDB taxonomy): domain Bacteria; phylum Pseudomonadota; class Alphaproteobacteria; order Rhizobiales; family Rhizobiaceae; genus Pararhizobium; species Pararhizobium herbae. Next base: position 279,270 of record NZ_JAGGJV010000002.1, on the reverse strand, counting down.
AGTGAAGCGCGCAAACATGCTCGAAAGATACCGGGGAACCGTCCCCGCTCGAGCCGTTGGCGCCGAATCTGGCTTGCCGACACAATGACGCGGGTCACCGGCGCAGGCCGGAACAGCCGCGATTGCAGAACAGAAATTGAACGGCGGGGTCTGGTGATACGCATCCGGCCCTGATCTTAGGAACGGAACGGAATGACCGACAACAACGACGACAAGACATTCGGCGGAGCCAAGAAGACGCTGACCCTGAAGCCCTCCGGGGTCAGTCAGGGAACAGTTCGCCAGGACATGGGTCGTGGGCGGACGAAGGCAGTCGTGGTCGAGACGCGCAAGCGGCGGCCGATGCGGCCGGAAGACGAAAAGCCGGTCGTTCCGATCGTTGCGGCACCTGCCCCTGTGGTGCGCGCTCCAGAACCGCGCCCGGCACCCGTCCAGCAGCAACAGCCTTCGCGCCCTGCGCCGCAGCAACAGCAGCCGCGCCAGCAGGACAACCGCCAGGACAACAACAACCGCCCGCGTGTCGGCGTGGTTCTCAACCAGCTGTCGGCCGGTGAGATCGACGCCCGCCGCCGTGCGCTGGCCGAAGCCCAGATCCGCGACGCCGAAGACGCCAAGCGCCGCGCCGCCGAAGAGGCACGTCGTGCCGCCGAGGAAGCCGAGCGCCTGAAGCTTGAGCAGGCCGAAACAGCCCGCCGCGCCGCTGAAGAAGCAGCCCGCACACCTGCGGAACGCGAAGCCGAGAAGGCAGCTGTCGAGGCGGCCCAGGCCGCCGAAGCGGAAGCCGCAGCCGTTGCCGCCCGCAAGGCGGAAGATCAGGCCCGTGCGCAGGCCGCACAGCCCGCGACCACAGCGACGGTCACGCCGCCGCTTGGTGTTCGTCGCAAAACGGAAAAGGAAGAGGAAGAGGCCCGCCCGAACCGTGGCGCCACCGCACCGGTGCGCGGCAAGGTCGTGCGTCCGGAGCCTGCAAAGGCCCCTGCCCGTCCGAAGACCGAGGAAGAGCGCCGTAAGGGCAAGTTGACGCTGACTGCCGCTCTCGACGACGACGGCAATCCGCGCGGCCGTTCGATGGCCGCCATGCGCCGCCGGCAGGAGAAGTTCCGCCGCAGCCAGATGCAGGAAACCCGCGAAAAGGTCATGCGCGAAGTGATCCTGCCGGAAACCATCACCATTCAGGAACTGTCGCAGCGCATGTCCGAACGGGCCGTCGACGTCATCAAGTTCCTGATGAAGGAAGGCCAGATGATGAAGCCGGGCGACGTCATCGACGCCGACCTTGCAGAACTCATCGCGGGCGAATTCGGCCACACGGTCAAGCGCGTCTCTGAATCCGACGTCGAAGAAGGTCTCTTCAACAGCGCGGACGACGAAGGCGACATGGTTTCGCGTCCGCCTGTTGTCACCATCATGGGTCACGTCGACCACGGCAAGACCTCGCTGCTCGACGCCATCCGCAAGACAAGTGTGGTTTCGGGCGAAGCGGGTGGCATCACCCAGCATATCGGTGCCTATCAGGTCGAGCAGAACGGTCACAAGATCACCTTCATCGACACACCCGGCCACGCCGCCTTTACGGCGATGCGTGCCCGTGGCGCCCAGGCGACCGATATCGCGATCCTCGTGGTCGCAGCCGACGACAGCGTCATGCCGCAGACGATCGAATCGATCGCCCATGCGAAAGCAGCCGGCGTTCCGATCATCGTGGCGATCAACAAGGTCGACAAGCACGAAGCCGATCCGCAGAAGGTTCGCAACCAGCTGCTTCAGCACGACGTGTTCGTGGAAACCATGGGCGGTGAAGTGCTCGACGTCGAAGTTTCGGCCAAGACCGGCCTCAACCTCGACAAGCTGCTCGAAGCCATCCTGCTGCAGGCCGAAATCCTCGACCTCAAGGCCAATCCTCATCGCAGTGCCGAAGGCACCGTTGTTGAAGCCCAGCTCGATCGCGGCCGCGGTTCGGTCGCGACCGTTCTTGTCCAGAAGGGCACGTTGACCCCGGGCCAGATCATCGTTGCCGGCGACCAGTGGGGCCGCGTGCGCGCGCTCGTCACCGACAAGGGTGAGCATGTGAAGTCCGCAGGCCCCGCGACCCCGGTCGAGGTTCTCGGTCTTTCCGGTACGCCGCAGGCAGGCGACAAGTTCGCCGTCGTCGAAAACGAAAGCCGTGCCCGCGAGATCTCCGAATATCGTCAGCGGCTCACCCGCGACAAGGCCGTTGCCCGTGCATCCGGCCAGCGCGGCTCGCTCGAACAGATGATGATGACGCTGCAGAATACCGGCCTCAAGGAATTCCCGCTGGTCATCAAGGGCGACGTGCAGGGCTCGATCGAAGCCATTGCCGGCGCACTCGACAAGCTGGGAACCGACGAAGTCCGGGCCCGTATCGTGCATTCGGGTGCTGGTGGGATCACCGAATCCGACATCTCGCTGGCGGAAGCCTCGAATGCTGCGATCATCGGCTTCAACGTCCGTGCCAACGTCCAGGCCCGTGCGGCCGCGGAACGCGCCGGCATCGAGATCCGCTACTACAACATCATCTACGATCTGGTGGATGACGTGAAGGCAGCGATGTCGGGCCTGTTGTCGCCGGAACGCCGCGAAACCTTCCTCGGCAATGCCGAAATCCTGGAAGTGTTCAACATCACCAAGACCGGCAAGGTCGCGGGTTGCCGCGTCATCGAAGGCAAGGTCGAACGTGGTGCAGGTGTCCGTCTGGTGCGCGACAACGTCGTCATCCACGAAGGCAAGCTCAAGACCCTCAAGCGCTTCAAGGACGAAGTCTCCGAAGTGCCGATGGGTCAGGAATGCGGCATGGCCTTCGAGAATTACGAAGACATCCGCGCCGGCGACACCATCGAGTGCTTCCGCGTCGAGCACATCACCCGCACGCTGTAATGGCTTTCGGGCTGACAAGATCAATCTTCAGAATGGCGGCTTCAGCCGCCATTTTGCTGTCTGCTACAGGCCCGATACTGGCTGAGGTCTGCGATAAGGCCTACAAATTCGACTACAGCGATCTTGCTCCGGTGAACGCTGCGTCGGAATTTCTGATGATTGTGGTAGGACCGATCGGCGGGCTGGTCGTGTTCTTTGTCGGCCTCTATCTGACGACATCGAAAGCCGGCGTCTTGTTGGGCCTGTCGCTTTTCCTCGGACTGATCGGCCTCTCGGAAATCTTGATGCCGCGTGATGACGTGATCTTCGCTTACATGATCGAAGAAGGATGTGCGCCCGCCTATTCCGCCGTCGGGCCGGTATTCCTGGCAATAGCAATCTCGATCGCCATTTTCGCCGCTTTCGCAATTCGACGCAGAACATCATCCGCCTGAAAATGGCCATGGTGGCTGCGGGCGGCAGCGTCTACGATGCCGGACTCATCCGTTCGGAAGGTTTTTAGATGTTCGCCAATTTCCTCGCCATCACCCTGATCAACACGTTTTCCTGGTTTGGCGGTCAGGGCTACTGCGCCTATGACTTTGCCGTGCTGGAGAGCGGCGAGGAATTGACGAACATCTCGCTGACGCTGCGGCCACGGTTCGATCCGGAGAATACGGCGACCGGCAACACGGAACTGCCGGATGAAACCGTCACGTTCGACGTACTCGGCGGGTCGTCGGTCAATGCGGGAAGTACGGCCAAGATCGAGACCGATTGCAATGTGGAAGGGTTCGACATCGTTGCCGCCACGGGTACGGCGGACGGGGAGCCCATCGATCTGATCGCGGCGGGACGAGTCGAGATCGACAACTACAAGCCACTGCCCCTGAAAGTCGGGGAATAGCGCTGCGGCCGATCGGGACCGCAGCGCGAATGTTTAGATCTGCCGGCCGAGCTTGGCGTCCACCGACTGCGCATTCGATCCGCGAACGGCGAAGAACAGGAAGATGGCTGCCCAGAGGATCGATTTCTCGGCACCACCGAGACCCTCGCCCTGAACGATACCGTGGAAATAGACCGTCACCAGCAGCACGATCATCGCCGCGAAGGCCGCCGGGCGGGTGAACAGGCCGATCGCGACCAGGATGCCGCCGAAGAACTCGGTGGCAGCAAGAAGCGGCGACCAGAAGACGCCGGGGTAAAAGCCGAGCCCTTCGACCATGCCGACAGCGCCGAAAGGGTTCATGATCTTGCCGTAGCCATGCGTCACCAGAAGCACGCCGGCAATGACACGCAAAAGCGTTTCCGCCGTCGTGTCGAACGGCAGATAGAGCCGTTGCAGGGCGGGCACCATGGCAGGTGGGCGGACGGATGTGATGTCGGTCATGTCGTTTCCTTTGAATTTTCGCAATGCCGCATTTTCTTGCTGCGGAAATGGCACGAGGCAAGGTCCGCCCCTTTAAAACATGATAAATTTAGTTGACATTTTCGTGAGGCGATCGTCATCGCCCGTGGTTGCCGCACATGCGGCGGGGAGATACCATCGTCTTTGCAAAATCACACCGGAAGCCGACATGACCGAAAAGCCGCGCATCTCCATCCTCTACTGCACCCAGTGCAACTGGCTGCTGCGCGCCGCCTGGATGGCACAGGAGCTGCTCTCCACCTTCGGCGACAGCCTGGGCGAGGTCGCGCTCGTTCCGGGCACCGGCGGCAATTTCGAAATCCACGTCGGCGCGGTGCTGATCTGGGAACGCAAGCGCGACGGCGGCTTTCCCGGTCCGAAGGAATTGAAGCAGCGTGTGCGCGACGTGATCGAACCCGGGCGCGATCTCGGCCATACGGACCGGACCTGATGCCTTGACGGCAGGACTTCTTTTCGGCGTCTTCAGCGCCGCTTTCCTCTCGGCCACCTTGCTGGTCGGCGTGTCCGAAGCGGCATTGGTCCTTGCGGCCGGGCAGCCGGACGCCCGGCTGTTCGAGCTCTTCCTGGCCGCGACCATCGGCAACGTGCTTGGAGCCATAGTCAATTTCGCACTTGGCCGCTTTCTGCTGCGCTTCGAGCATCGGCGGTGGTTTCCCGTCGGCCCAGCCAACCGGCAGAGAGCCGAGGTACTGTTTGGCCGCTACGGCAGGCCTGTCCTGCTTTTCTCTTGGCTGCCGGTCATCGGCGATCCGCTGACGCTTGCGGCCGGGTTGCTGCGCACGCCTTTTCCGGTCTTCCTCCTCTATGTAACGATCGGCAAGGCAGCGCGTTACGCTATGCTGCTATGGGCTTACACCGCACTGGCGGGATAGGTTTTGCGGAGACGTGTTTGCAAAAACGAAAACGGCGGGGAAAATCCCCGCCGTCTTCGACATGAAACGCCGGCTCACCGGTAAGGCGAACGGCAGATTCGATAGACGCCACCATACGCCAGGAAGCGATTGGTCGACGGATTGTAGGAGCGATACCGGGACAGGCACCACTCCACATGCGACCCGCCGTAACCGCGGCGATAAACCACCGGTGGCGCTACATAGACACGATAGCCCGGGCGATAGTAGCGCCGATGGCTGTAATACGGCCGATAGTAAGGTCTCGGCCGATAATGACCGTGGCCGCGATGGGTGACGGTCTGCACATCGGACTGATGCGCCACCTTGACGTCCGGCACCGCCAGCGGCACCGCCTGCGCGGAGGCCATAGGTGTCATGATGGAGGCGGCGCTCAGCACGCAGCCAATAACGAAACTTCGAAATCCCGCCATTTGTCTCCTCATTTCTCCCAAAAGGGTTTGCTTCGGTTGGTGTCCCTGTTTCATATTACGGCCAGTGTTTTTGTTTTATTCGTTGTTTCGTTTATTGCCCGACTGCAAATTTGGCGTCATTCGACGTCCAACCCCTACCAAACGGGTAGAATGCGCCAATATTCCCTGCGAGTCACTCGCCCGATTATCAAAATCCTGTCAACCAGACGGAGAATAGATTGAGTTTGAAATTCGGCACCAGCGGCCTGCGCGGCCTGTCCACGGACTTGAACGGTCCCGCCGCGGCCATCTACGCGACCGCCTTCGCGCACTATCTTTTGTCCTCCGGTCAGGTCAGATCCGGCGATCCGATCCTGCTTGGCCGGGACTTCCGCGCCTCGAGCCCGGAGATTTCTGCCATCTGCGCCGGCGCATTGACCCGTGCCGGACTGACCGTGCTGGACTGCGGCACCGTGCCGACACCTGCGCTGGCGCTTTATGGCCTGGAAAGGAATGCCGCTGGCCTGATGATCACCGGTTCGCACATCCCCGCCGACCGCAACGGCATCAAATTCTACCGTCCGGACGGCGAGATCGCCAAGGCCGATGAAGAGGCGATCGGCGCTGCGGCGGCCAAAATCATCGCTCAATCCACCCCCATCGACGCGACGCCGGGAACGGCTGACAATCATTCCGAACCCGCGATTGCGCTTTTTCTTGCCCGCAACACGGCGATCCTGCCGCCCGGCGCACTGTCCGGCCTGAAGATCGGCGTCTACCAGCACAGCACGGTGGCACGCGATCTGTTCGTCGAGGTACTCGCCCACTATGGCGCGGATGTCCTCCCGCTCGGCCGCTCCGCCGATTTCATTCCCGTCGATACGGAAGCCGTGTCCCCGGCAACGATCGAACTGCTCAAGGCCTGGGCTGGAGAATACGGGCTCGATGCCATCGTCTCGGCCGATGGCGACGGCGACCGGCCGCTCGTCAGCGACGAGACCGGCCTGCCCTTGCGCGGCGATCTGCTGGGCCTGATTGCCGCCCAGTTTACGGGGGCTTCCATCGCCGTCACGCCGGTCACCTCCAATTCCGGCCTGGAGCGCCAGCAGGGCCTTTCCATCCTGCGTACCCGCGTCGGCTCGCCCTTCGTCATCGCGGGCATGCTGGAGGCCGTTGCCGGCGGCCAGACGGGCGTCGTCGGTTTCGAGGCCAATGGCGGCACGCTGACCGCCACCGACTTCACCCTCAACGGCACCCTGCTCAGGGGCCTGCCGACGCGCGACAGCTTCCTGCCGGTGCTTGCGGTGCTATCGTTCGCCGCGCGCAGCCACAAGCCTCTCTCGGCGCTTGCAGCGGGCTATGCCTTGCCGGTGGCGCTGAGCGACCGGATCGAGAATTTCCCAATTGAGACAAGCGCCGCGCTGATGGCCTATCTGCGCGGCGGCGCGGACAATCTCGCCGCCTTTCTCGCCCCCATAGGAAAGCCGCAATCCATCAGCGACATCGATGGATTGCGGGTAACGCTGACCGATCGGAGCGTTATCCATTTCCGCCCCTCGGGCAATGCCCCCGAGATGCGCTGCTATGTCGAAGCGGAAACCGCCGATCAGGCGCAGACGCTGCTCGAACAGGGCCTCGATTGCATCCGCGCCTTTGCCCGGCAATGCGGCTGAGGCCGATCGCAAAACGACCCGGCCCGAAATCATTTTCGTGGAAAACCGTTGCAGCCCAACGGTTTATTTGGCTTTCCGCAGACCTTTTCACGAAAACTTCAAAAACCCTGTTGACACCTGCACGCGAGCCGCTTACATCCCCGTCCGTCGCCCAGATGGCGGAATTGGTAGACGCGCCAGCTTCAGGTGCTGGTACTCGAAAGGGTGTGGAGGTTCGAGTCCTCTTCTGGGCACCATTCCATTCTAAGTCCTTGATTTAATTCAAGGACTTTTGTGCTAGTCAGTAATGTCCCAGCTGTAACAGTGTTTGTTATAGTCGAGGCATTCAAAGCATGAAAATATTGCCTGAACGGCTTATGGTGCGAAACGGCACCTTCTATTGCCGAATGCGGGTGCCGCGCGATCTGGCGCGGACCTTTGGTCGGGAGTTGATTGTCACCTCCTTGCGAACAGAAGATCTCACGACAGCCAAATCTCGGCTTGCTCGAAAGCCCATCGAGCTGGAAGATCAGTTTGTTGCCACACCGGCAAAACAACATTCTGAAAAAGGCTATGGCCAAACTCCCATGATCGATTCGACGACGGCTCGAGCCCGATTTCTGAAGATCGCCCGGTAGGACGCTAAGGAGTGCGGCTTCGATATGGATCATAGTCCCATCAACAGATCGGCCCTTGCCTACGCGCCAATGCTCGAAAAGCGGCTCCGCCGGTTCAGGAAGCCACACTGTGGATCCGTTCGCATCGACGAAACCTACGTGAAAATCCGCGGTCAATGACGCTATCTTTTTCGGGCTATCGACAAACACGGCAGCGCCGTCGATTTCCTGCTCACAGCAAAGCGCGATCTGGATGCCGCCAAGCGCTTCTTCCGCAAGATGCTAAAGGACGAACCGCTGCCGTCACCCGGCAAAATCGGCACCGACGGAGCCGGTACCTTTCCTTCGACCATCAAAACATCTGTCGATGAGGGCCTCCTGCATCCCGACCCCGTTCTTTATCTTATCAAACACCTGCAGCAAGGCATCGAGAGTGACCATTTCCGGGTGAAAAAAACATGCCAAAAATTGGCGGCTTTCAAACTCTCAACACAGCGCGACTGACCATCGCCGGTTTCGGGGCGATGCTATGGTTGAGGAAGGGCTTCGGCTTTTCCGGAGGCTGGTCCATCAATGACCAGAATGATTTGCTGGCGCGCATCTTCGGACTCAAAAAGGCTGACAAAGCGTGAAATCGCAGCCGCTTACGAGATAACTGCACACTCAAGAAAAGTTTGCGACCAGGCCCTCAGCTTCCTTCGGCCCAGGTCCCAATCAACATTGTCATGAAGCGCTCCGCCGCAGGCGAAAGCGTCCCGCCGCGACGTCGTACGATGCCGATCGTTCGTGAGATTTCGGGATTGCGAATAGGTCTCGTGACGAGGAACGGGTGCTCTTCCTGTGGCGTAGCGAGTTTCGGCAGAACCGAAATTCCAAGCCCGGCCTCCACCAAACCAAGCGATGTCGAGAGATGCGTGACCTCATAGGACCAGCGCAGCTTCAGGTTCGATTTCGCCAATGCTGCGTCAAGAAGGGTACGGTTACCGCTTGAGCGGTGGACCGTGATCAGTTGATAGGGCGCCAGATCGTCCCATTCGAGCTCGCTTTTCGCCGCCAGCGGATGATCCTTGCGTGCCGCCAATACGAATGGATCTTCGATGAGCCTCTCGAAGATGAGGTCGGGATCTGAAAAGCCCATGATATTGATGCCGAACTCGACTTCCCCGCGGGCGACTGCCTGAAGCCCGTCGGTGGCGGGCAGATCGAGAATGCGAAAACGAATATTGGGATACTCGGCGCTGAACTGCTTGATGACGGTCGGCAAAAAATAGAAAGCAGCCGTCGGCAGGCATGCGATCGTCACAAGGCCGCTGCGCTGGGACCCGACATCGCGCACCGCAAACAGCGACGTGTCGAACTCCTCAAGCATGCGCCGTACCAGGGGGATCAGCTCCGCGCCAAGGGCGGTTGTCGAGACATGACGCGTCGTGCGCTCGAGCAAGGGCGCCCCGATTGCCAGCTCCAGCTTCTGAATTCGACGGCTGAGTGCCGGCTGTGACAGATTGAGCGCTTCGGCAGAGCGGTGGAAGTTTTCCAGTTCGACGACCGATAGAAACGCGCGGAGATCCAATATCTCGCAATTAATGCTCATAACGCATCATTCCCTCTGATATTCGCATTTCACATATCAATGGTTTTGCCGCTTACTGCAACAAAGAAGCTGATTGATATTTAAATCACATCAGTATGCGGACACAACCATGAACGACCTGATTTCCATTCCCTGCGTTCTGATGCGAGGCGGCACCTCCAAAGGACCGTTCTTTCTCGCATCCGACCTTCCGTCGGATGAGCGTGAACGCGATCAGATCCTGCTTTCGGTCATGGGGTCTGGTCATCCTTTGCAGATTGACGGCATCGGCGGCGGCAACCCCGTCACCAGCAAGGTTGCCATCGTCGGCCCGGCAACCGTGTCCGATGCGGATGTGGATTATCTGTTCGCCCAGGTCCGCATCGATCAGCAGCTCGTGGATACTTCACCCAACTGTGGAAATATGCTGGCGGCCGTCGGGCCGTTCGCGATCGAGGCCGGCCTGGTCAAGGCGGTGACGGGCGTAACCCGCGTGCGCATTCACAACGTCAATACCGGCAAACTGATCGAAGCGGAGGTTCCGACCCCCGATGGCGGCGTTGCCTATATGGGAGATGCCTCGATCGACGGCGTGCCCGGCAATGCTGCGCCGATCGCGCTGACCTTCATGGACGCGGCCGGGGCACGCACCGGCAAGCTTTTCCCCACCGGCAACCCGCGCGACAGGATCGATGGCATCGATGTGACCTGCATCGATTGCGCGATGCCAATGATGCTGATCGAGGCCGCCGCCCTCGGTGTGACGGGCAATGAAACGGCTGCCCAGCTCAATGCCAACGGCACATTGCTGCAGCGGCTCGAAACGCTAAGGCTTGAGGCCGGCCGGCGCATGGGCATGGGCGATGTCAGCAATCAGGTGACGCCAAAACCGGTGCTGATCTCCAGGCCCAACAAGGGCGGCGATCTCCGGGTGCGCTATTTCATGCCGCACCAGTGCCACCCGTCTCTCGCCACGACCGGCGCGGTTGGGATTGCCACGGCCTGCATCAGCGACGGAACCGTCGCCGCGCAGCTGATCGGCGACCGCAAGCCGCCGGTCGTCCTCGTTCTGGAACATCCAAGCGGTCGTTTGGAAGTGAAACTGGATACCCGCGACGGCAAGACAGTCGCCGGAATCCTGCGGACGGCCCGACGTCTCTTCGAGGGTCGGGTCTTTGCAAAACCTATCGTGCAAATGGTTTGCGCGGCATAATCGAAAGTGGTTGCCGGGAGGGCGCCACGCATCAGGGAGGAATACACATGCGTAAACTCATACTCGCCCTTGCGACAACGGTCGCTTTCGCCGGTTCGGCTTTTGCGGAACCCGTCCGCATCAGCGTCGGGTCCTACAACCTCAACAACCTGCCCTTCCCGGTCGCAGCTGGCCTGGGTCTCTACGAGAAGGAAGGTCTTGAGGTGACCGTCGAAAACTTCGCATCTGGCGGCTCCAAGACGCTGCAGGCGCTTGTTGCCGGCTCCACGGATATTGCTGTCGGCTTCTACGATCATACGATCCAGATGCAGTCGCAGAACAAGGCGGTGGTCGGCTTTGTCCAGCTTGCGCGCAATTCTGGCCTCGTTCTGGCCGGCGGGAAAAACTCGTCCTTCGATCCGACCAAACCGGAAACGATCAAGGGCGCGAAGATCGGCATCACCGCACCGGGATCATCTTCCGACTTCTTCGTGCGCTACTACCTGCAGCGCAACAATCTTTCGGCCGACGATATCTCGCTGATCGGCGTCGGTTCCGGCGCGGCCGCAGTCGCGGCACTCGAGCAGGGGAAAGTCGATCTTCTGGTCAACTACGATCCCGCGGCGACCTTTATTGAAGCCAAGGGTGTCGGCAAGATTTTGATCGACGCCCGCAGCGACGAGGGTGCCAAGGAGATCTATGGCGGAATTTATCCGACCTCCGTCCTCTATGCGACCCAGGCCTATATCGACGAGAACCCGGAAACCATCCAGAAGGTCACGAACGCCACCGTCAAGGCACTGGCATGGATGAACACACATAGCGCTGAAGAGATCGTCGAAAAACTGCCGAAAGAATTCATCTCCGGCGACCGGGACACCTATGTGAAGGCCGTCCAGAATGCCAAACCGATCTTCTCGGTGGACGGCACATTCAGCCAGACCGACACGCAAACGCCGTTGGCCGTTCTCAAGAGCTTCAATGAAAAGGTTGCTGCCGCAACAATCGATCTTTCCAAAACCTACACGAACGCTTTCGTGGACAAGGTAACGGATAAGACCACCAACTGATCCGAGGAGGAGGCCATGTCTTTGGCTGTCGTAAACCCCATGCCTGCCCCGGCGGGACAGCAAAACGCAAAGTCGATGGTATCGATCGACGCCGTGACAATGTCGTTTGGTTCCTATGTCGCGGTGCAGGACGTCAACCTCACGGTTGCCGATGGCGAGTTTCTCGCCATCGTCGGCCCTACCGGTTGCGGCAAGAGCACCATTTTGAATGCGATCGCAGGACTTTTGAAACCCGCGAGTGGAACGGTGTCGATTGACGGCACGCCGGTCAAGGGCGTGCAGAACGACATCGGCTATCTCTTCCAGCAGGACGCGCTGCTGCCGTGGAAGACATCGATCGAGAATGTCGAGCTCGGCCTGATGTTCAGGGGTGTCGGATCCACCGAGCGCCGCGAGCGTTCGATGAGCTGGCTTGCCAAGGTCGGGCTGAAGGGCTTCGAACACCGCTATCCGCATCAACTCTCCGGTGGCCAGCGCAAACGTGTCCAGATGGCGCAAGCCCTCATTGCCGGTCCGAAGGTGATCCTGATGGACGAGCCCTTCTCCGCGCTCGACATCCACACGCGGCACCTCATGCAGAATGAGTTGCTGCGCCTGTGGCAGGAAGAACGTCGCGCCGTGGTCATGATCACGCACGACCTTGAAGAGGCAATCGCGCTGGGAGACCGCGTCGCCATTCTGGCCGCCGGCCCTCGTTCGCGGGTCATCGAGAGTTTCCCGGTCGATCTCGAGCGGCCACGGGATGTGGCTGAGATCAAACTCGATCCACGCTTTATGGATCTGTATCGCAATATCTGGGCTTCCCTGCGCGGCGAAGTGGAGAAAAGCTATGAACGTCGTGACTGAACGCATTATCCAGCTCGGTATGCTGGTCTTTATCCTCGGCGGCTGGCAGCTCGGCGTGACCGCCGGCTTCATCGATGTTTTCTTTTTCCCGGCGCCACTCGATATCTTCAACCAGATCGTCAGTTGGATCGTTGACCCGGGCTTTTACAAGCATGTCTCGATAACCCTGACGGAGACTGTGCTGGGTTACATCATCGGCACGGGTCTTGGTGTCGCCGCCGGTGTATGGCTCGGTCTCAGCCGCAGCGCGGCGCGGATTCTGGACCCGTTCATCAAGGGTCTGAACGCCATTCCGCGCGTCGTGCTGGCGCCGATTTTCGTTCTTTGGCTTGGACTTGGCCTCTGGTCGAAGGTGGCGCTTGCCGTAACGCTCGTTTTCTTCATCACCTTCTTCAACGCGATGCAGGGCGTGCGCGAAGTCAATCCGGTGGTCCTCGCAAATGCAAAGATCCTCGGGGCCAAACGTTCCGATCTGTTGCGGCACGTCTATTTCCCGGCAGCGGCCAGCTGGATCCTGTCCTCCCTTCGCACGTCTGTGGGCTTCGCGGTGGTCGGCGCCATCATTGGCGAATATCTCGGCTCTTCTGCAGGGCTTGGTTATCTGATCGCGCAGGCGGAAGGCAACTTCGACGCGGTCGGCGTGTTCGCCGGCATCATCATCCTGGCCATGTTCGTCCTCATCATCGACCGAATTCTCGATGTGCTGGAAGGCCGGCTCATCAAGTGGAGACCGAACGCAGCAGAAGAAAGAGCGGCGTAACTAATCGAATCGTTTCCATGCGAGTTGGAGTTGGGGTGCCACCATCGGCGGCCCACTCTTTTTCGGCCTTAAGTTCGAACGGTAACCAACACCCGGTTGGTGAGAAGAATCAAAGTGCTAAAATCGTGGCGTTTCTGAGCATCCATTGTTTTAGCACCCCATTGAATGGTGCCGGCTCACACATTCTCTCCCCCTTCTTCATCCAAAATCAATGATGATCGTCTTGGGTTGGCGGCGCGCCCTTCTTGCGAAGATTCATGCCCTAGTCGTGCGGGTCGTTGTGGGGCATCGATCCGCGGATGTCTCTCCCTGCAATGCCGTCGACCACGACGTCGAGGGGGTGCAACTGTGTGAAAGCTCTCCCGAGCAGTATGCAATGCGTTTGGCTCAGGCCACCCCGTCCGCACTTTCGAAATCGAAGAATTTCTGGATCGCAAGGGCGGAAGCCCCACGCGACCAGATGTTGTTCTCCCAGTCGATCTCGATCGGCGGCGGCACTTCAAAGCTGTACTGCTTGACGGCTTCGATCATCGGATCAATCAAAGCCTTTCCAAACCGAATGGCTTCCCCGCCAACAATGACCACTTCCGGGTCGACCAGGTCGATCATGCCGACGAGGCGGATACCGATGTCGCGGCCGATCGACCCCAGGAGTTCGACTGCCTGCGGGTCCCCGGATTCTGCTGCTTCCTGCAATTTGACCGGTTTCTGCCCCGCACTCGTGGCACACAGTTCCGCCCACTGCCTTTCGATGGCCGGCTCCGAAAACCGATGGCTCCAGTTCGCAAATGTGTCCGTTTTCAGCCCGCCGCCATCGACGGCAAAGCCAATTTCACCAGCCGCGAAGCGCGCGCCACGATGGATTTGCCCATGGAAAATCAGCGCCGACCCAACACCCGTGCCGATGATCAGCACGAGCGCCGAAGAACGCCTGCGTGCCGCGCCGAACAGTTGCTGGGCGATGGCGAAAGCATTGACATCGTTATCAACCCAAACAGGAACATGAACCTGCTCGGCAAGGAGGGAGGCAATCGGAACGTTGTGCCAACCGAACCGGTGGGAGATCCGACAGACACCATGTTCGACGTCTATCAATCCGGGCATCGCAAGCCCCACGCCGATGAGCTTTTCACTGCGCAGATCGCTGTCTGGGATCAATTGTTGGACCGCCTGCCTGGATGCTTCCGCCACGGTTTCTGGCTCCACGTTTGACAGTGCGACCACCGTGGCGGCCAGCGGCTCTGTGGAAAGATCCGTAAGCACCGCTTCGACGCGGTCAGACATCAGCTTGAGGCCGATCGAATATCGTGCGGCGTAGTCGAGCTCGACCAGCACCGGTTTGCGCCCGCCCGTGCTTTGGGTACTCTCACCCTCTTTCAGAAACCCCTCCTCGATCAGCTCGGAGACCAGTCCCGTTATTGCGGCATTGCTAAGGCCGGTCTTTGCGGCCAGCTCCCCGCGGCTCAAGCCCCCTTCCCGGCGCAGGAGATTGAGGGCCAGTCTCCGGTTGAGTGCTTTTGCGGTGCCTTGATCGACTTTAAGTGCCATGCGCCCATCTTATTTCATTAAGTGAAAAAAGTCTTGCCATAATCCCCATGCTGAACTATAAAGCCCGCGAGGATCAGTCTCCTGTTGCTGTAGCACAGCCGATTGGCGTCTGGGAGGAGTCCAGACAGTCTTCCAGAAAATCGCGGGCCTACCCGCAGACACGAACATATTCAGGCACATATGCGCCGGATGTGGTGTGCGATCCCTTTCGCACGCCATGGATTTCTGCGCGCCCAAGGTGGAACGAGACAATGACGATTTCTTGGATTTCAACATCTCCTGCAGAGCAATGGGTCGCCAAGTCAATCGACCAGCCACTCAGTGCCATGCGCGGTCCGGCGTTGACCACTGGCACACCCATCCTTGAGAATTTCAAAGGCTTTGGTGGCTGCTTCAACGAACTGGGCTGGAAGGCACTCCAGCTTGTCGACGACAATGCGCGCCAAACCATCCTCGCGGACCTTTTCTCCAAGGACGCCTGTGCATTCAACTACTGCCGCTTGCCGATCGGCGCGAACGACTATTCGGAAATCTGGTACAGCCACAACGAAACGGCTGGCGACTTCGCCATGGCTGATTTCTCCATCGAACGCGACCATCAATATCTGATCCCGTTTATCGAGGCGGCCAGGGAAATGCGGGGCGAAGAGTTGACCCTCTTTGCCTCGCCCTGGAGCCCGCCGACCTGGATGAAATTCCCGCAGGCTTACAACTACGGCACGCTTGTCTGGCAGCCGGAATACCGTAAGGCCTATGCCGACTATTTCGTCCGTTTCGTCCAGGCTTACAGCGACATTGGCATTCCGATCGACGCCGTACATGTCCAGAATGAACCGAATTCCGACCAGAAGTTCCCGTCCTGTATCTGGACCGGAGCCAAGATGCGCGACTTCATCCGCGATGATCTCGGACCGGCATTCTCGGCCGCCGGCCTGAAGACGGAAATCTGGGCGGGTACGATCGAACGGGGCGACTTCAATGCGTGGGCCGGCACGATCTTTTCCGATGCCGAGGCGGCGGCCTACATCACCGGGGCCGGATTTCAATGGGCCGGAAAACACGCTGTCCAGCGGACGCGTCAGGCATTTCCGGACCTGCCGATCATTCAGACCGAGAACGAATGCGGCGATGGCGCCAACACATGGGACCATGCTCACCACGTCTTCGACCTGATCCAGCACTATGTTTCAAACGGCACTGAAGCCTATGTCTACTGGAACATGGTTCTTGAGCCGCAGGGCGAGAGTACCTGGGGCTGGCAGCAGAACTCGATGATCACCATCGATCCTGAAAACCTGGCCGTGATCTACAACCCCGAATTCTACGTGATGAAGCACTTCAGCGCCTTCGTGCGTCCGGGCGCCAAGGTGCTTGCCACCGTGGGGGCGATGGCGGCAAACGCGCTTGCCTTCCGCAATCTTGACGGCACGACCATCTTCGTCATCCAGAATCCAAGCGATGCGCCTCGCAACGTCCCCCTGTCTCTTGGAGAGGAGGCGGCAACGTTCACCCTGCCCGCGCGCTCGATCAACACAATCCGTTTTTGACTGTTCTGGTGGACGATCCCCGTCTGCCCTGCTTGAGGAGGAAGTACATGAACCTTTCAATACGCATGCTCAGGAATACCGCGCTTTTTCTGTCGCTTTCTGCGTCCACCGTGCTGGCGCAGACGACCGTCAACATTCTGCGCCCGGAAGTACCGGCCAACGAAAAGGCCTATTACGATCAGGTCGTCAGTGAATTCGAGAAGACGCATACCGGCGTCGACATCGCGTTCGAATACCTCGCCAACGAAGCCTATAAGCAAAAGCTGAGCATGCTTCTGCAATCCGACGCGAAACCCGACTTGATCTACAGCTGGGCCGGCGGCGTGCTGGCGCAGCAGGCTGAAGCCGGGGTCTTGCAGGATATCACCGCGGTGATGTCGCCGGAATGGGAGGATAGCCTGTCGGCAGCGAGCCTTGCGGCGTTCACCGTCGATGGCAAGGTCTACGGCATACCCACCAACGCCAATGAGGTTGTGTTCTGGACCAATACGGACCTCGCCAACAAGGCTGGCATCGATCTGAGCGCCATCAAGACCTGGGATGACTTCCTCGCGGCGGTCAAAAAGGCGAAGGCAGCCGGCGTTACGCCGATCCTCGCCGGAGGTAAGGACAAGTGGCCGCTGCACTTCTATTACGGCTACCTGATGGTGCGCGAGGCGGGCAAGGACGGACTGGCTGCGGCCATTGCAGGAGAAGGCGATGGTTTTGCGTCGGCACCGTTCATTAAAGCGGGAGAGGACTTCAAGGCACTTCTCGATCTCGAACCCTTCCAGCCGGGTTTCATGGACACAACCTTCGAGCAGGCGACGGGCATGTTCGGCGACGGCAAGGGTATCTTCCACCTGATGGGTGACTGGGATTACGGCACAGCCAAGCAGAACTCCGCCACAGGCAAGGGTATCCCTGACGAAAAGATGGCGACTGTCCGGTTCCCGGTGGTTGCCGGTGGTGCCGGGCAGGCAACCGATACCTTCGGCGGCATCAATGGGTTTGCCGTGGTCGCCGGTGCGAAGCCCGAAGCGGTCGAATTCCTGAAATATCTCTCCAGCAGGGAAAACCAGGCAGAAGCCGGTGCTGAGGGTCTCTTCATTCCCGTAACCAAGGGTGCGGACGACCGGATGAGCAATCCCTTCTTCAAGCAGATGTCGGCCGCCCTGGTCGCGTCCAGCTTCCACCAGATCTTCCTCGATCAGGCGTTGGGGTCGGACGTTGGGGCGACCGTCAACGATGCCGCAGCAGACATTGCCCAGGGTGCGGCAACCCCGGAAGAAGCCGCGAAAACCGTCCAGGATGCGTGGTCCGTTCGTTGAAATTCGCATGTCGCCGGCAGGTTTGACCTGCCGGCCCCATCCAGTGGAGCGAAGCCATGACCAGTGCAGCAAGCATACACAACCGGAAGTCCCGTTCGATATTCGCCGATCTCATGTCCAGCAAAGGCCAGGCAGTCCTTCTCTTGCTGCCGCCAGCCTTGCTGCTGTTCACCCTCTTCGTCGCCTTGCCGCTGTTCGATGCGGCCTACTACAGCCTGTTCAAATGGAACGGATACGGCACACCGACCGATTTCGTCGGCCTCGACAATTTCCGTCAGGTCCTCAATCACGGCATCTTCTGGGAGTCCGTTCGCAACACCCTGATCGTGCTCGCCGTTTCGCTGTTCATCCAGCTGCCGCTCGCACTCGGCCTTGCGCTGATGATCTACGAGAAGACGCCCGCGAACACCTTGTTCCGGCTGGTCTTCTTCCTGCCCTACATCCTGGCGGAAATCGCCTCCGGATTGATCTGGAGCTTTGTCTTCGACGGCAATTCCGGCGTCGCAAGTGCCATTTTCAAGTCACTCGGGATGGACCCCGTCTTCATTCTCGCCGATCGCCACTGGGCCTTTCTCGCCATCACGCTCGTGGTGGTGTGGAAATATTTCGGCTTCCACATGATGATTTTCGTGGCCGCCTTGCAAAGCGTTCCGAAGGAACTTCTGGAGGCTGCAAGGCTCGAAGGCGCAAAGCGCTGGGAAGTCGTCCGCTTTGTCCAGGTGCCGTTGATCGGGGCGGCAATCGGCGTCTCCGCCTTTTTCGCCGTCGTCGGGTCGCTGCAGCTCTTCGACGTGGTCATTCCGTTGACCAATGGCGGGCCGTCCAATTCGACCCACACCATCGTCACCTATCTCTACAGCTTCGGCCTCACCCGCAACCGGATCGGCTTCGGTAGCGCTGTCGGCGTCTTGCTCTTCCTTGCCGCCGTCGGGGTCTCGATCTTTTACCAGTATCAAACCAACAGGAGGAGCAAGTGATGACCTACGCTCGCTTGGTTCCACAGCTCGCGCGTCTGGCGATCCTGCTGATTGTCGTAACGTTCGTACTCGGCCCTTTGACAGTCGCCGTGTTCGGCGGCTTCAAAACGAATGGCGAACTGCTGGCCAGTCCCTTCGGCCTTCCTTCACACTGGAACACCGAATTCTATTCGGCACTGCTCAACGATCCGGGCTTCTGGAAATATCTGGGTAATTCGCTGATCATCTCGCTCTCCACGGTCGTCCTGACGCTGATCGTTGCGGCCGCAGCCGCTTACGTGTTTGCGCAAATCCGCTTCTTCGGCTCCAGGATGATGATGTCTTACCTTTTGGCCGGACTCGTGTTTCCGTTCGCGACGGCAATCCTTCCGCTCTTCATCAAGGTGCGGGACTTCGGCCTTCTCGACAGCTACTGGGCCGTGATCCTGCCGCAGACGGCGTTTGGCCTGTCGCTCTCCATCCTGCTCTTCAAGACATTCTTCGAGCAGTTGCCCAAGGAGCTCTTCGAAGCGGCCTATGTTGAAGGGTGCGGCTATATCCGCTTCTTCTGGCGCTTCACCCTGCCCCTTTCGACACCGATCCTTGCCACCGTCGGCGTCTTTGCCTTCGTTCAGAGCTGGAACAACTTCCTGCTGCCGCTCGTGGTGATCAACTCGCGCGACCTGTTTACCTGGCCGCTCGGCATGATGCAGTTCCGTGGAGAATTCCTCGTCGAATGGAACAGGGTTCTCGCGTTCATCACACTCACCATCCTGCCGGCCGTCGTCTTTTTCGTCGCCGCGCAGAAATACATCGTTGCCGGCCTGACGGGCGGCGCCGTCAAGGGCTGAAACTTAATTTTGGGAGGACTAGAACATGGCAAATGTAGAACTCAGCAACATCAACAAGACGTTCGGAGCAGTCGAGACGATCCCAGATTTGACGCTTTCGGTTCCGGACGGCTCTTTCACGGTGCTTGTTGGCCCCTCCGGCTGCGGAAAGTCGACTTTGTTGCGCATGGTGGCGGGTCTTGAGGAGCCAAGCCGTGGCAAGATTTCGATCGGTGGCAGGGATGTCACCCATGAGGAGCCGTCCAAGCGCGGCATCTCGATGGTATTCCAATCCTACGCGCTTTTCCCCCATATGACGGTCGAGCAGAATATCGACTTCGGCCTCCGGCTTTCGAAGACACCACCGGAGGAACGGCAGAAACGCGTCGATGCGGCGGCCGAGATCCTGCATCTCAAGCCACTTCTGAAGCGCAAGCCGGCAGCCCTGTCCGGCGGTCAGAGGCAGCGCGTTGCGATCGGACGTTCGATTGTCCGCAACCCTGACGTTTTCCTGTTCGACGAGCCCCTTTCCAATCTTGACGCGGCTCTGCGCAATCAGATGCGAGTCGAACTCGCCGATCTGCATGAGCGGTTGAAATCGACGATGATTTACGTGACCCACGATCAGGTCGAGGCGATGACGCTTGCCGATCAGATCGTTGTGATGAATGCGGGAAGAATCGAGCAGGTCGGTGCGCCGATGGAACTCTACAACCGCCCGCAAACACTGTTCGTCGCAGGCTTCATCGGTTCCCCCCGGATGAACCTGATTACCGGCGAGGCCGCCGCAAAAGAGGGTGCGAAGACGATTGGTGTCCGGCCCGAACATATTGAGCTAGGCGAGCGTGGTGCCTGGAAGGGCCGACTGCGCTTTGCCGAACATCTCGGCAACGAAACCATCGCCTATATCGATTCCGAACTTGGGGAGCTGATCATTCGCATCAATGGCGACCACAAGATGAAACCGGGGGAAGTGCTGCAGTTTCAGTTCCTGCAGGAGCATATCCACCGCTTTGATGAAAGCGGGCGGCGGATACAGTAACGGGCTCGCGCTATGGCGCCCTTATCGCGCTTACTGATAAGGGAATTACACACCGATTTGCGTTGATCTGGAATACCGCCAGCGCCGACCAAGGTTTTTGCGCAACCCCTGCAGCCACGCAAGCCGAAGTCCCCGGCCGTTCCCATGTATCAGGTGGCGAAACATAGCTCGCCACCCCCAAATTTTGATCGCTAGCCCATCAAATCATGAAGCGCACAGTTACAAAGCTCAATTCCTCCGCCTTGATTGCGATCGAACAATAGACGCACGAATACCAATAACCTTGAAAACCAACGGCACAACCCGGTCATTAACGCAGCTCTGGTGATGTATCTTCGTTTATTGCATCAAACAGTACCGCAAGCTCGCCCTCCGAAATGCTTTCACCAATTGACCAACTGAGCGCATCGTAGAAGCCGAAAAAGGATTGCCGCGTTCCATCGATAAGTTTCTGGGCTTCATCCTCGCCCAGCTTCAGCCGCTCAACGATAAAGCCTTTCAGCGCCGGCTCCGCCTTCGGATGGCTGAATACGATAGCGGGTGACGACGTTGTCTTGATCCGCGGAGCGGGCGTCGGTTCCGGCACGCAGGGCAGGACCCGCGACAGACGGATATCGCGCGATGAGGCTGCAACTTCGATTGCGAACGCCGTCGCCCGCAGGGTCCAGCGTCCGGTTGCGGTATCGAAATACTGGAAGTCGCGCGGCAGAAGTTCGATATTCACCGTCGCTGTTTCTCCCGGGGCAAGAGCATGCTTGGAAAAAGCCTTGAGTTCGCGGACTGGCCGTTTCAGTCCCGGCTCGATCGGGCGCACGAAAATCTGCACGACTTCCTGACCGAAGACCTCTCCGGTATTGCCGACTTTGAACTGCAGCCTTACGGGCGAGCCGGGCACGACCGCTTCCGCATCGACGGAAAGATCGCCATAAACGAAGTGGGTGTAGCTCAGACCGTGGCCAAAGGGAAAAAGCGGCTTCACCGCACGCACATCATAGTAGCGGTACCCGGCGAAAATGCTTTCGCTGTAGAGATGATGGCCGTTTTCGCCGGGATAAGTATGGAAACCCGGAATATCCTGAATCTTAACCGGCAGCGTCGTGGAGAGCTTTCCGCTGGGATTCACCTTGCCGAAAAGCACCCGTGCCAGAGCCGCGCCACCTCCCTGCCCCGGATAGAAGCAGGCAAGGACGGCATCGACCTTATCAATCCAAGGCATGGCAACGGCATCCGGCATGGTCAGGGCGACAATCGTCCGGCAACCCGTGCTTGTCAGGGCCTCGATCAGTGCATCCTGTCCATCGGCAAGGCTGATATCGGATCGGTCGGTGCCCTCGCCTTCGTCGCCGGTACGATGATTGGCGAAGACAAGGACCATATCGGCAAGGCGCGCCTTGGCCACCGCGTCTGCAATCTGGGTGCCGAGATCGCCGCCATTTTTAGCGAATGGCATGAAATCGATCGCCGCCTCTGCCGCAAGGGCACGGATTTCATCCAGCGGAACATCGACACGGTAAGGATTTGTGGTTGCTGAGCCGGACCCTTGGATTGTCGGCTGTATCGCTCCAGTGCCAACGACGAGAAGGCGTTTTCCCGCCATGTCCTTGAGTGGCAGCGCGGCTGTATCGTTTTTCAGGAGAACAATCGATTCCGCAGCCATGCGGCGGGCAAGTTCGTGATGTCGATCGAGATCGACGGGCCCGACCGCTCGGCGTTTTCCAACCAAGCTCCGGACAAACGAAAGAATACGCCGGCAAGATCGGTCCAGCGCCTCGCAGTCCAGGTGTCCGGCCTGAAGGGCCGCGCGCAGCCGCGCCTTGCGCGGGCCGCTTTCCGGCATGTCGAGATCGGTGCCGGCATGGACCGCCGCTGGCCGGTCCTTGATCGCATGCCAATCCGAGATCACCACGCCGTTATAGCCCCATTCCTCCCGCAGAACGTCCGTCAGCAACCATCGGCTTTCAGCGGCCTGCGCGCCATTCAGCGGATTGTAAGCGCTCATCACCGTCCAGGGATCGCTTTTGGCAATCGCCCGTTCAAACCCGGCAAGGTAGATTTCACGAAGCGCGCGTTCGTCGACGTCCGAACTCATATTGGTTCGGTCGATCTCGGAATTATTGCAGGCAAAGTGCTTGAGCGAGGCTCCGACACCAGCGCCCTGCAGGCCACGAATGAGACCGGCGGCGAGATCACCGCTGACGACCGGATCTTCGGAGTAATACTCATAGGCACGTCCGGCGAGCGGGGTCCGGCGAATATTGATACCGGGGCCAAGAAGCAGATCGACACCGAGAGCCTGGCACTCGGCCGCCAGCGCCTGTCCCAGTTGCTCTGCAAGGGAAGTATCCCAGGAGCAGCCGAGAAGATTGCCGTTCGGAAAACATGTCGCCGGATGAGTATCACCGAACATCCCTGCGCCACCATCTTCGGCGCGCCGGTTCACCACCGCAAGAAAAGCGGAAAGAGCGGCCTCCGGATCGCTGCCGGAATCGATCTGCGTTGTCGAATACCGTACGCCATAGGTCCCATCGGTCATGACGATTGCGGGTATGCCAAGGCGCTCGATAGCCGTGGTCCTCCAGAGCCCGTGGCCGCTGACAAAATCGATCTTTTCCTCATCGGTCATCATAGCGACAACAGACTGCAACTCGTCATCATCAACGGTGTTCAAGGTCGCCTCACTGGTCTTGCAATGTAACAGTTGCCGGCCACGGCCGGCGTTCAGCAGATTTTCTGGAGAAGCTCGATCAGCATCATGCGTTCGGCAGGAGAAAGGGGGCCAAGCGTCCTTTGCGAGACGTCCAGTGCCTGCGCAAGATTCCGCGCGATCGTATCCTCGCCCTCCCGTGTCAAAGTCAGAACCAGTCGGCGCGCATCGACGGCGTCAGGCGCCGTGTTGACGAGGCCGCGCTTGACGAGGCGGTCAACAACACCCTTTATGGTTGCCATATCCATCGCCGTCTCACGGCCGAGATTGCCCTGCGAACACGGCTGCAGATCCTTGAGCTTGACCAATGCGGCCCACTGCGTCGTCGTCAGCTTTTCGGCGATCATATCGGCGAAGATCGCCACATGCCGCTGGTTTGCCTGCCGCAGAAAAAAACCGATTTGTTCCCCCAGCACATAGGCACTGCCGTTGGCGGAAATCGCAGACGTTTCTTCCGCGGGAGAATCGACGCTGCGGGCCGGCTGCTGTTCAAAAGGGCCGTTCATGATTTCTCTCGTTTCCCGGTGCGGCTTTCGCCGGCAACGTTTGGATGCTGCGTCGCTCGGAACATCCATCAGGACGCCCAGGCATCCAGAATGGCCTGCGTTGTCGCGATTTCCAACTGTTCCGCGAAACGCGGCAAAAGATGCTCAAGAACCAGTGTATGAGCCGTTTTGTCGCCGCTTGCCACCGCATCGGCCGCAACGATCACACGAAATCCGAGATCAATCGCATCAAGCACACTGGCGTGCACACAGACATCGGTTTCGACGCCGCTAAACACCAGCGTGTCGATGCCCGCCCCCTCCAGCCTTCCGGCAAAACCGGAAACGCCGAAAACGGAAAACGTCTCCTTCTCCACCTGGGAATCCGTCCCGGCGAGCGCGGCCAAAGGCTCGACCAGATCGAGCATTCCCGGAGCAAGAGCCTCGCCCGTAACCATGGACCAGCGGCGATAATAACTTTTCCACCGGCCCTTGGCGTCTTCGGCGCGCTGCGGCACGATGAACTTCACGAAGAGCGTGTCCGCCTGCCGCTCGCGGCTCAGCCGGACGACGTTCGGGAGGATCGTCTGGATCGCCGGCGTGTGCCAGGCGGTCTCCTCGGCAAACAGGCGCTGCATGTCGATGACCAGATGCAGTGTGCTCTTCGGGATCGGCTCGATCAGCATCGGTTCAGTCCGCAACGGCAACGGTGTGGTCGGCAGACCAACCGAGCACGACCGTCTCGCCCTGTTTGAGGAGATTACCGTCGCGGTTCTGGGCAAAGAGCTTGACCTGCATCCCGTCAGCCGTCTCCAGAATGTAGGATAGCGCCTGGCCCGCATAGATCACCGTTGTGATGCGCGCCGTCAGTCGGTTGCCGGGAGACGTGTCCTTGACGACGAACATCTTTTCAGGACGCACCGCCAGCGTCGCCTGCGCGCCATCGGCCGGCAAGGCACCCGTTACATGAACCACGGTGCCATCGGCGAGACGGACGGCACCGCTTTCGACTTTACCTTGGAGAAAGTTCGAATCCCCGAGGAACTCGGCAGCAAACCGTGTCAGCGGCTTTTCATAGACCGTTTCCGGGTCGCCGATCTGGACGATGCGACCCTTGTCCAGGATCGCGACCTTGTCGGACAGTGTCAGTGCCTCTTCCTGGTCATGCGTGACGAAGATGGTTGTCAGGCCGGTTTCACGCTGGATGCGAAGCAATTCCACCTGCATTTCCTGGCGAAGACGACGGTCGAGCGCCGATAGTGGTTCATCGAGTAGCAGGACGCTTGGCTTGATGACCATGGCGCGGGCCAACGCAACGCGCTGCTGCTGGCCGCCGGAGAGCTGTTTCGGCATGCGATCGGCAAACCCGGGGAGGCGGACCATTTCCAGCGCCGCATCGACCTGCTTGCGCGCTTCGGCGCCATGAATACCGCGGCGGCCAAGGCCGAAGGCGACGTTCTGTGCAATCGTCATATGCGGGAACAGCGCGTAGGACTGGAACATCATGCCGATGTTGCGGCCCCAGACCGGAACATGCGTGACGTCCCTGCCGCCGATGCTGACTTTACCCTCGTCCGGCCGGATGAAGCCGGCGATGATGCGCAGCAATGTCGTCTTGCCCGATCCGGACGGTCCGAGAAGGCTGGTAAAAGACCCCTCCGGAAAGTCCGTGGAGATATCGGTCAGAACCGGCGTCGTGCCGTAGGTCTTGGCGACCGCGTTTACATTAACGTTTGTCACTGACATCTCCGGGTTTGGCGAAGCGCGCAAAGATCAGGATCGCAGCCATCGAGCCGAGCAGAAGCAGCGTCGATATGGCGTTGATTTCGGGCGTGAAGCCCTTGCGGATCGCGGAGTAGATCTGCACCGGCAGCGTCGAGTAGCCGGGCGTGGCAAGAAAATACGAAATCACGAACTGGTCGAGGGAAACGGCGAAAGCAAAGAGCGCCGCACCCAGAATGCTCGGAAACAGAAGCGGAAGCGTCACCGCGAAGAAGGCGTGAATCGGCGTGGAACCAAGGCTCATCGCCGCCTCTTCGAGATCCGCCCGGATCGTGTTGAAACCCGTGCCGACCACCAGCACGACATAGGGGATCGCCAACGCGACGTGACCGATAAGCAGCGCGTGCATCCCGCGCCCGATGCCGGACCAGTAGAAAAACACCAGCATGGCGGTGCCTGTGATCAGCCAAGGGATGGCGATCGGCGGCAGAAGCAACAACTGCAACAGGCTCTTTCCGCGGAACGTGCGCCGGGATAGCGCAATAGAAGCCATCGTACCGAGACAGGTCGCGATCACAGCGGTAATCACCGCTATGATGATGCTGTTCATACCGGCTTTCAGGAGCTGCTGATTGTCCATCAGGGCAACGTACCAGCGAGTGGAAAAGCTGAAGGGCAGTTCATAGAGCTGGGATTCGTTGAAGCCCATCGCCATCATCACCAGGATCGGCGTGTAGAGAAAAAAGAGGATCGCCAGAAGGTAGATACGGCCAAGCTGTCTCATCTTCGCACTCCCCTATGCCGTCGTGCCGCGGCGCAGGACGCCGGAGAAGGTTGCAAAAATCGCGAGAACGACGGCGAGCAGCGTGAACGACAGGGCAGCCCCGAGCGGCCAGTTAAACGCCTGGGTGAACTGGTCCTCGATCACCGTGCCCATGGTCACACCTACCTTGCCGCCAAGGATGCGTGGCTCCATGAAGGATCCGATGACCGGCACGAAGGTGAGCACCGCTCCGGAAATCAGGCCGGGTGCCGCAAGCGGCAGGAGAATGCGCAGAAGGATCGTCCACCAGCGCGCGCCGAGGCTCGCCGCCGCCTCGATGATTGCATCATCGATCGTCGATAGGGCGATATAGCAGGTGAGGATCATATAAGGGAGGTAGCCGTGGACAAGGCCGAGAACGATCGCATAACGGGTATAGAGGAAGGATACGGATCCTATATCCGGTAGCAGCATATGCACCACGCCGTCGAGGAAGCCGTTTTCCCGAAGGACCATTGTCCAGGAGAAGACACGGACAAGCCCGTTCGTCCAGAATGGCAGGAGGAGGAGCACCAGCAATGTCTCGCGCATTCGCCCGACCGTCGCTCGTGCCAGCGCGACCGCGGCGAGAAATCCGAAAACGGCGCAGAGCAGCGTCGTCCAGAAGCCGATGACCAGCGAGGTCCAGGCGATGTTGATCAGATAGGGCTGGTCGATGAAGGCGCGGTAGTGCTTCAGCGTGAAGACGATGGGCGTCTTGCCCATCGGCGTCGCCGACATGAAGCTGAAAACGAACATCGTCAGGAGCGGCAACAGAACCGCCAGCGTCAGCCAGCCGTAGGTCGGCAGCAGAAGCGCTGTCGTGGCGACCCAGGCCGGGATCGGGCGGCGCTGGCGCGGATCCGAAGATCCGCGCGCCGCATCGTTGAGGATGGTATCACTCCGCATAGAAGGCTTTCACTTCCTGCCAGAGGTTGTTGAAGGCCTCGCGGCGATCATCCGGCAGCGCCGACATGATGCTCATGTTGGCGATGTATTCCGGCTTGTGGATCTGACGGCTGAGGTCGTCGGCCGGCAGGCTTTCCATGGCAGCGGTGTTGGCGGACGCCGGAGCGCCGGCCTTGGTTGCCCATTCGACATAGAATTTCGGATCGATCATCCAGTTCGCGAAAGCATGCGCACCTTCGGCATTCGGGGCGCCGACCGGGATGCCGAGACCATCGACCCAGCCGATGCCGCCTTCCTTTGGAACGACGAAATCGACCGGCAGCTTGCTGACGCGCCGCGAACGCACCGCGCCGCCGGACCAATACATCGCCACGTCGAATTCCTTGGCCGCGAAGGACTTGTTCCACTGGTCCTCGGTCGACCAGAGCAGCTTGACGTTCGGCTTGAAGCCCTTGAGGGTTTCCTTGACGAGGTCGAGATCCTTCGGATTGTTCATATCCTGGCCGGTCAGAAGGGCTGCGGCGGCGATAGCGCCGACGGCATCATCCTGAAGGCCGACGCGACCCTTGTAGGCCGGATCGCCGAACACGGCATAGCTGTCCGCCTTCGGCAGGCCTTCGCGCATGGCAATAGCGGTGAGGCCCCAGACCCACGGAACCGCATAACCGACACCGTCCTTGTTGAAGTTCTCGTTGGAGCGCAGGTTTGCCGCGACCGAGGCGATATTTGGCACCTTGGCATAGTCGATCGGCGAGATCAGGTCTTCCGCCATGGCCTGGGCGCAGCGCGCCGCATTGAGGACGACGAGGTCATAGGTGCCCGGATTGGTGCGCAGCTTGGTCAGCATTTCGGCTTCCGAGCTGTAGTAATCGTGCACGACCTCGATGCCGGTCGCTTCCTGGAAGGCCTTGATCGACCAGGCTTCATCCGTGCCGTAGCCCTGCCAGTTGAGGACGGTGATCGTGCCGGCCGAAAAGGCCATTTTCGGCAGCATGGAAACGGCGGCACCGGCGACAAACGTTGCCGACATCAGCTTGAGTGCGTTGCGTCTTGTGATTTCAGTCATGATGTTACCCTCTTTGAATCGGTTGATCTCAGATAAATCCGCGGCGCAGCGACTGCATCTACACTCCGCGCGGAGCATTCAAAGGCATCGAACATTCACATACAAAGAAGGAAATTAGTTTGTATGCAAATTAAAAACCGGAAAAGACGCAACCTGAAACAACATCCAAAAGAGAATACCACAAGTCAGCCGACTGCGTTCTGCCGGAAATCGAATTCCGCAACAGCCAAGGCAAAAACCATCCAGACTTCCGCCTAAACGTGACTTGAAAGCATAATCGAAGCGACAATCCGTAGGATTGTTATCGTCCGATTTTTATCCTCAATCTGAAGTCATTCCTTTGTTCTGACCCTCTGGTTTCAGTTTTCTTTTTGTTATTTTTGTTTGTGTACAAATTAATAAGTCAAGGCTTGATTTATGTCAAGCAACTCACGCTCAAACCGTGCCTGCAACGGCACGAAAATAGATGTCGAGGCGCCGGGGGGCCTTCGAGCCGGAAAGTTCGATTTCAAGCGCGTCGCCGGGACTTAAGCTTTGGCTCTCGCCATCGATTTGCAGCGCCACCACCGTGTCGACGGAAATACCCGGAAAGGCCAGCGAACCTGGCACGTGGAGCGGTCCGATCACGCAGGAAAAAGAAGCCCCCGCAATTGCAATCCTGGACAGCGTCGTTCGCAGCGTCGAAGTCATGAATGGTCGGCCGTGCCGTCGAAGGGTCATGACGCCGGCGGAGATAGAGACGTCGATTTGTCCCGCCGGCGACAGCATCGGGCCGAGCGTGACGTCGCCGCCGGAATTCGACACTGTCCATCCGGACCACGGGTTGAAATCGACCACCTCGCCGACGGCCATCAGCGGCAGCAGGGCCGCCCAGATGTAGAACGGGTCGGTGTCGCCCTGGTCCATGGCTTCGCCTGTTGTGGCGTTGTAGTTTTCTGCGGCGATCCTTTGGCTTTGCCAGGATTGCATGAACAGCGCGTGGCTCTGATCGGCCAAGGTCTTCGCCTCGGCAAGGAACCCGTAACGCCGCAGTCCGAGCCAGACCATGTAGTTGACATTCGGCCAGATGCGGCCACGCCAATAGACATTATCGGCAAAGGCCGGATCGTCGCGCGTCGCATTGGGCAGCGGATAGGGGCCGGCAAAAGTCTTTTCGTCTTTCAGGTGTTCGAGCAGATGGTGCGCCTGCTCTTGCGTCGCCGCGCCGCACAGCAAAGGATAAAAACTCGTCGGCGAGAGCGAACGTACGAAGCCGCCCTTGCGCTGGCGATTGGCGAAGATCTTGCGCTCGTCGTCCCAAAGCTGTTCGGAAATCAGCGTGCGACTGCGCGCCGCCGCCTCGTCAAATTCGCGCGCATCGTCGTGATGCCCGAGCACGCTCGCCATGTTCGACAGCATTTCCGCATCCAGCGCCAATGCACAATTGATGCCGAGATCGAAGGTCGACAGCGTCCGCGTTTCCGGCTGATAGATCGCCTCGTCATGGGTTGCGGAATTGTCCATGCCGGTCTCGTTGCGGGCGCCGAACGCCGTGCCCTTGTACAGGCCTTCGCCGACATCGGACGTGCCGCAGGAAACGAGGCCAGTCGCGTCCGGATCGCGGTGGGTTCGCCACCAGCGCTGGTTTCGGGCAAGTGCCGTGTAGCTTGCCTCCAAAATCGATCGCTCGCCGGTGCGCTGATAGAGCAGCCATGCCACCAGAGCGCCATGTGGCGCCTGCGTCCGGTCGACCCAGGCGTCGTTCGAGGTGACGATGCAGGCAATGTTGCCCTGCGGCGTCGCGCCGGCCAGCGCCACGGCCATGTTTTCGCGGGCTAGATCGGCGTCGAACACCCCGGCGAGAAGGGCGGCAAAGGTCTGGTCGTTGTACCAGACGGCAAACTTTCCGAGGTTCCAGATGCGGGTGACGGCGGTATAGGGCCGCGCGTTGGTTTCGTCCCAGACCGTGTTCCAGGCGACGACATCGCGGATGGCGTCCAGCGCTCCGGCATAATCTCCCGCATGCATAGCCGGCGCGCACGCCTTAACACCCGCATTCAGGCAAGCGCGCGCCTCGGTGACCGCCAGTTCCGCGCTGTCGGCAACGGCGGCGGCATAGGCGCCCTGCCGCATCATTTCGAGATTGAAGCGGAGCGCCAGCACCGGTGCCTCGCTGCTGCGGCTTGCCAGATGGAAATAGCCGTTCGCTTCGAAATCGGCCCGCAGATCATCGATCGTCGTATGACCCGTCACCTGCACCGGCGCCTCGCCCGTGGCCACAGCAACGAAGCGCGTTCCGACCTTGACGACGGCAACGCCTTGCTTTTCATCGAACCGAACCGTTTCGCCGCCCTCGGCGGAAATCGCAATCGTCACCCAGAAACGCAGGCCCCATTCACCGGGCTGCGTACCATTCCAGCTGCCGCGAAAGGCAAAAGGCGTTGTCTTCGCCGCCGACAGGGCGATCGTCGTGCCGGAATGCTCCGTCTCCAGCTCGACCACCGAACCGTCGATCCCGTGGCGGCCGAGCCGGACGTTGTCCCTGCGCGGCTCGATCAACGAGACGGTGCGGCTGCGGGTGGAATAGAGCACCGGCGTGATGCGCACGCCGAGCGGCAGGAAGACCATCTCGGCCGGTCGGGTGGACCAGCTGTTCCAGGCGCGATCAAGGGGAATGGTCGTGTGCTTCAGCATGATGTCGTTCCGGTCTGGTCTGCTTCAAGGGCAATCAGGCGTGGGGCGGCAAGCAACCCGCTCGCGTCGAGAGTCTCGCCCTGGTAGGGCGTTCCCGCATAATAGCGGTTTGCGGCCGTATTGGAGACGGCGATTTCAAGATCGTAGCTTCCGGCCGCAAGATGGCCCAACTCAAACCGGTATGGGCTCCAGCCGCGACGGCCGATCTCGATGCCGTCGAGAGACACGGCGGCGGCCGTTTCCACCCGCGGGAGTTCCAGCACCCAGCGACCGGCAGTCTCGATGCTGATCCTGTTGCGATAGATGCCGGTGCCGGAGAAATCGGGGAAACCCTGACCTTCCCAGCCGCTTGCAACCGAGATCGGCGCGGTCGCCTCGCTGGCTCCAGCCTGGAACGTCCATCGCTTTGCGAGCACCGCGACCGGGCCGCGTGGCGACGCAAACTCCGAAATCGTCAGACCACGCCCGCCTGCCCCGTCAATCGGAAGCAGCCGCATGCACCACACCATTTGTGGCTCGATCAAAATGTTGAGGGATGAAAGCCCGGCCTCATTCGTGATCCCGCCCGTTGCCGGATGCCAGAATTCGCAGTCGAAGCCTGTCGAAAGATGCAGATCGCATGACGCTGGCTCGGGGCCGTCGTTGAACAGAACGACACGCCAGCTTCCGTCCGGCTCACGGCCGATCCATTGCCACGGCTTTTCACCCGTTAACGTCGAAAGCAGCGGACCCCGTTTCGGCAGGGTTTCGAGCAAGGCCACAATCGACACGACATCCGGCCGATCGGCAAGATGAACACTCGCCCAATTGCCGAGTACCGGCATAGGCCCGTCACACAGCACCGACGGCATGGCCCCCGAGCACCAGACCGCGCCGCCGGACGCCCGCAGGCCGACCAGTTTGTCCAGTGTCGCGCTTGACTGCATCACCGTGGCGGACGGCAGGACGACAGCATCGAACGTCAGCCCGGAACACGTCGATAGCCGTCCATCCCGGATGTCCGCCAACCCAATGTCATCCTCACTGATCAACATGAAATCGCAGCCGAGTGCCAACAGATGTTCGCACCATGCGCCAGTATGGTCCGCATGCGCATGGCGCGGACCTTCCGCCCAGGCGGTGTGCAGGGGATAAAGAATGGCCACCGGCGCATGCGGCGTCGCCGGCTCGATGAAGGCGGAAATCCGCGCCGTTTCCTCGGCGAAGAGATGGTGATACGGCCACCACGGCTCGAAATTGATGCCCGGTCCGAAATCAAACCGCGGATTGAGGAAGGGCGTCGTGTTGGTATGGCTGCCATCCGTCTGGTAGACACCGTGCCAGAGGAATTGCCGTGCGCCGAGGCAATACAGCCTGATCGCCTGTGCTCGCATCGTCTGAAGCGTCAACTCCCATTGGCCGGCGGCACGCACGGGAGCGCGCAGCGCGCTGGCATAGGTTTCGACGACGCAACGGCTGCGTCCATTCGAACGGGCGACGGAGTCGCCCAGCTTCGGCGCCAGTTGTGCTGTGAAATTATTGGCGTCGACGGCGCTCTCGTGGCGGAACCGGTCGATGCCGAAGAAGTCCGTGGCCGGCGCCACACGCGGATCGATGGAGGTAAAGCCGCCGTTCAGCGACCAGGAACCGACATGCGGCAGGATTTCATGTCCGGTGAGCACGAGGCCCCTTTCATCCGCCCATGCCCGCAGCGTCCCGAAGAAGGCCTCGTTCATCAGGGTCGAATAGGTCTCGTAGAATTTCGCCCGAAGGCGCAGCGTCGTTTCGCCTTCCCCGTAAAGCAGAGAGATGAGCGCGCGCGGAAACGACGCCTCCGTTGCATTCTCGACGCGGTTGCGGAGTTCGTCGACAAAAAGCAGGCTGTTGCCGAGATTGCCGCTGATCTGGTCCCAGCGATAGAAGCCCGCAGCCGGCTGGTCGTAGAAGACGAAACCCAGCGGATCGTGAACCAGCCCCCCCAGCGCCGCAACGATGGGTTCGATCCCGACTGCGATGAACCGCTGTGCCGCAGCGGGCATCAGGTAATTGATCAGCCGCGAACTGGCCGACCGGGCGCTGACGAAGACCGTGAGCTTCCGTCCCGCCGGCACCTCACCATCAAAGGCGTAGCTGCAGGAAACCGCATCGCAGCCGGTCAATGCGACACGATCGGTGACATCCTCGACAATCCTGGACGTGTCGACATCGTCGGCGTCGTGCAGCAAGGCGGCCTCGATGGCCCATCCGCCCCAGAGGACCGCGCCATTCTCATATTGCCAGCCCATGATGTCCGGCCCCATAGACTGGACGAAAGGCGGCTGAATGCCGCTGATCGCGCCTCGCCTTTCCTCTGTCGTCGCCCAGAACAGGTGCCGTTCGCGCAGGTCGTCGCGCCCTTCGACCGTTCGACCACCGGCGTGGCCGCTGATCCAGTTGTAGTCGTCGTAGATGCCGGTCTTGAGGCCCAGTTCGCCGGCTATGCCGATAGCCGTGCGATAGGCAACGATAAAGGCTTCCGACATGTAGAGATGGCGTGGAAAGGCGATGCGCGCCTGGATCAGTATCGTGCCGAAACCCTGCGCCTTGAAATCGGCGAGCTGCCGCCTGCAGGTTTCCGCGTCCGGTATCGCGTGCCAGAACCAGTAGGCGGAGGGGCGGAAAGCAGCGGTCGGATTGAAGAAAAGCGCCCTGCTTTCGTCGGTTGTCGTTGCAAAGACGTGTGCAGGGCGGTTGTCCATCTCAGTGCACCACCGAGCCGACGCGCCGCATGGCGTCGCCGATCCCGTCCCAGGAGGCCTTGCCCGGAGCGAACCGCGCCCGCAGATAGGCGGCCAGGTCCGCAATCTGCTGTTCGTCCAGCGTATCGCGGAAACTCGGCATCGACATGATCTCCGGCGTCTCCCGCCCCGTGGTCTGCGCCAGAATGGCCGGTGCCTCGACGCCGTTGAGGATGGCCTGAAGCAGGTTATCCGGGCTGTCGCTGTGCAGGTTGCTGTTGAGGGCCAGCGACGACAGCGCATTCGTGCCCGTATGGCAGGAAGCGCAGGCGCCCTCGAAGATCCGCGCACCTTTCGGCGCAAGACGGGCGGCATCGGCTTGTGCCGAAACGCTTGCAGCGACCACCGTCTGCGCTGTCGTGACCTCATCCGCGGCTCCGGCGGGTGCGCTCCCCTTGGCCAGATAGGTCGCCATGGCGCGGATGTCTGCATCCGGCAAGGGCGCCAGCGCCGAAACGACATCTGCCATCGGACCGGCCGCGCTGCCGTGATCGCGTGCATGACCGCTGCGAAGGTAGTTGTAGAAAGCCTCTTTCGTCCACGAGACGGGACTTTTCGCATGAGCGTTCAGCGCGGGCGCTTCCCAGCCATCGGCGAATCCGCCCGATAGAAACGCCTTGCCGCCCTTTTCAGCCCCCAGCACATTGCGCTCCGTGTGACAGGCAGAACAGTGGCCGAGCGTTTCTACCAGGTAGGCCCCCCGGTTCCATTCGGCATCCTCTGCCCGATTGTATTGGAAAGGTGCGGCTTTCAGGAACATGGCGTTCCAGCCGGCCATCAGCGCCCGGATGCCGAAGGGGAATTTCAGCTTCGTTTCGGTCGGCTTTTCCGCCACCGGCGTCTGGGTCATCATGTAGGCGTAGAGCGCCTGCAGGTCGGCATCCTCGGCACCGGCAAAGGAGGTGTAGGGGTGAGCCGGATAAAGATGGTGGCCGTCACGGCTGATCCCCTGTCGCATGGCGCGCTCGAAGGCAGGATAGGACCAGCCGCCGATGCCGTTTTCCACGTCAGGTGTGATGTTTGTCGCATAGACAGCGCCGAACGGCGTGTCGAAGCGGCGCCCGCCGGCAAAGGCGAGACCATCAGTGCCGACATGGCAGACATTGCAGGCGCCGGCCGCAGCCACCAGCCGGCCGCGCTCGATCGTCACGCTACTGTAGACATTGGCATCGGGCCGTTCGATCGGGCTGATCGCCGTCCGCCATGGAGATCCCATCGTGAGAAGGCCGGCGACGGCGGCAAGACCACCCGCAATCGGCAGGCCGAATTTCCACCATACGGTGCGTTTCCGCTGCGCGGGCGTTTCCGCCTGCCCGCCACCATTCAGCCCTGCCAGCACGCGCTCCGGCGTCAGCGGCAGCTCGCGGAAACGGATACCCGTCGCGTCGAAAACGGCATTGGCGATCGCCGCGGCGCTCGGAACCGAGGCGGATTCACCGACACCCAGCGGCGGCTCGTCCGGACGCGGGATCATCAGGACATCGATGTCGGGCACCTCCGGGAAGGTGATCAGCGAATAGCCGCCCCATTCCTTCGACGTGACCGCTGTCGTGGAGAAATCGACCTTTTCCTTCAACACGCGGCTGGTGGACTGGATGATGTTGCCGTGGATCTGGTGCCGAACGCCATCGGGATTGATCATCAGGCCGGAATCCTGCGCGCAGATCACCTTGGTGACGGCGATCTCCCCGGTCTTGCGATTGACCGCGACGTCGGTGACCCAGGCCGCCCAGGCTGCCGCCGTGCCGGGAAACTTGCCATGCACGTAGACAGCATAGGCAAAACCGCGGCCGTAAAGCAGATCGCCCTCCCCGCCCAGCGTGCCCGGCTTGGTGTGGGGCACCCAGCCTGCGCGCTCGGCCACCGCATGTACGAGATCGATGGCACGCGGGTCCTGCAGGTAGCGCAGCCGGTATTCGATCGGATCGACGCCGGCTGCCGTCGCCAGTTCGTCGACGAAGGATTCATGGGCAAACGTGTTCGGCATGGCCGAGACGCCGCGGAACCAGGAGGCCCGGGCGATCGGCGGCATGTCGTGAACGGTGACACGCAGATTGCCATAGGCATAGGGCGGGATCGCCGTGCGGTCGCCCATCTGCAGCGTATCTGGCGCAGCCGGTATCTTGCCGGTCAGGATAAGGGGAAGCGTCGGCGCGAGATTGGAGGGATAGCGCGTTTCGAAATCATAGGCCGACGGGCCTCCGTCGATATCGAGGCCGCCGCGCACGTCAATCACCTGAGCCGCCCCTTTCGGCTCCCAGGCATGCTCCTGTTCGCGGGTGAGCTGCACCCGGACGGGCGCATTGACTGCCCGCGACAGGAGCGCCGCATCCGCCGTCACGTCGTCGGCGCAGTTGCGCCCGTAGCATCCGGCCGCCTCGAGCCGTTCAACCGTGATGCGGTCTTCCGGCAGATCGAGCAGGATCGACAGGTCGCGGCGCATCGGGAAAGGGTTTTGCGTACCGGACCACACCGTCAGCCCCTCTTCGCGGAAATCCGCGACGGCGCAGGACGGTCCGATCGAGGCATGCATCTGGTAAGGCCAGACATAGGTCCGGTCCATCGCGGTCGTCGCACCGGCCAGGGCCAGATCAACATTGCCACGGTCGGCCAGTTTGCGCGGTGTTGAAGGGTTTGCACGAAGCGCTTCTTCCGGCGCGTTGAGATCCGGCCGTTCCGGCGCGGCGCGCCAAAGAACCTTCAGCTGTTTCGCGGCCAGAGCGGCATTTTCCTCGCGTGTGGCGACGACACCGACGAAGTCGCCGATCGCGACGACCGCAACCAGACCGGCAACATTGGCAACGGAGCTTTCGTCGATCGAGATCAGGCTCGCCCCGACATGCTCCCCGTGATCGAAACCGGCATAGGGCGGGCGCACGACGCGGCCATGCAGCATGCCAGGCACACGCACATCGTGCACATAGGTCCAGCGCCCGGTCGCCTTCTGCGGGATATCGACGCGCGGGCGCGACGCGCCGACGATGCGGTAATCAGACACCGGCTTCAGCGGTGCTTCCGGGTCAATGGTCAGGCGTACATGATCGCCGGCGACGAGCTCGGCGAAGGTCATGCTCCAGTTTTCAAGCGTTGCCGTCCTGATGATCCCGTCTTCGACAATGAGGCTTTCGACCGGCAACTCATGCAGCCGCGCGGCCTTCGCCAGGAGAAAGTGTCTCGCCGTCGCCGCGGCCAGCCGCAGCGGCGTGGCCGTCACCTGGATCGTCTCGCTTGCAATCGTCGCACCCTGGTTCGGGGTGACGGATGTGGCTCCGAGCACCATCTGAACCTGCTCGAAGGGAGCTGACAATTCCTCGGCGACAATCTGCGCAAGCGACGTGCGAATGCCGGTGCCGAGATCGACATGCCCGTTAAAAGCTGTGATGAGCCCATCCGCGCCGATCGTCAGATAGAGCTCGCCCTCGCCGCTTGCTCCGGCCGACAGAACGGCAAGCAACTCTTCCCTGGAAAGATGGTCGTCCTTCGATGTTTCGCGCTCCACCGTCATTGCGGCCGCTCCAATGTCTCGGTCGCACCACCGCTCATTCGCGCAACCTTCCGTGCGGCTTCATTTCGCAAGTCGGCCTGTGACAACTCGACTGCGCCGCGGACGGCGGCAAGAATCTCGATATGCGTTCCGCAACGGCATAGATTATGGCGAAGCGCCTCGCGGATGTCCGCCTCGGACGGCGACGGGTTTTGCTGGAGCAAGGCGACAGTCGCGATGATCATGCCGTTCAGGCAATAGCCGCATTGCGCGGCTGCGGCGTCTATGAAGGCTTGCTGGACGGGGTGAAGATTGTCCCCGTCACCAAGGCCCTCCAGCGTGGTCACGCAGCGCGACCCGACCGCCGAAAGCGGAATGGTGCAGGCGCGTACGGCCCGGCCATCGACCAGGATGGAACAGGCGCCGCACTCGCCGAGACCGCACCCGAATTTCGGGCCGTTCAGCGCAAGATCGTTTCTGAGAATATAGAGTAGCGGCGTCTTCGGATCGGCCTCGACGGCCCATTGGGAGCCATTGACATCGAGCTGGAAGGCCTTGCTCATACGGCACATCCTCAGCGACGCAACCGCAGCAAAGACAACACTGCGGAAACCGCTTCCGCACCCATCCTCATCCTGCCCGCCCGGTCAGTGCCCATATCGCTTCCCGCTTCTCCGTACGCTCAATAAAAAGTGTATACGCTTTAAAGTAAGATCGTTCAAGCAAAAATACACCGGAGAAAATCAGCCGGAATGCCGCATAAATCAGCGTAATGGCTAGTTCTTCGGCAAGGATTCAGCTGAGTGCCGGAATTTTTGGCTTGCTTTTTAAAGCGTATACACTTAATAATCGGCAACCAAATTCAATTGCGGCAAAGGACAGCCCATGACGACGGAGAAGCAGACGATCGCAATCATCGGCGCAGGGCTCGGCGGGGCCGCGGCGGGTGCGCTTCTCCAGTCAGCCGGCTTCGACGTGAAGATTTTCGAGCAGGCGCCGAGCTTCACCCGCCTTGGCGCCGGCATCCATATGGGGCCGAACGTTCTCAAGATCTTCCAGCGCATCGGCATGGACCAAAAACTGATCGACATCAGCAGCACGCCGAGCCACTGGTTCAGCAGAAACGGCATGACCGGCGAATATCTGTCCCGCATTCCGCTCGAAGGGTACGGGGCAACCTACTGCACGGTGCATCGCGGCGACCTGTCCGCCCTGCAGATGGATACGATGGCGCCCGGCACCGTGGAATTCAACAAGCGGCTGACACGGCTTGAGGACAATGGCTCCGATGTCTACCTGGAGTTCCAGGACGGCACGTCCACCCGCGCAGCAATCGTCATCGGCGCCGACGGCATCAATTCGCGTGTCCGTGAAACTCTGCTGGGTGCGGAGCGTCCGAACTACAGCGGTTGGGTTGGCCATCGCGCCATGATCTCCGCCGAAAAGCTGAAGAAGTTCGATCTCACCTTCGAGGACTGCGTCAAGTGGTGGGGACCGGACCGTCATATGATGGTGTACTATACCACGAGCCGTCGCGACGAGTATTATTACGTGACCGGCGTACCGCACGCCGCCTGGGAATTCGACGGCGCCTTCGTCCAGAGCAGCCGCGAGGAAATGTTCGCGGCTTTCGCCGGCTATCATCCCGTCATCCAGGCGCTGATCGAGGCGACGGATGAGGTGACGAAATGGCCGCTGTTCAACCGTAATCCCCTGCCGCTGTGGAGCCAGGGCCGCATGGTCCTGCTCGGCGACGCCTGCCATCCAATGAAGCCGCACATGGCGCAGGGTGCCGCCATGGCGATCGAGGATGCGGCGATGCTGACGCGCTGCCTTCAGGAAACAGGCCCGAATGCCTATTCCGCGGCCTTCGCACTCTACGAGGCGAATCGTCGCGAACGTGCCACCCGCGTGCAGACCGTATCCAACGCCAACACATTCCTGCTGACGCAGGAAGATCCGTCCTGGGTCTATGGCTACGACGTCTATGCCGAGCCACTCCAGGACAAGAGCGTCGCATGAGCGCCCCCCTCCTCTACGGCGCCAATGTCTTTGCCAATGGCATTCGACAGCACTACCTGCGTTACGGCGGCAAGGGGTCTGCCCTCATTCTCATTCCCGGCATCACCAGCCCGGCGATCACCTGGGGCTTCGTCGCCGAGCAGCTGGCGGAACGCCACGATGTCTACGTGCTCGACGTGCGCGGCCGTGGCCTGTCCTCCACCGGACCGGACCTCGACTATGGCCTTGATGCCATGGCGGCCGATGTCGTCGGCTTTGCCGATGCGCTCGGTCTCTCCGCCCCTGCCCTTCTCGGTCATTCCATGGGTGCGCGCATCGCGATGCGGGCGGCGACATCGGGAAAGACCGGGTTTGCCCGTCTCGCTTTGATCGACCCGCCGGTCTCCGGCCCCGGTCGCCGGCCCTATCCGAGCAAGCTGCCCTGGTATGTCGATTCGATCCGTCTTGCGGTAAAAGGTATCGATGCGGAGGGGATGAAGGCGTTCTGCCCGACCTGGAACCAGGACCAGCTGAGGCTTCGCGCCGAATGGCTGCACACCTGCTACGAGCCGGCCATCGTCACGGCCTTCGAGGATTTTCACACGGACGACATCTTCCCCGATTTCAAGGCGCTGAAGCAGCCTGCAATGCTGATGATCGCCGGGCGCGGCGGCGTGATCGCACCGGAGGACGAGGCGGAAATCCACACGCTTAATCCCGCAATAGAGATCACCCGTGCGGCAAATGCCGGCCACATGATCCCATGGGACGATTTCGACGGATTTTTCGAAGCGCTTGGAGATTTCCTCGTCCGATAATCACCGACGGCGGGCCTTTGGTCCGCCATTTTATTGCCGCAACGAGAACGCCTATCCGCGCCCGCTCATTGATCAAAGGAGCCCACCCGTGCAGAAATTCTACCGTATCGGCCAGATCGTGCCGAGCTCCAACACGACGATGGAAACGGAAATTCCGGCGATGCTGACGGCACGGCAATCGATCCGCCCGGAGCGCTTCACCTTCCACTCCAGCCGCATGCGCATGAAAAAGGTGGTCAAGGAAGAGCTGGCGGCGATGGACGCCGAATCGGACCGTTGCGCGATCGAATTGTCGGACGCCCGCGTCGATGTTCTGGGTTATGCCTGCCTGGTCGCCATCATGGCCATGGGGCTCGGCTATCACCGCCAGTCGGAAAAGCGCCTGACCGGTCGCACGATCGACGAAGGTACGAACATCCCGGTCGTCACCAGCGCCGGCGCGCTGATCGAGGGGCTGAAGGTGATGAAGGCGAAGAAGATTGCTGTTGTGGCACCCTATATGAAGCCGCTCACCGAACTCGTCGTCAACTACATCCGCGAAGAAGGCTTCGAGGTGATGGACTGGCGGGCGCTGGAAATTCCAGACAATCTCGATGTCGCGCGCCACGATCCCAATAATCTGCCGGCCATCGTGCAGACGCTCGATCTGACCGATGTCGATGTCATCGTGCTGTCGGCCTGCGTCCAGATGCCGTCTTTGCCCGTGATCGCCAAGGTCGAGGCCATGACCGGCAAGCCGGTGATCACGGCCGCCGCCGCAACCACCTATTGCATGCTGAAATCGCTCGGGCTGGAAGCCGTTTCGCCGGGTGCCGGCGCGCTTCTGTCCGGCGCCTATTGAGGAGAGCGTCATGCAGAGTGCTAAAGCCAATTATCAAGGTGTCTGGGGCAACCGCATCGGCTTTGGCCAGCGGCCGGCCCTTCTCGTCATCGATTTCCTCAAGGCCTACACGATCGAAGGCGCACCGCTTTATGCGCCCGGCGTGGTCGAAGCGGTCGCCCGCACGCCGGAGCTGATCGACGCCGCACGGGCCGCAAAGGTGCCTGTCATTCACACACGCATCTTGTACCTCGCGGAAAACTGCGCCGATGGCGGCATGTGGGTGAAAAAGTCGCCGGTGATGAAAGCCATGGTCGAGGGCAATGTGCTGGCGGAATTCTGCGACGAAGTCCCGCCCGCTGCCGGCGAACTTGTCATCGTCAAGCAGTATGCCAGCGCCTTCTTCGGCACCAGCCTCGCCTCGCATCTGCATGCGCAGGGCATTGACACGGTCGTGCTCGCGGGGTGCTCGACGAGCGGCTGCATCCGCGCCAGCGCGGTGGATGCCGTCCAGCACGGGTTCCGCACGATCGTCGTCCGCGACTGCGTCGGCGACCGGCATCCAGATCCGCACAATGCCAATCTTTTCGACATTGACAGCAAATACGGCGACGTCGTCTCGCGTGAAGAGGCGATCGCCGAAATCGCCAAGGTCACATCCGAATGTCCCTGACGGGACGAAACACCCACGCCTTCAATCAATAAAAGGGAACGAGCATGGATCATTTCAGCTTCACGGAAATCTGCCTGCATCAGTTGAAGATGTCGGGCGTCCACGAGGGCGAAAAACTCATCGTCCTGACCCAGGGCAACGAGCGCCTCGATTACGCCGACGCCTTCATGGCGGCGGGTATGCGGCTTGGCGCCAAGATGTACCATATGCGGTTGCCGCCGGTGCCGCCGGCAGGTGCATGGGCGGTTGGCCAGACGGGCCTCGCAGCCATGCCGGAAGCGGTCGAGGCCCTGAAGGCCGCCGATATGCTGATCGACTGCATCTTCCTGCTTTTCAGCCCGGAACAGATGGCGATACAGGCATCCGGCACGCGTATTCTCACCGCTGTCGAACCGCCAGAACTTCTCGCCCGCATGTTGCCGACGAAGGAACTGCGCGAGCGCGTCGAATTTGCCGGCGAACTCCTGTCCAAGGCAAAGGTGATGCGGATCACCTCCGCACATGGCACAGATGTCACCTACAAGCTCAACACCTATCCCGCCATCACGGAATATGCGTGCACGGACGAGCCGGGCCGCTGGGACCACTGGCCGTCCGGTTTTGTGTTCACCGGTGGTGACGACGACGGTGTAGACGGCACAATCGTCGTTGCCCCCGGCGATATCCTGCTGCCGCAGAATATTTATGTGCGCGACCCGATCATCTATACGATCGAAAATGGCTGGATCACTGATATCAGAGGCGGCCTCGACGCCGAGCTGGTCAAATCCTACATGGCCGGCTTCAACGATCCGCGTGGCATGGGCATGAGCCATGTCGGCTGGGGCCTCAATCAGAACGCCAAGTGGCATCGCATGGTGCCCGGAGAATTCCCGGGCGGCATGGGCATGGAGGCCCGCTCGTTCTACGGCAACGTGATGTTCTCCACCGGCCCGAACAACGAACTCGGCGGCCCGAACGACACCGCCTGTCATCTCGATATCCCGATGCGCAATTGCTCGCTCTTCCTCGACGACGAGCCGATGGTTCTCGACGGAGACATCGCCGTCAAGGAAATGCAGTACAACTGGAAATAAAGGCCGGGCAGCCCTTGGGCTGATGCCAAAGATTGCTCTTCCGGAGAGGGCGATCTAATCAAAAAGACGGGGAGCATCGTCATAGGCCTGGCGAAGCTTCCCGTCGATCCGGGACCAAATAGTTGAAAGGGCGGGCCAGATGTCGGACGAGCAGGAAAAGCCGGATCGGCAGATCGGTGG
Source organism: Rhizobium herbae (assembly GCF_017873135.1). Taxonomy (GTDB): domain Bacteria; phylum Pseudomonadota; class Alphaproteobacteria; order Rhizobiales; family Rhizobiaceae; genus Pararhizobium; species Pararhizobium herbae. Next base: position 236,555 of record NZ_JAGGJV010000002.1, on the reverse strand, counting down.
CTACAGGTTCACCGATCAGGTCGGGCACCTGATGCGCAAGGCCTACCAGAAGCATCTTGCCATCTTCCAGGAAAACGCCAGCGATCCGCACTTAACCTCGGTGCAGTTCGTGACGCTTTGTGCGCTACGCGACAACGGCCCCAGTTCCCAGGCCGAACTGGTCAAGGCGACCGCAGTCGATCAGGCAACAATCCGGGGCATCATCGACCGGTTGAAGGCACGCGGCCTGATCGAAGTCTCGAAGGACGCGCAGGACGGACGCAAGGTCATCATGTCGCTTCTGCCTGCTGGCAGGGATGTGCTTGACGCCATGTATCCGCGGGCGAGTCTGATCACCGATCTCACTATGGAAAAGCTCAATCCGGCGGAACGCGTGGCGCTGCTCTACCTGCTGCGCAAGATTTCGGAAGACGACGAAATCTGAACCACGAGTACAGTGTCCGGAGGCGCTTCTCCCGATTGAGCAAGCCAAGCGTATTTGAGATTTTCTTCGGGCAGTCTGAGCACGTCGGCCGGTTCTGTCGCAAACTTTGCGACGGATTTGCAACCTGGATGGTCATGGCAACAGAGAACAACGTCTGGTCTGAAAAGGTCGTCATCGACAAGAGCGGTGCGAACCTGGCAGGATTGCAAAACATGAATTGGCTGCTGCTGTTGCAGGCATGGTTCTGGCGGATCGAGATCCTGCAGGTCAAATACCTCAACAACATGATCGAGCTAGACCACCGGTTTCTCAAGAAGCTGACCCGTCCGATGAAAGGCTTCCAATCCTTTCAGTCTGCGTCAGCAACGCTGGATGGCATCGAAGTGGGGCATATGATCCGCAAGCGGCAATTTCCAACGAGTGGCCAATCCGCATTTCAGCAATTCGCCGCGCTGGCAGCAAAACTGTGTCCAGCGATAGCTGTTTCCGTAACCTTTCCAAAAGTTTGCGACAGAACCCGTTCGCCTGCCGATGATGCCGACGTCGTACTTGCCACTCATTCCGAAATCCGAGCGGCGGCACCGAGTTCGAGCCAGTCGAGCTCTTCCTCCAGCCGATGGAATGCGTCGTCACCGATCTGACCCGATCGCCGCATCTCCAGCGCTCTTGTGCGAGCCGCGGCCAGAGCTGCTCTTTGACCTGAGACCCTTGTTCCCTCCAGTTTTCGGGAGCGTCTTGGGTTTTACCTCATTTAACCACCGATGTGCCGCCTCCCATGATAAACAAGCTCGTGAACCACGATGGCGAGAACGCAGGCGTACCGGCGGCAAGTATCCAACGATAGAATTATTTGTATCTGAAGAAATGACCGCTCTGGCGGCCATGCCGAGAACGCGTGCCTGGTCCGAAACGATTGGTTTCTGGATCGAGAAAGGCGAGCAAGACGATGCCGCGAGCATTGGCATTGCTCTCACAGTATCGCTGTCGTCGATGCCAGCGGCGCGCTCGTCGCCTTTACGCGACAGGACGGGCCCTGATCGGAAGCATCGACCTTGCGATCGGTAGGGCGGCCATGAATGCCTGAACGTATCATCATTCGTTGAAGGAGAAGACCGTGACCCAACATGTCCTGTTCATCGTCACCAACGCAGCGGTGATCGGTCCGCACAACCGCAAGACAGGCTTCTTTTTCGCCGAGGTTGCTCATCCTTTCGATGTGCTCGACAAGGCGGGGATTGCAGTGGAGTTCGCATCACCTGCTGGTGGATGGACGCCGTACGACGCGTACGACGAGAGCGATCCCGCCCAAAAGGAGTTTCTCGAGAGCAAGGCTTTTCGGCGGCTGAATCACAGCCGCAAGCTGTCCGAAGTGGACGCTGCGGATTACGACGCCATCCTGGTGCCCGGCGGCCTCGGGCCCATGGTCGACATCCAACGCAATGCGGATGTACAGAAGGCCATCGAGCGCGCCTGGAGCACGGGCAAGCTCGTGACCGCTGTTTGTCACGGTCCGTGCGCGCTGCTCAGCGTAGACCTCGGTGATGGCACACCGTTCGTGCGCGGCAAGAAGCTTACGTCATTCTCGAAGAAGGAAGAGTACGACTACGCCCGCGATGACGTGCCCTACGAACTCGAGGACGCGCTAAGAGCGGAGGGTGCCGAGTACTCGTCCGCATCCAACTGGGAACCTCACGTCATCGTTGATGGCCGGCTCATCACCGGACAGAACCCCGCCTCGGCGGGACCGCTGGGGAAAGAGTTGGTCGCTGCCCTCAGACGGGCTGCCGTTCCGGCGTGAATTGTTGAGACGCAGACTGAGATATTCGGGCGTGCGTTCCATACCGTAATCTCATGCTTGCAACCTCTCGCCCCGCCCGCTCAAACGAATGCACGTGCGCATTTCATGGGGAGCATTTGGTATGACGCAATCGCCGGCCAAGATCACAGCCATCCTGACTGCTCATCCCGGCAAGGCCGCTGAATTGCGAGCACTGCTCGTTGGGATGGCCCCGCTTTGCAGGGCGGAACCCGGCAACCTGCGTTGGGATGTCTGGCGCGACCTGGCACATAGCGAGCGCTACGTACTCGACGAGCTGTATCTGGACGCCGCCGCCGTCGAGGCGCATCGCAAGACCCGGCATTATCAGACCTATTTGGCCGTAATCTCCGAACTGGCCGACCGCACGGCATGGGTGCTGGAGGCGGTGGAGGTCAGGTAACTGGCCGGCATCGCCGATGCCTGGCACCCGGTTGAGCACACACATGCTTCTCCCGCTCCGGCCAGCTCCATGGATTGGATAGGAGAGCGAGGATATGCGGTACCCTCCTTTCCGCATGGTGTGTTCGGTGTCACCTTGCCATTGTTCCCCGGGACGACATAGGAATGTGCAGGAAGAACGGCCGATCGTTTATGTCATCGATGACGACCCATCGGTCCGGGACGGGCTGGACTCCTGTTGCCATCGGTCGGTTACATCTCTCGCGCTACCGGCGGCGACCCTCTGCGGTGTACCGTGCCATTGCGGCGAAGCCTGCCAGGCAACCCGGCAATCCGCGGCAAAGCGGCTCCGTTCTTCCCGCCCCATGAAAATCCAATGAGCATGGAACGCCCCCCTGCTCCGCCACTCTCTCTTGCTTCAGATCAAAATTATACACGGAGGGGCCTCAATATGAGTAACTCCCCTATTGAATTCGGCTTTTTTCATCCCCATCTCCAGTTGGCACCCGGTTACCGATGTAAACCGGGCAAAGCTCGGTCAGAAGGAACGACGATCTGTTCCCGGCCGGTGCGGTTCTACTGCTGACGATGCCTCTGGCTTAAAACCGCCGGAGAGTTTTGCTATGTCTGCACTAACCGTCTGGTTTTTTCAAAAGCCTGCATTAGTATGTGCTTCCATGATGGACACACGCTTCTCTTCGGCTCTGCAGATTATTATTACAGTTGCCGTCAACGAAAAGAACAACACTCGCTCGACGAGCGATACGCTGGCAGCGAAACTCGATGCCAAGCCCAGTCTTGTGCGCAAGCTGCTGGCCCCATTGATGCAGAAGAATATCCTTGTGTCGTCCGAAGGATACCAGGGCGGCTATCGGCTGGGCCGGCCCGCCAGTGCGATCTATTTGAGCGAGATCTATCTTGCCGTGACACCGGACAAGAAAATCTGGGCCACCCGCGACGACATTCCCGCCGAATGCTTCATTTCAAGCAATATCAACGAATGGTCGGAGAAACTCGGCAAGGAAGCGGAGCAGGCGCTGCTTGGCCTGCTGGGCGAAAAATCGGTAGAGGACGCCATCGCGGAACTGGCGACCATCGACGGCGGCAAATGTCCGCTGGGTAGGACGCTCGCGCCCTGAAAGGGAACTTTCCCGGTCGTGCGGGACGGCCGGAGGGAACCGGGCCGTCCCCGTCACTGATCGGAGGTCAATCAAATCCGTGACGAACCATGGGCCAGCCGCGCGATTGCACGGCCGGCCGTATGCCAGAGTGCGACTTAGAAATCGCGCTGCAGGCGAACGAAGCCGAACACTTCGTCGTCGGCATCGTCTTCGTCACGATACTGAACGCTCACCTTGCTCTTGAGGCCGTCAGTGATCTTGTAGTCGACGGTCACGCCGCCGGTCCATGCATCGCCGCCGCCAAAGCCGTCGCCATCCGCACGGAGGGCGATTTTGCTGAAGTACTGGAAGCCGGGAGTGATCGCGAACTTGTCGTTGATCTTCAGCTCATACTGAGCACCGGCAGTCCATTCCGACTCTTCGTAGTAGTAGTTCGCACCGGTAGCATAGGCACCGTAAACGCCAAGCTGGCCCGGTCCGATATCCGCGGTGACGATGCCGCGGACAGCACCTTCTTCGCTATCGGTGTCATAACCGCCAAGCAGGTAAGCGGTGACAACGCCGACCGTGCCGGAAACCTGACCGATGATACCAACATTGTTCGGACGCGCGGTGTCTTCCAGCTCTTCCACGGCGATACCCGCCTTGAAGGCGTCCGTTTCGTACTGGTAGCGAATGGCGTTGTGACGGGTTTCATTGCTGGCAAGGACGTCGGTCTCGCCGCTCATGTCGTCATCCCACCAGTTGTACTGCATGCCGATGCGGAGGCCGGCGATGTCGATGTAGCCTTCGTTGAGGAAGGTGTTGTCGCCCGAGGGATTTTTGGCCTCAGTACGCAGGCTGATCACACTGGCCAAAGTACCGAATTCCGTGTCGTTCTTCGCCGTGAAGTCGATCTGTGCGCGGGTCTTGGTGTTCCAGTCGGACGTGCCCGACTCATCGCGACCGAAGTCGGTCTGGAAACGGATGTAACCGCCGATCTTCAGGCAGGTTTCCGTGCCCGGGATGTAGAAGTAGCCAGTACCGAACGCGTCGCAGACGCGTACGTATTCCATCGGCTCAGGTTCAGCCGCGACAATAGCGTCGGCGGCAAATGCGCCGCTTGCTGTGCTCAACGCCGCAGCGGACGCAAAGAGAAAAGCCTTTATAGTCATTTCGGATCCAATCAAGTTTCGATTGGGCACAGGTTTCCGTGGCTGAAAATCAGCGTCCCCGACCCCAAATATCGATTCAAGCCCCAATGGCAGCGGTCAAGACCGCATGCCGAGATTACATGGATGAGGAACTGTAACAATAAAAATTACAGTCTTATTTGTCATAAATGTCTGTTGGGATTTTTACTGTTGCCGAAACGCAACGGCTGCAGATGCCGGATTGTGAGTGCCCTCACCATCTCAACGGGATATCCCGTCCGGCGCACCTACTCATGAGGGTGTGACCGGTAACATATACGGTGTGGAGATAGTCGCGGCACGATCAAACTGCAAGTAGGAGCGGCTGACGATTTCGTGAAAGACGTCAAAGTGACGCAACCGCGCAAGGCTGATCGCCTCAAGCGGCCATTCACGCGCCGGGCCAGACCGGCGAATCGCGCTTGACATCACAGACCTGCCCGTATTTTAATCCTGCCGACAGATTAAGCACTTCCTTCACATGACCATATGGTCGACGGGCAGTTTGGCCCCATGATGCTCCCATCACCGATGGGTCGGCATCATGGGGTTTTTGGTTTTGGCGGATCGATGAAAAACACGGTACGGATCGGCATTCTTTATTCGACGACAGGCCCCTATGGGGGGATGGGCCGGGACGGACGCGATGGCGCCGAGCTTGCCATCGAACAGGTCCGCGCTACCCATGAAAATGCCATCGAACCGGTCTTCATCGATCCGCATGCCGATATCGCCGCCTATCTCGAAGGCGCCCGTTCGATGCTGCGCGATCACGGCTGCCGGCACATCATCGGCACCATCACCTCGCTTGCCCGCAAGGAGGTGATACCGCTCGTCGAAAAGCATGACGGCCTGCTCTGGTACATGTGCCCCTATGAGGGCTTCGAGGCCAATGACAACGTCATCTATACCGGCGGCTGCCCCAACCAGCACCTGCTGCCGCTGTTCGACTATCTGATCCCGCGCTTCGGCCGCCGGCCCTATCTGGTCGGCGCAAACTATGTCTGGGGCTGGGAAATGAACCGCCTTGCCCGGGAACTGATCGAAGACGCCGGCGGCGAAGTGCTGGGCGAACGCTATCTGCCGCTCGAAGAGACCGCGGTGGAGCGCATCGTGCTCGACATCGAACAGCGCCGGCCGAGCTTCATCCTCAACAACCTCGTCGGCCCTTCGAGCTATGCCTTTCTCGCCGCCATCCGCGCGCTCGGCGCGCGCGATCCGGCCTTCCGCCCGGAAAACTGCCCGGTTGTCAGCTGCGACCTGCAGGAATGCGAAATCCCCGACATCGGCCTTGGCGTCGCCACCGGCCAGCTCTGCGCCGCGGCCTATTTCGACACGGTCGCCACGCCGGAGAATACAGCCTTCAAGGCGCAGGTGGCAGCCCGCTTCGGGCCTGACCGACGCGTTTCCAGCATCTTCGCCAGCGCCTATGCCTCCGTAAAGCTTTGCGCGGAGGCTATCATCGCAGCCGGAACGGACGATCCAACCGCCGTGTCGCGGTTTCTGTCGGCAACGCCGCTTCCGACCGTTCTCGGGCCAATCCTGATCAGCCCGGACACCCGCCATGCGGCCCTTCCCTTTCATCTCGGCCGGATCAACGACAGCGGCGGCTTCGACATCATCGCCTCGCAGCCGGCCATCGCCGCCGACCCTTACCTCACCGGCCGGCGAATGCGTCCGCCGCCGCAGCTGAGGATCGTGTCATGAGGGAGACACCGAATTTCACCGGCTGGCGGGCCACGATCCTGCACAGGGAAGACAGCAACACAGAACGCCTGACACGCCAGCTGAAACTGATCGGCTTGCACGTGAATGTGCAATGGGAACCGCTTGACGCGGGCGACCTGCCCGATATCGTTCTGGTCGATGCGGACCAGGGCTTCGATGGCCTGTTGCCCTGGAGCGGCGAGGATGCACCGTGCCCGCTGGTGGCGCTGCTGGGCTCCGAGGCCCCGGGCCGCATCGCCTGGGCGATGGCACAGGGCGTCGGCGCGATCATCGCAAAACCGCTTGCGTCCTCGGCCGTCTACCCGGCCCTCGTCATGGCGCTCGGCATCCACAAGGAGCGCAAGGCCGTCATCGACAAGATGAAGCACCTTGAAGAGCGCGTGCGCCTGCGCCCGCTGGTCCACGCGGCCGTCGAGCGCATCATTGCCGTGCGCAAGGTCGACGAGGAGCTCGCCTACACAATCCTGCGCAATTGCGCGATGCAGCGGCGAATGCCGATGGAGCAGGTCGCAGCCTCGATCCTCGGCGGCGGCGAGCCGTTGCCGGAGGCCGGCTGATGCGGATCCTGAAAAGCATGATCCGCCAGCCGTCGGCCCTGTTCGGCCTGGCGATCGTCGCGCTGGTTATCCTCATGGCCATCGCCGCCCCCCTGATTGCGCCCTATAGCCCCAATGAGCAGATGTTCGACGGCCTGACGCTGGAAGGCGCGCCGATGCCACCGAGCGCGCAGTTCCTGCTCGGCACCGATACGCTCGGCCGCGATCTGTTCTCGCGGCTGCTGTTCGGCGCCCGTACCTCGCTTGTCATCGGCCTCGTCGCCAATGGCATCGCCGTCACAATCGGCCTTCTGATCGGCATCCTGTCGGGCTATATGCGCGGCCTCGTCGGCAATGCGCTGATGCGCTTCACCGACCTAATGATGGCCTTTCCGGCTCTGCTGCTGGCAATCGTGCTGGCGGCACTGCTGCGCCCCAGCCTCTGGATCGTCGCCATGGTGATCGCGCTGGTCAACTGGGTGCAGGTGGCGCGCATCGTCTATACCGAGACCCGCGGCCTGGTGGAGCGCGACTTCATCCTGGCGGAGCGCTCGCTGGGCGCCGGCCACGTCCGCATCCTGTTCCACCATATCCTGCCGCACCTGATGCCGACGGCAATCGTCTGGGGCACGCTCGGCATTGCCACCACCGTGCTTCTGGAGGCGACCCTGTCGTTCCTCGGCATCGGCGTGCAGCCGCCGACACCGTCCTGGGGCAATATCATCTTCGAAAGCCAGAGCTATTTTCAGGCCGCCCCCTGGCTCGTCTTCATTCCCGGCGCCGTGATCCTTTTGACCGCCCTCTCGTTCAACCTGGTCGGCGATGCGCTGCGCGATATCCTCGATCCGACGCAGCGCGGGAGGGGTTGAGATGATCTTCCTGCTGATGCGGCGTCTCGTCCAGACCGCCCTGATCCTGCTGGGCGTCGCCGCGATCACCTTCCTGCTGCTCTATGCCCTGCCGGCCGACCCCGCCCGGATGATCGCCGGCCGCAGCGCCACGGCGCAGACGGTTGCCAATATCCGGCACGAACTCGGACTAGACCAACCTCTGCTGGCGCAATTCTGGGCCTACCTGAAGGGGCTGACCGAGGGCAATCTCGGCCGCTCCTATGCCCAGAAGACCGATGTCGGCGCGTTGATCGCGGCTAGACTTCCGGCAACGCTGATCCTGATGGCCGCCGGCATTTTCGTTGAAGTGCTGCTCGGGCTGTTTCTCGGCGTCATCGCCGCCGTCCGGCGCGGCGGCCCGGTCGACCGCTTCGTGATGATGGCCTCGTTCGTCGGCGTCTCGGCGCCGCAGTTCGTCGCGGCCCTCCTGCTTCTCTATGTCTTTGCGGTGACGCTCGCGTGGTTTCCGATGAGCGGCTTCGGTACTTTCGCCCATGTCGTGCTGCCGGCCACCACGCTCGGCATCCTCGGGGCCGGTTGGTATGCGCGCATGGTGCGCTCGGCGATGATCGACGTGCTCAACCAGGATTATGTCCGCACTGCCCGCGCCAAGGGGCTCTCTTCCGCGCGCATCGTCTTCCGCCATGCCCTGCCCAACGCGCTTTTGCCTGTTATCGCCATGATCGGCATCGATATCGGCCAGTTCATGAGCGGCGTGGTCGTGGTCGAGGCGGTCTATGGCTGGCCCGGCATCGGCCAGCTGGCCTGGCAGGCAATCCAGCAGGTGGATATCCCGATCATCATGGGCGTCACCCTGGTCTCCGCGCTCGCCATCGTCCTGGGCAATCTCGTCGCGGACGTCATCGCACCGCTCATCGATCCGCGCATTCGTGCGCGCTAGTCCACATCAGCAACCAAAAAGGGGAACTCAATAATGTTCAAACGCTGGCTTCGAAACTCGACAATCGCGATGGCCCTCGCCTTCATGCCGCTGCCCGCCTTCGCCCAGGATGCCATCAAGCAGGGTGGCGATATCGTCATCACCTACAAGGACGACATCGCCACGCTCGATCCGGCCATCGGCTATGACTGGGTCAACTGGTCGATGATCAAGAGCCTCTATTCGCGGCTGATGGACTACACGCCGGGCACGCCGGATCTGATCCCGTCGCTGGCGGAAACCTACGAGGTCTCGCCCGATGGCCTGACCTACACCTTCAAGCTGCGCAAGGGCGTGAAGTTCACCAACGGCCGCGAGGTCGTTGCGTCCGACGTGAAATATTCGATCGAGCGCGCCGTCGATCCGAAGACCCAAGGCCCGGGCGCCGGCTTCTTCGGTGCCATCAAGGGCTTTGACGCCGTGACCGGCGGCGCATCGACGACGCTGGAAGGCATCGCGACGCCGGATGATTCGACCGTGATCTTCACCCTGTCGCGTCCGGACGCCACCTTCCTGCACGTGCTCGCCATCAACTTCGCCTCCGTCGTGCCGAAGGAAGCCGTCGAAGCGGCTGCCGGCGATTTCGGCAAGAAGCCGGTCGGCTCCGGCACCTTCGTGCTGAAGGAATGGACCGTCGGCCAGCGCCTCGTATTCGAACGCAACCCGGATTATTTCGTCAAGGACATGCCGCATATCGACAAATTCACCGTCGAAGTCGGCCAGGAGCCGCTGGTCGCGCTGCTGCGCCTGCAGAAGGGCGAGGTCGACATTGCCGGCGACGGCATTCCGCCGGCGAAATTCGTGGAAATCAAGAATTCCCCGGAGGGCGCCGACATCATCGTTGATGGTGCACAGCTCCACACCGGCTACATTACGCTCAACACCAGGGTAAAACCCTTCGACAATGTGAAGGTGCGCCAGGCCCTCAACATGGCCATCAACAAGGAGCGCATCACCCGCATCCTCAACGGCCGCGCCACCGCCGCCAACCAGCCGTTGCCGCCACTGATGCCGGGTTATGACAAGAGCTTCACCGGCTACGCCTTCGATGTCGAGAAGGCCAAGGCTCTGCTGGCCGAAGCCGGCTTCCCGGATGGTTTCGAGACCATCCTTTACTCGACCAACACCGATCCGCAGCCGCGCATCGCCCAGGCGATCCAGCAGGATCTGGCCGCTGTCGGCGTCAAGGCCGAGGTTCGCGCGCTGGCGCAGGCCAACGTGATCGCCGCCGGCGGCACCGAAGGTGAAGCGCCGATGATCTGGTCGGGCGGCATGGCCTGGATCGCCGACTTCCCGGATCCGTCCAACTTCTACGGTCCGATTCTCGGCTGCGCCGGCGCGGTTCAGGGCGGCTGGAACTGGTCATGGTATTGCAACAAGGATCTCGACGCCCGCGCGATCGCCGCCGACTCGATGTCGGACCCGGCAAAGGCAACGGAGCGTCAGGCCGTGTGGGGCAAGATCTTCACCGACATCATGGCCGATGCGCCGTGGATCCCGCTCACCAACGAGCGCCGCGTCGTCGCCAAGTCGCCGCGCATGGGCGGCTCCGGCGATATCTACGTCGATCCGACCCGCGTCATCAACTACGACGCGATCTTCGTGAAGGATTAAGACAACGAACCATGGCTCCGGCGACTTTTTCGGGGCCATGATCGTCGGAGCCATGATCGTGAGGGGCGCACGCAAGATGCAGCCTCTTCTCCCCAGCGGGGAGAAGTGCCGAGCGAAAGCGAGGCGATGAGGGGGCGGCACGGCACAAGTGAGGAGTGCTTAGCCCCCTCATCCGACCCTTCGGGCCACCTTCTCCCCGCTGGGGAGAAGAGGGAGCATGCCGCTCCTGCCAACCAAGAATACCGATATGCGAGCACGTCAGTAATCCGATGGGCCGCGCTTCCAAGGGAGAACAACCAATGTGCGTCGCCTGCACCCATACCATCCACCGCGCCCAGCACAATTTCGGCTGGAACAAGGATTTCGAACCGGCTGTCGTCGCCAAGCCGGGTGAGACCATCCATTTCGAATGCCTGGATTCCTCTGGCGGCCAGCTCGGTGCCGGCTCGACGCTGGAGACGCTGGCAGCGCTCGATTTCGGCAAGATCAACCCGGTCACAGGCCCGGTCTATGTCGAGGGTGCCGCCCCCGGCGATGCCCTCAAAGTGACGATCCGCCGCTTCATTCCCTCCGGTATCGGCTGGACAGCGAATATTCCCGGTTTCGGGCTTCTGGCCGACCAGTTCACCGATCCCGCCCTGCATATGTGGTCCTATGATGCCATCAGCATGGCTCCGTCGCTCTACGGCCCCGGCGGCAAGGTGCCGCTCAAGCCGTTTGCCGGCACCATCGGCGTCGCCCCGGCCGAGCCCGGCCTGCATTCCGTCGTGCCGCCGCGCCGCGTTGGCGGCAATCTCGATATCCGCGACCTGACCTCGGGCGTGACGCTTTATCTCCCCGTCGAAGTCGAAGGCGCGCTCTTCTCGATCGGCGACACGCACGCCGCCCAGGGCGACGGCGAAGTCTGCGGCACGGCTATCGAAAGCCAGATGGAAGTCGAGGCGACGATCGAACTGGTCAAGGATGCGCGCCTGCAAAGCCCGCGCTTCACCACCACGGAGCCAGTCACCCGCCATCTCGACGGCATGGGCTATGAGGTTACCACCGGTATCGGCCCCGATCTCATGACCGGCGCCCGCGAAAGCGTCATGCGGATGATCGACCTGCTGGTCGCCGAACACGGCATGAACCCCGTCGACGCCTATATGCTCTGCTCGGTCTGCGGCGATCTGAGAATCAGCGAAATCGTCGACATGCCCAACTGGGTGGTGTCCTTCTACTTCCCGAGGATCGTGTTCGCGTGACATTTCCGACTGCCGCCCCAACGGTTCTGACCGTCAACAAGCTCTGCGTCGATGCCCGCACGCCGGAAGGTCTGCGGCGCGTGCTCGACGATATCAGCTTCGAGCTGAAACTCGGGGAAACGCTCTGCATCGCCGGCGAGAGCGGCTCGGGCAAATCCGTGACCTCGCTCGCCATCATGGGTCTTCTTCCGAAAGCCTCCTTGCAGATCGCCTCCGGCAGCATCGCGCTGGAAGGCCGGGAACTCTCCCGCCTGTCCAACAGCGCCATGCGCAGCGTGCGCGGCGGCGATATCGCCATGGTGTTCCAGGAGCCGATGACCTCGCTCAATCCGGTGATGTCGATCGGCGCGCAGCTGACCGAGGCCATCCGCGAGCATCAGGGGTCGCAGGGCAATACGGCGGAGGCCGTGGCGTTGCGCATGCTCGATGCCGTCCATATCACCGAACCTGCCAAGCGGCTGAAACAGTTTCCGCACGAACTGTCCGGCGGCATGCGCCAGCGGGTGATGATCGCCATGGCGCTCTCCTGCCGGCCGAAGGTGCTGATCGCCGACGAGCCGACAACGGCGCTCGACGTCACCGTACAGGCGCAGATTCTCAAGCTGATGGACGAGCTGAAGCGCGAATTCGGCGCCTCGATCATCCTCATCACCCACGACATGGGCGTCGTTGCCCAGATGGCCGACCGCGTCGTCATCATGCAAGCCGGCCGCATCATCGAACAGGGCAATGCCCTCCCGGTCTTCAATGCCCCGAAGGAACGCTACACGCAGGATCTCTTGGCGGCAGTGCCGCGTCTCGGTGCTCACGCCGGCACCGACGGGCCGCCGCGTGTGAGCCCACAGATTGGAGAGGCGCCCGCGCTCGATCGCGCGCCCGTCCTGACTGTCCGCAGTCTCGACGTCACCTATGGCAAGGCCACCGGCTGGCTCTTCGGCAAGAAGCCGCCGGCTTCCGCCGTCAGCGGCGTTTCCTTCGAAATCCTCCCCGGCCAGACGCTCGGCCTCGTCGGCGAAAGCGGCTCGGGCAAGTCCACCACTGGCAAGGCGGTGCTCGGCTTGATCCCCTTCACCGGCGACGTTGTCATCGACAACTGCAATATCGGCGGCCTTAGCCAGCGGCAGATGCGGCCGGTGCGGCGCAGCGCCCAGATGATCTTTCAGGACCCCTACGCCTCGCTCGATCCGCGCATGGCGGTGGGTGCTGCGATTGCCGAGCCGCTGATCATCCATGGCCTCGCCAACAAGGGCGAACGCGGGGACCGGGTCGCCGAGCTGCTGCGCCGGGTCGGCCTCGATCCGGATGCCGCCAGTCGTTATCCGCATGAGTTCTCGGGCGGACAGCGTCAGCGCATCTGCATCGCCCGTGCGCTGGCGCTGAACCCGAAACTGATCGTCGCCGACGAAAGCGTCGCGGCGCTCGACGTCTCCGTGCGCGCCCGCGTGCTCGACCTGATGCTTGAACTGCAGGAAACGCTGGGGCTTGCCTATCTGCTGATCTCGCATGACATGGCGGTGATCGAGCGCATGTCGCACAATGTCGCGGTCATGCGTTCCGGACGGATTGTCGAGATGGGATCGCGCCGGTCGGTCTTCGAGAGCCCGCGGGATGCCTATACGCAGGCCCTGATGGCAGCGGTGCCTATCCCGGATCCGGCTTTGCGCCACGTGGCGTGAGATACCCGCCGCAAAGCTCGTGTCCATGGCGGTTTTTCAGCCGGAAGCCGGTTTCTCACCCGCAGCTTTTGCCGTCGGCATATTGCGCGCTTCCAGCCGCTCATGCAGATTATCGCGCAGTTTCAGAAATGCAGAGTGGTCGGGGATGAGCTCGATCGCTTTGGACGCGGATCGTAGCGCCTCTTCGTATTTTTCCTGAAACAAAAGCGCGCGCCCCTCCAGCCAGTAGGCATGGGCGTATTTCGGGTCGGCGGTCAAAGCCTTGCGGGCATAGGCGAGTGCCTGCTCCACGCGCATCGTTTCCTTCTGCAGCAGTTTCCTGCCCAGAAAAATCATCGCTTCTGGAGTGGCTCCTTTGCAATCGGCGGCCTGTCGTGCCACCCGCATCCCTTCCTCCCTCTCCTCAAGGTCAAACAGGATCTTGCTCAAGGTAAGCATGGCCCAACTATCTTCCGGCCTTTCCTTGACAAGGTCTCTCCCCAAGGCCGCAGCCCGCGCGGGATCACGCTGCCTTATGATGCCGATACATTTGCGCCAGACATGGCTGCCGGTTTGCCGCAATATCGGCTCAACCATTTGGCCGGCGTTGACTGTCCGAGCGAGAACAACTGACACTTTTTCCTTTTGAACGTCATCCAGATTTTTGTACGTCATCAGGATAAGCTCAATGACGTCGCTCAATTCCTTGCTTGCGCGATGCAAAATCGAAAGAATGGATTTTTCCTGCGACTGCGGCGGCCCGGTTTCTTCCTTCGCTGCTGTGACAAACGCTGAAATATGCGCCTTCAGCCGCTTCGTGATCGCTTCTTCCGAGGAGATATCCACCCAATGCTCATTCAAGAGATAGCCGAGTTGGCTGCGGGTTTCCGGCGGTAACGGGGCGGGAGTGTCAAGGAAAATCCTGTTCAGATCGTCCAGCGTCTCCATCGCGGCCGTCATGTGGGAATATTCGCTGAGGGCAAACGAATAGACGCGCTTGCCGTGTATCAGAGCTTGCAGCCCCACACCGGAATTCGACACCAGTACGCAACGGCTCGCTGAAATAAGCCGATGGATGGAACCCTGGCTTATATGAACGAATGGATGCCCTTCCAGTTCCTTCAGAATTTTGCCGATGGCGACAGAATCGCAGAGTGGATGCCGTTTCAAAACAACATGCCGGCCATGTTGCGTCGCCAGTTCCGCCAGTTTGCGGATGACTTCGAACTGCGTAAACCGCGCAAGTTTGAGCACTTCGTCGGAGTTGACCTGCAACGGATAGAAAACGAAATCGCCGGCAGCGGCGACCTCCGGCTCAAGCTCATTATCTGATTGCTTCAGAGCGGAGAAGTTCTCTTCGAAAAATTTGCGCTTGTAGTGCGCGATAACGCTTTCAGCTTCATCCAGATCGTAGTGCGCGGCCAGTTCCTGCAAGTCCCGACGGTTGGCGAGTTCGCTCCAGCCACTATAGCCCCCCGCGTCGAAGTACCAGAGGCCGGGCAAAGCGCTCGGCTTGATGCAATAGCTGTTCTTTTTCGGTCTCTGCGCATGAAACGCATAGTAGATACCATCCTCGAAATCCAAGTGCTCCTCGTTCCCGAGAAAAGGAACGGTTTTGAACAGCTCAATTGGAATATTGAGACCGATAGCCGCCGATATGATCGTTTGGTAGCCTTGTCTGATCTCGGCATGATTGTGGTAGCGGGAAACCGAGAAACTGTTTGGTATGTCAATAAAAAGTTTCATGGTCCCCGGTCCGCGTAAGGCCTCGAGTGGGTCCGCATCAGCCGGAATGCACCGCTCGATGCTCGTGCAAAAACTGGTGCTCCGGCAGTTTCTCCCGCAAGATCGGCAATCTGCACAACATGCTTTCTTGTGTACGACTGCCGATAGAAATTCAAGTCGGTAGATTCGACTTTGGCGCCGGGCGGTTTTGCGAGCATCGCGACGCGCCCTGCCGGACATGGAGGCCATGGCCTTGCAAGTGTGCTATCGCATTTTTCAAGACGCGTCTTTACAGCATGGTCCTTTTCAATCATTAACTCGCTCCGGCAGGAGGCCAGGGCGGACGAACAGCATGCAGATAGCAATCATTCCGGCGCGCGGCGGCAGCAAGCGCATACCGCGAAAGAACATCAAGCTTTTTGGCGGACAGCCAATGATTGCCTGGCCGATCCGCGCGGCACTCTCCAGCAAACTGTTCGACCACGTCATCGTCTCGACGGATGATGATGAGATCGCCGAAGTCGCCAAGGCTTCGGGCGCCAGCGTCCCGTTCCGTCGTCCGGCGGAGTTTTCGAACGATCACAGCCCGGCACGCGATGCGATCAACGATACCATCGCCCAGGCAGAGGCATTCTACGGCAAAGCGATCGTGTCGGCCTGCTGTATCTACGCGACCAGCCCTCTCATCGAAGCCGAAGACCTCAATGCTGCCCGCAACCTTCTCGACGAACCGCCGGTTCCGAACTTCGTTTTCGCGGCAGCCACCTATCCACATCCGGTTCAGCGGGCCATGCTGCGCGACGAACCGCTCGGCGTCCGCATGCTGTATCCGGAACATATGAAGACCCGTAGCCAGGATCTGCCCGAGGCATTTCATGACGCCGGCCAGTTCTACTGGGGCTGGCGCGACGCCTTCATGGATCGCGAGCCGATGTTTTCGCCCCTCTCGCGCCCCTATCTTCTGCCGCGCAGCAGGGTTCAGGACATCGATACGCCGGAGGATTGGGAGTTCGCCGAACTGCTGTTTGCCGCCAGAAACGGGATATCGCGCGCCGGATGATCATTCCCGTCGTCTTTCGTTGCAATGCGAGTTCGCGCGTCGGCCTCGGCCACCTCATGCGTTGCCGCGAAATGGCCCGCTTGCTGACGGAGCGCGGGCACGTCTGCGCAATCGTCGGCCCATCCGAAGACCTCCGCGAGCCGAATGATGCCAAGCTTTTTTCGCGCTGGATCCCGCTTTTGGGAGACTATAGCTGCGAGCAGGACGCCAGGGATTTTCTGGCAGTGTGCCGCGAGATGAACGCGGTCCATGCGGTAATGGACGACTACCGTGTCGATCCGGCCTATCAGGCGAGCCTGAAGGCGCATGGCATCCGCTTCCTGCAGCAGTTCGATGCGAGCAAACCCTGGGATTTCCACGCCGACATCATCGTCAATTCGAACCCCTACGAGCGGGCGGAAGACTACGCCGCCTATGTCAAGAATCCGAATGCCCGGCTTCTGCTCGGTCCACGCTATGCCGTGTTGCGCCCGGAGTTCAGCGCGCTCGACATTCGGCCGGCCGGCCGGCCGGTGCAGCGGATTCTGGTATCCTTCGGCGGCGGCGACGATCTCGGTGCCATTCGATTGACGCTGGAAGCATTGATGGAGACGGCCGGAGCGCAAAACGTCACGGCGATCGTCGTGTCTGGCAACAGCAATCCGCGCAACAAGGCGAACGAGAACCTCATTGCCGAACTCCCCAAAGGTCGTGCTGAATTTTTTATGCACCCAAAAAAGGTCGCGGAATTGATGAATTCCTGCGATCTTGCCATAATTGCAGGCGGAACGATGAGTTATGAGGCAGCATTGTGCACTCTACCGATGATATTAGTTGCACTTGCGCCCAATCAAGTGCGTCCATGCCGCGGCTGGGCGGACAAGGCCGGAGCAAAAATGCTGGGGACGATCGACAACGTGACGAGGAGCATGATCCGCGAAACCATAGAGCCTCTGCTCGCCGACACGGCGCAGCGGACAGAGATGGCCGTTCGCGGACAGGCGATGGTCGACAAATCCGGCGGGCTGCGCCTGATAGCTGCGCTACTTGAGGAAGACGCGATATGAGGAAGACGGCTCTCGTTCTGGGAACCAATGCAGGTCAGGCCGACCTGATTCGGTACCTGAAAACAGCAGGCTGGAGAGTGGTCGGCTGCTCGCCCATCGTCGGTGAAGTCGGACAGCAGTTCTGTGATGCCGTCGAACACGTCAATATCGTCGATCTCGATGCGCTCGAAGCCGTCGCGCGCAAGCACAGTGTCGATATCATCTATTCCATATCATCGGATGTCGCGATCAAGTCCGTCGTGGCCCTGAGCGAAAGGATGGGCCTGCCGCATTTCTTCGACAGCGCCTTCATCGACCTCCTGGACAACAAGGCAGCTCTCCGGGCGTTCCTGACGCAGCACGATCTCAGCCCTGTGCCCTTTCGCCATGTCGCAACAGTGCAGGACGCCGCGGGCTGGAGCGCCTTTCCCTGCGTGGTCAAGCCTGTCGATGGACAGGGCCAGCGCGGCGTGGTCAAGGTCTCCAACCCCGTTGAACTCGCCGATGCGGTCAACCAGGCGCTGGAAATCTCGCGATCGAAGAAGGCCATCGTCGAAGCCTATCTCGATGGCGTCGAGGTTTCCTGCAACGTGCTGATCTGCGATGGCAAGACACAATTGAAGGTCCTGTCCGAGCGCCTGGTCCACAAGGGCCTCGCCCTGGGTCTGCCGGCCGGTCATCTCATCCCGCCGGTGCATGTGTCTGCCAGGCACCAGGAAGAGGCCCTCGCCCTGGTGGATGCGATCATCGCGAAAATGCAGATCAAGGCAGGCGTGCTTTATTTCCAGATGATCATCACCGAGGGCGGTCCCCGTGTCGTCGAGATCGCACCACGGCTGGACGGCTGCCATATGTGGCGTCTGATCAAGGCGTCGTATGGTGCCGACCTCGTCCAGATGACAGTGGATTGCCTGACCGGAAAATCGGTCGGCAAGGTCGCACCGGAATATTCCGGCCCCAATATGGAACTGATGTTCCAGCAGATGCCGCCAGGTGGAAATTTCGACCGCATGAAATTCCCGAAGCCGGACAATTTTGCCTACCACGAGTACCGATACAAGGACGGCGAGGCTGTAAGGGCCGTGAACGGCACGCTCGAAGTCGTCGGCTACTATGTGCGGGAATCGGCATGAAGATCGAGACCGGCGCGATCGCGATAACAGGCGGTTCAGGGTTCATCGGACGATATCTCGTCGATGACCTGAAAGCAGCGGGTTACGCACCCGTCGTGCTGGGCCGCGCCCCCGCGCCGGATGCCCGTGCCCGGCAGACGGATTACAGTCGCGAAAGCCTCAAGTCCGTGCTCGAAGGCGTGGACGCCGTCGTGCATCTTGCCGGACGTCGCATGACCCGCGAAGACAACCAGGATGATGTGTCGCCGTTTCTCCATCCGAATGTCGAAGTCGTCGGCAACCTCATGGCCGCCTGTGCATCGGCTGGCGTCAGGAAGGTCATCTACGCATCGACGATCGCGGTCTATTCGCCCGCAAGCGGCCTTCCCTACAAGGAAACGTCCCCGCCTCGCCCCATCAATGCTTATGCCCTGTCGAAACTGATGGGCGAATCCTGCGTGGAAATGCATGCGCGTCTTCATGGTTTGGCGGCGCTGTCCCTTCGTTTCGCAGCCGTCTACGGCCATGGCGAAAAAGGCACTCCGGCGCTGATGAAGTTCATCGATCAGGCCGGCAAGCGTGAAAAGCTGGTGCTGAAGGGAAATATGGACTATCGCATCGATCAGATTTATATCCGCGACGCGACGGCGGCCATTCTGTCGTCTCTGCGCACCCCCTGTTCGGCGGGGGTTTTCAATATCGGCGGCGGCCGGGCTTTGCCCGTGCTTGAAATCGCCGAAACGGTCAATGACGTCTTTGACAATACCGGCAATCTTTCCGTCGAAGACGAAGTGAAGAAAGAGGCGCCCAGAACCGTTATGGATCTGGAAGCAGCCCGAGCGACATTGGGATGGGAACCGCGCTTTTCGCTGCGCAGCGGCCTCGAAGATTTTCGCAGTACACGCGACCTCGCAGCCTAGAGGGCTGACGAATTTTCGATATCCGTTTGAAAGGTGTTTATGAATGCTTACATTGAAAGAGGAACTCGGCGCGGCGCATGGTTTGAAGGCGGATGGCTCGCCGTTCATCATCGCGGAAATGTCGGGCAATCATAATGCCTCGCTGCAGCGCGCGCTTGAGATCGTCGATGCCGCGGCCGCCACTGGCGCACATGCCCTGAAGATCCAGACGTTCACCGCCGACAGCATGACGCTGGACCTCGACGAAGGCGAGTTCTCCATCCGCGACCCGAAGTCGCTCTGGGCGGGTCGTCGCCTGTACGACCTTTATGAAGAAGCCAAGACTCCGGCCGAATGGCACAAGCCGATTTTCGATCGCGCCCGCGAAAAAGGGATCCTCTGCTTCTCGACACCCTTCAGCGAAGACGCCGTGGAGTTGCTCGAGTCGCTGAATGCACCCTGCTACAAGATCGCCTCCTTCGAAGCTGTCGACCTGCCGTTGATCAAGGCAGTGGCCAGCACCGGCAAACCGATGATCATCTCCACGGGCATGGCAACGGTCGTCGAGATCGCCGAAGCGGTCGAGGCGGCGATGTCGGCCGGCTGCACGAACCTGACGCTGCTCAAATGCACCTCCAGCTATCCGGCCTCTCCGGAAAACACCAACCTTCTGACCATCCCGCAGATCAAGGCGACCTTCGGCTGCAATGTCGGCCTGTCGGACCATACGCTCGGTATCGGCGTTTCCGTGGCCGCAATCGCGCTCGGCGCCAGCGTCATCGAGAAACACTTCATCATCGATCGCAGCGAAGGCGGCGTTGATTCCGCCTTCTCGCTGGAACCGGGTGAATTCACCAGCCTCGTGGACGAGACCGAACGCGCCTATCAGGCGCTCGGGCGGATCCACTTCGGCGGCACGGCTTCCGAGCAGGCCGGCCGCAAGAAGCGCCGTTCACTTTATATTGGCGAAGACCTGAAGGCAGGCGACATCCTCACCCCTTCATCGTTACGCCGCATCCGCCCTGGCTCGGGCCTCGCACCCAAATACTATGAGATGCTCCTCGGCCGCCGTGTTGGCCGCAATGTCAGCCGCGGCACGCCAATGAGCTGGGATCTACTGGAGGGGGAAGACAGTTGACACCGATCAAACAACAGCCAGCCAAAGGCGGCACTCTTTCACGCCTCAAGCGCGACCTGCTGTACCATGCACCCCGGTTGCTGGGGGGATGGTTATCCGCAAGAAGTCTGCCACGCCTTGCGCTTGCAACCCTGAAAATCGCAGACAGCAACGGCCCGGCCACCCTCAAGATGCTGCGCCAGCTTGAAAGGACGAGCCGTCTATCCGGCCAGTTTACGGCTGCGGAAGAGTATCGGTTGCGGCGGCAGAACGGTGAATTGATCAACTATGCCAAAACCAAGAATTTTCAGAGTATTTTCGAACGTCTCGCACAGTTGGAGAAAGTGGAGCAGCCGGCGCCGATTGAAGTCGGCCGGCTGATCTCCAGGGAGATCGTGACCGAAGGCGGACGCCGCGTTCTTTTGAAAGCGGCCCGGGCCGTGCGCAAGAAACATCCCCGCAGCGTCTACCTTATTCATATCGTCACGATGTGCGAGGCGATGCAGGGCGACTACCGCAAGGCGAGCCAAACCCTCGTCCGCGAACTCGCGCGGCCGCATCTCGCTGATAATCCGAAAGAAAAGCGCCGATTCACGGCCCTGCGCAACTGCTGGCGTACTGTCGATCAGATTGCCCGCGATCAGATGGATTTTGCCGATGATTCCTCAAGCACCAGCACCGTCGTTGAAGCATCGGACACCAAGGCGGATCTGCAGTCCGGGAGCTTGCTCGGGGACGGCGAACAGTCGCTCGAAACCGCAAGCTACGTAAATATTGCAGAGGGAGCGGAAGCGGCGCCGGAGAGCCAGGCCCAGGCTCTTCCCGAAAGCACTCGACAGCTTCTCCGCTTCAAGGAACATTATCTGCAGGGACGTCTGCACTCTGAATATCTTGAGGCGTGCGACCGTGACTTCCAGGAAGCGCCGACACTGATCGCCAAGCTTCATGTTATCGGAGAAATGCTGCGGCAGGGCGTGCGGCGTGTAACCAGCTATGCCGATGCCTACGATCTTGCGAGAACACGGATGCTGGAGCTTGTTGCGGAACATGAAGGCATTTTCGGACGCAACGTAAGGAAGGCCGGTGGGCAGAGGCAGGTCGTTTCCGAATTGTGCATGATGCTCAATCTCTCGCGGAAACTCGGTCTGGCCGAGGAAAGTGCCCAGATCATCCGGAGATGCCTCACTCTCTCGAAGAAACCGGGTTATCAACCGTTGATCTGGGCTGCCGCCGCCGAAATTTCAGCCGAGGCTGAAGACATGAGGCATGCAAACAAAATAATCTCCAACGTGTCGCATATTCTGCCACTCAGAGCACTGGACATTAAAAGCTATTTTCGCTGGGCAAAATCGTCCGGCCGATACAAAGACGCGGTAGCAATGTTCGATAAGCTGCCTGAGAACTTTCGGGTGATGCCGTGCTGTCTCGAATACGTCAATATTGCAGAGCGGCAAGGCCGGTTTAAGCAGGCGCTTGACATTGTCTATGACATTCACGGTCAGATGCTGTCGGAACCTGGGCGCTTCTCCCCCACGCTGAGCTATCAGCTGATCAATCGTATCGGAGAATTGAAATTCCTCGATAAGACGGCAAAGATATTTGCAAGCGTTCCGCAGCCGAGACGCCCGAAAGGCGTCGTCCTGGTTTCTCCGCGCAACATAAGCCAGTTGCGGCTTTATCCGATAAAAGTTCTCGTCGAGATGAAAAAGCAGGGATGGGCCGTCATCCCGACGGTCGAAGGGCTGCTTCCGATCGAAAAAACTGGAATCCGTGCCATCGACGCCATGAACGGCGCCGTGATGCGAATGAGCGCTATTCATCCCAGCCGCGCCAAAATCCTACCGGATGTCTCCGATTTTACGTTCGAACCGGCGAAGGGTAGCCTGCGCTGGGGCGACATGGACCTCTCCCATCCCATCTGGGAAGACGCCGCGATCAATCGTCGTTGCTACAATGTCGACTATGGCTGCCCGTCGCTTCAGCGTTATATCAGCGGACTGGCCAGCTGGACGCGCTGCACGGCGCGCGTTCTCGACTACGCCCACGCAATCCAGCAGGAAACAGGCCTGCGTTTCGCTACGATGTCGTTGTACAATAATCGCCTGCCCGATTCATTGCATCGATTCTTCTGCGAGCAACGCGGCAATCCCGATACGTTCTTCTTCCTGCATGCCGCCAACGGGTATCAAAACTACTTCACCAATTTTTCGACCAATGTATCCCAGCGGCTCGTGCTGCGGAACATGACGCGCCATAAAAACGTCAGGTCGGCGAGCTTCCCCGTTCCGGAGAATTTCGAACGCTACTATCAGGATCGCCGCTTCCAGGCACCGGAAATGCTGGAGCGGTTTGAAAACGTCACAAAAGTGAAGCGCTCGACCAGCGGCGTCAAGACGCTTCCGCCGGAAGCCGTCGAAGCCAGGGAGAAAATCGCGGCCTGGCGCGCGAAAGGCGGCAAGGTCGCCTGTGCTTTCGGAAAAGTGGTCTGCGATTCCGGCCTGCCATTCGATGGCGGTCCCGCCCATACCAGCATGAAGGATTGGATCAACAACTGCGTGGAAGCCGTCGATGGCAGCAATACGTTGCTGCTGATCAAACCGCATCCGCACGAGATAAACAACGAGATCGCCACCTTCCCGAATGAGTTCTTCGCAGATCTGATCGAGAATCCATCGAGCGAGAATGTCATGGTTCTGGGCCATCGCTGGTTCGATATGCATGACATGAAGGACCTCATCGATGTCGGCCTCATATACAACGGAACAACGACGATCGAACTCGGGATCATGGGGATTCCCTGCATTCTCGCGGGCCACTTCGCACCGATCGACTACCCGATCGGACACCCGGTTCCCAAGAACAGAGCGGACTTCGAACGGATGCTTCGCTTTGAAAGCCCGATCGTCGCCGCACGCGACATCCGCGAGCGCGCAGCGTGCTGGCTGGAGTATATGGCCAGCGAAAGCTTCACTCTGCCATATCGGTACCATACCCGGCCGGTGACGAATAAAACGCTGTATCCGCCGATCTGGTATCAGGAAGATCTGAAGAAGCGCCGGGACCCGGCCGTGCGTGAACTGACTGCACGTGCCCTTGGCACGGGGCGGGAGCCGGGCGCAGAGGAAGTTGCCGCATTTCCCGAACCTGCCATGCAGTTGAGCGCCTAACACTCGCAGAGAAAAGTTCTGGAATCATGTTCGATCTTTCTTCAATCTTCGACCGTCTTTTCCCCATTTGCCGAAGCATCACGGGGCCTGGCCTTCGCGAAAGCCTTCAAATCCTTGGGGAATACATACCGCTTGAAATGCATGGGATCGCCAGTGGCCAGACCGTCCTGGACTGGACCGTGCCGGACGAATGGTCCGTCGAAAGCGCGCGGCTTGTCGGGCCGGATGGAAGTGTCATTTGCGACTTCGCGCAGAACAACCTTCATCTCGTGAATTATTCCGTTCCGCATTCAGCCAGCATTTCGCTTGCCGAGCTTCAGCCGCACCTGCATTCGTTGCCCCATCTGCCGGATGCCATTCCCTATGTAACCAGCTACTACAGCCCGCGCTGGGGCTTCTGCCTGACCCACCGGCAGCGCGAAAACCTGCCTGAAGGGCAGTATACGGTCGACATAAGAACGAAGCTTCAGCCTGGAGAGGTCAATTTTGCGACGTCTGTGCTGCCGGGGGAAACCGAAAAGACGATCCTGATTTCATCCTACCTTTGCCATCCGAGCATGGCCAACAACGAACTGTCCGGCCCACTCGGACTGCTTCGCATGTATGAGCGCATAAAGGCGATGCCGCACCGGCATCACACCTATGTCTTCCTGCTCTGCCCGGAAACGATAGGTTCGATCTGCTATCTCAGCCGCTTCGGGGAAGAGATCGGCAAACACCTCGTCGGCGGCATGGTCTTGACCTGCCTCGGCGGTCATCGCGATACGCTGAGCTTCAAGATGTCCCGGCAGGACTGGGTGGCGACGCCCGGCCCGATTGACAGGCTCGCGAGGACTTTTGCCGCGCAGTATCCCAACAGGTTCGAAATCCGGGAGTTCACACCGATATCGGGTTCGGATGAAAGGCAGTTCTGTTCGCCGGGCTTCAACCTCCCCGTCATCCAGGCGGCCCGTACTGTCTACGGGCAGTTTGTCGAATATCACACGTCGGCGGATGACAAGCGGTTTATGCGGATTGAACAGGTGGAGCGCGCAGCCGATGCTCTGAGCGAATTTATCGAAGTATTCGATTTGCACGATAGCTTCCTGGAAAACACGCATCCTTACGGCGAGCCCCAGCTTGGGCGGCGCGGACTTTATCCGACCATCAATTCTCCCATGAACCGGGGCAGCTCCAGTGATGGCTTTACCGATCACCGCACGACCCTGAACAGGCTTTTGATGATGCTTTCGCTTGCGGATGGAAAGCGGGGGTTGTTGGAAATTGCTGCGAAAATCGGTTGCGGAGCCGATCAGTTGATACCGATTCTCAGGGAGTTGCAGAAAATGGACATGATAAAAACGGTTCTAAAAACCTAGTCTAGCAGAGGGAGGAACGACTGCCGTGACAGAATTTTTGACGCGCCAATGGAAAGACGCGGGACTTGACGAGAACGATGTCGTCCTTATTCACAGCAGCATCAAAAGAACATGCGCTCTGGGCTATTCGCCTGCCCAGATCCTTCAATCGTTCATCGATGCCGTCGGGCCGGGCGGCACGGTTATATTTCCGTTGTTCAACTTCGACTTCTGCAAAGGAGCCGATTTCGACATCCGCGAAACGCCGTCCCACATGGGCACCCTTACCGAGGCCGCGAGAGCCTATCCTGGAGCTGTGCGGACAGGTCATCCCGTCTATTCCTTCGCGGTGATCGGCGCCGCGAAGGACCAGTTCTCCACGATTGCCAACAAGAGCGCCTACGGGAAGGACTCTCCGTTCGGAAAAATTATTGAACTGAATGGAAAGGTTGCCGTTCTTGATATGCCCGGCCAGAACAGCATGACCTTTTATCACCACGTCGAGGAAATGTGCGACGTGCCTTACCGTTACCACAAGGATTTTTCGGGAAAATATACGGGATGGGACGGCAGCCCGGATACGAGAACATTTTCCATTTTCGTGCGCGATCTCGAAAAGGGTGTTTTGACAGACGTTGAGGGAATGGAGAAGCGTTTATGGGAGGCGGGGATTTACCGCGGAAGCAGGCCGAAGGAGGGGCCTGGATTGCGCGTTGCTCGAACGAGCGAGCTTTTTGATGCCGTGCGCTCGGTGATCGCGTCGGGACAGGCGGAAGGGGTTCTGTTCAGTTACAAATAGCGAACAGACCGTTTCATTTGCAGGCATTCAAATGTAAGTAACTGATCACCGAGCTAGGTGACTGGAACGTTCATCGAGGCACTGTTCCCGTTTGCACCCAAAATTGGCGAGACAAACGCGATAAAGTCGTTGCCCAGGCTAACAGTGTCCCATAATGGGTACGCAACAAAGAAAACAAGAGTGAAAAAAGATGTTTAACGACAAGAATATCCTTATTACCGGCGGCACCGGAAGTTTTGGCAAAAAATATGTCAGCACGCTGCTTGCCCGTTACAAGCCGCGCAAGATTATCGTCTATTCGCGCGACGAGTTGAAGCAGTACGAGATGGCGCAGACCTTCAATGCGCCGCAGATGCGCTACCTCATCGGCGACGTGCGCGACGGACAACGCCTCGGCGTTGCGATGGAAGGCGTCGATTACGTCATTCACGCCGCGGCCCTCAAACATGTGCCAGCCGCCGAATACAACCCGCTCGAATGCATCAAGACCAATGTTGACGGCGCGCAGAATGTCATTACCGCTTCGCTGCAGAACAACGTCAAGAAGGTGATCGCGCTGTCGACGGACAAGGCAGCCAACCCGATCAACCTCTACGGCGCCAGCAAGCTTGCCTCCGACAAGCTGTTCGTCGCGGCCAACAACATGACCGGTTCCAAGGTAACGCGTTTCGGCGTCGTTCGTTATGGCAACGTGGTCGGTTCGCGCGGCTCCGTCGTGCCGTTCTTCGAAAACCTCGTCGCTCAGGGCGCAACCAGCCTACCGATTACTGATCCGCGCATGACGCGTTTCTGGATTTCGCTGCAACAGGGCGTCGATTTCGTCCTGAAGAACTTCGAGCGCATGCATGGCGGCGAAATCTTCGTCCCGAAAATCCCGTCGGTTCGTGTCACCGACCTCGCGTCGGCCATCGCTCCCGGCCTCGAACAGCACGTCGTCGGCATCCGCCCGGGCGAGAAGCTGCATGAAGTCATGTGCCCGGCCGACGACAGCCATCTGACGCTGGAATTCTCCGACCATTTCGTCATTCAGCCGACGATCAAGTTCTTCGACCGTGACGTCAAGTTCAGCGAGAATGTTCTGGGTGAAAAGGGCACGCTCGTCGAAGAAGGCCACGGCTATGATTCCGGCACCAACCCGCATTTCATGACGGTCGAGGAAATCCGCGCCTTCAACGAGA
Source organism: Rhizobium herbae (assembly GCF_017873135.1). GTDB lineage: Bacteria > Pseudomonadota > Alphaproteobacteria > Rhizobiales > Rhizobiaceae > Pararhizobium > Pararhizobium herbae. Next base: position 209,594 of record NZ_JAGGJV010000002.1, on the reverse strand, counting down.
TCGCACAGCAATGATCCCCTACGGTCGTCAGGATATCAGCGACGCGGACGTCGAAGCCGTCCGCGCAGCCCTTTTGAGCGACTTCATCACCCAGGGACCGGCCATCGCGGCCTTCGAAGCCGCGATTTCCGGTTACTGCGGCAGCACCTACGGCGTCGCCATGAGCTCGGCGACCGCCGCGCTGCATGTGGCCTGTATGGCGCTGGATCTCGGGCCGGGCGACTGGCTCTGGACCTCGCCGATCACGTTTGTGGCGTCGGCGAACGCCGCTCTTTACTGCGGTGCGCAGGTCGATTTCGTCGATATCGACAAGACGACCTACAATATGTGCCTCGACGCTCTCGAGGCAAAGCTCGAAGCCGCCGAGCGTGACGGCAAGCTGCCGAAGATCGTCGTTCCCGTGCACTTTGCCGGCCAGTCCTGCGACATGGTCCGGCTCGCCAGGCTGCGCGACACGTATGGCTTCCGCATCATCGAGGATGCCAGCCACGCGATCGGCGGCAGCTATCACAATGCGCACGTCGGCAATTGCGCCCATAGCGATATCTGCGTGTTCTCCTTCCACCCCGTCAAGATCATCACCACGGCGGAGGGCGGGCTTGCCACCACCAACGATCCGGAACTGGCGCACCGCCTGTTCACCCTGCGCACCCATGGCATCACCCGCGATGCGTCGCGCATGGAAAACGGTTCGGAAGGCCCCTGGTACTACGAGCAGCTTGAACTCGGCTACAACTACCGCATGACCGACATTCAGGCAGCACTCGGCACCAGTCAGTTCGCCCGGCTCGATTCGTTCATCGATGCCCGCCACGAGCGGCGCAAGATCTACGATCAGGGTCTCGCGCATCTGCCGCTGACCCTGCCCTATCAACCGGATTTCCAGCGCTCCGGGCTGCATCTCTATCCGATCCTGCTTACCGACGAAGCGCCGGTGAACAGAAGACAGGCCTTCGACGCCCTGCGCGCCGCCGGCATCGGCGTGAACGTCCACTATATCCCGGTCTATCGCCAGCCGTATTACGTCCGCATGGGGTTTGACCGCGCGTCGTTTCCAAATGCCGAGGACTATTACAGCCGGACGATCTCGATCCCGATGTATGCGCAACTGACGGCGGACGACCAGAACACCGTCATGTCGGCGCTGACGGCCATACTCGCCTGAGCCATCCGGAGCGGGCGGCATTGTCCGCCCGCTCCCTGCCATCGATGATCATGTCGACGACCGCCTCAAGGGGGTGATGAGCGAGATGCACCGATCCGGTCCGACAGAATCCTCTCCGACATAAACCGATGCAAAAGGGCCGTCTCCACGGTCCTTTCTTGTGCCTGCCCTGCAAGATGCTGGCGGAAAGAACGTTATTCGATTTTTGATAATTCATTCGATTGACTTATTTCGTAACTCGATCTATATATGCACCATGTCTAAAATTGAAACCGATCCAAATACTCCGTCATCCCGCCGCGACGCGACGCGCGAAAAGCTGCTCGCAGCCGCGCTCGACGTCTTCGGCCGCTATGGCTTCGATGGCGCCTCGACAAGGCAGCTTGCCGATGCGGCGGGCGTCAACCTGCAGGCCATTCCCTATTATTTTTCCGGCAAGGAAGGCCTCTATATCGCCACCGCCGAGTATCTGACGGAGATGATCGGCAGCCATATCGGCGACATGCGCCAAAAGGTCGGCGCCCGCATCGCAGCGCTCGATGCATCGCGCGAAAGCATGACGCCCGCGGAAGCCCGCATCTACCTCTCCGAGATCGCCCAGACGATGGTCGCACTCTTTGTCAGCAAGACGTCCGAATCCTGGGCGCGCTTCATCATCCGCGAGCAGATGGAGCCGACCGAAGCCTTCACCCGGGTCTACCAGGGCATCATGCGGCCGATGATCGAGATTGCCCGACGGCTGATCGGAACCATCCTTGGCGAGGATCCGGCTTCAGAGCATGTGCGGCTGCGTGCCTTTTCCTTTATCGGCAGCATCATGGTCTTTCGCATGGCGCATGCCGCAGTCCTTGCCCAGATGGAATGGGACAGAGCCGGCCCGGACGAGGTCGCAACCCTGCGCAAGCTTGCCGCCGAACTCGTCGCCGTACTCGAGCCTGTCAAAGGAGGTGCTCAATGAAAAAGATCGTCGTTCTCATTCTGCTGCTCGCGGCAGCGGGCGGCGGCGCCTGGTGGTTCGAACTGCCGGCAAAACTCGGATGGCAGGACGCTGGCCGGAAAGACTTCGTCCTCTACGGCAATGTCGATATCCGCCAGGTTTCGCTTGGCTTTCGTGTCAACGGCCGCCTCTCGGAGGTCACCGCCGATGAGGGCGATGTCATCAGGAGCGGCACCGTGCTGGCCAAGCTCGACGGCCGGCCCTACGACTATGCCGTCCGCTCGGCGGACGCCAATGTCGCAGCGCTTCGCGCCACGCTCGACAAGCTGAAGGCGGGACCGCGTCCGACCGAAATCGCCCAGACGCGCGCCGCCTACAATGCGAGCCTTGCCGATCTCCAGAATGCCGAACTCGAGCTCGACCGTGCCCGGCAGCTCCGCCCGCGCGGAACGATTTCGCAGGCGGCTTTCGATCAGGCCGTCGCCGCCAAGGCCATGGCAGCAGCCCGCGCCGAATCCGCCAAAGAAGCGTTGAAGCTGATCGAGGAAGGCAGCCGCGTCGAGGATATCGCCACGGCTGCCGCGCAGCTGCAGGCCGCCGAAGGTGCATTGGAATCGGCCCGCACATCCCTGGAGGATACGGAACTGCGCGCGCCGAATGACGGCATTGTCCTGTCGCGGGTGCGCGAAACCGGCGCGATCGTCGCACCGGCCGATATCGTCTTCGTGCTGTCGCTGACCCAGCCGGTCTGGGTGCGGACCTATGTCTCCGAGCCCGATCTCGGCCGTATCCATCCCGGCATGAAGGTCAAGGTCAGCTCCGATACCCGCCCGGACGACGCCTATGACGGCACGATCGGCTTCATTTCGCCGGTCGCCGAATTCACCCCGAAGACGGTGGAAACGCCGGAACTTCGCACCGACCTCGTCTATCGCCTGCGCATCGTCATCGACAAGCCGGGTGAAGACCTGCGCCAGGGCATGCCAGTCACCGTGCGCTTTCCCTCAACTGCGGCAGACGGACAATGACCACCGGAGCCGGCAAAGCCGAACTGGTCCGGCTGTCTGACGTGACCAAGCGTTTCGGAGACGCGGCACCCGCGCTCGATGCCGTTTCGGGCTCCATCCTTGGCGGCGAAATCACCGGGCTTGTCGGCCCGGACGGCGCCGGCAAGACGACGCTGATCCGGCTCATGACCAGCCTGATGCTGCCCGACGGCGGCACCGTCGAAGTCCTCGGCTTCGATACCGCCAAAGATCCCGCCGCAATCCAGGCGTCGATCGGCTATATGCCGCAGCGGTTCGGGCTCTACGAGGACCTGTCGGTGCAGGAGAATCTCGATCTCTATGCCGATCTGCGCGGTCTGCCGAAAGCCGAGCGCGCGGCGGTCTTCGACGAGCTTCTGACCTTCACCGACCTCAAGCGCTTCACAAGCCGTCTGGCGGGAAAGCTCTCCGGCGGCATGAAGCAGAAGCTGGGGCTTGCCTGCGCGCTGCTCAAGAAGCCGCGCCTGCTTTTGCTCGACGAACCGGGCGTCGGCGTCGATCCGATCTCGCGCCGGGAACTCTGGAAAATGGTCGAGAACCTGACCAATGAAGGCATCGGCGTCGTCTGGTCGACCGCCTATCTGGACGAGGCCGAGGCCTGCGATGGTGTGCTTTTGCTCAATCAGGGCAAGCTTCTCTTCTCCGGCAAGCCGGCGGACATGACCGCCCGGGTGGAGAACCGGGTCTTCAAGGTCTCCGGCATTGTTGGCCGCAAGCGGCAGGTGCTGGCAAAGCTGCTCGACGAAGACGGTATCATCGACGGCGTCATCCAGGGCGAGGCCATCAGGATCGTCACCCGTGACGGTGCCAAGCCGGAAATCCTGTCGGCCGGCGACGGCGCGAAGGCTTCCCCCGCGCCGCCGCGCTTCGAGGACGCTTTCGTCGATATGCTCGGCGGCGGCCCAGGCGGTCGCTCCAAACTTGCCGAGGCCCAGCAGACGCTCACGGCCAGGGACGAGCGGCCTGTCATCGAGGCGAAGGGACTGACAAAACGCTTCGGCGACTTCACCGCAGCAGACGACATCACCTTCGATATCCGCCGCGGCGAGATCTTCGGCCTGCTCGGCCCCAATGGCGCCGGCAAATCCACCACCTTCAAGATGCTCTGCGGCCTGTTGAAACCGACCGCCGGCGAAGGCCGCGTTGCCGGTTTCGATCTGCGCCGGGATGCCGCGGAAGCGCGCAACCAGCTCGGCTACATGGCCCAGAAGTTTTCACTCTACGGCGATCTCAGCATCGGCCAGAACCTCGATTTCTTCGCCGGCGTCTATGGCCTGTCCGGCCAGCGAAAGCGCGAGCGCGTTGCGCTGATGAACGAGATCTTCGATTTCGGCCGCCATGCCGGGCAATCCTCCAAGGATCTGCCGCTCGGCCTGAAACAGCGTCTGGCGCTCGCCTGCGCCGTCATGCACGAACCGCGGGCACTGTTCCTCGACGAGCCCACCTCCGGCGTCGACCCCATCACGCGACGCGAATTCTGGACGCATATCAACGCGCTGGTCGAAAAGGGCGTCACCGTGCTGGTTACCACCCATTTCATGGAGGAGGCCGAATATTGCGACCGGATCTCGCTGATCTATCGCGGCCGCTCCATCGCGCTCGGCTCGCCCGACGAGCTGAAAGCAGGGGTCGTCACCACGGATCAACCGGATCCGACCATGGAAGACGCCTTCATCGCGCTGATCGAGCGGTCGGAAGCGCAAACGAAGGAAGCCGCATGAGCGCGTCATCGGACAGGATCAGGCGATTTGCAGCCCTTGTGCGCAAGGAGAGCTATCAGGCCGTGCGCGACCCCAGCACGGTCCTGATCGCCTTCGTGCTGCCGCTGATCCTGCTCTTCCTGTTCGGTTACGGCGTTTCGCTCGATACCACCCGCACCCGCGTCGGCCTCGTCATGGAGGAAACCACGCCGCTGACCCAGGCGCTTGCCGCCAGCTTCCAGGCGTCACGCTATTTCTCCGTCACCACCAGCCAGGACCGCCGGGTTTTCGAGGAGGACCTCGTCAACGGCCGCATTCGCGGCATCCTCGTCATCCCCGCCAATTTCACCACCGATTATGCCGCCGGCAATCGCCCGCGCATCCAGGTGATCGTCGACGGCTCGGAGCCCAATACGGCAAATTTCGTCCAGAACTATGCGCAGGGCACCGTCGCCAATTGGGAACGGCAGCGCCAGGCGCTGGTGTCCGAGGGTTCGAACACCATTTCCATCGAGCAGCGCTTCTGGTTCAATCCGGAACTCACCAGCCGCTATTTCCTCGTGCCCGGCTCGATCGCCATCGTCATGACGCTGGTCGGCACGCTGCTGACCTCACTGGTCGTCGCCCGCGAATGGGAGCGCGGCACGATGGAAGCGATGATGGCGACGCCGGTGACGGCGATCGAGCTGTTGATCGGCAAGATCTTCCCCTATTTCATCCTCAGCCTCGTCTCGATGACGCTCTGCGTGCTGCTGGCGGTCTTCCTGTTCGGCGTGCCGTTCCGCGGCTCGGTGCTGGCGCTGTATGCCCTGTCGGCGACGTTCCTTGTCCCGGCGCTTGGCCAGGGGCTGTTGATTTCGGCGGCGACGAAGAACCAGTTCCTCGCCTCGCAGCTGGCGCTGATCTCCGCCTTCCTGCCGGCCTTCCTCTTGTCCGGCTTCCTGTTCGAAATCAATTCCATGCCCACCGTCATCCAGTGGATCACCTTCATCGTGCCCGCCCGCTATCTGATCCCGAGCCTGCAGACCGTGTTCCTCGCCGGCGACATCTGGCCGATGTTCCTGCATTCGATGGCCGTCATGCTCCTGATCGGTACGGTGTTTTTCCTGGCTGCCGCCCGCAGCACGCGCAAGAGGATCGGCTGATGTGGTGGACGCGGCTTCGAGCCCTGATCGTCAAGGAATTGCTGGCGGTACTGCGCGACCCGAAGAGCCGCGCCATCCTGATCGGCCCGCCGATCCTGCAACTGCTCGTCTTTTCCTATGCGGCGACGCTCGAGGTGCGCAATGTCGACGTGATGATCCTCAACCGCGATAGCGGCCACTGGGGGCAGGAACTGGTCGAGCGCATCGAGGGGTCGCCGACCTTCCGCCGGATCGAGATGGCTGCCAATCCTGAGCAGGTGCGCGCGGCGATCGATGCTCAGGAGGTCATCGCCGCCGTCGAGATCGGCCCGGATTTCTCCCGCGGCATCGAGGCCGGAACGCCGGTCGACCTGCAGCTCATCCTCGACGGGCGCCGCTCGAACGCCTCGCAGATCGTCTCCGGCTACCTCACGCAGATTGCCGGAACCCTCGCCGCCGAGACACCGGCCGGCAAACGCGGCGCCGCGCGCACGGTCTCGACGATCCCGCGCAACTGGTTCAATCCCAACCTCACCTATCAATGGTTCATGGTGCCGAACCTGATCGCCAGCATCGCGCTGCTGATCGGCCTGATCGTCACGGCGCTGTCGATCGCGCGCGAGCGCGAACTCGGCACGTTCGACCAACTGATGGTCTCGCCGCTGCGCGTCCACGAGATCCTGATTGGAAAACTCCTGCCGCCGATGATGATCGGCCTCTTCCACATCACCGCCTATATCCTCGCGGCCATCTTCATCTTCGATCTGCCGCTCAGGGGATCGCTGGTCCTGCTCTATGGCAGCGCGATCTTCTATCTCGCCTCCGTCGTCGGCATCGGACTGTTCATATCGGCGCTGTCGATGACGCAGCAGCAGGCCATCCTCGGCGCCTTCCTGTTCATGGTGCCCGCCATGCTCTTGTCCGGTTTCGCCACGCCGATCGAGAACATGCCCGAATGGCTGCAACCGGTGACGCTGGTCAACCCGCTGCGCTATTTCCTGATCATCGTGAAGGGCGTCTTCCTGAAAGACATCAGCCTTGCCGAAGTGGTGAACCAGACCATTCCGCTCTGCCTGATCGCCATCGTCACGCTCAGCGCCGCCGCCTGGCTGTTCCGGCGGCGGCTGGAATAGCCGGGCCATTTGACAGTTCGCGCGGAGCGACCCACTCGCTTATGGTTTTGGAAACCACAACCCAGGATAAATAACCCCGACACCTTCTTCATCGTCGCCGTTGCATGTAACCGTACACATCCTGAGCACATCGCTCGTTTTACGGGTGTCTAATTTATGAAGATCCTATTGCAGGCCGTGACCGGCTTTTTGCTCCTTTTCATCATTACCGTCTGGTTGGGTGGGCTGCGCCTGGTGGTCGTTCCACCCGCTTCCCTGTTGATGCACCCGACGACCGCGCTGGTTGCCGATGGACACACCTATCGTATGATCGACAGCCCGCAGGCCATGTGCGGCAGGCTGGCCAATCCCGCCACGGACTGCGAGCAGGTCGCGATCCGGAAACTGTCCAAGGACGCGCTTGTCAAACTTCCCTTCAACCGGTGGCTCTATGAATTCACCGATCCGGAACGGCCGGTACGGGACTTTCTGTTCGGCGAGGCGACCCTGCGAAGCTCGATCTGAACGGCACGGTGCAGGACCTCTTTTGGCAACCGGAAGAGCCTTGCATCCAGCGCAGTCGTCGCTTGCCCTGTCATACTTAAGTTTTTGCGATTGGCTCCCCGCTTGCGCGATCGGCGATTTCCTTCGTCCCTGTTTCCGGCTAAGCAAGAGACAAAGACGACGGGAGGGGACATGCGCAACATCATCGAAACCGTGGAAGCGCGTCGCGCCGAGGCCCGTCTCGGCGGCGGGCAGAAGCGTATCGACGCGCAGCATGCCAAGGGCAAGCTGACGGCGCGCGAGCGCATCGAGGTGCTGCTCGACGAAGGCTCCTTCGAAGAATACGACATGTACGTCACCCACCGTGCCGTCGATTTCGGCATGGCCGAGCAGAAGGTCGCGGGCGACGGCGTCGTTACCGGCTGGGGCACGATCAACGGTCGCCAGGTCTATGTCTTCTCGCAGGATTTCACCGTGCTCGGCGGCTCGCTGTCGGAGACTCACGCGCAGAAAATCTGTAAGATCATGGACATGGCGGTGCGCAACGGCGCTCCCGTCATCGGGCTGAACGATTCGGGCGGCGCCCGCATCCAGGAAGGCGTCGCCTCGCTTGCCGGCTACGCCGAAGTGTTTCGCCGCAATGCCGAGGCCTCCGGCGTCATTCCGCAGATTTCCGTCATCATGGGCCCCTGCGCCGGCGGCGCCGTCTATTCGCCGGCCATGACCGACTTCATCTTCATGGTGCGCGATTCCTCCTACATGTTCGTCACCGGCCCCGACGTGGTGAAGACCGTCACCAACGAGATCGTCACGGCCGAGGAACTCGGTGGCGCCGGCACCCATACGAAAAAATCCTCCGTCGCCGACGCGGCCTACGAGAACGACATCGAGACGCTGGAGCAGGTGCGCCTGCTGTTCGATTTCCTGCCCCTCAACAACCGCGAGAAACCGCCGGTCCGCCCCTTCCACGATGATCCCGCCCGCATCGAAATGCGCCTCGATACGCTGATCCCGGATAGTTCCGCCAAGCCCTACGACATGAAGGAACTGATCCACGCAATCGCCGACGAAGGCGATTTCTTCGAGCTGCAGGAAGCCTTTGCCCGCAACATCATCACCGGCTTCATCCGGCTGGAAGGGGAGAGCGTCGGCGTCGTCGCCAACCAGCCGATGGTGCTGGCCGGCTGCCTCGACATCGACAGTTCCCGTAAAGCTGCCCGCTTCGTCCGCTTCTGCGATGCCTTCTCGATCCCGATCCTGACGCTGGTCGACGTGCCCGGCTTCCTGCCCGGCGTGGCGCAGGAATATGGCGGCGTCATCAAGCACGGCGCCAAGCTGCTGTTTGCCTATTCACAGGCGACTGTGCCGATGGTCACGCTGATCACCCGCAAGGCCTATGGCGGCGCCTATGACGTCATGGCCTCCAAGCATATCGGTGCCGACGTCAACTATGCCTGGCCGACCGCCGAGATCGCCGTCATGGGTGCTAAAGGGGCGACTGAAATCCTCTACCGCTCGGAACTTGGCGACGCAGACAAGATCGCCGCTCGCACGAGCGAATACGAAACCCGCTTCGCCAACCCTTTCGTCGCCGCCGAACGCGGCTTCATCGACGAGGTGATCATGCCGCATTCCTCCCGGCGCCGCATCGCCCGGGCGTTCGCCTCGCTGAGGAACAAGCGCAAGGAACAGCTGTGGCGCAAGCACGACACGATCCCGTTGTGACGGGATCGGCCGGAGAAAACTGATGTCGGTCCAGACAAGCAAATTCCTGAGTTATGTGCTGCGCCATGCGCCGGAAAGCATCGGCTTGACGCTGGACGTCAACGGCTGGGCGGACATTGCCGACCTGATCGACAAGGCGAACGCCGCGAACCAGCCGCTCGATATCGACACTCTTCATGCCGTCGTCACGGAAAGCGACAAGAAGCGGTTCAAGATTTCCGAGGACGGGAAACGCATTCGGGCCGCACAGGGACATTCCGTCCCCGTCGCGCTTGGCCATGCCCCCATCGAGCCGCCGCCGATCCTTTATCACGGGACAGCGACCCGTTTCCTGGACAGTATCCGGGAGAAGGGTCTGCTGGCTGGTGAGCGCCAACAGGTCCACCTGTCGTCCGATATGCTGACAGCCGAGAAAGTCGGCCAGCGGCACGGTAAGCCGGTGGTGCTGACTATTGATGCCGGGCGGATGTTTTCTGAGGGCATTTCGTTCTTCCAGGCGGATAATGGCGTCTGGCTGACCGATACGGTGCCTCCTGCCTATATCGCCATCGAGCCTGAGGGCGGTCTGCCGTGACATCCACCCGCCCCGCCGCCAATGGTGTTGAAATCAGCCGCTGATCGAGGAAAAATGCAGACGACGCCTCCCTATATGCCCATCGTTGCATTTGATTTCTCAAGCCACTATCAAGGACCAAATACATGACCGAAAAATCCCCAGCCGACAATTTCCCCGCCGGCTACGAAGTCCCAAAAGTCTGGACCTGGGACAAGGCGAATGGCGGCGCGTTCGCCAATATCAACCGGCCGATTGCCGGCCCGACCCACGACAAGGTGCTGCCGGTCGGCAAACATCCGCTGCAGCTGTATTCGCTGGCGACGCCGAACGGCGTCAAGGTCACCATCATGCTGGAAGAGCTTCTGGCTGCCGGCCACGCGGGCGCGGAATACGATGCCTGGCTGATCAGGATCGGCGATGGCGACCAGTTCGGCTCCGGCTTCGTCGACGTCAATCCGAACTCGAAGATCCCGGCCCTGATGGACCGCTCGACGCCGGAGCCGACCCGCGTCTTCGAATCGGGCTCGATACTGCTTTATCTCGCCGACAAGTTCGGCGCCTTCCTGCCCAAAGACCACAAGGCGCGCACCGAAACGATGAACTGGCTGTTCTGGCAGATGGCGTCCGCGCCCTATCTCGGCGGCGGTTTCGGCCATTTCTATGCCTATGCCCCGATGCATATCCAGTACGCGATCGACCGTTTCGCCATGGAAGTGAAACGCCAGCTCGACGTGCTCGACCGGCATCTCGCCGACAACCGCTACATGGCAGGCAGCGACTATTCGATCGCCGACATCGCCATCTGGCCGTGGTACGGCAATCTGGCACAGGGCAAGCAGTATGGCGAATCCGGCACTTTCCTCGACGTTCAAAGCTACAAGCATGTCCAGCGCTGGACCGCTGAAATCGCCGATCGTCCGGCCGTCAAGCGCGGCCGCATCGTCAACCGGATGATGGGCGATCCGTCAGAACAATTGCACGAACGCCACGACGCCTCCGACTTCGAGACGAAGACGCAGGACAAGATCGCCCCAGATCAGACCAAGGCCTGAAGGAAACCGGAATGCCCAAACGGCCCGACATGACGAAACACCGAGGCTTTCCCTCCGGCATGCCGGGCCATGGCCATCATTTCACCATCCGGCGCGCAAACGAGAAAGGGGTGACGCCGCTGAAAGCTCTGCAGCGCCTCGCCCGCCCGAACTCGATCGAACACCGGGTGGACGCCGCCTTCCTGCACGCCCTCTGGCACCATTTCGGCGCCGAGCCGTTCGAACGCGGCAATCTCGATGCCGGACGGCTCAACCTGTTGTTCGGCCGCGAGGTCGTGCCGGCCGAGGAGCCGTTCGATCCGACGTCCTATGAGGCCTTGCTGCGGATCGATGAACGGGTGGGACGCAAGAGTTTCCCGGAAGCCTTTGAAGACGTGATGGAAGTGTGACGCCATGGCCAAGACCCCTGAAATGCCCAAGCATCGCGGCTTTCCACCCGGACTGCTCGGAACCCAGTGGCAATTCACGCTGCGCCGGGCCAATTCCAGGGTCACTCCTTTGACGGCCTGGCCGCGGCAGCGGACCATGGACCAGACGGTGGCACTTGCCGACATCGGCTTCGTGCAGGCCCTCTGGCAGTATTTCGGCACGACGCCGTTCCAGCGCGGCAATCTGGACGGAGAACGGTTGTGCCGCCTGTTCGGGCGCGAACTGCTGCCGGCGGAAAGAGGCTTCGATCCGGCCTCATACGAGGGACTGCTGAAGCTCAACGAGCCCCTGGCCCGCAAGAACTTCCCGCAAGCCTTCGAGGAAGCTTGATCCTCAAGTAAGCATAAATACAATGTAATACCCTTGGAGGATATAAATAATGAAGATTTTCATCAGCTGGTCAGGCGATTATTCAAAACACTTGGCCATCGCATTGCGAGATTGGATTCCATGCGTCATTCAATCGTGTGAGGTTTTTGTCTCCGCGCATGATATAGGTGCTGGAGAACGCTGGCAGAATAAAATCAATAGTGCCCTTGATCAGATCGATTTTGGTATCGTAATTCTAACATCTGAAAATAAAGATCGGCCATGGATAAATTTCGAGGCCGGAGCTTTAGCAAAGCACCTGGAAAGATCCAGGGTGATGCCAATATTGTGCGGCATGAAACTACTTGAGCTTTCCAGTAGTCCATTGAACCAATTTCAATGCGTTAATCTAGACAAATCTGGCATTAACAGCGTGATGACCTCTTTATTTGAAGGATTGAGCGATGATGACGCTCTAACAGAGATCGTATTCTCCAGAACTTTTGAGACTTGGTGGCCAAATTTAGATGGTCAAATAGAAGATATAAATAGCACGAAAAAGAAGACAACGGAGCCGAAAAAAACAGAAGAGGATCGGATAGGAAATATAGAAAAGGCTGTATCTGACATTATCGGCCTAATACAAAATAAAGAACCATCTGCGAAGCCCATAGCAACGACGCGTGAAATATCCGCCGAAGAATTTTTTACGCTTCCAGATTCTGAGATAATGACTGCAAGAGTTACTGCTCGCGCTATTACGGCCAAAGCCAAATCCAAGTCGGAAATAGAGAGAGCGATTAACTATATCAGTAAGAGAAAGCCGATCACACTTCAGAAAAGCCACCTTCCTACCTTGCGCGAGAAATTGGCTGCTTTGGATGGTGAATAAAAAATGATCTCTAAAATCCTCATCGCCAATCGCGGCGAAATCGCCTGCCGGATCATCAGGACGGCGAAGAAGATGGGCATCGCCACCGTCGCCGTCTATTCCGACGCGGATGCCGATGCGCTGCATGTGAGACAAGCCGACGAAGCGGTGCATATCGGGCCGGCGCCGTCCAGCCAGTCCTATATCGTCATCGACAGGATTCTTGAGGCGATCAAAAAGACCGGCGCCGATGCGGTGCATCCGGGTTACGGCTTCCTGTCGGAAAATGCCGTCTTTGCGCAGGCGCTGGAGAAGCAAGGCGTCGCCTTCATCGGCCCGCCGGTGGGCGCGATCCAGGCGATGGGCGACAAGATCACCTCGAAGAAGCTCGCCGCGGAAGCCGGCGTCTCCACCGTACCCGGCCATATGGGCCTGATCGCCGATGCCGAAGAGGCCGTCAAGATCGCCGGCGAAATCGGCTATCCGGTGATGATCAAGGCATCGGCCGGCGGCGGCGGCAAGGGCATGCGCATCGCCTGGAACGACGGGGAAGCGCGCGAAGGATTTCAATCCTCGAAGAACGAGGCCAAGGCTTCGTTCGGCGACGACCGCATCTTCATCGAGAAATTCGTCACCCAGCCGCGCCATATCGAAATCCAGGTGCTCGGCGACACGCACGGCACCGTTCTCTATCTCGGCGAGCGCGAATGCTCGATCCAGCGGCGAAATCAGAAGGTCATCGAGGAAGCCCCCTCACCTTTCCTCGACGAAAAGACCCGCCGCGCCATGGGCGAACAGGCGGTCGCCCTGTCGAAGGCGGTCGGCTATCATTCGGCCGGCACCGTCGAATTCATCGTCGACGGCGACCGCAATTTCTACTTCCTCGAAATGAACACCCGCCTTCAGGTCGAGCATCCGGTGACCGAACTGATCACTGGCATCGATCTGGTCGAGCAGATGATCCGTGTGGCTGCGGGCGAAAAACTGCCCTTCGGCCAGAACGACGTGCATCTCAACGGCTGGGCGATCGAAAGCCGGCTCTATGCCGAGGATCCCTACCGCAACTTCCTGCCCTCGATCGGGCGTCTCACGCGCTATCGTCCGCCGAAGGAAGGCGCGCATGCCGACGGCACCATCGTGCGCAACGATACCGGCGTCTTCGAAGGCGGCGAGATCTCGATGTATTACGATCCGATGGTGGCGAAACTCTGCACCTGGGCGCCGGACCGGCTGACGGCGATCGATGCCATGTCCGCGGCACTCGATGACTTCGAGGTCGAGGGCATCGGCCATAACCTGCCCTTCCTGTCGGCCGTCATGCAGCACGACCGGTTTCGCGCCGGCCGGATCACCACCGCCTTCATCGTCGAAGAATTTCCGGACGGTTTCCACGGGGTCGAACCGGACCCGGCGTCGGCGCAAAAACTGGTCGCGGTCGCAGCGCTCGTCCATCAGGCGCTGCAGAGCCGCGCGGCGCAGATTTCCGGCACGATCGGCAATCACCGCCGGGTGATCGGCAAGGACTGGGTCGTCACCTTTGCGGGCCAGGAGCATGCCGTGACGCTCAATGCATCCGCCGATGGCGCCTATGTCGAGCTTTCGGATGGCAATGCATTCGCCGTTGCCGGCGACTGGACGCCCGGCCGCAGTCACGCCACCTTCAATGTCGGCGGCACGGCCATGGGCGTGAAGATCGACCTTTCGGGCACCGCCATCCGCCTGCGCTGGCGCGGCATCGACGTGCGCGCCCATGTCCGCAGCCCGCGCGTCGCTGAACTTGCCCGGCTGATGCCGAAGAAGGAGCCGCCGGACACCTCGAAAATGCTGCTCTGCCCGATGCCCGGCGTCATCACCGCGGTTGCCGTGACCCAGGGCGAAACCGTGGAAGCCGGCCAGACGCTGGCGACGGTGGAGGCAATGAAGATGGAGAACATTTTGCGCGCCGAACGCCGGGGCGTGGTCAAGCGGGTCGCGGTCGCTGCCGGTGCAAGCCTGGCGGTGGATGAATTGATCATGGAGTTCGAGTGATGGGATTCAGATGCTCGATACTCTACTTCCGAGAATCTTCGAAAACTGCGATTTTGGATGCTGCGGGATTTACCGAGAGCACCACGGAAGACTCTTACAACGAAGAGCAATTCAGCGGCGCTTCTATAAATGAAAGCTCTTATCTGATCTGGCAAAATTGGCGGAAAGGCAGTCTCTCTGAGCCCGACTATATTAGAATATCCAACGACATCAGTTTATTAGCGTGCGATGTCTGTGAAACCACAATGTTCTGCAGCACTTCCTTCTTCAGGGGAGGAAAACAGGTATGGAGCGTTGCACACAATCCGGAATACGGGCTTGATCACGTTTCTCTAACCGGCGACGTACCTGATACGATAACCGCGACCGTCACCACGCTTCGTGAAGAAGCAAAAATTAGCCAAGAAGGTGTCGATGACGTGGACTTCTACTTCGAGGTCCCCGTGGAGTTATTTCGGACAATCTCCGGCGTGAGACATGATTTGGTGAACTCATTCTCATTTTATGCTTTGGAGTTCAAACAAGCCGCACCAAAAAAGCGATTTTGGAAGCTGTGGAGATAGTTCGTGAAAGCTGGCCCGGCCGCGATTTTTGCTTCGAGTATTATGGGAGAGGAATGGACGCCTGAAGCTGCAGCTTTGTGCATTGTTAAGGCGCGGAAGGAATGAATCATGACGAGCAGTAAAACGTTGCAAGATTGGGCCGCCCTCGCCGAACGCGAACTCAAGTCCTCGCCCGACAGCCTCACCTGGCAGACCCCCGAGGGAATCGCCGTCAAACCGCTCTATACGGAAGCCGATCTGGAGACCGCCGGCCATCTTGGCTCGCTGCCGGGCCTTGCGCCGTTCACCCGCGGCCCGCGCGCCACCATGTATGCCGGGCGGCCCTGGACGATCCGCCAATATGCCGGGTTCTCGACCGCCGAGGCTTCGAACGCCTTCTACCGCAAGGCGCTCGCCGCCGGCCAGCAGGGCGTCTCCGTCGCCTTCGACCTTGCCACCCATCGCGGCTATGATTCTGACCATCCCCGCGTCGAGGGCGATGTCGGCAAGGCGGGCGTGGCGATCGATTCGGTCGAGGACATGAAGATCCTGTTCGACGGCATACCGCTCGAAAAGATCTCGGTCTCGATGACCATGAACGGCGCGGTCATCCCGATCCTCGCCTCCTTCATCGTCGCCGGCGAGGAACAGGGCGTGCCGCGTTCGGAGCTGTCCGGCACCATCCAGAACGACATCCTCAAGGAGTTCATGGTCCGCAACACCTATATCTATCCGCCCGAGCCCTCGATGCGGATCGTCGCCGACATCATCGACTATACCGCCCGCGAAATGCCGAAGTTCAATTCGATCTCGATCTCCGGCTATCACATGCAGGAGGCCGGCGCGACGCTGGTGCAGGAACTCGCCTTCACGCTCGCCGACGGCCGCGAATATGTCCGGGCAGCCATCGCCAAGGGCCTGAGTGTCGACGAATTCGCCGGTCGCCTGTCGTTCTTCTTCGCCATCGGCATGAACTTCTTCATGGAGGCCGCCAAGCTGCGTGCCGCAAGGCTGCTCTGGACCCGGATCATGGAAGGCTTTCATCCGAAGAAACAGTCCTCGCTGATGCTGCGCACCCATTGCCAGACCTCCGGCGTCTCGCTTGCCGAACAGGACCCCTACAACAACATCATCCGCACCGCCTTCGAGGCGATGTCGGCCGTGCTTGGCGGTACCCAGTCGCTGCACACCAATTCCTTCGACGAGGCGATCGCGCTGCCGACCGAATTCTCCTCGCGCATCGCCCGCAACACCCAGCTCATCCTCCAGCACGAGACCGGCGTCACCAAGGTGGTCGATCCCTTGGCCGGCTCCTATTACGTCGAAAGCCTGACGGCCGAGCTTGCCGACAAGGCCTGGGCGCTGATGGAAGAGGTGGAAGCGTTGGGCGGCATGACCAAGGCCGTGGCCGATGGCCTGCCGAAGCGGCTGATCGAGGAGGCCGCCACCCGCCGCCAGGCCGCCGTCGACAAGGGTGAAGAAGTGATCGTCGGGGTCAACAAATACCGGCTCGAAACCGAAGACGACCACGACATCCTCGACATCGACAATGCCGCCGTCCGCACGTCCCAGATCAGGCGCATCGAGGAGACCCGGCGGCGGCGCGATACGGCAGAAGTCACCGCCGCGCTCGAAGCCCTGACGCAGGTGGCGCGCAGCGGAGACGGCAATATCCTCGAAGCCGCCGTGACCGCGGCTCGCGCCCGTGCCACCGTTGGCGAAATCTCCGATGCCCTGCGCACCGTCTTCGGCGATCACACGGCCGTTCCGGAAGTGGTCAGCGACATCTATGGCCACGCCTACAGGGACGAGCCGGAACTGGCGACACTCGCCGCCCGGCTTTCCGACTTCACGCGGGCGATCGGCCGCAAGCCGAAGATCATGGTCGCCAAGCTCGGCCAGGACGGCCACGACCGCGGCGCCAAGATCATCGCGTCGGCCTTCGGCGATATCGGCTTCGACGTTCTGGCCGGCCCGCTGTTCCAGACGCCGGAGGAAGCGGCCGACATGGCGCTTTCAGCGAAAGTCCATGTCGTCGGCGTCTCGTCGCTGGCCGCCGGCCACAAGACGCTGCTGCCGCAACTGGTCGAAACGCTGAAAACCAAGGGCGGCGGCGATGTCATCGTCGTCTGCGGCGGCGTCGTGCCGAGGCAGGATTACCAGTTCCTGATGGACCATGGCGTCGCCGCCGTCTTCGGTCCCGGAACCAATGTCATGGAGGCGGGCCGGGCCGTGCTCGATCTGCTGGAAGGCCGGCTGCGCAACGCATGAGGCGGCGTTTCACCCCAATTAATCATCGCTCAAAAGTTCTGCTTCCGAATTCAAGGAAATGTCGCATTCTGTTCACGTGCTCGGGTGATTCGCCTCATGTGCCTGCGTTCAGGCCGGACTGAGAGCTGAACGACAACGCTAAATGATTTAGCTGGGGGCAAGCGCCATGCGGAAGCGCGACGACGTCGAAAACTGGGCGGTTTACAGGGCACAACAGATCCTGATGCGCGAGGGCATGGACCTCGCGCTTTCGGCTCGCGATCTTGACAGCAGTACGATCCGGGCGAAGGGAAAGCTGCTGGCGATGGCCATCGCCGCGTCCCTTCTCGAGGCGTCCGCGGTCGCCGCGGAATGACCTGACGCAACAGTCCGTCAGGTCCAGCCCCTGCACGGTGGCCCCGGTCGAGTGCCGGGTTGCCAACCCCCTAAATCTGGGAATTGTCATCGTGTTCGATGGCTCTACACTATCATTCCAAACTAGGTGTGTTTCGAACGATAGGGTGGAGCAATGTCGTTTCTGTCGGACATGGCCTTGAATCAGAGCGAAATCGAAGTGGTCTGCGGCGCGCTGGAGGAATGGTGCGAACGGACGAGCACTACGCTCGATAGCGATGACGGCCGCGATGCCGCCACCGTCATGCTCGGGCTTTACAAGACCGGCCACGGGACCAAGGGCGCCATTCTCGAAGCGATGCGCCGCGTCAACGGCGAATGAGCTTCGTCCGACCCGACTTGCATGGTGCAAGTCCAGGCTCTATTGAGGAGCCATGCAACGCAAGAGCTTCGATGACATGACCTGCCCCATCGCCCGTACCCTCGACCGGGTCGGCGAATGGTGGAGCATTCTCATCCTGCGCGACGTCTTCTTCGGCCGCACCAAGTTCGACGAATTCCAGAAGAGTACCGGCATTGCGCCCAATATCCTGACCCGCCGGCTGAAATCGCTGGTCGAGGCCGGTCTGCTGGAAAAGCGCGCCTATCAGGATCGCCCGGTCCGCTACGAATATCTGCTGACCGACATGGGCCGCGAGTTGCAGCCGCTTTTGATCGCGCTCTCCATGTTCGGCAACCGCCATTTCGCCGATCGCGGCGTGACGATGCGGATCACCGACACGGAAACCGGCGCCGCCGCGCTGCCGGTTTATATCGACAGCCTCACCGGCAAGCCGATCGATGCCGATACCTTCTCCCTGAAATCGGTCCGCCAGGCCTGAATTTTCCCCGCCCTGCCGGGATGCGGTAAACTCCAGCCAGTCGATGCGGTGCGCCGCGATTGTGGGTTTGAAATATCTTTCTCCTGACGTCCCGCGCGTCACCGCCTCTCCATATTTTCGACGACCGACTTGCATGGTGAAAGTTTTTCGATTAGTGGCTTGCATAATGATAGTCTAAAATCGTGAATGCTCTCCCTTATCCGCTTTTCACCGGGAAATCCGACCTTGCTTTCGACAATCCTCTCCAGACGGCTTGAACAGCGCGATGTCCACTACGGCTGGATCGTCGCCGCCACCGCCTTCCTCACCATGCTGGTGACCGCAGGCACGATCGGCGCGCCTTCGGTCCTGATCCTGCCGCTGCAGAAGGAATTCGGCTGGGAGGCGACGCAAATCTCGGCGGCGCTTGCCATGCGCTTCCTCCTGTTCGGCCTGATGGCGCCCTTTGCCGCCGCCCTGATGAACCGCTTCGGCATGCGGCGGATGGCGCTGACGGCAATCACCGTCGTCTTCACCGGCATGGGCTTGTCACTGTTCATGCGCGAGGTCTGGCAGTTGATCGTACTCTGGGGCTTCGTCGTCGGTATCGGTACGGGACTGACGGCCATGGTAATGGGCGCTACGGTTGCCACACGCTGGTTTACCGCGCGGCGCGGCCTCGTCATCGGCCTGCTGACGGCAAGCACCGCCACCGGCCAGCTGGTCTTCCTGCCGCTGATCGCGGCGTTGACGGAAGCTTACGGCTGGCGCGCGGCGATCCTGTTCATTCTCGCCATGCTGCTCGTCTGCGCCGCCACGATGCTGCTGTTCATGCGCGATCGTCCATCGGATCTCGGCCTGCGCCCCTATGGTCAGGTCGTGGATGACCCGCCGGTGACCGGCGGCCTCAAGACCAACTCGCCGATCGACGTTCTGATCGACGCATCGAAGACGCGGATCTTCTGGATGCTGTTCCTGTCGTTCTTCGTCTGCGGCGCCTCGACCAACGGCCTCATCCAGACGCATTTCGTCTCGCTCTGCGCCGATTACGGCATGACGGCGATCACCGCGACCGGCGTGCTTGCTATCATCGGCCTGTTCGATTTCGCCGGCACCGTCGCCTCCGGCTGGCTGTCGGATCGCTACGACAACCGCTGGCTGCTGTTCTGGTATTATGGCCTGCGCGGCCTGTCGCTGCTCTGGTTGCCCTTCACCGGCTTCGAGTTCCTCGGTCTGTCGATCTTCGCCATCTTCTACGGGCTCGACTGGGTGGCCACTGTCCCGCCGACGGTGAAGCTCACCGCCCAGCATTTCGGCCGCGAGCGGGCCAACATGGTGTTCGGCTGGGTGTTCACCGGCCACCAGATCGGCGCCGCCTTCGCAGCCTTCGGCGGCGGCTTCATCCGCGACAACTACGCGAGCTACCTGCCCGCGCTGATGATCGCCGGCGCGCTTTGCCTGATGGCAGCACCCTTGGTGCTTTCGGCGGGCACGGCAAAACTGAAGCCGGCGACGGTCAGTTGACGCTGGTCAATTCACGCTGACGGGCTTGGAGCGCATGCGCGACACCGTCTCGCGCTCCGCCCGCTTGCAGCGCATCGGCGGCAGGTTGCGGTCCATCAGGTCCATGTCCTCCAGCACCATGTCGCCCATCTTCTTGAAGGCGCTGTCGAGCGCGCCGGCCCGGTGGGCGGAGCGCAGGAAGCCCTTGAGACGGCGAACGGGATGATCAATCGGCAGCGGCTCGTCGGGATAGACGTCGCTCGCCGCAACGATATGGCCGCTGGCGACCGCCGCCATCAGTGCGTCGAAATCGACGACGTTGGCGCGGCTGAGCAGGATGAAGGCGGCGCCGGGGCGCATGCTGGCAAAGGCATCAGTGCCGAGGAAATGCTGGTTCTCGCTGGTGACGGCCGCAACGACGAAAATGAAGTCGCTCTGCGTCAGCACCTCCTCGAGGCTCGATGGCTTGACGCCGTTGTCGATCAGGATCGAGGCCGGCATCCAGGGATCGTAGACGCGGGTATTGGTGCGGAAACCGGACAATACGCGGTTCAGCGCCTTGCCGAGATCGCCGAAGCCGATGATGCCGACATCCGCGCCGGACAGCAGCCGCGACCTGGCATTGCCCTCGCCGCCCCAGAGCTCGCGGCCCTCGCGGAAATCGACATCCGCATCGACGATGCCGCGGGCGATGTTGAGCGCCATGGCAAGACCCATCTCGGCGACCGGCTCGGCAAACACCTGCCCCGTCGTCACCACATGGATGCCGCGTGCGAACAGCACCTCGTAGGGCATGTTGTTGATCAGGTTGCTCTCGACGTTGAGGATGCAGCGCAGTTGCGGCATGCGCTGCAGCGTCTCGGCACTTAATGGCGGCTGGCCGATGATGTAACGCGCCTCGCCAAGGATATCGTCGCCCAGCCCTGCAATATCATCCGGATCGGCTTCGACGATGCGATACTTTGCTTTGAGCTGCTCCAGCGCCACTGGTGTGAAAATCAGATCGAGCGTGCGCGGCTCCGGCGCGCAGATGACCAGGGGGCGTAGCGTTTCAGGCATGATATCGTCTCCCAGGCCGGGCTTGGGAAGGCCCGGCACGCCTCGTTGCGGCAAGTTGTATTGATGATCCGGCAATTTGCAAGGAGATCAGCTGCGGGTTGGGGGCCTAATAATTCAAGCCGCGCAGCTGTCGCTCGATCGACCGCGGCGATCGTGGAGACTGGAACACCGGCCCATCGCCCTTACGGCAATTGTTGACGGTCTGATAGCGCTGTCCATGGGTGGGATTGCCATGGATCTCCACGACAGATTGTTCGCAGATGATACGCTTGGCGTCCTCCGCCTCTTCCGGCGACTTGACCCCCGGCAGGTCGGTATAGAACTGGCCGGGCTGAACCGGCTCCAGCCACGATGAACCCGCGTTCGCGGGGAGGACAGAAGCGAGCAATGCCATGGACAGGAAGGCGGCCTGCGGGATCAACATGTGCGTTCCATAACGTTTAACCCGTCTACGAATATGAGGCGACGGTATCGTTTTCAATGAAGTTGCGCTATAGCCCAACACCTTGAACCAATGCGCGGCGCTTGCCCGGCTGATGTGGGGTTTTCCATGGCAAATACAATACGGCTTCACGAAGGCGACATTTCAGTTGAAGACGCCGCCCGCTACAAGGGCGCCATCGCCATCGATACCGAAACGCTCGGCCTCATTCCGCGCCGTGACCGGCTCTGCGTCGTCCAGCTTTCGCCCGGCGACGGCACGGCCGACGTGATCCAGATCGCCAAGGGCCAGAGGCTGGCCCCGAACCTCGTCGCCATGCTGGAAGACCCGACCCGCCAGAAGATTTTCCACTTCGGCCGGTTCGACATCGCCGTGCTGTTCCATACCTTCGGCGTGACGACGACGCCGGTGTTCTGCACCAAGATCGCCTCGCGGCTGACGCGGACCTATACGGACCG
This sequence comes from Rhizobium herbae, assembly GCF_017873135.1. Classification (GTDB taxonomy): domain Bacteria; phylum Pseudomonadota; class Alphaproteobacteria; order Rhizobiales; family Rhizobiaceae; genus Pararhizobium; species Pararhizobium herbae. The sequence goes on along the minus strand of NZ_JAGGJV010000002.1, from coordinate 187,568 downwards.
GCACGGGCTGAAGGACAACCTGAAGGAACTGCTCGAGGTCGATATTTCCAAGCAGCAGCAGTCCTCCGACTGGGCGGCGGAAAAGCTGTCGCCGGCACAGCTGGAATATGCGGCATCCGACGTGCTGCATCTGCATGCGCTGCGCGACAAGCTGACCGCACGCCTCATCCGGGACGGCCGCATCGATCACGCCGACGCCTGCTTCGCCTTCCTGCCGACACGTGCCAAGCTGGACCTGATCGGCTGGGAAGAGACCGACATCTTCGCCCACAGCTGATGCGACCGGTCGGAGAGCACCAGACCGGCCCATTCCTCGAACCGGTGCGGATCTGGATTCGCCGAGTTCGTTCTGTTCGGACTGAAGCAGGCATGGTCGTGCCTGTTCGGCGCGCTGGCGCCGTTCCTGATCTGCAAACCCAAGCTTCCGGATGATCAGGCGGCGTGCCGCAAGGTTGCTGCCGTGTGACGATGTCCGGCCCGCGCAATCGCGGTTAAGGCCAGGTTAACGGTTGCGCCTTATCCTCCGGGCACAGCCGCTACGATCATGGACCGACACCGATGATGCTGCCCCCGACCCAACAGGCCTCCGCCACGCTTGTCACTTCGATGGTGCAATCGATCGTCGACGACATCGAGAAGCGCCGCCTCGAGGAAGAGGAAAAGGCGAAAGGCAAGAAGGAAGAGGACAAGGTCATCAGAGCCCGCGTTACCTCCGACGAGGTTTCGCAGGCGGCCAATGCCCGGATCAACGAGCATTTCTTCGGCGCGCTGAAGCGCGACGAAAACCCGATGGCGACACTGGCGGCACGCTTCTCGGCCGTGATGGGCGTGACGCAGGGCGCCGATGAATCCGACATGGACTACGGCAGCCGGCTGGAAGACGCGCTGGCAATCACCAAGCTGGTCGCCAAGAAGGACGCGGACGGCAAGCCGACGGTCGTCGGCCTCGCAACCTTCCGGGTCTCGGTCGACGACCTGACCGCGGCGGTTGACGGTACCGACGAGAACCCGACAGGGATGACGGCGCTGCTGGCAAGGTTCGTCCAGCGCAACGATCTTCAGCAGGCCGACGGCGAAGACGACAGCGACTACACGCTTCGCCTGCGGGCCGCCCTGACCAGTGCCCGGGCAGGCCTGACTTCCAGCGTCGCCGAAGTGGAGGCCAAGAGCGGCCTACAGGACATCGGGGTCACCGCGCAGGAGATGATCGAGGCGATCAAGCGCCCGTATGGCGAAACCGCCCAGAAGATCAAGACGATCCTCGACGACAAGGCAGCGGAGGAGAAATTCCTCACAGCCGACGTCAGCAAGGTCCTGCAGCGCCTCGAAGACGTCGCAGATCCCAAAACCGTCGAGGAATTGAAGACCGAACGGCTGGAGAACGACCCGACCAAGGTCGAGGATGCCGAAACCCGCAAGGAACGCGAGGAATCCATCCGCGCACTGGAAGCCGGAGAGAAGCTCGAAGACGTCAAAGAGCTTCACGAGGTGATCCGCAAGGGCAATGAGGCTGCCGCCAAGGGCGAAACCGACGGCAAGACCGACATCGATCAGACCGGCCAAAGTGCCGGCGCCATCGCGATCCAGACCATCCAGGTACTCGCTGCCGGGGTCGAGATTGCCGAGGCACAGGCATCCATCGAAAGCAATCGTGCAAACCAGTCGCCGGCGCTGCAGGACGGCGGGCAGGCCAGTGACGATCCGCACCAGACCCCGAGCGACGAAGATCAGGCCGTCATGCTTGCCCGCGCCGGCCAGGCCAGCGAAGAACAGCGCGATGAAGACGCCACCAAGGACATTCTCGCGGTCACGATCGATGAAAACGGCATCTACGAACTGCTGGCGAAAAAAGACGCCGCCTGATCACGGCTTGCGCCGCACGATCCCGAGCCGGGCCATGACCTCTTTGGGGATACCATAACGCTGGACGGCGTCGCGGTTGGAGCGCAGGCCGCAGATTTCGCGCTGGATGAAGAACGCCCAGACGACGTCGGCGGCATCGTTGAGCAACTGCTCGCGCCGCTCCGGCGTCGTGCCCGCATCCTTCAGCATACTGAGCGCCGCGATCGCCTTTTCCACCTTCAATCCGTGCCGCCCGAGCGCATCCGCCCGCTCCGACATCAGCTCGTATTCCAGGAGGTTGAGGCCGGTATCCCTGGCAAAGGACGGGGACAGGGATTGGGGCGGACGGACCGTCATCTGCAGGCTCCAATGGTGACGGAGCAAAGATGGGACGGTCTCGGCCTTCAGGCAATATCCTATTTCGCCCGGGCGCGAATTTCCTCGAAGCTCCAGTCCTTCAAAAGGTCGCCGTTTTTCCAGACCGTCTCCAGATGATTGCGACGGTCCTTCAGCTCGTCGAGACGGGCCGCCTCAAGGCCGACGAGGCCGCTGACGACCGCCTGGCGGCCGGCTTTCGATGCCTTGACGTTCATCGTGGCCGGACGCTTGAAGACGTCGTGCCATGTGCCGGTGTCGTCCTGCCGGGCATTGGTTTTCATGGCGAAGGAATAGGTGTCGCGATTGACCTTCTGCAACAGGCCGCCGCCCATGCCGAAGGCGATATTCTCGGCGGAAAAGCCGAAGGCTTCCAGCCGGCCGAGGATCTGGCTGATATCGGCGTTGGAAATGCCGTCGCCCTGGATGACGCGGACGGACTTGTCGAGAACCTTGTAGCCCTTGCCGTTCAGCGTCGAGCCGAAATGATAGTCGAGCTGCTTGACCACATGCACCGGCGTCTCGATCGGATCGCCGCTGTCGGGCCGGATGACCACCGTACCGCCGCTGGCTCTGACCTTTTCGCGCAATTGCTCGCCCCAGATTTCCGAGACCGCATAGTTGATATCGTAGCTATCGGAGACGACGGCAAACATGCCTACGCCGGCGAAACGGTCGATCATGTTGGAATAGGCCTCCGCCTCCCGATCGACGCCCCATGCGGTCATGGTCGAATGCTCGGACGCGGGGATAGAGAAACCAGCCATGTCGGCACCATAGTACCGCCGGGCGTAGAGCACGCCGGTCACGGTATCGGTGCCCATGAAGTTGACGAGATGGGCGGCACCGCCAATGCCGGCCTGCTCAAGCGCACCGACGCCGCGGGCGCCAAAATCGTGCAGGCGGAAGGGCAATACGGCTTCCGGATCGTCGCAGGTCTTTTCAAGAATCGGCCGGATGATCTGCTTGATCTTGCGGGCATTGCTGGCGACGGAGGACGGATACCAGACGGCGCGCAGCAGCGCGGTCTCGATATAGGATGTCAGCCAGAATGATTCGGGATCGGTATTGACCACCTGCACCATCGGCACGCCACGTCGCAGCAGGGTGCCTTCCGGCAGGGCCTGGATTTCGAGCGGCAGGTAGCCGCCGAAATGCTCGACGATGCGCATCCAGCCAGCGCGATTGAACGGTAGGCCATGGGCAAGGACGATCGCCTCGGCTTCGGCGACATCGGCCCGTGTCACCGGCTTGCCGAGATATTCCTTCAGGAACATCTGCAGGCCGAAAAACACCACATCGGCCTGATCCGGATGCCCGCGCGTCTCGATATAGGCGGAGATACCCTGCGTGCCCGGCGGATACTGGAGGAAATGGCTGAACTTGTAGCTGTCGGTGTTGAGGATCAGGTTGGTCGGATTCATCGCATTCCTCCCGAAAGCAATTGCATGTCGGCCGCGCGATAAACGGCGGCGCAGCGCAAAGATGTACGCGAGCGGCAAAAAGGCGGCAAGGGCCAACGGGCACCTTGTCGTTTTGGATGACACCCCGTTCGCACCACCAGTATGGTTAATATTCTATCAATCATTCTGTCCTAGTATGAATGGATACAATGCTCGGCCACCTGTGGTCCCGAAGCAGCCGCCGCAACCTGGTTTGGCCGTGAACGAGCCGTCGGGCATGCGCATGAAGCGCCCTCATTCCTTCGACATACGCCTGGCGTCATCCGGTCCCATGGCCGCATGCCGGAATTTATACGGCCCTTCGGCCTCAACCCGAACCTGACGGAGATTGCGATGCTGATGCCCATTCTCACAGTCAAGACGTCGGTTACCGCGGCGGCACAGGCGGCGGCCGTGGTCGAGACCGCCACGCCCAGGGAACGCACTCTGCCACTGCCGGTGCGGATTTCGGGAAACCAGTCGGAGGCGGTGCTCAAGATCCTGGAGACGCTGAACCGCCATCTGGTGGGAAGCGAGCCACTGCCGAAGGAAGCGCTGATCCGCCTGCTCGACACGCTGGCAAAGATCCTCAAGTTTCCGCCGCTGCCGCAGGAGACCCTGCGCGACTTCAGCAAGCGGCTTGCCGTCTTCCTGGAAACGCTGCCGCCGGCGGCACGGCTGGCCCTGGAAAAACAGCTGGGACAGCGCAATCTGGCGGTCTCGATCCGGATTCTCGCCGAGGCGCTGAAGACCCCCTCGATCATCGACACCCCGCGCCTGCTGGACAGGCTTTTCACGCCTGCACCCGTTGCGCGCGCCGTTGTCGGTCAGCCGGATGGAAAACCGGCTCCAGCGCTTCCCGTCCCGCAGGGGCAAGCGGCCGTTCAGGGCCGGCAGATAGCCTTGCCGGCGACACAGGCGCTCGTCGCTGGTCCGGCGATCGTGCCCGATCCCGGCCTGCTGCAGGCAGCTTTGAAGAAGGCCTTCGGCGATGACGACGATCTCGTGCCGCCCGTCATTGCCGTGGAAGAAAACGAGACAGAGCAAAGCACGGTGACGACGCCGCGCCGGGACGATCCGCCGGCAAAGGCGCCGACCGCGCAGCCGCAGCAACCCGCCAAGGCCGGTTCCGAGACGATCCCTCTGCTGCGCGCCGCCGCGGCGTTCCTGGCCGCCGATCCGGAGGCATTGTCGCTGGTCGCCGCAATCGCGACGGGCGATATCGACAGCCGGATAAAGATCGAGCTGGAGCAGGAACTGGGGCTCGATCTTTCCGAGCAAACCGAGCCGATGGATCTGCCGGAGCAGACAACCCAATCGGAACCACGGAAGCCGGCCGAGCAACCGCCACTCGAAAGCAGGCCCGCGTCCGACATCCGGGCGAGCAACGGCAAGGAACTCCCCACCTTCGCCAACCCGCCTGCCTCCAGGCCCGACTTGCCTCTACCGGAAGACTTGCCTTTGGCGGAGGACTTGCCTTTGCCGGAAATCGACGCGGAGCCGACACGCTTTTTCTCCGCCGAGCCGGACGTTGTGGCAGAGACGACCAACACGTCCGCCAAACCTCCCCTTCTCCGGACGATCAACGAAGTCGATGGCTTCAAGGGTCATGATCTCGGCGAATGGGAACTGGAACCGGAAAGCCAATCCCTCGCGTCTGCGGAGGAGGCGCAACCGGCCACGTTCGAGCCTGAGACGGGCCGCCCCGAAAAGACCCTTGTCCAAACGCTGAAGGCGCTGGTCGAAGCCAGCCTGCCGCTGCCGGGCGGAGCCGTTGACGGACCCGATACGCTGTTTGCAGCCCTTGCCGGCGAGACGGCGGACATGGGCGCCGAAACCCTGTTTGCCCAGCTTGAAGCCGCCGACGATGCCGGCGCGCTGCCGGATACGGCGTTGCTCACCGCTGACATCGGCGACAAGGCGGAACCGCTTGGGTTTGAGCCCGACAGCTGGAGCGCCCTGCTGGACGAGCCGGCGGAAAAAACAACGAACCGGCCGGCCCTTGCACCGCCCTCCACCATGGACGAGCGGGCGCGCGAAGCACAGACGCCCCGGCTGGCGGATACAGGCATTGTCAGGGATGCGATCCCGTTTGCGATGATCCCCTACCTGCCGGCAAAGACGCAGGATACGCGAACCACGAAGATCGAAGACGAGGAACAGCCGGCATTTGCTGAAGACGAGGACGAAGGCCGGCGCGAAGAAGGCGGTGACCAGCCGGAGAATCGCGGCGATGATGAAGCCGCCGCATCGCAGACGGAAGCGGAAGAGCCTGAGAACGACGCCGGCGCCGCCTACGATCTCTACCGCCGCATGGGCGGACTCGGCTGAGCAAACAGCCGCCATCGGCAAGAACGAGACAAAAAAAGCCCGCGGAAATCGCTTTCCGCGGGCTTTTTCATTCAGAGAGGCAGAGGCTTATTCGCCGCCGCGGTTCTTCAGGGCTGCGCCCAGGATGTCGCCGAGCGAAGCGCCCGAGTCGGACGAACCGAACTGTGCGACGGCTTCCTTCTCTTCAGCGATTTCCAGCGCCTTGATCGACAGCATGACCTTGCGGTCCTTCTTGGAGAAGTTGGTGACGCGGGCGTCGACAACCTGACCAACGGAGAAACGCTCCGGACGCTGTTCGTCGCGGTCACGCGACAGATCGGCACGGCGGATGAACGAGGTGAGGTCTTCGTGGTTGACGAGCTTCACTTCGATGCCACCGTCGTTGACGGCCAGGACTTCGCACGAGACAACGGCGTTCTTGCGCAGATCGCCGGATGTAGCGGCGTCGCCGACCGCATCCTTGCCGAGCTGCTTGATGCCGAGCGAGATGCGTTCCTTTTCGACGTCCACATCCAGAACGACAGCCTTGACGACGTCGCCCTTGTTGAACTCTTCGATGACCTGTTCGCCCGGACGGTTCCAGTCGAGGTCGGAGAGATGCACCATGCCGTCAACGTCGCCGTCGAGACCGATGAACAGGCCGAATTCGGTCTTGTTCTTGACTTCGCCTTCAACTTCCGTGCCAGCCGGATGGCTGTGCGCGAATGCCTGCCACGGGTTCTCGAGCGTCTGCTTGAGGCCGAGCGAGATGCGGCGCTTGGTCGGGTCGACTTCGAGAACGACAACGTCGACTTCCTGCGTCGTGGACAGGATCTTGCCGGGGTGTACGTTCTTCTTGGTCCAGGACATTTCGGAGATGTGGATCAGGCCTTCAATGCCCGGCTCCAGCTCTACGAATGCACCGTAGTCGGTGATGTTGGTGACGGTACCGGAGATCTTCTTGCCGACCGGGTACTTGGCACCGATGCCATCCCAAGGATCGCTCTCGAGCTGCTTCATGCCGAGCGAGATGCGGTGGGTTTCCTGGTTGATGCGGATGATCTGAACCTTGACCTGCTGGCCGATGTTCAGGATTTCCGACGGATGGTTGACGCGGCGCCATGCCATGTCGGTGACGTGCAGCAGGCCGTCGATGCCGCCGAGGTCAACGAACGCACCGTAATCGGTGATGTTCTTGACGACACCGTCAACAACCTGGCCTTCTTCGAGGTTCTGGACGATTTCCGAACGCTGTTCGGCACGCGATTCTTCAAGAACCGTGCGGCGCGAAACCACGATGTTGCCGCGGCGCTTGTCCATCTTGAGGATTTCGAAGGGCTGCGGGTTGTGCATCAGCGGGGTGACGTCGCGGATCGGACGGATGTCGACCTGCGAGCGCGGAAGGAAGGCAACGGCACCATCCAGATCGACGGTGAAGCCACCCTTGACCTGGTTGAAGATGACGCCTTCGACGCGTTCGCCGGCTTCGAACTTGACTTCGAGACGGATCCAGCTTTCCTCGCGGCGAGCCTTCTCGCGCGACAGAACGGCTTCGCCCATCGCATTTTCGATGCGCTCGACATAGACTTCGACTTCATCGCCGACCTTCAGCGTGCCGTCCTTGGCCTTCGCGCCGAATTCCTTCAGAGCGATGCGGCCTTCGACCTTGAGGCCGACGTCAACGATAGCGACGTCCTTCTCGATGGCCGTTACGATACCCTTGGTGACATAGCCTTCGGCAAGATCCTGCGTGGCAAAGGATTCCTGCAGGAGGGCGGCGAAGTCCTCGCGGGTGGGGTTAGCTTGAGACATGAATACTCCTGATGTGCCTTCATGGGGCACAGGCGCCGGGGGTTAGCGTTGACAGGTCCAAAAACCATCCGCTCCATTCAGATGAGGAGCAAATCCGGCGCGGGGATGGTGGTTCGGACTATTTCGTTATTTCAGTGCGGCATCGATGATGGTCTTTGCCGCCAAGAATGCGGCCTCTATACTCATTTCGGACGTATCTAGCAAGTGCGCATCGGCAGCGGGGCGAAGCGGGCTGTCGGCCCGCCCCATGTCGCGCTCGTCGCGCCTGGTGATATCGGCCAAAATCTCCAGAAAATCGGCGGCAACGCCGTTGCCGACGATCTCGTCGAAGCGGCGGCGCGCGCGCACTTCGGCGGAGGCCGTGACATAGAGCTTCACCGGCGCATCCGGGCAGACGACCGTGCCGATGTCGCGGCCGTCGAGTACGGTTCCAGGCGTTCGCATCGAGAAAGCACGCTGCGCCTCGACCAGCGCCTGGCGGACCAGCGGCATGACCGCGATCCTGGAGGCTGCCTCGCCGATCGCATGGGCGGAGAGAATGTCGCGATCGAGGCCGGCAAGTTCCACGTCGCGCGCCATCTTTTCGGCAATCATCTCGTCGTCGAGCGGCAGGCCGGCATCCAGCAACGCCTTGGCGGTCGCGCGGTAGGTCAGGCCGGTATCGAGATGATGAAACCCGTATTCTTCGGCGATGCGGCGCGACAAGGTCCCCTTGCCGGCTGCGGCGGGTCCGTCGATGGCGATGATCATGGAATGTCCTTAAGAACTGCTCTTCCCAAATTTTCCGGCACTGTTAACGGAAAACGGCGTGAAATGCCAATGCGGCAATGGCAACTTTAACAGCCCGCCCCCGATCCGAATATCGCCCTGTCCCGCCATATATCATCATGCCGGTCATTGACATTTATCGCACACAACTCGAACTCCAGCCGTAGAATTGAGCTTTGCATGGCAAAAACGACCATCCGACAGCCCTCTTGCATGCGTGAGCGAGGGATCGGAAAGTTAGGCTTTGACAGATCAGGCCAAGACCATTATGGGGACCGGCTAATTCATTTCATGTTCAACGCCGGTATTCCGGCAAATGCCGGTAACCCCGGCCATTCAAGAGGCCTTGACTGTGGCAAAAGCGGAACTTGGAACAAAACGCATCGATCCGGAGACAGGCCGTAAATTCTACGACCTGAACAAGGACCCGATCGTTTCTCCCTATACCGGCAAATCCTATCCCCTGTCCTTCTTCGAGGAGACATCGGTCGCCAAGGTGATGGAGAAGGCTGCCGAGGAGGACGAGGTCCAGGAAGTCGATACCGAGAACACCGAGGTCGAACTGGTTTCGCTCGAGGACGCCGACAGCGAAGCAGCCGGCGGCGACGACATTCCGGACCTGGGCGATGACGACGTCGAAATCGAAGGCGACGACGACGACACGTTCCTCGAGGCCGACGAAGACGACGAGGACGGCCTGTCCGACCTGATCGGCGTCTCCGACGACGACGACGAGGTCTAAACCTCACACAATTCAAACAATTGGCGTCCGCGCGCGGTTTTCATCCATCACGCGGACGCAAGGCTCCGGGCTCATTTCACAAAAACTTGGCCCATTGTCTTTTTCGGCTTGCCATCTTCAAGAAGCAGAAGTATGAAGCCGCCACCCGACCGGACAAACAGTTCGGACGGACTTCCCGGAACCGGCACTGCCGGACCCAAAATGGGGCTATAGCTCAGCTGGGAGAGCGCTTGCATGGCATGCAAGAGGTCAGCGGTTCGATCCCGCTTAGCTCCACCAAACCTTTTTCCTCTTTGTTTCTACTGACATCGAACTGCACCGATCGTGTTCGGCCATTGACTATTGGCCGCCTGCGCGCTCCAAACGTCGCCTCAATCATCGACCTCGAGGAGCGGATCATGGATCTCGGAATCAAAGGCAAACGGGCGCTTGTTCTCGGCGGCAGCAAGGGGTTGGGGCGTGGCATCGCCGAGGCGCTGACAGCGGAAGGCGTTATCGTCGCCCTGACCGGCCGCGACCCGCAGGCGGCGGCCGCGGCGGCCGCGCAAATCGATGATTCGGCCAAAGGTCTTTCGCTCGACCTTGCAAACGCTGGTGCTATCGACCCATTCCTGGATCGTCTCGCGGCCGACTTCGGCGACATCGACATCCTGGTGCTGAACGGTGGCGGCCCGCCGCCCAGCCTTGCGGCAGAGATCGATCCGGCCTTCTGGCGTGCCCAGTTCGATACGATGGTGCTGGCGGGCATGCGCATCACCAACAGGCTTCTGCCACCCATGCGGCAACGGGGCTGGGGCCGGATCATGGCCGTTGCCTCCACCAGCATTCGCGAGCCGATCCCGGGCCTCACCGCCTCCAATGCCCTGCGCAGCGCCGTCGCCGGCTGGATGAAGACACTGGCCCGCGAGGTGGCGGCCGACGGCATCACCGTCAACATGCTTTTGCCCGGTCGTCTGGCAACGGACAGAACGCTGAGTTTCGACTGGATGGATGCCGAAAGCGAAGGGCTAAGCCTCGAGACGGTCGCCGCCCGCAGCCAGTCGGATATTCCGATCGGCCGCTATGGCACGCCGGCCGAGTTCGGTGCGGCCGCGGCCTTTCTCGCCAGCCGCCAGGCGGCCTACATTACCGGCATCGCGCTGCCGATCGACGGCGGTCTCAGCCATTCGATGCTGTAGGCCGATCGCCGCTTTCTAGCGATGCGCCGCCCAGGGCACGAACCAGCGCTCCAGCAGCCGGGCCAGGATTTCCAGCAGGAACGCGATCGCGGCAATCACGATGATGCCGGCAATGACGATGTCGGTGACGAGGAACTGGGCGGCGGACTGGATCATGAAGCCGAGGCCGCGGCTTGCCGCCACCAGTTCGGCCGCCACCAGCGTCGACCAGCCGGCGCCGAGCGCGATACGGGTGCCGGTCAGGATCGAGGGGATGGCGCTGGGGAGAATCACGTACAGCAGGACCTGCAACCGGCTGGCGCCGAAGGAACGGGCGGCGTTGACGAAGTCTGCCGGCGCCGATTTGACGCCGGCGGCCGTCGACAGGATGATCGGCGGCAGCATGGCGAGCGAGATGACGGTGATCTTCGAAGCCTCGCCGATGCCGATCCAGATGATGATCAGCGGCAGATAGGCGAGCGGCGGCAGCGGCCGCAGGAACTCGACGATCGGATCGAGAATGCCCTTGCCGATACGGCTAGTGCCGATGGCAAGGCCGGCGGGAATGCCGATGACGATCGAGGCCGCGAGTGCGGCGAAGATGCGCAGCAGGCTGGCGAACGTGTGCTGCGCCAGCGTCGAATCGACGAAACCGTTGACCGCGACATTGTAGATCGCCTTCAGCACGATGAGCGGCGACGGCAGGAAGAGCGGCGAGACGACGCCGTAGACCGAGGCCAGGCTCCAGGCGGCGATGATGACAGCGATCGTCACCAGCGAGATCGGCAACGTGCCGCGGCCGCGCCCTGGCTTGCCGGCGTCAGGCTGGATTTCGACCGGCGCTGTGGGCGCGATGATACCGACCTCGATGGTCATGCCGCATCCTCCTGCGCATCCGCGTGGATGAGGCCGGTGAGCCCATCATGCAGGCGCCTGTACTCGGGCGAATCCTTGATTTCCTGCAGCGATTTGCCGGAAAGCAATTGCCGGCCGAAGCTTGCCGGAATATCCGCGACGATGCGGCCGGGATTGGGCGCCAGCACGACGACGCGGGTGGCAAGCAGCATGGCTTCCTCGATGCTGTGGGTGATCAGAAGCGCGCCCGTCTTGCTGTCCGACCAGACCTTGAGCAGGAACTGCTGCAAACGGGCGCGGGTGAGCGCATCGAGCGCGCCCAGCGGCTCGTCCAGCAGCAGGAAACGCGGATCGGAGGCGAGCGCACGGGCGATGCCGACGCGCTGGCGCATGCCGCCGGACAGCTCCCAGATATTCTTGGCGCCGGCATTGTCCAACCCGACCTTGGCGAGCAGATCGTCGGCCCGCAGCCGGCGTTCGCCCTTGGCGATACCCCGCAGCTTCAGCGGAAAGGCGACATTGTCGCGGGCATTGAGCCAGGGGTAGAGCGCATCGTCCTGGAAGACCACGGCGCGATCGGCGCCCGGCCCGGCAATATCGACGCCATCGACAGAGACACGGCCGGATGTGGGTTTCAGGAAGCCGGCAGCGAGATTGAGGAGGCTGGTCTTGCCGGAGCCGGAGCGGCCGATGACGGCGATGAACTCATCCGAGGCGAGATGCAGCGTGATGCCATCAAGCACAAGCCGCGTCTGACTGATATCGCGATCGACCGGAAACGCAAGAGAGACGGATTGCAGCGACAGCACACTCATGATCACACCGATGGTTTGAAGCGCTGCAACCCCCAAAGGGTTGCAGCGCTTCGTTGGTTACAGACCGGCCTTGGCAGCTTCGACGACCCAGCGCGAGGAGACATAGGGCGAATAATCGGAAAGAACGGCCGGGATCTTGCCCTGCTCCAGCAGGAAGGCCGAGGTTTCCGCGACCGCCTTTGCCGTACCGCCGCCGAGCAGATCGGCGCCCGCCTGTTCTTCAAGCGACGGGAAGTGATAGCCCTTCAGGAGCGCCGGCACTTCCTCGGTCTTGGCGCCGGTGAGCTTGGCGATCTTTTCGGCTTCCGGCGACGTCGCGTTCCAGCTGTCCGGATTGGCGAGGTAAGACGCATAAGCCTTGCCGGTCACCTGGACGAAGCCGGTGACGATTTCGGGGTGTTCCTCGGCGAACTTCTTGCTGACGATCCAGGCATCGAAGGTCGGGCCGCCCCATGCGGCGACATCGGCCGAGGTTGCCAGCACGGTGCCGGTTTTCTTCAGCTGCGACAGGACCGGATCCCAGACATAGGCGCCGTCGATATCGCCGCGTTCCCAGGCGGCGGCGATTTCCGGCGGCCGCAGGTTGAGGATTTCGACCGACTTCGGATCGACCTTCCAGTGCTTCAGCGCCGTCAGCAGGCTGTAATGGGCGGTGGAGACGAAGGGCGTGGCGATCTTCTTGCCGGCGAGTCCTTCCGGCTTGTCTATGCCCTTGACGGCGAGCGCCTCGGCTTCGGAGATCAGGCCGACGACGAAGATCGTCTCGATCGGAATTTCACGGCTGGCGGCGGCGGCCAGCGGCGACGACCCGACATAGCCGATATCGAGAGAACCGGAAGCAATCGCGGTGATCACATCGGCACCACTGTCGAATTTCTGCCAGTTGATCTTGGCGCCGGTGACCTTTTCATAGGTACCGTCGGCCTGCGGCACGCGCGACGGCTCGACGATCGGCTGGTAGCCGATATTGACGTTGACATCGGCGGCGTAGGAAAAATTGCTGTGCGTTGCAAAGGCGAGAACGGCTAAGGTGGCAGTTCCCAAAAGGCGGCGGCGGTTGATTGTCATGGTCCCTCTCCCGGCAATGGTTCAATGGGCATTCCGCGCCGAAGGCTCCGGTGGAATGTTGTTTAATCATTGTAAAATTCATAGAATTTATAGAGATAAAAAATTCCCGGTTTCGGCACGCTTGCGTAATGCGATTCTAAAATACGACGCAGCTCGGGTCGTTTTGCAGTCGATACAGGAATGGACCTTTGGAGTGGCTCGAAAGGCTTGAGGACGGCAGGATGAAGACAATGCAGATCTACGCCTTCGACATGAACTGCGTCGGGCATATCAATCACGGGCTGTGGACACATCCGCGCGACCAGTCGGTGCGCTACACCGACCTCGATTACTGGACGGATCTGGCTATCACCGCCGAGCGCGGCAAGCTCGACGGGCTATTCCTGGCGGATATCGTCGGGGTCTACGATGTCTACAGGGAAAGCCCGGCACCAGTGATCGAGACGGGCGCGCAGATCCCCGTCAACGATCCGCTCATCCCGATTTCCGCCATGGCGCATGTCACCAGACATCTCGGCTTCGGCGTCACGGTCAACACGACCTATGAACAGCCGTTCCTGCTGGCGCGGCGGATGTCGACGCTGGATCACCTGACCAAGGGGCGGATCGGCTGGAACATCGTCACCGGCTATCTCGACAGCGCGGCGCGCAGCATGGGGCTGGAACGCCAGCCGGAGCACGACGCCCGCTACGATGCGGCGGAGGACTATCTCGAGGTCCTCTACAAGCTCTGGGAAGGCAGCTGGGACGACGACGCGGTATTGCGCGACAAGGCTGGACGCGTGTTTGCCGATCCCTCCAGGGTGCGTGCCGTGAAGCATGACGGTCCCTACTACAGAATGGAGGGCATTCACCTGAGCGAGCCCTCGCCGCAGCGCACGCCGCTGCTGTTTCAGGCCGGCGCGTCGGCGCGCGGTCAGGATTTCTCCGGGAAGCATGCCGAGTGCGTTTTCATCGCCAGTACCACACCGCAGGCGGCAAGACCGATCGTCGACGGCCTGCGCCGGAAAGCTGTGGAGTTCGGCCGGGGTGGCGATGCCTTGCGCATCCTCAACCTTTTGACGGTCGTTGTCGGGCGGACGGAAAAGGAGGCACAGGACAAGCTGGAGGATTATCGCCGCCATGCCAGCATCGAGGCTTCGCTGGCGCATTATTCCAGCTCGATCGGCATCGATCTTTCGAAATTCGGGCTGGACGAGCCGATCGGGCAGCTGACCACCAATGCCAACCAGTCGGCTTTAGCAGTTATCACCAGACAGGCGGCGAAACCCGTGACGGTGCGGGATATCACCGAACAGATGGTACTCGGCAGCCGGATGAAGCCGGTGGTCGGCTCGCCCGAGCAGATTGCCGATCATCTGCAGATGTGGATTGATGAGGCCGGAATCGATGGCTTCAATCTGGCGCGCACCGTGGCGCCCGAAAGTCTGAGGGATTTCGTCGATCTGGTGGTGCCGGTGCTGCAAGAGCGCGGACTGTTCAAGGCCGATTACGCAGAGGGGCCGCTGCGGCAAAAGCTGTTCGGCGGCGAGACCGGGAGGCTACCCGCCTCGCATCCCGCCGCCGCGTTCAGATTTCACAAGACTTAGCCGGCTATCGACGATCCAGTTTGGCGACGAGCCGGTCGCCGAACCACTGGATGCCGCAGACGAGGATGATCAGGACGATCACCACGGCGATCATCACCGTCGTCTCGAAACGCTGGTAGCCGTAGCGGATGGCGAGGTCGCCGAGGCCGCCGGCCCCGATGGCGCCGGCCATGGCGGACGCGCCGATCAGGGTCACCAGCGTCACCGTGAAACCGGCGACAATGCCCGGCAGCGCTTCCGGCACCAGCACCTCGCGGATGATCGTCCAGCGATTGCCGCCCATGGCGCGCACGGCGTCGATCAGGCCGCGATCGACCTCGCGCAGCGAGACTTCGGCAATGCGCGCATAGTAGGGCGTGGCGGCAATCGCCAGCGGCACGATCGCCGCCCAGGTGCCGAGCGCCGTGCCGACGATCAGTCGTGTCAGCGGGATCAGCGCCACCAGCAGGATGATGAAGGGCACCGAGCGGAAGCCGTTGACGAGGGCGCCGAGCAGGCTGTTGAGCCAGGGCTTTTCGGCAATGCCGCCACGGCCGGTGACAACCAGCGCCAGGCCCAGCGGCAGGCCGGCGACCAGCGAGATGATGCCGGAAGCGGCGGTCATCAGGATCGTTTCCCACAGGGACCGAAACAGCAGTTCAAGCATGATCGGCGTCATAACCAAGCACCTCCACCCGCGCGCCGCGGGCTTTCAGAAATTGCTGGACCTTTTCCGGCAGCGTGGAATCGCGCGTCGGAACGGCAATGAAGAACCGGGCCACCGGCTGGTCCTGGATATGATCGATACCGCCATGGACGAGGCGGAAGGAGTGCGGCAGCGCCTGCGAGAGATCGGCGAACAGCGCGCCTTGTGCTGCCGGGCCGGCCATATCGACGCTGAGGATCTGCTCAGGCCCGGATATCGGCGACAGGCGAGCGGAAATATATTCGGGCAGCTGCGGGCGGATACCCCCGAGCAGGCTTTGAGTGATCGCAGCCCGCGGATCGGCAAAAACGGACCAGACCGGCCCTTCCTCGACGATACGGCCGGCATCAATGACGGCGACGCGATCGGCGACGCTGCGCACCACTTCCATCTCATGGGTGATGAGCAGGATGGTGAGGCCGAGCTTGCGGTTGATGTCCTTCAGCAGCGCCAGGATCGACCGCGTCGTTTCCGGATCGAGCGCGGAGGTGGCTTCGTCCGACAAGAGCAGCGCGGGCCGGGCAGAAAGCGCGCGGGCGATGCCGACCCGCTGCTTCTGGCCGCCGGAGAGCGAGGACGGATAGGCCTTGGCCTTGTCGGATAGCCCGACGAGATCCAGCAGTTCCGCAGCGCGCTTCAAGCGTTCGGCCTTGCCGAGGCCTTCGATCTTCAATGGCAGGGCGACATTTTCCTCGACCGTCTTGGCCGACAGCAGGTTGAAATGCTGGAAGATCATGCCGATGCGGCGGCGGAGCGGCTGCAACTCCTTTTCCGTCAGGCCTGTGATGTTGCGGCCTTCGATATGTATCTCGCCGCTATCGGCCTGCTCCAGCCCGTTCAGGCAACGGATCAGCGTCGACTTGCCGGCGCCGCTACGACCGATGATGCCGAGGATCTCACCCTTGCGAACCGTCAGCGATACGCCATCGAGCGCCGGTGTGGCTCCGAAGCGGCGCTTTACATTCGCAAGGCTGACGACCTCTTCGAGGCCCTCCCCCGCGATCGTCGACGCGGAAACAAAAGAATTCATGCCATGTCCTTCGTCTGGTTTTCGGCGTTTGGTTTTCGGCGCCCTTGCCAACGCCCAAGGCGGCCCTGGCAAACGAATGCCAGAGCCACCCGGTTTGTTGCCCTCACATGTGAGCGCGGATGTCGATCAATAGGCGCTGATGCCGGTGCCCTTGTAGACCTTGTCGAATTCCGCCTTCACGGCATCGTTCTGGTAGGAGGAAACCAACGTCTTGACCCAGGCCTCGTTCTCATGGCCTGCCTTCACCGCGATGAAGTTGCGGTAGGGATTGTCATCGACCGGCTCCTGGGCAATGCGGTCTGCCGGCGAAAGGCCGCTCTTCAGCGCCCAGTCCGTATTGACGACGGCGGCATCGAGGTCTTCGATCGCGCGGCCGACAACGCCGGCGTCGAGCTCCTTGATTTCGACCTTCTTCGGATTTTCAACGATATCGGCGATCGTCGCCAGGATGCCGGCGCCGTCCTTGAGCTTGATGATGCCTTCGTTCTGCAGAACGCGCAGCGCCCGGCCCTCGTTCGACGGATCGTTCGGCACGCCGATCACAGCGCCTTCCGGCAACTCGGCTGTTGTCTTGAACTTCTTGGTGTAGAGGCCGATCGGCCAGACGCCGGTGTAGCCAACCTTGACGATATGGTAGCCGTGCTGCTTGATCTGGTTGTCGAGATAGGGCTGATGCTGGAAGGCGTTGGCATCGACTTCACCGCGTTCCAGCGCCTCGTTCGGCTGGGTATAGTCGTTGAAAACGACCGTTTCGATCGCCAGCCCCTGCTTGGCGGCTTCCGCGGTGACGACGCGCCAGACATCCTCGTCTTCGCCGCTGATGATGCCAACCTTGATCGACTTGTCTTCGGCGAAGCTTGCGGATGGCGCGGCAAAGCCGGCGATGGCAGCTGCGGAAACGGCAAGAGCGGTCAGGGCCGCGCGGCGCGAAAGGCTGTGAAGAAAAGTCTTTTTTGTCATTGTCTGTCCCGTCCTGTTCTATGAGGCGAAGCCCCGGAGTGGGAGAGTTATCGCAAAAACAAGCGTGAGCAGCGAAGCACGAACGCCTCTTGTCGGATGGTGTGCCGGAATACTCTTGCAAGGGTCCGGCGATTTCGATCATAATTTTCTATAAAAACTATAGACTAATTATCCGTATCGATTTTCGATCTTGCCGGAGGCCCCGACATTGCTTCCACGCGAAGAAAATTCCATGTCAGGTTGATGAACTGACGTGTCGCGAGAGGATGAAATGGCAGAATTGAAGACGAAATCGAGACCAACCGGCGCAACCGCGGTTCTTGCCCGAACCGGATTCCCGCATGTCACGTCGGCGACCAAGGGTGAAATTCATATCGTTACCGGCCCGTCGCAGCCGGGTTTCAACCCGATCGACCTTTTATATGCATCGCTTTCGGCCTGCCTGACGATGAGCGCCCGTATCGCCGCGAGCCAGATGGGCGTGCTTGACAGAGTGAGCGAGATCATTGCCGAGGTCACCGGCGAAAAGGCCGCCGAAGGTCTTTCCCGGGTCCAGACATTCACGATCGCCTTCACGATCAGGGGCGATATCGACGACGATACACGCCGCGCCATCGCCCGCGCCGCGGAGGAGGAAATCTGCACCGTCAGCAACACCATCCGCGGCAATCCCGACTTCTCGACGACGGTTTCCGGATAGGCCGGCCGCTGCCTGTTTAACATGCGGCATTGGCAAGGCGCGCGTGTTTGACTATGGATGCCGCCACGCGCGCACCAAAGAACGGCATGAAACCGGGATGCGCGCGCGATGTCATTCTGGAGTGTGTCATGAAAATCACGATGATCGGTGCCGGGTATGTCGGGCTTGTTTCGGGCGTTTGTTTTGCCGATTTCGGCCATGAAGTCGCCTGTATCGACAAGGACGCAGGCAAGATCGAGGCATTGCTTGCCGGGCGTATCCCGATTTTCGAGCCCGGCCTCGAACAACTGGTGGCCGATAACGTCAAGGACGGACGGCTGAGCTTCACCACGGATCTTGCAACCAGCGTCTCGCAGAGCGACGTGATCTTCATCGCCGTCGGTACACCTTCGCGGCGCGGCGACGGCCATGCCGACCTTTCCTATGTCTACGATGCGGCCCGCGAGATTGCCGCCCACGTGACCGGCTTCACCGTCATCGTCACCAAGTCGACGGTTCCGGTCGGCACCGGCGACGAGGTCGAGCGGATCATGCGCGAAACCAATCCGGATGCCGATATCGCCGTCGTCTCCAATCCGGAATTCCTGCGCGAAGGTGCTGCCATCGACGATTTCAAGCGGCCCGACCGCATCGTCATCGGGCTCAACGACGAGCGCGCCCGCAGCGTGATGACGGAAGTCTACCGGCCGCTCTATCTCAACCAGTCGCCGCTTCTCTTCACCACACGGCGCACCTCCGAGCTGATCAAATATGCCGGAAACGCCTTCCTTGCCATGAAGATCACCTTCATCAACGAAATGGCGGACCTTTGCGAAAAGGTCGGCGCCAATGTGCAGGAAGTTGCCCGCGGCATCGGGCTTGACGGGCGCATCGGCGCAAAATTCCTGCATGCGGGGCCGGGCTATGGCGGTTCGTGCTTTCCGAAGGACACGCTGGCGCTGGTCAAGACGGCGCAGGACCACGACAGCCCTGTTCGCCTGATCGAGACCGTCGTCTCCGTCAACGACAACCGCAAGCGCGCCATGGGCCGCAAGGTCATCGCCGCTGCCGGCGGCGATGTGCGCGGCAAGAAGGTGGCCGTCCTCGGACTGACGTTCAAGCCCAACACCGACGACATGCGCGACAGCCCGGCCATCGCCGTCATCCAGGCGCTCACCGACGGCGGCGCCGTTGTGACGGGCTACGACCCGGAAGGCATGGAGAATGCGAAACGCGTGATCGACGGCATCACCTATGCCGACAGCCCCTACAAGGCGGCTGAGGGCGCCGATGTACTCGTCATCGTCACCGAATGGAACGAGTTCCGCGCGCTCAATCTCGATCGCCTGAAGACGCTCATGAACACGCCGATCCTGGTCGATCTCAGAAACATCTACCAGTCCGGCGAAGTGACGAAACACGGCTTCACCTACACCAGCGTCGGCCGGCCGGAATAAGCGGCGACAGCATCGCGGTCAAAGGCGGATAAGACAATCAAGGAGCCAGCATGCGCTATCTGATCACCGGAACGGCGGGTTTCATCGGGTTTCATCTCGCCAAGCGGCTGCTCGACGACGGCCATTTCGTCACTGGTTTCGATGGCATGACCCCCTATTACGACGTCCGGCTGAAGGAACAGCGCCATGCCATTCTTTCGCGCTCCAACGGCTTCCGGCCCGTGATCGGCATGCTGGAGGACAGAAGCGCGCTGGAAAGGGCCGCGGAGATCGGCGAACCCGACGTCATCGTCCATCTCGCCGCCCAGGCCGGCGTGCGCTACAGCCTGGAAAACCCCAAGGCTTATATCGATTCCAACCTGATCGGCTCCTGGAATATCCTGGAACTGGCCAAGGCCGTTCAGCCGAAACACCTGCTGCTTGCCTCGACGTCCTCGATCTACGGCGCCAACGAGAAGATACCCTTTGCCGAGACCGACCGGGCCGACGAGCCGATGACGCTTTATGCCGCCACCAAGAAATCGAGCGAACTGATGGCGCACAGCTATGCCCATCTCTACGGCATACCGACGACCGCGTTCCGTTTCTTCACCGTCTACGGTCCCTGGGGCCGTCCGGACATGGCGCTGTTCAAGTTCGTCGATTGCATCCTCAACGACCGGCCGATCGATATCTACGGCGAAGGCCGCATGAGCCGTGACTTCACCTATATCGACGACCTCGTTGAAGGTATCGTGCGGCTGATGAGCATCGTGCCGGCGCAGGACAATCGCGTCGAGGAGATCGATACGCTGTCGCGCCATGCGCCGTTCCGTATCGTCAATGTCGGCGGTGGCCAGCCGGTCGAGCTGATGCGCTTCGTCGAGACTGTCGAAGCTGCCGTTGGCCGGCCCGCGATCCGCACCATGCTGCCGATGCAGCAGGGCGACGTCCCGAGAACTTTTGCCGCTCCTGACCTTCTGAACGCGCTGACGGGCTTTAGGCCATCCATCTCGGTGGAAGACGGGGTGAGACGTTTCGTCGAGTGGTATCGCGCCGAAATTGCGGCTTGAGACGAACTGGCCCGCCCGTTTTTAAGCATATCCGGCAAGTGTATTTGACGCCGCGGAAAGCCTGTGGCTTAGATGCTTTCGATGCGACTCAATACTGCAGTGCATGCATTGTAGTTGCTGCATTGCACCGTTTGCCAGCTTTCGAAGCCAATTTACCAGTTGTATCCGGTCCTTATCCGGATTCCACCTTGACATTGGCCATAAGAAAACTCTAATGTGGTTAGCATATGTTTAATTTCGGATAGGCCTCCCAAGTCCGATCCATTTTTTCAAAGGGGTTCATAATGTTTAAGCGGTCTTTGTTGATTTCGACTGTGGCGCTTTGCGCTTCTCTCTCATTCGTACCGGCGCAGGCTGCGCCGTCTGCCGCAACAGTTTCCGGTCTCGCCAGCTGCTCGGGCGCTTGCGTCGAGCAGGCTCAGAGCATTGCCGCCGAAATCAGTGCCATGCCGGCCGGTCCTGCCAAGGACAAGCTGTTGCTGGCACTGGTCAAGTCGATCGGTGCGCTTGCAATCGCCAACCCGGCAATTTCGGTCGCGCTCAGCAGCGTTGCCGCCGAAGCCAAGGCTGGCCTCAGCCCTGCTGCCGCTGCTGCCGTACCGTTCGTTGATCAGGTTGTTGCTGCTCTCGCAGCAGGAACCCCGGGTGAAGCAACCGCTGCGCTTGGCGACGAGAACTTCGGCGACGACGTCGCCAGCTAATCTGGTGTCAGTTCTTGAAAAAGCGCCCTTTGGGGGCGCTTTTTTTATGCCGTTTGCTCGGCGGCTCGCGCAGATAGCCGAGTACCGTTATTGTCACCCGACAGAATTGTGATTGCCTTAACTTACGCTTGATACCGTAGAACCATCGAAATATAAGACACTAATATAGCCCCTGATATAAAATCGAAACCATGTTTCTCGTTCGACCGACAGTCTTGATGCGGCAAGCGTTAATCTGTGATCCTGAACTTGAAGGATCGGATGCCGACTGTTTTCTGACAATTCAGCACGGTTTTTCGGCTGCAAAACATAAATCTGAACGGTATGAATGACATTCTTAGGTCCCGCCAGAGACGGCGCTACATGGTGAAGCAGAGAAAATGGATCGCCATGGTCTGTTGCTTGCTGATTTCGGTGGCAAGCGGCTATGGATTGTGGCGCGAATTGGCTCCTTTTCTGGCCGAGCCTGTCGAGCAGGCGCTGATCGCAGAGGAATTTGCCGGCGAAGATTTTGACTTCGGCCTGTCTTCCTACTCGAAGACACTGGCGATGAAAGACTGCTTCCGGATCACAACGGCCTACAGCAACCTCGACATGGTCGAAGAAACCGCTCGCAATGTGGTCTCGAAATGTGCCGGCCGGGCCGCCGACATCGTTGCCACGACGCCGACGGACTCTTTCGCCTGGCTCGTGCGCGCCGCCGCATCCGTTCGCCTGCTTGCCAGGGACGATTTCAACTTCGCCCTGCAACAATCTCAGTTGACGGGACCCAACGAGCAATGGATCGCCCGGTTTCGCGTCAATCTGGCGGAAAGCTATTTTCCGCAGCTGAACGCGCAGTCCTTGAAATCGGAAGAGGCCGATCTGCGCCTGCTTGCAAGCAGCGAGAAGGGAGTTCTGCTGATTGCGCAACGCTATATTTCCAACCCCGATTTCCGGGCGCGGATCACCGCGATCGTGGAGCAGATGCCACAGGACCGGCAGATCGTCTTTCTGAAAAGCGTCAAGAGATCGATGGGCAAAGGATGATTCCGCTTCTTGTTCGCTACCCAATATCGCGACCGAACATCGGGACTGCCCGAGGGATTGAAGCCAGAAAACTGCACGGAAACCTTCGCTCCGATGCGCCAGCCGCAGGCCTGAGACAATGAAGAAAACGACGCGCTACCACTCGGAACGCTTCCGGTTGAACAACCAGATGATGTGGCCGATCATCCTTGTCGTGTTTCTTGCGCCTTTTGCCTTCGGAAGCACCAAGCCGTCCCTCTGGCTTTTGTGGTCGATGCTGATCTCGCTCTGCGGGGCCATTCTTTTCGGGCGCATGGCAGCGTCCAAGGCCAGATTCCGGATCGCACCGCGCAATCTGCCTGTGCTGTTCGGCCTCTTCGCCGCGCTCGGTGCCTACATGGTTGTCCAGGTGCTGCCGTTGGGCGCCTTGTCTCCGGGTGTTTCCAGCGTGGCGGATCCAACCGCCGTCATCGCCCTCAACACCATCAGCCTGACGCCGCACGACACCATCCTCGCGCTCGCACGCTGGGGGACCTATGGCCTGTTGTTTTTCCTGGTGCTGCAGATCACCAGCAATCCACAACGCGCCCGCGCGTTCATCAACCTCATCTACTGGGCCATCGTCATCCACGCCATCATCGCACTGCTGTTTCTGCTGCAGTTCGGCGACACCATCCTCGGCATTCCGAAATGGAAGTATTTCGGCTCGGCCATGGGCGGCTTCATCAATCGCAATTCCTTCGCCACCTTCCTCGCCTTCGGCAGCGTGCTGGGCATCAACCTGATGATTGATCGAATGACGGAGAAGCCATCGGGAAAGGCCGACACCTCTGTTCTGGGCATCTATCTCGGCAAGGGCGGCGTCGTCACCATCGGCCTCGGCTGGCTGATCCTCGTTATCGCGCTTGTCGCTACGAACTCACGCATGGGCCTGTTTGCCGCCTGCTGCGGCATGGTTGCGTCGATCATCCTGGCGCTTGCCAAAAGGACCGCCAATAGCAGCAAGGCCGGCATCTGGATTCTCCTGCTTGTCATCCCTGTCTTCGTTGGCTTGGGCATGTTCGGCTATGGCTCGATCTTTCTGGAGCGGCTGGGCACGGTCGGTGAAGCATCGGGCGTTAGAATGCAGCTCTACGAGCAGGTGGTCGGCATGATCGAAACCCGTCCCGTGCTCGGTTTCGGCGGGAACAGTTTCGAATATGCCTATCCGCTTTTCCATCAGGCGCCGGTCAGTTTCGATCTCGTCTGGGACAAGGCGCATTCCACCTATCTGGCGCTCTGGGCTGAGTACGGTATCCTCTTCGGCAGCCTGCCGTTGCTGATCGTCGGGATCATTTTCTGGCAACTCGCCGCGGCCTATATAAAGGCACCGGGCCAGGAAATGCTTTTGCGATGCGGGCTCGGTGTCGTGCTCGTTGGTGCCGTGCATTCGCTGGTCGATTTCAGCCTGGAGATCGAAGCCGTGACATTTGCTTTCGTCGCTATTGTCGCCACCGCCTGGGCACGGCAATTCGAACTCGGAAACGCCGGCGACAGGGATGGGGCATGATCCGCGGCATCCTCGATTTTCTGCGCAGCGGCATGGACACACCGGTGCCCGCGCAAAGACGGAAGATTTTCTTCGAAGGCGGCCCGGATCACATTTACGCTGTCGGCGATGTGCACGGCTGCGACGATCTTCTGAGCAGGCTGGAGGATTTGATATTCGAAGACAGCCGCAAGCGTGACGGGACGAAATGGCTGATCATGCTCGGCGACTACGTGGACCGCGGGCCAAAATCGGCATCCGTCCTCGATCGGCTGATAAGCAAGCCTCGCGCGGACATCACGCGCTTCTGCCTTGCCGGCAATCATGAGGACGTGATGCTGGATTTCCTGCGCAATCCGTCCTCGAACCATCGCTGGCTGGACTTCGGCGGACTGGAGACCCTCTATTCCTACGGCCTGCACAAACTGCCAACCAATCGCCAGGCACTGAAGAACCTGCTGCAGTCCCGCATACCGGACGAGCATGTCGACTTTCTCGAATCCTTGCCGTCCATGCTGAGCATACCCGGATTCTGCTTTGTCCACGCCGGCCTTAGGGATGGCGTGGCACTGACCGAGCAAGAGGATGCCGACCTTTTGTGGCTACGCCCCGTCGCGACCGCGAAAGCCGTAGCTACAAATGGCGTCATGGCCATCCACGGGCACACGCCAGTGGCCGATGTGGAGATCGGATCGGCGCGGATCAATGTCGACACTGGCGCCTATATGAGCGGAAGATTGTCCGCAGTGCGTCTTTCTCGCCGCAATGCGCCAGAGATCATCCAGTGCAGTTAATGATGTTTGAATTTCGCAATTGTCGGCCGTCATTAATCTGGTAGAACTTGAGACACAATGCTGCACAGCAGCATTTTTATAATAAAATTCAATTTTTACAATAACAGCGAAAGCTGTACAGATAATGGTTGCACGATAATGGATGCAGAAATTGACCTGAAGGGCATTCTTGGATTGATCCGCCGGCAACTTTGGCTAATATTGTCAACAATTGCCGCAATATTGATCCTGACGATTATATTTACCTATTCCCTGACGCCAAAATATACAGCGACGTCGCTTGTTCTCGTCGATACCAGTACGAAAAATCTTCTTGATTCCAACAATATTCTTTCCAATCCGAATGCTGACAACCCCCGCGTCGAAAGCGAAGTCGGCATTCTGAAATCGGATCGCATCCTGCTCAACGTCGTGCGCGAGAACAATCTCGTCGCCGACAGCGAATTCGGCATCAAGGTTTCCACGAAGGACAGGATACTCAGCTGGCTGCGCATCCCGCTGCCAGCGCCCCCTACCGGCGACGAGGCGCTTTCGCGCGTCCTCAACGCGCTCAAGTCCGCCGTAACCGTCAACCGCAGCGGCCTGACATATCTCATCACAATCGGTGTCGTTTCGACGGACCCGGCCAAGGCGGCAAAGCTCGCCAACTCGATGAGCGAAACCTATATCAAGGAGCAGCTGAACGCGAAGGTCACCTCGACGCTGACCAACCGCGACACGCTTCAAAAGAGCGCCGAAGCTGCCAATGCCGCGCTCATCGAGAATGAGAGGAATTTCGATTCCTACATTACCGACAATATCGACAAGCTGGAGAAACAGCCGAATTCGCTGGGTCTGGCGACACTCAAAGCCGAGCTCGAGAAGGTCAACAACGACCGCACCGCCGAAATGAACCGCATCGATTCGCTACAGAAATCCCTGCAATCGCAGGATTTCTCCACCTTGGTGAAACAGCTCGGTTCCGACGCTCTCAACGAATTGCAGGGCCAGCGCGAAAAACTCGCTACCCGTATCGCATCGACTACGGACAACAGCGCCGAAGCAATCAGCCTGCGGGCGGAACTTGCCAAGGTTGACAATTCCCTGGCAAGCGCGGCCTCGCAGGAAGTCAACAACCTGCAACAGACGGTGACGGGATACCAGCAACGGGCCAACGACGTTCGCCAGAAAATCCGCGCGGCGGTGCTGCAAAGCAATCTGCCGCCGGAAGTGCTGACCGAAATCTACAGCCTTCAGCAATCCTCGGAGATTTCCCGCAACCAGTATCAGAAACTGAAGACCCGCCTGCTGGAACTCGATACGCAATCCGCGCTGCAGCTGCCCGACAGCCGGGTTGTTTCGGCTGCACTGGTTCCAACCACGGCATCCTTCCCCAACAGCAAGGTGATCCTGGCGCTCTCGTTCATCGTGGCCGTCGGTCTCGGCGTCGGCCTTGCGGTGCTGCGCGAATATTTCATCGGCGGCTTCGTCAGCGAAAACCAGATCGAAGCCGTGCTG
Source organism: Rhizobium herbae (assembly GCF_017873135.1). Taxonomy (GTDB): domain Bacteria; phylum Pseudomonadota; class Alphaproteobacteria; order Rhizobiales; family Rhizobiaceae; genus Pararhizobium; species Pararhizobium herbae. The sequence continues at coordinate 161,402 of NZ_JAGGJV010000002.1, read as the reverse complement.
AAAGTACCGCTGTCGGCGATTGCACCGCGACAGGCGACCGGCGACGAGCACCACAAGCTAGCGAACCCGACGTCCAGTCTCGCCGATCTCATGGTGACCGCGCCGCTCTCCCTTTTCAGCGAAAGCGTCCGGCGGCTTCGGCTGACGCTGGATCAGCAGGAACGGAAACACCCGGCGCCCAATCGGCAGGATAGCGAAGAAGGCGCGATCATCATGGTTTCGTCCGCCCTGCCGGCGGAAGGCAAATCGACCATGGCGCTGTCTCTCGCCCGGGCCTATGCGCTGACGGGAAAGCGGACCCTTTTGATCGATTGCGACCTGCGCAAGCCGAGCGTCAACAAGCACCTCAATCTTGAACCGAACCACGACTTCATCGACTATCTGCGCCAGGATCGCAGTTCGGCGACGCTGACGTCGCTGATCATGCGCGATCCCCTGTCCAACCTGACGGTGCTGCTCGGTGGCCGGCGCAGCGACATCGCCACCGACGAACTGGTGATGAGCGACAAGATGGGCCGGATTCTGGCCAGTGCCCGCAAGCATTTCGACTATGTCATTCTCGATACGCCGCCGGTCGAGCCGGTCGTCGACGGTCTCTATCTTGCCCGCCATGCCGACATGATCGTCTTCGTCATCAAATGGGCGAGTACGCCGCAATCGAGCGCCAAGCGGGCTGTCGCCGCGCTCAAGGAGAACAAGAATCCGAATGCCGGCATCGTCACCCTGCTCAACCAGCAGGACCGAGCCAAGATGTCGGGCAATTACAGCTATTCCGGCTACTACACCGAATAGTTCTCGTGACGCTCAAGACTTGGGAGGGGCCGTCAGCGGCCCCTTTTTCGTGCCCGAAAACTGGCAAGTCATACGCCACAGGCGCTTCCACTTAAAAAAATCGAAGTCGGTAAAATTGTAGCTTTCCGCTTAAGCGCGCCGAAAAACGTCCCTGTGTATCGTGATGATACAGGTGGACGAAACGGATGTGTTCCGCTTCGCAGCATGATGCGCCCTCCGCCTGATCCGAAATGAATTCGGTCCCATAACAAAAGCCTTGGACAGAAGGCTACGAACGACAGGGACACGGGATCATGTTCAAGAAAGCAATCATCGCGCTGGCGACCATAGCCGCCCTTGGCGCCACCAGCATTTCATCCGCTTACGCCATCAACCTCGGTTCGGCGCGCGGTGCCTACAAGGTACAGCGCCAGACGTCGGTGGCACCGATCGCATTTTCGCTCTACTGCCTCGATCATATCGAGGAATGCACCAAGAGCTCGAGGTCGCAGGTCGCCTATACCTCGAAGATCCGCGGTCTTCTCGCCTCGGTCAACCGCTCGGTCAACCGCAGCATCCGCCCGCTGAACGAGCGCCGCGACGTCTGGTCGCTCAACCCGGCCTATGGCGACTGCGACGACTATGTCATGACCAAGCGCAGCCGCCTCATCCGTGCCGGCGTTCCATCCAGCGCCCTGCGCGTTGCCGTGGTGCGCACGCCGCGCGGCGAAGGCCATGCAATCCTGCTGGTCAAGACGTCGGCCGGCGAATACGCCCTCGACAACCTGCGCAAGACGATCGTCAAGCGCAACCAGACCGGCTATCGTTTTCTCAACGTCGCTTCGGCCGATCCGACCCGCTGGTCGGCGCACTAAAAGCAGCGCGGCAGCTCCATCTGCCGGGGTAGGCATAACCAACGGGGAAAGCGCAGGTTTTCCCCGTTGGCATGTTCGCGCTCAAAGAAAATACCCGTCAGATCAATCCGCGGGCGGCAAGGTTGCGCATCAGCGCCGAGGGGCCGAACGTCCAGGGCGGGCATTCTGTCGAGAGACGCACGGTGTTGGTGAGCGATCCCAGTTGCGCATTCGAAATGGTCACGACATCGCCGATCTTGTGGGTAAAACCCTGACCCGGCGCATCGCGGTCTTCGACAGGGGCAAACAATGTACCCATGAACAGCATGAAACCGTCGGGATACTGATGGTGGCGGCCGATCGTCTGGGAGACCAGATCGAGCGGATCGCGGCTGATTTCCCGCATCGTGCTGGCGCCCTTCAAAACGAACCCGTCCGGACCGGCGATGGTCAGCGACAGGTCCGCGCTGCGCACGTCATCGATCGAATACGTGTCGTCGAACAGCCGGATAAACGGGCCGATGGAGGACGATGCGTTGTTGTCCTTGGCCTTGCCCAGGAGCAGCGCCGAGCGGCCCTCGACATCGCGCAGGTTGACGTCGTTGCCGAGCGTAGCGCCCTTGACGCGGCCCTGGCTGTCAACGGCCAGCACGATCTCCGGTTCGGGGTTGTTCCATCTGGAGATCGGATGCAGGCCGACCGACGCGCCCCAGCCAACCGAGGCCAGAACCTGTGCCTTGGAAAACACCTCCGCATCCGGGCCGATGCCGACTTCCAGATATTGCGACCAGACGCCCTCTTCGATCAGCGCCGCCTTGACCCTGGCCGCCTCCGGCGAACCCGCCTTCAGGTCGCGCAGGCTGTCGCCGATGATGGCGGTGACGCGCTCGCGCATCTTTTCGGCCAGAGCCGGATTGCCCGCTGCCTTTTCCTCGATGACCCGCTCGATCATTGACCGGGCAAAGGTGACGCCGCAGGCCTTGACCGCCTGCAGGTCGCAAGGGGCGAGCAGATGGGGGATCGAGAGATCGCCGGCAGCCTCCATCGACCCTGCCATCACGGCTTCCAGCGTGGAGAGACGCTCGCCTTCCTGCCGCGCCAGAAACCCGACGGGATCGTCAAGCTCCAGCAGATCGCGCATTGTCGGCACCTCTTTCGAGGTGATGTCGAACAGCACGCCGCCGCGCAGCACCACCAGCGCCGGACCCGCGGCATCGGGCCGCCAGATGCGTCCAACGAACGTGCCCGTTTCAAAAGCCTCAGTGATCGCCATGCCGCCCCTCCCCAACCAAATGCCGCCGTCGCAAGATAGTCACCACAGGATCGCGAGCAAGGTGCAAAACGGAAAAACAATGCTGCTTGCCAGGAATGAATGCCGCGAAATCCTGCGGAATCACCCAAAGAGTGTTCACCGCGACAGGTGATGAGTATATTTAATTTTACTCATTTTCTGATAGCACCTGTGTCAGTGAATAAGCGTGCCGAACCGGCCGTTAAACGGATGGCACCAGATGGGGGATGAGAGACATGAGTTTTACGGAAACAACAACGACCTCGTGGTTTTCACGGCTGAAAAGCGGTCTTGCCGGCCTGGTCATCGGCCCGCTTCTTGTCATCGGAATGATCTGGCTCCTGTCCTGGAACGAAGGCCGCTCCGTGCAGACCTATCGCGCGCTGGCCGAAGGCGCCGGCATCGTCGTTTCGATCGACAACGGCACCGTCGATCCGGCCAATGAAGGCAAGCTCGTCCATGTTTCAGGCCCGGTAAAGCCGGATGGCACGCCCGAGGATCCGACGCTGGGCGTTTCGGCGGAAGGGGCTGCCGGCCTCAACCGCAAGGTCGAGATGTACCAGTGGATCGAGGACAGCAGCAGCGAGACAAAGAAGACGCTCGGCGGCGGCGAGGAAACGGTGACCACCTATTCCTACAAGAAGGAATGGCGGCCGCGGCGCGTCGATTCATCCGATTTCAAGCAGAGCGACCAACATCAGAACCCCGACATGCCGATCGAGGGCGACCGCTTCACGGTGGCGACAGCGACACTTGGCGCGTTCACGGTCGATGGCAAGGCCGTCGCCAATCTCGGGACGGACAGCCCGGTCAAACTCTCTCCCGATGTCGTGGGACAGGTGACATCGGCGATCGGCTCCGACAAGCCGGTAAAAGCGGACGGAACGACAATCTATGTCTCGCAGAACCGGCAAAGCCCGGCGGTCGGCGACCTTCGCATCAGCTTCAGCCGCGAGGACATTGCCGAGGCCAGCTTCGTCGGTGCACAGAAGGGCACGAACGTCACGGGATACAAGGCGTCCAACGGGCGTGAACTGTTCCTGAGCGCTGCCGGCAATGTCGATGCACCACAGATGTTCGAGGCGGCCCAGAGCGAGAATGCTTTGATCACCTGGCTCATTCGCGCCGGTGGCCTGTTCGGCATGTTCATCGGCTTCGCCATGATGCTATCCATCCTCAGCATCATTGCCGACGTCATTCCCTTCATCGGCTCGATCGTCGGCTTCGGCACGTCGGTTATCGCCGCTATCCTCACGCTGATCCTCGGGCCACTGGTCATCGCCATTGCCTGGATCGCCTACCGCCCGGTCCTTGCGATCGCCGTCATCGCCGTCGGCGCGCTGCTTGCAGGCGGGCTGATCTACCTGAGGCGCAACAAGGCACAGGCGGTTCAGGCGCCGCCGGTTCTCGGCCGGGCCTGAAGAACGCCGGAAATCCGGCACACAAGCCATGGCGGGCCAGCCGCCATGGCGCATTGGCCAACGCCGCTTATGACTGCTACGTTCGCCTTCCCAGTCATGCATCATTTGGAAGAGACGGTAGCAGGCCTCATGTTTCTCGCGTCAAAATTGCTCTGGTTGCTTGCCCAGCCGCTGTCCCTGATCTTCGTCCTTCTGATCCTGAGCTTCATCTTCGGCGGTGCCGGCTTTCAGCGGCTGTACGGGTTTTTGTCCGGGCTTGCGGCGACCCTGTTCTTCTTCACCCTGTTTACCAGCACCGGCGCCGTCATGCTTCAGGGGTTGGAAAACCGCATTGCCCGGCCGGCAAGCCTGCCCGCAGACCTCTCCTGCATCATCATTCTCGGCGGCTCCTTCGAGAACGAAGTGATCGCGGCAAGGGGCGGCATCGAATTCAACCAGGCGGCGGACAGGTTCATCGAGGGCTTGAAACTGGCTCAATCCCATCCCGCGGCGCGTATTCTCGTGTCCGGCGGCGATGGCTCCTTCAGCGGGACGTATGAAGGCGACGCGCAGGCCGCCGAAACCTTCTTTCCGACCTTCGGCATCGCGCCTGAACGCCTGATCCGGGAAGACCAGTCGCGCACCACCTTCGAAAACGCCGCCAACACCAAGCAGTTGCTCGAAGCGAAAGGGCTATCAGACTGCGTCCTCATCACCTCGGCCTTCCACATGCCGCGATCAGTCGGGCTGTTCCGCAAGCTCGGGATAACCGTGATACCCTGGCCGGTGGACTATCGCACCAGCGGTGAGCTTACCCTCGCTCCCGATTTCAGCCAGCCATCGCTGAACGCGCAACTGACGACGACCGCGATTCGCGAGTGGACGGGCCTGATCGCCTACTACATCAGCGGCCGGACGCATGTGCTTTTCCCGCAATAGTGCATGTCGTTGACGTGAAGGCACGGTTGTGGTCCTTCTCGATTGTCTGGCGGGGGGAGAAAAATGCCGATCCTGGAAATTCTCGATTATGCCGGGGTGGCGGTTTTCGCGGCGACGGGCGCGCTGTCGGCGTCGCGCAAGCAGCTCGATATCATCGGCTACATCTTCCTCGCCTCCGTCACCGGCATCGGCGGCGGCACGTTGAGGGATATCATTCTCGGAGCGACCCCTGTCTTCTGGGTCACCAATCCGGCCTACCTGATCGTCTGCGGCTGCGCCGGTCTTCTCGTCTTCTTTTCAGCCCATATGATGGAATCGCGATACAAATTCCTGGTCTGGCTCGATGCCATCGGGCTTTCAGCCTACTGTGTGATGGGGGCTGCGAAGGGGCTGGCCGCGACCGGCTCGCCTATCGTCGCCGTGGTCACCGGCATGTTGACGGCCACATTCGGCGGGATACTGCGAGACCTGCTTGCCGGCGAGCCATCGGTGCTGCTGCGGCCTGAAATCTACGTGACGGCGGCTCTTGCCGGCTCGGGCGTCTTCACCGCTGCCACCTTTTTCGGCGCATCGCTGCTCGTCGCCTCGAGCCTCGGCGTGGTGACAGCCTTTGCAGTGCGTGGTGGAGCGTTGAAATACGGATGGACACTGCCGACCGGCGATCCCCGGCCGGGCCGTCATCCCGACGACGTTATGTAATACGTCGTCGTCGACGTGATGTAGAAAAAGGGATTAGCCGCGCTTGCGGCGCAGGCGGATCACCACGTCGACATGGGCGATTTCCATGCCTTCCGGCGGCTCGGGCAGGTTGCCGATCGAGATATTGTTGACCGGAATGTCGAGCACCTCGTTATGGCCCTCGACGAAGAAATGGTGATGATCGGAAACGTTGGTGTCGAAATAGGTCTTGGCGCTTTCCACGGCCAAAACGCGGATCATGCCGGCTTCTGTGAACTGGTGCAGCGTGTTGTAGACCGTCGCCAGCGAAACCGGAACACCGGCCGTGACGGCTTCCTCGTGCAGCTCTTCCACCGTCAGGTGCCGATCGCCCTTGGCGAAGATCAGGTCGGCAAGCGCCATGCGCTGGCGCGTCGGCCGGAGGCCTGAGCGGCGCAGGCGTTCTTCCGAACAGATCTCGATGGCAGTCGTCATACGGACGGATCCAGACTTTCAAGCTATTGCAGAACACACTTCCAGTGCCGATATAACTTTTGCTGCGATTGCTTTCAATAGTGAGCAGCACGCCTCAAGGCCTCAAGACGTTAAAAACCGCCTGATTCTTGGGGCAAAAGCCAATTATCTCTGGCTGTTGCGACGCCCATCATGTATGCGACGGCGGAAATAAACCTTGTGCTTGGTTGGCTGGGAACACGCGGACAGACTTGAACCCGTCATGCCGACGCTTCAAATCGCGCCTATCTTGCTCTAAACCAAGTCAACGAAAAACGGATGTAGCGGGGAAACGACAGTTCATGACGACCAGACAATCCAGCTTCAACTATGAAGAGATCCTGACCTGCGGTCGTGGCGAACTGTTTGGCCAGGGCAATGCCCAGCTTCCCCTGCCGCCGATGCTGATGGTTCATCGCATCACCGATATCTCCGAGACCGGAGGCGCATTCGACAAGGGTTACATCCGCGCCGAATATGACGTGCGTCCCGACGACTGGTATTTTCCCTGCCATTTCCAGGGCAATCCGATCATGCCGGGCTGCCTGGGCCTTGACGGCATGTGGCAGCTGACGGGGTTCTTCCTCGGCTGGCTTGGCGAACCCGGTCGCGGCATGGCGCTTTCCACCGGTGAAGTGAAATTCAAGGGCATGATCCGCCCCGAGACCAAGCTTCTCGAATATGGCATCGATTTCAAGCGCGTCATGCGTGGCCGCCTTGTGCTTGGCACGGCCGACGGCTGGCTCAAGGCCGATGGCGAGACCATATATCAGGCAACCGACCTTCGCGTCGGTTTGTCGAAGGAAAAAGCTGCCTGAACCGCGGCCCAAGCAGCACTCAGAGACAAATAAGAAGAGGTCATCGACATGAGACGGGTTGTTGTCACGGGTCTGGGCATTGTTTCCTCCATCGGGAACGATGCTGAACAAGTCACCGCCTCCCTGCGTGAAGCGAAGTCGGGTATCTCGTTTTCGAACGATTTCGCCGAACATGGCTTCCGCTGCCAGGTCTGGGGCGCCCCAAACATCGACGTGACCGATCTCGTCGATCGCCGTGCGGCGCGTTTCCTGTCGCAGGGCGGCATGTGGAATCATGTCGCCATGAAGCAGGCGATCGCCGATAGCGGCCTCGAGGACAGCGAAGTCGGCGGCAACGAGCGCACCGGCATCATCATGGGCTCCGGCGGCCCATCGACGCGTACGCTGATCGAAGCGGCCGAGATCACCATCAAGAACAATTCGCCCAAGCGCATCGGCCCGTTTGCCGTGCCGAAGGCGATGTCTTCGACGGCCTCGGCGACGCTTGCCACCTGGTTCAAGATCCACGGCGTCAACTACTCGATCTCGTCGGCCTGCTCGACCTCGGCGCATTGCATCGGCAATGCCATGGAAATGATCCAGTGGGGCAAGCAGGACGTGATGTTCGCCGGCGGCCATGAAGATCTCGACTGGACCATGTCGAACCTGTTCGACGCCATGGGCGCGATGTCCTCGAAATACAACGAGACGTCCCCCACCACCGCATCGCGCGCCTACGACATCAGCCGCGACGGCTTCGTCATCGCCGGCGGCGCGGGTGTCCTGGTTCTGGAAGAGCTGGAACATGCCAAGGCCCGTGGCGCCAAGATCTATGCCGAAATCACCGGCTACGGCGCCACCTCGGACGGCTACGACATGGTCGCGCCATCAGGCGAAGGCGCTGCCCGCTGCATGCGTCAGGCACTGGCGACGGTAAAGGGCGAGGTCGATTACATCAACACGCACGGAACTTCGACGCCCGTGGGCGACCAGAAGGAGATCGGCGCGATCCGCGAAGTGTTCGGCAGCAAGATCCCGCATATCCAGTCGACCAAGTCGCTGACCGGTCACTCGCTGGGTGCTGCCGGTGCGCAGGAATCGATCTATGGCCTTCTGATGATGCAGGCCGGCTTCATCGGCGAAAGCGCCCACATCACCGAGCTCGACCCGGAATTCGAAGGCGTGCCGATCGTGCGCAAGCGCATCGACAATGCCAAGATCGACACGGTTCTGTCCAACTCGTTCGGCTTCGGCGGCACAAACGCGACGCTCGTTTTCCAGCGTTACAACGGGTGACATCATGAACGGTCTGATGAACGGAAAACGCGGCCTCATCATGGGCGTCGCCAACAGCCACTCGATCGCCTGGGGCATTGCCCAGGCAGTCGCAGCGGAAGGCGCGGAACTGGCCTTCACCTATCAGGGCGAGGCGCTCGGCAAGCGCGTCAAGCCGCTGGCTGCCGAACTGAAGTCCGATCTGGTCATCCCGTGCGACGTCGAAGATATCGCCTCGGTGGATAGCGCCATTGCGACCATCAAGGAAAAATGGGGCAAGCTCGACTTCATCGTTCACGCCATCGGATTTTCCGACAAGAACGAGCTGAAGGGCCTCTACGCCGACACCTCGCGCGACAATTTCAGCCGCACCATGGTCATCTCCTGCTTCTCGTTCACCGAGATCGCCAAGCGCGCGGCCGAACTGATGACGGAAGGCGGCACGATGCTGACGCTGACCTATGGCGGCTCCGTGCGCGTCATGCCGAATTACAACGTCATGGGCGTCGCCAAGGCGGCGCTTGAGGCGTCCGTGCGCTATCTTGCCGCCGATTACGGTTCGCGCGGCATCCGCGTCAACGCCATTTCGGCCGGCCCGATCCGCACGCTGGCCGGTGCCGGCATTTCCGATGCGCGCGCCATGCTCTCCTGGCAGCAGAAGAACTCGCCGATGCGCCGCACGGTGACGATCGAGGATGTCGGCAGCTCCGCGCTCTATCTGCTCTCAGGCCTATCGCGCGGCGTCACCGGCGAAATCCACTATGTCGACTCCGGCTACAACATCACCTCGATGCCGGCCCTCGATACATTGCGCACGGCGGACACGGAGTAAAATCCGGGCCGCCGCCCTTTCCGTGCCTCTTGAATTTTGCATCTGCACTTGCCAGTTCAGAGCGCGCAAACCATCCAGACACACGTTGAGGCACAAATCGCATGAGCAATGCCGCTGAAAAACCCGTCGAAAACCATGTCTTCGAGGCCGATGTCGCGCGCCTTTTGCACCTCATGGTGCACTCCGTCTATTCCGACAAGGACGTGTTCCTGCGGGAGCTGATCTCCAACGCCGCCGATGCCTGCGAGAAGCTGCGCTACGAGGCGATCAGCGCGCCGGAACTGCTTTCCGACGATCCGACGCCGCGCATTACCCTGACGCTCGATGCCGACAACAACCGGCTCGTCGTCGAGGACAACGGTATCGGCATGAGCCGCGACGACATGGTCGAGGCCCTCGGTACCATCGCCCGCTCCGGCACCCGCGCCTTCATGGAACGTGTCGAGGCGGCAAAGGCGGGCGAAGGCGCCCAGTTGATCGGCCAGTTCGGCGTCGGCTTCTATTCCGCCTTCATGGTCGCCGACAAGGTCGATGTCGTCTCGCGCCATGCCGGCAGCGCCCATGCCTGGCTCTGGTCGTCCGACGGCAAGGGCAGCTACACGGTGACGGAGGCCAATATCTCCGACGCTCCAGCACGCGGCACCCGCATCACCATGCACCTGATGGACGACGCGAAGAGCTATACGTCGAAATGGGACGTCGAGCGGATCGTCAAGGACCAGTCCGGCCACGTTCCGGTGCCGATCGACCTGATCGAGAAACCCGGTGCCGAGGCGGAGCGGATCGGTGACGGGACGGCTTTGTGGACGAAATCCCGCAGTGACATCACCAAGGAAGAATACGCCGACTTCTATCGCGGCCTTTCCGGCCAGTACGACGAACCGGCACTGACCGTGCATTTCCGCGCCGAGGGGCGGCATGAATATACCGGCCTTGCCTTCGTGCCGGAATCCAAACCGCTCGACATGTTCGACCCTTCGGCCAAGGGCCGGATGAAGCTCTACGTCAAGCGCGTCTTCATCACCGACGATGCCGAGCTTCTGCCGCGCTACCTGCGTTTCGTGCGCGGCCTTGTCGATACATCCGACCTGCCGCTCAACGTCTCGCGCGAGATGATCCAGGAAAGCCCGATCCTTGCCGCCATCCGCAAGGGCCTGACCAACCGCGTGCTGACCGCCATCGAGAAGCTTGCGGAGAACGACGCCGACGCCTTTGCCAAGCTTTGGGACGCTTTTGGCGCCGTGCTCAAGGAAGGCATCTACGACGATTTCGAGCGCCGCTCGCAGCTGATCGCACTGTCGCGCTTCCGCACCACGACGTCCGACGAGGCGACACGGTCGTTGGCGGATTACGTCAAGGACATGAAGGACGCGCAGGCGGCGATCTATTACCTGACGGGCGACAATCTCGACCGGCTGAAGGCCTCGCCGCAGCTCGAAGGGTTTCGCGCCCGCGGGATCGAGGTTCTGCTCCTGACCGATTCGGTCGACAGCTTCTGGGTCACGGCTGCGCCGGATTTCGAAGGCAAGCCGTTCAAGTCGATTACCCAAGGGGCTGCCGATCTCGCACAGGTGCCGAAAGCGGATGGTGAAGCACCAGTGGTGCCAGAGACCACCGAGGCGGTCACGGGCTTTATCGCTTTCGCTAAAACGACGCTTGGCGACACGGTGTCCGATGTACGCGCATCCGAGCGCCTGACGGAAAGCGCCGTCTGCCTTGTGGCACCGGAGCAGGGCTACGACCGCCAGCTGGAAAAGCTGCTGCAGGGGTCCGGCAGGCTGGACTTGATTGCAAAGCCGATCCTCGAGATCAACCCAGGCCACAGCCTGATCGCGGCGCTGGCTTCCGGCGGCAGCGACGAATTCCGCACGGACGCGGTCCAGCTGCTGCTCGATCAGGCCCGCGTTCTCGACGGCGACAAGCCGCAGGACCCGCGCGCTTTCGCGGAGCGGCTGTCGCGGCTGTTTGCGCGGGCGCTGAAGGGTTAAAGTTGAAAAGGTCAGCCTGACGAACCGTCAGGCTGACCACCAGACGGCCAGCAGCACCGCCAGAACCACGATAGCGAAGATACCGAACATCGTCATCTGCCTGCGGGCCTGCCCGAGGACGACCGGATCGACGGGCTGGCGACCGGTCTGGAAGGCCAGCGGCACCTCCGAGGTCGCTCCCCTGCCTTCGCCGCTCTTGATGTCTTTGATCATCACTTCCGCGATGCCCTCGGTCACAGGAGGGTGATGTCCAGAGCCAGAAACCATCGGCACACTCCATTTGCGCACCGCATCAGCGCGCGGCTACGGGAGCCTCAGCCTGTACCTGTTTGAGCCATAAATCAATTGCAAAAACGGCGCCTCAGCGCTTGCCCCAGAGCACCTTGAAACGGGCATTGCGGCAGGTTTCGCCCCATTCCTTGAAGGTCTCGGTCATCACCGGCTCGTAAGGCAGGCCACGGTTGGCGACCAGCATCAACCGGCCGCCGATCTTCAGCGCCTTGGCGGCGGCCTTGATCATCGCGACGCCGAGTGCCGGGTCGGCTGCCTGCGTTTCGTGGAAGGGCGGGTTCATGACGATCAGGTCGTATTTGTCGCGGGTTTCCTCGGAGGTGAGATCCTGCCAGAAGAAACGTGTCGGCACGTTCGGGCAATTGGCCTTCAGGTTTGCCCGTGCGGCTTCGAGGGAATGATAATCGGCCTCGAACAGGTCGATGCCCTTCAGGTTCGGGGCCTTCTCGGCCAGCATCACCGAAAGATAGCCCCAGCCGGCACCGAAATCAGCGGCATGGCCCTTGAAATCATCAGGCAGGCGCGAGGCGAGCAGTTCGGAGCCGGCGTCGATCTTCTCGTGCGAGAACATGCCGGGTGCCGCATCGAAGCGGCCTTCGACGCGAGCGGGCTTCTTGGAAAATTTGGCGATGACGTCGGTGGCATCTTCCGGACGGCCGAACCAGAAGGCGATGCCGTGATATTTCGGCAGGCTGTCGCCGCCCCAGCCGAGCTGGTTGACGCGCTTGCGCAATGACTGGATGCCATCGTCCTTGCCACCGGCGACAACGATCAGGCCGCCGACCTTGACGCGCTTCAGCGCTTCGGCGATCCGGTCCTCGTTCTCGCCCTTGTGCTTGCCACAGAGGATCAGCGCGGCATCATAGTCCTCACCCTCGACAACGGGCGCCACCGCCGCCTTGGCGGCTTCCAGAGCCTTGTACAGCGGCTTTGATGCCTGCACTGCGGTAATCGAACCAAAAAACTCCGCCGGCAGCCGGTAGCCGGCCTCGGCGCCCAAGAACAGCACACGCTCGCCTTCGCCGGGTGCGGGAACCACGCCGGTATCGAAGGGGTGGAAAAGGGTCTTCAGCGTGTCGCGGCTCATGGTCGTGGTCCTCAAGTTTGTCAGGGAAAAATGGACGGCAATTTCCCAAAAAAGACAAACGGTAGCAAAGGGAATGAGAGACTGTCCGGGTCAGACAGCTTTCAGGAAAATAAGAAAGGGCGCGGAACGATCCGCTCCGCGCCCGTAGTCGATTAAACGGTCGAACGCTTATTCAGCGGCTTCGCCTTCGCCCCTGGCGACTTCCTTGCCGGTTGCCTGATCGACAACCTTCATGGACAGGCGAACCTTGCCGCGCTCGTCGAAGCCCATCAGCTTGACCCAGACCTTGTCGCCTTCCTTGACGACGTCGGAGGTCTTGGCAACACGATCGGAAGCGAGCTGCGAGATGTGGACGAGACCGTCGCGCGGGCCAAAGAAGTTGACGAAAGCGCCGAAGTCGGCGGTCTTGACGACCGTGCCTTCGTAGATCTGGCCGACTTCCGGTTCTGCGACGATCGAGTGGATCCACTTGCGGGCCGCTTCGATTTCCTTGGCAGAAGACGAAGCGATCTTGATCGTGCCATCGTCTTCGATGTTGATCTTGGCGCCGGTCTTTTCGACAATTTCGCGGATGACCTTGCCGCCCGAACCGATGACTTCACGGATCTTGTCGACCGGGATGTTCATGACTTCGATGCGCGGTGCGAATTCGCCGAGCTGGCTGCGGCCTTCGGTGATGGCGTTGGCCATCTCGCCGAGGATGTGCTTGCGGCCGCCCTGCGCCTGGCTGAGCGCGACCTTCATGATCTCTTCGGTGATGCCGGCGATCTTGATGTCCATCTGCAGCGAGGTGATGCCGTCGGCAGTGCCGGCAACCTTGAAGTCCATGTCGCCGAGGTGATCTTCGTCGCCGAGGATGTCGGAGAGAACGGCGAAGCGCTCACCTTCGAGGATCAGGCCCATGGCGATACCGGCAACCGGCTTGGCCAAAGGAACGCCGGCATCCATCAGTGCGAGCGAGGTGCCGCAGACGGTTGCCATCGAGGACGAGCCGTTCGACTCGGTGATTTCCGAGACAACGCGCAGCGTGTAGGGGAACTGGTCCGCAGCCGGCAGCATCGGACGGATCGCGCGCCATGCGAGCTTGCCGTGGCCGATTTCGCGGCGGCCCGGGGAGCCCATGCGACCGGTTTCACCGACCGAGTAGGGCGGGAAGTTGTAGTGCAGCAGGAACTTTTCCTTGTACATGCCGGTCAGGCTGTCGACATACTGTTCGTCTTCGCCGGTGCCAAGCGTGGCAACGACGATCGCCTGCGTTTCGCCACGGGTGAACAGTGCCGAGCCGTGGGTGCGCGGCAGGATGCCGACTTCCGAGACGATCGCACGGACGGTGTCGAGGTCACGACCGTCGATGCGGCTCTTGGTGTCGAGGATGTTCCAGCGAACGATCTTGGCCTGCAGGTGCTTGAAGACGGCGCCGATGACTTCAGCGGTGTACTTCGGCTCCACGCCCTCGGGCAGGAAGTGGGCCTTCACCTTTGCCTTGACGGCATCGACGGCAGCGTAGCGTTCGGCCTTCTGGGTGTTCTTGTAGGCAACGCGCAGTTCGGCTTCGGCGATCGAAAGCATTTCGGCTTCGAGTTCGGAATGATCTTCCGGGGTGAAGTCGCGCGGCTCCTTGGCAGCCACTTCGGCGAGCTTGATGATCGCGTCGATGACCGGCTGGAAGCCCTTGTGGCCGAACATGACGGCGCCGAGCATGATGTCTTCGTTCAGTTCCTTGGCTTCCGACTCAACCATCAGGACGGCGTCCTGCGTGCCGGCGACGACGAGGTCGAGGACCGATTCGGGCATTTCGTCGAGATGCGGATTCAGGACGTACTGGCCGTTGATATAGCCGACGCGCGCGCCGCCGACCGGGCCCATGAACGGAACGCCGGAGATCGTCAGAGCCGCGGAGGCTGCAACCATCGACAGGACGTCCGGATCGTTTTCGAGGTCATGCTGCATGACGGTGACGACGACCTGGGTGTCGTTCTTGTAGCCATCTGGGAAGAGCGGGCGGATCGGGCGGTCGATCAGGCGGGAAACCAGCGTTTCCTTTTCCGACGGACGGCCTTCGCGCTTGAAGTAGCCACCCGGGATCTTGCCGGCGGCGTAGGTCTTTTCCTGGTAGTTGACGGTCAGCGGGAAGAAATCCTGGCCCGGCTTCGGCGACTTGGCCGAAACGACGGTCGCGAGAACGACGGTCTCGCCGTAGGTGGCGAGAACGGCGCCGTCAGCCTGACGGGCGATCTTGCCGGTTTCGAGCTTGAGCGGGCGGCCTGCCCATTCAATTTCGACTGTGTGGGTATCGAACATGTTTTGTCCTTCGTGTGCGGCAATGCCGCGCCGCAGCCAGTGTGGCGCGGGCGGCAGTGTTTCCGCTGATATGACACATCACGGGCAAGACAACGGGAGGCTTCCAAATTCGGCTGGCGCTCGTCCCGCTCCCTGAAAGCCTGATGCTCCGGGTGCGTGGATAAACGCGCAAGCGCCGAAGCATCCTGCAATCCTGCCCCATGACAGGTCATCGGTTGGTTCCGCAGAGCCGGCCCATCCGGTCTGCTGGGGTGTCCGCTTCCAACGGCGCCGTTTCGGCTTGGCTGGAGACGCAAACGCGGGATGATCCCGCAAAAAACAAACCGGCGGGCCCCTTTTTGAAGGGTCCCGCCGGTGTAAGGCTTAGCGGCGAATGCCGAGAGCAGTAATCAGCTTGGTGTACCGTGCCTCTTCCTTGCCCTTGACATAGTCAAGAAGCGAGCGGCGGGTAGAAACCATTGCCAGAAGGCCACGACGCGAGTGGTTGTCCTTCTTGTGGCCCTTGAAGTGATCGGTCAGGTTGTTGATCCGCTCGGTGAGGATCGCAACCTGGACTTCCGGAGAACCGGTGTCGCCTTCGACGATTGCGTATTCCTTGATAAGCGCAGCCTTGCGCTCTGCAGTGATCGACATCGTGTCATCCTTTCAATGTTAGGATTTCGGGTCGCCAGCAGCCGGGATGTCGTCTAGCTGCGGCCATGAAGGCACAAGTCCGCAGAGAGCGGGGTCTGATGCTGGCGCTGCCTATAAACTATCCGGCATCAAAAAGAAAGAGGGCGGATAAAGGCGGCGCGACACTTCAATTCGCCGTCATTGCGGGGCAACGCGCGGCCGCATCGGGGCAGACTTGCTGTTGTCGTCAACCATTGCACAATCGAGATAGGCGGCGAATACCCAGCCGAGCGTCTCGCCATTTGCGGTCACCTTTGCCCAGCGCTTGCCGCCATGCAAGCGCTCCTCGACGACCTGCACGGGGACGCCGTTGTCGAGAACCGACAGAACCGTACCTTGAGGCCCGGAACGCACGTTGAGCGGCGTTCCAGTGGGATCGGCCACCACGCAATCGGCGCCGAACGCGGGCGCTGCCGCGCCGGTGAAAACCGTGGCAACGAGAATGGCAGCCGCCATGACATTGTTTCGAGGCATCTGTACTCCTTCCAATACGCGACAAGCCTTGGGCAGACCCTCCCTACGGTTGGACCGACAGGTCGGCGCCCAGTTTTTCGGTCGGGATTTTCACGCGCCATTCGATCCCGTCGGAATGCATGATCCGCTCCAGTTTCGCGTCCAGCGCCATGCCGAGCATACGCTCGAGCACCATGGTGCCGAAACCCTTGCGCAGGCTGCCGGTCTCAATCGGATCGATATCGGCGCCTTTTTCTCTCCAGGCGAGAAGAAACGTGCCGTCGGAGACCGACCATTGCAGGTCGATCGTGCCGCTGCCATTGGCAAGCGCGCCGTATTTCGTCGCATTGGTGGCAAGCTCGTGCAGGGCCATGCCCAGCGTCTGCGATACCTGCGCATCCAGCCGGACGGGCGGCCCCGACAGGTGGACCCGTAGCGGATCGTCGGGAATGAACGGCTGCAGCTGGTTCTGGGCCAGCTCGTGAAAATCGACGCCCTGGGCCGCATTGGCAATCATCAGATCGGTCGAGCGGGCAAGGCCGCTGATGCGCTTGCGGAAGGTTTCGGCGAAATCCACCCGGTTTTCCGCCGCATTGAGCGACTGGTTGAGCATCGACTGGATGACGGTGAGCTGGTTTTTCGAACGGTGCGCCACCTCGCGCATCAGGAAACGGATTTCGTTTTCCGCCTTCCTGCGCGCCTGCGCCGCTTCGGCCAGCGCCGTCGATACGGTCTCGATCTCGGCAATCATGTGTTTGCGCGCCGCGATCGGCCGTCCCGCGCCCAGGAGATGCGCGTCGCGAGCGAGCAGCTTGACACCCTGCGCCAGAAGCCGCGCGATGGCGGCGGATCCCGCTATGGCTATGCCGGCAAAAAGAAGGCCGCCCAGCGACAGCCAGAGATAAGACCACAGCGCCGGCGCATCGACATCGGAACTTTTGGCCCAGGCGACGATTTTCCAGCCGGTCAGCACCGAAAACTCGGTGACCGTCCGGTATTCGACGCCGTCATGAACCGCTTCGCCGACGCCGACACGCAATGCCGGCACGATTTCCATGAAAAATGGCTTGCCGACTGCCAGTGCCTTGTCTGATGAGGCAATCACATTGCCGGCTCCGTCGAGCAATGCCGCATTCCAGCCGGGCGACAGCACATCCCGGTTGACCGCCTTCAGCATATTCTCGGCGTTCTGGGTGAGTGTCAGCAGGTAGTCGCCATTGCCGAGCGGCGTGGTGATCGGCAGGTAGACGTTGAACACCCATCTTTTTGCCGTCTGGCCGAAGAAGACATTCGAAATGAACGGCCCTCCGTTTCGAAAAGCCTGATCGATGGAGGTTGGGTCGGATGCCTTCGCCAGCCGGCTTCCGAACGGTACGCGGGTATTGAAAAGCTGATTGTGGGCGCGATCGATCACCAAAAGGTTCGAATCGGTGTCTGCGAGCGATGAGCGGGCGCGATCGTAGAACTGTTCGAGATTGTTGTTGTCGATGGTGCTGGCCGTGGACAACACCCTGAGCGTGGTCAGCATGCCGTCGATCTCGCGCTCCACCACGCGCGTAACCGATCCGGTCGATGCCCTGAGCAGCGCGGTCACCACGCGCTCCTGCTCGTCGATGCTGCGCTTGAGGATGATCATCGAAAACACGAAGGACGGGACGATGGCAATGAGCAGCAGGACTGTCAGATAAAACGACAGCGGACGCCTCAGCCGCGAGCGCAGGCGTGTTCTCCAACGCGCGCCCGGCGCACTCTTTTTGTCCTGTCCGTCGCTCAAGTGTCCCTCATCCACCGTCCCCGGCCTGGTAAATCGCACAACGCTTAACACCCCGAAGGGTTCGCGAATCCCGATCACAGACCGGAACATGCGCCAGCGATTCTACGAAGGCAACCGATGCCGTGCGGCAAGACCTATGGGGGTGCGGTGAAGTTTCAAGCCGTGACGAAGACGCGCTTCGGGCGGAATTCGCCCTCGCCGATCTCGCCGATGGCGACCAGCTTGCCGCGCGACGTCGCATAGGCTTCCGGCTCCGCCATGGGCGCATCGCGGCCGCGCAGGATGATCGGATTGCCCATTTTCAGGCGATGGGCCTGATCCTCGGTAATGGCGATATGCGGCAGGTTCGACAGGGCTTCGCCGGTATCGATCAGGAAGGCGTCGAGCGCTTCCAGCCGTTCCTCGTCGCTCTCGATCTTTTCCAGTGCCACGAGTTCGGCCAGCGGCACCATCGTCTCTTCCGCGAAAGGCGCGACAAAGCTGCGGCGCAGGGAAGCGATATGGCCGAAACAGCCGAGGTCGCGGCCGAAATCGCGGGCCAGCGACCGCACATAGGTGCCCTTGCCGCATTCGATCTCGAAATGCGCGAGGTTGGCCGTGCAGCCGAGCAGCGACAGGCGGAAGACTTCGACTTCACGGGCCGGAATATCGACGGTTTCGCCTTCGCGCGCAAGATCATAGGCGCGGTTGCCATCGATCTTGATGGCCGAAAACTGCGGCGGCACCTGGCTGATGACGCCGGTATATTTCGGCAGCAGGGCACGGATGTCTTCCTCGGACGGACGGGCATCCGACGATTGCGTGACCTCGCCCTCGAGATCGTCGGTCGAGCGCTCCTCACCCCAGGCAACGGCGAATTCATAGATCTTGCGGCCGTCCATCACATAGGGAACGGTCTTGGTCGCATCGCCAAGCGCGATCGGCAGCATGCCGGAGGCGAGCGGATCGAGCGTGCCGGCATGGCCCGCCTTCTGCGCCTTGAACAACCACTTGATCTTCGACACGGCTTCTGTCGAACCGAAATCCAGCGGCTTGTCGAGGATCAGCCAGCCGGAAATCGGGCGGCCCTTGGGCTTGCGAGGTTTTGACATTGTTCAGGCTCTTTTTTTACGAAACGTCGCTGCAGTCTTGGCAACGCTGCCATCCGGCATTTTCTGGCTGTTGCCCTTTTCGAATCCCAGGGCATAGAGGCGCCTTGCGATCAGGTATCCGGCAGCGATCGTCGCACCATTGTCGGCGCGATAGTCCTCGCCGAGGCCTTCGATAATCAAAGGCTCGATGGCGCCGAGCGGCGGCTTGCCGGAGGCAGCGGCTTCGAGCAGCAGCTTTTCATTATAGGGCGAATAGACGATGGCTTCGAGCGCCTTCATCTCGCGGTCGCCATGGGCGATTTCCTTGCCGCTGCGGAAAGGCAGGCCGGAGGCGACCAGCATTTCGACAAGCCTTACGGCTTCGGCATTGTCGAAACGGGCAAGACCGTTGCGATAGAATGTCTGGCGCTGATCGAAGGTCCAGGCGTTGAGTTCGTCCAGAGTGATATGCTTTGCCATCACTCCCCTTTTTCGTCTTTCAGTCCGTCTTCATCCTTCAGGTCGCGCAGGACTTCCGGCGACCGCAGCAGCTGGTCGATCTTCTTGTAGTTGTCGAAGCTGGTATCGTCCTTGAAGCGGACTTCCGGCATGTATTTCAACTGCCGGAGATGCGGCGTCAGGCGGCCGCGAATATATTTGGCATGGCGGTTCAGCGCCTCGATGATATCGGCATGGTCGGCAACGCCGAGCGGTGTCACGAAGGCCGTGGCCACCCGCAGGTCGGTCGACATGCGGACTTCCGAAATCGAGATCACCGTCGTCTCGATCAGCGGATCGCGCACTTCGCCGCGCTGCAGCACCTGTGTCAGGCCTGCACGTACCTGTTCGCCGACCCTCAGCATGCGCTGCGAGGGGGCAGAGGATGTCACTTTACTCATGGTTTTTCCGCTGTCTGGCGTTTCAAGGAACGCGACCAAGGCGGTCCAATGCTACTTTCAGGCCAAAAGGTCAAGACTAGCGGGCTATTCCAGCCATCAAACGCGCCCTTAAATGACCCGAAACCTCTTGAAAGCCGTCATCAGCCGTGGTCAATCTCAGGGGAATGATGGAGCGAACGGAGAGACAATGCGGGTTCTGGTGGTTGAAAACATGGCCCATTCCGATCTTGGACAGGTGGGCGTGGCACTGGCCGAAGCGGGTGCCGAGATCGACCTGCGCCAGCCCTTTACCGGCGAGGCGCTGCCCGGCGATGTCCATGGCCATGACGCCCTGGTGGTACTTGGCGGCGAACAAAGCGCCATCGACGATCACATCCATCCCTACCTGCCGGAGCTTGCACGCCTGATGCGCGCCTTTACCGAGGCTGACAAGTCGGTACTCGGCATCTGCCTCGGCAGCCAGCTTCTGGCCCGTGCGCATGGGGGCGACAATCTTCTCGGCCGGACCCGCGAATTCGGCTGGCACGGCGTCGAACTGACGAGCGAAGGCAAGCGCGATCCGGTGCTGAGCGCGGCCGGCACAGCCTTCACAAGCTTCGAATGGCATTCCGACAGCTTCACCCTCCCCGAAGGCTCTATCCATCTTGCCGTCAACCCGGCGGTCGCCAACCAGGCGTTTCGCATCGGCCGTGCCGCCTATGGCATGCAATTTCACTTCGAGGCCGGCACCCGTGTGGTCGAGGATTGGAACCGCATTTTCGAGGACCAGATCATGAGCCTCGATCCGCACTGGCTCGGGCGCTATCCCGAGCATGCCGCGCGGCATGCCGAACAGGCGGATGCGGCCGGGCTGGCGCTGGCCCGCGCCTGGGTCGGCACGATCCGGAGCAGCGAACCGGCCGAAAACAATGCCCGGGAGATGGCCGGCGCAACCGCCTGACACCTAAATATGTCCTGGCATTTGCAGCGCGCGCCAGTGATCCTATCTATTAAAACATGGGAAGCTATATAAAGAGCGCAAAGGGGGCTTGTCTGGTTCTGGCAGGCTTTCGAGCGGAGAAGCGGAGCACTCGGATGAAGATCCATTTCGACAAGCAAGCCGGTCAATCGGCACCGGGGGAAGGGACTGCTGCGAGATCCCGGGCACTGGCCTTCGGCCTGCTGCCGGCCATGGCACTTGCAGCCGTTGTTGCCGCCGCTTCGCCGGCAAAGGCAGCCTATTGCAGCGGCACGCCGGAGAAGGGGCTCGACTGGAGCGAGTGCTCCAAGAAGAACCTGATGCTGCCGTCCAGCGAGCTGGAAAGTGCGAACCTGTCCGGCACCGATTTTTCGCTGACCGATCTCAGCGGGTCCAACCTGGTCTCGGCCAACCTGGAAAAGGCCAATCTGGTGCGCGCCTGGCTGGCCGGCGCCAAGGCCGACAAGGCGAATTTCGCCCGTGTCGAAGCCTACCGGTCCAGCTTTGCCAATATTGCCGCCACCGGCGCTTCGTTTGCCGGCGCGGAACTCCAGCGCGCCGATTTCAGCGGCGCCGACCTGACCGGAGCCAATTTCGAGAAGGCGGAGGTCGGACGTGTCCTGTTCAAGGGAGCGGTTCTGACCGGCGCGCGTTTCTCGCTCGCCAACCTCTCCCGCGCCAATCTCAGCGGCGCAATCTTCGAAGGCCCGCTTGTCTTCGATCAGGCCTTCATGTTCCTGACCCATATCGAGGGGCTGGACCTTTCCGCGGCAAAGGGCCTTGAACAGTCCCAGATCGAGCTTGCCTGCGGCGACGCCAAGACGAAGCTACCGGCAGGCCTGACCACGCCTTCGGCATGGCCCTGCAAGTTGGACTGAGCCGGCTAACAAAGTATCGGTTCATTCGGATAAAGCCCTCACCTACGATCATCCATGGCATTGGACATTGTCCGTTCCTCCGCTAGTTTGATCCGAACGACGGGAGGAGCAAATCATGAGCAAACTGAATTTACCCCTGGAAGGCGGTTGCCGGTGCGGGCAGGTGCGGCTGAAGATCAGCGCGCCGCCGATCCTGACCATGGCCTGCCATTGCACCGGCTGCCAGAAGATGAGCGCCAGCGCCTATTCGTTGAGCGCGGCCATCCCTGCCGACGCGTTCGCAGTCATCGATGGCGAACCGGTGATCGGCGGCCTGCACGGCGCAACCCGCCACTATTTCTGCCCGCATTGCAAAAGCTGGATGTTCACGCGGCCCGAAGGTATGGACTGGTTCGTCAACCTGCGCCCGACCATGCTGGACGACGCAAGCTGGTTCTCTCCCTTCATCGAGACCTTCACCAGCGAAAAGCTGCCCTGGGCCACGACGGCCGCGGTTCACTCCTACGAGACGTTTCCGCCGATGGAGGCCTATGAGGGGCTGCTGCAGGAGTTTGCGGAGCAGGCGGTGCGATAATTTTCCGGAAGGCAGGCAGAAGCTTGACCAGGATCAAGACAGGGAAATCCGTCCGCGATAGAATGCGCTCCAGCCTTCGGAGAGTGTTTTGACCGTACCTGCCTTTATTGCCGCCGTCCTCGTTCTTCTTCTGACCCCCGGTCCAACGAACACCCTGTTGGCAGTCGGCGGCGCATCGGCCGGCTTCCGGCGCTCGCTGCCGCTGATCGTCGCGGAAGCGTCCGGCTATCTCCTGACGATCACCCCGCTTGCAACCTTTGCCGGGCCTTATCTTGCAGACCACCCGCTTGCCGCATCGGCCATCAAGCTCTGCTCGGCAATGTGGGTATTGCTGCTTGCAGCCAAGCTGTGGACGGCGCCGTCTGCCGGCGTACCGGCGTCGCTCGTTACCTTCCGTCAGGTTTTCATGACTACCGTGCTCAATCCCAAGGCCCTGATCTTCGGCCTGGTGCTCGTACCGCACGGCACATTCGGCACGGTGCTGCCGTGGCTCGGATTGTTCCTGCTGATGGTCGTATCGGCCGGCTGCGTCTGGCTGAGCGCCGGTGCAGCGATGATTTACCGGAAACGGGCCGAGTTCCCGCCGCTTCTCAGCCGCGTCGCAGCAGGTGCGATGCTGCTCTTTTCGGCAAGTCTCGCCGGTAGTTCACTGGGACTGCTTTGAATGAACGCCTGGCGGAGCGAAGTGACGAAAGCGTCAGAAGCCTTGAAAAAGGAAGTCGGTGGCAGCAACGATATCATCGCCTTTCGCTGAAAGATCGGCAACTTCACTGCCGATCTCCGATACGGGAATGGCCGCCATGCGCTGTGTTGCCATGGCGTGAAGCTCTCCATCGATCAGGAAACGGGGATTGAGCCGCAATATCGACCAGGACATGTCCGCCACCGGGTAAAGCGGTGCCATGACGCGCGACGGCAGATCGTCCAATATGCTTGCCTGAAGATCAACGACCAGGACACCGTCCGATTTCAGCCGGTACACATGGAATCGTGCCATCAGAATTGGCGATATTTCGCCAGCGGCAAGCCGTGCTTCTCGACATATTCGTTTTCAAGCCGGATCGCCTCGGCATTCTCGATCCGCCAGAGACGCTCCCGCTCGGCCTTGACGGCACGTTCGATGCCATCTTCGGCCGCCCGCGACAGATTGATCTTCAGATCACGGGCAAGGGAAACAAGGTCGCTGTCCAGAGACAGGTTGGCAGATTTGCGGACAGGCTGGGACATGTCACCCTCCAGAATGTATGCGCACATAGTATGCGCACAATACTTGGGAGAAAAGAGTTTATTCATCGCCCGGTTACCGCGCCATGATGAACGAGTCCTGCGGAATCTCCACGTTGCCGGACTGGCCCATGCGCTTCCTGCCGGCCTTCCACTTTTCCAAAGGCCGCGCTTGCGGGCGCCGCCACCGATCTGCAAAAGTGAGCGCCTTGTGCAGGAGAATGGCGTGACGGACAGCGAACGGATGAAGATGGAAGCGGGCCAATGGTACAATTGCCTCGATCCAGAACTCGACTCCTTGCGCCAAAGGGCGCGAGATGCGGTGCATCAGCACAATACGCTGCCGCCGGCGGAGCGTGGGCAGGCGGCGCCGGCGCTGCGGGCGCTTTTCCGCGCGGTGCCTGTAAACTTCATGATCGAGGCACCGTTTCATTGTTCCTACGGCATGAACATCGCGCTTGGCGAGAATGTCTACATGAATGCGGGCTGCACCATTCTCGATTCCGCGCCGGTCCGCATCGGGCGGGGCTCGATGCTCGGACCGGTCGTGCAGATCTATTGCGCCATCCACCCCAACGATCCCGCCCTGCGCAGGACCGGACTTGAACTGGCAAGGCCCGTGACAATCGGTGAGGACGTCTGGATCGGCGGCGGCGCCATCCTCCTGCCCGGCGTCACCATCGGCGACGGCGCGATCGTCGGGGCAGGCGCCGTGGTGACGAAAGACGTGCCCGCCGGGGCAACGGTGGTCGGGAACCCGGCGCGGCGGCTGGAGCGATAGAGCGGCGTTCCAGCGGCGATGGTTTCCCTCGATCGCAAGCGCGGAAAGGCGCCTACTCGTCACCCATCTTCAACGCCGCAATGAACGCTTCCTGCGGGATTTCCACCTTGCCGAACTGGCGCATGCGCTTCTTGCCGGCCTTCTGCTTGTCGAGCAGCTTGCGTTTACGCGTTGCGTCGCCGCCGTAGCATTTGGCGGTGACGTCCTTGCGCAGTGCCGAGATGGTTTCGCGGGCGATGACATTGCCGCCGATGGCGGCCTGGATCGGGATCTTGAACATGTGCTTGGGGATCAGCTCCTTGAGCTTCTCGCACATGTCGCGGCCGCGCTTTTCGGCGGCCATGCGGTGGACCATCATCGACAGGGCATCGACCGGCTCGCCGTTGACGAGAATCGACATCTTGACCAGATGGCCCTCCTGATGCTGCGTGATCGCATAGTCGAACGAAGCATAGCCCTTGGAGATCGACTTCAGCCGGTCGTAGAAATCGAACACGACTTCGTTGAGCGGCAGGTCGTAGGTCAGCATGGCGCGGGTGCCGACATAGGTCAGTTCCACCTGGATGCCGCGGCGGTCCTGGCAGAGCTTGAGGATGCCGCCGAGATAATCGTCCGGCGTCAGGATGGTGGCGCGGATCCACGGTTCGTGGATTTCGGCGATCTTGACGACATCGGG
The DNA here is from genome assembly GCF_017873135.1 of Rhizobium herbae. GTDB lineage: Bacteria > Pseudomonadota > Alphaproteobacteria > Rhizobiales > Rhizobiaceae > Pararhizobium > Pararhizobium herbae. Next base: position 136,447 of record NZ_JAGGJV010000002.1, on the reverse strand, counting down.
CATATCGGCCGGATTGTGCAGCTCGCGCTCGGTGCCATCGGTCATGAACAGCTTGTAGACGACGGACGGGGCGGTCGCGATCAGGTCGAGGTCGAATTCGCGCTCGAGACGCTCCTGGACGATTTCGAGATGCAGCAGGCCGAGGAAGCCGCAGCGGAAGCCGAAACCGAGCGCAGCCGAGCTTTCCATTTCGAAGGAGAAGGACGCATCGTTGAGACGCAGCTTGCCCATGGCGGCGCGCAGGTCCTCGAAATCGGCGGCATCGACCGGGAACAGGCCGCAGAACACCACCGGCTGGGCGGGCTTGAAGCCCGGCAGCATATGGGCGGTCGGGCGCTTGTCCTCGGTGATGGTGTCGCCGACGCGGGTGTCGGCCACTTCCTTGATGGAGGCGGTGATGAAGCCGATCTCGCCGGGGCCGAGCGCATCGACGGTGACCATCTTCGGGGTGATGACGCCGACGCGCTCCACCTGATATTTGGCATCCGTGCCCATCATGCGCACGGTCTGGCCGCGCTTCAGAACGCCGTCGAGAATGCGCACGAGAACGATGACGCCGAGATAGGTGTCGTACCAGCTGTCGACCAAGAGCGCCTTCAGCGGCGCATCCTCGCCGCCCTCGCTCTTCGGCGCCGGCAGCTGGTGGACGATGGCTTCGAGCACATCGGGGATGCCGAGGCCCGTCTTGGCCGAGATCAGCACGGCCTGCGAGGCATCGATGCCGATGACTTCCTCGATCTGCTCGCGGATGCGGTCGGGTTCGGCGGCCGGCAGGTCGATCTTGTTGAGGACGGTGACGATCTCGTGGTTGTTGTCGATCGCCTGATAGACGTTGGCCAGCGTCTGGGCTTCGACGCCTTGCGATGCATCGACCACCAGCAGCGAACCTTCGCAGGCCGACAGCGAGCGCGAGACTTCATAGGCGAAGTCGACATGGCCGGGTGTGTCGATCAGGTTGAGGACATAGGTCTCGCCGTTGTTGGCGACATAGTGCAGGCGCACGGTCTGCGCCTTGATGGTGATGCCGCGCTCCTTCTCGATATCCATGTTGTCGAGAACCTGTTCCGACATCTCGCGCGCGGCAAGGCCGCCGGTCGACTGGATCAGCCGGTCGGCCAGCGTCGACTTGCCGTGGTCGATATGGGCGACGATCGAGAAATTGCGGATATGCGACAGGGGCGTCTTTGAAGGTGTTGTGCTCATGCGCCCGCATACAATGGAACCTTGGAAACTGCAAAGAATTTTACCGATTGCGGCCGACGAAATGCGGAGAATGCAGGCTCTTTGCTGCAAAAGCGCAAGCCCGCGATCCATCAAGCGCCGGTTCTCAGACGATCAGGAAATCGTCGGCCGTCAATTTCAGGTGGGTGTCGAGCTGCGCGATCTGGACCGCAGCAAGCTTGCCGGTTCCGTCGGCGTCGTAAAAAAGCTTGCCGGTCTTGCTGTCGTAAACGATCCGGTCGCCGGCATCCGCCGCCTTCGTGCCGATGAGGAAGGCCGAGGCCTTCAGCGCCCCGACCGGCAACTTGGTGAAGATGTCGTGGTCCAGCACGAGCCGGTCATTGACGACACTGAAATCCGCCACCGTATCCACATTGCCGGTGGACAGCTTGGTGTCAAAGACGAACTGATCCTTGCCGCTGCCGCCGGTGAGGATGTCGTTTCCGGCGCCGCCATAAAGCTTGTCATTCCCGGCTCCCCCGGAGATCTTGTCGTTGCCGGCGCTGCCCCACAGCCTGTCGTTGCCGTCGCCACCCGAGAGCGTATCATTGCCTTCGCGCCCGGTGATTTTATCGTCACCGCCCAGACCGTCGATCGTGTCGGCGAGCTTCGAGCCGCGCAGCGTATCGGCCTCGGCGGTCGGCCGGATATAGGCGGGGTCGCCATCATAGGTGCCGATCAGCCTGTCGAGATCGCGCTCGGGGGCCGCGAACGGGATGAACCCGTCTGCCAGGACCATCTTGTTGAACGCGTCGATGCGCGCGCTGCCGCTGATATAGTCGACCACGAAGACCGGGATGCCCTTGTCGACAAAGTCGCGCTTCAGGATGGCTATCGTCTCCTCGTCCGGCTTCAGCACATTGTTCTCGTCCTTGTCGCCACGATAGTAGAGGTCCTCGACCGCGATGCCGCCGATGACATCGAGATAGGCCTGCTTGCGGGCGCTGTCGCTGCCGAGGTCATTGAGGATCCAGGCGCCGTTCTGGGGGATGACGAAAAAGTCCGGGTTGGTTTTGCGGGCATGTTCGGTCAGGTCGACGACGAAATCGACCATGCGCTGCGCGGCCTGCTTCTGGTTGACGGGGTCGCCGGCCTGCCGATCGGCCTTGGGAACTTCGGCGCCCCAGAAATAATAGGCGTCGATGATATCGAGATAGGCGGCATCGAACCCGGCCTTGACGATGGCGTCGAGGTCGCCGGTCTTCCTGTCGTTGAACATGGTGTTCTGCCAGTCCGGATCCCAGTAGCGCACCTTGCGCCCTTCCGGCCAGTCGGGATTGACAGGCCCCAGCCAGTCCGGCGCCTCATCCGTCAGTTTGCCGGTGGCCTTGCCCGTGGTGGTCCAGTCCTTGTCCCAGTAGTCGCGGAAATCGGACGCCTCGCCGATGGAGATATAGGAGACGACCACGGACCGCCCGCCCATGCCGTCCTTCATGCGGGTCACTTCGTCAGCCGTGAAGCGCCCGCTGTTCGTGCCGTCACGCGAGGAATCGATGACAAGCAGGTCATGGGTGGCCGAGACCAGCAGGTTGACGTTTTGCGGATCGCCGTTCAGCCCCTGCAACTGGTAGCCCCAGTTATCGACGGCAACGGTGCCGGTGGATGTCTTGAACTTGAGCATGATGCGGACCCGGCTTCCTGTTTCCAACGGCATGAATAGGTGATTTCCGCCGGATTGGGATAGCCGGAATATGCAAACAGCCTCAACGAAGTCTTCACATCCCGCTGCCGCTCTTCCCGCCTTCGACCAGCGCGCCGGCATTCGGCATCTGCGCGCTCTTCATCTCGAAATTTTCGCGCAGGTGCGGCGGTACGGTTTCGCGGAATTTCAGCCGAACAGCGACGAAGGCGGCATAGGCGAGCGCGGTGCCCATGGCGGCGTAGATAAAGGTCTTCGGACCGAAAACCGGCGTCAGCAGCGTGATCGACAGCGGAATGATGGTGGCGGCGATCGACCAGCACATCAAAAGCGTCGAGGCGAGCGGCACGAAATCGGCGGGCGCCGTGCGGTCGTTGGCATGGGCATTGGCGATCGAATAGACGGTTTCGACGGCACCGGCGAAAACAGCGAAGACCAGCATCAGCAGGATGAGATTGGCAAAGGAGACGGTGAGCGCGACGACGGCGGCGGCCGAGATCAGCAGGCAGACGAGGATCAGCACGATGCGCCGGTCGATGCGGTCGGACAGCACGCCCATCGGATACTGGATGAAGATGAGGCCGAACTGCATGACCAGCATCAACAGCGCCACATCGCCCTGGCTCACCTGATTGGCGGCTGCGTAGATCGGCGTGAAACCCTGCACGGCCATCGAAAGCCCGCCGGCAGCCAGAACCCCGACGAAGGCAACGGGCGAATTGCGCCAGACCATCGGCACGTCGACGCTGACTTTTGCGGGCGGCGGCGGATTGGGCAGGCGCGTCAGGCCGATCGGCAGGATGGCCATGGTGGTGAAGAAGATGGTGAGCAGCGGCGCCAGATTGCCCTCGGCCGGGATCTGCCCGAACAGCCAGGCGCCAACGCCAATGGCAATGACATAGGTCATGTAGAACACCGACATCGCCTTGCCGCGCCAGCTGTTGGCGCTGGCATGGTTGAGCCAGCTCAGCGAGATGATGAAATTGATATTGCCGGCAGCGCCATAAAGACCGCGTGCAAACACCCAGAGCAGCGGGTGAAACCCGAGCGCAATCAGAAAGGCCGACAGCAGCACCAGCGCCATCGAACAGGAAAACGCCCGCGCATGGCCGACCCGGCGGATCATCGGCCCGGCAACGACGCAGCCGGCGAGGCCGCCGAAGGCAAGCGCTGTCACCGCCGCACCCGCGACCCAGGGCGGACTGTCGCCGCGCGCCAGGAGAAACGGCACATAGGCGAACATCATGCCGTTGCCGATGCCGACGCAGGCCATGGAGAGCACGATGCTGGCGATAGACAGCACGGAGGCTCGCTGTTCCTCCCTCCGGATTTCGTCTGTCACAGCCATCCATCCCCTTATATTTCAGCGAGTCGCCGAAATGCAGCAACTGCTCAAGCGTCCTCTAACATATTGATCACATGGCAGTTTCCTCAACCATGTGCATGGCGGACACCATATCCGGCTGCGGGGAGCTTCGTTGTCGCCACAGCGGCATGCGGCGAATTTATTTGGCGAGCGACGGCTTTTCCGTTGACTCCACTATAAGAAAACTTAATTCTCTTATAATGGAAAGTACACAAGCCTTCGAAACCGGTATCGCCGAACGCATGAAATCCCTGCGGCTGGCGCAGGCGATGACGCTTGACGATCTCGCCACCCGTGCCGGCGTCAGCCGGGCGATGATCTCGCGCATCGAACGCGGCGAGGCCAGCCCCACCGCCCAGCTTCTGGCGCGGCTCTGCAGCGCGCTGGGCACCACGCTGTCGCGTTTCTTTGCAACGGAGGAGACTGTCGTAAGCCCGCTCTCACGCCGCAACAGCCAGCGCATCTGGCGCGATCCGGAGACCGGCTATCTGCGCCGCTCGGTCTCGCCGGATGGAACCGGATCGCCCGTCGATATCGTCGAGGTGGAATTTCCGCCGGGCGCGCGCGTCGTGTTCGAGCAGCAGCAGTTCGACGCCAGCCTCACCCAGCATCTCTGGCTGTTCGAGGGCAGACTCACCATGACGGCCGGCGCGGAGACCTATGTGCTGGAAGCCGGCGACTGCCTGTTCATGCGGCTTGCCGAGGCTCACATCTTTCACAATCCGCACGGCGAGCCTGCGCGCTACGCCGTCATTCTCAATCGCAGCAAAGTATAGTCCCGATGTCTGATGTCACGATCCGCACGCTCACCCCTTCCGAAACCACCGCCGCCCTGCCCTCGCTCGCGGAAATCCTCTCCGATTGCGTTGAGGGCGGCGCCTCCGTCGGCTTCATGTCGCCGCACACGCCGCAGGACGCCATGCCCTACTGGGAAGGCGTCGCCCGCGCTGTGGCCGAGGGAAACACGGTGCTGATCGTGGCAGAGACGGATGGCGACATGCTTGGCACTGTTCAACTCGGCATCGGCACGATGCCAAACCAGCCGCATCGCGCCGACCTGAAGAAACTGCTCGTCCACCGCAAGGCGCGCGGCCTCGGGCTTTCACGGCTGCTGATGGACGCTGCCGAAGCCGAGGCCGCCAGGCACGGGCGACATATTCTGGTGCTCGACACGGCAACCGGGAGCCCGGCGGAATCCATCTACGAGAAATTCGGCTGGCAGCGCGTCGGCGTCATTCCGCAATATGCCTTGATGCCGGACGGCAGCTATTGCGGCTCGACGTTTTTCTACAAATCGCTTGCCGCCGATTGAAGTGCGCCGCGCCGCGCGCATTCCACCTATCCTTGTCACCAAAAATGGCCATATCACACGGAAAAATCAACGGATTTTGTCTGGGTAGCCTATTTCGTGTTTCTAATGTTCATGTTAGCTGATTTTCAGCCGCAAGGCAGATAGTCTTAAGGGGAACCCATGAAAACCATTCGTCAACGCGCGGGTCTGGCCGCGCTGTCCATGTTCCTGGCTCTTGGCGGCGTGTCCGCCGCTTCGGCCGCGGACGTGACCTTCCAGATGAAGAACAGCCATCCGAACGCCGTCGAACTCGAGCTCTACAGCCAGGACCGCGACCATGTCTGGCCGGGCAACAATCAGGTCTATCTGCTGGACGACGGCGAAACCAAGCAGATTCCGCTGTCCTGCGACGAGGGCGAGAAAATCTGCTATGGCGCCTGGATTTCCGGCGACAAGGAAACCTATTGGGGCACAGGGCCGGACAACGCCGAAACCTGCACCGATTGCTGCTACACCTGCCAAGGCGGCAGCACGGAAGAAATCGACCTGACCGAGTAGCGAACAGTGGCACGGGAACGGGAACGGTGTTTTATGCTCGTTCCCGTGCCTTGTTGTGGACGGTTGCGACGCTATTTACCCGTCCTATCCTTTCATGTGGCCGTCCTCTTCATCTTCCTGCCGCAATCGGTAGTATGAAGCTGAGTGAGCACCATTGAGGACCTTTGATTCCATGATCAAGAAAATCGCCGTACTGGCCATCGCCGCCGTCTATCTTTCCGGCTGCACCACCACGGACCCGTATACGGGTCAGCAGAAGATGTCGAACACCGCCGGTGGCGCGCTGATCGGCGCGGGCCTGGGTGCCGCGACCGGTCTTCTGGTCGGCGGAAGTGCGGCCGGCCGGCGTGACGCGGCGCTGGTAGGCGCCGGCATCGGCGCGCTCGGCGGCGGCCTGATCGGCAACTACATGGATAGCCAGGAATCCGAGCTGCGCGCGCAGCTGCAGGGTACCGGCGTTTCGGTTACCCGCGTCGGCGACCGCATCGTTCTCAACATGCCCTCCAACATCACGTTTGCCACCGATCAGGACCAGGTCATGCCGGGCTTCTATTCGACACTGAACTCGGTGGCGATCGTTCTGCGCAAGTTCAACAAGACGCTGGTCGATGTGGATGGCCACACGGATTCGACCGGCAGCGCCAGCTACAACCAGGGCCTCTCCGAACGCCGTGCCATCTCCGTTGCCAACTATCTCGGCTCGCAGGGCGTCGATCAGCGCCGCATGTCGGCCGTTGGCTACGGCCCGGACCGGCCGATTGCTTCGAACAACAGTCCAGACGGGCGGGCACAGAACCGCCGCGTCGAAATCTCGATCGCGCCGATCAAGGAAGGCTGATCGGCAACATCCGCTTCAACAAGCCGGTCACCGCGTGAACTGCCCCGATGTTGGCATCCAACTTTCGGGGTATTTCACGCGGTGACTGGCTTTTTTTGTGCGCGGAATCGGATCAAATGGCGCGTTGGACCCAAGAAAGGGCCCTATTTGCGGGCGAAAGTCCGGCCACACACCATTGACGCGAGAAGTGATCCGAACCTAAAATCTGTTATTGCGAACGTGAGCAGACATGAATGCGCGTGAACGCCGGATTACTCTCCCAGACACTGGACCAAGTCCAGGCCGCTATTTTCGAGCCGTCCTTGTGGCTGCCGACCATTGAAGCCATAGGCAGGGCAAGCGGTGCCCTCGGCGCCAACATCATGGAGCCAGCCGGACGCGGAGCCTTTGGCGCAGCGCTCAGCACGGAGAATCTCGACGATCTTCTGGAAGGCTATGTTCGCGAAGAATGGGGCGCCAGGGATTTCCGCGCGCAACTTTTGCCGCCGCTCCACCGCGAAGGCGTGGTGCTTGAAGCAAGCTTCGTGTCCAGAGAGCAGTTCGACCATCACGAATATTATAAATTCATGAGAAAATACGGGGTCGGCGACTCCGTTCTCATGAACATCTCTTCGGCCAAGGATGAGTTGTATTTCGTTCTGCAAAACAGCCTGTCGGAAGACTCCCCCCCGGCGGCCGACATGCCGCATTTCCACGCCATCCGCACCCGGCTGCTGACAGCCATGCAACTTGCCCGCCATATCGACGCAAGCAGGATCATGGGCATGGCGGCGGCCTTCGAAACCTCGAACATCGGCTGCATCTTCTTCAACCGGAAAGGCCTCGTGACGCTGACGAATCCGAGAGCCGACGCGCTGTTTACGGGTGATTTGCGCATTTCGAGGGGAGAGGTGCGGGCGGGCTCCGCACATGAAACCGCCCGTTTCAGCCGCGAACTGAAGCTCGCGATACAAGCCCCCGGACAATCCTCCGATACATTGTCTGCCGTTCGCCTTTCGCGCGCGGGCAAACGGCCGCTGATCGTCCGCTTCGAGCGGTTCGGCACACAGCTGGCCGACGTGTTTTCGCATTCCTGCGCCATGGCGCTGATCGAGGATCCGGACGAGGACATGCGGCTGAAGCCGGAAACTCTGATGGAGCTTTTCGATCTCACCCCGGCCGAGACGAAGATATCGCTTCTGGTCGCCAGCGGCATGAGCGCCGTCGATATCGCCAGCCGGCAGGGAACCGGTTACGAAACGGTGAGAAGCCATATACGATCGATTTTCCAGAAAACCGGCACCGGCAGGCAATCCGAACTCAGCGCCCTGTTCGGGAAAATTCACCTCTAAAGAGGCTCATTCATTCCGGATGCCGGCCGGACGCCGGCGGATAGGCATGGGTTTCGCCGTTGAAGTCCGAAACCGTATAACAGCCGCCGCCATTGTCTTCGATCGTCGCGGCGCTGATCGCCGTCTTGCCGTGGCCGCCGGGGATATCGAGGATATAGGCCGGCTGGCAGAGGCCGGAGACACGGCCGCGCAGGCTCGCGACCAGCGCCTGGCCCTCCTCGATCGTCAGGCGGAAATGGCTGGTGCCGGGCGCCAGATCGGGATGATGCAGGTAATAGGGCTTGATCCTGTTTTCGACGAAGGCCCGCATCAGCGCCGCCAGCGTATCGGCATCGTCGTTGACGCCCTTCAACAGCACCGACTGGCTGACCATGACGATGCCGCTATCGACCAGCCGTGCGCAGGCAGCGCGAGCATCCGCCGTCAGCTCGCGCGGATGGTTGGCATGCAGCGCCAGATAGGTGGTCTTGCCGCTGGCCTTGAGTGCCGCGATCAGGGCTGCGTCGACGCGGTCGGGCTCGACGACCGGCACACGGGTATGGAAGCGGACGATCTTCACATGATCGATGCCTGCAAGCCGCTCCATGATGGATGCGAGCCGGCGCGGCGACAGCACGAGCGGATCGCCGCCGGTGAGGATCACTTCCCAGATTTCCGGATGATCGGCGATATAGGCAAAGGCATTGTCCATCGCCTGCGATGCAAGCGTGCCGAGCCCCTGCGGCCCGACCATTTCGCGGCGGAAACAGAAGCGGCAATAGACCGGGCAGACATGCACGGCCTTCAGCAGCACACGATCCGGATAACGATGGACGATGCCCTCGACCGGGCTGTGGGCGCCGTCGCCGATCGGATCCTCCCGCTCTTCCGGCAGGCGAACGAGCTCCGCCGCATCCGGAACGAACTGGCGTGCGATCGGATCATCGGGGTCGGAGGGGTCGATCAAGGCCGCCATGGCTGGCGTGACGGCCACCGCATAGCGAGCCGCGACATCGTCCAGCCCGACGCGCCGGGCGGCGGCAACCAGCCCTGCCTCTTCCAGATCGTCGATGGTTTTCAGGGAGCGAAGCGCGGTCACCGGCGGCCCTCGCTCAGAGGATCGGTCTCCGCCACCGGCGCCCAGATGACCTGGTCGATCCGCGATGCGCCGGTCGCCAGCATCACCAGCCGGTCGAAGCCGAGCGCGCAGCCGCTTGCCTGCGGCATGATTTCAAGGGCTCTCAGAAAATCCTCGTCCAGCGGATAGGTTTCGCCATAGACCCGCTGTTTTTCGGCCATCTCCATGCCGAAGCGGCGGCGCTGTTCGCGCGCATCGGTCAGCTCGCCGAAGGCATTGGCAAGCTCGACGCCGCAGGCATAGAGCTCGAACCGCTCCGCGACGCGCGCGTCATGCGGCGCCGGCCGCGCCAACGCGGCTTCGGCGACCGGATATTCGTACAGGATCGTGGCACGGCCAAAACCCAGATTGGGTTCGACCTTCTCGACGATCACCCGGCTGAACAAATCCGGCCAGGTATCGTCGTCGGCAACCCGCAGACCGGCGGCGCGAAGGTTCCCGGCCAGGCGGTCCCGGTCCGTTTCGCCGCCAGGATCGATCGAGCCGAGGAGATCGACATCAGCGAAGCGCTCGAAGGCTTCGGCGACGGTGATGCGGTCCGGCTCCGCGAAGGGATCGGCCCGTCCGCCGCGATAGGTCAGCTGCTTTGCCCCGGCGGTTTCGGCGGCAAGCCCGAGGATGTCAGCGCAGTCGCGCATCAGCGCATCATAAGTCTCGCCGGCGCGGTACCATTCGAGCATGGTGAATTCCGGATGGTGCAGCGGCCCGCGCTCGCGGTTGCGATAGACATGGGCGAAGCAGGCGATGCGCTGTTCGCCGGCCGCCAGCAGCTTCTTGCAGGCAAACTCCGGCGAGGTATGGAGATAGAGAGGCGCGGCGCTGCCGTCGTGATGGATAGCCTGCGTTGCAAAGGCATGCAGATGCGCCTCGTTGCCGGGCGACACCTGCAGCGTTGCCGTATCCACCTCGATGAAATCGCGCGCCGCGAAAAAACCGCGCAGGGCGGCCTGAATCCGGTTGCGGCCGATGAGGAAACCACGGCGGTCGGCATGGACATCGGGGGTCCACCAGGGGGAGGCAGCGGGCATCAAGGTCCTGTGTCCAAACTCTCGGGCAATCCAGTGAGTCGTATAAATTGCACGGTTTCTTCGAGCGTATCCGCCGTCACACTGGCAATTTGCCCGAATATAGGATAGGTGCGGCCCGAAAACGCATTCTGGCGTCTGTGACGCGCATATTTCGTGCGCTCCTCTACGACGCATCAAGCTCAGTTACAAGGAAGACTTATGGTCAAGGTAATCGCCTCATCCGTCCGCAAGGGCAATGTTCTCGAAGTTGACGGCAAGCTCTACGCTGTTCTGACCGCCGCGAACTTTCATCCCGGCAAGGGCACGCCGGTCACCCAGGTCGACATGCGCCGCATCTCGGACGGCGTGAAGGTTTCCGAGCGCTGGCGTACCACCGAACAGGTCGAGCGCGCTTTCGTCGAGGATCGCGATCATACCTTCCTCTATGAAGACGGCGAAGGCTTCCACTTCATGAACCCGGAAAGCTACGATCAGGTCGCGGTTGCACCCGACGTCATCGGCGATGACAAGGCCTATCTCCAGGAAGGCATGGTCGTGCAGCTGAAGATGTTCGAAGGCATTGCTCTGGCAATCGAGCTTCCGACCCGCATGACGCTCGAAATCGTCGAGACCGAGCCGGTCGTCAAGGGCCAGACGGCCTCGTCTTCCTACAAGCCGGCAATCCTGTCGAACGGCGTGCGCACCATGGTGCCGCCGCATATCGGCGTCGGCACGCGCGTCGTCATCCTGACCGAAGATGCATCCTACGTCGAACGCGCCAAGGACTGATCCTTCAATCAGCAATGAAGACGGGCAGACATGAAAAACGGGCGCGGCCTCGAACCGCGCCCGTTTTCTTTTCCGCCGCACTCCTGAGTCTAGTGTTTCAGTTCCGGATAGGCTCCGGATACGTCCTCGCCATCGGCATGCGTGTCGTCATAGCCTTCAAGCGTAACGGACACGGTGTCGTCGACATCCAGCCCGCCCTCGCGGCGCACCGCGATGCGTGAGCCGTTGTCGCGCACGAGAACCGCTTCGCCGCTGAAGCCCTGTTTCAGCAGCCAGTCTCTCGGCGCATTGAGGCGAATACGGACCTGACGGCTATCGTCTTCCTCGCGTGCCTCCACGAGTTCATAGGATACCGGCTGGGAATTGCCGTTGATTTCGAGCCGGCCCTGGCCGCTGCCCTCGGCTGCGAATGTCAGCATGATTTTCTCCTTCGGAAGAATTTATCGGCCAGAAATTTATCGGCGGACGGCACGGCCGACCGCGATCAGAATGCAGGCACCGATGAAGCCGATGGCCAGATAGGCGAGCCAGCCGGCAAAACCCATCCCGGCAAACGCGAGAATGGCGTTGAGGAGGATGGCGCCGACAATGCCGAGAATGATGTTCATGAACATGCCCATATTGGACTTCATGAATTGTTCCGCCAGCCAGCCGGCAAATCCGCCGATGATGATTGCCGCAATCCAGCCTACGCCATTGACGTCCATGTTTCTTCCTCGCGTGAAATATTGCCTTTGCTGAAACCAATAACGGATTGGTCGCCAATATGTTCCCGGCGGTGCCGACCGAGCATCAAAAGCCCTTATGTTAACCCCCACAAATATGAATTTGCCGCAGGAACCCGCCTTCGGTAGAGCCGATGCAGGCGATCGGCATCGCCGTTGGAGGAGCAAGTCTTGGATCAGCGTACAACAGCACCGGCCTATGGAAACGATGGAGCGATCCCGCCGGCGGAGGCGCCCCTGAGCACCGGCACGGCCGCTGCGCTCACTGGCGGGCTGATGTGCCTTCTGTCGATGTCGAGCGTGCAGTTCGGCTCGGCTTTCTCGGCACCGGCGATTGCCGCCTACGGCCCCTTCGGCACCACCTGGCTGCGGCTGATCTGGGCGGCCGCCCTGCTCGCCATCGTCGTTCGTCCGCCGATCCTGCGCTATTCGCGGGCGCAGTGGCAGACGGCGGGGCTGCTTGGCGCATCCATGGCCGGCATGACGCTGTGTTTCTTCGCGGCGATCGAGCGTATCCCGCTCGGCCTTGCCGTCGCCATCGATTTTCTCGGGCCGCTGGCCGTTGCGACCTTCGCCTTCGGCCTCGGCTGGCGGCTGGTCTGGCCGCTGATCGCCGGTGGCGGCGTGCTGCTGCTCGCCCATGACGGCAACGGCTGGATCGGCGACCCCACCGGCATTCTCTTCGCCTTCGGCGCTGCGACCGGCTGGGGGCTCTACATCGTCCTGATGAAGAAAGCCGGCAACGCCTTCGAAGGCCTGCAGGGCCTGTCGATGTCGCTGATCGTGGCGGCGATCGTCGCGACACCGTTCGGCCTGATGGAAGTCTCGCGTATGACGGTCGAGGGCGTCGCCGCCGTCGCCGGGCTCGCCCTCCTCGTGCCGCTGATCCCCTATGCGCTGGAAATGATCGCGCTGCGCCGCATGAGTACGTCGTCCTTCGGCATCCTGATGAGCCTGGAGCCGGCAATCGGCGCCATTGCCGGTTTCCTCGTTCTCAGCCAGCCGATGACGGCGCTGCAGATCGCAGGCACCGTTCTCGTGGTCGCGGCGAGTGCCGGCGCGACCGCCACCGGCCGTTGAATTTTCACCAATTAATGCCGCGCTTTTTGCAAACCCGGTGATAGAGTGACGCTTCGTAAGCGTCGTTTATCCATCGAGGTATGCATGTTTCCACTGTCGCATATGATGAAAGCCTTCATCCGCAAGGGCCAGCTGACCGTCATCGACGCGGACGGAAAACCGCATGTTTTCAAGGGTGAGCCCGGCCCGGAAGTGACCATGCGGCTGACCGATCGCAAGCTTTACCGCACCCTCGTCTTCAATTCCGAACTTGCCGCCGGCGAAGCCTACATGGACGGTACGCTGCGCTTCGAAAACGGCTCGACGCTGCGTGACTTCCTCACCCTGTTTTCAATCAACCGGCTGTCGCTCGGCTCCTATCCGATCCAGAAGGTGCTGCGCGCCATCAAGATGCGCTTCCGCAAGCGCCAGCAGTCCAACGTCAAGGGCGAGGCGCAGCGCAACGTCGCGCATCACTACGATCTCGGCAATGACTTCTACAAATTGTTCCTCGACGAACACATGCTCTATTCCTGCGCCTATTTCCGCGAGCCGGACGAGACGCTGGAGCAGGCACAGCGCAACAAGCTGAGGCTGCTTGCCTCCAAGCTCTGCCTGCGGCCGGGCATGAAGGTGCTCGATATCGGCTGCGGCTGGGGCGACCTTGCGCTCTATCTGGCCCAGCTCGAAGACGTCGAGGTGCTCGGCGTCACGCTGTCGAAGGAACAGCAGGCGCTGGCGACCCAGCGCGCCAGGGATGCCGGACTGGAAGGCCGCGTCCGCTTCGAGCTGCGCGACTACCGCGAGGTCAACGAGACCTTCGACCGGATCGTTTCGGTCGGCATGTTCGAGCATGTCGGCGTCAGCCACTACGACGAGTTCTTCAAGAAGCTGAACACATTGATGCCGGACGACGGGATCGCCGTGCTGCATTCGATCGGTCACATGAGCCCGCCCGGCATGGCCAGCGCCTGGCTGCGCAAATACATTTTCCCCGGCGCCTATTCGCCCGCCCTTTCCGAGGTTTTCGAGGTGGTGGAGCAAAACCATCTCTGGGTGAGCGATCTCGAATTCCTGCGGGTTCACTATGCGACGACGCTGAAGCACTGGGTCGAACGCTTCGAGAAGAACCGCGACAAGGTCGTCGACATGTACGACGAGCGCTTTGCCCGCATGTGGGAATTCTACCTGATCAGCTGCGAGATGATGTTCCGCACCGGCAGCCAGCTGGTTTTCCACATGCAGCTCTCGCGAAGCCGCGATGCCGCGCCGATCGTGCGCGACTACATCACCGACCGCCAGAAGGCCTATATCGTCCGGGAACAGACGCTCAATATCACTCTATGAGAGGCTTGCCGTCCCTGCCTTCCCACTGCAGCCGCTTGTAGTCGAAGCCGTATTCGAGCGTCGGCTTGACGACGGCGAAATAGGGCGAGAGATCGAAATCGCGCGGCGTATAGAGCGAATGATGGCGAATATGCAGGATTTCGGCGCGGGAATATTGCGATGTTGCCGAAGCCCGGCCGGGGGCGCGGGTGATCTCCGGCAGGATCGGATAGCGGATCTGCTCGAAGGCCTCAGCGATCAGCGTCGAGCAGATGGCCCGTGTCGGGTCCCCCGAACCGAAGGCCAGCATGCGGCGGCGCCAGCGCACCGGCACCGGCGGCGTCGGCATGAAGAAGCGCAGCATGTCGAGAATGTTCTTCATGTCGTATTTCAGACCCAGCCTTGAAATCATGAACGACAGGACCGCGTTGCGGTCTTCCGGCGTCAGCCCGACGGGCCGGCAGATGCGGGTGTTGTAGGTCGAATATTTGCTGAGTGGCACAGCGACGCAGCCTTGCCCCAGATTGACCTCGATGAGCTGCGGGCGATCGATGACCGGCAACGTTGCCTGGTCCAGTGTCAGCGGGATTTCATCGCCGGCGAAAAAGGCGGCGTGCGACCAGGTCGATTGGGTCAGATATTTGATCGCGGCGGAGACCTTGTGATTGCCTTCGATCAAAAGGATATCCCCGGGCCTGAGCGTGCGCGCCAGGGTTTCGGGATCGGACGGCGTATAGGGCTCATAGCCCGACGTCTTTGCCGTCAATTTTCCCGCCAGCGCCATGCCGATGCGGTCGAGAAGCGTATCCTTGCTGGACAGGAGCGGGTTCATGCGGGCGGCGGCTTTCGCATAAGCGGTTCATCGTCCTGTTTATGTAGGAAGTTATCCGGCTGCCTGTCGAGTAGGCCTTGCGTGTTTCGGCTTGACCTTTTGGTGATGGACTTCTATTTTTAGAATGATTCTAAACTAGGTCTTTTCCATCATGTTTTCCCGCCTGTTTTCCGCGTCCAGACGTCCGCTCTCATCGCTCTCCGAACAGGAGGTGCTGGCGCTTGCCATTTCTTCCGAAGAGGACGACAGCCGCATCTACTTCGCCTATGCCGATGCGCTGAAGGACAGGTATCCGGATTCCGCCAGGGTCTTCGAGGACATGGGCGAGGTGGAAAACACCCACAAGACCATGCTGATCGACATGCACCGTCGCCGTTTCGGCGAGCGCATTCCCCTCATCCGGCGCGAGCATGTCAGCGGCTTCCTGACCCGCAAGCCGGACTGGCTGCGCCACAACCAGTCGCTCGACGCCATGCGCCGCGAAGCCGAACTGATGGAAACGCAAGCATATAATTTTTATGTCGAGGCGGCGAAAAACACGTCCGATGCCGCGACCCGGCAATTGCTGGGAGACCTGGCGCTGGCCGAACAGGGGCACGAGGACATTGCCCGCATGCTGACGGACAAGCATGTGCCGGAAGATGCGCGCAAAAAGGAAGACGAGGCAGCACACCGCCAGTTCCTGCTCACCTATGTGCAGCCGGGTCTTGCCGGGCTGATGGACGGCTCGGTCTCGACCCTGGCGCCGATCTTTGCCGCCGCCTTTGCCACGCAGGATACCTGGCAAACCTTCCTGGTCGGGCTTTCGGCCTCGGTCGGCGCCGGCATATCCATGGGCTTCACGGAAGCCGCCCATGACGACGGCAAGCTTTCGGGACGCGGTTCGCCGCTCAAGCGCGGCCTAGCCTGCGGCATCATGACGACGCTCGGCGGGCTGGGCCACGCCCTGCCCTATCTTATCCCGCATTTCTGGACGGCAACGATCACCGCCGGCATCATCGTCTTCTTCGAACTCTGGGCCATCGCCTTCATCCAGAACAAATATATGGAGACACCGTTCTTGCGCGCGGCGTTTCAGGTGGTGCTTGGCGGCGGACTGGTGCTGGCGGCGGGGGTTTTGATTGGGAATGCTTGAGCACAGGCTCACCCTCGTCATGCTCGGGCCTGTCCCGAGCATCTGCGAAAGGCATGACAAAACTGACTTTTCATGGAGGTTGATAGATCCTTGGGACAAGCCCAAGGATGACGAAATAGGTTAGTGCTCGCAGCGAGACCGACCGCGGATCAATTCCCGACCGAACCGACCAGAACTTCCGCGCCGTTTTCGATCGTGACCCAGCGGCCGGTGTTGAACGAAGCCTGGCGCTTCAAAAAGCGGTAGGGTGTCTTCGTCCAGAGCTTCACGTCGTTTTCGAGATTGTCGAGGATGAAATCGCC
Organism: Rhizobium herbae; assembly: GCF_017873135.1. Classification (GTDB taxonomy): domain Bacteria; phylum Pseudomonadota; class Alphaproteobacteria; order Rhizobiales; family Rhizobiaceae; genus Pararhizobium; species Pararhizobium herbae. The sequence goes on along the minus strand of NZ_JAGGJV010000002.1, from coordinate 119,911 downwards.
CTGCGCCGTGCGCACGGTCAGAACCGCATGGCCTTCTCCGTCCGGCTTGCGGACGACGGTGATCAGAAGGTCGGATGGGGAGAAGCCCTTCTCCATCAGGCGCTTGCGCTTCAAAAGCACGAAGTCCTCGCAATCGCCAGCCGTATCCGGATAGGCCCAGACCTCATCCTTGCCGTACAGGTCCATGTCGGTCATCGGGGTGATTTCGCGGTTAACGGCAAGATTGACCTGACGAATGACCGACCAGCCGAAATCGGTCACACGCGGCGCGGTCGTCGACTTCGACTTGATCTCGCATTCGGCGCGATATTTCTGGCAGAATTCGTAATGGCCGATCGGCTGCGAGGTGATGGCGCCGGTCTGCATCGACAGCGCTGTGGCGCTCGGCGCCGGGATGGCAGCGCCCGCCGATGCGAAAACAGCCGCAAATGCCACGACCATTTTTCTGATGCCCATCAACTGCGCCATGCATGTCCCCTGTGGCGCGGTTCTCTCCCGGAACAATCCCGAAGAAACCCCCGCGAAAATCTGAAACTGCCGTCAGCTTTCGCGGTCAAACCCCGCCGCGCGCTGCTCTAATCGTTAACAAAGAGTTAACAGCGCGCTCGAAACGAAGTCAATCTGCAGATTTGGGGATTGCCGGATATGGTTAAGATGCGCGGCAAATGCGCATCATGCCCGGTTTTTGAGGGCTTTCAGCCCGTCGGCATGCCATCGACGGCGGCGATAATCCGCTCGATATCCTCCGGCCGCGACAGGCGGTGATCGCCGTCGCGGATCAGCGTCATCACGACGTCGTCGGACGGCAGGTGTTCCATCAGCTTCAGCGCATGGCCATAGGGCACGTCTGGATCCTTCATGCCCTGCAGGATATGCACCGGGCAGCCGGTCTCGATGATGCCGGTGAGCACCCGGTTCTGCCGGCCGTCCTCGATCAGCCGGGCGGTATAGATGTTCGGATCCGGACCGTAGGGCGTCGGCTCCTCGAAATAGCCGCGCGCGGCAAGCGATGTGCGCTCCGCATCCGTCAGGTTCGGCTCGATCAGTTCGCTGGTGAAATCGGGCGCCGGCGCGATCAGGACGAGGCCGGCGATCCGGCCGCCCTCGCCGCGGGCACGCAGCTCGGCGATCAGCCGCAACGCCACCCAGCCCCCCATCGACGAGCCGACAAGGATCATGCGTTCCGGCTTGACGTGATCGATGACCGCAAGGCTTTCCTCCAGCCAGCGGGAAATGGTGCCATCGGTGAAGGCGCCGCCGGACATGCCATGTCCGGAATAATCGAAGCGGATGCAGGCGGCGCCGGTTGCCGCGGCATGGCGCTCGAGTTCGACAGCCTTGGTGCCTGCCATGTCCGAGCGGTATCCGCCGAGCCAGACCAGCGCCGGCAGGTTATTTCCGCTTGCGGCAGGCAGGATGCGCATGGCGATGCGGCGCGATTCGCTGCCGCTGCCGACGTCGAGAGTGTCGGGATCGGCATTCGAGATTGGCAATGACATGCAAATTTCCCTGTTTTGAGCGCTTCCCGCTGATTTTCTTTCTAAAACAGATTCTCCGAATGGCTGACAGGTGGTGATTTTCGTGAAGAGCTGTGTTATTGACTTTTCCGCAGCAATTTACACATGAAGGCCAAGCGGCAGTTGAACGGCATTTTGCCGGGATATAGCGCTATCTTCCGACATTGCAGTCTTAACAGCTCGAGGAGAGTACGACCATTCGCAGACCGTTCAAAACGGACGCCCCGACAAAAGACGGGCCCCGCTCTAACAAGGAAATCCGGTCCCTCCGGGTTCAGCTCATCGACGCCGAAGGTGTCAACCACGGCAGCATTCCCACCGATCAGGCGCTCCGCATGGCGGAAGAACTGGGTCTCGACCTCGTCGAGATCTCGCCGAACGCGGAACCGCCGGTGTGCAAGATCCTTGATCTGGGCAAACTGAAATACGCCACACAGAAGAAGGCGGCGGAAGCGCGCAAGAAGCAGAAGATCATCGAGATCAAGGAGATCAAGATGCGTCCCAACATCGACACGCACGACTACGACGTGAAGATGAAGGCGATGAACCGCTTCTTCGAGGAAGGCGACAAGGTCAAGGTGACCCTGAAGTTCCGCGGCCGCGAAATGGCCCACCAGGAACTGGGCATGAAGCTTTTGCTTCAGGTCAAGGAAGACACCGTGACGATCGCCAAGGTCGAAGCCGAGCCGAAGCTCGAAGGCCGTCAGATGATGATGGTTCTGGCGCCGAAATAAGCGCCTGTCTTTCAGGACGCACCTGATGAAAGCCGCTTTATGGGCGGCTTTTTCATATCGACGACCGGCAATGCGGAAATATCGGGGCGTTTGCCTCAATCCCATTGCACTTTGCGGGCGCTTCGGTTACAAGCCCCCGTCCGAACGGTCCGGCAGGGCATGCCGTGGCCGTTCTTTACGCTGGAGACGACCTCGTCAGTCGATCTCGAAATCAAGAAAAATGGAGTAGCAAAATGCCCAAGATGAAGACGAAATCCTCGGCCAAGAAGCGGTTCAAGATCACCGCGACCGGCAAGGTGATGGCAGCTGCCGCAGGCAAGCGCCATGGCATGATCAAGCGGTCCAACAAGTTCATTCGCGATGCACGTGGCACGATGGTGCTTGCAGAGCCTGATGGCAAGAAGGTCATCAAGAACTACCTGCCCAACGGTCTTTAAGACGTCTGGCACTTTTGGATTTTTTAAGGAGATCATGACATGGCACGTGTAAAACGCGGCGTAACTTCCCACGCCAAGCACAAGAAGACACTCAAGGCAGCCAAGGGCTTCTACGGCCGCCGCAAGAATACCATCCGCGCCGCCAAGGCTGCCGTGGATCGCTCGAAGGCTTTTGCCTATCGCGACCGCAAGGTCAACAAGCGCAACTTCCGCGCTCTCTGGATCCAGCGCATCAACGCTGCCGTCCGCGAGCAGGGCCTGACCTATGGCCGTTTCATCGACGGTCTGTCGAAGGCTGGCATCGAAGTCGACCGCAAGGTTCTCTCCGACATGGCGATCCATGAGCCGGAAGCATTCGGCGCGCTCGTCGCTGCTGCCAAGAAGGCCCTGTCCTACCTCAAGGACGCCGGCACCACCAATGAGTTTGAAAGCGCGGTTCGTTAAGACCAGCGCTTCCCAAGCCTTTTCAATATTAGTTGGGAAACCCGCGCTGGCTCGGCTGGCGCGGGTTTTTCTTTGACCGATCACGGGATGAAACCGGGAAATAAACGATGTCCGATCTGGAAGCACTGAAAGAGAACTTGCTGGCCGAGGTTACCAGTGCCGGCGACGAAGCGGCGATCGAAGCCGTGCGTGTCAATGCGCTGGGCAAGAAGGGCTCGATCTCCGAGCTGCTGAAGACGCTCGGCACCATGACGCCGGAGGAGCGCCAGACGCGCGGTGCCGCCATCAATGCGTTGAAGAATGATGTCTTTGCAGCGATCGCTGCCCGCAAGTCTGACCTCAAGGACGCGGCGATCGCCGAGCGTCTCGCCCGCGAGACCGTCGATATCAGTCTGCCGGTGCGTTCTTCCCCGACTGAACGCGGCCGCATTCATCCGATCAGCCAGATCATCGACGAGATCACCGCGATCTTCGCCGACATGGGCTTCTCGATCGCCGAAGGTCCGGATATCGAGACCGACTATTACAATTTCACCGCGCTGAATTTCCCCGAAGGCCACCCGGCCCGCGAGATGCACGACACGTTCTTCTTCAATCCGGACGCAAACGGCGAGCGCAAGGTTCTGCGCACGCACACCTCGCCGGTGCAGATCCGCACGATGGAAGCGCAAAAGCCGCCGATCCGCATCATCATCCCCGGCAAGACCTACCGGCAGGACTCGGACGCCACCCATTCGCCGATGTTCCATCAGGTCGAGGGCCTCGTCGTCGACACCAAGTCGAACGTCGCCAACATGCGCTGGATCCTCGAGGAGTTCTGCAAGACCTTCTTCGAGGTCGACGACGTGACGATGCGCTTCCGCCCGTCGTTCTTCCCGTTCACCGAGCCGTCCTTCGAGGTCGATATCCAGTGCGACCGCTCCTCCGGCCCGATCGTCAAGTTCGGCGAAGGCACCGACTGGATGGAAATCCTCGGCTGCGGCATGGTCCACCCGAACGTGCTGCGCGCCGGCGGCCTCGATCCCGACGTCTACCAGGGCTTTGCCTGGGGCATGGGGCTCGACCGCATCGCCATGCTGAAATACGGCATGCCGGACCTCAGAAACTTCTTCGACGCCGACGTGCGCTGGATGAGCCATTACGGTTTCCGCCCACTCGACATGCCGACGCTGTTTGGCGGGCTTTCCGCATGAGCGAGCTTCCGGACCGGCTGAAAGGAGCGGTGACATTCTCCTTTGGCGATTCGCCAACGATGGCGGACGACCTGCTGGCGCTGGTCCTTGACGGCAGGAAGACGGCGACCTGCGGGCGCGTCAACGACTACGGCGAGGGTAAGGAAACCTTGCCAGTCGTCGGCCGCCGCGATGTTGTGCTTGACGGCGCCGGCCGGCCGGCCGCCGTTATCGAAACAATGGAGGTCACCGTCCGCAGATTCGAAGAGGTGGACGAGGCCTTCGCCCTCGCGGAAGGCGAGGGTTTTCGGACGCTGGGCGATTGGCGCGAAGGGCATGAGCACTATTTCCGCCGCAATGGCGGCTTCTCCCCCGATATGGAACTCGTCTGCGAGCGCTTCCGCCTTGTTGAAGTGCTGGAACGCCAAATTTAGAACATAGGTGAACAATGAAATTCACACTCTCCTGGCTGAAAGACCATCTGGAAACGGATGCCACCCTTGAACAGATCTGCGCGCGCCTGACGGCGATCGGGCTGGAGGTCGAGGATGTCGACGACAAGGCCGCGTTCAAACCCTTCGTCATCGCCAAGGTCGTCTCGGCGGAAAAACACCCGCAGGCCGACAAGCTGAAGGTGCTGATGGTCGATACCGGTACCGGCGCACCGATCCAGGTCGTCTGCGGCGCCCCGAATGCGCGCGCCGGCCTGGTCGGCGCCTTCGCCGCTCCCGGCGCCTATGTGCCGGGTCTCGACGTGACGCTTGCCATCGGCACCATCCGTGGCGTCGAGAGCCATGGCATGATGTGCTCGGAAAAAGAGCTGCAGATGTCGGACAGCCATGACGGCATCATCGATCTGCCGGACGACGCGCCGGTCGGCACCAGCTTTGCCGCCTATGCCGGGCTCGATGATCCGATGATCGAGATCAACCTGACGCCGAACCGTCCGGACTGCACCTCGATCTACGGCATTGCCCGCGATCTGGCCGCCTCCGGCATGGGCACGCTGAAGCCGCAGCCGCAGCCGACCTTCAAGGTCGAAGGCGAGACGACGACCAAGGTCAAGCTCGACCTCGGCGAGGACAGCCATCTCTGCCCCGGTTTCGCGCTGCGCCTGGTGCGCGGCGTCAGGAATGGCCCGAGCCCGAAATGGATGCAGCAGCGGCTGCTGGCCATCGGCTTGCGGCCGATCAACGCGCTGGTCGATGTCACCAACTACATGACCTTCGACCAGGGCCGGCCGCTGCACGTCTTCGACGCCGCCAAGGTCACGGGCAATCTGACCGTCCGTCGCGCCACGGAAGGCGAAAAGGTTCTGGCGCTCGACACGCGCGAATACACGCTGTCGCCGGCCAATGTGGTGATCTCCGACGACAATGGCATCGAATCGATCGGCGGCATCATGGGCGGCGAGCATTCCGGCTGCGACGAGAACACCGTCGACGTGCTGATCGAATCCGCCCTCTGGGACCCGATGAACATCGCCAAGAGCGGCCGCACACTGGGGATCATCACCGATGCGCGCTACCGCTTCGAGCGCGGCGTCGATCCGGAATACATGATCCCGGGCCTCGAGCGCGCCACGCAGCTGATCGTCGATATCTGCGGCGGCGCGGCGGCGAAGACCGATGTGGTCGGTTATGCCGGCTATACGGCAAAGGTCGTCGATTTCCCGGTTTCCGAGGTCAAGCGTCTGACGGGACTGGAAGTCGGCTCGGAAGAAGCCGTGTCGATCCTCAAGGGCCTCGGCTTCGGCGTCGAAGGCGCCGGCGAACGCGTCTCGGTCTCCGTTCCCTCCTGGCGTCCCGACGTCGATGGCAAGGCGGACCTGGTCGAAGAGGTCATGCGCATCCACGGCGTCGACAATATCAAGCCGGAGCCGATCGAACATCTCGGCGCCGTCAACGGCAAGATCCTGACGACCCTGCAGATCCGCACCCGGCTGGCCAAGCGGGCGCTGGCCGCGCGCGGCATGCTCGAAGCCGTCACCTGGTCGTTCATCTCCAAGGCGCAGGCCGAGCTTTTCGGCGGCGGCGCATCCTCGCTGTCGCTGGCAAACCCGATCGCCGCCGACATGTCCGACATGCGGCCGTCGCTGCTGCCCGGTCTTTTGACCGCCGCCCAGCGCAATGCCGACAAGGGCTTTGGCGACGTGGCGATCTTCGAGGTCTCCGGCACCTATGAGAACGATACGCCATCCGGCCAGCGCCGCGTTGCCGGCGGTATCCGCCGCGGCACCGCATCGCTTGCCGGCGCCGGCCGCTCCTGGTCGAATGCAACCAAGGGCGGCGGCAAGCCGGTCGACGTGTTCGACGCCAAGGCCGACGCCATTGCGGTTCTGGAAGCCTGTGGCGTGCCGATGGGCAATGTCCAGTTCGAAGCGGGCGGCCCGTCCTGGTATCATCCCGGCCGTTCCGGCACGATCAAGCTCGGCCCGAAGATCGTGCTTGGCCATTTCGGCGAATTCCATCCGAAGGTGCTGGAAGCGCTCGACGTTTCCGGCGCCCTTGCAGGCTTCGAAGTCTATGTTGATGCCATGCCCGAGCCGAAGAAGAAGGCCACCCGCACCAAGCCGGCACTGGAGCTTTCCCCCTTCCAGGCCGTCAAGCGCGACTTCGCCTTCGTGGTCGACAAATCGGTTGAAGCCGGCGCGATCCTGAAGGCCGCCTCCAGCGCCGACCGCAAGCTGGTCACCGGCGTCAACGTCTTCGACATTTTCGAAGGCGCATCGCTCGGCGAAGGCAAGAAGTCGATCGCCATCGAAGTCGTCATCCAGCCGGCCGACCGCACCCTGACCGACGAGGATTTCGAAGCTTTGACCGGCAAGATCATCGCCAACGTGACGAAGAACACGGGCGGGGTTTTGCGGGGTTAGGAACGTAGATATCGAGAGGGGCGGCGCTTCCCCCTCTCGATACTCTAGCTGCCGTTTTGTCGCGATGAAGGTGGGAAACTAGCCCGGCTTGCGCCGAAAGTGGTTATGCCGTTTCATTTTTTGTAACGCTCCACGTTAAAGACTGAACCCGCTGGCTCTGTTGTGATAATGGGTATTTGTGCTCATAGCGCACTAGGCTCAACGTTGGCGCTTTCAATGCATCCTAGATTGCTCAAGACCTTCCAGACGGTTGCGCGCAACCGCAATATAAGCCGTTCCGCCGAGGAACTTCATCTATCGCAATCAGCAGTCAGCGATCAGGTTCAATCGCTTGAAGCCGACCTGGCAGCAAAGCTCTTCGTCAGGTCTAGGTCGGGCCTAGAACTGACACCGGCGGGGCAGGCCCTGATCGCGTACTCGGAGGAAATTCTCTCGCTGTCAGAAGAAGCTCGCGCCGCTATTGCATCCATTTCCGGTTCAAAAGGCGAAACGCTCAACATCGGAGCGTTACAAAGCATCGCTTGCACGAGACTTCCAGGCTGGCTCACGACCTTCGGTCAGGCAAACCCGGCAATCGCAATCCGGCTGGTGGTCAGGGACAGCGGCGATCTCATGCGGCAACTCAAAACTGGCGCTATAGATGCCGCGTTTTGTTTTGATAGAGGAGTCCTGGGTGACAGCTTTGCCAAACGATTGATCGCGGCAGAGCCGTTGGTTCTTATTACCCCTGCCAATGGCCAGCTTGCATCGCTGAGTTCGACGGTGGCAGAGCTTGCATCGGCCAGTTTCTTGGCAACGGAGGCCGGCTGTGTCTACCGGTCCCTATTCGACCAGGCATTCGCTGACGCTGGGATGCCATCACCGAAGCTCGCCGCCGAAGTTGGCAGTATCGAGGCCATAGCAAGGATGGTAGAGACCGGTGCGGGCATTGGGCTGGTCCCGCGTCTCGCGGTCGCCGACGCTCTCCAAAGGGGCTTGATCAGGGAAATGCCTTGGCCAGGGACTAAGCAAGCTGCTTCGCTTGTGATGATCTGGCGACGAAGACGGGTGCAGCCACCGGCGCTGAAGCTTTTGCTGGCAGCCGCAAGTGAAGGGCTGGATAACCTTAGATCAAGCGGTGCCCACCCTCGACGTGCAATACCGTTCCCGTCGTGAACATGTTGCCCATAAGAAATCTTATGGCGTCCGCGATATCTCCGGGTTGACCCACGCGACCAACCGGTAGACGTTCTGCCATCGCTTGAAGCGTTTCCTCTTTCCTGTCTCCCGCGACAAGCTTCCATATGGGTGTATCGACCCAGCCGGGCGAAACGGCATTCACCCGAATCGGAGCCAACTCTACGGCAAGTGCGCGGACCAATCCTTCAAGAGCGGCATTAACGGCGGCGACCACCGATCCGCGAGCAGCTGGCCGATAGGCCGCGATACCGGACGTGTACGTGATGGACCCACAAGCCGAAAGAACGGGGGCTCCGTATTTTGCCAAAAGAAGCGGTCCGTAAAATTTGCTTGCAACTACCCTTTCCGCTGCCTGCAGATCGAGCGCGGGCAAAAGTTCGTAGGCGCCATCGATATCGGCCGCGGTGCTCACGATATGGTCGATGTGGCCGATTTCTTCGAAGAGATCGGCCACTTGGTGTTCCTGCGTGACATCGGCGGAAATGGCGCGGAGCGCTTCAGGGTTTCCCAGGGCGCGGCTCGCATCCTTCAATTTTTCCATGCTGCGTCCGACGATCGTCACGGTCGCATTGCCACTAAGACAGGATTTAGCCAGTGCCAGCCCCATCCCCGACCCCCCACCAACGATAAGAATTTTCTGATTTCTGATTTCCATAATGCGTGAGGTCCTTCATTCGCTTTGAGCTACGGATTGCCGACAATTGTCAGATGAGCGAAAGGATGTGAAACGGACAAAATCGATAGTGCTTTCGGATCTTCCGATGCACACCGAGTTGTGGTGCCGGCAAGGGCACCGCGGCCACGCGCCTTTGACCCTTGCGCTGCGGGTGGCCGCGGTGCGCCGGAAGCAGATAGCCGCGCATTCGAGCTCTATCGGGACAAGATCGGCCATCTTTTGCAAAGTTTATCTGCCAAAATTCCACCCCCGTTTTTCCCCGCCCCGCAAACCTGTGTCATCCTGACCCCAGTCCTGTCATCGGCTAGACTGCTAGGCGTAGCAGTGAGGCGGGACCGGTGCCGGGTGCGGGAAGGACGTAGGCCTTCATCCGGTGGGCGAGCAGAAAATGGTTCCCCTCCGCAGGCTGACGCGGCTGCGGATGTGCCTGTGCGGCACGCAAGGTTGACGCGAATGTCGGCCACAGAGGAACCGGAGTTGCCGCCGACGACCATCGAACGGGGCGCTGGAAGGCGTCATATACATTACTTAGTCATCGGCACTTTCCAGCGCCCCGGCCAAGTAAACGAAGAGCAAAACCACGGCGGATTTTCCGGGCGTGGCTGAAAGTGTTTGCGGCTGCCGCGCGCTCCCTCTTCTCCCCGGCGGGGAGAAGGTGGCCCGAAGGGCCGGATGAGGGGGGCGAAGCCACCAAAACAGGACACCCGGGCAAACTGAGATTGGCAAAACACAATGATGAACGGACCTGACCATCGATGCCGAGCCGCCCCCTCATCCGCCCTTCGGGCACCTTCTCCCCGCTCGGGAGAAGAAGAAAGCCACCCTCCCCATCAGAAGTTGGGTGAAAACACCCTACCGATGCAGATGATACAGCTTGTTGACGATCACCCAATGCCCGCCGATCTTCAGCAGGGACAGGTAGTCGGTGAAACGCATGCCGGCGAATTCGTCGGTGACCTTGACGAAGGCGGCGTCGCCTTCGATGTCGGTGATCTCGATGTCCATCAGCGGCTGTATTCCCGGCGACAGGGGCGGTTCGGCCAGAATGGCGGCGATGAAATCGTCGCGCGACATCCATTCGACCGCGCCTTCATAATTGCCGATGATCTTCGCATCCGGATGGAAGGCCTTGCGCAGGGCCGCCTCGTTGCAAAACGCCATGCCGTCGACATAGAGGTGAACGACTGTGCCAATTGCCTGTTCGTCGGACATTTCCGCGGCTCCTTGCTTGCCGCCCAATTCTACCACGGCGGCAAACAGGAACAAAGACGAAGCTGTGACAGGGCAATGTCGCCGGTTTGCCGGCAGTATGCGCTCCGCCCAATGGAATGGGGCGAAGCGCGTTCTTCGTCGGGCAACGGCTGCTTACCTGTTCGTCAGCGCCAGCGACGCATCGGAGTAGCGTTTGCCGGCCACATGGTTCGGCGACAGGGTGTCGGAGAGCGTTGTCAGTTCCGCTGCGGACAGGATGATCTCCGCCGCGGCGGCATTCTGTTCCAGATGGGCAAGCTTGCGGGCGCCGGGGATCGGCACGATGAAATCGCCCTGGTGCAGCACCCAGGCGAGCGCCAGCTGCGCCGCCGTCACGCCCTTGCCGGCGGCGACCGACTTCAGCGTTTCGACAAGCGCGGCATTGGCATCGAGATTGTCCGCCTGGAAACGCGGCAGGCTGCGGCGGAAGTCGTCTTCGCCGAGATCGTCCAGCTTTTGGATAGTTCCTGTCAGCATGCCGCGTCCAAGCGGGCTGTAGGGCACGAAGCCGATGCCGAGTTCGCGGCAGGTCTCAAGCACCTCGTCCTCCGGATCGCGGCTCCACAGCGAATATTCGCTCTGGACGGCAGCGATCGGATGGACGGCATGGGCGCGACGGATGGTGGTCGCACTTGCCTCCGACAGGCCAAGCGTGCGCACCTTGCCTTCGTGCACCAGCTCCGCCATCGCGCCAACAGTCTCCTCGATCGGCACCGCAGGATCGACGCGATGCTGATAATAGAGATCGATGACATCGGTGCCGAGGCGTTTCAGCGAGGCTTCGGCGACGGCCCTGGCATTTTCCGGACGGCCATCGATGCCGGTGATGGTCTCGCTGGGGGATTTTCCGGTGGCGATGCGGAAGCCGAACTTGGTGGCGATGGTGACCCTGTCGCGGACATCCTTGAGCGCCTTGCCCAGCAGGATTTCGTTTTCGTAGGGACCATAGACTTCCGCCGTGTCGAAGAAGGTGACGCCGAGATCGACGGCGCGGTGCAGGGTGCGGATCGATTCCTGTTCATCGGATGCGCCATAGGCGAAACTCATGCCCATGCAGCCGAGGCCGACGGCCGAGACGGTGAGGTCTTTTCCGAGTTTGCGGGTTTTCATGGTGGTTGCTCCTTTGTGAGCCGGATTGGAAACGCAGACTGCGAAAGGCGTCTGCGATGCATCCTCAAACTAATGTACCTCCGACCGTTTGATAATGGCTGCAAATCCCAACGGGCTGTTCTATTCTTTCGACCAATGAACAGGAATCAGCTCGCCCAACTCGCCGTTCTTTCCACCGTTGCCGCGCATCGCAGTTTTCGCGCGGCCGCAAAGGAGCTCGGCATTGCCCCATCGGCGGTCAGCCATGCCGTCTCGACGCTGGAGGAAAGCCTCGGCGTGCGGCTGCTGGCCCGCACGACGCGCAGCGTCGCGCCGACCGAGGAAGGGATACTGTTGCTGGAGCGCCTTCGCCCGGCATTGGACGAGATCGGGGTGGCGCTTGCGGCCGTTGTCGAGGCAAAAGGCCAGCCTTCCGGCAATCTGCGCCTCACCGCCCCGCGATTTGCAGCCGACTTGCTGATTGCACCCCGGCTTGGTGAATTCCTCAGCCTGTACCCGGATATCAAGTTGGAAATCGCCGACGAGGATGGCTTCACCGATATCGTCCGCGAGGGCTTCGATGCGGGCGTCCGGCTGGAGGAAAGCCTGGAGGCCGACATGATCGCGGTAAAGATCGGCCCACCGATGCGCGGCGCCATCGTCGCCTCGCCCGGCTATTTCGAGCAGTTTCCGATCCCGCAGCATCCACGCGATCTTCTCCGTCACCGCTGCATCCGCCGCCGGTTTTCCAACGGTACGCTCTACAATTGGGAATTCGAGAAGGACGGCCAGGAACTGACCATTCCGATCGACGGGCCGCTGATCCTTGGCGAGGACCGCCAACCATCACCGCTGCGATCGGCGGCGCGGGATTGACCTATGCCTTCGAGGCGCGAGTGATCGAGCATATCGAGACGGGACGGCTGATCAGGGTGCTGGAGGACTGGTGCGCGCCCTATCCCGGCCCCTATCTGTACTACGCCAGCCGCCGGCAGATGCGCCCGGCGCTGCGCGCCTTCATCGATTTCTTCCGCTATTCCGGCTGAACGGAAACGGGTGGCACGTGACCGATCGGCGGCATAGTCTTCAGGAACATGGGAGGAGGTCAGATGAAAAAGCCGGGATCGATGAAAACGCTGGAGGACCTGGGCCGCGTCCGCCTGTCGGAGAATTTCTTCCTGCGCGACTTCCTGCATTCCGAGATCGCCGATTTCTACGGCATGCCAAACATCCCCGACGATCCGGACCTGGCGATTGCCGCCGGAGCAAAACTCTGCGAGGAACTGCTGGAGCCGCTGCAAAGGACATTTGGCCGGCTACATATCCGCTCCGGCTATCGCTCCCGGTCGGTCAACGACTTCGGCAACCGCAACAAGCTCAATTGCTCCACCAATGCCGCAAGTGCCGCCGATCATATCTGGGACATGCGGGACGCGGACGGCTGCATGGGTGCCACCGCCTGCATCGTCATTCCGTGGGTCTGGGACCGGCGCGCGACGCTCGGCTGGCAGTCGCTTGCCTGGTGGATCCATGACCATTTGCCCTATGCCTCGCTCTGCTTTTTCCCCAGACTCTGGGCAGTCAACATCCAGTGGCATGAGCGGCCGGTGCGGCGCATCCGCAGTTACATCGCGCCGGCCGGTCTGCTGACAAAGGACGGCATGGCCAACCAATCGGGCAGTCATGCGGCGTTTTATGAGGGTTTCCCGGTTTTCAAGGGTTAGAAGCTTATCCGGTAGCGGACATGACCATCAGCCTCCGTATACTGGTCATAGAGCTTGCGCGCCGTGTCGTTGCCTTCGTCGGTGTGCCAGTACAGGCGTGCCCAACCATGGGACCTGGCTTTCTCGACGAGATCGTCGAGCAGCGCCTTGCCGATGCCCTTGCCGCGCGCGGCCTCGTCGAGAAACAGGTCCTCCAGATAGCAGACCGGCTCCTTGACCCAGGTCGCCTCATGAATGAGGCAGATGGCGAAGCCGATGACATGACCATCCAGAACGGCGACGCGCATGAACAGCGGCGTGGCAGGGTCGAGAATCCGCGCCCAGGTCGTGGCCGTCACCTCCGGGGAGACCGCCACCCTGTAGAAGGTGATATAAGCAGCCCAAAGCCGGCGCCAGTCCGCTTCATCGCCGGGTGCGGCGTCGCGTATCTCAACTGTCATGCCTCTTCCTCCCCTAAAAACCTATTCGCTGGCTTCGTTTAGCAGTTGGCAGGCTTTGTCGGAAAGAGTGATCGAGGCCGATTTCGCCAGGCTTTCAAGCTGCGTCAGGTTCGTGGCGCTGGCGATCGGTGCCGTTACGCCCTTGCGCGCCATGATCCAGGCCAGTGCGATTTCCGCCTGCGTATTGCCGCTATCGGCCGCGACTTCGTCAAGTGCCCCGAGTATACGCATGCCGCGGCCGTCAAGATACTTGCCGACGCCACTGCCGCGCGCCGAGCCTTCGAGATCCTTGTGTGAGCGATATTTGCCCGAGAGGAAACCGCGCGCCAGTCCGAAATAGCTGATAACGCCGATTTCCTCGGCGATGCAGAGGTTTCTGAGGGGGCCATCGAAGGAGGCCCTGTCATAGAGGTTATATTCCGGCTGCAGCACATCGTAACGCGGCAGGGTCTTTGCCGCCGAAACATCGAGTGCTTCCCGCAACTGTCCGGCATTCAGGTTTGATGCGCCGACATGGCGGACCTTGCCCTGCTGCAGAAGCTTTTCGTAGGCGCCGAGCGTCTCATCATAGGGCGTTTTGTCATCCGGCCAATGGGAGAGATAGACGTCGATATAGTCGGTCTGCAGCCGGCGAAGAGAATCCTCGACCGCCTGCAGGATCCATTGTTTCGAGAGGCCCTTCTTGCCCGGTCCCAATTCGGAGCCGACCTTGGTGATGATGACGGCCTCGTCTCTGGCCCGGCCCGAATGCTTCAGCCATTTGCCGATGATCGTCTCGGATTCGCCGCCGCTATTGCCTGGAACCCAGGAGGAATAGACATCCGCTGTGTCGACGGCATTGAAGCCCGCAGCGAAGAAGGCGTCGAGCAGTTGGAAGGAGGTCTTTTCATCCGCGGTCCAGCCGAAGACATTGCCGCCGAAAACCAGCGGCGCGATCGACAGGCCTGTGCGGCCGAGGGTTCGCTTTTGCATGGGATCGCTCCAGATTATTGAGGGATAAGTCGCTCGGGAAGTATGAAGTCTGCTCCAGGGACATAGGCGAGGTACAGCGCTTTTACATGCCCCGCAGCAATTTTATTCCCAGGCGCACGGCTTGATGGGCACGTACCTCGCGGTTACTGTGCCGCCGAAAACGAGAGGAAACATCATGTTGCGCTTTGGTATTCTATCGACAGCCAAGATCGGCCGCGAACTCGTTGTTCCGGCTATTCAGGACGCAGAGAATTGCGTCGTCACAGCGATTGCCAGCCGCGATCTCGGCAGGGCACGCGAGATGGCGGACCGTTTCTCTGTGCCGCATGCCTTCGGCTCCTACGAGGAAATGCTGGCTTCCAATCTGATCGATGCCGTCTACATTCCGCTGCCGACCTCGCAGCATGTCGAATGGACGATCAAGGCCGCCAATGCCGGAAAGCATGTGCTCTGCGAAAAGCCGATCGCTTTGAAAGCCTCGGAAATCGCCGCCCTGATCGAGGCGCGCGACCGCAACAAAGTGCTCGTCTCCGAAGCCTATATGGTCACCTACAGCCCGGTCTGGCGGAAGGTTCGCTCGCTGCTTGCCGAAGGCGCGATCGGCAAGCTGCGCCATGTGCAGGGCGCTTTCACCTATTTCAACCGCGATGCCGGCAATATGCGCAACAAGCCGGAGCTGGGTGGCGGTGGACTGCCCGATATCGGCGTCTATCCAACGATTTCGACACGCTTCGTCACCGGCAAGGAACCGCTCCGCGTTCAGGCGAACACCGACCGCGATCCGGAATTCGGCACCGATATGTATTCGAGTGTACGGGCAGATTTCGGCGATTTCGAACTGAGCTTCTATATCTCTACCCAGCTCGCCGCCCGACAGGTCATGGTGTTCCATGGCGACAAGGGTTTCATCGAGGTCAAGTCGCCGTTCAACGCCGATCGTTACGGCGCGGAAGAACTCGAACTCACCAACCAGAATCATTCACAGTCGCAGCTCTTCCGCTTTCAGGATGCCCGCCAATACAAGCTCGAGGCCGAAGCCTTCTCCCGCGCGGCCAAAGGTGAAAAGGAAGAGGTCGTGACGCTGGAAAGCTCGGTGAACAACCAGAAACTCATCGACGCAATCTACCGTGCCAGCGAGAAGGATGGTTGGGAGCCAGTCTGAGCCCATACAACGTCAAACGAGAACTCGCCGGCTACAGGAACGGCGGGTTCTCGCAATAGATATATGGGAACGCGGATCGCCTATACCTGATGGCGCGGCGCAAGGATCAGCGCCGTCAAAAGCGTCGCGGCGATACCCGCATTGTAGGAAAGCAGCGCCAGAACGAGCGTAAGAAGCGAGACTGCACCTGACGAGAACAGCGCAGCCAAGGTAAAGACAGCAACGATCAAGCAACCGGCTAAAGCGTAGCAGATAGTCGAACGCATGCCTGCAGATAAAAGCCCAATTGCAAATCCGGTCAGGATTATCATCCGCCCCCTCCCACCAATAGCCATAGAGCAAGGACTTTGCACGAGGCCTGCTAAAATTGACTTAATCCTCCAAAAAACAGGAACGACACAACGCGGCAAAAGGTTTCACAGAATTTTCACATTTTCTTTTAAAGCCTCGCATTTTCGTCAGCTTCTCAGACCACGGTCATACGTAAGGCACCGATTTTGTCTGGATCGCCGTATTGACCGCGCGAAAAGGCCAGATCGTCAGACTGTCATAACGGCCAGCCGCAAAGACACCTGCCTGGTTGCGCCCGAGATAAATCTGCCCTGCTGTTGCCGGCACTGTTGCTTCCGAGTTGACCGCGGCGCCGTTGTAGCTGCCGCTCCGTCCGGAGCTGCTCCATCCTATGCAGACGCCAAAGGCGGGAAGAGGCACTGTTACATTGGAGAGGGCCAGCGAAATCCCAGTGATAATACTTGTTTGAGCGGTATTCAAACGGATGATTTCGTCACCGACTCCCACGAGGCGACCGAGAGAGCCGTAGACGCCCTGGCCCCTGACCTGCAGGGTTACGGCATTTTTCTGCACCAGCGCCTCGCCGGTGGAGGAGAGGCGGCAGCTGTCGGCGCTCCGCGTTGCGGCCACGACACCGGTCTGCACGAACGAACTGGCAATAGCCCCCGTCTCCACCTGCGCGCGGCTGAGTGCCCCTGAAGCTGCCAGCGTCAGACTCGTGGTCGAGGCGGTAAAGGTTAGCGGCGTATTTTGCGTCACCGCACCCACTGCTGCGCCCGAAAGGGTCAACGAACCGGCTCCCCTACACGAAACCGTGTACTGAGTCCCGTTGACGACGGCTATCGTCTGCGTTGCGGGGGCAAACGCGTTCAGAAAGAGGTTGGTTGCCGGACCTTCGAGAAGCAATTGCCGATAACCGTTGCGGTAGTCGAAGCGCGGAACATCCGGTGCTGCTTGCTGTGCCACCCCGGCGGCGTCGATGTATTCCGCGACGGAATCGCGCGTGAAGGAAAACATGTCGGAAAAGGCGACGGATTGCGGCACGATCAAGGCATCCGCCGCGGCAGACGCGATGTTGGCCGAAGCAACGGACGTCAAGGCATGACGGTCCTTCCGAAAATCGGCGATGAAGGCTGGCAATTTCGCCGCGCCATCGCTGATGTCCGCCGCCGCAAAAGCCGGATTGGTGAACCACGCATTGGCCGCTGCCGTCAGGGCAATGCCGGAATGGAAACCGAGCGACACCATCAGACGAGTCCCACGAGGCTGCCGGCGGTCGTGCCCGTTGCAAGGATGCGGTCGGCACGTACCGGAAGGACAGTGCCGGCGGCGACCCCGACAAAGATTATGGTTTGGCCCGACAGAAAACGCAGCGCGAGCGCGCCGCCCGAACCGACATAGATCGCCCGCGTCGCCTCGGACAGATCAAGAGTATCGTTCGGCGTGACTGCAAAGCCATGGGTGGCGGGGCTGGTGAGAGAGGGGATATTGCTGGCGAAACGGTCTGGCATCTGCATGATCCTCTATGATGATTGGCATTGCCGCAATGATGCGCATGGTTTTGCTGGCCGAGGACGAACGGGGATGAAAAAGGCCTGTTGAACGCATCGCCAAAGACTGGCTATCCGCCGCCGCTCACGGCAAAATAAGCTCATGAACTCGTTCTTCGAATCCGATTCGCCCTCCAATCTCGCCGAATATTCGGTCTCGGAGCTGTCCGGTTCCATCAAGCGCACGGTCGAACAGGCTTTCGACCAGGTACGGGTGCGCGGCGAAATCTCCGGATATCGTGGGCCCCATTCCTCGGGACATGCCTATTTTGCCCTGAAGGACGACAAGGCGCGGATCGACGCGGTCATCTGGAAGGGCACGATGAGCCGACTGAAATTCCGGCCCGAGGAAGGCATGGAAGTGATCGCCACCGGCAAGGTGACGACGTTTCCCGGATCCTCCAAATACCAGATCGTCATCGAAACACTGGAGCCGGCCGGCGTCGGCGCGCTGATGGCACTGATCGAGGAGCGCAAGCGCAAGCTTGGAGCAGAAGGCCTGTTCGATGCGGCGCGAAAGCGACCGCTCCCTTATATGCCGAAAGTCATCGGCGTCATTACCTCGCCGACCGGCGCTGTCATTCGCGATATCCTGCACCGGATAGCCGACCGGTTTCCGGTCCATGTCATCGTCTGGCCCGTGCGCGTGCAGGGCGAAGGCTCCGGCAATGAGGTAGCGGCCGCGATCGACGGCTTCAACGCCTTCACCACGGACGGCCCGATCGCCCGACCGGATATTTTGATTGTCGCGCGCGGCGGCGGCAGCCTGGAGGACCTTTGGAGTTTCAACGACGAAGCGGTGGTGCGAGCCGCGGCAAATTCGCAGATCCCGCTGATCTCAGCCGTCGGCCATGAGACCGACTGGACCTTGATCGACTATGCCAGCGACCAGCGCGCGCCGACACCGACGGGGGCAGCAGAAATGGCCGTACCGGTGAAGGCCGACTTGGAAGCCGACATCTCGGCGCTTTCCGCCCGGCTAAAATCCGCCGTGACGCGGCAGATGGACAACAGACGACAAAGCATCCGGGCCCTGACCCGCGCTCTCCCCTCTCTCGACCAATTGCTGGCGCTACCCCGCCGCCGTTTCGACGAGGCATCGGCTGGGCTCGGGCGCGGTTTGCAGATGAACACGGCCAATAAGCGGCGGACATTCGAGCGTACAGCTGCGCATCTTCGGCCGGATGTTCTGTCGAACAGGATCACCGAGCGGAGGCAAAAACTAGCTGAGCAGATTACCCGCGCCGAACGCATCGTCGAGCGATTGCTGCAACGCTCCGCCTCGCGGGTATCGTCGGCCGATGCCACCTTGCGCACCTTGCCCGCCCGTTTACTGAGCCAAATTCACCGGTCTCAGGATCGCCTGACAGGCCTTTCCGGCCGCGCCGACATTGCGCTTCTGGCAGACCTCCGGCGGAGGCGCAGCACGGTGATGGCGCAAGACCGCATCCTTCAGTCGCTCTCCTACCGCAACGTCCTGAAACGTGGCTATGCGCTGGTGCGCGACGAGATGGGAATTCCGGTCAAGGCGGCGTCAGCCCTTTCGCTGAACCAGGCAATCGCCATCGAATTCGCAGACGGCTCGATCAATGCGCTAACAACAGAGGGCGGTACAGCGCCGCCGCCACAGCCGGCGAAGAAACGCACCGAAAAGCCTGCGGTGACCGCCCCGCCGCCGAAACAGGGCAGTTTGTTTTAGGATGCGTCTTCTCATCGTCCTTGCACATCCGCTCGCCGATAGCTTTGCCGCAAGCGTCGCGGCGACGACAAAGGCCGCGCTTGAAAAGAACGGCCACAGCGTCGATCTGCTCGATCTCTACCAGGAAGGTTTCGATCCAAGGCTAACAGAGGCAGAACGGCGCGGCTATTTCGATATTCCCTACGACACCACCGCAGTGGATGGCATCGTCGCGCGACTGCGGGCAGCGGAAGGGCTGATCCTGGTTTTTCCGCAATGGTGGTTCAACTTTCCGGCCATCCTCAAGGGCTTCTTCGACCGTGTCTTTGCCCCTGGCGTCGCCTTCGATCATGAGCAATCCGGCGGGCGTATCGTTCCACGCCTGACCAACATCAAGTTGTTCTGGGCACTGACGACAACAGGTTCGCCCTGGTGGGTCGTCAAGCTCTACATGGGCAATCCGGTTCGCCGCCTACTCAAGCGCGGGATTGCAGCTTTCTGCGCCAAGGATGTCAAATTCCGGATGATTTCGCTGCACGATATGGACCGGGTGACGGCGAAACAAAGACAGGCGCATCTGGTGAGGATCGAGAAGGCTGTCGAGCAGATTTGAGAGTGGGGGCGAACAGCGCAGAAAGAAACGGTTCCGTAACGGTCTAACCGCTAAACTACCGGCTGATTGAACCGAGGGCGTCCAATGCCGGTGGAATTATCAGCTTCGCAGGCACTGAACCTTTGGCACGGCGTCTCGCTCGAACAGGTGCGGATAGATAATCGCGACCTGACACTCCGGCAGATTTCCATACTCCTGCATATCTACCTTATTCCGCCACCGCATACGGTGCGCGGGCTTGCCGGCATTCTAGGCGTGACCAAGCCGGTGATCACCCGCGCGCTCGATACGATGGGCGATCTCGGGCTCGTGACCCGCACCCGCGACGACCGCGACAAGCGCAATGTGATCATCAAACGCACGGTCGAGGGTGCGCTTTATCTTGAAAAACTTGGCGATCTGATCATTGATCAGGGACGCAAACTGTCTATCTGAGGATACATGTCTGATCTTCCCGACCGCCGGCTGAACGCCTATCGCACCGATCTTGCCGAGGAACGCCTGCGCGGCGTCGTCGAGGCAAGCAATTATGTCAGCGGCTCGCCGGGGCTGATCTGCGTTCCTGTGGTGCAACTGCGGGCGAGACCGGAACTCGAATGCGGTACAGATACAGAGCTGCTGCTCGGAGAGACCGTCCATGTTCTTGATACCAGCGGCGGCTGGGCCTGGGTCAAGGCCGATTTCGACGGCTATGTCGGCTATGTTCCTGACTACGCTATCTCGCCTGTGGTCCGCAGCCTGACTCATATCGTTACCGCGCCGCGAACCTTCGTCTATTCGGAACCCGATCTGAGGTTTCCAACCGTGCAGGCATTGTCGATGGGCAACCGCATTGCCGTCATCGACGAGCGTGATACACGCGGCACCCGCTATTTCCTTTTGGAAGGCGGACAGGCGATCATCGCCAACCACTGCGCTGAGGCCGGGGCGCCGCTGTCCGGCGACTATGTCTCGATTGCCGCACGGTTCCTGGAAACCCCCTATCTCTGGGGCGGGCGCTCGGGTTTCGGCATCGACTGCTCCGGCCTCGTGCAGCTGTCGATGATGATGACCGGCAGGAGCGCGCCGCGCGATACGGACATGCAGGCCAAGGGCCTCGGCACCGAGATCAGCCACGACGATCTCCGCCGCGGCGATCTGGTCTTCTGGAAGGGTCATGTGGCGATCATGGAAGACGACAAGACATTGCTGCATGCCAATGGCCATACGATGAGCGTTTCGCGTGAAGGACTGGAAGATGCGATCAAGCGCATCGGCTGGCTCTACGACCAGCCGACGGGCTATCGCCGGCCCTGATCAATAGCCGGCTTTGCGATCCACCAGATGCTCCAGCGGCAACCCACTTTCGAAACGGATCATCTGTTGCTCCGCATGCACAAAGAGCGCCTTGACGTCCGAAGATGCCGCCACATGCGGTGTGAGGTAGACGTTGTCCATGTCCCAGAAGGGACTGTTGCCATCCAACGGCTCCTGTTCGAACACGTCGAGCGAGGCACCGCCGAGGACGCCGGATTCCAGCGCAGTGATTATGTCCGCCTCGACCTGGCTGCCGCCACGGCCGCCGTTGATGAAGACGGGAGCACCGAATGGCCCCTTGCGGCTGAGCTTTGAAAACAGCCGGGCGTTAAAGATCGCTTTGGTTTCTGCCGTCAAGGGCAAGAGACCGACGAGGAAATCGGTTTTAGACAGGAACGTATCCAGTTCATTGCCGGCAAAGGTCTCGATACCATCGATCGCCTTTTTCGAGCGCGACCAGCCGATGGTCTTGAAACCCATGATACCCAGCTTACGGATGGCATCCTGTCCGAGAACGCCGAGCCCCATGACGCCGACGGTGATATCGGCCGCTTCCGGCTGGCTCAGGTCTTCCCAGACATGGGCCTTCGCCCGCCCCTCGTAGGCGCGGTGCTGGCGCAGATGCATAAGGCAGTTCATCACCACCCATTCGCTCATCCGCGTTGTCAGGCTACGATCGACGAAGCGGACCAGCGGCACGTCCGGCAGGCCGGGAAGTGTCAGAACGTGATCGACCCCGGCGCCGCCGGAGAAGACCACCTTCAGATCCGGCGCGCGCGAAAACAGGTCCGGATCGGATTTCCAGACGACGGCATAATCAATGCCGGAGAGATCGCGGCCCTTGTGAGCGGGGTCGGCGAGATTGAAAACGTCGCGGCCGGGGAACGCACCCTTCAGGCCGTCCTCCACTTCCCGCGGGATGAATTTCAGATCGACGATGACAGGGCTTTTCGAAAGCATGGGGATGGAACTCTATTGACGAATAGCGGGCACATCGACCGCTTTCATGTCGAACGCAGCGGCCATCAGTGCCTTGGTATAGTCTTCCTGGGGTGCTGTGAAGATGCGCTCCGAGGGTCCCTGCTCGACGACCTTGCCAAGACGCATGACGATCATGTCGTTGGCAAGGGCCCGGACGACCTTGAGGTCATGGCTGATGAAGAGATAGGCCAAAGAATGCTTGGCCTGCAGGTCACGCAGCAGATCGACCACCTGCGCCTGCACGCTCATATCGAGCGCTGAGGTCGGCTCATCGAGCATGACGAATTGCGGCTTCAGCACCATGGCGCGGGCAATGGCGATGCGCTGGCGCTGGCCGCCGGAAAACTCGTGCGGATACCGCCAGCGGGTCGCGGCATCGAGACCAACCTCCTCCAGAACTCCGGCTACGCGCGCATCTCGCTCCTTTTCGGAGAGGCCCGGTTCATGCACTTTCAGTCCCTCGGCGATAATGTCGCTGACGGCCATGCGCGGGCTGAGCGAACCGAATGGATCCTGAAAGACGATCTGCATGCGGTTGCGCAAGGGACGCATCTGCGTGAACGAATATCCGGCTATCTCGTTGCCGATGAAACTGATGCGGCCCTTCGAGGAAATCAGGCGTGTCAGCGCCAGGCCGAGCGTCGTCTTGCCGGAACCGGATTCGCCGACGACGCCGAGCGTCTGACCGGCGCGCAGCGTCAGGTCGATACCGTCGACAGCCTTTACGTGGTCGACAACCTTGCGCAGGAAGCCTGCCTTGATCGGGAACCAGACCTTCATGCCTTCTGCCTGCATCACCACCGGCTTCGACGTATCCGAGAGGGGCGGCACGCCCTTGGGCTCGGAGGCGAGCAGATGGCGGGTATAGGCGTGCTGTGGATTGGCGAAAATTTCCGCGGTCGGGCCGGTTTCGACGATCTTGCCCTTGGTCATCACACAGACCCGGTCGGCGATCTTTCGGACGATGCCGAGATCGTGGGTGATGAACAGCATCGACATGCCGTGCTCATCCTTGAGCTTCTTCAACAGCTCCAGGATCTGCGCTTGCACCGTCACGTCGAGCGCGGTGGTCGGCTCGTCGGCGATCAGCAGTTCCGGCCGGTTGGCAAGCGCCATGGCGATCATGACGCGCTGGCGCTGGCCACCGGACAGTTCGTGCGGATAGGCGGCAAGTCGTTTTTCCGGCTCGCGGATGCCGACCTGGTTCAGCAGCTCCAGCACGCGGGTCCGGGCTGCAAGGCCCTTGATACCCTGATGCAGATCGAGGATTTCGGCGATCTGCCGCTCGATCGAATGCAGTGGGTTGAGCGACGTCATCGGCTCCTGGAAGATCATCGTGATGTCGTTGCCGCGCACATTGCGCAGTTCGGCATCCGAGGCCGTCATCAGGTCCTTGCCATTGAAGACGATCTCGCCGCCCGGATGGCTCGCTGCCGGGTAAGGCAAAAGCTTGAGGATCGAATTGGCCGACACGGACTTTCCCGAGCCGGATTCACCGACCAGCGCGACGACTTCGCCGCGCTTGATGTCGAAGGAAATATCATCCACCGCGGTCGACGTCCTGCCGCCCTGATGGAAGGCGACCGAGAGATTGCGCACGGAGAGGAGAGTGTCTGTCATCGTTGTGCTCACCGGAACGTCTTTCTCGGGTCGAAGGCATCGCGTGTCGCTTCACCGATGAAGATCAGCAGCGACAGCATGATGGACATGACCGCGAAGGCGGTGAATCCGAGCCAGGGGGCTTGTAGATTGGACTTCCCCTGGCTGATCAATTCACCGAGCGATGGCGAGCCGGGCGGCATGCCGAAACCGAGAAAATCGAGCGAGGTTAGCGTGGTGATCGATCCGGAGAGAATGAACGGCAGGAAGGTCAGCGTCGCCACCATCGCATTGGGAAGCAGGTGGCGGAACATGATCGTTCGGTTGTTGACGCCGAGCGCGCGGGCGGCGCGGACATATTCGAAATTGCGGGCGCGCAAAAACTCGGCCCGGACGATGCCGACGAAACCGACCCAGGAGAAGAGCAGCATGATGCCGAGCAGGATGAAGAAGCCGGGCGGCAGGATGGCGGCGATAATCAGCAGAATGTAAAGCACCGGCATCGACGACCAGATTTCGATGAAGCGCTGCAAGAGCAGATCCGTCCAGCCGCCGAAATAACCCTGAACGGCTCCGGCGGTGACGCCGACGATGGCGGATGCGATGGTCAGGATAAGTCCGAACAGGACAGAAATCCGGAAACCGTAGATCATCCGCGCCGCGACGTCTCTTGCCTGATCATCGGTGCCGAGCCAGTTGAGATTGCCGAGGGTGCAGCCCGGGTCGGCTTCTCCCTGCGGATAGCCGGAGCAGCGCTCGGCCTTGTCCATCAGCCAAAACGGCTTGGTCGGCGCCGAGTGCGGAATATAGGAGTTGGCCGTCTGGTAGGAATAGCGGATCGGCGGCCAGATCATCCAGCCGTTGGCGTTGATTTCGTTGGAAACCTCCAGCGAACTGTAGTCGGTCACGGCCAGAAAACCCAGCTCTTCGCCCAGGAATTTCTTCTCAGGATATTGAACCAACGCAGGCACCAGCAATTCGCCCTTGTAGGACACCAGGATCGGCTTGTCATTGGCGATGAACTCGGCACCGAGGCTGAGACCGAACAGGACGAGGAATATCCAGAACGACCAGAAGCCACGACGATTGGCCTTGAAGTTGTCCCAGCGGCGCCGGTTGACCGGCGACAGGCGGCCCGTGCGGCCGGCAAGCAAGGTTGGATCGGCGGAGACGATGTCAGCAGCCATCAGACGTCCCTCCTGTCAAAATCGATGCGCGGATCGACCCAGGTATAGACGAGGTCAGACAGCAGGCCGACGAACAGGCCCATCAGCGAGAAGATGTACAGCGTTGCAAAGACGATCGGATAGTCCCGCTTGACCACGGCGTCATAACCGAGGCGGCCAAGACCATCGAGCGAGAAGATATATTCGGTCAAAAGCGAGCCTGTGAAGAAGGCGGTGATAAACGCGCCGGGGAAGCCGGCGATGATGATCAACATGGCATTGCGGAAGACGTGACCGTAGAGAACCCGGCGCTCGTTCAGCCCCTTGGCCCGCGCGGTCGTCACATACTGCTTCTTGATTTCGTCGATGAAGGAATTCTTGGTGAGCAGTGTCGTCGTGGCAAAGGCAGACATCAAAAGCGTGATCAGCGGCAATGTCATGTGCCAGAAATAGTCGAGGATCTTCTGCCACCAGTTCAACTGCGCGAAATTATCCGAGACGATGCCGCGCAAGGGGAACCAGTCGAAGAACGAACCGCCGGCAAATAGCACGATCAAAAGGATGCCGAACAGAAAGCCCGGCACCGCATAGCCAACGATGATCACGCCTGACGTCCAGACGTCGAAGGTCGAGCCGTCGGACATGGCCTTCTTGATACCGAGCGGAATGGAAATCGCATAGGAAAACAACAGGATCCACAGACCCAGCGAGATCGACACCGGCATCTTGTCGAGGATCAGGTCGATGACCGAGGTGTTGCGGAAGAAGCTCTCGCCGAAATCGAAGCGGATATAGTTCCACATCATCTGGCCGAAACGCTCGAGCGGCGGCTTGTCGAAGCCGAACTGCTTTTCCAGCTTCTTGATGAATTCCGGATCGAGGCCCTGTGCGCCCCGATACCTGCCAGAGGAATCGTCAGAGAAAGACTGCCCGAGATCACCACTGCTCCCGGACAACCGGTCTCCGCCCTGCTGGCCTGTCAGATCGGAAATCACCTGCTCGACGGGTCCGCCGGGCGCGAACTGGATGACGGCGAAGGAGATGGCCATGATCCCGACGATCGTCGGGATCATCAGCAGAAGACGCCGCAGGATATAGGCACCCATCAGCGCTGCTCCCGTCTGCCGCCGTTTCCAGCAACACGATCCGATCCGCACGCGGCCTGCCACCTGTTTTCAGTCAATCCGTTCGTCTCCCTCAAAGCGCCCCGGCCAAACCGACCAAAACGCCCAAACTGATTCGCATATGTGCATTTGGAGTACATGATGAGCCGTGTGCAAGGCTTTCATGGGGTCCCGGCAGGCTTCGACCACCAGACATCCGGGAATCCCATGCCGTAATAGGGCAAGTCCGTCGGATGGGTCAGGCGATTCCAGTAGGCGACGCGCATAGCCTTGGAATAAAACAGAGGCACGACATAGTGATGCGCCAGCAGCACGCGGTCGAGCGCCCTTGTGGTCGCCACCAGTTCCTCCCGGTTCGGCGCGAAGACGATCTTGCGGATGAGTTCGTCGATCGCCGGATCGGCAATGCCCGCATAGTTCTTCGAGCCCTGCCGATCGACCGAGGCAGAGCCCCAGTAGTCGCTCTGCTCATTGCCGGGCACCAGCGTCTGCGCCCAGATGCCGTAGATCATGTCATAGTCGAAGCTCCGGACGCGATTGGTATATTGCGAGTCATCGACGGTGCGCATCCGGGCATCGATGCCGATCTTCTTTACACTGTTGACGAAAGGCGAGACCGTGCGCTCGAAGGACGGGCTGGACAGAAGTATCTCGAAGCCGAAAGGTTCGCCGGTCTTCGTGTTCACCAGCTGGCTTCCCTTGAGCTCGTAGCCGGCCTCCTTGAAGAGCGCGAGCGCCGTGCGCAGGTTCCCGCGCACCTTCTGCGGATCGCCGTTGACGGGGTTGGTGTAGGGTTTGGTGAAGACGTCAGCGGGGACCTTGTCCTTCAGCGCTTCCAGGATTTCCTTTTCACGCCCCTCGGGAAGGCCGGAGGAGGCAAGCTCAGTATTCCAGAAGTAACTATCAACGCGCTGATAGGCGTTATAGGCAAGCGTGCGGTTCAGGTCCTCGAAATCGAAGGCGTAGTTGAGCGCCTCGCGCACCTTCTGATCCTTGAATTTTTCGCGACGCAGGTTCGGCACGAAGGCCTGCATGATGCCGGTGGCACGCAGCGGGTTCTCGATCTCCGCGCGAATCACCCGGCCATCCTTCGCGGCCGGGAAGTCATAGGCCGTCGCCCAATGGCTGGCGCTATTGTCCCTGTAGAAATCGACATCGCCGGCGCGGACGGCCTCGAACTCCACGGTCTTGTCGGCGAAGAACGTGTACGTGATCGCGCCGAAATTGTTCTGGCCGACGTTCACGTTGACGTCCTTGCCCCAATAGTCGTCCCGCAATTCGAAGCGGATCGAACTGCCGGCCTGGAAGGAGGCGATTTTGTATGGCCCGGAGCCCATGACCGGTTCCAGCGTGGTGCGGCTGATATCACGCTTGTTGCCCTTCGCATCCTGGCCTTCCCACCAGTGCTTCGGCACGATCGGAAACTGGCCGAGAATGTTCGGCAGCTCGCGATTGTTCTTCTCGTCGAAGCGGAAGGTGACGTCGCGATCGCCGGTCTTTTCAGCCGAGACCACATGGCGGTAATAGTTGGAGAGAAGAGGATTGTGTTCCTTCGACATGTCGAAGGAGAAGATGACGTCCTCCGGCGTCACCGGCTTGCCGTCCGCCCATTTCGCTGCAGCCCGCAGCCGGAACGTCGCGGAGGAAAAGTCGTCGGGATAGGACACGCCTTCGGCGAGCAGCCCGTAGGACGCGGTGACCTCGTCTTCGGCGGATTTCAAGAGTGTATCGAAGACGAGCGACGTGACGCCAGCCGCCGCCTCACCCTTGGAAAGGATCGGGTTGAACGTGTCGTAGGTCCCGGTTTCGGAGAGCTTCAGCTCGCCACCCTTGGGCGCATCCGGATTGACATAATCGAAGCGGGCAAAGCCGTCCTTGTGTTTCAGTTCGCCAATCGTGGAAATGCCGCCGTGCCAAACCGGCTCCTGAGCCACCACGGGTCCATTTGCCAGGAAGATGATTGCTGCCAAAGCCAGTGCGCGTCTGAAATTCATGCCAATTCGCCCCATGCAGTTTTCCTTTTTTCCTTGCTTGCACGACAGAATAGGCAAAATCCGGGCAATTGACAGAAGCCGCCTCAAATCGGGCATTTTTTTTGGATCACGGTCGTGTGTCCGCAAGGCTGACACAAAGACGATGCGTCAGTATCGACGAGGCGAATCGCAGTTGGACATCGCTTAAGCGCGGATCGCCATGCATTGTCGGGAAATGGACGGGGAATGATACGGATGAAGACGGGCTTTACTCGGCATCTGGGATCGATCACGCTGGCTGCGCTGATCGGTCTGAGCTTTGTCGCGAGCAATGCAGCATCGGCTGACGACACACCCGCCAAGCAGATTTTCGGCAAGGTGCAGTTGCCGAGCAATTCCGCTCCGAGTCCGATCGGCTTTTACGCCAAAGGCTGCATGGCCGGCGCCGTGGCGATCCCGACGGACGGGCCGACCTGGCAGGCGATGCGACTGTCGCGAAACCGCCGCTGGGGCAATCCCGCGATGATCGCGTTTCTTGAGAAGTTCTCGCAGGATGCCGCTCAGCTTGGCTGGGGTTCGGGTATCTTGATCGGTGATATTTCCCAGCCCCGGGGCGGACCGATGATCACCGGGCATGCATCCCATCAGATCGGGCTCGACGCGGATATCTGGTTCACGCCAAAGCCCGCACAGCCGCTGTCAGCGCAGGCGCGCGAGGATCTGCCGTTCACCTCGATGCTCGACAAAAGCAAGTTCTTGACGGTGAATTCAACGCGCTGGACACCGACCCACGCGAAACTCGTGATGCAGGCGGCAAGCTACCCGCAGGTGGAGCGCGTTTTCGTCAATCCGGCGATCAAGAAGAAGCTTTGCGAGACATGGACCGGCGACCGCGACCTGCTCGGCAAGGTGCGCCCGGTCTACGGCCACGACGAGCATTTCCACATTCGCATGTTCTGCCCGCCAGGTACGCCGAGCTGCAAGGCGCAGGCGCCGGTTGCAAGCGGCGACGGGTGCGATAAGTCGCTTGCCTGGTGGTTTACCAAGGAGCCGTGGGCCAAGCCGAAACCCGACGCAAAACCGGTGAAGCCGAGATTCATCACCCTTGCCGACCTGCCGAAAGCCTGCGCCGCGGTACTAGCCGCGCCGGCTGCCTCGGAACAATCGGCGACCTTCGGCACCGCCTATGTCGCGCCACAGCCGCAATCCGGTGATGCGGCGATCCAGCAAGCGATTACGGCCGGAAGCACCGACCTGCCGGACAACGCCATTCCGATCCCTCGCTCCCGCCCCGTCCTGCAATAGGATGAAGAGCGCCATGTCTTTTCGGCGCTTTTCATCCGCCGAACTGTGCTGTACAGGAATTCAAATCGATTTAATTCGAGACCGTCATTGGTCGGCGTGATGCGGGGAGATCTGCGATGGCCAATCCGAAATGCGTGGCGCTGATTGCGCACGACCAGAAAAAAGACGACATGGCCGCGTTCGCGCAGGCCAACGAAACCGTCTTTGCCGGCTGGAAGATCGTTGCCACCGGCACGACCGGAGGCCGGGTACAGGAAGCCTGTCCGAGCCTCAACGTCATCCGGCTGAAAAGCGGTCCACTTGGCGGCGACCAGCAGATCGGCGCGATGATTGCCACCGGCGACGTTCATATGCTGATCTTCTTCATCGATCCCCTGAGCGCCATGCCGCATGACGTCGATGTCAAGGCATTGACGCGGCTCGCCACCGTCTACGACATTCCGATGGCGCTGAACCGGGCGACCGCAGAACAGTTGATCGATTTCAATCATCCCTGATAAAGCTCATCTGAAGTTTCAGTCCGCAGGATCACAACGGAACGCCCATGCCAACGCTCACAGACACCGATAGCGGCCTCACCTTCCCGATCCTGATCGGCGATATCGGCGGAACCAATGCGCGGTTTGCCCTGCTGCTGGACGCCTTTGCCGAACCGAAGATCTTTCCGATCATTCCGACGACAAGTTATGCCAGCATCGAGGAGGCTTTGCAGACCAGCATTCTTGACAAGACTTCGGTGCAGCCGAGATCGGCGATCATCGCCGTTGCCGGCCCGGTGAAGGGGGACGAAATTCCCTTGACCAATGCCGGTTGGGTGATCAAGCCGAAGGACATGTTGAAGGCGTTAACGCTCGAAGACGTCATCATCATCAATGATTTCGAGGCACAGGCACTCGCCATTGCCGCGATCGGCGAGGACGGCCGCGAGCAGATCGGCCCTGGAGCCATTCTCGAATCCGCATCCTGTGCCGTTCTCGGCCCCGGAACCGGCCTTGGCGTGGCGGGCCTCGTCCATGCCCAGCATACGTGGTTTCCGGTTCCCGGCGAAGGTGGACATATCGATGTCGGGCCGCGTACCGAGCGAGACTATCAGATCTGGCCGTTCCTTGAACCGATCGAAGGTCGCATTTCGGCGGAGCAGCTGCTCTGCGGCCGCGGCATCATGAACATCTACCGCGCCGTCTGTGAATCCAAGGCATGGGATCCGACGCTCGCCGATCCGGCTGCGGTGACGACCAACGCGCTTGCCGGCAGCGACGAGGCGGCGGTCGAAACCGTTTCGCTGTTTTCCACCTATCTTGGCCGTGTGGCCGGCGACATGGCGATGATCTTCATGGCGCGCGGCGGCGTGTTCCTGGCCGGCGGCATTTCGCAAAAGATCCTGCCGGCGCTGAAGAAGCCGGAGTTCCGCGCGGCCTTCGAAGACAAAGCGCCACACTCGGCGCTGCTGCGAACGATACCGACCTTCGTCGTCACCCACCCAACCGCGGCACTTTCCGGTCTTGCCGCCTATTCGCGCACGCCTTCCCGCTTCGGTGTGGCAACGGAGGGACGGCGCTGGAGAAGTTGAACGGCGATCCGCGCGGCAGACTCGCCAAAGAAGGATCAAGAGATTATAGAGCCCGGGAGAATAGGGCGCTTTCCAGCATGCGCCGGGCTTTAAGGAAACCAGCTTGAAACAAGCCAAGACAAAGCTGCCGTCTGTCGATCGCGAGACAATCACCAGCGTTCTGAAGCGCGTTATTGCCGAAAACGGGCGCGCGCACTTGCGTGGTTACGCTTTTGCCATCGCCTGCCTCGTCGTTGTCGCCGGCACCACGGCCTTTACCGCCTGGATCATGGAATCGGTGGTGAACGAGGCCTTTGCCAACAAGCGGGCCGACATCGTTCTCTATATCTGCGGCGCGATCTTT
Source organism: Rhizobium herbae (assembly GCF_017873135.1). GTDB lineage: Bacteria > Pseudomonadota > Alphaproteobacteria > Rhizobiales > Rhizobiaceae > Pararhizobium > Pararhizobium herbae. Next base: position 88,750 of record NZ_JAGGJV010000002.1, on the reverse strand, counting down.
CTGGCCTTCGTGGTGCGTGGTTTTGCCACCTATGGCCAGGCCGTGGCGCTGTCCAAGATCGGCAACAATATCGTCGCCAGCTATCAGCGCCGACTCTATTCGCACCTGATGGCGCTGAGCGTCGGCTATTTCAGCGATACCCGGTCCGCCCGCATCTCTGCCCAGATCAGCCAGAACGTTTCCGGCATCCGCGATGTGCTGAACATGACGGTGACGTCGTTGGCCCGTGACTTCCTGACACTCATCGCGCTGATCGGCGTGATGATCGGCAAGGACTGGCTGCTGACGGTGATCGTCTTCGTCATCGCGCCACCCCTCTTGATCGGTCTTCGCTACATTTCGCGCCGGCTCAGGCAGGCGACGCGCGAATCGGTCGAGATCAACAGTCATGTACTCGGCGCCATGCAGGAAACCATCCAGGGCATCACCATCGTCAAGGCATTCACGATGGAAAAACAGCTCAAAACCAAGGTCGAGACGATCATCGACCGGGCCGAAAACCGCGCCAACCGTATTGCCCGCCTCAGTGAACGCACCGCGCCCATGACCGAAACCTTCGCCGGTTTCGCAATTTCCAGCGTGCTGGCCTATGCCGCCTTCCGGTCGATTTACGGCAACGTGCAGCCGGGCGCCTTTTTCGCCTTCGTGACGGCGTTGTTGATGGCCTATGATCCGGCCCGGCGACTTGCCAGACTGCAGGTTTCGCTCGAGCGCGCCGTCGTCAATGCACGGATGATCTACGAAATCCTCGATACGGTGCCGCATCAGCGAGATCTGCCGGACGCCCGCGATCTGGCGCCGGGGCCAGCCACGATCGAATTCAGGAACGTGCGCTTCAGCTATGCGCAGGGCGACGATATTCTCAAGGGGGTCAGCTTTACTGCCGAAGGCGGCAAGACGACCGCGTTGGTCGGCCCCTCCGGCGCCGGAAAGTCGACGGTCATCAGCCTCATTCCGCGGTTCTACGATCCTTCCGGCGGCGAAATCCTGATCGATGGGCAGGACATCGCTCATGTCACCAAGCAGTCGCTTCGCAACGGGCTCGCCTATGTTTCGCAGCAGCCATATCTCTTCGAAGGTTCGATCCGCGACAACATTCGCTACGGTCGCCCGGAAGCAACGGATGTCGAGGTCGAGGAAGCCGCCAAGCTCGCCTATGCCCATGACTTCATCCTGATGCAGCCACAGGGATATGACACGTCGGTCGGTGAAAACGGCGTGACCCTGTCCGGGGGCCAGCGCCAGCGGCTGTCGATCGCCCGCGCACTGGTCCGCAACGCGCCGATCCTGCTGCTCGACGAGGCGACCTCGGCGCTGGACACCGAATCCGAGGCAGCCGTGCAGAAGGCACTCGATCATGCCATGAGCGGCCGCACCGTGGTCGTCATCGCCCATCGCCTGTCGACCGTGGTCAATGCCGACAAGATCATCGTCATGAAGGACGGACTGGTGGTCGAGGAAGGCACGCATGAGGCGCTTGCGCAGCGCAGTGACGGCCTTTACGCTCGCCTGCACAATCTGCAAGGCAATGCGGCTGCGCAACCAACGGCGGAAGCCGATATTCTGATTTGACGGGAATTGAGGCAGGCATGAGCGGGACGGACATGAAACTCGTTGTGGTGGGCGCCGCCGGCCGGATGGGCCAGACGCTGATCCGCACCATCAATGCCGTGCCGGGCGCCACTCTCTTTGCCGCCGTCGAACGGCCGGGCTCCGCCTTCATCGGCCGCGACGCGGGTGAGATCGCTGGCCTCGGACCGACCGGTGTGACCATCACCGACAAGCCGCTCGAAGCGTTTGTCGAGGCCGAAGGCGTACTCGACTTCACCTCGCCCGCCGCGTCCGTGGAATTTTCCGGCCTCGCCGCGCAGGCCCGCATCGTCCATGTCATCGGGACCACCGGCTGCTCAGCGGACGATGAAGCGAAATTCAATGCCGCCGCCCGGCATGCCCGCATCGTCAAATCCGGCAATATGAGCCTCGGCGTCAATCTTCTCGGCGTTCTCACCGAGCAGGCTGCGCGCGCGCTTGGCCCGGAAAACTGGGACATCGAGATCCTCGAAATGCACCATAAACACAAGGTGGACGCGCCTTCCGGGACGGCACTGCTTCTCGGCGGAGCCGCTGCCAAGGGCCGCGATATCGGCCTTGCCGAACATTCCGTGCGGGTGCGCGACGGCCATACCGGCGCGCGCGTCGCAGGCACGATCGGTTTTGCCACGCTGCGCGGCGGCTCGGTGATCGGCGAACATTCCGTCATTCTCGCTGGCGAAGGCGAGCAGGTGACGCTGTCCCACTCGGCCACCGACCGCGCGATCTTTGCGCGCGGCGCCGTCACCGCGGCACTGTGGGCGCGCAACCAGAAACCCGGCTTCTATTCCATGCTCGACGTGCTCGGGCTGTCCTGAACCTTAAACTCCCCGGAGGAATACATATGAGCGGCACCCTCGTCCTTGTGCGTCACGGCCAGAGCGACTGGAACCTGAAGAACCTGTTTACCGGCTGGAAGGATCCCGACCTGACGGCACTCGGCATCGAGGAAGCCAATGCCGGCGGCAAGGCGCTGGCCGATTACGGCATCAAGTACGACATCGCCTTCACCTCGGTGCTGACGCGCGCGCAGCACACGCTCAAGCTCATCCTCGACAATATCGGCCAGCCGGACCTCGAAACCATCAAGGACCAGGCGCTGAACGAGCGCGACTACGGCGATCTGTCCGGGCTCAACAAGGACGATGCCCGGGCCAAATGGGGCGAGGAGCAGGTGCATATCTGGCGCCGGTCCTACGACGTTCCGCCGCCGGGCGGCGAAAGCCTGCGCGATACCGGCGCGCGCGTCTGGCCGTACTATCTGACCGAGATCCTGCCGCGTGTTCTCAGGGGCGAGAATGTTCTTGTCGCAGCCCATGGCAATTCGCTGCGCTCGCTGGTCATGGTGCTCGATCGTTTGACCAAGGAACAGATTCTTGCCCTCAATCTCGCGACGGGCGTGCCGATGGTCTACAAGCTCAACGCGGATTCAACCGTCGCTTCCAAGGAAGTCCTCGGCGACATGTCGGGCGCGCACTGAACACCCGCCACTGTGTCTCGTAACGATTTGGGCCGCGTGAGCGGCCCTTTCCGTGTCAGACCTTTCCCGCTTCCCAGCCGAGCATGGCCCGTTTGCGGGTGAGACCCCAATGATAGCCGGTGAGCGCGCCGCTCTTGCCGAGAGCGCGATGGCAGGGAACCACGAACGAGATCGGGTTGCGGCCGACGGCGGCGCCAACGGCGCGTGAGGCAGTCGGCTGACCGATATCGCAGGCGATATCGGAATAGGTAACAGCCTTTCCCATCGGGATTTTCAGGAGCGATTCCCAGACGCGGATCTGGAAGTCGGATCCGATCAGCACCACGCGCAACGGTTCTTCGGCGCTCCACTCCCTGGCATCGAAAATACGGGCGGCATATCTGGCCGTCGCCGCGCTGTCTTCGATAAACCGAGCGTTTGGCCAGCGGCCGGCCATGTCCTCGAAGCTGGCCTTTTCGTCGCCGGCATCATTGAAAGCGAGGCCGGCAAGGCCGCGATCCGTGATCATCACCAGCGCCACGCCGAACGGACACGGATGAAAACCATAGCGGATGGTCAGTCCGCCGCCGCGCAGTTTCCATTCGCCGGGCGACATTGCCTCGTGGGTGACGAAAAGGTCGTGCAGCCGCGAGGGGCCTGATAGACCGAGTTCGAAGCTGGTTTCGAGCAGTGGCAACTCTTCCTGGCGCAGCAGGCGCTTGGCGTGATCCAGCGTCACAGCCTGCAGGAACGCCTTCGGCGACAGACCCGCCCAGCGCGTAAACGTCTTCTGCAATTGCGTCGGCGACTGGCCGAGATCACCGGCGATGCTTTCGAGAGACGGCTGATCGCGATAGGTCTCGGTCAACAGTTCAACGACTCGGCTGACGGTCTCGTAGTCGCTGCCGTGCGGCGTTATGTCGGTGGGAACCGATGTCTTGATGTCCATGATCGTATCTCCTTGAGGATAAGAGATAATCACTCGGGGCCGGCATTCGCCACCCGATTCTTGCCCTATCGGCGCTTCACCGTTGCCAGAGCGCAGGAAAAGGCGGTCGCGAACGTTTCCCGGTCGTCACGGTTGAGGAACGAGCCGATATCGGTCGCGCGCCGCCGGTCGCTGATCTGCATGGAAACGATTCCGATCTCCTCGTGGCGGAAAATATTGAACCGTGCCCAGAAGGTGTTGAAGTGATGCTCAGTCATTTTGCCCGCCGGCGTGAACTTGCGCACCGAGACATCGGTACGCGAGACGCTCACTTCCTCGCGAGCGCGAGCGGAGCGGTAATTCAGCCAGAAAGCGCCAAACAGCAGCAGGAAATCCAGTCCGAAGAAGAAGACGATCGGCCAGGCGCCGATGATGACGAAGACGAAGATGTGAACGAGGCTCATCAGTCCGGCGATCAACAGAAGGACCTTGAAGCCCTTGAGGCCGAGCGAGCGATAGGGCGTCAACTCGGCGGCGAAAACCGGCTGCTCTTCCGTCGTTATCTCGGCGTTGCCATCGTTCATGACGATTGACTATAGATGCATCATGAAAAACGTGAAGCCAGAATCATCCATCAAGCCGGCGAAAGCGAAAACCGCGACAACCGGCCGCGCCGGGAGCAGGCTGAAGACCGTCTATAACAAGGCGGAAATCGAGGAGATTTTCCGGCGCTTCTCGATCCAGCGTCCGGAACCCAAGGGCGAGTTGGAACACGTCAACCCGTTCACGCTGGTTGTTGCGGTGGCGCTGTCGGCGCAGGCGACGGATGCTGGCGTCAACAAGGCGACGCGGGCGCTGTTTGCCATTGCCGATACGCCGGAAAAGATGGTGGCGCTGGGTGAAGAGCGGGTTCGCGACTATATCAAGACCATCGGGCTCTACCGCAACAAGGCAAAGAACGTCATTGCGCTCAGTGAAAAGCTGATTGCCGAATACGGCGGCGAGGTGCCGAGGACGCGCGAAGAGTTGATCACCCTGCCGGGGGTCGGCCGCAAAACCGCCAATGTCGTTCTCTCGATGGCTTTCGGACAAGCGACCATGGCGGTGGACACCCACATCTTCCGCATAGCCAACCGGCTCTGTCTGGCCCCGGGGAAAACCCCGGACGAGGTCGAAAGCCAGCTGATGCGGATCATCCCGGACCACTATCTCTACCATGCGCACCATTGGCTGATCCTGCACGGGCGCTATTGCTGCAAGGCGCGCAAGCCGGAATGCGAACGTTGCGTCATCGCCGATATCTGCAAGGCGGCGGAAAAGACCAATGAGATCCCTGCGCCCCTGGTCGAGTTGCCGGCACAAGTCATTTGACGGATATGCCGTCAATCAGCACGGCGATCGCCCTTTCGTAGTCCTGGCGGCTGGCACCAGCCTCGATGGCAAGTGCCGCCCGGTCGAACGCTGCGGCGAGAAGGTCGGTAAAAACATCCAGTAGGTCCGGCGCCTTGCCGCTGGCGGCGAAGAGTTCCCTCAGGCCCGCCTTGAGGCTGGCTTCCGAATATTCCTCATCCAGCTCGCGCATGGCGTCTGATCCCAGAACGGCAGGCCCATCCAGCAGGAGCAGGCGCGTACGCCCGGGCACAGCCAGGGCATCGAAATAGGCGCGCGTGCCGTCGAGAATGGCGTCGCGCGCTGTCGCCGAGGCCGCCGAAGCGCTTTCGATTTCTTCACTCACCTTCCTCGCCTCGTCGGCGATAACGGCAGCAAAGAGCGCCTTCTTGTCCACGAAATGATGATAGAGAGCCCCACGCGTCACACCGGCAGCGTTGACGATTTCCGGCGTGGCGGTATCCGCATAGCCTTTTTCGATGAATAGGCCGCGTGCCGCACGGATCAATGCGCCCCTCATGGTTTCCGTCCGCTCGCTGTTGCTGCGTCGCAATTTTCCACCTTTACATACAATCTGTATGTATGTTAATTGAAGATACAAACAGATTGTATGTGGATTTTGAAGGAGAAGAAAGCCATGAAAATCACCAGCTACTATCCCGTCATCATGACCGGCGATGTCCAGGTAACCATTGATTTCTACAAGCGGCATCTTCGCTTCGAGGCGCTGTTCAGCAGCGACTGGTATGTGCACCTCCAATCGACGCTGGACGAACGCGTTACGTTGGCTGTTCTGGACGGCAATCACCACACCATTCCGCAAAGCGGGCACGGAACCGTTTCCGGGTTGCTTCTGAATTTCGAGGTCGAGGACCCGGACGCCCTTTATGCAGAGTTTCAGGCAGCAGGTCTGCCGATCCTGAGAACGCTGCGCGACGAGGATTTCGGTCAGCGGCATTTCATCACTGCCGACCCAAACGGCGTACTGATCGACGTGATCAAGCCTATCCCGCCGACTGCGGAATACGCCGCACAGTTTGATGCGTCGGTGCTGCCCGCCTGATTCCTCAGCTTTTGACCGGCCTGCGCTCCGTCAGCGAATAGAGAAGCGCACAGGCCGGGAGCGCGAGGCCCAGCATCGAGGCCGCCCACCAGCCGCCTTCCGCATAAAGCCAGCCGCCGAGCGCCGAGCCGAGCGCGCCACCGGCGAAGAAGGTCGCCATATAGAGGCCATTCAGACGGCTTCGATATTCGGCGCCAAGGACGAAGATGGCGCGCTGGCCGAGTACCAGATTGGTCGTCACGCCGAAATCCAGCAGGATCGCGGCAAAGGTGAGAAGACCAAGCGCCAACAGCGATCCGGTTGGTGCAATATGGGTGATGAGGAAGGCGACGGCGACGGAGATCATTGCCAATCGCGTCGCCAGATAGCTCCAGCCACGATCTGCAAGACGCCCGCCGATCGGCGCGGCGATGGCACCGGCGGCCCCTGCCAGCGCGAACAGCGCGATCTGCCCCTGCGACAGGCCGAATTCCGGCCCCGAAAGCAGAAGCGGCGTGGTTGTCCAGAACAGGCTGAAAGCGGCGAACATGCAGGCTTGATAGAGCGAACGACGGCGCAGGATCGGTGTCGTCACCACCAGCCGGCCCATCGAGGCCAGCAGCCCGCCATAGCTCAAACCCGTCTGCGGAATACGCGGCGGCAGGGCGCGGGCGAGAACCAGAGCCAGAATGACGAGGACCACGGCCGAGATGAAGAACACCATGTGCCAGGGCAGGAATTCGGCGATGAAGCTGGAAGCCGGACGCGCCAGCATGATACCGACCATCAACCCGCTCATGACATTGCCGACGGCCTGGCCGCGATGCGCTTCCGGTGCCATATGCGCCGCATAGGGCACGATGATCTGGATCGCCACCGAACCGAGCCCGATGAAGAACGCCGAGGCCAGAAACGGCAGCGGCGTCGAGGCGAGGCCAGCACCGACGACGGCAAGCGTTCCAAGCCCCATGACCGCGAGGATCAGCTTGCGATTTTCGAAGAGATCGCCGAGCGGGACGATGAACAGCAGACCCAGCCCATAGCCGATCTGCGTCAGAGTGACGATGAGCCCGGCCGCCCCCGGGGACAGGCCGAGCGACGTGCTGATCGGCCCGATCAAGGGCTGCGCGTAGTAGAGGTTGGCCGCGATCAGTCCGCAGGCGGCGGCCAGAAGGAACGTCATCGCCGCCGACATTTTCTTGGGCTCGGAATCAAGTTCATCGAGTATTGCGATGCTGGTCACGGTCGTCTCCGAATGCAGGTTTCTTAAAATTGTCAGGTCTCAATCGAGAAGTTTCATCGCCGCATCGGCAACCGCGATCATCTGCGCGTGGCTTCGGCCTGTTTTGCCGAGGACACGCATGCCCTGCAGCAGGCATAGCAATGCTCGGGCCGTATCGGCAGCATTGATGCCAGCGGGAATCGATCCGTCTGACTGGCCGAGCAGGATGCAGTCGTTCATCACCGCCTCATTTGTCGCGTGCGCGAGGGCCACACGCTCCCCAACAACGGGATCGGAGACGGCCAGTTCCGTGGCAGTCGTAACGACGAGGCAGCCACGCTGTCCGAGCGTGCCGTGCGCGGCCTCCGCGTAAAATCGCAGCGCCGCCTGAACCTTGTCCCGCCCCACGACATGCGGATCGATTGCTGCTTTCAGCTTTCGGCTCCGCAACACCCGGTAACGATCGAACGCGGCGAGCAATATGCCGCGCTTGTCCTTGAAGGCCTTGTAGATGCTGCCGGGCGTCAGTTGCATTGCCTCACTGAGGTCGCTGATCGCCGTGCCATGATAACCGCGCGTGGAAAACACTTCGATGGCCCGGTCAAGCGCCAGATCGATATCGAACTCGCGGGGGCGGCCACGTGTTCTCGGTTCCGGCAGAGTATCGGCTTCGATTTCCATTCGCTTGATATAGGAAATGATCATTCCCTATTTCAAGCGAAATCTGTCCAAAACCGTTCTTTTTCTCTTTTCCCTTCCAAAGTGCCGGAAATCCGCTATTACCGGACACCGGCTGACACAAACATTCCAGGCGGTTCCGGATGACAAAATTCGACGTTCTCACGATCGGCAATGCCATTGTGGATATCATTGCGCGCTGCGACGACGCGTTTCTTGTCCACAACGGCATCATCAAGAGCGCGATGAACCTGATCGACGCCGACCGCGCCGAACTGCTCTATTCGCGCATGGGACCAGCTCTCGAGGCTTCCGGCGGCAGCGCCGGCAACACGGCGGCGGGCGTTGCCAGCCTCGGCGGCAAGGCCGCCTATTTCGGCAAGGTCGCCAATGATCAGCTCGGCGAGATCTTCACCCACGACATCCGGGCGCAGGGCGTGCATTTCGAGACGAAGCCGCTGGAAACCCATCCGCCGACCGCCCGCTCGATGATCTTCGTCACCGATGACGGCGAGCGCTCGATGAACACCTATCTCGGCGCCTGCGTCGAGCTTGGCCCGGAGGACGTCGAGCCGGCGGTGGTCGCGGAGGCGGCCGTTACCTATTTCGAAGGCTATCTCTGGGATCCGCCGCTTGCCAAGGACGCGATCCGCGAATGCGCCCGCATCGCCCATGAAAACGGCCGCGAAGTGGCGATGACGCTCTCCGACAGTTTCTGCGTCCATCGCTACCGCGCGGAATTCCTCGACCTGATGCGCTCCGGCACCGTCGACATCGTTTTCGCCAACCGCGCCGAGGCCCTGGCGCTGTACGAGACGGAAGACTTCGAACAGGCGCTGTCGATGATCGCCAGGGATTGCAAGCTCGCCGCGGTGACGCTGAGCGAAGACGGCTCGATTATCGTCAAGGGCGACGAGCGGGTGACGGTCGATGCGACGACGGTCAAACGCGTGGTCGATACCACCGGCGCCGGCGATCTCTATGCCGCCGGATTCCTGCATGGGTACACGACGGGCAGGACGCTTGCCGACTGCGGCAAGCTCGGCAGCCTGGCGGCCGGCATCGTGATCGAGCAGGTCGGACCGCGCCCGATGATCTCGTTATCGGCGGCGGCGAAGGAAGCCGGTCTTCTCTGATCGCCGGCTTGACGAAAAACTTACTTGAAGGCTTCGCCCGGATAGGCGCCCCAGATTTCGCCCTGGGAAATCCAGCCGTCCGTGCCCTGCGCCTCGGCGCGGCACCATTCGCCGTTGCATTCGCCGACATGGACGACGACGCCCGGCTCTATCCGCGCGATAATGGCGCCACCCGATTGCGGGTCACGGCGCATATTGACGAAGATGCCCGCGCCCTTGCCGCGCATCCACGGCGCGGCAACCGCCGTGCGGTCACCCGACAGCAGCGCCTGATTGACCCAACCCTCGGTGCCGTCGGCATCGCGGATCTTGCGCCAGTTGTCATATTCCTGGGTAATTTCGACCGGGACGCCCGCCTTCAGATAACGCCAGGCGACAGCATAATCGACGCTCGGGCCGACGCGCAGATTGACGCTCTTGGATTTGAGGCTGACAAAACGCGGCAGCGGCAACCCGCTTGCGCCCTTCGCCGCCTGGGCAAAAGCCGGCGCCGCGTCAAACGCGGCGAGAGACAGGGCGGCTGCGGCGACGAAAGCGAGCCTGGAAAGGAACTGACGCATGACGAAATCCATTTTCCAAAAAGATTCAGAAGCTTGCAGTTAAATCTCTGACCGGCCCCAGCGAAGACAAGCAAATCGTCTGGGAACATCTAGAGTTTTGTTTGTCTTCCACACCGGGTCTGGTAGAAAATGGAACTGCAGGGAGAACGATCACTCATCTTGGTTAAAAACCCGTCAACAAGGCGAAGCAGGCAGCAATGACCGCGAAGAAAAAACCCAAGGTCTACATCACCCGCAAACTGCCTGATGTCGTCGAGACGCGCATGCGCGAACTGTTCGATGCCGAACTGAATATCGACGACACGCCGCGCACGCAGCCGGAACTGGTGGCGGCGGTCAAGCGGGCGGACGTCCTCGTCCCGACCCTGACCGACCGGATCGACGCGGCACTGATCGAGCAGGCCGGACCGCAGCTGAAACTGATCGCAAGCTTTTCAAACGGCGTCGACCACATCGACATCGATGCCGCCGCACGGCGCGGCATCACCGTCACCAACACGCCGAACGTGCTGACGGAAGATACGGCCGACATGACGCTCGCGCTCATTCTGGCCGTGCCACGCCGCCTGACCGAAGGGGCACGAATCCTCACCGACAGAAAAGAGGAATGGGCCGGCTGGTCTCCGACCTGGATGCTCGGGCGCCGGATTTCCGGCAAGCGCATCGGCATTGTCGGCATGGGCCGGATCGGCACAGCCGTCGCCCGCCGCGCCAAGGCCTTCGGTCTTTCGATCCACTATCACAACCGCCACCGCGTCAGCACCGAGACCGAGGAAAAACTGGAGGCGACCTACTGGGACAGCCTCGACCAGATGCTCGCCCGCGTCGACATCGTTTCCGTCAACTGCCCTTCGACACCGGCCACCTATCATCTGCTCTCTGCACGCCGGCTCGCGCTGATGCAGCCGACCAGCTACATCGTCAATACGGCGCGCGGCGGCATCGTCGACGAGGCTGCACTGATCAAATGTCTGCGGGAAGGCAAGATCGCCGGCGCCGGGCTCGACGTGTTCGAGAACGAACCTGCGGTGAACCCGAAGCTCGTGAAGCTTGCCAGCGAGGGAAAGGTCGTTCTGTTGCCGCACATGAGCTCGGCGACACTCGAGGGCCGTATCGACATGGGCGACAAGGTGGTGATCAACATCCGCACCTTCTTCGACGGACACCGTCCGCCGGACCGGGTGCTGCCGGGTAGGGATTAACTACAGCGACTTGCGCATCTCGACGAAGGTCGGGCGCGTGAAGCCGGGATGGGCCGCCTCGGCGGTCCGGACAAACCCCCACCTGGAAAAGACATGGTGGTTTTCTTCCAGCTCGATCCTCGTTTCGAGGCGAAGGCCGGAGAAGCCGCATTCGACGGCATGGTCCTCGGCCGCCTGCAACAATATGCGCCCAACGCCCTTGCCCTGCGCGTCCGGAGCGACGGCAAGCTTGCCGATATAGAGGCAATCGGGCGGCTCGGGCTTGCAGAAAACACAGCCGAGCAACCGCCCATTGTCGACAGCCGCATAGGCCTTCTCGACCCTCGCCTTTTCCTTCAGCGACTGAAGCGTCAGCCGCAGGGCGGACGACGGCGGATCGATGCGCGGATGCATATAGGCGAACGAGGCGAGGATGAGCGCCAGAAGGTCATCCCAGTCCTCGAACTTTTCATCGATCGGCAGCAGGTTCATCGGACGCCCCTTTGCGGCGATATTTTATCGTCTCGAACCGGGCCGCCAGCCCGTCGTACATCAGGAGACGGCCGACCAGGGGCTCGCCTGCCCCGGTGATGACTTTCACGACCTCCATAGCCTGCAATGTACCGAGCACGCCGGTAAGCGCTCCGACGATACCGGCCTCGGCGCAGGAAGGAACCACGCCGGGGGGCGGGGCGGATGGAAAGAGATCGCGATAGCGCGGATTCTGGCGCCCATCGGCCGCCATCTTCCACGGTTGGAGAACAGTGAGCGAACCATCGAAGCGGCCGACGGCGGCGGTCACCAGCGTAATCTCCATCCGCTCGGCGGTATCGGCCGCGAGGTAGCGGGTTTCAAAATTGTCCGAGCCGTCGACAATGATGCCGTAGCCGTGAAAGAGCGCCTCGGCATTGGCAGCATTCAGTCGCTCGGCGTGGCGGATCACATCGACATGCGGGTTGATCCTTTCAATAGCCTCGGCGGCGCTATCAGCCTTGGTTCTGCCGATATCCGGCGTACCGTGGATGACCTGCCGCTGCAGGTTCGACAGGGAGACCGTGTCGTCATCGACGATACCGAGCGTACCGATCCCGGCGGCAGCGAGATATTGCAGCACCGGTGCACCGAGGCCGCCGGCACCGATCACCAGCACGCGCGCCGCCTTCAACGCCTGCTGGCCGGCCCCGCCGATCTCCGGCAGGATGATATGCCGCGCATAGCGCTGGATTTCTTCGGAGTTCAGAGGTTGCTTGCTCATGATGGGAATGTCACCCGGAAACGGTGCCGTTGGCAACGGTGAGATAACGCGCCCGGTCGCCAAGAGCCGAGAACATCGACCGGTCCGTACCGGTCATGAAAGCCTGGCCACCGAGATCATCGACCAGATCGAACAGTGCAGCGCGGCGGCCTTCGTCGAGATGCGCGGCAATCTCGTCCAGCAACAACACCGGTGCATGGCCGGTCATGTTGCCGACGAGGCGGGCGTGGGCAAGGATCAGGCCGACCAGAAGCGCCTTCTGTTCGCCGGTCGAGCAGCGGGCGGCCTCCATGTTCTTAGCGCGGTGGCGGATCAGCAGATCGCTGCGGTGAGGACCGTCAAGCGTGCGGCCGGCCGCCGCGTCGCGGTAGCGTCCAGCCTTCATCATCTCCAGATACTGCTCTTCCAGATCGAAGGCCGGGCGATGCCATTCGCCGTCGAGAAAGCCGGACAGCGCCAGATCGGCGGCCGGGAAGACCCCGCCTTCGTGGTTCCTGTCCACCAGGCCAGCCAGAAGGCCGAGCATTTCCTGCCGTGCCAGTGCCATCGAGATACCGAGTTCGGCCATCTGCCGCTCAAGCCCCGTCAGCCAGACAGGGTCGGCCCGCCCCTCGGACAGGAGCTTGTTGCGGCTGCGCATGGCGCGCTCATAGTCGGTGGCGCGGCGGCCGTGCTCGGGATCGAGCGACAGCACCAGCCGATCAAGGAAGCGGCGGCGATCGCCGGAGCCGCCGGTGAACAGCCCGTCCATGGCCGGCGTCAGCCAGAGCACGCGCAGATGATCGAGCAGTTCGTCAACCGTCTTTGCCGTCGTGCCATTGAGCCGCAGGCGGCGCGTCTGGCCTTCCTCCGCACCGGCAGTGCCCGTTCCGATCTCGACCGGACCATCCATGCCGTCGAGTTCGGCAAAGACGGAGAAGCCAGTTTCGGCTCCGACCCGCGCCACATCGGTATAGGCGGCGCGGCGCAGGCCGCGGCCCGGAGACAGGAAGGAGACAGCCTCCATCAGGTTGGTCTTGCCCGCGCCGTTCTCGCCGGTCAGCACCACGTGGCGCGCATCGAGATCGAGCGACAGCCCCGCATAGTTGCGGAAATCGCCGAGCTTCAGACGGGTGAGAAAAACCTTGTGCGGCATGGGGAATCCGGTTGCGTGTCCGGGTGAGAGCTAAGCCGAGAGCAGGGTAATGGCAAGGCTCAACATGGACATGTTTCAGATAGAACGCGGGCATCCTGACATCACCGAACTGTGACGGCACATTTACCGCAGCGCACACATGTTCAATTGCGCATCTGCGAGAGATCAAATATGACTGCTTATCTTATGTATGCTTACTGTATGGCGCGCACTCCATGAACCTCACCCCGAATCTTGGCTTTCTGCTTCACGACGTCGCCCGGCTGCTGCGCAAGCGCTTCGAGCAACGGGCAAAGCATATGGGTTTGACGCGCTCGCAATGGCAGACGATCGCCTACCTCTCCCGCAACGAAGGCATCCACCAGAGCGCCCTTGCCGAACTCCTGGAAATCGAACCGATCACGCTGATGCGGGTCCTCGACAAGCTTGCCGAACGCGGCTTCGTCGAACGGCGCCGGCACGAGACGGACCGCCGCATTTCGCTTCTCTACACAACCGAACTCGCCCGCGGGCTGCTGTCCGACATGCGCGCCATCGGCGACGCAACGCGCTTCGAGGCGCTGCTCGGCATTTCCGACGACGACCGTGAAAAGCTCGTCGCCATTCTCGACCTGATGAAATCCAATCTCCTGCAAGCCTGCCGCGAGCCGGCCGACAAAGAAACGCACCATGGCTGACTCCCTCCTCGTACCCGCCAATGCCAATGTCGCGCCCCCCGAAACATCCGAAGGCGTGACGGCCGAAGCAAAGATCAACGCAGCACCTCCGGCATCGGCCGACCCCGCACCTGCCGCCGGCGCGACCCGTCGCCGCCGCAATCTGAAACGGCCGATCCTGTTTGCACTGCTGCCCATTGCGCTGATTGCCGGCGGCTACTTCTATGTGACCGGCGGCCAGATCATGGAGACGGACAACGCTTATCTGCAGGCGGACATGGTTGGCGTTTCGACCGACGTCGCCGGCATCGTCGCCTCCGTCAATGTGCATGAGAACGAAGCGGTCAAGGCTGGCCAGGTCCTGTTCCAGCTGAAGCCGGATTCGTTTCACATTGCGCTGGAAGGTGCCGAAGCCAAGCTTGCCGCCGCCCGCAACCAGCTCCTGAACCTCAAGGCAAGCTACGCCGAGACATTGGCGCAGATCGCCCAGGTCGAAGCCGATATTCCCTACTACCAGACGGTTTTCGACCGGCAGCAAAAGCTGATATCCAACGCGGCCGCGTCGCATGCGACCTATGACAAAGCCAAGCACGATCTGGATGCGGCAAAACAGAAGGTGACTGTGGCCAAGGCCCAGGCCGAGACGACGCTGGCGCAGCTTGGCGGCGATGCCGACCAGCCGATCGAAGAAAACCCGCTCTATCTCGAAGCCAAATCGGCGGTGGACGACGCGCAGCGCGAGCTCGACGACACGACAGTGCGCGCACCGTTCGACGGCGTCGTCACCAACGTCAACGCCCTGCAGCCCGGCAGCTATCTCGATGCCGCACAACAGGCCTTCTCGCTGGTCTCCACCAGGAACATGTGGATCTCGGCCAACCCGAAGGAAACCGAGCTGACCTATGTGAAGCCCGGCCAGCCGGTGACGATCACCGTCGACACCTATCCGGACGTCGAATGGACCGGCAAGGTTGCAAGCGTCAGCCCGGCATCCGGCGCCAGCTTCGCGCTGCTTCCGGCGCAGAACACGTCCGGCAACTGGGTGAAGGTCGTGCAGCGCATTCCGATGCGCGTGACGATCGACGACACGGCCGGCAAGCCGCCGCTTCGCGTCGGCATGAGCACGCTGGTCGCCGTCAATACCGGCCATGCGCGCGGCCTGCCCGAAACCATCCAGAAACTTCTCGGCCAAGCGACCGCCCACGCCCACGAGTAACCGGTCATGAGCAGCATCCCATCCGCGGCAACGACGCCGGTCGCCAATCGCGGCGCCATCACGGCCTGCATCATCCTGGCCGTGATCATGCAGGCGCTGGACACGACCATCGCCAACGTGGCGCTGCCCTATATCCAGGGCAGCGTGGCGGCGAGCGCCGACCAGATCAACTGGGTGCTGACCTCCTATATCGTCGCGGCTGCGATCATGACCCCGCCGTCCGGATTTCTAGCCGCCAAGTTCGGCCGCAAACGCGTTCTGCTGGTGGCGATCGTCGGCTTCGTCGCAGCCTCGGTTCTCTGCGGACTTGCTCAGTCCCTGCCACAGATCGTCGGCTTTCGGCTGTTGCAGGGGCTGTTCGGCGCGGCGCTGGTACCCCTGTCGCAAGGCATCCTGCTCGACATCTATTCGACCGAGGAGCGTGGATCGGCGATGGCGCTGTTCGGTGTCTCCGTCATGGTCGGCCCGGTGCTCGGCCCAGTCATCGGCGGCTGGCTGACGGAGAATATCAGCTGGCGCTGGGTGTTCTATATCAACGTGCCGATCGGCGCGCTGGCCTTCGCCGGCATCAGCGTCTTCGTCAAGGAGACCCGGCTCGACACGCAGGCAAAGCTCGACTGGTTCGGCTTCGGCATGCTCAGCCTCGGCATCGCCTCGCTGCAGCTTTTCCTCGATCGCGGCGGGCAGCTGGACTGGTTTTCGTCCGGCGAAATTCTTGTCGAAGCCATCGTGTGCGCCAGCGCCTTCTACCTCTTGGTGATCCACACGCTGACGACCGAAAAGTCCTTCATCAATCCGCGCCTGTTCCTCGACCAGAATTTCGCTGTCAGCATGCTGTTCATCTTCGTCGTCGGTGTCACCTATCTTGCGTCGCTGGCTCTGATGACGCCCTATCTGCAATCGCTGATGGGCTATCCCGTGGTCACCGCCGGTATCGTCATGGGGCCGCGCGGGCTCGGAACGATGGTCTGCATGTTCGTCGTCGGCCGGCTGATCGGCAAGGTCGACACCCGCATCCTGCTGTTCATCGGCCTCGCGATAACCGCCTGGGCGATGTACGACATGATCAGCTGGACGCCGAACGTCTCCCAATGGACCATCGTCTCGGTCGGCTTCGTGCAGGGCGCCGGCCTCGGCTTCCTGTTCGTACCACTGACGACGATCGCCTTTGCCACCCTTCCCGCCGAGATGCGGGGCGACGGCACCGGGCTTTACAATCTCTCCCGCAATATCGGCTCCAGCGTCGGCATCGCCGTCGTCTCGGCCCTCCTGATCGAGAACACTCAGGTCATCCACGCGTCGATCGCAGCCTATGTGACGCCGTTCAACCACGCCTTCCAGGCACCGGCAGCGGCAGGGCTCGATCCGATGACGGCGGCGGGGCGCGCTTCGCTCGACAGCATCGTCACGCTGCAGGCGACGATCATCGCCTACATGGCCGACTTCAAGCTTCTGATGATCATGTCGCTCGCCGTCATGCCGCTGGTCTTCCTGCTGCGCAAGCCGAAGGCGCCACCGGCGATCGACCATAGCGCTGTGATGGAATAGGCGGCACTAAGCCCGATCCAACTCCGGATAATGGCGGAAGATGCCCTCCTCATTGAAGGCAAGCCGGCGTTCCGAAGCAAGATAGGCCTTGATCCGCGGCAATTCGCGAACCTGCGCGTTGAGGGCGACGAGAAGCGGATAGCCCGGCTCGGCCGCCGTCATTGCCTTCGGAAAGGCGTAGCGCAGTCCCTCGACAAGATGGAACAGCGATAGGTCGACATAAGTGAGCATATCGCCGACGGCGTGGATCTGGCCTTCGGAATTCCTGACGAGCTGCTTTTCGAAATAGCCCAAAAACTTCGGCAACCGCTCCTCGATGAAATTTTCCGCCCGCCGCAGCGCTTCGTCCCTCTGGTCCTCGTAGTAGAGCGAAACGCCGATCGGGTGATGGGTATCGTGAATTTCGACGACGAAATCGGTGATGCTGAGCTGCAGCCCGTTTGCCTCGATCCGGCCCGCCTCATCCCTGGGTGCCAGCCCAAGTTTCTCGCCCAGATAGAGAAGGATATTTGCGGCATGGGAGACCAGAATATCGCCGTCCTTCAGGAAAGGCGGGGCAAAGGGCACGAAGCCTGCCGTCTTGTTCTTCATCAGCGCCATCATGCGCGCCATGCCGCCATCGCTCCGCACCACATCGACATAGTCGGCACCAGCCTGCTCGAGCGCCAGCCGGACAAATTCGCCGCGGCCGGGAATGCCGTCCCAGTAATAGAGCTCATAGGTCATGGGGCACCTTTCGCTTTGGAACTTCATGCCGGCATACCGGCGACGGACAAAAAAGGCCGGAGGCACTGCTGCCTCCGGCCTGGATATATCGCTGATTGTCCGTTCGACCAGCCGCTGATTGTGACGATCACTCGATGTCGAAGAAATCCTTCATGCGGGAAAAGAAGCCCGCCGATTCCGGATTGTTCTCCTTGGACGACAGTTCCTCGAACTCCTTCAGAAGCTCGCGCTGGCGCTTGGTGAGCTTCTGCGGCGTCTCGATCTGGATCTGGATGTAGAGATCGCCGACCTGGCTGGAGCGCAGCACCGGCATGCCCTTGCCTTTGAGGCGGAACTGCTTGCCGGCCTGTGTGCCTTCCGGTACCGAGACGCGCGACTTGGTGCCGTCGAGCGTCGCCACGTCGAACTTGCCGCCGAGTGCCGCCGTCGTCATCGAGATCGGTACGCTGCAATAGAGATCGGCTCCGTCGCGCTGGTAGAACTCATGCGGCTTGACCGACAGGAAGATATAAAGATCGCCAGACGGCCCGCCACGCAGGCCCGCCTCGCCCTCGCCGGACAGGCGGATGCGTGTACCGTCCTCGATACCGGCCGGGATATTGACCGACAGCGACCGCTCTTCGGTGATACGGCCCTGGCCGTGGCATTTCACGCACGGGTCGGCGATGATCTGGCCGCGTCCGTGGCAGGTCGGGCAGGTGCGCTCGATCGAGAAGAAACCCTGGGCCGCCCGCACGCGGCCGGAACCCTGACAGGTGCCGCAGGTCGTCGGCTTGGTGCCAGGCTTGGCACCGGAGCCGGTGCAGACGTCGCAGGTGATCGAGGTCGGCACGCGGATCTGTGCCGTCTTGCCAGCGTAGGCTTCTTCCAGTGAGATTTCCATGTTGTAGCGCAGATCGGCGCCGCGCTCGCGGCCACCCGACGATCGCCGCTGCCGGCCGCCGCCCATCATCTCGCCAAAGATGTCCTCGAAGATATCGGAGAAACCGCCGGCCCCGCCGCCCATGCCGGCGCCACCACCACCCATGCCGCCCTGTTCGAAGGCTGCATGGCCGTAGCGATCATAGGCTGCCCGCTTCTGCGGATCCTTGAGCATCTCGTAGGCCAGGCTGATCTCTTTGAAAGTCTTTTCCGCTTCCGCGTCGCCGGGGTTCTTGTCCGGGTGATACTTCATCGCCAGTTTGCGGAAAGCGCTCTTGAGCTCCTTCTCGTCCGCTGTTTTCGCAACGCCGAGCGTTTCGTAAAGATCACGTTTCATACTTGCAGATTGTCCTGTTGAATAGGCGCGTCAAAACCGGCTGCCCGGCGGTCGCCAAATTTCCTTGCAACAGGATTTAGTAAACCTTCAAGCGCGATACCATAGGCAATACACTATCTTGGCCGCTTTTTGTCGGAAAAGCACAGATTCAGGCTGCGGAACCCTCGGCCTGCGGCTTGCCGGAGCGCCGATCCCAGCCGAAAAACCGGTTGATCCGGTCGCTGACCGGCTTTTCGAAGTATCGGTCGGAAGCGATCGCAACCAGAACCGTCGCAATCATCGGCACGATCATGAACTGATAGAAGCTGAGAAGCCCGAGCGGGGCGATGCCATGCCGCCAGACGACGGCAAGCAGCGCGGTCTCCACCACCGGATGCCAGAGATAGATCCCGAAGGAGACGCGGCCGGCTGGCGAAAGGACCGCCAGGAAGCGTGCGCCCTCCGGATTGTTGCGCTCCACCACCGCGGCGACGAACATCGCCAGGGCCAGCAATCCGACCAGAAGATAGGACGGCCACACCATCAGCATGCCGATCATCGCAAGTGCGAAAAGTCCCCAGGCCAGGGCATGTGAGCGTAGCTGCAGCCTGCTTTCGCGCGCCAGCATCATGACGACCCCGCCGATGGCGAAATCCGCAAAAGCCCGATAGGCCCCCCACGTATCGGCCTTCAGCCAGCTGTCGAATGGTATAGCGCCGGCTTTGGTCGCAACTTCCAGCAGGACAACGCTGACGACGGCCAGCAACACCAGGCCCTTCACGCCGGCACGACGGATGACGACGATATAGACCGGCAGCAGCAAATAGCAGAACCATTCCGCCGACAGCGACCAGGACACGTAGTTGAAGCTGAGCTCCGTCGTCGTTCCCCAGGCCTGCAGCAAAAGGATGTTCTGCGGCAGCAGGCCGAAATCATATCGCTCGGGCACCGTCGAGGAGACAAGACCGAGATGCAGCGCCACACCGACGGCAACAAAGAAGATCAGCGTCACCAGATACAGCGGATAGAAGCGGGCAAGGCGCCGGACGATAAAGGATTTGTAGCTTGGCCAGTCCTTCAGCTTGTCGCCGTAGCGCAGGAGGATCAGGAAGCCGGAGATCATGAAGAACATGTCCATCAGCGGCAGCAGGCGCTCGAGTACATGGCTCACATCGTATTGGAGGGGATCGCCAGAACCGAAGCGGAGGAAATGATAGGCCATAACCAGGATAGCCGCCAGAAGCCGCCACGACTCGAAGATTCTGAAATGCATCCCGCAATCTCCGCTGGCGCCTCATGCCGGTAGCCGGCTCGCCTCGACTGTCACTTTAGCGGCAGATCATATCTTCATCTTGCAAACCATCCGTTAAGGCGAGCTGCATCTCTGAAGGGGTTTGGAGCAACGCAAAAGCCCGGAGCTTGCGCCCCGGGCTTACGTATTTTCAAATCGAAGAAGGCTTATGCGGACTTCTTGCGGTCGTCTTCGTCGTTGACTTCTTCGTAGTCGGCATCGACGATGTCGCCGTCGCGCGCGGCATCGGCCTGCGCGTCGGCATGGGCAGCGTCGGTCTGCTGCGATTCGTACATCGCCTGACCAAGCTTCATCGATGCTTCGAGAAGCGTCTGGGTCTTGGTCTTGATGTCTTCAGCATCCGGTTCGGAGGCTTCGACGGCGGTCTTGAGCGCAGCGATCGCATCGGAGATTGCGGTGCGCTCGGCTTCCGTGACCTTGTCGCCGAATTCCTTCAGCGACTTTTCCGAGGAATGAATCAGGCTTTCGGCCTGGTTCTTGGCTTCGACGGCTTCGCGACGCTTCTTGTCCGATTCCGCATTGGCCTCGGCGTCCTTGACCATCTTCTCGATATCCGCGTCGGACAGACCGCCCGATGCCTGGATCCGGATCTGATGTTCCTTGCCGGTGCCCTTGTCCTTGGCCGAAACCTGGACAATGCCGTTGGCATCGATATCGAAGGTGACTTCGATCTGCGGAACGCCACGCGGTGCCGGCGGAATGCCGACCAGATCGAACTGGCCGAGCAGCTTGTTGTCCTGGGCCATTTCGCGCTCGCCCTGCGATACGCGGATGGTCACGGCGTTCTGGCTGTCTTCGGCCGTCGAGAAGGTCTGCGACTTCTTCGTCGGGATCGTCGTGTTGCGCTCGATCAGGCGGGTGAAGACGCCACCCAGCGTTTCGATGCCGAGCGACAGCGGGGTCACGTCGAGGAGCAGAACGTCCTTGACATCGCCCTGCAGAACGCCGGCCTGGATGGCGGCGCCCATGGCGACCACTTCATCCGGGTTAACGCCCTTATGCGGCTCCTTGCCGAACAGCTGCTTGACGACTTCCTGTACCTTCGGCATGCGGCTCATGCCGCCGACCAGAACGACTTCATCGATCTCGGCGGCGGTGACGCCGGCATCCTTGAGGGCTGCCTTGCACGGCGCAACGGTGCGCTGGACGAGGTCGTCGACCAGGCTTTCGAACTTGGCGCGCGACAGCTTCATCGTCAGGTGCTTCGGACCGGTCGCGTCAGCCGTGATGAACGGCAGGTTGATTTCGGTCTGCTGCGAGGACGACAGTTCGATCTTCGCCTTTTCGGCAGCTTCCTTGAGGCGCTGCAGAGCCAGCTTGTCGTTCTTCAGGTCGATGCCCTGGTCCTTCTTGAACTCGCCTGCGAGATATTCGACCAGACGCATGTCGAAGTCTTCACCGCCGAGGAAGGTATCGCCGTTGGTCGACTTCACTTCGAAGACGCCGTCGCCGATTTCGAGAACCGAGATATCGAACGTACCGCCACCCAAGTCGTAGACGGCGATGGTCTTGCCGTCCTTCTTGTCGAGGCCGTAAGCGAGTGCCGCAGCGGTCGGCTCGTTGATGATGCGCAGGACTTCAAGACCGGCAATGCGGCCGGCATCCTTGGTTGCCTGGCGCTGCGCGTCGTTGAAGTAGGCGGGAACGGTGATGACGGCCTGGGTGACCTTTTCACCGAGATAGGATTCAGCGGTTTCCTTCATCTTCTGAAGGATCATGGCAGAGATCTGCGACGGGGAATAACCCTTGCCCTGCGCTTCGACCCATGCGTCGCCATTGTCGCCCTTGACGATCTTGTAGGGAACGAGAGCCTTGTCCTTTTCGACGAACTTGTCGTCGTAGCGACGGCCGATCAGGCGCTTGACCGCAAACAGCGTATTTTCCGGGTTGGTCACGGCCTGACGCTTGGCCGGCTGGCCGGTCAAGCGCTCGCCGTCGTCGTTGAATGCAACGATCGAAGGCGTCGTGCGCGCACCCTCAGCATTTTCGATGACCTTCGCGTCCTTGCCGTCCATGACGGAGACGCAGGAGTTGGTCGTTCCCAAGTCGATACCGATTACTTTAGCCATGTCGTTCTCTCCTTGCAGCGGACTGTCAGAACCCGGTCAGGCATTCATGGGACAGTCCCTAACGGGATGGTCTGTGGAATATTCGCAGCGGTAGCCACGGTGATGGGGCGTATATAAGGAGCAGCGTTTCGGACTGCAAGGCATGACAACGCCACGAAGCCGAGGAAATCAACGACTATTGTGACGAAGCATAGTGCGTCGTTACCGTAATCAGCAATCCTCTCTTGAAGGCGATTGCGGTTCTCAGTCCAGAACAGCGGGAACGTTCAGCAGACATGGCGGTGTCGACGCGATCGTCTGCTGCGGGAAAATCATCACATTTTCACTGCATTCACCGTAAGATAAATGTTTCGCCGATTTTTTTCCAGCCTGAATTTATCCTCGTCATCGCTGCCGCGCGCAGAATTGCCCGACCGAACGGAAAACGGATGGCGTGGCCAATGATTGCGACAGACCCGGCAGACCTGAGCCTGCCACAACTGAGCTACCGACAGGCGGCGATGGCCGTCGAGATTCGAGCGCTGGCTTTATGCCTGGAATGGAAGGCCGGTTTTCGCCCCGAGCAGCCGCGCGTCCCGGCAGGCAGTCCCGACGGCGGGCAATGGGTCGGAGACGGTTCGGAAAGCCGGCCGATCCGCGTCAGCCGTCGAGGGCCGCGCGGCGGGGGGCAGGTCCGCATCCTTGGACGATGGCAGCCCGTCACGCCCGCGCAGGAGGCGCGGCTGGCGGTCAGTATCGGACGGATGCAGGAGGCGCTGCGCGCCGTTCACAGACGTGATCCGAACTGGAGGCCGACCCCGCAAGCCTACGAGACGGTCGAGGGGCTGATACGCGCCAATGAATCTGTGGCGCAGGAGGCGATGCTTCGCGCGCTCCAGTTGAGGCTGCCGCGGACCGGCATCGGACCCTATGGAAAAGAATGGATTACTGCTCCAAGAACCAACAGGCGGCTTAACGGGGCGGAACAGGCGGAAATCGATCGCATCGGTCGTACCTACGGGTGCCATTGGTGTGGTACAAAGATGCCGGGAACGCCAAGGGGGCAGTTCGTCGGTGACCATCAGGTTCCAAAATCGGTGGGCAAACCAAGTCGAATTTATCCGCATTGCTGGCCGTGCAGTAAATCACAAGGCGGGCTGATATCTCAAGGAAGGTACTAATTGATGTCCGTTAAAAAAATTACAATCACGCCCGAATATCTTAGTATATATGTTGCAGGTCGTCGTAATGTAAAGATTCCTCTTCACATGGACAGGCAAGGAATATTTGCTTCCTCTGACTGCATCAACGTTCCAGCTTACTATTGGAGCGACGGAGATACCAATGTAACGTTCGGGCCGATTGTAGAAATTACAGAGGCAAGAGAACCTGATTTCGACGGGATTCTGAACACCCCCAATAACGAACTTATTTTGTTTGATGCTATCGAGCCTGAATTCGGCAGTGCACAAGTTCCGTCCGCGAAAACGCGCATCCGAATCTGGATGGATCACCCGATCGAGCCGTCCAACGTCATTATCGCCTGGGGGTAGATCAAGTCAGCGCGGCGGTTCAACCACCGGTCAGGATATCGAACAGGGTCGTGCGGCGGGTCGCACCGGTGGTCTCGCCGACATCGGCCGGAGGCCGGAGGCCGGAATTGGCGGCGTCCGCCGGCAGCTGCGTGTCTTGATCCGCCGCCATCCGACCATCTGCAACAGGTGCCTGCGGGAATGCGTCGGTCGCCTCGTTGCCGAAGGTACCGGAAATGACGTCGCCGACGCTGTCCGGCGCGGCCTGATTGTCGTCGAATGTCGGCTGAATACCCGTCGTGCCGAAGATCGGCGACGGGGACAGGCCTTCGTGCGCGGCCGTCATATAGTCGTGCCAGGCCTTGGCCGGGAGACCGCCGCCGGTGACCTTCTTCATCGACTTGCCATCATCGTTGCCGAACCAGATGCCGGTCGTCAGGTTGCTGGTAAAGCCGACGAACAGCGCATCGCGGAAGGATTGCGTCGTGCCCGACTTGCCCGCTGCCTGCCATCCCTTCAGCCGGGCAGCCTTGCCGGTGCCATGCTCGATCACGCCGACCATCATCTGGTTCATCTCGCTGACGACGGCCGGATCAAGCACGCGCGGCGGATTGTCATAGGTATTTTCATAAAGAACCGTGCCATCGGCCGTCGAAATCCGCCGGATGACATGCGGCGTCGCCTTGAAACCGCCGTTCATGAACGGCGCGTAGGCCGACGTCAGCTCGACGAGGCTGACCTCGGACGTTCCAAGCGCGATCGAGGCATTGGACTGCATTTCGGATTCGATGCCGAGCCGGTGCGCGAGCTTTATGACGTTCTGCGGCCCGACCTCCATCACCAGCTGGGCGGCGATGGTGTTCAGCGAATTGGCAAGCGCGTTGGCAAGCGTCACCTCGCCGCGATATTTCTCGTCGTAGTTTTCCGGTGTCCAGTTGCCGATCCGGACCGGCGCGTCATTGCGGATCGACATCGGCGTGCGGCCGATTTCCATCGCAGCCGCATAGACGAAGGGCTTGAAGGCGGAACCCGGCTGGCGCTTGGCCTTGACCGCACGGTCGAACTGGCTGTCGGCGTAATCCCGGCCGCCAACCAAGGCGCGGATGGCTCCGGTGCCGTCGATCGACACGAGCGCCGCCTGGCTGACGTTCAGCTTCTGCCCGGATTCGTCGAGACTTGCGGCCAGCGTTTGCTCGGCCTTCTTTTCGAGATCGAGGTCGAGCGTCGTATCGACGATCAGGTCCTGCTTGATGTCGCCGACCATGCCCGGTAGCTGGTCCATGACCATATCGGCGACATAATATTGCGCGCCGGACCAGAAGCTCTTGGCCTTGGTCGGCGGCTGCGACATGGCCGTCTTGATTTCGCTGTCGGTGATGAAGCCTTCTTCGCGCATGGCGCCGAGCACGACCTGGGCCCGCTCTTCGGCAGCCTTCGGATCGCGCGCCGGCGACAGGCGCGACGGCGCCTTCAGCAGGCCGGCCAGAAGAGCCGCCTCGCCGAGGTTCACGTCGCGAGCCGATTTGTTGAAATAGCGCCGCGAGGCGGCCTCGACGCCGTAAGCATTGGAGCCGAAGAACACCCGGTTCAGATACATCGCAAGGATCTGGTCCTTGGTATATTTCTGCTCCAGCCAGACGGCGAGCAGCACTTCCTGCACCTTGCGCTCCAGCGTGCGCTCGGGCGAGAGGAAGAGGTTCTTGGCCAACTGCTGGGTCAGCGTCGAGCCGCCCTGCACCATGCGCCCGGTGGTGATGTTGGTGAGCATCGCACGCGCCAGGCCCAGCGGATCGACGCCGAAATGCGAATAAAACCGGCGATCCTCGATGGCGATGACGGCCTGCGGGATATAGGGAGACATGTTTTCAAGCGACAGCGCCTCGCCGCCGGTGGCGCCGCGATTGGCGATGATATCGCCGCTGACGGCCATGATCTTGACGTTTGGCGGCCGGTCGGGAATGGCCCAGCTCGTGGCGCTCGGCATGCGCGCGCCATAATAAAGGACAAGCCCGCCAATACCGATGGCACCCCAGATGCCAAGAACGACACACCAGTAGACCATAGACCGGATCAGGCCGGTGATGCCGCCGCCATGCGAACCACCCCGTCCGGACCCCTTCCTGGATCGAGCCTTCTTCGCCGCGGGCTTGGCGCCCCCGGACTTCCTGCCCCCGCCGCTGACACGCTCGCCCGCATCCACGCGCAGATCGCTGTCATCACGTCCACGTCCACCCTCGAAGGAAGGCTCTATCTTCTGCCGTGATGTACGATTTCCTGGCATGTCGGGGTAGGTTTGCTCCGGATGGGCGTTTCGGGAGCGCAGGCGGACACATATGCCGCAACGCCGATTTCGCACCGTGCGATGCAGTGTAAATGCGGCGATTTAAGGGGGAGTTAAATTCAGATTTTCATAAAGTTGCACGCTCTCGATCCCGTTGCGTTTGCAACGCATCCGGTAACTGTCGCTCAAGTCGGGACGGTAGAATCGTGCGGACGCCCGCAAGGCGTTGATTTTGGCAAAGGCCTTTGCGGCCGGTCAGTTTGCGTTGGCTGCCGCGATGCGGTGTGTTGCGTTGTCCAGCGCATTACTGGTTTGCACGCCATCCCGTTTCATGCCGCGCACGGTGTTGCTGCATCCCGAAAGGGCAAACAGGGAGAGGCAGACAGCTGCAATCACAGATTTCGACATTGTCATTCCTCCAATCAATCGGCCACTGGACCGGCCAGTATCAGGGACATGATGCGGACAAGGGAAAAATCAATTCCGTGAGTATAAAAACGGTGATCTTTCCCCGACGCTTTCAAAATAGCACGGCAGTGCTCACCACCGGCGAGCGAAAATAAACACCGAAAATCTTCGCCCGAGGCCTCATAAAAATGAATGAAAACAATGGTCCAGGCAAAATAAAAATAATAAAACTTGACTGCCGGGCGCCTGTAACCTATCTGAGCTTTGGTCGATATTTGTTAGATGACTTTGGTTTTTGCGACTTCGTGCGCAATCGGACGAACTTTCCTTCAGATTCGAACAAAAGCCTTTCCGTGACGTTACGGGATGGTTCAACATAATTTGCTAGAGAAAGGGATCGTTATGGCCACTGGCACAGTAAAATGGTTTAACTCCACAAAGGGCTTCGGCTTCATTCAGCCTGACGACGGCAGCCAGGACGTATTCGTACACGTTTCTGCTGTTGAGCGCGCTGGCATGCGTGGCCTCAATGACGGCCAGAAGATCAGCTTCGAGCTCGTCAAGGACCGCAAGTCCGGCAAGATGTCTGCTGACAACCTGCAGGCTGCCTAATACCAAATCTGGCGCGATAATCCGCGCCGGAGAAATGCGCTTCCGCGGTTGACCACGGATGTACTGGCAGGAGTGTCGAAGCGCGTTGTGAAAGGTCGGGTTTTCCCGGCCTTTTTGTTTTTCTGGATCAGGCCCCCTTCTGCTCCCTGAGAGCTTGTGTCGCTTTTGCGCGGGCAAAACAGGCCCGCATCTTCAAATCGCCGCATCCACATTGAACTCTCCCCTGAACAACCGGAGCAATGTGCATGAGAGCTATCCTCACTTCACTTCTGACCGCCGCGGTCCTGACCGGATCCTGCCTTCCTGCCTCGGCGCAGGAACAGGCCTATATCGATGACCGCTCCGATGGCGCGGCGCTGATCCGCTCGCTCTATAACGCCATCAACCGCCAGGAATATGCGCGCGCCTACAGCTATTTCAGCGCAGAAACCCCGCCCAGCGACTATCGGTCCTTTGTAGAGGGCTACGCCAAGACCGTGGACGTTCAGGTGATCACAGGTACTGTGACAACCGAAGGGGCAGCCGGCAGCTTATACGCGCCGGTGCCGGTCGCGGTGAAATCGACTGAGAAGGGTGGCAAGGAGCATGTCTTTGCCGGCTGCTACATCACCCGCATCGTCAACGCCGCCATTCAGGAGCCGCCGTTCACACCCTTGCATATCGAGAGCGCAGAGTTGGAAGAGGTCAAGGGACCGCTGGAACAGGCGCTTCCGAAGACATGCCATTCACCCTCATAAGAGCAGTGGAGACTAGAGCGCTTCATCTTCAAACGGAAGCATTCTGCCGGAAGGAGTTTCGGCCAGGACCAAGGCGGTTGGCGAAGAGCGCAGCAGAAGCTGCGGTCGAGACGGCAGCCACCGGTAGTGGCCGAAATTCATCCGGCCCAAAGGGTTGGCTGAAACCGGTCGTCCGCAGCGTCGGCCGGCTTGTACGATGGGCCCGGCATCGCCCTGCGCCGACCTTCTCGCGGCCCGGCCGGTTTGAGCCAACAGAAT
Source organism: Rhizobium herbae (assembly GCF_017873135.1). Taxonomy (GTDB): domain Bacteria; phylum Pseudomonadota; class Alphaproteobacteria; order Rhizobiales; family Rhizobiaceae; genus Pararhizobium; species Pararhizobium herbae. The sequence goes on along the minus strand of NZ_JAGGJV010000002.1, from coordinate 60,604 downwards.
CGCTTCCGTTTGAAGATGAAACGCTCTAACTGCCGTCATCCTTACCGGCCTCGACTTCGCGGCCTGCGAGGAACTGTCCGCGTTCGAAAATCACGACGACCGTCAGCGCAATCAGGAACGGCACGATCAGATAGAACAGGCGGAAAATGGCAAGCCCGGCCAAAACGCCGGCCGGGTTCATCTCCGGCAAGGCCGCGATGAAAACCAGCTCCAGCACCCCGAGGCCTCCCGGCGCGTGCGAAAGAAGCGCAGCGGAGAATGAAGCGAGGAACACCCCGAGAATGACCATATAGCCGGGATTACCCGCTTCCGGCAGGGCGAAATAGATGATCGCGGCGGCGGCGATCAACTCTACAGGTGCGATCAGCAACTGTCGGAGGGCCAGCGATGGTTTTGGATATTCCAGCCGGAACCAGCGGGTTTGCAGCGGCCGGAAACCGACGAGACTGCCGACGATATAAAGCGCGATCAGCACGAGAATGATCGAGCCAGTCGAAATCGATGCACCGATAGGCAGGAAGGTGGCAAAGCGGGCCGTGATTTCCGGCTCGACCAGAAGCACGATGGCGAAAAGCATCAGCGTGCCCAGGAGAAACGTGAAGGAACAGAAAGCGACGAGAATGCCGGTTTCCCCGGCGGACAGGCCTTTCGACCCATAGGCGCGATAGCGCACGACGGCGCCGGAAAATACCGAAGCCCCCACCGTATGCGACAGGGCATAGGCCGTGAAGGAACAGACGGTGATGAACCAGAGCGAGATCTTGTGGCCGAGATGCTCCAGGGCCAGGTGATCGTAGGCGGCAAGCGCTGCATAGGCTGCGAGTGTCGCACCGCCGGCCAGTATCCAGCTCTTCAGCGATACGGCTTGCAGGCTCGTCAGAAAATCATCGGCCGAGAGGCCGTGCAGCTCATGATAGAGGCCATAGAGCGAAAACAGGATCGCGGCCAGCCCGACGGCCGGCCAGGCGAATTTGCGTACCGTTTTCATGAGGCAATTATTCTTAAAGTCTGTAGCTGGCAAAACGTCATCAGGATGATGAGACCACCCCCGACCGGTCCGGTCAAGGGTGCTAACCGTTAACAACCGTACACATCAAGCGGCGAGTGCGTCGAGAATACGGATCCAGGAACGGATACCCTTGTGGAAGGACTGCAGCTCGTATTTTTCGTTCGGCGAATGAATGCGGTCGTCCGACAGGCCAAAACCGACCAGCAGCGATTCCATGCCGAGCATCTTCTGGAAATCCCCGACGATCGGAATCGAGCCGCCCATGCCGATGACGACGGCCGGCTTCGGCCATTCGTCCGACAAGGCCGATTTCGCGATATTGAGCAGACTTGAATCATAGGGAAGCTGGATCGCGGGACCACCACCGTGCATATGGAATTCGACCGAGCAATCGGCGGGGATTTTCGAGGCGACATAGGCGCGGAAGGCGGCCCGGATCTTGTCGGGATTTTGCGCGCCGACGAGGCGGAAGGAAACCTTGGCGGAGGCCTGTGCCGCAATGACGGTCTTGAAGCCTTCGCCGGTGTAACCGCCCCAGATGCCGTTCACTTCGGCGGTCGGACGCGCCCAAGTCAGCTCCATGACCGAGCGGCCCTTTTCGCCCGAAGGAATGGAAAGACCGACCTCGCCGAGGAACTTCTCCGTCGTCATCCCGAGCGTTTCCCAGGCCGCCTTGATCTGTGACGGCGTCTCCTCGACGCCGTCGTAGAAGCCGTCGAGCGTGACGCGGCCGGCGTCGTCGTGAAGGCCGGCAAGGATAGTGCTCAGGATATGGATCGGGTTGGCCGCAGCACCGCCGAAATAACCCGAATGCAGATCGCGGTCGGCACCGGTGATGATGATTTCCTCGCCCACCAGACCGCGCAGCCCCGCAGAGATCGCCGGCGTATCGCGGTCCCACATGTTGGTATCGCAGACCAGCGCATAATCAGCCTTCAGCTCGGCCGCGTTGGCTTCCAGGAACGGTTTCAGCGACGGCGAGCCGGATTCCTCCTCGCCCTCGAACAGGATGGTCACTTCGCACGGCAGCGTGCCGTTGACGTCCTTGAACGCGCGGCAGGCCTCGACGAAGGTCATCAATTGGCCCTTGTCATCGGCCGTTCCGCGTCCCGTGATCACCTTGCGGCCGCCGGCCAGCTCCTTGATCGATGGTTCGAAGGGGGCCGTGTCCCAGAGATTGAGCGGATCCACCGGCTGGACGTCGTAATGGCCGTAAAACAGCACATGCGGCGCACCCGCCTTGCCGGCTGCATGATGCGCAACGACCATCGGATGACCAGGCGTGTCGCGCACGGAGGCTTCGAAACCAAGGCTCGTCAAATCCGCGACCAGCCACTCCGCCGCCTTGCGGCATTCCGCCTTGTAGGCAGGATCGGTGGAGATAGACTGGATGCGCACCAGATCGAAAAGCCTGTCGAGGCTTTTTGGAAGGTTGTCGTCCGCGCGGATGAGAATGCTGGCCGTGTCTGTCATGTCCGAATCCTTCTTTGTCGGGGCGGAACCTAGAGCCTTTCAGGGTTAAATTGAAGTGTTCAGTTGGCTCAAACGGAGTCGGATGGTCGACCAGCCGGCGCGCGGCGTAGCTATGCCCTACGGCCAAGCCGGCCGGTCGATCAGGCGGCCCGTGTCAGCCAACCCGAAGGGCAGGCCATCTTTCCGCCAGGATCAGAGGCGATCGGCTCGGACGTACCGCGGGTATGGCCTTCGCCAGTCGCCTCTGATCCTGACGAAAACCTGCTCCTGCAGAACACTTCAATTTAACCCTGAAAGGCTCTAGACAAAGATCGCGTCGGCTTTAAGCGAAATCTTTTGATTGATCGATCAGATGCGATTGCCGGCACTGGAAGCCGTCAGTTCCGTGCGCTATTGGCGATCGCCATGCGCATATATTCGAGCAACAACTCGCGCTCGAAATGGCGAAACCCGGAAAAGAGCGACTGATCCGCGGCAAGCGCCGCTTCCTTCGCCTCGGCTTCCATCTCCCTTGCCTTGGCGGTCAGGAAAATTTGCTGGGCGCGCTTGTCGGTCGGGTGTTTTTTCCGGTCGATCAGTCCGTCCCGCTCCATCCGCGCCAAAGTGTTGGCCATCGTCGCCTGCTCGATGTCGAGGCGGTCAAGCAGCTGCTTCTGGGTCAGCCCCTCCTCGCTCCACAATTCCAGGAGCACCGGAAACTGACCAGGCGCGAAGCCGAGCTTCTGGCCTCTCTCCTGCAGGGCGCGGGAGAAACTTTTCGCCAGAAGGCTAGCCAGGTATGTCGCAGAATCCATACGGTCGAAGGCCATGGATATGGGTACCTCTCACCAAGCTGGAATACAAGTTGCATTGCAGGCGATGGACCCTGCACCGCTGTATTTAGCGCTCAAACGATACTTGGAAATGGGCAAACAAAAACCGCCATGGCGGAGGCGGGGCCACGGCGGTTTTTGTTAGAAGTTGGACAAAGGCCCGGAGAGGGGGGGATAGGCCTTTGTCCTTACATCTGGCGTCGGCGGGGGACAGGCCTTTAACCAGATGACGGCGTGTTCAGGCGCCGTTGGTTATGATTTGTGGTGGCAAATGTGGCTTTTCAAGGGACGCGCAGACCGCCGTCGCATTACAAATTGGTAACGTTTCCGTGAGGGCCCTCAGTTTTCTGTTTCGGATAAAAATATCCGCCCTCCGGAATGAAATATGGACGCCCATCGCGGCCCGCGCTATCCCTTGTCGCCATGAAAAAAGGTGATCATCTCTTCCTCGTCGACGGCTCCGGATTCATTTTCCGGGCGTTCCACGCCATCCCGCCGCTCAACCGCAAATCGGATGGCCTGCCGGTCAATGCCGTCTCCGGTTTCTGCAACATGCTGTGGAAGCTTTTGACCGATGCGCGGGACACGTCCGTCGGAGTGACGCCGACTCATTTCGCCGTCATTTTTGATTACTCCTCGAAAACCTTCCGCAACGAACTCTACGATCAATACAAGGCCAACCGCACGGCGCCGCCGGAGGACCTGATCCCGCAATTCGGACTGATCCGGCATGCAACCCGCGCCTTCAACCTGCCCTGCATCGAGAAGGAAGGGTTCGAGGCCGACGACCTGATCGCGACCTATGCGCGGATGGCCGAGGCAACAGGCGCGGACGTGACGATCGTATCGTCCGACAAGGACCTGATGCAGCTCGTCACCGCCAATGTGTCGATGTACGACAGCATGAAGGACAAGCAGATCTCGATCCCGGAAGTGATCGAGAAATGGGGCGTGCCGCCGGAAAAGATGATCGACCTGCAGGCGATGACCGGTGATTCGACCGACAACGTTCCCGGCATTCCGGGCATCGGTCCGAAGACGGCAGCGCAGCTTCTGGAGGAATTCGGCGACCTGGACACGCTGCTGGCCCGCGCCGGCGAGATCAAGCAGCAGAAACGGCGCGAGAACATCATTGCCAACACCGAGCTGGCCCGGCTGTCACGCCAGCTGGTGACGCTGAAAACCGACACGCCGGTCGACGTTCCGCTTGATGATTTCGAGCTGCATGCACAGGACGGCCCGAAGCTCGTCGCCTTCCTCAAGACGATGGAATTCACCACGCTGACCCGCCGCGTCGCTGCTGCGACCGAGACCGACGCGGATGCGGTGGATGCCGCGACCGTTCCCGTCGAATGGGGCGCCCAGGCACATGGGCCGGATCTCGACAAGGGCGAGCCTTCCTCGCTGTCACCGCCGTCCGCTTTGTCCTCTGCAAAATCACCGGCGCTTGGCAGCGCAGCGGAAGCTGCGGCTTCTCTTGCGAATATCCCGGACGGTGGCCCGCCGGCTGCAACACCACAGAACCTCGCGCAGTCCCGCGCCGAACTGTTCGCGACAGCAAAGATCGACCGGAGCGCCTATGTGGCGATCCGCGATCTTGCGACACTTGACGCCTGGATTGCCGCCGCACGCGAAACCGGGCTTGTCGCCTTCGACACCGAGACGACGTCGCTCGACGCAATGCAGGCCGAACTCGTCGGCTTCTCGCTCGCCATCGCCGACAACAGCAAGAACCCCTCCGGCACCGATATCCGCGCAGCCTATGTGCCGCTGATCCACAAGACCGGCGGCAACGACCTGTTCAGCGACGGGCTGAAGCTGGCGGAAAACCAGATCCCCGTTGCGACGGCACTTGAGCGGCTCAAGGACCTGCTGGAAGATCCATCGGTTCTCAAGGTGGCGCAGAATCTTAAATACGACTACCTGGTGATGAAGCGTCACGGCATCAGTATCGTCAGCTTCGACGATACGATGCTGATGTCCTACGTGGCCGATGCCGGTGCCGGCACCCATGGGATGGATGCACTGTCGGAAAAATGGCTCGGCCATCAGCCGATCCCCTACAAGGACGTCGCCGGCAGCGGCAAGTCCTCCGTCACCTTCGATTATGTCGATATCGACAAGGCCACAGCCTATGCGGCCGAGGACGCCGACGTGACGCTGCGGCTGTGGCAGGTTTTGAAACCCCGCCTGGCGGCTAAGAACCTCAATACGGTTTACGAGCGTCTTGAGCGGCCGCTGGTGCCGGTTCTGGCACGGATGGAGGAGCGCGGCATCACCATCGACCGGCAGATCCTCTCGCGGCTGTCGGGCGAGCTGGCGCAGGGGGCGGCCGGCTACGAGCATGAAATCTATGCACTGGTCGGCGAGAGCTTCAACATCGGCTCGCCGAAGCAGCTAGGCGATATCCTGTTCGGACGGCTGGGGCTTCCCGGCGGTGCCAAGACCAAGACCGGCCAATGGTCGACCTCGGCCCAGGTGCTGGAGGACCTGGCCGCGGAAGGCCACGAACTGCCGCGCAAGATTGTCGACTGGCGGCAGCTGACCAAGCTCAAGTCCACCTATACCGACGCGCTGCCAGGGTTCGTGCATCCCGAGACGAAACGCGTTCACACGTCCTATGCGCTGGCCTCGACCACCACCGGCCGCCTCTCCTCGTCCGAGCCGAACCTGCAGAATATTCCGGTCCGCACCGCCGAAGGCCGCAAGATCCGCACCGCCTTCATCTCGACGCCGGGGCACAAGCTGGTTTCCGCCGACTACAGCCAGATCGAGCTGCGCGTGCTTGCCCATGTCGCAGAAATCCCGCAGCTGAAGCAGGCGTTTTCGGACGGCATCGACATCCATGCGATGACCGCATCGGAAATGTTCGGCGTGCCGGTCGAGGGCATGCCGAGCGAAATCCGACGCCGCGCCAAGGCAATCAACTTCGGCATCATCTACGGTATTTCCGCCTTCGGCCTTGCCAACCAGCTGTCGATCGAACGCTCGGAAGCCGGCGACTACATCAAGAAATATTTCGAGCGCTTTCCCGGTATCCGCGATTACATGGAAAGCACCAAGGCCTTTGCCCGCGAGAACGGCTATGTCGAAACCATCTTCGGCCGCCGGGCGCATTATCCGGATATCCGCTCGTCCAACCCCTCGCACCGCGCCTTCAACGAGCGCGCGGCGATCAACGCGCCGATCCAGGGCTCTGCCGCGGATATCATCCGCCGGGCCATGGTCAAGATGGAGCCGGCGCTGGAACAGGCGGGGCTTTCTCAGCGTGCCCGCATGCTGCTGCAGGTGCATGATGAACTGATCTTCGAGGTCGAGGATGCCGATGTCGAGCGCACTATTCCGCTGGTCGTCTCGGTGATGGAGAACGCGGCGATGCCAGCGCTCGACATGAAGGTGCCGCTCAAGGTCGATGCCCGCGCCGCCCACAACTGGGACGAGGCGCATTGAGGGCAAGAAGCCGCGACTTGCGTCGCGGCTTTCCGGCTGCATGATGGAGATCATAGACTGACCTGGAGCCATCGCATGCCGCAGCCGCAATTTCCCGTCTTCGATCTCAGCGCCTTTGAAAAAGCGGATGACGCCGGGAAGCAGACGCTGGGCAGGCAAGTCGATGCCATCTGCCGGGCCACCGGCTTTCTGGCTATCAGCAATCACGGCGTGCCACAGGCAATCATCGATGCCGTCTGGAGCAAGGCACGCGCATTTTTCGATTTACCGCCCGAGGAGAAGCAGAACGCCCGGGCGCCCTACAAGGGCTATCCCTACGGCTATCTCGGCCCCGAACTGGAATCATTGGCGAGATCCCGCGATATCGACAGCCCGCCGGACCTCAAGGAAAGCTTCAACGGCGGGCCGCTGAGGCAACCGGCCTCCATCACCGATCCGGAAGCGCTTGCCTTCTGCTATGCGCCAACCATCTGGCCGGACAGACCGGACGGTTTTGTCGAAGCCTGGAAAGCCTATTACGCATCGCTAGAAGATCTTGCCGCCCGCATCATGCGGCTTTTTGCCGTGGCGCTCGATCTGCCGGAACCCTATTTCGAGCGTTTCATCGATGCCCCGATCAGCGCGCTGCGCGCGCTCAACTATCCGGAACAACATCTACCGCCCAAGCCCGGACAATTGCGCGCCGGTGCGCATACCGACTATGGCAGCCTGACGATCCTCCTGCCGCAGGAAGGTTCGAAGGGATTGGAGATCATCACGCCGGACGGGCAATGGACGCCGGTGCCGCCTATTCCCGGCGCCTTCGTCATCAATATCGGCGACCTGATGGCGCGCTGGACCAATGACCGCTGGGTTTCGACCCTGCATCGCGTCGTCAATCCATCCCCGCAGGAAGGCGGTATGGCGCGACGGCAGTCACTCGCCTTTTTTCACCAGCCCAACTGGGACGCGGAAATCAACGTGCTCGAAGCCTGCCTTGGCAAAGACGAAACGGCAAAATACGGGCCGGTGCTTTCCGGACCCTATCTGATGAGCAAGTTCAAATCGACGGCAGCCTGAGCCTGAACCCTGGATTCTACCCGTCATGACTTTGCTGTTTGCGGGCTGCGTTCTGCGGCGCGACGTCTGCAGAACAAATCAGCAGACCGCGGGGATGTCCATGGCAGCGGCAACCTGCCGGAAGCTGCCGAACAAGCGCCTCAGCGCTTCCTTGCCTTCGGCGACCAGATCGAAACGGCGGCCGAACAGAAGCCAATCGCTGCACAGCCCCCCCATCATCCACCATAGCGCCTTGGTCGCCGATTGCGGTGTCCAGTTTGCATTGAGATACCCCTCGCTCCTTGCCTTGGCGAAGGCGTTTTCGAGCAAGGCGACGTGCCTGTCGTCGACTTCCTGCTGTCTTTGGAGAACGGGCAGGAGATCCTCGCTATAGGCGCAACGCAGGAGAATGGTGAGGATCCGCTGGCGATGCTCGTCCCCGGCCATTTCGTCCAGCCAGTCGCCCGCCGCCTTCTCGATGTAACAGAGCACATCGGATCCGGGCTCCTCGATCTCGCGGGCAATCATGTCTTCCTGCGGCATCGGCACGGAATTGTAGAGCTCAAGGAAGAGGTCGGTCTTGTTGGAGAAATGCCAGTAGATGGCACCGCGCGTCACGCCGGCCGCCTTGGCGACATCTTCGAGCGTTGCGTTCGAGACGCCCTTCTCAAAGAACACCAGCTCCGCCGCGCTGATGATGCTGTTGCGGGTCTCCTCCGCCTCGGCCTTGGTTCTGCGCATGGTTCGCCCCCTCAAGGGAAGGGCCCGCCTCTCGGCGGGCCGCCTCCATCATTCGCCCGGCGTGACGGCCGTTTCCGCGCCGACGGGCTTCAGCTTCGTCCGCCCGAACAGCTTCATGATAAACACGAAGAAGACCGGCACGAAGAATATTGCAAGCACCGTCGCCGAGATCATGCCGCCCATGACGCCGGTACCGATCGCCCGCTGGCTGCCCGAGCTTGCGCCAGTGGCGATCGCCAGCGGCAGCACGCCGAGGGTGAAGGCGAGCGAGGTCATCAGGATCGGCCGGAAACGCAAGTGCGACGCCTCGATGATGGCGTCCATCAACGGTTTTCCGGCCTCCATCTGTTCCTTGGCGAACTCGATAATCAGGATCGCGTTCTTGGCGGAGAGGCCGATGATCGCGATCAGGCCGACCTTGAAGTAAACGTCGTTCGGCATGTCGCGCATGGTCACAGCAAGCACTGCCCCGATGACACCAAGCGGCACCACCATCATGACCGAGATCGGAATCGACCAGCTTTCGTAGAGCGCCGCAAGGCAGAGGAAGATCAAGAGGCAGGAGAGGCCGATCAGGATCGGCGCCTGCGAGCCGGAGTTGATTTCCTCAAGCGACTGGCCCGTCCATTCATAGGCAAAGCCCTGCGGCAGCTGCCCGGCAAGCCGCTCCATTTCGGAGATCGCATCGCCCGACGAGTAACCGGGCTTTGCCTGACCGCTGATGCGGATGGAGGAATAGCCATTATAGCCGACGGTCTGGGCGGCGCCCATTTCCCACTCGATCGTCGCGAAGGCGGAAAGCGGCACCATTCCGCCATTCGAGTTGCGCACATTAAGCGCCAGAAGATCGTTCGGCGCCATACGCCGGGTTTCGTCCGCCTGCACCGTCACACGTTGCAAACGGCCGGCATTGGGAAAGTCGTTGACATAGGACGACCCGAGCTGCGTCGAGATCGTCGAATTGATGTCCGCGAATGCCACGCCGAAAGTGTTGGCCTTTTCACGATCGATGACAAGGTTGATCTGGGCGGCGTCCGGAAGGCCTTCGACGCGCACGCCGGCAAGAATTGGGCTTTGTGCGGCAAGGCCAAGCAACTGGTCACGCGCGGCCGCCAGCGCCTTTTCCCCCTGCCCGCCGCGATCCTGCAGGCGGAAAGAGAAACCGTTGGTGGTGCCCAGGCCCTGGATCGGCGGCGGCGACAGCGCAAAGCTGATGGCATCCTTGATCTGCGACATGGCCCCGGTCGCGCGGCCGGCGATTGCGCTCGCCGCATCCTCAGGCCCGCGCTCGGACCAGTCCTTGAGCGTCACGAAGGCAAGACCAGCGTTCTGCCCGGCGCCGGAGAAGGAAAAGCCGTTGATGGCGATGATGCGCTCGACGGCCTTTTCCTGGCCGAAAATACCCTCGACCTGTTCGATCACCTCGTTGGTGCGGTTCGCAGTCGCTTCGGCGGGAAGCTGCATGCTGACGATAACGAAGCCCTGGTCCTCATCCGGAAGGAAGGACGAGGGTAGTTTCACGAACAGATAGGCAAGGCCGCCAACCACCAGAACATAGACCAGCATGACGCGGCCGGTGCGCCGGATGATCCCGGAAACCCAGCCGCTATAGCGTTGCGACGCCTTGTCGAAACCGCGGTTGAAGAGGCCGAAGAAGCCGCGCTTGGCGTGATGATGGCCCTTGGGAACCTGCTTGAGGAAGCTGGCGCAGAGTGCCGGCGTCAGCGACAGTGCCAGGATGGCCGAAAACAGGATCGACACCACCATGGTCAGGCTGAACTGCTGATAGATGACGCCGACGGCGCCCGGGAAGAAGGCCATGGGAATGAAGACGGCCGACAGCACCAGCGTGATGCCGATGATGGCGCTGGTGATCTGCTTCATCGCCTTGCGCGTGGCTTCCTTGGGCGTCAGGCCTTCTTCCGACATGATGCGCTCGACATTCTCGACCACGATGATCGCGTCATCGACGAGAATGCCGATCGCAAGAACCATCCCGAACATGGTGAGCACGTTGATGGAGAAGCCCATCGCATACATGGCAGCACACGTGCCCAGAAGGGCGACGGGAACGACGAGCGTCGGAATGATCGTGTAGCGGATGTTCTGCAGGAACAGGAACATCACCAAAAACACGAGCGCGACGGCCTCAAGCAGCGTGTGCAGCACCTTTTCGATCGAAACCTCGACGAAGGGCGCGGTGTTGTAAGGAATGCTGTATTCGATCCCGGCGGGGAAGAAGCGGGAAAGGTCGTCCATGCGCGCCTTGACGGCGTTTGCCGTGTTCAGCGCGTTTCCCGTGGGCGTCAGCTGGACCGCGATGGCGGCCGATGGCTTGCCGTTGAGGCGTGTCGATGTCGAATAGCTCTGACCGCCGATCTCGATCCGCGCCACGTCGCGCAGACGCACGGCCGAACCGTCGGAATTGGCGCGAAGCACGATCGAGCCGAATTCTTCCGGGGATGAAAGCTGTCCCTTGACGACGACCGGTGCGCTGATCTGCTGCGCGATGGGGTTGGGCTGGGCGCCGATGCTGCCCGCGGCAATCTGCGCGTTCTGCGCCTGAATGGCGGTGTTGATATCGCCCGTGGTCAGGTTGAGGCCACGCATCTTGTCGGGATCGAGCCAGATGCGCATCGAGCGCTCGGTCGAGAAAAGTTGCGCACGACCGACGCCAGGCACGCGCTGGATTTCGTTGAGTACGTTGCGGCTCAGATAGTCACCGAGGCTGATCGCATCGTTCGCACCATCGCTTGAGGTCAGCGAGATGATCAGAAGGAAGCCGGAGCCCGCTTCCTCGACCTGAATGCCCTGCTGCGTCACGGCGTCCGGAAGGCGCGATTCGACCCGGCGGACGCGGTTCTGCACGTCGATCGCCGCGTCGCCGGAATCGGTTCCAGGCGCGAAGGTGACCGTGATGTCCACGGAGCCGGCGGCATTCGACGTCGATTCGAAATACTGCATGCCGTCGATGCCGTTGAGCTCGTTTTCAATGAGCTGCGTCACGGCTTCGTAGGTCTCCTGGGACGACGCACCCGGATAGGTCGTCGAAACCGAAATCTGCGGCGGAGCGACGTTCGGATACTGCGCAATCGGCAGGAACGGAATTGCGATGATGCCTGAAATCATGATGAAGAGGGCGACAACCCAGGCAAAAATCGGACGATCGATGAAGAAACTCGGCATGATACGCCCTTACTTCGCGTCTGCGGCCGGAGCGGCCTTCGCTTCGCCGGACTTGTCACCCTCGACGGGCTTGTCCGCCGGAGCGGCGGCATTCTGATCCTTGGGCTGTTCGCCCTGACCTTGCGCGCCTTCGCCAACCGGCTTGCCGGGCTGCCATTCGGTCGGTACGACCTCGCCGCCGGGCCGGATTTTCTGAAACCCTTCGACGATCACCTTCTCGCCGGCATTCAGCCCGCTCGATATCGCCCAGCTTTCTCCGACGACGCGGCTCGTGTTGACCTGGCGGATTTCCACCTTGTTGTCGGCGCCAACGACATAGACCTGCGCCTTGCCGGCCGTGTCGCGCTGTATCGCCTGCGACGGAACGGCGATGGCATCCTTCTCGACCCCCTGTTCGATCAGCACGCGCACATACATGCCGGGCAGCAGATCGCCGTCCGGATTGGGGAATTCGCCACGCAGGGTGACCTGGCCGGTGGTTTCATCGACCGCCGCTTCGGAGAACAGCAGCTTGCCGGCATGCGCGTAGGCGCTGCCGTCGTCCATCACAAGGCGAACCTTGGCCTCGTTTTTGTCGGTGGCGAGTGCTCCGTCCTGCAGCGCCTTACGCAGGCGGATGAGATCGGTCGCGGACTGGGTAAAGTCTGCATAGACCGGATCCAGCTGCTGGATCGTCGCCAGGTTTTCAGTCCCGTTGGCGCTGACGAGCGCGCCTTCGGTGATCAGCGCACGGCCGATCCGGCCGCTGATCGGCGCCGTCACATTGGTATATTGCAGATTGAGCTTGGCGGAGGCGAGACCCGCCTCGGCAATGGCCACATCGGCATCGGCCTGCGCCAGCTGCGCAACGGCGTCATCATAGTTCTGGCCGGTGGCGACGCCGGACTTTTTCAACTGCTCCTGCCGGTCGGCTGCCTGCTTGGCCTGCAACTGCACCGCTTTCGCGCGGCGCAGCGTGCCTTCGGCGCTTTCGACCTGAACCTGGAACGAGGCCGGGTCGATGCGGTAGAGCACATCGCCTTCACTGACGTGCGATCCCTGCTCGAACACACGCTCGATAACGATGCCGGTCGCGCGCGGTCGCACTTCGGAGGTGCGCGTCGCGGCGATGCGGCCCGGCAGATCGTTGGTGATCGGCAGCGATTCGGCCTTGGTGGTGATCACCGCCACCTGCGCCGGCGGATAGGACGGAGCCGCCTGGTTTTCGCCCTCACCTTCCTGGCAACCGGAAAGAATAAGCACAGCAGCCACAGTTGCAGCCAGTATCGGTCGGTTCATCCGCATCGTTTGTTCCATACGCAAAGACCAGCCGCAAGACTGACCGTCTTCTGGCGAAAACGTCAGCCGCAGCTGGAAGTTCATGAAAATCAATCTGATACGGAGGCTTTACCGGGATAGATCTGCCTGCGCATCAATTATACAAACAGATATGTATGTTAAAATTTGAGCCAGCGCAAGCCGATGATGCGGCGCGCAACAGACCGTTACCCGAACGGCAACTTTCGTCGTCGTCCGGATACAACTGCATTTTCGGATCAGCGCAAAACCCGGTCGTCGGCACCGAAGCGATGCATCGCCGCCGTGTCCGGTGTCGCGTAGACGATGTCGTCGACATCGTATTGGTGTTCACCGAACAGACGGACCGTCAGCAGGCCGGTGACTTCGGTTTCGAGATAAAGGATCGTATCGGCACCGAGATGCTCGACATGGATGACCTTGCCCTTCCAGTCGCCCTTTTCGCGCGACAGGGTGATGTGTTCGGGACGGATGCCGACCGTCTTGGCCTGGCCATCCCCGAGCCTGCCCGCTTCGATAAAATTCATCTGCGGCGAACCGATGAAACCCGCGACGAACGTATTTGCCGGCTTGTTGTACAGCTCCATCGGCGATCCGATCTGCTCGATCTGGCCGGCATTGAGTACGACGATCTTGTCGGCGAGCGTCATCGCCTCGACCTGATCATGCGTCACATAGATCATCGTCGCCTTGAGGCTGCGGTGCAGCCTTGCGATTTCGAGGCGCGTGTTGACGCGAAGGGCTGCATCGAGATTGGACAGCGGCTCGTCGAACAGGAACAGCTTGGGTTCCCGCACGATGGCGCGGCCGATGGCGACACGCTGGCGCTGGCCGCCGGAAAGCTCGGCCGGGCGGCGGGCGAGATAGGGTTCCAGCGACAGCATGCCGGACGCCTTGGCAACCTTGGCATCGACTTCGGCCTTGGGTGCGCCCATCTGCTTGAGGCCAAGCCCCATATTGTCCTTGACCGTCAGGTGCGGATAAAGCGCGTAGGACTGAAACACCATGGCGATGCCGCGCTTGGCCGGCGGGGTGTTGATGACTTCCTGCCCGTCGATCTGGACGCTGCCAGAGGTCGCATCCTCGAGACCGGCAATGACGCGCAGCAGCGTGGACTTGCCGCAGCCGGACGGGCCGACGAAAATGACGAACTCGCCATCCTTTACCTCAAGGTCGATGCCCTTCAGGACTTCGTGGTTGCCGAAGGCCTTGCGGATGGATTTCAGTTGAAGTGATCCCACGTGAGGCCCCTTGTTTGTTGTCGCATATGCCTTTCGATTCGCTGCCTGGCAGCGGAACGGGACATGTTTCGTTAGAGTTTGACCGGCTGGCCGGTCCGCACGCTCTCATCGGCCGCAAGGCAGATGCGCAGCGACTGGACGGCATCGTTCATGTGCCGATCGAGATCGATGTTTTCGGTGATGGCTTTCAGCACATAGGCCTGCTCGAGATCGCAGAGATCCTGATGCCCCGGCTCGCCGTCCATCTTCAGGTCTTCATCCTTGTGGACGAACCGGCCATCTGCGCCGGTTTCGGCCTTGTGAATGCGAATGACAGCCGTCTTGGTGTGCGTGTCGATATCGTCGGACTTGGCATTCGGGTCCATGACGATGGAGACGCTGCCATTCGGCGTCATGACGTCCTTCACGAAGAAAGCAGTCTCCGAAATCATCGGCCCCCAGGCGGCTTCGTACCAGCCGACCGAACCGTCATCGTAGATCACCTGCAGGTGGCCGTAATTATACATGTCGGCGGCGATTTCATTCGACAGCCGCAAGCCCATGCCGCGCACTTCGACAGCCTTGGCGTCGGTGATCTGGCACATGACATCGACATAATGGACACCGCAATCGACGATCGGCGGCGTGGTTTCCATCAACGACTTGTGCGTCATCCAGGTCGGGCCGCTGGATTGCTGGTTGAGGTTCATGCGGAAGACATAGGGACCGCCGAGCTTGCGGGCCTCCGCGATCAGGCGGATCCAGGACGGGTGGTGGCGCAGAATGTAGCCGACAACGAGTTTCTTGCCGGCCTTCTTCGCCGCCGCCACGACGCGCTCGGCGTCGGCAACCGTCGTTGCCAGCGGCTTTTCGATGAAGACGTCGCAGCCAGCCTCGAACGCCATGACGGCATAATCGGCATGGCTGTCGGAATAGGTGCAGATCGAGCAGAGATCGGGCTTCAGCTCTTTCAAGGCCGCCGCGAAATCCGGATGGATCGTGTAGCCGCCGAGTTCCGGGGCCAGCACCGGCTTCGAACGATTGACGAGACCGACGATCTCGAAGCCGGGATTGTTGTGGTAGGCCAGCGCATGGCTGCGGCCCATATTGCCGAGACCGGCAACGAGAACACGGATGGGTTTGCTCATTACTTGACGGCTCCTGCGGTAATGCCGCGGATCAGCTGCCGCGAGAAGATGACGTAGAGAATGAGAACCGGGAAGATCGCCAGCGACAGGGCGGCGAGAACCGCGTTCCAGTTGGTGACGAACTGTCCGATGAACACCTGAGAGCCGAGCGTCACCGTCTTGGTGGCTTCTCCAGGGGCGAGGATCAGCGGGAACCAGAGGTCGTTCCAGATCGGGATCATCGTGAAGACCGCCACCGTCGCCATGGCCGGGCGGACAAGCGGCAGCACGAGGCGGAAGAAGATCGCATATTCCGACAGGCCGTCGATGCGTCCGGCATTCTTCAGGTCATCCGACACCGTGCGCATGAACTCGGACAGGATGAAGATGGCGAGCGGCAGGCCCTGCGCGGTATAGACGAGGATCAGCGCCGTCAGGGTGTTGACCAGACCGGCGGCGACCATGCCCTGCAGGATGGCGACCGTGCCGAGACGGATCGGGATCATGATGCCGATCGCAAGGTAAAGCCCCATCAGCGTATTGCCCCGGAAGCGATATTCCGAGAGCGCGAAGGCGGCCATCGCGCCGAACAGCAGCGCAAAGAAGATCGAGACCACCGTGACGATCAGGCTGTTCTGGAAGTAGCTGATGAAATCGCCTTGCTTCAACACCGTCGTGTAGCCGATCAGGCTGAAGGTCTCCGCCGTCGGCAGGGCCAGCGGCGTGCGGAAGATCGCGTTCTTGTCCTTGAGCGAATTCATGATCGTCAGGACGACCGGAAACAGTGCGACTACGGTATAACCGGCCAGTGCCAGGTGAACGAAGCCGGAGCGCAGTGGCGAGATGCGTGCTTTTGACATGATCGTCCTCCCTTAGAACTGGTAGCGGCGAACACGCCGCTGGATGCCGAAGAGATAAAGCGAGACGCCAGCAAGGATGATCAGGAACATCACGGTGGCGATCGTCGCGCCCATCGAGCGGTCGCCAAGCTGAAGCTGGAAACCGAAGAAGGTGCGATAGAGCAAGGTTCCGAGAATGTCGGTCGCCCCGTCCGGTCCGGCGAGCGCGCCCTGCACCGTGTAGATCAAATCGAAGGCGTTGAAATTGCCGACAAAGGTCAGGATCGAGACCATGCCGATCGCCGGCAGGACCAGCGGCAGCTTGATCTTCCAGAACTGGCTCCAGCCGGTGATCCCGTCGCATTCGGCGGCTTCGATCACTTCGTCCGGGATATTCAGGAGGGCGGCATAGATCAGCATCATCGGGATGCCGACATTCTGCCAGACGGAGATCAGCGAGACCGTGATCAATGCCGAACCGGGCTTTCCGAGCCAGGGACCGAACAGCGATTTCAGGCCGACGAGATCCATGAAGAACGGCGTTATGCCCCAGATCGGCGACAGGATCAGCTTCCAGATGAAACCGACGATGACGAAGGACAGGATCGTCGGCATGAAGATCGCCGTGCGATAGAACGTGGCAAGCCGGAGCTTGGGGATCGACAGCATGGCAGCAAGCGCGATGCCGAGCGGGTTCTGCACCAGCATGTGGATCGCAAAGAAGATGAAATTGTTCTTCAGCGCCCGCCAGAAATCGGCGGCCCAGCGCTCGTCGCCAAACAGGACCTGGAAATTGGAGAGACCGACGAAGGTCGATTGCCCGTCCACCGTGTTGAACAGCGACAGGCGCAGCGTTTCGATCAGCGGCAGGATCATCACGGCGGAATAGACGATGACGGCCGGCAACAGGAAAACAAGGATATGCCAGCGTCTCGGCCGTGCCGGAACCTCTATGCTGTCCTCAGACGATATGGCGCTGCTCATGGCTTCTGCCGCTCCGACCCGTTTTTCGTCGATCGCCGCGATATGCGGCAGGGCGCTGCGCCGCCGGTCCCCGCCGCGCATGCCTTAACCAGCAAGCCGAAAAGGCGCTGGCAGGATGTGATTTCAGATTACATGTTTTCGGCTGGACGCTTTGCATTTTCGCAGAAGAACGTCCGGCACCAAAGTGCCGCCCCTCATCCGCCCTTTCGGGCACCTTCTCCCCGTGAACGGGGAGAAGGGACAGGCCGCAAATTCCGGTAATCCCCTCTCCCCGCATGCGGGGAGAGGGCTAGGGTGAGGGGCAGTTCCCCACGACCCCAATTTACTTGGCAGGCTTGTACCAGCTGTCGAGGCCCTTCTGCAGCTTCTCGGCGGCGACTTCCGGCGTATCGGTGCCGTTGATCACGTTTGCCGATTCGACCCAGGTCTCGTTTTCGAGGTTCGGGGTGCCACGCGACAGGATCTGGTAGGTCGAGCGGATGGTCGGCTTGCACTTTTCGCGCCAGGAGACGAATTCCTGGGCGAGCGGGTCTTTCATCACCACCGGCGTCGAGTTCAGGCTGAAGAAGCCCGGCAGCGAGTTGGCATAGATGTCGGCGAATTCAGGCGAAGCGATCCAGGAGAGAAGCTTCTTGGCTTCTTCCGGGTGCGCGCTCTTGGCATTCAGGCCGACGCCGATGTCGTTGTGGTCGGAAATGTAGCAAGCGTCGCCAGCAGCTTTGACCGGCGGCGGGAAGGCGCCCATCTTGAACTGGGCCTGCGTGTTGAACAGGCCGATTTCCCACGAGCCGGCCGGATAGATGGCGGCGCGGCCGAGCGTGAACAGGTTCTGGCTGTCGGGGTAGGTCTGGGCTTCGAAGCCGTCGCCGAGATAGTCCTTCCACTTGGCGAGAACCTTGTAGGGCTCGACCCAGTCGGCGTCGGTCAGCTTCTGCTCGCCCTTGATGAGAGCGGCGCGGCCTTCTTCACCCTTCCAGTAGGTCGGGCCGATGTTCTGGTAGCCCATGGTGGCGGCCTCCCAGAGGTCCTTCGTGCCCATGGCAAGCGGGATATAGGTGCCGTCAGCCTTGATCTTGTCGAGGGCTGCGAAGAAGTCGGCTTCCGTTGCGGGAATAGCGATGCCGAGCTTGTCGAAGGCATCCTTGTTGTAGATGAAGCCATGGATAACCGAGGCCATCGGCACGCAGAAGGTGGCAGCGCCGTCATCCGTCGTCCAGGCGGCCTTGGCCACCGGCGAGAAGTTCTCCATGCCGGCAAGGCCGGTAAGATCGGCAAGATGCTTCTTGTTGTAGAGTTCGAGCGAGGCGTCGAACGGGCGGCAGGTGACGAGGTCGCCTGCGGAGCCGGCGTCGAGCTTGGCGTTCAGAGCCGCGTTGTACTCGGTCGGCGCGGTCGGCGCGAACACGACCTTGATGCCCGGGTTCTTCGCCTCAAAAGCCGGAATCAGTTTTTCCTGCCAGATGGTCAGGTCGTCGTTGCGCCAGCTTTCGATCGTCAGCGTGACGTCTTCCGCATGGGCCAGCCCGGCGGAGCCGAGGATGCTGGATGCAAGCAGCAAACCTTTCAAGGTAGTGCGGGTCATTACGTTCTCCCTTTTATATGCGCCGGTTTGGCGCGGTTTTAAAACCCAGATCAATGTGCCGCGACGCCAGACAAGGCGCGGCGCAAGTTTTGCCCGGCCTCGGCAAGCGCTGCTTCCGCAGCGGCCACGTCTTTTGCCCCAGCGGCAAGAAGAATGGCGATCTTTACCGAGCCCGATGATGTGGTGAGGTAACGGCCGGCTTCCGTGGCGCTGACCCCAGCGATATCGGAAACGATACGAATGGCGCGGCCGCGCAGTTTCGCGTTGTCGGCTTTCAGGTTGACCATATGTCCGTCATAGACATGGCCGAGATGGATGCCGACAAGCGTCGAAAACATGTTGAAGGCGATCTTCTGCGCCGTGGCGGCCCCCATACGGGTCGATCCGGAGACAACCTCGGGCGGCGTCTGCAGCAGAATGGACACGTCGGCATTCTGGAAAAGGACGGCACCGGGATTGTTGGCCATGGCGATGACGCGCGCGCCGCGCTGCCGGGCCTCATCAGCGGCGGCCAGCGCATAGGGCGTCGAGCCGCTGGCAGAAACGGAAATCAGGCAATCGCCCTTGCCGATACCAGCGTCGCGCACATCCTTGCGCGCCAAATCCATATCGTCTTCGTAACCGCCGGCAAGGTCCGCCAGGCTCGCGGCACCGCCGGCAAGAAGCACCACGACCTTGTCGAGCGCTATTCCATAGGTGCCGGGCAATTCCAGAGCATCGGTCATCGCCATCAGGCCAGAGCTGCCGGCACCGGCATAGGCCAGGCGGCCGCCATTTGCCAGCACGTCAGCTGCAATCCGCGCCGCGGCGGCAATAGACTCGATCGCTGCATCGACGGCCTTGGCCGCGGCCTGCTGGCCGGACGCAAGCAGACGAAGCGCCAGCGCCGGATGCATGACATCCAGTCCCATCGCCTTGTCATGACGCTCTTCGGTCTTCGCTGACGGCATTCGCTTAATCTCCCTCTCCGCAAATTAATGCCAAAAAAATACCAATTGTCTAGGAAAAATTAACTTCCGGCCGAAGAAAAATTTGGGCTTACAAAATAATCAAAATATTTCAGTATGTTAATTGATAAATCCAATTAAAGACCAAATCCCCCTTGGTTAATGGTATTTTTTTGGTATCCTTTTTCCCGGAGGTATCCATGCCAAACTACATTCTGGGAATCGATGGTGGAGGCACGAGCTGCCGCGCGGCTGTAGCGGACGCCGAAGGGCGTATCCTCGGGCGCGGCAAAAGCGGCGCCGCCAACATTCTGACCGATCCCGACAATGCCCTGATCCATATTGTCGGCGCGGCCACGGCTGCGTTCGAGGAGGCCAACATTGCCCCCTCGAAGATCGGCTCAGCCTGCGCCCTGCTTGGCGTGGCCGGCAGCAATGTCGGCGATGCCGTTCACTATGTGAAAGAGCGCCTGCCGTTCGCCAAGGCGGATATCGAATCCGATGGCCTCATCGCATTGCAGGGCGCGCTCGGCGATAGCGACGGCGCGGTGGCGATTCTTGGCACGGGTTCCATCTATATTGCCCGGCAGGCGAATGACATCCGCTATATCGGCGGATGGGGGTTCCAGATCGGCGATCTCGGAAGCGGCGCCCGCCTCGGCCATGCGCTCCTGCAGGAGAGTGTCCTCGCCTTCGATCGGATTCACCCCTCGTCGCCGCTGACGAACGCTGTCATGGCCGAATTCAACGATGACCCACGTGAGGTCGTTGAATTTGCGCGCGCGGCTCGCCCGGGCGAATTCGGCCGTTTTGCCCCCAAGGTTTTCGAATATGCAGGCCGCAACGATCCGGTGGCGGTCGCGTTGTTGCATGCGTCGGCACAGACCATCGATGAAGCCCTGGATGCCGTAGTGGCACAGGGCAGCCGCAAGCTCTGCCTGCTGGGCGGGCTGGCTCCGATCTATCGCCCATGGCTTGCAGAGCGGCACCAGCCGTTGTTCATGGAACCGGAAGCGGACGCTCTGACCGGCTCGGTCGCGCTTGCGGCCAAGCGCTTTGCCGCGGGAGGCCAGGCATGACCCAGCATCTCGAGGCCATATTGCCGCTGGAAGGCTTGCAGGCCGGGGGTTCAGGACCGCTATACCTGAAACTCCGGCAGTCGCTGGAAGATGCGATCCTCTCAGGCAAGCTCAATCATGGCGATGCGCTACCCCCGGAACGAGATCTGGCCGACTATGCGAGCATCAGCCGCGTGACGGTGCGCAAGGCCGTCGATGATCTGGTCAGGGATGGCCTGCTGGTGCGCCGGCACGGCTCCGGTACATTCGTCGTCAAGCCGGTGCATCGTGTCCAGCAGTCGCTGTCGCGCCTGACATCCTTTACCGAAGACATGGCGCGGCGCGGGCTGACGACGACCGCCCAGTGGATCGAGCGCGGGCTCTTTCATCCTTCTCCCGACGAGATGATGGCGCTTGGCCTGCCGGCGGATGCGCTTGTGGCGCGGCTCGGCCGCCTGCGCATTGCCGACGATATGCCGCTTGCCATCGAGCGGGCGAGCATTTCCGCCGAATTCCTGCCCGACCCAATCCGGATCGGGACCTCGCTCTATGCAGAACTGGACAAGACCAAGTCCCGGCCAGTGCGCGCCGTGCAGCGTATTTCGGCCTGCAGCCTGAAGGATCCGGATGCCGCGATGCTCGGCGTACCGGCAGGATCGGCCAGCCTTTCCATCGAACGCATCTCCTACCTCGCCTCCGGCCGGGTGGTGGAATTCACCCGCTCGCTCTACCGGGGCGACGCCTATGACTTCGTCGCGGAACTGACCCTGTCGGACTCCTGAGAGCGGCCCAAGCAAGAAAGACATGACCATGCAGACGAATATGCGGCGCGAAATCGACGAAATCCCGGAAGCGGCGGCCCGCCTTCTCGAACACTCCAAAGCCGCAGTCAAAGAGGCCGGTGCAGCTCTGCGCGCGAAAGACCCCGCCTTTTTGGTGACGATCGCCCGCGGCTCGTCCGACCACGCCGCATTGTTCCTGAAATACGCGATCGAGCTTTCAACCGGCCGGCCCGTTGCGTCTCTCGGTCCCTCGCTTGCGTCCATCTACGGCGCAAAAATACACCTTCAGGGCGCGGCATCGATCGCCATCTCGCAATCCGGCAAGAGCCCGGATATCGTTGCCATGGCGGAAGCCGCAACCAAGGCCGGAGCCGTGACGATCGCGCTCACAAACACCCTGCCCTCGCCGATCTCCGAGGCAAGCACGCATCCGCTCGACATTCTCGCCGGACCGGAAATCGCTGTTGCTGCCACCAAATCCTATGTCAACTCCATCGTCGCCGGTCTCGCCATCCTTAGCGAGTGGACGGGCGATGCCGCGCTGCAACGCGCGGTCGCCGACCTGCCGACCCAGTTTGCCAAGGCCGTGGCGCTCGACTGGCAGGCGCTGGCCGACGAACTCGGTGAAGCGGAATCGCTGTTTGTGCTGGGGCGCGGACCGGCGCTCGCCATTGCCAGCGAATCGGCACTCAAGTTCAAGGAAACCTCCGGCATGCACGCCGAAGCCTATTCGGCAGCGGAAGTGCTGCATGGGCCGGTGGCACTCGTCGAAAAACGTTTCCCGGTCATCGGGCTTGCCGCGCGCGATGCAGCGGAAGGCTCCGTCACCGGCATTCTCGACGGCCTTAGCGATAAAGGCGCTTTGGCTTTCGTCACATCCTCCAACGCCAAGTCCGCGAAGACGCTGCCCTTCGTCGAAACGGGTCATCCGATCACCGACGCGCTGGCATTGATAATTCCATTTTACGGATTCGTCGAATCCTGGTCGCGCTCGCGCGGCCTCAACCCGGATGCGCCCGTCGCACTCAAGAAGGTTACGGAGACGAGATGACCGCGCCGACTGCAATCACCGGAGCCCGGATTTTCGACGGCCTCTTCTGGCATGACGGCCAGGCGCTGCTCGTCGGCGGCGGCACGATCACCGGTATTTTGGCGGAGAACGACCTGCCTTCCGGCACCGAGACGGTCGATGCAGACGGGCGATTGCTCGTGCCCGGCTTCATCGATCTGCAGGTGAATGGCGGCGGCGGCGTGATGCTGAACGACCGCCAGGATGCCGAGGCCATCCGCACCATCTGCGCCGCGCATGCGAAATTCGGCACCACCGCGCTTCTACCGACGCTGATCACTGATACTTTCGAGGTCCGCGCCAGGACAATCGCGGGCGGCAGGCAGGCCAAGGCGGAAAACATACCCGGATTCCTTGGGCTTCATCTGGAAGGGCCGCATCTCTCCGTTGCCCGCAAGGGCGCCCATGATCCGGCGCTGATCCGACCGATGGATCAGGCCGATCTCGACGCCATGCTGGCCTGCGCCGATGTGTTCGACGCCATGATGGTCACCGTCGCGCCGGAAAATACCACGGCCGCACAGGTAAAGGCTCTCGCCGAGGCCGGCATCATCGTCAGCCTCGGCCACACGGATACCGGCTACCAGACGGTCCTCGCCTATGCGCAAGCCGGCGCGCGCACCGTCACGCATCTTTTCAACGCGATGAGCCCGCTCGGCCACCGCGAGCCGGGCGTTGTCGGCGGAGCCCTCGATATCGGCAGCCTTTCTGCAGGCATCATCGCCGACGGTTTTCATGTCGATCCGGTGTCGATGGGCGTCGCATTGCGCGCCAAGAACGGTCCCGGCCGGATCTTCATCGTCACCGACGCGATGTCGACGATCGGCTCCGACCAGACCAGCTTTTTCCTGAACGGCCGCGAAATCTTCCGCAAGGACGGCCGCCTGACGCTGGCCGACGGCACGCTGGCGGGCGCCGATATCGACATGCTGTCCTCCGTGCGTTTCGCACATGAAAAGTTGCAGCTGCCGCTCGACGAAGCTATCCGCATGGCATCCGCCTATCCGGCGGACGCCGCTGGCATCGCCGCGCGCAAGGGCCGGCTGCTGCCCGGCCTCGACGCCGATTTCGTTCTGCTGACGGAAGGGTTGGACATGGTTTCGACCTGGATCGGCGGCAGCTGCGTTTTCCAGGCGTAGCCCTTATGGCGCGGCTTTGAGCCGCGCTTTCAGCGCCCTGACCAGGGCAACATCTGTCCTTCGCGCTGACGGAGCAACAAAACCGAGCGAAACCAGCCGGGCATCGTGAGCCGGCTCATCGCGCGAACAGGACGAATGCACTTCCGTCGGCGCAAGCTGCGCCAGAAGTTCGTCTACGCTGCCCAGCGTGACGCCCGAGCCCGGCATGATGGAGATCCGGCCGTTCGCGGCCGCGATGATCCGGGCCAGCGGGCCGACCGCATCCGGCGCTTTCTTGGCGCCCCCCGAGGTAAGGATGCGTTCGAAACCGAGATTGACCGCTGTTTCCACTGCCTCGGAAAAATCCGGGACCAGATCGAAGGCGCGATGCAGCGTCAGGCCGAGGCCAACGGCATGGCTGGTCAGCAGCCTCAACGTGGCTACATCGAGGCTGCCATCGGAAAGGCTCGCCCCGAGCACGACGCCGGCAAGGCCGGCGGATCGCGCAGCATCGATATCGCCGCGCATGACGTTGATATCGCTCGCGTCGAAGACAAAATCGCCCGGGCGCGGCCTGATCATGGCATAGACGGGGATATCCAACTGACCAGCCACAACCATCAGGCCCGGCGAGGGCGTCAGTCCACCGACGGAAAGCGCCGAGCACAGTTCGATACGATCCGCGCCACCTTCGACGGCGGCAGCAAGGCCCGCGGCGTCCTCGACGCAGACTTCCAGGAGAATATCGGTCATTGCACTTCTCCGCCAAGTCCCAGAATGGCCGCGCCGATCAACCCCGGCTCGACGCGGCATTCTCCGGGCACGACCAGAGGACGGTCAAATTTCCGCAAGATGCGGGAGCGCACCGCCTTGTCGATCTCGGCGATCAACGGCGCGACATTGGAGAGCCCGCCGCCGACCGGGACGATGGTTGCGCCAGTGATGTTGACCGTCAGCGCCAGCGGCGAACTGACGAGATCTACAAGCACATCGATGGTCCGCGCCGCCTCCGCATCGCCTTCCTGCCATAGCGTGGTGATCTCATGACTGGCCAGGGTCTTTCCATGCAAGGCCTGATGCAGGCGTTCCATACCGCGCGCACCACCGATCGTATCGACGCAGCCCCGCTGGCCGCAGCCGCAGTCGAAGATCGGGATCGCGACGGGCGGGGTGCCGGCCGTTGATGCGACCGCCGGGCCGTGGCCCCATTCACCGGCGAAGCCGCCATCCGCGTTAATGAGCCGGCCATCGACGACGAGCCCACCGCCGACGCCTGTGCCAAGGATAGCGCCGAGCACGATTCGATGGCCGCGCCCGGCACCGGCACCGGCCTCCGCCAGCGCGAAGCAGTCCGCATCATTGGCAACCAGAACCGGCAGCCCAAGGATATCGGCGAGTTCCTCCGATAGCTTGCGCCCGTCGATACAGGGAATATTGGCGCATTTGATCGCCCGGGTATCCGGATAGACGACGCCGGTGATCGATATAGCGACGCGATCCGGCCTTGCCCCCGTTTCCGCGATCACGGCGGCGATTGTTGCGGCAAAGGCGCCGAAATCATCGAGCGGCGTCGGCCGCCGTCCCAGCGTCTCGATCCGGTCCGCGGAATGGGCGACTGCCCCCTTGATCGCCGAGCCGCCGATATCGAAGCAGACGATCATGCTTCACCGCGAATAACGGCTTCGGCGGAAACCGCCGCCGACAGAAGATAATCGTCTTCGTTTCTCTGGCCAGACAGAAGAAACCCAACCGGCATGCCGGCATCGCCGGTACCGCAGGGGATGGAGACGCCGCAACCATCGAGGAAATTACCGATCGAGGTATTGCGCAGGGTCCGGCCGTTGATCCTGAAGAACAGTTCATCATCGGCAAGCAGCGGCGCGATCGGCGGTGCGACATGCGGCAGCGTTGGGTGGGCGAGCAGCTCGCCCGGTTGCAGGTTTTTCGCGAGGCTGGCAATCAAACGCTCGCGCGTATCGAGGATGGCGACATAGTCGACCATGCCGATCTTTTCACCCAGCCGGGCGCGCGCAACCACGCGCTGATCCATCCGCTCGGCTTCCGGTCCCTGAAGGCGCTCCTTGTGCAACACATACGCCTCGGCGGTCACCAAGGCGCCATGGCGCGCCATCACTTCGAAAATCTCGGCAAAGATCGGGAAGGCGCGGCGCGTGATCCGGGCGCCCGCCTTCTCAAGCCGCGAAATGGCAGCCTCGAACGCTGCAACCACGCCCGGTTCGGCATCGTCGAAAACGACCGTTTCCGGGATGACGAGCTTGAGGCTGGCAAGGTCCGCCCGGCCGATATCCGGTGCGGAGCGGCCGCGCATGGCGGCATCGATCCAGACGGCATCCTGCACCGTGCGGCAAAGCGGCCCGAGCGAATCGAGGCTTTTTGCCAGCGGAAACACACCCTGCATCGAATAGCGGCCGCGCGTCGCCTTGTAGCCGACGATGCCATTGAACGCTGCGGGAATGCGGATGGAGCCGCCGGTATCGGTGCCGATCGCGACAGGCACCAGACCGGCGGCCACCGCAACGCCGGATCCGGCAGAGGAACCGCCCGGAATACGTGGCACATCGCGCGACGCGGCGTTGTGCGCCGTTCCGTAATGCGGATTGATGCCGAGGCCGGAAAAGGCGAATTCACTCAGATTGGTGCGGCCGATGCTGACCATGCCTGCGCCCGCCAGCGCCTTGACCACGGTGGCATCAGTCTCGGCCGGCGCGTGATCCCCCAACACTGCCGAACCGGCCGTCGTCACCGATCCCTTCGTATCGAACAGGTCTTTCCATGCCACCGGAATGCCGTCCAGCAAGCCGAGGGACCGTCCCGAGCGGATGCGCTCGGCAGACGCTTTCGCCTCTGTCAGGGCGCGCTCCTCCAGCAGGGCGGTAAAGATCGATTGATCCCGGTAGCCGGCTATCTTTTTCAATGACGCCTTTGCCAGTTCCAACGGATCGAGCGTACCGGACTGAAGCCGCACCGACAGGCTCGCAACCGAGATGTTTCCGTCCACTTCGTCCACCGCTTTGTCACTCCAAACCTGTGCTAATCGCGGCATCATATCGGTGCTGTCATGGATTTGGCAGCGCATTCCGCTTTCTGCGCACATGATTTTCACCCGATCTTCCCGGGCAATGGGCCTTGCCCAGTCGTGGTGGCCCGCCTACATGCGATGAGAGTGGCAAGAACCGCCAGGCAGGGAGACGGTGGATGATATTCGACGCGGCGCGACTTTCCTTTGCCAATCTGTT
Source organism: Rhizobium herbae (assembly GCF_017873135.1). GTDB lineage: Bacteria > Pseudomonadota > Alphaproteobacteria > Rhizobiales > Rhizobiaceae > Pararhizobium > Pararhizobium herbae. Next base: position 33,616 of record NZ_JAGGJV010000002.1, on the reverse strand, counting down.
TGCGCCGGAAACGCGCTCCGTCTTCTGGAAAGTGCTGGGCTTGACGCTTCTGGCGCTGGTCGGGTTGTGGTTGGCCCTGCGCGAACTGTTCGTCTATCTCGCCCTGCCCTGGCTCGATGCGCTGATACCCGGTACGCCCGGCTGGGCGGGCTGGCTTACCTTCATCGTCGGCATTTTTGCAAGTTTAGGGCTGGCGCTTGTCCTGGCGCTGCTTCTGGCGCCCGTCACCGCACTCATCGCCGGCTTCTTTCTGGACGATGTCGCCGAAGTCGTCGAGAAGCGCGACTACCCGCAGGAACCCGCAGGCCGGCCCCTGCCGCTGGGGGAGGCGATTGCCGGCACCTTGAAATTTCTCGGCGTCATTATCGTCGGCAATATCATCGCGCTGTTTCTTCTGCTTATTCCGGGCGTCAACCTGATCGCCTTTTTTCTGGTGAACGGCTATCTGCTGGGCCGTGAATTCTTCGAATTCGCCGCGATGCGCCATCGCCCGCCGGCGCAAGCCCGGCTTTTCCGGTCGAAACATGCCGGCACCGTTTTCCTGAGCGGTCTCATCCTTGCCGCGTTTCTGGCCGTACCGCTTCTCAATCTGCTCACCCCGCTTTTCGCCGCCGGCATGATGGTCCATCTGCACAAGAGGCTGTCACAGCGCGATCCGGAGTTTCAGCGGCAACTGAGTTCAGGCGGCATGTCGCCTTCACGTTAGATTCTCATTTTGTCTATATTGACAAAATGTATAATCGAATGGATAAGACGGCATGTCTCATCCATTGACGCCTTTCGTTCCGGTCTGCGACGCCATCGCAACGCTGTTTGCGCCGCATGTGGAGACCGTTCTGCACGATCTCGAAACGGGGCTGATCTTCCACATCGCCAACGCTTTTTCGAAACGCCGGCCGGGCGACAGTTCGCTCAACGAGGCTGGACTGGCCTCGACCCTTGATGAGGACGTGATCGGCCCCTACAGCAAGTCCAACTGGGACGGCCGTCGGCTGAAGGCGATCACCTCCGTGCTGCGCGATGCCGATGGCAAGCCGATTGGATTGCTGTGCATCAACCATGATATCGAGGCTTTTGCCGGAATCTTCGACCAGTTGAAATCGATGGTCGATATCGCCGCTCCCATGCCAAAAACCTCGGCGCTGATGGCAGAGGACTGGCGCGAGGCGGTCAATGCGGTGATCGGGGAATTCCTTGCGACGCGCAGAACCAGCCTCGCCGGGCTCACCGGCGCCGACACGGACGGACTGATCGCGCTGCTCGATGCGCGCGGCGTCTTTGCCATCCGCAAGGCCGTTCCCTATGTCGCCGAGATTTTGAAATTGTCGCGGGCGACGATCTACAACCGCCTCGGCGCAATCCGTCAGAAACAGGACACTGCCGTTCAAGGAGAGCCGCGATGACCAGGCCGATGCGCGATTTCGTGCTTGAAACCTTCATGTCCAAATGGGAATTCACCGCCAGATACAACATGACGGCCTCGGATGCGGAAAGCATGCGCCTGCCGGAGCTTTTGGCAATGGCCAGCGACGAGGACCGCGCCGATTTCGAAAACCTCAGCCTCGGCTATACCGAGACATTCGGTGCGCCGGTTCTGCGGCAGGAAATTGCGCTGACCTACGACACCGTTCAGCCCGAAGACCTGATTTGCTTCGCCGGTGCGGAGGAAGCGATCTACGTGGCGATGAAGGTGCTGTTGACGCCGGATGACCACGCCATCGTCATCACGCCCAACTATCAGGCCGCCGAAACCATTCCGCTCAGCATCTGCGCCGTCACCGGCGTGGCGCTCGATATCGACAATGACTGGGATCTCGACATCGGTCAGATCGAAGCGGCGCTCAGGCCCAATACCAAGCTGGTCTCGATCAATTTCCCGAACAACCCCACCGGCAAGATCCTGCCCCGCGGGATCTTCGATGCTCTCGTCCAACTCTGTCGCAAGCATGGCATCTGGCTGTTCAGCGATGAAGTCTATCGCTTGATCGAGCGCGATGAAGCGCTTCGCCTGCCGCAGGCCGTCGATGTCTATGAACGCGGGGTTTCACTCAACGTCATGTCGAAGGCCTATGGGCTTCCGGGGCTGCGGATCGGCTGGCTTGCCTGCAAGGACAAAGACTTCCTGACGCGCTGCGAGCGCTACAAGCATTTTCTATCAATCTGCAATTCGGCGCCCTCGGAAGTTCTGGCCCGCGTTGCACTCAAGAACCGCGACCAGATCCTGGCCCGGACGCGGGCCATCGTCCGTAGCAACGTTGCCGAGCTGAACACGTTTTTCGCCGAATTTCCACATCTGTTCGACTGGCGCGAGCCGGACGGCGGTTGCGTCGCCTTCATCCGTTACAAGGGGCCGGAAGGCGTCGAGGAATTTGCACGGCGCGCAGTGGAGGAGGCCGGTGTGTTCTTCCTGCCGTCGAGCGTCTATCACTCCGAGCTGACACCAGTGCCGCAGAACTGCCTGCGCGTCGGCTTTGGCCGGCTGCATGTGCCGGAAGGCATTACGGTTCTGCGCAACTGGCTGAATCGTAACAGCATGTAGCCGGATGCTGGCTAAATATCGGCCTCCCGCAGCCGGTATCCGACGCCGGTCTCCGTGGTGACATATTGCGGCTGATCCGGCGTCAGCTCGATCTTCTGGCGCAACTGGCGCACATAGACGCGCAGATACTGCACGTCGTCGGCATTGCCCCAGACCTCTTTCAGTAGAAACTTGTGCGTCAGCACCTTGCCGGCGTGCTGCACGAGGATGCGCAGGATGTCATATTCCTTCGGTGACAGCTTGACCTCGCGACCATCGACCTTGACGATACGCTTGACCAGATCGACCGATAGGCCGCCGGTCTGGAACAGCGGCTTTTCGCCCTGCTGCTGCAGCCTGTGACGCAGCGCCACACGGATGCGCGCCACCAGTTCATTCATGCCGAAGGGTTTGGTTACATAATCGTCGGCGCCGAGTTCCAGCGCCTTGACGATCCCGGCCTCATCGGTGCGGCTTGAAAGGATGATGATGGGAAGCGTCAGGCCTTCCTCGCGCCAGCCACGCAGCAGATCGTGGCCGGGCATGTCGGGCAGGCCGAGATCGAGCAGGATCAGGTCCGGCAAATCGGCCTTGACGCTCTCGCGCGCAGCCTTGCCGTTGCCGGCTTCGCTGACGGCATAATCCTGCGTCGCAAGCCCGACGCGCAGCAGCCGGCGAATGGGAGGCTCGTCATCGACGACCAGGATCCTGACGGCCGTATGGGTCATTTCTCATCCTTCAAAGCGGTCATGTCCTTCAGATTTGGGGAATTGGGAAGCAGCGGCAGATTGATCGTGAACACCGCACCGGTCCGATCCGTCCGGTTTTCCGCCGCGATCGTCCCGCCCATCGCCTCGATAAAGCCGCGGCAGATCGACAGGCCGAGCCCCGTCCCGGCCCGCACATGGTCGCCCTTGCGTACCCGGTAGAAGGTATCGAAGACGCGCTCCAGATCATTGGCCGGAATTCCAGGCCCCTCGTCGCAAATCCGAACCAGGATGCGCGCCTCGTCGCGCTCTGCCTGCAGGTTCACGGTGGAGCCTTCCGGCGCATATTTGGCGGCATTGTCGAGCAGATTGAACAACACCTGCTCAAACAGGACCGGATCGACCTTGACCATCGGCAGATCGGACGGGACGCGGACATCGACGTGGTGATGGATCATGATTTTGCGCGCGCGTCTCAGCGCGCTGCCGACGATGTCGCCGAGATAGTGGAAGGCCGCGTTCGGCTCCATGGCGCCGGATTCGATACGGGTCATATCGAGAAGATTGGCGATGAACCGGTTCAGCCGCTCGGATTCGTCGGTCACCGTGGTCAGAAGCTCGACACGATCTTCTTCCGGCAGGGCGGCTTGGTAGTCGCGCAGGGTGCCGGCGGCGCCCATGATGGCGGCAAGCGGTGTCTTCAGGTCGTGCGAAATGGACGTGAGCAGCGCCGAGCGCAACCGTCCCGCTTCCTCGGCCAGCCGCGCATTGTCGACATCGGCAACAAGCTGTACACGCTCGATGGCAAGTGCTGCCTGATCGGCGAGCGCATCGAGCAGGCGCTGCTGTTCGGGGCTCAGGAGCGGCCCCTGCCGGTCATTGTCGAGACCGATGACACCGACGGCGGCGCGGCCGGTGCGCAGCGGCACGTAGAGGCGTTTTGCGCCTGGCAGCGTATCGGCACCGCGCCCGGCGGCACGATTGTGCTCCCACGCCCATCGGGCAGCGGCGATGTCGGCATCGTCCAATGTGTCATCCGGCGGATAGCCGGCTTTGACCGCGATCGTGCCATCTTCCGGCAGCAGCAGAACCACCCGCACCTTCAGCATGGAGGCGAGCTGGAACGCCGTTGCCCAGAGCACATCGTCCAGTGTGCCGGTTCCCGCCAGTTTCTTGCTGAAGAGGTAGAGGTCTTCGGTGGTGCGCGCCCGCAGGCGGGCGGCCGCCGCCTGCCGCTGCACGCTCGCGGTCAGATTGCTGGCGATGATCGCCACCACGAAGAAGAATCCGAAGGCGACGACGCTTTCCGGATCGCCGATCGTGAACGTATAGAGCGGTTTCAGGAAGAAGAAATTCAGGGTCAGCGCGCTGACGACGCTGGCGTAGAGAGCCGGCTTCAATCCCTCCGTGACCGCTGCGGCGAGGACTGCCATCAGAAAGACCAGCGCGATGTTGCGCACGTCGAGCGACTGATCGAGCAAAACGCCGACCCCCAGCGCGCAGCCGACATAGAGCGTCGCAAGAACATAGGGGCCGATTTTGAACTGGGCCGGCACCGGTGCCGTCTTCACACCCGTCGCAACGGCCTCACCCTCGCGATCGTCGCCGGCGATGACGTGGACGCTGATATTTCCGGCATTTCGGATGAGGCGGCTGGTTACCGAGCCGTGCAGCCATGCCCGCCACCTGGATGTTTTCGGTGTACCGGCGATGATATGAGTGACGTTGCTGGATGCCGCGACGCGGACGATCTCCTCGGCCTCGTCGGATCCTGGCCTGGTCAGCGCCTCGGCGCCCAGCCGTTCGGCAAGCCGAAGCGTCGCGGCGATGCGGTCGCGCGCGGCCTCCGAAAGATGAATCGATCGCGCCGTCTCCACATGCAACGCAACCCAGGGCGCGCGCAGACGATCGGCCAGACGGGCGGCATAGCGCACGAGAGAGGCGCTGCGTGGCTGATCATCGACGCAGACCAGCACCCGCTCGCCGGCAGCCCATGGACCTGAGATCGCATGCGCCTGCATGTGCGTCAGCAACTGCTCATCGACGCGCTGCGCCGTCTGACGAAGGGCGAGCTCACGCAGCGCCGTGAGGTTTCCAGGCGAGAAATAGTTATCGAGCGCCCGCTGTGCCGTCTTCGGGATATAGACCTTGCCGTCATGCAGCCGCTTGATCAGGTCTTCCGGCGTCAGATCGATGATCTCGATGTCGTCGGCACGGTCGATGATCGAATCGGGAACGGTTTCGCGCACGCGGATGCGGGTGATCTGGGCAACGACGTCGTTGAGGCTTTCGACGTGCTGGATGTTGAGCGTCGAGTAGACGTCGATGCCACGCGACAGCAGCTCCTGCACATCCATGTAACGCTTGGGGTGACGGCTGCCGGGCGCATTGGTGTGCGCCAGTTCGTCGACAAGCACGAGGCCAGGACGCCGGGCGAGAATGGCGTCGATGTCCATTTCCTCAAGATGACGGCCCTTGTAGTCGATCGATGAGCGCGGAATGACCTCGAAGCCATCGGCCAGCGCCTCGGTCTCCTTCCGCCCATGGGTCTCGACGACGCCGATCACGACATCGACGCCATCGGCCTTCTTGGCGTGACCGGACGTGAGCATTTCATAAGTCTTGCCGACGCCTGGTGCAGCGCCCAGAAAGATTTTCAGGCGGCCGCGCGTCTCCCGTTCGGCCCGCTGCAACAGGGCGTCAGGGGACGGTCTTCCATCCATGTCGCGGACGTCCTCTCGCATGCTCGCTCAGTCTTTCTCCATCAATGCCGAAAAGCGGCCGGATGCCGCTTCAGACCATACCGGACAGTTCCTGAAATCCTAGGCGATTTCGGAACTGCCCGATCATTCGAACTGCTGCCTGCTTTACACCCCCATTTCGACGCGCAAAGCAGCAGGCCACGGGACCTAGACAGCTTTATCAAGCGCCATGTTGAGCGCCAAGACGTTGACCACCGGTTCGCCGAGTATCCCGAGTTCACGGGCCTCGACGGCTTGATCGACGAGCGCGCGGACCTTGCCTTCATCCATTCCGCGAGCCTTGGCGACGCGTGGAACCTGGAAATAGGCGGCTTCCGGCGTAATGTGCGGATCAAGACCGCTGCCCGATGTGGTGACGAGATCCATCGGCACAGCGGCACCGGGGTTGGCCGCCTTCAACGCTTCGGCTTCCGACTTGATCCGGTCGAGCAGCTTCTGATTTGTGGGTCCGAGGTTCGAACCGCTGGAGGCGGCGGCATTGTAACCGTCGCCGGCAGCCGACGGACGGCCGTGGAAATAGGTATCGCCAGTAAAGGCCTGGCCGATCAGCGTGGAACCGACAACGGTTCCGTCCTTTTCGACGAGGCTGCCATTGGCCTGGTGCGGGAACAGGGCCTGGGCGATGCCCGTCATACCCAGCGGATAGGCGAAACCGGTGATAACGGTGATTGTAACGATCATGACCAGCGCAGGTCTCAATTGTTTCAGCATGTCGAAAACTCCTTAAACGAGACCAAGGGCGGTGATGGCCAGATCGATGGCCTTGATGCCGATGAACGGCACGATGACACCGCCAAGGCCGTAGATGAGCAGGTTGCGCGACAGAAGCGCGCCGGCGCCAACGGCGCGATAGGTGACGCCTTTCAGCGACAGAGGGATCAGCGCCACGATGACAAGCGCGTTGAAGATGATCGCCGATAGGATGGCGCTTTGCGGCGAGGCAAGCCCCATGATGTTGAGCGCCGACAGTTGCGGGTAGAAGGCGAGGAACATCGCCGGAATGATGGCGAAATATTTGGCGATGTCATTGGCGATCGAAAACGTCGTCAGAGCGCCACGGGTCATCAGGAGCTGCTTGCCGATCTCGACGATCTCGATGAGCTTGGTGGGATCCGAGTCCAGATCGACCATGTTGCCGGCTTCGCGGGCTGCGACCGTGCCGGTGTTCATGGCGACGCCGACATCGGCCTGGGCGAGCGCCGGAGCGTCGTTGGTGCCGTCGCCGCACATGGCGACGAGCTTGCCCTTGGCCTGCTCCTCACGGATCAGCGACAGCTTGTTTTCAGGCGTTGCCTGGGCAAGGAAGTCATCGACCCCGGCTTCGGCCGCGATTGCCGCCGCCGTCATCGGGTTGTCGCCGGTGATCATCACGGTGCGGATGCCCATGCGGCGCAGTTCGGCGAAACGCTCACGAATGCCGCCCTTGACGATATCCTTCAAGTGAACGACACCCATCAGACGGCCGTCGCGCACGACGGCGAGCGGCGTGCCGCCGGACTTGGCGATCTCGTCGGCGATGGTCTGGATTTCGCGTACGGTTTCCGGGCGCGTCGAGGAATTGATGCCGCCGACATAGGTGAGAACTGCTTCGACGGCGCCCTTGCGGATCGACGACCCGTCCAGATCGACGCCGCTCATGCGGCTCTGCGCTGTGAAGGGAACGAAGCTGGCATGCAGCTGCGCCATGTCGCGAGCGCGGATACCGTATTTCTCCTTGGCAAGAACGACGATGGAACGGCCTTCCGGCGTTTCATCGGCAAGCGACGCCAGCTGCGCGGCATCGGCCAGATCCTGCTCCGATACGCCTGCAACCGGGCGCAGCTCGGTCGCCTGGCGATTGCCGAGCGTGATCGTGCCGGTCTTGTCGAGCAGCAGCGTGTCGATGTCGCCGGCAGCCTCGACGGCGCGGCCGGACATGGCCAGCACGTTGAAACGCACCAGACGGTCCATACCGGCAATGCCGATGGCCGAGAGCAGCGCGCCGATCGTCGTCGGGATCAGCGTCACGAACAGGGCGACGAGAACGATCACCGGAATGGAGCCGCCGGCATAGGTGGCAAAGCTCGGGATCGTCGCTACGGCGAGCACGAAGATCAAAGTCATGCCGGCAAGAAGGATGTTGAGGGCGATCTCGTTCGGCGTCTTCTGGCGTTCGGCGCCTTCGACCAGCGAAATCATCCGGTCGATGAAGGTCGAGCCGGCAGCGGCGCTGATGCGTACCCTGATCCAGTCCGACAGGACCTGCGTGCCGCCGGTGACGGCCGAGCGGTCGCCGCCGGATTCGCGGATGACAGGAGCCGATTCCCCGGTGATCGCCGCTTCGTTGACGGAGGCGACACCTTCAATGACTTCGCCATCGGAGGGGATGATGTCGCCCGCTTCGACGAGCACGATGTCACCGACCTTGAGGCTGGTGCCGGTGACCATCTTGAAGCTTTTCAGATCCGTGCCGGTCAGGAGCTTGGCCTGCGTTTCGGTGCGGGTCTTGCGCAGCGATTCCGCTTGAGCCTTGCCCCGTCCTTCGGCAACGGCTTCGGCAAAGTTCGCAAAGAGCACCGTGAACCAGAGCCAGATATTCAGCTGCAGCGAGAAACCGAGGCCTTCGCCGCCGGTGACGAGATCGCGCAGGAACAGGATGGTGGTCAGCGCCGAGACGACGGCGACGACGAACATCACCGGGTTTTTGGCAAGCGTGCGCGGATCGAGCTTGACGAAAGCCGATCCAACAGCCGGGATAAGGATGCGAGAGTCCATGAGGCTCGCAGATTTGGACTGGCTCATGAGAGAACTCCAGTTTCTTTTGTGTGTGACATCACGGCGACCGCGTCAGCCGTGGAACAATTCGGTGAAAACATGGGCGAGACCGCCAGCCGCCAGCAGGACCAGCATCATTATGAGAATGATGCTGGAGGCTTGCGGGGCTGTCCCTCGCGGCGGGTCGCCGTCGCGAGGGTGAACGTGCTTTCCAAGCTTCATGGCGAGATGGCCCATGGTCGATATCCTAGAAGGTCTGACCGGCGACCATCGCCAGATGCTCGACGATCGGTCCGAGCGCGAGCGCCGGGAAGAAGGTAAGGCCGCCGACAATCAGGATGACGCCGCAGAGTAGCCCGACGAACAGCGGGCCGTGGGTGGGGAAGGTGCCGGCCGAGGCCGGCACGGTCTTCTTCATCACCAGCGAGCCTGCGATGGCGAGTGCCGGGATGATCACCAGGAAGCGGCCCATCAGCATGGCGATGCCGATCGTGATGTTGTACCAGGGCGTGTTGCCGGTGAGGCCGCCGAAAGCCGAGCCGTTGTTTGCGGCAGCCGACGTATAGGCGTAGAGGATTTCCGAGAAGCCGTGGGGGCCGGGATTGCCGATCGAGGCGACGCCCGTCGGCAGGATGACGGCGATCGCCGTGAAGACCAGCATGGCCAGCGGCAGGCAGAGGATGGCGAGAACGGCCATCTTGACTTCCTTCGCCTCGATCTTCTTGCCGAGATATTCCGGCGTGCGACCAACCATCAGGCCGGCAACGAAGACGGTCAGGATGACGAACATCAGAATGCCGTAGAAACCGGCGCCGACGCCGCCGACGATGACTTCGCCGAGCTCCATGTTGATCAGCGGGATGAGACCGCCCAGCGCCGTGAACGAGCCATGCATGGCATTGACCGCGCCGCAGGATGCGGCCGTGGTAATCACCGCGAACAGCGACGAGAGCACGATGCCGAAGCGAACTTCCTTGCCCTCCATGTTGCCGCCGTCGATGCCCATGGCGTGAACGAGCGGATTGCCCGCGGCTTCAGCCCAGTAGGTGACAGAGACGCCGACGACGAAGAGCACGCCCATCGTTGCGAAGATCGCCCAGCCCTGGCGCTGGTTGCCGACCATGCGGCCGAAGACATTGGTGAAACCGGCGCCGATGGCAAAGATCGCAACCATCTGGATGAGGTTGGAGATCGCGTCCGGGTTTTCGAAGGGATGAGCGGAATTGACGTTGAAGAAGCCGCCGCCATTGGTGCCGAGCATCTTGATCGCGAGCTGCGAGGCGACCGGGCCAAGCGCGATCGTCTGCTGCGCGCCTTCTATCGTCGTTGCCGTTACATAGGCACCGAGCGTCTGCGGCACACCGAGATAGACGAAGACGATCGTCAGCACGATGCAGATCGGCAGGAGGATGTAAAGCGTTGCGCGGGTCATATCGACCCAGAAATTGCCGATCGACTTGCCGGAGGCCCGCGCGAAACCGCGGATGAGGGCGATCGCGATGGCCATGCCGGTCGCTGCGGAGGCAAAATTCTGCACGGCAAGACCGGCCATCTGCACGAGATAGGACATCGTGCTTTCGCCGCCATAGTTCTGCCAGTTGGTGTTGGTGACGAAGCTCGCGGCTGTATTGAACGAAAGCTCGGGGCCGACAGCAGTCATGCCAGCGGGGTTGAACGGCAGGGAACCCTGAAACCGCTGCATTGCATAGAGAATGGCGAAACCGGCGAGATTGAACAGCAGCATCGCGAACACATAGCTCGTCCAGTGCTGCTCTTCCTTCTCGCTTGTACCGGAGAGCCTGTAGAGTCCGCGTTCGATCGGAACGAGGAACGGCGACAGAAGCGTGCGCTCGCCGCCAAAGACGCGCGTCATATAGGCGCCGAGCGGCTTGACCAGCAAAATGACGATCCCGCAGAAGATGAGGATCTGGATCCATCCGTTGAGTGTCATGGCAATAACTTTCCGAACCTGATGTTCTTAAAAACGCTCAGGGCGAATGAGGGCGTAGGTCAGATAGGCGAGGAGAAAAACTGTCACGCCGGCTCCGAGCACATAATCGACAAGCATTTTTCTTAATCCTTCGAATTAGAGACGGTCGCAGGCCCGGGTGTAGGCAAACGACAGCGCGAAAAACAAAACGCCGATCCCGATCAAGACAATATCCAGCATCGATCCAGGCTCCTTTTGTTGAATTTCAACGTTCCCTCTTCTTCAAAGGAGGGAGGTGACGCGAAAGAGCCCCCTGGAATCATGCTCGACGCAAGATCCGGGGGCCGAATTCGACGTTTACTATGCTTCGAAGGGGCATAAGCGTTCGAGACGGGCGACCAGTCAGAGAAATAAAAATCTCATAGGAGTTTCGAAGCATCTGATAGGGGGTGAAGGAGACGGGAAGACAATGTCTGCTTCACAATTTCATCCTATGGTAGAAATCAGTCTACACTTTGTTTGCGGTCTGAATAGATCCCCGTTCACGAACGTCTCTTCCAAAGCTGCGACTGATCCATCCCCATGTATCGTTGGAAATACGCACCGGTGTTTTATTGTGTTTCTCTATTCCTACACTCCTCTTGCAAAGCAACGCGAGAACGCCTGCCCGGCTTGACTTTTGGAGTGGTCAAATCCAGTGATCATTCGTGCATTGTTGGGGAAACTGCATGAAATACGCATCCATGGGATTTGCCTTGGGAGCATTCTGCCTCGCCCTGCCGGCGCAGGCGGACCCTTTGCCGCGCCCATCTCCCGCCGCCGGATCGGTTATCGCCCGCAAGTCCGGCGAGGAAGTGCGCTTCGTCGATATCTCCGGCTGGCGTTATGTCGACCTGAAGCAGGATCTCTTGAGCGGCGACGTGCTGCGCACCAACGCCACCGGCCAGCTTGCCGTTCTTTTCTCCGATCGCACCCAGGTCCGCCTCGGCCGCAATACCTCGCTTCTGGTCAAGCAGATGGGCGGCAGCGGCGATACAGGGCTTGAGCTGCAATCCGGCACGATCTGGGCCCGCGCCGAACGCGGCGGCCAGGGCGTGGTCATCGACACGCCCGCGGCAGCAGCAGCCATCCGCGGCACCGACTGGACGATGACGGTCGGCGCCGACGGCAAGACCTCGCTGATCGTGCTGGAAGGACTGGTCGAACTGAAGAACGAATTCGGCAGCGTTGAGGTTGCGCAGGGCGAAGGCGCCGTCGCCGCGATCGGCAAGGCTCCGTCAAAGATCATCATCGCCAAGCCGAAAGAGCGCGAGCAGATGCTGTTCAACCTTTCGCTTCGCGACTCCTTCCGCTGGATACCGCCGACCGATCTGACGGCCCAAGAGCAACGCCGGCTTCGAGACCAGGTGGAAGCCAAGCCGACGCAAGATCGCACGGCGGAAGAATGGCTGGGGCTTGCCGAGAGCTCGGTGACGCTCGAAGGCCGGCAGAAAACGCGCGCGGCCCTGGAACGCGCACGGGCGAAGGGACTTGATCGTCGCCAGCAGGCACGGGCGACACTCATCGAGGCAATGCTCAGCGGCACGGAAAACCGCTACGCCGATGCGGCGAAACTTTTTGCCAAGGCTCAAGGCGGGCTCGATCCGCGCCGCGCCAATATCGCGCGTTATGGCGGTTATATCGCCCGCTCCCTTGCCGACCCCAACCACATTGAATCGCCGCCCGAGATGGTGGACAGCACCTCGTCCGCCATCGGCAAGGCCTGGGTTGCCGGTTTCCGCGAGGACGTGCGCACTGCGCTCGATGTTGTCAAGGATGCCGAACACGCTCACCCCGACGACGCCATGCTGCCTGCCGCGCGGGCCCAGCTTGCCATCCTGCTTGCCGACGAGGCCGAGGCGAAGGATGCGATCGACCGGGCGCTCAGCCTCGATCCCGACAACCCGGAGGCGCTGGATGCGCGCGCCACCTACAAGATGGGGATCACTTACGATCGCAAGGGCGCCGTGGAGGACCTCATGCGTGCCGTCGCCGTCGCGCCGGGTGACAGTAATATCTGGAACACGCTCGGCCTTGCCCATTCGGACCGCGATGACAACAGAAAGGCCGAAGAGGCTTACAAGAAAGCGATCGAGCTCGATCCGCTTGACCCACTTCCGCACGCGAATCTTGCCATCCTCTATCTCGACGAGATGCGCATGGAGGAAGCCAAGCGAGAAATCGACCTCGCGATGGAAGTCGACCCGGGCTTTGACATGGTGCTCCTGGCGCGCGGACGCTACCACATGCAGATGGGTGACCTTGAGAAAGGTATGCAGGATCTACTGGCCGCCTCCGCGTCCAATCCCGGCATATCCAACACCCAGCTCATGCTGGCCGCTGCCCACTATGCCAAAAAGGAACGCAACCCGACCGCGCAGGCTCTCGACAATGCCCAGCGACTCGATCCGCATGATCCTCTGGTCGCCGTCGTGCGCACCGCGATCGCCATCGACGAATATGATGCGGTTACAGCAATCCGGAACGCGCAGGAGATTATGCGCCTGACGCGCGCGCGCGGTGGCGACTATGCCTCTCTCGGCGCCAACCAGACGGCCGGCTCCACCCTGAATGATGCCTTCCGCCTGCAGGGACTGGATGCCTGGGGACAGTATTACGGCGACGCCGTCTTCGACCCGTTCACCGCGACGAGCTATTTCGACCAGGCGGTACGCGGCAGTATCAGCCCGTTCCTCAACAGCTATTCCACCGCGCTGACGCCATGGTCTCCGCTCGGCAACCAGGACAGCTATTCCGCCTATATCCAGGGCCTGCTGCTCGGGCCGCACATGCTGGCAAGCCGGGAGCGGACGACCAATCTCCTTGACCAGCCATTCTTCGAGACGGAGCTAACGGGCGGCTTCGTGACTGGTGGACGTGAAACTACCTATACGGGCGGCGCCGAAATCCGCGGCCTCACCTTCAGCCCCTTCCCGATCAGCATCAATGCCGATCTCAGCTGGAGTCGACCGAGAGACGAGGTTCGGAGGATCGATGATGGAAATGTCCTATTCGATACCGACATCACCAGCGGCACCGGCTATATCACGATGTCGCCGACGCCGGACGACCGGATTCTGGCATTTACAAGCTATGCTTCGTCGGAAGCCTTCCGCAACGAAATACCCGTCACAATTTTCGACGGACTGATCCAGGATCTCGATGTCTCGGAGCTGTCGAGCGGTTTAGCCTGGAGCCATACATTCGACTATAAGAATGTTCTCAATATTGGGCTATTCTACAACGATCAAAAAGTAAATTCTCAAACCGAGACAGTCGATTTGGTCCTCAGAAATGGCCGACTTGCTGCTGCTCATGGCCTCAATGTTGGGGAGGCCAGGGTCAAGAGCTATACGGCGGCCATGAACCATACGATTGGCGATGACAACCTTACCTGGCGTTATGGGGTTGAAGGTAGCCTTGTAAAAAGCTCATCCAGTTCTGAGACCCTTGTCCTTTTTGACTTCAACGGCGACGGCGTTCCGGACGACTTCGACTATGACAAAGATATCGTCGATACCGATGATCGTCTCGCCCGCGTCTATCTCGACGCCCGCTATGAAATAACTCCGTCTCTGACCTTGGAGGCTGCGGCGTTCGGTCGTTTCCTCGACAGCGAGGACGACAGTCTGGCGCGCTTCGAGCCACGCCTCGGCCTCGCCTGGAGCCCCATTGAAAACCATTGGCTGCGTTTCGCCTATCTTCGCGAAGGCGAAAATTTCGAGGCGCCGACGCTTGCGCCCGTCGGTATTGTCGGGCTGCAGAGCAACCAGATCGGTCTGGACGGCGACGGCTATATCGACACCGTCGCCTTCCGCTGGGATGCGCAATGGTCCGATCGCTTCTTCACCGCCTTTGATTACCAGCGGCAGGAGGCGCACAAGGTTTCGCTCGTTCAGCCACTGGAAATCCCGACGCTCGACTTCGACAGGGCGCGCATCGACCGCGCCGCCATCACGGGGAATCTGGCGCTCGGGCACGGTTTCGGCCTTTCGGCCACCTATGCCCATCTCGATTCGAAGAATCTCGATCCGCTGACGGGCGGTTATGGCGGGTCGCTGATCTTCGTGCCCGACCAGACCGGCCAGATTGCCGTCACTTGGGTCAATCCGGCCGATATCAAGCTGACGGTCGCCGCCAACTATGTCGGCGAACGGGTTGGAGACGACGATACAGGCGAGGAACTGGACGACTACTGGACACTCGATGCCAGCCTTGTCTGGGAACCTTTCGACAAACGCGCCGAGCTGGAAATTTCCGCCTATAACCTGCTCGACGAGGATTTTGAACTGGCGCCGGGCGTCAAGGGCTGGGGACCGACCGTCAAGGGCACGCTTTCGGTGCGCTTCTGATGCAGCCCCGAAATAAGAATGGCTACGGAACCAGTGGATCGACGCTGCAGAAGGCGCGCTGGCGTCAGGCTCGCCTTGTGCTGCTCGGCCTGTTCGTGACGGTGGCGCTGGCGTTGTTTTCCCTCACCTCCCCTTTCTCGCTCGCCGAACTGCGCAGCTTCGACTACCTCTCCACCCTTAGGCCACTATCGCTTCCGAGAGACGGCCCCGTCATCGTCGCCATCGACGAGCCCTCGATGGCCGAGATCGGCAGCCAGTGGCCATGGCCGCGCGCCTTGCATGCCCGGCTGATCGAAGCTCTGCGCGCCGCCGGGGCCAAAGCCATCGGCCTCGACGTCATCTTTGCCGAACCTTCGGCAGCGCCGCAAAATGATGCCGCCCTTGCCGGCGCTCTCGGCCCGGATGTCGTTCTGGCCGGGGACGAGACATTGATCGAGACACCGCAGGCGAACCAGTTTATCCGGACAGAGCCCCTGGTGGAGTTTACTGAGCGCGGGGCGCGGACGGGCATCGCATCGGTGCACTTGAGCGGTGACGGCACGCTGCGGCGCGTACCTGTTTATGCCGACGGTTTTGCCGCGCAACTGGCCGAGGTCGCAGGCCGTCAGCGGCAACCGGCATCCGATATGGCGCTGCTGCAGACATTCGGCCCGGCGCGAACCTATCCGACAGTGTCCTACTATCAGGCGCTCGATCCCGGCCAGTTCCTGCCGGAAGGGTTTTTCCGCGACCGGGTCGTCATCGTTGGCCTCAGCCTGCAAAACGCCCCGACACTTCAGGCAGGCGGCGCAGACGCCTTCGCAACCTCTTTCACGGTGCATAGCGGCCGACTGATCGCAGGCGCCGAAATCCAGGCGACAATCTTCGACAACATGACGAATGACCTGTCCATCGAAAGAGCGGGCCGCCCTGCCGTCATTGCCGCAATTGCCATGGCAGCCTTGCTGGCGGCGGCTGTGGTTTTTCGATCGACGGGGTGGCGAACGGCGGCCATCAGCCTTCCGGTCCTGCTCCTCTTTATAGCCGCAAGCTATGCGGCGCTGAGGCTGGGGCATTTTTTCGTCTCGCCGGTCGGTCCGGCGTTGTCCTATCTGCTGGTGGTCACCGGTCAGGCTGGGTTCGACTACGCTGCCGAACGGCGCAGCCGCCGCGACATCACCCGGGCGTTTTCGCGCTATCTGTCGCCGGCACTTGTCGAGCGGCTTGCCAACGACCCGTCGCAACTCAAACTTGGCGGCGAGCGGCGCACGCTTACCATCCTGTTTTGTGACGTCCGTGGCTTCACCACCATCTCCGAGGCACTCAAGGACGATCCGGAACAGCTGACGGCGCTGATCAACCGCCTGCTCACGCCGCTTTCAGAAATCGTTTTCGAAAGCGGCGGCACGATCGACAAATATATCGGCGACTGCCTGATGGCCTTCTGGAACGCGCCGCTCGACGATCCCAGCCATGCCAGCCACGCAGTGGGTGCGGCGTTGAAGATGCTGGAAGCCATCGAACATTTGAATGAGGAGTTGGGCCGGGAAGCGGCGGCGCTTGGCACCGAGCCACGGGTGCTGAAGATCGGTATCGGCATCAACACCGGCGATTGCGTCGTCGGCAACATGGGATCGGCGCGCCGCTTCGATTACTCGGTGCTTGGCGATTCCGTCAATCTGGCCTCGCGCCTCGAAGGCGAATCGAAGAATTACGGCGTGCCTCTGTTGATCGGCGAACAGACGGCGGCACTCAGTGCCGCGGATTTCACCGTCGCCGAACTCGACAGCATCGCCGTCAAGGGCCGCACTGCGCTGTCACCGATCTTCACGGTGGTTCAGGCGGTCGACGACCAGGCGCTCGACAGGCATCGACAGCTCATCGCTGCGAAATATGCAGGGGATTTGCGCAGTACCAGCGCGGCTTTCGGAGAACTCGAGCGCGATATTCCGCAGCTTGGCGGGTATTACCGGTTGCTGCGTCAACGTTTGTAACCTGACGACCGCATCCGATGTGCCAGACTGGCGTTTCACCGCCGCGACGGGGTGAGGATCATCGCCCTGCCGCGAACGACGAAAGCCCCGGGACTCGCTGGCGATCGCGAAGCGCTCAAGGAGATCGGCATAGATGTCGTCCGCTGCCTCGACCTCGTCAATTGGGCGAACCCCAGCTCTGTAGAGTGCCGCGATTGATTGGCCCGTCGCCGACAACGGGTCGATTCCGACAATAACCTTGCCTCGGGATTACCGCTCACGCCACGGGCGTGGACGCGTCCGATGAGTCCGGCGGCCTGAAAGGCGAAGTTCACGGTGATTGTCTCGTCTCCATTTGCGGTATCAGCCGTCGATCATGTCGCGAAAGCGCCGAAGCTCGGCCTCGGGCAGGTCAACCATATGTTGCCGCTCGGGATAGGCCCCGCTTTCGACGTCTTCTTGAAATTCGCGAAACGCGGATATTCGCTCCTGCTGCAGGCGATCGAACTCGGCCGCGAAATTGCGATAGGTTTTGGCATGGCGTGGGACATGTCCCCGGTTTTGCCCAAGGACATCGTCGGCGAAGAGGTATTGAGCGTCACAGCCCGCACCTGCACCCATCGAAATCATCAGGAGCGACGTCTTCGGGCTGATCAGCGAGGCGACTTCGGCAGGCACAACCTCGATCTCTGCCGCAAAAGCCCCTGCATCTTCCAACGCCTTGACAGCATTCCAGATCATCATGGCACTGTCTGCGGTCTTACCGACCGCCCGAAAGCCGCCCGTCCAGGTCGCCCTGGACGGAATGAGGCCGACATGGCTGCAGACGGGAATGCCCTCGTCGCGCAGCCGGCGGATAGTTGCGAGGCTCGCTGCACAATAGACCGCATCGCCGCCGGCGCGCAGAGCCTTGAAGGCTGCGCGAAGATAGTCTTCCGCCGTGATGAAATCACCGTATTCGAGACCGGGAACGGCAAAAAGGCTTGGCGCCGCATCACGAAATGCGGGCGTCAAAAGCGCCGGAGGCACGGAAACCATCTCGATGCCGGCCTTTTCTGCAGCCTCCGCCTCTTCCAGTGTTTCGACGCGCAACATGGAGAGTTGCCGCTTGCCCTTCAACGCCAGCAAATCGGCAACAGTGGGTCGGTTTGACATCATGGTGTTTTCCTCCGGCGCATCGCGCTCACAGCATTGATTTCAGTTTGACGGAAGGGTCCGAAAGCGCTTCGGGGGCCGGGGTGGCTGCTTTGGCGATCATCATTTCGGCAAGGCGGATATCGCGCGCCACTGCATTACCAACGCCGAGGCCGCTGGCCGCCAAAAGGCGACCGCCGTCACCGAGGTGAAACAGGATCTGTGCCTGGGGAGAAAGCGTGCGGCGGACGTGACATGTCGCTCCGTCGGCCAGCCCAGCCACCTGCAGGGTGATGTCATATTGATCCGACCAGAACCATGGTACGGCATTGAATATCTGCGACGCTCCCAGCATGTTGGCCGCAGCCAGTGCACCCTGCTCCTGAGCATTGCGCCAGGACTCCAGCCTGACGCGCCGGCCGGCATAGATGGGAAGCGGAAATGAACAGCAGTCGCCCGCGGCGAAGATGTCGCTGTCGCAGGTCGCGAGGTGATGGTCCACCGCGATACCATTGTCGATCACAAGACCGGCCTGCAGTGCCAGGGAAACATTGGGCTGCGCGCCGATACCGACCACAAGGGCATCGGCCCGGATATCGGATCCGTCGGCGAGCCTGATCCTGACCTCGTCATCTCCTGCGTCGATTGTGTCGACGGTGATGCCGCAATGCAAAACGACGCCTTCGGCCTCGTGCCTTTCCTGCAAAGCGAGAGCGAGTGCCTCCGGCACACCGCGCATCAAAATGCGCGGCTGAACCTCGATCAGCGTAACGGCGGCTCCCAGCATTCGTCCCATGGCGGCCAGTTCCAGGCCGATGAAGCCTCCGCCAAGCACGGCAATATGGCGCCCCTCCCCCATATGCCGACGAATAGCCGCGGCATGCTCGATCGTTCGGAGAACATGCACGCGGCTTTGCGACGCCAGGCCTGGAAGCTCGCGGGGGGTGGCGCCGGTCGCCAACAGCAGGCGCTCGTATGGAAAGTTCTCGCCTCCCTCCAGTTGCAGTTCATGGCTGGAACGATCGATCGATCGCACGCGGACACCCGGCCGGAAGCTGATGCCGGCTTCACCATAGCTCTGGTTCGAAACGATCGCACGAACCGTTTCGGCTTCGCCTCCAGCCTTTGAAAGCGGCGGCCTTTCATAGGGAATATGGGGCTCCTCGCCCAACAGCGTGACCGCCCCCCGGTAGCCGAGCTCCCTCAGAGCAAAGGCGGCCCGGACGCCGGTTTCGCCTGCGCCCACGATGACCATACCGCGATTGGACATCTCAACCGACCTGAACGAAGACGCGCCCGGCGTCGACCTTGACCGGATAAGTCTTGAGATTGATGCAGACGGGGGCGCCCTTGGCCTGCCCGGTCTTGTAGTTGAACCGGCCGTTGTGTTTCGGACATTCGATGATGTCGTCCATCACAAGTCCGTCTGCGAGATGGACATTCTCGTGGGTGCAATGACCGTCGGTCGCATGAAAGCTGTCTTGCGGGCTTCTATAGATCGCGAAACTCCTGCCTTCATGATCGAAGCGGATAACGTCCTCTTCGTCGATGTCGTTCTTGTCGCAGACTTCGATCCAGGTGCTCATTGATTGTCCTCCTCCTGTAATTCTTTTGGTCTTTGGCCTATTCGGCTGCACGCGCCATCACGTCGCTGTGAAGGTCTTCCCGATAGGGCCTGGCCGTGGGCGGCAATGCGCGCTTGAGGAAATAGTCCTGGTTGCGCAGTTGGCGCAGGAAGGCGGGGATCATCTCGCTGTAACCGTCGAGGATTGATGGGTTAGGCGCCGGCAGATCGTCCTTGATCAAGGCGTGCAGCTTCGGCAGCGCGTGATAGGGCACCATGGGGAACATGTGATGTTCCACATGGTAGTTCATGTTCCAGTAGATGAAGCGACTGACCGGGTTCATGTAGACCGTGCGACTGTTCAGCCGGTGGTCGATGACATTGTCCGCCAGGCCACCGTGCTGCAACAGGCCCGTCATCACGTGATGCCAGGCGCCATAGAGGCGCGGCAGACCGACCAGCATCAACGGCAGGATGGACCCAAGATAGACTGAGAGTGCAATCGTTACGGCATAGATGCCAAACCAGATGCGCGCGACCCGGATCGCCTTCGGTTGCTCGCTTTCCGGAATAAAGGTCTTTTCTTCGGCACTGATCACCCCGAAGGCATTGCGGACCATGTCGATTGTCGCATGCCATGCATCCAGCAAGCCGAAGACGTTCAGGATCAGGCGCAGGAGGTCGGGCGGGCGCATGACGGCGATCTCCGGATCCCGGCCGACGATGACCGTATCTGTATGGTGCCGAGTATGGCTCCAGCGCCATGTGACCGGGTTGCGCATGATCATGAAGCAGGCGATCTGATAGACGGCGTCGTTCATCCACATTGTCTTGAAGGCCGTGCCATGGCCGCATTCATGCCAGCGACTGTCGGAGGCCGAACCGTAAAGTACGCCGTAGGCGAGAAAGAAGGGGATGGCCCAAAAGCTGCCCCAAAAAAAGACGCCGAGGCCAGCGAGCACAGCCATGGCGCCGAGCCAAATTGCCGTGTCCCGTATGGCTGGAGCGTCTTCCCGCTTCATCAATTCCTTCATCTGCTTGCGAGGGACGTCGGTATGATACCATTCGGCCGCCGACAGTCCGTTGGCCACCGCGGCCTGCGCGTCGCGGCCGAGTAGGCTGTAATCTCGTTTAGTCGCTGGCCTCGCCACGATTTCCTCCTGCCTGCCGGACAAACGCCGGGCTCATCTTCTTGATGTATGGCAGAATGAATATCGCTCTTTTCCGGCAGCTCAATGGGCACTTGATATATTCTATCATTTCCCATCATAGTGGGATTTATTCTTGAAATAAAAACATCAGGAAAGATTGCCATGGCCGCGCGCCCGACGATTGCAGACCTCGCCAAAGCGGCAAATGTCAGTGTCGCTACCGTTGATCGTGTGCTGAACGGTCGCCACAAGGTTCGTGAAGACACGGCGAAGCGCGTCTACAAGGCTGCAAACGAGATCGGGTTCCATGCCGTCGGATTGCTGCGTCAACGCGTTTTCGAAGGTATGCCGCAATACCGGCTCGGTTTTGTCCTGCAAAAGCCAAACCATCATTTCTACCAGGCATTTGCGCGCGAGTTGGAAACGGCGGTGCAAAATCACCCGGGGATCCGCGGTATAGCGCAGATCGACTTCTGCACCAGCCAGACACCTTCGGAACTGGCCGAGAAATTGCGGGAGATCGGCGCCAGAAACCAGGCGGTCGCAATGACAGCACCGGATTATCCGGCGCTTTCGGTGATGGTTGAGGAATTGAAAGCCAAGGGCGTTCCGGTCTTCTCGCTGCTCTCCGATTTTGCCCCGGGGATCCGCGAGGGTTATGTTGGCCTCAACAATCGAAAGGCTGGGCGAACAGCCGCATGGATGATCGCCAAGGCGGCAAAAAAGCCTGGGAAAGTTGCCGTTTTCGTCGGCAGCCATCGCTTCCACGGCCATGAACTGCGTGAAATCGGCTTTCGTTCCTATTTCCGCGAGCACGCTCCCGACTTCGAGGTACTGGACACGTTGGTCAATCTTGAGACCGTCCAGATCACGCATGAGGCGACCCTTGATCTGCTGCATCGCCATCCGGACCTGATCGGCTTCTATGTCGCAGGAGGCGGGATGGAAGGCGCAATATCCGCAATCCGTGAGGAAAAACTCGATGGAAAGTACATCGTGGTCGTGAACGAACTCACGCCCGTATCCAGAACTGCGCTCGCCGATGAGATCGTCACCCTGGCGATCGCCACTCCACTTCAAAATCTCTGCCGTGAACTCGTCCAATTGATGGTGACGGCTGTTGACAACGGGCCAGCCACGGCGCCCGGACAAACCTTCCTTCCGCTCGAAATGCATGTTCCGGAGAACATCTAGGCAAAAAGATGAAATTCCATCATCTAATTTCTCAAATTCTTTCATAAATGAAAGAAAGTTACATCAGTTCTGCTTTGACGAACGTCATGAAACCTGATGTTTTCCCTTCAGCGGGACGGGGGAGGAAAAATCCTGACCGCCAACACTTCGGGAGAATTTCATGGCTGCGCCCACTTTCGCGCTCAACCATATGGTTGCGCCACAAATGCCGCTTGGCGCTTTTTTCGAGCTCGGGACGTCGCTCGGCATTCATCAGTTCGAGATCCGCAACGATCTCGCCAGCAATGCCATCATTGATGGTACGAAGCCGGAAACGGTCCGTGAACTGGCTGAGGCAAATGGAGCGGACATCATCTCCATCAATGCCCTTCAACGGTTCAATGAATGGACACCGGCGCGGGAGGAAGAAGCCAGAAGCCTTGCAAACTATGCGGCAGCCTGCGGCGCCAAGGCTCTCGTTCTCGTCCCCGTCAATGACGGCTCGGGAAAGCTGGTGGGCGAGCGTCAGAGTAACCTTCGTGTCGCGCTCAAGGCCTTGAAGCCGATCTTGCATCAGGCCGGGATCATGGGCTTGGTTGAGCCGCTCGGCTTCCAAATCTGTTCCCTCCGCTCCAAGAAAGAGACAATCGAAGCCATTGATGCGATCCACGGTGCCGATCGTTTCCGTCTGGTGCACGACACTTTTCATCATGTCTTGGCCGGCGAGCCTGAGATTTTCCCGGAAATGACCGGGCTTGTTCACATTTCCGGCGTCGACGATCAGGCTGTGAGCATTGATGACATGCGCGATTCGCATCGCGTGATGGTTACGGAGCGCGATCGGCTCGCCAATATCGGGCAGATCCGCGCACTGATATCCGCCGGCTATATCGGCCCATTCTCTTTCGAGCCTTTCTCCTCTTCCGTTCACGCAACCAATGACGTCGCCGCCCTGTTGCGCGGCAGCGTGGAACACGTGCTGGAAAAGCTCTGACGTCATCCCGGCGCGACCACGAGGAGTTGGTCGCTCTGGTGAATTGCCTCCGGGGAGGAGGCGGACCGGCCTTTTGAGGTGTTGCCGGGCACCGAACAACAAAGTGGAGGACACAATGAAGAAACTTGTAGCGGGTACCCTGCTGGGCGTACTCATGGCATCGAGCGCCCTGGCCGGCAACATCGGCGTATCCATGGCGAACTCGGATACGTTCCTGACCGTGCTGCGCAAAGGCATCGAGAAGGCCGCCGGCGATGCAAGCCAGCCGGTCCAGATCGAGATCGCCGACGACGACGTTCAGAGACAGCTGTCGCAGATCCAGAACTTCATCGCCGCCAAGGTCGACGCGATCATCGTCAATGCGGTCGACACCTCGGCGACCGCACCGATGACGAAGCTCGCCAATGATGCCGGTATCCCGATCGTCTACGTCAACCGGATGCCGGCCGATGTCGACGCACTCGGCCCCAAGGGCGCATTTGTCGCATCCGATGAAGTCGAGTCCGGCACATTGGAGACAAAGGAAGTTTGCCGCCTCCTCGGCGGAAAGGGCGACATCCTGGTGATGGTCGGCGACCTTGCGAACCAGGCCGCTGTTCAGCGGACCAAGGACATTCACGACGTCATCGCAACCCCGGAATGTTCCGGCATGAAGATCCTCGACGAGCAGACTGCCGCCTGGGACCCGGTCAAGGCGCAGGATCTGATGACAAACTGGATTGCCGCCGGGCACAAGCCCGCTGCCGTGATCGCCAACAATGACAACATGGCGATCGGCGCCATCAACGCGATGAAGGGCGCCGGCTGGAAGATGGACGAAGTCGTGGTTGCTGGTATCGATGCGACGCAGGAAGCTCTCGCTTACATGAAGGCGGGCGATCTCGACGTCACCGTCTTCCAGGATGCCTTCGGCCAGGGCGCAGGTGCTGTCGATGCCGCAATCAAGCTCGCCAAGGGCGAGAAGGTCGATGCCAAGGTCTGGATCCCGTTCCAGCTCGCCACACCGGAGAACATGGATAAGTTCGTCACCAAGAACTGATCCATGCCGCAATCGATCCGCCGCCTTCAGCGGCGGGTCGGCTTTCTCGGGGAGGAAAAACAATGGCCCGATCGCAGGTGATCAGTCCGCAGACCATGCAGGCAGTCCGCAACAGTGGTGCCGTAGCGCAGAGCGAGTACCTCCTGGAGGTCAAGGACGTGCGCAAGGAGTTCCCGGGCGTGGTGGCCCTGGACAACGTTGAGCTTCGGCTACGCCGCGGGACGGTCCATGCTCTCATGGGAGAGAACGGGGCGGGCAAGTCGACGCTGATGAAGATCCTTGCCGGAATCTATACGCCGGACAGCGGGATATTCAGGCTGCGTGGGCAGGAAATACGGTTGAAAAATCCCCTCGACGCGCTTGAGAACGGGATCGCCATGATCCATCAGGAACTGAACCTGATGGCGCCCATGACGGTCTCCGAGAACATCTGGATCGGCCGCGAACCAAGCGGCCGCTTCGGACTGATTGATCACGCGGAAATGAACCGTCGGACGGAGGCGCTGTTTGAACGTCTCGGCATCGAAATCGATCCCGAGATCAGGGTCGGCAAGCTGAGCGTCGCCAATCGCCAGATGGTTGAGATCGCCAAGGCGGTGTCGTTCGATTCCGACGTGTTGATCATGGATGAGCCAACCTCGGCCCTCACCGACAAGGAAGTCAGCCACCTCTTCCGGATCATCCGATCGCTGAAGGCCGACGGCAAAGGCATTATCTACATCACGCACAAGATGAACGAACTCTTCGAGATCGCCGACGAGGTCTCGGTTTTTCGCGATGGCAAGTACATCGCCACACACAATTCGGTCGACGTGACCCGTGACGACATTATTCGCATGATGGTCGGTCGCGAAATCACCCAGATGTTCCCGAAAGAGGCCGCCACCATTGGCGATATCGTTCTGTCGGTGAGGGATCTGACACTCAACGGCATATTCAAGGACGTATCCTTCGACCTGCGCGCGGGAGAGGTCCTGGGCTTCGCCGGTCTGGTCGGCTCCGGTCGGTCGAATGTCGCCGAGACCATTTTCGGTGTCACACCGGCCAATGCGGGAACGATCGAGCTTTTTGGAAAGCAAGTCGTCGTTTCGTCGCCATCCGTCGCGATGCGGCATGGGATGGCCTTTCTGACCGAGGATCGGAAGGAGACAGGCTGCTTTCTGCTGCTCGACATTCAGGAAAACGCCCAGATGGCGGTGCTGCAGCAGCGCTATGTCCGATTTGGTTTCGTGCAGCAGGAGAAGCTGCGAAAAGAAGCCGACGAGATGGCGAACCGGTTGCGGGTGCGCACGCCGGATATGGCCGAGCCGATCATCAACCTCTCGGGCGGAAACCAGCAAAAGGTCCTCATCTGTCGCTGGCTGATGACGAACCCCAGGATCCTGATCCTCGATGAACCGACCCGCGGTATCGACGTCGGCGCAAAAGCCGAAATCCACCGGCTTATTTCGCAACTCGCCGGTCAGGGCGTGGCGATCATCATGATCTCCTCTGAAATGCCGGAGGTTCTGGGTATGAGCGACCGGGTTGTCGTTCTGCACGAAGGACGGGTCACGGGCATCCTGGACCGGGCCGAAGCCGACCAAGTGAAAATCATGGAGCTGGCGTCGCGTTGACGGCCCGGCGGGAGGAAATCATGTCAGAAGCCACCAACGAACTTGGCAATACGTCCAAGACGGGCCTCAAAAAGGTCCGGCGCATACCGCCCGAACTGTCGATCCTCCTGGTGCTGATCGGCATCGCGCTCATCTTCGAGGTCATGGGCTGGTATGTGGTGGGTGACAGTTTCCTCGCCAACAAGCAACGCCTGTCCATCATCGTTCTGCAGGTGGCCGTCACGGGCATTATCGCGGTCGGGGTGACCCAGGTCATCATCACCGGTGGCGTCGACCTGTCCTCGGGCTCCATGGTGGGCTTTATTGCAATGGTGGTCGCAAGTTTCGCACAAACCTCCCTCAACGCGCGGGCTGTGTTTCTGCAGCCCGAATATGCGCAGTTCGGCCTCAGCTGGTTCATCGATTCGAGCCCCCTCTGGCCGATACTTGTCGGAATATTGCTGGGCGCCTTTCTCGGTTACCTGAACGGACTCGTCATCGCCAAGACGGGTATTCCTCCGTTCATTGCGACGCTTGGCATGATGGTGTCGGCGCGTGGACTTGCCAAATGGTACACAGAGGGTCAGCCGGTCGCCCTTCTCAACGAGAACTTCACCTGGCTGGGACAAAGCTTTAATCTGTGGGGCTTTCCAGTGCCCCGTACCGTGATCGTGTTCTTCATCGTTGCGATCATCTGTCATGTCGCGCTTTCCTACACACGCTACGGCAAGTTTACCTATGCGATCGGCGCCAACCCCCAGGCAGCACGGGTGTCCGGCATCGATATAGGCAAGCACCTCATCAAGGTCTACGCGGTCGCCGGTTTGCTTTCCGGGCTCGCAGGGGTCATGCTTGCAGCTCGCGCGCAATCCGGGCAGCCCAACATGGGCATATCCTTCGAACTGGATGCCATTGCAGCCGCGGTCATCGGCGGAGCATCGCTCACAGGTGGCGTGGGACGCATCACCGGGACAGTTATTGGTACAATCATCCTGGGCGTCGTTACATCGGGCTTCACATTTCTGAAGGTCGGCGCCTACTACCAGGAGATCGTCAAGGGCGCGATCATCGTGGCCGCGGTGGTGATCGATGTATACCGGCAACGCAAGAAGTCACGCGCCTGATATCTCCTCTCAACCAGGCGCGGAGGCGATGCGGGTTCGCAGGAACCCGCATCGCCTCATTCAAGACGGATCGCGTTTCTCTGACGAACAATTCATCAAATCAATAGAATTCGAGAGTAGGCCAATGACGACCTATGTGCTGACCGTTTCCTGCCCATCAACACGCGGCATTGTGGCTGCGATCTCGGGCTATCTCGCCGTAGAGGGCTGCAACATTATCGACAGCTCGCAATTCGACGACCTGGATACCGGGCAGTTCTTCATGCGTATCTCCTTCATCTCCGAGGAAGGTGCAAGCGAAGCCAAGCTCGAAAAGGGCTTCGTTGCGATCGCCGAACGATTCGCCATGAACTGGAACCTACATGACATCACCAAACGCATGAAGGTTCTTCTCATGGTGTCGCGCTTCGGCCATTGCCTGAACGACCTGCTCTACCGCTGGAAGATCGGTGCGCTGCCGATCGAGATTGTCGGCGTCGTCTCCAATCATTTCGACTACCAGAAGGTCGTCGTCAACCACGACATACCGTTCCACCATATTCCGGTCACCAAGGCCAACAAGGCGCAAGCAGAAGCGCGGATCATGGACGTGGTCGAACAGACCGGCACGGAACTGATCGTGCTCGCCCGTTACATGCAGATCCTGTCGGATTCGATGTGCCAGAAGATGTCGGGCAGGATCATCAACATCCACCACTCGTTCCTGCCGTCGTTCAAGGGCGCCAACCCCTACAAGCAGGCCTATGAGCGTGGCGTGAAGCTGATCGGCGCGACGGCGCACTACGTCACGGCCGATCTCGACGAAGGTCCGATCATCGAGCAGGACATTGCCCGCATCACCCATGCGCAGTCGGCCGAGGATTACGTCTCGATCGGCCGCGATGTGGAAAGCCAGGTTCTGGCCCGCGCCATTCACGCCCATATCCACAACCGCACCTTCATCAACGGCAACCGCACCGTTGTCTTCCCGGCAAGTCCCGGCTCCTACGCGTCGGAACGCATGGGTTGAGCATCGATGACGGCAATTGACGGAAGGCCCAGCCCCTCGGCGGTTGAAGCGGCAAGCGGTTCAGCATCGAATCCGTAAAGCTTTGGCCGTTCGAGCAGCCGTGGCCGACTGAAGCGTGGCGCCACAGTCAATGATGTCGGTATCAACCGGGCACCATCCCCGGAAAAAGACCACTGCGAAGGCCGAGATGTAACCCCATTGCAAAGTCGGCAATGGCAACGTCAATTGGCTCATGCAAATACATTGCACCTTCTACATTCCCTCCTCAGACGGCTGGCATGCGTGCCGAACAGGATCCGGCACGCATTTTAAATCGAAACGAACCCACCGTCAGACCAGCCCAGACACGACGAACACCAGCCAGGCAACGATCGGGCCGATGATGGCGATCAGGGCGCTGTAGATCAGCAGCTGCCGCAGTACCTGCTCTCGCCTGTCATCCGGTGCATTGGCGACGACAAGGGCACCATTGGTGGAAAACGGGCTGGTATCGACAATTGTCGTCGAGATCGCGATCGCCGCGACCACGCCGACGGCGCTGACGTGACCTTGCAGGAGAAACGGAACCGCAAGGGGGATGATTGCACCAAGGAGGGCTGTCGAGGATGCAAAGGCTGAGACGATCGCCCCCGTAAAGCAGAGCAGAAGCGCCACCAGGAGCGGCATACCGAGGCTGGATATGGCGCTCGCCACATAGTCGACCGTACCGGCTTTCTCCATGACGCCGACATAGGTGATGATGCCTGATATCAGCAGCACGGTCGACCAGCTCACCTTGTCGATCGCCGCCTTCTGCGTCGTTGGTGACAACAGCGCAAGGACGACGGCCACGGTCATGGCGACGAGGCCGACGTTGAACTTGAACACCAGGGCGCCGAGACCGAGGGCCGTCAGGCCGATCAAGGTGATGATTCTCTCGTTGTTCAGGCGCAACGTCGAAGCTGTATCGGCCGCCGTACCGTAGGCATGCTCCCTGATCGGCTTTGCAGGCGTGCCGCCATGGCCTCTGATCGAGGCCGATACGCCCTCGGGATGCAGCTCGGGCAATGGGCCGAATGATGCGGTACCGTGCTTCATCACCTTTGCGCCACCGAAAACGAAGAAGACCAACACCGCAATCGCCAGGTTGAAGAAGAAACTGGAGAGGAAAAGCGATGTCGGAGCGAAAGGCAGGCCGGCCTTTTCGACGATCTGGTTGGTGATGCCGCCATAGATGCTGATCGGCGAAAAGCCACCTGCCTGCGCGCCATGGATCACCATCAGACCCATCATCACCGGGTGGATGCGGTACTGCACGGCAAAACTCAACGCCACGGGTGCAAGGATAGCGACCGCTGCGGGGCCCAGAGCGCCGAAACCGGTGATCACAGCGGCAACAAGAAACATCACCCAGGGGATCAAACCGATCCGCCCGCGCACCAGCCGGACCGCGCCTTCGACCAGCCAGTCGATAGTGCCGTTGATCTGCGCGATGGCAAACAGATAGGTGACGGCGACAAGCGTCAGGAACAGATCACTCGGGAAGCCGGCGAAAATATCGCTGGTCTTCATCCCGATGATCAGGGAGCCGAGCACGAAGGCGCCGGCAAATGCCAGGGCTCCCATGTTGATCGGCTGGATCGTCGCTATAATGAACATAGCGACGAGCAGTCCTATAGACAGTATTTCAATACCCATGATTCCCCTCCCTCCGACGCCTCCAGCGCCGTAGTTGTTGTTTGCAAGATTGATACGGGATGTCGCGCAACCTCCTCCCAGAGGGCACGTCGCATTACGTCCTGGCGTACAGATCAGCGTATTGCTGCCGCAGGACGTTTTTCTGGACCTTGCCCATCGTGTTGCGCGGCAGGTCGTCGGTAAAAATGATGCGCTTCGGCTGCTTGTAGCGGGCAAGACGATCTTGGAGTGCCCCGACGATTGCCTTTTCATCGACGCTCGCGCCGGGCTTGCGCACGACGATGGCGGTCACGCCTTCGCCGAAGTCGGGATGCGGCACGCCGATCACTGCGCTTTCGATCACGCCGTCGATCTGGTCGATCTCGCCCTCGACCTCTTTCGGATAGATGTTGTACCCACCCGAAATCACGAGGTCCTTTCCGCGACCGACAATGTGGACATATCCGTCCTGGTCGATCTTGCCGAGATCGCCGCTGATGAAGAAACCGTCGGCGGTGAATTCGGCCGCCGTCTTCTCCGGCATTCGCCAGTAGCCCTTGAAGACGTTCGGCCCCTTGATCTCGATCATGCCGGTTTCTTCAGGAGCCAGCGTCAGGCCGGTGGCGGGATCGGTGACACGCACCGTCACGCCCGGCAGCGGGAAACCGACCGTTCCGGCGATCCGTTTGCCGTCATAGGGGTTCGACGTGTTCATATTGGTTTCCGTCATGCCATAGCGCTCAAGGATCGCGTGACCGGTGCGGGCCTGGAACTCGGTATGTGTTTCTGCGAGCAGGGGAGCCGAACCGGAAATGAACAGGCGGATGTTGGCGACCGCCTCCCGGTTAAGGCGCGGGCTTTGCAGGAGGCGCACGTAGAAGGTCGGCACGCCCATCAGCATCGTTGCCCGCGGCATCAATGAAACCACCTCGTCGGCGTCGAATTTCGACAGAAGGAACATCGATGCGCCGGCAAGCAGTGTGACGTTGGTGGCGACGAACAGCCCATGCGTGTGGAAGATCGGCAAGGCATGGATCAGCCGATCGGCTGCGGTGACGCGCCAGTAGTCGCGCAAGGTCAGAGCGTTCGAGAGCAGGTTTCCATGGGTGAGCATCGCCCCCTTGGAGCGTCCGGTGGTTCCCGATGTATAGAGGATCGCAGCCAGATCGTCCGCGGAGCGCGAGGCATCGACAAAATCGGCTGGTTCATCGCGGGCGAGATCAAGCAGCGAGCCACTACCATCGGCGTCGAGCGTTTCGACGATCGCGCCGTGATGTTTCGCGATTTCCTCGATTCCCTCTTGAGCAGCCGACGCAACGACCACCAAACGCGGCTCCGCATCGCCGATAAAGTAATCGAGCTCAGCCAGCGTATAGGCGGTATTGAGCGGCAGGTAGACCGCGCCGCTTCGAAGACAGGCGAGATAGAGGATCAATGCCTCGGCACTTTTCTCGACTTGCGCTGCAACCCGGTCGCCGGGACGAATGCCGAGCGCGTCCATGGCGCTGGCAATACGGCCGGAAAGAGCGAGCGCGTCGTTATAGGTCCACGTGCGCGTGCTATCGACCTGGATGAATGGTGCATCACCGGGTGCGGCCGCCCTTATCGCGTCGAAAAGATAGTTGCTCACTTTCGCCCTCCTCCAAGCGTTGAATTCATGATGTGCGCGAATGGTCGAGTGCCTTGATGGCCACTGCCGCCGCGGCGGCTTTCGTCGTTCTGGTTGAGAATGCCTTTGACGCCCGGCGAGGCAATCACCTCACCGCGCTGCGCCAGGGCCTCGTGATTGGCGACGATGTCATCAAGCTTATAGAGATAGTTGACCATCAAGCCGTGCGCCTGCTGCATCGCCTTGTTGGAGCGATCCCCGAGAAAATTCAGTCTCTCCAGTCGAGCGCCGTTACCAAGATGGAAGCGGGCAACCGGATCGACGGGGCGACCTTCCGGCGTCCGTTCGACGAGGAAATAGCGCGCCGCAAGGGGCAGCAACACGCGTTCCACTTCGATTGCCGTACCCTCATTGCCAGGCCAGTTTGGATCGTCCAGCAGCATCAGCGTTTCGCGGGCTGCTTCCGGCAGTATCCGGTCAGGGGCCGAAGCACGCACCTTGGCAAGCCAACGGGCAAAGCCCGGAACCGGCGAAAGCGTGACGAAATTCCTCAGGCCGGGCAAATCCCTGCGCAGGTCATCCACGACCTGCTTGATCAGGAAATTGCCGAACGAGATTCCGCGCAAGCCATCCTGGCAGTTGGAAATCGAATAGAAGACGGCCGTGGTCGCCTCCTCGGGATTGATCTGTTCTCTACTCTCATCAAGGACATCGGCGATCGCGCTCGGCACGGAGCGCGTCAGCGCCACCTCGACGAACACGAGCGGCTCGTCGGCCAGTCGCGGGTGGAAGAAGGCAAAGCATCGACGGTCGGCCGGCGCCAAACGACGGCGGAGCTCCTCCCAACCGGCGATCTCGTGCACGGCCTCGTATTTGATGATCTTTTCAAGGATGTAAGCCGGTGTCGACCAGTCGATCGGGCGCAACGTCAGAAAGCCGCGATTGAACCAGGAGCCGAACAGATGTGTAAAGTCGGCGTCAAGCGCGTGATATTCTGTGGATTGGTCCTTGGAAGCAAGAAGCTGCTCACGCATCCGGACAAGCTTGGCGGTGCCGTTCGGCGCGTGATTTAAGCGGCGCAGGAGCTCTTGCCGCCGCGGTTCAGCTGCTTGGTGCAAAGCAATGACCGCGGCAGAGCTTTTATCAGTGCGGTAATTTTCAATCGCCTGGTCAAGCTTGGTGGTGTCGGGTCCAAACTTTTCATGAAGCATATGGAGGAACGTCTGCGCGCCCTCGCGCCCAAGCGCACCCCAGCGGTCGAGTATCTCGGCAGCGATGGCCATGCCTGAGGCTTCGCCACGGCTCGATAGCAACATTTCACAGAGCGTCTGGAGATCGACTTCGGCTGCGACCGGCGTGTTTCGCGAGCCGGAAAACAGAAGCTGGCGCCCGCGATCCGTAATGCTCTGCAGCATGTCGGTGAAGAAGGAAGCCTCAGACATGCCATTCTCCTCTCTTCTGACGGCGACCGCATTGTGCCGTCGATTACGCCGCTTCCCATCGCCCAGCTTCATCGTTAGTATGTAGAATGTCACTATTCGTACACGATTTCAACAATCGTGTATACAAGAATTAATTTTTTGTATGTGGGAAACAAAACGAATGTCCGAGAATGTCGGCCGATGGCTGCGGGATGAGATTGAAAATTCCATTCTTTCCAACGAGTTCCGACCCGGGGAAAAACTCGACGAAATGGTGCTTGCGACGCGTTTCGGGGTCTCCCGAACGCCAGTGCGCGAGGCGCTAATGCAGCTCGATGCGATCGGCCTCATCGAAATAAGGCCACGCCGAGGTGCCGTCGTCATCGATCCGGGGCCTCACCGGGTCTATGAAATGTTCGAAGTGATGGCCGAGCTGGAGGGCCTCGCCGGGTCTCTCGCCGCGCGGCGGCTGGACAAGGCCTCCCGAGACGCAATCGCGGCCACCCACAGCCGCTGCGAGCAATCTGCCAGCGCCGGTGACAGCGACGCCTATTACTATGACAACGAGGAGTTCCATAAAGCCATCTACGCGGCGAGCCGAAGCGCCTTTCTTGAGGAGCAATGCGCGCAGCTGCATCGACGCCTGCGCCCATACCGCCGCCTGCAGTTGCGCGTGCGAAACCGCCTGTCGACGTCTTTCTCGGAACATTCCGCCATCGTCGATGCGATTTTTGCCGGAGATGGAGATGAGGCTCGCCGGCTACTGCGGGGGCATGTCGGCATTCAGGGTGAAAGGTTCAGCGATCTGGTCGCGAGCATGGCCGCCAGATGATCTCGAGCTCACGCAGCCGGCTGGGTTATCCTGATACATGAGCTCGATGAGTTTGTATGAGCAAAACCTTTGCATCAGGCAAGAGGAAGCCCGAGTTTCTCAACGAGAGAGCAATTCTGAAAGAGCTTATGGGCCGCGCTGGCGCAACTGAAGGACAAAAACGCAAAAAGCCCCACGAGGGGGCTTTATTGGGATGACGGGGATGGTTGGTTGCGGGGGCAGGATTTGAACCTGCGGCCTTCAGGTTATGAGCCTGACGAGCTACCGGGCTGCTCCACCCCGCGCCAAGCGCAAATCCCTT
>NZ_JAGGJV010000001.1 GCF_017873135.1 Rhizobium herbae | reverse complement strand
GCCGGGCTGGGGCATTGGAGGCTTTTTCCTTCACAAGAGGCAAAAGCGTAGAAGAACCTGAGAAGCGCGGCAAAAGACACTGAAACGGGGCACGGTGTGTGTCACCTTACTAATTTACCCTGAGGCATACGTTGTGCCCCGGCCACGTGCCGCGCTTTTTGAAAGCCGGCGCACTGAGACCAGTTCAAGCCACGGGCGAAAAGCCGCCGCGTGAACGGGAACCCGTGCCGATCGTCCCGATCCCCTGATTTGTACCCCCTGATCTTTACCCCTGTTCTTGAAAAGGAGAACCCCATGCCATCGATCTGCGGACCTGAAAAACTGCCGCTCGATCCCGCTCTGTTCGAGATTCTGTGCCGCGCTGCCGTGGGCAGGATGGGCATTCCGTCCTTCTGCCGGCACCGCCGCTGCGGCCGGGAAGAGGAATGCGTCGGCAAGCTCAAGCCGCGCGAAATCCCGCCCTGCTTTCGCGGTCTCCAGGATGTCGATGCGATGCTGCCGATGTGCATCGCCCAGGCCGACGACACCTGGTTCCGGGAATTCGTCCTTCAGTGGATCCTGTGCCGGGAGGATTATTTCGATCGTGTCCGGCCGCCGGAAACGGTTCGCAGCCTGCTTGCCCTTGACGAGCAGTGGCCGGTTTCCATCTATGTGGATGAGCAAGGCGAAGCGCCGGTGGCTGCCGGCCCCCATACCGCGACGCAGGATTTGCTCGACAAGCTGTGGGCCTCCGCTGAAGGCAGGGCCGCACGCACCGATGAAGGAAACGCATCTGCGAAGGGAGGCTGACATGCCCTATGTCGATGGATTTATCGTCGCGGTGCCCAAGGGCAATCTCGACGCCTACAAGGATCTTGCCCGCCTTGCGGGCAGCGTCTGGAAGGAATATGGCGCGCTCTCCTATGTCGAGTGTATCGGCGACGACGTACCCTATGGGGATTTGACGTCCTTTCCCCGCGCCGTCCAGGCCAAGGACGACGAGGTGGTGATCTTTTCCTGGATCACCTATCCCTCGCGCGAGGAGCGCGACGCGATCAACGCGAAAGTCATGGCGGATCCGCGCCTCAGCATGGACAACTGGACCATGCCGTTCGATGGCAAGCGGATGATCTACGGTGGCTTCAAGAGTTTTTTGGAGCTATGACAGCGTCCATGCCGAATGCCCGCCGGGTCTGAAAGGACGCCATGCCCCAGACGATCATCAACCTGTCGACACGCGGCTCCGGCCTCTACGAGTTTACCGGCGAGGTCGAGGCCTTCGTCGCAAGAACCGGCGTGGAGGAGGGGCTGCTCACCGTCTTCGTGCGCCACACCTCCTGCTCGCTGCTGATTCAGGAAAATGCCGATCCCGACGTCCGGCGCGATCTCGACCAGTTCTTCAAGCGCCTGGTGCCGCCCTCGAACGACCCGTCGATGAACTGGATCGTCCATACGGCGGAAGGGCCGGACGACATGCCCGCCCATATCAAGGCGGCGCTGACGCAGGTGTCGATCGGCATTCCCGTCGCAGATGGCCGCCCGATGCTGGGCACCTGGCAGGGCCTCTACCTGTTCGAGCACCGCGACCGCCCGCACCGCCGCGAGATCGTGCTGCATCTGGGAAGCTGAGCACGTTTGTTCTGGACAAGCCGATAGCGCCGGGTGCAGTCTGGGCCGCCACATGCGGCAATCGTCATGACTGTCATTACTGGAACAAAATCAGATGTTTGATCGTTGCGTGATTTCGATTGGTTCGGTTGGATTGAACGGTTTCTACTGCCTCCGTCTTCCTCGCCCTTGTGGCGGGGATCAAACGGCGGCGCGTCCGCGCCGCTAAGGACTCTTTCACGCGACGGACGTCGCGTGACTGGATTCCTGTGACGGGCACAGGAATGACGGTGGAATGAGGAGCCGAGCCAATCAAACGGGACTTTTTTGTATTCCGCCGGCGCGCCGAAAGCGCCGGCTTGACAGGCAGGGGGAAGATCATTGACCGACGCGCAGACGATTGCCAGCCGCTTCATGCAAGCCCTGAACGAGCGGGATTTCGAAACGATCGGCACCTTTCTCGATGAGGACGTGGCGCTCGATTCTCTGACCGGCCTGCGCACCATCGGCGCCGGGCCCTTGCGCATGGGCGTCATGAGCTATTTCCGTCATTTCGACGAAAGTTTCAGCGACATGGTGCTGATGCACGACGCCTTCGGCCAGCGCGTCGCCGTCGATGTCACGGCGCGCGGCCACTACCGCGAAACCATGCCGGGCTTCCCGGAGGCGAGCGGCCAGTCCTATTCGATCCCGAGCGTCTTCGTCTTCGAGTTCGAAAACGGCGCGGTCACCCGGCTCAGCCACTACCGCAACATCCGCGTCTTCGAAAAGGCGCTCGCCCGCTGAGCCGCCCTTATCGCCCTGTGATTCCTCTCTTGCCGGTCGCCTGAACCGCCGATGAACATCGGATTCTGGTTCTGTTCAGCCGCGCCGCCATACCTTGGTCCCAACGCCCGACAAGAAAAAAGACGGGCTGAGTTTCGAAGTTTTGGACCCCAAGGAGAAACAGTCATGAGACAGATTTTTGCAAAACTGGCGCTTGCCGGCCTCATCGGCCTGACCGGCCTCGGTGCCACCGTTGCGCCGGCTACCGCCGACACGCTGACTTTCGGCATTCATTCCGGCGGTATCGTCGACGTTCAATACCGCGACCGCGGCGGCTATGGCGACGAACGCGACTGGGACCGTGATCGCCGCCACCGCCCGCGTTGGGATCAGGGCCGGGGCCAGGGTTGGGGCCATGAGCGCCGTGGCCGCTGCGATCCCTGGCTTGCCGCCGACAAGGCACGCGCCCACGGCATGCGTCATGCCCGCGTCGTCGATGTATCGCCGCGCCGTGTCGTCGTCGAAGGCCGCCGCTGGGGCGAGTATCGTCGCGCCGTCTTTGCCAATGCGCGCGGCTGCCCGTTCATCGGCGGCTGATATCGCCATCGCGCCCGATCCAGGCGAACTCCGACCGGGGATCGTCGCTCCGGAAGCCTTTCCGTCTTGTCTCCCCCGGCCGGCGGAAAGTTCTAGCCCCTCGCGGTTCGCCGCGGGGGTGTTTTTGTTGGGTGCCCGGCAGCTGGCACAAGTGGCTCCCGGCCTGGAGAGCGGTCGTTTGCCGGTGCCGGCTGCCCAACGCAGGCGGGCTGCCGGAAAACAAAACCCCGCCGAAGCGGGGTCCAGTTTCCACGGGTCTTTGCGATGCGCTATTATTGCTTGATCGCGAAGGTGACGTTGACGGTGACGTTGTAGCTGTTTTCTCCCGTTGCGACCGGGACGGCATCGGCGGCATATTCCTTTGCCATGCTGCGCATCATCGGCATCGGTTCGGGCCGGGATGAGTTCTCTGAAATCTCGACGATCCGGCCGAGCGAAACGCCGGCGGCCTCCGATAGCACCTTGGCCTTGGCAACGGCATCGGTGACCGCCGCCTTGCGGGCTTCGGTGATCGTCGCTTCCGGCTTGTCGTTGGAAAACTGGATCGACCCGCCCTGGTTGACGCCGAGCGTCACCGACTGGTCGATGATCGCGCCGAGCTTGGCAAGGTCGCGCACCTTGATGGTCAGCGAGTTGGCGACCTGGTAGCCGGTCAGCACCGGCTGGCGGTTGCCGCCGTCGCTGTTGTCTGGATACTGGTATTGCGGGTTGACGGCGAAACCCGACGTCTGCAGGTCGCGTTCGGCGATGCCGCCGGTCTTCAGCGCGTTGAGCACATCGGCCATCGTCTTGTTGTTGGCGTCGAGTGCTTCCTTGGCGGTCTTTGCGTCGGTGACGACGCTGAACGACAGGATCGCCATGTCGGGCGCCACGCTCGAGCGGCCTTCGCCCGATACGGTGATCACGGCTTCGCGCGGCGTGTTATCCTGCGCAAAGGCCGACGCGCTGGCGATGCCCGCGAAAGCGGCCGCCAGAAACACGGTTCTCAGGCGGCGGGGAAGGATGGTCGATGTCATGGATGGGTTCTCTCCGGTTGTGTTTCGTCCCTGCACCCTTCTTGATCATTGATTGTGTAGGGAATACGGCAACGTCTTGTGGGAAAACCCGTTTTCCGCTAGAGCCAGTCCCACCCGCGGTCTGCCATTGGCCCGCGGGATCCGGATCCGCTCCGGGGCAGGGCCTGTAGCTCAATGGTTAGAGCCGGCGGCTCATAACCGCTTGGTTGGGGGTTCGAGTCCCTCCGGGCCCACCAAAAACAATAATTTCAACAAGTTATATGGCGGTCGGCGAGCAAGGTTAGCCAACCGGTTTATCATGCGGAATGTCCGGGTGACGCGGTTCATGCCGTCCTTTGCGAGCCGGCGATGTTCCTTGGTTGAGAATAGGGGAAATCTCGGTTATGCGTTGATCGGCGACACAAGAAAGACAGATAAATCCAGCGATGATCGATGAGCGACAATAAGCAAATGACGCCACAGGCATTGGTCAAGCGGCTGGCGGCATTGTCGAGGCATGATCGTGTTCTCGACGAAGAGATCGGCAAGTTGATCGGCTACACCAAGCGTTTCAAGGTCGATATCGATCCGGCGACCGGAGAACAACGTCACACGGTTGTGTGGGACGCGCCGAATGGTGGTGAAGTCAGGATGCCGCATTTTACAAGATTGATAGACGACGCGCATCTGCTTGCCGAAACACTCTTTCCTGACAGTATTGGTGGCGCCAGCTGGGATGACGCGGGCGGAGCGGCCCGCATTGACGATGGACGTTACGTGACGGCCGCCAACCCGGCGATCGCGATCTGCATTGCGGTTCTGGAACAGATGGATGATATCGCCATCGATGATGACGATGACGACGACATCGTGGAAGACATGCCGGATTAGCCGCGCCGCACGATGGATACCGGCGTTCGCAGCCGTCATTTCGATTGGTCGATCCGGTTGCCATCGCATCAACCCAGCCGCCACTGCGGTCGCCAGCACGGTTGTTCTAAATGCGATCTTCCCGAAGGGTTCTGGACGCGGTGAACAGGCAAAGGCCGAACGTCACCATGACGGACGCGCATTCGAGAACGTATAGCTTGTCAAGCCCGGTGGCGGCGTATTCAGGATAGATCGCCTGGCGGAACCACATGACGATATGAACCAGCGGGTTCCACATCAGTGCATCGAATATCGGGCCGGGCAAGCTGTCCGGCATGATAATAACTCCCGATAACAGATACAGCGGCCGATTGACCAGGATGAACACCTTTTCATACAGCGGGTAGTCTGCAAACAGGGGAAT
Source organism: Rhizobium herbae (assembly GCF_017873135.1). GTDB lineage: Bacteria > Pseudomonadota > Alphaproteobacteria > Rhizobiales > Rhizobiaceae > Pararhizobium > Pararhizobium herbae. The sequence goes on along the minus strand of NZ_JAGGJV010000001.1, from coordinate 1,093,955 downwards.
GTTGGCCATCCCCATGCCGAAGCCCATCAACGAGGCCACCGCCGCGGCTTCTACCGCCGGGGCCAAGGACAGTTCGTGCAAACGGGAACCTTCGTTGGTGCAAAGCAGCATCACGACGACTGTCACCACCACCGATGTGATAAATTGCAGGACATAGCGGGCCACCGCGGCATCGAATGGCGAGACGATCGGGTAGGAAAACAGGTTCTTGTTGGAGCGGACCGCTCCGGCGATAAAACTGGACATGGCTTGATAGAAGCCAAAAGGCAGATACCCGGACGCAAAGAACAGGGTGAAGTCATTTCCGAGCGCGGGAACGCGCGCGAGCGTCGAAAAAATCGTCGTCATGATGGCGACATGCGCCAGCGGATCGACGATTGCCCAGATATAACCGCCCGGTTTGCTGCCGAACCGGGCTTGCATTTCGCGAATGACAAGGGCTGCGACGACGCGGAGATGCTGGGTGAGATTGTACAAAACCGGTTTCCGAAAGTGCTTTTGCTGCGGCGTCTGTATTCGATATTCGTCTGCTGCACAATCACCTTGAAAGTGCGGGTTATGTATGGCGAAGCTTGTTTCCCTTGCTGAAGGCGGCGGATTTGCAGACAGCCGCGTCCGTCGCGCGGAGCGATGCCAAACGCCGACGGACGGCCTTTCGCGTATCCACGGTCCCGCTCAACTGGGCCGCGCGCCGAGCGCATGCAGGATGCCGCGCAGTTCGGCAAGGCCGCGCAGGCGGCCGATCGCCGGATAGCCGGGGGTTACGGTCTTTCCCAGGTCGTCGAGCATGCGATGGCCGTGGTCCGAGCGGAAGACGATGGTGGTTTCCGGTGAGCGGCGCCGGTCTTCCGCGACGAGTTCCTTCAGCACCGCAACCATGTCCACATCGCCGTCGAGATGGGCGCTTTCGTGGAAGCTGCGACCGTCGCCTTCGCGGGTCGTGGCGCGCAGATGGGCGAAATGGATGCGGGAGGCAAAGCGGCGGGCGATCGCAGGCAGGTCGTTGTCGGCGCGCACGCCGAGGCTGCCGGTGCAAAAGCACATGCCGTTCGCCTCTGACGGTACGGCGTCGAACAGGGCTGCGTAGTCGTCTGCTGTCGAGGCGATGCGCGGCAGGCCGAACAGCGGGCGCGGCGGATCGTCGGGGTGCAGGGTCAGCTTGACGCTGCGCGCTTGCGCGGCCGGGGTGACGGCCTCGAGAAATTCGACCAGGTGCTGGCGAAGACGCTTCGCGTCGATGCCGTCATAGGCGGCGAGCTTTTCGCGAAAGCCGGGAACGGTCATCGGCTCTGTGGTCGAGCCGGGTAGGGCCGAGGTTATGATGCGGGTGATTTCCGCCATCTCGGCCTCCGGCATCGCCTCGAAAACCGTCTTTGCGCGGGCGCGATCTTCGGCCGAATAATCGTTTTCCACGCCGGGGCGCTTCAGCACGAAAAGATCGAAGGCGGCGAAGCGCTCGTGGTCGAAGCGCATGGCGGTCGCGCCTGTCGGCGTGACGAAGTCGAGTTCGGTGCGGGTCCAGTCGACGACCGGCATGAAGTTGTAGCAGATGATCTTGATGCCGCAGGCAGCGACCGCCTCGAGGCTGGCGATCCAGGCGTCGATCTCCGCCTTGGCTTTCCCGCCGGTGCGCTTGACGGCATCGGGGATGGGGATGCTTTCGACGACGGACCAGATGAGTTTGGAGCGGCCGGCCGGTGTGGTCTCGATCAGGGCTTGACGTTCCCGGACCTCGCTTTCCGTCCAGGCGCGGCCGATCGGCACCTGATGCAGCGCCGAGACGACATTGGTCGCCCCGGTCTGGCGCACGTCATCCAGCGTCACCGGCGCATCCGGTCCGAACCATCTCCATCCCTGACGCATGCCTGGTCTTTCCTCCCGTTATTCCGGTTCGTTTGGCCGTTCAGCAGAAATAGTCCGGATGCATGATGCGCAATTCGGCGACGTCGGGGATGACGGCGCTCAAATGGTGCATCATCGCTGCGCGGGCGCCTTCAACGTCGTGGGCAGCGATCGCATTGCGGATCGTCACATGCTCCTCGATGACGCTTTCCATGCGCCCCAGCGCCGGCAGCGTCAGCCGCCGGGCGCGGTCGATCTGGATCTTGACGGTCTTCAGGATGGACCAGATGCCGGGATAGCCGGCAATCCCGGCAATCGCCTCGTGGAAGGCTTCATCCTGCTCGTGGAACAGCGACGTTTCGTTGTGGGCGGCATGCACCCGCTGCCGTGCGATGATGGCATCGAGCCGGGCGATATCGGCCGGTGCTGCGATTGCAGTTGCGGTTTCCACCGTCGTTCCCTCCAGCGACTTGCGGATCACCACCGCTTCGGGGATGGCGGCGACGGGAACCAGCGATACGAAGGTGCCGGACTGGGGGAAAATATCGACGAGCCCGGCCTCCGCCAGCCGCAGCAACGCTTCGCGCACCGGCGTTCGGCTGACGCCGAACTCTTCCGCGATGCGCTTTTCCTGCAACGGCATGCCGGGCGGCATCTGCAACGAGACGATGGCCGAATGCAAACGTTCGTAGATCGCCGATCCGGCGGTCACGCGGCGTAGCTTGGCGCCAGCCGGCTCCGTGAGCAGGGGGACGACGACGTTGCTGCGGGGCGATGGCGGCATGGAGATTCTCGAAGCGTTGACACTGTTGTGAATACTAGTATATCAGTTGCGCCACGTTGCCAAGACGTGAAGCGGGAGGAGCGACAAGGAATGGCATTGCATCCCGACCGGCTGTTTCCTGCCGACCCCGGTACAAGGGTGATCGCACGGCGCCTCCATGAAACCATCGCCCGCCTGCCGATCGTGTCGCCGCACGGCCATACGGACCCGTCGTGGTATGCGGAAGACAAGCCGTTTTCCGATCCCGCCGCGCTGTTCATTACGCCGGATCACTATGCGACGCGCATGCTCTATTCGCAGGGCGTGAAGCTCCAGGATCTGGGCGTGGCGAGGCGTAACGGAGAGCCGGTGGAGACCGATGCGCGCAAGATATGGCGGCTGTTCGCCGCGCATTTCCATCTCTTTGCCGGTACGCCGACGCGGCTCTGGTTCGAGCATGCGCTGGAAACGGTGTTCGGCATTACCGAGCGGCTGTCGCCGCAGACGGCGGATGCGCTGTTCGACCGGATCGAGGCAGCCATCCTCACGCCGGAGATGCGGCCGCGCGCGCTGTTCGATCGTTTCAAGATCGAAGTCATTGCCACAACCGATAGTGCGCTGGACGACCTAGCGCATCATCAAGCAGTTCGTGCATCGGGATGGCACGGCCGCGTGGTGCCGACCTATCGGCCGGATGCGGTTGTCGATCCGCAGGTTACTGGCTTTGCCGGGAACCTTGAGCGTCTTTTCGCAATGACCGGCGAGGCGGCGACATGGGCCGGCTATCTCAATGCGCACCGGGCGCGGCGGGCTTTCTTCAAACGGCATGGCGCGACGGCGACGGATCACGGTCACGCCACGGCGCGGACGGAAAACCTGTCTCAAGCCGATGCGGAGGCGCTGTTCGACAAGGTGCTTGCGGGCAGGGCGGATGCCTCGGAGGCGGATGCCTTCCGCGGCCAGATGCTGACGGAGATGGCGCGGATGAGCCAGGATGACGGGCTGGTGATGCAGATCCATCCCGGCTCCTTCCGCAATCACAATCCGTCGCTATTTACGGATTTTGGCGCCGACAAGGGGGCGGATATCCCGAAGGCGACCGACTACGTGCATGCGCTGAAGCCGCTGCTCGATGCCGTCGGCAACGATCCCAAGCTGACGGTCATTCTCTTCACGCTCGACGAAACCGCCTATTCGCGCGAACTCGCACCGCTTGCCGGGCACTATCCGGCGCTGAAGCTCGGGCCGGCCTGGTGGTTCTTCGACAGCCCGGAGGGCATGCGTCGTTTCCGCGAGACGACGACGGAGACCGCAGGCTTCTACAACACCGTCGGCTTCAACGACGATACCCGCGCCTATCTGTCGATCCCGGCCCGCCACGACATGGCGCGGCGGGTGGACTGCGCCTATCTCGCCCGGCTCGTCGCAGACCATCGTCTCGACGAGGAAGAGGCGTTCGGCCTCGCGGCTGAACTGGCCTACGGACTGGCGAAGAGGGCCTATCGATTGTGACGACATCTGGCGGACGGGCGGCGCAGGAGGCGCCCGCTGCACAACACGGGAGGAGAACGACATGAACGTTACACGCAGGACTTTTGTCGGTGGGGTTGCCGGCTTGACTGGTCTCGGCTTGATGCCCGGCCGTCTTTTTGCACAGCTGAAGGCGCCCGCAAGCCCCGTCACCATCACCGTGGTGGACGTGGCCGGCAATCTGGCGCTGACGCAGGGCATGTTCGAGGCCTATGCGGCGGCAAAGCCGGAATGGGTATCGAGCTTCGCCTTCACCAAGGCGCCGGCACCGGAACTGCCCTCGAAGATCAAGGCGCAGCAGGCCGCAGGCAAGGTCGATATCGATCTCGTTCTGACCGGCACCGACGCGCTTGCCGCCGGTCTCAGCCAGGACTTGTGGGTCGATCTCGCTGCCCACAAGGCCGACCTGCCGAATCTGGAAAGCATCCTTTTGCCGCAGGCCTTCAAGATGCAGGCGCTGGCCAAGGACCAGGGTGTTGTCGTCACCTATTATCCGTCCGGGCCGCTGATCGAATACATTCCGGACCGCGTTCCGACACCGCCGACGACGGCCGCCGGGCTTCTGGAATGGGCAAAGGCCAATCCGAAGAAATTCATGTATGCGCGTCCGGCCAATTCCGGCCCCGGCCGCACCTTCCTGATGGGGCTTCCCTATATTCTCGGCGACAGCGACCCGCATGATCCGGTCAACGGCTGGGCGAAGACCTGGGAATACCTGAAGGCGCTGGGCGAAAACATCGAGTATTACGGCACCGGCACGACGCAGGTGATGAAGGAACTCGGCGAGGGCACCCGCGACATCGTGGTCTCGACCACCGGCTGGGACATCAACCCGCGGGCGCTCGGCATCGTTCCGGCCGAAGCGAAGGTCGGCAAGCTCGACGGCTTCCATTGGGTGACGGACGCGCATTACGCGGTCATCCCGAAGGGCGTGTCTGACGAGAAGATTGCCGTGCTGCTGGATATCATCAACTTCATCCTGCAGCCGCAGCAGCAGGCGATCGCCTATGACCAGGGCTATTTCTACCCGGGTCCGGCGGTGAAGGACGTGACGCTCGAGATGGCGCCGCAGGAAAGTCAGGACGCCATCAAGGAGTTCGGCCGTCCCGAATATGCCGACTGGATTGCCAACAATCCGCTGGAAGTGCCGCTCGAGCCCGCCCGCATCGTCGATGCGTTCCGCATCTGGGACGAGCAGATCGGCGCGTCGAAGGGCTGAGCCTGAGACAAGACAACGGAGCGGCGGCACCGATATCGCCGCCGCTCCACAACGCCTATCGACGTGGAGGAGACGACCTTGAATTTGCCGGTTCAGAACGGAGCGACAGTGCTTTCGCCGAAACAGACCGCGCGTCTTGAACTGGATGGTCTGCGCCGCTCGTTCGGCGCCTATACCGCGCTCGACGGCATCGACCTTTCCATCGAACCGGGTGAATTTATCGCGCTTCTTGGCCCTTCGGGTTGCGGCAAGTCGACGGCGCTGAATTGCGTGGCCGGCCTTCTCGCGTTGTCCGGTGGCGAGATCCGGCTCGGCGGCAATCGTATCGACCAGCTGGAGCCGGAAAAGCGCGGCTTCGGCATGGTCTTTCAAAGCTACGCGCTGTTTCCGCATATGAGCGTACGCCGCAATGTCGGTTTTGGGCTGACCATGCAGGGCATTCGCGGCAGCGAGGCGGACCGGCGTATCGAACAGGCGCTGGCGCTGGTGCGGCTGGAAAGCCAGATCGACAAGCTGCCAGGGCAATTGTCGGGCGGCCAGCAGCAGCGCGTGGCGATTGCCCGCGCCATCGTCATCCGCCCGCCGGTGGTGCTGATGGACGAGCCGCTCTCCAATCTCGATGCCAAGCTGCGTCTGGAGATGCGGGCCGAAATCCGTGGTATCCACGACCAGATCGGTTCGACGACCATTTACGTGACGCACGATCAGGACGAGGCGCTGTCGCTCGCCGACCGGATCGTCGTCATGAGCCAGGGACGGATCATGCAGATCGGCTCGCCGCAGGACCTCTACCAGCGGCCAGTCCATATCGACGTCGCCGATTTCATGGGGTTCCGCACACGTATTGCCGGCCGGGTGGTCGGTGTTTCGGGCGAGGAAGCCCAGATCGAGGTGGCCGGCGCACGGCTGACCGGAACGATGCGTGAGCCGCTCCAGACGGGTGACGCGGCGGTTCTGTCGGTGCGGCCCGAAGACCTTGTCGCCGTCGATGACGGCAATGGCATTGCCGCCACGGTGGCCAGCATGGAATATCGCGGCCGGGCTTTTTTCGGCATGGCGAAGTCCGCCGACGGTTCCGACCTTTATTTTCGTGCCGAGCAAGCCTTGCCGCGTGGCGCGTCCGCCATATTGCAACCGGCAGCCGGCCGGGCGCTGTTGTTCAAGGGAAAAGGCGCATGAGCACGCCGTCGCTTCGCCACAGGCTTGCCGCGCGCGGGTTCGACGGAACGACGCTGCTGGTCCTGCCGGGGCTGGCCGTCATGCTCGGGCTGTTCATCTATCCCTTTTTCTACGGTCTTGCCGATTCGCTGATGCCGAAGGAAGGGGCGTGGTACGCCAACTACGCCGCGTTCTTCAGCGATCCCTTCCAGTACCGCACCATCGCCGCGACGCTCTGGCTGGCGCTGCCGGTGACGATCGTCAATCTGGCCTTCGCAGTGCCAATCGCCTTCCGCGTGCGGCTAATGACACGGCAGCGGTTGTTGACGACGATCCTCGTCCTGCCGATCACACTCGGTACCGTCTTCGTGGCGGACGGACTTCTGACCTTTCTCGGGCCGCAGGGCTGGTTCAACCGGGTGCTGATCCTCATCGGTCTGCTGGATGCGCCGGTGAAGCTGACCAACAACTACTGGGGTGTCTTCGCCTCGCTGGTGATCACCGGCTTTCCCTTCGCTTTCCTCTTGACGCTGTCCTATGTGACCGGCATCGATCCGGCGATCGAGCAGGCGGCGGCCACCCTTGGCGCCAGTCCGCGCCAGCGGTTCATGAAGGTGTTTCTGCCGTTGCTGGTGCCGGGGCTTGCCGTCACCTTCTGCCTCGCCTTCGTGCAGGCTTTCGCCGTCTTTCCCTCCGCTGTTCTGCTCGGTGCGCCGGCGGGGCCGACGCGGGTGATTTCGATCGCGGCCTATCAGGCGGCCTTCGAGCAATACGACCATTCGCTGGGTTCGGCGATCGCGATGATCATGGGAGCGGTGGAACTGATCGTCGTGCTGATCGTGCTGGGCGGCCGGTCGATGTTCTATCGCGGGCCGACCGGCGGAACGAAGGGGTGATGACGATGACAAAGCTTACTCTTCAAGCTGCTGGTTTTCAGGAGATGCCGCGATGATCCGCGATCAGGGCCTTGTCTCGAAGATCTGGCGTTTTGCCGTCTGGGCGGTTGCCGGGCTGTTCGTCCTCAATCTGATCGGCGTCATCGCCGCCGTGGTGGTCAATTCCTTTGCCACGCGCTGGCTCGGCACTTGGCTGCCGGTTGGGCTGACGACGAAATGGTATTTCAGCGCCTGGAAGGAATTCCAGCTGTCGAGCGTGGTCCTCGTCACCTTCGAGGTGGTGTTCACCGTGGTGATCATCTCCGGTCTGCTCGGCGTCACCACGGCCTATGCGCTGGCGCGGCGGGATTTTCCGGGCAAGCGCATCGTCGTGCTGCTCTTTCTTTTGCCGCTGCTCATCCCGCCGCTGACCTACGGCATTCCGCTGGCGACGGTGCTTTACCAGCTCGGCCTTGGCGGTTCCTTCTGGGGCGTCGTGCTGATCAATCTCGTGCCCTCGCTGCCTTTCGTCGTTCTGGTGATGATCCCGTTCATCGAGCAGATCGATCCGCGCATCGAGGCGGCGGCACGGGTCTTCGGGGCGGGGACGGGCAGCCTGTTCCTGCGCATCCTCCTGCCGCTGCTGCTGCCGGGCATGCTGGCGGCGCTGCTTCTGGTGCTGGTGCGCACCATCGCCATGTTCGAACTGACCTTCCTGATCGCCGGGCCGACCAGCCAGACGCTGGTGGTTTCGCTTTACTATGCCGTCTTTGCCTCCGGTGTTCGCGCCGGTCAGTCGATCGATGCCATGGCGGTGATCTACATGGTGACGACGCTGTTCTGGCTGATTCTTGCGCTACAATTCGTCAACCCGTCGCAGATCGTCGCCCGCGCCAAACAGCAGCCTGCCACATGATGAGACTGTCCAATCAGACGCTGGCGCAACTGCCAGGCGCGATCACCAGACCCGGCTATGACCGGGCTGAGGTAAAAATCGGCATCGTCCATCTCGGCATCGGGGCGTTCCACCGGGCGCATCAGGCCGTGTTTACCGACGACGTTCTGGCGCGGGACCTTTCCTGGGGCATCTGCGGCGTGTCGCTGCGCAGCGCCGAGACCCGCGATGCGCTGACGCCGCAGGGTGGGCTTTATACGCTGAAGGTTCAGGACGGGCAGGGCGCGCATCTGCGCGTCATCGGCAGCGTCGTGGAAACTCTCGTCGCCCCGGAAAATCCGCAAGCCGTACTGGCGCGGATGTCGGATCCTGCCACGCGCATCGTCTCGCTGACGGTCACTGAAAAGGGCTATTGCCATAATCCGGCGACCGGTACGCTGGATGAAAACCATCCGGATATTCTCCACGACCTGCAAAACCCGGCGGCACCGAAAACGGCGGTCGGCTTCATTGTCGAGGCGCTGGCTCGCAGGCAGGCGGCAGGCGTGCCAGCATTCACCCTTCTGTCCTGCGACAATCTTCCGTCGAACGGCCATGTGCTGAAGCGTGTCGTCACCCGTTTCGCCGAAATGCGCGATCCGGGACTTGCGGCCTTCGTTGCTGGCGTTGCTTCGCCATCGACGATGATCGACCGGATCGTTCCGGCGACGACCGATGCCGACCGCACGGCGGTTGCCGCTGCTATCGGCGTGGAAGATGCCTGGCCGGTGGTGACCGAACCCTTCCGGCAATGGGTGGTGGAGGACGATTTTCCGCTCGGGCGTCCCGCGTGGGAAGCGGCCGGTGTCGTGTTCGTCGAGGACGTTTCCGCCTTCGAGACGATGAAGCTCAGGCTTCTCAACGGCAGCCATTCGACGCTCGCCTATCTCGGTTTCCTTGCCGGTGCGCAGACCGTGGCGGAGGCGATGGCCTTGCCGGGCATGGAAGAGCTGATCGAGGGGCTGATGCGCGAGGAGGTTTCGCCGACATTGCCTGCGCTCGCCGGCTTCGATCTTCCGGCCTACCGCCGTGCGCTGATCGAACGCTTCAAGAATCCGGCGCTGCGGCATCGCACCTGGCAGATCGCCATGGACGGATCGCAGAAGCTGCCGCAACGGCTGCTTGCGACCATCCGCGACCGCATCGCGGCAGGGGCCCCCTGTGACCGGCTGGTGCTCGGCGTTACCGCCTGGATGCGATATGCGCGCGGCGTCGACGAGACCGGAAAGCCGATCGATGTGCGCGATCCACTGGCGGCGCGCATCGCGGCTGCGACGCAGCCGCTGGACGATCCGGACAAGATCGTTGCCGCCTTTCTGGGCTTGACGGAGGTGTTCGGCGAGGATCTCCGCGCCGACGCTCACTTCCGGGCCCGGCTTGTCGATACGCTTTTGCGGTTGCTTTCGGATGGCTCCGTTGCCGTGCTGCAAACCTGGAGGGACAGGGACGGCAGCCGATAACTGCCGATGTTAGCGCGGCGTTTTTAGCGGCACGAGCGTTGCGCTCTGTACAATTCCCCTCAGGCACAGTAAGAGGGCGCGCATGTATTGGCTGGCGACGTGCCGGCCGCGGGGACTGCGCGCACCCTCATCGACCGAGGAGCGCACGACATCCGAATTCCGAAAGATAAACATATGGCAGAGTTAGACGGCATCGCTCCGGCGATCGCTCAGGCATTGAGCAAGCGCGGTTATTCAGAGTTGACGCCGGTTCAGAAGGCTGTTCTCGGCCCTGAACTCGAAGGACGGGACGCACTGGTCTCGGCGCAGACCGGATCGGGAAAGACCGTGGCCTTCGGCCTGGCGCTCGCCTCGACGCTGCTGGACGGCAAGGATCGCTTCGGCCAGGCAGGAGCGCCACTGGCGCTCGCCGTTGCGCCGACCCGCGAACTGGCGCTGCAGGTCAAGCGCGAACTGGAATGGCTCTATGAGCTGACCGGCGCGACCGTCGTCTCCTGCGTCGGCGGCATGGACATGCGCACCGAGCGGCGCGCGCTCGATCGCGGCGCCCATATCGTCGTTGGAACGCCGGGCCGTCTCTGCGACCACATTCGCCGCAACGGCCTCGACATGTCGTCGCTTAAGGCCGTCGTTCTCGACGAAGCCGACGAGATGCTCGATCTCGGTTTCCGTGAAGACCTCGAATTCATCCTCGAGGCAGCGCCGGCCGACCGCCGCACGCTGATGTTTTCGGCCACCGTGCCGCGCTCGATTGCCAATCTGGCCAAGAGCTACCAGAAAGATGCCATTCGCATCTCGACCCAGGCCGAGCAGAAGCAGCATCTCGATATCGAATACCGGGCGCTGACCGTTGCCCCGTCCGATCGCGAAAATGCGATTATCAACGTGCTGCGCTTCTATGAAGCCAAGAACGCGCTGGTGTTCTGCTCGACCCGTGCGGCCGTCAATCACCTGACCGCGCGTTTCAACAATCGCGGCTTTTCGGTCGTCGCCATGTCCGGCGAACTCAGCCAGAACGAGCGCACGCATGCCCTGCAGGCGATGCGCGACGGACGCGCCCGCGTCTGCATCGCCACCGACGTCGCGGCACGCGGCATCGATCTGCCGGGCCTCGAACTGGTCATCCATGCCGATCTGCCGACCAATCCCGATACGCTGCTGCACCGCAGCGGCCGCACCGGCCGTGCCGGCCGCAAGGGCGTCAGCGCGCTGATTGTTCCCAACAGCGCCCGCCGTAAGGCCGAACGCCTGTTGCGCGACGCCAACATCAATGCCGACTGGGCCCGGCCGCCATCGGCCGACGACGTCAGCCGTCGCGACGACGAGCGGGTTCTGGCCGATCCGGCGCTGACCGAAACAATCACGCCCGACGAGGCCGATTTCATCCGCGAACTGCTGGAAAAGCACGGGGCTGAACAGGTGGCCGCCGCATTCCTGCGGCAGGCCCGTGCCGGACGTTCGGCTCCGGAAGACCTGATGGATACGCCGAACTACACGCCGTCCGGTGACCGCCCGGACCGTGGCGACCGTCCGGAACGCAGCGAACCGCGGGCGCCGCGTGGCGATTTCGGCGACAGCGTCTGGTTCTCGCTTTCGGCCGGCCGCAAGCAGAATGTCGAGCCGCGCTGGCTGATCCCGATGCTCTGCCGCATCGGCAAGATCACCAAGCAGGAAATCGGCGCCATCAAGATGCAGACCGAGGAAACCTATGTCGAGATCGCCCGCGAATGGGTGGATCGCTTCGTCGAGGCGATCGGACCGAAGCGCTCGCTCGAAAAGGGCATCGTCGTGACGCAGCTCGATGGCATGCCGAACCTCTCCGGCGGCTTTGCGGCTAAGAAGCCCTATCCGGCCAAGACTGCCGACTGGAACGGCGAGAAGCCGAAGCGCAAGTTCGAGGGCAAGCCCGATTTTGCCAAGGCCGACAACCGCCCGGCTGAAAAGACCGACAGCAAGCCCTGGGTGAAGAAGACCGGCAAGCCGGGCTTCGACAAGCCGAAATTCGACAAGCCCAAGTTCGACAAACCGGGCGCCGAGGGCGCCAAGCGCAAGCCTTTCAAGAACAAGTCGAGCTGAGGGGGACGTTCAGTTGTATCGGGGCCTGTAGATGGCCCCGATATTGTACTGCGATTTTACTATCACCCCAGCTGCTGACGGGGTGGAGGTTGTGGGCGAAGCCTTCTATTCTGACTGGAGCGTCGCGACGATCGCTTCTGCTTGTTTCTGTGGCTCCGGAGTTGTCCCTGCGCGGGAAGAGACCCGGTAGGTAAGGCGCTCGGCTGCAATGATTGCACACCCAAAGAATCGAGCGCGAATGCAGAGAGCCGACGCAGGAGTGCTGCCTACTCGGGCGTCTTCTCGCTGCCCCACGCAGGTTCCCGTTTTTCCACGTTAACTTCGATTATGTAACGATGATTCTTAAGTGGTTTCCGGACTTGCCGACGGAAATCCTTTGCAGCGCCATCCCTTGCATTTCTGTCCCAATCTGGGTCTCCCGAAGATTTGATGACGTATGTACGAGCGAGTCTGCCATTCGCATCCGTGCTCAAACCGATCGACGCTGTACCAAGTGTTGTGACGCACCCGGATAAAACGACGACGGCAACGCACAGCGCAGAAGCGATAAATTTTCTCACGATATTTTCCCTGTTTCCCCTAATACGTGCAATTCTCTAGGAGAAGCTTCCAGCGTGAGCAAGACCCGACTGTTTCCGCTCCGAACATTCCTCATCTCCGAACTGCCGTAGTTTCGGAATTGGCGTGGGGCAAGCCACGTGGCGAAAAGCCCCCACCTTGAATGCCCCTTTTTGACCATCCTGCTAACTGCCTAGCCGCTCGATCTGCCCCGCAAGTGCCAAGCCCACCCGCGTACTCGCCCCACACGCCACCGCCATCTGCGGCAGTATCATCCATTCCAGCGTCCATGCGGCGCCCGAGCGTTCCTGTTCATGCACCATCGACTGGTGGATGCCGGAGAGCTGCACGGCGTTGAAGCGGGCAAGCGAGACGAGGGTTTCGGCGGCCACCGGGTTCTGCTTGTGCGCCATGGCCGATGAGCCGCCGCCGCCGGAAAGCTCGATTTCGTTGCCGGCCTGCGCGAGCAGGGCGATGTCCTGGCCGAACTTGCCGAGGCTTGCGGTGATGAGGGACAGGATATGGGCGATGTCGGCGATGACGGCGCGTTGGCTCTGCCATTGCGGGCTGTCGCTGAGGCCGAGGTTTTTGGCGAGCGTCGCCCGCACTGTGGCTGCCTTGTCGCCCAGTTTGTCGAGCGTGCCGGCTGCGCCGCCGAATTGGAGCGGGAACCCGGTTTTGTGCATGTGCTTCAGTCGGTCACGGTAATCGCCGAGCGGCGAGGACCAGGCGGAGAGACGATCGGCGACGGTGATCGGGATCGCGGCCTGCATTCGTGTGTGGCCCATCAGCCGGTTGGAGCCGAACCGGTGGCGGAGATCGTCGAAAAGACCGAGCAAAGTCGACAGCCTGCCGGACAGCACCAGGCCGATATCCTTCAGGCGCAGCATCAGGCTGGTGTCGATCACGTCTTGGCTGGTGGCGCCGAGATGAATGTTTTCGGCGGCTTGTCCGCCGACCGCCTTGCGCAGCTGGCGCACGAGTTCGGGGACGACCACGCCATCGGTTCCGACACCGCGCCGCAGGGCCAGCATATCCGGTCGAAACGTGCTGCAGACAGCAGCGATCTCGACTGCCGCAGCGTCCGGTATGATGCCATGGCTGGCCTCGGCCTTCGCCAACGCCGCCTCGAAACGCAGCATGGCGCGGATATCGGCGTCTGCCGAGAAGAATGCGGAAATGTCCTCGTCGCCGAGAAGGCCGGAGAGATAGGGATGATCGAAGGCGGAAGCGGTCATGGATGTCCTTGGTGCCCGGCCTTAGATGTCGAGGAACACGGTTTCCTTGTCACCCTGCAGGTGGATATCGAACGTATAGACCGATCCCTCGCGCGGCGCGACTAGCGTCGCAACACGATGGCGGTGCTCGATGCGGGCGAGCAACGGGTCCTCGGCGTTCGCCTCCGCCTCGTCGGCGAAGTACATGCGGGTGTGCAGGCCGATATTGATGCCGCGCGCAACGATCCAGAACGTGATGTGCGGCGCCATCCTGCGCCCGTCCTTGTAGGGCGCGCGGCCGGGCTTGATGGTTTCGAATGTGAAGATGCCGTCGTCTGCGCTGGTCGGGCAGCGGCCCCAGCCGGTGAAATTGGGGTCGGCGGTGCCGCGCAGTTCGGATGGGCTGTTGTAGAGGCCGGCAGCGTCCGCCTGCCAGATCTCGACGAGCGCATCCTTCAGCGGCGCACCGGCGCCGTCGATCACCCGGCCGCGCACGGTGATGCGCTCGCCGAGCGTCCTGTCATTTACCATGACGGTGCCGAGATCGGTGTCGTAGACACCCGTGATGCCGGCGAAGTTCGGAGTGCAGCCGATATGGACATAGGGGCCGGCCGTCTGCGACGGCGATTCCTTGAGATAGCCGAGATCCTGGACCATCAGTTGCCCTCCATCCGGTTTTCAAACAGCGTCGAGCGGCGGCCGCGCAGCACGATGTCGAACTTGTAGGCGCGGGCGTCCATGGGGATGGTGTTGGCCCAGTCGAGCGGTGCGATCAGCTGTTCGATGGCGTTTCTGTCCGGGATGGTCGTGACGATCGGACATTTCCAGATCATCGGGTCGCCTTCGAAATACATCTGGGTGATCAGCCGCTGGGCAAAGCCGTGGCCGAAGATCGAAAAGTGGATATGGGCCGGTCGCCAGTCGTTGACGCCGTTTGGCCAGGGATAGGGGCCGGGCTTGACGGTGCGGAACCGGTAGCTGCCGTCCTCGCCGGTAATGGCACGGCCGCAACCGCCGAAATTCGGGTCGAGCGGCGCGAGATAGGTTTCCTTCTTGTGGCGATAACGCCCGCCGGCATTGGCCTGCCAGAACTCCAGCAGCGCGCCGCGCACGGGTTGCCCGCGCTCGTCCAGCACCCGGCCGTGGACGATGATGCGCTCGCCGATGGCGCTTTCGCCGGGCTTGGCAAAATTGTGGATCAGGTCGTTGTCGAGCTCGCCGAGGATGGAGTGGCCGAAGACCGGGCCGGTGATTTCCGAGATGGTGCCGTCGAGAGACAGCAGCGCCTTTTGCGGCGAGCGCAGCACCGAGGTCTTGTAGCCCGGCGTCAGGGCCGGCGCATGCCAGGCGCGGTCGCGCTGGAAGAAGGCGCCGGTCTCTGGTTTCTGGTTGGAAAAATCGGACATGTTCGTTGCCTCAAACCGCCTGTTCGGCGTCCATCTGTTCGAAAACCTGCTTGGCGATCTTGATGGCGCGGTTGGCGGCGGGAACGCCGGCATAGATCGCCACATGCAACAGCGCCTCGCCGATATCGTCGCGGCTGGCGCCGGTGTTGGCGGTGGCGCGCACATGCATCGCCACTTCCTCGTCATGGCCAAGGGCGGCGAGCAGCGCGATCGTCACCATCGAACGCTCGCGCTTCGTCCAGGTCGGTCGCGACCAGACGTTGCCCCAGGCTGTCTCGGTGATCAGCTCCTGAAATGGCCGGTCGAAATCGGTCGTTGCGGATTGCGCCCTGTCGACATGGCGGTCGCCCAGAACGGCACGGCGGGTGATCATGCCCTGACGGTAACGTTCGGATGGCGCGGCGTCATTCATGGGGTTTTTCTCCGGACAGGACGATATCGATGAAGGCGCGCAGCACGGCGGTCAGCGCCTCCGGCTGTTCGACGCAGGGAATATGGCCCGCGTCCTTGATGACTTCGTAGCGGGCGCCGGGGATGAGCTTCGCGGTCGAAAGCACGAGTTCGGGCGGCGTCGAGCCGTCCTGGTCGCCGACGACACAGAGGGTCGGAACAGCAATGCACCTGGCGGCCTCTGTGAAATCGGCATCGCGGATCGCCGCGCAGGTTCCGGCGTAACCGGTCACGGGCTGGCGCGTGAGCATGTTGCGGTAGCCGTGATAGGCGTTGTTTTCCGGGCGGCGGAAGGCGGGGGTGAACCATTTTTCGAGCACCCCGTCGGCGATGCTGCCAATACCGTTCTGCTCGACGGTGGCGATGCGCGCGTTCCACGATTCCGCAGTGCCGATCTTGTGGGCGGTGTCGCAGAGGATGAGCGCGCGCACGAGGTCCGGCCGGGTGGCATAGAGGCCTTGGGCGATCAGGCCGCCGACGGAGAGGCCGCAGATGATCGCCTGCTTGACCGCTAGCAGATCGAGCAGGCCGGCGAGATCGGCGACATGCAGGTCCATCGAATAGGGGATATCGCCGACATCGGAGAGGCCGTGGCCGCGCTTGTCGTAGAGGACGATGGCGAAGTCGCCGGCAAACCGGACGATCACGTCGCGCCAGATGCGGAAATCCGTGCCGAGCGAATTGGCGAAGACCAGCACGGGCTTGTCGTTGGACGCGCCGATCACCTGATAGTGGAGCGTGATGTCGTTGATGCGGGCAAACTGCACTGAAATTCTCCTCAATGGCCAGATTGAAGCTTTAATCCGGTTCGGTAAAATGACATTTTATTGCGTATCATTAACCTATGGGTTATGAATTCTGATGATCGACGCCCGAGTGAAATTCCGTCATTTGCAGACCTTTGTCGAGGTCGCCCGGCAGAAGAGCGTGATGAAGGCAGCTGATCTTCTGCATGTCAGCCAGCCGGCCGTGACCAAGACCATCCGCGAACTGGAGGAGGTTCTGGGTGTGTCCGTCTTCGAGCGCGACGGCCGGGGCATCAAGATCACCCGCTATGGCGAGGTTTTCCTGCGGCATGCGGGGGCCGTGCTGACAGCGCTCAGGCAAGGGCTGGACTCGGTCTCGCAGGAGCGCTCCGGCGATGGCCCGCCGGTGCGGATCGGCGCGCTTCCGACCGTTTCGACGCGGATCATGCCGCGGGCGATGGCGAATTTCCTCAAGGAGGAAACCGGCAGCCGCATCAAGATCGTCACCGGCGAGAACGCCGTGCTGCTCGAACAGTTGCGGGTCGGCGACCTCGACCTCGTCGTCGGGCGGCTTGCGGCACCCGAACAGATGACCGGGTTTTCCTTCGAACATCTCTATTCCGAGCAGGTCGTCTTCGTCGTGCGCACAGGGCACCCGCTGCTTTCAGCCAAACAATCAGTGTTCGACACTCTCGGCGTCTATCCCGTGCTGATGCCGACACGCGCCTCGATCATCCGGCCCTTCGTCGAGCGCTATCTGATCGCCAACGGCATCGCCAGCCTGCCCAACCAGATCGAGACCGTGTCGGATTCCTTCGGGCGCGCGTTTGTGCGGGCGAGCGATGCCATCTGGATCATCTCGACCGGGGTGGTTGCCGGCGATATCGAGGACGGGACGCTGGCGGCGTTGCCGATCGATACCAGCGAGACCAGGGGACCGGTGGGCCTAACGATACGGGCCAATGCCATCCCCTCAATGCCGCTTGCCATCCTGATGCAGACGATTCGCGAGGCCGCGGCCGAGATCTCCGCCGCTGTAGCCAACAGCGCGGAACGGCGATAGCAGGGCGGCGGTTTTCCTGTACGAAACCAATACCTGCTGATAACCTGCATTCAACTCCAAGTTTTGGATTTCATTGGTCTATTCGGGGTCAGAGGCAAAGCATGTCGGAAACAACGGTTGCGCCTGCCGCAAAAGGCCAGCCCGCCGTCTGGACCAGGCCGCTGCGGTCGCTGCTGGGTCTGGCAATGGCGGCCTTGCTGATTGTCGTTTCGGGCACGCTGGTCGGCTTCGGCTATGTGCGGGCCCGCGACGCGGCGCTGGTCAATGCCGAGGCCGACATGCGTGCCTTTTCCGATCGCCTGATCGACCGCCTGGGCATTCTTTCCGGGCGCACGACGGCGCTGGTGGGGTTCACCGCTTCGATCGCCAATTCCTTTCTCGTGCCGCCGCCGGAGCGGATGAGCGACAAGATCAAGCTGCTCCGCGAGATCATCGCCCAGTCCTCCAATCTGGACGGCATCTATGCCGGCTATCCGGACGGAGCCTTCATTCAGGCTGTCGATCTCAGGGCGCAGGCGTGGCGCACCGCTCTCGATGCGCCGGAAGGGGCGACGATTGCGGTTCGTTCGATGCAGGGGGAGCAGTCGGGCGAGCGCAGCAACCGGCTGATCTTCCTCGACAAGGACGGCAATCAGCTGCTGGAGCGCCGGCTCCTCTCCACAGGCTTCGACCCCCGGAAGCGGCCCTGGTATCAGGCTGCGGTCAACGGCTCGATGCCGGCGGCCATCGGCCCCTATACGATGGTGACAACCGGTGCGCTCGGCATGAGCATTTCACAGGCGCATCGCGGCAATGGCAGCATCGTCATCGGCGCCGATATCGATCTCGGCACGATCACCGATTTCATGGCGCGCGAACGCCTGACCGCCGAAACCGTCGCCTTCGTGATGGATGCGGCCGGAAAGCCGATCATGCACTCCGATCGCGGGTTGATGGCCCGCATGTCGGCGCTGAAGGAAAAGGGGGAACTCGATGTTTCAAGGCCGGTCGATCCGCTGCTTTCCGGCATCAAGGCCAACCTGCCAACCGGCAACGGGGTGAGTTTCGCCGATATCAACGGCCGCACCTACATCGTCATGGCGACCTCGGTGACGTCGGTTCTGCTGCTGTCAGGACATCGCACGGTGGTGGCTGCCCCTCTGGACGAACTGACGGCCGCTGCCAATCGCAACCTGTATCAGGGGCTCGCCATTGCCGGAGCCATCGTGCTTTTGGGGCTGCTTGCCGCATTGTTCATGGCCCGGCTGATCACCCAGTCGCTCGGCCAGCTGACCGCCAGCGCCAACCGGCTGCAGGATCTCGATTTCACCGCGCCGCGCGAAGTCGCCTCGCATGTGACCGAGATCTCGACGCTCGGCCGGGCAATGAGCCGGGCGCGCGATGCGATCTTCACCTTTGCGCTCTATGTGCCGAAGGAGCTGGTGCGCAAGGGTATCGAATCCGGCCAGTTCGCAGGACGCGGCGCGCGGCGGCAGGAGGTGACGGCATGGTTCACCGACATTTACGACTTCACGACGCTGAGCGAGCAGCGGACGCCGGAGGAAGTCGTCGCGCTGCTGTCTGATTATTTCGACATCTTCAACGAGACCGTCAGCGCCCATGGCGGCGAGATTATCCAGTTTCTCGGGGACTCCGTCTTTGCCATGTGGAACGCGCCGGTAGCGAATGAGCGCCATGCGGAAAACGCCTGCCGTTGCGCTCTGGCGGTCGAAAGGAAGCTTGCGGTGTTCAACGCCAATCTGAAAGCGCGGGGCCTGCCGGAATTGCGCACCCGGTTCGGCATCCATACCGGCACGGCGGTGGTCGGCAGCGTCGGGGCGAAAGAGCGGCTGCAATATACCGCGATGGGCGACACGGTAAACGTCGCCTCACGGCTGGAAGGCATGAACAAGGTTTATGGCACGGCTATCCTGGCGAGCAGCGCCGTGGTGGAACAATGTGGTGATACGATTGCCTTTCGTCCGCTCGGGGAGGCGCAGGTCAAAGGCCGGGCGACCGCGCTGGAGCTTTACGAGGTTCTGGGCGAGAAGACGCAACCGGACTGTCCGGAAGGGCAGGTTGCTGTAGAGCGAGGCTAGCGCTCAATCATCGGAATATCGCTGTTCGCGCCAGGGATCGCCGAGCATGTGATAGCCGTTCTTCTCCCAGAAACCGGCCTGGTCACCGACGAGGAATTCGATGCGGCGCAGCCATTTGGCGCTTTTCCAGAAATAGAGATGCGGAATGACGAGGCGCATCGGGCCGCCGTGATCGCGGGTCAGCGGCGCGCCCTCCCAGGCCGTTGCGAGGATACCGTCCTCTGAGGCGAAGTCCTGAAGCGGCAGGTTGGTGGTGTAGCCGTCATAGCTGGTCAGCATGACGAAACTGGCTTCCGGTCTCGGCATGACCAGATCGAGCAGGTCATGGGTCAAAACGCCCTGCCAGTGGTTGTCGTAGCGCGACCATGTCGTCACGCAGTGAATATCCGAGAGTTTGTTGCTCTGTGGCAGCTGGTGGAACGTGTTCCAGTCGAGTTTTACGGGATTTTCGACGGCGCCGACGATCTGGAGCGTCCATTCGGCTTGAGAGATATACGGATGCTGTCCGAGATCGAGCACCGGCCAGTTCTTGACCAGATGCTGGCCAGGCGGCAGGCGGTCGGTTTCGGCGCGGGCAATTTTGCCGGTCAGGAACTTGCCTTCCTCCGCCCAGCGGCGCTTGGAAAGGGTGAGTTTCGTTTCCGGGGTCTCGTCGGTCATGATGGGAACTCGCTGCTTGTGACACACTCGCGGGCGGGATGGTGCAGTGGAACTACAGTTTCAAATCATAGGCATGTCAAGCGCGGCGAGCGGGGCAATAGGTTTGCCCCGCTCGTTTATCTCAGAACGGGTAGTGCTGGGCCGAGTCCTCGATGGTGATCCAGCGCAGGTCGGTGAATTCGGCGATCGCCGCCTTTCCGCCGAAGCGGCCGTAGCCGCTGCCCTTGACGCCGCCAAAGGGCATCTGGGCCTCGTCGTTCAGCGTCGGGCCATTGATATGGCAGATGCCGGATTCGATGCGGGCGGCAACCGCCATGGCACGCTGGACGTCGCGGCTGAACACCGCCGAGGAGAGGCCGTATTCGGTGTCGTTGGCGACGCGGATTGCCTCTTCCTCGTCGGCGACGCGGATGATCGGCTTGACCGGGCCGAAGGATTCTTCCGAATAGACCCGCATGTCTGATGTCACGTGATCGAGCAGTGTCGCTTCGACAACCGTGCCGGTGCGCTTGCCGCCGGCGACAAGCTTTGCGCCCTTGGCGGTTGCGTCGGTGATCAGGCCTTCCATCTTTTTCGCCGCTTCGAGGCTGATCAGCGAACCGAGTACGACGTGGCCACGGGGGTCACCGGCCGGAAGCTGGGCGGCACGGGCGGCCAATTTGGCGACGAACTGATCGGCGATCGCCTGATGAACGATGATCCGTTCCGTCGACATGCAGATCTGGCCCTGATGCATGAAGGCGCCAAAGATCGCGGCATTCACTGCGCCGTCGATATCGGCGTCGTCGAGGACGACCAGCGGCGCCTTGCCGCCGAGTTCGAGAAGCGCCGGCGTCAGGTGCTCGCCGCAGAGTTTGGCGATGATCTTGCCGACCTTGGTCGAGCCGGTGAAGTTGACGCGGCGGATGGCGGGATGGGCGATCAGTCCTGCAACGATTTCGGCTGCGTCTTCCGGCGCGTTGGTGATGACGTTGATGACGCCGGCGGGAAGGCCGGCTTCCGTCAGCGCCGTGGCGATCAGCCGGTGGGTGCCGGGGCACTGTTCGGAGGCTTTCAGTATGACGGTGTTGCCGCAGGCGATCGGCATGGCGACAGCGCGGGTGGCAAGGATGACCGGGGCGTTCCAGGGGGCGATGGCAAGGCAGACGCCGGCCGCCTGTCGCACGCCCATGGCCAACGTTCCGGGCTTGTCGGAGGGGATGATCTCACCGGAAATCTGCGTCGTCATCGACGCCGCCTCGCGCAGAATATTGGCGGCAAGCATGACGTTGAAGCCCGCCCAAGGGGCGGTGGCGCCGGTTTCCTCGATCATCAGCTGCGTGAACTCGCCGACCTTGCTGTCCATGATATCGGCCGCCTTCATCAGGATCGAGCGGCGCTGGCCGGGGCCGGTCTTCGACCAGGCTGGGAAGGCGGCGGACGCGGCATCGATCGCGGCTGCGACATCGTCGAGACCGGCGGCCGACGCGCGGCTCGCCAGTTTTTCCGTGAAGGGGTCGAACCGGTCATAGGTCCGGCCGCTTGCAGCCGCGCGGTCCGTGCCATTGATGAGGAGGGAAATGTTCATGGATATCTCCTGAGAAAAGGACATTAGAAGCCGAGGACTTCGGCGTTGATCGAGGCTTCGAGGCCGCCGTCGGTTGCCAGATTGGTACCGTTGATCCAGCGGGCGCCGTCGGAGCAAAGGAAGAGCACGGCCGGCGCGATATCGGCGGATGTGCCGGCGCGGCCGACGCGGGTGATGTCGCTATCGACCCGCGCATCGCCGAGCACGGCGCGGAACTGTTTGAGGATCGGCGTCTCGACCGGGCCGGGGCTGACGGCGTTGACACGAATGCCGCGATCCCTGAACAGCGGTTGATGGGCGGCACGCATGGTCCAAAGCAGCAGCAGTTCCTTGGACAGCGGATAACCTTGCTCGTCTTTCAGGCCATGCTCTGAAACGATGCTGGTCACGTCCGGAAAACCTTCGATGCCCACGAGCGTCTTTGCCCGTTCGAGATTTGCTCGCCAGCCGTAGCCGGCGATCGAGGCGACATTGACGATGGCGCCGCCTTCGCGGATGCGCGGGGCGACGGCTTCCGACAGGGCACGCAGGCCGTAGAAATTGACCGATAGGGTCGAGATGATGCCGGTGTTTCCAGAGAGGCCGGCGACATTGGCGAGCGCATCGAGACGGCTGGGCAATTGGGCGACGATGGCGGCGACGCCAGCAGCCGTCGAGAGGTCGCCCTTGATGAAGGCGGCAGTGCTGCCCGCAGGCTCGCGGACATCGACGCCAATGACGTCGGCGCCCATCTGCCCCGCCAGTTCGGCCGTGCGCGCGCCGATGCCGGAGGCAACGCCGGTGACCAGGATGGTTTTTCCAAAGAGCATGTCTTCACCTTTCGCAAGAGAGTCCGGTTTTCCGGATAGATTATTGGTTCCATTGAATTTTCGTGGGGCCGGGCAATTTCAGGCGGTAGCCGACCGGCAGCAGTCGCACATCGAAGCGGCGCTCGATTTCACCCCAGAGTCCGTGCGGCAGGAACAGCGAAAACAGAACCGCCGTCGCGCCGAGGCCGATCAGGTACCAGACGCCCATCGCACCGAAGAAGGTTTCGATGACGAAGAACAGCACGGCGCCGAGGATCGCGCCCTCGAACTTGCCGATGCCGCCGACCAGCACCATGAAGATCATGTAGGCGGTCCACTGGACGCTGAAATAGGTTTTCGGCTGAAAGGTCGTTGATGTCGCCAGCCACAGCGCGCCGGCGACCGCGATGCCGAAAGCGGCAAGAACGAAGAGCAACCGCTTGGTGGCGATGACGCGCACGCCGAGCGAGGTTGCCGCATCCTCGTTGTCGCGGATCGCCTGGATGGCGGCGCCGGCACGGCTGCGCAGGAGAGCGAAGAGGATACCGAGAAGGGCTGCCATCGAGGCCAGCGCCAGCCAGTAGATCACGACACGGCGGGTGCCGCTTTCATAGACGTTGAGCGAGATCAGCGAGGTGCCGGTCTCGCCCTGGATCAGCCGGTCGAGATTGACGAGCATGTGGGTGAGCGCCGAGATCACCCACATGCCGATGGCAAACTCACCGCCCTTCAGCCGCAGCATGAAGAAGGATAAAGGCAGCGAGATCGCTCCAGTGATGAGGGCTGCCGCAAACAGCGACAGGAACGGATTGAGCCCGGCATCGGCAAGCCGGATGGTGAAATAGGCGCCAAGACCGAAGAACACCTGCTGGCCAACGGAGACGAGGCCGCCGAAACCGGCGAGCGCATTCCACATGGCAGCGAGGATAACGTAGATGAACAATGCCGTCAGCCGGTCGATGGCGCCAGCGCCAAGGGTGAGCGGTGCGATGGCGAAGAGCGCGAGGGCGACTGCGACGCTGCCCAATGCCAGCTGCGAGGAGCGCGTCCAGCGTTCGATGATGATGCCGTTGGGTATCGCGGTCATGGGGTACTCCGGATGGCGGCGCGGATTTTTGCGAAGCCGGTTTTGGTGAACCCGATCCTGCCGATGATGGGTGTTCCGACGAGAAACAGCCGGGCAAACAGCACGGCCAGGAAGACGACATGGCCGCCGATGAGGAAGCCCTGCGGATGCACCTTGGCTCCGAGCGACTGGGCAAGACCCAGTACGATGCCGCCGATCAGCGTGCCCCAGAGCGAGCCGGCACCACCGATCACGGCTGCCTCGAAGGCAAAGAGAAGTTGCGGTCCGCCGGAATAGGGGTCGAAGGTGGCGCGCATGGCAAGAAATGCGCCGGCGATACCGACGGTGACCATGGCGATGGCGGCGGCCAGCGCATTGGCCTTGCGGGCGTCGATGCCGACGAGGCCGGCGGTATCCGGATCCTCCGCGGTAGCCCGGATGGCGCGGCCGAGCGCGAACCGGCTGAGGAAGAGTTGCAATCCGCCGAGAAGCGCGATGGCTGTCGCCATCGTCATCACCGCCAGCTTGCCGACATAGATGCCGCCCGGCAGTTCCCAGCTGTCATAGGAGAGGCTGCCGATGAAGGGGGCAAGCGAGCGGGTGTCGGCGCCGAACTGCTCGAACATCAGGTTGTCGATGACGATCGCCAGCCCGAAGGTGGTGAGGATCGGCAGCAGTGCGCCGCCGCGGGCGCTGCGCTCCAAGAGGTAGCGTTGCAGCAGCCAGCCGATCGCGGCCATGGCAGGCAGCACGATCAGCAGCCCGGCAAAGGGCGAAATGCCGAATCTGGAAGCCAGCAGCCAGAGGCCGTAGGCAGCGGCGACCGCCAGACTGCCATGGGCGAGATTGATGATCCGCATGACGGAGAACATGAAGGAGAGGCCGCAGGCGATGACGGCATAATAGCCGCCGAGCAGGATGCCTTGGATGAGCGTGTCGATCACGATGCCGCCCTCCCGGTGTTGGCCCGGTGCAGGCCGAAATAGGCCTTTGTCACCTGGTCGCGTGTGATATTTTTCACCGGACTGTCGAGTACGACGCGGCCTTCCAGCATGCAGATGACGCGGCTGGCGACGCCCATGGCGCGGCCGAGATCCTGTTCGACCAGGATGATCGTGGTGCCTGATGTCAAAAGCGACTGTAGTTGCGCGTAGACGCGGTCGACCACCAGCGGCGAAAGACCGAGCGAGACTTCATCGAGCAGCAGGATATCCGGATTGCTCATCAGCGCGCGACCGATCGCCGTTGCCTGCTGTTCGCCGCCCGAGAGGTGTCCGGTCTTGGCATGGCGGCGGGGGACGAGATTGGGGAAGGCGGAAAAGACGCGGTCGATGGTCCAGTCGCCCGGTCTCCCTGATGTTTTACCCAGCAGCAGGTTTTCCTCGACGGTCATTTGCGAGAAGAGGCGGCGGCCTTCCGGCACCAGCGCGATGCCCATGGCGATGCGCCGGTGCGAGGGGACGAGCGTAAGCTCCTGATCATTGAGAAGAATGCGGCCGGCGGCGGGAAGGTGAGCGCCGGCAAGCGAACGCAGCAGGGTGGTCTTGCCGGCGCCGTTGGCACCGACCAGCGCCAGCACGTCGCCCTTGGCAAGGTCGAAGCTGACATCGCGTACCGCCTGCAGAAGGCCGTGGCGGACATCGAGATTCTGAACGGAGAGAATGGTCATGCGGGCGTTCCTCCGAGATAGGCCTTGACGACGCCGGCATCGCCCATGACTGCGCGCGGCTCGCCATCGGCGATGATCCGGCCGGCATCCATGCAGATCAGCCGTTCCGCTACCTGCAACAGGATATGGACGATATGCTCGATCCAGACGATGCCGATGCCGCGGCGGCGCAGTTCGAGAATGGTGGTGACCAGTTCGCTCGCCTCTCCATCTGTCAGCCCGCCGCCGATCTCATCGAGCAGCATCAGCTTCGGTTTGGTCGCCAGCGCCCGGGCGAGCTCAAGCCGCTTGCGGTCGAGAAGGCCGAGCGTATCGGCCTGCCGGTTGGCGACGCCGAGCATGCCGCAGAGCGTCAGGCTGTCGATGACGCGCTCATAGGCTTCGTCGCGACTGATGGCATCGCCATGGGACGCGGCGACGAAGACGTTTTCGAAGGTGGTCATGCCGCTGAAGGGTTTTGGTACCTGATGGGTACGCACCAAGCCAGAGCGGCAGCGCTCTGCGGCTGACAGCGCGGTGACGTTGCGCCCGTCGAAGGTGATGGTGCCGGCGTTCGGCGGAAAAGCGCCGGCGAGAACGCTGAGCAGCGTCGTCTTGCCAGCACCATTCGGTCCGACGATGCCGATCGCGTCGCTTTGGCCCATGGCAAAATCGACATTGTCGAGAACCACAAGCGCTCCGAAGCGCTTGTGGATCCCTTCCGCCGAGAGAAAGGGTTCTCCCGGCTTCTTCTTTTCGGTGATGCTCAACACTGTGCTGTTATCCGTTATAGGCAACGAGCTTGCCGCCGACCGGGACGTTCGGATCGGTGGCATTCTCGGTGACGACGTAGTCGAGCGGGAATTTCGAGCCTTCTGGCGCCTTCACCCATTGTGTCCCGATGATTGGGCCCGGCGAGACGTTGGCGACCGGACCACTGGTAAAGTCCACCTTGCCTGATATCGTCGTTGTCTTCAGCGTCGAGAGCGCCTTGGCGACCGCTTCCTTGCTCTTGGTGTCGGTCGCTGCCTTCAGGGCCTCAAAGCCGGCGTCGAGCAGCGACAGGCTGGCGCCGAGCTGCTGGGTCCACTGCTTGCCACTCTCGGCCTCGTAACCATCGGCGAGTTCAGTGCCGGAAACACCGGTGAGCGACGACTTGTAGGGGAAGGCCTTGTGCCAGTAGGCGGCGCTGGAGATGTTGACGCCGAGATCGCCGAGCGCCTCGATGTCGGAGGGGAACAGGCCGGTCTTCGCTACCTGGGCAATCTTGATCTGGCGGGTCAACCCCTGCTGCGCTGCCTGGCGCCAGAAGGCGGCGAAATCCGGGGGGATCGGGAATGAGGAGAAGATTTCGACGCCTTCGCTCTTGAACAGGGCGATCTGGGCGGAGAAGTCGGTCGTGCCGGTTTCATAGGCGCCGGGATCCACGATGGTGAAGCCTTCCTTGGCAAGCAGCGGCGCCAGATTGGCACGGATGGCGTTGCCGTCGGCATCGTTCGGATACATCACGCCGACCTTCTTGTTGGTCTCGATCAGGTTCCACTGCGACACATAGGTCTTGAAGAATTCGCCGACGCCGAAGCCGAAATGATAGGTCCATTTGAATGGCGATGGCGCGCCGGGCTTGGCGCCGCGGCCGAAATACCAGGCTTCCCAGGGCATGACGGTGGAAAGGCAGGGTACGCCCGCCGCCTCGCAGGCGTCCGCCACCGGGTTGATGGTTTCCGGCGTCGAGACCGCCAGCATCAGGTCAATGCCCTGGTTGTTGATCAGGTCCTTGGCCAATTGTCCGGCGCGGGACGGATCGGACTGGGTGTCCCGATCGAGGATTTCGACCTGGAATGTCTTGCCACCGGCCTGGAAGCCCGATGCCAGGGCCTTGCGGGCGAGGTCCAGCACGTAACCGTCGGTCTGGCCGAAGCCGGCCAGCGGGCCGGTCCGCGGGCTGATGAAGCCGACCTTCAGCGTGTCGCCGCTCTGGGCGAAGGCTCCGCGGCCGGAGACCGCGAGAGCTGCCCCGCCTGCCGCCGTCGCGGCTATGAAGGTGCGGCGGGTCAGCGCCGAGGGGTCGAATTTTCCATTGCGGAAACTGCCGTTCATGAAGTTTTTCCTCCCTGTGTGCGGGCCTCCCAGCCCGGCTTTGATGTTCATTTCCGCCCGTCCGGCACCGTCCTCCGGGTACTCAGATCGGGTAATCGCGTTTGCCGGACGCCAAGGTGATCCAGCGCAGTTCGGTGAATTCGTCGATCGCCGCCTTGCCGCCGAACCGCCCGTAGCCGCTCGACTTGACGCCGCCGAAGGGCATTTGCGGTTCGTCAGAGACCGTTGCCTCGTTGATGTGGCAGATGCCGGATTCGAGCCGCTTGGCGACGGCAAGGGCCGCATTGATGTCGCGGCTGAAAACCGCCGATGACAGGCCGTATTCGTTGTCGTTGGCGACTGTTATGGCTTCCTCGGTGCTGCCGACGCGGATGATTGCTGCGACCGGCCCGAAACTTTCCTCGCGGTAGATGCGCATGGCGGGTGTCACGTGATCGACGACGGTCGCATCCATCAGCGTGCCGTGGGCATGGCCGCCGCAGAGGACGACCGCGCCCTTTTGCTGGGCGTCGTCGATCAGCGATCTTACCCGCCGGATTGCCTCGGCGTTGATCAGCGTGCCGAGCGGCGTGTTGCCGTCCTGCGGGTTGCCGGCAACAAGCGTTGTTGCCTTCGCCCGGAACTTGCCGACAAATTCGTCGGCGACCGCGTCAAGCAGGATGATGCGCTCCGTCGACATGCAGATCTGGCCCTGGTTCATGAAGGCGCCGAAGGCTGCGGCCCGCACGGCCTCGTCGATATCGGCATCGGCGAGTACGATGAACGGCGCCTTGCCGCCCAGTTCCAGCAGACAGCGTTTCAGGTGCCGGGCCGAGGATTCGGCGATGATGCGGCCCACACGGGTGGAGCCGGTGAAATTGATGCGGCGCACGGCCGGATGGGCAATCAGCGCCTCGACGACCGCTGCCGCATCCTTCGGCGCATTGGTGACGACATTGACGACGCCACGCGGAAAGCCTGCCTCGCGCATGACGTCACCGATCAGGCTATGGGTCTTGGGGCAGAGTTCGGAGGCTTTCAGGATGACGGTGTTGCCGCAGGCAAGCGGCATTGCGATGGCACGGGTGCCGAGAATGATCGGCGCATTCCAGGGGGCGATGCCGACGCAGACGCCGGCCGGCTGGCGGATGGCCATAGCAAGATTGCCGGGAATGCCGGACGGGACGATTTCGCCGGTGACTTGCGTGGTCATCGCAGCGGCTTCCCGCAGGATGTCAGTGCCGAGGCCACAATTGATCGCCGCCCACTGCGCCGTGGCACCCGTTTCGCTTGTCATTGCAGCGACGAAATCGGCCGTGCGGGCGGTGAGAATGTCTGCTGCTGCATTCAGCAATCTGCGACGTTCGCCGGGACCTGTTTCGGACCAGGCCGGGAAGGCGGCGGCGGCAGCGTTGGCCGCCTTGGACATATCGGCAATGGAACCGGCAGGCGCGACCGTCGCGACATCGCCGGTCAGCGGATCGACGCGCTCGAAGGTGGATGCATCGGATGCGTCCATCGCCTCGTCGTTGATCATCAGCTTGGCTACAAACACCGTCTCACCCATTTTTCGGCAGGCCGCGCCTGCGATTTCCCGATGGGAGACAGGCGCACGCAAGGGCCGGGCGACAAGGCCGCGTGTCCTGCTTGGGTCTGTTGAGATGCCTCCTCCCAAAGGCTGATGATCGAAGACTACGCCGATCTTTGATGGATGGAATGCGATTTATTGGGTTAATATTGTCATTATCCGGCGATCAGGGCATGTTGGGTGCTGATTGAGGGAGAAAACGATGGCGACAGACGGAGGCATCCATCATCATGCGCGCGGCGAGTGGCGGGAGCCGTCGCTGTCGCATCGCCGCATCCGCTTCCAGAAGGGGCTCTATGCCGATTTCCATCATTTCTTTCTTCTGACGGACGGAGAAGGTGAACTGCATTTCGATGATGGCGAGCATCGGGCCCTGCATGGTCCGGCGCTTGCCTTCCTGCCGCCGCAGGCGCGCTGCGAGGTGTCGATCGCGGCGGGAGCGCAAGCGTATCTCATCGGGGTATCGCCGCAGATCATGGTCGATGCGATCGGCGACAAGGTGGAATCCTATTCGCTGCGCATCTTCATCGAGCAGATGAAGCTGATCGAGGAGCCGGATACGGCGGCGGTCGGCGAGATCAATCCGCTGATTTCAGGTTTCGTTCGCGAGCTCGGCGACCCCGCCCGAGCATCGTGGATGGTGGTGTCGGCCTATATGCGGCTGATCCTGATGGCGGTCTGGCGGTCATCCGGAGGCGAAAAGGCCGAGCAGCGCGGACGGGGGGAAAGCGGATCGATCCTGCAGAGATACCGGCAGCTGGTTGAGGTGTGGCTTCGCCAGCATCGCCCGATCAGCGATTATGCCAAGGAGTTGGGCGTGACGGCCGATCGTCTGCATTCGATCTGCCAAAGAGCCCTTGGCCGGTCACCGATCCAGCTGCTGCACGAGCGGGTCGTGCAGGAGGCGAAGCTGCGGCTGGAACGCTCGACCCGCAATATCCAGGAAATTTCCGACAGTCTCGGCTTTCGCGATCCGACCTATTTCAGTCATTTCTTCAAACGCAAGACCGGGCTTTCGCCGGCGGGGTACCGCGCGGTCGCCCGTGCCTCGGCGGGCTCGGAAAACAGCGTGCTGTCCTCGGGCTATGCCGACTGGCCATGAAACGGACAAAGCCGCGCACCAGTCGATGCGCGGCCTTGCGGTGTATCGCTCAGGTCCAATCAGGCAGGCAACTGGAAATACCAGTTTGCCGCCAGCACCACGGCAAGGCCGCCGGCCAGCGCCACATAGGGCAGGATGCCGGCCTTCTTGATGCCGAGATCCTGTCCGACCAAGCCCAAGTCTTCCATGGCGCCTGCCGGGAACTTGCCGCCGTCACGCACATAATGGCGATAGGCAAAGACCGGCAGGATGAGGGCGGCGAAGATGAAGCCGACCCAGAGTGCGTTGGAATAACCCCAGACCTTGGCGCCGGCACCGAGGAACAGCGCGTTGACGAAGGCGAGAACGGTGTTGAGGCCGATCAGCCAGGTCGGTGCCTTCCAGGGGCGCTGGATGTGGCTGGAATCCATGCGGTGGATCCAGCCGGCATTGAGGTTGAGGAAATTGAAGATGATGTAGCCGACATTGGAGACGGCCAGCACGAAGAAGTAGCCGGCCACGTCGGATGCGATGGCAAGCAGGATGAGGTTGAAGGCGAAGTCGGTCCACATGGCGCGGGTCGGAGCGCCGTGTTCGTTGACGTGGTCGAGATATTTCGGCAGCCAGCCGTCCTTGGCACCCTGGTAGAGCGTGCGCGAGGAGCCGGCCATCGCCGTCATGATGGCGAGGAACAACGCCATGATCATCAGGATCACAAGAATCTGGGTGACGATGCGGCCGCCGTGGACGAGGCTTGCGAGCGCTTCTGCAACGCCTGTGCCATCGACGACACCGGGTGCCAGCATGCCCGCCTGGCCGAGAACGCCCTGGAAGGTGAACGGAATGAGGAAGAAGAACAGGCAGCACAGCAGGCCGGAATAGAAGATCGCCTTGAAGGTATCCGTCTTCGGGTTCTTCAGTTCGCGGGTATAGCAGACGGCCGTCTCAAACCCGTAGGTCGACCAGGCGGCGATATAGAGGCCGCCGAGGAACAACGTCCAGCCGCCATTGCTCCACAGGCCGTCGATACCGGAATAGGCAGCTGTCGGCGGCACGAGGTTGGTGATGTTGACGCTGTCGATCTGGCCGGAGAAGATCGGGTAGAGGCCGATGATCAAAAGCGGCAGGAGAACGATGATGGCGAGCCATTTCTGGACGCTCGCCGTTCCCTGAATGCCGCGATGCTGGATCGCGAAGATCACCAGCATCAGGAGGGCGCCGATGAAGAAGGTGGCGTTGAGGTTGGCATTTGCGAGGTACGGAATGTCGAAGCTGGTGAGCGACCAGCTGCGGATGGCCGGGGTGAGGGCCGCGATGCCGTCGGTGGACAGCAGCGCCGAAATGGCGTCCTGCGGCGTCTTGCCGGCATTGGCCGTCAGCCATTCGGCCACGCGCGGGCTATCGGCCGTCAGCGTTGCCATGTTGGCGTTGATCCATTCCATTACCGCCGGAGAATCGGCGCCGGGGATCGGGAACAGGGCGTTGAGGATATAGCCCGCCGCAATGGCGCAGCCGAGCGACAGCACCGGCGACCAGGCGAACCAGTTGCACCACACCGACAGCGGCGCGATGAATTTCGAATAACGCAGCCAAGCGGTAGCGCCGTAGATAGAGGCGCCGCCGGACTTGTTGCCGAACATGCCGGCGATTTCGGCGTAGGTGAAGGATTGCAAGAATCCCATCACCATCGAAATGATCCAGACGACGAAGGCGAGCTTGCCCGTCGTGCCTGCAATGCCGCCGATGGAGAAGAGTACCAGCGGCGGTACGCCGGCGGCGACCCAGAATGCCCCTTTCCAGTCCAGCGCGCGAATCAGCCCGGTGCCCGCGGCAGCGGCCGATCCCTCGGTCTCAACGATAGATGCCATGAACAGTCTCCTCGACCAGTTTTGTCTTAGCGCGTATGTCGCGCGTCCCCTTGAATTGATGGTTTTCGCTTCGGTCTTTGCTGTAGGGCGGAGCCTGCATTCTGCAGTGTCGCCACCCGGTTCCCGTCTTGTTTTCTCGACCAAGCTTATCCTCATAGTGAATTTTTTTTCCTCTGGGTCAAGTCTCTCTTTACTTTCCGAGGCCTCCCGTAGGATAGTTTGGCCATATTGCCGGTGCATAAAGCGGCGCTTTAAGGCCGCCGAGACGAGTGTGCCATCGGGTGGGAGCTGAGATGACCAATTCCGGACGATTTGCAGGCGTGCTGATGCCGCCCCGGCCGAGTACGATTCTGAGGCCCGGCATGCCGGTGCTGCCTGCCGGTGTCGAACGCTATCGCGTCAGGGGGCGCGGAACGACTGTGGTCAAGGTGGCCGCTGGCGATCGGATTACCCTCAAGGATGTCGAAGGCGGGCAGCTCTGCGAGGTCAGCTTCGTCGATATCGCGGGCCGGTTCAACGCGGCCGGGCTTGGCATCGGGTTTTCGCGGTCTGCAACAGGCCTTCAGGATATCCTTGCCGGGGACGATGACAGTGCCAGGCGAACCTTGGGCGCGTTGAAACGGCGGAATGTCGATCTTGCTTCAGCGCAAGCGCTTGTGCTGTTCGGCGAAAGCTCGTCGCCGGGTGCCTCGGCGGAATTGACCATCGCGCTCGACGGGGTGCTGATCGTCGCGGCACCGGCACCGCCCATGGACGCGGAACTGCAGAACACCGCGACGGCGCTCGAACTGCGCGTCGTCCGTGCGAATGTCGAGCGGAGCTATGAGGAACTGTTGCCCGAGCCGATGGCCGATCCGGTGCAGGATTTGCGTATCCAGGCGGCGAGGGCCTCGGCCTATTTTGTCCGGGCCGGCGAGTTCATCCAGGTCATCGACGTGAGCGGCCGTCAATGCACCGATTTCCAGGCCTTTTCCGCCCGCAAGGTCGACAAGGGGCTGGATCTGGCGTTGGACGCGACCGTGACGCGCACGCTGCTCGGGCGCAGCTACCCGACGCCGGGACTGCCGTCCAAAGCGTTCGACCGGGATTTCGAGCCGCTGGTCGAGATCGTTCAAGATACCGTCGGGCGGCACGATGCCTTCGCCACCGCCTGCAATTCGCGTTATTACGATGACATGGGCTATCCCGGCCATGTCAATTGCACCGACAATTTCAACCACGCCTTGGCGCCTTACGGCATTGCGCCGCGCAAAGGCTGGGAAGCGCTCAACTATTTCTACAACACCAATGTCGATCACCAGAACCAGCTCTATCTCGACGAGCCCTGGTCGCGGCCGGGCGATTATGTGCTGATGCGGGCGCTGACCGATCTGGTCTGCGTGTCCTCTTCCTGTCCCGACGATATCGATGCCGCCAACGCATGGAACCCGACCGACATCCACGTCCGCACCTATTCGGACAAAGAGAAATTCTCGCGCGCTGTCGCCATCCGAATGACCCCCGATGCAGAGCCAGAAATGACCCAGGAAACAGCCTTCCATCCGCGCCTCTCGGCGCTCACCCGCAATCACACGGAGTATCGCGGCTACTGGCTGCCGAACCGCTTCAACAATGAGGGGCCGATCGAGGAATACTGGGCCTGCCGCGAGAAGGCGGTGGTCATGGACCTGTCGCCGCTGCGGAAGTTCGAGGTGACCGGGCCGGATGCCGAGGCGTTGCTGCAATATTGCGTCACCCGCGATATCCGCAAACTGTCGCCGGGTCAGGTGGTCTATACCGCCATGTGCTACGAAAATGGCGGCATGATTGACGACGGCACGGTGTTCCGGCTTGCCGAAAACAATTTCCGCTGGATTGGCGGCGACGATGTCAGCGGCATCTGGCTGCGCGAGCAGGCCGAGAAGATGGGCTACAAGGCCTGGGTGCGCTCCTCCACCGACCAGATGCACAATCTGGCGGTCCAGGGGCCGGCGAGCCGCGACATCATCAAGGAGATCATCTGGACCGCGCCGTCGCAGCCGTCGATCGGCGAACTCGAATGGTTCCGCTTCGCCGTCGGCCGCATCGGCCATTTCGAAGGCGCACCTGTCGTCGTCTCAAGGACGGGCTATACCGGCGAACTCGGCTACGAAATCTTCTGTCATCCGAAGGATGCGCTGGCGGTATTCGATGCCGTCTGGGAGGCAGGCCAGAAACACGGGTTGAAACCGATGGGACTGGAAGCGCTCGACATGGTGCGTATCGAGGCGGGCCTCGTCTTTGCCCACTATGATTTTTCCGACCAGACCGACCCCTTCGAAGCAGGCATCGGCTTCACCGTGCCGCTGAAATCGAAGACCGAGGATTTCATTGGCCGCGAGGCGCTGATCAAGCGCAAGGAGAACCCGCGCTACAAGCTGGTCGGGCTCGATATCGACGCCAATGACGCTGTCGGTCATGGTGACACCGTGCATATCGGCCGGGCGCAGGTTGGCGTCGTCACCAGTGCCACCCGCTCGCCCCTGCTGAAGAAGACGATCGCGCTCGCCCGTATGGACGTGCTGCATTCGGAGATTGGTACCGACGTCGAGATCGGCAAGCTCGATGGCCAGCAGAAGCGCCTGCCGGCGAAGATCGTGCCGTTCGCGCATTATGATCCGCAGAAGCTGAAGCCGCGGTCTTGAGGCGCGACGTGGATATTCGCAAATAATTCAGCCCGACTTGCGCTGTGCGTTGGCGATCTGCCGGGCGACGGCTTCGGAATCGTTGGCAAGCGTTCGCATTTCCGAGGCGAGGACAGCGAAGCCGGCACCGGCGGTTCCTGCGCGCGCCGCTTCGATACCGGCGTTGACGGCAAGCAGTTTCAGGTAGCGCAGCGAATGCAGGATTTCGGCGGTGCGCGAGGCTGTGGCGCGCATGTCGGCGGTTTGCTCGTCGATACGCTGGTAGAGCGATTCGATGTTGACGATGCTGCCCTCGAGATAAAGCAGTTCGCCTTTCTCATCCCAGACGCCGCCGCCGGTTTCCGTGACCCAGAGATAGTGGCCCTTGTTGTGGCGGATGCGGTATTCGAGCGTCCAGTCGGTCCGGCCTTCCAGCGCCTTGCCGACCACTTCGTCCATCATCGGCACGTCGTCCTCGCACATGATCGAGGTGAAGGTGCGGACGCGATTGCCGACGATCTCGTCGGTGGGATAGCCGAAGATTCGCTGGATGCCATCGGTCATGTCGAGCATCGTGTAATGCTCGTCCGCCCGGCAGCGATAAAGAAAACCATTCATGCGACCGAGAACGCTGCTCAGAAAATCCATGGCAAATCCGGGAATGGCTGGAGGGCGGATGGGAAGAGTATTGATTGTCTTGGATAATATTCCGTTATTTTAGATCGTTGCGCCGAAGGCCGTTGATTGGCCTTCGGCTTTGTCATGCCGAAAACGCGATCAGTTCTTCAGGTAGACTTCCAGCGTGTCATCCATCGCCTCCAGCCACGGCGTATGGTGCTTGGGCGCCATGTTGCCGGTCATCAGCGATTTGTAGGCGTTGTCGCGGAAGCCCATGATGTTTTCGGCCTTATGGTGTTCCCATTCCATGAAGGTCTGGTTGGTGCCTTCGACATCAAACTTCGGATAGTCGGTGTCCTCAAGCAGTTCGATGACGTAGTCGCCCTGGAACCAGATCATCTGCTCGGCATCCTCGAGCGTTTCCTCACGGGCGCGCCACTTGTCGAAATGGGCTTTCATCCCATCCTTCGAGGGCAGCTTGATCCGGTCCATGATCACGTCGCGGGCAAACCAGGCCTGGGCGTCGAACATGTTGAAGGTGTAGAACTGGTCCTGCATGCCGATATACATCAGTTGCGGATTGTCCTCGTAGACGACACCCTTGTAGAGGCTGTCGGACCAGAGACGGTTGGCGGTCTTCAGACGGAGATCGTCAGGCAGGAACGGGAAGTGGTGGAGGTAACCGGTGCACAGGATTAGCGCATCGACTTCCTTGGTGGTTCCGTCGGCGAAATGGGCGGTCTTGTTGACGAGTTTCTGCAGCAGCGGCCGCTCCTCGAAGCGTTCCGGCCATTTGAAGCCCATCGGCTTGGAACGGTAGCTGGTCGTCACGGATTTCGCGCCGTATTTCCA
Organism: Rhizobium herbae; assembly: GCF_017873135.1. Taxonomy (GTDB): domain Bacteria; phylum Pseudomonadota; class Alphaproteobacteria; order Rhizobiales; family Rhizobiaceae; genus Pararhizobium; species Pararhizobium herbae. The sequence continues at coordinate 1,058,123 of NZ_JAGGJV010000001.1, read as the reverse complement.
GCATTGCGAGCCGATGTCCTCGGCCGAATAGCTGCGGCCGACGATCAGCACATCCTTGTCCTTGAACTCCAGCGCATCGCGGAAATCATGGGCGTGCAGCACGCGGCCGCCAAAAGTCTTGACGCCTTCGAAATAGGGGACGTTGGGGGTGGAGAAGTGGCCGGAGGCGACGACGACATAGTCGAAGATCTCGTCATACATGACGTCGTTGACCCGGTCGTGCGCCGTCACGGTGAAGGTTTTCGATTCCTCATCGAAGCGGACCATGCGCACCGGCGTCGAGAAGCGCACCCATTTGCGGACGTCTGCCTTTTCGACGCGGCCCTTGATGTAGTCCCAGAGCACGGCGCGGGGCGGATAGGAGCCGATCGGCTTGCCGAAATGTTCCTCGAAGGAATAGTCGGCAAATTCCAGGCATTCCTTGGGGCCGTTCGACCAGAGATAACGGTACATGCTGCCGTGCACGGGTTCACCGTATTCGTCGAGGCCTGTGCGCCAGGTATAGTTCCACAGGCCACCCCAGTCGGCCTGCTTTTCGAAGCAGACCACTTCGGGGATGTCGGCGCCCTTCTGGGCAGCGGACTGGAAGGCTCTCAGTTGGGCCAGGCCCGAGGGCCCCGCGCCGATCACGGCTACTCTGGTCATGTCTGTCAGTTCCCTTTGTTTCCAGGCGTGTTTTTGTCGCCCTTGTCTTGATGTTCATATGGCCGTTTTTCTCTCCGTCATCCTCGCCCTGGTGGTGGGGATCCAGCAGCGGCGCGTCTGCGCCGCTAGAGAATTCTTTTCACGCGACGGACGTCGCGTGGCTGGATTCCTGTGACAAGCACAGGAATGACGGAGTGGGAGGATTGCCCTCGCCATGTCTCAGTCCGGAAAAATGCCAGCACTCGTCGGCGCCCCATCATCGTACTTCGCCAGCCAGTCGATCATGATCGGCCGGTTGCGGGTCAGGCCCTTGTAGTCGATGATCTCCGGCGGCAGGCTTTGCAGCACGCGTGGCAGGCGGCGGCCCCATTTGGGGACGGTCACCAGTTCCTCAAGGCTGATCAGGTAGCAGCGGATGACGAAAAGGATGGCGTTGGAGCGCGGCAGGCGCCAGAGGCTCTGCAATTCGACGCGCAGATGCATCTTTTCACCGACATTCTCCGGCGTCACGGTCAGGCGATCCGGCCCCCATTTGTGGTAGTTTTCCGGCGAGGTATCGAGGCGCGGGTTGACGGTCATCGTCCAGTTCAGCCGGCGGGTCGGCTTGCCCTGCTGCAGGTTGAGCAGGAATTTCAGCGCGCGGTCGAACACTCCGATCTGATGGGCGAGCGGTACGGGGCCGTGCCATTCCATGAAGTTCATGCCGATGTCGAAATCGAGCGACCAGTCGGCCTGGGTGGTGACCATGCCGGCATCCATCCAGAGATTGTTGTCGCGCTGGTCGACGATGCAGAAATCGCCCTGGGCCTGGCGGGTGATGTATTCCATCGGCTGGTAGGGCAGGGTGGCGGGGTCGCCGAAGGTGAAGGTGTCGTCGATGCCCATCGGCCGGTTGATCCAGCGCCAGCGGTCGCCGTTCTTTGTGACCGTGAAATGCTCGGGATAATCCTGCGCCTGATGTTCCATCAGCAGTTCCAGCGTGTCCCATTGCGCCGCCATCATGTGCGGCAGGGCCTGGCAGCGCAGCGGATCTTCCTTCAGCACCAGCGCCCGGTCCTGCATCTCGGCGACATAGTGTTCGTCGACGTCAATCAGGTTTTCGAAAACGCTGTCCTTTTTCCCCCGGACATGTGGCTCCATGTTGACCGAATACATGTACTCGTCGCGATCAAATGGGAAGGGAAAGCGCCTGATGTTGTAGAGGCTGTTGCGGAAGGTGAAGTCGTCGCGGAACGTTTCGCTCCTGAACGTGATGGTCATCTGTCCGGTCCCCTTAAGCTAGAGTTGAAGAACGAGTTGCTGGCCTTTGAAACGCGAGACGCAGATCATGACCTTCCTGCCGGACGTCTTTTCCTCGTCCGACAGGTAGATGTCGTTGTGCTCCAGCGTCCCGTCGCAGGAGGAGACCTCGGTCTCGCACTGGCCGCAGGCGCCGCCGCGGCACATGTAGGGGGCGTCGCAACCATGGGCTTCGGCGGCTTCCAGAATGCTCTGGTGTTCGCCGACGGTCATGTGGATGTTGGATTTTTTGAGGAAGACCTGGAACGGCAGCCCGGCGGGCGGCGCAAGGAAGCGTTCCGAGTGCAGGTTTTCCTTCGGCCATCCGGCTTTGAGCGCCGTCATCAGCACGCCGTCGATCATGCCGGCCGGGCCGCAAACATACAGATGCGTGCCGAGCGGCTGGTTGTCAGTGATCTCGGCGACGGGGATGGTGGTTTTTTCCTCATCGACATAGACCTTTATCCGGCGCGGGCCGTAGCGGTCGAGCAGTTGCTGCCAGTAGGCGCCGTGCGAACGGGAGCGGATGGCGTAGTGCAGTTCGAAGGCGACGTTGTCGCGGCTGAACTGTTCCATCATGGCGATGAACGGGGTGATGCCGATACCGCCGGCAATCAGGATATGCTTGCGGCCGCGATGATCCGGCGCAAACAGATTGACCGGCTGGCTGACGGTCAGCTGGTCGCCGGGGCGGACCTGCTCATGCATGAACACGGAGCCGCCGCGTGAATTGGGAACCCTGAGTACGCTGATTTCGTAACCGCTGTTGTCATCGGGATTGGACATCAGCGAATATGGATTGCGGCGCAAGAGGCCATTGTCGTTCATCGAGACGACGACATGGGCGCCGCCGGAGAAGAACGGCATCGGATGGCCGTCGATCCGCTCGAAGCGGAAGCGCTTGACGAGGTCGGTCACCTCAGTCACATCAGCGACCCGCACGGGCATGTCGGTATTGAGGCTCACGGGAACATTTCCTCCGGTTGAGGGGCGGTGCCCGGTTCCTCGGCATCGATATTGACGCCCTGGAAGGCGCCGAGCCTACGTGAATAGTGATCGCGCACCAAGAGCGACAGGCCGCAGTGGGAACAGGCAAACGGGCTCGTCGTCACGTTGTCGGTAATGCCCTTGCAGTGCACGCATTGTACGCGCCGCGCGGTCGAGCCACGATGCTCGGTGTGGATCGAGTTGAAATCGATGCCGAATTCGAGCGCCACCTGCATGATCTGACCGATGAAGCCTTCGGTGCCGGCGATATAGAGCCGCGTTCCCATGCGGGCCTGATCGAGACAGGCGCGCAGGCGAAACAGCATGGGCTGAAGTGTCGGCGCCTGCCAGAAGACGTCCGGCGAAAGCGCCGCAAGCGCTACGTCGTAGGCCTTGGGCGCGGCACCTGCTGCCAGATAAAGGATTTCCGATTTCGCGAGGAAATCCTTTCCCCTGGCCTCGACCTGATCGGTCAAGGCTGCGGCCCCTTCGCCCTCGAGGACGAAGAGATGTCTTTTGGCGTGGGGATCGATGTCGAGCCCCTTATATTCCGGCCTGCTTTTGATCCCTTGAACGAGCATGCCGTCAGCCCTGCGCCGTCCGCTTCGTCTTCTTCGGATCGTCGAAGGTGATCGTGTGGGCGATCGCCGGCGCGTTGACGGTCTTGCCCTTCACTTCGAGCTTCGCGCCCTGAACCGCGTAGGGCACCTCGACGCGCATGATCGCCATGGAGCGGTTGGTGAGCTTGGAATAGGACGGGCAGGTGATGACGCCCACCTTCTTGTCGCCGGCCCAGACCTCGTCGCCGAGATCGGTCGGACCATCGGCCTCGACCAGCAGGCCGAAGATCTTGAAGCGCTCCTTGCCCTTGAGGCGGGCATGTTCCTCGGCACCGCGGAAGCCTGTCTTGCCGGGGCTGACGGTGAAATCGAGGCCGAGTTCCCACAGGCTGTCGCCGGGCTGCTCGTTGGCGAAGGGATACATCTGCGAATTGTCGTAGGGGTAGAACAGCAAGTAGCTTTCGACGCGCAACATGTCGAGAACGCTGAAGCAGACAGGGATGATGCCCATGTCCTTGCCTTCGTCGACGATCCGATCCCAGACCATGCCGGCATCCTGGCCGCGCACGAAGATTTCGTAGCCGCGTTCGCCGGTATAGCCGGTGCGCGAGATCATCACCGGTGCGCCGAACAAAGTCGTCTGCATGTGGTGGAAATATTTGAGATCGCGGATGCCCGGCACGTATTTTTCGAGATAGTCGACGGCAAGCGGACCCTGCAGCGAGAGATCGTGCAAGTCGTCGTCGAACAGCACGGCGCAATTGCGGCCCTGTGCCTGCTTGACGATTTCCTCGAAACCGGAACCAGAGCCGTGCACCAGCATCCAGGAATTCGGACCGGTGCGGTAGACGATGCAGTCGTCGGTGAAATGGCCGCGGTCGTTGAGCATGCAGGCATAGACCGACTTGCCGGGATAGACCTTCGTCATGTCGCGGGTGGTGATGTATTCGAGGACGGCGATCGCATGCGGGCCGACGAGATGGACCTTCTTCAGGCCGGACACATCCATGATGCCGGCCTTGGTGCGCACGGCGATGTGTTCCTCGTAGATGTCCTTGTCATAGGTCCAGGCGGTTCCCATGCCGCTCCAGTCTTCGAGGTTGGAGCCGAGTGCCCGGTGACGGTCCGCGAGGGCCGAAAAACGCCAGCTGAGTGCCATGATTTGTTCCCTTGATATTTCACTCTGTGGAAATAATTATTCCTGAGTATATTCGCGTTTTTTCGAACGGCAAGCCCGGCGATTGGATTTCTCATGGGAAATTACGGTGCAGCGAGCAGCGGACCCGGTGGCATTTTTCCGGGGGAACACGCTACGTTCAGGCAATTCAACGCCGTGCGGGCGGTCTTTTCAAGCAACAAACCGTTTGACGTGCCCGGAAAATAAAAATGCCCGGAGCGAGTGTCCGGGCATCGGGTCGAAAGAATGGGCGGGAATCAGGCGAGGAAGCCTTCCTCTTTCGCGGCTGCGGTGAACGAAGCCCAGGCCCTCTTCGGGCTAAGGATACCGTCGAGCGCATCAAGGCAGTGCTGCAGGGCGCGGCGATAGGCGATACCGCGCTTGCCGGGCCAGCGACGAAGAAATTCGACAGCGTCCCATGCGGTGGCGATGATGTTTTCCCGGCCCTGCTTGATGATCACTCTGATGGGGGTTGGAAAGCGTTTGTAACTCAACGTCGTCCTCATGCTGCTTCAAGAAATCGCAGCACCGCAACGCGCGGTTCGTCGGATGGTTCCAGCACCGAATTCATTTCGGAATCTGCTTGTAAAACGATATTCTGAATAATGGGCGCCAACGCCGCGTCATTATGGAAGGGATGCGGTTTCCGAACGAATGCAATCGAAAGAACCTGCATTTTGCCGGAGAGGCACAAGGAGGGGGAAATGAAGCAAAACAAGCTGTTCGGCTGGTTTATTGTCATCGTTGGCGGGTTTTACCTGCTGTCGGGCATTGTCGCCAACGACATGGGCGGGCTGACTTCGCTCGGCTATAATACCGACGTGCCGATGAGCATTCAGGCTGCGCCCATACGGTTCCTGCTCGGTGTCGGGCTCTATATCTGCGCGGTTTATGCCGGCGTCCAGATGTTGCGCGCCGCGCCGCCTGATAGCCGGGGTTGAGCGGGCGTCTCTAAAGCTTGAAGGCTTCCCTGAGGTCGCTGCCCTTGTTTTCGCGCATGTCGAGGTCGGCCTCGATATGATCGATGTGGTGCACCATCAGATGGCAGGCATGATCGAGATCCTTGCGCTCGATCGCGGTGACGATGTCCTGATGCTCCTGATGCCCGCAGCTGGATATTGCCGACTGGCCATAGAGCGCGATGACCAGCGACGAGCGCGCGACAAGTTCGTCCATGAACCGCTGCATGACGGCGTTGCCGGTCATCGAGGCGAGCATCAGATGAAAATCGCCCGATGCCTTGATCTCCGCGCGCCGGGCCGTCTGGCCGCGTTCGCCCATCAACCGGCCTTCTTCCATCAGCAGTTGCCGCAAATGCTGGAAATGCGACGGGCCCATGTGTTTTGCCGCCTCCCGCAGGATGCCCGGCTCGATCATCCGCCGCGTGGCGAAGATCTGGCGCGCTTCTTCCGGTGAGGGATAGGCGACGAAGGCGCCACGGTTCTTCTCGACATTGACAAGACCTTCATAGGAGAGCGCCTGCAGGGCGCCACGCACCAGCGTGCGGCTGACGTTGAACAGTGCGCCCACATCCGTCTCCGAGAGCTTCGTGCCGGGCGCAAGCCTTCGGTCGACGATCGCATCGCGGATGGAATCGCGTATGGATTGCGTGCTGACATCAATCGGGTCTTCGTCGGGAAGTGCTGCGGTTTTCATCAAGGCTCATTCCGGGTTCCTGGCGTTTATCCTAGCGTTCTTTTCAGGTTAAGTTAACCGGAATTTGTCGCCATCTGCGTGGTTAAATTGTATACGATCTGTTGGCTGCATTGCAGACAAACGCTTATATTTTAAGCAGCCCTTAAATTGTCCAAAATTGGAGCAGGGCTGGCGCGCGGAATTTTACTGATGAATTTCAGCTATTTATTGCGGCGCACACGGTTTGGCACGCTTGATGCATCGTAGTTCCCGTCACAGGGGAGACATGATGTCCAAAGCGGCTGAAATCGATATCGTATCCGTTTCCAAGGTTTATGGCAGCACCACCGCCGTCCATTCCATCAGCCTGAAAATACCCTCCGGCAGCTATTGCTGCTTCCTCGGCCCGTCCGGCTGCGGCAAGACCTCGACGCTCCGGATGATCGCCGGTCACGAAAGCATTTCGTCGGGCGACGTCCGGCTCGGCAATATCGTCGTCACCGATCTGCCGCCGGCCAAGCGCGGCACGGCGATGATGTTTCAGTCCTATGCGCTGTTTCCGCATCTCGATCTCATCGACAATGTCGCCTTCAGTCTGAAGATGAAGGGCGTGGAGAAGGAAGAGCGTCGGGCCAAGGCGCTCGAGATGCTCAAGCTGATGCAGATGGAGCCCTATGCCACCCGCCGTCCGGCCCAGCTTTCCGGTGGCCAGCAGCAGCGCGTGGCTCTGGCCCGCGCGCTGATCACCGATCCGGAAGCGCTGCTTCTCGACGAGCCGCTGTCGGCGCTCGATCCGTTCCTGAAGATCCGCATGCGGGCGGAACTGAAGAAGCTGCAGAAGAGCCTCGGCATCACTTTCGTCCACGTGACCCACAGCCAGGAAGAGGCGATGGCGCTGGCCGACATCATCGTCATCATGAATGACGGGCGGATCGAGCAGGCGGCGCATCCGCGCGAAGTGTTCGAGCGTCCGGCCACCGCCTTCGTCGCCCGCTTCATGGGCGATCACAACGTGCTGACTGGCCGCGTTGTCGAAAGCGGCGACGGCAAGGTGACGCTGGAAGTGCCCGAAGGGCAGACGTTTACCGTTGCAGGCCCCGATCAGGAGCCCGGTGCCCCGATCGATATCGGCGTGCGCACGGACCGCGTTCGCCTTGCCGCCGCATCCGACAAGACGCTGGGTTTCAACGGTGTCGTCTCCAACGTCGAGTATCGCGGCGCCTCCGTGAAGATCACCGTCATCGGTGCCGGCAGCGACGATTTCACCGTCATCGCCACCGACGCCGATTATTTTGAGAAACCCGTATCGGTTGGCGACGCGGTGTCGCTCAGTTGGGGCCTTGAGGACGCCGTCCTGCTTGGCCGCATTGCCGCCTAATCCTTAATCACCATCAAAAAAGAGGGAACTGACATGACCAATGAAACCAAAACGCCAAAGGGAATTTCCCGGCGCGGCCTGCTGAAGACCGGCGCGGCTGCGACCGGCGCCATCGTCGGCTCCGGCCTGATCACCGGCTTTCCGACGATCTGGGCGCAGAACCCGATCACGCTGCGCCAGTTCGGTACCGGCGTTTCGAACATCAACGCCATTGCCGAGAAGTGCAAGGCCGACCTCGGCATCACGCTCGAGATGACGGCGACCGATTCCGACGCCGCCGCCCAGCGCGCCGTCACCCAGCCGGATAGCTACGACATCGCGGATATCGAATACTGGATCCTGAAGAAGGTCTTCCCGGCCGGCGTCATCCAGCCGATGGATATCAAGAAGCTGAAATATTACGACAAGATCGTTCCGCTGTTCAAGACCGGCAAGCTGACGCCGGACAGCGTCATTGCGCAGGGTACCGCGCCGCATACGGTCGGCTATGTCGAAAAGGTTGGCGACAAGACGTTTGCCAAGGGTGAGACCCAGTTCTTCACCATGGTTCCGACCATCTACAACGCCGACACGCTCGGCATCCGTCCCGATCTCGTCGGCCGCGAAATCACCACCTGGGCCGACATCATGGACCCGGCGTTCAAGGGCAAGACCTCGATCCTCAACATCCCGTCAATCGGCATCATGGATGCCGCGATGATCATGGAAGCCATGGGCAACATAAAGTATGCCGACAAGGGCAACATGACCAAGGAGGAGATCGACGCAACGATCGACTTCCTGATCAAGGCGAAGCAGGCTGGCCAGTTCCGCGCCTTCTGGAAATCCTTCGACGAGTCCGTCAACCTGATGGCTTCGGGCGAAGTCGTCATCCAGTCGATGTGGTCGCCGGCCGTCGCCGCCGTCCGCTCGAAGGGCATCGCCTGCAAGTATCAGCCGCTCAAGGAAGGCTATCGCTCGTGGGGCGGTGGTCTGGGTCTGGCTGCCCATCTCGAGGGCGCGCAGCTCGATGCGGCCTATGAATACATCAACTGGTACACGTCCGGCTGGGTCGGCGGCTACCTCAACCGCCAAGGCTACTACTCCGCTGCCATGGATACCGCCAAGGAATTCATGTCGGCCGACGAGTGGGGCTACTGGATCGAAGGCAAGGCCGCGACGGGCGACATCATGTCCCCCGAAGGCAAGGTCATGGAGAAGGCCGGTGCTGTGCGCGACGGCGGTTCCTTCGAGGAACGCATGGGCAAGGTCGCCTGCTGGAACTCGGTCATGGACGAGGACCGCTACATGGTCAAGCGCTGGAACGAGTTCATCGCTGCTTGAGGAAACAGCCCCTCACCCTAGCCCTCTCCCCGCCCGCGGGGAGAGGGGACGAAGGAGGTTGCCGCTTTGGTCCTTCTCCCCGTCAGAACGGGAAGAAGGTGCCCGAAGGGCGGATGAGGGGCTCTCTGACAATGAAACTTATTCGACCGATCTGGAGACCAGACGTGACACCAGCGATGACCGACGACGAGACGCAAGGCATGGCTTATCCCAAGCCGCCCATCACCGCGCGCATCGGCAAGGTTGCGTCCCGCATCGCCTCCTATCTGCAGGCGGTGCCGCTGGCGCTGATTCTCGGCTTCTTCTTCCTGCTGCCGATCCTGATGATCGCGGTCGTCAGTTTCTGGGACTACGACTTCGCCGGTCTCTATCCCGATTTCCTCACCATGAACTATACCGATACACTCGGTTCCTGGGTCACCTGGAAGACCTATCTCAACACGCTGAAATACACGGCGCTGGTCTGGGGGCTGACGCTGCTGATCGGCTTCTGGGTCGCCTATTTCCTGGCGTTCCACATCCGCACCACGACCATGCAGATGGTTCTGTTTCTCGTCTGCACCGTGCCGTTTCTGACATCCAACATCATCCGGATGATCTCCTGGATACCGGTTCTCGGCCGCAACGGCCTCGTCAACACGACGTTGATCGAGATGGGCATCATTCCGAGCCCGATCGAATGGCTGCTCTATTCCGATTTCGCCGTCGTGCTGGCCATGGTGCACCTGAATACGCTGTTCATGGTGACGCCGATCTTCAACACGCTGATGCGCATCGACCGCTCGCTGATCGAGGCGGCGCGTGATGCCGGTGCCAATGGCTGGCAGATCCTCTGGAATGTCATCATCCCGCTTGCCAAGCCCGGCATTGCCATCGGTTCGATCTTCGTGGTGACGCTGGTCATGGCGGATTTCTCGACGGTTCAGGTGATGTCCGGCGGACAGAGCGCATCGGTGGCGCTGATGATGAAGAACCAGATGTCGCTGCTGCAATATCCGGCCGCCGCCGCCAATGCGGTGGTTCTGCTGATCGTCGTGCTTTTGATGGTCGCTGCCATCCTGCGCGTCGTCGATATCCGCAAGGAACTTTGAGATGAGCCACGAGAAACGCACCCTCGAATTCTACGTTCTGGCCGCCTTCTTCACGCTCTTCGTGCTGTTCCTCTACGGGCCGCTGTCGGCCGTCTTCATCCTCTCCTTCCAGGGGCCGGATGGCGGTTTGACCTTCCCGCTCAACGGCGTTTCGGTGCATTGGTTCTTCAACCTGTTCGAACAGCAGGCTGTCGGCGACTTCGGGGCGTCCTTCAAGCGGTCCTTCTCGCTTGGCCTGATGGTGATGATCGTCAATGTTGTCGTGTCGCTGCTGGCCGGTCTCGCCTTCCGCCGCAAGTTCAAGGGATCGACGGTGCTGTTCTACCTGACGGTCGCCAGCCTTGTCGTGCCATCGATCATCATCTCGCTCGGCATCGGCGTCGTCTTCCAGCAATTCGGCCTGAAGCCCGCCTGGTATTCCTCGGCTTTCGGAGCGCATCTGACCTGGACGCTGCCGTTCGGGGTGCTGATCATGTTCGCCGTCTTCAACCGGTTTTCGCCCGCCTATGAGGAAGCGGCGCGCGACCTTGGTGCCACCTCATGGCAGACGTTCGCCCACGTCGTCCTGCCGATGATCGCCCCCAGCCTGATCGGCGTCGGCCTGTTCGGCTTCACGCTCTCCTATGACGAATTCGCCCGCACGCTGATGACATCGGGCACCTACAACACCCTGCCGCTCGAAATCTACGGCATGACGACGAACGTGACGACGCCGGTGCTTTATGCGCTCGGCACCGTTACCACCCTGTTCTCCTTTTCCATCATCCTGCTTGCGCTGGCCATCATCCTGGTGATGCGCCGCCGGCAGGCGAAAGTGGTCTGATCCCGCATGCGCATCCTCGTCGTCAATCCGAACACCACCCAATCCATGACGGAAAAGGCGGCAGAGGCCGCGCGCGCCGTTGCCGCCGCAGGAACCGAAATCATAGCGGCCACGTCGCTGATGGGGCCTGCCTCGATCGAGGGGTATTATGACGGGGCGCTCGCCTTGCCCGGCCTGCTTGCCGAGATCAGGAAAGCGGAAGCCGCGGGTACTCAGGCTGCGGTGATCGCCTGTTTCGACGACACGGGGCTTGATGCAGCCCGTGCGCTCGCTGGCTTTCCCGTACTCGGGCTCTGCGAATCTGCTCTGGTGACAGCCGGCTTTCTCGCCCAGCGCTTTACCGTGGTGACCACGCTGGAGCGCTCGCGTGTCCTGCTTGAAAACCTGTCGCGCCATTATGGCTTTGGTGGGCGAGCAAAAGTTCGTGCAGCCGATATCCCCGTACTGGAACTGGAAGATCCGGCGTCCGGCGCACTCGGCAAGCTTCGTCGCCAGATCGAACTGGCGCTTGACGAGGATGGTGCCGAGGCGATCGTGCTCGGCTGCGCCGGCATGGCCGATCTCGCCTACGCACTACAAGAGGAATATGGAATTCCTGTCGTTGACGGCGTGTCGGCGGCGGTTAAACAGGCCGAAGCGTTGATCGCACAGCGGCTGACAACCAGCAAACGGGGGTCTTATGCGACACCACTGGCGAAGGTCTATACGGGGGGCATGGCGGCGTTTGCTCCAGACGCGGTTTGATCTCCTCACAAGGGGGTAGCGGTCAAAGGTTTGGCTGGGCTATTCGCCCGGGCGACTCCCGGAGCCTCACTACGTCCCGCGGATCGTCGGCATCCTGCGGCGACTGAGGAGGCGGACATCCAGCCGTCGTTGGCGGCAATATCGCTTTAATTTCAAGGCCGACGCCGACGTGTTTCAGAATTTGATTCCGCCGTGCTTCAACGATCACTTTACAATCGTTGACGTTGTCATTCTCGATACCAACGGCTTGGCCGATCCTGATTTCCTTTGGCATGCAACGGCCGCCGGCCGCCTGTGTCGCGGGATCTTCGCGCCTGGAAAGCCATGTGGAAGGTCTTGACAGTCGCTGGCATTTTCCACTCATCTGCGCCGTACAAAGCGGGCGAAAGCCCTCAATGACCGTGGTTCGCGGCCTGAAGGGCAGGAAGGTAATGGCGAACATGAAGTCAGTCGAGGACGCTGAAGCAAACCGTGCTGCGGCAGAAATGCCGTCGAGCCAATATCATGCGGATGTGATCGTCGTCGGAGCCGGTTTTACCGGACTTTCGGCGGCGGATGTGCTGGTTTCCGCGGGACTAGAGGTCATCGTGCTGGAAGCGCGGGATCGCGTCGGTGGACGGGTGGAGCCGGCGGCTTTTCCGGATGATGTGCGGGTCGACATGGGCGGCCAGTTCATCTGCGAGGAGATGCCGGAGGTCATGGCGCTGACGCGGCGGTTTGGCTTTCCTTTGATGGAAACGCCGATGGAGGGCGCCTTCCTCGTTCAGCCGGATACCGCCTTGTCGGAGGCCGGTTACCGTTTTGCGGAATCCGGCCGTATCCGGGCGCGCGCAAACAGGATCGACCCGCGCAATCCGGATATCGCCGGCCTGACGGCGGAAGCCTGGCTTGCCCGGCAGAGCGATGCTCCGGCTGCCAAGGCCGGCTATCAGGCGATGGTCGAGGGGCTTTGGTGCCGCCCGATCAACGAAATGCCGCTCTGGTACCTGATCGATACCGACCGGCGCACCACCAGCAATGGCAATGAACTGCAGTATTCTGTCGAAGGCACGATGCATGCCGTTGCAGACGTCCTGGCGGTGACGCTTGGCCCCCGCTTGCGGCTCGATACCCCTGTCACGCATATTGCGCGAACGAACGGGGTCGTAGTGGTGACCACCGGCAACGACGGCGTGTTCACGGCACGGCAGGTCATCGTTGCCGTGCCGCCGGTGATGGCGTCGCGGATAACCCATGAACCTGATCTGCCGGCTCCGCTGATCGATGCATTTGGTGTCTGGAAGAGCGGTGCTGTCATCAAGGTGCTGGTGCGGTACGAGCGGCCTTTCTGGCGTGATCATGGATTGAGCGGCATGGTCATGTGGCGCGATGTTCTCGGGCTTTTCGCCTGCGACGTCAGCAGCGAGCGGGCGGCGGCGCTGGTGGTGTTTGCGGGAGGTTCGCTGGCTGCTGAGTGGAGCGGCAAAGGTGCCGAATTCATTCAGTCTGAAATCGTCCGCCGGCTTGCTGCGGCGTTTGGCAAAGAGGCTCACGCTTACACGGATTTCTTGATGCGCGACTGGGTCGATGATGCCTGGAGTGGCGGAGGCTATAGCGACGTCATCATCGGCATCTCGGCCTATGACGCGGAAACAATCATCCGTGCCGGTGCGCCGCCCGTGCATTTTGCCGCATCGGAACTGGCTTCGTCATTCCCGGCCTATATCGAAGGCGCGATCGTTGCCGGTCGCGAAGCCGCCGCGCGGGTGATGGCATCGCTACCCGCGTCGCACCAGCCGGCAGACGCCGCCAGCGCGCCCGGATCGTAGGCCAGCCGGATCGGCACGCGGTGTCCGCGACGCCGAAATTGTTCGTCTTCAAGACCGGGAAAGGTTTGTCGGCGCGGGCGCGTCGCTCATCGCCGCAGGCCTATTTTTCCAGCTCCGGATAGACCCGGTCGAGAAAGCCGGGGCGCAGCTTCTCGCCGATCATGCAGTCGGTGGGCGGGGCGGTCTGAACCGGAACGATCCGCTCGGCCGGGCCACCGCGGCTGACTTCCATGACCAGCTTCTGGCGGATGGCGACGGCAAAATCTTCCGGCTGATGGACCGGTAGGACGAACGAACCGGGGCCGCCGATGACGCAGTCGGCATAGTAGCGGTCAAGCGAGCCGGCACTGCCGGAGGGACGGATGAGAATGGCAAGGCCATTGATGACGATGCCGCTGGTAACTGCCGCGTCGCGGGCAGGGTCGACCGGGGGACCGAGATTGTTGGGGCCGTCGCCGGATACGTCGATCACCCGGCGCATCGCATCGAAAGGGCTGGTGGCGATGAGTTTCGAGGCAAAGGAGATTGCGTTGGAAATGGATGTGCCCCGGCGGGTATAGACCGGCCTGGAGGCGAGCTGGTCGGCCAGCGCGGCGGCATCCTGTGCGTCGTCAATCAGCAGCCAGCCGACCACCGAGGTTTCGTTGACGCTGCCCGCCCATTCGAAATAAGCGATGGCGATACGGCCGTTGAGGCCTGCCGTCACCGCGTTGATGAAATCCGGATGGCGCAGGGCCTCGACATAGCCCATGCGCTGTACCCGCGCTTCATCGAGGTCCATCGAGCCCGACATGTCGACGGCAAGCACCAGCGCGACATCGACCTGCGCCGCGCCAGGCGCCGGAGTCACAGCGGCGGCGCTCGAGAGACTTAAAAGCATCGCAAGTGTTGTGAACATCATGTCATCCAATCACTGCTGCCGGTCGTAAGAAGCAAAAAGTGTAGCACAGGTCTTTCGTCAGGCGATGGTTTCGGGTGCCGGCGAGTTCAACAATCGGTGATTTGCCGATGTGCTGGCCATGTGGTGAAACTTGCGGTTGACCGGAGTACTCGATGCAATGCTTCTGAAAAATGACACCGACACGGTCCTGCTTGACCGGATCCAGCGAGCGGCATTCAGCTATTTCCTTGAGTTCGCCAATCCGGACAACGGATTGATTGCCGATACCTCGCTTGCGGGTGCGCCTTCGAGCATCGCGGCGACGGGATTCGGGCTTTCCGTCTATCCCGTGGGTGTCGAGAGAGGCTGGATGAGCAGGCAGGACGCGGCAGCAAGGACGCGGGCAACGCTGCGCTTTTTTGCCGAAAGCCCGCAGAACCGCGACAAGGACGCGACCGGATATAAAGGGCTCTACTACCACTTCCTCGACATGAAGACGGGAAAGCGTACATGGCGCAGCGAACTGTCGCTGATCGACAGTGCGCTTCTGATCGCCGGCATGCTGACGGCGGCCGCCTACTTCAATCAGGAAAACGAAGTGGAGGCGGAGATACGTTGCTTCGTCGCCATGCTTTATGCGCGGGCCAATTGGGCCTGGGCGCTTGACGGCAAGGAGGCCCTGTGGCTCGGCTGGAAACCGCGGACGGGGTTTCTGCCCTATCGCTGGGAATCCTATAGCGAAGCGATCATCCTCTACGTGCTTGCGCTGGCCTCGCCATCCTATCCGATCGGCAAGGAGAGCTATGACGCCTTTGCCGCCAAGTTCGACTGGATGATGGTGAAGGACAAGCCGTTCCTCTATGCAGGCCCGCTGTTCATCCACCTGTTTTCGCACGCCTGGATCGATTTTCGCGACATCCGCGATACGGCCGTTGCCGAGTACGATACCGATTATTTTGAAAACACCTGCCGCGCCATCGCCGTGCAGCGCGACTATGCCGTCAGCAATCCCGGGGGGTTTGCCGGCTATGCCGCCGATATGTGGGGGCTGACATCCTGTGACGGTCCGCAGCGGCCCCGCCGTTTGCACGATGGGCGGCGGCAGCTGTTTTCCGGCTATGCCGCGCGTGGCGCCCCGTTGGGGCCGGACGACGGCACGATTGCACCATGGGCGCCGCTCGCCTGCCTGCCGTTCGAGCCGAACGCCGCCATGTCGGCGACGCGGCACATTCTTTCGAGTTACCCAGGCGTGATCGACGAGGGACGCTTTGTCGGCAGCTTCAACCCGAGTGTTCCCGGCAAGACGCCGGAGGGCTGGCTCAACAATCGCAGCGTCGGCCTTGACCAGGGACTTCTGGTGATGATGATCGAGAACCATCGCAGTGGCCTGTTCTGGGACGTGCTGCGCGAATCGCCGGTCATTCGGCGTGGCCTGATGCGAGCAGGCTTTTCCGGCGGTTGGCTATGAGATAGGCGAGCTGCCAAAAGACGATGGGCGGAGCCTTTGGACGACAACCTAGACATCGGCAGTTCGCCAGTTTCCGACCACAAGCAAGCCGAAGATGCCATCGCCTGGCAGGCGGAGCGTTTTCCGCAGGTCGCTGTGTCGCTGGACCCTGGAGCGGCTGATTTTCTGTCCGTCACTGACGCATGGTCTCGGGGCGGCAGCGTGATCGACGGTTTGTTGGACTACCAGACCCGCTTTGCCACCGGAATGGACGACCGCACGAAGGGCGCACACCTCATTTCCTTCTATAGCCACCATCTCGGCATTGCCGCCGGGGCTATCTATCTGAGGACGGGCCTCGTTGCCGATCTCGGTCCGGACAGTCTGGCAATGCGGTTCGAGCCTTGCGAAGGGAATGAAGCACACCGATCCGGCAAAGCTCCTCCAGCAGATGCCCGCCGCTTTCATTTCCGCCTCAGTCGATGTTTTCACAGCAACAACGGCGCATTGCTCTTTCACGATCTCCTCGTTGAAAGTTTCACACCCGTGATCGAAACGCTGCAAGCCCGCACGGGCCTTTCGCCCGTCGCGCAATGGCGGCTGGCCGCCGACGGCCTTGCCGGGGCCTTTCTGGAGATCGGCATGGCCTTGGGCGAGGAGGAGCGGGCGATGGCCGCCGCACTCGCGATCGTCAAGAAGGACGGCTCGCCGCTGTCGTCCAGCGCATTGCGCTATGAGCGGGTTGATGCCGTTTGCAAGGGCGCTCCGGTCGAGCGCATCTTTCGCCTCAGAAGCGGCTGCTGTCTTTACTACCGGACGGAGGGCGGAGACTTCTGCGATGTCTGCGTTCTGCTGGATCCGGATACGCAAAAAGGCCGCCTGCGCGCCCATATCGAGCGCACCGGCGGCCTCTGATATCGGTTGCGGCCCGGGATATGCCCGTGCCGCAAAAATGCCGGTTCAGGCCGGTTTCAGAAACCGGTCGTTCAGGTAGCCAGAGATCACGCCGAGCACGATCCAGAACGCCAGCGTCGTTGCCAGCGCCGCGACCGCGAATTCCGCGCCGAGAACGGCGGGAACCGGGCTTGAAATGTCGGACGGCTGCGGCGCGCCATAGACATGCGGCGCGGCGATCAGCACGAGGCCGATGATCTTGGCGGCGATTTCACCGCGCAGGACGATCAGATAGAGGCCTGCGACGGAGAGAACAATCGTTGCGATCCACCAGATCTGCCGGTCGTGAAGATCGGCGGCAGGGAAGCCGGGCAGTTCCGGCGGCAGGCCGATGGCGGGCAGAAGGTGAACGGCAAGCCAGCCGCAGGCCCCCCAGAGCGCACCGTTGCGCAGGGTGATCGGGTGGTTGAAGACAAGGCTCGCTCCGGCGAGAAGCAGGCCGAAACCGGCGCCTGCCACGAGATTGGCAAGCAGCGTGCCGGAAAACCGGCTCATTCCGAACATGATGCCGCCTTCTTCGTGCTCGCCTTCGTGGGCGTAGGCTGGCGTAATCGGTGAGATTGCCGACAGAATCTCGCCGATCAACGAGGATCCTTGGAGCGATGAGTGCTGTTGTTGGCCTTCTGTGGCGCCAGCCGGCGGCTCGGCCCCGGGTTCCTTGCCTTCATATTCCTCGGCATGCAGGATCAGCGGAACCACGCGCAGTTCCTGCGCGGCGGTCATGAAGACGCCGGCGATCAATCCAGCCACCAGCGCGGCCAGAAGTGTTTTGACAATCATTTTGATACCCCCAGTTCAAGCGGAGCCGGTCTGTTGTCAGGGCTCGCACGCTTGTCGTGTTTCAATTCCCCACGGTAAACGCCGCCCGATGCCGAGGCATGGGCGCAACTTACCTCCGCGCGGCTTCCCATGGAAACGCGCGATCCTGTTTGCTGATAGGCCGTGAAAAGCGCGAGGCTTTCCACATTGCCGCATCAATGGCAGGGGAAGCCGTAGGAATGGCGAACGTCGTGCGCGGTGTCGTGCAGCACTGCTGAATTGGCAAGACCGGCGCCGAAAACCAGGAAACCGCCGATCAGAAGGGCGAGAATACCGGCGGTGATGCGGTCGTTGATGGAAAGCGGGACGCTCGAAACTGTAGTCGTAGCCATGACAACCTCCGTGATGGCGCGTGGGATTTCTCCCACCAATTGGGCACCATGCCCTTCATCAACCGGCAGGTTTCCTGGCTCGCGGCGTCAGGTGCTTTCGCACCAAGGAGCTTGTCTCACCTTCCCAAGGCACAAGCCGAAGCCCGCCGCCGCAGTGGCTTTTACCGGCTGAACATACCGGTATAACAAAACTCTGACCGCTCTACAGTCGCGGGGTCGGCCGTGATTGAGATGCCCAGAATGGGTCCATCCGTCACGTTCCCATTTACTCCCCGAAAGCGCCTCGCTCCCAGGGAACCAATTGATCCAACGATGATTATGCCGTCGCTCCGGTCATGTCAATTCGGGGCTGCGACGTGCCATGCCGCATTGCCGCCGCTGTTTTCCGACGTTTGCTGGCAACCCCGCTTCCGGAATGCGCGTATAAATCGCGCCGGGTGCAACTATTTGTCTTGAAATAACACTGAATGGTTGCTTGTATTGCCGAATACATTTCGCGCTCGACGAAACAATAGTTCTTTAGGAACCTTTGTGCAGAATAACGCACACGCTGACGCGCTAAGAATCATTCGCAGAGAAAACAATGAAGGCGGCGAGGTCCGAACAGGAATTCCAGAATATTCTTCGTCGTCTGGGTCTTGCGCTTGACGCGTCCCGGATTGGCGTGTGGGAACACGACACACAAAGCGAAGAGGTCATCTGGGATTTGCAGATGCACCGTCTCTACGGCACCGGCAGAAAGCAAAAGCGCGTCGCGGCGAAAGTCTGGATGAACGCGATCCATCCCGATGATCTCGATCAGGCCCTGGCTGATTTCGATGAGGCCATTGCGCGCAAGGGTGCCTATTCCTCCGAATACCGGATCGTTTTGCCGGGGGGCGAAATCCGCTATTTGCGCTCGCGCGCCGATTGTTTCGAGGAAGACGGCAATCTGACGTTCATCGGTGCTGAATGGGACGTGACGGCAGATGTGTTGCTCAATCGCGAACTGCAGCGACAGAAAGCGATCGCGGAGGCACGGGCGGTTGCCCTTGAAGCGAGTACGCGGCGGATCGAGTATGCCGCCGAACACGACTATCTGACCGGACTCCCCAATCGCCGCTTCTTCGACCGGCATTTGGCGGAGCTTGCCGAACATGCCGGCCTCGAAAAACTGGCGATCCTTCATATCGGCCTCGATCGGTTCAAGCAGGTCAACGACGCGGCCGGCCATGCGGTTGGCGATGACGTGTTGAAGTCGTCCGCCAAGCGGATTGCAGCGGCTGTGCCGAGGAACTCCTTCATTGCCCGCGTCAGCGGCGATGAGTTCGCCGTGCTGATCGCAGACTTTTCCTCGCTGGAGGATATGAAAACGCGCGCCGAACGGCTGGCGCAGCAATTGAAACAATCCGTCTGGCACAATGACGAAGTCCTGCGCATCGGTGCGTCGATCGGACTTGCCGCCGCCAGCGGCCGAAATGTCGCAAACCTTCTGGCGGAGTCCGATATTGCCCTGCACCGCGCCAAAAAACTCGGCCGCGGCAGGGTGGAGGTGTTTTCGGCGCAGATGAAAGCGCAGCTCAACAATGAGAGGCGCGTTGGAAAGCAGCTTGCGCGCGGCCTGGAGAAGGGCGAATTCATTCCCTACTATCAGGCACAGGTCGACGCGCGGACCCGCCGGATCGTCGGCATGGAAGTTCTGGCGCGCTGGCGCCATCCGAAACGGGGATTGCTGCTGCCGGCTGAATTCATCGAGATCGCCGGAAATCTCGGCATGCTGGATGACCTCGATGCTGCAATCCTGAAGGCCGCGCTGAAAGATCGGCGAGGCTGGATGCAGCGGGGTGCGCATGTTCCGCGGATCGCGGTGAACGTATCGGCGGCCCGGCTGTCCGATCCGCTCCTGATCGATGAACTCCAGCAGTTGGATATCGAGCCGGATACGCTCTCATTCGAATTGCTGGAAACCATCTTTCTCGATGACAGCGAGGATGGCGTGCTGTCCAATGTTGCCGGGCTGAAAGCGATGGGGATCGACATCGAGATCGACGATTTCGGCTCCGGTCACGCTTCGATCATCGGGCTGATGAAGCTGAAGCCGCGGCGGATGAAGATCGACAGGCAACTGGTGCTGCCGATCACGACGTCGCGCGAACAGAAGCGCCTGCTACGCTCGATCGTCGATATCGCCAAGGCGCTCGACATCGAGGTGATTGCCGAAGGCGTCGAGACGCTGGAGCATGCAAAACTCCTGACTCGCCTTGGCTGCGATATTTTGCAGGGTTATGCGATCGCCTATCCGGTTTCCGCCGACGACATGCTGGCGCGGCTGATGGAAAAGCAGGACCTGGAGTTGGTCGGGGAGCATTGAGGGCGGCACCGTCCTTGCCTACAGTTCTTACCTAAGGGGCGAGCAGTTCCTGCATGACGCCGATGATGCGGCGGTGCTGGTGTGCGTGACGCGTGCGGATGCTGGTGGCGGCATAGACTGCCTGCGCAATGGGCGGGGCATCGGTCACCGGAACCGCGAGGCCTTCTTCTGCCAGCCGCAACGCCGTTTGGCTTGTGACATAGGCCGCTCCGCCGAGCGTCTTGAGCAAGCCGGTGATGGCGATGTTCTGTCCTGAAGCAAGCGGTGCCGCCGACAGTTGCGGCAGCGCCAGGCGGTGGGCTCTGTCGAAGGCCGGGGAATAGACAGCCTGGATATAGGTTTCGGGCCGTATCTCGGCGACCGTCCGCGCGGAGGTGCTGACCAGCGTATAGGTCAGCTCGCCGATACGCTCATAATGCAGGTCGGGCAGGTAGTGCGGCGTATAGAGGATGGCGAGATCGAGGTCGCCGGCGGCGAGGTCGCGGTTCATCTGGCTGGAGTAATCGGCCTCCATATAGATCGACGTTGCCGGCAGATCCGTCCGGATGGCGGAGAGCCAGCGACCGGCGAAGGCTTCGGCCAGATCGTGCTGGATGCCGAGCCGCATGGAACGCTCATAGGCACCGGCATTTTCCACCGCCCGCGTCGCCTCATGCCACTGGTGCTGCAAGGCCTTTGCGTGATCGAGGAAGCGCAGGCCGGATGCCGTCGGCGCCGTGCCGCCCTTGTTGCGAGTGAAGAGCTTGCGGTTGAACTGCGCTTCCAGCGCCTTGACGCGGTGGGAGACGGTCGACTGGGTGATGTTCAACCGCTCCGCCGTGCGGTTGAAGCTGCGGGTTTCCATCAGGTCGAGGAAGGTTTCGATGAGATCAATCTGCATTGGTGAGTCCGGTGTCGTTGGCGAAGACCCCACCCCAACCCTCCCCACAAGGGGGAGGGAGCTGACCGAGTAAGCCTTGCTTCCTGTACCTTCGTGCAAAGGACGGCGGCATCCTGGGTAAACTCCCTCCCCCTTGTGGGGAGGGTTGGGGAGGGGTCTTATTCATTGCCAATCTAATCGAATTCTTCGATCAATAAAGCGAAATCCAACCGCTTGATGCAAGCGCGCTTCGTTGCCAAAACTGATCCCAAACAAGGGAACAGACATGTCGAATTTGCCGTCTCATGCTCGCGTCGTGATCATCGGGGGAGGTGCGGTGGGGGCCTCGGCGCTCTACCATCTGGCCAAGGCCGGATGGACCGATTGCGTGCTTCTGGAAAAGAACGAACTGACGGCCGGTTCGACATGGCATGCGGCCGGCAATGTGCCGACATTTTCGTCGTCCTGGTCGATCATGAACATGCAACGCTATTCGGCCTCGCTCTACCGCGAGCTGGGCGCGCTGGTCGATTATCCGATGAACTATCACGTCACCGGCTCGATCCGGCTTGGCCATTCGAAGGAGCGGCTGCAGGAGTTCAAGCGCGTTGTCGGGATGGGCCGCTATCAGGGCATGGACCTCGATATCCTGTCGCCCGACCAGATCAAATCGAAATACCCCTTCGTCGAAACCCATGACCTGACCGGCGCACTCTACGATCCTTATGACGGCGATATCGATCCGGCGCAGCTGACGCAGGCGCTGGCCAAGGGCGCGCGCGACATGGGTGCGAAAATCTTCCGCTTCTGTCCCGCCACGGGCGCGCGCCGGGAAAACGACGAGTGGGTGATCTCGACGCCGCAGGGCGAAATACGCTGCGACTATGTCGTCAACGCCGCCGGTTATTATGCCCGCGAGGTCGGAAAATGGTTTGGCCGCGACGTGCCGATGATGGTGATGAGCCATCAGTACATGCTGTTCGAGGAAATTCCGGAACTGGCGGCCTGGTCGAAGGAAGCCGGCCACAAGCTGCCGCTTTTGCGCGACGTCGACAGCTCCTATTACCTGCGGCAGGAAAAGACCGGGATGAACCTCGGTCCCTACGAGAAGAACTGCAAGGCGCACTGGATCACGCCTGACGATCCGATGCCGGAAGACTTTTCCTTCCAGCTGTTCCCCGACGATCTCGAGCGGCTGGAATGGTATCTGAACGATGCCGTCGAGCGCGTGCCGATCCTCGGCACGGCTGGCCTGTCGCGGATGATCAACGGGCCGATCCCCTATGCGCCGGATGGCAACCCGCTGATCGGGCCGATGCCGGGCGTGCCGAATGCGTTTGAGGCCTGCGTCTTTACCTTCGGCATCTGCCAGGCTGGCGGGGCCGGCAAGGTGCTGGCCGAATGGGTGACCGAGGGGCAGACCGAGTGGGACATGTGGTCGTGTGATCCGCGCCGCTTCACCAGCTTTACCGATCAGCACTATTGCATCGCCAAGGGCATGGAAATCTATGGCCATGAATATGCCATGCATTTTCCGAAACATGCCTGGCCTGCCGGCCGCAACAAGAAGCTGTCGCCAATCCACGACCGGATCGCCGCCCTCGGCGCGCAGTTCAAGCCCTACAATGGCTGGGAGCGTGCCAACTGGTACGCAAAGCCGGGTGACGACACGTCCGAGGAATCCACCCAGACCTGGAACCGGGCGGGGCCATGGCAAAAGCGTATCGAGGAAGAATGTCTTGCGGTGCGCGATACCGCCGGTATTCTCGATCTTCCGGGCTTCTCCCGTTACCGCCTGAAGGGCGAGGGCGCCCGCGAATGGCTGCTCGGCCTCACCACCGGCAAGGTGCCGAAGCCCGGCCGTATCGGTCTTGCCTATTTCTCCGACGATAAGGGCCGCATCGTCACCGAAATGTCGGTCATGGCGCTGGAGGAGGACTTCTTCTTCCTGATCACGGCGGCGACCGCGCAGTGGCACGATTTCGAATGGCTGCAGAAGCACCTGCTTGATGATGCCGCCTTTACGCTGGACGACGTCACGGAAAACTTCACCTGCCAGATCCTCTCCGGTCCGAAATCACGCGATATTCTCGCCGAAGTGTCCGATGCCGATCTTTCCAAGGGCTGGCTGACACATCAGTCGGTGCAGATCGCCGGGCGCTGGTGCCAATTGGTGCGGGTATCCTTTGCCGGCGAACTCGGCTGGGAAATCCACACCAAGATCGATGATACGGCCGCGATCTTCGACGCTGTCTGGGCGGCCGGGCAGAAGCATGGCCTGAAACCCTTCGGCATGGAGGCGCTGGATTCGCTGCGGATCGAGAAGGGCTATCGCGCCTGGAAGGGTGACCTGTCGACGGACTACACCATCCTTCAGGGCGGACTAGAGCGCTTTGTCGATTGGGCCAAGCCTGATTTCAAGGGCAAGGCGGCGCTGGAGCGCGAGAAGCAGCGGGGCGTGACCAAGCGGTTCGTTACGCTGGTGGTGGACGCCGGTGATTGCGATGCACCTTACATGTCGACGCTCTGGCACGGCGGCAAAGTGGTCGGCGAAACGACCTCGGGCAACTGGGGTTACCGTATCGGCAAATCCGTGGCGCTCGGCATGCTGCGCGCCGATCTGGCCGAGCCCGGAACAGAAGTCGAAGTCGAAATCTACGGCGACCGCTTCAAGGCAATCGTGCAGGCCGACGAGCCTCTTTTCGATCCCAAGAATGAAAGACTGCGCGCATGAGCAAGCCGATCCCCACAAAGGCGAGAGCCGTGATCATCGGCGGTGGCGTCTCCGGCTGTTCGGTTGCCTATCACCTGGCGAAGCTCGGTTGGACCGATGTCGTTCTTCTGGAGCGCAAGCAGCTGACGTCGGGCACGACCTGGCACGCAGCCGGCCTTATCGGCCAGCTGCGCGCCTCGCAGAACATGACCCGTCTCGCCAAATATTCGGCCGATCTCTACACCAAGCTCGAGGCCGAAACCGGCATCGGCACGGGCATGCGGCAGTGCGGCTCGATCACCGTGGCACTGACCGAGGAGCGTAAGCAGGAAATCTACCGGCAGGCCTCGCTGGCACGGGCTTTCGACGTCGATGTGCGCGAGATTTCACCGGATGAAGTCAAGGCGATGTATCCGCATCTGAACGTTTCGGATGTGGTCGCCGCCGTACACTTGCCGCTCGATGGCCAGTGCGATCCCGCCAATATCGCCATGGCGCTGGCCAAGGGCGCGCGACAGAACGGCGCGACTATCCTCGAAGGCGTCAAGGTGACGGCGGTCCACAAGAAGGACGGCCGGGTATCGGGCGTGACCTGCGAGCAGAACGGCGAGGCGTTCACGATCGAGACCGAAAACGTCGTCAACGCGGCCGGCATGTGGGGCAGGGAGCTTGGCCTGATGTCGGGCGTGACCGTGCCGCTGCATGCCTGCGAGCATTTCTACATCGTCACGGAGCCTGTTGCGGGCTTGCAGCGCCTGCCGGTGCTGCGGGTGCCGGACGAGTGCACCTACTACAAGGAGGATGCCGGCAAGATGCTGGTCGGCGCCTTCGAGCTGAAGGCCAAGCCCTGGGGCATGGACGGTATCCGCGAGGATTTCTGTTTCGACCAGCTGCCGGAGGATTTCGACCATTTCGCGCCGATCCTCGAAAAGGCGGTTGGCCGCATGCCAATGCTGGAAACGGCTGGTATCCACACCTTCTTCAACGGCCCGGAGAGCTTCACGCCCGACGACCGCTACTATCTTGGCGAGGCGCCGGAGCTGAAAGGCTATTGGGTCGCGGCCGGGTACAATTCCATCGGCATCGTCTCCTCCGGTGGCGCCGGCATGGCGCTGGCACAGTGGATGAACGATGGCGAACCGCCTTTCGATCTCTGGGAAGTCGATATCCGCCGGGCGCAGCCGTTCCAGAAAAACCGCACCTATCTCAAGGAGCGCGTCACCGAGACGCTTGGCCTGCTCTACGCCGACCATTTCCCCTATCGGCAGATGGCGACGGCGCGCGGTGTCCGCCGCACGCCCCTGCACGAACACCTGAAGGCACGCGGCGCGGTGTTCGGCGAAGTGGCGGGCTGGGAGCGGGCCAACTGGTTTGCCAAAGAGGGCCAGGAGCGGGAATACAGATACAGCTGGAAGCGGCAGAACTGGTTCGACAACCAGCGCAACGAACATCTGGCGATCCGGGGTGGTGTCGGCCTGATCGACATGACCTCCTTCGGCAAGATCCGCGTCGAGGGCCGCGATGCGCTGGTCTTCCTGCAAAAGCTCTGTGCCAACCAGCTGGATGTCGCAACGGGCCGCATCGTTTATACCCAGATGCTCAATGCCCGCGGCGGCATCGAGAGCGACCTGACGGTCACCCGTCTCTCGGAAACCGCCTTCCTGTTGGTCGTTCCCGGTGCCACGCTGCAACGCGATCTCGCCTGGCTGCGCAAGCATCTTGCCGATGAATTCGTCGTCATCACCGATATGACCGCATCGGAATCCGTGCTTTGCGTCATGGGGCCGAAGGCGCGCGATCTGATGAGACAAGTCAGCCCCAACGATTTTTCGAATGCCGCCCATCCGTTCGGGATGGCCCGCGAAATCGAAGTCGGCATGGGGCTCGCCCGGGCTCACCGCGTCACCTATGTCGGCGAACTCGGCTGGGAGCTTTATGTCTCCACCGACCAGACTGCCCATGTGTTCGAGGCGCTGGAGGAAGCGGGCGCGGATATCGGCCTGAAGCTCTGCGGCATCCACACGCTCGATAGCTGCCGCATTGAAAAGGCCTTCCGCCATTTCGGCCATGACATTACCGACGAAGACCACGTGCTGGAAGCCGGTCTCGGTTTTGCGGTGAAGACCGGCAAGGGCGATTTCATCGGCCGGGATGCCGTGTTGAAAAGGCAGGACAAGGGGCTATCGCGCCGACTGGTGCAGTTCCGCCTCACCGATCCGGAGCCGTTGCTGTTCCACAACGAGGCGGTGGTGCGCGACGGCCGGATCGTCGGCACGATCACCTCGGGCAATTACGGCCACCATCTCGGCGGTGCGGTCGGGCTTGGCTATGTGCCCTGCAAGGAGGAGAGCGAGGCGGATGTGCTGGGCTCGGCTTACGAGATCGAGATTGCCGGGACGCGGGTGAAGGCGGAGGCGTCGCTTGCGCCGATGTACGATCCGAAGGCGGAGCGGGTGCGGGCATGATGCGGGACACATCAGCGTTTGCCGGCTTTACCCCCCTCTGTCCCTATCGGGACATCTCCCCCACAAGCGGGGAGATCAGCCGAGAGCATTTTGCGCTCCTAACAGTTGAAAGCCGGCGACGGACAAGAATGATCTCCCCCCTTGAGGGGGAGATGTCACGCAGTGACAGAGGGGGGTGCGCCACGCGCTCTTCAGCCTGGAGGAATTCCCATGCTCGCACCTGACACCAAGACCACCACGGCGCCATCGCCCGACCGCATCGACCTACTCGTCGCCGCCCACAAGCCGGGCCATGGCCTGACGCGTCCGTTCTACATGGACGCCGAGATCTACGAGCGTGATCTCGATCGCGTCTTCCGCCGCCACTGGCACTGCGTCGCCCATGAAAGCGTCATCCCCAAGCCGAACGATTTTGAAGTCTTTCGAATGGCATCCGAGCAGGTGATCCTGACGCGTCATGCGGATGGGACGATCCATGCCATCCTCAACGTCTGCCGCCATCGCGGCGCCGAGGTCTGCACCAAGGACAAGGGCAATGCCCGCGTTTTCGTCTGTCCCTACCATGCCTGGACCTATGGCAATGATGGAGCGCTCAAGGCTGCCCGGCTGATGCCGAAGGATTTCAGGCGCGAGGACCATGGGCTGAAGAAGCTGCATGTCCGCGTCGTCGAAGGCCTGGTGTTCATTTCCTTCGCCGAACACCCGCTGGATTTTTCCGAGGTCGAGAACCTGCTGCATGCCACCTGCGGTCAATATGGCTGGGGGCAGGCGAAGGTTGCCTATCGGCAAAGCTATCCGGTTGATGCCAACTGGAAGCTGGCGGTCGAGAACTATGTCGAGTGTTACCATTGCGGCCCGGCGCATCCGGAATATTCGCAGACCCATGCGCTGGAACAGCCGCTGCATATGATCGAGGCGCTGAACGCCGCTATGGAGGAGCGCACCTGCGCGCTCGGCATCCAGGTCGGTTCCGGCGATCACTGGCAGACCTCGGAAGGCGGCAAGGAAACCATCCATGCCTTTCGCTATGCGCTCTATGACGGTGTGAAAACCGGCAGTCAGGACGGTTCGCCGCTCGCCCCACTGATGGGGAGATTTACCGAGTTCGACGGCGGCGTCACCTCCGTCCATCTCGGCGGCACGTCGTTCCTTGTCTGCTATCCCGACCATGGAATGATCTATCGTTTCATTCCGAAAGGGCCCGAGGCCTGCGAGATGGAACTGATCTGGCTGGTCAATGGCGAGGCGGAAGAGGGCATCGACTACGACCTCGAAAAGCTGAAATGGCTCTGGACTGTCACCACGGACGAGGACAAGTCGATCATCGAGCACACCTCGCGCGGCGTGCGCTCGCACTATTTCGTGCCCGGCCCGATCGCGCCGATGGAGCAGAACGAGCTGCGCTATATCAACTGGTATCTGGACGAGATAAGCCGGGCCTGACGGTCGGCGACGCTTACTGCGCCGCGACGCCCCGGATGTTTGAAATGCGCGTCGACCATTTCGGCGCGGTGGGTTCGATACCGAATCGGTTGGGAAAGGTGAAGAAGGTCTCGAAGGTCTGGCTGCGACCGGCGGCTACGCGAGCGACAATCAGGGCGGTGTCTTCGCCGACCGTCTTGCACGCATTGTCGGGGCAATCTTCCAGCGTCGCCGTCAGGTTGAAATTGGTGAGATTGGCCGTGCTTTTGTTCAGGATCGTCCCGGTGACGCGATAACTCGTATCCGGCCGGTTGCGGGTGAACTGCAGGCCTTCCAGCGCAATTTCCTCCGGCTGAATAACCGGACGGCTCTGGGCGAATGGCGGTGGCTCGTTGTCGTTGCTCTGAGACCCTCCGTCTCTCAGCCAGACCACGAAGGCGGATATGAGCCCCAGTGCCACGAGGATGCTCAGTACCGGTTCGGCAAACCGCCGGAAGCGCGACGAGCGCATGGCGAAATACACGATCAACAGGCCTGCAAGCGCAGGGAATATCCAGATCATCAAAGTCCTCCGGTCTTCTATATAGGCGGGGCGCCGCCGGGATGGAAGCGGTCTGCCGCACGATCCAGAGATTGTCGCGCCCGGTGGAACAAAGCGTCCGGTCTCTCGTTTCCCGCTCGTCGCCCCCGACATATTCCAATGCGGAAAAGGAAGAAACCAATGGCAGAAAAAGCCCTGGAAGACCTGTTTCACGACATGCTCAAGGATGTCTACTACGCCGAACGCAAGATTCTGAAGACCCTGCCGAAAATGGCCAAGGGTGCGCAGAGCCCGAAGCTGAAGGCGGCTTTCGAAAAACATCGCGACGAAACGGAAGGCCAGATCGAGCGCCTGCAGCAGGTGTTTGAAATCTTCGGCAAGCGCGCGGTCGGGAAGACCTGCCCGGCCATCGACGGGATCATCGAGGAAGGCGAGGAAATCCTCGACGAATTCAAGGGCTCTCCCGCGCTGGACGCCGGCCTCCTGGCAACGGCGCAGGCCGTCGAACACTACGAAATGGCGCGCTATGGCACGTTGAAGACCTGGGCGGGAATGCTTGGCCTCAAGGATGCCGTCAAGCTGCTCGACGAGACGCTGCAGCAGGAAGGCGCGACCGATCACGCGCTGACGGCGCTGGCCGAGGCTTCGGTCAATGCAACGGCCCTGAAGAAGGCCGCGTAATGTAACGTCATCAAAATGGCCGGATATCGCATCCGGCCATTTTGTTATTTCAGGCTGATCCAATAGGCGCCTCTGAATGGAACCGCGGCAAATCGCTCGTTGATTTCCTTGAGCGACTGATCCGGATCGACATCGGCAAACAGCTCCGGCCGCAGCCAGTGCGCGAAGGCCTCCGCCGCGAGAATGTTCAGCGGCACGGCGTTGAAGAAATTCCACAATCCATGCACGCGACCCTTCTGCACGCCGGACAGGTTGGCGAGTACCGGGCTTTTCACCGCCTCGCCCAGCGTCCTGCGAGCTTCCTCGGCAGGAACGCCCGGGCCGACCGAGAAGACACTGTAGGTGCCGCCTGGTGAAGCTGTCGCGATATAGACGTCCGGATCGGCCTCGATCAAATACTCGCTACTGACGATGCCGCCCTGGCGCGGCAGGTTCTTGCTGGCGATGTTGCGGCTGCCGGTGATGCCGATGAACTCACCGAGACCGCCGATGCCGTAGGCGTAGCAGCAGCGATCCGGATTGGGGAAGGCATCCATCAGCACGGTCGGGCCGGGCTCGGGATGGGCCGCGACGCGGTCGGTGATGCGTTTCAGGTGTTCCGCGTAGAAATCCGCGAAGGCGTTTGCCTGCTCCTCGCGATCGAGGATCTTGCCGAGCAGGCGCATGTTGCCGGGCGTGTTCTTCATGGGGTCGCTGTTGAAATCGACCACGAAGACCGGCACGCCGGTGGTTTCCAGATAGTCGATCGCCCGCTTGCCGAGTTCCGTATCGGCCTGCCAGTTCGCCATGATCGCGAGATCGGCCTTCAGCGACAGGATGGTCTCGAAGGACAGGCCGTCGCCGGTGCCGTTGCCGATGATCGGCACGTCGGCAAGCTTTGGAAACTTTTCGACGAAATCCTTGTAGATTTCCGGATTGTCGCCCTTCATGTCGCCCGACCAGCCGGCAAGCAGGCCGACGGGGTCAGGGTGGATCAGCGACAGCGCCACGAGATTGAAACCGCTGCCGAGCAGGATCGCCTTGGGTTTCGCCTTGATCGTCACCTGCCGGCCAACCGCGTCGGTGAGCGTCATCGGCCAGCGCTCCTGCGCATTGGCCAGTGGTGCAAAGGCCAGAAGCAGGCCGAGCGTCAAAAGAAAAAGGCGCTTCACATCATTGCTTTCTTTGGGCGGGCAGGGCGCAGAGATTGCCGCAGCTGGGAACCCCCGGCAGCAGATAGCGCAGGCAGCAGATCTTGCGGCGGCAGACCGTCTCTTCGCCGTCGAGTTCGTGGCGCAGGCAGCCGTGGAAGGGGTTGGTCGAGCCATCGGGCAGATGCGGCTCAGCAAACAACGAACGTGAGGCCCACGCATCGCCGTCAGCCGGGCGTTCCCGTTCGGTGGCGTTAAAGGCGTAGTCGATATAGACGGCGGCGTTGTTCCAGGCGAGTTTCGGGGCGATGCCGCCTTGTGCCTTCAACTGCGCGACGATCTCGGCGAGATGCTGGCTGATCAGAGGCGTCACGAAGGACAGGAGGTCCGCGTCCTTGCCCTCGCTCCAGTCGCCTTCGGCGGCAAGACCCATGGCGCGCGGCAGCCCGTCCTCGGCAAGCGCGATCGTCATGTTTTCGGTCGCGACCGGCAGCACGTGATCGGCACGGCGGGCGACGATATAGGGGATCGTCAGGATCGAGAAATAGTAGAGCGACCACATGGAGGCGACCGCGCGCCGGTCTGTGCCGCCATGGGTGGCGGCATAGGTATCAAGGGCCGCGGAAAAGCCGCCGGAGCCGAAGAAATCCGAAATCGGAACGGCGCCTTCCAGTTCCGAAGACAGCATCATCTTTTCGCCGCACCAGGCATGCTCTCCAGCAAAGACCGTCTTCAGGCTCGATGGCCCGAACCCGGTCTTTCCGTCGTGGTTGGCGGTTGCGGTCAAGGTCTCACCAGCTGTATTTCAGCGCACCGATAACGGCGCGGCCCTGGTCTCTGTAGCAGAAGCCAGCGGAGCAAACGGATTCGCGCCGGTCGAAGACGTTGGTGGCGTTCACCTGGAGGCGCAGGCCCTCGTATTTCTTGTCGATGGCCGCGAAGTCGTAGTGGGCGGCGGCATCGAACAGCACGCGGGAAGAATTGCGCGTCGTATTCTGGTCATTGCCGTAGCTGGACCCAAGGAAGCGCGCGCCGGCGCCAAAACCGAGACCTGCACCCGGACCGTCCTCCGGCAGGGTGTAATCCGCCCAAAGCGATGCCATGTGGCGCGGCACGGAGGAGACATAATTGCCCACCGTATCCGCAGGGCCTTCAGTGATCTTGATATCGGTATAGGTGTAGGATGCCACCAGCGACAGGCCGTTGTCGAGGCTGGTGTTCGCTTCGATCTCGAAGCCGCGGGAGCGCACCTTGCCGCGCTGTACCTGGATGTTCTCAGGCCCGGTCGGCAAGTCGACAACTTCGTAATAGAGGCTGTTCTTCTGGTCGATGTTGAAGAGCGCAGCGGTGATCATCGTGTTGCTGTTGGGTAGCAGATATTTGACGCCGATTTCTTCCTGCTGGCTCTCGGTCGGCTTGAACGGCTGGCTCGTTTCCTTGTTGACGCCGGCATTGGGCGAGAAAGCAGTGGAGTAACTGATATAAGGCGCGAGGCCGAAATCGGTCTCATAGGTCAGGCCGATGCGGCCGGAAAATGCCTTGTCCTTCTGCGACACCGAGTCCACCGCATGGGTGGTCAGATCGGTCGTGTCTGTATCGGTCGATACCCAGTCATAGCGTCCGCCGGCGGTCAGCGTCCAGGCGTCGTAGCGGACCTGGTCCTGAAGGTAGGTTCCAAGCTGCCATTGGTCTTGGACCACGCGTTCGCTGAAGTCGATCGGATCGGTCGGGCGGCCCTGTGTCGGATTGTCCGTATCGAGAGGGTCCGTAGTGCCGTATCCGTTCAACGAGCGGAAATGCAGCTTGGTGTAGTCGATGCCCGCGAGAAGCGTATGATCCAGTGCGCCAGTGTCGAACTTGGCTTCCAGCTGGTTGTCGATCACGACGGACGTCAGGCGCTCGTCGAACGTGCCGGCGCTGCTGTCCAGAAACTTCGGATCGATGGCATTGGGTGCATACGCAAACGCCCAGTCGGCATCGGTATTCAAAGTCGAGACACGCATGTTCTGGCGGAAGGTAAAGACATCGTTCAGCCGGTGCTCGAATTCGTAGCCGATGCGTGCCTGCGTCTGAACGGAATCGTTGAAATCAGGGTTGCCGCCGAAGATATCGGTGACCTTGCCGGTCACGGGGTCGTTGTAATAGGCAGCCGTGCCGCCGGTTTTGGTGCGCGAATACTCGCCAAGGATGGTCAGTTTCGTGTCTTCGTCCGGCTTCCAGGTGAAAGCGGGCGCAATGTAGGCGCGGTCGTCGGGAACGCTGACCTGCTCGGTGTCGCTATCACGCAAAAGCCCGGTCATGCGGTAATAGAGCGGATCGGTGTCGTTGACCGGGCCGGAGAAATCGAACTGCCCCTGATAGCGATTGTCCGTGCCGTATTGCAATTGCAACTCGTTGAGCGGCTCTTCGGTCGGCCGTTTGGTGATCAGGTTGAAGAGACCGCCGGCGCCGGAAGCGCCGTAGAGCGCCGAGGAAGGGCCGCGCAGAATCGAGACGCCTTCGAGGCCATAGGGTTCGTTCTTGAACAGCGAGGAACTGGCGCCCGGCTGGCGTAGGTTGTCGCGGAAGACGCCGGTATAGGTGACGTCGAAGCCGCGCACCGTGAACGAATCGAAGCGCGGATCGAAACCATAACCGCCGACGCGTGAGCCCGGTGTATAGGCAAACGTGTCGAGCAAGGTCTGCGGGTTGCGGTCCTTCAACTGCTGTTCGGTGACCGACGAGATCGACTGCGGTGTCTGCAGGAACGGCGTGTCGACCTTGGCGCCGGTGGCACTGCTGGTGCCGACATATCCATCAGCGGTGATCACACCGCCGCTGCCGCCGGTGACGATCAGGGTTTCGAGAACGGTCGCGCCATCGGTGGTGGGCTGCGCTGCGTCCTGCGCAAACGCTGTCAGCGATAATGCAAGCAGCGAGGTGCCGGCAAGGGCAAAGCGGACGGTGGAGCGGGTGGCGCGGCGAAGATGGGGCATGGCATGCACTTTCCGGATAGGCGAGGGCTATAAGATGACTCGTTTTATCAAGATTATATTTTTGGAGAAGCGGAATGTATGACTTAAATACTCATGTTTTATGAGGTGTGGGATTTGCGCAACATTTCAGCAAATCCTGTAGGGTATTCCGCTGGTTAGTGCGAAACATGAAAAGACCGCGCTTTTGAGGCGCGGCCTTGCTTAGAAATCAGCAGAAGCAGGAAATCACCGATTGGCGAGGCCTGCGAGGTTGGCCGTTACCCGTGATTGATCATCACATGGCGGACGGCCGTATAATCCTCCAGCGCGTAGATCGACATGTCCTTGCCGTATCCCGATTGCTTGACGCCGCCATGCGGCATCTCGTTGGTCAGCATGAAATGCGTGTTGATCCAGGTGCAGCCGTATTGCAGGCGGGAGGCGGCCTTCATCGCTTTCGAGATATCCTTGGTCCAGACGGAGGAGGCGAGGCCGTAATCGCTGTCATTGGCCCATGTCACGGCCTGATCGTTGTCCGAGAAGCGGGTGACCGACACCACAGGGCCAAACACTTCGCGGCGGACGATCTCGTCTTCCTGGGTCGCGCCGGCAACGACGGTCGGCTGGAAGAAGAACCCATCCTTGCTGCCAAGTGCGCCGCCGGTGGTGATTTCGATATGCTTCTGTTCCGTCGCGCGCTCGACGAAGCTCGCCACCCGGTCCCGCTGGCGCTTGGAGATCAGCGGGCCGATCTCGTTTTCGGTGTCATCAGTGAGATTGTACCTGATCGTGGAGACGGCGGAAGTCAGGTCGGAGACCAGCTTTTCGTAGATGCCGTCCTGCGCATAGATGCGGCAGGCGGCGGTGCAGTCCTGCCCGGCATTGTAATAGCCAAAGGTGCGGATGCCGGCGACGACGGCGTCGAGGTCGGCGTCGTCATAGACGATGACGGGCGCCTTGCCGCCGAGTTCGAGATGGGTGCGCTTGACGGTCTTGGCGGCAGCCTGCAGCACCTTCTTGCCGGTGGCGATATCGCCGGTGATCGAGACCATGCCGATCTTCGGATGGTTGATCAGCGTGTTGCCCACCGTTTCGCCGCGGCCAAGGATGACGTTGACGACGCCTTCCGGCAGGATATCGGCCAACAGCCGCGCCATCTTGAGCGCTGTCAGCGGCGTTTGTTCGGACGGTTTGAAGACGACGGTATTGCCGCCGGCAATCGCCGGCGCCAGCTTCCATGCCATCATCATCAACGGATAGTTCCAGGGCGCGATCGAGCCGATGATGCCGACGGGATCGCGGCGGATCATCGAGGTGTGACCGGGCAGGTATTCGCCGGCGACTGTGGCATGCAGCGAGCGGATGGCACCGGCAAAGAAACGCCAGCAGTCGACGATAGCAGGCAGTTCATCATTACGCACGGCATTGATCGGCTTGCCACAGTTGAGCGCCTCGAGTGCTGCAAAGGCGTCGGCGTCCTTCTCGATTGCATCGGCAATCTTCAGGAGATAACCGGAGCGCTCGCCGGGTGTCGTCATCGACCACGTGACGAAAGCCTTTTCGGCTGCATCGACGGCGCGCTCGATTTGCGCCTGCGAGGCTTCCGGCAGGTCGATGATTTTTGCGCCGGTCCGCGGGTTCAGGATCAGCTCCTCGGCCTCTGTTCCGGCTTCGAATGTCGATCCGATCAGCAATTGCGTGTCCATGTCCGTTCTCCCTTGATGTCCGGATTTATTTGCCGGCACCGGCGATCTGGTCGCCGTCGCGTGTGAGGTAATAGGCCGCCAGGATCGGCAGGAAGGTGACCAGCATCACCACCATGGCGACGACGTTGGTGACCGGCCGCTGGCGCGGGCGGATGAGTTCTTCGAGCATCCAGATCGGCAGCGTCGACTGCTGGCCGCCGGTAAAGGTGGTGACGATGACCTCGTCGAAGGACAGCGCGAAGGCGAGCATGCCGCCGGCCAGAAGTGCCGTGCCGATATTGGGCAGGATGACGTGGCGGAAGGTCTGGAACCCATCGGCGCCGAGATCCATTGACGCTTCGATCAGAGAACCGGAAACGCGGCGGAAGCGGGCAACCGCGTTGTTGTAGACGACGACGATGCAGAAGGTGGCGTGGCCGAGCACGATGGTCCAGAACGAAAAGGGGATGTCCGCCATCGAGAAGGCCGAGCGCAGCGCGATGCCGGTGATGATACCGGGCAGGGCGATCGGCAGGATGACCAGCAGCGAGATGGTTTCTCGACCGAAGAAGCGCGTCTGGCTGACGGCGGCGGCACAGAGCGTGCCCAGCACCAGCGCAATGGCCGTGGCAATGGTTGCGACTTTCACCGACAGGGTGAGGGCCGCCCAGACATCCGGCCGGTTCCAGGTGACGGCGAACCATTGCAGCGTCAGGCCCGGCGGCGGGAACTGATAGCTCTTTTCCTCCGTCGTGAAGGCGTAGAGGAAGATCAGGAGGATCGGGATGTGCAGGAAGGCGAGGCCGCCGATGGCGGCGATCTTCAGGCCAAGCGGCGCGGATGTGGAGCGGTCAGAGCGCATCGAAGGCTCCCAAGCGTTTGGCCATCCAGAGATAGAGGCCCATGATGACGATCGGCACGACGGTGAAGGCGGCCGCAAGCGGGATGTTGCCGGCCGTACCCTGCTGGGCATAGACGGCCTGGCCGATGAACAGCCGCGACGAGCCGATGATCTGCGGGATGATGTAATCGCCGAGCGTCAAGGAAAACGTGAAGATCGAGCCGGCGACGATGCCGGGAAGGGCGAGCGGAAACAGCACGTGGCGGAAGGTCTGCTGCGGCGTGCCGCCGAGATCGGACGAGGCTTCGATCAGGTTGCCGGGCACGCGCTCCAAGGCTGCCTGGATTGGCAGGATCATGAAGGGCATCCAGACATAGACGAAGACGAGGAAGGTGCCGGTATAGCTGACCGAGAGAGAATTGCCGCCGATGACGGGCAGCGACAGCCAGGCATCGAGCAGCCAGAGCAGGTGGAGCTTGGCGAAGGCCCAGGTGAGGATGCCTTCCTTGGCGAGGATCAGCTTCCAGGCGTAGATCTTGACGAGATAGCTCGACCAGAGCGGCAGCATGATGCCGAGATAGAACACGGCCTTCCATTTCCCCTTGGCGTAGCGCGCCGCGTAATAGGCGATCGGGAAGGCGATCAGCGCGGAGAAGAGCGTGACAACGGCCGCCATTGTCACGGTGCGGACGATGATGTCGAAATTGGCGTCCGACAGCAGCTGCCTGTAGGTCGCAAGCGTGAACTCGTAATTGATCAGCCCCGAGAAATCGTCGATCGAAAAGAAGCTCTGCAAAAGCAGGGCAAACAGCGAACCGAGATAAATGATGCCGAGCCAGAGCACCGGCGGGCCGAGCAGCACGGCAAGCAGCACATGCGGGTGCTTCCACAGGAAGTCCGACAGCCGTCCCGTCAGGCCGGGCCGGTTCGGCAGGATGGTTGCCTCGGTGACGAGCGCGCTCATGCGTCCTCCATCAAGTGAAGGTCGTTGCGCGAAAAGGCGAGCTGCACCTCGGCGCCGATCTCGGGAACCGGCATGGCGGCGGGGCTGGCGACGATGATCTTTTCGCCGCCGCAATCGACGCTGACACGGTTGGTCGCACCCAGGAAGCTGCGGGCGGTAACTGTGCCGGGCAGGCTCAGCTGTTCGGCCCAGGACGTGCCGATGGCGATCGATTCCGGGCGCAGGCTGGCGGCTTTCGCCGGCACGCCGAGCCTGGCGCAGGTGGCGCTGGAGAGCACATTGGACGAGCCGACGAAATCGGCGACGAAACGGGTCTGCGGCCGCTTGTAGATATCCTCCGGCGTGCCGAGTTGCTGGATCTTGCCGTCATTGAAGACGGCGATACGGTCGGCCATCGACAGGGCCTCGCCCTGATCGTGGGTGACGAAGACGAAGGTGATGCCGAGCGATTTCTGCAGGGTCTTCAGCTCCTCCTGCATTTGCTCGCGCAGTTTCAGGTCCAGCGCGCCGAGCGGTTCGTCGAGCAGCAGTACCTTGGGCTTGTTGACGAGCGCGCGGGCGAGCGCGACGCGCTGGCGCTGGCCGCCGGACAGCTGGCCCGGCCGCCGCTGGCCGTACCCCGGCAGCTTGACCATGGCGAGTGCATCTTCCGCCGCCCTGTGCCGCTCTTGCCTGCCGATGCCCTTGACCATCAGGCCATAGGCGACGTTGTCGAGAATGGAGAGATGCGGGAAGAGCGCATAGTCCTGGAACACCGTATTGACGCTACGGCGATAGGGCGGAACACCTTCAGCCGTTTCTCCGAAAATCTCGATATGGCCGCCGGTCGGCTGCTCGAAGCCGGCCATCAGGCGAAGGCAGGTGGTCTTGCCGGAACCCGACGGGCCGAGCATCGCGAAGAACTCGCCGGCGGCGATTTCAAGGTCGACCGCATCGACGGCTTTGACCGTGCCGAAATGGCGCGAGACGTTTTGAAACAGGACGGCGGCGGTCATTGGGTACTCCGTGGGTAACGGCGATCATTCCTCATCAACGATGAAGAGCGACTAGTAGATGGTGGTTGATGCGGATAACTCCCTCCCCCTTGTGGGGAGGGTTGGGGAGGGGACTTTCTGTCCGGGGTAAGAACCCCTCCCGGCCCTTTGGGCCACCCTCCCCACAAGGGGGAGGGAAAGATCGCGTCTCAACGTCCGCCGATGACGCCGATATAGTCGGACACCCAGCGGTGATAGGGCACGCACTCAGTCTGGCTTGCGCATTTCGACACCGGTGTCTTCCAGAACTTGATCTTGTCGAAGTCGTTGTAGCCGTTGGCAGCGCAGCCTTCGTCCGTCAGGAGTTCGTTGCCCTTGCAGGCTGCCGGAACCGAGGGAACGGTGCCGAACCAGGCAGACACGTCGCCCTGAACCTTGGGCGACAGCGAGTGTTCCATCCACATATAGGCGCAATTCGGGTGGGTGCTCTCGGCATGCAGCATGGTGGTATCCGCCCAGCCGGTTGCCCCTTCTTCCGGGAAGACCGAGGCGATCGGCAGTTTTTCCGCTTTCAGCAGGTTGACCTGGAAGGGCCAGGAGCCGGACGCGACGACGCCCTCGTTCTTGAAGTCGTCGATCTGGATCATGGCGTCATGCCAGTAGCGGCTGGCGAGCGTGCGCTGGACGCGCAGCACGTCAAGCGCTGCCTTGTACTGGTCTTC
This sequence comes from Rhizobium herbae, assembly GCF_017873135.1. Taxonomy (GTDB): domain Bacteria; phylum Pseudomonadota; class Alphaproteobacteria; order Rhizobiales; family Rhizobiaceae; genus Pararhizobium; species Pararhizobium herbae. The sequence continues at coordinate 1,019,941 of NZ_JAGGJV010000001.1, read as the reverse complement.
GTTCAGCTCGTAGGGGTCCTTGATGCCCAGTTCCGGCTTGTGGAACATCAGGTAGTTGGCGGCGTCCGCGACATGGATGGGGCCGTCATAGGCCTGGATGCGGCCCTTGTTGGACTTGCCGTCCGGCAGGGTCATTTCTTCAAAGACGACCTTCCAGCTCTTTGGTGCTTCGCCCTTGAAGGCTTCGGTATTGTACATCAGAACGTTCGGCCCCCAGACATAGGGCGTGCCGTAATGCGTACCGTTGACCGTATTCCACGGCGCGTTCTGCAGGCGCTCGTCGATGGTCGACCAGCTCGGAATCAGCGCGGTGTTGATCGGCTGCACCCGCTTGCCGGCAACCAGGCGCAGCGATGCATCGCCGGAGGCGGTGACGAGGTCGAAGCCGCCTTCGTTCATCAGGGCGACCATTTCGTCGGACGTCGCGGCGGTCTTGACACTGACCTTGCAGCCGGTGTCCTTTTCGAAGCCGGTGACCCAGTCATAGGCCTTGTCGGTCTCGCCGCGCTCGATATAGCCGGCCCAGGCGACGATCGACAGTTCGCCTTCGCCCTTGCCGAGTTCCTTCAGCGGTTCGGCGGCGAAAGCATGGGTGGCGAATGCGAGCGAAAGGGTGAGCGCGGTGCAGGATTTCAGAATCTGCTTCATCTTCAGTCTCCCGGTTTGGTGTCCGAATTTTTCGGTCTTGTTCCCAGGATAGAAGGTGCCTCGATTTCGCCGCTTTCGCAAATTCATTAATCAGAATGGTTCTATCGATTTTTCCGATATCGAAGGACGTTATCGTGTCCGCCCACTCCTCAGCGCCTCTGCAACCCCGATGAAGTCTTTTGCCGATTGCGGCAGGCCGGAGCCCTTGCGCCAGACCATGCCGACCTGGACGACGGGCAGGGCGCCGGAGACGTCGCGGCTTTCGATGCGGTCGCCTTCCAGCGACCAGGGGCGATAGACGAGATCGGGTAGTAGCGCGATGCCGGCGCCGGTGGCGACGAGGCTGCGCACGGCTTCGACGGAGCGGGTGCGGAAGGCGACATGCGGGCGGGCGCCGAGCGCGGTTAGCAGCTTGCCGGTATTTTCCTCGATTTCGTCCACCGTCAGCATGATCAGCGGTTCCTTGGCGATATCGGCAACCGAGATGATATCGGCCGATACCAGCGGATGGCCGAGCGGCAGCCACAGGCGGTAGGGCGAGGTCTCGATGATTTCGGCCTGCAGCGCCATGCGGTCGCGCAGGTTGGAAATGACCATGACGGCGACGTCGAGTTCGCCGCCAACAAGCAGATGCTCGAGATAGGAGCCGTTGTCCTCGATGGCGCTGACCTCGACGCCGGGGCAGGCGCGGCGGTAGCGCGCAAGCAGGTCGGAGAGTACGTAGCCGGCGACCAGCGAGGTGACGCCGAGATTGAGCTTGCCGCCGGTGCGGGATTCCCGCTCCTGCGAAAACGAACGGCGCGCATCCGACACGCCGGCGAGAATCTTGGTGGCGTGGCGCAGAAACTGGTGGCCGTTATGGGTGATGTGCAGCCCGCGCGGATGCCGCTCGAACAGTTCGACGCCGAGATCGCTCTCCAGCTCCTTGACGGCCTCGGTGATCGAGGATTGCGAGATCGACAGGTTCTGCGCAGCACGTGTCACTGAGCCCTGTTCGGCGACGGCGATGAAATACTGGAGCTGACGGAGCGTGAAAGCCATGACCTAGCTAACACGGCGGGAGGAGAGAATTCTCATTCGATCCACCGCCTGCGCATCCAAGCGGTTTTATTGAAAAGCACGAGACTGGCTTTTCCGATGATGTAATCTTCGGGAACGAAGCCCAGATCAAATCGGCTGTCCGAACTTCTGTCACGGTTGTCGCCCATCAGGAAATAGCTTTCCTGGGGTACGACGACTTCTTCCATATTGTCTCCTCTCTCATCATCGGAAAACTCGAGAATTCCGTGGGTGAGGCCCCCGGGAAGCGTTTCGATGTAGGCTGGGAACTGTCCGTCGAACTCGCCGAGCATCTGAAATGGTTCCTGGGCAGTACGCGGTACGATCTCACCATTCAGATAAAGCCGTCCGTCTGTCATGCGGACACGATCACCGGGCATGCCTATGATGCGGCTGGTCATGATGAAATTGTCATGGGGGTGAAGAAGCACGACAACATCCCCCTGCAGAGGCTTTATTTGCAGTCGAGCCCTCCCGTCACTTCCGGCAGAGAAGGGGCTTCTGTCCCCATACGCGGAATTGTCGGAAATCATGTAATCTCCAACCCACAGGGTTGGAGACATCGCGCCGGTTGGCAATGAGAACCCCTGAAAACCAAACGGGCGCGCTAGATAAGAAATGCCTCCGGTGACCGCTATTGCACCGAGCAGAATAGGAAGAACGACCAGAACGGCGGCAAGAGAAAGCACAACTTTGCGCCACTGCTTCCAAATTTTTTTCACAGATAACCCCTTGCATACAAACGTGAAGCCGGCGCTTATAATGTTGACCGACAGCTTGCCATTTATGGTGGTTATAGTGACACGTGCAATCCCCACCGAACCCGGCATACTCGCCTTCCACAAGCGCTGCGAAGATTTCTATCCCGCCGATGCCATCGATGCGTCGATTGCGCAGCAACGCCAATGGTATGACGCCCTCTGTGCCGAATTCGACGCGCCGTCGCCGGAAGGGCTGACGCGGCAGGATGAGATCGTCGGCGGGCGGATTCCTTTGCGCCGGTACCGGCCTGCCGCAATCGCGACGCAGACCCGCGTCTTCTACATCCACGGCGGCGGTTTCGTCGTGGGCTCGCTGCAAAGCCATGATGCGATCTGCGCCGAGCTTGCCCATGCGGCAAAAGCCGAGCTGGTGTCGGTGGATTACCGGCTGGCGCCGGAGCATGTCTGGCCGGCAGCCTTCGACGATTGTTTCGAGGTGCTTAAATCGTTGCTTGCCGACGGCCGGCCGCTGGTGATCGCGGGGGACAGCGCCGGCGGCAATCTGGCGGCGGGTGTGGTTTTGAAAGCTCGTGCAGAGGCAATCGGCGGCATTGCCGGACAGGTGCTGATCTATCCGGGGCTCGGCGGCGATCTGGTGTCAGGTTCCTATTCCGAGATGGCGCAGGCGCCGGGATTGTCGACGGCCGACGTCTCCTATTATCGCGATATGCTGAAAGCCCCCGCCGACAATGCCTTCGCCCATCCTCTGAAAGCCGATGAGCTTTCCGGCCTGCCGCCGGCCTATATCACGTCGGCGCATTTCGATCCTCTGCGCGACGACGCTGCGCACTATGCCCAGCGGCTGATCGCGGCGGGCGTCAACGTCACCTATCGCGACGAGGCGCAGATGATCCATGCATGGCTGCGCGCCCGTCATATGAGCGAGGGCGCGCGCGAAGGTTTCCTGAATCTTTGCCGTGGCGTCAGCGGCCTTGTCGGAACGCTCTGATCAGCCCTTGGCTTTCAGGACGAGTACCGGATCGGCACTGAATTTCGCCGGGAAGAGTGCCTTGAGGTTCTCGATCTTAGGCATGTCGTTGTAGACGATGTAGGGATAGGTCGGATTGAGCGTCAGGAAATCCTGATGATATTCCTCGGCCGGGTAGAAGGCAGTCATGTCGGACACCTTGGTGACAACCGGCTCGCCATAAACCTTCGCCTTGTCGAGCTGGGCGATGTAGCTCTCGGCGATCTTTTTCTGCTCGCTGTTGGTCGTGAAAATCTCGGAACGGTATTGCGTGCCGTGATCAGGCCCCTGGTAGTTCAATTGCGTCGGATTGTGCGCCACCGAGAAGTAGATCTGCAGCAGTTGACCATAGGTGACCATCTTCGGGTTGTAGGTCACTTCGACCGCCTCGGCATGCCCGGTGTCGCCGCCGCTGACGGTTTCATAGACAGCGGTTTCCTTGGTGCCGCCGGAATAACCGGAAACCGCGTTCTTCACGCCCTTCACATGCTGAAAGACGCCTTGCACGCCCCAGAAGCAGCCGCCGGCGAAGACAGCCTTTTCCGTGGTGGCGGTCGCGGCTTCATCGATCGCCGGCGGTGGGATGACGAACGCATCCTCGGCAGCGTTGCTGAATGTCGAGGACATCGCAAACAGTGCGGCGGCGATTGCCGTCACCCCGGCAAGTCCGAAAACGAGAGGGCGTTTTGTCGAATGCGAAAGCTTGCCTTTTCCGAGCTGCGGCATGGTATTCCTCCAGGATGATCTTCCGGAAACAGGGCGATCCACTGCCGATTGCAGCGACATGCGACCTTGCTTTATGAGCAAACTGTGACCAAACACGCCAGCGGGTCAAATCGCAAATGCGTGCGTCACGCCAAAGTGAGGCGCCGGAGGCTGCGGTACACGCTTGTGTGATGATGACGGGGTCGACAGAGGGAAATGGAAATGAGCGGTATCACCGATCTCGGCGTGCTCTTGCGCGAGATGCGCCCGGGTCTGCGTCCTGGGGAGTATGTCTATTGTAGCGTCCCCGTGAATGATGCCGGCTGGCTGTCACTGCAGCCTCTCGGCTTCTTTCGCGAAGATGAGGGACTAACTCTGATTCTCGCAAAAGAGACTGCCGACAAGGCAGGCCTGACCTATGGCCCGGTGATGCGCTGCATCACGCTGACCGTTCATTCGGCGCTTGAAGCCGTCGGGTTGACGGCGGCGGTGGCCGTGGCGCTGACACGACATGGCATCAGCGCCAATGTGGTCGCGGCCTATCACCACGACCACATCTTCGTGCCCGCGCAGGATGCGGAACGGGCGCTTGCGGCCCTGGCCGAGGCAACGCCCGTCTGATCGTCTACATGAAATCGCGGGGGACGCGCTTCTCGAATGTCTTTTCGAAGACCTGACTGTCGTCTTCGAAGGCCGTGACCGAGGCAGAGGTCAGCCACTCCGTTGCCGTGCAGCCGATCCGCGAGACCGAAACGGTTTTGACGGACCAGCCTTCCCGCCTAGCAATGCAGGTCCAGGTCGAGACACCGGTCATCGACAGAGGATCGTCGGCAGCAATGGTCCAGGTTTCGTCGCGAATGTCCCGCGTCGCAAAGCCGGTTCCCGGATGTTCGAAAAGGCCGCCATCCTCGTAGATATGATAGTGGGTCTTGCCCGTCGTCATGTCGCGTTCTACCCGGCGGCTGGTCTTGCCCGCCGCAAGCTCCGTGTATTTCGGCAGCGGATCGGGATTTGAAGGCTCCGGCATGGTGATCCGTTGATGCTCGCCGAGTTTCGGCAGGGCAAGGCCGATCGAGGCAAGATCCAGTGTCAGGCCGGGATCGGTTGGCGAGGGCAGCACCATTGGCCAGTAAGCGGTCGACAGCGACAGCCGGATGCGGTGACCGGCGTCGAAGCGGTAGCCACAGGCATCGAGGACCAGGCGGATCTGCGTCTTTTCTCCCTTTGGCATCGGCTTCGGTTCGGTATTGCCGTCGCGATGCGCGAGATTAAGGACGCCGAACGTGACGCGGGTGACGCTGCCGTCCGGGTGGATATCGACGAGGCGGGCGACGAGATTGGCCCAGTCGCCATCGCAGGCAAGCTCGACCGTCAGCACCGGCTGGCCGAGATAGTCGACGGCATGCGTCAGCGGTGCCGTCTCGAAGGTCAGCGAACCGGCATCGTCGACACGCTGGTCGCCGGCCATCTCGGCGTCGGGCTTCAGGGTGAACCATTCGCCGGAAGCGGTGCCGGTGTCCAGCGGCGATTTCAGGAAGGCGTTGTGATCATGGGCGCCGGCGATCGGCATGCCCTCCTGCAGGCTGCCGAACTGATCGACATAGAAGCACTGCATTTCCGGCGGCTGCCATTGGTCCTTGGCAATCCAGAATCCCGGCTCGACATTGCGGCGCACGGCCGGCTTCGGACCGTCGAGAATGAAGGCGCGCATCTGCGGCAGGTTTTCGACGCCGGTGTCTTCGTCACGCAGCCAGCGGTTCCACCAGGCGATCGCCTCGCCATGGAAATCGGTGCGCGGTTTCGGCCAGGCGAAATGCGGATATTTGTGCACCCAGGGGCCGATCAGGGCCTTCACCTTGTCGCCGAGACCTTCGGCTGCCTTCATCGGCGTGTTGCGGTAGCCGTCCGCCCAGCCGGCGATGACCATCGCGGGCACGGGGAAGCCGTCGAAATCCTCGCAGATCGAGCCGTGTTCCCAGAAGGCGTCACGGCGCTGGTGCTCCAGCCATTCCTCCATGAAGAACGGTTCGTTCTCCAGCCGTTCCAGCCACATGTCCTTCCATCTGTCGCCGACCAGAGCCGGATCGGGCGAGCGGGACTGGTAGGCAAGCATGGTCGCGGCCCAGGAGAGTTGCGCCGAAAGATGGGTGCCGTTCTTGTAGTGGATATCGTCGTTGTAGCGATCGACCGTGGAGGCAATCGAGATCACGGCCTTCAGCGCCGGAGGCTTGAGGGCTGCTACCTGCAGGCAGTTGAAGCCGCCCCAGGAAATGCCCATCATGCCGACCTTGCCGTTCGACCAGGGTTGCGCTGCGATCCAGGCGATCAGTTCGCAGCCATCTGCGAGTTCGCGCGGCGTGTATTCCCCATCGATGACGCCGTCGGATTCGCCCGAGCCGCGGATGTCGACTCGTACGCCGGCAATGCCGGCCGCGGCAAAGACCGGATAGGTGGATTCGTCGCGCGGGCTGGTGCCGTCACGCTTGCGGTAGGGCAGGTATTCGAACACGGCTGGAACCGGATTGCTGTCCGCGCCTTCCGGCATCCAGATGCGCGCGGCCATCCGCGTTCCATCCTTGAGGACGATCCATTGGTTTTCGATGACGGTGAAATTGCCTGTGGTCATGTCTTCGTCTTTTCTGCATGCTGGGTGACGGCTGTTTCAGCGACGTCTGGGAGGATGGTGATGTCAGGAAGAAATGTTTCGGCGGCTGTTTTGATCCTTGGATTTGCCGGCATTGCCGTTGCGGATGATCTTGTGCCTCTGCCGGCCTGCGCATTGTCCGGCGCCACCAGCGTGATGATCGGCGGGCAGCCGGCGCTCAGAATGTCCGATGTCGTCAATTGCCCGCCGGAACTCTACGAGATCGTGCCGAGCATTTTCATTGAAGGGCAACCCGTCGTGCATTTCCGCTCCGGGACCGGTGCGAAGGGCGACTGTTCCGCAAAGGGTGATCCGTCGGTCCTGCTTGAAGGCGAGGCTGCACAGCGCACCGGCGATGTGGACTGCACCGCCAAGTAAGATCGCAGCCCGAGTTCGGCTTCGGGCTGCCTTTGGATCGCCGATGCTCAATTCCCGGCACTTTCCATACGCCGCGTCGTCAGCACCTTCTCCAGCCAGCCGATCTCCATTTCCGGAACGGATTTCAGCAGCAGGTCGGTGTAGTCGTCGAAAGGCGGCGACAGCACCTTGGACTTCGGCCCGAAGCGCACCAGCTTGCCGCGATGCATGACGGCGACACTGTCGGCAATCGCACGGACGATGGCGATGTCGTGGGTGATAAAGACATAGGAAACAGCGGTTTCCTCCTGAAGCTTCAGAAGCAGATTCAGGATGCCTTCGGCCACCAGCGGGTCGAGCGCCGAGGTCGGTTCGTCGCAGAGGATGAGTTCCGGCTTTGCCGCAAGCGCGCGGGCGATGGCGACACGCTGTTTCTGGCCGCCGGAGAGTTCGGCCGGATAGCGGTCGAGGAACCGGTCGCCCATCTCGATCTGGTCGAGCAGTTGCTTGACCCGTTCCGTCTTCTTGGCCCCATGCAGGCCGTAGTAGAAGGAGATCGGCCGGCCGATGATGTCGCGCACCGTCTGGCGCGGGTTCATCGCAGTGTCGGCCATCTGGTAGATCATCTGGACGCGGCGAAGCTCTTCCTTGGTACGTGATCGCAGCGCCTTCGGCAGTTCCTTGCCGTCGAAGGTGATCTTGCCTTCGGACGGCGGGAGAAGGCCGGTGATGACGCGGGCCAGCGTCGATTTGCCGGAGCCGCTTTCGCCGACGATCGCCAGCGTCTGGCCCTTGGGCAGATGCATGGAAACGTCATGCAGAACCTTGAAGCCGTTGGCGTAACCGGCGCTGATATGTTCGATCTTCAGCAGCGTATTGCTCTGGTCGTGCGCTTCCTCGCGCTTGGTCTGGCGGACGCTGACCAGCGCCCTTGTATAGTCCTCGTTCGGTGCCTCGATGATCTGCTTGGTCGTTCCGTATTCCACCGTCTTGCCATGGCGCAGCACCATGATGTCGTCGGAAATCTGGGCGACGACGGCAAGATCATGCGTGATGTAGAGGGCGGCCGTGTGGGTTTCCTCGATCGCATGCTTGATCGCAGCCAGCACGTCGATCTGCGTTGTGACGTCGAGCGCCGTCGTCGGTTCGTCGAAGACGATCAGCTCGGGATTGGGGCAGAGCGCCATCGCTGTCATCGCGCGCTGGAGCTGGCCTCCGGAGACCTGATGCGGGTAACGCTGCCCAAAGGTTTCCGGGTTGGGCAGACCAAGCACCCTGAAAAGGTAGAGCGCTCGTTTCTCAGCATCTTCACGGCTCATGATCTTGTGCCGCAACGACGCCTCGATCACCTGCTCGCCGAGGCGGTGCGCCGGGTTGAAGGCTGCGGCTGCCGATTGCGCGACATAGCAGACCTTGCAGCCGCGGATCGTGCGGATGCCATTGCGATCGAGCGCCAGGATGTCCTTGCCGTTGATCAGCACTTGACCGCCGGTGATCGATGCGCCGCCACGGCCATAGGCCAAGGCGGAAAGTCCGATAGTCGATTTGCCGGCGCCGGATTCACCGATCAGGCCAAGCACTTTGCCCTTCTGGACATCGAAGGAGACGTTTTCGACCAGGGTCACGGTCTTTGGCGGCTCGCCCGGCGGATAGCTTGTTGCTTCGATCTTCAGGTTTCTGACGGAAAGTAGATCAGGCATCGCCGCGTCCTCCCTTGAGGCTTGAGGTTCGCTTCATCAGCCAGTCGACGACGAGGTTGACGCAGATGGCAAGACCGGCGATCGCGCCGCCCGGCACAAGTGCTGCCGAGATGCCGAAGATGATGCCGTCCTTGTTGTCCTTGACCATGCCACCCCAGTCTGCGGCCGGCGGCTGGATGCCGAGGCCGAGGAAGGAGAGGGTGGAGAGAAAGAGGATCGAGAAGGCAAAGCGCAGGCCGAATTCGGCCAGTAGCGGCGACAGCGTGTTGGGCAGGATTTCCCGGAAGATGATCCAGCGGGTGCCTTCCCCACGAAGACGCGCCGCCTCGACGAATTCCATCACCGCCACGTCGAGGGCGACGGCCCGCCCGATACGGAAGACGCGGGTACTGTCGAGGACCGCCATCACGAGGATCAGGATCCAGAGCTGCTGCGGCAGAACGGCCAGTACGACGAGGGCGAAGATCAGTGTCGGGATCGCCATCATCAGGTCGTTGAAACGCGAGAACAGCTGGTCGATGAAACCGCCGGTAACGGCTGCGGTGAACGACAAAAGCATGCCGAGCGAGAAGGAGATGACCGTCGCGGCAAGAGCGACGAAGATCGTGGTTCTCGCCCCGAAGATCAGCCGGGACAACAGGTCGCGGCCGAGATTGTCGGTTCCCAGCAGGAAGTCGCCGCCCATCGGGAGCCAGATATCGCCGACGACGTCGCGTTCGCCGAACGGGGCGATCCATGGCGCGAATATGGCGCAGAAGAGGGCAAGGGTGATGCCGGCGATGCCGACCCAAGCGCTTATGGGAATTGAACTCAATCTCATCGCGGGTGCCTCAATCTCGGATTGGCGAGGATGGCGAGAATATCCGCGGCCATGTTGAGGAAAATGTAGAAGGCGGCGAAGATCAGGCCGCAGGCCTGCACCACCGGCATGTCGCGCACCGTCACCGCATCGACCATGTACTGGCCCATGCCCGGATAGACGAACACCACTTCCACCACGACGACGCCGACCACGAGATAGGCGAGATTGAGCGCGATGACGTTGATGACCGGGGCGACGGCGTTGGGAGCCGCGTGCTTGGCAATGATGCGGAAAGCGCCGAGGCCCTTCAGTTCCGCCGTCTCGACATAGGCCGACGACATGACGTTGAGGATGGCGGCGCGGGTCATGCGCATCATGTGGGCAAGAACGACCAGAACCAGCGTTGCAACCGGCAAGGCAATGGCCGAGAGCCGTTCGCCGAAGCCCATGCTGTCATAGACGGTCGCTGGGAAGGTTGCGACACCCAACTGCACCGCAAAGAACAGGATCAGCAGGTAACCGACGAAGAACTCGGGCAGCGAGATCGCCGCGAGCGAAACGACATTGATGATCTTGTCCGGCAGCCGGTTTCGATATTGCACGGCGAGCATGCCGAGGGCGACGGCAAGCGGAACCGAGACAATCGCCGCGAAGAATGCAAGGAACAGGGAGTTTCCGAGGCGCTTGCCGATCTGCTCGCTGACGGAGTTCTTGCTGGCCCAGGATTTGCCGAAGTCACCTTTGACCGCACCACTCAACCAGGTGACGTAGCGCTCCGTCAGCGGCCGGTCGAGGCCGAGATCCTTGCGGATATTTTCGACGGCCTGCGGCGTGGCCGACTGGCCGAGATAGGTGGTGGCGAAATCGCCGGGCAGGGCTTCCACGCCGCCGAAGATCATCAGCGACACGGCAAAGAGGAGGCCAACGCTCAAGCCGAGCCGCTGGATTATGAGGGCCGCCAAAGGACGGCGCAGGGTGAAACGGCGCCAGAACGTACCGGTGACCTTGCCCGCTGCGGGCAAAGCGGCTGTCCCGGATAGAGTACCGGTTTGCGGGAGGCTTTCGCCCCCCGCTACCGTACCCGTTGTCAGCGCCGGACCACTTTCAGGTCCAAGCGCGGCCATTAGGCGTCGAGCCAGACGCGGGTCGCGACGTAGCCGTTCGACATGTCGTTGCCGATGTCGTGGACATAGCCCTTCACCTGCTTGGTGGAGGCGTTCACGAAGTCGTTGAACATCGGCAGGATCAAACCGCCTTCGTCGCGGACCATCATGGCCATCGAGCGGTACATCTCCTTGCGCTTTGTTTCATCCAGTTCCGAACGGGCCTCCAGCAGGAGCTTGTCGAAATCCGGGCGCAGGAAACGCGTGTCGTTCCAGTCGGCGGTCGAAAGGTAAGCCGTGGAATACATCTGGTCCTGGGTCGGGCGGCCGCCCCAGTAGGATGTCGAGAAGGGCTGGACGTTCCAGACGTTCGACCAATAGCCGTCGCCGGGTTCGCGCTTCACTTCGATTTCGATGCCGGCCTTCTTGGCGCTTTCCTGATAGAGTACCGCCGCATCGACCGCACCCGGGAAGGCGACGTCGGACGTGCGAAGGAGAACCGGGCCGCTATGACCGGATTTCTTGTAGTGGAAGGCCGCCTTGTCCGGATCGTAGGCGCGCTGCTCGATGCCTTCCGGGAAGAGGGCATAGGTCGAGTTGATCGGGAAATCGTTGCCGACCTTGCCGTAGCCGCCGAGGATGGTCTGCACCATGTTCTCGCGGTCCATCGCGTATTTCAACGCCATGCGCAGGTCGTTGTTGTCGAACGGCGCCGTGTTGCAATGCATGATGAAGACGTAGTGGCCACGGCCCGAGGTCGAGAGTATCTCGACGGTCGGCGCGCGCTTCAGGAGCGAAACGGTCTTCGGATCGACGCGGTTGATGTAGTGAACCTGGCCGGAGGAGAGGGCCGCGATACGGGCCGTGGCGTCGTTCATGTTGATGATTTCGACGCTGTCGACATAGCCGCGGTTCGGGTTCCAGTCGTTCGGGTTCTTTTCGAACGTGGCGCGCACGCCGGCTTCGAAGCTGGTCAGCTTGTAGGGACCGGTACCGATGGCGGCATTCGGATTTTCGTAGCCGCCGCCCGGCTGGATGATCAGGTGGTAGTCGGTGAGCAGCAGCGGCAGGTCGGCATTGCCTTCGGTCAGGGTCAGGACGAGATCGCCGCCCTTGTCCTCGATCGTCTTAATCGACTTCATCACGCCGAGCGCACCGGATTCCGACTTCTCGTCGGTGTGGCGCTGCAAGGTCTTGACGACGTCGTCGATCGTCAGTTCCTTGCCGTCGTGGAACTGCACGCCCTTGCGGATCTTGAAGGTCCAGACGGCGGCATCCGGCGACGGCTCCCAGCTTTCAGCCAGTGCCGGAACGGCGGCACCGGTCAGCGGGTCGGATTCGACCAGCATGTCGCCCCAGTTGCGGCCGACGCAGAAAAGCACCTGCGACAGCGCCTTTGCCGGATCGAGCGTATCGGTTGCTGAGCCGCCTTCGAGGCCGAGCTTCAGGTGCCCGCCTTTTTTCGGCTCCTGCGCCGAGGCGCTGGTGGCAAACAGCGTGCCGGCGCTCGACAGAGCCACGCCTGCGGCCAGGGTGCGGCCCATGAATTCACGGCGGTTCATCTTGCCCAGCATGACCTGATTGGCGAGGTAGTTCTTGTAATCGCTCATTCCCCTGTTCCCTTTGTTTGATGGCTTTTCGCCGTTTTTCATTGTTGTTTTCGATCGTGATTGATCGGGTTGTTGCTAGAATGCATGCCCGAGGGCAGGTAAGCCAGTCACTTCTGCGGTTTGCAGGCCGTTTCGTCGCCTTTTGTGAAGTCGGCCGTCCGTTACCGGAAAGCCCTGTTAAAATTCATGGTATCGTCCAAATGACGACCTGTATTCACACAAAAATTCCGCAGTTTTCATAAATTCAGCTTATGGCATCTTGCCGTAAGAAGGTATGCGAGGCAGTGCGTTTCCGTGCTGAAGCCTTGGCGGGTTATTTCCCCTTCCACACCGGATCGCGTTTTTCCGAAAAGGCCCGCGCGCCTTCCAGCTGGTCGTCGCTCGAATAGAGGATATCGACCGTCTTGAACTGGCGCTTGGTGATCTTGTTCATCGTCGTCTGGAAGTCCTCGCCCTCTGCGGCGCGGACCACTTCCTTGATCGCGGCATAGACCAGCGGCGGACCGCTTTCGAGCAGGCGGGCGAGTTCCCAGGCACGCTCCATAAGCTTGTCCGCAGGCAGGATCTCGTTGACGAAACCCCAGCGATGCGCTTCCGTCGCGTCCAGCCAGCGGCCGGTGAACAGCATGTCCATGGCGATGTGATAGGGAATGCGCTTCGGCAGCTTGATCGAGGCAGCATCGGCGACCGTGCCCGAGCGGATTTCCGGCAACGCGAAGGTCGCATGCTCGGCGGCAAGGATCATGTCGGTGGATAGGGCAATCTCAAGCCCGCCGCCGCAGCAGATGCCGTTGACGGCCGATATGATCGGTTTGTTGAGGTCGCGCAGTTCCTGCATGCCGCCGAAGCCGCCGATCCCATAGTCGCCATCGACAGCGTCGCCGGCAGCAGCGGCTTTCAGATCCCATCCCGGACAGAAGAATTTTTCACCCGCGCCGGTGATGATCGCGACGCGCAAGGTTTCGTCATCGCGGAAGTCGCGGAAAATTTCGCCCATGATCCGGCTGGTCACCAGATCGATCGCGTTGGCCTTCGGCCGGTCGATGGTGACTTCGAGAATGCCGCCTTCGCGGCGGGTTCTGATAGGTCCGGTCATAGGTGTCATTTCCTTCGACGGATCAGGGCATCGGCCGCGACGGTTCCAGAACCTTGCGGTAACACCATGATAGGATTGATATCGAGTTCTTCGAGCTTTGTAGCGTTTGCAGCGACATAGGATGCCACGGTAGCGACAGCGGCCGCGAGGGCCTGAATGTCGCCTTTCGGACCGCCGCGATACCCGTCGAGCAGTTTCCTGATTTTCAGGCCGGAAATGACCTTGGTTATGGCTTCCGGCGTTGTCGGCAGGGTCAAAATCGCCGAATCTTCGAGCAATTCCACCAGAATCCCGCCGGCACCAATGGTCAGTACCAGACCGGCAACGGGATCGCGTAGCGCCCCGACGATGATCTCAGCGACGGGTTTTGCGATCATTTTTTCGACGAGATAGCCGGAGGCGACGCCCTTCATGGCGTCGGCCGCATCGAGGACGGACCGGCGGTCGGCGAGATTGAGCTTGACGGCTCCGGCCTCGGTCTTGTGGGCGATGCCCAAGCCTTTGAGCACGACTGGAAATCCAAGCTCTTCGGCCGCATCCGCAGCTTCAGTAGCGGTGATGGCCACCTTGCCCATCGGCACGACGAGGCCGAAGCGCGCCAGTTCTGCCTTGGCATCGCTCTCGCTGATGGTGACGATCTCGCCATCATCGGCTGTGGGAGAGAGGAGTGGTTCGGGAGCGGGTTTTGCCCAGGCCGCGCCGATCCCTGCGGAAATTTCAGCGGCTGCCAGCGCCTCATCGATGCCGGAGAAGGCCACGACATCCGCGCTCATGAGCGACAGCGCCGTTTCCTCTGGCATGTTCTCGCCAAGGCTGGCGACGATGCCGGCGACGGCGCCCGTCGCCCTGGCCGATGCGATGACGGCGTCGCAGGTGGTGTTCCAGTCGGTTGCGTCGCAACGGTCCTGACGCGGGAAGTCGAGTACGATGAGGTTCAGCGCATAATCGCCCTTCATCATCGCCGTAAAGGCCGTTGTCTGCTTCTCCAGATTGCCCCAGACGAAGGTGTGATAATCGAGCGGATTGGCGATGGTGACCATCTCGCCGAGGCTTTCGCGCAGCGGCTGGCGCTGCTCGTCCTTCAAGGCGCGGAACACGGTCTTTCGCTTCACGCCGGCATCGGCCATCAGCGATGCCTCGCCGCCGGAGCAACTCATCGAGGAGATATCGAGGCTTTTCAGCGGCGGATGCAGGTGCAGCAGCTTCAGCGTTTCCAGCAGTTCCGGCAGGGTATCGACGCGACCAATGCCGAGCCGCTCCAGCAGGGCGCTGGAGACGGTGTCGTTGCCGGCCAGCGATGCGGTGTGCGAGACCGTGGCAAGCTGGGCGGCTTCGGATTTGCCAACTTTCAGGGTTACTACCGGCTTTTTCAGTTCCCGCGCTCTGACCGCAAGCCGCTGCAAAGCCTCGATGCTGTCGAAACCTTCGATATGCAGGCCGACGGCAGTGACGCGCGGGTCTTCAAGGGCTGCGATCGCAAGTTCGGAAAGGCCGGTCTGCGCCTGGTTTCCGGCGGTCATGATGTAGGCAAGCGGCAGGCCGCGCATCTGCATGGAGATGTTGCAGGCGATGTTAGACGACTGGGTGAGAACCGCGACGCCACGTTCGACACGCTGCATGCCATGCTGGTCCGGCCAGAGCAGGGCGCCGTCCAGAGCGTTGATGAAGCCGTAGCAATTGGGGCCGACGATCGGCATGTCGCCGGCCGCTTTGACCAATGCTTCCTGCAGGTCGTTGCCATCGGCGAGTTCGCTGACAGCTTCCCGGAATCCGGATGCATAGCAGATGGCCCCGCCGGCACCACGTGCGGAAAGATCGCGGATGATCTCGATGGTGAGCTGGCGGTTGACGCCGACGAAGGATGCATCGGGAGCGGCGGGCAGTTCCGCCACCGAGCGGTAGCATCTGCGCCCGAAAATCTCGTCCTGTTTCGGGTGTACGGGCCAGATGTCGCCTGTGAACCCCATCTTGTCGCATTGCTCGATCACCCGGCGCGCTTCCTTGCCGCCGAAGACGGCAATGGATTTTGGCCGGATTAGACGGTCGAGGGATCGCGTCATGCTCACGCTCCCAGCGGGCGCAAGAGGTCGCGGCTGATGATGTGCCGCTGGATTTCCGAGGTGCCGTCCCAGATGCGCTCGACGCGGGCATCGCGCCAGAAGCGGGCGAGCGGCAGGTCGTCCATCAGGCCCATGCCGCCATAGATCTGGATCGCCTCGTCAGTGACGCGGGCAAGCATTTCGGAGGCGTAGAGCTTGGCAGAGGCGATCTCGCGGTTGGCGGGCAGCTTCTGGTCGAGCCGCCAGGCTGCGGCCAGTGTCAGATAGTCGGCGGCGTCGATCTCGGTGATCATGTCGGCGAGCTTGAAGGACACGCCCTGGTTGGCGCCGATCGGCTTGCCGAACTGCTTGCGCTCGGCGGCATAGGGCAGGGCATAGTCGAACACCCGGCGGGCGCGGCCGACGCAGGTGGCGGCAACGGTGATGCGGGTGGCGTAGAGCCAGTCGTTGGCGATGTCGAACCCCTTGTGGACTTCGCCGAGAATGGCGGACGAGGGCAGGCGGCAATCGTCAAACGAGAGGATACAATTCTTGTAGCCACGATGGGAAACCGAGTCGTAGCCGTTGCGGATTTCGAAGCCCGGCGTGCCGCGATCGACGAGGAAGCAGGTGATCTTCTTTTTTGGCCCGCGCGGGGTTTCTTCCTCGCCCGTGGCGATGAAGACGATGACGAAATCGGCGATATTGGCATGCGAAATGAAATGCTTGGTGCCGTTGACGATCCAGTCGTCGCCATCGGGCTTGGCAAAACACTTCATGCCGCGCACGTCGGAACCGGCATCGGGTTCGGTCATGGCCAGCGCATCGAACTTCTCGCCCTTGACGGCGGGGATCAGATATTTTTCGCGCTGCTCTTCGTTGCAAGCCATGAGGATGCCGGAGGGGCGACCGAAGAAGACGGTCAGGCCCATCGAGCCACGGCCGAGTTCGCGCTCGACCAGCGTGAAGGTCTGATGATCGAGCCCGGCGCCGCCAACCTCTTCCGGCATGTTGCAGGCAAAGAAACCGAGATCCTTGCACTTCTGCGCGATCTCCTGGCCAAGTTCCTTCGGCACGATGCCGGTGCGCTCGACCTCGTTTTCATGCGGATAGATCTCGGTCTCGACGAAGCCGCGAACGGTGTCGACGATCATCTGCTGTTCTTCGGTCAGTGCGAAATCCATCTTATAGTCCTCCGTATCGTTCCGTAGGTGCGCCTTTGGCGCCACCCCCCTCTGTCCCTTTCGGGACATCTCCCCCTCAAGGGGGGAGATTGTTCTTCACCTTCGTGCCCCAAAAGCTGGCGGCTGATCTCCCCCCTTGAGGGGGAGATGTCGGCGCAGCCGACAGAGGGGGGTAGGTGTCCGCGAACTCTGTGCCTTACAGCTTCTGCCCCACACTCCGCCCGACACCCTCGGGCTTGACCAATCCCGCATGCGCCTCGGCAATCGCCTTCACCCTGTCGAGGACGACGGCCGATGCCGGCACAGCCTTGCTGGCCTTCGAGTCCACATGCAGCAGCATCTGCTCGGCGGTGGCAACCGCTTCGTTGGTCGCGCCGTTGTAGATGGTCGAGAAGATGTGCAGCCGTTTTTCGTCGTGCGACAGGATCTGGCAGGTTGAGTAGAGCGCGTCGCCGAGCTTGGCTTCGCCGAGGTTGCGGATATGGGTTTCGACCGTGTAATAGCTGTGGCCGTTCTTGACGTATTCTAGATCGACGCCAATCAGGCGCAACAGGCCGTCGGACGTGTCGCCGAACACCTGCAGGTAGCGATGCTCGGTCATGTGGCCGTTGTAATCGACCCAGGCGGCGTTGACCTTGGTGTCGAGAATGCGGATCGGCTGCGCTTGTCCGAGATCGGTCTTCGGCTTTTCGGCGGAGGCCCAGAGGCTCTGCTCGAAATCCGCCAGCAGCTTGCCGGCACCCCAGCCCTTGCCGCCATCGCCGCTTTTCAGCGCGTGCATGATGCCGACGAGGTTTTCGTCGCGGATGCGTTCAAGGTCGCGAATGCCACGGGCGCCCGACTGCGCATCCGATTGGCCGGCGATCTTGTCGACCAGTTCATCATCGAGATCGACGACGTCCATCAGCTTGGTCCAGGGCCAGGAGAGGCAGGGGCCGAACTGGGCGAGGAAGTGGCGCATGCCGGCTTCGCCACCGGCGATGCGGTAGGTCTCGAACATGCCCATCTGCGCCCAGCGCATGCCGAACGAATAGCGGATGACGTCGTCGAGCGTCTCGGTATCGCAGATGTCGTCCTTGATCAGCCACAGGCCTTCACGCCAGACGGCTTCGAGCAGGCGATCGCCGACGAAGGCCTCGATCTCCTTGTTGATGATGACGCCCTTCATGCCGATCGGCGAGAGCTTTGCCTTGGCGTCCTGCAGGGTCGCCTTGGATGTCTTCTCGCCGCCGACGAGTTCGGCGAGCGGCAACAGGTAGACCGGATTGTAGGGATGGGCGACGAACATGCGCTCGGGATGTTTCATGTCCCTCTGCAATTCCGTCGGCATGATGCCGGAGGTGGACGAGCCGATCAACGCCTTTGGGTCTGCGGCAGCATCGATCTGGGTGATGACGTTGCGCTTCAAGTCGACCCGCTCGGGAACGCTTTCCTGAATCCAGTCAGCGCCTTGCACGGCCTCTTCAACGCTCTTGACGAAGGTGAGCTTACCCTTCTTCGGCAGCGGCGCCATGGTCAGCATGGCATAGGCGCGCTCGGCATTGGCCAGCACTTCGCCGACGATGCGTTCCGCTTCCGGATGCGGATCGAACATGTTGACGTCGATGCCGGCAAGCAGGAAACGAGCCGCCCAGGCCCCGCCGATAACGCCGCCGCCGATGCAGGCCGCCTTGGTGATTTTGGTCATTGTTGTCGTGTTCCCTCTTGTATGTCCGTTTCGCGGTTCCCCCTCATCCGGCCCTTTGGGCCACCTTCTCCCCGCTGGGGAGAAGAGGGTGCGCGCAGCGTCTTCGCGGGTTCATTTCCGACCTCGGCGATTGCCGCGGTTTCCCCTTCTCCCCAGCGGGGAAAAGGTGCCCGAAGGGCGGATGAGGGGGCTTACCCCCCACTCCGCCCGTTCGCCTTTATCGCTTCACCAGCTTCAGCTTCTCCCGCACCTCAGCCGGCCCGATGATCCGTGCGCCCATGCCTTCGATTACGGTCACCGCCTTTTCGACGAGCTGCGCGTTGGTGGCGAGCTGGCCCTTGCCGACATAGAGGTTGTCTTCCAGCCCGACTCGGACATTGCCGCCGGCAAGGATTGCCGCTGCCGGATAGGCCATGGCATTGCGGCCGATGGAGAAGGCGGAGAAGGTCCAGCTCTTCGGCACATTGTTGACCATCGCCATGAAGGTGTTGAGGTCGTCGGGGGCGCCCCACGGAATGCCCATGCACAGCTGGATCAGCACCGGATCCTCGATCAGGCCTTCCTCGACGAGTTGCTTGGCAAACCACAGATGGCCGGTGTCGAAGGCTTCGATTTCAGGGCGCACGCCAAGATCGGTCATCATCTTGGCCATGGCGCGCAGCATCGAGGGCGTGTTGGTCATGACGTAATCGCCGAGCGAGAAGTTCATGGTGCCGCAGTCGAGCGTGCAGATTTCCGGCAGGCATTCGGCGACGTGGCTAACGCGCTCGGTGGCGCCCGCCATGTCGGTGCCCTGCGGATTGAGCGGCAGCGGGCTTTCGACATTGCCGAAAATCAGATCGCCGCCCATGCCGGCCGTCAGGTTCAGCACCACATCGACGTCGGCGGAGCGGATGAGGTCGGTCACTTGCCTGTAGAGATCATTGCGGCGGCTCGGAGCACCGGTTTCCGGATCGCGCACGTGACAATGAACGATGGCGGCGCCGGCCTTGGCGGCATCGATGGCCGAGGCGGCAATTTCTTTTGGCGATCTCGGCACGTGCGGAGACTTGCCGGCAGTGTCGCCGGAGCCGGTCACGGCACAGGTGATGAAAACGTCGCGGTTCATGCTCAGCGGCATAAAAATCTCCCCTTGTTCTTGTCGTCCATTACGAGCCAAGAAGGAGCGCTCTGCTTTCCTTTTTCAGATTTACATTATACATTTTCAGAATTCAAAGTGGGAGAAAGGCGAATGCTCGTTCCACGGGATGAAACCCAGCATATCGATCTGCTGGTGTTGCCGGAGACCAATCTGATCCTTGTTGCGTCGGTGATCGAGCCCTTGCGCGCAGCAAATCGCATTGCCGGAAAAACGCTCTACGACTGGGATATCTTCAGCCCGGACGGCACCGCGATCGAGACCAAGAGCGGTATTCCGATCCCGGTTGCCGGGCCCTTCCGGCCGCAGAAGGAAACCGCACCGCTCTTCGTGCTGTCGAGCTACAACTGGCAGGCCTACACGACCTCGCACCTGCGCATGCAGCTTTCTCAGACCGCCCGACATCGCGAGGTGATGGCCGGCATTGAATCGGGCTCGTGGATGCTGGCCGAGACCAGCCTGCTCGACAATTGCTCGGCCACCACCCATTGGGAGGATTTCGAGGATTTCACCGCCGCCTATCCGCAGATCACCATGGTGCGCGAGCGCTTCGTCATCGATGGCAAGAGGATCACCACCGGCGGTTCGCTGCCGACGCTCGATCTGATGCTGGAACTGATCCGCCGTCAGCACAGCTACTCGCTGGCGCTCGAAGTTTCCCGGCTGTTCATCTATGAGCAGGAGCGGACGCGGGGTGACCTCTTGCAGGTGCCTGCCATCGGCAACATGCGCATTCTCGATGCGCGGGTCGGTGCTGCCGTCAGGCTGATGGAGGAGACGGTCGATGCGCCATTGACGTTGACCCGTCTTGCCCGCCGGGCCGGCGTCAGCGCCCGCCATCTTCAGGACCTGTTTCACGAGACGATGGGTGTAGCGCCTCATGCGCATTATCTGGCGCTCAGGCTCAACGCGGCCCGGCGCAAGGTGATCGAGACGCGGGCCGATTTCGCCGACATTGCCGCTGCCACCGGCTTCAATTCATCCTCGGCCTTTTCGCGCAGCTATCGTGCGCACTATCGCGAAAGTCCGAGCGAGACGCGCCGGCGGCTGAAGCTCAAGAACTGATTCAATTCGCTCATGTGTCGATTCAATTGGCGATGAATTCCTGAGTCCCGTCAGGGCTTTAATCGCCATTGGAGAGAAAATGATTCAAGCGTGAAGAATGGTCGTGGCGGATTTCCGATCTGCGAGCATCATGCCGAGCATGGCTTCCGCCACCTGCCGGGAGAGAGCATTTTTCTGCCACGCCAGCGACAGGCTCTGCATGTAGCCGGGCCCGAGCCTGCGCATCGCGGGGGCGTTTCGCACGCGCGCGGCGGAGCTTTCCGGGAGCACCGAGAGATAGCCATGGTCCATGACGAGATTGAGGATGACGGGGATGGAATCGACTTCCGTCAGCGTCAGCATGCCGCGCTCCTGTTCACTCAGTGCTGCCTCGATGAAACGGGTCGCCTGCTGGCGTAATCCGCTCTTGAGGCTGGGGACGGCGATGGGATTGGATTGAAGCAACCCGCGGATATCGTCGCCATGTCTGGCAAACAGCGATGCGTGTCCCGCCAATGCCAGCGGCGTGCGGGAGATAAGTGTACCTTCGAACTCGGACGGGAATGATTCCAGATCGAGCAGCACGACGTCGAAGCGGCGATTCTTCAATCCGGCGATCAGTTCGTCGGCCGTGGTGCTGGACACGAACAGGGGCTGGCGCGGGCGGGCGCGGTGCCATTCGGCGGTCAGCGCTGCCAGCATGCGGGCGATCTCGCTTTCCGGACCGAGCGGCATCACCGAGCCGAAACGCCAGGTCGCGGCCGTCCGGCGGAACCGGTCGCTTGATGCACGCGACAGGCGCCGCCAGATGTCGAGCAGGTTTTCGGCGATCGGGATCACGGCCAGGCCTTCCGGCGTGCAGGCGATACCGGAGGGCGAACGGACCAGCAGATCATAACCGAGATCACGCTCCAGATCGTTCATCTGTCGCGTCAGTTGCGGCTGGCCGGTCCCCGAAATCTTCGATGCGCCGCGAATGCTGCCGCTGCGGGCGACGGTGACGAAACGGTCGAGCGCCGTCAGGCTGATCGATGGCGTGGGGCGCGGTTGCGCATCGGATCGGCATGACAGTAGCGACTGCACCGCCTGGTTTGCCGCAGCGAGATCCGCCATCCGGCTCTGCGCCTCCAGCGTCGGCACCAGATTGCCGCCCTCGCGTCTGACGAGCGGTACCGCAATAGCCGCTTCGAAACGCTTCAATGCAGCGCTGACGCTTGCGACGGGCCGTCCGCTCGTTTTTGCCGCCGGGCGGATTCCGCGTGCTTCAAGGATTGCATGAACAAGGGCAAGCGTGGCGATATCCATGGCCTGTTTTCATCTTCGTGATCGCAGCGGCAGAACCGCAGCGATGTGTTCCGGTATCGGCATCTCATGTTTCGTTATTGGGATATATCACAACCGGGGGAATTGGGCATAGCATACCGGGCAACAACGTGAGTCAAAGCATGCACGCATCGGTGAAAACCATCCTGCTCAACGGTAACCCGCTCGACTTCGCGGCGCTGGAGAAGATTGGTTCCGGCTTTTTCGTTCCTGTCGTGGCCGAGCAATCGTTCGAGCGCGTCGATGCCGCGCACAAAGTCATTGCCGATCGTATCGCCATGGGCCTGCCGGTTTATGGCGCCAACACCGGCGTCGGATCGATGAAAGACCGCCTGTGGACGATCGATGACCTCTCGGAATTCAACACCGCGCTGGTGAGGGCGCATCACTTCGGCACGGGACCGCTATTTTCACAGGCGATCGTGCGCAAGGCCATTGCCATTCGCATCAACACCGCGCTCGGCGGTCATACCGGCTGCAGCGTCGATCTCGTCAAGGCTTTCCTTGGCCTTCTGGAGTGCGGCGTCGTGCCGGCCGTCCATCGCCATGGCTCGATCGGCTGCGCCGATATCGGCCTGATGGGGCAGGTGGCCTCCGTACTGACCGGGATCGGCGAGGCCTTTTTCGGTGGCGAACTGCTTGCTGCGGAGGAAGCCTTGCGCCGCGCCGGGCTTCAGCCTTTCGTGATGCTGCCGCGCGATGCGCTGGCGGCGCTCAGCGTCAATGCGACGGCTTTCGCCGCGGCAACCGACGTTCTGCGCGAGGCGGCCTCCGCCGTCCGCGTTTCGATGGCAACCGGCCTGATGTCGTCCCTGGCGCTCGGCGCCTCGGCCGATCCATGGCGGGTTGCCGCGGCACTGGGAACGCGCGGCGAGGCGCTCGTCGGGTCCTGGCTTTACGGTCAGTCCGATTGTGTCGATTGGCCGCTGCCGACGGCGATCCACGATCCCTTGAGCCTGCGCATGACCGCCCAGGTTTTCGGTGCAGCCGTCGATACACTCCTTGTGGCCGCCGAACGGCTGGTCGACGCGACCTATCTGTCCGACGACAATCCGGTGGTGCTCGGCGGGCAGGTTCATGCCTCCGGCGCGTCGCTGCCGCTGACGACGACGCTCTATATCGAGACGGCGCAGATCGCCTTTTCCCACGTGGCGCGCAACATGCTCAACCGCTGCATTCTGCTGTCCAATGGTGTGCGGCGAAACCTGCCGATCAATCTGGTGGCACCCGGCGAAATCGCCAGCGGTCTCGGCCCGTTGATGAAGCTGGTCGTCGAACTCTACATGCGCGTCCAGTCGCTGGCCGTTCCCTTGTCGGCGCAGTCGATCGTCGTTGCCGGCGGGCTTGAGGAGGAGGCGACCTTTCTGCCGCTGATCGTCGAGCGCATGGAAACGCAGGTGCGCGACCTCAGACAGATGGCGGCGATCGAGGCTCTGCTGTCGGCCCAGGCGATCGACCTTCTCGGCGATACGTCGCAAGGGGTCACGCGCATCGCCTATGATCGCGTCCGGGCGCTGAGCCCGATGTACATGAAGGATCGGCCACTCTCCAGGGAGATCGAGGCGCTGCATGTCGCATTTGCGTCCGAGGATTTGCTGCGGGCCATCGTTGCGGCGGCGCCGATGCCGGAATTCGACGATTTTTTCGCGCTCGGCAATTAGGGGGAACTGCGATGTCTGATTTCGATCTGGTCCTGAAAGGCACTGTGGTTCTGCCCGATCGTCTCGTCGAAGGCGGGCTCGTGGCGGTGCGCGACGGCAAGATCGCCTTCGTCGGGCAGGGCGCCATGCCGGCCGCGCGTGAACGCCACGATCTCGGGCAGGCACTCATTTTGCCCGGCGCCATCGATGCGCAGGTGCATTCGCTTTCCCAGAAGGACCAGGAGGATTTCGTCTGGTCGACGCGCTCGGCCGCTGCCGGTGGCGTCACGACGATTGTCGACATGCCCTATGACGAGGGCGATCTCGTGTGTTCGGCCGAGGCCGTACAGCGCAAGATCGATCATGCCGGCGCGCAGGCCCGCGTCGATTTCGCGCTCTATGGCACGATCGATCCGGAAGACGGCCCGGTGCGCATTTTGGAGATGGTCGAGGCGGGTGTCGCCGCCTTCAAGTTCTCGACCTTCGGCACCGATCCGAAACGTTTTCCGCGCATTCCGGCAGCTTTGCTGGAAGACTGCTTTGCCGCCATCGCCCCGACGGGGTTGACGGCGGGTGTTCACAACGAGGATGACGAGGCGGTGCGGGCTGCGATCGACAAGGTCAAGGCCGCCGGCATCACCGACTACCGCGCTCATGGGCTTTCGCGTCCGCCGCTGACGGAACTGCTGGCCACCAACCAGATCTACGAGACGGGTGCTGCAACGGGTTGCCCGGCCCATGTGGTGCATTGCTCCGTCGGGCGCGGCTATGAGATTGCGAGCGCCTATCGGGCGCAGGGATATCGCGCCACCATCGAGTGCTGCATCCATTATCTCGTCCTCGACGAGGAGAACGACGTGAAGCGGCTCGGCGGCAAGGCGAAGATCAATCCGCCGATCCGCCCGCGTGCCGAGGTGGAAAAGCTCTGGCGGCATGTCGCTGACGGCACTGTGACGCTGGTTTCGACCGATCACGTCAGCTGGTCGGAAAACCGCAAGACCAATCCGGATATGCTGGCCAATGCCTCTGGCGTACCGGGGCTGGAAGTCATGGTGCCGCTGTTCGTCAAGGGCGCGCTGGAACGCGGCATTCCGCTGACCCGCGCGGCCGAGCTGGTGGCGCTCAATCCGGCTCGCCATTTCCGGCTTGATCACCAGAAGGGTGCGCTCGAAATCGGCAAGGATGCCGACATCGCGGTGCTGACGCCGGAGCCCTACACCTATGACGCGGCGGCAAGCGGCAACAATGTCGTCGGCTGGTCGCCCTACAACGGCATGCATCTGCCCTGGCGCGTGGCCGCCACCTATAATCGAGGCCGGCTGGTTTTCGATGGGAAGGCCGTGCTTTCGGCGCCGGGTGCTGGTCGGTTTGTCCGGCCGTTGCCCAGCCTGCCACTGCGCGAGGCAGTCTGATGGCCGCTGTCGAGACCAATCTCCCGGTCGATGCCCGCCGCATCGCCGATATCATCAAGGGGCTCGCCCGTATCACCGAGCCGGACCGGCCCTACACGCGCCGCGCTTTCACGCCGTTGTTTCTGGAAGGCCGCGCCTTTCTCGAACAGCGTTTCAAGGCTGCCGGGCTGGAAACCCGGATTGATGCATCCGGAAACCTGATCGGTCGCCGCAAGGGCCGTAAATCGGGGCTTGGGACGATCATGCTTGGCTCACATTCGGATACGGTGCCGGAAGGGGGCCGGTTCGACGGCATCGCCGGTATTGCCGCTGCGCTTGAAGTCGCGCAGGCGCTGAACGATGCCGGCATAAGACTCGATCACGACCTTGAGGTGGTCGACTTCCTGGCCGAGGAGGTGTCGATCTTCGGCGTCTCCTGCATCGGCAGCCGTGGCTTGGCCGGACTGATTCCGGACGGCTGGCTAAGCCGGACGCAAGGGGAACTGACTCTCCGGCAGGGGATGATCGATGCTGGCGGCGATCCGTCGCGGCTGGCACGGCAGAAACGATCCGACATCAAGGCGTTTCTGGAACTGCATATCGAGCAGGGGCCTGTACTCGAAATGGAGCGTTGCGACATCGGCATCGTCACGGCCATTGCCGGCATCACCCGGATTGAAATCCTGTTCGAAGGCCAGGCTGATCACGCCGGCACGACGCCGATGGGGCGGCGGCGCGATGCGCTGACGGCTGCCGCGCGCATGGTCGGCGATGTCGAGCGGCTTGGCTTCGCGTTTTCGAAGGGCGAGGGGCATTTCACGGCGACGGTCGGCGAATTCTCGATCGAGCCGAATGCGGCCAATGTGGTGCCGTCTCGCGCACGCATCCTGATCGATGCCCGCGCGGAACTGCGGCCCGACATGGAGCGCTTCATCGGCGAGATCGATCAGCTTGCCGTCGATATCCAGCGCGACACCGGCGTTTCGATCGCGTCGCCGAAGCTGATTTCCGACAACTTCCCGACGCCCGCCGATCCCCTCGTGATGGGCAATCTCGAAGAGGCCTGCGACCGTGTCGGCGCAAAACGCCGCCGGATGGCGTCGGGCGCCGGTCATGACACCGCCTGGATGGCACGGATTTCGAAGGCTGCGATGATCTTCATCGCCTGCCGGGAAGGGCGCTCGCACACGCCGGACGAATGGGCTGAAAACGACGATATCGCGCTCGGCACGGCTGTTTTGTTCGAGGCCGTCAAAAAACTCGACGCGGCTTTACAGGGAGAGCGCTGATGGGCCGGATACTGACGGAAAAAGACGTCGAGGCGGCGGTCAAGGGCGGCTCGGTCTATGCCGCCGGCGGCGGCGGCTGGGCGGATCATGGGCGTATGCTCGGTTATGCCGCCGTGTCGATCGGCAAGCCGGAGCTGGTTTCGATCGACGAACTCGACGCTGATGATTGGGTGGCAACGGCTGCTGCGATCGGTGCGCCGGCCTCGACCACGCCTTGGGAAATGCGCGGCGTCGATTACGTCAAGGCGGTGGAACTGCTGCAGGAGGCGCTGGGCGAAAAGCTCTCGGCGCTGATGGTCGGGCAAAACGGTAAATCTTCGACACTGAACGGCTGGCTGCCGTCGGCGATCCTTGGCACCAAGGTTCTGGATGCCGTCGGCGATATGCGAGCGCATCCGACCGGCGACATGGGATCGATCGGCATGGCCGGCTCGCCGGAGCAGATGATCCAGACGGCGGTCGGCGGCAATCGCGACGAGAACCGCTATATCGAACTGGTCGTGCGCGGCGCGACCGCGAAAGTATCGCCGATCCTGCGCACCGCCTCCGACATGTCCGGCGGCTTCATTGCGTCCTGCCGCAATCCGCTTCGGGCGTCCTATGTCCGCAAGAATGCCGCGCTCGGCGGCATTACGCTCGCCTTGACTCTGGGTGAGGCGATCATCGCCGCGGAAGGCAGGGGCGGCGGTGCCATCATCGATGCCATCGCCAAAACCACCAACGGCACGATCCTTGCGGAAGGCGTCATCACCGACAAGTCCGTCCTCTACACCAAGGAAGCCTTCGACATCGGCACGGTGACTCTGGGGAAGGGCGATGACTCCACGGTACTCCACATCATGAACGAATATATGGCGGTCGAGGATGCCGGCGGCACCCGGCTCGCCACCTTCCCGGACGTCATCACCACGCTGTCGCCCGAAGGCGAACCGCTGAGCGTCGGGCAGTTGCAGGTCGGAATGACGATCTTCGTGCTGCATGTGCCGAAGACCGTCATTCCGCTGGCGTCGAGCGTGCTTGACCCGAGCGTCTATCCGTCGGTCGAGAAGGCTATGGGGATCGAGTTGGCGAAGTACGCGTTGGGATGATGCAAATGAAACCGACCCATGTAACGATCGTCGAACACAATCGAGTGCTTGTTGAGTTGGGGTCGCTTTCCGAAGCATTCCAGTTTCTACAAATGGGCTTCATAAGGAGTGAAACCTACAAAGATGTCTACGGCTTTGAATCGTTGGAGGAGGAACGCGTTTTCCGCATGTGCGAAACTCTTCGAGACATGAACATACCTTTTTCAACCCATCGAATGGGCGGCGCGGATTATTTCATCGAACTGTTCCGCGACAAGGGCTGTGTCAGTGGAAGGTTCAAGCGCATGAATTTCTTTGGAAACGATCGTGACAAAGATGCTCCGTTTGAAATTGAAGAATTTTGAGGGAAAGACCATCATGCCCAAACCGAACCCCCGTCATCCGAACTTTCCCATCCCCAGTGGCCCCGAGCTTCGCGCGAAAGGCTGGCGGCAGGAGGCGTTGCTGCGGTTGCTGGAAAACGTGCTCTCGGTCGGCGAGGATCCGGACAATTTGATCGTCTATGCCGCGCTCGGCAAGGCGGCGCGCAACTGGGCGTCGCACAAAGCGATCGTCAAGACGTTGCTGGAGATGGACGAGGACCAGACGCTGGTGATCCAGTCGGGCAAGCCGGTCGCGCTCCTGAAGACCCATGCCAAGGCGCCGCTGGTGATCATGGCCAATTGCAACATCGTCGGCCAATGGGCGAAGGCCGAGGTGTTCTATGAGCTGGAGAGGCAGGGGCTGATCTGCTGGGGCGGGCTGACCGCCGGCGCCTGGCAATATATCGGCAGCCAGGGCGTCATCCAGGGCACCTACGAAATCTTCATGCGCATCGCCGAAAACCGGTTTGGCGGCGATCTGGCCGGACGCTTCATCCTGACCGCCGGGCTCGGCGGCATGGGCGGCGCACAGCCGCTGGCCGGTCGCATGGCGGGGGCAGCGATCCTCTGCATCGATATCGACCCCGTCCGGGCCGAAAAGCGCCGGGACATCGGCTATCTCGAACATGTGGCGCCGGACCTCGACACCGCGCTTGCCATGATCAACGAGGCAGTCAAGGAAAAGCGTGCCACCTCGATCGGTCTCGTCGGCAACGCGGCGGCGCTTTACCCGGAAATCGCCAGACGTGGCATCGTGCCGGATATCGTCACCGACCAGACCTCGGCCCATGATCTGGTCTATGGCTATGTGCCGAAGGGCATGAGCATCGAGGAGGTCAAGCGCCTGCGCGTTGACGGGCAGGGACAGCTGATGGCCGCCAGCCGCGCCTCGATCGTCGATCATGTGAGGGCCATGCTGGAGTTTCAGGCGAAAGGTGCTGAGGTATTCGATAACGGCAACCTGATCCGCACCCAGGCGCGCGAGGGCGGCGTCACGAACGCCTTCGATATCCGCATCTTTACCGAAGCCTATCTGCGGCCGCTGTTTGCCCGGGCCATCGGGCCCTTCCGCTGGATGGCGCTGTCGGGCGAGGAGAGCGACATCGCCCGTATCGACGACCTGCTGCTCGAAATGTTTCCCGACAACAAGATCGTCACCAACTGGATCAGGCTGGCGCGGGAAAACGTGCCCTTCGAAGGCCTGCCCGCCCGTATCGCCTGGCTCGGGCATGGCGAACGGACGGAACTTGCCGTCGCCGTCAACGCGCTCGTCGCCTCCGGTGAGTTGAAAGGTCCGATCGCCTTTTCCCGTGATCATCTCGACGCCGGTGCCATGGCGCATCCCAACATCATGACCGAGCGGATGAAGGATGGCTCCGATGCCATCGCCGACTGGCCGCTGCTCGATGCGATGCTGCTCTGCTCGTCGATGGCCGACCTCGTCGTCGTGCATTCCGGCGGCGGAGGCTATGCGGGCTACATGACCAGCTGCGGTGTGACGGTGGTCGCTGATGGTACGGAGGGCGGGGCGGAACGGCTCGGCCACGCGCTGACCAACGACACATCGCTCGGGGTCATCCGCTATGCGGATGCTGGTTATGAGGAGTCGCTGGACGAGATCGAGAAGAAGGGGATTGGATATATCGCGCTGGATTGAAGCGTGACGGTGACAATTGTTCTCTTGCGCCGGATGTCGCAACCGCGTGAATTGGTATTCCGTGATTTCGACAACGGCACGATTTCGGAGGCCAGATTGACAACGATTTCCAATGTAACACCCGCCCTGCGTTTGCCGACATTCGACGACGTCAAGGCCGGGCGTGAACGCATTTCCGGAATGGCACATGTCACGCCCGTCCTGACATCGCGCACGGCCGATGCGATGGCGGGTGCCAGCCTGTTCTTCAAGGCGGAAAACCTGCAGCGGGGCGGAGCCTTCAAGTTTCGTGGCGCCTACAATTCGATCGCCGCGCTGGAACCGGCGGTCCGGCGCAACGGTGTCGTTGCCTTCTCGTCCGGCAACCACGCGCAGGCGCTGGCCTATGCCGCCAAGCTCTTCGGTATCTCGGCAGTCATCATCATGCCGCAGGATACGCCGGCGATGAAGGTGGCTGCGACAAGGGGGTATGGCGCCGAGGTTGTCTTTTACGACCGCTACACCGAGGACCGCGAGGCGATCAGCCAGCAGATTGCCACCAAGCGAGGGGCGACGCTCATTCCGCCCTATGATCACGCCGATGTCATTGCGGGCCAAGGCACCGCAGCGCTGGAACTGATCGAGGAGGTCGGCGAGATCGACTATCTCGTCGTGCCGCTGGGTGGCGGCGGCCTGCTGGCCGGTAGCGCCCTCAGTGCGAAGGCGCTAGCGCCCGGGTGCAGGATTATCGGTGTCGAACCGGAAGCAGGCGACGATGGCCGGCAATCGTTGCTCAAGGGCGAGATCGTGCGCATTCCCGTTCCAAAATCGATCGCCGATGGCGCACTGACCACCTATCTCGGACAACACAACTTTCCAATCCTGAAACGCGATGTCGATGACATCGTCACAGTCAGTGATGCGCAGCTGATCGAGACCATGCGCTTTTTTGCCGAGCGGATGAAGATCATCGTCGAACCGACCGGCTGCCTTGCCGCCGCTGCCGTTCTCCACGGAACCATCGCCTGCCAGGGCAAGCGGGTGGGCATCGTTCTCAGCGGCGGAAATGTCGATCTCAAAACCTTCAGTGCGCTTCTCGATGGGCGATAAAACGCCGCCTGCCGGAATCCAATCCGAGCGCGAAGCATGACGACGAAAACGCCATCCGGCAGGATGGCGCAACCATAATCGAAAGCAGCAACGGCACGTTTACGGCACTTCTCAAGACGTTCAAAAACGCGTGCCGGACTGATCGCCTTCAACAGCCTGCAGCCCCCTAAATCCGATCAACGATTAAACATTGTCCACAATCGATTTCGCCGATTGCGACCCTCTTGACATTTGCTTTCGGCGGGATCATTTCCGCCTTGCAGGGCAATATGTTTTGCACTGCAACAATCAACCGGAGTCATCAACCCAATGCCAAGCGACAGTAACAGTCGATTGCAAGTGCCGTCTGCGGCCTTCGTGGGGTGATCCGCTGGATTGACCTGCCACGATCCGCCGTCGACGGCGGGAAGGCAAGTCAATGAACACCAAGTTTTTTTCCAACTGGGTCGGCCGCAAGTCCGACGTTCACGATCCCATCCTGACTGTCGCGGAACGCGTCGAGCAGTTCAATCTGCTGAAGGCCGCGGATGCGGCACGTGCGCTTGCGGGCTTGCCGCAGGAACAGGCTGTCGCCATTCTGGACCGGCCGGAACTGCACCATGCCGCAGCCATTGTCGGCCGCATGCCGGTCGAGATCGCCGGCCGGCTTCTGAACGCCGCCTCCAACGACCGCGTCGCCGACATTCTCCACGAAATGGCGGAGGACCGGCGCATGCTTGTTCTCGGCGCGCTGGATGCCGATGCGCGGCTGGCGGTCCAGACGCTGATGGGCTATCCGCCGAAGACGGCGGGCAGCATCATGACGACGGAGTTCGTCAGCGTCTCCTCCGGCTGGACCGTGGCGGAAACGCTGGATCACGTCCGCCGTGTCGAACGCTCGCGCGAAACGGTCTATGCCATCTATGTGCTCGATCCCGACAGCCAGGCGCTGGTCGGCCTCGTCACCCTGCGGCGGCTGATCACCGGCGAACCGGATGCGCCGATTCTCTCCGTCGCCCACAAGAGCGCGCCGGTGACGGTGGATCCGATGACCGGTCAGGAAGACGTGGCACAGCTGATCAGCAAGCACGACCTTCTGGCACTGCCGGTGGTCGATGACGCGCATCGTATGCTCGGCATCGTCACCGTCGATGATGTCATCGATACGATGGTGGCTGAAACGACCGAGGACGTGCATCGTTTTGGCGGCATGGAGGCGCTTGGCAAGCCCTATATGAAGATCAGCTTTGCCGGCATGATCCGCAAGCGCGGCGGCTGGCTGGCAGCGCTTTTCCTGGGCGAAATGCTGACGGCGACGGCCATGCAGCATTTCGAGACGGAGCTGGAAAAGGCGATCGTCCTAACGCTGTTCATTCCGCTGATCATGAGCTCCGGCGGCAATTCCGGTTCGCAGGCAACCTCGCTGATCATTCGCGGGCTGGCGCTCGGCGAGGTCCGGCTGCGCGACTGGTGGCGTGTACTTCTGCGCGAAATTCCGACGGGGCTGACGCTCGGCGCCATTCTCGGCGTCATCGGCGTCGCGCGGATCGTTGCCTGGCAGTGGCTCGGTTTCTACGATTACGGGCCGCACTGGATGCTGGTGGCGCTGACGGTCGGCGTCGCATTGACGGGTATCGTCACCTTCGGCTCGGCAACGGGATCGATGTTGCCGTTCCTGTTGCAGCGTATCGGCTTTGACCCGGCCAGCGCGTCGGCGCCGTTCGTCGCGACGCTGGTCGATGTCACCGGGCTGGTGATCTATTTCAGCGTGGCGATCGTCATTCTGCACGGCACCTTGCTTTAGGCGACGGCTTCCCCGCCATCGACCACCAAAATCTGACCGGTCATATAGGATGACCGGTCAGAGACCAGAAACAGGATCGATTCCGCGATCTCGTCGACGCTGGCCCATCGGCCCATCGGCACCTTTTCCCGCACATAAGCCTCAATCGCTGCGCGCCCGCCCATCTGGGCGATGAAAGGGCTGTTGAAGGGCGTATCGACCCAGCCGGGGCAGAGCGCGTTGACGCGGATGCCGAACTTGGCGTAGTCGCCGGCCATCTGCCTGGTCATGGCGATGACGGCGTGTTTGGTGGTGGTGTAAGCGATCATCTCGCGGTCGTAGAGTACGCCGGAGGAGGAGGAGGTGTTGAGGATGACGCCGCGCCCTTGCGCCCTCATCGTCGGCATGACGAAGCGGGCGGCCATGAAATGGGCGCGGACGTTGAGGCTCCAGGAACGGTCGAAACCTTCCACCTCCACCTGCTCGAGATCGCCGGCCACCTGCGCACCGGCGTGATTGTGCAGGATATCGATACGGCCGTGGCGGGTGAGCACCGAAGCGATACCGGCTTCGAGGGAGATATCGTCGGTGACGTCGAGAATGAGGCTTTCGGCGGTGCCGCCGGCATTGCGGATCAGTGCCACGGTTTCCGCGGCACCTTCGGCGCTGCGGTCGGCGACGGCCACATGGGCGCCTTCACGGGCCATGATCGCGGCACCCGCCTGGCCGATGCCGGAGCCGGCGCCGGTGACGATGGCCACATGGTCTTTCAGGATCATGATCTACTCCCCGGCATGCGCTTTTGTCGTCTTGTCCCGCATCAGCACGCGGGCGATCAGGATCATCAACAGCGAGGCGACCAGAACCATGGTGGCGATCGCGTTGATTTCCGGCGTCACGCCGCGCCGGATTGAGGCGAAGACATAGATCGGTAGCGTCGTCTTCGAGCCCGCGACGAAGAAGGCGACGATGAAGTCATCAAACGAGAAGGTGAAGGCGAGCAGGAAGCCTGCCAGCACTGATGGCAGGATCTGTGGCAGGACGATCTGGCGGAAGGTCGTGAACGGCGTGGCATAGAGATCGCTGGAGGCTTCGACGATGTCGCGGCCGAGGCTGGCGATGCGGGCCTTGACGATCATGGTGACCAGCGCCAGCGAAAACAGGCCGTGCGCCGCGATGATCGAGCCGTAGCCGAGGCCGAGTTGCGGCGGCTTGTCGCCGGGCCAGATGCTTGCGAGTGCCGGGTTGAGGAAGGAGAACACTTCGACCAGCGCCACCAGCGTGGCGATGCCGATGACGACGCCGGGGATGACGATGGCGGCGGCAAACAGGCCGTCGAAGATGGCACGGCCGCGGGCACTCAGCCGCTGCATGCCGAGCGCTGCCATCGTGCCGAACACGGCGGCCAGCACTGCGCTGGTGAAGGCGATCATCAGGCTGTTCTGCAGGGCGGTGATCAGGAATGTGTTTCCGAGCGCCTTGCCGTACCACATGGTCGAAAAACCGGTGAACTCGCTGGCGCTGCGTCCCGCGTTGAACGAGAACAGCACGACCAGCGCGATCGGCGCATAGAGAAACAGATAAACGAAGGTGACGAGCGCGCGCATCAGACGAGATCCACCTGTCTTGAGCCGGAGACCTTCCAGGCGACGCGCATGGCAACGCTGAGCACGATGACGACGACCACCACCAGCGTTACGGCGATCGCCGAGCCGAACGGCCAGTTGCGCGATTGCAGGAAGAGATCGACCAGCGCATTGCCGATGAAGAACACCTTGCCGCCGCCAAGCAGCTGCGGGATCAGGTATTCGCCGAGCAGCAGAATTGTGACGAGCGCGACGCCGGTCATCACACCCGGAAGCGACAGGGGCAGGGTGATGCCGAAGAAGGTCGAGACCGGCTTGGCGCCAAGGTCGGCGGAGGCTTCGAGCAGGCGGCGGTCGAGCTTTTCGAGGCTGACATAGATCGGCATGATCATCAGCGGCAGGTAGCCATAGACGATGCCGAGCAGCACGGCGCCGGGCGTGTTGAGCAACCGCACGTCCTCGATGCCGATCATGCCCAGCAGATTGGGGATGCCGCGCGAGCCGAGGATGTACATCCAGGCATAGGTGCGCACCAGCAGGCTGGTCCAGAAAGGCACGACGACCAGCGAGACGAGTACCAGCCGGTATTTCGGATTGGATTTGATCGCCAAATAGTAGGCGACTGGATAGGCGACGATCAGGCAGAGGAAGGCGCCGACGGGCGCGATCATCATGGTGTTCCAGAAGGCGGCCGCGCGCGAGGGAAGATTGGCGAACTGGGCAAAGGTGAAGGCCGCCTGATAGCCGCCTTCCGGCGCGCGTTCGCCGAAGGAGAAGACCACCATGGCCATGAACGGCAGGACGAGGAAGACGAACAGCCAGAGGCCGGCGGGCGCCACAAGCGCGGCCGTGACCAACTGTCGTTTTCTGTCCGGGGTGAGGGGCATGTACGGGTTGTCCTGTTGGTGTGTGGGTGGGCAACAAGGATTGGGTTTGATCTCCCCCCTTGTGGGGGAGATGTCGGCTTTGCCGACAGAGGGGGGTAACTTGCCTCGTGCTTGTGGCTCGCTTACCCCCTCTGTCACTACGTGACATCTCCCCCACAAGGGAGGAGATTAAACAGTACCCTCAAGCCGACTTGAACCGCGCCATCAGTTCCGCGCGCGCCGGGTCCGTCAGCGTCACCGCAGCGCCGAATTCCAGCTTGGTCAGCGATGCCTCGTCCGGATAGACGATCTTGTTCGAGGTCACGTCGGCCGGCAGTAGGGCAAGCACGCGGCTGTCCGTCGTCGGTGCGCCGTTGGCGATATGTTCCTTGACGGCGTTTTCCGGTGTCATCAGGTAGTCGAGCAGCGCATAGCCGGCCGGCTTGTTGGCGGCGCTCTTCGGGATGGCGTAGAAATCGGTCCAGATCTCGCCGCCGTCGGTGCCGAGGATATAGGCGATCTCAGGCATGTCGCGGTTGAGCTGGGCGCCGTCATTGGTCCAGCACATGGTCATCCATGCGTCTGTTGCGCGCATGCCCGGCTGGTAGTCGCTGTTGATGCCGTAGAGATGCGGTTTGACCTTGATCAGCAGTTCCTCGGCCTTGGCCAGTTCTTCCGGCTTGATCGAGTTGAACGAATAGCCGAGCGAGACCAGCGCGTTGCCGATGGTGGTCAGCTGGTAGTCGTGGACCATGGCGCGGCCGTCGGCCTCGGTCATGGCGACCTCGAAGAAGTCCTTCCAGGAGGTCAGCTTCGTCTTGATCTTGGCGGTGTTGACGGCCATGCCGGTTGTGCCCCAGTTCTTCGGCAGGGCATAGGTCGTGCCGTCGATCGCGCCTTCCGAGGTGAAGCGCGCCGATTCCGTTGCCTGCGAGAACGCCGGCAGCTTGCTCATGTCGAGTGGGTCGATGAGGCCGAGCTTCACATAGGTGGAGATCGTGTAGTTGGTCGGAACGAACAGGTCCCAGCCGGTGCCGCCGGCCTGGAGCTTGGCCAGCATCTCCTCGTTCGAGCCGAAGACGTTGACTTCGACGGCAACGCCGGTCGCAGCCGTGAAGGCCTCGAAGGTTGCCGGATCGTGATAGTTCGGCCAGGTGGCGAGCGACATGGTCGTGCCGAGGTCTCCGGCATAGGCTGCGGAATTGAACAGGCCCGGCTGGCGAGCGAGCACGGCGGCGGCCAGACCGAGGCCGGTAACGCCCAAAAAGTGGCGGCGGGTGACCGAGCCGCGCTTCAGGCGCATCCATTCGTCGGTGAGGTTTTCGGCAGTGATCGGGGCATTTTCTCTGTACCACTTTGTCATGACTTCGTTCCCTTTTTTGTCTTGACGCGTACGGCCGTTCCTCAGGCCGGAAAAACATGCACTTTGCCGGGGTCGAAGGTGAGTACGACCCGTTCGCCCGGTTCGACGAGGTCGCTTTCCTGCACGCTGCGTCGGTCGGCGGTGACGAGGAAATCGCCAAGGCCGTCGACGTTGATCTGGTATTCGGCCGTGGAGCCGAGGAAGATGCGGTGGGTGACGGTGCCGGCCAGTTCACTGCCGCCGCCGCCTGATTGCCGAACAAGGTCGATCGCTTCTGGCCGCAATGCGACCGTCGCTGCGCCGGGCTTGAGGCCTGCCTTGGCGTTTGCCGCCAGCGCCATTCCGTTCGACAAGCGCAACGTCGATCCATCAGCCTCGACCGTTGCTGCAATCCGGTTGGTCTTGCCGACAAAATCGGCGACGAAGAGATCGGCGGGCCGGTCGTAGATTTCCCGGGGCCTGGCCATCTGGACGATCCGGCCGGCATTCATGACGCAGACCATGTCGCTCATCGACAGCGCCTCTTCCTGATCGTGGGTGACGAGGACGAAGGTGATGCCGAGTTCGCGCTGCAGCGTCTGCAGTTCGATCTGCATGGCCGTGCGCAATTTCTTGTCGAGGGCTGCCAATGGTTCATCGAGAAGCAGCACCGAGGGCTTGTTGACAATGGCGCGGGCGAGCGCCACGCGCTGCTGCTGGCCGCCGGACATTTCATGGATGCGGCGCTTTTCGAAGCCGCCTAGCCGCACCATCTCCAGCGCCTCACGTGCACGGGCGGAAATCTCGGCCGCGGCCAGTTTCGGCCGGGCCTGTTTCAGTCCGTAGGCGACGTTCTGCTCGACGTCGAAATGCGGGAAGAGCGCATAATGCTGGAAGACCATGTTGACGGGGCGGCGATAGGGCGGGACGCCGTTCATCTCGCGGCCATCGATCAGCACTGTGCCTTCGCTCGGCTGCTCGAAGCCGCCGATCATCCTGAGACACGTGGTCTTGCCGCAGCCGGAAGGCCCAAGCAGCGCCACGAACGCACCCTTGGGCACGGCCAGATTGATGTCCGATACGGCGGTCACGCTGCCATAGCGCTTGGTGACCGAACGGAACTCGATATCGTTCGCTGGAGCGGCTGTCACGTCTCAATTCCCCGCGGTTGTTTTTCAGAATGCCGGGCAGTTTCATGCTGCCCCGCTTCTCACCGTCTGACCAGCAGCCTATTCAAAGCGGTCATTGGCGGTATATACCCCGAAAGAGGTATTTCAAGCCGATCATCGTTGTGGAAGGTGTATACCCTGAAGGCAATTGCCGTTCTTTTTTGCAAAGGCTGGACATGAGCTATGGGCATTGATCTGGAGGCATTGTTCAAAACGCTCGGGCCGATGATCGGCGGAGTGTCCACGGGTGACGAGCAGACAGGCAACGTCTTCTGCTCGCTGATGCACTCGCTCGTGAGTTTCGACTATGCCGTCATTTTCGCCTATCGCGAAAAGGAGCGGCCGATCGATCTCTACAGCACCTTCACGCCGGAGGAGCATGTGATCTTTGTCAGCCTGTATCAGGCCGGGCCATTCCTGCTCGATCCGTTCTATCACGCCGCGCGCGAGCCGAAACCAGGGGTCTGGCGGATGCGCGAACTGGCCCCGGATCGCTTCTTCTCAAGCGAATATTTCCGCAGCTACTACACGCAGACCGGACTGGCGGAAGAGATCGGTTTCTTCATTGTGCTGGAAGAGGGCATCACGGTTGTCCTGTCGCTGATGCGGCGGGAGCGGTCGGGTGTGTTTCCGGCTGCCGAATTCGCGTTGCTGAAAAAAGCGGAACCGGTGGTTGCCGGTCTGGTTCGCCATGCCTGGCCGGATCTCAGTCGGCGTTTCGATGCAGCGCTGGCCAAGAGGGAGAGGGGTGGGCGCAAGTCGGCCCATCCGGCGGCCGACCGCGTGTGGCGCAATCTCAACCTGACGGAACGGG
The DNA here is from genome assembly GCF_017873135.1 of Rhizobium herbae. Lineage (GTDB taxonomy): Bacteria > Pseudomonadota > Alphaproteobacteria > Rhizobiales > Rhizobiaceae > Pararhizobium > Pararhizobium herbae. Next base: position 982,019 of record NZ_JAGGJV010000001.1, on the reverse strand, counting down.
AGGCCTCGATCGTGGAACTGGTGCTGCAGGGCCATTCGTCGGAATCGATCGGGCTGCGGCTGGGCATCTCCACCGGTACGGTGAAGGTTCACCGGCGCAACGTCTACCGCAAGCTCGGCATCTCCTCGCAGACGCAGCTGCTATCGATCTATCTGAAGAATCTCGGGCAATAGGCGTTTAGCAGGTCACGAAAGACAAGATGCTCTTGGTCTTTCGTATTTACAGCGAACTCCCGCCGGTGAAGTTGGCTTGTCAGCATCCTCTCTTCTCGTCATTCTCGCCCTTGTGGCGGGAATCCAGCCGCCGCGCGTCTGCGCGGCGAGGGACCTTGTTTACAAAAAAGTCTTTCGCACCGCAGACGCGGCGCTGCTGGATCCCGGAACAAGTCCGGGATGACGGTGGGAGATTATATTCTGACGGCTTGGATCACGCTGCCACGAGTGCCAGTTGCGCCCGCGCTGCCAGAATCTGCGAGCAAGCGTTCGCCGCTTCCACGCCCTTGACGACGAAATGGTCGCGGAAGAAGCGGATGTGCTGTTCGGATTCCTGGAAGTGATGCGGCGTCAGCACGGTGGAGAGAACCGGGATACCGGTGTCGAGTTGCACCCGCATCATGCCCTCAAGCACGGTGCCGGCGACGAAATCGTGGCGGTAGATGCCGCCGTCGACGACGAAGGCGGAACCGATGATGGCCGAGAAGCGGCCGGTCCGGGCCAGCGTCTGGGCATGCAGCGGGATTTCAAGTGCGCCCGGAACGTCGAAGATCTCGACATCGGATGCCTTGCCGCCGAGTTTTTCCCATTGCGCGACAAACGAATTGACGCATTGGTCGACGATATCGGCGTGCCAGCGGGCGCGGATGATGGCGATTGTCTGGGTGGGGTGGGAAGCGATTGTCATGTCGGTCTGGCCTTTCAAGGTTGCCATTTTTCAATGATCCCCTTGGGCGAACACGCAGGCGCGGCGACCCCTTGAAAATAGGGGCCTCCATATCTGCTTGCTCTCTTTCATCCGGACTTTAACCGTCGGCTCCGGAATTCAACCGGATCTGCTGACCTCCAGGCCGAAACCTGGAGCGCTCGCGGGCTCCGGAAGTTGCCTTCCGTTACCGCCGGTGGGGAGTTTCACCCCGCCCTGAGAACGTGCAAGGCCGACTATAGAGGTTGGCCGTCGGGCGTCAAACGCGCCATGCGACGCGCGCAATGAAAAAGGCGACAGATTTTTTCTTAAAATCCGTCGCCTGAAACATATTTTTCCGCAGTGCCGGTTGTTATTCGCGGATGATCAGCAGGTCGCTTGCCGTGAAGCGCAGCGTTGAGACCTCGCCGACGGCCGGCGGGCTGCGGCCCGGAGCGTTGAACATGTCGAAGGAGATGACGGCGTCGCCGACCTTCATGCGCGTGCGGATGACGGAGCCCAAGAAATTGCTGGAGACGACTTCGCCGGTCAGCGCCGTGTCGCCCTTCGCACCTTCGGCAATCGAGCCTGCTTCCGGGCGGAGCGCCAGCGAAACCGTGTCGCCGGCCTTGACCGTGGAGCCGAGGGGTTCGCGCAGCGTGATGCCCTGGTCGCCAATGACGATCCGGTTGGTTGCGGGATCAACCACCTTGGCCTCGATCAGGTTCAACGTGCCGACGAAGGACGCAACGAAGCGGGTCGCCGGCTTGTTGTAGATGTCGAAAGGCGTACCGATCTGGTCGGCGCGGCCACTGTTCATGACAACGATGCGGTCGGAGATCGACAGGGCTTCTTCCTGATCGTGGGTGACGAAGACGGTGGTGATGCCGAGCTGCTGCTGGATCATGCGGATTTCCTCGCGCAGCGAGACGCGGATCTTGGCGTCGAGCGCCGATAGCGGTTCGTCGAGCAGAAGCACCTGCGGTTTTGGTGCAAGCGCGCGGGCAAGGGCAACGCGCTGCTGCTGGCCGCCGGACATCTGATAGGGGAAGCGGTCGGCGAGATGGCCGAGATGGATAAGACCGAGCATTTCCTTGACGCGGGCATCGATCGCCGATTTTTCCATGCCGGCGATTTTCAGGCCGAAGGCGACATTGTCGTGCACCGTCATGTTCGGGAACAAAGCATAGGCCTGGAAGACCATGCCGATGTTGCGCTGGTTCGGCTTCAGTTCGTTCTGGTTGCGGCCGTTGATGACGACCGTTCCCGCCGATGGCGTCTCGAAGCCTGCGACCATGCGCAGGATGGTCGTCTTGCCGCAGCCGGACGGGCCGAGAAAGGAGACGAACTCTCCCTTTTCGATAGTCATGTCGAAATCCTTGACGACCTGGACGGGGCCAAAGCTCTTCTGAATGCCGGAGAGTTCGAGAAAGGACATGGACGATCAATACCTCAGGGCTTGGAAGGAGCCGATTTGCTGAAACGGGAAACGAGCTGAAGAAGAGCCATGCATCCCCAGGTGATGGCAAACGCGATGATCGCGAGCGCTGGCGGCTCATAGGCGCGATTGGCGCCGATCAGCTGCAGGTAGGGACCAAAGGCCGGGCGGTTGAGCAGCGACGGCATGGTGAATTCGCCGATGACGATGGCAAATGTGATGAAGGCGCCGGACAGGACGCCGCTCATGACATTGGGGAAAATGCATTTGAACATGATGGTCGGCCACGAGGCGCCGAGGCTTTGTGCTGCTTCGGTCAACGTGCCGACGTCGATGGTGCGCATGGCGGTATCCACCGAACGGTACATATAGGGCAGCGACAGTGTCATGAAGGAGAACATCAAAAGCATGTCGGTGCCACGGGCGGAGCCGGTGAACGGAATGTAGGAGGACGAATTATAGAGGCGCAGATAGCCGAAGACGATGACGATGGCCGGGATGACCAGCGGCATCAGCGTGATGAACTCGACCACCGGCCGCATCTGTGGCAGGCGCAGGCGAACCCAGTAGGCCGTCGGTACGACCAGCAACACTCCGAAGATGATCGTCAGGATCGCCATCATGATCGAGTAGCTGAAGGACTCGCGGAACTGGATGTCCGAGAAAACCGAGCGGTAGGCGTCGAAGGAATATTCGCCACGACGCATGCGCAACGAGAATTCGAACGTGGCGATCAGCGGAACGATGAAATAGGAGGCGCCGAACAGGACTGCGATCCAGGCACCGATTTTTTGTGTCTTCATTTCTGCCACCGTTCGGCGCGCATGCGGAGCCAGATATAGATGAGATTGGAAATGCCGGTGATGACGATCATGCCGAGCGCCAGGGCGTAGCCGAGGTTCGGATTGTGCAGGACATCGCCGCGGATCTGGGCATAGAGCTGGATCGGCACGATGTTGAAGGTCGATCCGGTCAGCGAATAGGCGGTGGCGATGGCGCCGAAGGCGTTGGCGAACAGAAGCAGCGTCGTGCCGAGGATGCTCGGAAACAGGATGGGCATGGCCACCTTCGTCCAGTATTGCGTGTTGGTCGCGCCGAGGATTTCGGCGGCTTCGCGCCATTCCTTCTTCAGGCCATCCAGCGCCGGCGTGATAATCAGCACCATCAGTGGAATCTGGAAATACATGTAGGTCAGCGTCAGGCCGATGAAGCTGAGCAGATTGAAGCCGGATGCATAAAGGTTGATGCCGAACCAGTCGCGCAGCAGCATCGTCACCAGGCCGGTGCGGCCGAGGGTGGCGAGAAACGCGAAGGCAAGGGGCACACCGGCGAAATTGGAGGCGACGCCGGAAAAGGTCAGGAGCGACGAGCGGATCCAGGAGGGCAGTCCACCGAGGACCACGGCCCAGGCCAGGAAAAAGCCGATGAACGCGCCACCGATCGAGGAGGCAAGGCTGATCTTGATGGAAATCCAGTAGGACGCGAGAATCTTGTCGGTGAACAGGCCGGCAACGTTGTCGAAGGTGAATTCGCCCGCCGGATTCACGAACGCGCCTGTAACGAGATAGAGCGTCGGGGCGATCAGGAACATGACTGCGAACAGCAGGAACGGCGCGATGCCGAGCCAGTCGATAGCCGTCTTCTTCAAATCAATGGCCTGTTTTGAGCTCATCCGGCAACCGTTTCTTGAAAAGGGAAAATGGTCTTCCCGCGCGATCGCGGGAAGACCGAAATGCGGCAGTCTTACTGGACGTTGGCGCCAACGACTGTATCCCAGCCCTTGGTGATCGTTTCCTTGTAGGCTTCCTGTTCGGCGAGCGTCGGGAACACGGCCTTTTCATAGGCAGCAGCCGGCGGCAGCTTGTCGAGCAGTTCCTTCGGGATCTTGTTGTTCTTGGCAAGATCGTTGAAGCGGATCGGGTGGCAATAGCCCTTCAGCCAGCCGAGCTGACCTTCGTCGGAATAAAGGTATTCCATCCAGAGCTTGGCGGCGTTCGGATGCGGAGCATAAGCCGAGATCGCCTGAACATAGACACCGGCGACGACGCCGGAAGCCGGGATTACGACATCGACCGGCGGGTTGCCGGCCAGCGTGTCACGGTCGGCAAGGGCATTGTAGTCCCAGCGCAGGATGATCGGGGTCGTGCCCTGAGCGAGCGGAGCGGACTTGCCGATGACCGGGACGAAATTGCCCTTGGCGTTCAGTTCCTTGAAGAAGGCAAGGCCGGCTTCGCCGGACTTGGCAACGTCACCGCCGGCGCTGGAAAGACCAGCTGCGAAAACGCCCGAGATAGCCTGGTTTGCCGTGCGCGGATCACCGGCGAGAGCAACCATGTTGGCGAATTCCGGCTTCAGCAGATCGGCCCAATCCTTCGGGCTTTCCTTGACGAGGTCCTTGTTCACTTCGAAAGCCATGACGCCGTAATAGTCGCCGTACCAGAAACCATCGGCGTCCTTGGCTGTATCCGGGATCGAATCCCAGGTAGAGACCTTGTAGGCCTGGATCAGGCCTTCGGCCTTGGCGGACGGGCCGAAGGACAGGCCGACATCGATCACGTCAGGTGCCTGGTCGCCCTTGTTGTCCTTGTTGGCCTTGATGGCTTCGATTTCATCGCCCGAACCGGCGTCGGGGTTGAGTTCGTTGACGGTCAGGCCGTATTTGGCCTTGAAGCCTTCGATGACCGCGCCATAGCCGCACCAGTCGTGGGGCAGGGCGATCGTCGTCAGGGTGCCTTCTGCCTTGGCAGCGGCAATCAGCTCGGCGCTCGGCTCGGCGGCGGCGATGGCGGTCGATGCCATGACCATGGCGGTCGAAAGCGAAAGCAGGCGGCGCATATGTGAAATCACTGGTCTTCTCCTTGTGGTTATATCAGTCAACTTCGATGAAGCTGATACTGGGGTCCGATGAAGCTTATGTGACAGGTGTTGTCCCCTTTGCGACCAGACGTTCGCAGGCGGAACACCTTCATTTCATTTTCAAAATTTAAATCCGCTCAGGTGCAAGCGTCTCTTGTGCTGTTTTCGAATTGCGGTTCGCGACACCTCTGCGCCGGCCAGGCCGGCGCCGCGTTCCTTGCCTCGCACTCCTCCTAAAGCGGCTTTCGAAAAAGCCTTGTTGAATCGAACAGGCCTTCGAGCGTTTTCATGCGATCGTGCGTCTCATCCCAGATGGAACTCTGCACGGCCTCGATCAGCGCTTCGACGGCAAACAGGATGACGACCGAACTGTCCCACGCGGAGGGCGCTTCGATCTGGATGCGGAAGACGCGTCGCGCCGACTTGGCGACAGGCGAACTCCACTGGTCGGTAAACAGGATGATTTCGACGCCACGCTCGCGGGCGATCTTTGCCAGCGTTTCCATTTCCTGCTCGTAGCGGCGGATGTCGAACATGATCAGGACGTCGCCCTTTTTCATATCGAGCACGTAATGCGGCCAGGAGCTGGAATTGGAGGCGATCTGGGTGACGCCGGAGCGGATGACCTGAAGATGGGTGAAGAAATAATCGGCCAGCGCCCGGGTGATACGGCCGCCGACGAGATAGATGTTGCGCTTGCGATCGGCGATCATCGCCGCCGCGCCATCGAATTCCGCCGTCTCCAGCTGCGCCAGCGTGGCGCGCATGTTGTTCATCATCGCATCGGCAAAGCGGTTGAGGATGTGCGTACCCGGTGCGTTTGCGGCCCAGCGGTCATGCTTGCTGATCGGGTTGGAGATCGTCGCTTCCAACTCCTGATGCAGGCGCTGCTGGAAATCGGGAAATCCGCGAAAACCGATCTTCTGTACCATGCGGGCGACCGTCGGCGTCGACACACCGGCGTTCTCGGCAACCGTCGTGATGCTGCCAAGTCCGGAAACCGGATAGTTGTCGAGAAGCGTCGCTGCCAACTGTCTTTCCGCGCGGGTGAGCACGGCAAAGTGGGCGTTGATCACATCCGACACCGTCATGGTGCCTGCAGTGTTGGTCAAAATCGATCCCCTGGGCCGGTCTCTGCCGGCTTTGTGACAGAGTAAACATCGCTGTCACAATTCGAGTCAATTGATTTTTTGAAGAGATCGTTTCAGATTCCGGTTGACACAGGTCAAAACGTGAAGAATTCTTTTCAGTATCGAACGATGACGGCCGCCTTGACGGCATGGTTTGTCGTCCGAGTGTTGTTTCCACGCATGATTTCACGGCTTCACGAAACTTTTGCGAAAATGAGTGCGGCGGACAGCAACCGGAAGGGGACCGGAGTTGACGGGACTTTTGACAGAGGCGGATGGTTCGCCCGTGGCAGTGGACAATGCCGAGGCGTCAGGCCCGGTGCTGCTGGTCTGCGAACACGCGTCGCGCCGCCTTCCGGAAAACATGGGTTCGCTCGGTCTTTCCGCCGCTGCGCTTGAAAGCCATATCGCATGGGATCCCGGTGCGCTCGCCGTCTCGCAGCTGCTGGTCCAAAGCCTTGACGCAGCACTGATTTACCAGCGCTTTTCCCGGCTGGTCTACGACTGCAATCGCCCGCCGGAGGCGGAGGCAGCCATGCCGCCCGTCAGTGAAGTCTTCGAAATACCCGGCAATGCCGCCATTTCGGCGACAGAACGACAGGCCCGGACCGAGGCGCTTTATGTGCCCTTCCGTGACGGCATTTCGGATTTCATCACCAGCCGCAAGGCCGATGGCCGCTCGCCAGTGCTTGTCACAATGCACACGTTCACGCCAGTCTATCACGGCAAGCAGCGCGACGTTGAAATCGGCATCCTGCATGATGACGACCACAGGCTGGCGAACGCGATGCTGGCCGCGGCCGAAAAATCGACACGCTACGTCGTGCGGCGGAACGAGCCCTATGGACCGGCCGACGGGGTGACGCATACACTGATCGAGCATGGCTTGAAGAATGGCCTGCTCAACGTAATGATTGAGATCCGCAACGATCTCGTTCGGGATGAAATCGGTCAAAAGGTCATGGCCGATTATCTGACAGGCGTTTTGGGCGAAAGCCTGATCGCACTGTCGCAATAAAAAGACCTGGGGAGCGGCATGTCCGCGGAGACTGGTCCATGGGCTTCCATGGACACCGGCATTTCAGCCGTCCGGCAATACCGCCGGAGGCTGGTCGATACAGGGGAAAAAGATGTCAGACTATTCAGAAACAGACAAAAAGCACGACGTGGGCGTGCTGCATTCTATGGGCTACGCCCAGGAACTTGAACGGCGGATGAGTTCATTCTCGAATTTCGCCATTTCCTTCTCGATCATCTGCATCCTGTCCGGCGGCATCAATTCGCTGGGGCAGGCAACCTCGGGAGCGGGCGGTGCTGCCATCGGCATCGGTTGGCCGCTCGGTTGCCTGATGTCGGGCCTTTTCGCGCTTGGCCTGGCACAGATTTCATCGGCCTATCCGACGGCGGGCGGTCTCTACCACTGGGGTTCCATCCTCGGCAACCGCTTCACCGGCTGGCTTGCCGCCTGGCTGAACCTGCTCGGGCTCATCACAGTGCTCGGCGCGATCAATGTCGGCACCTTCTACTTCTTCCTCGGAGCATTCGGTGCGCAGTTCGGCATTGAGGACACGATCACGGACCGCGTCCTGTTCGTGGCCGTCATTACCGCCCTGCAGGCAGGCATCAACCATTTCGGCATTGGTCTGACGGCCAAACTCACCGACTTGTCCGGCTACCTGATTTTCGCCGCCGCCGCCGCGTTGACGCTGGTTTGCCTCGGCTCGGCGTCCTCGTTCGAGGTCTCGCGCCTGTTCACCTTCGCCAACTATACCGGTACCGAAGGTGCAAGCGCCGTCTGGCCGGTGGTGACGTCTGGCGGCATGGCATTCCTGCTTGGCCTGCTTCTGCCGATCTACACGATCACCGGCTACGATGCATCGGCCCATACATCCGAAGAGACCAAGAAGGCTTCCGTCTCCGTGCCGCGCGGCATGGTTTCGGCCGTCATCTGGTCCTCGATCTTCGGCTACATCATGCTGTGCGCCTTCGTTCTGATGATCCCGAACATGGACGACGCCGCCAAGCAGGGCTGGAACGTCTTCTTCTGGGCCATGGATGCGCAGGTCAACCCGACCGTCAAGACCATCCTCTACTGGGCGATCTTCGTGTCGCAGTTCCTCTGCGGTCTTGCGACTGTCACCTCGGTTTCGCGCATGATCTTCGCGTTTTCGCGCGACGGCGGCCTGCCGGCTTCGGCGGCACTCGCCAAGGTCAGCCCGAAGTTCCGTTCGCCGGTTGCGGCGATCTGGACGGGGTCCATCCTCTCGGTGCTGTTCGTCTGGTTTACCTCGGCAATCACGATCGCAGGAACGCCGGCCTATTCGATCGTCGTGTCCTGCACCGTCATCTTCCTGTTCCTGTCCTTCGCCCTGCCGATCGCGCTCGGCATCGTGACGGTCGGAACGCCGAAATGGCCAGCCATGGGACCCTGGAACATGGGGGCAGGCGCCTTCAAGGTTGTCGGCGTTCTCTCGCTCGTCTCGATGGCGCTGATCTTTTATATCGGTATCCAGCCGCCGAACGATTGGGCGCTTGAAATTACTATCGGCTTCTTCGTGCTGACGGCAATCGTCTGGTTCGTCTTTGAAAACAAGCGTTTCAAGGGCCCGCCGATCGGCGACATGATTGCCGCGCGCAAGGCGGAGATCGCCGCTGCCGAAAAGGCTGTTGGTCAGATCTGATCATAGCATGACGAGACGGAAGCCGCCCGGTCGGCGGCTTCCGCAACACGTCCAACGGAGCGCGCACCGGCGGCGTTCCTGTCAATCACGGGATTTTTTATCATGAGCGCGAGCTATTCGTTTGAAGAGTTGAAAAAGGATGTCGCCGAGGGCCGCATCGATACGGTGCTGGCCTGCCAGGTGGACATGCAGGGACGACTGATGGGCAAGCGCTTCCATGCGCAGTTCTTCGTCGACAGCGCCTGGGAGGAGACCCACAGCTGCAACTACCTGCTGGCAACCGACATGGAAATGGACACCGTCTCCGGCTACAAGTCGACCAGCTGGGAAGCAGGCTATGGCGACTATACGATGAAGCCGGACCTCTCGACGCTCCGGCGTATTCCATGGCTCGAAGGCACGGCGCTGGTTCTCTGCGACATGCTCGACCATCACACCCACAAGGAGGTGCCGCATTCGCCGCGCGCCATCCTGAAGAAGCAGGTCGCAAGGCTCGAGGCCATGGGCCTCAAGGCCTTCATGGCGACCGAGCTCGAATTCTTCCTGTTCGACCAGAGCTATGACACCGCGCGCGAGAGCGGCTACCGCGATCTGAAACTGGTCAGCGGTTATAACGAGGACTACCACATCTTCCAGACCACCAAGGAAGAGGATGTGATGCGGGCGATCCGCAACGGTCTGCAGGGCGCCGGCATCCCGGTCGAAAACACCAAGGGCGAAGCGTCAGCCGGCCAGGAAGAGGTTAACGTGCGCTACGCCGACGCGCTGACCATGGCCGACCGGCATGTGATCATCAAGAATGGCTGCAAGGAAATCGCCTGGAGCAAAGGCAAGGCGATCACCTTCCTTGCGAAGTGGAACTACGACGCGGCCGGTTCCTCGTCGCATATCCACCAATCGCTCTGGAGCGTTGACGGCAAGACGTCGAAATTCTTCGATAAGGAAGCCGAATACGGCATGTCGGAGATGATGCGGTATTATGTGGCCGGTCTTTTGACCCATGCCGGCGAGATCACCTATTTCCTGGCCCCCTACATCAACTCCTACAAGCGCTTCGTGGCCGGTACCTTCGCGCCGACCAAGGCCGTCTGGAGCAAGGACAACCGCACCGCCGGCTACCGCCTGTGTGGCGAAGGCACCAAGGCGATCCGCATCGAATGCCGCGTCGGCGGCTCGGATCTCAATCCGTATCTCGCCATGGCCGCGCTGATTGCTGCCGGTATTGCCGGTATCGAGGGCAAGATGGAGCTGGAAGCACCGTTCGTCGGCGACGCCTATGGCGGCAAGAACATCCGTGAGATTCCGCGCACGCTGCGCGACGCGGCCGCTGCGCTCAACAGCTCCAAGATGCTGCTCGACGCCTTCGGCGAGGACGTCATCGAGCACTACACTCGCGCTGCCGAATGGGAGCAGGAAGAATACGACCGCCGCGTGACCGACTGGGAAGTGGCACGCGGATTCGAGCGGGCGTAACGCCTTATTTCGGGTGCAGTCGCACTCTATCTGCCACGGTCAGGCCATCGGCCGGTCCGTGGCATCCAGCATTCTCAAAGACGACAAGACAGGAAGATGATCATGACCATGATCCAATGTATTTCCCCGGTGAACGGGGAGGTTTACGCGGAACGTCCGGCGGTAGATGCAGCTGTTGCCTCTGCTGCGGTTGTCCGCGCCCGCGCAGCGCAGAAAAGCTGGGCGAAGCTCGCCATTGAGGACCGCGTCAAGCTGGTCATGGCCGGCGTCGCGCGGCTCAACGAGATGGTCGACGAGGTCGTGCCGGAACTGGCCTGGCAGATGGGCCGGCCGATCCGCTATGGCGGCGAGTTCCGTGGCTTCAACGAACGCTCCAACTACGTGGCGGCGATCGCGGCCGATGCGCTGGCGCCGATCGTCGTCGAGGACAGCGCCAGCTTCGAGCGCCGCATCGAGCGGGTCGCCCACGGCGTCGTCTTCGTCATCGCGCCGTGGAACTACCCCTACATGACCGCGATCAACACGGTGGCTCCGGCGCTGATGGCGGGCAATGCCGTCATCCTGAAACATGCCAGCCAGACGATCCTCGTCGGCGAACGCATGGTGCGCGCTTTCGTCGAGGCCGGCGTTCCGGAAGATGTGTTCCAGAACATCTTCCTTGATCACGCCACGACTTCGGCGTTGATCGCGGCCAAGAGCTTCGACTTTGTCAACTTCACCGGCTCCGTCGAAGGCGGCCGGTCGATCGAGCGGGCAGCGGCCGGTACCTTCACCGGACTTGGCCTCGAACTCGGCGGCAAGGATCCTGGCTATGTCATGGAAGACGCCGATCTCGACGCTGCCGTCGAAACGTTGATGGACGGTGCGATGTTCAATTCCGGGCAGTGCTGTTGCGGCATCGAGCGCATCTATGTGAATGAAAACCTCTATGACGATTTCGTCGAGAAGGCCGTCGCCTTCGCCTCTGCCTACAAGCTCGGCAATCCGCTGGAGCAGGAAACCTCGCTCGGCCCGATGGCGCACAAGCGTTTTGCCGCCGAAGTGCGCGCGCAGACTGCCGAGGCCGTTGCCAAGGGTGCCAGGGCGCTGGTCGATCCGAAGCTGTTTCCACAGGACGACGGCGGTGCCTATCTTGCGCCGCAGGTCCTCGTCGATGTCGATCACTCCATGAAGGTGATGACGGAAGAAAGCTTCGGGCCGGTCGTCGGCATCATGAAGGTCAAGAACGATGCCGAAGCATTGGCCTTGATGAACGACTGCAAATACGGCCTGACCACCTCGCTCTGGACCAAGGACGCCGAACGCGCCGCCCGCATCGGCCAGGACCTTGAAACGGGCACCGTGTTCATGAACCGCGCCGACTATCTCGATCCGGCGCTGTGCTGGACCGGCGTCAAGGAAACCGGACGCGGCGGCTCGCTGTCGGTCATCGGCTTCCAGAACCTGACTCGCCCGAAATCCTATCACCTGAAGAAAGCCTGACCGATGACCATCACAGCCAACTGGAGCTATCCGACATCCATCAAGTTCGGAGCCGGCCGTATCAAGGAACTCGCCGACCATTGCAAGGCGCTGGGGATCAAGAAGCCGCTGCTGATCACCGACCGTGGCCTGGCGCCCATGCCGATCACCCAGAACGCGCTCGACATCCTCGACGCCGCTGGTCTTGGCCGTGCGTTGTTCGCCGATGTCGACAGCAACCCGACCGACGTCAATCTCGAGGCTGGCGTCAAGGCCTTCAAGGCGGGCGGCCATGACGGCGTCATCGCCTTTGGCGGCGGCTCGGGCCTCGATCTCGGCAAGTGCGTCGCCTTCATGGCGGGGCAGACGCGCCCTGTCTGGGACTTTGAAGATATCGGCGACTGGTGGACGCGCGCCAGCGTCGAGGGCATTGCCCCGATCATCGCCGTGCCGACGACGGCCGGTACCGGCTCGGAAGTCGGCCGCGCCTCGGTCATCACCAACTCCGAAACACACACCAAGAAGGTGATCTTTCATCCGAAGTTCCTGCCGGCGATCACGATCTGCGATCCGGAGCTGACGGTCGGCATGCCAAAGGTGATCACCGCGGGCACCGGCATGGATGCGTTTGCCCATTGCCTGGAAGCCTATTCCTCGCCGTTCTACCATCCGATGTCGGCCGGCATCGCGCTCGAAGGCCTGCGGCTGGTCAAGGAATACCTGCCCCGCGCCTACAAGGACGGAACGGATATCGAAGCGCGCGCCCATATGATGTCGGCCGCGGCCATGGGCGCCGTCGCCTTCCAGAAGGGTCTCGGCGCCATCCACTCGCTGTCGCACCCGGTCGGCGCCATCTACAACACCCATCATGGGATGACCAATGCCGTCGTCATGCCGCCGGTGCTGCGCTTCAATCGTCCGGCGATCGAGAGCAAGATCGGTATGGCGGCGGCCTATCTGGGCATTGCCGGCGGCTTCGACGGCTTCTATGACTATGTATTGAAGCTGCGGGAGGAACTGAGCGTTCCGGACAAGCTGTCGGCGCTTGGCGTGGGCACGGACCGTATCGACGAGATGGCCGCCATGGCGATCGTCGATCCGACGGCGGGCGGCAATCCGGTCGAGCTGACGCTCGATGCTGCCAAGCAGTTGTTCCACGATTGCATCTGACCCTGCGCAAACCGCCGTCGCGATGGCGGTTTTGATTGCTTCCTGGAATGGAGCCGGCTCCCGTGGCCGGCTCCATTTTTCATTTTCCGGCTAATAAAAATTCCATCATGTAAAATGCTACTTTCCCTTGTGCAGTTTTGTCGTAAAATTGTCACCGAAGTGTCATGGAGCGCATGAATTCGGGTGTTCGTTTCCCCTTCGTTAACGCTGTTTTGCAAGGCTGATGTTGGAGACCGCTGTTTCGCGAATGGAGTCGGCAGAAGGCAATGGCAGCTGCGGCGTGCCGGCAGGAATCATATGACTGTAATTTCAATTGCGAACGCCAAGGGCGGGGCCGGAAAGACGACAGTTGCATTGCTTCTGGCCATGGAGTTTGCGCAGAAGGGTGAGAAGGTCGTCCTTTTTGATTGCGATCCCCTTGCGTTCGCAGCCAAGTGGCATCGGTTGCCCGGTGCGGTAGACGCCATATACGTGGTGACCGGCATCACATTCGCCAATCTCGGCGGCAATCTGCGTGCACAGCAAGATCAGGCCACCCACATCATCATCGACCTGTCCGGCGCGCGCGACGCGCTGATTGCGCTGGCCGCCGGTCTTTCCGATCTCGTTCTCATTCCCGTGCAGGGATGTGCCATGGATGCGCAGGGCGCTGCACATGTGCTCGACCTCATCGGGCAGGTGGAAAGCAATGCGCGCAGCCATATCAATCATGCCGTTGTCCTGACCCGTGTCAGTTCTTTCGTGACGACGCGCGCCCTGCGCAGCGTCAAGGCGCTTCTGGCCAGCCGCAATATCGCGCTCCTCGATACGCCGATCATCGAGCGCAGCGCCTATCGCGACATGTTCGAGCATGGCGGAACGCTCTATACGATCGATGAAGCAAGGGTCAGCAATCTGGCAAAAGCGCAGCGAAACATGCAGAGTCTGGCGCTGGAAGTGCAGCGCCTCGTGGCGGCACCGGCGCATCCCCAATCGAGCGGCCCCTTTGCCCGGATGTGTCAGAGGGCGCCGGCGGATGTGCCCCTATCGCAAAAGGCCTTCGAGCATCCGTTGACGCCGCGTCCCGCTCAGGCGTTCCAGCTCGATACAGTGCACGCGGATCGCTGATTCCTTAAGTTCGACAGACATTTATCGTCATCTCCTTGAGCGATTTGCATACATCTGCGGATCGACAATCGTTAATTCTCGGGAGGGGTGTCTTCAGTCTTTGTTAACCACGATCTGAAAGATTTGATTAACCGAAGCGCGATGGATTTTGCGTCTTGCGGGAGCCATGCCGGGGCTCGGATTTCTTTTCAGACAGGGACAGACATGCCAGTCATTACATTTGCAAACACCAAGGGCGGCGCGGGCAAGACGACCGCCGCCTTGATCCTGGCGACGGAACTTGCGCGACACGGCGCGCGCGTCACCATTCTCGACGCCGATCCGCAGCACTGGATTTCCCACTGGCACGATATTTCCGGCAAGGTCCCGAATGTCGAGGTAATTTCCCATGTGACGATGGCGTCGATTCAGGGCCACATCAGCGAAAACCGGGTGGGAACCGACTATTTCATCATCGATCTGGCTGGCGCCCGCAACACGCTGATGGCGACCGCCATCGGCCTGTCCGATCACGTGATGATCCCGATCCAGGGCTGTGCCATGGATGCCAAGGGCGGCGCCCAGGTTCTCGAACTGCTCGGCTATCTCGAGGAAAAGGCAGGCATCCGCATCAACCACTCCGTCGTGCTGACCCGCGTCAATTCGCTGGTGACGACGCGGGCGCTGCAGGTGGTCAAGCAGCTGCTCTCCGAGCGCTCGGTCCCCGTGCTCGATACGCCGATCATCGAGCGGGCGGCGTTCCGTGATATTTTCGACTGTGGTGGCACCTTGCAGACGATGGACCCGAACCGGGTCAGCAATCTCGACAAGGCCTGCGAGAATGCGCGCGCTTTCGGCGACGAGGTGCGCAAGCTGGTTCCGCTCAGGCTTACGCGCGGCATGCGTCGCGCCGCCTGAAGATCAAGGCAAGGCATTGGATGATTTCAGCGCCGTGCGTTTTTCGCGCGGCGTTTTTGTATTGAAGGGCTCTAAAACCTGCGGTCGATGAAATGCTTGGCCTGTGCGCCGGCATGGTAGAAGGCCGACTTGAGGTTGCGCCATGGATCCGGCGTCAGTGCTGTTTCCGCAAGCGGCAGGGCGTTCGGTTCACCCGTGACATGGTTGGCCAGCGCACGGCCGAAGACTGTGCCCGGCGCGATGCCGCGTCCGTTGTAACCGCTGATCGAAAAGACGTTCGGCGCCATGACATGCATCTGCGGCAGGTTGTTGGTCGTCATGCCGATCCGGCCGTCCCACCAGTATTCGAAACGGAAATCGCCGATCGCCGGGAAAAGCTTGCGTAGCGAGCGCTCGGCAAAACCCCGATGCGTGCCTTCCGCCAGGGCATCGAGACGGCCGACGCTGCCGAAGATCAGCCGGTTCTGCTGGTCCATGCGGAACGAGGTCATGACCAGACCCGTGTCCCAGCAGCCTTGCCGCTCGGGCAGGATGCTCCGGGCGATGTTGTCCGACAGTGGGTTCGTGGCGAACTGGAAGTAGGGCAGGATCGTCAGTTCCTGGGTATAGGACGTCCAGGGCGTCCGGCTGAGCATGTCGCCATAGGCATTGGTGGCGACGATGACGGATCTGGCTGATATCGTGCCGCCTCCCACAGTCAGCTTCCAGAGATCGCCCTTGCGTTCGGCGGAGCGCAGCGGCGTTTCGGTGTAGATCTGCGCGCCGGCGGCAAGCGCCGCGCGGGCAAGGCCGCGGGCATAGGCAAGCGGCTGGATCGTGCCTGCCCGCCGGTCGAGCAGGGCGCCGGCGAAACCCGGGGCGCCAGTCAATTCGCCGGCACGGTCCGCCCCCACCACTTCCACCGGAGCACCGAATGCTTTCCACTGGCGCTCGCGATCCTGGATGTCCTTGAGCCCCTCGGGGCCGACGGCGAGATGCAGGGTGCCGTTGCGAACGGCTTCACAGGAAATGCCGTGTTTTTCGACAAGCTGGTAGACCAGTGACGGCCCGTCGCCCAGTTCGGTCAGCAGCCGCGTGCCGACCTCGGCGCCGAGCGTCGCGATCAGGTCTTCCGGCTTGGTCCACATGCCGGCATTGACGAGGCCGACATTGCGGCCGGAGCCGCCGAAGCCGATCATCTTCGCCTCGGCGACCGCGACTGTGACGCCCTTTTCCGCCAGATGCAGCGCTGCCGAAAGTCCGGTGAAGCCGCCGCCGATCACCGCGACATCGACGCTGATGTCGGCCGAGAGTGGCCTTGTGTCGGGGGCTGCGGGCGCCGTTGCATGCCAGAGGTTGGGAAGGGTGCGTTCGGCGGCCATCACGGCATTCCTCGTCTGTCGGAATTGGTCTTCATGTTCTCCGACAGATAGAGCATTGCGGCAATGTTTTTTAATGACAATATCTGATGAGGTCATGAACCCCGGCGATGTCTGTAGACACGAAAAAGTCGTGGCGCGCTTCCAAGCTCAACGCCACGACCTTGATTTCCGTCTTCGCGAGAAAAGTACCTTAATATCCAGGTATCCGAACCGCAGACGCGTCCCGGAGAATGTTTTCGTACTGAAGGTGCCCGGCTGCGGTTTGATCGCAGATCCAAGCCCCTTTATTCTCAACAGCATTCAGCCTTCGTCACTCCCCCAAATAGGGGATAAGCTGCGATTTTTTCACGTCAGTCCAGAAATTCGACGGTCGTGCCGACGCTGACCATCTTGGCGAGTTCCGTTGCATCCCAATTGGTCAGGCGCACGCAGCCATGGCTCTGGGTCTTGCCGATCTTCGACGGCTCAGGTGTTCCATGGATGCCGTAGGTCGGCTTCGACAGGGCGATCCAGACCGTGCCGACCGGGCCGTTCGGGCCGGGCTGCAGCGTCAGGATCTGGTCGTTTTCGCCCTGCTTGAAGTTGATCTTCGGATTGTAGGTGTAGCCGGGATCGAAAGCGATGCGATCGACCTGCACAGTGCCCGAGGGTGACGGTGTGTCGGACGAGCCGATCGTCGCCGGATAGGCTGCTATCAGTGTTCCAGCCTCGTCATAGGCAAAGACCTGCTTGCGGTACTTGTCGGCGACGATGCGTGTCACCTTGCCCTTTTTCATTTCGCCGGGGTTGATCACCTTGATGATGGTGCCTGGAATGGTGAAATCGACGCCGGGATTGAGTTCGCGCAGATAGGTCTCGTCCATGTGGAATTTCTCGCCGAGCATCTCCGTCGTCGAGGTGAAGGAGAGGTGCGGAAGCGCCGCCTTGTGGGCGTAGTCTTCCGGGATGGAGGCGACATAGGGGCCGGCGGCATCCGCCGCGGTGATCGTGTAGGTGGTGATCGGCAGCCCGCCGGTGAAACGCAGGCGCTCGAGAATGTCGTCGGTGTTGTTCGGATCCAGCGTCTCGCCGGTTGCCTGCTGCCAGGCTTCGATCGCCTTGGTGACGTTCGAGCCGGTCTTGCCGTCGATCACGCCCGGAGAGAAACCCTCGCGGTCGAGAAAGACCTGCAGCGCAGTGATCTCGGCGCTCGATTTCTTGGTGATCTGCGTTGCTGGGGGCAGAGTCTGGCGTGGCTGTGTGTTTTCCTCCGGCGGCAGCGCCGCCATGTCGTTCTCGTCCTCCAGTGGAAGGCTGGTCGGCAATTCCTGGCGCTCGACGTTCGGCGGCGCGGCATTGCGGAAATCCTGAATTGAGCCGGTCACATCGCCGGGCTGGGAAAAGCCCTGGTCGGTAAAGGCGGGATCGGAATAGCCGTAATCCGGATTGGTATAGACGTCGCGGTTCACCTCGCGGCGGCGCACGGGCTCGCGCTGGCGGCCGGATCCCATGACGGTCGCAACGACATTGCCCCAGGCATCGACCAGAACGGTGCGGCCGCGCCGGTCGCGCATCATCTGCACGTCGCCGGATTCCGGAATGTAATCGAGGATTTCACCCTGCGGTGTCACCAGAACCGCATCGGCGGGCAGGCGGGCGACGCTGTCCTGCGCCTTGGCGGCGGAGGCAAGTGCGAACACGCTGGCGGCGGCAAAAAGGGCAAAGCCGGTCTTGAAAACGAACGTCACGGTGAAACCTGTTGTCTGGCAGTTGAACTCGGGGCGTACAAATCAAATGGGACGGTAATATGAATAAACTGAATTCATTATGAACAGTTCCCTAAAATCATTCGAATTCTGTGGCTTGACGGCTTCAGGCAGGTGATGCGCGACTTTCTTTGCGGTAGTTTCTGCTGATGGATTTCCGCTGGCTTCCGCCGGTGGAAAGCAGTGGGGGGAGCGCAATGCCGATCACGATATCCGGTGGTGTACGCGATGGCGACTTCCAGATCCTTCTTGATCGGCAATCCGCGCTGGATATCGGCGCCTTCGCTGTCGACGGCGTCGATATTTCGCCGGGCATCGCGGTCCCATCGGATGGAGACAAGCGCATCGACCATGCACTGCAGGGTTTCTTCTTCACCTGTGGCCCGGACCATATTCGTCATCCCGAGCCGGTCGACGGAGATGGGGACGTTCGAATGTTCCCATTGCATGGTTCGCTGTGCGGGACACCGGTCGGGCGAACGGAGATGCCGGCAGCGGGCGAGTGGCCCGGATGTTTCGCCGAAACCGAAGTTCGGCTTGCGAGTGGCGGCGTGGCGCGCGTCTCCCGGCGATGGACCGTCAGCGCCGACACGGCAGAGGTCATGCTTTCGGACCGAATCACTAACACCGGAGATGCGCCGTTTGCCCCGATGCTGATGTATCACATCAACATCGGCGGCTGGCTGCTCGGCGATGGCACTCATATCACGGGGGCGATGTTTGGTGGCGAGCCGCGTCCATGGCGATTCGGCGAGGGGGAAAGCGCGCATTTCTGCGTGCCTGCCGCGCCGGCGGCGGAAGACGGCTGGGCGCAGGTGGCGCTCGGGCCATTCGATGCCCTGTCCGACCGCTCGCTGATCGTCCGGTTTTCCACGGCGAGATTACCGTTCCTGCAGATGTGGCGATGCCAGCGCGGTTCTGCCGACGTCATCAGCATCGAGCCTGTTTCGCACCGGATCGCGAAGCGTACCGAACTGGCGGCGGCCGGCGAAATGCCGATGCTTCAACCCGGTGAGGCGATCGACTACGCGCTGGCTTTCCAGATCCGCTAAGCCGCCTTTCCAATTGACGCGTCAGGCTGCCGGTCTTACATCAGTCCGGGCATTATTTTGAGGAAGGCACCCCCCCCCATGGACATTCGCCAGATCAACGATGAGTATTCGGTCACCGGACAGATTTCCCTCGAGGACCTCGATGCGATCAAGGCGCTGGGGTTCAAGTCCATCGTCTGCCATCGCCCGGATTTTGAGCAGCCGGACCAGCCGCAGTTCGAGACGATCGCTGCCCGTGCCAAGGAGCTCGGCCTTGAGATCACCCATATTCCGGTCGGCCCGATGGGCGTGACGGCGGACGCCGTGCGCGAAATGGTCGATGCGCTGGATACGTTCGAGCGTCCGATGCTCGGATACTGCCGCTCAGGCGCCCGTTCGACCAATGTCTACCAGCAGACCCAGCACATTCGCGGCTGAGATATTTTGCGAACGGCGCGCATTCTTCTGATTGCGCGCCGTTCGTGTATTCACAGTGTCTAACCGTTTCTGATCTGGCTCAGCGTCCGCGTCGGCGTGATTGCCTCGGGATCGAGCCTGATCTCGATGATCGACGGTTTGCCGCTTTGGCGGGCCCGCTCGAACGCGCCGGCGAACTCTTCCGTCTTCTCCACCCGTTCGCCATGGCCGCCATAGGCGCGGGCGAAGGCTGCGAAATCGGGATTGGTCAGGTCGGTTCCGCTGACCCGGCCCGGATATTCACGTTCCTGATGCATGCGGATCGTGCCGTAGATGCCGTTGTTGATGACCAGCGTGATGATCGGCAGGTGGTAGCGGACGGCGGTGGCGAATTCCTGCCCGTGCATCATGAAACAGCCGTCGCCGGCAAAGCAGATCACCTCGCGGTCGGGGAATAGGTGTTTGGCCGCGACTGCCGCAGGCAGGCCGTAGCCCATCGAGCCCGAGGTCGGCGCCGCCTGCGTATTGAAACGCCGAAACCGGTGGAAGCGATGCAGCCAGGTCGCGTAATTTCCAGCGCCATTGGTAAAGATCGCGTTTTCCGCGGTATTTTCCTCGATGAACCGCATGATCGGCCCCATCTGCACGTCGCCCGGGCCGGTTTTCGGCGGAGTCGACCAGGTCAGATAGGCCTGATGCATTCTTGCCGTCCGTTCGGACTGACGATGTGGCTGCGCCGGTTTCAGGGTCTCAAGGGCCGCTGAGAAATCATCGGGCGCTGCGGCGATCGCCAAATCCGGGCGGTAGACGCGGCCGAGTTCGCCGGGATCGGGATGGACGTGCACCAGCGTCTGGTGCGGGTAGGGCACGTCAAGAAGCGTGTAGCCCGAAGACGGCATTTCCGAAAAGCGCCCGCCGATCAGGAGTACGAGATCCGCGTCGCGGATTTCCCTCGCCAGCGCCGGATTGATGCCGATACCGACGTCTCCGGCATAATTCGGATGCAAATGATTGAACAGCATCTGGCGGCGGAAGGAGCAGCCGACCGGCAGGTCGAAACGCTCGGCAAAAGACTGGAACTGCCTGACCGCCTGTTCGTTCCAGCGCGTACCGCCGAGGATGGCGATCGGCCGTTGCGCCTTGGCGAGGAGGGCTTCCAGCGCGTTTAGTTGACCCGGGCCGGGATGGCCTTCCACCTGTTGATAGGGCTTTGCGGATACGGCCTCCGTCTTCTGAGTCAGCATGTCTTCCGGCAGGGTCAGGACCACCGGGCCGGGGCGGCCGGAGGTGGCGACCGAAAAGGCGCGGGTGACGAATTCGGGGATGCGGGCGGGATCGTCGATCTCGCCGACCCATTTGGCGATTTCGGTGAAGGCGCGGCGGTACTCGATTTCCTGAAAGGCTTCGCGCTCGCGGGCGTCGCGCTGGACCTGGCCGATGAACAGGATCATCGGGATCGAATCCTGCCGGGCGATGTGCAGGCCGGCGGACGCATTCATGGCGCCGGGACCGCGCGTCACCATGCAGATGCCGGGCTCGCCTGTCAGCCGGCCCCAGGCGTCGGCCATCATCGCCGCTCCGCCCTCCTGACGGCAGACCACCACGTCTATATCCGTATCGTAGAGTGCATCGAGCACGGCAAGATAGCTTTCGCCGGGCACACAGGACACCCGCCTGACGCCGTTTGCCTTCAGCGCCTCGACGATCAATTCTCCGCCTGTCTTCATGTCCGCTCCTCCCAAAGCCTCTCGAAAACTGTCTGCGTCAGATGGCCGGCGATACCGGCGCGATACTGGCTGTCTTGTTGATCTTGCGTTCGCGCCAGATGATGTAGAGGCCGGATGCGATGATGATGGCAATGCCCAGCCATTTCAGCGCGTCCGGCAGGTCGCCGAACACCAGCCAGCCGAAGATCGTCGCCGAGACGATCTCCAGATATTGCAGCGGCGCCAGCACCGAGGCGGGTGCTGCGCGATAGGCGTAAACGCCGAGCACCCCGGAAATCGTCGCCGTGATCCCGACGCCCAGCAGATAGAGACCGGCGGTCCTGTCCGGCATGACGGGGTCGAAAATCTCCGAGCCGGTGCCGTCACCGATATAAAGCAGGATGCCGCAGAACACCGCGCCCCAGATGCCCGCGTGAAACTGCATCGACCATGGATCCTCGTTCTGCGCGACGAGGCGGGTCACCAGCAGGAACACGGCAAGCCCGAAGGCAGAGACGATCGGCAACAGGGCGATCCAGCCCACCTCCTGCATGCTGGGCTGGATGACCAGCAGCGCGCCGAGGAAGCCGACAGCGCAGGCGGTATAGCGCCGCCAGCCGATGGTCTCCTTCAGGAAGATGCTGCCGAGGATGGTCAGGATGATCGGCTCGACGAAGAAGATGGCGATGGCATCCGCCACTTCCATGGCTTTCAGCGTGGTGATGAAGGACAGCATGGTGACGACCAGAAGGCCGCCGCGCAGCATATGCAGCCCAGTCTTCTTCCAGGTGAGATCGAGCAGCGTGCCGCGGATGATGACGATCGGCAGGATGAAAATCACCTGCAGCACGAAGCGGACGGCGGTGATCTCTGCCGACGGAATGGTGGTGATGGCCAGCTTGGCGAAAATATCGATCAGCGGCGAGATCAGCACCGCGATGACCATCAGGCCCAGTCCGAATGAAATATCGTTGCGGCTTTTCGCAGCCTTTGGAGAAATATCGGTCATGCCATGCCTTCGCTTACGTCCGCCGGTCCACGACAGAAAGGCACCAGCCGGCAAAATCGCGCATGGCGCCGTCGCGTTCCGTTTCGTTCAGGGTTTCGTGGCGCATCGTCGGGTAGACGATCGTCGTCACGCGCTTCAGTCCCACCTTTTCCATGCGCTGTGCCAGCCAGCGGATTTCACGCCCGCCATTGGTGGCGGGATCCTGCCCGCCGCCGACAAGATGGATGGGCAGGTTTTGCGGCAACCGTCGCAACCGGTCGGGCCGCGCCCCGGCAAAGGTCAGGTCGAACAGGTCGATCCACAGCGAGACGCTTGCGTCGAAACCGCAGAGCGGGTCGTTGATGTATTTTGCGACCTCCACCGGATCATGCGACAGCCAGTCGAACGCGGTCTTGTGATTGGGAATTGATTTGCCCCAGGTACCGAATGTCAGCTTCGGCAGGATGCCGCTCGGAACGTCGGAGCCTTTCAGCATCTTTTCGATGGCCAGGATCACTTGCGCGGCGCGGCCGGCAAGGCCCGGATTGAAGTTGGAGTTCCAGACAGCCAGACCATCATAGAGGCCCGGATCGTTCTCCGCCGCATTGAGCGCGATCAGGCCGCCCATGGAATGGCCGAACAGGATGATGGGAAGGCCGGGATGGTTGCCCGCCGCCATGTCGCGCATCGCCCGGACATCGTCCAGGACCTTGTCGATACCCTGCGACTGGGCATAGCGGCCGAACGGCGCATCGGCAGCCGTGGTTGCGCCGTGACCGCGATGGTCGTGCGCATAGACGTGGAAACCGCTGGAGGCCATGACATCGGCGAAACGCGCATAGCGAGCGGAATGTTCGGCAAGTCCGTGGCTGATGATCAGCACTCCTTTTTCAGGTGCTGTGGCACGCTGACGGCGCCAGGCAAGAGCAGCTCCGCTCGGGCTTTGCAATGTTTCGAGCTTGGCAAACACTCCCGAATCCTCCCTGGGCCAAGTTCCGGCACTTCATCGCTATCAACTTGATTTGTCTGCCAAACGCAATCGGCGCTTGTTGCCTGTTCGGCATCAGGTCAGGAAATAATCGACCAGATAAGGATTCCAGGTTGCATTTTTCCCGTTTTAGTCCTCATATGATCATGTTTTGTTCTTTTTTGGAGAGGCCTGTCATGCAAGGAAATGTGAGGAATATCTTTGTGCCGCTTCTGTGCTCCCTGGTTACGGCCATACTCGCCGTGATGGTTGCGCCACCGGCATTTGCGGAGGAAAAGGCAACGTCGCCGAAGGGAAAGACCGAGTACATTCTCGCTGTCAGCTGGCAGCCCGGATTCTGCGAAACGCGGCCGAACCGCAAGGAATGCACCGGGCAGACCTCCGAGCGCTACGATGCGACGCATTTCTCCCTGCATGGTCTCTGGCCGATGAAGAAGAGCTATTGCGGCGTGGCGGCGGATATCCGGGCGCGTGACAGGAAGGGGGACTGGCTGGAACTGCCGCAACTGGCAATGGCTGAGGATACGGCTGCCAGGCTTTTGGTCGCCATGCCGGGTACGCAATCGGGTCTCGACCGGCATCAATGGCTGCGCAGCGGCACCTGCCAGGGCGGCACTGTGCAGGACTATTTTGCCCTGCAGCTTCGTTTTCTCGATGAACTCAATGGTTCTGCGGTGCGCGCATTGTTTGCCGATCGGCTCGGGCGCGATGTGACGGAAAGCGATGTCAAGCAGGCCTTCGATACGAGCTTCGGCAAGGGAGCCGGCGACCGCGTCCGGATGCGCTGCCAGAAGGCGGGCGCACGCAGCGTCATTACCGGGCTGACGATCGGCCTTTCGGGCGATGTCGCCGCCAATACCGGTCTTTCGGCACTGATCCTTGCCGCCGGCGATACCGATTTCAAATGTGGCAAGGGCACCGTCGATGCAGCCGGTATTCAGTGAATGGCACGGGTGAAGCCGGTTTCTTCATTGCTCCGCCGGGATAATTCGCCTACATAGCGGGCAAAATCCCATTCCGTCGGAGCAGTCTCTCTATGGCACGTCAATTCATCTATCATATGTCAGGGCTGAACAAGTCCTACGGCACCAAGAAGGTGCTGGAGAATGTCAACCTGTCGTTCTATCCGGATGCCAAGATCGGTATCCTCGGTCCGAACGGTGCCGGCAAGTCGACCGTGCTGCGCATCATGGCCGGACTCGACAAGGAATATACCGGCGAAGCCTGGGTCGCTCAGGGTGCGACGGTCGGCTATCTGGCACAGGAGCCGCAGCTCGATCCGAACAAGACGGCGATGGAAAACGTCATGGAGGGCGTTGCCGACAAGACCGCCATACTCGAGCGCTACAACGAACTGATGATGAACTATTCCGACGAGACGGCGGAAGAGGGCTCCAAGCTTCAGGACATCATCGACGGCCAGAACCTGTGGGATCTCGAAAGCCAGGTCGAGATGGCGATGGAAGCCCTGCGTTGCCCGCCGGGCGACGCCGATGTAACCAGCCTGTCGGGCGGTGAGCGCCGCCGTCTGGCCTTGTGCAAGCTGCTGCTCTCCAAGCCGGACTTGCTGCTGCTCGACGAACCGACCAACCATCTCGACGCCGAAACCATCGGCTGGCTGGAAAACCATCTGCGCCAGTATGCCGGCGCCGTGATGATGATCACCCACGATCGCTACTTCCTCGACAACGTCACGGGCTGGATCCTCGAACTCGATCGTGGCCGCAGCATTCCCTATGAAGGCAACTATTCGGCTTACTTGCTCGCCAAGGCCAAGCGCATGCAGCAGGAAAATCGTGAAGACGCCTCCCGCCAGAAGGCGATCAGCCGCGAGCAGGAATGGATCGCTTCCAGCCCGAAGGCCCGTCAGTCGAAGTCGAAAGCCCGCATCAAGGCCTATGACGAACTGGTCGATGCGGCCGACAAGATGCGTCTTGGCGATGCGCAGATCATCATTCCTATTGGTGAGCGCCTCGGTCAGGTGGTTATCGAAGCCGAGAACATCACCAAGGGTTACGGCGACCGCGTCCTGATCGACGACCTGTCGATCAAGCTGCCGCCAGGTGGCATCGTCGGCGTCATCGGCCCGAACGGCGCCGGCAAGACGACACTGTTCCGGATGATCACCGGCCAGGAAAAGCCCGATAGCGGCACCTTCCGCGTCGGCGATTCCGTCAAGCTCGGTTATGTCGACCAGAGCCGCGACGCGCTGGATGGAGCCAAGACCGTCTGGGAAGAAATTTCCGGCGGTGCCGAAGTCATCAAGCTCGGCAAGCTGGAAATGAATTCGCGCGCCTATTGCGGCGCCTTCAACTTCAAGGGCACAGACCAGCAGCAGAAGGTCGGCAACCTCTCCGGCGGTCAACGCAACCGCGTTCACCTTGCCAAGATGCTGAAGGCCGGCGGCAATGTGCTGCTGCTCGACGAACCGACCAACGACCTCGATACCGAAACGCTGGCAGCGCTCGAAATCGCGCTGGAAAACTTTGCCGGCTGCGCCGTCATCATCAGCCACGATCGCATGTTCCTCGACCGACTGGCGACGCACATCCTCGCCTTTGAAGGCGACAGCCATGTCGAATGGTTCGAAGGGAACTTCGAGGACTACGAGAAGGACAAGATCCGCCGCCTCGGCCCGGAATCGGTCAACCCGAGCCGCGTCAGCTACAAGCGTCTGACGCGCTAAGCGGATGCGGGCGTCGCTGCCCGTCACACAGCCAAGAACGAAAAAGGCGGTCCGCTCGGGCCGCCTTTTTCGTTTGATATCGCCTGTGAACAGAACCCATGCCACATTTCAACTTGCAGCATGCCTGAAAATCACATAAACATATCTTTATGTGTTGATGGGGTGGGTGATGGCGCGAGAACAAGGGTTGGGTTTGGACGCGATGGTCGACGTTCTGAAGGCGGCGGGCGAGCCGACGCGCATGCGTCTTCTGGCTCTTCTGGCGGCCGGCGACCTGACCGTCACCGATCTTACCGAAATTCTCGGCCAATCGCAGCCCCGGATTTCCCGTCACCTCAAACTGCTTTCCGAAGTCGCGCTGATAGATCGCTATCAGGAAGGCGCCTGGGCCTATTTTCGCCTGAAAGGCGAGGGCGCGGGCGTTGCACTGGTGCGGGATCTGCTCTCGGCCTCCGATGTCGCCGATGCGGTGCTGGTGCGCGACGGCGAACGGCTGGCGGCGCTCAAGCAGGCGCGATCTGAAAAAGCCCAGGACTATTTCAGCCGCAACGCCTCCGAGTGGGACGAACTGCGTCGCCTGCATGTCAGCGAGGCGGATGTCGAGGCAGCGCTGAAGACTGTCGTCGGCACCGATCCTGTCGATGGGCTGCTCGATCTCGGCACCGGCACCGGCCGCATCCTGCAGCTTTTCGAGGGCATTTACCGCCGCGGCGTCGGCGTCGATGCCAGCCGGGACATGCTGGCCGTGGCCCGCGCCAATCTCGATCGGGCCGGCATCACCAAGGCGTCGATCCGGCATGGCGATATCTTCAACCTGCCGCTCGACGGTCGCCAGTTCGACCTCGTCACGATCCACCAGGTCCTGCACTTCCTGCAACAGCCGGAAGCAGCCATTGCCGAGGCTGCCCGCATGCTGGCGCCCGGCGGTCGGCTGGCGATCATCGATCTCGCGCCGCATACGCTGGAATATCTGCGTGACGAGCATGCACATATGCGCCTCGGCTTTTCGCGCCAGACGATGGCAGACTGGCTGGAGAAGGCTGGCCTGACCGTCGAAGAGACCGTCGATCTGACGCCTGACACGGATCGTGACCGGCAACTGACGGTGACCATCTGGCTTGCCCGTGACCAGCGGCAGGCCGCCACCGCCGATACACCAGAGGGCAAGCGCGCTCTCACCTATGCCGGGAGGACATGACATGCCGATACACACTCTTTACCCGGCCGAGCGCGGAAACCTGCGGCTCTCGTTTGAGTATTTCCCGCCGAAGAACGACGAGATGGAAACGCAGCTGTTCCAGACCGTTGCGGACCTGTCAGCCTTCGACCCTGCTTTCGTGACGATGACCTATGGCGCGGGCGGCTCCACCAAGGCGCGTTCGCTGACCGCCGTGCGGCGGATGATCCATGACGAGCATATCGCCAATACGGCTGCGCACCTGACCTGCGTTGGCGCCACCAGGGCCGAGGTCGATGCAATCGTCGCCGAATTCATCGACAATGGCGTACACCATTTCGTGGCTCTGCGCGGCGATCCGCAGGGCGGCATCGGTGCGCGCTACGAGCCGTTTCCGGACGGGTATGAAAATGCGGCAGCGCTTGTCGCGGCAATCCGGGCCAAAGGCGATTTCGAGATTTCCGTGTCCGCCTATCCGGAAAAACACCCGGAAAGCCCGGATGTCGACGCCGATATCGACATGCTGAAGCGCAAGGTCGACAATGGCGCGACGCGGGCGCTGACCCAGTTCTTTTTCGACAACAATGATTTCGAGCGCTATCTTGAGCGTGTCCGCCGCGCGGGCATCAATATTCCTGTCGTTCCCGGAATCATGCCGATCAACAATCTGGCGTCGGTCAGCAGGTTCGCCGGGCTCTGCGGCGCAAAGGTTCCAGAGGCGATCGTCACGCGGCTGGTGCATCTCGACGAAAGTCCGGAAGAGCGCTTCAAGGAGGCGACGCATATCGCCGCCGAGCAGATCGTAGATCTGGCAAGGCGCGGTCTGCGCGATTTTCATATCTATACGATGAACCGGTCGCCACTGGTCGCGGCTGTCTGCGATCTGGTCGGCTTTGAACGGGCGGTGCCGGCTGCCGCTCAGTCCCTGTCGGCGGGTGCTGCGGCCTGAGCCGGGCCTGACGAGCGATTTCCAATAGAAAAGGCCCTTGAGACCGGATGGTTTCAAGGGCCTTTTATCTGGCAGCTTCAAGTTTTCGATGCTCTTCGGAGCGCTTCAACTTGGCTGGATTCGGCTGCAATTGGCTTGCGGTATTAAAGTCCTTCTTTCACCGACTGGACTGTTTGCCTAATGCTTTCAGATGAAAAGCATGGTGGCTACGAATACGAACGCTGCACTTATCATGAGGACATTCAACGAATGTGTAATTCCCATAACCGGCCCTCCTTGCGTTGACCTCGCAAAGATAGGGTGAAAATGTCACGCATGAAAGGAAAAGTTATGCTGCGGTGCGATAGACCGAGCCCGGAAAAGGGTTATACACAGGCTTAAGTCTATGAATAAAAACATCTTTGCCGGCTGCCACAATTTTTTCACAATGTCTTCTATCTGGTTAATGTAACGCACTGAAATGCACTGTGAGTGACCGATCGGACACAGCTGTGATGGTCAAAAGGCGTACGTGATTCCTCCCGTCAACCCTGCTTGTGCCGCGTCGGTAGCAATCGGCCATCAAGTACGACCAGGCCAGCGGCAATCAGCAGCATGCCGGCGATGTCCGTTGGCTCCAGAGTTTCGCCAAGAAACAGGAAGCCGAGGAGAATGGCGCTGGGCGGCACCAGCAGGGTGACCAGCGAGGTGTTGGTGGCGCCGGCGCGGCTCATGATGCGGAAGAACAGAATATAGCCGTAGGCGGTCGAAAGCAGTGCCAATGCTAGGATGGCAAGGACGGAGGTCATCGGCGGTACCGGCAATTCCCAGGGTGTGTCGACGGCGAGGGAAAGGGGCAGCATGATCAGCGTCGAGGCGGTCATCTGTCCGGCCGCGGTCACCGGCGCTGCCAGTCCCCGAAAGCGCTTGCCGTAGGTCGCGGCGAAACCGTAGCTGATTGCTGCGGCGACCGGAAGGAGCAGTGCCCAGAGCGGAATATTGCCGCCCGAATGTGTCAGTCCGGGCAGGGCGCTTGGGCCGATCAGCACGGCGGTCCCGGCAAGGCCGAGCAGGCAGCCGGCAATCTTGGGAAGGCTGAGCTTCTCGTCCTGCGTCAATGCATTGGCGATCAAAACGGTCCAGACCGGCGTTGTCGCGTTGAGAATGGCGGCGAGTCCCGCGCCGATCTGCGTCTGGCCGAGGAAGATGAAGGCGTGTGGTATGGCGTTGTTGATCAGGCCGAGCAACAGGAACTGCGGCCAGCGGGCCTTGAGTTCGCGGTAGATGTCGTAGCGGCCGAAGACATAGATATGCAGCGCGAGAGCTGCCAGCGCCACCCGAAGCAGAACGAGGGTAAAGGCCGGCACATGCTGGATGGCGATGCGCGCGAAAAAGAAAGAGCCGCCCCAGATCAGCCCGAGCAACACCAGAAGCCCCCAGGTGGCAAGCGTCATGCGGTTCTGCGAACCGTCCGTTTTTGCGTGCATGCGACTTGACCTTCCCCTGCCTCATTCGGAACATATCGAGGGTTAAGGCTTGAGGTGGAATTTATCCACCCGATTCTTGAGCACGCCACAGACATGAAGGATGAATTCCTGGAGCCTCTGACGACACAATCCATTGCCGCCGCGCATGAAGGTCAGGGGCTTATCCCCATCGCGATCGTCGTGGCGGTCGCAGCTCTTCTGGGGCTGGGGTTCCTGCGCTTGCGCCAGCCGCCGCTGGTCGGGTTCATTCTGGCGGGCGTTGCCCTGGGGCCAACGGGCTTCGGCTTCATTTCCTCAAGCGGCAATGTCACCCTGCTTGCCGAAATGGGTGTCGTCGTCCTGCTGTTCTTCATCGGCATGGAGCTGTCGATCAAGGCCTTTGTGCTCAGCCTGCGCCAGGCGCTGACGGTTGCGAGCGGCCAGGTGGTCGCGGCAATCGCAGCCGCCGGCCTGATCGCGCTGATCACCGGGGCAAGTCTGGCGGAAGGGCTGATCCTCGGCTTCGTCATCGCCATGTCGTCGACCGTCGTCGCCATGAAGATGCTCGAGGACATGGGGGAGCTGCGCAGCGAAACCGGACGGATCGCCGTCGGCGTGCTGATCGCCCAGGATATCGCCGTCGTGCCGATGCTGATCCTGGTTTCGAGCCTTGGCGGGCAGCAGGCGCATATCGCCATGATCGCGGTCAAGATGATCATCGCCATCACGATTCTCGCCGCACTGCTGTGGTGGTTCGGTCGTCACGGCAAGCTGAGAATTCCCTACAGCGAAGCGGTCGAGGACAAGGTCGAGATCCTGGCGCTGGGCGCGCTTGCCGTCTGTTTCGGCGCTGCTGCGATTTCCGGTCTCGCCGGCATGTCGCCCGCCTATGGGGCGTTTCTCTCCGGTATCGTGATCGGCAACTCCACCCTGCGCAGCCGCGTCATCCCGGTGATCGAACCGATCCAGAGCGTGCTGCTCGTCGTCTTCTTCCTGTCGATCGGACTTTTGATCGATCTCACTTTCATCGGCGAGAATTTCTGGTCGGTGCTGAGTGCGGCGCTGATTGTCATTGCCGCGAAGACGGTGCTGAACATCTTCCTGCTGCGCAGGACCGGCTCATCGCCGCAGATCGCGCTGATCGCCGGCCTGTCGATGGCGCAGATCGGCGAGTTTTCCTTCGTGCTGGCGGCAGCCGGGCTTAGTGCCGGCGTGCTGCAGTTCGATACCTACAAGGTGGCGATCGCCGTGACGGCCGTCTCGCTGCTGGTCTCGCCGCTCTGGGTCAGCATGATGCACAGGCTCGAAAATATCGCTTCCGAGCACCTCTCGACCTACCGCACGGCATTCGCGGTCGCCTATGCGCGCGAATTGAGCGAGCTCTCGAAGCGGGGAGCAGCTCTTGCCGGCGCGCGCTGGTCGCTGAAACTGCGCTACCGCGCCTTCCGGCTTGCCCGTCACCACCGGCGGCGGGCAAAGATGCGCGACAGGCGGGGGCCGGGCGGTTAAAGCGCGTCGAGAACCGCCTGGGTAGCCCAGCCGTCGGCGGGCAGGCCAAGCCGCTGCTGTTCCTTCTGCAGAGCCGCGCGGGTGCCTGAGCCGAGAATGCCGTCAATCTTGCCGACATCGTGGCCCATGCCTTGCAGCTTGATCTGCAGGGCCTTCATGCCTTCGTCGTTCAATCCCGGTTCCGGATGATGGGTGTCGTAAGGCGGAGCGCCTGCAAGCCGGGTGGCGAAGTAGGCGGCAGAGGTCGTGTAGATGAACGACTGGTTCCATTCGAGATAGACGTTGAAATTCGGATAGGTCAGGAAAGCCACGCCGTGGCGCCCCTGCGGAATGACGACCGAGGCAGCCAGCTGCGGAAAGGCGGTATTGCCATCGCGCGGCTTGACGCCGAGCGCGAACCAGTCACCGGCGGTCATGCCGGATTGCAGCCCGGTCTTCTCCCATGGCAGGTTTTCCGGCAGGCTCACTTCCTGGATCCAGGGCTGACCGGCGACAAAGCCGAGGCTCTTGATGAACTTGGCGGCCGTCAGGATGGCATCCGGCGCACTCTGCTTGAGGTTCACATGGCCGTCGCCGTCGCCATCCATGCCCTGTGCGATAATGTCTTCCGGCAGCATCTGCACCTGACCGATTTCTCCGGCCCAGGCACCGGTCGTCGTCGCCGGGTCGAGATCGCCGTGCTGGACCATCTCGATCGCCGAAATGAGCTGGGGGCGGAACATTTCCGGGCGGCGGCAATCATGGGCCAGCGTCACCAGGGCGTTGAGGGTGTTGAAATCGCCCTGGACCGCGCCGAAATCCGTTTCCATCGCCCAGAAGGCGGTGATCACCGGGGCGGGAACGCCGAACTCCTTCTCGGCACGCTCGAAGACCGCTGCGTATTCCTTCATCTTCTTGGCGCCGATATCCAGTCGCGCCTTGCTGACGGTGCGCTGCGAGAATTCGGTAAAGCTTTGCTTGAAGACGCCCTGGGCGCGGTCGCGGCTCAGCACCTTCTCTGAAATTGCGGCACCGGCCAGCGCGCGATCGGCGACCTCAGCCGGTATGCCCTTGGCGATTGCTTCGGCCTTGACGCCTTGCAGGAATGTCGCAAGGTCGCCTCCGCAAGGGGCTGCGGGCACCGCGGTTTGCTGCGCGAGGGCAGACGAGGTCAAAAGAGTGAGAATGCCAACCGAAAGAATGGAGCGCAGGGTGCCGCGTGTCATCGCAAGTCCTTGTTGTCAGGCCGGAACCGGCCGAATGCAGCCCGAGAAACCGGCCGCTGTTGTTTGCTGAAAATATGGCAGGGGCTGTCGCACGGCAATGGGGCAGAATGAAGAATTGCCGCCGCTGCGCCTCAGTTTTGCGGCGGTGTGCGCGGCTTTGAAACAGCCGCCACCCATTGCTTCCAGTTCTTCGGCGAGCCTGCAAAGACGTTGATGTCGGCATCGCCGTTGATGCCGGGGATGACGCCTGTGCTGGTATATTGCCAGAAGGCCCAGCGGCGCTCGGCATAGATTTCCGTCGGGTGCTTGGCCACCGAGCGGACCCAGAAGTGATAGTCCTTGAACTGGCCGACGAGGTTGTCGCGGTGGAAATCGACCGAGGTGTAGATGATCGGCCGCTTGCCATAATAGGCTTCCAGCCGGTCCATGAAGCGCTTCATCTCGGATTGTACGGTCAAGGGCGACGGCCGGTAGGTGCAGGTCTTGGATTCGCCGTTCCATTCGACGTCGAGAACCGGCGGCAGGTAGACCGCGCTCTTCGGCACATTGGCGATGAACCAGTCTGCCTGCTGGTCAGCCGTCGAGCAGAAATAGTAGAAATGGTAGGGTGCATAGGGCAAGCCGGCGGCGCGGGCCCGCTGCCAGTATTCGTTGAATTTCGTGTCGACCCTGTCCTTGCCTTCCGTCGCCTTGATGAAGGCGAAGGAGACACCGGAGGCCTTTACTTTGACCCAGTCGATGTCGCCCTGCCATTTCGAGACGTCGACACCATGGATATTGTGAAGTTGCGGCGTGCGCGCACCAAAATCCTGCGGATCCTTGTCCTGGAATTTTGGCGGAATGGATGCAGTGGAAACCAGATCGTAGTCTGTCGATGTACAGGCGGAAAGAAGCGTCACAATAGGCAGAAGAGCCAGGAATAGCCGGCGCATGAGGTTTCCGTTCTGAAGCGATCGACGATGCTGCCTCACACGATGATATCCGCTGATGTGAATCCCCCGGGAGGCGTGAACCTCATTTTCATCATATCATCGTAAAAATTGGGTTAGTTTCAAGCAGCAATTGCTGAAACTGCGCCGCAGGCCCGAAAAGTAGCGGTTCTACAGTCGATTGAGCTATAGCTCGGGATCGTTGTGCGGGGCTTGCCCGGCTTATCTCGCCAATCGGCGATAGGTGAAGAGCCAGGCATAACCACGGCCGATGGGCTGGAAATCGACTATGTCGCCACTTTTCGCGGCTTTTCCCTTGAGCGCGGCGACCAATGCCTTGCGCGGCGTGACATGGAACCGCTTCAACCAGGCCTGAAGCCCCCGTCGGAAAAGGCCGGGCAGGCGCTCCTGCTGACCGAAGTCTGCAATGTGCAGCGAACCGCCGGGATTGAGCGCCGCGATCGCCGCTTCGATCGCCTTTTCCCATTCCGGGATCATCGACAGGGCATAGGAGATGACGATGCGGTCGAAGCCGGTTTCGCCAAATTCAGAAGGCTGGAAATCGGTCGCATCGGCGACCCGCAGGACTGTGCTGGTTTGTCCGGGTCTACTCAGCTTGGCTTCCGCCGAGACAAGCATTTCCGCCGAAATATCGAGCCCGAACAGTCGCGCCTGCGGAAAACGCCGGCCGATCAGGGCCAGGTTGCGGCCGGTGCCACAGCCGACTTCCAACAGGCTGGCGCCGGCTGGAACATCCAATTCCCGGATCAGCGTATCGCGCCCGAACAGGTAATATTTGCGGGTCAGGTCGTAGAAATGCCGCTGGGTGCGGTACATCCGGTCCATACGATCCGCATGGCTGCCCGCAGCATTGGTCTCGACGGCCGTCATGCTGCCTTCCTGTAGATATGGAAACCGCCGTAGATGGCCGAACGATCCTTCAGGTTCAGGGCCTGTGACTGGTCGGCATCATACTGCCACTGGCCGAGCAAATTCTGCGAGACGCGGCCTTCCAGGATGCTGTCTTCGGCGGCGGTGCGGAAGATGACGACAGCGCCTTCGGCGGATGTCCGGGTGATTTCGCTCCACAGGTCGTTGAGCTGCCGGTCGTTCATCCAGTCCTGCGCGTCGAGCAGAACGTAGCGATCGACGGAGCCTGCCGGCTTCTTTGCCAGAAGTTCGGTGAAGCTGGCATGATGCACATGCACGCGCTCGGCGTTGTTCCGGATCGTCTCGTGGCGGCCGGCCTGCAGGTAGACCGGCAGTTCGCCCTCGTGCGGCAGCGGATAGCGACGGGCGAAGGCCTGCCAGGCGAAATAGTTTTCCTTCAGCGGGAAATGGCAGCAGAGTTTTTCGAGCCGCTGGCGCAGTACGCCGGCCAGCGACTTTTCTGCGCTGAGGCTTGCCAGTTCGTCGAACTGCTGCGGCGGAATGCCGAGGCCGAACAGCGAACTCTTGCGGCTGGTGATCCAGCGGATGACCGGGCGGTCGAACAGCGGGGCCAGTCGTTCGTCGAAGAACTGGCGCTGCTCGCGCATAGAGCGCGCATTGGCCAGTTCGCTTGGATCGACGCCGTGCAGCCGTGCCAGCAGATGGCCAAGGCCGATGAAGCGGCCGAGCAGGCCGGTGCGATAGATGTTCTTGCCGAATACCCGGATGCGGCGCTGGCCGGTCAGCCCGCGCCGGTTCCAGTATTTGCGTGTGTCGCTGTCGAGCTTCGGCGCGATGAAGAGATCATAGGCCTGGACGTTGCTGACCAGATCGTGCCGGGCGAGGAAGCGGACGATGTCGGCGTGACCGGGCAGGTGACGGAATGCGGCGAGCTTCAGCCGGTTGAGCGCCACGTGATGCGGATTGAGATCGACCACATCGATGCGCTCGGGCGCGGCGGACAGATAGGCAAGCATGTTACAGCCGCCGGAGCCGATGGTAACGATATGATGCTCGGGCCGGATCTGCATGGCCGCCATGTCGACGGCCGGATCTTCCCAGATCTGCGGATAGACGAGGCCGGTGAAGAGAAGTCCGAAAAGTCGCTCCGACAGACCTTCCAGGGTCAGCGCCTTGTGCTGGATCAGAGCGGTTTTCAGCTTGCGGTTTCTTTTGCCGTAGCCTGCATCGGGTGCGAGATCGGTCATGTCAGCCTGCCATCCGTTGAAGTTGGAGGAGCTTCTAAGACGAGTCCGCTACACTTTGATGACGGATGGCTTATACAAATTCTCATCCATAAGAATTGATTAAGTTTGTACATGTTAGATGAAGCTATTCTTTTTCGGGGCACTAACATGATGTTAAAGGCTTTTCTGCCGAAGTCGGAGCAGCGGTATGCTGCGGCCGGCGCGGTGATCGGGGCACTGTTCCCGGTCGTTTGCATTTTTTATGACAGATTGCATGACGGCGTTCATGGGCTTTGGGGCAGCAGCACGCCGACGTCCGCGTCCCTTTCCGTCATCCTGATGCCGCTGATCTGCGGCGCGCTTTTCTATCAGGGGGGACGTGCGCGAAGCCAGCTGATGCGGGAACTCGAATTGCGTCGGAAGACTGAGGAAGACCTGTCGCGCGCCTTGCATACCGACCAGTTGACCGGCATTGCCAATCGTTTTGCTCTCGAGTGCGATCTGCGCGAGCGGGTGTCCGCCGGATCGCCGCCGGCGGGTCGCACAGCACTTTTGATGCTCGATCTCGATCGCTTCAAGTTCGTCAACGATTCGATGGGGCATGATACCGGCGACGAATTGCTCGTCGCGCTGGGCCGAAGGCTGATCGAGGCCATGTCGGGCATTGCAACGGTCTATCGGCTGGGCGGCGACGAGTTCGTCATCGTGATTGCCGGTACGCCATCGGACGGCAAGATCGACGATATCTGCACCACCATCAAGAGCCTGCTTGCAGAACCCTTTCAACTGTCCGCCGCGCAATTCTGGACCGGCGGCAGCATCGGTGTTGCCTATATCGAGCCGGACGACCAGTCGATGTCGCCCGTACTCAAGCGTGCCGACCTCGCGCTCTACAAGGCCAAGGAAATTGCCGGTAATAGCCATGTAGTCTACGCGCCTGACATGGCCGCGGAGGCAACGCTGAAGGGTGAGATCGAGTATGACCTTTCCCGCGCTCTTGCTGCCGGCGAATTCTTTCTGGAATACCAGCCGATCGTCGGAATCGAAAGCCGGGCGATCCGTTCCTTCGAGGCGCTGATCCGCTGGCGTCATCCCGAAAAGGGGATCATTCCGCCGGACAGCTTCATCGGTGCCGCCGAAAAGACGGGCCTGATCCTGCCGATCGGCAATTGGGTTCTGAAAACCGCCTGCCTGGAGGCCGCGCGCTGGCCGGCGCCGACCGGTATCGCGGTCAATGTCGCGGGCGACCAGTTCAAGGACCGGGCTTTCGTTCCGCATGTGAAGGCGTGCCTGGCCGAAGCCGGGCTTGCCCCGGGCCGTCTGACCATCGAGGTAACCGAATCGATCTTCTACCTCGATGCGGCCATCATCAGGGACAGCCTGACGGAGCTTCGCGCCCATGGCGTGCGCATCGCGCTCGATGATTTCGGCATCGGCTTTTCGTCGATCAACAATCTGAGGCGATTTCCGCTGGACCAGCTCAAGGTCGATCGTTCCTTTACCAAGGCGATGCTCGGCAACCAGCGTGATGCGGAAATCGTCGACATTATTCTCCAGCTCGGAAACACCTTCCAGGTTTCGACCACCATCGAGGGCATCGAAACAGAGGGGCAGATGGAGTTCGTGCGGGCGCTGGGGGCTTCAGAAGCGCAAGGGTTCCTGATATCCAGGCCGGTCTCGGCGGAGGACGCATTGGCGATCCTTCAGCGAGAGCCGGAAAAGTTCGCAGTGCGATCAGCAGGCTAGAGCATCGTACGCCAAATGAGGCGCATTCTGTTGGCTCAAATCGGCCGATCCCACAAGGAGGATGGCGCGGAGCGATGCCTCACCATCGGTCAAGCCATCCGACGCAGTGGGCGGCCGATTTCAGTCAACCCGGAGGGCCGGATGCTTTTTTGCCAGGAAACGGGCTTTTGTCTCGAACGTACCGGTCTGGTATGCCCTTCGACAAAAGCCCGTTTCCTGACAAAAAATCCTTCCGGCAGAATGCGTCTCATTTGGCGTACGATGCTCTAGAAACATGTCTCGCACCAAAGTGATTGCCACAAAGCCTTCCTAAATGCGTGGAATCCTGTTTTTGTGGCGATAGCGAAGCAGGGGCGATGCGCATGCGCGGAAAATGGTTATGGCTTGCAGGCTCCGTGTCGGCCGCCGTAGCGGCTGTCGTCGGCTGGCTTGTCATTTTGCCGCCCGAATTGCTGCGGGTCGGCGACGGTTATGCTGCCAAGATCGTCTGCTCCAACGTCTTCATCGCCGGCAGGGATGCCAATGCGGTACTCGCCGATGACGTCCAGGCGCCCGGGCATCCGCTTTTGCGCCTCGTGCGCATATCGGTCGACGAATCCCGCAAGACGGTGACTGCCCGCATGTTCGGCTTTGCAGCCCCCGGTCGCGCCATCTACCGCGAAGGTCTCGGATGCACCAACGTCACCCAGGGCGAGTTCGCGGCCTTTCCCGGCAACCAGCAGCTTCGCCGCAGGCTGCCACAATCGGACGACGGCAAACCCTGGCCCGACGGCAGCGGCACCGCCGTCAATCCCGCCGTCCAGACACTGTTGACTGACCCGCAGCTTGCCGGTCCCGGCATGCGCGCAATCGTCGTCGTCAAGGATGGCAGGATCGTTGCAGAGAGCTATGGCGACGGGTTCAACAGCGCGACGCCGCTGCTCGGCTGGTCGATGACCAAATCGGTGACGGCCGCATTGATCGGTATACGCATCAGGGACGGGCAGATGGCGCTTGACCGCGCCGAGCTTCTGCCGCAATGGCGAAACGATCCGCGCAGCCAGATCAAGCTCGCCGACCTCATGGCGATGCAGAGCGGGCTTCAGTTCAACGAGGACTATGGCGACGTGACCGACGTCACCCGCATGCTCTTCCTCGAAGGCGACATGGCCGATTTCTCGGCCGCCAAGCCTCTCGAGGCAAAGCCCGGTGAACGCTTCAGCTATTCCAGCGGCACATCGACGATCCTGTCGCGGTTGTGGATGGACACGTTCGGCAGCGTGCGCGAGGCGTTGACTTTTCCGCGCGCTGCCTTGTTCCGGCCGCTTGGCATGACAAGCGCCGTACTGGAGCCGGATGCGCATGGCACGTTTGTCGGCTCGTCCTACATGTATGCGACGGCGCGGGACTGGGCCCGGTTCGGCCTTTTTCTGCTGCAGAACGGCAGCTGGAACGGCGAGCAGTTGCTGCCGGAGGATTTCGTCGGCTTCATGCGTACGCCGACCAAGGCCTCAAACGGCCGTTACGGGGCAGGGCAGGTCTGGACGAAGTTCGGCAATGATGGAGGTCCGCCGCTACCCGAAGATGCCTACTGGCTGCAGGGCCATGATGGACAGACCGTGATGCTCGTTCCGTCGCTGGGTCTTGCCGTCGTGCGCCTCGGGTTGACCCCGTCACGTATCGGTTACGACGTGCGTGTGCTGGAGGCCAAAATAATAGAGGCGGTCCACTGACCGCCTCGAAAATGGAACCGCGATGGAGAGGGCTGTCAGGCCTTATTTCATGCCCAGCGTTTCGAGCAGGCCTTTGCGCTTGGCGTGGTAATAGTAGCCGCTGGCATAGAGCTTGACGGCGCCGTCGTTCTGGTTGTCAGCCACCATCCAGGCGCCGGCCAGATATTTCGTCGCATATTTCAGATTGGTTTCGGCATCGAACAGGCCTTCGGCCGGGCCTTCGTAGCCAAGACCCTTGGCCGTGTTGTAGCGGATCTGCATCAGGCCGTAATTGCCGGCGTGATAGGCGCGCGGATTGTAGGTGCTCTCGCGCTTGACGACGCGATGGACCAGTTCTTCCGGAATATTGTTGAGCTTTGCATAGTAGGCAATCAGCCGGTCGAGTTCGGGACGCGAGCTGGTCGGCTTTTCGGTAATCCCCAAAGATGCCGGTATGGCTTTTGCCATGGCATAGGCCGTGGCGCCAATCGAGGGTTTCGGCATCGGCACGATCATATGATTGGCAACGAGCGTTTCGAGGCCGACGGGTTCGCCGGTGTCAAAATCCGATTCCATCGCGGCCATCACCATGCCTTCGGGAATCTCCGGAGAGCGGCTGGTCTTGGTCGATGCCAGCGCATCTGCCGTTTCCGGCAAGGCGATGGGCGCTGCTGCCTGAGCGGTCGTGGAGGCCTGGGGCGTTACAAGTGCATTGGCTGCAGAGACTGCCGCCGTCGCTGCCGTTCCGCCCTGATTGACAAAGGCGACCTGCGTCGCGGCGGTTTCGCCAGGCTTCATCATCGCTGTTTCAGTTGCAAGCGCCGATGCCGTGGCGGTTGCTGCGCCATCGGGAGTTGGCAGAGCGTAAGCCGTCATTTCCGTTCCGGGCTTGGGCAGCGGCGTCACCGTCTGCACCGCCATCAACTGTTCCATCGGCGTCCGCTCGACGCTCGAACAACCGCCAACAAGCGATGCCGAGATCAGAGCGCAGGCCGTAACAGTCGGTTTTGAAACGGAAAAACGGTAATTAGCCATGCTGTCGCTTTCGTGCTGTCAGGCCCCGTAGCCCCTGCAAATCAGCAGCCAGAAGCCGCCATATGCGAAACTTCATTAACCTATGGGGCAGGGAACCGCAAGCACGGGACGCCTTTTCAGGCGCCGGCGCGTCGCAGGCCCGCTGTCAGAAGGCCTGCGCCTATGAGCAAAGACCCACCGGTGCGGTTGACGATAGTCTGAACCTTCGGTTTTCGAATCGTCTTGCGCGCGGCCGATGCCATCAGCGCGTAGCTCGTCGCATTGAGGGTGGCGAGCACCAGGAACGTCGTTTCGAAGATCAGCATCTGGTTGAACAGCGGGCGGCTGAGATCAAGGAACTGCGGCAGGAAGGCAACGAAGAAGACGATGCTTTTCGGGTTCAGCGCCGTGACGATGTAGGTGTGCAGAAAAATCCGCAGCGGCCGCTCGGCCGGGACATCCATTGTACCTTCGGCCGTTTCCTTTGCGATCGGCGTGCGCCAAAGCTTGATGCCGAGCCAGATCAGATAGGCGGCACCCACCCATTTCAGAACGGTGAAGATCGCAGCCGAGGTCGCCAACAGCGCGCCGAGGCCGAGCATCGAGGCGGTCATCGCGGTGAAATCGCCCAGCGCCACGCCGGCGACTGTGGCGCTGGCAACCTTGCGTCCGTGCCCGAGCGCGTAGGAGATGACCAAAAGGATGGTCGGGCCGGGGATGGCAAGCAGGACGGTTGAAGCGGCGACGAAGGCCAGCCAGTGTTCGATCGACATAAAGAAGGCTCCGTTTGACGTGGCGTTCCATCGAGGAAGCCATGCGCAAACGGAGCCGTCAATAGGCTTCTATGAGCTCGAATCAGTTTGCCGGCGACCACTTCTGGCCGATCGCGTCCATCACGTCGCCGAACCATTTGACCGAGGTGTCGAAGTGCTTGCCGCCGCGGATGCGCGGGAACTCGATCGTCCTGAGCCGGCCGCCCTGATCCTCATCGTGACCGGTGACGCCGGAAACCTTGTTAAGCGCGCTTTCGACGGCGAGATCGACCATGCCCTGGATGAGACGCAGATCGTCGATGTTGGCCGGTGCAGAGCGGGCATAGTAGCCGGACTTCTGCACCATCGAGCGTTCGGCGCCGAGAAGGGCGGCGAACTGCTTGGAAAACCAGCCGCCGACATTGATCGTGTCGATCTTGACGTGGCCGAAGGCATCACGCTTGACGGCTTCGCCGGCCGCTTCGCGTTCGGCAACGACCGCATCGAGGCAGGCGCCTTCGCTGACGAACAGCGTGACGAAACCGGTCTTGTCCATCGTGGCGCGCAGCCGCTCGGCTTCGGCTTCGAGGTTGAAGGCGGTTTCGGGAAGGTAGAGGCCGTCAATGTTCTTCATCTGCCGGTTCATCATGAAACCGTCGACGAACTCCCTGTCGTCGATATGCTGGATGTAGGCGCGGGCAGTCGCGGCGGTAAGCCAGCCGCAGTGGCGGCCCATCACTTCGTGGACGACCAGCGTGCGCGGGGCGGCACTCTGCTCGTTGCTGACGTTGTCGAAGAACTTGGCGCCGTATTCGGCAGCCGTCCAGGCGCCGAGCGACTGGCGGATCGGTACGACGTCGTTGTCGACGGTCTTCGGCAGGCCGACCACGGTCAGGTCATAGCCATTGGCACCGAGATAGGCGGCAAGATCGGCCGCCGTCGTATTGGTATCGTCGCCGCCGATGGTGTGCAGGATAGTGATTCCATCCGAGGCGAGGCGCTCGGCTGCGACCCTGAGCGGGTTCTGGCCTTCCTTGACCAGGCCACGCTTGACGCAATCGGCGGTATTGGTGAGCTTGACGCGGCTGTTGCCGATCGGCGAGCCGCCATGACGGTGGAGGATATGGGCTTTCTCGCGCATATCGCGGGTGATTTCGATGCGGTCGGCGAGTAGAAGCCCCTGATAGCCCGAGCGATACGCAACCAGTTCGATATCCGGCGCGATATCGGTATAGCGTTCGATCAGGCCGCCGACAGCGGAAGACAGGCAGGGCGCAAGCCCGCCCGCGGTCAGCATTGCAACTTTCTGTTTGGCCATGGATTCCTCCTCGGGGATTTCGGCAAGATCGTTCGAGGTCTCTCTAGCGCAATTCCCATGGAAGTTAAATGACATGCTGCGCGCAAGGCACGGGATTGCTTAGGCGATGCGCGCCTTGCGTCCGCGCCAGACGATGAGTGCGACTGCGACCGCAAAGCCAAGGGTTAAAGGACTGAGGATTTCGTCGGGAAGCGCCGCTATGTCGTGCCGAAAAGGATGGCGCCGATCAGGCCAATGACCATGTCCATGGCCTGCGGAATGGGTTGAAATACGCATGAGAATTCCAGCAGACCGATATTTACCCGCTGTCAGTGGCAACCGTTTCAAGTCAAATTCATTTGCCTTATTGGGCAATCACTGGCATGAATGCAGTGATACTGAGGGGCCATCACAAATTCGTCATTGGCCCCGAATGTTTCGGATTGTTGCCTTGCAATAAATCCGGAACTCTGGTCATGCTGAAGGCGAACAGGTACATTCAGATGACGACGGGCTCCTGTCGGGGCCATACTGGCATACCGCGTGGACATCCGGCCCCTGCGGTTCACCCCAACGCTTTAGTTTGTGAAGAGACCATGGGAAAGCATGTAGCCATATCGTTCTGGGATAGCATTCTCAGCATGGTCAACGCGACGGGCAATGCGCTTGCCGGCGTCGTCGAGGCGATCCGGACGTTGTTCGAAGGTGATCCGGAGACACGCCGCAAGGTGGCTTTTTCCGTCGCTATGATTGCGCTGTCCGCCAAAATGGCCAAAGCCGACGGTGTCGTCACCGAAGCCGAGGTCTCCGCTTTCCGCGATATCTTCAAGTTTCCCGATGACCAGGCGCAGAACGTCGCCCGGCTCTACAATCTCGCCCGCCAGGATGTCGCGGGTTACGAGGCCTATGCCGAAAGGCTGGCGTCGCTGTGCATTTCCTGCGAGCAGAATTGCCCGGTGCTGGAAGACATCATCGACGGCCTCTTCCATATCGCCAAGTCGGACGGCGCCATCCATGAGAAGGAAC
Source organism: Rhizobium herbae (assembly GCF_017873135.1). Taxonomy (GTDB): domain Bacteria; phylum Pseudomonadota; class Alphaproteobacteria; order Rhizobiales; family Rhizobiaceae; genus Pararhizobium; species Pararhizobium herbae. Next base: position 939,130 of record NZ_JAGGJV010000001.1, on the reverse strand, counting down.
TGAATTTTTTGGCGCGCGTCGCCGAAATCTTCCGCATGAAGGAAGGGCGGTTCCAGGAAATCATGGCGCGTCACGTGCGCACCGAAGCCGATCCGTACAAGGTGCTTGGCGTTTCGCCGAAAGACGATTTCTCGATCATCCGCAAGCGCTACCGTGTGCTGGTGTCGGAGAATCATCCTGACCTGCTTGTCGCCCGGGGCGTGCCGCAGGAACTTCAGGCCAGCGCCAATGATCGTATGGCGGCGCTCAATGCTGCCTACGAGGCGATCGAGAAAGAACGCCGCGCCGCATGACGGACTTCGCCTGCGACTATCCGGCCGCGCGTGCCGTGCCATCCCCGAACCATGGGGAGCGGGCAGGCGGGCAGAAGCCGGACATGATCATCCTGCATTATACCGGCATGGAAACAGCCGCCGCTGCCCTCGACTGGCTCTGTCGCGAAGAGAGTCAGGTTTCCAGCCATTATTTCGTCCATGAGGACGGCAGGGTCGATCAACTCGTCAATGAAGACCGCCGTGCCTGGCATGCGGGCAAGAGCATCTGGAAGGGCGAGACGGACATCAATTCCCGCTCGATCGGCATAGAAATCGCCAATGCGGGCCACCCCGGCGGACTGCCGGATTTCCCGTCCGAACAGATCGAAGCAGTCGTCCAACTGTGTCGAAACTGTGGCGAACGGTGGTCTATCGCTCCTGAAAGAGTGTTGGCGCATAGCGATGTGGCCCCCATTCGCAAGGTCGATCCGGGAGAAAAGTTTCCTTGGGAACGGCTGCATTCCGCAGGCATCGGGCATTGGGTTCCGGCAGCCCCGATCGGCGGCGGACGATTTTTCCAGCGGGGCGATCAGGGGCAGCCTGTCGAGGCGGTGCAGACGATGCTGTCGCTCTATGGCTACGGAATTGAAGTGACAGGCATTTTCTGCGAGAAGACCGAAGGTGTGGTTGCCGCATTCCAGCGTCACTTTCGCCAGTCCCAGGTCGATGGTATCGCCGATATTTCGACCCTCGATACGCTCCACAGGCTGCTGTCCGGACTGCCCAATTTCAGTCGCTGATCGATCGTCGCCGAGGCGCTTGTGGACTGTCGTTTCCGGCCTTCATCTCATTAATTTTGTGCACTGCCACATCATCACCATGATGCCGGGGTCTTTTGCGGCGGTACCGAACCGCAGGTAATCCAGGCCTCCAGCCCTTCCTGTTGATGACGAAAATCGGGATGCGAGACGGCAGGGCGGGGTGCGCCCTCAAGGCCGCGGCACCCGAAAGTGGAGACTTCAAGCTACATGAGAATATCGCATCTTGCTGCGGCCGCGGCATGCTTCTGCATGCTGATTTCCGGGGTTGAAACGTCGTATGCCGGGGGCATTGACAAGACCATTACATCCTCCATCAAGCCTGTTTCGAGAACGACGGGTTATCCGACACCCGGCGCTTCCTTCCAATCCTCCGCGTATAGCGGTTTGATCCAGACCTATGCCAAACAGTACGGTGTGCCCGTCGATCTGGCGCATGCCGTGATCAAGGTCGAAAGCAACTTCAATCCCAAGGCACGCGGCAGCGCCGGCGAAGTCGGGTTGATGCAGATCAAGCCGGCCACGGCCCGGATGATGGGCTATTCCGGCGGCAAGCGCGGCCTGTTCGATCCCGAAACCAACATCAAGTTCGGCATGAAATATCTCGCCATGGCGCATGAACTGTCCGGCGGTTTCACCTGCGGCACGATCCTGCGCTACAACGCCGGGCACGGCGCCACGAAGATGAACCCGGTGTCGCGTCGTTATTGCGGCAAGGTGCAGGCGATCATCGACTGAGAGATAAAAGTCGCCGGATAGGTTCCGAGTTCCGGCATTTTTCAAGTTCGCAGATGCCAGCTGGCAAATGTCATGCTATCTCCGCCAGGATCGTTTCTTGAGGGCGCAGCATGGCAGGCACATTCGATTTCATCATTGTTGGCAAGGGCATGATGGGAGCGGCGGCGGCCCGGTACCTGGCACTGAGCGGTGCAAAAATCGCGCTGATCGGCCCGGACGAGCCGGAAGACTGGGCCAGCCACGGCGGCGTCTTCAGCAGCCATTACGACAACGGCCGCATTACCCGCACGATCGATCCGGACCCCGTCTGGGCACTGCTCGCCCGGCGCTCCATCGAACGTTACGATGATATTGCGACATCGAGCGGCATCGACTTCTATAGCGAAGCCGGTTGCCTGATCGCCGCGCCCTTGCCGGGTGGCGAGGACGGCTATCTCGAAAACGTTATCGCCGCGCGTGACCGTCTCGGCGTCGAAGCTCCCTTCATCAACAATGAGGAGCTCGCAGATCAATTTCCTTGGTTCCGTTTTGCGGCCGGCTATGGCGGCGTGTTCGAACCGCGCGACGCGGGCCACATCAACCCGCGTGCGCTGGTCGCGGCGCAGGTCATCCTGGCGGAAAGAGCCGGTGTCACGGTCATTCGCTCGGAAGTCTCGGCGGTCGTGCGCGTCGGAAGCGTGGTGAATGTCAAAACGGTGGATGGGGCCTCCTTTGCCTGTGGCCGCGTCCTCATTGCCGCCGGCGGGTTTTCCATCGCCAAACAATTGCTGGCTCGGCCGCTGGATCTCGTCGTCAAGGCACGGACCGTGCTTTTCGCCGAGGTGGCGGAAGACGATCTTCCACGTTTTGCGGAGATGCCGTCGCTGATCGGGGCTGCGCCAGAGCAGGATGAGAGCTATTATCTGCTGCCGCCGATCCGATATCCCGACGGCAAATGCTATATCAAGATCGGCGGCGATCCGAGCGACATCAATATCGGGACCGAGAGCGATGTCCGCGCCTGGTTCCGTGGTGACGCCAACCGGGCCGCGGCCGATCACATGGCTGGACTGTTGTCCCGGGCCATGCCGTCTTTCGTCCCCGTAGCGCTCAAATGGAGCCCCTGCGTCACGACGTTCACCCGTCACGGCTATCCCTATATCGGCTTTGCCGATTCGGATCGCGTCGCCGTGCTGACGGGCGGCAATGGTGCGGCTGCCAAGAGTTCGGACGAAATCGGGCGGCTTGGCGCGCTGCTGCTTCAGAACGGCCGGCTGGATGCGCCCGAGTATGACACCGATTTTGCGGTGTGCTTCCAGTAGAAGCGTCCTCTAAGCCAACTTTTTGTTTTTGCCGCTGGCAATTGACGGGTGGCTCGGTTATGCACCGCCTGCCAGTTGGCCGGGCAGCCGCGCTCCGCTAGGACCGAAAGGTTGCGGGGGGAGGAAAGTCCGGGCTCCACGGAAAAACGGTGCCGGATAACGTCCGGCGGGGGCGACCCCAGGGAAAGTGCCACAGAGAGAATACCGCCTGCTTTGGCAGGTAAGGGTGAAAGGGTGGGGTAAGAGCCCACCGCGCGCATGGCAACATGGGTGGCAAGGCAAACCCCACCGGGAGCAAGACCGAATAGGGATGACGTGGTTCGCGCAAGCGTTCCGGCCTTTTCCGGGCCAGTCATCCGGGTGGGTTGCAGGAGGCAGCGCGCAAGCGTTGTCCCAGATGAATGGCTGCCACGTTCCGGCTTTCGGGCCGGAGCCATACAGAACCCGGCTTACAGGCCAACTGGCACATTCCCTCTTTTCCGATCGAGACGAAACGGGTTTCAAAAATCGTCTATCCGTTTGAATGTCCGTCGTTTTTCGTCTCTTTTAAATATTTGATGCGGCCACTTTATGGGGGAGGATTCCGCTGTGAATCCAAAGTCTTGAGGGTAGGTTCGTAACCATTTGTTAAACTTAACGGACTATCAATATTTGCTGACGAAGCGTGCTGAAACAGAGCAAATCCCATTGACGCCCATATGGTCCCATGTTATCCCATTCATGCACTGCAAACGGGCTGAATAAGGCCTATTCATCGCAAGCTTCGGGGCCGCCCTGCGAAGGGTTTTCGAACGGGCATGTCGCCCGGCGGCTGGGTGCTGTGCGTCTTTTTGATGGTGCGCGCGGGCTGTTGGGGCTGGCATGTCCACCAGGAACGGCTGTATCGTGTCATGAACCGCTTCCTATCGCATGCGACAAACCGGATCGATTCCAAGGGGCGGGTTTCTGTTCCTTCGATGTTTCGTACCGTTTTGACGGCGCTCGATATTCGGGAGCTTTATTGCTTTCAGGATTTCGTTTTTCCGGCTATCAGCGCCGGCGGTCCGGAGTTGCTGGATCGCTTCGAGAGGCAAATCGGCGGCGAAGACCCGTTTTCGCCGCAGGCCAATCAGATGTCGCTCCTCATTCATGGGGGCGGGGTCTTCATGAAGCTCGACCAGGAAGGCCGGTTGATGGTCACGGATTTCATCCGGGATTTCACTGGCATCACCACGGAGGTCACCTTCGTGGGGCGGGCGGATCATTTTCAGTTGTGGGCGCCGCATGTGTTTATCGAACGCCAGGCGGCGGCACGGGAAGAGCGCAGGTTGCGAGGTCTGCGTTCGGACTAGAGTGGAGAAGCGGAATGATGGCGGATCAAGGCGAGGGTTTATCCGATGCCGATGGCGGACCGGTCCGCCACATTCCGGTTCTTCTCCCCGAGGTTCTTGCGAGCCTCGATCTTCAGCCCGGCAAAATCATCCTTGACGGCACGTTTGGCGCCGGCGGCTACACATCGGCCATTCTGGCCGCTGGTGCCGACGTCATCGCGCTCGACCGCGATCCGGCGGCCATCCTCGGCGGCCAGTCGATGGTGGCTGCGAGCGGCGGCCATCTCACCCTTGTCCATTCGCGGTTTTCCGACCTTGCGACACATGCCCCGGACGATGGCCTGGATGGTGTCGTGCTCGATATCGGCGTTTCCTCCATGCAGATCGACGAGGCCGATCGCGGCTTTTCCTTTCAGCGCAGGGGACCGCTCGACATGCGCATGTCGTCGGACGGTGTTTCCGCCGCGGATGTCGTCAATCGCGCCAAGGTCACGGATCTGACGCGAATCTTCGGTTTTCTCGGCGAGGAACCGCAGTCCGGCCGCATTGCGCGCGCGATTGAAAAACGTCGCCTCGAAGAGCCCTTCGTTACGACCCGCGACCTTGCAGGCCTCATCGAGATCGTCACGCCGCGCAAGGCCAAGGACAAGATCCATCCAGCCACCCGCGTCTTCCAGGCGCTGCGCATCTTCGTCAATGACGAACTCGGCGAGCTTGCCCGGGCGCTGTTTGCCGCCGAGCGCGTGCTGAAACCCGGTGGCAGGCTCACTGTCGTCACCTTTCACTCGCTGGAAGACCGGATCGTCAAGAAATTCTTCCAGGATCGCGCCGGCAAGGCGTCCGGCTCCCGGCACCTGCCAATCGCGCACGAACGCGCGGCAACTTTCGCACCAGTTGGGAAGTCTATGGTGGCGGCAAGCGAAGAAGAAGCGTCCCGCAATCCGCGCGCCCGATCTGCAAAAATGCGGGTTGGTGCGCGCACCGATGCCCCGCCCGAGGCAGATGATCTGTCCATTTTCGATTTGCCGAACCTTGCAAGCCTTGGAAAGATTGGGGGCTGAGACATGTTGCGTAGTTTTGACATCGTCCTGATCGTCGTCATGACGGCGGCCGCCACGGTCACCTACACGATCAAGCATCAAGCCGAGAACAAGCTTGAGGAAGTCCGCAAGCTGGACGCTGAAATCAAGCTCGAGGAAGACACGATCGATCTCCTGCGTGCCGACTGGGCGCTGCTGACGCAGCCGAACCGGCTGGAAAAGCTTGTTGGCGTCTATCAGCAGGATTTGCAGCTTGTGCCGACAGCCTCGACCCAGATTGCCCGCCCGGAAGAATTGCCGATGCTGAAAGCCGATCTGCCGCCGCCGGCGGATGTTCTGGAGGCCATGGGAATGGCCAAGGGCAAGGCAAAGAAGCCAACGGCCAAGGCCGATGATATCACAACGGGTTCGGTGGCGCGCTGATGTCCTTTCTGTCCCGCATCATGGTCGTCAAGAGCAAGGCGCATTTCTCTGCCGGCGGCAACAACCACCCCGGCGACCTCGGCATGCCGTTCGAAGGCACGCGCAAGAGGAGCAGCAATCAGGCGAAGAGTCGCGTTGCCATCGTCATTGCCAGCTTCACGGCGGTCTATTGCATCATCGGCGGTCGCCTGGTTCAGTATGGCCTGGCCCAGCCCGAAACGGTCTCCAGCATCGGTCGTGCTGACAACCTGATGGCGTCGCGCCCGGATATTCTCGACCGCAACGGCGAAATTCTGGCAACGGACATCCGCACGGTCTCGCTCTACGCCGAGCCGCACAAGATCGTCGATGCCGACGAGGCGGTCGAGCAACTTTCAACAGTGTTGCCCAATCTCAATGTTGCTGACATCTACAACAAGCTGAAGTCCCAATCGCGATTCCAATGGCTGCGCCGTCAGCTTACTCCCAAGCAGCAGAGCGAAATCCTGGCTCTTGGTATTCCGGGTATAGGCTTTCGCCCGGAAAAGCGGCGGTTCTATCCAGGCGGCGCCACCGCGTCGCATATCGTCGGTCACGTCAACGTCGACAACCGCGGCATTGCCGGTATGGAGCGCTGGATCGACAATCAGGGACTGGCCGACCTTGCTGCCATCGGCATGACGAGCGATGCGAAACTGGAGCCGGTCAAGCTCTCGATCGACCTGCGTGTACAGAATATCCTGCGCGATGTCGTCGTCGACGCCATGGGGAAGTTCCGGTCCCTTGCCGCAGGCGGTGTGGTGATGGACGTCAAGACCGGCGAAATTCTCGCCATGGTGTCCTATCCAGACTATGATCCAAACAAGCCCGCCGATGGCGCCAAGGAAGGGTGGATGAACCGCATGTCGAACGGCACGTTCGAGATGGGGTCGACCTTCAAGTCGTTCACGACGGCGATGGCGATCGATTCGGGCAAGGTGAAGCTCACCGACAGCTTCGACGCGCGCTTTCCGATCCGCATTGGCGGCTTCACCATCAAGGATTTCCACGGAAAGAACAGGGTTCTGACCGTTCCGGAAATCTTCCAATATTCCTCCAACATCGGCACGGCCAAGATGGCCGATCTCGTCGGTATTGCAGGGCATAAGGAATTTCTGACCCGCATGGGCCTTCTGACCAAGATGCAGACGGAATTGCCGGAAGTGAAGATGCCGAGCCAGCCGCGCGAGTGGAAGAAGATCAACTCGATCACCATCTCTTTCGGTCACGGTGTTTCCACGACACCTTTGCAGACAGCGGTAGCGGGTGCGGCCCTGTTGAATGGCGGGCATCTGATCGAGCCGACCTTTCTGCCGCGCACAGTGGACGAGGCAGCGGCTGCCTCGACGACGGTCATCAAGAAATCGACCAGCGATGACATGCGTTTCCTGTTCCGCTGGAATGCCATCAATGGCTCCGGTAAAAATGCCCGTGTTCCGGGCTACAATGTCGGCGGCAAGACCGGGACCGCGGATAAGGTCGTGAACGGCCGTTATTCGAGTGACGCCAATTTCAACGCCTTTCTGGCCGGCTTCCCGATCGATGATCCGCGCTATGTCGTCCTGACCTTCATAGACGAGCCGAAAACCGACAAGGGCAATGGTGCAGCACTTGCCGGCAATACGGCAGCGCCGATGGTGCGCGATATCATCAGCCGCTCGGCGCCGTTACTCGGTGTGGAGCCGAAGTTTGGTGAAGACGGTTCTGCCTTGCTTGTGTCTTATTGACCGTGGAATGACAATCAGGAGGATTCGCCGCCCGGCGCATCGGTTCGTTTTTGAAAAGTGCATCCATGAAGATCAAAGACCTGATCGGGAAGGATTTCCCGGAAATTGCCTCGCAACTGAGCCCGGCCGCTGGCGAGACGGAGATCGCCGCGATCACCGCCGATAGCCGGCAGGTCGTTCCCGGCTCGTTGTTCGTGGCGCTTTCTGGAAGCAAAACCGATGGCAAGGTCTTCATCGACGATGCCATTGCGCGTGGCGCTTCCGTGGTGATTACAGGCTCAAAGCCGGAGGGCGTGGTCTCCGTTCCCATTCTTTCTGCCGCAGCCCCCCGCAGGGTACTCGCCATCGCGGCGGCTCATTTTTACGGACGCCAGCCGCAGACGATGGTGGCTGTGACCGGCACGGCCGGCAAGACCTCGGTTGCCTCCTTTGCCCGGCAGATCTGGGCCCATGCGGGTTTTGCAGCAGCGATGATCGGCACGACGGGCGTTATTGCTCCCGGCCGCAACGACTATGGTTCGCTGACGACGCCGGATCCGGTGTCGTTGCACAAGCTTCTTGCCGAACTGGCCGATGCCGGCGTCACCCATGCGGCCATGGAAGCCTCAAGCCACGGGCTGGATCAGAACCGGCTTGACGGCGTCCGCCTTGCCGCCGCCGGTTTCACCAATCTCGGCCGCGACCATATGGACTACCATCCGACAGTCGAGGACTACATGGCCGCCAAGATGCGGCTGTTCGACGGTGTCTTGCCGAAGGGCTCGCCGGCGGTGATCTTTTCCGATGACGCCTGGTCGGCGCAGGCGATTGCTGCCGCCAAGGCCGGGGGGCAGGAGGTTCTGACTGTCGGGCGCAAGGGCGATTACCTGAGCCTGAAGCGCGTCGAGCATTTTCGCCACAAGCAGATCGCCGAAATTCATGTCGGTGACGAGATTTTCGAGGTGCATGTGCCGCTGGCAGGAGACTTCCAGATTTCCAATGCGCTGGTTGCGGCCGGTCTTGCCATATCGACCGGCGTCAGCGCCAAGGCGACGATGGCAGCGCTCGAAAAGCTCCAGGGCGCCTCCGGCCGTCTCGAACTGGTCGGGCATACGAAAGATGGCGCTCTCGCCTATGTCGACTACGCCCACAAGCCGGATGCGCTGGAAAATGTGTTGGCTTCCGTTCGGCCTTTCACCACCGGCCGCATCATCGTGGTCTTTGGCTGTGGCGGTGATCGCGACAAGGGCAAGCGTCCGATCATGGGCGAAATCGCCACACGGCTCGCCGATATCGTGATTGTGACCGACGACAATCCGCGCTCGGAAGTGCCTGACGTCATTCGCAGCGAGATCATGGCCGCCGCCAAGGGTGCCACCGAGATCGGCGATCGCGCCGAGGCGATCAAGGCCGCCGTCGATATGCTGAAATCGGGCGATACGCTGATCGTCGCCGGCAAGGGACACGAGGAAGGCCAGACCGTTGGCTCCGTCACCCTGCCGTTTTCCGATCATGCCGAGCTGCGCAAAGCATTGGGAGGTCAATGATTTGAGCTTTCTATGGACCACCAGCGACCTGATCGCGGCCATGCACGGCCGGCCGATGGGAAATCTGCCCGAGGGTATTACGGGCATTTCCATCGACAGCCGCTCTCTTGACAAGGGCGAGGCGTTTTTTGCCATCAAGGGCGACCGCGTTGATGGTCATGACTATGCCGGCATTGCGGTTGCCAACGGCGCGGCATTGCTTGTCGTCAGCGAGACGAAGCTGCCGGCACTCGGGCGGGTGATCGCCCCAATGATCGTCGTCGATGATGTGCTGGAGGCGATGGTGCGGCTCGGCTGTGCCGCGCGCGACCGGAGCGCGGCGAAGATCATCGCTGTGACCGGGTCTGTCGGCAAGACCACCACCAAGGAGATGTTGCGGCACGTGCTTGAGCCGTCCGGCCGGGTGCACGCCTCCGTCGCCTCGTTCAACAATCACTGGGGCGTGCCTCTGACGTTGTCGCGCATGCCGGAAAATACCGATTTCGGCATCTTCGAGATCGGCATGAATCATGCCGATGAAATCCGGCCGCTGGTCAGGATGGTGCGCCCGCACGTGGCGATCATCACCACGATCGCCGCCGCTCATCTCGGCAACTTCAAGGACCTCGAGGAAATCGCGGCTGCCAAGGCGGAGATCATGGAAGGCCTCGTCGACGACGGTCACGTGATCCTCAACCGCGACAACGAGCAGTTCGAGACACTGGAAAAAACCGCCAACGCGCTGGCCGTCGCGCATATCCACAGCTTCGGCAGCAGCGCCAAGGCCGATTTCCGCATGGTCGAATTCACGGGCGGGTCTGAAGGCGCCGTCCTCTGGGCTGCACTCGACGGCAAGACGCTGGAAATCCAGATGGGAGCGCCCGGGCGGCATATCGCCGAGAATGCACTGGCCGTAATCGGTGCTGCCAGCCTGGTTGGCGCCGACATGGATGCGGCCCTTGCCGCGCTTGCAACGCTACAGCCCGAGAAGGGGCGCGGCGCACGGCATCGTCTGGCGATCGGTTCTGCGTCCTTCGTGCTGATCGATGAGAGCTACAATGCCAATCCGGCCTCTATGCGGGCCGCGATCTCGCTCCTGAAGGATACGGAACTGCCGGAAGGCGGGCGCCGGATCGCCATTCTCGGCGATATGCTTGAGATGGGCGAATTCGCAGGCAAGGTCCATGCGGAGCTTGCCGCGCCTCTGGTCGAGGCCGGCATCAACGAAGTCTGGCTTGCCGGACCGGAGATGGCGCATCTGCGCGATGCTCTGCCCGAGGATGCCCACGTCGAATATCGCCAGACGGTCGATGAGCTGAAGGAATTTGCGCTTGGATCCATCGCCGCCGGGGATGGGGTGATGATCAAATCGTCGAAGGGAACCGGTTGCGGCAGGATCGTTTCGGCGTTGCTTGATACATATCCGCCCTATTCGGGCACGGAGCGCGTTGAATAAAGGCGGGACAAGGCACTCTTGGCCGATGTTCGATGCTGACACTTTTGATACCACGCAGTTATTCTTCCATTCGGTGATTCTGATGGATGACGCCTGCAACGAACCTTTGGGGAAAGGTCCCTCATGCTTATCTGGCTTGTCGAACTGGCGGACCATTTTCAATTCTTCAACCTCTTTCGGTACATCACCTTCCGTACCGGCGCCGCCTTGTTCACATCGGCATTAATCGTTTTCCTGTTCGGACCGCGGATGATTTCATCCCTGCGGGTACGGCAGGGTCGCGGCCAGCCGATCCGTGCCGACGGGCCGCAGACCCATTTCAAGAAGGCGGGTACGCCGACCATGGGCGGCCTGATGATCCTGGCCGGCATTGTCGGCAGTTCGCTGCTCTGGGCCGATCTTTCCAGCGTCTATGTCGTCTCCACGCTGCTGGTGACGCTGGGTTTCGGCGCCATCGGTTTCTACGACGACTATCTCAAGGTGACGAAGCAGTCGGACAAGGGCTTTTCCGGCAAGGCCCGTCTCGGGATCGAATTTCTCGTCGCCGGCATCGCCGTGTTCTTCATGATGCGGACGGCTCTGTCCGCGGGTGTGGCCGGCTCGACCTTCGGGTCGTCGTTGACCTTCCCGTTCCTCAAGGATTTCACCCTCAATCTCGGCTATTTCTTCATCCTGTTCGGCGGCTTCGTCATCGTCGGCGCCGGCAATGCGGTCAACCTGACCGACGGTCTCGACGGACTTGCCATCGTGCCGGTGATGATCGCGGCCGCATCCTTCGGTGTCATCGCATACCTTGCCGGTAACGCCGTTTTTGCGAACTACCTGCAGATCCATTTCGTGCCCGGCACCGGCGAGCTTGCCGTCATTCTCGGCGCGGTGATTGGAGCCGGGCTCGGCTTTCTCTGGTTCAACGCTCCACCAGCGGCGATCTTCATGGGCGACACCGGGTCGCTGGCGCTCGGCGGCCTTATCGGCACGGTGGCCGTTGCCACCAAGCACGAGATCGTCATGGTGATCATCGGCGGCCTGTTCGTCATGGAAACCCTGTCGGTGATCATCCAGGTCTTCTGGTTCAAGCGCACCGGCAAGCGCGTCTTCCTGATGGCACCGATCCATCACCATTTCGAAAAGCTGGGCTGGACCGAAAGCCAGGTCGTTATCCGCTTCTGGATCATCGCCGTCATCCTCGCCATGGTCGGCCTCTCGACCCTGAAGCTGCGGTAAACCGATGATTCCCGTCTCCACATTCAGCGGCAAGCAGGTCGCGCTCTTCGGTCTCGGCGGTTCCGGGCTGGCGACCGCGCAGGCGCTGGTCGCCGGTGGTGCCAAGGTGACGGCCTGGGACGACAATCCCGATAGTGTCGCCAAGGCCGCCGCCGCGGGCATCGGCACCGGCGATCTCCATCAAGCCGACTGGATGTCCTTTTCCGCCTTCGTGCTGTCGCCCGGCGTGCCGCTGACGCATCCGAAACCCCATTGGACCGTCGATCTCGCCCACGCCGCCGGCGTCGAGATCATCGGCGATGTCGAGCTGTTCGTGCGCGAGCGGCGCGCGCACGCGCCGGATTGCCCGTTCATTGCCATCACCGGCACCAACGGCAAATCGACGACTACGGCACTGATCGCCCACATCCTGACCGCAAGCGGCCGGGACACACAGCTTGGCGGCAATATCGGCACGGCCGTGATGACGCTCGATCCGCCGGCGCCCGGCCGGTTTTATGTCGTCGAATGCTCGTCCTACCAGATCGACCTGGCCCCGACGATCAATCCGTCCGCCGGCATCCTGCTCAACCTGACGCCCGATCATCTCGACCGGCACGGCAGCATGGACCATTATGCCGCTATCAAGGAACGGCTCATTGCCGGAAGCGATATGGCCATCGTCGGCGTCGATGACATCTACACCGAAGCGATTGCCGACCGCGCAACCCTGGCCGGGCACCGCGTCATCCGCATCGCCCGCCATCGCCCGCTCGGCGAGGGGCTTTTTGCAGACGGCACACGCGTCATGCGCGCCGAAGGTGGAATAGCCTCGGTCCTTGCCGATCTGGATGGCATCGCGACGTTGCGCGGCAACCACAATGCCCAGAACGCAGCAGCGGCGATTGCCGCCTGCCTCTCGGTCGGCGTTTCGGAAAGCGACATCCTTGCCGGCCTTTCGTCCTTTCCGGGCCTGAAGCACCGCATGCAGCCGGTCGGCCGTAAGGGCAACGTGATCTTCGTCAACGACAGCAAGGCGACCAATGCCGATGCGGCGGCGCCCGCCTTGTCGAGTTATGACCGGATCTACTGGATCGCCGGGGGGCTGCCCAAGGAGGGCGGCATCACTAGCTTGGCACCGTTTTTCCCGAAGATCGCCAAGGCCTATCTGATCGGCGAGGCAGCGCCGGCCTTTGCCGCGACCCTTGGAGAGATGGTTCCGTTCGAGATTTCCGGAACGCTGGAGCGGGCAGTGGTCCATGCGGCGGCGGATGCTGCGAAAGACAAAGCGGCACAATCCGCCGTCATGCTCTCACCGGCTTGCGCAAGCTTCGACCAGTACAAGAATTTTGAGGTTCGCGGCGATGCCTTCGTCAACCATGTCGGCGCGATCGACGGCGTGACGATGCTGATATGAGGGCCGATGGCTCTGATGACTAAGAGATCGGCGCCGGACGCGCCGTTGAAGGGGACGAAGAAATGGTAAGCCGTGCCGAACGTGGCCCCGTGGCCGACTGGTTCTGGACGATCGACAGGTTCTTCCTGGCGACCTTCATTCTGTTGATGGGCATCGGCTTCATGCTGTCCTTCGCCGCAAGCCCGGCTGTCGCCGAGCGCCTCAACCTCGACAGCTTCCATTTCGTCAAGCGGCATGCGGCTTTCCTGCTGCCGTCGCTGGCGGTGATGATCGGCATTTCCTTCCTGACGCCGCGGCAGGTGCGCCGCACCGCGATAATCCTGCTCATCGTCTCACTCGCCATGATGGTCCTGGCACTGTTCTTCGGCGCGGAGGTCAAGGGATCGCGGCGCTGGATTTCGCTTGCCGGATTGTCGATTCAGCCGTCCGAATTCATGAAGCCGGCCTTTGTGGTTGTCTGCGCCTGGCTGTTTTCCGAGCATGCCCGCCAGCCTGAAATTCCCGGCAACCTGTTTGCAATCCTTCTTTTCGGCATCGTCATTACGCTGCTGATCGCCCAGCCCGATCTTGGCCAGACCATCCTGACGACCGCCGTCTGGGGTGGCATGTTCTTCATGGCCGGCATGCCGTGGCTGTGGATCATCGTGCTCGGCGGCTCCGCTGTCGGCGGCCTCGTGGTCGCCTATACGCTGTTGCCGCACGTGGCAGGCCGTATCGACCGGTTCATGACCGGCGAGGGCGATACGTTCCAGGTGGATACGGCGCTTCAGGCAATCATCCGCGGCGACTGGTTCGGGCAGGGGCCGGGCGAAGGCGTCATCAAGCGGATTATCCCAGACAGTCACACCGACTTCATCTTTTCGGTGGCAGCTGAAGAATTCGGCATCGTCTTCTGCATGGTCATCGTGCTGATTTTTGCCTTCCTCGTCATGCGGGGTTTGAGCCACGCCTTCCGGGAGCGCAACGATTTCACGCGCTTTGCTGTCGCAGGCCTGGTGCTGCAGATCGGCATCCAGTCGATGATCAATATCGGGGTCAATCTGCAACTGTTGCCGGCCAAGGGCATGACACTGCCGTTGATCTCCTACGGCGGTTCGTCCATGCTGGCGATCTGCGTGACGGCCGGCTTCATCCTGGCGCTGACGCGCCATCGTCCGGAAAAGCGCGCCGTCGAGCGCAGCCTGTTCCGCTCAGGCATGGGCGTACCAGCGGAGTAAGGCTGGCCGAGTAAGGACCTATCATGACCAAAGGCATCATCATGCTTGCCGCCGGCGGTACCGGCGGTCATCTGTTTCCGGCGGAAGCGTTGGCGCACGAATTGAAGGCGCTCGGCTATTCCATCCATCTGGTGACGGACAGCCGGGCGGAGCGCTTCGCCGGCAAGTTTCCGGCCGACGAGATCCATGTTGTGCCTTCGGCGACGATCGGCTCGAAAAACCCGTTGAAGGTCGCATCATCGTTGTGGACGCTCTGGTCGGGCATCCGCATAGCCCGCCGCCTGATGGCAAAGGTTCGGCCGAAGGTCGTCGTCGGCTTCGGCGGTTATCCGACCATTCCGCCGTTGCTGGCTGCAACCGGCATGGGCATTCCATCGATGATCCATGAGCAGAACGCCGTCATGGGCCGCGCCAACAAGGCGCTGGCCAAGCGCGTCAAGGCGATCGCCGGTGGCTTCCTGCCCGAGGCGGACGGGCCTTATGCCGCAAAGACGGTGACCACCGGCAATCCCGTCCGGCCTGCGGTGCTGGAGGCTGCCAAGGTTCCCTACCAGCCGTCGGGCGAGGGTGAGGAATTCCGGCTCGTGGTGTTCGGCGGCAGCCAGGGCGCCCAGTATTTTTCGAAAAGCGTGCCGACGGCGATCAGCCTGCTTGACGACGGTTTGAGGCGGCGTTTGAAGGTGACGCAGCAGGCGCGCGCCGAAGACATGCCCATGGTCGAGGGTTGCGTCGCCAAGCTCGAGATGAATGCGGACATCGCGCCGTTCTTCACCGACATGGCCGACCGGATCGCCAAGGCGCATCTGGTCATCTGCCGTTCCGGCGCCTCAACGGTATCGGAGATCGCGGTGATCGGCCGCCCGGCCATCCTGGTGCCTTATCCTTACGCGCTTGATCACGATCAGGCGGCGAATGCCGCGGCGCTGGCTGCGACCGGCGGCGCCAAGGTGATCGCCCAGGCGGAGCTTTCCTCCGAGAAGCTGAGCAAGATCCTGACCGGCGCCATGACCAATCCCGGTAAGCTGGCTGACATGGCGGCAAGTGCCAAACAGGCGGGCAAACCCGATGCGGCCCGCTTGCTTGCCGCGATGGTTGAAGCTATTGCCAGCGGTTCGACGATTGCACAGTTCAAGGAAACACGCTCATGAAAATGCCGCAGACGATCGGCCTGGTTCATTTCATCGGTATCGGTGGTATCGGCATGAGCGGTATTGCCGAGGTGCTGCACAATCTTGGCCACAAGGTCCAGGGCTCCGACCAGTCCGACAGCGCCAATGTCCAGCGCCTGCGTGACAAGGGCATCGAGGTTTTCGTCGGCCACAAGGCCGAGAATATCGGCGAGGCCGAAGTCGTCGTCGTCTCGACCGCCATCAAGAAGAGCAACCCGGAACTGATCGCCGCGCGTGAAAAACTGCTGCCGGTGGTACGCCGCGCCGAAATGCTCGCTGAACTCATGCGCTTCCGCAATGCGATTGCTATCGGCGGTACGCACGGCAAGACCACGACGACCTCGATGGTGGCGACATTGCTTGAAGCCGGCGGGCTGGACCCGACCGTCATCAACGGCGGCATCATCAACGCCTACGGCACCAATGCCCGCATGGGTGAGGGCGAGTGGATGGTGGTCGAGGCCGACGAATCGGACGGCACCTTCCTCAGACTGCCCGCCGACGTGGCCGTCGTCACCAATATCGACCCGGAACATCTCGACCACTACGGCAATTTTGATGCCGTGCGGGCTGCCTTCCGCCAGTTCGTCGAGAACGTGCCGTTCTACGGCTTCGGCGTCATGTGCCTCGATCATCCCGAAGTGCAGACCATGGTCTCGAAGATCGAGGACCGCAAGGTCATCACCTACGGCGAAAACCCGCAGGCCGACGTGCGCTATTCCAATATCCGCATGGACGGCGCCACTTCGGTGTTCGACGTCGAGATCCGCCGCCGCCGCACGGGGCAGGTGATCCAGATGCAGGATCTGCGCCTGCCAATGCCCGGCCGTCACAATGTTTCCAACGCCACCGCGGCGATTGCCGTCGCCCAGCGTCTTGGCATTTCGCCCGAGGACATCGCCAAGGGGCTGGCATCCTTTGCCGGCGTCAAGCGCCGCTTCACCTTCACCGGCGAATGGAACAATGTCCGCGTCTATGACGATTACGGCCACCACCCGGTCGAGATCAAGGCTGTACTCAGAGCCGCACGCGAAGCCTGCCAGGGCCGCGTCATCGCCGTGCACCAGCCGCACCGCTTTTCCCGCCTGCACAGCCTGTTCGAAGATTTTTCCGCCTGCTTCAACGATGCCGATACGATCCTTCTGGCGCCGGTCTATTCGGCCGGCGAGGATCCGATCGAGGGCATCAGTTCGCAGGAGCTGGTCTTGCGCATCAAGGCTGGCGGCCACCGGGATGCACGCTTTATCGAAGGCCCGGAAGCGATTGCGCCGATCGTCTCCGCCATTGCGCAACCGGGTGACTTTGTGGTTCTCTTGGGGGCTGGCAGCATCACATACTGGGCCGCCGCACTCCCGAAGGAACTCGCTGGCATTTCAGGAAATTCCGCATGAAACAGGTACACGGAGAAAAATTGCTGGCCTCTCTCGGGGATGGCGTCAAGGAGTTGCGTGGACGTCTGACGCCGGATGCGCCGATGGACCGCGTCACCTGGTTCCGCGCCGGCGGCCTTGCCGAGCTGATGTTCCAGCCGCATGACGCCGACGATCTCGTCGCGTTCCTGAAGATGCTGCCGGGCGAAGTGCCCGTCATGGTCGCGGGTGTCGGTTCGAACCTGCTCGTGCGCGACGGCGGTATTCCCGGTGTCGTCATCCGGCTGTCCGCCAAGGGATTTGGCGATGTCGAGCTTGTCTCCGAGACCCGGGTCAAGGCCGGTGCGATCTGCCCGGACAAGAACCTGGCTGCTATGACGCTCGATCACGGCATCGGCGGTTTCGCGTTCTATTACGGCATTCCCGGCACGATCGGCGGAGCGCTGCGCATGAACGCCGGCGCCAATGGCGGCGAGACGCGCGAGCGCGTGGTCGAGGTTCACGCGGTCGATCGCAAGGGCAATACGCACGTGCTCTCCAATGCCGACATGGGCTACAGTTACCGCCATTCATCGGCATCGAAGGACCTGATCTTCACCCATGCCGTTTTCGAAGGCTATCCGGAAGACAAGGCGAAAATCCGCGCCGACATGGATGCCGTGCGCCAGCATCGCGAGACGGTACAGCCGATTCGCGAAAAGACCGGCGGCTCGACCTTCAAGAATCCGGAAGGTCATTCCGCCTGGAAACTCATCGATGAGGCAGGTTGCCGTGGTATGATGATCGGCGGCGCGCAGATGTCGCCTATGCACTGCAATTTCATGATCAATACCGGACAGGCGAGCGGCTACGAACTGGAATATCTCGGCGAGACCGTTCGCCAGCGCGTGTTTGAAACCTCGGGCATTTCGCTCGAATGGGAAATCAAGCGTATCGGCACCTTCATGCCGGGCTACGAGGTCAAGGAATTCCTGGGCGAACTAACGGCCTGAGTGATCGATCCGTGATTGAGGGGCATGATCATGCAGCAAGTGGCTGCACGATCAGCGGGATTTCAGTTGCCGGCGTTTGCTGACAACATTGTGATGAGGCTATGAGCGTAACAGCTGCACACACCGCGAGATTCTTTGATGAAACCATCGCACATGGCACGGTTTGGTCCATACGAGACGACGGTGGTTTCCCGACCTCGACAAGTCCGTTTGGCGAGACGGCAATGCCATTCTGGTCTTCGGATAGCCGGGCTCAGAAGGTCATCGACAACGTTTCCGCATATGGTGGCTTTCAAACCTCTCGGCTTGAGTTGTCGGAGTTCGTGGACCGCTGGCTTCCGGGACTTGAAAGAGATGGTCTTTTCGTTGGTATCAATTGGTCGGGCGATCGCGCGACGGGATACGATATGACGCCGGAGACTGTCAGAAACCGTATTGCAATGAAGCAGAAAGCCGCCGCTGCCGAACACTAATCGCCATCGTCTCTTTGCTATGATGCCATCGAGCATTGAAAAAGCCGCCGCAGAGTGATCCGCGGCGGCTTTTTGGTGCTTGACGCCTGCTGAAGCTCAGACTTCGTCCTTGCCCGAAAGCAGGATGCAGGCCAGCGTGATCAGGGCGGCGACGCCGAGATAGTAGCCGACATAGGTCATGCCGTAGTTCGCCTGCAGCCATGTCGCGATATAGGGCGCCAGCGAGGCGCCGAAGATGCCTGCGAAGTTGAAGGTGATCGACGAGCCTGTATAGCGCACGTTGGTCGGGAAGGGAGCGGCGAGCGCCGTGCCGATCAGCCCGTAGGTCATGCCCATCAGTGCCATCGCGAAGATCACGAAGATGAAGATCGAGCCTTCACCCGATGTCATCAGGCCGGGCAGGAAGAACGAGAAGATGCCGATCAGTACGGTCGTGGCAATCAGTACCTCGCGGCGGCCGAAGCGTTCGGCAAGCTTGCCGGCGATCGGGATGAAGAGGCCGAACAGAACGGAGCCGACGATCTGGATTTCCAGCGCGTCGATGAAGGGGATCTTCAGCACCTTGACGTTGTAGGAGAGCAGGTAGGCCGAGCCGATGTAGAACAGCACGAAGGTCGCCAACGCCACAAAGGTGCCGAGCACCAGGCTGCGCTTGTGGTTGCGGAACAGTTCCATGACAGGCACTTCGACGCGTTCTTGGCTGTCGATGGCCTTCTGGAAGGCGGGTGTTTCGGTGATCGAGAGACGGACCCAGAGACCGACGGCGATCAGGATGATCGAGGCGATGAAGGGCACGCGCCAGCCCCAGGAGAGCAGGGCTTCCTGCGAGATGACATGCAGCAGCAGCCAGAAGACGCCGGAGGACAGGAACAGGCCGACGGGCGCGCCGAGCTGCGGGAACATGCCGTACCAGCTGCGCTTGCCTTCCGGCGCGTTTTCCGTGGCGAGCAGGACGGCACCGCCCCATTCGCCGCCGAGACCAAAACCCTGGCCGAAGCGGCACAGCGCCAGCAGAAGCGGCGCGATCACGCCGATCTGCTCATACGTGGGGAGCAGGCCGATGATGACTGTCGAGATTCCCATGGTGAGCAGTGCCGCCACCAGCGTCGTCTTGCGCCCGACCCGGTCGCCGAAATGGCCGAAGACCACCGCACCCAAAGGGCGAGCGAAAAAGGCGATCGAGAAGGTCGCGAAGGAAGCAAGCAGTGCCGTGGTCGGATCGGTGTTCGGGAAGAACAGAGCCGGAAAGACCAGCACGGCGGCTGTGGCGTAAACATAGAAGTCGAAGAATTCGATGGTTGTGCCGACCAGGCTCGCGAGCAGAACGCGGGCAGGCGAATTGAGCAGGCCCTTGTTCAACGGCTTTGCCGTCGGCGACAACGTGGATACTGTGTCACTCATTGTCATTATGTCCGTATTGGGAATGTGAATGCCGTCTTGGGAGGCAGCTGCCCGGCTCTTAACGCAGACGCACCGGCAGTAAAACCCTTCAAACGCAACTATTGGCAAGATTTCGGGACGCATTCGTCGCAAAAGTATCGTCGAAGCCACTGTCGGGCCGCCTTGCTTTTCACCGGACTGATCAAAAATGCCTCTCTGGCGGTGCTCTTCGTGCACAATCCTTGACCAGAATCGAATTGTCGCAAATCTTAGGTTGTGCGTTCGGGAGCGTACCGTCGCAAAACTGGCCTAAGTGTGCACGCGCTCGATTCAGGGGGCCTGAAAAACGAGTGCGTCCAGTGCGCATCGAGGCCCTTTGGAGCATTTTGCTCCGGTTGAAGGGGAAATCATGTTCAAGAAGCTTTCTGCGGAATTTTTGGGAACATTCTGGCTCGTTTTCGGCGGCTGCGGCAGCGCGGTGCTGGCAGCGGCCTTTCCGGAGGTCGGTATCGGCCTGCTCGGTGTATCGTTTGCCTTCGGTCTGACCGTGCTGACGATGGCCTATGCGGTCGGCGGCATCTCGGGTGGACACTTCAATCCGGCTGTGTCGGTCGGCCTCACGGTTGCAGGCAAGTTTCCGGCCTCCTCGCTTGTCGGCTATATCATTGCGCAGGTGGCGGGCGCGATCGTCGCCGCGGCGGCGCTCTATCTGGTCGCCAGCGGCAAGGCTGATTTCCAGCTCGGCGGCTTTGCCGCCAACGGCTATGGTGAACATTCGCCGGGCGGCTATTCGCTGACCTCGGCACTGGTCATCGAGGTGCTTTTGACCGGGTTCTTCATCTTCATCATCCTCGGCGCGACAAGCGGGCGCGTGCCGGCCGGCTTTGCCCCGATCGCGATCGGCCTCGCCCTGACGCTGATCCATCTGATCTCGATCCCGGTGACCAATACGTCGGTCAATCCGGCCCGTTCGACAGGTCAGGCGCTGTTTGTCGGCGGCTGGGCCTTGCAGCAGCTGTGGCTGTTCTGGCTGGCACCGATCGTTGGTGCCGTGCTTGGCGGCATTGTCTGGAAGGTTGTCGGCGAAGACGACTGAGACATCTTCATTCGACGGCAACCCGATTGAAGAAAGGCCCCGCGCGAAAGCTGCGGGGCCTTTCCATTTCATCCGCAGCGGTCCTCGGCTTTTCTCTTGCGCTACGATTAACACTCTGATTCTAAGCGATGAATCAAAGCTCTTGCTTGATTCTCCATGAAATATTTCATCGATGTCTTGGGTAGGGTTAACCAAAGTAAACCGTTCGTTAACCATAATGCCGTTCTAGTGGGCCTGTGCCTGATGGTTGCGACTCGTGTGGGTGAACAAGCTAGGCGCAAGCGGAAATTTGTAAGACTGGCGTAATGTCGGGGGTTTTTATGAGCGGTAAGCATGTGGCTGTCCTGATGGGCGGATTTTCCTCGGAGCGGCCTGTCAGCCTGTCGTCCGGGACTGCGTGCGCCGATACCCTCGAAGGCGAGGGCTACCGCGTCACCCGTATCGACGTCGATCGCAACGTCGCGTCCGTGCTGGCGGAACTGCGCCCCGACGTCGTCTTCAATGCTCTGCACGGCCCGTTCGGCGAAGACGGCACCATCCAGGGTATCCTCGAGTATCTCGAAATTCCCTACACCCATTCCGGTGTACTGGCCTCGGCGCTCGCCATGGACAAGGCGCAGGCAAAGCTTGTCGCGAGTGCTGCCGGCGTTCCCGTTGCCGAGGCGCGCGTCATGGATCGTCACGATTTCGGTTCCGATCACCCGATGAAGCCGCCCTATGTGGTCAAGCCGGTGCGTGAAGGCTCCAGTTTCGGCGTGGTGATGGTCAAGGAAGATCAATCGCATCCGCCGCAGATCGTCACCTCCAGCGAATGGCGCTACGGTGATCGGGTGATGGTCGAGCGCTACGTCTATGGGCGCGAATTCACCTGCGGGGTGATGGGCGACACGGCGCTTGGCGTCACCGAAGTGATACCCCAGGGACACGCCTTCTACGATTACGATTCAAAGTATGTAAAAGGCGGCTCAAAACACGTCATTCCGGCGGATATTTTACCGAATATTTACCAAAAAATACAAACACTCTCAGTCATGGCGCATCAGGCGATTGGATGCCGCGGCGTAAGCCGCTCCGACTTCCGCTTTGACGACCGTTTCTCTGAAGACGGAGAGCTCATCTGGCTGGAGGTCAACACTCAGCCCGGAATGACTCCAACCTCTCTGGTGCCCGAAATGGCCGTACATGCCGGCCATACGTTTGGTGAATTCCTCAAGTGGATCGTGGAGGACGCGTCGTGTTTGCGTTGAGAGGCAGGAAGGCAGGAAGGTCGCGTGCTCCGCTGGAGGCGGCTGATCTCGATGGTCAGCGCGTTTTGCCGCGGCCGTTGCGCCGTGCCGTGCGGTTCCTTGTCAGTCTCGGAACCGGCCGTTTCCACTTTGCGCCGCATACCGGTACCGTGTCGGCAGTCGCCTTTTTCGCGGCCACCGGCTTTTACGGCATGTCGCTCGGCGGGCACAGCCAGGACTTTGCGCAGACGACAACAACGGCGGTCGGTTTCGCGATCGAAGACGTCAAGGTCTCGGGCAACGATCAGACCTCCGAAATCGATATCCTGCAGCAACTGGGCCTTGATGGTGCCACCTCGCTCGTCGCCCTCGATATTGGTGTGGCGCGCAAGCTGATCAGCGAAATGCCCTGGGTCGAGGACGTTGCGGTGCGCAAGGTCTATCCCGGCACGATCGAGGTGAACCTCAAGGAGCGCAAGGCGTTCGGCATCTGGCAGCATGGTACAGATCTCTCGCTGATCGAGGCAAGCGGCAGCGTGATTGCGCCGTTGCGCGACAACAAGTTCTCGGAACTGCCGCTGTTCGTCGGTCGCGACGCGGAAACGGCTGCCGCCGCATTCTACGAGCGGTTCTCCCAGTGGCCGGAAATCAGCAAGCGCGTGAAGGCCTATGTGCGCGTTGCCGGCCGTCGCTGGGACCTGATGCTCGACAATGGCATCACCATCAAGCTGCCTGAGCACGATCTGGATCGCGCCATGCAGGTGCTCTCGACGATGGAAGAGGGGCAGCAGCTTTTGGAGCGCGACATTGCCGCGGTCGACCTGCGGCTCGAGGACCGCACAACGATCCAGCTGACCCCGGAAGCCGCCGCCCGGCGCCAGGTCGTGGTGGATGCCCGCTCGAAGCAATTGAAGAAGCAGGAACAGGATAGCCAGATATGAGCATTTTCGGTTCCTCGCATTTTGGCCTGCCGCGTTTGAAGCCGCTTTCTTCCAAGCGGTCTCATGTCGTTTCGGTACTCGACATCGGCTCGACCAAGGTGGTCTGCATGATCGGCCGGCTGACGCCGAAGGCCGAAAGCCAGATCCTGCCGGGCCGCACCCATTCGATCGAGATCATCGGTATCGGCCATCACAAGTCGCGCGGCATGAAGAATGGCGTGATCGCCGATCTGGATGCCGCCGAAAGCGTTGTCCGTCTCGCGGTCGATGCTGCCGAGCGCATGGCGGGGCTGACGATCGACAGCCTGATCGTCAACATCTCCGCCGGCCGGTTGCAGAGCGATATCTACACTGCCTCCATTGATCTCGGCGGCCAGGAAGTGGACGCTGCGGATCTCAAGAAGGTTCTCGCCGCTGCCGGCCAGCAGTCGCTGCGCCAGGACCGCGTCATCCTGCATTCGCTGCCGACGGGCTTCTCGCTCGACGGCGAGCGCGGCATCCGCGATCCCTTGGCGATGTTCGGCGATTCGCTTGGTGTCGACATGCACGTGCTGACGGCCGAGCGCGCCGCGCTGAAGAACCTCGAACTCTGCATCAACCGCGCCCATCTGTCGGTCGAAGGCATTGTCGCTACGCCCTATGCAAGCGGTCTCGCGGCTCTGGTCGATGACGAAGTCGAACTTGGCTGCGCGGCCATCGACATGGGCGGCGGCACCACGACGATCTCGGTCTTTGCCGAAGGCAAGCTGGTTCATGCCGATGCGATCAGCCTTGGCGGCCATCACGTCACCACCGATCTGGCGCGCGGCCTCTCGACGCGCATCGAGGATGCGGAGCGCCTGAAGGTGGTTCACGGCTCGGCTCTGCCCAACAGCGCCGACGAGCGCGACATCGTCTCCGTCCCACCGATCGGCGAGGACGACCGCGACCAGCCGACGCATGTGCCACGTGCTCTTGTCTCGCGCATCGTGCGGGCTCGCATCGAGGAAACGCTCGAACTCATTCGCGACCGGATCCAGCGCTCGGGCTTTTCGCCGATCGTCGGCAAGCGGGTCGTCTTGACCGGCGGTGCCGCCCAGCTGACCGGTCTGCCGGAATCGGCACGGCGGATTCTCGCCCGCAATGTCCGCATCGGCCGTCCGCTCGGCGTCTCCGGACTGCCGGCAGCGGCCAAGGGCCCGGCCTTTTCGACGGCCGTCGGCCTGATGATCTATCCGCAGGTCGCGGACATGGAAACACACGCGGCGCAGGGCGGTCTGCTCTCGTCGCTTGCAGGAAACAACAGCCGTATCGTCCGCATGGGCCAATGGCTGAAGGAAAGCTTTTGAGCCTTTCGGCCGCGGCCGACGGGATGCATACGGAATTTAGTGATTTGGCCGGCTCGGCAAGGCGGCCAGAAACCAGGAAGGAACGGGTACAATGACGATCAACTTGCAAAAGCCGGATATCACCGAGCTGAAGCCCCGCATCACCGTGTTCGGTGTCGGCGGCGGCGGCGGCAACGCTGTCAACAACATGATCACCGCGGGTCTCGAAGGCGTCGATTTCGTCGTCGCCAACACCGATGCCCAGGCGCTGACCATGACCAAGGCCGACCGCATCATCCAGATGGGTGTTGCTGTGACCGAAGGCCTCGGTGCCGGCTCGCAACCGGAAGTCGGCCGCGCGGCTGCCGAAGAATGCATCGATGAGATCATCGATCACCTGAACGGCACGCATATGTGCTTCGTGACCGCCGGCATGGGTGGCGGTACCGGTACCGGTGCTGCTCCGGTCGTCGCACAGGCTGCCCGCAACAAGGGCATCCTGACGGTCGGCGTAGTCACCAAGCCGTTCCACTTCGAAGGCCAGCGCCGCATGCGTCTCGCCGACATGGGCATCCAGGAACTGCAGAAGTCGGTCGACACCCTTATCGTCATTCCGAACCAGAACCTGTTCCGGATCGCCAATGACAAAACCACGTTTGCCGATGCGTTTGCGATGGCCGACCAGGTTCTCTATTCCGGTGTTGCCTGCATTACCGACCTGATGGTCAAGGAAGGCCTGATCAACCTCGACTTCGCGGACGTTCGCTCCGTGATGCGCGAAATGGGCCGCGCCATGATGGGCACCGGCGAAGCATCCGGCGAAGGCCGCGCAATGGCCGCAGCCGAAGCCGCGATTGCCAACCCGCTGCTCGACGAAACCTCGATGAAGGGCGCCCAAGGCCTGCTGATCTCGATCACCGGCGGCCGTGACCTCACCCTGTTCGAAGTCGACGAAGCGGCAACCCGCATCCGCGAAGAAGTGGATCCGGACGCCAACATCATCCTCGGCGCAACGTTCGACGAAGAACTCGAAGGCCTCATCCGCGTTTCGGTCGTGGCAACGGGTATCGATCGGACGGCCGCGGAGGTGGCCGGTCGTTCCGCTGACTTTCGTTCGGTAGCAGCCAGGCCGATCATCCGCCCATCGATCGCCATCCCGGCCGCTCCGGTCCAGCAGACGGTTGCCGTTCAGCAGCAGCCGGCACCTGTTGCGGCCCAGCAGCCTGTCGTTCAGCAGCAGCCTGCCGCCCAGCCGGTCCAGCAGACCAGCGATTCGATTGCCGAAGCCATTCGTGCAGCCGAACTGGAACGCGAACTGTTCCTGTCCATGCCGCGTGGCGGTGCAACGGCTCCGGTCCAGCAGGCCCAGGACGAGTTTCGCCCGCAGAGCAAGCTTTTCGCCGGCGCAGCACCGATCGAGCAACCTGTCGCCCAGGCTGCCGCCCCCGTTCAGCGAACCGTCGAAACGGTGGCCTACCAGCCGCAGCCGGCAGCCCAGGCCCCGGTTCGCCATGAGCCGGTTGCTCCGGTGATCCGCCAGCAGGCCGAGCAGGTCCGCATGCCGAGAGTGGAAGATTTTCCGCCGATGGTGAAGGCCGAAGCAGAGCATCGGTCGCAGCCGGTGCCGCAGGAAGAACGCGGCCCGATGGGTCTGTTGAAGCGGATCACCAATTCGCTCGGCCGCCGCGACGAGGAGGATCACAGCGTGTCCGCGGACATGACCGCCGGCGCGCCGGCCGCCGCCTCGCAGCAGCGTCGCCCCCTGTCTCCCGAGGCCAGCGTTTACGCGCCGCGCCGGGCGGCCCTTGACGATCGTGCCCGCGCTGCATCGCAGCCGCGTGCGCATGAAGACGATCAGCTCGAAATCCCGGCTTTCCTGCGCCGTCAGTCGAACTGATTTTCTACCCACCTTCCTCCTTGCCGAAATGCCCGGGTTCACACCCGGGCATTTTTTATGGATTGTTTTTTGTTTTCAATATCTAATCGTCCTTATGCTGCAGCGTAACAAAGCGAAAGAAACAGTGATTTGGAATGACGGCCCACTGCAATTATCTTCACGATCAGGACTGATGGGGCTGAATTGCGATTCGATACTTCGCTGGCTTGCATGTTGGACCGGTTGGCGATGCTTGGCATTGCTTTCCGATGGAGTGTCTTGCGGCGTTTTAAAACGTGCGGCTTCGGTCCCAGAATGAATTCGGCGGCAACGCCACGTAGCACTTGAAGGCGAGAAGCATGAGACTGGGAATTGGACTGCTAGGGTTTCAGACAACGATTGCACATTCTGTAACCCTGAGCGGCACCGGCGTACATTCTGGCGCCGAGGTATCAATCACGTTCCATCCGGCGGAAGCCGATAGCGGCATCGTTTTCCAGCGTGTTGTCGGCGAACAGACCATCAGCGAATTCAAGGCGGTTTCGTCACAGGTCGGCAATACCGATCTCTGCACCATTCTCGGCTTTTCGCCTGCCACCTCGATTGCCACGATCGAGCATGTGATGGCGGCGATCTACGCGCTTGGTCTCGACAATCTTCTGGTTGAAGTGCACGGCGCCGAAATGCCGATCATGGATGGCAGCTCGGCTCCGTTCATCGACGCCATCGAGCAGACGGGCATCAAGGCGCTTGCCGTCAAGCGCCGCTACATCCGCATCCTCAAGCCTGTTCGCATCGAATCGGGTGCCTCCTGGTCGGAATTCACACCTTATGACGGCATGCGTTTCGAAGTGGAGATCGATTTCGATTGCCCGCTGATCGGCCGTCAGGCCTGGAAGGGCGACATCACGCCTTCGGTTTTCAAGACGGAACTGTCGCGGGCCCGCACCTTCGGCTTCATGCGCGATGTCGAACGCATGTGGGCTGCCGGCCGCGGACTTGGCTCCTCGCTCGAAAACTCGGTCGTCATTTCCGACGACAACACGGTCATCAACATGGAAGGCCTGCGCTACAAGGACGAATTCGTTCGTCACAAGACGCTGGACGCCGTTGGCGACCTGGCTCTGGCCGGCGCGCCGTTCATCGGCTGCTACCGTTCCTATCGCGGTGGCCACAAGATGAACGCCAACGCGCTGAAGGCGCTGATGAGCGATCCGACGGCCTACGAAATTGTCGAGACCGCAACGCAGCGGCAGCGTTCGGCGCCGCGCGAAGTGATTGCCGTCAATGCGCCGTAATGCGCAGCCAGTTGTTCCCAGATGGGAAAATCTGGTCCGATCTTTGATAAGAGCCGGTCTTTTGACCGGCTTTTTCATGATAAGGCCGCCACAAAATTGCGTTAATCAATCATCATGACATTGCGGTCTTGTTGCATCTTGATCTAAAACGCGGTTCATAGGCGGCGGTATTCTTACTGCCGCGCGAGTTGGGATTTACGAATGGTATTTGCAGGCCAGTTTGATTTGAAGAAGATGGCACGTGTTGCTGTCATTGCGCTTGCGGCTTCCGCGACCAGCGTGCTGGTAACCGCCTGCCAGAACGATCCCGACATCGACATCACCAAGCTGGCCGCCGAAACGGATCCGCCGGAAGTGCTCTACAATCAGGGCCTTGCCAACCTGAATGCAGGCAAGACCACGGAAGCGGCGCGCAAGTTCGACGCCATCGACCAGCAGCATCCGTTCTCCGAATATGCCCGCAAGGCGCTGGTCATGCGGTCGTTCATCAATTACCGCAACGGCCAGTATCAGGACGCCATCAACGGTGCGAGCCGTTATCTGAACCTTTATCCTGAATCCGAAGACGCGGCCTATGCGCAGTACATCGTCGGCCTGGCCTATTCCAAGCAGATCCCCTCGGTGACGCAGGACCAGAAACCCGCCTTCAAGACGATCGAGGCGATGCAGGCGGTCGTGACCAAATATCCCGATTCGGACTATGTCGAGGACGCGCAGGCCAAGATCCGCTATGCCAAGGACCAGTTGGCCGGCAAGGAAATGCAGGTCGGCCGCTATTATCTCGAGCGCAAGGAATACCTGGCCGCGATCACCCGCTTCCGCACAGTGGTCGAATCCTATCCGAATACAAATCAGGTCGAGGAGGCGTTGTCGCGTCTGGTCGAGACCTATTTCGCCATGGGCATCACCACCGAAGCGCAGACGGCGGCGGCAGTTCTCGGACACAACTATCCGGACAGCCAGTGGTATGCCGACAGCTACAAGCTCCTGCAGACCGGTGGTCTGGAACCGCGCGAAAACGGCAATTCGTGGATTTCGCGCGCAGGCAAGCAGCTTTTGGGCGCCTAGGGCAGGACCCACGACGAAGAGATTTGAACCGGGATGCTCTCACAGATTTCGATCCGCGATATCGTCCTGATCGAACGGCTTGATCTGTCCTTCGATGCCGGTCTTTCCGTGTTGACCGGGGAAACCGGGGCTGGAAAATCCATCCTTCTCGATAGCCTGTCGCTGGCGCTTGGCGGGCGAGGGGACGGATCGCTCGTTCGCCATGGCGGCGACAAGGGGCAGGTGACGGCGGTCTTCGATGTCGGCATGGACCATCCGGCCCGGCTTATCATCCGCGAAAACGGCATTGACGACGATGGCGATCTGATCTTCCGCCGGGTGCAATCGGCCGACGGGCGGACCAAGGCCTATGTCAACGACCAGCCGGTTTCCGTGCAGCTGATGCGCCAGGCGGGACAGCTTCTCGTCGAGATCCACGGCCAGCACGACGACCGCGCCCTGGTCGACACCGACGCTCATCGCACGCTTCTCGATGCCTTCGGCGGCCTGGCCGAGGAGGCGCAGGCTGTCGCCGGCCTCTACCGCGTCTGGAAGGATGCGGAGCGCACGCTGAAGAAACACCGCGACAAGGTCGAGGCCGCTGCCCGCGAGGCCGATTATCTGCGCTCGTCCGTGGAGGAACTGGAAGCCTTGTCGCCGCAGGACGGCGAGGAGGACGATCTCGCCGAGCGCCGCTCGCGGATGATGAAGGCCGAGCGCATCGCCGTCGATATCAACGAGGCGAGCGAGTTTCTCAACGGCAATGCTTCGCCCGTGCCGCTGATCGCCTCGCTGGTGCGCCGGCTGGAGCGCAAGAGCCATGAGGCGCCGGGGCTTCTCGAAGAGACGGTGGAGCTTCTCGATGCCGCGCTCAACCAGCTTTCCGACGCGCAAATGTCGATCGAGGCGGCGTTGCGCAAGACCGAATATGACCCGAAGGAACTGGAGCGGGTCGAGGAACGCTTGTTTGCGCTGAGGGCCGCCGCCCGCAAATATTCGGTGCCGGTCACGTCGCTGCCAGCCCTTGCGGTCCGTATGATTTCCGATCTCGCCGATCTCGATGCCGGCGAGGAGAAGCTGAAGCAGCTGGAGCTGCAACTGGGCCTGACCAAGGGCGCGTTCGACGTTGCCGCTACCGCGCTTTCGACCAAGCGCCACAACACGGCGACGGCCCTGTCCGAGGCTGTTATGGCCGAACTGCCGGCGCTGAAGCTCGAGCGGGCCCGGTTCATGGCCGAAGTGACCTCAAACCCGGATGCCGCCGCTGCCGAGGGCATCGACGTGGTCGAATTCCACGTCCAGACCAATCCGGGCACGCGGCCCGGCCCGATCATGAAGGTAGCATCCGGCGGCGAACTCTCGCGCTTCCTGCTGGCGCTGAAGGTGGCGCTTGCCGATCGCGGCTCGGCGCCGACCCTTGTCTTCGACGAGATCGATACCGGCGTCGGCGGCGCCGTGGCGGATGCCATCGGCCAGCGGCTGAAGCGGCTGTCGAAGACCGTCCAGGTTCTCTCCGTCACCCACGCCCCGCAGGTGGCGGCGCGCGCTGCAACGCATCTGCTGATTTCCAAGGGGCCTTCGGCGGAAAAATCCGAAACCATCGCCACCCGCGTCGCCCGCATGGACGACAGAGCCCGCACCGAGGAAATCGCCCGCATGCTCGCCGGCGCTTCGGTGACCGACGAGGCGAGGGCGGCGGCGGTGCGGTTGCTGGCGGGCAACGTGTAGCCTTTACCCTCCCCTTGAGGGGGAGGGTCGGCGCAAAGCGCCGGGGTGGGGTTACTTTTCGCGAAATCCAATGGATCATCCCACACGCGCGTTCCGCGCGACCTCACCCTCAAGGGGAGGTGTGGCAGCGTCTTCCCATTCTTCGAAATTTCTCTAAAACGACTCCCGAAACGTGGAGTCTCCCAGCATGTCGATCGAAACCGTCGCCGTTGAAACCCTCACCCTCGAAGAGGCCGCCGCCGAGCTCGAACGGCTGGCCGGTGAACTCGCGCATCACGACGCGCTCTACCACGGCAAGGATGCGCCGGAGATTTCGGATGCGGACTATGACGCGCTGAAGCGGCGCAATGAGGAGATCGAGGCGCGGTTTCCCGAGCTTGTCCGCGCCGACAGTCCGTCGCGCAAGGTCGGCGCGGCGCCGTCGGGCATCTTCCAGCAGATCACTCATGCCCGGCCGATGCTGTCGCTCGACAACGTCTTTTCGGACGGGGACGTCAGCGATTTCATTTCCAGCGTCTACCGCTTCCTCGGCCTGCTTCCGGACAACTCCATCGCCTTTACCGCCGAGCCGAAGATCGACGGGCTCTCCATGTCCCTGCGCTATGAAAATGGCAAGCTCGTCAGCGCCGCGACGCGCGGCGACGGCACGACGGGCGAAAACGTCACGGCCAATATCCGTACCATCAGGGAAATCCCGCAGACCCTCCCGCCGGACGCCCCGGCCGTCGTCGAGGTGCGTGGCGAGGTCTATATGGCCAAGAGCGATTTCCTGGCGCTGAACGAGCAGATGGTAGCCGAGGGCAAGCAGACCTATGTCAATCCGCGCAATACGGCGGCCGGATCGCTGCGCCAGCTCGATCCGGCGATTACGGCGAGCCGCAAGCTGAAATTCTTCGCCTATGCCTGGGGCGAGATTTCGCAGATGCCCGATGATACCCAGTTCGGCATGGTCGAGGTGTTCAAGCGCTGGGGTTTTCCGGTCAACCCGCTGATGCAGCGCCTGTCGTCGATTGAGGCCATCCTCGATCATTACAATGACATCGGCCTCAAACGCCCCGACCTCGACTACGATATTGACGGCGTCGTCTACAAGGTCGACCGATTGGACCTGCAGCAACGCCTCGGCTTCCGCTCACGCTCGCCGCGCTGGGCGACGGCGCACAAGTTTCCGGCCGAACAGGCGTTCACAATCGTCGAGAAAATCGAAATCCAGGTCGGCCGTACCGGGGCGCTGACGCCCGTCGCGCGGCTGACGCCGGTCACTGTCGGCGGCGTCGTCGTCACCAATGCGACACTGCACAATGCCGACTATATCGAGGGCATCGGCAATGGAGGTGAACGCATCCGCGAGGAAGAGCACGACATCCGCGTTGGCGATACCGTCATTGTCCAGCGGGCAGGGGATGTCATCCCGCAGGTTCTTGATGTGGTGATGGAAAAGCGTCCCGAAAATTCGGAGCGCTATCAGTTTCCGAGGGTCTGCCCGGTCTGCGGCAGCCATGCCGTGCGCGAGCGCAATGAGAAGACCGGCAAGCTCGATTCGGTCACGCGCTGCACCGGCGGTTTCGTCTGCCGGGCGCAGGCGGTCGAGCATCTCAAGCATTTCGTCTCGCGCAACGCTTTCGATATCGAGGGACTGGGTGCCAAGCAGATCGATTTCTTCTTCGAGGCAGAAGATCCCGCGTTGTCGATCAAGACCGCCCCCGATATTTTCACGCTCGAAAAGCGCCAGAGCGAATCTGTCCTGACCAAGCTCGAAAATATCGACGGCTTCGGCAAGGTCAGTGTCCGCAAGCTCTATGATGCGATCAACGATCGCCGGCAGATCGCGCTGCATCGGCTGATTTATGCGCTGGGCATTCGCCATGTCGGCGAAACGACGGCAAAGCTTCTGGCGCGCTCCTACGGCAGCTATGCCGCCTTTGCGGACGCCATGAAGGCTGCCAGCGACGTCACGTCCGAGGCCTGGAGCGATCTCAACGTGATCGATGGTATCGGCGAAGTCGTCGCCCGGGCAATCGTCGAGTTTTACAAGGAGCCGCGCAACATGGATGTCGTGTCGCGCCTCCTCGATCAGGTGACGCCGCAGGATGCCGAAGCGCCGGTGGCAAGCTCAAGCCCGGTCGCCGGCAAGACCGTCGTCTTCACCGGCTCCCTTGAAAAGATGACCCGCGACGAGGCCAAGGCGATGGCCGAACGGCTGGGGGCGAAGGTCGCCGGTTCCGTGTCGAAGAAGACCGATCTGCTCGTTGCCGGTCCGGGCGCCGGCTCAAAACTCGAAAAAGCCCGCGAACTCGGCGTCGAAACCACCGACGAGGACGGCTGGTTTACCATGATCGGTGGGTAGACGCCGCCGGTTGCCGAGGCAGTCGCCTCGTCGCTATGCGGATCGCTTTGCCCGTTGATCGTCGGCCGCGGTGGCCAAAAGCGCCGCGGCTTGCTCTGCGGGCAGCGCCTTGCCGTAGCGATAGCCCTGGCCGGCCTTGCAGCCGAGCAGCCGAAGCGCGATTTCCTGTTCTTCCGTCTCGATGCCTTCGGCGATCGTTTCCAGCCCGAGCTCGTTGCCCATCGTCAGCATCGCCCGGGTGATGGCGGCGTCATGCGGATTGTCCAGCATGTCGCTGATGAAACTCCGGTCTATCTTCAGCGTCGTCAGCGGAAAGCGCTGCAGCGAACTCAGCGATGCATAACCGGTCCCGAAATCATCAAATGCAATGCCGACGCCGAGATCGCGCAAGGTGCGCACCGCTGCAAAGGCATGGTCGTCATCGAGAAGCGCAATGGTTTCCGTCACCTCGAGGCCGAGCGTGGAAGGGGCAAGCCCGTGTTTTTCCAGTGAGTCGACGACATGCTGGACAAGCGTGCTGGCGCGGTACTGGGCCGCAAAAAGATTGACGCTGACCTTGATCGGGGGAAGGCCTTCCGCCAGCCATTCGGCCGCCTGGCGGCAAGCCTCGTTCAAAACCCACCAGCCGACGGGCAAAGCAAGGGAACTCGATTCCAGTGCCGGCAGGAATGCGCCCGGAAATACCATTCCATGCTGAGGGTGCTGCCAGCGGATCAGCGCTTCCATGCCGAACACGTGTCCGTCCGCGAGCGAAACCTGCGGCTGATAATGCAGCACCAGTTCGCCATTTTGCAATGCGCGCAGCAATTCGTCCTGGATGGCCCGGCGGGCAAGCGAATCGTTTCGCATCTCCGGGTCGAACATCAGCATCGCGCTGCCGCCCGCCTGTTTTGCCCGGTAGAGCGCGAAATCGGCGCTGGCGAGCAGTTCCTCCGCGTCCGCGCCATGTTCTGGAGCGAGCGCAAAGCCAATGGTTGCCGCGACCTGGAATACATGTCCGCCCACATCGAAAGGCGCTTCGAAGGCCGAAAGAGCCGCGCCGACGGATATCAAAGCCTCGTCGAGGGTCCCGGCTTCGGGCAACAGGATCGCAAATTCGTCGCCTCCGAAACGGGCAACGGTGACATCGGCGGCGAGAACCGACGGCAGCCGAACCGCGACGGCCTGCAGCAGCGCATCGCCGACGGTATGGCCGAGGCTGTCGTTGACATCCTTGAAACCATCGAGATCGAGCACGGCGACCGTCGCCGCACGGTTCGCCGACAGCACTTCCTGCAAAAGGTTTTCAAACCGGTGGCGGTTGCTGAGGCCCGTCAGCGTATCCTGGTTGGCCATTCTGAGCAGCCGCGCATCCCGGTCCCGGCGATCGGAGATGTCCCGGATGATGGCGCCCATGCCGACACCGCGTTCATCGTTCCAGATCGACAGCGAAATCTCGATCGGCACCTCGGTCTGGTCTTTCTTGCGCGCCACGACCTCGACGGTCTTGCCGATCAGTTTGGTGCTGCCGCCGGCCAGAACCCGGGCGAGGCCTGCATGGTGCGCACCGCGAAACCGGTCGGGAATGATGATGTCGATCGGCCTGCCGATCATCTCATCGTGACTGTAGCCAAACAGGCAGAGCGCCGCGCGGTTGACGAATTCGATCAGGCCTGCCGCATTGATCGAGAAGAGGGCAAGTCCGGTGGCGTCGGAAAAATTCATCGCCGTCGAACGGACGATCTCCTTCTGGCGCAAACGCATCTGTTCCATGGCCTGAGATGCGAGCAGCTTCAGCGTCCGCTGCTGCCGCTCGTCGAATTGGCGTGGCACGGTGTCGGCGATGCAGAGCGCGCCAATGCGAAAGCCGTCTTCGGTCGTCAAGGGGGCACCGGCATAAAAGCGGACGAAAGGTGCGGCCACGACCAGGGGATTGTTGGCAAAGCGGGGGTCTTCCCGCATGTCCGGAACAACGAGGACGTCTGCGCCCTCTATCGTATGGGTGCAGACCGACATGGAACGGGCGGTATCAGAGATATCGACGCCGTGGGCCGCCTTGAACCGCTGGATATCCTTTTCAACCAGCGTGATGAAAGCCATCGGGGTTTCGAACAAATGGGCGGCAAGCTGCGTGATCGCGTCGAACCGTGGCTCCGGTGCCGTGCCGGCGATCCACAAGCCGGCAAGCGCTTCCAGTCGACCGCGCTCGATGCCGCAATCCTCATCCCCAACAACTGCGTCTTTGTGCATGCCCATTCCAAATCCCGGCGTTAGGGTTCAACGGCGGAGCCGGCGCAACCGGTGGTGTTCCGTTTGTCCTCCTCGCACAGCTCAGTCTTCGCCTCAGAGTAGTGAAGATCGGTTATCAACTGCTAAAGAATTTCTACCGGATTTCAGGGGGTGAACACGCAAAGCGTGCGTGATTGTGCTTCAATCGCGCACATCTCAGCCAAGGGTGCCTGCGCCGGTGACGCCGCCGGGTTCACTGCCTGACTCAACGATCTGGTCGAAGCTGCCATAGGCGCTGAAGAGCTAGCCGGGCTGGAAGGGTCGGACCGTCATCGATGCCGAAAATCCGATCGCGGCGCCGCTCCGCGCGCCCGTTTCAAATTCGGCGCGACACCTGCCGTCAAATAGTGTCCTATGGGTCCAGGCGGTCGAAGAACTGCCGGTGTCAACCAGAACCCGAGGAACACGCAAGAGATGAAACTGGCTACTCTCAAAGACAGTACCCGCGACGGCAAGCTCGTCGTGGTCTCCAAGGATCTGACCCGCTGCTCGGAAGTCGGGCATATCGCCCGCACGCTCCAGGCAGCCCTTGACGACTGGGCTCATGTAGGGCCGCGGCTGGCACGCGTTGCCATTGGCGTGGAGACCGGCTCGCAGCCGACCATGCGTTTTCACGAGCATGATGCCGCTTCGCCGTTGCCGCGCGCCTTCTTCTGGACCGGCGGCTCGGGTGGTTTTTCCGGCCCGCGTGATCCCGTTCTGATCGCGGACGGTGCCTCCGACATTTCCATGACCACCCAGCTTGCCGTGATCGTCGATGATGTCGATGCGCAGGCAGGTGCCGACGAGGCGAAGCAGGCCATCCTGCTCGTTCTACTCGCCGCCGATATTTCAACGGATGGAACCGGTGCCGGTTCATCCTTCTCGCCGGTCGCGGTGACACCCGACGAACTGGGCGAGGGGGCGGATCTTTCGCTGCTCGTCCGCCGCAACGGCAAGCCGCTCGAGAGTGGCAAAGGCAGCTCGAAGGACAGCGCCGGTGTTGTTGCGGCTGCGGCCAGGAGCCGCTCGCTGGTCGCAGGCAGCATCGTCGCCACCGGCGCATGCCTTGCCACTTCGTCGTTGTCCGTCGGTGACACGGTCCGTATCGAGATGAACGACCGCACCGGACACTCCATCTTCGGAGCCATTGAACAGACGGTCGAAACACGCGGCAAATGACGGTGTCGGGTTCCGGCCTGCCCGGAACCCGATGTCCGGACTGACAATTCCTGCCTTCGATTCTTGAATTGTCTTTTTGCACCGCACACGTTAGGAAACCGCGCCGGGTTTCGTGCGGACACTTTCTCATGAAAAACCGGCAGGGCCAGCCGTCGTGGACAAGGCGGCAAGCTTGCGGATTGGAGGATCCCGAGATGGAAACGATCACCACCATTGCAGAGCTGCGCGCGCGTCTGGCCGAATACCGCCGTGCCGGCAAGACCATCGGCCTGGTGCCGACCATGGGTTACCTGCATGTCGGCCACATGGAACTGGTTGCCCGGGCGCGCGCCGCTAACGACATCGTCGTCGTTAGCCTGTTCGTCAATCCCTTGCAGTTCGGCGCCCATGAGGACCTGACGAAATATCCGCGCGATCTTGCCCGCGACCAGGCGATGCTGATCGAAGGCGGGGCCGATTTCCTCTTCGCTCCCGGGGTTTCGGACATGTATCCGCATCCTATGCAAACCGTGGTCGACGTGCCGACGCTCGGCAGCGAGCTTGAAGGCTCGGTTCGTCCCGGTCATTTCGCCGGCGTCGCCACCGTCGTCACCAAACTCTTCAATATCGTCCAGCCGGACCGCGCCTATTTCGGCGAGAAGGACTTCCAGCAATTGCAGATCATCCGCCGCATGGTGGGGGATCTGGCGCAGCCGGTCGAGGTGGTCGGCGTTGCGACGGTGCGCGAGGCTGACGGCCTCGCCTGTTCCTCGCGCAACGTCTACCTGACACCGGCGGAGCGGGCTGCCGCAGCGATTGTGCCCAGGGCGCTCGATGAGGCTGAACGCTTGATTGCCGGCGGCCTGACGAATGTGGTGGAGCTTGAAAAAGCGATCATTGACTTCATCGCTTCCGAGCCGCTGGCAAAGCCCGAAGTGGTCGCGCTGCGCGATCCGGAAACACTGCATGAATTGACGGAAATCGGCGAAAAACCGGTTCTTCTGTTGCTTTTTATCCGCTTCGGGAGCACGAAGCTGCTCGATAACAGGGTTTTCAGCCCAAAAACCGCAAAATTTTCAAAGGTGGCGTGAGCATGAGTGTACAGGCAGTAAAGCGGCGCCTGAGCCCCGGCAATATCGAGGCGCTGAAGGGCGAGCGTCCGATCGTCAGCCTGACGGCCTACACCACGCCGATTGCCCGCCTTCTCGACCCGCATGTCGATTTCATGCTGGTCGGAGATTCGCTCGGCATGGTGCTCTACGGTCTGGATTCGACCGTCGGCGTCACGCTTGACATGATGATCGCCCACGGACAGGCGGTCATGCGCGGCTCGGAAAAGGCCTGCGTCGTTGTCGACCTGCCGTTCGGCTCCTACCAGGAATCGAAGGAGCAGGCTTTTAACAGCGCCGCCCGCATCCTGAAGGAAACCGGCTGCAGCGCGGTCAAGCTCGAAGGCGGAGCCGAGATGGCCGAGACGGTCGATTTTCTCACCCAGCGCGGCATTCCGGTGCTTGGCCATGTCGGCCTGATGCCGCAGCTCGTCAATACGCTGGGTGGTTATCGTTCGCTCGGCCGCAGCGAGAAGGAAGCCGCCAAGATCAGGCGCGACGCCAAGGCGATCGATGATGCCGGCGCCTTTGCCATTGTCATCGAAGGCACGATCGAGCCGCTGGCGCGCGAAATTTCCGAAACGCTGCGCGCGCCCACCATCGGCATCGGCGCGTCGCCGGCCTGTGATGGCCAGATCCTGGTGTCGGACGATATTCTTGGGCTCTTCAGCGATTTCAAGCCACGCTTCGTCAAGCATTTCGCCGAACTCGCACCGCAGATCTCGGCCGCTTTCGAAGCCTATGCCAACGAAGTCAAGGCCCGGACCTTCCCCGGCATCGAGCATACGTTTCAGGTGAAGCCCAAGGCTTGACCTCAGATTACGCAGCGATCCGGAGTTCGATCAGAAATTCGGATCGCTGCATCAATCTTATTGAATTGTTCGCGTGCCGGTCGCGGCCTATCTGTGCGTTCCATGTCTCGCACAATCTGGGGAAGCGTTGTTTGGCCTTTGGCCCTCGCTCCGGAAAGTTTCCTTCATGACAAAAGACGATTTCTGGCAGGGCATTCGCGGCGGTTTTCCCGTCATGGTGTCGGCTTCACCGTTCGGGGCGCTGTTCGGTGCGCTGGCGGTCGATAACGGATTTTCGGTTTTCGACGCGGTCTTCATGAGCGCCACGGTCTATGCCGGCGCCAGCCAGATGGTCGGCATCGAGCTGTTCGGCCACAACGTCCAGCCGTGGCTGATCGTGCTGTCGGTCTTCGCTGTGAACTTTCGCCATATCCTCTATTCGGCATCGATCGCCCGACATATCCGCCATTTCTCCGCCGTACAGAAGTTCTTCACCTTCTTCCTGCTGGTCGACCCGCAATATGCCGAAACCGAGAAGCGGGCCGAACGCGGCGAGCCCGTGACGTTCGCCTGGTATCTCGGCTTTGCAATGATCATCTATCTGCCCTGGCAGTTCATGACCATGCTTGGGGCGATCTTCGGCCAGATGATCGGCGATCCGCGTGCCATCGGGCTCGATGTACTGTTGCCGATCTACTTCATGGGGCTCGTTCTCGGTTTCCGCCAGCGCGACAACTGGCTGCCAGTCGTTGCCGTCAGTTCGCTGGCCTCGATCGCGGCCCTGCATGTCGTCGGGTCGCCCTGGCACGTGAGCATCGGCGCCATTGCCGGCATCCTGCTTGCCGCCTGCCTGCCGCTGTCGAAACGGCACGAGGAACCGGTCACTCTGGAACACGAGGTCTGATCATGGACAGCGCGGAACACATGCACCTGATCTACATCATCCTCGCCGCGGCGCTTGCGACATTCCTCACCCGCATCGGCGGTTACGTGATGATCACGCAGATGAAGCGCATCCCGCCGCGCATGAAAGCGGCGCTGAACGCGGTGCCCGCCGCCGTGCTCTCGACACTGGTCGCGCCCGCCTTCATCTCCGGCGGCTGGGACGTGGCAGCGGCCATGCTCGTTGCGCTGGCGGTGGGCCTGCGCTTCTCGTCACTCTGGATGTTGCTCGTCGGCTGGCTCGTCGTCATGGCGATCCGCCATGTTGTGATATAGGCTATTGCCCGCTCCGTTAGGAGCGGGCATCACCTCAGCGCCCCAGCGGTTCCGTCGCCGTTTTCAACCACTCCAGCACCGTCTCATCCGAAATCAAGGGCAGCAGCTTCTCCTGCGTCGCTGCATGATAGGCGTTCAGCCAATCCAGCTCCTCATCCGTCAGCAGGCTGGTGATCACCAGACGCCGGTCGATCGGGCAGAATGTCAGCGTTTCGAAACCGAGCATCGGCAGATCGCCGCCTGCGATCTCGCTCGCCTCCAGCACATGCACGAGGTTCTCGATACGGATGCCGAAAGCGCCGGGGCGGTAGTAGCCGGGCTCGTTCGAGAGGATCATGCCGGGCAAAAGTTCCTGCATCGAGGCGCGCGATATGCGCTGCGGTCCCTCATGCACCGACAGGTAGGAGCCGACGCCGTGACCGGTGCCGTGGGCGAAATCGGCGCCGGCCTTCCAGAGCGCGATGCGGGCCAGCGGATCGAGATCGACACCGCGCGAGCCTTTCGGGAAGCGAGCGACGCTGATGGCGATCATGCCCTTCAGCACCAGCGTGAAGAAACGCCGCTGTTCCTCCGGCACTGTGCCGATCGCGACGGTGCGGGTGATATCCGTTGTGCCGTTGATGTACTGGCCGCCGGAATCGATCAGGAACATCGTGCCGTCGGCAATGGTCAGGTCGCTTTCGCTCGTCACACGGTAATGCATGATCGCCGCGTGTTCGCCGGCGCCGGAAATCGTGTCGAAGGAAATGTCCTTGAGCGGATTCTGCATGCGTTGGCCGACATTGGCCCGGCAGGCCTCGAGTTTTTCGACGGCGGCAATTTCGGTGACCGTTTCAGGTTGCGTGCTGTCGAGCCAGGCGAGGAACTCGACCATCGCCACGCCGTCCTGCAGATGGGCGCGGGCGGAGCCTTCCAGCTCCGCCGCGTTCTTGCGGGCGCGGGGCAGGCGGGCCGGATCGATCGCCTCGATCACGGTGCCGCCGCTCAAGCGGATGCGCTCGGCCAGCGCGAAGGGCGCATGATCCGGATCGATCATGATCTTCGCCCCGGTTGCGCCGAGGGCCGCGATCCGGTCCTCGAAGGAGGCGGGCGCTTCGAGACTGGAAAGCTGGGTGAGATAGGCTTCCTCCTCGATGCCGGCCTTGCGCTTGTCGAGAAACAGCTCGGCCTTGCCGTCGGCATGGACGACGGCGCGGGCGAGCGGATGCGGCGTATGCGGCACATCGCTGCCGCGGATGTTGAACGTCCAGGCAATCGACGAGGGATCGGTCAGGACAACGGCATCGGCGCCCGCTTTGGCGATCTCTTCTGCCATGGTCGCGATCTTGTCCCTGGCAAGAAGACCGGAATGATCGAGCGGCTGGATCTTGACCCGGCCGAGCGGGGCCGCCGGTCTGTTTTCCCACAGGCGGTCGAGCGGATTGTGGTCGAGGAAGACCAGCGCGCCGCCCAGCCCTTGCAGGGCTTTCTCCAGCTTGCGGACTTCCGCGCCCGTATGCAGCCAGGGATCGATGCCGAGGCGGAAGCCCTTTTTACCATTGTGTTCCAGCCAGAGATGCGGCGGTTCTCCGACGAGGTCGCCTCCGGTGAATACGGTGCCGTCGACCTGCTCTTTGAGCTGGGTGACGTAGCGGCCATCCACAAAGACAATCGCCTGACTCTGCGTCACCAGAGCAATGCCGGCCGAGCCGGTAAAGCCGGAAAGCCAGGACAGCCGCTCGGCCGACGCGGGCACGTATTCGCCCTGGTATTCATCGGCGCGGGGCACGAGAAAGCCATCGACATCGAGTGCTTGAAGGGCGGCGCGCAACGCATCGACGCGTTCCTTGCCGAACTGCGGAGTGGAGGTGACTTCAAAGGACTGGAACATCTGATTTTCCTGCGATGGGAAGGAGCCGGTGGCCGGGGTCGCGCTGTGCGAAGGAGACCGATTCCTGAACGGATGCGTGCACTCTAGCGGAAACAGCGAGCGCTGCGAAAGCCCGTCTTTCTGACTTAAACCTGCTTGCTCAGCCTTTGACGAATTTCCGGATGACATCCCGGGTCAGCCGCTGGTTGTTCTGCGCCCATTGGTCGTCGGTAAAGAACACCGGCTCGTTCGGGTCCCAGCCGCTGCAGGTGAAATCCGATTGCCGCGCGAAGAAGGCGACGAAGTCTGCTTCTTTCTCCCAGTTGGCGATGGGGTCGCCGACATTGTGGCCACCGTCGTAGATCTCGCGCAGCGTGATTGCATTGCCGGTGCGGATCAGTCCATGTCCGCAATAGTCCCGGTGGAATTCATGGATCAGCCCAGAACCCTGTTCGCAGGTCATCAGCTTCCGATAGAGGTCGCGCGCCAGCTTCGTGCCGAATGTCGCGTGACTGAGGCGGTCCCGGCATTCGAGGTGCCGCCGCCGCATTTCTTCTTCCGAGGCGTTAACCAGCGGGTAGGGCGGCCATTCTGGCTGGCTTTGCTTTTTGTCGCCGCGCATCGACCAGAGAACGGTGCCCAGCACCCAGACGATCAGCCCGAGGCAGATGAGAGGTATGATTATCGCCAGCATCTCGCCTCCCGGGTCTCACTGTCACATTTATCATACTTATGCGCCATGCGCATGGCACCCATGCTGCAATGCACCTAGCCGCGTTTCAAAAATAGTCTATAAACCCGCTCAACGAACACGGACGCAAATCTGTTGTTCATGCGAATGCCAGATGGCAAGAGCTGCACGGTCTGAACATGGTTGGTCATCCTTCTCCTCCTCCCTCCGGGTGGCCAATTTCAGACTGTGAAGAGTCCGCTTGAGCGCTCCTCCTCCTCAAGCTCGCGGACATGACCGGCTTGCCGGTCAGCGGGCGATGCTTCGGCATCGCCTTTGTTTAGAAAACCCGCTTGTCCATGACGGACAGGCGGGTTTT
Organism: Rhizobium herbae; assembly: GCF_017873135.1. Taxonomy (GTDB): domain Bacteria; phylum Pseudomonadota; class Alphaproteobacteria; order Rhizobiales; family Rhizobiaceae; genus Pararhizobium; species Pararhizobium herbae. Next base: position 897,029 of record NZ_JAGGJV010000001.1, on the reverse strand, counting down.
TCCTTTTCAGGCCTTTAGAAAACGCCGCCTCTTACGGGCGGTCGAGATGGATCGTCACCCAGCCGTTGCGCCAGATGGTGCGCACATGGCGCAGATGCTGGCCGTTATAGGCCGAGAGCACTTTCCAGCGCTGGGACGCGAGAATTCCCGAGAGAATCACCGAGCCGCCGGGTGCCAGATGGCTGGCGAGCTGCGGCGCCATCCTGATCAGCGGGCGGGCGAGGATATTGGCGATGATCAGGTCGAAAGGTCCATGCGCGGCAAAGGCCGGCGAATGGAAGCCGGGGGCTGTCACTGTTGTGATACCCGTGGCGATGCCGTTGCGTTTGACGTTCTCGGCTGCGACTCGGGTGGCGATCGGGTCGATGTCGGTTGCCAGCACCGGAACCGGCTTCAGCTTGCGCGCCGCAATCGCCAGCACGCCGCTGCCGGTGCCGAGATCGAGCGCATTGCGGACCTTGCGGGCGCGCATGACGGTTTCGATGACCTCGAGGCACCCTGCCGTCGTGCCGTGATGGCCGGTGCCGAAGGCCTGGCCGGCGTCGATCTCGATGGCGATATCGTTGAGGCGGACCTTGTCGCGGTCATGCGAACCGTGGACGAGGAAACGGCCGGCGCGCACCGGCGACAGGCCTTCCAGAGACTTGGCAATCCAGTCGACATCCGGAATGATTTCCCGCTCGATCTTGGCATTCGGGAATTGCGCGGCGATGACGGCGGCGAAGCGCTCGCGCATGGCCTCTTCCTCGTCGAAGTCGAGATAGAGCGAGGCTTCCCAGATGTCCTTCTTCTCGTCCATCTCCATCGTGGCGATGGCGTAGCCCTCATCCTCGAAGGCATCTGTCATCAGGTCGAGCGCGACTTCGGACAGTTTCTCGGTCGTGGTGATGAAGAGGCGCAGGTCGCTCAATGTCTTTGTCCTTGTCGGCAAGTGCTTGCCGTTGGGACGGCTTGCGCGGCTCTAGCATGCCTGCCGATCAAACGTAAAGCAAAGTCGGCACCTTAAGACCTGGTGAGGTTTTCCAGTTTCTTGACAGCGGTATCCGGGTTCTCGCCATAGGCGATCGTACCGGTGAACTTGCCTTCGGCATCCAGCAGGAAAACCGACGCTGTGTGGTCCATCGTATAGTCGCCGCCCGGGTTCTTTTCGTCCAGTGGAACTTTCTTCGCATAGACCCGGAACCCCTTGACCATCTCCATGACCTTGTCCGGCGGACCGGAAATGCCGGTGATGCGCTTGGAGACGTTCGAGACGTACTGGCCAAGAATTTCCGGCGTGTCGCGCTCCGGATCGACGCTGATGAAATAGGCCTGCAGCTTGGTGCCGTCCGGATCGACCTTTTCCAGCCAGCCGTTCAACTCGAACAGGGTCGTCGGGCAAACTTCCGGGCAATGGGTGAAGCCGAAGAACAGGGCCGTCGGCTTGCCGGTGAAGGCCTTTTCGGAAATCGGCTGGCCGGTCTGGGATACGAGTTCGAAGGGAACGCCGAACGGGCCGGCGGCGATCTGATCCTTGGAGGTAGTCATCTCGTAGCTGAGCCAGCCGAGTGCGGCTGCGACCACGGCGACGGCCGCCCAAAGAACGATGCGAAGTGCTTTCATGATGATGTCCGGTCCGGTTCGCCAATCTCGATGACCAGATAGCCCTTTGGCACCGGCGTTGCAAATGGTCGCGCAGCCAGCGTCAAAATGCGGCAGGTCCGGTCAGAAGCACCAGGAGAGACTGTTTTCCGCCATTGTCAGGAACATCTCCGGCCCCTGGACGATCCATCCGAGAAAGGCCGCGGAAAACAACAGAAAGCCCGCGCCGGCCAAGGCTATGATCATCAGCGGTTGCGGGTGCTTTCTGGCATCATCTTGCATGGCGCCGATGATACCCTTCGGCTTTCCATATGAAAAGCCGCAATCGATGCGTTCGCGGTCCGGTTGGGGGGGCGCCGGTCATGACGCCGTTAGAATTAAGCGGCCATTTTAGCAAATGTTTAATTTCTGTTTGCCATGTTCGGAATGCGTGAAGGAGTACGAATCTCTTTGCCGACATGACGTCGCCGGTTCTTATCCAGCCCGGTCTCCCGCATCATCGTCCGCCAGGCCTCTTGAGGGGCAAACTGGCCGGCGCCTCTAGCAGCCTCGCGTCGTCCATGCCCAAGGCATCGGGTTCCGCCGAAACCGGGAAGAATTCTGATCATGAACAACAATGCCATCAAGCAATCCGGTGCCTATCTGGAAATCGTTTCCTTCCATCTGGGCGATCAGGAGTTCTGCATCGACATCATGGCTATCCGCGAAATCCGCGGTTGGGCGCCGGTGACACCGATGCCGCATACGCCGCCTTACGTTCTCGGTCTGATCAACCTTCGCGGCGCCGTCATCCCGGTCATCGACATGGCCTGCCGCCTCGGCATGAAGATGACCGAGCCGTCGGAGCGCTCGGCGATCATCGTCACCGACATTGCCGGAAAGCTGGTCGGCCTGCTGGTCGAGCAGGTTTCCGACATGATGACGATCAAGAGCGAGGCCCTGCAGCCGGCGCCGGAGATCATTCCGGAGGCACAGCGTGCCTTCTGCCGCGGCATCGTTGCCTTGGAAAAGAGCATGGTCTGCTTCCTCAACCTCGATACGGTCATCGCCGACGAACTGGCGCAGGCCGCTTAAGCCGAACATTTATGGTGAGAACCGCGGAGACCGCCTGGGCTTGACCCGGCGGTCTCCGCGCGTTTTGCGCTGGTGTCAATCACCCCGCGCGAACCTATGGCTTGGCCCGCCGCTTGCGTCGGTCTAGTCTGAGCCCGCCGGGAATCCCTCGGGCATTGAAAGCCGCAGCTGCCGGAATGATGGAGACCGCCCGTGAAATGTCTTTTGCTCGTCGATATCCAGAACGGCTTCTGCTCCGGCGGAAACCTTGCCGTGCCGAATGGCCAGGATATCGTGCCGATTGCCAACCGGCTGATCTCGGAGGGTGAATATGATCTGGTGGTCGCATCACAGGATTGGCACCCGGCGGACCATGGCAGCTTTGCCTCGCAGCATCCCGGCAGCCGTCCCTTCGAGATGGGCACGCTGGGCGGCGAGCCGCAGATGCTCTGGCCCGATCACTGCGTGCAGGGAACAAGCGATGCCGATTTCCATCCGGACCTCGACACGGCACGGGTCGGCTATGTCCAGCGCAAGGGGCAACGCCGCGACGTCGACAGCTATTCGGCGTTTCGCGACAACGACCATTCCGCCTTGACGGGCCTGTCGGATTATCTCGCCGAAAAGCGGGTCGACGTTCTCGATGTCTGCGGGCTTGCGACCGATTATTGCGTCAAGGCCTCGGCGCTTGACGCCAAGGCGATGCTGCCAGGCACGGATATCCGCTTCGTTGCCGATGCCAGCCGCGGGATCGATGCGGCCGGGGTCGAAGCTGCAATAGCCGAAATGGCAGCGGCGGGCATCCGTATCATCACGTCCGCCGATGCGATCGGTAGCCGTTGATTGCGTCACACACGATGATGGGCTTACTTCGGCGCGCCGTTCGTCCAGGTCACCGGCTGCTCGAACAGCGGAATGGTCGAGATCGACATCTTGGCGGAACCGTCGGTCAGCTCGCGCGAATGGGCAAGATAGATCAGCGTGTTGTTCTTCTTGTCGTAGATGCGCGTGACGATCAGTTTCTTCCAGATCAGCGACAGTCCTTCACGGAATACTTCCTCGCCCTTCTGGCTGAGGCCGATATCGCCGATTGTCACCGGCCCGGTCTGGCGGCAGGAGATCGAATTGTTGGACGGATCCTCGAACCAGTTGCCGTTTTTCAGGCGGTCGATGACGCTGCGGTCGAAATAGGTGACATGGCAGGTCACGCCTGAAACTTTCGGGTCGGTTACAGCATCGATGGTGATGTCGTTGCCGAGCCAGTCGACACCGACTTCGCCGACCGTTTCGGCTTGCGCTGGAAGGGAAACAAAGCTTGTCGCAAGAAGTGCGCAGACACTGACGAGGCGGATGGGAAGCGGCATTTTGGTTCTCCGGATGCGATGCCATCTCACATAGGATGTCTGGCCGGCAAAGCAAGTCTCGGCGCCGGAGCTGCACTGGGTGCCGCTTGAGATGTCAGCCTGTACTGGACAGGGGCCGCGCTGGGCCTATCGCGCCGGCTGTGGCGGCCCGCATCTGGGCGGCAGCGCCGGCCAGCGCCCGGGCACTGGCAGCCGATGCCGCGTGCAGGCTTCCGGCGATGCTCAGCCTGTCACGTCCCATCGCCTTGGCCTCATAGAGCGCCACATCTGCCTGCACCATGGCTTCGGCAAGCGAGCCGCCCGGATCGGCCATGGCGATACCGATGCTGACGGTCATCGCGATGCTCGTGCCTTTGGCGCTGGCCGGGGTCGTTCTGACCGCCGTGCAGATTGCCTCGGCGATTTCGGCCGCTTCCAGCCTGCCGATGCCGCGCATCGCGATACCAAATTCCTCGCCACCCAGGCGGCCGAGAATACCGCGTCCGGCAAGCGTTTCGCGTACAGTCCTGGTGAAGTGCGCGAGCGCCACGTCGCCGCCAGCATGGCCATGGAGGTCGTTGATCTGTTTGAACCGGTCAAGATCGAGCAGCATGAACGCCGTCTGGCGACCAGACGCCTTTTCGGCTGAAAAAATCCGCTCGAGTTCTGTCATGAAGGCGCGGCGCGACAGGGCGCCGGTCAGATCGTCATGGGCGATCATATGGCGGAGATTGGCGATCACCCATCCGTGCAGCATCAGGATAATGCCGAGAAAAAACAATGGCATGACCAGTGCCCGGGCAGCCAGGATCGCTGTCGTCCAGAGCGGCTCCGCGGCGCTGCCGAACGCGTCGAAACCAGTGGTAACGGTCGCGGCCCGCAAGGCGTGAAGGGTAGCGACCGCGAAGGCGGTAACGCAGCAAAACAGCATATAAGGCGCGATCGCCCGCTCCTTTGGCCAATGGCGGACGATGCTGGCGCCGATGAGGAGGCAGATCAGGCTCGAGAACCCGGCGCCGACCGATACCCGCGCCGCAAGGCTTTCGACCGCATAGCTGAAGAACAGCAGCACCATGGTGAGGCCGGCAAGGGTGATTGCGACCGGCCAGATGCCGAGCGGCGGCCTGCCGAGGAACTCTCTGAAGCCCTTCAGGGTGAGCAGGCAGGCGGCGACCGTCAATGTCGCACCGCCCACGGTGTGGAACCAGGCGGGCGCGACACTTGCCGCCAGGCTGACCGATGCCGCAAGGGCTGCGAGCGCGCAGGCGGCGCAGAAACGTGCGATACCCGGCACACCGGTCGTGCGCAGAGACAGGAGCACGGGGAACATCACCACGAGGGAAATGACTGCGATGGCGGAAAGAAAGCTCATGGGCACGAATTCCTGCCGAGTGGGCGCTCAAAAAAGTTTTGGTCCGTTCATGCGGATAAGCTCGAATTGGTATTATTGGCGCTTTAATTTTTTCGGCCGAAATTCGCTGCAATTTTACCCAATCTACCCGTGCCGGCACAATTTCCACGGGTATTTGGGAAGTTTCCGGTCAAGCGGGGCAAAGTTGTGCGAATGGCGCGCCGAAATCACGTCCAAGTGGTATTGCACGCCGCCGATTTCCGCGGTGATTCGCTGGCGGCTTCGATGAACTTCAGACCCCAGCCGTCCCCGCCCAGCGGGGTCTCACGGCAGATATCCGGTCCGGCGGCAAAGCCGTCGGACGACAGGGTGATGTCGAGAAAAATGCCGCTCATGTGAGCGTCTCCTTATTCTCGCCAAAAATAAAGGCTCTGAGACCGGACGCAAATGCGGAATTTTGAGCTTCGGCTTGAACGCTGGCGGCGATGCGCCGGTGTTCCAGGGGCTCTACAGACCATGATGTCCCGGGCGGGAAGGGATGCCTTTTTCGCCTTTTTTGCCCGCGGCAGGTGCCGCTCCTCCTATGCCCACCATGCTCCGCGATATTCTCGGAGCCCGCGTAAAGGAATTGGTTACCATACTTTGTCATTCTTTGGATCGACCGGCAGGCCCAGGCAAGCGCACGATTTGGCGCATGGCGGGCATTGGACCGGCTTCGGCGGCAATGCGTCTCGTTGCCTTCCGATTGAGTAATGCGTTTCGGGTAACGAGTATCATGGCGTTAGCGGTTGAAAAGTTAAGTCACGTCGCCTCTTCCGGCAGGGCGGGTTCCCGTCCAGGGACGGCGCCGCGGTTCTTGTCCGGTGCGACCATTGTCGGCATCGGAATTGCCGCCTCGGTCTGGATGGTCGCAACCTTCGCGGCGATGCAAACCATGGGGCCTTCGCTGCCGTCCGGCAAACCCGCTCGATTGGAGGCCTCGCTTGGGCTGAACGCGATCGTGCGCGCCGCCCCGCAGCAGCGCGTGGTGCGGCTTTCCAAGTTTTCCCGGCTCACCGTCCTGCCGCGCATGAACCTCGTCGCCAGCGTTGTCCCAGCAAGGAGCATCGCTGCCGTCGCCATGGTCAAGCCGGCGGTGGACTTTGCCGAGAAGACACAGGTGCTGGCGCTGGCGAAGGCTGCGGCGGCCAGAGGTGACGGCGTGATTACCGGCTCGACGCCGGTCGTGGCCAATGCGCTTGTCGAAACCGTCTCGCTCAAGGACCAGGGCCTGACCAAGCCGTTCAGTCTCGTCATGCCGCAGCCCGCGTCTTCGCTGGGCGGCATGTTGCCGGATCTCGGGCCGCTGCCGCTCGCCAAGCCGAAAAGCCTGGCCGATAGCGCGGACAGGACACCTGCCGACAAGACACTGGCCGACAAGACACTGGCGGACCGGGCGAACAGGAAGCCCGCGGTGAAGGAACTGGCCTATGCCAAGCCCGATTTCCCGATGGACGACGACAACGAGGTTCGCCCGACCTTCCGCGGCAAGAAAGGCATCGCCTACTACGATATCTCGGCTGGCGTCGTCTACATGCCGAACGGCGAGAGGCTGGAGGCGCATTCCGGCATCGGCAAGATGCGCGACAATCCCGACTATGTTCACGTCAAGATGAAGGGGCCAACCCCGCCCGGCACCTACAAGGTGACGCTGCGCGAATCGCTGTTCCACGGTGTCGAGGCCGTGCGCCTGACGCCGATCGACGGCGTCGCACCGCACGGCCGCGACGGCCTTTTGGCCCACAGCTACCTGCTGCGCAACCGCGGCGATTCACACGGCTGCGTCGCCTTCGAGGAATATCCGCGCTTCCTGAAAGCCTTCAAGCGCGGCGAGATCAGCCAGATGGTCATCGTCAAGAGCATGAAGGGTTTCTCCGCGCCGAAGCGCACCTTTGCCTCGCTGTTTTCCAAGGGGGCCTAAACCGAGACCTCTCCGCTAGAGCGTTTGAAGATGAAGCGCTCTGGCGGCTCTATTTGCTCATCGCGTGTCAGCCGTTGGCCCGGCCGCCTTTTGTATGATCGGTCTCCTGCCAACGGATCAGGAGACAGCCTATCCCGCAATATGCTAATATGCTTATGTTGGGAGAGGAACATGTTTACTCCAGATCGGGCGATCCTCGCCGCGCTTGGTTTTCTGGTCTGCGCCGCAACGCCGCTGGCTGCAGCCGAGTCGATCGGCAAGGCGGTCCATATCAAGACAGTGGTGACGGGCGCGAGCGGTGATCTGTCGGTCAACGACGCGGTTTACCAGGACGAACGGATCCGGACGTCCAAATCCGGGCTTGGCCAGTTCGTGTTCCGGGATGGCACCAAGCTGGCGGTAGGGTGGGGCTCGTCCGTCGTGATCGACAACTTCGTTTTCGATGGCTCCCGCACGGTGAAGAAGCTGACCGTCAAAGCGGCGAAGGGTACGTTTCGCTGGGTCAGCGGAAATTCGAAACACGCGGCCTATGAAATTTTGACGCCCGCCGGGACGATCGGCGTGCGCGGAACCGCGTTTGATTTCTATGTCGGTGCCGATGGCACGACCGCCGTCGTGCTTTTGAACGGCGCGGCCACATTCTGCGGCGCGGGCGGCTGCAGGCAGTTGACGCGGCGCTGCGACTGCGTGGTCGCCAGGCCCAACGGACGTCTCACCGATACCCGTCGCGTGGACCGCGGTATCTTCAAGACCCTCGGCAACAGCCGGGCGCTACCGTTCCTGTCGGGCAATCAGACGCTTGCCGCGACCGCGGGCGCTGGCGGCTGCGGGCTTGCCAGCGCCGCGGAAATTCCGCGCGATGACATCACACCCCGCGATATCCGCAAGGCTCGCCCAACGCCGAGCAAACCAGGGAAAGAGGACAAGCCTGACGAGGAAAAGCCGCGCCCCGAGCCTGACAAACATCACCACCATCACCATGACGATCATCACGGGCATCACGGGCATCATGACAAGCCCGACGGACACGGCAAGCATGACAGGCCGCACGGCGATCGCGACAAGCATGACAGACCGCATGGTCATCGCGGCGATCATGGCCATAGGGACGGTCAAGACAGGGGGAAGTCAGATAGAGGATAATACTCCTGCTCGGAGATAGCGCAGATCACCTGGACCCCACCTTATCTTTTCTCGCCGCCGTGTTCGGAAAGTGTTCGGCCCTGCGGGTGATGCGGCGATAGAACTCGGCCAGATCGACAGTCAATCCCGAGGCCTTGCGTTTTGCAGTACGCAGGGCCGCGCGCGCAGCCGGCGATCGCGAAGCCAGGGCCTCGATCAGCTGCCCGTGGGCATGCTTCAGGTCGATAAACTCAGTTGACCTGGCGAGGCCCTCGTCGCCTACCACCGCGAAGGTCCGCGTTCGCGTACTCCTTCCCTTCAGCGCCAGCGCCCCGGCCTCGATCAGGGCATATTGCGGCGCCAAATCTGCCGTACTCTCCGACACGAGAATGTCGAAACAGACGTCCTTACAGGCCGTCTCGATGCGTGCGGCAACATTGACCGTGTCGCCGACGGCCGAATAATTGAAATGAGTCTCTGCCCCCATGTTTCCGACGCAGGCAATGCCGGTGTGAATGCCGATGCCGATGCCGACGGTCTGTCCATTGCCAAACCCGAACGCGTCGTCGGCGTTGAGGTGGGCAAGCGTTTCGCGCATGGCCAATGCCGCGTGAACCGCCTTGCCGGCATGGTCTTTGACGTCGACGGGTGCGTTCCAGAAGGCCATGATCGAATCCCCGATGAACTTGTCGAGCGTCCCTTCGTTCTCGATGACGTGGCGGCTGAGGGCGTCCAGAAATGTGTTCAGGAATGCGACGACGGCGGTGGGCGCCAGCCGCTCGCTGATTTCGGTGAAGTTCCGGACATCCACGAACATGACGGTCAGTTCCCGGTCATCGCCACCGAGACGAAGGGCGTCCTGCGTATGCTCGATGCGGTAGAGAAGCGAGGGGGAAAGGTAGTGGCCGAAGGCCGCGCGAACCTCCCTGCGCTCCCGGTCGATCACCAGGAAGCGGAATGCGGTCGCCGAGAAATGCGTGATCGATCCGCTGATGATCGGCGCCAGGGGATCCAGCAGAAGGCCGCCGTAGAGGAAGGCGAGCCAGGAGGCGGCAAGCGCGAGCGCCGTGATCAGGATGCCGCAGGCAAGCGCCATGGCGGGACTGACGAATGTGGTCAGGATGACGAGCGCCGTGCCGACGATCGCAATCGCCAGTATTTCGAGGCCGTCCGCCCAGTCGGGGCGCGATAGAAACCGCCCGGAGAGGATCTGCTCGACGGTCTGGGCCTGGAGCGAGACGCCGGGCACGTTGCGCCCGAGCGACGTCGTGCGGATGTCCTGGAGGCCCGCGGCCGAGGTTCCGATGAAGACGATGCTGCCCTCAATGGTCTTGGCTATTTCGGGGGAGACACCGCCGGCGGCCAATATCTGCCGCGCCGAAATATACCTGTCCGCTCTGTCGGGACTGACATAAAGCCAGAGTTCGCCGGCTGCCGTCACCGGGACGACGAAATCACCGACCTTGATCAAGGTAATGGTGTCCGGCACATCGGGCGCGTTGGCCAGCACATAGGTGGATGCACCCTGTGCGACGCGCAGCGCTTCGAGTGCGAGATTGGGATAGAGCTGCTCGCCGTCGCTCAGCAGCAGCGGGACGGTGCGCACCACCGCCGACGGATCGCCGGGATTCAGGCTGATATGCCCGATGCCGGCCGCTGCGGCTGCAAGCTGCGGCCGCAGCGGCGTGGCGCTGTCGAGGCGGGGAGGCGCATGGAAGGGCGGTTCGCCCGTAAAGGCAAAGCCGGCCTTCATTTCCGGCCGGTAATGTCCCTCGTTGGACAGGGCAAAACCGAGTACGACCGGCTTGTCCGCTATTGACCGGGCGAAAATCTCGTCATTGTCGGGCAGCTGCCCCAGCAGCGACGGATCGATCCCCACGACATCGCGCATGACCGTGCGCGGCGAAAGGCGGTCTGGTTCGGAGAAGAGAATGTCGAAGGCGATGGCCGACGCCCCCATCCCGGAAAGCCGGTCCACCAGCATGGCCATGCGATCCCTCGGCCACGGCCACTGGCCGAATTCCCTGAGCGAGGCTTCGTCTATGTCGATCACACGGACCGGCATGTCCTGGAACGCCCTCGGGACAATGCGTTGATACTCGTCGAACGCGACTTCGCGGGCCTGCCGCATGAGCGGCGGATCGCCGGCCCGCAGGATCGTCAGGATCGCGACGATCACCAGACCGACAATGACGCCAACTTGCTGTGCGCGTGTCATGATTACGCCATCTGCCCCTCGTGTGACGGGAGCCTAGCACAACGAGCGGCGATGCGGAAAACAAGACCCGGCGGCGATTGTTTCCACGATGGCAGGCTCAACGGCCGGGTTGTCTTTTTTTGCCAAGCTGACTGGATCTGCACCGGTTACAAGTTCACCGTTCTCAGCAGCCGGGAAGAGGAAATGGCGAAGGGCCTGCTGAGTGGCGGCGAGATGAAGTTCTATCCGCAGGGCGCCCTTACCAGGCAGGAGACCAATTCAGTCAGGCCGAAGCCCAGGAGTAGCTGAACAGTTTAAAGTAACATTTTCAGGGAGTTGTGATGACGCCTCGGATTGGCGGCGTCCAATTCAGGCCAGCGGGTCAGACGATGATTTCCGTTCCGGGACGCCAACGCAATTTGGCGAGGCTCCGCTGAGCGAGGTGTTGTTCGAAAAACCTTGAGCTTGTCGCAGGGAATAACTCCACACAGTCAAAGATCTACGTGACGTGCACCCTTGACCCCGGCAAGCTCCTTTGGTTCCGGGGCGCTCGCGATCCATACCGAACCGCTTTCCTCAGCGCCAAACTAACTAATTGATATACTGAGAATAAGTGTTGGATGCTACGATTAGATAAGACGCCCACGGATTTCATGCCGGAGGCTTTCCGAGCGCCGGGCTGGGAATTGCATGGAAGCCAAAGGCGGCCGATGGTCGCCTTTGGCTGGAAGCCGCATCGAGCGGCCTTTTCGTGTTACAGGACGAAATACCCCTTCGACAGCGAGATCGCATCATCCAGGTGAATGGCGAAATCAGCCGTCTTGTCGCCGTTGGTGTCACCATAGATGTAGGTGTCGGAGGCCTGCTTGACAGTGCGCAGTTCGCCGGCCTTGCCGGTGAAGGCGGCGGCGCCCAGGTACGTGAATGCCTGATCGCCTGAAGCTGACGCATTCGCGTCGATGGCCGACAGGTCGATCCGGTCACCGCCGGTACCCGAGAAGTCGAAGATCGTGTCGCGGCCGCTGGTCGACACGGTCGTGTCGGTCAGCGCTTTGAAGGCGAAGGTGTCTGCGCCCCTGGCACCCGTCAGATCATCGGCGCCGAGGCCGCCATAGAGCGTGTCATTGCCGCTGCCACCGTTCAGGACATCATCGCCTGAGCCGCCGGCAAGCAGGTTAGCACCACCATCGCCGGTAAGCTTGTCGGCGTAGCTTGAGCCCGTCAGCTGCTCGATCGACACATAGACGTCGCCCTTGGCGTCGCCTGTGTTGATGGAACTGTTGGCAAGACTTGCAGTCACGCCGGCCGTGGCACCGATATAGGACGCAGTGTCCGTCCCGGATCCACCGTCAAGCTTGTCGGCGCCGGTACCGCCGTTCAGGACATTACCGCCGGCATTGCCTGTCAGGGTGTCGGCGTAACTGGAGCCGAGCAGACTTTCGATGTCCGTCAACTTGTCGCCAGTTGCGTCGCCACCAGATGCCGTACCTGCCAGGAGGCTAACCTTCACGGCTGCCGATGAACCAGCATAGCTCGCGACGTCGGTATCTGCGCCGCCATCCAGAACATCCGCGCCAGCGCCGCCCTTAAGGAGGTCGTTACCCGCGAGCCCCTTGTAAGTCTCGTTACCGCTGCTCGTATTTCCGGCAACAGGCAAACTGTCGTCACCTGTGGTGCCGGTATAGACAACTGTATCCGGTATATCCGGCGTGTCCGGTGTGTCAGGCAGGGTATCGAGATCAGTATTGCCGTAAACGATCGGTTTGTTGTCGTAGAAGGCGAAATCACCGTAAGCGCCATCGCCGATCTGGTTGTTGATGATCTTGATCGTCGAATCGTCCACCGGGCCGCCGCCGAAACGGCCGTCGAGATAGACGGTGTAGCCACCGCCGGCCAGACGGTTGTTTTCGACCGTGATGTTCGACAGGCCACCAAAGTAGTTGTCGAGCATCACCGCCGAGGTCTGGCTCTGATCGACGATAACGGTGTTGTGGAAGATGTGGATGTCGTGACCGGCATTGACCTCGATGCCGTCATAGTGAGCTTCGCTGCTGCCGCGGAAATCATGAATGTAGTTGTCGCCGATTTCCGACGGACCGCTGACATTGATACCGTTTTCGATGTCGTGGATATCGTTGCGCAGGAAGGTCCCATGGCCGTAGATGCCGTTACCACCCGCGCCGCCGTCAATTTCACTGTCCTGCAGCGTGAAACCGGTCGCGCCGTCCATGACCTTGATGGCTGTCCATGCTCCATTGGACGACACCTTGACGTTGCTCATCGTGACGTTCTTGGCATCGATGATGACATCGCCCGTGATGTCCATGTTGCTGATGACGGCGTTGTCCTGCGTGATATGCAGCGTGCCGTTATACTTGGTCAGGGCTACCCCGGCCTTGAGGCCTGTGTTGGTTGCATCGGGAAAGCCTGCCGCTTCGGCACTCACCGCGCTGGTGGCCACGGCATCGGCCGCTACGGCTGTGCTCAGCGTGCTGGTGGCATTGGCGGATTTCGCAGCCGCCTGAAAACCTTCGGTACCTTCCGCGCTCAGAGCCGTTTTGGCAAGAGTCGTTCCGGATGCGCTCTGCTCGTTGCCAGCCTGGGAGATGCTGACCCGAGCAGCGTCGATAGTTGCGCTGTCGTCAGTCGATATCGATGAATTGGAGACGAACTTGAAGGGCCTGTCGTCAGAAATCCCTTCCTCGTGGCGAACGTCGCGCGCACCAAAACCTTCCATGACATGAAAATCGTGATCGGCGGTGTCGAAGGAACTATTCAGCGTACCTTTGGTTGGAACCGTTGCCTCATGAGACTCGTTTGCTTTGTCCTGGTCGATGATGCCAAGAGGATTGACCTCCAGGTAATCGTTCGCCAAAAAACCACTTTCGGTTGCATTCAGTAATGTTCGTGCCACTGTACTATTGCCTTTCTCCTCAGCCTTGAACCCCGTTTCAAGAATGTCCTACTACCAAATCTGGCTACCTCTTTTAGATGAGCCGGATCTGCAATAGGGAGGAGTAATACGGCTTTAGGATATGTGCAACGCAGCTAAATCGCTGAAGTATATTGTGGCACTCTGCCTCTTTCATGCCTTACTGTTGCCGCAAAAAATGCGGGTCAAGCCGCTCGTACTGAAATATTTGCCGAATTTTAAGCGGCTCATTTCAACCTAAATTTTCGCCGTATTTTTAAACATTGACAGAAACTCACAACCTTTTGTGTGACTACTGGCTTGAAAAACCTCATAAAAAATTTGAATGCTTGTCCGGTTCGTCTGAGAACTGGAAAAGGAGAAACACGTGCGTCTTTTTTTTTAAAAAATAATCTTGCGCAACCAGGGTAACTAAAGGGCGTGCATCTCGGCTACTTCGGCGCGATTTCGAGTGCGATGCGAAATAGAAGGGCTCACAGAATCGGGCAATAAGGCGCTAGTCCGGCAGAGCCGGATTCAACCATGGGTTGGGTCTCCGTTGTGCAAGGTTTTCTTCGAACGGTTGGTACGCGTAGTCGGGTACGGTCATGTATCAGGCCTTTGCTTGCGGCTCGATTTTGACCGCTGACCGGTATTGGTCTGCCCGCTGAAAAGTGGTCTTTTTTGAAGTATGGCCTAATGGGCAGGGTAAATCGATGGCGGAGGCCATCCGCTCGATAGGCGTGACGGAAGTCACAGATTACCGCTGGCGGGCAGAATACGGTGGCCTGAAAGGCGATCAGTTGAAGCGCCTGAAGGAATTTAAGACCGAGAATGCCCGGATTTGGCGGGCTGTTTCCGATCCGACCCTGGACAAGATGATCCTTGCGGAGGCTGCGAGGGGAAACTTTTAAGCCTCGCCCGCCGCCGTGGGTGTGCAGGTCATGTCACCAAAAAGGACCACTTTTCAGGGGGCAGACCACTAATACAATCTTTTTAAACCCGCTCCACAAACCCGTCCAGCACCCGCTTCTGTCCGGCCCGGTCAAAATCGATCGTCAGCTTGTTGCCCTCTATGCCCGCAATATTCCCATTGCCGAACTTGATGTGGAACACCCGGTCGCCGACGGTGAACTTGGAGGGTTCGTCGATCTTGGACTTGGCGATCAGTTCGCCGTCGATGGTGCGGGCCTTGGGGCCGCTCTCGCCGTAGCCGATTCGGTCGATGGAGACGCCGGAGCGGTTGCCCCAGTTGTCGCGGGTGGCGTCGGTCTTGTTGGCCTGGGCGCGTTTCCAGCCGGGGGTGGAATAGGTATTGGCAAACGGTTCCTGCTTGTCGAAGCGCGACTGGCCGTAGCCGCCGCGATTGTAGCCGCCATAGGACTGGTCGGCTTCCGACACCTCGACATGGGTGACCGGCAGTTCGTCGAGGAAGCGCGAGGGCAGGGTGGATTGCCACAGGCCGTGGATGCGGCGGTTGGAAACGAACCAGATGTGGCAGCGGCGTTTTGCCCGCGTCAGGCCGACATAGGCAAGGCGCCGTTCTTCCTCCAGGCCTGAGCGACCGCCCTCGTCGAGCGCGCGCTGGTGGGGAAACAGGCCTTCCTCCCAGCCGGGCAGGAAGACGGTCTCGAATTCCAGGCCCTTGGCCGAATGCAGCGTCATGATCGAGACGGCGTCGAGCTCGGCGTTCTGCTCGACATCCATCACCAGCGCGATGTGTTCGAGGAAGCCGCGCATGCTCTCGAACTGCTCCATCGAGCGGATCAGTTCCTTCAGGTTTTCCAGCCGGCCCGGCGCTTCGGCCGACTTGTCGTTTTTCCACATGTCCGTATAGCCGGACTCTTCGAGGATGGTTTCGGCCAGCTCGGTGTGTGGCGTGGTCTCCAGCAGGCCCTGCCAGCGTTGGAACATGGTGACGACGTCGAACAGCGACTTGCGCGGTTTCGGCTTCATCTCGTCGGTTTCGACGATATCGGCGGTGGCTGCCAGCATCGGGATGTCACGCTTGCGGGCATAGTCGTGCAGGGCGCGCACGGTGGTGTCGCCGAGGCCGCGCTTGGGGGTGTTGACGATGCGCTCGAAGGCGAGATCGTCGGCCGGCTGGCAGACGAGGCGGAAATAGGCGAGCGCGTCGCGGATTTCCAGCCGCTCGTAGAAGCGCGGACCGCCGATGACGCGGTAGTTGAGGCCGAGCGTGACGAAGCGGTCTTCGAACTCGCGCATCTGGAAGGAGGCGCGCACCAGGATCGCCATGTTGTTGAGCGGGTGCTGGTTGCGCTGGAGCTGCTCGATCTCCTCGCCGACGGCGCGGGCTTCCTCTTCCGAATCCCAGGCGGCGTGGACCTGCACCTTGTCGTCGTTCGGATCGGTGCGGTCGGTGAACAGCGTCTTGCCAAGGCGGCCTTCGTTGTGGGCGATCAGGTGGGCGGCGGCACCGAGAATGTGCTCGGTGGAGCGGTAGTTGCGCTCCAGCTTGATCACCTTGGCGCCGGGGAAGTCCTTTTCAAACCGCAGGATGTTGTCGACTTCGGCGCCGCGCCAGCCATAGATCGACTGGTCGTCGTCGCCGACGCAGCAGACGTTCTGCGGCACGCCTTTCGGACGCTGGGCGAGCAGCCGCAGCCACATGTACTGGGCGGTGTTGGTGTCCTGATATTCGTCGACGAGGATATAGCGGAACTTGTCGTGGTACTCGCGTAAGACATCCGGGTTGGTGCGGAACATGCGGATCGGATGCAGCAGCAGGTCGCCGAAATCGCAGGCGTTGAGCGTCATCAGCCGGGCCTGATAGGCGGCATAGAGTTCGCGGCCCTTGCCGTTGGCGAAGGAGCGGGCGTCGCCTTCCGGGATCTCGGCGGGGCCGAGCCCCTTGTTCTTCCAGCCGTCGATCATCTGGGCGAACTGCTTTGCCGGCCAGCGCTTGTCGTCGATGCCGTCGGCCTGGATCAGCTGCTTGATCAGGCGCACGACATCGTCGGTGTCGAGAATGGTGAACGAGGACTTGAGGCCGACCAGTTCTGCGTGGCGGCGCAGAAGCTTGACGCCGATCGAGTGGAAGGTGCCCATCCAGGGCATGCCCTCGACGGCGCCGCCGACGAGAACGCCGACGCGCTCCTTCATTTCGCGGGCAGCCTTGTTGGTGAAGGTGACGGCGAGGATCTGCGAGGGGAAGGCACGGCCGGAGGCGAGGATATGGGCGATGCGGGTGGTCAGCACGCGGGTCTTGCCGGTTCCGGCGCCGGCCAGCACCAGAACCGGGCCGTCGAGGGTTTCCACCGCTTCGCGCTGTTCCGGGTTCAGGCCGGAGAGATAATCGGGCACCCGATGCTGGTCGCGCGCGGCCATGGCGCGGGCGGCAATACCGGCGCTCTTTGGCGAAGGTGGCGCCGCCTCGAAGGCGCCGCCGGCGGGTGCCAACGGTGCCGGCTGCGGGCCGCCGCCACGCTGCGGGCGCGGCGCCGGCTCCTCGTCGAAGAAGGGAATATCGTCAAAACCATTGCTCATGCGGCTCAATGTAGTGATTCGGAGCCGAAAGGCCAGAATTCCGTTCTGCTTTTATTCTGTGAAGTCCTGCTTCTTTGCGGTTACAATCGCTTTTCCGCCGCGATCAGGGACGATGATCTGTATCGAAGGCCGGATCGACGGGAACCTGCAGCGCGGTCGCCAGCTGGTTGGTCTTGGCGGCGAGCGATATGACGCGCAGCAGGTCGGCATGCTGTTCGTCCGTCATGCCCTTGGCTTTTGCCGCTGCCGTATGCGAATGGGCGCAGTAGCCGCAGCCGTTGGTGACCGAGACGGCGATATAGAGCATTTCCTTGACGAGCGGATCGAGCGCGGACGGCGTTGCCATCACGGTCTTCACCTCGGCCCAGGTCTTTTCGAGCAGGTCGGCGTCGAAGGCGAGGTAGTGCCACATATTGTTGATGAAGTCGGACTTGCGGGTGGCGCGGATGTCGTCGAACACGGCTTTGACGCGGGGATCGGCTTCCGGGCTCTGATGTCTTGCGATGGTGCTCATGGGGTCCTCCGATCGTGGCCAAGCTATTGGCGCCAAGCGGTTTTGTCGAGCGCCGCTCCAGCCCAGGGAATTGAAAAGGGCTTTTATTACAATTGCGTAATGATGGCATTCCGGGATTGCCCGCAATGCGGCAAAAAGGGATAGTTGCGGCTAGTGACGGGTTTCGCGCGCCACAGTGGCCGGAACCCCTGGTTTCAATTGGAGTTCCGCATGCGGCTTTGGAAGCAGCTTTTGATCTGCCTGGTCATTCTCGTCGTCGGCCTTGGCGTCTGGGTTCGCTTCGTGCCGGGCGCCGCCGCGATGCTTTCCAAGGCTGGCGTGCCGCAGCAGCTGATCGCCTATGCCGCGAAACCGGCGGATGCCGCCAAGGATGGGCAAGGTCAGGGCGCACAAGACCAAGCTGGGCAAGGGCAGAGTGGACGAGGGCAGGGTCGGGGCCAGGGTGGCGGTGCGCCGCTGGTGGTCACGCAGCCGGTCGACAGTGCCGTCGTCAACGACAGGTTGAATGCCATCGGCAACGGCGAGGCCATCCTGTCGGTCAGCGTCACGCCACTTGCGACCGGCAATTTGACCGAAGTGCTGGTGAAGTCCGGCGACCGCATCGGCAAGGGGCAGGTGATTGCCCGCCTCGACAGCGACGAGCAGAAGATCGCCGCCGCGCAGGCGAAAGTCGCGCTGGACAGCGCCCGCGAAAAGGTCGAGCGCAACCGCAAGCTCGGCAACGCCGTATCGGTCGCGATCCTGCGTGAGGCCGAATTTTCCATGCAGGCAGCCGAACTGGCGTTGCAGACGGCGGAGCTGGACCTGAGACGCCGCGACATCGCCGCCCCGTCCGGTGGCATCGTCGGCATCATCACCGCGCATCCGGGCGATTACGTCACCACCTCGACGCCGATCGCCGTGGTCGACGACCGTTCGCAGATCCTTGTCGATTTCTGGGTGCCGGAACGCTTTTCCACCAAGATCGCGGTCGGCCAGGATATTTCTGCGACGGCGATCGCATTGCCGACCTCGGAGCTGTCCGGCGTCATCGACGCCATCGACAACCGCGTCGATCAGGCCAGCCGGACGCTCAGGGTCCGCGCGCGGATCGACAATCCGGACGACACGCTGAGGGCCGGCATGTCGTTTTCCGTTTCCGTGCGGTTTCCCGGTGATCACTATCCGACGGTCAATCCGCTGGCGATCCAATGGAGCGCCGATGGCTCCTATGTCTGGCGTATCGAGGCGGAAAAATCGCAGAAGGTTCCGGTCAAGATCATCCAGCGCAATTCCGACAAGGTGCTGGTCGACGCGGAATTGGCCAAGGGCGATGCCGTGGTGATGGAAGGCGTGCAGCGCCTGCGGGACGGCGGGGCCGTTCGCATTGCCGGCGAGCAGCGGCAGCAAAAACAGAAGCCGCAGCAGGGTGACCAGGAACAGAAGGTCTCCGAGGCGGAGGCCGCCAAATGAGCGGCGGGTCGGAACATCAAGGCGCCGGCCGGACGGCCGGCTTTACCGCCCTTTTCATCCGCCGGCCGATCTTCGCGCTGGTGGTCAACACGCTGATCATCGTCGCAGGGCTCGCGGCGTTGAACGGCATTGAAGTTCGCGAGCTGCCGCAGGTCGACCAGCCCGTCGTCTCCGTCAACACGACCTTCGACGGCGCTTCGCCGGAAACGGTGGACCGGGAGCTGACCTCGGTGATCGAGGGGGCGGTGTCGCGCGTGCAGGGCATCAAGGGTATCTCTTCGACCTCGCAATACGCCCAGAGCCGGGTGACGCTGCAATTCTCTGACACGACCGATATCGGCCAGGCGTCCAACGACATTCGCGATGCGCTCGGGCGGATATCGAACGACCTGCCTGATGATGCCGACGAGCCGCGCATCGTCAAAGCCGATGCCGACAGCCAGCCGATCCTGCGGCTGGCGCTGACATCCGACACGCTGTCGATGGAAGACCTGACGCTTCTGGCGGAAAACGAGATCACCGACCGGCTGGCGGCCGTCGAGGGCGTCGCCGACGTGCAGATCAACGGCGACCAGGAGAAGATCTTCCGCATCGACATCAACCAGTCGAAGCTTGCCGGACGCGGGCTTACGGTCGCCAATCTGCGCACCGGCCTTGCGAGCGCATCGCTCGATGTGCCGGCGGGATCGCTGACCAGCGTCAACCAGGACATTTCGGTGCGCGCCACCGCCGACCTGCAGACGCCGGAACAGTTCGAAAACCTCATCCTCGGCGATAATGTCCGCCTCGGCGACATCGCGACGGTGACGCTCGGTCCGGACATCGGCACCTCGTCGCTGCGCTCGGACGGCCGTCAAGGTATCGGCCTCGGCATCATCCGGCAGGCGCAGTCCAATACGCTCGATATTTCCGAGGGCGTGAAGAAGGCCGTGGCGACCATCGCCGAAATCCTGCCGAAGGGAACCCAGCTCAAGGTCACCAGCGATGACGCTGTCTTCATCGACGGCGCGATCCACGAGGTGGAGATCGCGCTGGTCGCCTCGGTGATCATCGTCACGCTGGTCATCTATCTCTTCCTGCTCGACTGGCGGGCAACGCTCATTCCGACGCTGACGATGCCGATCGCGCTGATCGGCACCTGTGCGGCGATCTATCTCGCCGGTTTCTCGATCAACATCCTGACGCTGCTGGCGATCGTGCTGGCAACAGGCCTGGTGGTGGATGACGCGATCGTGGTGCTGGAAAACATCGTGCGACGGCGCGGCGAGGGGATGGGTCCCAGGGCGGCGGCCGTGCTTGGCACGCTCGAGGTGTTCTTCGCCGTCATCGCCACCACCGCGACGCTTGCCGCCGTCTTCGTGCCGCTGTCGTTTCTGCCGGGGCAGACGGGCGGTCTTTTCCGCGAATTCGGCTTCGTGCTGGCCTTTGCCATTCTTTTGTCCGCCTTCGTGTCGCTGACGCTTTGCCCGATGCTCGCATCGCGCATGCTCAAGCCGCATGGCGAGGAACATGGCCATACGGGGTTCATGGGCAGGATCGGCGCCTTCGCCGCCGCGTTCTACCGGCGGTCGTTGCGGGCCTGCCTCAATTCACCGCTGATCGTTTTCATGGTCGCCATCATGGTGACGGCTGCCGGTGGCGGGGCGTTCACGCTGCTGAAATCGGAGCTGACGCCGACCGAGGACCGGGCGCGCATCATGCTGCGGGTGCAGGCGCCGCAGGGCGTTTCGCTGGAATATACGCAGGAACAGATGCGCCGCGTCGAAGATGGGCTGAAGCCGCTGGTCGACAATGGCGAGATCGCCAATGTCTTTTCCGTTTCCGGCCAGGGCGGCTCCGTCAACACCGGTTTCATGGTTCTGACGCTGGCGCCGTGGAGCGACCGCGACCGCACGCAGCAGCAGATTTCGGCTGATATCACCAGGATAACGGCGAATATTCCGTCGATCAGGGCTTTCCCCATCCAGCCGAACAGCCTCGGCATTCGTGGTGCCGGCAACGGCCTGCAGGTGGCGCTGGTCGGCAACGACTATGCGAAACTCGGCGATGCCGCGTCAAAACTGGTGCGCCAGATGGAAGACAGCGGCCGATTCGAAAACGTCCGCCTGAACTACGAAG
This sequence comes from Rhizobium herbae, assembly GCF_017873135.1. Lineage (GTDB taxonomy): Bacteria > Pseudomonadota > Alphaproteobacteria > Rhizobiales > Rhizobiaceae > Pararhizobium > Pararhizobium herbae. The sequence continues at coordinate 875,920 of NZ_JAGGJV010000001.1, read as the reverse complement.
CCAACCAGGCACAGCTTTCCGTGACGATCGATCGCGAGCGGGCTTCCGATCTCGGCATCGATATCGTCGGGCTGTCCTCGGCGCTTCAGGCCATGCTCGACGGCAACAGCGTGCTGGATGTCTATGTCGAGGGCGAGTCCTATCCGGTCAAGCTCTTGTCGACGACCAATCCGGTCAACGATCCGACCGACCTGCAGAACATCTTCCTGAAAACCGGCGACGGCAAGATCGTGCCGATGTCGACCATCGCTTCCGTCGAGGAAAAGGCGGTCGCACCGCAGTTGTCGCGCGAGCAGCAGTTGCGCTCCGTCTCGCTTTCGGCGGGTTTGACCTCCGGCATTGCGCTTGGCGATGCCCTGACGATGGTGGAGCAGATGGCCGAACCGCTGTTGCCGCCGGGTTCGCGCGTCGTGCCGCTGGCCGAAGCCGCGACGCTGAACGAGAACGCCAATGGCCTCTTCGTCACCTTCGGTTTTGCCATCGTCATCATCTTCCTGGTTCTGGCGGCACAATTCGAAAGTCTCGTCAGCGGGTTGATCATCATGACGACCGTGCCGCTCGGGCTCGCCTGCGCCGTCTTTGCCATGCTGCTCACCGGCAATACGCTGAACATCTACAGCCAGATCGGGCTGGTGCTTCTGGTCGGCATCATGGCGAAGAACGGCATCCTGATCGTCGAGTTCGCCAACCAGCTGCGCGACCGTGGCGAGGATCTGCGTTCGGCGATCGAGAATGCGGCGAACATCCGTCTTCGGCCGGTGATGATGACGATGATTGCCACCATCGTCGGTGCGGTGCCGCTGGTGCTGGCGAGCGGCGCCGGCGCCGAGGCCCGCGTGGCGCTTGGCTGGGTGCTGGTCGGCGGTCTCGGACTTGCGACCGTCGTGACGCTCTATCTGACGCCGGTCGCCTATCTGGTCATCGCCCGGTTCACCAAGCCGCATGTCGACGAGGAGCGGCGGCTGCAAAGTGAAATGCAGCACGCCGAAACCCTGCAACTGGCAGAGGCCGCCGAATAAGCGGGACGCGGCCGGTCGCGCGTGATGGGCTATTTATCCCCTGTGTCTCGACAGTCTCACATTGTCGCAATTCTTTGCTAGAGCCTTTCTGGTAACAGATGAGGTTCTGGACAAACTGATTCCGATTTGCACAGTAGCGCGTTGAAATCTAAGAATTTCCGCTACGTGCGGCGGTTGTTCGGGGGAGGCATATGGCGTTGAAGGCGATCAAGGCGGGTAACCGCAACGAAACCGGCATAGCCGCCGCCCTGCGTTTGATGAGCGACCGGTTCGGCGATCGTTTCCAGACCGGCGAGGCCATCCGCGCCCAGCATGCCCACACCACGACCTATATTCCGGCACAGCTGCCCGATGGCGTCGTCTACCCCGACAGCGCCGCCGAGGTGGAGGCGATCGTGGCGATTGCCAGCGAACACGGCGTGCCGCTGATTGCCTTCGGGACGGGCTCGTCGCTTGAAGGCCATATCAATGCGCCGCATGGCGGCGTCAGCGTCGACATGAGCCGCATGGACAAGGTGCTTGAGGTCAATGCCAGCGATTTCGATTGCACCGTCCAGCCGGGGATCACGCGGGAAGCACTGAACGTGTATCTGCGCGATACCGGCCTGTTCTTCCCGATCGATCCGGGCGCCAACGCCTCGATCGGCGGCATGGCCTCTACCCGGGCGTCCGGCACCAATGCGGTGCGCTACGGTACGATGAAGGACAATGTGCTGGCTGTGACCGCGGTGACGGCGGGGGCCAAGGAAATCCGCACCGCCCACCGCGCCAAGAAGTCGTCCGCCGGCTACGATCTCACGCGCCTGTTCGTCGGGGCGGAGGGCACGCTCGGCATCCTCACCTCGATCACGCTCAGACTGCAGGGTATCCCCGAACTGATCGCCGGCGGCGTCTGCTCGTTTCCATCGGTGGGTGACGCCTGCAACACGGTGATCCTGACAATCCAGTCGGGCATTCCCGTCGCCCGCATCGAACTGCTCGACGCCTTGCAGATGAAGGCGAGCAACGCCTATTCGGGACTGTCCTTTCCGGAAGCGCCGACGCTGTTCGTCGAGTTTCACGGAAATGCTGAGAGCGTCGCGCTGCAATCGAAGCAATTTGCCGAGATTGCCGCGGAATTCGGCAGTTCCGAATTCCAGTGGACGGCCAATACGGAGGAGCGCAATGCGCTGTGGAAGGCGCGGCACAATGCCTACTGGGCGCAGAAGAGCCTGGCGCCCGGCCTCGCCATTCTGTCCACCGATGTCTGCGTGCCGATCTCGCGGCTTGCCGACTGCGTCGAGGCAACCCACGAGGATATTGCCGCGCACGGTCTGATCGCGCCGATCGTCGGCCATGCGGGGGACGGCAATTTTCATGTCGGGCTGCTGTTTGACGACAAGGACGATGCCGACATCGCCAAGGCGGAGGCTTTCGTTGCGCGCCTCAACGGGCGGGCGCTGGCGATGGACGGCACCTGCACCGGCGAACACGGCATCGGTCAGGGCAAGATGCCGTTTCTCGAAGCGGAGCTTGGCGATGCGCTGGATCTGATGCGGCAGGTGAAGCGCGCGCTCGATCCCGGCAATATCTTCAATCCGGGCAAGATTTTTGCGATGTGAAAACGATGAGTGGGTGTTAAGGAGTGGTGGACGACGCCAAGGGCGCTATCTTCCGCAGTCAAATGAGATAGGAACTTTCAACTGGTGCTTTCGCGAATTCTGGTCTTCATCGGTGGTCTTCTGGTCGTGGCGCTGTTTGCCGCGCTGATTGCCCCGCTGTTCGTGGACTGGACCGATTTCCGCAAGGATTTCGAGCGCGAGGCAAGCCGGATCATGGGCAAGCCCGTGGTCGTTCACGGAAGCGTCGATGCCCGCCTGATTCCGTTTCCTTCGGTCACGCTCAACGACGTCCGTGTCGGTCAGTCGGAAACGGGCGAGCCGCTGATCCAGGTCGAGCACTTTTCGATGGATGCCGAGCTTGCGCCGTTCCTGTCCGGCGAGGCGCTGATCTTCGACATGCGGCTGGAATCTCCGAAGGCGAAGATCAGGCTTTTGCCGGACGGAACGCTCGATTGGGCGCGGGGACGCAAGGCTTCCATTCCGGCAAAGACCGTCATTCTTGAAAATGTTGCCATTACGGGCGGCCAGATCGATTTCATCGACGAGCAGACCGGACGGACCCGGCGGGTCACCGGGCTTGCGGCGGATCTTTCCGCCCGTTCCCTGGCAGGCCCCTGGAAGATGGAAGGCCGCGCGGCGCTTGATGGCGAGGCGGGCAGCTTCGCCTTTTCCAGCAGCGAGGCCGACGAGACTGGCACGCTCGGCCTGCGGTCGCGACTGACGCCCGACAAGCGGCCCTTCGGCGTCGAGCTCGATGGCGACCTGAAGATCGTCGACTTCAAGCCACTCTACCAAGGCAAGTTCACGCTGACGGAAAACAAGCCGGCGGAAGCACAGAAGTCACAGGATCAATCGGCGGCCCTGCGGGTGACCGGCGAATTCGAGCTCAACAACGAGCGCATCCGCGTGCCTGACTACAGGCTGGAGATCGGCCCCAAGGACGACCCCTATCTGGTGACCGGCGAGGCGACGCTCGATACCGGCAAGGAGCAGGAATTCCTGCTTCTGGCCGATGGCCAGCAGATCGACGTCAGCCGCATCGGCAATACCGGCGAGGCTGGAAAAACCGGACGCGATCCGGCGATTTCGGTCCGTCAGCGGCTTGCGGCGATCATGGCGATCGCAGCCGACATTCCGATCCCGCAGGTGCCGGGCAGGGCCAGCCTGAAATTGCCGGCGATCGTCATCGGCGATACGACGGTGCGCGACGTCCGGCTCGACCTGCGGCCGGACGGGGCCGGGTGGATGGTCGACAACGCGGTGGCGCAACTTCCCGGGCGCACGCAGTTCGAGGCCAAGGGACGATTGCAGCTGAGCGGGCAACGGGCCTTTCGCGGCGAGATGCTCGTGGCTTCCAACCAGCCGTCGGGGCTTGCGACCTGGCTTGCCGGATCCGTCGATCCGGCCATCCGCAAGCTGAAGACCGCCGGTTTTTCGGCGCGGGTGAACCTGACGGACACGCTGCAGGAGTTCGAACGGCTGGAAGTGGCGGCGGGTCCCGCCGTGCTGCGCGGCCGGATCGAGCGGCAGGCGCTGGACGGCGTGCCGCCGAACCTGTCGCTGCAGCTCAAGGGCAATAAAATAGACCTGGAGGCGTTGCAGGCGCTGGCCGGGCTGGTGGCCGGCGATGCCTCCACCGCGACGGTGCTGTCGCATACGATTGCTGCGGATCTTTCGGCCGAACAATTCTCGGCTTTCGGCGAGGATGCCAGCGACGTGCAAATGGTCGCAACCTTGAAGAACGGCCAGTTGCAGGCCGAGCGCGTGTCGATCGGCAATATCGCCGGCACGCAGCTTGCCCTGTCGGGGCGGATGAGCGGCGAAATGACCGCGCCGGTGATCTCGGCCAAGATGAAGCTGGCATCGCCTGACCTGACGTCTTTCCTGAAGATGATCGAACGTCATGCGGAGGCGCATCCGGCCCTGGAAAGGCTGGTCAAGAGCGGTCCGTACTACAGCGATGCGGCGCTTGACCTGACGCTGTCGGCCGGCAGCCAGGACGGCAAGGCGCCGGTGACGTTCGGCATTATCGGCACGGCGAACGGGACGAAGATCGCCGCCAACTATCAGGCGCCCGATATCACGCAAGCGCTGGCAGGGCAGGGCATCCTTCTGGAAGCAACCATGGAAAACCCGTCGACGCCGATCCTGCTCGGCCAGATGGGGTTCGATCCGCTGCCGTTCGATGCCGACGAGAATGCCATTCTGTCGGTGAAGCTGCAGGGCACCGACAGCCAGAAGGCCAATGCCGGTTTGACCTTTACCACGGCGCGGACCTCGCTTTCGGCAAACGGCGATATCGATCTTTCGCGCGACAAATTCCTGTCCGGACAGTCGAAGATCACGTTGGAAAGCCAGGACTTCGAACCGTTCCTGCTGTTGCAGGGAATTGGGCTGCCGCAGATGGGCACCGGCCTGCCGCTGGCGCTGAAAGCCGATATCGCGACAACGCCCGAGGCTGTGACGTTCTCTGCCATCGAGGGCAAGGCGGACGGCAATGCATTTTCCGGCACGTTTGCAATCGACCGGAAAACTCTGGGCAAGGCGACGGGCCAGCTGGCGCTCGATACGCTTGATTTAACCTGGCTCGGCGAGGGTATCCTGGGCGCCGTTCAGAACGCTGCGAGCGGCGATCTGTCCACGTCGCCCGTGGTCCAGCCGGCCTGGAGCGGGCTTGATGTGGCGCTCGATGTTTCCGCCAAGCAGTTCTGGCCTGGCGTCTATGGCGCCGTCTCTGACATGACCGGCAAGCTGGCCTGGAAGGGCGACCAGGTCGAGATCGACGCGCTTGCCGGCGGCTGGCTGGGCGGCAAGGTCGACGGGCGGTTGCTTTTGGGCAATGGCGACGGCTCCGGCTTTTTCCAGACGCGGCTCGACCTCAAGGACGGCGATCTTGCTGCGGCGGCATGGAAAACACGCGGTGCGGCGGTTGCCGAGGGCAAGTTCGACCTGTCGCTCGCCATGGAAGCATCCGGCAAGACGGCGCGGGCGATGGCGGAATCCGCCAGCGGCTCGGGAAGCGCGACGCTGCGCGACGCCGTCGTGCACGGTTTGAACACTGCGGCGCTGCCTGCGATGATGGCCGCCGCCGACCATATTCAAGGGGAGATTGCTCCGGATGTGGTCAAGCCGCTTGCCGAGAAGGAAGTGCTGTCGGGGCAGGCGGTACTCGGAGCTGTGACCGTGCCGTTCAGCATTGCGGGCGGCACGCTGCGGGCGCAGAACGTGACGGCGGGCGATGCGGCGGCCGATCTGTCCGGAAATCTGGAAATCAGCTTTCCGGACGAGCGGATGAAGGCCGATATCGATATCGATTTCCGGCCGGGCGAAGAGGCGCTGACCGGTGCCGAGGCTCAGGTGAGCCTCGATTATGCGGGGCTTCTGCAATCGCCGGGCCTGACGCTCGATGCCACCGATCTGTCCAATTTCCTGTCGCTCAGGGCGTTTGAGCGCGAGCGCCGCCGCGTCGAGACGCTGCAGGCGAATGTGCTGGAAAAACAGCGGTTGCGCCGCGAAGTGGCGCTGTACAAGGCCAATGCCGTCGAGCGCGAGGCCGCGCGTCTGCGGGCCGTGGAAGAGCAGCGCCGGCGCGAACTGGCTGCCGAGGCGGCTGCTCGGCAGAAGGCCGAAACCGATGCCAAGGCACTGGCCGAGAAGAAGGCGGCGGACGAGGCCGCGGCTGCCAGGGCTGCGGAGGACGCGGCCCGAAAGGCCGAGGAGCAGAGAAGCCAGAGCCTGTTGCCGTTCGATCCGACCGGTGGCGTGGTGCGGGGCGGGGAATTGACCGCGCCGCAGGACGGCACCACTCAGCAACCTGCGCAGCAGCAGCCGGTTCTACCTACCCCGCAGCAAGGGCTCAACTTTGAAGTGCTGCCGGGTGTGAAGGCGCAATAGCCGCTGCGAAGGTCATCGGAATCTTACAAGGCGGGCGTGCGGTGCCGTCGCGCTTTCTCCACGCTCAATGCCCATGGGATTTGATCCAGTCCAGCACATGGACCCGGAGCGCCGACGACAGATTGCTGTCTGCCGGGCGCCCGTCATCGATCTCGGCGATCAGTTGCGCAAGCGCTATCTGCCGGCTCCCGGCGATCGCTTTCAGCTCCTGCCAGAACGGCTCCTCCAGCGAAAAACTGGTGCGGTGGCCATGCAGCGTCGCGGAATGCTTGCGGATCACGATGTCGCCTCAGAAAGTGAATCACCTTTTTCTGAAAGTGATTCCGGAGATTGGGCTTGTCTGTTGATTTTACATTGAATTGAAGGGTTTTGGGCGCCGCGATACTTACGTCTTGTGGTCGGAATCATCCGGCGGCGTCTCGCGCTTGCCCTGATCGAGGGCCTTGCCGGCCTTGTCGTTGAGCGCCCTGGTCAACTGTTTTTCCGCCTTGGTGCGGCCGAAGGAGATGCGGTTCTGATCGGCCGTCTTGTCCTTCTCCGTCCGTGCCTTCTGCTTGCGGAACTGACGGAGATTGACGACGTCGCCGGTCATGGTGAACCTGTCTGGAATCTGGTTTCAGTTCTTCTTGCGGAAGGAATCGAGCGAGATCACCGATCCGCCCTCCTTCTTGCCGTCGTCGCCGGGCTTGGCGGCGGCTTCGGTCTCGGAATCGCCAGACTTTTCTGCCGTCGCGATCGGGTAGGCGGTGATTTCCGCGCCTTCGTCCTCTTCGATGGCCGCGACATCGAACTCAAGCTCGAAATTGACCGAAGGGTCATAGAAGCCGCGGATGGCATTGAAGGGGATGACCAGCTTTTCCGGGGTGTCGGAGAAGGACAGGCCGATTTCGAACAGCGTCTCGGTGACCTTCAGGTCCCAGAACTGATGCTGCACGACGATGGTCATCTGCTCGGCATACTTGGCCTTCAGGTGCTGGGAAATGCGTACACCCGGCGCGCCGGTCAGGAACGTGATGAAGAAATGATGATCTCCGGGAAGGGCACCTGTCGCTGCGACCTCGATCAAAACCTTGCGGATGACGCTGCGAAGGGCGTCCTGCGCGAGTATGTCGTAGCGGATATGGTCTTGGCCCATAAGATCCCCGTCTTTCTTGTAACTCAACTCTGTCACACTTATGCCATCGGCTCTGTACGCAGGAAAGTCCTGACATACGAGTCATTTGCATCATCTATAGACCATTTCAAGGCATTGGAGAAGGCAAAGGGAAGCGGGGAGAAGCTGAAGTGCAGGGGGAGAGTAGTGGAGGTTTCTGTTGCCAGGTACCTCCGAACCCCGCCTTACGGTGCGAACCGGAAGGACTTGATTTGAAGTGTCACACTGCGATTAAGCAGCGAGACGAGCTTCCGCATAGTTGTCGTTTGCAACTACAATTTTAGCCCGATAACGGTGGTACAATGCCGAGCAAAAAGTCGATCTTTACACCCTTGTCGATCCTATTTCGCCCCCATCAAAAGCCGGTCGGTAAGTGATTCCTGACCGGTTTTTGGTGGAGGCGCCGGGTACCGCCCCCGGGTCCAATAGGCTTATTCCATCGCCTGTTTATCACCATAGCCGCCCGAAGACGGCAGGGGAGATATAGGTCTTAACGTGCGCCAAGAAAAGGGCCTTTTCGAAAATAGAGCATGGACTTCCTGTCCGTACCCGGCGGATTGGCCTTGACTTGCTCGCAAAGCGTGAAAAAACTCACGTTGCGCACCTTTCATCAGCAACGACGCGCAACGTGAAGCCAAACCGTGTGAGGAGACACCATGACGGATTATCTCGCAGATGTTCAGAAATACGACAGCGGCGCCGACGAAGCCGTGGTGAGCAAGATTGTCAAGCATCTGGGCATCGCGTTGCGCAACAAGGATTCCTCGCTCGTTTCAGCCTCCGACCCGACGGAACTCGACCGCGTCAAGGAAAAATGGTGCGGCAAGAAGCTCGGTGTCACCGGGCCTGACGCCGATGCCGCGGTGGATGCCGTTGCCAAGACCATGGCCGGCGACCGGTCGAAGTCTCGCGTGACGTTCTATTATCTGGTGGCAAAACACCTCGGCAAGCTCGCGACGCTTTGATCGCAAGCCTGGGGACGCCCGGGATTTACCGATTGGTTCGCCGCCGACTTGCGCCTATTTTAGCGCGACACGAATCGGCGGCGGACCCCATGAAACAATATCTCGACCTCTTGCGCCATGTGATGGAGACCGGCACCGACCGCAGCGACCGGACGGGAACCGGGACGCGCTCCGTCTTCGGCTACCAGATGCGGTTCAATCTGGCGGATGGCTTTCCGGTGCTGACCACCAAGAAACTGCATCTCAGATCGATCATCCATGAGTTGCTCTGGTTCCTGAAGGGCGATACCAACATCGCCTATCTCAAGGACAACGGCGTCAATATCTGGGATGAATGGGCGGATGAGAACGGCGACCTCGGTCCTGTCTACGGTTACCAATGGCGCTCCTGGCCGACCCATGACGGTCGTCATCTCGACCAGATCGCGGCCCTCGTCGAAGGCCTGAAGACGAACCCGCATTCGCGCCGTCACATCGTCTCGGCCTGGAACCCGGCGCTGGTCGACGAGATGGCGCTGCCGCCATGCCACTGCCTGTTCCAGTTCTATGTTTCCGACGGCAAGCTGTCCTGCCAGCTGTACCAGCGCTCTGCCGATGTCTTCCTCGGCGTGCCCTTCAACACCGCCTCCTATGCGCTGCTGACCCTAATGGTGGCGCAGGTCTGCGGCCTTGAGCCCGGCGATTTTGTCCACACGTTCGGCGATACGCATATCTATCAGAATCATTTCGATCAGGCGCGCGAGCAGTTGACGCGAACGCCGAAGATCCTGCCGAGGATGGTCATCAATCCAGACGTGAAAGATCTGTTTTCGTTTAAATTCGAAGACTTTGAGCTCGTCGGTTACCAGGCCGATTCACATATCAAGGCGCCGGTCTCGGTTTGAATGCAATGATGACATGGTGGCCGGACAAGGTCACCAACAGTTGAACTGTCGGGGAGGACCATATGCTGACATTGATCCATGCGCCGATGTCTCGATCGGGTCGAATCCTGTGGCTGCTTGAGGAACTGGGAGCGGAGTACGACATCCGCTACGTCTCCATCCGCCGCCGGGATGGTTCCGGCGGCCCGGACGACAACAACCCGCATCCGCACAAACAGGTTCCGGCGCTCTTGCACAACGGGGCACTTGTGACCGAATCGATCGCGGTTGCCCAATATCTCACGGAGCTTTATCCCGGGTCGGAGATGGGCCGGCCGGCCGGCCATCCGGAGCGGGGCGCCTACCTGTCCTGGCTTGCCTATTATGCCGGGGTGATCGAGCCCTGCGGAACCGCTTTCATCAGCGGTATGACGCAGAGCAATCCGGTCCTTGCCAAGGGGTATGAGGAGATGTGCGCGCATGTGGTCGCGACGCTCGACAAACAGCCCTATCTGCTGGGCGCAACGGTCAGTGCGGTCGATCTCATGCTTGGCGGCGCTCTTTCATGGATGCGCAGGCTCTTGCCGGAAAGCATCAGCGTCGATCGTTATGTGCAGACTTTGACAGCGCGTCCGGCGCTTGCCCGCGCCCGCGAAATCGACAGCAAGCCGGATGGGTTTCATGACTGAGCCGAGAGTAACCATTGTCGTCGCGGTGTCCTCGAACGGCGTGATCGGCCGCGACGGCGGGCTGCCGTGGCATCTGCCGAGCGACCTCAAGCGCTTCAAGGCGCTGACGCTCGGAAAGCCTGTCATCATGGGACGCAAGACATGGGCCTCGATCGGAAGGCCGCTGCCGGGACGTCCCAACATCGTCATCAGCCGCGATGCCGGTTTTGCGGCCGACGGCGCAACGGTCGTTCAGTCGCTGGAGGCAGCGCTCGTCGAAGCGCGCCGGCGGGCGGCGGAACTGGGTGCGGGCGAGGTCTGCGTTATCGGCGGCGGCGAGATCTATCGCCAGGCCATCGGTCTGGCCGATATTCTGCATGTGACCGAGGTCGCTGCTGCAATCGACGGGGATACCCGCTTTCCGCCCATCGATCCGGATATTTTCGACAAGATCGCAGATGAGCCCCTGCCGCAGGGCGAAAAGGACAGCCACGCCATGCATTTCTCGATATGGCAGCGGAAAAACTGAGCAATGCTAACTATTTTGCCGGATTTACGGTGAAGTTGGATGCGTCGCGTTGAAAGCCGTTCTGGAGATACCTATAACGGTCTCACATCATGGCCTGCGGCGTGTCCGCGGGGCATTGATCTCGGAATTTTTTCTATGGAAGAGGTATGAATGCCCTGGAGCAATCAGAACGGTGGCGGCGGCGGTCCTTGGGGCGGCGGCGGCGGCGGAAATAAAGGCCCCTGGGGCCAGGGGCCGAACCGCCCGCGTGGCGGTGGTGGCGGCCGCGGCAATGGCGGTCCGCCGGATCTGGAAGAAATCTTCCGCCGGGGTCAGGACCAGCTGAAAAGCGTCGTGCCCGGCGGTTTCAACGGCGGCGTCGCCGCGATCATCGGTCTTCTCGTCGTCGGTTTCGTCCTGATCAATTCGATCTACACCGTCCAGCCGGACGAGCGCGGCGTCGAAATGCGTTTCGGCAAGCCGAAGGACGAGATTTCCATGCCGGGCCTGCACTACCATTTCTGGCCGCTTGAAACTGTCGAAATGGTCAAGATCACCGAGCAGCAGCAGAATATCGGCAGCAAGTCCGGCCTGGGCGACCAATCGGCCGCCGGCCTGATGCTTTCGGGCGACCAGAACATCGTCAACGTTCAGTTTTCCGTGCTGTTTTCCGTAACCGACCCCAAGGCCTATCTCTTCAATGTCGAAGATCCGTCCGACACGCTGCAGCAGGTTGCCGAAAGCGCCATGCGCGAAGTCGTCGGCCGCCGTCCGGCACAGGACATCTTCCGCGACAACCGTCAGGCGATCGCAGCCGACGTGAAGACGACGATCCAGGCGACGATGGACAGCTACGGCGCCGGCATCTCCGTCAACACGGTCGCCATCGAGGACGCGGCTCCGCCGCGCGAAGTCGCCGATGCGTTCGACGAAGTGCAGCGCGCCGAGCAGGACGAAGACCGTTTCGTCGAGGAAGCCAACCAGTACGCCAACCAGGTACTCGGCAAGGCCCGCGGTCAGGCAGCCCAGCTCCGCGAAGAGGCGGCCGCCTACAAGGGCCGTGTCGTCAAGGAAGCACAGGGTGAGGCACAGCGCTTCATCTCGGTCTACGATGCCTATGCCAAGGCTCCCGACGTGACGCGCAAGCGTCTCTATCTCGAAACGATGCAGAGCGTTCTGGGCAAGTCCAAGAAGGTCATCCTCGACGAGAAGAACGGCCAGGGCGTGCTGCCCTATCTGCCGCTCAATGAAATCGGCAAGCCCGCGCAGTCGGGAGGGGCCCAGTAATGAACAACCGTCTTCCCTATATTCTGATCGGCATCGCGCTGGTGCTGATGGTGGTCTATTCCTCCGTCTTCATCGTCAACCAGCGCCAGCAGGCGATCGTCGTGCGCTTCGGCCAGATCAAGGACGTCAAGACCGAGCCGGGCCTCTATTTCAAGCTGCCCTTCGCCTTCATGGACGCTGACCGCGTTCAGTACGTCGAGAAGCAGGCACTGCGCTTCGACCTCGACAATATCCGCGTGCAGGTTTCCGGCGGCAAGTTCTATGAAGTCGACGCCTTCGTCGTCTACAAGATCGCCGACGCACGGCGCTTCCGCGAAACGGTTTCCGGCGACCGGGAATCGGCCGAATCGCGCCTTCGCACCCGTCTCGACGCCTCGCTGCGCCGGGTCTACGGTCTTCGTGGCTTTGAATCGGCACTTTCCGAAGAGCGTGCATCGATGATGCGCGAAGTGCGCGCCGACCTGAAAACCGACGCCGAATCGCTGGGCCTCAATATCGAGGATGTCCGCATTCAGCGCACCGACCTGACCCAGGAAGTCTCGCAGCAGACGTTCGAGCGAATGAAGGCCGAGCGTCTGGCGGAAGCCGAACTGATCCGCGCCCGCGGTAACGAGAAGGGCCAGACGCGCCGTGCCGTTGCCGACCGTCAGGTTGTCGAGTTCGTTGCCGAAGCGCAGCGCGATTCGGAAATCCTGCGCGGTCAGGGCGAGGCCGAGCGGACTGCTGTCTTTGCCGATGCGTTTGCGCGCGATCCGAAGTTCTTCGAGTTCTACCGGTCGATGACCGCCTATGATCAGGCGATCGGCAGCCCGGATACGACGCTGGTTCTGTCGCCGGATTCGGAATTCTTCCGCTATTTCAACAGTTCGGATGGCGCGCCCGCGCCCTCCGCCACTCAGCCCGCTGCAGGAAACTGATCGGCGAAATGGGTGATTTTCTGACAGGAATTGCATTTTTCCTGATCATCGAGGGGCTGGTGTACGCACTGGCCCCTTTGGTTTTGGTGGAAATGGCGAAACGATTGCCCCATATTCCGGAGCAACAGTTGCGGCTGTTCGGGCTTGTCTCCGTCGCTATCGGCGTCGCACTTGTCTGGATGGTGCGAGGATAGGACATGACACATAAATTGCTTATTCGCCTGGTGGACGCAGAATATGCGATCACACGGCTCAACATCGGGACGCCTCTGCCGGAATGGCTTGCGGGGGCGGGGTTCTGGGCGGTCTCGAGTTCGCGCGAGGAGATGACGCTCGTCTGCCGGGCGGCGCGCATTCCCTCCAATATCCAGTCGTCGGGCGGCTGGCGTTGTTTCCGCATCGAACAGCATTTCACCTTCGATGTTCCCGGCGTACTCGCCTCCGTGCTCAACCCGCTGTCGGACGCCGGTGTCGGCATCTTTGCCAATTCGACCTTCAGTACCGATTACGTCTTCATCATCGGCTCGGATCTCGACAAGGCCGTGGCGGCATTGAAGGCGCATGGTCACGAGATCATGACCTGAGAGGTCCGGCGCGAGGCGTCGCCTGGGACGTTGACGAAAAGATGACTGGACGCGTCCCGAATCCGCCTTATCTTCGAGCAGATTATACGCCACATTAGGCGGCGGGAGGCTGACGGAGAGCCAATCTCCCAGCCGCGATACCCGCCAGCCTGACGACCATATTTCCTGCCGGCCGGTTTTGCGGCGGTATGCCATCGCAAATCGAGAGGACCCCATGGGCTTGTCCATCCGCGCTTCCTTCTTCCGGTCCGTCACGCTTGCTGCGAGTGCCGCGCTGCTGTTGAACTCCGTGCCGGTGCCGTCCGTCGCGCAGGCCCAGACGAAGCCACCGGTGCTGACGCAGCAGGGCCCGGATTCCGTTGCCGATCTCGCGGCCGGACTTCTCGACGCCGTCGTCAACATATCGACCTCGCAGAACGTCAAGAACGACGATCAGGCGCCGATGCCGCAGGTGCCGGAAGGCTCGCCGTTCCAGGATTTCTTTGACGAGTTCTTCAAGGGGCAGGGCGGTGAGGGCGGCGATCGCCAGCGTACCGTCAACTCGCTCGGCTCCGGCTTCGTCATCGATCCGTCCGGCATCATCGTCACCAACAACCACGTGATCGAGGGCGCCGACGATATCGAGATCAATTTTGCCAATGGCTCGAAACTGAAGGCCAAACTGATCGGCACGGACACGAAGACCGACCTTGCCGTGCTGAAGGTCGAGCCGAAGAAGCCGTTGACGGCCGTTCCGCTCGGTGATTCCCGCAAGATGCGGATCGGTGACTGGGTGATGGCCATCGGCAATCCGTTCGGCCTTGGCGGCACGGTGACGGTGGGGATTATTTCGGCCCGCGGCCGCAACATCAACGCCGGTCCCTACGACAATTTCATCCAGACCGATGCCGCGATCAACAAGGGCAACTCCGGCGGCCCGCTGTTCAACATGAAGGGCGAGGTCATCGGCATCAACACGGCGATCATTTCGCCGAGCGGCGGATCGATCGGCATCGGGTTCTCCGTTCCGACGGAGCTTGCCGGCAACGTCATTTCCCAGCTGAGAGAATTCGGCGAGACCCATCGCGGCTGGCTCGGCGTGCGCATCCAGCCCGTCAACGCCGATATTGCCGAGAGCCTGAAAATGGATACGCCGAAAGGTGCCCTCGTCGCCGGCATCATCAAGGGTGGTCCTGTCGATGGCGGAGAAATCAAGACGGGCGACGTGATCATCAAGTTCGACGGTCGCGATGTCGTCGAGATGCGTGACCTGCCGCGTGTCGTGGCTGAAAGCCCGGTTGGCAAGGCCGTCGATGTCGTCATCATCCGCGATGGCAAGGAAATGACCGTCAAGGTGACGCTCGGCCGTCTGGAAGATGGCGAAAACCTCGCCGAAGCGGAGGCCGCCAAGACACCGGAAAGCGAGGAAGGCACCGATCAGGCAGAACCGCCCGCCGCCGATCTGCCGGCATCCGACGTGGTGCTTGGCATGAAGCTCGCCGTTCTCGACGCGGAAAGCCGCAAGACCTATGGAATTTCGGAGGATGTCGAGGGGGTCGTGGTCGCCGACGTGCAGCCGCAATCGGCAGCCGCAGAACGGCGGATCGCATCCGGCGATGTCATCGTCGAGATCGGCCAGGAAGCGATGAAGACGCCGGAAGACGTGTCGGCTCGGGTCGAGGAACTGAAGGCCGACGGCCGGCGCAATGCGCTGCTGATGATTGCCAACAAGACCGGCGAACTGCGGTTCGTGACGGTGCGGATCGAGTAGGCGGCCCTGCCGGGACCGTCGTGCAGTCGAACGAGGCGGGCCGTCAGGCTCGCCTTTGCCGCTTCAGCCATTCATCCCGACTGATTGCATAGAGCACATGCCGCCTGAGATGCGGCGCTGTGTCGGGCACGCGTGGATGCACAAAGTCACGCGCCGGGTCATGGCGCAAACCGAGGCGTTGCATGACGGCGGTGGAGCGTGTGTTGTTTTCCACCGCGAAGGAGACGATTTCGGCAAGCCCGTGCGTTTCAAAGCCATGGCGCAGCATCGCTTCCGACGCTTCCGTGACATAGCCGTGCCGCCAGAACCGAACAGCCAGCCGCCAGCCGATTTCGACCGTCCCGTCCGGCAGGCACGGTTCCAGGTCGGTGCGCGCCAACCCGAGAAAGCCGATCGGCTCGTCCGTGTCCTTCAGCGCCAGGGCGAAGAAGCCAAGCCCGGTTTCGCCGATCCGGCGCCGGACTTCGTCCATCAGGGCATCGGATTCCTGCCGCGAGCGCCTGCGCGGAAAAAATTCCATGACTTTCGGGTCGGCGTTGATTTCGGCAAAGAGCGGCCGGTCGGTCTCCAGCCAGTTGCGGACGCGCAGCCGCTGCGTTTCCAGAACGATCACAGGACGAAGTCCGTTTTTCTGTAGCCCTGGATGTAGAGCAGCGCGGTGAGATCGGCATGGTCGATGCGGATTTTCACCTGGGAGGAGACGACAGGCTTGGCATGCAGGGCAACACCGGCACCGGCCAGATGCAGCATGCCGAGATCGTTGGCGCCGTCGCCGACGGCAAGGGCATCGGCGGTCGAAATGCCAAGTTTCGTGGTGATGTCCACCAGCGCATCGACCTTGGCCTGCTTGCCGAGGATCGGCTCGGCGACGGCACCGGTGAGAAGGCCGTCCTTCTCAAGCAGAAGATTGGCGCGGTTTTCGTTGAAGCCGAGCATGGCGGCGATCGGGCCGGTAAAGACGGTAAAGCCGCCGGAGACCAATGCGGTGTAATAGCCCTTGGCTTTCATCGTCGCGACCAGTTCGCGGCCGCCCGGCGTCAGGGTGATGCGTTTTGCGATGACCTCGCCGACCACGCTGAGCGGCAGGCCCTTGAGCAGGGCCACGCGCTCGATCAGGGCCGGTTCGAAAGCGATCTCGCCGTTCATCGCCCGGGCGGTGATTGCTGCGACCTTGTCCTTCAGTCCGACTTCGGCAGCCAGTTCGTCGATGCATTCCTGGCCGATCATGGTGGAATCCATGTCGGCGATCAGAAGTTTCTTGCGGCGGGTCTCGGCGTTCTGGACCACGACGTCGATGGGTGCGTCGCCGACCACGCCGCGCAGCAGCGCTTCCAGCCAGTCGAGATTGCCGCCGTCCTTCAGCGCGATATCGCAGGCGATGCCGTCGGCCAGCCAGTAGAGTCCGGACGCATCGACCGTGGCGGCCGCCTCTTCGGCGAGCGCCGCGGTCAGAACGGGATTTGACGGATTGGCAACAAGCGTGGCAACGAAGGCCATGATGAAAAACCTTGAGATTGGACAGGACGCAATCCTGATAACCGGGCCGACCGCCAGCGGCAAGTCCGCTCTCGCCATCGAGATGGCGAAACGGCACAATGGCGTCGTCATCAATGCTGATAGCATGCAGGTCTACGATACGCTGCACGTGTTGACGGCGCGTCCGTTCGAGACGGACATGCAGGGCGTGGCGCATCATCTCTACGGCCATGTTCCGGCGTCGCAACACTATTCCACCGGCGAATGGTTTCGCGATGCCATCGCGGTTCTGGCGGCGATCCGCAGCGAGGGGCGGATACCGGTCTTCGTTGGCGGGACAGGGCTCTACTTCAAGGCGCTGACCGGCGGCCTGTCGGATATGCCCGCGGTTCCGTCTGACATACGGGACGACGTGCGGCGCCGGTTGCAGGACGAGGGGGCCGAGGCCTTGCATGCCGTGCTGGCGCAGAAGGACCCGGAAACTGCGGAGACCCTGCGGCCGGGCGACGGCCAGCGGATCGCGCGGGCGCTGGAAATAGTCGAGGCGACCGGTCAGTCGATCCGCGTTTTCCAGGCGCGCCAAGGGCCGGTTGCGATCGATCCGGGCCAAGCCTTGAAGATCGTCGTGCTGCCGGACCGGGCCTTGCTGCGTCGGCGGATCGACCGGCGTTTTGCCGGAATGTTGGACAGTGGTGCCGTCGAGGAGGTGAGGGCACTTCTGTCGCTCGATCTCAAACCGGCGATGCCGGCGATGAAGGCGATCGGCGTGCCGCAGATCGTAGCCATGCTTGCAGGCACGATGAGCAAGGCAGAGGTCGTCGAAACGGCCTCTGCCGCCACGCGGCAATATGCCAAGCGGCAGATGACCTGGTTCCGCAATCAACTGGACGACAGCTGGTTGCGATGGGACCCGGAAAAGGACGATAGCACCTGAACCTGTGACCTGCCCGGCAAGAGCCGCCGAGCCGATCTTGCACCAATTCCCTATGGCTACTTGCGGATAATGCTGCTCAGCGGCTTTTTCAACAGGCTCTCGCGCAGGGATGGCCGGGGCTGGTCCGAGGCAGGGTGCGCGAAGCCTGGCATGCTGCGGTGCGGTGCCCGGTAGGGATCGGGCCGCGGTTGTTCCGGCGGCTCGTCCGAAAGCAGCTGGTTACGGATCTGGTTGAAACGCTCAAGCTGCGGATTGGCAGGCTCGGCCCGCGGCAGCATGGCCGGATTGTAGGGCTCGACGGCCGGCGTATCCATCTCGCGCTGCGGCGCCGCTGTCGTCCTGCCAAACGCACCGTGGTCGACGAAGCCGTCATTCATCGAAGCGATATCCTGATCGAGCCCGCCGAGGCTGGCCGAATAGGCCTGCTGGAAACCGGAAATATCCGGTCCGTTCATCGCCCGCATGCGCGCCACGACTGTGCGCAGATCGACGGTGTCGGGGGTTTCGTCTGTCACCTTGGCGGTAACGCCATTGGCTTTCGGCAGGTTTTGCTCCTCGACGCGGGTAAACCGCATCCGCATCGGCACGGCCACGGCTTCACCGAAGGCAATCGCCTCGCCATTGCCGATCGAGGAAATGAAGCTGGTCGTCGATATCGACGAATTCGGGATCGCCGAGCGGATGATATCCTGGTCGCGATCGTTGGACAGGCGCATGGCAAAGACAGTCGAGCACTGCGACAGGATGGTCGGATCGAGTTCTCCGGGACGCTGCGTGATGATGCCCAGCGAGACGCCGTATTTGCGGCCTTCCTTGGCAATACGGGCAATGGCCTGTCGTGTCGGCATGAAGCCAAGGCTGGCATCGGCCGGGACATAGCGGTGCGCCTCCTCGCAGACGACCAGCATGTGAACGCCGCCGTTGCTCCACAGGCCGATTTCGAATGCCATGCGGCAGAGTACCGAGGCGACCGAATTGACGACTTCGGATGGGATCCCTGCGAGCTGGAACGTCGTGATCGGTCTGCCATCGCCCGGAATGCGGAAGATCTTGGCGATCGTCTCCAATATCGTATCCGTGATGGTGTTCGACGAGAACATGAAATTGTAGCGCGGATCATTGATCGCGCCGATCACCTTGACCTTGAGCGAACGAAGATGCGGCTTGTCGCTTCGTCCTTCCAGCCGGCCGATGCGCTCATCGATCATCGCCAACAGATCGGCCATGCGATAGGGGACCGGCGTATCGGCGGTGATCGAGCTTTTTTCGCTGGTGCGGCGTGCAAGACCGGATTCCGCCGAGCCCTTGAACGCCCTCTTCGCTTCCGGAATGACATCGCGAAGGATATCGAGCTCCTCCGGTATGGGGGCACGGCCGCGGAAAATAACCTCGGCGAACTCCTCGAGTTTCATCAGCCAGAAGGGCAGGTCGAGATTGTCGGTATCGATGACCACGGCGATGTCTGGAAAGGCTGCGGCGAATTCGTTATGCGGATCAAGGATCAGCACGCGCAGCTTCGGATCGGAGGCGATTGCCTTGCGCAACAGCAGGCTGACGGCTGTCGACTTTCCGACGCCGGTAGTGCCGACGATGGCGAAATGCTTGGAGAGCATCGAGGGGATGTGGATGGCGGCGTCGAGGCTCTCGTCCTGGGTCAGCTTGCCGATGATGCAGGTATCGTTCTTGCCGGTGTCGTAGATGCGGGCAAGGTCGGCGGCACGGATGCGGTGGGCGATGGCGCCGAGATAGGGATACTGGCTGATACCGGCGGAAAATTCTTCCTTGCCGGTCTGCCCGACATGGACTTCACCCATCAGTTCCACTTCGATGCGGAACGTGTTGTCGAGTTCCTCGCCCCATTCGTTGGTGGCCGTCTGCATGGAATAGACGAGGGCGACGACGCGGTTCTCGCCGACGGTGATCGAAATCAGCCGGCCGACGGACCAGAGTTCAGTCAGCGAGGTCTCGCCGTTCTCTGCAATGGCAGCGATGGTCGCACGCGAACCGCCGCACGCAACGACGCGGCCGAGGAAGCGGTTGCCCCGTTTAAGGGCATCGCGTCTATCCTGCTCTCCGGCACTGATCGAAGAATGAAGGTCATTGTTCAGCAATACGAAACCTCTGGCCAAGAGTGTTTCACATTATCGAAAGGGATTTAATAAGTTGTTTCTTAGGCTTGCGCGAGTTTGTGCCATTTTGAACGCGCTCCGGTTGTTTTCGGGAAAGACGTTGACGGGGCTGACAATTCTGTTTATCTATCGCGCCCATGATAAAGATCGCAGCAATTCTTGTGGTGGGACGGCGCATGGGCAGGATGGTATAACCATCCGGCGATAGCCACCCATGCGCAAAACACGAGGCCCTCACGGGGCCTTTTTTTATGCCTTCAAACACGATACTCACAGCCAAAACTCAGAAACATGGACGGAAACAGGCCAATGAGCGGCACAGACAATCAGACGCAGGCTAACCAGATGACAGGGGCGGAAATTGTTCTTCAGGCACTGAGGGACAATGGTGTGGAGCATATTTTCGGTTATCCGGGCGGAGCCGTCCTGCCGATCTATGACGAAATCTTCCAGCAGGAGGATATCCAGCACATCCTCGTGCGCCATGAGCAGGGCGCCGGCCATATGGCCGAGGGTTATGCGCGTTCGACCGGCAAGGTCGGCGTCATGCTGGTGACCTCCGGTCCGGGCGCGACCAATGCGGTCACGCCACTCCAGGACGCGCTGATGGACAGTATCCCGCTCGTCTGCCTGACCGGTCAGGTTCCGACCTCGCTGATCGGCTCGGATGCCTTCCAGGAATGCGATACCGTCGGTATCACGCGGCCGTGCACCAAACACAACTGGCTGGTCAAGGACGTCAACGAACTGGCCGGCATCATCCATGAAGCCTTTCGCATTGCCCAGTCCGGCCGTCCGGGACCGGTCGTCGTCGATATTCCGAAGGATGTCCAGTTCGCCACCGGCACCTATACGCCGCCATCGGCCGCCCGGGTCCAGAAGAGCTACCAGCCGAAGCTGCAGGGCGATATGCACCGGATCGAACAGGCCGTCGAGCTGATGAAGGGCGCTCGCCGTCCGGTGATCTATTCCGGCGGCGGCGTCATCAATTCCGGCCCGGAAGCATCCCAATTGCTGCGCGAACTGGTCGAGCTGACCAATTTTCCCGTCACCTCGACGCTCATGGGACTGGGCGCCTATCCGGCATCGGGCAAGAACTGGCTCGGCATGCTCGGCATGCACGGGACATACGAGGCCAACATGGCGATGCACGACTGCGACGTCATGGTCTGCATCGGTGCGCGCTTCGACGACCGGATCACCGGCCGCCTCAATGCCTTCTCGCCGAACTCGAAGAAAATCCATATCGACATCGATCCGTCGTCGATCAACAAGACCGTTCGCGTCGATGTTCCGATCATTGGCGATATCGGCAATGTTCTGGAAGACATGGTTCGCGTCTGGCGTGCCTCGGGCAAGGATGTCGACAAGGCGCGGTTTGCCGACTGGTGGGAAGGCATCGCCCGCTGGCGCGGCCGCAACTCGCTCGCCTACAAGATGAGCGACGACGTCATCATGCCGCAATATGCCATCCAGCGGCTCTACGAGCTGACCAAGCATCGCGACACCTACATCACCACGGAAGTCGGCCAGCACCAGATGTGGGCGGCGCAGTTCTACGGCTTCGAGCATCCGAACCGCTGGATGACCTCGGGCGGCCTCGGCACCATGGGCTACGGCTTTCCGGCGGCGATCGGCGTCCAGGTCGCCCATCCCGACAGCCTCGTCATCGACATTGCCGGCGATGCGTCGATCCAGATGTGCATCCAGGAAATGTCCTGCGCCGTGCAGCATAACCTGCCGGTCAAGATCTTCATTCTCAACAACCAGTACATGGGCATGGTCCGCCAGTGGCAGCAGCTGCTGCACGGCAACCGCCTGTCCAATTCCTACACAGAAGCCATGCCCGATTTCGTCAAGCTGGCAGAAGCCTATGGCGGCGTCGGCATCCGCTGCGACAAGCCGGCCGATCTCGACGCGGCCATTCAACGGATGATCGACAGCCCGGCTCCGGTGATCTTCGATTGCCGCGTCGCCAATCTCGCCAACTGCTTCCCGATGATCCCGTCGGGCAAGGCGCATAACGAGATGCTGCTGCCGGACGAAGCCACGGACGAAGCGGTTGCCAACGCGATCGACGCCAAGGGCCGCGCACTGGTTTGATGGAATAGGAAAAGGATAAGATCATGAACGCACATCTTCAGCCGACCGGCTCCGCCTATTTCATCGCCAAGGAAACCGAGAAGGCGGAAAACCATACGCTTTCGGTTCTCGTCGACAACGAGCCGGGGGTTCTTGCCCGCGTCATCGGCCTGTTTTCCGGCCGCGGATACAACATCGAAAGCCTGACGGTGTCAGAGACCGAGCACCAGTCTCACCTGTCGCGCATCACCATTGTCACGCGCGGCACGCCGCATGTGCTGGAGCAGATCAAGGCGCAGCTGGAGCGTATCGTTCCGGTACATCGCGTGGTCGACCTGACGGTGCGCGCCGCCGAGCTCGGCCACGACCGGCCGATCGAGCGGGAAGTGGCTTTGGTCAAGGTCAGCGGGCAGGGCGAGAGCAGGGCGGAAACGCTGCGTCTGGCCGATGCCTTCCACGCCAAGGTGATCGACGCGACGCTGGAACATTTCATCCTCGAAATCACCGGCAAGTCTTCAAAGATCGACCAGTTCGTTGCGATCATGAAGCCGCTCGGCGTCCTCGAAGTCTGCCGCACCGGCATTGCGGCGATGAACCGCGGCCCGCAGGGGATGTGAATGAACAGGTGGCCGATGATCCGCATTCTGGCGGCGTCGGCCGCACTCCTTTTCGGCGTGACCGTTGCTGTGGCAGCCGGTCGTCCCGGCAAGGTCACCGAAAACGACCGCCAGGGTGTTCTTGATATCGTTGCCGCGCAAGTCGAAGCAAACGACGAGATCCAGTCGCACTACAAGGTCTGCCCGGCAGAGATCGCCAACGCGGCGCGCCCATTCTGGCGCGAGCTGTTTCCAGGCGAAGACATCAGTCGGGAAAGCTGCGGCGAGGATATCAAAGCTTGCTACCGCACCTGCATGGAGGAAGGCAGCGCGGCTGCATGTCTGGCGCTTGGCTACACGTTGCAGGCGGCCAGTCCTGTCGTATCACCGCTCTGGAGCCAGATGCTGTTCGCGCAGGCCTGCGCCGCGGGCAGCAGCGGTGGCTGCACCAACCGCGCCGCCGGCATTCGTAACGGGCAGTTTAGTGGCGATCCGATGCTGAACGCCGAGCGCGACCACCTGAGAGGTTGCTTTCTGCGCACGTTCACCCTGACGTGTAATGAGGACGATCCTTGGGGCTGCACGATGCTCGGCCAGTCCTATCAGTATGGAGAGGGCGCACCAGCGGATAGGGGCGCGGCAAAACGCTTCTACGAAAAATCCTGTGCCATTAGCGACGATTTTCCAGCCTGCGATTTCGCACGGAACCGGTTGAAAGAGCTCGAGTAGATCGTCTAAATCATCTCCAGCGGCATCTTCCTTCCCGGCGGTGGGAAAGCCCTGTCGAGGATGGCCAGATCGTCATCCGTCAGATGCACTTCGACCGTCGCCCGGTTTTCGCGAACGCGTTCCTGGGTGCCGGTTTTCGGAATGACGATGACGCCGGGATTGCGGATCAGGAACGCAAGGGCGACCTGTGCGACCGTCGCCTGATGGGCCTTGGCGATGTGGATGAGATCGGGGTGGCGCATCAGTCGGCCTTCGTCGAGCGGCGAATAGGCCATGATCGGAATGCCGCGGGACTGGCTGTCCTTCAACAGGTCGTATTCAATGCCGCGGCGGGCAAGATTGTAGAGTACCTGATTGGCTGCGACATGGCCGCCATCCGGCACGCCCAGAAGTTCTTCCATATCGTCCGGATCGAAATTGGAGACGCCCCAGGCTCCGATCTTGCCCGCCTGCTTCAAGCTCTCGAATGCCTCGACGGTTTCACGGAGCGGATAGCGGCCGCGCCAATGGAGCAGGTAGAGGTCGATATGATCGGTGCCGAGACGCTTGAGGCTTGATTCGCAGGCCCTGATCGTGCCGTCGCGGCTGGCGTTGGACGGCAATACCTTGCTCACCAGGAATGCGTCGTTCCGGCGGCCCCTGATCGCTTCCGCGACAATCCGCTCGGCACCGCCGTCGGCATACATTTCGGCGGTGTCGATCAGCGTCATGCCGAGATCGAGGCCATGGCGCAGGCATTTGGCCTCCTCGGCGGCGCTCGTCTTTTTCTCCCCCATATGCCAGGTGCCCTGACCGAGCACCGGGATAGTCTGACCCGACGGGAGGGCCGTTGTGGGAATCGGGTCTTGCATTGAAATCCTCTCGTGGCCGCAGCAGCCGTCTAGTCGTAGGAACGCTCAATGTCTCATTTAAGGCGTATGCGGTCGCGACAAAGGGGCCGGCACGCAAAAAGATCAAAGCGGCTCTTCAGCCTTCTTGTCACCCTGACAAGTTTCGGGTGGCTCTCACCGATAGGTCAGCTAGATTGACCTAAAATATCGGGAGGATTCCATGCAGGCCGACACGCTTCTGGCGTTGTTTCTCTTTGCGTTCACGACGTCGATCACGCCGGGGCCGAACAACATGATGCTGTTCGCATCGGGGGTGAATTTCGGCTTTGCCCGCACCATTCCGCATATGTTCGGCATCGGCGCCGGCTTCCTGACGCTGCTGATCGCCGTCGGCCTCGGGCTCGGGGCGCTGCTCCATTCGGTGCCGATGCTCTATACCGCGCTGAAATTCGCGGGCGGCGCCTATCTGGTCTGGATCGCCTGGAAGATCGGCTCGTCGCGGACGCTGTCGGAAGGCAAGGCCGGTGCCGTGCCGATGACCTTCCTGCAGGCGGCCGCGTTCCAGTGGATCAACCCGAAGGCCTGGGTCATGGCAGTGACGGCGATGGCCACCTATACGAGCGAGCAAAGCTATCTGACGAGTGTCCTCATCGTCGGTGCCATCTTTGCGATCGTCAACGTTCCCAGCGTCTCGACCTGGGCCGGTTTCGGTTCGGCGCTCAGGCAATGGCTGTCTGTTCCCGTGCGGCTGAAATGGTTCAACATCACCATGGCGGTCTTGCTCGTGCTCAGCCTTTGGCCGATGCTGCGCTAACCGTGAATCGCGGACGGCTTCGCGGCAAAACGAGGATATGAGCATGTCTGGCCTGGTTCCCTCCATCCTTACCGGCCTTGCTTTCATCTCCGGAGCGCTTGCGATCGTCTTCGGCAGTTATTTTCTGGCGCGCAAGATGCTCAATCCCGGGCTGGAAGGCGATCGGACCCACGACGCAGCGGCGACCGTTGCCGTGCGTATCGCCGCCTTGCATGGCCTTATTCTTGCTCTGGTCTATGCCCAGGAACTCGACGACTACAAGGGGATCCGCAACAATCTGATGGAGGAGGCCGTTGCCATAGCCGATGTCTACAACGATGCCGGGCGATATGGCGGGGCGGTGGTGGTGCCGGTCCAGCATGGTTTGGCCAATTATGTCGCCACCGTCGTCGGCGAGGAGTGGGAGATGCTCGGCGACCATCTGGGTTTGTCGCCCAAGGCATGGATACAGTGGAACGACGTCTATGATCGGCTGCTCGATCTGACGCCCGAAACGGATCGCCAGCGCTACCTGAGCAACAGGATGCGAGACCGGGCGACGGCGATTGCGCGTTACCGGCAAATCCGCGAGGAAACCGCAGCCGGAGGGTTCGGCGGGATGTTCTGGGCGCCGGCGCTGATCGGGCTTTGCCTGCTTTCGATCCCGTTCTACGTTTATCGCCCGACCCGAACGCATATGTTTCTTCTGTCGATTTTCGGGGCCTATTCGGGCGTCGTTCTCTTCTTTATTTTTGCCTTTTCGAACCCGTTCGAGCAGCCGGGCAGGCTGGAACCGGTGGCTTTCGAAAATCTGTTACGCGGCGACATCGGCAAGAGTTTGCCATCCGCCGCATCGAGCGGAGAGCTCAGCCAATGACATCCGAGGACGCCATGCACAATCACGATGACCACGACGACGAGCATGATCACGACAACCATTTTTCCGACATGCAGGCGCGCGTCAAAGCGCTGGAAACGATCCTGACGCAGAAGGGGCTGATCGACCCGGCGGCGATCGACGCGATCGTCGAGACTTACGAAACGAAGGTCGGCCCGCGCAACGGCGCCCGGGTGGTCGCCAAGGCCTGGAGCGAACCGGATTTCGCCGAATGGCTGCGCAGCGACGCGACGGCGGCGATTGCCAGCCTTGGGTATACGGGGCGGCAGGGCGAACATATGCGGGCCGTGTTCAACACGCCGGAAACCCACAATCTCGTCGTCTGCACGCTGTGCTCCTGCTACCCCTGGGCCGTGCTTGGCCTCCCGCCGGTCTGGTACAAGGCGCCGCCGTATCGCTCGCGCGCCGTGATCGATCCGCGCGGCGTGCTGGAGGAATTCGGCGTAACATTGCCTGAGACCAAGAAAATCCGCGTCTGGGATTCGACGGCGGAGTTGCGCTACATCGTCATTCCCGAGCGTCCAGCCGGAACCGAAGACCTTGATCATGAGGCGCTTGCCGATCTGGTAACGCGCGATTCGATGATCGGCACGGGGCTGGCGAACCCGGCTGGAGATGCCCGATGAACGGCGCGCAGGACCTTGGCGGCCAGCATGGCATGGGGCCGGTGGCGCCGGAGATGGACGAGCCGTATTTTCATGCCGAGTGGGAAAAGCGGGCGCTCGGGCTGACGCTCTCCTGCGGTGCCTTTGCCGCCTGGACGATCGACGAAAGCCGGCATGCGCGCGAGAGCTTACCCCCGGCGACCTATCTTTCGGCCAGTTACTACGAAATCTGGACCCGCGCGTTGGAGACCCTGCTGAAGCGGCATGGTTTCGTTTCCGCCGCCGAACTGGCCGCCGGTCAGATGCTGGAAAAGGGCAGCGAGCCGAAACGCATCCTGACGGCGGACATGGTGCCGGCCGTGCTGGCCAAGGGCGCACCTTGTAATCGCCCGGTGTCCGCTGGACCGGTCTTTGCCGCCGGCGAGCGGGTGCGCACGAAAAACTTCAATCCCGAGACCCATACGCGGCTGCCGCGTTATGCCCGCGCCAGGACGGGGATCGTCGAGGCGGTGCAGGGCGCGTTCGTCTTTCCCGACGACAACGCGCATGGCAAGGGCGAGAATCCGCAATGGGTCTATACGGTTGTTTTCGACGCGGGCGAAATCTGGGGCGAGGGTGCCGATCCCACGCTCACCGTTTCGATCGATGCCTGGGAGAGCTATCTTGAACGCGCATGAACCTTCGCTCAACGGATCTCCGGGGCTGCCGAAATCGAACGAGGGCGATCCGGTTTTTGACGAACCCTGGCAGGCGGAAGCCTTTGCCATGACAGTGCGTCTGCATGAAAAGGGCGTGTTTTCCTGGAGCGAATGGGCCGAGGCCCTGTCGCATGAACTGTACAAGCCTGGCCGGCGGGCTGATGCCAGCGACTATTTCGATTGCTGGGTCGCAGCGCTGTCGCGCCTCGTCACCGAATTGTCGATCACCTCGCAGGACAACCTCGACCGGTTGACACAAAGCTGGCAGAGAGCGGCGGAGGCGACACCGCATGGCAAGCCTATCCTGCTGGAAAACGATCCGGAACGCTGATGTCGCGTTTCCGATCGAATTGAGCGGGGCAGCCTGAGAAGGGGGCGGGATGGTCTCGCATCCCGCCTATCGTTACGGAAGCTTTCTGCCTGAAAATCAGCTCTCGAACTGGCGGTAACATTCCTCGGCGATCTCCTGCAGTTTTGCGCGGCTGACTTCGCCGGTGACCGCGTATCCGATCGTGCCATCGATCCAGTAGAAGGTTTCCAGAGCGCCCGCGGATTCGAAGCGGAAGCTGGTTTCGCCGTTTTCAGGGTTTTTCCCGAGAAGGACCGTGAGCCTCTGTCCGGCTGCGTCCTGATACATCAGCATCGCGCCGGCCTTGCCGTTGACGGGCAGGAGCCTGCCGCCGACGAGGGAGAATCCCAGGGCTTTGAGATCCGGCGCAACGAGCTTGTAGTCGAGGCGCTTGCCGAGCCAGGTGACCAGATGGTCCTCCTGATCGGCGCCGACCTCGACCGGATGGCGCTTTTCGCTGGCATAGATGAGGAATGCCGTCTTGGATTGATCTGGCAGGCTTTCAAGCGCAGCTGTGTTTTCGATCGGTGCGGACTGGCTGAGCAGCCGATCGCCGTAGATGCCGGCCGCCGCACCCGACAGAAAGAGCATCAGCGAGGCGGCGATGAGGGCGGTCTTGCGCCAGAGCATCGAGGATGATGTGGCTGGATGCGCCGGGCGCAACAGGCTGCCGTCGTTTGCGTTCGGCTGGGCATAGTTCGAGAACGCGGCCTTCAACGCCGCTGCCTGCGCCTGCCATTGCCGGACCTCGGCCGCTTCTTCGGGATGGTCTTTCAGCCAGAGCTCGATCTTTCGTCTGCGCTCCTCGTCGAGAAAGCCATCGACGAAAGCGTGAAGGTCGGCTTCGGTGACCGTGTTGGGATCGTCTGTCATTTCGGTCTCCGGAGCGTAACGATGTTGTTCTGCGCTAGCTGTGCCGCCATCTGCCGGCGCGCGCGGGACAGGCGGGACATGACGGTGCCGATTGGAATGGCCAGCATGTCGGCGACATCCTGGTAGCCGTATCCTTCGATGACGATGAGCATCAGCACCGAACGGTGGTCGGGGCTCAGCGCATTCAGGGCCTGCTGCAGCCTGGTTTTTTCCAACGGGTCGCCGGACGTATCCTCCGCCGTCAGGCCGAGCGTATCGTCCAGTTCGACGGACGGATGCTGGCTGAAGCGGCGGTGCCGGTCGCGGTAGAGATTGGTCATGATCGTGAAGGCCCAGGCGCGCAGATTGATGCCGCGCCACTGGTCGCGGCGGACAAGCACCTTCTCGACGCAATCCTGCAAGAGGTCTTCGCCGTCGCTGTCGGATTTGGCAAGACTGCGGGAATAACGCCGCAGCGACGGCACCAGCGACAGGATCTGCTTCTCGAACGTATCCGCGGAAGGGGGGCTAACCCCCTTCGCGCGCTGATCCTGATCAGGGGCGTGCGGCATCCCAGACCTTTCCAACCCCGTCACCGGTGGCGTCGCCCTTTTTCTTGTCCTTGACCCAGAAGTAGAGCGGCATGCCCTTCAAAGCCCATTGTTTCTTGCCATCCTTGCGCTCGACCAGCGTATAATCGCCGTCGGCCTTGGCGGATGCATCGCCGAGATAGGGCGGCCAGTTGATGGCGCATTTATCATAGCAGTAGGATTCGCCCTTTTCATCCTTCTTGTAGGTGTAGAGCGTCATGCCGTTTTCGGCCGCGACAACCTTGCCCTTGTCGGTCTCGACGGTCTGGACGGCCGGAGCGGCGAAGGCGGAAGCGGCTGCTGCGATGGAAAAGGCTGTCACGAGCGGCAGAAATCTCATTGGATGTGTCCTCTCTGATATCGTTGCGAACGAACCGCCTTTTTCAGCCGGCTCGACCATAAGACACATCAGGGCCGCTTGTTATTCCCAGTCTTTCGAAAAACTTATCGGGGAGGCGTTGCCCGCGACGCGACGAAGCGGGCGAGCGACGGGCCGACGGCCATGACCATCAAAAGCCGCGCCGTCTGCAGCGCCATGACGAAGGGTACGTCGACATTGCTGGAGGCGGCGATGATGGCAATCGAATCCATGCCGCCGGGGCTGGTGGCGAGATAGGCCGTCAGCGGATCGATGCCGACCACCCTGACGAGAATATAGGCAAGCAGGCCGGAAAAGCTCATCAGCACCAGGATCGATACGACCGTCGGGATCAGGGCGCGGCGGGCATGGGCGAGGATCGGCCGGGTGAAGCCGAGGCCGATGTTCCAGCCGAGCAGGGCGTAGCTGATTGCCAGCAGCCATTCGGGGATCTCGATCACCAGCATGCCGCTGACGCTGAGCAGCGACCCGAGCAGAAACGGCACGAGAAACACGCCGGCGGGCAGACGCAGCCATTTGCCGAGACAGCCGCCGGCGATGGCAATACCGAGCGTTTCGAGGAAGGGGATGAGGTGGATCGGTGCGAACCAGACGATTTCCGGTCCCGGTCCGTCGATGCCGGCCCAGTAGCGGGCGACGAGCGATGCTGCGGCGGCGACGAAGACGACGCGCAGATATTGCATGAAGGCGACCAGACGGACGTCTGCTCCGTAGGCATCGGCCATGACCAGCATTGAGGTGGCCGCTCCCGCCGAGGAGCCCCAGATCGCCGTCGTGCCCGGCAGGATGTTGAGCCGGCTCATGACGTAGCCGCTGAGCGTGCTCATGGCGATGACCGAGAGGACCATGGCGAGAAACAGCGGCCAGTTTGCGAAGAAGGTGACCAGAATACCCGGGCTGATGGTCTCGGCAATCATCGTGCCGATCAGCGCCTGGGCGCAGAGAAAGGGCAGGCGCGGCAGACGGATGGTGCCGCCGTTCATGCCGACGATCGCACCGGCCACCATCGGCCCCATCAAGAGGGCTGCCGGAATGCCGGTCAATTCGAGAAGGGCGGCGAGCACAATGGAAATCGCGAGCAGAAACGCCCATTGCAGCGCTGCATGCCAGCGACCGACACCCGAGGCTATGGGAGCGGACGGGGTTTCGGAAGGGTCAGGCTTCACATCGGAACTTTCGGATTTCAGAACGCGCAGCGCTTGGGAGGCGGCATGTGGAAATTACTATCATGCGTGCCATTACAGCGATACGCGCGGCGTGTGGCAGTTTCTTGCGGTTGGCCGGTGTTCGGAGCAAAATTTGTAGGCTGGAGAGGTTGTTGTGCGCGCCGGCGCTCCTGCCGCAAGACGCGACAGGAGCGCCCGAATCGGGCAATAGAACAAAGATGGAATTCGCACCGCAACAGGATGAGGCCCTCAAGGCCGTTTCGCGCTGGCTCAAGGAAGGGCGCTCGCCGCTGTTCCGCCTGTTCGGCTATGCCGGGACCGGAAAGACGACGCTTGCCCGTCACTTCGCCGAGAATGTCGATGGCGAGGTCTTGTTTGCCGCCTTTACCGGCAAGGCAGCGCAAGTGCTGCGCTCCAAGGGGGCGACCAATGCCCGGACCATCCATTCGCTGATCTACCGGCCGCGCGGCGAGGAGGAGGTGTCAGACGAGGAGACCGGCAAGACCTCGATCGCGCCGATGTTTTCGATCAACCGGCAGTCGCCTGTCGCCAAGGCGGCGCTGATCATCATCGATGAATGCTCGATGGTCGACGAGGCGCTCGGCAGGGACCTGATGAGTTTCGGGACGCCGATCCTGGTGCTCGGCGATCCCGGCCAGCTTCCGCCGGTTTCGGGCGGCGGCTATTTCACCAATGAAGAGCCCGACTACCTCTTGACGGACATTCACCGTCAGGCGCGCGACAACCCGATCATCAAGCTTGCCATGCAGGTGCGCGAGGGCAAGGAGATCATGCACGGCGACTATGGCACGACGGCCAAGGTCATCTCCAAGAACGAGGTGACGCAGAGCCTGGTGCTTGACGCCGATCAGGTGCTGGTCGGCACCAACAAGACGCGGCGGCGCTATAATATGCGGCTGCGCGAACTCAAGGGGTTCACGACCGAATATCCGCAATCGGGCGACAAGCTCGTCTGCCTGCGCAACGATCCGGCCAAGGGATTGCTTAACGGTTCCCTCTGGCAGGTGATGACCTCGTCCAAGGAAACGGTGAAGCCGGGGATTAACCTGATGATCCGGCCGGAAGACGACGACATGAACCGGGGTGCCGCCAAGATCAAGCTTTTGAAAACGGCTTTCGAGGACGTCGAGGGAGAAATCCCGTGGTCGACGCGCAAGCGCTATGACGAGTTCGACTACGGTTACGCGCTGACTGTTCACAAGGCTCAGGGCTCACAGTGGAATGATGTCGTGCTGTTCGACGAGAGCTGGGCTTTTCGCGACACCCGCGAACGCTGGCTCTACACGGCAATTACCCGCGCGGCCGAGACCTTGACGATCGTAAGATAACGCCTATTCCGCCGAAACGAAGCCCATCAGCACGGCCTTGGCGACTGCCTGGAACCGGTTGTTGCCGTTGAATTTGCGGATGATATCGGATTCCAGCGTCAGCACCGCCGTCAGGTCCATGTCCATCATCGTGGCGATGCGATTTGCCGGATAGCCTTCGGCCATGAAGGCAAGACATTTAGTCTCGATCGGCGAGAGATGAATGGGCGGCAGGGCGATGCGCTGCGGATTGTCGCCATCGGCTGCCGATTCCAGCAGTTCGCTGATCCGCTGCATTTGGCGGCGCAGGATCGATTGCTGGGCTGCGAGCTCCCGCTTTCGGGCATGCAACGCATCCTCAAAGATTTGCGCCGCGTCTTCCTGGCTGGCCGAGCGGCTGAGTGCCGACATCAGATCCTGAATGGCGGCGATCGGCATGTCGATCTCGCGGCAGGCATTGATAACGGTCATTCGCCGGATGTCCTCCAGACCGTAGACCCGCATCGGACCCATTCTTTCGGCTGAAAGCAGGCCCTTTTCCTCGTAGAAATGCAGGGTGCGGTGGGTGACGCCGAAGGCATCCGCCATGTCGGCGATGGCGACATGGTTGTCCGGGATGGTTCCCGGCAAAGGCAGATGCGGCAGAAAGCCGGAAGCGGTTCGGCCCCTCGGCGCTGAAAACAATGTCTTCGTCTGTTCTGGCATGCTGTGAAATAGCCCCCCGCTGCTCAGCCGGCGAGAGAAATATCCTGGAGACGGCAATCCGCCGCTTACGCATCAACATGCGATGCTTGTCTCCTTGGGCTGCTCCTCGATGTCATGCACGCCATCCAAAAAGGATGGATACTCGCGACCATTGTGCTTGCCTGATGAGCGACCAGGCTTTTCTCCCACTTGCACGACAAGAATACACGCGGGGCGTGAAGATGAACAGCTAGTAAGATTAGGGATAAAAACTGGGGTTTTGAGTGGATTTGCGCGTTTCGAGCGGTCAAATACAATTTTTATTGGCGATTTATCGCAGATTTTGTTCGGTTGACCAGAATAACCGGGCGCTCATTACCGAATGAGCGTCAAGGGTAGGGCACCGGCGCTGATGACGAATTTCAGCTTTCGCCGGTGATCGGCCGACAGTTTTTCCTGGCAGGATTTGGCGTCCTGGAAGGCTTCCCGGGTCTGCAGGTGCCGGTAGGTATCCGTCAGCACCATGCATTTCATCAGCGGGCTGTCGATCGCAGCCGCGCTGGCATAGCGGTAGATATGGCCGTCGGAAGACAGGATTTTGGCCGCGAGAGCGAGGCTTTCGTAAAGGGTATCCGCTTCATCGGCCAACTGCGTGCCATCGAGAAAGCCGTCGTAGACCGTCTCGGACGATGCATCGTTGGTGATCAGAATGCGAATACCTGCCGGCGATTTCTGCTGCAGGACCGAAATGGTGAAAGCCAGCGGATCGGCTGTTGTCGATGCGGGCTGCTGCCAGAGCACGGTGCCGGGCACGGCCGCGATCGTCCGGTAATGCGAGGCGGCGCTGCGAAGCGCATCGGCAAAGCGCGCAGCATTTCCGTTGCGCGGCCATTGCGAGCGGACCGTTACTCTCGGCAGGTCGTTGGCGAACTTACGTTCCAGCACCGCGCCATGCAGGCGGGATTGCGCCGGGATATTGACGCTCATGGCCGGCGACGACAGGGGAACGAAAATCAGCAGCGGCAGCACGGACAGAACGGCCAGCGGCGAGGAGAGCGGTGCGGGGAGCCAGGAGAAGCGCTTGTTTCCCGCACGGCGCGGATGCGCGGGTACGCGGTCTGCTTCCGCCAATACAGACGGCGAAATGCTCTGGCGGCGGTACTCGGGCACATAGGTGCCCTTCGGAATATCGATGCGCCATTCGTCCGAGATGCCTTCGCCGGTATAATAGGCAGTCAGCAGTTTGCGGAGCTTGCCGGCATGCACGCGCACCAGAGGGTCGCTATCGGCGTTGAACGCCTGCGGCCGATCGAAAACATCGATGCCGATCGTATAGCCCTTCAGCTGGTGGCCGGTGCCTTCGATCTCTTTTTCGACGACGTATTTGAGGAAGGCGCGCAGGCGCTCGGAGCGTGAGAAGAGAACGCTCGACAAGATGCCGTCGAGGCACTGCCGGATCGTCTGGTCGTCTGGTCTCTCCGGCTGTGCCATCAATACGTTCCCCCCGCAACACCCACCGATTCCGGTACTCCCATATCCGGAGCAACTGTCGATTCGGTCATGTCGAGGCAAAAACGAGAGGTCATTGATTCCGGCTTGGGTCGCTCAGTGGGGTTCCAGCACCGCCGCTCACCGTTTGGGAGCGCATGGCTTGTACTTTGAGTCTCCATTAAATCGGATTTTTGTTTGTTTGTCAGGTGCCGCATTCATTAAACTTGAGTTTTATCTGAAATAAAACCGGTGAACGCGGACTGAGGGATTATTGTAACGGGGACGCTTTCGCTGCGGCCGGTTTGTTGCGAGGATGCGGAGGAACAGCTAGAAAGGGCGCCGTATCGACTGCGGTATCCTTTTGAAAGTGCTGAAATGCCTGCGAAACTCTCCGTGAACCTGAATGCGATCGCGATGCTGCGAAACCGGCGCGATCTTCCCTGGCCGTCGGTGACCGGTCTGGGGCAAATCGCGCTGGAGGCGGGAGCCAGCGGCCTCACCGTGCATCCGCGTCCCGACCAGCGGCATATCCGTTTCTCCGACCTCGCGCCGATCCGCGCCCTGATCGACGATCTCTATCCGCAGGCCGAATTCAACATGGAAGGCTTTCCGAACGAGGAGTTCCTCGAACTTGTCGAGCGCCACCAGCCGGAACAGGTGACGCTGGTTCCCGACGATCCGGCACAGGCGACGTCGGACCACGGATGGGACTTCCGCAAGAACCACAATCTGCTCGGCAATGTCGTCGGGCGGTTGAAGAAGAATGGGTTTCGGGTATCGCTGTTTGCCGACGGAGATCCGGACGCCGAAGCCCTGACGATCGCCAAGGAAACCGGCGCCGACCGGATCGAGCTTTACACCGGGCCTTATGGCGGCTGCTACGACGATCCCGAGCGCGGCGAAATGCTGCTGGAGGAACTGGGCCGGACCGCCGATATCGCCTTGACGCTCGGGCTTGAGGTCAATGCCGGTCACGACCTGACGGTTGCCAATCTGCCGGCGCTGGCGGCCAGGATTCCTCACCTTTCCGAGGTTTCGATCGGCCATGGGCTGACGGCGGATGCGCTGGAATATGGCATGGCGGAAACCGTCCGCCGCTTCTGCCGCGCTTGCGGTCAGGATATCTGAGCTTATCGCACGCTTGTAAAAAAAGGGCTCCGTCCGCACGGAGCCCTTTCTGTCATCAGCCGAGCAACGCGGATTTGCTGGCTTCGAGAAAATCCTTGAGTGTCGTCAGCTTCGCGCCGGAAAGCTTTGTTGCGTCGCCGGTGACCAGATCGATGTGACCTTCGCGCGTATTGGTGTCGAAGGAGACGATCACGGGGATGAAGAAGTCCGGAAGGCCCGCTGCCTTGAGGCCGCCGGCGAGCTGTTCGTCGGTGACATCAACGACCTCAAGCGGCTTGCCGGTGACGGTCGACACGATGGCGGCAATGTCGTCCACCGTGTGCTTTGTATCGCCTGTCAAAGTGTAGGTGACGCTTTCGGTCGAGCCGGATGCGAGAGCGGCTGCCGTTGCCTTGGCGATATCGGCCCGGGCGATATGGGCAAGCTGTCCCTTGCCGGATGCGCTGTACCATTTGCCGTCGGCGATCGCATGCGGCAGGGCCAGGAACAGGTTTTCCATGTACCAGCCGTTGCGCAGGATGGTGTAGGCGATGCCGGTTGCCTTGATCGCATTTTCCGTGCCGAGATGATCCGGCGCGAAGGGGATGACCGACGTTTCCGGGTTCGGCATCGACGTATAGAGGATATGCTTGGCACCGGCTTTTTGAGCGGCTGCGACGGCGGTGAGATGCTGGCGCAGGCGCTTGCCCGGCTCGTCCAGCGCATCGGTGGAGATGATCAGGATGCGGTCGGCGCCGGTAAACGCAGCTTCGAGCGATGCGGCATCATCGAAATTGGCAGCGCGGGTCTGCACGCCCTTGGCGGCATAGTCGGCAAGCTTTTCGGTATCGCGGCTGGTGGCGATGATGTCGGCCGGCGAGACCTTGCCGGAGGCGAGCAGTTCGTCAAGCACGAGACGGCCGAGCTTGCCGGTGGCGCCGGTGACGAGGAGGGTTTCGGACATGATCGTTCCTTTGTTTTTCAAATGGCGTCCGGTTGATTGCCGAAACATCCGGTTTGAGATATGGTTCCTAAATGAGACCTTCTCTTATTTCGTTATCTGCTGGCGGATGTAAAGGAGGCAGTTTTTTCTGCGGTGGTTACGTGAAGGATACCGAGCCCCATGAACAAGATGACCGGCAAGACCGAAGGCGAGCGCGTGATCGTCGTGATGGGCATGGCATTTTCACGGGAGGAGTGCCCCGTGCGCGATGTCATCGACAATATCGGCGGCAAGTGGAACACGCTGATGATCCTGGCGCTGGCCGATGGGCCGATGCGGTTTTCGGCGCTGCGCCGGCTGATCCCGGATATTTCCCAGCGGATGCTGACCCAGACGCTGCGCGACTTGCAGCGCGACGGCTATATCGGCCGCGAAGTCTTCCCGACCCAGCCGCCGAGCGTCGAATACAGCCTGACGCCGCTCGGCCAGTCCTTCCTGGTGCTGGTCAAGGGCTTGGTCGCCTGGTCGGTGGCGCATCACGAGGCAATCCGCGCGGCCCGCACCGAGTATGATGCCGCCGCGTGACGATGTGACCGTGCTTTGTCCGGCTGGACGATTTGCCGCGCAGGCTGTTACAGATGCCGGAGGGGACGATACCGGATAGGCCTTCATGAAGCAGCTCGATATTGGCGTGGCGGGAGCCGGACCGGCGGGGCTGGCGGCGGCGCTTTTCCTGTCGCGGGCCGGCCATCGGGTCGAAATCCTCGAGCGTTTCGACACACCGGCGCCGGTTGGTTCCGGCCTCTTGATGCAGCCGACGGGGCTGACTGTTCTTGCTGCACTTGGCCTTTTTGACACGATCCAGACACTCGGCAATCGCATCGACCGGCTGCACGGGGCTGATGCCGTCAGCGGACGAACGGTTCTCGATGTGCGCTACGATGCGGCACCGGGCGGGCGCTATGGCCTGGCGGTGCAGCGGGCAGCGCTCTTCAACACATTGCACGATGCGACGGTTGCCGACGGCATCACCATCCGGACGGGTGTCAATCTCGCCTCGGTGGAGCAGCGCGGAGACCGCGCGGTGCTGAGGGATGCCGAGCGCCAGGAGGCCGGAGACTACGATCTGGTGATCGATGCGAGCGGTGCGCGCTCGATGCTGGCCGCCGGCTCCGCTTCGGCGCCCGTCATTCGCGACCTTGCCTATGGCGCTTTCTGGGCGACCCTTGACGGCTTGGGCGCTGTTTATGACCGTAGCGCGCTGTCGCAGCGATACGACAAGGCGAAGGTGATGATCGGGCTGTTGCCGGCAGGCCGTGCGCGCATGGGCGAGGCGGAGCGAGTGGCGTTCTTCTGGAGCCTGAAGGTTGCCGATGTCGAGGCGGTCAAGGCGGCGGGGCTTGACCGCTGGAAGTCGGCCATTCGAAAATACTGGCCGGACTGTGTGCCGTTTCTCGACCAGATCGGCGATTGGGATCAGCTGACGGTGGCCCGTTATGCCCACCGAACCGCACTGCCGCCTTATGCCGGCCGGCTGGTATTCATCGGCGACAGCGCCCATTCGACCAGCCCGCAACTGGGGCAGGGTGCGAATATGGCGCTGCTCGACGCGGCAGCGCTCAGCCATGCGCTGGCAAATAACGTCGATATTCCGTCTGCGCTTGCGGCCTATGGCCGGGCTCGCCGCAACCATGTGCGGCTGTTCCAGTTGCTGTCGCTGGCTTTTACACCGTTCTACCAGTCGGATTCCAGCGCGATCGCCTGGGTACGTGACCGGCTGGTCTCGACCATTGCCAGGGTGCCGCCGATGCCGGGGCTGCTGGCTGCGATCGTTGCGGGCACGCTGATAGATCCCTTCGCATCCGCCGGCTTGACGGAACATGACTGGCTTCCCGGATGTCAGGACGGTGTAGGCCTGCCGGAGGTTGATGCCGTCAGATCCAGCGCCCAGATCTGACCGATCAGATCCTTGCCGAACGAGTGGTGCGCCTCTTCCTTCTCCAGCGTGAACCCGGCGGCGACATAGATGCGGCGCGCGGAGACGAGGATGTCGTTGGTCCACAGCTCGAGCCGCCGGTAGCCGGCGCTTTTGGCAAAGGTGATGCATTCGTCGACGAGCCGCGTGCCGAGGCCCTGTCCGCGCGCTGCGCTGTCCACATGGAGCAGGCGGAGCTTGGCGGTCTCCTCGTCGCCCTTGACGAGGAAGATGCTGCCGAGAAACCTTCCCCCGCGTTCCGCAATCCAGCAGCGTTCACGGACGGGATCGAAGTTGCGGATGAAGGCGGCGCAGATTTCGGCAACCAGCGCCTCGTATTCGCCATTCCATCCATAGGTTTCGGTATAGGCTTTCGCCTGGCTGGCGATGACCGTGCCCATGTCGCCGATCCGGTGTGTCCGGATGGCGATCGGGTCTGCGGCACCTTTGTCGCCCGAAAGCAGGGCCCTGACGGATGCCATGGCGGCGGCAAGCTCCCGGCGCTCTTTTTTCGCGATTGGGTCCAGCAGGGCGACGATGCGCTGGCGCGAGCGCTGCGCCAGGTCTGTGGCAATGCCGCGCCCGCGCAGCGTCAGCCGCAGCAGACGGCCGCGGCCATCCGCCGGGTCCCTCGTGGTTTCGAGCAGGCCGGCATCGGTGAAGGATTTGAGCATGCGGCTGAGATAGGCCGGATCGAGCGAGAGCTCCTCCGTCAGCCGTGAGGCCGATGTGGTGCCCTGTGCCGCCAGCTCATAGATCACCCGCGCTTCAGTGAGCGTATAGGGCGTATCGAGAAAGGCGCGGTCGAGCACGCCGATCCGGTTGGTGTAGAACCGGTTGAAGGCGCGGATCGCCTCGATCTCGTCGTCGCCGATTTCTGCAAAGGCTGTGGGTGGCATGATGGCATTCTCCATTCGAATGCCATCATCGCAATTTATTTGACTCAGTCAAGTATATCCGGGAAGGATCAGGCCGCCTGCCGGCCGCTCCGGACAATACCTTCCAGCGCGAATTCGACGGCCGATTCGGCATGGATCGCAGTGGAATCGAAGCCGGGCAGGGGCAGGTTGCGCGGATCGAGGATCAGGCAGATCTCGGTGCAGCCGAGGATGATGGCATCGGCCCCCACGTTTTTCGCGCGCTCAATGACGGCTATCAGCGCCTGGCGGGATGTGTCGAGAACGACGCCGGCGCAAAGTTCGTTGAAGATGATGTCATGCACGAGCGTGCGGTCCTCGGCGTTCGGCACCATGACATCGACGCCATCGGCGGCCATGCGGTTGGTGTAGAACCCATGCTCCATGGTGTAGCGCGTCGCCAGCAGCAGCGGGCGCTTGATGCCGGCGGCTTTCATGGACGTGGCGGTTTCGTCGATGATGTTGATCAGCGGCACCGTGATCGAAGCCTGAACCTCGTCGGCGATCAGGTGCATCGTGTTGGTGCAGATCAGCACGCAGGCAGCGCCTGCTGCCTCCAGCCCCTGTGCGACCTGCGAAAGGCGCTTGGCGGCGTCATCCCAGCGGCCGGCCTTCTGCAGGTCGACGATGGTCTGGAAATCGACGGAATGCAGCATGACTTCGGCGGAATGCAAGCCCCCGAGACGCTCGCGCACGGCCTCGTTGATCATCCGGTAATAGACTGCCGAGCTTTCAAAGCTCATTCCGCCGATAAGGCCGATCTTGCGCATGGTTCCGTTCCTGTTCCGCTTTGTTTTTTGATGTCAGGATTGTCGCCGGGAAAGCGCCGAAAGTGTTCGCTTTGTTTGGTGACATTCAACCCGTTTTCGCGTATTTTTTGCACAATTTCCGATATTGGCGCAAATATTTCGTGCTTGTGCCGTCGCTGCAGGGAGATGCGGGCGTGCTGGACGAAAGAGACCGGAAGATTCTGTCGCTGTTGCAGGAGGATGCCAGCCTGTCGGTCGGCGACCTCGCCGAAAAGGTCAGCCTGTCGATCTCCGCCTGCTCGCGCCGCATCCAGCGGCTGGAGGAGACCGGCTATGTCGCCCGCCGCATCGCCGTTCTTAATCGCGACAAGATGGGCGTGCCCACTACGGTTTTTGCGCTGATCAAGACGGCCCATCATGCCGACGACTGGATCGACATCTTCCGCAAGGTGATCGCCGATATCCCCGAGATCGTCGAGGCGCACCGGCTGACCGGCAATTACGACTACATCCTGAAGGTCGTGCTGCCGCGTGTCGAGCATTACGACGTGATCTACAAGCAGATCGTCCGCAAGGTCGAACTGTTCGACGTCTCGGCTTCGATCTCTATGGAAATCCTGAAGAGCGGCATGGCTTTGCCGGTGGACTATGCGCGGTGATCTGAAAACTGTTCTGCTTGTCGGGATACAAGGCCAGCCGGCGCACGTTAGCCATGCCGAGATCGCAATTGTCGATCGTCCGTGAAAGGTGGAGGGTACCTTTCAAAACAGGAGATACGATCATGCCGCTTGAAAGTCCTCACCATGTCGTTGTCGTCGGCGGAGGTTTCGGTGGCCTGCAGCTGGTCAAGGATCTCAAGGGTGCCCCGGTCAAGATCACCCTGATCGACAGGCGCAATCATCATCTCTTCCAACCGCTGCTCTACCAGGTGGCAACGACGCTGCTTGCCACCTCGGAGATCGCCTGGCCGATCCGGCGGTTGTTTCGCGACCGGCCGGAGGTCACCACGCTTTTGGCAGACGTCGAAGGCGTCGATCCGGGTGCGAAGACCCTGACGCTGAAGGGCGGCGAGCGCATCGGCTACAATACGCTGGTACTGGCGACCGGGGCGACGCATGCCTATTTCGGACACGACGAATGGGAGCCCGTCGCGCCGGGGCTGAAGACGCTGGAGGATGCGACCACCATTCGGCGGCGCATGCTGCTTGCCTTCGAGCAGGCCGAGATGGAGACCGATGCCGAGGCGCGGGATGCGTTGCTGACCTTCACTATCGTTGGCGCCGGGCCGACGGGCGTCGAGCTTGCCGGCATCATCGCCGAACTGGCGCATGTCACCCTGCCGCAGGAATTCCGCAACATCGATACGCGCAAGACACGGGTGATCCTGGTCGAGGCGGGGCCGCGGGTGCTGGCAAGCTTTGCCGAGGAACTGTCTGTTTATGCGCAGAGTGCGCTCGAAAAGCTCGGTGTCGAGGTGCATATCGGCGAGCGCGTGACGGATTGCAGTGCCGAGGGCGTGATGATCGGCGAGACCTTCATCGGCAGCCGGACGATCGTCTGGGCGGCGGGCGTTCAGGCCTCTCCCGCCGCTGAATGGCTCGGCGTGCCGGCCGACAAGGCCGGCCGCGTCGTTGTCGAAAAGGATCTGAGCGCGCCGGGCCTGCCGGATGTCTTCGTCGTCGGCGATACGGCGTCGGTCTTTCAGGAGGACGGCAAGCCGGTGCCGGGCATCGCCCCCGCCGCCAAGCAGCAGGGCGCCTATGTGGCCAAGGTCATCAAGGCGCGGCTGGCGCAGAAGCCGGTGCCGGCGCACTTCCGCTATCGTCATCAGGGCAGCCTGGCGACCATCGGCCGGCGCTCGGCGATCATCGATTTTGGCCGGTTCAAGCTGA
This sequence comes from Rhizobium herbae, assembly GCF_017873135.1. Classification (GTDB taxonomy): domain Bacteria; phylum Pseudomonadota; class Alphaproteobacteria; order Rhizobiales; family Rhizobiaceae; genus Pararhizobium; species Pararhizobium herbae. The sequence goes on along the minus strand of NZ_JAGGJV010000001.1, from coordinate 834,519 downwards.
CCGGAGCCCTGGCGTGGTGGATATGGGGCCTTGCCCATATCTACTTCCTGATCGGCACCCGCAGCCGGTTCGTCGTGGCGTGGAGCTGGCTGTGGATCTATCTCAGCGGCCAGCATACCGCCCGGCTGATCACCCAGAAGGAAACGCTTCAGGCTGCACCGTTGGATGGCGGGAAGGATAGATAGCCCTTCCTGCACCGCTTCGGGCGGTCATGGAATGATCCGCTGTTCCCGCATTTCGCGGAATGCTGACAGGAACATCTCGTCGGTCTGCACATAATCATGGAACCCCAGCCGCCGTGCCTTACTGCCGTCGGCGAAGAAATCGTAGTTCCAGCTTAACACCGCGTCGCCGAACCCCCAGGAGGAGACGGCTTCGTAAGGGTGATCGGCGAGGGCGTATTTCTCCTTCATCTCACGCCAGAGCGCTGCCTTGTCCGCCATGACGACATTGAGCGACATCGGTAGCGGTGCCGCCGTCTCCATTGCGAAGAAGCGGGCGATCTTCGGCCACATCTCGTTCCAGCGGAACAGGTCGCCATTGGTGATGTTGAAAGCCTGGTTGGCACATTGTGGGGTGGTGGCGGCCCATACGGTCGCTCTTGCCAGAAGGCCGGCGTCGGTCATTTCGAGCAGCGTGTCGTAGGCGCCTGGCTTGCCGGGAAAGCGCAGGGGCAGGCCGAGTTCCTTCGACATCGAGGCGTATAGGCCGACGACCATGGCAAGGTTCATCGGATTGCCGGTGGCGACACCGATGACGACGGAGGGGCGCAGCGCCGACCAGGTCCATGATTTTCCCCGCTGCTGGCGCTGCAGGAATGCCTGCTGGTCCATGTTGAATTCCGGCGGCATGTGGTTGTCTTCGTCCTCGCGGGCCGGCGTCTTGAAGGGGCCGAGATGGGCGCCATAGACCTTGTAGCCCTGCATCAGGCTGACATGCGCAAGGTTCGGCGCGACACGCTCGACGGCGGTGACGACATTGACCAGCATGGCGAGATTGGGCTCGACCAGTTGCGCCCAGGTCGGACGGTCCTGATAGGCGGCGTAGAAAATGTGAGTCACGCCAGAGAGATCGGCGAGTTTGTTCGCGCAATCTGTCGGGTCGAGCAGATCGACGGATATATGCCGAATCCTGTCCGTCGATCTGCCGCCGCGCCGGGAGAGGCCGATGATCGACCAGTCCTCGAGCGTTTCGAGGTGGCGGGCGAGATTGCCGCCGATGACGCCCTTTGCGCCGACCACGAGGGCGGTTTTGTGTGGATTGTCCATGACAGTCTCCTGATGTGCCGATGCATCAGATATGGACGCGCGCCGATTTGAGAACTAGACAGCGGCAAGGCACAGGATTTGTGAGGTGAAAGCACAATGGCGCGACTGGATGTCAATCGCTCCGGCGAGATGGAAGTGTTCGTGCGTGTCGTCGATCTCGGCGGGTTCTCGGCCGCCGCCCGCGAATTCGCTATGACGCCTTCGGCGGTCAGTAAGCTGGTGACGCGGCTGGAAAGCCGGCTGAATGCGCGGCTGGTCAACCGCTCGACCCGCAGGCTGCAACTCACCCCGGAAGGCTGCCGCTACTACGAACATGGCGTCCGGGTACTGGCGGACCTCGACGAGGCGGAAAGTGCCGCTGCCTTCGCCGACAGCCCGAGCGGCCGCATCCGCGTCAGCTGCAACGTGCCGTTCGGCCGGCACATCCTGCTGCCGGCGGTGCCGGAATTTATCGCGATATTCCCCGATGTGTCGCTCGACCTGTCCCTGACCGATCATGTCGTCGATCTGCTGGAAGACCGCACGGATGTGGCGGTGCGGGCCGGGCCGCTCAAAAGCTCGGCGCTGATGGCGCGCAAGCTCGGAACGGTGAAGATGCATATCGCTGCGGCACCTGGCTATCTGGAACGCAAGGGCTTGCCGCGACATCCCGATGATCTGGCGGGCCACAATCTGCTCGGCCCCAGCTATGTCCGTGCCAGCGGCGGCTGGCCTTTCATCAGCGATGAGGTTGGCGTGACGATCAAGCCGACCGGCAATATCCAGGCGAGCGACGGGGAGGCGCTGCGGGAGCTTGCGCTTGCGGGTGCCGGGTTGGCTCGGCTCGCGGATTTTCAGGTTCGGGACGATTTTGCGCGCGGCGCACTGGTGCCGGTGCTGGAGACGTTCACGGCGTCGGACAGCGAGGAGGTCCACGCGATCTTCCTTGGCCAGGGTGGTCCTATGCCGGCGCGGGTGCGGGTGTTTCTCGATTTCCTCGCCGACCGCTGCCGTGTCGGTTGAATACTATTCCGGTGTGGACAGCTTGCCGTCGTTTTCGCATTTCGAAAGTGGCAGCTGCCGGAACGACAGGATTTCGGTGATGGCTTCCTCGTTTTCGTCGGTCTCGACCGAGAGGCAGGCGCAGGCGTAGCCGTAGTTGCCGTTGGTTCTGACGTAATCGCGCTCGGAAATATCCGAGATCAGGTCCATGCCCGGCGGACCTTCGCCGGCGCCTTGCGACATGATCGTCCAGCTGCCGTCGGCATCGTCGAGCCACCAGTTGGCGGGGGTGGGATTCTGAAGCCAGCCGCACCGTGTTTCTGCCGCAAGGAGCGGCGAGGCGGCCAAGCCGGCAATGACAAGCGCTGCAATACGGAGTTTCATCGGGTTTTCCTTCAAGGGAGGCTTGCCAAGGGCTCAGGGCTTGACGCGCTTGCAGTCGAACATGTCGCCGCTCGCCATCGACAGCCATTGCATTGAGGTGTCGGTGACGCTCGACAGGCCGATCTGATAATCGTTGTCGAACGACAGGATATAATTTCCGTCCTCTTTTTCCACCTTGCGGATCGGCTGCTTGTCCTCGCCGGAATCGTAGCTGTCCCTGGTGAAGCTGAAGGTGGCGACGCCGCAGTCCCAGGTTCCGACATAGGGTGCATCGCCTGAAGCAGATGCAGGCGAGGCCGCGACACCCGTCGCGTTGATGCTGGTGATGGCCCAATGCGCCTTGCTGCAATCGTCGTTGTCGCAGACGGCGCCCATCCAGACCGCGCCATCGGCCAGCATGACGCCGTCGCTATTGACGAACAGGCTGCTGTATTCCTGGTTGGCGACCGTATCGCGGGTGTCCTGCGGCACCAGCGCATCGAAATGTTTGGTCATGTCACGGGCATTCTTGATATCGTAGCTTTCGCCATTGGCGTTGACACGCAGCGGGTATTCGCCGAGGGCTGCGACAGCCGAACCGTCGCTGTTGCCCATGGCCTCCGTCAGGCTGTTCCACGCCTCTTCGAAAGTGTCGGCATTGCCATGCAGCTCCTCTATCCGGTTGTAGACGTCGTCGTCCGATTGCGCAGCTGCATGAGCGGCAAGCAGGTCGAGAGACAGGAGCAGCAGGGCGGCGGACAGGTACGTGCGGAACATGAGGACTCCAGCGCAGGGCGATGTGGTCGAAAAGGCGAAGGTATCGGAAGCCGGCCGAAAGCGGAACGGCCGAGCGAGAGAAACACTGTCCATTTTGGGGGTGATTTTCACGACGTCCTTGGTTTTTCTCCGCAATTCCTTGACGTCTCCGGGCGGCGATTTATTCGCTGAAGGCGCCATAGGAAAAATATCGATTTCCCGCGCATCTTCGCGCTTGACCGCTCCATGACTTTGCGGCATAAGCGGCGAACCGTACCGTACGGTACTGTGAATGGAGATGATTTTTGCAGCTTGCCGCCCACCCACACCAGCCGGATTATTCGCCGCGCCAGAACGACGTTCTGGACAGCGCGCTGCGGCTGTTGGTCGATGGCGGCGAGAAAGCGCTAACGACGGCGAGCGTGGCGCGGGCGGCCAATTGCTCGAAGGAAAGCCTCTACAAGTGGTTCGGCGATCGCGACGGTCTTTTGTCGGCGATGATCGGTTTCCAGGCGAGCAAGGTGCGCACCTTCGAAGACGATGCCGAAACGCTGACGGCGGCGACGCTGCGCGAGCATCTGGTGCTGTTTGCGCGTGATCTGCTTGAGGTTCTGTCCGGCGACGTGTCGCTGGCGCTGAACCGGCTGGCGATCGGGCAGGCGAGCCGAGACGGCTCGAAGCTCGGATCGATGCTGCAGGAGCGAGGCCGCCGGCAGATCGGCAAGCGCGCGGGCGTGCTGCTGGAGGCGGGCCGCGATGCCGGGCTTCTGGCATTCGAGGACCGCGACGACGCCTATGATACGCTATACGGACTGATCGTGTCCGACCTGCATCTGCGAATGCTGCTCGGCGAAGACAGCGGCCGCATGGTCAAGGATTTCGGCCGCAGGGCGGAGAGGGCGGTGTCTGCCTTTCTGCGTCTCTACGGCAGTGGAAAGAGTTCGGCATAGTCCTCAAGGGCAGCCGGAAGAGTTTAAAAGAGACAAGCAAAGGGAAGGAAATTACAATGCGCGTCTATTACGATCGTGATGCCGATCTCAACCTCATCAAGTCCAAGAACGTCGTCATCGTCGGCTACGGCTCCCAGGGCCGCGCCCATGCGCTCAACCTGAAGGACAGCGGTGCGACCAACGTCGTCATCGCGCTGAAGGCCGGTTCCGCCACCATCAAGAAGGCCGAAGCCGACGGCTTCAAGGTCATGACCGTTGCCGAAGCCGCCAAGTGGGGCGACCTGTTGATGATGGCGACCCCGGACGAGCTTCAGGCCGACATCTACAAGGCCGAGATTGCCGGCAACATCCGTGACGGCGCGGCCATTGCCTTCGCACATGGCCTCAACGTCCACTTCGGCCTCATCGAGCCGAAGGACACGCTCGACGTCGTCATGATCGCCCCGAAAGGCCCCGGCCACACGGTTCGCGGTGAATACCAGAAGGGTGGCGGCGTTCCCTGCCTCGTTGCAGTCGAGAAGAACGCTTCCGGCAACGCGCTTGACCTCGCTCTCTCCTACGCCTGCGGCGTCGGCGGCGGCCGTTCGGGCATCATCGAGACCAACTTCAAGGAAGAATGCGAAACCGACCTCTTCGGCGAACAGGTCGTTCTCTGCGGCGGTCTGGTCGAGTTGATCCGCGCCGGTTTCGAAACGCTGGTCGAAGGTGGCTATGCGCCGGAAATGGCCTATTTCGAGTGCCTGCACGAAGTGAAGCTGATCGTCGACCTGATCTATGAAGGCGGCATCGCCAACATGAACTACTCGATCTCGAACACGGCCGAGTGGGGCGAGTACGTCTCTGGCCCGCGTATCATCACGGCTGAAACCAAGGCTGAAATGAAGCGCGTTCTGACCGACATCCAGACCGGCAAGTTCACCTCCGACTGGATGCAGGAATATCGTTCGGGTGCCGCCCGCTTCAAGGGTATCCGCCGTATGAACGACAACCACCAGATCGAAGAAGTCGGCGCCAAGCTGCGCGGCATGATGCCGTGGATCGGCAAGAACAAGCTGGTCGACAAGGCCAAGAACTAAGCTTTGCTGCATGGCAAAATTAGCGTTTTGCATTTGCGTAATACTGGAAAGGCCGGAGAGAAATCTCCGGCCTTTCGCGTTTTGTCGTAGTTTCAGCTGTAATATTTGGAATATTTCGTCTTTTGCGGTATTCTATTCGTCAGGAGGATACTGCAGTGACAACATTCTTCTATCACTTCGCCCTGTTCGACGCCTTCATCCTGGGTGCCATCGTGCTTCTGGTGGGCTTGAGCCTGTTCGGCCACCACGAGGCATGACACCCGGTTTCCGGAACCGTCGAGGTTTCGGAGGCGGACATCAGAAGGCGATGACGAAGCGGCCGGCGGCCTTGCCCTGGTCCAGTTCGCTCAGCGCGTGCGAAACGCGATCGAGCGTGATCGGCACGATGTCATTTTCCAGCGCTTTTTCCGCGTGCATTTCGACCACCTCGCGCATTTCAGCGCGCGTTCCCACGCTCGTTCCGGTGATAACGACCCCTGTTCCGGTCAGCCATTCCTGACTGACGGGCACAGGGTCCGGCACCAGCGCCGCGGCGACGATGCGGCCCCGGGGTCTAATGGCGGCTATCATCGGCGCCCAGGTGGCGGCGGTCGGCGCAAAGTTGATGCAGACGTGGCTCTTGTAGATTTCCGCGCTCACAGTCTCCGCCAGCTTGCCGTCCGCCACGAGTGTTTCGGCGGCACCGTACCGGCGGGCGAGTTCGAGCTTGGCGGGATCGCGATCGATGGCGATGACGCGCGCACCCAGCCGCGCGGCAATCTGGACGGCATAGAGGCCTAGTCCGCCGCAGCCGAAAATGGCGCAGGTTTCGCCTGCACGCAAGCCGGAGCGCTTGACGGCGCCATAGGCAGTGACGCCGGCGCACATGATCGGCGCCAGCGCTACGGGGTCGAGACCATCCGGCAGCGGCACGGCAAAGGCGGCGTCCGCCAGCACATATTCGGCGAAAGCACCCGGCACGTTCAACCCGTGCGCCCGCTGGTTCTGGCAGAAGGATTCCATGCCGTCATTGCATTCGTCGCAATGGCAGCAGGTGTCGTGGATCCAGGGAACGCCAGCACTGGCGCCGACCTTCCAGCCGGTCACATCGGGACCCAGCGCGACGACCGTGCCGACGCCCTCGTGACCGAGGATGAAGGGGGCGGGGTCGGACGGCGGGCGGATGTGCCCCTTCCAGATATGGACATCCGAATGGCAGACGCCGCATGCCTTCAGCTTGACGAGGATCTGGCTGGGGCCGGGCTTGGGGACGGGAACCCGGCGCTGTTGCAGCGGGGCATCATAGGTCTCAAGCACGGCCGCGTTCATGAATTCCTGAATGAGGCTCACGGATGGATGCCCAGCGTTGCCTGAACAGCAGGAAGGGCGGGCGCGCCGTCGAAGGTGGTGACGCCGTCAAGCCAGCCATCCAGCTTTTCCGGGTTGTCCTTCATCATCTGTTTGGCAGCGTCTTCGGCCGACAGTCCCTTGTTCGAAATCATGTCCATGCCGATATTCTCGTATTTCAGGTCGAAAACCAGATTGCTGAACAGCTTGGCCGCATTCGGGCATTCCGCTGCGTAACCGCCACGGGCGATCGTGCGCACCGTCGCGCCGCCGAAATTCGGGCCGTATTCCTTGTCACCGCCGGAAAGGTAGGTGAGGTCGTACATCAGGTTCATCGGGTGCGGTTCCCAGCCGAGGAACACCACCCAGTCCTTTGTTTTCGTCGTCTTGGCGACCTGCATCAGCATCGCCGCTTCGCTCGATTCCACGACCTCCCAGCCGGTGAGCTGGTGATTGCCGGCCGTGATCATGTCCAGCAAGGGCTGGTTCGAGCCGGGCTCGATGCCGTAAATCTTTTTATCGAACTTGTCGGCATGGGCAGCCAGATCGTCGTAGGATTTCACCCCTGCGTCGGCGACGTATTTCGGAACGGCAAGAGTGAACTTGGCGCCTTCGAGGTTGGTCGCCAGCGGCTCGACCGACTTGTCGTCGAAATAGGCCTTGAACTGTTCGTCCTGGACCGGACGCCAGTTGCCGAGGAAGATATCGAGCTGTTTGTCCTTGAGCATTTCATAGGTGACATTGAGGCCAATCAGCGTCTGGGTGGGCTGATAGCCGAGTGCCGTCATGATGACGGCGGCTGTCGTGTTGGTCAGCGCGATGTCCGTCCAGCCGAGATCCGACATGCGCACCGCACGGCAGCTTTCCGCGTCGGCGGCATGCGTTGAAAACGGCAACAGGGTCACACCGAGCGCGGCGAGGGCAAACTTGCATGCGTTCATATCCATTCCCCTTTTTTTGAATTGCGGAAACGATAGGTCATCAGTATTTTTTGTCAAAATAAAAATTTGTTAGAGCGTACAAAAAACTTTTCAGATATTGAAGCGACATGAGCGCGCGACCGAAAAAACAGAAGAAACGCATCGAGGAAATTCGCCGGATCGAACTGATCGAGGCGGCGCACCGGATATTCATCAAGGATGGATTGAAAGGGTTGACGACCACGCGGATATGCCACGAGGCGGGCATGTCGCAGGGCATTCTCACCTATTACTTCAAGGACAAGGATGAGGTTCTGTTCGAAATGGTTCGCCATGCGAACCGCATCCTCATGGATGAAGTGGTCATGCGGCTGCGGGCTGCGCGCACGCGCTGGGAGCGGATCCTCGCCGTCATCGACGGCAATTTCCCCGAGACTCGCTTCGAGCGTAATACGGCCAATGCCTGGGTCTCCTTTTATGCCGAGGCCGCGCATAACGAGCGCTATGCGCGGCTGCAGCGGCTGTTCTACCGGCGGCTTCATTCGAACCTCGCGTCGGCACTGACGCCGGCGGTGAGCCGCGAGGATATCGGTCTTTTCGTTCTCGGATTTGCCGCGATGCTCGACGGGATATGGCTGCGCCGTGGACATTCGGAAGAGGATATTACTCTGACGCAGGGCAAGCAGTTGCTTGTGCATTATACGCGGAATAGTTTGGGCGAGGCGGTCGTTAAACGGCTGCAGCTGTTGCCACCCGGGAAATGATGCAGAAAATGCATCCGCGAGCCAAAATATAGGTCAGCATTGTTGACTTAATAAACGCGGCGTGATGTGCTGCGGAAAAAGCATAATCTGAGGAAACCTTCATGCTGGATTGGGAAAATATCTTCGCAACGCGGTCTTCGCGGATGCGTGCCTCTGAAATTCGCGAACTGTTGAAATTGCTCGACCGTCCGGACATCATTTCCTTTGCCGGTGGCATTCCGGACCCGGCGCTGTTTCCGGATGAAGAATTCAAGACGGCCTATGCCGACATTTTCGGCGGTCCGACCGTCAGCGCAGCACTTCAATATTCCGTCAGCGAAGGCTACCTGCCGCTGCGCGAATGGCTTGCCGGCCGCATGGGCGCCATTGGAATCCCGTGTGAACCAGACAACATCCTGATCACGTCCGGCTCGCAGCAGGCGCTCGATTATCTCGGCAAGCTGTTCCTGTCGCCCAACGATACGGCGCTGGTCACCTGGCCGACCTATCTTGGCGCGCTGCAGGCATTCAACGCCTATGAGCCGTCCTACGACCAGCTGTCGCCGTCCGGCAACCGCACGCCGCAGGCCTACCGCGATGCCGCCGCTGAAGCGGGAGGCCGGGTGAAATTCGCCTATATGTCAGCCGAGTTCGCCAATCCGACCGGCGAAACGCTGGATCTCGCCGCGCGTGAAAAGGTCCTGGACCTTGCCGAGGAACTCGACATCGCCCTCATCGAGGACGCCGCCTATCAGTCGCTGCGCTATGACGGCGAAGCGGTGCCGCCGATCCTGGCGCTTGAGATCGCCCGCAAGGGCTCGATCAACGAAGCCCGTACGATCTATTGCGGCAGTTTCTCCAAGACTCTGGCGCCCGGCCTTCGTGTCGGTTTCGTGGTTGCGGCCATGCCGATCATCCGCAAGCTGGTGCTGATGAAGCAGGCAGCCGACCTGCATTCCTCGACCATCAACCAGATGGCCATCTGCCATGTCGCCGAGCGTGGCTTTGATGCGCAGGTTGCCAAGATCAAGGCCGTCTACAGCAAGCGGCGCGATGCGATGCTGGCGGCGTTGGCGAAATACATGCCGGATGGCGTCAGCTGGAAGGCACCCGAAGGCGGCATGTTCGTCTGGCTGACCCTGCCGGCCGGCATGGACGGAGCGGACCTTTTGGCGAAGTCGCTGGTCTCGGCCAAGGTTGCCTTCGTGCCGGGCAAGGCCTTCTTCGCCGACGGGTCCGGCGCCAATACCTGCCGTGTCAGCTTTTCCTGTGCCAATGAAGGCATGATCGAGGAGGGGATTTCCCGTCTCGGCGGGCTGATCCGCGAAGAGGCAGCAGCGATCGCCGCTTAACCTTCCCCCGCGAGGCAGGTTAAAGCTGCCTCGTAGATCACGTCGGGCAACACCTCGAAGGTGTAGGGCATGTGAACGCGCTCCCATTTCTGATGGTAGTCGCGTCCCCAAGGCCCGATATTGACCACCGGAAAGGACAGAAGCCCGTCCGGTGCCTTATCAACAAAAGCTGCGCAGGGGGTGTTGTCGGACAGAAGCTGTGTCTGTCCGGCGCCTGGGCGATGCCCGAAGAAGCTCATATCCGAAATGCCCGCGAAGAACTGTTTCGCCTTGATGCTTGTCCCGTGCCGCTTTGCGCATGTTTCGGCGGCAGCCATCATATTGCGCTCAAAACTGCGGCCCTGATCTCCGGCGCTGTCCAGATGGACGCGCGGATAGTGCAGGGTGGAAAATCCGACGATGACCAGCGGACCTTCAAGCCCTGCTTCCGTCAGTGTTGCCGTTACGATCTGGCGGGTGATCGACAGCGGGTCCTCGCCACCGGACAAGGATTGATCGAGCGCTTTCAGCCGGTCGGCGGCGGCTTGTCCGCCATGCGCGACGGCCAGTTCGCGCAACTCGGCATAGGATAAAACCTGTCCCTCCTGCGTTTCCGCATGGCCGGAGCCCTGCCGCTTAAAGAAAGTCTTCGCGTTGCTTGCCTGCGTGTCCAGCGCCGTTCGCATGGCGGTCGCGGCAAGCGCACGAAACTCAGCGAGAACATCTTCCGGCGTGCGGCGGTGCGTCAGCCAGTTGAACGACAGCCAGACATGCGCTGGCGTCGTCACCTCGTAGCCATAGCGAACGTCCTTGGCTTCCAGGCAGACCGGTGCTGGCGAAAGCTCGCCATGGGCTTCGTCGCAGAGCGCGCTGTTGGTCTCGACCGCTCGCATGATCTCGGCGCCGATCAGGTGGGCGCTGACGCCGTTGAAGGCATAGCCGGCATGGGTGGGCCGGCCGGCGACCAAGGCGAAGGGCGAGAATTTTCCGACGGAGCCGAGATAGACGGCGCGGCCTTCCTCTCCGTCGCCGTCGTCGCCACTGGCATCGAGATTGATACCGCCGATGATGTCGAGGTCGAATTTTTCGGCGATTGCCGGCAGGGCGTCGCGTAAGGCACGCATGCCGCGCGAGCGGTTTTCCTCATCCGGCGTGGCGACAAACAAAAGGTTGCCGGGCAGCTCGTCGAGATCGGCGAACCGCTCCAGCGCCACGATGCCGGCTGCAAGGCCGCTCTTCATGTCGAGCAGCCCCCGGCCGGCCAGAAAATCGCCGCTGATGAGATCGGCGAGCGCCTTGTCTTCGGCCGGGTTGCGCGTCTTCTCCGACAGTTCCTCGATCAGCGCCATGGTCAGGGCTTCCGGCTCGCAGGCAAGGGAGACCAGTGAACCGTAGTTGGCGATCGATACGGTATCGAAATGTCCGGCCAGCACCAGGCATCGCCGGCCGTTGCCGCGCACCAGCGCCAGCACGTTCTGCCGGGCCGGATCGCCATGGCTGTCCAGCGCCAGCAGGTTTTCGGGGTGCTGCCGGAAATATGGTGTTGCGCCGAGCAATTCCATCAGGCGCCCGGAAAAAGCGGCTTCGCCCTCGCTCTCCGTCACGCTTGGCCAGCGGGTCATTTCAACGGAAAGCTCGCCCGCGCGTGGCAGGCAATTGCGGATGGATGAGCGGTCTGCAGACGGCATGTGAGCGATCCTGTGGAGATTCAATTGGCCAGCGTTGTGCGATCCGCCAACTCTAGCGGTCGGCCGAATAAAGCGAAATGGCAAAATTATGGAAATTTGCTTGATGTTTTGAGCAGAATGACAAGAACTATTACCATAGTGACAAAGGGCAGAACTTTATGGACAGCATCGATCGTCATTTGCTTGCAATCCTGAGAACCGATGGCCGCGCCTCGATTTCGAAACTGGCCGAACTCTTGAAGATATCGCGCGGCACGGTGCAGAACCGGATCGACCGGCTGACCGCTGACGGCATCATTGCCGGCTTCACTGTGCGCATCACCGCTGCCGAAGACCCGCACGCGGTTCGCGCCGTCATGCTGATCGAGATTACCGGCCAGAAGACGGTCTCGGCGATCAAGACCTTGCGCGGCATCCCGGAAATCCGCGCGCTGCACACCACCAACGGCGCCTGGGACCTCGTCGCCGAAATCCAGACGGAAAATCTCGCCGAATTCGACCGCGTGCTGCGTCATATCCGGGCCATGGACGGCGTGTCGAAATCGGAAACGAGTTTGCTGCTGACAACGGTGTAAATGTGCGCGGATTGCCTATGCTGTTGTTACACGTGCGGTCCGAGCAGCGACAGATCCGCTTCTCCCAGCCGGTCCTTGGCGGTGCGGACCTGATGCCAGTAGGGATAGAGGATCGGCGGGGCGCTGACGTCGTCGAGACGCTGGCGCTCCTCGACGGTCAGGACCAGTTCGGCGGCGGCGAGGTTGTCCTTGAACTGCGCCTTGGTGCGGCCGCCGATGATGACGGAGGTGACGGCCTTGCGGCCGATCAACCAGGCGAGCGCCACCTGCGCGCCTGAGACGTTGCGGCTTTCGGCGATATCGACGAGGGTATCGACGATATCCCAGAGGCGGTCCTCGTCGCGGATCGGCGGTTCGTCCCAGCCGGCCAGCTGGCGTGAGCCTTCGGCCGTCTTGTCGCGGCGGTGCTTGCCGGAGAGAAGGCCGCCGGCCAGCGGGCTCCAGACCAGCACGCCAAGCCCCTGATCGATCGAGACGGGCAGCAGCTCATATTCGGCGTCGCGCGATTCGAGCGAGTAGTGGATCTGCTGGCTGACGAAGCGCTGGCGATGCTCGCTCGTGCTGACGCCGAGCGCCTTCATGATGTGCCAGCCGGAGAAATTGGAGCAGCCGATATAGCGCACCTTGCCCTGGCGCACGAGCATGTCCAGCGCCTCCATCGTTTCTTCCAGCGGCGTGAGACCATCCCATTCGTGCAGCTGGTAGAGATCGATGACGTCGGTCTTCAGGCGCTTCAGGCTCGCCTCGCAGGCGCGGATCAGGTGATGGCGCGAGGAGCCGGCATCGTTCGGGCCGTCGCCCATCGGAAAGCGGGCCTTGGTGGCGAGCAGCACGTCGTTCCTGCGCTTGCCGCCGATGATCTCGCCGACGATTTCCTCGGAGACGCCGTTGGAATAGACATCCGCCGTATCGATCAGGTTGACACCGGCATCGAGAGACATATCGACAAGTTTTTTTGCCTCATTGACGCCGAGATCGCCAACGGTCTTTGCCCAGCCCTTGCCGCCAAAGGTCATGGTGCCCACGGTCAGTGTCGAAACCTTGAGGCCGGAGCGGCCGAGAAGACGATATTCCATGATGTTTTTCCGATGAGGTTGGAATTGCGGAGCTTGGGCTAAGTTAGTCCCATGCTGCAAAAAAGAAAGAGGGGGCGGAGAACCTCCCAGCACCCGCGTGAAATGTGGAATCCGGGTCGATGCGGATTTCACATCACTTTGTGGCCCGACGATTTCGGGCCGTTTGGCTTGCTGGAGATATCTTCGTGAAGCGTTCTGCGAAACGCACCTGTCGCAGAATGTTTGTTTTTGCGACGTCATAAAATTCAATCGCAGACTTGTCGCTTTCATCGCGATATTTGCAACAAGGGCATGGCTGCTCCCGACCCAATTCGGTCATTAGCTTCACAAATTGTCGATTCAAAAAGCCGTCATACGTAAAGGTTACGGCAGCGTAGGTTCTTGAGGCAGGGCGGCAGATGCACAGCGATCAAATAAACATCAAAGCGGCACACGTGAGTGACTTGATGACCGACCAGTTTCCGCAGTTTCGAGGCGAAGAAATCATTGAATTGGATACGGCAGGCACAGTTAATGCAATCTTTCGAATTGGCGCCAAACACGCTGCTCGCTTTCCTCTGCGGATGATGGACCCTGCCGAATGTACCCGTTTGCTGGAAGCGGAAACCAAAGCCAGCGCGGAATTCAACAAATGTTGTCCCTTTCCCAGCCCAAAGCCAGTTGGTATCGGGCGGCAAAGCTCTGACTATCCGCTGCCGTGGCTTGTACAGACTTGGGTCGAGGGACAAGTTGCTACGCCGATTGGACTATGCAGCTCATCTATTTTTGCGCTCGACCTTGCCCGGCTGATCGCCACACTTCGTACGGCGGATTTGAACGGGCGGACATTTGACGGTCGGGGCCGAGGCGGAAATTTGACCGATCATGATGGGTGGATGGAGGTTTGCTTCGCTAAAAGCGAACACCTTCTTGATGTTAAATGCCTGCGCCGCATGTGGGGAAGCCTTCGCGAATTACCATCTCCAAAGCGCGAAGCGATGAGCCACAAGGACCTCATTCCGGCAAATCTCTTAGTTCAGGACGAGCACTTAGTTGGAGTGCTTGACACGGGCGACTTTGCTCCTGCCGATCCATCGCTTGATCTCGTCGCCGGATGGCATCTGTTAGATCGGGATACCCGAGCTATCTTCCGCGAAGCTCTGCAAATAGATGACCTTGAATGGCGTCGAGGTGCGGCATGGGCATTCCAGCAAGCGATGGGGTTGGTATGGTATTATAAAGACACAAACCCTGTCATGGCCGAGCTGGGCCGAAGCACAATGACTCGCCTCGTCGAAGATTACCCATAGCAGGTCTCAGCGACTGCTCATGAGACCCGCCGGTCTGGCTCCCCAGTCTTGTCGCGAAAACCCTAAGTTTCGCGACAAGATCCCAAGCACTGAATTGCCGGTAAACTCCTGTCGCAAAAGCCATTCGCAAAATTCGGGATTTCGCGACAGATATTTGCGACAGAACGTATTCACATTTTGTTTAGGAGCAGGGGAGAACCCCAACCTCTTTTTCCCGTCCCTGCTCAGTCCTTGGCAAGCACGATGACGCGGTCCGCTGCGCTGTAGAGCAGCTTTTCGGATTTCGACGGATTGACGGTAACGCCGCCGAGCCTGCGCGGGTCCGGATCACCGTCCCTTTGGCGGCGGTAGCCTATGGCGACTTCGCCGCGGCGCAGGGCCGCAAGGCAGATCGTGTAGAAGGTGACCGGCTCGCCGATCGCGACATAGTCGCTGACGGGCCGCATGTAGATTTCCGATCCGTCCTCATCGAGAAGCTCGTCGAAGATCGCCGCCATGCGCTCGTTTTCGGAGGCCTGTGCCAGCATCAGGCTGACCAGCTTGTTGCTGACGACAAAATCGTCGGCACGGGTGACTTCCGCCAGTTCCCGGTTCCTGACGTCGGTCATTTCGCTGACAACGCCGATATGGCGGCCGGCCTGTTCGGCGATCTTGCGCAGTTGCAACAGCGTCACAAGCGTGCGGGTATCGGCCGGCTGCGGCGCCATGTGGTCGCTGTAGCCGAGAACCAGCACATGGTCGTAGCTTGGAATGTCGAGTGCATCGAGTTCGGCGCGGTTGCTCGTGTCGATGATGCGGTAGTCGACGGACATGTTGCCGTTGGCCACCTTGAGCGCATTGATCTCCGCTTCGAGGTCCGGCGTATCGCCGGCAATCGTCAGCAGCGAACCGGGCGCGACGTAGCGCGAGAGCTCGTAGGTGATGATCGAGCCGCGACGGTTCCAGCCGAGGAGCAGGGTGCGTTCCGGGCCTTGCTCGCGCAGTTCGACGGGAAGGATGGCGTCCTTCTCGATATGGATTTCGTGGTTCCCGGATTTGATCGCGGCGTCGTCCTCGGCAATGATGACGGCACGCTCTCCCTGCTTGAAGATGCGGCTCGGCGCCGGGTTGAGATGCACCTTGCCCTCCTCGTCGCACAGACCGATCAACGTCGAGGTCTCGTAGGCCATGACGGCGGCGGCAAAGCTCTTGCCGATGATGTCGGGCTGCTCCAGCGTATAGATCTCGCAGCCGTCGAAATCGAGCAGTTCCGAATAGACGGCGCTGAGGCCCGACTGGCGGCTGGAGTGGACGACGATGCGGGAGATCAGGTCGTCGGCGAGAATGAGCTGCAGCTCGTTGCCACCGACGATGCGGGCGACGTCGGCATTCCGGCTGTCGCGGATTTCGGCCGCGATCTGATAGGGTTTTGTCCGGCGGTTGGGATCGTTGACCAGCGCCAGCACGCTCTTGATGACCTGCGAATCCGGATCGTCGCCTTCCGGCGACAGCACGATGACGGAACGCGACGTATGCGGGTTGACGATATTGAGATCGTAGAGGTCAGTCGGGTCGCCGCTGCGGCAGATGATCTTGGTGTTTTTCAGACCTGCCACCTTGGTGGCGATCTCGTCCTCCATCTCCACCTTGTCCTTGTTGGCCATGATGACGATGCGCGGTTTCCTGCGGCTGCTGTTGGCGATGACCAGCTCGGAAATGACGTCGAAGATCGAGGGAGACCAGTTGAGGATGATCGTATGGTCGTTTTCCAGCACCTGGGAACGGCCCTTGCGCAGTTCGTCAAGCTTGTTTTCGAGGCCGGAACTCAGCACGCCGATCAAGGCGGAGAAGACGAAGATGCCGGCGATGGTGACGAACAGCGACACGCCGCGAAAACTCCAGCCGACGTCCCCGCCCATGGTGCCGGCGTCCATGGTCCGCATCAGCGATTCCCATGAGCCTTCGACGAAGCTGACAGGCTGGCCGCCTTCCGGAGCGATCTGGGTGAGGGCGAGGAAGGCGCCGGCGACGATGATGACGATGAGCGAGATGACCGCCAGCCAGCCGATCAGCGCGATCGGGCCTGCCGCCATGCTCTTGTCGAACTCATAGCGCAGCCGTGCGCTCCATGCGGTACCCTTGCTCATCGACTTCCCCCTGGTGCCGCGATATGCGCCCCCGTTCTCGAATTGCAGATATTCCTAATATAATCAACAAGTTTAGGCGCGATCGAGCAAATCCACCCAGATATGTTTCGTCAGGAAGCCGGCTATCTATCCGGCAAACGCTTTTGGCAGGCGGGCAGTTGTCGTCGTGCCATGCATGGCATGCAGTTCGGCCCGTGTCACATGCCTGTCAAATGCCGCCACTATCCATCGGTCCAGTTGTTCACTAAGGATGAAGACCGATGAAGAAGCTGCTTTGCGCATTCACCGCGCTCGTTGCCGCCAGCCTGATCGCCGTTTCGGCGCAGGCTGAAAACCTGGTTCTCTACACCAGCCAGCCGAACGAGGACGCGCAGGCGACCGTCGACGCCTTCAAGGCTGCCAATCCGGGCGTAGAGGTCGAATGGGTGCGTGACGGCACCACCAAGATCATGGCCAAGCTGATGGCCGAGATCGAAGCCGGTAACCCGGTCGCCGACGTGCTGCTGATCGCCGATACGGTGACGCTGCAGCGCATGAAGGAAGCCGGCCAGCTCCTGGCTTACAAATCGCCGGAAGCTGTCAATTATGACGCTGCGCTCTATGATGCCGACGGCGCCTACTATTCGACCAAGATGATCACCACCGGCATCATCTACAACACGTCGGCGGCCATGAAGCCGACAGGCTGGAAGGATCTCGCCAAGCCCGAAGCCAAGGGCCTGACGACGATGCCAAGCCCGATGACATCCGGCGCCGCCCTGATCCATGCCCAGACGCTGACCGGCATCGACGGCTTCGGCTGGGATTACTACAAGGCTCTCGCCGAAAACGGCGCGACGGCTGCCGGCGGCAATGGCGGTGTGCTGAAGGCTGTCGCCACGGGCGAGAAGGCCTATGGCATGGTCGTCGATTTCATGGCGATCCGCGAAAAGGCCAAGGGCGCTCCGGTCGAGTTCGTCTTTCCGGCCGAGGGCGTCAGCGCCGTGACGGAGCCGGTTGCCATCCTGAAGACGGCCAAGAATGTCGAAGCCGCGAAGAAGTTCGTCGACTTCCTCCTGTCCGAGCAGGGGCAGCAGGTTTCCGTCAAGCTCGGCTACATTCCGGCGCGCAACGGCGTTGCCCTTCCGGACGGTTTTCCGGCACGCGACAGCATCAAGGTCCTGCCGATCGATGCGGCCGCCGCCGTCAAGAATTCCGACGCGGACCTGAAGACCTTCTCCGGTATCTTCGGCACCAACTGATCGGTTCTTATGCCCAGACTTTCTATCATTAGAAGCAGTCAGCCCGTCTGGCTGCTTCCTTTCGTTGTCGTCATCGTCTGCCTTTTGAGCGGGCTGCCGCTCGCGCGGCTGCTCTATGCCGGCTTGCGCTTTTCGCTTCAGGGCAAGGCGACCGGTCTGTTCACCGAGCCCGCGACCTGGATTGCCATCCGCAATACGCTGACGACATCCGTCGGGGGCACGGCGATTTCGGTCTTTCTGGGCGCCACCTTCGCCTTTGTCGTCACGCTCACCGATTTTCGCGGCAAAAGCTTTTTCAGCTTCGCCTTCGTCCTGCCGATGATGATCCCGCCGCAGGTGACGGCGCTGGCCTGGGTGCAGATGTCGGGGCCTGCCAGCCCGCTGTTGAAGACGCTGGGCATTGCGCCGCCGCTCGGCAGCCCGCAGCCGCTTTATTCGCTCAGTGGGATCGCGCTGCTGCTTGGCGTCCAGCATGCGCCGCTGGTGTTCCTGGCGCTGAAGGCGGGACTTGGATCCTTGCCGCGTGATGGCGTCGAGGCGGCGCGGCTTGCCGGCGCGTCTCCCTTGCCGGTGTTTCGCGACATCATCCTGCCGCTTGCCGTGCCGGGCCTGATCGCGGGGGCGGCGATCGCCTTCGTCTCGGGCGTCGGCAATTTCGGCATTCCGGCCATTCTTGGAATTCCGGCGTCGATCTACGTCCTGCCGACGCTGATCTACAGCCGTCTTTCGAGCTTTGGTGCTGGCACCTTCGCCGAGATGTCGCAACTGTCCATGGTGATCGCCGTGATCGCCGGCCTGGGCCTTGCCGTTCAGCAATGGGCGTTGAAGGGCAGGGACTACCGCATCATTGGGCTTTCGGGCCAAAATGCAGCCTTCTCGCTCGGGCCATTCCGCCTGGTTGCCGAGACCGGATTCTGCCTCGTGCTTTTCTTCGTTCTCGCCGCGCCGCTGGCAGCACTTGTCACAAGCTCCCTGGTGCCGACCTATGGCGTGCCGCTGAACCTTCAGACCGTGTCGCTCGATGCCTACCGGGAAATCCTGTTCCGTCAGTCCGTCACATTGACGGCCTTTGCCAATTCGCTCTTCCTGGCCGGAACGACGGCATGCGGGCTGCTGCTCTTTACCGTGCTGACCGCCTATCTGCTCGCACGCCGCCCGGGAAAGCTGGCCAACGTCATCACCAGCCTGATCGAAATTCCCTATGCGCTGCCGGGTATCGTGCTGGCCGTCGCCTTCATCCTGCTGTTCGCTGCGCCCCTGCCGTTGCTGAACGTATCCATCTACGGGACGATCTGGATCATTTTGATCGCCTATTTTTCCAGCTTCTTCGCGGTCAGCCTGAAGCCGGTCGCCAGCGCCTTCCTGCAACTCGATCCTTCGCTTGAAGAGGCCGCCCGGCTTTCCGGAGCAGGCTTTGGCCGCCGCATGCGCGATATTCTCGTGCCCCTCATCGCGCCCGCCGCGGGCGCGTCCGTCATCCTGGTTTTCCTGATCGCCTGCAGCGAATTGACCGTTTCGGCGCTGCTCTGGTCTGCCGGCACGCAGACGCTCGGGGTGGCCATCTTCAATCTCGACGACAGCGGCAGTTCCGATCTTGCCTCGGCGCTGTCTGTCCTGGTCGTCGTCATGGTGATCCTGTTGATGCTGATGCTGGAAATGCTGGCCAAGCACCTTCCGAGAGGCGTGCTGCCATGGCGCAACTGATCCTCAATCATCTGAGCAAGGATTTCGGCACCGGCCGGGCCGCCGTCGCTGACCTGTCCCTGACGGTACGCGAGGGCGGCTTTCTGGCGCTGCTCGGGCCGTCCGGCTGTGGCAAGACGACGGTGCTGCGCATGATCGCGGGCTTCGAGCAGCCGACGGATGGTTCGATCCTGCTGGGCGAACGGACGCTTGCAGATGGCAGCGGTTCGCTGCCGCCGGAAAAGCGCAACATGGCGATGGTGTTCCAGTCCTATGCGCTCTGGCCGCACATGACCGTTGCGCAGAATGTCGGTTATCCGCTGAAGGTGCGCGGCGTCTCTGGCGCTGCGTGGGAGACGCGTGTCAGGGATGCGCTTGCGGTCGTCCGCCTGGAGGAGTTTGCCATGCGCCGGCCGGCCGGCCTCTCCGGCGGCCAGAGGCAGCGCGTGGCGCTTGCCCGCTGCCTGGTGACGTCGCCGGACGTGGTGCTTCTGGACGAGCCGCTGGCCAATCTCGACCGCCATCTGAAGGCGGCGATGGAGGAGACGTTCCGCGAGTTCCACGCCCGTTCAGGCGCCACGATGATCTATGTGACGCACGACCAGGGTGAGGCGATGGCGCTGGCGACCGATATCGCCGTCATGTCCGAGGGGCGGCTGATGCAGGTCGCATCGCCGCAGGAGATCTATGCACGGCCGGAAGGCCGGATCGTCGGAGGGCTCGTCGGGCAGGGGGCCATCCTCGACCTGACGTTGCCCGATCATGGCTCGCGCCTGGTGTTTTGGCAGGCGATAGAGGCCTCTTTCAGGCAAACCGCCGGCCCCAGCCGCCCCGTGCTGGTGCGTCCGGAACATGTCGTCGCCGATCCGCTTGGGATCGTTCTCCAGGTGGTCTCCTGCCTCTTCGAGGGCGAGCGGTTTGCCCTGTCACTGCGCACGGCGGGCGGGCAAAGCCTCAAAGCCTATTCCGCGACGGCCATGCCATGCGGTATTCTACAGCCGTTCGTGATCCGCCAGGGATGGCTGCTCTGAAGTGTCCAGAGCCTTGTCAATATCCGCCGGAACATTGCCAGCGGATCACCTGGCAGCCGTAGGAATGGTTCGAGCAGGAGGCGAGGGCCGCACGTTGCGCTTGCCGGCTTTCGGCCCCCCAGTTGGCGCCCCATCCGCCGTCGTCGCCGCGCGCGACGGCGCCGCAAGCGTTCTTGAACCAGATGGCGACGCGGCAATCGCCGGCATTCTTGTAACAATGTGATTGCGCCACATCTTCGGCTTCCCAGCGCGAACTGTAGTCGTGCGACCAGCCTGTCGCTCCGGTCGCCGGCGAAAGCGAGATCGCGCCGAAGCTGTCGGCATAGGCAGCCGCAGCAGTGACACCGAGAAGCGCCATGGCCGCCAGCGCAGATTTTCCGAACCGTTTCCTCATTGACATTGCCGTTCCTTCCCCGGCGCTTTTCGCGTCCTTCACGTCGATCTTGCGCATTAGGAACGGCTTATCAAGGCCGATTATTCATCGGGATGAGATCGCCCCAATTTTGGTCGTGCAGCAGTCCATTGTGGAGCCGGGTGCCTGCGAAGAGAAAGGCGTTCGACTTTTGCCCGTGATTGTCTAAAATCGCCTCGATCGCATACGGAAGCTGCTGATGTCCCTTCGTCTTGCCACCTTCAATATCGAAAACCTGATGAGCAGGTTCGATTTCTCCGGTTTTCGCAACAACCTCAAGCAGGATCGTGTGCTCAGGCTCTTCGACGTGAAGAGCGAGGCGGAATACCAGCGGCTGGAGGAAGCCCGCACCATCGCGCATACCGATGATACCCGGCAGATGTCGGCGCTGGCGATCGCCGATTGCGACGCCGATATCCTCTGCCTGCAGGAGGCCGACAACATGGCGGCGCTGCAGGCATTTGAATACGGCTATCTCTTTCGCATGGTCGGCAACGGCTACCGGCAGAAATACCTGATCGAGGGCAATGACAGCCGCGGCATCGATGTTGCGGTGCTGGTGCGCGAGGAAACCCGCGACGGGCAGAAGATCGAATGCGTCGATGTCAAATCGCATGCCGGTGTCACCTATGCCGATTTCGACCTGTTCAACGATGCGCTGGCCGCGACCAATGTGCCGGGCGACCGCATCTTCAAGCGGGATTGCCTGGAGCTGGACTTCCGCATCGGCGGGCGACCCTTCACGCTGTTCGTCGTGCATCTCAAATCGATGGGACCGGCGCGCGAAGGCCTTGACGGACGCATGGCAACGATGCCGGTGAGAGCCGCCGAGGTGGCGGCCGTGCGGCGGATCGTCGAGAATCGTTTTGGCGCCGGCAACATGGCGGGCAAGATGTTCGCCATCTGCGGCGACATGAACGACTATCAGGAGCGGGTCGACGTACTCGGCGACCGGCGCAACGGCTACAGTTTCGTGCCGCGGCAGGAGGCGACGAGCGCGCTGGATGCGCTCAGCCACGACGGTTTCGTCGAAAACGCCATGCGCCGCCGCCCCGAACTCGACCGCTGGACGCTGTTTCACAGCCGCGGCCCAGAGGAAAGGCACCTCTGCCAGCTCGACTATATCTGGCTGTCGCGTGCGCTGGCCGAGCGCAATCCGACAAGCGTGCCGGAGATCATCCGTGGCGGCCAGCCTTACCGCACGATCTTCCCGAAGGGGCAGGACGTCGAACGCTACCCGAGAACGGGCTGGGACCGGCCGAAAGCCTCCGATCATTGCCCCGTCGTCATTTCCCTCAATGTGTGATTGCCATGCTGACCAGTAACATTTCCGAGTGGCCCCTCGAGCGGGCGATCTTTCCTGTCCTGCGCGTCGATCTGCGGGTGGTCGACGGGCCGCATCCCTATTATCGCGCCGAACAGACAGAGATTGCGGCAAATTGGGATGAGGAATTTGCCGCCAACCCCGCTTTGTACGACGGGTTGATGATGCTGCCGCGCGCCGTTCAGATTCGCGACGGCGTCATTTCGGGGGAGACGCATGTCGTCCCGTATTCGACGTTCCTGCTGTGGCGGAAGGCGAGGCCGGTTGCATCCGCAATCCACCTGTTCAGCCTGCCGGTCATCGTGTCGTCCGACAACGCCGTGATCGCCATCAGAATGGGCAAGCATACCTCCAATCCCGGCCGCGTCTATTGCGCCGCCGGATCGCTGGACCCGGGGGATATTCGCGATGGGATCTGCGATCTCGACGGCAACATGGCGCGAGAGGTGCTGGAGGAAACCGGGCTAACGCTGGCGGATGCAAGGAGCGTATCGGGGCTCCATGCGCTGCATGACAGGGGTGTTATCACTGTTTTCCGGACCTATCGCTTTGCCGAGACAGCCGCGGAATTGATCGACCGCATCGGCGCGCATATCCTCGTCGATCCGGAGCCTGAAATCGACGAGGCGCTCGCCATTCGCAGCTCCGACCCGGCTGAGCATCTCTATCTGCCCTTCATGCCGCCGATCCTGGAATGGGTTTTCAAGAACGCATGCTGACGCTTTTGCGCTTGCCGCCGATTACCTGCCGTGCAAGTTCTGACAGTGGAAAACAGTAAGGGAGACCATCGTGGCGCGGCGCTATGCAATCTACGACGTTTTCACCGCCAACAGGCTGGAGGGAAACCCGCTCGCCGTCGTTTTTGACGGCGATGGCCTGAGCGATGCGACGATGCAGGCGATTGCCGGCGAGTTCAATCTGTCGGAAACTGTTTTCGTGCAGCCGCCCGAAAATCCGGCGCATGCGGCACGCCTGCGGATTTTCACGCCGGGCTATGAATTGCCCTTCGCCGGTCATCCGACAGTGGGCGCTGCAATTGCGCTGGCCGAGGCCGGACGAGACTCCGAAGACGAGGATTACGACCTTGTCCAGATGATCGAGGAAAATGTCGGCCCGGTGCGCTGTGCGGTGCGGAGCAGGGCAGGGTCTGCCACCTTCGCCGAATTTGACGTGCCGCGGAAATCGGTGCAGCTCGACGCCAAGTTCGACCGGCAGGCGCTTGCCGATGCGTTCAGCCTGAAGGTATCGCAGATCGGCTTCGAAAACCACGTGCCCTCCTTCTGGAGCGCAGGGGTGCCCTTCGTGATGATCCCCGTTCACGACGTCGGCGCTGCAGGCAGCGTGGAGTTCGACGCGGCACAATGGGAGCAGATCACGCCGATCGCGGAGGGGCGGCTTGCCAGTGCCTATCTCTATTGCCGCGGCGGCGTCAATCACATCGCCCGCTTCCATACCCGGATGTTCGCGCCGGCCATGGGCATCGTCGAAGACCCGGCGACGGGCTCGGCGGTTGCCGCCTTTTCCGGCGCCATCCACCACTTCGACCAGCTGATCGACGGGCATCATCCGTTCCTGATCGAGCAGGGCGTCGAGATGGGGCGCCCGTCGCTGTTGCATCTTCATATCGACGTTTCCGGCGGTGAAATTGCCACGGCCCGGATCGGCGGACAGGCGGTGAAGATCGCGGCCGGCGAACTTTATCTTTGAAAAACAGACCTTAAACGGCCCACACAGATTTTTTTGAGAAATCCGAAAGAAAATCGCTCGAAGAACTGGACAAGCCCGGCGAACGCCATTATACGCCCCATCAGACCGCAGCAATGTGGTTCTAGAGACCGAAGCGAAGCGGTCTGGCGGGTGATTAGCTCAGTTGGTAGAGCAGCTGACTCTTAATCAGCGGGTCGTAGGTTCGAACCCTACATCACCCACCATTATTCTCTGAATTCGCAAGATTTTCGATTTTGAGTGATATTTCGGTGTAGCGCTGTCTTGCGCAACACCGGCATGCCGTTTGCACCGTTTTGAAAGCGGTTTTTGGCATTTTCTTTGTCGGGATTGCTGGACCGGGGTTGTTGGCCGGTATTCAGGAAACGGCAATGCCTATCCCGGATAGCGCGCCGGCTGTGCTTGGCCGCATCAGGCGTTGGCTGCTTGCGTTTGAAAGTGGCGCTTCGGAAGCGCCACTGCTGTAGCCGATAGCTGACCGCCTGGCGCGGCGGGCGACAAGCTGCCCCAGCGATGTCAGAACAGCTTCCGGCCCTTCAATACTTTGCCGAGAACTTCCAAGCTGTCCTTCACCGTCATGGATTTGGGAACGGTCTTTCCACTGGAGTTTTCGGATTCAAGTTGGAAATGAAGCGTTGTGCCGCTGTCAGCATTTTCTACGATGTACATAACTTTTGAGAAATCCACGAGAGCCGATTTCCCGTTGCTGAGGGTTACGTAGTGCCAGAACAAAGTGACCTCCTTATATTGCCGCGTGATTTTTAGTCGAGTGCTCTTCAATACACAATTTTCAAGCGCTGGTTGAAACAAATTTGGTGGTGTTGGTTTGCAGGCGGCGGAATAACCTCCCTTTTTGACACCATAAATTCGATGGAGCCGAGCAGGCCCACCCATTAACAACGGCTGGGTGCTGCGTTTTATTCGAGTGTATTCGCTGCCTGATCGGTAGACAGATTGGCACTTTTGGACGCCGATTTTAACCTGACTAAGACAGATGACCTCATAAAGTCTGGGTCGATGCAAAAACATCTGCTGCCGGGATAAATGGTTTGGCATATCGCCACAGTTGCGCTCTTTTTTCCCACCCGGCTTGTTGTTCCAACGGGAGCGATTAAAAGAAGCGCAAATCGGCTGGGGATGGCTTTCGCGTAGGCGGGAACCTCCGGTCATTGCCGAATGTTCGGCCAGTTCGCTCCACAGGTGAGCGCGGACAAGGATCCAAACGATTATGATGCGCGATGTCGTCGCCCGTTTCTTCGCTTACTACCGGCCGCACCGGCGCCTGTTCCTCCTGGACTTTTCCTGTGCGGTCGCCTCCGGGCTGCTGGAGCTTGGCTTTCCGATCGCGGTCAAGCTGTTCATCGACGTGCTGTTGCCGACCGGCCAGTGGGGCTATGTCGCCGCGGCGTCCGCGGGGCTGATGCTGATCTATGTCATCAACGGCGGGCTGATGGCGATCGTCACCTATTGGGGGCATATGCTCGGCATCAATATCGAGACCGAGATGCGGCGAAAGGCATTCGATCATCTGCAAAAGCTGTCCTTCGGTTATTTCGACAACCAGAAGACCGGCCATCTCGTGGCTCGGCTGACGAAAGACCTGGAGGAAATCGGCGAGGTCGCACATCATGGCCCGGAAGACGTGTTCATCGCCATCATGACGCTGATCGGCGCCTTCCTGCTGATGGCGTCGGTCAATCCGAAACTGGCGCTCATCACCGCCCTGGTGCTGCCTCTGACCGCCTGGTTGACGACCCGGTACGGCGGCCGGATGACGCGCAACTGGCAGGCGCTCTACAATCGCGTCGGCGATTTCAATGCCCGGATCGAGGAAAATGTCGGCGGCATCCGCGTCGTGCAGGCCTTTGCCAATGAAGACCACGAGCGTGGGCTGTTCGAAAAGGACAACCAGCGTTATCGCAAGACCAAGCTCGATGCCTACCGGATCATGGCGGTGTCGATGACGCTCAGCTATCTCTCCATGCGCCTCGTCCAGATGGTTGTTCTCGTCGCCGGCAGCTACTTCGTGCTGAAGGGAGAACTCACGGCGGGCGGGTTTGTCGGCTTTCTGTTGCTGGTGGGTGTGTTCTTTCGCCCTGTCGACAAGATCAATTCGGTCATCGAGACCTATCCCAAGGGTATTGCCGGCTTCCGCCGCTACATCGACTTTCTCGATACCCGCCCGGATATCGCCGACCGGCCAGGTGCCCGCGACGTGTCGGCGCTGAAGGGCGATATCCGTTATCGCAACGCCCGCTTCGGATACCAGCAGTCGAAGGCGATCCTTAACGATCTGGCCATCGATATCCGCGCCGGCGAGACAGTCGCCTTTGTCGGTCCGTCAGGCGCCGGCAAGACGACGATCTGCGCTCTGCTGCCGCGTTTCTACGAGGTGACGGGCGGTTCCATCACCATCGATGATATCGATATTCGCGACATGAGCCTGCGGTCGTTGCGAAACCATATCGGCATCGTCAGCCAGGATGTCTTCCTGTTCGCAGGCTCGTTGCGGGAAAACATCGCCTATGGCCGGCTCGATGCCAGCGAAGAGGAGATCATCGAGGCCGCCGGGAAGGCGCGTCTCGAAGGCGTCATCGCCGGCCTGCCGCAGGGGCTGGACACAGTTGTCGGGGAGCGCGGCGTGAAGCTTTCGGGCGGGCAGAAACAACGGCTCGCCATCGCCCGTATCTTTCTGAAGAACCCGCCGATCCTGATCCTCGACGAGGCGACGTCGGCGCTCGACACCGAAACAGAACGGGCCATCCAGCAATCTCTCGCAGAACTGTCGAAAGGCCGCACGACGCTGGTTATCGCCCACCGGCTGGCGACGATCACCCAGGCAGACCGCATCCTCGTCGTCAATGAGGGCATGATCGTGGAGGATGGCAGCCATTCGGAACTCCTGAAACAGAATGGTCTCTACCGCCGCCTGAGCCTGTTGCAGGCGGGATAGCGCGCTGCTCCAAGGAACATTGGGTGCTGTCGGACGTTTGGCATCCACTGTTCAAAAAGGAGAAAGAAAATGCGGTGGATTTCAAAACCCTTGCTCGTGAGTGCAATGCTTCTTACCGGAGCCGGGTTCGCCCAGGCCGGCATGATGGCGACAACGGCGACGGACCTGACAGTTTATTCCGGCCCTGGCGCGGATTACCCGTCCGTGGGTATTGCCACCCGTGGCAGCGCCGCGGCGCTTGACGGCTGCCTTGAAGGGGACAGCTGGTGCCGTATCGATGTCAACGGCCTGCGCGGCTGGGTCTACGCCCAGGAACTGACGGTCGACTATAACGGTGCGCCCGTCATCGTCCAGGAACGCCGCATGGATCTTGGCGTACCGGTCGTCAGCTTCGAGCGAACCGGCAGCGCGGCTGGTCCCGCCGATCCGGCACCTGGCGATGAGCTGATCGGAACGGTCGACGGCAGCGGTGCGATCGTGCCGCCGCCGGAAGTTTTGACCTATATCGACCGCACGCCGATGGACGCGGTTCCCTATGACGGCGAAGTCGTGGTCGGAGCAACGCTGCCCAGCGACGTGGTGATTTCTCAGGTGCCCGACTACCAATACAGCTATGTGCGCATCAACGACCGGCCGATGCTGGTCGACCCGCAGAGCCGCCGGATCGTCTACGTCTACAAGTAGACTGGACAAAGCATCGGGCCACGCGAGAGCGCGGCCCGGCTGACGGGGTAAACTTTTTCTACGGCTGCTTTTCGAAGGCGGAGTTCAATCATGACATCCCGCGCACTTATGATCGGTGTTCTCGGTATTGTTGTCCGCTCGATTCTCAGCATTCTCGCCGTCCAGTATTTCGTACCGGATGGAAGCGCAAAGAGTACGACGCCGCCGAATCCACTGGTTGTTGCGCCGGAAAATGCGGCGCAGGAAACGAAATGAAGATTTCAATTCGGGCATGGCTCGAATTGCGTCATGCGCCGATTGCAAAATCCTGCCGCAACGCGGCCTCGCATGCCCTTGTCAACGCGGCGGGATCTCTTTGTCCGCTTTGATAGAGCCGGATGATGGCGGCCGCGCAAATCTGCATGTCGGCGTCCGATCGCGTCGTCTGATGGATTTCGCAAAACTGGTCGAAGACACGCCGCAGCGCGTCGATGTCCTCGCCACAAAGCGCATCTATCTGCGGATTGAAATAAGCCATTCTATTCCTCCTCTCGAGGATCGGACTTTATGTCCTGATGCCATCAGTGCCCGAGGCATGATCGGCTATGGCTGCAGTTTAGCGCGATTTGAATTCAGCGCTATTCACTAAGACATGTCTCAGCGCCAAGAAAAATTTCCGTCAGGCAACCTTTTGCGTTTTCATGTCTTTTCTCCAACAAGGGGAAAAACCGCCATGGCCGCGTTTTATTTCAACGTAATCGACAATGACGGCACAATTCCGGCCGACGACGCTTTTGATTTTTCAGATTTGATGGCTGCGATCCGACAGGCAAAGATCGTCCTGGCCGAAATGGCGCTCGACGGATTGCCGAAGGATCCGGTCAAAGCCTTGGAAATCGAAGTGCAGAATGCCGATCACATGCCGGTTGTCAGAATGAAGCTGGAGTTGAAGATCCAGTGGTCTAGCGCGTGACCAGTGCCGGCCCTGCCGTTCGGCCATTGATCACTTCTACCGCTGCCAATATGGCCGGAACGACCAAATCGGCGCCTGAATCGGACAGGTGGTCGTCGTCGAAATAGAAGACCCTTTCGGCGCTCAGGCTGTTGATGCAACGATCCTTGAGGAAGCTGTCGCAGAAGAAATCGGCAGGCCGGACGCGGAAGAGGTTGGGATGGGAGATCGCATCGAACGCAGCGATCACAGCTCCGTTTCGTTGTCTGTATCGGTCGTAGCTGGTGCTGAATTCCAGGTTTTTGACCCCGTACATCGCGCTTTTCGCAACACGTTCCGGCACGTTCCATCCCGCTTCGGGGATAGGGTAGACAAGCACCACGTTGCGGCCGGCGTCGAGATATTTCTGGATGTCGGCCACATATTGCTTCAACACGCGGGCCTTGCGGGCGGGATCTCCCTGAGTGGCATGCTCGTCGAGACGATCGAGCAGATCGACATAGGTGGGCTTCAGGGACTCTATGCCGCCTTCGCCGTTGTCAAAGGGGGCTCCGTCGACATAGAGGCTCCAGCGGCTTGCCATGATAACGGTCGCCATGCCGCTTTTCTGGATGTAGTCCTCAATGCCACGGAAGAATGGGTCGCAGCGCAGCTTGTATTTCGGATTGGAAACATAGAATCCGGAAAAGCCGACGCAAGCCGAATGCGTCATCACGTAGAGATCGACATTGTTGGAATCGAAGCTGCGCAGGGCTTCCCCGGCAAGGGCGGCGGCGTGCGAATCGCCGATCAGGATCGTCCGGCTGGCTGTTGAATGCTGGGTCAGGCAATCCCGAACGGGATGAGGCAAGGATGCTTCGCCCTTGTCGAACAGGCAGGTGTCCATGACGGGATCGTGATGTTCCTGTTCGGCAAGGGCCGTCAGCGCGTCCGGCGGCAGGCGAAACTGCAAACCGTTGTCCGAGACGCCGTAGAGGCCGATGCCGATGAAAAGCGCCGCGGTGATCGCCCCGCCGCCCAGCATGCGGGCGGGAGTGGGCAGGAGCTGAACTCCGCTGCCCTTGCGGAAAGGCGTCTCGATGAACCGCCACGAGAGGTAGGCCAAGCCGACACAAGCGAGTGCGAGGAGGCTCATCAAAGCCATCGACGGTTCGGTGAGGCCGCGGATCCGCGCCAAGGCAAAAACCGGCTGGTGCCAGAGATAGAGGCTGTAGCTGATCAGCCCGACGCCGACCATCGGCCGCGTCGACAGCAGCTGCGCCGTCAGCGTTCCTGCGGATGCGAACAGGATGACCAGCACCGCGCCCAGGACCGGGACGAGGGCGTAGAGGGACGGAAAGGGTGTCGCCTCGTCATAGGCGAAGATGGAGAAGACGATGATGGCCAATCCTGTCAAGGACAGGATGTTGCTGCTGTACTGCCGCCCGCCGGCGAGCAGGAAGGCGCAAAGCGAGCCGGCAAGCAATTCCCAGGCACGGGTGTTCGGCAGGTAGAAATTCGCGGTCGTGAAGTTCACAGAGCCGTATTGCGCAAGCAGCAGGCTGGCCAAAGCGACGGCGGCGATGGCGCCGATCAGCGCGTGCCGGCCAAACCGCCACATCAGCATCACGAAGAGCGGAAACAGCATGTAATACTGTTCTTCGACCGCCAGGCTCCAGGTATGCAGCAGTGGCTGTTCTTCGGACGCTGCGGCGAAGTAGCCGCCGCTTTCGTGCCAGAACAGAAAATTGGAGCCAAACAGGCAGACGGCGATGATGCTGCGGGCGAAGCTTGCCATCTGCGCGGGCAGCATCCATACCCAGGCAAAGGGCAGGCAGCACAAAAGGACGAAGAAGAGCACGGGAAGAATGCGGCGGGCGCGGCGCTCGTAGAATTTGAGCAGCGAAAAAACGCCCCTGTCGCGTTCCGCGATGATGATCGAGGTGATCAGGTATCCGCTGATGACGAAGAAGATATCGACCCCGATGAAGCCGCCGCTGAACAGCTGGAAGCCGGCGTGAAACAGCACCACCGGAATCACGGCGACGGACCGGAGCCCGTCGATTTCGCGTCTATAATTCATTGCGTCCCCTGCCGAGATCCAAATAGGCTGGCGGAACGATGCGACGGCTTGTTGCCGCGGATCAAGTCCGCTTTTTAACAAAAGGAATGAAAAACCAAGAGCCTATGTGTCCCGCAGGCGCTTGGGGCCTGTTTTCCGCAGAGCGGCAATCGGCGTCATGCGTGGGCCAATGACCCGCACATGACGCCGGATGGGGACTGCCGCCGATCGTGGACACCGGCAGCGGAAAATTTCACCGACTGTCGTTGCCGCCTCTTTTCTAGTTGCGGAACAATTTCCACCGCGTCGGCCTGAAGGCGATGCGGGAATGATCGGACGTGACTTTTTCCGGCGGAAGTTCGATCTCGACCTTGCTGTGGGTGGCGCCGATGTCAAGTTCGACATGGCGGGTGCCGGCGACGCGGCGGGTCACGGTGACGATACCGGCGATGCAGCCGCCGCAGCCGTCGAGCAGTTCGATATCGTGCGGGCGGAAGTAGAGTTGGGCCGGCCCGTCGGCTTCGCCCGTCGCGCTGACGCCGATCGAGCGGTCATCGAGCCAAAGCTGGCCGTTTTCGACGCGCACCGGAAGAATGTTCGACTGCCCGATGAAGCCGAAGACGAAAGGGGAGTTCGGCGTATCGTAGATTTCGTCCGGCGTGCCGATCTGTTCGATCTTGCCCTTGCTCATGACGACGACGCGGTCGGCGAGTTCCAGCGCCTCGTCCTGGTCGTGGGTGACGAACACGGTGGTATGACCGGTGCGGTCGTGGATTTCACGCAGCCAGCGGCGCAGTTCCTTGCGTACCTGCGCGTCGAGTGCGCCGAACGGTTCGTCGAGAAGCAGGACGTTCGGTTCCACGGCCATGGCGCGGGCGAGCGCCACGCGCTGGCGCTGGCCGCCGGAGAGCTGCGCCGGATAGCGTTTTTCAAGGCCGCTCAGTTGAACAAGATCGAGCAGTTCAAGGGCGCGCTTGCGAATGTCGGCCTTGGAAGGCCGGCGGCCGGCGGGGCGGATCGTCAGGCCGAAGGAGACATTGTCGAGCACGGTCATGTGGCGAAACAGCGCGTAATGCTGGAACACGAAGCCGATATTGCGCTGCTGCACCGTCTTGCGCGACGCATCCTCGTTGCCGAAATAAACGGTGCCCTCTGTCGGGCTTTCAAGGCCTGCGATCAGGCGCAGCAGCGTCGTCTTGCCGGAGCCGGAAGGGCCGAGCAAGGCGATCAGCTCACCCGAACGAATGTCGAGCGAGACGTCGTTGAGCGCCGGAAAGCGGCTGAATTCCTTGCGGATGTTTTGAACGCGAACTTCCATTTACACTTAAACCTTTCAGTGCCGGCGGCTGGCGGCGATCTGTTCGCTGTACTTCATTTCAAGCAGCGATTTCAGAACGAGGGTAACAAGGGCCAGCAGGGCGAGAAGCGTTGCGACCGCGAAGGCGGCAACGAAATTATATTCATTGTAGAGGATTTCCACCTGCAGCGGCATGGTGTTGGTCAGGCCACGGATGTGTCCGGATACGACCGAAACCGCGCCGAACTCGCCCATGGCGCGGGCGTTGCAGAGCAGGACGCCGTAGAGCAGGCCCCATTTGATGTTGGGCAGCGTCACGTACCAGAAGGTCTGCCAGCCGCTTGCGCCCAGCGAAAGGGCTGCCTCCTCGTCGCTGGTTCCCTGTTCCTGCATCAGCGGGATCAGTTCGCGGGCGACGAAAGGGAAGGTGACGAAGACCGTTGCCAACACGATGCCGGGCACGGCGAACAGGATCTGGATGCCGTGGCTCTGCAGCCATGGGCCAATCAGGCTGTGGGAGCCGAACAAGAGAATGAAAACCATGCCGGAT
This sequence comes from Rhizobium herbae, assembly GCF_017873135.1. Lineage (GTDB taxonomy): Bacteria > Pseudomonadota > Alphaproteobacteria > Rhizobiales > Rhizobiaceae > Pararhizobium > Pararhizobium herbae. The sequence continues at coordinate 802,179 of NZ_JAGGJV010000001.1, read as the reverse complement.
ATCACCGGAGAAACCGAGAAGGGCAGGTCGATCAGCGTGGTGAGGAACGCCTTGCCCTTGAACTCGAACTTGGCGATCGCCCAGGCCGCGGCAATGCCGAACACCAGATTGAGCGGTACGGCAATACCAGCGACGATCAGCGTCAGCCGGATGGCGGAGAACGTTTCCGGATCGGATAAAACGGTGAAGAACTCGCCGGGACCATTGCGCATGGCTTCGGTGAACACCGCCGCCAAAGGCAGGACCAGGAAAAGACCGACGAAACAGAGTGCAAGGCCGATCAGGCCATAGCGCGCCAGCCGGTGCTCGGACGTGGCGACCCGGACCAGTTCGGTGTTGCCGGTGCCGCCGTGTGAAGCTGCGTCATGCGCCATAGCCGTACCTCCTTCTGCTCCAGGCTTGAATCGTGTTGATGATCAACAGCATGGCGAAGGAAATCACAAGCATGACCGCGGCGATCGCGGTCGCTGCCGGATAATTGAATTCCTCCAGTCGAATGACGATCAGCAAAGGCGCTATTTCAGAGATATAGGGCAGGTTGCCGGCGATGAAGATGACGGAGCCATATTCCCCGACGCCGCGGGCGAAGGCCAGTGCGAAACCGGTCAGAACTGCGGGGGCGAGCCCCGGTAGAAGCACCCGGCGGATTGTCTGGAAACGGTTGGCGCCGAGCGTTGCGGCGGCTTCCTCCACTTCCTTGTCGATTTCCTCCATGATCGGCTGCACGGTTCTGACGACAAAAGGCAGTCCGACGAAGATCAGCGCGAAAACGATGCCGATCGGTGTGAAGGCGATCTTGATGCCGAGCGGCGCAAGCAGACTGCCGATCCAGCCGTTCGGCGCGTAGAGTGTCGTCAGCGCGATACCGGCAACAGCCGTCGGAAGAGCGAACGGCAAATCGACCATGGCGTCGATGACGCGTTTACCGGGAAAACGATAGCGGACCAGGACCCAGGCGAGAATGACCCCGAACACCACGTTCACGAGCGCCGCCGCGAAGGCAGTGCCGAAACTGATGCGCAGCGCATTGACCGTGCGCTGGTCGGTGGCGAGCGCCCAGAAGGTAGGCCAGCCCAAGGCGCTGGAGCGCCAGGCAAGGCCGGAAAGCGGGATGAGAATGATAAGTATGAGCCATGACAAAGTAACGCCGAGCGCCAATCCGAATCCCGGAATGACGCTCGGCTGTCTGAATTGCCACAGCGAAGCTGTGCGTGCGGTCATAAAGTCTTATTGCCCCGGCTTGTAGATCTGGTCAAAGAGCCCACCATCCCCAAAATATTTCGGCTGAGCTTCCTTCCATCCGCCGAATTCGTCAATAGTGACGAGCTTCACATCGGCAAAACGCTTGATGTCGTCCGGATTGGCGACTTCAGGCTTGAAGGGGCGGTAGTAGTGTTTCGCAGCGAGCTTCTGGCCGATATCCGAGTACAGGTACTGCAGATAGGCTTCGGCCACCTTGCGGGTGCCCTTGGCATCGACATTGCCATCGACAAGCGCCACCGGCGGTTCGGCCTTGATCGAGATGGACGGGGTGACGATATCGAAATTGTCCGGACCGAGTTCTTCCAGCGACAGATAGGCCTCGTTTTCCCAGGCCAGCAGAACGTCGCCGAGGCCACGTTGTACAAACGTCGTCGTCGCACCGCGCGCGCCGGTATCGAGTACCGGAACATGTTTGAAGAGCTCGGTGACATATTCCTGCGCCTTGGTATCATCGCCGCCATTGGCTGCGCGTGCCCAGGCCCAGGCCGCCAGGAAGTTCCAGCGGGCACCGCCCGAGGTCTTCGGGTTCGGCGTGATCACCTGGATGTCATCCTTGATCAGATCGCCCCAGTCCTTGATGCCCTTCGGATTGCCCTTGCGCACCAGGAACACGATCGTCGAGGTGTAAGGCGCACTGTTGTTTTCGAACTTCGTCTTCCAGTCCGCCGGAATCTTGCCGGTTTCCTTGGCGATCGCGTCGATATCGGCTTCAAGCGCCAACGTCACGACATCGGCTTCCAGCCCGTCGATCACGGCACGCGCCTGTTTGCCCGATCCACCATGCGACGCCTGGATTGTCACCGTCTCGCCCGTATCCGCCTTCCACTTTTCAGCGAAGGCTGCATTGAAATCCTTGTAGAGTTCACGCGTCGGGTCGTAGGAGACATTGAGAATTGTCGTGTCGGCAAATGCGAAACCAAGTCCGCCGATCTGGATGCTGCTGGCGAGAAGCGCCACCGTAAAGAATCTCGTGAGTTGTTTCGCTCGCATGTCTACCTCCGTTGTTAGCAGGCATACTCTATTCATTGGATGGAATATTATAACGCAGAACTTTCCCTTTCCCGGATCAGCCGGAGAAAGTCCTGCCCTTGGCAAGGGCAATGCCGAAATCATTTGCCACGCAACGGCATCAGGAGGCTGCCCTTGTTGCTGACAGACCCTACCATAGCCTGTTGTCCGGCGGAATGTCAGTCGTACGGAAAACCGATAAAACCGCGGCGTCGCGCGACAAGCTTAAGAGACCGGTCGGGCATGACCATGTAGGTTTCTTCGATCCGCTCACCGTATGGGCCGTAGAAATTGTTGTGCAACGTACTGCCGACCGGCGCTTTTTTGAGCTTGGTCCGGGGCTGGCCGTTGTAGGTGATACTGCCGGGTATCGGCTCTATTCCGCCGTAAGATCCACGATAGGATTGCGCTTCCACGCAGGATGTCAGGGACAGGGCGGTTAAGGCCGCAACAATCATCTTTTTCATCGCCGAACTCCCTTCAAGGCCTCCCTGGCCCCTTCTTTCTTTGACATAGGGTTTCTGTGGGTATTTTCCAGTCGAGCCTAAAAAGGCCCGGAACAATGCCGTCTTGCGCCAGGCTTGCGGCGGCGCAGCGGCCGCTCTTGTGAATATCAGCGAATCAGCAAGAATGAATATGGGAGGTTTCACGGGGACTTGAATGTCATGAAACGCAAATTCCTTGCCTCCCTTTTCCTCCTCTTGATGTCGCATACGGGTTTTGCTGCGACCCGAGGCGCGCGGGAAGACGTCATGGAAAAGATCGCCGATGTCGTCGCCTTCGCCCGCGTTTGCCCGGCGCTCGAGATGGACACGGTCTCGGTGACGACGATCGCCATCGGCCAGAAGATCGGAAAATCCAATCGCGACTATGACCTGATCGACGCCATGGCCAATGCGCGGGAAGGCGCCATTCGTCGCGGTAATGCCGAAATTGCATGTGAAACCGGCCGGCGGCAATATGGGCCGGGCGGGAGTGCCTTGCCGGGCCTGCTGCGCGAGCGGTAAGAATTCCATCCGCTCGAAGCGTGGATTTCCGGGGCGGCCGGGCGATGCTCGGGATGCGTGCATGGAAACGATGCCGGCGCTTTCTTATGTTTGTGTTAACACACACGCATGACGTGCCGTATTCACGGCGCGTGAAGGAAGAGGGAGGAGAAGATGGCGGATGCCGCTGGCATATGCACACCGGAAGAGATCCTGTCGTTCTGGTTTGACGAATTGCACCCGCAGGACTGGTTCACACCGCCACCGGGGCTCGATAGCCAATGTGACCGTCGATTTCGGCTGACGCACCTGTCGCTGGCGCGCGACGTTGGGCCTGAGTGGCGGGAGACGCCGGAGAGGCGGCTGGCTGCCGTGATCATGCTCGACCAGATGCCGCGCAACATGTATCGGGCCACGCCGCTTGCCTTTGCGACAGACGGCCTTGCGCTGCGTGAGGCGTCTCTTGCAATCGATGCGGGCGCGGACGCCGGCCTGTCGGTTGATCAACGTACCTTCCTCTACCTGCCGTTCGAGCATTCGGAAAGCCTTGCCGACCAGGTACGCTCAGTGAGGCTTTTCACCGAACTCGGCGATGCCAATTACCTTGATTTTGCCATACGCCACTGCGAGATCATCCGGCAGTTCGGACGATTCCCGCATCGCAATGCGATTTTGGGCCGTGTTTCCACGGCAGAGGAAATCACTTTCCTGTCTCAACCGGGCTCCGGATTCTGACACCGTCGAATGGCCGGAAAATCGCAATCAGCCGGAAATCGGATTTTGCATCTGGCGATGCTCCGGCCTATGCAACGCCCAGCCGTTTGCGCCGCGCTTCGATTCTGCTTTGATGCGGCCGCCGGGAAAAGGATATGTTCTTGCCGATGATGTCGAAACTCTTTGCCGCCTTTCTGTCTTTGTGGATGTTTGCCGTGTCGGTGCCTGTCATGGCGCAGCAGCCCGACGTCAATGCCAATCCGCAGCCGGCTGTGGAAGCCGCGAGCCCGCAGGCGCAGACTGCTCAGCAATTGGAGGCTGCCCGCACAAACATTGTACGGCTGACGGATCTGGTCGCGAAGGCTGCGGATGACGACAATCGCCTTGCCGAACTGAAGGTCGAGGTCGATGTCGCTGCCAAGCAGATTATCGCAACCTCAGTTGCCACGCGGCCGCGTCTGGACGAAATCAAGGCGCGTCTGGCGGAACTGGGCGATGCGCCGGCGGAAGGCGCGCCGCCGGAAGCCGATGTCGTTGCCCAGGAGCGGAAGCGTCTTCTTGCCGAGCGGGGTGAAATCAACGCGCTGACCGGAACCGCCGAGGATCTGTCGATCCAGGCAACCAAGCTTTCCAACGGCATCACCGGCACGCGGCGCGCGCTGTTCAGCAACACGCTGCTCAAGCATACCGACATCAACCGGACGATGGTGATGGACGCCATCGCCGCCTTGAGCCTGGAACGGCAGGCATTCATGCGTACCGTCGGCAGCTGGCTGACGTTTGCCTGGAACTTCAAACGTCTGCAATTGTTGACGGCCTTGTTCCTCTCGCTTTGCGCCGCGCTCATCCTGCTTGCCGGAACGCGCAGGCTGTTTTTCCCGTTGATCCATCGTGAAGCCCTGAGTGAAGAGCCGGGCTATATCACTCGCCTGTCGGTGGCGTTCTGGTCGACGATGATCCCGACGATGGCGATGGCCGTCTTTGCGACCACGAGCTACTTTTTTCTGCAGGTATTCAAAGTCCTGCGGCCGGACATCGCGCCGATCATCTCGATCACGCTGGCAATCTGTGTCGCGCTGCTGTTCGTTTCGACGCTGGCGAACGCCGTTCTCGCGCCTCGGCAGAGTGCCTGGCGCCTGGTCCGTGTTTCCGATCACGGCGCCCGTCTGCTGGTATTTGCGATCTTCGCCATGACGGTCGTCAACAGCCTCGACTACCTGGCCGGTACGATCAGCGAAGTCATGGGCTCGCCGGTCGTCTTCACCGTCGTCAAAAGCCTGATCGCGTCGATCATCATCGGCTTGATCCTGATGGCTATGTCGCTGATCAAGCCGATCCTGGCTGCGGGAGACACGCTCAACGGTCAGGGAAAACCCTGGCCGCGAGCGGTTTCCTTGCTGTTCGTTGTCACCGGTGCGGCCCTGATCATTGCGACCCTGGCGGGATACGTCGGTCTTGCCCGGTTCATCGCCACGCAGATCGTCATGACCGGCGCCATCCTGGTGACGATGTATATCGGCATCCTCACGGGCAAGGCTATCGCCAAGCAGAATGCGCTCGCCGATACGGTCGTCGGCCGCTATCTCGAAAAGCGCTTCGGGTTGGGGCAGGTGGCTCTCGATCAGGCCGGTCTGGCCGCCGGTCTTGGGATCTATGTGCTGGTGGTGCTGTTCTTCATTCCGCTGCTCCTGTTGCAATGGGGATTCAAGATCGCCGATATCGAGGCTTGGGCCTATCGTATCTTCACCGAGATCAAGATCGGCAGCATCACGATTTCGATCGTCGGCATTTTCGCCGGCGTTTTGATGTTTGCTGCCGGTTATGTGGTCACACGCTGGTTTCAGCGCTGGCTCGACGGCAGCGTCATGGCCCGCAGCCGCATCGATACGGGCGTGCGCAACTCGGTCAAGACAGGAGTCGGCTATCTCGGCATGGGGCTCGCCAGTCTGATCGGCATTTCCGCAGCGGGGCTTGACCTGTCGAACCTGGCACTGGTTGCCGGTGCGCTTTCGCTGGGTGTCGGTTTTGGCCTGCAGAACATCGTCTCGAATTTCGTCTCCGGGCTTATCCTTCTGGTCGAACGGCCGTTCAAGGTGGGTGACTGGGTGGTGACGGGCACGACGGAGGGTTTCGTCAGGCGCATCTCCGTTCGCGCAACCGAGATCGAGACGTTCCAGCGCCAAACGATCATGGTGCCGAATTCGCTGTTCATCAATGCTTCCGTCGGCAACTGGACCCACAAGAACAAGCTGGGTCGGTCGGACATCCCGGTAACCGTCAGCTATGACAGCGCGCCGCGCCAGGTGATGGACACGCTTCTGCAGATCGCCGCCGCGCATCCTCTGGTCCTCAAGAATCCCGAACCGCTCGCCGTCTTCAGCGCCTTTGGCGACGCGACCATGACCTTTGAATTGCGGGTATACCTTGCCGATATCGTCAACGGCAACGGCGTGCGCAACGATCTTCGGCTGGCGATCTACGAGCGTTTCAAGGACGAGGGGCTTGGAGCGCCGTTTCCCAAGGAAGCGATCGAACCCGAAACGCCGCCACCCGGACCGGAGGCGGATGCACGCGCGCTGGAGGCCGAGGCGGCCGGTCCCACGGAAGCGCTGTCCCCGGAGGAGGCGGTCAAGCGTAGCGGCACGCAGCGGCGACCCCGACGGGTCTCCGTCGAAGCGGTTGGGGACAGGGATTGAAGGTTCGGTGGACATCCGGCGGAGCCGCTGGCTGTTCCAATCCGTGCGCTATGCGGATGTCGTCGTGCAGCATGATGATTATGTCGTAGACAGGCTCTACTCTTGACGGCGCAAGCCTTAAAAATCGACTTCCAGTCTTCAATCAGGGTCGCAAGCAATGGCAGAATTTCCTCAAAAGGCGAAGGTCGTAATCATCGGGCTGGGCGGCATCGTCGGCGCGTCCATCGCGCATCACCTGATCGAGCGTGGTTGGGACGACATCGTCGGCATCGACAAGTCCGGCATCCCGACCGATATCGGCTCGACGGCGCACGCCTCGGACTTCTGCTACACCACCAGCCACGACTATCTCTCGGTCTGGACCACCCAATATTCGATCGATTTCTACGAAAAGATGGGCCATTACGCCCGCATCGGCGGTCTCGAAGTGGTGCGCACCGGCGACGATACCTGGATGGAGGAGATCAAACGCAAGCTGTCCTCCGCCAAGGCTTTTGGCACCCGCGCCCATTACGTTTCGCCGCAGGAAATCAAGGCGATGTTCCCGCTGGTCGAGGAAGATCAGGTGATGGGCGGCATGTTCGACCCCGACGCCGGCCTCGTCATTCCGCGTTCGCAGACCGTTGCCGGCAAGCTGGTCGACGCCGCTGAAAAATCCGGCAAGCTGCAGATATTCGGCAACACGCCGGCAAAGTCGTTGATCGTCGAGGGCGGCCGCATCAAGGGCGTCGTCACCCATCGCGGCACGATCATGGCCGATCATGTCATCGTCTGTGCCGGAATCTGGGGCCGCCTGATTGCCGAAATGGTCGGTGAAGACCTGCCGGTCATGCCGGTGGATCATCCGCTGACCTTCTTCGGCCCCTACAACGAGTTCGAAGGCACCGGCAAGGAGATCGGCTTCCCGCTTCTGCGCGACCAGGGCAACTCTGCCTATATGCGCGACACCGGCGACCCGAAGACCACCGAAGGCGGCCAGATCGAATGGGGTTATTACGAGCAGACCAACCCGCGCCTCTGCCATCCGCGCGACATTCTTGAAAAGCATGAAGCCCGCCTGTCTCCTTCGCAGCGCGACCTCGATATGGAACAGATCATCGAGCCGCTCGAAAAGGCCATGGAACTGACGCCGATCCTCGGCGAACTCGGCTACAACGAAGGCCATTCCTTCAACGGCCTGCTGCAGGTTTCCGCTGCCGGCGGCCCGTCCTGCGGCGAAAGCCAGAAGGTGCGCGGCCTTTGGTATTGCGTCGCCATCTGGGTCAAGGACGGTCCGGGTTACGGCAAGCTGATCGCCGACTGGATGACCGACGGCCGCACGGAGATCGATCACAACAGCATCGACTATGCCCGCTTCTATCCGCACCAGCTGACCGAAGAGTTCATCGAGAACCGCTGCTACGAGGCCGCCCAGAAGATCTATTTCCCGGCCGTGCATACCCGCGAACCTTATGCCTCGAGCCGCGGCGTCAAACGCTCACCCTTCCACGAGCGCGAAAAGGAGCTTGGCGGCTACTTCATGGAGCTTGGCGGCTGGGAGCGTGCCCATGGTTACGCCGCCAACGAGCACCTGCTGGAAAAGTATGGTGACAAGGTTCCCGTGCGTGAAAACGAGTGGGACAACCGCCACTTCTGGCGCGTCTCCAATGCCGAGCATCTGGCGATGAGCGAGGATTGCGGCATCGTCAACCTCTCGCATTTCCACATGGTGGACATCGAGGGTCCTGATCATGTCGAGCTTCTCGAATGGCTCTGCGCCGCGAAGATCGGCGGCGACGGCAATATCGGCAAGGGCATCTACACCCACTTCCTCGACGACGAGGGCATGGTGCGGGCCGATTTCACCGTCATCCGTATGGCCGACCGCTGCCGCCTGATCAACGGTGCCGATGCCGGCCCGCGCGACTTCCACTACATGAAGCGCGTGGCGCAGGACCGTGGCCTTGATGTCACCATCACCGACGTCACTGAAAAATTCATCACCATCGGCATCTGGGGCCCGAATGCCCGTGAAACGCTGAAGAAGGTCGTCGCCGACCCGGCTGGCCTCGATCCGGAAAACTTCGCCTTCGCGGCGATCAAGCAACTCGAAATCGGCGGCAAGACCGTCACCGCCTTCCGCATCTCCTATGTCGGCGAACAGGGCTGGGAACTGCATATGAAGTACGAGGACGGTCTTGCCGTCTGGGATGCGCTGCGCGCAACAGGCGTCATGGCCTTCGGCGTCGAGACCTATGCAAACTCGCGCCGCATGGAAAAGAGCCTGCGGTTGCAGAACGCGGACCTTCTCACCCAGTACAACCTCATCGAAGCGGACCTTGCCCGCCCGAAGGTCAAGGAAGCGGACTTCCGCGGCAAGGCCAAGCACCTGGAGTACAAGGCAAGGGATCATCAGCCGGCCATGCTCTGCACGCTGGTGATGACGGAAAACACCGATGCCAAGGGCGTGAAGCGCTACCCGGTCGGGTCGTTGCCGGTCATGGATCCGGAAACCGGCGAGGTGCTGATCGACGAACTCGGCCGTCGTTCCTACACCACGTCCATCGCTTTCGGTCCGACGATCGGCAAGAACATTGCGCTTGCCTATCTTCCTCACGCCTATTGCCAAGAGGGCCGCAAGCTGAACGTCGAGTATTTTGCCGAGACCTATCCGGTCGAAGTCGTCGGTGTCGGCTACAAGCCGATCTACGACCCGGAAAACCTCAAGCCGAAAAGCTGACCTTCACAGGACGAGCTGCAAATGACCCTGGCGCATCTGCTCGATAAGCGGATGCGCCATTTTTGATGTTGCTTTTGCGAACAGTTTCATCCGCGAGCGTATATCGGTAAAGCTGATGGCTCGGCTTCAGATGAACGCCCGTTATCCCTGCCATTCAGCGTCTATTCACCCCACGTGCAATATTTATCATGCAATTCTTCCGGCGTGGGTTAGTCTGACGCGGGGTGAAGAGGCGTCCTGTCTTGTCCGGGTATATCGCCTGGAACCGCGAGACGCCAAAAGGGGCGGCGCTGGGGCGCCGGTGGGCCATGAAAACATTCGCGAGTGCATGTGTTCTGACTGTACTTATCGCTCTTCCGGCGTGGTCGGCCACCATTATCAACAAGGACGCCGACGCCGCCGTGCTTGTCGTCGTTGAGGGGGAAAACCGCATGGAGGTGGCAATCGGCGCCGGCGGCACGGAATCGATCTGCCCCAGCGGTTGTTTCATCACGACGCCCAGCGGCGACCGCATCGGTCTGCAAGGCGATGAGACCATCGAGATCGTCAAAGGTTCGGCCGTGGTCAAGTAATACCGGGCTGCTTGGCGATTGCTAACCCGGCAACGGTCATCGAAGAGGCTGGTTCGGAGCTGAAAACGACGCGTTGCACACCCGATCTTTGTCGCGTAAATGACGTTGAAAGGCGGTTTCGTGCCGTCTTTCTTTTTGGCTGAAGGTGATTGTGTATTTCAGCAAGCAATTAACGACTGCGAAAACCTTTCTGCGTAGCTTGGGCCTCGGGGACAATCTTTTCAGATAGGCGATCTATGTCATTTTTCGGCGTGTCCGGAATGTACTATTCCGGTGAATCCTTGCAGCAGCATCGTATTGTGCTTGCCGAAGATTCCAATCTCTTCTCCGCTATGGTCTCCAAGAGGCTGAAGGAGCTTCTCGACATCGACGTGATCGTCTGCCGCGATTATGACGATCTCCAGTTCTCGGTCGAGAACGCATCCTTTCCGGCAAAGCTTGCCATCTCCAACATCAATCTTCCCGGTGCCGAGAACGGCGAGGCTCTGTCCTATCTCATCGACATGAGCGTGCCGACGATCGTCTTCACCGGCACCTTCCAGGAAAGCACACGCGAGACGATCCTGGCCAAGGACATCGTCGATTATGTCATCAAGGACAGTGTTTTTGCCGTCGACATGCTGGCCGAATCCGTCTGCCGGTTTCTCACCAACCACCAGCACCACGTGCTGATCGTCGATGACAGCCCAACGGCGCGCGCTCTGCTGACGACGCAGCTGAAGCGCTACAACTTCCGCACCAGTTCGGCCGAAAGCGGGGCTGCGGCCCTTGAGTTGCTGAAGAAGCACCCGGATATCGGCCTGGTGATCACCGACTACAACATGCCCGACATTGACGGCTTTGAATTGACCCGCCGTATCCGCGGCGCCTATGGTCCGCATCAGTTGCGCATTATCGGCGTGTCATCGTCTGCCAATCGGCTTTTGTCTGCACGGTTCCTGAAGGCGGGCGGCAACGATTTCATGCTGCGGCCCTTCGTCAATGAAGAGTTTTACTGCCGCGTGAACCAAAATCTGGATACTCTGACCAAAATTCAGACTTTGGGTGCAAAAATTTCAAAAAAAGCATGAGATTGCAATCGGTATTGCTAATTTAGAAGGTTTTACTGTCGAAAACATGATGATTTTGCGTTTACAGCGCCAATTCTAAATCATTCGACGTGATGATTTAACCAATTTGCAATTGCAAACCGGTTGAATGCAGCGACGGGGACAAAGGGTCTTGCTCTTCTTCGATCAGGGCAGCTATCCGCATAAAGATAATATCTGAGAGCCAGCGTTCGCCATCGGAAACGCCTGCGGCTCACTATGGGATTGAAGGAACGTGAGCTTTCGCAGGGCGCCGGGGCGGGGAAACCATATACAGAAGCATTCTGGTAAACGAATGCTTCTCGTTGAGGATTCCCGTATGTTTGCAACGGTCCTGAAACATGGTCTGGAGACTGCGCACGGCGTCGATGTCACGCATTGCGCCTCTCTGACGGCGCTTCGAAACATGGTCGAAACCGGAGGCGGTGAATTCTCGGTTGCGGTCCTTGATCTCAATCTGCCGGATGCGCCGAACTGCGAGGCGCTTGATTATGTGATTGCGCAAAACATTGCCGCCATCGTCTTCACCGGCTCCTTCAACAGCAGAACCCGCGAGGATATCCTGTCTCGCAACGTCGTCGATTGCGTCATCAAGAGCCAGCCGGATTCGATCAGTCACGTGATCTCCGTCGTCGATCGCGCGCTGACCAATGTCAGAACGAATGTGCTTCTGGTCGATTCCGATGAAATCTCGCGTGCGGCGCTGCTGAAGCTTCTTCGCCACCAGCAGTTTCATGTCACGCAGGCTGGCGGAGGGGCCGAGGCCTTGCATTTGCTGGACGCCAGCGATGCCTTCGATCTCGTTATCACCGACGTCGCCCTTTCCGATATGTCCGCCTATACGCTGCTTACCGAAATCCGCCAGCGGCATGGGGAGGATGCGCTCAGCGTGATTGCGCTCGCGGAGACCGCCGACCGGCAGCATGCGGCACGGTTCCTTCAAAGCGGCGGCACGGAGTTCATCCAGAAGCCGTTTCTGGTGGAGGAATTCAACAGTCGGGTGTTCCAGGTCGCAAGCATCCAGAAACGCATCCAGGCGCTGCACGGGATCGCTGCGCGCGATTATCTCACCGATATCTACAACAGGCGCTATTTCTTCCAATATGGGCCGCGGCTTGTCGAGCAATGTTTGCGCCGGGGCGAGACCACCTCGATTGCCATCCTTGACATCGATCATTTCAAGCGGCTGAACGACACCTATGGACACGAGGTCGGCGATCTCGTGTTGAAAGCCGTTGCAGCGCGTCTGCGCACGCTGGTCGGAGAAGAACATCTGCTTGCCCGTCTGGGCGGCGAAGAGTTCGGCGTGCTTTTCAACGGGCTCGATGTGGCTGCTGCCAACGATTTCTGCGAAACATTGCGGCTCGATCTCGCGCGCGCCAAGGTAACCGCCGACGATGAGGAACTGTCGGTCACGGTATCGATCGGTCTTGCGACGATCGAAGGTCTTGAAACCTTCGAGAACTACCTGAACGCCGCCGACCAGTTTCTCTATATGGCGAAATATGACGGCCGGAACCGGGTTGTGTCGGAACTGACCCTGCTGAAGTCCATGGCGTCGTAGCGGGAGAGAACGGCGGCGGGATATTGCCCGCGCCGCCGTCTCCAACCCGTTAGTTCGATCTACCGCGCGGCCTGCAGCGTCAGCTTGCGTTCGGCACGCTCCTGCTGGGGCGAGCGGTTATAGAGTTCGCGATAACACTTCGAGAAGTGCGAGGCGGAGACGAAGCCGCAGGCAACCGCCACTTCGACGACCGGCATGGCCGATTGCACAAGCAGATGCCGTGCGCGGTCGAGCCGGATTTCCAGATAGTAGCGGGCAGGGGAACGACCCATTTCCTGGCGGAACAGGCGCTCGATCTGGCGGCGCGAGAGACCGGCGCTATCGGCGATTTCCAGCAGCGACAAGGGCTCGGAAAGGTTGCCCTCCATCAACTCGATGATCGAAAGCACCTTGGCGTTCTGTACGCCGAGGCGGGCGCGAAGCGGCAGGCGCTGGCGATCGTGCGGTCCGCGAACGCGGTCCGTCAGGGCCTGTTCGCAAACGCGGTTGACAAGGTTCTCGCCAAAATCCTGGTCGATCAGATTGAGCATCATGTCGAGCGAGGCCGTGCCGCCGGCGCAGGTGTAGATATTGCTGTCGATCTCGTAGAGGTCGGCATAGACATCGACCTGCGGAAAGGCCTCGGCGAAACCGGGCAGGTTCTCCCAGTGGATCGCGCAGCGCTTGCCCGTCAGCAGACCGGCAGACGCCAGCACATGGGCGCCCGTACAGAGACTGCCGACGGAGACGCCGCGATTGTAGACTTCGCGCAGCCAGGCATTGACGGACTTGTTGTTGAAGTCCTCGACATAGATGCCGGAACAGACCAGCACCATAGAAGGGCGGTTCTCGCCGCCGAGAAACTTGCGTTCGTCGGCAAGCGAGGTGTTGACTTCCAGCCCGATGCCGCTTGACGACAGCACCTGCGTGCCGTCGGTCGAGGCCAGACGCCAGGTGTAGGCCTCATAGCCCAGCATGCGGTTGGCGATGCGAAGCGTTTCGATCGCCGCGGAAAACGGCAGCATGGAAAAGTTCGGCACGAGAAAGAAAACGAGAGATCGCTTTTTGGTCAGTGGCTTGTTCATCGAAGGGTCCCATGCGCCGCGGATGTCGCATTTGTCACGTGGAAAAGCGGCATCGAGCTTTTCTGATTGCGACATTGGCATGGACGCCAGCGACTGGGAAGAAATAAATCTTTGCGACGTGGGACGATGTGCTGCCGAAAGCGGCAATACTGTTAAAAATCGCGCATTATTTTTGCTGTAGGCGACAAAATTGTCGCATTTTCGTCTTGCTTCCCCGAGTTGCAGGGAGATTTTTTGACGCGTGAAGGGATGTGTGTTTGGCGGTTTGCGACGCGCCGGGCGTACCTCGGATGTGTCGGAAATAGACCATGCGGTATAAGCCGCAGTCGATGGAACGCCGCCGGGGCGCTGAAAAAGCAGAAAGGGCATTTCGCCATCATGGCCGAAATGCCCTTTCTACATGCTGTCGACGGTTTTTCGACACGGCGGACCGTCACCGGCCGTTGCGGGCACCGGTTCCGTCATCGCGCCGATGTGTCATCGTTGGCCATGCCGGCGGACGGAAAGCCGATATCCTTCAACGTGTCGTAGGAGAGGCCTTCGAGAGCACGCTCCGCACGGTGACGCTGCCACGATGCAACAGCACGTGCGCGCAGGCCGACAAGGGTCGAAGCGAAGAACGAATGCCTCGGCTCGGATGAATGTTCTAGACTGAAGAATGCCATTTTCTGGGTTCCTTTTGAGTGGGAGGCTTCAAAAGGTCGCGACCATGAGAGAGTAATGCCGCAAGGCTATTCATCATTCAAGCGAATATAATTGATCTCTTGCATCAATAATCATGATGCTTCCCGTGCTTGAAATGCCTTTGCCGCGCCGGCCGAAATTGTAGGGACCAACAAATTGAAATTCTCAATCCAAGAGATTGCGACGCTGAACATGTAGATTGGGATTTTCGGAATCGCGAAAAGCACCTCGCATTGCCGAAATCAATGGATTGCGGATGTGCTTCAGGCGACTTCCATTATCGCCGAGAGCTTCCGCCTGACGACGATTGCGATTTTATCCAAAAGATTGCGATTTTGTAGAAAGTGTGCACCCAGCTCCGCTGCTAACCCCAGAAAGCTTGATATCGCGGGCCGTGTGAGGAGGGTTGTTGCCCTTTCTCGGGGCTGTCAATCAAGATCGGAAGCGGGGCAGGGAGTTCCGGACCGACCACAATAGCCTCTCCTTGCGCTAACGAGGGGATGAATGCTGCCGCATCCCGATCCAAATCTCCACAAGCTCGTTCTATCGTCTCTCGATCCCGGTCGTTTGTTAGCCGATGGACGAACAGCGTGCCCAGCTGGCTGAGCACGTCGGATGGGACATCGCGAGGCCTCTGGGTGGCGATAGCTGTGGTTAGCCCATATTTGCGACCTTCCTTCGCTATGAGGCCGAAAGCATCAAGGGAAACCTGGTTCGCGTCATCGCCAATTGATCGACCAATAAATTGATGCGCTTCGTCGAGGAAGCAGACCAGTGGCTGGTTCTGGAAGGTGTTCTTGCGAGCGAGGCCGAGCAGGTACCGCCCGAGCGAGTTTAGCAGCAGCTCACGGGTGTTGTACTTGTAGCTAACATGCTCGAACGAAAGAACCAGGGCGTGCTGGTTCGGGTCTGCGATGAATTCATCGAGAACGGCACAAATGTCGACGCCATCGTCAGAAAAGAGGCATCGCATTTCCGGAGACGATAGGTAGTTCTCAATGCGCACGTTAAGCGAGTTGCAGTTGCCGAGAAGGAAATCATCGTGTTGCCCGTAGTTGCCCATCTCATCATTGGTGTATTGCTTGACGCATTCTTCCCGTATCTGGTCAGAGAGCAGCCTGACGTCAAAATCGCAATGGTGTGAATCCATTTCACTGGTAAGGGCAATAAGTGCGAGTGAGACCGCATTTCGGCTTTTCCCTGCTTTCCTAATGACGCCGCTTCTTCGGACCTCCACGAATGCATTTTCGGTGATGTAGAACTGTTGGTGGTCGCCCGCGACCTTCTCCATTCGATAGCGATAGGGCTCTTTACGCAGAGCGCTAACTAGCCTCAAACTTTTGATTGCACTCCTGAGGTTGGGGCCTTGAGCTTGCGCTGACGGCGTGAGAAGTGCGTATAGGTCGACTTCCGACAATTTTTTGTATGGGAAATGCGCGAGCGGTTGCTTCTCTGTCGCCTGAGAAAAAGAGAACTCGGTAGCCCCCGATACCTTGCCCTGGAACTCGCCGGTCGGGTCGAAGAGAATGCACTTCCCCTTCAGCCGTACTATTTCATTTAAAAGTTTGGATAGCGTCCAGCTTTTACCGCCACCCGTCGCACCGAATACTCCACAATGGCGTCCAAACAGCTTTTCGGGCGGCATGGCTATAAAGCTATCCGTGATCCCGGACAGGCGACCGAGGTTCACCAGAAGCCTCTCCGTTTGACCGGGCTCCAGTTCCCCTTGGAGAGCTTCCTGGATGGCCGTCGCCAGGGCGCTACCGTCAGCAAGAAACACCCCGTCGCCAACACGCGGCTTCACATTGATGCCGCGCGTGACCTTGTGGGTCGTTTTGCTGACGGTAGCTAAGAGCTGGGCGCGACCTTGGGGCTCAGCGATAACCTCGCTTTCCATCTGCCGTTCAAGGCCAGGCCTCTGACGGTCAGGAATAGCAACTTCGGTAATACGACCAAGGATACATTCCTTGTCGCAATCAATAAAGACAAAGTCACCTGTCGCACCTCGGGCCAACCCCCTCTGGCCACTCGCTGCCAATGCCAACGGCACGGTCAGCTCGATTGATGCGGCGGACACGCGGGTTACTGTGCCAAGCCGTTTGTCTTGATCGATGAGCGCGTTTACCGGATCAATCACGCTGGAAAATCCCTGATTTGGTCCAGACGCATCTGTAAGCGTTGTCGATCCGACTCTCCGGTGATCGTTGGCATGGCGTCCACTAAGTCTTCAAAACGACCATTAAGGACGGTAATGCGGGGGTCGCCCTCTCCGACTAGACGCATAATCCTTTTCTGATACTGCCGTTGGACACCGATTTCCAGATCGATCAGGTGGCCACCGGCCCCGATTGCATCAAGTCTGACCACCGGAACGAAAGACGGGTCTACAAGAATCAGCCGCAAGCTCAGGTTTGACTCCAATGCAGACCAGATTGGTGCGCTGATGTGATCGTCGGCAAAGCCGAACCCCGCAACAACCAGCGTCGTGTCAGGTTCTCGCAGGGCTGCCTGGAATGCGGCGAACATATCGAGATACGGCACCTCGAACGCCTCCTGATACTTCGTCGACCTCGGGTATATCAGTACCGGCTTTAATCCCTCGGTATCGTTGGCTTGGGAGCGTATGACGACACCATCTTGTTTCCGCCGCCAGTCAACTGACCCGTGAAGCTTATACAGGTGAAAAACGCCGTCGATATAATCCGCCTTTGTGCCCGATGTCGCCCTTCGCACAATGTCGTGCTGGAAGTAATCCCGGTTAAAACGTTGTTCGGCGCTGTGTGAGAAACCATCAATGAGGACAACCCCGATACGGGCGGCTGATTCTTCCAGGCACAGGTCATAGTTGGTGGTAAAAAGTCTTACGCGGGGCTTTTCGACCGCCCGCTTAGCCAATTTCTGAATTAGGGCTTTGTGAGCGGAGAGCACGGTTTCGTTGTCGACGAAGTCAACCCTCTGCAGAATCGCACTCTCGGCCTTATCGATAAACTGTTTTAAGACGGTGACAGGATCAGCCGAGCTGTCCGATGGCGCAACCTCACCAACGGGCTTCTGATTTTTCGCCCTAGCTTCCAGGAGTTCAAGCTTCATTTTACAAAGGCTTAGAAGGTTCTCGATGTCGCCAGCCTTATCTTCTTCGGGCAGCGAGCCGATGACATCAATCACCACGTTGTCGAAGTCATCGTGACCAAACAAATTTCCTTCGCAAACCTTGTCCCTCGCGGCATGCCACAAGTCGGCCATTCCAGGGGCTCGTTTGACGGTCGCGTTCTTTGCGCAAAAAGAAGCCCCCGAACCCAGCAAGGCTATCACGTTGGTAGAATGAAGCGCCTGGCTCAGTGTGTCCTCAACGCGCGTCTTAGCTCCGGCTATCCTCCTGCTCGAAGCATCATCTGGATCGGCGTCGCGGTCTTCCCAGGCAAGCCACTTCCCCTCTCGGGTAAGGAGACGTAAGTTGGCAGCCAATCCTGCCCTGTCCGACCAATAATCGCTCACGCCACCCCCGACTCGAAATTCTATAATAAGTTGAGGAGGAAGGTATCTGACGTGGTTGTTGATCCGCAACCCGACGGTCGGCCTACTCGGCACATATGGATGTCATCCAACGCGCTGACTTGATCGAATATCCGGCCTCGGGGAGCAAGGTTTTAGAACTTGCAGCACCCATGCTTCAGCGCTCAAACCCTTTTTGTGTTTCCGAAACCGGCATTCGGCCTAAGAGCCTTCTCAAGGAATCCTTTTAAATGGCGGAAAGGAATTCGATAAGGAAATACACCCGGCATTTGGAGGGAAAAATCCTAGCAATGCGCAAGAATTCCTTTGGGGAGCTGCCCGTCGTGGGAATTCTCGGTCGGCGGTAGTGAGGGAAATTCCTTTGTGGGTGGCCACCAGCACGCTTCGACACAGTGGCTTTTGAGCCAAAACCCACAGATGCTCAAGGAATTACAGAGTAAGGTGTCGCAGGCGAATTCCTCTGGAATGCCGTTATGTTGGAAATGTCAACATTTTAAGCGACCAAACGATTCACACGTTAATTTTAATAGAATTCCTTTAGAATTGACGCTCCTCTCTAGTTTTCCAATGTTTTCTTCTTGCGGGGCTTCCGAGTCCTAAATCGCTTGGTGCGCTCGACCGGCTCGGTAACCGGCTCACCTACTAGCCAATAGCCGTTGTCGTGATAGACAAAAGCGTCTTTTGCTTCCCACAGTATCTTCCCGATACGGTGGAGAGGACGCGGGGAGTCGATAACGAAGCCCGCAGCAGTCATTTTCTCAAGCAATTCCGCTCGACTAAGCGGATGCCCTGTCTCCTTCAATATCAGGTAGGCCTGTTGTCGAACTTGCCAGGCTTGCCCGTTTTTCCGCTCTGCATGCCGTTTTGCGAAGCCTTCAGGCACCTTTAAGGCTTCAGATGCGATTTCCTCTGCTTCTAGCTGCGTAGTTTGGATCAGCGTCAGCTGTCGTCTCGCCTCCCGGATTCGGCTGACGTCCTTCTCTCTTTCTCGGACCTGTAGAGTGAGCTTTTCGATCTCTTGTTTGAGAGCATCGATGTCGATCCCCTGACGGGTGATCTGCTCGTCAAGGGAGGCAAGTATCGCCCCAATCGCCTTATCCGGCTTTGAAGGACGGTTTTCAACCGAGGTCATCATGACCCTTCCATCTCAGATAGAATCGCTTTAAGCGTTCCATTCAGTTGCTGCTGGCCGATGTCTGAGTTCGTGCCAGCTGTATTAGTAAGCCTTAACACCAAGAGAACAGCCTGTCATCTGCGGACCCGAAAACATAGGGGCGCGGAGCGGAGTTCTTGTTTCCTATGCACAGGATTTTTTAAAAGGAGCTAGCATGGACGTCGATATTGAAAACGTTTCGACGACGGTTGAGGAACGGTCGGCAGGGACTATCGCCAGAATTCTGTGGGCCAGTGATGGGGGCCCCGTTCGCCGGATCATAAACGGGCGGCAAACCAAGCCCACTGGCACTTTTCCGTCAATCAAGGCCGGGATGACCATGCCTTGGGAGTCTCGCCTGGAACGTATAGCGTTTCAGATGGCCGATGCCTCCAGTCGCATCGATATGTGGCTGGCCCAGCCCCATCGGTTAGAAATGATGGTGCGCGGTCGGGGTGCTCCGCTCTTGTACTTCCCGGATATGATGCTGAAGGCCCGAACCTCTCTCGGTATTGACCTGCAAAGGGGGATGTCTTTCTCGGAGGCGGCCGCGAAACCTGTGGGAAGAGGCGCGAAGGAGCATTTGCAAACGATCATTCTTGAAATCAAGGAGGATGTTGATCCCCGCGATGGTGATGAGGCCTATCAGCAGAAGCTCGTTTTGGCGAAGGAGGTTTATCGCCGTCGCGGGTTCAAGTTCTTCGAGCTAAGGCGGAAGAAGCACTTCACCTATGAAGTGGTAGAGACCGTGAGGCGTTTGAATTTCGACAAATGGGTCGCGATTGATGCTTACGATGAGCATCTATGCCAGAACGAGTTCAAAAGTGACGGCCCAAAGCAGTATTGGCGGTTGGCGAAAGCGCTGGGCGACGGTCCCTTTGGTCGGGCGAAGCTTCATGCGCTGCATTCGCGCGGCTTCGTTTCGATTGACCTGAACACGGGTCTGAAGGGAAACACCAACGTATGGCTCCTTGAGCGGGAGGCCTGGCGGTGATTTTAGACCTTTCAAAAGGGGACCGGCTCCACTTCGTGGGGTCGGGAGCTGAAGTTCGAGGTGAGTTCGTTGTTGAGGGCGAGGGCTCAGCCGATCCACTCGAATTGAGGGCTGTCGCTACTGACAACCCTTATAAAATTGCCCGCATTGACTATGCCGTTTTGCAGGCCACTGGCGGCGTCATCCGTCTTGAGCGAGAAGGCGTGGTCACCGCGTTGATTACGGCGGCCGACATAAAGGTGTTGCAGGAGCCGCTAGACGCATCTCCCACGCCATCGCAGCTGAAGGCTTGGCAGATTCGCCGGAGAGATATTGAGAGAGCAGGGCGATTGCTCTTCTACGTTCGGTGCTACGACAATAGCCCTACGTTCGTCTCACGACAGACGAACAAACTCGATGCCTTCATTCTTAGTCGGTTTGATAAAGCCAAGGAGGCGGGTTGGAAGATAGCTCCTTCGGCCAGCGCCCTCCGAAAAGCGATTGCGAAGGGACTGCCAGGTAGACGATCTCTGGGTTTGTATCTGCGCAAGAAAGGCAGCGCTGTATCACGCTCCAAATGGGAAAAGTGGGTGTACGAGCTGGGTCAGCAGATGGTCGCCTACTATTGGGGCGACTGGAAGGTGAAGTTCATCGATGCCCATAAGTGGTTCGATGTTCGGTTTTACCAGAAAATCGACGCCCTGAAGGCCGAAATTGAGGCTGCCGGAGGCGAATTCGACGCCGCTCTTTTGGACGACGGTTCGTATGGGAACCTAACTCCTACTGTTTTGCCTTCGCCTGGGACAGCCAAGTGGATCGAACCCCCGGTAAATCAAACCTTGACCAACTGGATTTACGCGGCGCGATCCCATGCCACCGTCAAATCCAAATGGGGTATTGCACCGGCTAATCGCCAGCTGAGAGGGCGGGGCTCCAGTCTGAAGGCTGTCGCGCCGTTGGAGGTGCTCGTTTTAGATGCGACGGTGGGCGACATCTGGGCTGTCGAGGAAGTTCAGATCGATGGCAGCGTCAAAATTGTCCTCAAGCGCCCGTACATAGTGTGGGCGATGGACCTTTATTCCCGCATGGTCCTAGGGATGGTCATGACGTTTGAGCCGCCGAGCGTTGCGACACTGATGGCATGCCTTCGCGAAGTCATGAAGCCTAACGTAGAATTGATCCAGCGTTTCGGTGAGGCCAAAGGTGCAACAGATGGTTTCGGGCTCTGGCAGTGGCTGATCCTTGACAACGCTTTGGAAAACATCGGTGTCAGCTTGCAGCTGGTCGGTGATGTCGTGGGCTTCCAAGTTGATTACGCTCCGATACGGACACCAGAATACAAACCATGGATCGAGCGGCTTATCAGAACGATGAATTCGCATCTTCATTCGTTGCCCGGCGGCATCCCATATTCGCCTGATATTCTGCGAGCCAAGAAGCTCGACCCTCGGAAGGGCGCACAGCTTCGATTAAAAGATATTCGTGCACTTACAGATCATAAGATCATCGAATATCACCTTGACGAACATGACGGTATTGGGATGGCCCCCGCCCGTCGTTGGAGTGAAGGCCTGATCGAGTTTGGCCGTCGAACGATTGATGACGCCAGGGCGATGAACCTCATCCTGGGGCGCTACAAGAGCCGCACTTTGACTGCTTCCGGCATAGAGTTCGACGGTCACGTATTCCACGACCAGGCCATCACAACGATGTTGCTGAATGACTTGGCCCGCCGAAATCGGGAGCGTGGAGATGGAGACCAGTCAGCCACGTTTCGAGTGCATTTCTTTTACGACCCGATGAACGTGACTTCGATATCGGTGATCAACGAGTACACCAAAGAAATCGTTGAACTGCCCAACAGTGATGAGTTT
Organism: Rhizobium herbae; assembly: GCF_017873135.1. Taxonomy (GTDB): domain Bacteria; phylum Pseudomonadota; class Alphaproteobacteria; order Rhizobiales; family Rhizobiaceae; genus Pararhizobium; species Pararhizobium herbae. Next base: position 780,308 of record NZ_JAGGJV010000001.1, on the reverse strand, counting down.
TATGCCGCCACCGTTGTTTCGTTTGCATTCGCGGCTGGGGAAAGGGCGAAACAAGCATTGGCCAATAAGGTTTTTCATTCGCGCGAAGAAAGAGCCCGTTTTCGTGCGGAGTACGAGCGCGAGCTTGCGGCCAAACTTGCCACCGACACCCATGGCGAGGGCAAGCGGACGATTCGGACCATCCATGGCGGCCCGGTGTTGGAACTCCAATTGGTCCCTGGTGACAGGATTGTGGATGACCTGATCGATCCGTCGATCTCGGGAATGCCGAAAGCTCGCAACGTTCCCATCAAGATGGCGCTTCGCTCCAAAACGGGCGACCTGATAATTCCAAAAGGTCGTAAACCATCAACGAAATCTAAAAATCCCGCGAAAACTGCGCAGGTGAAGGCGGCAAACGACGCTGGCAAAGCGCAAGTGGAGGAGCCAGTCACCGCCTCTGCGACCGATACGACACTATCTGACAGCAATGCTGTTGATACCGAGGCAATGCTCGACGAACTCGACCGCCTTTACAATATCTAATTCCCAAACTCAAAATTTGAAGAGGACTAAACGATGGACACCCGTTCAGCGACGAACACGATTGCGTTTGCTTTCCAGAGCATGAGGATCGAGCACACATTTATGAAGAAAGCGCATTTGTGTTTTGACGGCCTGCGCGAGACCCGCCGCCAGATTCTCAATATCGGGCTTGGGGGATACGAGGCCAAGTGCGTCACCCTTTTTGCCGACACACAGAGTGGCAAAACAACAATTTTAAAAGCTTATCTCGAAAAAAACGTTGTGGACAGGTGCTACGAAGTCGGCCTTTTCAGTAGAGAGGTGCCGAGAACGCTGGTTGCTGCCTTGCAGCGCGTGGTCGTCCGGGTCTCGGTGTCGGGCACGTCGACGCTGATGTCCCTTCTTGAAGATATACTCAGGGCTTACGGGGACCCAAGGCCAGAGACTGGCAATATGGGCTCGAAAAAGCATCGAATATTTCGGTACATGCAGGAGTTTCGGACGGAACTGCTTATCTTCGATGAAATGAACCACCTCAGGATCGGTGCCAGGGGGCTGTATCAAAGCGCAGAGGCCACCAGGGTCCATAATGTGCTGAAAGACTTTTTGCTGGGTGGTTGCCCTATTGTGTTTGTGGGAACGACCGAAGCGCAGGCGAAGGTTCTGAGTGACTTTCAGATTCGTGCCCGTTGCGTGAAATCGCTCTTTTTGGGGCCGTTGGTCTATGGGAATACCGAGCATCGGAGAGCCTTCACAGAATACTGCGGGATGTTGGGCATCAACCTCATGCGATCTGGGCTATTTCCAGAGCGAAGCAATTTTCTCGAAGACGACATCGTACCACGGCTGTTTGAGGCGGCCGGTGGCTATTTCGGTCACGCTGCTAACATCGTAGAACTGGCCGCCCATTATGCCAAGGACGAGGGCTCTAAGCGTGTGGAACGCTCCCATCTGAGCGCGGCTGCGGACGACTATTCGGTGCTCAACAAGCTGGCGACGCGCAATCCGTTTGAAGAAGAGCTGGCCGATGCTTGATAAGGTCGACGATAAGCATGGTCTGGTCGAACACCTTGCATCTCTCGTTGGGATGAAGGGAAGGATGTTGGCGATACCCACAGATATGCAAGAGGGTGAGGCGCTGAGAGACACGGTGTTGCGGGCGTCCGAGCGAAACGGGTTCAGGAACACCAAGATGGCGGTTGATCTCGCTGGAAGTCGCTCGTTCAGGAGTGTCGCGGCAATTCCTATCGGCCCTTCGGACGAGATCGACAGTTTGGTCAATGTGCTAGGCATTCGGAAGGATTCTGACGCTGCCCTTCGCATGCTCTTGGAGCCGGAGTCGTCGGGACGTGACCGGATCAATTTTTTCGGCATCAACGTCCGTCGCGGACATCTCAGCGGGGCGAGGCGTGTGTCGCCTCGTTCTCTTCGGCTGCATGGCCGCCAAAAGGCAATGTGGTCTCTGAAGCCATTAAGTTTCGATCCAGAAACTCGTGAAAAGCTGCTCGATCACTGCCCGGTTTGCAATCGGCAGCTCGGCTGGTCTCGCTGCTACGGAGTTGCGTTCTGCGACAGTTGCACCTTGCCAGGAAGTTTTGTTGGTGCGGTGGACCTCCGCGAGTTCCCACAACCTGTTGTCGAAGTAAATGATGACGAGGCGCTTCGGTTCGTAACAGACCTCATCGATCCTGAGCGATTGCACGCGAACAGTTCCGTCCCATTGCATCGCGATTTGGCGGAGCAGAACCGAGGCGATCTATTTCAGCTTGCGATTCAGCTGGCGGGGGTTAGCCAAAGGAACGAGGGTATTGATAGCGATGCACTTAATCCCTCATGCATTGCCAAAGCGGGAAGGGCTTTGTTGGGCTGGCCAGACGCGTACGATGCTATGTTCGCGGCATCGAAGCCTAGGTCTGCAGAAGACCCAAGTAAAGAGTTATCCAATCGGCTTCGTTTCGATCCGACCCTGTCTCGTTCCGTAAGAGGTCTTTTAAAATCCCGCTTCGAAGTCGACTTGCGTAAGCAGGTAGTGCGGCGTCAGCAAGAATTCGGAACCCAGGTGCCGTATCAGTGCTCTGTAGCGCAGCCTCTTCGGCAAGCCCGCAGTGAGCTGCTGCGCCTTAGGTCCAATCCTGCTCCTGATAGCGAAGTCGCGGTGAAAGTCCTGCGCGATGCGCCTGAGGCTCGCCAGCTTTCCAAAGTGCTCGGGTTGCCCGTTCCCTTTCTGGTCGAGCTTTACGATGACGGTATGATGCCCGAATTGACTAGTGTTCTCGGTAATTTCCGAAAGGCACGCCAAAAGCACTGGACTACTTCGTTGCTGCAAACGTTGAAGACAGCACCATTGGTTGAGCCATCTGGTATGGTCTCGCTTGCCCTGCTCAGCTTTCAGATGGCCCACATGGATGGAAAGCGGTGGGTGCAAATTTTTCGTGCCATGGCAGACGGCCGTGTTTCCGTTTCGAGGGGAGCAACCGACAAAGGTTGCGATGTTCGAAACCTTTACATACCGCGAACGGATCAGCTCGAAGCCGTGCTTATGGGAAGCAGACAAGTATCGGCCACCGAACGGGTGCCGCTCCGACAGTGTGAGAGCGGGCTTGCGATGGGTATCTCCCGGCCCGTAGTTGCCTGCTTCATTAAAAATGATTTGCTCCCAACAAACCCGACGATCAACGATATTGGTGACCTGAGGAAACATTGGATGCTTGCTTCGGAAATCCGTACAAAGTTGCTTTTGGAAAATCGAGTCGCCACTCAAAGATTGAGGGCTTTGGAGAAGTCCGAGGTTGGGCGGCTGTCCGTCGGGCTGACTACACTATGGTCCAGGGTGGGGGCATGCGAAAACCTCGGACTTCTCCAAAGCAGATTCCATAGGTAGCCGAGCAGCCAACAACCATCGGCGAGTGCTGGTCGTTCTCTCGCTATTAGCGGTAATGGCAAGATACGCCAAGCACATGTAAAGGTGATTATTGAACTTTGATCGCCATTGATTGGGAAGAAGTCGACGCCTGGCGAGCCGGTAGACTCAGGTGGAAAGCCGCCACGTACGTGATATGATACTGGCTTCGCTGAACCATGGGAGGTGGGAATGCGTGCTTTTGTACTCACCCTCGCCGTCGGAGTGCTGTCCGCTTTAAGCGCGGTGGCCTCAGAGCCTCTGATATTCCACACTGCGCATTTCGACGACAACACCGTTGTCAATCTTGGTCTCGTCAGTAATCACGCGACAGAGCAAGCTGGATACGATTACGACGTTCTAATATCGCTTTCGCAAGGCGACGCTACGAGCGGTTCTGCCTACATTGATCCGGGAAAACATCGAGCCTTCGTGAAGTGCAGCGATCCCGCCAAGGTGTCCGTTCGAGGAATTGACTATCCGGTGCACACAGTAGGCCCGGGAGGCGACGACTGGAAAGATGATCTTTGGAGGGCGGTCTGTATGTCCCCGGTCTCATAGCCTGAATTGTCGTCGGCCGGGTTGAGACCCGCTTCACGGCGCAGATACCAAACATCTATCGGGTGGCGACGTCCCGGCAGCGGCACTGAGCTTTGGGGTATCCAGAGGGCAGATGGAACTGGGTTTTGCAACCGAGCCATCAGCGCAGACGATACAACAAGTGGTGCGTCAAGTGACTTGGCCAAGGTCTCCAGTCGTTGCGCGACGTTTACAGCGTCGCCGATCACTGTGAACTCGCTGTGGCATCCGCTGTCCAGAACCCCGCCGACGACCGTGCCGTAGTGCAAGCCGATGCCCGCGTTGAGGGCAGGGTAGCCGTTCAGCATGCTGTGGTTCTTCCAATCGTTCAGTGCATCGACGAGGTCGAGAGCGCATGCCAAGGCCCGGTCTGCATCGTTTTCGGTGGGCTTGGGCTGGCCGAACACTGCCATGACCCCGTCCCCAATGAATTTGTCGACTGTCCCGCCATGTTGGAAGATGGTCCCGGAAACGAGGTGGCGGTATTCTGCCAATACCAACGCCAGTTCCCGTGCAGGTGCGGTCTCGGCAAAACTCGTGAAATCTCGCAGATCGACGAACATAACCGCCGCGTTACGGCGTTCAAGATCAAGGTTTGAGCCGCCATCTTGGAGGTCCGCAACCACAAGCGGCGAGAAGAAGCGCGAAAGATTGAGACGCCGCTTGTCGGCTCGTAAGGCTTCCTGGCGGGTCCGGTCATGATCCCTCGCGAGCAAGTAGATAGCGAAAGCTGTAAAGCCGAAGCTTACTGTGAGGCCCAGGTCCTGGTTGAAGAATGCCGCAAGCAGCGACATTGCGTCGGCAGTATGATGTCTGGCGGCGGTGATCGCCAACATGGCTACCCAGGAACCCAGGACGATGCCGGAGAAGACAAGCACGAGCCGACGATCTTGCTTCAGGCCGACATGATTGAGCAAGATGAACGCAACCACCAGGCTAGTCGTCGTCAGATTGTGGTTTTCGGTAACCGGTCCGCCAAGAATGTGCGCGTACAAAATCAGGGCAACCAGCAGCGCATCGAGAACGACAAAGAGAGTCTTAAGCCAAGAGAGGCTAGGCAGGAATCGCGCGGTCGCTACCGAAGCGACGCTGATGATGAAGTAGCTAATGACGACGATGAAATGCGTCCTTTCGGCTCCCTCGTTGCCACCAAGCAGGAGGTTGGCAAGCAGGATGGCGAAAGCGACAAATCGCAAAAGGATTGAACGGATTTCCCGCGCGGCGTCCCACTGGGCGCTGAGTGAAGAGGTCATTGCTCGTCGCTTGAAAGCGCGGGTGGGTTTCCAAGACCTTGAGGGTCGACCGAGTCCGCTTTCTCTCGGTAACGCAGAGGTGTCGCACGCGGCCGCTCAAACAGCCGCGTGCATTATCCGACGATATCGTACTATTTGATTTCCGTGACGGTCAGCTTGCCCTCAACGCGCTCGGCGACGAACTCGATGCTCGCGCCTTCCTTGAGCTTCTCAAGCATCGCGTCGTCTTTAACGCGGAAAACCATGGTCATGGCAGGCATTTCCAGAGACTTGAGTTCCTCATGAATGAGGGTGACCTTTTTTGCCTTGGCGTCGACTTTCTTGACGGTGCCCTTGGTGAATTCCGCCGCGAAAGCGCCGGAGGCGAGGGCGATTGTGACCATGGCAGTGGCTGCAAATGTGAAAACTGATCTCATTGTCTTATCTCCTTGGGTCGGATCACTTCTTGGCTACGGTGACGTCGCCGTGCATTCCGGCGTCATAATGGCCGGGAACCAGGCAGGCGATCTTGAACGTGCCGTCGTTGGTGAACTTCCAGATGATCTCGCCGGACTTTCCAGCCGCCAAACGGATCGCGTTCGGGTCGTCATGTTCCATTTCCGGGAACTTCTCCATCACGGCCTTGTGCTCCATAATCTTGTCTTCCTGGTCGAGGACGAACTCGTGGTCCAGCTCGCCCGCGTTCTTGATCGCAAAGACGATGGTCTGACCTTTGCGGACCTTGAAGGTGTTGGGCGTGAAGATCATCTTGCCGTCGTCCGTCTCTTTCATGGAAACGCGGATGGTCTGGGTGGCTTGCGCCTTCTTGCCGGGCTCACCGACAGCCATGGCTTCGCCGTGACCACCAGCGTGTGAACCGGAGGCAAGGGCCGGAGACGCGAATGCCGCGAGGAAAAATGCGATAATTGCAGTCTTCATGATTCAGTCCTTTGGTTGTTTGATGGGATAGATTTCACGATCAACCGTGCTTCATGGGTTTCGGAGTGATCTGCGTCTTTGCGTCTTTCGCCTTGGTCGTGTCGGGCAGTTCGCCCGTCCATTCCCAAGCCTGCGTACCGGGTGGATTTTCGTACCAGCCGGGATCGGTGTAATCGTCGGCCGCAATCCCCTCGCGGACTTTGACGACGGAGAACATGCCCCCCATCTCGATGGGACCGTGCGGACCCCATCCGGTCATCATCGGAACGGTATTCTCCGGTATTTCCATTTCCATCTCGCCCATGTCGGCCATGCCAGCGGTCCCCATCGGCATGTATTCGGGGCGGAGTTTCCTGATCTTTTCCGTGACTGCTTTCTTGTCGACGCCGATGAATGTCGGGATGTCATGCCCCATGGCGTTCATCGTATGGTGCGACTTGTGGCAATGGATCGCCCAGTCGCCGACATATTTGGCGTCGAACTCGTAGGCCCGCATCGCGCCGACCGGGATGTCGATGCTGACTTCCGGCCAGCGGGCTTCCGGCCGTACCCAGCCACCGTCCGTGCAGGTGACCTCGAAGTCGTAGCCGTGCATGTGGATCGGATGGTTGGTCATGGTGAGATTGCCCACCCGGACCCTGACCCTGTCATCCTTGGAGACCACAAGCGGGCTGATGTCTGGGAAGATGCGGCTGTTCCAGGCCCAGAGGTTGAAGTCCGTCATTTCCATAATGCGCGGAACGTAGGTGCCGGGATCGATGTCATAGGCGCTGAGCAGGAACACGAAGTCCCGGTCCACCGGCATGAACTTCTCGTCCTTCGGATGGATGATGAACATCCCCATCATGCCCATGGCCATTTGGACCATCTCGTCGGAATGCGGGTGGTACATGAAGGTGCCCGATTTCACGAGGTCGAACTCGTAGACGAAGGTCTTGCCGACGGGGATGTGCGGTTGCGACAGCCCGCCAACCCCATCCATTCCGGACGGCAAGATCATGCCGTGCCAGTGGATGGTGGTATGTTCCGGCAGCTTGTTGGTCACGAAGACGCGAACTCGGTCGCCTTCAACCGCCTCGATGGTCGGACCCGGCGACTGGCCGTTGTAGCCCCAGAGGTGCGCTGTCATGCCCTCGGCCATCTCACGCTCGACCGGTTCGGCGACAAGGTGGAATTCCTTGACGCCGTTGTTCATGCGATGCGGTAGCGTCCAGCCGTTGAGGGTCACGACGGGGGTGTAATGCGGTCCTGATGAGGGCCGGACGGGCGTCTGCGTGTCGGCGGTTTCCATGATGGCAGCCTCAGGCAGACCCATGTTGGAGGTCTTCGCCCAGGCGGCGGTCGAAACCAGGGCCGCGCCTGCGCCGAGCATCTGTCTTCTGTTGAACATGTCTTTGTCCTTTCCTAGTGACCGCCGCCGCCGCTTTCGGCAGCCGCTGCGACTTCCGTTTCGCCACCGGCTGCGCCCGCGCCGCCGCCATAAATGGCAGGCGCGAGATTGGCTTCGGCCAACCAGAAATCGCGTTTTGCGTTGACGGCCAGGAGGATCGAGTTGACCTTCTCCCGGCTGTCGGCGAGCAATTCGAACGTGTTGGTGATCATGCCGTTATATGTGAGGAGGGATTCTTCTTCGATCTTTGTGCGCAGCGGTACGACGCTGTTGCGGTAGTGACGGGCGATATCGTAGTTGGAGCGATAGGCCTGGTAGGCGGACCGCGCCTCCGAGCGGACGTTCACTGCCTTTTCCGCCAGCAGGTTCGCGGCACGCATGTAGGCCAGCTCGCCTTTCCGCATTCGGGCCTTGCCGGAATCGAAGATCGGGATGACGAACTCCAGCGCGACGTTGCCGGTCGTGTCGACTTTCTTCTCGCCGTCCTCCAGTTCCCGTTCTGTTTCGAACCCCGTCAGGATTTCGAGATCGGTCACGTATCGCGTTGCTTCCGTAAGGTTGTACGACTTGGCCGTGGCGTCGAGATCGAGCTTGGCCATCTGCAGGTCAACACGACGTTGCAGAGCCTCCGCCTCAATCAGGTCTCGCTTGATCAGACCCTTCGGAAGCTGCGGCAGGCGATTGGGAATCTGGTAGTCGGTGTCCGATCCCCAAAGTCCCATCAGCCGTGTCAGTTCTTCTTTCGCGAGACGGGCCTCAAGCCGGGCCTTTGCCGTCTGACCCGCCAGTTCGGCATAAAATACGTGTTCGCGGGCTTGGCCACCCTTGGTCAGCGCACCCGTTTCGCCGAGTTTTTGTGCAAGGTCCGAAGCTGCGTCTGCCGCCGCCTGCGCCTGGTTGAGTTGGGCGACCGTTTCCCACGAGGCAACGGCAGTGATCCACGCACGCCGGGTATCGGCGGCAAGTTGCAAGGTCTGCATGGCAGCATTGAGCTGGGCCTTGCGGAACTGGGTATCGGCAATTTCCACGTTCCGTTTGTGGGTAGCGAGCGCCAGGAGGTTGGTGGCGATCACGCCTTCGACGGTTTTGTAAGCTTCAAGCCCTGGCGTGCCGATACCGATCAATCCGACCTCGACTGTCGGGTTCACGAGCATGGTCGACTGCCACGCGTCCGCAGCCGAGTCCCCGAGATCGGCATAGGCTGCCTGGAGGCCCTTGTTGTTGAGGAGGGCGACCTGCACCGCTGTCTCGACATCGGCGTTTTCCTTCGCAAGCAACGTCTTCACCCGACCCGAGACGGCCTGGGCATCGTGGCGGTTCTGAATCCAGACGGTGTCTTTTCCGGTCGCTTCTGCGGTTTTGTTGGATACGGACGAGAATCCGGAGTTCTTCTGGGAATACTCCGCCGCCGAGACGCATCCACCGAGAATAAGCGGGAGCGCGACAGTTGCCGCGAGCTTGAGTTTCGTTACGTTCATGACGCGCCTCCGTCTGGAGCCTGCGCGTCGTTCTGGTTTCGCCACGGTTTGGGATCGACCGGGACGCGGTGCGAGTAGCCCGAAACGGGGCTTTGATAGCGGACGGGGCGAACATCGACCGGGAGGTCGGCAAGGTCGCCCGAAGCAATAACTTCAGGGGGCAACGTGGTAACACAACCGCTTGCGAAGAGCGGCAAGGCAACCACCAGAAATATAGGTTTCATGGTGTAATCCGAATAGGAGACGGCAGCGGCGCAGCGGGCAATAACGCCCACCTACGCACGTTCAGACCCGCAAGGACGGGCGTGTCCTATTCAGATATTAGGGGGGCGATGCAGCGGCACGAGTTCGCCGACGACACGATTGTCGTCGATGAATTTGCGGATGGAACCCATCACGACGGGGCCGCCGTCCACATCGGCGGTCGCGATAATCGCAAAACTCACGCAGAAGTCTTTGCAGCACTCCGTCTTCGCAATTTTCTGCATGTCATCCGGAGAGGCGCTCTCGTCTCCATGGACGTGGTCGCCGTTTGTCATGTCGTGGTGGTCGTCAGATTGGACGGTCGTGGATGTCGCTATCGACCCATGCATTGCTGCCGAAGCAGCGGGCAATGAGTATCCAGCCAGTGATGCGATGATCACCAAGCGAAGCAGAACCAGCATTTTTGCCAATGTGATTCGATACATACCCATGCCCGAGGACTAGCATCAGCCCGGATGTTGTCAATTGCGAGCTTCATCTAGCCGATGATTCGCGTCGATTATATGGCACTGCACAAGGGACCATTCCGCCGATGGACCATGAAGAAGCCTTTGTAGAGCTTCCAACGATGGCAAGGTCAACAGGTTATGAAGGGGGAGTGCGGAATTTATGGGAGATATGCGGACTACATTCGGTGAGTAGCTTAACGGCCTATATCGGGCTTTTCCTGGTCGCTTTCGGCGCAGCGACCATATTGCCCTTCCAATCTGAGCCCGTGCTCGTTGGGCTCCTCGTTTCGGGCAAATTCTCCGTGCCCGGCCTCATCCTCGTCGCAAGTGTCGGGAACATTCTTGGGGCAGTGTTCAACTGGGTTCTCGGCCGGTTCATTGATCGCTTTCAGGACAGGGCGTGGTTTCCGGTGAAGAAAACTGCGCTAGAAAGAGCCAGTGGTTGGTATCGAGGTATGGCCGATGGTCGTTGCTCCTGACTTGGATGCCCCTGTTCGGTGATGCGCTGACGGTGATCGCCGGAGTGTTGCGTGAGCCCCTATGGTCCTTCCTGATCCTCGTCACGGTAGCAAAGACCGGCCGCTATCTTGTTCTCGCGGCGGTGACGCTCGGGGCAACCTCAGCCTTGGGGTTCTGAGGTCTCAGAGCCAGCGAAAAGGGAACAATTTTCTGGAGGGTGCGTTATCAGCCGGAAGGAATTTCGCCTCCAATGACCATGCTGAGAACATTTTACCGATTCGTCCAGATAGTGTTCGTGTGTGTCGTGGTTTTGAACGTCCACGGGGCGTTCGCGGCTGCCCAATTCAATCCACGTCACGACTGTCCATCAGCCTCGGAACCCGGGCATCAATCCCCTATGTCCATTCGTGATGTTGATTGCTGCTCCAACCTGCACTGCTGTTCGATTCCATCCGAGTCGCCCTGTGCAGCGGAGCCTTTATTCAGCCCCCTGCCGACTACTCCGATCCTGAACGAGCCCAGTCCGTTCCTGTTGGTACGTGCGGTTTATCCCCCTCCAAAGCTCCTTAGCTGATTTGCTGAATCCAAATATTTGAATCCAACCAGGAGAATAGAGATGAGAACTCTCACAAGATACTCGTTCGCTGCAGCAGCCGCACTTTCAACGTTTGCAGTTATGCCAACCGCCTCTCACGCGGAGATGGCCTACCCAGAAAAATGTAAATCCGAAATGGACATGTCGAAAATGGGTATGATGTCGGACGGTATGTCCGGTGACATGGGCATGGGCGACATGATGACCGACTATCAGAAGGCATCAATGGAAGGCATGAAGTCGCTGCACATGAACATGATGCAGGGCATGATGAAAAAGGACGCCGACGTCGCCTTCGTTTGCGGGATGATCGCCCATCACATGGGCGCGATCAGCATGTCCGAGGTCGAGCTGAAATATGGTGACAACGAATGGGCCAAAAAGACTGCCCAAAAGATCATCGACGCGCAGACCAAAGAAATAGCCGAGATGAATGAGTGGCTCGACAAGGAAGCGAAGTAGGAAGGGTGCAGGAGCATGCATCACCTTTCAGATGAAATGAAAGCCTGCGTCGACAATTGTCTCGCCTGCTATCGCGAGTGCTTATTGATGGCCATGGGGCACTGCCTGGAAATGGGCGGCAAGCACACCGAACCGCAACATTTCAAGCTCATGATGGCCTGCGCGGAAATCTGCCGAACTTCGGCTCACTTCATGCTCATTGGTTCAGAGCATCACAAGCATGTCTGCGGACAGTGCGCGGAAATCTGCGCTCAGTGCGCCGAGGATTGCGAGCGTGTCGGGGACATGGAGTCGTGTGTAGGGGCTTGCCGTCGCTGTGCGGAGAGCTGCACAAAAATGGCGGCTTGAAAAGTTGGTGGAGAGCACGGATGAGAGTGCTACCAATACCCGGTGTCATCAGGCGTTGTTAGCCTTTGCCCCTTCCAACCAGGCGATCAAAGTCGCGGCCCAAAGGGCGAAGAGACCAAGTAGTGCTCACCTGAAGTCGGAGTTGAACGCGAAAAGACGGCTGTCATCGTCCCAATCGAAGCTGCGCCACCGTAAAGACTTACCCAATCTCAAGCGCTGCCCGAGAGCTGACAGGTCGGCGTCGGTCAACTGCATATAACGCACGTCCTCCGGCAGCATGGGCGGCGAAATAGAACAAAATAAATGGCTTATCCCGTTCGCAAAGGTGTTAACAACATCTACCATTGGAGGATGACGCATCTCCCCCGCTTCAGTATTGAAGCGGGATGAGCGATGTTTCCGACGCGGCGAATGCCACAATCTCCGCCGAACGTCAGGACGGCCGGAATGCGAGCGGAAGTCCATCGGTTCCGGCCGAACGCTCACCGATGCCCCATTGCGGCCGCTCATTAGCGGTCGCGGCATGATCGAATTGGGCGGAACTTTGCCGTACGCCTCCATAGGACGGGCAAGCCATTTCCAAAAAGTTGATTTGACAACCATTATGATCGCGCCCAGGTTGATTTAGTAATCCGTAAGATGCAGCCTAACAAATTGGCTAGGGAGGAAACAATGGAAGCCGTCAATCGTAGAACCGCGCTCGCACTCGGTCTTTCAACGGCCGCAACGCCACTGATCGCCTGGGCGACGCCAGCAGCCGCCCAGACTTACGGCCCGGATGAGGGTGAGGAGCTAGGTCCCGGTGTCAGAGTTGTTGCGCTTGGTGAGCGGGCTTCGGTCATACCGGCCTATAAAATGGTCAAGTTGCGGGATGTTGTTATCCAACCCGGTTCGAAGACACCGGACAATGTGATGATGAACGACATGCTCTGCCACATGACTGAGGGAGAACTTTCGGTAGTTCAGAACGAGAAAAAGTTTACCGTCAAGAAGGGTGATGTTTGGACCTGCGCTAAAACCGATACGACGGAAGGCACCCAGAATACGAGCAGTGCGGTCGCGATCATGCGGGTCATCGATTTGATGACCTCATGAGGCGACGCGCGAAGTGCCGCAACGGCGGCTCTAAGAGGGAAGCCGGAGACGTCGTTGCCGCAATGTGGGCGATCTATATGCAGGAATGTCCACTTTTGGCACCACCTGCAAGTTCGGATCGGTGAGACGTAGGCAGAAAACCAGCGTCTTGTCCTCAAAGCAGGCGGCTATCGTTAACACGCCCATCGCCAACGCGGCTGCCGCTGCGTCAGTCCGGACCGAGTTTCGCCGAAAATGCCGCCATGGCAGCCGCCGCCATCCGGTTAACGCACCATCTTGCGTAGATTGCACCTAGCAAGGTCCCAGCGATCCGGCCAACCACGGAACTTGGGTAGTTGTAATCGATAAAAACGTGGAGACGGCAGAGACGCCCGCTATCCTCTATTTGGAAGCGCATCCGGTAACTTCCGATCACGAGAAGGCGCGGCACTCCTACCGTTTCCCATGCTTTTAGAAACGGTGGTTGCCGCTGAATGACGACTTCCTCCACATACAATTTCAAACCCGCTACTTTTCCGGTCATCTTGATCACGGAACCGATGCTTCGGCCGCGAGCGTCGTCGAACTCATATGCCATGCTACCCCACAACATCATGGCCGACGATCTCTGCATGTGCGTGCCGGGGTTTGCCTGGTCGTCCATGTAGTCAAATAGCCGTTCTGCCGACGTCGTCACCTCGACATCTGCCTGCGCCGAGCGTGTGTAGATCAACGTGTTTCATCCTTACCCACGCGGTCCTTGCTGTGACCACCATGACCATGACCACCGTGGCCATGGAATAAATGCAGGAGAGGGCAGGCCAACAGTAGAATGTAGGGGGCGAGACCCAATGCATGCGCCCAGTGCTCACGCAGCAGGAAGAAGGCGAGAATGACGCCCAGTGACGCAGCAATCAGCGTCCATTTGCGATCCCAGTTCATATCCGTACGCTCCTCAATCTCAGGGCATTGCCAATCACGCTAACTGACGAGAGCGCCATGGCGGCGGCCGCTATGATCGGGGATAGCAAAAGCCCGAACGAGGGGTAGAGCAATCCGGCGGCAATTGGGACGCCAGCCGCGTTGTAGATGAAGGCGAAGAACAGGTTCTGTCGGATATTGCTCATTGTCGCATGACTCAGCTGGCGAGCCCGGACAATCCCTTGCAGATCGCCTTTGAGCAGTGTGACGCCCGCGCTTTCAATCGCGACATCCGTGCCGGTTCCCATCGCAATTCCGACATCTGCGGCAGCCAGGGCAGGGGCGTCGTTCACTCCATCTCCAGCCATGGCGACGATCCGGCCTTCTTCCCGCAGACGCTTGACGATCTTGCTCTTGTCTTCCGGCAGGATTTCAGCCTCGACCTCGGTGATCCCGAGTTTTCGCGCAACTGCGTCGGCCGTCGTCTTGTTGTCGCCTGTCAGCATGACAACCCGGACCCCTGCCTTCAGCAAAGCTTGAACTGCATCTGGCGTCGTCGTTTTGATCGGGTCGGAGATCGCCAAAAGGCCTCCAACACGGCCGTCTATCGCGACGAAGATTACCGTTGCGCCTTCACCCCTCATCGCTTCCGCCTGGCTGGTGAGAGCCGAGACATCGATATGAGCTTCCTCCATGATGCGGTGGCTGCCTATGATGAGCTTTCGTCCATCGACACTGCCCGTGACCCCTTTGCCGACCGGACTGTCGAAATCTTCCGCGACCCCGAGAACCAGCTGCCGTTCTGTCGCCGCGTTGACAATGGCAGTTGCCAGTGGATGCTCGCTCGCCCGTTCCAGTGTTGCCGCCAGGCGCAGCAGTTCGGGTTCGGTGAACCCATTTATCGCGGCCATCGACGTTACCTTGGGTTTTCCCTCGGTCAGGGTTCCGGTCTTGTCGACCACCAACGTGTCGATTTTCTCGAAGCGCTCCAAGGCTTCGGCATTCTTGATCAGGACACCAAGACCTGCACCCCGGCCCACGCCAACCATGATCGACATTGGGGTCGCAAGTCCCAGCGCGCAGGGGCATGCGATGATAAGTACCGCGACCGCAGCGACTAGACCGTGAGCAAAGCGCGGTTCTGGACCCCATATCATCCATGCTGCGAATGCGACGACGGCAATCCCGATCACCAGGGGAACGAACCAACCGGAAACTTCGTCGGCCAGGCGCTGGATGGGCGCTCGCGAGCGCTGGGCGTCCGCAACCATGCGAACGATCTGCGACAGCATGGTATCCCGGCCGACTTTTCCAGCTTCCATGACGAAGCCACCAGTTTGGTTCATCGTGCCGCCTATCAGCTTTGCACCGACCTCTTTGGTGACGGGCATCGATTCACCGGTGATCATCGATTCATCAACCGAACTGCGACCTTCGATAAGGCTGCCATCGACGGGGACCTTTTCACCGGGCCGGACCCGAAGCCGATCCCCGACGACAACCATTTCCAGGTCGATGTCCTCGTCCACACCATCGCGGACGCGGCGTGCAGTCTTCGGGGCAAGGTCAAGAAGTGCGCGGATGGCACCACCGGTCTGTTCACGGGCTTGTAACTCCAGCACCTGTCCAAGCAGTACCAGTACCGTGATGACGGCTGCAGCTTCGAAATAAATGGCTACGGAACCATCTGCGGAGCGGAACGTGGCGGGAAACAGACCAGGTGTAAGGGTTGCAACGACGCTGTAAATCCACGCGACTCCGGTCCCCATGGCTATCAAGGTGAACATGTTCAGGCGCATAGTGACGAGCGAATTCCATGCTCGCTCGAAGAATGGAAAGCCTGCCCATAGGACAACAGGTGTAGCAAGAACGAGCTGAATCCAATTCGAGGTCTGGGCACCAAGCACCATGTGAAGATTGGTGAGGTGGCCACCCATCTCCAGCATGAGCACAGGCACGGACAGAACGAGCCCCACCCAGAAACGGCGTCTCATGTCGAGATATTCGGCGCTGGGCCCCGTTTCGGCTGTGACCACTTCCGGTTCCAGTGTCATCCCGCAAATGGGGCAGTTCCCGGGTCCTATTTGCCTTACCTGCGGATGCATAGGGCAAGTGTAAATCACGCCCTCCGTCTGATCGGTGACCGGACTTTTTTCGGCTGCCAGCGTGGCCTGAGCATCGTGCCCGTGATGATGGTGGTGGGGACCTTTATGGCCCTTTTGATCATCCATTGGATTTAACTCCGTGTTGGTTCGTCTCTTGTCCGGGACGTCCCCCTTGGCTAGTCCGAAACTTCGCAAGGAGACGCAGTACGGCGGTGTCGGCAGTTGTTACCGACATGGTCGCCGTGCGGGTATCGCAGGCAACCGAAGGATCATCCCGCCGTTAAGCGGAGGTGTTCAGAGAAGGGATCGGGGAGGGCCGAGAGCAGGTGAGGAGCTGAGGCCGGTCATGGACTGCTGAGGATCAAGGTGTCGCTGCGCGCCAAAATCCAGGTGAAAAACAACAGGGTTCGAAGCCGGAAGAATGACGTTGCAGAGGCTGCATACGCTTTTGCAGCAAGACTTCTGCTCGGCAGGGTGGAGATCACCTTGTCCAGCTACGTCACCCATGGACGTTTCGATATGTGCAACTTGAGGTGAGCTGTTATCGCAAATAACGGGAGCAGCCTCGGCCATCGGCGCGACGAGGAACATAATTGCGACCAAAAGGGTCAGCAATTCTTTCGCGTATCTTCGAATGGTTTGGCTTACGGCGAACATGTTTTCGCTCGAACCTTGTTATTGTATTCAAGCACAGTGCCGTGCCGATGCAAGAGTTGCGTTGACCTGGATCAAACGCGAGAACGTTTCCAGCCCCGAAGGTTGAGCCTCCGTCCAATGGCATGGTCAAAACTGGGAGGAATAGTCCCCGGGGAAATGGAGTGTAGCATGGGGATGAATGCAAGCGTGAGGAAACTAGCAGTTCTTGTTCTTCCAATAGCCGTTTTCGCCACAGCGATCTCCGTAGCAACCGCCCAAACCGCCCTGCCAAGCAACTCTATCCAAAGACAAGACGGCATGAAGGCGATGGCAAACGCTGCCAAGTCCATCAACGCCATGTTCAAGAACACGTCGCCCTACGACGCAAAAGCGTTCAAAGCGGCCGCCGAGACCATTCGGGCTCACTCGGGAGCTACCTTGTCGGCGTTGTTCGACGGTTCCGGCTCCACGGCTGGCTCGAAAGCCAGCGCAAGCATTGAAACCGACCGTCAACAGTTCGACAAGTTGGCAAACGATCTTGGCATTTACGCGTCGGCCCTGTCCGTCGCAGCTGACCGAAATCCCGATACGCTCGGCCCCGAAACGCGAATGCAGGGGGGCGAGGCCATGATGGGCGGACCCCTGGCACGGAAGATTGACGCCGCACGAGAAGCGGAATCAATGCCCGCCGAACATGCCTTTCATCTGATGCTTCAAACGTGCACGTCGTGCCATGCCAAGTTCCGGATCGAACCCAAGTAGCGGGAACTTGCAATCGCCGTTAGCGCCTATTTTATCGCGAATGTTACTGCCAGCTTCGAGATATGGTCGAAGCTGGCCGGTTTAGGTCATTTGCTCGGAGAGAGAACGCGATCTCGAATGAGGAGGAAGGTCCTCTCTACGCAAAACCAGAGCACGGTTGCAGCCGCAAAGCTGGTCGCCAGATAAATCACGAAGCCAAAACCACCCTGAAGGTTCTCTTCCCCGAAGATAAGTCTGTCAACATGGAAGACCGATTTGTGGGTCAGATACAGGCTGTATGACAAGGTGGCGACAATCACGGCACCTGGAACCGGCAACCGTTTCAAAACATGCTCCAAGTCGAGCATAGCGCCAAGAATAAGAGTGATGCCGATTGAAATCAGCGGGAATCCGGCAACTGCACCAAGCTGTGCCTGGAAGACGAGAAAGAGGTTTGTTCCTGCAAGTGGTCCTCGGATCGAGAACAGCACAAGAGCGGCTGCGACGAGGGCAACACCAACCGGCAGGGCGACGCGCGGAGGCGCGTAACGCTTGCAAAGTTCCGGTTTGAAAAATCTCGCCGCAGCGAGGATTACACCGAACATCAGGCCATCCAAGCGGGTGTATGTCGGATAATATACATCCCTGAGATATACGGCGAAGGCATCTCTCAGCTTGTCGGCATCAACAAGAACGCCGACCTGGCTTTCCCAAATCGCGTATCGAAGGATCATTCCCGCAACCACCATCGCCGCAGCGATTAGAAGCATCCAACCCGTGCTAATTCGACGATGCAACAGCAATACGAGAAGCGGCAAGACCAGATAGAAATGCTCCTCGACACAAAGCGACCATGCCTGCGTAAAGGCTCGTCCTACGCGAGGATCGAAGTCGAAATTCACAGTGAAGGTCGCAAAGCTCCAGACCGGTTGCATCGTCGGAGCGTCGCGGAGAATGGGGAATATTGCGTAGAGGCCGAGGACAACGAAAAACGCCGGGAAAATTCGAAAGGCACGACGCAGATAGAAGGACTTCAGCCCGACGCTTCCGGTTCGCGAAACTTCCTTGAAGAGTTGGGTTCCGATCAGAAACCCGCTCAAAACAAAGAAAATATCGACCCCTAGCCACGCATAGGTACGAATGCCAACCAACAGGGATGGTGTCGCCTCGACTGGTAGGTGCACCAGCATAACAAGCAGGATCGCCAATGATCGGAGAACATCGGGGCCAACCGCCCTTGATTGTACCTTCTCCGTGGCTTGAGACGCGAGACTTGGTGCTGATGGGAAATAAGCAGAATCTGAATTGACGATAGTGTTCATTGTGACGATCCGTGGCTGTCTCAGGAAAGATTGGGACACGCCCAGGGACGTGTGGGTGCAACCTTAGCTTTCTTTTTTCAGATCGAAACAGGCAGGTTCAGATAGATAAAATTAACCTAAATTTTTCGTAAATTTCGAAGTGTCGCACGACCTCTTCCCTGAAATCCCTCCGCCGTGCCTATGCTGGGTCACCTTTCTGGTTGTGCAGTTTGCGCCATCCGTATCTGGTCATTCCACGCGGCTTGTAGACCGACAGCGTCGTCGTCACGAGCAATACGACGAGGCCACCAGCGGCATGGATAACGAGCGAACGCCTGAGACCAAGGAGATCGGCACTGGACAATGTCGTCTCAACCGCTACCGCCGCGACGTGGGCTATTCCCTCCATCTGGAGCAGCAAAACAATCACGGTCAGGAGTGTTAGGACGAGTTTCGCCAGGACCCAATAGTGTCGGAACAAGCCCCATGTCGTGCCCAGAGACTGAGCGACGCCGATGAGCAAGGAGGCGAAAACCAAAGGAACAATGACGAAACGGGCAATCACCTCCATTGCGATATAGGCGCTCCGCGTCACCTGAGCATCCTGACTCGTGAGCCCTGCCACCGCGAGAGCGAGGAAGCCCGCGACCGCGCCGAGCGAGCCGACCGAGGAAACGATGTGCGCGATCAGGACGAACTTGCGGAGCCCGGGTCTCATATTCATGGGCGATCACCTTGTGGCGTTGTCTGGCTTCCCGTGTCAGCAGGCGACAGGTGGCGGCCAGGACCGTGAGAGCCACCAATACCGGTGACCATCAAAATGGCGGCCAGCAAGATTATCACGCCGAGTATTATCCCAGAGATTTTCACCCATCGTGGCATGCCGGGGTAGGGGGCCGGATCAACCATCGTCAGTGTCCTTCGGCATTTTGGTAAAGTGGACATCGTGGCTGGGGATGGAGCCTCATTTCATAGCGTTAACCCCAAACCGGGCGTTGAGTTCTGATGGTTCTTTTTCGGAAGCGTTCGCGATCTCTTCGATGATCGGGCAATCCGGTCGATCATTGCCTTGGCAATGGTTCGCCAGGTGCTTCAGGGTTTTGGTCATGGCTTGTATCGCCGCCGCCTTACGTTCCAGTTCGGCGATATGCTCAAGTGCAATCGCTTTGACGTCTGCACTCGCTCTCGACCGGTCACGCCATAAGGTCAAAAGCGTTTTCATCTGCTCCACTGAAAAACCGAGATCACGGGCTCCTCGGACAAACCGCAATGTATGAATGTCGTTGTCGCTGTAAGTGCGATAGCTCGCCTCCGTCCGATGCGCGGGGCTAATCAGCTTGATCTGCTCATAGTAGCGGATCATTTTTGTCGAAACGCCGGTCGCTTTTGAGGCCTGCCCGATATTCATTTTGAACCTCTTATGAGTGGACAGGCGTCCAGCCAGAACCGGACGCCTGGATTTCAAGCCGGATTTGCCCGACGAAGCCGGAGCGCGTTGCCGAGTACAAACACACTCGACATTGCCATCGCAGCCGCCGCGAATATCGGCGACATAAGGGTGCCGTTCACGGGGTACAATACGCCCGCTGCGACCGGAATCAGCAGGACGTTGTAGGCGAACGCCCAAAACAAGTTCTGCTTGATGTTCAGGATCGTGGCCTTGCTGAGGGCGATGGCCTTCGGCACACCGTTCAGGTCTCCGGACATGAGCACGACATCGGCACTTTCAATCGCGATATCGGTTCCTGTCCCTACCGCCAGGCCGACATCGGCTTCGGTCAGGGCTGGGGCATCGTTGATGCCGTCACCGATGAAGGCCACCTTTCGGTTGTCGTGTCGAAGTCTCTTGACCGCCTCGACCTTTCCCTCCGGCAAAACCTCGGCGATGATTTCGTCGATACCAAGCTGCCTGGCTATGGCCTCAGCAGTATGGCGGTTGTCTCCGGTGATCATCGCCACCTTGAGGCCGAGATTGTGTAGGGCCTTGATCGCCTGCGGAGTGGTTTCCTTAATTGGATCGGAGACCGCGATGATCGCTGCAAGACGTCCATCGATTGCCGCGTAAAGGGGAGACTTGCCGCTGTCGCCGAGCCGTTCAGCTTCGCGGGCGAACGTCGAAACATCGATCTTGTGGAGCTGCAGGGCGCGGTCGGCACCAACAAGGATGTCCGATCCGCCCACTGTGCCGCTCACACCAAATCCAGGTGTCGCCTCGAATTTCGTCACTGTGGCCAAACCAACGCCCTTCGCCTTCGCGGCCGATACGATAGCTTCGGCAATCGGATGCTCGGACAAGGACTCCACGCTTGCAATCTGAGCCAGTACCAGGTCGGCGTCGAAACCGTCGGCGACGATCATGTCCGTCAGTTCCGGGCGTCCCTTGGTCAGCGTTCCGGTCTTGTCAAGCGCGACGACAGTGGCCTCACGCAGGCTTTGCAAAGCCTCACCCTTGCGGAACAGGATGCCGAGTTCGGCCGCACGACCAGTGCCGACCATGATCGAGGTCGGCGTTGCCAGACCCATCGCACAGGGGCACGCAATGATGAGAACCGCGACTGCGTTCACCAGCGCGAATGTCAGCGAAGGAGAAGGGCCAAAGACGTACCAGGCGGCAAAGGTGAGGACAGCCGCGAGGATCACCGCCGGGACGAACCAGCCGGTCACCTTGTCGACGAGGGCCTGGATCGGCAGTTTCGAACCCTGCGCCGCCTCGACCATCTTGATGATCTGGGCAAGCAGCGTGTCGCTGCCGACCTTCGTCGCCTTGAAGGTAAATGATCCAGTCTTGTTTATGGTGCCGCCGACAACCTCGCTATCCGAACACTTCTGAACGGGTACAGGCTCTCCGGTGATCATCGATTCGTCGACGTACGAACTGCCGTCCACTACAGTGCCGTCGACCGGGATTTTTTCACCCGGTCTGATCCGGATGACGTCGCCGACGACAACGTCGCTGATCTGAATTTCGACGAATTCGCCGCCATGCGAGACGAAGGCCGTCTTAGGCTGCAGGCCGACAAGCCGCTTGATCGCCTGGCTGGTCCGGCCCTTGGCGCGGGCTTCCAGGTAACGGCCGAGCAAGATCAGCGTGACGATAACGGCCGCAGCCTCGTAATAGACATTCGCGGTCCCTGGAGGCAGCAAGCCGGGCAAGAAAGTTGCAACGACCGAATAACCCCAGGCCGCAGAAGTACCAAGGACGACAAGCGAATTCATATCAGGCGTCCAGCGTAACAGGTTTGGCACGCCCTTCTGGAAGAACCTCAGGCCCGGACCAAACAGAACCACGGTCGCCAGCACGAACTGGAGATACAGATTGTTGCGCATCCCGATGGTGTCCATGATCAGTTCGTGGACGCCGGGAATGAAGTGGGAGCCCATCTCCAACAGGAAGAGCGGAAGTGTCAGCAACGCCGAGAAAAACAGCAGGTTCTTGAGCGTTCGTATCTCGACGGTACGATGATCCGCACCTTCATCGCTGACGTCAGCGGCGACCACCTTGCGAACGTCATAACCGGCACCCCGGACGGCTGCCTCAAGCGCGGTGACGGTAGTTGCTCCGGAGATCAGGCGAACGGTCGCCTTTTCTGTAGCAAGATTCACAACCGCATCGGTGACACCGGGCACAGCCTTCAGCGCTTTTTCAACACGAGAAACGCACGAGGCACAGGTCATGCCTTCAATGCTGAGTTCGTGGGTGACAATCTTGGGCTCGTATCCGGCCTTTTCGATTGCGCGGAGTACCCCGTTGGCGTCCGGCGTTCCCGTGAAATGAACGGTTGCACGTTCGGTAGCCAAGTTAACATTGGCTGAAGCCACGCCAGGGACGGCGGCAATGGCTTTTTCCACGCGCACGACGCAGGAAGCGCATGTCATTCCCTCGATGCCAAAATCGGTCGCGACGGGCACTGGAGACGCTGGTGTGATCTTCGATATTGCAGTCATCGGATGGTGTCCTTTTCATTAACTGCATAGATAGATAAACCTTCCCAATATGGTAAGGTCAAGCGGTGTTTTGGAAGGGAGCGGGTGAAAGTTGCGTAGGAAGCGAATGCGGGCGAGAATGCAGTGTTGCTAGGGATCAAATCTTCGAACCGTGGAGAGCGATGTGAGGCAGCAAGACAATTCGGCCAAAGCACCGGCCACAGTCGCATTCATAGATATCGCGGGATTCAGCGCTATTGCGGACGTTTATGGTGACGCGGCTGCGCTTGACGTGCTTGAAGTATTCGAGAGCATGGTCCGCGATGCCCTCAGCGGCTATGAGCCCCCGATCAAATGGATCGGCGATGAGGCAATGCTCTCTTTTCCTGAGCCCGATACAGCGATCCAGGTGCTCGGAACGCTGTTGCAGGCATGCCGTAAAGAATCGCGGCTACCGCTCACTCGAACGGGGCTGAATCATGGGCCGGTCATCCGTAGAGCTGGTGATCTCTTTGGATCGACTGTCAACATTGCAGCACGAATCGCCGCGCTCGCATCGCCTGGTCAATTACTTGCCACTCAACCCGTTGCCGAGGCGGCTGTCACAAGAGGCATCCTAGTGCGAGACCTCGGGATGGTGGCGCTTAGATCGGTAGCCGGTGAAGTCCCTCTCTATGAGATCGAGCTTGCTCCGTCGGCTGACCCATCCTGGATCGATCCCGTGTGTAAGATGCATGCGCCGTACTCATCCTATAAGCGGGCTGCCCCGGAGGGGCCGTGGTTTTGTTCGCCGCGTTGTGAGGAAGCATATCGGCGGTCGCCGCAAACCTATGAGGTGCCCCGGTGACGCGACAAGGCGGTCATGGGACGACCTCATGGAATTGGCACGGGTAGCCGAGGAACCCAGAAGATGATCCAAAATGAATTGACTGTCGGTACTCTTGATCGTCATCCCGTCCAACGGCCGGTCACGACGGGGCGGCGCTTATGGCGGCGTCATGGTCGGTGCAAGCTGCAGAGGAGCGCTAACTGCGATTGTGCCCAGTCGCGGGCGATTTGCTGAGTCTCTTCCAGCCCAGACAGGAGTGCGCCGATTTCCCCGCTGATTTGGAGAGAGGTGTCTCCTATGCTGCATGCAGCAGTATCAAGCGCCACGATGGCTACGATTTCACCGTCAAGCGGCGGCATCCGGATCAGGGCATCTGAACCGGACTCGCAAGTAAGCTGTGCTCTCGCTGAGACGGTGGCAACGCTGTTTGAAACGGAGCAAAAGTCGAATGACTCGACCTGAATACTGGCAGTCCCATAGGGGCCGACAGGTATTTGCTCGCACAACTGAATTGCCGCCACAGATTGGGCGATACGGGGCCACTCTGGACTGTCGAGCGCCGACCAGCAATCGGCGGAGGCGGGGGCGTAAAACCACGACGTGGCCGCAGTCAGAATGCAGGTAGCCTTTATCCTAGAAAGCCGTTCCGTCATCGACCACCTCGTCGGTTTCGACGTTCGACTCTGCGCTATTTGTAAGTCGTCATTAGGGTGGAAGCGCGGCATTTGCAGCTGTCATCAGGAAGTTTTGCCTCGCGCCAGATGCATGACCGCCTTAGTCAGTTCACCCTTACGAGCGCTCATAGTTTTGTTTCCTGTTTGTTCTGGGGCGGATTGCCAGCTACCCTGGGCGAATACAAGACCAGTATCGGCAACTTTCAATATCTCAGGGCTCGGTGGGATCGGCCGACGCCGAGTTTTCCGCCTCTTGAGGTGGTTTGGCCAAGAGAATGGTTTCGATCAGTCCCTCGGTGGTTTGTTTGCCGATTTTCAGTTTCCCGACCTGGTGAAGCTCGGCCAGGCCGCTCTCGATTGGCACGCCGTTTTCAACAAGCAGAGACTTGATCTCATCAATTGTCTGCTCCTCAGAACCTACCAGCAGCTCGGTTCCGCGTAGTCTTGTGAGCAGATAGGTAAAACGTTTGCTCATGACAATGATCTGTCAACGGACGGGGACTGACATCGGTCAGCCCCCCGTCTTTGATCAGCCTTCGGCTTTTTGGTTCACGACGGACGTGGCAATCGCGGTGAGTGCCAGATCGGTGGCTTGTTCTTCATCGAGCGTAGACTGGAGAATCTCAGCGGCTTCTTCATAGCCTAGTTCCAGCGCCCACGTGCGTAGCGTGCCGTAGCGTGACATTTCGTAATGTTCGACTGCCTGAGCAGCAGCCAGGAGACCAGCATCAAGGGCAGGGGAGCCTTCGTATTCTTCCATAATTTCGGCACCCTCATCGGTGATCCCAAGGATAGCGTCGCACGTCTTGGCCTCCGGCTCCTCGCCGATCACATTGAAGACGGCTTCGAGACGCGTCACGTGGATTTTGGTTTCATCCAGGTGCTTGCGAAATGCCGACTTCAACTGAGTATTCGTCGCCGCCTGCTCCATCTCGGGCAATGTGTCGACGATCTTCTGTTCGGCGAAATAGACGTCCTTGAGCGTGTCGAGGAACAGGTCTTCGAGTAATTTGGCCATGGCTTTGTCTCCTGAACATTGCGCTCCGACAGCCGGGGCAAGTATGGGCCAACAACTCATTGGAGGAACCAATGTTCCGTCTTGCCGAGCATCACGTGCATTGTCGCCGTCGCGCCCCTCAAGGCCCATCTACGTTTTCGGGAACTATCTCGCCTTGATCCCAGAACGGGCCCATGAGAGGCGATCACGGCCGGTAGAAAATCGGTTACGTACCTCAACCAGAATGTCACATTTTCATCTTGTGCACCTAGTACATTAGACTAAGGTCGAATGTGCTGGAGGTCGCGAGGAGGCGGCTTCTCAACAAAAAAGATGTCAATCCTTGGGAGGGAAATGATGCAGAAATCTGATATCGCAATACCACCAAAAGACCTCAATATGCTCCAGTCGGTTCTTGACGCTTGGTGCACACAGCAGCGCATTCTGCGCAAAGATGCGACTGCAGAAGCAAAGATATTGATCAACGAGTATCAGCGAGGCTGTCGTTCGCAGATCGCCCTCATTGACGCACTTATAAACAGCACCACGCACTAGCGGGCTCAACATCCGCTGAAAGTCGAGAACCCGGCCTAACCAGCCGGGTTTTTCATGCTGAAATGAATACGCCCGGGCAATCAACATAGCAGGCCTCGACTTGATCAAGTCCTCGACGTCTCATCGGTGAGGCGAATAATAAGCCTCCTGCTGCATGTATTCGACATAGTCATCGTACCGCGCCGTGGAAATTTCGTTCCGCGCGTCCCCGATGCATTCGGGGCAGACCTCGTCGTAATCCATACCGAACCGGTTAAGAACGACATATCGGCCCTCGTCAAGATCGGTGTCGAAGTCGTCGTGCAGGGAAATCATTTCCTCGGGAAAATAGGTGTAGGTGCCGCATCGGGGACATTCCACCGTCTCATGGTGATGCATACAGGTGTAGCAAGCACATTCGGCATCGAACAAAACAAATGTGGTCTCAAAACACTCGGGGCAGTCCCTAATATCCTGATCTGGAATATTTTTCTCCGCAATGCGATGCAGTGCCCGTTTGCGTAACTCTTTTCGGGCGGCATTCCACTGAATGATTTGATCCAAGTCAGCCGGACGCAAGAACTCGTTTACCGAGGTGGAGAGGTGGTGGCGGAAAAAATCGGCTACGAAGGAGAACACAAAGCAAAACGAATTTTGAGCATGATGAACATTTAGACGGCTTTCAGCATGCGTCAGTTCGTTCCGCAGCTTGATCGCCGCGTGCAGCCGTTTGTTATCCGTTTCGCTGAAATGGATGGTTCCTATTTTCGGATTGCTCAGTCGCTTGATTGCTCCTGTAATGTTGATCGTATGTTTGGGGTCATCAATGTTTTCAAAAACAAACATTGGATGGATTTCTTCGAGCTTCGCCTTGAGCGCCAACTCCAGGGATTGCACGAGGGTTGTGATCGCAAATTGCCACTGACGCGGCTCGCCATGGGCAAGCACGGCCTTCGAGACGGATTCCGCCAGAAAGGCTTGGCTGTTCGTTCGTAGGGTCAGCCGTATTTCGTCTGCCATTTCCATCCACACAGCTTTCAATTGGCAAGGATACAACGCCGAAATTCCAGCATGGTCAGGCTGGTATCAATTTGGCTGGAAGCGATCATAGGTGTCTTCGACCTCTTCCTCTCCTTGATGTTTAGGACCCGCGTTTTCGAAATGAAGTAGGGTCAGTTCCTGATCGAAGCGGTCTGATCTCATGCACATCTCTACGACAGGTTCATCGAACCAGATGCCGCTGGGCTGCCGAACGCCAGTGATAGCCTCCTGGCCAAATTGCTTGCGGACTGCAATCGCTGCAGCAGGAAGTTCTACAACCTCATTCTTCGTGCGAAAATATCGCCCGGACTTAAGTGCCGCGTCACTTGATTTCGCCCAATAAGCAAAGCCTTCATTTGATACAACAAGGAGCGCCCGCGTATCGGTGTATTCGAGCCAACGCAAAATAGCGGCGGTCAGAGAGACGCCGTAGCGGGCTGCCATATTGCCCAGTTTTTCAATATCCGGGCGCTCTTTAGGGGTGACTTTTCGCCGGAAGTCATGAAGGGGCATGAGCAGGGCGGCAGCGAACTGGTCGGCTTCCTTTTCAATCCCTTCACCCGCGCGGCGATTGACGCTGTTTTCATCACAGAAAATGCCGCCATCGAAACGGTCATCTTCTTCGATGAGACGGCGATGCAAGATGTAATGCCCAAATTCGTGGGCGACAGTAAAAGCTCTCCGGGTTTCTGGTTGGCTTTTCTCGTAGGCAATACCCCATTGCCTCGGTTTGGTTTGGCTATAGACCAGGGCTCCAACGCACCCCGGCAGATGTTTCCCTGTGACCTCGTGAATGGGACTGACCGGATTGATGTTTCGGGAATATTCCATCGCCAAACTTGTAATATCGACAGGGCGACGGTCGAACCGATCCTCCCCCAATACCAGGTCCAACATCTTGGTGATGCGGCCAGATTCAACAAGCGGCTTCGGCCCCATACGAGCGGTCATTTTTTTCCCAACTTGGCCAAGGATTCTGCCATGTCTCTCAGAACCTTCCGAGTGTCATCCGGCAATCCGCTGTACTGTCGGAAGAAGGCGATGTCCTCGGCCTGCGTGCGATTCTGCTCATCGCTTCCGATCAAATAGTCGGCGGTGACTCCCAACGCTTTTGCGATATCGGCGAGCTTTTCAGCGGAGGGGCGAGGCGGATTTTTGTTTTCCAGCTCCCAGATGTAACTCTTTGATGATCCTGACAATTCGGCAAGCTGGTCAAGAGTCAACTTTTTGTCCGTGCGCAGCGCTTTGATGCGAGCGCCGAGTTTATTCTGCATGATCCGATCTCCTTCTTTTTCTCGTTTTTCCACAGGTTCGGAGTAGCGATATTTTAGAACCCTTGACTTCGAATATCAAGACCATCATATAGAGTTCGGAGTAGCGAACTTTTTAATTAAGTTTTAGCGAACTCAGCACGACCAAAAAGGGGAGCCCACAATGATCAGCAAACTTGCGCGTCACAAACCTAAACTGGAGAGTAAACATGACAAGAGTTACGGTCGATGGAATTGACCCGTTCTTAAACCGCATCGACGCGATCCTCGCAGAGATCGCTTTCAGTGTTCAGCTACCGCCGTCTTTGCACGGCAAAGCCGTTGACCGATATGAGGCGGTTAGAAATCACCTCGAAGCCACCAGTTCGATTTTTCATGACCAGATTGAACACTTCTATCCGCAGGGTTCTATGGCTATTGATGCCACGATCTCAAATCGTGGAACTGACGACGAATATGACCTGGATATCATTGCCCAGTTGGGCGAGCGGTTCCGGTCAATGTCGCCCATCGAAATTCTTACCGAACTTGAAAAAGGCCTTACTGGCTATCGCGGCCTGACCGTCGTTCGCCAGACGCGGTGCGTCACGATCTACTACGCCGACCAAATGCACTTGGATATCTCCCCGTCGCTCAGGGATGTCGGAACCTTGGAACGGCAGAGCGTGATTATGCATGCCAGGGGCCCGAAGGCTTCATTCGATGATCAAGAAGTCCCGATGAATGCCTACGGCT
Source organism: Rhizobium herbae (assembly GCF_017873135.1). Classification (GTDB taxonomy): domain Bacteria; phylum Pseudomonadota; class Alphaproteobacteria; order Rhizobiales; family Rhizobiaceae; genus Pararhizobium; species Pararhizobium herbae. The sequence continues at coordinate 751,927 of NZ_JAGGJV010000001.1, read as the reverse complement.
TCGGCGAGTGGTACATCGAGCGGACCCCGACAGAATTGAAGGTCGTCGAAGCTTTTAAACGGCGGTGGGAGGATGCCGAACGACGCCGCGTAAAAGCAGACGCGGACGTTGATGACGTGCCTCTCCAGACGGAATTCCTTGTCAAGAGCAACACAACCTTGGCGCTTCAGCTGATCAAACGGTTTCGAAATGTCCGGTATGCTGATCGTTCGGGACGGATGCCGCCATCCGTTATGTTGTCCTACTTCGCGGGCGTGGCGGCCAGGCCCGGCAGTTCGTTGACTGATGCTCTTTTCCGCATCACCAAGTGGATCATCAACGACATCGATCAGGCAACCATCCGTAACCAAAAGCTCCGGGTTGAGAACCCCGTATACAGCGATGATGTTTTTACCGACAGGTGGCCGGATACCATTGATCAACAGAAGCGCTTTGCTGCTGATCTTCGCGACCTCGTCCGGGGGATCGAAAGGGCGCTCAACGGCGAAATGTTGCCGACCGAACTGCAGGACTGGCTTCGCGAAATGTTCGGCGACCGTGTCGTCACAAAGGCTGTTGACCAAATGGCGATGCAGACGCGCCTTGCGGCAGAGCATGGCCGTCAAGGTTATACCAAACGCGGCAGCATCCTGGTACCGGCCGCTGCAGTGGTGGTCACCTCTTCGCAGAGTTCCGCGTACGCCTCGCCCGTGCAGGGTTCGCGTCACACTTACTTTGGAAGCAACTTCAAATGAGGGCAGTGTTCAAAACAATTGAGGAACAGATCACCGCCATGCGAGCCGATTGGCCGCTGTTTCGCGTACGAAAAGCAGGCCCTGAATCGGCGATCTGGACCGGCGAACTGAAGCCGCAATTCTCCGCATACCGGATCGAGGTCCGGTATGCGGTTGGGGACTCGCCTGAAGTCAGGGTCATTGCGCCTGAGTTGATCAGGATGCCTGAAAATCCGGAAGGGCCGTTGCCACATATATACGGTCCCCTTACCGACCCGACACTCTGTCTCTTCGACCCGGCAACCGACGAGTGGGACGGGTCGATGTTGCTTTCCCGCACGACGATACCTTGGACAATTGACTGGCTCACTTTTTACGAATTCTGGGTGATGACCAAGAAATGGTCCGGCGGCGGTCGGCATCCTGAGCGCTCGCCGTCAACGGAGACCCAACAATGAATTATGTAGCTCCACCGCGTTCCGATGGCACCATCCAACATACCAGGAAGAAGTTGCCGTGGCCGAAAGACCGCCTGTTCCGCATTCTATCGATTGATGGCGGCGGTATCCGAGGTATCTTCCCGGCCGCGTACCTTGCGGAGATCGAGAAGCGTTTCCTCGGGGGTGCGTCGATTGCCAATCATTTCGACATGATCGCTGGGACCTCGACTGGTGGAATTATTGCCTTGGGTCTTGCCCACGGCATGTCTGCAAAACAGGTGCTCGAAATCTATACGGAGCGCGGCGATATCATCTTCCCATCGCCGAGGGGCTTCGCTCGCGTTCGGCAGTTGGCTCGTTTCCTCTTTTGGCCCAAACATGACCAATCGGTACTGAAGGGAGAACTTCTGCGGATTTATGGCGACAAAGTCATCGATGACGCAACGACGCGCTTGGTCATTCCAAGCTTCGAAGGCGTCCACGGTGAGCCATTCATTTACAAGTCGCCCCATCATCCCGACTATCAGAAGGATCGCCATAAGAGTTTCGCCCATGTCGCATTGCACACCACTGCGGCACCTGCCTACTACCCGGCAGTCGAAAACGATGGCCATATCATGATCGATGGCGGTGTTTGGGCGAACAACCCAATCATGAACGCCTTGGTGGATGTCCTCGCGTGTTATGACGTGCCACGCGAGAACATCCGCATTCTTTCGCTCGGAACCGGCGACGAGACTTTGAAGTTGCGCAACAAGCAGTTCAACGGCGGCGTGAACGGGTGGGGAATATCTTTCGGAGTGCCACCACTGTTCAAGATCGCAGCCAGGGCACAGTCGAAGAACGCCTTGGGACAGGCCTACCTTCTCGCCGGGAAGAACAATGTTGTGCGCATTGATGTCCCAGAGCACGATCAACTGATTGCTCTGGATGATGTCCGTCGCTCAAGAACGGAACTACCGAGAGTAGCACGCGCCCAGGCGGAAGCGTCCGGGCACTACATCGAAAGTGTTTTTCTCTCGGATAAGGCGGATGCCTTTTTGCGCTGTGCAGCCAAATAGGAAAGGGTTCTGCAGAGCCAAATCGGTCGTCGCCCTGAAGTCCCTGCGAAGCTGAAAGTGCCGTCAATCAGCCTTCCTGAGCAAGGTGCCGATGTGGCCGCAACGCCTACGCTTTGACAGTTCGCGATAGAGCGCCTCCGAGGAAACTCCGAGTTCGTCTGCCAAACCTCTCCAATCGCCCCTGGCTGGGAAGGCATCATCGTTCCAGGCAATCCACGCGTCCAGGCGGGCACTGACCGTTCGGAGTGCAGCCATTTCGGACCGCTTCCTCGCGCTCAGCAGTTCCCGCGAGAGATGAGCCATCCATTCCCCTGCAAAGATCAGGTCATGTTCCAGCAGTCGCAGGACCTCGGTAACAGGTACCAGAATCGCATCGGTTGCTGTCGCTGCCACAGCGTCGCAATGATACCGGTCCGAAAACAGGGACGCCTCAGCCAAGACGGTTCCTGCCGTCGAGCGCTGCAAAAGCGCCTGGTTTCCATCCAGTTGGTAGCGGACGAGGTTTACGCACCCTCCTGTGATGAGGAACAGCGTGCGCACCGGATCGTCTCGGTGGAATAGATGCTCGCCTTTTGCGAAGGACTTTTGAGCAACGGCCTTGGGCTGCAGACATCTTATAATTGACATGATAGCTATCATGTCGCCAATGATCATAGGTTGGCAAGCTGCCGTTCTTGAAACAAGCCTGCCGGTGAAAATATGAAATCTCTGATTGTTGCGCTCCTTGCCGTGCTTGTGCCTTTTCTAGCTCTGGCGCAGGGGGAGCATACGCATTCTTCGCCTTATGTTGGGCAGCAGCTGCGCGAAATCAAAAGCCTGTCGGCAGAAGACATTACGGAATTGGAAGAAGGAGGAGGGTGGGGACTGGCGAAGGCTGCCGAGCTGAACGGTATACCCGGACCTTCGCATGTTCTGAAGATGAAGCATGAGCTGGGGCTGACGGCGGATCAGGAAGATTCGACACGGCGCATTTTCGCCAGGATGCGAGATGACGCCATTGAGGAGGGGAAGAAATTGATCGCTGGGGAAACGGCTCTGGAGGTCGGATTTCGCGAGCGCTCCCTTGCTTGGCGAAGTCTGCGGGAGCGAATACGCGAGATCGAAATAATCCGATCAAATCTGCGCTCCATCCATCTCGCAGCCCACTTAGAGATGATCGGCGTGCTGAATGAGGACCAGGTCAAGCTGTACAACGAACTGCGCGGATACTCCCGGTGATATGTGCAAGCCAGCTATCTGCTAGGTGAAGAGGAGTGGTTCGAGAACCTGACCCCGATGAACTCTTTTCGAAACATGGCTCGTTTGATACGATCTGTCCGTTAGCTCTCTTTCTGCATCAATCACACGCGCCGTCGAGACGGCGCGTGTTTATCTGGTTGAGCTGCGACCGACAATTCTAGGCAACGTGGCTGCAGCAGGATTTCTTAAAAGACGCGCCGTATCCGGCGCTCGCAATCGACGCAATGAATGCTTCGGATGCCACTTGCGACTCGATGGATACGGTCTTGGTGCCCAGATCGACAGCCACCGAAGCGCTCGGATCGACGGTCTTTACAGCCTTTTCTACGGTACTGACGCAGTGACCGCAGGTCATGTCGGGTATGTTGAGATGATACATTGGAAGTCTCCGATTAATGTGACTGATGCAATGTGGGGCTTCCAACGATGGGAGGGTCAAGAGCCTTCCGATTTTTTTATGGAAATCGTTTTTACCAACTTGTGGCTCGCTTGGATCGCGCGTCACTCCGCGAAACCGGCAGGACCTTCGCAATGATACCGGTTTTATGTTGAATGATCGCACGGTCGTCTTGAGGAGCCCCCTTGCTCACACATCTGCGTGAACCCACTTCCCACGTCGTTCACCGCGTGCCAAAGTGCGCGCATGTCGTTTCTGAAGACCTTGCACCGGCTATTCTTCATTGCTGCGCTGCTCGGGATCATCCTTGGTCCTGTCGGCGTTGGAGCAGCCGACGGTGCTATGGCGTCATCAGTTTCGTCTGCGCCAGTCGCGATGGCTGGCATGGATATGCCGGATGAAATGCCGTGCTGCCCGGAACGAACGCCCATCAAGCTAGACTGCGGTAAAGCCTGCCCCCTGGCGTTGCTCTGCACTACAGCGATTGTTGGTCAGTCGGCCAATAATCATGAATGGGCGCTAAAACCAGGCTGGATCGCGCAACGGTTCAGCGTGATGCCCCATGCAGAATTGGCATCCACCGACATCGATCCTCCCGCTCGTCCTCCAAGAGCCTGATCTGCCGCCATTGAAGCGCGTTGTCATGTGAGCCGTGTCCGCATTCTGCGACTGGTCGTCCTGACACCGATCCCTTTTGACTAAGGACGCGGTCCAGGACCCGTCCGGATGAGACATTGAATCATGAGCAAGACACTCTTTAACGCGGGGACCGTCCTCCTCGCAGGCGCAATGATGTTCGTAACTCCAGTTGCCTCCTCGGCTGCGGCAACCGACTACGAATTTCAGGCAGTCAAGACCGACATCAAACAGGGGGCTGGGGAAACCGTATCCGTCCGCCTGGTCGACAAGAGAACCGGCAAAACAGTTCCCGATGCAGTCATCTTCACCACCCGTATGGATATGGCTCCAGAAGGCATGGAAACGATGACCACCCCCGTCGAGGCGGCTGCATCCACTGAACCCGGCGTCTATACCTTCACGACCAACCTTTCCATGGAAGGCGGATGGCGGTTCCAGATCGCCGCCAAGGTCCAGGGCGAACCGGAAACGGTTCAGGGCGAACTCGTGCTCAAGGCTATGCCGTGACGACGCCGCGCTTTATTGCCACGGTTTCCCTGGCCGCATTTGTCGGCGGGGGAGGCTATTGGGCTGGGAAAAATGATCTCGGCTCCTGGCTCAGAAACAAGCCAGCAGAAGTCGCGATGGCGGCCGATGATGACGGAAAGCCGGAGCCTACCGGTGCCATTATTTACTACAGCCACCCCGACGGGGCGGCCGAGTATTCGGCTGGGGCCAAGAATACTGACGACGGGCGGCCGTTTGTGGCCGTCCGCGAAAGCGAAGACGTGAAGTTCGACGCAAAAGGAGCGGTGCTCCCGTCTGACACCGCGTCCGCGAGTTCCGAACGAAAGTTATTGTACTACCGAAATCCGATGGGCCTTCCGGATACCTCCACGGTACCAAAGAAGGATTCCATGGGAATGGACTACCTACCTGTTTACGACGGGGAGGTAACGGATAGCTCAACGGTGAAGGTATCGCTCGGAAAACTCCAGCGGACCGGCGTCAAAACCGCATTGGCGGAGATGACCACGGTCAGCCGGAAAATCCGCGTGCCAGGCACGGTTTCGCTCGATGAGCGGTTGGTCAGCATCATCTCCATGCGGGCGGACGCCTTCGTGGAAGATGTCGCCAACGTCACCACTGGCGACAGGATCAAGAAGGGGGAAAACCTCTTCCATTTCTACTCGAAGGAGATCGCGACCGCCGGAGCCGAATACGCGACCGAGATGCGCAATGGCGGGAAGGCTGGCCCTGACACAGGCTCCGCCCTCCGATTGAAGAACCTCGGTGTGCCGACAGCAACGATCAATAGCATCGCGACCGACCGAAAGGTGCCGCAAAGTATTTCCTACACGTCTCCGCGTGATGGCGTTGTCCTGGAGCGCATGGTGGTGAGCGGCATGATGGCAGAGGCCGGAGACATCCTGTTCCGGATCGCGGACGTCTCCAAGGTCTGGGTGATCGCTGACGTGCCCGAATACGAGTTGAGTGCCGTCCGAAAGGGCGCGGTCGTTTCCGTCAACGTCCGCAATCTTCCCGGCAAGGTTTTTACGGGCAAGGTCGACCTCATCTATCCGGAGGTCCAGATGCAGACGCGGACGACAAAGGTCCGGATCGAGCTTCCAAATCCGGACGGGCAACTGATGCCCAACATTTATGCCGAGGTCGAAATCGAGGCCGGAGCCGGAAACCGGGTCGTCGCGGTCCCCAACAATTCAGTCATCGACACGGGCGACCGCCAGATCGTGTTTCTCGACAAAGGTGAAGGGAAATTCGAACCGGTGGATGTCACCCTGGGCATCCGGGGTGAAGATGTCACCGAGGTCACCAATGGGGTCGCGGCTGGAGACCGCGTGGTTGTTTCTGCCAATTTCCTCCTCGACGCCGAAAGCAACCTAAACGCTGCACTCAGCGCCCTGACGCCAGACGAGGTGAAGCCATGATCGCGCACTTGATCGCATGGTCGGCCCGCAACTTGGTCCTTATCTTCGTGGGCGCAGCACTGTCTATCGCAGGCGGCATCTATGCCCTGAGGGCGTTACCGCTCGATGCAATCCCTGATCTGTCCGACGTCCAGGTGATCGTCTTCACCGACTATCCCGGGCAGGCACCACAGGTCGTTGAGGATCAGGTCACCTATCCCTTGACGACCTCGATGCTGACCGTGCCGAAATCGAAAGTCGTGCGCGGCTTCTCGTTCTTCGGCGTGTCGTTCGTCTACGTGATCTTCGAAGACGGAACCGATCCCTATTGGGCCCGCAGCCGCGTACTCGAATATCTAAACGCGGCCGCAGGCCGTCTCCCCGACGGCGTGTCCCCGAGCCTCGGGCCGGACGCGACGGGCGTAGGCTGGGTCTACCAGTATGCCGTGGTGGCCAAGGAACTGTCTCTGGCCGAACTTCGGTCGTTGCAGGACTGGGTCGTGCGATTTGCCGTTTCCAAATCAGAGGGTGTGGCCGAAGTCGCAAGCGTCGGCGGGTTCGTCAAGCAATATTCCATTGTCGTCGATCCCGCCCGGCTGAAGGCCCAGAATGTCTCGCTGTCGGATATCGCCGATGCCGTGCGATCCAGCAATCGCGATGTCGGCGGCCGTACCGTCGAACTCTCCGAGTTCGAATTCATGGTGCGGGGGAAGGGCTACCTGCAAGGCATCAAGGACATCGAGAGCATTGTCCTTAAAACCAACGGCGGCATCCCGCTGCGTCTTTCCGACGTCGCTAGGGTTGAGCTGGTTCCGGACGAACGCCGGGGCATCACCGAGCTGAACGGTGAGGGGGAGGTCGCGAGCGGCATCGTCCTCCAGCGCTTCGGCGCAAACGCCTTGACCGTCATCGACAACGCCAAGAAGAGTTTGGCCGCAATCAAGGACAGCTTGCCAGCAGGGACGGAAATCCTGCCGGTTTATGATCGATCTGAACTGATCAACGCCGCTATTGAGACCCTGAAAGGGACACTCATCGAGGAGTCCATCGTTGTCGCCCTCGTGACAATCGCATTCCTGCTCCACGTCCGTAGCGCCCTGGTCGCAATCATCATGCTCCCAATCGGCATTTTGATCGCCTTTACCGCGATGCGTTCACTAGGGATCGGGGCGAACATCATGAGCCTTGGCGGTATCGCCATCGCCATCGGCGCGATGATCGACGCGGCCATCGTCATGATCGAGAACGCCCACAAGCATCTAGAACGCGCTCCGCCTGACAAACCGCGAACGGAGGTTCTCATCAAAGCTGCGAGCGAAGTTGGGCCAGCCCTGTTCTTCAGCCTGCTGATCATCACCGTCTCGTTTCTCCCGATCTTCACACTGGAGTCACAGGAAGGGCGGTTGTTCGGGCCGCTCGCCTTCACGAAAACCTTCGCCATGGCGGCGGCGGCATTACTGTCGATCACGCTGGTGCCCGCGCTAATGGTGGTGTTTGTCCGGGGCAAGATCGTTCCGGAACACAAGAATCCGCTCAACCGGTTCCTGATCTGGATATACCGCCCGATCATCTCAGGTGTTCTCAAGGCAAAGACCCTGACGATCCTCGTCGCGATGGTGGCACTTGCCGTTACAATTTGGCCCGCCCGTCAGATTGGCAGCGAGTTCATGCCGAGCCTGAACGAAGGCACGCTCATGTACATGCCGACAACGCTTCCAGGCTTGTCGATCACTAAAGCTGCCGAGCTGATGCAGACGCAGGATCGGATCATCAAATCGTTCCCGGAGGTTGAAACGGTGTTCGGCAAAGCGGGAAGGGCGCTAACCGCAACTGATCCCGCACCGACGGAAATGTTTGAGACGATCATCACCTTGAAACCAAAATCTGCGTGGCGGCCGGGCGTAACCATTGACAGCTTGAAGCAGGAGATGGATTCGGCGCTTCAGTTTCCGGGCGTCTCCAATGCGTGGACTATGCCGATCCGAGCCCGCATTGACATGCTGTCAACGGGCATCAGGACGCCAGTCGGCGTCAAAGTGTACGGAACCGACCTCAAGGAAATGGAGCGGGTTGCTCGGGATATCGAGACCGTCCTGAAAACGATCCCGGGAACATCGAGCGCCTATGCCGAACGTGTAATTGGCGGCTACTATCTTGATATCATTCCGGACCGCACGGCGCTTGGCCGATATGGACTGAGCGTCGACGACGTTCAGGATGTGATCGGCATGGCGCTTGGTTCGGAAGTGGTGACGTCGACGGTCGAGGGCAGAGAGCGCTACGGAGTTGCCATCCGATATCCGAGGGCGTTCAGAAGTGATCCCCAATCGATTGCACGGGATGTCCAGGTTTCGCTACCGGGTGGCGGAACTGTACCGTTGGGGGAGGTCGCAGAGGTAAAGCTTACACGGGGTGCCACCACCATCCGGACAGAGAATGGTCAGCTTGCCGTCTACATCTTCGTGGATATCGCCAATCGTGATCTGGGCGGCTATGTCGCGGAAGCACAAAACGCCGTTGCCAGCAGTGTGACGATGCCTTCCGGATACTCGGTCGCATGGAGCGGACAGTTCGAATACCTGGAACGGGCCAAGGCACGCCTCGCCATCGTCGTGCCGCTTACACTCGCGCTGATATTCCTGCTGCTGTATCTGAACTTCAAGGCGCTCACCGAGACGCTGATCGTCATGCTCTCCCTGCCGTTCGCCTTGGTCGGCGGCATCTGGTTGATGTGGTGGTTGGGGTTCAATGCCTCCGTCGCTGTAGCGGTAGGGTTCATCGCTTTGGCAGGCGTCGCGGCAGAGACCGGTGTGATCATGCTAATCTACCTCGATCAGGCCCTGAAGGAACGACGGATCGCATGCGAGGCGGAGGAGCGCGGTTTCACGAGGCTCGATCTCCAGCAGGCGATCATGGTCGGTGCTGTCGAGCGTGTTCGGCCGAAGATGATGACCGTCGTGGCTATCATGGCCGGACTGGTGCCTATTCTTTGGAGCACAGGTGCCGGGTCAGAAATCATGCAGCGGATCGCCGTGCCGATGATCGGCGGGATGATCTCGTCGACGATCCTGACATTGGTGGTGATCCCGGCGATCTACGGGCTGGTCAAGGGTTGGCGGCTACCTGCCAGCACAGAATTCCGGATGGTCGATATGAAGCCCGGATCGGTGGTCTTGAACGAGGCGGCCGAATGAAGGGAGGACGCCATGATGAACGATATGATGGGCACCGGCATGATGTGGGGGATGGGGCTTGCAGGCCTTATCGGGCTCGCCGTCGTTGTTCTCGTAATCGCGGCGCTCGTCAAATATCTGTTCTTCCGCTGACGAGGATGTTTCTAGGCGGGAAGCAGCCAGCGCCGAAACGTGAGTGAGTGTGATTTGACTGCGGTCCGGCGCAACTCCGACAATGCCGTTAGGCACTCGAAAGCTCGGCAGTTTGGGGGGCGATTAGCTCGGTTCCCCACTGCCCACGTTTTGGGAAAGGACTATCAAAATGAAACGAAGACAATTCCTTTGCTCCATCGTCGCGGCAGGATCGATTTCCTTGCTCGGAGTGGCGCGGGCGGCCGGTGAAAGTATGACCGTCTACAAGGACCCGAACTGTGGCTGTTGTCACGCCTGGGCCGAGGCGATGAAAAACGCTGGTTTTTCCGTGCGGGCTGAAAACGTGGGCGATCTCAACATCATCAAGGAGCGGTTCGCTGTTCCTGCTGAAATGCAAGGTTGCCACACAGCCATTGTCGCCGGGTATTACTTGGAAGGTCACGTTCCCGTGGACGCAGCGAAAAGGTTGATGGCAGAACGCCCGCAGATTGCTGGGCTTGCCGTTGCCGGAATGCCAGAGGGATCACTGGGAATGGGCGACGACCCGAAAGCATCTTACGACGTCTATGCGGTGAACAAAGACGGGTCGAGCATACTTTATCAGGCGGTTAGGCCGAAAACCTGATAGTCGGTAGGTCTCCCGGCGATATGCAAAGAGCCAGCCCCGGGTCCGATATACCTGGCGCTCGGCTGCAATGTCTCGCCGGACCGCGAGACATTGCCAATATCGGATACAACCAAAACTCCCTGGGGCCGATGTGCCGGTGCGTAGTCGCGGCGTTAGTCGAGGGGCAATTTCCCACCCGCCACGCTCAGTGAACCAGAACGTACGAGGTGATTCAGCAGTGCACTAGGTCGACGGGTTCGTTGCCATCGTGTTGATCGTCACTTCATTCTGGCAGGCCCGCCTTCAAGAGGCCCTCACGATAGAGTGCACGATGTTCCAACTGCTCGATCAGCAGCACGTTTTTCAGAAACCCGTCCGTCGAAAACGCTTTGTTGAGTTGAAGTACAAAGGCGACCTCAGCGCTCGCCTCCGTCATCCTTCCTGCCTGCGCATAACACGCGGCCAATCTCGCATGTGTGTACGCCCCAGGATTCGGCAATTCCCGCAGAGTGGTCGCCGCCTCGTCATATTTGCCCGAGATGTAGAGCAGATTTCCCAGAACGGCGTGATACCAAGGAGGCGGAAACGGATTCAACCTGCATCCTTCCTCAATCCACTGCGTTGCTTCGGCAACTCTTCCGCGACGTGCGATTAGACCTCCCATTCCTACAAGGCCATTGGCGTCGTTCGGGTTGAGTTGATAGGCTTGCCGATAGTGACGTTCGGCGGCATCGAATTCGCGACGGAACGTGAGAACAAGCGCGATAATGCGCTGACAGACACTGTTCCCCTGATCCAGCGCAGCCGCCATCTGAGACGCCGCCAGGGCCTCGTCAAGCAGGGCGGGTGGAGCTGACGCGTACCCGCCGACAGCCACCCTGGAGAGTGCAAGGTACGCCCGGGTTAGCGCGAACATCGGATCGAGTTCGAGAGCGGCTTCGAACATCTTCACTGCGTCGGAATTGTCAGTGTCCTGGTACCCCCGCAGATGAACCAAACCCCGGAGATATAGATCATACGCGGCAAGGCTGGTCGTCGGCTTGCGCATCGCGTGCTGGAAATCCTGGCTTTCGATCTGGCCGACCAGGTTGGATACGATCATCCTGGTAACTTCGTCCTGGACAGTGAAGATTTCGACCAGTTCGCGGTCGAAGCGGTCCGCCCAAAGCTGCGTCCCGGTGGCAGCTTCTATGAGTTGCGAGGCGATCCTTATCATGTTGCCAGAGCGCCGAACGCTTCCCACCACGACGTATCGGACAGACAGCTTCCTGGCTATCTCGTCCAACGGCATCGACCTGGCACGGAAATGAAACGACGAGTTGGCGGCGATGACGGATAGCGATCTGAACCGCGAGAGGCCAGCGATGATGTCCTCTGTCACGCCGTCGCTGAAGTAGGTCTGGTCGCGCGCCTGGCTCAAATCTTCGAAGGGGAGGACCGCGACCGTGGTTCTGGCATGACCCTTACCGCTGACCGGAGCAGCCTGCACGGGTGCCCGGGGCCAGTGCCACACATGGATGGGTCGCGAGATGTTTTTTAAGGAGACTTCACCTGCGTCCTCGAACTCCGCTACCGCCTTGGCTGCGACCTCGCGGTGCACGGCGTCGGCTATGCAAATTCCGCCCGGTAGCGCCGACGCCTCCAGCCGCGCGGCGACGTTCACGCCGTCTCCGTAAAACTCATCACCGTCGACAACGACGTCGGCGAGATTGATGCCAATACGGACGGTAATGCGTTCCGATGCGGAAACGTCGCTTTGATCCGCCTCCAGTCGCTTCTGCATGGACAGTGCGCATTCCACCGCATCGACGGCGGAATTGAAGACAACGAGCCAGCCATCGCCCATCGTCTTGACTATGCGCCCGCTAAATTCGCAGATGGCAGGCTCGAAAATTCTCGTTTGAACTTGCTTCAATGCGGTGAGCGTTCGGGCTTCATCGTCTTCCATAAGCCGTGAATAGCCGACGACATCCGTGACCATTATGGCAGCGAGACGGTGTTCGGCACGCTCCATCATAATCGATCCTCTGTGGCAGTTCTGGAGTTTACCTCGGATAAAGTGCAATCGAAAGTCCGGGAGGAGCGTGAACTCGAAGCTCCGACCCAATACCTCTTCGCGGCTGTGAGCCGTGACCACCCCATCTCGGTTAGCAGCTTGCGAGAAGATTAGGTCGGCCGTCTAGGCATTATTTCGAGAGATGTCGAAATAGCTCTTGACTGCTTTCTTCACCGACAGTAGCTTATTTCCATGATTATCGAAAAAGCAGCATCCCAGCTTGAAGCTCTCGGCAATGTCACCCGTCTTCGGATTTTCCGAATGCTGGTCCGTGCTGGTGACGAAGGCTTGCCGGTTGGCCAGTTGCAGGAAAAGCTGGACATCCCGGGTTCAACACTGTCGCACCACCTCAAGAAGCTCGTGGATACCGGCCTGGTTATCCAGGAGCGGCAGGCGACGACACTTATGTGCACCACGAACTACCGCGATATGGATGCTTTGGTCGGTTACCTCGCGAATGAATGCTGCGCGGATGCAAAGTGCGGGACAAAGTCGAAAGAGGCCGCCGCCTGATCCCTTTTTTGACTCCAAATTTCGAATATTCTGGAAATACCGAAGGAGATAAGCATGACTGCCATGAATGAACTCCCAGTTGCCGTAATAGGCGCGGGACCTGTCGGACTTGCCGCCGCCGCTCACCTTGTCTCCCGTAACATTCATCCACTCGTTTTCGAACGTGGCGAAACGGTAGGCGCGGCGCTGCTCGGTTGGGGACATGTCAGGGTTTTCTCGCCATGGAAATACAATATCGATGATGCGGCACGCACCCTTCTGGACCGTCACGGATGGGACGCACCTCAACCGGATAATCTGCCGAACGGCCAGGAGATCGTCGAAGAATATCTCGTCCCACTGGCATCCGTGCCGGAGATTGCGTCTGGCCTGAAATTGGGTGCAACAGTGACCGCGATCACCCGTCACGGCCTCGACAAGGTTTCGTCTGGCAATCGTGACAATGCTCCGTTTATTGTCCGATATACCGATCAGGCTGGAGAGCATGACGTGCTCGTCAGGGCCGTGATCGACGCCTCGGGAACGTGGACCCAACCCAATCCAATGGGAATTAACGGCCTCAGCGTTCCGGGGGAAAAGGCATCGTCCAACCGGATTTCTTACGGCATTCCTGATGTTCTCGGCACTCGCCGCAACGAATTCCTTGGCAAACGCACGCTGGTGGTCGGCAGCGGCCATTCGGCCATCAATGTCGCCATCGCTCTCATGGACCTGCAGGATATTGACCCCAGGACGCAAATCTTCTGGGCGCTGCGGCACCACGGCGTCGAGCGCCTGCTCGGCGGCGGCCTGAACGATCAGTTGCCGGAACGCGGAGCGCTGGGGCTGGCCGCGAAGAACGCCATGGATGAGGGGCGGCTGCAGATGCTGACTTCGTTCTCCGCCCAAAAGGTCCTCGTGCACGAGGAGAGGGTTCATCTGACGGCGACGGTTGGGACACAGCAGACAGAATTGGATATCGACCAGATCGTTGTCACCACCGGGTTTCGTCCAGATTTCTCCTTCCTGCGCGAACTCAGGGTCGAGGTGGACCCAGCCGTCGAAGCACCGCCAGCGCTGGCTCCACTCATTGACCCCAATTTCCATTCCTGCGGAACCGTGCCGCCTCACGGCATCGAGGAACTGAAGCATCCGGAGAAGGATTTCTACATCGTCGGTTCGAAGTCCTACGGTCGTGCGCCGACATTTCTGATGAAGACGGGTTACGAACAGGTGCGGTCGGTCGTCGCCGAAATCGCAGGTGATCATGTCGCCGCCCGTATTGTCCAATTGGTTCTCCCCGAAACCGGCGTCTGCAGCGTCGACCTCGGTAGCAAAACGGCGGTTTCGTGCTGCGGTGGACCGGCCCCTGTTGAAGTCGATGCCTGTTGTGTTGCCGATGCCACGGCAAAATCAGAAGGAAAATCTGGCTGCGGCTGCGGACCTCGGTCCAATGAGACCGAACGTCTGACTGAGAGCGCCTGAACAATGGATGATCAAAAACTGCCAGTTTCAGCTCTATGGGGACTCGGCCTTACCCAGATCATCGGGTACGGAACCCTCTACTATGCTTTCAGCATCCTCGTGCCGGACATTGCCCGGCAACTTGGATGGAGTGAACAATGGGTTTTCGGCGCGTTCTCTGGTTCGCTCCTGGCCGGAAGTTTGATCGCGCCGACTGCCGGTCATTGGGCGGATCGCATCGGGGCTGGACGGTTGATGGCGGTTGGGTCGGTCGGGGCCGCAATCTCGCTCCTTCTAACGGCAGTGGCACCAGGACCGATCACCTTCTGTCTGGCTCTCGCCCTGACGCAGATCGTCTCTGCAACCGTGCTTTACAGCACCGCCTTCGTGGCCATCGTTCAAATCGGCGGACGAAAAGCACAGAAATCGATTGTTCATCTGACCCTGATCGCTGGCTTTGCCTCAACGCTGTTCTGGCCGATGACATCCTGGCTTCACGACTGGATGTCATGGCGGCAGGTCTATCTCCTGTTTGCGCTGCTCAATATTGGCATATGCTTCCCGATCCACGTTTGGCTTGCCAGACTAACGTCGTCGAAGGTTGCAGGCGAACAACCCGCGCAATCCTCTGCACCCGCTGTGTCGTCGGCCACGCCGTTGCCAAAAGGGCAATTGATATTCGTTCTGATGCTGATCGGCTTCGCAATTGAAGGTTATGCCCTGTCGGCAGTCCTGGTTCATATGGTTCCATTGACACTGGCACTGGGCCTTGGCGCATCCGGAATCTACATTGCCTCTCTTTTTGGACCGTCACAGGTCGCGAGCCGTTTCGTCAATTTGCTGTTCGGCGGCGGACTTTCCCAGACCTGGCTTGCGGTAATCGCGACGCTCTTTCTCCCGCTCGGCCTGGCGATCCTGCTCCCTACATCGCCTTGGATTGTGGGGGCGGTCGTCTTCGCGATCTGCATGGGCCTGGGTTCAGGTTTGACGAGCATTGTCGGCGGTACACTGCCCTTGGAACTGTTCGGCCGCGAAGGTTACGGCAAGCGTTTAGGCTGGTGCACCTCGGCGAAACAATTCACGTCGGCCATTGCGCCGGTTTCCATGTCGGCATCGATGTCCGCCATAGGTGTCGTTCCCTCTTTGTGGATCGTCGCTTTAATCGGTATGGTTGGAGCACTGGCGTTCCTGGCGATTCCATTAATCGTGAGGCAGAGGATGGTCACATCACCACTGAGCGCCTGAAGTTCTCCGCCCGTGGAGGTAGCGTGCGCTTATTGCCGGACACCCCAAATGGCCTTCACGTCTTCGCGGACGGGTGTTATGAACCCAATTCCCGACAGGGGGGATGGGCATTCGTCGCCTACCGCGATGCCGTGGAAATCGCGGCCGACTTCGGTGGCGTCCTGGATTCAGCGAACAACGCGCTGGAGTTAGTCGCCCTGCTCAAGGCAGCAACCTGGCTCAATGCCAATGCTCTTGGTGAACCTGCGATTATTTGGTCCGACTCCCTGTACACAGTCAGAGGCTGCAATAGCTGGCGACACATCTGGAAGACCAACGGCTGGAAAAAAATCGTCGCGAATGCGAATGCTCGAAGTCGAACTATAGCCAGTCCAGAACTGTGGAAGGCAATCGATTTTGAGTTGTCACCCAACCCGTTGGTGACCATCGCCTGGTGCAAAGGTCATTCCGGCATCGAAGGCAACGAACGCGCGGATGAACTCGCGGGAAGCGGATGCCTTTCGCTCCGGGCGGGCGAACTCGCTTGATTTGCGAATGGCGAAACCTCGCGACGTTCCCCAAGCTGACTATTAGTTGTATTTTCCCAGTAAAGAGGGGCGCATGAAAATCGAGGTTTTTGACCGGGCCGACATCTCGCTGCACCTTAAGAATTGTCGGGCCTGTTGGTCGACGCGGTCAATCAGGGCGCGTTGGTCGGCCATATCCTGCCATTAGACATGAACGCGGTCGAGCACTACTGGCACGATGTGGCAATCTCGGTCGTCGCTGGAGAACGCTTATTGATCTGCGCGTCGGTCGAGAATAAACTTGTCGGTACGGTCCAGCTATATTTGTCGCCGGAGCCAAACGCTCCGCATCGGGGTGAAGTCTATAAACTCATCGTCAACAGCACTCGCCGAAATCAAGGGATCGGCGAAGCTTTGATGCACGAAGTCGAACGACAGGCCACCAAATACAAGCGTTCACTTCTTTTGCTCGATACGGCGCAGGGAGGGGCGGGGGAACGCCTTTATCGACGCCTTGGATGGCAAGAGGTTGGGACAGTGCCTCGTCATTTTGTTGATCCGTGGGGCAATATGACGGCATCCGTTTATATGATGCGGTTTATCGAATGACCGGACTCCTCGCTGCATCGGTTTAACGCGCACAGGCGTGATAACTGGGCCTGCGCCATGCCAGAAGCAATCTGGACATGAACTTCGGGGGGAAGTACACGTAGGCGAGGGACCGTGCCGACCTACGCTTCTAGAAGGTTCGGCTGAACTATCAGGTGTGGGGGCCACAAGTGGGGGCGGTTAGAGCAGCGTTGGTGGACGCCTTCATTGCCGCCCTGCCGGTGGCCTTGATCTATTTCAGTGGTTGGGCCTATCTGACATCTTATCTCGGCCAGTTTGGGATTGACGCGACCCAGTTCGACGTCAGCTTCACAACTGTACTCGTCTATGCGTTTGTGCCACTTCAGTCTTGTTCTGTTATTTTCGCGATAGCCGCCATCGTCCTCCTTGGCTTTACGGGTTTTTTGCTCGAATTCAACGTGAAGGAAGATGCGAAGATATTGCGCAGCCTGGCTGCGTCACTTGGTCTTGTCGCTCTGGTTCTGGTTGTCGTCCTTCTTTTCGTTGTAAAGGCAGCGGCAACGACAGCCGCTCGTGATATGAGCGACAATGTCTGGAAAGGTGACAAATCCCAGTCGGTAGTGCCTCTACTCGACGCGCGAAAGGACGATCCGGCAGCAAAATTATATAACGCTTGCAGAGACGGCCGACGTCTTCGCCAGATAATAGGTTTGCCGAGCCAACTATTTTTGATGTGTCGCAGTGATGTCGATGAATGTAACAGGGGAACGCTTTTTGCTGTCAGCCATGAGGGAAAGATTCTTTATTCGGCAGACAAGGTCAGGGAGGAAATCAATGTTCGGAAGATTTGTCAGCCTTAGTCTGCTCGTGCTTCTCGCGGTGCCCCATCCGTCATTTGGCGACGATATTGAACTCGCCGGGAGAAGAAAAATTGTCGTTGGCGACGGACCGTATGAGATAAAGGACGAGTCAGGCGTCATCGGTTTTGTTGTAGCCACCGCCGGAAATTTCGTCACCTTCAAGCCCTGTTCCGGGGAATCGTTTTCGCTCGACCGCAACAAACTGCTTCCCACAAAAAACAAATGCAAAAATGCGCCATCTCCTGACGAGAACCCTTTGGTGGCAAACTGTGGCAATGCGTGGGATGGTTGGGACAAAACGAAGGTCGCACAGGCAATCAAAGGCAACGAGCCGGTCGGCACCACATTCTTTACCACCAGCGACAACGAGATAGTTGCGCAGGCCATGGACCCGACGCAGATGGCGGCAGTCATCGACAGCGTGGCTCAACTGAAAGATTGTGGTCAATATACTATCGGTTTTGACAAGCAAGGAGAGAGTAACTTGCGCATCATTCAGCCAATGCAGGCGATACATCTAGAGAATCAGAACTGAATGCTACCAAAGAGAAAACATCAATATTGAAATATAGGCGTAGGATCGATTTTCGGAAGAACCAAATACCTGGCGCGAGATAACGCGCGCGCGCCATACCGTGATTTGGCAGCTAGATGGATTCCAATTCGGTCGAATGCCATAGATATTCGTCGCGGCCTTGCAGGGTCGCTCGGTCAGACTTGTAGCGTAGGTCGCCTGTAGCTCCGAGGTTACGAAGCTTCGTCAGTGTCTCATTTACGTCGTTCTCCTGCGAAGTTTTGCAGTATGCACAGACGAGGTGGTGGCCGAGCTTCACATCAAGCCTAGCTGACGAAATCTTCACAGCCGCCAGATCGCCATGAGCCGCAGCTTCCGCCAATTTCCGCCATATGCCTTCAGGATCGCCAAGGGCTATGGGAACCAACCATTTGCCAGACGCCAATATGTCGTCGTCACCGCCGATTTGCGAAGTGAACCCCGACTTTGAAATCGCAGCGTGCCACATAAGGCGCATTCCTCTCGAAGTGATAAACGTTGAGAATTGGCCTTTGGCGCGGAGACCAAATAACCAAGAGCCGAGGTTAGCGGCCCGACGAGAAATCGCTTGGCCGGGTCTGTTAAACGACAAGCGGCGTATCGTGGCTGGTTGACGTCGACGAAATTCCGCCCGATCCTTTAATGGTCCGAGACTGTGCGAAATTTCAGATGATGCCCCAAAATCCTAACCTAGCTGCGTTAAGAGCGGCGATTCCTCATGAGGATGCTCAACTGGAGGCGGCAAGTGCTTGTCTCCTTCAGATGGTAGGGCAGCGGGACACTGGCTTTCCGCACATGACTTTGGATGATGCCCGTGAAATTGCGCGCGTCATCCGAGGCCGTTTTCAATCCGGTTCCAGCTGAGCCTTAGATCATGGCGACGTTCCCGGTTGGACTAGGTGGCCTGGTTTGCCTTGGTAGAGTTGTTGAAATCCGGAAATTTCGTCGCTGGATAGGTGATTGAGCAGCTGTGCAAGGCGCTCACCCGCTAGGAATTTCTCGTCCCTCAGTGCGCCCGCGATTTTTATCAGCGCCTCCTGGTGCGACTCCAGTATTTCCTTCGATCTCTTGTACTCCGCATCAAGAATGAGATCGATATCAGCGCGAAGGTCAGGAATTATTGAAAACAAGGCCCCTTCCGACTGGTCAATTTCTTCGGGAAACGTCGAGAGGCGTCTGCCCAACCCGAACCTCGTGACCATTTGCGAAGCTAATTCAGTTGCCTTCGCAACGTCGCTCCTTGGTGATCCTCCAGCAGTAGTCGAGCGGTAGCCGAATATCAGCTCCTCGGCGGCCATACCGGCGAGACCCACAGCGATGTCACCTCGGAAGTACCTCTCAGTTTTAAACGGTGTCACCGGCTCATCGATCCAAGTCGCTCCGTGAGTTTCATGTGACCGTTCGTTTTCTGATGTATGATCGAAAATCTCTATTCGTGAGACGGTCCCCACTTCCAGTACCTTCGCTACCAACGCGTGCGCTGCCTCATGAATGCATATTCGCCAGAGATCGGCTCCGACCAACTTTATGCGCTCGGAGATGTGCTCAGTAAGGTCCTCAATTTTTAAATCCCTATTCGCAATGCGCGCACGCTGTCGCGCTTTCCGCGCAACAAGTTCCAAGTCCGAACCCGTCTTTCCTGAAAGCGCTCTTGCTGCTTGGCTTATCTCAAGGCAATTTGCCAACTCAGGAAGGTAGAAACGAAGGATTGAGGCTCGCTCTTCCGCATTCGGTGGCGAGAGTTCAATATGCTGCTCTATCCTACCCGAACGGATGAGGGCAGGATCAAGACGTCCAGGCAGATTTGTTGCTGCCACCACCACAACACCTTCGCGTCCTTCAGTACCATCGAGCGCTTCAAGCAAAGCGTTTACAACCTCGTTGCAATACTGCTGATTATCTCCTGAGAATTTTCGGCGGTCTCCAAAAGCATCGAATTCATCGAGGAATAGAATTGACGGGGCGGATTCTCGCGCCTCATTGAAATCGATCCTCATCGCTTTCAACAAGTCGCCGAGATGACCGTGAGATTGCCATTTGGCAAGCGAGGCCGATACCAAGTGAGCGCCGCACGCGGACGCGAGGGATACGGCAAAGCTGGATTTTCCGGTACCCGGCGGGCCGTACAGCAGAACTCCTTTATCAACATCGGCCCAGTGAAGCGCACCGGCCCGCCAGAGTTCCAGATCGCGTTTTAGATCGAGGCCCCATGTTCCTGCCGCGCCATACGATGTAAGTGGAAGGACCCGCCGCGAACTGCTGGCTTTTGATGATAATTCCTTGACCCTTGCCAGCGCAGACCGTGCCGACCGACCTTTGCGGAAGATCGAATCTATGTACCTCGGGTCCTGTTGGCGAAGAAGTGCTTTGCATTCTTCGGACAATGGGCCGACGTCCAGTTGGAGAGCGAGGCTATCCAGATGTCGGTCAGCAAGGATTTCCAAATCGACGTTCGTGTCTGCACTTATCCTGAACTCGGCGTGCAGCTCCGCCCCCTTTGGGAGAAAGACCACTACCTTCTGAGCGTCCAGATATGCGCCAGGGCTGAAATCCCAATTCCCTTTTTTAGTCCTTGGGGGATGGCAGAAAGCCTTAATCCGCACGGAGCTGCGACCTCCAGACTTGAGGCCGAGTTCTGCGACATAGTCGAAGTCGTCCATCGGCCAAGCCCGTGGGACTTGGATCACTATTACTGAAGTCTCGGAGGTGAAGAAATGCTGCTGATTTTTCATCAGGTGTACGAACGCGCAAAAAGCAAGAAACCGACGCGGACTGCTGGCCAAGGCTGTTGGGGCGGCTCGTCGGCTAAGTTCGGCAGGAAATTTGGAGATCGCTACACGGACTTCGGCAGTGGCTGTTAGAAGGTTCTCTATCGCGGCGTCGAGCATGTCCTGGGTGTGGGGTTTCATTGGTTGGGCCCTCCTTCAAGAGGACGTCCTAGGCGATACCAGCGGTTGAAAGTCCTGGCGAGGTTCTGCCTTTCATCCCAGAAGACGATCTCGGTAGTGAACCCGGCGTTCCCGCTCTTAATGTTCGGATGGCCGGTGATGGTCCCCACAAGAACAGGCACGGCTCTCTTGGCGATGACCCAGTCCGAAATAGTGGCGCTGGATACGATAGATTTCGGACCCAGCACCGCAAACCTTTCAAGGTCGTCAGCAAGCCGACGGTAGGCGTCAATCATTTCCTGCGGGGACGGAATTGGTGGGGAAGCCGAGTTAGCCATGAAATACCTCGTGGTGATTCTGATTTGAATCGCTGCGAAAAGAATCGTTGCTACTTCTTGTTAAATAAACGCAACTAAATGTCAACAATGTGCTACATTAAGTAGCTAATGTTGACATTTTTGGATAAGGTGCGTTTTTCGCTGTATGGCGATTAATTATCCACCAGAGATATTGCGTGCGGGCCGGGCATTAGTCGGCTGGAAGCAAAGCCAGTTGGCTCAGGCAGCAGGGGTATCGCGCCATACACTCCTCCGTGTCGAAGAGGGCCAGAACGTCATGTTGGAAACGCTTACAAGCGTTGTGAGAGCCTTGGAGGATCAGGGGGTGGAATTCACCGGTGCGACCACGGCCTATGGAGTGGGCGTGCGCTGGCGTACCCCTTCCGGTCGGACTGGTGAGGACCCAGCCGAGGTCGACGTCCCAAAAAAGGGGTAACGGTCATACTTCGTTGCGCGCCCTCGAAGTGCAAATGGGTACTGTTGCCAATTCGCGGCGCGGCCAATGGCCGTCATGTTGCACGCGATTGGTGAGAGGAGCGCGGGGCCGCTTATGGCTAAGCAGTACGGACTTATAGATGGCGAGGCGGCTCGTCGCCACCACGCCCTGGCCGGTCGCAAACTCGCAGTATCTGTGCAGCCTATGCCGGGCGAGGGAGCCGCAGACCTGATTTTGAGAGCGAGCGCTCTCAATGCCTACCACTACCCCTTCGAAATTATGAAGATTATTGGCGGGAAACGCGAACAAAGATTTTCACATTACGGGGTAGCCAAGTGGGGGCTCACCTTAGATGGCCTAGGAGACCTTCTGGGCACTAGGAAGGGACAGTCCGATATTGCTCCGCTTCTTTACCCGTCAACTGGGCGGGATAGCTTTGACTTCTTTTCTAGCAATCTGCCGTACCATCAACTTATCGGTCATCGACGGGTCGCGCCAACTTTTTTGAAGTATGGTGGCTATCAAAAGGCCATTTGGCACATCAAGTCACTTACGTTCGATCCTTCAACTTTCGAAACGTTGCTCGATAAATGCCCGGTTTGCCGCGCCCGACTAACCTTCGTCTCTACAAAGGGCATTTGCTCTTGCCACAAATGTTTTGATCCGAACGACCGTCGAAAGGCCTCGGTCGATTTACGTGACTACCCCCAACCCATTGTAGAATTCGACGACGAGGAGGCCGTCCGGTTCGTAACCGACCTCATCGATCCCGAAAGAGTAGATCGTGGACGTGCGGCTCTCCATCCCGAGTTACGCGAATTTAACCCTGGCCATCTTTTCGAATTCATAGTGCAGGCCGCGAAGGCGCTTGATTTCAAAACTGGGGTGTGTCGAGCGCTTCAGTCGAACTTTTCGGCTGTCGGAGAGGTCAGCGCGAAAAATCTTTCTGTAGCGGGTCGTGCAATGATCAACTGGCCTCACGGCTTCATCGAGATGGCTGAGAGTTTAAAGAATGCGTGGTTTTTCCCACAGACCAAGGATTTCTATGCGCACCCTCTAAGGGTCCGATTGATGTCGCCATTTTACGATCCCCGCTTCCGAAAGTTGATGACGTCCGGGATCAAGTCATCGTTGAGGGCGAGCGTGCTAATTGCGGTCGATGGGACGACTAAAACGACGCCTAGTACGTCACCGCCCGTATCGTGGCATGACCTCTCCCGTTATGCTCACGCATCGAAACTGGTTCGCGAAGAGAGCGCGAAGTCGGGCCTCCCTGTGAGCGCCTTGCTCGCATGCTACGCTTCAGGTTTCAGGTGCCCAGACCAATTGCTCGCCAGAAACTGGCACGCGACCACACGATCTGTATGCGAACTCACTTCAATCGAGGTTCCACGCACGAGGGGCAAGAAGCGGACGCTCTCCATTAGCGATATCGTTTTGGCACTTTACCACCTTCCCGGCAGTCCCTGGCCGCAGATGCTGCAGGGAATACTGGACCAGACCCTTCCGACATTGAGAAAATCAGTGAATTCGCCCTACATCCGTGGTCTTGTGATCGGTGACTTTGAAGTTTGGAAGGCTTTTTTTGCTGATCTGGCCCCAGGACCCGACGGCTCCTCTGCGGAGATAACCGGTGGTGAAGCAGGGTTTTACCTAGGCATGAGCGGCCCCCAAATTTCGAACCTTGTCGCATACGGATTTCTATCAAGCGGTAGGATATCGATGGCGGAAATATGGGATTTTCGTAGAAAGTTCATATCGCCAAAAGAGGTTGCGGCTAGGCTCCAGGTGAACGGGGAAATTGCGCTGGCAAACCTTGTTGGAGGCGAGTTAAATAAAGCAGGGATTCCCGCTATCCGCCTTGGCTCCTTCGTTCGATCACGTATCGACGTCGAGCAATACTACGGTAGCCGTTTGGCCTGAAATAGGCTCTGAGAATCGCAATCTTGGTATCACTGCCTTATTGTTTCGAGACTTGTGGGAATCGCTTTAGATTGGTTCCAACAGAAATGCAAGAAGGGCCTGTTGTCGGGGCGGTTATTTCTAGATTTTTTTTGCGGATTTTTGCGCAATTTCGATCGCCGGTGATATTTGCGATTCACCTGCCGATTGTGCTTCCATGGCAGATTTGACGAGATCAAGGGTCTGCTGCGGTGGGGTCCCCTTGGCCATTTCGGTCTGGACTCTCCGCATCCAGAGCTTAAGCTGAGCGTCGCTAAAGATCGGACCCGATGTCATTTTTCGCTCTCTGATTATAATACAATACTATTATCGTCATGTTTTAGTGTTGTCAAATTAAGCCACAATACCCTAAAATTCAATGGGTTTTAGCGCTCTGCAACTGGCAACTTTCAAGGGTAATTATCCGCAGTTGAAAAGAGGAGGCGAAGTGACCGACCATGGGGTGTGAATAAAGCCAAGGGTGGAGGGCCCCGATGAAGCAGCAGTCACATATCGTAGATCTTCTCAATGCGGCAAAACTTCTGGCTGACAACCAGAATAATGCTCTGTTGAGCTACATCATCAACATGGCGATGATAGAGGCCTCGGCCAGAACCGCCGACAAGAAAACAGAGAAAGACGAAGGTGGCATTAAAGCCGCCTGATATTACAAACGAGCAGGTGGCCGTTAAACACCGATAGTCGATGGCTCAACCCATCGGGACCTTTTGGAGGGCTGGTCGAGAGACTGGCCTTTGTTCTTTGAAGGTACGGATTTGATTTCCTATCGCCGTTACCGGATTTAATTTTATACACCGCCAAGCCGCGCGCCTCATGCCTGCCGGAGTTCCCGGTCATCACCGGCAGACGATGAGCCGCCGTTGATGACCGGGAATATGTGATCAATCCTCTTCGGTGAACACCGCCTCGCGCTTTTTCTTGACGCTTGGCAGGAAGACGACGACGAGGACGGCGAGGGCGATCAGCAGCAGGAAGGCGCTGATCGGCCGCGTCACGAAGGTCGTTGCATCGCCGCGCGACAGGATCATCGCCCGGCGCAGGTTTTCCTCCAAGAGCGGCCCGAGAACGAAGCCGAGCAGGAGAGGTGCGGGTTCGCAGCGCAGCTTGACCAGCGCATATCCGGCCAGGCCGAAGAAGGCGACGGCATAGAGGTCGTAGACGTTGGAATTGACGCTGTAGACCCCGATCGAGCAGAAGGCCATGATGATCGGGAAGAGCACGTAGTAGGGGATCGTCAGCAGCTTCACCCACAGGCCGATCAGCGGCAGGTTGAGCACCACCAGCATCAGGTTGCCGATCCACATCGAGGCGATGATGCCCCAGAACAGCGCCGGCTGTTCGGATGCCACGTTTGGTCCGGGAACGATACCCTGGATGATCATCGCACCGACCATCAGCGCCATCACCGGATTGGCGGGAATGCCGAGCGTCAGGAGCGGAATGAACGATGTCTGGGCACCGGCATTGTTGGCCGATTCCGGGCCCGCGACGCCGGCGATGGCGCCATGGCCGAACTCTTCTGGGTGCTTGGAGAGGCGCTTTTCGACGGTGTAGGAGGCAAAGGCTGCAAGGATGGCGCCGCCACCGGGCAGGATGCCGAGCGCCGAACCGATACCGGTGCCGCGAATGACCGGCCACATCATCTGCTTGAAATCGTCGCGTGTCGGCAACAGGCCGCTGACCTTGGCCATCAGCAGCGTCCGGGTCTTTTCGCCTTCGAGATTGCGCAGGATCTCGGCGACGCCGAAGACGCCGACGGCGACGGCGACAAAGTTCAGCCCGTCGGCATATTCGCGGATACCGAGGGTAAAGCGCGGCGTGCCGGTGTAGATGTCGGTGCCGACGAGACCGAGCAGCAGGCCGAGCGCCACCATGGCCAGCGCCTTGACGATCGAGCCATGGGCAAGCGCGATCGAGGAGACGAGGCCGACGATCATCAGCGAGAAATATTCCGCCGCGCCGAACTTGAGCGCGAGGGCGGTGAGCGGCAGGGCGAAGATCGCCACCAGGAAGGTCGAGACGGTGCCGGCAAAGAACGAGCCGAGGGCCGCGATCGACAGCGCTGCTCCGGCCCGGCCCTTGCGGGCCATCTGGTAGCCGTCGATGGCGGTGACGGCGGAGGAGGATTCGCCGGGCATGTTGATCAGGATCGCCGTGGTCGAGCCGCCATATTGCGCACCGTAATAGATGCCGGCGAGCATGATCAGCGAGGAGACGGGCTCGAGCTGAAAGGTGATCGGCAACAGCATGGCGATGGTGGCGGTGGCGCCGATGCCGGGCAGCACGCCGATCAGGGTGCCGAGCAGCACGCCGATCAGGCAGAACAGCAGGTTTTCCGGCGAGGCGGCGGTGGCAAATCCGAGTGCGAGATTGCTGAAAAGATCCATCGTGATGTCCTACATTCTGACCCAGGGGCCGAAGCGTTCGAAGGGCAGGCCGAGCGCGTAGCTGAACACGGCGACCGAGAAGATCGTCAACGCGACCGACAGCGCGATCGCGGTCAGCGGTTTCATCTTCTGCGATGCGAAGCAGGCAATCAGGGCGGTGAAGAACAGTGACGGCACGAAGCCGAGGCCGCGCACAGTCAGGCCGAAGAAGATCGGTGCCGGCAGGATGAACAGCATGCCGCGCCAGGCGACCGGCCCGATCGGCTCGCCCTCGACGCGCGTCGACTGAACCAGGATGACGATGCCGAGAAGCGTCAGGATGAGCGCCAGCACCAGCGGAAAATAGCCGGGCCCCATTTTGAACGCCGTGCCGAGGTCAAGGCTGAAGCACTGATAGATGAAAAAGCCGCCCAGCCCGATGAACAGCGCGCCGCAAAGCGCATTGGTGGTGTCGAAGGATAAGGATTTCATGATGTCTCCTTGTTTTCAGCCCTGCCTCACCTGCCATCACCTCTTTGAAGACTTTTCGAAAGAGGGTAGGCGAACGCCTCCCTCTTCAAGAAGAGGAAGGCGGGAGAGGCTTTTGCCCATGGCGGGAACGACGATCAGTCGGCGTATTGGCCGGCCGCTTCGATGACCGGCTTCCAGCGGGCGATCTCGCTTTCGAGCTTGGCCTTGAGCGCAGCAGGCGTCGCGTCGGCGTCCGACGAGGGAACGGTGCCGAGTTCGGCAAAGCGTGCGACGACGTTCGGATCCTTCAGGGCAACTTGAAGTGCTTTCGACAGGCGCTCGGTGGCTTCCGCCGGCGTGCCCTTCGGCGCGTAGATGCCATGCCAGATGCCGACCTGGAAATCAGCAAGACCACCTTCGGCTGTCGTCGGCACATCCGGCAGGACGGGCAGACGCGCGGGCGAAGTCACGGCATAGGCCTTGATCGTGCCGCCGAGAATCTGCTTGGTGGTGTTGGTGGTCTGGTCGCACATGATGTCGACCTGGCCGCCGAGCAGATCGGTCATCGCTGGGCCGGTGCCCTTGTAGGGAACGGTGACGAGCGGGGTTTGAATGGCGCTCATGAACATCATGCCGCAGAGATGCGAGGCGGCGCCGATGCCGGCATTGGCGACCGTCACGGTGTCCTTATTGGCTTTGACATAATCCACAAGGCCCTTGAGGTCCGTCGGCTCGAAATCCTTGCGGGCGACGATCGTCATCGGCACGTCGGTGACGAGACCGACATATTCGAAGGCATTCAGCGTGTCATAGGCAAGCTTGCGGTAGAGCGTGGCTGATGTCGCCATGCCGATATGATGGAGAAGAACCGTGTAACCGTCGGCTTCTGCCTGTGCCACCCGGCCGGCACCCAGCGATCCGCCGGCACCGCCGACGTTTTCGACGACGATCTGCTGGCCGAGATCCTTCGACATCGATTCGGCAACGAGGCGGGCAACCGTATCGGTCGGTCCGCCGGCTGAAAACGGCACGACCATGGTGATGGTGCGCTCGGGATAGCCCTCCGCGTGTGCGGAAACGGAAATGAGTGAGATTGCGGCAAGAGCCGTTACGCCAAGCATGGCTTTCAGGATTTTCATCGAAGTCCTCCCGGATGAAATATGTTGCCAGCCGGCGCAGCTCCTCCCGCGCCGATTCTGGATGCTTCATTTGTGATGCAGACGTTGAAGGGAGCAACTGCTCCGCTCGGGCATCCGGACCTTTTCTTGCTGAGTGCGGCGCACCATGGGTGAGATCGGAAACAAACGGCTTTCATGATGGGTGGATTTCCACCCATCTCTTGATTTACAGCGCGTAGTCATCGTCCAGAATCTGTATCTTCTTGTCGAGCCCGTATTTCTGCATCTTCTCGTAGAGCGTCTTGCGGGATATCCCGAGCAGCTCATAGACAGGCCGCAGGCTGCCGCCATGGGCGGCAAGGGCGCTGGCGATGATGCCGCGTTCATAGGCGGCCACCTTGTCTGACAGTCGCTGCCGCTCGGCCGGGGCTTGCGCCTCGTCCGGCTTTGGGTCGAGGCCGAGCACAAGCCGGTCGGCGGCGTTGCGCAGTTCACGGACATTACCGGGCCAGGAGCGTTCGGCGATCTCGGTAATCAGCCCCGGCGGCACATCGATGTCGTTGCGGACGTAACGGGCGGCGGCCTCCCGCACCAGCTGCAGGAACAACAGCGGGATGTCGGCCTTTCGCTGGGCCAGCGAGGGAACATGCAGCGTTGCGACATTCAGGCGATACAGTAGATCGGCGCGAAAACGGCCGGCCGCGACTTCTGCCTCGAGGTCGACCTTGCTGGTGGCGACGAAGCGCACGTCGAGCGGCACGATCTCGTTCGAGCCGAGCCGGGTAATCACCCGCTCCTGCAGCACACGCAGGAACTTCGCCTGCAGATCGTAGGGCAGGGAGCCGATCTCGTCGAGCAGGATGGTGCCGCCGCGGCCGTGTTCGAACTTGCCGTAGCGCGGCCGAAGCGCGCCCGGAAAGGCACCAGCCTCATGACCGAAGAGTTCGCTTTCGATCAGGTTTTCCGGCAATGCGGCGCAGTTGATGGCGATCAGCGGCCGGTCCGCGCGGGCGCTGATATCGTGCAGTGCGCGGGCAACGACCTCCTTGCCGACACCGGTCTCGCCGATGATCAGCGTATCGGCGTCGGTGGCGCCGATGGCGCGCAGGCGGTAGCGCAGATCGACCATGGCCTGCGTTCGGCCCGGCAGCCGCGCCTCGATGTCGTCGCGCTTGCCGGCAACCGCCCTCAGCCGCCGGTTTTCCAGGACGAGGCTGCGCCGGTCAAGCGCCCGGCGGGCGATCGCGGCCAGATGCTGGGCGGTAAACGGCTTTTCGAGGAAGTCATAGACGCCTTCGCGCATCGCCTTGACGGCGAGCTGGACGTCGCCATGGCCGGTCACCAGGATGACGGGGATTTCGGCATCTACCTCGCGGATGCGCTGCAAAAGGGTCATGCCGTCCATGCCCGGCATGCGGATATCGCTGACCACGACGCCGGGAAAACTGTAGCCGATCAGTTCCAGCACATCTTCCGCGCTGGAGAACGTATCGACCTCCAGCCCGAACAGGCCGAGTGCCTGCGCAGTGGAGCGCCGCATTTCTTCTTCGTCATCGACCAGCAGGACGCGTGGGTCACTCATTCGGCCGCCTCCTGGGTCGCCGTCGCTGCTTCGAGCTCGATGCGAAACATGGCGCCGCCCTCCGGGTGATTCGAGACGGAGAGACTGCCGCCGAAATCCTTGACGATGTTGTAGGAGATCGACAAGCCGAGGCCGAGACCCTTGCCGACCCCCTTGGTTGTGAAGAAGGGGTCGAAGATGCGGTCCGTGATCGCGGCGGGTACGCCGGGGCCATGGTCCCTGATTGTCAGAATGATTTTTTCGCCTTGATATTCCGTCGAGAGATGGATGCGCCGGTCGGCAAGGCCTTCGATGGCGTCTGCCGCATTGGTGATGATGTTGACCAGAACCTGTTGCAGCCGGACGGATCCCGCCTTGACCAATCCGGTCTTGCTGCCGAGATCAATCTCAAGATCGGCATCTGCTGTTTTCAAGCGCGCCGAGACGATCTCAAGCGTATCGGCGATCACGGCGTCGAGCGCCACAGGCCCGAGTTTTTCGTTCGGCTTGCGGGCGAAATTGCGCAGGTGGCGGCTGATCGAGGCCATGCGGTCGATCAGGCCGGAAATCCGCCGGACGTTGTCGCGGGCTTCCGGCACCCGTTCCAGATCAATCAGCATCGCCGCGCTGTCGGCATAGGTCTTTGCTGCCGCCAGGGGCTGGTTGAGTTCGTGGGAGAGGGCGGCCGACATCTGGCCCAGCCCGGCAAGCTTGCCTGCCTGGATCAGGTCCGCCTGGGTCTTGCGCAGTTCCTGTTCGGTCAACCGCCGTTCGGCGATCTCTTCCTCGATGCGCTGGTTGACGAGCGCGAGATCGGCGGTGCGTTCTTCAACCCGATGTTCCAGTTCGTTGCGTGCCTCAAGCTGCATGCGCATGCGTTCCTCCAGCCGGGCACGCCGCTGCAGGAGAATCGCCAGCGCCAGCCCGGCAAGGCAGAGAAAGAGGACGACAGCGACGATCATCGTGCGGGTCTGGCTGCGCACGGAGGCGGTGTCCATCAGCACGTTCACGGTCCAGTCAGCCTCCGGCATATATTGGGACAGGACCAGATATTCCCGGCGGTCGGCAGTGGTCATGGTCATCAGTTCATGGTCGTCCAGCGTGCTGCGGGTAATCGGCAACGATTTCAGCGTTGCCTCGGCGTAGCGCCGCGACGCTTGCGTCCGCTGCAGGCGCGCGCTGTTTAAGGGAAAAATGCCGGAATAGAGCCATTCCGGGCTGCCGGTCATGAAGATAATGCCTTCCGGATCGGAGACGAAGATCTTGTACTCGCCGCCGCGCCAGGAGGTTTCGATGGAATCGATATCGACCTTGAAGACGATGACGCCGCTGATCCGGCCATCGACGCGGATCGGCGAAGCGAAGTAATAACCGCGTTTTAGCGAGGTGGTGCCAAGCGCATAGAAACGTGACTGATTTCCCTTGGCGGCATCCTGGAAATAGGGCCTGTAGCTGAAATTCTCGCCGACGAAGCTTGCCGGCTGATCGTAGTTGCTGGCGGCAATCGTATTGCCGTCCAGCGTCATGACGTAGATGTCGGAAGATTCCAGCAGCCGGTTGATGTCCTTGAGGTAGCTATTTGCAGCGTCGCGCAAGGATCCGTCATGCGGATGGACGATCAGATCCTTGATGCCGTCATGGTCGGCGATCAGCGCCGGCAAGGGCTCGTAGCGGCTGAGGTGGCCGCTGAGCGCCGAGACAGCCAGACGCAACGCGGAGCTTGCCTGGAGCGACGCCTCGTCCATGTAACTGCGTGTCGCCAGCGCCCCGCCCTGGAAAACCACGGCATAGAGAACAAGGGGAACGAGGCAAATCGCTGCGACAAGGCGGTATCTCACGGACTGCAAGGCTCCTCCCTCGTTTCCGGCCAGCGGCTCTGTGCCACTGGCGGTGAGTTTAGAGGCCTACGGGAGAGTTTCCAAGGGCCGTTGTCGCGTTAACGCTGTTCCAATGCGATGACGGTCCCATCGGAGAAAGCCAGGTCCTGTTGCAGGCTTGCGGGCAGATGGGAGATTTCTCGCCGCGTCGCCTTGCGCGTTTCCGCGATCTTGCGGGCGTGGTGGCCCTCGCTTATCTGGTGGACCAAGGGCGCGAACATTTGGCGCATCGCAAATGAGGAGCCGCCGGCGCGCAGCCGGATGACATTGTTCTGGGGCGTCGTGTCGTGGTGCAGGGACATGGGAAGCTCCTTTCGTCACGTCTTCGATGTTTGCAACTTGACTATCGCTCCCCTTTGAGGTTCAATCAAACGAAATGAAGTAATGGTATCATTCAGAAAAATTGATCCGGGAGGTTCCCCATGAACATGATGTTACGGCATGTGCTTCCGCTCCTCGAGCTGGACATCCTGAAAACCTTCGTTGCCATTGCCGAGACCGGAAATTTCACCACCGCGGCCGAGACTGTCTACCGGACGCCTTCTGCCGTCTCGATGCAGATCAAGAAGCTTGAGGAAACGCTTGGCTGCGTTCTGTTCCTGCGCGATGCGCGCTCGGTGTCGCTGACCCCGAAAGGCGAGGTGCTACTGGGCTTTGCGCGGCGCATGCTGGCGCTCAACAACGAGGCCGTCTCGCGCTTCCTGTTGCCCGACATGAACGGGGTGGTCCGCGTCGGTGCACCAGAGGATATCGGCGAGCGTATTCTTCCCGAAGTTCTGAAGCGGTTTTCCGAATCCTATCCGAACGTCACCGTCGACGTGACGATCGGCAACAGCAATGTCATGCGCAAGCGGGTGGAAGAGCATCGCATGGACATCGCGATCTTCAACAGCCTGGCGGGTGAAAACACCGGCGGCGGGGAAATCCTCGTCTCCGAGAAGCTCGTCTGGGCCGGAATCAAATGTGGAACGGCCCATACGCGCGAGCCGCTGCCGATCTCGATGTGGGAGGACGGCTGCGTCTGGCGCGCGGATGCGGTGGAGCAGCTGACGCAGTCAGGCCGCAAGTTCCGCGTCGCCTTCTTGAGCGCCCATACGACGGGACAACGTGCGGCCATCCAGGCTGATCTCGCCATTGCTCCTTTGCCGCGTTACCTGGTCCAGGGCGATCTGGTGGCGCTCGGCGAAGCGGAAGGCCTGCCGGAACTCGGCCACTACAATATCGGCCTGCAGGTGGTCGACAACGCGTCGGCGCCGGTTCTGGCCGTGGCCGAACATGTGCGGACGGCTTTCATCGGCTTGCAATAAATCATTCAGGAAGGGCGATGTTCACGCGTCGCTCTTCTTCAGCCAGCGCTGCACTCTGATCTCGTCATCGTCCATCCAGCGTGTCAGCGCCTTGCTCCGGCTGGGCCTCATTTTCATGAGGCCTGCGAGTGCGCCGCTCTCAAAATCCTCGAATACTTTCGGATGAATATAGGACGACCGGCAGACGGCGCGGGTGTTGACCAGCCTTGTCGCTACTGCATCGACAACATCGTTGATCTGCCGCTTCAGCTGCCTCTGGCTCTGGGCGCGCTCGACGGCTGCCAATGCGATCGCCGCCATGCGGGTGGCGCCCCAGGTGCGGAACTGCCGCGAGGAGAAGTCGGCCCCGGCAGCTTCGCGGATATAGGCATTGACGTCCTGTGACCGGATCGGACGGCGGTTTCCATCTTCGTCGAGATACTGGAACAGTTGCTGGCCGGGCAGTTCCTGCAGCATCCGGATAGCCTTGGTAATGCGCGGGTCGTTGTGGCTGAGGCGCCATTCCTTGCCCGATTTGCCCTTGAAGTTGAAATGGACGCTGGAGCCGTCGATCCTCACATGGCGATTCCTGAGTGTCGTCAGACCGTAGGAGCCGTTCTCCTCGGCGTAGTTGGTATTGCCGACACGGATATAGAGATTGTCGAGCAACCAGACGACGGTCGCCAGGGCCTTGTCCATGCCGGGTTTTCGCAGGCGCAGGTCGGAATCGACCTTCTCTCGGATTTTCGGCAGCCTGGCGGCGAAGTCCGGCAATTGCGCGAATTTGCTCTTGCCGCGCTCGGCCGACCATTCCGGATGGTAGCGATATTGCTTGCGACCGCGCGCGTCCCGACCTGTTGCCTGCAGATGCGAGTTCGGATCGATTGAGATCAGCACGTCGGTATAGGCGGGAGGAATGGCGAGTGCCGCGATGCGGTCCAGTTCACTCCGCTCCTCGATCCGCTTGCCGTCGGCGTCATGATAGAGAAAGGCACGTTTGCCCGGCTTGCGGGTGATGCCGCCCTCGAGATTGGAGAGATAGACGAGCTCAGTGGCCGCCTTCTGCATGGCGTGGCGCGAGGTGGTGTCCGGCTTGTGAGTGAGCATCTGATCCACGGTCACGCAAAAACGCCGCCGTGGTCATTTGGTTCCTGCCCGTTGCGTCAATCCGCGCCAGCTATTCCCGGCTTCTCCGCCTGCGTCTGCCGCCACCCTCTCCCTCGCCGTCGGAAAGCACCTTCCGTTCCGGCAAAGTCACCGCCGCCGACAGTTTCGGGAAGGTATCGACCTTGTTCGGAAGCGCCATGGCGTAGACGAAATGCTCCTGAAACTTCGATTCAAGCGCCGTCTCTATCTTCTCGATTTTGCTGACGGTTTGCTCGATTTCGCGGCGGTGGCCGCGGTTGAGCAGCGCCATCAGGGCGCCGGTGCCGGCGGCGTTGCCGACGGCCTTGACTTCCGAGAGATCGCAATCGGGAATGAGACCGAGGACCATCGCATATTTCGGATCGATGAAGGAGCCGAAGGCGCCGGCAAAGCGGATGGTATCGACATGCTCGATGTCCAGCTTTTCCATCAACAGCTTGATGCCGGCATAGAGCGCCGCCTTGGCAAGCTGGATGGCGCGCACGTCATTCTGCGTTACCGTGATGCGCTGGTCGCCGTCGTGCAGAAGGTAGGAGAAGGTACGGCCGTTCTGCAGGATGCGCGGGCTCCTTGCCGCCATGCCGCCATCGACGACGCCATCCTCCGAGATGATGCCGCAGAGATACATCTCGGCGACGACTTCGATGATTGCCGAGCCGCAGATGCCGGTGACGCCTACCGCCGTGGCGGCTTCGGCAAACCCCTCTTCATCGGACCACTTGTCGACACCGATGACACGGAACTTCGGTTCCAAGGTTTCCGGATCGATGCGCACGCGCTCGATCGCGCCAGGTGCCGCCCGCTGGCCGGAGGAAATCTCCGCACCCTCGAAGGCAGGGCCGGTGGGCGAGGAGGCGGCGACGACGCGATCCTTGTTGCCGAGCACGATTTCGGCGTTGGTCCCGACATCGACCAGAAGCATCATCCGGTCCTGGCGGTACGGCCCTTCAGCCAATGTCGCACCGGCCGCATCGGCGCCGACATGGCCGGCGATGCAGGGCAGCATATAAAGGCGAGCGCCGCGATTGACGTCGATATCGATCTCGTGGGCCCAGTATTGCAGCGCGCCGGAGACGGCCAAAGCGAACGGCGCCTGGCCGAGTTCGGTCGGGTCGATGCCGAGAAACAGATGGTGCATGATCGGATTGCCGACGAAGACCATGTCGAGAATGTCGTGGCGATCGACTTCGCCCTCGGCGCAGACCTTGCCGATCAGGACGTTGATGGCTTCGCGCACGGCCTTGGTCATGGCTTCCCGGCCATCCGGGTTCATCATCACATAGGAGACGCGGCTCATCAGGTCTTCGCCGAAGCGGATCTGCGGGTTCGAGGTGCCGGAGGAAGCAACGATACGGCCGGAGAGCAGCGAGACGAGGTGCATGGCGATGGTCGTCGAGCCAATATCGCAGGCGATGCCATAAGCTTCGTTCTTCAGACCCGGCCAGAGGCCGACGATGAAGGGACGGGATGAGTCCATATCGCGGTGGATCGCGGCGGTCACGCCCCAGTTACCCTTGCGGAGAATCCCTTGAATCTGCGGGATCAGATGCGGTGCGATGAGAAGGTCTTTCCAGCCCCAGTCCTTTTCCAGCATGACCTTCAGGCGGTCGAGATCGCCGAGCGGCTTGTGCATGTCGGGCTCGTCGACCTCGACATAGCAGAGCTGGATCGCGGCATTGCGCTCGATCACCCGGTCGCTGGCCGCCTTGCGCACCACCTGCGCATTGATGACCGTATCCTGTGGCACATCGATGACGAGATCGCCGAGGATCTGCGACGAGCAGGAAAGGCGCCGGCCGTCCGGCAGGCCGCGAATGCTCTCGTAGCGCTCTTCCTTCGGCCCCTTGACGGAGATGTGGTCGAGCGACGAGATGATCTTGTGCTTGGCGAAGCTGCCTTCCTGCACCGACACCTGACAGCGCCCGCAGGTCGCACGGCCGCCGCAGACGCTTTCGACGTAGACGCCAAGCGATCGCGCCGCGTCGAGCACCGGCGTGCCGACGGGGAAACGGCCACGCTTGCCGGATGGCATGAACAGGACGAGGGGATCGCTTTTGTTTTGCTCAGCCGACACAGTCAATTCATTCCTAGTTGCTAAGACGCCGCGCATTGGCACGGACGCGGCTGCCATATGGTTTCAGTGCTGCCACCGCGACACGGTCGGATGCGCCCGCCATTCCAGCACAGGTGCCGGTCGCCAGCCCCGTGACGGCGATCATGCCTTCCATGACCATGGCCATGTTCACGGCCATCAGGCTTTCGACTGCCGCCGACAGTTTTTCGGTGATCATCTGTCCGACTTCCGCCGTGCCGCCGGTCGATCCGTTCATGTTAGAAGCGGCAAGGTCCTGCATCCGGGAGGACATCACCATCGGTGCCTGGAACCAGAGGCTTGCGAATTCGTCGAGCAGATCGGCACTGAAAAACATCATTTCTCTTTTCTGGCGGTTATTCCGCCCTTGCGCGTCCAGCGCGCCCGCCACGGCGGCCACTTGAGGCGCCCGGTGCGGTTGCGGCAGTGACCACATGGCCGGCTGCCGGATTGTGATCGCGATAGGTCATGATCCAGGTACCGCAATTCTGGTCGGTCCCGTTCAAGACATTGGCCGCGCGAACGGCTTCCATTTCCTGCGGACGGCAGGGATTCATGATCGCCGACGTCATGCCCGCACCGATGACCATGGGGATGAAGCCGGCATTGATGCCGTGGCGATGCGGCAGGCCGAACGAGATGTTCGACAGGCCGCAGGTGGTGTTGACCTTCAACTCGTTGCGCAGGCGGTGCAGAAGCGCGAAGACCTGTCGGCCGGCATCGCCGAGAGCACCGATGGGCATGACGAGCGGATCGACGACGATATCGTGCGGCTTGATACCATAATCCATGGCCCGTTCGACAATTTTCTTCGCAACTGCGAAACGAACGTCCGGATCCATGGAAATACCCGTCTCGTCATTGGAGATGGCGACGACCGGAACGTCGTATTTCTTGCAGAGCGGCAGGATGGCTTCGAGCTTCTCTTCTTCACCTGTGACCGAGTTGACCAGCGGCCGGCCCTTGGCCACCTTGAGGGCAGCTTCGATCGCGGCTGTCACGGAACTGTCGATCGATAGTGGCACGTCGACGAGCCCCTGGACGATTTCGAGCGTCTGGACCAGCAGGCCCGGCTCTGTTTCGTTCGGGTTGACGGAGGTGACACCGGCATTGACGTCGAGCATGGTGGCGCCTGCGGCCACCTGTTCCAGCGCATCCTTGATCACCGTATCGAAATTGCCTTCGATCATCTCGGCGGCCAGCTTCTTGCGGCCGGTCGGGTTGATGCGCTCGCCGATGACGCAGAAAGGCTGGTCGAAGCCGATGATGATTTCGCGGGTGGCGGAGGCAACGATGGTGCGGGTCATGGATGATCCTCTGTGGCGGTGGGGCGCTTGATCTCTGTCATGCGCCGGAAGGGATTGTCAAAGGCTCGGCCTCCCAGCCGTGCCTCTTATTCTCATTGTCGTTTCAATGCGGGCGATGGGCCGCGACATCAGCCATTTCTTCCTGATTTTCCGTCTTGCCGTCCTTCAGTGCTTCCAGCCGCTCGGCAACCCGGTAATCACCCGGATTTTCCTCGCGCTTCCAGGGTGTGCGGCCCTTCAGCACGCCCGATTCGTGGACGATCTCGGCGACATATTCTTCCTGCCGGTAGGCCATCACGTGAACGCCGGACACGCCCTTGATCTCCTTCACCTCGTTGATGATGTCGATGCAGAGCTGCTTGCCTTCCTTCTTCTGGTCCTCAGCACCTTCCAGCCGCTTGATGATCGCATCCGGGATATGGATGCCGGGCACATTGTTGCGGATCCAGTTGGCGGTCTTGGCCGAGGCCAGCGGCCCGACGCCGACGAGGATGAAGCATTTTTCATCGAAGCCGAGGTCGCGCACCTTGTTCATGTAGTCGCGGAACATCGGCACGTCGAAGCAATACTGGCTCTGGACGAACTGGGCGCCGGCCTCGATTTTCTTGCCGAGGCGATAGGGGCGGAAATCGTAGGGCGGTGCGAACGGGTTGATCGCCGCCCCGAGAAAGACCTGCGGCGGTGT
Organism: Rhizobium herbae; assembly: GCF_017873135.1. GTDB lineage: Bacteria > Pseudomonadota > Alphaproteobacteria > Rhizobiales > Rhizobiaceae > Pararhizobium > Pararhizobium herbae. The sequence goes on along the minus strand of NZ_JAGGJV010000001.1, from coordinate 714,319 downwards.
CGTCAGCTTGCGGCCGGAGAGGAATTTGCCGTTGTCGCGCATGATCCGCACGGTTTCGAGCAGCGACATGCAGTCGAGGTCGAAGACCGGCTTTGCGCCTGGCTGGTCGCCAGCCTGCACGCCGTCGCCCGTCAGGCACATCATATTGGCAACGCCCATGGCGGCAGCACCCAGCACGTCGCCCTGAATGGCGATGCGATTCTTGTCGCGGCAGGCGATCTGCATGATCGGCGCATAGCCCATGCGGGTGAGCAGCGCGCAGATACCGACGGACGACATGTGGCAGTTGGCGCCGGACGCATCGACCGCGTTGATGCCATCCACCCAGCCCTCGAAGATCGCCGCGCGTTCGTAGACGTCTTCCGGATTGGCGCTGTCCGGCGGGTTCAGTTCGGCGGTGACGGCAAACTCGCCGCGCCGCAGCACGCGTTCGAGACGGCCGCGCGAGGAGTGACCGGGCAGGGGATCGAGCGGAAGATGGCGGCCCAGCGGGTTTTCGTCGATATGGGCCATGCGTCAGGCGTCCTTTGCGGCGGCGGCGGATTCACGGGCTTCGGCGGCCTGCGCGGTGACGCGCAGCCAGGAGGAGGTTTCCCGCAGCGACTGGTTGACGGGTTTCTGCACATTCATGATCGCGTCCCCCTTCACCATGTTGCGCGAGCCTTCCCAGGCCTTGACCCAGACGCAGGGCATGTCCGGCTCGACTTCGCAATTGCCGTTGGCGCGCACGCCGCCGCACGGGCCGTTGCGCAGCTGCTTCGGGCAGTTCATCGGGCAGGACATGCCGGTCGACGACAGGGCGCACTGGCCGCACATGCGACAGTCGAACAGAAGCCCCTTGACGTTGCGCTCGATGAAGGTGATCGGCGCTTCCACGCGGTTGTAACCGATGGCCTTCCACAGCGGGTGAAGCAGAAGGAATAAATCGGCGAAACGGTGATAGAACCATTCGAGAAAACGGGAGTGGCGCACGGCCCAGAGCCGGATGGTGTAGCTGCGGCGTGCCCGGCGGTTGGGCGAGACGCCAGCGGGGGTAAAGGCGCCGGTCGCGGCCTTCTTGGCGGGAGCGGCATTGCCGGGCTTTGCGTCAGCCATTGTCTTTACCGCCGGATTTCACCAGGGCGACCAGACGCTCCTTGTCGTAGGCCGCTTCGAGTTCGGCCTGTGCCTTGTCGGCTTCCATTTCGAGATCGTCGGAGACCGGGGTCGGATCGGCCTTGCGCCATTCGGCAAGATAATCGCCGCTGTCGGCGGCACCGGTGCGCATGGCGCACATATCGATCGCTTCGGTAAAGCGCAGGGTCAGCTCGCGCTTGGCGGTCTTGCGGCCCTGCTTGATGATGACCTGCGCCGGAATATCGCGCCAGTAAACGATAATGCGATCTGCCATATGCCCGAAATCTCCTCTTGCCCGACAATGCGCATATTGGCGCATCATGGCTCACCTTGGCACGACGCGCGTCATGCTCAAAAGCGACCCCGTGTTGTACGTGGACGATATAACTACCAGATGCCGCGGGAGAAGCCATTCCACAGCCACGTCCAGATTGGCGGATGATACCATTGGCGTGAATTGCCGTTTGCCGGCAGAGGCTTGAGATCGCCGGACAGCGCGTCATCGATGGCGCGGATCGCAATGTCCGTGGAGGCTGCCGTCTGGAGCAGCGGATAGGTGTGCATCGTGTCACTTTTCGACGGGGTCATCCGTGACTGGTAAAGAACATCGCCTGTATCGACGCCTGTATCGACCAGATGGACGGTCGCGCCGAAATTGCCTTCGTCGTTTTTAACCCGCGCCCAGTATCCACCCATCAGGCCGCGATATTGCGGGTTGATGCCGGCATGGAAGTTGATGACCGGGCAGGGCATGGCTTGAAGCGTCGAAGCGGAGAGCATGCGGCAGCTGACCAAGAACACGACGGCCGGGCTGATTGCGCGAATGTGTTGGATCGCCGCTGGCGTATTGACGGATTCTACCGAGATGACCGGGATTGCAGGGTTCTCGCGGTCGTCGGCATTGTATTGACTAAGGATTTCGGCGGCGCGCTTCTCGGTAAGGCGTTTGCCGAATTTCGAGGCCACCATCGTCGCGAACTGGCCGGTGGCAGTGATGAGCCCCAGTTTGCGGATACGGCGCTTGAGGAAAAGTGTCTTGGATTCCGGCTGTTCCAGCAGAACCGTGACGCTGCGTGAGCGGGCATGGATCGCATTGATCATGATCTGCGGGTTTCGACCGCCGGCGGTTACGATCACGATCGGTTTGTTGGCTGTGGAGGTCATGCCCGCGACACCGTCAATTCAGAAGATAAAGGTCAGGACCGCGCCGGCCGCCAGCACCACAGCGCCGGCTACGGCAAGGGAAACCATGCCGATCATTGCGCCTGCTACAAGACCGAGGCCGTCCCGCTCCATATGGGCAAAGCCGATGACGGCGAGCGCGAAGGCCGGAAGCCAGTTGCCGAAGGGGATGGGCAGGAAGATAACCACCGCCAGGATGAGCGCCAGAAGGCCGATCAGTCTTTCGACAAAGCGGCTGCCGAGGAACCAGCCACGCGGCTTGATCAGGGTCTCGGCACGTTGAAGCCAGGGCGAGATACGGTTGACGAAGACGAAGAACGTCGCATTTTCAAAGGCGTAATCGCCCATGCGCTTCGGCAGCCAGATGCGGGGGCGGCGCGAGGCAAACATCTGCCAGGCAACGAAGATCAGCGGCAGGCCAAGGATGAAGGTCGCGCCCGGCGGCAGCGGGATGAGATTGGGAAGGGCAAAGACGACAAGGAAGGCACCGAAGGAGCGGTCTTCCATCGCGACCGCAAGGTCGCGCAAGGTGATTTTCGGACCGGCATTGAGCGAGAGATTGCGCAGCAGTTGCGAAAGCTGCTGCGGGTGGTGGTTTTGTGTTGCAGCCCTTGGCGAAATCCCGGTCGCGAAAGTGTCCGTCATCCCCGTCACCTTTTGTTATGGTTGTTCGGGCGATTTTGGCGGGCAGCCGTTACGATGCACTTAAATCAAATGCGACCGTCGCTGCAAAATTCGGCACAAGGCTAACAGATGGTTTCCGGGCCGATCAAGCGTGCAGCAGCGCCGGCGTCAGGTCGCCGTAACCGGTAAAGCGGTATTCGTAGACGAGGCCCAGCGTCTTCGCCGCAGCCCTTGCTTTTTCCTGCAGCTTTTCGTCCTCGACCTGCGAGAGATAGACGAGCTTCTTGTAGTGGCCGAAATACATGTCGCGCAGTTCTGGATGGCGATCCAGGCCGAGCGGTTCGACGACGAAGGCTTCAAACTGGCGGGCGAGAAAATCGGTCAGGAAAAACGATGTGAAATCGTCGTCCCAGCCGGCTTCAAAGGCGGCATTGCCGGCAAAGAAGGAAAAACAGTGCGGGCCGGCGATGCGCTCGACCTTTTCCTCTTCGCACAGCCTGTCGAGCAGGCCGCCGGTGCCGCAATCGGCATAGGCGACGAAGATGCGGCTGAAGCCTTCGGCGCGCGCCTTGTCGATGGCGATTTTGATGCCGGGTGTGATCTTGTCGGGGGTGTTGTGCCAGATGGCGGGCAGACAGGTGAGGTCGATATGGCCGAGCTTGTTTGCCTCGCAGACGGCTAAAATCTCGCGCGCGATCGCGCCGCAACCGATGACGTGAACTTTTTCCGCTTTCGCGCGTTCCATAGCCGAAGATCTTTCTTCCACGTCAATGTTACCCGTCACAAGTCTAAGGAATCCAAGTCATGACAGCAAAGACAATCGCCACCATCGGTATCGTCCTGTTCTCGATCACCACGCTCGCCTCTTGCGGCAATACCATTCGCGGCATGGGCGCCGACGCTGCCAATACGGTGGACGCGACCCAGGATGCCGGCCGCAAGGTTGACCGAGCTGCCAACTAACGGCTTGACCCGAACATAAGAAAACCGGCCGCGCTTTTCATCAGCACGGCCGGTTTTCTTGCTTGTTCAATTCGCGTGATCAGGCGCCGGCCAGAAGATTGTGCTTGCGCTTCATGAATTCCTTGGCAGTTTCCACGGCAACGGCGGCATCGCGGCAATAGGCATCCGCGCCGACAGCCTTGCCGAATTCCTCGTTCAGCGGCGCGCCGCCGACCAGGATGACATAGTCGTCGCGCATGCCCTTTTCCTTCATCGTGTCGATCACGACCTTCATATAGGGCATGGTCGTGGTCAGAAGGGCGGACATGCCGAGGATATCGGGCTTCTCGCGCTCGATGGCGTCGAGGTAGTTTTCGACCGGATTGTTGATGCCGAGATCGATGACATCGAAACCGGCGCCTTCCATCATCATGCCGACAAGGTTCTTGCCGATGTCGTGAATGTCGCCCTTGACGGTGCCGATGACCATCTTGCCCTGTTTTGGCGCGCCGGTGGCAGCCAGAAGCGGACGCAGGATGAACATACCGGCCTTCATGGCGTTGGCCGACAGCAGGACTTCGGGAACGAACAGGATGCCGTCGCGGAAATCGACGCCGACGATACGCATGCCTTCGACCAGCGCCTGGGTGAGGATGTCGTACGGCGCCCAGCCGCGCTTGAGGAGGATGTTGGTCGCGTCCTCGATTTCTTCCTTCAGGCCGTCATAAAGGTCGTCATGCATCTGCTGCACGAGTTCGTCGTCGGAAAGATCCTCGAGAATGATTTCGTCGTCTGCCATGATGGTTTCCTCGGTTCCTGGCTCTGTCAGGCTCAACCTCCCCGACGCACGCACTATACTTAGCTTTGTTGTTTCCAAAAGCTCTTTTCGAAAGCGACGCCACATGCGATGAAAAACGACGGCCAGACGATAACGGTCAGTCGTATCCGGTTGTGCCTAACAAAAACAATATATTGTCCGTTCTGACCGCATGAAAATATGTTATCCGGAATGTGGATTGAACCAGTGCAGTGCGACGACCGAACGCCAATCGAGCGACCGGTTGGTCGCGATCGTGTCCGAGTTGCGCCACCCGTTGGCGCATTGAGAACCGTTCGGATGCTGAGGCTTGGTAGCATAGGCTCGACAGGTGCGCAGACGAGGCGCGGGAGAGGATAAAGTAATGACTGAGCTGACGGACCAGACGGAAGAAACCGGCGGACGCCGCACGCGCGGCGAAGGCCGGGGTGCAGCTGCAAGGCGCGCTTCGCGCACCGGCGGTGGCGCTGCCCCCTCGCTTCCCTATATCACCCGCAAGATTCGTGAGTACGAGGTTCTCGACGAGGAAGGTTTGAGCCTGATCGAAGCCAATGCCGACCTCATTCTCGAAGAGATCGGTATCGAATTCCGCGAGGATGCCGAGGCACTGGCGCTGTGGAAGGAAGCCGGCGCCGATGTCAGGGGTGAGCGGGTGCATTTCCCGAAGGGCCTGTGCCGAGAAATCCTGAAGACCGCGCCGTCTAATTTTACCTGGCATGCGCGCAATCCCGAGCGCAGCGTTCACATCGGGGGCAAGGCGACTGTCTTTGCGCCGGTCTACGGACCTCCCTTCGTGCGCGACCTCGAAGGCAAGCGCCGTTACGCGACGATCGAGGATTTTCGCAATTTCGTGAAGCTTGCCTATATGGCGCCGTCGATGCATTCGTCCGGCGGCACGGTCTGCGAGCCGGTGGATATTCCGGTCAACAAGCGCCACCTCGACATGGTCTACAGCCATATCAAATATTCCGACAAGCCGTTCATGGGTTCGGTGACGGCCCCGGAACGGGCCGAAGACACGATCGCCATGGCCAAGCTGGTGTTCGGCGACGATTTCGTCGAGAACAACTGCGTCACGCTCAACCTGATCAATGCCAATTCGCCGATGGTTTTCGACGAAACGATGGTCGGCGCGCTGAAGGTCTATGCCCGGCACAACCAGGCCTGCGTCATCTCGCCGTTCATTCTGTCCGGCGCCATGAGCCCCGTCACCGTCGCGGGAACGCTGACCCAGATTCTGGCCGAAGTGCTGGCCGGTGCCTCGTTCACGCAGCTGATTCGCAAGGGTGCGCCGGTTCTGTTCGGCACGTTCGCCGCCTCGATTTCTATGCAGTCGGGTGCGCCGACCTTTGGTACGCCGGAGCCGTCGCTGGTCTCCTATGGCGCAGCACAGCTCGCCCGCCGTCTGGGGCTGCCGTTCCGCACCGGCGGCTCGCTCTGCGGCTCCAAGGTTCCGGACGCGCAGGCGGCGCACGAATCGGCCAATACGCTGAACATGACGCTGCTCGCCGGCACCAACTTCGTGCTGCACGCGGCCGGCTGGCTCGAAGGCGGTCTGGTTTCTTCCTACGAGAAGTTCATGATCGACCAGGACCAGCTGGGCATGATGCAGAAGATGGCCGAGGGCGTCGATCTCTCCGAAAGTGCCCAGGCGCTCGATGCCATCCGCGAAGTCGGCCCGGGCAGCCATTATCTCGGCTGCGCCCATACGCAGGCCAATTTCCAGACTGCATTCTACCGTTCGGCGCTTGCCGACAACAATTCGTTCGAGCAATGGGAAATCGAGGGCGAGAAGCGCGTCGAGCAGCGCGCCAATGCGCTTGCCCGCAGCTGGCTGGAACATTACGAACGGCCGCCGCTCGATCCGGCCATCGATGCCGCACTTCTCGACTACATTGCCAAGAAGAAGGATTCGATGCCCGACGCCTTCACTTGAAGAGAGCCCGAACAAGCCAGGGAGCAAGGCGGAGCGGCGCAAGTTGCAGATTTCATTCAAAAGGAAGTCTGGCGCCCACATTACGACAGGCAGGGACCGAAACCGAAATGACCGGTCCCATGATATCGAACGATGTCTTGAGCGAACTCCGTGCAGCCCTTGCGCCGCACGGAGTTTTTTTGCGCGGTGTCGTCGGTTTTGCCGACGATGAAACGGCACCCGTTTTGAGAGATGGGCGGGCGGCCCGGAGCGTCGTTCTGCTCGGCAATGTCGGTGGTTCCATCTGGCCGGTGTTTGAGCGCTGGCGCGAAGGATCGCCTGATCGTGGCGGCGAGAACCCGCTCGATACATGGTCGAAGACGGTGATAGAGCCGGTTGCGGATCTTTTTGGCGCGACTGCCTATTTTCCATCCGATCCGCCATGGCAGCCATTCCAGCAATGGGCAAGGCGGGCCGAGAGGTTGAAAGCTTCGCCGCTGGGGATTCTCATCCATCCGGAATATGGCCTTTGGCATGGGTATCGCGGCGCACTTGGGTTCGCACATGTCCTGCCGGCTGCGGCGCCGGCGGTTGACGCACATCCTTGTGATCACTGTCCTGACAAGCCCTGTCTTTCGAGCTGTCCGGCGGATGCCATTCTGCCTTCAGGATTTCAGATCAAGCCTTGCCGCGCGCATCTGAGGACAAGAGAAGGGCAGACCGGCTGCATGGCTGGGGGATGTCTTGCCCGAAACGCCTGTCCGGTCGGGGCCGAATATCGCTATTCGACAGAACAGCTGCGGTTTCATATGGCTGCCCTGAGTTTGTAGATTGTCCGCCTCCATTTTGCTTTGGTCGGGCGACAGGGTTGTTGCCGCATGAAAAGGGTGGGTAATGTTTCGTTCCCTATGCATCGGGCTTGCCATGACCGTATCTGTTCTTTCCGCCGATGAAGCCGCTGCTGCCTGCCGTAAGGTGATGCACCTGACGCAAGACTATGCCGTTTGTAGCTTCGATCCCGCAGCCAGTGACATCCGCGTCTTTCATCGCGGCCGCGATGGCCGGCCCTATGGCGGCTTCGAGAACCTTTTGCGCGACCTGCGGCAGGAAGGCGACACTCTCGAATTCGCGATGAACGGCGGCATGTACGAATCCGATCTGACCTCGGTCGGCCTGCTGGTGACGGATGGTATCGAGCGCAAGGCGATCGACCGGGGGCATAGCTGGGGGAATTTCTACCTGAAGCCAAACGGCGTCTTCTTCCTGAAGGACGGCCGCGCCGGCGTGCTGGAAACCGAGGCCTATGTCGATGCGGCAATCAAGCCGGACTTCGCGACGCAATCCGGGCCGATGCTGGTGATCGACGGCGCGCTGCATCCGGCCTTCCTGCCGCAAAGCGACAGCCTGCAGATCCGCAACGGCGTTGGCGTCGCGAAGGATGGAGAAGCCGTTTTTGCGATTTCACTGGAGCCTGTGCGGTTCCACGATTTCGCGACCCTGTTTCGCGATCAGCTCGATTGCGCCAATGCACTGTTTCTCGACGGATCGATCTCCAGCCTGTTTGCACCAGCGATGAACCGCTACGACAACACCCATCCGATGGGGCCGATCATCGCGGTGACGCGGGAAATTCCGGGTTCCTGAAAATATTTCCGATCCCGACCCAAGGATCTGATATCGCCGAACGTCTCAGTACCAGTTGCAACAAATCCGGGCGGATGACTTGGACGAGGATCTCATCGAAAGGGCGCAGCAAGGCGATCGGAACGCTTTCGGCCTGCTCGTGGAACGGCATTACGATTTCGTCCATTCCGTTGCCTGGCGCTGGTCCGGCAATGTCAGCGATGCCGAGGATATCGCCCAGACGGTGTGCCTGAAGCTTGGCCAGGCGATCCGGGCCTTTCGCGGCGCCAGCCGTTTTCGCACCTGGCTCTATACGCTGACGCTGAACGCCGCACGCGATCACCGGCGAAGCCAGTCGCGGGAGCGGCGCAATGCGGCCAGTTTCCTGGCCGACCCGACCAGCACTGCCGCCAACGACAATCGGGATCAGGCGGAAGCGCTGTGGGAGGCCGTCCGGCAATTGCCCGACAAACAGGGTGATGCCGTCCTTCTCGTCTATGGCGAAGGTTTGAGCCATTCTGCCGCCGCCGACGTCATGGGGTGTTCGGAGGCAACTGTGTCCTGGCATGTGCATGAAGCCCGCAAACGTTTGAAGATCCTGCTCGGCAGGGAGACGATGTGATGAACGACGATCTGAACAGACTCGGCCGGATGACCCCGCCCGCACCTTCACAGGATGCGCGCACCCGCGCGCTGTCGCTTGCCATGCAGGTCTTCGACGACGCCGAAAATAATTCCGAGGCACCCCAAGGAACCGCCGGTGCCCGGCGTCAAAGCTCCATAATCAACAGGCTATGGAGCCCTATCATGAACAGGAAATTTCTCGCAGGCTCGGCGCTCGCCACGCTCTTGGTCGTGCCCGCCGCCGCCTTTCTCACGCTGGAACTGACGCGGGGCAGGCTGCCGGTGAATACCGGTGTGCAACAGATCGAGGTGGCGGGCAAGGAGGCGTTGAAGGACGCGGAAGCGAAAAAAATGACGCCTGCGAAACCGAAGGCGGAGTCCTCCGCTGATAAAATTGCGGAGGATGAAATCGCCAATTTGCTGCCATCTGCAGCGGACAGCGACCTGCGCGATGCCACCACCTTGCCTGAGCCGGCGGCGCGTCGCAAATCCGGCGTTGAAGTCATGGTGAGCAAAAAGATGCCCGAGACAAGGCAACAGGAGCCCGAGTTCGACGTTGCGGCAAAGCAGACGCGCAGGACTCAATTTGCCGCGCCGCCAGCGGTCGCAACGGAATCGATGATCGGTGGTTCGGTCGCCGAAATCATGCCGTCGCCCGCGCCAGTCGATACCCTCTCGCAACCGGAAGAAAACCGCGACCGCTTCTCCTCTACCGATACCAACCCGGTCAAGTCCGTCGCCACCGATCCGGTTTCGACCTTCTCGGCCGATGTCGACACCGCGTCCTATTCCTTCGTCCGCAAATCGCTGATGGCCGGGCAAATGCCGGACCGCGACAGCGTGCGCGTCGAGGAGATGATCAACTATTTTCCCTATGACTGGCCAGGTCCGGACAACAAGGATCAGCCGTTCAAGGCGACCGTCACCGTTCTGCCGACGCCGTGGAATGCGAATACGCGGCTGATGCATGTGGGGATCAAGGGCTACGACGTTGTGCCCGCGACAGCGCCGCGCGCCAATCTGGTGTTTCTGATCGATGTTTCCGGCTCGATGGACGAGCCGGACAAGCTGCCGCTCTTGAAAAGCGCCTTCCGTCTTCTGGTCGAGAAACTGAAGCCCGAGGACACCGTCTCGATCGTCACCTATGCCGGCAATGCCGGCACGGTGCTGGAGCCGACCGCGATCAAGGAGAAGGCGAAAATCCTTGCGGCGATCGACACGCTTCAGCCGGGCGGTTCGACCGCGGGAGCGCAGGGGCTGGAGGCAGCCTATAATTTGGCGCAGCAGGCCTTCGTCAAGGGCGGGGTCAACCGGGTCATGCTGGCGACGGACGGTGATTTCAACGTTGGACCGTCCAGTGACGAAGAGTTGAAGGCGACGATCGAGGCCAAGCGCAAGAGCGGCATTTTCCTCTCGGTCCTCGGTTTCGGCCGTGGCAACTACAATGACGCGCTGATGCAGACGCTGGCCCAGAATGGCAATGGCACCGCGGCCTATATCGACACGTTGGCCGAAGCGCAGAAGTCGCTGGTGGAGGAGGCGGGCTCGTCGCTCTTCCCGATCGCCAAGGACGTCAAGTTTCAGGTGGAGTTCAATCCGGCTCAGATCGCCGAATACCGTCTGATCGGCTACGAGACCCGTGCCCTGAAGCGCGAAGACTTCAACAACGACAAGGTCGATGCCGGCGATATCGGCTCCGGCCACCGCGTCACCGCGATCTACGAGATCACGCCGAAGGGAAGCCCGGCGGTCCTTAACGACGATCTGCGCTATGGCACGGCTCCGGCTGCGCAGGCAGATGTCAAACCCTCCGGCGAACTTGCTTTCCTGAAAATCCGCTACAAGCAGCCGGACAGCGACACCAGCAAGCTGATCACCACGCCGGTGACACAAGCCAACGCCGTCCCGTCGCTGGAACAGGCGGGGCAGGATATCCGCTTCTCCGTCGCGGTCGCGGCCTTCGGCCAGAAGCTGCGGGGAACGGATGCCGTGTCCGCTTACAAATACGGCTCGATCCTTGATCTGGCTGCCAATGCCAAGGGCGAGGATGCCTATGGCTATCGGGCGGAGTTTCTCAACCTGGTTCGGCTCGCCAGGAGCCTTGGCGGAGAATAACGGACCTAGCCATTCGCTGGCCAGAACGCCCTCCCGTTGACGGAGGGCGTTTGCCGTTCAGCCCTTGTCGGCGCGTTGGGGCCCTTTGCGCCATCAGGCCTTCGGGTAGGCTTTTTCCAACCCACCCGATCTGACAAGCCCGGTGCGAAATGCCTGAAAGGCCGCATGCTGGCTGGATTTTGCCGCTTCCATCAGGCGGATCTGCAGGCGGGCGGGGGCGTTCGAACCCAGCCATTCGCCGAGCTTCTCCAGCTTGAGCGAATTCAGCAGCTTGGCCTCCGAGGCAAGGTCGAGATGACGGTACAGTCCTTCGATCAGGTTTTCGTCCTGCGCGGCATTTTCCATGAGCAGCAACAGGTATGACTGCTCGCTTTCGCCGAGTGCTGCGAGCTTTCCGGCAACTGAATCGCGGTCTGGAAACGTGGCGGACGTACCGTTCATGTCTGGTCTTTCTTCATATCTGTGTTGGTCTTCTTGTCTTTGAAACTAGCGGATCAGGCTGGGGCAAAACTGGATTTGGTAACATTGCGCCGTGCACAAGGCTGGCACATCCTTCAATGCGCTAATGTATCGCATCCGAACGTCATCGTGTTTCGCCGTCGCGGCGAGCGGCGTTTCAGCACCTTTGATGGCGAACCAGATGACCCAGCTTTCGATTTGCATGCCCAGTAACCGGCCTTGGTCGAAGTCGCGCGGTTCGATCGAGAGCGCGCTTGCCTATGCCGAGAGGACCGGTGCCCGGCTGATCGTTTCCGACAATTCCCGGGACCCGGAAAAACGCGCGCATCTGCAAAACCTCTCTCCAAATCTGCGCTACTGGGATTCCCCCAGCGACGACGCCTCCGGCAATTGGATGGAAGCCCTGTCGCTGGCCGATACGCCCTTTGTGCTGCCGATGGGCGACGACGACGAAATCCATTTCAGCGAAGGCGAAACGCCGATCGACCTTTCCGCACTGCCTGATGATGTCGTCGGCGTCCGGCCGCAAACGCAAATCTGGACCGCCGATGCCGGGGTTTGCCGAACGGAGTGTTTTACGATCGAGGGGAGATTGCCGCAGGAGCGTCTGCTGGAGTTCAGCCAGAAAGCGATGGGCAACAACAGCATCTATTACAGCATCTACCGCTCCAGCATCTTCGTCCCGCTGTTGCGGTTTTTCACGCAGGCGCATCCGACCAATGGTGGCTATTGCGACTGGAGCCACTCGTTCGCGCTGTTGACCGCCGGAAAAATGCTCCACGATCCCTCGCTGATTTATCGGTACGATCTCGGCGCCTGGACAACTGCGGAAAGCATCGCGGCGATGGCCAGCAAACTCTACGAGAAGGCCGGACTACCGGCGGATTCTGAAAAATTTGCCAATCTTTTGAGATTTCTGGACGTCCATATCTTCACCCTTCGTCCTTCGCTGTCGCTGACGCCGGCGGAACGTGGAGGGGTGCTTTTGATGAATGGCCGCCTTGCCCTGGCTCCCTTCCTGCGCAATGTGCAGACAAATGCGGGAGATTATGACGAGGTAGTGCACTATCTCGCAGAACTGATCGGGCAGGAGCAGGACATCCAGTCGATCTTCCACCTCGCCGTGCTGATGACTGATTGCATCAAGCCGGGCCTGAAAGACGGCTATGTCCGCTTCTTTCGAGAGGCCCAGAACGCCTGACATGCAAACGGCTTGAAAATCCGCGGATCTTCAAGCCGTTCGCCTTTATGTGATGGTGCCCCCATCAGCCGCGACGGCGGCTGCCGCGCTCGCGCGCCGGCGCCGAAGGTCCTTCATTGGCGGTCTTGTTGCGCATCGGACCGATACGCTCGACGATGGTTTCGACCGTCGGCCGTTCGCCCGGCACATAGGTGTCGAGGGCCACGCGCATCGCGGCCAGATGTTCGCAGGAGGTGCCGCAGCAGCCGCCGATGATTTTTGCGCCGGCATCGCGGGCAAGGCGGACGTAGTCGGCCATCAGCGGCGGCGTGCCGGAGTAGTGGATTTCCGTGCCGCGGAATTCCGGGATGCCGCAATTGCCCTTGACGATGATTGCCGCAGCCGGGTTGGCTTCGGTCATGTCCAGCAGCGAGGAGAGGATATCGGAGGCGCCGACGCCGCAATTGGCACCTGTCGCGACCGGACCATCGCCGATGTCCTGAGCGACAGCAAACATGTCCTTGGGGTGCAGGCCCATCATTGTCTTGCCTGCCGTGTCGAACGATCCGGTATAGACATAGGGCAGGCCGACCTTGACCGCCGCTTCCGCCGCAGCGCGGATTTCGTCGGCAGAGGACATCGTTTCGATCCAGGCGACTTCCGCGCCGCCGGCCTTCAGGCCCTCGATCTGTTCGACAAATGCTTCGACCGCATCCTCATAGCTCATCGCGCCAAGCGGGATCAGCAATTCGCCGGTCGGTCCGACCGAGCCGGCCGTGATCACCTTGCGCGGCGCCTTGTCGGCGACGGCGCGGGCGATCTCCGCCGCGCGCTTGTTGAGGTCGTGCACGCGGTCCTGTGCCTGGTGCAGTTTGAGGCGGTGCCGCGTGCCGCCGAACGAGTTGGTCAGGATGATGTCGGCGCCGGCATCGACGAAGTCCTGATGCAGCTTGGTGATATTCTCGGGCTTGGCTTCGTTCCAGAGTTCCGGCGCTTCGCCTGCTTCCAGGCCCATGGCAAACAGCGAGGTTCCGGTCGCGCCGTCGGCGAGAAGCACGCCCTTGGCGTCAAGCAGGTCGGAAAGGGGATTAGCGTGCACGGTCATGGCGAAGTCCTGATCTCATCGAGTTTCACAATCATATAAAGATATCCTTATATGATTGCAATGGCCTCGGCTCTGATCAGTGCGGCATGCGTACGCCCATCCGCGCCGCAAGCCCGAGGCCGAAGACGGCCAGCGCCGTCAGCAGCCACATCGGATCGGCGCGGTTGAGCAGGAAGCTCTCCATCATGCTGTTATAGGTCATGAAGATGATGACCATGATGCAGAAATCCGCGAAATGGCGACTTGCTGGCTGACGCGTGGCGCGCATGTAGTCGTAGAAGGGTTTGACGAAGAGCAGCAGGATCATCAGCACGCCGCCCGGCAGGCCGAAGGTGAGGACTGCATCCAGATAGCTGTTGTGGCCCGAGACGATGCCGCGCACGTCCCAGTTCGCCTCGAAATTCGCCTCCAGACCACGGATGACCGGGGAGAGCCAGAAGCTTGCATAGCCATGGCCGAGCCAGAGATGATCGGGAATGCTGGCGTTTGCGAATTTCCAGATGTCATCGCGCCCTGTGAAGGTCGGGTCCTCCAGCAGGGTCGTCGTGATCGACAGGAACGTGTCGGAGTAGATGGTTCCGAGCGTCAGGCAGAAGATCAGGATGGCAAAGAGGAAGTGGGCAAGCACCATCAGGCCCGGTTTGCCGACGGCGCGTCCGCCCAGCACCAGCATGATCGCCAGCGGCAGGAAGCCGATCGTCGTCTTCGATCCGGTATGAAGCACGAAATTGGCGGCGAGGACGGCAATCAGCAGGCCCCGGACTGTGGCGCCGGCCCGCAGGCAGTAGATGCCGAACATGCAGACGATGGAAAACACCGGGGCTGTGACGTTCTTGTGGATCAGGTGGCCTTTCCAGAAGCCGGCATGCCAGGGCTCCGAACCGGTGGCGGTGTGGATGGCGATATTGGGCGCGATGATGAGCGCCGCGTAGTCGATGAGGACGAGAAGCAGAATGGCGTTGGCGCCGGCATTGACGAAATCCTTCTCGCTGCGCGGCAGCACGAGCACGCCGGCAACCAGGATCATCGCCACAAGGCTGAGCATCAGCCCGCGGGCCGACGCCGTCGGATCATAGGATTGCAGGCAGGAGAAGAAGGCGATGGCGAAGACGACGACCCATGTCGGCGAAACGATCCGCTTCAGGACGCGGGTATCGACCACCAGAAGCATGGCGAAGAGATAGATGGCGCCAAGCCCCAGATAGCCGAGCTGATTGATGATGTTGCCGTCGTTGGAGGCGTTCGGATCGAGTTCGTATGCCCCCTGAAACGGGATGAGCGTGAAGACGATCAAAAACAGGCCGGCGCCGGACAGGAACGATGCCAGCGCGGGCATGATCCGGGCCACCAGAAAGCGTTCCCCGCCTATCGGGGGGACCGTGATGCGGTGAAACTCCCGCGAAGCTGTCGAAGCATGGTCCTGCATCTGGCCGGCCGGGTTAAAAAAGGCGCTGCGGCGCCACGGCCCCGATGGAGGAGGCGCTCGGGCTACGATGACGGGTCATGGTTAATCCGAGGTGAACACACTGGATTTCACAAAAAAAAGCGCCCGTTTCCAGGCGCTTTGCGGTGCTTCGTTCAGGCTTCGGTTACTCCGCCGCCTGAGGCATCTTTTCATGGCTGATCGGGGTCACCATCGCAGAGATGATCGTGCCGAGATCGATCGAACCGACCGGCTTGCCGTTGGCATCGACGACATGGGCGACGTTCTGGTTGGCCAACGTCATCATCCGGGCCGCACTTTCAAGCACGGTTCCGACGACGACCGGCACGCCTTCCGGATTGCCCGACAGCGGTTTCATGATCGTTTCGACATTGATCACGCGGCCGCGATTCACTTCCTTGACGAAGGCGGTGATGTATTCGTCGGCCGGTTTCAGGACGATGTCCTGGCCCGTGCCCTGCTGGATCACCTTGCCATCGCGCAGGATGGCGATCTTGTCGCCGAGACGCAGGGCCTCGTCGAGATCGTGGGTGATGAACACCACGGTCTTCTTCAGCTCCTTCTGCAGATCGAGAAGAACGGTCTGCATATCGACGCGGATCAACGGATCGAGCGCCGAATAGGCTTCGTCCATCAGCAGGATGTCGGCATCGTTGGTCAGTGCCCGCGCAAGGCCGACACGCTGCTGCATGCCGCCCGAAAGCTGGTTCGGATAGTGGTTCTCGAACCCCTTGAGACCGACCCGTTCGATCCAGCCCTGTGCCCGTTTGCGGCTTTCATCCATCGGTACGCCCTGGATTTCCAGGCCGTAGACCGTGTTCTCGATGATCGTGCGGTGCGGCAAAAGCGCGAACTTCTGAAACACCATCGCCGTCTTGTGGCGGCGAAATTCGCGCAGGTCGTTCTCGCTCATCTTGCAGACATCGACGCCGTCATACAGCACTTCGCCGGCCGTCGGGTCTATCAGGCGGTTGATGTGGCGGATCAGCGTTGATTTGCCCGAACCGGACAGGCCCATGACCACCATGACGCCACCGGCGGGCATGGAGATGTTGATGTCCTGCAGGCCGAGCACATGGCCGTGTTTCTCGTTGAGTTCGGTCTTGCCGAGGCCGGCCTTGACCTGATCGACGAAGTCGCGGCCGCGCGGTCCGAAGATCTTGTAGAGGTTCTTGACCTCGATTGCATGACTAGCCATGGATCACCTCCGAGTGCTTCTGCAGCCGCTTGCCGTAGGCCTGGCTGGTCCGGTCAAAAATGATGGCGATCGCAACGAGCGCGAAGCCGTTCAAAAAGCCGACGGTGAAGAACTGGTTGTTGATGGCCTGCAGAACATTGCGGCCGAGGCCGCCGACGCCGACCATCGATGCGACCACGACCATGGCAAGAGACATCATGATGGTCTGGTTGATGCCGGCCATGATTGTCGGAAGCGCCAGCGGGATCTGGACGTTCTTCAGACGCTGCCACTGCGAGGAGCCAAACGCATCGGCTGCTTCCAGCACTTCCTTGTCCACCAGCCGGATACCGAGGTTGGTGAGCCGGATCATCGGCGGCACCGCGTAGATGACGACGGCGATCAGGCCGGGAACCTTGCCGATGCCGAAGATCATGACGACCGGAATGAGGTAGACGAAGCTTGGCATCGTCTGCATGACGTCGAGGATCGGATTGATGATCGATTGCGCCCGCTCGGAACGGGCCATCAGAATGCCGATCGGTATGCCGACGAGGATGGCGATCAGCGTACAGACCGTGACCATGGCCAGAGTGACCATCGTATCGTTCCAAAGCCCGACGAGGCCGATCGCCAGCATCGACACGATGGTGCCGATGGTGATCCGCATGTCGCGGCTGCCGTAATAGACGATCGCGACCATCGCGGCGAGGATGATAATCCACGGCGAGTTGACGAAGAGACTTTCGAGAAAGTTCAAAAACACCTGGAGCGGCTGCACCAGGACGTCGATGGCATTGGTGTAGGCACGGACAAGCCCCTTGAAACCTTCGTCCACGCTCTTGCGGGCCACCCGGATGGTCGTGTCGTCGATCGCTGGAAATTTACAAAGCAGATCTGGCAAGAAACTGCATACTGACGCCATGTCGTTCCCCTTTTTAACCGGAAATTTTATAGGCCGGCCGCGTCACCGAACAGATCGTTGCCTGTTCCAGCACGGACTTTTCACTGGTCTCTATGGACCCCGGCATCTTTTTGATGCGTCGTGCGCCCTTGCGGACGGTCTGACATTTCAAAATCATACGTGAAACTTGGAAAGGGCTATGACCGCATTCCGTTCACGGGCTGAAATGTGGCAGTTTCCGGTCCTTGCCGCTGTGTTATTTGCGACGCTCAGGGCGGTGTTTGCACATCTTGACTGTCAAGCTTAAAAGGCAGCGAGCCATCACGGTTCGCTGCCTTTTCCATCAAGGGATCAAAGCGCAGCCTTGACCTTTTCGGCAACATCCGGGGCAACCCACTTCGTCCACATGTCCGGATAGGTTTCCAGGAAGTACTTGGCTGCGTCTTCATTGGTGCCCTGGTTCTCATCCATCCAGGCGAGGACCTTGTTGACCGTGCCGTTGTCCCAGTTGCGGGCCTTGACATAGTCCATGGCAACGCCTGCCTTTTCGGAGAAGGCCTTGGTGACGACCGTGAAGACGTCGGACGTCGGGTACGAGTTTACCTTCGGGGCCGGGCAATCCGGCACCGCAGTGCAGGAATCCCATTCGGCCTTGTCGTTGTCGACGCCGAAGCTCAGGCGGGTCATCTCGTACTTGCCGAGAATGGCCGTTGGTGCCCAGTAGTAGCCAAGCCAGCCCGTCTTCTTGCCGAAGGCGTTGGAGATCGAGCCGTCAAGGCCCGCTGCCGAACCGGTGTCGATCAGCTGGAAGCCGGCATCTTCAGCCTTGAGGGCCTTGTAGAGGTTGGCCGAGGAAACCTGGCAGTTCCAGCCCGACGGGCAGTTGTAGATGGCAGCCTTGGACGCATCTTCCGGTGCCGGGAACAGTTCGGGATGCTTCAAGGCGTCCTGAACGGTCTTGATGTCAGGGTTTGCGTCGGCGAGGAATTTCGGAATCCACCAGCCTTCGACGCCGCCTTCGTTGAGGATCTTGGCGGCTTCGATCAGGCGACCTTCCTTGACGGCAGCGTCGAGCGGCGTGCGCACGGCGTTGACCCACATTTCCGGAGCCATGTCCGGCTGGCCCTTCTCGTTCATGGAGGTGAAAGTCGGCATCGTGTCGCCGGTGACGAGCGTCGCCGTGCAGCCATAGCCGTTTTCAAGGATGAACTTGTCGACATGCGCGGCAACGCCGGCCGAAGCCCAGTTCATTTCCGCGATGCTGACTTCGCCGCAATCGGCAGCTGAAGCTGAGCCGGCCAGCGCGTAAAGGCCGGCGGCGAGGATAGTGGAAGCGAGGAGCTTCTTCATGTTTAAGACCTCCCAGTCTTAATGCAGCCATAAATCTTGGGGTCGACCGGGATACTGCATCCCCCGGGAACCCAATTGTTCAGGTTGAAGCAGGCCGGGGGGGCGGTGAGGCAAGGCCAGTCTTTCGTCCCCGCTGCGACGGCACAGAGTTTTATTGTCTGACTGCGTAACTCAGTCGCCAGCCACCTCTCTTTTACCGTTGAGGGCAGCCTATGTATTCCTCAGGAGAAATCAACCTCTGGAATCGTTTTAAAGAGCAAAGGTCTTGTTCGGAGGGCATGAAAACGCACGCGCAAGCCGTTGAATCTTAATGGCGCGGGCAAAATTTTTGTGCAAATGCCCCGGTCTCCGGCATAATTTTAGCACCGCTTCACAAAGCTGTTCCAATGCGTGTTTTATCGCAGACAAATTGTGTTCCGTATGCGCCTCGAAACGGATTTTTTCCCGGCACGAAAAAAAATGAAAAAAAAGCCGAATTCATCTTTGGTTAAGCTCTCACTAACCATCCGGTAACACTGTCAGGCTAATTGTTTTCCTGCGGCGGGGGAAACTTGCCGAGCGGCCGGATCAGGTTTTGCGTCCCGGCCGGAGCGATCTCCGGGTGTATGCCGGAGGGGCCATGCGTCATTTTGGCAGGCCGCACAGTCCCGAGAGGGGCGGGTGCGGTTTTCGCGTTTCAGGGCCTGCCATTCCCTTGGATAGTCTTCTCCTGAACGAAAAAAACCGCGCCCCAATAAGAGGCGCGGTCTGAATGGTCGTCCTGGGAGATGGTGTCAGCCGATGCTGCGCGTCCGGATGAAGCCGAGCGGACCGAACGGGGACGACATCACGGTATTGCGCACGCGCGACTGGCTGTCGGGAACCTTCGAGTTCCAGGCGATCTGGACGAAATTAGGCTTGCTGAAGATGAACAACATCGGGGTATGACCTTGGGGTGTGGAGCGCTCTTTTGCTCCGTGATTTATTGCCGCTGATATACGCCTGTTGCGGCGCAAATCAACAAGAGTTTTTGCCATGGAATGTCGCTTTCCGGATACTGCTGCGGCAAAGCCGTGCAAGCCTTGCGGCAGACTGAAACATCGCGTGAGCGGGCGGTGAGAAAGACGGCTAAAATGCGGCAAAACATGGCTTTGCTTGTGGCAGCGGCAATGCTAAACGAGGCGCCATGACAAAGACGATCATGCTTCAGGGAACCGGCTCCGATGTCGGAAAAACGGTACTCGTGGCGGGGCTGTGCCGTGTCGCATCCAATCGCGGCCTGAAGGTCGCTCCGTTCAAGCCGCAGAACATGTCGAACAACGCCGCGGTATCGGACGACGGCGGCGAGATCGGCCGGGCGCAATGGCTGCAATCGATGGCCGCGCGGATCCCGTCTTCTGTTCACATGAACCCGGTTCTGCTCAAGCCCCAGTCGGAGACCGGCAGCCAGATTATCGTACAGGGCAAGGTGGCGGGGCAGGCGAGAGGACGCGACTATCAGGCCTTGAAGCCCAAACTGATGGGCGCCGTCATGGAGAGCTTCGAGACCATCCGTACCGGCCTCGATCTTGTCGTGGTCGAAGGTGCGGGGTCACCCGCCGAAATCAACCTGCGTGCCGGCGACATTGCCAATATGGGATTTGCCACCCGCGCCAGCGTTCCCGTGGTGCTTGTCGGCGACATCGATCGCGGCGGCGTCATCGCTTCGCTTGTCGGCACCCATACGATCCTGTCGGATGAAGACCGCCGCATGATCAGCGGCTACATCATCAACAAGTTCCGGGGCGACGTGTCGCTGTTCGACGCCGGCATCGCGGCGGTTGGCAAGTTTACCGGCTGGCCGTGTTTTGGCGTGGTCCCATGGCTGAAGAGCGCCGGCCGCCTTCCGGCCGAAGATTCCGTCGTTCTGGAAAAGCTGGCACGGGGCAGCGGCAGGGCGCTCAAGGTCGCGGTTCCCGTGCTGTCGCGCATCGCCAATTTCGATGATCTGGACCCCCTGGCGGCCGAACCGGAGGTCGATCTCATTTTCGTGCGTGCCGGGGAGCGCATTCCTGCGGATGCCGCTCTGGTCGTTGTTCCCGGCTCGAAGGCGACGATCGCCGATCTCGCCGATTTCCGGGCCCAGGGGTGGGATCGCGACCTTCACGCACATGTCCGGCGCGGCGGCCGCGTCATCGGCATATGCGGCGGCTATCAGATGCTGGGGGACCGGGTCACCGATCCGCACGGCATCGAGGGAAATGTCCGGGAGATCGAAGGCTTGGGCCTTCTCTCCATCGAGACGGAGATGGCGCCGGAAAAGACGGTGCGCAACAGCAGTGCCCGATCCGCCGTCTATGATGTCGCGCTGGAGGGTTATGAAATTCATCTGGGGCGCACGGCCGGCCCGGATTGCGCCCGCCCGGCGGTGATCATCGACGGACGGCCCGACGGGGCCGTATCAGCCGATGGCACGGTGAGCGGAACCTATCTGCACGGTCTGTTTACCAGCGATGCCTATCGCGCGGCGCTGCTCAAAAGCTTCGGCATCGAAGGCGGCGGCGAGAACTATCGGCAATCGGTAGACCGTGCGCTCGACGATGTCGCGGAGGAACTGGAATCGGTGCTTGATCCGCGATGGCTCGACGGTCTGATGTCCTGACCGGCATCGCTGTTTCAGATTTCGCCCGATGCTTCGCGCCGCCGGCGATCCAGTTCTTCGCTGTAGCGGCGCAGCGTATGGCTTTCCGTCAGCAACCCGACGACGCGCCGTTCGATCAGGTTGTTGGCGACGGCCAGTGCATCGCTCTCCGCGCTGTCGAACAAGGCCGCTGCCTGTTTGGCATTCATGTTGGGGAGCAGAAAATCATTCGTGTTACGGATGAAGCTTGACAGGCTTTGTGTCCCAGGCGTGGACTCGACGGGGCTGGCATAGACTTCCGGAACCTGGATCATGCCGGCATATTTGCCGCCGTCGACCACGATCACCCGCTGTGTCGATCCCAGCGGAAAATCCCGGCGAAAGTCTTCAAGCGTCGCCTCGACATCGATGGTTTTGACATCCAGCCGCATCAGGCGGCCGACAGTCAGGTTCCTGATCCAGCCGACGTCATGGGCGCTGCGGATGCTTTCACCGCGCAGATGAAAACGCCAGGTGGCAAAGGAATAGCCGAAGGTGGTCCGCACGACGAGCGAGGAGGTGATCACCGCAGCCAGCACGAGGGCGGTGATCGGAAAATCTCCGGTGATTTCCAGCGCCAGAAAGGTCATCGTCAGGGGGCCGCCAATGACGGCGACGGCCAGCGAACTCATGCCGACAACGGCATATATAACCGGCGTCAACGTCGCGTGGGCAAAGATAAACGGGGCGGTAAAGGCAAAGAGCTTGCCGAGCAGCGCTCCCATGAAAAGCGACGCAAAAAACAGGCCACCGCGGAAGCCGGAGCCGATCGATACCGCCGAGGCGAACGATTTCAGCAGGAACAGGCCGATCAGCACGGGGATCGCCGGTGAACTGGCAAGATTGAGGTGCAACGCACCGTGGCCGGCCGAAAGCACCTGGGGCGAAGCCATTGCCAGCAGGCCGACAACCATGCCGCCCAGCGCCGGACGAAAGGGCGCGGCGATGGCGCTGCGGCGAGCAAGACCTTCGATCAGCGAGACACCTTTCATGAGCAGGATACCCATGCCTGCGCAAAAAACGCCAAGCAGCAACGCCGGCAGATAGTCGGCGGGAACAACTGCACCGAACTGGCCGACATCGATGGTGAAGTCGCCTGCCGACAGCAGTCTGGCAACAAGATTGGCTATCAGTGCTGAAACGACCACAGGCGTCAGCGATACGATGGTATAGCTGCCGATGATCAGCTCGAAGGCATAGAAAGCGCCCGTCAGGGGCGCATTGAACGCGGCAGCTATGGCACCCGCCGCCCCGCAGCCGACCAGGGTGCGCAGGTCCGAACGGCGAAGCTGTATCGAGATGCCGAGTTTTGACGCTATGCCGGAGGCGAGCTGCGTGTAGCCGGCCTCGAGCCCGACGGAGGCGCCGAAGCCGTTGGAAATCAGGTTTTGAACCGCAACGATGATGCTGTCTGTGAGTGACAGACGCCCGCCATGCAGCGCGTTGGCCTCGATCGGGTCGACCATCGGCTTCTTGCGCCACTTTGCCAGAAGCATCATCAGCAAACCCAGAATGATGCCGCCGACGACCGGCGCGATCAGCACCGAAATATGGCCCTGCAGATTGCTGGCGCTCAGGTGCTCCTCGTCGGCAATGCCGAAAATCAGGCTGTGGAGGCGGCTTGATATGGCGCTCATCGCGGTGACCGCGAGGCCGGAGGTTATGCCAATAATGATACCTGCCAGCACCAGGCCGATTTCACTTCTGCGCGCAAAAGCCCGCATCCGCCCAATGTCGAAAAGCAGCGCGAGATAGCCAAGCCGGCGCAGGTCGATTTTGGGCAGAATCTTCAGTCTCATCGCCTGACCGTCCTTTGTCCGCGTCGTCCTAGAAGGCATAGCGCCGCGGATCAAGAGGCCGCCCCGCGTGTTCACTCGATCTGTGAAGCTGAGATAGCGCCGCAATTGACTTGATCCAGCCGAGCGCCTAATCATCAGCCATTGGATGGTTCCCGATATGCGGTTGCGTTTCGGGAGTAAATGGGAATGCGACGGGCCGGACCCATGCCGGGCGTCCTTATCGCAGCCGACCCCGCGACTGTAGAACGGTCAGGGTTCGCCATTCGGGAAAACCGATGTTCCGGACTGTCCGCAATCGCGGCGGCGGAAGCATCGGTCCAACCGGAAAAGCCACTGGAGTGGCATCACGATCAGCCGGGGCCGGACGCCTCTATGTCTACGAATCGTCCACCTCTTCGTGATGTCCGTCGATTGCGGTCACGCAATCCGGCGCAAAAACTTCGGGAAGGCGAGGCGAACCCGTTCGTGCCTTTATAAGGTGCGTGACGCCGTGAGCCAGGAGACCTGCCATCCTTAAAGGGCCCCATCTTAGCTTAGCTAGGGGCTCGCCCGACCCAGGGAGAGACACTCCCTATGCCAGCACGGAGGTTGTCATGGCTTTATCGTCCCGTTCCCGGAACGGCTTTTTTCGCGTTGCCGCAGACGTCGGTTTGCGCGGTCCACGGGCATTCCTATCTCCCGGCTCGCGCTAAGGCCGGGATCATTCCATGACATCGATAAAGTCAGGGGCCGTGCTGGTTCTCGGCGGTGCCCGTTCCGGCAAGTCCACCTTCGCCGAAAAACTCGTCACGGCGTCGGGTCTTGGCATGCATTACGTCGCGACCGGGAGGGCCTGGGACGGCGAGATGCAGGCAAGGATAACCGAGCATCGCGACCGTCGCGGGCCTGATTGGCAGACGCATGAGGAGCCGCTCGAACTTGCCGCCTGCCTGCAGGCCATCGACGCGCCCGATCGCATCATTCTCATCGATTGCCTGACCCTGTGGGTCACCAACCTGATGATGGAAGAGCGCGACATGGCGGCGGAATTCGAAGGGCTCGCGGCCTATGTGCCGCAGGCCAAAGCCCGGCTGGTCTTCGTCTCGAACGAAGTCGGGCTCGGCATCGTGCCGGAAAACCGAATGGCGCGCGACTTTCGCGACCATGCCGGCCGGCTGCACCAGATCATTGCGGAGATATCCGCGGATGTCTATTTTATCGCGGCCGGATTGCCGCTGAAAATGAAGGGTTGATCCATGACCAACGAAAAAGCCGCCCACGGCAAGATCCCGGCAACCGTCATCACCGGCTTCCTGGGCGCCGGCAAGACGACGATGATCCGCAACATCCTGCAGAATGCCGGGGGGCGCCGTATCGCGCTGATCATCAACGAGTTCGGCGATCTCGGTGTCGATGGCGACGTGCTGAAAGGTTGCGGCGCCGAAGCCTGCAGCGAGGACGACATCATCGAGCTCACCAACGGCTGCATCTGCTGCACCGTCGCCGACGACTTCATCCCGACCATGACCAAGCTGCTTGAGCGCGAAAACCGCCCGGACCATATCGTCATCGAAACCTCTGGCCTGGCCTTGCCGCAGCCGCTGATCGCCGCCTTCAACTGGCCGGATATCCGCACGCAGGTGACCGTCGACGGCGTCATCACCGTTGTCGACAGCGCCGCGGTTGCCGCCGGGCGGTTTGCCGACGATCACGACAAGGTCGATGCGCTGCGGGTCGAGGACGGCAATCTCGATCATGAAAGCCCGATCGAGGAACTGTTCGAGGACCAGCTGACCGCGGCCGACCTTATCATTCTCAACAAGACCGACCTGCTGGACTCCACCGGCCTCGCCTTCGTTCGCAGGGAAGTTTCGTCGCGCACCAGCCGCAAGCCGACGATGATCGAGGCGAAGAACGGCGAGGTTTCCGCCGCCGTCCTGCTCGGCCTTGGCGTGGGCACCGAAAGCGATATTGCCAACCGCAAGTCTCATCACGAAATGGAACACGAAGCGGGTGAGGAGCACAGCCATGACGAATTCGACAGTTTCGTCGTCGAACTGGGCCCGATCGCGAACCCCGCCGGCTTCATCGAAAAGCTGAAGGTCATCATCGCCGCGCACGACGTACTGCGCCTCAAGGGCTTTGCTGACGTGCCGGGCAAGCCGATGCGCCTGCTGATCCAGGGCGTCGGCGCCCGCATCGACCAGTATTTCGACCGCGCCTGGGCTGCCGGCGAGGCGCGCCGGACCCGCCTGGTGGTTATCGGCCTGCATGACATGGACGAGGCGGCCGTGCGGGCTGCGATCGTTGCGGCGGCGTAGAGGGCAATTTAGAGAATGGTGATTGCGGCATACCCCCCTCTGTCCTATCGGACATCTCCCCCACAAGGGGGGAGATCGGCCGGAGGAGCCTCGCGCTCCAAATTGTCTGGGGATGTTCGTGGACGCCGCTTGCTCCCGATCTCCCCCTTTGTGGGGGAGATGTCACGCAGTGACAGAGGGGGGCGCCTCGGCCTCCGGAGAATGCCATGCATCTCCTCCTAGCCCAGAAAGGCACGATCACGGATGGCGAGGAGGCGATCGATCTCGGCCAGTCGCCGGCCGATATCCTGTTCCTGTCGGCCGCCGATACCGAGCTTTCGTCGATTGCTAGCGCCCACCGCATGCGTGGCAGCACCACGAGCCTGCGGGTGGCGAGCCTTCTGACGCTCAAGCATCCGATGTCGGTCGATACCTATGTCGGGCGCACCGCACGTCACGCCAAGCTGATCATCGTCCGCCCGCTCGGCGGCGCCAGCTATTTCCAATATGTGCTGGAGGCGCTGCATGCGGCTGCCGTCACCCACAAATTCCAGATCGCCGTGCTGCCGGGCTATGACAAGCCGGACCCGGGCTTGGAGCCGTTTTCGACGGTTTCTGTCGAAGACCGCAACCGGATGTGGGCCTATTTCACCGAGGGCGGCGCCGACAATATGGTGCGGCTGCTCGCCTATGCCGATGCCCTGATCGACGGTTCGGAAAAGCCGGAACCGGCGGCGCCTTTGCTGAAGGCCGGTATCTGGTGGCCGGGCGAGGGTGTGATCGGTGTCGAGGCGTGGAAAAGGGCGGTTGGGTTTCGCGTCGCCGGAGAGCGGCCGATCGTCGCCTTCTGCTTCTACCGCGCCCTCGTGCAGAGCGGCGAAACCAGACCCGTCGAGGCCCTGATCGCAGCGCTTGCGGCCGAAGGCATGACGGTGCTGCCGGTGTTCGTCTCCAGCCTCAAGGATGCGGTGTCGATCGGCACGCTGGAATCGATTTTCAGCGAGGCGCCGCCGGCCGTGGTGATGAACGCCACCGGCTTTGCCGTTTCCGCGCCGGGCGCCGACCGCAAGCCGACGGTACTGGAATTCACCGATGCGCCGGTCCTGCAGGTGATCTTTTCCGGCTCCTCGCGGGCCGCATGGGAATCCTCGCCGCAAGGCCTGATGGCGCGGGACCTGGCGATGAACGTGGCGCTGCCGGAAGTCGATGGGCGCATCCTGTCGCGCGCCGTCTCCTTCAAGGCCGCCGCTGTCTACGATACCGATGTCGAAGCCAATATCGTCGGCCACGAACCTCTGGCCGATCGCATCGCCTTTGCCGCGAAGCTGGCGGCCAACTGGGCCAGACTGCGCCAGACCGCGCCGAGCGAACGCCGCGTGGCGATCATAATGGCGAACTATCCGAACCGCGACGGACGGCTCGGCAACGGCGTCGGGCTCGACACGCCGGCCGGCACCATCGAGGTCATGAAAGCCATGGCCGCTCACGGCTACGCGATCGATGATATCCCTGCTGACGGTGACGCGCTGATCCGGCATCTCATGGCTGGGCCGACCAATTCGGCGCGCGTGGATTGCGACATCCGCGAGACGCTTTCCCTGAGTCAATACAATGCCTTCTTCGCGTCTCTTCCGGTTCAGATTCAGAGCGAGGTTGTCGATCGGTGGGGCAGGCCGGAGACCGATCCCTTCTTCCGCGGCGGCCGGTTCGCCCTGCCGCTGACGCGCTTCGGGGAGACGCTGGTCGGCATCCAGCCGGCGCGCGGCTACAATATCGATCCGAAGGAAACCTATCATTCGCCGGACCTGGTGCCGCCGCATGGATATCTGGCCTTCTACGCTTTCCTGCGGCAGGAATTCGGCGCCCATGCCGTCGTCCACATGGGCAAGCACGGCAATCTCGAATGGCTGCCGGGCAAGTCGCTGGCGCTGTCGGAGACCTGCTATCCGGAAGCCGTGTTCGGCCCGATGCCGCATCTCTATCCGTTCATCGTCAACGATCCGGGCGAGGGCACGCAGGCCAAGCGCCGCACCAGCGCCGTCATCATCGACCACCTGACGCCGCCGCTCACCCGCGCCGAATCCTACGGTCCGCTGAAGGACCTTGAAGCGCTCGTCGACGAATATTACGACGCCGCCGGTGGCGACCCGCGCCGTCTGCGATTGCTGAGCAAGCAGATCCTCGATCTCGTCCGCGATATCGGCCTTGACCATGACGCCGGTATTGCTGGTACCGACGGCGAGGACAAGGCGCTCGAAAAGCTCGACGCCTATCTCTGCGACCTCAAGGAACTGCAGATTCGCGATGGGTTGCATATCTTCGGTGTGGCGCCGGAAGGGCGTTTGCTGACGGACTTGACGGTCGCTCTTGCCCGCGTTCCGCGCGGGCAGGGCGAAGGCGGCGATTGCAGTTTGCAGCGGGCGATTTCGGCGGATGCATTTCGTGCGGCAGTCGTCGCAGCACCCCCCTCTGTCGGCCGGGCCGACATCTCCCCCACAAGGGGGGAGATCAACCCGGAGCGTCCTTTCGACCCGCTCGATTGCGTCCTCTCCGATGTCTGGTTTGGTCCCAAATCCGCAATCCTAGCCGATATCACCGACGTCCCCTGGCGTACGGCCGGCGATACCGTCGAGCGCATCGAGCTGCTGGCTGCCAAATTCGTCTCCGGCGAATTGGCTTGCCCCGAAGGTTGGGATGCCACGCGGGCAGTCCTGCACGAGGTCAAAACTCGCCTAAAGCCTTCCATTACTCAATCTGGTCCCGCCGAAATCGCTGCGCTGATGACCGGGCTCGACGGCCGTTTCGTCGCACCCGGACCTTCCGGCGCGCCGACGCGCGGGCGGCCGGACGTGTTGCCGACGGGGCGGAATTTCTATTCGGTGGACAGCCGGGCGGTGCCGACGCCGGCGGCGTTCGAGCTCGGCAAGAAATCGGCCGAACTGCTGATCCGCCGTTACCTGCAGGACCACGGCGACTGGCCAACCTCCTTTGGGCTGACCGCCTGGGGCACGTCGAACATGCGCACCGGCGGCGACGATATTGCCCAGGCGATGGCGCTGATCGGCACCAGGCCTATCTGGGACATGATGTCTCGCCGGGTGACGGGCTATGAGATCGTGCCTTTGGCCATGCTTGGCCGTCCGCGCGTCGATGTTACCCTGCGCATTTCCGGTTTCTTCCGCGATGCCTTCCCGGAGCAGATCGCGCTCTTCGACACTGCGATCCGCGCGGTCGGCGCACTCGAAGAGGACGATGCCGACAACATGATCGCCGCCCGGATGCGGACGGAAACCGCGCGGCTCGAGGCGGCCGGCGTTGCGCCGAAGGAGGCTGCGAGACGTGCGTCCTACCGCGTCTTCGGCGCCAAGCCCGGCGCCTATGGCGCGGGTTTGCAGGCGCTGATGGACGAGAGGGGCTGGGAAAGCCGCGCCGATCTTGCCGACGCCTATCTCACCTGGGGAAGCTATGCCTATGGCGCCGGCGAAGACGGCAAGGCCGAGCGCGGACTGCTGGAGGCGCGTCTGAAGACAGTCGAGGCCGTCGTCCAGAATCAGGACAACCGCGAGCACGACCTGCTCGACAGCGACGACTACTACCAGTTCGAAGGCGGCATGAGCCTGGCGGTCGAGCAGATGGCCGGAGCCCGTCCCACCATTTACCACAACGACCATTCCCGTCCGGAAAAGCCGGTGATCCGCTCGCTGGAGGAGGAGATAGGCCGGGTGGTGCGCGGCCGCGTCGTCAATCCGAAATGGATCGAGGGCGTCATGCGCCACGGCTACAAGGGCGCCTTCGAGATCGCAGCCACGGTCGACTACATGTTCGCCTTCGCGGCAACGACAGGTGCGGTGCGCAGCCACCATTTCGAGGCGGTCTACCAGGCCTATGTCATGGACGAGCGCGTGCGCCAGTTCATGGAAGACAAGAACCCGGCGGCGCTACGCGAGATGACCGACAAGCTGCTGGAGGCGATCGACCGCGGCCTGTGGTCGCCGCGTTCCAATTCGGCGCGTTTCGACCTCGACGGGTTTAGCGGAAGACGGAGGGCTTCGTGATGGAACTGACCGGCCGTTGCCTCTGCAGGTCTGTTGTGTTCAAGATTTCCGGCGACGTGATCCGGACCGGGCATTGCCACTGCGAGAGTTGCAGGCGCGCGACGTCCTCGCCCGTGACGACCTTCCTCTGCGTTGCGACGACCAGTGTGGCGTTCTGGGGTGAGACGCTGCGCCACTACGCGTCGTCGCCCGGCGTCAGCCGCGGCTTCTGCGGCAATTGCGGCTCGCCGATGAGTTTCGCGACGGAGAGGCGCCCCGGAGAAATCGATCTTTATGTTGCGACGCTCGACGATGCGTCGGGCGTCGAAATCACTCGACACTGGTATTGGAATGAGCGCGTCTCCTGGCTGCACTGCGAGGATGATCTGCCGAAGGAGGAAGACTGACATGAACGAGATCACCGACGAAACCGCCGGCAGCGAAGCCGATCTTGCCCGCCATGCCATGAAGATGGCAAAGAAGAAGACCGCGCGTGAAAAGATCATGGCGACGAAGACGGACCAGAAGGGCCTGATCATCGTCAATACCGGCAAGGGCAAGGGCAAGTCGACCGCCGGCTTCGGCATGATCTTCCGCCACATCGCCCATGGTATGCCGTCCGCCGTCGTCCAGTTCATCAAGGGTGCCTGGGAGACCGGCGAGCGCGACCTGATCGAAAAGCATTTCGGCGATGTCTGCCAGTTCTATACGCTCGGCGAAGGGTTCACCTGGGAAACGCAGGACCGGTCACGCGATATCGCCATGGCGCACAAGGCCTGGGAGAAGGCCAAGGAGCTGATCCGCGACGAGCGCAACTCCATGGTCCTGCTCGACGAGATCAACATCGCGCTTCGCTACGATTATATCGATGTCGCCGAGGTCGTCCGGTTCCTGAAGGAAGAAAAGCCGCACATGACCCATGTGGTGCTGACCGGCCGCAATGCCAAGGAGGAGCTGATCGAGGCCGCCGATCTCGTCACCGAGATGGAACTGATCAAGCACCCCTTCCGCTCCGGCATCAAGGCTCAGGTCGGGGTCGAATACTGAGAAGGTCCGTTTTTAAATGCCAAGCCAGATCCGGACAGGATGCGCCGGGTCTGCCAGCAGCTTGATCGCCAGCGCGATGCAGGTGATTACCAGCAGCGGCTTGATGATCTTCGAGCCGTTCTTCATCGCGAAACGCGACCCGACCTGCGCACCGGCGAACTGGCCTGCGCCCATCAGCAGGCCGACCTTCCATAGGACCACGCCGTAGAGCGCAAAGACGACAAAGCCGCCGGCATTCGAGCCGAAATTCAGGAATTTCGTGTGGGCCGTCGCTTTCAGCACGCCGAAGCCGGCCAGCGTGACGAAACCGAGCATGAAGAAGGATCCCGTGCCCGGACCGAACACGCCGTCGTAAAATCCGATGAGCGGAACGAAGACAAGACCGAAGAGAAAGGGCGTCATCCGGCGCGTCTGGTCGACGTCGCCGATATTCGGCTTGATGCCGAAAAACACGGCGATGGCGATGAGGAAAAACGGCAGCACGGCCTTGAGCACGTCGCCGGGAACGATCGTCGCCAGCGCGGCGCCCAGCCCGCCGCCAACCAGAGCCAGCGCCACCATCGGCAATTGTTCCAGAAGGTTCACATGCCCGCGCCGCGCATAGGCAAGGCTTGCCGAACCGGATCCGAACAGCGATTGCAGCTTGTTGGTGCCCAGCGTCTCCAGCGGCGGGATGCCGGCAATCAACATGGCGGGAATAGTGATCATTCCGCCGCCACCGGCAATGGAATCGATGAAGCCGGCGATAAAGGCCGCTGCAAACAGGAACGCGAGGAGATGGGGAGCAAGATCGTGCACAGGAGACTCGGACAGCCAGAGCGGATTCTGCCGCTGTGTGTCAGAGGTTTGCCGGAAATGCAAAGGCAAACAGGAAGGGCTGTGCCAGCCCTTCCCAGGAAACGCGCCGAGTTTGCGCCCTATTTGAAATGCGCTTCCGTCAGCACATAGCTGTCGCGCCGGTCGCGCGAATAGGCTTTGCGGGCGATATCCTGCACCGAACTGCGCGCCGCATCGAAGGCTGCGAGGCAATCGGCCTCGCTCGGGGCTCTGGAAACGATTTTCGACAGAGCGCCGATTTCGACGAAGAATTTGACCTCGAACATGCCGTCATGACCCAGAAAGCGAACGCGTCTTGCGGTTTCGTCATAACTGCGGCTGGTGTTGGGAAATGTCAGTGCCATGAAGAGATATACCTTGAACCATTGAAATCGATGCTGCGCATGATGCCGCTTCCCGCGGCAGGGCTTACAGCAGGCGGTTGTCTTCGACGGTGCGAAGCATGCGGCGCAGTTGACCGTCGCTGTCGGGCTTCCGGATCGTCTTGACTACTATGTCAGCCGCGGTGCGGACGAGCTTGGGGGCTGCAACGCCGATCACCTTGATCAGGGCAGGCTTTCTCTTGAAAAACATCATGGGGCAGTCCTCCTGCATCGAATCGGCGGCATGCCATGAACGATCGATGCTGTTTCGATAAATGCCCGTGCGCCGAACGCACAAAGTCCTGTGGTTCGTGACGTCACTCATGTTGAATTGGTGTCGCGATGACAAGGAGCGCTTGGCGCTCGTCACCGGCAGAAAATATTCCAAAGCGGAATGCTGGCACAGGTGCCGGAAGAAAGCGTGTCTTTTAAAAGGCACCTTCGTCTGCCGTGGGCTTCAATTGAGGTTTAAGTGAGATTGAACGGCGGATGGGCAGGAATGATGTCCGGCAACGCCCGGAATCGTGTGTATGACGTTGGCCGCACCGCAAATGGCGCAATCCGGTTTGACCCGTCGGGCACCCTCCGGTAAACAAGAGGAACGTGCGACGGTGCCCATCATGGTGGGCTGAAAGAGCGTCCGGTGCGGCCGACCCAGTCAGGGGGCTTCATCCGGTGCTGTCCAGACCGCTTCGAAGCTTTCGGCTTTCGAAGGCCCCGCCGCATCGTGATCATGCGGCTCGGGAGGCCCGTTTTTTGTGATTGATCTGGATACCGAAGCAGGTCTTGTGCCGCTCGTTCTTGGCCTTGGCTGCGAACGCGGAGCGCAGTGCGACGAGATTATCCGGCTGGCGGAAGAGGCCTTGATGGTCGCCGGAGCTGACCGCCGTTCGCTCACCTGCATTGCCTCACTGGATACCCGCGCGACGGAACCGGCAATGATCGCCGCCGCCGCACATTTCTCCGTTCCCTTCCGGGTCTTTACCGCCGCCACGCTGGAAGCGGAATCGTCGCGGCTGGAAAATCCGTCGGACATCGTCTTTGCCTTGACCGGCTGCCACGGCGTGGCGGAAGCGGCAGCCCTTGCTGCTGCCGGCAAGACTGGCGCCCTGATCGTCCCGAAGATCAAGTCGGCCCATGCGACAGCGGCCGTTGCTCGCGGCGCATTTATCGAATCAACTCCGGATGTTGTCGCCGGTCGTGGCCAAAATGAATCCGTATCTTCACATTCTGCTTCCGCGTATGCCGCGTCGGAGATCGCATCATGACGGACGCGCTGTTTTCCGGTCTGCCCGAGCTTGAGCAGGGTTCCGTCTGGCTCGTTGGCGCCGGCCCCGGCGATCCCGGTCTCTTGACCCTGCATGCCGCCAATGCGCTACGCCAGGCCGATGTCATCGTCCATGACGCGCTGGTCAACGCCGATTGCCTGAGCATGGCAAAACCGGGCGCCGTTCTGGAGTTCGCTGGAAAACGCGGCGGCAAGCCGTCGCCGAAACAGCGTGATATTTCCCTGCGTCTGGTCGAACTGGCTCGCCAGGGCAAGCGCGTGCTGCGACTGAAGGGCGGCGATCCCTTCGTCTTCGGGCGCGGCGGCGAGGAGGCGCTGACGCTGGTCGAGCACGGTATCCCGTTCCGCATCGTGCCCGGCATTACCGCTGGCATCGGCGGCCTTGCCTATGCCGGCATTCCGGTGACGCACCGCGAGGTCAATCATGCCGTGACGTTCCTGACCGGCCATGATTCCTCCGGTCTCGTTCCGGATCGCATCCACTGGGAAGGCATCGCCAAGGGCTCGCCCGTCATCGTCATGTATATGGCGATGAAGCATATCGGCCAGATCGCCGCCAATCTCATGGCCGCAGGGCGTTCGCCGAGCGAGCCGGTCGCCTTTGTCTGCAATGCTGCGACGCCCGAGCAAACCGTGTTGGAAACGACGCTGGAACGGGCCGAGGCGGATGTCGTCGCGTCTAGGCTCGAGCCGCCGGCCATCGTCGTCGTCGGCGAGGTGGTGCGCCTGCGCCCGGCGCTCGACTGGCTGGGTGCCCTCGATGGTCGCGTTCTCATATCCGATCCGCTGTCGAGCCGTGTCTACAAGGATCCGGCATGACGGGCCTGCTGATCGCGGCACCTTCCTCCGGTTCGGGAAAAACAACAGTGACGCTCGGCCTGATGCGCGCGCTGCGCAACCGCGGCATCACCGTGGCTCCCGGAAAGGCCGGACCGGATTACATCGATCCGGCCTTTCATGCGGCGGCGAGCGGACGGGCCTGCTTCAACTATGACCCCTGGGCCATGCGCCCCGAACTGCTGCGCGCCAATGCAGCCGCGCAGGCCGCCGACGGCGAAACGCTGATTGTCGAAGCGATGATGGGGCTCTTCGACGGCGCGATGGATGGAACCGGCTCGCCCGCCGATCTCGCCGCGATGCTTGGGCTGCCGGTTATCCTGGTCGTTGACTGCGGCCGCATGTCGCAATCCGTCGCAGCCCTAGTGCGCGGCTATGCCGTGCATCGCGACGATGTCCGTGTTTGCGGGGTGATTCTCAACAAGGTCGGCAGCGATCGCCACGAAACGATGCTGCGCGGCGCGCTGGATGCGATCGCCATGCCTGTTCTTGGCGTCCTGCGGCAGAGCGCCGCCCTGACGCTGCCCGAGCGGCATCTCGGTCTCGTGCAGGCCGGCGAACATGGGGCTTTGGACGTTTTCATCGGGCAAGCGGCGATGCATGTCGAGCAGGGGTGCGATGTAGATGCCATCCTGTCAGTGACGCAATCTCGGCCTGCAGGATATATGGCAGCGCAGGTCCCTTCGCTGAAGCCGCTGGGTCAAAAGATCGCCGTCGCCCGTGATATCGCTTTCGCCTTTTGCTACGAACATCTGCTGTCGGGCTGGCATCGTGCCGGCGCGGAACTGTCGTTCTTCTCACCGCTTGCCGATGAGGCGCCCGCGGGTGACGCCGATGCGGTTTATCTGCCTGGCGGTTATCCCGAACTGCACGCCGGGCGCCTGGCGGATGCCGCGCTGTTCAAAGCCGGCATGGCGGCGGCGCGCGATCGTGGCGCCCGCATTTTCGGCGAATGCGGCGGGTACATGGTACTCGGGGAGGGACTTGTCGCGGCCGATGGCAAGCGTTACGGAATGCTCGGTTTCCTGCCGCTTGCCACCAGTTTTGCCGAACGCAGGCGGCATCTCGGCTATCGGCGGGTCATCCCTCTCGATGCCAGTTTTTTTGACGGTCCGCTGATGGCGCATGAATTCCACTATGCCACGATCCTGTCGGAGGGTGGTGCCGACCGGCTGTTCGACACCGCTGATGCGGCTGGTACACCGCTCGGGCCTGCCGGGTTGCGGCGCGGCCGGGTTGCCGGCTCCTTCATGCATGTCATCGATATGGCGCGATCAGCATGAGTGCGCCGATCGTGCATGGCGGCGGGATCACCGAAGCCGCCGCCATCTTCGGCGGCAGGCTTGACGACTGGCTGGATCTGTCGACGGGAATCAATCCCAACCCGGTTACCCTGCCGGATATCCCGGTCGCCGCCTGGCACCGGCTGCCGGACCGTCACCTGGTCGATGGCGCGAGAAACGCAGCGGCGCGCTACTACCGCAGCGGCGAAAGTTTGCCGCTCGCCGTTCCCGGTACGCAATCGGTCATCCAGCTCCTGCCGCGCCTTGTCGCGCAGGGTAGGCGGATCGCCATTTTCGCGCCCACCTATGGCGAATATGCCCGCGTCTTTGCCTCAGCCGGCTTCAGCGTCGATGAAATTTCTGTGCCCGACCAACTGACGCCGGATCACGGCCTGGCCATCGTGGTCAACCCGAACAATCCGACGGGGCGAGCCTATCCGCCGGCGGATCTGGTCGGCATAGCGCAGCACATGAAAGCCAATGGCGGGCTGCTTCTGGTCGATGAGGCTTTTGGCGACACGCAACCCGATCTGAGTGTCGTGCCGTCCGGAGTGGATCATGACAATCTCATCGTCTTTCGCTCCTTTGGCAAATTCTTCGGCCTGGCGGGTCTGCGGCTCGGCTTTGTGATTGCCGCCGAGCCAGTGTTGTCGGCGTTTCAGGACTGGCTCGGGCCTTGGGCGGTCTCCGGTCCAGCGCTGGTGACGGCGACGGTGTTAATGGGCGGCGATACGCAGGCGGTACAATCGGGCATATCAGAACGCAAAGCAGGTCTCGACGCGGTTTTACGACAAGCGGCGCTCAAGGTCATCGGCGGCACGCCGCTTTTTGCTCTGGTCGAACACGAGCGGGCTTCGGGCCTGCACGATCACCTTTGCCGCGCCCGCATTCTGACGAGAAAATTCGGCTATGCGCCATCCTGGCTGAGGATTGGGCTTGCGCCGGATGCGGCAGGCGATACACGCTTGGCGGACGCCTTGCGCGA
Source organism: Rhizobium herbae (assembly GCF_017873135.1). Lineage (GTDB taxonomy): Bacteria > Pseudomonadota > Alphaproteobacteria > Rhizobiales > Rhizobiaceae > Pararhizobium > Pararhizobium herbae. The sequence continues at coordinate 678,353 of NZ_JAGGJV010000001.1, read as the reverse complement.
CGCCGACCTCGCCTGAACGGACTCTTCAATGTCGACCGAAATTTTTCTCGTGCTGATTGCCGCGCTGGTGCTTGACCGGATCGTCGGCGATCCCGATTGGTTCTGGCGGCGGCTGCCGCATCCGGTCGTCTTCTTCGGAGCGATGATCGGCTGGTGCGACCGGACGTTCAACCGCAAGCGCCTGGGCGACGACGCCTTGCGGATCAGCGGTGTTCTGGTCATTGGCGGGCTGCTTCTGTGGAGCATTGTTTGCGGCTGGCTGCTGCACCGGCTGTTCATGCAGATCGGGCTTTTAGGGTGGGGGATCGAGACAATCGTTGTTGCGGTATTCCTGGCGCAGAAAAGTCTTGCCGATCATGTGTCACGTGTGGCGACCGGATTGCGGTTGGGCGGTCTGAAGGGCGGGCGCAAGGCCGTATCGATGATCGTCGGCCGCGACCCCGACACGCTGGACGAGCCGGCGGTGTGCCGGGCGGCGATCGAAAGCCTGGCCGAGAATTTTTCCGACGGCGTCGTCGCCCCGGTTTTCTGGTATGCGCTGCTCGGCCTGCCGGGATTGCTCGCCTACAAAATGCTCAACACCGCCGATTCGATGATCGGTCACAAGAGCCCGAAATATCTCCATTTCGGCTGGGCTTCGGCCCGCCTCGACGACCTCGCCAATATCCCGGCAGCGCGGCTGTCTATCCTGCTGATCGCAGCGGGCACAGCGGTTACCGCTGGTCGGCGAGCCGCTTGGAACGCGGTGGGTACGGCGTTGCGCGACCATGGCCTGCATCGCTCGCCCAATTCCGGATGGCCGGAGGCGGCGATGGCCGGTGCGCTCGACGTGCAGTTGGCAGGCCCGCGGATCTATTCCGGCATGCTGGTTCATGAGCCGATGATCAATGGATCCGGCCGGTCCGTGGCGACCGTTGGCGATGTGGAGACCGGCGTTTCGATATTCTACGGCGCCTGCGGAACACTCGTAGTCTTGGTCGTTTTTATCGCCCTTATCTCCAGTATAGTGTGAATTTGTTACTCTGATTGAAAAAATTCTCCGTGGTTCGTTAATTCCGAATTTTCCAATTGTCTTAAACGTCTATCGTTGCAATGACTGTAAAGTCTGTGTCGTGTTGGGACACCAGTAAAAAGGTGCATAAATTCGGAGAGGACTTTTCATGCGTAAAATCTTCGTGGCCTTTCTGGCCGTCTTGTTGATGCAATTTCATTCGCCTTCTGCCTTCGCCGCCAATCTTATTGCCAGGATCAGCCTTTCTTCTCAAACCATGACTGTGTCACAGAACGGTTTCGTGCGGTATCGCTGGAAGGTATCCACCGCGCGCAAGGGCTATGTCACGCCGCAGGGAAGCTGGAGCGCCAAGTGGCTTTCGAGGAACCATCGGTCGCGCAAGTACGATAACGCGCCAATGCCCTATGCGGTCTTCTTCAACGGCGGTTACGCTGTCCACGCGACATTCGACCTCAAGCGCCTCGGCCGTCCGGCCTCGCACGGCTGTATCCGTCTGCATCCGGAAAATGCAGCAGAGTTCTTCTCGCTTGCCAGCCAGTACGGGTTGAAGAATACCAAGATCGTCGTTACCCGCTGACCGGACACGGTTGTGAGGCTGGCGGCAACGCCAGCCTCACAACGTTTGTCACGCTCAGTTCAGATCGATGACGATCTTGCCGAACGCCCCGCGATCGAGGTGGTCGAGAGCCGTGTGCAGGTCTTCCAGCGGATAGCGTGCGTCGATGACGGGTTTGATGCCTGTCGAATCGATGGCCCGGACGAAATCCTCAAAGGCCCGCCGATGGCCGACGCTGATGCCCTGGATGGTTGGCGACTTCAAAAGGAGCGGTGCGGCTGGACCGGCAATCTCGAAACCTTCGAAAACGCCGATGACCGAGATTTGTCCGTGAACCGCCACGGCACGGATCGACTGCCCGAGATTGGGACCGCCGGCAATTTCCAGGATGTGATGGGCGCCTACGTCGCCGGTGATCCTGTAGACCGCCTCGACCCAGTCCTCGTTGCTGCTGTTGATGCCGTGGTCGGCGCCAAGCGCCTTCGCGCGTTCCAGTTTCCCGGCGCTGCGTGAGGTGACGATCACGGTGGCGCCATGCGCCTTGGCGATCTGAAGCCCGAACAATGCGACGCCGCCAGTGCCCTGGACGAGCACGGTCGACCCGGCCTTGAGTTTGCCGAGTTCGATCAACGCGAACCATGCGGTCAGGCCGGCGACGGGCAGGGTGCTTGCCTCGGCGTCATCAAGGCTGTGAGGCGACGCGACAAACCAGCTCTCGGGGAACACCACGTAATCGGCAAGTACGCCCTGGTATGCACCGCCAAGGGTCTTGTAGGCCGGCGTGCGGGCATTGCCGTTGTCTCCGGCATCGATCCAGTCGGGCTTGAAGGTGGACATCACCCGGTCGCCGGGCTTGAAGCGGGTGACGCCCGTTCCGACCGCATCGACCACGCCGGCCATGTCTGAAACGGGAACAAAGGGATCGGGAAGCGTCAGCCCCATGCCCGTCTCGATCACCAGCTTGTCGCGATAATTGAGCGACGCGGCCGAGACCTTCACCCGGATTTCACCTTGTCCCGCTTCGGGGATCGCTACCCTCTCGAGTTTCAGCGTGTCGCGGCCGATCGCCGTCATCGACCAGCGCCTCATCATATCAGTCATGTTTCGTCTCCTGCATTTTGATTGTTTCAAGCGATGAGGCGAAACTAGCATTGCGTTTCATTCGCCAGTGGCGATATGATTTCCGCTCATTGGTTCCTATAAGGCTACAAAGCAGATGAATGATCGTTTGAATGGCGTGTCTGTCTTTGTCGATGCCGTCGAAGCCGACAGCTTTTCCGCGGCAGCCCAGCGGCTGAACCTGTCACGTTCGGCTGTCGGCAAGACCATCGCCCGGCTGGAAGACCGGCTCGGCACCCGGCTTTTTCATCGCACCACGCGCAGCCAGACGCTGACCGAGGATGGGCAGATTTTTTACGAGCGCTGCCTTCGGGCGCTGGAGGAGTTGCGCGCCGGCGAGGCGATGCTCGAATCAGGGCGCAAGGAGGTGGCCGGCCGCCTGCGGGTCTCCATGCCGGTCCTGTTCGGCCGCCGCTGTGTCGCGCCGATTCTGCTGAAGCTTGCCGGCGAGCACCCGAAGCTCGAACTCGACCTGAATTTCACCGACAGCCGGGTCGATATCCTCGAAGACGGATTCGATCTCGCCATCCGCAACGGCCCGCTTGGCGAATGGCCGGGATTGATGACGCGCCGCCTGGCGCATCAACGCATGACGGTCTGCGCCTCTCCGGATTATCTGCGCATCCATGGCGAACCGAAGGCCAGGGAAGAGCTGCTTGACCACCATGCGATCCTGTATGCCCGATCCGGGCGTATCCGCTCATGGCTTTTCCCTGTGGAGGGTGGACCGGATGCGGAAATCCTGCCGCGTTCGCGCATGCGCTTCGATGATCTGGAAATGATCGCCGATGCCGGTGTCGCCGGGCTCGGGCTTGTCTGGCTGCCCTGCTGGCTCGTCCAGCAGAGGGTCCGGGACGGCAGCCTTGTCCGGCTCTTCGAAAACGAACGCCGTCTGTCTTTCGACTGCCACGCCGTCTGGCCGCAGACGCCGCATCTGCCGCTAAGAGTACGGCTTGCCATCGACGCGCTGGCTGCCGACCTGCCTGCCGCCACCGATCTTTGACGGCAGGGTTTCTCTCGCATATCTTGATGTTTGCGCAACACCGTTGTTCTAAATGCAACTCTTGGGCTCAAGGCCATTGGCTTTTCAGCCGCATTTACCTATAGGTTCGCCAAAACATGTATTCTAAAGAGGTATGGGCGTGACAGCTACATTCGACAAGGTTGCCGACATCATTGCAGAAACCAGCGAGATCGATCGCGAGACGATCACGCCTGAAAGCCACACCATCGACGATCTCGGTATCGACAGCCTGGACTTCCTCGACATCGTCTTTGCGATCGACAAGGAATTCGGCATCAAGATCCCGCTTGAGCAGTGGACGCAGGAAGTCAACGAAGGCAAGGTTTCGACGGAAGAGTATTTCGTCCTGAAGAACCTTTGCGCCAAGATCGACGAACTGAAAGCCGCCAAGGGCTGAATGAAAATATCCTGCGTTTAACACGCGGGAACACGTGCATGAACCACATCAATGCCGCCTGTCGCGTGGACTGCGCTTGACAGGCGGCATTTGCGTTTTTACTTGACGGTCGCATGATCGCGCCGCCGGACCAGTTTCGGGCGGGGTCATGCGCGGATTTGAAATCCGGAGCATTCCTGGCGCTCACTTCGAAGCGCCGCGCTCCGGGCCAAGCTGGATTTGCTCCTGATGCTCCTTGAATATTTTCAGATGATCGATCGGGTCGAAACGGTCGATCTCAACGCCAAGACGCTGACAGCGCGATCGGTGGTTCCTGCCAAAAGCCCCGTGTTTGAGGGGCATTTTCCCGGCTATCCTCTGGTTCCCGGCGTCCTCTTGATCGAGACGATGGCGCAGGCTTGCGGTTTTCTCGTTCTGGCCGCCACCGATTTTGCCGCCATGCCGTTTTTGATGTCGGTCGACAGCGCCAAGATGCGCACCTTTGTCGAGCCGGAAGCGGTACTCGATATCGAGGCCTTCCTGGAACATGACGGCTCGGGCTTTGCGGTCGTGAAGGCAAAAATCACCTCGCAGGGCAAGAAGGTCTGCGATGCACAGTTGAAACTGCGGACCATGCCGTTCGATCAGGTGCCGCTTGGCCCGATCGTCAGGAAACGTGCCGAAGAAGTGGGGCTGATGGCCGCGATGGCTGTTTCGGCCGCGACGGGGGAATGACGATGAGCAAGTCCGCCAATGATGTTGTGATCACCGGTGTCGGCATCGTCACCAGCCAGGGTGTCGGCACCGAGGTGCACTCAGCCCTTCTGACTGCCGGTCAGCCGCCGGTGGTTCGTGTCGATACCGAACGTTTCGCCCCCTATCCGATCCATCCGCTGCCGGAGATCGACTGGTCCCAGCAGATCGCCAAGCGTGGCGACCAGCGCCAGATGGAAAACTGGCAGCGCCTCGGCGTCTTCAGCGCCGGCCTTGCGCTTGACGATGCCGGCTTCAAGGACGATCTGGAAGCCTGCGGCAGCATGGACATGATCGTGGCGGCCGGTGGCGGCGAGCGCGACATCAATGTCGATTCGCTGATCGTCGATGAAGCCCTGAAGCGCAACGACCGCGAACAGCTGCTCAACGAAAAACTGACGACCGAACTGCGCCCGACATTGTTCCTGGCGCAGCTTTCCAATCTGATGGCCGGCAATATTTCCATCGTTCACAAGGTCACGGGCTCGTCGCGCACCTTCATGGGTGAAGAGGGGGCCGGTATTTCGGCGATCGAAACCGCCTTTGCCCGCATCAAGGCCGGACAATCGACCCACACGCTGGTTGGCGGCGCTTTCGTGGCCGAGCGGCTCGACATGATCCTCCTGATCGAAGCCGTCCAGGGGCATGCGCTTGGCGACCATCACCCGATCTGGTCGCGCAAGCCGGAAAACGGCGGCGGCATGATCACCGGCTCGGTCGGTGCCTTCCTGATGCTGGAATCGCGGGAACATGCGACCGCCCGTGGCGCCCACATCTATGCGACGATCGACGCCGTCGGCGGAGCCCGGGGCAGCCGCGAAGGCGACCGGCTGGAAAAGCGCCTGCGGTATCTTTCCGAACCTGCCGGTGATGCCGATCCGTCTTCGACGGTGGTCTTTTCCGGCACGACCGGTTTTTACGATCTCGCGGCTCGCGAAAAAGCGTTTCTCGACGCGCGGTTCCCGAAGGCCGCGGTGCGCGCCTATGGCGGGCTCGTGGGCCATGCTCTTGAATCCCAGTTTCCCCTGGGCCTTGCCTTCGCGGCACTGTCATTGGGAGCGGGCGCGAGGGTGCCGCCTTTCGATCCGGCGGCCGAGGCCCCCATGGAAAAGCCCGCAAAGACCGCCATCGTCACGACGATCGGCCATACGCGCGGCGAAGGCATCGCCGTTCTTTCGGCAGAAGAATAAGGAGCGGCAGACATGACCAGCGCTTACAAGGATCATCTCGGTCGCCCGCTGATCGCCGTCACCGGCATGGGCGTCATCACCTCGCTCGGACAGGGCGTCGAGGACAACTGGAAGGCTCTGACATCAGGCGTTTCCGGCATCCACAAGATCACCCGTTTTCCGACAGAGGGGCTTTCGACCCGAATCAGCGGAACCGTCGATTTCATTGATATTCCAGCCGAAAACTCCGTCGAGCGTTCCTACGCCTTTGCCCGCGAAACGACGGCGGAAGCCTTGGCGCAGGCCGGCCTGTCCGGCGATTTCAACGGTCCGCTGTTTCTGGCGGCCCCGCCGATCGAGCCGGAATGGAGCGCCCGCTTCGAACTGGCCGACCGGGCAAAGCCGTCCGAAAAGCCGGGCGATGCCTATAACCGCTTTCTCGCAGCAATGCGCGAACGCGGCGATGCGGGCTTCCACGAGGCCTCGCTGTTCGGCGCGATTTCCGAGCGTCTGTCCGACCGGTTCGGAACGCGCGGCCTGCCCGTGACCCTGTCGACGGCATGTGCCTCCGGTGCGACGGCCATCCAGCTTGGCGTCGAAGCGATCCGCCAAGGGCGCACCGACCGGGCGCTGACGGTTGCCACGGATGGTTCGGTCAGTGCCGAAGCGTTGATCCGGTTCGCACTTCTGTCGGCTCTCTCGACCCAGAACGATCCGCCGGAGCGGGCGTCGAAGCCTTTCTCCAAGGACCGCGACGGTTTCGTCATCGCCGAAGGTGCTGCGACGCTGGTACTCGAATCGCTGGAAGCAGCCGTGGCGCGTGGCGCGCGGATTTACGGCATCCTGAAGGGATGCGGCGAGAAGGCCGATTCGTTCCACCGTACGCGCTCTTCGCCCGATGGCGGCCCGGCGATTGCGACGATCCGCGCGGCGCTTGCCGATGCTGGTCTGAGCGAAGGTGACATCGGCTATATCAACGCCCATGGCACGTCGACGCCGGAAAATGACAAGATGGAATATGGCGCGATGCTGTCGGTGTTCGGCGAGGCGCTGCCGTCCATTCCCGTTTCGTCGAACAAGTCGATGATCGGCCATACGCTCACCGCCGCCGGCGCCGTCGAGGCCGTGTTCTCGCTGCAGACGATCCTCACCGGCACGCTCCCGCCGACGATCAACTATCAGAACCCCGATCCATCCATCATTCTCGATGTCGTGCCCAACGTGAAGCGGGATGCCAAGGTGACGGCGGTCCTGTCGAACTCCTTCGGCTTCGGCGGCCAGAATGCCAGCCTTGTCATGGCGGCAGAACCGGCCTAATCGGGCACACGACACTTTTCGATGAAAGACGCCCCCCGGGCTTAAGGACTTATATCATGCGCGCTTTGCAACTGGTCGACGACCGCAAGCTGGAAATCACCGATCTTCCCGAACCGGAAGCACCGGGTCCCGGTGAAGTCACGCTGCGCGTCAAGGCCGTCGCGCTCAATCATATCGATGTCTGGGGCTGGCGCGGCATGGCGTTTGCCAAGCGCAAGATGCCGCTGGTGATCGGCGCGGAAGCCTCCGGCGTGGTCGACCAGATCGGCCCAGGCGTCGCCAATGTTCTGCCGGGGCAGCTTGTCTCGATCTATGGCGCGCGCACCTGCGGCCTCTGCCGTCCGTGCCGCGAAGGCCGTGACAATCTCTGCGAACATGTCGGCGGCGTGCATGGCTTTCATCTCGACGGCTTTGCCCAGGAGAAGGTCAATCTTCCCGCGCGCCTGCTGGTTCCGGCCCCTCCGGGTGTGGATGCTGTTGCCGCGGCCGTGGCGCCGGTGACGTTCGGCACCGTCGAGCACATGCTGTTCGACAATGCCAAGCTGGAACCCGGCGAAACCATCCTCATTCACGCTGGTGGTTCCGGCATCGGCTCGGCGGCGATCCAGCTTGCCAAGAAGATCGGCTGTACCGTCATCACCACCGTCGGCTCCGACGACAAGATCGAGAGGGCCAAGGCGCTCGGCGCCGATCACGTCATCAACTATCGCGTCGATCGCTTCGAAGGTGTCGTGCGCAAGCTGACCAAGAAGAAGGGTGTCGATGTCGTCTTCGAACATGTCGGCAAGGATACCTGGGCGGCGTCGATGTTCTGCCTGAAGCGGGGCGGGCGTCTGGTGACCTGCGGCTCGACCTCCGGCGTCTCGACCGAGATGAACCTGATGATGCTGTTCCAGCAGCAGCTGAAGCTGCTCGGCTCGTTCGGTTGCCGCATGGAAAACATGGCGGATGCCATGCAGAAGATGGCGCGGGGCCTCGTGCATCCCGTTATCGATACCGAAGTCGGCTTCTCCGAGATCGACAAGGCGCTGGAGCGGATGGAAACCCGCCAGGTCTTCGGCAAAATCATTCTGCGGATGGACTGAATACCGTGCGCATGCTGATCACACGGCTGGTTCTTTCGGCGGAGCGTTTTCGCCAGTGGTCGATCGCCCAGTTCGTTTTTCTGCTGCTGGGCACGCTGAAGCTGTTTCCTGCAAGAGGTGCCATCGAGTTTGCCGACCGGTTCACCCGCTGGCTCGGACCGAAGCTGAAGGCGCGCCACAGACTGACGCTCACCAATCTGCGCAACGCCTTTCCGGAAAAGAGCGAAGCCGAGATTGAGGCGATCGCGCTGGAAAGCTGGGGAAGCATCGGGCGGCTCGCTGCCGAATACGTCTTCCTTGACGAGATCTTCGATTTCGACCCGGCAAACCCGAAGCCGGGCCGTATCGAGGTTTCCGGCATCCCGCTGTTCCTGGAACTGCGCGACAATCCCCGGCCGTTCATCGTCTTCACCGCCCATAGCGGTAATTTCGAGCTCCTGCCGGTCGCAAGCGCCGCCTTTGGCCTTGATGTGACGGTGCTTTTCCGTCCGCCGAACAATCCCTATGTTGCTGAAAAGGTCTTCGATTTTCGCAAACAGCGCATGGGCAATCTCGTTCCCTCACATGCCGGCTCGTCGTTTACACTCGCCCGCAAGCTGGAAGCGGGGGGCGCTGTCGGCGTGCTGGTCGACCAGAAATTCCGCAAGGGCCTGACGACCACGTTCTTCGGCCGGGATGTCCGGACCAATCCTTTGCTGGCCAAGCTAGTGCGCCAGTTCAATTGTGAAGTCTATCCGGCCCGCTCCATCCGCCTGCCGGGCGGACGCTTTCGTCTTGAGATCGAGCCGGCCATCGAGATTCCGCGCAAGCCGGACGGAAGCGTCGATGTCAACGCGACGGCGCAACTGCTCAACGACAAGGTTGAGAGCTGGGTGCGCGAATATCCCGGGCAGTGGCTCTGGTATCATGATCGCTGGAACATCAAGAAGAGCCTGAAAGACTGAGCGTAGTCTTCAGCCATCGATCGCTTTTAGAGAATCAGGTCCTACGCGTGTTTTGCTTTGGTGGAATCGGCTCGGCAGTCTTTAGTCTTCGGCGTCACGGTCTGATTTTTTGCACCATGGGTGTTTCATCGTCCTGGAGGTGGACTCCAGTTAAAAATGCCGCGTGATTTTGTCTCATCTTTTCTCGGATGCCTAAATAAGTTCGCCGGTAACGTTTCAGGTCATTTTTGAGGTGTTGAACACGTCTTCGTTGGGTGTAAACTTACACGACTATAGTAGGGCGATTGCAAACGCTTCGGGTTGAGAAATAAGCGTTATTCAATCGATTTAAACTTGGGTGGCGCTCAATTTTCCGAAACTCGATGCGAGTGAATGGGAAGATCGGGCGGGAGTGGGGTGGAAATTGAAGCTACTGATCGATCTCTTCTGGTTCAAATATTCTCAGCTGCGATACGCAGTCAAATCCGGCGACGACCTCCTGATCAGTATTCTTGATCGCGAGATCGAGCCCGTTTTGAGTTCTATTTATCAGGAAAGGGCGGAGACTGTCGCCGACGCCCGCTTGCAATTCCAGTTCATTCTGGATCTGCTGCGCAAGGAAGCCGACGATGTGTCCAGCGTGTTGCGTCAGCGCGACGCGCTGCAAATGCTGGCGGAGCGTTATTTTTCCACGGGAAGTGGCGAGATTCTTGGAAAACTGGGAGTATCGTCTCCGGCTCCCGTTGCCGCGTTGAAGGGGCGGGTGGATGAGGGATTCCTCAATGAGGCGATCCTCGACTGTCTGCCGGATCGGATTGCGGTCATTACGCCAGACTACCGCTACCTCTACACCAATCCCGTCAACGCATCGCGCCTCGAAGAGCGCCCGATGGATCTTGTCGGCCGCCATATTGTCGAATTCGTCGGCATCCAGCGTTTCGAACAGCGGGTCAAGCCCAACCTTGACAAATGTTTTTCCGGTGAAAAGGTGGATTATACCTTTGCCAAGGACGTCGATAATCGAACGATCGTCGTGCGTTGCCGGATGACGCCGTGCCTGTCGGGCACCGGCAAGATCATCGGCGCGATCCTGATGCTTCAGGAAATCGCCGATCGCCGCCGCTCGATCGCCGCCTGAGTTCGAAAGGCGAGGGCGGCTGAACCTCGCTCACGTCCATCTATCGCTATTTGTCCGACCAGACGGCCAGTTCGTATCCGTCCGGATCCTGGAAATGGAAACGCCTTCCACCGGGAAAGGAGAATGTCTCCACCACGATGCGGGCACCTGCCGCTTCCAGCCGTGCCTGTGTTGCGGCGAGATTGTCCGCATAGAGGATCACCAGCGGCCCGCCCGGTCTCACCGTTCCGGTCGTCAGTCCGCCGGTCAGCCGGCCGTCGGTGAATTCGCAATATTCCGGGCCGTATTCGGTGAACGACCAGCCGAACGCTGCCCCGTAGAACGCCTTTGAGCGGGCGATGTCGGCGACCGCGAACTCGATGTTGTCGATCTGGCGATCGATGCCCTTCTGTCCCATATGCGTCTTCCTTCTTACGATTCCAGCAGTTTTTTCAATGTGCTGAGGTCTTTCTGGACCCAGTTGGCGTCCGTGTCGAATTGTTCTTCGCTCATGCCCGGCAGTTTCAGCAACGTGAACATGACCTCCGCGCCGTCGCCGTTCGGCACGACGCGCAGCGCATTGTTCACTTCAAGGCCTGATTCCATCGTCACGAGGTGGTCGAGCACGCCAAAATCGTTGAGCGCTGTGAAATGCACCCGGACGCTGCCGAGGGGGCCGTGTGCCACCCAGTCCTCGCCATCCGGCTCCAGCCCGGTCCCAAGCCCGGATGCCCAGAGCGGCATGTTTTCCGGCTTGGCGGCAAACGCGTATACATCGCGCCAGTCCCTTTCGATATCGATATGGACGATTTTCGCTTCCATCACAGGCACGGCATTTTCCTTTCCTCTGGCTGCAACCGAGCATGCCGCCATCGCCTCGCAAAATCTTGAACAAAACGGACAATCAGACGAGTTGCCGCCGGATATCGGTCGGAGACAAGCCTGCCAGCGTCTTTACCTCGCGTGACATGTGCGCCTGATCGGCATAGCAGGCCTCGAACGCCAGTATCGACAGGGCATCGCCCCGGGCTGATCTGAAGAGGCGAAGAAGACGCTGGAAACGCAGGATCCGGTCGAGGGTTTTAGGGCCGTAGCCAAACTGTTCAATGCAGCGCCGCCGGAATGTCCGCTCGCCGTAACCAAGGTCTCGGGACAGGTTTCGGATCGTATCCTCGCCGTCGCCGCGTTCTTGCGCCAGATAGGCGAAGGTTCGCCGCATATCGGCGGCGGGCGGGGTCGTTTCGAGGGCTCGCCGCTGCAAGACGGCTTGCAGCAGCGACAGCTTTTCGGCGATTGACGGTGCTTCAAGCAGACGCTGGTGAAGCTCGATCCCGAAGGCTCCCCACAGATCGGAGAGAGCGACCGTCTCTCCCGTTATCTCGGCCAGTGACAGGTTCAGCCATGCGGCCGCCGCTCCAGGCTGAAAGCGGATGCCGATGACGGTCGTGCCTGGCTGCAATGGTGGAAACGCGGCGGTTCTATCGGGGCCGACGATACAAAGACCGCTCTCCGACCAGATGATATCGCTGCAGCCATCGGGCACGACGGCAATGCGTTTGTCGAAGTCTCGTGGAAGGCTGTGCGACCAGATACAACGAAAATGGGCCGCCAGGGGTGCTGCCGGCCGCCACTCCCGGTAGTTTCCGGCAGATGATGCCATGACCAGCTCTTTCGGTCCCGTCCTCAACTGTCGTCCTCCGCATTTCCGCCTGATCGCGCGATGCGCTCAAACGCTGCTTCAAGCTGTCCGAAGCTTATCCGGCCCGTCCGGAAAAGTCTCGCTTTTGACAACAATCACTTGTCGTTAATCGATTTGAGTGCCAAAACTCCGTCAGCATTCGCAAGGCGTATTCCGGCATCCCGTGCCGAACAAAATCGTCCTGCACAGTTCAATCTGGTGGAGTTGCGCGCACGCTCATCCGGGCTTTGGCCGCTTCACTGTCTAACGGAGGCACATACGTGGCACAGGCAGAAATCGGCCTTATCGGTCTTGGCGTTATGGGATCGAATCTGGCGCTCAACATTGCCGAGAAAGGCAACAAGATTGCCGTCTTCAACCGCACGGTCGAAGCGACGCGGAAATTTTATGCCGAAGCCGGCGCATTGCAGAGCCAGATCGTGCCGTGCGAAACCATCGAGGAATTCGTCGCCGCCATCCGCCCGCCGCGGCCGATCATCATCATGATCAAGGCCGGCGAGCCGGTCGACCAGCAGATGGAACTGCTCAAGCCGTATCTCGAGAACAACGACATCATGATCGATGCCGGCAACGCCAATTTCCGCGACACGATGCGCCGGTTCGACAATCTCAAGGACAGCGGCCTGACCTTCATCGGCATGGGCGTGTCCGGCGGCGAGGAGGGCGCGCGTCATGGCCCGTCGATCATGGTCGGCGGCAAGGAAGAGTCCTGGAAGCGCGTCGAGAAGGTGCTGACTTCGATCGCCGCCAAATACAATGAAGACCCCTGCGTTGCGTGGCTTGGCGAAAACGGCGCCGGTCATTTCGTCAAGACCATCCACAACGGCATCGAATATGCCGACATGCAGATGATCGCCGAAATCTACGGCATCCTGCGCGACGGCCTGAAGATGAGCGCGACCGAAATCGGCGAGGTTTTTGGCACCTGGAACAAGGGACGCCTCAATTCCTACCTGATCGAAATCACCGAGATCGTCCTGAAAGCCGCCGACCCGATCACCGGCAAGCCGATTGTCGATCTCATCCTCGACAAGGCCGGCCAGAAGGGCACCGGCAAGTGGTCGGTGATCGAAGCGCAGAACATGGGCATCCCGGCAACTGCCATTGAGGCAGCTGTCGCCGCCCGCAGCATCTCGTCCGTCAAGAGCGAGCGTGAGGCCGCTGAAAAGGTGCTCGGCCTGCCGGATGTCGGTGAGTTCAAAGTCGCCGACAAGGCTGCCTTCCTCAAGGACCTCGAAAGCGCGCTGCTGGCTGCCAAGATCGGTGCCTATGCGCAAGGGTTCGCCGTCATGGCGCAGGCCTCGCGCGAGTTCGGCTGGAACCTGCCGATGCCGACGATCGCCAGGATCTGGCGTGCCGGCTGCATCATCCGCTCGGCCTTCCTCGACGAGATCACCACGGCCTTCACCAAGGATCCGAACGTCGCCAACCTGATCGTTACGCCGGCCTTCGCCACCATGGTCAAGGAGACCGATGGCGCGCTTCGCCGGGTCGTTTCCGCTGCCGCTCTCGGCGGCCTGCCGGTTCCGGCTCTCGCATCCGCGCTTGGCTATTTCGACAGCTATCGCCGCGGCCGTGGCACGGCAAACGTCATCCAGGCCCAGCGCGACTTTTTTGGCGCACACGGCTTTGACCGCACCGACGGCGCCGACGCGCATCACGGCCCGTGGGGCAGTGGCCTGAACGCCTGATAAGATGGCCTGATTGCCGCAAGGATACGCTTTGGAACGGCCGCTGATTATCAGCGGCCGTTCTGCTTTCTGCGTCTCAGTTCTGAAGAACGGGAAAGCTCAGCGTCTGCAGTTCTATCGCGGACTGGCCTTCAATGCGGGCAATCACCGCCTTTGCCAGTTCGCGTCCAGCCAGCCGGAAATCTTCCCTGAGCGTGATGACTTCGGGCCTGAGCCACTGAAGGAGGTCGTTCGACTGCTTCGAGACCATGTCGACATCGCGTGCGAGCTTCAATCCCGCCGCTTCAATTCCGGCAACGAGCGCCACGGCGCCGCCGCCGCTGCCCGAGATCATGCCGTCGGGGGCATCCGGCGCCTGCATCGCAGCCTCGCAGGCCGCGCGGATATCCGCCAGGCTGTCATCGAGATCGACCTTGTTGAACGGAACCGCGGTCGCGCCGAAATCCCGCAGGCCCCGCTCGAAGCCGGAACGCATGTGCATATGATAGGTCAAAGACGGTGGCGGATGCAAAAGCATGATACGCCGCCTACCACGCTCCACCAGCATGCGCACGGCGTCATAGGCGAAGCGCTCGTTGTCGAAGTCATGATAGGGATGGACAAGGCCCATTTCCGTGCGGCCGTGCGTGCCGAACGGAAAGTTGCGCTCCATCATCAGCGCGACGCGCGGATCCTTCGGCTCCGTGCGCGAGATGATGACGCCGTCGGCTGCTCCCGTATCCAGAACGTAGCGCACCGGATCGAGCGGATCGCTGCGGGTGCTATAGGGCGTGATGACCAGGTGATACTGGGTGGTGGCGAGGATTTCCGAGATGCCGACCACCATCGGGCTCGTGAGGCCGATGAATTCCTCTTCGAGGCTGAGGATCAGGCTGATGACGTTTGTCTTGCCGGTGCGCAGCCGCACGCCTGCGCGGTTTGGATAGTATCCGACCTGCGCCGCAACGAGCCGCACGCGCTCCTTCGTTTCGGCGCCGATATCGGGAGCATCCTTCAGCGCGCGCGATACCGTGGTGATGCCGAGGCCTGTCATGAAGGCAATTGTCTTCAGGGTGGGACGTTCATTCGGTGAGGGGGGCATGTTTGCCGGCCTGCTCTTGGTTTTCTCGTCCATTCCCCGCCCATCGCCTTCCCGTATTCAGGCGCAACGTCGCATGGACGGCGTTTGCCTGCAGCGAGCCCCTACGCTCTTGTCCGCCTTATATACGATTTATGATATATGGGCACCCATCGCCCGTTCTCTCCCTAATGCCAAAATCTGTAACGATACAGGTGGCTTGTCGAGCTGTTTTTTCGCTTTCACGACGACGGCTCTCCGCAGGGTTGAATCGTGCAGCGCATCAATTGATCTTTGCACCTGCGAAATGCGTGCTTGGCCAAAATTAATAGGTTTGTTCAAAATAATGACGAAATTACTGCATTTAAAGCAGCTTTTTCGGTGAATCCGCACCGCAGCAAACTGATGATCTCATTTTCCGGCAACCGGATTAATGCCCTCATAGATTGTTTTGAAATTTTTATAAGGAATTATGCGTTGTGCCTGTTGCGTCTGCAAATCGATTGAACTAAGTTTTTCCGGTAACGTTACAGTGAGGGAGGAAAACTCATGAAATTGCGTTTGTTGGCTGCTGCATTGGCGGCGACTGTAGTGCTTCCATTTGGTGCGGCTAACGCGGCCGAGCTGGAAGTGACCCATTGGTGGACGTCCGGCGGTGAAGCGGCGGCGGTCGCCGAGCTCGCCAAGGCATTCGATGCCACCGGCAACAAATGGGTCGACGGCGCGATCGCCGGTTCCGGCGGCACCGCACGGCCGATCATGGTCAGCCGTATTACCGGCGGTGACCCGATGGGCGCCACCCAGTTCAACCACGGCCGTCAGGCCGAAGAACTGGTCCAGTCCGGTCTGATGCGCGACCTGACCGATGTTGCCACCCGTGAACATTGGAAGGACATCATCAAGCCTTCGAGCCTGCTCGACAGCTGCACGATCGACGGCAAGATCTATTGCGCCCCGGTCAATATCCACTCCTGGCAGTGGCTGTGGCTTTCGAATGCTGCCTTCAAGACGGCTGGCGTCGAAGTGCCGAAGAACTGGGATGAATTCGTTGCCGCCGCCCCAGCACTCGAAAAGGCAGGCATTGTTCCGCTCGCAGTTGGTGGTCAGCCCTGGCAGTCGGCCGGTGCATTCGACGTGCTGATGGTCGCCATCGCCGGCAAGGACGTCTTCAACAAGGTGTTCGGCGACAAGGATGCGGAAGTTGCCGCAGGTCCGGACATCGCCAAGGTGTTCAAGGCTGCAGACGATGCCCGCAAGATGTCGAAGGGCAGCAACGTGCAGGATTGGAACCAGGCGACCAATCTGGTCATCACCGGAAAGGCCGGCGGCCAGATCATGGGTGACTGGGCGCAGGGCGAATTCCAGCTGGCTGGCCAGAAAGCCGGTACCGACTATACCTGCCTGCCGGGTCTCGGCGTGAACGAGATCATCTCGACCGGCGGCGACGCCTTCTACTTCCCGCTGCTGAAGGATGAGGAAAAGTCGAAGGCCCAGGAAGTGCTCGCCTCGACGCTGATCAACCCGACGACACAGGTCGCCTTCAATCTTAAGAAAGGCTCGCTGCCGGTGCGCGGCGACGTTGATCTTGCTGCGGCCAACGACTGCATGAAGAAGGGTCTCGAGATTCTTGCCAAGGGCAATGTGATCCAGGGTACCGACCAGCTTTTGTCCGCCGACAGCCAGAAGCAGAAGGAAGACCTCTTCTCCGAGTTCTTCGCCACGCCGACGATGACGCCGGAAGATGCGCAGAAGCGCTTCGCCGAAATCATCGCTTCGGCCGACTGATAGGACCATCTCTGTGGAAGACCGGTTCCGCTTTGCGGGGCCGGTCTGAAGCTCTCGGTTGGTGTTTCCGGGGCTTCGCCACGTCCTCAATAAAAACCACGATCCAGGGGAGGGTTGACCTATGACGGGCCACGCGAACGCCGGCCGGCCAAACCAGTTGCTGCGCAATCTGCATTCGAAGATTGCCTCAATTCCAATGATTCTCACCGCCGTCGTCATCTTTCTCGGCGGCACACTTTGGACGGTGTTTTATTCCTTCACCAATTCCAAGCTTCTGCCGCGCCTGACCTTCGTCGGGCTGGATCAATACGAGCGTTTGTGGTCGGCGCCCCGCTGGCTCATTTCCATTCAGAATCTGGCCATCTACGGCGTGTTTTCGCTGATCTTCAGTCTGGTGATCGGCTTCCTGCTCGCTGCCCTGATGGACCAGAAGATCCGCTTCGAAAACACCTTTCGCACGATCTTCCTGTATCCCTTCGCGCTGTCCTTCATCGTCACCGGTCTGGTCTGGCAGTGGATACTCAATCCGGAGTTCGGCATACAGTCGGTCGTGCGTTCGCTCGGCTGGAGTACATTCACGTTCGATCCGCTCTATAATTCTGACATCGTCATCTATGGCATCCTGATAGCGGCGCTCTGGCAGGGGACGGGTCTCGTCATGTGCCTGATGCTGGCGGGATTGCGTGGCATCGACGAAGACATCTGGAAGGCCGCGCGCGTCGACGGCATCCCGATGTGGAAGACCTATGTTCTCATCATCATCCCGATGATGCGCGCCGTGTTCATCACCACATTGGTGATCATCGCCAGCGGCATCGTGCGGGTCTACGATCTCGTCGTGGCACAGACCAGCGGCGGTCCCGGTATCGCGTCGGAAGTGCCAGCCAAGTACGTCTACGACTATATGTTCCAGGCGCAGAACCTCGGTCAGGGCTTTGCCGCCTCGACCATGATGCTGATCACCGTCGCCATCATCATCGTGCCCTGGGCCTATCTGGAATTCGGAGGACGCAAACGTGGCTGAGGTCGTATCTCTCAACAATCCGTCCGTCAAAACGGGCCTGTCAACAAAGCTCGCCGCCGGCCCAAGGGGCAAGAAGCCGCGGCCGATGTTCTCTCCGCGCAACATCATGGTCTACGGCGCACTCATCTTCGCCGCCGCCTACTATCTGCTGCCGCTCTACGTGATGGTCGTCACCTCGCTGAAGGGCATGCCGGAAATCCGGCTCGGCAACATCTTCTCGCCGCCGCTCGAAATCACCTTCGAGCCATGGGTAAAAGCCTGGTCCAGCGCCTGCACGGGTCTCAACTGCGACGGGCTTTCGCGGGGCTTCTGGAACTCGGTGCGCATCACCATCCCATCGACGGTCGTCTCGATCGCGATTGCCTCGATCAACGGCTATGCGCTGGCCAACTGGCGCTTCAAGGGCGCTGACCTGTTCTTCACGATCCTGATCGTCGGCGCCTTCATTCCGTATCAGGTGATGATCTATCCGATCGTCATCGTGCTGCGCGAAATGGGCCTTTACGGTTCGCTGACCGGCCTGATCATCGTCCACACGATCTTCGGCATGCCGATCCTGACGCTCCTGTTCCGCAACTACTTCACGTCGCTGCCGGAGGAACTTTTCAAGGCGGCGCGTGTCGATGGGGCAGGGTTCTGGACGATCTATTTCAAGATCATGCTGCCGATGTCGTTGCCGATCTTCGTGGTCGCGATGATCCTGCAGGTCACCGGCATCTGGAACGACTTCCTGTTCGGTGTCGTGTTCACCCGGCCGGAATATTATCCGATGACCGTCCAGCTCAACAACATCGTCAATTCGGTCCAGGGCGTGAAGGAATACAACGTCAACATGGCGGCAACTATCCTGACCGGGGCCGTGCCGTTGATCGTCTACTTCGTCTCCGGACGACTTTTCGTCCGTGGCATCGCCGCCGGCGCAGTGAAAGGGTAATTGCATGAACAGCAACAGCGTATCGGTCAGGGATCTGTCGTTGAGCTTCGGTGCGGTCACCGTTCTCGAAACGCTCAATCTCGACGTCAAGGACGGCGAATTCCTCGTGCTTCTCGGCTCGTCCGGCTGCGGAAAGTCGACCCTTCTCAATTGCATCGCCGGACTTCTCGATGTGTCGGACGGCCAGATCTTCATCAAGGACAAGAACGTCACCTGGGAGGAACCCAAGGATCGCGGCATCGGCATGGTGTTCCAGTCCTATGCGCTTTATCCGCAGATGACGGTGGAGGGCAACCTGTCCTTCGGCCTCAAGGTGGCCAAGCTGCCGCAGGTGGAAATCGACAAGCGGGTGGCGCGCGCCGCCGAAATCCTGCAGATTCAACCGCTCCTGAAGCGCAAGCCGTCGGAACTGTCCGGTGGCCAGCGTCAGCGCGTGGCGATCGGCCGTGCCCTTGTCCGGGACGTCGATGTCTTCCTGTTCGACGAGCCTCTGTCGAACCTCGACGCCAAGCTGCGTTCGGAACTGCGCGTCGAAATCAAGCGGCTGCACCAGTCGCTGAAGAACACGATGATCTATGTCACCCACGACCAGATCGAGGCGCTGACGCTGGCCGACCGCATCGCCGTGATGAAGAGCGGCGTCATCCAGCAGCTCGCCGATCCGATGACGATCTACAACATGCCGGAAAACCTCTTCGTCGCCGGCTTCATCGGCTCGCCGTCGATGAATTTCTTCCGCGGCGAGATCAAGGACAAGGGCGGCCGCAAGGTCATCGATGTCAACGGCGTCGATTTCGCCATGGACGCCTATCCCGCCCGCGGGCCGCTTGAGGCCGGCCGCAAGGTTGTGCTTGGCGTGCGCCCGGAACATGTCAAGGTCGATGAGCCGGGCGACGAGATCCATGATGCGATCGTCGATATCGAGGAGCCGATGGGTGCAGACAATCTGTTGTGGCTGAAGCTGGCCGGACAGACCATCTCGGTGCGCATTGCCGGTTCGCGGCGCTATGCGCCGGGAACGGCGCTCAAACTGAGTTTCGACATGTCGATGGCGTCGGTGTTCGATGCCGGGACGGAGAACAGGGTTTAGCCGAGGCCTGTATGCGCGGCGGCTTACCCCCTCTGTCGGCGACGCCGACATCTCCCCCTCAAGGGGGGAGATTACACTTACCGCAAGCGCCTCAATCGTAAGGGAGGCACAAAACTCTCGGCCGGTCTCCCCCCTTGAGGGGAGATGTCCCGGAGGGACAGAGGGGGGTAAACCTCCTCGAATACGAAAACATATTGGGTATCAGCATGACCACATTCATCCAGAACACCGCCATCGACCTTTCCGGCGACTGGCAGCTTGCTTCGTCCGACAACAGTCATGCGCTGGCGATCGCCATTCCCGGCGATGTCCACAGTGCATTGCAGGCCGCAGGCGTGATCGCCGATCCCTATGCCGGCCGCAACGAGGACGATGTGCAATGGGTGGCGCACAAGGATTGGGTGCTGGAGCGGACCTTCGACATCGACGCGTCGGAGCTTTCGGGCAGCTGGTATCTCGACATCGAGAGCATCGACACAATTGCCGAGGTTTATCTCAACGACGAAGCCGTGCTCCATGCCGAGAACGCCTTCCGGCGGTATCGACCCGAGGTCGGCTCCGTGCTGAAGGCCGGGCAGAACCGTTTGAGGATCGTCATCCGCTCGTCGATCGCCGCCGGCGAAAAAGCCCAAGCGGCCCAACCCTTCTACATTCCCTATTCGACCGGCAACTCGCCGATCGCCAACGGCAACATGCTGCGCAAGCCGCAGTGCCATTTCGGCTGGGACTGGAACATCGCCATCGCGCCGCTCGGCATCTACGGCACGATCGCGCTGAAGAAGCTCGCCGCCGCCCGCATCGAACATGTGACGACCCGGCAGGTGCCGCAGGTCGGCGGTGCGATCGATCTTCAGGTTACGGTGACGCTGTTCGCCAGGGAACCCGGCGTGGCCGGTCTCGATTTCACGCTCGACGGCCAACGGGAACATCTGGATTGCGCTGTCAATGCCGGCGAAACGAATGTCACCCATGTCTTTACCGTCGAAAACCCAAAACTCTGGTGGCCAGCCGGCAGCGGCGAGCAGGCGCTATCCGAGCTCACTGTCGCGCTTCCGGGCGAAACGGTCACCCGCCAGATCGGCTTTCGCACCGTTGAACTGCTGACCGACAAGGATGCAGCCGGTAGCCGCTTCGCCTTCCGCGTCAACGGGCGGGAAATCTTCTGCCGGGGCGCCAACTGGATTCCGGCCGATGCTTTGGTCTCGCGCGTGACGCCGGAAGGTGTCGAGGATCTGCTGCGCTCGGCTGTCGATGCCAACATGAACATGATCCGCATCTGGGGCGGAGGCTTTTATGAGCCGGACTGGTTCTACGATCTCTGCGACCGGCTCGGCCTGATGGTCTGGCAGGACTTCATGTTCGCCTGCAACCTCTATCCCTCGACGCCGGATTTTCTCGACAATGTCGCGGCCGAAGTGGAGTATCAGGTCAAGCGCCTGTCCTCGCATCCCTCGATCGCACTCTGGTGCGGCGACAACGAGCTGGTGGGCGCTCTCACCTGGTTCGAGGAAAGCCGCAAGGATCGCGACCGTTATCTCGTCTCCTACGACCGCCTGAACCGCACCATCGAGACCGGAATCAAGGCGGCAGCGCCTGAGGCGATCTGGTGGCCGTCCAGCCCGTCCGTCGGCCCGCTCAATTTCGGCGATGCGTGGCATGCCGACGGCTCCGGCGACATGCACTACTGGTCGGTCTGGCACGAGAACAAGTCGTTCGACAATTACCGCACCGTGCGCCCGCGCTTCTGCTCGGAATTCGGTTTCCAGTCCTATACGTCGATGCCGATCGTCCGGCAGTTCGCCGGGCAGAAGGATCTGAACGTCGCTTCGCCTGTCATGGAAGCGCACCAGAAGAATGCCGGCGGCAACGAGCGCATCGCCGCCACCATGTTCCGCTATTTCCGCTTTCCGAAGGATTTCTCCAACTTCGTCTATCTCAGCCAGATCCAGCAGGGGCTGGCGATCCGTACCGCCGTCGATTTCTGGCGCTCGCTGAAACCCCATTGCATGGGCACGCTCTACTGGCAGCTCAACGACACCTGGCCGGTCGCCTCCTGGGCGAGCCTCGACTACGGCGGCAACTGGAAGGCCATGCACTACATGACACGCCGGTTTTTCCAGCCGGTCGCGGTCGCCGCCATTCCGTCCGACGACGGCAAGACCATTGCGTTCTCGATGGTCAACGACACCGCGGCTCCGGTCACGGTCGAGCTGCAAACCTTCCTCGTTTCGCTGTCTGGCGAGAAGCAGCCTCTGACGGCAGCCGCTGGTACCTGCAGCCCGGATCGCGCCGCGACGCTGATGACCATTCCCGCCTCGGATATCCCGAAGGACATGCTGTTGTTCTGGACCTTCGAGGCCTCGAACGGCATGCGGGGCGAGGGCCATCATGTTCAGGGCACCTACAAGGCGCTCGATCTCGAGCCTTCGGGTCTTTCCATCTCGGCAATTCCGGCAGGAGACGGTTCTTACGGCGTCACAGTCTCGGCCTCTGGCCTTGCTCTGCATGTTATGATCGAAGCCGATATCGAAGGCCGCTATTCCGACAATGCCTTCGATCTGACGGCGGGCGAAAGCCGCGTCATTCGTTTCACCCCGAAGGAAAAGCTTGAAATGGGCAACGTCCCACGCTTTTTGGCCTTCGATCTTCAATCCTGCCAGGGCAACGGCTAATCCCGATCCCGGCCTGGCAACCCCGCCCAACGAGGAGAATTCCGATGAAAGATGTCAGCTTCCAGCTTTACAGCGCCCGCAATTTCCCGCCGCTTTCCGATGTCCTGAAGACCGTCGGTGCCGCCGGCTACACACAGGTCGAGGGTTATGGCGCGCTTTATGCGTCGCTTGACGATGCTGCCCTTGCTGCCCTCAAGGCCGACATGGACAAGAGCGGCGTGACGATGCCGTCAGCCCATTTTGGCCTCGACATGCTCGAGTCCGATCCGGCGCGCGCACTGAAGATCGCCAATGCTCTCGGCATCAAGGCGATCTATTGCCCCTATCTGCTCCCCGACCAGCGTCCGGCGGATGCGGCCGGTTGGAAGGCTTTCGGCGAACGTCTCGAAAAGGCCGGCAAGCCGTTCCGTGATGCCGGTCTCGACTTCGGCTGGCACAACCACGATTTCGAGTTCGCTGCGTTGCCGGATGGATCGGTTCCGCAGGACCACATCTTTGCGGGCGGGCCGAACCTCTCCTGGGAGGCCGACATTGCCTGGGTCATCCGCGGCGGCGGCGACCCTTTCGCCTATATCGAAAAATACGGCAAGCGCATCACGGCCGTTCACGTCAAGGATATTGCCGCTGCCGGAGAGAACGCGGATCAGGACGGCTGGGCCGATGTCGGCCACGGCACCGTCGATTGGGCCAAGCTGTTCAAGGCGCTGGCTGCGACGCCAGCCAAATATTACGTTGTCGAGCACGACAATCCCAAGGATTTCAAGGCGACGGCCGAGCGCTCGATCGCATCGATCAAGACTTACTGAGAGAAAGATCAGACCATGACCAAGGAACTCGGCGTCGGCATCATCGGATGCGGCAACATTTCCACCACCTATTTCAAGCTTTCGCCGCTCTTCAAGGGCATCAAGGTGCTGGCCTGCGCCGACATCAATCCGGCCGCCGCTGAAACACGCGCCTCCGAATATGGCGTCAAGGCACAGACCATCGAGGAACTGCTGGCCAATCCGGAGATCGACATCGTCGTCAATCTGACGATCCCGGATGCGCATTTCCCTGTCTCCAAGATGATCCTCGAGGCCGGCAAGCACGTCTATTCCGAAAAACCGTTGGTGCTGTCCCTGGAACAGGGCGAGCAGCTACGCGGCATCGCCACGGCCAACAACCTCAAGGTCGGCTGCGCGCCGGATACCTTCCTCGGCGGTGCGCACCAGTTGGCGCGCGACTATATCGACCAGGGCAAGATCGGCCGCGTTACCTCCGGCACTTGCCATGTGTTGAGCCCGGGCATGGAGATGTGGCATCCGAACCCGGATTTCTTCTTCCTACCCGGCGGCGGCCCGATCCTCGATCTCGGCCCTTACTATATTGCCAACCTCATCAACCTGATCGGCCCGGTGAAACGCGTCGCGGCCTTGACCTCGATGGCAAGCCCGACCCGTACGATCACCAGCGAGCCGCGCAAGGGCGAGGTCATTCCGGTGGAGACGCCGACCAACATCCATGCGTTGCTCGAATTCCAGAACGGCGCGACGATCACGCTGTCGGCAAGCTGGGATGTCTGGTCGCACAACCATGCCAACATGGAGCTCTACGGCACGGAGGGCTCGCTGTTCGTGCCGGACCCGAACTTCTTCGGCGGCACGGTTTCGGCCAGCGGTCGAGACAAGGACATCCAGCCGCTGGAGACATGGGACCATCCGTTCTCCGTTCCCAACCAGGAACACAAGCAGGGCATGATGGCGAACTATCGCACAGCAGGCCTTGCCGACATGGCGCTCGCCATCCTCGACGGCCGCGACGCGCGCTGCTCGCTGGAGCGGGCACTGCACGGCGTCGATGTGATGGTGTCGATCCTGCAGTCGGGTGAAGAGGGCCGGTTCATCGAGCTGACGACGACCTGCACGCAGCCGGCTGCACTCGGCATCGAGGAAGCCAGGGCGCTGTTGCGCTAGGCGAAATTTGGGGGCGTGGGGCAGTATCGCCTTGCGCCGTCATCACAATAAAATATACCGATTTTATCGCAATCATTCCCGGAGCGTCGCTGCTTCGGGAATTCCGTTTTCAAGCACATTTCAAGCACAGGGCAGGATGAAACGATGAGCTGGCAACCGGCAGACAATCGCTACGAGACGATGAAGTACAATCGCTGCGGCAAGACCGGGCTGAAGCTGCCGGCGATCTCGCTCGGCCTCTGGCACAATTTCGGCCACGACACGCCGCACGAGCGCAAGCTCGACATGTGCCGCACGGCATTCGATCTCGGCATCACCCATTTCGATCTCGCCAACAATTACGGTCCGCCTCCGGGCTCTGCCGAAACCGCTTTCGGCGAAATCATGCGCACCGACTTCGCGGGCTTGCGTGACGAGCTGATCATCTCGTCCAAAGCCGGCTACGACATGTGGCCGGGTCCTTACGGCGAATGGGGCAGCCGCAAGTACATGATCGCCTCCTGCGACCAGAGCCTTGCCCGCATGGGCCTCGACTATGTCGACATCTTCTATTCGCACCGCTTCGATCCGGACACGCCTCTCGAAGAAACCTGCGGCGCGCTCGATCATATCGTTCGCTCGGGCAGGGCGCTTTATGTCGGTATCTCCTCCTACAATTCGCAGCGCACCCGCGAGGCGGCTGCGATCCTGAAGGATCTCGGCACGCCGCTGATCATCCATCAGCCGAGCTATTCGATGCTCAACCGCTGGGTCGAGGACGACGGCCTGGTCGATACGCTGGAGGATCTCGGCATCGGCTCCATCGTGTTTTCGCCCTTGGCGCAGGGCATGCTGACGACGAAGTATCTCGGCGGCATTCCGGCCGATAGCCGCGCGGCGCAGAACCACTTCCTCAAGAAGGACTTCATCCGCCCGTCGATCATCGACAACATCAGGAAACTCAACGAGATCGCCGAAAGGCGCGGCCAGACGCTGGCGCAGATGGCGATCGCTTGGGTGCTGCGCGGCGGCCGGATCACCTCGGCGCTGATCGGCGCCAGCCGTTCGTCGCAGATCGTCGATTGCGTCGCTGCGCTGAAGAACGACACGTTCACGGCGGAGGAACTGGCCGAGATCGACGTCTACGCCAAGGAAGCCGACATCAACCTCTGGGCATCGTCGGCGGAGCGCGCGTAAGCGTCAGCCAGTCGTTCGGGGCACCGATAAAAAGACACCGGGTCATCTGATCCGGTGTCTTTAGACTGCCGACTGACGCTGAAAACGGCTGTTTAACGAAGCGGATATCCTATTCTCCGTCATCCTCGCCCTTGTGGCGGGGATCCAGCGACCCGACGTCCGTCGGGTAAAAAGACCTTTCAGCCCAAGGACTTGGGCTGGCTGGGTTCCTGTGACGAGCACAGGAATGACGGAGGTTTTGGCTGTCGCTTCATTTCCCCAATGACCTGTCAATAATAAGAAATGACCGTGTCAGCAGTCTGGGGTGTCGGGTCGAAGACCCGGTGCTTTTTCCACAATGCTCAAGCCGGATAGACGCGCGGGCGGCGGATATCGACGAAGCCGCGCGTATCGGCGCGGAACGGGAATTCCGGGGCGGTATCGAATTCGATGGCCTGGCCGTCGACGGTAAGGGCCAGCACGCGTTTGGAATCAGGCCGGTCGATGACGCGGGCGATTGTCGCCTGGATGCCCTGACCATCCTCGCGCCACGTCACGTCTGCCGGCCGGAAGAACAATTCCGCCGGGCCGTCCGCGATGCCGGGCGCATCGAAGGCAACGTCCTGGACATGGGCCTTCTCGCCTGAGACCGTGACCTTCAGACGGTTGGCATCGCCGAGGAAATTCATCACGAAGGCACTGGCCGGTGCGCGGCACACCTCTTCCGGCGTTCCTGTCTGGACGATTTTGCCCTTGTCGAGAATGACGACGCGATCGGCAAGGTCGAGCGCCTCGGCCTGGTCGTGCGTCACGAACAAAGTGGTGATGCCGAGCTCTTCGTGGATTTTCCGCAGCCAGCGGCGCAGGTCGCGCCGGACATTGGCATCGAGCGCGCCAAAAGGTTCGTCGAGAAGAAGCACTTTCGGATCGACGGCGAGCGCGCGGGCGAGCGCCACGCGCTGCCGCTGTCCGCCGGAAATCTGCGCCGGAAACCGGTCCTGCAGACCTTCGAGTTGCACAAGGCGGAGCAGGTCCGTCACTCTGTCCGAAATCGCCACCGTCGAGCGTTTCGTCTTCGAGACCTTCATGCCGAAGGCGATGTTTTCGCCGACGGTCATATGCGGGAAGAGCGCGTAGTGCTGGAAGACGAAACCGACGCCGCGATGGCGCACCTCGATGTCGGTGGCGTTCTCGTCGCCGAAATAGATGGCGCCGCCATCGGGAAATTCGAGGCCCGCGACCATGCGCAGGATCGTCGTCTTGCCGGAGCCGGACGGTCCGAGCAGCGCCACAAGCTCGCCGCTTTCGATTTCCAGCGACACGCCATGGACGGCGCGAAAGGTGTCGAATGTCTTGACGACGCTGTCGAGGCGGATTTTCACTGTTTTGTCTCCGGTGAGGTCGGCGATGGGCCGGCAAGCGTGGGACGGCGCACGCGGCCGGCGCCACGGCGCTCAAGCGCCACCTTGGCGATCAGGGTTACGACGGCCAGAGCAGCCAGGATCGATGCGGCGGCGAAGGCGCCGACGGCGTTATAATCGTGATAAAGTAGTTCGATGTGCAGCGGCAGTGTGTTGGTCTGGCCGCGGATGTTGCCGGAGACCACCGAGACGGCGCCGAATTCGCCCATGACGCGCGAATTGCACAGGATGATGCCGTAGAGCAGCGCCCATTTGATGTTCGGCAGCGTCACGGAAAAGAACGTCCGCCAGCCACTGGCACCAAGCGAGGTCGCTGCCTCCTCCAGATCGCGGCCCTGAGCCTGCATCAGCGGAATGAGTTCGCGGGCAACGAACGGTGCAGTCACGAACATGCTGGCCAGCACGATGCCGGGCAGGGCGAAGAGTATTTTGACATCGGCCGATTGCAGCGCCTCGCCGAACAGCCCCTGCAGGCCGTAGACGAACATGTAGGCGACACCGGCGACGATCGGAGAGACGGAGAAGGGAATCTCGATGACGATCAGGAGCAGGCGGCGGCCGGGAAAATCGAATTTGGTGATCGCCCAGGCAGCGGCTACGCCGAAGGCGGTGTTGATGGGGACGGCGATCAGGGCCGTCAGCGCCGTCATCATGATGGCATGGCGTGTGTCGGAATTGGCAATTGTCTTGCCGAAATAGGCGATGCCCTTGGAGAAGGCTTCGACACCGATGACGGCGAGCGGCGCGACGATGACGAGGGCGACGAACACGAGCACGATGGCGATCAACGTGATGCGGAACACCGGTGCCTCGCCAATGCGCGGCGGGCGTCTGGTCTTGGTTTGGGCCATGATCAACCCTTTACCGTGTAGCGCAGGGCGCGGGCCTGCAGAAGATTGGTCACCGCCAGCATGGTGAAAGCGGCGATGAGCATCACCGAGGCGATCGCCGCCGATGCCGGATAGTCGTATTCCTCCAGCCGGATGAAGGCGAGAAGGGCGGTGATCTCCGTATCGAAAGGCTGGTTGCCGGCGATGAAGATGATCGCGCCGAATTCGCCGAGGCTGCGGGCAAAGGACAGCGACAGGCCCGCAAGCAGCGACGGAGCCAGTTGCGGCAGGATCACCCGCAGGAAAATTTCCAGATCGCTGGCGCCGAGCGTCTGCCCGGCCTCTTCGAGCGCGGGATCGAGTTCTTCGAGCACCGGTTGCACGGTGCGGACGATGAACGGCAGGCTGGTGAAGGCCATGGCGATGATGATGCCGAGCGGCGTATAGGCAACCTTGATGCCGATCGCCGCCAGCGGCGCGCCGAACCAGCCATTCGAGGCAAAGAGCGTCGTCAGGGCGATACCAGCGACCGCCGTCGGCAGTGCGAAGGGCAGGTCCACCAGCGCGTCGACAAACCGCCTGCCGGGGAAGCGGTAGCGCACGATGATCCAGGCAAGCGCCAGGCCGAACACCAGGTTGAAGAGCGTCGCCGCGAGCGCGCAGAGCAGGGTGATCCGGTAGCTTGCGACCGCGCGCTCGGAAGAAACGATTCGCCAGTAATCCTCCGGCCCCAGGCTTGCCGCCTTGAAAACCAGCGCGCCTAGCGGCAGCACGACGATGATGGCCACATAGACGAGCGTGATGCCGAGCGTCAGCGGCAAGCCTGGGAGAATGCGCCGTGCCAAGAAGCGGGCCCTTTGAAATTCGAGATTGAAAACATCTGAAGGCCGCGCCGGACGATTGTCCGGCGCGGCCTTCGTTTTTCACATTATGCGCTTGGGATCAACGATCGCCGTAGATTTTATCCAGTGCCGCACCTTCGGCGAAATGCTCTTGCTTGACCTTGCCCCAGCCGCCGAAGACGTCCTCGACCTTGAGCAGGCGAATGTCGGGGAACTGATCCTTGAACTCGGCAGCCACCGTGGCATCGTTGACGCGGTTACCGTTCTCGGCAAGAATCGTCTGGCCTTCCGGCGTGTAGAGAAAATCGAGATAGGATTTTGCCAGTTCCCGGGTGCCGTTCTTGTCGACCACTTTATCGACGATCGCCACCGGGAATTCCGCCAGCAGGCTGACCGATGGCGTGACGATATCGAACTTGTCCTCGCCGAATTCCTTGGCGATGCCCTTGGTTTCGGCCTCGAACGTGATCAACACGTCGCCGGTTTCGCGCTCGACGAAAGTCGTCGTCGCGGCACGTCCGCCGGTATCGAAGACCGGCACGTTGTCGAAGATCTTCTTGACGAATGCCTCGACCTTGGCGGGATCGTTGGCGAACTTCTCCTTCGCATAGGCCGTTGCGGCGAGATAGGTGTAGCGGGCATTGCCCGATGTCTTCGGGTTCGGGAAGATGACCTTCACGTCGTCGCGGACCAGATCATCCCAGTCCTTTATGCCCTTTGGATTGCCTTCGCGCACCAGAAAGGACGGGAAGGAGTAGAATGGCGAGGAATTATTGGCGAAATCGCCCTTCCAGTCCTCCGAGACGAAGCCGCCCTTTACCAGCGCGTCGACGTCGGTCACCTGATTGAATGTGACGACATCGGCTTCCAGCCCTTCGAGGATCGCGCGTGCCTGCTTGGACGAACCGCCGTGAGACTGATCGACCGTGACCCCCTGATGCTTTGCGATGAAGGCCTCGTTGACCTTTTCGAAGAGTTCGCGCGAAACGTCGTAGGACGCGTTGAGGATCTTGTCGGCAGCGGCGGCAGGCAAGGTCAGCGCTGCGAGCGCCGCGCCGATCAGAAGAAGGCGTTTCATATCATACTCCCCAAAATAATTTCTGCTGGGAGCATAGGGGTGGTATCGGCGCATTCCGAGGAACCTCCACCTGAGATAGCAGGTCCCTTGTGGAAAAAAATTGCGCCTAATGTCGGCGCGAGGGAACAAGCGCATTGCTTCGGCGAAACATATGGCTCCCTGCTCGCCCAATCGTATATTAGAAAATTCAACGGGTTACTGCCATATTTTCATGCCGGACAAGGGTAGGGATGCTGCTGTGATGAACCTTGCGTAAGCCGCTGCAAACATTGCAACTTGCCGTTAGACAAAAGTCGAAGACGGCGTTTTGTCCGCGTGACTGGACATGAGGGGGTGAGCGTGTAATCTGCCGACGGAGGCCCGTGATTTCCCTCGTGATTTCATTGGAGATTGCGTGGCTGAAGGTGAGGAAATCACGATCGTGCATGCCGTTTTGACCGGTCGAAGTCGATTGGTGCGGCGTGTCCGCGGGGAGGAGCAGCTTCGGCAACGCCGGAGCCGCCCGCGACAACAGAGGAGAGAACATGGATCGCCGTCTATTCATTAAACGCGCAGCTCTCGGTGGCGTTGGTGCCGCCGCTGCTACGACGCTCGCAGCCCCTGCCATCGCCCAGAGCAACCCGACAATCAACTGGCGCCTGACGTCGTCCTTCCCGAAGTCTCTCGACACGATCTACGGGGGCGCGGAAGTGCTGTCGAAATACGTGTCGGAAGCGACCGACGGCAATTTCAAGATCCAGGTCTTTGCCGCTGGCGAAATCGTTCCCGGCCTGCAGGCGGCCGATGCCGCCGCTGCCGGCACGGTCGAGGCCTGCCACACCGTTTCCTATTACTACTGGGGCAAGGACCCGGTCTGGGCGCTGGGTGCTGCGGTTCCCTTCGCGCTCAACGCGCGCGGCATGAACGCCTGGCACTATCATGGTGGCGGCATCGACATGTTCAACGAGTTTCTGGCGATCCAGGGCCTTGTTGGTTATCCGAACGGCAACACCGGCGTGCAGATGGGCGGCTGGTTCCGCAAGGAAATCAAGACCGTCGCGGATTTGCAGGGCTTGAAGATGCGTATCGGCGGCTTTGCCGGCAAGGTCATGGAAAAGCTCGGTGTCGTGCCGCAGCAGATCGCCGGTGGCGATATCTATCCGTCGCTCGAAAAGGGCACCATCGATGCTGCCGAATGGGTCGGCCCCTATGACGACGAGAAGCTCGGTTTCTACAAGGTCGCGCCGTATTACTATTATCCCGGCTGGTGGGAAGGCGGCCCGACCGTCCATGCGCTGTTCAACAAGGCGGCATTCGACGGCCTGCCGAAGAACTACCAGTCCCTGCTGCGCACCGCCTGCCAGGCGGCCGACGCGAACATGCTGCAGAAGTACGACTATCTGAATCCGGCGGCGATCAAGCGCCTTGTCGGAGCGGGCGCCAAGCTCAGCCCCTTCAGCCCGGAAATCCTGTCGGCCTGCTTCGAGGCTGCCAACGGGGTCTATGCCGAGATGGAAGCCACGAACCCGACCTTCAAGAAGATCTGGGACTCGATCAAGGCTTTCCGCGGCGAGTATTATCTCAATGCCCAGATCGCCGAATACAACTACGACACCTTCATGATGATCCAGCAGCGCAACGGCAAGCTCTGAGCGACAGGTATTATCGCGAAACGAAACACCCCGGAGCATGACTGCTCCGGGGTGTTTCTTTGTCTGTCGCTGTTCAGAAAGGGCCGGTGCTGAGACCGGCCCTCTGATGTTCAGTTGAACGAAGGCGGAGCGCTGAGATCGTTGGCCGGCTTCTGTTCACCGCCGGCCCCGTTCTGGTCTGCCGGCTTCTGGCTGCTTCCGTCGAGCGGATTGCCGCCCGGCAGTTGCAGGCCACCGGGCAGGCCGAGACCGCCGTCGCCGGAACCAAAGCCTGGAACCTGGATGTTGATCGTTGCCGGATCGACGACTGCGGCGTCGCCCTTGTAGTGCATGACCATCTGCGGGAACATGATGGTGAGAGCCACCATGATGATCTGGATACCGACGAAGGGCACGGCACCCCAATAGATCTGGCCCGTCGTCACCGGCTGCGTCACCTTGCCGGTGACCCTGTCGAGGTAGGGTACTTTGGCGGCCACCGAGCGTAGATAGAAGAGCGCAAAGCCAAAGGGCGGGTGCATGAAGCTCGTCTGCATGTTGATGCCAAGCAGGACGCCAAACCAGATGAGGTCGATGCCGAGTGCATTGGCCGCCGGTACGAGCAGCGGCACGATGATGAAGGCGAGTTCGAAGAAATCGAGGAAGAACGCCAGGAAAAAGACGAGCAGATTGACGGTGATCAGGAAGCCCGTTTCGCCGCCGGGCATGGCCACCAGCAGATGCTCGACCCAGACATGGCCGTTGACGCCATAGAAGGTGAGCGAGAACACCCGTGCGCCGATCAGGATGAACAGCACGAAGGCCGACAGCCGGGTGGTGGCGGTCAGCGCCGAACGGATAACATCCATGCTGAGCCGACCCTTGACCGCTGCCATGATCAGGGCGCCAACAGCCCCCATGGCGCCGCCTTCCGTCGGTGTCGCAATGCCGAGGAAGATCGTGCCGAGCACAAGGAAGATCAGTGCTAAGGGCGGGATCAGCACGATGATCACCTGCTGGGCAAGCCGCGACATCGCATTGACCTTCAGCCCCCTGTCGAGAAGGGCGACGAGATAGATGAAGGCCACGCCGACCGTCGCCCCGAGAATGTCTGCGTTTTCTCCATGTGTTGGAGAGAGATAGACATGCGCACCGTAGGCGATGGCCGCTGCCACGATCAGCGCGATGAACAACGACATCACGCCCGAGCCGAGGGTTCGCGCTTCCAGCGGCAGCGCCGGCATCGAGTCGCGCCGGACGAAGGTCATGATCAGGATGTAGGTCATGTAAAGCCCGGTGAGCACCAGGCCGGGAATGAGGGCGCCGGCATACATGTCACCGACCGAGCGTCCGAGCTGGTCGGCAAGAACGATCAGGACAAGCGACGGCGGAATGATCTGGGCCAGCGTGCCGGAAGCCGCGATGACGCCGGATGCGACGCGCCGGTCATAGCCGTAGCGCAGCATGATCGGCAGCGAGATCAGGCCCATGGCGATGACCGAGGCTGCGACGACGCCGGTGGTGGCTGCGAGCAGCGCACCGACAAAGATGACCGCATAGGCAAGACCGCCGCGGATCGGGCCAAACAGCTGGCCGATCGTATCAAGCAGGTCTTCCGCCATGCCGGATCGCTCAAGCACTATGCCCATGAAGGTGAAGAAGGGGATGGCAAGCAAAGTGTCGTTCGACATCACCCCCCAGAAGCGATCGGGCAGGGCGTTGAGCAGCGGCCAGGACAGATTGATGGAGCCGCCGGATAAGGGCGCGAGTTCCACGCCGACGATGAAGAAAAGCAGGCCATTGGCGGCAAGCGAGAAGGCGACGGGATAGCCCAGCAAGAGGAAGATGATCAAGGATACGAACATGATCGGCGCAAGATTGACGGCGATGAACTCCATCATGGGCGTGCCTCCGGAGCGGCGATATCATCGAGCGGCGCGTGGGTGGGCACATAGGGCGTCGGATCGTCCATATTGCCGGTCATGATCGCCACCTTCTTGATGATCTCGGAGACACCCTGCAGCGCCAGGAGCGCGAAGCCGAACAGCAGGATGGCCTTGGCCGGCCAGACAATCAGGCCACCGGCGCTGGAGGATCCTTCCTGCGAGCGAACCGACATCAGCACGTAAGGGATGAGATAATAAGTCATCAGCAACACGAAGGGCATCAGGAAGAAGACGTGGCCGAACAGGTCGATCCAGTGTTGTGTCCGCCGTGAGAATTTGCCGTAGACCACATCGATGCGGATATGTTCGTTCTGGCTGAGCGTATAGGCCGCCGCCAGCATGAAGGCGGCGCCAAACAGATACCACTGCGCCTCGAGCCAGGCATTCGACGACATGTTGAAGATTTTCCGGATAATGGCATTGCCGGCGCTGACGAGCACGGCGACAAGTATGAGCCAGGCGACTGCCTTGCCGATGATTTCGGTGATGGAGTCGATCAATCGGCTGAAGCCGAGTAAGAGTTTCATCAGGTTCCTCCCCGCGATGGCTGGTTTTTAAGTTTTTTGCCAAGCACAGCCACAGTGCCGATTTCAAGTCCCGTTTCAAGCCTGCTGCAGGATTTTCCCGGATAGTCAGGCTACGTCATACCAAAGTCGCATACAGGCCTTTCCTCTGTGCCCAAGACTTAGGCAAAAACAGCTGAAAAACGGGTTTGCCAAGCTCGAAGGACGTGAGAACGGCGCGACTCACAAAACACTGCAATCTAGTCTGGCTTTGCATTGGGAAGTTGAACGGCAGGTCTTGAAACGGTGCCGTGTTTCGGGCTGGATACGGCACCGAATTTTGAGGAAGACGCATCCATGACCGCGATGATCCGCAACCCCATCCTGCCGGGATTCAACCCGGATCCCTCCATCTGCCGCGTGGGCGAGGATTACTACATCGCCACGTCCACCTTCGAATGGTATCCGGGCGTGCAGATCCATCATTCGCGCGATCTGGTGAACTGGACGCTGGTGCGCCGGCCGCTGGAGCGCGCAAGCCAGCTCGACATGCGCGGCAATCCCGACAGCTGCGGCGTCTGGGCGCCGTGTCTGTCCCATGCCGATGGCCTGTTCTTCCTGGTCTATACCGACGTCAAGCGCTTTGACGGCAACTTCAAGGATGCGCACAATTACATCGTGACGTCGCCCACCATTGAAGGCGAATGGTCGGAGCGCATCTATGTCAACTCCTCCGGTTTCGATCCGTCGCTGTTTCATGACGACGATGGACGCAAATGGTTCCTCAACATGCAGTGGAACCATCGCACCGAGAGCTTTGGTGGTGCCCCGAAGAGCCCGGCCTTCGACGGTATCCTGCTGCAGGAATGGGATCCCGTTTCAAAGATGCTGATCGGGCCGATCCGCAATATTTTTGCCGGCAGCGCGCAAGGATTGGTCGAGGGGCCGCATCTCTTCAAGCGCAACGGCTGGTACTATCTGACGACCGCCGAAGGCGGCACCGCTTATGATCATGTCGTGACGATGGCCCGTTCGCGCACCATCGAAGGTCCCTACGAGATGCACCCGCAGACGCACCTGATCACCTCCAAGGATCATCCGGACGCCGTGCTGCAACGGGCAGGGCATGGCCAGTATGTCGAGACGCCGGACGGACAGGCTTACCACACCCATCTGACCGGCCGTCCCCTGGCGCCGCATCGGCGCTGCACGCTCGGCCGCGAGACGGCGCTGCAGAAATGCGTCTGGCGCGACGACGAATGGCTTTATCTGGAGCAGGGCGGCGTCGTGCCCTCGGTCGACGTTCCCGCGCCGAACGAAACGGTTGTCGTCGTGAAGCCGGCGAAGCTCGAAACCGATTTCGACGGCCCGGACCTGCCGACGGATTTGCAGTGGCTGCGCACGCCTGCCCCGGAGCGGATCTTCTCGCTGGCGGAGAGGCCAGGATATCTGCGCCTGTTCGGGCGTGAAAGCATCGGTAGCTGGTTCGAGCAGGCGCTGGTTGCTCGGCGGCAGGAGCATCATTCATTCCGAGCCGAAACCGTCGTCGAGTTCACCCCGGATACCTATCAGCAAGCTGCCGGGCTCACGCATTACTACAACCGCCACAAGTTCCACGCTCTCGCCGTTACCCTGCATGAACAACTCGGGCGAGTGGTGACGATCTTTTCCTGCGCCGGCGATTTTCCGCATGGCCGGATGACGTTTCCCGTCGACAGCGGTGTTGCCGTGCCGTTTGGCCGGGTCTATCTGGCGATGGAAGTTCGCGACAATGAGCTGCAGTTTTTCTGGCATGCGGATGGATACCGAGCATGGCGAAAACTCGGACCAGTGCTCGATGCCGGCGTGGTGTCCGACGAGGGTGGGCGGGGCGAACATGGGTCCTTCACGGGCGCATTCGCGGGCGTCTTCGCCTTCGACACGTCAGGGCGGGGCATGGTGGCGGACTTCGACCGGTTCGCCTACGAAGCGTTGTAATCGTCGGTTGCATCTTTGTTCAATATATCAGATTATTCTTATAATCATCTGATATCATTACAATTTTGTAACTTTTACTTTCAGTTTCCATTCATCTTTTGAGGTCTAGGTTCGGGGTGTCAAAAACGAAAGGACACTCCGATGAAACGTCTGTTGATCGCGCTGGTCGCAAGCTCCTTCCTGACGGCGCCGATGGCCTTCGCGCAGCCTGCAAAGCCGTTCGAAGTCGCTCAGATGAAAGAGCGCCATGTCGAAAAGAACGTCTACAAGCACGGCAACAAGAAAATTGTCGAAAAGCATGTGGTCGTGAAGAAACGCTGGGCGCGCGGTCATCGCCTGTCGCCGGCCGAGCGTCGCCATATCTCGACGGTCAATGATTACCGTCGCTACAAGTTGAATACGCCGCCGCGCGGCCAGCAATGGGTGCGGGTCGACAACGATTTCCTGCTGATCAGCGTCGCAACCGGCGTGATCGTCAACCTGGCAACACGCTAAAGTAAAACGGGCATGGACGCCTGATGGCCAGGCCTCACCTGAACGGCGATGTGCGCGCGGGTTGCGCGGGCACATCGAAATGCTCCGGCGCAAGCTTTTGTCTGGCGCGGTCGGCCATCATTGCGTAGGCCGTTTCCAGATGGCGGCAGAAACGTTCCGCGTCGAACAGCGGCGCCGTGTAACGGTTGGCCTCGATCCTCTGCTTCAGGCTTGCAAGCCGAGCCGGATCGTTCGACAGCGCGACGGCTTGCGCGACGAAGGCGTCGGGATCGGATGCCACAAGTTCGGGAAGGCCGATCGCCGTCAGCAGGCTTTCGGATACGCGCGACGCAAAATTGCTTCCCTTGACCGTCAGTACCGGCAAGCCGGCCCAGAGCTGGTCGGATGTCGTCGTGTGGCCGTTGTAGGGGAAAGTGTCGAGGCCAAGATCGGCGGCCTGCAAACGGGCGATATGTGCGTCGTAGCTGGTCTTGGGCGCAAAGATGACGCGGTCTGCTTCCACGCCGCGGCTTTTCATGGCGGACAGGAAGTTGCCACGGGCAAGGTCTCCATCGATCATCACCCAGAGAACCCTATTGCTGGCACCGCGCAGGATCGCCGCCCAGCAATCGAGCGTCGGCAGCGAGATTTTGCGGGCGGCATTGAACGCCGCCAGGACGAAACGATCATCAGGCAACCCCAGATCTGCACGGCTGGCAGCCGGCGGGCGGGCCCGGTAGACCGGGTCGTTTGGCTGGTAGGTTTCAGGCAGGCGGCAGAACGTCTCGTGGTAATGCGGCTTCGAACTGTTTGGTAGGACGATGGCATCGCCAATGATATAATCGCATTCGATATTGACCGTGCTGCCCGGGAATCCGAGCCAGGCGACCTGGAGCGGCGCGACCATGTGGTTGAGAATTTTCGAGCGCGATCCCGCCGTATGGCCTTTGAGGTCGACGAGGATGTCCGTCTGGCGCGCCCTTATCACATCTGCGGCCGCGGCGTCGCTCAGTGCATGAATCTGGACAATCTTTCCCCATTTGCCGCGGTTTCCGCCGTCGAAGCCGACAAATCGTTCCGGCGTGTAGCAATAGAGCGTCACGTCGAACCGCTCCCTGTCGTGTGCCTCCAGAACGCTTTGAAACAACCGCATGGTGGCGTGGTCGTCCCACAGGTCGCTGGAGAGGTAGCCGACCCGGATCCTGTCGCTCCAGAGGTGGGGGCGTGACCGCCTTTGCCGGGTTGCGGCCGGCGAGGGGGGCTCGGAAACGCCCGGATTGTTGGTTGCCAGCCGGTTGTACCGCTCGACGCCACAGTGTAGCAGGTTCGAATAGCCGGTGTCGCCGGCGAGAGATGCCATCCTGCCGGCTGCGATTTCATCGCCGAGCCAGCGCTCGATCCGCTCGATTGCCGCGTAGTCGCAAAAATCGCGTGCCACGGCCAGGTATTTGAGTTGCGAATAGGGATCGTCGGGATGGAGCGCTGCGATCTTGCGGAACAGCGTCAAGCTCGCCGGATTGCGATCGTCACCGGCGAAAATGTCGCCGGCAAGCTTGAGGTGCTCCGGATCGTCGCTTTCCACCAGCGTGTTCTTGACGAGGTCGACAAGGGCGTTGTCGCCTGTCCGGCGAAGAGAACGGGCGAGGATGTATGCCAGCTCCGGATCGGCAGGCAGCGATTTGAGAAGTTTCATGCCGATAAGCTGGGTATGGTCATCGTCGCCGATCGCGAAATAAAGCCCGCAAGCGCGCCGCAGAACAAGCGGCGCCTCGGCGCCGGCATGCTGCGCTGCCTGTTCAAACGCTTCCGCGGCCTCCGCCGTGAACCCGAGCTTCTCCAGCGTCTCGGCGAGAAGCAACGTGACCGCGGCCGCTTCTTCGCTCTTGCCAAGCATTCCGTTGAGGATCGTCAGGGCGTCGATATACCGGTTCTGTTCGAATGCCGCCGTCGCCGCGGCAATCCCTTGTCCACTCATACTGATGCCTGCTCCCGGCTGTTTCGTTCAGCGATTCTTTCGGGAATGTGCCCTGCTTCGCTTGCGCGAGGCAGGGCGTTGTCCGGCGGGGGACCGTCATGCAGCCCGTTGG
Source organism: Rhizobium herbae (assembly GCF_017873135.1). Classification (GTDB taxonomy): domain Bacteria; phylum Pseudomonadota; class Alphaproteobacteria; order Rhizobiales; family Rhizobiaceae; genus Pararhizobium; species Pararhizobium herbae. Next base: position 640,072 of record NZ_JAGGJV010000001.1, on the reverse strand, counting down.
CTCCAGTCTGGAAACGGATCCGGCAGGTTGCGCCAATGGTTTGGCGAAAAGGCCGAACTGTCGATCAGACATGCATCCAGCTCCGCCTCCAATGCAGCCTGGTTCATCGGATCGGCGCCGATGAAGACGATCTCCTGGCGCCGGTCGCCCCAGACGGGATCGAGGAAGGGCTCCATCATTGCCAGAAATCCGGGATCATCAGGCCATTGGGCTTTGGGAACCGCCGACCACCAGAGCCCCATCTTTGATGTGCGCACCATCGGCCCCGCCTGGCTCAGTTCGCCGACATGATAGGGACGCGTCGCCAGCCAGAAAAAGCCCTTTGCCCGCACGACACCCGGCCATGGCCGGTGGACGAAACTGTGGAAGCGGGCCGGATCGAAAGGCTTCTTCGCCCGGTAGACGAAGGAGCGGATACCGTATTCTTCCGTTTCCGGTATGTGATCCCTGAAACCGTGCAGTTCCTTGTACCAGAGCGGATGCTGCTCGGCCTTCGCCATATCGAACAGCCCGGTGCCAAGCACGTCGCGCAACCCCACTTTGCCGAAATCCGTCTCGATCAGCCGCGCATCGGCATTGAGCCCGACGATGATTTTTCGCGCCGCGTCCCGCTGTTCCGGTGTCGCGCTGCCGGTCTTGTTGAGAACGACGACATCGGCGAACTCGATCTGCTCGACCAGCAGATCGACAAGCGTGCGGGTATCGCCTTCGCCGGCGGTGTCGCCGCGGTCGGCAAGGAAATCGGCGGAGGAATAGTCGGCCAGAAGGTTGGCGGCGTCGACCACGGTGACCATCGTATCGAGCCGGGCCACGTCCGAAAGGCTGTTGCCGTCCTCGTCGCGGAATTCAAATGTGGTGGCGACGGGGAGGGGCTCGGCGATCCCTGTCGATTCGATCAGCAGGTAGTCGAACCGGTCCTGTTCCGCCAGCTTGCGGACCTCGTTCAGCAGGTCGTCGCGCAGGGTGCAGCAGATGCAGCCATTGGTCATCTCGACCAGTTGCTCCTCGGTTCGTGACAGGTTGGCGCCGCCGTCGCGCACCAGTGCCGCGTCGATGTTGACCTCGCTCATGTCGTTGACGATGACGGCCACCCGCAGTCCGTCGCGGTTGTTGAGGATGTGGTTGAGCACCGTGGTCTTGCCGGCGCCAAGGAAGCCGGAGAGGACGGTGACCGGAAGTCTGTCGGACATTGCCTGTATTCCTTTATGTTATACTATTACATTCGACGGTCTGAAAAAGGCGGACTTTTGGCCCGCCTCTCTCAGTCGCTCGGGAGGAACGTGGTCAGCTGCCGGAAGACAGGCAGGTCTTCAGCGATGTGCCGATGCCTTCCATCAGCTGGAAATAGAGATCGGGGCCGGCATCGAGCGTGGCTGCTTCCGGATCCAGCGTACCGGATTTCGCCGGCGTGCCTTCGAGCACGATATTGACCAGCTTCGGCTCGAACTGCGGCTCGGCAAAGACGCAGGTTGCGCCCAGTTCGACGATTTTCTGATGGATCTGCTTCAGACGCGCAGCACCGGGCAGCGTCTCGGGGCTGACGGTGATCGAGCCGGCCACCTTCACGCGGTAGCGATGCTCGAAATACTGGTAGGCGTCGTGAAAGACGACGAAGGGCTTGTCCTTGATGGGCGCGACGGTCTCCGTCAGCGTCTTGTCGAGCGTATCGAGCCGCGTGCCGAGCGCATCGAGATTGGCCTTGTAGGCGGCCGCATTGTCCGGATCGACTTCCGCAAGCGTCTTTTCGATCTCCGCTGCCATCGCCTTGGCATTGTCCGGATCGAGCCAGAGGTGCATGTCGAACTCGCCCTCGTCATGGTGATGACCCTCTTCGTGGGCGCCTGCTTCGTGCTCGTCGCCGTCGTCATGCGCCTCGAAGGCACCGCCTTCGCGGAATTTCAGCTTTTCAAGTCCCGGCGCGTCGTCCAGTTCGACGATTTTCGCACCGCTGCCGAGCGTTTCCAGCGGCTTCTCCAGAAATGCCTCCAGCCCATGGCCGACCCAGAAGACGACATCGGCTTTTTCCAGCGCCGAGGCATTGGAGGGTTTCATGCTGTAGGTATGGGGAGAGGCGGCGCCCTCGACGATCAGGGCCGGTTCGCCGATGCCCTGCATGATCGAGGCGACCAGCGAATGGATCGGCTTGATCGAGACGACGACGTTGGGAACTTCGGCATGGGCGGCGCCTGCTGCCAGAAGGAGCAGGGAGGACGCGGAAAGGAGGGGTTTTTTCAGGCGCATGCGGGGACTCCATGTCTTGCAAATTGACGTAATGTTATTACATCAATTGCGTTACGCTATAACGTGTGGCATAGCCACTGGCAACACCTCACCCGGATTTTTTTGATGCTGAATTTCCGCAAGACCGACCAGGCACCGCTCGTTTCCCTGAACAATACCGGTGTGCGCCGCAACGGCCGCTGGCTGGTGCGCGGCGTCGAGTTCTCGATCAGCCGCGGCGAGATCGTCACGCTGATCGGCCCGAACGGCTCGGGCAAATCGACGACGGCAAAGGCTGCGATCGGCGTGCTCAAGCCGGATGAAGGCTGGGTCGAGAAACTGCCGGGGCTGAAGGTCGGCTACGTGCCGCAGAAGCTGGCTATCGACTGGACGCTGCCCTTGACCGTCGAGCGGCTGATGACGCTGACCGGTCCGCTCAAGGGACGCGAGGTCGAGGAAGCGCTGCATTCGACCGGCATCGCCCATCTGGCCCGCGCCGAGGTGCAGCACCTTTCGGGCGGCGAATTCCAGCGGGCGCTGCTGGCCCGCGCCATCGCCCGCAAGCCGGACCTTCTGGTCCTCGACGAACCGGTGCAGGGCGTCGATTTCTCCGGCGAGATCGCTCTTTACGACCTGATCAAGTCCATCCGCAACCGGACCGGCTGCGGCATCCTCTTGATCTCGCACGACCTGCATGTGGTGATGGCCGAGACCGATACCGTGATCTGCCTGAACGGCCATGTCTGCTGCCGCGGCACGCCACAAATGGTCAGCCAGAGCCCGGAATATCTGAAATTGTTCGGCAGCCGCGCCGCCCAGACGCTGGCCGTCTACAGCCACGATCACGACCACACCCATCTGCCCGACGGCCGCGTCCGCCATGCCGATGGCAGCATCACTCAATATTGCCATCCCGACGACGGCCATCATCATGGCGACCATGCGCACGACGACCATGCCCATGACCATGACCATGCCGGTCACGTCCATGGCCCAGATTGCGGCTGCGGCCACAAAAGCCGCCTGCAAGGGTTCGACAACAAGGAGCGCGGCCGTGTTTGACGATTTCTTTACCCGCGCGCTCATTGCCGGCATCGGTCTTGCCATCACGGTCGGCCCGCTCGGCTGCTTTGTCATCTGGCGGCGCATGGCCTATTTCGGCGATACCATGGCCCATTCGGCGCTGCTCGGCGTGGCGCTGTCGCTGCTGTTTAATCTCAACCTGATGCTCAGCGTCTTCATCGTCGCCGCTGCCGTGTCGCTGCTCCTTCTGCTCCTGCAGAAGCGCGGCGCGCTGTCGACCGATGCGCTGCTCGGGATTCTCTCGCATTCCGCCCTTTCGATCGGCCTTGTCATGGTCGCCTTCATGACCTGGGTTCGCATCGATCTTGTCGGCTTCCTGTTCGGCGATATTCTCGCCGTTTCCGAGGCCGATATCGATCTCGTCTGGGGTGGCGGCATCCTTGTGCTTGCTGCGATCGTCTATCTCTGGCGGCCGCTGCTTGCCTCCACCGTCAATGCGGAACTGGCCGAGGCCGAAGGCCTTCAGCCGGAGCGGACGCGGCTGTATTTCATGCTGTTGATGGCGCTGGTGATTGCGATTGCCATGAAGATCGTCGGCATCCTGCTCATTACTTCGCTTCTGATCATCCCTGCCGCCACCGCGAGGCGTTTCGCAACCTCGCCGGAAATCATGGCCATGCTGGCTTCCGTGATCGGCGCTCTTGCCGTCACCGGCGGGTTGTTCGGATCGCTGCATTTCGACACGCCGTCCGGCCCGTCGATCGTGGTTGCGGCAATGGGGCTTTTCGTGCTCAGTCTTTTGCCGTTCGGGCGGAAAACACAAACCGAGACGGCCATTCACTCGACGCATGGGGGACATCACTGATGGCGATACAGAAACTCACCAAAAACCAGTCTCTGGTGCTTGACGCGCTGGAACATGCGGAGGGGCCGCTCAGCGCCTACACCATCCTCGACAAACTGCGCGATCATGGTTTTCGAGCGCCGCTGCAGGTGTACCGGGCGCTGGACAAGCTTTTGGAATTCGGCCTTATCCACCGACTCGAAAGCATGAACTCCTTCGTTGCCTGCGCCCATCCCGATCACCACCACCACCATGATCATGGCGTCACGGCCTTTGCCATCTGCGAGGATTGCGGCCAGGTTACCGAGATGCACGATGCGGGCATGGAGGAGCGTCTGTCGGTGCTTGCCGGCAATCAGCATTTCAAGACCGAGAAAACGACGATCGAGATTCGCGGTCACTGCCAGAACTGCACCGCTGAATAAGCACTGCACCTCCGAATAAGCGCGGCGAGGGGCAGTCAACGTCCCATTGCCCAAGCGGATGTCGAGACATCCCAACCCGCCAAGGCCCAACCGTGAACAATCGCGACTCGATATCCGATTTCCTGTTTTCAGCCCATGCGCACGGCCACGCTCATCGTGACGAACAGGACATGCCCGGCACAGCGATCGACCCGGTCTGCGGCATGACGGTCAAGCTTGATGCCGGAAAGCCGAGCCTCGATTATCAGGGCACCACCTATCATTTCTGCAGCCAGCGCTGCCACGGCCGCTTTGGCGCCGATCCGTGGTTCTTCCTGTCCGGTCATTCGAAGAACAAGCCGAAGGTGGCGAAGAAGGCGACGCTCTACACCTGCCCGATGGATCCGGAAATTGTCCGCGACGTGCCGGGCACATGCCCGATCTGCGGCATGGCCCTGGAGCCCATGGGTGCTCCGGTCGAAGGCTCCAGCCACGAACTGATCGATTTCACCCGGCGCTTCTGGGTAAGCCTTGCCTGCGCCGTGCCGCTGGTCATCCTGTCCATGGGGCCGATGCTCGGCCTCCCGATCCGTGACTGGATCGGCGGCAGGCTCACGGCTTATCTCGAACTGATCCTGGCAACGCCGGTGGTGCTGTGGGCGGCAAGGCCCTTCTTCGAGCGCGGCTGGGTTTCGGTGCGCACCGGCCACTACAATATGTGGACGTTGATCATGCTCGGCGTCGGGGCCGCCTATCTCTACAGCGTCGTTGCCATGCTCTTCCCAAGCCTCTTTCCCATGGAGTTCGGCGGCCACCACGGCGATGTAGCCGTCTATTTCGAAGCCGCTACCGTCATCGTCGCGCTGGTCTTCGTCGGCCAGATCCTCGAGCTTCGCGCCCGTGAGCGCACCGGCGATGCGATCCGTGCCCTGATGAACCTCGCACCGAAGATCGCCCGGCGGATCCAGCCGGACGGGACGGAGCAGGATGCACCGCTCGAGAACATTCTTACCGGCGACCATGTGCGTGTGCGCCCCGGCGAAGCCGTGCCCGTCGATGGCATCGTTACCGAAGGCCGCTCCAGCGTTGACGAAAGCCTGATCACCGGCGAGCCGTTGCCGGTGGAGAAAACCGAGGGCGCCGAGGTTACCGGCGGCACGGTCAACCGCAACGGCACGCTTGTCGTGCGGGCACAGAAGGTCGGCAGCGACACCGTCCTCTCGCAGATCGTCGAGATGGTCGCCTCGGCCCAGCGCTCGCGGGCGCCGATCCAGAAGCTGGCTGATCGTGTCTCCGGCTGGTTCGTACCGGCGGTCGTCATCATCGCCGTGCTGGCCTTCCTGGGCTGGCTGTTCCTTGGCCCACAACCCTCCTTCGTCTATGGGCTGGCGGCGGCAGTCTCCGTGCTCATCATTGCCTGCCCCTGCGCGCTGGGGCTGGCGACGCCGATCTCGATCATGACGGCGACAGGCAGGGGCGCGCAGTCCGGCGTATTGGTCCGCGAAGCCGCGGCCCTTGAGCGTCTCGCTGCCGTCGATACGCTGATCGTCGACAAGACGGGAACGCTGACCGAGGGGCAGCCGCGCCTGACGGACGTGCTGGTGCATCCGGCCTTTCCTGAAAACCGGATGCTGATGCTGGCGGCGTCCCTTGAACGAGCGTCGGAACATCCGCTGGCCGAAGCCATCGTTGCCGGCGCCGCGGCACGGGATGTCCTGCTCACCGCCGTCACCGATTTCGAAGCGATCAACGGCAAGGGCGTGTCGGGCAAGGTCGACGGGGAGACGGTGATGGCCGGCAATGCCGCCATGATGGCGGATGCGGCGATCGACATAACCAGCTTTGCCGGTCATGCGGAGAGCCTGCGCCAGAACGGCCGCACGGCGCTGTACATCGCCGTCAACGGTCAGCCTGCCGGTCTGCTGGCACTTGCCGATGAAATCAAGCTCAATGCCGCCGAGGCGATCCGCGCGCTGCATGCCGATGGCATCCGTGTCATCATGGCAACCGGCGACAATGCGGTCACGGCTCAAGCCGTGGCCAAGGCGCTCGGTATCGACGAGGTCGTGGCCGATCAGCTGCCGGAGGCCAAGAAGGCACTGGTCGAGCGGCTGAAGGTCGAGGGTCGCGTGGTCGCCATGGCGGGCGACGGTATCAACGACGCGCCGGCACTGGCTGCGGCCGATGTCGGTATCGCCATGGGCACCGGCGCCGACGTGGCGCTGGAGAGTGCCGGCATCACGCTCTTGAAGGGCGACCTGTCCGGCATCGTGCGGGCGCGGACCCTGTCGAAGGCCACCTTGTCGAACATCCGCCAGAACCTGTTCTTCGCCTTCGGCTACAATGCGATCGGCGTGCCCGTCGCCGCCGGATTGCTCTATCCGCTCACCGGCTCGCTGCTGTCGCCGATGCTGGCCGCAGCAGCGATGAGCCTGTCGTCGGTGTCCGTCGTTGCCAATGCGCTGCGGTTGCGGAAATTGAAGCTCTGATGCCGCCTATTCGAGGGCGGAAAGGCTGGTTGCAAACAGTTGCCATTTGCTGACATAGCCGTCCGCCGACTTTTTCAGCCCGGCGACGGCCGTCTCGTCCAGCAACCGGATGGCTTTTGCCGGAGCGCCGACGATCAGCGAGTTGTCGGGAAAGACCTTGCCTTCCGTTACCAGCGCATTGGCGCCGACCAGGCAGTTGCTGCCGATCACAGCGCCGTTCAGCACTGTCGCGCCCATGCCGATCAATGAATTGTCGCCGATGGTGCAGCCATGCACGATGGCGCGGTGGCCGATGGTGCAGCCTTCTCCGATCGTCACCGGAAAGCCGGGGTCGACGTGGATGACGACGCCTTCCTGGATATTGGTGCGGGCACCGACCCGGATCGGCTCGTTGTCGCCGCGCAGCACCGCTCCGAACCAGATGCCGACATCCTCGCCCAGTTCGACCTTGCCGATGACATGCGCGTCCGGCGCCACCCAGTAGCTGCCCTCGGGCGGGACAGCGGGCCGTGTCGGGCCAAGAGCATATAGCGGCATGATCGGCTCTTTCTTCTCTTAGACGACTGTGAAAGTCAGTGTTTCGACGCCATCGATACCGCAGGATACCACGTCGCCACGCGACACCGGGCCGACACCCGATGGCGTGCCGGTCAAGATCACGTCGCCGGCAGCCAGCGTGAACAGCTTTGACAGTTCGGCGATGATTTCGGGTACTTTCCAGATCATCTGGTTGAGGTCGCCCTGCTGTTTCGTCTCGCCGTTGATCTTCAGCCAGATATTGCCGTTCTCGGGGTGGCCGATCGCCTGCGCCGGGACGATCCCAGAGACCGGCGCCGAATGTTCGAAGGCCTTTGCCGCGGCCCAGGGCTTGCCGGCGGCCTTGGCCTCGGCCTGCAGGTCGCGGCGGGTGAAGTCGATACCGACGGCATAGCCATAGACGCAGTCAAGCGCATCCCCGGCATCGATCGTATCGCCGCCCTGTTTCAGCGCGACCACCAGTTCGACCTCATGGTGCACGTCTGCCGAGAGCGGCGGATAGGGAAACTCGGCCGCTTGCCGAAGGTTATCGGGGTTTTTCTGGAAGAAGAAGGGTGGTTCGCGAGTGGGATCATGGCCCATTTCGATGGCATGGGCGGCATAGTTGCGCCCCACACAGTAGACGCGACGAACGGGAAAGACCTGATCGGAATTTGCTACCTGCAACAGCACAGGCGCGGGAAGGGGGATTGCAGCTGTCATCGATATCCAGACATTCGGTTATGAATGCCGGACGATAGCACCCCTTTGCGGGGCGGGGAAAGACGCTTCAGCTGCAGACGTAGGCCTCAAGCTGATCGCGCGTCAGGAACCGGCTGCCGGCCCGGGAGTTCAACTCCGGATGCGTATATTCCAGGCTCGGAACATCGGGAAGCTCAAGTGCCTGGCGGACGGTCATGATGCCGACATCACGGCGATCGGTGCCGCGTTTCAGGCTGACTTCGACGATGCGATACAGATTTTCCTCTACCATGATGTTCTCTCCCGTCTCTTTGTTTTTTGATTCTGGACTGCAGTTGCTACTCCGAAATTGGTTTTTATGAGGCACCTCATCTATTAGCATGCCACACATGAAGAAATCGCAACAGTCATTTTTCCGCGGATGCTTGGAATCGTATCTCTATGATACGTGAAAGGCGCCGAATCACGTCGGGGGGGCCATATTGGCGAGCATGCGCCCAGGCATCGGGCATCCTCTCTGTTCACCATGGAACAATCCCGCGCTTCAGGTGTTTTCGCCACTGACAGAAAAGGAGCGCGCGATGGCCAATATCAAAAATCTGCGAACCGGTTTCACAGGCGAACTGGACGAGACGAGCGGCGTGGCGGCACGAGCGAAGCAGGCGGCTGACTATGTCAAGGACGAGGCCGGCGCCGTGGCGCGCAGCGCGCAGGATCACCCCTCCGCCACCAGCACCGCATTGCTGATTTTCGGCGCGGCGGCCTTCCTTGCAGGATATATTGTCGGCAGCGCGTCAGGCACCGAGACAACACGAAGACGTTATCGATAATTATTGCGTTGCGTCAGATTTAGTTTGATTTTGATGCAATGCAGCATTAAAGTCATATTTATCGCAGTGATTCACCTCCTCCCGAAAAGCTGCGACCGATCAGCGGTCACCTCCTCCCGACCGTGGGTCATTTTCAGAAGCCTGCCGCACCTCCTCCCGCGGCAGGCTTTTTTCATTTTGCACACTGCCCTTCAGGAACCAAATCAGCTATTCTCCCGTTGTGGTCTGGCAAGACATTCGGAGGAGACGCTCATGCCAAATACCAAATGGTCCAATCCCGTGGAGGTGGGGTTCGGGCACAAGGGTTCTCAGGTGGTGCAGGGGCCGTTCGATGCCCTCATCTGCCTGATGGATACCTGGCCGGATCTGCGCGGCCCGCGCTACGTTGCCGCAAGAAGTTTGTGCCGCGCAGCGCTCGACGGCCGCAAATCGCCGGAGGAGGCAAGGGAGGTCTTCATCTCGGCGGCGAAAGAGGCACAGCTTCAGGCGCATTAGAGCCGCGCGTCGAGGCGTAGGAGCAAAAATCGCTGCAGTTTGTTGATGGCCTGGTATGGGCCGGCGGTGGTGTATCGATTGTCCGAAGACGCCGGATCAAACCTCGGTCAGATCGGCATCATCGTCGTAATCGTCGTATAGCTTTTCATCGGGCTGGAAATGCTTTGCGCTCAGGGCCGCGACGCAAAGCGCGAGGGATGGCGTGGCGGCTGCGAATGTTGGCCCATCGTTAATTTTTGCAGTGGCGTTGCGGGGGCTCCAGGTGAGGCCGCCAATGCAGCCTGGCAACAGCGTTTGGGCAAGAAGTTTGGCCGCGTCGATTTTGGCGGTAAAGAAGGGGATCCTGCTTTCCTCCCCGGACGTATACAACCAGATCACCTTTCGCTCCTTTTCCCCGCCTTTGCCCTTTGCCGTGGTGACCTGGCGCTTGTATCCCATCACGAGGGCGATCGAGACATCAAGCTTCCTGTCGTAACCGGTGGCATGCTGAAGATCGAGAATAAGGTCGGCAACTGTTTTCATTTCAATCGGGTTCCTCATGACACGTTGCGGGACCGTGCCGCTCCGGGTGAGCAATAAGCGCACCATAACCAAGCATCAACACCAAAGGATAGGGGGCATCACGTTCCCGGCCGCCGCATTGCCTGCCGTTCGGCCGTGCCGCTCTTGCCTTCATGCTCCCCAACGTGTAGCGACTTGTGGCATCGGCGAGCGATATAGTCCCGGTTTTCGTCATGATAATGGCGCCTGGTTCGGACAAAAAATCAACCGGCTTTGACTGTCGCCCTGTCGCCGGCCGGATATTCGTTTACACTTCGACGTGGCGAATGCGCGATAGCGGGATATGAGAGCATGACGACAAACGCCAGTTTCTACGGGCCTTCGGCGGCGGACCGGCCGGGAATATTCGCCGTTGCGCCGATGATCGACTGGACGGACAGGCACTACCGTTTCCTTGCCCGGCAGCTGTCGAAACATGCGCTGCTCTATACCGAGATGATCGTCTCCGAGGCGATCTTGCGCGGCGACCGGCAGCGGTTGCTGGGGTTCGATGCGGTCGAGCAGCCGGTGGCGTTGCAGCTGGGCGGCAATGATCCGGACAAGATGGCGGAAGCGGCTGGGATCGGCGAGCAGTTCGGCTATGCCGAGATCAACATGAATGTCGGCTGTCCGTCGGACCGGGTGCAGTCGGGCACGTTCGGCGCCTGCCTGATGCGCGAGCCGGAGGTGGTGGCCGACTGCGTGGCGGCGATGAAGGCGGCGGTGTCGATCCCGGTGACGGTGAAATGCCGGATCGGCGTCGACGACCAGGAGCCGGAGGTGGCGTTGCGGGACCTGGTTTCGCGGGTTGCCGAAGCGGGAACCGACGCGATCTGGGTGCATGCGCGAAAAGCCTGGCTGCAGGGGCTGTCGCCGAAGGAGAACCGCGATATTCCGCCGCTGGATTATGGTCTGGTTCATCGTCTCAAATCGGAAAATCCTCATCTTTTCATCGGCATCAACGGCGGTCTTGGCAGTTTGAATCAGGCCGTCGAGGAACTGAATCAAAAAGCGGCGCTGGATGGCGTCATGCTCGGCCGCGCTGCCTATCATGATAGCGCCATGCTGACGGCCGTGGACGGATATTTTTCGCATCCGCTGACGGGCGCAGCACCCGCCGATTTCACCGGTGAGGGCTTCACCGCCAACGGCCACCGGCAGTCACCGGACTTCTGGGCCGGGGTGCGCGAGGCGATGATGGCCTATGCGGCCGGGCATATCGCTTCGGGCGGGCGGCTGATCCATGTCACCCGGCATATGGTCGGCCTGTTCCAGGGCTGGCCGGGGGCGCGGCGGTTCCGGCAGATCCTGTCGGCCGATGCGACACGGGCCGGGGCCGGGCCGGAGGTGATCGCGGCGGCATTCGATGCCGTGTTCACTGCCGCTGAAACAAAACAGGCGGCGGAATAAAAACCAACGGCTTGCCGGTTCTGCAGATCAGTTCGGTCATCATTGCACGGATTTTCGCGGCGGGGATAATCGCGGGCACAAAAAAACGGCGCCCCGGGGGACGCCGTTCAATTCAGTTATCGCAAGGCGATCAGATCGAAGCTTATGCAGCCTGGATGTTGACGGCCTTCGGGCCCTTGCCCATGCGATCCGGCTCGGTGTCGAAGGTGACCTGCTGGCCGTCCTTCAGGGTCTGGAGACCGGCGGCCTGCAGCGCGGAGATGTGCACGAACACGTCCTTGGCGCCGCCTTCCGGCGTGATGAAACCAAAACCCTTGTCCTGGTTGAAGAATTTTACGGTGCCCTTGGTGGCCATGGGAGAAGTCCTTTTTTCCCTTAATGATATGTCCTCACCCCTGCCAGGGTGGAGACGTTTTTCTTTCCGGTTTTGTCTTTATTGCGGAAAGCCAGTCGGAGAAGTCGATAACGGGGAAAGAACGTCTACAGTGCCTTTTCAGGCACGCCCGGATTTTTCCGGGACCATACAGCCAGTCCAGTCTCCGGGATGCAAACGCCCGAACGCCGAAATATTTGCAGCAAAAAAAGAAAATAGCAAGCGTTTAATCCTTTGCACTCAACCGCATGTCGGTACCGGCGCCCGCCTGCACCACGCCGGCACATCCGCCCATATGGCGGGTTTTTGCCCGCCCGTATCTGCTGCCCGAACGGCACCGGCCGGGGAAAACCGCCCGCCGTCCCGATCTCGCCCCAATTTGGTCCCGACGATGACCGAAGAAGGGGCCGCCGGCCGGCTGCTGCTTCGGGGTCGAAGCGGGGTTGAAGCGGGCCGGGCGACGGGTTAGGTCAGGGGCGAACGAGACGAATGCGGGGACTTGAGAGGTGGCGCTGTGATCGACCCCTATGAAACGCTGGGCATTGCCCGCGATGCCGACGAGCAGGCGGTCAAGGCGGCCTATCGCAAGGTGGTCAAGTCCGCCCATCCCGACTCGGGCGGCGATACCGAGGCCTTCGGCCGGCTGCAGGCCTGCTACGACCTGCTGAAGGACCCGGTGCGCCGCAAGGTCTACGACAATACCGGCTACGACCCGCAGCTGGCCGACCCGCGCGACCTGCAGGGTATCTTGCGGCTGGAAACGCTGGTCAACGACTTCATCCTCGACGAGCGCGAGCCCGGCAGCTTCGATCCGGTTGCCGCCATGCGCCGAAAGCTGTCCGACGACATCGTCAAGAGCCGCTTCCATATCCTCGAGCTGGAGCGCCACCGCGCCCGCGTCCGCCAGCATATCGACCGGCTCGGCCGCCGCCCCGCCGCCGACGTGCTCGGCTCGATGCTGCGCACCCGCTCGCAATCGATCGCCGACGCCATCCGCAATGCCGAGGCGCAGATCGAGGCGATTGAGCAGGCGTACACGATGCTGGAAGGCTATTCCTACGAGCTGGAGCTGCTGGAAGAGGTGAAGGCGGCGGAGTAGGGCTCCGGCCGACACGCGCCGCCTATCCATTGCCATTGCCGCCGTCTTTTCCGTCGCCGCGCTTGAGCGCCTGCGCCGAGTGCGCAAAGTCGCGCCAGAAGGGCAGCGACGCATGCAGCCAGTGGCCGCGCGGCTGGGCGAGGCGGACGATCTCGGACACGGCAACGCCCTCCAGATCGCGCGCGACGGTGGCGCGGACATGGGCGCTGACGAGGTCGTGAAGATTCTCGAACCGCGTGCGGGCGGCGGCGAGCAGCCTGTCGTGCAAGGCCCGGGCCTCCGGCGAAAGATGTGCCAGGCAGGCGGGGGTGCGATCGGCGCCGGTGACGAAGCCGCAGCGCCGATGGCGCCGGCAGGCGCGATAGGGGCAACCGAGGGGAATGCCGATGATTTCGAGTGTGTTGCGTTGCAGGGTCTCGTCCCGGCGCTGCTCGGCCGGGGTCCGTTTCGGGGCGGGGTTCGGCATGATCTCTCCTGTGCTTGGCGGCTGTGCTGGGCGGCGGGCACGCGCCCGCCTTCGCGCGGCCTTTCGGCCCGCGGTCTGGCTTGGGTGATGTCCGTCCTGCCCGCATGGGCAGGGATCGGACGGGGCGCTCGCAAGAGCCTTTTTGGGTAGTGGGAAAATGGCTCTCGCCAGCGCCCCGTTCGGCGGTTTTTGCCCGCGACTCCGGTTTCTCTGCGACCGGGCTTCAAGCCGGTCCTGTGTGCCGCACAGGCACATCCGCAGCCGCGTCAGCCTGCGGAGGGAAACCATTTTCCGCGAACCCCCGATGTGAGGACTTCCGTCCTTTCCCCACACCCGGCGCCGGCCCCGCCTCGCTGCCACGGCTGGCAGTGTATCCTCGGCGGAACGATCAGGAGTATGGCATGGGTTTTGGGGGCGGGGATGAACGGGGTGGGGTGGGGAGGCGCTCAGTGGCGAAATTGGACGCTGGGATTGCGGCTAAGGTGTTGATTTTGAGTAATATTATACAGTTGGAAGTTAGAGTTACGAGATCGCACCCTCATCTAATTTTTTCCTCTTGCGCGCCGCGCCTCTAGCCCTTGAATTGATCACGTGTGACCAGCTCATTGATAGCAAAAGAAATTTTTATTTGCGTATTTCAACTAAGAGGTGTTCTAATTATACTGTTATAATATCTGGACTTCTCAAGCGAATCGGACTTTTCAATGGAAGCCATACGAGCGTTTTTGTCTGAAGCCAAATTTCCTGAAAACAATGATTGGTTTTTATCTGCTTTCATACAAGACGACGGAAATTTCCTCTTTTCCGAGGGAGAGAATTGGGATTTTAAACGTGAGTGGCCTTTTTCGTATTCAGATGATTATTTCGTGCATCTTTGCAAGCTCGTAATCTCTTTTGCCAATACATCCGGTGGTTTGATTGTATTTGGTGTAGACGACGCCACTCGCACGGTTGTTTCTAGATCCGTTAGAGTAAATTTCGACAAATTTTGCACTTCTCTCGCGAATATAACCATAAACATGCCACGCTTGGCACACCGGAACATAAAGGTCGGTGAAGGATATCTTGATATATTAATCGTTTTTCAGAACTCATCGGTTGCAAATCCTTCCGGATTCTCGCGGAAATTTTGTGAGAAAAACGGAATGGAAAAATATTGGATCAGGTCTTCATATGAAACGATAGCTGCAGATTCACGTCATTTGCCGATACTTTTCTGTGGTGCTGCGAGACATGTGCAGGGCCGCGAGAAGATTGAGTTTGCCCTACCTCCAAATCCAGCACAAATTAAGCAATTTGTAGGTCGCCTCGATGCAGTACAAAAAGTTTTCTCTTGGATTCAAGATATACATGAGCCACGGAATTTTTTATACGGAAGAGGTGGATCCGGAAAAACAACTATAGCTTACGAGATAGCAAAGCTGATATCCATATATGGAGCAAATATAGATATATCTTCTGGTGAATTTTTTGACCAGGTTATATTTGTGTCTGCAAAAAAGAAGTTTCTAAATACGTCAGAATCAAAATCAGAATTGTTCGTTGGTGCCGACTTTAATGACGCGAAGTCGCTAATAGTATCAATTTTAACGTTAGGTTCGTGGACGGATATTAATAAGGCCGAAAGCATGACGCTGCTTGATTTATCCAGGGAGCTGCAAGTGTTTTTTGATAATTTTTCGTGTTTTGTCGTGATTGATGATATCGATACTTTAACAACCTCTGGTGAAGATGCCGGTTTCGATGCCATTTACAAAGTCCTCGTGAGGGCGAAAAAAACATCGAAAGTGCTTTATACACAAAGAAATGCTCCCACTCAGTCGCTAGATAATTCAATTGAGATACCTGGTTTATCTTCGGGAGTTGAATATCCTAAATTTGTGGAAGTTTGTTGTGATCAATTCAAGGTTGAGAAGCCGCAGATTGAGTTTCGTGACGGAAAGCTGGCGCAAGTTACCGAGAGGCGTCCGCTTGTTATTGAAACAATTTTGGCATTGAGAAGGAATTCTGGAAACTATGAGCAAGCGGTTTCGCTCTTTGAGGAGCATGTCGGCGGTGATGCGCGATCGTATGTGTTTGAACGAGAGTGGGACGCGCTAACTGGCGATTATTCACGCCAGCTGCTTTGCGCTCTCGCTTTAGCGGGCAAGCCATTAAATTTCGAGGATTTAAGGACTATATTAAGATATGAGGACAGTCGCATAGTTGACTCAATTAACGACACTCGTGAAATGTTTCTGGACAGAAACGAAATTGGTCAAGAGACTTTTTTTAGACTTGGTGAGCTCACGCGTGCTTTTGTGCTGGAGAAATCTAAGCTTTTGGATAGATATGCTTCGGTTGAAGCGAGGGTTAATTCATTTAAAAGGTCATTTTTTCCGGAAATTCCCGAGTTATCTCGCTTGATGCAAAAATGTGAAAATCTTGCACGCGCATCTCATCGCCTTGGCGACAGCGCTCATCTCGAAAAAGCATGGTCTGAATTAAACGCAAAAGATTTGTCCCCAAAAATTACCGAAGATCCGCGTTTTCGTGCCTTTAGGGGGTATATCGGGACTTTGATATCTCCACCAAAATTGAATTTTGTACGAGACGATTTCAATTTTGCATTTTCGATGAAGTATGAACCACCATTCGACCACGTAAAACGGTGGTATATGTGTGAAGAGCAGAGCGGAGAAATTGCGCGGTACTGTTTGGGTATTGCGAATTTCGTGGAGAGCGGTAGAAATTACACTTCTGAAGAAAAATTGAGTTTTCTTGCGAGAAAGGCAGGGTATTTTTATCTAAAAGCTAAAGATAATAGGCATATGGATATGGACGGTGCTCTAATTGATTTAAAAAAATCTCTAGATATACATGCAGAAGTTTATTTTAAGGCTATTAAATCGAATAGTGTTCAGGCCTTAAGGTATGAAAATTATTATAAGAATACGGCCTTGTATTATTTTTATATTTGTTCATCATCTGCAAATTTGGAAGAAATTATAAATGGCATGATATCGGTTGCGTCCAAGGGAAAAATATACATGGATCCTTTTTCGGCGGCTACAAGCATGTATATACCTATTTTTCGAACTGAACTTCTTCCTAAAGCCATGCGGAGTAGGCTTAGGGGGCGGCTATCGCATTTAATTAAGATAATTTCTATTGGTGAAATATGGGAAAATGTAAGCTGCAAAAATGAGGTTATTTCAGTTTTCGACAATTTTTTAAAGAGATTATCGACTTTGTAGAAGGCCAACAAAGTTTCCATCCCGGCGGCTCGAGTTATCTGCTC
This sequence comes from Rhizobium herbae, assembly GCF_017873135.1. Classification (GTDB taxonomy): domain Bacteria; phylum Pseudomonadota; class Alphaproteobacteria; order Rhizobiales; family Rhizobiaceae; genus Pararhizobium; species Pararhizobium herbae. Next base: position 623,381 of record NZ_JAGGJV010000001.1, on the reverse strand, counting down.
GCGCGTGACGCTGTCGTTGTTTTGGCTTTTGCCGTATCGAGCTGTAGGCATTCTCATAGCAGCGGATAACGGATATTGGAACGGACGAAGAGCTACCGCGTCCCCTCAAACAACGCACTCAAGCTCCACGGATATTCCCCCTGCTGGTTGGCGATGTCGTCGACCTTCCAGCCGCCGTGTTCCCTGATCAGCGTTTACGGATTGATGTTGGCGGAACTGGACTTCGCGTTCGGCTGTGAACCCCGCAACGACGCCTGTCTGCCGTATGGAATGCTCACGCGGCATCCGGCCGGTGCGGCCTTGCCGTCAGTTCGATGCCCAGCGCTTTCATCACCGCGATCGTCGTCTTCAGGGTGGGGTTGCCGTTTTCGCTGAACGAGCGGTAGAGCTGCTCGCGCGAAAGCCCGGTCTGCGTGGCGATCTGGGTCATGCCCTTGGCGCGGGCAACGACGCCCAGCGCATGGGCGATATAGCCGGCATCCTCGGAGGCGAAGGCTTCCGCCATGAACGCCGCGATCGCCGCGTCGGAGGTCAGGCCCTCGGCCGGATCGAACTGTGTCAGTTTTTCCGCCATCTCATTCACTCTTGGCTTGGTGGCTCCCGGTGGTGGATCCTCGGGTCAGGCCCGAGGATGACGGAGGGGGAGAATGACGCGGGCAGTCCCCCGAGGCAAGCCCGGGGACGAGGACGACGGAGCCGGAGTTGGCCTTCTGCCGCTTCTTTGTCTTACCGTCCCGCCCCATCAAACAACGCACTCAGGCTCCACGGATACTCCCCCTGCTGGTTGGCGATATCGTCGACCTTCCAGCCGCCGTGTTCCCGGACCAGCGTGTAATACAGCGTCACCGGCTCGGAATTCTTGAACGTCACTTCCACCTCGGCCGTGTCGTCGATGACGATCGGCTGGCCGACCGCGACGCCGGTGGCTTGCCCGTCATTGCCTGAGATGACCGGGTCGAAATCGATGGTGCCGGCGTCGCCTTCGGCGGTGGTGTCGAGATCGGCCTGGAAGCGGGCGTTCAGCTGGTCGGAGAAGAAGGGGGAATAGAGCGAGGGGGCGTCCGCGTCGGTCTCGGCGGTGTCGTAGCGGTAGAGGGCCTGCAGCAGGGATTCTGGCGTCCTGAAGGTTTCGGCGGCGGCCGGGAGCGCGGCGAGGGCGGACAGCAGGAGGGCGAGGGCGGGCAGGCGCATGGGCACGGTCCTTTGCGGCGAGGTTAGCGAGGACTAACGGATCGCGGGCGGTCTGGCGATGGTGCATTTTTGGGGATGATCTGCTTCTTCTCCCCGGCGGGGAGACGTGCCGAGCGGATGCGAGGCGATGAGGGGGACTTTCCGCGATTTCGGAGCCGGCCGCCCCCTCATCCGGCGCTGCGCGCCACCTTCTCCCCGCCGGGGAGAAGAGGGAGCAAGCCGAAATTCGGAGGCGATCGTCCTGCCCCCTTGTGGGGAAATGGCCGAAGTGACGGGTTCGGAGTTTGAGGTGCCCCCCTCTGTCGGCTTTGCCGACATCTCCCCCACAAGGGGGGAGATCGGGTCCGTGGTTGTGGCGGTCACCCCACCCCGGCGCCGGGCGCCGACCCTCCCCCTCAAGGGGAGGGTGTTCCGTTGAGATGTTATTGGCCCGGCCGGCCCGTCTTGCCCTTGGTTCGCTTCTGGCGCTTGGCGTCGCCGGCATCCTCGTAGGAGCCGGCGCCGGATTTGGCGCGGATGAAGGGTTTGGGGTCACTCGAGTTTGCGGCGGGCTTACCCCCCTCTGTCGCCTTCGGCGACATCTCCCCCACAAGGGGGGAGATCGGCTTTTGGATATGCGGCTTTTCCGGCAGCTTGCCGCTGGTGTTGAGCGGCTTTTCGGTGCGGCCGACGGTCATTTCGTCGAGGGTGTTCTTGCGGAAGAGGTTGGTTTCCGGGCGGGCGGGGCGGGTCATGTCGGTGCCCGGGCCCATATTGTCGAGGTCGGGTTTGGCGAAGAGGGAAGCGCCGGGTTGATCTCCCCCCTTGTGGGGGAGATGGCCCGAAGGGTCAGAGGGGGGTATGGCGGCGGGCTCGGAGTTTGAGGTGGACTTACCCCCCTCTGTCCTGTCGGACATCTCCCCCACAGGGGGGGAGATCGACTCGCGGCTTGCCTTGCCGCTCTTCTTTCCACCGCCCTCCATCGCCCTCGCCTGGCTTCTTGCATTCCCGGTCGCGCCTTCGGCGCTCCTCGCCTCTTGCCGCGCCATCGGATCATCCATGACAGCCAGTTCGGCGGCCTTGAGGCGTTTGATTTCGTCGCGGAGCCGAGCGGCGGTTTCGAAGTCGAGGTCGGCGGCGGCGTTGCGCATCTGTTTTTCGAGCGCCTCGAGATGGGCGGCGAGGTTGTTGCCGACCATGTCGGTGAGGCCGCCCTTGACGCCCCGGATGCCGATATCGGCGCGGACATGGTCCTTCTCGTAGACCGAATCGAGGATGTCGGAAATGCGGGCCTTGACCGATTCCGGGGTGATGCCGTGGGCCTCGTTATAGGCCACCTGCTTTTCGCGGCGGCGGGAGGTTTCCTCCATGGCGCGCTTCATCGAGCCGGTGATCTGGTCGGCATAGAGGATGACCTTGCCGTCGACGTTACGCGCCGCACGGCCGATGGTCTGGACGAGGGACGTTTCCGAGCGCAGGAAACCTTCCTTGTCGGCATCGAGGATGGCGACGAAGCCGCATTCGGGGATGTCGAGGCCTTCGCGCAACAGGTTGATGCCGACGAGCACGTCGAAGGCGCCGAGACGCAGGTCGCGGATGATCTCGATGCGCTCCAGCGTGTCGATATCCGAGTGCATATACCGGACGCGAACCCCCTGCTCGTGCAGATATTCGGTGAGGTCCTCGGCCATGCGCTTGGTCAGCACGGTGACCAGCGTGCGGTAGCCGGCCAGCGCGGTCTCGCGGATTTCGCCCAAGACGTCGTCGACCTGGGTCTTGGCCGAGCGGACTTCCACCGGCGGATCGATCAGGCCTGTCGGGCGAATAACCTGTTCGGCGAAGACGCCGCCGGCCTGTTCCATCTCCCAGGCGGCCGGGGTGGCCGAGACGGCGATGGTGTCGGGGCGCATGGCGTCCCATTCCTCGAAGCGCAGCGGCCGGTTGTCCATGCAGGACGGCAGGCGGAAGCCGTATTCGGCCAGCGTCGCCTTGCGGCGGAAGTCGCCCCGGTACATGCCGCCGATCTGGCTGACGGAGACATGGCTTTCGTCGATGAACAAAAGGGCGTTGTCGGGGATGTATTCGAACAGGGTCGGCGGCGGCTCGCCGGGCTGGCGGCCGGTGAGGTAGCGCGAATAGTTCTCGATGCCGGCGCAGGAGCCGGTCGCCTCCAGCATCTCGATATCGTAGCGGGTGCGCTGCTCCAGCCGCTGGGCCTCGAGCAGGCGGCCGCCCTTTTCCAGCTCGGCAAGGCGCAGCTTCAGCTCCTCCTTGATCGACTTGATCGCCTGGTTAAGCGTCGGGCGCGGCGTCACATAGTGGGAATTGGCGTAGATCTTCACCGATTTCAGGTCGTCGGTCTTCTGGCCGGTGAGCGGATCGAACTCGGTGATGGCGTCGATCTCGTCGCCGAACATCGAAATGCGCCAGGCGGCATCCTCAAGGTGGGCGGGGAAGATCTCGATGGTGTCGCCGCGCACCCGGAACGAACCGCGCTGGAAATCCATGTCGCGGCGCTTGTATTGCTGGGCGACGAGATCGGCCAAGAGCTGGCGCTGGTCGAGCCGGTCGCCGACCGTCATCTGGAAGGTCATGGCGGTGTAGGTCTCGACCGAACCGATACCGTAGATGCAGGAGACCGAGGCGACGATGATGACGTCGTCGCGCTCGATCAGCGAGCGGGTGGCCGAGTGGCGCATGCGGTCGATCTGCTCGTTGATCGAGGATTCCTTCTCGATGAAGGTATCCGAGCGCGGCACATAGGCTTCCGGCTGGTAATAGTCGTAGTAGGAGACGAAATATTCGACGGCGTTGTCGGGGAAGAAGTTCTTGAACTCGGAATAGAGCTGGGCGGCCAGCGTCTTGTTCGGCGCCAGGATGACGGCGGGGCGTTGCGTCGCCTCGATCACCTTGGCCATGGTGAAGGTCTTGCCGGAGCCGGTGACGCCGAGCAGGACCTGGGTGCGGTCATGGTTCGACAGGCCCTCGACGAGGTCCTTGATGGCGGTCGGCTGGTCGCCGGCGGGCTCGAAATCGGAGACCATGCGGATGGCGATGCCGCCTTCGGATTTTTCCGGCCGGGCGGGCCGGTGCGGCGTCCACAGCTTGCCGTCCTTGAACAGCGGGTTGCCGCTCTCGATCAGGGCCGACAGGGCCTCGACGGTGGCGGTGACGGCGGAGGGGGCAAGCGCGTCCTCCAGCGCCGTGTCCATGCCGGCAACGGGGTTCAATCCGGCGGCTGCACGGGCCTTCGGGTCGGAGGTGCCGCCCATCGACGTGCCGCGGGCGCTTCTGCTCGCTCCCACACCCTCGTTGGCTTTATCGTTTTTGGCCTTTTGCGCCGCGATCTCGACCTTCTTGCGGTGTTTCCCGGCCTTCGACGCGACGTCGTGGCGGGTCTCGATCGTCTCGGCCTCGGCCATGCGCTGCAGCTCGTTGGCCCAGTCGGCGACGTTCGATGACAGGGGTGCGCCTTCGAAGGAGGCCTGCGGGGCTTCCTCGAAGCCGCCAAGGTCGGGGCGGGGGGATTTTTTCGGAGCTTTCGACATGCGGCGAATATGGAGAGAGTCCGGCGGAATGTGAAGGGGGCCGTGAGTACAAAAAGGCAACGGCCGGCAGGCTGCTGCCAGTTTTTGACATGGGCGGCAGGGCCTGTCGCTTGCTCCCATCAACCCAGCACGGCGTTTCTGCCTCCGTGAAAATGTGCGAATATACAACGAGGATCACTCGTCATTCAGATGTCTACCGCAACGGAAGAGAGTTCCGACGATTTTTGAGGAATAATATATGGCCACGGCATTCGATGAAGCGACTGTCATGCCGGATGCGGCGGCGCTGGAGACCGTGCGGCAGGCGATCGGCGAGTATAACGCGGCGCGGCCGGCGCTTGAGCTGGCGATGCAGCGGCGGGTCACGGTAGTGATGGGGATCTATGCCGTCGTCGCCATCGTGGTTTTCGTCCAGCTGGTCAGCAGGATCGGCATGGGAGAGGGGCTGGGGGTGGTGATCGCCGTGCTGTTCGGGATCGGGTGGGGGCTTTTCAATTTCTGCATGAAGCCGGTGAGGGATTTTCAGCAGAATCTGCGCGACCGCATGCTGCCGCTGATCTTCGGTTTCATCGACGATATGCGCTACAGCAAAGGTCTCGTTCCGCGCTTCATGGAGAAGTTCCCGAAGCAGGCGCTGTTGAAATACGGGCTGGCGGAGCATGATGACGCGATTTCAGGTCATCATGACAGTCTGCGCTTCATGCTCTCCGAGACGGAACTTTCGACGGGTGGCAAGAACAAAACCGTGCTGTTCGACGGCGTGATTTTTCACTTCTATCTTGAGCAGCCGTTTCCCGGCATCCTTGCCGCGACCAAGCGGCCGACCGGAATGCAGAAATTCGCCCAGGAACTGTTCGGGACGGGAAACCTGCGCATCATCGACAGCGGTGACGCGGAGATCGACGCGACGCATGAGTTCCGCACCGACAATACGGCGGCCGCACGGCCGCTGATCGAGGGGCCGCTGGTGAAGGCGCTCGACTATCTCTCGAGCGTCTGGCGCGACGACGTCGTGCGCATCGCCTTGTCCGGCCATGAATGTTTTCTGCTGGTGCCAACCAAGAAGAATTTCTTCGAACTGCCTGACATCGCCCATGACATCAATGTCGACTGGCACGTCTTTCCGATGATCCGCGATCTGGTGACGCTGCTGGTCACGGCGCGCCTTGTCAGCAGGATCGCGCAGCAGCCCGCCCAGGCGCCGACGGAGACGGGGGATACGGGTACCGTTTGATCTAGGGGTGGTGGCAGCCAGGACTTGAACACACCTCCGGAAACGATCATCTTCCGACGATGGAAACGGTCGCTTATTTCGCTTACACGCTTATATTTTGGGCTGCCAATCTGCACATCGGGTTCAGAAAACGATGGGTGCTTGCAATACCTGTTTGGTGTGCAGCGGTCGCGATCACTGTCGCTTTCGGCTGGTACATTCCTAGGAATGCGGCGACATTTGGCTTTGGCGCGCTCCTGATCGTCGAGGGCTATTCTTGGACGATCAAACGAAGATCGTAGGATTGGTGGGCGCGGTGGGAAATTTATTGCCGACTCGTGAGGCAACTTGCTCCTGGGTCGTAGAATAAATGCGGATGAAGTTGGAAACGATTTTGAAAAGCAGGAATAAGTGGGGGCTGATCGGGTTAACGTTGGGCGGCATCTGGACTGTATCGACATGCTTTTTTTGTGTTGGCGATGTGACCTACTACGATTGGGATGCCGCCACATCTGAGATGATCGGCATGAACATAGGGGCGCTTTTGGGCGTGCCGCTGATATTCGGAGCAATCGGTTTTTTGGCGGGGTTATCTTACGACATATTCAGGCGGCAGACTCGATAGATGGTGGGGCGCGGTGTACCGCTACGAACCTGCCGTAGTTCGTGTGGCTATCGCCGCTCATCCTATACGCTGCCCATTCGGCACTGACGTCGGTGCGGTAATCCCGATCTGGGATCTGCTCAACTCCATAAAACTCACGGCCAACAGCGTAGGACAACACATGGACGCATTAGCATTCAAAACGGCCCTAGAACAGGCAACACCCAATTTGGACGCACTTTTCAAGATCGGACTCAGTCAGAAGGAAGCCATGGATATTATTGCAGGTTTCGAGATGCGCGAGAGGCTGGGGCAAGTGAACTCAAGACTTCCCGATACTGTGCTTCGCGACCTTTTCGCGCAATATGACGCAAGCAACGTAGAATTGGGCATGGTGCGCCTCTGCGAAGTGCCCGAAGAAGTAGCCTGTGGTTGGATGATCGGTAAAGTCGAGACGGATTACCTGTTTCTAGACACTCTGTCGGGAGAGATTGAGGTCAAAGACAGGGCTGATGTTGCCAACGCGATCTGGAAATGCGCGCAGGATGGCGCCTGTTTGCTTGCAGCGCTCGCCAACGCAGCGAAGTACCTTAGTGCGTGTATTTTGGAAGATCAATCGGGATCGCACTTTCAACAACAAACACTGCGTCGATGCACGACGTTAGCTGGTGGCGCTCCCTATGTCGACTTCTACAGAATGTTACTGGGCTTGGCGTAGCAACGTCTTGCCGGCCGGATGCCCAAGACGCGAGATTAACAGCGTTGATGAGGGCGCGCGGGGTCGAGTATTTGGGACTCGACTCTCAATCGGCCATTTGCTTCTTTGGCTTGTTGGACGTCAGTACAAATAGGCGGGATGGCATGTCTACCGAAGCGTTTGATTTGAACGAACTGGCTCGAAAACTTTCAAAAGATCAACGCTATTCCCGGCAAGCTCGCATCATAGAAGAATTTTCGAGCGCCTGCTCAATTTTGCAGGACCTGAAAGTAGCATTTCAATCGCTAATGTCTCTGGTTGAGATACAGGGCGACGACTTTTCTAGGCAAGAATTCAGTCAGTCCCTGATGATGCACGCTGTCATAAGCTATTGTCGCGGTTTGGTTTCACGTACCAACAATCGGCGAACAATTGATGTCGTCGGAAAGGCATACAGCAAAGAGCAGAAAGTGATGCATATGGCAATCGCCGACCTAAGGAGCACGGCGCTGGCCCATTACAATAAGCCTTTAGGGCTTTACGCTGCGGAGTGGCTTGATGACCGAGCAGTTGTGATAAGGCGTGAGGGCGCTTTCGAGGTACCAAAGGACGTTGTTGTTCGGAAGAATTATACGAAAATTGCTGTAGAAGCGCTGGCCGATCTCTTAGAAACTGCCCTTCAATATATCGGTAACGAGCGTGACCGAAGGTCTGAGGAGGCATGGAAAGTGCTGAAAGACATGGAGGGCGATGTCCACTTCAGTAAATTACTGTCGGAGTGCAGGTTTCACCCTGACGAATATTTTTCGTCGAATTTAGCTTCTGAAGCTTTTTGGCTCCCCGGAGATTTTGAGTCAGAGACACATATGCCGCGGCCCGGACTTCGAGCACCAGAACGCGCCTCAGAGTGAATCTACACGATTGCAAGGAGACGGTCAGGACATCGACAAAAACAGGTTGGCGATCACTGGTCCAAGCATCGCCCCCAAGAAATCCTGACCGGATTGCCCAGGATGGGTGTTGTCAGTGGAGCTGTATGCGTCGCCAACTTTATAGGCTGCCGTTGCGTCCAGATCATAGAAACGAACCCGGGTTGGATCCGATGCGGCCGCATAGCCGGCGGCGATAGCATTAGTGCAGGCATTGCCGCTGGTCGTGTCGTAGAAAGGTCCGATCCCGACAATTCGCACCTTCGGCAAATTCGTCAGCAGTTCATTCACCCGTGCCGTCACTTCGGCCGTCAACGCCGCCGCAGTCATCGAGCCGAATTGGAACATGTCGTTGAAGCCGTCCGCGATGACCAGCATGTCCGGCGCCAAGGCGATGATGCCGGGAGTATCGACGGGGAACAGCGTGTTCTTCAGGAAGCCTCGGCCGCTGAATCCGTACTGGACGAAGCGTTCTTCCAGCCCGAGCATATAGGCCGCCTGGCGCGACCAGTTGCCTCCCTCGTAACCGTTGAAAAAGCCCTGCGTGAGACTGTCGCCAGCGATCAGCAGCTTCGCCATTTCCGTATTCTCTGCCCAGGGCAAGACACTGACGCCGCCGTCGACGTTGATGCCACCGAACCGAACGCCGAAGCCAAGGATCATTTCGACCCTGCGTAGCTGCTTGGTCGTATGCAGCTTTCCGAAGGCGGTCGTGAACGTTGCCCCCGTCCCAGATCCGGTCGTGCCGCCCTGCGTCGTCGTGGCCGGCGCAACGCTGTAGACGCCAGCGCGATGAATGGCAGCGCCCGTGATAACGCCTGCATTGACGCTCGTGACCCGTATCTGCGCAGCTGTCGTAAACGTGCCGCCTGCCTGGGTGATGACGTCGCCAACCGCATGACCCGTACCGCCAGAGAGGATCGCCGGGTTTACCAGCGCAAGCGTCTGCACGTCATCGCCGAAGTCGTTCAGGACAAAATGCTCGGTGTCGTCGTTGAGCCCAGGGTGTTCTTCGGAAAACAAAGCCTTGGAAACCAGTTTGCCGTCACAAAGCATCGTGATCGAGCCCTGCCCGAGATAGGACCGGATCCGATAGTCGAACCGGGTTCCGTCGAACATGAAGCGATAGCGAGCGCCGCTGCGAGTGCCGAGCTTGTAGGCGCTTTGGAATGCCCGCTCTCATGGAAGCCCATGGCGTGGTGAAAATGAGCTGTACGATCTTGGCGCGGGCAATATTCGAACAGCGTTCAAGCGCTGCAGATTCCATCTTGAAGCATTGCGAATTGGCGGTACATGCTGTGCGTCTTTCCACACCGCGTCTCAAGGATTCGCCATGCCATTCTCGCTCAATTCGGCCGCCGTGCTGCCGATCCTGCTGCTTGTTCTCTCCAACGTCTTCATGACCTTCGCCTGGTACGGGCATCTGAAATACACGTCGTCGCCGCTCTACATGGCCGTCATCGCCAGCTGGGGCATTGCATTCTTCGAATATTGCCTCGCCGTTCCCGCCAACAGGATCGGCCATGAGGTCTATTCGGCGGCGCAGCTGAAGACCATGCAGGAGGTGATCACGCTTCTGGTCTTTGCCGGCTTCTCGGTGTTCTGGCTGAAGGAATCCCTGACCTGGAACCACGCCATCGGCTTCTGCCTGATCGCCGGCGGGGCCGCCTTCGTGTTCAAAGGTTAAATTTGCGTAATAATTGCGTTAATCCGCAGAATTGACACAAGCGCCCTGTACCGGTCCAAACAGATATTCGAGGGCCAAGCTTTATGAGTCTGACGTTTTCCACCACGGCGGCATTGCGGTTCGGTACGGGTTTCAGGCCCGGGCAGACCCCGCCAGAGAGCGTCGAGGAAATGCTGGCGCAACTGGACGCCGGCCGGCGCGAGGCCCTTGTTTTTCCGGATGGCGGCCTTGCCGCCGGCAGAGAGCGGATTTCCGACACCGTTTCGGAGCTTGCCGAACTCAAGCTGGCCGGCAAGGACATGGATGCGGTGACCAGACGCGTCTATCGCGTGCGCTATCTCACCGGGCTCAACAATCTGCTGGCGAAGGACGAGCATGCCCGTTTCATGCAGGCCGTGCTTTCGCCCAACGGCTTCAATGAACGGCTCGCTGCCTTCTGGGTCAATCACTTCAGCGTCAGCACCCGCAAGGAAGATTTCATGCGGCTGGTGGTGCCGGTCTACGAGGCGGAGGCAATCCGGCCGTATATGGCCGGGCGGTTCGCCGACCTGGTCAAGACCGCGGTGCTGCATCCGGCCATGCTGATCTATCTCGACCAGGTGAAATCCTTCGGCCCGACATCGCCGCAGGGCATCAAGCGCAAGGCGGGGCTCAACGAAAATCTCGGCCGCGAGCTGCTGGAGCTGCATACGCTCGGGGCCGGCAGCGGCTACACCCAGACCGATGTCCGCAATGCGGCCTATGTGCTGACCGGCATGACCGTCGACCGCAACACCTATCGCGCCCGTTATGCGGTCAACATGGCCGAACCGGGATCGCGGAGCGTGTTCGGCAAATCCTACGGTGGCAGCGCGCGCGGGCAGGGCGATATCGCTGCCATGATCGAGGATCTCGCCGCGACGCCGGAGACGCGCAACCACATCTGCCGCAAGATTGCCCATCATTTTCTGTCGGACACGCCGCCGCCCGAAGTGGTGGAGGCGATGACGACGGCCTGGCAGCGCAATGACGGCGATCTCACCGCTGTCTACACGGCGATGCTTCGCCATCCCCGTAGCTGGGATAACGAGGGCCAGAAGGCCAAGCTGCCGTTCGACTATATCGTTTCGGGACTGCGCGCGCTCTCGGCGGAGGAGAACGACATGCGCGATCTCGGCTTCGCCCCGGTCAAAACCACGATGGCCGATCAGGCCATCGACGGCGAGAGCATGATGCCGGCCATGACGAAAGCCCGCGATATCGACAGCAAGCCGCTGGATCCCGCAACCCGCAAGCTGCGTCCCAATCCGCTGACGGTGCAGGCCGTGGCGCGGCTTGGCCAGCCGCTCTGGCGGCCGCAAAGCCCGGCCGGGTTCGACGACGGTTTTTCAGCCTGGATCGCCGGCGGGCCCTTGGCGGACCGGATTGCCTGGGCACGGCTCGCGGCCGCCAAGCTTGGCGGCAACCGCGATCCGAGGGACTTCCTGCAGGAGACGCTGCGCGACGCGGCGCGCCAGGACACGATCGACATCGTATCGAAGGCACCGAACCGGCAGATGGGGCTTGCGCTTGCGCTGGCGTCGCCCGAATTCAACAGAAGGTAGATCGCAGATGGGCATGGACGACAAGATGGCGCTCAGCCGCCGCGCCTTTCTGACATCGGCCTGCTGCGTCGCCGCAGCACCGCTGATGACATCGATGACGCTGGCCGCCGCACCCGGCGACAAGCGGCTCGTGACGATCATCCTGCGCGGTGCCATGGACGGGCTGCATCTCGTCCAGCCCTATGCGGACACGGCCTTCAAGCTCTATCGGCCGACGCTGGCGGCAACGCCGGACAACGGCCTGATCGACCTCGACGGCTTCTACGGGCTGAATGCCTACGCCAGGGATTTGCTGCCGCTCTGGAAGCGCGGTGAGCTGTCGTTCGTCCAGTCGGTTTCGACGCCCTATCGCGACGCGCGCAGCCATTTCGACGGGCAGGACGTGCTGGAAAATGGCGGCGTCAACGTCGGCGAGGAAAAAACCGGCTGGCTGAACCGGGCGCTGTCCACCATTCCATCCGTGCATTCGCGCAAGGCGATCGACGTCAACACCTCGGCGGAACTGGTGCTCAGCGGCGACAACGACGTCGAGGTCTGGTCGCCGCGCACCGATCTGGCGATGAAGAGCGACGAGAAGAGCTTCTTCGAGCGGCTCTATCGCAACGATCCGCAGTTCGCCCGGGCGATGGCCGATGCGGCCGTCACGGATTTTTCCGCCGACGAGCTCTATGCCGACGACAAGCGCGGCGCCAAGGCCGTCGATGTGGCACGTCTGGCGGCCGGCATGCTAATGCAGGACTACCGGATCGCCAGTTTCTCGATCACCGGATGGGACACGCATGCCGGGCAGAACGCGGCGTTCAAGGCGCCGGCCGCCGAGCTGACCACGGCGATCCTGACCATCCGCGACACGCTGTCGCCTGCCGTCTGGAAGGACACCATCGTCGTCGCCATCACCGAATTCGGCCGCACCGTGCGCGAAAACGGCTCGTTCGGCACCGACCACGGCACCGGCGGACTGGCTGTCATCGCCGGCGGCGGCATCGACGGCGGCAAGGTCATCGGCAAATGGCCGGGGCTTAGCGAGGCAAACCTGCTCAACGGCCGCGACCTGATGCCGACCGGAGACGTGCGCGAACTGGCGGCGGCGATGCTCTACCGCCAGTTCGACATCTCGCCGGACAGCCTGACGAATTCGATCTTTCCGGGGTTGGATTTCGACCGGTCGTCGGTTTATCTCAGGTCGGTTTGACGGTTCAGCCTGCTTTTTCGCCGAACAACGTGTCGAGGATCTGTCCCTCCAGCCGCGCCAATTCCGGCGAGCCGTGGCGGCGGGGGCGTTCCAGCGGGATGTCGAGATCGAGCGCGATCCTGCCGTGATCGATGACGATGACGCGGTCGGCCAGTGCCACGGCTTCCGCGACGTCGTGGGTGACCAGCACGGCGGTGAACGTCTGCTGCAGCCAGATGCGTTCGAGCAGCTGTTGCATCTCGATGCGGGTCAGCGCATCGAGCGCGCCGAGCGGCTCGTCGAGGGCGAGGATATAGGGGTGGGCGACGAGGGCACGGGCGAGGGCGACGCGCTGGCGCTGGCCGCCTGACAGAACGGAAGGCCATTCCTCGGCACGATCGGCAAGGCCGACTTCGTTGAGGATGGCGAGCGATTTTTCGCGGGCTTCCGCCCCCTTGGCGATGCCGGTCAGGCCGACCTCGACATTTTTGGCTATCTTTGCCCAGGGCAGAAGACGGGGTTCCTGGAACATGATGCGGGTGCGGTTTTCGCCGGCCGTACCCTTGTTGACCGTCAGCGTGCCGGATGTCGGCTTGTCGAGGCCGGTCAGCAGCCGCAGCAGCGTGCTCTTGCCGCAGCCGCTCTTGCCGATGACGGCGATGAACTGGCCGGCCGGCACATCGAGATCGATGTTGTCGAGCACCGTCTTGTCGCCGAACTTGCGGCTGATGCCGCGAAACGAGAAGGCGTTTTCCCTTGTGTCGCGCGCGCGGGGCTGCGGTGCGGCGTAGGGGAACCACTGGCCGGGCGACGTCTCGCGCAACGCACGGGCTTCGGCCGTTTCCCTTGTCGCGTTGACGGGAGCCTCGGACTTCGGATTGAGGGCGATGACGGACATTTCGGCGCTCCGTGTTTCGGTTTGCTTTCGCTCGGCGGTCAGGCGGTCTGGAAGGCCGGATGCCATTGGAGCGTGAGCCGTTCCAGCAGCCGGGCAAAGCTGTCGGCGAGCTTGCCGAGCAGGGCGTAGATCAGGATCGACAGCACGACGACGTCGATCAACAGGAATTCGCGTGCCTGCATGGCCATGTAGCCGAGGCCGGAGGAGGCGGCGATGGTTTCGGCGACGATCAGCGTCAGCCACATGATGCCAAGCGCATAGCGCAGGCCGACGAAGATGGCGGGCAGGGCGCCGGGCAGGATGACGCGGAAGAACAGGGTGGTGCGCGACATGCCGTAGACGCGGCCCATCTCGACCAGCTGCGGATCGACGCTCTGGATGCCGAGCAGGGTGTTGACGTAGATCGGGAAGAACACGCCGAGCGCCACGAGGAAGAGCTTTGCCTCCTCGTCGATGCCGAACCAGAGGATGACCAGCGGGATCAGCGCCAGATGCGGGATGTTGCGGACCATCTGCAAGGTCGTGTCGGTCAAATTGCGCGACAGGCCGGAGAGGCCGTTGGCGAGGCCGAAGATCAGCCCGATCGAGCCGCCGATGACGAAGCCGGACAGGGCGCGGGCGGTGCTGACGCCGATGTTGCGGACGAGTTCGCCGGACAAAAGCAACCGCCAGAAGGCTTCGGCGACAGCCGAGGGCGCCGCCATGACATTCGGCGAGATCAGCCCTGTGCGGGCGGCGATTTCCCAGGCAAGCACGATGAGGGCGGGCAGCAGCCAGCCGGTGCCGTTTCGCAGGATCGATTGAACGGTGGATTTCATGATCTAACCTTCGTTCGACCATTTCCGCTTTTCTTCGAAACGCGAAAACGCTCTAGCTCTCTGTTTTACGCAATTCCGGACGCAAAACCGCGGTACACTTTTGCTGGAATTACTCTTCGCGTGCCGGCCCGGATCGACCGGCACGCTGCCGCATTTCCTGGGAGGAAATCAGTTTGATGGGGGCGTCCAGACGGCGTCGGAAACGTTGATCTGCCTGGGGATGAGGCCGAGCTTGAAGAAACGGTCGGCGGTCTGCTGCTGGCTGGCGACGATTTCCGGGGTGATCGGCTCGATGCCGAACTTGGTGCGGTTGGCGGCGATCGTCTGGGCTTCGAGCGGCACGCCGGTGACCTCGTGCAGGGCTTCCGCCACCTTGTCGCGGTTGGCATCGGCCCAAGCGGCGGCTTCCTTCAGGGCCGATATGGCCGTGTTGACCGTTTCCGGATGGTCCTTGGCAAAATCGCGGTTGGCGAGGAAGTAGGTCTTGACGTTGAGCGTCTCGGCCGACGTGGTCAGGATGCGCGGCTTGTAGCGGGTTTCGGCGATGGCGAAGAAGGGATCCCAGACGGCCCAGGCGTCGATCTTGTCGCTGGCGAATGCGGCTGCCGCATCGGCGGGGCTCAGATAGACCGGGGTGACGTCCTTGAAGTCGATGCCGGCCTTTTCAAGCGCTGCGACGACGAGGTTATGGGCGCTGGTGCCCTTGCCGACGCCGATCTTCTTGCCCTTGAGGTCGGCCAGCGACTGGACCGGCGATTCCGGCTTGACGAAGATCGCCTCGCCGGCGCCGTTGGAGGGAAGGGCGGCGACATAGGTGATGGCGGAACCGGCTGCCTGGCCGAAGATCGGCGGCGCATCGCCGGTCCAGCCGACATCGATCGAGCCGACATTCAACGCCTCGACCAGCGGCGGGCCGGCGGTGAACTCGACCCAGGAGACGGTGATGCCCTTCGGCTCCAGCGCCTTCTCGATGATCTGCTGCTGGCGGGCGATGACCGGCAGGCCGGTCTTCTGATAGCCGATCTTGAATTCGGTCAGTTCGGCAGCGGTCACTCCGGTGGCAGAAAGGCCGGAAGCGGCGAACAGGCCGGCGGCCAGAAGGCCGGCGCCGAAGATGCGTCTCGTCAATGTGAGCATCGATCCCTCTTGTGGTTGGCGGCAGCGCCCAAATCGAGGCGCTTCCCGCTGTCGGGATCATGCTAGTTAAATCCATGGAGATTATAGAGTTTATTTATTGTGTGGATTTGGCGCGCAGGGAAACGCTTTTTCGCGATGGGCAGGTAATCGGCCGGATTTTTTCCGTTGCTCAGTCCAGCAAGTCGAAGGCGCGGAAAATCCAGACGACCTGGTAGGTAAGGCCGGCGATCAGGAAGACCGCGTGGAAACGCCGGTTGGCGGTGAGGGCGGCGGCGATGCAGAGCGCGATATAGGTTGCGTTTCGCAGTGGGTATTCCAGACCGAAGGACATGAAATAGTCCTTGCCCTTGACGGCTGTGTCAACGAGATCGACGGCATAGGCGAGCGCCAGGAAGCCGAAGAACCACGCGCGGCGGGACATGAAATAATGCTCGTAGCCGCTATAGTCCTCCATCGATGTGGGAAACAGCAGGACGCAGAGGAAGAAGAAGATGCAGCAATAGGAGATGACGAAGAGATAGACGCTGAAATCGATCACCGGCACCGCATGCAGCCGGTATTCCCACCACCAGAAATAGATCAGGAACAGGAACATGAAGAGTACCCAGCCGAGATGCAGCCAGTAGATCCTGGTCTTGCCGGGATGCTGGACGAACAGCGCCAGACCGGTCAGCAGGCGGGCCATCGAGAGGCTGATAACCATGCCCATGACGACGCGGATATGGGAGAAAAGCTGCGGATCGACGGGCTGTTCCACGACTTGGGGCCTCGTTGGATGTCAGGCCTCTGGTGGCACGGGTTTCGGATGGCCGGCCTCGTCCAGCGCCACCATGACGAAGAGGGCATCTGTGACCTTGTCCATGCGGTCGGACAAGTAGCGCTGCGCCCAGACCTCGACCTTCAGCGTCATCGAGGTGCGGCCGACCTTGACGACATCGGTATAGATGCAGAGCGTATCGCCGATCTTGACCGGCATTTCGAAGGCCATTTCCTTGACGGCGGCGGTGACGACGCGGCCGCGGGCCCGCTCGGCGGCGCGGATGCCGCAGGACAGATCCATCTGCGCCATGACCCAGCCGCCGAAGATATCGCCGGCGGCATTGGCGTCGGCCGGCATTGCCAGCGTGCGCAAGGTGAGGTCGCCGTTCGGTTTGGCCATCGTCCGTCGTCTCCGTTTGCTTGGATGTAACCCAAGGCGGCGGGATCAGAAAGACCCTTGCAGAAATATCCACCGGGTCAGCCTATCCGCTGTGCCTGGCGGTCAGGGGCAGGATTTCCGAACGGCGGCGATGGCCTTCGACGATCCGGCGAGGGTGAATTCATCTGGACCATATTGGCCATCGGCGCTGCCGGCCCTGATGCTGCCGGCGGTTTTCAGCAGTTCGACGACGCGATCGGATATGGCGGGATAGGCGGCAAGTGCCCCGTCGTCCGCTTCGTAGTCCATGGAAAGCGAGATCGTTTCTCCCGATGCCGTCCAGTTGACCTTGAAGCTGCTGTTGGGTTCGGGTTCCTGTTCCCTGAACGGCAGGTAGCGGAGAGAGAGCTTGTCCGTTCCGCCACACATGATTTCCAGTTCGCTCTGTTTTCCAGCCGGGCCGGTGCAGATGGATGCCATCGTCTGGCCGGTGCCGGTGTCACCGGTACTCCATCGATTGCAGGATTGTTCCGCGTGCACGGGAGTGAGGAAAATGGGGGTCAGCAATGCAACAGCGCAGATTCTGCGGTTCATGACAGCTCCTGATATTGGTTCGTGCTCGGACTATGTGTCTTATGGTTGAGTTTTAACGGACGGTAAAACAAAGCTTATCAATTTTAGCAGTCCTTTGTTAGGAAGTTCGAAAATTCCTGTCGGTATCGTGCGGTGACAAAAATCTGAGGGGATTGGGCCGTATGAAACATTTCCGCATTTCCGTGCGCCTTTACGCGCTGGTGGGGCTGGCGATTCTGACCATGGCCGCCGTCATGACGCTTGGCCTGTTCCAGGAGCAGGACAAGCTCGTGGCGCAGCGCAAGGCCATGCTCGAGGCCATGAACGAAAACGCGATTTCGGTCTTCGATACCTACTACAAGCAGGAGCAGGCCGGCACACTCTCCCAGAAGGACGCGCAGGCGCGCTCCATCGAAGCCATCAAGGCCATGCGCTATCAGGGCAGCGGCTATTTCTGGATCAATGACATGAAGCAGGTCATCGTCATGCATCCGATCAAGCCGGCGCTCGACGGCACCGACCAGACCGAAAACAAGGACCCCAACGGCAAGCGCATCTTCGTGGAATTCGTCAAGAAGGTCGAAGCGGAAGGCAAGGGTTTCGTTGATTATTACTGGCCTAAGCCGGGCGCCGAGGAGCCGGTGCTGAAATATTCGCATGTCGCCGGTTTCAAGCCCTGGGGCTGGGTCGTTGGCACAGGCGTCTACGCCGATGACCTTGCGGCAATGTTCCGCGAGGGCCTGATCCAGGTTGCCGTGATCTGTGGCATTGCAGCGCTGATCATTCTGCTCGCCGCCTTCTCCATCGTTCGCAGCGTTGTTGCTCCTATCGAGCGGCTGAAGACCTCGATGCGGGCGATCGCCGACGAGGATGTATCGGCCGAGGTTCCCGAAACCGACCGCAAGGACGAGATCGGCCAGATGGCCGGTGTTCTGGTGGTGCTGCGTGACTCGGTGAAGGAACGCATCGGCTTGAGAGCGCGCGAGGCCGAACAGCAGAACAGGCTGGACGACGAGCGCCGCAGCAACGAACACCGTCTGCAGTCGGACGCACAGGTACAGGCCGACGCGATGTCGACCATCGGCGGCGCGCTGGAAAAGCTGGCAAGCGGCGACCTGACGGCGGAAATCGTCCGGATCGCACCGGAATATTCCAAGCTGCGCGACGATTTCAACACGGCCGTGACGGCGCTTCGTGGCGTCATCCAGTCGATCGCCCAGTCGACCGAGGTGGTCTATGAGAGCGCCGGCGATATTTCGGAAGCCGCCAACAACCTGTCGCGCCGTACCGAACAGCAGGCCGCAGCCCTCGAAGAGACGGCGGCGGCTCTGGACGAGATCACCTCGACGGTCAAGAGCGCCTCGGACCGCGCCGCCGAGGCCCGCGAGATGGTCAACGAGACCAAGGGCAGCGCTGCCAAGTCCGGCGACATCGTCCGCAACGCGATTGCCGCCATGAGCCGGATCGAGGGGTCTTCGACCAAGATCAGCCAGATCATCAGCGTCATCGACGAGATCGCCTTCCAGACCAACCTTCTGGCGCTCAACGCCGGCGTCGAGGCGGCGCGGGCAGGGGACGCCGGGCGCGGCTTTGCTGTCGTTGCGCAGGAAGTGCGTGAGCTGGCGCAGCGCTCGGCAGGGGCTGCCAAAGAGATCAAGGAACTGATCCGCAACTCCGCCACCGAAGTCGAGACCGGCGTGACGCTGGTGCGCTCGACCGGCGATGCCCTGATGGAAATCGAGGGGCTGGTCAACCGGGTCAACGAGCATGTGGCCTCGATCGCCACGGCTGCTCGCGAGCAGGCAACCGGGCTCGCCGAGGTCAATACGGCCGTCAACAGCATGGACCAGATGACCCAGCAGAACGCCGCGATGGTCGAGGAGACGACGGCGGCCAGCCAGACGCTGGCACAGGAAAGCCGCGAGCTGAAAAGCCTGCTGCAGACCTTCCGTCTTTCTGACGACAGCCGCCAGGCCGCCTACGGCCGCGCCGCCTGACTGATCCAAAAGACCGAAATGCCGATTGCCCGCGTCTGAAAAGGACGCGGGCTTTTTCTCTTCGTGCGTTTGACAGTAGCCGCTCAGGTTTACACTTCCTGGATTGTTGTGGAGCGGGGATTTTGCAAAGGTATTCCCCGGTGTTGGATGGGGATTCGGATGTTCTGGTGGCGAGGTTTCGTAGCAACATCGATGTTTGTTGCCGGGACGGTGTTCTGCGCATCAAGCGCGCAAGGTTCGGACTGTGCTGTCGAGGCATGGCGACATTATCCGCGGATAGAGTTGCAGAGAAATCGAGCCATGCCGATTTATCTTCTGGGCTTGCGTCTAAATACACCAACCGAGGAAGAGGCGGTGAAGGCCCGTGCCTCACTGGCTGATATTCTTGCGGCTTTTGCGCCGACCGAGCGTCCGATCCTGATGTTGACGGCGGTCGATCGATGGACCGACGGCCCGGAAGGCATGCGGAACTTCTTCTTTCTCGACAAAGGTGTTTTCCTGGGGGAAGTCATCAAGACCCTGGAGACGGCCGGACTTGAGGCGCATGCCGCGTTGTTTCGAGAGGGGCGAGCGCTCCTTGATTGGGACCACAGCGCGCCAGGCGAAAACCACTCCCCTTTGTCCAATGGAAACGGCGATATCGTCGATCCGGTCGTTGGAGCAAGGCTGGATGACCTCTCCAGACGCTACAATGCGTTGCCCAGCCTCATCGAGGTGGCAGCCCAGCGGCTCAGCGATTCGACCGAGCTTAGTTCAATGTACGAGTCGCTCAGATCGGAAGCTTCGGACGATCTGAAATTGGAATTTCTGGCAAGCGGTCTGATGAACTGCCTTGCATCCCCCGAGCGGCCGACGAACTTGCTCCATTCTCTTGCTGAACTGCCACCCGCCTATACCCGGCTTATTGCAATCTACCTCTTTGTCGCGGAATTGGAGAACGGCTCGATGCACCAGTTCTTTTACAACGACAGCGGCGCGTTGGCCCCAGACATAGTCGAGGTGCTGAAGAGTATGGGACTGGTTGTGCAAGCGAATGCAGTGCAAAGCGGCATAGATGGGTTTCCTGTACCCTATCCACGTGATCTGAAGACGCGGCGCGAATTCATGGGTCTACAAAACAGTGAGTTTGATGAAACGCTATCTGGGCTTTCAGACATGATCGATTATGGCGCCCTGCGTGATGCATGGTTGAAAGACGCACGCCAGACGGGCATTTTGCCGTTGTGATTTTTACGTATACTTGCTCGCGCGGCGCGAGTAGCGCAGCTTGACCCCGCCTGATTTGTGGCCAGAATGGCGCGGTGATTCAAAGTGTTACAGCGTCCGTTCGCGCCGGTTTCGACGCGCGGCGTTCCAATTGGGGGGAGGACTGCGAATGATGCCGTTTCAACGCGTTATGATCCGTATTGCCGCGCTGGTGGCGCTGTCGCTGGGCGCTCTGACGGCGTGCACCGTCGTCGTCGACGAACCCGGCGGACGCCCCCGACCCCGCCCGGAACCGTCCAGGCCGCAGATGTGCACCATGCAGTACGACCCGGTCTGCGCCCGCCGCGGTGACGACCGGCAGACATTTTCCAATGCCTGCCAGGCGCAGGTGGATGGATACCGCGTCATCGGCCGCGGCGAATGCCGTCCGGAGCGGCCCGATTTCGGCGGCGACCGCCCGCAGGTCTGCACCCGCGAATATGCCCCGGTCTGCGCCCGCCAGGGACGGCGCCAGCAGACGTTTGCGAACGGCTGCATGGCCGAGGCTCAAGGGTTCCGCGTGATCGGCCGTGGCGAATGCAGCCGTGCGGACGAAAGGCCTGTTGACGACAGCGACATGCGTCCGCCGCGCGATCCGGATCGCCGGCCGCAAGCCTGCACCCGCGAATTCGCGCCGGTCTGCGCCCGCCAGGGACGCCGGGAACAGACCTTCCCGAATGCCTGCACCGCGCAAGCCCAGGGTTTTCGCGTGATCGGCAACGGCGATTGCCGTTAAGGTAGAGCCTATATTTCGCCGATCGGGCCGCCCCATCTTTGGGGGCGGTTCACGCGTGAGGATAATGACTGGAGCCGGTCGATGGTGCTGCGCATCGTTTCATTGAACGCCTGGGGCGGGCGGATCCATGCGCCGCTGATGCGGTATCTCGTGGAGGTGGATGCGGATGTGATCTGCCTTCAGGAGGTGGTGCGCACGCCGGCTGCCCAATCGGATTGGCTGGTCTACCGCGATCATGGTGTGGAACTGCCGCAGCGCGCCAACCTGTTCGACGAGATCCGCGCTGCACTTCCGTCTCATGACGCCTTCTTCTGCCCGACGGCACGAGGCACGCTGTTTGACGGCGACGCGGAAATTGCCTCCGAATTCGGACTGGCGACCTTCGTGCGCAGTTCGCTTGCCGTCATCGGTCAGGCCGGCGATTTCATCCATGGCGAATTTTCGCCGGATGGCTGGGGACCGCATCCGCGGGCGCGCAACGCCCATTGCCTGCGGCTGTTCAGCTACGAGGATGGCTTTCCGGTCACCATCGTCCA
This sequence comes from Rhizobium herbae, assembly GCF_017873135.1. Taxonomy (GTDB): domain Bacteria; phylum Pseudomonadota; class Alphaproteobacteria; order Rhizobiales; family Rhizobiaceae; genus Pararhizobium; species Pararhizobium herbae. The sequence goes on along the minus strand of NZ_JAGGJV010000001.1, from coordinate 601,701 downwards.
GATGCATGGCCTTCGCGATCTGGCGGGCAAAGGCGACACGCCGGCGCGTGACAGACAGACGGACGCGCTGATCGAGATTATCCTGAACCTCTGGCCCGGCAACGAGCGGCTGGTGGTTTGCGGCGATTTCAACGTCTTGCCGGAAAGCGGCATGTTCGGCGCGCTCGCCGATCTGGGGCTGTCCGATCTGGTGGTTTCGCGCGGGCATACGGATACGCGGACATCCTATTACGAAAAGGCCGGGCGTTTCGCCGACTACATGCTGGTGACGCCGGATGTGGAGGTCGTCACCTTCGACGCGGTGGCGCAGCCGGAAGTGTCCGATCACCGGGCGCTGCTGCTGGAGATGCGGTAGGATCGGCAACAAGGATACCGCCCGGTGTGGCGGAATTGCGAGAGTGCCAAGAGGGGGAACTACCGCGGATGCAAATCGATGTAACCACGATCGGGTTTACCCAAAGCACCGCGGCGGATTTTTTTGGCCGTATCCGGCAGGCCGGCGTGAAGCGGGTCGTCGATATCCGGCTTCACAATACCTCGCAGCTTGCCGGCTTCGCCAAGGCGTCAGACCTGCCGTATTTCCTGAAACAGCTTTGCGGCGCCGATTATATGCATCAGCCGCTGCTGGCGCCGACGGAGGATATGCTGACGTCCTTCAAGAAGGAGAAGGGCGACTGGAACACGCTGCGTCACCGGTTCATGAGCCTGATGGCCGAGCGGCAGATCGAGGCACGGCTTGAAGCTTCCGCGTTTGCCGGGAGTTGCCTGCTCTGTTCGGAAGCGCAGCCGCATCAATGTCACCGTCAGCTTGTCTGCGAGTATCTCAACGGGAAATGGGGCGGCAGGCTCGCCGTCCGGCATCTCTGAGACGCCGTTTCGCGGCGCTGCGGACGGCACGGCCGATAACCGGTAACGGCATCGAAAGCCTTCGTTTACCCTGTTTGCATAAAATCCCCTTCAGTCACGGTCTTTTCGCAGCCGCGCCCGCCTTTGGACACAGGTGGTCCGCAGGTTTTGCGCCGGGACAGGGCGGATATGGATGGTGCGTTTCGATGCATCGTCACCGGTAGAGGCGGCAATTGAGTATGGCGTATGTTTCCCTTTTCCGTCGGCCGGCGATGGTCTTCGTGCTGTCGCTTTCGCTGGCCGCCTGCTCGACGGATGATCTGAGCCCGCCGGCCCGCATCGATTCCTCCGCACGGGTGAGCGCCATCGAACCGGCGCGCGACCACCGGCGCATCGCACGGGAAAACGCCTATCCGTCGACGGAGACGCCGGTCGGCACATTTTCCGAAAATTCCGACGATGCCGTTCCGGTCGATCCGCGCATGCAGGCAGAGCGCCTGCCGATGATCGACAGCGAGCCTGAAAGCACCATGCAGCAACCGCTGGCGGTTGCCAGCGCGCAGCCGATGACGGTGCCTCCCGAGGGTGTCAACATGGATGCGATGCTGGGCGTCGAGACCGCCTCGACACCTGTTGTCGGCCTTGCCGAGGAGCAGAACCGCGATATCGCCAGGGGCAATGAGATTGCCGAGGGCAATGCCAGCCAGCCGGTGGTTGGCGGCATCGGCGGCGACAGCGTGCAGCAGCTCGGGGGACCGCAGGAGATGCCGGCGGCCGCCGAAGTCGATCCCGGCTACGATCCGGACCTGCCGCCGCTGAGCGCCGAAAAGCGTGCCGCCGAGGAGGCGCGCAAGGCCCAGTTTCTCGATCAGCAGCAGCGGGTGATGCTGCGCAGGCAACAGGCAGAAGAAGAGCAGCAGGTGGCTTTCCTGCCGCGTGCCGACAATCCCCTGTCCGAATCCGAGCCCGATTTCACCGGGCAGATGCCTGCGTCCGAGGTCGCCTGCCGCCAGCGGCTGAAGAAACTCAGGGTGGAGTTCACCGATATTCCGCGCATCTCCAACGGCAAGGCCTGCGGCATCGACTATCCGATCGAACTGACGGGCCTTTCCGGCGGCATCGACATCAAACCATCCGTCAAGCTCAACTGCGAGGTGACGGAAGCCTTCGCCAAATGGGTGAAGAACGAGCTCGCCCCATCGGCGCGCTACCGCTATCTCTCCGGCATCAAGACGATCAAGCCGCTCGGCGGCTATTCCTGCCGGACGATGAATTCGCGGCGCGGCAACCCGATGTCGGAGCATGCCCATGGCAACGCCATCGACGTCGGCAAGTTCGTGCTGAATTCCGGCAAGGAGATCGACGTGCGCAAGCCCGGCTTCTTCGCCTTCCGCGAAAAGGGCCTGTTGAAGGCGGTGCGCAGCGACAGCTGCAAGTATTTCAATACGGTGCTCGGTCCCGGCAGCGATCCGCACCACAAGGATCATTTCCATTTCGATCTGAGGGCGCGCAAATCGGGGTACAGGCATTGCGACTGATCCAACGACCGTCACACGCGGAGTTGCTGTCTCAGTCGTCGCGGAATTCTGTCGCCAGGCCACCGCGAAAATCGGTATGGCGGCGTTGCGCGGCGCAACAGAAGGGATTCGCGATGGAGACCAAGCAATATCTGGGCGGTTGCCTTTGCGGAAACATCCGGTTCCGCGCGACGGGCAAACCGGGTAATCCACATGCGTGCTCCTGCACGAACTGCCAGCGGCATTCAGGGGCACCGACGTTATGCTGGGTGGAGTTTCCAAGGCAGTCCGTCGAATGGATCGGCGAGGGGGGAATGCCCGCGCTCTATCGATCGTCGAACGCTTCCAGCCGCTCCTTCTGCCCGCATTGCGGCAGCACGTTGGGCGCCGTCGACGACGATCCCGTCATTGCGCTGGTGACCGGCAGTTTCGATGCGCGGGACGGAGCGGAACTGCGCCCGGTCTCGCATTCATTCGAGGATTCCTGCCCCGGCTGGTGGAAAATTCCGGCCGCGGTTTAACTTTCCCGACGACTCTTATCTCGACATTCAATCCTGAAATCAAATACCTCTAGGCAATCGAGACGTATCGACGGAGGTTTCAAATGGAACCCAAAAAACGCGTAGCTACGGGAATATTCCTCATTGCTTTGGGAGCCGCAATTCTTGTTGGTCTTGTTTTTGTCGGAGATTTCCTGACCAAAATTTGCCCCCCGTTCGCGTGATCCTGTTGATGATCCGCGGTTGGCGATCGACCGCTCCTGAAACAGCAAGCAGCCCAAAAAAATGGCCGGTCAAAACCGGCCTAAAGCGAACCTTACCGAAGGGGGGACTGCGGGCGGGTTCTTGCAAATCAAACGAGCGTCGTTTGTGTTCCACGACGCGAAAATGATCGAAGACCATCACCGTTTGATGACAGGCAGGGCAAAATCCGAAGGTCGCGGCAGTTTTGGAGGGGATTATTGCGCCGGAATTCTCGATTGAAGCCGCGGGTGCAGGCGTTGACAATCTGTTTTCGTCTTTTCGCGATTTTGCAGCTGAAATTTTCGGCGGAACGCTCCATATAAGGCATCTCTTTCCGCACCCTGTCCCCCCGGAACATATTTCATGGCGCCCATCGTTTCCGTTTCCAATCTGGTGAAAACCTATGCGTCCGGCTTTCAGGCGCTCAAGGATGTCAGCCTCGATATCGAGGAAGGCGAAATCCTCGCACTGCTGGGGCCGAACGGCGCCGGCAAGACGACGCTGATCTCGATCATCTGCGGCATCGTCAATCCGACCGGCGGCACGGTGCTGGTCGGAGGTCATGACGTCGTCACCGATTTTCGCGCCACCCGGGCGATGATCGGGCTGGTGCCGCAGGAACTGACGACCGACCAGTTCGAGACCGTCTGGAACACGGTGTCCTTTTCGCGCGGGCTGCACGGCAAGAAGCCGAACCCGGCGCATATCGAGAAGGTGCTGAAGGACCTGTCGCTCTACGACAAGAAGGACAACATGCTGCGCGAGCTTTCCGGCGGCATGAAGCGCCGCGTGCTGATCGCCAAGGCACTCAGCCATGAGCCGCGCGTGCTGTTCCTCGACGAGCCGACCGCCGGCGTCGACGTCAACCTGCGCAAGGACATGTGGCAGGTGGTCGAGAAGCTGCGCGAAACCGGCGTGACGATCATCCTGACGACGCATTACATCGAAGAGGCGGAAGAGATCGCCGACCGGGTGGGCGTCATCAACGGCGGCAAGATCCTGCTCATCGAGGACAAGAAGGACCTGATGAAGAAGCTCGGCCGCAAGGAATTGCGCGTCGATCTGCAGGAGCCGATTTCGAGCCTCCCCGAGACGCTGTCGTCCTACGACCTGACGATCGAGGATGACGGCAATTCGCTGATCTACGACTACAACACGGCAGGCGAGCGCACCGGCATCACCACGTTGCTGACGGCGCTTGCGGAGGCGGGCATCCGGCTCAAGGACATCTCGACGCGGCAAAGCTCGCTCGAGGATATTTTCGTCGAACTGGTGGGAGCACGGCCATGAACCTCGAAGCGGTCAAGTCGATCTATTTCTTCGAGATGGCGCGGACAAGGCGCACGCTTTTGCAGAGCGTCGTCTCGCCTGTCATTTCCACCTCGCTCTATTTCATCGTCTTCGGCGCTGCCGTCGGCTCGCGCATCCAGGAGATCGACGGTGTCTCCTACGGCGCCTTCATCACCCCGGGGCTGATCATGCTGACGCTGCTCACGCAGTGCATCGGCAACGGCTCGTTCGGCATCTATTTCCCGAAATTCACCGGCACGATCTATGAGCTTCTGTCCTCGCCGGTATCGATGACGGAAATCGTACTCGGTTATGTCGGGGCGGCGGCGACCAAGGGCATGATGATCGGGATCATCATCTTGGGGACAGCCTCGCTGTTCGTCGACCTGTCGATCGCCCATCCCTTCGTGATGCTGTTGTTCTTCGTGCTGACGGCCATAACCTTCAGCCTGTTCGGTTTCATCATCGGCATCTGGGCGAAGGATTTCGAGCAGCTGAACCTGATCCCGATGCTGGTGATCCCGCCACTGGTGTTTCTCGGCGGCAGCTTCTACTCGGTCAACATGCTGCCGCCCTTCTGGCAGGCGGTCAGCCATTTCAATCCGGTTCTGTATCTCATCAGCGGCTTCCGCTGGAGCTTCTTCGAGATCGCCGACGTCAACCCGGTGGTCAGCTTTGCAATCATCATCGTGTTCCTGGCGGTACTGATGGGCTTGCTGACGTGGATATTCCGGACGGGGTATCGGTTGAGGAATTAGCCAATAGGCAATAGGCAATAGGAACGAGATTGTTTTCTACTGCCTATTGCACCACCTCTTCCAGCTCGCACACCTTCGTGTCGATCGTCATGGCGTTGCCGCGCCAGACGAAGGCGCCGTTGCCCCAGCTTCGGATCCAGACCAGCGGCAGCATGACGTCGCGCACCAGGATGGCGGGCAGGGAGAGGAGCGAGACACGCCAGCCCTTGGCAAGGCCAAGCGCCAGTTCCGGCAGGTAGATTGCAGCGAGGACGGCTGCGCCGACCGCAGGGGCATTGACGTCTGCGAGCAGGGCAGCCGTGACCGCGAAGAGGAGCGGCGGCAGGGCGCCCAGCAGAATTTCCGGCGTGAAGAACAGCGGGAAGGTGACGCGGCGCAGGCGTGCCCAGCGGGCCTGGCGCGACCATACGTCATGGCGGGTGCGGCTGCCGAGCGGCTGGTCGAAGGGGCAGGAGACAAGATGGACCTTGTATCCGAGGCGGTTGACCAGCTTGGTTGCGGCCGCATCCTCGGCGATCTCGGCGGCGAGCGCTTCAATGCCGCCATTATCGTCGAGCAACGGCTTGAACCAGAGCATGCTCTTTCCCTGCGCAAACCCGAAACCGAGCGCTTCGCCGGCATATTGCCAGCGGGCCTGCTGGGTGTTGAGGAACATGCATTCGACCTCGGCCCAGAAACCTTGCGGGCGTGCGCCGATCGGCGTCGAGCAGACGAGACCGGTGTTCCTGTGCCAGCCCGCCATCAGGTGCGTCACATAGTCCTTCGGCATCAGCACGTTGGAATCGGCGAGGATCACCCAGTCGTGCCGGGCGGCCTTCCAGCCCTTGACGCAGTTGTTGAGCTTCGGATTGGCGCTGATCCGGTCGTCGCCGGTCAGGATGCGCGTGGGAACACCGGGATTTGCGGCCATCGCCCGGCGTATTTCGGCAACAACAGGATCGCGTGGACTAGCGACGCAAAAGATCAGCTCGTAATCGGGCCAGTCGAGCGAAAAGGCGCGCGCGAGCGTCTCGGCGGTGAACGGCTCGATGCCGCGGGCGGGCACGACGATCGAGACCGGCGGCCTCTGCCGGACCAACGGAGCCGGTTTCCCGCTGGGCTCCATCCGCCAGCCGGCAATGATGATGCTGAGAAGATTGATGAGGACGAGGATTGCGGCCGCAGCGGCAAACGTGATGATCATGCACTGTTCCTTGCTCGCACCGCCGCGTCATGGCGAATCTGCCATAGCGGCTTTGCGATCCAGCAACACCATTGTCATATGACATGCGGATGACAGGCGGGTGAGGCGGCAAGCCGGCTTCAATCAGCGCGGATCGGCATCCAGGCTGATGCGGAAATGCAATTTGAGCCGATCGGGCCGGTCAGAGGCGTGAGGCGCGGTTTCAAACAGAATGCCGCCGTTTCTTTCGATCACGCGTCTTGAGGCGTGGTTGTGCTCATCGCAGAGGATGACGACCTGCCCGAGAGATTGGTCTCGGGCAACGTCCAGCACCCGTTTCAGCGCCATCGTCGCATAACCCTTGCCCTGCTTCCATGGCACGACGGAATAGCCGATATGGCCGGAAACCCGGGGCGGCAGTTCGATTGTCCCGGGCTGGAAGCGCAGGTTGACGTTGCCGCAAAATTCGCCGTCCCATATCCAGAATTGGAGGGATCGAAGGCGATGGCCTCCGGTGCCATCGGGCCGCGGAAGAGTGTCGCCGGGCTTTGTAAGGTCGACCAGGAAAGCCGCTCTGTTCTGGCCCAGGGTCATATGCAGGCTTTCGATGTAATCCCGATCACCGGCGCGCCTCGGGTCGGGCGACCAGCCGGCGGCCAGCGCTGCTTCGAAACCCTGCAGATTTTCCAGATCGGGCTCGACCAGTGTTAACGCCGTTGCCGTTTCTCCTGCGGAAATCATGGTGCTTCCTTCAGTCCCTCAACCGCAACTCATCCGTCTGCATCTGCAGGAAATCCAGCGTCGACAGAAAGCTCATGCCGAGCAGGCTCTGCTCGAGCTTGCCTTGTTCGGCGACCATGGCCTTGATGTCGTTGCGGACGATCGGGCCGATCGAGACTTCCGACAATGTGACTGGTGCCGCGCGGGCCTGGCCGTTGGCGGTCAGGACCGTCTGGGTATAGGCAAGGCCGGCGGGGTTGAGGCCAAGGGTCAGGGCATCCTCGTAGGACAGCGCCACCCGGCTGGCACCGGTATCGACCAGCATCTGGACCGTTCCGCCGTTGACCGTGACCGGCGTTTCGAAATGGCCGTTCATGACCTTGTGCAGCACGACCTCCTGAATGCCTTCATTGTCGGTGAAGACAGCCGCGCGGCCGGGAATGAGGCCGCCGGCCAGCCGGTTTCCAAACGATTGCAGGTCGGTGCGGTACAGATAGCCCGAAACGAGAACGAGGATGATCAGAACCCAGATGCCGAACTGGCGCAGGCTCTGGCCGATGTGCCGCCGGCTCTGAAGGATGCCGGTGCCGATCATCGCCGCGATCGCGCCAAGCGTGACCAGCCGGCCGAAGTCGTCGTTGACAATGCCGAAGGTGCGGCCGCTGTCGTGGTTGAGGATGAGAAAGACGAGGCCGGCGGCAAGGATGCCCAGAAGAATGGTCAGCCTGTTCATGCGCCGCTCACCCGCTCGCGCGCCATGCGGGTCCGGCGTGTTTCGCGGCGCGGCTTGCGCTCCAGCGTTTCCATCCGGGCTGGCAGGGTTTCCATGATGCCGCGGCGCTCATCGGACGTGTAGAGCGTCCAGGCGCCGATCTCGTCGCGCGTGCGACCGCAGCCGAAGCAATATCCGGTTTTCATGTCGATCGAACAGACGAGAATGCAGGGCGATTCCATGAAGGTACTGCGTCCGGATAAAGAGCGGTTCCAACTATATCGTCGTTTCAGATCGCCAGTGCAAGGGCGGCAAAAACGGCGATTTCGGTCAATTGTTGTGTGGCTCCGATTGTGTCGCCCGTGTGGCCGCCGATCTTGCCGTCGACGATTTCGCTGAAGGCTGGCACGGTGGCCACAAACGCTGCGATGGCCAGAACCGCGGCAAGCAGGGAGGCACCGGACAGAAGCAGCAAGAGGGCGGCGGACACGACGCCGAGAACAAGCGCGACAGTGACCGCGGAAGCCTCCGGTTCTCCGGCCGAAGCGGCAACGCCGTCCTGGCGGGCGGGCGGCAGTTTCGACCAGTGCCAGACCATGGCGGTGCGGCTCAGCGCTGCCACGGCCAGCACCAGAAGGCCTGCGCCGCTCGGGGACACCTGCGGCAGCACCGCGGCAAGCGCCGAGACCCTGAGGCCGAAGGACAGGATGAGGGCGACGGCGCCGTAGGAGCCGATGCGGCTGTCCTTCATGATGATCAGCGCGCGCTCCTTCGTCTTGCCGCCGCCAAGACCGTCGGCCGTATCGCTGAGGCCGTCCTCATGCAGGGCGCCGGTGATCAACGCCTGGATCGCCACGGCAACGAAGGCGGTGAACAGCGGCGATACCTGAAGGGCGCTGAAGATCGAGACGATGGCCGCCGCCGGCAGGACGATCAGCAGCCCGGCCAGCGGAAAGGCGCGCACGGCACGGCTGAGGCGGCCGTCGAAATTGACGAAATGGCGCTGCGGCATGTGGATGCGGCTGAGGAACGCCACGGAGCGCGCCACGTCGTCGATGAAGTCGCGGATATCGAACATTGATGGTCCCCCCATGGCCGATCCGCCCCCGCGAATCGGTGTTTTCCGGCTGATCATGCGACGGCGACACGAACCGGCGCAAATGCCGTTGCCGGATTTGCCGTCGCGCTCTATGAGGAAGCACCTTTGCGGGGCAATGCGCCTGCTGCGACAAGACGACAAGAGGATACCGATCATGACTGCCAGCGGCCTGCCGTTCGACGATTTTCGTGAGTTGCTGCGCAACCTGCCGGGCCCCGACAGCGCGGCGCTGGTGGCAGCGCGCGAGCGCGACGCACAGCTGACCAAGCCGCCGGGCGCGCTTGGCCGGCTGGAAGAGATCGCCTTCTGGCTTGCCGCCTGGACGGGCAGGGCGCCTGCCGTCAACCGGCCGCTGGTGGCGATCTTTGCCGGCAATCACGGCGTGACGAAGCAGGGCGTGACACCGTTTCCGCCCTCGGTGACGGCGCAGATGGTCGAGAATTTCGCGGCCGGCGGCGCCGCCATCAACCAGATCTGCGTCAGCTACGATCTCGGGCTGAAGGTGTTCGACCTGGCGCTGGAATATCCGACCGGCGACATCACGCAAGAGGCGGCGCTTTCCGAGCGCGACTGTGCTGCCACCATGGCCTTCGGCATGGAGGCGGTTGCCGGCGGCACCGATCTGCTGTGCATCGGCGAGATGGGGATCGGCAACACGACGATCGCGGCTGCGATCAATCTGGCGCTCTATGGCGGTACGGCCGAGGACTGGGTCGGTCCCGGCACCGGATCGCAGGGCGAGGTGCTGGCGCGCAAGATCGCCGCCGTCGAAAAGGCCGTGGCGCTGCATGCCGATCATCTGTCCGATCCGTTCGAAGTGCTGCGGCGCCTTGGCGGCCGCGAGATCGCGGCGATGGCAGGTGCTATCCTCGCCGCCCGCATGCAGAAAATTCCCGTCATCATCGACGGCTACGTGGCAACGACGGCCGCCGCCATCCTGAAGGCCGGCAATCCGGCAGCGCTCGACCATTGCCTGATCGGCCATGTCTCGGCGGAGCCCGGCCATATGAAGGCGATCGAGATGCTCGGCAAGACGCCGCTTCTGGCGCTGGGCATGCGGCTGGGAGAAGGCACGGGGGCTGCGCTTGCCGCCGGCATCGTCAAGGCGGCAGCGGCCTGCCATTCCGGCATGGCGACGTTTGCGCAGGCAGGTGTCAGCAACAAGAGCTGATGACCGCCTTGCCCTAAATTCGCTTCTTTGTGTTGCAATCGAGCCCTTGCAGCCGTCGTTGTATTGCGTTTCGAACGCTCCAGCTGCCAACAGGTTGCGCGTGGCGTGGAGTTACCCGATTGAAATTGCTATCCTTCAGGCGGCCGGAAATCGGCAGCATCGCCTTGAGCGCCGTTGTTTCGGCCTATCTGCTGATTGTGACCAACGTCACCTTCTGGTCCCGTGCCGGGCAGTATTTCGGGGGGGCCCTTGGCAGTCTGGTTGCCTTTGGCTTCAGCATTTCGCTGCTGGTCTTCGTCGCCATGACCGTCCTGTCGGCGAAATACCTGATCAAGCCGGCGTTGATCTTCTTCATCCTTGTGTCCGGCGTTTGTTCGTATTTTGCCGATACCTACGGCATCATCGTCGACAAGGAGATGGTCGAGAGCGCCTTCGTCACCACGAAGGCCGAGGCGGGCCATCTGGTCACTCCGCATTTCGTGCTGCATATCCTTTTTTTCGCGATCCTGCCTTCGTTGCTGATCGCGTTGGTGAAGGTTAGACACCGTCCGATCATTTCAAAGACACTGCACAATCTTGCCGTGATCGTTCCGTCGCTGATCGCCGTCACGGTCCTGGTGTTTTTCAATTTCGCCAGCTTTGCCTCCGTGATCCGCGAACACAAGGACATGATGAAGCTGTTCAATCCGACCGGTCCGATCGCGGCGGCGGCGCGTTTCGCCACGTCCGATTATGAGGAGGCCAACATCGTTGTTTCTCCCTTTGGCATGGATGCGAAGGCCGGCGACCGCCTTGCCAAGGAGAAAAAGCCTGTCGTTGTCGTGGTTGTTGCGGGCGAGACGGCGCGGGCGATGAATTTCTCGCTCAACGGCTACGCAAGGGAGACCAATCCGGAACTCAAGGCCCTGGGTGTGGTCAATTTCACCAATACGACAAGCTGCGGCACGGAAACGGCGGTCTCGCTGCCGTGCATGTTCTCGGGCTTTCGCCGTACCGAATATACGGAATGGAAGGCGCATTCCCGGCAGAATCTGGTCGATGTGCTCACCCATGCCGGTATTTCCGTCTCCTGGTGGGACAACAATACCGGCAGCAAGGGGGTCGCCAACCTGATCAACTATGCGAGCCTCAACGGCGAGAAGAACAGCCCGCTCTGTCACGGCGGGGAATGTCTCGACGATATTTTCCTGGATGGCCTGGACAAGAAGCTGGCGGCGATCACATCCAATACGGTCATCGTGCTGCACCAGCTTGGAAGCCACGGGCCGGCCTATTATTCACGGTATCCCGAGGAATACCGCAGGTTCGAGCCCGACTGCCGCACAGCCGAGCTGATGAACTGCTCGCGCCAGGAGATCGTCAATGCCTACGACAATTCAATTCTTTATACCGACCACAATCTTGCCAGCGTTGCCAAGCTCTTGCAGAAGCACGAGGCTACCGTGGCGGGAGCGATGATCTATATGTCGGATCATGGCGAATCCCTGGGTGAAAACGGGATCTACCTGCATGGCGCACCCTATGCCATAGCGCCGCAGGAGCAGACCCATGTGCCCTTCATTGCCTGGTTCTCGCAATCCTATCAGTCCATCATGGGGCTTGATACCAAGTGTCTTCTCACCTATTCGGATGCGGCGATGTCACACGACAACCTGTTTCATACCGTTCTCGGCATGATGAACATTCAGACCGGCGTCTATAATCGCGCGCTCGATGCTTTCGCCCCCTGCGTCGCTCGGAGCTGACATGTATCGGAATGAGGAATATCGCGGCATGGACAATGGCAGGCCGGTAAAGAAACTGACGGGTATCCGGCATCTGTTTGCCGCCGCAAGCTATTCAATCGGGGGCGCCAAACGTCTGCTGGGGGAGGCTGCGTTTCGCCACGAACTCATCGGCTTTGCGGTTGCCATGCTCGCCTTCGCCATCAGCGGCGCGACCGTGTTCCAGTATGTGGCCATGCTGGTGCTGTTCCTGCTGATGATCGCCTTTGAAGCGTTGAACACCGCGATCGAGGAAATTGTCGATCGCGTTTCGCCGGAAATTTCCGAGATGGGCAAGAATGCCAAGGATCTCGGCTCTCTGGCATGCCTCTGCATGATCCTGGCCAATGCCGGTTATGCTGTCTACGTGGTGTTCTTGTCGCACTTTATTACCGTCTGACGTATCGGCGCGCGGCGGCATTTATTCCCTCATGATCAATCAACTTAAATTGACCGACGGTCGCATGCGCGGGTGTCAATCAAAGTTGACGTGAACAATCATGATTATATACCGGGTCCGCCGGGCGATATGGTCCGACCAAACTTTGAGAGGCTGTCATGAAATTTTCCTTCCCAGGTTCCGCGTTCACGCTGGCAACGCTTGCCGGTGCGTCGATGCTTGCCATGAGCGCGACGGCCAATGCCGACGATATCGGCATTGTCGTCTACAACGCACAGCACGAGAGCCTCGGCGTCGCCTGGGCCGAAGCCTTTACCAAGGAGACCGGCATCAAGGTGACGCTGCGCAAGGGCAGCGACATGGAGTTCGCCAACCAGATCGTCCAGGAAGGTGCCGCATCGCCGGCCGACGTGTTCCTGACGGAAAACTCGCCGGCCATGTCGCTGGTCGACGGGGCAGGGCTGTTCGAGCCGGTTGCCGCCGACACGCTGGCGCAGGTGCCGGAGAATTTCCGTCCGTCGAACGGCCACTGGATCGGCGTTGCCGCCCGCTCGACGGTGTTTGCCTATGACAAGACCAAGCTGACCGAAGACAAGCTGCCGAAGTCGCTGCTCGATCTTGCCGATCCGAGCTGGAAGGGCCGCTGGGCGGCTTCGCCGTCCGGCGCCGACTTCCAGGCGATCGTCAGCGCGCTGCTGGCGCTGAAGGGCGAGGAAGCGACGACGTCCTGGCTGACGTCGATGAAGGAGAACTTCACCGCCTACAAGGGCAACTCGACGGCGATGAAAGCGGTGAACGCCGGCGAAGTCGAAGGCGCGGTGATCTACAACTACTACTATTACGGCGACCAGGCGAAGACCGGCGAGAACAGCAAGAACGTCGCGCTGCATTTCTTCAAGAACGAAGATCCGGGCGCTTTCGTCAGCATTTCCGGCGGCGGCGTGCTTGCCTCCAGCCAGCACAAGGAAAATGCGCAGGCCTTCCTGAAGTGGCTGACGGGCAAGGGCGGCCAGGCTATCCTGCGTGACGGCACCTCGTTCGAATATGCCGTCGGCAACGGCGAAGCGTCGAACGCGGCGCTTCCGGCGCTTTCGGATCTGCAATATCCGAAGGTCGATCCGGCCACGCTCAACAGCGCAAAAGTCACAGACCTGATGACGGCAGCCGGTCTGCTGTGATAGGCAGGGCCTAAACCTGAACGGAACGCTCCGGTTAGGCATCGTCATTCCGGACTACCGGTGACATTCGCAGCCGCTCGATCGATGCGGCTGCGAATGGTCTTTTGGTTTGAAAGCAGAGATTTTGAGCGCCACAGCGTTTCATGCCGAATCCCGCTCCGCCCTGCGGCGGCTGGTGATTGCCGCCAGGGGCCGTTCCCGGGTGCCCTATCTCTGGGTCACGATCGTGGCGGCTTTTGTGTCGCTCGTCAGTCTCATGCCGCTCGGTTTCATTGCCTGGATTACCATCCAGACCGGTTGGGAAACGGCGTCAAAACTGATTTTCCGTGGCCGCGTGGGCGAATTGCTTGTCAACACGGCGCTGCTTGAACTCTGCACCATTCCACTAACGATCGTGCTTTCGGTTTCGCTGGCATGGCTGACGGAGCGGACCGATCTGCCCGGCGCGCGCCTTTGGGCCTGGCTGGCGGTGGCGCCGCTTGCCGTTCCGGCCTTTGTCCACAGCTACGCCTGGATCAGCCTCTTTCCCGGCCTGCATGGCCTGACCGGCGGCGTGCTGGTTTCGGTGCTTGCCTATTTCCCGTTTCTCTACCTGCCGGTGGCAGCGCAGCTGCGCCGTCTCGATCCGGCGATCGAGGATGCGGCCGCCTCGCTTGGCCTCAATCCCTGGCAGGTGTTCTTTCGCGCCATCCTGCCGCAATTGCGGCTGGCCATCTGCGGCGGCTCGCTTCTGGTGGGTCTGCACCTTTTGGCCGAATACGGTCTCTACGTGATGATCCGCTTCGATACGTTTTCGACCGCGATCGTCGATCAGTTCCAGTCGGCTTTCAACGGCCCTGCGGCGAACATGCTGGCTGGTGTGCTCGTTTCATGCTGCCTGTTGCTGCTCGTCATAGAAGCGGTTCTGCGCGGCGGCGAACGTTATGCCCGCGTCGGTTCCGGCGCGGCTCGCCCGGCGGACCGCCGGCAACTCGGACGGTGGGTGTTCCCGGCGCTGGCCCTGAATGTCGCAACGGTGGCCTTGGCAATCGGCGTGCCGTTCGTGACGCTGACGCGCTGGCTCTATATCGGGGGCACCGAGATCTGGCGGATCGATCTTGTCGGCAGCGCGTTCGCACAGACCGTCGTCCTGGCAATCGCCGGCGGTGTGCTGGCGACGATCGCGGCCGCACCCATGGCCTGGCTGTCTGTGCGCGCACCCGGCCGTCTGCAGCGGATTTTCGAAGCCTGCCACTATTATGTCGGCTCGCTGCCCGGCGTGGTGGTGGCGCTGGCGCTGGTGACGATCACGGTTCGGATGATCCTGCCGCTCTACCAGACGTTTGCGACGCTGTTCCTCGCCTATGTCATGCTGTTCCTGCCGCGCGCCATGGTCGGATTGCGCACCAGCATCGCCCAGGCACCGGTCGAACTGGAGCGGGCCGCGATGGCGCTCGGCCGCACGCCGTTCCAGGCAGTCCGCCAGACGACGATGCGGCTGGCGGCACCCGGCGTCGCGGCAAGCACGGCGCTGGTGGCGCTGGGGATCACCAATGAACTGACGGCAACCTTGATGCTGTCGCCGACCGGCGTCGAGACGCTGGCGACCAAATTCTGGTCGCTCACCAGCGAGATCGACTATGTCGCGGCGGCTCCCTATGCGGTGATGATGGTGCTTTTGTCGCTGCCGCTCACCTTCCTTCTTTACGTGCAATCCAGACGGGCAACCGGACAATGACGTTTCTGACAATCGACGCCATCAGCAAATCCTACGGCGCGACGGTGGCGCTCGACGCCATCGACATGTGCATCGAGGCGGGCGGGCGCACCGCGATCGTCGGTCCATCCGGCTCCGGAAAGACGACACTGCTGCGCATCATTGCCGGTTTCGAAACGCCGGGCAGCGGATCGCTGGTGCTGGATGGAAAAACGCTTGCCGACGACGGCGTGCTTGTTCCGGCGCACAAACGTGGCATCGGCATCGTTTCGCAGGATGGCGCGTTGTTTCCGCACCTGACCGTCGCCGACAATATCGGCTTCGGACTGGCCAAGCATGCACCGGGCCGCGAACAGCGGATCGCCGAGCTGATGGAGATGGTCGAGCTTGACGCCATCATGGCCAGCCGCCGTCCGCACCAGCTTTCCGGCGGTCAGCAGCAGCGCGTGGCGCTGGCGCGGGCTTTGGCGCTCAAGCCCCGGCTGATGCTTCTCGACGAGCCGTTTTCGGCGCTTGACACGGGGTTGCGCGATACGATGCGGCGGACGGTGGCGCGCGTGCTGCGCGCCTCCGGCACGACCGCGATCCTGGTGACGCACGATCAGGCGGAGGCCCTGTCCTTCGCCGATCAGGTGGCAGTTTTGCGCCAGGGGCGTCTCGTCCAGTTCGGACCGCCACGCACGCTCTACGGAAAGCCGAGGGACCGCGAAACGGCGACTTTTCTCGGCGAGGCAATCCTGCTCGATGCCGACATCGCAGCGGATCGCGCCACATGCGCGCTGGGATCGCTGACGGTCGAGCAAGGCTTGAAGGCGGGGCAGGCGACGATCATGCTGCGTCCGGAGCAGATCCGCCTGACCACGGCCGCTGCCGGGACCAGACCGGAGGGACCGGTCGGGCGCGTCGACGACGTGGAGTTCGGCGGCGGCAACTGCATGGTTCTTGTCAGGATCGACCGCACCGACCGTGCCATGCCGGATTTCCTGTCGATCAAATGTGTCGGCTCGGAAATTCCGGAGCCTGGCGACATGGTGAAAATCAGCGTCCACGGCACGGCGCATGTGCTGGCGGATTGACGGCCGCTAGGCGAAGCTCTTCCTGCGGCGCTCGATCGCCGGTGCGTCTTCGACGGCCGGAATGCTTTGCAGCACGCGCTTTGACGGCAGGATGGCGATGGCCTCGGTGCCTTCGCGCAGCTTGGAGCGCAGGATGAACTCGCCATTGTGCTTGGCAAGGATTGCCTGGACGATCGGCAGGCCGAGACCGGTGCCCTGTTCGGCGCTCTTGATGGCGATCGAGCCCTGGCCGAAAGCCGAGAGGACGACGGGGATTTCCTCTTCGGGGATGCCCGGGCCGTTATCCTTGATGGACAGATACTGGCCGCCGCCGGCCGTCCAGCCGACCTTGACGGAAATCTCGCCGCCCGATGGCGTGAACTTCACGGCGTTCGACAACAGGTTCAGGATCACCTGGCGCATCGCCTTTTCGTCGACCCAGACCGAGGGCATGCCATATTCGAACTGCTCGGTGATGCTGATGTTCTTGGTGCGGGCCCGCAGCTGCACCATGCCGATGCAATCCTCGGTGATCTCGACCAGCTGGATGGCTTCCTCACTCAGATCGTATTTGCCTGCCTCGATACGAGACAGATCGAGAATCTCGTTGATCAGGTCGAGAAGGTGCTGGCCGGAGCGATGGATGTCGCCGGTATATTCCTTGTAGATCGGATTGTTGAGCGGCCCCAGCACCTCGGTCGACATGACTTCGGAGAAGCCGAGGATGGCGTTCAGCGGCGTGCGCAATTCGTGCGACATCGAGGCGAGGAAACGGGACTTGGCAAGGTTGGCTTCCTCGGCACGGCGGCGTGCCTCGTCCGACATCGACTTGGCGACTTCGAGTTCGGCGATCAGGTCGTCTTTTTCAGATTGCATGGACAGAACGTGCACATTGGCGCGGTGCATGCGGTTGGTCATGAAGACGAGAAAGATCAACGATGTCGATACGACCGCCGTCAGCGCCATATAGCCCGCGTTGCCGGATTCGATCGTCAGTCCGGCCAGAGCGATGACGACCGGGGTGAAGGTGAAAAGCAGGGCGTTGCGAAGGAGAAACGTGCCCATCGCAGTGGCCGCCAGTGCGATCATCAGGACGGCACCCTTGTAGAAGCCGAAATTGACTTCTCCGCAGCTGCTGCAATCCTGCATGATGAACGCCACCCAGCAAATACCGAAAACGATCTGAACGATCAGCAAACAGCGACGCCAGTACGATACTTGGTCCGCCGCGATGTCCCGGGTTTTCGCCCGGCGAGCGAGCAGGATGCCGATGGCATGGACACAGAGCGTCATGATGCTCCAGCCGACAAGATCCAGGCTTTGCGAGAGATAGACGCCGACGCCTGTGACCAGAAACACGAAGATCGGCATGGCAATGGCGCCCTGCAGCATCGAATCGACATGCAGCCCCAGCATCTCCCTGTCGAAGCCGGACGCGTTGGATGGGCCGGCCTGCAGGCGTTCGCGGGTCGAGCGCACGGCTTTCGACACCGCCGTGTTGCGGTGGCTGCGCGATTTGTCGACGATAATCTTGTCGGTCGAGGTGCTGACGCCCTTACTCATGAATCTCAAACGCGTTAACGGAATCCGTTGAACTTTAAGGGGGAATCCTTAAGAAGTTGCTGCGGTTTCCCGTTTTTCGGCGTGCATTACGCAGGGTGAATTCGCCGATTGCGGCGAAAAAGGATGACGATGATGCGCATGGTCCGGATCCTTCGCGATCTTCTGCTGACGGCGCTGATCCTCTTGTTTCTCGGGCTGGTCGTGGTGCGCCTCGACGGTGTTCGGCAGGAGGCCATGTCCGGGCGAGCGCGCATCATCGACGGCGATACGCTGGTGCTGGACGGCAAACGCATCAGGCTGGTCGGCATCGATGCGCCGGAACTGCGCCAGGTCTGCCGGCGCGACGGGCGGGATTGGTCTTGCGGTGCCGATGCGAGGGGCTATCTGGCGGCGTTGATCGGTGATGTGCAAATCATTTGCAGGGCTGACGGCAGCGACCGCTACGACCGGTTTCTCGCCGTCTGCTCGGCGCGCAATCTCGATCTCAATGCGGCGATGGTCGGCGCCGGTTTTGCCGTCGCCTTTGGAAACTACG
The DNA here is from genome assembly GCF_017873135.1 of Rhizobium herbae. Taxonomy (GTDB): domain Bacteria; phylum Pseudomonadota; class Alphaproteobacteria; order Rhizobiales; family Rhizobiaceae; genus Pararhizobium; species Pararhizobium herbae. Next base: position 583,493 of record NZ_JAGGJV010000001.1, on the reverse strand, counting down.
ATGCGGAGGAAGAAACCGCCAGGAAGGCGCGCCTCGGGCTTTGGGCAGGCACGTTCGACGCGCCGCGAACATGGCGACAGACCCATGGCGGAATGGACGAGGGGCCCCATATACCGGACGGCTGGCTGGACACGATGTTTCAAGGGGTCGTCGACAGGATGAAGACGATATTTGCAGGGCTGTGGAATGGCTGATGGAGAAGGCGACGGGCTTGAGGATCTGCGCGGGGCGATCGCCGCCTGCCGGATCTGTCGTGACGCGCCGGCGCGCGGGTTCGAACACCGGCTGCCGCATGAACCGCGTCCAGTGGCGGTGATTTCATCGAGGGCGCGCATCCTGATTTCCGGTCAGGCGCCGGGCCTGCGCGTCCACCAGAGCGGGCTGCCGTTCAACGATGCTTCGGGCGACCGGCTGCGGCAATGGCTCGACGTGACGCGCGCGCAATTCTACGATCCGAACCTCTTTGCCATCGTGCCGATGGGGTTCTGCTTTCCCGGCTACGATGCCCATGGCAGCGACCTGCCGCCGCGCCGGGAATGCGCGCCGCGCTGGCGGCGGGAGGTCATGGACGCGATGCCGCAGGTCGAGCTGGTGCTGGCCATCGGCCAGTATGCGCAAGCCTGGCATCTCGGCGAACGCCGGGCCGCGACGATGACCGAGACGGTGCGCAACTGGCGGGCGCATCTCGGCTCGAATACCGGGCCGGCGGTGCTGGCCTTGCCGCATCCGAGCTGGCGCAATACCGGCTGGCTGAAGAAGAATCCATGGTTCGAAGCCGAAGTCCTGCCTGTCCTGCGCGGGCGGGTCAAAAAAATGACGGCCTGAAACAATTTTCTTTCTTTTGGATGATTTCACGCTATAGAGAGAATAATATTCGAAGGAGGCTCTTAATGGATCGTCTTGACCGCAAAATCCTGCGTCTGTTGCAGGAAGATTCCACGCTCGCCGTTGCCGACCTTGCCAAAAAGGTCGGTCTGTCCACCACGCCTTGCTGGCGCCGCATCCAGAAGATGGAAGAGGATGGCGTCATCCGCGGCCGCGTGGCGCTGCTCGATCCGGTCAAGGTCAATACCAAGGTCACGGTGTTCGTGTCGATCCGGACCAATACCCATTCGATCGAATGGCTGCGGCGTTTTTCCGAGGTGGTCGGCGAATTCCCGGAAGTGGTGGAATTCTACCGCATGAGCGGCGATGTCGACTATCTGCTGCGCGTCGTCGTGCCGGATATCGCTGCCTACGACGCCTTCTACAAGCGGATGATCGCCAAGATCGAAATCCGTGACGTGTCGTCTGCCTTCGCGATGGAGCAGATCAAGTATACGACACAACTGCCGCTCGACTACATGGTGATCGATCAGGCGAAGTCGAACGAGGAGTGAGGCTTTTGGCTCTTCGCCTAAACTTTTAGCTTCAGCAGGACAGCGCTGTTCGTCAGTTCGCGGACGGCATCCTTGCCGATCCATCGCGCGGTCCGGTCCGATGCTGCCGCGAGAATCCGGGCCAGCGACAGGGCTGGGCCGTGGCAATGGGCGTTGCGCTTGCCGATCTGGCGAAGCGCCCAGTTCACAGCCTTTTTCACGAAATTGCGGTCGTCACCGGCATGGGCTTCGATCAGTGCCAGCCAGGCGAGGATCGTGTCGTCCGGTTCGTCTTTCAGGTGAACGGCGCTGACGGCTATCATGGTAAAGGCCGTGCGGCGGATAAACTCCCGTTGGTCAGCGGCAAACTCCGGGATGAGGATTGCGCCCAGCCGGGCCTCGACAAAAATGTCGGCGACGCCATCAACGATTTCCCAGGAATTGAAATCACCGGCCCATAGCCTGGCCGTTTCCAGCGTCAGCTTTTCCGGCTCTGCGGTAAAGGCCGCGAGCAAGCGGGCCTCGCGAATGCCGCTTGCCCACAGAGCAAGCGCGCGGGCGTGGTGGCGCTTTATCGACCGCGCGATCCGCCGCAGTTCGGCATTGGAAATGCCGAGCGCCGTCTTCGTTTCAATGCCAAACCTCGCCATGCCGGCAAGGTTTTCCTCCGCCCGCAGCGATTTCAGATGCGCGATGACGGCATCTGCCGGCGAGGACGGCGACAGCATTATTTCTCCAGACGGGCCAATAGCGACGATGTATCCCAGCGCTTGCCGCCCATGGCCTGTACCTCCGCATAGAATTGATCGACGAGCGCGGTCACCGGCAACCTGGCACCGTTGTCGCGCGCTTCCGAAAGCACGATGTCGAGATCCTTGCGCATCCAGTCGACGGCGAAGCCGAAGTCGTATTTGCCCGTATTCATGGTCTTGTGGCGGTTTTCCATCTGCCAGGACCCGGCGGCCCCCTTGGAAATGACCTCGATGACCTTTTCGATGTCGAGACCGGCCTTCTTGCCGAAATGGATGCCTTCGGCCAGCCCCTGGACGAGGCCGGCGATGCAGATCTGGTTGACCATCTTGGTCAGCTGGCCGGAACCGGCCGGCCCCATCAGGCCGACCATGCGAGCATAGGCGTCGATGATCGGCCTGGCGCGTTCGAACACATCCGGATCGCCGCCGCACATCACCGTCAGCACGCCGTTTTCAGCACCCGCCTGGCCGCCGGATACCGGCGCGTCGATGAAATGGGCACCGCGGGCGGTGGCGGCCGCATCCAGTTCGCGGGCAACTTCGGCGGAGGCCGTGGTGTTGTCGATGAAGATCGCGCCCGACGTCAGGGTCTCGAAAGCGCCGTCCTTGCCTGTCGTGACCGAGCGCAGGTCGTCGTCGTTGCCGACGCAGGAGAAGACGAAATCGGCGCCATCGGCGGCTTCCGCCGGCGTCGGGACTGCGCGTCCGCCAAATTCCGCCGCCCATTTCTCGGCCTTCGCGAACGTCCGGTTATAGACCGTCAGCGCGTGGCCGCCCTTGATCTTCAGATGGCCGGCCATGGGATAGCCCATGACGCCGAGACCGATGAAAGCGACTTTTGCCATTCCGAATGCTCCTGTGGCGCGTATCGCGAGAGACTTAGCGGAAATGGTCCGGAGGCGGAAGGGAGAGCGTCGTTTGCGCGACTGCATTTCGTGAAAATTTGCGCATGGCAATCAGGATGTCGGGACGAAGGAACCCAGGGTAAAATGGGCGACCGCACCAGCCGTGATGGCCGCAACTGTCGTCAAAGCCAGCGTCGTGGCGTAGGGTCCTCTGCCACCCGCCGTGAATGCCAGCACGATTTTCGTTACGAGATTGACCACGACCGCGATCAGGATCGCCGCGACGGCGGCGGCAAGATCGACCGAGGTCTCCGTCAGGCGTGCCGTCGAAAGCGTGATGGCGTCGAGATCCATCAGGCCCGATACGGCCGCGACAACAAAAATCATGGTTTGGCCGATCCTGTCGACCAGAACCTTCGACACCACGATGACGGCGCCAAGCAGGGCGCCGAAACGCAGCACCTCGCCAAGCTTGAAGGGGGTTTCGAGTTGAAAGTTCGGCGTATCGTGCGTGTCGCTGCCGCGGCGGGCGATCAAAAAACTTGCGGCCAGCATCACCAGCACAGCCGGTATCAGCGCAATCGCAAGCGGTATCAGGAGAATGGGCGCCAGGACGGCGCCGATAACGAGGACGCGGATAAGCGATAGCGCCCCGGCGATCGTGGCGCCGCAGGCCAGTTGCCGCGCGCTCTGCGGTGCATCGGCTGCGAAGCGGGCAAAGGAAAGCGTCAGCGCCGTGGATGAGGCCAGTCCGCCGGCGGCACCGGCAAACAGGATGCCGCGACTGGGGCCGGCAACGCGAATGGCGGCGTAGCCGGCGAAGGAAATGGCGGCGATCGTGATCGTCAATAGCCACAAGGCGAATGGGTTCAAGGCATCCCAGGGATCGACGGTCTTGTTCGGCAGCAGGGGCAGAGCGACGAGCGTCATGGCCAGAAGAACGAGGGCTGCCCTGATTTCCAGCCAGGTCAATTGCGTCAGAAAACCGTGGAGGCTGCGTTTGGCGGCGAGCAGTGCGGTGGTAATGACCCCGCCGGCGACCGCAACCCGCAAGTCGCCGACGACTGCTATTGCACCCAGCGCGAAGACGAGGAAGGCCGCGATGACAGTGGTGACTCCATAGTCTTTCTCTGCCGCGGATTCTCGCAGCTTGAAAGCGGCAAAAGCGGCGCCGAAGAGGAGCAGCAGAGCCGCAGGCAGGATGGGTCCGGTATGTATCTGGAGGTAACCGGCAAGCCCGCCGAGAAAGCCTGAAAGGCCGAATGTGCGGATACCGGCTGTTCTGCCGCCCGAGGGCAAGTCGCGGTCCTGCCACCCCCTCTCGCAGCCCACGAGGAGGCCGGTGGCAAGCGCCACGCCGAGACGCTGGAAGACTTCAACAAGTTCCATTCGAGAATGATAGGGCCTGGAGGCGTAAGTGCAAGCGCCATCCCTACGTCCTCACCCACAGCATGCTCCGGGGCATAGGAGAATGATTTTTTGCCGGAAGAGTGTTCGCTGATCGGCTTTTCCGGTATCGCGCCTGTTTTTGATATTAATATAGTATATAGTTTTTATAGATTGCATCAATCTTGATGACAGTGGCGCCGCTGTCGTGCGCCGACAAACATCGAGAGGGATCTATCATGTTCACACGCCGACAGACACTATCGCTTTTCGGGACAGCTGCGCTCGCGGCGACACTGCCGGGAATTGCCCGTGCCTCATCCGAACCGCTCAAGGAATTGCGCCTCGGCTGGCAGAAGAATGGCGTCCTGGCGCTTGCCAAGGGAACGGGCGCGCTGGAAAAGCGCTTTGCCGATCGCGGCATTGCAATCACCTGGGCGGAATTTTCGTCCGGCCCACCGCTGCTCGAAGCGCTCGGGGCCGGCGCCATCGATTTCGGCCCGACTGGCGACGTACCGCCTCTGTTTGCGCAGGCGGCCGGCGGCAACCTGCTGTATGCGGGCACCTACAGGGGAGCCTCCGCGGGGTCCGCGATCCTGGTGCACAAGGATTCGCCGATCCAGTCGATCGGGGACCTGAAGGGCAAGCGGGTGGCATTCAAGCGGGGTTCGAGCGCCCACAATTTCACCGTCAAGGCATTGCGCAAGGCCGGTCTCGGCATTGCCGATATCGAGGCGGCCGACCTTTCGCCATCGGATGCGGCAGCCGCATTTGCCAGCAAGCAGATCGACGCCTGGTCGATCTGGGATCCATATTTTGCCGTCGCCGAGAAAGATCCCGGCACGCGCGTCCTGACCACTGCCGAGGGGATCGCCGAATCCTGGAGCTACTTCCTCAGCAACGGTGATTTCACCGCGGCGCACGGGGATGTACTCAGCGAAATCCTCGATGAGCTCGGAAAGGTCGGCGCCGCTGCGCAAAACGACCTGGACGGCACCGTGGCGGCTCTTTCGAAGATCACCGGCGTGCCGGAGGATATCCAACGGGTTGTGTTGACGCGCAAGGGGTTCAGCCTTGCCGATATCTCGACGGTGGGGCCGGAGGCGGTTGCCTATCAGCAGGCGCTGGCCGATGAGTTCTTCCAGTTGAAGATCATTCCGAAACAGTTGACAATCAGCGATATCGTCTGGAAAGGCCGGGCGAGCTGACGAGGAGCTTCACAGGCAAGAGGCGGTGCAGGTGGCACTGCCTTTTGCCTGTGAACACCTTACCGTCAACCTTGGGCCTGCTCCGTGCTGTTGTGCTTCCGGGAGCTTGCGTCGGGGCGTGTTCGCATGTCGTATTTATCTTTCCGGGAGGCGCTTGAAGCCTGGGTTTTGCGCCGTATGTCTGGTTCCGAGAGCCGCGCATTTGCTGTCGGCATAGCCATTCACCACCCGGAGGACAGGAACCATGGCCGAACGACTGAACGCGTCATGCCGCTGCGGCGGCGTCAAATTTTCCATTCCTGTGGAGTCGGCGGGGGTGTTCTGCTGCCATTGCGGCGACTGCCGCAAGGCGCATGGCAACTACATGGCGGTCATCGGTGCACCGCGCGACGACGTCCGGTTCGAGGCAGACGGCACCCTGCAATGGTACGGCTATTCGGACAAGGCGCGGCGCGGGTTCTGCTCGACCTGCGGCAGCCGTCTATTCAAGGACAATATCGGCACCGACCTGCTGATGGTCTCGGCCGGCGTCATCGATGGCGATACCGGCAAGCAGATCGTCAAGAATATCCTGACGGAGTTCAAGGGCGACTGGTACGAGCTGCCGGACGTTCACGGCGCCTGAGCGCCGTTATCAGCGCAGTTTTGCAATCACCAGATGACCGGCGATCGGCTCGCCCTCTTCCTTGCGGACGGTGATATCCGAGAATTCGACGATATCGAAGCCGATGGCATCCAGGCGCTCGCGGACATAGGGTTCGGCATGGGCGAAGCGCTGGTTGGGACCCACCATGAACGCGCGCCCGGCGAAGGTCTGTGCGGGCAGGGTCTCGCTTGAGAAGATGAACAGGCCGCCGGCATTCATGTTTTCGGCGGCGCCGAAGAACAGGGCTTCCAGCGCGCCGAGATAGGGCAGCACGTCCGTCGCGGTGATCAGATCGAAGGGCTCGTCGTTATTGTCCTCGAGAAAATCGACGACTTCGGCGACGTAGAGCGTCTCGTACACGTCTTTTTCGTGGGCGATCTCGACCATGTTTTCCGACAGGTCGATGCCGGTGATATCGTCAGCCATGTCGCGCAGCGCGCCGCCGGTCAGGCCCGTGCCGCAGCCGAGATCAAGGACCCGGGCAAAGGGGCCGAGGTTCAGTGCCTGCAGCCGCTGGCGGACCAGCATCGGCACGTGATAGTCGAGCTGTTCGACGAGCACGTCCTCGAACACATCCGCATGCTGGTCGAACAGGGTGGTGACATAGGCGTCCGGCGCCTTGTCGGGCGTCTCGCCGCGTCCCATCGAAGCGATGCGAACGGCGGCGCCGCCGTGATCGTCCGGATCGATCGCCAGAACCTCTTCATAGGCTTTGACAGCAGCCTCGACGTCGCCGGATTTCTCCAGGGCAAGCGCGCGGTTATAGGCTTCGGCGAGGGCTTCTTCATCGATCTTCTGCATGGCCGCGTCTTTACGGCGCGGGATGGCGTTTGGCAATGCGAAAACCCACGCGCACGGACGGTTTGCGGCCGGAAAAACGTTTATCGCGGTCGGAAACGGGCGCATGATGCGCAAAACAACAAAAGCTCGGGAGGAAATGATCATGGCCGCGGAATTCAGTCCGATTGGTCTGCTCAAGGACGAGAGCGAAGCCAAAAGCCCGCCTTTGCCGGCAACGCCCGCAGAGACGATCACGGCGCTCGTCCACTACTATCGCGGTGAAATGGGCCGGATGGCGGGCTGGCGCGACCGCATCGACCGCACGTCGAACTGGGCGACCACCGTGGCGGCGGCCCTGCTCTCGGTTTCGCTATCGACCCCGGCTTCGCATCATGGCGTGCTGCTCTTTGCCATGCTGCTGATCACGCTGCTGTTGTTCATAGAGGCGCGGCGGTACCGGTTCTTCGATGTCTACCGCGCCCGCGTTCGCCGCATGGAGCGCGGCTATTTTGCCCAGATGCTGGCTCCACAGGCGCCCTTCAAGCCGAACTGGGCGGCACCCATCGCCGACAGCCTGCGTCGTCCGGCCTTCCTGATGAGCTATCGCGAGGCGGTTTGCCGAAGGTTGCGGCGCAATTACTGCTGGATGTATCTCATCCTGCTTCTGGCCTGGGCCCTGAAAATATCCTCGCCGATCCTGCAGGCCAATGGCGGCGAGGCCCGGCAGGTGAGTTCGCTAGGCGAGGTGACCGCGAATGCAGCGCTTGGTCCTGTTCCGGGCTGGCTGGTGATCGGTCTTGTCATCGTCTTTTACGTCCTCATGGCCTATGCGGCGCTTCACAAGGAGCCGGGCGAGGGCGAACTGGCGCATGGCGAGGTTCATGTCTGATCGGTGAAACAGGTGGGCTGATGGCAGGTGCAGGATTTCTTGATTGTGATCTGCGCCCGCTGCTGGTTTTATCGCGCCTTCATTGACATGAGGGAGACGACGATGGCGGAAAAAGTTGCAATCATCACGGCTGGCGGGTCCGGCATGGGTGCTGTTTCGGCACGCCGGCTGGCGGCGGAAGGCTATCGCGTCGCTATCCTCTCGTCCTCCGGCAAGGGAGAGGCGCTGGCGCAGGAACTCGGCGGCATCGGCGTGACCGGTTCCAACCAGTCCAACGACGACCTGAAGCGTCTGGTCGATGCGGCCTATGGCAAATGGGGCAGGGTGGATGCGCTGGTCAATTCGGCCGGACACGGGCCGCGCGCTGCGGTCCTGGATCTCACGGACGATGACTGGCACAAGGGGATGGACGTCTACTTTCTCAATGTCGTGCGTCCGACGCGGCTGGTGACGCCGATCATGCTGGAACAGAAATCCGGCAGCATCGTCAATATCTCGACCTATGCGACCTTCGAGCCGGACCCGCTGTTTCCGACATCCGGCGTCTTCCGCTCGGGCCTTGCCGCCTTCACCAAGCTTTTTGCCGACAAGTACGCTGGCGACAACATCCGCATGAACAACGTGCTGCCGGGCTTCATCGACAGCCTGCCGGAGACCGAGGAACGGCGCCTGCGCATCCCGATGGGCCGCTATGGCACATCGGAGGAAGTGGCCGAGCTGGTGGCGCTTCTGGCGACCGACCGCGGCGGTTATATCACCGGCCAGAACATCCGCATCGACGGCGGCATCACGCGCTCGGTGTAAAATGCTTATCTCCGGGGCGAGCGATCAGTTGATGATGAACTCGCCCTTGAGGGCCCGCCAGTCCGAGGCCGAGATCAGCTTGCGGTGGACATAGCGCACCGAATGCAAGGGGCCTTCGAGCTTTTCCTGCCAGAATTTCAGGAAGCTCTTCATTTCCGGAAAATCGGGGGCAAGATCGTAGTGCTGCCAGATATAGGTCTGCAGGAAGCTCGGATGATCGGGCATGCGATACAGGATCTGGGCCGTCGTCAGGCCGTAACCCTTGAGCTGCAGTTCCAGTTCGTGCGTCATTTCGGACCTCATTTTGCTGATGATGGTCCCTGCTATTGAAGCACCTGATTGGTTAACCGGCTATTAATATTATTCGTGCGGTGAAAAAATAGCGTTCAAAAACAAGAGATTGGCAGCATGCTATTGAGAGTGCTGCCAATTCTCCCTCCGGTTCAGCGCTTCAGGTGGCGTGTCAGGCGCGTTTCGATCCAGGCCCAGAGGTTGCGCAGCATCTCGACCATGATGAGGTAAAGGACCGCAGCCCAGAGATACATCTGGAAATCATAGGTTCGCGAGAAGGCACGGCGTGTTTCGCCCATCAGGTCGAACACGGTGACGATCGCGACGATGGCCGAGCCCTTGATCATCAGGATGATTTCGTTGCCGTAGGGGCGCAGGGCCACGATCATTGCCTGCGGCAGGATGATCTTGAAGAAGGCGACGCGCTTCGGCAGGCCAAGGGCCGCGGCACCCTCGTGCTGGCCGCGCGGCACGCTCTGGATGGCGCCGCGCAGGATTTCGGCCTGATAGGCGGCGGTGTTGAGCGTGAAGGTCAAAAGCGCGCAGAACCACGCGTCCTTGAACAGCGACCACAGGCCGACGGCCTCCAGGTACGGGCGGAAACTGCCGAGCCCGTAATAGACAAGGAAGAGCTGGGTGATCAGCGGCGTGCCACGGAAGAAATAGACATAGGCATAGGCGATCCAGGAGATCACCTTGTTCTTGGTCATCCGGCCATAGGCCAGCGGCAGGGACAGAATGCCGCCGAGCACGATGGAAATACTGACGAGCGTCAGCGTGACGCCGAGCCCGGAAATGAAACTGGGGCCGTATTTGGCGAATTTCTCGGGGCTCCAGGATTCGACGACAAACAGGAAGATGCCGACGGACGCAGCCAGCCAGATGCCGAGCGCGACGCGGCCGATCAGCCGCGAAAGCGTGTAGCGCCGCAGGGCCTCCGGCGGCGGCGGCAGCGCAGGCAGCATGGTTTCGGCATGGCTCATCGGGCGACCTCCGAACGTTTGGTCCAGCGCTCGAGCGCGGAAAAGACCAGCGAGGATGCCATCGCCAGGATCAGGAACAGCAGGCAGGCGATCGAGAAGAATTCGAAGGCGTTCTTGGTGACGCGCGCGGCGACGCCGGTCTGGCGCAGAATGTCCGGCAGGCCGATGACCGAGACCAATGCCGTATCCTTCAGAAGCGCCATCCAGAGATTGCCGAGGCCGGGCAGGGCGATGCGCACCAGCTGCGGCAGGATGATCAGCCGCATGGTCTTGCCGCGATGAAAGCCGAGGGCGTCGCCGGCCTCGTACTGGCCGCGCGGAATGGCCTTGAAGGCGGACAAAAGCACTTCCGAGCAATAGGCGGAGAAGACGACGCCAAGCGCGATCATGCCGGCGATGAAGGCGTTGATCTCGACCGGTCCCTCGTAGCCGACGGCCGCCATCACCCGCTGGGCGACGATCTGCAGGCCGTAATAGACGATGAACAGCGTCAAAAGCTCCGGCAGTCCCCGGAAGATGGTGGTGTAGATGTTGGTCGCCAGCCGCAGCGATTTTTCCTCGGACTGTTTCGCCAATGCGATGAAGAAACCCAAGAAAAGCCCGATGGGCAGGGTGCAGATCGCCAGGCTGGCCGTGATCATGAAGCCATAGGCGATCTCGTCGCCCCAGCCGGTGTCGCCGCATGACAGGAGCGTGTCCGCCGCGAAAAGCCGGAAGATGCCGATCGGGCCGCACATCGGATCGATCATGCCGGCGAACCACGAGACAACGGAAGAGAGGGCAGCAAAAGCAGCCTGCATACGTCAGATTTCCCCTGCACGGCCTTGTGGCTCGCTTGTTGTTATGATGAGTTGTCAGGCAAAAATGGCGGAAGGGCAAGCCTCCCGCCATCGTATTTCAGAGGCGTGTAAAGATTATCCGCCGTAAACGTCGAAGTCGAAGTACTTGTCGTTGATTTCCTTGTACTTGCCGTTGGCGCGGATTGCCTTGATGGCAGCGTTGAACTTGTCCTTCAAGGCTGTGTCACCCTTGCGCACGGCAATGCCGGCGCCGATGCCGTTGATCTCCGGATCGGGTGCCAGGGCTTTCAGAATCTTGCAGCAGGCACCGTCTTCGGTCTTCAGCCAGGAGGAAAGGACCACGACGTCGTCGATGACGGCATCGACGCGGCCGTTGGCGACGTCAAGCTTGTACTCGTCCGGCGTCGGGTAGAGCTTCAATTCCGATTGCTTGAAGAAGGCTTCGGCGTAGTTGGAATGAGTCGTCGACGACTGCGCACCCAGCGTCTTGCCGGCGAGGCCTGCTTCTGTTGCTTCGGTGATCGGCGAATCCTTCGGAACGACGATGGCAGGCCCGGTGTTGTAGTATTTGTCGGTGAAATCGACCTTCTCCAGACGCTCCGGCGTGATCGACATCGATGCGACGATCGCGTCGAACTTCTTGGCGAGCAGGGCCGGAATGATACCGTCCCAATCCTGGGTCACGAAGGTGCATTCGGCCTTCATCTCGACGCAGAGCGCCTTGGCAATGTCGATATCGAAGCCGGTCAGCGTGCCGTCCGCCTCGAGATTGTTGAAGGGCGGGTAGGCGCCTTCCGTGCCGATGACGATCTTTTCGCCGTCGGCCATGGCAGAGCCGGCCATGAGCGCGAAAACAGCTGCCGAAGCTGCCATGGCGAAACGTCTTGAAATACGCATGTTGATCCTCTCTGTTGGCAGGCGGCCGGTTTTTTCTTCTTCGCGGCCACCGACATGCCGACCGTCGTTACGGCCGGGCTGCGCGGATATTCCTACGCTTTAAATGGAAAAATCAACAGGAAACGAAGCTCGCCTTGATGAATTGTCCGCACATCGTCATGCGTCGGGCTGGCTTCCTGCCGGCGTCGTCCTATCTCCCCCCTGGATGAACAGGGCATTCATCCTGAGTTAATGCGGGTTTCGCTAATCCTCGTTGGCTGATTTGAACCGGTGCGCCTTCTTTTCACCGCTTGGGTCTGCCCAAAGATGAAGAAAGAAGAAGGCCGGGACGTCCACCGGTTGGAAATAAAGAAACGGGACCTCTGAAGGAGGAAATACATGAGCATTCGATCCAAACTTTTCGCGACGGTGGCGTTTCCCATGCTGTCGATGTCGATCGCCATCCAGCCGGCTCTGGCCGACAGTTTGATGAAGCCGTTCGAAGTCGCGCAGGAAAATGGCGTCGCACAACCAGACGGTGGAGAACCGACACCAGAGGAATTGCTGCGCAAGAAGCGCAAGCAGCGCGCCGAACAGACTGAGGAGCAGCCGGCCCAGGAAGAACAGCCAAGCCGCGCCGAGCGCCGCAAGAAGCGGCAGGATGCCGAGCAACAGCAGGAGCCACAGCAGGAAGCCCAGCCGGCGCAGGAGGAGCAGCCGAGCCGTGCCGAGCGCAAGAAGCGCCAGCAGGCCGAACAGCAGCAGGAAGCCCAGCCGGCACAGGAAGAGCAGCCGAGCCGTGCCGAACGCAAGAAGCGTCAGCAGGCCGAGCAGCAGCAGGAAGAAGCCCAGCCTTCCGCCGACGACGATGCCGCAAAGGCCGCCGAAGAGAAGATCAAGGCCCGCGCCGAGCGCAAGAAGCGCCAGCAGGCCGAACAGCAGCAGGAAGAGGCCCAGCCTTCCACTGACGACGATGCCGCGAAGGCCGCCGACGAGAAGGCCAAGGCGCGTGCCGAGCGCAAGAAGCGCCAGCAGGCCGAACAGCAGCCGGAAGAGGTTCAGCCTTCCACTGACGACGATGCTGCGAAGGCCGCTGCCGACGAAAAGGCCAAGGCCCGCGCCGAGCGCAAGAAGCGTCAGGATGCCGAGCAGCCGCAGCAGGAAGAAGCGCAGCCATCAACAGGCGACGACGACGCGCAGAAGGCTGCCGAGGAACGCCGCCGTATTCGTGCCGAGCAGAAGGCGCGTGCCCAGAGCGAAACGCAGGGCCAGCAGCCGGTGGCCGAGGACGAACTGCGTCCGGCGGTTGACGGCGACGGCCAATCGACCACGGACCGCAAGCGGCCCGATCGTCGCAAGCCGATCCCCAAGGTCGTCGATACGCGCACCGAGGAAGAAAAGCAGATCATCGCCCGAGATCCGTCCAAGAGCGACGACACGGTCGTCCTTCCGGTCGACAACGGCGCTGCCGTTCTCGACAGCGACAAGGACGCCGACAACGCCGATGGCAACGCCCGCGAAAAACGCCGCAAGCAGCGTGAACGCGCCCGGGCCGATGATGAGAACGTCGAGGTTCCAAAGAGCGACGAGGAAGCCCAGTCGCGCCGCAAGGATCGCCGTCCGACGCGTGAGGAACTGGGAGCCGGCATCAAGGAAGAAGGCCGCAGGGTCGATCGCGCTCCGGAATTCGGCGTCAACGAACTGATCGACGCTTTCACCGGCGCCGATCGCCGCCGGCCGAGGATCGACGAGACGCGCGACAACCGCACGGTTCTCGATTTCGGCGACCAGATCATCGTTCGTGGCGACGATCGTCCGCGCCTGCGCCGCAACGCCCAGGAAACCTTCTATGAGGAACTGTCGCGCGGCCGGTCGCGCGAGACGATCGAGCGGCCGAACGGCGTGCGCATCGTGACGATCTACAATCGTTACGGCGACATCATTCAGCGTTCGCGGATCGACCGGGACGGGCGTGAATATCTGATGATCTACGCGCCTGAAGCCGGCGAAGGTCCGCGTCCGCCGAGCTTTGACGCCGGTGATGATCTGCCGCCGATGCGCCTGCGCGTACCGGTTCGCGACTACATCATCGATACGTCGAGCGAGCCCGACCGCGACTATTACGACTTCCTGGCCGAACCGCCGGTGGAGCAGGTCGAGCGCACCTACACGATCGACGAGGTGAGAAATTCGGCCCGTATCCGCGACAAGGTGCGCCGTATCGATCTCGATACGATCACCTTTGCGACCGGCAGTGCGGAAGTACCGCTGTCGCAGGCCAAAACCCTGCGCAAGGTGGCCGATGCCATGCTGGAAGTGATCGAGAAGGATCCGGGCGAGACCTTCTTCATCGAAGGCCATACGGACGCGGTGGGTGGCGACGAGCCGAACCTGGTGCTTTCCGACGAACGCGCCGAATCGGTCGCCTCGCTTCTGACCGAGGTCTACGACATTCCGGCGGAGAACCTGGTTACGCAGGGCTATGGCGAGCGCTTCCTCAAGGTTCGCACGCTCGAAGCCGAGCAGCAGAACCGCCGCGTGACAATCCGTCGCGTGACGCCGCTTGTCCGTCCCGTGGCCCAGAATTAGCCATAGTTCGGCCTCTCATAGAGATGCCGTTGCGAACGGCCCGGTGCACCCTGCACCGGGCCGTTTTGCATGACGCTTCCTCTTTTTCCGCCGTTTCCCGCTGGTGCGGGACTGTGAGACCTGTTGTGAAAATCCCTCTCTCTGCACTTTTGATGGTCGCTTTGGCCAGCCATGCGTCTCTTGCCGCGACCCGGCTGGTGGAGCCGCAACTGAAGCTTGAGAAACAGCCAAAAGGCGCAGTTCCCCGCGTCGCGCTGACCTTCGACGCCTGCAGCGGCAGGACGGACGAGCGCATCTTATCGACGCTGATCGACAACAATATACCGGCGACCATCTTCGTGACCGCCCGCTGGCTGAAGCGCAACAATGCGGCGATCGCCGCGTTCAAGGCGCATCCGGATCTTTTCGAGATCGAGAATCACGGGGCGATGCATGTTCCAGCCGTCGACCAGCCGGTATCGATCTACGGCATTCCGGCGGCCGGCAGCCCGAAGGCGGTCGAGGCTGAGGTCGCGGGCGGCGCCGCTGCCATCGAAGAACAGGGGCTGACGCCGCACTGGTTTCGCGGCGCGACGGCAAAATACAGCCTGTCGTCGATCGGCCAGATCAGACAGATGGGCTTTCGCGTCGCCGGTTATTCGGTGAACGGCGACGGCGGTTCGCTGCTCGGCGCTTCGGCAGCGGAAAAACGGATCGCGGCCTCAAAGGACGGCGACGTGATCATCGCCCATATCAACCAGCCGGCGCATGCCGCCGGCCCAGGCGTCGTCAAGGGCATCCTTGACCTGAAGGCCAGGGGATACGCCTTCGTCCGGCTCGATGACGCGACGGAAGACGGCAGCGACGAAACCACCAACTGATTTTGCCCGGTCATCCGGGTTGTTTTATCAGCCCGGTGGTGCGCTCGATGAAATCGGCGATTGCTGTCGTGTCGTCGAGATCGAACAGAACGAGCCCGGTATCTTCGACCGGATGATCCGCGGCAATCGCCACGATATGCGGGTCGGTCGGGGCCAGCGGTTCGCGGTTCTGCGCTTCCAGCCGCCGCGCCTCGATCTTCGGGATCGGCTCGCGCTTGTATCCTTCGATCAAAACGAGATCGCAGGGGGCGAGGCGGGCCAGAATTTCGGGAAAACTCGGTTCCGGTGCGCCCCGCAATTCGTGCATGATGGCGTAGCGCGTGCCGGAGACGATCGTCACTTCATGGGCGCCCGCCTCGCGATGGCGAAAGCTGTCGGCGCCGACCTTGTCGATATCGAAATCATGGTGGGCATGCTTGACCGTCGAGACGCGGTAGCCACGACGGGTCAATTCGGTGACCAGCCGGACGGCAAGGCCGGTCTTGCCGGAATTCTTCCAGCCGGCAATTCCGAAGACTTTGGGGTCGAGGATTTCAGGAGGTGTCATCTTTCGGTCTCCTCGATGAGCGGTAGCCAGTGTTCGGCCGTTTCAAGATCGCCCGGCGTATTGATATTGAAGAACGGATCGATCGGGCCTTCCGCGGTTTCAACCACGGGAAAATCCACTTCCGCCACCGGATGACGTTCGATGAATCCGCGCACGCGGCGCTTTTCGTCGGTCAACAGCCAGTGTTCGAGTTCATCGGCAAGGGCGACCGGCCAGAGGGCAAAGACCGGGTGCATGACGCCAGCCGAATAGGCAACGGCGATCTGGCCGGGCTGGGTGATTGCTGCCTGAAGGCGGGAGACGAGATTCAGCGGGAAAAACGGCGTATCGGTCGGAACGGTGGCGATGTGGCTGGCCACGGGCAAGTGCCTTTCCGCGTGGCGCATCCCCGATAGCACCCCTGCCATCGGTCCGGCATGGCCCGGAACGGTATCGGCAAAGACGGGGACGCCGGGAGCGAACTCCAAACCGGTGGCCGTATTGCTGTTGACGCTGAGGCCGTCCGTCTGTGGCGCGAGGCGCTCGATGACGTGGTGAACAAGCGGTTTGCCGCCCAGCATTACCGCCGCCTTGTCGCTGCCCATGCGGAAAGACCGGCCGCCGGCAAGGACGACGCCACGCGGGAGATGTACCGGGAGAATTGCCGATACGCTCATCGCATCTCCTTGCTCTTCGATCCTATCATTTCGGCGATCCCGGCTCCGATTGCTGCGCCACGGCCGCTGCCCGCCGCTTGTTTTCGCGCGCGAAGGTATAGAGGCCGGAACCCATGATGATCGCGACACCTGTCACCATCCAGATGTCCGGTTCTTCGGAAAAGAACAGGATGCCGATGCCGATCGACCAGATCAGGCTGGTATAGCGGAACGGCGCGACGATGGCGATTTCGCCGTTGCGCATGGCCAGGACGATGCACTGGTAGCCGACCAGCAGCAAGAGGCTTGCGCCGGCCAGAACGCCAATCGAGGCCCAGGACATCGGCTGCCAGCCGCCGAGCGGAATGATCATCACCGCGCCTGTCAGCGTGATCGCGGTTGCGGTGATGACGGAGATGAAGAGCGACGGCACCGCGACATCGATCCGCCGGGTGCACAGGTCGCGGATCGCCGCGAAGACCACCGAGGCGACCACGCTCAAAGCCGCGGCGGTAAAGCCCTCCGGTCCGGGTCTCAGCACGAGCAGAACGCCGGCGAAACCGGTGAGGATCGCCAGCCAGCGCCGCCAGCCGACCGGTTCCGACAGGAACAGCGCCGCGCCCAGCGTTACGGCCAGCGGCAGCGCCTGCAGGATGGCCGAGGCATTGGCGAGCGGGATCTGGCCGAGCGCGTAGATATAGGCGATGGAGGCGCCGACCTCGGCTGCGATCCGGAGCGCCACCACCGGCGTGAGGATCAGCTTGAACGAGCGCAGGGCGCCGAAATGGCGGGCCAGCAGCAGCACCAGGACCGACGTGAAGAAGCCGCGCACCAGCATGATCTGACCGGCATTCATGACGCCGGTCACGGATTTGACCAATGCGTCGTTGCAGGTGAAACCTGCCATGGCCAGGCACATGAAGATGGCGCCGCGGAAGTTGGCGGTGGATTGCATTATTTTTATGGGCCTGTTCTCATCGCCGTGCGGTTTTTAAACCTGCGATACGGCGGGCTGGAAGGTCTGCATTGCTGGTCTTGCCTATCTGTAAAGCATCGGCATTCCTTTTGTGCAACTCCTATCCTTCTCGTGTCGCAATTGGCGGCAGAAATGGAAGAATACCGCTCTGTATCAGTATTTTAGAGTAGTGAAATACGGCCTCGCCGATTTTCACTGCACGCCGCTAAACTACGGTTTTCTTGGCGAAATATTAAGTTTCGCTGCCTATCGTGCCGATATTCCGCTGCCCTTCGCATGATGCGATTATGGTTGACGTAACGGGAAACTGTTTCCGTTCGGGTCAACCGGATGACTTTCCGGACTGGCGCCATGGTCGCGCACCGGTGTGTCCGTTCTCTTTCCTTGAGAGCAGTCTGGCGGGAATGTCCGATTTGCTCAACATCTGGAGTTCGGAATGTCCCTGATCGATCGCTCTTTGCAGCGCCTGCGCATTGTCACCAAGGTTTTGCTGTTCGTCGTGCCGCTGGTGGCCCTCATCGCCGGTATCGGCCTTGTCGGCTATTTCACGGCAAGCACGCTGAACGGGCATATGACCGTGACGCGCGAAACGATCAACAATCTCTCCGATTTCCAATCGCTGCGCAGCGGACTGCAGAGTTTCGCCGACAATCCGACCGAGGAGGCGCGGGCAACGCTGACGGGGCGGATCGACGAACAGGAAACCGGTATTCGCACGTTGAACGACCTGCTGACAGCCGAAGACGACAAGGCCAAGATCAGCTCGGTCGTGGCGCTGGGCGCGGCGATGCGCGGGCAGCAGGAAAAACTCTGGTCGATCAAGACCGAACGCGACAGCGTGACGGCATCGCTCGATGCAGCCCTTGCCGACATGACCGCGCAGGGCAATACGGCCTTCAAGCAGATCGACATCCTGCGCAAGGAATCGGGCGAAAAGGAATCCTTTGCCAAGGCGCTGCTGTTCGACGCCGCCGCCTATCAGGGTCTTGCCGAGCGCATCAAGAAGTTCCGCCTGCCCGTCACCATGGCCATTGCCCCGGATGCCAAGGTCGAGCAGGCCACCAAGCTGATGCCGCACCTGCTGAAGCAGATCGCCGAATCGGAAAAAATCGCTTCGGACAAGGTTTTGAAGCGGATTGCCGAGGTGAAGGCCGATACGCAGGCGATCCAGGACATTCTGGCCAATGCCGATCCGAACGACGTCAAAAAGACGCAGCTGGGTTCGGCGCTGATCAAGTTTTCCAAATACGAGGCCGACTTTGCCAAGGAAGCCGCGACCAATTCGGACACGGCTGCCAAGCGTTTCGTCGGGATGGACAGCGAAATTTCCTCGCTGAAGACGCTGATCGGGCTGATGAACGAGACCTTCAAGGGGCTCGACGACACCCGCCTGCATATCAGCGAACTGCACCGCAAGCTCGATACGGCGAGCCGCGACAATGTGATGGCCGATATCGCAGCGGTGCGCGCAAGCGTGACGAAGCTGTCCGAAATGGGAGGCAAGAATGCCGCCCTGCGCGATCTCGCCGGCAAGCTGGCGCCGTCGCTTCAGGATATCGACACCGGCACGGCCCAGCTGATCGACGTCGGTGCCCGCTGGCAGGCGGCCAAGGCGCAAGCCTCGGCTCTGGTGGCCGATGCCAGTCAGACGCTGGAAAGCTTCGTCAGCAGCGCCCAGGAAGCCGGCAAGAAGGACAGCCAGCGCTCGGCTGACGTGTCGATCATCGCCATGGTCGCCGGCACGCTGCTGGCCATCGTCGGTGGCCTTATGCTGATCGAAACGCTGCGCGGCCCGCTGAAGCGGGTGACCGAGACGATGACCCGGCTTGCCAATGGCGATCTCGAAGTCGCCATCGAAGGCCGCAACCGCGGCGACGAGATCGGCGACATGGTGCGCTCGGTCGCCGTCTTCCGCGACAATGCGGTGGAAAATGTCCGGCTCGGGCAAGAAGCCGAAGCGGCCCGCACGCTGTCGGCCGAAGAAGAGGCCCGCCGCCGTCAGGAGCGCGCCCGGATCGAGGCCGATCAGATGGAGGCGCTGACCGCGCTCTCCGACGTCTTGGCAAAGCTTGCCGACGGCAATCTGGAAGAGGGCATGGCGGAGGATCTTTCCGAGGATTACATCGTCATGGCCCGCACCTACAACAATGCCGTCGAGGCGTTGCGCGCAACGCTGATCGACGTGCGCTCAGTGACCGACGAAATCACCAGCGGTACCGGTAACCTCGCTTCGTCGGCCGACGATCTGGCTCGCCGCACCGAGCAGCAGGCCGCAGCCCTCGAACAAAGCTCGCGCGCCCTTGGCCAGCTGACGGAAATCGTTCGCTCGACCGCCGAAAGCGCCCGCAAGACGACGGTATCCGTCGATGAGACCCATAGCTACGCCAAGCATTCCGGCGAAGTCGTCGCCAAGGCGATCGACGCGATGGCGGCGATCAACAAATCATCCGACAAGATCTCGACGATCATCGGCGTCATCGACGAGATCGCCTTCCAGACCAACCTTCTGGCACTGAACGCCGGGGTAGAAGCTGCCCGTGCCGGCGACGCCGGCCGCGGCTTTGCCGTCGTCGCCCAGGAAGTGCGCGAGCTTGCCCAGCGTTGCGCCGGTGCCGCCCGCGAGATCAAGGGGCTGATTTCGGAGAGCTCCGTTCAGGTGCGCGGCGGTGTGGAGCTGGTACAGGAAACCGGCAAGGCACTGACCGTCATCAACGACCATATATCGACCATCCACCAGCTGGTCAGCAATATCGAATCGGCCGCCGCCGACCAGTATCGCGGCCTCAACGAGGTCAACCAGGCCGTTCGCGAGGTCGAGCTGATCACCCAGCAGAACGCCGCGATGGTCGAGGAAAACACCGCCGAAATCCACGGCTTGCGCCATCAGGTGGATATCCTCAACGAGAAGATCGAGCGCTTCAAGACTGGTACCAGCCGTTCGGTTGCTGGTGGCCGGGTGCAGGGTTACGGGCGAAGCTACGCGGCTTGATTTCAACGTCGCCATAAGGAGGCCTGTGCCAGGAAGCTGGGGCGGGCCGGTTTATTTCTTCGCGAACTTTAACCGCCAGTCACGCTCATATGTCTCGCAACCGCCGGCTTGTTGCGGGTGCGGTCGATGATGAAGTCGTGGCCCTTGGGCTTGCGGGTGATCGCTTCGTCGATGACGGTGGACAGATAGGCATCGTCGTCGGAGGCGCGCAGCGCCGTGCGCAGGTCGGCGGCGTCGTTCTGGCCGAGGCACATATAGAGCGTGCCGGTGCAGGTGAGGCGCACACGGTTGCAGCTCTCGCAGAAATTATGGGTCATCGGCGTGATCAGGCCGAGCCGGCCGCCGGTTTCCGCGACCTCAAGATAACGCGCTGGGCCGCCGGTCTTGTAGGCGATGTCGGAGAAGCTGAACTGTTCGGCGAGCGTATCGCGCAATTCCGACAGTGGCATGTAATGATCGGTGCGATCCTCGTCGATCTCGCCCATCGGCATGGTCTCGATCAGCGTCAGATCCATGCCGCGCCCATGCGCCCAGCGCAGCATGTCGGGGATCTCGGCGTCGTTGAAGCCCTTGAGGGCAACGGCGTTGATCTTGACGTGAATGCCGGCCGCCTGCGCCGCGTCGATGCCTTCCATGACCTTGGAGAACTCGCCCCAGCGGGTGATCTGCCTGAATTTGTCCGGATCGAGCGTGTCGAGCGAAACGTTGATGCGGCGGACGCCCGAATCGGCGAGTTCGGCGGCGAATTTCGAGAGCTGGGAACCATTGGTGGTCAGCGTCAGTTCGTCGAGCGTGCCTTCATGGACATGCTTGCCGAGTTCGCGTACCAGGAACATGACGTTCTTGCGCACCAACGGCTCGCCGCCGGTCAGCCGCAGCTTGCGCACCCCTTTGGCGATGAAGGCGGAACAGAGCCGGTTCAGCTCTTCCAGCGTCAAGAGGTCCTTCTTCGGCAGGAAGGTCATGTTCTCAGCCATGCAATAGGTGCAGCGGAAGTCGCAGCGATCCGTCACCGAAACCCTGAGATACGTGACGGCACGCCCGAAGGGGTCGATCATCGGTGTTTTGGCGTCGGTGAGCGGATGAGCGCCGGTCTTGTCGATGGTGACGGTATTCAACGAAATTCTCCCTGTTCCATCAATGTCGTGACCAAAACCGGCGGCGTCAAGGCGAAAGCCGTCAAAAGCGTGAGAAAACCGATATGAAACACTTTCTTGCGATCAAGGGAAATCCGGGAAGCCTGCGGGGAATTCCCTCCGGCCGGAATCTGCGCTAGTGCTCGGTGCATCAATGGAGACTGCCGATCATGAGCGATATCTGGCCGACCGAACTGCGCGTCTCGAAAGACCGCCACCGGCTGACGGTTGCCTTCAACGACGGAAGCTCGTTCGACCTGTCGGCGGAGATGCTGCGTGTGCTGTCGCCTTCGGCTGAAGTGCAAGGCCATGGACCGGGGCAAGGCCTGACCGTACCCGGCAAACGCAACGTCTCGATCATCTCGATGACGCCGACCGGCAATTATGCTGTTCGCATCGGGTTCGACGATTTTCACGATACCGGGATCTTTACCTGGAACTATCTGCGGGAACTAGGCGAGACCGGCGATACACTGTTTGCCGCCTATGAACGCGATCTTGCCGAAAAAGGCATGAGCCGGGACAAGGCGGAAAAACCCCGCTGACCGGCATCGCTCCGCTGCTTTAGCCGGGATCGCTTTCCTCTTTCAAAAGGCGGGCAATCAGCCGCTCCATCGACTGGGCGACGATCAGGCAGTCCTCGATCGGTTCGTTGTCCAGCGACGTGTCGATCAGCGCGGTCTGGATCTCCATCGCCTGCTCCGTCAGTTCACGGCCGTTTGCCGTCAGCGACAGCCGCAGCACGCGCTTGTCTTTCGCATCGCCCCGCCGCTCGATCAGCCCGCGCTTTTCAAGCTGGGGCAGGAGCATGCTCATATTCGAACGCCCGACCAGAAGTTTTCGCGCCAGTTCCTGCTGCGTGATGCCCTCGAAGCGATAGAGGTTGATCAGAATATCCAGATGCGGCGGCTTGATGTCGAGCTCGGCGAGCGCGCGCGTCAGCGTCTGCTGCATCAGCTGGCAGGCGCGGGCAACCGCGATCCAGCTGCGGAAACGCGGGTGGTCCCAGGGAAAATGATGCTGTTCGATCGTCGCTTGCTTTTTGTTCATCACTGTACAATAATGTTCATCGTTGAACATTTAAAGGGAATCCCACTATGGCATCCTTTACGATCGAGGTCACCCGCCTCGCGCTGAAATGCGTGTCGGCGTTTTCGCCGGAGGCCGCCGGACGGCTGGCGTTTCGCCTGTTCAGCGTCACCCCGTCGCGCAAGCCGTCGAATGCCAAGGAAAAGGCGGCGCTGGCGTCGGCGGAACCCGTCATGGCGCGGGCTCGTCATGTCACGCTGTCTTTTGCAGGCGGCTGGGTGATGGCACGGCATTTCGAAGGACGGGCTGAGCATGGAGCGTCGAAACGTGTGCTGCTGGTCCACGGCTGGGGATCGCGTAGCGATTATCTGGCGCCGATGATCGAGGGCCTGACGCTGGATGGCGCCGAGGTTGTGGCGCTCGACTGGCCGGGACACGGCGCGTCGCCTGGGCGAACGCTGACAATGCCGGAAGCCGTGCGGGCGATCGACGCCGCCTGGCGGCATTTCGGTGGGTTCGACGTCTCGGTTGGCCATTCCTTTGGTGGTGCCAGTTTGGCTTGCGCGGCCGGCGGCCTGGTTTGCGACGTGCCGTCCCATCGTGCCAAAAGGATGGTGCTGATCGGCGCGCCCAGCGAAATGACATGGTTGTTCAAAGGGTTCGGGAAACTTTTCCGTCTTTCACCGAAGGCACAAGCGGCGTTTGAAGGCATGGTGGTTCGTCTCTCCGGCAGGCGTCTCGAAGAGTTCGACGCCGCCCGGGTTCTTGCGGGCGTTGCCGTGCCCGTGCTGGTGGTCCACGCGGAGGACGACAAGGAGGTTTCTGCCGATCATGCCCGCCGTTACGCGGCAGCGGGAGCCAATGTCGACCTCCATTGGGCCAACGGGCTCGGCCATCGCCGCATCGTTTCCGCGGGACCTGTGATCGAGCGGATCAATGCCTTCATTCATGCGGAAGACCGCAAGGCCGCCGCCTGAGCGATTTTCGCGGGTGCCGTCATAAAGGCTTCATGCTATCCGTCGAAAGGATCGCCCTAGTCCCGATGGAGATGCGGTCTAGTGGAGAACGGCATGACAATCATTCGCACGGTGGAAGAACTGAACGCGCTATACGGCGGCACGAGCGAGGCGTCGCTGGTCAAGGTGACCAGCCGGCTGACGCCGGATTATGCCAGCATGATCGAGGCATCGCCCTTTGCGGCACTTGCCACCGTCGGCCCGGAAGGGCTCGACTGTTCGCCGCGCGGCGACGATGTCAGCGTCGTCCGGATAGCCGACGAAAAGACCGTGCTGATGCCGGACTGGCGCGGCAACAACCGGGTCGATTCGCTTGCCAATATCGTCCGTGATCCGCGCGTGGCGCTGATGTTTCTTATTCCTGGCTCGACCACGACGATGCGGATCAATGGCACGGCCGTGGTCAGCGTCGATCCGGATCTGACCGGCTCCTTCGAGGTCGATGGCAAGCACCCGCGCAGCGTCATCGTCGTCACCATCGGCGAGGTCTATTTCCAATGCGCCCGCGCGCTGATCCGTTCGCAGATCTGGAACCCGGAGCGTTTCGTCGATCCGCAGTCCCTGCCGACGCCGGGCACGCTGTTGAAGGCGGCGAAGGCCGATTTCGACAAGGACACCTATGATCGCGAATGGCCGGAGCGCGCCGCAAAGACGATGTGGTAGCGGGATTCTGTCCGAATAAAACCCCGCGGCGAAACGTTTTTTCCAGGACCGGATGCGTTATGCTCCGTCGAATGGGATGCGGAACGCAGGTTTTCGCGCGTGGGGGGACAGATGACATACAGGACCGCTTTCTTTTTGACTGCCACGATGGCGCTTGGCCTTTCGGCGGGGGCCGCAAAGGCCGACAGGCTGGTCGAGGAATACAACGCTTATATCGGCGAGGAAGACCTCTATAACTCCTATGGCGAGCAGTTGACCGAGCCCTGGCAGGTGATCCGGCAGGACAGGGCGAACTATCACCGCTATGGCGTGACCCAGCCGGGCGACGAGGGCGACAGTTTCTTTGCCTCCGCTAAGAACCGCGAAAAGGCCGAGCGCATGATCGAGTACGGCACGATCGAGACTCGCGCCGCGCGGGCATTGCTGCGGGGTGGCTCCGTGATCAATGTGCAGGTTTTCCGCGGACCCGAGGGCGACTATATCAATGTCACGGTCGATTGACCGGATACTCGGCCGGATGATGTTTGCCGCGGCGCTGGTTGCCGCGTTGCCGGTGGCGGCTGCCGAACTCAGTGTCGCAGACAAGGTGGATCTGCTCGTCGCGGCCTATCCGGCTTCGCTTCTCAAGAGCGAGGGCGGATACGTCCGTTTCCGCGACGGCGGGTCGCTGCCGATCGATGACGGCAAGAGCAAGGACCATGCGGGCAAGCTGGCATCCGGTGATATCGAGGACAGCCTGGCGCAGATCTATCCCGCCGGGCCGTGTGCGACCACGCCTGACGTCAATTTCGATCCGGGCCGCATCCGCAGCGATGCGCTCATGATGCAGCTTTACGGTACATCGGCCCGCGAGGTCGAGGCCTCGCTCGTGGACGTGGACTGGTTCGGCAAGACCTTGCGCGTGACCAAAAGACAGGGCGCGGCGGCGGCGCTGGAAAAGGTCCGCGATGAGCTGAAGGGTATGCCTGAGCTCAAGGTCTTTCTCGCACCGTCGGCCGGAACCTTCAACTGGCGCAAGGTCGCGGGGGCGGCGAACATGTCGGTGCACAGTTTTGGTGCGGCGATCGATATCAACACGTCCTATGCGGACTACTGGATCTGGTCGGGCGGCAAGCCGGGCAGGGTGCCGCGCTACAAGAACAGATATCCGATGAAGATCGTCGATGCGTTCGAGCGGCACGGCTTCATCTGGGGCGGACGCTGGTATCACTACGACACCATGCATTTCGAATACCGGCCTGAACTTTTGACGATCGCCAGGGTAGCGGGTGGCGACGCTTGCCGCTAAACGTCTGTCTTCCCATGACTTACAAGGCAGACAGTCGCATGCAGAAGAAAGTCTACCTCGCCGGTCCGGACGTGTTTTTGTCCAACGGCAAGGAAATCCTCGGCAGGAAGGCCGAAATGGCACGGGCCGCCGGTTTCGTTCCGCTTTGCCCAGGTGATCTGGCGCCGCCGCCGGTGGAGACGAAAAACGCGCGGGGACTCGCCATCAGCGGTATCAATGAAGGCATGATGCGGCAAGCGGATGCGGTGATTGCCAATATGACGCCGTTTCGAGGCCTGGCCGCCGATGTCGGTACCAGCTTCGAGTTGGGCTTCATGTGCGCGCTCGGCAAGGCGGTCTATGCCTATACCAATATACCCGACGATCATTTCAAGCGCTGTGCCGCGTATTACAAGGGCGATCTGACCCGATCCGCGGACGGGCGCATGCGCGGCCCGGACGGGTTGTCGCTGGAGGATTTCGACATGGCCGACAATCTGATGCTGGATGGCGGGATCAAGAGCCGGGGCGGGGCCTTCGTCGTTGGCAACGCGCCGGCCGACCAGATCTACACGGATCTCACGGCCTTTGCCGAATGCCTGCGGATTTTTTCAGAGCGCCACGGCCATTGAGGAGACACCGGTTGACAGCGTGGCGGGGCCGAAAGACCCCGCTTCGTTGCTGTCTCCGGTGATTGGATGTCTCAGTCGCGGACGATGACCTTGGTGCCGATCGTGACGTTGGCGTAGAGATGTGCGACGTCTTCGTTGGCCATGCGGATGCAGCCCGATGACATCGCCTTGCCGATCGAGGAGGGCTGGTTGGTGCCGTGGATGCGGTAGATGGTCGAGCCGAGATACATGGCGCGGGCGCCGAGCGGGTTGTCGATGCCGCCTTTCACGCTGACGGGCAGGATATGGCCCTTCTTCGCCTCACGGGCACGCATCTGTTCCGGCGGGTTCCAGGTCGGCCATTCGGCCTTGCGGCTGACCGTATTGGTGCCGGTCCAGATGAAACCGTCGCGGCCGACGCTGACGCCGTACCGCATCGCAACGCCATTGCCGAGCACGTGGTAGAGGCGGCGGTCGGAATTATCGACAATGATGGTGCCGGGGGCGACGTTCTCGTTGAAGGCGACCAGTTCGCGCTGGATCGGTGACAGGTTGACGTTGTTCTTTTGGGCGGTCTTCGCCTTTGCCGGCTTGCCTTCCGACAGCACCTGCAGCCAGCCGGTCTTGGCCGTTGAGGATTGCAGCGAAGCGACTTCGAAGGATCCGTCCTTGCCGGCGGCGTGGGCTGCGGGGCTGAGAATGGCGGTTGCGATCAGGGCTGCGAGAATGGTCTTCATGTCCGTGTCTCCCGGTTTGTTCGGGAGATTTTTCCGGTTCATTCCGGTGCGCTCCCTTGTCTGGAGCGTTTCTAGACAATCGGCGGGAGCGCGGCTGTTTCCTGGGGAACGCGGCAAAAACAAGGCAGGGCGGCCCTGTGCGGGCGCCCTGCCTGCTCTGAATTCAACGGCTTACTTGCGGTAGATCAGCCAGTTCTTGCCGGTATCCTTCTTCATGCCTTCCTCAAACAGGATCGTCCTGTTGCGGCCGGCGTTCTTGGCGCAATAGAGCGCGATATCGGCCTTGTTGTAGAGATCGACCGGGTCGTCGGCATGCGATGCCTGGCAGACGCCGAGGGACAGCGTGATCGGGCCGTAGTTGACGCCGGTCTTGGAGTTCTTGAAGGGCGTGGTTGCTAGCGCGTTGCGGATGCGCTCGGCCACCTGCAGGCTTTCCTCGAGGCTGCTGTCACCGAGGATGATGGCGAATTCCTCGCCGCCGGTGCGCGCCACGAAGGCGTCGCGGCGCAGATTGGCGCGGATCACCGTGCCGACGGTCGCGAGAATCTTGTCGCCGACCGGATGGCCGTAGCTGTCGTTGACCTTCTTGAAGTGGTCGATATCGGCGATCAAAAGGCCGGTATAGGCCCGAAGCTGCTCGGAATTGTAGACGGATGCCAGTTTCTCGTCGAAGGCCCGGCGGTTGGCAAGGCGCGTCAGCGAATCGGTGTTGGCGATGCGCTTGTATTCGTCGAGTTCCTGCCGGATGACTTCCATCTCGAAGGATTTCAGCGAGACGTTTTCGGCCCGTTCCTTGCCCTGACTCATCGTGTCCGCGGTCGCCTCGGTCAGGATGCTGACGCACTGGCGCAGGATTTCGGCGCTGGAACTGCTTTTGCCGGTGATGTTCTGATAGGTCTCGTCAAGCAGCTTGTTGTAGTTCTCAAGCGCGAACTGTTCGTCCTTCAACAGCTTGAGAAGGTCGCTGAGTTCGCTTGCCAGATGATTGTGGGCGCGGTCGACGCCGACCGCGTGGTGGACATGGGCAAAGTAGCGCGCGCCGATTTCGTCCAGTTCTTCCTGGGTCGCGCGGCTGCCCAGTGCTGCCAGTTCCTTGGTCAGTTTCGGATTGGAGCCGATATAGGCTTCGTAATAGAGTTCGTAGTTGCGCGGTAGCGGCGAGATGCCCATGATGCGCATCGCATAGGTTACCTGCGCGGCGATATCGGGTATCTGCGCCTTGTTCGAAGCCGCTTGCATGGCAAGCTCCTGTTTTGTTGTCTCCAATCGCTAATTCTAGGGATGAAAGATTTTGGAAGGCTTAACGGTTAGCAAAACAAATCGCTCAGATTGCATCAAAATTCCCGTAGCTCGTAAAAGTATTCAGGCAGCGATGTCCGCTGCCTGAATGAATGTATCGTCTGTACGAAAGCCGGGATCAGGAAGGGCTGATCATCGTTTCCGGACGAACCACGGCATCGAATTCCGCGTCGGTGACGTAGCCGCCGCCGACCGCTTCCTCGCGCAGCGTCGTGCCGTTCTTATGGGCGGTCTTGGCGATCTTGGCGGCGTTGTCATAGCCGATCTTCGGGGCAAGGGCGGTGACGAGCATCAGCGAGCGGTCGAGCGCCGCCTTGATGTTGTCTTCGCGCGCCTCGATCCCGACGACGCAATTGTCGGTGAACGACACGGCCGCATCGGACAGGAGCTGCACCGACTGCAGGAAGTTGTAGGCCATCAGCGGATTGTAGACGTTGAGTTCGAAATGACCCTGGCTGCCGGCGAAGGTCAGCGACGCGTTGTTGCCGAACACCTGGACGCAGACCTGGGTGAGGGCTTCGCACTGGGTCGGGTTGACCTTGCCCGGCATGATCGAGGATCCGGGTTCATTTTCCGGCAGCGACAGTTCGCCGAGACCCGAACGGGGGCCGGAGCCGAGCAGGCGGATGTCGTTGGCGATCTTGAACAGGGCGGCAGCTGCCGAGTTGATCGCGCCGTGGCTGAAGACCATCGAATCATGGGCGGCGAGCGCCTCGAACTTGTTCGGCGCGGTGACGAAGGCGATGCCGGTAATCTTGGCGATCTCTTCGGCGACCTTTTCGGCAAAGCCGATCGGCGCGTTGAGGCCGGTTCCGACCGCCGTGCCGCCCTGGGCCAGCTCGCAGAGGCCGGGCAGGGTCATTTCGATGCGCCTGATCGAGGAGGCAACCTGCGCAGCGTAACCGGAGAATTCCTGGCCGAGTGTCAGCGGCGTTGCATCCTGCGTATGGGTGCGGCCGATCTTGATGATGTGATCGAAGGCCTTCACCTTGGCTTCGAGCGCCTCATGCAGGTGCTTGAGGGCCGGCAGAAGGTCGTGGACGACGCGCTCGGCGCAGGCGATGTGCATGGCCGTCGGATAGGTGTCGTTCGACGATTGGCTCATGTTGACGTGATCGTTCGGGTGCACCGGCTTCTTCGAGCCCATGACGCCGCCGAGCATTTCGATGGCGCGGTTGGAGATCACCTCGTTGGCGTTCATGTTCGACTGGGTGCCGGAACCGGTCTGCCAGACGACGAGCGGGAAATGGTCGTTGAGCTTGCCGTCGATGACTTCCTGGGCGGCCTCGATGATGGCCTTGCCGACGGTCGGATCAAGCCCCTGCAACTCCATGTTGGCGCGGGCGGCGGCCTGCTTGACGATGCCGAGCGCACGCACGATCGACAGCGGCTGTTTTTCCCAGCCGATCTTGAAGTTGCCGAGCGAACGCTGGGCCTGCGCCCCCCAGTAACGGTCGCTTGCGACTTCGATCGGGCCGAACGTATCTGTTTCCGTGCGCGTTGATGTCATCGTAATCCCTGCTTTCGTCATTCGATGTCGAGACCGGCGATATCGAGACCGGGCGGTGTCGAGACCGGAAGGTGGATGAGGCCGCCGCGCCGCGCCGGCCTGCAGTGTGATGAGGTTCTCTCTGGCTCAGGTAGCCTGTGCTTGTAAAGGGGGCGAGAGCCGCTGTGCCATGCTACAATCGTTTAAAATGGTCGGCTTTCAAAGCAACGTGCGTTCCGTCACGACAATGTCCGTCATCGAGCCTGGGCAGCCGTGTTCCTGTGCTTTTTCAGACACAAGCGGACGGATAGTTTTGACCGTATTTGCCGGGATTTCCGCACGATGTTGCGATTTTTCTCGGAGGCAAAAAAATAATGCAAGGAATTCAAATTTTTGGGCGTCCTTATCCGTCTTCCTGCTGCCGGTCTTTCACGCATTTGTGACGGTTTGCAGGGGTACTGAAAGAGTGGCGTTTCCTTTTCATTCACCATCCTTTCTTATAAGTACGAAAGCTCGGTGACATGATGGGGCATCGGGCGCGAACCGCTGATGGCGGCAATGCGATACGGGGACGTGTGAACCAATGAAATTGATGAAGACTGCAGCGATCGTGACACTGATGGCCGGGTGCGCGTTCACCTCTCTTGGTGTCCATCGCGCGGAAGCGCTGAATTTGCTGGACCTTTTTCGCAAGAAGAGGCCCGTCGCCGAAGAATTCCAGCCGCTGCCCGGCGTCGGGGAGATGCAGCCGGCCCAGAAGCAGGTTGCACGCCCTCTGCCGAAGGTGACTTCGCCGCAATACTACACCTACAAGGCCGAGCCGTTGCGCCGTATCGCCACTGCAAAGCTGCTCGATCCGGTGGTGACCGGTTCCGTCGACAGCGATGCTCTGCCGCCGATGCAACGTGCGTCGCTGGCCGATGCACGCCAGTTCCTGCCCGGCGTCACGGCGTATGCGCCGGGCGATGTGGCCAAGGCAATCGAGGCTTTTTATGCCGGTCACGAGGGGTTTGTCTGGATCAGCGGCGATGCGCCGAATGCTTCCGCAAAAGCCGCCCTCACGGTGCTGGGGCAGGCGGCAAGCATCGGGCTTGACCCGCAGGATTATGCCGTCACGGTACCGTCCGATACATTCGACCGCAGCGACATGACCGCGCGCGAAAAGTCGCTGGTGGAATTCGAAATCCAGCTTTCCGCAGCGACGCTGACCTACATCGCCGATACCGTGCGCGGCCGCATCGATCCGAACAAGATTTCCGGCTACCACGATTTCAAGCGCAAGGACGTCAACCTGACGGGCAAGCTCGAAAATATTGCCCGAAGCCACGATGTCGCAGCCTATCTGAACTCCCAGACCCCTTCCGGCCCGCAGTTCCTGGCTTTGAAGCGCGAGCTGGAAGCGCTCGAGGCAAAGACCGGCGACACGCCGCGGATCGTGATCGCACCAGGCACGTTGCTGAAGCCCGGCACCAGCAATCCCGAGCTGGCCAATGTGATCGCCGGCATTCGCCTCAAGGGCTCCGATGCGCTGAAGGTCGAGCACGCGCTTACGCTTTCCGCCTATCAGGGGACCCCCGACTACACGCCGGAGCTGGTCGCGCTGATCGAAGGGTTCCAGAAGGAAAACGGTTTGAAGCCGGACGGGATCGTCGGCAAGGCGTCGATCCGCATCCTGACGGGTGGAGACACCACCGAGAGCAAGATCAACAAGCTGCGTATCGCCATGGAGCAGGCGCGCTGGCTGCCGGCCGATCTGGGCAGCCGCTACGTCTTCATCAACCAGCCTGCCTACATGGTCTACTACCATGATCAAGGCGCCGAGCAGTTCTCGATGCGGGTCGTGGTCGGTTCCAAGGCGCACCAGACATTCTTCTTCGAGGACGAGATCCAGACGGTCGAGTTCAATCCTTATTGGGGCGTGCCGCAGTCGATCATCATCAACGAGATGCTGCCGAAGCTGCGCAACGACCCGGGTTATCTTGATCGCCTCGGCTATCAGGTGGAAGTCGGCGGCCGTCCGGTGTCGTCCTATGACGTCAACTGGAATGGCTCGACGTCCGGCGTCGCGGTTCGCCAGCCGCCGAGCAGCGACAATGCGCTCGGCGAACTGAAGATCCTGTTCCCCAATGCCCACGCCATCTACATGCACGACACGCCGTCGAAGAGCTTCTTCAAGAAGGACGAACGTGCGTTGAGCCATGGTTGCGTGCGTCTGGCCGATCCGCGCCGGATGGCAGCTGCCGTGCTCGGCACGACGGTGGAGGATGTCGCCAGGGAGATTGCCGGCGGCCGCAACAAGGGTGTTTCCGTGCCGCAGAGAATTCCGGTCTATGTCGCCTATTTCACCGCCTGGCCGAACAAGGATGGCACGGTCGAATATTTCAACGATGTCTACGATCGCGACATGTACATGGACCGCGCGCTCGAAGCGACGCGCGTGGCGCGCCACGCCGAAGGCTAAAAGCCATCTGGCGAAAGATCGAAAAAAGGCGGCTTCGAGCCGCCTTTTTTATGCACTTGCGATCAGCCGCTCTATCAGTTCCGGGGTCAGTTCGTCGAAATGA
Organism: Rhizobium herbae; assembly: GCF_017873135.1. Classification (GTDB taxonomy): domain Bacteria; phylum Pseudomonadota; class Alphaproteobacteria; order Rhizobiales; family Rhizobiaceae; genus Pararhizobium; species Pararhizobium herbae. The sequence goes on along the minus strand of NZ_JAGGJV010000001.1, from coordinate 551,468 downwards.
CGGACGACAAGATCAGGGGCCAGGCTTTCGACCGGCACATCGGAATAGCCGAAGGGAACGCCGATCGAGCGCACGGACGCGTTGCGTGCGACAAGAATATCGTTGAGGCTGTCGCCGATCATGACCGACCTTTCAGGCACCCCGCCGGCAAGGCGGATGGTGGACAGCAGATGTTGCGCATCCGGCTTGCGCACGTCAAACGTGTCGCCGCCGGTGATGGCCGCGAAGCGGGGGGAAAGATCAAGCCCGTCCAGCAGGCTTTTGGCAAGCATTTCCAGCTTGTTGGTACAGACGGCAAGCGTGTAGCCGGCCGCGGCCAGGCGGTCCATGGCCTCGATGACGCCGGGATAGGGAATGGAATCGCCCGGCATCGAGCCATGGTAGAAATCCACGAATTCCTTCATCTGCCAGTCGAGATCGCCGCTGCTGAGCGTCTTGCCGCGCAGCGTGAACGTGCGCTCGATCATCGCCTTGGCACCGTGTCCGACGAGATGGGTCAGGTCTTCGTAGCTCACCGGAGCGAGACCGGCCTGCGTGACTGCATGATTAAGGCTTGCGACGAGATCGGGAGCGGTATCGACAAGGGTTCCATCAAGATCAAAAACGACAACGGATGCGGACACGGGAACCTCTTGATGTACGTAGCAAATATTGCATCCCGGGTAGGGGAACCGGCGGGGAAAAGCAATCTCGACTTTGCGCGACAGCGCAGTTTCGCCATTTACGTCTCGCCTGCTATTTGGGCTTTTGTTTGCCGTTGCAGCCGTGTAAACGTCTCAGCGGAACGACGGGAGGCGATATTTTGCCGTGGTCTCGTCGATGAGTTTTGAGGAGAACGTGGCGCATGGACGCCCGTGAAATGAAGATCAAGGCCGCGGCGGCGGCGCTCGACTATGTTGAAGACGGCATGCGGCTCGGCATCGGTACCGGCTCGACGGCGGAAGAATTTGTCCGTCTGCTTGCCGAAAAGGTGGCGTCCGGCTTTCGCATCGAGGGCGTGCCGACGTCGGAACGCACAGCCCGGCTTTGCCTGGAACTCGGCGTGCCGCTGAAATCGCTGGAAGAGCTTCCCGAACTGGACCTGACCATCGACGGCGCCGACGAGGTGGATCCGAAGCTGCGGCTGATCAAGGGCGGCGGCGGCGCGCTTCTGCGCGAAAAGATCGTTGCCTGCGCATCGCAGCGTATGATCGTCATTGCCGACGAGACCAAGGTGGTCGAGACGCTCGGCGCCTTCAAGCTCCCGATCGAGGTGAATGCCTTCGGGCTCGGCGCGACGCGCATCGCCATTGAAAAGCTTGCTGCGCGGCTTGGGCTCTCCGGTGAAATCGTCGTCAGAGCCTCGGGTGACGGACCCTTCATGACCGATGGCGGGCATCTCATTCTGGATGCATCTTTTGGCCGCATTCCTGATGCAGATGCGCTGGCACGCGAACTGAACGCCATTCCCGGCGTGGTCGAGCATGGGCTGTTCATCGGCATCGCATCGCTTGCAATCATTGCCGGCCCGACCGGGGCGAGGGTGATGACGGCCTGAATGACTGCGGTCCGGGCGGCAACGACCGCTTGGGCCTTGCGAATTTTCCGGCTGTGGCTGAGATCAGTCGCAGAGGATCGTTACAGCGTCGCAGCCGATCGGGATACCCGGTGGCGATGGCTTTGAAATTGGACTATGCAGGGGTTCGCAGATGCAAGACGCGCGCGGAACCCGGCGTCAACTGACAGGAGCGTTACAGACATGATCAATCTCGCAGGTCTCGGCCGTACAATGGCTGCCACTGCCATCATCCTTTCCGCCGTCATGGTTCCGACCCTGCGGGCGCAGGACGTCACGGACGAGCAGCTCAAGGCTGCGCGTGCTGCGATCGCCTCGATCGCCGCCACCAATGGTTTCGACAACATCCTGCCCAACCTGGCGGAACGGCTGAAGACGACGCTCATCCAGTCCTCGCCGAACTACCAGGAACTGATCACCAAGACGGTCGATGAAAAGGCCCTCGAACTGGCCGCCCGCCGCGCCGATCTCGAGCACGAGGCGGCGACGATCTATGCAAAGACCTTCACGGTCGAGCAGCTGAATGCGATCACGGCGTTCTACACCTCGGACGCCGGCAAGAAGCTTCTGAACGACGGTCCGATCGCCTCGCGCGAAATGGTCAAGGCCGCCGATATCTGGGCTGCCGGGATTTCCCGCGACCTGAACGCGGCAGCGACGAAGGAGTTGAGTGCGACCCTGACCGCCGACCAGCAGCCGCTTCCGGGCGCTACGACCGAGGTGAAGCCGGCCCAGTAAGGAAACTGCTGGCGGTTCCATTGGCCGAATATCTCACGTCGAATTGCTTAAGCCCGGGTCATTCCGGGCTTTTCATTTTGTAGCATGCCACCCTATATCAGCTTCACACGGCGGGATTCGCCGGCAAGGCGCTGATGGTCACTGCCACAGTAGCCTTCCCAACGTTCCGCCTTCCTCTGCATATGACCCGTCCGGGAGTTTTTCAGCATGGCTTCTTTCGATTATGACCTCTTCGTTATCGGTGGCGGTTCAGGGGGCGTCCGCAGCGGCCGGGTTGCTGCCGCCCTGGGCAAGAAGGTCGCGATCGCCGAGGAATTCCGCTACGGCGGTACCTGCGTCATCCGCGGTTGCGTGCCGAAGAAGCTCTACGTCTACGCCTCGCAGTTTGCCGAACATTTCGAAGATGCGGAAGGTTTTGGCTGGAGCGTCGGCGAAAGCAAATTCGACTGGCAAAAGCTGGTCGCGGCCAAGGAACGGGAAATCACCCGGCTCGAGGGGCTCTATCAGAAGGGCCTTGCCAATGCCGGGGCGGAAATCCTGCACACCCGGGCGGAACTGACAGGCCCGAACACGATCAAGCTGCTCGACAGCGGCAAGACCGTGACAGCGGAGCGCATCGTCATCGCCGTCGGCGGCCATCCGACGCCGCATGACGCGCTGCCGGGCCACGAACTCTGCATCAGTTCGAACGAAGCTTTCGATCTCAAGGAACTGCCGAAATCGATCGTCATTGCCGGCGGTGGATATATCGCCGTCGAATTCGCCAATATCTTTCATGGTCTCGGCGTCGAGACCTCGCTGATCTATCGCGGCAAGGAAATCCTGTCGCGCTTCGACCAGGACATGCGGCGCGGGCTTCATGCGGCGATGGAGCAGAAGGGCATCCGCATCCTGTGCGAGGACCTCTTGCAGTCGATCAGCAAAACGGCCGACGGCCGGCTGGCCGCGGAAACGCTGAAGCACGGTACCTTGACCGTCGATCAGGTGATGCTGGCTCTCGGCCGCGTGCCGAACACCAAGGGGCTTGGGCTGGAAGCGGCGGGTGTCACGGTCAATGAGCGTGGCGCCATCATCGTCGATGCGTTTTCCCGCACCAGCGCGCCCGGCGTCTATGCGCTTGGCGACGTGACGGACCGCGTACAGCTGACGCCGGTCGCCATCCACGAGGCGATGTGCTTCATCGAGACGGAATACAAGGGCAACCCGACGTCGCCCGATCACGACCTGATCGCCACGGCCGTCTTCTCGCAGCCGGAAATCGGCACGGTCGGGCTCTCGGAAGAGGATGCCGCGAAAAAATTCGAGGACCTCGAAATCTACCGGGCCGAGTTCCGGCCGATCAAGGCGACGCTGTCCGGGCGCAGCGAAAAGACGATCATGAAGCTGATCGTCAATGCGGCCGACCGAAAGGTTCTGGGCGCCCACATCCTTGGGCACGAGGCGGGCGAAATGGCACAGCTGCTTGGCATCACGCTGAAGGGCGGTTGCACCAAGGACGATTTCGACCGGACCATGGCTGTGCACCCGACAGCGGCGGAAGAGCTGGTGACCATGTATGCGCCGAGCTACCGGATCAAGAACGGCGAGAGGATCGGCTAGCGCAGCCACGCTTTTGATTTTTACGCCGAGAATGCAAGCGGCCGCTCGATAGTGACGAGGGAAAATGCGTCAGTCTTAGCGGCTTTGCCGTGGCGGTGTGGCATATGCATCGTTCTTTGATGAGCGGTTTGACAGAGCGCAGTTGCCGCAGCATTCCAACAGCGTTGTTTCTGCAACTACGGCGGCAATTTATCGGCGCTGCAAAACGGGATGACCCGTGGCGGCGCTTGGGCTAGATCCGCTTCGTCAGGTGAATTCGTTGTCCGGGGGGCAGAATGTTGGGCGTAGTCAGGAACTTTCTAAAGGCAACTCTATTTAAAACACCTGAAATCGGTTCCGTCGAAGCGGCGGATGCAAAGCCGGTAGTGGAATGGCCTGCGCAGCCGTCGACTTTTACTTTGCCTGGACGCAATGATCGAACATTCGAGGAGATAGGTCGACGCCTGGCGGTTTCGGCCGGTGAGATTTCTCCGCGTATCTTGTCTTTTGGTTGCTCTGAAGGTCATGAGCCGATCGATATAAAGCGGCTGATACCGGCATCAGACGTGTTGGGTTTGCGATGTCGACCCTGAAGCGCTTACCAAGGCGCATGAGCAAGGCCAGGACAACGGCATAACCATATTCGAAAGCTCGCGCGAGGCGATCCTGAAACATGGCCCTTACGACGCGATTGTCGCCATGAACGTGTTGGTCCGTTATCCAGCGATGTACGGACTGGATGATATCAGCGAGATTTATCCGTTCAGTAATTTTGACGAGACAATCGGCACGATGCACGAAGCCCTGAAAGTCGGCGGCTATCTTGCGATCTACAACTCCTGTTATCTTGTCGAGCACACATCGGTTGCCGCCAAACTCAAGAGGATCGGGCAAGCAATACCAAAGCAGAACGGTTGGGTTGATAAATACGATCGGGCAGGACAGCGCGTCGCTGTTGCATCCGACGCGCACGGCGTTCCGATCAGCATGAAGGCATGGCGTCAGTATATGTTCAACAATTCTCATGTCGGGAAAATCAAGAATGCCTACTATGTCGTGAAAGACGGAGAGCAGGCAGATTGCAAAACCATCATATGGCAAAAAATCGCCTGATTTTCGGCATGGTGCGCTTTGCTGGAACAATCGCTTTTCAATCCCCATGTTAACGTTTATAAGCCCGCATCCGCAAAATCGCCGTTTTCCCGGCAGGGAAAGCTGCGGCCGGGAATTGTATCGCTGACACGCGGTTCAAAACCGATATCAGGCGGCATTGTACGGAAACGGTCCGGCGATGCGACTGCTGCGGCGGACCTTGCGCAAGAGAACAGGTGATCGACATGGCACAGAATTGGACCCCGAACAGCTGGAGGCAAAAGCCTATTCAGCAGGTGCCGGATTTTCCGGACATGGCAGCGTTGGCTGCTGCTGAAGCGCAGCTCGCGACCTATCCGCCGCTGGTTTTTGCCGGCGAGGCGCGGCGCCTGAAGAGCCAGCTTGCCAATGTTTCGGAAGGCAAGGGATTCCTTTTGCAGGGCGGCGATTGTGCCGAGAGCTTTGCCGAGCATGGCGCGGACACGATCCGCGACTTCTTCCGCGCGTTCCTGCAGATGGCCGTCGTCCTGACATTCGGCGCGCAGCAGCCGGTGGTCAAGGTCGGCCGTATTGCCGGCCAGTTCGCCAAGCCGCGCTCTTCAAACATCGAAAGACAGAATGACGTCGAGCTGCCGAGCTATCGCGGCGACATCATCAACGGCATCGAATTCAACGAGAAAGCCCGCATTCCGGACCCGGAACGCCAGATCATGGCGTATCGGCAGTCGGCGGCGACCCTCAATCTGTTGCGCGCGTTCGCGATGGGCGGCTACGCCAATCTCGAAAACGTGCACCAGTGGATGCTCGGTTTCGTCAAGGAAAGCCCGCAGGCCGAGCGCTACCGCAAGCTCGCCGACCGGATTTCCGAAACGATGGATTTCATGAAGGCGATCGGCATCACCTCGGACAACCATCCGAGCCTGCGCGAGACCGATTTCTTCACCAGCCATGAAGCGCTGCTGCTCGGCTACGAGCAGGCGCTGACCCGCGTCGATTCGACGTCCGGCGACTGGTATGCGACATCGGGCCACATGATCTGGGTCGGCGACCGCACGCGCCAGGCCGATCACGCGCATATCGAATATTGCCGCGGCATCAAGAATCCGCTTGGCCTGAAATGCGGCCCGTCGCTGACCGGGGATGGCCTGATCGAGCTGATCGACATCCTGAACCCTGCCAACGAGGCCGGCCGCCTGACGCTGATCTGCCGCTTCGGTCATGACAAGGTGGCGGAAAACCTGCCGCGCCTGATCCGTGCCGTCGAAAAGGAAGGCCGCAAGGTCGTCTGGTCCTGCGATCCGATGCACGGCAACACGATCACGCTCAACAACTACAAGACCCGTCCGTTCGAGCGGATCCTGTCGGAAGTCGAAAGCTTCTTTCAGATCCACCGCGCCGAAGGCACGCATCCGGGCGGCATCCATATCGAGATGACCGGCAATGACGTGACGGAATGCACCGGCGGCGCCCGCGCGCTTTCCGGCGCCGATCTTGCCGATCGTTACCACACGCATTGCGACCCGCGTCTCAATGCCGACCAGGCACTCGAGCTTGCCTTCCTGCTTGCCGAGCGCATGAAGGGCGGCCGCGACGAGAAGCGGATGGTCGTCAACGGCTGATCTTGAGGCTGATCAGCACCACTGATCCTTGGCTGAGTGTATTGAAATTGACAGAACCGGGCCAGCTGACGATGCTGGCCCGGTTTTTTCATGCCCGCTTTGTGGGCCAACAAACATTTCCAAGGGGTTGAGCATGGCGGAAGAGCATACCGGATCGTGCAATTGCGGTGCCGTCCGTTTCCGCACACGGGGCAGGCTGCGCGACGTGATTGCCTGCCATTGTTCGCAGTGCCGCAAGCAGACGGGGCTGTATTATGCGGCCACCAATGTTCTCGACAGTGAACTGGATCTTGAAGGTGCCGGGAATATCACCTGGTATCGCTCGAGCCCGGAAGCCCGTCGCGGCTTCTGCCGGACCTGCGGCTCGGCGCTATTCTGGAAAATGGATGGTCTCGACTATTCGTCGATCATGGCCGGCACCTTCGACACCCCGACCGGCCTGGCATTGGGGTTCCACATCTTCTGTGCCGACAAGGGCGATTTCTACGAGATCAATGACGGCCTGCCGCAGTTTGCGCAGTCAAACGTCTGATTTTGCCGCACCCGGGCCTGTCGTCTCGCCGACATGCGCGTCCGCGTCGATCGAGCGGACCGCTTGGCTATAGGCCCGGTCGAGCGCGCAGAACTTGACCGACTGCCAGCGCTTGTAGTCCTCGATGAACGAGGTCGCTGCCCAGATTCGGTTCCCGGCTCGATTCCGATCCTGCCAGCCGAGCGAACCGAGCGCTTCGGCACGGGCGAAAAGGCGGCGGACATGCGTGCGTGACAGGGAGTAGTGGCTTGATAATTCGGCAAAGCGGAGGTCTTCGACCCAATAAAAGCCGTCCTCCGGCACCGCGTTGACGATCCGTGAGATGAAGTCGTCGAGGATCAGTCCGCCATATTCGGTCCAGACGAAACACGAGATGCTGAGCGGCGGCTCCCGCCATGCCCTGTCGGCGATCAGCTGTTTTGCAGCGAGCGGCTGGGCACGGCGGAAAATCTCCGGATTGGCCTCCAGCCGTGTGACACGGTCACCGTTGTCAAGCAGGTCGAGGCTGCGCATCTGGCCGCGGAACCACAGGCTCATCGCCTCATGGCTGACCTCTGTAGGCTCGAGCGGGCGGCTGCGTTTGCTGGGTGATCCCGGCACGTCGCGAATGAGCTTGTAGGCGAGCAGCTCCGCCAGAAAGGCGGTTGCCGTATTTCGGCTTGCCGCGCCGAATTCGATGATGATGTCGAGAAGCCGCGATGCGGTAATGCCGGAAAGGGGATCGGTGGGATCGCGTTGCACATGCAGCGCGTAAGCCGCCTGGGTGAGAAGCCATTTCTGCTGGGCGGCGACCAGGCGGGCGATCCTTGGAAAGTGATCGTAGAGCTCGATCATATGCCGCGCGCCCTGCTGCAGGACGGTAAACAGCGCGGGGTTCGCTGTAAAAGCGTCAACCTCGGCGGAGGAACTGGGCGCCTGGTTTTCGATCGCTGACAACTGCATGCCGATCATGGCCTTGACGAAGGTCTGGTAAACAAATGCATCGGTTTTTAGAATCGCCGATGGGCCGATTGACGGTTATGTCACCCGTAAAACGCTCGAAGTCCACCTTTTGTTTCAGAAACGGCGTATAGAAGGCCCGATCGTCCGCCGCTTGGACCATTCGGCAGAAAAAGCCGGTCGACAGAAAAAACCGGATGGCAGAGTTGCCATCCGGCTTGGAGGAGGGAACGTTTCCGATGGCTACTGCACCAGCACCGGCTGCAGGCAGTTGACACCGGTGACGCGGACGTCAGCTTCGCCGACACGGACGCCGACTGCTAGGAGTACGTTGTAGAGCAGCGTATCGATCGCCGGCGTCACGGCGCCCAATGTCTGGGCAAGTGCTGCCTGAACCACCTTGGGGCTGCCGAGGGTCAGGAACAGCACCTGGATATCGACGTCCAGATTGTTGAGCAGGGTCTGGGTCGTCGAGGTCAGGATGTCCTTGGTTGAAACGCTCTTGACGGCACTTGCAGCGACTTCGGAGGGGCTGAACGTCAAGCGCTGCGGCTGCATGTTCTTTGTCTCGACATGGGCGATACCGTCGATCTTCAGGAGCGCGGAGTCGACAAGCCGGGCTTTTTCCACCCGCGCCTCATCGCTGAAATTCGACAGAACCGTGGGGTTGACGGTGCCGATCGCGATTTCTGCCACGCCTGGAACGGCATCTATCGAGACGCTGGCGTTTGTATTCGAGCCGCCGTAGCAGCGGATGTCTGCCAGTTTTCCCTCCGCATAGGCAATTTCGACATAGATCGGCAGCTTGATCCGAAGTCCGGCAAGCACGGCCAGTCCATCGATGCTCACTTCGATGGCAAGCCGCGTCTGCGCGGTACGAACGGCAGAGCCCGGCGCGCCCAGTCTGTGTGCCGGAGTCGTGACCGGCGGTTCGCCGATGGCAAGCTTGACGCTGGCCGAGGCAATGCCCGGCAGCCCGGCCACTGCGGCGAGGGATATCTGGTTGGTGCCGTTGGCAATACCCGCCGCTGCCGTGACAATGTCAAGGGCGCTGACCTTCATGGCCCAGTTCGACCCGGCATCGACACTCAGTCCCTTTTTCGGATCGAGGTTGAGGATCTGCGACAGGGTGAAGGTCTTCTTGTTCTTGCTGCTGGCCGTTTCCAGGGCTTTCAGGGCGGATGTCGCCGCGCTGGAGACCCCCTGAACGGCCTGCATCGAGGCAAGGAGCTGCGGCATTGTGAGGTTCGCCTTCAGCACGTCATCGTAGCTTGCCGCTGTCAGGCTCAGCTTGGTGGAGACGATTTTCAGGAAAGGCTGGATATTGATATCCGCGCTGACGAGCGCCTGATAGTCCATGACCTTCAGGGAAATCGTCGTGCCGAGCATCTGGCCGAGTACCGCATTCAGAATACCACCGTCCAGGCTTGCGAGCCGCGAGCCGATCGAGAAGGCGGCAAGCTTGGTGCTGGCCGCCGTACCGACGGCGCTCATCGTCGGCGGTGCGCTGAACATGGCGGCGAGATGAAGCGTTCCTTCCTTCTCGATCGAGACCTGGGCCGCATCGGCGGGCGTGGCATTGGCAATGAATCGCTGACCGGTTGCGAGGGACGGATCGGGGACGTAACGGCCCTTGACGATGGTGACGATGCCGTTTTTGATCGCGGTCAGGTCGTTCGGGATCACCTTTCCGTCTACATCGATCAATCCACTCTTGGTTGCAATGGCAAGGTCAAGGCCGTTGTTCTTGAAGTGATTGCGTGCGACGTCTTCCACATTCGGCAAATCCGATGCTGCCACCATGGCGGTGATATCAGCTATTCCCTGCATTTCACGCTTCTGCAGAGTGAGATAACCGTAGTCGACGCCAAGTCCGAGCGAGAGAACGACCAGGGGCAGAACGAGGGCTGCCGATATCCCGATATTGCCGGAGATATTGGTGAGAATGCTATCATGCTTGAAGCGTGCACCGGCCATGTCAGATTCCTCCCAGCCTTATTGTTGCATATCGTTTGATTTCCTCATCGGGCAGCGCAAAGGAAAACAGATTCCAAATTGGCAACTCACTGGAATCATACGCGATAGTGACAGTGAACTGATTGAGATTGCTCACATCGTCCGCGACGTCGATCGTCAGTTTTTTCTTGTCGATGAAGGCATAGCTCAGCGTGGACGACTGAATGAAAGTGTTGGCGAGGCTTTTCCTCTCGGTTTCCGACAGGCCGGCCACCGCTGTTCGTGCCGCATCGGCGGCAATCTGCTGGATTGCATAGCTGGCGCTCAGGTAGATACCGTAGCCGATCATGGTGAATATGGTCATGAAGAACAGCGGTGCTACTATCGCAAACTCCAGCGCAGCGGCACCTTCAACATTCTTGCGAATTCGTGTCATGAGAGACATAAAACACACCCCCAGGTTTCCGCCGGGTCGATATTTCGATCCTTTTACACCTATATCGTGTGCTTCATTTGTTAATTTTTCGATACGCCAATAAATTGTCTTTTATGTTTTGGCGTCTCTTTATTGTATTTCATGTATTTAGGGTTGTATCATTTTCGTCCGGCCGGTGCTTCAGCGCACATGTTCGCTCCGCAACGACACAGGGGAACAATCAAACCTGCGAACTGCCTGCGTCCCGGTACTGTGCAAGCTGTCCTTGCAGCCGGCCGACATCGGCGCGCAGTTCGGCGATTTCGCGCAACAGCACGTTATCGATCTTGTGGTGCAGTGAAATCAATTCCACTTCGGATTTGAGATTGACCTCATAATCCTTCGAGGCGTCGAAACGATCCTTCATTGCCTGCCTGTTCTGCGACATCATGATGATCGGCGCCTGCAAGGCCGCGATCATCGACAGCAGCAGATTGAGAAAGATGAAAGGGTAGGGATCGAACGCGTCCCGCGTCAGCAGGATCGTGTTGGCCGTCGCCCATATGGCAAGGAATATCAGGAAGGCAATGATGAAGCCCCAGGAGCCACCAACGCGGGCGATGCTGTCGGCCACACGGTCGCCGAAGCCCTGGTTTGCCACGAAGGCGGCATTGGTGTCCTGAGACAGGATCCTCCGTTCCTTGGCATGGCGCAGAACGTGGCGTTCTACCTCGCCGAGTTCGCTGCTTGGCTTGCCGAAAAGAAGGTGGGAGATTTCATCGAGATGCGGCATGGGACTGGCTCCGTTCAAAACGTCGCCTTGTTGTAGAGCATGCCTATGCTTTGCGGAAACGCCAACATCCGGCGTCCCGCTTCTTTACTGCGTCGCGCCGGCGAACAGATCCGCGTGGGACTGGAAGAACCGGTCCGTGCCGTAGCGCTGGCCGAACATCATGTCATGCTGCAGGAAGCGATAGTCGCGGATGAGCGAAGGGATCGTCTTCTGGCGTCCCCAGGCAGGCGTATCCTTGCCGGCGTTGTCGACGAGCATGTAGCGGTCGATGATGTGATACTTGTCGAAGATGTTGCCGAGGAACCCCGTGTAGTAGGGATGCTCGAAGCCGCCCTGCTTGAGGATCTGGTAGGACAGGAACGCCGGGCTGATCGTGCCGATATCCTTGACCGGACCGGTCTTGTTCGACCAGACGACCAGCGGCGTTTCGTGCTGGGCCTTCATCTGCTCGAGCGGTCCCTTGCGCGAGGCCGTGACGTCGTTCATGAAACCGGTACTCGGATAGACCGTATTGAGCGGCGGCAGGTGATCGCCGAACAAAACGATGATGGTCTCGCGGTCGCGCTCCTTGGCCCAGTCCATCAGCATCTTCAGGCTGTCGTCGGCCTCCTTGATGCCTTGCGCGTAGGTTTCAAGAACCTGCTTGTCGACAGCCGGGAGATTTCCTTCCACCTTGATGGTGTTCTTCGCATAGCGGTTTGCCTCATAGGGGCCGTGGCCCTGTAGCGTTACCGTGAAGAAGAAGAACGGGTCGCGCAGCTGCTCGGCCTCGCGGATGATCTCCTTGGTCAGCGATTCGTCCGAGGCGAAGATGCCGCGCTTCTGCATTACCGGCATGTTTTCTTCCGACTTGAACTGCTCGAAGCCGAAGGCCTTGTAGACGGCGCTGCGGTTCCAGAACCATTTCTGGAACGGATGCACGGCGCGCGCGACATAGCCTTCGCCACGGAAGAAGGTGGCAAGCGACGGGATCGGGTTGCGGATGTATTGCTGATAGGGAATGCTGCCATAGGGCAGGAAGGCATTCGAAAAGCCGGTCAGTGCTTCGAATTCCACGTTGGCGGTCATGCCGCCGAACTCCGGCGAGAACACGTTGCCGGACTGCATCTTGCGAATGGTCGGCATCGGATCGGGCGTGAGCTTGACGTTCGGCAGGCGCGTCGGATCCCAGAAGGACTCGCTCATCAGCACGATGACGTCCGGCTTGCCGCGATGCGTCGTTCCGGCCGGCACCGGCTTTGTCGGAATCTTGTTGATGGCATCGGACATGTAGCCGGCCGGCGCCGTGACGTTTGCCATCGGCAGATTGAGCGCAAATGCCATGGTGAAGCCGTTGTGACGGTAGTTTTCCGTCTGATCCCACATGATCGGGATGACCTGCAGGCGGTCGCGCACCCACGAGAAATTATTGTAGTCCATGAGGTGGTAGAAGGCGCCGAGCAGCGGCAGGGCGACGGCGAGCCGCGCCAGGCGCTGGCGCCGTGTCAGAACCGGAAAGCGGCGCCAGGCGAACCGGCCAAGCCACGCAAGCCCAGCAACGGCGGCAACCATGCCGACGGCGATGCCGACTGCCGTCCAGGGGCGGTCCCTGACCAGAACCGGCATCAGTTCCATGATCTGGCGCCCGAACAGGAAGTCCGTCGGATAGAGCGGGTCGGACAGGAAAATCTGCTTCTGGCGGCTGACGAGTGCCGGGACGAGTGCCAGCGGCGCGATCAGGATGACGCCGTAATTCTCGCGCGCGAAGGCGGCGTCAAGCGCCAGGAAGATCAGGAAGAACACGCCGGCCGTGGTCCAGGCCGGACGTGCCGGGTCGAGGAAGAACAATGCCGATTCCGTCACGGAATTGCGGGCGATCCATTCGACGAAAAAGATCAGCGTGATCGACAGAAGCAAGGATAGGGAGAGATGTCTTGCAACCGAAAGCGCCTTGGCATGGCGAGCGCCGAAACCGATTTGCGGACCATAGGCCTCGGAGGCGGTGGCAGCGAGCGCTGTCGATTCAAAACTGGCCAAGGCCGTCTCCAATTTTTACAAAACTGTCGTGTTAATGTCATACAGATGTCATCTTGAATGGAAGATGAATAATTCAAGCGGCGTTTTCCCGGCTTTTTTCGACGGCGCTTTCCGCGGCAAATGGGGGCCTCGACAGCTTTCGGGCGGCACGAAGGCGCTGCGATCATTTGCTGAAATGATTTTTTTCTGACTTGAGGGCAAGCACGGGGTATTTTGACGCGGAATGCGATAAACAGCTTTCCGGATGCGCAAGACATCCGCGATAGCAAGATCAAGCACAGGCCTGTTCATGACCGCGCAAAAGACCCTTTCCACGACGCTCCGTATCGCCGTTGCCCAGCTCAATCCGGCTGTTGGCGACATTGCCGGCAATCTCGCCAAGGCACGAGATGCCCGCGCCGACGCAGCACGCCACGGCGCCGATCTGCTTCTCCTGACGGAACTCTTCATCTCCGGCTATCCGCCGGAAGACCTGGTGGTGAAGCCGGCGTTTCTCAAGGCCTGCCGCAAGGCTATCGACGCGCTGGCAGAAGACACAGCCGATGGCGGGCCTGGCATCGTCATCGGCTTTCCCCGGCAGGACGAGACGGGACGCTACAACGCCGTCGCCGTCATCGATGGCGGGCAGGTCATCGCCGTGCGCGACAAGGTGGACCTGCCGAACTACGGCGAATTCGACGAGAAGCGGGTGTTCGACCAGGGATCGATGCCGGGGCCGGTCAACTTTCGCGGCGTGCGGCTCGGCATCCCGATCTGCGAGGATATCTGGGGAGACCTGGGTGTCTGCGAGACGCTGGCCGAAAGCGGCGCCGAGATCCTGCTGGTGCCGAACGGATCGCCCTATTACCGCGGCAAGATGGACATTCGCCATCAGGTCGCCATCAAGCAGGTGATCGAGACCGGTTTGCCGATGCTCTACGCCAACCAGCTTGGCGGTCAGGACGAACTGGTGTTCGATGGCGCCAGTTTTGCCGTGAATACGGACAAGCAGCTGGCTTTCCAGATGAGCCAGTTCGAAGAGGCCGTGTCGATCTCGGAATGGAAGAAGCTGGACAGCGGCTGGGTCTGCCAGCGCGGAATGATGTCGCGCCTGCCGGAAAATGAGGAGGCCGACTATCGTGCCTGCATGCTGGGGTTCCGCGATTACGTCAACAAGAACGGTTTCAAAAACGTCGTCCTTGGTCTCTCCGGCGGTATCGATTCGGCGATCTGCGCAGCCCTTGCCGTCGATGCACTGGGCGAGGAACGGGTGCGCACGGTGATGCTGCCCTATCGCTATACGTCGTCGGATTCGTTCAAGGACGCCGAGGACTGCGCCAAGGCGCTCGGCTGCCGCTATGACATCGTGCCGATCGAGGAGCCGGTGCAAGGCTTCCTGAACGCGCTCTCGGAGATGTTCGAGGGCACTGAACCGGGCATCACCGAGGAAAACCTGCAGAGCCGGACGCGCGGCACGATCCTGATGGCGCTGTCCAACAAGTTCGGCTCGATGGTGGTGACCACCGGCAACAAGTCGGAAATGTCGGTCGGCTATGCGACGCTCTACGGCGACATGAACGGCGGCTTCAATCCGATCAAGGACCTCTACAAGATGCAGGTCTACGGCCTGTCGCGCTGGCGCAATACGACGGTGCCGCCGGGCGCGCTCGGACCATCCGGCGAAGTCATCCCGAAGAACATCATCGACAAGGCGCCCTCGGCCGAGCTTCGCCCGAACCAGACCGACCAGGATTCGCTGCCGCCTTATCCGGTGCTCGACGATATCCTCGAATGCCTGGTCGAAAAGGAGATGGGCACCGAGGAGATCGTGGCACGCGGCCATGACGAGGCGACGGTGCACCGGATCGAACATCTGCTCTATATTGCCGAATACAAACGCCGCCAGTCGGCACCGGGGGTGAAGATCACCAAGAAGAATTTCGGCCGAGACCGCCGTTACCCGATCACCAACCGGTTCCGCGACCGGTAGGCTTGCGACCGGCAGGTTTGGGAATTGGAGAAGACGATATGCGCAGTTCGGTTGAGATCTACACCATTGCCAGCGGCAAGAGCCGCATCGTCTGGCAGACGGAGCAGCTGGTCGAGGCACCGAACTGGTCGCCGGACGGACAGTCGCTGGTCATCAACGGCGACGGGCTGCTCTACCGCTTGCCGCTTGCGGGCGGCGAGCCGGTGTTGATCGATACGGGCTTTGCGCGCACGTGCAACAACGACCACGGCATTTCGCCGGACGGCAAGACCATCGTCATCAGCGACAAGACGGAATTCGGCGCATCGACAATCTATACATTGCCGGCCGCCGGTGGCGTGCCGAAACAGGTGACGCAGAACCGGCCGTCCTACTGGCATGGCTGGTCGCCGGATGGAAAAACGCTTGCCTATTGCGGTATCCGCGATCAGGTCTTCGATATCTACACGATCCCTGTCGAAGGCGGCGACGAGACCCGACTGACATTCGGCGAGGGGCGGAATGACGGCCCGGACTACAGCCCGGATGGAGAATGGATCTATTTCAACTCCAGCCGCCCCGGCCGGATGCAGATCTGGCGTATCCGACCCGATGGCTCGGATGTCACACGCGTTACCGACAGCGAATACGGCGACTGGTTCCCGCATCCGTCGCCCGACGGCAAGCACCTGCTCGTCATCTCCTATGACGGCGACGTCTTCGATCACCCGCGCGATCTCGACGTCCGGCTGCGGCTGATGGATCCGGATGGCGGCAACGCCCGCACGCTGTTTGAACTGTTCGGCGGGCAGGGCACGATCAACGTTCCCAACTGGTCGCCCGACGGCAGGGAATTCGCCTTCGTGCGCTACGAGCCGACCGTTGGGAATTAACGGTTTTCCAACCAGCTTGTTTAAATGAAACTTCCGCTTTCCTTGCTAGGCTTCGTCCACATCAGCAAGCCGGAACTCCTCTATGAGGTTCGGCGAAAAGGACTGGCGAGGCAGGCATGGTGGCGAAGAGCAAGACGGGCAGTGCGGTGCTGGGCATTCATGCCGCCTGTACCCTCGTTGCCCTGATGATCGTCGCAAGCCTTGCCTTCGTGCTCGATCGTTCGGTGACCGAGGCCGATCGCTTCGGCCTGACCGCGGAGCGAAAGCTTGTCGAAAGCGAGATGCAGCACCAGGTCGATGCAGTCGTTCAGTATCAGGCCGAATTTTCCTACTGGGACAAGAGTTTCACGCAGCTTGAAAAGCGGACCTTCGCCGATGCGTTCGTCAAGGAAGCACTGACGGACTGGTTGTGGAAGGATTTCGGCTTTTCCTGGATGATCTTTGCCGATGCCTCCGATCGCACGCTGCTGGCTGTGATGAACGGCAGCAAGGTCGATCCCCAGGATGGCGCGCGTACCCTGAAATGGGCCGACGACCTCATCGAGAAGGCAAACGACCTCTATGAAGCGGCGCTGGTGGCCAAGGACGGCGGCTGGGCGCTGCAATCCGTCGAAACAGACAAGGATGCGTTGACGCCGCCGCTGCCGAATATCCATGCCGCGGATCTGCGGATGATCGACGGCAAGATGAGCATCGTCGTGGTTCAGGCTGTGGTCCCGAAGACGCTGGACATTCCGGCAAGCCGCCGCAAGCCGGTGTTCATGGTCACCGTGAAACCGTTTACCGACCGGATGATCCGCGACATGGAGGACAGGCTCGGTATTTTCAATCTCGCCTTCGCGCCGCTGCGCCAGGTGCCGGAAGGCTCCATTCACGTTGCGGTCAACAGCTGTTCCCAGCCCGCCTGCATGGTTGCAGCCTGGACGCCGCGTGCGCCCGGCAGTTTCGTGCGCTCCGAGACGCTACCAAGCGTCATCGTCATCGCCATGTCGGGCGCTTTGCTCATGGCCTTTATCGCTGCGCGGTTCGGTGCGGTGTTTTCGGCTCTCCAGACGAGCGAAGCGGAGAATCGGCACCTTGCCAAGCACGACCGGTTGACCGGGCTTTTGAACCGCAGCGGCTTCGATGAGGTTCTCGAAGCCTCGCTTGCCAAGGTCAGGGAGCGTCCTTTCTCGCTGCTCTGCATCGATCTCGACAAGTTCAAGGCGGTCAACGACACCTTTGGCCATCCGGCTGGAGACGCTGTCCTGAAGACGGTCGCATCCCGCTTTGCCGCCCGTGTTGCAGGCAATGGTGTCGTCGCCCGTCTTGGCGGCGACGAATTCACCATCATCCTCGATCATAGGGTTTCGAAGGATCAGGTGATGGCACTTGCCGCTGCGCTGATCGTCGAGGCGCAGGTGCCGGTGCCGTTCGAAGGGCAGTTGCTGCGTGTCGGCAGCAGCATCGGCATCGCCTTTGCTCCCGATCACGGCAGTATCGCCCGCGAAATCGTGCCTCTGGCCGACCAGGCGCTGTATCTGGCCAAGAACCGCGGCCGCAACCGCGTTCAGACGGCCGGCGATCTCGCCAGCGCCGAGCGTCCCCTGGAAGCCGGACACGCCGCCTGATTACCGCGTTGGCGGCGGAATGTTGTAGGGCGTGATGATCTCGACCGCCGACAGGCGCGCGACGCCCTGCGCAGCCAAAGCCCCCCGACGACCCATGATTGCCCGGAACGCGGTCCGCACGTCGGCTTTCAGATCGTGGTGCAGGATGAACTGGATCTGCCCCTTGCGCAGGAGTTCCAGGTTGCCCGCGTCGAGATCGTGAGCCACGAAAATGGAGCATGTCCTGCCTGCTGCGGCAAAAGCCGCAAGGACCGCCCGGTTGCCGCCGCCGATCGAATAGACGGCATTGATGCCCGTGTTGTTCGACAGCGCTTCGGCCGCAAGCGCCCCGGTCGCATCGTCGCGGCCAAGGCCTTCGCTGATCTCGACAATGCCGATCGACGGATAGCGGTCGCGCAAAGTGCGGCGAAAGCCGATTTCCCGTTCCTCCTCACCGCGGAACCGGCTGCTCGACAGGGTCGCGAGCACCGTCGCCGAATGGCCGGCAAAACGCTCGCCGATCAGGTAGGCAGCGGTTTCGCCGGCAGCCCTGTTGTCCGCGCCGGCATAGGCCGTGCGCGGTGCGTTCGGCAGGTCGGTGACCAGCGTCACGACGGGAATGCCGGACTGTTCGAGACGCGCGACGGCGGCGCTGATCTCGGGTACATCCGGCGCCTTCAGCACCACGCCATCGGTTCCGCGCAAACGAGCGCGGTCGAGAATCTGGACGATGTCCTGCGGGCGCATGGTTTCGGCGACATGAAACCGCGAGCGGAAGATCGTCGGCAGGAAGGTCGTGCTCTCGCTTTCGAAGGCATCGCGCACGGTGTCGGTGAAGCGGTCGGGCGCTTCCATAACGACGTCGATGCCGAATTTGCGGCCCTGGATCTCGACGCCCGCCTGCTGCTTTTCCAATTCCCGGATGGCGGCGCGCACGCGTAGTTCCGTCTGTTTGCGCACACCCGGCCGGTCGTTTAGCACGCGATCGACAGTGGCGACGCTGAGGCCGGCCTGAAAGGCGATGTCCTTGACCAGAAACTCGTGTGCCATCGCGGCTCCGTTCTGATGGTTTTTTGATGGGTTTCTGCTCTATATCAGCTTTTTCCGGCGCGTATAGTGCGGTCATCGAGGAACATCCGACGGGAGGAAATGGGATGAAAACCGACAATCTGCTGAAGCAACGCGCGGACCGGATCTGGCTGACGGAGGCTGCATGCGATCTGGAGGACTTTCGTGCCGAAGTGGAACGGACGACACAGCTCAGCGACTATCCGCATGCCGCAAGCGTCGAGAAGAACGTGCTGATCTACGATGGCGCCAGCGTGCTGAAGGCGGCTGCGACCAATGAAGGGCGCCGGGCGGTGCTTGCCGAAATCTGCGAGGCATTTTCAAACGGGCCGGGTGTGATCGTCCTCAAACGGGCCTTTGACGATACTGCCGTCATCGATGCGGCGAGCGGCATCTTCGACGAGATCATCAACGAGCAGCACCGGACCAATACCGGCGGCGGCGACCATTTTGCCAAGCCCGGCGCCAACGACCGCATCTGGAACTCGCTGGAAAAGCATTGTCTCAAGGATCCGGAAAATTTTGCCGCCTATTATGGCAACGCCCTGATCGCGCTGGTCAGCGAAGCCTGGCTCGGGCCGAGCTACCAGATGACGGCGCAGGTCAACCGGGTCAATCCGGGCGGCGCGGCGCAATCGGCGCATCGCGACTATCATCTCGGCTTCCAGACGTCTGCCGTGATCGAACAGTTTCCGGCGCATGTCCACCGGCTGTCGCCTGTGCTGACGTTGCAGGGGGCGGTGGCGCATTGCGATATGCCGCTGGAAAGCGGCCCGACGCTGTTTCTGCCCTATAGCCAGACCTACGTTCCCGGCTATCTGGCGCTGAAGCGCCAGGAATTCCGGGATTATTTCGACCGCAACCATGTGCAGCTGCCCCTGTCGAAGGGCGATCTGGTGTTCTTCAATCCGGCGCTCTTCCATGCCGCCGGCACCAATCGATCAGAAGGCATCAAGCGGGTCGCCAACCTGCTGCAGGTTTCATCCGCTTTCGGCCGGGCAATGGAGACGGTCAATCGCGAGCGGATGAGTGCCGTGCTCTATCCGGCGCTGAAGGTCATGCTTGCGGACGGACGCCTGTCGGAGGCGGAGGCCGCCTGCGCCATCGCATCCTGCGCGGAGGGCTATTCCTTCCCGACCAATCTCGACCGGGATCCGCCAGTGGGCGGCCTTGCGCCGAAGACGCAGGCGCAACTGATGCACGAGGCGCTTGCCGGCGGCTGGGAAGCGGCTGCGTTTACCGCAGCGCTTGCGGCACAATCGGAAAAGAAGCTCAGCTAAATCACACAGATCAAACATTTCAAACTTCCGTCCGGTTTCCGGGCGGAAGTTTTTCGCATCATGAATGATAAAACGGAGGAAACGGAATGAGCAACGAATATGGCCGGCTCGACGGCAAGATCGCGATCGTTACCGGCGGCACGCAAGGGCTGGGCGCGACGATCGCCGCGCTGTTTGCCGAGCGTGGTGCCGCCGGCATCGTGATCTGTGGGCGCAATGCCGTAAAGGGCGAGGCCAAGGCCGCCGAGATCGGCAGGGCGACCGGCACGAAGGTCGTCTATGTGCAGGCCGATCTCGGGGAGGTGGAGGACGCGCGCAAGGTGGTCGCCGCCTGCGACGCGGAATTCGGCCGTGTCGATGCATTGGTCAACGCGGCGGCGATCACTGATCGCGGCACTATTCTCGATACCAGCCCGGAACTGTTCGACCGCATGTTCGCCATCAACGTGCGCGCGCCGTTCTTCCTGATGCAGGAGACGATCAACGTGATGCGCCGGGAAAAGATCGAGGGAACCATCGTCAATATCGGCTCGATGTCGGCCAAGGCAGGCCAGCCGTTCATATCAGCCTATTGCGCCTCCAAGGGCGCGCTGGAAACGCTGACCAAGAACACGGCTTATGCGGTGCTGCGCAACCGCATCCGCGTCAACGGGTTGAACATCGGCTGGATGGCGTCGGAAGGCGAGGATCGCATCCAGCGCGAATTTCATGGGGCTGCCGGCAACTGGCTGGAAAAGGCGGCGGCAACCCAGCCCTTCGGCCGCCTGGTCGATCCGGCCGAGGTGGCGCGGGCCTGCGCCTATCTGTCGTCGGCGGAATCCGGCCTGATGACGGGCTCGGTGATCTGCTTCGACCAGTCGATCTGGGGCGCCTATGACGGTTCGCCGCATCCGGTCGCTGCCATGTGAGGAGAGTATGCGGGCCGCCTTGCATTCGGCGGCCCGCTATGACCATATCGGTCTCGTTCAGGTGCCCGCGAAAGCGGGAGAATCGGGAACCCGGTGAAAATCCGGGACGTGCCCAACGCTGTGACGGGGACGGTTTTGCATTGATGAATTTCTGAGTCTTCTCAGAATTCTGCCACTGGATCTTCAAGCGATCCGGGAAGGTTGCAGAGCCGGATGATCCGCAGTCAGAAGACCGGCCTGACGAGATAGACCAGCCCTGCGCGGACGGCAGGAGGTTTCGCATTGTTGGGGACCAAACGATGCAGGTTGAACCGCAAGACCGCCTTGTGAAGGCGGACGCATTTTCATTGGACGAGCGCGCCGCCGTCTATCGTGCAATCGAAACCCGCCGCGACGTGCGCGACCAGTTTCTGCCCCAGCCTCTGCCGGATGACGTAATCGCACGATTGCTTGCCGCCGCGCACAGCGCGCCATCTGTCGGTTTCATGCAGCCCTGGAACTTCATCGTCGTCAGGGACGAGGACAGGCGAGCGCGCGTCTTTCAGGCCTTCCAGAAGGCCAACGAAGAGGCGGCGCTGATGTTTGACGCCGTCGCGCAGGACAAATACCGGTCGCTGAAACTCGAAGGCATCCGCAAGGCACCCGTCAGCATCTGCGTCACCTGCGATCCGACGCGCGCCGGCAAGGTGGTTCTCGGCCGGACGCACAATCCGCGCATGGATGCTTTTTCGACGGTCTGTGCCGTGCAGAACCTGTGGCTTGCGGCACGCGCCGAAGGGGTGGGCGTCGGCTGGGTCAGCATTTTCCATGAGCGCGATGTCAAGGACGTACTCAATATTCCCGACCATATCGAGATCATCGCGTGGCTGTGCCTTGGCTATGTCGATACGCTCTATGCGGAGCCGGAACTGGCGGTCAAAGGCTGGCGCCAGCGTTTGCCGCTTGAGGACCTGGTCTTTTCGGATACCTGGGGCGTCAGGTCGGCCGAGTGATCAGTTCGTCTGTTGCGGCTGGTAACCGGGGCCGGCCGGATGTCTGAGGTCGATCGACGTTTCCTGCGAGGGCAGGAAGCTCGGGCCAACAACACGCACCTTGCTGTCCTGCGGATTGTACGGGCGATCCGCGATGGTGCTTTTCACCTCAGCGCTGTCGGTCTTCTTGCGTGCGCGAAAATCGACAATACCCTTGCCGTTGTCGGGCGTACTCTGGTTCGTCGCGGTGCGTCCGACGGGCGAGCAGCCGCATTGGCCGGGCTGGCTGAGATCGCGTGTCTTGTAGGCGAAAGCCGCCGGCAGTTCGGCATAGGGTTCGCCGGTCGAGGCGGAGACCATCTGGTCGGTCTCTTCGGTTGCCAGCGCATGGTAGTAGAGCGCCGTCTCCGTTCCCGGGCAGCGGCGCTGGCAGGTCTCGGCGTCGCGCTGGAAATCGGCGGGCGATGCATTCGACGAGATCGGGAAGAACGCGCCGTCACAGGTGCGCACGCAGAGCGTACGCAGGCTGCCTTGATATTCGTCACCCGGGACTGTGAAGTCGGTTACATCAGCGCTGCCGCGCAGGTCCGGATAGGCTTCGCCGATCGGCGGCAGGTCGCTCAGGATATTGCGGTGGGTTTCCGGCTCTTCGGCGGCGGCCCGGAGAATTTCGTCCTGTTCCTCGGCGCAGCGATTGACGTCGAGAGCGGCGAGGATGCGGCGCCGGCTTATGTCGCTGTCGGTGCCCGACACGAGATACTGGCGACGGGCCTTCAGCGTTTCGAGGTTCATTTCCATTTGCGAGATTTCAGCGCTCAGGCTCTGGCAGGCTTCTTCGTTCGGACCGCCGACAATGATCACGCTGCCGGAACTGCATCCCAGACGCCGCCGATCACTGCGCGCCTGGCGCAAATCCAGGTTCTGGCGCGAGATTGCCCCGGTGTAATCACGAAGATTGGCGTTGGAAGCGACAATCTTCGGCAGGCTGGCAAGACGCGCGTTCAGACGTTCGCACACCGCCGAGGCATCGGCCGTGGTCGTCATAACCAGAAGAAGCGGACCTATAAGCGCCGCGAAGGATACCGATCGGAAGATCACGTGTTTTACTCGCCTGAGCATACCGGCATCTCGCCGGGTGCGGTGGATCATCCTCCGCACTCTGACTTTGCGCCCATCATAGCGTCATTCGAAAGCGGTGCAACGCAGTCCATGCGCCAGCGTTAACGGGGCTTGGGAAAATTAAAACAGGCGAGGCGGGAGGGCCACAATCGGCAGCCCTCCCGAGCAGAACAACTCACGCCGCCCGGGCGGTCTCAAGCGACATCGGCTGCTCCAGAACCGATCCGCCGATCTCGGCGACAGCCTTCATCGTTTCCAGCAGACCGGTCGTGACTTCCCAGGCAACGGCGACGGCATAGACCGATCCGATCCGCTGCGGTTCACCGATCCGCTCGCCGGGGCAGCCCATCCGCCGGAACATCCGCTCCAGGAAGACGTCCGTGACGGTGACGATGTGACTGAGGCCGGACGACAGCCCGAGTTCTCCGACACCGCACATCAGCTCGGCGGCTGCAATCGTCACCTGATTGGAGCCGCGATCCTGCGAGATGGTGGGATCGATGCAGAATCGGCTGGATTCCCAGACGGAAGCGCTGCGGACCTGCGGGTTGTCGCCGAGCAGGATCGGAAACGTATCGTCGAGCATGTTCGGTCCGAGCGTCGGCAGCAACCGCAGAGAGCCGCGCAGGCGTCCGGTCTGGTCCGAATAGGAGAGCACGTAGAGGGGATTGGCGTCGTCGTAGTTGTCGATCTCCCAGTCATCGCGAACCGATACGTCCCACTTCAGCAGGTCATGAAAGACGCGCTTGCGCAGTCGGAACATTTCATCGAGGTCGCGGGGATGGTGTTTGCCGGTGTTGCTGTTGAAAATCCTGATCATTTTTTTGCTCCTGTGATCTCGAAAGCGAGGAGCAAATGCTGTCAGTGATCGAAGCCCGGCATAACTGTCGGTAGTGACAGGTTTCGAATGCACGCCGATATGCGAAGAAATCCAGCGCGTCCGGAAGGACGCGCTGGGCGGAGAGGCGGCTCGGTCGGATTGAAGATATTTTAGCCGAAGGTGCGGTGGGGGTCAGAAGGTCGGGATAAGATCGCGCCGGACGGCCTGGGCGACGGCCTGCGTGTTGGAGACGACATTCAGCTTGCGGCGGGCATTGGTCATGAAGAAACGGACGGTGCGCTCGGAAATGCCGAGGATTGTGCCGATTTCCCAGTAACTTTTGCCGGCGGCGGTCCAGCCGAGCACTTCTGTTTCACGATGGGTCAATGTCTTGGCGCCTTGCTCCGCAAGCTGCATCCGGTTGTCGTTTTCGAGAACGGAAGCATGGAAGAGATTGGCCAGCAGTTGAAAGTCGCGCAGATGGTTGCGCCGGTAGGCCGGCCATTCTTCAGCCGGTATATCGGCATGGATCGCCAAAAAGGCGAGGCGGCGTGTGGGGGTCGGAAGTGGCAACGTGATTCCATCGGTGCCAAGCCCCAATCGTGCGGCGGCGGAAAAGAGCGGTTCACTTTCGGGGTGAAGTTTGCGGGCGGTTGCCCAATCCACCGGCCTGATTCCACCCATGGTGAGCCGAAGGATCGGATCGATCCGCCGAAATCCTTCATCGAGATAGGTTCTGACCGCGCCGGCGCTGAAGGTATGGTGTAGCCGGTGAAACGCGAAGCCTTTCGCTAGAACATCGACATCGGCGTAAAGTAGATTTGCAATACTGAAAGTGCTGCGCATCAGGGCGAAAAACCGTTTTGCTTCAACGAGTTTCTCGTTTTCCATAATGTCCAGCAGGTCAAAGAATGCCCGTTGGTCAGTCATGTTGCAAATACCCTGTCATTTAAGGGAATTTACCATGATAATGGTTTTTTAAGTTTGTCTAGTGCAGTCTTTGGTTAACAGAAATTTTCTAAATTTTACAATTTATAATTGTATTTTCAGGCGAATTACATTTCGATCGAGCCGGCTCCTGACCGGCTCGATCGATGTTCGACTAGGCCGGGTAGGACGCTTCCACAACGGCAAGGGCTGCCATATTGACCACGCCGCGCGACGTAACGGATGGCGACAGGATATGCGCGGGCAGAGCCGTTCCCAGAAGGATCGGTCCGACATGCAGGCTGTCGGTCATCGTCTTGACCACGCCGAGCGTGATGTTGGCCGCGTCGAGATTGGGGAAGACGAGCAGGTTGGCTTCGCCGGCCAGCGTGCTGTCGGGCATGACGCGCTTGCGCAGGATTTCCGAGATGGCGGAATCCCCGTGCATTTCGCCGTCGGCTTCGAGATCCGGCGCCAGTTCGCGAACGATCTGCATCGCCTTGCGCATCTTGAAGGCGCTTTCGGAATCCCGCGAGCCGAAATTCGAATGCGACACGAGGGCTGCGCGTGGGGTGATGCCGAAACGGCGGATTTCCTGCGCCGCCATCACCGTTTTTTCGGCGATTTCTTCTGCCGTCGGATTGAAGGTAACGTAGGTGTCGGTGAGGAAGGTTGCCCCGCGCTGCGAGATCAACAGGCTGAGGCCGGAAAAATCGCGGACGCCCTCGCGCTTGCCGATGATCTGCGAAACGGCGCGCAGATGGGCGCTGTAGCGGCCTTCGACACCGCAGATCAGCGCATCGGCTTCGCCGCGCCGCAGCGCCAGTGCGCCAATGACGGTCTGGTTGGTTCTGACGATCGTGCGGGCTGCCTCCGGGATGACGCCGAGACGGCCGACCAGTGCGAAATACTCGTCGACGTAGTCGCGGAAGCGCGGATCGCCTTCCGGGTTGACCACTTCGAAATCGGTATCGGGGCGGATGCGCAGGCCGTAGCGCTTCAGCCGTGTCTCGATGATGTGGGGACGGCCGATGAGGATCGGTCGGGCCGTGCCGTCTTCGAGCAGCACCTGGGCTGCGCGCAGGACCCGCTCGTCTTCGCCTTCGGAGAAGATCACCCGGTTCTTCTGGGCATTCTTGGCGGCGGCGAAGATCGGCTTCATGATGAAGCCTGAGCGGAAGACGAAGCGGTTGAGCTGGTCGAGATAGGCGTCGAAATCGGTGATCGGCCGGTTGGCGACGCCGCTGTCGGCCGCAGCCTTGGCGACGGCTGGCGCGATGCGCAGGATCAGCCGCTGGTCGAACGGCGAGGGGATCAGGTAGTCAGGCCCGAATACCGGGGTCTCGCCGGAATAGGCGCGGGCGGCGACGTCGGACGGCTCCTCGCGGGCAAGGGCTGCGATGGCGCGCACGGCCGCCATCTTCATTTCCTCGTTGATCGTGCGGGCGCTGCAATCGAGCGCGCCGCGGAAGATATAGGGGAAACACAGGACGTTGTTGACCTGGTTTGGAAAATCCGACCGTCCGGTGCAGATCATCGCATCGGGCCGAGCGGCACGGGCGAGTTCCGGCATGATTTCAGGATTGGGGTTGGCGAGCGCCATGATCAGCGGTTTTTCCGCCATCTGGATCAAAAGCTCAGGCTTCAACACGCCGGCTGCCGAAAGGCCGAGGAAGACGTCGGCACCCGCAATGCTGTCGGCGAGAACACGGTTGGCGCTGTCCTGCGCGTAGATCGACTTCCACTCATCCATCAGGACCTCGCGGCCGATATAGACGAGGCCTTCGAGGTCGTGCACCCAGATGTTTTCGCGCCGGGCACCCAGCGTTACCAGAAGATTGAGGCAGGCGAGTGCCGCGGCCCCCGCGCCAGAGGTGACGATCTTTGCCTTGGCGATGTCCTTGCCGGCCAGTTCAAGTCCGTTGAGGATGGCGGCGGCGACGATGATCGCGGTTCCGTGCTGATCGTCGTGGAAAACCGGGATATCCATCTTCTCGCGCAGCCGTCGTTCCACTTCGAAACATTCCGGCGCCTTGATGTCTTCCAGGTTGATGCCGCCGAAGGTCGGCTCCAGCGCGGAAATGACATTGACCATCTGGTCGATTTCGGGCGCGTCGATCTCGATGTCGAAAACGTCGATGCCGGCGAATTTCTTGAAGAGGACGGCCTTGCCTTCCATGACCGGCTTGGAGGCGAGAGGGCCGATGTTGCCCAGCCCAAGCACGGCCGTGCCGTTCGACACGACCGCGACCAGATTGGCGCGCGCCGTATAGTCGGCGGCAGTCGACGGATCGTCGCGGATGGCCAGGCAGGGGGCTGCGACGCCCGGAGAATAGGCAAGCGCCAGGTCGCGCTGGTTGCCGAGTGGCTTGGTCGGTTGGATCTCGAGCTTGCCGGGGCGCGGATAACGGTGGAAGAACAGCGCCTGTTCATCGAGGTCGCCGCTTGCTGGAGCCGCTGGGGTCTTGGCCTTGTCGCCGGTGCTCATATTCGTGAATCCCTACCTTTTCGTCGCGGCTCTTTTTGCATGAAACGGACGCCCCGTACAGTTTCGAACCGACCGTTTATCCTCGGTTTTCCGGAACAGGTGCTTCACCCGGCAAATCACTGGGTCCACAGGCTGTCATTCTCCTGAAACAAGAGTCTGTTTTTGAAGGTTATTGAGAGAGGCCCGATAGACCGTTGCGAGGCAGCATGACCGAGAAAGAGCGCGTTGAAGACATCAGGCACTTCAGGACCCTGTTCATTTCCGATGTTCATCTGGGATCGAAGGCCGCCAAGACCGACTATCTCCTCGATTTCCTACGCGTCACCGAAGCCGAGACGATCATCCTGGTGGGGGATATCATCGATGGTTGGCGGTTGAAGCGCAGCTGGTACTGGCCGCAGTCCTGCAACGATGTCGTCCAGAAGCTTTTGCGGAAGGCCCGCAAGGGCAGCCGCATCATCTATATTCCCGGCAACCACGACGAATTCATGCGCGATTTCCCGGGCGTGCATTTTGGCGGCATCGAGGTTGCGCAGCGTCACATGCACGAGGGCGCGGATGGCCGGAAATACCTGGTTCTGCATGGGGACGAGTTCGATGTCGTCGTGCGCAATGCGCGGCTGCTCGCCTATCTCGGCGACTGGGCCTACGATATGGCGATCGTCATCAATATCGCGCTGGCGGCCATCCGCCGCCGCCTTGGAATGCCCTACTGGTCGTTTTCTGCCTGGGCGAAGCTGCAGGTCAAGCATGCAGTCAACTTCATCGGCGAATTCCAGCGCGTGGTTGCCGACGAGGCACGGCGGGAAAATGCCGACGGCGTGATTTGCGGTCATATCCATCATGCGGTGATGGAGGATATCGGCGGCATCCGCTACATCAATACCGGAGACTGGGTCGAAAGCTGCACCGCGATCGCCGAGCATCACGACGGCACGATGGAACTGATCACCTGGCGCCAGTTGAGCGGCGTTCCCGCCGTTCGCGAGGATACGACCGAGGTCGAGACGATGATGGCGCGGGCTCTTTCGCAACAGGCCGCATAAATTGCGCGCGCGAGGGCTGTAGGGAAATCTAGCTTCTAGCGCCGCTCCAAGCCGCTGTGATAAATCATGGGGATATAATCAGGTCCTCCCATGATTCCCTCGTCCCCGCCTCCCTTTGTTGAGGAAGCGCCGGCTTATTTCGTGCCGCGCATCGCCTTGCTCTTCTGCGCGCCTCTCGTCGTCAACGGGTTTGCCATGCCGTATTTTCCGGTCTGGCTGAGCACATTGTCGCTGAGCGATTTCGAGATCGGCATCATCCTCGCCGTGCCGATGTTCGTGCGCGTCATCACGGCGCCGCTGGTCGGTCTGCTGGCGGACAGGATCGGCGAGCGCGCCGAGGTCTTGATCTGGTCGGCGGTGCTTTCGCTGCTGACGGCGCTGGCGCTGTTCGTTTCCCACAGCTTCTGGTTCGTGCTGATTGTCTATGCGCTGCAGGGCGGGGTGTATTCACCCTATGTGCCGATCGTCGAGGCGATCGCGCTGACCGGCGTGCGGCGCTGGGGTTTCGACTATGCAATCATGCGCGTCTGGGGTTCCGTCGCTTTCATCGGCGCGACGATGCTCGGAGGCGTGATGATCGGCCTCTACGGAGGCTCGATGGTGCTGCCGGCCATGGCGGGCGGTTTCGTGCTTATGATCCTCCTGACCTTCATTGCGCCGCGCGTCGGCCGGCCGCGGCGTCCATCGACACTGACGACGCTGACCGGGCCGCCGCCGAAGGCGTTGCGGAAACTCGACCTGCAACTGCTTCTGATCGGCGTGACGCTGGTCAATGGCAGTCATGCGATGCTGTTTGCCTTTTCGGCCATCTATTGGCAGCACATCGGCTTTTCGGGGACGCAGATCGGGCTGCTGTGGAGTGCGGGCGTTGCTGCCGAGGTGGCGATGTTTTTCTGCGCCAGGATGATCATCCGCCGTTTCAGCCTGTGGACGATGATCTTTTCCGGCTGCGGCCTTGCCGTCGTGCGCTGGATCATCTTTCCAATGGATCTGGGCTTCTGGGGTTATTTTGCCCTGCAATGTTTCCACGCCTTCACCTATGCGATCATGCATACGGGCATGCAGAACATGCTTGTGCGGCGTGTACCGGAAGAGCAGGAGTCCTCGGCGCAGGGGTTGTATTTTTTCTATACGGGCGTGTTCTCGGCGATCTTCACGTTCACATCCGGCTATTTCTACACGTCGTTCGGCGTTCACGGCTTCTATTCGATGTCGGTTGTCGCCTTCATCGGTTGCTGTTCAGTCTTTGCGGCATGGTGTCTTCAGCCCCAGAGGGCGGGCAGAGGCGGGAAGACCAGCGACGCCTCGTAGCGCAGGCCGGGTTCGCGGTCGCGGGCAAGCAGCAGCGGTCCGTCGAGATCGACGAACTCCGCTCCTTGCGCCAGCAGCACCGCCGGCGCCATGCCGAGCGAGGTGCCGACCATGCAGCCGACCATGATCTTCAGGTTCAGCGCCCTTGCAGCGTCGCGCATGCGCAGCGCTTCTGTCAGGCCGCCGGTCTTGTCGAGCTTGATGTTGACGGCGTCGTAGAGCCCGGCGAGCTTCGGCAGGTCTTCGGTCTTGTGCACGCTTTCGTCGGCGCAGACCGGAACGGGACGGTGAATGGACGCGAGCAAGCTGTCTTTGTCTGCGGGCAGGGGTTGTTCGATGAGCGAAACGCCTGATTCGGCGCAGACGGCGAAGTGGTAGGCCAGATTGGCATCCGTCCAGCCTTCATTGGCATCGAGGATGATGGCGCTGTCTGGCGCTGCGGCACGGACGGCGCGAATGCGCGAGGCATCGTCGGCCGTTCCGACCTTCACCTTGAGAAGCGCGCGATGGGCATATTGCTCGGCTTGCACCGCCATCGTCTCCGGTTCCCCAAGGGAAATCGTGTAGGCGGTCGTCAGTGGGGCGGGCTCGGCAAGGTTCGCAAGGGCGAAGGCGCGCTGGCCTGCCAATTTCGCTTCAAGGTCCCAGAGCGCGCAATCGACGGCGTTGCGTGCGGCACCCGCCTTCATCGTTTGCCGCAATTCTTCCCGGTCAAGTCCGGCCTCGATCCGCGGTCGTATCGCCTCGATCTCGGCAAGCACGCTATCGATGGTTTCGCCGTAGCGCGCATAGGGCACGCACTCACCGCTGCCGGAGAAGCCAGCGTGTGAAATACGGCAGGTGACCACGGAGGCCGTCGTCTTGCTGCCGCGCGAAATCGTGAAGCTGCCGGCGATCGGGAAATGTTCAACGGCGGTTTTCATGAGACGGGTCATGGGCTTCTCCTGTGGCATCCATATCGCAGCGGCCGACCGTTTGGCACGGAAACGTTTCAATCGGTGACAGATGGGATTCGAGCGGCTATGAGTCGCTGACGTTTTATCAAATGCAGCCATCTCCGGAAGACCCAACAGACGTGACGCGTTCCCAAGTGAAAACCGACACCGACGTGCAGCTCGACGAAGCTGGCAAGGATGGCATCCGGATCTACCGCTTCAGCGGCGATTGGCGGTGCGTATCCATCCACACAGCCATGCCCCGGCTGGACGAGCTTGCGTCCGAGGGCGGGGAGGCCGGCGAAGTCGATCTGAGCGCAATCACGGCCATGGATACGGCGGGCGCCTGGGTCATCCGCCGTTTCATGAACAGAATTGGCGACGTCAAGCTGACCAGCGACAAACCGCGCTACGTCGAGCTTCTGGGTGCTCTTCCCGAGGAATTGCCGGAGCCAACCGCCGACAAGAAGAAATTCCGCTCTCGTTTCGTGCGTTTCTTTACCCCGATCGGCGCGGCGGTGATGTCCGCCTGGGAAGACACCATCGCCGCGATGTTCATTCTCGGCTCTGCGGTTCGCGGCGCGCAGCTGAAACTCGGGCGCCATAGCGGCCTGTCGCCAGCCGCCATCGTCAACCAGATCGACCGCATGGGCGTCCAGGCCGTGCCGATCATCACGCTTATGTCTTTCCTCATCGGTGCGATCATTGCCCAGCAGGGCGCCTTCCAGTTGCGCTATTTCGGCGCCGAGCTCTTCGTCGTCGATCTGGTCGGCATTCTGCAGCTGCGCGAGATCGGCGTCCTGTTGACGGCCATCATGATCGCCGGCCGTTCGGGCAGCGCGATTACGGCCGAAATCGGCTCGATGAAGATGCGCGAGGAAATCGATGCGCTGAAGGTCATGGGCCTCAGCCCGATCGGCATCCTGGTGTTTCCAAGGCTCGTAGCGCTGACCGTGGCGCTGCCGCTGCTGACGATCATCGCCAATTTCTCGGCCTTGACCGGCGCGGCCGTGGTGACCTGGAGCTATTCCGGCATTACCTTCGCCACCTTCCTGGCGCGTCTGCAGGAGGCGGTCGATTTCTCCTCGGTGCTGGCCGGCATGATCAAGGCGCCGTTCATGGCGCTGATCATCGGTGTTGTCGCCGCGGTCGAGGGCCTCAAGGTCGGCGGCAGCGCCGAATCACTTGGCAAGCATGTGACACAGTCGGTGGTGACGTCGATCTTCGTGGTTATTCTCGTCGACGGCCTGTTTGCGATCTTCTATGCGTCGATCGATTTCTGATGGAAGAGGTTTTGCCGGTGGAGCCAAGAGACGATGCGACGGCAAGCGAGGAAAGCGAGCGCGGCGAAAACGGCGCTGAGATCGTTCTGTCGGTGCAGGACCTGACGGTCGGTTTCGGTTCCAATATTGTGCTCGACAAGCTCAACCTCGATATCTATCGCGGCGAGATCCTCGGTTTCGTTGGCGCGTCGGGTACCGGAAAGTCGGTGCTGATGCGCACGGTGCTGCGCCTTTTGCCGCGGCGGTCCGGTTCGATCAAGATTCTCGGCGTCGAATATGATGCGGTCAGCGAAGAAGAGCGCATGGCGCTCGACATGCGCCTTGGCGTGCTGTTCCAGCACGGTGCGCTGTTTTCCGCGCTGACGGTGAAGGAAAACATCCAGGTGCCGATGCGGGAATATCTCAATCTGCCGCAGGATCTGATGGACGAGCTTGCGCGGCTGAAGATCGACATGGTGGGGCTGGCGCCGGAAGCGGCCGACAAGTTCCCGTCCGAACTGTCCGGCGGCATGATCAAGCGCGCCGCCCTGGCGCGCGCTCTGGCGCTCGATCCGGACCTCGTTTTCCTCGATGAACCCACCTCCGGGCTCGATCCGATCGGTGCCGCGGAGTTCGACAACCTGATCGCCAAATTGCGCGACACCCTGGGTTTGACCGTGTATATGGTGACTCACGACCTCGATAGCCTGTTTTCGGTCTGCGACCGGATCGCGGTACTCGGGCAGAAGCGGGTTCTCGTCGAAGGGACGATCGAGGATATGCTGGCCTGCGACGACGAATGGGTGACGTCCTATTTCCAGGGCAAGCGTGCGCGCTCGATTGTCCGCGACGACGACAAGAAGGCTTCCTGACGGTGCTGCACGATTGAGGCGCCGCACGATTGATTTGATTGAAGCAAGGAGCCGCGTTGGCGGCGTCCCCCAAGGGTACCGGTAGCAATGGAAACAAAAGCCAACTACGCCATCGTCGGATTTTTCACCGTCATGGTCATCTTCGCGGCCTTCGGCTTCGTTTACTGGATGTCGCAATATGGCCGCAGCGGCGAAATGGTGGAGCTGGTGATCAGCATCCCCGGATCGGCCAACGGCTTGAGCGTCGGCTCGCCTGTTCGCTTCAATGGCATTCCCGTCGGTTCGGTCCGCAGTCTGGCGATCAATTCCAACGACCCGCGCTATTCCGTTGCTGTAACCGAGGTTTCCGCCGATGCGCCGGTTTTGAAATCGACCACCGCGACACTGGAGATTCAGGGGCTCACCGGTGCCGCCTATATCGAACTCAGCGGTGGCAGCAAGGGCGAGGAAAATATTCTGAGGAAGGCATTGGAGACGGGGAAATCGGCCCAGTTGACGGCCGATCAATCCAGCGTCACCAGCCTTCTGGCGACGGCCGACAAGATTATGGATCGCGCAAATGATGCGATCGGCGATATCCAAGGCTTCGTCAAGGATGTGCGCGGACCGCTGACCAGCACGATATCCAATGCCGACCGTTTCACCAAGTCCCTGGCCGACAATTCCGAAGGTATCGATCAGTTCCTGAAGAGCGTCAGCGCCCTGTCGACCTCGATCACGGCGGCAGCCGGCAAGCTCGATTCAACGCTTTCGGCGGCAGACATTCTGGTGAAATCCGTCGACCCGAGGAAGATCGACCATATTGTCAGCAATGTCGAGAAGATGAGCAATGACCTCAGCGCCGCATCCAGCGGTGTTGCCGACACCATCGCTTCGTTCAAGAAAACGGCCGAGACCTACCAGCGGTTCGGCGAAAAGGCGACGGCGTCGCTCGATCGTGTCGATACGCTGATTGCCGCCATCGACAGCCAGAAGGTGACCGGCGTGGTCAACGATGTTTCGGCGGCAAGCGCCGACGCCCGCAAGGCGGTTGCCTCGATCACTCAATTTGCAGACCGAATCACGGGCCGTCAAAAGGATATCGATCAGACCATCACCGACGTCACCCAGATGGCCAACAAGCTGAATGCCGCGTCCAGCCGCGTCGATGGCATCCTGGTCAAGCTCGATGGCTTCCTGGGCGACGCGGATGCGCCCTCTCTGTCGGCGGATGCCCGGGCAACGCTTGCTTCCTTCCGCAAGGTTGCCGACAATCTGAATGCGCAGATTGGCCCGATCGCCGAGAACCTGAAACGCTTCTCCGGTTCCGGCCTGCGGGATATCGAGGCTCTGGTCAGCGACACGCGGCGAACCGTCAACACGCTCGATACCACGATCTCCACCTTCGACAAGGATCCGCAGCGGCTGCTGTTCGGCGGCGAGACCGTGAAGCAGTATGACGGCCGGACGCGCCGCTGAACCGTCGATGCCATGTCGCACGGTTTGGGTCGGCAATTTCCGCCGACCCTAACTCCGAATCGGGTATTGGCTTCTCATGCGCCAAGTTTGCGTGGCAAGGCTGCATGCCTTGCCGGATTTTTGCAGTGTCCGCACGGGATTTGCTGCTTTTTTAGCTTGTTTTGACCGGGTCAGCCTCTAAGTTGCTGCTGATTGGCTAAGGATAGTGTTTGAAATGAATTTTCCCGGCGTTCCGTGTGGTCGAAAGGCAGGATTGATCCGGGCCTGTTCAGCATTCTTTCTCATCGCCGTCCTGTCGGCCTGCGCCGGCAAGGCGAACAACGACACCTATAGCCTGTCGGCTTCGCCGATTATCGAAGGCCCGTCGTCCACCGGCAAGCAGATTCTCGTTCCCGAACCGACGGCGCTGAAGGCGCTCGACAGCGACCAGGTCGTCATCCGGCTGTCCGGCTCCGAAATCCAGTATCTCGCCAAGTCGCAATGGAGCGACCGTCTCCCGAAGATGGTCCAGGCAAAGCTTGTGCAGGCTTTCGAGAACACCGGCAGGATCGGGGGCGTCGGCAAGCCGGGCGAGGGGCTGGCGATCGACTATCAGGTGATCACGGAAATCCGGTCGTTCGAGATAGCGACCGAAGGTGCGGATACTGCCGTCGTTGAGATTTTCGCCAAGATCCTCAACGACCGCAACGGCACTGTCGGCGCACAGAAAGCGTTTCGCGCAACTGTGCCTGTGCGTGGAACTGGACCGGTCGCATTCATCGCAGCACTTGATGGTGCCTTTGCCGCGGTCGCTGCCGATATCGTCAGCTGGACGCTGAAGGCGATCTGATCAGACGACGGCGATGCGGTTGACGATCTCTGCGACGCCCTCGATGGTTCTCGCTGCTTCTTCCGCTCTTTCCGCTTCTTCGATCGTGGCGACCGTGCCGCTCAGCAGGATCGTGTTTCCCTTCGACACCACGGAAACATCGGATGCGTCAAGCCCGTCGACCGTGGCCAGGCAATTGGCAACCCGCGTTTCAAGATCCGCCTGAGCCGGAGGAGCAACTCCTTCGGGTGCCTCGCCGTAAAATGTGCGTTCCTTGAAGACCATGATTCAGTTCTCCGGTTTTGGTTCTCTGCCAACAACGCGGCTGAAACGCTTTTGTTCAGGCCTGTTCCATTCGAAACAGCGCGGATAAGCGGCTCGTGAGATTGTTGGGTCACTGGATGAGACGAACTCATCAGCAACCAACAGAGGAGAAACCATCATGCGCAAGTTCATCATCTCCGCCGCCGTCGCCGCCGTCGCCGCCATCTCGTTTGCCGCACCCTCGCAGGCCGGCGGACATGGCCATCACCGGCACCATGGTCATCATCACGGCGGCTTCTCGATCGGGTTCTACAACACCGGTTACTATGGCGGCGATTATTACGAGCCGTCCTGCTACATCAAGAAGGTGAAGCGCTGGGACAAGTGGGGCAACCTGCACATCCGCAGAATCAAGATCTGCGACTGATACGTACTCTTCGGACAACAAAAATCCGGCCGTTCGCACGGCCGGATTTTTGCGTTTTTGCAGGTTTGTGTCAGGGCCAGCGGACCACTGGCGGCAGCGACGACAGGATCGAATCGACATTTCCGCCGGTTTTCAGCCCGAAGATCGTTCCCCTGTCGTAAAGCAGGTTGAATTCGACGTAGCGGCCGCGACGCACCAGTTGTTCGTCGCGGTCTTCCTCGGTCCAGGGCTTGTTGAAATTGGCGCGCACGATCTTCGGATAGATCAGGCTGAAGGCCTTGCCGACATCCTGGGTAAAAGCAAAGTCGGCATCCCAGCCGCCTTTTTCATCATCGGAATGCTGCCAGTCGAAGAAGATGCC
Source organism: Rhizobium herbae (assembly GCF_017873135.1). Classification (GTDB taxonomy): domain Bacteria; phylum Pseudomonadota; class Alphaproteobacteria; order Rhizobiales; family Rhizobiaceae; genus Pararhizobium; species Pararhizobium herbae. The sequence continues at coordinate 515,480 of NZ_JAGGJV010000001.1, read as the reverse complement.
GCCGGTGCCGCGCGGCTCGTTGCGGTGTTTCAGGAAGAAATACTCGTCGCACCATTGTTTAAAGCGCGCGTGGTCGGCGACCGGGTGCCGTTTGCAGGCGATCTCCATGCCGCGATGAAACAGCATCGTATCGGGATCGGTCTGCGTGCGGCGGCGATCGAGTACCGGCGTCAGGTCGGCACCACCGCCGAACCAGTGGCTGGTGGTGACGACCATGCGGGTGTTCATGTGCACGGCCGGCACGTTCGGATTGACCGGATGGGCGATCAGCGAAATTCCCGAGGCCCAGAAGGTCGGATCTTCACTGGCGCCGGGTATCTGGCTGCGGAATTCCGGCGAGAATTCGCCATAAACCGTCGATGTATGGACGCCGACCTTTTCAAAGACGCGCCCTTCCATCATCGACATGCGCCCGCCGCCACCCGCACCTTCGTCTCGAAGCCAGTCCCTGCCAACGAAACGGCCGGGCTCGCGGTCGGACAGCGGGCCGGCCAGTTCATCCTCGATGGTTTCGAATGCGGCGCAGATAGTGTCGCGCAGGGATTGGAACCATGCCGTGGCCCTGGCTTTCTTGTCTTCTATATCCGCGGGCAATCCCTGCGGCAGGTCCGGTCGTTCCATGAAAAATGATCCTGTCTGGCGTGGCTTTGAGCGGTAAAACCCGCCGATTCGCATATTGGCTGACAGTTCATATTTTTGCCATGTCTGGCAACGCCGCAGCGTCCTGTCGGTCAGTCTGCCGCAGGGCGAGGCGGCGAAATTGCGACTCGCAAAAGCAGGAATATCTCCCTATCTTTGAAGCAGAAGGCTCGACTGGCGAAAGGTGAGCTTATGGCAAGGATTCCGGCAGGGCCGCCGCTCGACGGGTTGAAACGTCAGATCGCCCGGCATCGCAATGGCAACCCGGCACGCAGCGACGGGCTGTTCGTGCGGGAGACGTTTCGGCTCGATCGCAGCCATGCCCGCCAGAAGGCGCAGGAATGGTTCGATGCCTGGCCGAAAGCTGCCTATTGGACCGAAGTCGAGAGCTGGCGACAGCTGGACGGCGACGAGATCGAATTTACGATGCGGCGCCTGCCAAGCGCGGATTGATGTTTCAAGCGGCTGGTTTTCCCGTCATCACGCTGCATAGGGGGCGCTGGCCGGATTTCAGGAACCATCCGATTTCGGAGTCTGACCGACAGCGGTGGGCGCGTCTTCGCCGGCATGCTCGAGCAGGTATGCGCCGGTCCCTTTTTCCGAAAAGGCGTCGTCGGGATTGCGCAACGGACAGTCCCGCATCGAAAGACAGCCGCAGCCGATGCAGGACGTCAGCTGGTCGCGCAGGGCAGTCAGCTTGGTGATGCGCTCATTCAGATCGGTTTTCCAGTGTTCCGACAGGCGCTCCCAGTCGCTGGCCATCAGCTGCCGGTCGTCGGGCAGGGCGGAGAGTTCCCTCTGGATATCGGCGAGCGGGATTCCGGTGCGCTGGGCGACCTTGATGACGGCGATCCGGCGCAGAACGCTGCGCGGGTAGCGACGCTGGTTGCCCTGGCTGCGCATGCTTTTGATCAGCCCCTTGGTCTCGTAGAAATGCAAGGTGGAAACCGCCACGCCGCTGCGGGCGGCGACTTCGCCGACGCTCAGTTCTCGGCGCGGCAGATCGGTTCGATTTTTTTCCGGCATGTCTATTGACCTCAAGTTTGGTTGAGGTTCTATACCATGAGCTCCAACGGTCCAACAATGGAGCATTCGCAGTCATGAGAGAGAAATTGACCATCGCCGTCGTCTATGGCAGCGCGCGGCAGGGCCGCTTTTGCGATACGGTTGTCAACTGGGCCCTGACCGAGCTGTGGGCGGAAAGCGGTTTCCGCGTTGTCCTCGTCGATCCGCTCCAGCTCAAGGGAGCAGTTGAAGACGCCGCGGTGAGCGAGGCTTCACTGGAGGCGAAGATTGCGGAAGCCGATGCCTTCATCGTCGTCACACCGGAATACAATCACGGCTATCCGGCAGCGCTGAAGGAGCTGATCGACAGCTGCTACGAGCCCTGGCACGCCAAGCCCGTCGGTTTCATCTCCTATGGCGGCGTCTCGGGTGGGCTGCGGGCTGTCGAGCAACTGCGACAGGTGTTTGCCGAACTGCATGCTGTCACCGTCCGCGACAGCGTCAGTTTCTCCAATGTCTGGGCACAGTTCGATGCGGCCGGCAATCCGTTCAAGGCGGCGGAAGCCAAGGCCGGTCTGATCGTGATGTTGCGGCGGCTGAAATGGTGGGCGAGGGCGCTGAAGGTTGCCAGGGCCGAAAACGCTTATGGCGGGGTCACTGCGTGAAGCCGGTCGGTCGGCTTCAGCCCGACACCTGCCGGATTGCCTCGCCGGCGATCATCGCCACCGACATCGCGACGTTCAGCGACCGCTGGCCCTCGACCATGGGGATGATGATCCGCCCGTCCGCCTTGTCATGGACATGGTCCGGGACGCCGGCGCTTTCGCGGCCGAAGAGCAGCGTGTCGCCGGGGTGGAAACGGAAGCGCGTATAGGGTTCGGCGGCTTTGGTGGAGGCCAGTATCAATCTGCGGCCTTCTGCAAGCCGAACCTCTTCGAACTGCTCCCAGTTGACATGCCGGGTCAGCGTCACCGAGGCGATGTAATCCATGCCGGCGCGCTTGAGGTTCTTGTCCGACAGGTCGAAGCCCGCAGGCTCGATGATGTCGACGGCGAGGCCCAGGCAGGCGGCAAGACGAAGAATCGTGCCGGTGTTGCCGGGAATATCGGGCTGGTAGAGGGCGATGCGGAGTGGGTGTGTGCACATATCAACAAGTCTTATGGGGGTTATCAATGCCCGTAATCAATCTGTGCCGTAATGGCAACAGGGCCCGCCGACAGCCAGACGTGATGAAAAAAGTAGCTGCGACAATCTGGCTTCTACCCGCGAAACACTTTATGTCTTCCACATCTTCAACGCGAACCGACGGAGGCATGCATGGATTACCGAATGATCAACAGCCTCCAGGCTGTGCATCCAGTCCTGATGGACTGACCGGTTTCGCGCTTTTCCTTATATGGCCCCACTGCGCTCGACCGCCCGTTTTCCGGACGAACACGTCTCGTGTGCAAGATTGAGCTGTTTTTCCGGTTTTAGACTTTCTGATCGATGAATGCGGGACTTCCCGCCTTCCTTCACTGGATTCCTGAAGGAGCTTGATAATGTTCGGCTGGTTTGAATCCCGCCTCAATCCCTATCCCGTCGAGGAACCCAAGGTTCCCCCGCAGGGCCTGTTTGCCTTCTGCTGGCACTATACCAAGCCGGCGGCCCCATGGCTGTTGACCATGTCGGTCTGCACAATGCTGATCGCGATCGGCGAGGTGGCGCTGTTCCAGTTTCTCGGCAACATCGTCGACTGGCTGTCTTCGGCCAAGCAGGACACGTTCCTGCAAAGCGAAGGCACGAGGCTGTTCTGGATGGGCGCGCTCATCCTGATCGGCCTGCCGGCCATCGTCGCCTTCGATTCGATCATCATGCATCAGGTGCTGCTCGGCAATTATCCGATGATCGCGCGCTGGCAGATGCACCGCTACCTGCTGCGCCAGGGGATGACCTTCTTCGCCAACGAGTTTGCCGGCCGTGTCGCCACCAAGGTGATGCAGACCTCGCTTGCCGTGCGCGAAACGGTGATGAAGATTCTCGACGTCTTCGTCTATGTCGTCAGCTATTTCGTCTCCATGCTGGTTGTCGTTGCGGCGGCCGACTGGCGGCTTCTGGCGCCGCTGGTGATCTGGATCGTCATCTATGTCTGCGTCGTCAGCTATTTCGTGCCGCGCCTGCGCAAGATCTCCAAGGATCAGGCGGATGCGCGTTCGATGATGACGGGCCGCGTCGTCGACAGCTATACCAACATAGCCACCGTGAAGCTGTTTTCGCATGCCGGCCGCGAGGAGGTCTATGCCAAGGAAAGCATGGATGTGTTCCTGCAAGCGGTCCATCGGCAGATGCGCAAGGTGACGCTGTTCCATGTGCTCGTCTACACCAACAACTGCGTCGCGCTGTTTTCGATTTCGGCGCTCGGCATCTATTTCTGGATGCACAGCGGCATGTCGGTCGGCTCGATCGCGATTGCCGTGGCGCTCGCCATGCGCATCAACGGCATGTCGCAATGGGTGATGTGGGAAGTCTCGGCGCTGTTTGAAAACATCGGCACCGTCTATGACGGCATGAGCATGATGACCAAGGCGCATGACATCGTCGATAATGACGATGCCAAGGTGCTGAAGGCGCCGCAGGGTGCAATCGCGTTCGAAAACATCCGGTTCCACTACGGCAAGAACAAGGGGGTCATCGACAACCTGTCGCTCGACATCAAGCCGGGCGAAAAGATCGGTCTGGTCGGCCGTTCGGGCGCGGGCAAGACGACGCTGATGAACGTGTTGCTGCGATTCTACGATCTCGAATCGGGCACGATCCGAATCGACGGGCAGGATATTTCCGCGGCGACGCAGGACAGTCTGCGCGGCCAGATCGGCGTGGTGACGCAGGATACGTCGCTGCTGCATCGTTCGATCCGCGACAACATCGCCTACGGTCATCCGGAAGCGGACGATGCCGACATCATCGCCGCTGCCAAACGTGCCAACGCCTGGGACTTCATCGAGCTGCTCGAGGACAACCAGGGCCGCAAGGGGCTGGATGCGCAGGTCGGCGAACGGGGCGTCAAGCTTTCCGGCGGCCAGCGTCAACGGATCGCGATCGCCCGCGTCTTCCTCAAGGACGCGCCGATCCTGATCCTCGACGAGGCAACGTCGGCGCTCGATTCGGAGGTGGAAGCCGCGATCCAGGAAAATCTCTTCGCCCTGATGAAGGGCAAGACTGTGATCGCGATCGCCCACCGGCTGTCGACGCTGACGGAGATGGACCGGCTGGTGATCCTCGAAGCCGGCAGGATCGTCGAGACCGGCAGTCATGCCGAACTAATCGCCAGGAGCGGCCTCTACGCCGATCTCTGGTCGAGGCAGTCCGGCGGCTTCATCGCCGATGATGCCGAAAAGGAAGTGGCTGCGGAATAAAATCCGCCATGATCCTCCCTGTGAGAAACGGGGAGGATCGCTTCAGCCTCTTCACAGATGCTGAACATGTTTCCATTGCGTATTTGTAATCTGGCGGGCGACTTTTCCGCATTGCCGCATTGCCGCATTTCGCAAATGGCCTATATCAAAATCATGCTGTTGCGCGCTCTTTTTGCCCTGTTCGAAAACTGGATACAGCCTTTCGCTGGTCGCGACGGGTTGCAGCCGCCCGAAAGGCTGATCCCCTATGTCTGGTTCTACATCAGGCAGGCCAAGGCGCCGTTCATCGCCATGCTCGTTCTCGGCGGCATGACGGCGGCGATCGAGGCGACGCTGTTCTGGTTCGTCGGCCGCGTCGTCGATATTCTCGCCACGGTCAAGCCAAGCGATGGCTGGAGCGGCCTGCTCGCGGCGCATGGGGCCGAGTTGTTCGGCATGCTGGTGCTGATCGGCATCGTCCGCTTCATCGTCTCGCTCCTGATGTCACTGGTCGATCAGCAGGTGATCACGCCCGGTTTCTACAATCTGGTGCGCTGGCAGTCCTACCTGCATGTCGCGCGGCAGTCGCTGTCGTTCTTTCAGAACGATTTTTCCGGCCGCATTGTCACAAAGGTGTGGTCGGGCGGGCAGGCGGTCGGCGATGTCGTCACGTCCCTCATGGAAAGCGTCTGGTTCGTCGGAATCTATTCGGTCTCGACACTGGTGCTGGTCGGCCAGCTCGACATGTCGCTCGCCGTCGTCGTTCTGCTCTGGCTGATCGGCTTTGCCTTCCTGGCACGCTATTTCGTGCCGCGGATCCGTCAGCACTCGAAGGAAACGGCGGAGGCTTCTTCCATGCTGAGCGGCCGCATGGTCGACGCCTACAGCAATATGCAGACGCTCAAACTGTTTGCCCGCGATGAAGAGAACGACCGCTATATGCGGCAGGGCTTCGATATTTTCCAGGACAGCATCATCCGGTTCACCCGGTTCATCACCGGCGTGCGCGCGTCGATGGCACTTCTGTCCGGCATCATGATCGTGACGATGGCGGGCTTCAGCGTCGATCTCTGGCTTTCCGGGTCGATCAGCTCCGGCGCGGTCGCCTTCACGATGGCGCTGATCCTGCGGCTGAATTTCCTTCTCAGCCGGATGATGGTGCAGTTCAACGGCATCATGCGCAATATCGGCACGATCCAGAACGCCGCCGAGATGATCTCGCAGCCGGTGCAGCTGGTGGACCAGCCGAACGCGCCAAACCTCACCGTCAAAAGCCCGGCGATCCGTTTCGAGAATATTCGCTTCCACTACGGGAAGGGCTCCGGCGTCATCGAAGACCTGTCTCTGGTCGTCAGGCCGGGGGAAAAGGTCGGTATCGTCGGCCGGTCCGGGGCAGGCAAGACCACGCTCGTCAATCTGCTGCTGCGCTTCTACGATCTGGAGGCCGGCCGCATCCTGATCGACAGGCAGGACATCGCGACGGTGCGCCAGGAATCGCTGCGCACCCAGATCGGCGTCGTCAGCCAGGATACGTCGCTGCTGCACCGGTCGATCCGCGACAACATCCTGTTCGGCCGGCCCGATGCTGACGAGATTGGCCTCAAGGATGCGGCGAGAAAGGCCGAAGCGCTCGGTTTCATCGAGCAGTTGCAGGACCAGCGGGGCCGCAGGGGATTCGACGCCCATGTCGGCGAGCGCGGCGTCAAGCTGTCCGGTGGACAGCGCCAGAGGGTGGCAATCGCACGTGTCATGCTGAAGGATGCGCCTATCCTGGTGCTGGACGAGGCGACCTCTGCACTCGATTCGGAAGTCGAGGCCGCCATCCAGTCCAATCTCGACCGCCTGATGCATGGAAAGACCGTGCTGGCGATCGCGCATCGGCTCTCGACGATCGCCGCACTCGACCGCCTCATCGTTATGGATCAGGGCCGGATCGTCGAGGACGGAACCCATGACCAGCTGATCGCTGCCGGCGGTCTCTATGCCGATCTCTGGCTGCGCCAGTCCGGCGGCTTTCTGGCGCGCGAGGCGGCGGCCGAATAGCGGCCTGAAAAGCCGTCGCCAACAGGCCGGACAAAGCCGTGTTCCGACCATGCCGGACGGCGAAAAGCGGTTTGCGAACATTGGCTTCGGTTTTCCCGCGACATTGTGGCTCACCTCTTGCGCTCAAGGCTAGACATCACCATCGATCAAGCATAGAACCCGCCGGATTGCCGGGGAATCTGCCGTTTATTTTGATGCGCGAGGTTTGCCCGGTTTTGATGCATGAGGCGGAAAAACGAAAGTTTTCTCCAAATTGTGCATCGGCTTATTGATTTGGCGCGCTTCTTTCGCTCAAGTGTCAGCACGGGGCGCGGATTGACGCCGGGGACAGTGCGGTTTCCGCAGAACATTGCGTGAGAGGATGGTTTAACCGTGAGCGAACACGAGACATCAAGCGAAACCATGGGCGAGCCCACTCGCCGCGATTTCCTGTATCTGACAACGGGCATGGCCGGTGTGGTCGGCGCGGCAGCGGTTGCCTGGCCCTTCATCGACCAGATGCGCCCGGATGCCTCGACGCTGGCGCTCGCCTCCATCGAAGTGGATGTTTCGAGCCTGCAGCCGGGCATGTCGCTGACCGTCAAGTGGCGCGGCAAGCCGGTGTTCATCCGCAACCGCACGGACGAGGAAGTCAAGGAAGCCGGCGCGGTGGCGCTTGCAGACCTGAAGGACCCGGTCGCGCGCAATGCCAATCTCCCGCCGGAAGCGACGGCCACGGACCTCGATCGCTCGGCCGGCAAGGGCAAGGAAAACTGGATCGTCATGATCGGCTCCTGCACCCATCTCGGCTGCGTGCCGCTTGGCCAGGCCGGCGAATACAATGGTTGGTTCTGTCCCTGCCATGGCTCGGTCTACGATACGGCCGGCCGAATCCGGAAAGGTCCGGCACCTGAGAATCTGGCCGTACCGACCTTTTCTTTTGCCACTGACACAGTCATCAAGATCGGCTGAGGGGAATACTGAATATGAGTGGGGATCATTCAACCTACACGCCGACGACCGGTATCGAGAAGTGGATCGATTCGCGCCTGCCGCTGCCGCGGATGGTGCACGACAGCTTCGTTTCCTACCCCGTCCCGCGCAACCTGAACTATGCCTATACCTTCGGCGCGATGCTCTCGGTGATGCTGATCATCCAGATCCTCACCGGGGTTGTTCTGGCCATGCACTACGCCGCCGAAACAACGGTTGCCTTCGTCTCGGTCGAAAAGATCGTGCGCGACGTGAACCACGGCTGGCTGTTGCGCTACATGCACGCGAACGGCGCGTCGTTCTTCTTCATCGCCGTCTACCTGCATATTGCCCGCGGCCTCTACTACGGCTCCTACAAGGCGCCGCGTGAAATCCTCTGGATCCTCGGCGTGGTCATCTATCTCCTGATGATGGCGACCGGCTTCATGGGCTACGTGCTTCCCTGGGGGCAGATGTCGTTCTGGGGGGCGACCGTCATCACCGGCTTCTTCTCGGCTTTCCCGCTTGTCGGCGAATGGCTGCAGCAGTTCCTGCTCGGCGGTTTCGCGGTCGATCAGCCGACGCTCAACCGCTTCTTCTCGCTGCACTACCTGCTGCCCTTCATGATTGCCGGCGTCGTCGTTCTGCATATCTGGGCGCTGCACGTGGTCGGCCAGACCAACCCGACCGGCGTCGAGGTCAAGACCAAGACAGACACGGTCGCCTTTACGCCTTATGCGACGATGAAGGATGCGCTCGGCGTTTCCGTCTTCCTGATCGCCTATGCCTGGTTCGTCTTCTACATGCCGAACTATCTCGGCCATCCCGACAACTACATCATGGCCAATCCGCTGAAGACGCCGGCCCACATCGTTCCGGAATGGTACTACCTGCCGTTCTACGCGATGCTGCGCGCCATCACCTTCAACATCGGCCCGATCGATTCCAAGCTCGGCGGCGTTCTGGTGATGTTCGGCTCGATCATCATCCTGTTCTTCCTGCCCTGGCTCGATACTTCGAAGGTCCGCTCGGCCGTCTACCGTCCGTGGTACAAGCTGTTCTTCTGGCTCTTCGTGGCGAATGCCATCCTGCTCGGCTGGCTCGGCTCGCGCGCACCGACCGATCTCTACACCCTGATGGCCCAGCTAGGCACGCTCTACTATTTCGCGTTCTTCCTCATCATCATGCCGGTTCTCGGCCTGATCGAAACCCCGAAGCGTATTCCGAATTCGATCACGGAAGCGGTTCTGGCCAAGAACAACAAGAACTGAGCGGCTGAGAGGAACTGAACCGATGAAAAAGCTTGTTACAAGCATCCTGTCGCTCGCATTCGCAGCCGGTCTTCTTGGCGCCGCCGCCTATGCGGCGGAAGAAGAGCACGGTCTGAAAGAGGCGACCGAGCACGCGGTTGCAAACGCGCACTTTCCGATCCTGAAGCCGAAGAACATCGAATGGAGCTTTGCCGGTCCCTTCGGTCACTACGACAAGGGTCAGCTGCAGCGCGGCCTGAAAGTATACACCGAAGTCTGTTCCGCCTGCCATTCGATGAAGCTCGTCTCCTTCCGCACGCTGGGAGATTTCGGCTATTCGGAAGCACAGGTGAAGACTTTCGCGGCAAACTACGAAGTCCAGGACGGACCGAACGGCGAGGGGGAAATGTACACCCGCAAGGCCGTCGCCTCCGATCACTTCCCGTCGCCGTTCCCGAACGACGAGGCGGCAGCCGCCGCCAACAACGGTGCGGCTCCGCCGGATTTCTCGCTGATTGCCAAGGCGCGCGGCGTCGAGCGCGGCTTCCCGCTGTTCATCTGGGATATCTTTACCCAGTACCAGGAGGGCGGACCGGACTACATCCATTCGCTGCTGACCGGTTATCATGAGCCGCCGGAAGGCGTCACGGTTCCAGAAGGCACGCACTTCAACCCGTACTTCAATGCCGCCATGTCTCTTGCCATGGCCAAGCCGATCTCAGACGACCAGGTCACCTATGACGACGGAGCGCCGCAGACGGTCGACCAATATGCCCAGGACGTTTCGGCGTTCCTGATGTGGGCTGCGGAACCGCATCTGGAAGAACGCAAGCGCACGGGCTTCATGGTCCTGCTCTTCCTGGTAATCTTCTCCGGCCTTCTCTATCTGACGAAGAAGTCGGTCTACGCCAACAAGGAACATTGAGGCTTTCAAGGCTTCAAACGACAGAAGGCGGCCCGGGTGGCCGCCTTTTTTGTTTCGTGTTTCGGTACAAAATGTCCGCTGACGGTTTCTTGTCCGCACCCGGGCGGCGCCGATGGCAGGAGGGGGATTCGTGTTGCTGAACAGGGTGGTTCTCTATGTCAGGGATGTTTCGCAGACTGCGCGCTTCTACGAGCGGCATTTCGGCTTTAAGGCGAAAAGCGAAGAGGGCGACAGGATCGTTGAAATGGTCAACCCGCTGGGCGGCACGATCTTGATGCTGCATCCCGCCGGCAAGGCGCAGAAGACCGCGCAGTCGATCGTCAAACTGGTCTTCGATGTCGAGGACGTCGAGACGTTCGTTGGCGCATGCGCGCAAAACGGCTTGCATTTTGGCAGCCTGCATCAAGCCGACGGCTATGTCTTTGCGAACGCGAAGGACCCTAGCGGCAACGCCATATCGGTATCGCGCCGCGCCTACCGAAAACCTTGACTATTGGCCGAACGGGGCGGGACCTGTCCACCCTCGCATGCCGATGATCGGAGGCTCAATGGTGGTGATAATCCATTGACCTGGGCCGTGCCATGAAATCATGTCGAAGCTGACCGTAAGCTTGCCGGTCTCCTGCCACCAGCTCATCAACATGTCCGGCGACTCGATATCTCTCTGGTTGAACTTAAATGGCAGGGCTTGCGTGTTCAATGAAATGAGTTTCTCCAAGAGGTCCGCGTTCTCCCAACGCTTTCCGTCGTTGGAAAAGGTGATCTCGCGACGCTCGCTCTCAGGTCCGCCGCCCAAGAAAATCAAGTTGCGCGATATATGCGAGACGTAAAGCGGTGGCGCTTCGCCCTCTTTTCCTGTGCGAACTTTCAACGGCAGTTTCCGTCCCCGTGTCGACATACCGGCGCAGCCCCGCTCTTGGGTTCCATGGGTTCGGCAATCTCTGACCCTTTCTCAGAGTATCCAGATCAGTTGTTTCTACGAAAAAGGCCCCGCGATTTCCCGCGGAGCCTTCAAATTTCAAACAAACGATCAGTCGAGGATCAGCTGAACCGTCCCGCCGCATGCGCCAGCATCGTGTAGACCTTGCCGGTATCCGACGTCAGGTAGGTCTGGGTCATCACCTTGTCGCGGTCGTTGCGGGCGACGTCGCCGAGCAGTTTTTCGAAATCGGCGATGTAGCGGTCGACGGCGGTGCGGAATTCCGGTTCGCGGTCGTACTTGCGCTTGATCTCGTCGAACGTCTGCTGGCCCTTGAGCGTATAGAGACGGCGTGTGAAGACGTCGCGCTCGCCACGCTGGTAACGGCGCCACAGGTCGACCGAGGCATCGTGGTCGATGGCGCGGGCGATGTCGACCGATAGCGAGTTCAGCGACTCCATCACGTGGCGCGGGTTGCGGTTGTCACCGGCACGGGCTGCTGCGGGCTGGGCTTCCGCGGAACGTTGCGGCGGTGCTGTCACAACCGGCTCTTCCTCGCGCGATGCGCCGCGCAGGAGATCGCGCATCCAGCCGCTGCCTTCCTGGGGCTGCTGACGTGTCTCGACCCGTGGCTCCGGCTGACGGGCCGCTGGTTGCTGCGCAGCCGGCTGCTGGGCGAGGGGACGCGGCTGCTCGATGCCCAGGCTGCCGCGCAAGGCGGGCGTTGCCTCCTGGCGACGTGGCTGTTCTGCAACGGGTTGCTGAACAGCGGCACGGACAGAGGCTGCGGCGACTGCCTGCTGCACCGGTTGTTGCTGGACAACGGCTTGCTGGCGCTGGGCGGGTTGAGCGATTTCGAGCTGGCCGGAGGACTTGCCGATGATTTCGGAGAGCTCCTGCAGAGCCTTGATCTGTTCGGCGACCGCGCGGCGCATGACCGAGGCGTTTTCCTTGGCTTCTTCAGGCAGGTCGAAGGCACCACGCTTCAGTTCCTCGCGGGTCATGTCGAGCTCCTTGCGGATCTCGTGGGCCGAGCGGCGGATCTCGTCGGTGGCGCCGCTGAAGCGGCTGACCGCCTCTTCGACGGCCTGGCGGATCGCTTCGCCCATATGCTCGGCTGCGCCGTCCGACTTCTTGCTGGTCTCCGTCATCAGGCGGTCGATGTCGGACAGGGACGCTCCGACGCTGCCGCGCAGGCGCTGGGCAACTTCCTTTGAACGTTCTTCGGCACGGGCAAATGCGCCTTCGACGGAAAGACCCGCTTCTTCGCCGGCCTTGGTGACAGCGGCACGCATGGCTTCGCTTGCCGAGGCGGCGCGGGCTTCGGCTTCCGACAAGGTCTTGCTGACATTGGCGAAGGAGGCCTGGACACCGGCGCGCAGGTTGCTGGCGATCTCGTTCGAGCGTTCCTCGGCACGGACGAACACCGATTCGACCGACATGCTGGCATCGTCGCCTGCCTTGATCACCGCATTGCGCATGGCATCGGCGGCCGATGCGGCGCGCTGTTCGGCGTCGCTCAGGATGCGGCCGACATCGCTGAAGGAGGACTGGATGCCGGCGCGCAGGTTGCCCGCGACCTGAGCCGAGCGGTCTTCCGCGCGCTGGAAGGCGCCATCGACGAAGCCTTCGAGGGCATGCATGGTCTTTTCAATTTCTTCGGAGCGGCTGACGAGGCCGATGGAGAGGGTGCGCAGGGCATCCTGGCGTTCCTCAAGCGTGCTCACAAGGTTGGACTGTGCCGCGGCCAGAAGGTCGGATGCCTGTCCGAGCACTCTCGAGTGGTCTTCGAAGCGACCGACGATGCCACCGATCTGCGACAATGTCGTACCGGAAATATCCGCCAGCTTGTCCACCTTGCCTTCCAGAAGGCGGGTCGAGGTGGAGAGCATGTCGGACGCACGGGATGCGGAATCGGAGAACCGCGCAGTGGTCGATTCCAGCTGCTGGTCCATGGCGCCGAGATTGGCGCTGGCCTGCTCGATAACGCCGGCAATCGACGTGTTGCTTGCCGACAGCTGGTCGATAAGGCCCATGGCCGTCGACTGCAGGCGGTTTTCGACCATCTTCATCGCCTTGGCGGTTTCTTCCGCGCGGCTCGAAATGGCGTTCAGCGTTTCGCCTGTGCGGGCACTCAGGCTGTCGAGCAAGGTCGCATTCTCGGCGCGCAGGCGTTCCGCACTCTCGCGAGCGACCTCGCTGATGCGGTCGGCGGCTTCCTTGCCGGTCGCCGCGTACTGATCGATGATCGGGCGCGCCTGTTCGTCAATGAGGCGCGACAGTTCCGCCGAGCGGCCGGCGAGCATCGAATTGAGTTCGCGCGTGCTGTCGTCGAGGGTCGCGCGGATCGTGTTGCCACGGGCCTCCAGGGCCTTCTCGACGTCGGTGAGGCTCTGGCTCAGCGACGATGCCTGTTCCGCCACACGCGACTGCGTCTGGGCGATGCGGGCTGCTGCGCCGTCGGTTGCTTCGCCAACGGAGCGCGCCAGTTCGGCGCTGCGCATCGCGGCTGTTGCCGCAGTCTGCTCCACGGCGGACTGGAAATCGGCCTGGCGCGAGGCCATCGCCTGGGCGAAATCTTCGCCTGCTTTCGCAAGAAGTTCGGCCGAACGCAGCGCTTCGGCATCGATGCCCTGGGCTGCCTCGCCGACGGCGCCGCGCAGGTTGGTGACGAGACCGGCGGCCTTGCCTTCGATTGTCCGGCTGACATTGTCGAGGCCGATCGAAAGAGCCCGGTCCATCGTGCCGAGGCGCTCTTCGATCCGGCCTGTGCCGCCTTCGATGCTCGCTTCGATCCGTGTTGCCGCAGCTGCGCTGACACGGTCGAGTTCGGCCGTGTGGGTGGTCAGCGTCTCGGCGATGCGGCTGGCAGCAGCACCGCTGATGCGGTCGATTTCTTCCGTGCGGCCGGCAAGGCTGCCGGCAATCCTGGCAGCGGCAGCTGTGCTGACCTGATCGAATTCGGCCGTATGGCCCGACAGTGTTTCGGCGATCCGTGCCGATGCGACATTGCCGATGCGTTCGATTTCATCGGTGCGGCCGGAAAGGCTCTCGGAGATGCGCGCGGCGGCCCGATCACTGACCTGATCCAGTTCCGACATCCTGGTGGACAGAGTGTCGGCGATCCTCTGGCCGGCATTGTCGACGAACTCGCTGACGCCGCCGACGCTTTCGCGGATGCGGCCTTCCAGAACGCCGAGGCTGTTTTCAATGCGCGCGCCGGTGTCGTCGACACTGCTGTTGATGTTGGCGAGCGACGTGTCCATCCGGTGCGTCAGCGTGTCGGCGGCGCGGCTGATCTGGTCGGCGGTTTCGCCGAGCTGGGTGGCGACATGGCTGGTGCTTTCGCGCATGCGCTGTTCAAGCGCACCGGCGCTCCTGTCGATGACGCCGCCGAGTTCGGCCTGGCGTTCTTCCAGCGCCAGCTCCAGCATGCTGGAGCTGGTGGCGATCGTCGTGGCGATGGAGATGGCCTGTTCGCCCAGCACGTTGGACAGTTGTTCGGTCCCGTGGGTGACCGCAACGTTGATGGCGTTGATCCGATCGTCCAGCGTTGCCCGGATCTGGTCATGCGTGGAGGCCAGCGACGTCGCCAGCTGGTCGGCACGGCCGGAGAGGGTCTGCTCGATATCCGTCGCCCTTCCTGCCATCGAAGCGGCCAGTTCGCCGGCATGTCCCGACAGGGCACTGGCGATTTCGGCCGATGTGCTGGTCATGGTTCCGGCGATGTCGCTGACGCGGCCGCTGAGGTTTTCGGCGATCTGGGCGACGCGGCCGGAAAGCTGCTGTTCGATATCGCCGACCCGGTCGGCCATCGTCTCGGCAATCGCGCTGGCGCGATAGGACAGGCTGTCGGCGATTTCTTCCGTGCGGCTGCTGAGCGTGTCGGCCATTTCGGTCGCGCGGGCGGACATGGTTCCGGCAATTTCCGCCGACCGCTCCGTCAACAGCGTATCGAGCGCCGCCGTCTGGCTGGCGAGGTTATCGCCGAGCGTACGGCTGCGTTCGGACAGCAGCGTGTCGAGGCGCTCGGTGGTGCCGCCGATGGCCTGCTCGATTGCACCGGCAGAGGACGTCAGAACATTGGCGAGGGTGCCGGTACGCTGCGACAGGATCGTGTCGATCCGCTCCGCGGTACCATCAAAGGCTCCGTCGATCGCTGCGGTCGATGAACTCAATACGTTAGCGAGTGCGCCAGTGCGCTGCGACAGGATCGTATCGATCCGCTCCGCCGTGCCCTCGAAGGCGCTGTCGATGGATTCCGAGCTTGCAGCCAGCAGGCTGGAGAGTTCGACTGTGCGTTCGGAAAGCGTATTGTCGAGGCGGAACTGGCTGGCGGCGATCGAGCTGGTGATCTCGTCGGCACGGTTGGTCAGGGTTTCCTCGATGCGGCCGTGGATCGCCTGCAGGCCGTCGATGAAGCCGCTGGTTCGCGTATCCAGGTTTTCGGCAAGCTGCTGGTTGCTCGCAGCAAGCGCACTGGTGCGGGCATCGAGCGTTTCGGCAAGCCGCTGCTGGCTTTCCGTCAAGGCACTCTCAAGTGAGCCGGCGCGTGCGGCAAAGCCGGACTCGATCCGGTCCTGCGCCGCCGTCAGCGCGCTCATCAGCGTGCCGGAGCGTTCCGCCAGAACACTGTCGATACGGGTATGGGCATTGCCGATCGCATCGCTGAGCTCGGCGGTCTTGCCGCTGATCGTCTGTTCGATGAAGTCCTGGGTGGTGCCGAGCGTGGTGGCCAGCGTCAGGGACTGGTCCGACAGGGCGGATTCGAAGCGTTCAATACCGCCGTCAAGAATGCCGCCGATGGAATCGGCGCCGCCGGTGACCGACTGGTTGATGCGGGCGAGGCTTTCCATCAGCTTGGAATCGAGCATGCCGGCGCGCCTGTCGAAGGCGGAGGCGAATTCGTGGAAGCGCGAATCAAACGCCGTCGCGAGCTGGCCGACCGTGGTCTGCAACTTCTCCTCGAAGAAGCCGGAGCGCAGGTCGAGATCCATGATCGTATCGTCGGCGCTGGTCTTCAGGCTCTGGCGGAAGCTCGCACCCTTTTCGTCCAGCGTAGCGTTGAGTGTATTGAGGATGTCGTCGAGACCGCCGGTGATGGCTTGCTGGCCGACATTCAGGCTCTCGTTGAGATCGCGCGTACGGGCGATCAACGTCTCGTTCAACTGGCGCGCACGCTCGTTCAGCGCGGCGTTCAGCTTCTCGGTGTTGGCATCGAGCGAGGAGGCGCGGGTCTCGAACTGGCCGAGCAGCTGCTGGCCGCGCTTGGCCAGCGTCTGGCTCAGATTTTCAAGACGGGTATCGAATTCGCTGCTGAGCGACACACCGGCGGTCGTGAGGCCGGAAAGAAGAGCGTCGGTGCGCGTCGACAGCATGGCGCCGATGGTCTGGGTGGCGCTGTTCGAGCGTTCCATCAGGGCGGCGGCACGGGTTTCGATCATCGAGGCAAACGCTTCGCCTGACGTGGCGATGCGGTTGGCGATATCGTCGCCGGCAAGCGCAAGTTCGTCCTTGAGCTGCGAATGGGCACCGGAGATCGACGAGCGGATCCGTTCGGCATGGCCGACGATGGATTCACGCTCGAGACCGAGTTCCTGGACGAGCGTGCGGACCCGCAGTTCGTTGTCGCTGTAGCTGCGCTCAAGCGCGTTGACTTCGGAGTGAACCAGCGTTTCGAGCTCGGTCGCCCGGGCGATCGTGCGCTCGATGCCCTCGTTCATCGCCGAGACTTCACGGCGAACGGCCTGGCCGACGGTCATGATGCGCTCGGAAGCGGCGGTTTCAGGCTCGGCAAGGCGCAATGCGACCTCGGCCATGGAACGCGCGGCGCTGCGCAGTTCCTGCGCACGCGAAAT
Organism: Rhizobium herbae; assembly: GCF_017873135.1. Taxonomy (GTDB): domain Bacteria; phylum Pseudomonadota; class Alphaproteobacteria; order Rhizobiales; family Rhizobiaceae; genus Pararhizobium; species Pararhizobium herbae. Next base: position 498,516 of record NZ_JAGGJV010000001.1, on the reverse strand, counting down.
CATGATTGCAAAGGAGAAGAACAGCATCACCGGCAGGATGATGAAGATCGCCACGCCGATGGCGCCGGGCATGGCCGACAGGTCGGCGAGCGAGCGGATCTGCCAGATCTCCGGGCCGTAGAGAAGATTGGCGACGCCGAGACCGCCAATGGTCCACAGCGCGGAGACCGCAGCGGCGATCCGCATTGCCGAGCGGCTGGAGCGCACGTCCAGCGATCGCAGAATGGCGGCCGGCGTCTTGCGTCCATCGTCGTTGGCGGGAGCGAAGGAGGGGGCCTTGGGCGCGGGTTCCGGAGACAGGCTTTTTTGGGTTTCGGCAGCCCGGCCTGCCTTGGCGGCTGGGTCCTGCGGAGTTTTTACAGTCCTCGCCTGGCTGGGCGCAGGCGCCTGTTTGGTCGATTCAGACACATTTTCCTCCGGATGATCCAAGGAAGTCTTGTCACTGAGGGCAGACTTAAGCTCGTCAAAGTCGATTTTCAAAGCGTCTTCCAACGCTTGAAATGCCTTGTCGTCGATCGACTCGTTGCTTTTATTCGTCGCCATGCGGATACGCCTCGTTACCAAACTGTCCTTTCGAAAGGACCCTCCGCAACACCGCCTGCATTGGGAACACCTCCGAAACTCGGACGGTGACAGCAGGATATGCGTATCACATCTACGCAAAACCCTGACACGCACCCATTTCAACCACGCACCGACGGACAACGCACAGAGACCCGTAGGTGCTTCATTCCATGCAGTTTTCCGTCAGGACTGTTTGCACCTAAAGGCTTAAACATATCCCTCAACGTACCGTAGTGACACATTCACCGGTTTCTTACAATTAACGCCCCCCGGCATTCGTTAAAATGCTAACAAGTTCTTAATGGAAAACGGCTCTATTTTCCCCAGAAACCCTTGGAATCAGGCGGTTTAACGACCGTTAACCATGCTGAGCGAAAGCTGCCCTCATTGTGCCGCGTTTTAATCAGATAGCAGCGCCGCTCCGGCCTAATGGTCGGCAGAGACAAGCGAAATGACGGCTGGAAAAGGCATGGGGATCACAACGCCCGCGCCATCCTCGAGCCATATAGTAGGCAGACGGATCAAGCACTTGCAGACAATTTCCGGCAATCGGAGTGTCATGGAAGAGCGGATATAGAAAAAACGAGACGACCGGTTGCGAGCCGGTGCGTCAGAAAAAAACACAACAAGGACATTGGCACATGGCGGCTCTCAAGATCGCATTCGAAGCACCCGACAATTTCGGGGGGGCATGTCCTTCGAAGTCGAGGCCCATCGATCTCGTTCACCTCGCGACACAGACGATGGGCGACAAGCTCCTCGAAATCGAAGTGCTTCAGATGTTTGCGCGCCAGACCCGGCAGCTGATGAAGGACCTGTCATCCGACAGCGCCGATATCAGGCTGGCAACCGCGCACCGTCTGAAGGGTGCTGCTCTTGCCGTTGGCGCTTTCGGTGTGGCGGAGACCGCTGGCGCGGTCGAGGCTGCGCCGCAGGATGCCGGCAGTCTTGCTGCTCTCGGCGCGGCTGTACTCGAGGCGGAGTTGTTCATCCTGAAGCTTTGCCGGTAGTCTCTATTGCCATCCGCGGACCGGTTCCTCACACGGATAACCCTTGGCGATGAAGGGGCGCTGGGCGGGTCGGCAGTTGCCATGGTTCGCCGTGTTGACTGGCGATGGGAATTGTTGGAAGAAATCGGATGAATTTGCCGCGTTCCGCCGCCGCCCTGTTTCGGGGCGGCGTGGTTGTTCTTGCGGCATGCAGACAGCAACGCCAAGCATCCGGAAAAATAATGCCAAAACTGACCATCATCGCCTTTGACGGCACGCCGTACGACTTCGACGTTCAAAACGGTTCGACTGTCATGGAAAATGCCGTGCGCAACTCGGTTCCCGGCGTCGAAGCCGAATGTGGCGGCGCCTGTGCGTGTGCGACCTGTCATGTCTACGTGGACGAGGCATGGTCGGCGACAGTGGGAGCACCGGAGGCGATGGAAGAGGATATGCTCGATTTCGCCTATGACGTGAAGCCGACATCGCGGCTGTCCTGTCAGATCAAGATGAGCGACCGCCTGGATGGGCTTGTCGTTCATGTTCCCGAGCGTCAGGCCTGAATTCTGCTGTTGCTGCCCATTTGTAAAAAAAGCCCCGCCAGTCGCGATCGACGAGCGGGGCTAGGAGGGCGCATCGCATGCAGATGAGGGAGGGAACATCTGCTGCATAAGGATACGCCAGGAGAACGCAACAACGCGCGGGAGCTTCGGCCGGTCGAACATCATCCGGAACGAGACAGTCAAGCGCGAAACAATACTTCCGGTCTGATACGTCCATCATGGATGCATATCTGATATATCCGGACTGAGGCGAAGAAGGCTTGTCTTCCTGTCTTTACCCTATGCTTGCACTGTACCTCATCTGCCGATGCTGTTGTATCGCTAGAAATCACCAATAAGATGCTGTTGATGCGCAAGCTTCGCGCAAGTCTTGCAATTGATATTTCGCGGTTTTTGCGGGTCGATTCGACGGGGGCGTGAGGGCACGGTTCAGCGCTTTGTCATCGCATCGAGCCGATACTGCAGCAGCCGGATCATGCGGCGGTCGAAATTGGCCGCTTCCATCTTGTCGAAACGGGCCTGGTCGCGGTCATGATCCTCGATGGCGGTTTCGCTCAATCGTGCCACGCGCGCCTGCATGCGTTCGCAGTCAGGCTCGGGCTTCAGCGCGAGGAAATCTCTTTCCAGCTTGCGGGCATGATTGCGGGCGATTTCGGCGTGGCGCTCCTCATGGCGCTTTATGTCGCTCGACAGGGTGTCCCAGACGAGTCCCAGATCCCGGCTGGCCTTCCTGCGGTTTTTCCAGCGCGGCAGGATGAGCCGGGTGCTGAGCGTAACCTTGGCACTGCCGACGGCGCAGCGATCGCCATGTTTCACATAGGTCACCGTGCCGCCGAACCTGATCCTGGTGGCACCGGGGTGACGCGCGCCGGTCCCCTTCATCAACGGGCCGTTTTCGGACAACGCCTTGTCCAGTTCCTCGGCCGTACGGCCGCCCACCGAAAAATAGGTGATACTCTTGTTCACGACGGTTTCGGCATAGGCTGTAGAGGAATGGCTCGCCACGATGCTCGCTATCAAAAGCGCGGCGAATGAAATGCGGCCAGTCGGCATATGTTTACAGATCTCGGCAGTTGAACTTCATCTGAGCTTGGGGCATAGCCAGCCAGAGCGCAACAGCAAATAGGCAACAGCTCCAGGCAAACCGGAAAACACAATGTATTTCGGGCATTTGCGGCAAAGACAGTTTGCGTCTGACTTCGGTCGACTTGGAAGCTCAATCCGGTCGGTATGCAGGGCGCGAGAAAGGGGTGAAACATGACGATCGATCCTTTCCAGCCCTTTGAATGGATGTTGGCACATGGTCGGACGCTGACACTCGGGCCCAGGGGATTGTTGATGGCGATCATCAATGTGACGCCGGATTCGTTTTCCGACGGGGGCATCTACAACGAAACCGAGGCTGCGGTATCCCAGGCAATGCGCTGTCTGGAAGATGGTGCCGTGATCCTCGATATTGGCGGCGAGTCGACCAGACCGGGCGCTGCTGAGGTCACCGCCGCCCGGGAGCAGGACCGTGTGCTGCCCGTCATCTCGGCGCTGGCCCGGCAGACCGATGCGATCATTTCTATCGATACATACCGGGCAGAGACCGCAAGGCTCGCGATTGCCGCCGGCGCGCATATCGTCAACGACGTGCACGGCCTGCAGCGCGAGCCCGATCTTGCCGGCGTGGCGGCAGCGGTCGGGGCAGGTCTCTGCATCATGCATACGGGCCGCGACCGCGAAAAGCTCGCCGATGTCGTGCGCGACCAGTATCATTTCCTTGATCGGTCTCTGGAAATCGCGGCGGCGGCCGGTGTTCAACGGGATCGGATGGTTCTCGATCCGGGCTTCGGTTTTGCCAAGGACACCGACGAGAATGTCGCGCTGATGGCGCGGTTCGACGAGTTGTTCGATTTTGGGCTGCCGCTTTTGGCCGGCACATCTCGAAAGCGCTTCATCGGCGCCATCACCGGTCGCGAGGCGCAGCAGAGGGATGCCGGCACGGCTGCGACGACCGCATTGCTCAGAATGGCAGGGGCTGCGGTTTTCCGGGTACACAATGTCGCAATCAACAGGGATGCGCTTCTGGTGGCGGATGCTATGCTCGCCTCAAAAATGCATGCGACGGGACAGCATGGGAAGGAAAATCGACCATGAAAGCGATCTACACGATCACCCTCAAGAACTGTGCCTTCTTCGCCCGCCACGGCGTGCATGACGAAGAGGAGTTTCTCGGGCAGCGGTTCTTCGTCGATGCGGAGCTGGATGTCGAACAGGGCACGGCACTGGTGGAGGATTCCATCAACGATACAGTGCATTACGGCATCGCCTTCACTGAGATCGAGAAGATCATCACCGGCCGGAGACGCTACCTGATCGAGGCGCTGGCGCTGGAGGTGGCGACCACGCTTTGTTCGGTTTTTCCGCAGGTTCGCCGTGCGAAAATATCGATCCGCAAGCCGAATGCCCCAGTTCCCGGCGTGCTTGACTATGTCCAGGTGACGGTCGAGCATTTTGCCTGAGATGGAACCGCAACTGGCGACGCTTGGCCTTGGCGGCAATATCGGCGATCCCGCCGCATCGATGGCGCGTGCGCTGATGCTTCTCGACGCCCGGCGGGACTGCTCGGTCACGGATGTCTCGAAGCTCTACCGCACGCCGCCCTGGGGAAAGACCGACCAGGCCTGGTTCTTCAATGCCTGCGCTGCCGTGCGGACATCGCTGTCTCCGGACGACTTGCTCGATGCGTGTCTGTCGATCGAACGCCAGATGAAACGGGAGCGGATCGAGCGCTGGGGCCCCCGCACGATCGATATCGATGTGCTGACCTATGATGACCTGAAGCAGCATTCACAGTCGCTGGAAATACCGCATCCCCGCATGACGGAACGCGGCTTCGTTCTGATGCCGCTCGCCGATTTCGCGCCGGATCTTGTCGTTTCCGGCCGGATGATTGCGGAATGGCTCAAGGATGCGGATGTCGCGGGTATAGAAGTCGCCGATCCACGTCGCGACTGGTGGCGGCATAGCCCGAAGTTGGTGCCCTGAACGCAAAAGAGCCGGATAACCCGGCTCTCTGAATTCATGCAGCAGGCAATACCTACTTGATCGAGCCGACCGCCATGGTGTCGACCTGGCGGCTGAGGCTGACGCCGATCACCGGAACCATGGTATCTTCCACCTTCACCGAGATGGTGATGTTCAACGTGGATTGATCCTGAAGCCGGGCGATCATCGCGCCGTTCAGCTTCTTGCGATTGATGCCGACGACCACCTTGTCCTTGGCGACATTTCCCGACACGATGTCGAGGCCCTTGCCGTTGGCGCCATCGAGGAACTTGCCGCTGTAGCTCTTGCCTGCCTGGGTGATGACGGCGGACATCGGCTGTTTGAAGACGCCGACGCGGCAGAAACCATCGAGCTTGATACCGGCAGAGGCGCCCTCTGAGGGCTCGCCGGTCAGGTCGCAGGTGAATTTCGTGCCCTTGTACTTGCCCGCGACGATTTCGCCCGGGCCTTTCCACTGGCCGGAAACCTGTTCGAAAAACGCCTTGTCGTTGCCGCCCGAAAACGCCGGAGAGGCTGCGCAGGTCAGAGCTGCGAGTGTGGCTGCGGCAGTACCGCGGGCGATCAAAGAAGGGCGCGAAAACATGAACGATCCTTGAGGGTCGATGTCGGGAATGTGAGGTTACATTTGCACTTAAATGGTTAATGGAGCGTTGCTTGCGACATTCCAGGTGCCTGTTCGCATACTCACGAAATGTTTCATCCGGCATTCCGGGGGTGGTCGAAATCAGTGGAAATCATTGACCTTTCACGCCGGCATCACTGTGATGTGCGCGCAGGTGAGAGGAGTTGCGTTGAAACCGGCGCGCGGTTTGTTACGTAGTTGCGCATATAAGGGAGGCTCGCAATGACCATCATTGACGACATCGAATCACGTCATGCGCCAACATCCGACGAGGGCAGAGTAATCTACCGGCACCGGATCGCCACGCGCATCACCCACTGGACCTGGGCGATTGCCCTGTTCTTCCTGCTCTTGAGCGGGTTGCAGATCTTCAACGCCCATCCGGAGCTTTATATCGGCAAGCAATCGGGCTTTGAGTTCGAAAACAGCGTGCTATCCATGAAGGCGATGCAGGCCAATGACGGCACCGTCAGCGGCTATACCACCGTTTTCGGCCGCAGTTTCGATACGACCGGCGTCTTCGGCATGAGCGGACCGGCCGACAATCCGTCCTATCGCGGCTTTCCCGCCTGGGCGACGCTGCCCTCCTATCAGGATCTGTCGACTGGACGCGTCATCCATTTTTTCTTTGCCTGGTTCTTCGTTGCCGCCTTTCTGATCTGGTTTGCCAGCAGCCTGATCAGCGGTCACCTCAAGCGCGACATTCTTCCCTCGATGGCCGATATCAGGGCCTTGCCGCAGAGCATCGCCGATCATCTGCGCTTTCGTTTCCATCATGACGGCCGCTACAACGGCCTTCAGAAGCTCGCCTATGCCGGTGTTCTGCTGGTGATCTTTCCGCTGATCATCTTGACGGGGCTGACCATGTCACCGGGCATGAATGCCGCCTGGCCGTGGTTGCTCGACATTTTCGGCGGGCGGCAGACGGCGCGAACCATCCATTTTCTCTGTATGGCCGCGCTGGTGGCGTTCTTCCTGATCCATATCTTCATGGTTCTGGCGGCCGGGCCTTTGAATGAAATGCGCTCGATTATTACCGGCTGGTACCGGACGGATGAGAAGAAGAACGAGGAGCACTCGGCATGAGCAGGTTTATCATCAACCGCCGCAAATTCCTTACCATCGCAGGCGTCGCGGCTTCCGCCATCCCGCTTTCGGGCTGCGATGCTTTGGACGGGTTGCTGTCGAGCCAAAGCCCCGTTCGCAATTTCCTCGCCTCTGCAAACAGCCTGACATACCGCGCTCACCGCGCGCTGATCGGGGCCGATACGCTGGCGCCGGAGTTTGCAGCGAGCGAAATCCGGCAGGGCCAGCGGCCGAACGGCTCCACCGATCCGACGGACGCCGACTATCTGGCGCTCAAGGACACGGCTTTTGCCGGTTATCGGCTGGCGGTTGGCGGGCTGGTCGAGAAGCCGGTAAGCTTCAGCCTCGACGAATTGCGCAACATGCCGGCCCGCACGCAGATCACCCGGCACGACTGCGTCGAGGGCTGGAGCTGCATTGCCAAATGGACCGGCGTTCCGCTTTCCAGGGTTCTGGATGAAGCCAAGGTGAAGCCGGAAGCGCGTTTCGTCGTCTTCCACTGTTACGACACCATGAATCTCGGTCTCTCAGGGGCCGTGCCCTACTACGAATCGATCGACCTTATCGATGCCCGCCATCCGCAGACGATTCTCGCCTATGGCAACAACGACAAGCCGCTGCCCGTTGCCAACGGTGCACCGCTCAGGGTTCGCATCGAGCGGCAGCTCGGCTACAAGATGGCGAAATACATCAAGGGAATAGAACTCGTTTCGACGCTCGCTCCGTTTGGCAGCGGCAAGGGCGGCTTCTGGGAAGACCTCGGCTACGAATGGTATGGCGGCATCTAGAGCCGTTCAGGGTTACCCCTGAAGGGCTCTAGCCGTCGCCTTCCGGCGTTCGCGTCTTGGACATTCCCGGCGTCAGGTCGCCGATGAAGTCGCCGATGCCGGGGCGCTTGAGTGCCCGGAACGGCATTGGCCGGCAGAGGTCCATCGCGGCGATGCCGATGCGCGCGGTCATCAGACCGTTGATGACGCCTTCGCCAAGCCGTGCCGAGAGTTTCGAGGCGAGACCATGGCCGAGCACCTGCTGGATCAGGCTGTCGCCGACGGCAATAGAGCCGGTGACCGCGAGATGGGCAATCACGTCACGCATCAGCCGCAACAAGCCGAACGTACCTGGCCTGCCGCCATAAAGATCGGCCATTGCCCGGATCAGACGCGCCGATTCGTAGATGACATAGCCGAGATCGACGAGCGCGCGCGGGCTGACGGCTGTGACGATCGAGACTCGCTTCGAAGCGTTGAGGATGAGCGACCGGGCGTCGCGATCGAGTGGAGTCAATAATTCGCGTTCGGTCAGGTCGAGCAGGTGCGGGCCATCGATGATCTCGGTTTCGGTTTCCTTCAGCCGCAGGCGCCCGCGTGCCGTCTGCGGCTTGGAAGCAAGCAGATGCACGAGATGGGCCATGACCTTTCGTGCCGGTTTCGCCGTCGGCGACAGGCTTGCGTCGATTGCTTCCTGCTTCAGCACCTGGACGGCGTTGAGCCGCATAAGCCCGGAGAGTTCGCGGGCGATGATAACGAGGAAGGCGAGCAAGCCGATGGCGGCCGCGGCGATGGCGAGATAGCCAAGCCAGTCGGCGCGGGTGAAAAGATCGCGTATGAGACTGTCGACCCACAAGCCTACCGCCAGCGAAACCAGAATGCCCAGCGCACCGAAGGCGAGCTTGGCGAAGGAAAAACGCCGTTTGCGCGGCGCGGCCTCCGGCGCGTCGGGCAGGGCGCTCGTGGTTGCCGCAAAGGGATCGTCGGCGTCATCAGTCATGACGATGTTTTCGTCGAAGCTGGCCGGCGATCGTCTCGCGGACCCCGGCCTTTCGAGCGCGGTGGATGGTTCGTTCTCGATGGTGAACACGGCGGGCTTGCGCTGCGGAATCTTGGGCGTGTCGCTCATGCCAGCCGGTCTCCGAACAGGAATTGCATGGCCCGGTCGAGCCGGATGTGCGGCACCGACAGTTTCAGGCCGCCACCGGTCTCCTCGATATGCGGCGGCCGAAAACGCACGAAGCTCAGGTCAGGCACCAGGCTCTCTTCCGGTTTTGATTCAAGGTCTTGAAAAAGTGAATCCGGATTCTTCGGCAAGTCACCGGTAAATATAGCTGTTTTCCGTTCGCCGTCGAAGGTTTCGCCATTGATCGTTTCCCCTGCGATCGGGGTTCCGACGATGACCGGCAGGGCATGACCGTCATGGTTGACGGTGGCCTCGCGGGTTGCCCGGACGGAGGCGATCGCCATGACCTCAAGACCTGCACCGCTCATGCCGATGCGCTCGACGGCACGGTGGACGAGGCGCTCGGTGATCCGCTCAAGCCTGTCGTGGCTTTCATGATGCAGATGATCGGCCTTGGTCGCGGCGATCAGCACCTTGTCGATCCGCTTGGTGAGAAAGGAGGACAGGAAGGAATTGGTTCCCGGCTGGAAACTCGCCAGCACGTCTGCGAGCGCGCCTTCGAGATCGAGGAGCGATTCGGGGCCGCGATTGATCGCCTGCAGCGCGTCGATCAGCACGATCTGCCGGTCGAGCCTGGCGAAGTGTTCGCGGTAAAAGGGCTTCACCACATGCGTCTTGTAGGCCTCGTAACGCCGCTCCATCATCGCCCAGAGAGAGCCTTTTGGCGCACGGCCCTCTGGCAAGGCTGCAAGCGGCGAGAAAGTCAGTGCCGGCGAGCCTTCGAGATCGCCGGGCATCAGGAAACGGCCTGGCGGCAGCGTCGATAGCGAACGCTCGTCCGACTTGCAGGCCCGGAGATAAAGAGTGAAGGCTTCGGCAAGCCGGCGTGCATCCGCTTCCTCGGCGGGTGCCGTGATATCCAGCGACGAGGCCAGCGAAAGCCAGTCGGCCGACAGTTCCGCGCGCACGCCGGTCTGTGCCCGATCCGTCGTCCGGTTGCTGAATGTGCGAAAATCCTGGGTCAGCAGCGGCAGGTCGAGCAGCCATTCGCCGGGATAGTCGACGATGTCGATCGACAGTCTGCCGGGCGAGAAAAGCCGGTTCCAGCCGCTGGCGCTCTCGTAGTCGAGCGTGATGCGAAGCTGCGAAATCGCCCGCGTCGAATCCGGCCAGGTCCTGTCGCGGACCAGGGCGGTGATATGATCTTCGTACTGGAATCGCGGCACGGCATCGTCCGGCTGAGGTTCCAGCCTTATTTTTGAAACGCGCCCGGAGCGAACGGCTTCGAACACGGGCAGGCGGCCACCGTTCAGGAGATTGTGGACGAGCGACGAGATGAACACGGTCTTGCCGGCGCGAGACAGCCCGGTGACGCCGAGCCGCAGTGTCGGATTGACGAAACCCGATGCGCGGTCGGTCAGGGTATCGAGCGCAAGTCTTGCGTCATCGGTGAAGCGGGTCATGAATGGCGGCAAGATTTCGAGCCTCGGATACGCGTGGGATATGGCTTCAGGGCCATGCATGTCGTCTGCGATATAGGGTGCGGTCGTGGTCGAATAAAGGTTACGGCGGGCTGCTACCGCCGGCACTTAAAGGTTATGACGGTCCGGATCGAGCCATGCGGTCAATTTTCCAGGCGGCAGGGCGGCGTCCGATGGGCGCGTATCGAAGTCGACCACTGCCAGCGCGCCCGGCGGATATCCGGCTGGGATAGCCGTCGCCGCCGTCTCTTCGCCGAGGATTTCGCGCAGGATTTCCTCGATCACCGGATTATGCCCGACCACCATGAGCGAAGGGAGGGCATCGTCCTGGCTGCCGATGATGTCGCGATAGATATTCGCTCCGCCAGCATAGAGCGCGTCGAGATAGCGGATTTCCAGGTCCTCGCTCATGGCGCGACGGAACGCCTCTGCTGTCTGGCGGCAGCGAGCGGCAGTCGAGCAGAGGACGAGATCCGGCACGAGACCCCGGTCCGCCGCCATGTCGGCAACAATCTCTGCGTCGGCAAAACCGGCGTCATCCAGTGTCCTGTCGAAATCCTTCTGTCCCGGAAGCGCCCAGGCGGCCTTGGCGTGCCGGAGAAGATAAAGCCGGAAAACCGGGGCGGGTGCAGCGGGCATATGGCGGGATCCCAGAAAAATGGCAGACCGACCGACGGCGCGTTGTCGATCGTTCGGCTTTGTATGCGCTTTGTCCGCCGGGACTGCCGAAAGATCAAGCCACGCGAATTGTTTTTCGAAACGTCGTCTTAGCGACGCTTGCCGTGCCGCCGGCTTGATGATGGTGGCGCGCGCATACATCGCATCCCGTTGAAGGGGGTGAAAAATTTGTGCTTATTTTTTGTGCGGAGGGCATTTCGAAAAAATTCGTGTTTGCTACTTTGCTGCGCCAGCGCCGCAACTTTGGCGATGGATGCCGGATGTCAACCGCAAGACAATTTCCTGGAAAATTCCAAACCTGTAATTTTGATGAAATATTAGCCTGTTAGCCTTACGCGTAAGCAAAGATTAAAAAACAGTGGGCTGTTTTTCAAAGGCTTGAAACGGCGCGTGCATGGGTCTATACACCGCCGCACATGAGATGTTCTTCAGGAGAATCGCGTTGAGTGAGAAGATCGATCTTAGTTCCTTTGTCTTGTCGGAGACCGAGGAATTCATGAATACCAACCAGCGGGCATATTTTAGAGCAAAGCTGAACGCCTGGAAAAACGACATCCTCCGTGAGGCGCGCGAAACGCTCGGGCACCTCGCCGAGGAAAGTGCAAACCACCCTGATCTTGCAGACAGAGCATCGTCGGAAACTGACCGGGCGATCGAGCTTCGGGCACGTGACCGGCAGCGTAAGCTGATTTCCAAGATCGATTCTGCCCTTCAGCGTATTGATGAGGGAACCTACGGTTACTGCGAGGAAACCGGCGAACCGATCGGACTGAAGCGTCTCGACGCCAGACCGATCGCCACACTGTCGATCGAGGCGCAGGAGCGTCACGAACGGCGGGAAAAAGTTTACCGCGACGAGTAATCGTCTCAGTCCAGCACATTAAAAAAACGGCGCGAGATCATCGCGCCGTTTTTGTTTCCATGATTGGCCGGCTGCCGTCGCCGGTCTTGTTTGGCTCTAGCTCTTCCGGTTGACGGCGATCTCGTTCAGCATCCGGTTCATCTCGTCTTCCAGGCTAGGCTCGGTTCGATTGCCTTGCACGGCGCCGGGACGGGGCTCCTGACGGACCGCAGGGTTGGGCGAGGCGGCATTTGTCGCCCGCCTATCGCTTTGGAAACGAACGTCCTCGGCGGTCAGCTTGCCGAGATCTCCGGTGATCTCGGCATCGAGAATGCGTTCGAACTCGAGGGCCGAGCTGTCCTTCTGGATTTGCACCGCAGGCGTCTGCGCAGCCGTTGCGACCACCGCCGGGGTTGTCTGCGTCGAAGGGCGCTGCACGGCGACAGGCTGGTTGGCTGCGAGAACGCGCGACCGCGCAGCATCGAGAATATCTTCCGGCGATCTCAGCGTCTCAGCCAAGACCGGCGGCGTGGTGGCAGCGACCGGCTGGGTTTGGGCTGGAACGTGGCGTTCGCCCTGCTGGCGGGTGAGGGGCGTGGTATCCGGATGAGGCCTTGCCAGGCCACCAGACCTTGTCGGCGACGCGGCGACGTCGGAGCCTTCGCCATAGAGAACCTGGCCCATGGCGGAAACAGGTGCCGCCTTCGTTTCCGGCTGAGGGACAACGCGGCGCTCGGCTGCCGGGCGCGCGACAGTCGTTTCCGGCAGGGCCGCCGTCGCGGTCGCGGCGGCCTGTGGCGCGGGCTGGGATTGCGACGCGATCCGGCTCTCGATGACGACATCGGTCGGTCCGCCGATCATGATCAGGTGCTCGACATCGTCCCTGCGGACCAGAACGAGCCGCCGGCGGGTGTCGATCGCCGCCGCATCAAGCACGGCGAGCCGCGGCTGCCGGTTCTTGCCGCCGCGGATGAACGGCGAGGACGGACGGTTGCGGATGAACCAGAGTACCGCGACCAGGCAAAGCAGCCCCAGAGCCACAGCGCCCGCGGCAATGATGAAACGGGTACCGTTGTTGCCAACGATATCTTCGATCATGTGCTGTACTCCTTCGTGAAACCGTGACTTGCGCCTATTTGACGGCTTTTTTCGGGTCGAGACAAGCGGTGTCGATCCTTGTCCAAGCCTGATTGTTCTATCGCTAACGTAGCGCTGTTTCCAGCTTCGGCGAGGTCTTGCGGGACATTCCCTGTGAATTGACGGCAATGCCTTTGATAGAGGTGCTTTCTGCTCTTCCCTGCGACTGTTAAAGATGATTCTTGCTTGGTGTTTCGCGGTCCGCCGGCGCGGGTTGCATATCCGCCCCGGCTGCCGTTGAGCGGAGCAGATGGACCGAACCCGCACGCTCATTCCGGGTGCGCATGGCACGGTTGCAAACGAGGGCCTTATGACGAAATTGCGGCAGGCAGGTGACTACCACATGCCGATTGTGGACCGTGGAACCCGGCCAGGCACGGTGCTGCGGATCATTCTGCTCGCCATCGTCCTGACGGTTTCGGCTGTCGCCTTCGTCATCTTCAAGAATCAGCTCGAAAACCAGATCGTGCTCGGCATTCTCGGCGTGCTGGCCATGGTCGGCATTTTCTTCCTGGTCTCTTCGGTCATCGGCTTCATCGAGGTCATGCCGCAGTCGCGGCCGGATGAGCTGGCCCGCGCCTTTCTCGACGGCCACCAGGATGGGACGCTGGTCACCGACCGCAAGGGCCGCATCATCTACGCCAATGCGGCCTACGGGGCGCTGACCGGTGCCACCAAAGCGACCGAAATCCAGTCGCTTGAGACCATCCTGTCGCGCAACCGCGAGGCAACCGAAGCGATCTACCGGCTGACCAACGGCCTGCATGAAGGCAAACCCGGCCATGAGGAGTTCCGCCTGCTGAAGCCATTGCGCCCGACCGGCGGTTCAGCTGGATCCGGCGCGCACTGGTTCCGCCTGAAGGCGCGCGTCCTGCCGCTCGAAGACGGCGAGCGCAACCCGCTCTATATCTGGCAGATTTCCGACATTACCTCGGAGCGCGACGATCAGGAGCGCTTCTTCAAGGAATTGCAGAACGCCATCGACTATCTCGATCATGCGCCCGCCGGCTTCTTTTCCGCCGGCAAGAAGGGCGAAATTTTCTATATCAACGCGACGCTTGCCGACTGGCTGGGCCTCGATCTCACCAAATTCCAGCCGGGATCGATGACGATCGCCGATCTGGTGGCGGGCGAGGGACTGGCGCTGGTGCAGTCGGTGCAGGCAGAACCCGGCCTGAAAAAGACCAAGACGCTCGATCTCGACCTGCGCAAGGCCAATGGCCAGAGCTTTGCCGTGCGCATGGTGCATCGTGTCTCTTCTGCCCGCGACGGCGCACCCGGCGAGAGCCGGACGATCGTGCTTGCCCGCTCCAACGACGATGAAAGCGACCAGTCGGCCTCGATCGCCGCCATGCGCTTTACCCGTTTCTTCAACAACACGCCGATGGCGATCGCCTCCGTCGATGGCGATGGACGAATCTTAAGAACCAACGCACCGTTCCTGAAGCTGTTTTCCGCCGTCGTGTCGCAGGACGACATGGAGCATGGCGCGCTGCTGGAGGCCGTCGTCCATGAGACCGATCGGTTGCTGTTGCGCGAGGCGCTGGATGCCGCCAAGGACCGGCAGGGCGACATCGCGCCGATCGATTCGCTGCACCCGACCGACGAAGCCCGGCATTTCCGCTTCTATGTGAACGCGGTCATTGACCAGAGCGACCAGGCGCCGGAAGAGGCGGCGATCGTCTATGCCGTCGAGATCACCGAGCAGAAGGCGCTCGAAACCCAGATGGCGCAGACGCAGAAGATGAATGCGGTCGGAACGCTGGCGGGCGGCATCGCCCATGACTTCAATAACGTCCTGACGGCGATCCTGCTTTCCTCGGACCATCTGCTTCTTTCGGCCCGTCCGTCGGACGCAAGTTTTGCCGATCTGATGGAGATCAAGCGCAACGCCAATCGCGCCGCCGTTCTGGTGCGCCAGTTGCTGGCCTTTTCGCGCAAGCAGACGATGCGGCCGACCGTGCTTTCCATGACCGATGTCGTCGGCGACCTGCGCATGCTGGTCGATCGCATGACCGGAACCAATGTCAAGCTCGAGGTCGATTATGGCCGCGATCTCTGGCCGGTGCGCACCGATCTCGGGCAGTTCGAACAGGTGGTGCTCAATCTGGCCGTCAACGCCCGCGACGCCATGCCCGATGGCGGCGTCATCACGCTGCGCACGCGAAACCTGCCGGCATCGGAAGTGGCGGCGCTGAACCGTCGTGAGCTTCCCGAAGACGATTACGTGATGGTCGAGGTGTCGGACCAGGGCACCGGCATTCCGCCCGAAATCCTCGACAAGATCTTCGAGCCGTTCTTTACCACCAAGGAGGTCGGCAAGGGTACGGGGCTTGGGCTTTCGATGGTCTACGGCATCATCAAGCAGTCCGGCGGCTACATCTATCCCGAATCGGAGGTTGGCAAGGGAACGACCTTCCGTATCCTCCTGCCGCGCTACATCGAAGAAGCGCCGTTGCCGGGCGAGGCCGGCGAGGCGCAGGCCGCCGCAGCCCTGGCTGCAAAGGCGCCCGCCAAGGCGGAGCCGACGGACCTCACCGGGAATTCGGCGGTGGTTCTGCTCGTGGAAGACGAAGAGGCCGTACGCCGCGGCGGCAAGCGCATGCTGGAGACCCGCGGCTACACGGTGCATGAGGCAGGCTCGGGCGTCGAGGCACTCGAAGTCATGGAGGAACTGAACGGCGCCGTCGATATCGTCGTCTCCGACGTCGTGATGCCCGAAATGGACGGGCCGACGCTGCTGCGCGAAATCCGCAAGACCTATCCGGACCTGAAGTTCATCTTCGTCTCCGGTTATGCCGAGGACGCCTTTGCCCGGAATCTACCCGCCGACGCCAAATTCGGCTTTCTACCCAAGCCGTTCTCCCTGAAGCAGCTCGCCGTTGCCGTTCGGGAAATGCTCGACAGCTGATTGTTGACGCAGCAGGTCCCGGTAAGCGGCCTCGCGGGCGAAGGTATTTTCGCCGCCGGATTTCGTTTGTCGAAAAAAGGCCTGTTTTGCGATGTGCAAATGGCGAACGCCCAAGCGGTCGTTGTCATCGGGGGCCAGATCGTTCGATCACCCCCCATGATCGGCGCAGATATACACGTCCCATCCCCACATTCTGTGAGAGATCAATGAATTCCAAACTCAGGGTCGCGGTTCTTTTCGGCGGACGATCTGCCGAGCACGATGTTTCCATCCTTTCCGCCAGCAATGTGCTCAAGGCGCTTGATGCCACCAAATATGACGTGGTTCCCATACTGATCACCCGCAATGGACATTGGCTTGTCCTGGACGTCGAAGACGGAGCCCTTCCAGACCCGATCCCGCAAACCGGTACCGAAATATGCCTGGTGCCCGGCGGACGCGGTCGCCTCTTCGTCATTCCAAAGGCCGGTCCACCGCGCGAATTGCCGCCGATCGATATTCTGTTCCCGGTCCTGCACGGCCTGCATGGCGAAGACGGTTCCATCCAGGGGCTTGCCGAAGTCGCCATGGTGCCTTTTGCCGGATGCGGAATTCTCGGATCCGCGACGGCGATCGACAAGGATGTCGCAAAGCGCCTGCTCAAGGAGGCGGGGCTGCCGGTGGCGCGTTCCCTCACGGTCCGCGCTGGCGAGGTGCCAGCCTTCGAAGAGGTAGTGAAGGAACTCGGATTGCCGGTGTTTGTCAAACCCGCCCGACTGGGATCATCGGTTGGCGTCAGCAAGGCGGAAACGGCAGGCGAGTTTCAAGCCGCTCTGGCCGAAGGGTTCAAGCATGACGAAAAGGTTCTTGTCGAGGAGTTCATTCAGGGGCGCGAGATCGAATGCAGCATCCTCGAACAGGTCGATGGCGAGTTGCTGGCTTCCGTCCTTGGCGAAATCATCCCGGCTGAAAGCCATGGTTTCTATACATACGATGCCAAATATATTGACCCGGCCGGTGCTGCGCTGAGCATTCCCGCCCAATTGCCCGCCGAGGTAACGCAGCACATCAGAACCATGTCGCAGCAGGCCTTTCGGGCTTTGGGCTGCGATGGCATGGCGCGTATCGATTTCTTCGTGCGGCCGGACATGAGCGCTGTCGTCAACGAGATCAACACGATCCCCGGCTTCACCGATATCAGCATGTACGCCAAGGCTCTGGCCGCGAGCGGTATTGCCTATCCGGACGTCATCGATCGCTTGATCGAGCACGGGCTGGCGCGCAGCCGGCGGCAGAACTGATGCCGCGGGGGCTGGCAGCCAGCCCCCGCCATTTCCCGCGGTCCTGTTGGTCTCAGACCAGCGCGACCGCAATTTCGGCCGCGAGCCGGGCATTGTTCTCGACCAGCGCGATATTGGTCTCGAGGCTGCGGCCGTCCGTCAGGCCGAAAATGCTGTCGAGCAGATAGGGCGTGACCGCCTTGCCGGAGATCTCGTCGCGTTCGGCATTGTCGAGCGCCCGGGTGATGTAGATTTCCATTTCGTCGCGCGGGATTTCACTTTCCTCGGGCACGGGATTGGCAATCAGCATGCCGCCGTCGACACCAAGCAGGTCGCGCATCTTCTGGAAATTGGCGATCGCTGCCGGGCTGTTGAGCATCAGCGGGCTCTTCAGGCCGCTGTCGCGTGACCAGAAGGCCGGGAAGATCTCGCTGTCATACGTGACGACCGGAACACCGCGCGTTTCCAGCACTTCGAGCGTCTTCGGAATATCGAGGATCGCCTTTGCGCCGGCACAGACGACGATGACGCCGGTGCGGGCCAGTTCGTCGAGGTCGGCGGAAATGTCAAAACTCTCTTCGGCCTTGCGATGCACGCCGCCGATGCCGCCTGTGGCAAAGACCCGGATGCCGGCGCGCGCCGCCGCGATCATGGTGGCCGCGACGGTGGTGGCTCCGGTGCGGCGTTCGGCGATCGCAAAGGCGAGATCGGCGCGCGACAGCTTCATGGCGCCTTCGGTTTGGGCCAATACCTCAAGTTCGGCGTCTTCCAGGCCGATATGCAGGATACCGTCGATGACGGCGATGGTCGCCGGTACAGCGCCTTCCTCGCGGATGATCGCCTCGACGCTGCGGGCCATGTTCAGATTGCCGGGAAACGGCATGCCATGCGTGATGATGGTCGATTCCAGCGCCACGATCGGCGCGCCGCGCGCCTTGGCGGCCGCGACTTCGTCGGAATATTCCATGGGCAGGAGCGGGGAGGAGGGCTTGGTCATCGCGGATCCTTTGTGGCTTTTTAAGGCGCGTTCATGACAGGATTTCGGCCGGCGGCACAAGCCGAATTGCTTCTTCGAGAATGCCGCGCGACATTTTTTCCGACACGGCAAGCGGTGAACGCACGGTGATGCCGGCAGCCGCGACCCCGTAGCGGAGGCATAAGTCCAGGCGCTCTCCCCGGAGAAAGGCCGACAGGAACCCGGCGGCGAGCGCATCGCCCGCACCCGTGACGTCGCCGAGCGCATCGAGCGCGGGCGGTGTGACCGTGACAGTCTGCTCGCCGCGAAACGCGATCGCGGGCTTGCCGCCGCGGGTGATGACGCCGCCGGAAAGACCAGTTGCCCGCAGGAGTGCCGGCCATTCCGCCGCCTCGACCCCGTCGCGGCCGGTCAGCGCCCGCGCTTCGGCCTCGTTCATGAAGAGAAAGCTCAGTCCGGAGAGGCTTGCGGCAAGACGAACGACCTTTGCCGGTGAAATCGCGATGGCGGCGATCGGCTTTGATTCCCGTACGGCGCGGCCAATCAAGCCGGCAAGTGTCTCTTCCGGCAGGTTGGCATCGGTGACGATGAGATCGCTTGATGTGATGATCTGGCGCATCGCCCGCTGCTGCAACCGTCGCGGCGAGAACAGCCGGTAGAGATCCATGTCGGCCAGCGCGATCACCAGATTGCCGTCATTCTCGAGGATCGCCGTATAGCTCGGCGTCTTGCGGTCGAGGAAGATGAAGGGGCAATCGACGACGCCGGCTTCCGCAGCGGCAAGGGCCACCGTCTCGCCGGCCGCATCGCCACCGCGCGGGCCGATCATCCGGACCTCAAGCTCCAGCCGCGCCAGATTGCGAGCCGCGTTGAAACCGCCGCCACCGGCCTCCTCGAACCACGTACCCGGATTACTCGCCCCGGGAGCCGTCGCGCCGGAGATGCGCGCGCGGCGGTCGATATGTGCGCCGCCGAAGATGGAAACAAGTCTGCCCGTCATGCGATTTCCTGTGTGTCCGTGCCTGGCGATTCGGTATGTCATTTCAATATTTCGTGTTTTGTCCCATTCGTTTCCATAGGTTTTGAAAGGCCGGGAACAAGAAAAGAACACGCGTTCGTTTATGCTGAAGATTCAGGTGTATAGATAGCCCTTGCAAAATGAGAACAAAAAGTGTACATAGCTTTCATCGGCGGCTTCATTGCCTCAACAGCTTCCATAACCTAAAGGTGGATCACATGGCACAAAACTCTTTGCGGCTTGTAGAGGACAAATCGGTGGATAAAAGCAAGGCACTTGAAGCGGCACTCTCCCAGATCGAACGGTCGTTCGGCAAGGGATCGATCATGAAGCTCGGTGGAAAAGACAGCATTATGGAGATCGAGACCGTTTCGACGGGCTCTTTGAGTCTCGACATCGCACTCGGGATCGGCGGGCTGCCCAAGGGGCGCGTCATCGAAATCTACGGACCGGAAAGCTCGGGCAAGACGACACTGGCGCTGCAGACCATTGCCGAAGCGCAGAAGAAGGGCGGTATCTGCGCCTTCGTCGACGCGGAACACGCGCTCGATCCGGTCTATGCCCGCAAGCTCGGCGTCGATCTGGAAAATCTCTTGATCTCGCAGCCGGATACCGGCGAACAGGCACTGGAAATCACCGATACGCTGGTGCGCTCCGGCGCCATCGACGTTCTCGTCATCGATTCGGTCGCAGCGCTGGTGCCGCGCGCTGAAATCGAAGGTGAAATGGGCGACAGCCTGCCCGGCCTGCAGGCCCGCCTGATGAGCCAGGCGCTGCGCAAGCTGACCGCCTCGATCTCCAAGTCGAACTGCATGGTCATCTTCATCAACCAGATCCGCATGAAGATCGGCGTCATGTTCGGTTCGCCGGAAACCACGACGGGCGGCAACGCCCTGAAATTCTACGCGTCCGTCCGCCTCGACATCCGCCGCATCGGCGCGGTCAAGGAGCGCGAGGAAGTGATCGGCAACCAGACGCGCGTCAAAGTCGTCAAGAACAAGATGGCGCCTCCCTTCAAGCAGGTCGAATTCGACATCATGTATGGCGAAGGCGTGTCGAAGACCGGCGAACTCGTCGATCTCGGCGTCAAGGCGGGTATTGTCGAAAAGTCGGGTGCCTGGTTCTCCTACAACAGCCAGCGTCTCGGCCAGGGCCGTGAAAACGCCAAGACCTTTTTGCGGGACAATCCGGAGACGGCGAAGGAGATCGAACTGCTGCTGCGCCAGAATGCGGGCCTGATCGCGGAAAAATTCCTTGAAAACGGCGGCCCGGAAGCCGGAGACGAAGATGACGATGCCGCTCTGGCATAGGATCGTCTGATTTTTAGCACGTCTTGCCGGCCGCTCCTTGAAGGGCGGCCGGTTTTCTTTTGCCGTCTGGACAGGGGTTGGCCCGGACGATAAAAGCCTGTGTTCCAATTGGGCGGGAGAGGATCGGCGGATGTCCGGTGATCCGCGTTTTCAAGAGTTTTCCGGTTCGCGGTTCGGCCAGGCAGGCCGCGGATGATTTGATGCAAGAGGTAAGGGCGCAATATGAGCGGCGTGAATGAAATCCGGTCGACGTTCCTCGACTACTTCAAGAAGAACGGCCATGAGGTCGTATCGTCGAGCCCGCTGGTTCCGCGCAACGATCCGACGCTGATGTTTACCAATGCCGGCATGGTACAGTTCAAGAACGTTTTTACCGGACTGGAGCAGCGTCCCTATTCGACGGCTGCGACCGCGCAGAAATGCGTGCGCGCCGGCGGCAAGCACAACGACCTCGACAATGTCGGCTACACCGCCCGCCACCACACCTTCTTCGAGATGCTGGGTAACTTTTCCTTCGGCGATTATTTCAAGGAACGGGCGATCGAGCTTGCCTGGAACCTGATCACCAAGGATTTCGGCATCGACGCCAAGCGCCTGTTGGTCACGGTCTATCACACCGACGACGAGGCCTTTGGCCTGTGGAAGAAGATCGCCGGCCTTTCCGACGACCGGATCATCCGTATCCCGACCAGCGACAATTTCTGGGCGATGGGCGATACCGGCCCCTGCGGCCCGTGCTCGGAAATCTTCTACGATCACGGCGATCATATCTGGGGTGGCCCTCCAGGCTCGAAGGACGAGGATGGCGACCGGTTCATCGAAATCTGGAACCTCGTCTTCATGCAGTACGAGCAGGTGACGAAGGAAGAGCGCGTCGATCTCCCGCGTCCGTCGATCGATACAGGCATGGGCCTCGAGCGCGTCGCAGCACTGCTGCAGGGTAAGCACGACAACTATGACATCGACCTGTTCCGCGCGCTGATCGCAGCCTCCGAGGAGGCGACCGGCGTCAAGGCCGAAGGCGACCGCCGCGCCAGCCACCGCGTCATTGCCGACCATCTGCGTGCCTCTGCCTTCCTGATCGCCGATGGTGTCCTGCCGTCGAACGAAGGTCGCGGCTACGTGCTTCGCCGCATCATGCGTCGCGCCATGCGTCATGCGCAGCTGCTTGGCGCCCGCGATCCGTTGATGTGGAGGCTCTTGCCGGCGCTGGTCGGCCAGATGGGCCGCGCCTATCCCGAGTTGATCCGGGCCGAAGCGCTGATTTCCGAAACGCTGAAACTGGAGGAGACCCGGTTCCGCAAGACGCTCGAACGCGGCCTCAGTCTGTTGTCCGATGCAACGACGGATCTCGTCGAAGGCGATCAGCTGAACGGCGATACCGCCTTCAAGCTCCATGACACCTTCGGTTTTCCGCTCGATCTGACGCAGGATGCCTTGCGCGCCCGCGGCATCGGCGTCGATACGGATGCCTTCACCGCCGCCATGCAACGCCAGAAGGCAGAGGCCCGTGCGTCCTGGTCCGGCTCCGGCGACAAGGCAACGGAAACCGTCTGGTACGAGCTGAAGGAAAAGCTCGGCGCCACCGAATTCCTTGGCTACGACACCGAGGCCGCCGAAGGTGTGGTCCAGGCGATCGTGCGTGACGGTAAGGCGATCGAATCGGCTTCAAAGGGCGACACTGTCCAGCTCGTGCTCAACCAGACGCCGTTCTACGGCGAATCCGGCGGCCAGATGGGCGATACCGGCGTCATCTCGACCGATCATGCCAAGCTGACGGTGACCGACGTGCAGAAGCGCGGCGAGGGCCTGTTCGTGCACTCCTGCGTCGTCAACGACGGCACGGTCAAGGTTGGCGATACGGCGGCACTCAGCGTCGATCACGCGCGCCGCTCGCGCCTGCGTGCCAACCACTCGGCGACCCATCTTCTCCATGAGGCGCTTCGTGAAGTGCTTGGCACCCATGTCGCCCAGAAGGGCTCGCTGGTCGCGCCCGAGCGCCTGCGCTTCGACGTCTCGCATCCGAAGCCGATGTCGGCGGAAGAGCTGAAGATCGTCGAGGACATGGCCAACGAGATCATCGTGCAGAACACGCCGGTGACGACGCGGCTGATGAGCGTCGATGACGCGATCGCCGAGGGTGCGATGGCGCTGTTCGGCGAGAAATACGGCGACGAGGTGCGCGTCGTTTCGATGGGGCAGGGCATCCGCGGCTCGAAGGCCAACCGGCCCTATTCGGTCGAGCTGTGCGGCGGCACCCATGTCGGCGCAACCGGCGAAATCGGCCTCGTGCGGATCGTCGGCGAAAGCGCTGTCAGCGCCGGCGTTCGCCGTCTCGAAGCTCTCACCGGCGTATCGGCACTGGCTTACCTCAACGAGCAGGACGAGCGGGTCAAGACGCTGGCCACAACGCTCAAGGTCCAGCCGGCCGACGTGCTGACGCGTGTCGAAGCGCTGATGGACGAGCGCCGCAAGCTGGAGCGCGAGCTAAACGACGCCAAGAAGAAACTGGCGCTGGGCGGCGGCGAAGCCGGCGGCTCCGCCGATCAGGCGCAGGAGATTGCCGGGATCAAGTTCCTCGGCAAGGTCGTCACCGGCGTTGATCCGAAAGATCTGAAAAGCCTTGCCGATGACGGCAAGAAGAGCCTTGGCTCGGGCATCGTCACCTTCATCGGCGTGTCCGAAGACGGTAAAGCGAGCGCCGTGGTCGCCGTCACCGACGATCTGACGTCGCGGTTCAGCGCCGTCGATCTGGTCCGCATCGCGTCTGCCGCGCTCGGCGGCAAGGGCGGCGGCGGCCGCGCCGACATGGCCCAGGCCGGCGGTCCGGATGGTACCAAAGCTAAAGATGCAATAGAAGCCGTCGGCGCGGCGCTGGCCGGATAATCCGGCTTTCTATTCATTGCTTATCATTGAAAAGCCGGGCTGGAAGGCCCGGTTTTTCTTTGGCCAATCCCTTTCTCCCGTGTTCAAATCGGCCGACGCCAACTCCGCAGGATTTGTCAAATCCAATTGTGGTTCTGTCCGGTTGTTCGGCTTGTATGAGGATCGGCATGAGGGAAGACGGCATCTGGGCGGTATACGAGCAGCGTCTGCGGCGCGTAGCAGCCTATATCCACGATCATCTGGACGAGGAGCTTGATCTTGACCGGCTCTCCGACATCGCCTGCCTGTCGCCGCATCACTGGCACCGGATCTACCGGGCGGTGCACGGCGAGACGCTGGCGGCGACCGTCAAGCGGCTGAGGCTGCACCGGGCGGCGGGTGATCTGGTGCGCACCGACCTTTCTGTCGAGGAAATCGCAAGACGGACCGGCTACCCCAATCTTCAATCCTTCAACCGGATTTTCAAATCGGTGTTCGGCATGCCGCCGGCCCGCTATCGGAGAGAGGGCAGCCATACGGTCTTTCAATCGATAAACGGCAAAGGATTTGGCGAAATGTACGATGTGACAATGAAAACCATTGCCCCGCGCGAACTGGTCGGGGTCAGCCATACCGGCTCCTATATGGGGATCGGCCGGGCTTTCGAGACGTTGGGAGGCACGCTCCAGGCGCGTCGTCTCTATAAGCCTGAAATGAAGATGGTCGGCGTCTATCTCGATGATCCGGATCTTGTGCCGGAAGACAAGCTGCGCTCGTTCGCCTGCGTGACGGAGGGCAAAGATGTCCCGGCGGAGGCGCCGCTGGTCCACCGGCATCTGGATGGCGGCGAGTATGCGGTTCTGCGGCACAAGGGACCTTATGCCGATATGCACAAGGCCTATCAATGGCTCTACGGCCAATGGCTGCCGCAGTCGGGCCGGGAGGTGCGCGACACCGTGATGTTCGAGGAATATGTCAACAATCCGCGTGACGCTGCGCCGACGGAGCTGCTGACGGACATTTATTTGCCGCTGAAATAGCAGATACTGGCGCATCCGGCATGACCAGAAAGCCGGGTGCGTCGCCATCGTAAGCCGGCTAACGATATGCTGGATTTACGCTGATAACTCAAGACAACTGTCTGAAGACGCCCCAGTACGTGAGGCCTTCCAGCACGCCGTCCGCGATGAGGCCTTCGGCGCAATAGATATCCGGCCGGTCCCTGGCGATGGCTTTCAGTTCCGGCAGGGCATTGCCGACAACGATGCCGCGCACGCCGGGCAGTTCGAACATGCTTCGGTCGTTGCCCGTATCCCCGGCCACCACGACATCGTCGTGCGAGAGGCCAAGCTGACGGCATAACCAGGAGAGGGCCGCCCCTTTGTCGACGCCATCCGGCAGGATGTCGAGATCGCGGTTGCTGGAATAGACCAGACGGGCGGCAATGCCGGCGCTTGCCAGCCTTCCCTCGATGGCCGCCAGCATCGCGGCATCGGCGTCGCGCAGGTACCAGCTGGATTTCTGCGCGTGCTGATAGGCGTCCGGCTGCACCGTGACCTCCGGGATGTCGGAAAGCGCTTTGGCAATCCGTTCGCGATCGAAACCGGAGCCCATCGAGCGGGAATAGAGCTCCGCGTGGGACGGCTCCTTCTGGTGGTGGAGCATCGTGCCGACGCCGCCGATATAGACATCCGGCTTCGGCAGCGCCGTGGTCGGAATGAATGTTTGCTGGTCTTCGATCAGCCGGCCGCTGTTCAGCACAAGCAACGGTCGGTCTTCTTCAGGCAGGCTCTGCCAGGCGTCACGAAAGCGCGCTTCCGCGTCGCTGTTGCCGGCCAGCGTGCCGTCGATATCGCTGCAGAAGATCCGAACGCGCCTCAATCTCCGTCCGTCCATGGCTCCGCCCATTCGTTGTCGTCGATCGCCTGCGGCATCGGCCGCCCCTCGACGACGCCGATCAGCTGCTGGGCGATGCCGGTCCAGGTGAACAGGCTGCGCGCCTTGTGGGCGCCCATGCGCGACAGGCGGCCATAGAGCCGTTCGTGTTTCAACGGCTTCATCATTGTGATGCCGAGATCATACTTGTCGAAAGGATCGGCAAACAGCGCGTGGCGTCCGTAGCTGACGGCACGGAACAGCCCGCCGTGAATGGTGATGATGGTGGGGGTGCCGCTGGCCATGGCTTCGATCGCCGTCATGCCGAACGGTTCGTAGCGGCTCGACAGCACGAAGATATCGGCGGCACGGTAAAAATCGGGCAGATCGTCGTCGGCCACGAAGCCCGAAAAGACCACCTTGTCGTCGAGCCCGAGCGCGGCGACACGTTGTTTCAGCTCAGTGAGAATGCCCGCCTCCTGCGGGTCCATGTTTTCGCCGCCGACGGCCAGATGCAGCCGCGCCTCCGGCTCGCGTTCGGCAAGAACCGAAAAGCCGTCGATCAGGAGGTCATAACCCTTGTTGGTGGCAAGCCGTCCCATGGCCATCACCACCTTGCCTTCGAAACCGAAGCGCTGGCGGGCCATGTCGCGTGTTGCCCTGGAAACCGGGAAAAAGCGGTTGTCGTCATAGCCCGGCGGGATCATGTGCACCCGGTCGCGCGGCAGATTGTAGTCATCGACGAGCATTTCCACCTGGATCGGTGTGGTGGCGATCACCATGCTGCAGGAGCGATAGACGATCAGCTCGTGCTTGATGCGTTCGGAAAAATTGAATTCCTTGTCGAACTCGGCCGCCTTGTCCGGGTAATCCGTCTCCATCTGCCGCTTCTTCCACAGGCCGAGCGAATGCGGCGTGTGGATATGCGTGACGCCAAGGGCTTCGGACATGCGCTGTCCGGCAATGCCGGCATCCCAGTAGTGGCTGTTGATCAGCGTATAGGTGAAATTGTTCTTGCGAACGAAACGGACGGCATTTTCGCACCATTCCATCAGATGCCTGTAGAGATATTCCTTCGGAATGAAGTCATTGCCGCCGCACGGGATGCGGATGACGCGGACGCGGTCGTCGACTTCGTCGAACTCCGGCTGATCCTCGAAACGGCGGGTATAGATATCGACCTGATGGCCGAGCAGCGCCAGCTTGCGGGCAAGCTCGATGACGTAGACCACCTGGCCGCCGGTATCGGCGGCGCCAAGCGGCGGTTCCGCGGCGACGTATCCATGGGTGGAGACGAGGGCGATACGGGGAAGGTGCGAATGGGTCTTCTCAGTGGGAACTGTCATATATCAAGGGTCACGATCTTTTTGGGAGGTGAAACATGCCTCGGCATGCAGACGGGTTCACATCGCGAACGACCGGGAGCGGAAAAGGTTCCAATAAAAAAACCCGGCACGAAGGCCGGGTTTCAGTCGTCAGAAGGCATTGCGCTCTCAGGCAGCCATCGCCTTGCGCAGGTTCTCGTCGATCTTGTCGAGGAAACCGGTGGTGGAGAGCCATGGCTGGTCCGGGCCGATGAGGAGCGCCAGATCCTTGGTCATGAAGCCAGCTTCGACGGTATCGACGCAGACCTTTTCCAAGGTGTCGGCGAACTTCGCCAGTTCTGCGTTGTCGTCCAGCTTGGCGCGGTGGGCAAGGCCACGGGTCCAGGCGAAGATCGAGGCGATAGAATTGGTCGAGGTTTCCTCGCCCTTCTGGTGCTGGCGGTAGTGACGCGTCACCGTGCCGTGAGCGGCTTCGGCTTCCACCGTCTGGCCGTCCGGTGTCATCAGAACCGAGGTCATCAGGCCGAGCGAGCCGAAGCCCTGCGCGACGATGTCGGACTGGACGTCGCCGTCGTAGTTCTTGCAGGCCCAGACATAGCCGCCGGACCATTTCAGTGCCGAAGCGACCATGTCGTCGATCAGGCGGTGTTCGTACCAGAGCTTGGCTGCCTTGAACTTATCGGCGAACTCTTCATCGAACACCTTCTGGAAGATATCCTTGAAACGGCCGTCATAGACCTTGAGGATGGTGTTCTTGGTGGAGAGGTAGACCGGAACGTTGCGCTGCAGGCCGTAGTTCAGCGAGGCGCGGGCGAAATCGGTGATCGATTCGTCGAGGTTGTACATGCCCATGGCAACGCCGGCCGCCGGTGCGTCATAGACTTCGTGTTCGATTTCCGTGCCGTCCTCGCCGACGAACTTCATCGTCAGTTTGCCCTTGCCGGGGAACTTGAAATCGGTGGCACGGTACTGGTCGCCGAAGGCGTGACGGCCGACGATGATCGGCTTGGTCCAGCCGGGAACGAGACGCGGCACGTTCTTGCAGATGATCGGCTCGCGGAAGATGACGCCGCCGAGAATATTGCGGATGGTGCCGTTCGGCGACTTCCACATCTTCTTCAGGCCGAATTCCTCGACGCGCTGCTCGTCCGGGGTGATCGTCGCGCATTTGACGCCGACGCCGTGCTTCTTGATGGCGTTGGCGGAATCGATCGTCACCTGATCGTTGGTCGCATCGCGATTTTCCATGCCAAGGTCGTAATATTCCAGATCGATATCCAGATAGGGATGGATCAGCTTTTCCTTGATGAACTGCCAGATGATGCGGGTCATTTCATCGCCGTCGAGTTCGACGACCGGATTGGCGACCTTGATCTTTGTCATGTTGCAAACCTCTGCATGGGGTTGGACGAAAAACGGGGTTGGGCCCCTATAGCATCCAGTTCCCGACAGGCAAAGTCATACAGTGCACGAATCGGCAAGGGTTTTCGATGTCTGAGGGGAACCCGCCTGGATGCACCCTTATGCAGGGTCATTCCGGTCTCGCCTGTCGCCGTGAAAATGGCTATGAGGTACCATCCTTGCCGCCGAAGTGGCCGGCGGGTGTCTTAAATTTTGGAGATGACCGATGAAACGGTTGCTGTTGGTGCTTCTTGCCTGTTGTGCTTTCTCCACCGTGCAGGCGTCCGATCCGGCGGCGCCGGTCAACGAGATCATGCAGGAGGCGGTCAAGGGCTGGGCCGAGGATGCGCAGCCCGGCGAAGACTATTTCTCGGAAGCTCGCCTTGGCCGCATCTACAGCCAGGAGTTTGCAAGGACCTATCACGCGGCGGCAAAGTTCCCGGCCTATGACGGAGGCGATTCGCCGTTCGACTATGATGTGATCGTCAGCGGCCAGGACGGTTGTTCGATCAAGGACCTCTCCATTGCCGCAGGTCCGGAGACGGACGGCAAGAGCGATGTGAAAGTCACCTTCGACAACACCCATTGTTTTGGCGAGCGCGCTGCCGACTGGAAGCCGAGCGAGTTGCATTTCCTGGTGATCGAGGAGGGTGGTCATCCCGTCATCGACGATATCGTCCGGACGGGGGAGGCGGGCTCGCTCAAGGTGGAACTGCAGGGCATTGCCAGCCAAGACAAGCAAGCCGAGTAGGCATTTTTTCAACTGCCTCCTGTTGCGGTGAGGCAAACGCGGGAGCGCCGGATGAAGATGAAAGCGGCATGCATGGCATTGATTATGTCGGCGGGGCCGGCTCTTGCCGATGGGCGCGAGCAACTGGTGCGCAGCTATGTGGATCGGATCGTCGTCAATTCGCTGGACGAACCGGATCGCCATCAGGCCTATTTCACCGAAAGCCAATTGCTCAACGACTTCAGCGGCGATTTCGTCGATGCCTATGCTGACGCGCTGAAGGCATCCCGCAAGCGGGGCGATCCGATTGTATTCGAGACCGATCCTATGACGGGAGATTCAAACAGATGTCCCATCGGCAAGACCGGGGTTATCGACCGAACGCGCAGCGATACGCCCGACATGCTCGATGTGACAATGGATCTGCCGTCCTGCGACGGTGACCCCGCGCGTTCCATCCGCCTGATGTTCGTCCTTGAAAAAGACGGATCGCATCGGATCGACGATGTGCGGCGCTTCATGGGGGAGGGAAACTGGTTTTCGCTGAAGGCGTGGCTGGAGCGGCAGGTACGGCCCTGACGCAGCCCTGTCATCATCCTTTTTGATTTTCTCGCTGCTTTGTGCGAGTGAGGCGCCCTAATCTGCGGGAAGGCAATGGAATGGCAGGGACGAACAGCGAGCGCGTACTTCTGACGGAAGGACCGGCAATCATTCTGGTGCATCCACAGCTTGGCGAGAACATCGGCATGGTGGCGCGCGCCATGGCCAATTTCGGTCTTTCCGAACTGCGCCTCGTCAGCCCGCGCGACGGCTGGCCGAGCGAAAAGGCCCGTTCGGCGGCAAGCCGCGCCGATCACGTCATCGACGCCGCAAAGGTCTACGACACGCTGCCGGAAGCGATTGCCGACCTCAATTTCGTCTATGCGACCACCGCGCGCGACCGTTACGGCTACAAGCCGGTGCGCTCGCCGCTGATCGCCGCCGAAACGCTGCGCAACCGCTTCAACATGGGCGAGGCGACCGGCATCCTGTTCGGGCGCGAACGTACGGGGCTGACCAACGAGGAAGTGGCGCTCGCCGACGAGATCGTCACCTTCCCGGTCAACCCGGCCTTTGCCTCGCTCAATCTGGCGCAAGCGGTTCTGCTGATGTCCTATGAATGGCTGAAGACCAGCATGGAATCGCGGGAGGAAACCTCGTTTCAGGCGCTGTCGCAGAATCCGGCGACGAAGGATCAGCTGCAGGGGTTGTTCGATCATGTGGAGGAGGCGCTGGACGCGCGCGGCTACTTCCGCCCCGTCGCCAAAAAGCCGAAATTGATCGACAACTTGCGCGCAGTCCTGACCCGCCCCGGCTTTACCGAATCCGAAATCCGGCTGGTGCGCGGCATCATCTCATCGCTCGATCGTTTCACCCGCGAGGCGCCGCGCGGTGCCGGAGCGCCGGAAAACTCGCGCGCGAAAAAGGCAGATGACGCCGGTGACGACACCTGAGCTGAAACCCATCCTCGTCTTCGATAGCGGCATCGGTGGCCTCACCGTGCTGCGCGAAGCCCGCGTGCTGATGCCGGAGCGGCATTTCATCTATGTCGCCGACGATGCGGGCTTCCCCTATGGGGGCTGGGAAGAGGAAGCTCTGAAAGAGCGCATCATCTCGTTGTTTGCCAAGCTGCTGGCAGAGCATGCCCCGGAAATCTGCGTTATTGCCTGCAATACAGCCTTCACGCTGGTCGGAGCCGATCTGCGTGCGGCGTTTCCGGACATGCGCTTTGTCGGCACCGTGCCGGCGATCAAACCGGCGGCGGAACGGACTCGCTCGGGGCTTGTCTCGGTGCTGGCGACGCCCGGCACCGTCAAGCGCGCCTATACCCGCGATCTCATCCAGTCCTTCGCCTCGCAATGCCATGTCCGTCTCGTCGGCTCGGAAAACCTGGCCCGCATGGCGGAGGCCTATATTCGCGGCGAGCCGATCGATGACGCGGCGGTTCTCTCCGAGATCGAGCAGTGTTTCGTCGAGAAGGATGGCCGCAAGACCGATATCGTCGTGCTTGCCTGCACCCATTATCCCTTCATGGCCAATGTCTTTCGCCGCCTGGCACCCTGGCCGGTCGACTGGCTCGATCCGGCGGAAGCCATTGCCCGGCGGGCGCGCAGCCTTGTGCCGCTGCCGGATGGTTTCGAGCCGCTGAACGGCGTCGATCCTGCCATCTTCACGTCGGGACGCCCGGACTTTACCACGCGGCGGTTGATGCAGGGTTTCGGGCTGACGGTCAGTTAAAGCTGTCTTCCGGGACCCCGCGAGGCGGTTCATTGGAAATGTTTGGCGCGATGCAAATCTCCTTCAATATGACAGCGAGATCGCTAAATTCCGTTTCTGCAATTTAAGCAACACCAGAGTCGGGTCAATTATCGTAGACATGAAACTATCGAAGCGTCTTCTGTTGAAAGGGGCCTGTTGCGGCGCCTTGACGGGCCTTGCCGCGACTGCGGCATCGACGGGCTTTGCCTCGTCCGCGGCGGCCCAGACGGCACACACTGCGGTGCCCACCGGTCTTTCGCCGGACGAGGCGCTGGCCCTGCTCAAAAGGCAATGAGGACTTCGTTGCCGACAGGGCTCCGGTTCTGCACATCGACCGCAAGCGGCGGCTGGAGATTGCCGAGACGTAACACCCGTTTGCCGTTCTGGTCGGTTGCTCGGACTCGCGGGTTTCTCCAGAGTTGCTGTTCGGTCGTGGCCTTGGCGATCTCTTCATCGTCCGTGTGGCTGGCAACACCGTCGACCTGACAGGGCTTGGCAGCATCGAGTATGCCGTCGACCATCTCGGCGTGCCGCTGATCGTCGTTCTCGGCCGTGAACGCTGCGGGGCGGTAAGTGCTGCGATTAGCCTCGTCAAGGAACATGTCAGTTATGACAGTGCGATCGAGGCGATGGTGGCACCGATCCTCCCGGCCGTGCTGAAGGCGGAGACGATGGATGGCGACCTGCTGGACAACTCCGTCCGGGAAAATATTTCCAACGTCGTGTCCCGCTTGAAGGCCACCGGTGGTGCCATCGGCGAAAAGCTGGAAGCAGGAGTGCTGAAGATCGTCGGTGCACGCTACGATCTCGACGAAGGCAAAGTCGAGTTCATCGCCTGACCGGAATTTTGGCGGTTTGATGCAGGAATTCAAAGGGGTGGCGGCAAAACCGTGTTTGTGCCGCCACCTTTTCATCCTCCGGTGATGTGCACGCTGCAATTCTGTAGGTTACGACCGAACCTGCGGGTAAAATCAGAGGACGGATGATAAACCTCCGCGACTGGCGAGGCTTTGCGTCGAAATCCGGCATGCGCCGACAGCTTGCAATCGCCAGCCGTATCCGCCAGCGTCGCGTTTCCTGCGTGCTTTCTCTGGAGGGGCTGGATATCGTACCCCAGAGCCTTGCAGCACACCCAGCCCTATCAATGGCTGTTTTCGACATCGGAAAATATACCAATGAGATTGCGCTTCCAAGCCGGGCGAAAATTCATGCCAGATTCGAATTTCAATGACTCTACACAAAGCGAAACACGCAACGAGGAGGCCAGATAGTGACAAGCTGGATCTGGACCATACCTAGTGATAAGACCCGTCTTCCGTATGCTGAATTTGACTACCTAAACTCGACGATACAATCTTATCAGATCGTTTCCATGGGTGAAATAACATGGAAGTCACTTTCCGATATTGTGGTCCTCATGCCAAGAATATTGTCCCGCAGACTGTCGGGATTGAATTACATCCCTAACCATCATC
Organism: Rhizobium herbae; assembly: GCF_017873135.1. Taxonomy (GTDB): domain Bacteria; phylum Pseudomonadota; class Alphaproteobacteria; order Rhizobiales; family Rhizobiaceae; genus Pararhizobium; species Pararhizobium herbae. The sequence continues at coordinate 466,165 of NZ_JAGGJV010000001.1, read as the reverse complement.
AGTGCCCATTGGTGGATGATCTATTGGCGCAATTGATTGTTGATTTTGCGGGGGATGAGGTGCAGGTATTGCCTGTGACGCTGAAAACGAGGGACGCGGAAATATTACGGTATTCTTTCGCTCGGCCGAAGGTTGCATTGCCTTGCACCGACCTCGACGCCTCAATCATCGATGATTGGATCGTCCCCGGCGAGTCGATCATGGACGCCCGCCATCTGGTCTTCAAACCGGATTGCCTTGGCGACAAGCATTTCGCACGCGACACGTATACCTCCCATATTGTGGTGTCAGACATGCTGAAGGACGCTCTTATGGCAACAGGGGCAAAAGGCCTGACGTTCTGCCTGCCGGAAGACATGTGGAATATTTTCCGGGATAGGGATTAGGTTCGCAACAAGCTTGTGGTTAACCGGCGGCTTTTCCGCACATGATGAAAACACCATGGTAAAGATGACCGGTTGTTCCGTGGCGGCGGGCGAATCGGATTTGAGAACACGAGGAATAAGATGAAAGTCGGCATCGACATGGGGACGGCGTCCGATGGCGCATCCGTTCCGCTCGATATCGAGGAGCTTCTGGCGACGCGTCTGCTGGTGCAGGGCAATTCCGGCTCTGGTAAATCGCATCTCCTGCGCCGATTGCTGGAACAGTCCGCCCCGTGGGTGCAGCAATGCATCATCGATCCGGAAGGCGATTTCGTTACGCTCGCCGACAAGTTCGGTCATGTAGTGATCGAGGGCGAGCGCACGGAATCCGAGTTGATTGGCATCGCCAGCCGTATCCGCCAGCATCGCGTCTCCTGCGTGCTTTCGCTGGAAGGGCTGGATATCGAGCAGCAGATGCGCAGCGCCGGTATCTTTCTCAATGCGATGTTCGACGCCGATCGCGACTATTGGTATCCCGTCCTGGTGGTGGTCGATGAGGCGCAGATGTTTGCGCCCTCGGTTGCCGGTGACGTCTCGGAAGAGGCGCGAAAAATTTCTCTGGGCGCCATGACAAACCTGATGTGCCGTGGCCGTAAACGCGGCCTTGCCGGTGTCATCGCCACGCAGCGGCTGGCCAAGCTTGCCAAGAACGTTGCCGCCGAAGCCTCCAATTTTCTGATGGGGCGCACCTTTCTCGATATCGACATGGCGCGCGCCGCCGATCTGCTCGGCATGGATCGCCGCACGGCCGAGATGTTCCGCGACCTGAAGCGCGGCTCGTTCGTGGCGCTCGGTCCGGCACTGTCGCGCCGGCCGCTGCCGGTGACGATCGGCAATGTCGAGACGTCCGCCCGCTCGACCAGCCCGAAGCTGACGCCGCTTCCGGAAGCGGTCGCCGATGTCGAAGATCTGATCTTCACGCCGGATCCGGACGAGTTGATCCGGCCGATTGTCCGCCGTCCGAGCGCACAGCCGCGCCCGGCGACCGATATTCTCGCCGAACTGTCCCGGCCGCGTCCGGAGCCGATCGGGCTTGCGGAACCGAAGGCTCCAGTGCCGGAAATGCCTGTTCTGGAGCGTGAGGCGCTGCTCGACGGACTGCTGGCGGAAATCCTCGACAATCCCGATGCAGCCTTTCGCGCCGATGCCGAACTGTTCCAGGATTTTCTCGTCCGCTGCCGCATTCGACGCGTGCCCGGCGCACCGCTGTCACTCAGCGCTTTTCGCCGAAAGATGGCAGTTGCCCGTTCCGGCGTCGATGCGGAAACGGCGGCGAGCGAAATCTGGGCTTCGGCGCTCAATCTGTCGCGTAACGTCACGGACGACCTGCAGGGTGTGTTCCTGCTGGTGGCGCAGTCTGCCGTTCGCAACCTGCCATGTCCTTCCGATGCGATGATCGCTCGGGCCTACGGCACCCATTCCGCCCGCCGCGCCCGCCGTCTGCTCGGCTATTTCGAAGAGCAGGGGCTGATCGTGGTTCACAGCGATCTTTCCGGCAAAAGGATCGTGGCGTTTCCGGACTTGCAGGTGGAAACCGCGCCGGGTGCAGCGGATGCGACTGAAATGCCGCTCACGACCAAGACGGCAGCAGAATAGGCGCCGCGCCTTGCGTGATAGTGTAGGATCCGTGGGGCGGTTATTCGTCTACCTGCCCGGGCTGGAGTTCGCTCACGGTTTGCAGATACTCATTTGAGTAATCGATCTCAATCTCTATCCATACGGGAAGGTGATCCGACATTTCGTGCGTCCGCCAGCCGGGATAGGTTCTCGCCCAATCGGAATAGGGCTGCCCAGTATCGGGTGCTTCGCGCGTGGCGGCGGCAATCGTCTCGTAGGCTGCCGCTTCGCTATCCGTAAACACGGCCTCCTGCCATCTGATCACCCCCTTGTTGAGCAGCCGGGTCTCCTTGGCCGGCCCGGTGAATGTGATCTGGTCGTAGTATTTGCCGCCGACGAGCGATGTGGCGCCAAGTTCCGGAATCAGGAAGCCGTTCCGTTTCAGTGCCGCCATGCCGGCATCGCTGAGCGTCTCGATGTTCATGTCGCCCAACATGATGTGAACCTCATCGGCGGTCGTGGCGCGTTGTTTGAGGATTGTGGCTATTGCGTTAATTTCATCCTCGCGCAGCGGGCGTCCCTCGGTCTCCTCGAAGACGATATGCGCGGAGCAAAGCGTGAACTTGAACCAGCCCGCCTGGAACGATGCAAAGAAGGGCGTTCGGCCGATCTGCTCGTCTCCCGGCAAAGTCCCTTTCTCAAAGACAAGTTCGCCGATCAAATTGCGGAAAAACACCCTGTTCCTGTTGTAGACGAACGCCATACGCTCATGGTTTCCCCGCCCGCCGCCCGAACTGTCATTGATGAAGTAGTCCCAGTTGCGGCCCAGAAGGCGCATCAACTTTTCCATCGCCTCGATATCCTTCACCTCCTGGATGGCGCAGATGTCGAAATGATCGATGATTTCGGCGATGTAGTGATAGCTTTCCGGCAGACGCTTTCTGCCGCCATCGAAATGTCTTATATTCCAGGATCCGACGATCAGAGAATTCGGCCGGCGTTTCGAGACGATCTGACCGTTTAGCAATGCACGCAAACGCAGCAATCTGTCCGCGACCCATCCGGCCTGACCCGGCTTTTCACGCCCGCGCGGGTAGGAGTTTTCGTTTCGCAATGTCTGATAGAAGGCCATTTACATTCTCCCCTAAAACGTCGAAAGCCTGTGGAAATGGTAAAACCTTGCTCCGAGAACCTATATCAAAAGTTGTGCGTCAGGAATGTTGCGTAAACTGATGGTGCTGCTGCGGACTAATTTGGCGTAAATTGGAATGTTCCGCGCAGTGCGCGCACAAAATGTTTGACTTTTCCGTGGTCAGCCACTAAAGCCGCCTCAACGCCGGGCCGAAATGCCCGGTGTTTTATTTGACATGTCCCGTGGCTTCTCCGTTAGCGTAATGCGAGAAACCTGTCAGAGCTTTCAAAAGAAGTTCAGAGGAGGGCGTGTTTCCTTGATCCGGTTTGGCAACAGACCGGTGTAACCTGTTGAAGGGAAATACGATGAGCAAGCGCGAATCGTCCAAGTATAAAATTGACCGCCGTATGGGCGAAAACATCTGGGGCCGTCCGAAGTCCCCGGTGAACCGTCGCGAATACGGTCCTGGCCAGCACGGCCAGCGTCGCAAGTCCAAGCTTTCCGACTTCGGCGTGCAGCTGCGCGCCAAGCAGAAGCTGAAGGGCTACTACGGCGACATCCGCGAAAAGCAGTTCCGTGCGATCTTCGCCGAAGCTGACCGTCGCAAGGGTGACACGTCCGAAAACCTGATCGGCCTGCTCGAATCGCGCCTCGACGCGATCGTCTACCGCGCCAAGTTCGTTCCGACGGTCTTTGCTGCCCGTCAGTTCGTCAACCATGGCCACGTCACGGTCAACGGTATTCGCGTCAACATCGGTTCGTACCGCTGCAAGGCTGGCGACGTCATCGAAGTTCGCGAAAAGTCCAAGCAGCTCGTTTCGGTTCTCGAAGCCGTTTCGCTCGCTGAACGCGACGTTCCGGACTATATCGAAGTCGATCACCACAAGATGGTTGCGACCTTTGCCCGCGTTCCGGCCCTGCTCGACGTTCCGTATCCGGTCATCATGGAACCGAACCTCGTCGTCGAATTCTATTCGCGATAATTTCTTAGAGGCTTGGCCTTGTGAAATTCGGAAAAGCCACTCAGAGATGGGTGGCTTTTTTGTTGCGCTGCACTCAAGCGGAGAATGACTGATGCCCGGCACGGAAACGTTGGATTTGCAGTCGATTGTCGATGATATTCACCGCGAACTGACCCCACGGCTCGGCGAGGGCAAGGTCGCTGACTATATCCCGCAGCTTGCCCGCGTCGATCCCAAGCGTTTCGGCATGGCGATCGTCACCGTCGAGGGCGATGTCCATATGGCCGGCGATGCGCAGGTGCCGTTTTCGATCCAGAGTATTTCCAAGGTTTTTACCCTGACGCTGGCGCTCGGCAAGCATGGCGAGAACATCTGGAAGCGCGTCGGCCGCGAGCCGTCCGGCTCCGCCTTCAACTCGATCGTCCAGCTCGAGCACGAACACGGCATCCCACGCAATCCCTTTATCAATGCAGGCGCCATCGCGATCACCGACCTCGTGCTGGCCGGTCATACGCCGAAGGAGGCGATCGGCGAAGTCGTCCGGTTCGTGCGTTATCTTGCCGATGAGGACGATATCGTCATCGACGCCGACGTCGCCCGTTCGGAAGCCGCAACCGGTTACCGTAACTTCGCGCTCGCCAATTTCATGCGCTCGTTTGGCAAGCTGGATCATCCCGTCGATCACGTCCTCGGCGTCTATTTTCACCAATGCGCTCTTGCGATGAATTGCGTCCAGCTGGCCAAGGCCGGGCTGTTTCTCGCAGCCTCCGGCACCAATCCGCTGACCAAGCATTCCGTCGTCTCGAAGCAGCGGGCGCGGCGTATCAATGCGCTGATGCTGACCTGCGGCCACTATGATGGCTCGGGCGATTTCGCCTATCGCGTTGGCCTGCCGGGCAAGAGCGGCGTCGGTGGCGGTATTCTTTGCGTGGCACCCGGCAAGGCATCCGTTGCCGTCTGGTCGCCCGGGCTCAATCACAACGGCAATTCGCTGCTTGGATCCCTGGCGCTGGAAATGCTCGCCAGCCGCACCGGATGGTCCGTGTTTGGCGCCTGAGCAGGCCGTTACCGAAGTTTCACACCCATCCGGGCGCATTTTCCTTGATCTTGCCGGCGGACACGGGCAAGTGCAGGGCATCGTATTTGCGCGCCGCTTTTGTGCCGTCGCGCCCTTTCATCCGGGACTTTGTCATGGATATTGCCATTCAATTGCCGACCAAAGTCGATCTCGAAGATCTCGCGCCGGATCAGGCCGGCGACGTCATGCATCCGATCTTCGCAAAGATGCCGTCATCCGTCTCGTTCAACAAGCTGCGCAAGCGGTTGCTGCGGCACGTGCGCCAGGCGATCGATGATTTCGGCATGCTGAAGGGCCAGAAGCGCTGGCTGATCGGCGTTTCCGGCGGCAAGGACAGCTACAGCCTCTTGGCCCTGCTGATGGACCTGCAATGGCGCGGCCTGCTGCCGGTCGAACTGGTTGCCTGCAACCTCGATCAGGGCCAGCCGAACTTCCCCAAGCATGTGCTTCCAGACTATCTGACGTCGATCGGTGTCAGGCACCGGATCGAATATCGCGACACCTATTCGATCGTGAAGGAAAAGGTCCCGGCAGGCGGCACCTATTGCGCGCTCTGTTCGCGCCTGCGTCGCGGCAATCTCTACCGGATCGCCCGCGAGGAAGGCTGCGACGCGCTGGTGCTTGGGCATCATCGCGAGGATATTCTCGAAACCTTCTTCATGAACTTCTTCCATGGCGGCAGGCTGGCGACAATGCCGGCAAAGCTTCTGAACGACGAAGGCGATCTGATGGTGCTGCGGCCGCTGGCCTATGCGGCCGAAGACGATCTGGCGAAATTCGCCGCTGCCATGGAGTTTCCCATCATCCCCTGCGACCTCTGCGGCTCGCAGGACGGGCTTGAGCGCAATGCCATGAAGGCGATGCTGTCGGATATCGAGCGCCGGATGCCGGGCCGCAAGGACACGATGCTGCGGGCGCTCGGCCACGTCAATCCGTCGCATCTGCTCGACCCGAAACTGTTCGATTTCCAATCTCTCTTCGCGGAGCCCAAAGCATGACATCTGCCATCGATATCGCCGCCGTCGCCAATATCCTGCAGGAGGCTGCCTTCAAGGAAATCCTGCCGAAGTTCCGCAATCTTGGCGCCGGCGACGTGCGGATGAAGTCGGAAGCGATCGATCTGGTCACCGAGGCGGATGAAGCCGCCGAACGGCTGATCAAGGCGCGGATAGCGGAAATCGCGCCAGATGCGCTGTTCATCGGCGAAGAATCGGTTGCGGCCAACCCCGCGCTGCTCGACAGCCTCGCTGGAGCTGATCTTGCCGTCGTCGTCGATCCGATCGACGGCACGTTCAACTATGCGGCGGGCATGCCGCTGTTCGGCGTCATGGCCGCCGTGGTGTCAAAGGGCGAGACCGTCGCAGGCGTCATCTACGATCCGATGGGCAATGACTGGGTGATTGCCGAAAAAGGCTCCGGGGCCTGGCTCTGCAAGGCCGACGGATCGCAGGAACGGCTTGCCACGGTCCCGTCCGTATCGCTGGAAAGCCTTGTCGGCTGTGCTTCGACCGGATTCTATTCTCCGAAAAACCGCCGCATCGTCATGGGCAACATGGCCAAGGTGCGCATCGCCACCAGCTATCGCTGTGCGGCCCATGAATACCGCGCCTTTGCCGGCGGGCATTTCCACTTCCTGATGTACCAGAAGCTGATGCCCTGGGATCATCTCGCCGGTACGCTGATCGCCCAGGAAGCCGGTGCCTATGCCGCCCGGTTCGACGGTTCTCCGTATCTCCCGCATCATGTCGATGGCGGTCTGCTGCTGGCGCCCGACAAGGATTGCTGGGAAATACTGCGGCGTGAGGTGTTTACCGTCTGACGTCACTGATATCGCATAGGAAAAGGCCCGCTCGGCGTTCACGGAGCGGGCCTTTTCATTTCGGGGTTTCAGCGGACTACATATGCCCTCCGCCCGCTTCAAGCTTGGCGGTATCGTCGCCCGGGTGGGTGAAGAGCTTGCCTCTCTCCGCCCAGAGTACAGCGAGGATAGTCACTGCACCAAAAGCGGTGAAGCCGGCGAACAGCGGCTGGACCGTGCCGTTGAACATCTGCCCGACCGTGCCGCCGATCAATGCGCCGCCGGTGGTGGAGACAAAGCCGGTGATGGCGGTCGCGGTGCCCGCCAGATGCCCCATCGGCTCGAGGCTGATGGCGGTGAAGTTGGTGGCGATCACCGCGAACATCATCAGCAGAACGGAGAACAGCAGATAGGCAAGCAGGAAGTCCGGCTTGCCACCGAGCGAAATCAGCAGGCCGACGCCGGAGAGCAGCGTGAACAGGATCATCGCCACATGCGAGATGCGCCGCATGCCGAAGCTGCGGACAAAATAGCCGTTGGCGAAATTGGCAACCGCGATGCCGCCGGCGGTTCCGGCAAAGGCGATCGGCAGCCAGTCGCCAAGGCCATAGACCTCGCCGAAGATCTGCTGGACGGTGACGATATAGGCGCAGATGACGGCGGTGAACAGCGTCAGGCCGATCATGTAGCCGCAGGTGACGCGATTGGTCAGAACGGTGCGGAAGCCCGAGACGACCGATGCCACGGACAGCGGCAGGCGTTCTTCCTTCGGCAGCGACTCCTGCAGGCGCATGGCGGCCCAGACAAAGAGGATGGCGCCGATGCAGCCGAGCAGGATGAAGATCCAGTGCCAGTTTGCGTAATAGATGATGGCCTGGCCAAGCGATGGGGCAACGATCGGCACGATCATGAAGACGATCATCACATAGGACATGACGCGGGCCATCTCGCGGCCGCCGAAACAGTCGCGCACGATTGCCATGGTGGTGATCCGGACTGCGGCCGCGCCGATACCCTGCACGAACCGCAGCAGCAGCAGCATTTCGAAGCTCTGCGTCAAGGCGGCGCCGAACATGGTGATGGTGAAGAAGGCGAGGCCGGCCAGCAGGATGTTGCGGCGTCCGAAGGTGTCGGACAGGCTGCCGAAGACGATCTGCGAGCAGCCGAAGCCGAGGAAGAACACGCCGATGACCAATTGCGTGTCGTTGGCATTGGCGACGTTGAGCGACTGGCCGATCGCGGGCAGGGCAGGCAGCATGATGTCGATGGCAACAGCAACGCTTGCGGTCATCAGGGCGATGGTGATGACGAACTCGAAAAAGCCGAGCCCTATTCGGCTGGAGCCGATATTTTCAATGTGTTCGGTGGTCGTGGGGGCGGACATGAAAGGAACCTATGAATGTCTTGGGAGGAGACGACAGTTGTCAAATTGAGGGATTGTGCGGGCTGAAGAGCTTGCCCTTCTCGGCGACGATAACGAACATCAGGCCGATGACGGACACTGTCAGGAAGCCGATGGCAAGCGGTGTGACGGTGCCGTCGAAAGCCTGGCCGATCAGCGCGCCGATGGTGGCCCCCCCGATGGTCTGGGTAAAACCCAGTACCGAGGACGCAGTACCTGCGACATGGCCGAGCGGCTCCATCGCCATGGCGTTGAAGTTCGGGCCGATCAGGCCGAACTGGAACATGGCCGAAGCGTAGAGCAGGACGAAAAGCCAGAACGGGAGCGCGCCGAAGATCGACGCAACGGCCCAGATCAGGCTGGCGATCGTGAAGCCGATCAGGGCGCCATGCGACAGGCGGCGCATGCCATAGCGCTTGACCAGCCGCGAGTTGGTGAACGAGGCGACCGCCATCATGCCCGCAAAGCCTGCAAACACCAGCGGGAACCAGTGCCCGAGGCCGTAGATGCCGACGAGGATCTGCTGCGAGGAATTGATGAAGCCGAACAGCGAGCCGAAGATGAACGACGCGGCCAGCGAATAGCAGAGCGAGACGCGGTTGGTCAGCACGATGCGGAAGCCTGCAAGGATCGACGTCACGGTGAACGGCCGACGATGCTCGACCGACAGCGTTTCCGGCAGGCGCAATGTCACCATCGTTGCCACCATCAATGCAAACACGCAGATGACGACGAAGATCATGTGCCATTCGGCAAAGATCATGATCAGCTGCCCGACGCTCGGCGCAATCACCGGCACGATCATGAAAACCATCATGACCAGCGACATGACTTCCGCCATCATCCGGCCGCCATAGACGTCGCGGACAATCGAAATGGTGATGACGCGGGTGGCGGCAGCACCAATGCCCTGCATGAAGCGAAGCGCCAGAAGCCCGGCAAAAGAGGGGACGAAGACGATGGCGAGCGCGCAGAGCGCGTAGATGCCAAGGCCGCCCAGAAGCGGCAGCTTGCGGCCGAAACGATCGGACATCGGGCCGAAGAACAGCTGCGCGCAGCCCATGCCGATCAGATAGGCGGTGATGACATACTGACGCGTGTTTTCGTCGACGACGCCAAGGCTGGCGCCGATCTCCTGCAGACCGGGCAGCATGATGTCGATCGAAATCGCATTGATGGCCATCAGCAGGGCCATCAGGGCAACGAATTGTGGTTTTGACAAAGCCGGAAGGCCCGGAGCTTCGGATGTTATGGTCATAGGGATATTCCTGGCGCGTGTGCCGGGCGCCTGAAACTGGAAACGGCAACGTTTCCGGCGCAGATGAAAATGCTGGAGCCAGCACGAAAATGTCGAACGAAAGCGCGGCTCCGAAGCGCTTTCAAAACAAGAGCCGGCTCCTCCGGCTTTGGAAAAACGTCGGCAAAGTCATGTCGACGACAAAAGAGATGTGCTGCAGGTCTGGACGAAATATCCGGCCCCGTTCTATGGCGCAGAAATCTGCACTGCGCGTGCATACCCCTAATTTCGCGACCGGCTTGTGACAGCGGCGCATATCGGTTCCGGCTGATAAAGACCGCGCAACATTAGTCAGTCGTCACAATCTGCCGGAATCAAAAAAGGCGGTGACCCGCCTTTTTCAGGTGTCACTGTGACCAAATTCAGGTGTCAGGCTGCGCCCTTGACGGCGATACCCTGTTCCTCGAAATGCGACTGAAGTTCGCCGGCCTGGAACATTTCACGGACAATGTCGCAGCCGCCGATGAATTCGCCCTTGATGTAGAGCTGCGGAATGGTCGGCCAGCTGGAATAGTCCTTGATGCCCTGGCGAAGGTCGGCATCGGCGAGCACGTTGATACCCTTGTAGTCGACGCCGATATAATCGAGCATCTGGACCACTTGGCCGGAGAACCCACACTGCGGGAACTGGGGGGTGCCCTTCATGAAAAGAACGACGTCGTTGCTCTTCACTTCATTGGCGATGAAATCGTTGATACCGCTCATGTCGTAATCCTTCCTGCTCCCGCTTCAAGGGCCGGGTGTGTCGATCTCTGTTAGATAACATGCACGCCAGTGATTTTCATCACCCGGCCGCAACAAAAATTGATGGCTTGCACGAGGGCAACAGGTGAACGTGCCGCCTCAGCGAGTCTTGCTGCGAGATGCCGCAGTCCGGCGGCAGCTCACCTGCTTCTTTGCCGGCTTGGCTTTTGTCGTCGTCGCCTTCTTGAACCGGCCGGTGGTGGCCGAGCGGGTCTGCCGCTTCTGGCGTTTGGTCGTTGTGGTTCCGCCGGCCTTCTTCAGAATTTCCTTCAGGACACTCTGGACTACGCCGCTCACCAACTCGTTCATGAGGTTGGCCATCAAGACTTACTCCGGCGCGGATGTCTGAAGGGCGAGAGCGTGCAGGACGCCACCCATATTGCCCTTCAGCGCGTTGTAGACCATCTGGTGCTGCTGCACTCGACTCTTGCCGCGAAAGGCTTCCGCGACGACTTCGGCTGCATAGTGATCGCCGTCGCCGGCGAGATCCCGGATTGTCACCTTCGCGCCGGGAATGCCCGACTTGATCATGTCTTCGATATCGCCAGGTGCCATCGGCATGGTCTGTACTCCCTGAATTACTCGGCGGCGATCAGTGTCTCGCCGTCCATGAAGTCAGGGAACCACGATTCATGGGCCGAGCGCAATTGCAGAATTGCAAGCGGCCTGGCCGATCCAAGCACCACCTCGGTACCGCCGGTGCTGCCAATGGACGGGGCGGCCACGCCTGCGGCTTGTGCCCGTTCGCCGACGAGCGCTGCGTGTTCCGGCTTGACGGTGACGACATAGCGGCCCTGATCCTCGCCGAAGAAGACAGGGATCGGATCATGGCCTGCAACAGCCGAAATCCGGGCGCCAATGCCCGACGCCATCGCCATTTCGGCAACGGCCAGCGCCAGTCCGCCCGACGAGCAGTCATGCACGGCGGTCGTCAGGCCATCGGTGATCAGCCCGCGGACGAAATCGCCGGTCTTGCGCTCATGGGCGAGATCGACATGCGGGGCAGGGCCATCGATGCGGCCATGGATGTCGCGCAGGTAGACCGACTGGCCGAGATGCGTTCCAACCCCATCTGGCGCGCCGATGAGCAGGATGTCCTCGTCTTCGGCCGCAAAGCGGATACGGGCCATCTGCGACCAGTCGCCAAGCAGGCCGACGCCGCCGATCGTCGGGGTCGGCAGGATGCCCTGGCCGTTGGTCTCGTTGTAGAGCGAGACGTTGCCGGAGACGATCGGGAAATCGAGGGCGCGGCAGGCTTCGCCGATGCCCTTGATGGCATGGACCAGCTGGCTCATGATTTCCGGACGCTCCGGATTGCCAAAATTGAGGTTGTCGGTGGCTGCCAGCGGCAGAGCGCCGGTGGCGGTAATGTTGCGCCAGCATTCGGCAACGGCCTGCTTGCCGCCTTCGAACGCATCTGCCTCGACATAACGCGGCGTTACGTCGGAGGAGAAGGCCAGTGCCTTGGTCGGATGGCCCTCGACGCGTACGACGCCAGCGTCGCCGCCGGGCAATTGCAGCGAATTGCCCTGGATCAGCGTGTCATACTGCTCGTAGACCCAACGGCGAGAAGAGTTGTTGGCGGAGCCGACCAGCGACAGGACGGCATCGGCGACATCGGCCTGCGGAACATCATCGGCAGCCAGTGGGGCGGCAACAGTCGCCGGCGTCCAGGGCCGGTCGTATTCCGGCGCCTGGTCGCCAAGATCCTTGATCGGCAGGTTGGCAACTTCCTCGCCCTGGTGGATGACGCGGAAGCGCAGATCGTCGGTGGTCTTGCCGACGATGGCGAAGTCGAGACCCCACTTGACGAAGATCGCCTTGGCGACTTCTTCCTTGGCGGGCTCCAGAACCATAAGCATGCGCTCCTGGCTTTCCGACAGCATCATTTCGTAAGCCGTCATGCGCTCTTCGCGCACCGGCACCTTGTCCAGTTCCAGCTCGATGCCGAGGTCGCCCTTGGCACCCATTTCGACCGCCGAGCAGGTGAGGCCGGCGGCACCCATGTCCTGGATGGCGATGACGGCGCCTGTTTTCATCAGTTCAAGGCAGGCTTCGAGCAGGCATTTTTCGGTGAAGGGGTCGCCGACCTGAACGGTCGGGCGCTTCTCCTCGATCGACTCGTCGAACTCGGCCGAGGCCATGGTCGCGCCGCCGACGCCGTCGCGGCCGGTCTTTGCGCCGAGATAGACGACCGGCAGGCCGACGCCCTTGGCTTCCGACAGGAAGATCGCATCGGATTTGGCAAGGCCTGCGGCAAAGGCGTTGACGAGGATATTGCCGTTGTAGCGGGCATCGAACTCGACTTCGCCGCCCACGGTCGGAACGCCGAAGGAGTTGCCGTAGCCGCCGACGCCGGCGACGACGCCGGATACAAGATGACGGGTCTTCGGATGATCCGGCGAACCGAAGCGCAGCGCGTTCATTGCCGCGATCGGGCGGGCACCCATGGTAAAGACGTCACGCAGGATGCCGCCAACACCGGTCGCAGCGCCCTGATAGGGCTCGATATAGGATGGGTGATTGTGGCTTTCCATCTTGAAGACCACCACGTCGCCATCATCGATATCGACGACACCGGCATTTTCGCCCGGACCCTGGATGACGCGCGGTCCGGTGGTCGGCAGCGTGCGCAGCCATTTCTTCGAGGACTTGTAGGAGCAGTGCTCGTTCCACATCGCCGAGAAGATGCCGAGCTCCGTAAACGTCGGCTCGCGGCCGATCAGTTCCAGGATGCGCTGGTACTCATCCGGCTTCAGACCGTGCGAGGCAATCAACTCGGGGGTGATGGGGCGGGTATTGGAAATGGTCATCGTGGTCCATTCGGTCCGTTGGAGCATCCCGGACGGCGTCAGAGCCGATTGCGTGCAGGGCTGCGTCAAAACAAAGAGATCGCGTCGGCGTTTCTTTAGCCGATGCACTTCCGGGATGCGACAGGAAAATCGCGGGAAAGCACAGGAGATCGTATGCTTTTCGCCGATAAAGCGGCGTTTCCTTCAGGCGAAGCTGTCGTAGCCGGTGCGACCGCTATCCAGAAGGCGGCGAAGGGTCAGGAAACCGCGCCGGACCTCGTTGCGGTCGGCGGGCGAGGAAAAGCCGATCCGGACGCGGTGGTAGACGCTTTCGGTCCGTCCGGCCTTGAACTCGTCCTCGTCATCGACCAGCACGCCCTCCTCGAATGCCGCATGCTTGAAGGTGCCCGAGAACCACGGCTCTGAGAGTTTCAGCCAGAGGAAAGGCACATGCGGATGCGAGTTGAAGTCGATGCCGGAGAAGATTTCGCGGGCCATCTGTTCGCGTGCCCGGATCTCGTCGATGCTTCTGGAACGCAGGATCGCGGCCTCGCCACTGAGGACCAAGCGGGCACAGAGTTCGGCAAGAATGAAGGGCATGCCGCCGCTGACCATCTTGTGGGCGATGCGGATGCGCTGGCTGAAATGGGGAGGGCAGGCGACCCAGCCGCCGCGCACGCCGGCGGCGACCGATTTCGAAAGGCCGCCGACCAGAAAGGTCCGCTCCGGCGCAAGCTCGGCCAGAAGCGGGGTCATGTCGCCGGTCATGGCGCCATAGAGATCGTCCTCCAGCAGCCAGACGCCGTAGCGGCGGGCGATGTCGGCGATCGCCTGGCGGCGCTCCAGCGACAGCGTGACGACCGTCGGGTTCTGCGCCGTCGGCATCAGGAAGGCGAGTTTGGGATGCTGCTGGGCGCAGACGCGCTCGAAATCTTCCGGGTCGAGACCGTAGTCGTCGGTGCGCAACAGGATCGTCCGGCGACCTATGAGGCCGGCGCTTCGGCTGATCTGCGAATAGGTGACATTCTCGAAGGCGATCTTGTCGCCCGGCGCCGTAACGGCCGCGATGACGGCGACAGCACCTGCATGCGCGCCAAGCGTCGGCACGATTCTATCCGGTTGCGGGCGAAACGTCCCCTTGGCAAGCCACTGGCTGCCTGCCTCGAACCAGTGTGCCGGAAAGTCGCGGGCATAGCTGGCAATGTCCGCATGGTGTTCGCGGCTGATGTCGACCAGCAGCTTTTCCAGCGATGCGCCCTGACCGATGTCCGGTGCCGCCGTACTGTCGAACCTGAGTTTCCCCGGCGGCGCCTTGATCGGACGGGTACCCGCGAGCGCCGCGGTCATCGGATCGGCCTGTTCGGCCGGCCGTAATTCGGCATTGTCGAGCACATAGGTGCCGCGTCCGACCTCGCCGCTGACGAGACCGCGTTCGCGCACAAGATGATAGGCGCGACCGATTGTACCGATTGTCACGCCGATATCGAAGGCAAGGTTGCGCTGCGGTGGCAATTTCGTGCCGGCCGTCAGCACGCCACCGGCAATCGCCTGCTCGATCTGATCGGCAATGCGAGCGTAAAGCGGGCCTTGGCCTTGGCCGGGGTCTGGCATCCATGTTGTCATGGTGACAATTTCTACATTGCATCTATTTCGGTGTCAATTATGACAATGCAATATTGAAATGCCACCGTTGCAATCGATAGGATGAAGGCAATGAGTACAATATGTGCAGATGGGGCCGTAAGCGGCGCTCCGCAAACAGGTACAATTTCAAAGCACCACGGGATGGCCGCAGGACTGAAGGGTTTCTTTCGGCGGGTTCTCGTATGGACTGTCGCTCGCGAGGAGAAACGACTCAGCCGCCTTGCCCTCTCGGAGCTGACAGATGACCAGCTTGCCGATATCGGCGTGACGCACTCGGAAGCGCGTCGTGAAGCGGCGCGCCCCTACTGGCGCTGATCGCGGCGCGATCGTCTAAAGAAGATCGAGGACCTTCGTCTCGGGACGGCAGAGCTTGATGCCCTTTTCCGTGACGACGATCGGCCTCTCGATCAGTTCTGGATGGGCCAGCATCGTGTCGATGATCTCCCGGTCCGTCTTGCTCTCGTCATCTAGCTTGAGCGACAGGTACGCGCTTTCTCTGGTGCGGAGCAATTGACGCGGCGGCATATCCATGGCGAGCAGAAGCGCCAGCATCTCTTCATGGCTTGGTGGTGACGTCATGTAGTCGATCAGAATGGGCTCTATGCCCGCTTTGCGGACGATGTCGAGAACCGCGAGGCACGTACCGCAATGGCTATTGTGATAAATCATAACGCTCATGAATATGCCTTTGGTAAAAGCAGGGCACGGGAACAGTTCAACGGAAACGACACGGCACAGTGTTCTGCGCCTAGCATGGGAAGCGGTGCGGTTTCATGACATATGCGAAGGCACATCCCCGGTTTGAATGCGCAAAAATACGTCCTTGGATTGTGTGGAATCAACGGTGGACTTCTTCAGTTGATTGTCCGGCAAAACTCTAAAAAAGAAAACCCGCAAGAATTAGCGAAATGCCGGTGCGCTTGCGGGTGATTCATTTCCCGGCTAGCTGCAACCCTTGCCGCCGGCGGCCCAGCGCTTGATGTCCGCGGTCATCCGCGATCCCATCGTTTCGCTGAACAGCGGGCCGAAAGCCTGAAGCCGGGCAGGGTGCCCTTCCGCCTGAACCACGGCGAGCGGTCGCGATTCGGGAGAGTTCCGCTGGACGAGCAGAATGCGCGGACGACCGGAGAAGGAATTGAGTTCCGGAGCCAGACGATAGGGTTTGAAGGCGGCATCGCCGGACTTGAACCAGCAGGCATTGGCGCCAAGGGCGACCCGTTCCATGGTCGACAGCGCCGTGGTGCTCTGGGCCGGTGCCGGCGGGCTTGCCGACTGGCAGCCGGCGACAAGCCCGATCAGGGCAACGGAGCCTGCAGTTGCAATGAAACGGATGAAAACTGCGGCGCGCATGAACAAGCCCCTTTGATTCGGTCTCTGAGGCAGCCTTCTAGCAGGCCGAATGTTAAGCAGCGATTACGTCGAGCGCGGAAGCGAACAGGCCGCGTCCATCGGAGCCGCCATGAGCAGCCTCGATCAGGTTTTCCGGGTGCGGCATCATGCCTAGAACATTGCCCTTTTCATTGACGATTCCGGCGATGTCGTTGACCGATCCGTTCGGATTGGTACCACCGGCGTAGCGGAAAACGACCTGGCCATTGCCTTCAATGGTCTTGAGCGTGTCGGCATCGGCAAAATAGTTGCCGTCATGATGGGCGACCGGGCAACGGATGATCTGTCCCTGTTCATAGGCGCGGCTGAAATCGGTGTTGGCGTTGACGACTTCCAGCTTGATTTCCTTGCAGACGAATTTCAGCGAGGCGTTGCGCATCAGCGCACCCGGAAGGAGACCCGCCTCGACGAGGATCTGGAAGCCGTTGCAGACGCCCAGCACCTTGACGCCGGCCTCGGCCTTCGCTTTGATCGCCTGCATCACCGGCATGCGCGCGGCAATGGCGCCGCAGCGGAGATAGTCGCCGTAGGAGAACCCGCCCGGGATGACGATCAGGTCGACATCCGGGATATCGGTTTCGGTCTGCCAGATCGTTACCGGCGCCTTGCCGGAAATCTTGGTCAGCGCGGCGATCATGTCGCGATCACGATTGAGGCCTGGAAGCTGGACGACGGCGGATTTCATGGCTGCGGTTCAAACCTGGATTGGGCCTCGGCAAGCTCGCGCAATTCGAGGCGGTTTTCGATACGTTCGAGGCGCTGATCGGATCTGTCCAGTCGGGTATAGATGTTGTGTAGGTCCATCTGCACCGACACCATCGTTCCGCGAAGATTGCTCAGCTCTATTTTTACGCCGGACATCTCGAACTTGAGGCCAGCGATATCGGACTGCATTTTTTTGAGCAGTTCATAGATAACATCGTTGGTTACATCTGCCATCGAAATGACCTCATTCAACCATCAGGCGAGCGAGATAGTGTAGTTCTCGATCACCGTGTTGGCGAGGAGTTTCTCGCACATGGCCTTTACCTCGGCTTCGGCCTTCGCCTTGTCGGCGGTTTCGATCTGCAGATCGAAGACCTTGCCCTGGCGGATCTGGCCGATGCCCTCGAAACCGAGCGCGCCAAGAGCGCCCTCGATTGCCTTGCCCTGTGGGTCGAGAACGCCATTCTTCAGCGTCACTGTTACGCGTGCGTTGATCACTGTCGTCTTTTCCTGCTTATTTCACCAGCACAGGGCCGGAGCCGCGCGGCGGTTCGTTCTCGTTCATGATGCCAAGGCGGCGGGCCACTTCCTGGTAGGCCTCGACGAGACCTCCCATGTCGCGGCGGAACCGGTCCTTGTCCATCTTTTCCTTGGTCTCGACGTCCCACAGACGGCAACTGTCCGGCGAAATCTCGTCCGCCAGAATGATGCGCATCATGTCGCCTTCGAACAAGCGTCCGCATTCGATCTTGAAATCGACGAGCTGGATGCCGACGCCGAGGAACAGGCCGGTGAGGAAGTCATTGATGCGGATGGCGAGCGCCATGATGTCATCGAGTTCCTGCGGGCTTGCCCAGCCGAACGCGGTGATATGCTCCTCGGAGACCATCGGGTCGTCGAGCGCATCTGCCTTGTAGTAGAATTCGATGATCGAGCGCGGCAGGACCACGCCTTCCTCGATGCCGAGACGCTTTGCCAGCGAACCGGCAGCCACGTTGCGCACGACGATCTCGAGCGGAATGATTTCCACTTCCTTGATCAGCTGCTCGCGCATGTTGAGGCGGCGGATGAAATGCGTCGGAATCCCGATCCGGTTCAGATGCGTGAAGATGTATTCCGAAATCCGGTTGTTGAGCACGCCCTTGCCGTCGATGACTTCGTGCTTTTTGGCATTGAAAGCCGTAGCGTCATCTTTGAAGAACTGGATCAGAGTGCCCGGCTCAGGACCTTCATAGAGGATCTTGGCCTTGCCCTCGTAGATACGGCGGCGACGATTCATGAATGATATCTCTGCTGTTGCAGGCGCCCTTGGGCAGCGCACTTGGTATTTTCTAAGGCGGTCCATAACCGAAATGAAACCATTTCACAATCGGCGTCTGATCCGATCCCCCGAATTAGCGCCATGATAACACGAAAGTCGCCGCGCCAGAAAACTTCGCATTGCACTTTCGGCGGGCTTTTGGTTTATGAGCAAAAAGGCTGCTCGCAGCTCCGTTTTTTTAGGGAGATGAAAGGATGACCAACTTGCAGGATCGCGAAAAGGCTTTCGAGGCGAAATTTGCGCTGGATGAGGAATTGCGATTCAAGGCGGAGGCGCGGCGCAACAAGCTGCTCGGCCTGTGGGCGGCCGAGCTTCTCGGCAAGAGCGACCCGGCTGCCTACGCAAAGGACGTGGTCGCCGCCGATTTCGAAGAGGTCGGCCATGAGGATGTAGTGCGCAAGATTCGCGCGGATTTCGATGCCGCCGGCATCGTCAAGACCGACGACGAGATTCGCCTGAAGATGCTTGAACTGCTGTCCGAAGCCGTGACGCAGGTCCAGAACGGCTGATATCGGCCGTAACAATCTTTACCGGGCCGCCCCTTCGTGGGCGGCTTTTTCGTTTCGGCATCTGGATGTTTTCTGAACGTCCAGATCGACCGGCCGGATATCCCCACGCCGCCTACCGGTAAACGCGCTCGGAAAAAGCGCTCATGCCTGAGCGGATCATCAGTTCATAGACCATCCGGCGGCTGATCGGGTTGTGAAGACGGGCGACTTTTGAGCCGAGAAACTCCGTTTCGACGTGATCGAAGGCGGCGAGATCGGCTGAATCGGCGATCAGTTCCGTGTAAAATTCGTGGAATTCGTGGCGACAGACATAGGTTTTGTATTTGGTCATGCAGAAGGCGGAAAAGGCGCCGCCGGACTTGCGCAGGAAATCGGCTACGCCGACGGTGACCTCCGGCCATGCGGGGTTGAACGTATCGTCAAATGCGATGACGCCATGATCCGCGAGGGTTTCCATCGCGAGCCTGCTGTCGGCCGTGACATGCTGAAGCATATGTCCGCCGTCTATGCTGAAGAATCGAATTTTACCGATTTTTTCGGTCAGCAGCGCCGGATCCAGCCTGGTGCTGTCGCCTCTGATAATCAGCTCTTCGTCCACGGGCATGCCGAGCCTGCGGCCGTTTTCCAAAAAACGGTTGTATTGAGAGGGCATGTCTCCCGTCGCCTGACCTATGTCGAAAAGATCGATTGCCAATATCTTCTCGTCGCTGCCGCCGATCTTTCTCAGCAGAAAATAGGAGCGGCCGTAGAAGACGCCGATTTCGGCAATGGCGCCGCCGAGGTTTGCATCTTTCTGGCTTTGCAGAAGCGAGAGGAAAACAAGAGCGTCGGGCGGATCGATATACCCCTCGATCGTCTGGAGATCATGGAATATGAATTTTCGAATGGCTGAATTCATCAGAAGGCGTTCCGTTTTTTTGAGACGATAGAACGAATGAAATAGTCGATCGGCGCTGACTGCCGATAGATAGATCACCGGGCTTCTTGGGGAGTTTTATGCCTCTAAATTGAGAAATCTTACTTAGAAATGCAGGAGATTTCATAAGTAAGGCCATTATTAGGCAAAAAATTGGATGTACATCGCCATTCTGCCATCAAAAGTTGAGTGACGTTGCTTTTTATATTTTTGATAAGGTGAAATAATATTAAATGCAATTCCAAGTAATCGGCCTACTCTTCGAATAGGCGACGCAGCACGCGCTATGCGTGGGGACCAGCGTTCTTTTAGCGGAGCGGGACGACTTGGTTCGGTTTTGCTGAAAGGAATACAGGACCGCCCTGCATTTTCGGTTTCTCCCGCCATTGCCCTGCCGTTACGAAGTGCCCGAGATCCGATGAGGACATCGGACGCGCGAAGGCATAGCCCTGCAGGGTATCGCAGCCGAGATCGCGCAGGATACTGGCATGCAGGCGCGTCTCGACACCTTCCGCCACCACCTCAATGTTCAGCGAATGTCCGATGTCGATGATCGAGCCGACCAGTTTTCGTTGCTCGGCAGATTCGTCAACCGGCCGAACGAGGGCACGGTCGATTTTCAACCGGGCCGGATTGAGCTTCATGAGGCCGATAATCGAGGCGTGACCGGTTCCGAAATCGTCTATTTCTATGTCTATACCGAGCGCTTTCAGATCGCTCAGGGTTTGCGAGGAGTTTTCGTCGAGGTCGTCGAGGAAAATCGATTCCAACAGTTCGAACGACAATTTTCCACGTGGTACGCCCAATTGCTTCAGGCTTTCGATCAGGCCGGGCTCGCGCAGCCGCGGTGACGAGACGTTGACGGAAATGCGCGGGATGGAAAAGCCGTGCGCCTCCCAATGCCCGAAATCCCTCAGCGCCTGTTCTGCGATGCTCCGGTCGATGGCCGTCAGCGAATTGATATCTTCAGCGATCTTCAGAAAGTAGTCGGGCGCCAGCAGTCCATACTGGGGATGCGCCCAGCGGGCGAGGGTCTCCACACCGACAATATCAAGCGTGCGGGCATCGAACTGGGGTTGATAGAAGGGAACAAATTCGCCGTCTTCAAGGCCCTTGATGATTTCGTCGGCGGTGCGTTTGGCGTGATGGATCTGCGTTTGAAGCTGTTTGGTGAAAAACTCATAGCGGTTTCGACCGAGACCCTTGGCGCGATAGAGGGCAAGATCGGCGTTCAATAGCGATTGTTTGGCGTCGATCGTGCCGTCCAGCGTCCAGGCTATGCCGACGCTGGCGCCGAACCGGCAGAGATGCCCGTCATAAGGCACTGGCTGGCGCAGTGCGTCGATGATCTGGTCGGCAACCATGACGACCGCGTCCTGCGTGTGGCGGGCGTCGCACAACACGAGGAATTCATCACCGCCGACACGGGCGACGAAATCATTCTCCCCGATGATCGACGAGAGGACCCGCGCCGTGTGCACGAGCATCGCGTCGCCGGCCTGATGGCCGAGCGTGTCGTTGATCTGCTTGAACCGGTCGAGATCGATATGCAGGATGGCGCAATACGCCACTTTCTCGCCAATCCAATCGTCGAGCCTCTGGTCGAGAAAACGCCTGTTTGGCAGACCGGTGAGATGGTCGTGCAGCGCGTTGTATTCGATGCGTGTCCGCGCCGCTTCCAGCTCCAGATTGCGGGCCTCCGCAAGCAGCCTTGCCCGTTCGAGCTCATCGCGCAGGGTAACGTCCTCGGTGACGTCCCAGTTGGCGCCGATGAGTTTGCGCTCCCCTTCGGCGTCGGTGAAGGTCACCGAACTGGACCGGATATGGCGAATCTCACCATCGGGACGAACAATCCGGAAGGCGTTGGTGAAGGGAACAGTCGAAGCCACGCCTTCTTCAACTCTTGACAGCGCACCGGCTCGGTCTTCAGGGTGCAGCCGTTGCTCGAAGACCGAGCCGTGTTGATTGGACGCGACCGGATCCAGACCATAAATCCGAAGCAATTGCTCGTCGCGCACGACCGCGCCAGTGTCCAGGTTGGCTTCGAAGACGCCGACTTTCGACACATCGAGGGCAAGTCTCAGGCGACGCGAGATTTCCTCAAGCTGCGCCTCGGCTTTTTTCCGCTCGGTGATATCCGTATCGGTGCCGATGATGCGTGTCGGTTTTCCGTCTGGGGCCCATTCGACGGAGGCGCCCCGGCTTTCGATCCAGACCCAGTGACCGTCAGCATGCCGTTCGCGATATTGGAACGTATTGAACGCGACTTCGCCTTCATCCTGACGGCGGATATATTCAAGCACATGCTCGCGGTCGGCCGGATGCACACTCTCGATCCAGACGTCCAGCGAGCCATCGACCGGCGCATCTGTCGCCATGCCCCTGATGGTTTTCCAGTGGGCCGAATAAAACAGATCGTTTGCGCTGAAATCGTGATCCCAGACGCCCTGATGGGCGCTTTCGAGGGCGTACTTCCAGCGGGTTTCACTTTTCCGAAGTGTCGCGAGCGCCTGCTTCAGCACGTCTATCGACTGGATCTGCAGAATGGTCCCGGGGGAAGGCTCGCCTGCCATGCGCGAGAATGCAGCGCTGACCCACCGCGACTGCCCGTCCGGCAATAACAGGCGGATTTCATGCTGGCTCGGCCTGCTTCCACTCTCCCGGATGGCCGCCGCTGCGGCGTTGAAGGCTGCGACATCCTCGCCGTGCACGAAATCGAGGATCTGTTCGCCCAGCACCGCGTCCGGGAAACGTCCAAACGCATCTGCAAATGCTGGATTCGCCTGGCGGATGCAGCCGTCCGGGTCGATCAGGCACAGTCCTACCGGCGCGCAATCGAGAACAGCAGCGGCATCCGGAAAGACGCGGCTGGCAGCGGGCACTTGCCGCAAATCTCTGTTGTCGCTTGCGGTTGTCACGTGTCCGTTGCTCTCGAATGATTTCCAGGCATCATGATCAACGACAATGAAAGTCCGCTTAACGCCGGAACACTAGCGTGAGGACATACACAGGGACAGTGATGGCCTCAGGGTTGAAGCCGGTTGAGAAACTGGGCAAAGACCATCGTGCCTTCCGGCCAGGGGCCATGTCCGGAGTCGGTGTTGATATGTCCGGATTCTCCGGCGTCGACGAGCAGCGAGCCCCAGGCATTGGCCATATCGCCGGCATGTTCATAGGTGCCGAACGGATCATTGCGGCTTGCCACGACCAGGCTCGGAAACGGCAACGGATCGCGCGGGTAGGGTCCGAACGTCATCAGGTGCTTCGGCCGGATCTTTGGATTGGTCACTTCCGGTGGCGCCACGAGAAAAGCGCCGGCGATCTTCTTTCCGACGTGAGGCATGGCGTGAATGGCTGTTGCCACGCCGAGCGAATGCGCAACGATGACAACAGGTTTGGTCGCCGCGTTGATGTCGTCGATCATGCGCTTGACCCAGTCTTCGCGCACGGGCTTTGCCCATTCAGCCTGCTCGACGCGCCGCGCTGAGGCAAGTTTGTTCTGCCATCGGGTTTGCCAATGGTCCGCTCCGGAATTGGTGTAACCGGGTACAATCAGGATATCTGCTTCGGATGCTTTCATAATAATGGCGATTTGAGGTTGAGTGCGAAGGAAGTCAAGTGAAAGACAAGCGGATCTGGTATATGCTGCTTGCACGGCGCGATTGGTCACGACGCTCCGTGGTGGCAAATGCCGACGATACCGAGAGCAAGGGATTGCGGTCAATGATACCGAAATCCGCGCGAAACCGGAAATACTGATTGTTCTCGAATGACGTGACGACGCGTATTCAAGGAGGAGAATTGGTCATGACAACATTCCATGTAATGGCAGGATCCCGCACCGAGATCGAACATCCGGAAATTCGCAGGATTGGCGTAGCCGACGTCTTCGACGCGCTGCGTCTCGGCTGGCAGGACTTTAATGCAAAGCCGTCTCATTACGTCTTTCTCTGCCTGATCTACCCCATAGCCGGCGTCGTCCTTGCCACCTGGAGTTCGGGTGCAAACATGCTGCCGCTGCTCTATCCGCTGGCTTCCGGCTTTGCCTTGCTCGGCCCTGTCGCCGCCATCGGCCTCTATGAGATCAGCCGTCGCAGGGAAATAGGGATGAATACCTCATGGCGGCATGCTTTCGACGTCCGCCGCTCGCCGGCACTGCCGTCGATCCTTGGGCTTGCTTTCATGCTGCTCATTCTCTTCGTCGTCTGGCTGCTTGTCGCGCAGTCGCTCTACGTGCAGTTGTTCGGCGATGTGCCGGTGACATCGATTTCGGCCTTTTACAACCAGATCGTCGGAACCGAGCAGGGGTGGAACCTGATCCTGATCGGCAACGCCGTCGGCTTCGTCTTCGCGGTCATCGTGCTGGCAACCGTCGTTGTGTCGTTTCCATTGCTGCTCGACAGGGACGTCGGCGCAGTAGCCGCCGTTGAAACCTCGGTGCGTGCGACGCTCGCCAATCCGGTACCGGTTGCCGTGTGGGGATTGATCGTCGCTTCTGGCCTGGTCATCGGCTCGATCCCGGTTTTCGTCGGTCTCGCCGTCATCATGCCGATCCTCGGTCACGCGACGTGGCACCTCTACCGCAAGCTGGTTGTCGCACCGGAAGCCAAATAGTCGCGACGCAACCCCGCAATGCCAAAAGTGCCGCTTCAAAGGCGGCACTTGCATGGCAGATTTGCGGGCGAACTACCGGAAGTATTTGTAATAGGAAGAGATTTGCGCCGCCGTATTGGAGGACGCATCCAGGCGTATGCCGATCTTATCGCCGCGATACCACTGGACAATGCCGGTGAGATGGCCGAACTCGTTGCTCTGGATGGAGACTTCCTGGCCGGTCTTCGCATTGATATCGAAATAGAGCTGGAAACAGATTCCGGCTTCTGACAGGTCCTTGACGATGCCCCGGCTCGATCCGCCCTTGCAGGTGACCTCGCCGGTGAATTTCGTTGTCGTGCGTGTCGCCTTGCGCTCTATCGCTTGCTGGTACGGCATGATCCACCCAACTCCTGCTTTTTCATTCTCCGCAGTTTCCTACGAAAGACTGACAAAAGACTTGAGAAATTCGTTCGGAATCGAACGAACTGGATCGAAATCGGACGTTTTCATCCGGCGGGCGGAGAAGAAAGGCGGGGAGCCGATCTCGCTCCCCGTATAGGTCGATCAGCCGAAAACGCGGTTGAAGATCGTGTCGACATGCTTGGTGTGATAGCCGAGGTCGAATTTCTCGCGGATTTCCGCCTCCGGGAGAGCCGCGCGCACTTCGGCGTCGGCCAGCAGTTCCTCGAGGAAATCGGCGCCCTTTTCCCAGACCTTCATGGCATTGCGCTGGACGAGGCGGTAGCTGTCCTCACGCGATACTCCGGCCTGAGTCAGCGCCAGAAGCACGCGCTGGCTCATCACCAGACCGCGGAACTTGTTCATGTTCCTCAGCATGTTCTCCGGGTAGATCACCAGTTTCTCGACAACGCCGGCGAGACGGTTCAAGGCAAAGTCGAGGGTGATCGTCGTATCCGGGCCGATGGTGCGCTCGACGCTCGAATGACTGATGTCGCGCTCATGCCAGAGAGCCACGTTCTCAAGCGCAGGCACGACCGACATGCGCACCAGGCGGGCAAGACCGGTCAGGTTTTCGGTCAGGACCGGATTGCGCTTGTGCGGCATTGCCGACGAGCCCTTCTGGCCGGGCGAGAAGAACTCTTCCGCTTCCAGAACCTCGGTACGCTGCATGTGGCGTATTTCGGTGGCGACGTTTTCGATCGACGAGGCGATGACGCCAAGCGTTGCGAAGAACATCGCGTGGCGGTCGCGCGGGATGACCTGGGTGGAGATAGGTTCGGCAACGAGACCCAGCTGTTCGCAGACATATTCCTCGACGCGCGGGTCGATATTGGCAAAGGTGCCGACAGCACCGGAAATTGCGCCGGTGGCGATTTCAGCGCGGGCCGCGACGAGACGGTCGCGGTTGCGGCGCATCTCGGCATAGAAGCGGGCAAAGGTCAGACCCATGGTGGTCGGCTCGGCATGGATGCCGTGGCTGCGCCCGATGCGGACCGTATCCTTGTGTTCGAAGGCGCGGGTCTTGAGCGCGTTCAGCAGCCGGTCCATGTCGGCGAGCAGCAGGTCGGTGGCGCGGACCAGCTGGATGTTCAGCGTTGTGTCCAGTACGTCGGACGAGGTCATGCCCTGATGGACGAAACGGCTGTCGGGACCGACGAATTCGGCCAGATGCGTCAGGAAGGCGATAACGTCGTGCTTGGTGACGGCTTCGATCTCGTCGATGCGCGCGACGTCGAACGTGGCAGCGCCGCCCTTTTCCCAGATAGTCCTGGCCGCTTCCTTCGGGATCACGCCGAGCTCGGCCAAAGCGTCGCAGGCATGCGCCTCGATTTCGAACCAGATGCGGAATTTGGTTTCGGGCGACCAGATGGCCACCATTTCCGGCCGGGAGTAGCGGGGGATCATGGGCTTTAGCTTTCGTCACGGATGAAGTTGGCTGAGCCTCTAGCAAAGATAGAAGGCAATCTCAACGCTGCTGATCGGGCATCCGCCATGCGAGCCACAGGCTGGTCAGGCCGAGAGCGGCAAATCCAAGCGGCAGATAGAGGCGAATGCCCATGACGACGAACTGATAGACGGCGCTGGCGGAGGTGAAACTGAGCTGATAGGCCCAGATGCGGGTGCCGAACGGCGCATGCCAACGGGCATAGAAGCTCCGATAGTCCATGGCAAACAGAAAGGCCGTGGCTGCAATGGTGCAGACGGTCAGGCACAAAAAGAAAGCCGCAAAACGGGTCTCCCGGCGTCTTCCGAGCGCGCCGAAGCGTCCGAGCAGCAGGGCGCAGGGCCAGGAGACCACGCCACCAAAGAAGAACAGCACGAGAATGCTGCGGAGTTGGAATGTCTCGGCGCCGTTGCGAAGATAGAGCGCCGCGAGCGCCGACACGGCCATCATCACGCCCCACAATGGTGCACCGAACAGAATTTCGCGGACTGTCGGCAGTGAGCCGAAAAGTCGTTGGCGTATTCGTCGCGTCAGGGCTGCCGGCTCGTTCATTTCGGCATGGTCGGATGCTCTCATGGCGCCACGGGGACCGGAGTGGCGATCCATCGGCCGTCGCGTCCTTCGAAACCGAAGCTCAGCACCTGCACGAGGACGATATGGATCGGATCTCCACCTTCGGGATGGTGAACCACGACACCGCCGATGCGATATCCGGTCGGGCATTTGCGGCTGTCGGGAATTTTCGTATCGGCGTGAAGCACGCGGTCGGATGGTTTTCCGTCTTCGGTTTGGAAGGCAAGGCGAAATCCAATGGACTGGGGCGTTACGTCCTTGCACTGCGTGGACGGCGGCAGGGCGATTTCATCGAGCGCCAACTTGAACTCTCCACCGACCGGCGGCTCGACCGCATATTGCCGATAGGTCAACCGGTGCGGAGTGCTATCGATTTCCGTGATTGGATTGAAGGCGGCCATCAGCCCGGGGTTTGCGCTCATCCCGAACTTTTCGACGAGTGGCGCGGCCTTTGCCGCGGTTTCGGCCCGTGCCTTGGCGAGGCCGGCATTCTCATCGTCGACGCGCACCCTGATCGGCGTACCAGGCAGGAATGCATCCTTGCGTGTGTCGATGAAAAACACAGTCGAATAGGGGAAGCCGGAGCCGTCCTCAACGCCATATTCCTCGAAGGCAAAGACGCCGCCGTCCGGTGAAAAGCCGATTTGCTGGAACGACGCAATATCGCCGGCGCAAGCAGCATCAACAACCAGAGCCGATGCAAACATGGCGGCAGCGAGCCTGCGCGAAAATCTCACCCGCGTCCTCCTTCGGCGTTGCCGCGCAGGGTGGCGATGGTGTTGCGATAGGCGTCAACATGGCCGCCGTTGAAGATTGCCGAGCCTGCGACGAAGACATTGGCGCCGGCAGAGGCCGGAAGCGCGATGGTATCGAGCGCGATGCCGCCATCGACCTGGATATCGAT
This sequence comes from Rhizobium herbae, assembly GCF_017873135.1. Classification (GTDB taxonomy): domain Bacteria; phylum Pseudomonadota; class Alphaproteobacteria; order Rhizobiales; family Rhizobiaceae; genus Pararhizobium; species Pararhizobium herbae. Next base: position 438,515 of record NZ_JAGGJV010000001.1, on the reverse strand, counting down.
CGGCCGGTCGCCAACCATGGCCTTGATGCGGCGGATCTTCTCTTCCATGGCCGGAATGAATTTCTGACCGCCGAAGCCGGGATTGACCGTCATCACCAGGATCAGGTCGAGCTTGTCGAGCAGATAGTCGAGTACGCTTTCGGGCGTTGCCGGATTGATCGAAACGCCTGCCTTCTTGCCCAGCGCCTTGATCGCCTGCACCGAGCGGTCGAGATGCGGGCCTGCCTCGGCATGGACCGTTATGCTGTCGCAACCTGCCTTGGCGAAGGCTTCGAGATAGGGGTCGGCCGGCGCGATCATCAGATGGCAGTCGAAATAGGCATTGGTATGCGGCCGCAACGACTTGATGACATCCGGCCCGAAGGAGATATTCGGAACGAAATGGCCGTCCATGATGTCGAGGTGGATCCAGTCGGCGCCGGCGGCAACGACATCGCGCACTTCCTGTCCGAGTTTGGCGTAGTCGGCAGCGAGGATGGACGGGGCAATCCGGATCGGCAGGGACATGATGCAAGGCTCCAACTTGTTTTCCGGCCAATAACACCGCTTTTCAGTGCAAACAACATGTGCCGTGGCGCTTCGGCGTTATCCGTCCGTTATCTTCGCGATGCCCAGGCCGGCAGGATATCGTTTTCCGCGACTGTCGCATCATGAACGCCGCGCGCGACCGCGCGGGCCATGGTCGATGCCGCCGCGGCGCCGAGATCGATGAAATCCTGCACGGAAACGGTTTTGCTGCTCGTCCCCGTCGCCAGCGCGAAGACGAGATCGCCGTCAAGCGGTGTATGCGACGGCCAGAGCGCGCGTGAAAATCCGTCATGGGCGGCAATCGCCAGTCGTTTCGCCTCGGCCTTGGTCAACATGGCATCGGTAGCGATGACAGCGATCGTGGTGTTCTGGGTTTCTCTTTGTCCGTCACGAAACTTGATGCGGAGATCGCGGGCATCCTGCGGAAAAGGTTGCGGCATGCCGAGGCCACCGAATTCTTCGCCCTCCTCGAAAGGCGCCGACCAGAAATGCGCGGTATCGCCGATCGTCGCCGAGCCCAGCGCATTGACGGCGACCAGCGCGCCGATGGTGATGCCATTGTCCAGTACCATCGACGCCGTGCCGAGGCCGCCCTTGAACGTCGCCGTCAGGGCGCCCGTGCCGGCCCCTGCGGTGCCCGTGGCAAATTCCAGTGCCGCTGCCTGAACCGCCTGATAACCGAGCTCGCGATAGGGCGGATAGAGGCCCCAGTCCTTGTCGCCGCCGTTGATCAGGTCGAACAGGATAGCGGCTGGAACGATCGGGATGTGCAGATTGCCAACCGGAAAACCGCGCCCCATCTCGCGCAGCGCAGCCTGAACGCCGGAAGCCGCATCGAGGCCGAACGCCGAACCGCCCGACAGAACGATTGCGTCAACGGTCTGCACCGTATTGTGCGGCTCAAGCAGGTCCGTCTCGCGCGCGCCGGGAGCGCCGCCGAGCACCTGAACGGCGGCGACCGCCGGCTGATCGCAGACAACGACGGAAACGCCGGATTTCAGGCGGTGATCCTCGGCATTGCCGACCTTGAGGCCACCGACATCGGCGATCGAATTGCGTGGCCCGGCGCGCATCATTCCGTTCCCGATACAGCCGGCGCCGGGATGAACCGGTTGTTTTGCCATAGCAGCAGACGATAGGAATTGTCGGCCAATTCGTGAGTGGCGCTGAAACGGATGGCGCCGACAACGGTCGGGTAAGGCCCTTTCATCAACGCATCGATGACGGGCTTATTGTCCTTGCCCGCCTGGTCCTTTGCCTGCTCCAGAAGTGTCACGGCGGCAAAAGCGGGGAGAACATAACCCTCCGGCAGCAGTTTTGCCGCCGTCATGGCATCGACGGTGACCTTTGCCTCGGGCAGGGTGGCATAGTCGGGCAACGACACCGCCAGAACACCATTTGCCAAGGGAACCGGCTGGTTTGCCGCCTCCAGGGCCTCGCCGCCCATCAACGTCAGCGGCACCTGTTCGGACGCGGCGTCACGCGCGATGATGGCGGTATCCGCGCGGTCGCCGCCGGTGAACACATGCGTCGCCCCGCTCTTGGCAAGGCGGCGGACGAGGCTCACCTGCTGTTCCTGGGCCGGACGATACGTGTCGGAGAAGACGGGGGTAAGGCCTATTTCAGCCAGCGCGCCGCGCACGCTTTCCACCAGTTCGCGTCCGTGGATAGTCCCGTCCTCGATCAGGGCCAGCGGTTCGTTCTTCCAGCGCGACAGGATGATCTCGGTCACCTTGGCGGCTTCGGCCTTGGCGCTTGGCACCAGCCGGAAAAACGGCCATTTCTTTTTCAGCGCGTCTTCCATCAGGATATCGGAGCGCACGCTCAGCGTCAGCGCCGGGATTCCGGCCTCGGCGAGCGCCGGCAGCGTCGCCTCCAGGCTTTCGGTACACAGGAAGCCGACCGCTGCTTCCGCGCCGCTCGCCAGCAGCGCTTTCGTCAGGTTTTCCGCATCCTTCGGTTCGCAGGTTTCCGGAATCGGGATGATTTCCGAGCCGCGATCCTCCGCCTGGAAGCGTGCGCCGTCGAGCATCTGTTGTCCGAGGAGCGCGAACGGTCCTTCCACCGGCGCAACGACGGCGATTTTCAGCCCCGCGGCCCAGGCGGGTACCGTCGGCACCGATCCGGCAATAAGGAGGCTGACGAAAATCGAACGGTACATGCGCTTTTCCAGATGAGGATGGGCATGTTTTAAAGATGTGGCAGCAAGGGTCAAAGGAAAAGATCGGAACCTTCGCCGGGTGGACGGCAATTGCCGTGATTGGGGAAGAAAAACCACGCGATGGGTTTCATATTCCGGCGCAATGTCTATGTGTTAAAGGCGAACACCGATCTGGAGACTGCCGTGTTGGACAAGACCCAACTGGACCCGCTCACCTACCGCGATGCCATGAGCCGGCTGGCCGGCCACGTGCATATTGTCACGGCTGCGCACGAGGGCGTGCGGCGCGGCGTGACGATCACGGCGGCTTGCTCGGTTTCCGACGATCCGGCGACGCTGCTCGTCTGCCTCAACGGGACGAACCCGCGCAACGACATCTTTGCCCGCAGCGGCTGTTTCGCGCTCAATCTTTTAGGCGCCGACCAGATGGATCTGGCTCATGTCTTTTCGGGCAAGAACAATGTCGATCCGTCCGCGCGATTTTCACATGGCACCTGGGAGGAACTGAAGACCGGTTCCCCGATTCTTCGCGAAGCGGTCGCAGCCTTCGATTGCCGGCTGATCGACATCAAGACGGTGGCGACCCATATCGTGCTGTTCGGCGAGGTCGTTGCCGTCGCGCTCGGCGAGCAGAAACCGGCGCTTGTCTATCTGGACCGGGACTACCGCACGTTATAGATTTCCTCCAAGGGAGCCGAGGAAACATGAAGACGTACACGAACGGCGCATTGCCCGCCTCCATTGCCGAAACGATGGAAATGCTGGAATCCGGCGATTACCTTGCCGGAACGGCGCTTTCGACGGTGCTGTTCCTGTCTCTTAGAATGAAGCGGCCGCTGTTTCTGGAGGGGGAGGCCGGCGTCGGCAAGACCGAGATCGCCAAGGTGCTTGCCAAAGCCCTCGACCGGCCGCTGATCCGGCTTCAGTGCTATGAGGGACTTGATATTTCCTCGGCGGTCTACGAATGGAACTATCCGGCGCAGATGCTGGAAATCCGGCTGTCCGAAGCCTCCGGCACGGCCGATCGCCAGAAGATCGAAGGCAATATCTTTTCGGAAAAATACCTGATCCGCCGCCCCGTTCTGCAGGCGATCTCGGCGGAGGCTGGCAAGGCGCCGGTGTTCCTGATCGACGAACTCGACCGCACCGACGAGGCTTTCGAGGCGTTTCTCCTTGAAGTGCTGTCCGATTTCCAGGTGACAATTCCCGAACTGGGGACGATACGGGCACAGGAACCGCCGATCGTCATCATCACCACCAACCGCACCCGCGAGGTGCACGACGCGCTGAAGCGGCGCTGTCTCTACCACTGGGTGGATTATCCGAGGGCGGCGCAGGAGCTGGAAATCATCCGCCGCAAGGTGCCCAATTGCAATGAGCGCCTGTCGCGCGAAATCGTCGGCTATGTCCAGCGGCTGAGAACGATCGATCTGTTCAAGAACCCGGGCGTCGCCGAAACCATAGACTGGGCGACAGCGCTGACCGAACTCGACCGGCTGGCCCTCGATCCCGAAACCATCTCGGATACGCTGGGCACGCTGCTCAAATACCAGGACGATATTGCACGGATCGAAGGCGGCGACGGCCGCAAGATCCTCGACGACGTCAAGGCAGAATTGCTGGCGGCGGGGTGATCATGACAACGGCGGCTCAGACGAAGGACGGCGCCATTCTACCATTGCTCCCGCAGGGCGATGGGCGATTTGCCGACAACATCGTCTTCTTCGCCCGGGCCTTGCGCAAGGCGGGACTGAAGATTGGGCCGGGCGCGGTTGCCGATGCGATCGAGGCCGTCGCGCTGATCGGTATCGGTTCCCGCGAGGAATTCTACGCCACGCTGCAATCGATCTTCGTCAAGCGCCACGAGGACCAGGCTCTCTTCGACGAGGCGTTCCGGCTGTTCTGGCGGTCACGCGACCTGATTGGCAAGATGATTGCCATGATGTCGCCGGTGGCACCCGATTCGCGCGAAAAAGATCGCCGCCGCGCCGGAGAGACCCGGATCAGCGACGCGCTCTTTGCCGATCGCGATGCGCAAAGGCCGGTGCGCGATGAGCCGGATATCGAGATCGACGCGCGGTTTACCGCGTCAGGCCGCGAGCTGCTGCGCAGAACGGATTTCGCCCAGATGTCGGCTGCCGAGATTTCCGAGGCGAAGAAGGCGCTGTCGGCGCTGATGCTGCCGATGGACGAGGTCAGGACGCGACGCTTCCGCTCCTCTCATCGCTCACGGCGGATCGATCCGCGCGCCACCATGCGCGATGCGATGAAAACCGGCGGCGACCTGATCCTGCCGCGGTTCCGCGAGCCGAAGACCATCCATCCGCCGCTGGTGGTGCTGGCCGATATTTCCGGCTCGATGAGCCAGTACACCCGCATCTTCCTGCATTTCCTGCATGTTCTGACGGAAAAGCGCCGGCGCGTTCACACATTCCTGTTCGGAACACGGCTGAGCAATGTCACCCGGCAGATGAAGAACCGCGATCCGGACGAGGCGCTGGATGACTGCCTCCATGCCGTCAGCGACTGGTCCGGCGGCACGCGGATCGGCGAAACCCTGCACGAATTCAATCGCCTCTGGTCGCGCCGGGTGCTGGGGCAGGGCGCCATCGTCCTCTTGATCACCGACGGGCTGGAGCGTGACGATGTCGGCGATCTCGAAAACGAGATGGACCGGCTGCACCGCTCCTGCCGGCGGTTGATCTGGCTCAACCCGCTGCTGCGCTTCGATGGGTTCGAAGCACGGGCACGGGGTGTCAGGGCGATGCTGCCGCATGTTGACGAATTCCGCGCCGTGCATAATTTGGCAGCGGTGTCGGATCTGGTCGAAGCGCTGTCGGGCCGGTTTTCACACGATGCCGATCCGCGCCGCTTCATGGCGCGGCGCTAGAGCGTGAGGGAAGAGAGCCTATGTTGAACCAACCTCCGTTTCCCGATCCGTTGACGACGGCCGAGCAATGGCGCGCGCAAGGACGCGGCGTGGCCATTGCCACGGTCATCGAAACCTGGGGCTCAGCGCCAAGGCCGGTCGGCAGCCACCTCGTCATTGACGCTGCTGGTAATTTCGAGGGTTCTGTTTCAGGCGGGTGTGTCGAAGGTGCGGTGATCGGCGAAGCGGCCGAGGTGATTGCGTCCGGCTCGGCAAGAATACTCGACTTCGGCGTGGCCGACGAGACAGCCTGGCGCGTCGGTCTTTCCTGTGGCGGACGCATCCGCGTCTACGTCGAAAGGCTGGGATAAAGCCGATGCTGCTCGGGTACCTGCAGAAGCTCAATGCGGCGCGTGAATCCCGGCGTGCCGCCGTCACCGTGACGGAGTTGGATACCGGCAGGTCGACACTTTTTCTGGAAGGCGACACAACGGACGAGACTGTTGCGTCGGCGGTCGAATCCGCACTGCGAACGGGCAAGTCCGGCATTGTCGAGATCGGCGATCGAAAAGTGTTCGTCAACGTCTATCTGCCGCCGCCCCGCATCATCGTCATCGGAGCGGTCCATATCTCCCAGGCGCTTGCCGGCATGGCGGCGATTGCGGGGTTCGACCTGACCATCATCGATCCGCGCAGCGCCTTTGCGACGCCGGAACGGTTTGGCGAGACAAGGCTCGTTGCCGAATGGCCGGAAGATGCGCTCAAGGACACGCCGCTGGATGCTTACACAGCACTGGCGGCGGTCACTCACGATCCGAAGATCGACGATTTTCCGCTGAAGGCGGCGCTAGAGGCCGGCTGTTTTTATGTCGGCGCGCTCGGAAGCCGTAAAACCCACTCCGCGCGGGTCGAGCGGTTGGTCCGGCTGGGTGTGGACGAAAACGCCATCGCCCGCATCCATGCCCCGATTGGGCTCGACATTCGCGCGTCCAGTCCAGCCGAAATCGCCGTCGCAATCCTCGCCGATATCATTCAGGCGCTGCGCACGCGCGACGTGAACACTGGCCAACGAGGCGTGGAATGAAATTCGGTCCGGTCGGCGTTCTTCAGGCGGAAGGGACCCTTCTCGCCCATGCGGCAAAATTGCCCGGCGGGCGCCTGCCCAAGGGACATCTCATTTCAGCGGCCGATGTCTCCGCGATGCAGGCGGCGGGTCTGACAGAGGTCGTCGTGGCGCGCCTGGAGCCCGGTGATGTGCAGGAGAACGAAGCGGCGTCGCGGATTGCCGGTGCAATCAGCAGAGATCACCTGACGTTTTCGCAGGCCGCCACCGGCCGCGTCAACATTCACGCGGCTGTCGATGGCCTGTTCGTCGCCAACCGGCCTACCGTCGATCGCCTCAACCGCATCGATCCGGCCATCACGCTTGCCTGTCTCGCCGATCACGTACCGGTGCGATCCGGCGACATGGTGGCGACGATCAAGATCATTCCGCTCGCCGTGGCCGGCAAATTTGTCGATCAGGCTGCGGCGCTTCTCCACGCAGAACATGCGTTCAGCGTCAAAACGTTCAGCGCATATCGTGTGTTGCTGATTGCAACCATGCTGCCGTCGCTGAAGCCCAGTGTGATGGACAAAACCCGCAACAATCTGGAAGGCCGCCTTCGGCTGTCGTCGAGCACCCTGGAGCGGGAGCAGCGGGTGGTACATAGCGCAGACGCGGTCGCCGCAGCGATTTCGCAGGCAAAGACACGCTTTGACATGGTGATCGTCTTCGGTGCCTCGGCTGTCGCCGATGCCGACGACGTCATTCCGGCGGCGATCCGGCTTGCGGGCGGGACCGTCGATCATGTCGGCATGCCGGTCGATCCGGGCAATCTGCTGGTTCTGGGAAGGGTCGGGGATATTCCCGTGATCGGCGCTCCCGGCTGTGCCCGCAGTTCGAAGGAGAACGGCTTCGACTGGATACTCAACAGGATATTAGCCGGCGAATGGCCAGGCGCCGCGGACATTACCGGCCTTGGCGTTGGCGGTCTGCTGATGGAAATTCCGACACGGCCGCTGCCGCGCGCCTTGACCGGAATCGAGCGGAAGGGGGTTTCCGTCGCCATCGTCCTGCTTGCTGCCGGCAAGGCGAGCCGCATGGGTTCATCGGGGCGGCACAAGCTGCTGGCGGAGTTCGATGGGGTGCCACTCGTGCGCCGTTGCGCCGATGCCGGGCTCGCCGCCGGCGCCGAAAACGTCATTGCCGTGGCGGGGCATCGGCAGGCGGAAATTCGCGCCGCGCTTGCGGGGCTCGATGTCATAACCATCGAAAACCCAGATTATGCAACGGGTATGGCCTCGTCGCTGGTTGCCGGTGTGAATGCGGCGGGCGCTGACGTCGATGGTGTTTTGGTCATGCTCGCCGACATGCCTTGGGTTACGGCCGGTGCTCTTCGTTCAATGATCGCCGCGTTCGAGGCGGAGCAAGGGCAGCCTATCATTCGTGCCGTGTCCGGCGGCAAACGCGGCAATCCGGTGATCCTGCCGCGATCCACATTCGAGGCGGTCAGGCGGTTGCAGGGCGATGTCGGCGCGCGCCATATCATCGAAACATGCGGACTGCCGGTGATCGATGTCGATATCGGACCGGCCGCGCATCTGGATCTCGACACACCGGAGGCGATTGTCGCCGCCGGAGGCATTTTGAAAGGCTGACCGACGATGGACAATGCGGCAATCGAGGAGATGTTTGCAGCGCTCGGGCCTGTGACGGTCAAGCGCATGTTTGGCGGCAAGGGCATCTACTTCGAGGGACGAATTCTGGCGCTGGAAGTGGATGGCGACATTCTGCTCAAGGCGGATGCCGAAAGCGGGCCGGAGTTCGAAGCAGCGGGAAGTTCGCAATGGGCTTATGATGGCAAGGGGAAAGCGGTGAAAATGCCCTACTGGTCTATCCCGGAAGATGCGTTCGACGATCCGGACGAGATGGCCCGCTGGGTTCGGCTGGCCTATGAGGCAGCCCTTCGGGCTAAGAAGTAGTCATTGCCCGCAACGCCTTTACGGCATCCCGAGCAAACAGGGAGAGCGGTTGCGGCAGGGCGTCGAGCGGATACCAGCCGATCTCGGAGAGCTTGTCCGGCTCCGTCAGTTGCGGTTCGCCGGAGAAATCCTCGGTCACGTAGATCAGCGACACCCAATGCTGCCGGTCTGCTACAATCAGCTGCTCGCTGACGCAGAGGAAACGCGCAGAATGGATTTTGAGGCCGCTTTCCTCTTCGGCTTCACGGCGCGCGGCATCGGCGGAAAGCTCCAGGTGATCGACCTTGCCGCCAACGATGCTCCAATGGCCAGCCTCCGGTGCTTTCAGACGCTTGCAAAGCAAAAGCTTGCCGTCATTCAAGACGGCAAGCCCAGATCCCACACCGGGAAAATCAATGCCTGGATACGCCATGCGAATGCCGAAAAATCAGGCCTTGCCGGCGATCAGCATGAAGGCCGGAATATCGTCGCCGAAGCCGACCGGCGTCGGGCCGTCGTCCTGGTCGCGGCGATAGCGATTGCGGCGGTCGCGATTGTCGTCATTGGCAGGATACGGCTGGGGAGCAGGACGGTTGCTGTTTCGGCCGGCATTCTGCGGTTTCGTTTCTGCCTTGCGTTCTGATCTCACAGGTTCTGCCTTTACTACGACGGGTTCGATTGCTGCTGCTGGTGCTGCTCGTACTACCGGACTATCGTCCGATTTGGTGTCCGATTTGTGACCGGCCACCGGCTGAGCCGCGATCGGGCGGGGAGCGTGGTCACGATCTCGGTCGTTGCGCCGTCCGCCGCGCTTGCCATCACGGCCACCGCGCTCCGGCTTGCCGCTCTCATGGCTTTCCATCGGGGCGGGCAGGGCGGAAAGGTCGCCGTTTTCCCACTCGATTTTCTTGTCGATCAGCTTTTCGATGGCATCAACGAATTTCGTGTCGCGCTTGGAAACGAGCGTGAAGGCGGCACCCGAGCGGCCGGCACGGCCAGTGCGGCCGATGCGGTGGACATAGTCTTCCGCATGGATCGGCACGTCGAAGTTGAACACGTGGCTGACATCCGGAATGTCGAGGCCGCGGGCGGCGACGTCGGAGGCAACCAGCAGCGTGATCGCATTGTCCTTGAAGCCCGCAAGCATTTTCGTGCGCGAACTCTGATCCATATCGCCGTGCAGAGCGCCGACCGAGAAACCGTGACGCGACAGCGAGCGGTACAGTTCGGCAACATCGAGCTTGCGATTGCAGAAGATGATGGCGTTCTTCAGGTCATTCTGTCTCTGGATCAGATCGCGCAGGACGGCGCGTTTTTCGTAATCCTTGCTGTGAGTCGCGACGAATCGCTGCGTCACGGTCGTTGCTGTGGAAGAACGCGTCGACACTTCGACACGTTCCGGATTCTGCAGGAAACGGTCGGCGAGCTTCTGGATTTCCGGCGGCATGGTGGCCGAGAAGAACAGGGTCTGGCGCGTGAACGGGATCAGTTTGGCGATGCGCTCGATATCGGGGATGAAGCCCATGTCGAGCATACGGTCGGCTTCGTCGATGACGAGGATTTCAACGCCGGTCATCAGAAGCTTGCCGCGTTCGCAATGGTCGAGCAGGCGGCCAGGCGTGCAGATCAGCACGTCGGCGCCGCGCTCAAGCTTGCGGTCCTGCTCGTCGAAGGACACGCCGCCGATCAGCAATGCGACGTTGAGCTTGTGGTTCTTGCCGTATTTTTCGAAGTTCTCGGCGACCTGAGCAGCGAGTTCGCGCGTCGGCTCGAGAATGAGCGTGCGTGGCATACGAGCGCGGGCGCGGCCCTTTTCCAGAAGCGTCAGCATCGGCAGTACGAAGGATGCCGTTTTACCAGTGCCCGTCTGGGCGATGCCCAGGATATCACGCCGCTGCAGGGCTGGCGGAATGGCGCCTGCCTGGATCGGTGTGGGAATGGTGTAGCCCGCGTCTGTCACTGCGGTAAGAACTTTTTGGCTCAGGCCAAGGTCTGAAAAAGTGGTCAAAGGGAAATCTGTTTCCGTTCCGGTTTGGTCGAACTCTGGTCAATCGGCGCATGCTTTAACTGCCGTCGCTGGGGCTCTTAGTCCCATAGGCGAACAAAGTCAAGAAAACCGGTGGTTTGATGCTGGAGAGAGTCAATAAACGGCCTGCCAACAAGGCGATAGCAGAAATGTGGATGCCGGATGTGCTTCCGGAATGGCCGGAGCGACATTGCCGGAACCGGCACGTGTTCAGTTGATGTAGTGGCTGAGTTTTATCCCGGCAGTCAGAAACCGCATCGGATCGACAGCCTCGCCGTTCAGGCGAACCTCGTAGTGCAGATGCGGTCCTGTCGAACGGCCGGTGCTGCCTGAGCGGGCAATAGCCTCGCCCGTGGAAACCTTGTTGCCGACATTGACGAGAATTGTCGACAGGTGGGCGTAGCGAGTGGTGATGCCGTTGCCATGGTCGATTTCAACCAAGTTGCCATAGCCACCGGTCTTGCCGGCGGCGATCACGGTACCGGGCGCTGTCGCGAGGATCCGCGTTCCGGTTGGCGCACGAAAATCGATGCCGGCATGCAGCGCCAACCGGCCGAGGAACGGGTCGAGGCGGTTTCCGAACGTACTGGTGATGTCGCTTGCCGGCGACGGATTGTTGAATGGCAACTTTTTAACCTGGCTGCGGACATGTTCGAGACGCGCAAGCGCCGTGTCGAGCCCGACAAGGGAACGATCAAAGGCCTCGGTTGTTTCCGGTTCGACGAACGGTCCGCCAATGGCTGATTCGTCTCCCGTCACAATCGTAGGAGCCGCCGGCATCTGTTCGTCCTGCGGCACCTTGACGCCGGTGCGCGCAAGGATGGTCATGATGGCATCGGTTGCCTGCGAAGCACCCGCGGTAAGGCTCTCGATGCGGCTCTTCTGCTCCTGCTCGATATCCTTCAGCGACAAAGTTACCTTGGAGAACAGCCGGTCGGCCCTGTCGGACATGGGTTCCTGGCCGCCCACATCGGACTGCGGCGCATAGGCAAGCGCGATCTTCTGCTGGGGCTCCTGGCTTCCCATGCCCATCAGCCGTTCGATCGCCTTGATGCCGCCGCTCGCGTCGGCGCGCTTTTCGTAGGCCTGCGGCGCGGTGAGCGTTGGCTGCGGTTCCTTTTCGGCAATGCCGGATTCCTCTGCCCGATCGAGCAGCGTGCCCAGCTTGCCGTGGCGTGAGGACAGCGCCATCTGCTGCTGCAGCAGCTTTTCGACCTTGTCTTCGACCACCTGCTGGTCGAGAAGCTGGCGGCTGGTGACGCGATCGACCTGGGCGCGCAGCGCAGCGATCCGGTCCTCATACTCGTGCTGCATGCGCGCCTGGCGTGCCATGGTGCCGCCGATCAGGTCGTCGCGCAGCACGAGATAGGATGTCGCGGCCAAGTAACCGATTGAAAAAACGGAAATGAAACAGATCGACAGCGCCGCCATCCAGGGCTGAAAGGTCATGTGCCGGACCCTGTCGCCGCTTGCCAGAATGATGATGTGCTTTTGTGCGCGCTTGCCGAAGACCCGGCTTTCCGTAGACACCAACTCACCCCCACCGCGTGCGATTCTGCGCGTTTTGATGGCGTCGATTAGATACTGTTAAGGTTAACAAAGCTTTGCCGGAAGGGGCGCGCGTGTGCCCGTCAGGTGTTCACGGAGGCTGTCATCGAGCGGTAGAACGATGGCGTCAGGCCTGCCTCTGCACGCGCGATGTCGTTGAACGGCGCCTTCAGCGGGCCGCGAAAATTGGCCCTGACCAAGGCCTGGAACGCCGCCGCCGGATCTCTCTTCTGCCGGGCGCAGAGAAAGCGGAACCATTTTGCGCCGACGGCAACGTGACCTTTCTCGTCCTCGTAGATCACGTCGAGTACGGCGGCACTTTCGAGGTCGCCGGCCTCCCGCATCCTTGTCTGGAGCGCGGGCGTTACGTCGAGGCCGCGCGCCTCCAGAATCAACGGTACGACGGCCAGCCGCGCCGTGAGGTCGTTTCGCGTGTCGTGCGCCGCCTGCCAAAGCCCATCATGGGCGGGCAGGTCGCCATAGTCGGCGCCAAGCTGCCGCAGGCGATCGCGCACCATGCGGAAATGCTTGGCCTCCTCGAAGGCCACTTGCATCCAGCCGTCGAAAAAGGATTTCGGTACTGGTTCGCTGGCAAATCGCGCGACGATATCAAGCGCGAGATCGACGGCGTTGAGTTCGATATGGGCGATGGCGTGGAGGAGGGCGATCCGTCCCTTGTCGGTCGTCAGCGCCCGCTTCGGCATCTGCCTTGGCGGAATGAGGTCGGGTTTTTCCGGTCTGCCGGGACGATCCGGTACAGATGCATCGCGTGGAGAGCGCAGCGACAGGCTGCGCTCGCTCCAGCGGCGGGCCGTTTCCTGAGCCAGCAGTGTCTTGATGTCCAGATCGGCTGCCCGGATGGCGCGCACGGCTCCGTCGCGAAGACTATGGATCGGCGGAATATCCGTCATCTTCCGCCGCTTCCGCTCACCAGGCTCTTCGCAGCGGTGAGCACCTCTTCGGCATGGCCGGGAACCTTCACTTTTTCCCAGAAGCGCCGGATAATGCCGTCAGCGCCGATCAGCACGGTTGTCCGTTCGACACCCATGTATTTGCGGCCGTACATGCTCTTTTCGACCCAGACGCCGTAAGCATTCAGGACGGTTTTCTCCTCATCCGCGGCGAGGATGACCGAGAGGTCGTATTTTTTCGAGAACTTGTCATGTTTTTTCACCGAATCGGGCGACATGCCGATGACCACCGCGCCGGCGCTGGAGAATTCGCTCGAAAGCGCGGTAAAGGCGATCGATTCCGCCGTGCAGCCGCTGGTGTCGTCCTTTGGATAGAAAAACAGCACGACCGATTTTCCCTTGAACTCCGACAGCGAGACAGTTCCGCCGCCATCGCGGGGAAGGGTAAAGTCTGGAGCCATCATGCCTTCTGTCAAATTCGCCATGGTTATTCCTTTTTTCTCGGGCATGTGCCGCAACGGTTGTCGCAAGAGGCTTATCGAATCCGGACCCCGTGCGTCCAGCGCCGGGTCGACTGGGAGATGTGTATCGCACAGCGAAGATGGCAAGGGGCAGACATCGTTTGCCCTGCACTCCTTCTTTAACTACTGTGGAACGAACGGAAATGCGCATAGGCGCAGCGGCGCGACACGAGCATTCACGGGCGAAAAACTGAGTAAAATCAGCTATTTGCAGCACAAGCAGAGCGACATGCGGTGGATGTAGCCGTTTGTCCGCGAGGCAGAATCGCAGCAGATTGGAAAGAATACCGCATGATTGTTTCTACAATTCCGGAGGCCGCCGGCACTGATGAATGAAATCCGCGGCGAAAAGGTATCGTTTCGCAAGGAAGACATTGTCGTTCTGCATTCCCTGCCTTCGGCGCAGGCGCACGACCCCTGTATCGTTCACGCGCCAGAGCGGCGCGGCATGGCGCATCTCATCTTCACGACAACGATCGTCATCGCTGCAATCGTCCTTCTTCTCGGCGCCGCGCTGCTGGCGACGATCGAAAGTGGTGCTCTGGACGGACCGCTGAACGCGCGGGCGCAGACAGCGCTAAACTCTGCGCTCGGCGACGGTTATCATGCCGAAGTCGGCAGCACCGTGGTGCGCGTGACGTCGAGCGGTGCACTGGCGCTCAAGGCGCAGGACGTGACGCTGGTCGAAAATGTCTCCAACAAGCGTCTGGTGACCACCCATTCCGTCTTCATCGAGCTCAATCCGCTGGCCTTGGTGACCGGGCGTATCGCCGTGTCCCGGCTTGAGGCGGAAGGCGCAACGCTGGACCCCTCGTTGCTGCCACAAGGCAAACCGATCGATCTTACGGCCATCCGTGTCGCCGATGTCGCCGGCGGGCTGGAGATCGTCTTCAAGCAGATAGACAACATCTCGCAACTGATCGGCCGCAGCAACACCGAAACCGTGCGCATCGCCGATCTGAAACTGTCCGTTGCAGGACCGCGCAACCGTGTCGTTCCCGTTATCGTGGAAACCGTGGATTTCAAACGCAGTGTCGACGGCTCCATGCAGATCGACGGGCTTTTTTCGGTGGACGGGCAATCCTCCGAACTGCATCTTCGCGCCGACAGGCAGAACGGTCGCGTGACAAGCCTTGACGGCGCTGCCGCGGGGCTGCCGCTATCGGCCTTCCTCTACCGAAACCAGACCGAGACGGAACTCGCATTCGGGATCAGGAGCAGCGCAGATCTGAATATCAAGGCGACGCGCGCTGCCGACGGCGTAACACCCACCCTGCAGCTAAACGGCCGATCCAATGAAGGTGTGTTTGATGCGGGTGGTTTTTCATCCGAACTCAAGCCCTCCGAACTCAACGTCACCTACGACTTTACGCGCAACAGGGTCGAGATCCTGCCGTCGATAGTGCGGATCGGCCGATCGACCTTCCCCTTTACGGGCGCGATTGCCGACCTCGATCCGGCGACGGCGGCCGGCAAGACGGGATTTTCGCTCGATCTGCTGTCGCAGGCCGCCAGTTCGTCTCCCATCGATGTATCCGAGGCGCCGCTGATCTTCGATGCCAAGGCCCAGGGGCGCTTCCTCTCCGAAACCCACCAGTTGGTGTTCGACGAACTGACCGTGGCAAGCGGGCTTGGCACGGCTGCGGGTTCGCTGTCCATGACCTTCGGGGATACCTCGCCCCAGATCAGCTTTGCCCTGCTTACCAGCAGAATCCAGTCGGCAGCCGTGAAACAGCTCTGGCCATGGTGGGTCGGAAAGACAGCGCGCCGCTGGGTGATCAACAATATCTTCGGCGGCACGATAACGGACGGCAAGATCGAAATCTTCCTGCCGATGGGACGAATCACGCGGACAGTCGGCCCGATTGACTTGAACGCGGAGGAATTGAGCGTCCAGTTCAACATCGCCGATGCCCGGGTGAACCTTGCCGGCGATATCCCGCCATTGCGTGATGCTGCCGGCGCCTTCAAGCTGAAAGGCGAGCGTCTCGACGTCGAGATAGAGCATGGAACGGCATATTTCCCGTCCGGCCGCTCCGCAACGCTGAACGGCGGCAATTTTGTCATCCCCAATACCTATGAAAAGCCGCTGATCGCCGAAATGAAACTCGATGTCGGCGGTCAGGCCGACGCGATCGCCGAGCTTGTCAGCTACCGGCCCATTCTTGCCTTGCAGCGGACCCCCTTCAAGCCGGAGGATTTTTCGGGCGATATGACGGCGCAGGTGGGCGCGCGGTTCGGCCTGGTGACCGCCCAAAACCCGCCGCCGCCGCAGTGGCAGGCGCAGATGCTGCTTGACGGCGTGACCGTCAACAAACCGATCGCCGGGCGGGCGATCTCCGACATCAAGGGTACTCTGAGGATCGATCCGCAACAGGCGGTTTTGCAGGCCAAAGCCGACATCGATGGCGGGGCGATGGATATCTCGCTGGTAGAGCCCGTCGGAGCGAACAGCACGGTCGCGCGCAAGCGCGAGATTTCCGGCACGCTCAGGGACGGCGAGCTTGCCAAGCTGGCCCCCGGCCTCGCGGGGATCATCAGCGGGCCGGTCTCGCTGGATATCCTGATCGATGACAAGAATCAGCATACGGTTTCGGCAGATCTCGGGAATGCATCGATTTCGCTGCCATGGATCGGCTGGTCGAAAGGAGCGGGGATCGCTGCGAAGGCGACGTTTTCGGCTTCGACCACGGATGGCATCACACAGATCGATGACCTGAAGCTGAGCGGCGACAGTTTTGGCGCCAGCGGCGCGCTCGTACTCGACAAGTCGGGCCTGAGTTCCGGGGCGTTTTCTTCGGTGCAACTTGCCAAGGGCGACAGTTATGCCGTCAATATCAAACGCCAGAAGAGCGGTTTTTCGGTCAGCGTTAACGGCAGTTCCGCCGATATGCGGCCGGTGATCGAAAGCCTGCGCAGCGCGTCAGGCGACAATGACAACGGGGATGGCAAGCGCATCGCCATCGACGCGAGCCTCCAGCAGGTGACGGGATTCCACTCCGAGACCCTCTCCAATCTCAACTTGAGTTATGTCGCCAGGGGCAAGCAGATCGATGGGCTCGACCTGTCTGCAGTGACCGACAGCGGTCAGGCCGTCGTTGCGAAGCTGACGAAAAACGGTGCGGACAATACCCTGGAACTGACCAGCGGCGACGCCGGCTCGCTGGCGCGGTTTGCCAATATCTACGGCAACATGCGCGGCGGTCTGCTCAATCTGAAACTGCGCGATCGCGGCGGCAGCTCCTGGCGCGGAAACGTCGACATCCGCAAGTTCTCCCTGGTGAACGAGGCACGGCTGCAATCGATCGTTTCCACGCCGGCCGGCAGCGATGGCCGGAGCCTGAATCAGGCGGTGAAGAAAAACATCGACGTCAGCTCGGCGCGTTTCGAGCGCGGCTTCGCCAATCTCATGCTCGATGACGGATCGGTGGCGGTCGAAGGCGGTGTCGTGCGTGGCACCGATATCGGCGCCACTTTTCAAGGGACGGTGCGCGACAAGAACGGCAACATGGACATGACCGGCACGTTCATGCCGGCCTATGGGCTCAATCGGCTGTTCGGTGAATTGCCGCTGATCGGCGTGCTTCTCGGCAATGGCCGCGACAGGGGATTGCTCGGGATCACCTTCAAGCTGGTCGGACCGTTTACCAAGCCGAACCTGACGATCAATCCCTTGTCGATCATCGCGCCCGGCGTGTTCCGCAGCATCTTCGAGTTCCAATAAAAAACCGGCGGGATCGCCGCCGGTTTCAGATCGCGCACGAAGAGCCGGGCGATCAGGCCGGCCGCACGAGAATGTGCTTCTTCTTGCCGAGCGACAGCTTGATGACTCCATCCGCTGTGATATCGCCGGTGCCGATCAGCTGCCGGTCATCGCTGACGACCGTGTCGTTGACGCGGACCGCGCCGTCCTTCAGGAACTGGCGCACCTTGCCGTTGGATTCCGCCAGACCGGCTCGCACGAACAGCGCGAGAACGCCGATACCGGCTTGAAGCTCCGCCGCCGGCACATCGATGGATGGCAAGTTGGCTGCAAGGGCGCCTTCTTCGAAGGTCTGCTTTGCAGTTTCGGCCGAACGTTCCGCTGCTTCGCGGCCGTGAACGATGGCCGTTGCTTCGGTTGCAAGGATTTTTTTTGCTTCGTTGATTTCCGAACCGCCAAGCGCCACCAGACGGGCGATTTCGTCCATCGGCAGCCGTGTGAAAATCTTCAGGAAGCGGCCAACATCGGCGTCTTCGGTGTTACGCCAGTATTGCCAGAAATCGTAGGGGCTGAAGACATCCTCATTCAACCAGACTGCCCCTGTTGCCGATTTGCCCATTTTGGCGCCCGACGAGGTCGTGAGTAGCGGGGTCGTCAGCGCATACAATTGCGGTGTACCCATCCGGTGACCGAGATCGACTCCGTTGATGATGTTACCCCATTGATCGGACCCGCCCATTTGAAGAAGGCAGCCATGACGGCGGTTCAATTCGACGAAGTCGTAGCCCTGCATGATCATGTAGTTGAACTCGAGGAACGACAGCGACTGTTCTCGGTCCAATCGAAGCTTGACGCTATCGAAGCTCAGCATGCGGTTGACGGAGAAATGCCGTCCCACATCGCGCAGGAATTCGACATAGTTCAGCTTCAGAAGCCATTCTGCATTGTTGACGATGAAGGCATCGCTCGGTCCGTCGCCGAAACGCAGGATACGCGAGAAGATACGCTTGATACCTTCGATATTGACGTCGATAGCCTCGGGCGTAAGCAATTTGCGCTGCTCGTCGCGAAACGAGGGGTCGCCGACCATGGAGGTGCCGCCGCCCATCAAGGCAATCGGCCGGTGGCCTGTTTCCTGCAGCCAATACAGCATCGTTGCCGAGATGAGATTGCCGATGTGCAGGCTGGTGGCTGTTGCGTCATAGCCGACATAGGCCGTCACGGTTTCCTTGTTGAACAGTGCATCCAGTCCGGCATTGTCGGACGTCTGGTGGATGAAGCCGCGTTCTTGGAGGATGTGAAGGAAATCGGACTTGAACTCGGACATGACCTGTCTCTTTCGGTGGGCTGTTTGGATCTGAATGAGCGCTTGCTGGATATTTGCGCGGCGTTTAGCACTGTTTCTCGAAAAGTGCACCTGTTTGCGTCGGGAATGTTTGCTGAGGAGTTGAGTTTGGCATGGCGGAAATGAAGACGGCGATCGGACTGATGAGCGGCACGAGCATGGATGGCATCGATATCGCGCTCGTTCGAACCGACGGCCGCGACACGGTCGAGCGTGGCCCTGCACAGGGGATTGCCTATGACGCAAAGTTCCGCACTCGCCTGAAACAGGCGCTGGAAGACGCCACGTCCATCACCCGCCGCGACCAGCGGCCGGGCACTCTTGCCGCTGTCGAAAACGAACTGACGTTGCGTCATGCGGACGCCGTTCGAAATTTCCTGAACGAAAACAATCTGCAACCCGCAGACATTGATGTGATCGGCTTTCACGGGCAGACGGTCCTGCACCGTCCGGATGCGGCCTTGACCGTCCAACTCGGTGACGGCGCTCTGCTTGCGCACGAAACCGGCATCGCCGTCGTCCACGACATGCGTGCCAACGACATGGTGCATGGCGGGCAGGGTGCGCCGCTGATTCCGGTCTACCACGCGGCCCTCGCCGCCGGCTTGCCTGCGCATCTCCATTCGAAGCGACCTGTGGTGTTCGTCAATATCGGCGGCATTTCCAATCTGACATTTGTCGGTACGGATGGCCGGATCGTCGCCTATGACAGCGGACCGGGAAACACGTTGATCGACCAATGGGTCGAGGCACATGCGGGTATTCCCTATGACCAGGGCGGCATGATCGCCAGCGAAGGGCGGGTTCTTGCCGATCTGGCGGACCGGTATCTGTCAAACCCGTTCTTTACCGGAACCAGGCGCCGCTCCCTCGACCGCAATGATTTTTCGCCACCGACGGGGGGCGACGCAAGCCTTGAAGACGGCGCGCGGACGCTTGCCTATGTCACCGCGGCGGCCATCTTAAAATCGTCCGGGCATCTGCCCGAACGGGCGGGCATCTATGTTGTCTGCGGCGGCGGCCGCCTGAACCGGATCATCATGCGCGATCTCGCTGAGCTTGCCTTCGCTGACGAGGCGACGGTCATTGCGGCCGAGGAGGCAGGGCTGAATGGCGACGCCATGGAAGCAGAGGCATGGGGCTATCTCGCCGTCCGCTCCGTCGAAGGGCTGCCCCTGACTTTTCCCGGCACGACAGGTGTGACGGAACCGGTCACAGGCGGCGTCCTCAATACGCCCGGCGGGGCTACGCGTTCGAACCCGGATTAACGTTTCTTTTGTCGGAAATGGATAGCATTCGGGTGATTCTGCGATGCTCTCGGCAGGCAGAGAAGACGGGGCGCGAAATGCGCGTGCCCGAAACGGGCATATAGATGAACGGCGCGCTTTTTCTACTGACGGTCAACTTCTTGATAGCGCAGCTTTTCTGCGTGTTCTTCCTCGTCATCTCCAGACGTAGCCGCATTCCCGCCGCAGGACGCTGGTTTGCCGCCGCGTTCGCAGTCGCATCGCTTTCGGCTATCTTCGAAGTCGTCATCCGTTACGCCGATTTCGACCGACTTGCGAGCTTCGGGGCGTTCAGCTCCGTCCTCTCCGCGCTTTTGATGATTCGCGTCGGGCTTGGCCGCCTGTATGCCGTTCCGTCAAATGTCATGGTGATGACGGGGTTTCTTGGCGCTTCACTGACCCTCAACCTGATGATCTACGATCTGCCAAGGGGGACGTTCTACCATTCGCTCGGCTACCAGCTGCCGTTTGCCATCGCGGAGCTGATCTGTGCGGCCGCGATCTACCAATCCGGGCGCCGC
This sequence comes from Rhizobium herbae, assembly GCF_017873135.1. Classification (GTDB taxonomy): domain Bacteria; phylum Pseudomonadota; class Alphaproteobacteria; order Rhizobiales; family Rhizobiaceae; genus Pararhizobium; species Pararhizobium herbae. The sequence continues at coordinate 418,093 of NZ_JAGGJV010000001.1, read as the reverse complement.
GAGACGGCGGACCGAATCCTGATTGGATTGCTGCTGCTCACCGCCGCGAATTTTGTCAGCAAGATCTATTTCTCGGTCAAATTCAGCGGGGGCAGCACGGCTCAATCCTATCTTTCCAGCGTCTATGCGCTGGTTTCGCAAAGCCTGAGCGCCGTCCTCGTCGTCTCGACGGGATTGACGCTGCTTGCCGTCATCGTCGTCGAGATCATGGACGATGCCAAGGCAAATTCCGAAATCGATCCGCTCTCGGGGCTCTTCAACCGGCGTGGTTTCAACGAGCGGGTGAAACAGGTGCTTGCTCGTCCGATGTCGGCCTACCCGCATTGCGTCGTTCTCTGCGACCTCGATCATTTCAAGGCCGTCAACGACACTTACGGACATGCCGCCGGCGATCAGGTCATCATGTCGCTCGGCCGGATGCTCAGGGAACATGCCCCGCCGGAGGCGATCTGCGCGCGTTTCGGCGGCGAGGAGTTTGCGGTCTTCCTGCCATCGACCGGCGAGACGACCGGATATCTTTTCGCGCAGGGCCTGCGCAACAGTTTTTCGGCGCTGGCATTTGAGGGTTTGCCGGACGCGGTCCGCCTGACGGCGAGTTTTGGCGTCTGTGCGCTTGATGCGGCCGGGGATCCGATCGTGGATGCCATAAACGGCGCAGACGCAGCGCTGTATGACGCCAAGAAGAGCGGGCGCAACCGGGTGAACCGGACGGGCCGCGCGGCTGCGGCAAACCTGGAAGAGTGGCAGGCGCAGGCCTGACACTCATGCATGCGCAAGATACGAAGAAGGCCGGAACATCATAATAGATGCTCCGGCCTTTCAATGTACAAGGCTGGCAATGTACAGGGCTGGGGTTTCCAGCCCTTTCCAGAAGATGTCAGCGGATGCGCTTTGCCGCCGGTTCCGGCGTCAGTTCACCGTTCAGGCGCCGGTCGAGGTAATCCTCGCATTCGGCCATCAGCGTATCGACCTGGCCGTTGAAGAAGTGGTTGGCACCCGGCACGGTCTTGTGGGTGATCAGAATACCCTTCTGGGCCTTCAGCTTGTCGACCAGCGTGTTGACATCTTTTTCCGGCGCCACCTTGTCGAGATCGCCGTTGATGATCAGGCCGGACGAAGGGCAGGGGGCCAGGAACGAGAAGTCATAGGTATTCGGCTGCGGAGCGATCGACATGAAGCCCTCAATCTCCGGGCGGCGCATCAGAAGCTGCATGCCGATCCAGGAGCCGAACGAATAGCCGGCGACCCAGCAGCTCTTGGAATCCGGATGCATGCTCTGCACCCAGTCGAGCGCCGAGGCGGCGTCCGAAAGTTCACCGGCACCGTGGTCGAATTCGCCCTGGCTGCGGCCGATCGAGCGGAAATTGAAGCGCAGCGTTGTGAAGCCGCGCTTCTGGAACATGTAGAATAGCTGGTAGACGATCTGGTTGTTCATCGTGCCGCCGAATTGCGGATGCGGATGCAGGACGATGGCAATCGGGGCGTTCTTCTGCTTGGACGGCTGGTAACGGCCTTCGAGGCGACCGGCCGGTCCGTTGAAGATAATTTCGGGCATTGGCTCTCCGGGCATGTTTATGGGACAAAAACCGATTCAAAAGCTCCAGCTGTCTTGACGAAAGCACTCAGCTTTTTTAAAACGCAGTTTAGAACCATTCAAAACTTTAACACGGTCTTTCCGTGGTGAGTGTCGTCTCTTACGGCAAGCGACGCGAAAATTTCAAGAAAAATGCACCGGCCGCTGCCTTTAACATGGCAACCGGGCATTCTTTGGCAAGGGACTATGAAAGAAGAGCGCACCTATATGGATTGGAACGCCACCGCGCCGCTGCTGCCTGCAGCGCGTGAGGCATGCCTGTCCGCGCTCGACCTTGCGGGTAATCCCTCGTCCGTTCACGGCGAAGGCCGAAAAATCCGGATGCTGCTCGAAAATGCCAGACGGGATGTCGCGGTTCTTTGCGGCGCCCAACCGGCAAGCGTGACGTTTACCAGCGGTGCGACGGAAGCGGCCAATTGGGTGCTGACACCACATTTCCGCATGGGCAAGACGCCGCTGACGATCGGCCACCTCTATATTTCCGCGATCGAGCATCCGGCCGTTCGCGAGGGCGGGCGGTTCGGCAAGGACGACATCAGCGAAATCGCCGTGACGTCCGCCGGTACCATCGACCTTGCGGCCCTCGAAGCGGCACTGGCCGCCCATGACCGCCAATCCGGCCTGCCGATGGTCGCCGTCATGTTCGCCAACAACGAGACGGGCATCGTCCAGCCGATTGCCGAGGTCTCGCGCCTCGTCAAGGCCGCGGGCGGTATCCTCGTCGTCGATGCGGTGCAGGCTGCCGGTCGGTTGCCATTGTCGATCGAAGACCTCGGCGCGGATTTCGTGATCGTCTCGTCGCACAAGATCGGCGGGCCCAAGGGAGCCGGAGCTCTTGTATCGCGCGGCGAGATCCTGATGCCGTCGGCGCTGATCCGTGGCGGCGGCCAGGAGAAGGGCCATCGTTCGGGCACGGAAAACCCTGCGGCGATTGCCGGTTTTGGCGCTGCGGCGCGGATCTCTGCTGAAGGCCTTGAAAGCCGGATGACTGCCGTTTCTGCGCTGCGCGACCGGCTGGAGACAACGATGATCGCGGCGGCACCCGATGTCATCATCCATGGCCGCGACGGTAATCGTATCGGCAATACATGCTTCTTCACGCTGCCAGGCCTCAAATCCGAGACAGGCCAGATCGCCTTCGATCTGGAGGGGGTGGCGCTTTCGGCGGGCTCGGCCTGCTCGTCCGGCAAGGTCGGCCAGAGCTACGTTCTGTCGGCGATGGGGCATGATCCCCGGCATGGCGCCTTGCGCATTTCGATCGGTCCATCGACGACGCAAGCCGAGATCGATCGCTGCGCGGACGTCTTTGCGAAGATCGCGGCGCGGCGCAGGCTTTCGGGGACTGCGGCCTGAGCGAGAATAAATTTGCGGAAATTGAATTTTCCGCTTGGCAAACGGGGTGAAAATGCCCCTTAAGCCCATTACATAGGCGGTACAACGAACATTGTATCGTGACGACAAGCTGCCGGACCTTGTATCCGGCGAGATTGGAGAACGACATGGCTGCTGTGCAGGAAACAATCGATCAGGTCGCCCTGATCGATGTGGACCAGTACAAATACGGGTTTGAGACGACGATCGAAATGGACAAGGCCCCCAAGGGCCTGTCCGAAGAGATCATCCGCTTCATTTCGGCAAAGAAGAACGAGCCGGACTGGATGCTCGAATGGCGTCTGGAAGCGTATCGGCGCTGGCTGACGCTGGAGGAGCCGACCTGGGCGCGCGTCAATTATCCCAAGATCGATTTCAACGAGATCTCCTTCTACGCCGCGCCGAAGAGCACGCCCGGCCCGACCTCGATCGACGATGTCGATCCGGAGCTTCTGAAGGTCTATGAAAAGCTCGGCATTCCCCTGCGCGAGCAGGAAATACTGGCCGGCGTGAAGACGTCGCGGATCGCCGTCGATGCCGTGTTCGATTCCGTCTCGGTCGTGACGACGTTCAAGGAAGAGCTGAAAAAGGCCGGCGTGATCTTCATGTCGATCTCGGAAGCCATCCGCGAGCATCCGGATCTGGTGAAGAAATATCTCGGGACCGTCGTTCCGACGACCGACAACTATTATGCGACGCTGAACTCGGCGGTCTTTACCGACGGCTCTTTCGTGTTCGTGCCGAAGGGCGTTCGCTGCCCGATGGAACTGTCGACCTATTTCCGTATCAACGAAAAGGGCACCGGCCAGTTCGAGCGCACGCTGATCATCGCCGAAGACAGCGCCTACGTCTCCTATCTCGAAGGCTGCACGGCGCCGCAGCGCGACGAAAACCAGCTGCATGCAGCCGTCGTCGAACTGGTGGCTCTGGACGATGCCGAGATCAAGTATTCGACCGTCCAGAACTGGTATCCCGGCGACAAGAACGGCAAGGGCGGCATCTACAACTTCGTCACCAAGCGTGGCGATTGCCGTGGCAAGAACTCGAAGATTTCGTGGACGCAGGTCGAAACCGGTTCGGCGATCACCTGGAAATACCCGTCCTGCATCCTGCGCGGCGACGGTTCGCGCGGCGAATTCTATTCGATCGCTGTCTCGAACGGTCACCAGCAGATCGACAGCGGCACCAAGATGATCCATCTCGGCAAGAACACGTCGAGCCGCATCGTCTCCAAGGGTATTGCGGCCGGCGTTTCGCAGAACACCTATCGCGGCCAGGTGTCGACCCACCGCAAGGCCGAGAACGCCCGCAACTTTACCCAGTGCGACAGCCTGCTGATCGGCGACAAGTGCGGCGCCCATACCGTGCCCTATATCGAGGCGCGCAACTCTTCGGCCCAGTTCGAGCATGAAGCGACGACGTCGAAGATTTCCGAAGACCAGCTGTTCTACTGCCTGCAGCGCGGCATCCCGACCGAGGCCGCGATCGCGCTGATCGTCAACGGCTTCGTCAAGGAAGTCATCCAGGAACTGCCGATGGAATTCGCGGTCGAAGCGCAGAAGCTGATCGGGATTTCGCTGGAAGGTAGCGTGGGCTAACGATGTCAGTTGCAACGATTGTTCTGTTTCGACCTGTGGGGTTGGAGGAACTTGAGCTGATAGAAACTGCTGGTTGGAAAGCTTTCCCGCCACGTTTGCCGGATCAGCCGATTTTCTATCCGGTCACGAATGAAGGTTATGCGGCGCAGATTGCTCGGGACTGGAATACAAAAACAGGATCCCGGCATGGTTATGTGACGCGGTTCGAAGTGAATGCCGAATATGCCGCCAAATTCGATCGAAAGATTGTTGGCGGTCGCGAACACGAAGAGCTTTGGGTGCCGGCGGAGGAACTGGAAGAGTTTAATCGCAATATCGTTGGATCGATTGCGGTAACCCAGCAGTTCCTGCCTTCGGATTGAAAAAATAAAGCAGGCCGAGAGGCCACGTTTGAAAGGCTCGCCCGCATATTCGAGCCGATACGCTAGGAAGATTTACATGCTTGAAATCAAGAACCTCCATGCCCGCATCGCCGAAGACGGCACTGAGATCATCCGTGGTCTGAACCTGACCGTGAAAGCCGGCGAAGTGGCTGCCATCATGGGGCCGAACGGCTCCGGCAAGTCGACGCTGTCCTATATCCTGTCGGGCCGCAGCGATTACGAAGTCACCGAAGGCGACATTCTCTACAACGGCGAGAGCATTCTCGAACTCGACCCGTCTGAGCGCGCCGCCAAGGGTATCTTCCTGGCCTTCCAGTACCCGGTCGAAATCCCGGGTGTCGCCACCATGCAGTTCCTCAAGGTGGCGCTCAACGAGCAGCGGAAGTTCCGCGGCGAAGACGAGCTTTCGACACCGGATTTCATCCGCCGCGTCAAGGAAGCTGCCGCCCGGTTGCAGATCAACCCAGATATGCTCAAGCGTCCGCTCAATGTCGGATTCTCCGGCGGCGAAAAGAAGCGCGCCGAAATCCTGCAGATGGCGTTGCTCGAGCCGAAGCTCTGCATCCTCGATGAAACCGACTCCGGTCTCGATATCGATGCGCTGAAGATCGTTGCCGACGGCGTCAATGCGCTGCGGTCGCCGGATCGCGCCGTGATCGTCATCACCCATTACCAGCGCCTGCTGGAATATATCGTTCCGGATACTGTCCATGTTCTCTACAAGGGCCAGGTCATCAAATCAGGCGACAAGTCTCTGGCGCTCGATCTTGAAGCCAATGGTTATGCCGACATCATCGATGCGGCGGCCTGAGGAGTGATGGGGATGAACATGCAAACGGCGATCACGATGACAGCCGCTGAAACGGCCCTCGTCGATGCCTATAATGCGGAGATCGGCGAGCTGCCCGGCGAAGGCGCCGTGCTGTCGGCCCGCGACACGCTGCTGGCCGACCTGAAGAAGCAGGGCCTGCCGACACGCCGGGTCGAATCCTGGCACTATACCGACCTGCGCGCACTGCTCCGTGCTGTCCCAGCCTTTGATTCGACGGCGTTTGCCGAAAAGGTCGATCCGCTGGTCGCCGGCTCGTCCGTCCTGACCGTCCTCAACGGCAAGGCCGACGCCAAGGGCGCTCCGGTCGGCGTCAACGTGCGGACCTACCGTGAAAGCCTGCTCGACGGCGTTGCCGCCGCAGACCTCATCGAGCGTGATCCGGAAGACGCGATCGGCCGCATCAACGGCAGTTTTGTGCGGGATGGTTTCGAGATCGAGGTCCCGGAAGGCACCGAGCTTGAACAGCCGATGGAACTGCAACTTGTGCAGAGCGCCGGCCAGAGCCATTCGCGCTTCCCGGTCACTTTCGGCGCCAATACCAAGGCCACGGTGATCGAACGCCATCTTTCGGTGAGCGATGCCGCAAGCCTGGTTACGGTCGTCAGCGACCTTATCCTCGACGACGGGGCAGACATCACCTGGATCATCCTGCAGCAGCAGGGCGTAAGCGACAGTCATCTTGCCCAGGTCAATTTCGACCTCGGCACGAATGCCAAGCTCAGGCTGTTCGTCATCAATGCCGGCGGCAAGCTGGTGCGCCAGGAAGTCCATGGCGTGACGACGGGTGAAGGTGCGGATTTCAAGCTGCGCGGCATCAACCTGCTCGGCGGCGAAACGCATACCGACGTCACCTTCACGCTCGGTCATGACGTTCCGAACACGACCTCGACGGAGGTCATTCGCAACGTGCTGTTCGATCGTGCCAAGGGCGTGTTCCAGGGCCAGATCCGCGTTGCTCCCGGTGCGCAGAAAACCGACGCGAAGATGGCGTGCAACACGTTGCTTCTGTCCGACGACGCCGATTTCTCGGCAAAGCCGGAGCTTGAGATCTTTGCCGACGACGTCCAGTGCGGCCATGGCGCAACCGTCATCGACATCAACCCGACGCATCTCTACTACCTGCGTGCCCGCGGCATTCCGGAAAACAAGGCGCGCGCCATGCTGGTCAATGCTTTTGTCGACGAGATTGTCGAGGAACTCGAAGACGAAAGCCTGATCGAAACGCTGGAAGCGATCATCGCCGCCTGGCTCGAAAAGCACGCCTGATTGGATCACGACATGGAACACACGGTGCCGGTTCCGGCCTACGACGTCGAAGCGATCCGCAGGGATTTTCCGATCCTGTCACGGACCGTCTACGGCAAGCCGCTGGTCTATCTCGACAACGGCGCCTCGGCGCAGAAGCCGCAGGTGGTCATCGACGCCGTTGCCCATGCCTATTCCAACGAATATGCCAACGTCCATCGCGGCCTGCATTTCTTGTCGAATGCCGCGACGGACGCCTATGAGGGTGCGCGCGAAAAGGTCCGCAGGTTCCTGAACGCACCATCGGTCGACAACATCATCTTCACCAAGTCCTCGACCGAGTCGATCAACACGGTCGCCTACGGTTACGGCATGCCCAAGATCGGCGATGGCGACGAGATTGTCGTGTCGATCATGGAGCATCATTCCAATATCGTGCCGTGGCATTTCATCCGCGAACGCCAGGGTGCCAAGCTGGTCTGGGCGCCGGTCGACGATCAGGGTGTGTTTCACATCGACGATTTCGTCAAATGCCTGACGGACAGGACCAAGCTTGTCGCCGTTACCCATATGTCGAATGCACTGGGCACTGTCGTTCCGGTCAAGGAAATCTGCCGCATTGCCCATGAGCGCGGCATTCCGGTGCTGATCGATGGCAGCCAGGCCGCCGTCCATATGCCGGTCGATGTCCAGGATATTGATTGCGACTGGTATGTCATGACCGGCCACAAGCTCTACGGCCCCTCCGGCATCGGCGTGCTTTATGGCAAGATGGATCGGCTGAAGGAAATGCGGCCCTTCATGGGTGGCGGCGAGATGATCGTGGAGGTGACTGAGGATAACGTCACCTACAACGACCCGCCGCACCGTTTCGAAGCCGGAACGCCGCCGATCGTCCAGGCGATCGGCCTCGGCTATGCGCTGGATTATATGAACAATATCGGCCGGGCCGCGATCGCCGCCCACGAGGCCGATCTGGCAGCCTACGCGCACGACCGCCTGTCCTCCGTCAATTCCCTGCGCGTCATCGGGACGGCGCCGGGCAAAGGTGGTATCTTCTCCTTCGAGCTCGAAGGAATCCATGCCCATGACGTGTCGATGGTGATCGACCGGGCAGGGGTGGCGGTCAGGGCCGGCACGCATTGCGCCCAGCCGCTCTTGAAACGCTTCGGCGTCACCTCCACATGCCGTGCATCCTTTGGCCTCTATAATACGCGGGCCGAGGTGGACGTGCTGGTGGATGCACTCGACCAAGCCCGCAAATTCTTCGCGTAAGGAATAGTCCGATGAGCCTTGATACGACCGAAGACAAGATCGACGTCCGCGAAGGGATCGTTCATTCCGCAATCCCGGCCGACGAACTGGCACGCCTCAGCGACGACGTCATTTCCGCGCTGAAGACGGTGTACGACCCGGAAATTCCGGCCGATATCTTCGAACTCGGGCTGATCTACAAGATCGACATCGAAGACGACCGCATGGTCAAGATCGCCATGACGCTGACGGCGCCCGGCTGCCCGGTGGCCGGCGAGATGCCGGGCTGGGTGGAGAACGCAGTCAGCGCCGTTGAGGGTGTATCGGGCGTCGAAGTGTCGATGACCTTCGATCCGCCGTGGACGCCGGATCGCATGTCGGAAGAGGCGCAGGTCGCCGTCGGCTGGTACTGATCGCGTATTGATCCCTTAACCGCCACGCATTACATTCAAGACTCGGAAAGCATCAGGCCTTGAACCTGATCGCATAAGGAGAAATGGCCGATGGGCTTTGCAGTCATGAGTTTGAGCGATGCGGCGGCGGGCCGCGTCAAGGCGATCGTCGAGAATGCCGGCGGCGCGGCCGAGGGTATTCGCGTCGGGATCAAGAAGGGCGGATGCGCCGGCATGGAATATGCCATCGATCTCGTCACTGCGGCCAACCCCAAGGATGACCTGGTCGAGCATCAGGGTGCCAAGGTCTGGGTTGCCCCCGAAGCCGTACTCTACCTGCTCGGAACCCGGATGGACTTCGAAATCACGACGCTGCGCTCCGGCTTCACCTTCAATAATCCGAACCAGACGTCGGCCTGCGGCTGCGGCGAATCCGTCGAATTGAAGCCCGCCGATCTGGCTGCGCTTGCAGCAAAGGGCGATGCGGTCGTTCGAGCCGGCTAAGCGTCTTGGCGCGAAAGCGCGGTCGAATATCCCGGATCTGGAAAGAGATTGGTTTGCGCCAGTCTCTTTTTCTGTTTTTATGTTCTGCTGACAAACGCGGCCGGGGCATGGATCGAGTAACGCGATGCCGATTGCGCAGAAACATTTCATCCAGGCTCTGTACGACAGTTTCCCCGACCCTGTGATCATCGTGGATTCCGACAAGATCATCCGTGCCGCCAATCAATCGACATTGAAACAGTTCGGCTATTCTCTGAGTGAAATCGCCGATCGTCCGGCGCGGATACTCTACGGATCGCAGCAGGACTACGAAGCATGCATGAACAAGGGGGCAAGCAGGGCACCTGGCGAACCTGTCTCCGATGGTATCTATCTGTTTGCCCGCAAGGACGGTTCGGCGTTTTCGGCACGGCTGCGGTCGACCCAGGTCATAGGCGACGACGGAACAATGCTGGGCTTTATCGGTGTCGTGCACGATATCTCGGATATTCTGGCGCTCGACAGGGAGCGCAAGAAAACTGTCGACATGCTCAATGCAGCCGTACAGGCGATCCCGGAAGGATTTGCGATTTTCGACAAGGACGAGAAACTTCTCGTCTTCAATGAAGCCTATCGACGGATCCTGGGCGCGGCTGGTGCTGGTCTCCATATCGGTATGACCGCGGAGGAAATCCTTGTCGCGGTCTATGAAGCCGGCAACTACCCGTTCATTCCGGTCGGCTCGCCGGATGCCAAGGCGTGGATCGAAAGCCGGATAGCGGATTTTCGCAATCCGAGCGGCAAGGCACAGGTGTTCCCCTATGCCGACGGACGGTGGCTGCAGGTCGAGAATCTGAAGGCCACGGACGGCAACACCGTTGTGCTGCGTATCGACGTCACCGAACTGAAGGAAGCCGAACGCGCGCGCGACCGGCAGCGGCTGGAATATTATACGCTGGTCCAGAATATCCCTGACTTCATCACCCGCGTTTCCAAGGACTTAACCTACATTTTCGTCAACGAGCGATATGCCCAGTTCACGGGCCTGACGTCCGACGAACTGATCGGCAGGCCGCTCCTGGATTTCGTTCCGGAACGCGACCGCGCGCCGCTGTCCCTTGTCCTTGCAAATCTGTCGCCGGATGAACCTATCGTCACGCGCGAACAGCGCCAGCAACTTGCCGATGGCAGCGATTTCTGGATTTTCTGGTCGAACATGGCAGTCTTCGACGGACGGAAACTGGTCGAATATATCACCGTCGGACGCGACATCACGGAGTTGAAGCGGCAACAGGCACGGATTGCCCAGCAAAGCGCCGAGTTGCAGCGCAAGAACGAGGCGCTCAACCAGTTCACCGGCACCGTCTCCCATGACTTGAAGGCGCCGCTGCGCCATATGTCGATGTTTTCCGAAATGATCGGCGAGGATGTGGCCAGTGGCAATCTGGAAGAGCTTCCACTCTATGCCAAACATCTGCGCCAGAGCGCACGGCGGATGGACCAGCTGATCGACAGCCTGCTGGACTATGCCCAGATCGCCGATCAGATCAGCCATTGGCAGACAGTATCGATGACCGATGTGATTTCCGATGCGATCCTCAATCTCGACAGTTTCATTCGCGAAGCCGAGGCCAGCATCGAACTCTCGCCTTTGCCGCAGGTGAGAGGCGATCCCGAATTGCTCAAGCGCCTTTGCCAGAATCTGATCGGCAACGCCGTCAAGTACCGCAGAGACGATGTAAAACCGATCATCAGGATTTACGCCGAGAAAGAGGAGGGCTCCATCCGGTTTTATTTCCAGGACAACGGCATCGGTATCGATCCGCGGTTTTCAAAGAAGATTTTCGATGTCTTCCAGCGGCTGCACAGGGATGAAACGGTCTATCAGGGCACCGGTATTGGACTGGCGTTGGCAAAACGGATAGCCGAGAGCCACAACGGCTCCATCGAGCTTGACACGACATTCACGGAGGGTGCACGTTTCATGCTGGTTTTTCCGGACATGAGACAATCCGGCGGAAAGTAAGACGCACGTGGGAACTCGGATCAAAAAGCTGCTCGTCGTCGATGACGATCTGATTGACGCCCATTTTGTCATGCGCGCCTTTTCCGATCTTGGCGGTGAGCTGGAAATCACCCATGTCACGGATGGCGATGTCGCTGCCCGCCGGCTTTCGCGGGAGCCGTTCGACTATGTCCTGCTCGATATCAACATGCCCGGAACAAACGGCATGGAATTGCTGAAGCGCATCCGCACGAACGAAAAGACGGCGGTTCTTCCCGTCATCATGCTGACCTCATCGATGAATCCGAGCGACGTCTATACGTCCTATGCCTGCGGCGCGAACGCCTATACGCTGAAACCATCGTCAGTCAGCGGCTACAGGACGTTTGCGGAGGGCTTCACGCGTTTCTGGGTCGATGTCGCGGTTCACCCGCATACACGAAGGCCGCTGTAGTTCACATCGTATTGCACGAACGAAGAAGGGGCGCCCGATGCGCCCCTTTCGGTTATCAGCTACTCCGCCGCCTCGGCATAGTCTTCCAGCGGCGGGCAGGTGCAGACGAGGTTGCGGTCGCCATAGACATTGTCGACGCGGTTGACCGGCGACCAGTACTTGTCGACGCGGAAGGCGCCCGGCGGGTAGCAGGCCTGTTCGCGCGAATAGGGGCGGTCCCATTCGCCGACGAGGTCTTCGACCGTATGCGGGGCGTTCTTCAGCGGATTGTTCACCCGGTCCATCTTGCCGTCCTCGATCGCCTGCGCCTCGGCGCGGATCGCCAGCATCGCTTCGCAGAAGCGGTCGAGTTCGGCCTTGGTTTCGGATTCCGTCGGCTCGATCATCAGCGTGCCGGCGACCGGCCAGCTCATGGTCGGGGCGTGGAAGCCGCAATCGATCAGACGCTTGGCGACGTCGTCGACGGTAACCCCGGCACTTTCGACCAGCGGACGGGTATCGACGATGCACTCATGCGCGACGCGACCCTTGGCCGACTTGTAGAGCACGTCATAAGCGCCCCTCAGTCGCGCGGCGATATAGTTGGCGTTGAGGATCGCCACCTTGGTCGCCTGCGTCAGGCCTTCGCCGCCCATCATCAGGCAGTAGCTCCAGGAGATCGGCAGGATGGAAGCCGAGCCGAAGGGAGCAGCCGACACGGCACCTTCGCCACCATCGGTTTCCGGATGTCCGGGCAGGTAAGGGGCCAGATGCGCCTTGACGCCGATCGGACCCATGCCCGGGCCGCCGCCGCCGTGGGGAATGCAGAAGGTCTTGTGCAGGTTGAGATGGCTGACGTCGGAGCCGATGTCGCCGGGGCGGGCAAGGCCGACCATGGCGTTCATGTTGGCGCCGTCGAGATAGACCTGGCCGCCATGCTTATGGACGATGTCGCAGACCTCGCGCACGTTCTCCTCGAAGACGCCATGTGTCGACGGATAGGTGATCATGCAGCACGAGAGGTTTTCCCCATACTGCTCTGCTTTTGCGCGGAAATCGTCCATATCGATGTCGCCATTGTCGCTGACCTTGACGACGACGACCTTCATGCCGGCCATCTGGGCCGAGGCAGGATTGGTGCCGTGCGCCGAGGTCGGAATCAGGCAGACGTCGCGATGGTCGTCGCCATTGGCGAGGTGATAGGCACGGATCGTCAGAAGCCCGGCATATTCGCCCTGCGCTCCTGAGTTCGGCTGCATCGATACCGCGTCATAACCTGTGATCTGGCAGAGTTTCTGGCTGAGATCGGTGATCATGTGGCGATAGCCTTCGGCCTGATCGGCAGGGACGAAGGGATGGATTTCCGAGAATTCCGGCCAGGTGATCGGCAGCATTTCGGCTGTCGCATTCAGCTTCATCGTGCAGGAGCCGAGCGGGATCATCGAGCGGTCGAGCGCCAGATCCCTGTCCGACAGCCGGCGGATATAGCGGGTCATTTCGCTTTCCGCCCGGTTCATGTGGAAGATCGGATGCGTCAGGTATTCGCTGGTGCGCAGCAGGGATTCCGGCAACCGATAGCCGGCCTCGAAGTCCTCGACCGTGAAATCGCCGCCGAAGGCCCGCCAGACGGCTTCGAGCGTCACCGGCCGCGAGCGCTCGTCGAGGCTGATGCCGATCTTCGTGGTGCCGATCCGGCGCAGGTTGACCTCTTCGGCAACCGCCGTCTTCAGGATGATGCCCTGAAGCTTGCCGACATCGACGGTGATCGTGTCGAAGAACACGTCCGGCTCGACCGTATAGCCGAGCTTTTCGAGGCCGAGTGCAAGCAGAACCGCCTTCTGGTGAACGCTCTGGGCAATCGCCTTGATGCCCTTGGGGCCATGAAAGACTGCATACATCGACGCCATGACGGCGAGCAGCACCTGCGCGGTGCAGATGTTCGACGTCGCCTTTTCGCGGCGGATATGCTGCTCGCGCGTCTGGAGCGACAGGCGGTAGGCCCGGTTGCCGCGGCTATCGACGGAGACGCCGACGAGACGGCCGGGCATCGAGCGCTTGTAGGTGTCCTTGACGGCCATGTAGGCCGCGTGCGGACCGCCGTAACCGACGGGAACGCCGAAGCGCTGCGTGCAGCCAATGGCGATATCGGCGCCCATTTCGCCGGGGGACTTCAGGAGCGCCAGTGCTAAGGGATCGGCAGCGACCGTGGCGATGGCACCCGTCTGGTGCAGCCGCGCGATCAGGCCGGTGAAATCATGAACATGGCCATAGGTGCCGGGATACTGGAAGATCGCCCCGAAGACATCGACCGGATCGAGATCGGTGAAAGGGTTGCCGATGACGATCGACCAGCCCAGCGGCTCGGCACGGGTCTTGAGCAGCGCGATCGTCTGCGGATGGCAATTCTCATCGACGAAGAAGGCTTTTGCCTTCGACTTTGCAACGCGCTCGGCCATGGCCATCGCTTCGGCGGCGGCGGTCGCTTCGTCGAGCAGCGAGGCGTTGGCGACGTCGAGACCGGTCAGGTCGCAGACCATCGTCTGGTAGTTGAGCAAGGCTTCGAGACGGCCCTGGCTGATTTCCGGCTGATAGGGCGTATAGGCCGTGTACCAGGCCGGGTTTTCGAGAATGTTGCGCTGGATGACCGGCGGCGTGATCGTGCCGTAATAACCCTGGCCGATCAGCGACACGAGTTTTTTGTTGCGGTTGGCCGTTTCGCGCATCTTGTCGAGCGCTTCGCGCTCGGTCATCGCAGCGCCCCAGGCGAGCGGGGATTTCTGGCGGATCGACGGCGGAACCGTGTCGTCGATCATCGCATCCAGGCTGTCATAGCCGATGACCTTGAGCATATCGGTCATCTCGTCGGGCGAGGGGCCGATATGCCGCCGGTTGGCGAAATCATAGGGCTTGTAGTCGGTGAAGGTGAAGTCTTTCGGCATGCTCATCAGGCGATCAGCTCCTTGTAGGCGGCCTCATCCAGCAGCGCGTTGACGGCGGACGGATCAGAGAGCTTCAGCTTGAAGAACCAGCCAGCCCCTTGCGGATCGCTGTTGACCAGCGACGGATCGTCGACGATCGCCTGATTGGTCTCGACAATCTCGCCATCCAGCGGACAATAGACATCGGAAGCCGCCTTGACGGATTCAACGGTGGCAGCGGTTGCGCCCTTGTCGAGGGCAGCACCGGTTTCCGGAAGTTCCACGAAGACCAGATCGCCGAGCTGTTCGGCGGCATGCGCGGTAATGCCGACCGTTGCGACGTCACCCTCGATTTTCAGCCATTCATGTTCATCGGTAAATTTCAGCATGGGTTCAGCTCCAGATCAGCGTTTGTAGGTGGGGGTGATGAAGGGCAGGGCGGCGACAGTGACGGGCAGATATTTGCCGCGCACTTCCGCGAAAACCTGGGTACCATTGGCAGTGTGGGCAATATCGACATAGCCCATGGCGACGGGATGGTCGGCGCTCGGGCCGAAACCGCCGGAGGTGACGGTGCCGACCGGCACCTTGCCCTCGGCATCGGCAAAGAGCGGCGCTCCGCCGCGAACCGGGGCCTTGCCTTCCGGCTTCAGCCCGACGCGGCGGCGGCCGGCGCCGCCGGCAAACTGGCGCAGGATAGTGTCCGCGCCGGGGAAGCCGCCTTCGCGCGCGCCACCCGCCCGGCGAGCCGTCTGCATCGCCCATTCCAGGCCTGCCTCGACCGGCGTCGTGGTTGTATCGATGTCGTTTCCGTAGAGACACAGTCCCGCTTCGAGACGCAGCGAGTCGCGTGCACCAAGGCCGATCGGCATCACATCGGGATGCTCGAGGATGCGGCGCGTGACATCTTCTGCCGATGCTGAGGGAATGGAGATTTCAAAACCGTCTTCGCCGGTGTAGCCCGAGCGCGAAATGATGCAGGGCACGTCATGCAGGTCGGCCTCGGCGACATCCATGAAACGCATGGTGGCGATATCGGCCCAGAGTTCGGCGAGCACGCACTCGGCACGCGGCCCCTGCAGAGCAATCAGCGCGCGGTCGTCGAGCAGAGACAGCTCGCAGGTCTCGCCGAGATGCTTTTGCAGGTGAGCGAAGTCCTCGTCCTTGCAGGAGGCGTTGACGACGAGAAAGAGGTGGTCACCGCGATTGGCGATCATCAGGTCGTCGAGAATGCCGCCCTTGTCATTGGTGAAAAGCCCGTAGCGCTGGCGCCCCTCGGCAAGCCCGAGTACATCAACTGGCACCAGCTTTTCGAGTGCAAGCGCTGCGTCCTCTATCTTTCCTGATTTGGGGCGAAGGATGATCTGCCCCATATGGGAGACGTCGAACAGCCCGGCGGCGGAGCGGGTTTGGAGATGCTCCTTCATGACGCCGGCCGGATATTGTACCGGCATGTCGTAGCCGGCAAACGGCACCATGCGGGCGCCGAGCGACACGTGCAGCGCATGCAGCGGCGTCTGTTTCAAAGGGGAATGATCGTCCAAGTCCGGCCTCCAGGTCTGGCGCAACGCGCCGGCTCATCTCCACGGCGCATTTCGTGCGTCGTTTCCTCGAGCCCCCTCTGTCCCTTTGCCTGAGATTGTTATCCCTTCGGCGAGCGGAAATGCTTCTCTCCAGAGTCCTACCGGCACCTTGCTGGTCCTTTGGCCTGAGAGTTTCCGGGGCGGTTGCTCCTTCGGCACCGGTGTCACCCGGATTCTCCCAACAAGATCGATTTCAGATAACGGCGATGCCAGCAGCTTGGCAAGCGCAAAATGTCGCGCCCGAACAGATTTTTGTCGTGGCTGTTTTACGTCTCTGCCTGGATGCGGCAAATCTGCCTTTGCTTTTTTCCCATCGAGAGGATAACGCAATTCTCCAAGACGGAGATCATTGATGGCCAAGGCCGGGCGACATATGCAGGGTGCGGTGCGGGTGCTTTCAGCGCTTGCGCTCCTATTCCTGTCGTTTGCCCACCAGCCCGCCTTCGCCCGTCAGATCACCCCGGCGATGGCAGCGCAGTATATGCTGCCGGATGGATCGATCGATATCTGCTTCGGGCTGGATGGTGTCGATGGCCATGGCTCCTCGCACGAAGGCCTGGCTCCGGTCTGTGACTATTGCCGGCTGGCCGCGTCCGTGCTTCTGCCGACGCCACCCGGTGAAAGCTATCTTGTCATCCGCTTGGCGGCGTTCGTTTCGGCCAAGCCTGATTTTCACCCGCTTTTCATCTCGCAGCCACGCACCCTGCCGCAATCGCGCGCACCTCCGCTCTCGCTCTGACGTCTTCGCCTCGGCGATTTTCCAGATTATCCAGAGTATTCAGCCGCCTGATACGGCGTTGACCGTCCTGCCCACGGTGGCCAGACCGGTCCGGAGACAGATTATGACAACGACCAGAACGACATTTCTTGCACTTGCACTTGCACTTTCGCTTGGCACTGCCGCTACCGCTCATGCGCATGCGTCCTTCGAGCAGGACGAGGTTGCCTCGGAAAGCAGCTTTAACGCCGTGCTGCAGATCCCCCATGGCTGCGACGGCAAGGCAACCACCGAAGTTCAGGTGAAGCTGCCGGAGGGTTTCGTCTTCGCCAAGCCGCAGCCGAAAGCCGGCTGGGAGCTTGAGATCATCAAGGGCGACTACCGCAAGAGCTACGACAATCACGGCAAGGCCGTCACTTCCGGCCCGCTCGAAATCCGCTGGAAGAACGGCAACCTGTCCGACGACTATTACGACACCTTCGTCATCAACGGCAAAATCTCCGGCTTCGATAAGGAGACGCAGCTTGCCTTTCCGGTGACGCAGCTCTGCGGCGCTTCGGACAAGGTCGTCTGGGACCAGATCGCCGCCGAAGGCCAGAGCGCCCATGCGCTGGAGCATCCCGCTCCGACGATCACCGTGACGCCGGCGCAGGCTGGTGGACATCACCATGATGATATGGCCGGAATGACCGGCATGGCGGGAATGGCCGACGCGCCGGTCAAAGCCGGTTCGCTGGAGATTTCCGGCGGCGCGGTGAAGGCGATGCTGCCCGGCGCCAAGGTCGGCGGCGGCGGCTTCGTGGTCAAGAACGACGGCAGCGAAGAGGATACGCTGGTATCCGTCGAAAGCCCGGCTGCAGGCCGCGTCGAGCTGCACGAGATGACCATGCAGAACGACGTGATGAAGATGCGCAAGCTGGACGGCGGCATTGCCGTTCCGGCCGGCGAAACCGTCAAACTTGAAAGCGGTGGCCTGCACCTGATGTTCATGGATGTGAAGAAGCCGTTCGCCGAGGGTGACAGCATTCCGGTAACGCTGACCTTCGAAAAGGCCGGCAAGGTCGACTACACGCTTCCCGTCGGCAACGCGGCCGGCGGTGCGCACAAGCACAATTGATTTTCACCGAGTTTTACCGGACGGATGGCGGCGCGGCAAACCGGGCCGCCATCATCTTGTGGCGCAGGCTGTTTCGCAAAGCAGAGATGGAGACTTCGTATCAGTCGCCGGCCGTTTCGTCGTCCTGGTGCAAGGCTTCGTCGCTGTCATCGGATTCCGGCTCATCCGGCTCGAATTCCATGTAGCGGCGTACCGCTTCGCCACGGGTGCCCTGCGGCAGGCGGCCGTTGGAACTCATCAGCATCAGTGACAGCGATGTCGGACTGCGAAGGGCCGCGATCGCGGCATGCGTGTTGGCCGCATCGTCCTTTGGCCGAGCAGAAAGCAAAGTGATCGCCTCGTCGGTCGGGCCGTCGCCGCTCACGCGTGCGGACGGCTTCACGGCTTGCGCCGCGTAAGCCGCTGTCGTGGCTGACATGGTAACGACGAGGGTCATTGACGATCTGCCCTTAACGGGCGCTCCTTCTGATGTGGCAATCGATCCTCTTTAACCCGGCCGCTGTTTCATCCCGGTGAAATCGAGCACTGGCATTTAAGACAAATCTTATCGATCTTTCGAAGGAAAAAGGGGAGCGCGTTCGCCCGGGGAAAGCGGGCGCTCCCAAAGGCTTCAGGCATAACGCCGCAAAGGGGGCCTCTCTGTCGTCGCGGCGCCAGTTGTCGACAGCCCGTCGAGTTCGACACATTTGCCGGTGGGGGCGCGGCAGACCGCGCGGGCGTCGTGATTGCTTTCCTCGCCGGCAAAATGCAGCGCCGCCGCTTCGTTGGCAAACAGTCCGCCGACGCGGCCGAGCCGATCGTGCACGACCCACCAGCCATGGTGATCCCGGCCGACGGTGAAGCGCGGCGTTGTCGAAAGCGCGCGTTGTATGGGATATCTACTGCCCATGATCCTTGTAACCTTCATGTTGTTGATGGGGGCCGGACGCTCGTCTCAGCGCAGAAGCCAACCGGCCAGAAGCTGAACGGTGCCGGCAAGTGAGAAAACGGCGGCGAGGCGGATGACGGCGCCAGACAGGCTGGCCCGGTCGGTTGTTGCGCGGGCGTCCTTGCCTGCTGATTGGAAACTGGCTAACTGCTGCATTGGTCGATCTTCCGTTTGATGTGTCTGCAATCGGCAAGACGCTGATTGTCATGAGAAAATATGTGCTTGCCCATTGCCGTTCCATGCGTGGCCGGCGGCTTTGTTCTTAAAATCTCATAGGATTTGCCGCCGCGCCGGTGCCGGTTTGCAAAGGACAGGCGCCAGTGCCATCCGGAACGCGGCTGTGGTTTCCGCGACGATCGGCGTCAGCGGCAACCGGACATCGTCGCTCATCCCCCGCAACAGACTGAGTCCGTATTTGATCGCCGCGGGGCTCGGTTCGCGTTCCAGGGCTTGAAACAGCGGGCTCAGCCGTTCCTGCAGGCTTTGCGCCGATTGCAGGTTGCCGGTGGCAAGCGCCTGATGAAGCGCAACGGTCAATCGCGGTACCAGATTGGCGGCCGACGAGATGACGCCGCGGCCGCCCATGAGGGTGAAAGGCATGGCTGTCAGATCATGGCCGGAGTAGAGCGCGAAGCGCTGGCGCAGGGCGACAGGCATTGCCGCGAGGCGGGCGATGTCGCCGGTTTCATCGGCGATACCCGCAACCGATGGCAGGGTTGCCAGCTGCTCCAGCGTCCGGGGCGAGAGGTCTATGGCTGTCCGCTGCGGCGCCACGCCGACGATGAGCGGCAGATCCATTCTATCGGCGATCGCCTCATAGTGACGGAACAGACCTTCCTGCGCGGGCTTGCTGTAGTAGGGGGTGACGACATAGGCAGCGGTGGCGCCCATGTTCTTTGCCTCGGCCGTCCGTGCAACCGTCGTCTCGGTACAGTTCGTGCCCGTGCCGGCGATGACGGGAATCCGGCCCCCGGCGACGGCAACCGCGAGCCGGATGAGTGTCGTCCGTTCATCGTCGGTCAGTGCCCAGGGTTCGCCTGCGGGGCCGGAAACGAGCAGGCCCGAAATACCGCTGTCGATCTGCCATTCCGCGAGATCGGCGAACGAGGCTTCGTCCAGCTGGTCGCCTCTGAAGGGGGTGACGAGGTCGCAGATCGCCCCTTGCGGCAGTGAAGCGAGCGGTTTGAATTCAGTCATTTTGCATCTCCTTTTGCGTTGCCGCGGTCGTCCGTCTTCGCCGGGCAAACGGCTTGCCTTTCCCGGCGGCGCTGCCCAGAAGGGCAATCAGCATGGCAGCCGGCGGGTCGCGATGTTGGGCTTTCACGCGCTCGCGCCGTGGGTTTTCGGCAAGGCCGGTCCCGACGGACAGCGTGGCGACCCAATGATCGCCGCATGGGTCGAGGCCACGAAATGCGCACGCGCGGTCGCAGGATTGAGCAATGAGGCGGAGGGCGGCGGCAAATGCCTCCCTCTCCATGAGGCGGCGAAACTCGGGCGACTGCTTCATCTCTTCCGGCAGCCCCGCCACGTGCGGCAGGATACGCACGGCTTCCCAGATATGGTGCTCGCGGAGAACCCGGACGGCGCAAACCCGCGCAATCAGGCTGGCCAGTGCTGTTTCCGCAGGCATGTACTCGGCGGGACGGGCGGCCGTGATCGGCAGCAGTCGGCCCTGCGATATCGATATCGTACTCATCGCCCTATCCCCTCAGGAGAGTAGCCAGATGAGTGCGATGCCGGCGAGGCAGAGAAGGACAGCGGCAGCGTTGAACGCTGCCGTCAGGCGAGCGCGGCGCTGCCTGCGGGAGCGTGCGGCACATCCGGCGGACTGGCGATGGGGCCGGCGGGCATCGGCGGTTGCGGCGGAGAGACTGGAAGGATGGAGGCGTAGCATCGGCATCGTAGCAGTGACCTGTTTCGAATGCCCAGATGCTAGAGCCGTCGCGCATTCGAAATCCATTCCGGAAGAATGGCAAAGAGATAAAGGTTTCATAGTGTGTTCGCCGGCGGATGCATCGGGCGTTTCGATGAAGGTCGAGCGGCCGGCCGTGCAACTGTTCTCGGCATAATAGTCCGTGAACATCATGCCTCCTTGGCGATGCGGTCGATTTTGGGTGTCTTGTAGACGATGACGCCGATCGAATTCTTCTCCACCGTTGGCCTGCGTCGAATTTTTCCGGGTCTGGGGCCGATTGTTTCGCCAGCAGAATCCTCTCCGTCACAAAGCGGTAAACGAGCCTTCGTATGTATAAAATTGAACTTACTCAGTTCTAAGCGTTAACCCGGCATGCACGTCTCGACGGCGCGCGGATTTCGCTCCCAAAGTTGAACTGGAATTACGATGGAAGTCAGAATTATCCTGCTGACGGCAGCGTCGATACTGAGTGCAGCTTCGGGCGCGCAGGCGGCTGACGCGGTCGTCGTCGCCGAACCGGAACCCGCGGAATATGTTCGCGTCTGCGATGTCTTCGGCGATGGCTACTTCTACATTCCGGGAACAGAGACCTGCCTTTCGATCGGTGGTTACGTCCGCTTCGAAGGACGGTTTGGCCGTAACAGAGCCGGCACGTCGGACTGGTCTTTCTGGACTCGCGGCCAAATGACGTTCTCAGCCAAGAACGATACCGAATACGGCACGCTTTCCAGCGTCATGACGTTGCGCGGCAATATCGAGAAAATTGATGCCTCATCAACATTCCTTCAGGAGGTCTATATCGATATCGCCGGCTTGCGCGCCGGCATGCAATATAGCTGGTGGGACAATGACCGCAGCATGAGCGGCGAGACCGATGTCGTCTCCAGCAATCAGACCGTTCACAATTCGATCCGCTATATGTTTGCCGACACAAAGACCTTCAGTGCCGGCGTCGCCGTGGACGAGCTTGAGGAAGCATATCGCACGAAGCCCGGCGAGGGGGCGAACAATGTCGGCATCGAGGGGCAGATATTCGGCAAGTCCGGTGCCGTCAGCGGATACCTGCTTGGCAGCTACGACACCGATACGGAGGAGGGCGCCATCCGCGCGATCGGCTATCTCGATATCGGGTCGACCCAGCTCGGCGTTTACGGCCTCTGGGCAAGCGGCGCCAACTACTATTTCGAAGAGGCGGAATGGAGCCTTGGCGCGCAGTACGTCATCAAGGTCAACGACAAGCTTTCGTTGACGCCCGGGGTGCAATATCTGAGCAACATCGATCTCGACGCCAATGGCGAATTCACCGGCGGCGATACCTGGCGCGCGGGCCTGACGCTCGACTACAAGATCGTCACCAATCTCGCGACGAAGATCAGCGTCCAGTACATCGATCCCGACAATGCGCAGGAACAGGTGCAGGGCTTCGTTCGCCTGCAGCGCAACTTCTGACGCGTCGCGGATACACAAGGGATTGAAGAGATTGCCTCGTTGCCTGAGGCAATCTCTTTTTCATTTTCCCTTCGGCTCGACACTCGCCAACGTCGTCGCAGGTGCGTCTTTCACGTAACGGTCCATCACGATGTGGTGACCGGGCTGGAATCGCTGCGACAGACGCGCGAGGCGCCGTTGGAAACGGCGGCGATTGGCGGCATAACAGCCTCTGATCCGATTCTTCCGGGTGAGTGTGGACCGCGCAATGCTTGCACGAGCGAGCCTGCCAGGTTGCTTCGTCCAGGGGGATGGGACTGGTTGCTGAAAAGCGGATTGATGGGGCTTATGACGATCGAATATAGTTTATCCCGCCGTGGTTTTCTCGGCGTTCTTGCGGCCGGTACGCTTGCCGGCTGTACCACGTCGATGCCGGGTGGCCGCTCGGCGCCGATGCCGGCTCGGATCACCCGGCCCATCGGACCGCCATCGGATGCCGAGTTACAGGTGATGTACGGCCCGGTCGAGGATGGGGGCTTTCTGATCCCCGCCATTCCCTATCAACAGATCGATCCGCGATTCTACCGCCAGCGCGTTGCCGACCGGACCGGCGAGGCGCCGGGTACCGTCGTCGTCGATACGCCGTCGCGGTTTCTCTACGTCGTCGAGCCAGGCGGCACGGCGATGCGCTATGGTGTCGGCATCGGCC
The DNA here is from genome assembly GCF_017873135.1 of Rhizobium herbae. Taxonomy (GTDB): domain Bacteria; phylum Pseudomonadota; class Alphaproteobacteria; order Rhizobiales; family Rhizobiaceae; genus Pararhizobium; species Pararhizobium herbae. Next base: position 395,187 of record NZ_JAGGJV010000001.1, on the reverse strand, counting down.
GCGAGGGCTTTGCCTGGCAGGGCGACGGCGTCATCCACTGGCGCCAGCCATGGCCGCGCTGGAAGCCGCCGAACGAGATGGTCGCCCGGCAGCCGAGCCTTGCCAAATATTCGATCGAAAACGGCGGCATGGAGCCGGGCCTCAAGAACCCGCTCGGCGCCCGGGCGCTGTACATCTTCCAGAACGGCGAGGACACGCTCTATCGGCTGCACGGCAATCCGGAGTGGCAGTCGATCGGCAAGGCGGTGTCGTCCGGCTGCGTGCGGCTGATGAACCAGGACGTCATCGACCTCTATCAGCGCGTTCCCGCGAAAGCGAAGATCGTCGTCTGGCAGTAGGGTTTTAAAAGGCGGGCGCGGTGCGCCTGTCTTCGGCCTTGCGCAAGACGGAAATTAACCGGACGCTAACTGCAGTGCCCGATTCTGCTGTCGTCGAGACCGGCGATTGTCCTGATTTGGTTCGTTCGACAAAACTTTGGCGCGATTGAGAGCGATAGACGCTTCCATGACTTGTTTTCATCCCCTTCATCGCGCCGCACAGCGCGTCCTCTCCGCCCGCACAGCGATGTCGCGGACATTCGTCGCGCTGGCGCTTGGCGTGGCCTTGTCGGGCTGCATGGCGCTGGACGATCTTTCCGAAGCGCCGCCGAAACTGACCGGCAAGATGATCGCGCAGATGGCGAAGAAGGGCATGAAGCCGGAAAGCCCGGTGCTGGTGCGCATCTTCAAGCAGGAGAGCGAACTGGAGGTCTGGAAGGTCGACAAGTCCGGGACCTACGCGCTCCTGAAGACCTATCCGATCTGCCGCTGGTCCGGGGAACTCGGGCCGAAGACCAGGACCGGCGACCGTCATGCGCCGGAGGGCTTCTATCATGTCTCGGCGGGCATGCTGAACCCCAACTCGCAGTTCTACGTCTCCTTCAATCTGGGCTATCCCAACCGGCTGGAATCCGCGCTCGGCTATACCGGCGAGGCGCTGATGGTGCACGGCGCCTGCTCGTCGTCCGGCTGCTATGCGATGACCGACCAGGGCGTCGGCGAGATCTATGCGATCGTGCAGAAGGCACTGGCCGGCGGGCAGGACAAGTTTCAGGTTCAGGCCTTTCCTTTCCGCATGACGACCGCGAACATGGCCATGCATCGTGGCGATCCGAACATGTCCTTCTGGCGCACGATGAAAGAGGGCTACGATGCCTTCGAGGTGACGCGCCGGCAGCCGAAGGTTTCGGTCTGCGAGCGCCGCTACGTCTTCAACAAGGAATTCGAGGGTGGCGAGCCCACCGATCCGCTGGCAGCCTGCCCGCCGGTGATCAACCAGCTCGAGCCGCAGGCAATGGCAAAAATCGAGGCGGAAGAGCGCAAGGTCGATATGGCGATCACCGGCTCGCTTCCCATGAGCACCGCGATGACGGCCTATTCCGACGGCGGCATGCATCCGAGCTTTCGGGCTCTGCTGAAGACGCAAGGGCCAAAGAAGCTGGCGGCCAGCGTCTCCGCCATCAAATACCCGATCAGCCGCCCGGATGCGGCGCTGGCGGATCCGTTCGACGGCCGGTAAGCCTCTCCCGGATTGGATCGATCGTTCAGACCCACGGCCGTTATGCGAGCTGTGTTTCGGAAAGCTGCCACGCTTCAATGCTTGCTGTCGCTCGCAATTGACCTATCTTCACCTTCATGACAATGCGGCGGCAGGAGCCCAATGGCCAAAGACCCATACGAAACGCTCGGCGTGGCGAAAAACGCGACGCAAAAAGAAATCCAGAGTGCCTATCGCAAGCTCGCAAAGAAGCTTCATCCGGACCTCAACCCGGGCGACAAGGGCGCGGAAGACCGGTTTAAGACAGTGTCTTCGGCCTATTCGCTGCTGGGCGACGAGGAGAAGCGGGCCCGTTTCGACAAGGGCGAGATCGACGGCTCGGGCGCCGAGCAGCCGCCTCGGAACTACTACCGCGACTATGCGGGCTCTCCGGGCAAGGACACGCGCTACCAGAGCACGAGCGGCTTCTCGGATTTTGGCGAGACCGACGATATCTTTTCGAGTTTCTTTTCACGGCGAGGCCGCGGACAAACGCGGGGTAGAGATTTGAATTTCTCCATGGAGGTGGATTTCCTCAGTGCCGTCAATGGCTCGAAGCAGCAGATCACGTTGCCGGACGGGACGACACTCGACCTGCAGGTCCCGCCAGGCACCCAGGAGGGGCAGACGCTTCGGCTTCGCGGCAAGGGCGAGCCCGGTTCCGGCGGCGCTCCGGCCGGCGACGCGCTGATCGAAATGCATGTCAGGCCTCATCCGATCTTCACCCGCGATGGCGACGACATCCGGATCGAGATGCCGATATCGCTGCGGGAGGCGATCCTCGGCGGCAAGGTGGTCGTCCCGACGATATCCGGTAATGTGACGCTCAGCCTGCCGCCAAATTCGAGTACCGGAAAGACGCTTCGCCTCAAGGGCAAGGGCGTATCCAGGCGGGGCGGCGGCAACGGCGACCAGTACGTTACCGTCAACGTCATGCTGCCGGACACCGCCGATCCGGACCTTGCGGCGTTCGCGACGTCCTGGCCGGCGGGAGAAGCACACAATCCTCGCAAAGCCTGGGGAGGTTGACATGAATCATCTGGAGTATTGCGAGCGTCTCAGCATCGTTTCCTCCACGCTGACGGTATGGATCGACCGACAATGGATCATTCCGGAAATGAACGACGACGATTCCGAGTTTCAGGACGCCGATCTGGCGCGCGGGCTGCTGATCCTTGATCTCACCGAAACCATGGGCGTCAATCATGACGGCATCGACGTCATCATGGCGCTCGTCGATCAGGTTCATGGCCTGCGGGCCAAACTTCAGGCGCTGACGGATGCAATCCGCGAACAGGACGATGAGATCGCGCAGCGTGTCGTAAAAAGGCTCGAGGCGATGCGATAGGTGAGGGTGCGCCAACGCCTTGCCTGTCTGCATCATGCGACGACATCACTGGAGGATTATTCGATGCGGCATACCTATAGTCTCGATCACTTTGCGCTGCTGGTCCGCGATCTCGACCGCAGCGTCGCTTTCTACACCGATATCCTCGGCTTTACGCCGATCGAGCGTACCGGCAGCGCCAATGTGGCCTGGCTGACCATCGGCGGCCTCGATACGATCCATCTGATCGCGGGCGATTTTGGCGCGACGCACCTCACCAAGGACACGCATTTCGCGCTGCGCATCGACAACCTCGATGCCTTCGTCGCCGACATCACGGCCAAGGGCGTGACGTTCTACGACTGGCCGGGAAATGTCGGACAGATCGGCACGCGGCGGGACGGATTCCGGCAGGCCTATGTGCAGGATCCGGACGGGTACTGGATCGAGATCAACGATCATACGAGCGCCATTGCCGACGAGTGAGGTCCTGGCGGCCGTGGCTGTTCCCATAAATCAGCAACGTGACACTCCTGAAACAGGAAAACCGCAACCCGGTTTAGCGCCGCATAGGTGATTTTACCAGCGGCGGGGAACGGGCACTATGTTAGCCCGGCCTTACTCAGCCCGTCCAACCAATGGTCTCGCGCAGCGCTGTCCCCATACCGGTAATCGGCTGACTTCTGAAGCGACCAGCCGGGCTCGATCTTGTTGAATTCTCCCATTATTCGCCTTGCATCATCGAGGTGCCCGAGTTGCGCTTCGCTTGCGGCCTCAATGAGGCGAACGTCGTTCGGGGGAGAGGTCATCCCACGGATGGTTGCCAGCGCATCGTCATACCGTTTTGCCATGTAAAGGGCGCGGGCGCGATTCCAATCGTGCCAGTAGGCATGATCCGGATCACTCGCCGCGGCGCTGTCGATCAGTGCGAGAGCCTTATTGGGATCACCATAGTATATATAGGCCTCTGCCATATCTGCATCGAGGTCGGCCGTATCCTTGGCTATCCGCTTGGGATCGGTGATGAGCGCGCGGGCGGCGGCAAACTCCTGAAAGCTCGTCTTGAAATCACCCCGGTTCCAGTAAACCATCGCTCGGTACCAGCGGCCCCTGAAGTCATTGTGCCAGCCTTTGCTTATGTCATTGCCAAGGGCCACGGCCTTGTCCGCCAGCCGTTCGGCCTCGTCCAGCGAAGCCTCACGGTCAGGGTCCCACGCATTCTGGTAGGCGCGGAGATGGACGTAGGAATATTCGGCATAGGCGGGCAGGTAATTGCCATCTTCCTTGATTGCCCTCTCATAACATTCCTTGGCCTTTTCATTCCCTTCCCGGGTCAGAGGCTGCTGTCTTCCCTCGCGGCAATAGTCTCGGGCGGTCTGCATCATGCTATCCCCCTTTCGCCAAGCGTGTTCCGGCACCCGCCTTTCGTGGCGGTGCGCGCACATCAAGTTCATACAACGTGCAAGTCTGAAATCATGCCAAGTCTGAATTACGCATTGTAGACAGGTGTTATCTTTGACGGCCGTGCTTGCAGCGTGTCTGCCCGCGATGGGTTTCACGCCGATACACGCCCAGCCGGGCTTAACGTCGCGCATGCTGCGAAGGATCTAAACCAACGGCGATCCTTACTCCTGATCTGAATGGAATTAATTTACGCCTGAACGTATGGTTGTCAACGTAACCAGAGCTGCCGGAAATGTATAAAAATGTACATTCCCGGTTGTTTTTCCGTGATTGATATCGTTTCCCATCTACTCTACTTCTCCTTTAGGCCAGCTTTTCTCAGCCCATCGACCCAATGCTGACGGTCGCTATCCCTCCGATAGTAGTAGGCGGCGGATTGTTCGATCGACCAATCCGGATCTATCTTGCTGAACTCCGCCATAATCGCGCGCGCCTTGGCGATATGCCCTAGCTGGGCCTCGCTCGCAGCGGTGATCAAGCGCACATCATTGGGTGGGGCGGTCATCGTTGCGATGGCGTCGATCGCTTCCTGGTAGCGACCGACCATGTACAAGGCGCGGGCATAGTTCCACGGGTACCAGAAGGGATAAAAGCGATTGCGCAGCATTGCGCCCCTGATCTGCTCGATCGCCTTTTCAGGTTCGCCGCCATAAACCAGCGCCTCGGCCATATCCGCGGCAAGATCCGGATCGTTGGGATTGATCTGGCGCGCAGTCTCATACTCGCGGAGGCTCTTGTCGAACTCGCCCTGATTCCACGCAACGATGGCGAGATACCAGTGGCTGCTGAAATCGTCGTTGAGGCTCAGGGCTTTCTCGGCAAGTCGCTTTGCCTCGCGCAGGGATGCCTTGCCATCGGGGCTCCATCCGTTCTGATAGGCCCGGACATGGACATAGGAGAGTTCCGCGTAGGCGGACGAGTAGGCTGGATCGAGCTTGATTGCCGTTTCGAACAATTGGCGCGCCTCCTCGTTCCCTTCCGGCGTCACCTTGTCGGGATCCGACCAGATTGCCTTGCCTTTCAGATAATAGTCATAGGCATCCATGCTTTCCGTCAGCTTCCGCCGGGATCTCTGCTCTTCGGCGGCGGTCACCTTGACCGCAAGCGCCGTCACGATGCTCCTGGTAATGTCTTCCTGCACGGTAAAGGTATCACCCAGGGTCCGGTCATAACGCTCGGCCCAGACGTGAAATCCGGTTTCGGCATTGATGAGCTGCGCATTGATGCGCAGCCGCTCCGGCGTTTTCTGTACCGTTCCCTCCAGGACATAACGAACGCCCAGTGCCGTACCGATATCCTGAACTTTCGTCGGCTTGCCTTTGAACGTCGATGCCGAGTTGTAGGCGATGACGAAGAGACCCGAGAATTTGGACAGATCGCTTGTGATATCGTTGGTCAGGCCTTCACTGAAATATTCGTGTGCGGGATCGCTGAGATTGTCGAGCGGCAGGATCGCGATCGATGGCTGCGAGGGAGGCTGGAGTTGCGACGATGACGTGTTGCTGGCGGCCATTTCCGGCACATAGATCCAGCCGACAGGGATTGCGACGATTGCCAGGAGCGCTGCTGCCGCAGCGGCCCAGGACCACCGCATCGGGCGCCTGTGCACAGTGGCGGCGCTTATTCCCTTGACGGAATAGGCGTGCACCGGTGTCGGGATATTCTTCAACTTGCGTGAACCCAGATCTTGAAATCCGATGTTCGGCAGGTGCTTCACCTGCTCGTAGAGTGTGCCGGACACGCAAATGCCGCCCGGCTCGGACAGCCCTTCGAGACGCGCGGCCACATTCACTGCCTCGCCATACAGATTGCCCTGCTCGACGACGGCATCCCCGAGGTTGAGGCCGACGCGAAATCGCATGCGCCAATCCTCGTCGAGCTTCTCATCCAAATGGGCCAGCTGGTCCTGGATTTCGACGGCGCAACGCATCGCTTCAACCGGGCTCGGAAATTCCGCGATGAGGCTGTCGCCCGCGCCCCCGAAGACGCGGCCCTCATGAATCCGAATGCGCTCCTCGATGATCGCAGCATGCTCCTTGAAGAGCGCAAGAGCGGCGTCTTCATCCCGTGCGATCAAACGGCTGTAGCCGACCGCGTCCGTCGCTAGAATTGTGACTAGCCTGCGCTGCATCAACCCTTCCACTTCAGCCACCGTAGCGGCATTCGACCCGGACGAAAAACGCGTATCCGGGCGTCAGTTCGGCTCTGCAGAAAAGGGGGATCATTCGGCCATGCGCGCCGAGCGATCAAGAACATGTGCAAGCCGCCCCAACGAGTACATAGGCATACGCTAATATACTTTGAGCGCGATTGGGCGTTTTAGCAAGACAAGGTTTCACTGAGCGGGCAATGCCATTCAGGCGACGCTCTTGGCAACGCGGCTCAACGCTGAAGCGATGATCCCTTCGATCAGTGCGTTGTACGGAAGCCCTTTCAATCGCGCCAGCAGAGGCAAATCGGAGTCCCTGGGATGCAGCCCCGCCAGAGGGTTCGCTTCCAGGAAGTTGACCTTGCCGTCCGCATCGCATCGCATGTCGATACGCCCCGCGTCGCGACAGCCGAGCCCTCTCCAGGCTGAAAGCGCCAGTTCCGCAGCGGCAAGACCGACGGTATCCGTTGCCAGGCGAGCATCGACCCGTTCTTCGAAGTGTTTCTTGTTCTCGTAGGAGTAGATGTCGGGTTCGGCCTCTGCCCGCAGCACCAGCTCCATGACTCCAAGCACCGTCGAGGCGGATCCTGTGTCAAGGATTCCCACGGTGAATTCACGGCCCGGCAGGTAACGCTCAACCAAGACCGGCTGGCGATGACGCGCCAGCAGTCTGTCGCATCCTTGCCTCAACTCGGTCCGGTCGCGGATCCTGGACGCGGCGGAAATTCCCTTGCTCGTGCCTTCGGCAACAGGCTTTATGAACAGCGGAAATGGCAGCGTCACATTCTCGACATCCGAAAGAGCCTCGACAACCGCAAAATCTGCTGTGCAAAGACCGTGATCGCGGACGATGCGCTTCGCGGCCGCCTTATGCAGCGTGACGGCGAGGGCGAGCGGATCGGAGAAGGTGTAGGGGATCCGATAGGTGTCGAGCAGAGCCGGCACCAGGGCCTGGCGGCCAAAACCATGCATTCCTTCGGCAATGTTGAAAACCAGATCCCAACGGTCACCATCGACCAATCGCTTTGCAAGGGCGCGAGCATGGCCGATGCGATCCGTCATGTGCCCCAGAGACTGTAAGGCGGACTCGATCGCTAGAATGGTATCGACGTGGTCAAACTCGGCCGTTTCTTCCTCGTCATACCCTTCGCGCGCATAGTCTTCACGCAAATCGAATGTGATGCCAATCCTCATGCTCGGCCACCTCTGTGTTTTCAAAACGGTCAGAGGGCGCGCCCGTCGCGCCGCGGCATTACTTGCATTTAAAATTGAAAACTTCCGGACGACAGGGTCGCCCGGAAATCTGATGATGCTGCCTCAAGGACTAATGGTCCTTTCAAGGCGTCTGTTCAACCGTTCAATAGCGGTTAGCTGCACCCGCTCGTCGCACCGCATGTGTCGCACTTCTCGCACGTGCCATTCCGCACCATCGTAAAATTCTGGCACTCGCTGCACATGTTGCCCGTATAGCCTTGAGCGATCGAGCGGATGCGGCGGGCGGCTTCCAGTTTCTTGGCGTCCGACTTGGCGGCGGCGGCTTCGGCGGCTGCCTTGTCGGAGAACAGGGCGGTGACGTCCGGTTCGGCCTCGCCGGCGATCTCCTCGGCGAGTTCGACGGCGCGTTCCTCGTAGTCGCGCTTGAAGGCGACGATTTCGGAGGTGGAGATCGATATTGCCGGTTCGAGTTTGCGGGCGGCACTGCCGGAGAAGGCGGTGACATTGGCGCCGCCGGACGAGGCCTTGGCGGGGGCAGCGGTGGCCGCACCCTTCGGCTCGCCGGAGGCGCGGTCTATCTGGCCGCCCTGGATCAGCGTCGGCTTGTGGCCGCGGGTCCAGCCGGTGGACAAGAGGTTGGTCTTGCCTTCCTGGATACCCTTGCCGAGCGCCGTGTTGGAGAAGTCGGACGTATCGACATGCGCCAGATCGTGGCGGTTGAGGTAGGAGACGGCGAGTTCGCGGAACACGTAGTCGAGGATCGACGTGGCGTTCTTGATCGCGTCATTGCCCTGCACCATGCCGGCCGGCTCGAACTTGGTGAAGGTGAAGGCCTCGACATATTCCTCCAGCGGCACGCCGTACTGGAGACCCAGCGAGATGGCGATGGCGAAGTTGTTCATCATCGCCCGGAAGGCAGCGCCTTCCTTGTGCATGTCGATGAAGATCTCGCCGATGCGGCCGTCGCCGAATTCGCCGGTGCGCAGATAGACCTTGTGGCCGCCGACGATCGCCTTCTGGGTATAGCCCTGGCGGCGGTTCGGCAGTTTTTCGCGTTCGCGGGTGACCCGCTCGATGACGCGTTCGATGATCTTTTCGGTGACGGTGACGGCCTGGGCGGCGGCGGGCGCTGCCAAAAAGTCCTCCATCGCATCCTCGTCCTCATCATCCTCGATCAGCGAGGCGTTGAGCGGCTGGGAAAGCTTGGAACCATCGCGGTAGAGCGCGTTGGCCTTCAGCGCCAGCTTCCAAGAGAGCATGTAGGCGGCCTTGCAATCCTCGACCGTCGCCTCGTTCGGCATGTTGATGGTCTTGGAGATCGCGCCCGAGATGAACGGCTGGGCAGCCGCCATCATGCGGATGTGGCTTTCGACCGAGAGGTAACGCTTGCCGATCTTGCCGCAGGGGTTGGCGCAATCGAACACGGGCAGGTGCTCGGCCTTCAGGAACGGGGCGCCTTCCAGCGTCATCGCGCCGCAAACGTGCACGTTGGCCGCTTCGATGTCCTTCTTCGAGAAGCCGATATGCTCGAGCAGGTTGAAGCTCATGTCGGAAAGCTGCTCGTCGGTGACCTTCAGCGTGTCCTTCAGGAAGTCGACGCCGAGCGTCCACTGGTTGAAGACGAACTTGATGTCGAAGGCAGCCTTGGTGGCGCCGTTGATCGCCTCGATCTTGTCGTCGGTAAAGCCCTTTGCCTTCAGCGAACCGGGGTTGACCGCCGGTGCCTGGTTGATGTTGCCATGGCCGACGGCATAGGCCTCGATCTCGGCGATCTGGCTTTCCGAATAGCCGAGCGTGCGCAAGGCTTCCGGAACGGCGCGGTTGATGATCTTGAAGTAGCCGCCGCCGGCAAGCTTCTTGAATTTCACCAGCGCGAAATCGGGCTCGATGCCGGTCGTGTCGCAATCCATGACGAGGCCGATCGTGCCGGTCGGGGCGATGACCGAGACCTGGGCGTTGCGGTAGCCGTGCTGCTGACCGAGTTCCAGCGCCTTGTCCCAGGCAGCCTTGGCATGGGCGATGAGGTCCTGATCCGGGCATTCGCCATGGATCAGCGCCACCGGATCGACCGACAGGCCTTCATAGCCCTGCGTTTCGCCGTGCGCAGCGCGGCGATGGTTGCGGATGACGCGCAGCATCGATTCGCGGTTCGGCTTGAAGCCCGGGAAGGGCCCGAGCTTGGCTGCGATTTCGGCCGAAGTGGCATAGGAGACGCCGGTCATGATGGCGGTCAGCGCACCGGCAATGGCGCGGCCTTCCGTCGAATCGTAGGGAATGCCGGAGGACATCAAGAGGCCGCCGATATTGGCGTAGCCGAGACCGAGCGTGCGGTATTCATAGGAGCGCTCGGCGATTTCCTTGGAGGGAAACTGCGCCATCATCACCGAGATTTCGAGAACCAGCGTCCAGAGGCGCACGGCATGCTCGTAATCGGCGATGTCGATGTTCTTGGTGGCGGCATCCTTGAACTGAAGCAGGTTCAGCGAGGCAAGGTTGCAGGCCGTGTCGTCGAGGAACATGTATTCCGAGCACGGGTTGGATGCACGGATGGAGCCGGCGGCCGGCGAGGTGTGCCAGTCGTTCATGGTCGTGTTGAAATGCAGGCCCGGATCGGCCGATGCCCAGGCGGCATGGGAGATCTGCTCCCAGAGGTCGCGCGCCTTCAGCGTCTTCATCACCTTGCCGTCCTTGCGGGCGGTGAGGTTCCAGTTGCCGTCCGCTTCCACGGCGCGCAAAAAGTCGTCCTTCAGGGAGACCGAGTTGTTGGAATTCTGGCCCGACACGGTGAGATAGGCTTCCGAATCCCAGTCGGTGTCATAGGTCTTGAACTCGATGCCCTTGTAGCCCTGCTTGGCAAACTGGATGACGCGCTTGACGTAGTTTTCCGGAACCTGGTCCTTCTTGGCGGCCTTGATTTCGCGCTTGAGGGCAGGGTTCTGCTTGGGGTCGTAGCAGGCATCGTTGTCGGCGGTGCAATTGATGCAGGCCTTCATGATCGCCGTCAGGTGCTTGGCGACGATCTTCGAGCCGGTCACAAGGGCTGCGACCTTCTGCTCTTCCTTGACCTTCCAGTTGATATAGGCCTCGATATCCGGGTGATCGATATCGACGACGACCATCTTGGCCGCGCGGCGGGTGGTGCCGCCCGACTTGATGGCGCCGGCGGCGCGGTCGCCGATCTTCAGGAACGACATCAGGCCCGACGACTTGCCGCCGCCCGACAGCTTTTCGCCTTCGCCGCGCAGGTAGGAGAAGTTGGAGCCGGTGCCGGAGCCGTATTTGAACAGGCGGGCTTCACGCACCCACAGATCCATGATGCCGCCTTCGTTGACGAGATCGTCACCGACCGACTGGATGAAGCAGGCATGCGGCTGCGGATGCTCGTAGGACGACTTCGACTTCACCAGCTTGCCCGTGAAGGGGTCGACATAGAAATGGCCCTGGCCGGGGCCGTCGATGCCATAGGCCCAGTGCAGGCCGGTGTTGAACCACTGCGGGCTGTTCGGTGCAACGCGCTGGGTGGCGAGCATGTAGGCAAGCTCGTCGCGGAAGGCGAGGGCATCTTCTTCGGAGGCGAAATAGTTGCCCTTCCAGCCCCAATAGGTCCAGGTGCCGGCCAGACGATCGAAGACCTGGCGGGCGTCGGTTTCGGAGCCGTAATGCTGCTCCTTCGGCAGATCCTTCATCGCGGCAAGGTCGGCTTCGGAACGCCAGAGCCAGGACGGAACGGAATTTTCCTCGACCTTTTTCAGGCGCGCAGGCACGCCGGCCTTGCGGAAATATTTCTGCGCCAGGATGTCGGCGGCGACCTGGGAAAACTGCGCGGGTACGTCGATATCCGCGAGACGAAACACGATCGAGCCATCGGGATTCTTGATCTCGCTGATGGCCTTGCGGAACTCAATCTCGGCATAGGCCGACTGGCCAGCCTTGGTGAAACGACGTTCGATCTGCATTTGTCCCTTGTCCTTTGTTTGCCGCATACCCGAACCCGTATCGGGCTCAGGGCACAATTGTCCCCGTCCGGCCGCACGGAGCTTCGCGCAGCCAGTTTTCCGTTTTCCGCTCTGATGGGAAACCCGTCTCGGGTCACCCTGTATCTTGTGCTGAATTTGGCTGCAAACACTAAATATAGTATCAACAACTTCTTTACGCCAGCTTTTTGTGACGTGTTTGGCGCCTGAGGAGATCACAAAAAATAACCGTCGCGACCGGCGGATCATCCACCGGGCCGCCTGAAACACAGACGATTTTTCTGAAATGAACCGGCCTCGTAACTTGCCCGGTCCCGCCGCCGCCGCAACGTAAAAACCATTAACGGCATTGTACCCGATTCCGTCAAGGGCTGGTTTGTGCCGTATTTATGAACACCAGATGTTGTGTGTGCAGCCTGTGGAAAACGGGGACAGAGGGCAAATACAGCAAAATCAGGTGCTTCGCCGGCTTACCTCCAGCGACGTCCGCAGCGGCAGGCTATTTTACGAAAATTCGCGGGTGAAAAACCACACTGGATTTACCATTACGATCATCCGCGATAGCCAAACGGGCAAGACTGTGGACTGGGGAAAAACTGATTCGGTAGACCGAGATCAATCGGCTTCAAAATGAGGGGGAGGATGACGGGAAGCTTGAAAAGCCGCTTTAGGTTTTTATCCCAAGCCGCTCTTTGAAAAACCACTTGGCCCGTTACAACGCATCGAGATTGATGCCGACGGTGATGGCGCCGATCGGCTGGCCGGTCTCTGGATCGCAAATCGTGAGGCTCGCCTGGGACTGCAGCGTCTGAGTCGATTCGTCCTTCTCTGCGCGATCGACGAAAAGGATGTCGGGGCCAACCAGATAGGTCTTCTGCCATTTCAACTCGTCGCCCTGCCAGTAATCCGAGCTGACCTCGCTCTCGCCGATGCTCAGGCCCTTGGCATCGATCACGAAGATCTCGGTGATGACGCCACCGGAGGCAACCTGCTTGTCCTTGAGGAATTTCGACAGCGGGCTGCCCATGACCGAATCGATCAGCGGCCGGACGTTGCTTGAAAATTCGGTGCGCCAGGCGGCGTCCAGGTCATCAATGTCGGCGGGCGTCAGGTGTGCATGACGTTCGTTCTGATCCTTCAGCCCTTCGATGATGACCGGAGCCTCTATCCACGCCCGGACATTGGCCTCGATATAAGCCGTGACCGGCTCGACGTGGGCGCCCCCTGCCATTGTTGCAGAGACCTGGGCCAAGCAGAGGCCAAAGCCAACCGCTGCCGAAACGAGCGTCCTGCGTAATATGGTCCGTCCTCCTCACTGCGATCCGTTGAGAAAGCCTCGGGCTTCCGTCCGGATTCTTGCTGCCGCGGCAATATCGCGGCGGACGAAGGCTCAATGTATCAGATCAGGCCACGGTAAAACCAGACCATATTCGAAAAGGCTCATCAATGAACCGATGCTGCAGACAAGCGAGGCGAGGCGCGGCAAAGGTGTCCGCGGAGAGCTGGGGTGTGCTCAGCCGCGCGAGCCCTTGGCGATCGGTTCCTGGTAGGTGAAACCCATGTCCCAGGGGAAATAGATCCAGGTGTCCTGACTGACCTCGGTGACGAAGGTATCGACCTGCGGCCGGCCCTTCGGCTTGGCGTAGACGGCGGCGAAATGCGCCTTCGGCAGCATGGCCCGGACCACGGCCGCGGTCTTGCCGGTGTCGGTCAGGTCGTCGATGATCAGGACGCCTTCGCCGCCATCGGCCTTCAGCTCTTCCGAAATGCCCTTCAGCACGTACATCTGCCCCTGCGCATCGTAGTCATGATAAGAGGCGACGCAGACCGTCTCGATCAACCGGATGTTCAGTTCGCGGCAGACGATCGCCGCCGGGACAAGGCCGCCACGGGTGATGCAGACGATCGCCTTCCACTCACCGCCATTGCCGGCAAGTCGCCATGCAAGCGCACGCGCATCGCGGTGAAACTGGTCCCAGGAAACGGGAAATGCTTTTTCAGGAAGTGACATGTTCAAGCTCCAGTTGATCGGGCATCCGGTTCGGGGAAGTGGTGCGGACGACGGGGGTCGAACCCGTACAGATTGCTCCGAGGGATTTTAAGTCCCTTGCGTCTACCAGTTTCGCCACGTCCGCATCTATATAAATCATGTACTTAGAGCAATGTTTCAGATATTCTGGCGCAAAACAATCCTTCGGTTTTGCAATATGCATTCATCGTCTGTTCCGTTCGGCGGTTTAAACAGAGTCCTTGCCCGTGGCAAGTGGTCCGTGATGACCAGAAGGACGATGTCAATCATTTCCGTTCAAGACATTCAAGGAGCCCATGGGGACGACCGGCTCGGCGGCCGCGTTATCGACTTGATCGGGTTTTAATTCGGAATCAAACGACTTTGGTCTCAGGCAAATGCCAGATCGTCGTCGGGTCGATCTATGTTGCAGCCACAATGGCGCGACCAATTCAGTCCTTCGGCAGCCCGCGATCACAGCGTCGAAGGCCTGGTTGACGTCGTAACTGCGGCGCCCAGTTTCCCAAAAACCGGATGCCGCAGTTACGACCTTCAGATGAAGTTTTGCATGAAGCGAGCGCCGGACTTCATGGCGTACTTTCGAACAAGCGCCGCCACCTCATGGATACCCTCGTTCCTTGAGGTCAATGACGTTTCCACCTTCCGGTCCGACATGGCGATTGGCTTGCCGAACAGGGAGTTCGTGTACTGAATGGAAGCCAAGAGCCGGGATTCGGATTCGGGGTGAGCACCCTTGTGCAGGCAACTGGTATCGACCAACATCACCGTTCCGGCTTTGCCCGTAATCTGCACTACATCGTCCGCCAACCCGGCTTGAGCGATGGCATCGTCGCTATGGCGACCATCGGCCCACAAGTGGGGAGGGCGCTTTCGGTGGGTTCCCCGAACAAGCGTATGAGGGCCGGACGAAAGTTCAACATCGGTCAAATAGACGAAGACCTTCACAAAGCCGAGCCGGTGCATATCGTGGTGGAACAACTGGGCCGTATCCGACAGTGCCTTGGTATTCTTTGCCTTCACGAAGGAGTTCAAAATCGAAACCGGGGTGTTGAAGATCGGCGGAACGCCCATGTAGGCCTGCACGATCGACATCAGCAGAGGGTCGGAGGCGATTTCGTACATTTCGTCAAAACTGGTGGCGAACCGCGAATTGAGCTTGATCTGCATGGGAGCGCCGTCTTTGCCCTCCACGGCAGCCTGAACCGCATCGCCGTTATCCTTGACCAGTTGATTCATGATCTTGTTGGACAGGCTTTTGACAATGGTGTCGGGGAGAAGCACCTTAGACTTCCACCAGCCGTACAGCTCGAGATGACGAGCAGCGCCGTTGATGACCTTCGCCCATGCATCCGCGTTCTGATCTTCGCCGTCTTCACCGTTCAGCATCGTGACGGCGGTATCGCCTTTATCGCCGGGCTTCTTGACGTAATCACTGAAGACGGTTGTAGCCATATCATAGGGGATATTGCGGATGTGGCTGGCCAGGACGTCGGAAAATACCTTGTTGCTGCGCCCTTCGGTCTCCGAATAAGCAGAGCGGAAATTGGCATAGTCCGCTTCGGTGGAGCGGCCGTTCGAAGCGACGTAGGATCTCCAGGATTCGATCATGCGGCGGGTGCGCCAATTGGGCTGAAGATAGCCGTCAATGTTCCGATCAAGATCGTCAACGGCCAATTGCTCAAGCTGAATGCTGGCATCTCTGGCTTCGATAAGCAGGCGGTCAGGAAAAGTATTCATTAAGTCCTCCTCGTTTTATATACCAAAAAATTACACCTACGCGTTCTCCGGTGAAATGAAGTGAGCGCTCTTGAAGGCAGAGACAATATTGGAAACAACCCAGTTTGCGACATGGCGGCCATCGTCTTCCCGAAAGCTGAGCGGTGCGTTTGCCATGACGATTTCATAGGACGGGAAGTAGGTGACATTCTCGTATTTGCGGGCGAGCGCACCAAGGGCTACCCGCAGAATGCTCTTGCCTTCGGTATTGGCGACAAGGATATCGTCCTCGCCAAAGGTGCGGGCCAGTCCCACGGGAGAAACAGTCACAACTATTTTCGCGCCGGGCCGGACTTGGTTGATTATCCCCACCACCCGGGACATGTTCTCCAGGTTTTCCTCGTAGGTGGACATGTAGAATTCGGTCTCGTCGGCGCCGGCGCCTCCCGAGTAGCCCGGCTTCTGACAGGCGATCTTGCCTGTACGTTTATTGCGAAAGACCTCTGCCATTCCCATGGTGAGGAAAAATACGGAAGCCTCGCGAATGCCGCGGTCGATCGCCACATCAACCAGTTCGTTTGCCTCAAGAAGGTCCTGCGGCGTTCGGGCCAAAATGAGCCGGCGATATGGATCCTGGTAGGCTGTCTCACCGCCCCAATAGGGATCCTTCGCGAGCCAATAGTCTTCTGGGTCCCTATCCCATTCGCCGATATGGCGCTCGAATTCCTGCAGGATCGTGAAAGTGTTGAAATAGTCGCTATGCGGTCGCGCGGGGAGGCGATCGATGCGGTATCGATCGTGTGCCATCGGCACGTCCTGCATCGGCGGTCCGACATTGAGACCTTCGGCCGTCAGGGCCACTCTGATGCGCTCTGCAAAACAACTACCAATCGTAAAAATCGTGTCCGAAGAACCGAATATCGGTTTTTTGGGGACGGTCATGAGTTTGTTCTGAAAGTGTGAACTCCAGCGCGGGTTGGGCGTATCCCTCGCCTGTATCTTCTGGATCAATGCTGATTTCGGCGTCGGTTGATTTCCGACCGGGGCTGCATTCTCATCATCGTTTGCCATGGTGACCCTCGGCGGCTGGTGTGCAGCGTCTCAGCATTCGTTCAGAAGTTGAGAAAAAGCTTTTTATCCCGTAAAACAGGCAGATGGCAATAGCGGTGACGACCTGAAAGAAGCGTCGGGCGAATGTTCGAAGGGCTGACGCCCAGCAAGCGTCGCGAAGAAATCGCTGCCTATCAAACTTTGACCGAGCGTTTTCCGACTATGGTTTTACACTTCAAAGCCCTATATTGACTGCTAGGTTATTTTGATTTGAGAAGTCGAATATGAGCAAAATTTCAGAAGTTCACGACGCTTTGGTTTATCAGATTGTGCCACTCATTTTGACCGGGCCGCTTGAGGTCGGTGGTGATGTCGCGGACGTGATGACGGTGCTCACAAGTGTTGTCGTTGGAATCGTGGCCGTTTGCGCGAATTTTGGAGCTGATGAGACCGCGGTGGATTTCATGGTCGCGGAAGTTCGACGGCGGCTTGCGGAGCAACGATTGGGGAAACCCGAAGGCACGGCATAGACTATCGAGGCTCCTTCGCGGGCCTTTTTTATTGCTCACCAAACTTCGATACTCGACGGCGAGTTTCCCGCCGGTTACGCAACAATGCCGGATTTAGAAAAAACCCCTCAAACGACAGGGTTATGCGCAATCGGTCACCGCTTTATATTTCATATGGTGAGGAAACGCCGAGGAGCCGTCGAAGTGTTGCAGGAAATCCCGTTGACGTGGAGACCGATCCGGAATCGCTCCTTCGCCGGCATGCTCGGTCAGCAAGAGCTTGCTTATGTGCTGCAGCACGATGGCCAGACGAATTGGAAATGGATGGTCTCCGGCTGCAACGGCACGGTCCGCTATGATTTCCAGTCCGCCGATACGCTGGATGAGGCAAAAGCCGCGGTGCAGGAGAGCGTCGAGCGGTGGTTCCGGCAGGCCGGATTGCTGGCAGAGGAGCCTGCGCGTTAAACAGGCGTCTCTCAGGACGGCCGCTTCATAGCGTGTGTTTCAAAAAAGAGCAACTAGCGATAATTATCGTCGATAACTTGCAGTTGAATCATAACCATTGAATATTACTATCGATCTTCGTAACCATCTCAAGAATGGGAGTTCCAGATGTCACATCGAGTGCATGTCACGGACCTTTTGGAGGCTGCAAAATTACTGGCCGACGCACAGCAGGATGTCATGCTGAGTTATTTGATCTGCATGGCAATTCTTGAAGCGAGACAGACACAGAAGGAAAACACCGCGAAAGCGGCGTAACGACCGCAAGGCCGTTGAACACGAGCTGACGAACCAAACATTGTTGGAAATTTGAAGGCTAATCCCAGGATTAGCCTTCTGCCTGTCAGCCGACGCGGCGCCATTAACCCTACGCGTGAAGGTTAATAGAAGCTTTCAGTTGATGCGCCGGGATGTTCCGGCTTAGATCACCGTGCCGAGGGAGGGAAACTCGGCATTTTCAGCACCAAAGAATATGCCCCTCTTCGGCGCCGGGGAGGGGCAAGGCGCTCGAATTCATCGCCGAGTTCTGAAGCACTTTGCCTCTATCGATCAATGCGAATTACTTGTCTTCTACGATGGCTTCCGGACGATCGCCACCATCAGCGTGTTCGAAATGCCAGTGGCCGCTCTGATCCTGAAAGCTGATTTCCTCATCGTCGCCGCCGACCTGCTGCTCGGCCGCCGCCGCTTTTGCCGCCGCCACAGCCATCTCGCGGTTCGGGAAGGCCTCGGAGAAAACGTCGGCAAGCTTGTAGGCCCATCCGCCATCATGTTGAACGATCGCATATACCACTTTCGTCATTTTCAACTCCCTGGAGCATGCCGTATTCAAACGCCCTTGTGGCGTCGGCGTGACCGGACAGGAACGGCCAATGCGGGCAATCGTTCCAGCAGCCGAAATACGCGTCGCGAATTTTCGTTTTGCGTCTTCGTTTTGCGTCCGGGCGGTTCAAGCTAGCACGAAACAGCGGCATTTCACCACTTTTACGGCGGATTGGCGGAGGACGGCGATTTCCGTTGCTCGTCTGCAAACCCTTCGCGATATCAACCGGCATGAAAAAGGGTGACCTTTCGGCCACCCTTCGATTGCGTTCGATTGCCGTGGAAATCGTCAGGCAGACAGCTTGGCCGCGATCTTGGCGACGTGGGCACCCTGGTAACGGGCGGCCTCGAGTTCGATTTCGGACGGCTGGCGGGCGCCGTCGCCGCCGGTAATGGTGGAGGCGCCATAGGGCGATCCGCCCTTGATTTCTTCCAGGCCCATCTGGCCCTGGAAGGCGTAGGGCAGGCCGACGACGACCATGCCCTGGTGCATCAGGGTCGGGATGAAGCCGAGAATGGTGGATTCCTGGCCGCCGTGCTGCGTCGCCGACGAGGTAAAGACCGAACCGACCTTGCCGACCAGCGCGCCCTTCATCCACAGACCGCCGGTCTGATCGACGAAATTGCGCATCTGCGACGCAACGGTGCCGAAACGCGTGCCGGCGCCGAAGATGATGGCGTCGTAATCGGCAAGTTCATCCGGCTTGGCGATCTCGGCGGCCTGGTCAACCTTGAAATAGGATGCCTTGGCGACGTCTTCGGGAACCAGTTCCGGTACGCGCTTGACAGTGACGTCTGCGCCCGCGGACTTGGCACCCTCGGCCACCGCGTAGGCCATGGTTTCGATATGTCCGTATGCCGAATAGTAAAGCACCAATACCTTGGCCATCGTCTTCTCCTGTGATTTGGCAATTCCTCTTGATTGCCTCTGGAGATAAGATTTATCAGTTTGCGTGCCGAATGTCTGAACCGAAGCGTGCGACAGACTGTTCGAGAATAATAGACAGTCGGATTTTCGACTGAACGATCTCCGTTTGACACAGGACCTTCCGATGACCAGCGAAAAAATCGTCACCGCCGCCATGCTCGCCATCGGCGACGAACTGCTGTCCGGTCGCACCAAGGACAAGAATATCGGCCATCTCGCCGATATGCTGACGCTCGCGGGCATCGACCTCAAGGAGGTGCGCATCGTCGCCGACGACGAGACTGCGATCGTGGCTGGACTGAACGGGCTGCGGGGGCAATACACCTATGTCTTTACCTCCGGCGGCATCGGCCCGACGCATGACGACATCACCGCCGACGCCGTGTCGCGCGCTTTCGGTGTCGAATGCGTACATGACCCGGAGGCCATGGAGCTGCTTGGTGCGATGTATGAACGGCGCGGCATGGAATTCACCGAAGCGCGGCGGCGCATGGCCCGCATGCCGAATGGCGCGCGGCATATCCCGAACGCGGTCTCGACGGCGCCGGGTTTCATCATCGGCAATGTCCATGTGATGGCCGGCGTGCCGCAGGTCTTCCAGGCCATGCTGGACGCGCTGCTGCCGCAGCTGGAAAGCGGTGCAATCGTGCAATCGCGTACCGTGCGGTCTCCGTTCGGGGAAGGGGATATCGGCGGACCGCTCGGAGAGGTGCAGAAGGCTCATCCGCTGACCAGCATAGGCTCCTATCCGAAATTCGACGGCAAGTCGTTTTCAACCGATCTTGTCATCCGCGCCCGCGACGAAGCCTTGCTCGATGCCGCGGAAGCCGACGTGAAGGCGATGATCGAAACGATCGCGGCGGCGAAGAAAAGCGCCTGACGCAGCTTACGGCGCTGGGGATGCCGCAGCGATCGTGAATTTCTGATCGACGCTGGCGGATTTGCCGCTGTTGAGATCATTGAAATGAAACCGGAGAACATAATCGCCGGCCGCCGCGCCGCTGACGTCGGTGGTCAGCGTCGCGTAGATCTCCTGGTTGCGGAAGAAGCCGGTAAAGGTGAAATCGCCAAAGGCCTTCTGGCTTGCCAGAACCTCGCCGGAGGCGCTGAGAATGTCCAGATCGACAGTGAAATGGGTCTGGATCTTGCCTGCGACCGTCGCCGGTTTCCAGCTCAGTCCGACGGGCTCGACATAGGAGACGAGGGCTTCGCCGGACTTGAACGACGGGCTCGGCTTCGGGTCATACATCGCATAGCCCACCGGATCGGCGGTGACGAAGACCGCCTTGCCGATGGAAAAGGGCAGCGTCGCGGAAAAATCGCTGATGGCGGAGCGCATGACATCATGGGCGCCGATGGCGTCGCCGGAGGCAGCCAATGCCTCGGCTTTCGCGGCGGCGTCCGCGAGTTGCCCGGCAGCAGCAGGCGCGGCCAGTAGCGACAGAACCATGGCCGCGCAGATTGCGCCTGTCAGGCCGCCTTTTTTATTGCCGGTGCGCATTGTTTCTCCCCCGATGCCATGTCCGTCCGGATTTTCGGGATTTGCCGTTCTGTGTCAAGGAGAAGCGACTATCCTTAAAGATGATTATAATATTCAACTTATTTGCGAATAGCTGTGGTTTCGGGACCGACGTTGTGGCATAGGCAGGGCGACACGAACCCGAACGAAAGACCGCACTCCATGAAGCAGGACGTTGATAACGCCGTCGAGGCTTTGCGCACGCTGTTCCCGGCGACGCCGCTGCAACTCAACGAACACCTGAGCGCGCGCTACGGTGCGGCGATCTACCTGAAGCGCGAGGATCTTTCGCCGGTTCGTTCCTACAAGATCCGCGGCGCGTTCAACTTCTTCCGCAAGGTCATCGATGCCGGCGGGACCGGAAAGACCTTCGTCTGCGCCTCGGCCGGCAATCATGCGCAAGGGTTTGCCTTCGTCTGCCGGCACTTTGGCGTGCCCGGCGTCGTCTTCATGCCGGTGACGACGCCGCAGCAGAAGATCGACAAGACGCGGATGTTCGGCGGCGAGTTCATCAGCATCAAGCTTGTCGGTGACTTCTTCGACCAGTGCTATCAGGCGGCACGCGAGCATGTGGAGCGGATCGACGGCGTCATGGTGCCGCCTTTCGACCATGCCGATATCATCGAGGGCCAGGCGACGGTTGCCGCCGAAATCGTCGCGCAATTGCCGGAAGGCACGGTTCCCGATCTGATCATCATGCCGGTGGGAGGCGGCGGGCTTTCCGCCGGCATGACCGGCTATCTGAAGGACGTGGTCCGGCCAGAAGCTTTCATCTTCTGCGAACCGGAGGGCGCACCGAGCCTGCGCCGCAGCCTGGAGACAGGCTCCGTGGTGACACTCGACCAGATCGACAATTTTGTCGATGGCGCCGCGGTCGGGCGGATCGGCGATCTCAACTTTGCGGCACTCAGGCACTTTTCAACGGATCAGGTGCTGCTTTTGGCGGAAAATGCCATCTGCGTGACGATCACCGATATGCTCAATGTCGAAGGCGTCGTGCTCGAGCCGGCAGGCGCGTTGTCGATCACTGCGCTCGAAATGCTGGGGCGCGAGGCTCTTGAGGGAAAGACTGTCGTCGCCGTCGTCTCCGGCGGTAACTTCGATTTCGAACGCCTGCCGGATGTCAAGGAAAGGGCCATGCGGCATGCGGGACTGAAGAAATACTTCATCCTGCGCATGGCGCAGCGCCCGGGCGCTCTCAAGGACTTCCTCGGCCTGCTGGGCGAAGAGGACGATATCGCCCGCTTCGAATACCTGAAGAAATCGGCACGCAACTTCGGCTCGATCCTGATCGGCATCGAAACCAAGCATCCGGAGAATTTTCCCCGGCTGAAAGCAGCGTTCGATGCGGCGGGGCTACGCTATCAGGATATTACCGACAACGAGATTCTCGCCAATCTGGTGATCTGATATTTATCCAGCAATATCCGTTAATTGCTTGATTTCTCTAAACCAGCTCAGGATGTTATCCACGATGCGGTTTGTCGTTGACGGCGACAGCGCATCGCCGGCGACCACATGCCCATGGGGGTCGCCGATTTCGCCCGGATCGATGATGGCCGCCGAGCCGCCCCAGCGGCCGGCGACGGCATCCGTTTGGGTCGCATCGACGACCTGATCTCGCGGCGATCGAATGAACAGCGCAGGCACCCGGATCGTTTCGAATGGCAGCGCCCGGACCTGCGCGACCAGGGTCGCCATTGGCAGCAGCGCCGGGACTGGATATTCGGTGGTCCAATAGGCGGCATGCAGATCATTCATCGGCGTGAAGGAACGGCGGCGGCCGAGGATAAGGCGCGCGCTGAGGCGGGCAAGAGGGGCAGTCAGCAGGAAAGCCCCACGTCCTTTGATCCTGAAGTTCGGCGCGAGAAACACGGCGCCCGCGACACGAGCGGCCAGCGGCGGCTGCGACAGCGCCCAGGTGGCGAGCGACGCCCCGGTGGAGGTTGCGATGATCAACGTCCTGTCGCCGAGCCGCGCGGCAATCTCCAGCGCTTCCAGCATATCCTTCTGCCAATCCCCGACCGATGCTTCGGCCATGGCATCGCCGCTGCGTCCATGTCCGGCAAGGCGCGTGTAGGACAGGTTGGCGCCGAGCGCTTTTGCCACGAGATCGGGTAGGGGGCGGACCTCGCCTTTCGATGCCGAAAATCCATGAATATAGACGACGGCGAGCGCTGTTCGGCTTTTTGCTGCAGGATCGGTCCAGATGATTTCCTTTGCCAATCCCGGCCGGATGTCGGGGAATGCCGATTCGCTGGCGGCAAGCCGTTCGTCGATACCGGCAATCGGTGCAATCACCTCAAACCCTGTTGTCATGATCCGGGCAATGCCTTTGCCATTCCCTTTTCTCCCAAGCCGGCGATGCGATCGCCGCCGATGAGAAACTTAGCCTTTGACAGCCCTGTTTGCCATGAGTAAGTCTTTCGCATGGCTTCCTTTCTGTCAAAATTGTTCGGTTTTTCCAGTGGCTCCAGCGCCGAGGCGAGTGCGTCGTCCGGCAAGACGGAAACCTATGGCGACTGCCTGATCCGGGCCAACCCGATGCGGGAAGGCGCCCAGTTCCGGCTGGCCGGCTCGATCGAGAAAGAGGTCGATGGGGTAGTGCGTGTTCGCACGTTTATTCGCGCCGACCTTTTCAGTTCGGAACAGGACGTGATCGACGCGACATTGCGCAAGGCGCATCAGATCATCGACCAGCACGGTCCGTCGCTGTTTTCTGACGACGCAGCCTCCCGTCAGGTCTGAACCCCGGACAGCCGAAAGTTGTCGATCGGCTGCGCACTGGTTGGTCACGTATTTCGAAATCCTTTTCGTAACACCGGAAATGCGGACGCACCCCAACTTTGGTTGAATATGAGCCAATTCACAGTGCCGCCGACAATCTGCGGGCTACACCCCTAAACTTTTCTTTAAACTTGCCGTTTATAAAGCACCGGAAGCCAATCCAAGCGAATGCCTGCCGATGACCAATGTATTCCTGTTTCTCTGCGAGGGCCTTGTCTATGTCGCGGTCATGGTCACGCTGCTGCATCTGCGCCATCTGCTCGGTATCGGCGTTTTCATCGCCGCGCTCGGCGTCCTGCATTTCATCGAGACCTATCTCGCCGCCGTCTTCTACGTGCAACTGCCGTTCGGGGTGATTTCGCCGGGGTCCGCCGTGCTTTTCGCCGGCAAGCTGATGATGATCCTTCTCCTCTATGTGAAGGAGGACGCCGCCACGGTGCGCCAGCCGATCTACGGCCTGCTCGCGGGCAACTTCCTCACCGTTGCGCTCAGCCTGCTGCTTCAGATGCACCAGACGGTATCGGCCGTACCGAATCGCACCGCCGATCTTGGCTTCATCGACGAGATGGGCTGGCTGATGCTGTGGGGAACGCTTCTGCTCTATCTCGATTCACTCATCATCATCCTGCTCTACGAGCGGATCGGGCGCTGGATGCGCGGCCTCCTCACCCTGCGTTTCCTCTTCTGCGGCATCGTCGTGCTGACGTTCGACCAGGCCGGATTCTATATCGCACTGCATGCCCTGAACGGTGCGCCGGCCGAAGTGTTCTGGGGCGGCTGGATTGCGAAGATGGGCGCCGCGGTCCTCTATTCGGTCGTCCTTGGCGCCTATCTGCATTTTTCCAGCCATTCCGTGATCTCCGTCTCACGCCTGCCGATCGGCGACATCTTCAACGCGCTGACCTTCCGGGAACGTTACGAGGATCTGCTGTCGAAGTCGGGGCGCGACATGCTGACGGGTGTACTCGACCGCAGCCGTTTCGAGTTCGAGGCCCCGCGGCTGATCCGCAATGCAGTGGCATCCGGCAGCGTCGCCAGCCTGATCATGATCGATGCCGACCATTTCAAGAGCGTCAACGACCGGTTCGGCCATCTGGAAGGCGACCGGGTGCTGAAATCACTCGCCGACGCAATCCAGTCCGGGCTGCGGCAGAGCGATCATCTCTTCCGCTACGGGGGAGAAGAGTTCGTCGTTCTGTGCGACGGCCTCGATCATGCAAGCGCACTGTCGCGCGCCGAGGACCTTCGCCAGCGCGTGCTCACGGATGTGACGACGTCGGACCGTTCGGCCGTTACCATCAGCGTTGGCATCGCCTCGACGCCGGTCGACGGCTCGACGACGCGTGATCTGCTGTCGAAGGCGGATGCCCGTCTCTACGAGGCAAAGCGCCGGGGCCGCAACTGCGTGGTCGGAAACGTTTGAGAGTTTTCAGGCCGGAAGCCGTCAGACGCCGACATTCGGCCGGTCGATGATCTCGCGCAGCGAGAAGCTGGAATTGATCTTGACGACATGCGGCAGCGCGGAGAGCCAATCCCTGTGGATGCGTTCGTAGTCTTCCAGATCCTTGGCAGCGACGCGCAGGATATAGTCGTATTCGCCCGACATGAGATAACAGACCAGCACATTAGGGCAGAGTTTCACCGCGGCCTCGAACTCGGTCAGGGTCTTGGCGAACTGGCCCGACAGCGAGATATGGACGATGACCATGATGCGGTAGTCGAGCGCCTTGTGCGACAGGCGCGCGTGATAACCGCTGATGACGCCGGATTTCTCCAGGATATCGACCCGGCGCGAACAGGCAGACGCTGACAGCCCGACCTTTTCGGCAAGCTCGGCATTGGCGATCCGGCCGTTCTGCTGGAGAATCCGCAAGATCGCAGCATCAATTGCATCCATCGCCGACAATCGAATATCCTTCGAATTTTTCTCTATAAACGCAATAGTCAGCGAAATAATACGGTATTGACCGACCTCTTTGCAAGGACATGCGGCGCGCTTTCTGTTTCGCTATGCGGGTAAAACTGCAACGGCGAAAGCCGCAAATGAGAGGAACGTGAGGATGCGTGTCGGTTGCCCGAAGGAAATCAAAAACCATGAATATCGTGTTGGCCTGACGCCGGGATCGGTGAGGGAATATGTGGCGCACGGCCACGAGGTGATCATCGAAACCAAGGCGGGCGCCGGGATCGGTGCGGAAGACGACGCCTACCGCGCGGCGGGCGCGAAAATCGTGGCCACCGCCAAGGACGTCTTTGAACAATCCGACATGATCGTCAAGGTCAAGGAGCCGCAGCCTTCCGAATGGGCGCAGCTTCGCGACGGCCAGATCCTCTACACCTATTTGCATCTTGCACCCGATCCGGAACAGACCAAGGGGCTGCTCGGCTCCGGCGTGACGGCGATCGCCTATGAAACGGTGACCGACGACCGCGGCGGCCTGCCTCTGCTGGCGCCGATGTCGGAAGTGGCCGGACGCCTGGCAATCCAGGCCGGCGCCACGTCGCTGCAGAAGGCCAATGGCGGCCGCGGCATCCTGCTCGGCGGCGTACCGGGTGTGCTGCCTGCCAAGGTCACGGTGATCGGCGGCGGCGTTGTCGGCCTGCATGCGGCGCGCATGGCGGCCGGTCTCGGCGCCGATGTCAGCATCCTCGACCGCTCTATTCCGCGCCTGCGACAGCTCGACGACCTCTTTGCCGGCCGCGTCCACACCCGGTTTTCGACCATCGACGCACTGGAGGAGGAAGTCTTCTCCGCCGATCTCGTCATCGGCGCGGTGCTGATCCCCGGTGCGGCGGCGCCGAAACTAGTGACGCGCGAAATGCTGTCGGGCATGAAGAAGGGTGCTGTCATCGTCGATGTCGCCATCGATCAGGGTGGCTGCTTCGAGACCTCGCATGCAACGACCCATTCGGATCCGACCTACGAGGTCGATGGTGTCGTTCACTACTGCGTCGCCAATATGCCGGGAGCCGTCCCGGTGACGTCGGCACATGCGCTGAACAATGCAACGCTCTATTACGGCCTGCAGCTTGCCGACCGCGGGTTGAAGGCGATTGCCGAGGACCGGCATCTGCGCGCCGGTCTCAATGTTCACAAAGGCCGGGTGACCAACAAGGCCGTTGCCGACGCGCTTGGCTATGAGAGCCATGCGCCGGAGGCCGTGCTGAAGATCGCCTGAGCGAGGCACCGACATCAATGATCCGGGCGGGGTCGGTTTTGCCGGCCCCGTTTTCATGCACGCTCGACACGGCACTGATAACAATTGTTGCGGGCCGAGCGGACATGCACATAGGCGATTTCCGGATACTCGAGCAGTTCGGCAGCGCGGGCATCGAGTTCATCGACCGGCGTCACTGCGCCACTGCCATAGACGATGCGATCGTCCGCGCCGTAGCCGCGCAGCAGATAATCCTTGCTCGTCGTCAGGATCGGCGGAATGTCAGCGCCGCCCGCATAGGCAACACACTCTTCCGCATGCAGGAAGATCGGACCGGTTTCCGCATAGGGCTGGAGCACCGGGAAGGGGCGGTAGGCGAGGATAAGGTAGGGATCGCCCGCGGCGATATTGGCGAGGCAATGGCGGCAGGGCATGCCCTGGCCGTCGGAGACATGCAGCTCCGGTGGCAGGCCATAGGCGTCGGGCTCGCGGCGGCGATAGCGTGCGGCAAGATCGCTCGGCATAGGTTGGTAATGCAGGGTCATCGCGGTGTTCCTCCGGTTTCAATGCCCGAGGAAATGCCATGCGCCGCAAGAGAACGACACCCGTTTCTTGCGGGCGCCAGGGCCTTCAGAAACCGCGTGCGAGTGCCAGAAACTCCTCGTCGCTCAGTGGCAGCACCGTCGCGTCATGGGTTGAAACCGGCGAGAAGCCGAAGCGCTGGTAGAGTTGAAGTGCGCGGGGATGGTCGAGCGTGTTGGTCGCGACACGGACAACTTTAGGATTGGAGTTCCAGGCGGCATAGAGCGTCTGCAGCAGAAACCATTTACCGAGCCCGAGCCCGAGCGCATGCTCGAACATGCCGAAATGGGACAGCTCGACATTGTCCTCATCCACCTGCAGGAGCTCGAAAAAACCGGCCGGGGCGCCGTTGACGTAGATCACGCTCACCGAGTTGCGCTTGTCATGCAGAGTGGCCGTGAGCTCTTCGTCGCTCATCCGCAGCCGGTCGACCCAGTTCCAGCGCCGGCCGACCTGCAGATAGAGGAAACGATAGAACGGTAGCGGGATTTCCGGCACGCGCATGATCGCGGTCTGGATATTGACCGGCACGGGCAGGCTCTGCTTGGGCGGTGCGGTCATTTCCAGTTCGGTGACGCGAACTTCGAGTGGCTCGATGCCTTTACCCTGTGTCATTCTGATCATTCTTTCCCGGTAATGACGGATGTGTCCGAACGGCTGCCCCATTCGGACCAGGAGCCATCATAGAGCCTGTTGTCGGTATGGCCCAGCGATTGCAATGCGAGCGTGATGATCGCCGCGGTGATGCCCGAGCCGCAAGTGGTAACCACGGGCTTGTCGAGATCGATCCCCGCCGCCTCGATGGTCTCGCGCAGGGCTTCCAGCGACTTGAACCTGCCGCCCACCGAAAAGACACCGGAAGGCAGGCTTTTTGCGCCGGGCATGTGGCCGGACCGCATGCCGGGCCTTGGCTCCGCTTCCTCGCCGGTAAAACGGGCGGCACCGCGCGCATCGGCGATCTGGCGGGAGCCTGTCGCGACGATCGCGCTCATTTGCGCAAACGAGGTCACCGCTTCGGCATCGAACCGCGGATGGAATCGCGCTGCAACGGGCTCAGGAACCTCTGTTGTCACAGGGCGGCCATCCGCCTTCCAGCCGTCGATGCCGCCATCCAGCACGAAGACTGACTTTGCACCCATGGTGCGCAGCAGCCACCAGACGCGCGGTGCCGTAAAAATGCCCGGACCGTCATAAACGACGATCGTGTCGGTCTCGCCGATGCCCAGACCACCGACGGCCTCGGCGAAAGCGTCAGGCGAGGGCACAGTGTGGGGGAGGCCGCTGGTCAGATCGGCGATCACATCCTGATCGTAGAAGACGGCACCCGGAATATGGGCAGCCGCATATTCGCCCTTCGGATCGCGGTTCTGCGCCGGCAGATACCAGGAAGCGTCGAGGATTTTAACTGACGGATCGGTCAGCCGCTGCTCAAGCCAGTCGGCGGAAACCACGAAGGCGCTCTTCTGTTCAGTCATAGGATTGTTCTCCGGTCAAAGGGCGGACGCAGTTTCCGGCTTACCGAACCGGATGCGGAAACGTCTATTTTCTTTGCCCTTTTTTTCGATCTTGGCGATGAAGATAGGGCCGACTTCCTGGGTTTCCGACACATGCGTGCCGCCGCAGGGCTGGCTGTCGATCGCGGCGTTTTCTCCAATGCAAACGAGGCTGACGCGGCCAAGGCCCACAGGAGGCCGGACATTCTTCGATTTGACGATATCGGGATTGGCGGCGAGTTCCTCGTCGGTGATCCATTGGAGATAGACCGGATGATTGCCATCGACCAGTTTCATCATCGCAGCGGTGACCTCATCCTTGTCGATGGTTTCGCTCATGTCGAAATCGACACGGCTCTCATCCTCGCCGACGGCGGCACCTGTTATCGGAAACTGGCAGACGACCGAGAGAAGATGGCAGGCGGTGTGCATGCGCATCAGCTTGTAGCGGCGCGGCCAGTCGATGTGCAGCACCAGCCTTTCACCGACCAGCGCAGCGGGCTGCTCGGCGACCGGAACATGGATGACGATGTCCTTGGTGTCGCCGTGGCGCGTGGTGGCGATCTCGATGCGGCTGCCATCGGCGCGCTCGAAGAAGCCGCTGTCGCCGGGCTGGCCGCCCGACGTCGCATAAAAACAGGTCTGATCGAGTTCGATGCCGCCGTCTTCCCGTATTCCCGTGACGATTGCTTCCGTGGTTGAAAGATAGAAATCGTCGCGAAAAAGGGCAATGGTCATGAGATGCTTATCCGACGGGTTCGTATGGCACCGTTATGCCGGAATTCCGCGTCAGCCAGGCCGGAACGGGAAGGCCCTTGGACTTCAGAAACGCCGGGTTGAACAGTTTCGACTGATAGCGGTTACCATAGTCGCAGAGGATCGTCACGATGGTATGTCCCGGTCCCAGATCTTTTGCCAGGCGAATGGCACCGGCAATGTTGATACCGGTGGAACCGCCGACGCAGATGCCTTCGTTTTCAATGAGATCGAACACCAGCGGCACCGCCTCGGTATCGGGGATCTGGTAGGCGAAATCCGGTGTGAAGCCTTCGAGGTTGGCGGTGATGCGCCCCTGGCCGATACCTTCGGTGATCGATCCGCCGGCCGATTTCAGCTCGCCATTGGCGTAATAATTATAAAGTGCCGCTCCTTCCGGATCGGCTATGCCGATCTTGATGTCCGGGTTCTTCGTCTTCAGGCCAAGGGCGACACCTGCCAACGTGCCGCCCGAGCCGACCGCGCAGATGAAACCATCGACCTTGCCGTCGGTATCCCGCCAGATTTCCGGCGCTGTGGTCTCCACATGGGCGTCGCGATTGGCAACGTTGTCGAACTGGTTGGCCCAGATGGCGCCATTCGGCTCGGTCTTAGCGAGATCCGCAGCAAGGCGGCCGGACAGCTTCACGTAGTTGTTGGGGTTCTTGTAGGGAACGGCCGGTACCTCAACGAGTTCAGCACCCAGAAGACGCAGTGCATCCTTTTTTTCCTGGCTCTGCGTCTCGGGAATGACGATGACGGTGCGATAACCGAGCGCCTGGGCAACCAAGGCGAGACCGATGCCGGTGTTGCCGGCCGTGCCCTCGACGATGACGCCGCCGGGCTTCAGCTGGCCGGACTTTTCCGCCTCCCGGATGATCGACAGCGCCGCGCGATCCTTGACCGACTGGCCCGGATTGAGAAATTCGGCCTTGCCGAGGATCGTGCACCCCGTCGCCTCCGAGGCGCCCTTGAGGCGGATCAGCGGCGTATTGCCGATGGCGTCGAGAACGGAAGGCAGAACGGACATAGGCGAACCTCTTGGCTGCGGGTAACTGCGTCAGGCAGGTGCCTGAACCTGATGATGAGCTGGACGGGGCGTATGCGAACGTATCGGCCGTGGCGGGCCTTCGCAATTCAACATACCGGAATCCTAGCGTCTTTTCGGCCGGGTTGCCCGGTGAAGCAAGAAATAGCGTTTCAACTCGGCGCCGTCACGGGCAAAAATCGACCCGGCTCAACTCTACGGTTTCAAAAACCGCGGTGATCCAAATCTTGACCCCCGGCGTAGTGAGGCGATAGTTTCCGCTGCGCGATGCGGCAAGACAGGTACAGAAAATCGATGGCTGATGTTCAGCTGGATACAGTGGATGCCTTGATGGCACGTTACGCTGCGGGCATTCTGCCAGAGCCGGCGCGCGTCCTCGTCGAAGCCCATCTCGAAATGCAATCCGTCAACAGGCCGAAGGTCTCCAAATACGAAGCGGCTGTCGGTGATATCCTGGAAAAGATGGAACCGGTTGCGCTCAATTCAAGAGACGCTGTCCTGAAAGCCGTCTTCGCGGCAGATCCGCTGGCGGCGGCCAAGGTTTTGCCGCGGCCGGCAAACGCACTTTTTCCCA
Organism: Rhizobium herbae; assembly: GCF_017873135.1. GTDB lineage: Bacteria > Pseudomonadota > Alphaproteobacteria > Rhizobiales > Rhizobiaceae > Pararhizobium > Pararhizobium herbae. Next base: position 364,008 of record NZ_JAGGJV010000001.1, on the reverse strand, counting down.
AAGCCATCCGAGACTTTGCCGGGCTGGAAGCCGAGGAAATTCCGTGGAAAAGGAAGTTGCCGGGCTTCAAGGAGTACAGCCTTGGAAAAATCGACGGTTGCGACGTCAGCTTCTTCTGGCTCAAGCCCGGCCGGGTGATTCCTGCCCATACGCATGAAGGCTACGAACTCTCGCTCGTTCTGGACGGTGCCTTCAACGACGCTCGCGGGCGTTTCGTCAAGGGCGACATCTCGGTGGCGGACGAAAGCATCGATCACCGGCCGATGGCCGAGTCCGAGCGCCCGTGCATCGGCTTTGCCGTCTCCGACGCGCCGCTCAAATTGACGGGCTCGCTGCGCCAGTTGATCGGCGATCTCATCGGCTGACGCTGCTGCCGTCGAATGGCCCGAATGCGGGAACAAACTGCATTTCAATGCGTATTGTTGAGTGATCCCGTTCTTTCGGGAGCCAACGTCGAGCAGCGAAAGGAAAACCCATGACCGATTTTGTCGCACGCCCCGAACTGGGACTGGCCTGGGTCACGGGCGCAAGTTCAGGCATCGGCCGCGCCCTGGCGCTACGGCTGGTGAAAGACGGTTTCACTGTCGTCGTCACGGCCCGTGATCACGAGAGACTGGTCAAGCTTCAGCATGAAGCGGCAGGGCCTGGCAAGATCATCGTGCTGGACGGCGACGTGACCGATCCTCGCGACATGGAACGTATTCTCGCAGCCATCGAATACGAACACGGGTCGATGGTACTCGCCGTCCTCAATGCCGGTGTCTACATTCCGGTTCATGGCGAGGACATGCACCGCGAGGATTTCGAGAAGACCTTTGCGGTAAACCTGCACGGCACGGTCAATTGCATGCTGCCGGCGGTGCGCCACATGAAGGTGAGGGGCCACGGCCAGATCGCCATCGTGTCTTCCGTCACCGGATATGGCGGCCTGCCGACCAGTGCGGCCTACGGGGCAACCAAGGCGGCATTGATCAACATGGCGGAAAGCCTGAAATTCGATCTCGACAAGGCGGGCATCCGCCTGCAGATCATCAATCCCGGTTTTGTCGAAACGGAGGCAACGGCAAAGAACGAATTTCCAATGCCGGCTCTGGTCAGTCCGGAAACCGCGGCCGATCGTATCGCCGATGGCCTGAAGTCCAGCGGCTTCGAAATCACGTTTCCCAAGCGTTTCACTTACGCCATGAAGCTGGTCAACCTGCTTCCCTATGGTCTCTACTTCTGGCTCATCAACAAAGTAACAGGATGGAAGGCCCGTCCGCCCGTCACCGCTCGTCATGCCGTTGATGTGCTGAAGCGGGATCCTCAGGCGGTGTGAAGGACGACCACGGCGCCGAAGACCAGAACGAGCCCGACCCAACCGATCGGCTTCAGCCTCTGACCGAAAAGAACCCGCGCCGAGATCGCCGTGCCGAAAATCCCTGTGGCGCCGAGAATGGCGTAGGCGATCGCCAGTTCCATGCCTTTCACGGCTTCGACCAGCAAGGCAAAGGCCGCCAGCACCAGAAGGATGGAGAGTATCCCCCAGCCGCGACGGGCAAAACCGTTCGACTTGGTCGAGGCGAGATTGGCCGCGACATCGAGAATGCCGGCCAGGACCGCGAAAATGAAATAGACGTTAGGCGCGGTCATCGGCAATCTCCTCGTCCTCGTGGACTTCACCCGCATTGACCAGAATGATGCCGCCGACGGCCATCAGCAGCCCGATCATCTCCTGGTAATTCAGCACGTGATTGAAAACGAACACCGAAACGAGGGTAATCAGCGCGATACCGGAACCCTCCCAGATGGCATAGGCAACGCCGACCGAGATTGTCTTCACCGCCTTGGCAAGAAAGACATAGGAGAGCGCGATCGACACGTACATGACGGCATAGCCCCAGATGCCACCACCTGACGACGCCGCCTTCATGACCGTCAGGCCGATGACTTCGGTAGCAATGGCGAGCGCCAGAAAAACCCATGCAAGACGCACGTCATCACCTTTGAAACGATCGGTTGAAAAGCTGCGGCTTCCATAGGCATTTTGCCACGGACGGTAAAGCCGGGTGGCTAAGTTTATTGCCGGATACGGGCTTGCAGCGCAGCCTGCGCCGCCTCATCCAGCGGAAAGTTCCACATCAGCGCGATTGCCGCCAGTTTCAGGCTGATCGGAACCCAGGCGTAGATCACGGCAAGCGCAAACAGCGCGGTCGCGCCGTTCTCCGCACCCGGTGCCGGATCAAATCCGAAAAAACCGAGCATGGGGAAGACGATGCCGACGCCGGCGGCCAGCGAAAGTTTGGTCGCAAGGCCCCAGGCAGCGAAGTAAAAACCGCTGCGCTGATCGCCGGAGGCCGCGGTATCGGCGTCGATCACATCGGCCTGGATCGACGGCGGAAGCGAAAGGTCGAAGCCGAGCAGGAGCCCGGTCATGGCACAGATCATCGCGAAGGAAACGAGCGCACCAGGTTGGAGCAGGGGAGCAACTGAAAAAATGACACAGGCAACGATCATCGCGATCGCCCATGCCCGATGCTTGCCCAGCTTTCGCGCGGCCATGGCGGCAAGCGGTATGCCGACGATCGCACTGAGGAAATAGAGGAAAAGCAGAGGGCCGCGCATTTCCGGCAATTGCAGCCGCGCCGAAACGAAATAGAGGAACAGCGTCGCCGGAATGCCGTTGGCAAGGCCATTGAGGAAGAACGCCGCGATCAGCCGCAGAAATGGCCTGTTGCTCCGGAGAAAGAACAGGGCCTCTTTCAGCGGCAGGGGACTTCGCGTCAGATTGGCGGGTTCCGGCACGATCCAGACGGTGAGCCCGCCGAAGAGCACAAGCATCGCCGCCACGACGATCCCGAGTACAGCAAGGCCGGAAAAGCCCTTCTCCTCAAACCCGATCGCAAAAGGCAGCACGATGGCGATCAGCGTACCCGCCAGCGTCAGACCTTCGCGCGCGGATGTCAGCCGCGTGCGGCCATGATAATCGGCCACCAATTCGGCGCCCCAGGCGGAATAGGGCACGATCGCGAGCGTGAACCCCAGCGATGTGAGCATGCCCCACACGGCGAGCCAAGCAACGCCGGCGCCGTCCGCGGGCCAATAGAGCATCAGTGCCGACAGGGCGGCAATCGGCAGGGCCAGAAGGAAGAGCAGGCGCCGGCGCCCGAAACCGGAATTGATTCGATCGGCGGCATAACCGGCCAACGGATCTGTGATCGCATCGAAGAGGCGGACCAGCAACAGCGCCCAACCGGCGGAGGCGATCGGAAGACCGAGCGTTTCGGTGTAGTAGGTCGGAACGAGCGAGTAGAGCGGCAGGCCGAGCGCTGCCAGCGGCGCGGCGGGAAGGGCATAGGCAAGAAGCATCCGGCGGCTGATCTGCGATTGGGCAGCGCCGCCGGCTGCGCGCCTATTCATACACGATCTGTCTGACGTCGATGTTCCTGGCACGGAAACCGGCTTCGCAGTAAAACAGATAGAACTCCCAGAGGCGCTTGAAGCGGATATCGAAACCGAGTGGCTCGACCTTGTCCCAGACGCTCCAGAAGCGCTCGCGCCATTCGGCCAGCGTGCGCGCGTAATCGAGACCAAAACCGAAATCGCCGCTGATCTTCAAACCCACCTTGCGGCCGAGATCGATGAGGTGTTGGGGGGTCGGCAGCATTCCGCCCGGAAAGACGTATTTCTGGATGAAGTCCGGATTGGCGCGGTATTCCCTGTAAGCTTCAGGCTTGATGGTGATGATCTGCAGGCCGGCTTTGCCGCCGGGCTTCAGACAGCGTTGCAGCTGCGAGAAATAGGCCGGCCAGTATTTTTCGCCGACGGCTTCGAACATCTCGATGGAGACGATCCGATCATAAAGGCCGGTTTCGTCGCGATAGTCCTGGAACTTGATCTCGACCTTGTCGGACAAGCCGGCCTTCTTCATGCGCTCGTTGGCAAAGGCGAGCTGTTCGCGGCTGATGGTCAGGCCGGTCACCTTGCAGCCGATCTCGCGCGCGGCATATTCGGCAAAACCGCCCCAGCCGCAGCCGATCTCAAGCACGTGATCGCCTGCCCTGATGCCGGCGGCATCTGCCAGTGCCTTGTATTTGGCCCGTTGCGCAGATTGCAGATCATTGGCCCCCGTCGAGTAGAGCGCCGAGGAATAGGTCATGGTCGGATCGAGCCATTCCTTGTAGAAAGCGTTTCCGAGATCATAATGAGCCGAAATGTTCTTCCTGGATCCGGATTTGGTGTTGGCGTTCATCCAATGGCGAAATTTTTCGACCAGCCGCAGCACACCGCGCGCGCCGTTGGAGAAATTCCGGCCGACATCGGTGTTGACGAGGAACAGTTCAAGGAAGGCGCCGACGTCGGGACTGTCCCAGTCGCCGTCCATATAGCTTTCGGCGACGGCGATGGTGCCGCCGGTCAGTGCGCGCTGCAACAGGTTCCAGTTGTGAAGCGTAACGGAGGCAACAGGCCCCTGGGCCTTGCCCTTGATGACCACCGTTCTGCCGTCTGGCAAAGTAAGCTTCAAGCAACCGGCCTGCAGGTGAACGAGACCGCGCAGAACCATCTGCGCCTTTGCCGGCAGACCTTTGACAATCCGTGACAAACTTTCAGTTGAAAGACGCTCTCCGTCTTTCGGATCACAATAACCGGTGCCTGCTGTACTCATTCGACAGATCCTCAGCAATCATTGTTCTTGGTGCAAAGTAACCTCATTCCGCCGGTCCGCCAACCTGGGATTCATCGGAAAATATGTGCGTTGTTCTGCGACCATCCCTCCAGACGCTCATTGCTTCGGGCGCCTGTGGCCGTGCAATAGTGCGGACGCCTTTGACCCACAGCTTCAACGCCTCCCAGTGAATCCCTGCGACAATCTTGAGTGTAAGATGCGGGATGCGGGCAACAAGACGCAAAATCTTGCCTGTTTTCAACGGCACCTGAACGCCTGAGAACGTTGCCGACAGCAGCGGCCCGTCCTTGTCGGTCTCCAGAATGCGCCAGCGGATTTCTTCTCCTGGCGGCAGCATGCGGAACTGGTAGCGCATCGCCATCGGAATGAACGGCGAGACGTGGAAGAGCTTGTCGCATTGCTGGCGGATACCGGCGTTCGAGATGTCGTCCAGTTCGATCGGGCAGACATAGGTGTGCCGTTCGCCGAAGGTGTTGCGAACCTCGTAGATCATCGCGGTCAATGCACCGGCGTCGCCATAGCAGTAGTAGACGGCCAGCGGATTGAAGACCAAGCCGAGAATGCGCGGGTAGCAGACGAGAAGGACACGCGCAGCCCGACCCGGCAAGCCGGTCTCGACGAGCAGCGCGTCGACGTAGCTGCGCAGCGATCCGCCGCTATCGCTTGTATGATCCGTCTCATGAAACGACAGCAGGTTGCGGCGGTTGACCGAGAAAACGCGGCTCAGCCCATCGGCCTCGTCCAGCCGGTCGAGATCGATCATCAGCGAAAAGACGTCATAGCTGAAGCGATGGCCGACGGGCTTCATCCGCTGGTGCATGACCCGGCCGGCGTAGAGCACAGCCGCCGCGACAGGCGATGCGCCGTTCTTCGCCATGTCCGAGCCGGATGAAACACGCATCTACTCTGCCGCCTCCTTGAAAGCGGAGGAAATCTGCTGGCGCCAGGGGATGATGCCGCCGAGCGCCTCTGCCGCGGCAAGCCCCGATGCCAGGCCATCCTCGTGAAAACCGTATCCGGTCCACGCGCCGGCAAAGAAGGTGTCGTTGTCGCCCTGGATGGATTTCAAAGCACGCTGCGCGGCCATCGAACGGGCGTCAAACTGCGGGTGATCGTAGGAAAACTCGGCAAAGACCGTGCCCGGCGCCGGTTCACGCTCCGGGTTCAGCGTCACGAACAGAGGATACTGCTGCGGAATTCCCTGCAATCGGTTCATCCAGTAGCTGACGGCGACCCCTTGCGAACCGCAGGGTTTTGTCGACCGCAGATAATTCCACGATGCCCACACCTTCTGCCGCTTGGGCATCAATGCCGTGTCACGGTGGAGGATGACCCGATTCGGGTGGTAGGGAACAGCAGACAGCAGCGCGCTTTCCTGCGGCGTCGCATCGGAGAGCATGGCCAGCGCCTGGTTGCTGTGGGCAGCGATGATCACCTTGTCGAAGATTTTCGTCATGCCGTGCTCGTCGACGATGGTGACCCTGCCGTCCTCGCGGCGGATCGAGCGCACGCCGCAACCGAGGCGGACGCGGTCTGCGAGCGGCCGGAGAAGCTTGCGCAGATAGTTGCGGCTGCCGCCCGTTACCGTGCGCCAGGGATGGGGCTTGGAGTAAATTAGCCGGTGGTTGTCGAAGAACTGTATGAAATTCTCGGCTGGAAACTCCAGCATTTTCGCCGTCGGCGACGACCAGATGGCCGCGGCCATCGGAGCCAGATAGTTGTTGGTAAAACCCGGCGAGAAACCGCGCCAGTTGAGATAGTCGCCGATCGACATGGCTTGCAGCAGGCCGGCGCTTCGGTCTTCGAGGCAGATCCGGTTGAACCGCAGGATTTCGCGCAGCATCAGCAGAAACGAGGGCCTGACGAGATTGCGTTTCTGGGCAAAGACGGTTGCCAGATTGTCGCCGCTCCATTCCAGCCGCCCCTGATCGAGTGATACGGAAAAACTCATATCGCTCTTGTGCGTCGTCACATCCAGTTCTGCAAACAGCGCCGTGAGGTTCGGATAGTTGGCCTCGTTGTAGACGATGAACCCGGTATCGACCGAGATCGGCGCGCCGTCATAGTCGATATCGACGGTGGCGGTATGGCCGCCGGGGCGACGGTCCTTTTCGTAGAGCGTGACATCGTGGACGGGATCGAGCGCCCAGGCGGCCGAACTGCCGGAGACGCCGGAACCGACGACGGCGATCGACAGGCGCCGGCCGGGGTGATGATTCGGGCCATGGGAAAAGGGGGCGTTCATGCTGCGTCCTTGATCTTGTTATAGGCAGCAAGTGCGCGGTCGCGCGCCTTTGCATGGTCCACCATGGGTTTGGGATAGGTCGTGCCCAGCACGATGCCGGCGGTATCGAGTACGCTCGCTGGAGCCTCGAACGGCCGATGGACGAATTTTGCGGGCAGGTGCTTCAGTTCCGGCAGGAAGGTTTTGACATAGGCGCCGTCCGGATCGAATTTCTCGCCCTGCAGCACGGGATTGAAGACCCGAAAAAACGGCGCAGCGTCGGCGCCGCTGCCTGCCACCCATTGCCAGCTTGCCGCATTGGAGGCCGGATCCGCATCGACCAGCGTATCGCGAAACCAGGCTTCGCCACGGCGCCAGTCGATCAAAAGGTCCTTGATCAGGAAGGACGCGGCGATCATGCGGACGCGATTGTGCATCGTGCCGTGCCGCCAGAGCTGGCGCATGCCGGCATCGACGACGGGATAGCCGGTTTCACCTTTGGTCCACCGATCGAACCACAGGTCGGTTCCACTCCAGGAAAAACCGTCATATTTCCGATTGAGATTTTCGCGCGGCAGATCGGGATTGTGGAAGAGCAGGTGATAGGAGAAATCGCGCCAGACAAGCTCCTTGCGGAAGGTGATCACGTCACCGGCCGGCACGTCCTTCAGTTTGCGTGTGGCATGCCAGATGCGGGCAGGGGAGATTTCGCCCATTGCCAGATGCGGGGAGAGCCTGGACGTGCCATCGACGGCCGGCAGATCGCGCCTGGTCTTGTAGCCGGATAGACCGTCCTTAACGAAAGCCTCCAGCCTTTCGAGCGCCGCAGCCTCGCCGGGAACCCAGATTTCGGAGAAGGTTTTCGCCCAGTCCGGTTTCCCTGGCAGCAGTTTCCAGTCGCCCAAATCTTCGCCGCGCGGCCATTTTGGCAGCGAGACCAGCGTATCAGGCGCGTCAAGCGGTGTGTCCGGCTCCCCGGATGCTTCGAGTGCGCGCCAGAAGGGCGTATAGACACGGTAGGGCGTGCCTGCTCCCGTCTTCAGCCGCGAAGGCTCATGGAGAAGCTGTCCGGCAAAACTCTTGACGGACAGGCCCTTCGCACCCAGCCAGTCTTTCAAGGGACCATCGACCGCAATGCCGTTCGGATCGTAACGGCGGTTCCAATAGACGGCTGACGCGCCGGTCTCGGCAATCAGTTCGGCAAGCACGCTGCCGGGTTCGCCGGTACGTATAATAAGCCTGCTTCCGAGGCCGTCGAGCACCTTTGCCAGTGATTCCAGCGAATGATGCAGCCACCAGGCCTGGGCAGCGCCGAGCGGACCGTTGCCGCTTTGGGATGGTTCGCGGATATAGACCGGGACGACATCGCGGCCGATTTGAGCAGCCGCGTGAAGCGCGTGGTTGTCGTCCAGCCGCAGATCGTTGCGAAACCAGACGATGACGGGGCCATCAGGGGAAGCGTCGCTGTTTTTCATTTTCGTCCGTACATCGTGTCATGTCACAATGTACGCAGGTACGGACGCGGCGGATCAAAGGTTTCGCGGAGAAAGCTTTTTATTTCATCGTTTTGCGGGAAACGCCGGCGAAGGGCAGCGGGCAGCGGGCAGCGCGCCGTACGCAACAACCGTTGCGGATCAGCCTTTCTGAAAGGCGAGATGCGCTCCCAGCCCGACCAGCATCGCACCACCTGCTCGCTGCATCAGGCGCTGCGCCTGGCTGGAACGGCGCAACCGTGCAATCACCGCACCGGCCAGAAACACGCAGACGATATCGGCGGACGAAAACATCAGGTTGACGATCGAGCCGAGAATGGCGAGTTGCAGCCAGACCGGAAAAGCAGCGGACGCATCGACGAACTGCGGCAGGAAAGCCACGAAAAAAATCGCCGTCTTGGGATTGAGAACCTCGACGGTGACGCTTTCGAAGAAGGCGCGCCGGCCGGATTTCGGCTCGATGCCGGGCAGGGCGGTGTCGCCCTCGACCCTGGCGCGAAACAGCGAAATGCCCAGCCAGACGAGATAGGCCGCACCGGCGAATTTCACGATCATATAGAGTGTCGGCACGGCGTGAAACAGGATGGACAGACCGGCCGCGGCGGCGATGACATGCATGTAGCCACCGAGATGGATGCCGAGCGCCGCCATCAGGCCGGACCAGCGGCCGCGTGCAATCGTCTGGGCAGCGGCATAAAGCATCGCCGGGCCGGGGATATAGGCAAAGACCACCGTCGTGGCGAGGAAAGCGATCAGCAGCTCGGTCGATGGCATTGTCTGTTCCTGCTTCGGTTGAGGTCGTTTCTCTATACAATACCGCCGCAAGAAAGTCGCGCATCCGCGATCCATGGCTTTTTAGCGCTGGATGGCAGTATTGGGTTTTTGAAGGAAATCCTTAAAACAGAAAAGGGTCTCTTGAAAACTCAAGAGACCCTTTGAAATCTGGCTCCCCGGGCCGGATTCGAACCGGCGACCTGTCGATTAACAGTCGAATGCTCTACCGCTGAGCTACCAGGGATCATCTGCGCGGTGCAGAAGTGAGGCTGCTAATACAAATGCTTTTCCGATTTGCCAAGCGGTTTTTCAAAAAAAGTGCACAATCTTGTCTGACTGTGGAGAACTCCCCATGTGAGGGAGGAGCGCATTGTCGATATTGTCGGTAAACCGGATCCGCACCATTGCGGGATTGGCGACATCGCTGCGCGTCCCGCATTCAACAGGTGGAGTTTATGGCAGAACCGCAGAAAACGAAAAAATTCGGCATCGATGCACGCACGCACGAACTCGTTATCGGATCGCGGCGCATGCGGCTGCCGCAATCGCGGGGGCTGCGCATCGCCATCGGCGGGGTGCTGATCTTCGGCGGCATACTCGGTTTCCTGCCTGTCCTCGGGTTCTGGATGGTACCGCTGGGCCTGATCGTGCTGTCGCACGACCTTGCCTTCGTTCGACGCCAGCGCCGAAAACTGTCCGTCTGGTGGGCACGCAAGTGGCAGGCTTCGAACTAGGGTCGGTCTGATCGCTCGTAGAACCCTCTCTCAAATCCAGTCGTCAAACAAAAATCCCCGGTCTTTGAAAACATTCGATGAATTTTAGGGACTTGCGGAACACATATGGAACATATAGTGTTCGTTCTTGATTTGTTTCTCGATTCTGGAGTGATCTTTCATGCTGACCCGCAAGCAACAGGAACTGCTTCTGTTCATTCACGAAAGAATGAAGGAATCGGGGGTACCGCCGTCGTTCGACGAGATGAAGGATGCACTGGATCTCGCGTCAAAATCCGGCATCCACCGACTGATAACAGCACTCGAGGAACGCGGGTTCATCCGGCGCCTGCCAAACCGGGCGAGGGCGCTGGAAGTGATCAAGTTGCCGGAGGCCTATTCCATGAGCCTCCAGCCCAAGCGGGGGTTTTCCCCGAGCGTTATCCAGGGCAGCCTCGGCGTTCAGCCGGCTGCACCGGCCAAGCCCGCGGCCGCCAATAGCGACAGCGTCTCCATACCTGTCATGGGGCGAATCGCCGCCGGTGTGCCGATCTCGGCGATCCAGAACAATACGCACGACATTTCCGTGCCGCTCGAAATGGTCGGAACCGGGGAACATTATGCGCTGGAAGTTCGCGGCGACTCGATGATCGAGGCCGGCATTCTCGACGGGGACACGGTCATCATCCGCAATACCAATACCGCCAGCCCCGGCGAAATCGTCGTCGCCCTGGTGGACGATGAAGAGGCAACGCTGAAGCGGTTTCGCCGCAAGGGCGCGTCGATCGCGCTGGAAGCCGCCAACCCCGCCTACGAGACCCGTATTTTCGGGCCCGACAGGGTGAAAATCCAGGGAAAACTGGTGGGGTTGATCCGTCGCTACCATTAAATCCGGATCGTTCCGTCCGGCGGGCGGCTGCCAGACCGGCATGGATTTTTCTCAAAACGATTGTCGACTGGGTGGAGCGGAACCGGTACCGGACGGTATGGGCCGTTTTGCAACGCCCCGTGGTTTTGGAAGGAGTGAAGCGATGGCGGCAATGGCCATCGCTTCTCCCGCGAGAAAAACTTGGAATCCGACCGAGGCGTCTTGCACTGGATCGGAAATCGGTCTAAACGCCCGTCACGATTAAGTGAAGATCGTAACGAGGCCTCGTGGCGGAGTGGTGACGCAGAGGACTGCAAATCCTTGCACCCCGGTTCAATTCCGGGCGAGGCCTCCAAATTTCCCCACACTATTACAGTGCGTTATGTCCGAACTCGATGATGGCAAGCCGGTTTCGCTATGAACAGGTTTCGGCCTTCCTTCTGAACGGATGTTGGCGGAGGCCGCCATCACGAGCGCGCAGGCTTCCCTGTCGCGTTATATTTATCGGCAACCTTTTTCGCGGCAACGCGACGGGTGGACCCGTCAGAGATCACTTGTAGCCTCTTCGTCCCGCAAAGAGGCTACGCTCACGTTGATGGCGATGGATCCACGTCGTCAGGAACGGCGATCGGTCAATGATAATAGAAGCACTCGCAGTCAGCTTTGCTGTCGTCCGGTGCATTCCAGACCCGCACCGCGAGTTTCTTGGCCGCGCCGGTCTCGTCCAGCCTCAGCCCCAAAAGCGACACGGCCGCGAGCTTTGGATTGACCGCGTCGATCTCAATCGTCGATCCGACCTGATGGACGCCCTGCTTGGGGGTCCAGGTGAAAAACTGCACGCTGTAATGCATTGCATTCTCCTCCGCCGCGCTTGGCAATCTCCGGCATGAATGGTGCGACAGGCCAGCAACGGGCGTCACACTAATCGATGCAGTGTGCCTGCCGGGGCACAATAGCATATTTCGCCGAATGCATGAAACATTATTGAGCCGCCATCGGCCCATGCGGCGGTCCCGAGGATGACTGAACAGACGTGCACCACTAGACACGGACGATGGCAAGTATCGACTGTATGTTGAATTCCAATCGATCAGCCAGAGCCTCTGGACTTGCCATGTTCCGCTCGTAGACGACCGAGGCGGTGTGGTGGTTCGTCAAGTAATAGTAACCCAGGGCACTGATGGTGATATTGAGCTGTATTGAATCTATTCCTGACCGGAAAATACCCTCTTCCACACCCCGGTCCAGTATCTGTCGGACCAGATCGCGCGACTGGCGAGCCTGGTCCTGGATAATCTGCGACCGCTTGAAGTGTTTCGCCTGGTGAAGGTTTTCGCTGTTTAAAAGCGTTATGAATTCCGGGTGGGCGATGTAATAGTCCCAAGTGAAGACGACCAGGCGACGCAATGCCTGCTCGGGAGGCATGTGGTTGAGTTCCAGCGTGGCCTCCGCCTGCCAGATCTTCATGTAGGCTGTTTCGATCACCGCCTGGAAGAGGTTTTCCTTGCTTTCGAAGTAGTGGTACAGCATGCGCTTGTTGAAGCCTGCCCGTTCCGCGATCGTGTCGACGCGGGCGCCACCGAGGCCTTTGGCAGCAAATTCCGCCGTGGCGACCTCGAGGATCTGGGCTCGCGTAGCGATTGCATCGCGCGATTTTCCAGCCGGTTTTGATTGCCGAGACACGGGAAGTCTGGGCTTACGCCGTTTCAAAGGCGTACCTTCAATAGGCAAAGCTGCGCTTTTGCGGCGCGCACGGGCGGCATTTGTTTTCTTTCGCTTCGCTACGGGCGTATTGCCGCTCGTTGCATCGTCATCAGGATGATCGGTCATCGCGGTTGCACCCTATCGATCGGAATGTTTTCCCAGCCTCGCGCGCGGCTCAGGCGACGGATGGTTCGATAGCCGGCGGCGATGATCGCCTGTAACGATGCCTCCAGGCCGACGCCGACCGTGTCGGGGCCGTGACTGTCGTCGCCCAGGGTCACGCCAACCCCCATGCGGCAGGCCATCTCCAGCAAGATTGGCAGCGGATAGGCATGGCCGTAACCATTCCGGACGGGGGCAGAATTGACATCGAGAATGCCGCCGGTTGCCTTGACGGCCTCCAGCAGGCGCTCGGCGGCGTGCAGGGCGGGTTTGCCGAAGGCAAAATTCGCGGGTTCGAATTTTCGCACGAGATCGATGTGGCCGACGACCTCGGGGCGTAGCTCTTCGACCATATCCGTCAGCCGGGCGAACCAGGCCAGATGCAACGCCTCGTCACCCCCCAGATCGGACTTGAGCGCCTCGGTGCTTTCCGGGTTGTAATCCACCCAGCGTCCATCGATGTCGTGAGAACTGCCAACGATATAGTCGAAGGGCTGTGACAAGCGCAGGGTCTGCATCGTCTTCAACCAAGTGCCTGGCGGCAATGTTTCCGTTTCGAAGCCGATCAGCAGCTCGATGCGGTCTTCGTACTGCTCGCGCAACGCAAAAGCCGTATTCGCATAGGCCAGGAAAGCCCGCATGAGCCCGTCTGTCCCGAGGTCTTCCTCCCCCGGATAAAGATCCTCCGGTCTGAAACGCGGTACATGCTCGGTAAGCCCGTAATGCGTGAAGCCCCGCGCAATCGCACGCTGCACCACCTCATCCAAGGTCCCCTTCGCATGGGCACAGAATTCGCCGCTGTGGCCGCCGTGAAAGCTGAACCAGGTCATTTCGCCGGCGCCGGGTAAAGGGAACCGTTGAAGTCCTCGATATAAAAAGTTTCGAGACCGGGAACAGGATCGAAGCCGGCTGTCATGCCGTGCTCGGAGAGGTCGAGGATTGTCACCCCCATGATCTCGGTGCCATCCTGGGCGGGCATGGAACTGTTGCGTGTCAGGAAGCTGGTTGCCGGTGTCCAGAAGAAGGCAGGCCCACGGGCCGGGACGGCCGCAAGCGCGCGATGCATGTGAGCCGAGACGACCGCTGACGTGCCGGTCATGTCCAGTAGCCCGCGCATCCGCTGACGCGGTACGCCGCAGGTGGCCCAATAGGGACGGTCACCTTCATCCCAGCGCTCCAGGAAGAGCGGCTGATGGGTGAAAAGCACTGTGCGCCGGTCGCTGCGCAGCGCCGTTTCCAGAAACGCCCATTGCTCTTCCTCCCGTTCCAGGCCGGTGCCCAGGATCTGGCTGTCGATTCCAACGAGCCGCCAGCCCGGCACGGCATCGCAAAGCCAGTAGTCCGGACCAAATGTCTCCGTCCAGCGCGCGATGCGCTCCGCATCTGCCGGCTGCGGGCTCGACCGATCGACGTCGCCGACATCGTGATTGCCCGGCAGGACGAGACATGGACCGTGTAGCGCAGAGAGTGATGTCTGCGCGAAATCCAGGTCTGACCGGCTATTGGCGGCGTCGAACGTAAGGTCACCCAGGATGACCGTCAGGGCACATTCGCGCATGTTCACATGCGAAACGGCACGATGCCAGTTTTCAACAAAAACCTGGCTCCCTATACCAATATGGGGATCTGCGATCACCGCGATCTTTGTCATTCCCTTGCTCCAATTTTTTTGGTCGCAGCCGACCGCTTGAGGTCTTGCCGCCCAATTCACATTAGTAACCAAATAGTTATTTAATCTCAAGGCACAAAATTACTGTTTTATTTCAGATGATTGTCTCGCATATGTCATGAATGTTTCATGAGACGCGTGATAGGAGGCAAGCGTTCCCGCCAGAGATTGCGGGCAGAGAAAATTCATAGACTTCCGTCGGGATGGCCCGGAACCGGCCCGTTTGACGGCAGGACAGATAGGAAAGGAAACGACATGGCGTTCTTCGATATTAGCCGGCGTGGATTGCTCCGTGGAAGCTCTCTTGCACTCGGTGCATCTCTCCTGAACATCAAGGCGCCTGGCCTTGCGCTAGCAAGCCCGGTCCCGGCAGCCGATCTCGTATCGGCCGCTCAGGCGGAAAAAGTACTCAACACCATCGCGCTGTCACCCAACTGGGTCTACGGCAAGCTGATGAAGGACTTTTCGGCGAAATACGGCGTCGAGGTCAATCCGACCAATCCTGAAGGCAATTCCTCCGAGGAATTGCAGGCGATCCGCAGCCTGAAGAAGCAGGAACGCGGGCCTGATTGCGTGGATCTTGCCCCGTCATTTGCGCAGCAGGCGATGGGAGAGGGCCTTTTGCAACCCTATCAGGTTGCTACCTGGCAAGACATTCCGGATTCGGTGAAGGATAAGGACGGCCATTTCTACGGCTGCTACTACGGCATTATCTCGTTTGCGGTGAACAAGTCGGTGGTCAAGACTGTTCCCCGCACGTGGGCAGACCTGTTGAAGCCGGAGTATCGCGGCATGGTGGCAATGGGCGGCAATCCGATGCGGGCGGGCGACAGTTTCGCAGCTGTCATGGCGGCAAGTCTGGCCAATGGCGGAAGCCTCGATAATATCGAGCCGGGTGTCGAGTTCTTCGCGCGTCTCGCCGCTGCGGGCAACTACAATCCCATTCAGAGCGACAAGGGCAGCATGGTGAGTGGCCAGACGCCGATTGCCCTGCGATGGGACTATCTCGCCCTGACCATTCGCGATGAAGAGGCAGGCCGCACCGAGTTTGAAGTTGTGGTTCCAGGCGACGGCGCGCCATTCGGCAACTATTATGTGCAGGGCATCAGCGCCTATGCGCCGCATCCGAACCTTGCCAAGCTATGGCAGGAATTCCTGTTCAGCGACGAGGGCCAGCTCGGCTTCCTTTCGGGCTTTGCGCAGCCGATCCGTTTTGGTCGCATGCTCGAGCAGGGCGTCGTACCGAAGGCGGTTCTGGATCGCCTGCCGACGCCTGAAGCATACAAGCAGGTCCGTTTCGCATCCCAGGCGCAACTCGACAAGGCCAAGCAGGTCGTTGCCGATCTTTGGGCGAAAGAGGTCAAGATCTGAAACACCGATGAACCTCGCACATTCAACCAAACACAACCGGGAGGTCGCCGCGAAAACGCGGCGGCCCCTATTGCCGATGCATGTCCTGTGGGCCGTTGCGATGATCGCACCCTTCCTGCTGCTCACTGTGATCGGCATGATCGCGCCGGTGATCCTGCTCGTTGCGCAGTCGGTTTCCGGGCCGCACGGATTCACGCTCGATTACATCCAGTCCCTCGCCAATCCCACATACCGCCTGGCGGCCTGGAATTCGATCGTTCTCTCGTTTGCCTCGGCGTCGGTTTCACTGGTCACTGGCGGGGTCGTCGCCTTCATCGCTTTTGGTTCCGGTGCCCAGTCCCGCCTCGGTGCGCTCGTCACCAGTTTTAGCGCGGTTGCAGCCAATTTTGCAGGCGTTCCGTTGGCTTTCGCCTTCATTTCCACACTGGGCATGTTCGGCCTCCTGACACGGGTGTTGCGGACGGCGGGAATAGACATCTATGCGATGGGTTTCTCGCTCTATTCGATCTCGGGCCTGACGCTGGTCTATACCTATTTTCTGACGCCCCTGATGATTATCCTGATCACACCCGCCATCCGCGCCATCAGCCAGGACTGGCTCGCGGCGGCAAAAAGCCTGGGGGCCAATCCAGCTCAGCGGTTGCAGCTGGTTGTGCTGCCCATCCTTGCGCCCTCGCTGATCTCGGCGTTCATTCTGCTGTTCGGTTCCGCCTTTTCCGGCTACGCCACCGCCTATGCGTTGACCTCCGGCAATATCGTGCTGTTGACGACCGAGATCGGCAATGTCCTGACGGGTGATGTTGCAAGCGCACCGCAGACCGGCGCAGCCTTGTCCGTCGGGATGATCGTGGTGATGGCAGTGCTGGTGTGGATCAGCCGCTGGTTTGGCCAGAGGACGCGGAGGTGGAAATGATCGGGAAAAGCCTGCGTATCGTCTTTCTTGCCGCTCTTTTCATATACTTCGCCCTGCCGTTGATCATGACGGTGATCTTCAGCCTGTCGCGGGGACAGGCGGGTTTCGGCCCGGACGCATATGTCGCGCTGTTGTCGCGTGGTGATCTTCTGGCTCCGCTGTGGATGTCGGCGCAATTGGCCTTGGCGACGGTCGCTTGCATTCTGCTTGTCATGGTTCCCGCGGTGATCGCCGTTCATCTGTTTGCACCCCGGTTGCGCATGCTTCTCGAACTCGCTGCCATCTTGCCTTTCGTCATACCGGGTATCGCCCTGGTGGCGGGTCTGTCTGTGCTGATCAGCGGACCGGGCTGGCTGATCGGCTCGCCGTTCTTTCTGACGCTGCCCTATTTCTTCCTTGCGTTGCCTTATGCCTACCGGGCGATCGATATCGCGATCTCGAATCTCGATCTGGCGCAGTTGCGCCTTGCGGCGGCAAGCCTGGGTGCCGGCGTGGGGAGGACGATCCTCTGGGTGGTCATGCCCAACCTATGGCCGGCGCTGGTGAACGCGGCACTGATGACATTCACCGTCGTACTCGGCGAATTCACCGTCGCCAACATCCTGCTTTTCCAGACGTTTCCGGTCTCGATCAACCTGGTCGGCAAGTCGGAACCCGCCGAGGCAGCGGCGCTCACGATCGTGAGCTTCCTGCTCACATGGATCGCCTTGCTGATCGTCCTGTTGGTGGGGCGCAATAGCCGGAAAACCTTCGACCCAGTCCAATCCGGGGCTTCTTCATGACCATGGCGTTTGAATCCATCAACTATACCTATCCCGGCAGCGGAACCGGGGTGCACGATCTGTCAATGACGGTCGGGCCGGGGGAACTGGTGGCACTGATCGGTGCGTCCGGCTCCGGAAAGACAACCGCGCTGAAGCTTCTGGCGGGGTTCACCCGGCCGCAGGCTGGTCTTATACGGATCGGTGACAGAGACGTGACGGAGGTTACCGCCGAAGAGCGGCGTCTCGGCGTGGTGTTTCAGAACTACGCCCTGTTTCCACACCTGTGCGCCTGGGAGAACGTGGCCTTTCCTCTGCGGGTACGAGGTGTGCCGCATCCAATACGGCGTGCGCAGGCCATCCAGATGCTGGAGCGTGTCGGCATGGGCGCGCGGGTCGGCTCGATGCCGCACATGCTGTCGGGTGGACAGCAGCAGAGGGTCGCACTGGCGCGTGCATTGGTATTTGACCCGAAGGGGCTTCTCCTGGATGAGCCCCTCTCGGCGCTCGATGCGGCACTAAGGGTCGAGATGCGTGACGAAATCCTGCGCGTGCAGCGGCAATCGGGTATTGCGACGCTGCTTGTGACGCACGACCAGGAGGAAGCCCTGTCCGTAGCCGACCGGGTGGCCGTGATGCGCGAGGGGCGCATCGTACAAATCGGCACCCCGCGTGTACTCTACGACACCCCGGTGGACGCCTATGTGGCGGGCTTTGTCGGCCAATCGAACCTGTGGCCGGGGATTGTCGAGCGGGAAGGGCTGGTGGGCACGTCGGTCGGGCCTATCGCTTGCGTTACCGGGACACGCACACGGGGAGATGCGGTGATCGTCTTTGTCCGCCCGGAATGGATCGAGCCGCTGGCGCGTTCGCCGCGGGCCGAGGTTGCCGGTGAAATCGCAGGTGAAACCCTGTCGGACCGGTTTCTGGGGCCAGTTCGCCGGATCGATCTGGCTGTCGGCACCGGGATGGTTCGCCTGGAGACACATCTGAGAACTCCGGTCTCCGCCGTCAGGATTCCCCCTGAGCGTGTGCGTCTCCTGCCACCACTGGAGTGACTATCGATCCGGGCGATGTTGCGTTGTCTGCAAGCGCAGCCGGATGGCAGCACGTCGCCTTCTCCGCCGATTTCGCAGTTTGGCGGGCTTGTGCTTCGCCTCATGGCAAGGAAATATGTCCTACCCCATAGGTTTGAACGTCTTTGCTCCCCTGCTGTTGCCCTTCCGGCGGGACACGCCAAAGCCGAAATTTCACCAATGTCCAGCCGGTCGGATCGAAAGCCGCAACAGCCGCGAGCGCGCCGCCGCGAACCGCCGTTTGTGCGTCGATGACCGCGTCGGTTCGCAATGATGCCAGATCGGAATGAGATCGGATCGGAACGATCTCGCGGGTCGCGAACCTCGCTTCGCCAAGGTCGGGCTCGAGTTCGGCGTGCCAGACCACCCATGTCCGCACCAGTGGCCATCCGAAATCCCGCGACACAGCGGCAAAGCCGGGACCGGTCAGAAACGCGTCGAGCCCTTCCGGCTGATCCCAGAGGTAGAACGGCGCATAAAGGTTGTCCGCGCTTGTGAAGCCGTTGTCGTGCTTGCGGGCAGAGAGATACGCCTTGAACCGCAGGCGTGGAAAACCGTCGAGCAACGGCCCCTTGTCGCGGATGCGCCGGTCAATGACCGTCATATCGTAGTCGGCTGGCAGGACGAAGCTATATTGCATCGCGATCATGAGCATTCCTCCATAGGCGCGACCGGTTCCATCCAATGGACGGCGGTTCCGTCCTTGACCGGCTGGACGCTGATGTAACCGAAGGGGCCAGCAGGGCTCGCGCCGTGCCAGTGGCGTTCGCCGGGGGCAAACCAGATGCAGTCGCCCGCGCAGACTTCGATAACATCGCCGCCGTCGCGTTGAACGAGACCAGCGCCGTCCAGCACAAACAAAAGCTGTCCACGCGGATGGCTGTGCCAATGGGTGACGACACCCGGATCGATGAAGGCGCGCATGGCCGTCATCTCGCCCTCGGCCCTGCTTGAAAGCAGCATCTGCACGCGGAACGGCCCGGTTGCGATACCTTCAGGCACGGATGTGATTCCAACGCCGTCGCGCACTATCGCCATTGCCTGCGGGCAGGCGGTCTCCATGTCGAATGGATTGCTCATCATTCGCCGTCCTGTGCCGGCGCGGCGGCCGAAATGCCGGAAGCAAAGGACCAATCCTCGAAGGTCGAATTGGCGATTACAACCATCACATCTTCCGGCCTGACGCCCGGCGCTTTGGCAAGGTTGTCGACCAGACGGCGAAAAAATCGTGCCTTGGTTTCCGCAGAGCGGTTCTTTCCTGTGGTGATGTGAAAGACCATATAGTCATCCGAACGCGGACCACCACGATACGTGCGATCGAATACAAGCTCTCCGGGCTGATGCGAGTGGAACACGGCGAAACGATCATTTTCCGGCACGTCGAAACAGTCGACAAGGGCGCGGTCGAGACTGTCGGAAACGGCGGAAATGTAGTGGGAAGACTTTCCCGCCAGTAGGGATACTCGGGTGAAGGGCATGGCAGACTCCGTGAGGTGATTGACATGCGCATTATCGGGCCTCACAATAATCCTGAAAATCAAATTATTCAGGATTAACAATCCTGTTAAACGGGACGACTGACGTGCGCCTTACCAACCTGGACATGGACGCCCTGCGCAGTTTCGCCGCCGGCATGGAGGCAGGGTCCTTTGCCCGGGCTGCCGACCGGCTGGGCCGGTCGACCTCGGCGGTCAGCGCGCAGCTCAAGAAGCTCGAAGAGCAGGCTGGCGTGACATTGGTGCGCAAATCGGGACGCGGACTGACGCTGACCGATAGCGGCGAAGTGCTCCTGTCCTATGCACGGCGACTGCTCGACCTCAACGACGAGGCGATGAGCGCCGTACGGGGCGTGGAACTGGAGGGCTGGATCAGGTTCGGACTTCAAGAGGATTTCGGCGAAACCGTTCTGCCGCAGGTGCTTGGTCGCTTCGCGCGCGCCCATCCAAAAGTCAGGATCGAAGGACGCATCGCGCGCAACGTCGAACTCAAGGATAGAATCGCGTCAGGGCATATCGATCTCGCGCTTGCCTGGGACGACGGCTCCCCATCCGCCGCCGCCGACCGGATCGCCGCCGTACCGCTATGCTGGCTGGGCGCGGCAGGCCGTGAGCCTGTATGGCTTCCAGATGGCCGGGAACCACTGCCGCTTGCTGCCCTGGAAGCCCCATGCCTCCTGCGCACCATTGCATGCGAGCATCTCGACAGGCAGGGCCTTGCCTGGCGTATCGCCTTTGTCAGCCCGAGCCTCGGTGGACTTTGGGCGGCCACCGCTGCTGGACTGGGCATCGCTTTGCGTACGCCCGTTGGACGACCGCAATCCATCCGGCAGCTTGAGCCGCGATCTCACGGCCTGCCAGACTTGCCGTCGCTCGGCCTGGCGCTCTTTCGAGCCGGAAAAGACCCGAGTCCCTTGACCGCGCATCTGGCCGCGATCATCCGGCAGGCCCTTTGGGAAACATTGCCCGCCGAATGGCTGATACAGGATGCCATCGAACGTTCACCGGCCGCCTGATGTCTCATACGGTTGTCCGCATGGGTCTTTGACTTGGTGTGCAACCGTCCCGCCAAGCGGCGCACGATATGAGCGGTCCTGCGATGCAAGCCGGATCGAATGCGATCACGTTTTACTGGGTAAGTACCTGAGTCTGTTGCGGCGGTGGCGTACCTGCCGCGCAGAATATCGCACCGTGGCGTGCAATCGCAGCGGTGGCGGAAGAGGTGTCCTCTAAACTATTACTGTCAGAGAGTGTCAGAACGTAATATTTATGCACGCTTTTTCAGCTAGTTAGCACGACCGTCAATTATTCCGACACTTCGTGATATTGTCTGACATACCGCTCAATGCGATGCTCAAAGTGGGACGCAAAGTGGGACGGAAAGTGGGACGGAAAGTGGGACGCATGGCGAGGGTTGCAAATAAACTAACCGCACGCAGAGTTGAGACCATCAAGGAAATCGGAAAACATTCGGACGGGGGCGGGCTTTACCTGAAGGTCGCGCCGGATGGAAAGCGTTGGGTCTTTATGGGGACCCTCAACAGCAAGCGCATTGAACTCGGCCTGGGCAGCGCCTTGAGTGTTTCGCTTGCGGGCGCCAGAGAGAAGGCTGCGGAATATCGTGCGATCTTCGCTAGTGGCAAGGATCCTCGGAAGGTGCGAGAGGAGCAGGAGGCTGCCGCCGCGGCTGACGCTGCCGCACAAGCCGCCCGCCCCACCTTCGGCGCGTTCGCATTCGACTATATCGAGGCCAAGAAAGCGGGCTGGAAAAACGACAAGCACCTGTCGCAATGGTATTACACGTTAAGCGTCCGGAAGGACGACAAGGGTGCCTTTATCAACGACGGCTATTGCATCCACCTTCGCGACCTATTCATCGACGAGATCACGACAGAGGACGTCCTGGCCGTCCTCAAGCCCATCTGGACGAAGCTGCCCGAAACGGCGGCGCGGCTTCGAGGCAGGATAGAGGCGGTGCTCGATTCCGCGAAGGCGCTCAAGAAGCGGAGCGGTGAGAATCCGGCGGTTTGGAAAAACCACCTGCAGCAAATCTTGCCGAAGAGATCGAAGCTGTCGCGCGGCCACCATGCCGCGATGGCCTACGGCGACGTGCCCGCTTACATGAAGGTTCTCACGGCCAATCCGACGGTAAGCAATCTTGCGCTCAAGTTCGTCATCCTCACCGCCGGCCGATCCGGCGAGATCATCGGCGCGAAGTGGAGCGAGGTTGACGAAGACGCTCGAGTCTGGACCGTTCCGAAAGAGCGTATGAAAAACGGCAAGGAGCATGTGGTGCCATTGAGTGACGGCGCCATGGAAGTCCTGACGGAAGTCAAGAAGGTGCGGCGAAACTCCGACTTCGTTTTCCCAGGACCGCGAACTATGCTTTCGGTTATGGCGATGACGATGGCTATGCGCCGGACCGGGGCAGGGCAGTACACGCCGCATGGGTTCCGCTCGGCATTCCGCGACTGGGCAGGGGACACCACCAGCTTCATGCGCGACGATATCGAGCTCTGCCTTGCCCATACCATCAAAGACGAGACTGAGCGCGCTTATCGTCGCGGCAATGCTGTAGAGAAGCGCCGGAAAATCATGGATGCTTGGTGGAAATTCACCTCTGAGAAAAGCGACACGGTCATCCAGCTAGCAGATCGTCTTTTTGTTTAGCCTGCCAAAGCGCCGTAAAAATCGGAACAGAATCGCACTCATTGCCATTCTGCCCTGAGCGATTCACAATAAATGCGGAAAAGGCGAGCTTTAAACCATAGCCAGATTTCGAATCGATGAAATTCCCGTTATGGTAGAGGACATGGACTTGCAAATGGACAAACCGGTAAAGACACCGAAACGGAGGAACGGCTATGTCGGTCCCTCGCGGTCTTTCACTGACACATTGCAAAATCTTCTTCAAAAATACGGCCGTTCAGGCGGTGGCGATGGTCAGTTCGATTTACTTCGCTCATACGGAGCGAAGGACGTGTTCGTCTATTGCGCTGGCGACATTCGGTTTCTAGCATCTAAAGTTGTCTCGATTGTCGGCACGCGTGAAATTTCTGAAGCAGGCATCAAACGCGCTAACCGCTTGTCTCGTGAACTGGCTGAGATGGGTGTCGTTGTCATGAGTGGGCTTGCAAAAGGTGTGGACTCTGTCGCGCACCTTGGGGCCATTAACGCAGGCGGAAAGACTGCGGCTGTAATTGGCACGCCGTTGGATCGGGCGTATCCCGCGGAAAATGCCCAGCTTCAAATGGACATTTACAATCATCACCTCCTCATATCCCCGTTTGGGGTTGGCGAGGAAGTGTACCGTTCCAATTTTCCAACGCGGAATCGGGTCATGGCGTTGCTCAGTGACGCCACCGTTATTGTCGAGGCTTCCGACACTTCCGGCACTCTCCACCAAGCTGTCGAATGTCAAAAGAACGGTCGTTGGCTATTCATCATGAAATCAGTTGCGGAAGATCCTAAGTTGTCCTGGCCTGCCAAGTTCCTCAATCATCCTCGCACCCAGGTACTAGAATCGACGTTGGATATTATCGAGGCGCTTCGGTAATGCCGACCATCGAGGTTCACTGCCTATTGCGTTATTGCACAGATGTTAACATTCGTCGCGAGGCCAGGGAGTGGCAGGCACACCATGGCGTAAGAATCGTCAAAGGAAATACGCTCAACGGCACCTTTAATTTTTGGATCACGGGCCGTGGTGGAATATCGATTAATGCGCGCAACTCGGATCTCTTCCTAGAAGAGGTTTGTTACAGGAGCGCTCTTCGAATTCGCGAACAATTCGGTAAAGACGTCTGTATTGTGCCCATTCCCAATAGCGGCGCATTAGCCTCGTCCAGGAACACGTTTCAGACGTATATTCTCGCCAAAAAGATCGCAGCGATATTGGGACATCCTTGCACGAGCTCCGATTTACTGAGATGGCAAACTGTCGTCGGAATGGCCCACAAAAATGAGCGATCTCGCTCCGCCGCCGCCCACAAGGCCGCGCTTAGGGTAATGCGGACAACCGACCAACCAATTGTCCTTTTCGATGATGTCGTGACATCTGGGTCGCAGATGCTGGGATCAAAGCTTGCTCTCGAGGAAGCGGGGATGAAAGTCGCCGGCATGATCTCAATATTTGAGGTCGTAAATCAGGGAATACGAAGTGATGATCCAGGTTGGCGGGTGACAACTCGAAGACCGTGGTTGGACGGGGACCAATTTGATTTTAGCGACGCTGTGTAGCGTTGGGGAGAATGACAATGGACGGTGAGCGCGCGAAAGCTTTAGTCGACCACTACCTTGAATTGGGAGGACTTCGCGAAGCCGACGGAAACGATGGCGGGGGCACAGTTCGGGCCTGGAGTCCTGAACCGCCGGAAGCAGCTGCTTTTTGGGGAGAGCATATAGCTACGCTGACGTTGATTGACCAATTTGAGGTCTTTAAGTTTCTGCCTCGGAAACCAAAGAAACAATGAATCTTGGAGGCGACTTAGGCAAACAAGGGGAGGTTATATAGTGGGCATTTACTCGGATGAATTCAATGCAGAGTCAGCGAGACAGAAGCAGAAAAAGGCGGATGACGCTGCCGCAATGGAAAGAATAAATCAACGCACCGAAGAAAGCCTGAAAGTCGGCGAAAAGCATTTGAACGAAACTGTTCTGGAAGAACTGAGCCTAGCTAAGAAGGATTTGAAAGGGTCGGTCGATGTGAACATCTCGCCGATTTCGATTGCAGACGAAGGCCCCTGGAAAGCCCGCTCGGTTTCGGCAGTATTTTCTAGTTTGAAGAAGACGATCACCATGTATCTCCAAGTAGTCGTCGACGAGAAGGGAAATTGGGAGACAAAAGTTAGCGGTGATCTTGTATCGCCCGGCGGTGCGAAATCATCATCATTCAATCCGGAAGAGCTTCGCGGATTGATCAAGGACATCGTGCGGGAAATAGCCAGGCTCGAGGGCTAATGCTTCACGCTGCGATCACGAACTCTTGGTCAAACTCCGCCGGCGAGATCGTAGGGAATGGCAAGATGACGGCCGCCGCCCTCCTGCGGTAATAGTGGACCTTCGAAATACACGTCTTGCTGCAATATTTCGCGGTCGAAACGTTGGTCACGAACGACGTCCCACAGCATTCGCATTGCCGGAGGTGGCGCTCCGCTTTCCGGGCTGCGTAATAGCAAGGCCGGCTGCAATACCGGTTTACCTTCGCAATAGACGGAAGAAAGGAAGTGCCGCAGTGCTCGCATCGCCGCTCGCACCTCGTCTTCAACGATGCGTTTCGGCATGGCTTTGAGCAGAACCGGTCGGGAGCAGATTTGCTGTGGACATGGAATTCCGTGCCGCAGTGCTCGCATTGCCGTGGGTGTATTTTATTCGCTTTGCGGACCATCTCATAGGCTCTTCGCGCCGCCCCGGAGGTTTTCCAACCCGTCTGCTCGATTTGCGTTTTCGCGCAAGCCATTGAGCAGAACCGCGCGCGCAACTTCTGCTGAGCCTCGCTGAGAGCGGCGAAGCAGATCCGGCAGAAAGCCTCACACTCTGTATAGTCTGGCTGCCCTGCGCCCCAGCTCGGCCTCACCGCACCGTTCTGCTTTAGGCCAACATCGATAAGTGCAGATGCCTCCGTGTCAGCTGCCGGCCAGCCATGGCCCTCCAGGCAGAGTGCAGCGCGGAGTATATATCGACAATCGCTCTCATGCTCGAAGGGCGATAGGCGCCAGTCATCCAGCGCGTCGATGATCTGGCCCAAGATAGCATCGCGTTCCTTGCCCTTGAAAATCGGCCTATGCTTGAATTTCCGACTGTACTGGTCGAGGTAGGGCATGGGTCATCCTCACGCGAAAAGAGCGTCGAGCAGATCGGGGGTTATGGCTTGGCCGGTGTGTCTTTGCTGCGGTTTCCCGCCGGCTTGCACGCGGGCGTGGGCCTGCCTGAAATGCTCGAGGTAGGCTTCGTCCATGGCCGTCAGGACCTCGATATGACGCTGCTCGAGCGGCCAGCGCCGGACACGGCAATAGGCCTCGATTTCGCAATAGGAAATCGCGTTTGGACCGGCCGCGTGCCAGGTGCGGGTGCGATTGAGATCGATGAACCACTTCCAGCAGAGATCACCGCCGGCGGGCAGCCGCGGAACTCCGCCCGCTCGGAGATTGGCGCGTAGCGCTTCAACGAGATGCCGCTGAATCCGCATCTATCGCTTCCTCGGATTCTGGTTCACCTGCTTGATGCGGTCGGGGATGGTCTTGTTGTATTCCTTGATTCCGGATGTCGTTGCCGAGCGCGCCTCCTTCTGGGAAACGTCGGTGACGTAGGCGATCAGCGCGCCGTCATCGGCCACACTCACCTCCACCCCCACTTGGACGGACGTCGAGCCTTCGCTGCCGGCGCCGCGCAGGTCCACGGGGATCCGGCGGCCATCCGGCAACGGTACGGCCGCCTCGGGCCCAGCCTCGCCAAAAATCGCCGGCCTATCTGAAACGCCGCCACCGGCAAACGTCGACACGCCAACCGACCGCATGCCCGCCCATGGGTCGGAGGCGCGGCCACCGAAGAGACTGCCGAGACCGCCACCGAAAAGGCCTGCCAACGGACCTTCGCCCAGCAACAACGCCTGCGCGGCGGCCTCGGCAAGTTTGTTTATGAATGAGTCGAGCGCCGCGTTTCCGGTTTCGATCTGGGGAATCAACGATTTGAAGCTGTCGTAGGCGGCATCCTTGAAAAACTCCGACGCCTCGGTCGCCCGCTTCTGGGCTTCCTCCTCCTGGTGGAGCGCTTCGTTGAGGGCGATGATCTGCGCGCGCTGTTCTTCCGTAGCCGCGGCGCCTGCCTGGCGGCTGATAACCGCTGCCCGGCGCTGCTCTTCGGTCATGGACAGAAGCGACCGTTCGAATTCCAGATCGGCGATCAGTTCCTTGACGGCCTCAGCTTCTCTGATCGCTGCCTCGGCTTCCGAGTTGCGGGAGGCCTTGCCGCCGGTCGACGGGGATGGGCCGCTGTCATCATCGGTGGATGCCGGTCTGACCAGCGGCTCGCTCGGCTTGCGAGAGCCGAGAATGTCGAGAATCGACTTCTCTTGCTGGCCTAGCTCATCGATCTGCTGTTTTCGGGCGGCGATCTCCCCGTCGAGCGTCTTGTTCTCGAATCCACCAAAAAGGGCGCCCGCGTTTTCGCGCTGCTTGTCCTGAAGCTCGAGGATCTGGTTTTCCAGTTCCAGGCGCTGGCCACCGATGGTCGACAGTTGCGTGTTCAGGCCGGTGGTGCTCTGGTTTTCGAGATCGCGCATCCGGTCAACGATGCGGGATATGGCGGCGGCCACATCGCCAGCCAGGCGCGCTGCGTCGACCATGAGCGGTGCGAGATCGACGAGGGCCTTTGAAAACTCCGCGTTTATAACCTTCGTCGCCGTGTCCAGCTGGTCGCCGAGTTCTTCCGTGCGCGCGATCACGTCACGGTCGATGATAAGGCCAAGGTCGCGGGCGGATTTAGCCGTCGCGTCGATCGCTGCGGAGCCGCCGCTGAAGACCTCAACAAGCCGGGTGCCGGCGTCACCGAAGAGCGTTGCCGAAAGCGCAGCTTTCTCGCTCGCTGATCCGGCGGCGTCGATGGCGTCCGCAGCGAGGCGAACGCGCTCCTCCTGTGTCGTGGCGGCGAGGATGTTTTTCAGGAGCTCTGGATTCAGCGCCTGCAGCGCCTTCACCATTTTGCCTTTTCCTTCGGCAGCCAGACCAGCGTTTTTGCTGAAGGTCTCAAGCGCGCCGGAAAGCTGATCGACTGCTACACCCCCAAGCTCCGACTGGTGGGCGAGTACCTGGAAAAACTCGGCATCAAGACCGGTCGCTTTTGCGGAGTCGCTGATGGCCGAGAATTCGTCCATCGCACGTTTGGTTTTATCCAGAGCGGCCGCCACCGAGAGGATGGGAGCGATCACCGCAAACGCCGCGCCGCTCAGCGTGGCGAACGCACCGATGCCGAACGCCTTCCCAAAGGCACCGACCCTCGTGGAGACCGTTGCAAAGGCTTGGTTGATGCGCGTCGAAGATCGGATGGCATCCTGTTCCATCATCCGCGTTGCACGTGAGGAACCGGCCACAAGCTGTTGATACGTCCGCGTTCCTGTGCGCTCCGCCTTCTGGAAATTCTTCTCGAAATCCCGGATCCGGGCTTCGAGTGATACGACCAAGCGCTCTTCGTCCGTTGCCATGTTCAATCCTCTATGCCATCGCCCAATTTTCGAAATCGTCGCCAAGGGTGTCGTAGATCGATTGCCCGGTATCGCCCGCCGCCGCGCACTGCACGGCCATCGCACAGGCAACGGCGCCGTCGATGGAGAGCCAGCGTTTCGATTTGGTGAGACGGACAATGTGCCCGTGGCTGTTCGTCTGCGCCTCGGCGTTGGCGAAGGTCCACCGCAGGACAGGATGGCCGCCGTGGATGAACCTGCCGGCGATGACGGCCCGCTCCAGCTCGGCAAGCGCCGGCATCATGGTCAAGGCGCCCTGGCGCATCTCGATCGCAGGCAACCCCTCGTCGGCAAGGTTGCTCATGGTCGCGCGGGCAAGCGCGGGGTCGAAGGCAATTTGCTGGACGTTGAAGCGGGCACACAGTTCGCGAATGACGTTCTCGACTTCTCGGACATCGATCGTGTTGCCCTCGGTCGCGGTGACGAGCTCCTCTTCGACCCACCGCAGATAAGGCGCGCCGGAGATGTCCTGCCGTTCCAGAATGTTTGCCTTGGGAATGAAAAACCATGGCTGGACGAGAAAACCATCGTTGCCGTCCGGCCATGCCGCGACAATCACGGACAAGTCGATGCTGCTGGAAAGGTCGACGCCCAGCCAGCAAGGCGTCTGGTCCGCCTCCAGTTGATCGAGATCGACCGGGCCGGCGCCCTGGTCATAGGCATCCATCGACACGAAAGGATTTTCCGCACTATCCAGCCAAGTGTTCAAATTCAGCTGCCGAAATGCCTCTCGATCGTTGGGGCGCCGCTCTGCTTCCCGGGCAAGTTGGCGAAGGCCTTCGATGTCCGGATAAGCTGGAGTGCAGGACAGGCCTGGATTCGCCAGCCTCCAAACGCTCTCGTCCCGCCAATTGGCATCGGGCGACGTTTCGAACAGGATCGGCAGGAAGGTCTCGTCGACGATATCGCCACGCGCAACACGACGGGCATCGGCGATGATGTCGTGGGCGAGATTGTCTTGGCCACGCCCGGCGGTGGTGGCAACAACCAACAAGCTGCCGGGCACCTTGACGAGGCCAGACTTAACCACGTCCCAAAGGTCGCGTTTCTTCCATGCGTGCAGTTCGTCCGCCAAGGCAAAGCAAGGCGTGCGGCCGTGCTGCGTGCCGGCGTCGCAGGACATGGCCTCATAGAAGCTGCCGTATTTCGTCGAGACCAGCCGATTCTTATAGTCTTGAATCGAGGTGACGGCATTGATCTTCGGATGCGCCCGCACGAGTCCAACGGCCTCCGTGAAGCCAAGACGCGCCTGCTTGCGATCGGATGCTGCAGACAGCACCTCACCACCGGGAACACGTTCCGGGCCAACGGTATGAAGCAATGCCAGCGCCGCCGACAGTGCGGTCTTGCGGTTGCCGCGGGGCAGTAGCAGCACCACCGTCTTGACGATGCGGGTGCCGTCTGGATGACGCGGACCGTAGATGCGACGGATAATCCGCTCCTGCCAACGGTCCAGCTGGAACGGATTGCCCGGGGCGGGGTTCTTCGGATGCCGCAGCGCCCGGAGGAACTTCACGGCGCGTTCGCCGTATCCCATCGGGTCGGCAATCGGGGAGTCGTCATAGACCCAGGTCGGCAGCGTCGTCGTCATTGCTTCCTCCCTTGGGTGAGAAACCCTGTTTCGCCCGCGCGGCTGGCGTCAGGCCAAGTTCTGCGCCCAGGCGGGCAACGGCCTCGAAGGCTGACTTCAATGTCCCGCACGCTGGATTGGGTTTCGGCATTCCATGGGCTGTTTTCACGAGGAGACCAATCGCGGCGATTTCCTTCTGCGCCTCTCTCACCATCCACAAAGCGGAGACGTAGGTCTCGACGAGCCCAACCATCGATGCCGTCAGAATCCGGCGCTCCACCAACTCTGCGGCAATGACGTTCCACTCTGCGACCATGTCCGGCTTGAAGTGCGCCGGTGCCTTTGGCACACCGCTCAATCCTCCGTCGATCGCCTGCAGCGTGGCCTTCGCGCCGCGTGTGCCCTTGCTGCTCATTCGTTCACCGCCTTGACGCAGCGCAGGTCCATGCCCTTCCGGCGGCCGATCTCTTTCGTTTCCCGGATATTGAAATAACCACCGTCGTAGTGGATGCGACCAGCGTTGGTAACACCATCGATCCAGCGGGTGCGAAAGATGATCACCGTGTCATCCGTCGCGCCCTGTGCCTCCAAGAGCTCCTGAGTGGACGCCTGGATAATCTGTGCGCGTAGGGTCGCAAGCGGCGTGAAACCCGGCGTAGGTGTACCGAAATCATTCACCGCACCCGCGTCGAAGGTGTCGATGCGAATGGTCCTGTCCATCTTCCCGGCCCGCATTAGATTTCCTCCACAATTGCTTCGACCGTCACGACTGCATGGCTTGTTTCGCCATCGGGATCGCGCAGGAACCGGGTGTTGGCGATGCGGCAATCGGCAAAATGAAACCCGTCAACTCCAGCAAATCGGCCAATGCGGACGGCGTTGCGGATGGCTCCTGCGATGGATTTTGATCCCTCCGTCGACGGCTCTTTCACCCAGATATGGAGATCAGCGTAGACGCGGGTCAGGCTGCGGCCGATGCTGTCGCCTTCGTCAACACTCTGCCCCTCGCCAATGATGACCGACGGGCGCGGATTTGGGCGTTGGTTGCGGTCGAGGATCGAAGCAGCCGGCACCAGCGCAACGACTTCCTCGGTCAGTACGAGGCGGGTGCGGACCGCCTTCTGTAGGGCAATTTCCGGGCTCATTGTCCACCCTTGCTATTTCGGACTGCCTTGCTGATCGCTCGCTTGATCCGGTTGGTGATCCGTTTTTTCGTCAGACGGACAGCCGGCCAAAAGAAAGGCTGGGCGTGCGCATGGGCGGTCCCGTATTCCTGCAAGTGGGCGTATCGGACCTTAGAATTTCCAGCCGTGACGAGGACTTCGTTCTCTTGCGCAGTACGGCTGCCTCCCGGCTGACTATAGGCTGGCGTTCGCTGTCCCGGTGCCGTGACGGTGATACTGCCCTTGAGATCGCCCTGCGCTTCCGGTGCCAGTTGCTTCATGACCGCGGCGAGTTCATCGCCACTCTTAACCAGAGCGGGCTCTACGGCCTCCCTGACGGCTATCGGAATGGCACGCATCCGCTTCTGGAAACTGGATAGTCCGCCGTCGCTGCTCATCCGCATGTCCATTCACGGTAACCGCTTACGATATCCCAGACGCCGAGCGGCAATTCTTGGGCGCTTACTCCAACGAGCGTTCCTTCTCTATTCTCGTAAAGGTGCCCGGCCAGCAGGGCGACAGCCTCGATCAATGCCGGCGGCACCGGGTCTTGATCGACACCTCCGTAAGTGGCCTCAACCTTGTACCCGAGCATCCTCTCGAGGTGATCTTGCGCAACCGCAATCTTCCGCGTGAGCAAGGCGTCATCCGCGGTGCCGAAATCGTCGGTCAGGTTGAGCTGTGCTTTCAGTTCCTCGAGCGACAAAATCACGGCGATGCACCTTTTTGGTGTTTTAAAAATTTAGTTCCATTTGGGGTCCATCTTGCGCGACGGGACCCCGCCGGTCCTTTCCCATAGCCCCGCAAGTCGTTGACCACCCGGGGGGCCAAGATCAGGTTGCGGAGGCATTGGTACGGATGACGTTGGAGTTGATCGCCAACGATGCGTTGAGCTTCATCAGGTTATCGGCGCCATCCAACTGCTCGCTTGCGCTCATCACCAGCGCGACAAACATGCGGGTGGAGTTCTTTGGGCTCGCGCCGGTTGCCGGTTTATCGTTGAATTCAACCTTGAACGCGAATTCGTGAGGGCTCTTCTCGGCGGCGATCAGCGCCAACTGCCCAGCATCTGTGTATGAGAGGCCAGCAACCAGTTCCATGGTGCCGCCATCCCTTGCGCCCTTCATCCGAACGACACGCGCACGATCGATGAAAGTGCCATCGACGGAGTTCGACGTGTCACCCACGGCACCGATGGTTTCCAGGTTGCCGATCGACGTCCAAACGATATCATCGAAGTCATCCACTGTGAGTTCGCCGGTGCCGCTTTCGAGAGCGGTTCCGATGTAAACCTTGCTGCCTGCTGTTGCGAATACGGGCATCGTTACTTCCTTTCACTCCGCTCTGCTGCGGCATCTCTTGCGTTGCACCTCTGACAGCCTGGGCGCCAATTGGTGCGCACCATTCTCAGATCAGGGCGTGTTCGAATGCTCTGGATGTGCATGACGACAGACGCCTTGCGGCCGCAGTTGCACAATTCATTCTCTGGGCGGGCGAGGAAGGCCTTTGCCTCCCTCGACCATTCCGCGTCATAGCCACGCTGGCGCGCTGTCGGCCGAGTCTTGTCGAAATCAGCCTTCCTCGCTCGCGCCCTGACTGCCTCACAAGGGCATGTCACTCCAGATGGAATGACTTTTCCGCAGAAGCAGAGCCGGGGCGCGCGCGACGGCATCAGGCCACCGGTGCCAGGTGAGGCGTGCCCTTCACGAAGACAGCGCCAACGGCGATCGAGGTGCCGCCGGTTTTCGTGACGACGGCGCGCGTGTAGCGCCGCTTGCCGATGTAGGCTTGGCGATACACCGTACTGGCCTCGAGAGTGGCCGGCAGCGTGCCGATGCGATCGGTGGCAGGGACGTCGACAAAATCACCGTCGGTGGTGGTGTCGGAGTGCTGCATGGTCATGACGTAATCGCCAGCACCGACGATCGCTCCGGTGTTCACGATCAGCAGGGCGGTCGAAAAACCCTTCAGATCGACAATCGAGCCTTTGAGGGTTGCCGCCTGGACTGCCGGGACCAAGGAGGCCACGACAGCGACGTTGCTATAAGAATCCTTGCGCATGTTGGTCTCCCTTATGCAGCCGCGATTTTGATGAATTTGATGGCGTTGAAATCGCCGCAACCGCCGCCGACGCGCTTGTAAACGTCGAAGATCACGCGGCCCTTCACGGTGATTTCGTCGAGGCGGACGCTGATGCCGGCGCGATCGACGACGACATAGCCCTGCCGGAAGTCGCCGAACGCGATCGGATGAGCGCCCGCGCCGTCGGCGATGTCAGGCATGCCTTCGTCGATCTCGACCGGATACCCAAGGAGCGGATGCTCCACGCCTTCGATGAGGTTGCCGGTCGGAGCCCACAGGCGGCGGCCGTTATCGTCCACGATGCTCATGAGACGGGCCGCCGTGGTGGAGTTCATCAACCAACGAGCGTTGGCCTTGTAGGGCTTGCGCAGCTTGGCGACGATAGCGATGCAAGCGGTGACGAGATTTGCGTCGGTCGGCGCCGTAGCGTGACCGGCAGCGACGTACTGGTGTTTGCCCCAGACACGGGTGAAGTCTTTTTCGACTGCCGTACCGTAGTCGAGCAGCCCGCGCGGCTTGCCGTCGACACCATCCCCCTCCAGGAAGGCCTCGCCTTCGGTTTCGCTGAAATCGTGGGTAGCACCGTTGATCAGCCAGCTGGCGATATCCGTGGCGGCATCGTCGAGAAGATGGCGTGTTGCAGCCGGCGCGGCATAGAGTTCGGAAACCGGATACGTCTGCTTGACCAGATCCGGGCGCGCAGTATCCTGCGGGCGCGTATCGCGTTCTGACACCCACTGGGCACCGCGCTTGTTCATGCTGTAGAAGCGTTCGTACTTGTCGGTGCTGATGCTGACGACTTCAGCCAGGCCGCGCATCGGCGACAGGTCCGTCATGAGCGTGCGGATCGACAGATCGATCGTCGGCAGGACGAGATATCCGCCGGCCGTGTCGGTGTCGGAGGACGCCGCCTTGACCTCGATATCGGAGCCCGTGCGGAGGAAGTTAGCAAACGCCTTGCGCTCGATCTCTTCCTGTTCCTTCGAGTCTGCCTTGCCGGCACCCGGGCGGTTTGTCTTTTTCTCGACTTCGGCAAGCCGGTCCATGAGCGCCTTCAGCTCGGCGCCGCCCTCAACGCGCTTCAGGCGCTCGTCGATGCTTTTCTGAAGATCCTCAAGGCTCTTGGTGACGATCGATACCGGATCAGCATCATCGTCGGCCTTGCGGGTGATTGCTACGCTGCCGAGCAGCGCCTGTTTTGTCACGTGTCGCATAATTACCTCGCTGCGAAATGGGCCGCGGCCCGGTTGAGGGCAGCGGCAATATTGAGCGCCGTCACTGCCGATTTTGCTGAAGTCACCGTGGCACCCGGGTGCATTCCGATGGTGACGAGGGAAACTTCGAGGAGTTCGAGAGATTTGATCAGCCGGCCGCCGGGCCGAGATTCGGCTTTACCGGTGATGAAGCCGACGCTGAGACCCTTGATCGCTCCGGACCGGACGAGCGCACGGACTTCGCGAGCTCGGCTCACCTCGTCAACGAGCAGCTTTCCCTTGATGTGCCACGCACCGCCCTTGTCCTCGGCGGTGTCCCATGTGCCGATCGGATCGCCCATGTCGTGAAACGCGAGCATCGGGATGGGGAAAGCAGCTTTGGAGAACGCACCCGGCGCGATCATGTCGCCGACACGGTCCGCCTGGTCGTACTTCCACGCGATGCCCGATATGGCCCCCGCGTCGTCGGTCAGGACCTTGGTCTCGAAAAAAATGCGATCCACTATTTCCGCCTCCAAAAGTTCGCGACCAGAAGGACGGCGACAAGAAAAACACCCAATAGGATTGCAGCGTGTTCGCTCTGGTCGGTCACTTCTGACCTCCGACGAAATTGGCCCGGTTGCCGGCGAAGGCGTCGACCTGCTCGCGAGCCCAGGCGGCCGAAAGCAAACGGACTGCGGTAGCCTGGGATAGGGGCAATGACTGTCCGTCCTCGGTGATTTCCCAACGCAGGATGCAGGACGCCAGAGACGCCACAGAAGCCCGCTCGCGATCTTCGGCACCGACTGTCCCGTCTGCCCGTGCAAGCTCAGAGAGTGAGTCGGCCATCGTCAGCCGGGCACGGCGTTGTGTCAGGGAATCAGGACCGGCCAAGGTCAGCTTTATGCCGGTCGGCGCGCCGGTGACCGGATGCCGCAACTCAAGCTCAGCACCGCGATCCGCGTCCGCAATGAATGCCAGGGCGTCACTCATTTCCATCGTCGACATCCTTGGCGTTTGGTTCAGGTAGCTTTTCAGCCGGCGTGGCTGTCGGCGAGCCGGGCTGGCTGCTGCCTGTATTCGGGTTGGCAAACTCGGATCCTGCCGGATAAGGCGGGAGGTCCAGCCACGATCTGGCTTCGTTCGGATTGATTGTCCTGGAGGAAACGAGGCTGGAAATAGCGGTCGCGCGAGCGGTCAAATCGACATTCGAAAAGTCGTCTCTTTCGAACCGGACAGCGAAACGCGGGCGTTCTTCCTTCGTGAAAAGCGCACGACGGAAGGCCGACTCAAGGGCGCGCAGCCAAGGCTCCAGGCACAGCTGGAGAAACTGGCGCTGCATTTCCGCAGCGTTCATGAATGTACCGCGTGACAGATCCCCAATCATCGTGACGGGGATGTTGAAGGCCCGGGCGATTTCCTGAAGCTGAAATAGGCGCAACTGCTGGAATTGGGCGTCAACCGATGAAAGCTGCATTTGCTTCCACGTCGCGCCGCCGAACAGAATGCCGGTTTTCCCGGCATTGTCGGAGCCCTCCATCGCGGCCTTCCAAGCCAAGATCATCCGCTTGGCGGCCTCTTCGGTCATCTTCTCGCCGGTCTCGATCACACCGCCGGGACGCGCAGACTTGCCAAACAACCGGCCTGCATGCTGTTCCATCGCGATCGCAACGCCGACGGCCTCGC
The DNA here is from genome assembly GCF_017873135.1 of Rhizobium herbae. GTDB lineage: Bacteria > Pseudomonadota > Alphaproteobacteria > Rhizobiales > Rhizobiaceae > Pararhizobium > Pararhizobium herbae. Next base: position 328,188 of record NZ_JAGGJV010000001.1, on the reverse strand, counting down.
GGCACAACGAGAGCGGCGCTTTGCCAAAGGTGCTCTTGAGGTGGATGACGTTCTGCTGAGGCTCGACAACGCCGCGGATCCGGTAGACTGGTGCTAACGTGTCATCCGGAAAATCGCATTGGATATACCCGGGGCGATATCTGATGATCTCTACAGGCTTGGCCTCAGTGCGGCTCCAATTGACCCAAGCAAGGCCGCCCTGGTCGCGCGTCAAGGCATCGACCATCAGCGCGCGGATCAATTCAAAGCCGCTGGTGAAATCGTTGGATTCGCCGCGCAGGAGTTCGGTGACCGGATGGCCCGGCACTTCTGTCTCGCGGCCGTCGGCGCCGATCTCGACAACCTTGATCGTGAGGCTGGCTGCGGCTTCGCTGATGGTGCGGACCGCTGACGCAACTGCCGGCACACGCAGTGCTGACTCCGCCGATACTGCAACGCCGGTCGCCGTCGGCATGCCGCCGCCGAGCATCTCAAGGATTTGCTCGTCTGTAAGGGCTTTCTTTTCGGTGCGGAACGGCCATAGCTTCATAGATCAGGTTATCGCTGATCCGCAGCGTAATATGATAACGGTTTGATCTGGGAATTCCGGGTTTCACGGGGGGATACATGGGGCCGATATCGTCAATCTTGAAGTGGCGCGATGACCGCCACCGATTGGCCAAGTTGAGATTCGATTTAGAGGACCTCGACATTGCATTCCGCAACAAAGTAAAGGTCGAAAAACTGCGACGCGGTTCGGAAGAATGGGAGAGAGCCTACGCCGATTTCGACAATTATCGCGAGTTGTACGACGCTGATATTGCTCAGCTTGAAACAACGAACCAGATTCGCCGTGCCAGTGCCTGGGGTGTCCCCATTCCGTTTCGCCCGATCTCAGAAGAGCCAGTCTATGATGACAAATACTGGGATTGGCATCGTCCCCACGCAAGCTATTATCTCTCCGATGTTGGAAAGGCCTTCCTCCGCCGTGAAACTTACGCAGAAATGGAAATGCGCTCCAAACCTTGGATCCCATGGATTGCTATTGGTATCAGCGTAATTAGTCTTTTGGTGTCGCTCCTTAAAATGTAAGAATGCAAACAACGTCGTCGTATACCTATACCTGCCACCAATCTGGCTGATCGGCGTGCCGGGCTGTCTCCGTACCCGCATAACGGTTTGAGTGGCCATTTCGTGTTTCTATCTGGCTTCTGAGCCTTGCAAATGACACGCAATGCTGCTGACCTCTCGACGAAAACAAGTAGGAGACAGGTATGACGCTCAGGAAGAAAAACAATCCTTTCAAGACATCGGCCGGCATCGTCTTCGATGTTTACGACGTCGGCGGCGCAGTTTACCGCGTCGAGGTCACTGAGGAAGCAATTGAAGATTTTTGCGATCCCCGTGGTATCAAGCTGGAGGGCGATGACCTCCCTGCGGCATTGCTTGAAGCGATCCTTCTGGCTGCGGATAAACTCGTCCAGCGCGCTCCAGCTGGCATCAAGTCTGTGATGGTCGATAAGAAAGCTCTTAACGGCTGAATTTACTTCCGCAGAAAAGCGATTAGGTCATCTTCAAAAGCGTAATATCGGCCGCCGATCTCCTTGATCGGCGACCCTTCCTGGCGTGCGAGCGTATCGCGAATAAAGTCTGGACCAACGCCGATCCTTTGACCGATCGCCGGCAACGTCCAAATAATCCGGGATCCGGATGGCCGAGACTTACCTTCCAGCATCCTGTCCAGTTGCTCCGGTGAAATCGATTTTGTCATCTTTTGAACCTCGGTTTCTCCGGCGCCCCTCGCACCAGTTCCCGCGTCGGCACGCCGGCAGCCTCCAGCAATTCGATCACTTGTTTTGCATCGCCTGGGAAAAACTGAAGCTCGGATGTTGTCGGCTCCCCGTTCTTCATGACACGGAAGCCAACGGTGTTGCCGCCCTCGATCCAGTTGCAATCTTCGTACTGAATATAGACTGGTGGTAGGTCGAACAGATTTCGGTTCCTGCTCATGCTGCACCTTTTTGCGGAAGAGAGATGACCTGTGCTTCGTCCGTCTTTGTTTCTCCGTAGCGGAGTTGCCCGGTTCGGATGCGCAGCAAGATCACCGGCAGAGCATTGAGAATTTTCGCAGTGGGGCGCTCGTCAGCCCATTGGAGGAGATCAAGCTGTTTCATGCCGCGAGACTCCTGGCTTTCTCAGCAGTGAGCGTCCCTTGAGCGAGAAGGGCCAGTGCCCAGCTAAGTTGACTGCGATCGACGCAGTTCTTTCGCAACCACGCTTGCATGGCTTTCTCGTCATTGATTGGAGGCTCTTGCCCTATACCGACAAAATCCGGTGCCAGCGGTGGCGCACTAACTAAGGGCGGGATTCGACCAACGGGAGAATCGTCCGAAGGACTGCCGAAGGCGCCTCCGCCCGATTGCAGTGGCACGAGCTCGTCAGGGGTTATATTCGAAGGTTCGATGGAGAGGTTATCTTCAGAGGTTAGGTGGCCAGAATTAGTCACTTCGTGCGCCCAATTTTGGTCACTTCGTGCGTCTGATTTCGGTCCCTTCGTGTGACCAGATTTGGTCGCTTCATCATCCTCACGAACTGACTGATTTTGGTCACTTCGCAAATGAGCCGGTAAGGCCAAAAAATACGTCAGGCTCCCGTTGAATTTTGTCTTCTGGCTTTGAATTAGGCCGGCTTTGCGAAGGGCGTCGATGCCGTTGCGTGCACTACGAAGTGGCATCGCGCACGCCTCGGCGATCGCTTCGAGCGATGGAAAGCATCGTCCCGACGAAGCGTTGAGAAATTCATCTGTAAGAGCAAGGCCAACGCGGAGAGCGGAGGCGGGGAGATCGACTTGACGGAGCCCCTTCCGCCACCGCCACGGCGTTTTCGAAAGCGCACGATGTTGTGCTAGGTCGATGCTCATTCCGCACCGTCTTTCCGCAGATAGGTCGGGAGGTCGCTCGCTCGGCAAGCCTGAGCGGCAGCCAGGATTTCCGCCTCCTCAAGTTCAACGGCGATCAGGATGCCGCGCTCAAGCTGTTCAGCCGGAACACCGTGAAAAATTTTGAGGAGGTCGAATACGAGATGCCGTGCTTTCGGAGGGGCATTCAAAATGAACCTGGCGATCTCAGCTGCTTTGTCGCTCATGCAGCGCCTCCGCCGGCACGAAGATCGAAGGCGAGGGCGGTTGCTTCGCAAGCCTGCAGCGCCGTGAGGCCAAACCGTTCTTTCAGCGCAGGGACCACTGGTCGGGGAGGGCTCGGTTCAAGCGCAAGCCACCGTGCGGCCACTTCAACCGAAGCGGTCCCCTCATGGTCCAGGCCAGTGCCGATAGGCACACGCCTCTGTGCGTGCGTCATCGCATTATATGCAGCATCGATCAACGAACGACGCCACCGAACACCACGAAGGCCTACACGTTCGCCAGGGGGTATAAGACCGGCTGCAACTTGACGATAGAACGTGTTTTGGGAGATTTTCTTCCAGGCGCAGATTTCGCTAGCCTTCAGAAGCTCGTCATCATCCGCCACTTTTTTCACTACCATTTCGCTTTCCTATTCTGAAGGCTCGTTGCCTTCGGTAAGGAAGCACCATGGCGGTGACGCTTCGGAGCATATCCATCCCTCCGCCACGGGGGGTGTCTTTGCTCCTATCAGCGCCACAATTGGCGTTGCGGTCGGGCCGCATGCGGTCTAAACCGCCGACAATCCAGATCGGGTTGCCTCACAGATACGTAAGATTGATGTCAGAGGCTGTCAAGCGCCCACGAATCGTATCCTAACGTATCAGCAGCTTGCCGAAAGTGGGACGTAAAGTGGGATGGAGATCGTCTCCATATAAAATATTAAGTAAAAACAGCAACATAAGCCAGATATCTGGCGGAAGAGGTGGGATTCGAACCCACGGTACGGTTTCCCGCACGCCGGTTTTCAAGACCGGTTCCTTAAACCACTCGGACACTCTTCCTTGCGACGGGCTTTGAAACGGCACCGGTTCGGTCGAGCGGCGGTCTTTCCCCACGAACATCGGCAACCCTGTCACGGCACGCTTTATAGCCTGCGGATTGGGAACGTCAACCGGTTCTGCGACCCTTTGGCGGCTCCATCAATCCCAGGCAGATTATGAGAAGCAACCGGCTCCCCGCCGGCAGCAAGGCCGGCATTGGGACGGATCGGAACAAGGCACTCAGTATATCCCCGCCCTGTTCGCCATGCCGATGGAACCATTGTCGGCACCAGCGACGATATTACTCAATATCAGTACTCAGTCGGCCCGATAATCCTTGCAAGAGACGAATATCGATGCATTTTAAGGCTACAATCGAGCGGCATGCCATATTTGGCTTCCCGGCGAGCGTTAACTCTTCATAAACCATAACGCCAATTGTTTCGTTCCGGCACGGTTAACCATTCGCAATTTCGCCACGTTGTTGTCATGATTAATCGACTGTTACGTTTCGTGACGCCGGTTCTTTCGCGGGGGGGCAAGCGCGAGAGATTACCGAGTACGGCTTTTACGAATGGCGATGTGGGGCTCATGACATCCAATCAGACTGCTGCTTTTCTCTTCAAGGGGTTGCGTGTTGCCGCCGTTCCCGTCTTCTGCGCCGCGCTGACGGCCTGTGGCTCGACGACAAGCATCACGAAAGACAAACCGCGCAGCAAGGAATATTTCGCCGAGTCGATCTATGGCGTGAAAGCCAGTCCGCGTGTTGTGGCCGAGGGCAAGAGCGTTCCCAAGGGCGGCGGCCGCTATCAGGTCGGCAAGGCCTATCAGGTCAAGGGCAAATGGTATCAGCCGAAAGAGGATTTCGGCTACAACAAGACCGGCATGTCCTCCTGGTACGGCTCGGCGTTCCACGGCCGCCTGACGGCAAACGGCGAGGTCTACGACAAGTACCACCTGTCCGCCGCCCATCCGACATTCCCGCTGCCGAGCTATGCCCGCGTCACCAATCTCGAAAATGGCTCTTCGGTGGTGGTGCGTGTCAATGATCGCGGCCCTTATGAATATGGCCGCATCATCGACGTTTCCTCCAAGACCGCCGATTTTCTCGACATGAAACGCAAGGGCAGCGCCAAGGTCCGCGTCCAGTATATCGGCAAGGCGCCGCTCGAGGGCAACGACATGCCATACCTGATGGCTTCTTACGTCAAGAAGGGGGATCGCAGCCCGAACGCATTCCCCGAAGGCCAGATCGCAACGGGCGTGATGGTCGCTTCGAACGAACCGCTGCGCAAGCAGGCGGGCAATCTCGGCACGCTGACCATCCCGTCCAAATCGAACATGGATATGGGAGTGCCGGTCAATGCCCTTGCCGAAACAGAGACTCGGTCCGCTTCGTCGGCCGCGCTCGATGCCTTCGCCATGCTGCCGGAAATCGGCCCGATCCCGCAGGAGCGGCCGGAATACATTCCGCTGCCCGATGGCAACATGGCTTATGCGGCCGCCTACGTCGAGGCACGGGTGAGCGACAGCGAAACGGCTTTCGACGCCATTCTCGTCGACCAGAACCCGCTGACGCCCAATTCCATCGTCCAATATGCCAAACGCCAGAGTGTCGTGCGCTAATCCGAGCCTCAGCGATTGCCCCCCGGTAGGCCGGCTGCTATTGCCGGAGAAGGCGCCGGAGTTTGGAATGCATATACGACTGGTCTCGCTTTTCATTGCCCTTGTTTTGCTGGTCTGCACGCCTTTGGCAGTGCAGGCGCAGGCCTTCGAAACCAAGGCGAAGCAGGTCTACCTGATCGATGCCGAAACCGGTACGGTCCTGTTCGCCAAGGATGAAAATGCGCCTGTGCCGCCGGCATCGCTTGCCAAGCTGATGACCATGGAGGTCGTCTTCGATGCGATCCGCAGGAACGAGCTGACGCTCGACACCGAATTTGCCGTCTCGGAACATGCGTGGCGCACCGGCGGGGCGCCATCCGGAACGTCGACAATGTTCGCAGCCTTGAAATCGCGCGTGCGTGTCGGCGATCTCATCCAAGGCGTCACCGTCCAGCTCGCCAATGACGCCTGCATCATTCTGGCCGAGGGAATGACCGGCAGCGAGGAAGCCTTTGCCGAGCGGATGACGAAGCGTGCCCGCGAACTCGGGCTCTCCGCGTCCACGTTTCACAATGCGACCGGTCTTCCTGATCCGAAGAACATCGTCACCATGCGCGACATGGCGCTGCTCGCGCGGCATATCCAGACGAGCTATCCGGACTTTTTCAGATACTATTCCCAAGCCGAATTCGAATGGAACAAGATCCTCCAGCGCAACCGCACGCCGCTGATATCAGCCAATATCGGCGTCGACGGGTTTGCGACCGGATTTGCCGAGGGGTTTGGCTACGCCATGGTCGCGACTATGCAGAAGGATGGGCGGCGTGTCTTCCTCGCGCTCGGCGGCCTTGCCAGCGACAAGGAGCGCATCGAGGAGACGCGCAAGATACTCGACTGGTCGATGACGGCGTTTGAAAAGAAAAGGCTGTTCGAAGCCGGCGATGCCGTCGGCGAAGCGAGCGTCTATGGCGGAGCGGTGTCGCATGTGCAACTGGTCACCCACGACGCGGTCGATGTTCTCGTGCCCGTCAACAATCCGGAGCGGCTTTCGGCCAAGGTGATCTATCGCTGGCCCCTGGCGATGCCGGTGAAAGCGGGCGCGCAGGCAGGTACGCTGAAGATCTGGAGCGGCGAGCGGCTCCTGCGAGAGGTTCCTGTCGAAACCGCCGCCGCTGTCGGAGAGGGCTCGCTGGCAAGCCGGGCGGCTGACGCGCTGCAGGAACTGCTGTTCTTCTGGCTTTAGAAATGCCGTCGCCAACGGTTTCGCCACCGAACACAATCAGTTAAACAGGCATCATGTTGCGCGCCGGGACGGCCATAAAGGCTATCGGGTTTGCGCATGCGACGATGAAAAACCTCCCGCAAATCGCGGACGGGTGATCATGCGCGATAGAGGCATACGGGAAACAAGAGTGTCGGTCGGAAACGGGTTGTTTGTTACATTCGAAGGCGGCGAGGGGGCTGGGAAGTCGACCCAGATCCGCCTGCTTGCCGATGCCTTGCGGGAACGCGGCCGCACGGTGCTGACGACCCGCGAGCCGGGAGGCTCGCCCGGGGCCGAGGCCGTGCGGCATGTGCTTCTTTCGGGCGCCGCCCAGGAATTCGGCGTGCGCATGGAAGCGATCCTGTTTGCCGCGGCGCGTAGCGACCATGTCGAGGAGATTATCCGGCCGGCTCTCCTCAAAGGTGCCGTTGTCATCTGCGACCGGTTCATGGATTCGTCGCGCGTCTACCAGGGCGTCACCGGCAATCTGGAACTGCCGTTCATCGAGGCATTGGAGCGGGTGGCCGTCAACGGCGTCATCCCCGACTGCACGATCATCTTCGATCTGCCCGCCTCGCTCGGTCTGGAGCGGGTCCGGCGGCGGGCAAGCGCCGCCGAGGCTCCGGCGGGCCAGGAGGTCGAACTCGACCGGTTCGAGAAGGAAGAGCTCGAAACCCACGAAAAGCGCCGCGAGGCATTTCTCGATATTGCCGCGGCCGATCCCAAGCGCTGCCATGTGGTCGATGCATCGGCGGCGGCAAGCGACATTGCCGCGGCGGTGCTGGCGATCGTCGAGCCCCTGTTGCCCAGATCAGGCGGCGGCGGGCCGGATACGGAAGCAGCACAATGAGCAGCGACAGGTTCGACGTTCTGGACGGCGCCGTCTCGCCGGCCGAAAACATGCGGCTCTTCGGCCATGCCGAGGCCGAGCATTTTCTGGCGCAGAGCTACCGGTCGGGGAAGGGGCATCACGCCATCCTCATCGAAGGACCGGAAGGGATCGGCAAGGCGACGCTCGCCTTCCGCTTTGCCAATCACGTGCTGACCCATCCCGATCCCATGCTCGCGCCGGAAGCGCTCGCCGATCCCGATCCGAATTCGATCGTCAGCCGGCAGATCGCGTCGGGCGCATCCCACAACCTGCTGCACCTGACGCGGCCGGTCGATGAAAAGACCGGCAAGGTCAAAAGCGCGATTACCGTCGACGAGGTGCGCCGGGCGGGCAAATTCTTCTCGCAGACATCCGGGACCGGCAACTGGCGGATCGTCATCGTCGACCCGGCCGACGATCTCAATCGCAACGCCGCTAACGCGATCCTGAAAATCCTCGAGGAACCGCCGAAGCGTTCGCTGTTCCTGGTCTTGACCCATGCGCCAGGCAAGCTCTTGCCGACCATCCGCTCGCGCTGCCTGCCGCTGCAATTGAAGCCGCTGGCACCGGACGCGCTGCGTGATGCCATGCGCAATCTCGGCTTGGATCTCTCCGGCCCCAATGCGCAGAAGGTGCTGGCTGCGGCGGATGGCAGCGTCTCGGAAGCATTGAAGCTGATCAACTACGGCGGCCTCGACATAATGAGCGCCTTCGAGACGATTCTGGCCGGACAGGAGCCGGCGATCCGCAAGGATATGCACAAGCTTGCCGAGGTCCTGGCCGCGAAAGACAGCGAAACCATCTTCGATTTCTTCGTGGCGCTTGTTACGGGCCATGTGATGGGCGAGGCCCGCAAAGCCGCGCGCGACGGCGATATCGACCGGGCCGACAGGTTTGCGAGGCTTTCGAGCAGCGTGACCGAGCGTATTTCCGTGGCACAGGGTTACAATCTCGATCGAAAGCAAACGGTTCTGACTGTTCTCGACGATCTCAGGGCGGCGTCCCGCACGATGGCCTGAATTTCCATTTGCGCTCGACCGCAGCCGCCAGATCGATATTGTTTTCCTCAGCGAAGAGCAGGACATGGCCGAGCAGATCGGCCGTTTCGTCGGCAAGGGCGCGATGCAGTTCCGCCTCCGATTGGCCTTTCAGACGGCCGCGGCCGGTTAGCTTGTTCCAGACCTGGGTGAGTTCGCCCAGCTCCTCCTGCATCTTGAGGATGAACCAATCCCGGTCGCGTTCGATCCGGTGCATTTCGGCATAGGCTGCCGATGCACGCGAGAATGTCTCGCCGAGCTGTTTCAGCATCACAGGGAACCTCCATTTTGTTCACTGAATGTTCATGGCGCGCGCAGGAATTGTCAAGCCGCCTTCTTAACGCCCCGACACCTTGGAATGCCGCGGCAGCGGGTAGCTTTTCTGAGGGTGCACTGTTTCATCCCGCCAGCGGATGCGCTAATAGCCAGACATCAAAGATCAGACACAGGCCGAAACCCGATCATGACCGAGAAGTCTCCATTCTACATCACCACCGCGATCTCCTATCCGAACGGCAAGCCGCATATCGGCCACGCCTACGAGCTGATTGCGACCGATGCGATGGCGCGCTACCAGCGGCTGGAGGGGCGCGAGGTCCTGTTTCTGACGGGGACCGACGAACACGGCCAGAAGATGCAGCAGACCGCGCGCAAGGAGGGCATTTCTCCGCAGGAGCTGGCCGACCGCAACTCGGCCGAATTCCAGAAGATGGCCGTTCTGCTCAATGCGTCCAACGACGACTTCATCCGCACGACGGAAGCGCGCCATCACGAAGCGGTCAAGGTCATCTGGAACCGCATGGGCGAGGCGGGCGACCTCTACAAGGACAGCTATTCCGGCTGGTACTCCGTGCGCGACGAGGCCTACTACCAGGAAGGCGAGACCGAACTGCGCGCCGATGGCGTGCGCTACGGGCCTCAAGGGTCGCCGGTCGAATGGGTGGAGGAAGCGAGCTACTTCTTCAAGCTGTCGGCCTATCAGGACAAGCTCTTGAAGCATTACGAGGACAATCCGGACTTCATCGGTCCGGCCGAGCGCCGCAACGAGGTGATTTCCTTCGTCAAATCCGGCCTCAAGGACCTCTCCATGTCGCGCACGACGTTTGACTGGGGCATCCCGGTTCCCAACGATCCCGGCCATGTCATGTATGTCTGGGTGGATGCGCTGACCAACTACATCACCGCGACCGGCTATCTCACCGATCCGAATGGCCCGCGCGCGAAATTCTGGCCGGCGGATATCCACATGATCGGCAAGGACATCATCCGCTTCCACGCGGTCTATTGGCCCGCCTTCCTGATGTCGGCCGGCCTGCCTTTGCCGAAGAAGGTGTTTGCCCACGGCTTCCTGCTCAACAAGGGCGAGAAGATGTCGAAGTCGCTCGGCAACGTCGTCGATCCCTTCAATCTGGTCGCGCATTTCGGTCTCGATCCGATCCGCTATTTCTTCCTGCGCGAAGTCTCCTTCGGCCAGGACGGCAGCTATAGTGAGGAGGGCATTGCGACGCGCATCAACTCCGATCTCGCCAACGGCATCGGCAACCTCGCCAGCCGCTCGCTGTCGATGATCGTCAAGAACTGCGACGGACAGATCCCCGAATGCGGCCCTTTGACCGATGAGGACAAGGCAATGCTGGCGGCTGCCGATGCGCTGCATGCCTCGACGTGCGACGACATGAACGCGCTGATGATCCATCGGGCGCTGACTGCGATCATCGCTGTCGTGTCGGAAGCGGACCGTTATTTCGCCGGCCAGGCGCCGTGGGCGCTGAAGAAGACCGATCCGGCCCGCATGGCGACCGTGCTCTATGTAACCGCCGATGTCGTTCGCCAGATCGCCATCCTCCTGCAGCCCTTCATGCCGGAATCGGCTGGCAAGCTGCTCGATCTCGTGGCCGTTCCGGCAGACAAGCGTGATTTCGCCTCGCTCGGGGAGGCGGGACGTCTCGTGGCTGGAACGGCGCTGGAAGCGCCGAAGCCGGTTTTCCCGCGCTACGTCGCGCCGGAAGCTTGAGGGACGACGAGATGCTGATCGACACCCATTGCCATCTGGATTTTCCGGACTTCGAGACCGAGCGCGACGCGATCGTTGAGCGCGCCCGTGCTGCCGGCGTCGGCCAGATGATCACCATCTCGACGCGCGTGAAGAAGTTCGACACGATCCTGGCCATTGCTGAAACCTACGCCAACGTCTTCTGCTCGGTCGGCACACATCCGCACAATGCCGACGAGGAACTGGATATCGAGACAGCAGATCTGGTGCGCCTGTCGGTGCATCCGAAGGTGGTTGCGATCGGTGAGGCCGGGCTCGATTATTTCTACGACAACGCGCCGCGCGACGCGCAGGCGATCGGGCTGCGCCGCCATATCGCTGCGGCTCGCGAAACACAGTTGCCGCTGGTGATCCATAGCCGTTCGGCCGACGAGGATATGGCCGATATCCTGACCGAGGAAACAGGGAAGGGGGCCTTCCCTTTCCTTCTCCATTGTTTCTCGTCAGGCCCGGACCTTGCCAAGGTCGGCGTCGCGCTCGGCGGCTACGTTTCCTTTTCCGGCATCCTGACCTTCCCGAAATCGGAGGAACTGCGCGAGATCGCCAGGACCGTTCCGCACGACCGGATGATCGTCGAGACGGATGCGCCGTACCTGGCGCCAAAGCCGTTCCGGGGAAAACGCAACGAGCCCGCCTATGTCGCCTACACGGCGCAGGTTCTGGCCGAGACGATCGGGGTTTCGACGGACGAGATTGCCGCGATCACCACGGACAATGCTTTCCGCGTCTTTTCCAAGATGCCGAGGCTCTGAGATGGCGGTGAGGCGGGTCTTCACCATTCTCGGCTGCGGCTCGTCTCCGGGCGTGCCGCGCATCAACGGCGATTGGGGCGCCTGCGACCCAAGCAATCCGAAAAACCGCCGCAGCCGCGCCGCACTGCTGATCGAGCAGATCGCTCCGGATGGCGGCACGACCACCGTCGTCATCGATACGGGACCCGATTTTCGCGAGCAGATGATCGCCGCGAACGTCCGGAATATCGACGCCGTGTTCTATTCGCATCCGCATGCCGATCATATTCACGGCATCGACGATCTGCGCGGATACGTCCATTACAGCGGAAAACGCACGCCGATCTGGGCCGACGCCCTGACGATGCAACGCATCCGGGAAGGTTTTCGCTACTGCATGGAAACGCCGGCGGGCAGCGGCTATCCGCCGATCGTCGAGCCCAGGATCATCGATCCGTCGCTTGCCCCGATCGCAATCATCGGCGCCGGCGGCACGATCGCGTTCCAGCCGCTGCTCCAGCACCACGGCAGCATCATGTCGATGGGTTTTCGCATCGGCAATTTTGCCTATTGCAGCGATGTCAGCGATTTTCCGGACGACACCGTCGCCAAGCTGGCGGATCTGGACATGCTGGTGATCGACACGCTGCAATACAAGTTCCATCCGAGCCATCTCTCAATGGAGCAATCGCTCGGCTGGATCGCGCGTTTCGCACCGAAGCGCGCCGTGCTGACGCATATGCATGTGCCGCTCGACTACGAGACGGTGATGCGCGAAACGCCGGACCATATCGAGCCGGCCTATGACGGGATGCGGCTGGAATTCGAGTTGAGCGACGAGGCAGCCGATATCAGCTGAAATAGGGCTGGAGATTGCCCCGGATGCGATCGAGAACGGTGGCACCGGAAAGATCGGCGACGAAGCGCTGGCCGGTGATCGTCTCGTAGGCCTCGATATAGACCTTGGACGTCTGATCGACGAGTTCGGCCGGAATCTCCGGTATCGGGTCCTTGTAGGGATCGCAGCGTTCGGTCACCCAGGCACGGACGAAATCCTTGTCGAAGCTTTTCGGCCGCTCGCCGGAGATAAAACTCTGTTCGTAGCTCTCGGCAATCCAGTAGCGGCTGCTGTCGGGCGTGTGGATTTCGTCGGCGAGAACGATGCGGCCGTCCTTGTCCGTGCCGAACTCGTATTTGGTATCGACGAGAATGAGGCCGCGTTCGGCGGCGCGCTGCTGGCCGCGCGCAAACAGCGCCAGCGCATATCGGGACACGGTTTCCCATTGTTCAGGCGTCAGGAGTTTCTGCGCCAGAATTTCATCGGCGGACAGCGGCTCGTCATGGCCGCCGTCGAACGCCTTGCTGGTCGGCGTGATGATCGGCTGGGGAAGCTTCTCGTTGTCCTTCATGCCATCAGGCAGCCGTATGCCGTACATCGCGCGCTCGCCATTCCTATATTTGGTCAGGATCGACGTGCTGGTGGTGCCGGCCAGATAGCCGCGCACGACGATCTCTACCGGCAGGATGTCGAGACGCGTTCCGATAACGACATTGGGGTCGGGATAGGAAACGACATGATTCGGGCAGATGTCGGCGGTTTCCTCGAACCAGTAGCGGGCCGTCTGCGTCAGCACCTGGCCCTTGAACGGGATCGCGGTCAGGATGATGTCGAATGCGCTCAGCCGGTCCGTGGCGATGATGATCCGGTTGCCATCCGGCAGATCGTAGTTCTCGCGAACCTTGCCGTTGTAGCGTCCCGGCAATTCGGGAATGAAAGCGTCTGAAAGAATACGCAATTCGCTCATCGGGTCCGGTCTTCCGCTGACTGTTTAAACTGGCATCGGCTTAAGCCCGGGAGATATCGAAGGTCAAGCCTTGGAGCGGACAACACCACGATTAGGTGGTTTCCATCCCACCGTTAGTTCCATAATCTATCTTATGTGATCAAACCGTGTAGCTGGGTGGGTTCAAGGATGAAGTGCGACTTGCCAACGGATTTCGTCGGCCGGATTGCTGTTTTTCCTTCTCAAGCAACACCTGCCATGCAGAATGATGTTTTGACCCTGATGAAGGCAGAGCATGTCCGCAGCCCCCTTGCCCACGAGCCTTTATGCCGACACCGGGCTTGCCGCACCGCCGACGCCACCGCTTGATGTCGACCGAACGGTATCGGTGGCGATTGTCGGCGCCGGTTTCGCAGGACTCTCCGCCGCGCTACACCTCGCCGAAATGGGCGTCGATGTCTGCGTGCTCGAGGCCAACGAACCCGGATGGGGAGCGTCGGGCCGCAATGGCGGTCAGGTCAATCCCGGGCTCAAGTTCAATCCCGATGAACTGCTTGCGCGGTTTGGAGACGATCTTGGCCGGCGCATGATTGCGATGGCCTGGGGAACGCCGGATTTCACCTTCGATCTCATTCGCCGTCTTGGCATCGATTGCGATGCACGGCAGAATGGCACGCTGCGCGCGGCGACGAACGCACTCACCGTCAAGGCGTTGCAAACCACCGCCGCCCAATGCGCCGTAAATGGCATGCCGACACGGTTCCTCGACGCAGATGGCACGAAGACCGCAACGGGCACCGGCCGCTATCCCGCAGCGCTGCTTGATCCGCGCGGCGGCGATCTGCATCCGCTGAACTATGCACGGGGCCTTGCCGTGGCGGCGCAGAAAGCCGGTGCGGGAATCCATGGTAACAGCCGTGTTCTTTCCGCCCGAAAGCAGTCGGGAAAGTGGCTTCTGCGCACGGAGAAAGCGACGGTCAATGCGGATAAATTGCTTGTTGTTACAAATGCCTATGCGGATGGGCTGTGGCCTCACTTGAGGCAGTCTCTGGTTCCCGTTTTTAGCTCCATCGTCGCGACCGAGCCCCTGCCCGACGATCTGGCGGCCGGCATCCTGCCGCATCGTCCGGTGCTTTACGAAAGCGGCCATATCACCGTCTACTATCGCCTCGACCAGCAGAACCGGCTGCTGATGGGCGGGCGTGGGCCGCAGCGTTCGCTGCAAGGCAACAGTGGTTCGCTCGGCTATCTCAAGCGTTACGCCGAAGTCCTATGGCCCGCACTGAAGGGAACCCGCTGGACGCACGCCTGGAACGGTCAGCTTGCAATCACACCGGACCACCTGCCGCATCTACATGAGCCGAGCGAAGACGCGCTGATTTATCTGGGCTGCAACGGCCGCGGCGTAGCGCTGGCGACAACCATGGGCAAGCAGCTGGCCGAACGTCTGGTGGGCGGACAATCCGCCCGGATCGACCTGCCCGTCACCGGCATCAAACCGATGCGCTTTCATGCGTTTTGGCCTGTCGGCGTGCACTCCGCCGTGCTCTGGGGCAGAATGAAGGACCGGCTGGGCATCTAATGCGGACGAAATCATCGGTGAATTAGATATCACGAACAGTTTACCGTGTATTTTCAGGTTTAATATACTACCACAACATATTGTAATAATACACTAATTATAAAATTTCATTGGGAACCGCAGATGCCGCTGAGAAACCGCGTGCCGTGGATCAGCGTACGATGTTCATTCGTGTGACAGGATAGGAGACCGAGCCAATGATACGAATGCCTAGAGCCTGCGCATACATCATGGCCCTGTCGCTTTCCGCACCGTTGGCTTTTGCAGCGGAACCGGTGGATACGGCGCAATCGATCATCCAGAACCAGATCGAGGCGTTTCTCAACGACGATGCAGAAACCGCCTATTCCTTTGCCTCGCCGCAGATCAAGGGCAAGTTTCCCGACAAGAGCATCTTCTTCGACATGGTCAAACGCGGCTACACGCCGGTCTACCGCCCCGGCAATTTCGCTTTCGGGCGCAGCAAGATCGACGGTGGTACGGTGGTGCAGGAAGTTCTGATCTCCGGTCCGGACGGCAAGGACTGGACAGCGCTGTATTTTCTGGTGAAGCAGCCGGACGGCACCTACAAGATCAACGGCGTGCAGATGCTGCAGCAGGCCCCCGGCCCTGAAATCTGATCGGAACCCCGCTCACAGCGGCGCAAGGTCACCCTGCCGCCACATCTCCTGGGTCTCTTCCATGAAGGCAGCGTAGCGGCCCTCCTCGATCGCCTTGCGGATGCCGGCCATCAGGTCCTGGTAGTAGGCCAGATTGTTCCAGGTCAGCAGCATGCCGCCGAGGCTCTCATCCGCGCGGACGAGGTGGTGCAGATAGGCGCGCGAGTAATCGCGGGCCGCCGGGCATGACGACTGGTCATCCAGCGGGCGCGTATCCTCGGCATGACGGGCGTTGCGCAGGTTGACGCGGCCGCGGCGGGTGAAGGCCAGACCGTGGCGGCCGGCGCGGGTCGGCATGACGCAATCGAACATGTCGATACCCCGCGCCACGGACTTGAGGATATCGTCGGG
This sequence comes from Rhizobium herbae, assembly GCF_017873135.1. Taxonomy (GTDB): domain Bacteria; phylum Pseudomonadota; class Alphaproteobacteria; order Rhizobiales; family Rhizobiaceae; genus Pararhizobium; species Pararhizobium herbae. Next base: position 312,330 of record NZ_JAGGJV010000001.1, on the reverse strand, counting down.
CGTGCCGACGCCCATCAGGTAGCGCGGTTTTTCAGCGGGCAATTCCGGGCATGTGATGTCGAGCATATCGAGCATCACCGCCTGCGGCTCGCCGACAGCAAGACCGCCGATCGCATAGCCCTTGAGATCAAGCGACGACAATGCCTGGGCGGAACGGACACGCAGCGCCGAAACGTCGCCACCCTGGACGATGCCGAACATGGCCTTGCCCGGCTGATCGCCGAAAGCCGTCTTGCAGCGATCGGCCCAGCGCAGTGACATTTCCATTGCGCGTTCAATATCAGTGGCTTCTGCCGGAAGTCTCACACATTCGTCGAGCTGCATCTGGATATCGCTATCGAGCATACCCTGGATTTCGATGGAGCGCTCCGGCGACATGTGATGCAGCGCGCCGTCGACATGGCTCTTGAAGGTCACGCCCTTCTCATCGAGCTTGCGCAGGCCGGCCAGCGACATGACCTGAAAGCCGCCGCTGTCGGTTAGGATCGGATAGGGCCAGCGGATCAGTTCGTGCAGGCCACCCAGACGTGCGACGCGCTCCGGACCGGGACGTAGCATCAAGTGATAGGTGTTGCCGAGGATGATGTCGGCGCCGAGATCGCGCACCTGGTCGAGATACATCGCCTTGACCGTGCCGACGGTTCCGACCGGCATGAAGGCCGGCGTGCGGATCTCTCCGCGCGGCATCGATACCGTGCCCCGACGGGCCTTGCCGTCGGTTGCCTGAATGTTGAACTGGAATGTCTCGGTCATGGATTGTCCCGGAAAAGCAGGCTGGAATCGCCGTAGGAATAGAAGCGGTAGCCGGTTTCGATCGCATGCACGTAGGCGCGCCGCATCGTCTCCATACCGCTGAAGGCCGAGACGAGCATGAACAGCGTCGACTTCGGCAGGTGGAAATTGGTCATCAGCATGTCGACGGCGCGGAAGCGATAACCCGGCGTGATGAAGATGCCGGTCGGGCCGGACCAGGGACGGATATCGCCGTTTTCCTCAGCAGCGCTCTCGATCAACCGCAGCGACGTCGTGCCGACGCAGACGATGCGCCCGCCCCTCGCCCTCACGGCGTTCAACCGTTCCGCCACCTCGGCGCTGACATGGCCGATTTCCTGATGCATGACATGATCGTCGGTATCATCAACCTTCATCGGCAGGAACGTACCGGCCCCGACATGCAGAGTAACAAAATGGCGTTCGACGCCGAGTGCATCCAATGCGGAGAAAAGCCGGTCCGTGAAATGCAAGCCTGCGGTAGGTGCCGCTACAGCCCCCTGTTCGCGGGCGTAAACCGTCTGGTAGTCGGTGCGATCCTTCTCGTCCTCCGGTCGTTTGGAAGCGATATAAGGCGGCAGCGGGATATGGCCGACGGCAAGGATCGCCTCGTCCAGCGCAGGGCCGGAGAGATCGAAGCGCAGGGTCACCTCGCCCGCCTCGCCCTTCTCCTCGACCGTCGCATCGAGAGAGCCAAGCAGACAGGTATTCGAGCCGTGGCCGAATGCGATGCGGTCGCCGGGCTTCAAGCGCTTGGCCGGGCGTGCAAACGCCTTCCAGCGATCCGGCGCGGTACGCATGTGCAAAGTCAGCGACACTTCGGTCACAACGTCTTCGCCGCGTCTGCGCAAGCCTTCAAGCTGGGCGGGAATGACCTTGGTATCGTTGAAGACCAGAGCATCGCCGGGACGCAGGAACGACGGCAGGTCCATGACGCCATGATCCGACAGCGGCTCGCTTTCGTGCGGCTGGACGACGAGCAGACGCGCGCTGTCGCGCGGGCTGACGGGCCTTAGCGCAATATTGTCTTCGGGGAGATCGAAATCGAACAGATCGACGCGCATCAAGAAATCTTCTTTAAACGGCAAACCCGCCCCGGCGCCCTTTGAGGCAGCGGGACGGGTTTTGGCAATAGCCTGAATTAGGCGTTGGCAGCAAGTTTCATCGACACGATGCTGTCGGGATCCTTGACGGGCTCGCCCTTCTTGATCTTGTCGATATTGTCCATGCCTTCGATGACCTGGCCCCAGACGGAATACTGCTTGTTCAGCCATGGGCTGTCGGTGAAGCAGATGAAGAACTGCGAATTGGCCGAGTTCGGCATCTGGCTGCGGGCCATGGAGCACGTGCCGCGCACATGGCTCACATTGGAGAATTCAGCTTTCAGGTCCGGCTTGGAAGAGCCGCCCATGCCGGCGCGGGCCGGGTTGAAGTCCTTGCCGCCTGTCTTGCCGAACTGCACGTCGCCGGTTTGCGCCATGAAATCGTCGATGACGCGGTGAAACACGACGCCGTCATAGGCGCCCTCGGCGCACAATTCCTTGATGCGGGCAACATGGCCCGGCGCCAGGTCGGGCAGAAGCTGGATGACGACCTGCCCCTTGGTGGTTTCCATGATGATGGTGTTTTCCGGATCCTTGATCTCGGCCATGGTTTTCTCCTTCGTGTTTGTAGCGGCGTGTCTGTAGCAGCGCGCTTATCGTGTGCCTGTTTAAAGCGGTTGTTACTTGCCGACCTTGACGCTGATCATGCGGTCGGGATCGGTGACGGAACCATTGTTGGCTTCGTCGCCCTTCTTGATCTTGTCGACATTCTCCATGCCTTCGACGACCTGGCCGACGACCGTGTACTGGCCGTTCAGGAAGTCGCCGGGCGCGAACATGATGAAGAACTGGGAATTCGCGGAGTTCGGATCCTGGCTGCGCGCCATGCCGACCGTGCCGCGTGCGAACGGAACCTTGGAGAATTCAGCCTCGACGTTCGGCTTGGACGAGCCGCCCATGCCGGCCATCTCCGGCTTGAAGTCCTTTTCCATATTGCCGTACTGGACGTCGCCGGTCTGGGCCATGAAGCCCGGGATGACGCGGTGGAAAGCGACATTGTTGTATTCGCCGGCTTCCGCCAGTTCCTTGATGCGCGCAACATGCTTCGGTGCAACGTCGGGCAGAAGCTCGATAACGACAGGTCCGTCCTTCAGAGTGATGGTGATGTATTCCTTGGCCTGGGCAAAGGCATTGCCGGTCAGCGATGCAAGGACAACGGCGCTGGCGAAAGCGAGTTGGAGGATTTTCATGATAGCTCCCGTGAAGATGAAATGGACGCGTCAGGACTTGCGTTTTGCGCTGAGCGCTTGGTGAACGGCTTTCGGCACGAAGGCGCTGACGTCACCGCCCATGGCCGCGATTTGGCGGACCAATGTGGCGGTAATGGGCCGCGATGCCGTTCCGGCCGGTAGAAACAGGGTCTGTATATCGGGTGCCATCTGCCGGTTCATGCCCGCCATCTGCATTTCATAGTCGAGGTCCGTTCCGTCGCGCAACCCGCGCACCAAAAGGAATGCGCCGTGTTTTCGCGCGGCATCGACAACCAGATTGTCAAAGGCAACGACCGAGATGTCGCCGGCTCTTTCCGGAAGGAACTCGCTCAGCGACTGGCGAATGAGCGTTGCGCGCTCCTCGAAGGAAAACAGCGGCGTCTTGCCCGGGTGGATACCGATCGCAACGATGACGGTCGGCGCCACGTTCAGCGCCTGCACCAGCACATCGAGGTGACCGTTCGTCATGGGGTCGAAGGAGCCGGGGTAAAAAGCAGTGGTCATCGCGCCTGTTTCCGTTTCGAAGCCTTTTGTCACGGACCGAGCGCAATCGCAAGGGAGTGCCGTCGCCGCGCAACCGTGTTCCCTTGGAAACAGCGCCTGGGCAGGATGAACGCTAAATGAATGTAACGTTCAAGGTCGCTTCAAAGAGAATTGCCTATCTTGCGAAGTACAGAACGGAACTTTTTACCAAGGTAGCCGTTATAAGGCTGAAGGGATCACAGCTATGGCACTTATTCTTCTGTCGATGACCATGTTTTTTGTCATGCTTTTTGCAACGGCAAACGCAATCAGAAACGAAGCGCGCAACGACGGCTCCGGTCTTACCCGCGGCCGCCTGGCAAAGTAGAGAGAAGACCGCAATGGCCATCACAATGATGCTCATATCGGCAGTGATTAGTATCGTGTTCCTGGTCGATTTCTCCAAAACCATTTTCGAACTTCAGCGCGACAGAAACGCGATGAAGGCCATCAGTCAGGATGCCGGTGGTTTTCCCGTGTAACGCCTGCGATATTCCAGATTTTCCCACAGCGGTAACCTCCAGTACCCGCTGACATAAAAAACCGGACGGTTCCCCTGCCAGTCCGGTTTTTCTTTGTCCTGATAAGGTTTAACGCCCGCGATAGCTGAGACAACCGCTGCTTCTTGCCGGAAAGACCAAAGGAAAACCGGCCGCATAGAGCGCGCCGACATAACCTGCGTCATCGCTGGCAAGGATGGCGAAAATATCGTTCCACTTCAGGACGGAGATGCCCGGGGGCAGCTCTTGCGGCGACAGATGACGACCTGGAAACAGCACCAAAGCGCCCGGTGCCTGCTCGGAAAGCCTGAACAGCCCGGCCATTGCACCATACCAGACGAAAACGAGCGCAACGGCCGTCACAAGGGCCTTTGCCGGCTTAATAATCAAAGACATGTTCGAGCCCGGGATCAGCCAAGGGCGCGATCCGCAGCAGAGCGGCAAGGTCGCTGACCTTCACAGCCATCAGCACCCTGCTGCCGTCAAAGCCCTCCCTGTTGACACGGGCAATCTCGGTTCCGGGCAACCCCGGAGAGGTCTGATCCGGCTTCTCCGTGACGGACACCATGATGTCGTCATTGCCGGCAATCTCGCGGATCGCGCCACCCTTAGCGGCGACCTCCACCAGAATGCGCGTGAAAAGGTCGTAGCGCGGGGTCTGTATCTCGATATCGCCGCCGCTTTCGCCAATCACCGTGACGCCGGCAATGGCCAAAAGTTCGCTTGCGGGCAATCCGCTGACAATGCTGCGAATTTCGAGCTGGGCAGCACCCGTGGTGCCGGCAACGGCACTGGCGATCATGCCTGCGTATAGCGTCTTTGCCCGCCATTCCGTGCCGAGAGCGAAGCGGCGCTCCCAGCCGCGAATCGGATCGGTCATCGGCGCTTCTTCAAGTTTCGCGACCTGACGATCGAAGGGGTACATGTACCAGGGGGTCTGGCGCAGGAAGGCGGCGTATTCGACCGCCATGCCCGCCGCCACCTGATCCTGCGGCGTTTTCTTCTCGCCGCGCAGCATCGCCGTCACACGGCCAATCGTTTCTTCATAGGCGGCCTTGAGTGCCATTTCGAGGGTAAAGCTGACGCCGATCGTATGGATTGTCATGCGTGTCGCCGAATCGGCGCCGCCATGTGCGTCTGCGATCTTCGTCAGCGCGCAGGTCGATGTCCAGAAACCACGAATGCTGGAAAGGTAATCGAAGGCATGCTCGTCACCGGTCTTCAGCGTCTCGGCCAGTCCGTCATAGGCGTAGACGATGTGCCACTCCGGATAGGTGAGAAATGTATTGGCCTCACTTCTCTGGAATGCAGCGTCCTTGATCAAGGGCGTATAAGGATCTTGCTTACGCGCGCCATGACAGAATGTCTCGATATAGGCGACCGGGCTCAACAGCAGCAGGACCGCCAGCAGGATCGCTGCAAGGCTCCATTTGAGGAGCTTCCACACCACCCGCATCAGGCAACTTCCTTGCGGAAGAGGAAAACCGACAGAACGGCGAAACCGCCCAGAGCCAGATGCGGCAGGTTGGCGAGAATCTTGAAGCCGAACGGCAGGTCCTGGATGCCGTAGTTGATGATGCCGAGGTCAAGATAGCCGGAGCCGGTGATCAGCCCCAGCAGACCGTCGCCGAAATAGAGTACGCCGAAATAGAGAAGGAAGTTTTTTGCCGCCCGGTTGGACAGCCATGCCGCGATCGCCGCCCATGCTGCCGACGCGACATGCAGGCTGTCATCGTAGATATCGAGGGCGAAGATGCCGAAGGCCCTGCCCTGATCGTCGGTCAATCCGGGGATATAGTTCAGCGACGCAGCACCCAACAGGGCGATGGCATAACAGGCCGCAATGATGCGCAATTTCCCCACGAACGATCCTTTCAAAGCTTGCCGAGATAGGCGTCCCACAAATGATTGCGGAAAAGAAGACCCTTGTCGAATTCGCGTTTTTTGACGGCAAAGGCAGCGGCGCGTGGATAGGCGCGGACGAATTGGTCGACCGAGGCATGCGGACGATAAGGCAGATAGTAGGTCCCGCCGATGGAAAGCACCCGCTCGATCAGTTCCCGCGTCATGCGCGCCATGTCTTCCTCGCCACGCACCGTCTTTTCCTGCGAAAACAGCATGACGGCGGCGATGCGCGGCTCGGTGGCATAGGCAAGCACGCTGTCGCGATCGGTATCGACGTAACGCAGCGTCACGTTCAGCAGCTGCTGGAAAGACGCCGGAATGACATCCCGGCAAAGCGCAACGAATTCGGCAAAGCGCGAAGGTGCTACGAAATATTCATGCAGGATATCGGTGCGCAACGGATCGAGATCGTCGAGCGTGACGACCGGTTCATTCATCAGGCTATTGCGCGTCGCCTCGCCTGCGATCCCTGGTCCAAGCGAGGTTTCGGTCCACCAGCGCGCGTGCTTCATCCAGTCCGACCCCACCTGCCGACGGAAGATTTCGCGCGACACGCGGCTGACGAAACCGGAGCCGGTGGCCGCCGGAATATCGGACTGGTTTGCTGCGGGGCGATAGGAAACCAGCAAACCATCCTCGAAGAACCGGTCGAGCGACACATCGAGACGACCATAGGCCATCAGAATGGAGGGATCGGCATCCAGCATCTTTGCAAACCGCCAGCCGAGATCGGCGCCGGCGACGGGCTCGAATGTCGGGCCGAGGCGGCTGTTCGGCACCATGTCGAGTTCGAGTTCGGTGATGACACCGATCAGGCCGTAGCCGCCCATGGCGTGCTGAAAAAGCTCGGTGTTTTCGCTGCGCGAGCAGGTAACGAGCGTGCCATCCGCAAGCAGCATCTTCACCGAGCGCACGGTACTGCCGCAGCCGCTGAAACGCACGGGCCACCCATGGGCATTGACAGAATAGGTGCTGGCAACGCCGAAATCATTGTTCGACTGCATGACGGCCGGCGAAAAGCCGATGGCATCAAGCCTGGCGATGACGGTGGACCAGCGTGTGCCGGAGGCGACGCGATAGGTTTTGGCGGCGGTGTCGGCTTCCACCCATTGTTGGTCCAGGGTAAGGACCGTGCCATCCTTTGCGAGACTCTGGCCGCCCATCGAATGGCGCGCGGCGCTGGCTGCAAAAGGTTGGCCGGCATTGCGCGCCTCCGCCATCATCGCGCGGATGGTCTCGACGGTCTGCGTCACGGGATCGGCCGTGACGGTGATGTGCCTGGCAACGGACGTCGGCAAGAGTTCGCTGGCATCGTTGAGGACTATGCCGCCGTTCTGCGCCGCCATCGGTGCTGGAAAAACAGGACCGGAGGCACTTGTCGGTGCAAGCAGGGTGCGCCCGGCATAGACGCCAAGGCCTGCCGATGCTCCAGCCACCAGCGCGCGCCGTGTCAAACGCCCCATGATGTTCCCCATCCCCCGCACCGATCTCCCATGCGGGAATCATCTCTGTAACGGTACAGCAGCAGGATTAATTCTTGGGCGGGCGAATTCAACCACAAAGAAAAAGCCGGGCGATCATGACCGCCCGGCTTTTGATGATGTGATGGAAGATCTTATTCTTCCGTTGCGACCGGCGGCTCGGTCGGTGCCTCGCCCTCCGGCAGGTCCGCCCCATCAGCGATTTCCTCATCCTCTTCGGCGGGTTCGCTGATCCGCTCGACGGAGACCACCTTTTCGTCCTTGGCGGTCGTGAAGATCGTCACGCCCTTGGTGGCGCGGCTTGCAAGCCGGATGCCGCCAACGGGAACGCGGATCAACTGGCCGCCATCGGAGACGAGCATGATCTGGTCCTTGTCTTCCACCGGGAAGGCTGCGACCAACTCGCCGATTTCGCCGGTCTTGGACGTGTCCGTTGCACGAATACCCTTGCCGCCGCGGCCGGAGGTCCGGAAGTCGTAGGTGGACGAGCGCTTGCCGAAGCCCTTGACGGAGACCGTGAGCACGAACTGTTCACGTGCCTTGAGTTCCTCATAACGGGCATCATCAAGCTGACCTTCTTCAGTCACGTCCTCGCCGACCAGAGCGATTTCCTCGTCCTCGCCGGTTGCCGCACGCCGTTCGGCTGCAGCACGTTTCAGGTAGGCTGCACGCTCCCACGGTTCAGCATCGACATGGCCGACGATGGTCATCGATATGATCCGGTCGCCCTCGCCCAGCGTGATGCCGCGAACGCCGATCGAATTGCGGCCCGCAAAAACGCGGACGTCGTCGACCGAGAAGCGGATGCACTGGCCAAGCGCCGTCGTCAAAAGGACGTCGTCGTCTTCCGTGCAGGTCTCGACGGAGAGGATCTCGTCGCCCTCCTCCTCGAGCTTCATGGCGATCTTGCCATTGCGGTTGACCTGGACGAAGTCCGACAGCTTGTTGCGTCGGACCGTTCCGCGCGTGGTCGAGAACATGACGTCGAGGTTTTCCCAGGTCGTCTCGTCCTCGGGCAACGGCATGATCGTGGTGATGCGTTCGCCTGGCTCCAGCGGCAGCATGTTGATCAGCGCCTTGCCGCGCGACTGCGGCGTGCCGACCGGCAGACGCCAGACCTTTTCCTTGTAGACGATACCGCGCGACGAGAAGAACAGCATCGGCGTATGGGTATTGGCGACGAACAGGCGCGTGACGAAATCCTCATCGCGCGTCGCCATGCCGGAGCGGCCCTTGCCGCCGCGGCGCTGGGCACGATAGGTCGCCAGCGGCACACGCTTGATGTAGCCCAGATGGGACACGGTGATGACCATGTCTTCCTGGGCGATCAGGTCCTCGTCGTCCATGTCCGGACCGCCTTCGACGATCACGGTGCGGCGCGGTGTGCCGAATTCGTCGCGAACGGCGATAAGCTCGTTCTTGACGATAGTCATGATGCGGATGCGCGACGACAGGATATCGAGGTAGTCGCTGATCTCGGCGCCGATCTTGTTCAGTTCGTCGCCGATTTCGTCGCGGCCAAGCGCTGTAAGGCGGGCAAGGCGCAGTTCGAGGATCGCGCGGGCCTGCTCTTCCGAGAGATTGTAGGTCAGGTCCTCGTTGATCCGGTGGCGCGGATCGTCGATCAGGCGGATCAGGCTTTCGACGTCCGATGCCGGCCAGCGGCGCGTCATCAACTGTTCGCGCGCTGTCGCCGGATCCGGCGCACTGCGGATCAGCTTGATGATCTCGTCGATATTGGCAACGGCGATGGCGAGACCGACCAACACGTGCGCCCTGTCGCGCGCCTTGCGCAACAGGTACTTGGTGCGCCGGCTGATGACTTCCTCGCGGAAGGCGACGAAGGCGCGCAACATGTCGAGCAGCGTCATCTGCTCCGGCTTGCCGCCGTTCAACGCCACCATGTTGCAGCCGAAAGAGGTTTGCAGCGGCGTATAGCGATAAAGCTGGTTGAGGATGACCTCGGCGTTGGCGTCGCGCTTCAGTTCGACGACGACACGATAGCCCTGGCGGTCGGACTCGTCGCGCAGGTCGGAAATGCCCTCGATGCGCTTGTCCTTGACCAGTTCGGCCATCTTCTCGATCATCGTCGCCTTGTTCACCTGATAGGGAACTTCGGTAATGATGATCTGCTCGCGGTCGCCGCGCATCGGTTCGATGATGGCGCGGCCGCGCATGATGACGGAGCCACGGCCGGTCTCGTAGGCAGAACGGATACCGGAGCGGCCGAGGATGAAGGCGCCGGTCGGGAAGTCGGGGCCTGGAATGATCTCCATCAGCTGATGCAACTCAAGCGCCGGCTCGTCGATCAGGGCGATACAACCGTTGACGACTTCGATCAGATTGTGCGGCGGAATGTTCGTCGCCATGCCGACGGCGATGCCGCCGGCGCCGTTGACCAGAAGGTTCGGGAACTTCGCGGGAACGACCGAGGGTTCGCTCAGCGTGCCGTCATAGTTGTCGCGAAAATCGACTGTTTCCTTGTCCAGGTCGTCGAGCAGCGCGTGCGCCGCCTTCTCCAGACGGCACTCGGTGTAGCGTTCGGCTGCCGGAGGGTCGCCGTCGATCGAGCCGAAATTGCCCTGACCGTCAATCAGCGGCAGGCGCAGCGACCAGGGCTGCGCCATACGCGCCAGCGCATCGTAAATGGCCGAGTTGCCGTGCGGATGGAATTTACCCATCACGTCCCCGGTGACGCGGGCGCATTTGACGTATTTCTTGTTCCAGTCGATACCGAGTTCGCTCATCCCGAACAGGATGCGGCGGTGCACGGGCTTCAGGCCATCGCGAACATCGGGAAGAGCACGGCTGACGATAACGCTCATGGCGTAATCGAGATACGACCGCTGCATTTCCTCCATGATGGAAATAGGCTCGATGCCTGGTGGATTCTTGCCGCCGCCGGGTGTGGTTTGTTCAGTCAATTTCGATCACGATCTTTGTTCAGAATCAGACAGATTTTTATAGCCGAATGCATCGGCGAGCGCCAATTTCAGGGCTGGGTTTTGAACAGCCTTTTAGGCTCTTCGGCGCTCTCAAAGGCATTTGCAAGGCAAAAGCGGCAGAACGGTGGAAGACAGCCCTTTCATTCGGCGCTGCCGTCGCCTAACAATCCATCAGACGGTCATCATAAACAAGGCCGCGAGGGGAATGGGATGACTCACATCGACCTTCTGATCAATGCGCTGACCACCATCCTGGTCACCATCGATCCGCCCGGCCTGGCACCGATCTTCCTCAGCCTCACCGTCGGCATGAGCCGGCACGAGCGTTTTCTTGTTGCTCGGCGCGGCACGCTGATCGCGTTTTTCATCCTCTCGGCCTTCGCGCTGTTCGGAAACGGCATTCTCGGCTTGCTCGGTATCTCCATCGGTGCCTTCCGGATCGCCGGCGGGCTGCTGCTCTTCTGGATCGCATTCGAGATGATTTTCGAGAAGCGCAACGAGCGGAAGGAAAAGACCGGCGAAGCCGCCATTACCCGCGACCACATCCACAACATCGCGGTATTTCCGCTGGCGCTACCGCTGATTGCCGGCCCCGGCGCCATCTCGGCGACGATCCTGCTCTCTGGCTCCTTCTCGGCGACGATCGACCGGGTTCAGTTGATCCTGGTCATCGCCGTCTGCCTGGCCATTCTGTTTGCTGCGCTGGTGATCGCAGAACGCATCGACCGGTTCCTGGGCGTGACCGGTCGCGCCATCCTGACCCGGCTGCTCGGCGTCATTCTCGCCGCCTTGGCGGTGCAGTTCGTCGTCGACGGCGTCAAATCGACGATGGCTTTGTGAACACCCAGGATAAACCCAGGTCCCACTGACGAAAAAGGCCCGATTTCCCGGGCCTTTTTGACTGTTAGCGCTTTGATCAGAACGGAATATCGTCGTCCATATCGCGCGAAAAGTTTCCGCCGCTGCTGCTCGCGCCGCCGGAGCGGCCCGATGGCGCCGAGGACGGCCGATCGTAATCGCCGCCATAGTTGTCCGAACCACCACCGGCGTTGCCGCCGCCGTATTCCGAGCCGCCCCGGCCACCGCCGGCACCCTGCCCGTCACCGCGACCGCCGAGCATGGTCAGCGTCGAATTGAAGCCCTGCAGCACAACTTCCGTCGAGTAGCGGTCCTGGCCATCCTTGTCCTGCCATTTGCGGGTCTGCAGCTGGCCTTCGATATAGACCGTGGCGCCCTTTTTCAGATACTGTTCGGCAACCTTGCAGAGGCCTTCGTTGAAGATCACCACACGGTGCCATTCGGTCTTTTCCTTGCGCTCGCCGGAATTGCGGTCGCGCCAGCTTTCCGACGTTGCAATGTTCAGGTTGGCGATCGGCTTGCCGTCCTGCGTGCGCCGGATTTCCGGGTCTGCCCCGAGGTTGCCGATCAAAATCACCTTGTTGACACTGCCTGCCATCTTGCTTTTCCCGCTATCCTGCCGGGCTTTTCAACCCGGCTACCAAATTCAGAGCGCGCATCTTAGCGGCTGACCGCCAAGCATACGCCCCTTTGCATTGTGTCATCCACAACAGATTTCGAATTTTGTTCTTTCTTTGTTCTAATAAGTTTGTAATATCCTGTCAACCGACTCGGAAAGCCCCGCTGTTTTTGACCTTGTGCCTCGACATGGCCGCTGGCGACCTTAAATAAGGAGCTTTCCAATGCAGATCAAAAGCTGGGCACGATGAGCAAACTCGAGACCATTTCCATCCGCGGCGCGCGCGAGCACAATCTGAAGGGCATCGATCTCGATCTGCCGCGCAACAAGCTGATCGTCATGACCGGTCTTTCCGGCTCCGGAAAATCGTCGCTCGCCTTCGACACGATCTATGCGGAGGGCCAGCGGCGCTATGTCGAGAGCCTGTCGGCCTATGCCCGCCAGTTCCTCGAAATGATGCAGAAGCCTGACGTCGACCAGATCGACGGCCTGTCTCCGGCGATCTCGATCGAACAGAAGACCACCTCGCGCAATCCGCGCTCAACCGTCGGCACGGTCACCGAGATCTACGACTACATGCGCCTCTTGTTCGCCCGTGTCGGCGTGCCCTATTCGCCCGCGACCGGCCTGCCGATCGAAAGCCAGACGGTCAGCCAGATGGTCGACCGCGTCGTCGAGTTCGGCGAAGGCACGCGCCTCTACATTCTCGCGCCGATCGTGCGTGGCCGCAAGGGCGAGTACAAGAAAGAGCTTGCCGAACTGATGAAGAAGGGCTTTCAGCGCGTCAAGATCGACGGGCAGTTCTACGAAATCGCCGAGGCGCCGACGCTCGACAAAAAATACAAGCACGATATCGATGTCGTCGTCGACCGCGTCGTCGTGCGTCCCGACCTGACGGCCCGTCTGGCCGACAGCCTTGAAACCTGCCTGACGCTCGCCGACGGCCTGGCGATTGCGGAGTTCGCCGACAAGCCGCTGCCGCCGGAGGAAACCTCGGCCGGTGGATCGGCCAACAAGTCGCTGAACGAGACGCACGAGCGCGTTCTCTTCTCCGAAAAATTCGCCTGCCCGGTGTCCGGCTTTACTATTTCGGAGATCGAACCGCGGTTGTTCTCGTTCAACAACCCCTTCGGCGCCTGCCCGACCTGTGACGGTCTCGGCAGCCAGCAGAAGATCGACGAGGCGCTGATCATCCCGGAACCCGACCGGACGCTGAAGAACGGCGCCATCGCACCCTGGGCGAAATCGTCGTCGCCCTATTACAACCAGACGCTCGAAGCGCTTGGCAAAGCCTTCGGATTCAAGCTGTCGAGCAAATGGACCGATCTGTCCGACGAGGCCAGACACGCCATCCTGCAGGGCACGGAAGAAAAGATCAGCTTTCACTACGAAGACGGCGCCCGCTCCTACAACACCACCAAGAATTTCGAAGGCATCGTGCCCAATCTGGAACGCCGCTGGAAGGAAACCGACAGCGCCTGGGCGCGCGAGGAAATCGAACGCTACATGTCGGCGGCCCCCTGCCCGGCCTGCGCCGGCTTTCGCCTGAAGCCGGAGGCGCTGGCGGTCAAGATCAACAAGCTGCATATCGGCGAAGTCACGCAGATGTCGATCCGCGTGGCGCGCGACTGGTTCGACGTCCTGCCGGAGCATATGAATGCCAAGCAGAACGAAATCGCGGTGCGCATTCTCAAGGAGATTCGCGAGCGGCTGCGGTTCCTCAACGACGTGGGTCTCGAATATCTCAGCCTGTCGCGCAATTCCGGCACGCTGTCGGGCGGCGAGAGCCAGCGCATCCGGCTGGCCTCGCAGATCGGCTCGGGTCTCACCGGCGTTCTCTACGTCCTCGACGAGCCGTCGATCGGCCTGCACCAGCGCGACAATGCCCGGCTGCTCGATACGTTGCGGCATCTGCGCGATATCGGCAACACCGTTATCGTTGTCGAGCACGACGAGGATGCCATCATGTCGGCGGATTATGTCGTCGATATCGGACCGGCGGCCGGCATTCATGGCGGCGAAGTCGTCGCTCAGGGAACGCCGCCGGAAATCCTCGCCAATCCGAATTCGCTGACCGGCAAATACCTGTCCGGCGAAATGGCGGTTTCTGTTCCGGCCGAGCGGCGCAAGCCGAAAAAGAAAAAGGAAATCACCGTCGTCGGCGCCCGCGCCAACAACCTGAAGAACGTCACGGCATCGATCCCGCTCGGCATCTTCACGGCAGTCACAGGCGTATCGGGTGGCGGAAAATCCACCTTCCTGATCGAGACGCTCTACAAGGCGGCGGCGCGGCGCATCATGGGTGCTCGCGAAAATCCGGCCGAACACGACCGGATCGACGGCTTCGAGCATATCGACAAGGTGATCGACATCGACCAGTCGCCGATCGGCCGCACGCCGCGCTCGAATCCCGCCACCTATACCGGCGCGTTCACGCCGATCCGCGACTGGTTTGCCGGCCTGCCGGAGGCAAAGACGCGCGGCTATCAGCCGGGCCGCTTCTCCTTCAACGTCAAGGGCGGCCGCTGCGAGGCCTGCCAGGGCGACGGCGTCATCAAGATCGAGATGCACTTCCTGCCGGATGTCTACGTCACCTGCGACGTCTGCCACGGCAAGCGCTACAACCGCGAAACGCTCGACGTCCATTTCAAGGGCAAGTCGATCGCCGACGTACTCGACATGACCGTCGAGGAAGGCGTCGAGTTCTTCGCAGCGGTTCCTGCCGTGCGCGACAAGCTGCAGGCGCTGCAGGGCGTCGGTCTCGGTTATATCAAGGTCGGCCAGCAGGCAAACACCCTGTCGGGCGGCGAGGCGCAGCGCGTCAAGCTTGCCAAGGAACTGTCGAAACGCTCGACCGGCCGCACGCTCTATATCCTCGACGAGCCGACAACCGGCCTGCATTTCCATGACGTCGCCAAGCTGCTCGAAGTGCTGCACGAACTGGTCAACCAGGGCAACTCGGTCGTCGTCATCGAACACAATCTCGAAGTCATCAAGACGGCCGACTGGGTGATCGATTTCGGCCCGGAAGGCGGCGACGGCGGCGGCGAGGTGATCGCGGCGGGAACACCCGAGGACATCGTCAAGGAAAAACGGTCGCATACCGGCGCCTTCCTGAAGGAATTGCTGGAGCGGCGGCCGATCCGCAAGATGGCCGCGGCGGAGTAAAACTTACAGCGAGGAAAACATGACCAAATCAGGCACGATCCGCTGCGGCATCGGCGGCTGGACCTTTGATCCCTGGGAGGGGACGTTCTATCCGGAAACGCTGTCGAAGAAGCGGCAGCTCGAATTTGCCAGCAGCCAGCTAAAGGTCATCGAGGTCAACGGCACCTATTACGGTTCGCAAAAGCCGGAAACCTTCGCCAAATGGGCCTCGGAAGTTCCGGACGGTTTTGTCTTCTCTCTGAAGGCCAGTCGCTTTGCCACCAACAAGAAGGTGCTGGCGGAAGCCGGTGAATCGATCGGCAAGTTTCTTGGACAAGGTCTGACGGAGCTGGGGCCGCATCTCGGCCCCATTCTCTGGCAGTTAATGCCGACCAAGAAGTTCGATGCCGACGATTTCGGCGCGTTTCTGGCGCTGCTGCCGGAGAAGCAGGATGGCCTGACGCTGCGTCATGTCGTCGAGGTGCGCCACCCGTCGTTCCGCACGCCGGAATTCATTGCGCTTTTGGCGAAATACAATGTCGCCGTGGTCTGCGCCGACCATGCCGAATATCCGATGATCGCCGACGTCACGTCGGATTTTGTCTATATCCGGCTTCAGACAGGCAGCGATGATGTCGAGACTTGCTATGACGCGAAGCGGCTCGATCTCTGGGCCGATCGCGTCAAGACCTGGGCTTCCGGCGGAATGGTCGATGAACTCGAACTTGGCGATCCCACGCACAAGCCGGAAAAGAAGCCGCGCGACGTTTTTGCGTTCTTCATTACCGAGGGCAAGGTCAATGCGCCGAACGGTGCACGGGCGCTGCAGAAGCGGGTCGACTGATCAGGAAAAGGCAGGGAGCGGTTCGATTGCTGCTGCAAGGTCTTCCGCCGTCAGCCCCTCGCCGGCTTTCGCCCCCGCCCGCCCGTGACGCCAGACACCGGCTGCGGCGGCCTCGAAGGCCGGCATGCCCTGCGCCAGATGCGCGCCGATGATGCCGGCGAGCGTGTCTCCTGATCCGGCCGTCGCAAGCCAGGGCGGCGCGTTGGTGTTGATCGCGGCGCGGCCGTCGGGCGATGCGATCACCGTATCGGCGCCCTTGTAGACGATGACGGCGTGACTGCGTCTGGCAGCAGCGATGGCGCGGTCGACCTTCGAGAGACTAGGGTCAGCCTCGATGTCCGGAAACAGCCGGGCGAACTCGCCGTCGTGCGGGGTCATGACCAGCCGGGTTTCTCCCCCGGCATAGGCGTCGAAAAGCGACGCCGGATCGCCCTTGAAAGCGGTGATCCCATCGGCATCGAGTACCAGTGCACGGTCGCTGAGCATCAGCGCATATCGGCGCGCTGTTTCCATATCGCCAAACCCCGGGCCGAGCACGAAGGCACTGACCCGCTTGTCAGCAAGCCAGAGGGCGAGAGCGCCGGCATCCTCGACTTCCTTCAGCATCACAGCTGTCAGATGGGCTGCATTGACATTGAGCGCGGCGGAGGCCGACGCCAGTGTGACCAGCCCCGCTCCGGCCTTCAGCCCGGCCATGGCGGAAAGGCGCGCGGCGCCGGTTGCCAGCGGGCCGCCCGAGAAAACGGCGAGATGACCACGTTTGAATTTATGGGCCGAAGGGTCAAGGGCACGCGCATGACCGGCCCAGAGATGCGGGCCGTTTTCGCAAAGCCCGGCTGTTCGGATGCGCAGGATTCGCTCGGGTATGCCGATGTCGAAAATCTCCAGCCTGCCGCAGAGCGTCCGGCCCGGCATCAGCAGATGGCCCGGCTTTCGCGCCATGAATGTGACGGTGTGGCTGGCGTGAAAACTCTCGCCCAGCACCTGCCCGCTGCGACCGTCAACACCCGACGGCAGGTCTACGGCGATAACAGGCAGGTCCTCGTGTTTGATGGCCCGGATCACGACCGCCGCTTCATCCGGGACCGGGCGCGACAGGCCGGCGCCGAACAGGGCGTCGATGACGACGTCCCCGGGCTTGGGCCTGTATTGCGCAAGCGATTCCGCGGTGCGTCCCCATTCCGCATGGGCGCGGGCGGCGTCGCCTTTGAGACGAGCCGGATCGCCCAGGGCATAAACCCCGGTTGGCACTCCGCTCCGGCATAGGGTGGCGGCGGCGACATATCCGTCGCCGCCATTGTTGCCAGGCCCGCAAAGGATCACAAACCGCAGTGCTTCGGGATAAAACCGCAAGGCGGCGGCCGCAACGGCCATCCCGGCCGATGTCATCAGCCTGAAACTGTCGATTCCCGACAGGGCCGCATCGCGATCGATCGCGGACATTTCGGCGGGAGTAATGATGAAGGCATCGCGGTCCATTGGCATGGCATCAAAATGCCCCCAAGCCGGCGAACCGACAAGCATAAAATACAGGCTAATTTTGTATATTTTTTATGCATTTGCACATATTTGGCGCTCAATTATGACGCTTAACGGAGTGTTAAGCGCAACAAGCTGCGCACAACCACCGTTGCCACAGAAAAATTCATAAAAAATAGGCAAAAGGCGCTGTTTATTCCGAATAAAGGGATATGATCATGACAGATGGAGGAGTTTTCATCCAAAAAGACATCGCATTTGCCATATCTGGCATGTAAAATGCATATTGAGGGCGAGCGGGCATAAGCCTGCCATAACGGGAGAAGCGGAGAGACATTTTCTCATGAAAAAGATCGAAGCGATCATAAAGCCTTTCAAGCTTGACGAAGTGAAGGAAGCCCTTCAGGAAGTTGGCCTGCAGGGGATCACCGTCACGGAGGCGAAGGGTTTTGGACGCCAGAAGGGCCACACGGAACTGTATCGTGGGGCGGAATACGTTGTTGATTTTCTCCCGAAGGTGAAAGTCGAAGTCGTGCTGGCAGATGAAAACGCGGAGGCCGTGATCGAGGCCATACGGAACGCCGCCCAGACCGGACGTATCGGCGACGGAAAGATTTTCGTCTCCAATATCGAAGAGGTCATTCGAATCCGTACCGGTGAAACCGGCATCGACGCCATCTAATCCGCCTGGCCGTTCGGCCCGGGCATACCTCGTCATCTCAAAAGAGGGACTTTCAAAAAATGACGACTGCAAATGATATCCTCAAGCAAATCAAGGATAACGACGTCAAGTTCGTTGACCTGCGCTTCACCGATCCGAAGGGCAAGCTGCAGCACGTGACGATGGACGTCGGCTGCGTTGACGAGGACATGTTCGCCGACGGCGTCATGTTCGACGGTTCTTCGATCGGCGGCTGGAAGGCCATCAACGAGTCGGACATGGTGCTGATGCCGGATCCGGCAACCGTGCACATGGACCCCTTCTTTGCGCAGTCCACCATGGTTATCGTCTGCGACATCCTCGACCCGGTTTCCGGTGAGGCCTATAACCGCGATCCGCGCGGCATCGCCAAGAAGGCCGAAGCCTATCTCAAGGCATCCGGTATCGGCGACACCATCTTCGTTGGCCCGGAGCCGGAATTCTTCGTGTTCGACGACGTGAAGTACAAGGCCGATCCCTACAATACCGGCTTCAAGCTCGATAGTTCGGAATTGCCGTCCAACGACGACACCGACTACGAGACCGGCAACCTCGGTCACCGTCCGCGCGTCAAGGGCGGCTATTTCCCGGTTCCGCCGATCGACAGCTGCCAGGACATGCGTTCCGAAATGCTGACGGTGCTGACCGAAATGGGCGTCACTGTCGAAAAGCAGCACCATGAAGTGGCGGCCGCCCAGCACGAGCTCGGCGTCAAGTTCGACACGCTGGTGCGCAACGCCGACAAGATCCAGATCTACAAGTATGTCGTGCATCAGGTCGCCAACGCCTATGGCAAGACGGCGACCTTCATGCCGAAGCCGATCTTCGGCGACAACGGCTCGGGCATGCACGTGCACCAGTCGATCTGGAAGGACGGCAAGCCGACTTTCGCCGGCGACGAATATGCCGGCCTGTCGGAATCCTGCCTGTTCTACATCGGCGGCATCATCAAGCATGCCAAGGCGATCAACGCCTTCACCAACCCGACGACCAACTCCTACAAGCGTCTGGTTCCGGGCTACGAAGCGCCGGTGCTGCTCGCCTATTCGGCCCGCAACCGTTCCGCGTCCTGCCGCATCCCGTTCGGGACCGGCCCGAAGTCGAAGCGCGTCGAAGTCCGCTTCCCCGACCCGCTGGCAAACCCCTATCTCGGCTTTGCCTCGATGCTGATGGCCGGCCTCGACGGCATCAAGAACAAGATCCATCCCGGCAAGGCGATGGACAAGGATCTCTACGACCTGCCGCCGAAGGAACTGAAGAAGATCCCGACCGTCTGCGGCTCGTTGCGCGAAGCGCTGGAAAGCCTCGACAAGGATCGCAAGTTCCTGACCGCTGGCGGCGTGTTCGACGATGACCAGATCGATGCCTATATCGAGCTGAAGATGATCGAAGTCATGCGTTTCGAAATGACCCCGCATCCGGTCGAATTCGACATGTACTACTCGGCTTAACGGCCTGTTTCGGACCCGCCCTGGCGGGTCCTCTCCTCAAACGAAAGGCCGGCTTCTCGCGAAGCCGGCCTTTTATTTTGGAGATCTTTCCTCGCCTTACTTCTTCTTCAGCCGCTGCTTCAACAGGTTGAGATACTCCTCGTTGCCATCCGGCTGCTGGGTTGCCGCTTCCGGCGCCTTGCACGCCGGCTTGTAGTCGAGCGCCATGCCCGCCTTGACGCAGACGCCGACCTGCCAACCCGGCGGCAGTGCCGTCAGATCGACATCCTTCCACTTCGGATGGCCGGTCTCTTGCAGCGTGTCGAGATTGTTGAGAATGAGGTTCGAAAATTCCGACACGGCCTTGCAGCTTTCCCGCTGATAGGCATTGCGCTTGATGTCGTAGTCATAGGTCATCATCACAGCCTTGACGGCGATCAGATCGACAGGCTCCTTCTGGAAGGCATAGGTGCCGCCATCGATGCGTGACTGCGTGTAGGTTGCCAGCAACGGCGCTTCGGTGATCGGCACGAGATGGAACTTGGTCCCGTCGATCGGATTGTTCTTGAACAGCGCCGCCGGCGCGCCGGCCACATAGAAGAAGGCATCGATCTCGCCGGACAACAGTTTCGGCAGCGCCGCGTCGGGATTGAGCGGCACACGCTCACCGGTCTTCACCTGCAGGATATCGAGGATCAGGGAGGATGTCAGGAACGTGCCGCTGTCCTTGACGCCGACGGCAACCTTCTTACCGGCCAGGCCTTCCATATCCTTGATGTCGGCGCGCGCAAGGACATGGATTTCCTCGTTGTAGAGCGGAAACATGATGCGCACGCCGCGCACCGCCTGCTGCACCTCCGGATCGTCGGCCTCGAACGTCTTCAGGTATTCAAGCACGTCGCTCTGAACGATACCGAACTGGGTGTTCTTGCTGTTGCGGACACCGACGAAGTTTTCGAGCGAGCCGGCGGATTCCTTGACGTTGAGCGTCAGGCCGCACGTCTTGCCGAGTGTGGCGACATCCCGCCCGATCTGGATATAGGTCCCCTGCGGTCCGCCGGTCATGATGTTCTTTTCGAACTCGGCCGCCGATACGGGATTGAGCGAAAGAGCCGCACATATCGTGGCGGCAGCAAAACTCAGTCGAAACATCATGTCTTCTCCACCAAAGACCGCCCGGCTTGGCAGGCGGATGCCGATTGTCAGCAGTCGCTCTTAAAATCACGCATCAGGTTGCGCATCAGGATCAGCGGCACCTTGTCGAAAACGCTTTCAAGCGCATCCGTGACGCAGGCGCCTGACGCCAGCTGGTCCTTGAGGCGTTGTTTCTTTTCATCGTCGAGAAAGCCCACGCCGCGTGTCGCGCCAATGATATTTTCCACCAGCAGGCGGTCGCGCGGCCTCGATCCGACACTTGGAACGGTCTGCTCGGTTTCGGATACCGGCTCCTCGGCGGCGGGCGTATCGGACCGGGTCGTGACCGTCACTTTTGCCGCGGCCGCTGCTGCGGCCTGATCCTCAAGCTGCTTTTCCAGCACTTCGACCTTCCGGCGTTCCTCGCCAAGGCTCTGCTCCAATGTCTGGATCTGGACGTCGCGTGCCAGGTCAAGCGCGGATTTGAACGTGGTGGGCTTTTTCTCGGCCTCCGTCACCTTCTGCTCCAGCGCCTTTCGCGCCGCAACGGTATCCGCCATGGCCTGTTCCAAAGCCGCTTTCAGACCGGTGACCTGCTTGTTCAAGGTGATCTTGTCGGCGCCGAGACTTTGCGCCTGTGCCGCTGCGTCGGCGGCATCCGCCTTTGCGGCGCTCAGTTGCTCGTTGAGCCTGGCAATCGTCGCGGTGAAATCATCAGCGGCGGATTTCGCGGCGGCCTTTTCCGTCGCAAGCAATTTTTCCAGCGCGGAAATATCGGCGTCGCGCTTGTCGAGCAGCCGATTGAGCTTCGGTACCTCGTTCAGCTTCAGGTCGGCATAGTCTTTTTCCAGCTGCTCGGCCCAATTGCCGGAATTCTTCTTGAGTTCGACCAGATTGCTGGTCGCCTTATCCTTTTCAACCGTGACTTTGGCGAGTTCGGCAGTCAGCGAGGCCGTCTCGGCTTTCAGCGCCGCGACTTCCGTCTGCAGTTGCTGGCGGGCAAACCAGAAATAACCGCCGGCGCCAATCAGCGCCAGGCAAAGGACTGCGGGCAGCATAAGGCTGGACGCACCACCGCCGCGCGTCGGCTGATTGTTCCTGCCCCACTGATTGGTCATGCGATATCCGCCACGAAAAACTCCTCGCAAATGAGGTACGACGAATTTCCGGGAGAGGCAAGCAACGGCATCTTGTGTGCTTGCTCGCCAAATATTCCAACGACCGGACGTCGGCGCTCTCGCTGAGCTTCGCTATTGATGTTTGTTGAAAAACCACCACATAATAACGCGAAAGGAACCTAACATGATGAAACAAAGAGACGCTAAATTTCAGATTGGACAGGTTGTTCGCCATCGCGTGTTTCCATTCCGCGGGGTCATCTTCGACGTCGATCCGGAATATGCCAACACCGAGGAATGGTGGAATTCAATTCCCGCTGAAGTTCGCCCGAGCAAGGACCAGCCGTTTTACCACCTGCTCGCAGAGAATGACGAAACGGAATATGTCGCCTATGTCTCCGAACAGAACCTGGTTTCGGATGAAAGCGGAAAGCCTATGCGTCATTCGCAGGTGAACGCTTTCTTCGATCCGGAGACCGTCGGTCAATACAAGCCCAAGGCGGTCGTCCAGCACTGAGATAGGCCATCCGTGATGGCTTTACCCTGAAAGCAAAACAGCCCGGACTTTCGTCCGGGCTGTTTTTTTGCTTGATTGGATCGGCAATCAGTTTGCCTTGGCGGCCTTCTGGGCTTCTTCCAGCTTCTTGCGGGCATCCTCGGCCTTTTTCTGCATTTCTTCCTGCAGCAGGCGCTGACGCTCTTCGAGCTTGGACTGTTCGATCGGTTCGCCATCGAACACGCCGGTGAAGCCTTCGAGCGACATCTTGATCGGGTTCGGCGCGCGCTGGAAGTTCACCGAAGTGAAGACCACTTCCCCGCCCTTTTTCAGGTTGGCAAGAACGGCGTCGCTCAGCGGCACTTCGGCAACGCACTTGTCAGGCATGCAGATGGCGTAGTCGAGCTTGGAGCCCTTGCCTCCGTCGATCTGCATCTGGATGCCGGGCGGAATGAGGCGTGCGGACGGAACCGAAACCTGCAGCACCTTGCGGTTGACCTTGCCCTGAACGCTGATGAGGCCTACGGCGGTGATCAGCTGGCCATTGCTGGCCGTCATGAGGTTCTGCACGATGCAGACATCGTTGTCTTCCTGCTTGGTGCAGACCTTGAACCAGCCCTGCGGCGGACGGCCGGCGCCAGCAGCCTGCTGCGCAAAAGACACGGCCGGCATCGCGGCAACGGCGACTGCGCCGGCAAATACCGACAGCGCAGCCTTTTTGGTGAATTTCGACTTGAAGATCATAACGATATCCGTCTCCTGAATTCCGGTGTCTGAGCAGTCTCAAGCCGCTCGTCATCAATGGTCAGCTGCCCGCTCTCCTGTTGGGCAAATAAGGCAATTGCATGACCCTCGTCTCCGGGAACACCTGTTACAGTGAGCGGCCACGGATATCCAGTCTTTCCGGAATTTTTTTGCAATCAACTCTTGGGTCGGCTTCAGTTTTTTAAAGTATCTGCCGGTTGGAAATGCTGGTCAACGTGATAATTTGCCGTGATTCACATGATCGACGACAGCGGGAGGCGGGCTTGCGCGCATTATTTTTGGGTTTGATTTCGCTGCTGGCCGCACTCAGTACGGGGGTGGCTGCTAAGGCCGAGCCGGTCCATGGCATTGCCATGCATGGCCAACCCGCCCTGCCCGCCGATTTCAAGAACTTCCCTTACGTCAAGCCGGATGTGAAAAAGGGCGGCCACGTCTCCTATGGCGTCGTCGGCACGTTCGACAGCCTCAACCCGTTCATCCTGAAAAGCCAGCGCACCACGGCGCGCGGCATGCTCGATCCGGAATATGGCAATCTCGTCTATGATTCGCTGATGCAGCGCTCGCGCGATGAGGCGTTTTCGCTGTATGGCCTGCTGGCCGAGACAGTGGAATGGGATGACGACCGCACCTTCATTCAGTTCAACCTGAACCCCAAGGCCAAGTGGGCCGACGGTCAGCCGGTGACCCCCGACGATGTCATCTTCACCTTCGAGCTGTTTCGCGACAAGGGCCGTATCCCGTTCAGCACGCGCCTCGACAGTGTCGCCAAGATGGAAAAGGTCGGCGACCGCAGTGTCCGCTTCACTTTCAACGACAAGGCCGACCGCGAATTTCCACTGCTGATCGCCTTGACGCCAATCCTGCCGAAGCATGCGACGGACGTGGCCACGTTCGACCAGACTTCGCTCAAGTTCCCGCTCGGTTCCGGTCCTTATAAGGTGGCCGATGTCCGACCCGGGGAGCGCATCGTCTACAAGCGCAATCCGGATTACTGGGCAAAGGATTTACCGAGCAAGGTTGGTTTTGACAATTACGATCAAATTTCCGTAGAATATTTCCTGCAGGACAACACCCTGTTCGAGGCCTTCAAGAAAGGCGAAATCGACATCTATCCAGAAGGCAGCCCGACGAAATGGTCGCGCAGCTATAACTTCCCGGCGGTCCAGTCGGGCAAGGTGATCAAGGACACGTTCACGCCGAAGACGCCCTCCGGCATGCTCGGCTTCGTCTTCAATACACGCCGGCCGATGTTTCAGAATATCAAGCTCCGCCAGGGTCTGGCCCTCGTCTTCGATTTCGAATGGGTGAACAAGAACCTTTTCGACGGCGCCTATACGCGCACGCAGAGCTTCTGGCAGAATTCGGCCCTTTCCTATCTCGGCGTTGCCGCCGATGACCGTGAGCTGGCTATTCTCGGTGATATCAGGAATCGTATCAATCCTTCCGTCCTTGACGGCACTTATAGGCTGCCCGTCACCGACGCCTCCGGGCGCGACAGAAACGTGCTGCGCGAAGCCGTGACGCTGTTGCGCGAAGCCGGTTACGGCGTCAAGGACGGCAAGATGGTCAACGAGCAGGGCGTACCGCTTGCCTTCGAGATCATGACCCAGAACGAGGGACAGGAGAAAATGGCGCTCGCCTATCAGCGCTCCCTCGCAGCGCTTGGCATCAGTGCGTCGGTGCGAACCGTCGATGATTCGCAATATCAGCAACGCAGTCAATCTTTCGACTACGATATCATCGTGAAGTCCTTTCCTTCCTCCCTCTCGCCGGGCATCGAACAGGTTGGCCGCTGGTCTTCGGAATCGCGCGACGAGCAGGGCAGCCAAAACTTCGCCGGCGTCGCCGATAAGGATGTCGACACGCTCGTCAACGCCATCCTGCGTGCCACCAGCGTCGAGGACTTCACCGCTGCGGTTCGCGCCCATGATCGCCTGCTGGTCTCCAATTTCTACCTCGTGCCGCTCTATCACGTCGGCGCGCAATGGGTGGCGCGCGAAAAACGCATCGGCCGGCCGGGCGTCGTACCGCTCTACGGCTATCAGCTGCCGACCTGGTGGGATGAAACTGTGCAGTAGCACTGATTTGGCGTCGGTATACTTTTGGTAACGCATTGAAAGCGGAAACGCGGGCGCCTATGTCGCTGATCGATGATTTTCAGCGCAAGGAGCAAGCGCCATGGACCATGTAAACATCGACGTCGTCTCCGACGTCGTCTGCCCCTGGTGCTATCTCGGCAAGGCGCGGCTCGATCAGGCAATCGCCAATGTTGCGGGGGAGATATTTGTCACGGTGAACTGGCGTCCCTATCAGCTCAATCCCGATCTGCCGCCGGAAGGCGTCGATCACAAGACACACCTTGCCGCCAAGCTGGGTGGCCAGGCAGCGGTCGATCGCGCCCACGATATGCTGACCGGGCTTGGCCAGCAGGATGGCATTGCTTTCAATTTCGATGCGGTGAAGGTCAGCCCCAATACGCTCGATGCCCACCGGCTGGTCCGCTGGGCCCTGACGGAAGGCCCGCAGGCACAAAGCAAGGTCGCCACGCTGCTGTTCAAGGCGAATTTCGAAGAGGGTCGCAATGTCGGCGATCACGCGGTATTGCTGGATATCGCGGCCGAGGCCGGTCTCGACCGCGCCGTGATCGCAGCACTGCTCGCTTCGAATGCCGACAAGGATTCGGTTTCCAAAGAAATCGAGATGGCCCGCGACATGGGCGTCACCGGCGTTCCCTGCTTCATCATCGACAGCAAATATGCCGTGATGGGCGCGCAGTCCGTCGATGTGCTGACGGACGCCTTGCGCGATATCGCCAAGATGAAAGACTCTTCCCAGATCAATTGATCAGCGCGCTCTGCTGTCCGAGAAGCCGCGCAAGTTCCGCGTGGCTTTTTTTGTCATTCAGGCAGTCTTTGCCAGCCCAGCAAGCTGCGTCATCACCACCGCAGCGCCGGCGAGCCGCTTTTCCGGAGTCGGGAAATCGCGCTGGAAGAAGATGCTGTGATCGGGCCGGATCTTCGCCATGATGCCCTGCTTGGCGATATAGCCGACCAGCGCACCTGGATTGGGGAATTCGCGGTTGCGAAACTGCACGACGACGCCCTTCGGCCCCGCATCGAGCTTTTCGACATTGGCCGTACGGCAGAGCGATTTGATATAGACGATCTTCAGAAGGTGCTGGACTTCAAGCGGCAGCGGCCCGAATCGGTCGATCAGTTCGGCACCGAAGGCGTCGATATCGCCAAGCTCGGTAATCTCGCCCAAGCGACGATACAATCCGAGGCGCAAATGCAGGTCCGGCACATACTCGTCCGGAATCATCACCGGCGTACCGACGGAAATCTGCGGCGACCAGCCACTGTCGGTGATCTCCTCGTCACCCTTCAGCTCGGCAACGGCTTCCTCCAGCATCTGCTGGTAGAGTTCGAAGCCGACCTCCTTGATATGGCCGGACTGCTCGTCGCCTAGCAGGTTGCCGGCACCGCGGATATCGAGGTCGTGGCTCGCCAGCTGGAAACCGGCGCCCAGCGTATCGAGCGATTGCAGGACCTTGAGGCGGCGTTCGGCCATGCCCGTCAGCGTCCGGTTGACCGGCAGCGTGAACAGCGCGAAGGCGCGCACCTTGGAACGACCGACGCGGCCTCTGAGCTGGTAGAGCTGCGCCAGGCCGAACATGTCGGCGCGGTGGACGATCAGCGTATTGGCCGTCGGCACGTCGAGCCCGGATTCGACGATCGTCGTCGAAAGCAGAACATCATAGCGGCCTTCGTAGAAGGCGTTCATGATGTCTTCCAGTTCGGTCGCCGGCATCTGGCCGTGGGCGACGGCGACCTTCAGTTCAGGTACATCCGATTTCAAGAAATCATGGATTTCCGAGAGGTCGGCAAGCCTCGGGCAGACATAGAAACTCTGGCCGCCGCGATAATGTTCGCGCATCAGCGTTTCGCGGATCACCAGGGCATCGAAGGGCGAAATAAAGGTGCGCACCGCCATGCGGTCGACCGGCGCTGTTGTGATCAGCGACAGTTCGCGAACGCCTGTCAGCGCCAGTTGCAGCGTGCGCGGGATCGGCGTTGCCGACAGCGTCAGCACATGCACGTCGGATTTCAGTTCCTTCAGCCGTTCCTTGTGCTTGACGCCGAAATGCTGCTCCTCGTCGATGATCAGCAGCCCGAGATTGGCGAAATTGATCGACGCGCCGAGCAGCGCATGCGTGCCGACGACGATATCGGTCTTGCCCTCGGCCACTTCCTTCTTGGTCAGTGCCAGTTCCTTGGAGCCGACGAGGCGCGATGCCTGGGCAATGCGCACAGGGAGCCCCCGGAAGCGCTCGGTGAAGGACTTGAAATGCTGGCGTGCGAGAAGCGTGGTGGGGACCACGACCGCCACCTGAACGCCGTTCATGGCCGCGATAAACGCGGCGCGCAAGGCCACTTCGGTCTTGCCGAAGCCGACATCGCCGCAGACGAGCCGGTCCATCGGTCGGCCGGCGCCGAGATCGTCGCGCACGGCCTCAATGGAGGTCATCTGGTCTTCGGTCTCGTCATAGGGGAAGCGGGCGGCGAATTCGTCGTAGAGGCCCTCGGGCGTCGTCAGCACCGGCGCATGGCGCGTCAAACGCTCGGCCGCGATGCGGATCAGGCCGCCGGCCATGTCCAGAAGGCGTTTCTTCAGCTTGGCCTTGCGCGCCTG
Organism: Rhizobium herbae; assembly: GCF_017873135.1. Taxonomy (GTDB): domain Bacteria; phylum Pseudomonadota; class Alphaproteobacteria; order Rhizobiales; family Rhizobiaceae; genus Pararhizobium; species Pararhizobium herbae. The sequence goes on along the minus strand of NZ_JAGGJV010000001.1, from coordinate 284,610 downwards.
CCAGGCGACGCCGCCGAGCTTGTCGAGAACGGCATCGCTGCCTTCCGAGCCATAGCGCGACAGAAGCTCGATGTTTTCCACCGGCAGGAAAAGTTTTGCCTCGTCGGCATAGACGAGTTCCAGGCAGGCATGCGGTGCGCCTGCCGCTTCGATGGTGCGCAGGCCGATGAAGCGGCCGATGCCATGTTCGGCATGGACGACGATGCTGCCTTCATCGAGGCCCGCTACTTCGGCGATGAAATCCGCGCCGCGCTTGCGGCGCTTCGAACGCCGCACCATGCGGTCGCCCAGAATATCCTGCTCGCCGATGACGACGAGATTGCCGGTTTCAAAACCGCTTTCGAGGCTGAGAACGGCGGAGGCCGCCTCGCCGGATTTCAGGCTGTTGAGTTCCGACAGCGCCTTAATCGGCTTGATGTTGGCGAGGCCATGCTCGACCAGCACCTGCAGGAGCCGATCGAGTGACCCCTCCGACCAGGCGGAAATCAGCACCTTGGCACCCTTGGCCCGGCGGTCGGCGATGTATTTGACGGCCAGATCGAAGACATTGACCCGCTCGGCATCGCTGGTCGTTTCCGTCGCGTTCTTCGCCCAGCGCACGCCGAGCCGCGCATCGATCGAGATGACCTGCCGCGCTTCACCGTCATGTTCGCTGAAGGGCGAGAGGCGCACGGCATTGCGCGAAATCAATGCGGCATTGAAGTCATCCGCACTGAGGTAGAGCATTCCGGGTGAAACGGGCTTATATGGCGTCCCTTGTGAAATCTGCGACTTGCCCGGGGCAACGGACGACTGGCGTGCCTCGTAATAGTCCTGAACAAGCTTGGAGCGTTCGGCCGCCGCTTCGCGGACGACGTGATCAGTGACGATGTGGAAACCGCCGAGATAGTCAAACACCGTATCCAGCCGGTCGTAGAACAGCGGCAGCCAATGCTCCATGCCGGCATAGCGCCGGCCTTCCGAGACCGCCAGGTAGAGCGCATCGTCCCGCGTTGCCGCGCCGAACATCGACAGATACTGCGTGCGAAAATGGCTGATCGTCTCGGGTGTCAACGACACCTCGCTCATCGGATTGAGATCGAGCGAGCGGGCCTGGCCGGTGGTGCGCTGGCTGGCCGGATCGAAGGAGCGGATGGTCTCGAGCGTATCGCCGAAGAAATCGAGGCGGACAGGCTCTTCGCTGCCGGGAACGAAGACATCGAGAATGCCGCCGCGCACGGCAAATTCACCGACTTCACGGACCGTTGCGACGCGCTCGAAGCCGTTACGCCCGAGCCTTGCGGCGATATCGTCCATGCGGATATTCGCCCCGGGCCGCGCGGAGAAGGCAAGGCTTTCGATGATATCCTGCGGCGCCATCTTCTGCAGCGCCGCGTTGACGGTGACCAGCACGATGGCCGGATGCGGTTTTTTCGCATGCGCGATCAAACCGCTCAGCGTCGCCAAGCGCCGGGCCGATGTATCGGCGCTGGGCGAGACCCGGTCGTAGGGCAGGCAATCCCAGCCCGGCAGGGTCAGGACCGGAATGTCCGGTGCTGCGAAACCCAGCATCTGCTCGACATCGGCGATGCGCTGGCCATCCGAGAGAATATAGGCAACCGGGCCGTTGGCGCGGGCAAGCTCCGCCAGGATCAGCGGCTCAACGCCGGCAGGCACGGGGCCGATGGTCAATTCGCGGGTGGCGCGTGCAACTTTCCTGGGATCAAAACCGGCAATCATCAGTCGTTTTTGTCCTTGTCGGTGAAGAGCACATCGAAATCAGGGCGATAGGAAACGATGCGTGCGAACAAGGGTGTGCGGTAGCGTTCGGGCACCGGCTGCGATCCGAGGATCCACTTGACTAGATCGTTGTCTTCTTCCGCCATGATGGTTTCGAGTTCGTCGAGATCCGTCTCGGCAAGATTGGCCAGTTCGTTGTCTGCGAACTGTCCGAAAACGAGATCCATCTCGCGGATACCGCGATGCCACGCACGAAAGAGAATCCGCCTGCGGCGCGGATCGAGATCGGCGCTCGTGCGCGTGATGCCCGTCATGAAAAGTCCTTCCTGTCGCCGCATCCGGTCAAGGCAGCGCGTTGCCATGGCTCTATAAACGCTGAATAGACGATTGTCAGCCTTGCCAAAGACCGATTCCTCGTTTCAGTCTGCCCACCATGCGCCCGGCCCTTCTCGATCCACTTTTTGCCCCCTTGAACTCGCTTCCCGGCATCGGTCCGAAAGCGGGCGAACTTTATGCGCGGCTGCTTGGCCGCGAAAGTATCGACGATTGCCGGGTGATCGACCTGATCTTCCACGCGCCGCATTCGCTGATCGACCGCCGTCACCAACCGGGCATCGCGCGTGCACCGCAGGGGGTCATCGTCACCATCACCGGCCGGGTCGACCGCCACCAGCCGCCGCCGCCCAGAACCAGCCAGCCCTACCGCGTCTTCCTGCATGACGATACCGGCGAGCTAGCACTGACCTTCTTCCGCGTGAAGGGCAACTGGCTGGAAAAGGCATTGCCGGTCAACGAGACCGTCACCGTCAGCGGCAAGGTCGACTGGTTCAACGGCCGCCCGTCGATGGTGCATCCGGATTATATGGTGCGGGCAGCGGAGGCCGAAAACCTGCCGTTGGTCGAACCCGTCTATCCGCTGACGGCCGGGCTTTCGGCACGCATCCTGCGCAAGGCGGTTGAAGCGGCCCTGCCGCGCATCCCTGATTTTCCCGAATGGATCGATGAAGCGCTGACCGAGAAACAGAGCTTTCTATCGGCGCGCGATTCGTTCCTGGCGTTGCACGATCCGCGTGACGAAACCGATCTCGATCCGCAGGCACCGGCCCGCCGGCGGCTTGCCTATGACGAATTCCTCGCCGGGCAACTCTCCTTGTCCCTCGTTCGCCAGCGGCTGCGCAAGGTGGCCGGCACGCCGGTGCATGCAACGGGAAAGCTGAGCAAGCCGGTCCTTGCCGCCCTGCCCTTTTCGCTGACTGCGAGCCAGACGACGGCCATCGGTGAAGTGCTGGAGGATATGGCGGGAACGGAGCGCATGCTGCGGCTGCTGCAGGGCGATGTCGGCTCGGGAAAGACGGCGGTGGCGCTGATGTCGATGCTGGCCGCCGTCGAAAGCGGCGGACAGGCCGTGCTGATGGCGCCGACGGAAATTTTGGCTCGGCAGCATTTTACGACGCTCACGAAGATGGCCGCACCCGCCGGGATCAACATCGATGTGCTCACCGGCCGCACCAAGGGGCGCGAGCGCGAGGCTATTCTCGAGCGCATCGTCTCCGGCGAAACCCAGATCGTCATCGGCACGCATGCGCTGTTCCAGGATACCGTCGTTTACAACAATCTGCTTCTTGCGGTCGTCGACGAGCAGCATCGTTTCGGTGTGCACCAGCGCCTGCGGCTGACGGCCAAGGGCATCTCACCGCATATGCTTGTCATGACCGCCACGCCGATCCCGCGCACGCTGGTACTGGCGGCCTTCGGCGACATGGACGTCTCGAAACTCACCGAGAAGCCCGCTGGGCGCAAACCGATCCAGACGGTGACTGTCTCGACCGAGCGCACCGGCGAGATCGTCGCAAGGCTTCGCACTGCGCTTGACGAGGGCAAAAAGGCCTATTGGATTTGCCCGCTGGTGGAAGAATCCGAGGCCTCCGACCTGATGTCGGTCGATGAACGGTTCCAGACGCTCAAGAGCCATTTCGGCACTGAGGTGGGTCTGGTTCACGGGCGAATGAACGGCGCGGACAAGGACGCGGTCATGCTTGCCTTCAAGAACAGCGAGATCCGCTTGCTGGTCGCGACCACCGTCGTCGAAGTTGGGGTCGACGTGCCCGATGCGACGATCATGGTGATCGAGCACGCGGAACGGTTCGGGCTGGCTCAACTGCATCAGTTGCGCGGCCGCGTCGGGCGTGGCGACGAGGCCTCGACCTGCATATTGCTCTATAAGGGGCCTTTAAGTGAAAATGGCCGGGCGCGACTGTCCATCCTGCGCGAAACGGAAGATGGCTTCCTGATCGCCGAAGAGGATTTGAAACTGCGGGGTGAAGGCGAATTGCTCGGCACACGGCAGTCCGGTACGCCTGGTTTCCGCATCGCCAGCCTCGAGGCGCATGGTGATCTGCTTGAAATCGCGCGCAAGGATGCGGCTTACATCGTCGAGCGCGATCCTGATCTGACATCGGCGCGTGGTGAAGCTTTGAGGACGCTGCTTTATCTCCACCGCAGGGACGAAGCGATCCGTTTTCTCAGGGCCGGCTGAGCATCTTGCCGCGCCTGGAGACGACTGGAGCTGCCTCCTGCGACGGCGCCAAACCCTTCGGCAGATAGTCGGGCGCGACGAGACCGCCGGAGAGCAGCAGCTTGGCAGCGTCCTCGGGGCTCATGTCGAGCGGAACGATCTTTTCACGCTGTACGAAAATCAGGAATCCGGCCGTCGGCACCGGCGTTGGCGGCAAGAATACGGCTACCATGTCCAGGCCGCGCTCGGTGAATTTGACCGCCATCTCGCCCTTGGCGTCCGTCGCGATGAACACCAGCGACCAAAGGCCGGGGCTTGGATATTCGATCAGGCCCGCCTTCTTGAAGGAGTTCGACTGATCCTGCAGCACCGTCTGGAAGATCTGTTTCAAACCCTTGTAGATCGAACGGACCAGCGGCGTGCGGACGAGAAGGGATTCGCCGAAGCCGACGATGCTCTTTCCGATGAGATTGGCCGTGAAAAACCCAACCAGGGTGATCAACATCAAAGCCGTCAGAAGGCCGAAACCGGGTACAGGATAGGGCAGGAAATTGTCGGGATTGTAGTCGAACGGCAGATAGGGTTTGACCCAGCTATCGGCCCAGAGGATGAACGACCAGGTGATCCAGGCCGTGATGGCAAGCGGCGCACAGATGATCAGGCCGGTCAGGAAATAATTCCTCAACCGCGTGGCCAGAAACCCACGTGCCGGTTTGTCTGTCATGCCGCTCCGTCTATCCGTCTACGCCAGCGTAAAACGCCGCGTTGAATGTCACCATGCCGGACGCCGGAGTGGACGACAAGGGCTGCGTTAAAAAATATTGCGGCGCACAATCTGCGTAGCTCATCCGGGCATCGTTCTGAAACCCGAACTTGCGATAGAGTTCGGGATTGCCGACCACGACGCATCCGGCTGCGGCCTGCTCTCTCAGCATTTCCAATCCTCTGCGGATCAAGGCGCCGCCTACGCCCTGCCCCTGATGGGACGGCATTACAGACACGGGACCAAGCCCGAACCATTGCTTCGAACCATCGGACAGCTCGACCGGAGAAAAGGCGATGTGGCCGACCACCTCGCCCCCAACCTCGGCAACCAGCGAAAGGCTCAGCGCACCCGCGTCCCGCAGTCGATCGACGATCAGATGTTCCGTCTGGTCGCTGTACGACTGCCCCTTGAAGGCTTCCAGGGTTATGGCGTGGATCGCCGCGATATCAGCCGGCCCTTCGGCACGAATGATCATTCCACGGTGACCGACTTGGCCAGGTTGCGCGGCTGATCGACGTCGGTGCCCATGAAGACGGCCGTGTGATAGGCGAGCAACTGGATCGGCAGCGAGAAGATCATCGGTGCGATGATCTCGTCGACATTCGGCAGGATGATCGTGCTCATCGTTTCGAGCTTCGAGGCAGCAGCCCCCTTCTCGTCGGTAATGAAGATGATGCGGCCGCCACGCGCCGCGACCTCCTGCATGTTGGACACCGTCTTTTCGAAGAAACGGTCATGCGGCGCAATGACGATGACCGGCATGTTTTCGTCGATCAGCGCGATCGGGCCGTGCTTCAGTTCGCCCGCTGCATAGCCTTCGGCATGGATATAGGAAATTTCCTTGAGCTTCAGCGCGCCTTCCATGGCCAGCGGATAGCTGGTGCCGCGGCCGAGATAGAGTACGTCCTTGCATTTCGACAACTCACGAGCCAGGCTTTCGATCGTCGGCTGGATGCTGTTGAGTACCTTGCCCATGATGCGCGGCATTTCGGCAAGGCTGCGAACGAGGACCTTTTCCTCGGCTTGCGAAACGGTCCCGCGTGCCCGACCAGCGCCGATTGCAAGCGCTGCCAGCACAGAAAGCTGGCAGGTGAAGGCCTTGGTCGAGGCAACGCCGATTTCAGGACCTGCCATGATCGGGAAGATCGCATCGGATTCCCGCGCGATCGTCGATTCCTTGACGTTGACGACGGCGCCGATCTTCAGGCCGTGTTCCTTGCAATAACGCAGGGATGCCAAGGTGTCGGCGGTCTCGCCGGACTGCGAGATGAACAGGGCTGCCGACTGCGGCGACAGCGGAATGTCGCGGTAGCGGAATTCCGAGGCAACGTCGATCTCGACAGGCAGGCGGGCGTAGCGCTCGAACCAGTACTTGCCGACAAGGCCGGCGAGATAGGCCGTGCCGCAGGCGGAGATCGCAAGGCTCGGAACCTTGGCGAAATCGATCGCGGCGGCGATCGGATTGACTTTGTTTTCGATGAAATCGACGTAGTGGCCAAGCGCGTGCGAAATCACCTCCGGCTGTTCGTAGATTTCCTTTTCCATGAAATGGCGGTGATTGCCCTTGTCGACCATATAGGCCGCAGCCACCGACACCTGGCGCGGGCGTGAGACCGGCTTGCCATCGTGATCGAGGATTTCGATACTGTCGGCGGTCAGCACCGCCCAGTCGCCATCGATCAGATAGGTGATTTCATTGGTGAAGGGCGACAGCGCGATGGCGTCGGAACCGAGGAACATTTCGCCCTTGCCGAAACCGACGGCAAGCGGCGGACCGCTACGGGCAGCCATGATCGTGCCCGGCGCATCCTGGAAGATGACGGCAAGGGCATAGGCACCGGTCACACGCCGCAGCATCGCCTGCATGGCATCCCTCTGGCTCATGCCATCGCGGATCAGCTTGGCAAGCAGTTGAGCCACGACCTCGGTGTCGGTCTGGGTCGCGAAGGTCGCGCCGGCAGCGGCAAGCTCATCCTTCAGCTCGGAAAAATTCTCGATGATGCCATTGTGAACGACAGCAACGCCGTCGGTGAAATGCGGATGAGCATTGTTTTCGGTCGGTGCACCGTGCGTCGCCCAGCGGGTGTGGGCGATGCCGGTCAAGCCTGCCAGCGGCTCGCCGCGCAGCTTGGTTTCGAGGTTGACCAGCTTGCCTTCGGCGCGGCGGCGCTCAAGAATGCCGTCATGGATCGTTGCGACGCCAGCGGAATCATAACCGCGATATTCGAGCCGCTTCAGGGCATCGACAAGGCGCTCGGAGACAGGCTGATTTCCAACGATACCGACGATGCCGCACATGTCTCTCTTCTCCGCAATTTTTTCGTGAGACCAGCGCCGACATGACGCCGATCGATATTCATTCTTCAGATGCCGCTTTGGTATCGAATTTCCAAAAATGCGCAATTAGTCCGAACGTCACTTTCGGTTTCAGGCTTTAACCGTGACACAGCAAGCGGCTATTTTTTTTTGGCTGCCTTTTCGGCCTGATAGCGCTCGCGCAGGATTTTCGCCCTGCCCGGCTTGATCTCCTGGCGTGCACGGCCGAAAGCGACCGCATCCGACGGCACATCTTCGGTAATTACGCTGCCGGAAGCAACCAGCGCGCCATCGCCCACCGATACCGGGGCAACCAGAGAAGAATTCGAACCGATGAAGGCATTCGCGCCGATGCGGGTGATGTGCTTGTTGACGCCATCATAGTTGCAGGTGATCGTCCCTGCGCCGATATTGGTTTTCTCGCCGACGAAGGCATCGCCGATATAGGTGAGGTGATTGACCTTGGCGCCGGCGCCGATTTCCGCCTTCTTTACTTCGCAGAAATTGCCGACCTTCGAATCCGGTCCGAGATTGGCGCCCGGACGCAGGCGCGCATAGGGGCCGACGGTTGCGCCATTGCTCACATGGGCGCCTTCGAGATGCGAGAAGGCGTGGATGATGGCGCCGCTTTCAACGGTAACTCCCGGGCCGAAGACCACGTTCGGCTCGATCAGAACGTCCTGCGCAATCTGCGTATCAAACGACAGGAATACGGTTTCGGGCGCGATCATCGACACACCGGATACCATCATCTCGTGACGGCGGCGTTTCTGCCAGATGGCCTCGATCGCAGCCAGTTCGGCGCGGTTGTTGCAACCGGTCAGTTCCGTTTCCGGCGCCTCGACGGCGATTGCCTTGCCACCTTCGGCGCGGACGATCTCGACGATATCCGTCAGGTAATATTCGCCCTTGGCGTTGGCGTTACCGATCTTGCCGAGCAGTTCCAGCGCCCTGGCACCGTTGATCGCCATCAGGCCGCCGTTGCAATAGGTGATCTTCTTTTCGTCTTCGGTGGCATCCTTTTGCTCACGGATTGCCAGAAGAGCACCGTTCTCGACGATCAGCCTGCCATACCCGGTCGGATCGGCCGTCTGGAAGCCGATGACGACCACATCATTGCCGTCCGCCAAGCCCTGCCGGGCTGCTAGAAGCGGCGCCGCGGTGAGCAGCGGCGTATCACCGAATACGACGAGAATGTCGTCGTAGCCCTTGGCAATCGCGTCCTTCGCCGCAAGAACCGCATGGCCGGTGCCGAGGCGTTCTTTCTGAAGACATGCGGATAGCTCGATGTCGTTGCGGGCGGCGGCGGACTTGACCGCATCGGCGTCGCGCCCAAGGACAAGTGCGGCAGACGAAATCGAAGCGTTGACGAGCGATTCGACCACATGCGCAATCATCGGCCGGCCGGCGACCGGATGCAGCACCTTGGACATGGACGACTTCATCCGGGTGCTTTCCCCCGCTGCCAAAATGATCGCCAGGCATGTGCGCTTCATTCATGTTCTCCCGTCTTTATGGCGTCACGGCGTCGAAGCCGGTTCGATTCTGCCCGTTACATAGCAGGAAGATATTACAAGGAACATAATCCGTGCGAGCAAGGCCATGTTAACCCGGATAAAACCCGATCCTGTCATAAGCGGAGGATGACCGTGTTTGACGGCTTCGATGGCCGGGAATGATACCGACGATGCAGGCTTCATCAACCGACACAGTGCTTTCCAGCAGGCGCGACGGCCTTCGCGCGACGCTCGCCCGCCAGCCGCTGATCGTGCTGGCGCTGGCCATGGCGTGCCTGCCGCTGGCACTGATCGCGACGCTGACGATGCCGATCGGTCCGATGTATTGGGACCACTATATCTATCTCGACGCGGCAAACCGGATTGCCGACGGCCAGATACCGTCGGTCGACTTTTTTGCGCCGGTCGGCGGCCTCGGCTATTATCTTTTTGCCGGATGGCTTTATCTTTTCCCGAACGGCCATCCGCTTCTTCTGTCCAGCTGGTCTCTATTGACCGTTACCGCGCCGCTGATGGCACTGGTCACCCGGGACGTGCAGAAACGCTCGGCCGCCATCGCCTACGGCCTGCTGCTGCCGTTCCTGTTCTTTTCGCTCCTGCCGTTCAACACGGCGGAGTTTTATCCGTACCCCGGCTCGGACGGCTTCGGAATCTACAATCGCCAGATCTGCCAGCTGCTCTATGTACTCGCCGCAGGTCTGGTTTTCGTGCGCGGATGGAAAACGCTGGCAACGGTGACGGCGCTTGCCATGCTTGCCCTGCTGTTCATAAAGGTCACCGGCGTCGCCGCGGGCCTCATCCTCTGCCTGATGGCTTTTATGGCCGGACGATTGCCGCTGCGCGCGGCGCTTGCCGCCGGTGCATTTTTCTTTGCCGCCATCGGTCTTCTGGAAATCATCTCCGGCATGGTTTCAGCCTATGCAAACGACATCCTGGCGCTGCTGTTGATCAACGATACCAGCCTGCTGCCTCGCTTGCTGCAGGCGGCGTCGATCAATTTCGGAGTGATCCTGGCGTGTAGCCTTCTCGGCCTCGTGCTGTTTTTCAACGCGTTTCCCGCGTTTTACCAGGATATCCGGGCCTTCGCCGCAAGACCCGGTTTTTCCGCCCTTGGTAAAATCGCCGACCAGTCGTTTTTCTGGCTGGCGAGTTTTGTCGCCGCAGGTCTCCTGTTCGAAAGCCAGAATACCGGCAGCCAGGCGTTCATCTTCCTGTGGCCGCTGTTGCTGGGCATCATGATCGAAAGCTACCGGCAAAAAGGCCCCTCCTTCGCTTTCGCAACCATTGCTGTCCTGGCACTGTGTGCCACATTGCCACCGGTGGTGGCCGTCGCCCAAAAAACGGCGCGCGCCTGGATCGGCGGCATAAACAATACGCCGCTCGAAAACCGTAATTTGAAGAGCATGGGCGCCGTTGGCGTCCGCGACCTCCTCAGCCTGCGCGCAACCCGTCTGCATGCGAACTACATCGATTACCGCCCAACCTACGAGGCACTGGCTTCGTCCGGCGAGCTGCCGTCATTCCTGCTCTATAGCGATTTCGATTTCCAGGCTCTGTGGCTTGAAAGTGCCGATGATGCCGTCTCAGCGATCCGCGACTACGAGGCGGCGAACAATGTCAGGTTCGAGACGATCATGGCGATCGACTTCACCAATCCCTTTCCCTGGCTGCTGGACCGGCATGCCCCGAAATACATAGCCATCGGCGCCGATCCCTACCGCGCGGTGCCGCCGCCGGATCAGCGCGTCAAGGCGGCCGTCGCCGCCGTCGATCTCGCGCTCTACCCGACATGCCCGCCGACCACGGCCCGTCTGAAGCTCCTGAAAATCTACGAGCCGATCCTTGCTGCCGGTCACCACCGCATGACGCTGACGCCGTGCTTCGACGCCTTCGTGCGCAACGGAATTGCTGCAAAGCCCTGACCTTAGCCGGGCAGCCGCAGACGGCTCTCGGTCAACAGCCCGCTTTCGTCCAGAATCGGATGCGCGACGGAGACGATATGCGCATTGATGCGCTTGAGGTCGCGCAGGATATCGAGGTGCAGAGAACTGGTCTGCAGGCTGTCGGCGCGCCCGTCACGCAGGCGCTCCAGATGACGCTCGGACGAGCGTTTCTCCATGTGGCGGACATCGACCTTCACCTCCATCAGGTGGCGGGCAAGATCGGCATCCCGCGTGACGAAAATGGTCTGGGCTATGCGCAGATTGTCGATTGTGAGGTTGAACAGCGTTTTGAGCTCCTGATAACCGTCCTCGGAAAATTTGAGGCCGTTGTCGATCTTCTTCTTGACCTGTTCCGTCAGGCCCTTCTCGATGATGTCGCCGATGTGCTCAAGGTTGATGGCATAGTCGATAATGACGATGGAGCGCCGGCCATTCTCGTCGCTCAGCCCGGCGCGTCCGAGGCGCGACAGGTAGATTTTGACCTCCTGTTGCAGCAGGTCCACCTGTTTTTCAAGCTTGGCGATATCCTTCAGCTCGGCAAGATTATTGCGATTGAACGCATTCATCGTCCCGATCAGCATCGCTTCGATCAGGTCGCCGACGCGCAAGACCTCCCGGGTCGCGCCAGAAAGGGCGATGACCGGCGTCGTCAGCGCCCTGTCGTCGAGATAGAGCGGGCCTGTCTCCGCCTTCGGCTCATCCGGAATGAGCCGCAGCATGGCGGCCGACAGCAGCGACGAGAACGGCCAGGCAAGAACCGCGAGCGCCACGTTGAACAGCAAGTGGATATCGACCGGCAGTTTTGCCGATGATAATGGCAGCGTCTGAAGAAAGCCCGCCACGGGCACCGCCGCCGACAGTGCGATCAGGCAGCCGATGGCGCGAACGACAAGATTGCCCGCCGTCACCCGCCGGGCGGAGGCCGAGGCGGACAATGTCGCAATGACCGGCGGTACTGCGCCTCCAAGATTGGCACCGAGGACGAGGGCGATCGTCAGCCCTGAAGACAGGATACCGGCCGACGAGAGCGACAGGATGAGGACGACGACGGCAAGGCTGGACGACGAGACGAAGGCGAGCACGGCCGCGAAAATCAGCGCGACAGGCCAGGCGCTGTCGAGCATGGTCAAAAAGGCGCCCAGCGCCGGCGATTGCCGCATCGGCTCCGTTGCAAGCCCAAGCAGATGCAGAGACAGCAGCATCAAGCCGATGCCGACCAGAGCCATGCCCGCACCCTGTTTCGCACTTGACCGCCCCGCCCGGTACAGCATGACCCCGGCAAGGATGAGCAGCGGCGACAGCCAGTCAATGCCGGTCGCGACGATCCAGGCGGTCACCGCCGTTCCGACGTTGGCGCCGAGCAGCACGATCTGCGCCATGCGCGCGCGCACCAGCCCCTTCTCGACGAAAGACGCGATCATCAGCGCGGTCGCGGTGGAGCTCTGGAGCGCTACCGTTGCGACGAAGCCGCCGAGAAACGAGCGCACCGGTCCGCTTGTGCCCTGCGCCAATCCGGTCCGCAGCTTGATGCCGAAGGCACGTGTCGCGCCCTCCTTCACCTGAGACAGGCCGAAAAGCAGCAGCGCGACCGCTCCAAAGAGATTGACCATGACGATGATGGATTCCATGTCGGCACTCCGGCTTTCCCGCCAAGATCGTTCCTCGACAACGCGAGTCGGCATTGGTCTGGCGGGTCAACATTAGCAGTTTCAGAGACGCGATCACGCGCGCGATGGTCACTAGTGACAGATATTTTTTGATTGCCGGCTAACAATTCCGACATGTTTCAGTCTTCAAACGGCAAGCCGTGGAAGAGATGTTGCCCCGCCTTCAAAAGCATTTGAGGCAATATCGGCGGCATATGTTTCCAAGGCGGTTCGTCTTGGCCGGCTGCGCAGCCGGTTTCCCCGATTTTTTGCACGCTTGAACCCTTCAATTCCGCCTCGGATTGCTCTAAGGAACGAAACCGGTTGCCGTCCGGCGGCCATGAAATTGCGACGAGGTATGCAGTCCCATGCTTGAATTCCTGAGAAGAGGCGCCCAGACTTGGGTTGTCAAAGGGCTGATGGCCCTTCTTGTTCTTTCCTTTGGTGTCTGGGGTGTGTCCACGTCGCTTGTACCGGGGTCGGCGGATGCCGTCGTGACGGTCGGCGACGTGAAGGTCTCGCCGAGCGATTTCCGGCTCGCCTATGAGCGGCAGGTGGCCCAGCTTTCCAGGCAGTTCGGTACGCGGCTGAGCCGCGAGCAGGCCAAGGCCTTCGGCGTCGAAGCCCAGGTTTATTCGCAGCTCGTCGCTGGCGCTACGCTCGACCAGCTGTCCGAAGACATGAACCTTGGCCTGTCACAGGACAGGCTTGCCACGCTGATCAGCGAAGATCCGGCTTTCAAGGGTGTCAACGGCCAGTTCGATCGCGCGACATTTTCGAGTGTCTTGCGCAATGCGGGATTGCGCGAGCAGGATTACATCAACAATCGCAGCCAGGTCGCCGTGCGCTCGCAGATCGTCGAGGCGTTGTCGGACGGATATACGCCGCCGAAGGTTCTGGGCGATGCTTTGCGCCAATATCGCAACCAGACGCGCACCGTCGACTATCTGCTGCTTTCCAACGCCAACGTCGACCCGGTCAAGGCGCCATCCGACGAAGTGCTCAAGCCCTGGTTCGAAAGCCACAAGGCTGACTACCGTGCGCCGGAATTCCGCAAGGTCAGCTATGTGAAGCTGGAACCGGCCGATATCGCCGACCCGGCGTCGGTTACCGAAGACGAAGTGCGCGCCGATTACGAAAAGCGCAAGGACAGCTTCCGCACTCCGGAAACGCGCACCGTCGAACAGCTTTCCTTCCCTTCGCGTGCGGAAGCTGACGCTGCGGCAGTCAAGCTTTCCACCGGTACGAGCTTTGACGATCTGGTTGCCGCCGCAGGCAAGACCGCCAGCGACGTACTGCTCGGCGATTTCACCCGCGACCGCATGCCCGACCCCAAGCTTGGCGATGCAGCTTTCGCCGTTGTCGCGGATGGTCAGACGACACCGGTGATCGACGGCGCCTTCGGTGCCGTCATCCTGCGCATCACCAATATCAAACCGGAAACCGTTCGCGCCTACGACGAGGTCAAGGACGAGTTGCGCAAGGAACTGGCGCTGAGCAACGCCGGCAACGAGATCATGGGCATCCATGACAAGTTCGAGGATGCCCGCGTTTCCGGCGCATCGATGCAGGACGCAGCCGGCCAGACGAACCTCAAACTTGTTGTTCTCAATGCCGTCGACGCACGCGGCAACGATGCGAACGGCGAGAAAATTGCCGGCATCCCGGAGGAAAAGACGTTGCTCGAAGAAGCCTTCAAGGCCGAAGTCGGCGGGGAAACCCTGCCGGTCAACCTCGGCCGCGACGGTTACGTCTGGTTCGACGTCGATGAAGTGACGCCGTCGCGTGACCGCACGCTGGATGAAGCCCGCGAAAAGGTCGTCGCCGACTGGACGGCGGAACAGCAGCGTAACGAACTCACAGCAAAGGCCGTCGAGCTGAAGACCCGCGTCGAGAAGGGTGAAACGCTGGCCGCGATTGCCACCGAACTCGGCATCGCCGTCGAAACCAAATCGGGACTTCGCCGCTCGACGGAAGATGCGGCTCTGAGCCCTGCGGCGGTTACCGCAGCGTTCGGCGGCGCGAACGGCCTGGTCGCCAATGCCGCAGGCATTGGCGGCGAAGGCCAGATCCTTTTGAAGGTCACTGAAGTCGACGACGACAACCCAGGCGACGCGCTCGACAACGACGACCGGCAGATCAACGCCATCGCCCAGGCGAGCGGCGACGACATTCTCGACCAGATGGTCAGCGAGTTGCAGAAGGGCTACGGTGTTACGATCAATCAGCAGCTCGCCGAGCTCGCCCTGTCGCAACAGCGGTAACGCAGAGGGATAAGCATGCCGGACTTGAAGCCTTTCGTCGCCAAGGCCGCAGCGGGCGAAGCGCTCAACCGCGAGGATGCACGCGCCGCCTTCGAAATCATCATGTCCGGCGAAGCGACGCCCTCGCAGATCGGCGGCTTCCTGATGGCACTGCGCGTGCGCGGCGAGACGGTCGATGAAATCGTCGGCGCGGTCGGCGCCATGCGGGCGCGCATGCTGACGGTCGAGGCTCCGGCCGATGCCATCGATATCGTAGGCACGGGCGGCGACGGTACCGGAACCTACAATATCTCGACACTCGCGGCGCTGATCGTTGCCGGCGCCGGTGTTCCCGTGGCTAAACACGGCAATCGCGCCCTGAGCTCCAAATCGGGAGCGGCGGATGCCCTCTCCTGCCTCGGTATAAAGCTCGATATCGGACCGGACGCCATTTCGCGCTGCATTTCGGAGGCTGGTCTCGGCTTCATGTTCGCCCAGCAGCATCATTCGGCGATGCGCCATGTCGGCCCGACGCGGGTAGAACTTGGAACGCGGACGATCTTCAATCTACTTGGCCCCCTTTCGAACCCGGCAGGTGTCAAGCAGCAACTCGTCGGCGTCTTTGCCCCACAATGGCTCATGCCGATCGCCGAAGTGCTGCGCGATCTCGGCTCGAAAAGCATCTGGGTCGTCCATGGCGCAGGACTGGACGAAATCACCACCACCGGCGTGACGCAGGTCGCTGCGCTTGAGAACGGCACGATCCGCACGTTTGAGCTGACGCCTGCCGATTTCGGGCTGGAAACGGTTCAGCTTGCAGACCTGAAGGGTGGCGACGGTGCATACAATGCCGCCGCGCTCAAGGGCGTTCTCGAAGGCGACGCGACCCCATATCGCGATATCTCGCTTGCCAATGCCGCCGCATCGCTGGTGATCGCCGGACGTGCCGCGAATCTGGGTGAAGGCATGACGCTCGCCCGCCAGTCGCTGAGCAGTGGTGCTGCCAATGCCACGCTCGAGCGCCTCATTCGCGTCTCGAACGCAGCATAAGGAGACGATCGATGGCCGATATTCTGCAGAAGATCGAGATCTACAAGCGCGAGGAGATCGCTGCCGCAAAGGCAAGCGTCAGCCTTGCAGACCTGAAGGCCAGGAGCACCGATCAGGAAGCGCCGCGCGGCTTTCTCAATGCCCTGAAGGCTAAGCAGACGGCAGGCGGCTTCGGCCTGATCGCCGAAATCAAGAAGGCCAGCCCGTCCAAGGGCCTCATCCGCCCGGATTTCGATCCGCCGCTTCTGGCAAAGGCCTATCAGGCCGGTGGCGCCGCCTGTCTTTCCGTCCTCACGGACAAACCGAGCTTCCAGGGCGCTCCGGAATTCCTGACGGCGGCGCGGGATGCCTGCTCGCTCCCCGCTCTGCGAAAGGACTTCATGTTCGACACCTACCAGGTCCATGAGGCGCGCGCCTGGGGGGCCGACTGCATCCTTTTGATCATGGCATCGCTCAACGACGGCGATGCGCAGCGGCTTGAGGACGAGGCGTTCTTACTCGGCATGGACGTGCTTGTCGAAGTCCACGACGAAGAGGAACTGGAGCGCGCGCTGAAACTCAGCTCGCCGCTCCTCGGCATCAACAATCGCAACCTGAAGACCTTCGAGGTCGATATCGCCCTGTCGGAGAAACTGGCGCCACTGGTGCCTGCCGATCGGCTGCTTGTCGGCGAAAGCGGCATATTCGGCCACGAGGATTGCGTCCGGTTGGCAAAGAGCGGCATTTCCACCTTCCTCGTCGGCGAAAGCCTGATGCGCAAGGACGATGTCACGGCTGCGACGCGCGCCCTTCTCACCGGCTCCGCCGGCATCCTGGCCGCCGAATAATGACCGCGCCCTCACTCACCCATATCGGCGCCGATGGCAAAGCCGATATGGTCGATGTCGGAGACAAGGCCGAAACCGTGCGCGTTGCCGTTGCCGAAGGCTATGTCCGGATGCGGCCGGAAACGCTCGGCCTCATCCTCACGGGCAATGCCAAGAAGGGCGATGTCATCGCCACGGCACGTCTCGCCGGCATCATGGCGGCCAAGCAGACGGCCAATCTCATTCCGTTGTGTCATCCGCTGATGCTCTCCAAAGTGTCCGTTGAAATTACCGCGGACGACGCCCTGCCCGGCCTTCGGGTTAAAACCATGGCCAAGCTTACCGGCCGTACCGGCGTCGAAATGGAAGCCTTGACCGCAGCAAGCGTTGCCTGCCTAACGATCTACGACATGGCCAAGGCGGCCGACCGGGAAATGGAGATCGGCGGCATCCGGCTCGTTCAAAAATCGGGTGGCCGTTCGGGTGACTATGTCCGTGATGAGAGGCAGGGCTGATGGCTTTGCTTCCGGTTTCGGATGCGCTTGGCAGATTGCTCGGCGGCGCAGCGCCCATCACGCGGATTGAAACGATCGGGTTGCACGAAGCAATGGGCCGCATCCTGGCGGAGGATATCAAGGCGAAACTCACACATCCCGCCTTCGACAATTCGGCCATGGATGGTTATGCCGGACGCCACCAGGATTTTGAGACTATCGGGACGGAGCTTGCCGTTATCGGCGAATCGGCGGCGGGACGCGGCTTTCCTGGCCATGTTGGTGCCGGTCAGGTCGTGCGGATCTTCACCGGCGCACCGGTTCCTTCCGGCGCGGATACGGTGCTGATTCAGGAAGACGCGGAAACACTTGCCGACAGCCGCATCCGGACCACCTTTGCCCCCGGAAAAGGCAGGCATATCCGGCCCAAGGGACAGGATTTTACTTTCGGCGACGTCGTGCTGCGCGCGGGAGATCTCCTCGATGCCGGACGACTGACGGTCGCGGCAGGGATGAATTACCCCGAACTGCCTGTTTTCATCCGTCCCAAGGTAGCGATCCTTGCCACCGGCGACGAACTGCTCCCCCCGGGCAGTGTGCCTGGTCCGGATCAGATCATCGCATCGAACACCTATGGTGTCGCGGCGATCGCCCGCGACAACGGCGCCGAGGTCATCGATCTGGGGATCGTGCGCGACGACAAGGCCGCCATTGCCGCGGCCGTGGCCCAGGCGCAAGCCGCAGGCGCGGATGTGCTGGTGACGCTTGGCGGCGCCTCCGTCGGCGATCATGACCTCGTTCAATCGACGCTGGTTGAAAGCGGCATGAAGCTCGACTTCTGGCAGATTGCCATGCGGCCGGGAAAGCCGCTGATGGTCGGCACGCTTGACGGCATGATCGTGCTCGGCCTGCCGGGAAACCCGGTATCGAGCCTCGTCTGCGCCCTGCTCTTCCTCGAACCCCTGCTGCGCCATATCGGCTCGCTGCCCGCGCGCGACCGCAATGCCAAGGCGAAAACAACAACTGCCCTTCCGGCCAACGACAAGCGTCAGGACTATGTCCGCGCCCGGCTGACGCGGGACAGCGACGGAATGCTGCGCGCAGAGACATTCTTGCGCCAGGATTCCTCGATGATGCAGGTCTTTGCCCAGTCCGATTGCCTGATCATCCGGCCACCTCATGCCCCTGCCGCGGATGTGGGCGCAACATGTGATGTCATGATCCTGCGGCAGCCCGCTGCCTGACCACTTCGGTCAGTTTCAGCCCTTCCCAAATATCCGCCTGCGCCTATTTATCATCAGGCATATGACAGCCCTTGATGGAAGGAAACGAAGTGAATCGCAATGCGCTCTATATGGTTATCGGAGGTCTCGTCGTTCTGGTCGTCGTCTTGGGGATTTACGTCTACGACAAGGAATCCAAGCCCGACGGCGTCGAGCTGAAGATCGGTGAGGGCGGCATCTCAATTCAGGAAAAGTAAAGAAATCCGCCGGTTTTCCGTCACAAGACCGACACGGTAACCATTTATTAAGCAGAGCAGCCGAATAATTCGTTCAGTTGATCTGACTACGGATGTACTAGCAGGTCAAACATCAGGCGAATTGAGGAAAGGTCGGGTTTGTCCCGGCCTTTTTGCTTTTTTGGACAATGCCATCGGTTCAGTGAGCGGCGCGAGAAACAAGGATCTTGTCGATGCGGCGGCCATCCATGTCGATGACCTCGAAACGATATCCATAGGCTTCCGTCACGTCGCCCTCCTCCGGGTTCTTGCGCAACTGCTGCACCAGGAAGCCCGAGATGGTTTCGTAATTGCCGTCAGAATCGATTTCGTCGATGCCGATCGTCAGATGGATTTCGTCGATCGGCGTGCGCCCGTCGACCAAATAGGAACCGTCCTCGCGCTGACGAATCAATGCGTGCTCGATGTCGTCATAGTTCGACGGCAGCACACCGACGATCGCTTCGAGAATATCGGCGATGGTGATGATGCCTTCGATGCTGCCGTACTCATCGACGATCATCGCCATGTTGATGCGCGACGACTTGAAGGCTTCGAGCGCCTTCAGGCAGGATGCCGTTTCCGGCAGCGTGTGGATATCCTTGACGAAGTTGCGGACGTGAAAGCCGGACCGGCCCGGTGCGTTCAGTATTTCCTTGACCAGAACAGCGCCCAACACCTCACCCGTGGCATCCATCACCGGATAGCGGGAATGCGCGGATTGCTCGACCTTGGCGCGGATCGCTTCGAGCGTATCATTGACATCGATGAAGCTGACTTCCGTGCGGTGCGTCATGATCGATTTGACGTTGCGGTCGCCCAGCCGGATGATCCGTCGCAGCATCTCATGTTCCGACTTCTCGATCGCGCCGCTTTCGACGCCTTCGGCCATGATCGCCTGCACTTCCTCTTCAGTTACATGATCGCTGTCGCTGGAGACCCCGAAAATGCGCATGAAAAGCGACGCCGACATCTCGAAAAGATAGACGACGGGGGCGGCCAGGCGCGAGAGGAACGACATCGGACCAGCAACGAACATTGCCACGCCTTCGGAATTCTTCAAAGCCAACTGCTTGGGGATGAGTTCGCCGATCACAACCGAAAGGTAGGTGATGAGAGTGACGACCAATGCGACGGCGACGGTGCTGCCGTAGGGATGGATCCAGCTGATGGTATCCAGCGTCGGCGCGAGCTTGTCGGCGATCGTGGCGCCGCCATAGGCGCCGGCCAGCGTGCCGACGAGCGTGATGCCAACCTGGACGGTGGAGAGAAATTTACCGGGATCCTCGGCGAGCCGCAGCGCCAGTTCGGCGCGGCTGTTGCCCTGTTTTGCCATCTGCCGCAGCAGGGGGCGACTTGCCGATACAATTGCCATTTCCGAAAGCGCGAAAAACGCATTGATCAATAAAAGCACGAAAATAACAATCAGTTCGGACATAACCCTCGGACACCGTTGATAGAGATACGCGCATCGGAGGCGACGCACGTCAGTTGTAGTCCTATCAAATAGGCGGAAGATGCAATGGCAGCAAGGCGGCAACTGCCGAATTGCGGCTCTTTTGCCGCAAGACGTGTATTATCAAACCCAAAGCCTTGCCGATTTCAGCCGGGAAGAAGCGACCGGCGCCGATCACTGGCCGAGGTTTTTCGCCTCGGCGAGTTCGCTCAGAGCCACGCGAACGCGCTCGCGCCCGACACGGATGACATTCTCCATAGCCGCCCTGGCGCCGGCTTCGTCCCGCCGGCTGATCTGCTCGACGATGCGGATATGCGAGCGGGCAACGTCGTCGATGCGATCGCGGCCGGAGGTCGGCGAACTCAGCTTGAAGATGCCGACAAGCGCCGCCTCGATCAGGCTGCCGACGGTGCGCATGAACGGATTTCCAGACGCTTCGACAACGGCGAGATGAAATTTCAAGTCGGCTATGGCCAATGTTTCCGCGGTGTGTTCGGGATCGCCCATGGCGACGGCCAGTCGCATCATGCCGCTGATTTCCGCTTCCGTTGCGTTGACCGCCGCAAGAGCCGCACCGTGTGGCTCGAACGCCAGCCGAATTTCGCTCAGATGGTGGAGAAACTCTTCGTCGACACCACCGTGAAAATGCCAGGTCAGCACATCGCTATCGAACAAATTCCAGTTGTTTTTCGGCGTTACCCGCGTGCCGATGCGGGCGCGCGGCACGATCAGTCCCTTTGCCGCAAGCGTCTTCATCGCTTCGCGCAACACAGTGCGGGATACCTTGAACCGCATGGCAAGCTCAGGATCCCCCGGCAGGATGGAGCCTACGGGGAATTCTCCGGCAACAATGGCCTTGCCCAACACATCGACCACCTGCGCATGACTAGTGCGCGTATTCACACCGGTAATGACCGTCTCGAGCATACCCTTACGCAAGCATTTCCCCCCTCAGGAATACTTTCTGTTCTGGCGCGACAAAAACAGGATGGCCTTTTGCATCAGAATGAATGCAAACAGCAAAGCACCGATCAGAATTTTCGTCCACCAACTCGACAACGAACCGTCAAAGGTGATGTACGTCTGGATCAGTCCCTGGATCAAAACGCCGACGAGTGTTCCACCAACAAACCCGGCGCCTCCTGTCAGAAGCGTTCCCCCGATCACCACGGCGGCAATCGCATCCAGCTCGACCCCAACGGTTGCGAGCGAATAACCCGCCGATGTGTAGAGGGAATAAACGATTCCCGAAAGCCCGGCGAGAAAGCCCGAAAGGCCGTAGATCATGATCGTCGTGCGACCGACGGGAACGCCCATCAGGGCTGATGTCTGGGGGCCGCCGCCCAGCGCATAAACATTGGTGCCGAAACGCGTCCGCTGGGCAATCAGGATGCCGGCGGCAAAGACCAGCAGCATCAGTCCGCCGATCAGCGTGATCCTGCCACCACCAGGCAACTTGTAATAAAACGTCTTCATCGTCGCGTAAAACGGATGCTTGATCGGGATGGAATCGATCGACAGCACGAAGGCCATGCCGCGCGCCAGGAACATGCCGGCAAGGGTAACGATGAAGGCCGGCATTTCGAGATAGTGGATGATGGCGCCCATGATGGCGCCGAAAAGCGTGGTGATGATCAACACCAGAACGAAGGCCGCGAGCGGATGAATGCCGGTATTCTGGAGGATGACCGCCAGAAATATGCCGGTGAAGGCGATGACGGAGCCGATTGACAGGTCGATGCCGCCCGACAGGATGACGAATGTCATGCCGACCGCGGCGATGCCGAGAAAGGCATTGTCTGTCAGAAGGTTGCCGATCACCCGCGTCGACAGGATGTTCGGGTACTGCGCGGCGCAGGCCGCATAGGAGACGACGAAGATTATGATGGTGGCGATTAGCGGAAGATATTTCTGGTTCATTGGACGGACTGCTCCGCGGTGTCTCTGCGGACGGATTTTCGGCTGAGGAACGTCATGCCGGCCTGTACGCGCGGTGACTGGATGACAAGGATGATGACGATGATCGCGGCCTTGATGATCAGGTTGAATTCCGGCGGGAACCCGGATGAAAGGATACCGGTGTTGACCGCCTGAATGATCATGGCGCCGATCAGCGAGGCGACGATGCTGAACCGGCCGCCGAGCAGCGACGTGCCGCCGACGACGACGGCCAGAATGGCATCGAGTTCGAGCCAGAGCCCGGCATTGTTGGCGTCCGCACCGCGAATGTCGGCGGTCACGATCAAGCCGGCGATGGCAGCGCACAGCCCCGACAGCATATAGGCGGCCATCAGCAGCAACGGTGTCTGGATGCCCGACAGCGTGCTGGCGCGGCGGTTGATGCCAACGGCCTCGATCAGCATGCCGAGCGCCGTTCGCCGCACCAAAAGCGCGACCGCAATACCGAATACCAGCCATATGACAACCGGCATGGGCAGGCCGAGGAACGAGCCGCTGCCGACGAAGATCAGGCCCGGATCGTTGAAGGTCAGGATCGCGCCTTCGGTCACCAGTTGGGCGATACCGCGTCCAGCAACCATCAGCACGAGCGTGGCAATGATCGGCTGAATATTGAGGACAGAGACGAGGAATCCGTTCCAGACCCCGCAGATGAGGCCGGTACCGACGGCCAGCACCAGCGTCAGGAGTAGCGGATCGCCCCTCACGCTGGATGCCGCGGCAACGGCGCCGCAGATCGCCATGACGGCCCCGACGGAGAGGTCGATACCCTTGGTGGCGATTACCACCGTCATGCCGACGGCAAGGAGGGCGACCGGTGCGCCGCGGTTGAGAATATCAATCAAACTGCCGTACAGTCGCCCGTTCTGGATCTCGATGGAGAAAAAGTCAGGGAAAACGATTCGGATGAGCACCAGGATCATGGCCAATGCCACGAACTGGGGAAGCAGACGGCGGCCGAGGCGTTTTGCGTTGTCGATCATTGGACGCCTCCCAGAGAAGTTGCCCCGGCAATGGCATTGACGATGTGTTCTGTGGTGATTTCGCTGCCCGTCAATTCCGCGACATGCGCACGGTCGCGCAAGACGATGATCCTTGAACTGTAAGCCACAAGTTCCTCAAGCTCGGATGAGATGACAATCAGCGACATGCCCTGCGCGCAGAGTTCGCCGATGAGCCGGATGATCTCCGCGTGGGCACCGACATCGATGCCACGGGTCGGCTCGTCGAGAATGAGAAACTGCGGATTGGTGGCGAGCCAGCGCGCCAGAATGGCTTTCTGCTGGTTGCCGCCCGACAGGAGTCGGATCGGTTTCTCGCGGTCGCTGGTGCGGATATCCAGAGCCTTGATATAGCGATCGGCCAAGGCATTCTGTTCGAAATCAGAAAGCGGCCGGGCCCAGCCGCGTCGGGCCTGCAACGCCAGAACGATATTTTCGCGCACCGACAGTTCGCCGATGATGCCGTCCAGCTTTCGATCCTCGGGGCAGAAACCGAAGCCTTCGGCGATGGCCGCGCGGGGCGATGACAGATTGGCGGGCTTGCCGGCGATGTCAGCACTGCCGCTATCCGCCTTGTGCACGCCAAACATCAATTCCGCGGTTTCCGTACGGCCGGAGCCGAGAAGGCCGGCAATTCCGACCACCTCACCCTTGCGGACGTCCAGATCGAACGGCTTGATCTTGCCCGATTTGCCATAGTTGGAAAAGCGGAAGTGAACCGGCCCGCTTGCGGTCTCTGCTGCCGCGACAGCTTTTTCGACAGACTGAAGTTCGTGGCCAAGCATCATCGTGACAAGTTCCCGGCGCGGCAACGATGCGGTATCGCGTGTGCCGACCAGCTGGCCGTTGCGCAAGACGGTGATACGATCGGAGAGGTCATAGACCTGCTCAAGAAAATGGGTGATGAAGACGATGCCGAGCCCTTTCGCCTTGAGGTCGCGGACGATGCCGAACAGCATCTCGACTTCCTGCGCGTCAAGGCTGGCGGTGGGTTCGTCGAGGATCAGCACCTTGCCGGAAAGATCGACGGCCCGGGCGATCGCCACCACCTGCTGGATCGCCACCGAATAGCTTTCGAGTGCCGACGAAACGTTGATGTCGATCCCGTACTGGGCAAGCAGCGCCGTGGCACGCTTCTTCATTTCGCCAGTCTGAATGAGACCGAACCGGCGCGGCTGGCGGCCCAGAAAAAGGTTTTCGGCGACGCTCAGATTTCCAAGCAGGTTGACCTCCTGGTAAACTGTACCGATCCCAAGCTTCTGGGCGTCGAGCGTGTCGCGCGGATCGATTTCATCGCCATCGAGCGTCAACGTGCCAGCGTCACGGCGATAGGCGCCTGTCATGCATTTGATCAATGTGGATTTGCCGGCGCCGTTTTCGCCCAGAAGGGCATGCACTTCGCCGCGCCGCAGCGAAAAGTCGACCCTGTTAAGGGCGATGGCACCTGGAAAAGTCTTCACAATCCCGGCGGCGACAAGAATATCGTTTGAGGTGTTTTGCATGAAACCGGCTTCTTGAGGAAATAGGTCGCCCGCAGCTTACGGATTCCCACGGATCATGCCAGCGTCGATCGTAACGCGAGCCGATGCCGGGGCGTTGGACACTTGAGGCAATCCGGTGACGCAGGACGATATGCCGGCATCGTGGTCCGATCGCACCTGCAATCCGAAGACCAAGGGTGCGATCATGCAGCGATGCCGGCAATCGATCAGTAGCCGAGGCCCTTCTTTTCTTCGTAGACCTTCTGCGGATCGTCAGCCTGGGTGTAGAGCTTCGATTCGGTCTGGATCCACTTGGCAGGCTTGGTGCCGTCCTTCAGGAAGGCTTCGAGGGCGTCGAGCGCCGGGCCAGCCATGTTCGGTGTCAGCTCGACGGTGGCATTCGCCTCGCCGGCTGCCATCGCCTGGAAGATATCCGGAACCGCGTCGATCGAGACAACCAGAATGTCCTTGCCCGGCTTCAGACCGGCTTCCTTGATCGCCTGGATGGCGCCGACGGCCATGTCATCGTTATGAGCGTAAAGCGCGCAGATATTCTTGCCGCCGTCTTCCGCCTTCAGGAAGCTTTCCATGACTTCCTTGCCCTTGGTGCGGGTAAAGTCGCCGGTCTGGCTGCGAACGATCTTCAGGTTGTCGTGCCCCTTCAGCGCTTCTTCAAAGCCCTTCTTGCGGTCGATGGCCGGCGAAGAGCCCGTCGTACCCTGGAGCTCGACAACATTGCAGGGCTTGCCCGCCGTTGCATCGACCAGCCACTTGCCGGCAACATTGCCTTCGTGGACGAGGTCGGAGGTGACGGCCGTCAGGTAGAGATCGTCCTTCGAATCAACCGTGCGGTCGAGCAGGATCACCGGAATTTCCGCATCCTTGGCTTCCGTCAGAACTTCGTCCCAGCCAGTTGCCACAACCGGGGCGATCAGGATGGCGTCAACGCCCTGGGCGATGAAGGAGCGGAGCGCCTTGATCTGGTTTTCCTGCTTCTGCTGAGCATCGGCGAATTTCAGGTCGATACCGCGCTTTTCGGCCTGCTGCTTGGTCAGTGTGGTTTCAGCGGCGCGCCAGCCGGATTCTGAACCGATCTGCGAAAAGCCAATCGTCAGATCAGCTGCAGAGGCCGAACCGAACATGCAGGCAGCCAGAATCGTGGCACTCGCGAGTGCTGTCTTCAATTTCATGATTTCCTCCCAAAGAAAGCTGCTCCTCGCAGCCACAGTAAAAAATCATACTATATGACTTATGTAAACTCAATTTCGCGCAGTTTGCGCAAATTTTCCCAGCCGGAATCAAAAGAGGGCGACCTCGCAGCCACCCTCCCTGATTGCAGAAAAATCGATGTCGAGATTATTGCGGCAGCTTGTCGTCTACGCCTTCGACATAGAAATTCATGCCGAGCAGCGTGCCGTCATCCGACGACGCACCGGCTGCCAGCCATTCCGATCCGTCCTGCTTCTTCAGCGGGCCGGTGAAGGGCTTGAGTTCGCCGGACTTGATCTTGGCTTCCGTGGCTTCCGCCAGTGCCTTCACATCATCAGGCATGTTGGTGTAGGGCGCCATCGTCAGGATGCCGTCCTTCAGGCCGTCCCAGCTCGATGTCGTTTCCCATTTGCCGTCAAGAAGCGCCTGTGTGCGCTTGATGTAGTAAGGACCCCAGGTATCGACGATCGCCGTCAGCTGGGTTTCCGGGCCGGCCTTGATCATGTCAGAGGCCTGACCGAAAGCCTTTATGCCGCGCTCGGCCGCAACCTGCATCGGCGCGGTGGTGTCGGTGTGCTGCGTCAGCACGTCGACGCCCTGGTCGATCAGCGCCTTGGCGGCATCGGCTTCCTTGCCGGGGTCAAACCAGGTGTTTGCCCATACGACCTTCAGCTTGAATTCCGGGTTGACGGAACGCGCGCCGATCAGGAACGAGTTGATGCCCATCACCACTTCCGGGATGGGGAAGGAAGCGATGTAGCCGGCAACGCCGTTCTTCGAGATCTTGGCAGCGATCTGACCCTGGATATAGCGGCCTTCGTAGAAGCGGCTGTTATAGGTAGCGAGATTGGGACCGGTCTTGTAGCCGGTGGCATGCTCGAACTTCACGTCCGGAAACTTCGCAGCGATCTTGACCGTCGCGTCCATGAAGCCGAACGAGGTGGTGAAGATCAGACCGCAGCCCGAGCGGGCCAGACGCTCGATGGCACGCTCGGCGTCCGGGCCTTCCGGAACGTTTTCGAGGAACTGCGTCTCGATCTTGTCGCCAAGGGCTTTTTCGAGTTCCTGGCGACCGAGGTCATGCGCCTGCGTCCAGCCGCCGTCAGTCTTCGAGCCGACATAGACAAAGCAGATCTTTGCCTTGTCGGCGGCGCTGGCAGCAGCGGAAAAACCGATGACGGCCGCCGTCGTGGCGAGTGCGAGGAGAAGTTTTTTCATTTTGACCCCTGTTGGTTTGAGTATTCTTACGTTGTTTTTGATCACCGGTCGGGCACGAAGGACTTGCCCAGTGCAGCCGGTGTGTTGATCAGCGTCGTGCGCCGATTGTGCGAGATGAGGATTAGTACGACGATTGTCGCCAGATAGGGAAGAGCGGAAAGAAACTGCGAGGGAATTCCGATGCCGAACGCCTGGGCATACAGCTGGCTGATCGACACCGCGCCGAAAAGGTAGCCGCCGGCAACGATCCGCCATGGCCGCCAGGAAGCAAAGACCACCAGCGCCAGCGCAATCCAGCCGCGCCCGGCCGACATGTTTTCCGCCCATTGCGGCGTATAGACCAGCGACAGCTGCGCCCCCGCCAGCCCGGCGCAGGCGCCGCCGAACATGACAGCCAGATAGCGCGTGCGGATGACATTGACGCCGAGCGCATGGGCCGAGGAGTGGCTGTCCCCGACGGCGCGCAGCTTCAATCCGGCGCGGCTTCTGAACAGGAACCAGTGCACACCGGCCACCAGCGCAATCGACAGATAGAAGATCAGGTCCTGCCTGAAGAGAATCGCGCCCAGAAAGGGGATATCCGACAAAACCGGAAAGACGATCTGCGGCAGTTTTATGCCGGATTGCCCGACATAGGCTTCACCGATCATGCCGGAAACGCCGAGCCCGAGGATGGTCAAGGCCAGCCCCGTCGCGACCTGGTTCGTCACCAGCGTCAAGGTCAGGAAACCGAACAGCAGCGAAAATAGCGCGCCCGACGCGATGCCGGCGAGAATGCCGACATAGGGAGAGCCCGTCTGTTGCGTGGCGATGAAGGCGCATGCGGCGCCCATGACCATCATGCCTTCCACACCGAGATTGAGAACGCCGGAGCGTTCTGTGACGAGTTCTCCGATCGCTGCAAGGACCAACGGCGTGGCTGCTGTGATGACTGTCAGCAGGATGGCTTCGAAAATACCCATCAGCGCGCGCCCTCGCCGGTCGTCTTGGTCAAATCGTACCACATCATCCTGATTTTATAGTGGATGAGCGTGTCGCAGGAGAGGACGAAGAACAGCAGAAGCCCTTGGAAAACCCGGATCGGCTTGTCGGAAATTTGCAAAGAAACCTGCACCGCTTCGCCTCCCAGATAGGTCAGCGCCAGGACAAGACCCGCGACGACGATGCCGAGCGGATTGAGCCGTCCGAGAAAGGCGACGATGATCGCGGTGAAGCCGTAGCCCGGCGAGATGACCGGCCGCAGTTGCTGGATGGCTCCGCTGACCTCGGCAATGCCGGCAAGGCCGGCCAGTGCGCCGGAGAGAAGCATCGAAAACCAGATCATCTTGCGCGACGAAAAACCGGCAAACCGCCCTGCCCGCTCGGACTGGCCAAGAACGGTGATTTCGAAACCCTTCAGCGTATAGCGCATCATGAACCAGACCAGGATGGCAGCCAGGATCGCAAAGCCGAAGCCCCAATGCGCGCGGCCGGATGCGATCATTTCCGGCAGGATGGCCGACGCGTCGAAAGTCCGCGTCTCGGGGAAATTCATGCCGCCGGGATTACGCCAGGGGCCGCGAACCAACCAGTCAAGGAACAGTTGCGCGACATAGACGAGCATCAGGCTGGTGAGGATTTCATTGGTGTTGAGATGGGCCTTGAGGAAGGCGGGAATACCGGCAAACAGCGCGCCACCGAGCATGCCGAGCACCATCATCAGCGGCAGCACGAGCGGTGAATGCCACTCATGGAACACGACGGGCAGGATCGAGCCGGCGATCGCCCCCATGATGAACTGGCCCTCGGCGCCAATATTCCAGTTGTTCGAGCGATAGCAGACCGAAAGTCCGACAGCGATGAGGATCAGCGGCGCTGCCTTGATCGCCAGTTCATGCAGCGACCAGACTTCCGTGAGCGGTTCGATGAAGAAGCTGTAGAGCGCCGACACCGGATCCTTGCCGAGCAGCACGAACATGATGCCGCCGAAGAAGATCGTCAGCCCGAGCGCAATGAAGGGCGACAGGATCGAAAACAGCTTGGAAACATCAGGCCGTCTTTCCAGTTCAATGCGCATGCGTGGTCTCCGCAGTCTCGGTCTTGCCGTACATGCCGCCCATCAGCAGGCCGATCTTTTCCCGCGACAGTTCGGAGGCAGGGTAAATGTCGGAAAGCTTGCCTTCGCTGATCACCGCAATCTCGGTCGCCACTTCGAAAATCTCGTCCAGGTCCTGGCTGATGACGAGCACGGCGGAGCCGGACTTGGCGAGATCGACGAGCGCCTGCCGGATCCGGCTGGCCGCGCCGGCATCCACGCCCCATGTCGGCTGATTGACGACCAGAACAGTCGGCTGCCGGTCGAGTTCGCGTCCGACGATGAATTTTTGCAGGTTACCGCCCGACAGCGAGCCGGCGGGCGGGTTTTCGCCGCTCTTGCGGACGTCCATCGCCGCGGAAATGCGCTTTGCCGCCATTTTCACGGCATCCTGACGGATCAATCCCAGAAACCCACCGCCGAGAAAAGCCCGGCGGTCTGACTGGCTGCGCGCGAGAATGAGATTGTCGGAGAGCGACAGAGCCGACACCGCCGCATGTCCGTGACGCTCTTCCGGCACGAACCCCGCCCCCATCAGGCGGCGGGCATTGATGCCGCGCGTGCCCACAGGCTTGTCGGATATGCGAATGACATCGTCGCTTGCGACCGGATATTCGCCGGACAGGGCATCGAAAAGTTCACCCTGCCCGTTTCCGGCAACACCGGCGATCGCCAGCACCTCGCCGGCATGCACCTTGAGACAGATATTTTTCAGCGAGACGGCAAAGGGAGTTCTCGCCGAAGCGGATAGATGGTTTGCCTCGAGCTTGACCGCGCCCTTGGCGCTCGTTCCCTCCGCGCTCACGTGCGCGACATCGCTGCCGACCATCATCCGCGCCAGCGAGGATGGCGTCTCCTTGCGGGGGTCGCAGGCACCGGTGACCTTGCCGTGACGCAGCACCGTGGCGCGATCGCAGATACGCTGCACCTCTTCCAGACGATGGCTGATATAGAGAACCGAGCGCCCCTCTGCCTTCAGTTTGTTCAGTGTTTCGAACAGCCGGTCGGCCTCCTGCGGGGTCAGCACCGAGGTCGGTTCGTCCAGAATGATCAGTTTCGGGTTCTGCAGCAGCGCCCGCACGATCTCGATACGCTGGCGTTCGCCAACCGAGAGGTCGGCCACGTGCGCATGCGGATCGAGCGGAAGCCCATAGGCATGCGACAGATCCGAGGCTTCCTTTGCAATTTTCGACAGGGAGACGCCCGGGTCCATCGACAGGGCGATATTTTCGGCGACCGTCAGCGCCTCGAACAGCGAAAAATGCTGGAAGACCATGCCGATGCCGAGTTTACGTGCCGCGCTCGGGCTCGCTATCCGGACCGGCTGTCCCTGCCAGACGATCTCGCCGCTGCTGGGCGCAAGTACGCCGAAGAGCATCTTGACGAGCGTCGATTTTCCCGCGCCGTTCTCGCCGAGAAGCGCATGGATTTCACCGGGCCTGATATCGAGATTTATGCCGTCACAGGCCGCGAATGTGCCGAACAGTTTTGTCAGTTGGCCAACAGTCAGCAATGAACTGTTGGCGGGTTCTCCCTCAACCGGCACGCCGCCCCTCTTTTCTCAATGCTTCGCTGCCCTGGCTGCCTCTCCGGCTTGTCTCAAGGAATCAGCAATGTTGTTCCGCTCGTTTTTCTTGCTTCCAGATCCGCATGCGCCTGGCTTGCATCGGCCAATGCATATGTCTGGTTGATATTGATACGCACTTTGTTGCTTTGCACAACCTCAAACAGGGAGTTTGCACACGCCTCCAGAGCCGGCCGCGTCGAGACGTAGCTGAACAAAGTCGGGCGCGTTGCAAACAGCGACCCCTTCTGGGCAAGGATGCCGATGTTGACGCCCTCTACGGGGCCGGACGAGTTACCGAAGCTAACCCAGAGGCCGCGCGGCTTGATGCAGTCCAGAGAAGCGGGATAGGTGTCCTTGCCGACCGAGTCATAGACCACATCGACGCCCTTGCCGTTGGTGATCTCCTTCACCTGGGCGACGAAATTGTCGGTTCTGTAATTGATGACGTGGTCGTAACCATGCGCCAACGCAAGATCGATCTTGTCCTGCGAACCTGCAGTACCGATGACAGTTGCGCCAAGAGCCTTCGCCCACTGACCCGCTATGAGGCCGACACCGCCGGCTGCGGCATGGAACAGCAATGTGGTTTCAGGACCAACCTTGAAGGTCTGGTTGAGCAGGTACTGCGCCGTCATGCCCTTCAGCATCATCGCCGCCGCGGTTTCCAGCGTGATGTCGTCAGGCACTTTCACCAACTGAGAAATCTCGACGTTCCGCTCGCTCGCATAGGCGCCGTCGGACGATGCATAGGCGACGCGGTCGCCGACCGAGAACGTGCTGACATTGTCGCCCACCGCCGTGACGATGCCGGCACCTTCCTTGCCTGGAATGAAGGGCAGTCCCTCGGCGGATTTGTAAAGGCCCGTGCGGAAGTAGACGTCGATGAAATTGACGCCGACGGCGCTCTGGCGAATCTGCACTTCGCCCGGCCCAGGGGCAGAAAGCGTGATGCCTTCGATCTTGAGAACTTCAGGCCCGCCCAGCGAGCGCACCATGATGGCCTGTGCCATGAAACCTCCTCAACCCCGCCCAAGGCGGGGAAATATCTGCAAGACGAAACCGATGACGTAGAGATAGATGCCGGTACCGACAACGCCAGCGACGACCCAGGCAGGCGTGTCGAAATGCAGCAGCAGCGCATAGCCGCTCAGCACCGACCAGACGGTAAAGACCGCGAGATTGAGCGGCCTCAGGCGCTGGACGCGCACCGGATGCAGGAAGTTGATCGGCATGAAGGTGAGGACCACCGAGACGAAGACGACGATAGAGGCTGCGAGTTCGCTGGCCTTGATGACGAACAGCGTGAACACAACCATGTTCCAGACGACAGGAAAGCCGGAGAAGAAATATTCGTCGGTCTTCATGCCCATGTCCGCATAGTAGATGGCGCTCGACATGACGATCGCGCCAGCGGCGACGAAGGACCAGGGCTCGCCGATCATGCCGCTCTGATACAGAGCGAAGGCAGGAAGCAGCACGTAAGTGACGTAGTCGATGACATTGTCGAGCGTATCGCCGGACCAGTTGGGCAACACTTCCTTGACGCGCACCTTGCGGGCAATCGGACCGTCAATGCCATCGACCGCAAGCGCAAGACCCAGCCACCAGAACATGTCGACGAACCGGTGTTCGGCAGCGGCAACGACGCCGAGAAAAGCCAGGAACGAGCCGGATGCGGTGAGGATATGGACGGAAAACGCGCGGATTTCCGCGTAGGGCACGCGCTTGTAATTGAAAAACTTCATCGGCAGACGCACCCTGTCCTTACTCTGCGCTTCCCCCGAAGCATGCTGAACCGGCCACCGTAACAGCCCACGCTCCCGTACCCGCCTTGTCGCGCGGTGTTGGCGGTAATATGCACCGTTTCGGATTGGCTTCCAGTAAAAATCACAACTCTCTGGAAAAGCCCGGCAATCACCTGTGGATGCGGACAGGTTGTCTGCGCCATTTCACCCCATTTCCTTCGCTGCCGGTGGCAGCTAAGAATGATACCGTCAACGCAAAACATGCACAGGGACCGAACGCCATGGAGCACTTCGAAATCGCCGTTGTCGGTGCCGGGCTTGCCGGATCGCTGGCAGCGCTTGCCTTTGCCGACAAGGGCCGAAGTGTTGCGCTGATCGCACCGCCGGCCGGCCGGCCTGACGGACGTACGACGGCGCTGATGGATCAATCGCTGGCACTTGTCCGCGACCTTGGCCTCTGGCAGGCGGTCGCCCCCCTGGCGGCGCCGCTTTCCAGCATGCGGATCATCGACGGCACGAACCGGCTGCTGCGCGCACCGACGGTGACTTTCCGCGCCGCCGAGGTCGGGCTCGATGCGTTCGGATACAATATCCCCAACGCACCTTTTCTTGCGCTGCTGGAGAAGGAAGCGGAAAACCGCGCGTCGCTCAGCCGCATCGTCGCCACCTTGTCGCAAGTTGAATTCGAAGCTGCCCGGGCGATCCTGACGCTCGACGACGGCCGTACCGTGACCGCCGACCTTGTTGTCGGCGCCGATGGCAGACAGTCCGGCGTGCGCGCGGCGGCCGGGATCGAGGTGCGCAGCTGGTCCTATCCGCAAAGTGCAATGGTGCTTAATTTCTCCCACCGGGTGGCGCACCAGAACGTCTCGACGGAATTCCACACGCCGCACGGCCCTTTCACGCAGGTTCCCCTTCCCGGAGGCCTGCGATCGAGCCTTGTCTGGGTGCAAAAGCCGGAGGATACGGAAACGACGCTGGCGCTTTTGCCCGATGCCCTGTCTTTGGCAGTGGAACGGCAGATGCAGTCGATACTCGGAAAAGTGACCGTCGAGGGCATACCCCAGTCCTTTCCGCTCTCCGGAATGGCCGCCAAATCCTTTGGCAAGGGCCGCGCGATCCTGATCGGTGAAGCCGCGCACGCCTTCCCGCCGATCGGCGCGCAGGGCCTCAACCTCAGCCTGCGTGACATCACGGCCGCTGTCTTGCTGCTTGAATCTTCGCCTATTCCCGATGATTTCGGCGTACGCTACGACCGCAAACGGCGGACGGATATTCTCAGCCGCACCGTCAGCGTCGATCTGCTCAATCGCTCGCTGCTGTCGGATTTCCTGCCGGTGCAGATGCTGCGCGCGGCCGGATTGCAGGCTCTCGCCAGCGTTGCGCCGCTGCGCAACCTGATGATGCGCGAGGGACTCAATCCCGGTAGCGCCCTGCAGTCGTTGCGTGGAGCCTTACGGGAAAAGATCGGCCGGAAGAGCGCCTGAACCGATCAGATAGAGCAGCGCGGTCACGGTCGCCACCGACAGAACGGTGGTGATCAGGATCGTTGCCGACGCCCGCTCCTGCCAGACGCCGTATTGCTGGCCGATGACGAAGACATTGGTCGCCGTCGGCAGCGAGGCCAAAAGCACAGCCGTCTGCACCCAGACCGGCTCGAAATTGCCGACAAAACTCAAGACCAGATACATCAGCACCGGATGCAGGATCAGTTTTGCCGGGACGATATAGCCGATCTCGGCCGGAATGCGCTTGAGTGGCCGCAGCGCCAGCGTCACGCCCATGGCAAACAGGGCGCAGGGAGCGGCGGCTTGGGCCAGATAGTCGATCAATCTCTGGACAGGAAGCGGCGGCTGGAACGAAATGGATGCCGCGATCACGCCGGCGATCGTCGACAGGATGAACGGGTGCAGCAGGATCTTCCTGGCAATAGTGACGACCAGCCTGCCGGGCGACGTCTTTTCGTCTCCGGCCAGCGCCATCATCGCCGGCGCCACCATGAAATGCAGCACGTTCTCGAAGCAGAAGATCAGCGCCACAGGCACCGCCGCCGGCTCGCCCAGCGCCAGCAACGCCAGCCCCGGCCCCATATAGCCGATATTGCCGTAGGCTCCGGCCAATCCCTGCACCGTTGATTCGGCGAGCGAATTGCGGCGGATCAGATAGCCTGCCGCAAAGACGAGCGCGAAGACGGTGTAGGTCGCTGCGATGGAGGAAAAGACGAAGTCGAAGCGGGTCAGCTGCTCGATCGGCGTCTTCGACACCAGTTTGAAGAACAAGGCGGGCAGTGCCAGGTAGATGATGAAGGTGTTAAGCCAGCCCATGGCATCGCCGGCAGCCTCGCCGGCCGGATTGCGGGCCAACCGGGCCGTCAGATAGCCAAGGAAAATCAGGCCGAAGAACGGCAGTACCAAACCGGATATCTCGGCCATTGCGTGCGGAACCCCTTTTGAAGTCCGTGCTTAGCCGATTTGCATGAGGACGGGAAAGGTTTCCTGGAACCAGATCGCCATCGAACTGATGAAACCGAAGACGAAGGCGAGGCCGGCAAGAATCAGGAACACGCCCATCAGCTTTTCCACCAGGCCGAGATGGCGCCGGAAGCGCGACAGGAATTTCATGAAGGCGCCCGAGAAGCCGGCGGCAATCCAGAACGGAATGGCCAGTCCCAGGGAATAGACGGCCAGCAGCATCGCCCCGTCGGTGACGGTGTCACGGGCGGCGGCAACGCCGAGGATCGTGCCCAGCACCGGCCCGATGCACGGCGTCCAGCCGAAGGCGAAGGCAAGGCCCATGATATAGGCGCCGGATAGCGTCGCCGGCTTTCCGCCGCCCTGGAAGCGGGCTTCGCGCCCGAGAATGCCAATGCGGAAGACGCCGAGGAAATGCAGGCCCATGACGATGATGACGATGCCTCCGATGCGCGAGAGGATGTCGATATGCTGACGAAGCACGAGGCCGATGCTGGACGCCCCTGCCCCAAGCGCCACGAACACGGTGGCAAAGCCGAGGGTGAACAGGAAAGCAGCACCAAAGACCGCGCGACGGGTGCCGGCGGCAGCCACCTGTGTTTCGCCACCGCGAAACTGATCGACCGATATCCCCGCCATGTAGCAGAGATAGGGCGGGACGAGCGGCAGAACGCAAGGCGACAGGAAGGACAGCGCGCCCGCCAGAACCGCGGTCCAGATGGAAATATCAGCGATCGACACCAGGTAAAAACTCCAGCCTGCACCAAGCTCGCGCCGTCTTAGCGCCGAAGCCATCGCCAAACCAATCACCTTTTGGCGATCTTCTTGTAAATCATCGAATTTGCAGTTTCGCCTGTTTTTTGGGTTGACCAAAACAAGCCCGCTGTGCATATGTCCGCCCACTTCCGCCCGGCACGACAGACCGGTCCTGGGAGAGCGTAGCTCAGCCGGTAGAGCAACTGACTTTTAATCAGTAGGTCCAGGGTTCGAATCCCTGCGCTCTCACCAAAAAATCAAACACTTAGCAGACATACCGACCGCGTTTTATGCGCCATGCCATTACCGAGATTTACCAGCATTTCCGGGCTTTTCCGGGGGTTAGCGGCGACTCCTTGGCGCACAAATGGCGCATAAAAAACTACTGCAATGAGAACTGTGGAAGTGGGGTGACTAGCTCGCAGGCTCTTTAGGGCTCGTGCTATCCTCATCGAATCAACGAGGAGCCCGACCAATGAGCAAGCGCTACATTATCACCGCAGAAATCGCTGACCGTGAGGAAGATGGTACAAGCCCTGAAGACGGTTCAAGGGTTTATAAAGTGCTTCCATCGCGAAAGACATGGAGTGTTGACCCCTCGATGACCATTGGCGAAATCATGGAAAAGGTAGACAAAACGTTCAACGTTTACCGAGTGATCATCACCGATGACGCATCAAATTATAACAACTAGTCGGCAATCGCAGCAAACGGCCAAAACGCAAAAAACCGCCCCCGATGAAGGGACGGGCAGCACACGGCGAAGCCGGGCAGACACATCAGGGCGCAATTGGACAATCTTGCGGGCGGTGCCCGCTACTGCCCGCCTTCCCGGCGTGAGGGTTTCAAGGATCATCACCAGCCGCCGAATGGATTGCCGGATGCATCGCAGCCTTTGATGACGCGCTTCAGGGTCTTGCCAGCGCCGGGCTTATCCACAAGGTTGGTCTTTCTGGAATGGCAACCAGCACACAGCGATGCCAGCCCATCGAGCGGCGGGAATGCCGCGCCGCCCTTCTCAATCGCATCCACATGGTCAACCTGCGTTGCTGGCTCACAGATGTCCGCAACACGGCAATGCTCGCACAACGGATCATCCATGAGCTTTGCCATGCGCAGCCGCTTCCATGCTGCGGTATTATATGGCCAAGCTGCCATCAGATCGAATGCAACAAACGATGGCTGCGGCTCTCTCTGTCTTCGGTCGCATCGACAGCGGGAAGCCTGCCGAATTTCGCTTCATAGCTGGCAACAAGCGCCTGCCGGATCGTATGTTCAAACGCCCCGCCCCGCTTCCACTGAACCCGGTGCATGCTCTCCTTGCCGCCTTTCGATACCGGATGAAGCGCCCGGATACCCTCGCCAAAGACGAACGCAAGGCGCACGTCGCGCAAGGTCAGACCGGCGTCAGGCATAACGACATCAGCAAGGGCCTGAATTTTGGCGGTGCTATCAACCGGGGAATAGTCGTTTTTGAAAAGCCGTAGATTATGTACTCGGATCATGTGTTCTCTCCTTATGGGTGTTGACCCGCCGAACCTCTCGCGACGGGCCAGTTTGTGTTGCTAAGTGGATACCTGGGCTAGTTGCTCGCCAGCGCTGCCCGAAGGTGCGCCGGGAATGACTGCCGGACGAGGTTGTCCGACAATTCCCATGTTAAGCGGTTCAAGGTATGCGTCACCGCCCTTGATTTTGGGCCTGTTGT
This sequence comes from Rhizobium herbae, assembly GCF_017873135.1. Classification (GTDB taxonomy): domain Bacteria; phylum Pseudomonadota; class Alphaproteobacteria; order Rhizobiales; family Rhizobiaceae; genus Pararhizobium; species Pararhizobium herbae. The sequence goes on along the minus strand of NZ_JAGGJV010000001.1, from coordinate 247,455 downwards.
CGTCGCGCCGGATATCGTTGACAGACAGCCAGCCACCGTTTCGGCCGATGTTGTAAGCCTCGTATCGGTCCTTCTGCGATGCTTCCATGAGGCGGGACAGATCGTGTTCGATGTAAAGCGTCTTGCGAGCGTCCGGTGAAAGCAGCGACACCATGAGCGAGCCTTCGAACCGTGCCGCCCACAAGCGCAGGCAGCGGGTCACCAGAGCCCGGCTTTCTTCGGCCGCACTGGAATAGCTGGCCCCGTCAGTGATGCCCGCCACAGAAGGCGGAACGCCCCACACCCGGCAGATATCCAGATTGGACAGCTTCCGGCTTTCGAGGAATTCGCTATCCCGTGCTGAAAACTGGAACGTCTCAAACTTAGCGCCGCCGTCCAGCACCATGAAATCACCGGCCTTTGTCGAGCCGATAAATCTTTCCTTCATGCGAGCGAGCGCCGCCGTCTTGCCATCGCCGCCGATCTTCTCAGGCAGTACCAATGCGCCGGAAGGACGGAAGGAATTGACTGCCTGCGCCCCTGCCTGTTCGCTCTGTGCCGTGGCTAGGCCGAACGCTGCCGCTGCAATCTGCACCGGGCTCTGCCCCATGATGCCGTCACGGCTGGCGAATTTCAGGTGCAAGATATCGTCCTGCGAAATGATCTCTACGCCGCCGTGCCGTGGCTGATAGCGATACCGGACGCGACCCGTGGTCAGTTCCTCGACAGTCACCAAGCCTTTCCAGAGCGGCTCAAGGCCAGTGATTTGGCTCCTGCCGTTCCGGTGGATGCGAGCATAGGCGTTGCCGTGGATAAGCACCGATCGATAGAGCCATTCCTTGAACTCGAAAGCCGAAACGCCCGGCCACGGCTCGCCAGTCAGCAGAGCATACAGCGGGTGCTTCATATCTTCGGTTCGGTCGCCCGCCTCGTCCTCGCGATATGTCGAAAGCGGGCTCATGGCGAGCGAGGAAGCCACGACATCAATGCAGCGATGCGCCACACTCAAGCCGGTCGCCTTTTCGATATCCGCAACGGCCTGCCAGCGAGTGCCAAGGAATTCACCAAGGAACGGGTCAGACGATGCAATCCGGGTCTCGCGCTTAAACGGCCACATGAGCGGACTCCAGTTCAAGCAAGGCAATCCGGCGCTCATTTGCCGTCCGGGTCAGGGATGCGCGCGAGCGGGCTTGCACGGTCGTTCCTGCATATGCCGGGACCGAGTTGATAACGCTCACCTCATGCAAGGCGACGTTCCGAAGCTCGCGACGGTCGCCTGTCCAGACATCACCGCCATCGGGGACGTGAAAGCCGAAGCTCATGCCGCCAAGATCAGACCGCTTTGCCATTTCGAGCAAGTCGCGGCCAAGCGTGGTTTCAGGCACCGACAGTTCAAAGCGCAAGCCGCGCTCATCTTCGGACAGGGAAAGCGTCCCGGATTTCGTTCTGGCTAGAACTTTTGTCGGGTCATGATCGACCAGCGCCAGAATATCGCCGTTAGAAGCAAGGCTATTCTTGAAAGCGCCGGGCGCAATCCGTTCGTGGAAATCCGCAATGCGGGTCTCCTGATTGAATACGGCAGCATAGCCAACCAGCTTGCGGCCCTCGATCTTCATTTCTACTGCATGGCGTTTCTCCATCAAAAAATGATCTCCCTGAAAGGCGCGGTCAGGGCGGACACAGCAAGGGGGACCTCGCGAAGTGCCACGCTATCGACGGCGCTACGATTTTCGTAAAAATGTGAGATCAGCAAAAGGACCGCTTGCCGGATAGCCGGTTGGATGGGCGTGGCAAAAACCACACCCACCGACTTCAAATGATCCTCTGCCGCCTCGACGAATTCCAAGATGCTCGTATCCTCGAACTCATGTAGAATTCTCAGATGCGCCTTGGCCTGATCCAATGAGACAGCCGTTGCCATCTTAGGCGAAGCTCTTCCAAGCGAACGCTTCCGGGTGACGGACGGCAATGTCAGCGTCAAGGAAAGCATGCAGGCGCAGACCGCCCTTATTTGCATCGCTGTACGGGTTGGCAAGGATGTCCACGCCCGACCAGTATCCAACCATCAGGTTCGACCATGCGCCGAAGATGAGCGGGTTTTCCGCACCGTCTGCCGGAACCTGATTACTCGATACAATCTTCTCGCCGTGGAAGATTTCCGAGGCCGGAATAGTGCGGCCCGTGGAGTCTTTCACCTTGCGAGCGACTGCCAGCAGTGCCGGGTTAGTGAGGAATGCCGTGGTGCCGGTCACGTCATCAATAGTGAGAGCCGCGATAAGATTGGCGGCAGCATCGGAAAGTTCTGCCTCAGCCGTCGCATGCTCTGCAATCGCCGTGAGGATACCGGTCGGCTGATTTGCCAAGCCAGTGCCAGCGATAGCCGCCTTGTCGAGTGCCTGTGCAAGAACAAAGGCAAGGTCCGAACGCAGCAGGTTTTCCAGCGCAACGCCGTTCTGAAGCTGAAGGCGACGGGACAAATACATTTCCCCGGTCACCGTCTTCGGCTTCAGGCTCACCTTATCAAAGGTCGCATCCGAAGCGGTGGACGGGCCATCTTCGGCAACCCAAGTTGCGGTAGGACCAGAAGTCAGGCGGGGCAGATCAAGATTGCCAGTGAGGCCGGAAATGATCGTTGCGCCGAGGCCCTGCACAGCCATGACGGGACGAAGGCGATCAATGAGACCACCGAGATTTGTGGCCACCGTGTTGCCAGCCGAGCCGCCAACCGTCATTGCACGCTGTTCACCGCCGAAAATGAGGTCAGTGGGCACCATGATACCGCGCGTCTCGCGTCCCTTGGAAAGCTCCTGATGAGCTTCGCGCTCAATGCCGGACAGCTTGTCAGCGCCTTCGGAAATGGCCTTGCCAATCGAATAGCCGCGCAGTTCGTTGCTGGCGAAAACCGGCTTGGTTTCGGCGGAAGCTTCGAAGGCTTCAACGGTCGCAAGGCGCTTCAGGTTGCCGTCGATGGCGCGCACTTCGGTTTCCAGAGCGTCGAAGCGTTCCGGCGAAATGCCAGCGGCCTTCATTTCTGCGATCTTGGAATTGCGGGTCTCAACGAGGTGATGTTTGTTCATTTGGCTCTCCTTATGCTTGTTAAAAGACACAAAAAAACACGGCAAGCCGAAGCCTCCGCGCGTGGAAAGGCCCGTTGCGGGCTATCGACGGCTGGAAGCCAAGGTTTTGCTGAATGATTTTTGGTGTAGTGAGGAGGTAATCAGAGACGCTTAGGTCTCGCTAAATGGCCGCTTGGGCCAAGTGTCTATGAATTGGGAAAAAGTAGCCGGGTTGCGTTTCGGCGCAGAGCCCGGCCAAGTTTGGATATCATTGCACAGATCAAGATGCTTCTGATATTCCCGATATAACCTCCAGATTGAGGCCATCAACTCGATTGTCAAAAATAGTTTTAGACCTTGGGGGCGATGACCTTAATGAGTTCGCCGTCACTCTGCATGTCCACGTTCAGGGAGCAGCGCCCGCCGTTCTCGCCCTCAACCGTGAGCGATGCAATGTGCATGTGCCCGGTCCAAGTCACCGTCTCCGTCGAAAGGGTCAGCACGATCTTGACCGGAACAGGCTCGATGCTGTCATAGGCGGCAAGCCACGTCTTGACGCTTTCCTCCGCAAGCACGCCCTCGCCAGTAACAGCGGCCGACATGCTGGCAACGTCACGGCCGACCCACGATGCAGTATCCGGGGAGTCGCAGTCGGGCAGAACGATTTCTGTCAAATCCTTGGTGAGCGCGAGGCTCTTGGAAGTGAAGCCGCACGGGGCGGAATAAACGGGCGACGCAACGAGCGTGCCGAGCATGATTGCGAACATACCGAAACGGACAGTCTTTGGCTTAGCCATTTAGTCTCCTTTCATAGAAAAAGGGCGCTGCCGAGCTAACGACAACGCCCCAAATTGAGGGGATATTTTGAAAGCACGCTGCAACAGTGCGCAGTGCCTCTCAGACCGATATAGCCCTCAGAATGGCATGCTCCAATGCAGACGCGCGCAACTGGACAAGCTGGCACCTGCGGTGCACTTCCCGCCCCTACGGGATGCGGGGGTTAGGGCAGTTCGCAGGGATACCCGCTAGGCGTCTTCAGACAACCACGCTGGAAGTTCGTATTCCTCTTCCGCGTCACTCTCTGCCGTCCGCAATGCCATGGCCAAAGCTACCGCCCCATCAATTCGGCCAGACGCCTTACTCTTATCGAGCTTGCGTGCGCCTGCCGGGTCCATGGTCACAATCGCGTTGCTGATACACATGGTGAGAACCGGATTTCGACCATGCAGCAATTCCACTTCCGCAATCTGCCGCTCAAGAGCCGAAACACATGGCGACATATCCTTGTAGCCTTGTCCAAGCTCGACAAGCGGAAGCTCGCACCCGATCTCCGCAAGTTCGCGCCGCAAATCTTCGATCCGCCAACGGTCGAAACCAACGGCCTGAATATCGAACTGCATGGCATCGCGGGCCATGACCTGCGCAATCATGGCAGGATCGATTGTCTTGCCCGGCAGCGCGATCAGATGGCCCTCTTTGACCCAAAGCGGGTACGGCACCCGGTCAGCATGCGATTTCTCTTCCAGCCCGCTCTCAGGCAGGAAGAACCGTGGCAGGACAACCGTGCGTCCATCAATCTCGGGAAAAACCAAAATCCATGCGGTCAAATCCCGCGCTTGCGAAAGGTCAAGTCCGCCATAGCATTTGCGGCCGACAAGCTCACTCTCATCAACGTCCCCGCCGCAGGCATCCCATTCGGCCTTAGCTACAAATCTGACGTGCGCCGCGATACGCTGATTTAGGATTTTGTTGCGGAAATCCTGCTCCTTCGACGGCATGAGCTTCGCCTGCACCGCCTGCCGCTCTACGTCCTTCAGAGACCGGAAGTCACCGAGCGCAGGATTTGCGAGCAGCCAGGTATCATATGCCCACGGGTCCGCATCCTCCGGCGCTGTAAACAAGGTCAGATGGAACGTGGGGTCCGGGTCCACCTCGCCGCGCTGAAGCTTCAAACCATAGTCGATAAGCTGCGAGAACGGGTGAATGTCATCCGCCGCCTGCGTAGAAATCACGCACATAAGCGGCTCATCACGTGCGCCCATGGCCGTATTCAGGGCGTCATAGAGTTCCGAATTCGGGGCATAGCCGTATTCATCGACCACGACAAAGGAAGGGGAAAGGCCAAGCTTTGTGGATGCTTCCGACGACAGCGCCGCGAAAACCGTTCCCGCGCCCTCGCCCTCAAGAACCTCGATTTCCTTATTGAAACGCTTGATATTCACGCGCTCGCCAAGCTCAAGATGTTGGCCGAGGATGGCCGCGACTTCGCTGAAAATCTTGCCAGCCTGAAACCTGTCGTTCGCGGCGGCATAGACTTCGCCGCGCGGAATAGCTTCAGGGCCCATCATATGGCACAGCACCAAACCGGCTACGAGGCCAGTTTTGCCGTTCTTGCGGGCCAATGACAGGATGGCCGTGACAACTTCTCTGTGGCCGGTTTCGTCGGTCGCATAGATGGCTTCGATATAGCTTCGCTGCCAATCTCTGATCTTCATTTTCGAGCCCGCAAGCGTGCCTGCGGTTATGGGTAGGTCTTCAAGGAAGGCAATGACGCGCTCGACCCGTGAAAGGTTCTCAGCCTGCCATGGCAGCACCTTGCGGGGCTTTTCCTTGCTCATGATGTCAGATTGGCGCTTCTTCGCACCGGGTCCACGAAGGCCCATTTTGATCTCCTTTCAATTTTTTTGATCTATCGAGGCCCTCCTATCAGGGACATTGATGAAACTAAGTATCTTCGAATGGACCCCGCCGGTACTCAGCCCGACGCCGCCCATGTTCCGACCCTCCCCCGGCCCAGAGCGGGCCAAGGGAAAGCTTTCACGATGGATGCGGGAAGCAGACGCCCTTGGGCGTCCAGAGCCTTCACTGCGCTTATTTGAGTACGGAGAGGAAGGGTTCCTTCGGGTCAATGAAATGGCTTTTGCCATCACGAAGCGGCAGTCCGTAAAACATCGCGGTCCAATAGTCCCGCTGCGCTTCATTGTACTTAGCAACACCATCCAGCAAAGCGAGAACCTCCTCGCTTGTCACGGACTCCGCGACGATCTTTGCGAATGCACGAGCCTTAAAGACAGCCTCGCTGCTAGTGCTTTCGTGGTGGTTCCATTTGCGAATGATATCTTCGTAGACCTTCATTGCGCGTTCCAACATTTCTGTATTAGCCATAATGCATATTCTCCTTCGGTTGTGCAGGCCAAGCAGCTGCGGATGCCTCAAGCATCTGCAAGCATGCGCAGGCATGCGGGGGGGTTATAGGGGGGACAGTGACAGGGTAGTTGCAGGGTAGTTGCGGCATAGTTGCAGGGTAGCTTGCCAAGGTCCATGCAGCTATGTGCGAGCATAGCTTGCATATGCCTGCATGTCTCAATTCATTCTCGCGGCTGCATCCACAATGCCCATCGTTGGGCGTGGCAACGTGCCGTGATTGATTTCCGTGATCCGGCCAGACCGGCGCAAGCTGTCCATTGCCTTTTCAAACTGCCGAACATTAACGCCATCCGCCTCCGGCATTTGCGCGAATACCTTGGGGGCGTAATACTGCGCCGACGTTTTCGCAAAGGTCACTCGACCTATGTTGCGATCTACAGTAGCCAAGCAATCCATGAATACTCGCTCGGCCTTCGCTTCCACCATCAGTCCAGAGCGCGAACCCGAGTTCAGCACGAACGCGCCCTTTTCCCATCGCAGTTTGATCTCGCCGCCGACCGTGCCGTAATTCGCCTTCATGGTTTTCAAGATGCGCACGTCCGGGTCATCGTCGTATTTTGGGTCCGGCCGGGTCAGGTACAGACGCGAGCGGGCCGAATTGCTCCATCCGGTTGAACCGGAAGTGCCCGTTCCTGACATCATGCCAGCAACGGAAGGGTGAGCCAGGAGGATGACCGCGCATCGCAGCTTGATAGCCAGCCCGCGCAGCATCCCGACGAATTGACGAACCTGACCGCGATCTATCTCGTTGCCGCCGAAAAGGTCAGCCGCCGTATCAAGAATGATGCACCGGGGCCGCATGACGTTCACGAACGCTTCGACGCGCCGGAATACCTCAGTGGGCACCATGCGCTTGCTTGCGTCCTGCACTGCCATGACAGCGTCTTCACCGGCCATAGGCATAAGACGGAAGTCGTGGAGGTCTCGCAGGTACAAGCCGAGAGATTTGCAGATATCCACCTGCCGCCGCTTAAACTCGATTTCTTCGTCCTCGGCACCAAGATAGAAGACACCGCCGCGCTCTGGCGAAATACCAAGGGTGTCAACATCGGCAGCACCGGCCAGACCCCATTGGAGCGCTAGCAGCGACTTACCCACACCGCCATCACCGTACAAGAGCGTCACCTGACCGATGGGCACAAGGCCTTCAATCCACCATTCGCGTTCTGGCACCGTTTCATCGTCGTATTCGGCAGGGCAGACGATACCGTATTCTGCCGCCAGATCGTCCAGCGTCTTGCCGTCCGTCGAAATGGCCGGGGCAGGCTCTGTTGCGACGTGCCGCCGCGCTTCCCGCTCATCATCCTCGCTGTAGGAAGGGCCGTATTCATAAAAGAGGCGTTCTGCCTCTGCTTCCATCTCTGCCAGTTCGTCCGGCATGTATTGCTCGCTCATGGCGTCAAGCCGCTTCCAGCGATGCGACCCAGCTTGCAAGCGAGGAACGGCGAATTGCGACCGTCCCGCCCAGTTTGACCGTTTTTAAAACACCTGCGTAAATTAGCCCGTAAACCTGACGGCGGGTCATGCCTAGCTCGTTGGCAATTTTGTCCGCGCCCATGATCATAGTAAGATCGTTTTCCATCTGTGCTTGCTTCCTTTCGTCGTTTCACCAGCCTTTCCCGCTGTTCCTAAGCCCCATCTAGCTCCTGCGCCAAGCGATATCAAGCATTTGTTTTTGCTCCACTTTTTCCGATCCCCTTGTCTCCAAAATACCAACTTTTAGAGTCACCCGATTGAATTCGTAAGCAGATTTTAAATTCTCCGGCTTGTCCGTTAGCGAAAATTGACATTCCAACACGCTGAAAACGTTGGCGAATAAAAAAGAGCTTTTCCATCACCCGCACCGAAGGGGACGCGGGCAGTGCACCGCAGGTGCCAGATTGATCCCGGTTGACTTCCGGCGTGCGCCACGATATTCCATGCGCCATAATATCAGTATATCTGAGGTGAACATGGCAACGATCACGAAACGACATTGGACCACAAGCAAAGGTGAAGAGCGCGAGGCGTGGGTGCTTGCCTACACCGACAAGCAGGGGAAGCGTCACAAAGAGAACCACCCCAAAAAGAAGGAAGCGGAAGCGCGCCGGATCGAGGTGGAAGGTCAAATAAGCAAGGGGGCCTTCCGTGTTGAAGCTGCAAAAAAGACTGTTGGTGATGCAATCGACGCCTACGCCAAGGCTCTCGACAAGCGTCTGAAGGAAGGCAGCGCAACACGGATGTATACTGAGAACACGAAAGGCCAGTTGAATACACATGTTCGGCCGACGATGGGGAATTTGAAGCTTGCAGAAACCACCGCTCGGAATGTCACAGCCCTGATTGACACTCTCAAGGATAATTCTGTTGGCCTGCCGACTATTCGTCGCGTCATCGGGGCCCTGTCCCGCACACTTCAATATGCGGTGCAACAGGACATGGTAGCCGGGAATGTCGCAAAGGGCGTTCGCGTACTGGCTGCGCGTGGGGAGACCAACAAGAGGATTGTGCCACCGAGCAAGGATGAGTTCGCCGCGATCCTGAAGGCAGCCGATGAAATGCCCCCCATTCGTAGCAAGCAGCCGCCTGCCCTCGCCTTGCGTATCCGCTTCGCCGCAAGAACGGGCCTCAGAGCGTCGGAACAATGGGCGCTGCGATGGATGGACGTTGACCTGCAAAATGGGCTGGTGACGGTCTCTCGCCGTCTGGATGCCTTTGGACAGATCGACGTGACAAAGACTGAAGCAGGCAGGCGCACTGTCAATCTTAGTAAGACGCTGATCGCGGGCTTGAGCGCATGGCGTGAAGAAACGCGCTACAAAGGCGACGATGATTTTATTTTCCCGGATGCTCGCGGAGGTTTCACTAGGCACACGAATTTCGTGAAGCGGTTTTGGATACCACTTCTGAAAGTTGCCAGCGTTGACGTGGGCTGGCACTCTCTCAGGCACTTCGCAGTGACAACGTGGATCGAGTCTGGACTTGGAAATCAGCCAAAGGCAATTCAAACGCTTGCCGGACACGCCACATTCCACATCACGATGAGCCGTTACGGTCACCTGTTCCCAAGCGCAGATCACGCAAAAATCTTCGACATGATTGACGAATAATTCCGCTGTTACCAACCCTTCTTGGCGCACAAATGGCGCACGGCACCCGAAACTCCTTATTCTGCAGGCTTTATCTAAAGCCTTTTAATCAGTAGGTCCAGGGTTCGAATCCCTGCGCTCTCACCAAAAAATCAATAATTTCAGCGCACTAACGACCGTATCCTTCGGAAAACCTTGCGTGGTTTTATCGAGATTTAAGGGAAATTGCCGCCTTTTTGCCGCGCGTGCCACACGCCGCCTGCCTCAAAAGATGCTGCCGCGGCCCTCTCGGGTGACGGCAGGGCCTTGTGCCATGCCAAAGTTTTCAGGATCGAAAGAACGACTGGAAGACATCGGGGCGATACCGGGCCGGTTTGACGTCAGATGTAACCTGCCCCCGGCCCGGGACAATCGGCGCGGCCATCGCCGGTGTAAACGTTCTCAAGCCAACAACGGCCGCGATGACCGCCGCGCCGAATGCTCAAATCATCTTATTCAGGGTCCATCCTTTCGACGTGATGATGGACCCTGCACCTTTCGGGGTGAACGCGATGTGAGCCAATTCCTGGATCGACAGGAGTAAAGGCCACCACCCGTTAAGCGTGACGGCCTGCCATGTCAGTAGCCTTGCGCCTGACCGTCACGCCGGTAGTAACCCGGCCGTTCGGCGTTGTACTCCGGAACTTCGCAGCGCGGGTCGCCGACACAGCGACGGTCGCCCCTTCGGTAGTCGCGCTCTCGCCGCTCGGCGCGGCCGTCGTTGCGGCGGACGACGTAGTCATTTCTTTCACGCAAGCGATCATTCGGCCGGTCATATCGATCGGAATAGTCGCGGGGGCGTCCGTTGTAGCCGCCATCGTAGGAACTGCTCTCGCTGACGCAGCCTGCGATCGTCAGGCATGAAAGGCCGATAGCCGTGGCCAGAATCAAAGATTTCATTGTCATCACTCTCTCCATTCAACCGAGGAATATGCGCGTCATGGCGATGTCGGCAAGGGAGAGCGACGAGAATTGTTTGATTCGTCCGCTTTACCGGGTTTGACCGACCCTGCGGAATCACATGGCCATCATCGACGTCCCTGGCGCATTTTTAGCGGGCTTTCACCGTATTGATGCTTGAAGGCGCGGGAGAAGGACGACAGGCTGTCGAAGCCGGAGCGAAGGGCGATCTCCCGCATGCTCAACTGCGTATCGCTGACCAGCCGGTGCGCGGCCTGGAGGCGGAGCCGCAGGTAGTAGGTGCCGGGGCTGATGCCGAGCGCCTTGGCGAAGCGCATTTCGAGCTTGCGCCGCGACTGCCCGGCGCGAAGAGCCAGCACCGCGATAGACAGCGGCCGGTCGAGCGTGCGTTCCATCAGGCGGATCGCCCGCGCAAGCTCCGGATCGAGCGCCTCCATGCGGCCGAGCGACACCAACGGCTGCGCATCCGTCGCCGCATGGGTCTCGTCGTAAACGAAGATGCTCGCCACATCGAGCGCGATAGCCGAGCCGAATTTCTGGCGGATCATGTGCAGCATCATGTCGAAAGTCGGCGAGGCGCCGCCGGAGGTCCAGAACTTGCCGTCCGTGACGAACCGGTCGGCCCGGGCGGAAACGTCGGGAAAGGCAAGCGCGAAATCCTCCAGCTCTTCCCAGTGCGCCGTCGCCGCGCGGCCGTTGACGAGGCCGGAGCGCGCCAGCAGCCAGCAGCCGGATTCGATGCCAGCCACGACGGAAAAATGCCGGGCGCAGGCCTGCAGGCTGGCGATGAACGGTTTTCCCGCATGGCGCTCCAGATTGAAGCCGCCGATGACCAGCAGGCAGTCGCCCTCCGCCCGCGCCGAAAACGCACCGTCCACGGCGATCAAGACACCGCAGGTCAAAAGGACCGGCTGGCCGTCGGGAGACAGGATTTTCCATTCAAACAGCGCCCGGCCGGCCACCCGGTTTGCGGCGCGCATCGGATCCAGCACGGAGGCGAGCGACATGATCGACGATTCAGGCAGGGCGACGATCACGACCTTTACGCCGCGAGCGGAATTCTCTTTGGACGACATTCGGGAAATGTCAAATTTTCTGCGCTTTGTGTCAAATGGATTATCGCCGCTCAGGCATGATGGGGGCGTTAAGAGACCTCCCGTTTGCAGTGCTTTTCAGCCTGCGGATGTCAGGAAATTCCCCCTTTCCGACCTTTACCGGACGGGTCGAACGGCAGAGATGCCTTCGGCCCGTTTTTTTCGGGCGGCCCAGTTTTCAGGGCTTCGGCTTTTTCAAGCCCCGCGCTTTTTCAGGACTTGGTTTGCTGTTCTGGTCTTTGCCCTCCACTATCCTCGGTTCCGGCAACGGACGGCGTGATTTATAGAGGCTTTGAAGCCTGCCGACCGCATAGAGTACCGTCAGTCCCGCCGTCAGCGCGAACGCGGCGATCAGCCAGTGCCCGAAACCGAGCGCAAGGCCGATCGCACCCGCAAGCCACATGCCCGCGCCGGTCGTCAGGCCACGCACCTCTCCCTTGGATAGAACGATCGTTCCCGCCGCCAGAAATGCCACGCCGGCCGTGACCGCCTCGACGACCCGCAGCGGATCGATTTGCACCTGCTCGTCGGAGAGCCCCGGCATATGCACGCTCTCGATCGAGATGATGGCGAAGACGGCGGACGCCAGGCTGATCAGGATATGGGTCCTCAATCCGGCCGCCTTGTCCTGCGCCTCGCGCTCGAAACCGATCAAGCCGCCGAAGAAAATCGCTCCGCAGAAGCGGGCGACAATCACCGGATAGGGAATTTGCGTTGTGGGAAACATGTCGGCGAAAATCTGGTCCATGCGGCGTGAACGCAGAGATAAAAACATGGTTCCAGAGACTGCGCGGCGCTGTCTTGAAGAGAGATCCCGCCGCCTTGGCATCGGCAATACCAGATGAACGGAACGAAAGCCGGCAGATGCGCGTTAGAGCCGCAGTTCAACGGAGGAAATTCATCATGCTACGCGCTGGTCTTCTTTGGTTCATGGGCGTGCCCCTTGTCGTCGTCATCCTGATCTGGATGCTGTATTTCTAGCCCCGGAGGGCGATCATGACTGTTCCACCTATCCAAGCCGCCGCGCCTTTGAGGCCCGAAGCCATGCAATCGGATTACCGGCACTTCATGATGCGAGAATTGCTGATCTGGCTGGTCGGCGTTCCCGTGCCGATCGCCGCGATCATCGGTTTCTTCGTGCTTTAGGCATCGCGGCCAGACGATTGACCGGCGGCCGACCTTCGGTCATCCTTGCCGCGATCGGAGGGCGATGATGATCACAGGTTCACAATGCCGCGCCGCGCGTGCGCTCACCGATGTGTCCCGCCAGCTCCTGGCCACGCTTTCGGGTATCGACGAGGAGACGATCGCTGGCTTCGAGCGAAAGCTCGATACACCCGCGGTAGACATCATCCTCGCCCTTCAATCCACTTTGGAGAACGCTGGCGACATTTTCATTCCCGAGGGCGAAAGAGGATTGGGCGTCCAGCTCAAATTCACCCGCTCGGAAGCACGCCGCCTGTCGAACCTCGAAAACGAGGGAGGCCTGGCGGCGGATGATGAAGTCCCAGGAGTGTAGGCGATTTGGCGACCCCTGCAGGGCTCGAACCTGCGACAACCTGCTTAGAAGGCAGGTGCTCTATCCAGCTGAGCTAAGGGGCCGCTTGGAGGAGGCGGTGGCCTCCGGAAACTGGCAGGCTCCGGATCAATGCGTCCAGGGCTGCGTGCGGCTGAACCGGAAATTGTCGCTGTAGGAGACGCTCTTGCGGGTGGCTTCCTTCGGCGCGATGACGCGGTATTCGATGCCGTTGCGCTCGGCATAGGCCACTGCCTGTTCGGCGGTCTCGAATGTCAGCTTGACCTGCTGGCGGGTATCGGCCGAACTCGTATATCCCATGATCGGGTCGATCGTGCGCGGCGTTTCCTGATCAAACTCGAGAACCCACAAATGCGTCTTGGCCTTGCCAGACTGCATGGCGGTTTTTGCGGGTCGATAGATTTTCGCGGACATATCTTGAGCGGGCTCCACCATGGTTCGATCGCGCCGGCGCACTGTCGCCGATCACTGCGCATTGCCATAGCGCAGAATGGATTAAAACGGAATGACCTTGCCGCGTTATATCCGCCGATTTTGCAGGCATCTGTCGTTTCGCCGCAAAAAGCATTGCCGGCTCCCGGCCTGGAATCCGAGCGAGCGCGACTTCGCCGCAGGCTGCAAGACCACAACCATTCGCGCTATGCGCCTAACCGTCAAACGAAAGCCGCCGATCTTTAGCGGCTGCGAAGTTCGAGATTGCCGAGGTGGCGCGCTTGCATGTTTAACTGCATGCAACTGCGGTTTGCGCATCGGTAACCCGCCACATGAAGAATCCCATGATCAGAAAAGCATTGATTGCAGCCGCTGGACTGGCGCTGTCCGGCTGCGTATCTCAAGAACAACTGCGGCAGGAGAGGCTGATCGGTCAGGTTGACGGCAAAGACAGCTATCGGTTCTGGGTGTATAAGGACTATCAGGTTAAGGGTTGGGGCGAAACGCTCTGCCAGGGTACCGGGTGGAGCGAAGTTTCTCGCGAAGAGGGAGAGCGTGACATGTTCTTCGCGCAAGGCGTTCCGATCACCAACACGCGAACATATGTAACAATAGTCTGCAGATAGGTGAATAAGGAAGCCCGCCGCTCTTCACCGGTGGACTGTTCGCGTTACTTCGTGTTGAAACTTGCCAACGCCGACCGCAACTGCCACGCTGGCGTGATTAACATCTCAGGAGGGGAGTACATGGCTCACAAGTTCGAAATTTATAAAGACAAGGCTGGCGAATTTCGCGTTCGCTTCAAATACAACAGCGAAGTAATGTTCTCCACGGAAGGTTATTCCACCAAGGCGAGCGCTCAAAACGCCATCGATTCGATCAAGAAAAACGGTCCGGATGCGTCCGTCGAGGACAATAGCTGAACTATATCAACACCAGAGCCCGCCGATCTTTACCGGCGGGCCTGATTGTCGATTGATGTGACGTCAGGATTTACGTCGGTGTAGCTGGACTTCTCGAAACGCTGCACCGCTCGATACCTGTTACAACCTCGCTTCCGTCCAATCGCCATCCGTAAACTCTTACGGTGACTCGAACGCTTGCGATCGGCCCCTCCACCGTGGCTGGTGACAGGCCGCTATGAGCGAACATATTTGTTACATTGTCTGTAACGGATGACTGGAAAAAGGCCATTGAAAATCAATATGCTTATTGTTTTCAAAGGTGATCGATGGTCGGAGTGGAGAGATTCGAACTCCCGACCCTCTGGTCCCAAACCAGATGCGCTACCAGGCTGCGCTACACTCCGTGACCCGTCGATGCCGGGGAGATACACGCTTCCCCCTGCCCCTGCAACACCTAAATTGCACAATCCCACAAGTGCGGGCCAACAGGCGCCGCACTGCTCATTCAGGGCTTGGAAGCGGAGATGCGCGGGCTGTCGATGATATCTCCAGGCGCGATGCCAAGGCGGCTGACGGTGCCGCCATTCAGCTCGAGAACGAAAGCGACCGGCACGCGGGAATCGATAATCGCTTCCGACAGGGGAACGGCGTTCTCGCGAATCGTCTCGACCTTGCCATCCCTGGCGATGAACAGCATGTCGAGCGGAAGATAGGTGTTCTTCATCCACATCATCACCTGCCGCGTCTGGCCGAAATCGAACAGCATGCCGCGGTCGCGCGGCATATGACGGCGATCCATCAGGCCATGCGCGCGCTGATCGCTATCAACAGCCAGTTCCGCGGTAAACCTGTGAACCTTGCCGCCGGCGGAGATGATCTGCAAAGGCGCCGTATCGAAGGTGATATCCGCAGCCGTGGCGCAAAACGGGACGAGCCACAAAAAAAGCGCCACGAGGGCGCTTCCGGAAAGGCGCAGGACATGTGCGTTCATCAGTGGGCTCGACCGGACGGAGCCGGCACGTCGGGATGGATTTCAGCCGCCATCAGCCCCTTGTCGCCATCGCCGAAGCGAACCAGAACGGTCTGACCGGGGCGCAACTCCGTAAGGCCAAAGCGACGCAACGTTTCCATGTGGATGAAAATATCCTCGGTACCGTCGCCGCGCGTCAGGAAGCCGAAACCCTTGGTGCGGTTGAACCACTTGACCAGACACCGTTCCAGTCCGCTGGTGGGCGTCACCTGAACATGGGTCTTGACCGGCGGCAGCTGCGACGGATGGATGGCGGTCGACTGGTCCATGGAAAGGACACGAAACGCCTGGTAGCCACGGTCGCGCTTCTGGATGAGGGCCACCACGCGCGCGCCTTCCAGCACCGTCTGGTAGCCGTCGCGGCGCAGGCAGGTAACGTGAACGAGCACGTCCTGCATGCCGTTGTCAGGCACGATGAAACCGAAGCCCTTGGCAACGTCGAACCATTTGATCACGCCGGTGATTTCAATCAGATCGAGCGCGTCATTGCCGAAGTCGTCATCCGGCACGATGCCTTTCGCTGAAATCCTGTCCGCCATTGCCTGTCCAGCCCCTCGATTACGCGTCACATCATTACGGTTAACTGATTCTTGACAGTCAGAATAACATCGTCCAGCCGCACATGTGCAAGCCCTTGGATGAAATTTGCCGTTGATCAACACTATCCTGCGAGCCTTGCCTCTGGCTGGTTGTCAGCTAGATATACTTCATATTCAGCAAAACAGGGACATTCCAATGCGTTATCTGCACACGATGGTTCGCGTCAAAGATCTGGACGCCGCACTTCACTTCTGGGGCAAGCTTTTCGGGCTTGTGGAAATCCGCCGCTACGAGAACGAAAAGGGCCGTTTCACCCTGGTTTTCCTCGCGGCGCCCGGCGATCAGGACCATGCAAGGACAGAATTGTCGCCCTGCCTCGAGCTCACCTACAACTGGGATACAGAGGATTACACCGGCGGGCGCAACTTCGGCCACCTCGCCTATGAGGTCGATGACATCTATGCGACCTGCCAGCATCTGATGGACAATGGCGTCACCATCAACCGACCGCCGCGCGACGGTCACATGGCCTTCGTCCGTTCGCCGGACGGCATTTCGGTCGAAATCCTGCAGAAGGGCGAGAACCTGCCGTCGCAGGAACCCTGGGCCTCGATGGGCAATACCGGCGCCTGGTAAGCCCCACGCAATGCGGCCGCGCGATATCTGTCTTCTTTCCGGCTCTCTCCAGGGCCGAATTCTGGATATCGCCTGGTTCATTCCGGATCGACTTGACCGCCAGACGGTGGAAAATTCGGAAAACCAGGCGGAGAAATGCCGCCTGCGTCAGCGCAGGTTTACAAATAACGGCGCGTTCACTAATGTTTGAACGAAACGTTAAGGGGATCTGGATGCGCACCGCCGCTTGAGGCAGGCGTGCATCCTGCTTCCGGTTGAACCGGCAGACGACAGCAGCGGCACGGACACCCCCAACGGGCATCGTGCCGGTGATGTGTGTTTGCGACTTCGAAATGATCGGCCATGACGGCAGCAGATGTCGCCCGGCCCGCATTGAGTGGGGATCCAACGTTGCGTCATATTCTGCAAAAAGCAGCGATGATTCGCGGTTTCGGCTGCGCTCTCGCCCTGACCGTCTCCATGATGGGACTGTCCGGTTGCGTCACGGCGGCGAAAGAGACGGCGGAAGCGGCATCGGAGCAAACTGTTCCGGAAGTCGCATCCGCCGACACAGCGGAACAGGCACAGCCCGGCACATACGAAGATCAGCAAGTGGTCGCCAACGGCGCAAATGCCCAGCAGCAAGCCGGATATCCGGCGCAGGCAAATGCGATGATGCCCGCTGAAGCCAATGGCCAGCCGGCCTCGCTGACCATGCAGAACACCGGCGTCAAGGCTACATCGAGCAGCATCTTTGCCGTCCAGACGCCGAATGCGGTTCAGGCGCAGGGCGCAGATACCGCTGGAGGCAATGCGCCGCTGCCGGTGGGGCAAGCCACCGGCGTCAATCCCGCCACAAACAGCCTTTTCAACAGTGGTCAGCCGGCGGCAGGCCCGGTCGTCCTGCCGCTCGAAGGGGCGAGCAATGCCGAGGGCTCCGTTGCAGCCGCTCAGCAGGTGGCAAGCGCCGAGCTTGGCGCTGACGGCACCCTTATTCCCGCAGCCGTGCCTGTACCCTTGAGTGCCGACACTATGCGCGATGGCAGCGTACAGCAGGCCTTGGCACCACAAACTGCGTCCACGGACACGGTGAACGGCGCGGCGGCGATCATTCCTGATTCCGGAAATTCGCAAAACGACGGGGACAAATCGGATCAGGCGGAGAAAACCCTGACACTGGCCGGACTGTTCGCGGCGAAGCGCAAGAACCGGAATCAGTTCAACGGCGATCGATTTGCCAAGACGTCGGCAAAAAAGACGCTTGTCGCCACTAATCTGAAACCGCAGCAGATCGCCGCGCTCGGCTTCACCGACCTGCCCGGCGTCCGGACCACGTCGATGTTTGCGACCGTGGACGATTCCCAACCGGGCCATGATGATGAGAGCGCCGCGGTCGAAATGGCCTCCCTGCCCGGTCTCGCCCGCCTCGCACCGAACGGCCTCTGGCTACAGACCGAAAAGGTAGAAACGGGCTGTTTCCAGCCGGAACTGCTGCGGGTGCTGAAAGTCGTGGAAACCCACTACGGCCGCAAGATCATGGTGACATCCGGCCTGCGGGACCTCAAGCACAATGCACGCGCCGGCGGAAGCCGGCATTCGCTTCACACCACCTGTCAGGCTGCCGATATCCAGGTACCCGGCGTCGGCAAATGGGAACTTGCCGACTATCTGCGCACCATTCCAGGCCGCGGAGGTGTGGGAACCTATTGCCACACGGAATCGGTCCATATCGACACCGGTGAGGCGCGCGACTGGAATTGGCGCTGCCGCCGCCGCAGAACTTGATAGCAACCCTCTGTTATCATTCGATATTCCCAAGAATATCGACACGCTGCGCTTTATCAGGACTTTTTTACAGGAAAATGAAATTTGCCGCTTGCGGTATTCAAAAGCCCTGACTATAAGACGCCCACACAACGGCTGCGCCCTTCGTCTATCGGTTAGGACACCAGATTTTCATTCTGGGAAGAGGGGTTCGACTCCCCTAGGGCGTACCATTGTGAACCTCCCCTTCAGCATTGGAATTCCTGTTGCCTGTGGCGAAGATGCCTTGCTCGCGGGCGATTCCGCATGGCGTCGAATCCCTCTCGGTGAACACTGTTTTTACTGCGAAAAATCATCAAAAAAATGCGGATTAGCGCTTGCAGCATTCAAACGTGCTGACTATAAGACAGCCACCTGATGCGCCCTTCGTCTATCGGTTAGGACACCAGATTTTCATTCTGGGAAGAGGGGTTCGACTCCCCTAGGGCGTACCATGGTCTCTCGATTTTCCACAAACTGAAGCACGTTTTTCGCCGCGAGAAATCGCCTGGTTTAGAGAGCCTTTGCGGCGTCGATCACCCGCAACTGCACGCGCCGCGTTCCCTGCCATAGATCGGCCGATATCGATGCGGCGACGTGGATCGTCGTGCCGCGCTCCGACAGCAGCAAATCGCCAAGCGGTGTCTCAAGCGCCCGGAACGCGATGCCTTCGACCCGCGAACCATCCTGACCTTCCAGCGTCACCTTCACATGGTTGACGCCGACCTGACGCGAATCGCGAAGCCGATGGGCCGGCAACGCGAAGATCGGTTGCGGATGCCCTGCCCCGTATGGGCCAGCCTGTTCGAGCTGGTCGATCAGCGCCAGATTGGCACCGGCGGCCCCCAATGCGCCATCGATCTTCAGCGTCTCGGACGAGACCAGGTCCTTGATCACATTTTCGGCTTTCTCCTCGAAGAAGTGCCGAAGCTTGCCGAGATTGCCGCGCTCGACCGTCAGCCCCGCGGCCATCGCATGACCGCCCCCCTTGACGAGCAATCCGCCATCGACCGCCGCGCGAACAATCTTTCCAATATCGAAACCGCTGATCGAGCGGCCGGACCCCGTCCCCTTGCCGTTCGGATCGAACGAGATCGCAAAGGCCGGACGGCGGAATTTCTCCTTCAGGCGTGCCGCCAGCAGGCCGACGATACCGGGATGCCAGTTTTCACGCGCCGTGACGATGATGGACGCCTTTTCGCCGGTACCGTATTCCGCCAGCGCCTCGGCCTCCGCTTCGGCCAGCATGGCGATCTCCATCACCTGGCGCTCGCGGTTCAGTTCGTCGAGCTTGGCAGCGATCGTCTCGGCGGCGTTTTCGTCGTCCAGCGTCAATAGCCGGCTGCCGAGCGCCGCATCACCGATCCGCCCGCCGGCGTTGATTCGCGGGCCGATCAGAAAGCCGAAATGATAGGGCGTCACCGGACCGCCAAGCCCGGCCTTGCGGAACAGTGCGGACAGTCCCGGGTTCTGCATATGCCGGGCGGCGACCAGTCCCTTGACGACATAGGCCCGGTTCAAGCCCTTCAAGGGCACGACGTCGCAAACGGTTGCCAAGGCAACGAGATCAAGCAGGGCAAGCAGATCGAAGGATGCGACCCGTCTGTCGCCGCTTTCGCGCAACTGGCGCACGGCGTTGACGAGAACGAGAAAGACCACGCCGGCAGCGCAAAGGTGCCCCTGCCCCGACAGATCGTCCTCCCTGTTCGGGTTGACCAGGGCGACGCAGGGCGGCAGTTGCGCGCTGACCTGATGATGATCGATGACCACGACATCAATCCCGCGCTCTTCGGCGGCGGCGAGCGATTCGTGGCTGGTCGAGCCGCAATCGACGGTGACGATCAATTGCGCGCCATTGTCGATCAATTGATTGATCGCGGCAGGGTTCGGGCCGTAGCCCTCGAAAATGCGATCGGGGATATAGATTTCGGCTTCGATACCGAAATGGCGCAGGAAGCGGAACATCAGCGCCGAGGATGCGGCACCATCGACGTCATAGTCGCCGAAGATGGCAATCTTTTCACGCGCCTTGATCGCGGCAACGATGCGGGCGGCGGCCTTGCTGCAATCCGTCAGCGTGTCCGGATCGGGCATCAGCGAGCGGATGGTCGGATCGAGGAACGCCACGGCATCGTCCATCGTCACGCCCCGTCCCGCCAGTACACGGGCAATCAGGTCGGAGAAGCCATGGACCTGGCTGATGGCGAGCGCACGGTTCTGCCCGGCCTGATCGAGCCGCGATACCCAGCGCTGCCCGGTCACCGACCGCTCGACATTGAGAAACGCCCGCTGGACGGGATCTGGCATTTCGCTCATCGTACACCTATGACTTTCGGTTCGTTCGTACGCGGGTTTTGCCATATTCGCAAACCGGAACGAAAGCGGCCCCACCCGGAGACGAAACCGGATGGGGCCGCGAAAAATGCATCGGCGATGGAATCAGGCCGTCTTCGGCCGCTCGATGCGGATCACCTGCGGATCGCCGACGAGGTAGCCTTCGCTCTTGATCGAGGCGACGGCCTTGCGCACCGATTCTTCGGTCGTCGCATGGGTGACGAGGATGATCGTCTGCGGCTCGCCGGTTTCGACGGGATGTTTCGAATGCTGCACGATCGATTCGAGCGAGATGCGGTTATCCGCCATGCGCGTCGCGATGCTGGCAAAGACGCCGGTCTTGTCGAGCACCTTGAGGCGGATGAAGTATCCACCTTCATGACTCTGGATCTGCGCCTGCCTGTAGGGCAGCAGGGCCGTAACCGGACGGCCGAAGGCCGGAACATGCTGGGCACCGGGGCGGCTCTTGGCGATGTCGGCGATATCGCCGAGCACGGCAGACGCCGTCGCATTGCCGCCGGCACCGGGGCCGACCATCAGCAGTTCGCCGAGAATATCCGATTCGATCGCCACAGCATTGGTGACGCCGTCGACCTGGGCGATCACCGAATCGAGCGGCACCATGGTCGGATGCACCCGCTGCTCGATGCCGCTGTCGGTGCGCTGGGCGACGCCGAGCAGCTTGATGCGATAGCCGAGGTCGGCTGCCGCATGGATGTCGTCGATCGAAATATTGGTGATGCCTTCGAGATAGATGTCATCGGCGGCAATCGCCGTTCCGAAGGCAAGGCTCGTCAGGATGGACAGCTTGTGGGCTGTATCGTTGCCCTCGATATCGAAGGCGGGATCAGCTTCGGCGTAACCCAGACGCTGCGCTTCCTTGAGGCAGGCCTCGAAGGACAGGCCTTCCTTCTCCATCTTGGTGAGGATGTAGTTGCAGGTGCCGTTCATGATGCCGTAGACACGCGAAATCGTGTTGCCCGTCAGCGATTCCCTGAGCGCCTTGATGACCGGAATGCCACCGGCAACGGCGGCTTCGTAGTTCAAAAGCGCGCCATGCTCTTCGGCAAGACCGGCAAGCGCGATGCCGTGGGCGGCAAGCAGCGCCTTGTTGGCGGTGACGACATGCACACCGCGCGACAGTGCTGCCTTGACGGCCGACAAAGCCGGCTCGCCAGCGCCACCCATCAGTTCGACGAAAACGTCGATATCGGCGGTCTCAGCCAGAGAGAGGGCGTCGTCATGCCAATGCATGGTGGAAAGATCGACGCCGCGGTCGCGGTTGCGGTCGCGTGCCGTGACGGCGGTAATCTCGATGGCCCGGCCGCATGTCGTTGCCAGCGCCTCGTGGCGCTCCTGGAGAATACGCACGAGCGAGGCACCAACGGTTCCCAGGCCCGCAATGCCGATTTTAAGGGCATCTGACATTCATTATTCCTAACATATCGAGAGCGCTCCGCCTGATGCGGCGGAGCGGATTTTAAAGGTGTGCCGGGGCGCCTCAGCGATGGGCGTTCAGCGAGATGACGTTGTGCAACGTATCGTCCGCCGTCGAGAGGAACTTCTTCAGGCTGCGGGCCGCCTGGCGGATGCGGTGTTCGTTTTCGACCAGCGCAATCCGGATATAGTCGTCACCCTGTTCGCCGAAACCGATGCCGGGAGCGACCGCGATATCGGCTTTTTCGACCAGCAGCTTGGAAAACTCCAGCGAACCGAGATGCCGGAATTTTTCTGGGATCTTTGCCCAGGCGAACATGGTCGCGGCCGGCGGCGGCACATCCCATCCGGCCTTGCCGAAGCTTTCGACCAACACATCGCGGCGGCGCTTGTAGATATTGCGCACCTCGGCAATATCAGAGCCGTCGCCGTTCAGCGCATGCGTCGCGGCAACCTGGATCGGCGTGAAGGCACCATAGTCGAGGTAGGACTTGACCCGCGTCAAGGCGGCGATTAGGCGCTCGTTGCCGACGGCAAAGCCCATGCGCCAGCCTGGCATGGAAAATGTCTTCGACATCGAGGTGAACTCGACCGTGTTGTCCATGGCTCCCGGCACTTCCAGCACCGACGGCGGCTGCACGCCGTCGAAGTAGATTTCGGAATAGGCCAGATCAGAGAGAATGACGATGTCATGCTTCTTCGCAAACGCCACGACTTCCTTGTAGAAATCTAGCGTCGCCACATGCGCCGTCGGGTTGGACGGATAGTTGATCACCAGCGCGATCGGCTTCGGGATCGAATGGCGGATCGCCCGTTCCAGCGGGGGGAAGAACGTGTCGTCCGGCTCCACAGAGATCGAACGGATCACGCCGCCGGTCATCAGGAAGCCGAAAGCATGGATCGGATAGGTCGGGTTCGGGCACAGGATCACGTCGCCGGGGGCGGTGATCGCCTGGGCCATGTTGGCGAAGCCTTCCTTGGAGCCGAGGGTCGCCACAACCTGCGTGTCCGGGTTCAGCTTGACGCCGAAACGGCGGGCGTAATAGGCGGCCTGCGCACGGCGAAGGCCGGGAATACCCTTGGAGGACGAATAGCGGTGCGTGCGCGGATCCTGGACGGCTTCGCACAGCTTGTCGACGATCGCCTGCGGCGTCGGAAGGTCCGGATTGCCCATGCCGAGGTCGATGATGTCAGCTCCACCCGCTCGCGCGCTGGCTTTCAAACGGTTAACCTGTTCGAAAACGTAAGGCGGCAGACGCCGGACTTTGTGAAACTCTTCCATCTCTAAACCTCGTCTTGCGCGGTCTCCATGCCTTGAGAATCATGCGTGCAAGGAGAAACGCGCGGTGCAAACAGGCCCACGCGGCCATGAAACGCTTTGCGTCCAAATCAGTCGAAACGCAAGTGCTAATTCTGTATCTGCTTCAGCGTATCTGCGCCGTGATTGGCGGCAAGCAGCTGCAACTCCTTCAGGCGGCGCTGATATTCCGCTTCCGAGATTTGGCCGGACGAGCGGGCGTTGCCGAGTGCCGTCAGCCGCGCCGACTGGCTTGCCGCCTCTTCATTGCTCATCTGTGTGCTTGCCGCCGGCAATTTGCCTTCGATGACCGGATAGACATCGGTCGGAACGGGCTTGGCCATCGTGGCGGAATAGATGGACGGCGGCTCATCGACCGCTGTGGAACTGCAACCGGCAAGCGCAAGCGTCAAACCTGCCAGTCCAAAGGCCGTCACCATCCGCACCATCGCTGCTTTCCCCGACTTCATCATCTCGCCATACCCGACGCATACCTTTGAATCTCTGTCCGAAGTTGGCCGGCTGCCAAATTGCCGAGTCCAACACGCGCTGGCACTTGTAATCATTTTAAGGCAGAATGTAAAAAGACAAAACAAACAAACGTCTGTGGAGGAAACCGGGTGGCAGAAGACAGGAAGACCGAGGGCCAGACGGGCACCAGCGCGGATGGTTTCACCGGTTTCGACCCGAAATCCGTCGATCCCTATATCGTCAAGGACCCGGAAGCCTTCGCGATGAATCTCGCACGCTCCGTCGAGCAGCTCGGCAAGGCTGCGTCCGCATGGCTGGCGCCGCGCGAAAGCGGCGAGAAGACAGACATGGTGGCCGATCCGGTCGTCGACATGGTCAAGACGCTCTCGAAAGTATCCGAATACTGGCTTTCCGATCCGCGGCGCACTCTGGAAGCGCAGACTTACCTTATGGGGAGCTTCTTCTCCATGTGGACGCGTACCCTGCAGAAGATGGGCGGCGAGACGGTCAGCGATCCCGACGACGTTCCACGCAACGACAAGCGCTTTTCGGATGCCGACTGGGTCGCAAATCCGTTCTTCGACTTCCTGCGGCAGGCCTATTTCATCACCTCTAACTGGGCTGACCGGATGGTGCGTGACGCCGAAGGCCTCGACGACCACACTAAGCACAAGGCCGCCTTTTATGTGCGGCAGATTTCCAGCGCCCTTTCGCCCGCCAATTTCGTCACGACCAACCCGCAGCTCTACCGGGAGACGGTCGCCTCCAGCGGCGCCAACCTCGTCAAGGGCATGCAGATGCTGGCCGAGGACATCATCGCCGGCAAAGGCGACCTCAAGCTTCGCCAGACGGACGTGAGCAAATTCGCCGTGGGCGAGAACATCGCGATTACGCCCGGCAAGGTAATCGCCCAGAGCGACGTCTGCCAGGTTCTGCAATATGACGCCTCCACCGAGAAGGTACTGAAGCGGCCATTGCTGATCTGCCCACCCTGGATCAACAAATTCTACGTGCTGGATCTCAACCCGCAGAAATCCTTCATCAAATGGGCGGTGGACCAGGGCCATACCGTCTTCGTCATTTCCTGGGTCAACCCGGACGAGCGCCACGCCAACAAGGATTGGGAATCCTACGCCCGCGAAGGCATCGGCTTTGCGCTCGACACCATCCGCCAGTCGACAGGCGAAGAGGATGTGAATGCCATCGGTTATTGTGTCGGCGGAACCCTGCTGGCAGCCACCCTCGCCCTGCATGCGCAGGAAGGCGACAAGCGTATCCGCTCGGCAACGCTGTTCACCACGCAGGTCGACTTCACCTATGCCGGCGACCTTAAGGTTTTCGCCGATGAGGAACAGATCGCCCAGATGGAAGAGCGGATGAAGGAGACCGGCTATCTCGACGGCTCGAAGATGGCCATGGCTTTCAACATGTTGCGGGCGTCGGATCTCATCTGGCCCTATTTCGTCAACAACTACCTGAAGGGCCAGGAGCCGACGGCGTTCGACCTGCTCTACTGGAACTCCGATTCCACCCGCATGCCGGCCGCGAACCACTCGTTCTACCTGCGCAATTGCTATCTCCAGAACAACCTGACCAAGGGTGAAATGGTGCTGGCCGGTAAGAAGATCTCGCTCGGGAACGTGACGATTCCGATCTACAATCTCTCCACCAAGGAAGACCATATCGCGCCGGCAAAGTCGGTGTTCGTCGGCAGCCAGTTCTTCGGCGGCGACGTAACCTATGTCATGTCCGGCTCAGGCCATATCGCCGGCGTCGTCAATCCGCCGGACAAGGGCAAATACCAGTTCTGGACCGGCGGCCCTGCCAAGGGCGATTTCGACGACTGGGTGAAAACGGCAAAAGAGACGCCGGGATCCTGGTGGCCGCACTGGCAGGCCTGGATCGAGGCGCTGGACGGCGAGCGGGTGCCCGCGCGAAAGACCGGGGGCAAGCTCAATTCGCTGGAAGAAGCGCCGGGCTCCTACGTTCGTGCCCGCGCCTGACCGATAACGGACGTCCAGAAACATGCTCTTCGACCGGCCGCTGGTGCCCGCCGTCCTCATCCAGCGCTACAAACGATTTCTCTTCGATGCCGTGCTTGAGGACGGAAGCGCGATCACCGGCTCGTGCCCCAATACCGGCTCGATGCGCGGATTGACGACGCCCGGTTCGCGCATCTGGCTTTCCGAACATGACAGCACGACGCGCAAATATCGGCATATGCTGGAGATGGTCGAAGTCGGCGGCACCGTCGTCGGCATCAACACCGGGCTGCCGAACAGACTGGCCGAGGAAGCAATTCGCGCCGGGCAAGTCGGCGATCTTCATCTCTATTCGATGCTGCAGCGTGAACAGAAATACGGCCGCAATTCACGCATCGACATGCTGCTCACCGATCCCGAGCGCGGCCGCGCCTATGTCGAGGTCAAGAATGTGCATTTCAGCCGGGCATCCGGCCTGGCAGAATTTCCCGACAGCCCAACGGCACGGGGCGCCAAGCACCTGGAGGAACTCGGCGATATGGTCGAGGCGGGTCATCGAGGCATCATGATCTACCTGATACAGCGCGACGACTGCGCGACGTTTCGGATCTGCGACGATCTCGATCCGCTTTATGCCCAGGCGTTCCTTCGCGCGATGCGGCGCGGCGTCGAGGCCTTTGCCGTCAAATGCCGGGTTTCGCCGCAGCAAATTGCGCCTGACGGCCTGATCCCGATGGACGAACCCGCCTGTGCTGATCTATGACAATTGCGAAAGACAACTGAAAGTATTGTAATGGTCACCTATATCGAGGCAGCGTCCGCGCCCTATAAGAATACCGGCGTCATCCGTCTCTATACGCCGGAGGATTTTGCCGGGATCAAGCGCGCCTGCCAGATTACCGCCCGCTGCCTCGACGAACTGGCAAGCCGCGTCAAGCCGGGCGTAACGACTGACGAGATCGATCGCTTCGTCTTCGACTTCGGCATGGATCACGGCGCCCTGCCTGCAACATTGAACTATCGGGGCTATACCAAGTCGTCCTGTACATCGATCAATCACGTCGTCTGCCATGGCATTCCCAACGAGAAGCCGCTGCGCGAAGGCGATATCGTCAACATCGACGTCACCTACATCATCGACGGCTGGCACGGCGATTCCAGCCGGATGTACCCGGTCGGCGAGATCAAGCGTGCGGCCCAGCGCCTGCTTGAAGTCACCCACGAGTGCCTGATGCGCGGCATTGCCGCCGTCAAGCCCGGCGCGCGCACCGGCGCCATCGGCGAAGCCATCCAGACTTTCGCCGAGGCTGAACGGTGTTCCGTGGTTCGCGATTTCTGCGGGCACGGCGTCGGCCGGCTGTTTCATGACGCGCCGAACATCCTGCATTACGGCCGGGCGAACGAAGGTCCGGAAATGCGCGAAGGCATGATCTTCACCATCGAGCCGATGATCAATCTCGGCCGTCCGCATGTGAAGGTACTGGCCGACGGCTGGACGGCGGTCACCCGAGACCGGTCGCTGTCGGCCCAATACGAGCACGCGGTCGGGGTCACCGCCGATGGCTGCGAGATTTTCACCCTGTCGCCGGGCGGCCTCGACCGCCCGGGCCTGCCAGCATAGGGCACGCGATGACCAAGCCCCCTTTCTCTTCCGACGGCGACAGTTCGCAACCGGCCGATGAGAGGGGCTTTTTCGCCGGGCAAAAGCCAAAACGGCCTGGCCTCGGAATGCCGGCAGCGCAGCAGGATGACGCGCACTATCACGGCCATCGCGACCGGTTGCGGACGCGCTACAAAGATCACGGCGACACGGCGCTGGCCGACTATGAAATCCTTGAACTCCTCCTGTTCCGGCTGATCCCGCGCAGGGACACCAAGCCGATCGCCAAGGCGCTGCTCGAGCGCTTCGGCACGCTTGCCGGCGTCTTCGGCGCCTCGCCGGCATTGCTGCAGGAAGTGAAGGGAATCGGCGAAGCCGTAGCCTTCGACCTGAAGCTCATTTCGACCGTTACCCATCGCACCTTGAAGAGCGACCTCAAGGGCAAGCAGGTGCTGGGCTCCTGGTCATCGGTGATCGACTATTGTCATGCTGCGATGGCGCATGAAACCCGCGAGCAGTTCCGCATCCTGTTTCTCGACAAACGCAATGCGCTGATTGCCGACGAAGTCCAGCAGACAGGGACCGTCGATCACACGCCGGTCTATCCGCGCGAAGTGGTCAAGCGCGCGCTCGAACTCTCGGCGACAGCGTTGATTCTCGTGCACAACCACCCCTCCGGCGATCCGACCCCGTCCAGGGCCGACATCGAGATGACCAAGACGATCATCGACACGGCAAAGCCGCTGGGTATCGCCGTCCACGATCACATCATTATCGGCAAGGACGGGCATGCCAGCCTCAAGGGCCTGCGCCTGATCTGAGCGAGCGCTGCCTCAGAGCCACTTTGCGCGTCGAAACATCCGGTAGAGCATGCTGCACACCATGATGATGAACCCCAGGATGACGAAATAGCCATACTTGAACTTCAGTTCGGGCATATCCTCGAAATTCATCCCGTAGATACCGGCAATCGCCGTGGGCACGGCGAGGATCGCGGCCCAGGATGCGAGTTTCCGGGAAATCTCTGTTTGTTCGGACTGCCCGATCATCAGGCTGGCCTCGAAGGTGAAGGCCAGCACTTCGCGCAGGGTGTCGATATCCTCCTGAACCCGGCGCACATGGTCGGTGACGTCCCGAAACAGCGCGTGCAGCGTCGCGTCCATGCCGGGAAGATCGAGATGCTCGTGCCGTCGGCAGACATCGACCAGGGGCACGACGGCATTGCGCAGGCGAAGCAGGCTTCGGCGCAGGAAATAGAGCCGCTCGATATCCTTCTTGTCGAGCCGATCGCGCAACACCCGCTCTTCCAACTCCTCCACTTCGGCATGGATGCCCTCGACAACCGGCATGTAGTTATCGACGATGAAATCGAGGATGGAATAGAGGATGTAATTCTCGCCGTGCGCCAACGCTGCCGGCGAAGCCTCGCAACGCTGCCTTACCAGATTGTAGGAGGTCGACGGCCCATGCCGCACCGAGACGACATAACCGCGGCCGACAAAAAGATGGGTTTCGCCGAAGACGATTTCCCCGCCCCCCATATGGGCGGTCCGCGCAACGACGAAGATCGAATCGCCGTAGATCTCAAGTTTCGGGCGCTGGTGGGCGTGATTGGCGTCTTCGATAGCCAATTCAGGCAGTCCGAATTCGGCCTGAACTTCCCGAAGCAGCGCTTCGTCCGGTTCGTGCAGGCCGATCCAGACCACGGCCTTTTCGCGGCCCCGCCATTTATGCGCTTCCTGTATCTCGATATCGTGGGTGCGCTGGCCGTGTTCGTAGACGGCCGCGGCAACAACGCCTGGTCGACTGCGCGGCCTTTCCGGTATCGCCGCACTCTCTTTTTCCGAAGGCATGGAGAGACCCGGGTCCTGTTTATCGTCCGTTTCAAGCAAAGCCATCATCACCTCCCGAATGCAAAACCACGTCTCTCCACGCGGCAATGTCCTGTCTCGACCATCCGCTTCCGACAGACCGCGCGCTGGCGCTCCCGGCGAACATCCCATGCTGATGCGCCAAATATAATCGCTTTCCATAAAATAAGCATCCGCAAGCGTTGGGGCAGTTCATAAGGCTTTATTAAACTGTAAGATTGACGTTATAGACGCTTGCAAGCGACATTTACCGCAACGCACAATGATTCTCACTCCATCATCGGAAACGCGTCATGAACCAGTACGATCTCGTGGTTGTCGGTAGCGGTCCTGCAGGGCGCAGGGGCGCTATTCAGGCCGCCAAACTGGGCAAGAAGGTTCTTGTCGTCGAACAGGGTAAGCGGGTCGGCGGCGTCTCGGTGCATACCGGTACCATTCCCTCCAAGACCCTGCGCGAAACCGCGCTGAACCTGACCGGCTGGCGCGAGCGCGGGTTTTACGGACGCGCCTATCGCGTCAAGCAGGAAATCAGCGCCGAGGACCTGCGCCGACGCCTTTTGATCACCCTCGATCACGAAGTCGAAGTGCTCGAACACCAGTTTGCCCGCAACCGGGTTCAGCACATCCGCGGCAAGGCGAGTTTCATCGACCCACAGACGCTGCAGATCGTCAAGGAAGACGGAGAGATCATCCAGGTCTCCGCGACCAGCATCCTGCTAGCCGTCGGCACGAAGCCCTTCCGTCCGGATTACATTCCGTTCGACGGAAAGACGGTGCTTGATAGCGATGAGCTTCTGGAAATCGAGGACCTGCCGCGCTCCCTGGCGGTGATCGGTGCCGGGGTCATCGGTATCGAATATGCAACCATCTTCAGCGCGCTGGATACGCAGGTCACCTTGATCGATCCGAAGTCGACCATGCTCGATTTCATCGACAAGGAAATCGTCGAGGACTTTACCTATCAGCTGCGCGACCGCAATATGAAGCTGCATCTGGGGCAAAAGGCCGACAAGGTCGAGCGCACGCCGGATGGAAAATGTGCGATCACGCTCGACAGCGGCCGTGTGATCAGCTGCGAAATGGTTCTGTTTGCCGCAGGCCGCATGGGTGCGACGGATTCGCTCAATCTGGCGGCGGCCGGCCTTGAAGCCGACAGCCGCGGGCGGCTCAGCGTCAATCCGGAAACGTTCCAAACCACGGTTCCGAACATCTACGCGGCGGGCGACGTCGTCGGTTTCCCGAGCCTTGCCTCCACCTCGATGGAACAGGGCCGCATCGCGGCGCGTGTCGCGGTCGGCGCGATCGCCAAGGAGCCGCCGAAATTTTTCCCCTACGGCATCTATGCCGTGCCCGAAATCTCGACCTGCGGCCTGACCGAAGAAGAAGTCAAGGAGCGCGGTATCCCTTATGAATGCGGCATTGCCCGCTTCCGGGAGACGTCGCGCGGTCACATCATGGGGCTCGATTCCGGCCTGTTGAAGCTGATCTTCTCTTTGAAGACGCGGCGGCTGCTCGGCGTCCATATCGTCGGCGAAGGTGCCACCGAACTCGTCCATATCGGCCAGGCCGTGCTGAACCTGAAGGGTACCGTCGAATATTTCGTCGAGAACACCTTCAACTACCCGACGCTGGCCGAAGCCTACAAGATCGCAGGCCTCGATGCCGGCAACCGGATGGGTGAGATCACGCCAAAGGCGTGATGTAAAGTTTACGACAGCACCCGGATGGGTTTTTGCGCAACATGAACGGCGCGCCATCGGTTACGTGCAAGATTGAAACAACTCACGACAGGCCGCCTTGAAACGCTTAACCGAGAAGACAAAAGTCGTCTGACGGCCAGAACATCAGCTGCCCCGCAGCTTTTTCAACTCTCGTCGCGCGTCATCTGCGAGTGGGTGGTCTGGGTGTCGCTCGATGAAAAGCTCGTAGGCTTCAATCGTCCCGCGTGCCTTGAGCAACCGGTATTCAGACAGTACGGCCTGCTCCGGATCCGGGGGTCTATCCATTGTTTCAAGGCCTTTGTTAGGTTGGCTCGCAGACACGGGCGCCGAAACAGCCATCGACGCCGCCACGAACGCAACTACAATCGTCACTAGCACACGAAGTTGGCTCTTCATGCCGCTTACTCCCTTTCACACGGCTCCGCTCCAGGGGGGCGTTCACTAAATTCTGCACATATATCCTGTCGCACGTCGGGGAGCTGTGAAAGCTTCACAGCCCACGGCCAGGGGACATTAGCCTTGTCATGCATCCTAAATTAGCGTAACCTAATTACTAGTGGTGATGGGGCGAGAATGAGGCGAAACCAAATATCATTTCGTCAATATTGTTCTTTGCCCTTTATATCTGGAGATAATATTTTGGTTGTATATCAACCGCAATTATATCCTTTCAGACCAGTCCATAGAACGAAACCTTTAGACCACAGTTGTTTCGATGCAGGTCGTCGCTATCGTCCCATTGTTTAAACACTGCGGCGAATGCAATGCAGTTGTCGATGGATATGCTGAAACCAGCGTGAAGCGGTTTTCGGCAGGTGTATTTCTGCGCTTTACGGAGGAGTTCGTAAATAAACGCCACAATGAGTGTTGCAAAAGCTGCATGGACGAATGCGGGATGCAACCAGGGAGGTATCATGAACGTCAGGGTACGAACCAATTCTCTCCTCGTTGATCCGGCAGGTTTGGATCAAAACGGGACCACTTGGTCTTTGGCACTTAACGGGCAAGCCAGCCAATCAACATCTTTGAACCGATTGTTCAACGTTGCAGTCCCCGACTGGACCGCCGGGTGGAGCCCCACCAAAACGATCATTGCACCGACGATCGGCGCTTCCGATGCGATAGGTGCCCCGGATTTAGGAGCGAGCCCCAGCAATGACGCACAGGTGCCGGAAGAAAACGGCGATGCCTCTGTGACTATCGCGGTCGCGGCAACCGGCAACGCGCTGATTGATGGTGTTCTCAGCGGCGTGCGCTGGAACGAGACATCTATCACCTACAGCGACACAGATTCAGCAGCCGACTACCAGGCCGGCTACAACTCGGACCAGAACGGCAATGCCATAAGCGCGCAGAATGAAGCCTTTTCGCAATTCACTGCGCAGCAAATGATTGCCTTCCACTCGGCATTGAACCAGTCGGTTTATACCCAGCTAACTGGCGCGGGCGGATTTTCGGTCGAGGGGTTTACCAACCTCAGCATTACCTACAATGGTGCAGGCACCAGCAATTCGACGATCCGCGCGGCAAATTCCGGCGACGCGGGAACCGCATATGCCTTCTACCCGAACAACAACGTCTATGGCGGCGATACGTTTTTCGGAAACACTTACGACGGGACAAGCAATAGCTTGAAGAACCCGATCGCCGGCAATTATGCCTGGCATACGATGATCCACGAACTGGGCCATTCGCTGGGCTTGAAACACGGCCATGAATTGGGGGGCCCCGGCAACACGGCTGTGCCGGCAGCATACAATTCGGTCGAATTCACCGTGATGACCTACTCGACCTACATCGGCGACGTAACCGGCGGCTACGACTACGAAACTTTTGGGGCGCCGCAAACTTATATGATGATCGACATTCTTGCCCTGCAAACAATGTATGGCGCGGATTTCACCATCAACAGCGGCAACACTGTCTATACTTGGGATCCGACCAACGGCAACTCCTACGTCGACGGTGTATTGGCCATCGACCCCGGCGCCAACCGCATCTTCTCAACCATCTGGGACGGCGACGGCATCGATACCTATGACCTGTCGAACTATACGACGAACCTCAGGCTCGACCTGCGCCCCGGTGAAAATTCAACATTTTCCGCTGCACAGCTGGCTTTCCTCGGCGGCGGCCCGAACGGCGGCTTCGCCCGCGGCAACGTCTTTAACGCTTTCCAGTTCGGTGGTGATGCGCGCTCGTTGATCGAGAATGCCAATGGCGGTTCCGGCAACGACACGATTACCGGCAACAATGCAAACAACACGCTCAACGGAAACGGTGGCAACGATACGCTACTCACCGGCACTGGCATCGACGTGATCAATGGCGGCGATGGCGATGATTGGATCGAGGGCGGCTTCTCCAAGGACACCGTCAATGGCGGTAACGGCAACGATACGTTTTATGTCCGCGAAGGCGAGTTCGGCGACGATACGGACGGAGGTACCGGGAACGATGTGCTCGATTTGAGCAACCATACAACAAGGGGCGCTATCGTCAATCTTGGCGCCAATACCTATGACTTCTCTCCGACCTTCGGCGGCCCGTATTCGATCGTTAACGTCGAAAACGTAAGGGGCACGCAGCTGGCCGACACGATCACCGGCGATGCTCTCGCCAACGCCATCGACGGCAATGGCGGGAATGACAGTCTGCTTGGCGGCGCAGGCAACGACAGCATTGACGGCGGCGACGGCAACGACACCATTCAGGGCGGCGATGGCGACGATGTGATCATTGGCGGTTCGGGCGTCGATCTGATGTACGGCAATGCAGGCAATGACACATTCCGGATTTTCGCAGGCTGGACTGGCGGCATCGGGGAAGCGGTCTTTGGCGGCGCGGGCTATGATAGTTTCGACACATCGGGAGTGCTTCTCGACGCGACCATCAACCTGCAAGATGGAACCTTTACTTACTTGCCTGGCGGAGCCGGTCCCATATCGCTTTCCAGCATCGAAAAGGCTGTTACCGGGGGCGGCACAGACGACCTGACGGGCTCTGCCGAGGCAAATGCCTTGCTGGCTGGCGCCGGTGACGACAAGCTCTACGGCCTGGCCGGCAACGACACCTTGGGTGGTGGTGACGGCAATGACCGCATGGATGGCGGCGCAGGTGCCGACTATCTGAGCGGCGGCACGGGTTCCGACACCGCCGATTATTCAAGTTCTTCGATTGGCCTGGGCGTCAGCCTCTACAATCCTGCGGTCAATACGGGAGATGCGGCGGGCGACACCTACAACTCCGTCGAGAACTTGACCGGCTCCGACTTCGATGACGGTTTGAACGGCACGCTGAGTGCGAACATCATCCGGGGTGGCGACGGCAATGACACCCTCAAGGGCTATGACGGGATCGATACACTCTATGGCGACGGCGGTAACGACATCCTGATTGGCGGCGAAGATGGGGATGCATTGCTGGGCGGGGCGGGTTCGGATACCGCTTCCTACAAAGGTGCGACTGCCGGTGTCACTGCCAGCATGGCCAACACAGCCATCAACACCGGCGATGCCTTGGGCGACACCTATACATCGATCGAAAACATCACCGGTTCGGATTTCGACGACTTGGTTTACGGCAATAGCAGCGCCAATATTGTCAACGGTGGCGCTGGCAACGACATATTAAAAGGCTATGCAGGAAACGATACGCTCACCGGCGGTGCCGGCAACGATCAGTTCAACTTCAATACGGCACTCAATGCCGCAACCAATCTTGATATCATTACCGACTTCAACGTTGCCGCCGACACGATCTTGTTGGACAACGCGATCTTTACTGCAATTGGCGCGCTCGGCACGCTGGCTGCAGCGGCATTCCGGGCAAACACCACCGGACTTGCCGGTGATGCCACCGATCGCATCATCTATGAGACCGACACGGGCGACCTCCTGTACGATTCCGATGGTACGGGCGCCGGCGCAGGTGTGCAGTTCGCAAGACTTACTGCGGGATTGGCGCTCTCGAACCTGGACTTTATAGTCGTCTGAGTTCGACCGACTGCGGCAGTCAATCATAAAAGGACCACCCCGACGCTTCGTCGGGGTGGTCCTTCTAAATTGGGAAATAAGCTGCGCGCAAAAACAGCGTCGCAAAAACATCTGGCTTGCGCCCGATCCGCCATGCCCCTGCAACGAAGAAGGCCGCCCCTTGCGGGACGGCCTTCTCAAACTCATTCGAAAACCGCAGAACTTATTCCGCGCTGTCGTCAGCGGCCTTCTTCTTGGACGGAGCCTTCTTCTTCGGTGCGGCGGCTTCTTCGCCTTCCGCAGCGTCAGCCTTGGCAGCGGCCTTCTTCTTCGGAGCGGCCTTCTTCGTTTCCGAAGCGTCGTCCTCATCGTCAGCCAGCAGTTCTTCCTTGCTGACGGTCTTGTCAGTAACCTTCACTTCGGACAGGAGATGATCGACGACCTTTTCTTCAAAGATCGGCGCGCGCAGCGAAGCGGCGGCACCCGGGGTCTTCTGGAAGTAGTCGATGATCTGCTTTTCCTGGCCTGGGAACTGGCGCAACTGTTCGAACAGCGAACGCTGCATTTCGTCGTCGCTCACCGTAACACCGGCCTTTTCGCCGATTTCCGAGAGAACGAGGCCGAGGCGGACGCGGCGTTCAGCCAGCTTGCGGTATTCGCCGCGGGCTTCTTCTTCCGTCGTCTCTTCGTCGGCGAAGGTCTTGCCGGCCTGCTCGAGGTCGGTGTTGATCTGGCGCCAGATGTTGTCAAACTCGGCATCGACAAGACGCGACGGGGTGTCGAACTGGTAGAGTTCGTCCAGCTGGTCGAGGATCTGACGCTTGACCTTCTGGCGGGTCATCGAGCCGTACTGGCTTTCGATCTGGCCGCGAACGACTTCCTTCAGCTTGTCAGCCGATTCGAGGCCGAGCTTGGTGGCGAGGTCGTCGTTGATTTCAATTTCGGCGGCAGCGGCAACATCCTTGACGGTGATGTCGAAGGTGGCTTCCTTGCCGGCGAGGTTGGCAGCCGGATACTCAGCCGGGAAGGTTACGGTGATGACCTTTTCGTCGCCAGCCTTAAGGCCGACGAGCTGCTCTTCGAAGCCGGGGATGAAGCGGTTGGAGCCGAGAACCAGCTCAGCGTCTTCGTCCTTGCCGCCGTCGAAGGCTTCGCCGTCGACCTTGCCGAGATAATCGATGGTGACGCGGTCGCCGTTGGCGGCCTTGCCCTTCTTGGTCTCGTAGGTGCGGGCATTTTCAGCGATCTTGAGGATCTGCTCGGTGACTTCGGCTTCGTCGATATCGACGACTTCGCGCGTCACCTTGATGCCGCTGATGTCCTTGAGCTCGATCGCCGGGATGATTTCATAGGCAAGCGTGAATTCGAAATCGGCTTCGGCGCTGAGAATCTTGTCCGCTTCGGCTTCGTTCTCGGTCATCGCGATTTCCGGCTGGGTCGCCGACTTTTCGCCGCGCTCCGACAGGATTTCGGTCGGCTTTTCGCGGACAAGCTCGTTGACGAGCTCGGCCATGATCGACTTGCCGTACATCTTCTTCAGATGGGCGAAAGGCACCTTGCCCGGACGGAAGCCGTTGATGCGGACCTTGTCCTTGGTTTCGGCCAGACGCTCGTTCATCCGAGCTTCCATGTCCTTGGCCGGGATAACGACCTTGAGTTCGCGCTTCAGCCCTTCAGCGAGCGTTTCGATAACCTGCATGTTCAAACCTTCATTTCACGTTGACAGGGCTCTGTCGGTGTTCTTGTACACGAGCACTTGAGCCGATCCATTTGCCGGGAGTGGCTTTACGCAAATCAGTCACCGTTTTGCAAGCAAAATGGCGCCGTCCTCTCGATCGACGCCAAGGACAAACCCTGGACGTCCTTCATTCTGGTGCGGGTAGAGAGACTTGAACTCCCACGCCTTGCGGCACCAGAACCTAAATCTGGCGTGTCTACCAATTTCACCATACCCGCGTTCAGAAAACCGCAGCGCCTGCTCACATCGATACAGGAAAGTCACGGCGACAACGCCTTTGACAAGCCCGCACCGGGTTCAGGGCGTTCCCGAGCGCGGCGTCTCTATATCACCCGTTTCCCATGGATCAAAGGAAAAATGGGGATCGCAGGAAAAATGCGGCTTTTGTCGTGTTCTTGTCACTTGCCCGGCGAATGCTGCTGCACACATCAATAAAGAGGCTCTTCATAAAGCGGCTTCCCGTCGATCGAAATGGACCGGATCTGCATCGTGCCGGCATCGCTGACCCCAGCCGTCACGGACAGCGCACTGGCATTGCGTGCTTCCTCGAGTACCTTCCCCTCGCCTTCCGGCACATAATATCGCTCTATGCCGTATTCGACATTCAGAGAGGATGGCGGGCTGTCCGGTGTCGGGTAGAAATAGAAGGGCGTGCTGTGGGCAATGACACTGCCTTCCTTGGGCGCAAGCGTACCAAAGGACGCTTCAGTAACACCCGAGAATCCGTCCGGCTGCCTTTCCAGACGCACCGAGATCTGCGCATCGGTCGCCTCGGCGGGAAAACCGCCGGTCAGCTTGTCCGCCGGAATCGTCGAAATGTCGTAGGCAAGGATGACATAGTCGCCGCGCAGGAGATCGCGCGGATCGACCGGCACGGTCTTTAGAACCACATCGACACCGTTGCGCAGGATCGAAGCGCGGCTTTCGATCATGTAGCCGAGGAAGGCTGTTTGCAGGAGAGCCACCAGAATGGCTGCGAACAAGGGGCGGACCAACGGATTTTTGATCATGCCACGCTCCCTTCAGCTGCTGTTTTCGCCGAGAGGCGCTTTTCCAGGCGGATCACCAGCCAGGCAATCAGGGCGACGACGACGCCGGAAATCAGGAAGAATCCGGATGTACCGAGGATGCTGCCCAGCGTCTCGGATGCCAGATAGAGGGTTTCGGTCGCGAAAACCGCATAGCCCAGAAAGCGGACGGCGCCATTCAGACGGCCGGCGATGGCAATGCCGCCGAGAGCCACCGCGAGTGTCGTTGCCCCGATCGCGATCTCCGGACCAAGGCCGTCCACTTCGGTATGCAATGCCGCCAAGCCCAGGACAGTCAGCGCGAAGCTATAAAAGGCGGGCGCGGCACCGGCGTCGCTGGCAAAACGATAGAGGGGCGAGACGGGAAGGCTTGTGACCAGGAACGCCAGCAAGCCGGCTCCAAACAGCAGCGCGGCAAGCCAGAGTTCCGGCAACTCAATATAAAACCACCCGAGCCATGCCAAAGCGAGCAGATAGGCAAGATGCCGGGCCATGCCGGCATTGGTATAGCGCACCAGGGCAATCACGATGACGATCAATAAAGGAACGAGATAGATGTAGCCGTTGCCTTCGAAACTGGCGTCATTGTCGAATACCAGCTGGCCGAAAACCGCCCATGCCAGAAATCCGGACAGGACAGACAGCGCGGGCGAGCGAAATACCAAAGTGGCGAAGCAGGACGCTGCGAACCAGACCAGCAGCGCATCGGCCGCATCGCCCGACAGATGATACATCTGCCCCACCAGCGCGATGGCACCGCCGAAAGTCATGGTCGCCAGAACAAGCAGTGCTGCGCCCATTCCGTTGAAGCCACGGCCAAGGCAGAAAGCGGCGGACAGATAAAACGCCCAGATCAGGCCAACGATACCGCCGACGCGAACGAGGCGCGGAATAGCCTCCCAATTAGCAGCCACCAGAAGAAGGATGGCGGCAGACAGCAGCACCGCCGCCAGCACCAGGAGGACCCTGCCCGCGCTGAAGACGGTTTCGCGGGCATCATATTCCGCCAGCATTGCTTTTGCCGCGCCAGCATCGAGCATGCCCTTTGAAACCCAGGTGTTGAAGTCCTTCTCGATCCGCCCCCGGTACATCGACCGATCTCCTTGCATGCGCGTGGTGCGCAACACATATCACAGGCGCCGGCAATTCCTAGACGAGCAACGCGGCGCGGCTCGAATCCACGGGCATGTCGGGAGCGCAATTATCGTTAACGGGATGTGAAGACTTTCGTGCGAATCTCTGATCTCCGGAGAGACATAGGACGACCGAGAAGGCTCATGCGGAATTTGCATATCATCCATGATGATATTGCACTGCACAAATCACGGCTTTCGACCTATCTTGAATTCAAGAAGACGGGACGAGATCAGCGCAAGCGATCGGGCCGTCAGCGGCAAGACCAGCCGCTTCCGCTTGAGAAGCGGAAAAGGTCAGCGGGCCGAAAGGTTCGCTTCATAGAATTCGGAGTGGCGCACTCCTCCTCCCAGCGCCGCTTCGATCCGATGGGCAACACTCCTCCTCCCAGTTGCCTATCACCATAAATGACGCCCGCTGGACCTCCTCCCCCAGCGGGCGTTATTCGTTTCAGGACATTAAAAAATCAATATATTTCCATGACTTGCTGCGTACCGGCTACGCAAGTGATGAAATTCTGACCATCTGCGTGCCACAACAATGAGCCAGCCATGCACCATCAACATAGGTGCCATTCCTCATTGGCTCTACCCATTTCCGATCGATGGATTTATCTTGAGGACAACTTCGGGGCAGCGCACTCCTCCTCCCAGCGCGCCTCGATGGGATTGGCAACACTCCTCCTCCCAGTTGCCAATCAGAACAAGCAACGCCCGTCGGATCTCCTCCCCCGACGGGCGTTGTTTTTTGTTCAAACCCCTTTCCAACGATCAGCACATTGTCTTTTAGCGTTCGCGCGCTCGCACAGAATTTGGTCAAACCCTGATCAGCGCGGCATCGAGGATTGCAAGAAGCGCATGGGTGCGATGCAGCATTGTCTCTGTAATTTCAAAGGGCGACGGCGTATATTCCAACCATCAGATGAGGGCCAGCAAACGGTGCTGGCAAACCCTAGAAAGGACCAGCATCATGAACATCGCTCGCTCGTTCAACAATTGGCGCAAGTATCGTCAGACCTGCAACGAACTCGGCCGCATGAGCGACCGCGAACTGAACGACCTCGGCATCGGCCGTGGCGACATCCAGTACGTTGCCCGTCAGGCAGTCAAGTAATTCTCGCAGCCGGCCGGCTTCCTCCGGCCTGATGCGCAGCTGCCAAACGCCCTCCGGTTCAGTCCGGCGGGCGTTTTTTTTCGCCCAAACTTTTCGGTGACATTCGCACGACAAACGCGCCGTCAGCCACGATCCCCAGGCATTTCGGTTGGGCAGCGATGCATTGTGAAATGCCCATTTTCTTCGCAACGAAATTGTGAATGCCTCGCCGCAAGCCGGTCGCTGGGCAGCCAGACAACATCGCGGCTTTTCGCAAAAAAACGCCTCTGAAAAACAAACAGTTAACGCAGACAGGGTCGCCCCTGACGCCCCGTTAACCTATGGCTCGTTTTTCATCATGAGAACTTATTGCTCAGAGAAACAGCATCGCATTGCACAAACGCATAGCAGATGCATTTTCTTTGCACTCCATCTTTTCCCGCGCAAGGCATATAAAGATCCCAACGAAGCAGGCAAATCACTGCACTGCTCATTTGTTTCTTGAGGAAAAGATCATGAACCCGATTCGTATCGCAAAAAGCTGGATCAACTATCGCCGCACCGTTGCCGAACTCGGCAACCTGTCCAACCACGCTCTGACGGACATCGGCATCACCCGCTTTGACATCCGTAACATCGCTTCGCGTTCCTTCCGTTAATCGGACCAGTCCGTTGACCGGACCGGGAATGCCGAGGGACTAAAAACGGCACCACAGGGTGCCGTTTTTGATTCTGGGGTTTTGCAATCATATAAGCCGTGCGGAATCGGTTTCCTTCCAGCCCGCCTTGCTCTAATAAACGGCGCATGACAGACAAATCTTCCTATTCTCCCATCCACGTCATCGGCGGCGGCCTCGCCGGCTCGGAAGCCGCCTGGCAGATCGCCGAATCGGGCATCCCGGTCATTCTTCACGAAATGCGCGGTGTGCGCGGGACGGATGCCCACAAGACCGACGGGCTTGCCGAACTGGTCTGTTCGAACTCCTTCCGCTCGGATGATGCCACCAGCAATGCCGTCGGCGTGCTGCATGCCGAGATGCGGCTTGCCGGTTCGCTGATCATGTCCTGCGCCGACAAGAACCAGGTTCCCGCTGGCGGCGCGCTTGCGGTTGATCGCGAAGGCTTCTCCGAGGCGGTGACCGCGGCGATCGACAGCCATCCGCTGATCGCCGTCGTGCGCGAAGAAGTGTCCGGTCTGCCGCCGAAGGACTGGGATCTCGCCATCATCGCCACCGGCCCCCTGACGGCGCCGTCGCTTGCAAGCGCCATCCAGGCCGAAACAGGCGCCGATGCACTGGCTTTCTTCGACGCCATCGCGCCGATCATCCATACCGAGAGCATCGATATGGATATCTGCTGGTTTCAGTCGCGCTACGACAAGGTCGGCCCGGGCGGAACGGGCAAGGACTATATCAACTGCCCGATGGACGAGGCGCAGTACAACGCCTTCGTCGACGCGCTGATTGCCGGCGACAAGACCGGCTTCAAGGAATGGGAAGGCACGCCCTATTTCGACGGCTGCCTGCCGATCGAGGTGATGGCGGAGCGCGGGCGCGAAACACTGCGTCACGGCCCGATGAAGCCGATGGGCCTGACCAACGCCCACAATCCGACGGTCAAGGCCTATGCCGTCGTGCAGCTTCGTCAGGACAATGCGCTTGGTACGCTCTACAACATGGTCGGTTTCCAGACGAAGCTGAAATATGGAGCGCAGGCAGAAGTCATCCGAATGATTCCCGGGCTCGAGAAGGCCGAGTTCGCTCGACTCGGCGGCCTGCACCGCAATACCTACATCAATTCACCGGTACTGCTCGACAACTCGCTGACGCTGAAATCGCGACCGGGTCTGCGGTTCGCCGGCCAGATCACCGGTTGCGAAGGTTATGTCGAAAGCGCCAGCATCGGCCTCCTGGCCGGGCGTTTCGCAGCCGCCGAGCGAAAAGGCCAACCGCTACCGCTGCCGCCGCAAACCACGGCGTTCGGCTCTTTGCTCAATCATATCACCGGCGGCCATATCGTTTCCGACGATGAACCGGGCAAGCGCTCGTTTCAGCCGATGAACATCAATTTCGGCCTGTTTCCGCTGCTGGAACCGGGCGCGATCACCAAGCCCGAAGGCGTCAAGCGCTTCCGGGGCAAGGACAAGACGGTAATGAAGAAGCAGCTCGTCGCAGCACGCGCGCTTGAAGACTGCGCGACCTGGCTGAAGGCCGTTTAACCCGCCGGGACGGCCTTGAAGTCAGATTGCGGATTGAAACTACCGAGCAGCCATAGGGAAACCTCGGCTGCTATCTCGGGGCTCACAAACTCATAGACACCGTCGAGATACGAGAAATCGGTAAAATGCACCTTGAGGCCGCGTCCGCTCTCAGCATTGCTGACATTGACTTTGCCGGCCTCGATGAGGTGGCAGACGAAATGCGTCCCGTGAGCAGCCATGAAACCGGCCTTGCCGTCGTGCAGGCGAACGAAATAGGCTTTCTCATCCGCCGTCGCATGAATGGCTCTGATGGCCTCTTCGGGAAAGGCGCGGCCAAAATCGAGGATCGCGACACCGGTATCGGGCTCACGCCGGTCTTTTTCGGCACGCGCCTTCATCCGCAGATAGAAAATACTTGCGAGCAGAATGCAGATGATGACGATCGGCCAGCCCATGACGCCGACTCCCTTTTTGCGCCGTTTATGACGATAACACGAGCGCGACCCTAGAAGGCGAAACTTGCGCCAATGTGCCGTGGGTTTCACAAAACAGCATTTATGAATATAAAAAATGCCGCCTGCGTTTTACCACCTGCCGCTGCGGGCGGCTCTCCACATCCACCATTGCCGGCGCCATTGCGACGGCACGATCGAGTGCTCGAAGAGTTTTGACCCGACGCGCTCGGCACGGTCGAAAACGGGCTCCGCCAGGGCCAGTGTGATGAAGGCGTGGCGATTCCCGAGGGAAATAGCACCCGATGCCGCGCGCGCTTTGGCAAGATGGTCGCGGCCGAGACCGGCGAACGCCCGGATTGCCAGACCAACCGCCTGCTCGTCCTCTCCAGACAGAAAGCTGTCCCGGTCCAGCCCGGTCGCGGCAAGGAGCTCCGCCGGGAAATAAACCTGCCCGCGCCGGCGATGAAGCGGCAGGAGCAGCAAAAGACCGGCAATCGCCTGGGCCACGCCCGCATGACCGGCAGCCGACGCCGATTGTTGCGCATGCGCAGGATCAAGAATGAGACTTGCGAGCTGGATGAGAGCCGATGCCGTCTCGCCGGCATAACCTTCGAGCGAGGAGCGGCTTTCCATCGGATCGTCGTAGAGATCGAAGATACGCGCGTCGATCATGTCCTGAAGTACGGAGACCGGCAGTTCATGGCTTTTGACGCAGGCGAGCAGCGCCTCCGCCAGCGGATGCCCCTCGCCGCCTGCGCCGCTCGGGTCGCCGAGCACGTCGCGCCACCACTGCAGGCGAATTTCGCCGGGCAGCGGTTCACGCACCAGATCGCGCACCCGGGCGATTTCGGCATGGAATGCATAGAGCGCCGACAGCGGACCGCGCTTGTCCTGCGGCGACAGCAGACAGGCAAGATAACGATCGCGATCGCTGTCGCGCAAGGCAGCCAGGCTGACGTCGTAGACCGGCTTGGGAGTGGCGGTTGAAATGTCAGGATTGTTCATCGTTCAGACGGCAATGAGGGCTGCAGCCACGGCGCGGGATTCTGCAAGCATGATGTTGTAGGTGCGAATGGCGGCGCCCGTGCTCATCGGATCGGACGAAATCGCATATTCCTTGAACTTGGCCTTCAGGGCGGCAGGCAAGGGCCTTATGTCCTTGCCCGTCCCGACAAGGATCACCTCGATCCCCTCGGCTTCCTCGAAAACACGCTGGAAATAGTC
Source organism: Rhizobium herbae (assembly GCF_017873135.1). Taxonomy (GTDB): domain Bacteria; phylum Pseudomonadota; class Alphaproteobacteria; order Rhizobiales; family Rhizobiaceae; genus Pararhizobium; species Pararhizobium herbae. The sequence continues at coordinate 203,671 of NZ_JAGGJV010000001.1, read as the reverse complement.
GGCAGTCAATGGATCGCCTTCCACCATCTCCCAGCCGTAGATACCCGAAGGCAGCATCAGCAGCGAACCGCGATGCGACATGTCGGCGAAACGGAAGCCGCCGTTGCCGTAGCTGTCGATCGGCGCCCGGCCCGGAAAATGCGCCTGGCGGATTTCTAGGGGTTTGCGCACGGCTATTGCGCTCCCTTGACCGGGCGCATGTCGGCTCTACCGGTTTTTTCGGCATCGCCGCCCGGCGCGCCATGCCTCAGCTTGAAGAGGATGAGAACAGGACCCGCGACGTAGATGGAGGAGAACGTGCCGACGGCGACGCCGAACAGCATGACGAAAGCAAACGCCTGGATGGCCTCGCCGCCGAAGATGCAAAGCGCTGCCAGCGCCAGCATTGTCGTCGCACCGGTCAGGACCGTTCGCGACAGAGTCTGGTTGATCGAGGTGTCGATCAGGATCGGCAGCGGCATGCGCGGAAAGCGCCTGAGATTTTCACGGACACGGTCGTAGACGACCACCGTGTCGTTCAGCGAATAGCCGACGATGGTCAGAAGCGCTGCGATGCTCGTCAGGTTGAACTCCATGCCGGTGACCACGAACAGGCCGATGGTCAGAAGCACATCGTGCAGCGTGGCAACGATGGCGCCCGCGGCGAACTGCCATTCAAACCGCACCCAGATATAGATCAGGATCGCCAGAAGCGAGGCAAGCACGCCTATGGTTGCCGCCGTCGTCAGGTCGCCGGAGACCGAAGGCCCGACGACTTCGACGCGGCGGAACTCGTAGGCATCCTCAAGCTCACCGCGGATCATGATCACAGACGTCTGCTCGGCATTCTCGCCGCCATCGCGCGAATGAACACGCACCACCACATCCTGTGGCGAGCCGAAAGGCCTCACCGTGATATCGCCGATGTTGAGTTCATACAGCCGCCCGCGAATATCCTCGATATCGGCATTGCCCTCGCGCGCCTTCAGCTCGATCACCGAGCCGCCGGAAAAATCGATGCCGAGATTGATGCCGAGTGCACCGAACAGCAGCATGCTGACGACCGACAGTATCGTCGTCAACGAGAAGACATAGTTGCGGATCGCCATGAACCGGAACGCGGAACGATCGAAGATACCGGTGCGAATACCGTCCGGCAGCGCCGTCGGCCGGCGGCGATCGATCCAGATCTCCAGCATCACCCGCGTCAGGGTAAAGGCGGTGAAGAGCGTGGTGACAATGCCGATGGCGAGTGTCACGGCAAAGCCGCGAACCGATCCCGTTCCGAGGAAAAGCAGGATGATGGCGGCAATCAGCGTGGTGATATTGGCATCGACGATAGCGGCGAAGGCCCGTGAGAAACCGTACTGCATGGCTTCCGGTATGGACCGGCCATGCCGCACCTCTTCGCGAATGCGCTCGTAGATGAGCACATTGGAATCGACCGCCATGCCGATCGTCAGCACGATACCGGCAATGCCCGGCAGTGTCAGCGGCAGCCCCGTGGCCGACAGAACGGCGATGATCATCACAACGTTGAGAGCAACCGCCAGGCTGGCGACCGCGCCGAAAAGCCCGTAGAAGCCCACCATAAAGACAATGACGAGGACAGCTCCGATCGCCCCGGCCGTCATGATAGAGTGAATGGAATCCGCGCCGCGCCCGGCGCCGATCGAGCGCTCTTCGACAACGGTGAGCGGCGTCGGCAAGGCTCCGGCGCGCAGGAGAAGCGCCAGATCGTCAGCACCTTCGGGGCTCATATCGGCGACAAGCTGCACCGTGCCGTCGGTGATCGCCTTGCGCACCAGTGGCGTCGCAATCACCGACCCGTCAAGCACAACCGCAATCGTCGTCCCGGCATTGTCGGCTGTTGCCTTTCCAAACCGGGCCGTGCCATCCTGCCCAAGGCGCAGGTTGACGACAGGATTACCCGATTGGGCATTGATTGCCGATTTGGCGTCGATGATGTCGCTGTTTGCGATGATCGGCTGCCGGCGGACGAGATACCCGATCGGCGGATCGTCTGCCGAATAGAGCACTTCCGAATTGACCGGCGGCTGGCCGTTGACCGCGTCCTGGACGGCCATCGACATGTCGATGCTTCGAAACGACAGCGCTCCAGCCTGGCCAAGGATATATTTGATCTGTTCCGGATCGTAGCGCCCGGGAATCTGGACGACAATCCGGTCGGCACCCTGCCTGCGGATTTTCGGCTGCAAGGAACCAAGTTCCGCAAGGCGCCGGTGCAGAACCGCGACAGCGCTGTCGAGCGTTGTGGAGATACGATGATCGAGGCCTTCGTTCGTTATATCAAGGCTGAGGGTACCACCGAGGAAACTGCCGATGGTCACTTCGCTGACGGCATCCTTCGTCAGACCACCCTCTTTGACCGGCTCGGTCAACGGTTTCAGTGCAGCTCGCGCAGCATCGGCCTGCGCCGGGTCGCGAAGGCTTAGCTGAATGGCCTGGCCAGTGCCGGACAGGCCGGAGTACCCGATATCCGCAGCCCGCAATCGCGCGCCTACCGCGTCGATGGCGGCTTCGAGGCGGGCCTTGACCACGTCTTCCCGCTCGATCTTCAGCGTGATCTGGGATCCGCCCTGAAGATCGAGGCCAAGCATCAGCTGCTTCTTTGGAACCCAATCCGGCAGACCATCCAGCGCGGTGTTCGAAACCGCATTCGGTAAGGCGACCACGATGCTGAGAAGCACGATGAGCCAGACGATGATGGTTTTCCAGCGGGAAAAATACGGCATGAAGCTCTCAAAGATATGTCGTTACAAGGTGACCAGTGTATCCCGGCCTCCCCGCAAGCTCACTCCTTGACAGGTTCGCCCTTCACACGGACTTCGGATACACCACTGCGTACCACACGAATCTTCACGCCGTCAGCAATTTCGACTTCGAGTTCGCTGTCATCGATGACCTTGGTCACCTTGCCGAGAATACCACCACCGGTAACGACCTGATCGCCGCGGCGAATATTCTTCAGGAGCTCCTCGCGGCGCTTCATGTTGGCGCGCTGCGGACGGATGATGAGGAAGTACATCACGACGAAGATCAGCAGGAACGGCAGGATCGACATGAGAATATCAGCGCCGCCAGCGCCAGTGCCGGGTGCCGTCTGGGCGAATGCCTCGGTAATGAACATCAATCACTCCTTGAATGCAGTTTGGCGGACGGATGCCCGCGTTTCGGATCGCCGGAATATAGGAACGGCCGATGTGAATGCAACAACGGACCAACCGGCTTCTTCTTCAGCCTCATACATGAAATCGGCCCAAGGAGAAGCTCTTTCTCATGAATTTCACGGCTTTTACCGTTAGAACAGCCATGCTACCGGACAGTTCAAACCCGGCAAGCAGCGCCTGGTCCAATCTTTTGGGAGGCTCCCTGATGCAGGATACGAAAATCGACCTTCTGATCGCCGAAATGCGCCAGCTGTCGGCAGCCATTGAACGGATCGCAGGGCCGGCGCCCGCCGTCAACGACTGGGACGCGGCAGAATGTTTCGTCTGGTCTCCACAGCGCCTGCATCTCCAGCCGGTCACCAAGCCGAACCGCGTCGCGCTCAAGCTGATCCGCAGCGTCGATCATGTGCGCGACATCCTGTTCGACAACACGCTGCGGTTTGCGCAAGGGTTTCCGGCAAACAACGTGCTTCTCTGGGGCGCGCGCGGCATGGGCAAGTCCTCACTGGTCAAGGCGGTTCATGCCAGCGTCGCCGAAGAAGCGGGTATTCGGCTGAAACTGGTCGAGGTGCATCGTGAAGACATCGCCACGCTGCCGACCCTGATGGAAATCCTGAAGTCCGCCCCGGTGCCGGTCATCGTCTTCTGCGACGACCTGTCCTTCGATCATGACGATACGTCCTACAAGTCGCTGAAGGCAGTTCTCGACGGGGGCATAGAAGGCAGGCCGGCAAACGTGCTGCTTTATGCGACATCCAACCGCCGTCACCTGCTGCCGCGCCATATGATGGAAAACGAGCAGTCGACCGCGATCAATCCATCCGAAGCGGTTGAGGAGAAGGTGTCGCTGTCCGATCGTTTCGGGCTCTGGCTCGGGTTCTACAAGTGCAGCCAGGATGACTATCTGGCGATGATAGACAGCTATGCCGCTCATTTCGGGCTGGAGGCCGACCCGGCGCAGCTTCACGCCGACGCGCTGGAATGGAGCACGACGCGCGGCGCGCGCTCCGGCCGCGTCGCCTGGCAGTTCATCCAGGACCTCGCCGGCCGCTCCCAGAAGAAAATCGATCTTGTCTGACACAAAGGAAAAGCCCCGAAACGGGGATTTTCCTTTGATGATTGCATGGCCGTAAGGTTCGACTACTCCAGGAACGTGGCCGGGTTGACGGCGCTGGCGTTCTTGCGCACTTCGAAATGCACCTGCGGCTGCGTTGCCGTGCCGCTCATGCCCGACGCCGCCAGCGTCTGGCCGCGCTGGATCTTCTGGCCGCGCTGGACCTTCAGCTCCGAAGCGTTGCCGTAGACGGTGACCGTGCCGTCGTCATGGCGCACCAGGACGGCATTGCCGAGTTCCTTGAGGCTGCTGCCGGAATAGATGACCACACCGTTTTCGGCTGCCTTGATCGGGGTCCCCTCAGGAACCGAGATATTGATGCCGTCGTTGCGATTGCCCTCGACATTCGCCCCGTAGCCGGCAATGACCGCGCCGCGGACCGGCCAGCGATACTTGCTGATGCCCGTTGCCTTCGGCGACGTCTCGGAAGCATCTTCCTTGGAAGCGACTTCCGTGACCGACTGCTTGGCGACCGGCGGCGTGTATTCGGCCGGCTTTGTTGTATCGGCCTTGGCGACTTTCACATCGGCCTTCTTGTCGGGAACCGAGGCTGTGACGACATGGTCCGGAGCAGACGTGCTTGCGCCCGGGATCTTCAAAGGCTGACCGATGCGGATCGCGGCAGTGGTCAAACCGTTGGCCTTGCGCAGCGCATCGACCGACACGCCGTTTGCCTTGGCGATCCGGTTCAAAGAGTCACCCGCCTTGACCGTATAAGTTCCGCCCTGACCGGTGCCATCGCCGGAAACCGGCTGCTTGCCGGCAGCCATATCCGTGCGCTTAACGCCCTTTTCACGCGATTGCGACTGACCGGGCAGGATTGCCACGTCGCGACTGTCCTGCTGAAGCGGGACATTCTTCTGCTTGTCGACATCGAGGCTTGCCGCTGCATCGGACGCAGCCGCCTTGGCAGCACTTCCGGCAATGCCGAAAGTCGGGATGAGGATTCGCTGGCCCGGCTCTGCGTCAGACGAGGACTTCAAACCGTTGGCCTTCAGGATTTCCTTTTCCGGGACGCCGAAACGCTTGGAAAGCGTCGCAACCGTATCGCCCTGGCGCAGCAGGACCGCAGGCGCATTGGCCGTCGACCAGCCGCCTTTCGTCGTGGTGCCGGTGGCAATCGGGTCAGCCTTGATCTTCTGCTCGGCCTTGGCCGTTTCGCGAACAGCAGGGAAAGGCTGAGCGAGCGACGTATCGCGCGGCTTCGAAGCCGGATCGGCGAGCGCCACGCGCTGAACGTTGATGGGCGTCGAGGCTTCGCGAGCACGCGAGACCGGCGTCGTCGCCGTATTCACCGGATCGGGGAAAGGCTGACTGACCGCCTGCTCGCGGTTGTCGGGGATCATCGCCGGCGCGGCTGCCAAGCCGCCGCCCTGTATATCGCCGCGCGGAATGGGGACATTGTTGCTGGCGATCGAGCTTGTCGTCAGACCATCGGACTTGGAGAAAAGCCCTCCGAAACGTGTCGCATCCGAGCTGCAACCTGTCGCGGCACTTGCCAGCAACACCGCCGCAAGCAGGCGAACGACGGACTTTCCCACACTCGACGAAACTCTAATACGCATGACGCTTTACCCACTTGGAACACAACTCGGTGTAAGATGATTAAAACGCATTAGAGTTACCGCGCGGTTAAAACTGCTATTGGCACGCATGTTTTTGATAAATTGATAACCATGATCGGCGGCTGGAGCCGAAGGCATCGGCAATTCGGCGAACCGCATATGCCGGAAGACTGCGTCAGCAACATGTGAAAGATATTGAAAATTGCAGCTCGCCCTGCCCGCCGCTTGCAGACAGTCCATGAGAATGGATGGAGTGAATCGTTTTCAAATGATCGAAAAAATCAGCGGCAAGGAAGCTCAGAAGCTTTCCTGGTAGAACTTTTCGATCTCCGAGAGAGTACCACGGGTCTGCGACACGTCCTCGTAGCTGATCGTACCGGTATCCCAGCCGAACATGTCGCCGGTGATCATGCCGCTGGCGTCCTGGGTCGCGGTCAGATCCGACTGCGCCTTGTCCGTATCCAAAAGCACGCTCACGAGCGTCTGGAAGGTCGAGCTGCCGTCAGTGCCGCTTTCGTCGCTGTATTCCACCGAGCGCGAACCGGCAATCGCCGCGTCCCGCGTACCGAAATAGCGAAGACTGTTCTGATCCTCCGGCCGGAGGTTGTCGTAATACTCGATGAAGGCGCGGTAATAGGCCTTGTGGTCGCCTGTCTCGCTGTATTTACCGAAGGCCTGGTACTCGCGGGCGGCAAGCTGCGGCGAAAGCTTGTTGCTCCACTCATCCTTGGTCAAGGCCGGATATTTTTCCTGGACACGTTTGGTTCGGCCGAGAAACAGAAGCGCCTCCGCCGAGAGCGAAACGCGCGAAGATGGATCGTAGCCACCGGTCAGCGCCACCGTCGCGCTTCCGTCTTCCCGATTGCCGGACGTCCCCTGGGCGGCAGCGCGACCGGCAAGGTTGCTCAGGCCGTCACCGGAAGCCGCCGAAGTCAATCTGTTCGCGATCTGCATCTGCCGTCTCCTGCGTTTTGACGCCTGGAATAGAACTGACAAACACGCTTCAAGTCAGAGGTCAGCTCATATGTATGACTTTTATGCGCCTATTTCGGTTAGGCCTCGAAGCTTGCGCGAGGCTGACCATTATTAACGGAAAATTAACGTTTTGTTTTCGCTATGCTAAATTGCTTATCAAGCAGGAAGCCACAGCCTTGCTCTGCTGCAATGCAGCAGAAAATCATGGAATCAATGTTCCATGGCGATGAAATCGCGGAACTTCGCGCAAGGAAATTCGCGCTGGCGGTGGACGCATTGTCCATGGATGTCAGAGAAAAGAAGCGACCTGCGGGACGATCGGCAGATACGGTGCTTCGAACAGGTCTTCGCGGTCGAACCGGCTGCCTGTCCGCGTCAACCGGACGATCCGGCATTCGGTTTCACTCATCATGATAGGCACGACGAGAATACCGCCCGAGACGAGATGGTCGGAAAAGATGCGCGGCAGGCTGGAGAAGGCGGCGGTGACCAGAATTCGGTCGAACGTCCCCTCACCCGCCGGACCAATGCTGCCGTCCGCCTGCCGCACAATCACGTTGCGGATACCGGCCTTTTCGAGATTTCGCTGCGCGCCGGTGACAAGCGTCTTGTAGCGGTCGATCGTCAGCACGCGCTCTGCGATCCGCCCCATGACACCGGCCGTAAACCCGCTGCCGGTCCCAACCTCGAGGATGCGCTGCCCCGGCTTGACGTTGAGGCTGTGGAGCAGCCGGACTGCAAAGTCGAAACCCTCCATGAACGCACCGCAATCGAGCGGAACGAGCCGGGAGGAATAGGCATTATCCTGATATTGCGGCGGCGCGAAAATTGTTCGCGGCGTCTGCTCGACGGCGTTGAGCAGCTCCTTGTTGGAGATGCCCTCGGCCCGCAGCCGCAGCACCAGGGCGGCGAATCCTTCCTGCTCGATGACGCGCGGGCTCAATCGGCCGCTCCGTCGAGAAGAGCACGGGCAACGCGGTCCTGCACGGCATAGTCCGTCAGGTCGAGCTTCAGCGGCGTCACGGAAATCTTGTGTTCGCGGATCGCATGAATATCAGTCCCCGCCCGGAAATCGCCAAAGCGCTCGCCGAAACGAAGCCAGAAATAGGGGTGGCCGCGCCCATCGGAGCGCTCGTCGATCGTCAGGCCGAAATCGAGCTTGCCCTGACAGGTGACTTCAGTACCGGCGACGGCGTCCGGCGAGCAGTTCGGAAAATTCAGATTGAGGAACGTGCCATCCGGCAGGTCGAGCAGCATCAGCTTCTTCAGAAGTTTTGGCGCATGCGTTTCCACGACATCCCACGGGACCAGACCGCCACCCGCATGATGATAGGCCTGGCTGAGGGCGAAGGAACGGATGCCCTGCAGCGTGCCCTCGATGGCGCCGGCGATCGTGCCGGAATAGGTGACGTCATCGGCCATGTTTGCGCCGACATTCACGCCGGAAAGGATCAGGTCGGGCTTGAAATCGAGAACCTTGCGCACCGCCATGATGACGCAGTCGGTGGGCGTGCCGCGCAACGCAAAATGCTTCTCGGAAATCTGCCGCAGACGCAGCGGTTCCGACAAAGTCAACGAGTGCGCAAGTCCGCTCTGGTCTGTTTCCGGCGCGACCACCCAGACATCGTCGGAGATCGTCCTGGCAATCCGTTCGAGAACGGCAAGGCCCTCGGCATGGATGCCATCGTCATTGGTCAGCAGAATTCGCATCTCTACCCCTGCCGCCGGACGCGGCTCAACCGGCCTTTTCGATCTTGGTGAGGCCGCCCATATAGGGCAACAATACGTTCGGGATAGTTACCGATCCGTCTTCATTCAGATAGTTTTCGATGACGGCGATCAGGGCGCGACCGACAGCGGTACCCGAGCCGTTCAGCGTGTGAACGAACTTGAGAGCCTTGTCGTCCTTCACCCGGTAGCGCGCATTCATGCGCCGCGCCTGGAAATCGCCGCAGACCGAGCAGGACGAGATTTCGCGATAGGCATCCTGTCCCGGCAACCAGACTTCGAGGTCGTAAGTCTTGCGCGCGCCAAAGCCCATGTCGCCGGTGCACAGCGTCATCACGCGGTAATGCAGGCCGAGGCGCTTGAGAACCTCTTCGGCGCAGGCCGTCATGCGCTCATGCTCGCCGATCGAGCTTTCCGCGTCGGTGATCGATACCAGCTCGACCTTGTTGAACTGATGCTGGCGCAGCATGCCACGGGTGTCGCGGCCGGCGGAGCCCGCTTCCGAGCGGAAGCAGGGCGTCAGCGCGGTGAAGCGCAGCGGCAATGTTTCGGCTTCGAGGATCTGCTCGCGCGCCATGTTTGTCAGCGGCACCTCGGCGGTCGGGATCAACCAGCGGCCATCCGTGGTCTTGAAAAGATCCTCGGAGAATTTCGGCAGCTGTCCGGTGCCATACATGGCCTCATCGCGCGTCATCAGCGGCGGCTGAACTTCGAGATAGCCATGCTCGGTCGTATGCAAGTCGAGCATGAACTGGCCAAGCGCCCGTTCGAGTCGTGCAAGCTGGCCCTTGACGATGGTGAAGCGCGAGCCGGCGATCTTGGCGGCACCTTCGAAATCCAGCCAGCCGAGTTCCTCGCCGATTTCGAAATGCTCCTTCGGCTTGTGATTCCAGCCCGGCTTCTGGCCATGGCTGTACTTGACCACGTTGCCGTGTTCGTCGCTTCCGACCGGCACATCGTCCAGCGGAATATTGGGAATGCTCGACAGCGCGTCGGCAAGCGCTGCATCCGTCTGGCGGTTTTCCTCTTCGAGCGCCGGCATCGTCGTCTTGAGCTCGGCTACTTCCGCCTTCAGCATGTCGGCAAGCGCGCTGTTCTTCTGCGCCATCGCCGCGCCGATCTCCTTGGAGGCAGCGTTGCGGCGGGACTGCATGTCCTGGAGCGCCTGCACGAGGGAACGCCGCTTTTCATCAAGTGAAATCAGCGCAGCCGACAGAGGCTCCGCACCGCGCTTGGCCAGTGCTGCATCCAGCGCTTCGGCGTTGTCCCTAATCCATTTGATATCAAGCATGGTCGTTCAGGTCCTGATCGGTCTTGTCGAAAACTGAAACCCGAACACGTCGCGCTGGCACGAAAACCGTATCAGCCGACGTTTTCTTCCGCCTCGGCAACCGCGCGCGCAGCCGCGTCGCGTGCCCGTTGCCGCTCGACGAGTCGGGCCGTATAGATGGAAACCTCGTAGAGAAGGATGGCCGGGAGGGCAAGGCCGATCTGGGAGACCGGGTCCGGCGGCGTCAGGATCGCCGCGGCGATAAAAGCGATGACGATCGCGTATTTGCGTTTTTCCTTAAGCCCCTGCGCGGTGACAAAACCGACGCGCGCAAGCAGGGTCGTGATCACCGGCAGCTGGAATACCAGGCCGAAGGCGAAGATCAGCGACATGATCAGGCTCAGATATTCCGAGACCTTCGGCAGGAGCTGGATCGACACCTGCCCCTCGCCGCCGTCCTGCTGCATCGCCAGGAAGAACCACATGACCATCGGCGTGAAGAAAAAGTAAACCAGGCAGCCGCCCATGATGAAAAGAAGCGGAGAGGCAACCAGAAACGGCAGGAAAGCCGCCCGCTCGTTCTTGTAGAGCCCCGGTGCCACGAACTTGTAGACCTGCGCGGCGATCACCGGAAAGGCGATCACCAGCGCGGTGAACATCGCAACCTTCACCTGCGTGAAAAAGAATTCCTGCGGCGCCGTGTAGATGAGTTCCACCGCCCGGTGGTTCAGCCCGGCCCACTCGACAGCCCATTTGAACGGCTGCACCAGGACATTGAAGATTCCCTTGGCGAAATAGAAGCAGACAAGGAACGCCACGAAAAACGCGCCGACTGCCCACATCAGGCGGGCGCGCAGTTCGATCAGATGCGCCATCAGCGGCTGGGGCTTATCGTCGATATCGCCGCTCATGCGTCACCTTTTTTCTTGGTCGTCTTGGCAGCGGCCTTGCGGACAGCCGGCTTTACAGTGTCGGAGGCAGCTGCCGTTGCCTTTTTCGCCGGCGTCTTCACCGGTGACAAAACGGCGGCTTCCGCCATGACGGTCTTCGCCTTGGAAGCTCGCTTCGCCTTTGGCTTCTCAGCTTCGGCCGCACGCTCCATTTGCTTTGCGGCGGATGCAATCGCAGCGGCCGCAACCGGACCGGCTTTCGGCGGTTCCTGCGGGACAACCGCCTCCGCCGACACCTCGGCAGGAGCTGGGACGACCGGCTCCTTCGGCTTCGTGTCGACCGCCGTCGCTTTCTGCAGATCGGCCTTGATGTCGTTGCCCATCTGTCGAAGCGGATTCATCGCCTCGCGGATGCTATGCGCCGGATTGAGCTTCTGCGCGTCAGCAAGGGTCTTGCGCACATCATCAAGGTCGGCCTCCTTGAGGGCCTCGTCGAACTGCTGGCGAAAATCATTCGCCATGCCGCGCATCTTGGTCATCATCTTGCCAAACGCGCGCAACATCGGCGGCAGGTCCTTCGGGCCCACCACGAGGATCATAACGATGGCGATAACGACAAGCTCGGTCCAGCCGACATCAAGCATTCTCAAGGACTCCACGAAATCGAAGACGACAGGGCCCTTCCTAAAAGGTCAGGCCCTGAACAGAATGCATGATCAGCGGACTTCGTCGGATTTGTGTTCGACCGTCTTGCCGTCGACGGTCTTGTCGGCCGTCGTCGTGTCTTCCTCGGTCATGCCCTTCTTGAAGCTCTTGATGCCCTTGGCAACGTCACCCATCAATTCCGGAATCTTGCCGCGACCGAACAGCAGCAGAACCACGACCAGAACGATCAGCCAATGCCAGATACTAAAGGAACCCATATCCTTACTCCCTTGAAGCCTGTAACCCCGATTTAAGATGTTCGACCATCTTTTTCAAACAGCAATCTATTCCGCTCGTTAACGGAAAGCCGCACGTCGCGCAATCCTTACACCGAGAGTTGGGCGGGGATACAGTCAACAGTATGATTATCCGTTCTTTCCAGCGCATTCTCGCTGGAAACTCACGCAGACGTGACCAATGCGCGCAGCCCCGAGGTTTCGGACGCCGCTGGGGAATTCACGACAAACAGGCGTGACCTACTCCCCGTCGCCACCGGTCGGCGCCAGAAGGCCAAGTTCTTCGAGGTCGAGCTGGGTGATCGGATCTTCGTCCTCGCCAAAGCCATCGTCGCCGAGTGGCACGGGTATCTGGAAGTTTGCAGGAATGCGGCCGGACAACAGCCCCGCCCCCTTCAACTCTTCAAGACCGGGCAGATCGCGCAGTTCCTCAAGACCGAAATGGTCGAGGAAGTCGCGGGTGGAGCCGAAGGTCACCGGCCGGCCGGGTGTCCGGCGGCGGCCGCGAAACCGGATCCAGCCGGCTTCCATCAAAACGTCCAGCGTACCCTTAGAGGTCTGCACGCCGCGAATGTCCTCGATTTCAGCACGCGTGACGGGCTGATGATAGGCGATGATGGCCAGCACCTCGAGGGCTGCCCGCGACAGCTTGCGCACCTCATTTTCATCCGTCTGGACGATGAAGGAGAGATCGGCGGCGGTGCGGAACGCCCAATGATCGGCGACCTGCAAAAGGTTGACCCCGCGTCCGGCATAGAGGGACTTCAGACGCATCATGATGCGCGGCACGTCAGCACCCCGCGGCAGGCGTGAGGCGATATAGCCTTCGGAGACAGGTTGGGCCGATGCAAAGACGAGTGCCTCGGCGATACGCTCGGCTTCCAGTTCAACTCTCGGGTCAAGGATGGTTTCCGTTACGCCAGCCTCATCCTGCTCCTCGACCATGCCCGGCAGACGCTCTTGCGGATCAATCACGCCCCGCCTCCATATCCGCCAGCACCTCTGCCGTCAGCGGGTTCGGCCCCTGGCGCAGGTAGATCGGCGAAAACGCACCGTCCTGACGGATTTCGAGACGCCCTTCGCGCACCATTTCGAGCGAAGCCGCAAAGGAACTGGCAATGGCCGTTGCGCGCTCCTTCGGGCTGGTCATGTAGCGCAGAAGAAAATGATCGAGCGCCGTCCAGTCGACCATCTCGCCGATCAGCCGGGCAAGGATAAGCCGCGCATCGGCCAGCGACCAGACCTGCCGCTTCTCGATGGTTACCTGCATCACCGCCTCGCGCTGGCGCAGCGAAGCATATGCATTGAGCAGATCGTAGAGCGAGGCCTCGAACGCCGATTTCTTTTCGACAGGGATATGTTCGGGCGCGCCGCGCGCAAAGACATCGCGGCCGAGCCGGTTGCGATTGATCAGCCGGGTGGCTGCCTCGCGCATGGCTTCGAGGCGCTTGAGGCGAAACGCCAGGGCCGAAGCCATTTCCTCACCGGAAGGGCCTTCGTCCTTTGCCTGCTGTGGAATGAGCAGCCGCGATTTGAGGAAAGCCAGCCACGCCGCCATCACCAGATAATCGGCGGCGAGTTCCAGCCGGATGCTGCGGGCGCGCTCGATGAAGGCGATGTACTGTTCGGCGAGCGCCAGGACAGAAATACGGGAGAGATCGACGCGCTGGTTGCGGGCGAGATGCAGCAAAAGGTCAAGCGGACCTTCGAACCCGGCGATATCGACGACAAGTTCTTCCTCATGCAGGCCGCGATCGGAGGTTTCATCCTGCCACAGCGGGTCCATCGGCGCCCGTGTCGCCGGTTTCTTCTGCGTGTCGCCGGCGTTGTTCACGATTGCCCTGCCCCTGAAATCAGCTCATATCCCCTATGCGATGGCAAATATACCATTGAACTCGTCGCGCAATGCTACCTCGTCCGAGGCGTCGGGTTTGGTAAAGCCTGCTTCCACCGCCTTCACACGGCGCAACCTATCGCCGGAAATGACCGGGACCACGCGCGCCACCTGATGCATTTCATCCATGATGCCATGGCAATGCAACACCAGATCGAGCCCAGCGGCAATTATGCCGCGTGCCCGCGCCTCGATATCACCCGCAAGCGCATTCATCGAGACATCGTCCGACATCAGCAATCCGTCAAAACCGATATGGCCGCGGATGACATCGCGCACGACCTTGGCGGACGTGGTCGCAGGATTGTCCGGATCGATCGCCGTGAAAACAATATGGGCCGACATGCCCATCAGTTCATTCTTCATGGCGACGAAGGGCAGGAAATCGCTTTTGGTCAATTCGTCGAAGGAGACATCGACCACCGGCAGCTTGTGATGCGAATCGACGAAGGCGCGGCCATGGCCGGGCATATGCTTCATGACAGGCAACATGCCGCCTGCCTTGAGGCCGGCCGCCGCGGCAGCGCCAATTTCGGCAACGGCATGCGGATCATAGCCATAGGCGCGATTGCCGATCACGTCGCTGCTGCCCTCGATCGGCACATCCAGCACCGGCAGGCAATCGATCGTGATGCCGAACCGCATCAGATCGAAGGCGTGCAACCGCGACATCAGCCAAGCGGCGCGCAGGCCCTGCTCGCGGTCGCGGCGATAGATTTCGCCGATCGCGTCACCATTCGGATATTGCGCGACGATCGGCGGGCGGATGCGCTGGACACGGCCGCCCTCCTGGTCGATCAGCACCGGCGCATCGGGATTGCCGATGCTGTCGCGCAACGACGCGGTCAGATCGGCGATCTGCTCGGGCTCGCTGATATTGCGTCCGAACAGAATGAAGCCCCAGGGGCGTTCACCGGCAAAGAAGGTCTTTTCGTCCGACGTGAGGGTCAGGCCCTTGCAGCCGGAAATGAATGCTTTTGATTCGGTCATTTGGAAATAATAGTCGCTGACGTCCGCAAGGCGAATGCCAGTTTTGCCGCTGTATCCAGTCATTCACAGCTATTGCAGCCCTGGCCTGCTCCCGACGCAAAAAAGACGCGGCCATTTCGCCGCGTCTTTTGATGATTTGGTTGTTCGATCCAGCTACTTCGTGACGAGGCAGCTGCCGCCGGCGCTCTTGTATTGCGAGCACAGGGCATTGGCAGCATCGCGGGTGCCGGCCGGAATACGAACCCGGAAATAGGTCCCCTTGCCGGCGATCTCCGCCTTCTTGATATCGACGCCCTTGCCGCCGATGACACTGCCGAACTTGCCGGACAATGTCTTGTAGGACTTCTGGGCTTCGGCTTCCGACGGCAGCGAGGCAATCTGGATCACGTAGGTGCCCGGCGCGATCGAGGCCGTCTCGACCGGTTTGGCGTCAGTAGCCGGCTTGGCTTCTGCGACCGGCTGGGCTGCGGCCTGATCGGTCTTGAAGGTGTCGACGACCTTGGCCGGCTCTTCGACCGGGCGGGTCTGAGGCACCGGGCTGTTGTCGGCAACCGCTGTGGTCTTGACGGACCGAACCGGCGCCGTTTCCTCGACCGTCGCATCGGCGGCTTCGGCAAGTGCGCTCTTCTGCCCTTGTTCGGCAAGCTGCTCGACAACCGGCAGGGATTTGGGCGTGGAGGCAGTCTCTGTTTGCTGCGTCACTGTCGTCGTCTTGACGACCTTGACCTGCGGATCGCCCTTGTTTGCAGCGGTCTCCGCCGAAGCCACGTTCGTCTCAGGCTGCGCGGCCGGTTCCTCGCGAGCAACCAGCGTACCGTCCGGCTTGACGATCATTGTGCGGACCTTACGCGGTGAAACGGCTGGCGATTGATCCTCATCAGCAGCGGCGTTTTCCGCCGCCTGTCCGTCCGGCAAAAGCCGATCACTGCCGTCATCATCCACCGGCGTGACGCCAGGGATTTCGTCACCGGCGCCCTCGAGCGGCAGGTTCTCCGGCGTCAGCGTCCGCTGAACCACGTCGACGGGCTCTTCGGTGGAGGAGACCAGGGTACCTTGCTGCGGTGTCGTATCCTGCGCGCCGGCAACGCGGTCGTAGACGGCCTTGTCCTGGTTCGGAACGGTCTTGCCGCCCTTCTCCACCGGTACCATCTTCACCGGCGACTTGTCCGCCAGGATGATTTTCGGCTCTCCGCCGGAAAGCGCGGAACCGCTGCCGCCCATGAAGGCGTAAACGCCGACGCCGCCAAAGATCGCCAGACCGGCAACGGCCGCGGCGAGCAATATCAGCCGACGCTTGCCGGAGCCGCTTTGGTCGTCATCGTAGTCGTTGTTGGCAGCGTAACCCGAGCCAACCGCCAGGCGATCCGAGGATGGGTCGGCGTCCTGGCGCTGGCTCAGCGACAGCCGGAAATCCTCTTCCATGGCCTTTTCGAATTCATCGAAATCGTCCTCGACGCTGGCGCCGGAAGAATGAGCCGCCGGGGCGGCCTGGGCCACGGCACCAAAGCCGCTCTCGTCAACCGTACCCCGATCTACGCCATGCGCGTTACGGCTCGGCGTTCCAAAAAGCTGAGCCATTTCAGCGTCGATGTCGAGGTCGTAGTCCGGCTGTTGAACGGCTGGGCGCTCCTGTTCGACAACAGGCAATTGCGGAACGTTGAGATCGCCGATCGTCGCCAGGCTTTCTTCCGTCTCCGCGATCATCGACGGATCGAAAGGCAGCACGCTTTCCGGCTCTTCGCTGATCCGCTGCTCGATTTCCGGAATATCGACGACGGGCGCCGCAGCAAATGCGATGACCGGCTCGACGGCAACAGGCTCGACCGGTGCAAAGGCAGTCGCGCGCGCGGCGCTCTCGAACTCCGACGGATCGATATCCAGATCGATGCCGGAAAGATCCAGTTCGAATGTGTCGAGATCGAAATCCGGCTCGTCATCGACCATCGGCTTCAACGAGGGAGCCGCCTCGATCGCCACCGGCTCGACCGGAATTTCGGCCGGCTGGTACGTGGTTTCGGTGAAAGCGGCAGGCATAACGGGCGCGGCAAGCGGCGTCGCGAACGCCTTCTGCGACAGCACACCGCCGGTCGAAGCGACGGGCGTTGCCCGGCTGAAGGTCGGCGTGAAGGGATAATTGACCTTGCGCGTGACGTCAGGAGACGGGACTGCCTTTACGGCAGCCTTGGCGGGAACCGGAAAGCGCTCGATATCGGCCAAAAGGGCGTCGATGCCATGCGGATCCTTTGGCGAGATGACGATGTCGCCCGATGCATGCGCGGGCTCAGGCTGCCATTCCGGCAGGTCGTCCTGCACCTGAGTTTCAGGCACCGCAATATCTGCGACCCGTTGTTCGAAATCTGGGTGGTCGTCGCCGGCAGGCTCGAATGCCGCGGGCTCTTCGAAGGCAGGCAAAGCGACGGCTTCCACAGGAAGCTCTTCGACTGCGGTGGCGTCAACGCTGAAATCCAGTTCGGGCTCAAAGCGCGGCGCCTGCACGGGCTGCGCTTCGATCTCCGGCGCGTCGTCATGACCGATGGAGAGTTCAAGTTCGCGTTCGAGATCGACACCGTCAAAAACCGGCTCGTCCCACTGCTCGACCGCCCAGCCATTGTCGATTTCCGGGGCGGCAGCCCCCGGCCCCTGCGACCAGGATTGGGCTGCGGACGCTTCCTGAGCGTTGGTCTCGAAAATATCTGATCTGGCGAGAACGGGTTCCTCAGCGGCAATCGGTTCGATCTCAAACACCGGTGCGGCGGCATCAACCAGGGACTCGGCAACCAGTTCTTCAGGCTGATATTCGACCACCGCCGGCGCGACGGGCTCCACGGGAGCTACATGGTATTGTTCGTCAAGCGGCGCGAAGGAGACGGGTTCCTCGACGCGGACAGGCTCTGACACATGCACCGGCGGAGCAGCCTGCGGCGCATCGTAGACATCGAATTCCCGCAGGAGCTCGTCTTCCAGATCGAGGGCCGGCGCATCCATCACAGGTTCACGACGAACCATTTCACGATGTTTCTCGAGTTCCTGCAGCTGCTGGACCGCGGGACGATTGTCATAGCCGACAATGCGGGCGAGTTCGGCCAATGGATCATCATCCGCCAAAACGTCGAATTCCGCAGTCCCGCTTCGTGCGAATTGTTTGTCTGCCATGCGCTCCACTCACAACTTACTAGCCAGTCATTGCCAGTGCATTGTGGGGAAATGGTGTCAATACTATCGCATCTCATCCGGTGCAGCGGTACCTGTAATAGACAGGCCCGACTTCAACACCGAGGCGACAGCACGCACCAACCCTAGTCTGGCAATCGTCAATTCTCTATTTTTATCGTTAACAAAACGTAATTCATGAGCATCTTTACCTTTATTCCAGTGCGCATGGAAGGCGCTGGCAAGATCATAGAGGTAAAACGCGATCCTGTGAGGCTCCTGCGACAGTGCCGCAGCCTCGATGACGCGCGGATATTCTGCAAGCTTGGCCACCAGCTGCAACTCGTTCGAATCGGAAATGTTGCCTTCGATGGCACCGGCAAGATCGATGGTGGCGAAATCGACATCCGGAAAAGCTTCCCCGGCCTGCCGGAAAACCGACATGCAACGCGCATGGGCGTACTGCACGTAGAAGACCGGGTTATCCTTCGACTGTTCTGTCACCTTGGCAAAGTCGAAGTCAAGCGGCTCGGAACTCTTGCGATAGATCATCATGAACCGGACGGAATCCCGGCCGACTTCCTCGACCACGTCCCGCAGCGTGACGAAATCGCCTGAGCGCTTCGACATCTTCACCGGTTCGCCGTCGCGATAGAGCTTGACGAGCTGGCAGAGAAGCACCGTCAGCTTTGACGAACCGCCGGAGACCGCGCGCGCCACAGCCTCAAGCCGCTTGACGTAACCGCCGTGGTCGGCGCCGAGCACATAGATCATCTCGTTGAAGCCGCGGTCGAACTTGTCCTTGAAATAGGCAACGTCGGCGGCGAAGTAAGTATAGGAACCGTCCGACTTGATCAGCGGCCGGTCGATATCGTCGCCGACTTCGGTCGAGCGGAACAGGGTCTGCTCGCGGTCTTCCCAGTCTTCCGGCAGCTGCCCCTTCGGCGGCGGCAAGGCCCCCTTGTAGACATGGCCCTTGAAGGTCAGGTCGTTGATGGCATTGCGGATCCGTCCGGCGCCATCGGCATGCAGGGTCCGTTCAGAGAAGAAAACGTCGTGATGAACATTAAGCGCCGCCAGATCCTCGCGGATCATCACCATCATCGCATCGATGGTGCGGTCCTTGACCAGCGGCATCCACTTGTCTTCCGGCATGAGCCGGAGGCTGGTGCCGAATTCATCGACCAGTGCCTGCCCGACCGGAACGAGATAATCGCCCGGATAGAGCCCCGCGGGAATTTCGCCGATCTTTTCGCCAAGCGCCTCGCGGTACCGCAGGAAAGCGGACCGGGCGAGCGTATCGATCTGCGAGCCGGCGTCGTTGATATAGTACTCCTTGGTGACTTCGTAACCGGCAAACTGAAGCAGGTTGGCAAGCGTGTCGCCGACGACAGCGCCACGGCAATGGCCGACATGCATCGGGCCTGTCGGATTGGCCGAAACATACTCGACATTGACCTTGCGGCCGGCACCGACTGCGCTCCTGCCGTATGCGGTGCCTTCGGCAACCATCCCGGTCAGCAACTTCTGCCAATAGGCAATCGAGAGCTTGACATTGATGAAGCCCGGTCCGGCCACCGAGACGTCGATGACTTCCGGGTCTTCTTTCAGCCTGACGACGATCTGTTCGGCAAGCGCACGCGGATTGGTTCCGAGCGGCTTGGCCAGCACCATGGCAGCGTTGGTCGCCACATCACCGTGGCTGGCATCCCGCGGCGATTCTACGCTGACCCTGTCAAAATCAATTTCGGATCGCTTTTCACGTACGATATCAATCGTCTCCAGGACGTTTTTAATTCTTGCTTCGAAGTCTGTGAAAAGGTTCATGTCATCCATCCGCTCTGCTGCGCCAGAAGCGCGCGAGGTCGCATTATTATCGTTCAAAACCGGAGACAGCTTACAACGCTCGCCGCTGTCTTCAACCGGCGCGGTGACTATCGCAAATCGGGAGTATGGTCAAACAAGCGCTGGTGCACCGCAATGGCATAGGTATCGGTCATTCCGGCCAGATAGTCGCCGACATGGCGGGCCTTTGCCGGCTCGGCCATGCCGGCGATCAGGTCGATCCAGTAATGCTTCTGCATTTCGCGCGGGTCGGCCATGAAGGCCTTGTAGAGATCGGTGACGATCAGGGCCGCATTCTTGCGCACACGCATGACTTCGGGGTGACGATAGATCCGTGTCATCAGCATTTTCTTGATCTGCTGGTCGGTCTGGAACATGGCGCCGGAGAAGGTCGCAATCACCCTGCCCGCATTGCGCACATCCGCTGCACTCTGCGGGCGAATATCCTTGAGATTGTCCTGCGCGACGGTGATCACATCCTCGACCATGGCGGTGATCTGGCGGCGCATGATTTCGTGGGTGAACCGGCTTGCTTCCAGTCCGGGGTAACGATCGCCGACCTCGCGCATCAGACCGGCCAGGAAAGGAATTTCCTCCAGCATTTCGAACGTCAGATAGCCCGACCGCAATCCGTCGTCGATATCGTGGGTGTTGTAGGCGATGTCGTCGGCAATCGCCGCCACCTGCGCTTCAAGGCTTGCAAAGCTTGCCAGTTCCAGATCGTGCAGCGCGCAATAGTCGCGGATCGGCTGGGGAACCGGGCCGCGCGTGCCCTCGCCATTTGCTGCCACCAGCGGTCCGTTGTGCTTGACCAGGCCTTCCAGGCTCTCCCAAGTCAGGTTGAGGCCATCGAATTCGGCATAGCGGCGTTCGAGCTTGGTGACGATGCGGAGCGACTGCGCATTGTGGTCGAAGCCGCCATAAGGCTTCAGCATCTCGTGCAGCGCGTCCTCGCCCGTGTGGCCGAAAGGCGTATGACCGAAATCGTGGACGAGCGCGACCCCTTCGGCGAGATCCTCGTCGAGTTTCAACGCCCGCGCCAGTGCCCGGGCGATCTGCGCCACTTCGATCGTGTGGGTCAGCCGCGTGCGATAGTGGTCGCCGTCGGCGGCAATGAAGACCTGGGTCTTGTGCTTCAGCCGGCGAAAGGCGGTGGTGTGGACGATCCGGTCTCGGTCGCGCTGGAAATCCGACCGCGTCGGGCTGCCGGTCTCGGGATACAGCCGACCGCGGCTCGCCCACGGATCGGAGGCGAAAATCGCACGTTCACCGGCACCGAAACCAAGAGCATGTCTGTCCAATGTCATTTCCCACTCAGCATCCCATTGACGCGGTATTAAAGCCTTCATACCTATAGTGTGCGCTGCAGGAAAGCACCGAGTGGAAATCACTCGTGACCTTGAACGAAAACAAGGATTTGCTGCGCAATCGATCCTTCCCGGCTGCCGGCAATACTGGGCAACGGGTGACGTAAACAGCGAATCTCTCCGGTTCTTGACCCCGGCAGGAGGTAGATATGACAGCAGAAACCGTAACTCTCTCGGACTCGGCGGCAAAACGCATTGCCGTGATCCTGAAAACGGACGCCGACAAAAAAGCCATGCGCGTTTCCGTCGAAGGCGGCGGATGTTCGGGCTTTTCCTACAAGTTCGACCTGGTCGGCGATGCCGGCGACGATGACCTCGTTCTGGAAAAGGGCGACGCGAAAGTGCTGATCGACAGCCTGTCGCTGGTCTATATGAGCGGCTCCGAAATCGATTTCGTCGACAACCTGCTCGGCCAGTCCTTTCAGATCAAGAATCCGAATGCGGTTGCAAGCTGCGGCTGCGGCACGAGTTTCTCGGTCTGACGAAAAATGCCTGACGGCGCATCGCCCTACAGATAGGGCGACCCCAGCCAGAAAATCTTGTTGAGCAGGCGCGTGGCAAACGGCTTTGCGCGCAGGTCCGCGAGCGTCACCGGCTGCGCATTCTTCAGCACGGCCCGGATTCTCTGGCCGACGGCCCCGGCAAAACCGGCGTCGAGTACTTCCAGATCGATCTCGAAATTCAGCCGCAGCGAGCGCGGGTCGAGATTCGAGGAGCCGACATAGGCCCAGCGATCATCAACCGTCATCAGCTTCGAGTGATTGAACGCACCGGTGGAGCGCCAGATGCGGCAACCGCCCTTCAAGGTCTGGTCGAACTGCGCCGTCATCGCCCGATCCACCAGCACGAGGTTATTGACGGCCGGGACGATGATATCGACCTCGACCCCGCGCATCGCCGCCGTGACAAGGGCACTGATCAGTTCCCTGTCTGGCAGGAAATACGGCGACATGATGCGGATATTCCGTCTTGCGATGGAAAACGCACCCATCATCATCTTGTGGTTGGATTCGTTTGCCCGGTCGGGTCCGGACGGCACGGCGCGCATCAGCATGGAGGGCTTCTGCTGTTGCGGCGCGAGCGAAATTTTCCACGCCTCCCGGTCCAGCGCCTCCCGGCTGGCAAACCGCCAGTCTTCGGACGCGACCTGGAAGAGATCGGCAACGACCGGGCCAGACACGCGGAAATGCGTATCGCGCGCCTGAGCGTCGCCGGCAAACTCCGCCGTAAAACCCGACCGGATGTTCATGCCACCGGTAAAGGCAACGGCGCCGTCAACGACGAGGATTTTTCGGTGCGTGCGCAGATTGGCATAGGGAAGCCGCAACCCCATGATGATGTTGCCGTTGAAGACCCGCACCGTCACGCCACCGGCCTGCAGGTGGCCGACAATGCTCGGGACCGAATATCGCGCACCAACCGCGTCGATCAGCACCCGCACCGCGACGCCGCGTTTGGCTGCCGTGATCAAGGCATCGGCAAAGCGCAGGCCGATGGCATCGCGATCAAAAATATAGGTCTCGAGCAGGATGGAACGCGTCGCGCCGGCGATCTGCTGCAGCATCATCGCATAGGCTTCGTCACCGCTTTCGAGCATGGTGATGCTATTGCCGGTGCACATGCGGTGGCGGCTGACGCGGTCACCGAGCAATTTCATGGCTCCGAATCGCGGGCCGAACCGGTCCGCCACGGCGGGGACAGACACGTCGAATTTGCCCATGGCATCCGAACCATGTTCCCTGAACTGAGATCTTTGCTGTTCGATCGAGGAGCGGCGAATGCGGTTGATGCCGGCAATCGCATAAAGCAGCGCGCCCAGCACCGGTGACAGCAGAATGACGCCGACCCAACCGAGCGCCGAGCGCACCTCCTCCTTGGTCATCGTGGCATGGATGGCCGCCGGGACGCCGAGGACGACGGAGAGCACGGCCAGGAAATGCGGCCAGTAGGTGGTGAGCATGACAATCATGGTCGGGAATATAGCGAGGCATAATCAGGAAGCAATTCGGGCGGACGTCATACAGCCTGCGTTGCGGATCGGGTTTGTCAAAAAAATCCGACGACGCTAAAAGGAGAGCAGGCTCCGCGCCGTCAGCGAAAAGGACGTGACTCCATGAAAATCGTTACCTGGAACATCAACGGCGTCAGGGCCCGCATCGACGTTCTCGTAGCCTGGCTGAAGGAATCGCAGCCCGATATCGTCTGCCTTCAGGAAATCAAGACGATGGATGAAGGCTTTCCCCGCGCGGAGATCGAGGCGCTCGGTTATCATGTCGAAACGCATGGCCAGAAGGGCTTCAACGGCGTGGCGATTCTTTCGAAGCTCCAGCCGGACGAGATCAATCGCGGGCTGCCCGGCGACGATTCGGACGAGCAGTCGCGGTTCATCGAAGGGGTGTTTTCCGTCAAGGGCGGCGCAATCCGCGTCTGCTCGATCTACCTGCCGAACGGCAATCCGGTCGAGACGGAAAAATTCCCCTACAAGCTTTCCTGGATGGATCGCCTCGGTGCCTTTGCGGCAAGCCGTCTTGCATTGGAAGAGCCGCTGATTCTGGCGGGCGACTACAATGTCATCGCCGAACCGCACGACTGCTGGGACGTCAAGGTCTGGCAGAACGACGCTCTGTTCCAGCCGCGCACCCGGCAAGCATTTCGCCGCCTCGAAAACCTTGGGTTTACCGACGCCGTCCGCTCAACGACGGATGCAACGCCGCTCTATACGTTCTGGGATTATCAGGCCGGCTGCTGGCCGAAGAACTTCGGCATCCGCATCGATCACCTGATGCTGTCGCCGGAAGCGGCCGACAGGTTGATTTCGACGGATGTCGAGAAGCACGTGCGCGCCTGGGAAAAGCCGTCCGATCACGTACCGGTGGCAGCGGAATTCAATTTTGCCGCATGACGCAGAAACCTTGACGGTTCAGTCGCTGTCGAGGTGAATGCTGTGTGACATGGCGACGGCCGTCCGGCGGTCGTCTTCGCTGGCAATCGAGAAGGCCTGCTCCTGCAGGGATTGCAGCCAGGGCCGTTCCTTCGGCGTACACTGGTCGAGTGCAGCGGTCATATAGGCCAGTCCACGCGCCGTCTGACCTTCCTGGAAGATCACATTGCCGAAAACGCCCATGGCGCCAGCGTGGCCGTTCTTACGGGCGCGATTGAGCCATTTCTTCGCCTGCTGGACATTGACGCTGCCGCCGTCGCCGGAGAGAAGCATCTTGGCGAGCTGGAATTGCGCCTCGGCGACACCGAAGGTCGAGGCGGCCTGGAAATAGAGCTGGCGGGCCTGGCTGAGATCACTCTTGATGGGACTATCGGGAATACCGCGGCGATAATAGCCGGCGAGCGAAATCAGGGCGTTGACGAAATAGCCCGTATCCTCGGAACCCGGCTCGACGCCTTTTTCGGCGATCTCGCTGTAGATCTTGAAGGCTTCCAGATCGTTTTCAGCCACGCCGTCGCCATAGGCGTACATGTTGGCGAGTGCCCAGCGGGAGCCCGTATGGCCCTTTTCGGCCGCATAACGATAGGCTTCGACCGCCTCATCCTTGCGGCCGTTCTTGTAGGCCGAAAAACCGAACTTGAAGAGCGCGAAAGGGCCGGATTCCTTGGTGACGCCGGCATTCGGATCGAATGCGTAAGCCGTGCGCTGCTGCGCAGAGAGCGCGAGCGCCATACTCAGAACAAGAAACGTCAACGAGCGGTAACCGCGTATCAGCATGATAGTCTATTTCTTCCGTTCAAACCCAAGAGCCGGTCAGCGCCGGTCCAGATAAGCCCCCTGCCGTCAGCGCTGTTCGCCGCGGCAGTTCTCCAACAGTAGTCAACGTTTCCGGCAAGAGTGCGGCCTGCCCCAGCCGCTCGATCCAGCTCGCAGCGATACGGCCTGCCCGGTAGCTCCGAAAAGCTGTTGCAAGGCCACGTAACATCACCGGAGACATGGATTTTTTCGAAAACGCGATAACTCATATTCCCTCAAACGCAGCATGCTCAAAACTTACTGGCACGTTTGTCAAGTCCATCGGTGCTCCCAGTTTGTGGCGGGAAATAGACACAATCGCCTGCCAGCAGGCCGCTACAAACTATAGAAAGAATGTGTTGCTGAATCGTCACAAAACGTGATGCCGGAAAAGCGAAAAATCTGATTTTTACTGTTGCAATTCCAGGAGGGAAACCCGCGGGAAATGGGAATTTTACCGTTCCGCGGCGCAACAATGCTTATTATGCGGCTGCAAGCCTGCGTTCGCGTCCAGGGCGTTCGTGAACAAAAACAAGCACACCCAAAAGCACAAAAAGCCCGATGCGAACACCGGGCTTTTTGATCTGTTGTGTCGGAAGATCAGAACTTGACCTTCAGCGACGTGGAAATCGCGCTGACGATGTCGGTTCCAAAATCATAAGTGACGTTGGTACCAACGGGCACGCCATTATATGTCTGCGGTCCGGAGCTGCCGCTCGTCAGCAGGCCGATCGCACCCGCAAGCCGAAGCTCGACATTTTCCGTCGGCATGTAGGACACACCCGTACCCAGCGTCCAGCTGTCCGTCTGGTTGCCATAGCCGTGGCTCGTCCCGCGATCCCAGGTCAGGCTGACGGCACCGCTCCACTGATCGTTGAACTTGTGGCCAACGCCGCCGGAGATCGTCCAGCCGTCGCGGTAGAGCAGATCGAGGCTGGTCGGTGGGCGAACCGGGCTGGGGTCGTCGGCGGTGACGCTCACGATCTGCAGTTGGCTCCAATCGGTCCATTTGACAGAACCGAATACCAGCCAGCCGGGGGCGATGCCCGTCTGCACCTTCAGTTCCAAGGAATCAGGCATCGAAGCGAAGCTGGAGACGTCATAACGCGAGCCGAAAATCGGTCCTGTCGGGCCAACGCCGAGAATGACGCGGCTGAGATCAATGGTGCCGTCGAGATTGTCGAGATCCACCTTGCTGTTGTAGACGAGGCTCGCACGGAGGGCATATTCAGGAATTTCGTAGGCGACACCCGCACGCCAGCCCCATCCGCTGCCCTCAAGGTCCATCCGACCGACGCCAGTGATCCCGAGCGCGGGAACCGCAGGCGATACGAGCCGCTCCTTGAAGCCGCCGACCTCTTGGTAAAAGCCGCCGCCGATCACGCGGAACTGGCCCTTGCCCATGTCCCACTTGTAGGAGCAGGTTGCAGCGTAGTTGTCGCTTTCGATCTTGGTTTCGATATTGTCATTGGCACCCGCCCAGTTGGCGCCCGGACTCGTATGCGCACCCCAAGGCTGCGAATAGTCGGCCATGCAGTCAACGCTATCGCCAATGCCGGCCTTTACGCCGATACGCGGAACCCAATAACCCTCTGTATCCCTAACACCGCTATTCGGAAGACCGTTCAAATCGCCGTTGGCCGGATTGATATCAACTACATTGTCGAGTTCGCGCTGCGGATTGACATAGGTTGCCGCAGCTTCGGCCGCATATGTCGACGGGTCGAACAGCAGGTCTATATTGTAGCCGCCACGTTCCAGACCGCCTGCATTTGCCGCGCTTGCGGTTAATGCAGCAGTCAGTGCCGCCATCATGGCAGTCTTGATTTTCTTGTGAACCATTCGTCCCTCCCCTGAACACAGATCGGTCGCCAGCGTTGAAATCAGCGACCGAAACAAAAGTATTCGGCGGGACGGCCCAGATAGCAAATACCTAGATCTGGGGGTACAAGGCTTCCGATCACGGAAAATTTACGTAAGAAAATTACGACGCAAGGAAAATCGACGATATTCAGTACATAATTTCACATTTTCGAAAAAAATAGAAACAACTTGAAAAATAATTCCTCAAAATCATCAAAGTGTCACTTCGACACAACAATGCCGCTTTTTGCAGGAATCGCCTTACCGATCGTGAATATTCAGGCGCAATCATGGCGATGTGGGGTTTTGAGACGAGAATTGCAGCTAAACACAGAATCACCGATAACTCCGGCGTTATTCCGTCTTCACGCTTATGGGCACCGTAACGCGATCCGCTCGCCGCAACGATAAAAGCGACCGGTTGATCCGCAACCAGTCGCTTTTCGATTTTCTATCCGACGCGAAGCCGTCAATCAGCCGGCTTCCGAAATCCTTGCCAGCGCCACGCCCAGAGACGCTTTCTGGCCGTCGAGTTCGGCCAGACGTTCACGCTCCGCCTCGACGACATCCGGACGCGCATTGGCAACGAATTTTTCGTTCGAAAGCTTGCCGAGGATACGCTCGCGCTCCTGGTCTACCTTGCCGACCGCCTTTTCAAGACGGAGCTTTTCAGCCGCCAGATCGATCAGGCTGCCGAGCGGCAGGCAAACCGTCGCCTCGCCGACCACGATCTGGGCGCTTCCCTTCGGTGCCGCAGCGGCAAGATCGATCGCATCGACGCGCGCCAGCCGGCGGATGGCCGCGGCGTGGCGTTCCAGCCGTTCCTTGGTCAGCATGCTCGCCTCGACGACGACCAGGGGGGCGATGGCAGCCGGCGGAACGTTCATTTCCGAGCGTACCGAGCGGATGCCCGACACCAGGTCGATCAGCCAGTTGGTTTCGCCGGCCGCGGCGTCATCCGCGTAGGAGGCTACAGGCCAGTCCGCATGGCACAGCAGGCTGTCGCGCGTCTTGCCCTCGCCTGCGGTCTGCGCCCAGAGTTCTTCCGTCATGAACGGCATGAAGGGATGCAGCAGCTTGTAGGTCTCGTCGAGGACATAGGCGACGCAGGCTCGCGATTCCGCCTTGCCGGCCTCATCATCGCTGCCAAAGACAGGCTTCAGCAATTCCAGATACCAGTCGCAAACCTGGTTCCAGACGAAACGATAGAGGCTGCCGGCCGCTTCATTGAACCTGTAGCCTTCGATTGCGTCGGTGACGTCGCGGATCGTCCGGGAGAGTTCCGTCAGAATCCAGCGGTTGATGGTCAGCGAGCAGGTTTCAGGCACGAACTTCGGGTCGTTGGCAACACCGTTCATGCCGGCGAAGCGCGTCGCGTTCCAGAGCTTGGTACCGAAATTTCGGTAGCCGGCGATACGGGCCGGATCGAGCTTCACGTCGCGGCCCTGCGCCGCCATGATCGCCAGCGTGAACCGCAGCGAATCCGCGCCATATTCGTCGATCAGATCCAGCGGATCGATGACGTTCCCCTTCGACTTCGACATTTTCGCGCCGTTCTTGTCGCGAACCAGCGCATGCACATAGACCGTGTGGAACGGCTCGACGGGCGTGCCGTCGGTGTCCTTCATGAAATGCAGGCCCATCATCATCATCCGGGCGACCCAGAAGAAGATGATGTCAAAGCCGGTCACCAGAACGTCGGTCTGATAGTATTTGTCGAGTTCCGGCGTCTTGTCTGGCCAGCCGAGCGTCGAGAACGGCCAGAGCGCGGAAGAGAACCAGGTGTCGAGCACGTCCTCGTCGCGGACGAGAATTTCGCCCGGGCGGAAGTTTTCGAGCAGATCCTCGACGTAAGCCTTCATCGGGCCTTCATGTGAAAGATAATGCTGGATCGCAGCGTGCAGCGCCTCTTCCTCGGTCTTTTCGACGAAAACCTGACCGTCGGGGCCATACCAGGCCGGAATCTGGTGTCCCCACCAGAGCTGCCGCGAAACGCACCAGGGCTGGATGTTCTCCATCCATTCGAAATAGGTCTTTTCCCAGTTCTTCGGGACAAAGTTCGTCCGTCCCTCGCGGACAGAGGCGATGGCCGGTTTGGCAAGCGTCTTGGCATCGACGTACCACTGCTCGGTCAGCCGCGGCTCGATCGGAACGCCACCACGGTCGCCATGGGGAACCGTGTGCTTGTGCGGCTCGATCTTGTCGAGCAGGCCGCGTTCCTCGAACATCGTGACGATTGCCTTGCGGGCGGCGAAACGCTCCACGTTGTCAAGGGCGGAGATCAAGGCTTCCAGCTCATCGCTTGCAGGCAGGCCCTCAAGAAAATCCTCGTTGCCGGCCAGCGTCAGATGGCCATCGATCGTCAAAATGTTGACCTGCCGCAGATGGCGCCGCTTGCCAACCTCGAAGTCGTTGAAATCATGGGCGGGTGTCATCTTGACGGCACCGGTGCCGGCGGTTGGGTCCGGATATTCGTCGGCAACGATCGGGATGAGCCGGCCGACCAGCGGCAGCACGACATGCTTGCCGACGATGGCCTTGTAGCGCTCGTCGTCCGGGTGAACGGCTACACCGGTATCGCCAAGCATGGTTTCCGGCCGGGTCGTCGCAACGACCAGATAGTCGCGCGTTTCCCATTCCGTCGCCTTGCCGTCCTCGTCGAAGGCGATCGGATGCTGGTAGGTGACGCCCTCCTCCAGCGGATAACGCAGGTGCCAGAGACTGCCGGCAACTTCGATCTGCTCGACCTCAAGGTCCGAGATCGCCGTCAACAGCTTCGGATCCCAGTTGACCAGCCGCTTGTCCTTGTAGATCAAGCCATCCTTGTAGAGCGAGACGAAGACTTCCAGAACAGCCTTCGACAGGCCTTCATCCATGGTGAAGCGTTCGCGCGACCAGTCGCAGGAGGCGCCGAGGCGCTTCAGCTGGTTGAAGATCAGTCCGCCGGATTCGGCCTTCCATTCCCAGACCTTGTCGATGAAGGCCTCGCGGCCCATCTCGCGGCGATGCTGCTGGCGTTCCATCAGCTGACGCTCGACGACCATCTGCGTGGCGATGCCGGCATGGTCCATGCCCGGCTGCCAGAGCACGTCCTTGCCGCGCATGCGCTCGAAGCGCACCATGATGTCCTGCAACGTGTTGTTCAGCGCATGGCCCATATGCAGCGAACCCGTAACGTTCGGCGGCGGAATGACGACGCAGAAGCTCTCGGCACCCGGTTTTGCACCTGCGCCAGCGCGGAAGGCGTCCTCATCATCCCAGATCTTGGCGATGCGCGGTTCGACAGCGGCGGAATCATAGGTTTTTTCAAGCATTCTGAAGCCAAACTTGCTGATTGATATCGGTGGGTTGTAAATCGGAACGAGGCATTGGTGTCAACAATAACACCAAAAAAGCCGCCAGTGTGGTTGCTGGCGGCTTTGTAAGCGGGAAAAGCGTGGTCTACCGCCTGGGACCGCGCGCAACGCGTTCGATTTCCTCGCGCACAAGGCGTTCGACGAGGGTTGGCAGATTGTCATCAAGCCATTCCTGCAGCATCGGGCGCAGCATGTCTTCGGCAATCTCATCGAAGGAACGGCGCGCGCTGCTGTCGACGGCCAAGGCCAGATCGCCGAACGACCGCGCAACCTGCTCACCGACGGCCGGCGAAACGATCGCGGCGACGTCCTTCTCAGCGACCACGGCCAGCGGCTGATGCTGCTCTGCCGGATGCTCGACAGCAATGGTTGCTGTCGGCTCGGCTTTCTCTTCAGCCGCCACGATCGACCGGGCGACTGAAACCGCTTCAGCTGTCGCCGGTGACTGTTCATGCCTGACGTCCGGCTGTGAAAGCAAGGCCGCAGACGAGGGCGCCATGCGGGAGGTCACCATCGGATTGTCGGACCTGGCGCGAAAGGCGGTAGATGGGGTTTCCGGTTCCCGTGGCGGCGCCGAGTGCCGCTCCGAAGCTGCACGAACACGCGCGGCGACGTCGGCAAGTGACAGCGGCGGCGTCGATGTCGTCGATACCGAGGATCTTACGCTCGCGTCCTGGGGCTGCCGCGACGGAAGCTCCACGGACGGTGCCTGATGCCGCTGCTCTGCTTCGAATTCCGGCGCAAGCACTTCGTCGTCGATCGTCAGGTGAATGTCTTCGGCGCTTCCGTCGTCATAACCGCGATCAGCGCGATAGGCATCGTCCGGAGCGGGACCGAGATCGTTGGCAGGGAAACCGGGAATACCGGGCTCGTTGCTTTCGATGATCTTTCTAATCGAGGCGAGAATCTCGTCCATCGACGGCTCACGCGCTACATTGGGCTGTGCCATTATTATCCCCGTTTCTGCGGTCGCGTTTGATCGAGACATTGCCGCGCAGTCATTGGCACGAACTGTATGCGAGTTCGGCGCCGAACAAAACGCCGCGAATCACCAAGTTGAAATCATGCACAGGTTTGTTCGCAGCGCCACCTGCCGCCGGCCAACGGAAAACGGCCGCCCCGCTCATGGCAGGAGCGCAGCTGTTGAAATAACGCACACAATCAGACTATTGGATCAGCGGCCGTCGACGGTGCGCAATCCGAACCATTTGTCCTTGACGGCCTCGTAATGTTCCTCGGCGCGGTACTCGGCAACCTGCAAGCCCTGGCTCTTGATCGTCAGGCGCCCCATCGCCGCCAGCAAGGAATAGCTGGCTACCACGGCGTTACGCTGCGACGAAACGAGGCTTTCCTCGGCGGCGAGTACACTCTGCTGCGCATCAAGCACGTCAAGCGTCGTGCGCTGGCCGACCTTTCGCTCCTCGATCACGCCCGCCAAGGCCATGTTGGCCGCGTTGACCTGCGCCTTGTTGGCGGTGATCGTCGCAAGAGCACCTTCAAACTGAGCATGGGCGGTCACGATCGTCTGCTGCACGTCGGCGCGCGCAGAATCGACCAGAATGCGCTGCTGGCCGAGGCGCTCCTTGGCCTGCCGAATCTGGCCGTATTCGGCACCGCCCTGATAGAGCGGCACCTCGAGGCGGGCGGTGATGGAGGCGTTCGCAGTATCGGAGTTGCGATCGCGGTCCGTCGTGTTGCGGCTCAGTGCCCCCTGGACCACCACACCCGGCAGCATCGTCCCTTCGGCGGACTTGACCCTGTAACCGGCGGCATCGACATTATACTGTGCTGCAATGATCGACGGGTGATCGCGCAGACCGGCAGCGACAGCTTGATCCAGACTCTTCGGCAGCGCTTTCGACGCGGGCGACGGTTGCTTGATCCCCTTCGGCGCATCTCCAACGATCTGGACGTATACCGCTTCGCTTTGCTTCAGTTGAGCCACGGCATTGACGAGGATCGCCTGTGCACCCGCCAGCTCGGCCTCCGCCTGACTGACGTCGGTGCGTGTCCCTTCCCCAACATCCAGCCGGGATTTGGCAGCGCTCAACTGTTCCTTGAGGAAGGCAAGGTTCTGTTTGCGGATCGCCACGATCCGCTGGTCGCGCGAGATGTTCGCATAGGATTGGGCGGCGGCCAACAGAATGGAAATTTCGTTGGCCTTCAGCGTTTCCCGGCTTGAAAACACATTCGCTTCAGCAGCCCTGACGTTATTCAGAGTTTGGAAACCGTCGAAAATCTGCTGCGTGATGGTGATACTGGCAGATCCGGTGGTAAAATCCTCGCTGAGGAGGGGCGTGCCTGACCTGAACAAACTCTCGGTGCCCAGACGCGTCGCTGTGCCGGTAGCAGTCGCGGAAATCTGCGGGCGGTAACCGGACTTGGCGATCGGCACGCCTTCATCCGTTGCGCGAAGCCCGGCGCGAACGGCATTGAGTTCCGGATTGTTTTGATAGGCCTTCGCCATCGCGCCGAAGATTGTTTCAGCAGAAACGGCATGCGGCAGGAGCCACAAGGCGGTGGAAAGAGCGGCCGCCACAGCCGTTTTACGGAAAATTAACACAAATTTTACTCCAGTACGGAAAAGCTGGCGCAACCAAACCTTCCCAGTTCTTCAACGCGCAGACATTCCCCATTCACCGGAAAAGATCGCTGCGTTCTGTCGCGTCGCCCCCCTATATGGAAAACACGGCAAAATCACGCCTTACCGACCGCCCACAAGCTTTTCTTTAAAGCCCGGATTTGACGCGGCAACAACCACTCGCCCTCGCCAATCATAGAAATTGACGAGAAACGAACATCATTTTGCCAAATCGCAACATTGCATTTTACGCGCCGGCAACCAGGTGTTGAGTGCCTCAATATGGGGCATCAAAATACGAATTCGCGGGCAAGCCGGAAGCCCGGCAGCGGCTTCACCGCCGTGTTGAACGCCAACCGCTCCGATGTCTTGCCGTTCTCGCGAAGGAAGACCTGGGCACGCGACGCATTCCCAAAGCCGACCACCGCGACAAGACTGCCGCCGTCGCTCAACTGGGCAAGCAGCGAGGCCGGGATGGTTTCGACGGCACCGTGAACAAAGATCACATCATACGGTGCACCCGCAGCATGCCCCTTTTCCATATCACCCGTAACGACCGAGACATTCGCATGACCGAGGCGAGCCAGGGTTGTCGATGCTTCAGCCGCAAGCTTCGCATCGCTTTCGAGCGCCACGACCGATCCAGCAAGTTCCGAAAGAATGGCGGAGGCGTAACCTGTGCCGCAACCGATCTCGAGAACCTTGTCGCCCTTTGAGATTTCGGCAAGTTGAAGGAGCTTTGCCAGGGGCGACGGTTCCATCAGGTAACGCTTCCCGGCGGCAGGGTCTGACGGCAGTTCGATGTCGGTGTCGATATAGGCCAGCGGCTTCATCCCGGCGGGCACAAACTCTTCTCGCGGGACCGACAGGAACGCCGAGAGAACGGCGTGCGACGTCACATCCGTGGTGCGGATCTGGTTGTCGACCATCTTGATGCGTGCTGCTTCGAAATTCATCTTGCCTGCCCTCGTAGTCCGGATCGTGTTCCGGCGTTTGCGCGCTTTTGGCTTGCGCAGATAAAACAACCGGTGGCGCTTCAGCCGACCGGGCATGGCCAAGCTCATAAATCCGCGCACCCGCCGTTTCAAGCTATGGAATGCAGTTCTTGCAAAAAAGCAAGCTTCGCAAAAGCCGGGAGATATATTCTGACTTTCCGGCGAGAGAAAATATGGGCCTAATATCCATTACGCATCACAACCGAATCGCCGGGTCGAGAGGTGTAGAAAAGTGCCAGTGCGTTTTAAACAGCCACGTCAGTCCGCCACCCGGGTTGGGCTTCTTTCGATCGCCCTGTTCTTTTCTATCTCGTGGCATCAGAGCGCAGTGGCCGCGGAAACGATTTTCGATGAACTCCGTTTCGGAACAAGTGCGTCCATCAGTGCCGGCGACACACACGAATCAGGCATCTTTCCGTCCGCCACGATCTTTTTCGATCCGCTGTCGAGCGGCAAGGCAGCAACATGGCAGCAGTCCATCCTTGAGCCGAGGATTTACCTTGGTGCCTCGGTCGGCACAGGCGACGGGGTCGACCAGATCTATGGCGGCATCAGCTGGACTGCCGATATCACCGACCGCTTCTTCGTGGAACTGGGCCTTGGTGGTACCGTTCACAATGGCAATCTGGACCGCCACGAAGCAAGCGGGCCGGACCTCGGCTGCCGCCTGCTGTTTCGCGAACAGATCGCGGTGGGTTATCGCGTGACGGACAATTGGCAGATTCTGGCAACCGCGGACCATTCGTCGCACGCCAGTCTCTGCGACGGGCCGAACGATGGCCTGAGCCATGCGGGTCTGGCCGTCGGCTACAAGTTCTAACGAAGCCGCCTGCCTCAGCCGGCAGGCGCAGCTTCCAGGCCGACAAGCCCGATTTTCGTATAGCCTGCCCTCTGGATGAGGTTCATGACCGTCATCAGCTCACCGTAGTCGACGGCCTTGTCGGCGCGCAGAAGGATGCGTGTCTGTGTATTGCCCTCGGTCATGCGGTTGAGTTCCGCAACGAAGGTGTCGCGCCCTGTTTCTTCGTTGCCCAGCGCCAGGGAAAGATCGGCTTTCAGGGTCACG
The DNA here is from genome assembly GCF_017873135.1 of Rhizobium herbae. Taxonomy (GTDB): domain Bacteria; phylum Pseudomonadota; class Alphaproteobacteria; order Rhizobiales; family Rhizobiaceae; genus Pararhizobium; species Pararhizobium herbae. Next base: position 169,175 of record NZ_JAGGJV010000001.1, on the reverse strand, counting down.
AAAACCGGCTTGTCATCGCGTTTGACCGGAGTTGCCGCCGATTGCGGCAGGTCGACCTTCATATCGACGGTGGCAAGCGGTGCCGCCACCATGAAGATGATCAACAGAACGAGCATGACGTCGATGAACGGTGTGACATTGATCTCGCTGTTTTCCTCGAGGTCGCCGCCGCCTTCGCTGATCTTGCTGGCCATGGTCTTATCCGATCCGCGCGATGCCGGCTTCCGAATGCGCATGGCTCTCGGCCTTGCGCGGCGCGAGACGACGCGCCTGGCGGAAGTCGAGATCACGGCTGACGAGCCGCTCGACCGCAGCCGAGGCATCGGCAAGGATCAGGCGATAGCCGCTGATCGAGCGGGCGAAGTAGTTGTAGATGACGACGGCCGGAATGGCGGCCACCAGGCCGATGGCCGTTGCCAGCAGCGCTTCGGCGATACCGGGGGCGACGATCGCAAGATTTGTCGTCTGCGCCTGGCTGATGCCGATAAACGAATTCATGATGCCCCAGACAGTGCCGAACAGTCCGACGAACGGCGAAATCGAGCCGATCGTCGCGAGAATACCGGTACCGCCGGCAATGCGCTTGCCGGCCCCGGCCTCGATGCGGGACAGTTGCGATGCCACCCGCTCCTTGACGCCTTGCGTCGAGACGAGATCGAGGATCGCTTCCGATTTCGACAATTCGTCGCTTGCGGCCGCAATCATCTGCACTGCCGGGCCTTTCCTGGCGGTCAATGTCTCGCGAACGTCCCGCAGGACCACCGCATCGGACAAGGCCCGCACCGCCCGCTTGGCACTGCTCTTGGCGGCAGCAACCTCGAAAGACTTGGCAAGCAGGATTGCCCAGGTCGCCACCGACGCCAGTGCCAGGGCACTCATGACGCCTTTGACGACGATGTCGGCGGCCATGAACATGCCAAGCGGCGAGAGGTCGTGCGGCAATACCGGATTGGGTGCTGCGGTCTCCGCGTTGCTCTCAACAGCAGCATCCGCCGGCACTGCCTGCGTCGCTTCGCCTGCGGGCGCGACTGGGGTGGCGTCATTCGCTGCCGTTGACGGCAATGCGCCGCCTTCGGGGGCGGTCTGAACGGGCTGTTTCGTTTCACTGGTGGCCGCAGCCGGGGTTTCCTGCGCGCGAAGCGCTCCGGCATTCGAGAACGCCAGCAGCACGGCCGCAAGCATCATCCATTTCGGCATTGCCCGGTTCGGCATGACCTGTCCTTACCTTGTAATCGTCCGCCGCCCCCTGGGAGGACGGAGTGGCGGGAACGCGCAAATCCTTCATTTGACAGCCGGCACCGAACGCGCCTGCGTCAATCGCGGCTTCATATGACATACTATGGCCGAAAGACAAGGATTTGTGGAGTGCTTTAATCAAGAATAAACAGGTCGACCGGAATTGGCATTGCGCGGTTCATATCTTTCCCCTTGGCACCCGCTTCATTCGCCCGGTTCGCGCGCGTCGAACTGTCCGGTCCGCCAGTCATAGATCCTGTGCCGCGCCCAGGGCCGTTGCAACTGCTCCAGCGCAAAAATCAGTTGCATCCCGGCCTTTTCCGCCTGCTTGCCGGAGGATATGCCATAAATCTCGACGGCACCCGTGCGCCGCAAACTCCGGCCGCTCAGCAACAGCGCGCGCGAGCGGCAGGTCCGGAACCGCACGTTGACCGGTGTCACGACGATGTCCGCCTCGTCGCAGGCAATGCCGACAAAGCGCGGGTCTTCAACGGTGACGACGCGCCATCCCTGCCGCGTCGTCGCGGCACACCATTGCTTTGGCACGCAGGCAAAACGGCCGGGCGCTGCCTCGGCCACAAGCCGCCGGATGGCGGAGCGGGCCGCTTCCTTGTCGATCGGCGGTTTGTTCCTACGCGTGTCGCCGGTCTCTCGCTTGTCTAAGATCGGAACTTCAGCACCCTTGATCGCCAGGTCATCCCGCTGCGACGGCTTGTAGTGATCCTTCAGGCGCAACGCCCGCTGCCATTGGGAAAAGACGAAATCCGGCGGCTTGCTGCGATTGATGGCGGCCCCATCCTGTTCGAGCATCGCGACCAGACGCCCATCTTCGGCGACGACGATATCCGGCCGTGGCGCGGCGCTGCTCCACCCCACGAGAAGGCCGGCGGCGATGACGGCGAGACCGGACGCGGCAAGCCAGGTTCGAAACAGGCAGGCGAGAACGCCACCGGCGGCTATGAGCATGAAGGCATGGTCCGGAATCCGGCCGGTCGTCACCTCGCCACCCCAGGAGGATACCATCGTGGCGATCGAGATCATCCAGTCCAGCCCCTGCCCCATGACCAGCAGCGGATAACGATCGAGGCCGAAGGGCATCAACAGCATTGCGAGCAAAGCGAACGGCATGACGAAGATGCTGATGACCGGCATGGCCAGCACATTGCCGACAAGCCCATAGGCGGCGAGCCTGTGGAAATGCCCCGCCGAATAAATCATCGTCGACATGCCGCCGATGAAGGAACTGAGCAGCAAACCGGCAAAAAACCCGCCGACAGCTTTTAGCGGCCCGGTTTTGGGGCTGGCCGGCGACACGTCACGGCCCGGCCGCTCGCGCCAATGGGCATAGCCGGCGACCAGCGCCAATGTCGCGGCAAACGACATCTGGAAACCCGGCCCCGTCACGGCGGACGGCGTGATCACGAGAATGATCAGGGCAGAGAGCGCCACATTGCGCAGGCTGATCGACGGCCTGTCGAAGAACACGGCGACAAGCATGATGGAGATCATGATCCAGGACCGCACCGCCGAAACCGCGCCACCGGAGATGAGGATATAGGAGAACACCATGATCAGCGCACCGGCGGCGGCAAGTTTCTTGATCGGAAACCGATGCGCCAGCCCCGGAACAAGACTGAGAAGTGTCCGGGCGCCGATCAGGAAGGTTCCGGCGGCCAGAACCATGTTCAGCCCGGAGATCGCCAGTACATGCGCAAGCCCGGCTTCGCGCAGCGCCTCGATCGTCGGCCGGCTGATGGCGCGCTCCTCCGCCGTCACCAGCGCCGCAGCGATCGCGCCTGCATCACCGCCGATCGTGCCGCGAATGCGCGCTCCAACCGCCTCGCGCCATCGGGCAATGGTTTCCCCCGTGCGAGCGCGCCATTCTGCGATCATGCTTTTAGCGCCGTCTTCCGGAGCCGCAACAGCTTCCGGCTTTCCGTAGAAATAGCCGACGGCACCGATACCCTTGAAATAGCTGTCGAAGGCGAAATCGTTGAGACCGGGAAGGGCAGCGCCGGAGGGCGGCGATAACCGCGCCCTGCCCTCGATCCCCGCGCCGATTTCGACCGGCCTTTCGCGGCTGCGGGAAAGAAGCGTGACGGTTGCGGGCGGGCGCTTCAATACCGGATCCACGGTCTGTGCCACTGCGACGGTGTAGCGCCAGTATCCCCGGTCCGTGGTTTCCCGCGCCGTGACCGTGCCGCGAACCATTGTCGTCACCGGCGTATCGAGCAACACCGTGTCCATGCGCGCCGTTTCCACGGCAGCAAGCACCATGCCTGCGGTAAACAATGCGGCGATAAGCGTGATGATGCGCCAGACACCGGCCGAATGCCGGAGCAAAAAAGCTGCCATGCCAAAAACGCACATCAGCAGTGCAAGTTTGAGAACGCCTGGCGTCTCAGCGAGCGAAAACCACACAAGCGAGCCCAGGCCGAGGAACACCGGCGCGAACAGAAAGGCATGACCGAAGGCTTGCTCCTCCGCCACGGCTCGCTGGAGCCCAACACGCCAGGGAACCGCTCGCAGCCCCTTGCGAATTGATGGGAGACCAGCGAAATATGGTGCCCGTGTAAGGTTTTCCGGCAGTTTTTCAGTGGCTTCAGGGACTTGCGTCAGGGTGTGAAAGGCATCGGGAAGCATGCCGCGAAATCGCGTGCGTGACGCCAATCCCGGGTCTCGCCCCTCACTCATGGATGCCATTCCGTCCGCTCTTGCCCGCCCGCAGTCTGCAACCGGAAAGAACAAAATGCAACCGACGAGATTGATGCCTAAAAAAGCGGCAAGAGTTTTTCGGCTGGCGACAAGCGACTTGCGCGTCAGCGATTATGTCATTGGACATACGGGCGGAACATGCAATTATTGCGTTGCCATATGCCTATTTTTGCATCGCACAATTTGCCTTTGGTTCAACTTGGCAGCCGTGACTAAATCGGGTAGCACATGGTTGGCGTTAATATCTGCGGCATAATTGTGTGCCAATTTGCTGCAAACGGAGGATCCCCATGACAGGAAAAAGCGCAGTCGTAACCGTCGATGATAAAACGGTGGAATTGCCGGTGCGATCGGGGTCGATCGGTCCGGATGTGGTCGATATCGGCACCCTCTACAAGCAGACCGGCCAGTTTACCTACGACCCCGGCTTCACCTCGACAGCATCGTGTGAATCCAAGATCACCTATATCGACGGGGACCAGGGCATCCTCCTGCATCGCGGCTATCCGATCGAGCAATTGGCCGAGCATGGCGACTTCCTCGAAGTCTGCTACCTACTGCTGTACGGCGAACTGCCGACCAAGGCCCAGAAGATCGACTTCGACTATCGCGTCACCCATCACACGATGGTGCATGAGCAGATGTCCCGCTTCTTCACCGGCTTCCGTCGCGACGCCCATCCGATGGCCGTCATGTGCGGCTGTGTCGGTGCCCTCTCGGCCTTTTATCACGACTCCACGGACATCACGGATCCGCATCAGCGCATGGTCGCCAGCTTGCGCATGATCGCCAAGATGCCGACGCTCGCCGCCATGGCCTACAAGTATCATATCGGCCAACCCTTCGTTTATCCGAAGAACGATCTCGACTACGCGTCGAACTTCCTGCGCATGTGTTTTGCCGTTCCTTGCGAAGAATATACGGTCAATCCCGTGCTCGCCCGCGCCATGGACCGCATCTTCATCCTGCATGCCGACCACGAGCAGAACGCATCGACATCCACGGTCCGTCTCGCCGGCTCTTCGGGTGCAAATCCGTTCGCCTGTATCGCTGCCGGCATTGCCTGCCTCTGGGGTCCCGCCCATGGCGGCGCAAACGAAGCCGCGCTCAACATGCTGGCTGAAATCGGTTCCGTCGACCGCATTCCGGAATTTGTCGCACGTGCCAAGGACAAGAACGATCCGTTCCGCCTGATGGGCTTCGGTCACCGCGTCTACAAGAACTACGACCCGCGCGCCAAGATCATGCAGAAGACGACGCATGAAGTGCTGGCAGAACTCGGCCACAAGGACGATCCGCTGCTGGAAGTGGCCATGGAACTCGAGCGCATCGCGCTGACGGACAGCTACTTCATCGAGAAGAAGCTCTATCCGAACATCGACTTCTATTCCGGCATCACGCTCAAGGCGCTCGGCTTCCCCACAACCATGTTCACGGTGCTGTTTGCGCTTGCCCGCACGGTCGGCTGGATTGCCCAGTGGAACGAGATGATCGAGGATCCGGAACAGCGTATCGGCCGGCCGCGCCAGCTTTACATCGGCGAACCGGAACGCGACTACGTCCCGGTTTCCAAGCGCTAAGCTTACGGACCCACGAATGGAAAAGCCCGGTCAATTAGAAATGGCCGGGCTTTTTTTCATTGAGGACATCCAGAACGATTTGAGCTGCGGACTGGCCCGGAGGTCTTTCCGTCGCCATGCGCTGCCAGACGGTGCGGAAACCCGCAAGCATCGCCTCGCGCTCGGGCGTAGCAGCGGTCAGACGCTCCACCCAGCGCGACAGCGCACCGGCGCGGATGGCTTCATTCAGATATTCCGGAACGATGGTATAATCCGCCACGAGATTGGGAATGGCTGCCGTCCAGATCTTGATACGCTTGTGCATCAGCCGAATGATCCAGTCGGCCTTGTAGGTCGAGACGACGGGAATACCGGCCAGCCCGAGCTCCAGAATGACGGTACCGGATGCGGCAATAGCGGCATCGGCTTCGGCGAAAGCCTGCCACTTGGCCGCCGCTCCAACCGTGATGTCCGGTTTGACAGGCCAGGCTGCCGTGATTTGCCGGACGAGCTTTTCCTGCTTTGGCACGGTGGGGAGCAGGAACCGCATCTGCGGATGACGGCTGCGCAATTCCTCCGCAGTCTCTCCGAACGCGGGCAAAAGCCGGCTGATTTCGCTGCCGCGCGACCCCGGCAGCAGAAGGCATGTGGCGGCTTCCGTATCTACCCCCGCTGCGCATTTCTCCACCTGGCGCGCGCGGACGGACAATACATTGGCGTCGCTTGCCAGCCGGTGCCCGACATAGGTGGTTGGCGGGCCACCGAGGCGCTTCATCACGTCCGGCTCGAAAGGTAGCACCGCAAGCACGTGATCGACATACGTCAGCATCTTGATTGCGCGTTCAGGCTTCCAGGCCCAGACACTCGGGCAGACGTAATTGATGATAGGCAGATCCGGCAACGCCTTGCGAACAATCCGTGCGACGCGGTGGGTGAAATCCGGGCTGTCGATGATGACAAGCATATCCGGTCCGGCCGCAACGATGGCGCTGGCCGTCTGGCGGATACGCAGGATGAGCCTCGGCAATCTTGCCAGGACCTGCGAGACACCCATGATCGAAAGCTCGGAATAGTCGAACAGGGACGTTAGCCCCTCCGCCTCCAGCCCCTCGCCGCCGACACCCACCAGAGAAAGATTGCCGTTCACCAATGGACGCAGCGACCTGACGAGATCGGCCCCAAGCAGGTCGCCGGAAACTTCACCGGCGATGACGGCGAGCTTGAGACCACGTGCGGTCATCGCAGGCCTCGCAACATGGCACGATCGACGCCGGTGACGAAAAGACCGGCCTCGTTGGCCAGCGCGATCATCTCGGCTCGCTCGAGAACCAGCGCGCGGCCAGCCTCGACCGCGATGCCGGCAAGCCCGGCTGCCTGTGCGCCCCTGATCGTTGAGGGGCCAATCGACGGCAGGTCGGCGCGCAAATCCTGTTGCGGCTTGCAGAGCTTGACGAGGACACCGCGGCGGCGGCTGGAAATGCGTCCATCGGCCTTCAGCCGTGCCACGCGTTCGAGCATCGCGTCGGTTCCCTCCGGTCCCTCCAGGGCGACGACGCGTCCGCCGACGGCGACAGCGCCCTGCCCGACATCCAGATGGCCAAGCGCGATGGCAGCGGCTTCAGCGACTTCGATATCCACCTGATCTTCCGACCCCGGCGTGAATGCGCCCAGCGTACCGATATCAGCCAGAAGCTCCGGCACGATCTCCTGAACACCGATCACCCGCGCACCATTGGTCTCGATGAGTTCGATCGCCATTTTCAAAACGGCATCGTCGCCTCCCGACAGAAGCGTGCGCAGAACGCTCGGGACCTTTGCGAGGCTTTTCAGCGTCGGCTTGATATCACGCCAGTCCGGACGGCGGCGGACGGCGCCCGACATGACCACGCGGCCGATGCCCGCTTCGCGAAAGACGCTGCTGATTGCCTTGAAGTTGCCGATGCCGAGCGTCGTATGGTCGAACGCGGACCAGTCCCGATCCGATTCGTTGGCGAGGGCGATGATGAAGGGATTTTCGCCGTGTATCCGTGCGGCTTCAGCAACATGCAGCGGCAGCAAGCCGCTGCCAGCGATGATCGCCAGCCGGTCTTTGATCTCTGGCCGGCTGTCCAAGCGCATCTGCCTCAGCCCTTGCTGCCCCGCGTCGGCGACGACAGCGCGCGATCGCTTTCGGCCGCGATGAAATCGAGGATCTCAACTGCCGGCGGGCAATCGGCGTAATCGTCACGGATCGCCGCGGCATTGGCACGGATCGATTCCGGGCCCTCGAAAATCTGTTTGTAGGCACGCCGCACGGCATGAATGACAGGCTTCTCGATACCGGAACGGCTCATACCGACGACATTCAGCCCGCCAAGCAAGCCCGGATTGCCGTTGAGCATGCCATAGGGAATGACGTCATAGGCAACCGCGGAAAGTCCACCGACGAAGGCCTGGCGTCCGATGCGCGTAAATTGGTGCACAGCCGAACCGCCGCCGAGAATAGCACGGTCGCCGACCGTCACATGCCCCGCCAGCATGACGTTGTTGGACAGGATGATGTTGTTGCCGAGGCGGCAGTCATGGGCGACATGGGCATAAGCGAGGAAGAGATTGTTGTCTCCGATGATCGTCGCGCCGCCGTGTTCGACGGTACCGGTGTTCATCGTCACGCCTTCGCGGATGGTGCAATTCTCGCCGATCACCAGCGTCGTATCGACGGCACTGTGATGCACGCTCTGCGAATCGCCGCCGATCACGGCGGATGGGAAAATCTTCGATCCTTTGCCGACCGTCGTACGTCCGAGTACGACCACATGGCTGATCAGTTCGACGTTGTCTGCGAGCGTCACCTTCGGGCCGACATGACAGAACGGTCCGACAATGACGTTATCGCCGATCACCGCCCCGTCTTCGATGACCGAGAGCGGGTGGATCTTCGCAGTGACTGCAATCATGTTCAGGCGTCTTCCTTGCTGATAATCATCGCGCCGATATCAGCTTCTGCGACAAGTTGCCCGTCAACTTTTGCATCACAGTGAAATTTCCAGATATTGCCGCGCTGCTTCTGCTTGACGACATGGAATTCGACGCGATCACCCGGAATGACCGGTTTGCGGAAACGGGCATTGTCGATGGTCATGAAATAGACGAGATTGCTGCCGTCGCCGGTCTTGCGAGCACAGATCGCGCCGGCCGTCTGGGCCATGCCTTCGATCAAAAGAACGCCCGGCATGATCGGCTGCTCAGGAAAATGCCCGGTAAAATGCGGCTCGTTGGCCGTCACGTTCTTGATGCCGATCGCCGAATTGTCCCCGTCGATCTCGATGATCCGGTCCACCAGCAGGAACGGATAGCGATGGGGAAGCAGCTTCAAGATTTCCCGGATGTCGGCCGTGCCGAGAACGGTGGTTCCTGCTTCACTCATCATTGCCTCCCGATTTCTTCTGCCTGTTGTGTGCCCGAGCCGTCATTTCCGCGACATCGCGAAGGAAGTCGCGCATGGGCCTGGCCGGTATGCCGCCGTAACGTTCGCCCGCAGGCACGTTGGCGGCAACGCCGCTCATGGCCGCGATCTGTGCCCGGTCGCCGATGGTAATATGTCCGTTGATGGCGGCTGCGCCGCCGATCATGACGCCGTCACCAATGCGCGTGCTGCCGGCAATGCCGACCTGCGCTGCTATACCACAGTGACGGCCAATACGAACGTTGTGTCCCAGTTGGACGAGATTATCGATCTTCGTACCCTCGCCAACCACAGTGTCGTCCATCGCACCGCGATCGATCGTCGTATTGGCGCCGATTTCAACACGGTCCTGCAGGATCACGCGGCCAATCTGGACGATCTTGATCATGCCGCCCTTCGGTCCCGGCGCATTGCCGAAGCCGTCCTGGCCGATCCGTGCACCGGGATGAATAATGACGCTGTCGCCGATCAGCGAACAAAGGATGCTCGCACCAACCGCAATCGTGCAGTCGCGACCGATGCGCACGCCCGGTCCGATAACCGCGCCGGCGGCGATCCGTGTCCCGGCGCCGATATGTGCGCCTGCGCCGATGACCGCAGTTGCTTCGATGTCGACATTTTCCTCGATCTGCGCCGACGGATCGACGAAGGCAGCCGGCGATATCCCGCCTGCTCCCGTCAAATTTTGCGCAGGGCGCATCGCCTGCGGATGCAGGATCGCACCGGCCACAGCAAAAGCCGTATGGGGATATGCCGTCAAAAGAACAGGAATATGGGAAGGAACCAGCGGCGCCATGGTCTTGTCGCAGACAATCGCCGCCGCCTGACAGGTTTCAAGCTCTTCGCGATTTTTGCGGGACAGCATATAGCATATGTCACCCTCCTTCGCGCGATAAACCGGCGCGACCGACCGGACGAGCCGGTCGGCGGAGGATGCGTCTTGAAGCGTCGCACCAATCTGATCCGCCAGATCGCTCAGGCGAATCCCCTCATGCGGCGGGAAGAACCAGTTGTATTCCATGGCCAACACTCCAGAACAGTTTTGGCAGGCAGTTCTGGACTGCAAGGATCAGAAGGAGGACGAGATACCGAACTTGAGGTTCTGAACCCTGTCGTAATCTTCCTTGGCGATCGGGAACGCATAGTCGACGCGCAACGGACCGAAGGGCGACGCCCAGATCAAGCCGAGACCCACGGACGCGCGGAGAGAACTGCCAGTCCCGCTCACTTGGTCGTCAGCCGTCACGTCAACGTCATTGCCGTAAAGCGTCCCAGCATCGGCGAAAATCGCACCGCGGAAACCGGCATCGCGAGAAACGAACGGCAATGGAAAAGTCGCCTCGGCAGAAGCCGTGAAGTAAGTCGTGCCGCCGATGGCGTCCCCATACTTCTGGCTACGCGGTCCAATACCATTACGCTCGAAACCACGAATTTCATTGCTACCGATCTGAAACTGGTCAAAGACCTCCATCTTGCCGCCGGTATTGAACACATGCCCCGCTCCGCCCGAAAGCGACGCGATAATATCGGCATCGTCGTTTACGGTATAGTACCACTTAGCCTTGGCCGTCAGTTTGTAGAAATCCGACGTCCCTCCAAGACCTGCATATTCCTGCGTTGCCGAAGCGAGAATACCTTCATGCGGCAACTGCGCATCGTCCAGCGAATTGTATGTCAGCGTCTGCGAGATAGACGACCGCGTCCATGTGGACCCGCTGATTGCGCGATCATACGGGCTGGAAAGATCGGCCTTGTCGCCGCTATAATCCATCTGCGAAAGATTATAGCGGAATGTCGTCGACAACCTTTCAGTAATCGGCGCCGTTACGCGCAGGCTGAAACCCTGCTCATCATAGCTATAGTTGTCGTCATCGTAATCATTTTCGTTCTTGAAGACATCGAAGCCCGCTGCCAGGCGATATCCAAGGAAGTATGGCTCAGTGAACGAAACATTGTATGTACGGCTGTTGTCACCACGACCAGCAGCAAGGCGGATGTACTGGCCGCGGCCGAGGAAGTTCTTTTCCTCGATCGAGGCTTCCAGAAGGAAGCCACCGCCACTGCCGGCCGAATAGCCCGCACCGATACCGAACGAACCGGTCGACTGATCCTGCACGTCGACGATAACCACGACGCGGTCGGAAGCGCTACCCGGCTGGGTCGAGATATTGACCGCGGAGAAGTATCCAAGGGCATCGAGACGGCGCTTGGCCGTCGTGATCATTTCCTGGTTGAATGCATCGCCTTCGCTCATGTCGAATTCGCGGCGGATAACGTAGTCACGCGTGCGGGTGTTGCCGCGGATTTCGATGCGCTCGATATAGGCGCGCTCGCCCTGATCGACGAGATAATCGACGGCGATCGTGCGGTTGCCGAAATCACGGTTACCGCGTGGCGTCACGCGGGCGAACGGATAGCCCTGAGATGCGACACGCTTGGAAATCGCAGAAATGCTTTCCTGAACGTCTTTTGCCTTGTAGATAGAGCCCTCGGAGGTTCGAACGAGCCCCTTCAGTTCCTCGGCATTCACGCCCTCGACAGTCGATTCTACATTCACAGCTCCGAAATCGTAGCGCTCGCCTTCTTCAACGGTGATCGTCACCGTGTATTCGTTGGTCGATTCATCAAGAACCGCATCCGAAGAGACAACACGGAAATCGGCATAGCCGCGATTGTAGTAGAATTGGCGCAGCAATTCTTCGTCTGCACGCAACTTGTCGGCGTTATAGACGTCCTTGCGGTTCAGGAAGGAGAATATTCCCGATTCCTTGGTCGAGATGACCGCCTCAAGGCGACCATTGCTGTAGGCATTGTTGCCGACGAACTTGATAGCCGTGATCTTCGTACGGTCACCTTCATTGATGACAAAGGCCAGATTGACACGACCTTCCGCGATCGGAACGACCTGCGTGGTCACGGTCACATCTTCACGGCCGATGCCAGCATAGGCATCCTTGATGGCCTGAATATCGGATTCAGCCGTCGCCTCGCTGTAAGGGCCGAGCGAACGCGTACGAACGACGGCCTGGAGCTTGTCGTCCTTGATTTTGCGGTTGCCGTTGAAAACGACCTGGTTGACGAGCTGATTCTCGCTCACGGTGACGACGAGCGTACCACCGGAGACATTGATGCTGACGTCGGAAAAATAGCCGGTGGAGTAGAGACGCTTTACGGAAGAATCGATATCAGCGTTGCTGAAGCTCTTGCCTGGCACGATGGTGATATTTGCGCGGACCGTCTCGGGGCTGACGCGGGTAGCGCCGCGAACTTCGACACGACTGATCGTTGCGGCTTCTGCGACAGATGCACTTGCAAGCGTTACAATGCCAGTCCCCGTTGCGACCATGCTAGCAGACAGCGCAACCGCCGACACCGCGTTCAAAAATCTTGAACCAGCTTTCATAAATCTTACCTTCTTCCCAATGCCCCGCAGCGAACTCGTACCGACTCCGGTCACGGTTGCCGTTTTAACCGCTTTTTACATACAAGCAAGGTCGCACGTTAATTTCTGTTTACTTCAATTGAAACCGTGTCCTAACGGCCACTACAGAATTGCTTTATCGTAAACAATTCCTTTCGATCAACCCATTGAATTCTCAACAAAGCCAACCGTCTCCCCAAGAGCTCGCAGCACCGATGCAAGCCCGAAAACCTAGCCCAGAAGCGAACTTATGTCGTTCCACGTGGCAAAGACCATCAGCATCAAAACCATGGCAAAACCGATACGGAATGCGATGTCCTGCGTCCCCGGCCCCACCGGTTTTCCACGAACGGCTTCCACCGCATAAAACATCAGATGCCCGCCATCAAGTACCGGGACCGGCATTAGATTGAGAAGTCCAATGGAAACTGAGAGCACCGCCGCAAGCTGCAGGACGGCGGCAACACCGATGGTCGCCATCTGACCGGACGCCTGGGCCACGCGGATGGGGCCGCCAAGCTGGTCGGCCTTCATGCGGCCCGTGACGAGATTGCCCAGATAGTTGAACGTGCCGGTAACGATATGCCAGCTTTCGACCGCCCCCTGCACCACGGCCTCGGCCGGACCAAAGGTCTCCAGGCGGAAATTGCCGGTCTCCTGGTTCGTCAGGATGCCGATAATACCGAGCTCCATCTTGTTGCCGAACTGGTCGGTGATTTCCGTGCGCTGCGGCACCATCGGCAGATCGAGCAATTCGCCCTTGCGCTTGATCTGGATGGTAATCGACGTCTCCGGACGCACGCTCACATAACGGCGCACGTCGTCGAAGGTGGACACAGCCGTGCCGTCGATGGATACCAGCAGGTCGCCCGGCAGCACGCCGGCCTTCGCGGCAGCGCTGTTTTCCTTGACTTCCGCGACGACGGGATCTGCGACCGGCTTGCCATAGATGGCGAAAAGCACGGCGAAAATTGCAATCGCAAGAATGAAATTGGCAATCGGCCCGGCAGCAACGGTGGCAGCCCGCTTCCACAGCTTGGCGCCCAGAAAGGTACGGTCACGATCCTCGGCCGAATACTGTTCGAGGCGGCTATAGTCCGGAACGCTGGCAGCATCTTCGTCGCCGAAGAATTTCACGTAGCCGCCAAGCGGGATGGCACAAAACTTCCAGCGCGTTCCCTGCTTGTCGGTATAGCCGAACAATTCCGGACCGAAGCCGACGGAAAAAGCCAGAATGCGGATACCGGACCAGCGGCCAACCAGATAGTGTCCCATCTCGTGCACGAAGACGAGCAGCGTCAGAACCAGCAGGAACGGCAAGATGTAGCCGATAATCAGGTGAAGCGTATCGGCCAGGTAAGCCATGTGGTCCCTCGATCAGGTATGCGGCACCGTTACGGTGCCAGCAGGATTGCTCCCATGGGCGCACTCTGTCCGCCAGCGGACATGACTTGCACCAAAGCAATCAAAAGCGCGGCAAAACAGGCGAAAACAAGTCCATCGACACGGTCCATGACGCCGCCATGGCCCGGAATAAGCTTGCTCGAATCCTTCACGCCAAACCGGCGCTTTATATAGGATTCAAACAGGTCACCGACCTGGCTCGACACCGACAGCGCGAGCGCCAGCAACGGAATGCGTGCGTCATCCAGCGAAAAATGGGTCATGAACACGGCAACGCCCGCGATCACGCCGGAAACCGTCCCGCCGATGGCACCGGACCATGTCTTGCCGGGAGAAATGCGTGGTGCAAGCTTCGGACCGCCGATCGTTCGGCCGGTAAAATAGGCGAGAATATCCGTTGCCCAGACCACGGCGAAAATGAAGACCATCGCGATCAGGCCGATATCGCTGTCGCCACGGATCGCCGAGAGCGAGATGCCGGTCAGGCCGGCATAGATGATGCCGCCCGGCAGCCACCAGCTGCCGCCCTGGAAAAACACCCAGAGCGCGGCGGCAACGACAAACGCCGCCAGAACCACCAGGGTCACATCGGCGCCACCAAACAGGATAAGAGCGGCGATCACCGCCTGGGCCAGCCAGCCGAAAGCATTGCCCTGAAAATCGCGCTCGGCAAGCCGCGTGATCGTCGACCATTCGTAATAGACGAGCATAGCGATGGCCACGGACAGAAGCTCGAATACAATCCCGCCGACCCAGGTTGCCCCGAGGGTGACGACGGCAAGCACTATGCCGGATACAATGCGCAGACGCAGTTCGCTCTGCATCAGGAACCAACCGCGAGCGTCGGCTGCGACAGGCCGCCAAAGCGGCGCTCCCGACCGGCATAGGTCTTCAGCGCATCGAGGAAAACCTCGCGGGTGAAGTCTGGCCAGAGCTCAGGAATAAACAGCAATTCGGAATAGGCCGCCTGCCAGAGCAGGAAATTCGACAGCCGCTCTTCACCGCTGGTGCGCAGCACGAGGTCGGGATCCGGAATGCCGGCCGTGTCGAGCTTGCTGGCAATGCGTTCCGGGGTGATCTGGTCGGCAGACAGCTTCCCTTGCGCAACCTCAACCGCCAAAGCCTGCATGGCGCGGGTCATTTCATCGCGGGAGCCGTAATTGAATGCAATAACCAGCGTGATGCCTGTGTTGTTGCGCGTTGTATCCTCAGCCTCGATAAGCAAGGGCAAGATATCACCGCGAAGATTTGTCTTGTCGCCGATCACCCGGATGCGAACATTCTGGCGGTGCAGGTCCGCCAGATCGCGCCGGATGAAGGCTTTCAGCAGTCCCATCAAATCGGAGACCTCCGCCTCCGGCCGGCTCCAGTTCTCCGAGGAGAATGCAAAAAGCGTCAGGTAGCGAATACCAACTTCACCGGCGGTGCGAACCGCCTCGCGCACGGCTTCCACACCCTTGCGATGCCCCATGGTCCGCGGAAGTCCGCGCGAATTGGCCCAACGGCCATTGCCATCCATGATGATGGCAACATGCGTGGGAACATTTCTAATCAATGGGTTTGACATCGGTAGCCCGAAAAACAGAGACTCGGAAAAAGGCAGACTATACCTGCATGATTTCCTTTTCCTTCTCGGCGAGCAAGCGGTCGATGTCGGAAATCATCTCATCGGTCATTTTCTGGACCTTTTCGGACTGGCTGCGGCTCACGTCCTGGCCGATGTCACCGTCTTTTTCGGCCTTTTTGAGACTGTCCATGCCGTCGCGCCGTACGTTGCGCACCGCGACCTTGGCCTTTTCGCTATAGTCATGCGCGACCTTCACGAGCGACTTGCGGCGCTCTTCGTTCAATTCCGGCAAGGGAATGCGCAGATTCTGCCCGTCAACGATCGGATTGAGGCCGAGGTTCGATTCGCGGATGGCGCGATCGACCGCATTGACCATCGACTTGTCCCAGATCGAAACACCGAGCATGCGCGCTTCAGGAACTGTGATATTGGCGACCTGGTTCAGCGGCACACGCGAACCATAGGCCTCGACCATGACCGGATCGAGTACGTTGGCCGATGCACGGCCGGTGCGCAGCGAGGCGACATCGCTCTTGAACGCGTTAATGGCGCCATCCATGCGGCGCTTCAGGTCACTCAGGTCAATACCTTCACTCATGGATCAAACTCCCGTTTATCGCGGCGGCATTGCGGCCACCCTTTGACTGCTCAATTGTCTGTTACGATGGTCGCCCGGCCGCCGCCGGTCAAGATTTCCGCGAACCCGCCCTTCTCGTGAATCGAGAAGACGATGATCGGAATGCTATTTTCACGCGCCAGCGCCACGGCTGCAATATCCATGACGGCCAGTCCCTTCTGCAGGACCTCGCTATGCGTCAAATGATCGAAGCGGGTAGCTGTCGGGTCCTTCTTGGGATCGGCAGTGTAGATTCCATCCACCTGCGTACCCTTGAAGATTGCTTCGGCCCCCATTTCCGCGGCACGGAGCGCAGCTGCCGAATCGGTGGTGAAGAACGGA
Organism: Rhizobium herbae; assembly: GCF_017873135.1. Taxonomy (GTDB): domain Bacteria; phylum Pseudomonadota; class Alphaproteobacteria; order Rhizobiales; family Rhizobiaceae; genus Pararhizobium; species Pararhizobium herbae. The sequence goes on along the minus strand of NZ_JAGGJV010000001.1, from coordinate 152,870 downwards.
TTGCCCGTGCCGCCGGCAAAGATCACGACGCGGCCGAGAGAGAGGTGAAAGAGCGTGGCGCGCTGCGAAAAGCTTTCGCAGATTTCCGGCATGGCGATAGCGGAAAGGACGACAGTATCGATGTCGAGCTTGCGCAGCGAGGTCGCCAGCGCCAGCGCGTTGATGACGGTCGCGAGCATGCCCATGTGATCGCCGGTCACCCGGTCGCCGCCCTTGGACGCGACCGCGACACCGCGAAAGATGTTTCCGCCGCCGACGACGACACCGACTTCCACGCCCATTGCCCGCGCTTCGGCGATGTCGGAAGCAATCCGGTCAGCAACCGCAACATCGATCCCGAACCCCTGGTTTCCCATGAGCGCTTCGCCCGAAGCCTTCAACAGCACACGTTTGTAGAGAGGTTTGGCCGACATCGTCACTCCTGTCCAAGAAGGCACACATGCGAGATGGTGCGTGGAACTGATCTTTCATCCTTGCGCGGCCGATATCACCCCGGATGATCCCCGAAGGAGCCTGCGTCAATGTGATGATGATGCCGGATACACGAAGGGCACCGCGTTGTCACGCGATGCCCGGACTGTTTCCCATTCAGGATGGCGGTTTTCCCAATCAGGATGAAGAAATCAACCCTTGGCGACGGCAGCCACTTCGGCCGCGAAGTCGGTTTCTTCCTTTTCGACGCCTTCGCCGAGAAGAAGGCGGGCCATGCCGACAACTTCGATCGGCGCACCGACGGTCTTTTCAGCTTCCTTGACGGCAGCTTCGACGGTGAGGTCCGGGTTCATGACGAAAGCCTGCGACAGAAGGGCGACTTCTTCGAAGAACTTGCGCATGCGGCCGTCAACCATCTTTTCGATGATTGCTTCCGGCTTGCCGGATTCGCGGGCCTGTTCGATGAAGATGTTGCGTTCGCGCTCGGCGACAGCCGGATCGACTTCCGTCGAGCGAATGGCCAGCGGGTTGGTCGCAGCGATGTGCATGGCAACCTGGCGGCCGATGGTATTCAGCGCATCCTTGTCGCCGGTCGACTTCAGCGCAACGAGAACGCCGAGCTTGCCGAGACCGTCTGCAACGGAATTGTGAATGTAGGTCGCGACGACGCCGTCTTCGACCGACAGCAGGGCTGCACGGCGAAGAGCCATGTTCTCGCCGATGGTTGCGATCGCGTCGGTGATGCTTTCGGCAACCGACTTGCCCGTTGCCGGGTAGTTCGCAGCGCTGATCGTTTGAACCGAGCCGTCTGTGCCGACAGCAACGGCTGCAACGCCACGGACGAGGTCCTGGAAGGCATCGTTGCGGGCAACGAAGTCGGTTTCGGAATTCAGCTCGATGACAACGGCCTTGGTACCGCTGCTGGCGATCCCGATCAGGCCTTCGGCTGCGGCGCGGCCCGACTTCTTGTCGGCCTTGGCAATGCCCTTGGCGCGCAGCCAGTCGATCGCGGCTTCCATGTCGCCATTGGTTTCGCCGAGTGCCTTCTTGCAATCCATCATGCCTGCGCCTGTCTTTTCGCGCAGTTCCTTCACCATTGCTGCAGTAATAGTGCTCATCTTTTTTGCCTCTTCGTTTGTTCGGCTGGTGCGCAGCCAGAAAGCCGGCGCGATACCAGGAGGATGTGGCAGGGCATGACCCCTGAATGTGACATCGTGATGAAAGGTTTCATCCCGACGATAGGCATCGTTACGACCAGCGCTCGATGGGCCGGTCCGATGCAAAAGAACGAGGCCGTTCACTTTTTCAGTCGTAAACGGCCTCGTCCTGATCGTCTGAATGGAATGGCGGGCAGACCCGCCATTCGGCCTTATCAGGCTTCGGCAGCGACTTCTTCGAGAGCCGGCTCAAGCGGCAGATCGGAGGAGGCGCCGAGGTCGCGGCCGGACGAGCTCTGCTGACGGGCAATGCCGTCCAGCGCTGCACGGGAGATCAGATCGCAATAGAGCGAGATCGCACGCGAAGCGTCGTCGTTGCCGGGGATCGGGAAGTCGATGCGGTCCGGATCGCAGTTCGAATCGATGATCGCAACAACCGGGATGCCAAGACGCTTTGCTTCGTCGATGGCGATCGATTCCTTGTTGGTGTCGATGATGAACATCAGGTCCGGCACGCCGCCCATGTCGCGGATACCGCCGAGGGCGCGGTTCAGCTTTTCGCGTTCGCGCTCAAGGTTCAGACGTTCCTTCTTGGTGAAGCCCGAAGCTTCCGAGTTGAGAATTTCGTCGAGCTTGCGCAGGCGCTGGATCGAGTTCGAAATCGTCTTCCAGTTGGTCATCATGCCGCCGAGCCAGCGGGCGTTGACGTAATACTGGGCCGAACGCTTGGCAGCGTCAGCGATGATTTCAGATGCCTGACGCTTGGTGCCAACGAACAGAACGCGGCCGCCCTTGGCAACCGTGTCGCTGACGGTCTGCAGGGCGCGCGACAGAAGCGGAACGGTCTGTGCGAGGTCGATGATGTGAACGTTCGAACGATCGCCGAAGATGTACGGCTTCATTTTCGGGTTCCAGCGATGAGTCTGGTGACCGAAGTGAACGCCAGCTTCCAGAAGCTGACGCATGCTAAAATCAGGCAATGCCATGCCTTTTTCTCCTTTTCCGGTTGAACCTCCGCAAGGCAAACAGCACTTTCTTTGAAAGTGCCACCGGGTGGAGCTGTCCGGATTTCTCCCGGACGACCCCAAACCTTACGTGTGGAATGCGGTGCCCATACCCTCTGTCGCCCGATAAATCAAGGGCGAAGGCGCGAAATACCGCAGGGTAAGCTTCTAACGCCTATTTGCAGTCGCCTTCCTTGAACACTTCAAGATCGGCAAGCTTGCCGGTGAGGACGAAATCGCCGTAGTCCATGGTCAGATCGCGGGTGATGCCGTTTTCATAGAGCTTGAACTCCATGCGGTAGATCGGCAGCGCGTCGCCGGTCGCCTCGTCGTTGAAGTATGAAATCGTCACCGGCCAATAAGGCTTAGCCGCCATCGCGCCCGCCTTGCCGACGTCTCCCGCATCCGCGTCGTCCTTGGCCGGTTGCTGGAATTTGCCCACCATCGTCGTGGTGATCAGTGTCTTGTCGCCCGAATCGGAACCGTCGAAGATACGGGATTCAAACAGCTTCTCGCCCTTCTTAGCCCGATCGATCACCTCCAGCATATGTTCAGTCGGAAACAAGCCCTGGGCAAGATCGACCTTGCGCTTGTCCGGCGAGGTCAGATCGACGGTCAGGCCCTTCTGGGCTTCGTGAGCAGAGCCGCGGACTTCCTTGTCCAGCTTCTCGTCGGTGAAGGAACGCGTCAAAAAGCGGAAGTTTCCGTTCTTCAGGTCCTCATAGGTCGTCGTCTGCTGGTCCGTCAGCTTGACCTCGTCGCCGGTATCGACCTTGGTGACGAAACGGAAGCTGACAGTATAGCCCTCGCAAGCGGAGCCATTGAATTCATAGACCATCCGGCCATACATTCCGGAAATTCCGGAGCGTTCCGATGCATCCTTCAATTCCAGATCATAGACCGCACGATGAGGCGCCAGGATGTTGGCGGACGCTGCGGAGGCACCGCCGACCGTCACGCCTGAGAAACACGCCCATGCCAGAATGACAGAGGCAAAGCCTGAACGAAACATCCGTTTCCTCCTGTTGGACTCGCCGCCGATGCTATAAGAACACATCCGGCAAAAGCGAGGCATCGATGATCGCGAAGCGGTATTTTATCACTTCATGAATCAAGCTTTGCATGCAGCATTTGACGACAAAACACAACAATGACCGGAGTTATCCATGTCCGCAGAGATAGAAGCACGCATCAGGGAACTGGGAATCACCCTGCCGCAGGCCGCAGCGCCCGCCGCCAACTATGTTCCCTTCGTCATCAGCGGCTCACATCTTTATATCTCTGGCCAGCTGCCGATGGAAAACGGCAAGGTCGCGATCACCGGGCACCTCGGCGACGGCATCGATGTTGCGACCGGCCAGCGCGCGGCCGAACTCTGCGCCATCAACATCCTGGCCCAGGCCAAGGCAGCGCTCGGCGGTGATCTCTCGCGCATCCGCCGCATCGTCAAACTCAACGGCTTTATCGCCTCCAAGCCGACCTTCATCGAGCAGCATCTGGTCATGAACGGTGCATCCAACCTGATTGCCAAGGTTCTTGGCGACGCCGGCATCCACGCTCGTGCCGCCGTCGGTATGGCCGCCCTGCCCTTCAATGCCGCCGTCGAAATCGACGCCGTGATCGAAATCGCTTGAGCGGACGGCATACCATGAAAGACCTGTCCTGGCTGACGGCACAACCGGTCGCTCATCGCGGCTATCATGACATGAACCATGCCATCTGGGAAAACACCCTCTCGGCCTTTGCAAGGGCGGCCGAACACGGCTTTGCCATCGAGTGCGACCTGCAATACACCGCCGACAGCGTGCCGGTGGTCTTCCACGATGACGACATGCTGCGGCTTTGCGGCATCAAGGGCGATATCCGCGAAAAGACGGCCGGCGAACTCGGTCTCGTTGCCATCGGCGGCACGGCCGACAAGGTCCCGACCCTTGGCCAGCTTCTCAGGCTGGTGAAAGGCCGCGTGCCGATCGTCCTCGAGCTGAAGGGCCGCAAGGGCGACGACGACGGTTTTGCCGACGCGGTGCTGGAAACGCTCGAAAACTACCAGGGCCATGTCGCGCTGATGAGTTTCGACCACTGGCTGCTGAAGGATCTCAAGGCCCAGGCCCCATCCTATCCGCTCGGCCTGACGGCCGGAGGCAACCAGCCGGAGCAGTTCTTCGTTCACGAAGAAGCGATGCAGCTGGGGCTTGATTTCATTTCCTATTTCTATGGAGATTTGCCAAATTCGTTTATCACCAAGGAACGCTCGCTTGGCCGACCCATTCTGACCTGGACCGTCCGCGATCAGGCTGGCGTCGATCACACGTTCCGCCATGCCGATCAGATGACATTCGAGGGTTTCGATCCAAGCGAAAGGCTTATCGCCTAAAGGATGACAAGCGAAGTCAAAATCCGCGTCGAAACGTCCTTTCAGGATATTTCGAAGCAAAGCTGGGACGGATTGTCCGGGACCGCCAGGGGGCAACACGGCGGTCTCTACAATCCGTTCGTTTCCCACGCCTATCTTTCGTCGCTGGAGGAATCCGGTTCGGCCACGGCCGACACCGGGTGGCTCGGCCAGCACCTCTTGATGGAAGACGGCAATGGCGGCCTTTCGGGCGGCCTGATCTGCTATCTGAAGAACCACAGCCAGGGCGAATATGTTTTCGACCACGGCTGGGCGGATGCTCTGGAGCGCGCCGGCGGGCGCTATTATCCGAAGCTGCAATGCTCGGTTCCATTCACGCCGGCGACAGGGCCGCGGCTTCTGGCCGCAACGACAGCCGACACCGCCGTGGTCCGCGATTCTCTCGCCGCCGGGCTTCAGGAACTCGCCCGCCGCCACACGGTATCATCCGCACATGTGACGTTTCTGCCGGAGGCAGAAATCCCGACATTCGAGCGCGCCGGTTTCCTGCATCGGACCGATCAGCAGTTTCATTTCGTCAATGACGGCTATGCATCGCACAACGACTTCCTCGAGACGCTGGCATCGCGCAAACGCAAGGCCCTAAAGAAGGAACGCCGGGCGGCGCTCGAACACGGCATCAGCATCGACTGGCTGACCGGCAAGGATCTGACGGAAAGCGTCTGGGACCAGTTCTTCGCCTTCTACATGGATACCGGCAGCCGCAAATGGGGCCGTCCTTACCTGACCCGCAAATTCTATTCGCTGATCGGCGAGCGCATGGCCGACGACATCCTGCTGGTCATGGCCAAGCGCAACGGCAAATATATTGCCGGCGCCATCAATTTCGTCGGCAGCGATGCGCTCTACGGCCGTCACTGGGGCGCGATCGAAGATCATCCGTTCCTGCATTTCGAGGTCTGCTACCATCAGGCCATCGATTTCGCGATCTTAAAGGGACTGAAGCGTGTTGAAGCCGGTGCCCAGGGCGAACACAAGCTGGCGCGCGGCTACCTGCCGGCAACGACTCATTCGGCCCATTTCATTGCGCATCCAGGGTTGAAACGGGCCGTCGCCGACTATCTCGAACGCGAGCGGCAGGATGTCGAGCAAATGAGCGATATCCTTGCCGAGCATAGCCCGTTCCGCAAAGGCGAACGGCAAGAGATCGACGACTAACAGAGACAGGCATTTTTTTGGAGGAGAGACGCAGATGAGCGCCGCCTATGACGAAAACAATATCTTCGGCAAGATCCTGCGCGGCGAAATTCCCGCCCACAAGGTCTACGAGGACGACGACACGCTCGCCTTCATGGATGTCATGCCGCAGGCGGAGGGTCACGTACTGGTTGTTCCAAAAGCTGCGTCACGCAACATTCTCGATGCCGATCCGGCAACGCTCGGCCCCTTGATCGCAGTCGTCCAAAAGGTTGCGATCGCAGCGCAGGATGCTTTCGACGCCGACGGCGTGACAATCATGCAGTTCAACGAAGCGCCGGCGGGACAATCGGTGTTCCATCTGCATTTCCATGTCATCCCGCGCCGGGAAGGTGCGCCACTTCGGCCGCATTCCGGCAAGATGGAAGATGGAGCGGTACTCGCGGCGAATGCCGAGAAAATTAGGGAAGTGCTTTAGGCAGAAGCGGCAAGGACGGTCTGTTTTTGGTTGGCCTCGCGCACCACCATACTGGCCAGCCAACACGCCAAGCAAAACGTTGCGAAACCACCCAACACATCCGTCAAATGATGCCCGCCCTGAACAACAATGGCGGGCAACATAACCAAATTGAGAGCCAGACCCGCAAAAAAGAGGCCTCTCGAATGTCTCAGAAAATAGACTGCCATACACGCCATAACGGTGTGGAACGAAGGAAACGCAATGAGACCAAGTACATCTTTTGGCGTTAAATAACTTGCGCCTTGGAGTGCAAGGCGGTTCAGTTGCGCACCGTATTCCGGCCCGACGGCAAGCGCCATGCCTTCACGCACGGCCGGAGGCAACGGATACAAAGCTGCGGTGCCGAACGATGGGAAGAAGAACCAGAAAATCATTGCGATTGACACACCGATCATACCCGTCAACAAGAACCGGTACAACGAATGCGTCCTGCCACTGAACCCGAGAATAAGAATGACGACGATCATCTGGGGCAGTGAACTGATATAGACGATGTGAAGCAGAGATACCAGAAATGGATATCCTGACAGCCAAATCATGGTTTGAAGCCAAGAGAAACCCATCGCTGAATCGATTCGCCCAAGCGCACCATCGATTGTGGCAAACTGGACGGGCAACAACATGTAATTGAAAATTGAGCCGCAAAGCGTGAAGAGGATGAACAGACCGGTTGCCGTTACAGTCGTCGAAACCCGAAAGTCTGGCCGAACAGTCCTATAAAATTGTCCCAGCGCAACCATTGCCAGGCCAATAGAGCCGAGGCTTGCATACCCAGCGAAATCAATTTCAACACCCTTGAAAATAACCAGCACGCAATCCAGAGAGAACAGTGTAGCCAGTACGATCAGAATGAAACGCTCGACGGGAAGAAAAATCATCGCTGTACCCTCAACGCGCGGTATTTTATACAGCCCCGCTTAAAAATTGGATAAGCGTCGCGGATTGAGTTCTTCAAAAGCCAAGGAAATAGAGACTGGCCGCCAGCACAGCGATGGCTGTGGCGATACCGATTGCCGGCTTCTGGCGACCGATGAAAAAGGCGATTGCGCCCGCGGCCACCGATCCGAGGCGAAGCCAGAGGGGAGACTGTTCAAGAACACCGGTCGGATAGAGGATCAGCTTGGCGATGACGGCCGCCACCAGCGCGGTTGCAACCGCCCTCACCCAGTTCAAGGCTTCCGAATCCTCGCGCAGCCTGTTGCCGGCCAGCACGCCAAGCCAGCGCCAGAGATCGGTCGCGAGCCAACCGGCAATCGCGATGAAGACATAGGCCCACCAGCCTTCAAGCACGGTCAAGCGCGAACCTCCTTGCGACGGCGCCAGCTGCGCTCGGCCGCCCAGGCAAGCGTGCCGCCGCCAACGCCTGCCAGCAGAATGTCGAACTCCGGTGCCAGCCAGTAAAACAGCGGGCCGGCAATGAGCCCGACCGCGAGTGCCACATAGATCACCGGATGGCGCGCGGAGCTCCAGATCGAGGCGAGAAAATAAACCGGCGTCAGGAAGAACAGGCAGCCGGCAACAATCGGCGGAAACTCGGCGACGAACTGATAGACGATTGCCACCAGAAGCATGTTCGCAAGCACGAGCGTGATGCCGAAGCCGGCGAAAAACGCGATCCGCCGCTCGCGCGGCACCGCCTGCACTCGTTCCATCGCGAACACCCAGGCAGTGATCGCCACAAAATGCGACAGGAAAAGCAGCAGCCAGGTGGGTGTTTTCTCCGTGCGGATTTCCGGAACCAGGGCAGCCACCATCGGCATTAGCCGGATGGAAGACAGGGTGACCGCGATGAACGCAGTCAACAGATTGGCGCCGCCGAGGATGGAGCTGACGAGAATGACCTTTGCCGGCAAGGCCCAGACGACACCCGTCATGAAGACCACCTGCTCCATGGGAATGCCGGCCTGGGCGGTGAAGGCACAGAAGCCGACGAAGGACAGCATCAGGATGATGGCGGGCAGGCTGAAAATGCCCTTCATGCCAGTCAGGAACCAGTCCCGCCCAGAGCCGATCGTCTGGCTATCGTCCATCACAACATCCGCTGGTTCATGTCACAAAAAAACAGTGCCGGACCATTCCGCCCGGCACTGTATCTCTATTCTCTATGGATCTATTTCTTGCGCGGCACCTTCGGTACCGTACTCCCCTTGCGGGGCGGCTCAGCGGCCGTAGCAGTGGCCGGCGCTTCGGTCGCAGCCGCCTTGGATGCCTTCTTCGGCTTGGCGCGGCCTTCCGGTTCGGCACCGACGGTTTCCATTTCCTTCGGCTTTGCGGTCTTGGATGCCTTTTTCACCGGCGCCACGACTTCTGCCTTGGGCTTTATGCGCGCCGTTTCCGGAACATAGTCGAGGAGCAGGCCCTTAGTGCCATCCGGCTTTGTGCCAACCGTCACCTTGACGACGCCGCCCTTCTTCAGCTTGCCGAAGAGGATTTCGTCGGCGAGCGGCTTCTTGATGTGTTCCTGAATGACGCGTGCCAGCGGCCGCGCGCCCATCTTTTCATCGTAGCCCTTGTCGGACAGCCAGGCGATTGCTTCCGGCTGCAGGTCGAAGGTGACGTTGCGTTCGGCGAGCTGCGTTTCCAGCTGCATGACGAACTTCTGCACCACCTGATGGATGACCGGGGTCGGCAGCGAGGCGAACGGAATGACCGCATCGAGACGGTTGCGGAATTCCGGCGTGAACAGGCGGTTCAGCGCCTCGACATCGTCGCCTTCGCGCTTGGCAGAGCCAAAGCCGAACGCCGCCTTTGCCATCTCCGACGCACCCGCATTGGTCGTCATGATCAGGATGACGTTGCGGAAGTCGATCTTTTTACCGTTGTGGTCCGTCAGCGAGCCGTGATCCATGACCTGCAACAGGATGTTGAACAGGTCCGGATGCGCCTTCTCGATTTCGTCGAGCAGCAGAACCGAATGGGGATGCTGGTCGATACCATCGGTCAACAAGCCGCCCTGGTCGAAGCCGACATAGCCCGGAGGTGCACCGAGCAGACGCGAGACGGTGTGGCGCTCCATATACTCCGACATGTCGAAGCGGATGAGTTCCACGCCGAGCGAGGCTGCGAGCTGCTTGGCGACTTCCGTCTTGCCGACGCCGGTTGGGCCGGAGAAGACGTAGGAGCCAATCGGCTTGTTGGGTTCGCGCAGGCCGGCACGCGCCAGCTTGATCGCCGAGGCAAGCGCTTCGATGGCCAGGTCCTGACCATAAACGACCGAACGCAGTTCCTTTTCCAGATTGGCGAGAACAGCCTCATCATCCTTGGAAACGGACTTCGGCGGAATACGGGCCATCGTCGCGATCGTCGCTTCGATTTCCTTTTCCGTGATCAGCTTGCGGCGCTTGTTGACGGGCAGCAGCATCTGGGCCGCACCGGTCTCGTCGATGACGTCGATCGCCTTGTCCGGCAGCTTGCGGTCGTTGATGTAGCGGGCCGAAAGCTCGACGGCCGACTTGATCGCCTCGTTCGAGTATTTCAGCTTGTGATAGTCCTCGAAATACGGCTTCAGGCCCTTCATGATCTCGATGGCATCATCAATCGTCGGTTCGCTGACATCGATCTTCTGGAACCGACGCACCAGCGCGCGGTCCTTTTCGAAGAACTGGCGATATTCCTTATACGTCGTCGAACCGATGCAGCGGATCGCGCCCGAAGACAGCGCCGGCTTCAACAGGTTGGATGCATCCATAGCACCGCCGGAGGTCGCACCGGCACCAATCACCGTGTGGATCTCGTCGATGAACAGCACGGCACCCGGATATTCCTCGAGTTCCTTGACCACTTGCTTCAGGCGCTCTTCGAAATCGCCGCGATAGCGCGTGCCGGCAAGCAGCGTGCCCATGTCGAGCGAGAAGATCGTCGCGTCCTGCAACGCTTCGGGAACCTTCTTCTCGACGATGCGCTTGGCCAGACCTTCGGCGATCGCCGTCTTGCCGACGCCGGGGTCACCGACATAGAGCGGGTTGTTCTTGGAGCGGCGGCAGAGGATCTGGATCGTGCGGTTGACCTCGGCGTGGCGGCCGATCAGCGGATCGATCTTGCCGACCTTGGCCTTCTCGTTGAGATTGACGCAATAGGCTGTCAAAGCATCCTGCTGCTGCTTCTTCGGACCGCTTTCATCCTGCTCGCGCGATGCCTTCTGCTCGGATTCCGGCTCGTCGGCGCCGCGCGGCGGACGCGACTCGGATGCACCGGGACGCTTTCCAATGCCGTGCGATATGAAATTCACGGCGTCATAGCGCGTCATCTCCTGCTCCTGCAGGAAATAGGCGGCGTGGCTTTCGCGCTCGGCGAAGATGGCGACAAGTACGTTGGCACCCGTCACTTCCTCGCGTCCGGACGATTGGACATGGATCACGGCCCGCTGGATGACGCGCTGGAACCCGGCCGTTGGCTTGGAATCCTCGTCATACCCCGTCACCAGGTTACCGAGTTCGTTATCGACATAGTCGGATACGGTCTTGCGCAGGCTGTCGAGGTTGACGTTGCACGCGCCCATGACCGCCGCCGCATCGGCATCGTCGATCAATGCCAACAGGAGGTGCTCCAGGGTCGCGTATTCGTGATGGCGCTCGTTGGCCAGCGTCAGAGCCTGGTGCAGGGCCTTTTCAAGGCTTGTCGAAAATGTTGGCACGTCAGTTCCTCATTTCTTTTCCATGACGCATTGCAGCGGGTGCTGATGCTCGCGGGCGAAATCCATCACCTGCGTCACTTTGGTTTCGGCAACTTCGTAGGTGAAAACACCGCATTCACCCACGCCGTGATTGTGAACGTGCAGCATGATCAGAGTTGCCGCTTCGCGATCCTTCTGGAAGAAACGCTCCAGAATGTGGATCACGAATTCCATCGGCGTGTAGTCGTCGTTCAGAAGCAGGACGCGATACAGGCTCGGCTTCTTGGTCTTCGGCTTTGTCCGAGTTATGACGGACGTGCCGCGGTTGGCATTGCCCCCATCCCCGTCGCTGTCTTTTTGCATCCGGACCGGCATGGCGATCATTCTACTTCATTCCCTTGTCCAGTCGCAAATGCTTGGGAGATGTTTGCGACCTGTTCGTGAAACATAATCTAGTGGTTCTTTTTCGGATTTTAAGGCTGTTCTGCCGCACTGCAATCATATTTGCGTCATGAGGCACAAGATTGATCAACTTTCTTGGGGAGCCGATCACCAATATACCACGCAGACAGCAAAAAACCGGCCGCGGAATGCGCGGCCGGTTTTTCAGCGTTCAAATTGTGGGGTAGCCTTAAGCGGCGGCAGCGGCCTTGACGGCGGCGGTCGCCTTGGCAACCGGCGCTTCGTAAGGCTTGTAGGCGTCCTTGGCGAGGTCGGCATACATTTCGCCGATCTTCGTGGCTTCGGCGACATAGCCTTCATACGCGGATTTCACAAAGCCGGTCTGCAACTCGAAAGCGGCTTCGACGCTCTTGACGGTGGTGATCTTCTCGATGTGGGCAACGCTGTCTTCAAAGGCCTTCTTGGAATAGTCGGCGGCTTCGGTGGCGATCGCCTGAAAAGCCTTCGTCAGTGACGCATAGCTTTTCAACATCGTGTCCATCGTTTCCTTGCTCTTCTTATTCGCATCTTCGAAATTGAACATCAGACTGCTCCTTTTTGATGGCTCGCGATGACAACAACTTATGTGCACTGCACAATAAAGTCAATGTATACGTGCAATGCAATAAAACACTGTCATTGCAACAGCTTGATGAAAAACCACGAAATCGGACCGATTTCCGCGAAAAAATAAACAAAAAGTATGATTTTATCAAAAACCCGGCCTGAATGTCAGGGCCGGGTCAAATTTACGCGTTCAACTAAAAATGGCACTCAGAGGTCGATATCGAGGATGGCCATGGAGAAGTTGTAGGACAGCTCACCGTCCTCCTCGTCACGGAAGACAACGCCCAGAAACTCGTCGCCCAGGTAGACCTCGGCGGATTCGTCCTTCTTCGGCCGCGCCTTGATGACCATCGACTGGTTGAAAGTGCGCTTGAAATAGGCTTCGAGCTTTTTGATTTCTTCGGGCTTCAAGTCTTTTCTCCATGGCGGTTTGATTTGCGCCGCTTTTCGCACAGTGCCTCAAGCGGTGTAAACCCCCGGCAAGGCGGACAACCGACAAAACGCTGGGTCAGATCTCGAAGGAAACCAGCAGCTGGTCCATCGACCGCGACGGCTCCGAGCAGCCGGCTTCACCGACGACACGGGCCGGAACGCCAGCGACAGTGGTCTTCGGCGGAACTTCCTTGAGCACGACGGAGCCTGCGGCGACACGGGAGCAATTGCCGATATGGATGTTGCCGAGGATCTTCGCGCCGGCGCCGATCAGCACACCGTTGCCGATCTTCGGATGGCGGTCGCTGCCCTCCTTGCCGGTTCCGCCGAGCGTCACGCCATGCAGGATGGAGACGTTGTCGCCGACAACCGCGGTTTCGCCGACCACAAGCCCCGTAGCATGGTCGAGGAAGATGCCCTTGCCGATGCGCGCCGCCGGATTGATGTCCGTCTGGAAAACCGACGAGGACCGGCTCTGGAGATAGAGGGCGAAATCGCGGCGTCCGCGATTGATCAGCCAATGCGCCAGCCGATGGGTCTGGATCGCATGGAAACCCTTGAAATAGAGGATCGCCTCGAGGAAACGGGTGCAGGCCGGATCACGATCATAGACGGCCTGGATATCGACGCGCAGGATGCTGCCCCATTCCGGCCAGTCTTCCAGCATTTCGGCAAAAGTCTGGCGCAGCAGATTGGCCTGCAGGTCCGGATGGTCGAGCCGCTCGCAAATCCGGTAGATGACGCTGTCTTCCAGCGAGTGCTGGTTGATGATGGTGGAATAGAGGAAGGCCGCAAGCAAGGGATCCTGCTGGGCAGCGACCCGCGCCTCTTCCTGCAGACTGTCCCAGATCGGATCCATGATCTTCACGGTCTCGGTCGGGCGTATGTCAGTCCTGGCGACCATCGCCACTCTCCTTCGTCGTCTGTCGGTCGAACAGATATAGGCCAAATCGCGCCGGATATAAATGGCCGCGCGGAAAATGAAGCCCAAAACCCCTAACGGGCCTCACGCTTGCCCTACCCTGGCCAAAAACTCAAGCGCGGCCTTCTTGAAGACCCGGTCGCCGACGGCAAGCATGTGATCGCGACCGGGAATATCCAACGCCACGGCGTCGGGAACGAGAGCGGCCAGCTCCTGCGGCGAACCCGCGATGTCGTCCTTGGTGCCGACGGCGATCAGCACCGGCACGTCGATCCGGCCCATATCCTCGACCGATAGCAGGTCGCGCGAGGTGGAGATGCAGGCGGCAAGCGCCTTACGGTCGCTTTTCGTCTGGTCGGCAAAGGCGCGAAACATCCGGCCCCGCTCATGGGTCACCACATCGAGAGACGGCGCGTTGAGCGCATCCGCGATCGGATCCCAGTCGCCGACGCCGGTCACCATGCCGATGCCAAGCCCGCCAAGGATGAGAGAGCGGACGCGGTGCGGATGCGCCAGTGTCAGGAAGGTGGAAATGCGCGCGCCCATGGAATAGCCCATCACATGCGTCTCGGCGATGCCGAGATGATCCAGAAGTGCTACGGCATCGCCTGCCATGGCCGACGGATGATAGACCGATGGATCGTGTGGCTTGTCGCTGGCGCCGTGGCCGCGATTGTCGAGCGCGATCACCCGGTATCCCGCGTCACCCAAAGTCTTCAACCAGCCCGGATAGACCCAGTTGACATTGGCACTGGATGCAAAACCGTGGATCAAAAGGATGGGATCGCCGGACGGATCACCCTCGTCGAAATAGGCGATCGAGAGGCCGTCATGGGTGAAGGTCGAAAAGGCGGGCGGGTTCAAATCCATCGCAGGCGTCCTGTTTTTCGGCGAACCTATGACACGGGCGCTGCGGCGAAAACCCCGGGTCGCCAAAAAAGCCGCAGCCGCGTCATCTTTGCCGCTACACTTTTTGCGCAAAGCTTTCTATGGTGCCGCCGAATTCGACTATCCTTCCAGACGACGGAGCATGACATGGCCGGGCACGGTATCCCTCATTTTCAGAACGACGGCGGCCACGCGGTGATCGAAATCGGCGTCAAGGAATTCATGTGCACCGGCGCCTCCGTGCCCTACGACCATCCGCACATCTATATCGACATGGGCGACGACAACGAAAAAGTCTGTTCCTACTGCTCTACGCTTTACCGCTATAATGCCAAGCTCCATGCGGACCAGACGGTGCCGGACGGCTGCACCTTCAATGCGAAGGCGGCCTGAGCGGCAAATGCTCCCAACATGAACCGGCGCGAGCCCGTTGCAATCGTCGGGGCCGGCATTGCCGGACTGACGGCTGCCCTTTGTTTTGCCCGCAAGGGCATTCCCGCCGAAATCCTCGAACAGGCGTCCGTCCTGAGCGAGGCCGGCGCCGGGCTGCAACTGTCCCCCAATGCCACGCGGATACTGGCGCGGCTGGACCTGCTCCCCCGGCTGGAACAGGTGTGGAGCGAACCGGAAGCGATCAATCTCGTCAGCGGAACATCGCTGCGAACGGTTGCCTCCGTCCCATCGGGGTCGTTCGCGCGGCACCGCTGGACATCGCCCTATGGCGTTCTCCGCAGGGCCGATCTCCAGAAAGTCCTGCTTGATGCCGTGGACGCCAATCCGCTGTGCCGTCTTCATCTGGGATGCGACGTCGATGATCCCGCGCAAAACTCCATCGCTGAGATCGTGGGCACGCGGCCACGCCTGCTGGTCGGTGCCGACGGTGTCTGGTCGAAGATCAGAAACCGGATAGAAAAGGCTGGAAATGCGGCATTTTCCGGCAACGTCGCCTGGCGGTTTACGCTCGGTGAGGCAGGTGCTCCGGCTATTTTCGATGCAACGAAAGTCGCGGCATTTCTGGGCAACGGCTCCCACCTCGTTGCCTACCCCTTGCCGCAAACGCGCAGTTTCAACGTGGTGGCCATCACCGCAGGCCGTAATCCCGGCGAAGCATGGGACCGCACCCTGCCCGCGGAAGACGTGCGAAAGCGGCTGCTTGACGCCTTTCCCGGCTGGCATCCCCAGATTGTCGAGATGCTGCGGCATGCGGCCGAGCCGACTGTCTGGCCACTTTATGAGGTCAGCGACGGTGCCTGGCATCGGGGCGAAGAGATTGCCCTGATCGGTGACGCCGCCCATGCGATGATGCCGTTTGCAGCCCAGGGCGCGGCCATGGCAATCGAGGATGCCTTCGAACTCGCATCCTTCGTTGCGAGAGGCCAGTCCCTATCCGCCTTTGTCGATCACAGGAAAAGCCGGGTCGCTCGTGTGCGCTCCCGCGGTGCCTTCAACCGATTCGCCTATCACGCCCGCGGCCCGGTGCGGATCGGGCGTGATCTGGTTCTATCCATGCGGCGGCCGGAAAGCCTTGCCGCCGATTTCGACTGGCTCTACGGATACGAGCCGCGCGATTGAACGTCAGATGGCGCTTGCAGCCGCAAAACCGGCTTCAATGTCCTTGCGAAGATCGGCCACGTCCTCGAGCCCGACCTGCAGCCGGATGACCGGACCTTCGCTCGGCGCCTTGCAAATCCTGCGGTCGGAAAGGCCGACGTGAACGGCGAGGCTTTCGAAACCGCCCCAGGACCAGCCGAGCCCGAAAATCGACAGGGCATCGAGGAAGGCATGCGCCTTCGGCTTGAACTGTTCCTGGTTTTCGACCTTAAGAACGAACGAAAAAATGCCGCTGGAGCCGGTGAAATCACGCTTCCAGAGGTCGTGGCCCGGAAAGCTCGGGAGAGCTGGGTGCAGGACGCGCGCTACATCCTCGCGCTCCTCCAGCCACCGGGCGATGTTGAGCGTGCTTTCCTGGTGACGTTCGAGCCGGATGCCCATGGTGCGCAGGCCGCGCAGGATCTGGTAGCTGTCATCGGGCGAGCCGCAGATGCCGAGCGCGATATTGGCTTCCTTGAGCTGTTCCCAATGGGCAGCATTGGCCGACACCGTGCCGAGCAGGATGTCGGAATGGCCAGACGGATATTTGGTCGCGGCATGGATCGACACATCGACGCCATGATCCAGCGGCTTGAAATAGAGCGGTGTCGCCCAGGTATTGTCCATCGTCACCACGCATCCATGGCGGTGCGCGACGGTCGAAATTGCCTTGATATCCTGCATTTCGAAGGTGTTGGAACCGGGCGCTTCGGTGTGTACCAGCTTGGTATTCGGCTTGATCAGGCTCTCAATGCCGGCGCCGATCATCGGATCGTAGTATTCGACGGTCACGCCGAGCCTTTTCAGCATCGTGTCGCAGAAATGCCGGGTCGGGAAATAGACCGAATCGACGATCAGCGCGTGATCGCCAGCTGACAGGAATGCCAGGAAAGGCACGGTGACGGCCGCCAGTCCCGAGGGCACGAGGATCGTGCCCGCAGAGCCTTCCAGCGCATCGATCGCCTCGCACAACGCGTCGGTGGTCGGCGTCCCGCGCGTGCCGTAGGTGTATTTCTGCGCCCGGTTTTCCATGGCTTTCGCGTTGGGAAACAGGACCGTGGATGCGTGCACGACAGGCGGATTGACGAAGCCATGAAAATCGGCGGGCGAATTGCCGATATGCGACAGCCGGGTGTTCACGCCGGCGCCGGCGAGGAAGTCATTCTTGTCATTCATGGGAGGGTCCGCTTGTAAAATTTCATGTCGGCGCACTTTTCCGTCTGCCGGTCCAAAGGGTCAAGAGACTTCCGTTCCAACGCTGGGTGCAAATGGCAAAAACATGGTTTCTGGAAGTTTTTTAAACAAAAAACTGCATCAGGAAGTCAAAAATTGCCTAAACATACGGCGCAATCGACGATTCTCACAACGCGGCTCAGAAAATCGGCAACGTGTCTTGACCCTGCGATGTTTTGAGCATGAGATAGACGGTACTCGCGCCAGGAGGGTGGCGGGGGCCGCACCTTGCGCCTGACCAAGGGCAGCGGTGCGGGACGAGAACAAAGACAACAGAAAAAGGTTCTAAAAATGGCAAAAAGAATTCTGACAGCGCTTATCGGCGCTGCCGTCATGGGAATTGGCACCCAGGCCGCGTCGGCGACGACACTTGGCGACGTCAAGGCAAAGGGCTTTCTGCAGTGCGGCGTCAACACGGGCCTGACCGGCTTTGCTTCTCCTGACGCATCGGGCAACTGGAGCGGCTTCGACGTCGACTATTGCAAGGCCATTGCCGCCGCCATTTTCGGCGACGCGACCAAGGTGAAATACACCCCGACCTCCGCCAAGGACCGTTTCCCAGCGCTGCAGTCCGGCGAAGTCGACGTTCTGGCCCGTAACACGACCTGGACGATCAACCGCGACACCGCGCTCGGCTTCAACTTCCGCGCCGTCAACTATTATGACGGCCAGGGCTTCATGGTTCGCAAGAGCCTGAACGTGAAGTCGGCTCTCGAACTGTCCGGCGCCGCCGTCTGCGTCCAGACCGGCACGACGACCGAACTGAACCTTGCCGACTACTTCAAGGCCAACAACCTTCAGTACAACCCGGTCGTGTTCGAAAAGCTCGAGGAAGTGAACGCGGCTTACGACGCCGGCCGTTGCGACGTCTACACGACCGACCAGTCGGGTCTCTACTCGCTGCGCCTGACGCTGGCAGCACCGGACGATCACATCATCCTGCCGGAAATCATTTCCAAGGAGCCGCTTGGACCTGCCGTTCGCCAGGGCGACGACCAGTGGTTCGACATCGTTTCGTGGGTACACTACGCGCTGGTCGGCGCCGAAGACTTCGGCATCACCCAGGCAAACGTCGAGGAAATGAAGAAGTCGACCAACCCGGATATCCAGCGCTTCCTCGGTGTCGAAGCCGACACCAAGATCGGCACCGATCTCGGTCTCGAAAACGATTGGGCAGTGAAGATCATCAAGGCCGTGGGCAACTACGGTGAAATCTTCGACCGCAACATCGGCGCCGCCAGCCCGCTGAAGATCGAACGCGGCCTGAACGCTCTGTGGAGCAAGGGCGGCATCCAGTACGCACCGCCGGTCCGCTAAGACCGTCTGACAATGGAGAAAGCGGCCACGGCCGCTTTCTCTTCCAAAAATAAGAATCGCTCGAAACAGGGCGAACGGGGATATAAGAGGCTCTGAATGACAATTGACGCCACGATTCCGCCCGGCAAGGACAAGCCGACCGGCTCGATTCTGAATGATCCCAAGGTCCGCGGTATCATTTACCAGGCCATCACGCTGCTTTTGCTCGTCTTTTTCATCTACTGGGTGACGACGAACACCATCGAAAATCTCAAGCGCGCCAACATTGCCTCCGGATACGGATTTCTGAACGGTCGCGCCGGCTTCGATGTCGGCCAGTCGCTGATCGCGTTTACGAGTGATTCGACCTATGGCCGGGCGCTCGTGGTCGGCTTCCTCAACACCATCCTTGTCGCGGTCACCGGCATCATCACGGCGACGATCATCGGCTTCCTGGTCGGCATCGGCCGGCTGTCGAAAAACTGGCTGATCGCCAAGCTGTCGATGGTCTATGTCGAGGTTTTCCGCAACATTCCGCCGCTGCTGGTCATCTTCTTCTGGTATTCGGGCGTTCTCGCGGTCTTGCCGCAGCCCCGGGATTCGCTGGCCCTGCCGCTCGACATGTATATCAACAATCGCGGCCTTGCCTTCCCCCGGCCCGTTTTCGAAAGCGGTGCGCAGTTTACGTTTTATGCTTTGGTCATTGCGGTGATCGCGAGCATTTTCTTCGCGCGATATGCGAACAAAAAGCAGATGGAGACAGGCAAGCGCCTGCCCGTACTTTGGACCGTGCTTGGTCTGGTGATCGGCCTGCCGCTTCTGACCTTGCTTGCCACCGGCACACCGATCTCTTTCGACGTTCCGATCGCCGGCAAGTTCAACCTGACGGGCGGATCGGTTGTCGGCCCCGAATTCCTGTCGCTGTTCCTCGCCCTGTCGTTCTATACGGCATCCTTCATCGCAGAAATCGTGCGCGCCGGCATTCGCGGTGTCAGCCATGGCCAATCGGAGGCCGCGCATGCGCTTGGCGTGCGGCCGGGTCTTACCACCCGCCTCGTCGTCGTGCCGCAGGCTATGCGGATCATCATCCCGCCTTTGACCAGCCAGTACCTTAACCTGACGAAGAACTCGTCGCTGGCCATCGCCATCGGCTACGCCGATCTCGTGGCGGTCGGCGGAACCATCCTCAACCAGACCGGTCAGGCCGTCGAAATCGTCAGTATCTGGATCATCGTCTATCTGACGCTCAGCCTGTCGACATCGCTGTTCATGAACTGGTTCAACGCCAAGATGGCCCTGGTGGAGAGATAAGATCATGAACACACATCAGACCAACTTCGTCCGCACCACGATGCTCTCCCCATCGGCACCGCCGATTCTTGAAAAGGGCTATGTCGCCTGGTTTCGAAAAAATCTCTTCGCCACGCCGAAGGACGCGGTGCTGACGATCATCGCCATCCTGATTCTTGCCTGGTTCCTGCCGCCGATGATCAAATGGCTGTTCATCGACGCCTCCTGGACAGGCGGCGGGCGCGGCGTTTGTGCGACGGCCGCTCAAGGGGGCTCGCAGCCGGAAGGCTGGAGCGGCGCCTGCTGGGCGTTCGTCGGTGCCAAGTTCGACCAGTTCCTGTTCGGGCGCTATCCGATCGATGAACGCTGGCGGCCGGCGCTGGTCGGCATCCTGTTCGTCGCCCTGCTCATACCGATGCTGATCCCGAAGATCCCGCAGAAGGGTCTGAACGCGATCCTGCTGTTCGGGGTGCTGCCGATCCTGTCGTTCTTCCTCCTGATCGGCGGCGTGCTTGGCCTTCCCTACGTCGAAACCCCGCTCTGGGGCGGGCTGATGGTCACGCTGATCCTCTCCTTCGTGGGCATTGCCGTGTCGCTGCCGTTCGGCATCATCCTTGCGCTCGGCCGGCGATCAAAAATGCCGGTCATCCGGATGATCTGCACCATCTTCATCGAGATCGTCCGCGGCATTCCGCTGATCACGGTCTTGTTCATGGCCAGCGTCATGCTGCCCTTGTTCCTGCCCCAGGGCATGACAGTCGACAAGTTCCTGCGGGCGCTGATCGGGGTGTCGTTCTTCGCTTCCGCCTATATGGCCGAAGTGGTGCGCGGCGGCCTGCAGGCCATTCCGAAGGGACAGGCGGAAGGCGCTGATTCTCTGGGCTTGAGCTACTGGCAGAAGATGCGGCTGATCATCCTGCCGCAGGCGCTGAAACTGGTGATCCCGGGCATCGTCAACACCTTCATCGGCCTGTTCAAGGATACGTCGCTGGTCTCGATCATCGGCATGTTCGACCTGCTCGGCATCGTCCGCCAGAACTTCTCGGACGCCAACTGGGCATCGCCTGTGACGCCGCTGTCGGGTCTCGTCTTTGCCGGATTTACTTTCTGGCTTTTCTGCTTCGGCATGTCGCGCTATTCCGGTTTCATGGAACGAAAGCTCGACAAGGGCCACAAACGATAACAATTGAGGGGAAATATCATGGCAGCTGAAGCCAAACCGCTGAAAATCGAAGTTTCGTCCACGGACGTCGCCGTTGAAATCATCGGCATGAACAAGTGGTACGGAGACTTCCACGTTCTGCGCGACATCAATCTAAAGGTCATGCGCGGCGAGCGCATCGTCGTTGCCGGCCCGTCCGGCTCCGGCAAGTCGACGATGATCCGCTGCATCAACCGTCTGGAAGAACACCAGAAGGGCAACATCATCGTCGATGGCATCGAGCTGACCAACGACTTGAAGAAGATCGACGAAGTGCGCCGCGAAGTCGGCATGGTGTTCCAGCACTTCAACCTCTTCCCGCACCTGACGATTCTGGAAAACTGCACGCTGGCGCCGATCTGGGTGCGCAAGATGCCGAAGAAGCAGGCGGAAGAAGTTGCCATGCACTTCCTCAAGCGCGTCAAGATCCCCGAGCAGGCCAACAAGTATCCGGGCCAGCTCTCCGGCGGTCAGCAGCAGCGCGTGGCGATTGCCCGCTCGCTCTGCATGAACCCACGGGTCATGCTGTTCGACGAGCCGACATCGGCGCTCGATCCGGAAATGATCAAGGAAGTGCTCGACACCATGGTCGGTCTTGCCGAAGAAGGCATGACGATGATCTGCGTCACCCATGAAATGGGCTTTGCCCGCCAGGTCGCCAATCGCGTCATTTTCATGGACCAGGGCCAGATCGTCGAACAGAACGAGCCGGCCGCCTTCTTCGACAATCCGCAGCACGAGCGTACCAAGCTGTTCCTCAGCCAGATCCTGCACTGAGGTACGAAAGCCTTTCAGTCAACCGATCGACAAAAGGCCAGCGACGATCGTCGCTGGCCTTTTGTTTATGCAGGTTTTGAGCGCGAAGCGAGCAAAGCCAAAGCTATTCTATCGTGTATTTCAACGTTCCCAGAGACCAGCGGATACCGCGATTTTCGGCGTCTGCCGTCCACGTCTTCTGCAATTTGGCAACGATATCGCTCAGCGTCTGCCGGGCATCAAGCTCGGCGCTCAGCCCCTGCACCGACGGCGCCACATCCTTCAGGTCCACCGGATCACCGACGACGATTGCGACCAGCATGTTGTCGCCGCTGCCTTCGGCTTCGAAATCAAAGCCGTAGTAATCGTCGGGTATGGTCAGCGCCGATCCCGCCGAAAGCGGCGTGATTTTTTTCGCCATGTCGTTGGGGAAAATCTGCGTCGCGACGCCCTCTTTGTTGACATCCAGAAGCACGAGATTGCCGTCATAGCTGCTCGTGACCGAGATCTTGAAGGCCTGGCCCTTTTTCAGCATCGGGCCGGTATCGAGAGAAACCGTCACGTCGCCGGTATCCGCCTTGCCGACGATATCGCCGATGGCTGCGACGGGGTCTGCGTCAACGTAGGCAGGCGCGACGCCGGCCTCGGCTTTCGCTTGCTGGTAAACCGGCTCCGGCTTGTCCTCCGGCTTGTTCTGGGGCTGATCCGTGGCCGCCTGCTCTGCCTTGTACGGTTCGGGCTTGGCGACGCTGGTGCCGAGCGCATCGGGCACGCTTTCCAGCTGCGGATCGAGATTGTCGCAGTTCTCCTGCGCGGAGCAATATTCCTTCGACTTCTTCGTCACATATTCGAAAAGTTCGGCATTGCTGACAAGACCGTTGCCGTTTCCGTCGGATTCCGCCGGTGTGTAGCCGGCTATATAAGCTGATGTGAAAACGCCGTGGCGGTCCTCGATCGGCAGCCGGACATCGTCCCACGCGACCTGATAGGGTGCTGCCGCACTCCAGGCCGTCACGCCGCCGACCGTCAATTCCGCCGGCTTGTCGATGACGCCGAGATCGATCCGAAGGCCTCTGGTGGCTTTCTGTTTCGAGGCCTGGGCGAAGGGCCGCGGCAGATACCGTGCGCCTTTGAGCCCGGATACAGCTTCTGTGGAAAGCGAACGGGAAATCGTCCCGGAATGACAGGCATCAATCACCAAGGTCACGGCCCTGCCCTTCAACTTCTCCAGCACCGCCTCGAGGTCGTCATCGAGGATGACATTGGTCCAGTCCGTCTCGCCGGCCTTGATGTCATAGGTCGAAATGGCCTCGTCCATTCCGTCCTCCTCATCGCCGCTGACATCCTTCACCTGAAGTCCGTGTCCCGAGAAGTAAAGATAGACCCGGTCGCCGGGCGCGGTTCCG
This sequence comes from Rhizobium herbae, assembly GCF_017873135.1. Classification (GTDB taxonomy): domain Bacteria; phylum Pseudomonadota; class Alphaproteobacteria; order Rhizobiales; family Rhizobiaceae; genus Pararhizobium; species Pararhizobium herbae. The sequence continues at coordinate 129,573 of NZ_JAGGJV010000001.1, read as the reverse complement.
GCAACCAGCCATTCGTCCATCGACGACAGCATCGCCTGCCTCGTGGCCTTCTCGTGGGTCAGGACCCGGATTGCCTCGGGTTTGAAGGACAGCGTTCCGGTCAAAAGCTGCTGAATAGCCTTCACGTCGTTCTTCGGCCCATGCAGGAACATGTCCTCCGGCAGGTTTTCGTAAGCGCCGATGCCGATCAGCAGAGCCCTGTCCTCCGCCCTTGCCTCCAGCGGCTGTGCGCCGAGAAACGTGAGGCACGACAGAAATCCCGCGAAGCTCGTTTGCCAGACGGCCATCAGAGCTTCTCCCGGGTATAGAGCGGCTGGATCGCAACGCTGGTATCGGTTCCGTCGATCCGCGTCGACAAGAGTTGCAGCACGGTCGCCGCATCCACCGCCTTGCTTGCCAAAGCGGCACCAATGGCGTCGATCGGCTCATTGGTGGAAATGACGATCAGATGATCGGCCCCGAAGGGCTCCACCACCTGCATATCCGTCAGCTTGAATTCTTGACTGGCCGTCCCCTCCGACTGGACGTCCAGCAATTGCACCTGGCCCGTATTGGCGAGATTGAAGACCACCATGTTCTTGTATCCCGACGCCGGCACATCGAAGGAAATCCTGTCGCCGCCGGCATAGATATCCTTCTGCGGCGTCAGCGATACGGCACCCGGGTTCTGGCTTGCCATGGCTTTCAGGAAATCGAGCAGGATGAACTTGTCGACGACGGACTGGACCGCAGCCGCATCGATATGCTCGCCCGCAATATCGCCATTCGGCGTATAGAAGATTCCGGCTGCCGCGTCCCAGCGATACGGCACGCCCGTGCCGCCAGTGTTTTCCGGTATCAGGTCGGAGCCGCTGACCGTCAGCGCCAGCTTGCCGTCCCAGCCGGATTCACGCACCGGTTTATATGTCTTTTTCACAGCCGGATCGGCCGCGACCACCGCGCTGCGGGTCAGCGGCATCACCACTTCGTCCTCGGAGCGCGGCAGCTGCGGAACGAAGTTCGGAACCTGCAAGGCTTCGGACTGAAGCTTTACGTTGGAGAATACATAGTCCTCCAGTTCGACCCGGGATATCTTGCCGTCGCCGTTGCGATCGGCCGAGCCTTCGACGGCGCGGGCAAAACTCCAGCTCAGCGCACCGCGCGCTTCGCCGTTGATGATGACTTCGGGCGATGGCTGGCTTTCCAGCGAGGCGGCAAGCACCGTCACCTGGCGGAAATCCGCCTCTTTTACCTTCGCACCGGAAACTGCTTCCTCGGACGGCGGCGGCAGCTTGACGGTGACGGCATGGGCAAGGCGCGTCTTGCCGGAAAAGGACCGGCTCATGCCACCGGAATGGCAGCTGTCGGAGACGAAGAGAACCTGCACGCCCTTGGCCTCAGCTTCCGAAAACCAGGCGTTCAGCTCGTTGTCGATGATGATCTCGTGATCCGTTTCCGCAGCACGGCCGCGGTCGAATCCGGGGAGCTGCAGGAATTCATCCAACCCATCGGCCTCGTCGCCGGCGACAAGCTCCGGCATCTGCGCCCCGTGGCCTGCATAGGTGAAGATGATCGTATCGCCCTGCGAAGCGCTGTCCACGAAGCCCGTCCAGGCTGCACGGATATCGTCCTTGCGTGCCGCGGCATCGAAGAACGTCGCCATCTGGTCGATGCCGGCACGCTGCAAGGCGCCTTCGACATCCCTCGCATCCTTGACTGCGCCGTCAAGGCTGACTTCATGAGGATAGGCATCGATGCCGACCACCAGGGCATAAGTCTTCGCAGACGCGACGCCAAGGGGCGCGGCGGAAACCAGAAGGGCGAGAAGAAAGCCGCGCAGCATCATTCAGTTCTCCACATCGACTTCGACACGCCGATTCATCTGATTGAGCGTCTCTTCGTCATAGGCGCTGGCATCATCGGCCTTGAACGGCTCGTCCTCGCCCTTGCCGACGGTTGTACAGACACCCGCATATCCCTCAGTAACAAGATATTGCGCCAAGGCATCGGCGCGCTCCAGCGACAGTGCCCGATTGGCCTGCGCGGTGCCCACCGGGTCGGTATGGCCGATCAGCGTGATCGCCTTCGGCTTGACCGACTTCAGGCATTCGGACAGGTCCCTGGCCGACTCCAACCCTTCCGGGGTGAATTCCGCGGTGCCGAAGACATAACGAACCGGTGTCGATTTCTTCTTCAGCGAAACCCCGCGATAGCTGATCTTGCAGGCGCCACGCATGGCGAGCTTCACCGGCCTCGGCGCCGCCAATCGCATTTCCGTCGCCATGTGATCAAGCCGCACGATGTATTTCTCATCCGGCGCCATCCAGTCGGGCGTCAGCACTTCGTTGGATGCGTCCTCCAACGCCAGCTGGTAGTAGCGCGCGGCGGCTTCATAGTCCCGGCGGTCCCGGTTGATGTCGCCGAGCGCATCGAACACCTGCCACGGCGCCGAATTGGTCTTGCGGATCGTTTCGAGCTCCTGCTCGAAATCCGCGAGGTTGGCGCCCTGCCCGACTGCGCCAACAATCCGGTTAAACGACGCGAGCGCCACAATCCGGCTGATCATCGCCTTCTCGTCAGTCGTGCATCCGGGCTTCGGCCTGCCGGCGATCTCACGAGCCAGCGCTTCGTTTCCGGCATTGGTAGCCTCGGCCGCCTGCGCCAGAGCATCGCACGCAGCAGACGCCGAACCGGCGAAACACGCTGTCAGCAACCATGCCCCAACCACGATCTTCATCTTCATGACGCCGTCTTTCTCGTGCCAGTCCAACATCCCGGCCAGTCCACCATGCCGGATAGTTATGTGCGACCGACCGCCAATCGGCGGCCGATCCTTGCGCTATTGCTTGATTTCGAAGGTCACGACCTGCAAGCCGCTGGCGCCCTTGTCGTCCTCGGCCTTCTTCGCCAGGTTGATGGCAAGCCCGCGTGTCGGCGGCAGGTGCGATTCCGCCACCAGCTGGCGCGCCCGTTCCACCGAGAGCTTCTGGTCGCCAAGCCCGCCTTCGCGGCAATAGGCGATCATCGTTTCGGCAGGCGCCGGCGTATCGAAGGTCAGATTACCGGTGCCCGGCTGCGGGATCTGGCGTTTTTCACCAGCCTGCAAAGTCGTGTTGCCGATCATTGCATCCGGAATGACCTCGACGTTGCCGGTCTCTTCGACATAGAGGATTTGCAGTTCGCAGGCCTTGTTGGAGCTGAGCTCGAAGGACAATTGGTCCCCGACCTTGGCCGTTGTTGTGCTGACGTGGAGAGCCAGTTCGAGCTTGTTGTAGTCGACGGGCTTTTCCTGGCGATAGGCCGGCGTCGCCGCCACGACGGTCTCGGCCTTGACATAATCCTGCTGTGCCGTCTGGCCTGCCACATCCTGGGTCTGGCTGCTCGCAGCCACATGCACCGTGGTGGTATCGAGCGGCTTCAGCTGCATCAGCGGCGACAGAAGCAGCGGGAATTGCTGCTCTACCTCCGCTCGTGGGATGGTGCCGCCCGCCTCCAGCGTCGTCACCCAGTCGATACCGAGCCTCAACGTATCGACATCCTCGACCCGCTTGATCGCGGACGAGAATTCATCCGGCGTCATGTCGAATTCCGCCGCAAGAGCTTCGAAATCGAGTTCATCCTCGTATTTGTCACCGAAATACGTGACCAGCTCGGCATTGCCGGGCGCTTGCATACTCTGCGCGCTGCCATCCGGTGTCGGCTCGGTGACGCCGAGCTTCACCAAGGCTTCGACAAAACGCTGGCGATCCTTGTTGTAGGCCGCATCCAATTCCTCCTGCGGCACATACATGTCCAGCAGGACCGCCTGCTGATCCTTGCTGAACAGCGTCGATGTCTCGATATGCTCGCGCAACTGGTCGCGTTTCGACAGGATGCCGTTGGCGTGGCAGTCGAAGCAGGAGCGGGCATTGGTGATCTCGACCCCCTTGCCGATCGGCCGTTCCCGGAACGAGACGATGCTGGTCGGCCCGACATCGAGCTGCTTTCCTTCCGCGGTCGACAGGTAATATCCCTGCAACCCGTTGGGCAGCGAGAAGATCATTTCTCCGCCATCATGTTCGAACGAACTCAAGCCGGCATCGAGCGGTTCGATTTCCTTGGGTCCATGCGGGAAGCGCTTCAGAACCTGCTTGCCGACATCGCCGCCGAAATCATAGGATTTCCAGTAGTAGCCGCCGAACGGCATGTCGTGGCGCTCCAGCATGCGATTGTGATCAGACACGCCGGACGAGCCATCGGCGAAACCGGCTCTGAGCACCTGGCGGCGCCGAATGTTCTCATCCACATCGATCTGGAACCGCTTTTCGAGTTCCCGGATATGGGTCGGCAGTTTCATGAGAACATTGTAGATCTTCGGCTTGGCCGCATTGGCCATGAACCAGTCGATGCGCATGATCGGCAGGACGGTATCGGTTTCCTTGGTCAGCGCCAGAAGCGACGCGTCGCTGCCCGGATCGACACCGTAGAAATACTGCGAGATCAGGAAATTGTAGTCCTCCGCCGACCATTGCAGGTCGCGAAGATCCACCCGGACCATCAGCCCGTTGGTTCCCTCGACTTCCTGCGGAAGAACAAGTTTCGGGCCATAGGACAATGAATTCAAAAGTTTCTTGAAGCCGCCGGCCAGTACGTCCATGCGCTTCATGAAGGTCTTGTCCTCCTCGCAACCCATCATGCCGTTGTACTGGTTGCGGTAGGAGAAATAGCGCATGTATTGCCGGTCGAGGTCGCTGACCTTGGAGATGTCCTTCAGTCCGGCCTCGACGAAATCACCATAAGATAGCATCGGCCGCGTGCGATCGGGTTTGGACGCGGCGGTCTGGGGCAGGTTCGACTTGTTGAGCGAGTTGATCCAATCCTCGAGGCTCTTGACCTCTTCCGCGGTCGGCCGCTTGCCCAGCGGCATGCGACCGCTGGTCACCGAGGTGAAGAGACGGGATTTGGCAGCGTCGCCCGGGACCACGAAGGCGGCGTCGGCGGCGATCGTCGTCAGGTCGCCGGCCGGATAGGACCCTTGAGAGCTTTCGCCCGGACCATGGCAATTGCGGCAATATTTGCCGATGAAGGCATCGGCCTGCGTCGCAAGGGCTGCATTGTCGCCGGAGAGAGCGGCTGCGGGCGTGCTTTCCTTGCAGACCGCGGTCGCCGATTGCGCCACCGGTTCCGGCGGCTTGACCTCACGGTCGGAGAGGAAGGCGTAAATCGCCGTGCGGTCCTTCTCCGTCAACGCAGAAAGGCCGTGGGCGATCTCGCGCATCACCGGGTCGGTCAGCGGAGCGCCCGACAACTTCTTGCCTTCGTCGATCAAGCCGACGGTGAACACTTCCGGCGAGGCAAGCCCTGCCATCCGCGCCTTGGTGATATCGGGCGCCACCGCCCCGGTCAGACCCTTTTCGCCCGCATAGGCGTTTTCCATGTCAAGGCCGTAGGTGGTCGTGCGTGGCGTGTGGCAATCGCCGCAGCCACCGACGTTTTCGACGAGATAGCGCCCCCGCTCCATCTGCGTTTCTTCGCGCGACTGATATTCCGGCACGTTGAAATGACTGCGCTTCCACAGAGTGATGGTCGTCTGGCGGCTATAAGGGAAAGCGATCTCATGTTCCTGCGACACAGCGTCGGACTGAACCAGCGTATCGATATAGGCCTTGATGTCGAGCACATCCTCCGGCTTCATGCCGCCATAGGCTGTGTAGGGCATGACGGGATAGAGGTTGTTGCCCTCGCGATCGATCCCCTGCATCACCGCATTAAGGAACTGGGCGTTGGTCCAGCCCCCGATGCCGTTGGCATGGGGCGAAATGTTCGGTGCGTAGAACTTGCCGATCGCCGTGTCCATCTGGAGGCCGCCGGACAGGAGCTCGGTATTGCTGCCCGATCCATGGCAGGCACCGCAGCCGGATGCGTTGAACAGATACTTGCCGTTGTCGGTGTTCGCCTTGTAGGTCGCATAGGCATCGTCAGCGAAAGCGTCGCGCGCCGACGCCGTGCCCGGACAGTGGGCAAGCGCCAGAACGGCTGCGGCCATCGCCAGCATATGTCGCGGCAGGCGCAGGCTGCGGATCATTTTCCCAGGCAGTCGATCGAACATGCGCATGGCTTGTTCCCCTTGCTTTCTCAAACGACAAAAAATATGCGACGCGCGTCTAGCGGAACTCGAACTGCTCGAACTCGACCCGTTTGGGCTTCTTGCCGAGTTCCTTCAGGCCTTTTTCAATTGCTTTTCTTAAAGGCGGCGGCCCGCAGAACCAGAGGTCTGCCCCCGCCGGATCGACAGTGCTTGACGCGGCAAGTTTTGCTGCGTCGAGCCGACCGTCGGTTTTGGAATCATGCAAAGTAAAACTGAAATTCGGAAGTTTTTCTGCCTGCGCCTCGAAAGTGTCCAGACCGATGGCCTCACTCCGATCGCGCACGCAGTATACCATATGAATGTCCTGGCCCTCATCCCCCTTGAGGCGTCCCGCCATGGCAAGGAATGGCGTCACGCCGATACCGCCGGCAAGCCAGATCTGCTTCTTGCCACCACGGCGATGGTTGAAACGGCCGTAGCCGCCCTCCAGCTTCAGGCGGTCACCGACGGCGATGCCATCACGCAAAGCCTTGGTGTAGTCGCCAAGCGGCTTGATGGCGAAACGGACGACGCCATTCTCGTCCATGCCGGCGATCGTGAACGGATGCGGCTCGCGCAGGCCCGGCTTGGCAACCCGGAAGAATCCGAACTGGCCGGGTTTTGCCTTCAGTGGCCGCCCGGTCGGCCGCGCCGAGATGATGGTCGCACCCTCGTGGCGTGTCACGTCGAAGACCTCGTAGCTGCGGGTGCGCAGCCATGGAAAGAGCTGTGTGTAAATGTAGCTTGCCGTGCCGATCAGCGCGAAGACATTGAGATAGGTCGCCAGCATCGCGGTGCCGTCATACGGTCTCTTGATGAAGGTCTGGTGGAAGGCGACCATCACGAACAGAAGCCCGATAAAGCGATGCGTCAAGCGCCAGAAATGATAGGGAATCTCGATCTTCGTCTTCGGAATGATCTTGACGATGCTCAGTACCAGCAGCACGATCAGGGCGTAGAACGCATATTCCCCTGCCAAGGCCGCGAGCTTGTTCAACCCGCCTGTCAGCGACAGGCCTTTGAAATCCGGCGTTATGAAATAGTGCACGAGGATCAGGACCAGCACCGTGATGCCGACCTTGCGATGGGTCTGGTAGATCCGGTCGAGCCCGCCGAAAAGGCGCTCGACAAAAGGCGGACGCGTCGCCATGAATTGTGCGATCGCCATGCCGGTAAAGGCTGCGGAAGACGCCATCAGCGAGAAGGTGGTGCTGGCATTGGTATGACTGACCGCAGGTACGGCCAGAAGCCCTGCAAGTCCCATCAACGACCAGACAAGAATAGCACCCGCACTCACGAAATATCCCTCACCATTCCTGCAGCAGCCGGAATCCCGAGGCAAGACTGGCAAGCCCCTCACGCTTCGTCAACTGCTATTGTAGAGCATACGATTTTACGGCGGGCTTTATTCGCCTGCGGTCAAGCTTTTGTGTTTGCGGGCAATTTTTGCTCCAGCCTCGACGAGTTGGGGGCGCACTCCAAGGATTATCTAAGATTACCCTTCACAAGCGCCTCGCGCGCCTTTTCGGCAAGCGGATGTTCCGGATGGCGGCGAATGAAGCGTTCGTAGGCCTCGCGCGTGCCTTTCTGGATGACGCCATCATATTCCGACTGCACAGCAGCCTCTATGTCCGGTGGAGGAAGCATTGCCTTGCCTTCGGCCGAATGTGTCGAACTTGCAAACACCTTCGGTAGCGAAGCGGGAGCCATCGCGGCGATGACCGCGAAACTGAAGAATATTTGTCGCCCGAATGCCGTATTCATCAGCATGATAACTTCATCTTTACCGATATGGTTGTCTGTCCTTGTATCCACTACCCCAAGAATCATTTCTAACGCAGGGTTAGCACGATGAGGACGTTTATATCGTCGTGTGAGCAAACATATTACAGACAAAGGCGCCAAAGGATATTCAGTGACAGGTATCAATAAAACCGGAAAAACAGTTTACGAAACTGGCAACAGCATTATCGATGGCGTTCTGACTGAAGGTGCCTGGGCAACGACCGTAACCTACGCTTTCCCGACCACCGGTAGCAGCTACAGCTACAGCGAGGAAAAGGGCAACGGATTTGGCGCCGTCTCGCTCGCACAGCAAAAAACCGCGCTCTTTGTCATGGAAAAATCCTATGGCAACTCCGCCAATGACAGCTTTTCCGTCGAAGGCTTCACGAATTTAGGCTTTAAAAGCGGCAGCGCCAGCACCTCTACGCTTCGCTTTGCCCAGTCGAATGTTCCAGATACCGCTTACGCCTATATGCCAGGAGGCTATTCAGAAGCCGGAGACGTCTGGTTCGGTACTGAGTACAACTACAGAAACCCGGTAGCCGGAAACTATGCCTGGTTCACGATGACCCATGAAATCGGGCATGCGCTCGGCCTCAAGCACGGGCACGAAACCGACGGCTTCGGCGCATTGCCAGCTGCCTACGATTCACTCGAATATTCGATCATGACGTACCGCAGCTATATCGGCTCGGATATCAAAGCCGTCTATTTCGAAGAATTCGGGGCGCCGCAGACTTTCATGATGGCCGACATCGCGGCGCTTCAGGAAATGTATGGCGCCGACTTCACGACCAATAGCGGCAACACGGTCTACAGCTGGACTCCGGAAAGCGGAAAAACGTTCGTCGATGGCGTCGTCGCCATCACGCCGGGTGGCAACCGCATCTTCGCCACGCTCTGGGACGGCGACGGCAAAGACACCTTCAACCTCACCGCCTATCGTACAGGCGTCAAGGTTGATCTGCGTCCCGGCAAGGCCTCGGTCTTCGACGAGGACCAATTGGCCTATCTGGGCGGTGGTCCCAACGACGGTTATGCCAGGGGCAATATTTTCAATGCGTTGCTTTACAACGACGACACCCGCTCGCTGATCGAAAACGTCAGGGGTGGATCGGGCAATGACCAGATCACCGGCAATCAGGTCACGAATTATCTGCGCGGCTATGGCGGCAACGATACGTTGAAGGGAGATGCCGGAAACGATGTGCTCTTCGGGGGACTTGGCGCCGACGCGCTTTACGGCGGAAGCGGAATCGACGCGGCGTCCTATGGCGGCGCGAACAAAGGGGTATTCGCCCACCTTGGCAATGCCACCTTCAACACCAACGAAGCGGCGGGCGACACGTTTTCGTCGATCGAGAACCTGAATGGCTCCCTCTACGCCGACAAGCTCTACGGCGATACGGGCGCAAACCGACTGACAGGCGACGCAGGCAACGACATCCTGAGCGGTTTGGCCGGGGCCGACAAACTTTATGGCGGCGCAGGCGCAGACCGGCTGACTGGCGGCAGCGACGCTGACACCTTCCTGTTCAGGACCTTGGAGGACTCCACCATGGCGTCGGCGGGCAGAGACACTATTTTCGACTTTTCTGGCTCGCGGGGTGACAGGATCGACATTTCCGGTATCGACGCCAATACAAGCCTCTCCGGGAATCAGGCATTCATCTATCTTGGTACAGCCGCTTTCACTGGCACGGCTGGCGAACTCCGGTACATAAAAGCATCGTCGGAGACGACGATTTATGGCGATGTGAACGGTGACAAAGAAATCGATTTTGCCATCCACCTCGACGATGCCATGAGCCTGCAGAAAGGCTACTTCGTCCTTTGAGGCTTCACGAAACCGAAAGGCCGGCTCCGAGGAAGCCGGCCTTTGTCTATCACTGTGATATTCGCGTCCTCAGAACTTCGGCAATTCCGGCCGGGCAGCAAGAGCCTTCTCGATGATCGCGGTCACGCGCTGGCGCTCGGAGCCGGACAGCGGCAGGCGTGGCGCGCGAACACGGTCGTTGGTGTCGATCGCAAAGACCTCCGCCAGCTTGATGTTCTGGACAAGGTTGGTCGAGACGTCGAGATCGAGCAGCGGACGGAACCAGCGGTAGATGGCGCGGGCCTCGTCGAGACGGCCGGCCTGGACCAGCTTCCAGATCGCCACGGTTTCCTTCGGAAAGGCAACGACGAGACCGGCCACCCAGCCATCCGCGCCCATCAGCAGGCTTTCCAGCGCCAGATTGTCGACGCCGGTGAAGCAATCGAAACGGTTGCCGAAATGCGTCAGGACATCGGTGACGCGGCGGATGTCGTCGGTCGATTCCTTCATGGCGACGACGAGGTCGTTCTTCGCCAGTTCATCGAACATCGACAAGGTCACATCGACGCCATACGCCACAGGGTTGTTGTAGACCATGATCGGCAGCCCGCCGGCGGCGGCGATCGCCTGGACATGGCCCAGCGTTTCGGCCGGTGCGGACTTGTAGGGCACGCCCGGCAGAACCATGAAACCATCGGCACCGGCCTTGGCAGCGGCCTTCGCGGCAGCTTCACCGCGACGCGTAGCGCTTTCGCAGACCGTCATCAAAACCGGCTTGTTGCCGGCGACCGACTTGGCGATCTTCAGGATCTCGATCTTCTCCTCCGGATCGAGCGCCATGGCCTCGCCGAGCGAGCCGCAGACGATCATGCCGTCAACGCCGGCCTCGAACTGGAGAGCGTAGCAGCGCTCCATCTCGGCTTTGTCGAGATCGCCTTCAACCGTGAATTTCGTTGTTACTGCCGGAAATACGCCGCGCCACATGGGAGCCTCCTTCGTTGTGATATATCAGCGTTCTTGCCATTCATTTTCGACTGTGTCAATGTGTGATATATCAGAGGCAGGAAAAAATGCATGGCAGGATCATCATCGCAGGCGCATCTGGCCTATTTGGCGCTGGAGAGCCTCATCGTCACGCTGAAGCTGAAACCCGGCTCTCTCGTTACGGAAAAGCAGCTGATTGATCTCGCCGGGCATGGACGCACGCCTGTGCGCGAAGCCATCCAGAAACTGGCGTGGCAGGGGCTGATCGCGGTGCGCGCCCGCGTCGGCCTGCAGATCACGCTGATCAAGCCGGACGACCACCTTCACGTCATGCAGGTGCGGCGCAAGCTGGAGCCGCTTGCCGCCGCGCTTGTCGCCGAACATGCCGATGCCGATGCTCGGGCAATGATGATCGAGTGCGCCCAGACGATGATGGCCTGCTCGATCAATGCCGACATGGAAGGCTTTCTCGCCGCCGACAAGGCCTTCGACGAAATCATGGAGGCCGCCTGCCCCAATGCCTTCCTGACATCGACACTCGCACCGTTGCAAACCCATGCCCGCCGGCTCTGGTTCAGCGCCGCCTCGACGCAGCGCATGGACCGCTCGGTCGATCTGCACGTCAAGGTCATCCGCGCCATCCATCAGGCCGATGCGAAAGCCGCTGGAAAAGCGATGGAGAACCTGATGGACTATCTGGGTGAGCGATAACCCGCCCTGCCCCTCGGGTTTTCGGAAACAAAAAAGGCGACCCACGGGCCGCCTTTTGCAATTTGGGTCGATATAAGCTTCACCCGACGAACGCACGCTCGATGACGAATTCGCCCGGCTTGTTGTTGGAGCCTTCATTCAGGCCGGCCGCTTCGAGAATTTCCTTGGTTTCCTTCAGCATCTCCGTCGAGCCGCAGATCATGCCGCGATCGATGGCCGGATCGAAGGCCGGCAGGCCGAGGTCGGAGAAGAACTTGCCGTCGCGCATCAGGTTGGTGATGCGCCCCTTGAAGGGATAGTCCTCGCGGGTCACCGTCGCATAGTGGCGCAGCTTGTCGCCGACGAGTTCGGCCAGGAATTCGTGGTTGCGAATTTCCTCGATCAGGTCGAAGCCATATTTCAGTTCGGCGACATCTCGGGTCGTGTGAGTGAGGATGACTTCCTCGAATTTCTCGAAGGTTTCCGGATCGCGGATCAGGCTCGCGAACGGCGCGATACCGGTTCCGGTCGAAAACATGTAGAGGCGCTTGCCGGGCGTCAGCGCGTCGAGTACCAGCGTGCCGGTCGGCTTCTTGCGCATCAGCACCTGGTCGCCGGGCTGGATGCCCTGCAGGTGCGAGGTCAACGGGCCATCCGGCACCTTGATCGAGAAGAATTCGAGTTCGTCGTCCCAGGCCGGGCTTGCGATCGAATAGGCGCGATAGATCGGCTTGCCGTCGACCATCAGGCCGATCATCGCAAACTCCCCCGAGCGGAAGCGGAACTCGGTCGGGCGCGTCATGCGGAAGCTGAACAGCCGGTCCGTATAATGCGTGACCTTCGTCACCGTTTCGGCGAACACGCCGGCGGGTACGGTTACGGCAAATTCTTCGATCTTGGCAGGAGCATTCATCGCGGCGTCAGGTCCTGTAATGATGACTAATTCTTTCAGGTATCAGCGGATATTCCAAAAGGCGCAGCTTTGGAAGCAATTCCGTTCCAATTATAGCGCCTTTTGCAGATTGATGCGTGCTTCAGTGTGTCGCGGCCATCAGGAGACCCGCCGCCAGCTGTAGGATTTCGCATCCGCCGACGGTCTGGCTGTCGGCTGGTAGTGATTGTCGATACCCGGCAGCCGCCCCTCTGACAGCCGGCGAAGCGCCGTTTCATTGCTGACGGCGAAGCTGTCGATGCCACAACGCAGCATCAGCGGCACCTGGTCGATCAGCACGTCGCCGACGGCACGGATTTCCTTGGCATAGCCGAGGCGGGCCCTGAGCAGCGACGCATGGCTGAACGCGCGACCGTCATTGAAGGCCGGGAACGCCACAGCAACCAGCGACACCTGCTCGATAAACGGCTGCAGCCGCGTCACGTCGTCGGCCGGATTGATCAGCACGCCGAGCCCGCTGTCGCCGGACGATGCCTTCTCGATGAAAGCATCGAGGCCGAGAATGGCCTTTTCATTCGAACCGGCCTTGGTTTCCTCGTTTTCGACGACCCAGGGATCGTCCGTCACGAAGCCGGTTTCTTTCCAGATTTTCGTCATCTCTTTGTCCTCGCCTTTCAGGCCGCTGCCTGGGCATTGCTGCCGTAAAGGGCATCCTTGAATGGCTGTGGTCCGACGCGGCGATAAGCATCGAGGAAAATCTCGGAGGCATCCTTGCGCAGGGACAGATAGGTATTGACGATCGTCTCGATGGCGTCGGTGACCTTCTCCGGCTCGAAGCCGCGGCCGATGATCTCGCCGATCGAGGTGTTCTCGTCGCCCGATCCGCCAAGCGTGATCTGGTAGAGTTCGGCGCCCTTCTTTTCCACGCCCAGAAGGCCGATATGGCCGACATGGTGGTGGCCGCAGGCATTGATGCAGCCGGAAATCTTGATCTTCAACTCGCCGATCTCGGCCTGCCGGTCCGGATTGCCGAAACGGGTGGAGATTTCCTGCGCCAGCGGGATCGAGCGTGCATTGGCGAGCGCGCAATAGTCCAAGCCGGGACAGGCAATGATATCCGTGATCAGGCCGGCATTAGCCGTTGCCAGACCGATCGAGACGAGACCGCGATAGAGCGCTTCCAGATCCGCCAGCGCCACATGCGGCAGGATGATGTTCTGCTCGTGGCTGATGCGGATTTCGTCGAAGGCATATTCTTCGGCGAGATCGGCGATCGCATCCATCTGGCTATCGCTGGCATCGCCCGGAATACCGCCGATCGGCTTAAGCGACACCGTCACCATGCCGTAGTCGGGATGCTTGTGCGGCTGCACATTCTGCTGCACCCAGCGGGCAAAATCCGGATCGGCCTTCTTCCACCCGGCCAGATTGGCCCAGCCTTCCGGCCGTTCGGCAAGCGGCGGCAGGGCGAAATAGGTGGTGATCGCCTGAATGTCTGATTCCGGCAGCTTCAGCTCCGTATTCTTCAGTTCGGCAAACTCGACCTCGACCTGACGCGCCAGTTCCTCGGCGCCTGTTTCGTGCACGAGGATCTTGATACGCGCCTTGTACTTGTTGTCGCGGCGGCCATGAAGATTGTAAACGCGCATGATGGCGGTGGTGTAGGACAGGAGATCCTCTTCCGGCAGGAAGTCGCGGATCTTCTTGGCGATCATTGGCGTGCGCCCCTGCCCGCCGCCGACATAGACGGCAAAGCCGATCTCGCCCTTGTCGTTCTTCTTCAGGTGCAGGCCGATATCGTGCACCTGGATGGCCGCACGGTCGCGCTCGGCACCGGTGACGGCGATCTTGAACTTGCGCGGCAGGAAGGAGAATTCCGGGTGAACGGACGACCACTGGCGCAGGATTTCGGCGTAAGGACGCGGATCGGCGACTTCATCGGCAGCGGCACCGGCAAAATGATCGGCCGTGACGTTGCGGATACAGTTGCCCGACGTCTGGATCGCATGCATCTCGACGGAGGCAAGATCAGCCAGGATATCCGGCGTTTCGGACAGCTTCGGCCAGTTGTACTGGATGTTCTGCCGCGTGGTGAAATGGCCATAGCCGCGATCGTATTTGCGGGCGATATGGGCGAGCATGCGCATCTGGTTGCTGTTCAGCGTGCCATAGGGAATGGCAACACGCAGCATATAGGCGTGAAGCTGCAGATAGACGCCGTTCATCAGCCTGAGCGGCTTGAAGGCATCCTCGGCAAGCTCGCCCGACAGGCGGCGGGTTACCTGGTCGCGGAACTGCGCGACGCGGTCGGCAACGAAGGCATGGTCGAATTCGTCGTAACGGTACATCGGTCTTCTTTTCCTTAAGCGGCCTGCACGGGGCCGGTCAGGCCCTTGTATCCCGGCGCATAATCGATCGTCGGGCCCTCGGCGCGAACACGCTCGCGCAAACGCAGCGGACGCAGGACGCCCGACACTTCTTCAATGTCTATGACATTGACGTCAACCACCTTATTATCCGCAAAGGCGGCTTTTCCGGTTGCTTCAAGGGCGGTTACCGCTTCGGCGTGGCGAGCGACAAACGCGTCCTGCAACGATTCCACCCAATTGCCGGAAGCATCGAGCCAGACGGAAATGCCGTCGGACAGGCGGTTTGCGGTCAATACCTTGTCGGCCATGTCAGTTCCTCACTTCATCAGTCTGTTTGCGCAGCGCGTCCGCGGCTTCCACCACGGTCACGGCGCCAATTGTCCTGCCCTTGACGAGCGGTTCGGAGCGCTCGAAATTCGCGCCGGCAACGGCGTCGCCGATGATCACCATCACCGGACCATCCAGTTCGTCGCGATATTGCAGATCCGGCAAATCCTTGAGCGTGCCGTGCAGAAGCTTGCGCTCGGCACGGCTGGCATTTTCCACCACGGCAACTGTGGTTTCGGCCGGCAACCCGGCTTCCATCAGGCGGGCGGCCACGGAGGCGGCTACAGTGCGGCCCATATAGACGGCAATGGTCGCGCCGGAAATGGCAAGACGCGCCCAATCCGGCAGGACGTCGCCGGTCAGGTCGTGGCCGGTGGTAAAGATCAGCGACGAGGCAACGCCGCGCAGCGTCAGCGGCAGTTCGAAATCGGCGGCAGCGGCAAAAGCGGAGGTGATGCCCGGCACGATCTCGTAGGTCACACCGGCCTCGCGCAGCGCGGCCATCTCTTCGCCGGCACGGCCATAGACCAGCGGATCGCCGGACTTCAGGCGCACCACGCGCTTGCCGTCCTGGCCAAGGCGCACCAAAAGCTGGTTGATCTCGTCCTGCGATTTCGAATGGCAGCCCTTGCGCTTGCCGACCGACAGGCGTTCGGCATCGCGGCGGCCCATATCGACGATCGCCTGCGGCACCAGCGCGTCGTAAACGATCACATCGGCTTCCATCATCACGCGCTGGGCGCGCAATGTCAAAAGATCCTCGGCACCCGGACCGGCGCCAACCAGCCAGACATGGCCGGGGACACGATCGACGGCGCGCAACAGCCGCGACGCCTCGCGCCGGGCTTCGGCAACATTACCAAGCGCGACCTGATCGGCGACGGGGCCGGAGAAGAAACGGCGCCAGAAAACACGGCGGGATACGCCACGCGGCAACAGCCGGTCGGCGGTATCGCGATAGGCCTGCGCCAGAGACGCCAGCGCCCCAAGCGATGGAGAGAGGAGCTGATCGATCTGGGCGCGGATCATCTGCGCGAGTACGGGGCCAGCGCCTTCGGTGCCGATGGCGACTGCGACCGGCGCGCGATTGACCAGCGCCGGCGTCAGGAAATCGCAGAATTCAGGCTGATCGACCGCATTGGCGGGAATTCTTTGCTCACGCGCTGCAGCCACAATCAGACGATCCTGCGCCGCATCGCCCGTCGCGGCGAATACCAGCGTTGCACCATCGACCTGGCGCGCGTCAAAAGGCTCCTTGACGGTCTCGATGGCATTGGCAGACAGGAAAGCCGCAAAATCGTCTTCCGGCTCATCCGCATAGGCGACGATCCGGGCCTGCGTGTTCAAGAGCAGCCTGACCTTGGCAAAGGCCTCGTCGCCATTGCCGAAAACCGCCACGCATTTCTGCGCAACGCGGAAGAAGGCCGGAAAGACGGTCAGCTGGTCGGTCATGACGTGGGAATCTGATCCTGTTACAGGTTCTGGGGAATATCGCTTTTATACAACGAAAATTGAAGAAACAGAAATTCCGATGCCTTTGCAGCCGGATATTCTTTTGCTCGACTTCAGCATAAATTGAGCAAATCTCACCGGCCATGGCGCAGCTGCCACAGTCCGTCGGTACGATCATCCGGCATTGCCTATTCCCGCCCATATCCGTTAAATGCCGTCATTATCCTTTCCCGGAGCCGTGACCTGATGAAGAATTCCGAACTTGCAGAGCGTCTGCTGACCGTCATCGAAACCGATGTTCTGCCGCTGACGGAAAAGGGCGTGGCTGCCGGAAACAAGGTCTTCGGAGCGGCGATCCTGCGCAAATCGGACCTGTCTCTGGTCATCGCCGAAACCAACAACGAGACCGAAAACCCTCTCTGGCACGGCGAAGTGCACACGCTGAAGCGTTTTTATGAACGCGCTGAAAAGCCGGACACGAAGGACCTGATCTTTCTCTCCACCCACGAGCCCTGCTCGATGTGCCTGTCGGCCATCACCTGGGCCGGTTTCGACAATTTCTACTATTTCTTCAGCCACGAGGATTCGCGCGACGCCTTTGCCATCCCGCACGACCTGAAGATCCTGAAAGAGGTTTTCCGGCTCGATCCCGGCGGCTATGCCAAGACCAACGCCTTCTGGCGGTCGTCATCGATCGCCGATCTGGTGGCGACATCCGACGAGGCCGCAAAACCGGCACTTCGGGCGCAGGACCAGCGTATCCGTGCAAAATACCAGTCGCTGTCCGATGCCTATCAGTCAGGCAAGGACGACAATACCATTCCGCTGAATTGAGCCCCATGCAACCCTCCAAGGACATCACCCGCCTGCTCGACATCATGGAAGCCCTGCGCCAGCCGGAAACCGGCTGCCCCTGGGACATCGTCCAGACCTTCGAGACCATCAAGCCCTATACGCTGGAAGAAGCCTACGAGGTGGCCGACGCGATCGAGCGCGGTGACATGGATGATCTCTGCGATGAGCTGGGCGACCTGTTGCTGCAGGTGGTTTTTCACGCCCGCATGGCCGAGGAAGCTGGCGACTTCGCTTTCGGTGATGTCGTCGAGGCGATCACGCGAAAGATGATCCGCCGTCATCCGCATGTCTTTGCCCGCTCCGATGCCGATACGCCCGAAGCGGTCAAGCTGCAATGGAGCGAGATCAAGCAGGCTGAAAAAGCCGAACGCCTTGAACGGCGTGCGCTGCGTGGTCTGCCGGAAGATGCCGACAAGGGCCATCTTGGCTCCGTCCAGCGCAGTTTCCCGGCCCTAGTCGAAGCACTGAAGCTCCAGGAACGCGCCGCCAAGGTCGGCTTCGACTGGTCTTCGCCGGAGCCGATCCTCGACAAGATCGAGGAAGAGATCGCCGAATTGCGCGAAGCGCTGGCCTCAAACGACAAGGCCAAGGTGGCCGACGAACTCGGCGACCTGATCTTCGCCGTCGTCAATATCGGCCGGCATGTCGGCGCTGATCCGGAAATGGCACTGCGCGGCACGAACACGAAGTTTCGGCGGCGATTCGGTCATATCGAGACGGAGTTGGAGGCTGGAGGCGAAACGCTTGAAGGGGCGACACTGGAGCGGATGGAAGGGTTGTGGCAGGCAGCGAAGGCGATCGAGCGGCAACTGACGTAACGTAAGGTACGCTACGGCGCGCCGTCATCCTCGGCCTTGTGCCGAGGATCTTCCAGCGTTTAGAATCAGACTGTTAGAGATGCTCGGGACAGGCCCGAGCATGACGGCGGTGGGTTTGATGACTAGTCCGAAAGGCATCACCCAACGTTAGCTATCCAGCTACCAGTCCTGCGCAGCCGCCCTCGGGCCGTTGCCCAACCTGCGCTCCAGCTCTTCCGATTCGCTTGGCGTCATGCGCAGATCGAGGCTGACGGAGCCGTCCTCCATGTCTTCCCGGCCGTCCACCATGGTGTGTTCATACACCCATGACAGCAGCTGCAGCTTGTCGGCTGGCAGGACGACATTGCATTCCATCAGCACGCCGGACAGTCGCTTGTTGATCTCATCGAGAAGATGGTCGACGCCCTCGCCTGTCACAGCCGAAACCGCGACGGTGTTTTCGCTGTTTTCCGCCTTCTGAACGAGGCTGTCATGCGCCTCTTCATCCAGCAGATCGATCTTGTTCCAGATCTCGATGATACGCTCGGAGCGCGCCTTCTCGTCGATACCGAGATCGGTGAGGATGCGCAGCACGTCCTGCGCCTGCACCTGATTGTCGGGATCAGCGAGATCGCGAACATGCAGGATCAGGTCAGCTTCGAGAACCTCTTCCAGCGTGGCGCGGAAAGCGGCGACCAGATGGGTTGGCAGGTCGGAGATGAAACCGACGGTATCGGACAGCATGACCATGCGCCCATGCGGCAGCTTCATGCGGCGCAGCGTCGGGTCGAGCGTGGCAAACAGCATGTCCTCGGCCAGCACGCCGGCGCCGGTGATGCGGTTGAACAGCGTCGATTTTCCGGCATTGGTATAGCCGACGAGGGCGACGATCGGATGCGGCACCTTCTTGCGCTTGGCGCGATGAAGCTGGCGTGTGCGGCGGACCTGCTCCAGCTCTTTCTCCAGCTTGACGATCTTTTCCTGCAGCAGCCGGCGGTCGGCCTCGATCTGGGTTTCGCCGGGACCACCCATGAAGCCCGCACCACCGCGCTGGCGCTCGAGGTGGGTCCAGCTGCGGACCAGTCGGCCCTTCTGGTAGTTCAAATGGGCAAGATCGACCTGCAGCGTGCCTTCCTTGGTCGAGGCGCGGCGGCCGAAGATTTCCAGGATGAGACCGGTCCGGTCGATGACCTTGCAGTTCCATTCCTTTTCGAGGTTACGCTGCTGTACGGGCGTCAGCGGATGATCGATGATGACGAGGCCGGCATTGTGCTCGCTGAGCAGATGGCCGATCTCCTCGATCTTGCCGCTACCGAGCAGCGTGCCCGGCTTCGGCTGAGCGACGGGCACGATCATGCCATGGACGACTTCGAGATCGATGGCGAGCGCAAGCCCGATCGTCTCTTCCAGCCGGCTTTCGTCGCTGCGCGTCGAAGTGGCGGCAATCAATTCCGCATTCTGCCTGCCGGTCTTTTTCAGGACCGGGACGATGACGACGGCACGCATGTCATCGCGCAGCTTTTCAAGCTCCGGGATGATCGACGCCGATTTTGTATCACGTTTGGTAATGTGTCTTGTATCCCGTCAGGATGCGGATTCTTCGCTCTCGAACATCTGCATCGGCTGGCCCGGCATGATTGTCGAGATGGCGTGCTTGTATACGAGCTGGGAATGCCCGTCACGCCGCAAAAGCACACAAAAGTTGTCAAAAGACGTGACAACGCCGGTCAATTTCACACCATTGATAAGAAATATCGTCAAAGATATCTTCTGCTTGCGGACGGTGTTGAGAAAAAGATCCTGCAAGTTCTGAGAACGTTCCGCCATAGCGCCGCTTCTTTCTTATTGTCCGGTCCGATTTAACCGGTTGATTATACGATCTGAATAGCCCGAACGCTGAAAAAACCCGTCTTTAAAGCGTCCCCCCGGATTTGGTATCAAATCGCGGTCTTTTCCGCAATGTCGAAAAAGGCTTCGCGAATTTTCTGTGACACGCTGCCGGGATGGCCATTGGCGATGGTTTTACCGTTAACAACGACCACCGGAAAACAGATGCTGGTGGCAGCGGTGATGAAGACTTCCCGCGCCTCAAGCATCTCTTCGACGGAAAAGGCCTGCTCGACTATCTCCAGCCCGATCGCAGCCGTGACGTCCGAAAGCGTCGTGCGGGTGATGCCGCGCAGGATGCCGTGATCGGCATGACGCGTCCGCAGCCTGCCTTCCTTGTCGACGATCCAGACATTGGTCGCCGCCCCTTCCTTCACCGTGCCGTCGGCATCGACGAAAATCGCCTCCTGGGCGCCCTCCTCCTTGGCGGCTTGCCGGGCCAGTACATTCGGCAACAGCCCGACGGACTTGATGTCGACCCGGTCCCAGCGGTTCTCGGGAACGGTGATGGCGCGAATGCCATCGGCATTCTTCCTTGCAATCCCAGAAGCATCGGTTCGCTTGGCAGTGACGACAACCGTCGACGGCACCCCTGCTGTCGGAAAGACGTGATCCCGGCGTGCCGCGCCGCGTGTGACCTGCAGGTAGAACAAGCCATTGCGTACGCCGTTCCTCCGCAAGACTTCCCGAATGACGACGACAAGTGCCGCCCGCGCCATCGGCCATGCGATGCGAAGCTCGCGCAGTGACCGGTCGAGTCGGTCGAGATGGCGCGTCAGATCGACGATGAAACCGTGGCGGACCTCGCAGACTTCGTAGACGCCGTCAGCGAACTGGAAGCCCCGATCCTCGATATGAACACCGGCCTCGGTGTGGCGCCGGTAGGCGCCGTTGACATAGGCAATACGCGACATGGATGACCCGTCCCAGACAGTAGGATGCGATTTCAGACGCCGAGCGATTTCAGCTTCCGGTGCAGGGCCGAGCGCTCCATGCCGACAAACTCCGCCGTGCGCGAAATATTGCCGCCGAAACGGTTGATCTGGGCGATCAGGTAATCCCTTTCGAACATTTCACGCGCTTCACGCAACGGAAGCGTCATGATGTGATGATCCCCTTGCGTGGAAATCTTCGGCAGGCTGTCGCCCACCTCGCTCGGCAGCATATCGGCCGAAATCGCCGTGTCCGGACCGTCGCTGCGGGCAAGGATCATCAGGCGCTCGATATTGTTGCGCAACTGGCGGATATTGCCCGGCCAGTCATGCGATTGAAGCACGGCCAACGCATCATCGCCGATCTTGCGGGTGCGGATACCCGCCTGTTCGCTGATCTGGCGCATGAACATATCGACCAGGAACGGAATATCCTCACGCCGTTCGGCCAGCGCCGGTACACGCACCGGAATGACGGCCAGACGGTGATAGAGATCCTCGCGGAAGGCGCCTTCGGCGATCTGACTTTCGAGATTGTAGGCCGTCGAGGAAATGATGCGGACATCGACCTTGACGCGTTTGGAGCCGCCGACCCGCTCGAACTGCTGATCGACCAGCACGCGCAGGATCTTGTTCTGCGTCTCGCGCGGCATCTCGCCGACTTCATCAAGATAGAGAATGCCGCCATGCGCCTCTTCGAGCGCGCCGGTCTTGCGCGATTGGCCAGGGGTTCCTTCCGTGCCGAAGAGCGCCATTTCCATGCGATCCGGCGTGATCGCAGCAGCATTCAGCGCCACGAAAGGACCGCCGGCGCGCGAAGACTTGCGGTGGATCATTCGCGCGACCAGTTCCTTGCCGGAGCCGGATGGTCCGTGGATCATGATACGGCTGTTGGTCGGCGCAACCTTCTCGATGGTCTGGCGCAACTGCGAGACGGCAACAGAGGTGCCGATCAGTTCGACGGGATCGCCGGAGCGCTTCTTCAGCTCGGTGACTTCCTTTTTCAGCTTGGAGTTTTCCAGCGCACGCTCGGCGATGAGAATCAGCCGGTCGGCCTTGAACGGTTTTTCGATGAAGTCGTAGGCGCCACGGCGGATGGCGGAAACAGCCGTCTCGATATTGCCATGTCCCGAAATCATCACGACGGGCAGATCCGGATAGCGGCTCTTGACCTCGTCGAGCAGCGCCAGGCCATCAAGCCGGCTGCCCTGCATCCAGATATCGAGAAAAACCAGCCGCGGCACGCGGTCGCTGATCGCGGCAAGCGCGCTGTCGCTGTCGAATGCGGTGCGTGTTTCGTGGCCCTCGTCGGACAGAATGCCGGAGACGATCTCGCGAATGTCCTCCTCGTCGTCCACAACCAGAATGTCAGCCGCCATGGGAAGTATCCTTATCCTGTCTCTCTTCGTTGCCGCCGCTTTGTCCGGCCGGCGGCAATAGAATGCGAATCATGGCGCCCTGCCCGCGATCGAAATCGGCGGGCGCGTCATGCAGTTCCAATTGTCCGCCGTGATCCTCGATGATCTTCTTGACGATCGCGAGGCCAAGGCCGGTGCCCTTTTCCCGCATCGTCATATAGGGCTCGAGAATGCGATGGCGATTTTCGGTCGGCAGCCCCTTGCCGTTGTCGATGATATCGACAACGAATTGGCCGCTCGTTTCATTCACGCGTGACCGCACCATCACCTTGCGATCACCGCGAACGGCATCCGCCGGCAAGGCTTCGATCGCCTCGACGGCGTTCTTGATGATGTTGCCAAAAGCCTGGCCAAGCATGCGGCTGTCGAAGGTGCCGTCGAGCGGGTCCTCGCCGAGATCGCGGATGAAGGTCACATGGGTGTTGCCCATCTCGCGCAGGAAGATCGCATCCTTGAGGATGTTTCGCAGATCGGCTTGTTCCTTTGTCGGTTTCGGCATGCGCGCAAAACCGGAGAATTCATCGACCATCCGGCCGATATCCTCGACCTGGCGAACGATCGTGTCGGTACACTGGTCGAACACCGCCCGGTCGTCCTGGTTGATCTGCTTGCCATAGCGGCGCTTGAGGCGCTCGGCCGACAGCTGGATCGGTGTCAACGGGTTCTTGATCTCATGGGCGATGCGGCGGGCGACATCCGCCCAGGCAGTCGAGCGTTGCGCGATCACAAGGTCGGTAATGTCGTCCACGGTGATGACATAGGAATCCTTGGCATCGTGCGATTCCTCGCGCGTCACCTGGACATTCAGCGTCCGCTCGGTGCCGCCGCGCATGATATTGATCTGCTTGCGGTAGTCGTTGCGGTGGCGGCTGGCGGCTTCATTCAGCACCTGTTCGATTTCGGGCGCCACGTCGGCGAGCCTTTCGCCGACGAGTTCCAGCGTCGTGCGCGACAGGAAATGCTCCGATGACGGATTGGCAATGGTGATGCGCCGGTCGTCCTCGACGCCGATCACGGCAGCCGTCACCCCGGAAAGCACAGCCTCGATGAACCGCCGCCGGTCGTCCATCTCGTCCTTCGCTTCAAGGATCTGGTCCCGCTGCGTGCGGATTTCGGCGATCATCTTGTTGAAGGTGCGCGACAGACTGCCGACGTCGCCATCCACCGCGTGCACGGGCACGACGACGTTCAAATTGCCTGTCGCCACACTGTCGGCCGCCCCGATGAGCAAGCGGATCGGCCGGACGATCCGGTCGGCGACAGCGATCGCGGTCCAGATCGCGGCCAAAAGAACGATCAACGCGAAACCGAGATAGAGTACCCCGAACGCTACCTGCAGCGATGTGCGGCCAGATTCAAGATTCTTGTATTCGGCTGTGTTTTCTTCCATCAACCGCATCGAGCGCATCACCTTCGGGTCGACGCTGCGCACGGTATAGAGATAGGCACCTTCAATATTGTCGATCGGGATGATCGCACCGACGAGATTGGTCACCCCCGGCGGAATGAGGGTCGGCTGTCCGGAAACGGTGCTGAGCAGCGCGTCCTTCGGAATAGCCGGCAGCGGCCGCTCGGTCGGAATGTTCGCCTGAAGGATGGGCGAGCCGTCCCCCCGCACCAGGAAGGCGCCGAGCATGCCGCGCCCAAGAGCCTGCCGCGTCATCAAATCGATGAAACCTGTCCGGTCGAGGCTGTAGAGCTGGCGGTTGCGCTCCAGATCATTGGCCATCGAGACCGTCTGACCCTGGAGATAGCTGGCATTTTCCAGCACATAGGCTTGCGCCACATCAAGCGAGGAACTGACAATCGACTGCGTGCGCAGCGAGAACCAGCGATCAAGGCCGACATCCAGGGTGATGCTGGCGAAGATCGCCACCAGGATGGCCGGCGTGATCGCGACAATCGAGAACAGCGCGACGATGCGCACATGCAGCCTTGCCGCGGCCCTGCCTCGGCTGCGGGCTTTCAACAGGCGCAGAATCTCGCGGCCGATCAGGAAAAGCAGCCCGATCACAAACAGCGCATTGATCGCAGCCGAACCGATGATGATATTGGTTTCCGGCTTGATCGGCGTTAGCCCGAGAAGAACGAGCAGAGACGCAATCGCGCAGGCCAATGCGCCGATTGCCAACAGCAGGCCTGGAAACGCGAAGGACGCGCGCCGGTCATGGCCGATCACCGCAACCTCTTCTTTCGCCAGTGGCACAACCAGCCCTTCGGCCATCAAAAATGCATCCCCCGACCCGGCGCCGCGTTCCAATGGAAATCGGCGGGTATTTTACGCTTCATGGTCAAGAAAAATGACCGCACCCGATCCACTCAGCTCCGTGCTTCCATCGCAAAGAGGCCAGATCCAAAGGGATGAAACACCGAAAGACTCGTTGTCACCCGTGTGCTTTCTAAGCAACATATTGTGGCGAAAATGCAACGCTTATCGGTGCGAAGTCAAGCGCTGCGTGAGCTGCGGTAAACGGAAACGCCGAGTTCACGGATTTTCTTGCGAAGCGTGTTCCTGTTCAAGCCAAGAAGGTCGGCGGCCTTGATCTGGTTGCCGCGCGTTGCCGTCAAGGCTGCCAGGATCAGCGGATACTCCATTTCGGCCAGCACGCGGTCATAAAGCCCTGCCGGCGGCAGCCCGTCGCCGAAGCCGGCGAAATACTGGCGCATGTTTTCCTCGACAGCCTGCGAGATCGACATCGAGCCGGAGCGGCTGGAGGTTTTCTCGATCGGGCTGTCCGGAATGTCGGAGCGCAGTTCGCTTTCGATGATTTCCCGTGTGATCACATCCTGTGGATAAAGCGCGGTCAAGCGGCGCACGACGTTTTCGAGTTCACGGACGTTGCCGGGCCAGGGATGGGCCTTCATCAGCTCGAGCGCTTCCTGGTCGAAGCGCTTGACGTCAAGCCCTTCCTTTTCCGCCTGCTGGACGAAATGGCGGACGAGATCGGGGATATCCTCGGCACGATCGCGCAGCGGTGGCAGGCGCAGGGGCACGACGTTCAGGCGGTAATAGAGGTCTTCGCGGAACAGGCCCTGGTTGATCGACTGCTTGAGGTCCTTGTTGGTGGCCGCGACGATACGAACGTCGGAGCGGATCGGCGTGCGGCCGCCAACGGTCGTGTATTCGCCCTGCTGCAGCACGCGCAACAGCCTCGTCTGCGCATCCATCGGCATGTCACCGATTTCGTCGAGAAACAGCGTGCCGCCTTCCGCCTGTTCGAAGCGCCCGGTCGAGCGGTTCTGCGCTCCGGTGAAGGCGCCCTTCTCGTGGCCGAACAGTTCCGATTCGATCAAATCACGCGGGATCGCGGCCATATTGATCGCCACGAACGGTCCGTTGCGGCGCTTGCCGTAGTCATGCAGCGCCTTGGCAACCAGTTCCTTGCCGGTACCGGATTCGCCGGTGATCATCAGCGTCAGGTCGGTCTGCATCAGCCGGGCCAGAACGCGGTAGATTTCCTGCATGGCGGCAGAGCGGCCGACCAGCGGCATGCCGTCCTGCGGATCGTCTTCCAGCTTGACCGGCTTGCGCTTCGGCTCGGCCAGTGCCCGGCCGATGATGGCGATCAGTTCCGTCAGGTCGAAAGGCTTGGGCAGGTAATCGTAGGCGCCCTTTTCCGACGCCTTGATCGCTGTCATGAAGGTGTTCTGCGCGCTCATCACCAGCACCGGCAGATCCGGCCGGGCCTTCTTGATACGCGGCAAAAGATCGAAGGCATTCTCGTCGGGCATCACCACGTCGGTGACGACGAGATCGCCATCGCCCGCCGATATCCACCGCCACAAGGTAGCCGCGTTCGAGGTGATGCGGACGTCGTAACCGGCGCGGCTGAGCGCCTGGTTGAGTACGGTGCGGATGGCAGCGTCGTCGTCGGCGACGAGGATAGTGGCGCCAGTCATCGGGATTGTCCTTTTATGATGGTCAGTGGCTCGCTGTCTTCGGCCGTCGGTCCTTTCGACGCGGGCATCAGAACGCGAAATGTCGTGCGGCTCGACTGGCTGTCGCATTCGACGATGCCGCCATGGCCGCCGATGATCTTGGCGACCAAAGCAAGGCCGAGGCCGGAGCCGTTGGTCTTTGTGGTGATGAACGGGTCGAACAGATGCGGCACCAGATCGGACGGCACGCCCGGTCCGTTGTCATGAACGCAGAACTCGAGCGGTAGGGAGATCTTCTCGCGCGTTCCGGCGACCGACAGGCGGATGCCCGGCCTGTAGGCGGTCGTCAGCATGATCTCGCCATCCGGTTTGTCGGCGACGGCCTCGGCGGCATTTTTGATGAGGTTGAGGAAAACCTGAATCAGCTGATCGCGGTTGGCATAGACCGGCGGCAGCGACGGATCGTAATTCTCGGTGATTCGGATCTTGCGGGCGAACCCGGCCTTGGCGACGGCCTTTACATGATCGAGTACCGAATGGATGTTGACCGGGTGACGATCGACCGGCCGCTCGTCGGAAAACACCTCCATGCGATCGACCAGCGAGACGATGCGGTCCGTCTCGTCGCAGATCAGCCGCGTCAGCGCCCGGTCTTCATCGTTGACGGATGTTTCCAGAAGCTGGGCGGCGCCCCGGATGCCCGATAGCGGGTTCTTGATCTCGTGGGCCAGCATCGAGGCAAGGCCGGTCACCGAGCGTGCCGCGGCCCGGTGGGTCAATTGCCGGTCGATCTTGTCGGCCATCGAGCGTTCCTGGAAGACGATCACCACGCAGCCAGGTTCAGAGATAACCGGTGCAACGTAGAGATCGACAAGCTTGTCGGCGCCGAGACGCGGCGAGCTGAGATCGACGCGGTATTCGTTGACGGCGGCGCGGCGCTCGCGGACCTGCTCGATCAGCGTCAGCAGTGGGCTTCCGAACGGAATGAAGGCGCTAATGTCATGGCGGGCGAGATAATTGGCACTGGCGCCGAAAAAGACCTCCGCTTCCCAATTGGCAAAGGCCACGAGACCCTTTTCGTCGACGAGGATCACCGGGTTCTGGATGGCGTTCAGCACCGCCATGGGCAAGGAGTCCGCGACCTTCCTGTCCTCTTCGTGTGTTTTCTCGGTCATGCAGCGTCCTTTTCGTCTTCACGCCCGGTTTCGGCGGCGATCGCTGCGATTGTGCCGGAAAGGACAGCATGCGCGTCAGTGGACGTCATGATCGCTGCCTTTTCCTGTGACGCCAGATGCGGCGCGAACCGGTCGAGATACCATCCGACATGTTTGCGCGCATGCCTCAGGCCGATGTCGATGCCGTAGAATTCGAGCATCATGCGGTAATGTTCGCCGACGATGTCCGCGATTGCCGCGGAGTCCGGATGTTCGATGGCCCCTGCAAGCACCCCGGCATGCCAGGGCCGCCCCTGGCTGGAGCGACCGATCATCACCGCATCGGCGCCGGAGCGCCTGAGTATTTCACTGGCGTCTGCCGTGGTGGCGACATCGCCATTGGCGACGAGCGGAACCGAAATCGCATCCCGAACCGCGCGGATCGCATCCCAATCGGCTCTGCCGTTATAGAACTGCATGCGCGTGCGACCGTGAATCGTGATCATCTGGATGCCCGCCTCTTCCGCCCGTTTGGCGATCAGCGGCGCGTTGATGGAGTTCTCGTCCCATCCAAGGCGCATTTTCAGCGTCACGGGCACGCCGACAGCCTTCACCGTCGCCTCGATCAGGGACAGGGCATGGTCGGGATCGCGCATCAGCGCCGAGCCGGAATAACCGCCAGTGACCTTCTTGGCCGGGCAACCCATATTGATGTCAATGACATCGGCACCGTTGTCGGCGGCAATTTTCGCCGCTTCGGCCATCCAGTGCGCCTCGCGCCCTGCCAGTTGAACCATATGCGGATCGATGCCGGAATTCTTGAGCCGAGCCCAGCTTTCCGACGCGTTGCCGACAAGTTCGCGGCTTGCTACCATCTCCGTCACGACCAGTCCGGCGCCGAACCGCCAGGCCAGTTGCCTGAAGGGCAAATCCGTCACGCCCGACATCGGCGCAAGCACGACGCGGTTTCTAAAGGAGAGCCGGCCAACCCGGAACGGGGATGACAAATCCGGTATCTGCAAATGATTATCTTTCGGGCACATCTTTATTCTGCACTATTTTTAGACATACTTGACAGGCTTGCCAAGCGATTTCAGAGCTCTACGACAAAATTCCCTGGACAACTGGTAAAGCCGCAACCTTCGCGGTAAATCACCACGGCGATTGAGGCACCGCGCGCCGAAACGGCGCTGGTTCGTTGTTTTCGCGCGATGACTGGAGCGTGATCGCCGATCGAAGGATCGTCATTGACGCCCCGGCGGCAAACCATTTGCGGGAACCCATATACAAAATGCAGGCAAAAGAACAGTTTTCCTGTGGTATCGTTATCGTCGCTGCGGGCCGGGGCGAACGCGCCGGCTCCCTGCGTGACGGACCCAAGCAATATCGCCCGATCGGCGGCCGGCCCGTTATCACCCATACACTTGATGCTTTTGCGACATGGCCGATGGAAAAAAGGATCGTCGTCGCCATTCATCCGGACGACGAAGCCCTGTTCGATCATGCCCGCAGCCTCGTATCCGGTGACACATCCGTCATCACCTTTGCCCATGGCGGGGCGACGCGCCAACTGTCGGTGCTTGCGGGACTGAAGGCGCTGGAAAAATCCGGCGTCACGCATGTCCTGATCCATGACGCGGTCCGGCCATTCATCGACCACGCCTTGCTCGACCGCTGCTTCTCGGCACTGATGGAAGGCGCGGATGCCGTCCTGCCCGCTGTTGCCGTCGCCGACACGTTGAAGCGCGGATCGGCGGACGGAATCGTTGTCGAAACGGTGCCGCGAACCGGCCTCTTTGCGGCCCAGACACCCCAGTGCTTTCGTTTCCCGCCGATCCTTGAGGCCCACGAAAATGCAGCCGCGTCAGGCCGCTCCGATTTCACCGACGATGCCGCGATCGCCGAATGGGCCGGCCTGCCGGTCTCGCTGATCGCGGGTTCGGCGGACAATGTGAAACTCACGATCAAACGGGATATCGCCATGGCCGACGAAAAACTGAACCGGACGACGCTTCCGGACGTGCGCACCGGCAATGGCTATGACGTCCACCAACTCGTGGACGGCGACGGAGTGACGCTCTGCGGCATTTTCATTCCCCATGACCAGAAGCTGCTCGGCCATTCCGACGCCGACGTGGCCCTGCATGCGCTGACGGACGCGCTGCTGGCAACGTGCGGCGCCGGCGATATCGGTGATCATTTCCCGCCTTCCGATCCGCAGTGGAAGGGGGCCGCTTCGCGCATCTTTCTTCAACACGCAGCGAGAATCGTCCGGGACAACGGCGGCACGATCATGAACGCGGATGTTTCCCTGATCGCCGAAGCCCCGAAAGTCGGTCCCCACCGCCTGGCGATGCGCGAAAACCTTGCGGACATGCTCGGCATTTCGCTCGATCGATGCTCGGTCAAGGCGACGACAAACGAAAAAATCGGCTTCGTCGGAAGGCGCGAAGGCATTGCCGCGATCGCGACAGCAACGGTTGTCTATGCGGGAGGCGCCAAATGAGCGGCTGGCCCGAAGACATTGAAAACAAGGCACAGGCCTTGATCAGCGCATTTTCCAAACGTGGCCTGATGGTTGCAACGGCCGAATCCTGCACCGGCGGATTGATCGCTGGCGCGCTCACCGAGATCCCCGGCTCCTCCTCCGTGGTCGATCGCGGCTTTGTCACCTATTCGAACGACGCCAAGATGCAGATGCTCGGTGTCGATCCGGCAACGCTTGCCGCGCATGGTGCCGTATCGCGCCAGACGGCGATTGAAATGGCGCGCGGGGCGCTCACTCATTCGAAAGCGGATATTGCCGTCGCGGTCACGGGCATTGCCGGCCCCGGCGGCGGGTCAAACGAAAAACCGGTCGGGCTCGTGCATCTGGCAACCGCAAGCCGGGGCGGCAACGTGCTTCACCGGGAAATGCGCTACGGCGACATCGGGCGCGATGCTGTCAGGATGGCAACGGTGCGCACCGCGCTGGATATGCTGGAAGAAGCGGCGGGAGACTGAAGCCGCTCGCTATGCCGTTGCATAGATCGCGTCCGCGCGCTTCTCGAAGGCTTCGGAAAACATCCGGAAAGCTCGGTCGAACATCGAGCCCATCAGGGCACCGAGGATGCGGCTCTTGAACTCGTAGTCGATGAAGAAATTGACCGAGCAGCCGCCCTCGCCCGTTTCTTCGAAACGCCAGCGATTGTCGAGATATTTGAACGGCCCGTCGATATATTTGACGTCGATGATGCGCTCGGCCTTGTTCAGGAGTACCTGCGTGGTGAAGGTCTCGCGGATCGCCTTGTAGCCGACGGTCATATCGGCCAGCAGCAACTCCTTGCCGTCACGCTCCCTGCGCGAACGGACCGTCAGTCCTTCGCAGAGCGGCAGGAATTCCGGGTATTTCTCGACATCGGCAATCAGGTCAAACATCTGGTCTGGCGTGTGCTTGACGGGCCGGCGGGTTTCGAACTGTGGCATGGCGTTCAGATATTCAATGAGGCTTATAAAAACAAGATGGCACGACAGCGCATGGGTCAGACATCCACCGCTGGGCAAACCCGCGACAAGCGATCAAGCAGGCGCCGCGTTTCATGGTGCGATCTCAACACGAGTACCGGTACGACAGGACCATAATCGGCCAGTTTCTGTTCGATCTCCGGGCTTTCCGTCTTTTCGAAATTCCAGATGTAGCGCAGGAATTCCGCAGTCAGGCGTTCCGGGCAGTTTTCCGCCATTTCAGGCCGCGTCCTGCCGCGATATTTCAGCCAGCGAATGACGACACCAAACAATGACACGCGGCGCGGCGGCCGCATCCATAGAACGAGATCCGTGCGTGGCAGGCGCAGAGGCAACGTGCCTGGGCTCGTCCCATCCATAACCCATCGCTGCTGTGCGACTGTCCGTTCGACGATCTCGAGCGCGTCCGCTCTTGGCCGCTGCGTCCAGCCAGGCAGCCAGAAAACGTCGCGATCCATGGAGACGTGGGGAAGCTGAAACATCTCGGACAGTGTTTTTGCAAGCGTACTCTTGCCGCTGCCGGAGCAACCGATGATCGTGACGCGATCGGCCTTGGAAAGCAGCGTTGCCGCCTCGCCGATATCCGCCAGATAGCGTGCCATATCCCTTTCCCAACATAAAAAGGCCGCGGTGTTTTCGACCGCGGCCGTTCAAAGAATGCGAAACTTTTACTCCGCGGCGGCCAGAAGCTTCTTCTCGCGTGCCGCGCGCAGCCGGGCGAAATCGTCGCCGGCATGGTGCGACGAGCGGGTCAGCGGGCTGGAGGCGACCATCAGGAAGCCCTTGGTGTAGGCGACGGTCTCGTAGGACTTGAACTCTTCCGGCGTGACGAAGCTCATCACCTGGTGATGCTTGCGGGTCGGTTGCAGGTACTGGCCGATGGTCAGGAAATCGACATCGGCGGTGCGCAGATCGTCCATCAATTGCAGCACTTCGTTGCGCTCCTCGCCAAGGCCAACCATGATGCCGGACTTGGTGAACATCGTCGGATCCAGTTCCTTGACCCGCTGCAAAAGCCGGATCGAATGGAAGTAACGGGCGCCGGGACGCACCGTCAGATAATTGCCCGGAACGGTTTCCATATTGTGATTGAAGACGTCCGGCTTGGCGGCAACGACGCGCTCCAGCGCACCGGGCTTCTTCAGGAAGTCGGGCGTCAGGATTTCGATGGTCGTTGCCGGCGACGCGGCGCGGATCGCCCAGATCACCTTTTCGAAATGCTCGGCGCCGCCATCGGCCAGATCGTCGCGATCGACCGAGGTGATGACGACGTGGCTGAGCCCCATCTGCTTGACGGCCTTGGCGACGTTTTCTGGCTCGGCCAGATCCAGCGCGTTCGGCTTGCCGGTCGTGACGTTGCAGAAGGCGCAGGCGCGGGTACAGATCTCGCCCATGATCATGAAGGTGGCGTGCTTCTTGTCCCAGCACTCGCCGATATTCGGGCAGCCGGCCTCTTCGCAGACCGTGACGAGCTTATGCTCCTTCACGATCGACTTGGTTTCGGCATAACCCTTGGAGGTCGGCGCACGAACACGGATCCATTCCGGCTTGCGCAGCATCTCGGTATCGGGCTTGTGGGCCTTTTCCGGATGGCGGACGCGCTTGGCGTCCGGGTCGAGCGTTGTACGGTCGAGAATAGTGACCATCGTGACTTCAACTTTCCTTCAGGCCGGAAATGCGGCCCGCCTTCAGATGGAGGCGAGCCCTAGCATAATCAAGCGTTCAGTGCACGCCCATAGGCATCGAGCACGCTTTCCTTCAGCGTTTCCGAAATGGTCGGATGCGGGAAGATCGTGTGCATCAGGTCTTCCTCGGTCGTCTCGAGGTTCATGGCGACGACGAAGCCTTGGATCAGTTCGGTGACTTCGGCGCCAACCAGGTGCGCGCCCAGGAGTTCGCCGGTCTTCTTGTCAAAGATCGTCTTGACCAAACCCTGGTCCTCGCCGAGTGCGATCGCCTTGCCGTTGGCGACGAACGGGAAGCGGCCGACGCGGATATCGCGACCCTGTTCCTTCGCCTTTGCTTCCGTGAGGCCGACCGAGGCGACCTGCGGGTTGCAATAGGTGCAGCCTGGGATTTTCAGCTTGTCCATCGGATGTACATTCGGCAGGCCGGCGATCTTCTCGACGCAGATGACCGCTTCATGCTCGGCCTTGTGGGCAAGCATCGGCGGGCCGGCAACATCACCGATCGCATAGACGCCCGGCACGTTGGTCTTGCCGTAGCCGTCGATGACGATGCAGCCGCGATCCGTCTTGACGCCGAGCGCCTCCAGACCGAGGTTTTCGATATTGCCCTGGACGCCGACGGCCGAAATCATCCGGTCGGCGGTGATCTTCTCGACGGAACCGTCCTTCTTCTCGACATGGGCCGTGATCGAATCGGCCGATTTCTCAACCTTCGTCACCTTGGCGTCGAGAATGATCTTCATGCCCTGCTTGTCGAACTGCTTTTTGGCGAAGGCGGAGATTTCCGCGTCCTCGACCGGCATGACCTGCGGCAGAAGCTCGACGACGGTCACGTCGACGCCCATCGTCCGATAGAACGAGGCAAATTCGATGCCGATGGCGCCGGAGCCCATGACCAGCAGCGACTTCGGCATGCGGTCCGGGTTCATTGCCTCGAAATAGGTCCAGATGAGCTTGCCGTCAGGCTCAATGCCGGGCAGCGCGCGCGGACGGGCGCCAGTGGCGACGATGATGTGCTTGGCGGTATAGGTGCCCTCGCCCAGCGTGTTCTTGGGGATCGGGCCCTGCGGCTGGACGATGGTCTTGGTGGTCTTGGCAACGACGATCTCGTTCGGCTTCGTCAGCTTCGCCTCGCCCCAGATGATATCGACCTTGTTCTTCTTCATCAGGAAAGCGACGCCGCCGTTCATGCGCTCGGCAATGCCGCGCGAACGGGCGATGATCGCCTTCAGATCGGGTGTTATCTTGCCTTCCAGCGTCAGGCCATAGTTCTTGGCGTGTTCGGCCAGATGCAGCACTTCGGCGGAGCGTAGCAGCGCCTTGGTCGGGATGCAGCCCCAGTTGGAGCAGATGCCGGCCAGATGCTCGCGCTCGACCACGGCGACCTTGAGGCCCAGCTGTGCTGCACGGATGGCCGCGATGTAGCCGCCGGGGCCGGAACCGATAACGATGACGTCGTAGGAATTTGCCATTCTTGTTTCCTGCCTCTTGACTAGGTCATGTTGCGGGCCAGCAAGACCCATTCATGCCTTTTGCTGTCTTCAAAGAGCGGCACGGCCGGAAGCCTCGCCTTCTCTGCAAATCCGTTGGCCGCATAGAGCGCCAGCGCCGGTTCATTGTGGCTCTCGGTGATCAGGCTGACCTGCCTGCCGTTCGCCTTGTCGATCTCGTGGGCAAGCAGCGCCCGCCCGATACCCTTGCCGCGATGGTGCCGGTAGACACCGAGGCTGTCGATAAACCGGCTGCCGATCATCTGCACCTGCAGGTCCAGCAGCGGCTTGATCACCGGATGCGGCGCGACCATGTCGCGAACATTCTCATCCAGATCGTAGCCGATCGACACACCGGCAATCTCGCCGTCCCATTCCGCAACCGTCGCATCTCTCCAGGCGCCGGGCTCATCGTCCATCCGCATGCGCGAACGGCCCTGCTCCATGGTGGTGTCCGTCTCGCCACGCTTCACCGCTCCGTACCAGAGCCAGGTCGCAAAACCGTGGGAGGCGATATCGACCAGCACCGCCAGTTCCGCCGCATCCCGCCGTTCCGCTGCCCGCAGCACAAGCGCCTCAGTCACTCAAAGCCCAAGCATCATCCGAGCCATCGGCTCGAGGCCGCGTCCGATGGCGCGCGTATTTTCCGTATCCAGATGCACGCCATCGAGCGGCGTTGTCCTTGCCACCGACCCGGCATCGAAGAAGCCGCAGCCAAGCTCATCGGCGAGATCGGCATAGAGCGAAGCCAGCATCGACGACTGGTCGATCGCACCGGCAAACATTGCCGCAAAATTTGCATTCGCCGTCTCGCAGATTGCCGGCGGCGCGACGATCAGAATTTCCGGCGCCTCGGCCTGAACACTCGGCCAGCTGTGATGCCAGACAAGATTGACCAGCCTCTCGATGCCCTTCACCGCGCCGAAGGCGGTTCCGTGCACCAAAGGCTTCATATCGTTGGCGCCGAGCAGAAGGATCACCAGATCGATCGGCGCGTGGGTTTGCAGGATGGTCGGCAGGATGCGCACGCCATTACGGTCACAGTCGGCCAGGTGATCGTCATAGGCGGTCGTGCGGCCGTTCAAGCCTTCGGCGATCACATGAACGCCGTTGCCCAGCGCCTTCTGCAGAACCGACGGCCACCGATCGTCCAGCGCATGCCGGCCACCGGTCTCCGCGTCATATCCCCAGGTCAGGCTGTCGCCGTAGCAAAGGACTGTTTTCATGGCATCAATCCCGTCCCAGCAACCGGTCTACATCGGCAAATTCGTCAACATCCTGCGGCAGCGCCACCTTCATACGCTCCGCGTCAGCGAGGCCATAGGGGTCGCCATCGCGGGCATCGCGAATGCCGGCCTCGACAACATCAAAGCCGTCACACAGTCTGAGGTCCTGGGCCGTACCGATATCTGCACCTTTGAACAGCAGGCAGAGAGCCCCTTTGCCGTCATCACCGTTGCTCGCAGTCCAGGCGACCGGCACGACCTTGTCGCCCAGTGCCGCCGACCAGACGACACCGGTGCCGTCGGGTCGAAGATATTCGAGCTGGGGGATCCGGTCGCTGTCGTTGCGAAACAAAAGCGTCCTGTCCGTCATCTGCTCCACACGCTGCCTGACCTTATCGTTCAGGTCTTCAGCCTGCGCCGAAGCGCCGATCAACAGGGGAAACAGGGCAACGACAGTTGCGGCCCAGAAGCGCCGCAACGTCCGTGTCTTTTCAGTTGCGTTTCCCACGTTGGAAGCCATGTCGCGACGCTCTTTCCCGGTCAGACCAGCATGCCCATCGGGTTTTCGATGTAGCGCTTGAAGGCGCCGAGCAGTTCGGCACCGAGCGCACCATCGACCGCGCGGTGGTCCGTCGACAGCGTCACGGTCATGACGTTGGCGATAACCATCTGGCCCTTCTTGACGACGACGCGTTCCTCGCCTGCCCCGATCGCAAGGATCGTCGCGTGCGGCGGATTGACGACGGCGGCGAAGTTCTTGACGCCCATCATGCCCATGTTGGACACGGCGGTGGTGCCGCCCTGGTACTCTTCCGGCTTCAGCTTGCGGCCCTTGGCGCGGGCGCCGAGGTCCTTCATCTCGTTGGAGATGGTCGAGAGGCTCTTGGTTTCGGCACTGCGGATGATCGGCGTGATCAGGCCGCCGGGGATCGACACGGCAACGCCGACATCGGCGTGCTTGTGCTTGACCATGTTCGTGTCCGTCCAGGAGACGTTGGCGTCCGGAACATCGCGCAGGGCCAAGGCGAGTGCCTTGATGACCATGTCGTTGACCGAAAGCTTGTAGACCGGCTTGCCGTCCTTCTCCGGTGCAGACGCATTGATCTGGGCACGCAGGGCCAGAAGCGCATCCAGTTCGCAATCGACCGAAACGTAGAAATGCGGGATGGTCTGCTTGGATTCCTGCAGGCGCTTGGCAATCGTCTTGCGCATGCCGTCATGCGGCACGAGCTCGTAGGAGCCTTCGGCGAAGTTCTTCAGAACCGCCTCGTCGGAAGCGCCCTTGGCAAGCGGTGCCGGAGCCGAGGCTGCCGCAGTGGTCGGCGCAGCCGCAGCCGGAGCAGCCTTGGCGCCACCACCGGCGACGGCGGTTTCGACATCCTTCTTTACCACGCGGCCATGCGGACCGGTGCCAGAAACAGCGGAGATGTCGATCCCGGCTTCCTTGGCCAGACGGCGGGCAAGCGGCGACGAGAAGGTCCGCGCGCCGGAGGATGCCGGAGCGGATGCCTGTGCGGCGACCGGAGCCGGAGCAGCAGGCGCTGCCTCTGCCTTTGCAGGCGCTGCTTCCGTCTTTGCGGGTTCAGCCTTGGCAGCCGGAGTTGCGCCGCCGCCGGAGGCAGCGGCCGCAACATCCTCGCCGTCAGCAGCAAGAATGGCGATCAGCGCGTTGACCTTGACGCCTTCGGTACCTGCCGGAACGACGAGCTTGGCAACAATGCCTTCGTCGACCGATTCGACTTCCATCGTCGCCTTGTCGGTCTCGATCTCGCAGAGAACGTCGCCGGACGAGACCTTGTCGCCTTCCTTGACCAGCCACTTGGCGAGGTTGCCCTCTTCCATGGTCGGCGAAAGGGCTGGCATGGTGATGTTGATAGGCATCTCTTCACCCTCCCTTATTTGTAGCAGACGGTCTTCACCGCCTGGACGACTTCGCCGACATTCGGCAGGGCCAGCTTTTCAAGGTTGGCGGCGTAGGGCATCGGCACGTCCTTGCCGGCGATCGTCAGGACCGGCGCATCGAGATAATCGAAGGCCTGCTGCATGACGCGGGTGGCGATTTCGGTGCCGATCGAGTTCTGCGGATAGCCCTCTTCCACCGTCACCAGACGGCCGGTCTTCTTGACGGACTCGATCACGGTCGGCAGATCCATCGGACGCAGGGTGCGCAAGTCGATCAGTTCGACGTCGATGCCTTCCTTTTCTAGCTCGGCGATCGCCTTGATGGCATAGGTCATGCCGATCCCGAAGGAGACGATGGTGACGTCCTCGCCCTTGCGGTGGATGCGCGCCTTGCCGATCGGCAGGACGAAATCATCCATCTTCGGCACATCGAAGCTCTGGCCGTAGAGGATTTCGTTTTCGAGGAAGACGACAGGGTTCGGATCGCGGATCGCAGCCTTGAGCAGGCCCTTGGCGTCGGCTGCCGTGTAGGGCATGACGACCTTGAGGCCCGGGATCTGGCTGTACCAGGTGGCGTAGTCCTGGCTGTGCTGGGCGCCGACGCGGGCTGCAGCACCGTTCGGGCCGCGGAACACGATCGGCGCACCCATCTGGCCACCGGACATGTAGAGCGTCTTGGCTGCCGAGTTGATGATCTGGTCGATCGCCTGCATGGCGAAGTTGAAGGTCATGAACTCGACGATCGGCTTCAGGCCCGCCATCGCAGCACCGACGCCGACGCCGGCAAAGCCATGCTCGGTGATCGGCGTATCGACGACGCGGCGCGGTCCGAATTCCTGCAGCAGGCCTTGGGTGATCTTGTAGGCGCCCTGATATTCGGCGACTTCCTCACCCATGACAAAGACGTCGGGATCGCGGCGCATTTCCTCGGCCATCGCATCGCGAAGCGCTTCGCGAACGGTGGTGGAGACCATTTCGGTGCCGGCCGGAATATCCGGATCGGAGGGAATGTCGGCCTTCGGCTGCGCTGCGACCGGAGCAGCGGCGGCAGGAGCCGGTGTTTCGGACTTGGCGGGCTCGGCGGCAGGCGCTGCGGCCTTCGGAGCGGCAACGTCGCTGGCGCTTTCGCCGTCCTGCAGGAGGATTGCGATGACGGCGTTGACCTTGACGCCTTCCGTGCCGGCGGCAATCAGCAGCTTGCCGATCACGCCTTCATCGACGGCTTCCACTTCCATGGTCGCCTTGTCGGTTTCGATCTCGGCGATCACGTCGCCGGAGGTGACCTTGTCACCCTCGTTTTTCAGCCATTTGCTGAGCGTGCCTTCTTCCATCGTCGGCGACAGAGCGGGCATCAGAATCTCGATTGGCATGATGTTTTCCTCGTCCCGGTCTTAAAGCAGAATGTCGGTGTAGAGCTCGGATACATCCGGCTCCGGATCGGACTGGGCGAAATCGGCACTGTCTGCGACGATATCGCGGACATCCTTGTCGACGGCCTTGAGATCGTCCTCGGTCGCCCAGCCCTTTTCGATAAGACGGGCCTTCACCTGCTCGATCGGGTCATGCTCGGAGCGCATCTTCTGCACTTCGTCCTTGGACCGGTATTTCGCCGGGTCGGACATCGAATGGCCGCGATAGCGATAGGTCAGCATTTCGAGGATAATCGGGCCCTTGCCGGAGCGGCAATGCTCGAGTGCCTCGTCGGCGGCAGCCTTGACGGCACGCACATCCATGCCATCGACCTGCATGCCGGGAATTCCGAAGCCGGAACCGCGCAGCGAATAGTTCGACTGGGCGGTGGCGCGGGCCGTGGAGGTGCCCATGGCGTAACGGTTGTTCTCGATGATGTAGACGATCGGCAGCTTCCAGAGAGCGGCCATGTTGAAGCTCTCGTAAACCTGGCCCTGGTTCGCCGCGCCATCGCCGAAATAGGCGACGGAAACGCTGTCATTGCCGCGATAGGCATTGGCGAAGGCAAGACCGGTGCCGAGCGACACCTGCGCGCCGACGATGCCGTGACCGCCGTAGAAATGCTTCTCCTTGGAGAACATGTGCATCGAGCCGCCCTTGCCGTGGGAATAGCCGTTGCGACGGCCGGTCAGCTCGGCCATGACGCCGCGGGCTTCCATGCCGGTTGCCAGCATGTGGCCGTGGTCGCGATAGGCGGTGATGACCTGATCGCCTTCCTTCTGGGCCATCTGCATGCCGACGACGACAGCTTCCTGGCCGATATAGAGATGACAGAAGCCGCCGATGAAGCCCATGCCGTAAAGCTGGCCGGCCTTCTCCTCGAATCGGCGAATGAGAAGCATTTCACGATAGGCCTTCATATCCTGATCGCGATCGAACTCTGCGATATTGGAGCCGGTGAATTCCTTCTTGGCGGGCTTTGCCGCTGTCTTGCGGCTGGAAACGGACGCGGATTTTCGCGGTGCCATTCAATCCTCCCTATGGTTGGCTTTTGCAGGTACCATAGGGAAAGAATGCCATCACAGCAATGCCATATTTGCATGGCTTATATTCCTATCAAGCCATTGATAAGAATAGAATATTCAAGATTAACCTGTTTCCGGTTAATGTGACAATTTAGTGAAAGATAACGATTTCGTCGCTGCGCGACATATTCAGCCCGAACCGGGCTTTCTCGTCAAGCATGTCGCGTTCGAGCGAACCGTCACTCAACAATGCCACTTCTTTTTCAAGCGTTTGACGCCGCTGCGTCAACTCGTTCAGACGCGCCTGGCGCTCGATACGCTGGCGATCGAATTTTTCGGTTGCCTTCAGCCCATAATCGCCGTGGATGGAATGATAGCCGAAATAGGAAAGGAAAGCGACGGTGATGAGCGGCATGACAAACCGCCCGAGCTGCCGTTTCTTATGGTGTTTGGTCCACATAGATCATGCCCTGATACGCAATACCAAGACACGCTACCAGCCATTGATTAACCGACCGTTGACCATAAACGCCGGCAACAAAAAACCCGCGGCCGATAAGGACGCGGGCAGAGTGCTGATAAGGCTCGAAAATTTCTCTCCGCCGTCATGCTCGGGCTTGTCCCGAGCATCTTCCACCGCCTCCGCATTGATGGTAGGCCAGCAGATGGTCGAGACAAGCCCGACCATGACGACAGGTGGGTGGCGATCTCAGACCTTCAGGATCGAGCGGCCGGCATATTTCGCCTGCGGGCCGAGCTGTTCCTCGATGCGGATCAGCTGGTTGTACTTGGCAAGACGGTCGGAACGCGACAGCGAACCGGTCTTGATCTGTCCGCAATTGGTCGCAACGGCCAGATCGGCAATCGTCGAATCCTCGGTTTCGCCGGAGCGGTGCGACATGACGGCGGTGTAGCCGGCCTTGTGTGCGGTCTCGACGGCGTCGAGCGTTTCCGACAGCGAGCCGATCTGGTTGACCTTAACGAGGATCGAGTTGGCGACGCCCATCTTGATGCCGTCGCGCAGACGCGAAGAGTTGGTGACAAACAGATCGTCGCCGACCAGCTGGACCTTCTTGCCGGCGAGATCGGTCAGCGTCTTCCAGCCTTCCCAGTCATCTTCAGCCATGCCGTCCTCGATCGAGGCGATCGGGTACTTGGCGGCAAGCTCGGCCAGGTATTCGGCCATGGCGCCCGGCTCGAGCGTACGGCCCTCGCCTTCCATGACGTACTTGCCGTCCTTGAAGAATTCGGTCGAGGCGCAATCGAGGCCGAGGAACATGTCCTCGCCCGGCTTATAGCCGGCCTTCTCGATCGACTTCATGATGAAGTCGAGGGCTTCCGACGCGCTCGACAGGCCCGGCGCAAAACCGCCTTCGTCACCGACATTGGTGTTGTGGCCCTTGGCCGACAGTTCCTTCTTCAGAACGTGGAAGACTTCCGCGCCCATGCGAACGGCGTCGCGCAGGCTGTCGGCGCCGACCGGCAGGATCATGAATTCCTGGAAGTCGATCGGGTTGTCGGCATGGGCGCCGCCATTGATGATGTTCATCATCGGGACCGGCAGCAGGCGGGCGTTCGGGCCGCCGACGTAACGGTAGAGTGGCAGGTTCGCAGCTTCGGCGGCAGCCTTGGCGATAGCCAGCGAAACACCGAGGATGGCGTTGGCACCAAGGCGCGACTTGTTCGCCGTGCCGTCAAGCTCGATCATGGTGTTGTCGATGAGGATCTGGTTTTCAGCGTCGAGGCCGCCGATGGCTTCGAAGATCTCGCCATTGACCGCTTCGACTGCCTTTTCGACGCCCTTGCCGTGATAGCGCTTGCCGCCGTCACGCAATTCGACAGCTTCATGCGCGCCGGTCGAGGCGCCGGAAGGAACAGCGGCGCGACCAAAGCTGCCGTCTTCGAGATGGACGTCGACTTCGACGGTCGGGTTACCCCGGCTATCGAGAATTTCACGGCCGATGATGTCGATGATTGCAGTCATGATCTCTTCCCTGCTTCAAACATGGTGGTGGAGGATGGTCCTGTCATAATTCATGGACCGGAAATTACAATGGCGGGTGCGGAGCAATTGCTGCCCGCACCCGGGCCTTCAAGAAAAATTCACACAAGCCCGCATTCAGCGCTTGGCGACCGCGTCGAAGGCAAGCAGGGTCTCCAGCAGGCGCGGCATGTCCTTCAGGTGTACCATGTTCGGCCCGTCCGAAGGCGAATTGTCGGGATCCTCATGCGTTTCGATGAACACGCCGGCAACGCCGACGGCAACGGCTGCGCGTGCCAGCGTCTCGACGAATTCGCGCTGACCGCCGGACGAAGCGCCCTGACCGCCCGGCTGCTGCACGGAATGGGTCGCATCAAAGATCACAGGTGCACCGAGACCGGCCATGATCGGCAGCGAGCGCATGTCGGAAACCAGCGTGTTGTAGCCGAAGGAAGCACCACGCTCGCAGAGCAGCACGTTCGGATTGCCGCTTTCAGTGAACTTGGCCAGAACGTTTTTCATATCCCAGGGGGCAAGGAACTGGCCCTTCTTGACATTGATCACGCGGCCCGTCTTTGCGGCGGCAACCAGAAGGTCCGTCTGGCGGCAGAGGAAGGCCGGGATCTGCAGAATGTCGACCGTCGGCGCAACGAGGCCGCACTGCTCTTCCGTATGGATATCGGTAATGACGGGAAAGCCGTATTCCTTCTTGAGATCGGCAAAGATTTCCATCGCCTTTTCAAGACCGATGCCGCGCTTGCCGGAGATCGACGTGCGGTTGGCCTTGTCGAAAGAGGACTTGTAGACATAGCCAAGGCCGAGCGACTTGCAGAGTTCGACCATCGTGCCGGCGATCATGAAGGCATGATCGCGGCTTTCCATCTGGCAGGGGCCGGCGATCAGCGACAGTTTCTGCGTGTTGGAAAAGACGACCTGGGCTGCACCGCTGCCGGCGACCACGTTTGCATTAGTCTGCATGATTATTCTCCGAATGCGAAAATGACACCCTGTCCCGGCGCTTCCGAAACGATCAGGCGATTGTCTTTTCTGGTGAAGGACACCGCGTTGGCGGCGAAAAGATGTTCGGTCGCCTTGAGATCGGCGACCTGGAAGACGACGGCGCGGCCGCGCAGTCCGCGCGAATGGCCCGGCGTTTTGCGATTGAAGAAGCCGGACATGCCCGCCGGGTTGAGAACGGAGATCTTGATGCCGTTGTCCGTCTCGATGTCCATGCCGAAGGAATGCGCCGACACTTCGCGCTCATCGACGGCTTCCTGAAGGATATATTGGAAATCGGTGGGATTTGGTTCCGACAACACCACTTCGGTCATCCCGGTGACGCCATTGGCATGCGCTTCGAGCATTGATCGATCGGATGGAAGCGGCTGAACGCGCTGGCAGCTGAAAAAGAAGAAATCCGGTGCGCGCAAATCGGCCGCGAAGGAAAGCCGGAAACTGCCGACGGCCTCTGATCCATCCGGCAGTTTCATCGGCCGGGAGAATTCCAGCATCTCGCCGGCCGAAACGCCCTTTTCGCGAAAACGCTCGTGGTCGGCGACCGCATCTTGCGTGCCAAGCACGATCGCCGAAAAGCCGTCCTGCCCGCGGCGAAAGCGATAGGCCTGGTCGCGTGCAACAAAGACGTTCCCCGCAATGGCTGCGGCTTCGCACGCTTCACGCTGGGCAACACCCAACGGCTCGAGATAGGTCTTGTCGGAAAAGAAGACGCAGGCATTTTCCGTCCCGAAAGGATGCAGCGCATCCGCAGCCACGGTAAAACCGAGTTGCTCGTAGCGATTTCTGGCAGTTGCCAGATCGACAACCGGAAGAACCAGATGGTCGAGCAGACGG
Source organism: Rhizobium herbae (assembly GCF_017873135.1). GTDB lineage: Bacteria > Pseudomonadota > Alphaproteobacteria > Rhizobiales > Rhizobiaceae > Pararhizobium > Pararhizobium herbae. Next base: position 86,174 of record NZ_JAGGJV010000001.1, on the reverse strand, counting down.
GGTGTGCGGGACGCGGCGCTCATGAATTTCCCTGAAACAGGTCGTTGGCAGGTGCTTTGCCCGTTTTGACGGCCGATTTCAAGGAAATGTTGAACGACGTGATTTGCTGGGCGCAGAACGAGACAAGCCAAAGACGAGACAAGGCCCGGCGTGAAACGCTGGGCCTTGCAGGTCGATCGTTCAAAGATTGCTCATGCCGCCGTCGATGACCAGCTCGCTGCCGACTGTATAGGTCGATTCATCGGAAGCGAGAAAAACCACGGCCTTGGCGATTTCGCTCGGATTGCCAAAGCGGCCGGCCGGAATCTTGGCCGCAGCCATGGCGTCGGTGTCGGCGGCCGACATGCCGAGCTTGCCGTAGAGCGGTGTTGCGACCGGACCGGGGCTGACGGCATTGACGCGGATGCCGCGGCCGATCAGTTCACCCGATACTGTCTTGGCAAAGGACAGCAAAGCGGCCTTCGTCAGCGCGTAAACGCTGGTGTTCGGCATGCCGATATGGGCGTTGATCGAGGTGTTGAGCACGATCGAGGCCGGATTGGCGAAGATCGGCAGCAACGCCTGGATGAGGAAGAACGGGCCTTTAACGTTGATCGCAACGGAGCGGTCAAAGGCCTCTTCGTCGAACTGGTCGATCGGGCGAAAATCGGCCGCACCGGCATTGACGAACAGGATGTCGAGGTGACCGAAGGCGGCCTTCACCGCCTCGGCAACCACTTTCTGTCCAGCGACATTGCCGGCATCGGCCTGGATGACGAGTGCCTTGTCGCCGAGTTCGGCGCGGGCCGCTTCGATGGTGGCCGGATTGGTGCCGGTAACCGCGACGCGGGCGCCCTCGGCGATGAACTGGCGGGCCGTTTCAAGGCCGATGCCGCTGGTGCCCCCGGTGATGAGAGCGGTTTTATTGTGCAGGCGTGACATGATCAAACTCCTTGTTGTGTCCCGGGTCCCCGATCGGGGGCTCAACTCTGGGCTCAGGTTCGGGTGATCGAAGCACCGCCATCGACGAGCGACGCGGTACCGGTGACGAAGGCGGAATCATCGGAGGCGAGATACAGGACGGAGCGGGCCAACTCTTCCGGTGTCGCAACGCGCTTCAGGGCATGCAGGTTTGTGATGAACGACTGCGATTCGGGCGTGTTGTTCATATCGCGGTACATCGCGGTGTCCACGGCGCCGGGCAGGATCGCGTTGACACGCACCCCCTGCGGGCCGAATTCGGCGGCAAGCGCCTGCGTCAGGCCGATCAGGCCGGCCTTCGAAGCGGCATAGGCGGCGACGCCGGGGAATGCGAAGCTGTAGCCGACGAAGGTCGAGGTGAAGATCACCGAGCCGCCGCCATGCTTGACCATCTCGGCGATCTGATGCTTGGCGCCGAGAAACGAACCGGTGAGGTTGATGGCGATAGCATCGTTCCAGCCCTTTTCGGAAACACCGGTCGACGGACCGGCTTCGCCGAGCGTTCCGGCATTGTTGAAGGCGATATCGAGGCGGCCGTATGTTTCGACGGCCAGCGCGACAAGCGCCTGGGCATAATCTTCCGAGCGGACGTCACCGGCAAGTGCTACGGCATCGCCGCCGTCAGCCTTGATTTCGGCGACGAGTTCATCGAGCTCGCCCTCGCGACGGGCACCGACGACGAGCTTTGCGCCTTCGGCTGCGAACAGCTTTGCGGTGGCGCGGCCGATGCCGGCGCTGGCACCGGTGACGATGGCAACTTTGTTGGACAGGCGTTCCATGATCTTTTCCTCTTGTGGCAGAGCGGTCGAGGCGCCGTGTTGGCCGTCTCTTCATGCCGTTTGCTTGGACGGAATATGGCTTTCTTTTATCGTTCGGATTAGTCTGAAAATCATGGAATTCGTATCCGGGAAAACCGAACGATGATGAAGCTCGACGGCATTGCCAGTTTTGTCGCGATTGCCGAAAGCGGCTCGATCAGCGAGGCGGCGCGGCGCCTTCGATTGTCGAAGTCGGTGGTCAGTGAACGGCTTGCCGAGCTGGAGCGCAGCCTCGGTGCCGGTCTGCTGCACCGAACGACGCGCAAGCTGACCCTGACGGAGGACGGAACCGCTTTTCTGGAGCGCGCCAATCGCATTCTACAGGAGATCGACGAGGCAACGGCCGACATGGCCGAACGGCGCGGAACGATTTCCGGGCCGCTGCGCGTCTCGGCACCGGTCACCTTCGGGCGCATGCATCTCGGTCCTGCGCTCTATCCGTTCCTGGCGGAGCACCCCAACCTGCGGCTGACGCTCGACCTCGACGACCGCCGTGTCGATGCGGCGGCGGATGGCTACGATGCCGTGGTGCGCAACGGACCGATCGCCGATTCGCGGCTGATGGCCTGGCGGCTGGCGCCGAGCAGGCGTGTCCTTGTCGCCTCGCCCGCCTATCTCAGGGAAAACGGCAAACCGGGATCGATCGAGGAACTCGAACAGCATCGCGGTATCTTCTACACCAATCGGGGCGTTGCCGACTGGCGCTTCCCGAGCCTCGGCGGCACCGTCGTTGTTCGCGGGCAGATGGGTCTCGGCCTCAACAATGGCGACATGCTGCGCGACGCCGCCATTGCCGGTCTCGGCATTGCGCTTATTCCCATGTTCATCGTCGGCGAGGCGGTCGCGGCAGGCGAACTCGAGACGCTCGATATCGGCGTGCAGCCGGAGCTCGAATATATCCACATCGCCCACCCGGACGGACGACGCCCCTCTGTCAAGTTACGGGCGCTGGCCGATCATCTGCGGACCGCATTCGGCAGCCCGCCTTATTGGGATCCGGCATTTCCAAAGTGAAACAGTATCAGTCGCAGGAGCGAAGCTGCCTGGCATAGGCACTGGCAATGTTTGCGGAACGGCGGGCCGCATTCTGCAATTGCGCATTGCCGCGCCAGCCGCCCCTGCGATATCCGGCATCACCAAGATAATAGGCCAGATAGAGACTATAGGCGTCGTTGCGGGCAATGCCGGTCTTCTTGCTGTTTTGACTGTGGTACCAGGCGACGAAATGGATCGCATCGGAGAATTTCGTCCGGCGTGCCAGCATGTGGCCGGTCGAGCGCTTGTATTCGGACCACGTGCCGTTCAGCGCCTGCGAGAAGCCATAGGCCGTCGACTGGCGCTTCCAGGGGATGAAACCGAACAGCTTGGTACGCGGAGGCCGGGCATTCGGACGGAAGCCGGACTCGGTGTAGATCGTCGCCATCAGGATCGGTACGGGAACACCATATTCGCGCTCCGCATGTTCGGCGGCGCGCTGCCAATTGTTAAACCAGCCGTCACGCTGCTCGAAAATCGCGCAGGCATTCCGTATGTCTCTCGGGGCGGTCGCACAGCCGGCCAGAAGCAGTAGGGCGACGATAAACGCAATACGCATCGCTCGGATCTCTCACTTTCAGAGAGATTACTAACCGGTAAACGTTAAAGAGAGGTTTTTCGATAAAATCGAACGACAGATCTCCTGATTTTGGCACGCTTCCGGCGGCGGAAACCTACAGTTGGAGGGAAAAGATGCGGCCTGACGTAACGTAACCCTCCATCGCCTCAAGGCGGACGGAGCGGACCGGTTCGAACCCCTCGATACGCTTGGTTCCAGCCCAGCGGCCATGATCGGCGAAGACCTCGATCGAGCCGGCATCGAGAAAAATCCGCAGGCTCGACGGGTGCGCGCCGCGTGCAACATAGCGCGGAACGGTTTCGGCATCCGCCAGGGTGTAGAGAATCGACAGTCCCTCGGCATCGAGGCAAAGCGCCAGAGCCACATCCGGATGATCGAAATGCAGCGTGAACGGCGCTCCGGGCGAAGACAGTTCCAGCACGATCTCGACCGCGCCCGTTTCCAACCCCACCGTTTCGCCGGCGACAAGCCGTGCGTCGTCCATGACCGCGCTCCGCAGACTGTCGACGGCCGGAACCGGCGGCGTCAGGACGGCGTCTTTCTGGAGCAGCAACACCCGTGGCAGCGTCATCGCCGTTGGAAAATCGATGGTGTGGGAGACATCGGCCCAATTTGCGAGCCAGCCGATGCCGACGGGTGTCTCGCCATCGACAAAGGCTTGAAAAGCATAGTTGTCGGTGCCGAAGTCGAGTTCCTGCTCGAAGTCCGTCAGAAACCGGACGCCATCGAAATGTCCGACCGCAATCAGGGTCAGGTTCTTGCGGCCGGTATCTGCATGGGTGCTGTTCATCAGGCCATAGATCAACCCCCAGCGGGTCTCGGGGGCCTCGGCAGGTCCATCCAGCGGCAGCAGGCAGGGGCATTCGATGACGGCAGTGCCAAATCGCTCCTCAAGCAGCAGCGTGCCGACGAAGCGCCAGCCGCCAGCGGCCGCCGGATCGTCAGTCTCATAGAGGAGGATAACGCCGCCTCGCTGGCTGAGGCTGCCGAGAACCATCTTCCACAGCCCATCCGGTCCCTTGATGACGTAGGGATCGCGAAAATCGAGCGTCAGGCCAAGGCCGGAAGGCCGGCTTGGCAAGATGACTTCGGCCTGGCTGGCGGTGATGATGTTGTGTGAGGTGGCGGTCAGCTGGACCTGGGTCTCCGGGATACGGTCGATGACCTGTTCGGTGAAAAAGACACGGATGCCGCCCTCGTTTTCGATCGGAATGGCCGAACCGGAAAAGGCCCCGCCCCGCCGGTCCGGCCGCGCCGTCAGGTCTTCGGAGGGAAACAGGAAGATCGGCATGTGATGCCAATGGATGTAGTCTTGCGATACCGCGTGCCCCCAGTGCATCGTATTCCACCGCAACCCGTGGGAATAATGCTGATAGAACAGATGCGGACGCCCCCCAAAGCGACCAAAGCCGTTCGGATCGTTCATCCAGCCGAAGGGTGGGCGGAAATGGTAGCCGTGCGGGACAGGTGCCGGGGCATTGGCGGCGCTGGTGTGGATGACGGTGATACCGTTTTCCACCACCTCGGCGGCATTGAAAAAATAGGCGACGGAAACCGCGGTGGTCGCCGTATCGTAGACGCAGGAAAGATCGCCGCCAGTGGTGGCAACGAAGGTCCGGAAGACATATTCCTCGGCATTGCCGACCTGGACTTCGCCGATCTTGTCGCCGCCGAGCAGGAACGCCATCGTCCCCGGCACTTCCGGCTTGGTCGCCTTCAGCCAGACATGCAGCGTGGCGCTGACCGGTACTTCGGCCTGCAAGGTCCTGAGTGTTTCCGTGACGACAGCATCCGCCATTGTGTGTCCCTTCCTTCAGCACGCATCGGCCTTCCGGGCGAAGAAACGATGCGTGCCTTTCCAAAAGCCATTCCAGCGACCTAGTGCCTGATGGCGAGATGTAAAGAAGACGGCCTGACGCGGAAGACAGCAGGAAGCGTCCCCGCGCGGTGTTCGCCGTGGTTTTCAAAAATCGGATCATTCGGACGGGGCACTGGAAACCGTCTCTAATGAATAAGTTTATGTGACGCTTTCCAGCGCCCCGTTTGGCGTTCTCTCGGGAGCTTTCCTCCCTACAGACCCCGACTCCGGATCCTCTGACCCGGGACAATCGTCGTGCCATAGGTCTCCGGTTCCGCCGCGCAGCAACGGTTCCGGTATGTCACGCCCTTCATCCCGGCATGTGCATCCCACAGATGCGCCCGCCCCAGAAGGACAGGGGGGATCCATTTTCCGGGGGCTCTCCTTCCGGTCCGCCTGACGTTCGGGGTCTCCTTATTGAGACCACGAGGCTTTGCGTGGAGCGCCAGCCCTGCCTCGCCGCAAACGTCTTGCGGTGTATCCGTGACAGAACGATGGGATCATGACACGGGATTGCAAGGCGGGGATGGACGGGGATGAAATTTTCGGGCGGAAGGCATCGCTATGATTGCGGACCGGAGCGGCCGCACAGAGCGGTGCCGGAGGCACGATCTCCGCCGTTCAACAGCCCTAACTCCTGAAGGCAGCGCTGCTATGGCTCGTGCCCTCCGATCACGGTTCATCCATCCGGCATTCAGGCAATGCTCGCATAGCACGAAGACATAATAGCCACATCGCGCATAGATATGCATAATACGCATTTTTCGGGTTTCTACTCGCCTCGATTCAAGCAAGTTAATTTAAAATAAATAACCGCGGCAAATTATGACATCTCAAGAGTATTCATTGTCCTTCGATGAGGAAATGTACTGCTTAGCATGATCCAGGGGCGGAGTGTATTCCGTTCGTTGAAGCCTTCGGCAGAATGATTTTGCTCTTCGGCAAATTTCCCCCATCGCCCCGAAGGGCGTATGATTGCTCGGAGTAACTGCATTATGTCCCGTCCAAGGATCAAGACTGCACTGATCGGAATTTTTGTTCTCGTCGGCCTCATCGTTGGCGGCTTCGCCGCATATTCGGTCGATCGGCTGTGGGTCATCAATGAAAATGTCAGCGAACTGGCTGGCAACTGGATGCCCAGTCTCAAGGCGGCGAAGGATATTACCGCCGGCACTGCCGCACTACGCATTGCCTTGCGCGACCATGTGCTGCAGACCGATGAAGCGGAAATCGCAAAGGTCGAAGACCGGGTCAAGAAATACGCGGCGGCATTTATAAAACACGTCGCCACCTATGAAGCTCTCGATGTCGAAAAAACGGATACCGCATTTACCGATGAGCTTCGATCCGAATTTGCTGCCTACATGGCAAAAGCTGACACGTTTCTTGCTCTTTCGCACAACAACGAGAATGACGCAGCCAAAAAGGTCCTCTACTCCGAAGTTGCCCCTATCGGTGACAAGATCATTGAAACATCCGACAAACTGGTCGCGATCAACGAGACAGGTGCCGATGAGGCTTATAACGCCAGCCAGGCTGTCTACAACATGGCCTTGATGACAACCTTCCTTGCCATCGGGCTCTGCGCCGCGGTCATCGGCCTTTCCATCTGGTTCGCGCTTTCGGGCATCGCCAAGCCGATCGAAATCATTACCTCTTCGATGAAGAAACTGGCCGAGGGCGACAGCGCCTCTGCCATTCCCTATAATGGACGCGCCGACGAGATCGGCGAGATGGCGGCAGCCGTCGAAGTGTTCCGCGCCAATGCAGTCGCGAACAGGAAGCTCGAAGACGAAGCCGCTGCGAACCGCAACCTCAGCGAAGAAGAACGCCAGCGCAAGGCCGACGCAGATCGGATCCGTGGCGAGGAGATGGCGCAGGCGACGTCTGGACTTGCCAGCGGCCTGAAGCATCTGGCCGGCGGCGACCTTTCGTTCCAGCTCGACGATGCCTTCGCACCTGATTTCGAAAGCCTTCGCGCCGACTTCAACGCGGCTGTGGCACAGCTTGCCGACACGCTGCGTTCGGTCGCCCACGCCACGAGCCAGATCGACAGCGGCACCCGCGAGATCAGCCAGTCGGCCGAAGATCTCTCCAAGCGAACCGAACAGCAGGCCGCCTCGCTTGAGGAGACGGCAGCCGCACTCGATCAGATCACCGCGAACGTATCCAACTCTTCCAAGCGCGCCGACGAGGCCCGGACCGTCGCGGTTCAGGCCAACGAAAGCGCCGTCCAATCCGGCAAGGTCGTCGCCAACGCCGTGAATGCAATGCACAAGATCGAACAATCGTCGAACCAGGTCTCCAATATCATCGGCGTTATCGACGAGATTGCCTTCCAGACCAACCTGCTCGCACTCAATGCCGGCGTCGAAGCGGCCCGTGCAGGCGATGCCGGCAAGGGGTTCGCCGTCGTTGCCCAGGAGGTACGCGAACTCGCACAGCGCTCCGCCCAGGCTGCCAAAGAGATCAAGGAGCTGATCCGCACATCGGCGACCGAAGTCCAGAGCGGCGTCAAGCTGGTGAGCGACACCGGCGAGGCGCTGAAGACCATCGAGGGCTACATCGTCACCGTCAACCAGCACATGGATGCTATCGCGACCTCGGCCAAGGAGCAGTCGGTCGGTCTTGCCGAAGTGAACACTGCCGTAAACCAGATGGATCAGGTGACGCAGCAGAACGCGGCAATGGTGGAAGAGAGCACCGCGGCAAGCGCCACGCTTGCCGGCGAGGCAGGACGCCTGCGCGAACTCATCGGCCAGTTCCAGCTCGGCGGCGCGCTCCGCGAGACGGTATCGGCCATGGCCGCTGGCAGAAATCACCGTCCCGTCGCATCACCCGCGAGACGCATGGCAGGACAGGTGGCCCAGGCCTTTTCCGGAAATGCAGCCGTCAAGGAAAGCTGGGAGGAGTTTTGATGAACGTTGTTGTCAACTCGCCCGCGAACAACGGTGAAACACTTGAGATCATCGCCTTTCGGCTGCACGACCAGGAATTCTGTGTCCGCACGACTACCATCCGCGAAATTCGCGGATGGGGTCCGGCAACGCCGATCCCTCATGCGCCCGCCGATGTCATCGGCGTCATGAACCTGCGCGGGACGGTCATCCCGATCGTCGATCTTGCCAACAAGCTCGGCATGAGAAGCACGGAGCCCAACGAACGCAGCGCCATCGTCGTGGCCGAGGTTTATGGCATGGCCATGGGTCTGGTCGTCGACAGGGTCTCGGACATTCTGACAATCTCCGCCAGCCTTCTTCAACCTGTTCCCGATATCAGCGTTTCCAGCGGCAGACGTTACGCCGATGGCATTATCGCGCAACCAGACGGCATGATCTGCTTTCTCAACCTGGAACGCATGTTCGAAGCAAGCGAGACGCAAAACATGGCGGCGACCAAGATGGCCGCGGCGTAATACGCCGCCGCCAATTCTCTCAAGCCCCCGGAGGGTCGGCACCGATCCACACCGCGGGACGTTTCCATCATAAAAAACGCCCGCAAAAGTCTAACTTCCGCGGGCGTTTTTGCGATTATCAATGTTCGACAGTCAAGGCGGGGCCGGATGTTGTCGTCGCCCTTGCGTCTTTCTCAGACCAGCCGGCTCTGCTCGACCGCCGCTTCGATGAAGCTGGCAAACAGCGGATGCGGATCGAGCGGGCGGCTTTTCAGTTCGGGGTGGTACTGGACGCCGATGAACCACGGGTGATCCGGGTATTCGACCGTTTCCGGCAGAACGCCGTCCGGCGACATGCCGGAGAAATCCAGCCCGCAGGCTTCCAGGCGGTCCTTGTAGTCGACATTCACCTCGTAGCGATGGCGATGGCGTTCGGAAATATCGGTCGAGCCGTAGATGTCGGCGATCTTGGTGCCCTTCTTCAGGCTTGCCTTGTAGGCGCCGAGACGCATGGTGCCGCCGAGGTCGCCGGAGGCTGCGCGCTTTTCCAGCGCATTGCCCTTGACCCATTCGGTCATCAGGCCGACGACCGGTTCCTCGGTCCTGCCGAATTCGGTGGACGAGGCCTTCTCGATACCGGCGAGATTGCGAGCCGCTTCGACGACCGCCATCTGCATGCCGAAGCAGATGCCGAAATAAGGCACCTTGCGCTCACGGGCAAAACGGACCGCCTGAATCTTGCCTTCCGATCCGCGCTCACCGAAACCGCCGGGCACGAGAATGCCATGGACCTTCTCAAGATAGGGCGCCGGATCTTCCTGTTCGAAGACTTCCGATTCGATCCACTCGAGCTTGACCTTGATGCGGTTGGCGATGCCGCCGTGATACAGCGCCTCGATCAGCGACTTGTAGGCATCCTTGAGGCCAGTGTACTTGCCGACGATGGCGATGGTCACCTCGCCTTCCGGCGTGCGGATACGATTGGCGACCTCCAGCCAGTTCTCGATGCGCGGCGCCGGGGCCGGCTCGATGCCGAAGGCGGCCAGGACCTCGTTGTCGAGGCCTTCCTTGTGGTAGGCGATCGGCACGTCGTAGATCGACGCGACATCGAGCGCCTGGATGACGGCCGACGGGCGGACATTGCAGAACAGCGACAGCTTGCGGCGTTCGGCTTCCGGGATCTCGCGATCGGCGCGCACCAGAAGAATATCGGGGTGAATGCCGAGCGCCTGCAACTCCTTGACGGAATGCTGGGTCGGCTTGGTCTTCAGCTCGCCGGCCGCGGCGATATAGGGCATCAGCGTCAGGTGGACGTAAATGGCGGTGCCGCGCGGCAGATCGTTCTTCAGCTGGCGGATCGCCTCCATGAACGGCATGGCCTCGATATCGCCGACGGTGCCGCCGATCTCGCAGATGACGAAGTCGTAGTCGTCATTGCCTTCGGTGACGAAATTCTTGATCTCGTTGGTGACGTGCGGAATGACCTGGACGGTGGCGCCGAGGTAATCGCCGCGGCGCTCCTTGTCGATGATGTTCTTGTAGATGCGGCCGGTGGTGATGTTGTCGGTCTTGGTCGCCGAGCGGCCGGTAAAGCGCTCGTAGTGACCGAGATCGAGATCCGTCTCCGCGCCGTCGTCGGTCACGAACACTTCGCCGTGCTGGGTCGGGCTCATGGTGCCCGGATCGACGTTGAGATAGGGGTCGAGTTTGCGAAGCCGCACCCGGTAGCCCCGGGCCTGCAGCAATGCTCCGAGAGCAGCTGCGGCGATCCCTTTTCCAAGGGAAGAAACCACGCCGCCAGTGATGAATACATATCGCGCCATGGGCTTCACCGGATACCGTTTCAAAAATGATTCCGCCACCGAAAAATTCATCTTCCAGAATTTTTCCGTTCAAAAGTTCGGGCAGCCGGAATTCAAACAAAAGAAAACCGGCGGAAGACTGGCTTCCGCCGGCGATTATATCTGCGCGTGACCTTACTGGCCGCTTGGAACGTCCGAGCCCGATGTCGCGGGCTTGGTCTCGGTCGTGGCCGGCGTCTGCGTTGCAGGCGTCTCGGTTGCCGGGGTCTGGGTCGTCGTCGTTGCAGGGGTCTGCGTGTTGGTGCCGGACTGTGTCGGCGTCTGGGCAGGCGTCTCACCAGCAGGCGGTGTCGTGCCGCCGCCGAGCGAATCGAGAATACCCTTGCCGTTGTTGGTCGTGCCGGGGATGCGGTCGAGAACGTCGGTCGCATTCGGCTGGTAGCGGGCAAGAATGCCCATGCCAAGCGCCAGAACGAAGAACAGGGCCGCAAGGATCGCCGTGGTGCGGGTCAGCGCATTGGCCGTTCCGCGGGCGGACATGAAGCCCGAGCCGCCGCCGATGCCGAGGCCGCCGCCTTCGGAACGCTGAATGAGCACGACGCCGATCAGCGCCAGCACAACCATGAGATAGATGACAAGCAATACGGTCTGCATTTTGTCCAGTCCTGCCTTAGACCACGCCCTGTCCGGCTTGGGAAAGCCAGGACCAGACACGCGATCGAGTGATCGTCCGGCATGGGAAACGCAACGACATTGCCAAGGCAAGTTTCAGCGTCCGCTCCACGCGGCAAAGATTAGTGTTGGCGGCTGCATATACCAAGCCACCGCGCATTAAAAGCCCCTACAGCGCCGCGCGTCGACTTAGGCCGTCAATTCTTCATACGCCCGGTAGATGGCGAGGAAGTCGTCGGCTTTCAAGCTCGCGCCGCCGATCAGCGCGCCGTCGACATTGGCAACACCCATCAATTCCTTCGCGTTGCCCGGCTTGACGGACCCGCCGTAGAGAATGCGCATCTTGCCGCCGACAGCGCCGAAGCGCTCAACCAGCTCCCTGCGCTGGAAGGCATGGGCTTCCTCGACATCGGCCGCTGTCGGCGTCAGGCCGGTGCCGATCGCCCAGACCGGCTCATAGGCGATGACGGTGTTTTCAGCGGTGGCGCTGTCGGGAATGGAGCCCGCCAGCTGGCGCTTCAGCACGTCCAGCGTCTGGCCCGCCTTGCGCTCGTCGCCGGTCTCGCCGATGCAGATGATGGCGATGAGATCGGCAGCAAAGGCGGCTTCGGCCTTGGCGCGCACCAGGGCGTCGGTCTCCTTGTGGTCGGTGCGGCGCTCGGAATGGCCGACGATGACGTGGGTGCCGAAGCAATCCGCGATCATTTCAGCCGAGACGTCGCCGGTATGGGCGCCGGAGACTTTCTCGTGGCAATCCTGCCCGCCGATCAGCAACGGGCTGTCGTCGCAGAGCGCCGTCGCCACATAAAGCAGCGTCGCCGGCGGGCAGATCAGCGTTTCGACCTTCTCTGAAAGACTTCCCTTGACGCCATCAGCCATCGCCTTGATCTGGTCGAGCGAAGCCCGCAGACCGTTCATTTTCCAGTTTCCAGCAACAAGCGGCCTGACTTCGGGCGTCATATCGTCTCCTCAAGGGTGTTGTCCTTTTCCCAGGCTAGGCCCTAGCAAATAAGCCGGACAAAGAAAAGCGCGTCCGGCAGCAGCCATCGCGAAAGCGTGAGGGACTAAATGCTTGTTCAAACGCGTCCAAGCGAGAATGATTTATTCCGAACCTACCGGGGAGACCTTCATGCTGCGCAACAGGCGGGACGCTTTTGGATGGGGCACGATCGCCCTGCATTGGAGCATTGCTCTTCTCATCATCGGACTGATCGTACTCGGCTATGTGATGACGCGGCCGGATATCGATCCGGCGCTGCAATTCGACCTCTTTCAATGGCACAAGTCGTTCGGCTTCACAGCGCTGGCCCTCTCCGCCATCCGGGTCATCTGGTGGCTGGCCAACGCACATCCGGCGCCGGTCGCCGGTCTCTCCGCGTTCGAGAAGCGCGCCAGCACCATCACCCACTGGCTGCTCGTCGGCCTGACCATCACTGTCCCGATGGCCGGATGGGCACTGGCCTCGACCTCGACGCTGGGCATCCCGACCTTCTTCTTCAACCGCATGGTCATTCCGCATCTGCCGATGGAAAAATCAGCCGGCGCCGAGGCGTTCTGGACAAATGCGCACGCAATCCTCGCTTACGGCCTGGCAGCTCTCGTCCTGCTGCATGCGGCCGCAGCCCTCTACCACCACTTCCTGCGACGGGACACGGTCCTGCTGCGCATGCTGCGAAACGAACGGCGCGAACGATAGGAATATTCCGGCGGCATTCTGCGTCACACGGCAACAGGACCCAAGCAACCGGAAAGAACGCCCATGCCCCTACGTTTCCCCTTCGTCTTCGCAGCCGCCGTGATGCTGGCCGGGTTTTCGCTCCAGCCGACCGCATCGCTGGCAAAGGCCCCCAGTCTCGACGATGCGGCGGGGCGCTATGACATCGACGGATCCTCGCAGATCAATTTCTCGGTCGGCCAGGTCGGCGGCGGCGGCATTTCCGGAAAGTTCGGCAGGTTTTCCGGCACCTTCCAGCTGGATGGCCAGGACATAAGCCGGTCCGTCGTCCAATTCGCGCTGTTCCCCGAAACGGTGCAGACAGGAGAACCCCGCATCGAGAACTTCCTGCGCTCCAGCGCCGTCTTCGATACGGAAAACCATCCGAAAATCACCTTCCGATCGACGAAAATCACCCAAACGGGCGACGACACGGCCGAGATCGAGGGCATTCTGACGGCAAAGGGTACGACCAGAACCGAACATTTCGAAGCGAAGCTGACAAAATGGAACCGGAGCGTCATCAGCTTCCACATCCAGGGCGGCATCTATCGCACCCGCTACGACATGTCGGTCGGCATACCGATCTACTCCAACATCGTGCAGTTCGACATGATCGTGAACGGACAAAAACACTAGCAGCCAAACACAGACGGGAATCAAAGAGGGCACGGCGTTTGCGACGCCGTGCCCTCTTTTTCAAATGACGATCAGCCGATCTGGCTGCCGACGAAATCCTTGACGATGCGGATGATGCCGCGACCGAGAAGATCGTCGAGCGCATCGACGAACTGGTCGACATGCTGGCGCTCGCAGATCAGCGGCGGCTCGAGCCGGATGACGTTGCGATTGTACTCGGTGAAGGCAACGAGCGTGTCATAGTCGCGCAGGAGAAGTGCGCCGATAAAGCCGGACAGCGATCCCTTCAGCTTGTCGTCGAGAACCGAGACGACGGGGCGCAGGACCATCGGCAGGGTCTGGCTGAAATCCTGGAATTCGAGGCCCACCATCAGGCCCTGGCCGCGAACATCCTTGATGATCTTCGGATATTTCGCCTTCAGCGCATTCAGGCGTTCCAGCAGATACTCGCCCTGCACGGCGGCGTTTTCGATCAGGTCCTCGTCATACATGATGTTGAGGCCTTCGATCGCAGTGATACAGGCCTCGCCGATGCCGCCGAAGGTCGCATGCGCGTGGATCATCGCCGTGTTCTTGGTGCCATAGGCCTTCATGTAGACATCGCGCCTGGCGATCATCGCCGCCATGGCCGACTTGCCGCCGCCGAGCGACTTGGCGAGCGCCGTGACATCCGGAACGACGCCGGCATGTTCGAAGGCGAAGAAGCGGCCGGACCGGCCCATGCCGCACTGGACCTCGTCGGCAACCCAGATGACGCCGTGCTTGTCGCAGAGCGCGCGGACCTCGCGCCAGAACTCCGGCGATGCCTGGACGATGCCGCCGCCGCCCTGGATGGTTTCGAGAACCAGCACGCCGATGGTCGGATCGCGCTCGAAGGCGTTGCGGATGGCATCGATATCGCCGAAGGGAACCTTGACGTTGTTGTCGAGCAGCTTGAACTCACCGCGATAGAGCGGGCCGTCGGTGATCGACAGGACGCCCTTGGTTTTGCCGTGGAAGGAATTCTCGGCATAGACGATGCGCGGACGCTTCGGACCGGCGGCGCGTTCGGCCACCTTCAGGGCAGCTTCCATGGCTTCAGAACCGGAGGAACCGAGGAACACCATGTCGAGATCGCCGGGGGCGATCGTCGCAAGGTTCTTGGCGAGCGCCGCCGCATATTGACTGAGGAAGGCGATGGCGATCTCGTGGCGGTTCTCGTCCTGGAATTTCTTGCGCGCCGACAGGATGCGGGGATGGTTATGGCCGAAGGCGAGCGAGCCGAAGCCGCCGAAGAAATCGAGGATCTTGCGGCCATTCTGGTCGATGTAATACATGCCCTCGGCGCTTTCGACCTTCACCTTGTTGAAGCCGAGCAGCTTCATGAAATGAAGCTGGCCCGGATTGAGGTGATCCTTGAACAGCGTCGTCATGTCGGCAAGGCTCATGGCCTTGGCCTGTTCGACGGTGATCAGGTCAGGCTTGGTGATGCCGCCGGCAAGAACGGGGGCATCAAGGGCGGGCGCGTCGATGGCGACGCGTTGCGTTTTGTCGAGCATTGTCGTTGTCCCCTGGTTCATTCGGCCGGTACGGCGGATGTGTTTGCGTAGGCCTTGCCGGCCTTCTTGGCGCGGTATTCGTCATAGGCGGCGATCAGCATGGCGCCGTCATTGTACTCAGCCTTCCAGCCGAGTTCGCTTTTCAGCTTGCCGGTTTCGCGGATGCACATCTCGTCGGCGATCAGGTACTGTTCCGGATCCATGATCGGCATGTTGATGAAGTCGAAGGCGGCCAGCGTCGCCTTGACCGCAAAGGCGGGCGTCGGCAGCAGGAACGACTTCGAGCCGGCATGGACGATCAGGTCGCCGAGCAGCTTCTTCACCGACGGCGGATTGTCGGAACCGAGATTGTAGGCCTCGTTCGGCACGCCGCCCTTCCAGGCAAGGCGGGCCGCCTCGGCGCAGTCGAACACCGAGATGAACTGGTACGGGTTCTTGCCCGAGCCGATCATCGGCACCGGCAGGTTGGCGTCGATCAGCTTGAACAGCTTTTCCAGAATGCCGAGGCGGCCGGGGCCGATGATCAGGCGCGGGCGGAAGATCGAGATGTTCATGCCCTGCTTGCGCCATTCGACGGCCAGCTGCTCTGTTGCCCATTTCGACTTGCCGTATTCGCCGAGCGGCTTTGCCGGATGCTCTTCGGTCTGCGGCGACATGATCGTGTGGCCGTAGATCATGTCGGTGGTGAACTGCACCAGCCGGTTGGCGCCGGAGCGTGCCGTCGCCTTCATGATGTTCTCGGCACCGTAGTAGTTGACCGGCCAGAAGAACTCCCAGCGCTTGGCGCGCACCTGCAACGGCGACAGCATCTTGGCCGCCATGTTGTAGACCATGTCGTCCGGGCCGATCTCGACCTTCATCACATCGTCCGGATTGGTCACGTCGCAGTGGACGAAACGGGCGCGGGCATAATGCGGCAGATCGGACTTGGCGATATCGGCGACGAGGACTTCTTCGCCATCCTGTACGAGGCGTTCGGCCAGATGACGGCCGACGAAACCGTCACCGCCGAAAATGATATGTTTCATGATGCGCTCCCGATTTTTGCTGTTTTTGCGCCCGCCGCTTCGAGCGACTGTTCATCGCTGTGGGAAGACATGCCGGACTGGGCGATGAGAATGGTTCCGACGCAGATGAAGCCGATGCCGGCGATGCGCCAGGCATTCAGATCCTCTTTGAAGACGAAATAGGCAAAGACGGCCACGGCCACATAGGCGAGGCTGAGGAATGGATAGGCAAAGGAGAGTTCCACCTTCGACAGGACGTAGAGATGCGAGACCATCGAAATGACGAAGGTCGCAAGTCCGGCGAAGACCCAGGGGTTGAAAACCACCTGAAAAATGCGGGCAATGAAAGTATCAGCCGTGAAGCTCAATGGTCCGAGCGACAGCATGCCCTGTTTCAGCATGACTTGTGCCGCCGCGTTGGTGAGCACGGTAAAGAGAATGAATAGGATATACTTCATGTCGATGTTCCCTGTTCCCACCCCAACCACTACACGCAAGAGCCGTATATTCCGTGAAATTCCCGTATTTATTTAAATCAAATTGTACCGAGTCTCATTTCGGCAAAGCCAAAGCGGTTCTCTTCCAGAAGTTCGACACCATGGCCGGATCGCGCAATTCTTCCAGCTTCCGCCACTGCGGGAACGAGGAATCAAAGGTTTGCGGGCTCATCCGGGCGTCCTTGTAGGCATTGATGGCGCCGCCGGCTTCGATGACCATCGCATCGAGCACATTCAGGAGCTTAAGGGTCTGTTCACCCTGATTGGCGAAATCCAGCGTCAGCGTGAAGCCCGGTCGCGGGAAGGATAAAAGCCCGCCGGATGCCTGCTCGCCGAACTTCTTCAGCACGGTGAGAAAGGAAGCGTGGCCTGCCTTGCGGGCCGTCTCCAACAGGCGTGCCGTCAGTTCCCGCGCATTGTCCGCCGGGTAGACACTCTGGTGCTGGTAGAGCCCCCTGGGGCCGTACAGCCTGTTCCAGTGGCCGATCGCATCCAGCGGATGAAAATAGCCCGGCCACTTGACCGTCGTCACCGTCTCGCCGCGTTTTTCCTTGCGGAAGTAGAACTCGTTGAACGCCTTCAGCGTCACCGTGTTCAGCAGATCGAACGGCGGCGAGAATGGTACCGACAGCTTCATGGAGCGTGGCATGTCCGGAAATTCGCAGGACGCGTCCGCATGATCGCCGGCGAGAAGAACGCCCCTGCCCGCACGCTTGCCGGTCGCCAGCTGGTCGATCCATGCGACCGAATATTCATGCTCGCTGTCAACCGTTTCGACCATGCCGAAATAATCGTTCAGACTATCAAAACGGATGGCGTGCTGCTGGATATGGGCCGATGGAACCTTCATCAGTTGCAGGTCAACGGAGAGTATCAATCCCGTCAGCCCCATGCCGCCGATGGTGGCATAGAACAGGTCACGGTTTTCCGTTGCCGAGCAGGCCAGCAGCTCGCCGGTCGAACGCAGCAGCATCAGGCGGCGGACATGTTTGCCGAAGGTGCCGCGTGCGTGATGGTTCTTGCCGTGAACGTCGTTGGCGACCGCGCCGGCGACCGTGACCGCGGCGGTTCCCGGCGTGACCGGCAGGAAGAAACGGTGCGGGATCGCCTGTTCAAGGATAGAGCGAAGTGTCACGCCTGCGTCGCAGGAGACAATTCCGGTTCCGGGATCGAAGCCGAGGATGCGGGTGCGCATGCGGCTGTCGATCAGCCGGCCCTGGTCGTTGTGGCAGCTATCGCCATAGGAGCGGCCATTGCCGAAGGGCAGGAAGGCGCCGGGCGCCGCATTGTCCCGCAGGTTCTCATAGGCGTCCGGCGACACGGCCGGCCGGGCACGGCGGTCGATCCGGCCCCAGCTGTCGAATTCACCAGCGGTCATGGCGATCCCAGGGTACCGGCCAGCACCAGCGAGGCGCCGATCGCCATGGTCACCAGGCTGCGCCAGTCACGCATGATGAAGACCACCGGATCCTCATGCAGCATGCGGCGGCGGGCGAGCATCCAGATTCGGAGGAGCATATAGAGCACCAGCGGGCAGAGCGGCCACAACGCCCAGGGCAGCGTGTACATCTCCTGCATTTCCTTGCTGTGGATGTAGAGCGCCAGAACCAGCGCGGAGGCAAAGGCAGAGGATATGCCGGCCTGCCCGACCATCTCGAAATCGACGGCCATATAGCCGCGTCCGGGCACCTGATTGCCGTCGCGGCCGTCATACTCGTCCAGTTCGACGTAGCGCTTGACCAGCGCCAGGCTGAGGAAAAAGAACACCGAGAACGACAGGAGCCAGAAGGAAAGCTCGGTATCGGTCGCGGCGGAACCGGCGACGATACGGACCGTGTAGAGCCCCGCCAGCGTGAAGACGTCAACCAGCAGCTTGCGCTTGAGCACGAAGGTGTAGGCGGTGGTCACCACAGCGTAGAAGCCGAGGACGAGCGCGAAATCGGAGGGCAGCACCGCCGTCAGCGACAGGGATGCGACCAGCAGGCAGAGCGCCAGCATCAGCCCCATTGGAACGGACATCTGGCCGCTGGCCAATGGCCTGTTGCGTTTCGTCGGATGGCGCCGGTCGTTGGTGAGGTCCGACAGGTCATTGATGACGTAAACGGCCGAGGCAAGAAAACTGAAGGCGAAGAAGGCAAGGATCACGTTGATGACCGCATCCAGCTTCAGGATGTCGTGGTTGAGCACCATCGGCACGCCGATCAGCACGTTCTTTGCCCATTGATGCACCCGGATCGATTTCAGCGCAGCCAGACGGCTGGTCCTGCCGATATCGAGCCGCTCGGCGTCATGGGCTCGGCGCCATTTTTCGGCTGCCGCATCCGGCGCCACGACGATCGCCTTGCGGGCCGCATCGAACACCGGCACGTCGTCACGGCTGTTGCCCATGTAGTCGAAACCGCCCTCACCGAACTGCCCGATCAGCTTTTCACGCTTACGGCGGCTGGTAAGGTTGATCTCGATCGAACTGTGGAGAACGGAAGAGAAAATACCGGTATGGGCAGCAACCCCGAGCGCTACGCTTTCGGCGGCACCGGTGACAAGAATGATCTGACGGCCTGTTTCGCGCTCGCGCTGCAGGCGCTTGAGCACGGCTTCGCGATAGGGCCAGTCGGCCGCCTGACGCCCGGAGCGCGCGGCCACCTCATGCTTCAGCCGCGCCTTGCCGCCGGCGGCCCAGTAAACCATCGCGAACAGCATCAACGGATTGCGCAGCAGAATGATCGCCACGCCCTCCCAGAGCGTGTCGGCGGCAAGCAATGTGCCGTCGAGATCGACACACAGCGGAATATGCCGCGTTTCTGTCCGAGCATCCATAAGATCAAACCCCGATAATACGTGCCCGGGACAGTCCCACAATCAGCTTTCGAAAAAGAAAACGACGGCCGCTTTACACTTCAAAATTGCCGTGTTGGTTAATGAAACCCGGATTTATTTGCGGCTTCAATCCACCCCGATCCAGTTCAGCGCATCCCGCCAGTCCGTCATGCGAACCGGCGTTCCGTGTGATCCGGTCTGGAACAGGACGAAGCGGCTTGGATAGTTCGCCGCCTTCAGAGAACGATAAAGCCCGACCTGGTCGGCAGCGGCATAGACGCTGTCGGCACTGCCATGGCTGAAGAACATCGGCAGTTTGCTTTTGTAGGCGGCACTCCGGCTGAAAGCAGGATCCGTCGGGCCGCCCATGATCATCATGCCCTTGAGCGCTGCGACGGCCGGCGGATTGCGGGTCATGCCCCAGCAGATGAAGCTGCCCATCGAGGCACAGGCAAGGATGATCGGCTTGCCCGGCGATCGTTGCTGCGCATAGGCGATCAGCCCGGCAATATCGGCCACGCCGGCATCGTCGAAGGAACGCACGCTCGGGGCGTAGTAGACGCCACCGTTTTCCACCGCGAGGTTCTTCAGCCGGTTGAAATTGCCGCCGAAGGACCAGTCGTTGGCACCGAGGCGCCGGTCGCCTCCCCGGCCATGGATGAAGATCACCGAGAAAGCCGCGCCACGCTCCGCGCCGACGCGGGTGACATCGAGCGGCCGGCCTGCGGCGTCTATCGTCTCGTTGGCCTGCTCGCTCTTGATCCCGAGCGATACATAGGCGCGCTTTGCCCGGCGCTCCGGGACCTGATCACGGCCGTTGATGTCGCGCATTTCCTGATAATCGACGACGCGATAATCGCCGCCATCGGCGGTCTCAAGCACGGTGCCATAGGAAAACAACGCATCCTTGAACGGCTTCAACGGCGCGGCCTGCGCCGGTAAAACCAGAGCGGTCACCACGGCAAGCGGCAAAAGGCGGCGAAAGATCAAATGAGCTGTGGACATGTGCATCCGGAATGTTCCTCTTTTGGTCCAAGCCTTGCCATCGGACCTTCCGCAACGCAACAGTTGCGGCTATTGAAGGCGCGATCGGCGTATTTGCGGGTGTTCGACTGGGCCACATGGCGAGTTTGGTCGCTCTGGCGCCAAGAGTCTGGCAGAATTCCGGCGATTCGCGCAGACATTCATGACGGTTTTGTCCGCACCGCGGGCCGGGCCGGCAGTCGCCACCACGGAAAGACATCAAAACAGACTATGACCGACAGCAACGATCTCTTTTCAGCATTGCCCCTGGTACCCAAGCCTGCGGCGGATCCCGTCGCGCCGAAGCCGGTCGCCACGCCTGTCGCGGCTCCGGTGGCGGAACAGCGCAGCGGTGCGTCAACGACGCTGAAGGCCGACACGGGCGACTATAATGCGTCCACCATCGAGGTGCTCGAGGGACTGGAGCCGGTGCGCCGGCGCCCCGGCATGTATATCGGCGGTACCGACGAGAAGGCGCTGCACCACCTGTTTGCCGAAGTCATCGACAACTCGATGGACGAGGCGGTCGCGGGACATGCGAATTTCATCGACGTTCATCTCGACGCAGAAGGCTGCCTCTCCGTCACCGACAACGGCCGCGGCATCCCGGTCGAGAACCATCCTAAATTTCCGGGCAAATCGACGCTCGAAGTGATCATGACCATCCTGCATGCGGGCGGCAAGTTCGACAGCAAGGTCTATGAAACCTCCGGCGGTCTGCACGGCGTCGGCGTTTCCGTCGTCAACGCGCTTTCGGACATTCTTGAAGTCGAGGTTGCGCGCAACCGCAAGCTCTATCGCCAGCGCTTTTCGCGCGGCATTCCGCAGGGCGGGCTGGAGGAACTGGGCGACGTCCAGAACCGCCGCGGCACCAAGGTCAAATTCCATCCGGACCCGGAGATTTTCGGCTCGCATGCGAAATTCGAGCCGGCCCGGCTGTTTCGCATGGCGCGTTCGAAGGCCTATCTGTTCGGCGGCGTCGAAATCCGCTGGTCCTGCGATCCCACGCTGATCGAAGGCACCGACACGCCGGACAAGGCCGTGTTCCATTTCCCCGGCGGCCTGAAGGACTATCTGCAGGCGACGATGGGCAAGGAATTCACCGTTACCCGCGAAATCTTTGCCGGCAAGACGGAGAAGACCGGCGGCCACGGCGCGATGGAATGGGCGGTCACCTGGTACGGTGGCGACAGCGTCGTGCACTCCTATTGCAACACCATCCCGACGCCCGAAGGCGGCACGCATGAGGCGGGCTTCCGCATCGCGTTGACCAAGGGCCTCAAGGCCTATGCCGAACTGACACAGAACAAGCGGGCGGCGATCGTCACCACCGAGGACGTCATGATCTCGGCGGCCGGCATGCTGTCGGTGTTCATCCGCGAGCCGGAATTCGTCGGCCAGACCAAGGACAAGCTGGCAACGGTCGAAGCACAACGCATCGTCGAGAACGCCTTGCGCGATCCGTTCGACCATTTCCTTGCCGACAACCCGCAGGAAGCGGCAAAGCTGCTCGAATGGGTGATCGAGCGCGCCGACGAGCGCGTTCGACGCCGCAAGGAAAAGGAAGTCAGCCGCAAGACCGCCGTGCGCAAGCTGCGCCTGCCGGGCAAGCTCGCCGACTGCTCGCAGAACTCTGCCGAGGGCGCCGAACTCTTCATCGTCGAAGGCGATTCGGCCGGCGGTTCCGCCAAGCAGGCGCGCAACCGTTCCAACCAGGCGATCCTGCCGCTGCGCGGCAAGATCCTCAACGTTGCCAGCGCCGGCCGCGAAAAGCTCGGGGCCAACCAGCAGATCGGCGATCTCGTGCAGGCGCTCGGCTGCGGCACGCGCAGCAAGTACCGCGAGGAAGACCTGCGTTACGAGCGCGTCATCGTCATGACCGATGCCGACGTCGACGGCGCCCATATCGCCTCGCTGCTGATCACCTTCTTCTACCAGGAAATGCCGGAGCTCGTGCGCGGCGGTCACCTCTATCTGGCCGTACCGCCGCTCTACCGCATCACCCAAGGCGCAAAGACGCTCTACGCGCGCGACGACGCCCATCGGGTGGAACTGATGGAAACGGAATTCAACGGCCGCGGCAAGGTCGAGATCGGCCGCTTCAAGGGCCTTGGCGAGATGATGCCGGCGCAGCTGAAGGAAACCACGATGGATCCGGCCAAGCGCACGCTGCTCAAGGTCGCCATCGACGAGATCGACTTTGAAGGCACGCGCGAAGCCGTGGACAATCTGATGGGCACCAAGGCCGACGCCCGCTTCCGCTTCATCCAGGAACGCGCGGTGTTCGCGGAAAACCTGGACATCTAGCCGCTCCGTTCGCAGTTTGATTCAACACGTTGTTGAATTGATTCAGGTTTCCGCTCCAACGCATGGAGCGGAAACGATTTTCTGCTGTTGGCCGCAACTGCTTCAGCCGATCTTCTTTTCCATGAACAGGCTCAGCGGGTCCGGCTGATAGGAGCCGAACGGCCCGATCTCGACATAGCCCGCGGTCCTGTAGAGACCGATGGCCTCGGGCTGATAAATGCCGGTTTCCAGCCGGATCGCGGACAGCCCGGTGTCACGGCCATGGCTCTCGACGCCTTCCAGCAATTTGCGGCCGATCTTCAGACCCCGTGCCTGCGGATCGACGAACATCCGCTTGATCTCGGCAGTACCATCGCCCGCATCCACCAGTGCGCAGCAGCCGACGATCTGGCCTTCATGGCGCGCGACGAAGAAAGCGACGGACGGCTTTTCAAGTGTCGAGACATCGACGAGATGATTGCTTTCAGCCGGATAGAGCGACTGCGCATAAGCGTCGGATTGTTCGAGCAGACGCAGGACACCCGGCTGGCGCGGCGGTTCTTTCTCAATGACGACTGACACTTGACGCTCTTCCTTCGCAGATCGATTCCGGCGGTTTGCAGCCGACATTAGAAGCAGTCTATCTCAAACGACAGACGGCAATTGTTGCGGAGCCGGCAATCACAGGTTTCTTCGAAAAACGGGTGGAAACAATTTGTTTCAAACCCGTTGCCGCTTCGCCTTACTTTCGGAGCAAACAGACCGTTAGTTCGGCAAGCTCTATAACCGAGCCCCTCGCGGCCGATTTCGAAATCCGACTGGAGAAACATTAGCGATGGTTCCTGCCCTGATCGTCATGACAATTCTCGGCTGCGACGACAGCGTCACCCAGTGCCACTACGTCTCAACGGTGAGCGGCACCTGGCAGTCGATTGCCACATGCGACGCGGAATCGCAGAAGCAGCTGCCGAAATTCTCCAACAGCAACTACCCGGTGATCGTCGCGGTCTGCGAGAAATCCGGCGAGCAGATGGCGAACGCAAAGGACCCGGCGCCGATGTCGACGGCCGAGCCTGCGCTCGATGAGACACATCCGGTCACCCCGGATCCGGTCCCGACGCCGCCTACCGCCGAACAGCAAAAACCGAGCCTGCCGCGCAGGACATTGGCGATGATCACCGGCGCCCTGCCCGACAAATCGGCACTGCGCAACGCCGTGACCAAGCCTGTTCACTACATTGAAGATGGCTACTCCTGGGTGGCGCGGAAATTCACCAAATAATCAGTCACGCCAGCCCGGCGGCGATCAGGCTTTCGGCGCTGGCACGGATCGCGTCCTCCTCGGAACGCGGCTTCCAGCCCAGCACGCGCCGCGCCTTTTCGTTCGACACGCGCGCATCGCGGCCAAGCTCGCCGACGATCAGCTTCAGGCCGGGATCGAAGCGCGAGGCAAGTCCAGCCAGCCAGTTGGGCAGCACGAACTTCGGCATTTTTCGCGCATAGGCAGGGAAATCGCGCCTCAGAACACCGGCGATATCCTTGACCGACAGGGCCGCTCCGCCCGCGATGAAACGCTGGCCGGCAGCTTCGGGCACCGTCATGGCGAGAACATGCGCCTCGGCGACATCGCGCACATCGACCACCGGCACGCTGAAATCCGGCATGGCGGGATAGCGGCCCTTCATCAGGCTTTGCACGACCCCCACAGAGGTCCCCGTATCCGCGCCGAGGATGGGGCCGAGAATCATGCCCGGGTTGATCACGGCCAGCTCCAGTCCGTTTTCCTGCGCAAAGCTCCACGCGGCGCGCTCGGCCAGCGTCTTCGACTTGTAGTAGGGTGTGGCAAGCGGCCCGTTGATGTCGGTCCAGTCGGCTTCCGTAAAGGGTGCCTTGCCCGGTCCATAGCTGATAGCGGCAATCGAGGACGTCAAAACCACGCGGCGGACGCCGGCGTTTTTCGCGGCCCGCAGCACCCGCAACGTTCCCTCGCGCGCCGGCAGGATCAGCTCGTTTTCATCGCTGGGAACGCGGGACGGAAATGGAGAAGCCGTGTGCATCACATCGGTCACACCTGAGAATGCTGCATCCCATCCCTCGTCCGACAGAAGATCCGCAACAACGAAGG
This sequence comes from Rhizobium herbae, assembly GCF_017873135.1. GTDB lineage: Bacteria > Pseudomonadota > Alphaproteobacteria > Rhizobiales > Rhizobiaceae > Pararhizobium > Pararhizobium herbae. The sequence goes on along the minus strand of NZ_JAGGJV010000001.1, from coordinate 61,409 downwards.
AAAGTTTTCCGCCGATGACACCTTCCGCCGACCGGATGGCCGCCTCGATGGACTTTGCCTTTTTCAGCGATCGCAGGGTTCCGCGAACCTCGTATCCAGCGCGCAGCAATTGTGCTGCGACATGGCGGCCAAGAAAACCGCCTATTCCAGTCACGGCGATCAGCCTATCTGCATCCTTGTTCATCATCTACCTCTTCTTTGTCATTCTGACATTTTCAGTCTATCTTGTCTATTTGACATTTTTAGTCCAAAGTGTCAATTCAGCGGAATGGACGAAAAGAAGCAGCACATCATGACGGCCGCAGCGGAGGTTTTTACCCGCTACGGCTTCAAGAAGGCATCCATGCAGGACATTGCCGATGCTGCCGTCATGTCGCGCGCAGCACTTTACCTGCATTTCAGAAACAAGGACGATCTCTTCCGATCGCTGATGGACTGGCATCATGGCGAGGCGTTGAAAGCGGCGGAAGCAGCTTTTTCGTCCGATCGCCCCTTCATCTTCCGGATGGAAAACGCGCTGACGAATTTCACCATGGTGATGATGGCGCCGGCCAAGGCAAGCCCGTACGGACTGGAACTGTTCGAGGCGAACATGATGCTGGCAGGCGACATCAATACGGCAACCTCGCTTCGGTTGCGCGCACTCATACAGAGCGCGGTGACAACGGCGACTTCTCAAGGCGAGATTTCGCTCTCGGCAACCGGCCTTTCAGCGGAAATGCTGACCGACCTGCTTTATGTCTGCCTGGACGGGATCAAGAAAGCGCCGAACGGACTTGAGAAACTGGACCAGCGGCTGGCGGCCCTGATGCGCCTGCTCGACGCTTCGACGCGGCCAACCTGAAAATCAGGCGGCTTCCCTTGCGGCAAGCAGCGCATACTCGCGCGCCGTCTGCCTTTGCTCGGCGATCGACAATTTCTCGATAATATCGGCAAGACCGCCGGACGCATCCGAAGCCTGGCTTCTGCCGCGCAGTTTCGACAAAAGAGCGGCGGAGATCGTGGCTGTCACGCCCGGAGTGCCTGACCGGTTTTCCTTGCGCCAGATCAAAACGGCCTCGGCAAACAGCGCGCTGACGTCGCGGCCAAGACCCGCACCCTCGAACAGGGCGCGAATGGCATGGATGCGGCCATCGGAAAGGATCGAGCGGACCCGCTTTTCGGTCACGGCGGACAGGTTGACGATAGCGGCGGCGAAAAAGTCGACTTTGCCGGAGCACAGCGCGTGCAGCAGGAAGGCAGGCGTCAGACGGCCCGTCACGCGAAGATGCTCGACGAGATCCGGAATTTGATCGGCCTGCGCCGCCCCCGCCATGCCGACGGCGGCCCTGTCGCAGGCTTCGCGGGTGATCCGTTCCACGCGCCGTTCGCCGATCGCCGCTTGCACCAGACCGAAGCCGGAAAGGGCTGCGCCGACCTTCTCGACCAGCGTATGGCGTGCATCGGCGGGAAGATCGTCCCGGTTCAGCAAGCAGTTGCGGATCGACCAGAGATGGCCGAGCCGATCGCTGACGCGCTTCAATGTCCGGCAGGAAAATCTGGCCTGCTGGTTTTCGAGCAGGATCAGCACTTCTTCCTCGCCGCCGATTTCGGCGATGGCCGCGGCAACCGGCCGCGACATGGCCTGCCGGGCGGCGATGACCGCGCGGGTCTCCGGTGTGCCCCTGGCAGCCAGATCGACGAGATCCATATCATTGAGCACAGGCGAACGCGAAATGACCGCGTAGGCGATTTCGGGCTGGTCTTCGGCAAGCGACAGGATGATCGAACGTGGAATGCGCGAACAATCGGCGACCGCTTCGGCGAGTGCAAGCCGCACCTTCGGCGACGGGTCGTCGAGAAGAAAGGTCATCGCCATTTCAGCGGCATGGTGGTCGAGCGTGTTCATCTCCGCGGTTACATAGGCACGCCCCAACGCTTCCGCCGCGCGAACCCGATCGCCAGTTTTCGCGGTTTCGACCCAACGAAGAAATGCTTGAATGATCACCGACGCCTCACTACACACCAACCAGACACATCATGGTGTTCCGTACGTTAGCGATCAAAGGTTTAAGATTGGTTCACCATGTCCGTTAACCGCTTCGAAATCACGGCCTTGCTGATCTGCGCGACGCCGGATGTACGGGTCGCGGAGACTGTGAGCGGCCGTCGAGTGACCGTGATCATCGATATCCGTGAAAACCGGGCAACCGAAACGGCGGCGGCGGCCCGATCCGTCATCGATCGCCGCCGCGCGGCAACTGCGGCAGGCCCCACATTGCTGCGCATCGGAAGACCGGACGATGATTTCGGTCAGGATGCGATCGGACGGCTTGTCGCGCTTCGGCCGGATGGTTTCGTGCTCTCCGGCTGTGGCGGCTTGGCCGATGTCCAGAGGCTTGACGTCATGCTGCGCGTCGCCGAAGCCGAACAGGGGATCGAATCCGGGTCGACCGTCGTTCTCGCGGAGGTCGGACAGCGGCCGGAGTTCTTTCTGTCGGGGCAATCATTGAAGGGCGTGTCGGACCGGCTGAAGGCTATCGTCTTCGACGGCGCCGGCTTGATGCATGCAACGGCAAGCCAGGCCGTCAACACGCCGGCTGCAAGAGCCGGTGCGCCGCTTCTGCTGGCTCGCGCGGCGGCGATCATCAAGGCCAGACAGGCGGACCTTCCCTGCTACGATCTATTGCCGGAGAATCTTCCACAAGACGACGATCCGCAAACAGTGCGGGACATCGCCCTTGCCGATGGTTTTTCCGGTGTTATCGCGCGGAACGCTGCCCAGTTGGCGGCGCTCGCGTCAGGGTAAGACACCCGCCTCAGCGCTTCGGCCGAAACATCTCGAAAACATCGCCGGCGTCGCAGTAATCCATATATCCCATGCGTCCAATCGGCCGGACCTTGGCCATGTCGAAGCGTCCGTCGCGGATCGCTTCCTCGCGAATGTGGATGCCGACGACCTGGCCGATGACCACGTGGCTGTCGGAGATGGTGCCATCGAGCGCTTTTGGCCGGAACATCTCCGTCACCTTGCATTCCAGCGCCGCATAGGCTTCAGCCACGAAGGGCGCGCGGACGAATTGCCCTTCGACGGGCGTCAAGCCGGCAAGCGCGAATTCGCTCTCTCCGCGTGGAACCGAAGCCGAGGTAAGATTCATCGCGTCCTTGATGTCGAAGCCGACGAAATTGGCGGTGAACTCGCCGGTCTCCTCGATATTGCGGACAGAATCCTTGCGCCCGGACGAGGAAAACATCACCAGCTTCGGCGTATCGCTGATGGCGTTGAAAAAGGAGTACGGCGCGAGATTGAGGCTTCCGTCCGCAGCCCTTGAACCGATCCAGCCGATCGGCCGCGGCGAGACAATGGCCTTGAAGGGATCATGGGCAAGGCCATGGGCGTTTTCCGCGGTGGCATAGAACATCAGGTGTCCTCACCGACCCAGGTGACGATGTCGGCAAGCTCGGGTCGCGGACGCTCGGTCGGCGGAACCTGCGGCGTGCCGATATGGATGAAGCCCGCGATCCTCTCGCCGGGCTGGACGCCCAGCAGCGGATAGGCCCTTTCGTCAAAGGCATACCATTCGGTCAGCCAGTTCGAGGCGAAGCCATGGGCGTTTGCAGCCATCAGCAGATTGAGGCAAACGGCACCGGCGGACATGACCTGCTCCCATTCCGGCACCTTGAAATGCGGCGCTGCCTTGCTGACCACGGCGACGACGACGGGCGCGCGGGTCAGCCGGGTGTTTTCCACCTTGATCATCTCTTCCGACAGGTCCGGTCTGGCGGCAAGCGCCATCTTCGCCAGCTCGGCGCTAAGCCGCACCCGCTCCTCGCCGCGATAGACGATGAAGCGCCATGGGGCGAGCTTGCCGTGATCCGGCACGCGGGATGCAAGCTTCAGCATCTCCTCGATCTCAGCCGTTCCCGGGCCCGGGCCGCCCATCTGAAAGGCCGGTATAGACCGGCGGGTTGCCAGATAATCACGCAGACTGATTTCAGTTTTCATCGCCGTCCATTTCCACTAGTTTGCCACCGCACGTCGCCATCGCACTTCACCGCCACAGGGGCAGCCACGAAATCGCCATATCGGCGTTTCAAGTGGAGGCACACACTCAGGATGTCAACCATCTCATGCGCATCACAGCCGGTCCCTTTCGCGCAGCCATCACAGCGCTCGTTCTCGTAGCCACGGGCAGCTGCGGGCTGCACGCGCAGGAGCTTGCCGACCCCTTCAAGAGCTTCCCGGCGATATCCACCCCGCAGAAGAAGATGCCGAAGCTCAACAGCTTCAATCCGCAAATTCCGGATACCGCGACGCAAGGGCCGACGGCGAAGGATATTCAGCTGGAGGCGCACCTCACCGAAAAGGGCAAGCCTGTCGAACAGGGCCTCACCTGGCGCGTCTTCAGCCCCATTCCCGGCTCCGACGGCAAACTGCCGCTTCTGGCGACATCGGAAGGCGGATCGGCGGCATTCCAGCTCATTCCCGGCGAATATTTCGTCAATGTCGCCTTCGGGCGCGCCGGGGCGACGCGCAAGATCAGGGTGGCGGAAGCCGGGCCGGTCGAAAAACAGGTTCTTGTGCTTGATGCCGGCGGCGTCATGCTGAACGCCGTCTCAGGCAGCGACATGCGCATTCCGCCCGGCGAGCTCAGCTTTTCGATTTTTTCGGCGGATGCAAAGGAAGATGGCGAGCGCGCGTTGGTGGTCGCCGACGTCAAGCCGAACACGGTGATCCGGCTGAACACGGGGACCTACCATGTCGTCTCCAACTATGGCTCGGTCAACGCGGTGATTCGCGCCGATATCCAGGTGGAAGCCGGCAAGCTGACAGAGGCAACGATCCAGCACCGCGCCGCCAAACTGACGCTGAAGCTCGTGTCCGAACCCGGAGGCGAGGCAATCGCCGATACGGCCTGGTCGATCCTGACATCCTCCGGCGACGTCGTCAGCGAAAGTGTCGGCGCCTTTCCGACGCTGGTTCTTGCAGAAGGCGGCTATACGGCGATCGCCCGCAACAAGGAGAAGATTTACCAGCGTGATTTTACCGTGAAGGCCGGCGTCAACACCGATGTCGAGGTACTGCTCAACGACAAGGGTGCCCCGGCGGCATCCGGAGCTGCCGACGCGCAGGACTGAATGAGATCAGGAAACAGCCTTGCCGAGAAACCGGCGGCGGGGCGGCGCCATGGAAAACACAGCGTCATAGATCCGCGTCAGGATCTCCTTGCGATCCGGAATCACGCTGAGCTCCTCCCACGCAATCAGCTTGCCGATGCGCGACGAGATCGTCGTTCCTGAAAGCCTCCGAAACTCGCGGATCAAAAGCGAGATGCGCAGGGTCATCGACACCTTGCTTGCCAGATGAAACAGCCGGCCGTTCTGTCCTTCGAAATAGATCGGGATGACGCTCGCCTTGGCCGCCTGGATGAGCTTGGCCGGAAACATCTTCCACGGCAGATCCTCGGCCCTGCCGAAACCTTTCCTTGCCGTGGCCACGCCGCCGGCCGGAAAGACGATCAGCGTCACGCCTTCCTTGAGGAGACGCACGGCTTCATGGCGCGTCTGCATGTTGATTGCGAGCGCTTCCTTGGTTTCCTCGAACGAGATCGGCAGCGAATAGGGCGCCATTTCCGGCACCTTCAGAAGCTCGTTGTTGATCAGCACCCGGAACGGGCGGCCGAGCTGTTCGGCAAGCGACAGGACGGCAATGCCGTCGCCGATGCCGAAAGGGTGATTGGCAACGATCACGACAGGCGTATCCGGCAGATGGCGCGGCGGCCATTCGCCCTGGACGCGAACGCGCACGTCGATCAGATCGAGCATCTCGCCGAAAATCCGGTCGCTCTTGCCGACGATTTCATGGCGCCACTGGTTGTAGAGCCTGGCGTATCGATTGCGCCCGGCAAGCCCCTCCATGGAGCGGATGAACCAACGTTTCAGCCGTCGATCGTTCTCGTTGGCGTAGGACAGCTCTTTGAACTGCACGTTGTTCCCCGTTCCAATGAAAGGTGCGTCCGAAGGGACGCAGCACAGGCGTAAAGTTTTTCCGGATTTGCGTTCCGACGGCGGGCGCTCGTACCCGCCGATCACGCATGAACCGGGATAGTCTGCGAATGTTACAGTTTTCTGACAGCAGGCTGAAGCGGAGCGCTCAATGTGCGCCCCGGCTTTCCTATCATGTCACGCCCTGCCGGCGATTCAAGCGGCAGTCTTTTTCCGCTGTTCGGCTTTCCGCTTCACGTCCGGCGGCGTTGCCTCCGACACCAGCGATGCGATCGCCTCGTCCAATGTCATCGGCGTCTGCGCCTGCGACCCGAGCCTGCGGATATTGACGGTGCGTTCTTCCGCTTCCCGCATACCGCAGACGATGATCACCGGAACCTTGGTCACGGAATGCTCACGGACCTTGTAGTTGATCTTCTCGTTGCGGAAGTCGGTTTCGACCTCAAGCCCAGCGTCACGCAGCAGCTCGGCGACTTCACGACCATAATCGTCCGCTTCCGAGGTGATGGTCGCGACCACGACCTGCAACGGCGAAATCCACAGCGGCATATGGCCGGCGAAGTTCTCGATCAGGATGCCGAGGAAGCGTTCCATCGAGCCGCAGATGGCGCGGTGGATCATCACCGGCTGGGTCTTTTCCGAATTGCTGTCGATATAGAAGGCGCCGAAGCGTTCCGGAAGGTTGAAATCGACCTGCGTCGTGCCGCACTGCCATTCGCGGCCGATGGCGTCCTTCAGCGTATATTCGAACTTCGGGCCGTAGAAAGCGCCCTCGCCCGGCAGGATTCCGGTCTTGATGCGACCTTCCGACTGCGCCTCGATCGTCTTCAGAACCTCCATCATCACGCTTTCGGCGCGGTCCCAGAGAGCATCGTCACCGACGCGCTTTTCCGGACGGGTCGACAGCTTGACGACGACTTCCTTGAAGCCGAAGTCCTGATAGACCGACAGGATCAGGTCGTTGATGCGCAGGCATTCCGCCGCCATCTGCTCGTCCGTGCAGAACACATGCGCGTCGTCCTGCGTGAAGCCGCGCACGCGCATCAGACCGTGAAGCGCGCCCGAAGGCTCGTAGCGGTGGACATTGCCGAACTCGGCAAGGCGGATCGGTAGCTCGCGATAGGATTTCAGGCCATGCTTGAAAATCTGGATATGGCCGGGGCAGTTCATGGGTTTAAGCGCAAAGACGCGTTCGTCGTCGGTTTCGTCACCGGCGACCGTCACCTTGAACATGTTGTCGCGGTACCAGCCCCAGTGGCCGGAGGTTTCCCACAGCGACTTGTCGAGTACCTGCGGCGCGTTGACTTCCTGATAGGTGCCGGCCAGACGGCGGCGCATGTAGGCGACCAGCGTCTGGAAGATGCGCCAGCCCTTGCCGTGCCAGAAGACAACGCCCGGCCCCTCTTCCTGGAAATGGAACAGGTCCATCTCGCGGCCGAGGCGGCGGTGGTCGCGCTTTTCGGCTTCGGCCAGAATGTGCAGATACTGGTCGAGTTCTTCCTGCGTGCGCCAGGCCGTGCCGTAGATGCGCGTCAGCATCGGATTGTTGCTGTCACCGCGCCAATAGGCACCAGCCACCCGCATCAGCTTGAAGGCATTGCCGATCTGGCCGGTGGAGGCCATATGCGGCCCGCGGCAGAGATCGAACCAGTCGCCCTGATAGTAGATCTTCAGATCCTGATCGGCGGAGATCGCATCGACCAGTTCGACCTTGTAGGCCTCGCCCTTGTCGGCAAAAACCTGACGCGCCTTGTCGCGCGGCCAGATTTCCTTGGTGAAGGGCTTGTTGCGCTGGATGATCTCCTTCATCCGCTTTTCGATCTTCGGCAGATCGTCCGGCGTGAAGGGCTCGTTCTTGGCAAAGTCGTAATAGAAACCGTTCTCGATCACCGGGCCGATGGTGACCTGCGTGCCCGGCCACAATTCCTGTACGGCCTCGGCCATCACATGGGCGGTGTCGTGGCGGATCAGTTCCAGCGCGCGGGCATCTTCGCGGGTGACGATCTCGAGGCGACCGCTGACGACCGGGTCGGACAGGTCGCGCAGCTCGCCATCCAGCGCAATGGCGATGGCCTTCTTTGCAAGCGACTTGGAGATCGATTCGGCGACTTCACGGCCCGTCGTGCCAGCGGCGTAACCGCGGACGGAACCATCGGGAAATGTAAGGGAAACAGCGTCAGACATGATTTCTTCCTTGTCCAGTCCCGCCAACGAATGCGGGTGGTTTTTAATGGCCGGCGGCCCGGCAAATTGACGCGCGGGTGATAGAGCGTTTTTGCGGCGGAGTAAAGAACAGGCTTGATCAGGCTTCGATCATATCAGCGAGGCCACGCACCGTATTCCAGTTGCGGAATGTACCGGGACCGAGGCGCTTGGTGGTCAGTGCCGATAGCAGCTTCGACTCGCTCGGCTTGCCCGGAAAGTGGATCCACAGATCGCCGTTGACAAGCCGGATCTGTTCGCCACCGCCGCGCTGGAGCTTGGCTGGAATATCGGCGCCAAGTGGCGAGCGCATCACCCGCACGACGATATTTTGCGCTTCGGCATCGCTTGCCGCGCGAAATGGATTGCCAGCCGCAAGTGCCAGCCAATCCTCCGCTGTCCGTGCGATGATATCGACGGGCTTGCCGAAATCGGCGGCAAAGGCCTGTTCGAGCGCCTCTTCCACCTTCGCAACACTGCCATAATCGGCTTCGAAGACCAGATTTCCGGTGGCAACCAAGGTTCGCGGCGCGCGAAAGCCGAGCCCTTCGGCCATCGCCCGCAAATCCGACATCACCACGCGGCGCCCAGTGCCCAGCACGATGCTGTGAAGAAGAGCGACGTAGACCGTCATTGGGCCGCCGGCCGCCAGTAACGCCACGGCGTATACCAGTGCTTCGATGACGGCAGTTTCTCCGGCACCGGATCCAAACCGCTCGTCCCGCCCGGCCCGCAACGCATGAAGCGAAACAGCACCATCCAGCCGCCGGGCCAGAAACCGTGGCGGGCGATGGCCTCGTAGCCGTATTCAGAACAGGTGGGGATGTGCCGGCAGGAATTGCCGATGAAGCCGGAGAGCGTCAGTTGATAGAGCCGGATGAAGGCCATGCCGAAAAGCCGTCCGGGCGTCTTGCGGAAGGAGCCTTTGTAGTTTCGGCCTGAATAAGGCCGCACTGCAACCTCGGTCTCATGCCCCAGCCTCTCATGTCCTTGGCATCCCGGCTCGCCGCACATATCAGCCAACAGCCTTGACGCGGCGAGACGCCTCGATCTGGCTGACCGCGTCGACCACGGCATCGAAAGTCAGCATGGTCGAGGCATGGCGAGCCTTGTAGTCCTTCACGGGTTTGAGGAACCGCATGTCCTCGAAACGGCCGGATGGTCCCTCGCCGTCCGCCTTCAGCATCGCCAGCATGTCTTCGCGCGCCTGACGGATTTCGGAAGCCGTGGAGCCGATCACATGACGCGCCATGACGGAGGAGGATGCCTGCCCCAGGGCACAGGCTTTCACCTCGTGGGCGAAGTCGGTGACCGTGTCTCCATCCATCTTCAGATAGACGCGGACCTTCGAGCCGCAGAGCTTGGAATGCGCGCTCGCCTCCGCATCGGCATCGGCAAGCGTGCCGCTTCGCGGGATGTTTCCGGCAAATTCGAGAATCCGGCTGTTGTAGATTTCATCCATCATTCGACGCGATCCGATGCATTTTGCGCGCTTTCAGGTAATCCGCGCATGATTTTCTATCGTATCTCTGAAAAAAACACAGTGTCTCCATCTGCGCCCCTTTCACATGTATCCTGGCATATTATATGGTATGTCGTGTGGGGGCGACAGGTTCGCAAGAGCGAACAGTCGCCTGTTGTTTGGGAAACCGTGCCGGATGATCCAGAGCCCTTAACCTCTGCAAATCGGAAAGCCCCGGAGCCCGCCGACGGAAACCAGACCTGAAAGCGTCAGGTCAATGGCCAGTGGCGAGTTGTCCGAAAAGATAAACGTCAAGTAACGCTTGTTACGCCAAGGGACCATTATGGACGCCATAGTCAAGAATTTTCCTGCCCTGCCTGCCGCTGATGGCCGGCCGAGCCAGAAAGAAGCCGAGGACGCAGTCCGCGTTCTCCTGCGCTGGGCCGGCGACGACCCACAGCGCGAAGGCCTTCTCGATACGCCGGCGCGTGTCGCCAAATCCTACAAGGAACTGTTTTCCGGCTACGACCTTGCCGCAGAGGACGTCCTTGGCCGCACCTTCGAGGAAGTCGGCGGCTACGACGACATCGTCCTGGTCAAGGACATTCCGTTCTTCTCCCACTGCGAACATCACATGGTTCCGATCATCGGCAAGGCGCATATCGCCTATCTGCCCGATGGCAAGGTGCTCGGGCTGTCGAAGATCGCCCGCGTCGTCGATATCTACGGCCGCCGGTTGCAGACGCAGGAAACCATGACGGCACAGATCGCCCGGGCGATCGATGATACGCTTCAACCGCGCGGCGTTGCCGTGATGATCGAGGCGGAACATATGTGCATGGCGATGCGCGGCGTCCAGAAGCAGGGCTCAACGACATTGACGACCACCTTTACCGGTGTCTTCAAAGCCGAGCCCGCCGAACAGGTCCGCTTCATGACCCTGCTTCGGGGCTTCAAATAAGCTCCGCCAACCGGAGCTTTTCCGATGACAATTGAATTTGACCGCCCTTCCACCGACAAGGCGGAACTGGAATCCGGTTCCGCTTTCACGCCCCGCTTCGACAGCAACGGACTTATCACCGCCGTCGTCACCGATGCGAAGGACGGCGTTTTGCTGATGGTTGCCCATATGAACGCCGAGGCCCTGGCGCTGACCATCGAGACCGGCATCGCCCACTACTACAGCCGTTCGCGCAAGAGCCTGTGGAAAAAGGGCGAGACATCCGGTAACCTGCAGAGCGTGGAAGAGATCCGCACCGACTGCGATCAGGACGCATTGTGGCTGAAGGTCCGCGTCGCCGGCCATGATGCGACCTGCCACACCGGCCGGCGCTCCTGCTTCTATCGTGTCGTCGCTGTCAAGGACGGCGTCACGTCACTTAACATCGTTGATACCGAAATTCATTTCCATCCGGGCGACGTCTACGGCAAAAATTAAGCATCTGACACTTTTTGGCTCAGTTTTTTCATGGATTCATGATTTAACAACCAGACTGGGAGCGTAATCACAACACCAAGGCTGCGTTCCGCCGGGAACAACCCAACGGAATGCCCTCATGTAGATTGAGTTCTTACGGCATGCGCTTGCAAAGCAGTAATGCGAGACGTGACGGCCTGTAACAGTGTGTTCTGCGGCATGGAGGTGCCGGATGTTGAACTGGACATTCAATCGTAGCGGTATCACCGCAGACGCATCGGCGCCCGGAGGCCCCTCCCACACGCTGAGCTCCCCTCCTCCGATAGACATCAAATCACCGAAATCGAAGATCGCGCTTGCCCTTGGCGGCGGCGCTGCGCGCGGATGGGCGCATATCGGCGTCCTGAAGGCGCTCGACGAAGAAGGCATCGAAGTCGGCATGATCGCCGGCACGTCGATCGGCGCGCTGGTCGGCGGCTGCTATCTGGCCGGGAAACTGGACGAACTGGAGATTTTTGCCCGCTCGCTGACCATGCGGCGGATCGCCGGCCTGCTTGACTTCGCCATCGGCGGCGGCGGCCTGTTCGGCGGCCTGCGCCTGACCAAGCGCATGCAGGAACATCTGCAGGACATGTCGATCGAGAGCCTTGACCGTACCTTCGTTGCTGTTGCAACCGAGGTCAACACCGGTCACGAGGTCTGGATCGGCCAGGGATCGCTGATCACCGCGATCCGCGCCTCCTACGCGCTACCGGGCATCTTCGAGCCGGTCAAATGCAACAACCGCACCCTGATGGACGGCGCGCTGGTCAACCCGGTTCCGGTTTCGGTCTGCCGCGCCCACGAGCAGCAACTGGTCGTCGCCGTCAACCTCAACTACGATCTCTACGGCCGCTCCGCCGTCATCAAGCACAATGCGGGAAGCCATGCGGCCGAACAGCCACAGGCACCGAAGCACCCGGAAGGCCACACCGGACGGCTGGGCATGACCAGCGTCATGGTCCAGGCCTTCAACATCATCCAGGATCGCATTTCGCGCGCCCGCCTTGCCGGCGATCCGCCGGACCTGGCGCTGCATCCCAAGCTCAACGATATCGGCCTGTCGGAATTTCACCGCGCCGGCGAGGCGATCGACCGCGGCTATTACGAAACCAAGTCAAAGCTGAGTGAATTGCAGCGACTCCAGGACGTCATGCTGCGCTGATCACCGCTGGGCGCCCATCATTATGCCGCGCAACCTGAAAGGCAGCGCGGCATTTTTAATGACTGATGGTCGTTCTAACCGGCGATATAGGCCTTGATCTGCTCGGCCTCGTGTTCGATTGCCCGGATATGATGGCGCACCGCGTCGCCGATCGAGACGATGCCGACAAGGCGCCCGTTCTTTTCGACCGGAAGATGGCGTGAGCGCATGTTGTTCATGATTTCCATGATGTCGTTGATGGTCATCTCTTCGGTGCAGCAGTGAACTTTCGACCACATAACTGCGGAAACCGGCTTGTCCAGACAGTCCGCGCCGAACTTGGCCATGGCGGCCACCACGTCGCGCTCCGTCAATATGCCGGCAATCTTGTCGCCCGGCTTGACGATGATGACGGCGCCGATGCGATTTTCGTGCAGCAAGCCAACAGCCTGCCGGACCTTGGCCTGCGGATCGACCGTCACCACCTGACGGCCTTTTTCGTTGAGTATTGCCTTGACAGACATTCAAACCCTCCCGTTTCAGCGACCTGCGTCTGACCGGGATATTGGCGAACCGCAAAAGCGCATATCGCGCATTTCGGGTTGTGGACCAATCCGCAAGACAGATGTCATTCCTGTCGCGTTTTTTGCCCATCGGCAGCAAACCGAACTCCTCACGGTTCACTGCCTTCGGATGTGGATGGTGCGCTACAGCCTTGCGAAAATCAAGCGTTCTCGTTGAGATCGCTAATCTTTCGCAGGTCAATTCCGGGTATCGAAAAGGCCAAACAGCAGGAAGCCGAACAGAAAGCCGCCGATATGCGCTTCCCAGGCAATGCCGCCGGCGCCGCCGAAGGCAAAGACACCGAGACCGATCAGGAAGTTCGTCAGGAACCAGATGCCGGCGAAGACGACGACCGAGCGGTTCGACAGCGCCTCGCCGATTGTGAGGCGGCGGTTGAGATGGGCGAACTGCCGGCTGATGCGGCCGCTGGGGGAAAAGACGAATCGGGCCGCCGCGCCCATCAGGCCGGCGACAACGCCGGAGGCTCCAACGACCACGACCATCTCGCCCCAATGAAATGCCGTGTGCAGTGCTACCGCCGCGATGGCGGACAGGCACCAGAAGACCGCGAGCCGCGATATGCCGATGCGCCGGATGACGGGCGCACCGAAGGCAACCATCCAGAAGCCGTTGAAAATCAGATGCTCCCAGGATCCGTGCAGGAACGAATAGGTAATCGGGCTCCAGAGCCAGGCGAGACTCTGGTCGATCAGGGAATGATCGTATCGGGCGGGCAGGAACGCGAAATTGAAGATCAGTTCTTCATCGAGGGTCAGCGGCAGCAGATAGGTGCGCGCGGCATGGATGACCACCAGAAACGCCAGGATACCGACAAGGCCTGCGGGGAGATTGAACGCCGGTTCGCTCACCCGCGCCGTGTTGTCCACATCATTGCCCTGCGGCGGCGGAGCGCCGTCCGGTTGGTCTGTCATGCTCTTCACAATTCCTTCCGCGGCTTCGTCCGTTGCCGCCTCGATCGTCCCACCGCTCTATACGATTCACGGCCCCGTCAAAAGCGGCGAGATGCGCGGCACTTGTTCGCACAGGTATCCCGCCGGGTTCGGACCACCGGCTGTGTGGAACGCATCGCGGCCGGCCGACGAAAAAAAGGCCGTCCAGTCAAAAAACTGGACGGCCGGTGAGCCCCCAAAAACCCCGAGCCCTTAAGTCAGTGTGCCGAAGGCAACCCTTCGTGAAGTGATGTCCTTCAATGCCATCGGAGCCGTGTACTTTCAATCTAAAGCAAACATTAACCTTAATATCTGGCTGGCACGGAAATCGCTCTGCAAACGGTAAGGGGCCATTTTCCCCCGCCTGATGTGCCAAAGCGGCACAAAAGCGTTTTAAATGGAATGAGAGCATGCGCAGCAAGACCGCTATCGAGATTTACGCCTATTGGGATGAGCTGCGGGGGCATCGCGAGGTGCCCGCCCGGAGCCAGATCGAACCTGCCCATATTCGGAACATCCTGGCGGACCTCTTCATCTTGGAAAAAACGCCGCGTGGTGACATCCGCTTCCGGCTCGCCGGTACACGCGTCTGCGCGCTGTTTGCGCGAGAGTTGCGCGGATCGACGTTCGATGCGCTCTGGCTTGCCGAACAGACCGGCCGTCTCGCCCGGATCGCCGCAGATGTCATGGCACAGAAATCGCCGGTCGTTCTCTCGGCTGCCGCCCTTGCCGGGAGCGCCGACCGTCTGCCGACGGAAATCATCCTTCTGCCGCTCCGCTCGCCCGATGGCGGCGTGGATCGGATCATCGGCGCTCTGGTTCCGCTGGCAAGGCCGCATTGGCTGGAAGCCACGCCCGTCAACTTTCTCGACCTTGGCGGAATTCGCGTGCTCGACATCGAAAAGACCAATCTGTTTCTGCAGAACCGCCCGGAAATCCCCCTGCCGGCGGCCCCGCCTCACATCGCAGACCATGGCATAGCCGGGGCGATCCGCCGCGTTCTTCACCTTCGTGTCTTTGAAGGCGGCCGCCAGGATTGATGCCAATCATTCACAACGGACAAAGAACCTTCTGTTAACCGGAAGAGGGTAAAGCTGTGATTTGGATGGACATTGCACAAGTGTGGTCATGTATTCGTTTCAACAAGCACAGACTGCCGGCCCCAAGCAGTACAACGAAAGCGCGTTTCAACGTGTTTCGGTGAACCTGACCGGCCGCCTCATGCTTGCAAACCACGACGAATTCGAATGCACCGCAATCGATATGTCGCCGGGTGACGTCCTTTTTACCTGCGATGCACGGCCACGCGCCGGTGAGCGCATCATCGCCTATGTCGATCATGTCGGCCGCCTGGAAGGCACCGTTTCCCGCCTTGGCGAAAACGCCTTCGTCATCCAGATCAATGCCACCGATCGCAAGCGCGAAAAACTCGCGGCACAGCTGACCTGGATCGCCAACAAGCACGAGCTCGGCCTGCCGGAAGACCGGCGCCATGACCGTCTTGCACCGCGCAAGACCCGCACGGAAATAACGCTGGAAGATGGCAGCAAATATGTCTGCCGCATCATCGACCTCTCCCTGTCCGGCGCCGCCGTCGACATGGACACCCGCCTGCCGCTCGGAACGGCCATCCTGCTCGGCAGCATGAAGGGCCGTGTCGTCCGTCATTTCCAGGAAGGCGTCGCCATCGAGTTCCTCGGAATTCAATCGCGTGAAGCCCTGACAGAGTTTCTGTAGGCGCCGCCTGCCGACATGCGGATGGCCAAACCGGCCCTAACCCCGCACCTCATCCATAAAGCCTGGAAATTGACGGCCCCGCTCCCGTATAGGGTGAATTCAGGCAGGCGATGTCGTCCCAGCGGATGTCGGAAAGGTCAGTTCCGATTACTGAAATTGCCCCCAGTCTTTCCGGATTGCCGCTGCACCTCGGGATGAGGTGCGGTTCTGTTGCAGGGAACAACACCTCGGAAATCGTTCCGGCCCCCGCCCGCCATTCGCCACGATGCGTGCCACCGTGCTTCTGCGCTCCAATCTGATACAGATCCGGCGCCGATACGTGCGGTTTCGGCAAAAACATGGTCCTGCCACATTTTTTTGTACCAGAATAAAAATATATTTTGCCGGGTTTTCAGCGCTTTTCCGCTCAAAACAGTCTTGGTATTGGTGAATGAAGTTTAAATCCGCGGGTGTCTCATTGTTTCCGATACGCGCGTTGATTCCGGATTGCCGCCCTTGATACATGGCACGGACCCTGTGTCGATCCTAAAAGCGGCCGTTTCCCAATAAGATAGATAGCTTCCAATTGCTTAATGCCCGACGCATCACCATGGGAATGCATCAAAATTTACACATATTTGAATCAAACATATCTCAATATTTATTCAAGTTTATTTTGACTTTTATACTCATTTCAATTTGTTTTGTACTTTATTTTACTTATGATTTTCGCAAGCAATAAAAATCTCGGTGTCATTGTCAAACCAGAACGGGGAGACAGACATGACAACGAAAACATTCCTGAGGGCCGGCCTGCTCGGCGTAATATTTTCTGCGGCAGCCGCGCATTCCGCGCTGGCCTTCCCCGCCAACATGACGACCGATGGGGCGACCAATCCACCTGTCGGACACTACGAATTCTGCCGGAGGCTGCCGCAGGAATGCCGCGCCAACCCAGGCGATTCCGCACCGGCCACGCTGTCTCGCGAAGGCTGGAAGAAAATCCTCGAGGTCAACTATGACGTCAACCAGTCGGTGACGCCCCTGACCGACAAGGAAATCTATGGCGTCGAAGAGTATTGGGCTTATCCCGACAAGGTCGGCGATTGCGAGGACTATGTGCTTTTGAAGCGCAAACGCCTGATGCAGGCAGGTTTTTCGCCCTCCGACCTGCTGATCACCGTCGTTCTCCAGCCGAATGGCGAAGGCCATGCCGTGCTGACCGTCAGGACGGATCGCGGCGACTTCGTTCTCGACAACATGCGCAACAAGGTGCTGCTGTGGTCGGAAACCGAATACACCTTTCTCAAGCGCCAATCGGTGGAAAATTCCGGCCGCTGGGTAAAACTGCAGGATGGCCGCACGGTGGCCGTCGGCAGCGTGACCCAGTAACGCGTGAGTACGAGACAGGCGCGATCCGGCTAACGTCCGGTTCGCGCATGAAAAGGCCTTTGGTCAGTCCCCATCCCCGTCCCCGACCAAGGCCCTGCTGGCCGGTTCCGCTGTCCCGGAACCGGCCTTTTTCTTTCATCAAGCGCTCAATCTCCGGCGACACCAAGCAATCGGGCGCATTGCGCGATGACGAGCCCGTAGCAACAGGCCCAGCCGCAGGCGATCGCGACAGCAAGAGCAGCGTCGGCAAAAGACAGCCCGCCCGACGCGCGCATCCTCCACAGGGCCTGCACGAACAAGGCAGGCCCGGCAAACAGCGCCAGGAAGACCGCGAAAGGCCGGAAATTGTCGATCATCACGGCGTGAGCCGATGGCCAGCGGCGGCGGGCGGCAAGGCGACTGACATCGAGTACGATGAAAGAGATGCCGAAACCGGCGGCGAGCAGCACGAAGAGCATCACGAAATTCATTAAAAATTAACCATGTTGACGCAGCGTTGCAGGTGTTGCTTCGACCAGCAATTTCCGTGCCGCCCAGGCTGTTTCATTTCGGGACGCACAGAGCCGAACGTTATACCTCCTGTTAACGAGAGCAAGACCGCGATCCCCGATGACAGCCAATCCCGCAGCCGCAGGCAACGAAGACCATGGTCCGCTGATCTCCGCACGTTTCGCCTATAGCCTGACGGCAATCATCGTCGGGCTCGCGGCCCTGACCGCGGCGATCAGTATTGCCGGACGCTGGTATGGCAACAACCTGGCACTGGCCGGACATACGACCAGCAGCGAGGCCAACGACATTTTCATCGGGCAGGATCATCTGCGGCTGCCGTCCAATGTCATTCGCTTTGACCAGCAGCGCATGACCGGTGTCGCCGAGCGCGCCGATCTCTATCTCACCTGGCCAGGCCTGCAGGGATACACCGACGAGACGCGCACGCTCTTCAATGACGTCAACCATCCGGAATCGTTGATCTTCCTCGACGTTTCCCAGAGTACGATGTCACGCGACATGTCGGGACGGATCGAGCCGATCTACCAGCATCTTTTCGAGGGCTCACCCCTGCCCGGCCCGGCCGGTTTGGTGCGCCATGAGATGAAAGAAAATTCCGGTTACGGTCAGGAAGTTTTTTTCACGGCAAACCGAGGACGTGACACTCCCTATGCCGTGCGCTGCATCCTGCCCGCCGCTCCCGCCATGTCCACCAGCGCCGATTGCCAGCGCGATATTCATGCGGGCCGCGATCTTGTGGTGCTTTACCGCTTTTCCAGCCAATTGCTGCCACAATGGCAGGCCATCGACAGTGCCGTCGTGAAATTCATGAACGACCGACTGGTACCCTGAAATCAACCAGGTCTTGCCGCGCGCCACGTGATGGTGACGCAAGCGGACCACTTGTCCCGAAATGCGAAAGAAAATGACGAGCCGCAGAAACCAATCATTCATCATAAACCGATTGGTAACGCTATCCCGATAGAGTTTTCAGAACGGTCGTTTCTGGAGGCCACGCCCGGACGACATCTGTGAAAAAGAATGAAGAGTAGTGTAGTGTCCATATCCATAATCAACGGCTCCGCTCCCCCTGTCCTATTCTTCAAGAAGGCTTGCCGGGTGCTGCTGGTATCGCTGGTCGCCTCGTTCACGGTCGTCTCTACCGCTGTCGCCGCGCAATATGCCGGCATCGTCGTCGATGCGAAGACGGGCAAGGTGCTGTACAGCGAAGACGCAGACAGCCTGCGCTACCCGGCCTCGCTGACCAAGATGATGACACTTTACCTGACCTTCGAGGCGCTGGAAGCCGGCAAGATCAGCAAGAACACTCCCGTTCCGTTCTCCAAGAACGCCTCGGCCGAACCACCTTCGAAGCTCGGCGTGCGTTCCGGTAATTCGATCACCGTCGAACAGGCGATCCTTGCCCTGGTCACCCGCTCGGCAAACGATGCGGCAACGGCGCTCGGCGAGCTGCTCGGCGGTTCCGAAGAGCGCTTCGGCCGGATCATGACCAATAAGGCCCGCGCCTTGGGCATGACCCGCACCACCTACCGTAACGCCAACGGCCTGCCGAACAGCGCGCAGATGACCACGGCACGCGACCAGGCACGGCTCGGTATAGCGCTGCGCCAGCATTTCCCGCAATATTATGGCTATTTCTCAACCCGCAGCTTCCGTTTCGGCAAGCAGACAATCGGCAATCACAACCGACTGCTCGGCAATGTCCGTGGCGTCGATGGCATCAAGACCGGCTACACCAACGCGGCCGGCTTCAATCTCGTGACCTCGGCCCAGGCCGATGGCCGCAGCATCGTCGGCGTCGTGCTTGGCGGCAAGTCCGGCGGGGCTCGCGACGCCCAGATGCGTGCCCTTGTCGCCAAATACATGCCGGTGGCCTCGCGCCGTGGCGGCGGCAATCTCGTCGCTGAAACCGCCGATGCGCCGACCATGCAGGCGAAGGCTGTCGAGCAACAGGTCGAACAGCAGCCTGCCGAGACAGCCGTTGCCGCGACCGGCGGAAGCTTCAACCTGCCGAACAACGGCCCGGTTCCGGGTTTCCGATACGACGGCGAAACCACCCAGAGCATCGAAGTTGCCTATGCGGAGCCGGCCAGGGCCAGCGCCAACCCGGTCCTGAACGACAAGGTCATGCCGAACACGCTTCAGGCGCAGAGCCGCAAGATTGCCAAGGCGGCACCTGCCGCCGACGTCGACAGCCAGATCACCAATTCCGTTGCCAGGGCAACGACCGAACCGGCACCGGTTGCGGACACCGCTCCTGCCGGATGGGTCATCCAGATCGGCGCCACACCGGACAAGGACCAGGCGATGACGTTGCTTGAAAACGCCAAGGACAAAGGCGGCAAGGCGCTCAACGGCGCAACGCCCTTCACCGTTGCCTTCGCGAGCGGTGACGGCCATCTCTACCGCGCTCGCTTCGGCGGCTTCTCGAACCAGGACAAGGCCCTTTCTGCCTGCAAGGCATTGAAGCGCAAGGGTTTTGCGTGCTGGGCAAGCCTGCAATAGGCAGATACTAAAGTTTCGATCCCCGGCGTGTATTTGCCGGTGATCCTCCTCGGATTTGGTTTTGCGTAACGAGGTCAGTTATGGGAATGAATGAGAATGGCCCGGGCATGACGCCGGCGCCTGACAAGAAGCGGAAGTCGCCGCGCTCCGGCCTGCATCCTCTGCATGAGGCGGCCATGCGCATCGCCGAACTCGGCAGCCGTCCCCGCTCGAAGACCAAGGATCTGGTGACGCTGCTGTTGACGCATGGGGCACGGGCCTGGCGCTCGACCCAACCGGACGCACAGATTCACGTGCATGTCACATCGCCATCCGGTCGCTATCCGATCAGGCTGCGGATCCGATAGCGGCGGTCATCGTATCCAACAACGATCAAAGCCCGGCAATGCCGGGCTTCTTCATACGATCCATTTTTTAAAGAAGGCCGAGTTCGGCAAGCTCGCGGCGCAGTTCCAACGGCATTTCCGCAGTCCCAACTCCCAGCGCCGAGAGATCGCGCGGCGCTTCACTCGTCTGCAGATAGCGCCACCCCTGAAATGCGCGGCGCGGCTGATAGGCCGTTTCGACAACCTCCGGACCGAGGATGAGCTTGCAGCGGCCGATGCCGTCGGCATCGGTAAAGGTCTCGATACCGGTCAGGCGCTGACGGGCCTGGACCTGCCCCTTGATCACCCAATAGAGCGACCCGCCGTCCAGCAGCTCTTCGCCTCGCTTGGGGACCATGCGGGTGACGTGGAACGAATGCGGTTCGAGACCGGCAGCGATCGCCGTCAACGCCTTGCGCGATACCCAATCGCGCAGGTCGTCAATCGAATCCGCGCCGACGCAGAGTTTGATGAGATGCAAGGCCATGGCCGGAGTTGAACACCCGCGGGGCGGTCGCGGTCAAGCCTGATCTCCGACCGCTCCACAAGTCCATGCGGCTCTCAGCATTCGACGACGTTGACGGCAAGGCCGCCCGTCGAGGTTTCCTTGTATTTGTCGTGCATGTCGACACCGGTCTGGCGCATTGTCTCGATGCAGGCATCAAGCGGCACGAAATGCTGGCCGTCGCCCTTGATCGCCAGCGAGGCGGCCGTTACGGCCTTGACAGCACCCAGCGCATTGCGCTCGATGCACGGCACCTGGACGAGGCCGGCGATCGGATCGCAGGTCATGCCGAGATGATGTTCCAGCGCGATTTCAGCGGCATTCTCGATCTGCTCGGGCGTGCCACCCATGACCGCCGCAAGGCCAGCGGCGGCCATAGCGGAGGCCGAACCGACCTCGCCCTGACAGCCGACCTCGGCACCGGAGATCGAGGCATTGAACTTGATGATGCCGCCGATCGCCGCCGCGGTCAGAAGATAGTCGCGAATGCCGTGATGATCGGCATCGTCATGAAAATGCAGGTAATAGCGGATCGTCGCCGGAACGACGCCGGCGGCGCCGTTGGTCGGCGAGGTGACGACGCGGCCACCGGCGGCATTCTCCTCGTTGACG
The DNA here is from genome assembly GCF_017873135.1 of Rhizobium herbae. Taxonomy (GTDB): domain Bacteria; phylum Pseudomonadota; class Alphaproteobacteria; order Rhizobiales; family Rhizobiaceae; genus Pararhizobium; species Pararhizobium herbae. The sequence continues at coordinate 40,038 of NZ_JAGGJV010000001.1, read as the reverse complement.
GCCATGGCGTAGACGCTCAGCCAATCGTTGGCGAGCAAGGGGTTGACCTTGTTGGAGCGCCATTCGTCCTGTAGCTTGTCATGGATCATGCCGGCACGGCGGCGAACCTTGAGGCCGCCGGGCAGGATGCCCGATCCCGTCAAGCCGCGATCGATGCAAGCTTTCATCGCCGCCCAGATGCGGTCGAGGCCCTCGTCGAGCTCTTCCGCCGACATCGAACATTCCTCGTTCGCCCGCTTCATCTGGGCGATCGACAGGCCGGAACGAGCAGCCATCTCCAGCATCTGCTTGGCCGTCGAAAAGGGATAGGGAACCTTGACGCCGCCCGGCTTGGCCTTGCTGGCCTTCATGGCTTCGAGCTCTGTATCGGTGACCACGAAGCCGCCGCCGATAGAGTAATAGACGCGCTTCAGCAACAGCCGCCCGTCCTTGTCAAAAGCGGAGAAGGACATACCGTTGGCATGGCCCGGCAACGGCACCTTCTTGTCGAACACCAGGTCGGTTTTCGGCTGAAACTCGTAGGTTGGATGTCCCGGAGGCGTAATGCGGCCGGTGCGCTCGACCTCATCGATGATCGGATCCATCCGGTCCGGATCGACTTTGTCCGGGCGCTCGCCCATCAGCCCGAGGACGACCGCCCGGCCCGAGCCATGGCCGATACCGGTAAAGGCGAGCGAGCCGTGCAGGCTGGACTTGATCGAGGCAACGGCAGCATTGGCCGGACGCGGCCAGTCGCTCGACAGGATCAGGTCGAGAAAGCGGTTCGCCGCCGACATCGGTCCCATCGTGTGCGAGCTGGAAGGGCCGATACCAATCTTGAAGACATCAAAAACCGAAAGAAACATTCGAACTCCGCCCTTATGGACTGGATTGGGGGACTGGAGGACCGGACAAGATTGCCGGACCATTGCATCGAAACTAGGCTATCCCGCGCCTGTCATCAGGCGATCAACCGACATCCGCTCCTGCGCGTGCGACACGAACCGCCATCGCATGGCTGTATCACGAATCCCGACACATAAGTCGCCATGCCGAACCAGCGATTTCAAGAGGCGTGGCAAACTTTCACGATATCTTGCAATTTCGCCAAACCATGCCAAAAACGAAGCATGACACTGACGGACTATATCTCTTTGGCGATCTTCGCGCTGCTGTGGACCGGTTACAACTGGGCCACGGACGGAAAGGTGCAATTCCAACGTATCAGCCTGTCGCGGCTGATGATGGAAAGCCGGCGGCGGTGGATCCTGAATTCGCTCAATCGCGACCTGAAAATGATCGATACGCAGATCGTCGCCGGCCTGCAGGCGGGCACGGCGTTCTTCGCCTCGACAACCATCTTCGCGCTCGGCGGCTGTTTCGCCCTGCTGGGCGCTACGGACCAGGTCCAGGCGATTATGAACGACCTGCCTTACGTCTTCCATGGCGGACGCAGCGCTTTCGAGCTGAAGGTTGGCGGCCTTGCCTGCCTGTTTGCCTATGCCTTCTTCAAGTTCGCCTGGTCGTACCGCCTGTTCAACTACTGCTCCATTCTCATCGGCGGCATTCCGATGATGTCCGATATGCTGCAGGACCGCGCCGGCGCCGAACGGGCAGCCGTGCGGGCGATCAAGATGAACATTCTCGCGGCGAAGAATTTCAATGCCGGCCTGCGCAGCATCTTCCTGTCGATCGGTTATCTCGGCTGGTTCGTCAGCCCCTATGTCTTCATCGCACTGACAACCTTCGTCATCTTCGTGCTGACGCGCCGCCAATTCTATTCGGAAGCGCGCGAAGCCCTTCTTGACGACACAAACCCCTGAAATCCTCGAAAGAACGTGGTGACGCGGTGCGCCTGGCGCAAGCTCGCCGCCGTATGTTGCCATGATTGGAAAAGATAGAGCCATGTCGATTACCAACGCAGCCACCGAGAGCGACAACGGGACGGTATCACCGGCAACAGCCGAGCGGCGTGGCCGCATCTGGGCGATCGATGCACTGCGCGGTTTCGCTCTGATCGCCATGGCGACCTATCATTTCTCCTGGGATCTGGAATATTTCGGTTATCTCGAGCCGGGCACCGTCGGCACCGGCGCATTCAAGATGTATGCGCGGCTGATTGCCGGCAGCTTCCTGTTCCTGGCCGGCATCAGCCTTGTGCTCGGACACTATCCCGTTTTCAAGGCCCGCGCCTTTGCCTTCCGCTTTGCCAAGATCGCAGCGGCCGCGCTGGTCATCACCATCGCCACATGGTTTGCCTTTCCAGACAGCTTCATCTTCTTCGGCATCCTGCATGCGATTGCAGCCGCTAGCCTCATCGGCCTCATATTCCTGCGCCTGCCAGCCATCCTTACACTGGCAGTCGCCGCCGCCGCCTTTGCCGCGCCGTTCTACCTGCGTTCCACCATTTTCGACACGCCGGCGCTCTGGTGGGTCGGACTGTCCGAAACGCTGCCGCGCTCGAACGACTATGTGCCGCTGCTGCCCTGGCTGGCGCCGTTCCTGGCGGGCATCGCGGCGGCCCGCGTCGCGCTCAGCGTCGGATGGTTCGAAAAGCTGCGCACCGATGGTAGCGCACGCTGGAAAACCGCGCTCACCGCAGCCGGACGTCACAGCCTGGCCATCTACCTCCTGCATCAGCCGCTGCTGTTCGGGCTGGTTTACCTTTTTGCGCTCGGCTTTCCCGCAGCCAAGCCCGATCCGGTCGATGCTTTTCGTTCCAATTGCGTGGCGACCTGCATAAAGCAGGAAACCGCAGCGCTTTGCGCCAATTTCTGCGGCTGCACGCTGGACAAGCTGATGGAAGAGAATCTCTTCGAACCCTTAAATACCGGGAAAATAGATATCAAGACGGACGAACGCATTGCGCGAATCGCCGGTCAGTGCACCATGGATGCACAAGCGAAGGAATAGGACATGAACGCCTATCGCGCCAAGCCGCTGACCTACCCCTGGCCTCCCCTTCTTTATGTGGCGGCGATCCTGGGAGCGGTGGCCTTGGGGCGAGCGCTGCCGATTTCCGTCGTTCACGGCCACGGCTGGGTGCCCTGGCTTTTGGGCTCGGCCTTCGTCGTTGTTGCTGTCTTTCTCGACGTCTGGGCGGTGAAGACCTTGATCGAGCGGCGCACCGCCGTTCTGCCGCATCGCTGTTCGTCGCATCTCGTCACCTGCGGCCCGTTCCGCTACACTCGCAATCCGATCTATCTCGGCTATACGATCATGATGGTCGGTTTCGGCCTGATCACCCTCAATCCCTGGTTCTTCATCATGGGGAGCGCCTCCGTCGCCGTGACGACGGCCTTTGCGATCCGCAACGAGGAACTGCATCTCCTGTCGCGCTTCGGCTTCGAGTTCGAACGCTACTGCCGCGCCACCAGCCGATGGATCTGAACCCACCGGCCCCGGCTTTTCTCAGTCTCAGTTTCCAACAACACCATTGTCGTCGCGGGTGATGACGATCAGCGACGGGCGTGCCGGCATACCGTCGGCAAAATCCGGCCAGGCCGTTCCGGCGTCGGCGATAGCAGTCGCATCCTCGTTGTCGGACATCCGCAATTCGCCCGGATGCTGCACGGAGACAAAGACGTTCGTGCCATCCGGCGTGAATGTCGGCGAGCAGCATTCCGAGCCGACCGGAGCAATATAGAACAGCTTCGGCAACGCCCGCCCCGGACCTTCCGTGTCCATCACATACATCGAATCGGCAATGCCTTCCGGCGGCGGACCATCGGTCGTGACCCAGAGTCTACCGGCGGGATCGACGCCGAGATTGTCGGGGTCGGTGAACCAGCCGGACGCCGTCGTGCCCGGATTGAACATCGCCTCGTCCTCGGGCTTGGTCGGATCGCCACACAGCACGAAGACGTCCCATTTGAACGTATCGGCGGCATGATCCGGCTTGTCCGGTGCGCCGGGCGGCACGAGTTCCAGAAGATGGCCGTGCGGGTTCGGTCCGCGCGGATTGGCGATGTTGACGGTTTCGCGCTCGTCGCCCTTGCCCGCCGCCAGCCGGTCCTCGTTCTCCGTCATCGCCACGTAAAGCTTGCCGGTGCCGTGATGCGGCACGAACCCTTCCGGCGCATCCATCGGCGTCGCGCCCACCAGATCGGCCGCGGCACGTGTGTTGAGCACGACATCGGCTTGGGTCGCAAAGCCGGCTTCGGCGGTCAGCGGCCCCTCGCCTGCGGTCAGAGGCAACCAGGTCATCGTCCCGTCGCTCGAAAATTTGGCGACTGACAGCGTGCCGTTGTCGAGAAGGTCCTTGTTGGCAGCCCGGTCGGCCGGGTTCCACGGATCGCGGGTGACGAAGCGATAGAGATATTCAAAGTCGTCATCGTCGCCCATGAACACCACGACGCGGCCATCCGGCGCGACGGTGACCTGCGCGCCTTCGTGCGTCATGCGGCCAAGCGATGTCCGCTTCACCGGCTTTGCTTGCGGGTCGAACGGGTCGATCTCGACCACCCAGTCAAACCGCATCCATTCGTTCGGCTCTTTCTCGAACTTGAAGCGCGGATCGACGCGGCTGACGGAGTAGATGTCGTTTTCGTCTTCGTCCCAACCCTGCCGTTCGACCAGTTCCTGGTTGGGCAGCGTCTTGTAGTCGCCGGCAAAGACATCCATGGCGCCTTCCTCACCCGACAGCATCGTGCCCCAGGGGGTGATGCCGCCATTGCAGTTGGAGATCGTGCCGAACACTATTTTGCCGGTCGGATCCGCCTTGGTCTTCAAACGGTCGTCGCCTGCGGCCGGACCGGAAATATCCATCTCGGTGCCCATGTGGACACGGCGGTTATATTTGCTGTCGAGAACGATCTTCCATTCCCGGCCCGTCTTTGCCACCTCGAAGACGCTGACGCCAAGACAGCCCATCAGCGCGCGGATCTGGTTGTCGGTCAGTTTCTCGCGGTAATCCTCATCGGTGAGGCCGGGAAACATCAGGAAAGGCGTCGCATATTCATGGCTGACGACCATCAGACCGTGCTCCGACGACGTCGAGCCCTGCGGCAAGGGCAGGAACTGGGTGAAGTCGTTGTTGTAGCCGAACTGGCGCTCGGCGGCCTTGCCATCAAGGTTGGCAATATCGAAGGCCGGGCTGTCGGCAAACAGCGCATCGCCCCAGCGCGCGACAACCTGGCGGCCATAGCCTTGCGGCCAATGGTCGGCGGTATCGCGTACCCGCTGCAGTTCCGGAAAGGTCAGGCTGGATGCCGCAGCGGCCCGGACCGGATTTGCGGATATACCATGACCGATCGCCGCAATCGCGGCTGATCCGAAAAGCCCCTTGAGAACAGTGCGGCGATTGACGCCTTCCGCGAGGATTTCGCCGTAGGATGAGGAAAAGGCGCGGCGCGGATTCGGCCGGGCGCGGGTTTTCTGGCGATCTGACATGCGAGCCTCCGATTTGTGTGACGAAGGCGATATTGCATGCACTTGTGAATGTGCTGTGACGCGCAGGGTCAGTGTCGGCGGCCACCTCAATCCGGATCAGCGGGAAAGCTTCAAAGTCTGCCTGAAAACGGTTAAGCGCTCAGGTGCCGACGCCGATTTCGGCCAGCCGCGTCAGGCAGGCTTCCTCGACATTGTTCAGCTCTTCCAAGGTCTCTTCAATGTCCTTGCGCTTCTGGTTGAGTTCGTCGCGTTTCTCTTCGACGCGCTTCATCAGCAGGCGCAATTGCCCCGCCTCGCCCGGCGGATCGCGATAGACGTGAATGATTTCGCGGATTTCGGCGATGGTGAAGCCGATGCGGCGGCCGCGCAGGATTTCCATGATCAGGCGGCGATCGGCCGAGCGAAACAGCCGTGTACGGCCGCGTCGCTCCGGGTGGATCAGTCCCTCGTCCTCGTAGAAGCGCAGCGTGCGGGTCGAAACCCCGAATTCCCGTGTCAGCTCCGTAATGGTATAATACTTGTTCACGCCTGCCTCGCCTGGAACCACAGTCCGTCACATCTGGCGAAAGGCGCCGGGAAATGCAGCTGCGGTTGAAGTGTCGCGCCGGTCAACCCGCCTGAATCGAGGCCGTTGCGATAGTGGGAAGCACTCTGATTGACTTTGACGTAAAAGTCAAATTTTTCGCCCGACATCAACCGATGCGAAACCACCAGGTAGCGAGCCCGAGGAAGGCAAAAAAGCCGGTGACATCGGTCACGGTCGTCACGAAAACCGCCGACGAGACGGCAGGGTCTGCCCCGTAGCGGTCGAGCAGCAGCGGGATCATGATGCCTGCAAGGGCGGCTGCGATCATGTTGATCAGCATGGCAACCGCGATGATGCCGCCAATATTGTAGTCCTGGAACCAGGCGCCGGCGACGATGCCGATCAGCACCCCGAACAGCATCCCGTTCAAGAGGCCGACGCCGGCCTCGCGGCGGACGATGCGCCAGGCGTTGTGAATATCGAGATCGCGGGTGGCAAGCGCGCGCACCGTCACCGTCATCGTCTGCGAGCCGGCATTGCCGCCCATGCCGGCAACGATGGGCATCAGCACGGCAAGGGCGACGATCTGCTGGATCGTCGCTTCGAACAACCCGATGACCGAAGCGGCCAGAAACGCCGTCAGCAGATTGACCATGAGCCAGGGCACGCGCGAGCGCGACGTGCTGCCGATCGAATCGGACAGTTCTTCGTCGCCGACACCGCCAAGGCGCATCAGGTCTTCTTCCGCTTCCTCCTGGATGACGTCGACGACATCGTCGATGGTCAGCACACCGACCAGCCGGTTGTTCTCATCGACAACAGCAGCCGACAGAAGGTCATACTGCTCGAACAGCTGGGCCGCCTCTTCCTGGTCCATTTCGGCCGGCACCGGATGGTTGGTTTCGCGCATGATCGTCTCGATCTTGACCGAGCGCTTGGTGCGCAGGACGCGATCGAGATCGAGCGCGCCGAGCAGTTTGAAGGTCGGATCGATGACGAAAATCTGGGTGAAGCTCTCGGGAAGATTGTCGTCCTCGCGCATGTAGTCGATGGTCTGGCCGACCGTCCAGAACGGCGGCACCGCGACGAACTCCGTCTGCATGCGCCGGCCGGCCGTGCTTTCGGGATAATCAAGCGAACGCCTGAGCCGCACCCGCTCGGTGAACGGCAGCTTCGAGAGGATCTCTTCCTGATCCTCCTGGTCGAGGTCTTCCAGGATGTAGACGGCGTCGGCGGAATCCATTTCGCCAAGCGCTGCGGCGATCTGCTCGTTCGGCAGATGCTCGACGATATCGAGACGGATCGCCTCGTCCACCTCGGTCAGCGCGGAGAGGTCGAAATCGTCACCGAGGAGCGAAACGAGCGCCCGGCGCTGGTCCGCCTGTATTGACTCCAGCAGGTCACCCATTTCGGAGGCGTGAAGGCGGGCGACATGCTGGCGGAGATAAAGCAGGTCACGGTCAGCGATGGCGGCGCCGACATGCATCAGGTAATCGGAGCGCACCGATCCGTCTTCGGCATAGATATCCGAGCCGTCATAGACGTCGACTTCCGAGGGATTGCGGTCTTTGTCCTGTTCGCCGGTACCGCTCATATGCCCGCCCTCAAAAAGAATTGCAGCCATCCAAGACGCCGGCGCAAAACCGGGCGAGCAGGAAGATGGCGTCATAGACCGATGGTCGCAGCGAGCTTGAAAAAGCAAACCGCCACTCCCTGCTAACCCAACACGCGGATGAGGTCCACCATCCGCTGCAGCAACCAGCCGATAGCGCGATGATTTTTGCTCAAGCTGTTGCAAAATCATATGAATTGTTTAGCTCTGGCGCAGCTGGAAAACACGGAGCCTGCCCTTGCCCATACGACCGATCCTGCGGTTTCCCGATCCGCGGCTCGCCATGCCGGCAGCCGCCGTCGAGCATTTCGACGCGGATCTCGCTGCACTTGCCACAGACCTGCTCGACACCATGCGAGCAGCACCGGGGATCGGCATCACGGCGCCGCATATCGGTGTTTTGCAACGCCTGACGGTCATTGAACTCGATGCCGCCTCCGGTCCGAAGACATACGTCAACCCCGAGGTCGTGTGGTCGTCGGCTGACACGACCGCGCATGCCGAAGGCAGCGTCTCCATGCCGGGAATTACCGACGATGTCGTCCGGCCCCGCCTGATCCGCGTCCGCTACCAGACGCTTCTTGGCGACGTGAGGCAAGAGGAAGCAGACGGCCTACTGTCCATTTGCCTCCAGCACGAGATCGACCAGCTCGACGGCATTTTCTGGCTGCAGCGGCTGTCCCGCCTGAAGCGCGAGCGGGCGGTAAAACGTTCTGCAAAACAGGACAAGACCCGCTGATTCCGTTGGGGATATGGGCCGAAAGACGGGCATACGGGCACAAAAAAACCCGCTGCAAAGCGGGCTTTTGTTTTGGCATGAAGCCAAATGGTGCGGTCGAGAAGACTCGAACTTCCACGGGTTGCCCCACAGCGACCTCAACGCTGCGCGTCTACCAATTCCGCCACGACCGCAACCGTGGTAGGCGCTGGATTGCTCCAGCGGGGCTGCATGTAGCAAAAGCATTTGGGGTGCACAAGGGCAGGATGACAGAAAGTTGACGGTGCAATCAACTATTTCAACAGGCTGCTTGCCGACCCCCTGAGAATGCTGGACTCTTCGCCTGTTGCGTACCATTTAGACGACAAATCAACAGGATTGCCGGGCTCATGCAACGCGAAAACCTTGAGAAGACATTCTTCGCCGCCGACGGTTTTGCGCCGGTGCGATGGAGAATCGCGCCCTCGCCGGTCGAATATGCGCAGGCCGTCGAAACAATGGAGCGTGAAGTGGCGGCGATCTCCGCCGGCGAGGCGGATGAACTCGTCTGGCTCGTCGAGCATCCGCCGCTCTATACCGCCGGCACCAGCGCCGATTCCGCCGACCTGATGATGCCCGACCGGTTTCCGGTGTTCCAGACCGGCCGCGGCGGTGAATACACCTATCACGGGCCGGGACAGCGGGTCGTCTACGTCATGCTCGACCTCAAGCGTCGCAAGCAGGACGTCCGTGCCTTCGTTGCAGCACTCGAAAGCCTGGTTATCGAAACGCTCGGCAGCATGAACGTGAAAGGCGAGCGGCGCGAGGATCGCGTCGGCGTCTGGGTCCGCCGTCCGGAGCGCCCCACCCTGCCCGATGGCGCGATGGCGGAAGACAAGATCGCCGCGATCGGCATCCGTCTGCGCAAATGGGTGAGCTTCCACGGCATGTCCCTGAACGTCGATCCCGATCTCGATCATTTCGACGGCATCGTGCCCTGCGGCATTCGCGGCTATGGCGTCACCAGCCTGGTCGATCTCGGCCTGCCGGTCATGATGACCGATGTCGACATCAGGCTTCGCCAGTCCTTCGAGGATATTTTCGGCCCTACGGTCAATGAAGACGACTGTCTGCCGTCCGTTCAGGCGAACAGCCGGTCCATCGCATAGACGATGGCATAGCCGTGCAACGTCACGGCAGCATAAAGCCCCAGGCCGCTGGCGATCCGCTGGACACTCGTCATTTCGTCCAGACGATCGCGAGGTTTCACGCCGCCCTGCCCCATCATGCTGAGCAACGCAAAGACGGCAAGGCCCGCCAGCAGTGCCGGCGACGAGATGCCGACGCGCCAACCCACCCCGAGAATGATGAGGGTGACAAGGAAGCTCCCCGTCATCAGGCTCAAGCGTGAACGAAACACCTGCCGCAGCACCTGGCCGCCATCGAACCGGTTCATCGGCAGGAGATTGAGCAGGTTGAAGGCGCCGAGGATCAGCAGGAAAATCAGAACGGAAGGGCCTGAAACGAAGGCAAGGGCTCCCTCGCCGCCCGCATTGTGCAAAGCGATTGCCACGGGAATGAAGAATGCCGACATGCCCGGGCCCATCAGAGCGCATGTGGAGACCTCGAACAGGGAATTGTAGGGCCTGCCACCGATGGCGATGCCGCCGAGCAACGGCACGAAGATCATTCGTACCGTCTTGTGGCCGAAAGCACGATAGGCGGCCATGTGTCCCAATTCATGCAGCGCGACGACCAGCGTCAGCAGCGCCGACAACATCAGGCCATCGCGGGTCAGGCCGAAGAACGGCCAGAGAAGCAGCGTGGACAGCAGCGCCAGAGCGCATTGAACCAACGGATGCTCGAACCCGGCACGTTCCGGCCTGCTCTGCCCTGTTTCAAGCCACTGACGCAGCGCCTTCATTTCACGCCGCAACGCAAACAGGCGGAAGATCAGAAAGGCAAAGCCCCGGTAGCGATCCGTCTGTTCGATTGTCAGGTGAACTGCATCGCCGTCCTCCACGATCCGCCGCCGCTCGCGAAAATCCTTCCAGAACGATACGTCGAGAGCACTGTCGTCGAGGACGCGGGCGTCATATTCCTTCCCGGTGAGCTTCTGGGTAATATCGAGGGACCGGACGATCGGCTGGCCATGCCGGTCGAGATGGGTATAGGTCTGCTGCACCCGGTTGGGAGCGCCCGGCAGAACGCGGCTGGTGAGAACGGAATGATGCCAGTCGGCCGAGTGGCCAAGCGGGAAAACTGCGTTCCACACCTTGTCCGCATCGGCCCGGAATGCCGCGCGTACACGCACCGTGCGCAGCCCGAGCGGGGCCGCCATCAGAAGCCACAGAAGGCCGACGTTTATGACCAGAAGCACGATCGCCGGAATGTGCGTCGCCATATGCGTCCTCCGATTGACCGTCAGCCGAACGCTAGCCGTAGAGAGTGAACAAATCGTGCCGGAAACCGGTCGCGCCCGGTTCCCCGTTTCTTGGAACGTTATGCCGCTGCCGCATGATCGCCCGGCACCCCCGTCAGAACGCCGATCTGATCCAGCATCCTGCGCTCGCGCGCCGTCAGATGACTGCCGCGCGAACGCGCGACGGCACTCATGACCCTGGCGATAAGAAGGATATCTGCCTTCTGCAGTCCATGCCGGTTGCCGCGAAGCCCGGCCCAGATGCCGACATCCTCGGTCATCGCGACGCGGATCTGTTCCAGTGCGAAAATCGACAGACTGTCGGGAATTTGAGTGGAGATGTCGATGATGTGAAACAGGAGATCGAGTTCGATGCTTGAATTCACCACGCCGCGCGTCGAGATCATCGCAATCAGCCAATCGGCATTCCATTCGTCCATCGCCCCTTGCGGATAGCAGGTGCGAACGATGAAATCCGTCATGCTGTCGATGAAATAATGATGCCATTCGGCGCATTTTTCGCTGCAGGAACCGTTGATCGCGAGCAAGATCATCGCATCCTGCGAGGAGGCAAGCCCCTGAACGAAAACATGCTCGCGCAGAATACCGATGTCATCGGTCGTCAAGCGCATCTTCCCGGCGATCACACATGCCGGATAAGAAAGACGAAGTTCACCCATCGTTTCTCTCCCGTTTCCTCATGAAACTGGATCGAGACTAGGCCGAAGCTGTTTCCAATCCGGAAAGAATAAGCCTTAGCAAAGACTTGCCGGATTCATTCAATTTTTACCATTCGCCCCGCCCGGCGCTCCCGCCAGATCATGAAAAGGCCGGAGCCGACGATGATGGCGATGCCCAGCCATTTCGACAGCGTCGGAAACTCGCCGAAAATCAGAAAACCCAGGGCGGTGCCGGTGATGATCTCCAGATAATGGAACGGCGCCAGCAGCGACACGGGGGCCGCCTGAAACGCCTTGACCACGAGAAGATGACCATAGCCCGAGATGGTGCCGAGAGCGACCACCAGAACCCAGCCGAGCGTGGAATGCGGCAGCGACGGCACGAAATCCACCGAACCGGCACCGTGCCCGACGGCTATGGCAACGATCATGAACAAAGAGCCGCCGATGCCGGCAATCGTCTGCATCGTCAAAGGGGTGTCGGCATCGCCAACCAGCCGGTTCAGCAGAAGATAACAGGCGAACAGGAACGCGCAGAAAACCGGCAGCAGCGACTTCAATCCGAAAATCTCGAAACTCGGCTGTATGACGATCATCGCACCGCCAAACCCGATGACGATCGCCATCCACCGTCGCCAGCCGACTTTTTCGCGCAAAATCAGGGCCGAAAGGCAGGTGAGGATGAACGGCTCGACGAAATAGATGGCGAAGACATCGGCCAGCGGCATGTATTTGACCGCGACGAAAAACAACAATGCGGCCGCGGCCAAGAGGACCCCGCGCAGCAGATTGAACCAGAGCCGCTTTGGCTTCAGGGCGCGCAGACCGCCGGTCGACAGCAGCATTGGCAGCACCGAAACCAGCTGGAAGAAGAACCGATAGAACGTCACCTGTCCGGGCGACATGCCCTGATAGACCGCCATGTATTTGGCGATCGCATCCATGCAGGGCAGGATGATCATGGCGAAAAGCATGATCGCGAGACCTTGCATGATGGTATGGCCGGGCGGGCGCGATGCGGTGTTCAAGGCGAATTTCCCATTTTCCATCAGTGGATCGAAGGCGCTTTTGGCGGCTTTTTTGACGTTGAAGGGTGTCCAATCGGATCTGCGGCCATATAAACTGCCAACATGAACTAACCCGACCGCAACCATGCGGCCGCCCCGGAACTCGACCCATCCACGCCCAAAAAGGCACACAGGAGAGACCGATGCGTTTATCGACCGATACAGTTTTAGCCATGATTCGCCGGCCAAGCGACAATGATACGCTCGGAGGCCGCATCTGGCGGGCGCGCGATGCGATGAACCTCTCGGCAAAAGATCTGGCGGACCGGCTGGGGGTGCGCACGGACACGATTTCCGCCTGGGAGCGCGACCGCTCCGAACCGCGCACCAACAGGCTGTTCATGCTGGCCGGGGTGCTCGGGGTAGCGCCGGCCTGGCTGATCGCCGGCATCGGCGAGGCACCGAAGGACGATCTTTCCAATACGATTTCCGGTCAGCTGCGCGACCAGCTGGCGCAGGTCAAGAAACTGCACGAACAGACCGGAAAAGCGATCTCCGCCCTTGAGATGGAGATCAACCGCGTCCTACAGGACATGCAGTAGATCACCGACCGATTCTGAGCCGATTCCGGCTTGAGCGCCATCACGCACTCTGCGATTGTGGCGCCAATTCATACGAGGGAGAACAACCATGGACGTTCGCGCCGCCGTTGCCGTTCAGGCCGGCAAGCCTTTGGAGATCATGACCGTTCAGCTGGACGGCCCGCGCGCCGGAGAAGTGCTGGTGGAGGTCAAGGCGACCGGTATCTGCCACACCGACGAATTCACGCTGTCGGGCGCCGATCCGGAAGGCCTGTTCCCGGCCATCCTCGGCCATGAAGGCGCCGGTATCGTCGTCGATGTCGGACCGGGCGTCACGTCGCTGAAGAAGGGCGATCACGTCATCCCGCTCTACACGCCGGAATGCCGCGAGTGCTATTCCTGCCTGTCGCGCAAGACCAACCTTTGCACCTCGATCCGTGCCACGCAGGGGCAAGGCCTGATGCCGGACGGCACAAGCCGCTTTTCCATCGGCAAGGACAAGATCTTCCATTACATGGGCTGCTCGACCTTTGCGAACTTCACGGTCCTGCCGGAGATCGCGCTCGCCAAGGTCAACCCCGACGCACCGTTCGACAAGATCTGCTATATCGGCTGCGGCGTCACCACCGGCATCGGCGCCGTCATCAACACGGCCAAGGTCGAAGTCGGCTCGACGGCGATCGTCTTCGGTCTCGGCGGCATCGGCCTCAACGTGCTGCAGGGTCTGCGCCTTGCCGGTGCCGACATGATCATCGGCGTCGATATCAACAACGACCGCAAGGCCTGGGGCGAAAAGTTCGGCATGACGCATTTCGTCAATCCGAAGGAAGTCGGCGACGACATCGTTCCCTATCTGGTCAACCTGACCAAGCGCAACGGCGACACGATCGGCGGCGCCGACTACACGTTCGACTGCACCGGCAACACCAAAGTCATGCGCCAGGCACTGGAAAGTTCGCATCGCGGCTGGGGCAAATCGGTCATCATCGGCGTTGCCGGTGCCGGCCAGGAAATCTCCACCCGCCCCTTCCAGCTGGTCACCGGCCGCAACTGGATGGGCACCGCCTTCGGCGGCGCGCGCGGCCGCACCGACGTGCCGAAGATCGTCGAATGGTACATGCAGGGCAAGATCCAGATCGACCCGATGATCACCCATACGATGCCGCTTGACGACATCAACAAGGGGTTCGACCTGATGCACGCGGGCGAAAGCATTCGCAGCGTGGTAATCTATTGATCCCATGAAGCTCGGTTGGCCGAAAGACTGGAAATTGAGGCTGAGATACGGGAAGCTAAAAACAGCTTTCCGTCATTTCTCGATACTTGCCGACGGTGAAATTGCGACGTCCAACCCTGATTTTGGGACAACAGCGGGAGCGGCGGCTGTTTTCTCGATGCGCGTCTGGGCGCTGGACGATGAGCAAGCCGTAGACATGCTCGTGAGTATCGGACAACGCGTGGGTTTTGACGCGACGGGGGAGATCCGATTGTATGATACAGACCCCGAAGAGCCGCCAAGCGACGAGCCTCGTGCATACAAATTGAATTTTCACCAGTATTTACGAGAGAACGAACATCTTCAATGATATCGGCAAGGGTACCCGCAGCGTCGCGATATACTAGGATTACCCCAAAAATCGGCTTAGATTTCGAGTGCCGGGAAGCGTAACAATCACAACAACGCCGCGCCGGCTCCAGGTCGCGGCGGCCATCCATAAGGGAGGATCGTTATGCTGATACGTTGCCTGACTGCCGCGGCTCTACTGGCTCTGACCCCGATGGCCGCGATGGCCGATCCGGTCGGCACCTATGATGTTGTCGGGAACAATCCCGACGATGGCAGCGAATACCGTGGAACGGCCGAGGTCAAAAGAACGGGCGATACCTATACCGTCACCTGGAATATCGGCGTCTCAAACTTCATCGGCACCGGCCTCGGCGCCAAGTTCGTCAGCGACACGCGTTTCGAGATGGGCGTAGCCGGACCGGATGACATCGCGCTGTCGGTGGGCTATGTCGCAAAAGACAACTTCGGCGTGGCGATGTATTTCGAGCAGCCGGACGGCCATTGGGAAGGCGTGTGGACCTATGGTGGATCGACCAAGGCAACAACGGAAAAATGGTACAGGAAATGATGACACGAGGGATGGAATGATCAGACGCGGTTTCGGCACTGCCGGTCAGTTTTTGGCGCGCGTCTCTTCCATCCCCGACCCGGCCCTTCTGCCAGGTCATGCGGCGATGTCAGCGACGAGCCGACTGTAGAACCATGTCCGAGCAGGAACCTCAAACAAACACCATCTACGTCGATGCCGACGCCTGCCCGGTCAAGCCGGAGATATTGAAGGTCGCCGAGCGCCACGGCCTTCCCGTCGTGCTGGTCGCCAATTCGGGTCTCAGGCCGTCGCGCGATCCGATGGTGCGCAACGTCATCGTCTCGGCCGGTTTCGATGCCGCGGACGACTGGATTGCCGAGCGTGCGCACGACGGCGATATCGTCATCACCGCCGACGTGCCGCTGGCCGGCCGTTGCGTTGCCGCCGGCGCGCAGGTGACCGGGCCGACCGGCCGCATCTTCGACAAGGCGAATATCGGCATGGCGACCGCCATGCGCGATCTTGGCGCGCACCTGCGCGAGACTGGCGAAAGCAAGGGCTACAATGCCGCCTTTTCGCCCCGTGACCGTTCCGCTTTCCTCGAAACGCTCGACAGGCTTTGCCGCCGCGTTAAACAGCGCTAGTAGAAACAAGAGCGCCCGGAGAGCATTGATGACCATCGCAGAAAAGAAGATCGTACATCGCCGCCACGCGCCCTTTTACGCCGGCGGCATCTGCGCGTTGATCACCCTTGTCGTGTGTCTCGCTGTCATACCGCAACTGGCAATCAACCTGGCCGCCGTGGTCTTCTTCTTCGTCTATCTGGTCCTGATCGCGGGGCGGCTGCCGAGGCTCAGCGGAGCCTATCTGAAACGCAATGCAGCCCGCACCGACGAGCCGGCGATCATCATCTTCGCCGTCACGCTGGCGACAGCCACAATCTCGATCGTTTCGCTGTTCCTGGCCATGAATGCCGGCGGCAGCGAAACAGCGATAGAACTCGTACTCGCCTTCGCCTCCGTCACGCTGGGCTGGCTGACCATCCATACGATGGCGGCGATGCATTATGCACACCGCTATTGGAGCCTGGAGATAGGCGGAGACGAGAGTGACAATCACGGCCTCGATTTTCCGGACACCAAGGAACCGGGCGGCTATGACTTCCTCTACTTCGCCTTCGTCATCGGCATGACGGCGCAAACCTCGGACGTCGCCATCACCTCGACCGCCATGCGAAAGATCAATCTTCTGCACGCGGTCGTCTCCTTCTTCTTCAACACCGTGCTGGTAGCGGCCGCGGTCAACGCGGCGGTGTCGCTGGCATAGCGATACGGCCGGCTTCAAAGGAGTACAGCTTGAAAGTCCTTTCCCAGAACACCGCGTTCGGCGGCATGCAGGGCGTCTTTTCGCATGATTCACAGGCCTGCAAGACCGAGATGACCTTTGCGGTCTATATCCCGCCGCAGGCGATCAAGGCGCCCTGCCCGGTCGTCTGGTATCTTTCCGGTCTTACCTGCACGCATGCCAATGTGATGGAGAAAGGCGAATACCGCCGGATGGCTGCCGAACTCGGCCTGATCATCGTCTGCCCGGATACAAGCCCGCGCGGCAACGAGGTGCCGGACGAACTGACCAACTGGCAGATGGGCAAGGGCGCGGGCTTCTATCTTAACGCCACGGAGGCGCCCTGGGACGAGAACTACCAGATGTACACCTACATCACCGAGGAACTGCCCGCCTTCGTCAGCCAGCATTTCCGCGTCGATATGGACCGTCAGGGCATCTTCGGTCATTCGATGGGTGGACACGGCGCCATAACGATCGCACTGAAAAACCCGGAACGGTTCAGGAGTTGTTCGGCCTTTGCGCCGATCGTCGAACCGTCGACGGCCGACTGGTCGATCGGCGCCTTCGAAAAATATCTCGGCGAGGACAAAGCCACCTGGCGGCAATACGACGCCTGCGCGCTGGTGAAAGACGGCGCCCGCTTCCCGGAATTCCTGATCGATCAGGGCAAGGCCGATAATTTTCTGGAAACCGGACTGCGGCCCTGGCTGTTCGAGGAAGCGATCAAGGGAACCGATATCGGCCTGACGCTTCGGCTGCATGAGCGCTACGACCACTCCTACTATTTCATCTCGTCGTTCATGGACGACCATCTGAAATGGCATGCGGAACGGTTGGCCTGAGCCTCGGCCAGATGGATTGATAAACCGCGTCGTCAAGCACGGCGCGGTTTTTTCGTTCTATCAGGACGCGGACTGGAACCGGGGCGGTGCGGCGGTCTCGACGATGCGGATGCTCGATTCGCTATGGCCGTGATGACCTTCCATATCGACGACCACGTGCCAGTGGCTGGATTGAGGGATGACAAGACGGATGGGTGACTTGCGC
Organism: Rhizobium herbae; assembly: GCF_017873135.1. Taxonomy (GTDB): domain Bacteria; phylum Pseudomonadota; class Alphaproteobacteria; order Rhizobiales; family Rhizobiaceae; genus Pararhizobium; species Pararhizobium herbae. Next base: position 22,653 of record NZ_JAGGJV010000001.1, on the reverse strand, counting down.
GCGACGCCGCCGACGAACTGATGCTTCATCGCTTCCTTGTAGAGCTGAAAATTGTTGTCCGTCATCAGCCGGACATTGGCGACCGCCGACAGGGTGATCTCGATGGTCACGCCGGCGCGCTGCTGCTTGAGGTCGTAGTGGGTGAAGTTGAACTTCAGTTTCGTCATGTCATGCCCGTTTGAAAGCTGCGCCGCCCGAAGCATCTATATTAGGGATCGCGTGTTAAAGAATGGTTTTCCGCCGCACCGGCAGTCCGCCACTGACGCTTTTCAAATGCGCCAAAAATGGACGGCCGGCTTTCCTGCCTCGCCGGTTTCGGCTATGGCATTTTCCCATGACACAGATCCTTCTCGTTGCCGCCGGTGGCGCTCTCGGTTCCGTACTCCGCTATCTCGTCGGGCTATGGACGCTACGCAGCTTCGGGCCATCCTTTCCCTGGGGAACGCTGACGGTTAACGTTACGGGATCTTTTCTAATCGGTGTCTTTGCCGAGGTGATCGCGCGAAAATTTGGCGCATCAGCCGAGATGCGCGTGTTCCTGATCACCGGCATTCTCGGCGGCTACACCACCTTTTCCGCCTTCTCGCTCGATGCGATCACGCTGATGGAGCGCGGTGAACCGGTCACGGCGCTGATTTATGTGGCATCCAGCGTGCTTCTTTCGGCAATCGCGGTGTTTGCCGGGCTGGCCCTTATGCGCGCAATAGTCTAAAGGGACCATCTCAGAGCGCCGTGCGTCCCTTGGACCGGCTTGCTCTGTCATATCAGTTTGCGCACGGGTTTCCTGTCGGCACCATTGTCGAGGCGCTATGGCAATTGGATGCAGGTAAGAGCACATGGCGGGCATTGAACACAAGCAGGTGGAAACCGACGAGGCGGGCATGCGGCTCGATCGCTGGTTCAAGGTGCATTATCCGGGCCTGGGCTTCGGTCCGCTGCAGAAGCTTTTGCGCTCCGGCCAGGTCCGCGTCGATGGTGGCCGGGTCAAATCGGATGCGCGCATCCAGCCGGGCCAGGTCATCCGCATTCCACCGATGGAGGTCGACCCCAAGGAAAAAACCGGGCCGATCGCAGGGCGCGATCTTCGCCATGCGTCGGACCATGAGTTGCTATCGCGCATGCTTTTGCATGAAGACGCCAAGGTGATCGTTCTCAACAAGCCGGCCGGCATCGCGGTTCAGGGCGGCTCGGGCATCAACCGCCATATCGACGAGATGCTTGAAGCCTGGACCAGTCCCAAGGGCGAAAAGCCCCGTCTGGTGCACCGGCTCGACCGCGACACCTCCGGCGTGCTTGTTATCGCCCGCACGCGTGGTGCCGCCCAGAAGCTGACCGCCGCCTTCCGCGAGCGCGACACCAAGAAGACCTACTGGGCGCTGGTCAAGGGTGTGCCGCGCAAGCGCGAAGACAAGATCTCGTCATGGCTGGTCAAGGAGCAGACCCCCGACGGCGACCGCATGCGGATCGGCAAGCATGGCGACGACGGCGCCGACCACGCCATTTCCTATTACAAGATCATCGAGCAGGCGGGCCAGAACTTCACCTGGCTTGAGTTGGAGCCCTATACCGGGCGAACGCACCAGCTGCGCGTTCACGCGGCCCAGATCGGCCATCCGATCATCGGTGATCCGAAATATTTCGAGGCCGAGCACAACTGGTCCTTTCCGGGCGGCATGCAGAACAAGCTGCACCTGCACGCCCGCCGCATCGACATTCCCCATCCGGATGGCGGACGCCTGATCGTGACTGCGCCGATGCCGCAACATATGATCCAGAGCTGGAACCTGATCGGCTTCGACATGGCCAGCGCCGAGGAAGCCGACGACTGATGAAGCTCGCTCTTTTCGATTGCGACGGCACCTTGGTCGATAGCGCAGGCCTGATCCATGAAGTCATGGCGCGCACGTTCGAGGACTTCGGTCTGGCCCGCGTCACACTGGATGCCACCAAGAGCATTATCGGCCTGACGCTCGACATCGCCATCGCCCGGCTGATGCACCAGCCGCATGTGGACGACCGCGCCCAGGCGATGACCGCGCATTACAAGAAGCTTTATGGCGGCGTCCGCGCCGAGATGAATTTTCGCGAACCGTTGTTTCCGGGTATTGCCGAATTGCTCGCCACACTTTCGGCCCGTGACGAACTGCTCCTGGGTGCTGTAACGGGAAAGTCCCGGCGCGGACTTGATCAGATCTGCGCAAGCCACGGCTATGAAAAGACATTCTTCGTTTCGAGGACCGCCGACGACTGCCCTTCGAAGCCGCATCCGGCCATGGTGACGGAGTGCTGCGGCGAGGCAGGCATCGACCCGAAGGACACCGTCGTCATCGGCGACGCCATCTATGACATGCAGATGGCCAAGAGTGCCGGCGCCTTAGCGATCGGCGTCGCCTGGGGCTATGCTTCCGTTCCCGAGCTTGTCGAGGCCGGCGCGGACCACATCGCCCGCACCCCGCACGATATTCTGGACTGGATGGAGACACATCATGCCTGATATTCGCGACGATCTGTCGGCAGCGCTGAGCGACCCGGATCCCGTGCGCCGCGCGCAGATCCAGATGCACAAGCCGTTGGCCAAGCGGTTCTATACCACCGTGAGCATCGGTCCGGTGGAAGACGGCGGCCATGCGATCCTGCTCGACGGCAGGACCGTTCGCACGCCGGCGAAACAGCCGCTGACCGTACCGACGCCAGCCGCCGCCGCGTTGCTTGCCGCCGAATGGGATGCGCAGAAGGAAAACATCGACCCGGCGACCATGCCGGTCACCCGGCTGGCCAATACGGCGATCGATGGTGTCTCAAAGGACATCCGCGCGGTCTTCGACGACATCCTGAACTTCGCCGGGACCGACCTCCTGTGCTACCGCGCCAGCGAGCCGGAAGGGCTGGTCATCCGGCAATCGGAACGCTGGGACCCGGTGATCACCTGGGCAGCAGAGAAGCTCGGCGCGCGTTTCATCCTCGTCGAGGGCGTCGTGCACCAGGTTCAGCCGCGCGCCGCCATCAACGGCGTCGCCGAGGCGTTACGCGCCTATGCCACCCCGCTCGGCCTTGCCTGCCTGCACACGATCACCACGCTCACCGGGTCCGCCCTGCTTGCTGTTGGTTTTGCAGAGAAGCAGCTTTCGGCCGAAGAGGCCTGGGCGCTTGCCCATGTCGACGAGGACTGGCAGATCGAGCATTGGGGCACCGACGACGAAGCCTTCCAGCGCCGCGAAAACCGCTGGCGGGAGATGCAGGCCGCCACCGCGACACTCGACGCCCTGCGCTGAGCAGGAATGTCTCGAACATTCAATGTCGCCAAAAACACACCGCGCGGTCACCTGCGCGGTGTGTTTTTCATTTGAGATTCCGGGACAATCAGGCTGTCAGCTTCAATCCGGCGATGCCGGCGATGATCAGCGCGATGCAGCCGATGCGCACCGCGGTCGCAGGCTCGGCAAAGAGAATGATGCCGAGAATGACCGTTCCGACGGTACCGATCCCGGTCCATATCGCATAGGCCGTGCCGAGCGGCAGGGTGCGGACCGCGACGCCGAGCAGAACGATGCTTGCCAGCATGGCAGCGCCGGTCAGAACCGTCGGCACGAGCCTGGTGAAGCCTTCTGTATATTTAAGGCCGATCGCCCAGCCGATTTCGAGAATTCCTGCGAGGAAAAGAAAAATCCAGGCCACGTTTTAACTCCATTCATGGAGCGAGGCCGTCCTCGCGGATGTGCGGGGCCAGCAATAGATTCCGGTCCCGTGCAGCCGTCTGCATGCACACTTTATGCCACCCGAAGATAGCGGTGACAAGAGCCTGCCATGCATGGCTGCCATTCGCGGTTCGGCAGGAGACAGGTGGAAAAAATGCCCCGCGGTATGCAGGAAGATCAGCTTTGCGCTTGTGCGGATGATATCGAACAGGGAAGATGCGGACAAAGAGGAGTGCTGCTCAATGTTTGATCACGTGTCGATTGGCGTAAAAGACCTGAAGAGATCACTCACCTTCTACGATGCGGTTCTAACGCCGCTCGGCTATGAACGCCTTATGAAAACGGACAAGGCAATCGGCTACGGATCCGACAAGATCAGTCTCTGGATTGCCGAAGTCGAGAGCCCCGTGCCGCCTGACCGCGGTTCCGGCCTGCATTTCTGCTTTACAGCGCCCGATGCGGCCTCAGTCGATGCTTTCCATGCGGCCGGCATGGCAAATGGAGGCGAGGATAACGGTTCGCCGGGACTTCGGCCAGAATACAGCCAATTCTACTATGCAGGTTTCGTGATCGACCCTGACGGATATCGTCTCGAAGCGTTCTTCAAACTGCCGGAATGAGCCGGTAATCGTCGCCGAACCACATTATTTCGGCTGCTTGCGTTCCCGCTTCAACCGCTGCCAGAACTCCAGGCGTTTCAACGTTTCCCGTTCAAAGCCCCGCTCCTGCGGCTGATAGAACCGCGTATCCTTGCCGCGCAGTTCTTCCGGAAAGAAATCCTGTCCGGAATAGGCGTCCGGATAATCGTGATCGTATTTGTAGCCCTCGTGATAGCCGAGGTCCTTCATCAGCTTTGTCGGCGCATTGAGGATGCTTTTGGGCGGTGGAATGGAGCCGGTCTGCCGCGCCATTTCCAATGCCGCGTCGAAAGAGCGGTAGCTGGCATTGGATTTCGGCGCGGTCGCGACATAGACGATCGCCTGCGCGATAAACAGCCGGCCCTCCGGCCAGCCGATCCGCTCGAATGCGCTCCAGGCGGCGATCACCTGCGGCAGGGCATTGGGGTCCGCCATGCCGACATCCTCGCTGGCCACGCAGGCAAGACGCCGAAACAATGTCATCGGATCTTCGCCCGCATCGACCATTCGCGCGCCCCAGTACAGGCCTGCATCGACATCGCTGCCCCGCAGGCTCTTGTGGAAGCAGCTGAGCAGATTGTAATGACCGTCCTGCGCCTTGTCGTAAACCGGCATTCGCTTCTGCAGCGCTTTCGACAGGCGCCCGATGTCGAGATCTTCGGCTTCATCCAATGAGAAGACGTCGTCCGCCAATCCGACCAGATAGCGCCCGTCCCCGTCCGCCATGTTGATCAGGGCGGCGCGCGCATCGTCTGTCAGCGGCAGCCGTTTTCCGACGAAGTTCTCGACCCGCGCCAGCAGCAATTCCGAGGAGGCTGCATCAAAGGGATTGAGTGTGAAAACCTTCAGCCGCGACAGCAACGCGGCGACAAGGCTGAAGCTCGGGTTTTCCGTCGTCGCGCCGATCAGAATCACCGAGCCGTTTTCGACATGCGGCAGCAGCGCATCCTGGGTGCTTCGATTGAAACGATGCAGCTCATCGACAAAAAGGATGGTCTGGCGGCCGATGGTCCGGTTGCTTTTTGCCGTGTCGAAGACTTTGCGCAGATCGGCGATGCCCGACATGACGGCGGAAAGCTGTACGAATTCCATTTTCGCCGACTTCGCCACAAGCCGCGCGATCGTGGTTTTTCCGACACCCGGTGGTCCCCAGAGGATGAAGGAGCCAACGGTTCCGCCGGACACCATGCGGGCAATCGGCCCATTCTCGCCCAGAAGATGGTCCTGGCCGATGACCTCCTCCAGCGTTTCCGGACGAAGCGCATCCGCGAGCGGCCGGTGCGTGGTCTCATCGAATAGCGTCACAGCCAACTCCTTTGCTGCGAAAGGCCGGTCGCAGCAAGACTGTCATTGATTCGGCCGCGTCGCTTTGGTTCAGATGAGACTAGCAGATCGATCATCGGAAGAACTGGCGAATACGCTGGCCGTCGCGTTCGATCTCGACGCGCCACAGCGACGGATCGTCCTTGGCGATCGCCTCGAGCGTCGTCGATTTGTCGATCGGCGTGCCATTGACGGCGATGATGATATCCTTTGGTTGGAAACCAACCCGGGCAGCCGGCGAGCCGCGATTGATCTGGGTGATCACCACGCCTTGCGAGGACGTCGACATATGCAGTTCGTCGGCCAGGCGTGGCGAGAGATTGCCGACCACTGCGCCGGCGAACGGATTGCGCCCCTCGATCAGCCGCTCGTCGCGCGGCGATGTTTCCGGAGCCTCGGCAAGCGTCAGCTCAAGATCGCGGGTCTTGCCGTTCTCGCTCACGGTTACCTTGGCCTGGTGGCCAACGCCGACTGTTGTCAGCCGGTAGCCGAGCGCGTCTGGATGCTCCACAGGAATCCCGTTGACGGCAACAATCACCTGCCCCGGCTTCATGCCCGCCTTTTCAGCCGGCCCGCCTTCGATCACCGAACTCACCAGCGCACCGCGTGCCCGGTCGAGCCCCAGCGCTTCGGCGACTTCCGAGGTCACCGGCTCGAAGCTTGCGCCAATGAAAGGCCGTGTGAAACTGCCATTGCCGCCCTCGGCGGACGCCACGAAGACCTTGACCAGATTGGCGGGAATGGCAAAGCCAACACCGTTCGAACCGCCACCGCGTGAAAAGATCGCAGTGTTGATGCCGATCAGCTGGCCGTTCATGTCGATCAGGCCGCCGCCGGAATTGCCGGGATTGATCGCCGCATCGGTCTGGATGAAGAAGCCGAAATCACCGGAGACGACCTGGTTTCGAGCAAGAGCAGAGACGATGCCGCTGGTCACCGTCTGGCCGACGCCGAAGGGGTTGCCGATCGCCAGCACGAGGTCGCCGACCTCGACCGCATCGGAATCACCCAACGGGATCGTCTCGAAGGGACCATCGGATTTGATCTTCAGGACAGCGAGATCCAGCCGCTCGTCCTTGAGCATGACCGTGCTCTCGAACTCCCTGCCGTCGGCCAGCGCGATCTTGATGTCGTCGGCATCGGCGATGACGTGATTGTTGGTCACCACGATGCCGTTCTTGCCGACGATGACGCCGGAGCCGAGCGACGACTGCTTCGAAGACCGGTTCGGCATCTGCTGGCCGAAGAACTGCTCGAAGAACGGGTCATCGGCAAAGGGCGAACGATTCTGGACGGTCTTTTCGGCGTAGACGTTGACCACGGCATTGGCTGTCTGCTTGACCAGAGGCGCGAAGGACAGCTGCATTTCCGCGCGGCTTTGCGGCTGCACTTTCGGCGTCTCCGCCTGTGCGACGATGGCGCCGGTCCGGATGTCTTCGACGTCGTCGGACGCGTTTACTCCCGGAGCGATGAAATGCACGGCGGCGGCAAAAACTATGAGCCCGGCCATGGTGGACAGGACGAGAGTACGGGGCGAACGGATCATGCGGGATATCCTGCCGAAAGGGATTCAGGGAAAACAGATAGGACTTCACGGATAGAAAGCAAAGACGGCGGAAACGTGAAAATGGGCCTAAGAGCGCTACAACGCAAAACAGCCGGGCTTTCGGCCCGGCTGTCTCAATCTTCCGATCAAGCGGAAAACTTAAGCGGCGTCCGCAGCTTCTGCTTCGGCGGCAACGCGAGCGATGTCCTTGGCGCCCTTGGCCGAAGTATCGCGATCGACGAATTCAATGACGGCCAGAGCCGCATTGTCGCCGTGGCGGAAGCCGGCCTTCATGATGCGCAGGTAACCGCCGTTGCGGGTTGCGTAGCGCGTTGCGATGGCATCGAACAGCTTGGCGACGACAGCAACGTCGCGGATCTGCGAGATGGCCTGACGACGGGCATGAAGGTCACCCTTCTTGCCGAGCGTGACGAGCTTCTCGACGATCGGGCGGATTTCCTTTGCCTTCGGCAGGGTGGTGACGATCTGCTCATGTTCGATGAGCGAAGCAGCCATATTGGCAAACATTGCCTTGCGATGGCTTGCAGTTCTATTCAGCTTGCGGCCGGCTACACCATGGCGCATTGCTATTCTCCTTTAAATGCAGGTGCCCTTTTCGTTGTCTGGGCCTGCCGTTTCCTGGCACATACAGGCTTCCTTGCGGAGCCTGCTGTTTGACGGGGAAAGGCAGAGGGTTAACCTGCCTTTTTTATTGTTAATACTGGTCTTCGTAACGCTTGGCGAGATCTTCGATGTTCTCGGGCGGCCATGCGGGCACTTCCATGCCGAGGTGCAGGCCCATGGAAGCGAGAACTTCCTTGATTTCGTTCAGCGACTTGCGGCCAAAGTTCGGAGTGCGAAGCATTTCGGCTTCGGTCTTCTGAATGAGGTCGCCGATATAGACGATGTTGTCGTTCTTCAGGCAGTTGGCCGAACGGACGGAGAGTTCCAGTTCGTCGACCTTCTTGAGCAGTGCCGGGTTGAACGCCAGTTCGGTAACGGCTTCTTCTTCGGCTTCCTTCTGCGGTTCGTCGAAGTTGACGAAAACGCCGAGCTGGTCCTGAAGGATGCGGGCCGCGAAAGCGACTGCATCTTCACCGGTGACGGAACCATCGGTCTCGATCTGCATCGACAGCTTGTCGTAGTCGAGAACCTGGCCTTCGCGGGTGTTTTCCACCTTGTAGGACACTTTCTTGACCGGCGAATACAGGCTGTCGACCGGGATGAGGCCGATCGGCGCGTCTTCCGAACGGTTGCGGTCAGCAGGCACGTAGCCCTTGCCGTTGTTGACGGTGAACTCCATGCGGATCTCGGCGCCCTCGTCGAGGGTGCAGATCACATGGTTCGGGTTGAGGATTTCGATATCGCCAACCGTCTGGATGTCACCGGCGGTAACAACGCCCGGACCCTGCTTGCGCACGACCATGCGCTTTGCGTCGTCGCCATCCATCTTGATGGCGATTTCCTTGATGTTGAGCACGATGTCCGTCACGTCTTCCCGGACGCCCGGGATCGAGGAGAACTCGTGCAGGACGCCGTCGATCTGCACTGCGGTCACAGCAGCGCCGCGAAGCGACGACAAAAGAACGCGGCGAAGCGCGTTGCCGAGGGTCAGGCCAAAGCCACGCTCCAGCGGCTCGGCAACAAGGCTCACCTTGGTGCGGCCGGTAGAGGAGAACTCGACCTTGTTCGGCTTGATCAGTTCCTGCCAGTTTTTCTGAATCATATGTTTTGCCTTCCGTTCGTTGCCACCATCCAATCGTGGCAACCGAGCCTTGAAGCGCCGGGAGAGGTAATCCCCTCACCGGCAGGATGAATGCGTATGCTTAAACGCGGCGCTTCTTGCGCGGGCGGCAACCGTTGTGCGGGATCGGAGTCACGTCACGGATCGAGGTGATCATGAAGCCGGCAGCCTGCAGGGCGCGCAGAGCCGATTCACGGCCGGAACCCGGGCCGCAAACTTCGACTTCGAGCGTCTTCATGCCGTGTTCCTGGGCCTTCTTGGCCGCATCTTCGGCAGCCATCTGGGCTGCGAACGGGGTCGACTTGCGCGAGCCCTTGAAGCCCTTCGAACCAGCCGACGACCAGGCAATGGCGTTGCCCTGTGCATCGGTGATGGTGATCATCGTGTTGTTGAACGACGAGTTGACGTGGGCGACGCCCGTGGAAATGTTTTTCCGCTCGCGACGGCGAACGCGTGTGGCTTCCTTGGCCATGGTATACCTTTCGTTGATCTCTGCACCGCCGTAACACCAGCGGCTCCACCGGGCGGAGGAAAAACCCCTGCCCTAAATTTTCAAGTCATGCGCGAACGGAAAAACCGATCTGCGCGGCGATATCGTCACTGCCGTAATGCCAGCAGCTCCACCGGAGGGACGCGATGCGCGCCCTTCCGAAACCACAAAAGAGGCCGGCGTCGAGCGCCAGCCCCTGCATTTCCCAATTCAGGGAAATTACTTCTTCTTGCCTGCAATCGCCTTTGCCGGGCCCTTGCGGGTGCGGGCATTGGTGTGCGTGCGCTGGCCGCGTACCGGCAGCGAGCGACGATGACGCAGGCCGCGGTAGCAGCCGAGGTCCATCAGACGCTTGATGTTCATCGAGGTCTCGCGACGCAGGTCGCCTTCAACCTGATAATCGCGGTCGATGGTTTCACGGATCTGAAGAACTTCAGCATCCGTCAGTTGGTGCACACGACGTTCAGCCGGGATACCGACCTTCTCGACGATTTCCTGTGCGAACTTCGCTCCGATCCCGTGAATGTAACGAAGCGCGATTACTACGCGCTTGCTCGTCGGGATGTTGACGCCAGCGATACGTGCCACGCCTGTTCTCCTTGCTTCCAGTTGCCATCCGGCAATAGGTGCTTCGTTATGCAGCCCCTTTTTGGAGGGCCGACTGTGAAAGTTCTGTTCGGAACACGTCAAAAGAATCGCGCCCGGACTTCGTCTTTGAAATCCGCGCCGATCCCTTGCATGTAGCGAGTTAGCGCGGTCTTTGAAGGAATCGACCGCAAAAGTCAACTCCCCGGCAGTCCTTTTTCAAGAACTGGCCTTTTTCAAGCGTCGGCCGAAGCCGATGCCAGGATCTTGTTGATTTCGGAGGTCACGGTTTCAACCGATGCCATTCCATCAACCGTCTTCAACTCGCCCGTTGCAGCATAGTGCTGCGACAGAGGCGCCGTCTTTTCGCGATATTCGACAAGACGCTTCTTGAATGCTTCCGGATTGTCGTCGGAGCGAACCGTGCCGCCAGCGGCAATGGTTTCTGCTACGCGATTCTCGATCCGCCGTACAAGCGCATCTTCGTCAACTTTCAGTTCGATGACCGAATCGAGCCTCAATCCCTTGCCTTCGAGCATCTTGCCGAGTGCAATGGCCTGGGGAACCGTGCGCGGATAGCCATCAAGGATGAACCCCTTGGCGCAATCGGCCGAATCGATCCGGTCCGAGACGATCTCGTTGACGATCGCGTCGGAGACAAGCTGACCTGCATCCATGACGGCCTTGGCACGCTTGCCGACGTCACTCTGCTCGGCAACGGCTGCCCGCAGCATGTCGCCTGTCGAAAGCTGCGGAATACCGTATTTCTCCGTCAGCAGCTTGGCCTGTGTTCCCTTGCCAGCTCCCGGCGGTCCTAAAAATATTAATCTCATCGGCCCCTCTTCCCTCCACGCAGCTTTGATTTCTTGATCAGCCCCTCATACTGCTGGGCAATCAGGTGACCCTGCACCTGTGCTACAGTATCAAGGGTCACGCTGACAACAATCAAAAGCGACGTACCACCAAGGTAGAACGGCACGCCGGTCTGCGCGATCATGACTTCGGGCAGAATGCAGACGAACATCAGGTAGATCGCGCCGAGCACGGTGATGCGGGTCAGCACGTAGTCGATGTATTCGGCTGTGCGCTCGCCCGGGCGAATGCCGAGGATAAAGCCGCCGTGCTTCTTCAGATTGTCGGCCGTATCCTTCGGATTGAAGACGATGGCCGTGTAGAAGAAGGCAAAGAAAGCGATCATGCCACCATAGAGTACCATATAGAGCGGCTTGCCATGGCCGAGAGCCGCGACGATGGTCGTTGCCCAGGACGGCAGCGCCGCGCTGTTGGCAAAGCCTGCAAGCGTTGCCGGCAGAAGCAGCAGCGACGACGCGAAGATCGCCGGGATGACGCCGGCCGTGTTGAGCTTCAGCGGCAGGTGCGAGGTATCGCCCTGGAACATCTTGTTGCCGACCTGACGCTTGGGATACTGGATCAAAAGACGTCTTTGGGCGCGTTCGAAGAAGACGATCAGCGCGATGACACCGACCACCATGACAATGATGGCGAGAATCAGCGGCGTCGACAGGGCGCCGGTGCGGCCGAGTTCGAGCGTGCTGGCCATGGCGGTCGGCAGATGCGCGACGATGCCCGCAAAGATGATCAGCGAGATGCCGTTGCCGATACCGCGCGAGGTAATCTGCTCGCCAAGCCACATCAGGAACATCGTGCCGCCGAGAAGCGAAATAACGGTCGAGATACGGAAGAACCAGCCGGCATCCACCACGAGGCCGTTGCCGCTTTCAAGGCCAACCGCGATGCCATAGGCCTGCAGCGTGCCGAGCAGCACCGTGCCGTAGCGGGTGTACTGGTTGATGACCTTGCGGCCCTGCTCGCCTTCCTTCTTCAGCTGCTCAAGCGACGGAACAACGGAGGTCATCAGCTGAACAATGATGGAGGCGGAAATATAAGGCATGATCCCGAGCGCGAAAATCGCCATGCGCTCGACGGCGCCGCCGGAGAACATGTTGAAGAGGCCGAGGATACCACCGCTCTGCCCGGCGAACGCCTGAGCAAATGCCTGAGGATTGAGACCAGGCAACGGAATATAGGTGCCGAGGCGATAAACCAAGAGGGCGCCCAGGGTGAACCAGAGGCGCCGTTTCAGATCTTCCGCTTTTGCGAAAGTCGCAAAATTCAGATTGGAGGCGAGCTGTTCCGCTGCAGAAGCCATGCAATTCTCCGCGTAACCAATGTAGGAACCCGCGGGGAAACCCGGTCAGTTCCGGTAGAGGTTATGTTCGATGTGTGAAAACCGGCTTGGAAAAGACTGCATCAGCAATCGCACGCCTCACCTGGCTCCCGTATTAATGTTTGCGACCAGCCTTGGCTAGCCACGAATCCGTGAGGCTCTCATATGGGAGCAAAACCGCCCGGTGTGAAGCACCCCGGGCGGTTCATCAGCAACAATTATTCGGCAGCGCCCGAAAGCAGCTTGATCGAACCGCCAGCCTTTTCGATCTTTTCGATCGCAGGCTTGGAAGCGCCGGCAACTTCAATCGTTACCTTTGCCTTCAGTTCGCCGTCGGCGAGAACGCGAACGCCGTCCTTGGCGCGACGGATGACGCCGGCAGCCGTCAGGGCAGCAGCATCGACGGTCTTCGAAGCGTCGAGCTTCTTGGCGTCGATTGCGGTCTGGATGCGGCCGAGCGACACGACAACAAAGTCCGAACGGAAGATGTTGTTGAAGCCGCGCTTCGGCAGACGACGGTAGATTGGCATCTGGCCGCCTTCGAAGCCGTTGATGGCAACGCCCGAACGAGCCTTCTGACCCTTGACACCGCGGCCGGCAGTCTTGCCGGATCCGGAGCCGATACCACGGCCGAGACGCTTGCGGTTCTTGGTCGAACCTTCGTTGTCTTTGATTTCATTCAGTTTCATGATGGTATCCCCCTCACTTCTCGTCGACGACGCGAACGAGGTGCTGGACGGCCCGGATCATGCCGCGAACGGAAGGTGTATCTTCCAGAACGCTAACCCGGTGCATCTTGTTGAGACCGAGACCGATCAGCGTTGCGCGCTGTACGGCTGGGCGGCGAATGGGGCTGCCGATCTGTTCGACCGAAACCGTCTTCTTTGCAGCTTCTTTCTTGACCATTGTCTGGCTCCCTTATTCTTCGGAAGCAACGCCGGCGGATACGCGGCGGCCCTGCAGAGTGGCATATTTCATGCCGCGCTGAGCTGCGATATCCTTCGGGTGCATCTGGCTTTTCAGAGCGTCGAACGTGGCGCGGATCATGTTGTACGGGTTCGACGAACCGGTCGACTTCGCAACAACGTCATGCATGCCGAGCGTTTCGAAAACGGCGCGCATCGGGCCACCGGCGATGATGCCGGTACCGGCCTTGGCAGCACGCAGCAGAACCTTGCCTGCGCCATGACGGCCATGAACGTCGTGATGAAGCGTACGACCGGAGCGCAGCGGAACGAAGATCAGTTCGCGCTTGGCGGCTTCGGTTGCCTTGCGGATGGCTTCCGGCACTTCACGTGCCTTGCCATGACCGAAGCCAACGCGGCCCTTCTGGTCGCCGACGACGACGAGAGCAGCAAAGCCGAAACGACGGCCGCCCTTGACGACTTTTGCGACGCGGTTGATTGCTACGAGCTTGTCAACGAATTCGCTGTCGCGCTCCTCGCGGTTCTGGCGATCGTCGCGAGAACCTCTTTTTTCTTGTGCCATTGTCCTTTTCCTTTTTCTTTTCCGGGTGCAATCGGCAGATTGACAAAAAGTCGCCCCGCGCCTTCGAGGGAGCGGTAGCGACGCGCTTTTTCACAAGCGGTTCGATGATCCGCCCAGGCAAGCCCGGGCGGATATCATCTTTAGAAGTTCAGGCCACCCTCGCGGGCTGCCTCGGCGAGCGCCTTGACGCGGCCGTGATAGATGAAGGCGCCACGGTCAAAGACAACGTCCTTGACACCAGCCTTCGAGGCGCGCTCTGCGAGGAGCTTGCCAACGGCAGCAGCTGCTGCCGTGTCAGCGCCCGTCTTAAGCGACGAACGCAGATCCGTGTCGAGTGTCGAGGCAGACGCAACGGTCTTGCCAGCAACATCATCGATAACCTGTGCATAGATGTTCTTCGACGAGCGATGAACAGACAGGCGCAGACGGCCATTGGCCACTGCCTTGACTTGACGGCGCACGCGGCTGGCGCGGCGCACAAGTGTATCTTTCCTTGTAGCCATTTCGCGTGATCCTTACTTCTTCTTGCCTTCTTTGCGGACGATCCGCTCGCCGGCATACTTGACGCCCTTGCCCTTGTAGGGCTCGGGGCCACGGTATTCGCGGATTTCCGCGGCAACCTGGCCGACCTGCTGCTTGTTGATGCCGGTGACGACGATTTCCGTCGGCTTCGGCACAGCAATCGAAATGCCTTCCGGAGTCTGGTAGACCACGTCGTGGCTGAAGCCGAGCGCCAGCTGCAGGTTCTTGCCCTGAAGCGACGCGCGATAACCGACGCCGTTGATTTCGAGCTTGCGCTCGTAGCCGTCCTTGACGCCCTTGAAGATGTTTTCGATCATCGTGCGGGACATGCCCCACTTCGACCGTGCATCCTTGGACTGGTCAACCGGGGTCACCGACACCGCGTTGTTGTCTTCCAGCTTTACGACGACTTCGTCGTTAGCAACGAAGAAGAGTTCACCTTTCGGGCCCTTTGCAGTCACCGTCTGGCCACTTACCGTGGCCGTGACACCTGCAGGAACCGGAACGGGTTTTTTACCGATACGAGACATTGTTCAACCTGTCTGTCCGTTATGGAGGTCACTGCTACCGTATTAGAATACGGAGCAGAGAACCTCGCCACCAACGTTCTGTTCGCGTGCCTGATGATCGGCCATCACACCCTTCGGAGTCGAAAGGATAGTGATACCGAGACCGTTCGCGACCTGCGGAATGGACTTGACCGAGACATAAACTCGGCGGCCCGGCTTGGATACGCGGCCGATCTCACGGATCACCGACGCACCTTCGTAGTATTTCAGTTCGATATTGATCTCGGCCTTGCCGTTACCAAATTCGGTTTCCGAATAACCGCGGATGTAGCCTTCAGCCTGAAGGACATCCAGAACGCGTGCGCGCAGCTTGGAAGCCGGAGTGGAAACACTCGACTTGCGGCGTGCAGCACCGTTGCGGATACGGGTGAGCATATCGCCCAGCGGATCAGTCATTGCCATGTGCCCGTCTCCTTACCAGCTCGACTTAACAATGCCCGGCACCTTGCCGAAATTGCCAAGTTCACGAAGCGCAATACGCGACATCTTGAGTTTGCGATAATATGCGCGCGGACGACCTGTCACTTCGCAACGGTTGCGAACGCGGGTCTTGGAACCGTCACGCGGCAGGCTCGCCAACTTCAAAGTTGCCTTGAAGCGCTCTTCGATCGGAAGAGACTGGTTCATGATGGTTGCCTTCAGGGCTGCCCGCTTGGTGGCATCCTGGGCTACCGACTTACGGCGGCGATTGTTTTTTTCAATTGCGCTCGTCTTCGCCATTCAACTTAATCCTTCTGCTTGTCGTTACGGCTTACTGGCGGAACGGGAAGTTGAACTCTGTGAGCAGAGCGCGAGCTTCGTCGTCGTTGGTTGCCGTCGTGCAAACGATGATGTCCATGCCCCACATCTGATCAACCTTGTCGTAGTTGATCTCCGGGAACACAATGTGTTCCTTGACGCCCATGGCGAAGTTGCCACGGCCATCGAAGGACTTCGGATTCAGGCCGCGGAAATCTCGAACGCGCGGAAGCGCGATGTTGATCAGGCGGTCCAGGAATTCATACATGCGAACGCCGCGCAGGGTAACCTTTGCGCCGATCGGCATGCCTTCGCGCAGCTTGAAGCCGGCGATGGAGGTGCGGGCCTTGGTGATGACCGGCTTCTGACCAGCAATCGCTGCGAGGTCAGCTGCGGCAACCGCCGGCTTCTTCGAATCAGCCGTCGATTCACCAACACCCATGTTGATCACGATCTTGTCGAGGCGCGGGATCTGCATGACGTTGGAGTAGGAGAACTTCTCCTGCATCGCCTTCGAGATACGCTCAACGTATTCCGTCTTGAGCCGGGGCTCGTACTTCTTGGTGTCAGCCATCGATCGACACTCCCGAACGCTTTGCAACGCGAACCTTCTTGTCGCCATCGATCTTGAAACCGACGCGGGTCGGCTTGCCGTCCTTCGGGTCGGCGATCGCGAGATTCGACAGATGAATCGACGCTTCCTTGTTGATGATACCGGCTTCCTGGGCCTGGGTCTGGCGCTGGTGACGCTTCACCATGTTAACGCCACGCACAACGGCCCGGTCCTCCTTCGGCAGCACCTGGAGAACTTCTCCAGAACGACCCTTGTCCTTGCCGGTCAATACGACGACTTTGTCGCCCTTGCGAATCTTTTGCATCTCAATCGCTCCTTACAGCACTTCTGGAGCCAGCGAGATGATCTTCATGTGGTTCTTGGCGCGAAGTTCGCGCGGAACCGGTCCGAAGATACGGGTGCCGATCGGCTCTTTCTTGTTGTCGATAAGAACAGCTGCGTTGTTATCGAACCGGATGACGCTGCCGTCCGGACGACGGATGTCCTTGGCGGTGCGTACGACAACCGCCTTCATCACATCACCCTTCTTGACGCGGCCGCGCGGAATAGCTTCCTTGATCGAAACGACGATAATGTCGCCGACCGAAGCGTACTTGCGCTTGGAACCGCCCAGCACCTTGATGCACATGACACGACGTGCGCCGGAATTATCCGCCACGTCGAGGTTTGTTTGCATCTGAATCATGTCAGGTCGCCTTCTTGTTGTGACCGGACCGGTTGGGCCAACCTCATCAGATTGAGGGCCCCCTGTTCCAGCTTCTAAATTTCTGTTCTCGCGCGGGATCGATCGTTGCCAGGGTGGTTTCCTGAAAACAGGACCTTCCGTGCGCTCAAAGCAAAAGAACGCTCGTAGTCGAGCGTCCTTGCGCTGCTTCATACAGATTTTCTCAGCCGACGCAAGGGCCGGACGAGAAAGTCTTAAGAATTAGGCCTGGGCGGAAACGACCGTCCAGGTCTTGTCCTTGGAAATCGGCGCGCATTCCTCGATGGAAACCTGATCGCCGACCTTGTACTGGTTGTTCTCGTCATGCGCCTTGTACTTCTTGGACCGGCGAACGGTCTTCTGGAAGATCGGGTGCGCGAAACGACGCTCGACACGGACCACGACGGTCTTATCGTTCTTGTCGCTGACGACTGTGCCCTGCAGAATGCGTTTTGGCATATTCTTAGTTCCTTAAGCCTTGGCTTCTGCCGCCTTCTGGCGGGCAATGGTTTTGACGCGCGCAATGTCCTTGCGGACTTCATTGATGCGCGACGACTTTTCGAGCTGGCCGGTGGCCTTCTGGAAGCGCAGATTGAACTGCTCTTTCTTCAGCTTGGCAAGTTCTTCGTTGAGCTGATCGGCGCTGAGCGCACGAACGGTTTCGGCTTTCATGGGCTTTACTCCTTACTCTGCAATGCGCTGAACGAAGCGCGTCTTGACAGAGAGTTTCGCAGCACCAAGGCGAAGCGCCTCGCGGGCGAGTTCTTCGCTGACGCCGTCGATTTCGAACATCATTCGGCCGGGCTTGACCTTGCAAGCCCAATATTCAACCGAACCCTTACCTTTACCCATGCGGACTTCGGTCGGCTTCGCCGTGACCGGTACGTCTGGGAATACGCGGATCCATACACGACCCGCACGCTTCATGTGACGCGTGATCGCGCGGCGAGCCGCCTCGATCTCACGTGCGTTCACACGGTTCGGTTCCTGAGACTTCAGGCCGAATTCACCGAAAGCAAGGTCGGAACCGCCCTTGGCAACGCCCTTGATGCGTCCCTTGAACTGCTTGCGGTACTTAGTGCGCTTTGGCTGCAACATTTTTTTAATTCTCCGATATTAGCTGCCAGGAACGACTGTTACGCGTTTTCGCGACGACGGTTGTTGCTGCTGGGGCCCTGAGCATCACTCTCGGACGCACGACGCTCGGAAGCCATCGGATCGTGTTCGAGGATTTCGCCCTTGAAGATCCAGACCTTGATGCCGCAGATACCAAAAGCGGTTTTGGCTTCAGCCACACCGTAGTCGATGTCGGCGCGAAGCGTGTGCAACGGCACGCGACCTTCGCGGTACCATTCCGTACGGGCGATTTCAGCACCGCCGAGACGGCCGCCGCAGGTGATCTTGATGCCTTCGGCGCCAAGACGCATCGCGGACTGAACCGCACGCTTCATCGCACGGCGGAAAGCCACGCGGCGTTCGAGCTGCTGAGCGATCGACTGGGCAACGAGCGTCGAGTCGACTTCCGGCTTGCGCACTTCAACAATGTTGAGATGCGTTTCCGACTTCGTCATCTCGGCAATCTTCTTGCGCAGCTTTTCGATGTCTGCGCCCTTCTTGCCGATGATGAGGCCCGGGCGAGCCGAGTGGATCGTGACGCGGCACTTCTTGTGCGGACGCTCGATGATCACCTTGGCAATACCGGCCTGCTTCAGCTCTTCCATGACATACGCACGGATCTTCAGGTCTTCGTGAAGAAGCTGACCGTACTCGGCATTATCCGCGAACCAGCGGCTGTCCCAGGTACGGTTGATGCCGAGGCGGAAGCCGACTGGATTGATCTTCTGACCCATTATGCGGCCTCCCCTTTGGCTTCGACTTCGCGAACAACGATCGTCAGATGCGCGAAAGGCTTTTCGATACGCGATGCACGGCCACGGCCACGAGCGTGGAAACGCTTCATGACGATGGACTTGCCGACGTAAGCTTCGGCAACGATCAGGCTGTCGACGTCGAGATCGTGATTGTTCTCCGCGTTTGCGATCGCGGATTCCAGCGTCTTCTTGACAGTGTCCGAGATCCGCTTGCGCGAAAACTCGAGTTCGGCCAGAGCCCGGTCGACCTTCTTGCCGCGGATCATCGCAGCAACCAGGTTGAGCTTCTGGGGGCTGACGCGGATCGTGCGCGCAATTGCCTGCGCCTCATTATCCTTCAGCCGGCGTTCGGCTTTTGCCTTGCCCATAATTACTTCCTCTTTGCCTTCTTGTCCGCACCGTGACCGTAATAGGTCCGGGTCGGAGAGAATTCACCGAATTTGTGACCGATCATGTCTTCGTTGACACTGACCGGAACATGCTTGCTGCCGTTGTAGACGCCGAACGTGAGACCGACGAACTGCGGCAGGATGGTGGAGCGACGGCTCCACATCTTGATCACTTCGTTACGACCGCCTTCACGAACCTTCTCAGCCTTCTTGAGAAGATAGCCGTCAACAAACGGACCTTTCCATACTGAACGAGTCATTGGAGACTTCCTCTCTTACTTCTTACGCTGATGACGCGAGCGCATGATGAACTTGTCGGTCGACTTGTTCGAGCGCGTACGCTTGCCCTTGGTGGGCTTGCCCCAAGGCGAAACCGGGTGACGGCCACCCGAGGTGCGGCCTTCACCACCGCCGTGCGGATGGTCAACAGGGTTCATGACGACGCCGCGAACGTGCGGACGCTTGCCACGCCACACCGAACGACCGGCCTTGCCGTCGTTGATGTTGCCGTGGTCCGGATTGGAGACTGCACCGACCGTTGCAAGGCAGGAGCCGTGCACCAGACGCTGTTCGCCAGACGACAGGCGAAGGATCGCCATGCCCTGGTCGCGACCGACCAGCTGAACGTAGGCGCCGGCGGAGCGGGCCATCTGGCCGCCCTTGCCCGGCTTCATCTCGACGTTGTGAACGATCGAACCAACCGGCATGAACTGAAGCGGCATGGTGTTGCCCGGCTTCACGTCAACCTGCTTTTCCGAGGCGATCACCTTGTCGCCGGCAGCAAGACGCTGCGGAGCGATGATATAGGCCTGTTCGCCGTCCGCATAGTTGATCAGCGCGATGAACGCCGTGCGGTTCGGGTCGTATTCGAGACGCTCGACCGTGCCTTCAACGTCGAACTTGCGACGCTTGAAGTCGATCAGGCGGTAGGTCCGCTTGTGACCGCCACCCTGGTAGCGCACGGTGATGCGGCCGGTGTTGTTACGTCCGCCCTTGGAGGACAGGCCTTCGGTCAGCGACTTGACCGGCTTGCCCTTGTGGAGGCCGGACCGATCGACGATGACCAGCTGGCGCTGGCTCGGGGTGGTCGGATTGAAACTTTTCAATGCCATTGTTCTATTCCTCAGAGTCCGGTGGAGACGTCGATGGTCTGACCGTCAGCGAGCGTGACGATAGCCTTCTTGACGTCCTTTTGCCGGCCGGCGAAGCCACGGAAACGCTTCAGCTTGCCCTTGCGGACCAGCGTGTTCACAGCCGTTACCTTGACACCGAACAGTGCCTCGATAGCAGCCTTGATTTCCGGCTTCGACGCACCCTTGGCGACGTTGAAGATGATCTGGTTCTGTTCAGAAACCAGCGTCGACTTTTCGGTGATCGACGGAGCGAGGATCACATCATAGTGGCGAAGGTCAGTCATTTGAACCGCTCCTCAAGAGCTTCAACTGCTGCTTTGGACAGGACGAGCTTGCCGCGGCGCAGAATGTCATAAACGTTGATGCCCTGGACCGGCAGAACGTCCACATTCGGGATGTTCTGGGCTGCGAGCTTGAAATTGCTGTCGAGTTCGGCGCCGCCGATGAACAGCACGTTGGTCAGGCCGAGCGTTGCGAATGCGCCGGTCAGCGTCTTCGTCTTGGCTTCGGCAGCAACCAGGCTGTCAACGATGATCAGCTCTTCGGCACGCAGCTTTGCGGACAGCGCATGGCGCAGGCCGAGAGCACGAACCTTCTTCGGCAGGTCATGGGCGTGGCTGCGAACAACCGGGCCGTGAGCCTTACCACCGCCGCGGAACTGCGGAGCGCGAGCCGAATGGTGACGAGCGCGGCCCGTACCCTTCTGCTTGAACATCTTGGCGCCGGTACGCGCGACTTCTGCGCGGCCCTTGGCCTTGTGCGTGCCCTGCTGCTTCTTGGCGAGCTGCCAGCGAACGACGCGGGCAATGATGTCTTCGCGCGGCTCAAGACCGAAAATCGCGTCAGACAGGGAAACCTTGCCGGCTTCCTTACCTTCGAGTGTGGTGACGTTGAGATCCATGATCTGGCCCCCTTACTTGGCTGCGCGCACGGCGGCAGGACGCGGAGCGTCAGCCGGAGTGCCGGACTTGATGGCGTCGCGAACGACGATCCATGCGCCCTTGGAGCCGGGTACGGCGCCCTTGACGAGGATCAGACCGCGGTCTTCATCGGTGGAGACCACTTCCAGGTTCTGGGTGGTGATGCGCGTCTGACCCATGTGGCCAGCCATGCGCTTACCCTTCCAGACGCGGCCCGGATCCTGGTTGGAACCAGTCGAACCATGCGAACGGTGTGATACGGACACGCCGTGCGTTGCACGCAGACCGCCGAAGTTGTGGCGCTTCATCGCACCGGCAAAACCTTTACCGGCAGATGTACCGGTGACGTCAACGAGCTGGCCGGCGACGAAATGGTTTGCCGTGAGTTCGGCGCCGACGTCGATCAGATTGTCCGACGAAACGCGAAACTCGACGACCTTGGCCTTCGGCTCTACATTGGCGGCAGCGAACTGGCCGCGCAACGGCTTGCTCGTGTTCTTGACCTTGGCCTGGCCCGCACCGAGCTGAACTGCGGTGTAGCCGTTCTTGTCTTCTGTGCGATGGGCCACAACCTGGCAATTTTCCATCCGCAATACTGTAACTGGGATATGCTCACCAGCGTCGTTATAGACGCGGGTCATCCCAACTTTCTGTGCAATCACACCTGAACGCATTGGTTCATTCCTCTTGAGAGTTAGCCACGGAGAGAACCCCGTTGCACCTCTGGTTTAAGGTCTCCCCCAGATCACCCGCCCATTTGGCCGGAAGATCGGGGGTCGCCCGTTTTTGGAAGCCGTTGGACCGAGATCCACGTACCTTCCTTGTTTTTAAAGCTTGATTTCCACGTCTACGCCGGCAGCCAGATCGAGCTTCATCAGCGCGTCAACGGTCTGCGGTGTCGGATCGACGATATCGAGGAGACGCTTATGGGTACGCATCTCGAACTGTTCGCGGCTCTTCTTGTCCACGTGGGGCGAGCGGTTGACAGTAAACTTTTCAATCCGCGTAGGAAGCGGCACCGGACCACGAACCGAAGCGCCTGTGCGCTTGGCCGTCGAAACGATTTCCCGCGTGGAGGCGTCAAGAATCCGGTGATCAAACGCCTTGAGGCGGATACGGATATTCTGGCCGTTCATTCGAGTTATCCTTGTTGTTAAGCGAATGCCCCAGCTGAGGCAGTTCGTCATTCGTTTCCGGGTGCTGATGCTTCAAAGAGCGCAAAGAGCAAATCACTCTCTGTCCGTTCTGCAATTCGACCCGCCACATATACGCAATCGGCGTCCGACACAATGACCGAACGCCTACGGAAGCGCGATTTTTCGCGTTTCCGTCAATTCGAGAGGCATACGATTTTATTCGCATGCTTCGACCAACAAATTGATCGAGAAGCGGCGCTTATGGCGCGCCGCTTCCAACCGAGTAAAACTTACTCGACGATGCTTGCGACGATGCCGGCGCCGACGGTGCGGCCGCCTTCGCGGATGGCGAAGCGCAGCTTTTCTTCCATCGCGATCGGAACGATCAGCTCGACGGAGAC